>CAWFQX010000013.1:0-346182 GCA_963818075.1 uncultured Gammaproteobacteria bacterium | reverse complement strand
GCGAAAACTTGCCAGCAAGAAAAAAGACGCGTAAGAACTTTGTCGCCTTCGGCTCCGCCGGTAACCCCTTCACGGTGGTACCCAACTTACGAAATGGGCAGGCGGTCCCCAACTGGGAAAATCCTGCAGAAGGTCATGAAAACATTCTCCAAAGATCCGCAGGCCATTTCCAAACTATCGCCGGAGCAGTATCGCGTCACCCAGCATAGCCATACCAGCGCCCCAGGCACCGGCGCATATCTGGGAAATAAGGAACCAGGGATCTACGTTGATATCGTATCTGGCGAGCCTCTTTTCGCCTCTTTCGATAATTCGATTCAGGTTCAGGCTGGCCGAGTTTCACCAAGCCCATCGTACCCTTCAACATAAGAGAATTGCCTGATCCTACTCACGGCGTGACCGGCATCGAAGTGCGCTCTATCACGGCGATAGTCATCTGGGCCACGTCTTTGACGATGGCCCCACGGATTGCGGCGGCCTGCCTACTGCATCAACTCGGCGTCGCTGCGATTCATACACCGGGACGATATGGCAGCCGAGGGTTACGAGCAGTATCTGGACCAGGTCGGCGGTGGCAAAGAGCATAAGCGAATCGCTTGATCCGTGGGGGATAAATCTTGCATCGTATTCCCTACGCAGGACTGCACGTGGATTTGTTACCCAAAACGCTAAAGAGCCTTAATCGATTCAATCACCTCGTTCGCGGTCACAATGGTGCTCGCGTAGTTTGGCAAATTGACATCCAGAGCCGCGTGCATGTGCTCTTCCGAGTAGCTCGCTGTCGCATCTTTCACCACCGTGACCTGATAACCAAGCTCGGCGGCATAGCGCACAGTAGCTTCCACACACGTGTGGGCGATGAGTCCTATGACGATTAGCTTGTGAATACTGTGCTGCTTGAGTTGTAAGTCCAAATCGGTGTTGGCAAAGCCGCTGGAACACCAATGTTCTTGGGCGACGATGTCGCCTGGTTGTGGGGTGAATTCCGGACGTATCTCGCCGCCCCACGTCCCGTACTCGAAAGTCTTACGCGACCAGGCGGCCTTCTGGATAGGTGCGATGTACTCCCAAGTCTCGTAGTCCCCCGGCCGGTACCGATGATGCAAGGCATAGAACACACGAAGCCCCGCGCTCCTGGCGGCCTTTAGTACCTGCAACATGTGAGGAACGCAATTGTTGGCATCGGCGACGGGCTTTAAGCGATCCCATAGCTTGCCGCCCTCTGAGATGAAATCGTTATAGGGGTCAATCACCAGGAGTGCGGTGCGATGTTTGTTCACGATGCGTTGCCTCCAAGAATCCATGCAGTACTTCTGCTCATAAACTAGGGTGCATAGTGGGTGAAAACGTAGTCGCGATCTTTCGCAGGCACGTGACAGGCAAAGCACGTTTCGTGCAATAACCTGTCCCCCCGCATTACCGTTTTTAAAGTCCGCAAAGCCCCAGCCCCCCGGTCGCGGCGTACCTTTTGGAATCTTTAACCATGAACTGGACGTTCACGGGAGACCCGATGACGAAGGACTCGGCGCCGGGAAATGGGCCGCCCAACACTTTGTCGTTGTCCGGCGAAGCCACTCGAGTCCAATGAATCGCCGCGATGATAGCGCCGTCGGGGAATGGCAGCGTTTTATCCTTAAACGCTTTCATCGCAATGGAGTTGCCGAGTTGGGCGCGCAATTGGTCGGTCTTGCCTGCCACCAGTAGATTGTCCACGGCTATCAGTTGCCATTCGCGGTATCCAGAAGGAATGGCGACCTCGTAGATTGGCGATAACTTGCCATTGGGCCGTTCAATGCTCGGACCCTGTATATGACGGTACCGACGAGGACCCTACAGCAATCGGCAACAAGACCATACGGTTTATCGTGACTCCCAATCCTTTACCGAGGCACGCCGTTAGGCGGCTCCGCGAGCCGAAGTGCGTAGCGTTCGATGCTTAACGCGAACAGAGGCGTTTCCGCCTTGATATGCGCGATACTCATGGGTTGACGCTGCGAGGTGAAGACTTCGAACGGTATTCCCTGGCGAGCCAGCAGATCCCATAACTCGTCAGTTGCACGGGTTCGTACGCGGCAAGTGAACTCACACTTTCGGTCATCAGTGCGCTTTACGCTCAGTTCCCACATCACCAGAATCTTCGTACGACCGGCAGTGGTAAAAAGGTCAGACACGGATTCAAGAACGAGGTGATGTTTCTCGCTCACCACTTCTACGTAGTGCTGCACCATCAAGGTGCCTCCGATCACTTCTACATTGATCAGATCGCGCCCGTCCCGTGCCGTTGTGGCGCGCGCTGCGACGTGCGCCGGCGAACACCCTTGATACTCATCATCCGGCAGACTGAAGCACCACTTTGGGATATCGATTGTCTCGAGGGGCGCGTTAACGACGGCGGAGAAACTCGAGTCGACGATTACATGCTCTTCCATTTGAATCTCCTGTGATGGGCCTATCCGCACGATACCCGGGCCGCCGATGTTGACAATCATACGAAGGTAAGTAAGCGCGTCTGGTCCACTCATACCTTGGTGGGATTGGGAAGCAGCAGAGAAGATGATGGAGTGGAGCCCAGATCATGCATCGGAGGGTTCTTCATGAGTGCTAAGCAAATTCGAATTGATAAACGCAGCCCCGCGTACTGGCGAGCGACTTTCGACAACCCGCCGATCAATCTAATAGATCCTCAAACTATCCACGAGCTCGATGCGCTCGTAGGTGAGATCGAAAGCGATCCAGATGTCCGTGTTGTTGTTTTCGATAGCGCCGATCGCGACTTCTTTCTCGCTCATTTCACGTACTGGTCGATAAGGCCGTGACAGTCGGCCATGAAGCCCGGTCGGACAGGGTTGCACCCCTGGCTGGACGTGCTAGTGAGGCTCAGTTCCGCGGCGGCGGTATCGATCGCCTCTATTCGAGGGCGGGCGCGCGGGGCCGGCGAGTTCGCATTAGCGTGCGACATGCGTTTCGGAAGTCGTGAGCAGTGTGTCCTGGCTCAGTTCGAAGTGGGTGTGGCGCTCTTCCTGGTGGGGTCCGATGGCCCGACTAGCGCGGCTGGTTGGTCGCGGCAGAGCACTAGAAATTGTCTTGGGTGCGGACGACTTTCCCGGCGACCTCGCAGCCCACTACGGATATATCAACCGCGCCCTGCCCGATGGTGAGCTGGATGACTTTGTCGAGTCTTTCGCTCGCAGGCTCTCGAACTTCGACAAGCGAGCGATTTCGGAGGGCAAAAGCTCATCGACGGCCCAACCTTCCGTCGGTCTCCGAGTTTGAGGAGGGCATGAAGGCATACTTCGTCTCCGCCACTAGGCCCGAAACGCGGGCTCGGATCGGGGCGGCTATCAGTGCCGGGCTTCAGCGAAGAGGTGACGTAGAGTTGAACCTTGGAAGCTACGTCGGCCGAGGTATGTAAGAGGGCCACGGCGACATTGCGTGTGATAATTGGGCGGTTATCGCATGCGTGTGGTCGCAAAAACGTCGGATCAACTCTGCTCCTTTTGAGCGCTCCCTCGTGCGCCGGTGGTCGAGAGGTTGAGTCAAAAAAGTTATTCGCTTTGATTTTGAAATCGGCGGCGCCGGCTTTGACCTTGCGCAGATCGACCGCCTTGTAGACGTGGCTCATGCCACCTTCGCCAAGCATCTCCATGTCGTCGCTGCTGTCGAGCCTACCGAGCTAACCGCGCAAAGGAGGACCAGTAAGGTGTCAACTTCTTCGGACTTTACTCTTCGCCTGAAGGCCTGCAACTCTCGCCAAGGTGTCTGCCGGTACCTTGGCAAATTCGCCAGGTTCCATTTGTGTAACCCACCGCCGAAGCATCGGCCTTCGGCGAGGAGAGTCTTGGTGTCCATCGCGTTCAATGCCTGCCAAATAGGACGAAGTGCTTGGGACTGCCCATAAAGCGACGTCCGAGGATTGGCTTCGGGTATAACATATAAAGATTATTGGTTGCGATTGCATTCGAATGATTGAGGAAAAATCGAAATGGCTGCCGGTTCTTGTCAGTGCGGCCAGCGAAGCTGCATACGATTGGTGCCGGAGTTCGGTCCTCCTGTTCATACCAGAGCTTGCGCTTGCGGCAAGTATAGGTCTGCGCGACGCTGGCCAAGCCCGTCCGTAGGTATGTCCACAACTCGGGTTCTGACCAAGCGATGCGCTTCTCAGACAGATCGCAGTCAATCACATAGAGCCTCGGGCTGCCCAACACAGGAGCCCCTGCTATGTTTGCACGAATTTCGTTTCCGGAAATACGGCCGCCGCGCGGCAATATCGGACGCAGATAACGCCTGGGGAGATTGCGCGAACGCACCTCCTCTTCATCGACAATGAAAAAATCGTTTGCGCCGGTGTTTATCCCGCGCTTGATGGTGAATAGATCACCCAGCAGCCACCCCCGATGCTCCCGTTGAGGCTTTTGCTCCGGATATCGCGTCCATTTATCCGTGTGCATCAGCACTTGCGTCGAAATATCCTTGATGATTGTTGGCTCTAGTAGAGTGCCGCCAAAGGAGAACCGGACCTGATGATTCGCCGGTGGCTTCGATTTTCTAAACGAGACGACCGCTGACGATACGAGAGCATCTTTGAATTGGACATCGTTTGGATCGAAGCGGTGAATCCCCAGCAGCGTCACGTGGCGAAGCAAGTATTCCTTCAGCGCACGGCCATAGTTGGACTCCATGAATTCGCTGGGTATGATCCATTCAGCGACTCCGCCCTCGCATAGCCAGTCGTGCGCGAATGCAATGAAATAGCAGTAAAGACCAGCCAAGCCAGAAAGCTTGATGCCGAGAGCATCCTGGATGGCACGCTGCATCCTCTTCTTTTCGGTCGACTCGATATGTTGATTTCGGACGTAAGGGGGATTGCAGATCAGCAATGTGGCTCGCTCCCGTCATTTGCAGGCGGGCGTAGGCGTGTGAAATGCCCAATATAATTTTAATTGGCGTTCCACGCCACAACTTCTTCGCTGGATTCGCGTAGTGGGGGTCGATTTCGATCCCGGTCGCTGACTGAACTCGACGGCTGGACGATTTCTCCATGACCGCCGAAGATATCGCAAGCAAATTACAGCCTGGCTCAAGGAACCGTAGTGGCATTGATTTTGGCAGCAATGCGAGGCCTGAGTCGCAACCTCGCGGGCGAGCCGAGGGGGGTTGCAAATTGACCTAGCTTGTTTCGTTCCCCCTGTGTTTTTTTACCATCTAGATCGACCTGAAGCCTTATACGATGGATTCAATTCGGCTGTTCTTTCGGCTCGACATGCCATGTACTCCTGGTGTGGTTTGTCCAGGAGGTCTAGGCATCGCCTTTAGCCGGCTCGAACTCGCCTTAATGCCGTGCCCTCGTCAAAGGCTGTATAGGTGGCGGTTGCGGTGGTGCGCTCGAGGCAACGTGTGTAAACGTGGTCGCGGCCGACAGGTACAGAACGCGGGCACAGTTCCCATGGTGAGACGCACATCACAAAACGCGCCGTGCACAAATTGAGATCGGACAGTGAACGGCGTCTGCGACGCTCATCGCTGTCTTAAATCAGATCTCATTGCCTCGTGCCATGCACGCCAAGGGCGATTGATCATTAGGAGCTTTAAACGGGGTGTACGAAGCCGTCCCGTCGCGCCAGGCGCGAGTGACCACTTCGCTGTAGCACTCCAACCTCACGAGCGAATCTTGATCCTGTCGGATCGACGTCGCACGATGGATCGCCATCGCACGGCTATAAAACCCGCTCGCTACATCCAAGGCGAGGGGAAAAAGCGCCCTGCGAGCTTAATGACGACTTGGGTGGTGTTGCGAAGACAACGCAATCTTTGATTTGGACGGTTAAAACCCATAAGAAACATAGGGTTAAGTCGTGAAGCGACCGAATTGTCATTATCGGGATAAACCTTCAATTAATGACCTCGTTTTGAAGGCCGATCAGCTACGCCGGGCGCGTCGGAGGCGCGTCATGTCGATTAAGCGGGTAACGTTTTGTCTTCTGAGAGATCTATTTATTGAGTCCGTTGGGCGGGGGATTTGATTGCCCAGTCTTCGGTGGCGAACCACATCTCGGCTCTGGACGATTTCATCAGCGATTATAGGATGGGATTGGTCGCACGAGGTGGGCCAACTAATGCGCACGCAGTTCGAGCCTTGAGAGACGCACATGGCGAACGACTTTCCGCTCGGGGCCGTCGAGGAGCTATGTGAAAAACCGGCTCTCGCTCCTAAATAAATGGTTTCGATTTTTGCAATCGCTCGACTACCAGGGAGCATCCATCACGGGTGATCTCAATCCATTCCAGCAAGTACTGCGCCCGCTCCTCGCTGGTTGGGGAAACCTCAGCAGAACCGCCCGCGAGATCGGCGTGGGTACCCGCACTCTCCTCGGCTGGAGTAAAGATGGCCGTGTCCCGCATGCGGGACATCTACCTTGCGTGGAACGCCTGGAACAGCTCCGCGGTCTCGCTCCCGGAAGTTTGCTAAATCACATTCCCCGCCGGCGGAAGCCGCCGCTGGCGACTTTGGACGATCCGCATGCAATTGCGCACCGCAAAAAGCTGGTCGAACGACTTAAATTGCGCTATCGGTTAAGACCTCATCAGATCCCCCAAGAGCCATCGGCTACGTGTCGAGATTCCTGCGCTCGATCGATACAAAGTCGAGGGAAAATCCTCGAACAACATCCTGCGTAGCCGCGGAAAGGTGTTGTCGCGCGCTCTGCGCAGCACCGGGGAGAAGTCTTGGCGCACACGGGAATTGCGCGCTCATTGGAGGACGGAAGAAAGCATGGCCAAGAGATGGCCTGAGATCCTCGACGGCCTTTGGGTGCCCACCGCCAATCGGACTTGGAATGCGCTCCTGTCTTTTCTTGGCTGGGCGAAGATTGCGGAAAGCGAGGGCGGGGCGGGGCTCGATCTCGAAACCCTTACACTTGGACTGCTCGCCGATCAGGATTATCTGTTTCGGTATCTCGATTGGTATATGGAGGCCTCCGGACAGACACATGGCGGTCACGTATATTTCTTTGACACGGTACTGATGCTTCTTCATCCAAAAGATGGCTTCCTGCCTAAGCAGGCCACAATTGGCGCTAGTCTTGGATATGACGCTGCCGCTTGGCCCGCGCGATGCGCTGACACGTTGAATTGGATTTACCTTGAGATTCTACCCATGCTGAAGGAGAACTATAAGAAAGACGGGAGGGCTCGCAACCCCTTCGAACCCATCCAGCACATTCTGGATCTCGATCGACCACTCGATGCCATGATGCGTGCCATCAACAGGGCAGAGGAGGATCGGCACACGACAGGTGGCGACCACGAGGTGTCGTGGGCACGCGACCTTGCTCTGATGGCATTGATGACTTCAAACCCGTTGCGAATCCTAAATTTTATCGATCTCACATACCGACCCGACAATACGGGGCAACTGCGCCAGATGGGAGATGGCAATTGGCGTATCGTCATTGGCAAGGGCCTCTTCAAGAACATGAGAGGAGCAGCTAAGGAGCATGACTACGATCAAGCCGTGGATCCATCCATGACCCCCTATATTACTCGATACATTCGCACATACCGGCCGCTGATAGGGGGCTTAGGGTCGGAGCTTGTGTTTGTTTCCACAGATCATCCAAAACAAGAATTCGATAAGCTTGATGTAGTGGTGCGCAATTGGACGAAGAAGTACGTCGAAAACTGTCAAGGCATCGGCCCTCACGCTGTACGACATATCGTAGCAACACACATCATCAAGACCACTCTCGGTAACTTTTTTCTCGCGGCAACGGCGCTCCATGACAATCCGATCACGGTTAAACTCAGCTATGCCCAATTTCTGCCGCGCTATGCCGATCGCGGACGATTTGAATCCTACAGCGCATCCACGCAGCTTTTGAAGGGAGTCGCTTCGAGATCGCGCGTGATCACCGCGAGCCCTTAAGGAACCGTGCCAAAAATGCGACACAAAAACCGCTAGAAGCAGGCTCGGAAGACTCCGCGGAGAAGGAAGAGTACGCTGCCGCCGGCGATTATCACGCACAACTCGCTCAGTTCTGGCCAAAAAATTCGTCTAATTTCCCGTATCTAGCGCCATCGTTGGCGGCCTTCGGCTGAGGTTTTTGGGTGCGACTCTCCGCGGCGCCGCGTTTCGGAAGCCTAACCTGCAAGCGATGCGGTCCTGGATACCATCGTGGAGGGGGAAACATTCAATGCGCGGGAAAGCGAGAAAAGCGTTTCCAGAGTTGGCTGCCGGAGTCCCCGTTCTAGCAACGAAACATAGGTTCGGTCAACGTCAGCTGCGTCCGCCAAGGCCTCTTGGCTCAATCCCGCCCTCTGCCGGAGGTCACGCAGTACCAATCCAAAGGCGGCCGGAATCGACGTTGATGCCATGCACCAGTGATAAGGCTTGCGTGACTGCTGGTCCACGGACTATAGTCGTCAATACTTTTTCCGAAGTGGCTGAAGGTGTACGCCGAAGGCCGCGCGCTTTTCCTGTACGGGTGCATCGGCCCGGCGGAGAGCTCTTGTTGTCGCGGGACGCCGGTGCTTGGGGCGCGGATGAAGAACGCAGCTGACGCAAAATGAAGAATTCGACCCCATCGACGCGAAGAACCAAGGGGCGCACGCGTTCTCAAGAGGCGGACATTGAGATTCAGCGCAACGGTAAGATTGTGGCGATAGTTCGAAAGCGACCCGGCGAAGTTGAAGTGGAGTTGGCCCCTGAGATTCGAGCCATCCCCGGTTTGCCCGCGAGATTTAGATATTTTTTGATGGAAGCAGCGGAGAAATTTATTGACGCAGAGCTCGATGGCTAAATCAAATGGTGATCCATAAAGACCGATGTAATCAATACATTCGCGAATTGCATTCCCTGAAATGGACAATCGGGTGAAATGCCTTCGTTAGGCTCCAAAACGCCTTGCGTCGTCGCCTGGTGGGACTTCCCCCCGGACGAGTATCACCGTCTTTAGTATAGACCCCCTCGTCGTAGAGGCCCTTAAATCCGCGCAAGCTCCGCTGGTCGATCCTTAGCGCTTCTTCTGGAGCAGCTGAATGAAATACTTGTCATGGGTCGTGATTGTATTGCTCTTGCCGGCGGTAGTTCTTGGATTCCTTGTTGAAGCGGTGATCGAGGCTTTCGCGATCGGCCGTGCGCTCTTCCAGTGGCTACATGAAGACGTGAAGACGCGTGATTGACGCGCATTTTTGGAATACGTCGCATGGATCAAAAGGGCCGAATTGAATTGGACGAAGTGTGGAAGGGGAACGAGCGAGGCGCCTCAAGCGCGGATAGGGGTTTACCAATGAAATACATCGTTGAACCGAAGAGCCGCGGCTTCGATGTCGTCGATACCACGGCGACTCCGCGTGCTGACGGCTTTTGGTGCTACTGCGTTGATCGCGAGCGGGCCCAAGTCATCGCGGATCAGCTGAACGAGGCGTCGGCTCGAGAAAGGTTTCTAATCCATCCAGATCTGGCCAGAAACGCAAAAATCGAGTGGCCGGATGTCGATCTCGTCGGAAACGGGCCCGGCACTGGTGACCGGTGGCGGACCAAGGACGACGCGGCTGAAACTCTCGGACTGTCGCGCACCGAAGGAAGGGAAAACTCGATGCTTTCCAATCTCTCCCCCGATGCTCGTGCTTTAGCAACATACATGAGTGACCTTTCCGAGGAGTTTTGCTGTGCTGGTTGGATGCGGGATCTTGAGTTCATGCTCTGGTCTGTCGCTGAAGGAAAAGGCGCCGACGCCACCCGGACCTTAACTGGAGATCAGGTGGCTAAACTGAAGTCGTTATCAAACGCGTGTAAGGGGTGGATCATTTTTAGCCGCTACACAGGGGAAATCTTCGTGTCGATGCCGGAATGGTTGAACCTATTTGCCGCCTGGCTCTCCGACAAAAACCCTTAGGGGCAAAAGCGAATCGAAATGACCCTACGAAAACGAGATCTCGTGCGCCAGCAATGCCTAGTGCAATGCAAGAGCGTGAAGAAGCTTCGCGAGATGAGCCGACACGAGGGCGTCTCCGCGGGTGAGCTCGTGCGTCGAGCCATTGAGGCATACACTTTTGCGAACACTCTCACCTATTCCGAAGAGGAGGTGGCTTCGCGCGCGGTGCTCAAAGACATTCATTCTCAAGTGCGCGTGACTATCACGCGGATCGATGCAAGCCGTTACGAGAATCGCGCGCACGAGCGAGTTCTTGCCGACGGCACATTCCGTGCCCAGGTAGTTGCCGAAACGCAAGCGTGGTTCGATGCACACCCCGAGGAGGCTCAAGGGATCGTGGAACTCTTCGCGCCGCAGGCGACCGCATGAGTCTCACGCCTCTCCAGAGCTGCAACTAGTATTTCTGGCAAAAGTTGGATGGGCTCTCTCTAATGTGGGTGCAAGCCTCTTCAATTCGGGTGCGGACCCCTCACCCCAGAGGGTACGAAGCCCTCTCCCCTCAAGGCATAATGGGTCCATGAGGCTCTCACCCTATCAGGCAGCCATGAAGGCGTTCGCCCGTACGCGCCGGCGCTCGTATCTCGCCTTCCGCATCCTCGCCGGAAGAGGCTACCTACAGGCGGCTCGCGCTGGATCTCTATCATTCAATCGAGCGTGATAATGTACGTCGAGGGTATAACTTGTTCTGCAACACGATCGTGTAGCCCTCGAGATAGAGGACGTTGGACAAGGGCGGACCAGGTCGGTGACTGAACAGCAGCTAGCTGACTTACGTGCTGCGCGCAAAGTTTTAGCGATCAACGCCGCGAGCACCGCAGGCGGCCGCAGCTGGATTCATCCCCGATTTCAGTTCGATGGCAGCGGCCAACCTTTTGCCGAAATTGCCCAGGTGATCGAGGCGTTCGGCGACGCCGATCCAATTGCCGTCCGCGATTGGTTCGCGAAGCCGAATCCGCTCCTCGACAATCACCCGCCGATGAAAATTTGGTTGACTGACCGAGCGCGCGTTGTGCAAGTCGCACGGCACCTCGAACTACGCTCCTTCCTTGACGACTGGGAAGCCAAGCACGGTGAACTTACTCCTGATGAGCTTGCCCGGGCGACAAACGAACTGACGTGGCGCCCTACATAGGATCGGAGCATATGAAATCTCGAAGCAAGAGAAGGGCAGCAAGCGTCGGTACGTCACCGCAGGAGAAGTGCTTGCGGATATGCCGTCGCCGGCGATCGCCCGGAGGCTTACGGTCAAACCCCTATCAACGCTCTTTGGCGGCAAGCGGGTGCGGGCAAAAACGCCTGCATCAGTCCGGCGCAAGTCACGGTGTCCGCCGGCGCATAATGACGTCATGCCGCACAAGGCGACCACCGTCATAGCACGCGCTCAAGCGGAAGCGGAACTCGAGAAAATCGAAGCAGCGTACCTTCGCGAGATGAATGGGGAAACCATAGACCCCGATCATCTGCTCATCGAAGCGCGCAATACTTTCAAATCGATCGTGGAACTGCTGAAAGGTGATGTGGATGCACCCGCCGACGTCCCGCTGGATGATAAAGCGGGACAAAGTGATCGTGCTTGACGGACGGAAGCAGGCCCTCATCACGCCCATGACGGCAACTTCCTCCTCCCATCGCAATCCAGCAAACGACCCGCCCCCCATGGTTGTATTACCGTGAATTACCGTGCAACGGTAATTACCCCTCGGCGGTAATTACACAAGCCAATCGATCGGCGGCCGTGACAAAGTGATCGTGACACCCGACTTTTACGCACCCCCTGCGAAAAGGTGCGCCATAGCCGGGACGCGTTCCGATGAACAACCTTCGACCCCTTCTCATCACAAAACAGCAAAAATGCCAAAAGGTGATGAGAAGTCGGCTTAACCAAAATCCGTTAGTTTTAATATTCCCCCTAATTCTCATCCTAGACTGGGGGATTGTAGGCGGCGGACGTAAATTGCACACTTCCGGCGGGCCAAAATTGCACACTCGTTGACGCCGCCCCTGGCGCCGTTTCATCTAGGCAACAAAGCGATCACGCGGAGTTGCCATGTACTCACGGGAGACGAGAGTGTTGTTACGCCACTATTTGGAGCAAGGAGTGGGCAAGACTGAGCTGGCCAGGCGCTTTGGAGTGAGCCGCCGGACGGTCTATCACTGGATCGAGACGGCGCAGCTCGATCGGGATTTGGATGACGAGGCGGTGAGCTATAAGCCCCGTCCAGCGGCGCGGAAGAAGCTCGATCGCTACAAGTGTGTAGCTTCAGCGACTTCTGGACAAAATGCTAGCGGAAAATGAGAGACTTCGAGCTGCTGCGGGCGCCCCGCAGACGGAGCGAAGTGGATGAGCAAACGCGAACATCGACGATTTACGGCAGAGCAGAAACTGGAGATTTTGAAGGAGGCGGACCAGCCCGGGGTGACCGTGAGCGAGGTGTGCCGGCGCCATGCATTGGCGGTATCGGTATTTTATCGCTGGCGGGCGGTGGCCCAGGGCGGCTCGGCGGTGGCGCTGAAGCGCGACGCGCAGCGCACGCCACGCAAGGATGACCCGGAGGCGCGGCACAAGGCGGAGATCGAGCGCATGCGCGCGGTGATCGCGGAGATCACGGCGGAGAACCTGGAGCTGAAAAAAAAGATTTGAAGTTGGACGACTTATACCGAGTACCGGCGGAGACGAAGGCGGCCGTGATGCAGATCGTTGAGCAAACCAAGCGACGTTCCGGGTGGCGGGTGTATCGGACACTCGCCGCCCTGGGCGTGCCGCGCAGCGTCTATTACGCGTGGAAGGGGCGCGAGAGCCTCGAGGATCAGACGGCAAAGCCGTGCCGGGTGTACGAGGTGCTGCCCGAGGAGCGCGCGGCGATCTGCGAGTTTGCCTTGCGGTACCCGAAGATCGGCTATCGCAAGCTCACGTGGATGATGGTCGATGCGGGGACGGCCTGCGTCGGGGAGAGCACGGTTTACCGGGTTTTGAGCGATGCGGACCTATTATCGCGCTGGAAGCGATCGACGGTCTCGAGCGGTGAATACAACTTCCGGCCCAAGGCGCCGAATCAGCAATGGCATACCGACGTCATGTACGTGTGGGTCGCCGCACGATTTTACTTCCTGGTGAGCTTTGTCGATGCCTACAGCCGCTATATCGTGCACCACAAGCTGCTGATGAGCCTCGACGGCAAATCGGTGGCGATCGAGCTGCAGGCGGCGCTCGAGGCGGCCAAAGACGCCAGACCCCGGGTCGTACACGATCACGGCAGTGAGTTCGTCAACCGCGATGTCGCGGCGGTGATCAAGGCGCATAACCTGATCGACATCAAAACGAAGCCGCGGCACCCAGAATCGAACGGTATCGTGGAGCGCTTCAATGGCACCGTGCGCGCCGAGAGCGACAACGACTACGGCGACAATTACCTGCAGGCCGAAGCGATCATCGCCAAGCTCGTGCAGCATTACAATGAAGAGCGATTACATGCGACTTTAGGCTACATGACGCCGGCGACCTGGCATCGTGGACAACCGGACGAAGTTCGAGACGAGCGTGCGCGGCGAATAGCTGCGGCCCGTGCGCATCGTAGAATGACCAACCAGCAGCGATTTACCGAGGCGGCCTAAGCAGTGAAAGTCTCTCTTTTTAGCTCAGGCATTTTGTCCGGCTTGACGTGAAGCGCGACAACAAGGGGATTATCCATGCGCGCTTGGAAGCCTATCCGCGGTTGACGGCCCAGCGGCTGTTCGATGAGATTCGAGCGGATGGGTATGCCGGGGGCTACACACAGATCAAGGAGTACGTTCGGCAGATACGCCCGCGTCCCATTGAGGAAGAAGTCCGGCGATTTGAGACGCCGGCGGGCTTTCAGGCCCAGGTGGACTTCGCGAGCTTTAACCTGCCGTGGGGACGGCGCCATGCGCTACTCGTGGTGCTCGGTTACTCGCGAGTGATGTGGCTTCGGTTCTTCACCCGCCAAACGATGCCGAACCTCTTTGCGGGGCTCGAGAGCGCCTTTGGTTGCTTCGGCGGCGTACCGCAGGAGCTTCTGTTCGACCAGATGCGCACCGTCGTGATCGACGATGAGCGATTAAAGAACGGTGCCCTGGTGCTCAACGCCGAGTTCTTGCGCTTTGCGGCGCACTGGGGCTTTCGTCCACGCGCGTGCCGGCCGTATCGGGCAAAGACGAAGGGTAAAGTGGAACGCCCGATCCGCTATGTGCGGGAGAGCTTCTTCTACGGCCGCACGTTCATCAACGATGCGGATCTGAACGAGCAAGCCGAGGGGTGGCTGGATCGAACCGCCAATGTGCGTCAGCACCGAACCATCCGCGAACAGCCGCGGCTGCGCTTCGAGCGCGATGAGCGAGATACGCTTAAACCCCTGGCGCCGGCACCCTACCCACGCCTGCTCCGGTTATTACCGAGCCGCTCGTCGAAGAAGCCAGTCTATCCAGTTGAGGTGCAGCGCCGGCCCTTGAGCTTCTATGCGGAGATCGTGCGATGAGCGCCGTGCGACGCGACCACATCCGCGAGATGCTCGCAGACTTAAAACTCCCCGGCGCCCTCGAAGCGGTCGATGACATCCTCGCCGAGGTCGATCGCGGATCCGTCACCGCGGGCGAGGCGCTCGAGCGTTTACTCGGTGCGCAGATCAGCTTGCGCAACAATCGCCGGCTGCAGACCGCGATGCGCTCCTCGCGGCTACCAGCCATCAAAACGATCGAACAGTTCGATTTTGCCTTCCAGCCCTCGATCCAACGCGAGCAGATCGAGAGCCTGCACGAGCTCGGCTTCATCAAACGCCGTGAGAACGTTATCTTCTTAGGACCGCCGGGCGTCGGCAAGACGCACCTAGCGATCTCCCTGGCCATCGCCGCCGCGGAGTCCGGCCGCCGCGTGTACTACGGCACCTTGGTCAACCTCATCGAGTCGCTCGAACAGGCTCGAGCGGCCGGCCAACTCGCCCGGCGGCTGCGGGTCTTGAGTCACCCGGCGTTACTCGTCGTCGATGAGATCGGCTATTTGCCAGTTAACCGCGATGGCGCGGTCCTGTTCTTCCAACTCATCAACGCGCGCTACGAACATGCCTCCACCGTCCTGACCTCCAACAAGGGCTTCGAGGAATGGGGCAACATCTTGGGCGATGAGGTCATGGCTGCGGCGCTCATTGACCGTCTGATGCACCACTGTCATGTGGTCAACATCCGCGGCAACAGCTACCGAATGCGCGAGCACACCGACCTCTGGCATGCGATCCAGCCTAAGGCTGATGACCAGGTAAACCCATCAACCCGACAAGGCAAGAAAAAGGAGGCCAAGACGCATTGAGGGTCGTTACCTCAATTAAAGTGTGCAATTTTCAACCGCCATAATTGAGCAGTTTCCGGCCGGCGTTGACAGGATATCTCCTCACCCACAAAGTCAGGAGTGACCTCGAGGATTTTCGCCTCCGGGATTGCTTTTTTGACGTCCGATAGTGCGCTGACGACCGCCTTTTTCGCGGAGTTCGCGTCACGCGTAAAATCCAATGCGATACGCCCCCGGTTGTCCGGTACCAACCAAAGCATCATCGCAGCCGGCTTCACCGAGTTGCTCGATTAGCTCGTCCATATCGGCGTCATCAGCCACTTTGTATTTCAATCCAAACTTGTATTCCATCACTTACTCTGCGTCAGATTCATCTTTGGCACCTGACGGCCTTTCTGCCTGATCCCGTGCCTTGAGGGGAGAGCCGGCAATGCGCCTATGTTCGCGCAGCTGCTCACGGGCTATGCGCCTAGCCAGAGCTTCGGGGGTGAGGGGCTTGACGGGAGGGGCCTTGCGTTCGCCGCGGGCAACCGCGCGCATCTCTTCGCGTAATTCAGTGAGTGAGCGCTTCATGGCCCGTGTAGCGTACCAGACCCCTCACCTTGCAAGCAGAGGGCTCTCCGCGATGAGGCCAAGCACCTACCTTGCAGGAAGAAGGCCCCCCACCCCATGGCAGCAGCGGTCCAGAGCGGGCGCCCGCCGGCCTGACGGGGGAGGCCTGGTCCTTGCAAGGCAGAGGCTTTAAGGCAAAGGCACCAATGCCCCTCGCGTTGCAAAGAGCCCTCTCCCTTGCAAGCCGGCCGTACGCCCTCCGTCGCGCGGCTGCCACGGGGCGGGGGCCTTCTTCCTGCAAGGTGAAGGTCCTTCAAACCTTCGTGGGAAAAGGCTTTGTGCCTTGAAGGGAGGGCCTTATTTCTCGCTGGATAAAGCCCCTCATCACAAAACGGCAAAAATGCCAAAATGTGATAGATGCACCTGCAAGCACAAGGCGCTCTCCCGTCAAGGCCGGCGTCGCCCCTCCGACCGCGCTCTGGGCGACTCGAGGGGTACGGCCCTGTACCCTCAAGGTGAGGGGCTTTCTGCCTTGAACGGCGGCAAAGCCAACATAGCCAGTCCGTCCCGACCAACACGATTCGGTGACAAAGCCTAAAAATAACCGTCTTCTGGCATCCCGCATCGGGCCGTGCGGTATTGGCTTGGTTCTGTGATGTCGGAAATTCGATCTTCGACTCGCCGCGATGCAAGCGATCAACCTTCACGAGCCGGTGGGGAAACCCTCAATTTGCACAAAGCAATGCATTCCGTGAACTCCGTCGTGACTGCAGGCCGAATACTGCCAGCCGAATAAAGCACGTCGCTTTATTTGTTGCGAGCTAGGCAATTGCTCTGCGCTAGCGATCGAAGTTTGAACATGGCCTTCGGATATTTCATCCGAGGCTGGACCAACCAATTGAGGGTCTTATGGACGATATTAATGATAGAAAGTCACAGTTACTTCAGCGCCGTTTCTCGGGAACTGGAAGGGGCAAACGCAAGACGGGGAGGCAGGTGCTCAAGGCGCCGCTGTCGCCTCTGATGTCGATCGACAAACTTGTCGCGGCCGTGAAGAGGCTCGAGGCTCAGGGCCCATTGACTGGTAAGCATGAGGAAGCCATCTGGGGGCGAGATCTGCTGTTGCTCTCGCTCATGATTTCGAATCCTCTGCGCGCGCGCAATTTGCGGGAACTCACTTACAGGCCCGACGGTACGGGCCATCTGCGCAGGACCGCGCAGGGAGAATGGAGAATCGTTATCCACCGGCAAGAATTTATGAACCCGTGGGAGGGAAGAAACTACAACATGCGAGTCGATCGGTCGGTGTGGCCTTACATTGAACGCTACCTTACCTGTTACCGCCCTGTACTAGGAGGGTGCAGGCCGGAACTCGTTTTCGCGTCGTCACGTTCGCCGGATCGCCCATGGTGGGGCCTGAACGAGCGGATGAAAGCTATTACGCGCCGCAACTTGAGGTGTCCAGGTGTCGGGCCGCACGACATTCGCCACCTCGTCGTGTCCTCGATCATCGAAAAGACGGGCAACTTCCGACTGGCTGCGGCCATACTGCACGACAGCCCGGCGGCTATGAAGAAGCGCTATTCGCATCTCCTCACGAAATTCGATTCCCGAAACACCAACAACTTTTGTATGGATTGCCGTGTTGATACCGAAAAGAATGAGGAGTACTACATGCTCCAGCACGAACTTTGGTATTCCATAAATCGCAAGTACAGGGGCAAGCTATGCCTGCTGTGCGTGGAACATCGCCTCGGGCGTGATCTTACGAGCGCGGATTTTCTTGACGTCCCTATAAACTCAATCCAGGCGAAGTGGTGCCCGGAACTGGCGCGTCGCTTGGCGCGACCCGCATAACAACCGGGGAGCAGTCTCGGGCACCCTCGCGGGTGAAGAGGGGCGACGGGTGCGTAAAAGCGCGCCTTGTGGCGCTCTCACCGATTGAGCTCCTGGAGGCGCTTCGCCTGGCGCGTGCGCGCGTCACGGTAGCCACCCGCGCTCGGTGGCGCAGTTGTCGCGGCCCCGCTAGAGGCTGGCGCGGCCGATGGAGCGTTGCGTCGAGGACTCCGCGCCTCACGCGTCGGCCGAGTGAGTTCGGGCGCCGGGCCCGCGAAGGGAGCGGGATCAACCCAGAGCAGCCGGTGCAAGTGCCGATAGAATACGTCCGGGTGCCAGTACAGTTTTCGGCAATCACCGATCTGGCGTGGCGGCGGCAGCACCTCGTCTTCGATCATTGCATCGAGCGTGCCTGAGGATACCGAGAGGATCTCGGCTGCCTGCTCGCGCGTGATGGGCTTGAACGGTGTGGTACTCATGCGTACGTTTTCTGTCTAGCTGTTGTTGCTTTGCCTACGCGGGCAGCTCGTTAGCCGCTTTGGCCGCGAGCACGTCCTCGCGCGTGGCATCGGCGGAGAGTTGCTGAACGGAGGTGGTCTCGCGCGCGACTGCGGAGGCGTTCACGTGGATGCGCGGGCGGAGCCTTCCCTTATGGAACTCGGGCGAGGACTCGTTGCGCGCTTGCGCCCCGCGAGCTTTCGCTGCAGCGATTTGGTAGGCCTCATCGATGCTCCGAGCGATATCGCCCGCGCACAGGTTGAGATAGCGAGCGAGGCAGCGAAAATCCCGGTGGCCGCTCATAGTCGCTAGATCCTTTAGAGTGAGCGGCACCCCGGCCGCGCGGGCCACCTCACACATGACGCTTAAAGCCTGATGCCTCAAATCGTGCATGTGGTAGTCATCCAGCTGCGCGCGCTCCCGGATACGTTCCCATGCCCCGCGCACCTCATTCAGGGTGAACGGAAAGACCCGATCTCCGGATCTCGGCAGACGCTTCAGCATCTCGATCAAGGGCTGACGGAGCCCGAGTGTGCGAGACCGCCCGTTCTTACTGTCGGGCAGAAACGCGGAGCGGGCCTCGAAATCGACATCGGCCCACTTTTGCGCGATGGCTTCACTGCGCCGCGCGGCAGTCATGAGCAGGTAGTTAAGGTAGGTTTCGAAGTAGGGGACCACGGGGGCGGCGATCGCACCGGAGGCGATCTCTCCTCGCAGTGCCGCAAGGCGTCGCGTGCGTGCGCTCGCATTCGGAAGCTGGGCCACTTCCGATCGGAAGCGCTCGAGGGCGAGCTCAGGCGCAAGCAGGCGATCCTCCTCGCGCGCGGCCGCGAGAAGTCGCTGCTCTTCCTCCACCTTGAGTCTTCGGTCTCGCTCGTTGCAGTAGCGTGGGCGCTCGACGCCGAGGAGCGGTGAGCGGTGCAGCTCGATGCGAAGGGTCTTCACCGCCCAGGAGATGACCTGGGAGAAAAGGTCGATCTCCCGATCGACGGTTGCCGGCGCGACATCGGCCAGACGATCATGGACATACGTATTAATGACGGTGGGTATCACTTGCGCGAGGGGGCACCTGAGCCATTCGAGGTCCTTGCGGGGCTCATGGCGCGGCGGCAGGATCCGCGGCTTCTTGCCTGTGATCTTGGCGCGCGTCACCGCACGCGCCCGCTTGCGCTCGAGCACACGGGTGGCGTAGTCCCCACCACAATCAAAGAGCAAGCTCTCGAGAATTGCAATCTCCACATCGCACCCCTTGTGGCGCGGACAGACCTCCCGCACGTAGCGCTCGATGAGGTAGGCGAGGTTCACCCGGTGCGCGGCCGTGTAATCGATGTACAGCCCCACACGCCGTTCGGCTTCGATCCGCGCGGCATCGGCTTTGGCGTTGTCGTAGGAGCCGGCGTCAAAGTTTAGTGTCTTGTGGCCCTTCTGGCGGATGCGCACGTACCACTGATCATCGCCTTGCGAGATGCGCGCACGCGGAAACTTCGGTCGCAAGGATTGAAGGTACGCGCGCGCGGCCTCCGCCATGTCGTGGGGGAACTCGCGGGTGTGCTCGTCGTGGCGGGGGACGGTGACCGAGTAGCGCGAGCGGTTGATGAGCGTGGCCAAGAGAAGACTCCTTTAACTTCAGGAGTCACGTATAGGCGGGGCCTTTTATAGCTCGGACGCTGCCGAGCCTTGGTTGGCACGGATTTGTCACTGGCTGTGCGAGGGCATAGCCAGAGATGACCTAAGTCATTGATTCTAAAGAGAATATTGGTCGGGGTGACAGGATTTGAACCTGCGACTCCTACGTCCCGAACGTAGTGCTCTACCAGGCTGAGCTACACCCCGAATCGACAGCCAATCAGTTCTTGCGTGCCACGGCGAACTTCGCCAGTTCGCTTAGGCCCTCTTTAAAAGCGCTCTCAGGAAGGGGTGCCAGCGCGGCAAGCGCCTGATCTGCCTCGCATTGAGCGAGGCGCGCAGTGTACGCAAGCCCCCCAAGGCTTGCAACGGCACGCGTGATTTCGGCCAACTGGCCCACGCCGCCATGTTCGATGGCGTGCCGGATCATGCGGCGCTGCTCGTCCGTACCGTGCTGCATCGCATAAATCACCGGGAGGGTGGGTTTGCCCTCCGCCAGGTCGTCCCCCAGGTGCTTTCCGAGGCTGGCTTCGTCGGCTTGGTAGTCGAGCGCGTCGTCGACCAGCTGAAAGGCCGTCCCGATGTGCCGCCCGTAGCGCGCCAGCGATTCCTCGATCATGGGCGAGGCGTCGCTCAAGACCGCGGCAATCTGCGCGCCGGCCTCGAACAGGCGCGCCGTCTTGCGTCGGATTACGTCGATATAGCGCGCCTCGGTGGTGTTCGGATCGTGCGCATTCATGAGCTGGAGAACCTCGCCCTCGGCGATGGCATTGGTGGCATCGGCTAGAATCTGCATGACGCGCATGCGATCGAGCGTGACCATCATTTGAAAGGCTCGCGAATAGAGAAAGTCCCCGACTAAGACGCTGGTGGCGTTGCCGAAGACCTCGTTGGCGGTGTCGCGGCCGCGGCGCAGGGATGAACTGTCGACCACGTCATCGTGCAGCAGCGTCGCGGTATGGATGAACTCGATGATGGCCGCGGCGTCGATGTGCCGGCCGCCGCTATGGCCGCAGGCGCGAGCCGCCAAAAGCACCAAAAGGGGGCGCAGGCGCTTGCCGCCGGCATATATAAGGTAAGTGGCTACCTGGTCAACCAGGGCTACCTGGCTGTGCAGGCGCTGTTTGACGACCTTGTCGACGGCCTCGAAATCAGCAGTTACCAGCGCGCGAATCTGTTCTAGGGTCATGAGGCACTCAAAAGAATGCGACATGGTACCTAAGAATACCCGGTCTAGCGCGGCACACGGGGAGACCCAGCCGCGGGTTGGAGCGGTGCCGCCGCCGCGCCCGGCGCGCGCCGGTTTGACCTCAGGACGGTCAACTTGTACAATTCGCGGCTCTTTTGCGGCCCCCTAAGCCGTTCTCGGAGTTCCAAAAATGTATGCCGTGATTGCCACGGGCGGTAAACAGTACCGCGTTCAGGAAGGTGCCGTGGTGCGTATCGAGAAGCTCGACGCAGACCAAGGCGCCAGCGTCGAATTCAATCAGGTGCTGCTGGTCGGTGCCGGATCCTCGGTGACCATTGGAGCTCCCTATGTGGGTTCGGCCAAGGTGGTCGCAACGGTGGAAAGCCATGGCAAGGGCGACAAGGTTCGCATCGTCAAATTCCGCCGCCGCAAGCATTACAAGCGCGAGAAAACCCATCGGCAGCCCTACACCGATGTGAAGATCACGCAGATCGTCGCTTAAAGTTCAGGAGATATCTCATGGCACACAAAAAAGCGGGCGGCAGTACTCGAAACGGCCGCGATTCGCATTCCAAGCGCCTCGGCGTCAAGAAATTCGGCGGCGAGAATGTGCTCGCGGGCAATATCTTGATTCGTCAGCGCGGGACGGTGTATCGCCCCGGCGTCAATGTCGGGATCGGTACGGATCACACCTTGTTTGCCAAGGCGCACGGCGTGGTCGAATTTCAGCGTCAAGGGTGCAGAGCGGCACACGTTCGTCAACGTCGTTACCAAGTAGCGATGCGCGCGAGCCCTTGCGGCTCGCCGACATATCAATGAAGGGGGTGGGGCGACCTGCCCCCTTTTTCATTGGTGCGCCGCAGGTCGCGCGCCATCGAGCAGATCATGAAATTCGTCGATGAAGCCAAACTCAAAGTGCAGGCCGGCAACGGCGGCCGCGGCTGCGTGAGTTTTCGTCGCGAGAAATTCGTGCCCTTCGGCGGTCCCGACGGCGGCGACGGCGGGCTCGGTGGCAGCGTGTACTTGAGAGCGGTCGAAGGGATGAACACGCTGGCGGATTTTCGCATCTCGCGTACCTACCGCGGACAAAACGGCGAGAGCGGCAGCGGCAACGACTGCACCGGCCACGGCGGCGATGATATGTTCGTGTCGGTGCCGGTCGGGACCGTCGTCAGCGATAAGGATACGGGCGAGCAGTTAGGCGATCTTGCTGTCGAGGGCCACATCCTGCTGGTGGCCAAGGGCGGCAAGGGCGGCTGGGGCAACACGCGCTTTAAATCCAGCACCAATCGCACGCCGCGCAAATCAGGCTTAGGGCTGCCGGGGGAGAAGCGCGAACTGGCGCTGGAGTTGAAGTTGATTGCCGATGTCGGCTTGCTGGGGTTGCCCAATGCGGGCAAATCCACCTTGATTCGTGCGGTGTCCTCGGCTCGTCCCAAAGTGGCGGATTATCCGTTCACCACTTTGTTTCCCAATTTAGGCGTCGTCACCGCAGGCCCGGGGCGCAGCTTCGTGATGGCTGACATCCCAGGCTTGATCGAGGGCGCCGCGGACGGTGCGGGCCTCGGCATTCGCTTCTTGAAACACCTGCAGCGCACCCGCGTGCTGCTGCATCTGGTCGACATCGCGCCGCCGGACCCCGGCGCCGATCCGGTCAAAGATGCCCGCACCATCGTGGCCGAACTCAAAAAGTTCGCGGCGGATTTGGGCGCCAAGGAGCGCTGGCTCGTCATCAACAAGATCGATCTGTTGGAGAGCGCGGAGGTGGAGCGGCGCGCCAAAGACATCGTGCGGCGCTTGCGCTGGAAGGGCCCGGTGTTTCGTATCTCAGGAGCTACCGGCGCCGGCACTGATCAGCTCAAGCAGGCGGTGATGCGTTATCTCGATGAGCATCCGCGGGCAGCCGCCCCGGCGATGCTGCCCGGCTGATTGCGTCGTTATTTCCCGAGCGCCCGGACTTGCTTGGTGAGACGGCTCTTATGACGCGCAGCCTTGTTGCGGTGAATGATGCCCTTGTTCACCATGCTGTCGATCACGGGAGTGGCGGCGGCGAGTGCGGAGGCTGCCTCGTCTTGCTTGCCGGCCTTGAGCGCCAGGGTCGCCTTGCGGATGGCGCTGCGCAGCTGCGAGGTGAGCGCGTCGTTACGGGCTCGATGCACCGTCGACTGCCGGGCAGCTTTTTCAGCAGATTTCGTATTCGCCAAGCGAGGGACTCCTTGAAAAACAAGGGCCCCAATAGGACCCTAAAACAGCCGCGTAGCTTGCCGACTGCCTCCGCGCTTGTCAATCGAAATGCCGGGCCGCGCCGCTTCGCTTGCTATAGTGGGCGACACTGAATCGCTGGAAACCTGAGTATAATCACGGCCTTTCGCCATGGAACTAGTTCGCGGTCTATACAATATCTCGCAGCGCCACCGAGGCTGTGTTCTGACCGTGGGCAACTACGACGGCGTGCATCTAGGTCACCAGCAGATGATCGGCGCACTCAAGGCGCGCGCCGCCCAATTGCGCGCGGCGGCGACGGTGCTGGTATTTGAGCCGAGTTCGAAGGAATTCATCGATCCCGATGGCGCTCCGCCGCGCCTGACCCGCTGGCGCGAGAAATTTCTTGCACTCGCGGCGCTGGGAGTGGATCGCTTGGTGACTTTGCGTTTCGACGATTGTATGCGTGCCATGACGCCGCGCTGTTTTGTCGATGAACTGATCGTCGGGAAGTTGGGCACGCGGCACATGGTCGTCGGCGATGACTTTCGCTATGGCAGCAATGCCGGCGGCACCATCGATAGTCTGCGCACCGCGGGCCAGGCGCACGGGTTTGGCGTCGATCAGATGGCGCCGTTCGTGGTCGACGGGGCGCGCGTGAGCAGTACGGCGGTGCGCGAGCGGCTGGAGCTTGGCGATTTCGCCGGCGCGGCGCGCTTGCTGGGGCGCCCTTACCGCATGTTGGGCCGCGTAGTGCAGGGGCGCCGGCTGGGGCGCACGCTCGGATTTCCGACCGCGAATCTGCGATTGATGCGCCGCAAACCGCCGCTATGGGGCATATTGGCGGTCTGGGTGCACGGGATCGATTCGCGTCCGCTGCCGGGTGTCGCGAGTCTCGGTACGCGCCCCACGGTCAACGGCACCGAGCCCTTGCTCGAAGCGCATGTGTTCGATTTTTCCGGCGACCTGTACGGCCGCCAGCTCGAAATCGAGTTCGTCGCCAAGCTGCGCGATGAGGTCAATTTCGATTCCTTGGAGGCGATGAAGGTGCAAATGCAGATCGATGCCGCGCGGGCGCGCGATCTCTTGTCGAAGGTGCAGAGTGGCTGATTACAAAAACACGATCAACCTGCCGAACACGGGTTTCCCGATGAAGGCGGATCTAGCGAATCGCGAGCCGGCCATGCTGGCGGCGTGGGAACGTGCCGGCTTGTACGAGAAGCTGCGCCGTACCGCCAAGGGCCGGCCGAAGTTCGTGCTCACCGACGGTCCGCCGTATGCGAACGGTGCGATTCACTTGGGACACGCGGTCAATAAGATCCTCAAGGACATCATCGTCAAGTCGCGCACGCTGGACGGCTACGACGCGCCCTACGTGCCGGGCTGGGATTGCCACGGGCTGCCCATCGAGATGCAGGTCGAGAAAACCCACGGGCGCGTCGGACAGAAAATCGACGCCAAGTCCTTTCGTGCGGCATGCCGCGAATATGCGGCCAAGCAGGTCGACGCACAGCGCCACGATTTCAAACGCCTGGGCGTACTCGGCGATTGGGATCACCCCTATCTGACCATGGCTTCGCGCTTCGAGGCTGAACAGCTGCGCGCCTTTGCCCTCATCATCAAGAACGGCCATCTATACAAGGGATTCAAGCCCGTGCACTGGTGCTTGAACTGTCGCTCCGCGCTGGCGGAGGCGGAAGTCGAGTACGAGGACAAGACCTCACCGAGTATCTATGTGCGCTTTCCGGTGGTCGATGCCGCGGATTTGGCGCAACGCTTCGCCATCGAGCCGCCCGAGGCCGATGCCCCTGACTTAGACGATGAGGATGTGCCCACGGCGCTCGCCATTTGGACCACGACACCATGGACCCTGCCGGCGAATCGTGCGGTGGCCGTGCATCCGCAATTCGATTATTCGTTGGTGGAATTCGATTTGGGAGGCGGCTACGAGCGCTTGGTGGTGGCGAGCGAGATGGTCGACGCCGTCATGAAAACCCTGGGCGTCGCGGATTGGACCCTGATCTCGGCCGTCAAGGGCGCCGCGCTCGAGCTGCTGCTGCTGCAACATCCGCTTTACGAGCGGCAGGTACCCGTGATCCTGGGCGACCACGTCACCCTCGATACCGGTACCGGTGCGGTACATACCGCTCCGGGGCACGGCTTGGATGACTATGTCGTCGGACGGCGCTACGGACTCGAAGTGGATAATCCGGTAGGCGGCGACGGCCGCTTCCTGCCGTCGACGCCGCTGTTTGCCGGCGAACAGGTGTTCGACGCCAATGCCCACGTGATCAAGGTGCTGCACGACAATGGCCGCTTGTTGAAAGACGAGCCGTATCATCATTCCTATCCGCACTGCTGGCGCCACAAAACGCCGGTGATTTTTCGCGCGACCCCGCAGTGGTTCATCAGTATGGAACAGGCGGGCCTGCGCAAGGGCGCCTTGGAAGCAATTTCGCACGTCGATTGGATGCCGGCATGGGGCGAACAGCGCATCAGCAGCATGATCGCCGCCCGTCCCGATTGGTGCGTGTCGCGGCAGCGTACGTGGGGAGTGCCGATCCCGCTGTTCGTCGACAAGGTGTCCGGCGAGCTGCACCCACGCACCGACGCCCTGATTGAAGAAGTCGCCAAGCTCGTCGAGCAGGGCGGCATCGATGCCTGGTTCGACCTGAACGCCGCGACGCTGTTGGGCGCCGACGCGGGCCAGTACGACAAGGCAACCGACGTGATGGACGTGTGGTTCGATTCCGGGGTGGTGCATCACTGCCTCGCGCAGACACGCCCCGAAATCACTTCCCCGGCAGATCTGTATTTGGAGGGCTCGGATCAGCACCGCGGCTGGTTCCACAGTTCGCTGCTCACTTCAGTCGCCATGCATGGCCGCGCGCCGTATCGCGGCGTGCTGACGCACGGTTTCACCGTCGATGAGAAAGGCCGCAAGATGTCGAAGTCCATCGGCAACACGCTGGTCCCGCAGAAATTGACGAATTCGCTGGGTGCGGACGTGGTGCGCCTGTGGGTGGCGGCGACCGACTACGCCAACGAAATGAGCGTGTCGGATGAAATCTTGAAGCGTATGGCGGACTCTTATCGCCGCATGCGCAATACGCTGCGCTTCCTGCTCGGCAATCTGCATGGCTTTAATCCGGCCGAGCAGGCGGTGGCCTTCGATGATCTGGTGGCGATCGATCAATGGGCGACGGCCAAGGCATTTGCCCTGCAAACCGACGTGGTCACCGCGTATCGCAATTACGAATTTCACGACATCTATCAGAAGATTCACAACTTCTGCGTGGTTGAGCTCGGCGGCTTCTATTTGGACATCATCAAGGATCGGCTCTACACCACGGGCGCGAGCAGTGCACCGCGCAGGTCGGCGCAAACGGCTCTCTACCATGTGGCTCAGGCGATGGTGCGCTGGCTGGCACCGATCTTGAGCTTCACGGCCGAAGAAGTGTGGGGGTTCCTGCCGGGGGAGCGTAACGAATCGGTGTTCCTGAATACCTGGCATCAATTCCCCGCCGGCGCCGAGCGCGTGCCGGATATCGATTGGCCCGCGTTGATCGCGCTCAAGGCGGATGTCGCGCGGGATCTGGAGCGGCTGCGAGCCGCCGGCGCGATCGGATCCTCGCTCGAGGCAGAGGTGGTGGTTTATGTGCCGGCCGCGCAGATGACACGCTTCGAGGCGCTGCGCGACGAATTGCGATTCCTGCTGATCACCAGCTACGCGCGCGTCGTTGCAACCGACGCGCCGCCCGCGTCGACCGTCCCGGCGAGCGAACCCGGCGTGTGGATCGAGGTCAAACCCAGTGAACATCCCAAATGTGTACGTTGCTATCAATTGCGCGGGGACGTTGGCAGCGATCCACGGCACCCGGAACTTTGCGCGCGCTGTGTCGTCAACGTCGAGGGGCCCGGTGAGGAGCGCCAGTTCGCATGACCATTGAAGAAAATCGCGGCCGGGCTGCGTCCTGGCTGCTGTTATCGGCCTTGGTGGTCGTGGCGGATCAGCTTTCCAAGGCCTATATCACCCGGCATTTCCTGGAATTCGAATTCACGCGCATCCTGGCGGTCCTTGATATCACACGCATGCACAACGTCGGCGCCGCATTCAGTTTTCTCGCCTCGGCGTCCGGCTGGCAGCGCTGGGTGTTCATCGGCCTCGCCATCGTGGTCAGCATCGGCATCACCATCTGGCTCATCCGGCTGCCGCGCGGCGTGCACGCGCTGCTTGCGGGCGGCCTCGCGCTGGTGCTCGGCGGCGCACTCGGCAATGTCATCGATCGCATACGCTTGGGGTACGTCATCGATTTCATACACTTTCACTGGGATCGGGCGTATTTTCCTGCATTCAACGTGGCGGATTCGGCGATTACGGTCGGCGCGGCGTGCCTGTTGTTGGATGCCTTACTGGAAGCGAGGCGGAAAAACTGATGCAAATCTATTTAGCCAATCCGCGCGGATTCTGCGCCGGCGTAGATCGGGCAATCGACATCGTCGAGCGCGCGATCGTGCTGTTCGGGGCGCCGATTTACGTGCGGCATGAAGTCGTTCACAACAAGTACGTGGTGGACCGTCTACGCATCATCGGCGCGGTGTTCGTCGATGAATTGCACGAAGTGCCCGATGGCGCCACCGTGATCTTCAGCGCGCATGGCGTGCCCCGCGTGGTGCAGCAAGAGGCGCAGCGCCGCATGTTGAACGTCTTCGACGCCACGTGCCCGCTGGTGACCAAGGTGCACATGGAAATCACGCGCTACGCCCGCGAGGCGCGCGAGGTGTTCTTGATCGGCCACGCCGGACATCCGGAGGTGGAGGGCACGATCGGGCAATTCGACGCGACCCTGGGCGGTTCGATCTATCTGATCCAGACGGTTGAGGACGTGGGTCGCGTCGTCGTCCGCAATCCCGAGCATCTGGCCTTCGTCACCCAGACCACCCTGTCGGTCGACGACACGGCATCGATTGTCGCAGCGCTGCGCGCCCGCTTCCCGGGGCTCAAAGCGCCCGTCAAAGAGGACATCTGCTACGCCACCCAGAATCGCCAGGATGCGGTCAAGGATTTGATCGTGCGCTGCGAGGTGCTGGTGGTAGTGGGCTCGAAATCCAGCTCCAATTCCAATCGGCTGCGTGAAATGGCCGGCAAGAACGACAAAGCGGGATACCTGGTCGACGGGCCGGAGGATCTGCATCGCGAATGGTTCGACGGGGTCAAAACCGTCGGAGTCACGGCCGGCGCCTCGGCGCCGGAGATCCTGGTCCAGGGGGTCATCGCGAAGCTGCGCGAATGGGGCGGGGAGGTGGCCGAAGAGCTGCAGGGGCGCAAGGAACACGTGATCTTCGCTCTGCCCAAAACCTTGCGCCAGGTCGTAAAGGACGGCGGCAGTCTTTCGTCGGTGGGCCCCACGGGTTAGAATGCGGCCCCCTTCGGGTTGCAACGCCGCAATAGCTCAGTTGGTAGAGCAACGCATTCGTAATGCGTGGGTCAGGGGTTCGAATCCTCTTTGCGGCACCACTACTTACGCGCGTTTCCAAAAGTTACTGTAGTCACTTTTGTACCAGGGCGTCCACTCCCCCTTCAAGGGCTTTGCCAATCGGTTAGCATCAACCCTGGTCGGAATGGCCCTCGTTCTTGCGTGCTCGCCGAGTTGGGCGCAGACGGTGGGGGAGCCGGCGACTATCGTGGTCGAGGCAACCACGGACGCCGCCGCGCTGACCGGCAGATGGGTGAGCAACAGCGACACGGCGTCGCTGCTGCCCGGCGTGGATTCCGCTCAAGCTGGCGGTGTATCCAGTCTACCGACGATTCACGGGCTTGGGGATGACCGCATACGGACTCTGGTCAATCGCGTGCCGGTCGCCGCCGCCTGCCCAATGCATATGAATCCACCGCTGTCCTACATCGATCCTGCGAATGTGTCGCGCATCGATGTACTGCCGGGTGTCACTCCAGTGAGTTTCGGCGGCGACAGCATCGGCCGCACGATCTTGGTCGAATCTGCACCTCCCACATTCGCGGTGACGAACGGTGCCGTTGAGCGCGACGGCAGCGTTTCGAGCTTCTATCGCAGCAATAGCGCAACGATCGGCGGTGCGGCGTCCGCCACATTGGCGAGCAGTAACTATAGTTTCGCTTACGAGGGTTCCAGTGTTCACGCGCACGACTATCGGGACGGCGCGGGGGAGAGAATCAACGCGTCAGGATTTGAAACTTCGAACCAGCAAATCACGGCCGCCTATCGCAGCGGACCAGATCTATACGAGTTTCAGGCGGCGCTTCAATACATGCCCTATGAAGGGTTTCCCAATGCGGACATGGACCTGACTCAGAATGTCGGTGCGTTCATCAATGCCCGCTATAAAGGGGGCTTTGACTGGGGTGACATGAAGGTTAGCGCCTACTACGACCACATTCGCCACCAGATGAATGGGAACACGCCGGATCGCTTTCCACCCAGCCTCAGCGTCACCGGCTTTGGTGACTTTCCGACCTTGGAGCGGGGACAGGATTTCGGCTATCGCATCGAGGCCGACATCGCGGCCGCAGCGCGAGACTCGCTGCGGTTCGGCAATGAACTGCATGGTCAGACTCTGGATGACCGCTGGCCAGGTGCGCCGGTCGGTGCGCAGTTCGACTACGTCAGCATCAACAACGGGACCCGAACGCAGTTGGGTACATTTGCGGAATGGGAGCGCCGCTGGAATGGTCGTTGGTCACGCTCCTCGGTGTGAGAAACGACACGATTTGGATGGACACGGGTCGTGTGCAAGGCTATGACGGTACCGATCCGAGCGCGGAGGCCTTCAACGTGTCGCATCGCGCGCGCACCGACGTCAATGTCGATGCAACGCTGTTGACCCGCTACCAGCCCGACGATCAGGAAAGTTACAGCTTGGGTGTGGCTCGCAAGAATCGCTCGCCTAACTTCTTTGAGCGTTATGCGTGGGGCACGAATACCATCGGCACCATCACCTGGTTCGGCGACGGTAACGGTTACACGGGCAATCCAGACCTCAAACCAGAGACGGCCTACACCGCGAGCATTTCGGGGGATTGGCACGACCGCGCCGCCCGGTCGTGGCAGGTGAAGGTGACGCCCTATTACACCCGCGTCCAAGACTATATCGACGTAGTGCCCATCTGCGGGCCGGCCTGTTCAGGGATGCCAGGCTGGCAATTGATGTTCGCCAATCGCACGGCACGCCTCTACGGCGCCGATGTGACCGCGGTTTATGCGCTTTCGACCACTCCCGAGGCGGGAGTCTTCCAACTCACCGGGTCCGGCGGCTTTGTGCGCGGTGAGGATCTGTCCGCGCAAACCAACTTGTACCACGTGATGCCGCTGCACGGAACGGCCGGCTTGGAGCATCGGCGGGGCCCGTGGACGAGCGCACTCGCATTTCGCGCGGTAGCCCGCAAGACCGACGTCGATACGATGCGACTCGAACCCCATACACCGGGGTACGCGATCCTCGATCTACGGACAGCGTATGAGTGGCGATCGGTTCGTGTCGATTTTGCAATGATCAACCTGCTCGACCGTCAGTATGAGACCGATCGTTCGATACCGGCGTCACGGTAAAATTTTAATCGGAACATCGACACCGGTAGCGCCGGTGACGAGAGTCTCGTTACGTGCAGACCAGAAACCAAAAACGCAATTTCGGCCGCACGCCGAGCTTCGAACCAGATCGCCACTCGTTGGCTTCGCCAACACGATGTACTGGACTCAGGCAGCTTCCACGCTTACTATATTACTTATCGTAAGGATGGAGTATATGCAATGGCCACCGCGACCATAACTAGTAAGGGTCAAACCACGATACCCAAAGAGGTGCGCGCAGCAGCGAATCTAAAGCCCGGCGATAGAATCCATTTCGCGGTGCTGGAGGACGGGACGATTATCGTGCGCGTCAAGAACCGAAGCATCAGAGATATCGCTTTCAAGCCGCCCGGTGGCAAGCGAGTTTCGATTGCGCAGATGAATCGCTAAGCACTAGATCATGCTTGGACTCGATACGAACGTCGTTATGAGACTGCTCGTTTCCGATGATGCCGAGCAGACTCGACGCGCACGTAAACTGATCGAGCAATCGTTGGATCGGGAAGAACCCGTGCTGGTGTCGCTGCTTGTGTTGATCGAATCGGAATGGGTTCTTCGAAGCAACTACGGATTCAAGCGGGATGCGGTGCTCAATATGTTTCGAGCGTTGCTCGAGGCCAGGGAGCTGTCCTTCGAGGATGAACCGGCCGTCGAGGAGGCTCTGTTCTACTGGAAGGACAGCGCTTGCGGATTCGCGGATTGCGTGATCACTGCGCACAATCGACAACTTGGATGCCGAGCGACGGCTACATTTGACGCTAAGGCGGCGCGACTGCCCGGCACATTGCCGGTTTGAGCGCTTTCTGTGCCCTGAATTTCCGCAGTGCTCTGACTTCGACTAGAAAGCCACGGACGGGCGGACGATATCTTCGGAGAAGAGGAGGGTGTAGCGGTGAACAAAAAACTCTTTAAGCGATTAGTCGAGAGCATGAGTCAAATGGATGAGATCGCTCGCGGAGCGCGGCCAGCGTCGCGCGAATTCTATGTAGACTCCACGAAGTTAAAGGACGGCACAACCGAGAGGGTCCGCCGCCGCGCGAAAGTAACGAGTGGTTTTTAACATCAAAGCAATATGGCCGTTCGCTCGTTCCGAGGGAAGTGGCGTGATATTTCCCCGGCCGGCTATCCGCGTTTTCGCGCACCGCGCTTCGTGAATGCGGCGGGGTTGGGCCGGGCGAGCGCCGCTTCCGCGCGCAGCAACCGTTCGCGTACGCGCGGTGCCGCGAAATCCAGCAGCGCGCGCAATTTCTGCGCGAGCCGCCCCTGACCCGAGTACAGAAAACTGACGGGGATCGGCGCGGGCTCGAAGCGGCGCAGCACCAGATCGAGAAGACCCGCGCGCAGCGCGGATTCCACCTGGTAGGACAGAATGCACGTGATGCCGACGGCTGCGATGGCCGCATCGATCGCCGCTTCAGCCGTATTCACGACGAGCCGCGGGTGGATCGCAACCCCGGTGTCGTCACCGTCAACCTGGAAGTGCCACGTGTTTGCCGCTGCAAAGAGCTCGAAGCTCACGCATTGGTGGGAGCTCAAGTCTCGTGGATCGCTCGGGGTGCCGCGCTCCGCGAGGTACCTCGGACTTGCGCAAGCAACCCGTCGAATGGCCCCGAGACTCGTTGTCGTGAGACCGCTATCGGGTAGATCGCCGATACGCAACGCGAGATCGATATGGTCTTCGACGAGATTGACGAGACGATCGCCGAGCGCAAGGCGCACCGTCACCTCGGGATAAACCTTCAGGAACTCGTTGACGATCGGTACGATGTGTAAGCGCCCGAACACTACCGGGGCGGTGACGACCAATTCGCCCCGGGGCTCGCTGTATTCACCGGCCGCTGCGCGCTCCGCCTCGTGGATATCCTCCAGGATCCTGCGGCAGGCTGTGACGTAGGAGCGACCTGCATCAGTCAAGGTCAGTCGGCGGGTCGAGCGCGTCAAGAGCCGCGCCTTCAGATGCGCCTCGAGCTCGGATACCTTCCGACTCACGGTCGGCAGCGGCATGCCAAGTTTCCGTCCGGCAGCCGACAGACTGCCCGCATCCACGACGGCCAGCAACACGGTCATCGATTCGAGGCGGTCCATATTCTTCCATTTTTTGAAAAGCAGTCGCGCAATTATAGGATCTAGTGTCGCCCGCTGGAAGCTCGTAATGTTTCCCCCGCAGGCCGAACGGCTTTGCTTTTCAATCAGGAGATCCTCATGTCACGCATTTTCACCCCGGCAACGATAGACGCGGCCCCGGCCGCCGCCCAGCCCCTGCTGAACGCCGTCAAGGCGCAGCTCAGTGTCGCGCCGAACTTGTTTCGCCTGGTCGCCAACAGCCCAGCGGCCCTTGAGGGCTATCTCAGCCTGTCCAGTGCACTCGGCAAGGGCGAGCTGCCGCCCGCGACCCGCGAGCGCATCGCACTCGCCGTCGCCGACGTGAATGGCTGCGACTACTGCCTGTCCGCTCATACCTACCTCGCCCGCAATGTCGCAAAGCTCGATGATGCCGAGATCACCGCGAACCGCAACGGCGCATCGAACGACGTCATGGCTGCTGCGGCCGTCCACTTTGCAGTCAAGGTGGTACGACTTCGCGGTCACGTGTCCAGCGATGACTTTCAGACCGTCAAGAAGGCGGGCTACACCGATGCCCAGATCATCGAGATCGTGCTGCACGTGGCATTGAACACGTGGACCAACTACATCAACTCGGTTGCCCAGACCGATATTGATTTTCCGGTGGTCTCGGCACGGAAGGTCGCCTGAGTTCCAATGGCAATCTCAGGGCTTGCCGGCGGTCTACACTGACACCGTCGGCAAGCCGCGCCTGAACGCAGCGAAGACTTCCACGAGGAGATTCAAATGGACAGACCGCCCTTACCACCCTTCACGCTGGAGACCGCGGCACAAAAGGCGCGAATGGCCGAAGACGCCTGGAATTCGCGCGACCCGTCACGCGTTGCGCTCGCCTATACGCCGGACAGTCGATGGCGCAACCGCGCCGAATTCCTGCAGGGACGTGAGGCCATACAGGCCTTTCTCACCCGCAAGTGGCAGCGGGAACTCGACTACCGTCTCATCAAGGAAATTTGGGGATGCCGCGAGAATCGGATTGCCGTTCGATTCGCCTACGAGTGGCACGATGACAGCGGTCAGTGGTTCCGTAGCTACGGCAACGAGAACTGGGAGTTTGACGAACACGGCCTCATGCGTGTGCGTTTCGCCAGCATCAATGACTCGCCGATTCCGGAGGCGGACCGTCGGTATCACTGGCCTCTCGGGCGCCGCCCGGACGATTACCCCTCACTCAGCGAGCTTGGCTTTTAGGATCGATGCGCCGTGCCGCGTAACTGCTCCTATGCCAGCGACATCGCATTTACCCCATCGGTCAAGGCGGTGCAGGCTGCCCGCGGGTCCCGGTCCATTTACGAGCGCATGGAGCAGGCGGGCTCCTGGGCGACGAGCATCACGCCGGAACTCAAGGCATTTGTTGAAACCCAAACCAGCGCCTTTCTTGCGACCGCTAACCAGGAGGGTCAGCCCTATATTCAGCATCGGGGCGGCCCCGCGGGATTCCTGCGGGTGCTAGATGATCGAACCATCGGCTTTGCCGACTTCGCCGGCAACCGGCAGTACATCACCGTCGGCAATCTGCGCGACAACCCCAAGGCCCATCTTTTTTTGATCGACTACGTCAGCCGACAACGGATAAAGATCTGGGGCGAGGCCCGCGGCGTCGAGAACGACGCCGAACTCACGGCGCGCGTAAGAATCGCCGGCTACAGGTCTCGGGTCGAACGGGTGATACTGATCACCGTATCGGCGTGGGATGCGAATTGCCCGCAACACATTCCGCAACGACTGGATGCCGCGGCTGTGACCACGGCCCTCGCTGAGCGCGACCGACGCATCGCTGAACTTGAAGCCCACATAGCGCGAATGACGGCGGCCGCAGCGGAATCGGCATAGAGATCCTGAATGGCTTTCTTGTCGTGGCGACGAATACCTGGCGCGAACCACGACGCTTAAGGCTACCGGATGGCTAGGGACGCGGCGCCCAGGATCGCTCGTTGGCCGGCCGCCTGCACGATAAGCGCCACATGGGTCGCATCTCGCGGCAATGAAGCGAGCGGTGCGTGAAAGCTGCGCTCGCTGCCGTCCCAGCTGCCCAATCGGACTACGGAGCGCACTATATTGAATTCTTGCAGCGTCCTGCCTGAATTCTCACCGCGTCCGATCTGAGAGGTGGCCTGGTGTAAATAGCTGATCAGCAAAACATCCGCTGGCCTGCCGCCGGGAAGCGCCCCGACCGTGACCGTAAGATTGGCATCGGCGATGGCGAGCCTAGTGGCGACCCCTTCGCGCGCGCGAGTCAGCGCGGCCAGGATGGAGCGCCGATCGGAACCGACGTAATCCGCCTCACCGTCGATGACTGCCTGCGGCGTGTAAACCGAATTGCGGCGCAGTGTGCCCGCATAGACGCGCTGTCGGGGAGTCGCTTCCCCGGCGGTAAATCTATCGCGCCAGCCTAAATCATTCCAATAGTCGACATGAAACGACAGCGGCAACACGTCGCGCCGCTGCGCGAGTTCGGCGACAAATTCCTCGGCAGGTGGACAGGAGCTGCAGCCCTCGGAGGTATACAGTTCGAGGACCGCAGGGCGGGGCTCACTCACGGCAGCGCCCGCGACCAAGGCCCCGGCCAACGTTATATACTTTATCCATGGATATCTCATGTGTATACGACCGGGACAACGAACGGCATATGACACGACCTGAATTAATTCAGCGCTAAATTTCGAATTGCCGCAGAGGGGCTCACATCCCAGATCGGCGTGTAGTGCACGAGCAATCGCCGGGTCGTGACCAGAGACGGAGCATTATCTGCCGGCCCCAGTAATAATTTATCGCCATTCACGGTCGTATATTCGGGACATTGAATTGCACGCGCGCAACCGCCGTGTGCCGAATGCCAAATAGGGCTCAAAGCGTACAAGGAAACACTTTGTGAAAACAAGATCGTGGACAGTAACAGCCTTCTGCCTGTTGCTGATCGCTCACGCGAGTATGGCTTCGGAACCCTTCAAGAATGCCCCTGTCCCTATAGTCAATAACGAAGCGGGACTGGCCCTTAAGGGGTATGACCCGGTAGCGTACTTCGAGGACGGTAAACCTTCTCTGGGGGATCCCGCGATCGGTTACCGATGGCACGGAATTCTATATCACTTCGTGAGTGAGCAGCATCGCAAAGCATTCATCGATCGGCCGGCGCGGTACCTTCCGCAGTACGGCGGCTATTGCGCGTATGCCGTCTCGGAAGGCACAACCGCGGACGGCGACCCTGAACTTTGGGCGGTCGTCGATGAGAAGCTCTACCTGAACAACAACCCCGTCGCCAAGAAAGCTTGGGATGAGAATCGCCCGGGTCGAATCAAGGTGGGCAACCGGAATTGGCCGCACATTCCCAAAATCCCATCGACGGCCCCGTGAGGCAGCGAGGCGGCTACCAACTGGCGAGATGCCCTACGGTGTGTGACGCGCTTCCGCGACGGCCAATTGTAAGGCAGCGAGATCGTCGATGCCGGTGGACACATTGCGGCCCACTAATAGCCCTGGGGTCCCGCGCATTCTCAGCGAATGCGCCTCGGCGTTGTTGCGAACGAGCATGGCATCGATCTGCGCGCCGTGAGCCGCAAGAGTCCTTTTAAGCTCCAGCAGGTTGATGCCGGCTCTCTGCAATGTCTCGTCGACTTCGGTCGCCCGCGAGAGGCGAGGAGCGCTGATCAGCGCGTCATGGGCCGTCAAGTATTTCCCCTGCCATTGCGATGCGAGAGCCGACCGGGCGGCGTAGACGGAAATACCGCCAAATATGGGCCATTCCTTAAAAATTACGGCGACCTTATGATCGGCGTCGACGAGAGCATGAATGCTGGGTGCCAACTTGCGGCAATAGGGGCAGTTGTAGTCGAAATATTCCACCACCGTGATCTCAGGATTTGCCACACCCAGCACGGCTGTGCTCGGGTCCATCACGATTGACCTCTGTTGCTCTACCGATATGACCACGGCGGTTGCCGCCAAGGCGCCGCGCAACACCAGGGTCGCTACCACACCTACCGCAAACGAGGAGGCGAATCGGGCGAATGGACGGGCACTATTTTTCATCGCTTGTCCTTAAAGAGCAATGGAGAGGGTGTATACCTCTCCACGCTCCTTCCCCTTGGATGGATAACTTACTTGCTCATCTGGGCTTTGGCGGCGTCGCAATCCTTCTGGCTCATTTCCTTGAATCCCTGGCCCTTGCAGGAGTTCTGGCCTTTGCAGGAGTTCTTCGCGCCCTTGCAGGACGATTGACCCTTGCACGAATTTACGCCATCACAATGCACCTTCGCTTCATCGGCAGCGGCGGTGCTGATCGAAACAACGCTAAAGAGAATCGCGGCTGCGGTGGCAAGGGCCGCACCAGAAACAGACTTAGACACCAGCATAGTTAATTCCTCGGAGTGATAAGATTCAGGGACGAGGCCTGTCTATCCTCTGTCCTACTTACATAAGACCTTCGTTCTCGGCAGAAAATTACAAGCGCTTCCTATTCGATTGACCGCAACTGAGCGACCTGCGTTCCCAGGCGGGCCGTACACGCCGACCGCGTGGCGGCGGGCGATCGATGCGGGGAGTTCTTATCGCCAGTGCTCCATTGGCATTCCCGCGACCGGAGACCGCAACACCTGCACCGCGCTAATGCCCAGTCCACCCAAATAGAGCGTCTTCAGGTCCGGTCCGCCGAAAGCAACGCTGGACAGGTTTGACACACAAGAACCACGGCTTTGCACGATTTGATCCCAAGTTAGGCAACCCTTGGCGTGCGCCGTGGCAATTGTCTCAAGTTGGCTGGGGGCGATGTCTTCGAACACGACGGTCCAGCTCAGATCCGGTCCGACGCGGATCAGGCGGTTGGACACGACGCAGATGATCCACAGCGCGCCCTCCGCATCGAAGGCCATGCCATCGGGGAAGGTGCCGCCTGAGAAGGTGAGCCGGACCGGATTGGTCAACACGCCGTCTGCCGCCACGTCATACCGGGTGGTACGGCAGGCAAAGGTTTCATTGACGAAAAGATACTTGCCGTCGGGCGAGATCCGCAGTTCGTTTGTCCAGTTCAGCCCGTCTGCCGCAATTGTGACGTTGCCATCCTGCACCAACAGGATCTGGCCGGTGTTCTCTTCAGCGGTGAAGTACTCGTGCTTGCCCGTCGACGAACTGATCGTGATCCAGACCCGGTCACCGTCTACCAGCACAAAATTGGTGGGCGGAATCGGACGGCCTGCAACCTCTGTTGCAAAGGGGCGGACCTCACCACGCCGGCCGACGCGCCACACACCACCCGCCTTTTTGCTCAGATTGGCGAACAAAAAGTTGCCATCTGCCGTGAGCGCGATGCCGTTCGGCCGGAAGCCCTGCGCAATCAGATCTGCCTCGACAGCGGGGCCGGTGGTCCCATCGGGCGCGATCCGCGCGATGCCTAACGTCCAATCGCCGGTGTAAAGCGATCCGTCTCGCGCTGCTAGAACGCATTCCGGCCGATTCAGGCCGGTACCAGTCTGCGCGAGATTCGCCGGCAGGAACGGCTCAATCTTGGTCAGCGTCATGTGTCTTTCCGTCATTGCCAATCACAGCGCCAGGTAACCGCCATCGATGGGGATCGTGACCCCCGTCACGTAGGACGACATGTCGGAGGCAAGGAACACGGCGGGACCGGCAATCTCATGAGTCTCGCCAACACGACCCAGTGGTACCCGCTGAAGGAATTTTTCGCCCGCCTCGCCCGTGACCGTCATCAAGTCACTCTTCATCCGACCCGGTGCCAGTGCGTTGACCCGACCACCCAGCGGCCCAAGCACGCGGGCGAAATACTGGACCAGCGAACGGACGCCCGTCTTGGACGCACCATAGGCGGCGCTTGATCTCGGCGCCGTGAACCCGGCAATCGACGAGACGAAGATCACGCTGACTCCAGCATGCTTCAGCGTGGGCAACAGGGCAACGGTCATGGCCCACTGTGCGCTGAGGTTCACGTTGATGACCTGATCCCACATTTGCATCAGATTGGGATCCTCCAGCCTGATGCGGGGCGCGATGCCCGCATTGTTCACCAGAACGTCGATCTTGCCGTATTGCTCCAACATGCGAGCACCAAAGGCCATGACTGCCTCACGGTCGCTGATGTCCAGGATCTCGGCAGAGGCTGAACCACCGGAGGCGTCAATTTGTGCAACGATGTCATCGGCCGCTTCCCTGTTCTTGTCAACCACCAGGACATGCGCCCCTTCGGCTGCCATTCCAATCGCGATGGCGGAACCCAAGCCGCGTCCACCTCCCGTCACCACCGCCGTCTTACCAGAAAGTCGAATCATCAGTTTGGTTCCTTCTTGTTTGAATCACTCAGCCTGCAGCGCGATTTCCCGACGGAGATCACGACAGGATGAACCCCTTGTAATCGTGCTCGCGCACCTCGTCACAGTACTCCCGGAACTTGGGATTGCCGCCGACGAACAACAACACCTCGCGCTTGTCGCGACCCACGATGTTCTTGTTGATCCCGGTGAACCAGGAGTTGGTCTGGCCCAGCAGCAGCTTGCCCATCAGCTTGGTGCAATAAAGCGTCCAATTTTCGGCCGCGGCGGTTTCGGGTTCGATGCGCTGAATGCCGGCACTCTTGGCATGAACCATCATTGCGCTCAGCCAGTCAACAGCAAGTGCGGAACAGCGTGGAATGTTGCAGAAGGTGGCGCCACTCTGTGGCCCGACCAACAAGAAGAAGTTGGGGAACCCGGGGCACTGCATGCCCATGTAGGTCCTGACGCCTTTAGCCCATTCGTCTTTGAGCGCAACGCCGCCCGCGCCGCGAATGTCGATGCGGTTCCACGATCCCTTCACCGCGTCAAAGCCAGTGGCGTAAATGATGACGTCGAATTCGTGCAGGGCATCAGTGGTCTGCACGCCATCGGGGATGATTCGGGTAATCGGCGTCGTGTTCAGATCGACAACCGAGACATTCTCTTGATTGTAGACCTCGTAGTATTTGGTCTCGAGCGGAACCCGCTTCAACCCGAAACCATGGTCCTTGGGTATCAGCAGTTCAGCGATACGGGGATCCTTGACCCGTTCACGAATTTTCCGCGCCACGAAATCCGAGACGTATTTATTCGCTGCAGGGTCTGACAGGACATCCTGAAACGCCCCGAGCCACAGCGAGAAGCCCGGCCCTTTGTACAGTTCTTCCAGCTTGGCATCGCGTTCTGCCTTGGGGACATCGAACAGGTTCTTCGGAATGAATTCGTGCGGGAAGCCGGCGATGGACGCATCGCATTTGGCGGTAAACTCGCCGTAGTGCGATTTGATATACGCCATCCGCTCCGGCTCCATGGGCCGGTTGCCCAGCGGTGTGCACCAGTTCGGCGAGCGCAGGAAGACCGTCAGGTGCCCGGCTTGCTTGCCCATTTCCTGGATCACCTGCACGCCGGTCGACCCTACACCGATCACCGCCACCCGCTTGTTGGAGAAATCCAGTTTTGCCGGGCCAAGTCCGTTGGGGTCGCGCGGCCAGGTCGCCGTGTGATAGCTCTCGCCCTTGAAGGTGTTGATACCCGGCACGTTGGGCATTTGGGGCGCTGACAAGGGCCCGAGCGCCGAGAAGACGAACCGTGCCGTCAGCGGCGCGCGGTCTGCTTGTTGGAATTCAATCGTCCAGAGATTGGACTCATCATCGAACACCGCGCGTTGAACGCTGGCGTTGAACAGATAATCTTTGCGGATGTCCATGATCTCGGCCGCGCGATAGATATAGCGCAGCACTTCAGGTTGCGCAGCAAAGCCTTCGGACCAGTTGAACTCCTGCATGAGCTGTTCGTTCCAGAAGTATCCGTAGACTTCACTTTCTGAATCGATTCGCGCACCCGGATAGCGGTTGTGGTGCCAAACACCGCCGATGTTGTCTGACGATTCGACACCCAGCACGCGGTAACCCATCTCGCGCAGTCGATATGTCTGATACAGGCCGGTCAATCCCGCACCGATCACTACGGCGTCGAAGTCAGCTTCATTCGTCATTTCAACTTTCCTTTCATTGGCTTGGCGCCGAGCATCTCTCGCAACTGCGGCTGCCTTGGGGAGCGGTTGCCGCCACGGCCAGCATGTCACTCACTCGGGGGATCTTTTCTCTCGGCTTGCCGACGACCGCGCCGCGCCTCTGTTCTTCGGCATCGATACGGCGCCAATCCCCATAGCTCAATACCTGTGAATTCAGGCGGGCCAGGGTCGCGGACAGACCTGCTGCGCCTGATTTCGGCCGCGAATCCAAGTGCGGCAGGTCGGCCAGCAAGCTTTGCACGGTAGCTACCGCATCGGCTCGATTCGTGCCGATTATTCCTGACGGTCCGCGCTTGATCCAGCCTGTTGCATAGACACCGTGCATGCCGTCAATACGGCCGGCCGTACTGGGAAACACTCCCCTGGCTGGCTCAAATGGCACCCCCGGCAGCGGCATGCCGCGGTAGCCGATGCTGCGGAATAATAGCCCGCAGTTAAGGTCAACCATCTCTCCCGTGCCTTGTGCCAATTGCCCAAGAGCCGGGCCCGTGAGGCGATTCCGCTCGAGGGTAATTCGTTCCAGCCGGCCAGTGCCTGCTATGCCTACCGGACTTTGCATGAAATGGAACCAGATGCGCTTGCCCACGGCGGTGGCGCAGTGCGTGGTCCAGCTTTGCAATATCTCGACGTTCTTGGCCGCATTGAAGTTATTCTTGTCCTCGAGCTCAGCAAGGCTCGCCGAATTCAGTTGCAAATCGCTCTCGGAGACCAGGGTCGAGCAGCCGTTCAAATCGCCGAGCTCGCGCAGCTCCTTGAACGTAAAACTCGCTTGCGCCGGGCCACGACGACCGATAATGTGAATGTCGCGCACGCGGCTCCCAGCCAGCGCATCCAGTGCGTGTTCGGCTATGTCGGTACCGCGGAGCTCGTTGATCGGCTTGGCCAGTATCCTTGCCACATCGATGGCCACGTTGCCTTGGCCAATGACAACGACCACTTCCTGGCTTAGATCGAACGATCGATCGCGGTAATCTGGATGGCTGTTGTACCATCCAACGAATTCGGTCGCGGTGTGGCTTCCGGGGAGATCTTCGTTGGGCAACCCGAGACGCCGGTCCGATTCCGCCCCGCAGGCGAACAGTATCGCGTGGTGCGTGGCCCGCAATTGGTCCACAGCGACATCGCGTCCCACGGTGACATTTCCGAGGAAAGTGAAATCGGGGGACTGCGCGATCTTGTCGAATATCGCCGTGGGCTGTTTGAGTTTCGGATGATCGGGGGCGACACCGTAGCGGACCAACCCGAATGGCACGGGCAACCGCTCGAGCATGTCGACCCGGACCGACAGGGGCGACTTGAACAGGGCCTCTGCCGCGTAGAAGCCGCTTGGGCCGCTGCCGATGATGGCGACCCGTAGTGGATTGCCGCTCGTTCCAAGGCTGGCGGTATCAATACCCAAGTTCACGCTTGCGCGCCTCGGCGGTGGGCAGCGGTACTTGCTTGTCGGCGATGATGGGCAACGTGGGCGCGCGCTGCGCATTGATGGCCAGCCATTCCAGTTTGTCCGGCGGGAGTTCCGTCTGTTCGTAAATCGCGTGGACAGGGCAGGCGGGCACGCAGGCGCCGCAATCCACGCATTGCACGTTGTCGATGTACAGCATCTGGCCGTCGCCGTGAAAGCAGGCGACGGGGCACGTCGTGACACAGTCGGTGAATCTGCAACTTTGGCATTTGTCCGTGACGATATGGGGCATGGGGGCTCTTATAAAGCCGGAAGCACCTGTTGAAAGTGCTCCATTGCCGGTCGCTCCACGAAGAAAGGGCCGGCAAGGTCTCTGAAGGTTTGAAAATTCGGCGTTTTAGTGAACGCCTGATGGTCGGCAATCGAATTCCATTCGATATGCAGGGCAAAGCGAGAGGGTCTTTCAATGCAGCGCAGCAGCGATACCGCCGTGCATCCGGCTGCGCCGGCGAGCAGGGCGCACCCGCGCGCCATTATTGTCTCGAATTCGCTTTCGCGGCCGGGAGTCACTGCGATGTCGGCACGTTCGATCACCATGGTCGTCAAGGCTCCTTCTCGGTTTGCGGGGCGAGGCGCCCCTTGACCAGCTCCGCGAGCTTGAACTTTTGCGCTCTGCCGGTGGCTGTCAACGGCACCTCATCCGCGGAAAGAAAAACTATATGCCGCGGCACTTTGAAGCGGGCGAGCCGGGAGGCGCAAAAATCGATGAGTTCCTGCGCATCGGGCCGGGTGTGTCCGGCGGATACGACGCAGGCACACCCGACTTCGCCCATCTTCATGTCGGGAAGGCCGACGACGAGGGCTTGTGCAACCAGCGGATGCTCGTTGAGCAGTTCCTCAATTTCCCGCGGCATCACCATCTCGCCGCCGCATCGGTACGTCTCCTTCAACCGCCCTGTCAATGTCAGATATCCGTCGGCCGTTATCTCACCGACGTCCCCGGTGTGAAGCCAACCGTCTGCGTTGAAGGCCGCGCGGGTCTCCTCATCTTTCTTGTAGTAGCCTGTCGTCACGATGGGACCGCGCACGACGAGTTCGCCGGGCGTCCCTGGCGGCAAGTCGCTCCCGGTGACGGGATCGATGGACTTGTATTGGGCGAGGATGCCGCCCAGCGCGGGATCTCCCGCAACACCGGCAGATTTGAGGCGCCCGTTGGTCGAGATCAGGAACTCATCGGAGCCTTCGGGCAATGTGCACGTCGTCGAGGCGGTCGTCTCCGTCATACCGTAGGCGGTTAAGATCTCGCGGGCACCGAGCAGTTCGCGAATGTCCCGCCAAATAGTGGAAGGCGAAGCACCGCCCGAATTGAACATGGCAAGCAGGGAGGAGCCGTCGAACACCTGCTCGCGGGCCGCCTCCAATAGTTTCAACGTCATCATCGGTACGCACACCATCTCGGTGGCTCGGTGAGATTGCGCCGCCTCGAGCATTTTCCGCGCATCGAAGACAACGTGAGGGACGATGGCCCCGCCGACGAAGGTGCTCGCGATCAAGCACTCGACGAAGCCAAAGACGTGGTACATGGGCAGCGAGAACAGGATGCGCCGGCCGTCCTCGAAGGCGCGCGTGTAGGCAGAGGCATAGGCCGCGCGCAGGATCATGTCGTGATTCAGCATGACGCCCTTGGGTAATCCAGTGGTACCCGAGGTGTAGATGACATCAGACCGGAAATGCGGATCAGCCTGTGACTCGCGTCTGGTCAGTTCCGCCCTGCTGGTCGGGGTCCCCATGGCGGCGAGCGTAGAAAGCGTAGTTGCAGTACTGCGTTGTTTGCCTCCGGTCGCATGCACGAAAACGCGTCGCAGCCGTGGCCACTGCGCGCCGCCGCCGCCGTGCTCCCATCCCGGCATGAGCACGTCGAGATCCTCGAGGTAATCGCGATCGCGCAGGTGGTCCATGGTGATCAACGCCGTGCTGTCGGATTGCTCGAGGATGTAACTGAGTTCCTGGCGTCTCAATGCAAAGTTCACCGGCACCGCGACCGCGCCGGCCCGGGCGATCGCATACTTGACGGCGACATACTCGGGAAAATTGGCAAGTACCACGGCGACGTGGTCGCCGATCTGCACCCCCGATTCGATCAGCCCCGCCGCCAGCGCTCGCGACCAATTCTGTATGTCGCGATAGGTGTAGGTGAGGGAATCGGTGATCACCAGCGGCCGCTCTGCAAATTCAGTTGCCTCCGCGTCCAGGGCCTGCGCGATCGTGCGCGGACACCACCGGAGGTGACGGGCTTCGAGCGCCGCTCGGCGTTGTTCAGGGGTCAGCATTGGGCAGGGCGTGTCGGGCATAGAAAATAAAGACTCATTGACTAGAACAAACATTTGTTTTATTTTAGTCGCACATACTTCGCAGTGTCAACCACGGTCATCAACCGCCGGCAATAGGAGCATGATTGCGGCGTCAGCATCACATTCTAGTGGGATCACCGAGAGGATCTATGGATTTCCAATTCACGCACGAACAGCGCCTATGGGGCGACACCGTCCATGCCTTCATGGACAAGGAGGTCGGTCGCGAGTACACGCGCGAGCATGACGCGAACCGGGAATTTCCCGAGGAAGTGTTCAAGAAGATGGCGCGGCAGGGTTGGCTTGGATTGCTGGTGGATGAGCAGGATGGCGGCAGCGCAGCCGATCCCATCATGTTCGCCTTGTTCTGCGAGGCGATCGGCAAGTTCAGTCTTGATACGGCGGCATGCATCATGACCTCGATGTTCACCGCGACCAACATCTCGCGGCACGGCACCGCGGAACAGAAGAAACGCTACTTGATACCGTTTCTGGCCGGGGAAGCAAAGTTCTCGATTTCAATCAGTGAGCCGCAGGCGGGCTCCGATGCGGCAGCCGCGCGCTCCACTGCGGTTCTCGAGGGTGAACATTGGGTGCTCAATGGCAACAAGGTGTGGTGCTCCGGGGCGCACTTGCCGAATGCGACGATCGCGATCCTCGCGCGCACCGGCCCCGGACGTCACGACGGGTTCAGCGTGTTCCTGGTACCCAATACCACGGTGGGGCTCAAGATCAAGAAGATGAATACCATCGTTCGCAAGAGTCTGGGCACGACCGAGTTCTTCATGGACGGCCTGCGGATACCGAAGGATGCGCTCCTCGGAGAGGTGGGCAAGGGATGGCAATACATTGGCGAACATCTCGAGTATGAGCGGCTGAGTATTGCCGCGTCGCAGGTCGGCAACGCCCGAACCGCGCTCGACGATACGATTCGCTACACCAAGGATCGCAAGCAATTCGGAGTTCCGTTGGCCTCCTTTCAGGTGCTCAAGCACCGCATGGCGGAGAACGAAACGGAGTTGGAAGCGGCGCGTCTGCTGGTGTACTCGGCGGCCTGCAAGATGGCTCGCGGCGAGCGTGCGGTCAAAGAGGTGTCCATGGCGAAACTGTTCTGCTCGCAGGTTCTGTTTAGAATCGCCTTCAATGGAATGCAGGCGCTGGGGGGCTACGCACAGCTTCCAGAGTACGATATGGAGCGCTACTTCCGTGAAGCGAAGCACGGCATGGTGGGCGGCGGCACCAACGAGATTCAGCGCACCATCATCGCGAAGGAGATGGGGATCAGATGACACACAGAGCCCCGGGAGAGCGGGTCCCCCGGCCAGGATACGTGCAACTCAATCCCCGTTCCGCGGCGCCGCATACGCTTCGCGCCGAGCGCTTCGTCGGGCCTCATCTCGCCAAAAGTACCGCACGCGCATTTTTTTAACCGACTAAATCTCCGTTCGGCCGAGTTGACAACCATCGCGCATTGCGGCAGACTCAAAAAAAACAAACAGTTGTTTGGCCAAGGGGGACGAGGTATGAATGAGCGCATGAATTCCCTGTTCGGTAGCGCACTTTTGAGCGGGGTCTCGATTTTCGTCCTGGCCGCGCCGCCGGCGGCCGGTGCCGCGACCGCCGGCGCTGAGGCGCAGCCCGAGGCTCTCGGTGAAATTACGGTGACGGCGACACGCCGGGAAGAAAAGCTCTCCGAAGTGCCGGTTGCGGTCGTAGCCTTCGCCGCTGAGACGCTGGAGTCCCGGACCATCGTCAGCGAGCAGGACGTGGGCACGCTGGTGCCCGGCCTGCAGGTCAAGAATGGGCAAAACTCCAACCAGCTCAGCTTCAGCATGCGCGGCCAGACGCTCGATCCGTTTTCGGGGACGAGCCCTGCGGTTCTCACCTATCTCAACGAAGCCCCATATAATCCAGGCAATACCGCGACCGATTTTTTTGACCTGGGATCGATCCAGGTCCTGAAGGGTCCGCAAGGCACCCTGTTCGGGCGCAATGCAACCGGCGGCGCGGTCTTGTATTCGACGCCGATGCCGGGCGATAAATTTGACGGATATGCCATTCTGCGCGGCGGTTCCCGGGACTTTGGCCAGATTCAGGCCGCGGCCGACATTCCACTGGTGCAGGACAAGCTAGCAATCCGACTTGCCGTTGACGCCACAACCGGCAAGGGCTACATCACGAACGTGCATACTGGAAACACCTTGGGCGACAAGGACAACCAGTCTGGGCGCGCCACGATTCGGTTTACGCCAAGCGACACGATCAAGAATGTCACCGTCGTTCAGTACAATCGTGTAAGGGGTACAGAGGGCGCAGGCAACATTGATGACTACAATTCCGCGCCAACAACTCCCGGAAATCCCGCTACGCAATTCAACAGCAACGGCACGACCCACGTACCCAATACTACTGGGGTATTGTTGACCGATACCTTGGCAGCAATTTATGGCGCCAACAACGGACCGGCTGCACCGGCCTTTTTCCCGGGCGGTGTTGAGGGTTATACGCAATGGTCGCATGCAAATCCGTACAAGGTCTGGCTGCAGTATGACTTGCCACACACGGCGAATAATTTCTTCGTTTCTAATTCGACTGAAATCAATTTAAATGAGAATTTGAAAATCAAGAATATCTACAGCTACATGAATGACTATGCACTTACGCCAGGGAATCTTACTGGAGGTCCGTTCGGCGGCCTTTGGTTGTTCAATCTTAGCGGAATCAACGCGACGGGCATCCCGGGTGGCGAGAGTTTCCATGCCAATACGTACAGCGACGAGTTGCAGCTTCAGGGCACATCGTCCGACGCCCGACTTGAATACACTGCTGGACTATTCTATTCGGATGAACGTCGCTTCGAAGTGATTCCGATCGACATCGGCTCCGATTTGGGCCTGCCTGCCCCAATAGCTGATATTGCTTATGCCTACAGGAACACAGAAACTTCGAAGGCCGTATTCGAGCAGACCAGCTATAAGATTACGGATGCGCTGACTGCCACTTTGGGTGGCCGTTATACCTGGGTGGATGTAGGCATTAAGCAGGCACCAGGCAATGTGTTCGGAATCAATCCAGCCTCTCCGGCCGCGATACAGAGTAACGCTCTTTCGGCACCGGCCTGGACCGCCGCTCTGCAATACCAGATTGATCCGAATAACATGGTCTACTTCGACCAACGAGGGAGTTTCCGATCCGGAAACTTCAATGGTACGGTTGCTCCATTTACCGACCCCTTGACTCATCGGCCGGCAAACTTTTTTAGAAATGAATATGTTCACGACTTTGAATTAGGCTACAAGTCAACCGGTCACATTGTTGGCGCGCCGGCGCAGTTCGAAGTCGCTGCTTACGAAGAAATCGTGGCGGACGCCCAGCACGCGCTCTATGCGGTTGTTGGTGGCGCCCCGGCCGGATTTACGGTCAATGTGCCGCAAGCGATCACCAAGGGCGTGGAAGTGAATGGCAACGTCGGTCTGACCGACTGGTTAGACCTAGGCGTCAACATGGCCTATACGGATGCCGCATATACGAAGAATATCGTACAGGTTCCATTTGTCGGCGGCCTTGCTGTCGACAGCTATCCGGACACCCCGAGATGGTCGGGTTCGGCTAGCGTGGATGTAAAGTTCCCGGTTTCCGAGAGTCTGGGTCCGATGGATCTGCGAACCGATTTCTACGACCAGTCCTATACCTACTTCTCCAGCACCAATGGCACGTCTACCCCGGGCACCCGTCTCGATGGATATTCGACGATTGCCATGCGGTTCAGCTGGAAGGACATTTTGCAGAGCAAAGTTTCCGGGGGTCTGTATGTGCGTAACCTGGCCGACAAGGTGTATCACATTGCGGGCTACGCGCTTGGCGCCTCGTCCGGTGTGAATACATGGTATCCGGGTGAGCCCCGCACATTTGGTGCGGAGCTTTCAGTCAAATTCTAAAACTTGGAGACAACATCATGAGCCGACTGACCGGAAAGACAGCGATTATCACGGGGGCCTCCCAAGGCATGGGAATGGCGCATGCTCGCGCCTTCGTCGAGCACGGCGCCAAGGTTATTTTGGGTGACCTCAATGAGAAAGCCGGCAAAGCGCTCGCGGCCGAACTCGGCGCCGGCGCGATTTTCGTCAAGCAGGACGTGTCGAGGGCCGAGGATTGGAAGACCGTGCTGCAGAAGGGCGAGGAACGCTTCGGTACGGTCAACGTGCTGGTCAACAACGCCGGTATTCTCGGTCAGCTCGCCGCCACGACCGAAATCCCGGAAGCCGAATTCCTGCGTGTTTGCGCGGTCAATCAAACCGGGGTGTTTCTCGGGATGCAGACTGTGCTCCCCGGCATGATCAAGGCCGGCGGCGGTTCAATTGTGAATATCTCATCGATCGCGGGTCTCGTGGCAATCTACGGCGCGCCAAACCTTGCCTATGTGGCCAGCAAGTTCGCGGTGCGCGGCATGACGAAGCAAGTTGCGGTGGAATATGGCGACAAGAACATCCGCGTAAACTCTGTGCACCCAGGCTACATCAAGACACCCATGATGGTGGCCGCCACCGACGAGGGCGGCGGCGACGCCCTGAAACAAATTCCGTTGCGCCGCATGGCCGATGCCTCCGAGGTGTCCAACTTGGTGGTCTTCCTGGCTTCGGATGAGTCTGCCTTTATCACCGGTACGGAACATGTCATCGATGGCGGCATGACTGCATTGTGAGATTTCGCTGTCACCCAGGCTCTGAGTGATACGGCCGCTTAACTTTGGTTCAGGCGCTCGAGCGTCGCGTCATCTATGCCGGCTTCCCGCAGAACCTCGACGGTATGTTCACCGAGCTTCGGCGGCGGCCGGCCGGGGCCCGTGCCGTCGCGATCGATGGGAAGACGGAGCAGCGGCAAGCCGCCGGGCCAGTGCATTTGTTCCGGCGGGACGAATAGGTCGCGCTCAGCCACAACAGGCAACGCCAGTGCTTCTCGAAGATCGTTGACGCGACCGACCGAGAGCCCGGCGTCGCTTAGGATTTGCAGCCACGCCGAGATAGGTCGTCGACGGAACTCGTCACCCAGGAGGGTATCCAGCTCGTCACGATGCGTCAGCCGCCCGCTCATCGTCGCGAAGCGCGGGTCCCCGGTCAGTGCGGGGAGCCTCAGGGTCGTGCAGAGCCGCACGAATTGTGCGTCGCTGGCCGTGGCCAGCATGAAGTAGCCATCTGAGGCCTCGAACACTCGGTACGGAGAGGCACTCGGCGCACCGGATCCCAGTTTCTGCGGCAGCTCGCCGGTCGCCCGGTACCCGAGCACCTGGTGGCACATCAGCGTGAATGCCGTATCCAGCAGCGCCGGGCGCACGTGCTCGGCGCCTCCGCCTGCGCTACGGCGCACCAGAGCGGCCTGAATGCCAATCAGTGCCCACATGCCGGTGGACAAGTCGAGCACGGACGGCGCCAGGCGGACCGGCGGCGTGTCCGGTTGGCCGGTAAAGCTCATGAGCCCAGACACCGCCTGCACCAGCGCGTCGTAGCCGGGCATCTTGGCGCCGAGCGGACCATCGCCGAAGGCCGACACACTGCAAAGCACGAGTTGCGAATTGCGCTCCAGCAGATCCTCAAAGCGCAATTTAAGCTTATCGGCAAGACCCGGCGGGAAACTTTCGATTACGACATCGGCGGACTCGACCAGCTGCAGGAGCGTCGAGCGGCCCTCGGGGGTTCTGATGTCGAGCAGTACGCTGCGCTTGTTGCGGTTGACCGCCAGGAACACTGTTGCTTCATCGCCCCAATAGGGAGGCAGCGCGCGCGTGTCGTCACCATTGGGCGGCCGCTCGATCTTGATGACGTCGGCACCCATGTCGCCCAGCATCATCGCGGCAAACGGCGCCGCGATATTGGTGCCCAGATCGAGCACGCGCAGTCCTCGATAGGTGTTTTTAAGGTTCACGCCGATGAGTCGCCCTTCTTGTCGGGGGCGTTGAATCGCGGCGGGCGTTTCTCGCGTGCGGCGGCAATGCCCTCCTTGAGATCTTCGGTGTGGCTCATGGTGGCCACGCCCCAGAAGCTCAAATTCATCGAACTGATGAGATCCAGGTGCGAGCTCTGCCGCAGCTGTTGTTTGGTGGCTTCGAGCGCGAGTCGCGGGTAGGCGGCGATGCGCGCAGCCAACTCAGTGGTTTCGGTCAACAACTTATCCGGCTCCACCACCCGGTTGACCAGACCAATTTTCAGCGCGCGCTCTGCATCCAAGATGTCGCCCGTGAAGGCGAGCTCCGCGGCAAGCCCGGAACCGACCAGGCGAGGCAGAAAATAGGTGCCGCCGTTGCCTGGATTCAAGCCAAGTTTGATATAGGTTTCCCCCATCCTCGCTCGGGTGGAGGCAATACGCATGTCGCAGGCCAGCGCCAGGTCCAGTCCGCCGGCGGTGGCGCCGCCATTGATGGCGGCAATAATCGGCAGGCGGCAACTCACCAAGCGTTGCGTGACCGGCCATAGGACGCGAGCGTTGTAGGGTTCATGGTCGACCGGAAGTCGTTCGGCAATGTAGCGCTGAAACTCCACCAAATCGGCACCCGAGCAAAAGTGCGGGCCCGCGCCAGTGAGTACCAAGACGCGTACGGAACGATCCTGCTCAAGGGTCGTCAGAGCGTCCAAGATGTCGCGCGCCATCTCGGGCACCACGCCGTTGCCGCGGTCCGGTCGGTTCAGAGTCAGCATCGCCACACCATCCGCGACGCGTTCGTGGTAACAGGTTTCAAGGTCGGTTCGCGTGCTCATGGCGTGAGACTCGTAATGGGATCAATCCAATCTCTTGACGATCGTGGATACCGCCACCGCGTACGTTCCGTCCATCCAGCCGCCGCCATTGATCGCCAGACCAACTCTGGCGTCCTCGACCTGCCGAGCACCGGCTTCGCCGCGCATTTGGTGGCACAGTTCCACCACTTGCGCGCAGCCCGTGGCCCCGAGCGGATGACCACGGCTTAAAAGTCCGCCGCTGGTATTCACCGGTATCTCTCCGCCGAGGCTGGTCTTGCCTGTGCGTATCAGATGGTGACCTTGACCTTCCTCGCACAACCCAATCTCGGCATACTGCAGCAATTCCGCCGGCGCCGCCGCATCGTGCAATTCGATGAGATCGAAGCCGTGGGGCCCGATTCCGGAGGCCTTATAGGCGGCGTTCGCCGCGGGAGTGACCGGGCTCAGTCCATCGCCGGGGCTGGCCGCGACGTGCGATGTCACCATTTGCACCGCCTTGCGGGTGAGCCGTCGACCATAATCCGCCGAGCACAATACCAGAGCCGCCGCGCCATCGGTCGTTGGCGCGCACATCGCCAGCCGCAGCGGATCGACGATCATACGGCCGTTCATAACTTCTTCGACCGACTGCGGTGCGCGGTAATGCGCCAGCGCATTCATTCCCGCATGTCGGCGGTTCTTCACGGCGACCAGGGCAAAATCCTCCGCGGTGGCCCGATGCGTTTCGAGATAGTTGCGCGCCACACCGGCGTAGAAATCCATTAGAATCGAGTTGGCCGCGACTTGTCCCGGAACCGACTCGCCGATGTCGTCGATGTCGGTCGAACCCCGCAATGCCTCGAATGGCCGCGACCGATCCGCGTGATTGAGTTGTTCGACACCAACCACCAACACCACCTCCGCGCGCCCGCCGGCGATCATTTCAAATCCGAGGTTGAGCGCTGAGCCTCCCGAGGCGCATGCATTCTCAACGTTGATGACCGAAGAGCGTCCAAGCGGATGATACCGTAGCGCGACCTGGCCGCGGATCATCTCCTGGTGAGTGACGATGCCGGCTACGGCATTGCCGAAGAACACTTTGCCGACATGTTCGGCCGGGATGCCCGCGTCGGCCAAGGCCTCATCGATGGCGGCCACCGCGAGGGATCGAATTCCGCGCCCCGGAAAACGACCGAAGGGCGTCATGCCGATACCGGCGATTAAGACCGTGCTCACGGGCGCTCCTCGTTGAGTGTGACTGACTTAGGGGCACCGCCCCCGACGCGAGATTCGTAACCTTGCCAATATTTCTCGCGGATCTCGCGCCGCATGACCTTGCCGTAGCCACTCACCGGGAGCGAATCGACGAATTCCACGCTCTTGGGCTTCTTATAACCCGCCATGTGCTGGCTGCAGTGGTCGATGATGTCTTGGGCGGTGGCGATGGCTTGCGATTCGAGCACGACCAAGGCGTGCACGGCCTCGCCCCAATAGGCGTGGGGAATACCAAACACGACGACAGTTGCAACGGCAGGGTGTTGGACGATGACCTCCTCTACTTCGCGCGGGTAGACGTTGTTGCCGCCGCTGATGATCATGTCCTTGGCGCGGTCCAACAAGAACAAATAGCCCTCTTCATCGAGCACACCGATATCGCCGGTGTGCAGCCATCCGCCGCGCAGGGCTTCCGCCGTGGCCATCGGGTTGTTCCAATATCCCTGCATAACGATGTCGCCGCGTACGGTGATCTCACCTTCACGACCGGGGGGAAGCGGCCGGTCGTCGGCATCGACGCAGCGCACCTCGACGTCGGTGCGGATGGTGCCTGCCGAACCTATGTGATGATCGTTGGCTGCGAGCAGCCGGGCATGCTCGGCTGCGTTCAGCCCGCTGATGGTGATGGGCGCCTCGCCCTGACCGTAGATTTGTGCGAACACCGGTCCGAACGCCTTGATCGCATTGCGCAAGTGTTCGACGTAGATCGGCGCTCCGCCGTAGCAGATGGCTTTAAGGCTCGATAGATCGTACGCGCCGGGTACGAACTCCTCGAGCATTTTGATGATCTGGGTCGGCGCCAAAAATGCAATATGCGAGACCTTCATTGCCTCGACCATCGCGAATAGAGCCCTGGGTTCGAAGCTCTTGCTGTCGAGGATCACATTGGTGGCGGCGCGTGCCACGGCCGGTAGCGCAACGATGCCGCTGCCGTGCGACATCGGTGCCGCATGAGCCACAATATCGCCCGGCTGGATGTTGTGCACGTCGGCGAGGTAATTCATGATCACGACGCGTAGTGTGCGGTGCGTCCAAGTGGCGCCCTTCGGTTTGCCGGTGGTGCCGGAGGTGTAAAACAGCCAGCAGGGATCGGCGGCTGCTACTTCGGCGGATTGCCCCAGTGCATGACCGGCGTTCAACAAACTTTGATAGGGGACCACGCCATCCACCGCTGTCGTGCAGATGCGATGCTCGAGCCCGGCGAACTCGGCAAGATGCTGCATGATTCCTGCTTGATACTCCGGGCCATAAATCAACGCCTTGGCCCCGGAATTGCTGACGATATATGCCATTTCTCGCGCATGCAGACGGGCGTTGATCGGAACGACGATGAGTCCGGCCGCGAAGCACCCATAGATGGTTTCGAGAATTCGCGGGCAGTTGGCCAGGCAGAAGGCCACGCGGTCGCCGGGCGCAAGCCCAAGGGCTAAGAGATTGCCGCCAATCGCAAGCGCACGATCGCGAAATTCCCGGTACGAGATAGATTCCGCGCCGTGTACCAACGCAGGCTGGTCCGGCCGCAACATCGCGGCCTTTTGCAAGAACGCAAAGGTATTCATGGGCGTTACATCAGCCGGCCGATGGTTCGAACCAAGCGCAAGGACGAGGCGTCGCCGATTCGGGGGCCACCGGTCTGAACTGCACGCGCGCATCGCACTGGTAGGTTTGCCAGTTGCCGTCCGGATCGGGTACCAGCCGCGCCAGCAGTTGGACTCCCTCATCGAGCTTGATCACACCCAGGGCATAGGGCAAATCAGCTTCAAAGCCTTCCGGCGCCCCAGCGCGAAGCACCGTAAAGCTGTGCAGTACTCCGGTTCCCGTCGATTTGTGCCAGCCCAGAGAGAGCGATTGGCAATAGGGACAGGCATGGCGCGGGTACATGTTGAGCTTGCCGCAGTCATTGCATTTTTGAATGAGCAGATCACCGCGTGCCAAGCCGGCGCGAAACTCGTCACGTATCGGATTGCTCACGATGGTCGCCCCTTGGTGCGCCGCTCCAACAACAATACCTGTGCGTCCATGTAGCTGCCGCCCGTGCCGCCGACGATGCAACGCTGCACATCGGTTACCTGACGCTCGGGACCTGCGCGCCCGAGCAGCTGGCGCACTCCCTCGACCAGCAACGCAGTGCCGCCGCCCACCCCGGTGTGGCCGGCGGAGAGCATGCCGCCGTTGGTATTGCAAGGCATCTTGCCGCCGGGGTCTGCTGCACCGGAGGCGAACCAGCGAGCTCCCTCACCGGGCTTGCAGAACCCCAGACCCTCGACGGCGATGGTCGTTACGGCGGCATAAGTGTCGTAGATTTGAGCCATCTGCGCGTCTTTGGGGCCCCAGCCCGATTGCTCGTAAGCGCGCCGGGCGGCAGTGGCCCATCCCAGTGCAGCCAGATCGGGCTCCTGGCCCACGCTGTAGTGGCTGACGCTGCCACCAGAACCTGCGACCCGCACAGTGTCGAGACCGCGCACCTTGGCGTTCTCGGCGCTGGTCATGACGAAGGCAACGGCACCATCGGCCAGCATCGGGCACTCGAGCGCATGTAAGGGGTCAGCGACGACCTTTGATGCCAACACTTTTTCCACGGTCAGGGGTTTGCCCCGATACATGGCGTTCGGATTGAGCTGCGCCCACTTGCGCAATGTCACGCAGAACGAAGCCATATCTTCGGCGCTCGACTGGGTGGCGTGCATGTAGCGCCGGGTGATGAGGGCCCCGATGGCGTTAAACTGCAAGCCTGTGGGCGCTTCCCATTCGTTGGGAATGCCGTACTTGCTGAGCATCGTCACCATGGCGTTCAGATCGGCGGAACCCCAGCGTTCGCAGTGCAGGACCAACACGGTGCGGGCGTGGCCGGACGCGATCAGGCCGGACGCGAGGCGCACCGCGTTGTCGCTGGTCGAGCCGCCCGAATGCACCATGAAGCTCGACTTTAAGTGACCGAGCAGTCCCAATTCCTCGGCCATTCGCGAAAAGATCAGATCCGCTTGGTCGAACGGCGAATGCAGACAAGGGATCAGCAGGATGGTGTCGACGTCGCGCGGCACCATTCTTGCGTCGGCTAGGGCGAGCAAACCCACATGAGTCAGGTCGCCGATGAAATTGCGCTCGGGATAGCGGCCCGACGGCAATTCGCCGACGCCGACGAATACCGGATCGTTGGGCGCATTGGCATCGATATGCAGGGGCCAGGTATCCGCCATTCTCAGGGTCCTTCCGGCGCGTGTCGCCGCGCCAACATGATCTGTAGAAAAACCATCACCTCTTCCTCGCGCTGGTTGTGCACCGAGTAGTTCACGTGAAGGGTGCCGTATTTCGGATTGCGGCTCTCCGACAGTTCCACCACTTCGGCGTGCACCTTCAAGGTATCGCCGGGTGCTACCGGCTTGAGGGCACGCAAGCTTTTCACTTCCACCAGCGCGGTGATCGCATTGCCGTAAAAACCACTCATTCCGACCAGGCCGACGGCGAGGGCGAACGTCAACGGACCGTGTGCGATGCGCGTACCGAAGCGCGTGGATTTCCCGTACTCCTCGTCGGTATGCAACGGGTAGTGATCGCCGGTGAGACCGGAAAACAGCGAGATGTCGCCGATGTCGACCGTGCGCCCGCGGGTAATGACGACGTCTCCGAGAGCGAAGTCCTCAAAGGTCTTTTCTTGAGGGTCGTTGCAGATCCGACCGGCCATCTCTTTTCTCCAAACAAACAATCATTTGTTTGTTAAACTCTAATTGCAAACGAGCACCAAAGTCAAGCGCCCCCACGTTACACTCACGGCGCCTGGCGCCCGAGTTGGTTGACATCGGCGCCTGAGATGCCCACAATAAAACAAATGATTGTTTTTTTCTAGTCCTGAGAGTTGCGCAGAGAGTGAAACTCCATGCAAGTCGGGCGAAAGCCCGTTAGTTGGATCATGACACCAAGGCGATCGAATGAAGAAGAAGCAAGTCAAAAGTTCTGGGACACGCGAGGTCATTGCTGATGTGGCCGTCAGGCTGTTCGGCGAGCATGGGTATACCGGTACAACAATGCGCGACATCGCCGAGGCTGTGGGCGTCCTACCCGGAAGCCTGTATGCGCATATCGACAGCAAGGAAACTCTGTTGCTCGACATCGTCAAGGAGGGCATCGCGCGCTTTCTGGCCATCGAACAGTCGCTCCAAGGCTCCACCGAATCGCCGGAGGCGAGGCTTCGAAAGGCTATTCGAGCGCATGTCGATGTGGTGGCGGAGGACCCACAACGCTCCCTGGTCGTATTTCACCAATGGCGATTTTTGAGCGAACCGAACCGGGCCAGCGCGGTTGCCATGCGCAGGCGATACGCCAACGCCTACGTGAAAATCGTCGATGATGGCAAGGCAGCCGGCGTATTCAGTCCGAGACTCGATACGCACATCGCCGTATTCGGCGTGCTTGGTGCCTTGAATTGGATACCGGAGTGGTACTCGGACAAGGGCTCCTCGAGCCCCGAAGAGATCGCGGACAGGATGGCCGAGTCCCTGATATTTGGCTTGCGCGAAGGGCCTGCTTGGGGAAGAGTGGGGAAAGATGAACAGCCCTTGCCGGCGGGGCGGACAACGGCGACGCGGAAGCGAACCGCGGTGAGCAAGGGCCGCGTTTGAGCCGACGCTAAAAATTGGCCACGAGCCGGTGGGCATCCCTTGACAGTGTAATTCGAAAGGAATATTCTTCCAAACAAGTGTTTGTTTTATCGCAGACCGCGCACACCGGAGAGAAGAGCGATGGACGAGTCGACTCGATGCCCCATCTCGCGCCGTAACCCCGAGGTCAAAGTGGAGGCGGGCGCGCCAACTCCCGAAGAACTCAAAGCGCGTTTCGGCAGGGACATCTTCCGAGATTTCGACTACGACGCGCCCGAGTTCAACGAAAAGTTTGTCGATACGCTTGAGACCCACCTCAACTATTGCCCGGTGGCGCGCAGCAACGTCGGGACCGGATACTGGTGGGTCAGCCGCAATGAAGACGTGCGCCGCATTGGCCAGGACTGGAAGACCTTCTCGAATGCAAAGGGCTACCAACCGAATCGTCCGGAAGGTTTGCCGCTGCTGATGCCGGAAGAGAGCGACCCGCCGCGTCACACCGCTTGGCGCAGTGCGATAAATCCGCACTTGAGCCCAAAAGTCGTGGCCGGCTATGAGGCCAATGTTCGAGCAGACGTGAATACCCTGATCGACCGCCTCATCGACAAGGGGCATTGCGAATTCATCAGCGAGTTCGGCTCAATCCTGCCGGGCTGGGCGTTCTTCAAGAACATCCTCGGCGTGCCCGTCGAGGACTTGGCACTGCTGGTAGACGGCGTCGAACAGGGGTCGTTCGGCCCGGTCAACGAGCGGGCAGGGCATTTCGCCAAGGTCTTCGAGTGCCTCGACCGCTACCTTAAAGTGCGGTCGAAAGAAGCCCCGCGCGGCGATTTGGTGGACACGATTCTCAAGGGCGTCACCTATGAGGACGGCACGAGCGCGCCCTGGGAGCACAAGTTGAGCATCCTGGTCGACCTGACTTTCGGCGGCATCGCGACCACGACGTTCGTGATGGCCTCCGCGATCCACCACCTGGCAACTCATCCGGCCGATCGTGAGGCGCTGGTCGACAACCCCGACATGATGCCGAATGCCATCGAGGAGTTCGCCCGCGTGTTTCCGCCCGTGGTCGGTCTGGGGCGCACCTGTACTCGAGATGTGGAAGTCGCGGGAACGCCGATGAAAGAGGGTGACTTCGTGATGCTCGCCTACTCGGCGAGTTCGCGCGATCCGCGCACGGTCGAGAATCCGAGCAGGGTCGACATCACCCGCGCCAGTGTTCTGCATTCGACCTTTGGCGTGGGTCCGCATCGCTGCGTCGGTTCCAACCTGGCGCGCCTCGAGTTGCGCGCCACGCTTGACGAGTGGCTCAAGCGCATTCCCGAGTTCGGCGTGAAGCCTGGCACCGCCCCAATCTATGAGACTGGGTTTCTGCGCTCGATGCGCCGACTCGACTTGGTGTTCTGATTTGCCATGTCCAACCAGTCTTCCAAATTCAGCCAGTACCGCCAGCGCTATCGCAATATCGATTTGCAGCGCGAAGACGGCATCCTCACCATGCGGTTCAACACCGACGGCGGGGCGTTCGTGTGGAGCGCCGAGGCTCACGAAGAAATGGGTTTGTGTTTTACGGAAGTGAGCGGCGACCGCGACAACAAAGTCGTCATCATGACGGGCACCGGCGCCAATTACTGCGTGGATATCAATGCCGGCAGCTTCAAATTGAGCACGGCGGGCGACTGGGACCACATTTTCTACGACGGACGGCGCCTACTCACCAACCTGCTCGATATCGAGGTGCCGGTAATCGCTGCGATCAACGGCCCGGCGCGAATTCATCCGGAGATTCCCGTATTGGCGGATGTGGTGCTCGCCGCTGATACCGCATTGTTTCAGGATGCACCGCATTTTATGTCCGGTATCGTGCCGGGAGACGGCGCGCATGTGGTGTGGCCGCATTTACTCGGCCCGAACCGCGGCCGTTATTTCCTAATTACCGGCCAGGAACTCGATGCGCGTACTGCATTGGAGTACGGCGTGGTCAATGAAGTGTTGCCGAGCGACAAGCTGCTGAGCCGGGCCATGGAACTGGCCCGCTACATTGCCGCGATGCCCACGTTGACTCGCCGCTATACGCGGCTGGCACTCACGCAGCGCCTCAAGCGCTTGATGCAGGAGGGCCTGAGTCATGGTCTCGCCCTCGAGGCGCTCGCGGCCATAGATCAACTGCCAGTGTCTGGGCGCATGAAAGATGTGCGCTAATTTCCAGGTGACAAAGCAATGAAAGCCAAAATCGACGGTGAACTCTGCACCGGCCACGGCCGCTGCTGCGCCGTTGCCCAGGAGTTTTATCAACTCGACGACAACGGGTATAACGCGGATCGCGGCAAGACCCTGGAGGTGCCTGCCGGCATGCAGGCGGCAGCCCGGCTTGGCGCGCGGAAATGTCCGGAGCGCGCCATCACCATCCTCGAAGACTAGAGGCGCCACCACGCCACCCGGCACTCAGTTTCCTTTTTCCTTGAAGGAGCGGGTCTTCTGGGTTATTCTAGTCAGAATGACTAGAATATCTAAATCGAAACTGTCGACATCGAAAGGCGGTAAGGCTCGGCCTCCTAAGGGACGTACGGGCTACTGGCTTTTGCAGGATGCCAAGGCGCGCTTCAGTGAACTCGTCCGCAAGGTACGAAGCGAGGGACCGCAGCACGTCACCGTGCATGGACGCGACGAGGTGGTCGTCATTGCGGCCGAGGAGTTCCGCCGTCTCAAAGGTAGCGCCACTGGCCAGGCACTCATTGAAGCCATGCAGGCATCCCCCCACCGCGACATCGAGATCGCGTCGACTCGCGGCACCATGCCCGTTCGTGATGTATCGTTGTGATGCGATGGCTGCTCGACACGAACATCCTGTCCGAGCTTCGGCGCCCGAAACCGGAACCCAAAGTTGTCGGCTTCGTCGCGAAGCAACCCCTTGAATTGCTCCATATCAGCGTCGTCACGCTGGCGGAGATTCGGTTTGGCATTGAGATTTTGCCGGACGTAGCACACCGTTCTGATCTCAACGACTGGCTCGCCCACAAGGTGCGCCCAATGTTCGAACAAAGGGTGCTGCCGATCACCGAGGATGTGATGCTCAAATGGAGGCTCCTAGTCGAGGAGGGGCGCAAGATCGGTCACACATTCTCGCAGCCAGACCTCATCATCGCCGCGACGGCGCAGCATTACGACTTAACGATCGTGTCGCGTGACACCAGTGACTTCGAACAAGCCCGCGTTATGGTGTTCAACCCGTGGGTCGAGGCCGCTCCGCCCGAGACGGAATAGCGGGATTTCGCAATGTGGTGTTTCACTGTGGCCAGCTTTGTACCAGCATAAGTAGATTTTCGCTGCTCTTCCCTGGCGCAAACAGCGTTTTGCGTTCGCAGATTATTGATCGGTATGAGTCGTGGTAAAGGCCTGCGAATTCGTAATGCGTGGGTCAGGGGTATCGAATCCTCTTTGCGCACCATAAAACAACTCTGTCCGATCGATCATCAAGAATCGATGTCCCTGGCACTAGAGGCGCAAAAGTTTGGGACGCCGTCATAAAAGAGCAAACCGTGGACCGCACTTTTGCATGAGAAGCGTACAAAGACGGCGTACAACAGTGGAGGCGTTAACTATCAGGACTTCGCGATCGCCCTGTTCGATGAACTCGAGCGTCCCGTTCACCCACGACAGCGCTTTACCGTCGGCTACTAACGGAAGCGTAACTGCCTCGCGCAACTCGTGCTAAAAAGTCATTTGGTCAATGCCAATATTATGCGGACAGGTTTGACGGTGGATGCTACATGAGATCCTGGGAGAGGACAGAAGAGCCGGCAGGTAACGAGTGAATCGAACGACATTCCTGAATGCAAGAATCTTCGACGGCGAGCGGAGCGAGTACGTCGACGAATCGGTTGTCGTCGTCGAGGGCGACCGCATCGTGGCAGTGGACCGGACGCCGAGTGCTTCGACTAGCGGGGAAGTCGTCGATGTCGCCGGCAAGACTTTGATGCCCGGATTGATTGACGCACACTGCCACGTTTTGGGCGCCAGTCTCAAGGTGACGGACGTGGAGACGCAGCCACTGACCTATGTCGCCGGCTACGCCTCCAAGATGTTAGGTCATGCCCTGGACTGCGGTTTCACCACGGTACGCGATGTCGGAGGCGGCGATGCCGGGATCGCGAGAGCCGTTGCGGAAGGCCTGATCAGGGGACCTCGAGTGTTCTTCGCGGGGCGCGCCCTTTCCATGACGGGCGGACACGGTGATTTCCGAGACCCGTTCAGTGGGGTCGGCGCGTGCGGATGCTCAGGCGAAGGCCGTGTGGCACTTGTCGTGGATGGCGAGGATGCGGTCCGGGCGGCGGCTCGAGAGGAACTTCGTCGCGGGGCTCATTGCATCAAGATCATGCTGTCGGGCGGCGTCTTATCGCCGGCAGATCCCATTTGGATGGATCAATTTACGGACCGGGAAGTCATCGCGGCGGTCGAAGAGGCCGCTCGGCGGAGAAAATATGTCGCGGCTCATTGCCATCCGCCGAGCTCAATTGCACGCGCGGCGATGCTGGGTGTGCGCACCATTGAGCATGCTACCCTGATCGACGAGAGCAGCGCGGCAGCGGTCAAATCCGCAGGTGCATTCGTGGTGCCCACAACCGTTATCGTAAGAGCGTTGCTCGACGATGCCAAAGCCGGCCGGCTGCCGTCTTGGATGAGCGAAAAGCTCTCTGAGGTGAGTGATCATTCGCTTCGTGGTTTGGAGATCATGGACCGCTTCGCACTGAAGATCGGCTTTGGAACGGACCTTCTTGGGCATCTCCACACTCGTCAGACGCGCGAGTTTAGCATCCGGCGGGAAGTGCAATCGGCCGTCGCCATCTTGCGATCCGCAACCTCCGTAAATGCCGAGATCTTGATGGAGCCGGATCTCGGTAAGATCCAGCCGGGCTGCTGCGCGGATATCCTGATCGTTGACGGAGACCCGCTCGAGGACATCGGCGTGCTCGCTCAAGATGGCCGGAGATTGTCAGCCATCATGAAAGCCGGAGAGTTCGTCAAGCTCAGCCGGTGACGTCCTGTCCGATGCCCTGCTGCGCTTCGAGCCCTTTACGAAACACATGGATGAGCGCTTCGATCGGAATCGGCTCGGGCTCTCGATAGACGAGATAGAAGCCTAAGCCCGTTCGGATCGATTGATCGGACAGCCGCACGACGCGCCGATCGATGATGAGCTGGTCGACGATGATCTTGTACCCCAGCGCAACACCGCGCGCCGCCACCAATTCCAGGAGCAGAAGGGAAAATGTGGAGAATATCGGGCCGGTGACTACCGGCAGCTTCACGCCTTGATGGAACAGCCAGTCCGCCCACTTCAGTCCAATGGTTTCCTCGCTCGCCATCCGCAACAGCGGGAATCTCATTAGCACGTCCGGCGCAGCGTTGAGTAGTTCCGGATGCCGTGCGAGGAGCTCGGGAGCGCATATCGGGAACCCTTCCTCGTCAAACAGATGGGCGGCTGTGAAGCCGGGCCACTTCCCGTCGCCAAATCGGATCGACAAATCGACATCGGGTGCATCGAAACCTTCGTAGCTGGTGGCGGTGATGACCCGTACCTGTCGATCGCCGATGTGTTCGGCGAGCTCACGAAATCGAGGCATCAACCAAATCTGCGCGAGGTCGTGGCTGCATGCGATGGTGAACGCCCGCTTGCTCTCCCGCTGTGTGAGCGAGGTGAGCACATCGCGTACATGCCCGAGTCCGGCACCTATCGCGTCAGCCAGGCGTTGTCCCGCCGCAGTCAACTCCAGCCGGTTTCCATTGCGCGTGAAGAGGGTGAGGCCAGTTTCGCGTTCCACAGTGGCGACGTGGCGACTGACGGCAGAAGCGGCAATGCAGAGTTCGGCGCCTGCCGCGGTGAGATTTTGATGCCGGGCGGCGACTTCGAACACGACCAGGGCATTGACGGGGGGCAGCGCCTGTCGCAGAGTTACCATATCAAAATTATAACGAATCAATAGAAAAACGCTAGTTTGTTGGCGCTTATTTTCGAATATAACCATAAGAAATGCATTGAAGAAGCTTGGGATCGCATCGGGAGTCGGAGGAAATCATGTCGGAATCGCTTTCCTTATCCGCGTTGGTGGACTTGGAGCGCTACCCCCTCGGGGATGACGCAGGATTTGCGCCCATCGCTGAGCGCTGCAGGGCTCAGCTCAAGGAGTCGAGCTTCGCGAGCCTTCCTGGTTTCCTGCATGCCGGCGTCACCGAAGCGATGACCAGCGAGGTGTTGGACGCGGTACCGCGCGCCTACCGGCGGGAACAATCCTTCAGTGCCTACGATGAATCGACACTGGCGCAATACCCGGCAGATCACGTACGTCGGCGCAAGCACGAGAGCCGCCAATTTATCGTCGCAACTGATGTGCTAAGCAAAGCGGGCCAACTGCGGACGCTGTATCGCAGTGAGACCCTTACACAGCGCATTGCGCAGATGCTCAATGAGTCTGCGCTTTTCCAATTGGCCGATCCCGTCATGGGATGTACATCGACCGTCATGTACGAGGGCGATACGCACGGCTGGCATTTCGACCTCAACGACTTCGTGGTCTCGATCTTGCTGCAAGCCCCGGAGGCCGGCGGGACCTTCGACTTCGCGCCCAATATCCGAAAAGACGGCGAGGAGAACTACGCTGCGGTGGCCGCTGCGCTCGATGGTCGTTCCCAAGCGGTGCGCTCGATCAAGGTTGAGGCGGGAACGTTGCTGCTTTTCTGCGGCCGCAGGGCCTTGCACCGCGTGCCGCCGGTACGCGGCAAGGTGCCGCGCGTCATTGCCCTTTTTAGCTACGACAGAAAGCCGGGTGTGCGCTACGGGAGTGAGGTGTATGCCCGCGTCGTCGGGCGAAGCGCCGCATTCGAGCAGTGAGTATTTGCAAGGGACAATCATGAAATTCATCTGCACGGCGTTCGTATTGGGGAGCCTGCTGGCCATACAGCCGGCGGCGGCGCAGAACCCCAGCGATTCGCTTGACGAGATCGTGGTCACGGCGCAGCGCCGCGCCGAGCGGCTGCAAGATGTCCCGGCGGCCATCACTGCGATGAGCGGCGATGCGCTCAACCAGATGCGCTTGCAGGGTAACGCGGATCTGGCCGCCTACGTTCCGAGTCTTTCCTTCGATGTACTCGGTCCCGGAGAGACGACATTGGCGATCCGCGGCCTCGGTACCGCCTATGGACTCGAGCCCGCTGTGTCGCTTTATATGAACGAAACTCCGCTTGATATCCGCACAGACGGCTTCGCCGGTGCCCCGGACATCGACTTCTTTGACGTCGATCGTGTCGAAGTACTGCGTGGGCCGCAGGGAACGCTCTACGGCTCGAGTTCCATGGGGGGAGCGATTCGGATCCTGACCGCTCAACCTGATCCCAGCGCCTTCGCCGTGAACCTGGAGGTGGGTGGCTCCAACATGGACGGCGGCGGCGCGGGATATCTCACGAAGTCGGCCGTGAATTTGCCGGTGTCTCCCGACGCAGCGATCCGCATCGTCGGTGCTTTCGAGCATGTCCCGGGTTATATCAATCAAGCGGTCCCCGGCGACTTCAGCGTCGCACAGCCCGACCTTCCCGTGACAGCAAGACGAATAAACGATGTCGACCTCAAGAGTGGTCGAATCATCGGCCTTTGGAAGCCGACCGATGCGTTGACCATCGAGCCCACCTTGATGATCTCGGAGGTCGACGCCGGCAGCAACTCGAATTATTTCAGCAACCTGCCAGAGTTTACAATTGCAGCCGATTATCCGTCACCGCAGCAAAGTCGGCTTGAAGTCGGCAACCTGGAAGTGGACTACAACTTCGGCTATGCGACCCTGATGTCATCTACATCGGTGCTCTCTCGGAACGTGCAGACTCAGAGCGATTACACCCTATATTGGGCAAGTCTCGCGCCTCTGTTCGGTGTTCCGTATCCGCCGAATTATCCGACCACCGACTTCGACACCTCCCACAACGACGGCTTCATTCAGGAATTTCGCTTGACGTCGCCGACTGACCAACGGCTACGCTGGGTCGGCGGTGCCTATTTCAGTCACTACCGGCAGCATTCAACCGAGTCAATGAACAGCACAACGTTCGCGGCGGCGATCGGCCAGACGACCGGTCCCAATCTTTACAGCTTTGACCAAGCGGTCATCGACCAGCAATCGGCGGTTTTCGCGGATTTGACCTACAAGATTGTGCCGCGTTTGGAAATCACCGTGGGTGAACGCTATTACGAGCTGCGCGATAGCCTGGAAAATACACAAGGCGGAGTGCTCGCCGCGCCCAACCAACCGCTGGTCCACGCCAAGGCGAGTGGCAACAGTCCTCGCCTGGTACTCACGTACCGCCCGGTAGATGACACGACACTCTATGCCACGGCTGCTCGCGGCTACCGGCCGGGGGGACCCAATGTCGGGCTTCCCACGGGAATCGGTTGCACGCTGAACAATGCTTATTCGTCCCTGTACCAGCCTGACTCGGTTTGGAATTATGAGCTGGGCGCGAAGTCCGAATTCATGGATCGCAAGTTATCCGTGGACGTGGCCGCGTATAAAATCGATTGGAAGAATGTGCAGCAAGCGGTCACCGATCCCGGGTGCGGTTATCTATTTGTGGCCAACGTCGGTACGGCGCAGAGCAAGGGGTTGGAAGCTGAGATCAATTTCAAGCCCATTGAATCATTGCTGTTGAGCGCCAGTGGTTCCTACGATCAGGCAAAATTCACATCGATAGACGCCGCATTTCAGGGGGCAGGTGCTGCACAACCCGGAGAAGCGATTCCCAGTGTGCCGCATCAGAAATTCAATGTCGGCGCCCAATTCACCAGGGCCTTTGCCGACTACACCGGCTACATGCGCCTCGATTGGAGTCACCTAGGCAACATTCCGGCCGGATTTACCTACAACGCCACACGGCCCGCGTACAGCGCGCTCGAAGCAGCCGTCGGGGTGCGTACGGGGCGTTTCGATCTATCGCTTTATGGCCACAATCTTACGAACTCGAACGGTATTTTGGAAATCCAACAGGGAGCGTTGTACGGCTTCAACAACGTGTTCCAAACCCAGATCTCCACGCCACCCAGAATAATTGGCGTAGATCTTAAGATGCATTTTTGATATGCGATGACTGTCGCGCGATTTGACCCGCTCGGGCGCCTCGCCTACGTGAACGCGCTGTTTATCGTCGGCACTCTAGGCACGCTCATCACGCCGGCAATTCTCGAGTCATGGGCCGCGCTTCAATGGAGTCAAAGTCAATTGGGGCTGGTTGCAGCGCTTGAACTCCTAACGCTAGCGTCGGGTTCTCTATCGGGGTTGTATTGGCAGCGTCGTTGGCCCTGGCGTCATGTTGCGCTGATGTCTTTGGTGCTGGCCATAGTCGCCAACCTCACCTGTGTCATCCAGCACGGCTTCGTCATCGTGTGCATTGCGCGAAGCGCGGCCGGCTTGGCGGGCGGCTTCTTATGCGCAATTTACTCAGCGTTCCTAGCCAACACTAGATCGCCGGGTAAGGTGATTGCGGTCACGAACTTTATTCAGATCGGCATTGAGGCGCTGTTTGTATTCTGCGCTGCGACTGTGTTCCAGCGCTTAGGTTCCGATGGCCTCTTTATCTTAATGACCGCGCTTTTTGTCGTACTCGTTCCGCTGCTGGGTGTATTGCCGCGTGGCTGGCCAGGAGGCGATCGCAGCGAGCCGACAAGCCCTCGAGCTTCTCAGAAGCAATCCGCAATCGGATATATGCTCGTTCTGGCGTTTGTTCCCTACATTATGGTGCAAACCGGCGTGTACACCTTCCTGGGTGAATTCGGCCGCCAAGCGGCGCACCTTTCCGCTGAACAATCGCTGCGCATCATCGGTATCAGCTTGGTGTTCAGTTCCCTGGGCTCGGTCGCGGCATACGTGTTAAACGACCGCGCGGGCTATGTGATCCCGATCGGCGGCGCGATCGCCATCACGGGCAGCATGATGTTCGCCATGATTTTCGCATCTCGTTCCCCCTCGCTGTTCCTGCTCAATATCTCGCTGCTCCAGATTGCTTGGATCGCTCTGGGCTGCTACTTGTACTCAGCCCTCATCCACTACAACAATCTCTTGGTGCCGGCAGCCACTTCGTTGTCGTGTTTTGGCTCGGCCTTCGGCGCCGGCGCGGTCGGCTTCGTACTCGAGCATGGCGGGGTGACAGCAACCCTCATATTGACGACAGGAGCGTTGGCTCTGACGGCAATGCTGACAATTCCCATGTTGATTCGAGCGCGCCGGGTGGAGAAAGCGATCGTGCCAACCCATTGTCATGCGCCGCAAGCTGGCGGGCACTTTCCTTCAAATGCCAGGGAGCATGCACTATGACGATTTCGTACGAACTTGCGGAATATCTCAGCGTCAAAAAAACTATTGGCGCGTCTGTCGGTAGAGTATGGCCCGTGTTCTTGGATATGAACCGATGGTACACGGATTACCACTGGGACTGGATTTCGGGCCCTCCATACCAAGGTGTCGGACTCCAAGAAGGGCAAGTCCTCAAGGCAAGTCCCTTGTACGGTGTGGGCATGCAGGATCCCACACTGTATTACCTTCAGGAGCAGGTAAAGGTCACGACCGAGACCGAGATAGTCGTAAAGATCACAGCCGCGAATCCTAAATCTCTGTCAGCAGACTACGGCACGGAAGTCCGCGATGTCGTCGCCTTCTATCACTGGGACTTTGTGGGGGCGGGGAACGCGACGACAATCCTAATTCGTTCGTACTGCAACTTGAGAACCGATAAGCGGCCCGCTGAAACGGTACTGGTAGAGCTGACTACGGCGTTCCATCAATCCTGGACTAAGAGTCTCAACACCCTGGAGACAATTGTCTGCGATGCATCCGCGCGGCGGGCGTCTTAAAAATGCGCAATCGACACATCGGCGGGCGTTCGCGCGACAGGGAGGGCTTCGTCGACGGCAGTGGTGTACGCATCTACTATAAGACGCTCGGTAGTGGTGTACCGCTGCTGCTGCTGCACGGGGGCCCCGGAGCGGATCACTCAGACTTTCTCCCCGCACTTCAGCCGTTGGCGCGCCGCTGTCAATTAGTGTTGATCGATGAGCGCGGATCGGGCCGCTCGGAGCGCCTTAAAGATCCAAAAGGGTACACCTTGAGCGGCATGGTCAAGGACATTGAGTGCGTACGGCAACACTTAAAGTTAGCGCGGCTCGCAGTGCTAGGGCACTCCTTCGGCGGCATCCTCGCACAGGCCTATGCGGTACGTCATCCCAAGCGGCTTTTAGGATTGGTGCTCGCCGGCACGGGCTCGAGCGCGCGGTGCATCGATAGGGATTTTCGCAACCTTCGCAAGCGCCTACCGGCGCAACTTCGCACTCGGCTCGCACGCATGGAAGATGCCGGTATATTCCAAGCCGACGGCGCCTACAAGAAGGATTATGCAGCGGCCTCGGCTCAGGCCCTTGCGCCTTATATGTACGCGAAGCCCCCGCCGGCGCGATTCAAGCACACGCCACCGTTGGGCATGGAAGTGCTCCGCGAGATGTGGGTGCGCCGCTCCGATTTTCACATCGACGGGAATCTCAAGGGATTTGATTTCAGCCATTCTCTTGCGCGCGTCAAGGCGCCGAGCCTGGTCGTGATCGGCGATCACGACTTGGTCTCGACGGCAACGGCGGACATCAGCCGGGCTTCCTTGCCGCGAGCCACGTTGGTCGTGATGGCGGAGTGCGCGCATATGATGTACATCGATCAAACCACCCGGTTCAATCGGCTGCTCGAGGAGTTCTTGGATTGTTGCACTACGCACCGGGGGCACTCATGAAGGGCACGCGATCCGCCTTGTTTTTCCCCCCCGAGGAATATCAGGCGCGCTGGGCGCGGGTTCATCAGGCGATGGCCGCACGCGGTTATGAGCATCTGCTCATCTGGCAGCGCGGAGCGGGCACTTTCGATCGGGTGGGCGATGTCTTGTGGCTTACGAATTTCGTGATGAACGGCTCCGGCCAGGATCCGGCGAGCGAGGAGATCGCGGCGCCCTACACCTTCTGCGCCGTGTTGATCCGCCGAGGCCGGGAGCCGGAGCTTCACGTGGGGTTGCCAACAGAGGACCTGGACCTGTCGCGCGTGGTCTGCGGGGAAGTTATCAGTCATCCGAAGAACTTAATGACCGGCCTCGCTGCACACTTAAGCACTCAGGGCATCGAAGGCCGGATCGCAGTGGTGGGCGATGATGTATTGCCGGGCATGTATGACCGACTGCTGCGCCGGCATACGCCCCAAATAGAATGGCATGCCGATGAGACCTTCCTGTTAGTCCCCCAGTCCGTCAAGAGCGCCCGAGAGCTCGAGGTGTACCGCACGGCGGGGGACCTGGTCACCCGTGCGCTCAACGCGGCCTGCGAGTCCCTGTTGACCGGGCATTCGGGCGCGGAGGCCGCTGCTGCCGCCGCCGCCATCCTGATGCGTGGCGGCGGCGGCTTTCATCGCATCGATATCCATCACGGAGCGGACACTGAGCACCACGTGATCAGTATGGGTCTATACGGGTATCACACCACGCCGCCCACGGCCGGGGACGTTGTGCGCGCGTGGATTATGGGGCCTATCTTCCAAGGCTATTGGATGGACCCCGGCCGCTCGCTGATCTGCGGTAACCAGCCCACCGGCGCGCAGCGCGCATTGCTGGAAGGCGCAGTGGAGGTGGTGGACGCCTTGGTCGCGGCCATGCGCCCCGGCACGACGCCGCGGCAGCTGGGCGTTCTTGGCGGAGCGATCGCCCGCAAGCATGGCTACTTCGACCATCCGCAACTGAAGATTCCACTGTTGGGACATGGCCTCAGCACGAATTTCATCCCCTACGCCATTCCCATCGGCGAAGGCGAAGCGGATCCCGACGGAGCGCTGCGTTACGATGTACCGCTCGAAGCCGGCATGGTGATGGCGGCGGAGATTTTTCTGACGCATCCCGGGGTCGGGACCGCTGGATTCGAACAAAACCTCATCGTCACGGACGCTGGCTCCGAACTGCTTACCCGCACGCCGATGCTTTTCGGGTGAGCGACACACCACCGAAAGGACCACGGTTCGACTCGCTGCCGCGACTCGCATATGTCAATGCGCTGTTCATCATCGGCACGATTGGCACCCTCATCACACCGGCGATGCTCGATGGCTGGGCGCAACTGCACTGGTCGGCGACTCGGCTCGGCGCCGTCGCTTCGATCGAACTGGCAGGTCTCGCGGCGGGTTCGCTATCCGGCTTGTATTGGCAGCGGCGTTGGCGCTGGCACCAAGTGGCGTTACCTTCTATTTTAGTGGCAATCGCCGGCAATGCCGCCTGCGTGATCGTGAAGGATTTCACCGGGGTCTGTGTATTGCGCGGTCTGGTCGGAGTATCGGGCGGACTTCTGACGGCCCTGTATTCAGCGGTACTCGCCAATTCGAGATCGCCGGGACGCGTCATTGCAGTGACCACTTTTATCCAGATCGGCGTCGAGGCGGCCTTCATGTTTTCCGCCGCTTCGGTGTTTGAGCGGTTGGGCAGCTCTGGCCTATTCGTCGTGATGGCCGGGCTTTTCATCATGCTACTTCCTTTTTTAGCTCTGCTGCCGGCGAGGTGGCCAACAGCGACGACCGACGACCCACGCGAGCCTGAAGGACCTCAAAGATCATGGCGCGCTTACCCGTTGCTGCTGTCATTCGTCCCTTTCATCCTGGTGCAGGCGGGGGTCTACACCTTTCTCGGCGAATTCGGCCGCCTCGCCGCGAATCTGTCGGTCGACGCCACCTTGCACGCCATCGGAATTTCCGTGGTGTTGAGTTCGTTGGGCTCCGTGGCAGCCTACTGGCTCAACGATCGCATCGGCTTCAGGCTCCCGATCGGGGGCGCCGTGCTATTGATGACCGGCATGCTGTTCGGAATGATCTTGGGTTCTCGATCAGCAGCATGGTTCCTTCTCTATATCTCTCTGTTGCAGATCGGTTGGATCTTTCTAAACTGCTACCTCTACTCGGCGCTCATCGATGCCAACAACCTGTTGGTGCCGGCGGCAACGCCCTTCTCCGCACTTGGCTCGGTCGCCGGCGCGAGCGCCATGGGTTATGTCCTCGACCACGGCGGCATAATCGGGTCGTTAACTTTAACAGTCGGATCCATGCTTCTGACGGCACTTCTCACGATCCCGTTCCTGCGGTCGCACGCAGCAGATGCGACTGCAAATGCGTTGAATTGATCCAACGAAAGGCGCCGGCAGTGCAGGAAGCCTATTGCCGGCGCTGAAGAACCTACTTCATCGAGAGACTCTTCGCCGCCTTTTTGATGAGTTCGGCGACGGCTTCCGGCTGCGAAACATAGACCGCGTGGCTGCCTTTTACCTCGACGACGCTGGAGCCTGCACGCTTCGACATGGCGCGCTGACCGGCGGGCGGGATCATCCGATCGTCAGTGGCAACCAGGTACCAGCTCGGCTTGCTTTCCACGGCTCTCACTGCGCCGTTGAGTGCTTCGACGCCCCAAGGAACCTGCGAATTCGCCATGAATTCCGCTTTCTCCGCCGCCACATCGGCCGCAAAGCTGGCAGCCCACTTACTTTATCGAGCGCCAAGAAGCCCTCCTGCGGAGGACGCGCTGCCGAAGCGCTTTTCATCACGCCATCGGGCTTAAGCGTGCTCATCAAAGAGCTGGAAAGTCGCGTCGGGTTCCGGCTGTTCGACCGCACAACGCGTCACGTCGAGTTGACGCCTCACGGCAGCGAGCTTCTCGCCGTCATTCAGCGCAACCTCCAGGAGTTGGACGCCACGATCTCGAACATCGGGCGTAGCGCCAAGCGCAAGCAGCAGTCAATATCTTTAGGCACGACGCCGCTCGTGGCCGCCAACATCCTGCCGCCAGCGATGCGCGAGTTCCGAAAGCAGCGGCCGGACGTGCGGATTCAGCTATTCGATGCTGACCTTCCGACCCTGATCCAGATGGTGGAGGCCCGGAAGCTCGACATGAGCCTCGGGATATTCAAGGCCATGCCTGACGTGCGTCGTGAGCCTTTCTTCCGCTTCTCTTTGATGGTAGCTCGAGCTGCCAAGGAGGACATTCAGCCTCGCAGAACAACGACGTGGTCCGCACTCGATGGCGAGACACTGATCTCGCTTTCGCCGGGTCACCCACATCAACAACTCATCGACAAGCATCTCGCGCAAGCCGGCGTGAAGGTTCAGATCGGATCTATCGTCAACCTGCTCGACACGCAGATTGCGCTGGTCGAAGCAGAAGAAGGGATCGCCATCATTCCTTCATTCGGGATGCCAGCGTGCCGCAACCGAAAGATTGTGATGAGCCAATTGATCAATCCGGTAGTCCGCTTCGACTTTCACATGATCAGTCGCCGGGGCAGAGAGCTGCCGCCGGGAGCGGATGAGTTCACTTCCTTCCTGAAGAGCTACATTGCTATGTGGGCGGGACGCGCGGGCGTGCTCTGAGCGAGTCGGTGACATCGGCGGGGTTGAGGCCGCGGGAGATCCGACTAGAATTGGCGGTGATTCGATCAACAAGTATCAAGGAGCCCATTCGATGAATAAGGTGAGCACGAAGGATGGAGTTGACATCTTCTACAAGGACTGGGGCAGCGGGCAGCCCATCGTGTTCTCGCATGGCTGGCCTCTGTCCTCGGACGACTGGGATCCGCAAATGATGTTCTTTTTGAATAACGGGTTTCGCGTTATCGCCCATGACCGTCGCGGTCACGGGCGCTCGACTCAGACCGCCACCGGCCACGACATGGATCACTATGCGGACGATCTAGCGGTCCTTACGGAGCATCTGAACCTTAAGAACGCCGTGCATGTTGGCCATTCGACCGGCGGCGGTGAGGTTGTTCATTATCTCGCGCGCCATGGTGAGAGTCGGGTCGCCAAGGCTGTCCTTATCTCAGCGGTTCCGCCGATCATGGTCAAGACGCCGGCCAACCCCGGCGGCCTTCCGAAAGAAGTGTTCGACGGGTTCCAGGCGCAGGTTGCCAATAACCGAGCCCAGTTTTATCGGGACGTGCCGGCGGGTCCCTTCTACGGCTTCAACCGGCCGGGAGCAAAGGTTTCGGAAGGAATCATCCAAAACTGGTGGCGCCAGGGAATGATGGGGGGTGCGAAGGCTGACCTGAAGAAAGTGTCGGTACCGACGCTGGTCATGCATGGGGATGACGACCAGATTGTCCCGTACGCGGACTCAGGTCCGTTGAGTGCAAAGCTGCTTAAGCAGGGTATCTTGAAGACCTACAAGGGCTTTCCGCACGGCATGCTGACCACGCAGGCGGACACCATCAATGCCGATATTTTGGCCTTCATCAAGTCATAGTCTTCTCATCTCCGTGGTCGGCCGGCACCAATTGAGGGTGCCGGCCAAATTGACCCTGCTCAGCAGCCTTGCGCACTCGCGCTGTCAAGCGCGTTGTCTGATTCCTTCCATTCAAGCTGAAATGCGCTGCACTTTCGCACGCTCGGCTCGACGATATCGGTTGCCCGGACCCCCGAAAGGGTTGCGCTGCCGTCCGCGCGCAGCTCGATCAAGCTTCCCCCGGCGCGATCGACCCGCAGTCCATTGACGACCAACCCATCGATGCGCCTGCCGAACAGCAGCACTGCTTCCTGGCTGCTGTCCAACAAAGTCGTCGTCCGCAAATCGATCTGCGCTTTGATCGGCGCATCCAATGCGAATAGCCAAACGGCGCCGATACCGATATGCAAGCGGGGATCGATACTGCCTCCGCGCACGACCATATTCCCCTTCAAGGAAATCTTGCCAGAGAGCGGTACTGCATCGAAGCGGTTGCCCAAGTGCAGGCCGCCGCCCTCGGTGAGGGTATCGGCGATGAGATTGTCGGACACGGCGATGTCATGGCCACCGTAAATGGCCACGCCGTTTGCCAGGATGGGTGCGACGACCGTGTTATGCCGAATGATGATGTCGTGGTTCGCGAGTTTTTCGGCCCACGAAGCTATGCCATCGTCGCCATTGTTGCGAAAGAAACTCTCCTCGACGATCACGCCCGAAATCCCGCGGTGCAGGTTGAGTCCGTCCGCCGTGGTGTCCAAGACACGCACATGCCTGACGATCAATCCGTCAAAGGGGCCGTCGAGCCACAGTCCAACCTTGACGTGCTGAATGAATACGTTGCGGATGCGGCTACCGCCGCCGAGCGCGCCCCCGATTCCGGCCAAGGCCTTGTGATCGTCGCGTTCCTTGACTTGACCTATGATCGCCAAATCGTGAATGTCGACCGCCTGCGAGGGATTCGGTGCATCACGTCCATAAAGCCCCACGCCGTCGCCCTGCAGCACCGAATACCACGGCCCGGCACCGGCAATTTCCACATGATCGACCTGAACATGACCATCCAGGCGGAAGTGCCCCGGCGGAACCCATAGCGGGCGCCTGCTACCGGAGGCGGCCGCGATCGCCTTGGCAAACGCCTCTCTGGAGTCCACCTCACCGTGGGGATCGGCGCCAAAATCCACCACGGACAAAGCGCGCGCGGGTCGGGTGTGCGGCGCGGGCACCATTTCAAAATCGACCAGATCAATCGCGATCCACGATGCCTGGTCATCCCTCGTCAGGCGCACCACCGTGCCCGCCGGCAGCGCCTCATCCAGCAAGATCCTCGCGTGATCGAAGAAATGGTGACCCTTACCGTCTGCAACATGCTTGGTGAAGGGATAGTTACCGTAGTAGCAACAGTATCGGGAGGTGACGGCAAGTTCCGCTATCGGGCGACTCTGTGCATACACGCCGAGCCTGGCATCGACCGGTTTGCCCTCGGTCGCATCCGGTACGGCATAGCGGACAGTCAGGGCGTTCGCCGGGGCGGAAAGCGTGAACTCGACATAATCCCCCGGCCCTTCGAGCAAGACCGCCCGCCGACCGGAGGCTTCGGAAGCGAGAGTGGCGAAGGTACGGTCCGGTCCGACAATGCGACCGTTGGTAACACCGCTCTCCGCCTCATATTCCGCAAAATCTAACGGCGCACCCACACCGGCGGTGACGCCGGGCTCCAAAGCGACGATGGTTGCAGCCGAGGGTTGCCCGCTCAAGGCGACACTCCAGAGGGACGCCATGGTCAACCCTGCCGCAATCAATTGCCTGACGAAGCCGCAGCGGAGCGCAATCATCTTGAACCCATTGCCCCTTGTAGGCCGGGCGTCGAGCCCGCGGCAATGCATACGACACCTGGGAAGGTAAAATCCCCCATTGGAGTTGTGAGAGTTGCCGTGCAACCTCTCATTGGCGTACCGTAGAAGCAATTGGATAACACGGCGATGCCGACAGCCTCTCAATCCCCCACCGAGATTTTCACCAAGCTCTTCGCCGAGAGCCGCCACGCTTTGCACCGATATATTTGCCGCTTCGTCGGCTCGAGTGAAACAGCGAAGGAGATCGTGCAGGAAGCGTTTCTACGCACTTATCGCCGGCGCGATTCCGTGACGACGCTACGGGCGTTTCTTTTCTCGACGGCGCGCAATCTTGCCGCAAACGAATACCGTCATCGGCGGATTACGGAGCGCGGCGCAGTGGGGGATTTGGGCGATCCGCGGGTCAAAACTGAGCGCGAATCGTTGGAGGCGGAGTTGCTCAGGGACGAGCGCAATCGCCTGATACAGGAGGCCATCGATCAGCTGCCCCCGCAGTGCCGCGCGGCATTCACGCTGCGGGTATTTCACGAATGTTCCTACAAGGAGGTTGCGGAGCGCCTCGGAATCTCACCCAAAACGGTTGAAAAGCATATCGCGCGCGGTCTGCATGAGACTCATCGCTATGTAAATCAGCGATATGGCGCCACGAGGCGGGACCATGGGTAAGGTTCATAGGCTGCCGAGCATCGACGACGCCGAGCGCGAGGCCAGCACGTGGTTTGCTCGAATGAACGCCGACGATGTTACGCCTGACGATCGCGCTCGCTTTGAAGCCTGGCTCGGCGCCAATGCAGTGAACGCGAAGGCCTATTCAGAGCTCTCCGGGACATGGCAGGAACTGGTGAAATCCGGTCCTCTGGTCCGCGCCGTCTATTTCGGTCAAGTGATGAATGCTGCCGCGTCGCCGCCCGCCGGGCGCCGGCGTTGGGCCGTTGCTGCGGTGGCCGCTGGAATCGCCGCCATGGCACTCGGTCTGACCTGGAATCTATACAGGCAAAAGGAACAGACCCGCTTTCAAACGGCGATCGGTGAGCAGGCCGCGGTGGCGCTGCCGGACGGCTCTTCCTTCGATCTCAATACCGATAGCCGGATATGGGTCGACTACAGTCAGCGTCAGCGCGTCATTCGTCTGGAACGGGGTGAGGCCTTTTTCAAGGTGGCCCACGATACCCAACGGCCGTTTTGGGTGCGCGCCGGCGACTATTGGGTTCGGGCCGTCGGCACGGCGTTCAATGTGTACCTGAGGCCGACGGGACTGGAAGTGACGGTGAGCGAAGGCACCGTCAAAGTCGTCAAAGCGACGGCGAATGAGCCTCCTCCTTTTGATGCGGCGATCACCGGTTTTGCGCCGGCCGTGACCGCCGGTGAGCAGGCCGACGTACATGACCGCGCTGAAGTGATCCACGAGCTCAATTCGGCGCAGATCAGCCGTTTGCTGGCCTGGAGGAAGAGCAGCCTCTATTTCCAAGATCAGCCGCTGGGCGACGTCGTCAATGAGATGATGCGATATACCACGCTGAAGATCGAGTTCGACGATAATGCGCTACGATCGCTCCCCGTCGGAGGCACGTTTCAGACGAGTCCCGACGGAGTGGAAGCACTGCTGACGATGTTGCACGACGGCTTTGGCACCACCATCCGGCGGGATGACCAGGGCCACGTCTACATCGAAGGACCTGCCAAGTAGTGTTTCACCAGCCTCTGGACTGGCTCATGGCTTCACCATGATGATTCGAGGAATCCGATAAATCGTCCGGGGGGATTTTGCTTCTCGGGAGTTCGTGATAGCAGACGGTTCTCTAAGAGCCGCATAACTAGAACAATTCTTGGGGGGGAGATGGGATCGAACAACTGCTTGGTTCGCATGGCGGTATTGCACGCGCTGGCGTGTGCGATTCTGGCCGTACCCGGCAGAGCAAGCGCCGATCCGGCGCGATTCGACATCGCCGCACAACCGCTGCCGAGCGCACTCAAGAGCTTTGCCTCACAGGCAAAGATGCAGTTGCTGTACCGATACGACATCGTCAGCCATGCGACTGCAAGCCCCGTGAGCGGGCAACTCGAAAGGCACGCCGCTCTGGACCAATTGTTGCATGGGACGGGATTGGAAGCGGTTTACAGCAACGATAATACCGCGACCATTCGTCTCATCTCCGCCGAAGAAAAAGCAGCCTCCGGCAGCAAAGCCGCGACCGGTGAAAGGACCGGCCCGACCACAGTGCCTCCGACCAGCTCGACTGCCGTAGACGAGAATTCGCGATACCTCAGGGTCGCTCAGGCAACCGCCAACGCACAGGCGGATCAAAGCGTCACCGCGAATAATACGATAGAGCCCGGTGCCATCCAGGAAATCGTCGTCGTGGGAGTGAAACAAGCACTGGCGATTTCGCAGGAATTCAAGAAGGATGCCAACACCTTCGTCGATTCGATTTCTGCGACCGATCTTGGCGCATTCCCTGATCAGTCCGCGTCCGACGCGCTCCAGCGCCTACCGGGCATTACTGTCAATCGCCTGCAGTCGAACGACGACAGCACCCACCCCTCGGGCGAACCCACGAACATTCTGATTCGCGGCCTGACCCAGGTGCGCACGGAATTCAATGGCCGCGATGCCTTTTCGGCCGACTCTGGACGTGGATTGAACTTCAACGATATCTCGCCGGAGTTGCTCAGCCGCGCTGATGCATACAAGAACCAGACCGCCGATATGATCGAGGGCGGCATTGCGGGCACGGTCGATCTGCGCACCCGGCTGCCGTTCGATCGCGAGGGTCCGAGCATTGTGGGTTCCGTCCAAGGCAATTATGGAGACCGTTCGAAACAGCTCACACCGGCCTATTCAGTCCTGGCCAGCGACACCTGGATGACGGAGGCCGGCCGCTTTGGACTGCTATTGGATTACGCTCGCTCCCACGTGATCACGCAAACGCAAAGCGTGATCATGGACAAGATCGACACTTATTGCTCGTCTGGATATGGGACTGTGGCGCACGCGATCGTCAATCCCGACGGCAGTATTCCCTGCACCTCCAACCCGTTTGGCGGTACCGGCTGGGCTTTCGCTCCCGATGGTATCCGTTATTCACAGGTCAATTACGACCGCGATCGGATCGGCAGTACGGCCGCGGGTCAATATGAAAACAATTCCAGGACCGTGCTCGCTACCGTGCAATACACGGATTCGAATTACCACAATAAATGGCTCGAGGACGCCAGCCACGCGATACTCGATGGCACGTACTTCGGAACGCCCGGCTTCGATCCGCGGGGCTCGACGATTTTGGGCCCGGCCACCGGCACCGGACCGCTGATCTTCGGTTCGAATGGCATGCTCCAATCCGGAACGTTGACGCAACCGCACGGCAGCTGGGCGGGAAGCAACTCGCCCAACGTGCAGGACGCCATCAACACGGGTTCGGCCGTGCCCGGCGTTCCGTTCGTCAATGATTGCGGTCCCGGCTTCACGTGCGCGACCAACCGGGATGGCCTGTACTTCCAGGATGAAGCCCGAGACTTCGACCACACCGAGGATACCAAGGAAATCTCGGCGAACATCAAGTGGGATATTACTCCACGGCTCCATTCCAATTTCGACGCTCAGTACATCGATGCGCGCGTCTTCAACAACGACATCCTCGTAGCCACCGGATCAATGGCCAATTACCAGTACAGCGTGAACGGCGGCGGCACCCCGCAAGTCCAATTGCTGCCCGGTTCCAATGTCAATTATGCGCCTGGGGGGTTGTCGAACCCGCACAACTATTGGATTCCCTTCATTCAAGGGCATGAAGAGAACGACGGCGGCATCGAATCGGCATTTCGTGCGGATTTGAAATACGACATCGACAAGGGCGGGTGGCTCGATTCGCTGAAAGCCGGTGTTCGCTACGCCGATCGAAGCCAGACGGTACGCTATTCGACGTTCAATTGGACGCCGGTCGCAATGAATTGGAGCTGCAATGGCCCCGGCTTCAATGCCGACAATACGTCGCCGGGCGCCTATCCGGCTTGCGCGGCGGGACATCCGAACTTCCTGGGCTACGGCGCGGGAATCTGGGGTACGACGAATTTCAATTCATTCTACAACGGCAGTGTCTATCCGAATGGACCGCTCGTTTTTCTCAACAATGCGACCATCACCAATTTCCCGAAGCTGACGCAAGGGTTGAGCGGTGCCACGACCAACTCACCCATTGCTCCCGGATACGTTCCGATCTGCGATCGGCCCGGCACTGTCGATTGCTTTACCCCCTCCGAAGTGGAGCATGTCGACGAACAGACCGATGCCGCCTACGTGATGCTGGACTTTGGCGGCAGGGACACCGACATCTTTGGCCACGTCAACGTCGTCGGCAACGTGGGCGTGCGCGTAGTGCGGACCGGCGAAACCAGCGATGGCAGTGTCGCTTATCCATCCGCCTCGAATCTGACGAGTCTTCTGACATACGGTGCGTGCGGTACCCCCTTGGCATCAAACGTTGTTGTCAATCCCAGCTGCTATTTGACGCCGAACATCATCGCCTTCGCCAACGGCGGCAGCTCGCCCAACACATACAAAGCGTCCCACATCAACACGCTGCCAAGCTTCAACGTGCGCTTCGGATTGGATGACAAGGACTTCGTACGCTTCGCATACTCGCGCGCCATCTCCCGTCCGGATATTGGCTATCTTCGGAACTTCATCCAGATGAACGCACCGGTCATCAACGTGTCACCAGACTCGCCCTATGTGGTGTACAAGTCGCCAACCGCCGCGCACGTCGCCGCGAATGTCGTCGGCTACAATTTCGTCTTCAATTCCACCGCCGGCAACGCGGCGCTGCTGCCGGAAATGGCCGATCAATTCGATTTGTCGTTCGAACGCTACTTTGGATCAAGCAGTGCGTTCACATTCGATCTGTTCTTCAAGAAACTATCGAACAGCCTCTCGTATGACAATTTCGGCCGCACGTTCACCAATAATGGCGCAACCGAGACTGCGCAGATTCGCGGTCCGGTCAACGAAAAGGATGGCGGTCGAATCAAGGGTTTTGAAGTCGCCTATCAGACCTTTTTTGACTTTCTGCCCGGACTTTGGAGCGGCCTGGGGCTGCAGGCCAACTATACTTATGTCGATCCCACCGGGATAAACAACTCCAATCTGATCGACGCGACATCGACCGGCGGCGTGGGCGCAGTCGGTGCCGGGGTCCCGGTCGTCACCGGCGTTGTCATCGATTCCCATAAATTGGAGGGAGTTTCCAATCATACCTTCAATCTCGTTGGTCTCTATGAGAAGGGACCGATCGGAATACGCCTCGCTTACAGCTGGCGCTCCCTGTATCTGACGTCCAATTTGGATTGCTGCATCGGGTTGCCGGTATTCCAGAAGGCTGCGGGGTTCCTCGACGGCTCGATACGCTACTCGATAGGCACCCACGTCGAGTTGTCGTTCGATGCGGCCAACCTGCTGGACACCAAGACCGTGTACGAGCAACAAATATTTGGTGATTCTTCAGCAACCCCGGGAGCCAAGCCGGTGTATATGGATTCGGGTTGGTCTCTGGTCGATCGGCGCTACCAACTGGGCATCCGCGTCAAGTTCTGATATTTGCCCGGCTGCCGTTTTCCCCTCGGTATGACTCCATGACGATTCAGGGAGTTTGGAAGATCGAGTGGGGGTTTCTTGCCCCTTGAGAGTCGTAGTTACGGGATGGCTCAAAACGAGCCACGGCGAACGATCAAGGGGAGACCATGAAATCGAATAACAAGTTGGTTCGGCTGGCCGTATTGCAAGCGTTGACATGCGCCTCAGGGCTGATGCTCGCCGCACCTGGTAACGCGAGCGCCGATCCGGCACGTTTTGACATTACCGCGGAACCGCTCCCCAACGCGCTCAAGCAATTTGCCGCACAGGCAAAGATGCAACTCCTGTACCGATACGATGTCGTGAGCCGCGCCACGGCAACCCCCGTGACTGGGCAACTGGAGAAGCACGCCGCCCTGGAGCGATTGCTGCAAGGAACGGGATTGGAGGCTGTGTACAGCGACAAGAATACCGCGACCATTCGCGTTATCTCCGCGGCAGACAAGGCAGGCGCCGCCACCAAAGCCACGAGCGCCACCGGCGATAAGTCCAGGGCGACCGATGCGCTTCCGACGACCTCCACGGCGGACACAAGAACGGGATCCATCCTGCTTGCTCAGGCAGGACCAGTCGCGCAACCGGCGCAAAGCACCGCTGCCACCAGCACCGCCGACCAGCAAGCGGACCTCGCGGAAGTCATCGTCGTGGGCGTCAAACAAGCCATCGCGACCTCACAGAACATCAAAAAGGAAGCCCCCACCTTCGTCGATTCGATCACGGCGACCGACATCGGCGCCTTCCCTGACGTGTCGGCATCCGACGCATTGCAGCGCGTCCCGGGCATCACCGTCAATCGGCTGCAGTCGAACGACGACAGCACGCACCCATCGGGCGAGCCCACGAACATTCTCATTCGCGGCCTGACGCAGGTACGCACCGAATTCAATGGCCGCGACACGTTTACGGCCGACAATGGACGTGGATTGAATTTCAACGACATTTCACCGGAATTGCTGAGCGGCGTCGACGCCTACAAGAACCAGACGGCCGATATGATCGAAGGCGGCATTGCCGGTACGGTTGATATGAAGACGCGGCTGCCCTTCGACCAGGAGGGCCATGTTCTCGTCGGTTCGCTTCAAGGGGCTTACGGCAGCCTATCGGGTGGTCAGGTGACCCCTGCCTATTCAATTCTCTTCAGCGATTCGATCAGGACGGATTTCGGCCGGTTCGGATTGCTCTTGGATTACGCGCGTTCGCACGTCATCACCGAAACGCAAAGCGTGATCGACGACAAGATCGATACCTATTGCACCTCCGGATATGGGACGGCGGCGCATGCCATCGTCAATGCCGACGGCAGCGTTCCCTGCACCGGCAACGTGTTTGGCGGAAAGGGCTGGGCCTTCGCGCCTGACGGCATTCGCTATTCGCAGGTTGATTACGACCGCGATCGGATTGGCAGCACCATTGCGACCCAATACGAGAACAACTCGAAATCCCTGCTCGCGACGCTTCAGTACGTGGACTCGAGCTATCACAATGCATGGCTCGAGGACGCCAGCCACGCGATACTCGATGGCACGTACTACGGAACAGCCGCCTTCGACCCGCGCGCGAGTTCGATTCTGGCCGGTTCATCGGGGCTGGTCTTCGGCCCGAACGGCATGCTCCAGTCGGGCCTCCTGACGCAAGCGCATGGCACCTGGGCGGGAAGCAACTCGCCCAACATACAGGATGCCATCAACACGGGTTCGGCCGTGCCGGGCGTGCCCTTCGTCAATGATTGCGGCCCCGGTTTTACGTGCGCAACCAACCGGGATGGCCTGTACTTCCAGAATGAAACCCGGGATTTCAACCACATGGAGGATACGAAGGAAGCCTCGGCACACGTCAAGTGGGATATTACTTCGCAGCTCCATACCAATTTCGACGCTCAATACGTAAAATCCTCGGTCGTCAATCACGACATGCTGGTGGCCACCGGTTCAATGGCCAACTATCAGTACACCACGGGCAGCAGCGGCGTCCCCCAGGTCCAATTGTTGCCTGGTTCCAACGTCAACTATGCGCCGGGAGATCTGTCGAATCCGCACAACTACTGGATCCCTTTCATTCAAGGGCATGAAGAGGACGACGGCGGCAAGGAATCCGCGTTTGCCGCGGATATGAAATACGACCTCAACTCGGGATGGCTGGATTCTCTGAAAGCCGGCGTTCGCTATGCGGATCGAGATCAAACCACGCGCTACTCGACGTTCAATTGGACGCCCATCGCCGCGAACTGGAACTGCAATGGCCCCGGTTTCAATATCGACAATACAACTCCGGCCCCCTACCCGGCCTGCGCGGGGACACATCCGGAATTCCAAGGCTACGGGAAAGGCATCTGGGGCACGACGAATTTCAATAATTTCTACAGCACGGGTGTCTATCCAAACGGTAATCTGGTTTTCATGAATCGGGGGACCATCACCAACACTCAGGCAGTGCTCCAGGCGTTGAGCGGTGCCACCACCAACTCACCAATTGCACCGGGGTACACCTCGATCTGCAATCGAACGGGTGACAGCCTGGGCTCCTGCTTCCTGCCCTCCGAGGTGGAACAACTCACCGAACAGACCAAAGCCGCGTACCTGATGTTGAACTTCGGCGGCCGGGACTCCAACATCTTTGGAGTCAATGTGGTGGGCAACGTCGGCGTGCGCGTCGTTCAGACGAAGGAAATCAGCTCGGGCAGCGTTTCATTTCCAAACACGACGAATCTTGCGGCGCTCGCCCCGTGCGGCACCGCGCTCGGGGCAGGACAGGTCGTCAATCCGGCTTGCTATCTGACCCCTGGCATTCTCGCATTCTCGAACGGCAGCAACGGAACACCGAACACCTATACGGGAACGCACACCGACCCGCTGCCGAGCTTCAATGTGCGCTTCGGATTGGACGAAAAGGACTTCATCCGTTTTGCTTATTCGAGAGCCATATCTCGTCCGGATGTCGGTTTGCTGCGGAACTATGTCTCGATCAACTCGCCGTTCATCAACACGGGGCCGGACTCGCCATACGTCGTATACAGCTCACCGTCGGCGGCACACGTCGCCGCGAATGTCGTCGGCTATAAGTTCTTATTCAATTCCACGGCGGGAAATGCGGCTTTGCTGCCGGAATCGGCCGACCAGTTCGATCTGTCGTACGAACGGTACTTTGGGCCGACCAGTTCGTTGACGTTCGGACTCTTCTACAAGAAGCTGTCAAACACTCTGAACCAAGCTCAATTCACCCGCCCCTTCACGAATAACGGCGTCACGGAGGACACGCAGATTTTAGGTCCGGTCAATGTAAAGAATGGCGGTAAGATCGAGGGTGCCGAGTTTGCCTATCAGACTTTCTTTGACTTCCTGCCCGGGCTCTGGAGCGGTTTGGGAATGCAGTTGAACTACACCTATGTCAATCAAATCGACATCCACAACTCCAATCTGGTCGACGTCGGCGGACTGACCACCGGGGGCTTGGGCGCGTATGGTGCGGGGAACGAGGCCGTCGGGGGTGTCGTGATCGACTCCCACAAACTGGAGGGGGTTTCCACCAATACCTTCAATGTCGTTGGACTGTATGAGAAGGGACCGATCGGATTCCGCCTCGCCTACAACTGGCGCTCCATGTACCTCACCTCCAACATAGACTGCTGCATCGGCTTGCCGGTGTTCCAGAAGGCTGCGGGGTTCCTCGACGGCTCGATTCGCTACTCGATCGGCCCCCATATCGAGTTGTCTTTCGATGTGAGCAACCTGCTGGATACCAGGACCAAGTACGAGCAGGAGATATTTGGCGATACCTCAGCGACGCCGGGTGCCAGACCGGTTTACATGGATTCGGGCTGGTCTGCGGTCGATCGGCGCTACCAGATCGGTATCCGCGCCAAGTTATGATAGTCGCAGGGGGGGTCAATGGGCGACGCGATTCGGGATGACAATGGGTCAACTCCGTTCCGAGTCGTCATTGTGGGCGGGGGTACGGCGGGGTGGATGAGCGCCGCCGGCATCCGGCGTCGACTCGAGACCAAGGACTACAGCGTTACTCTCATCGAATCGGATGAGATCGGAACGGTCGGCGTCGGTGAGGCAACGCTGCCGCATATCAAGATCTTCAACGACATGCTCGGGATCGATGAGGCGCATTTCATGCGCGAGACCCGGGCAACGTTCAAACTGGGCATTCAGTTTCGCGACTGGGATCAACCGGGTGAATGCTACATTCACCCGTTCGGGGCGTTTGGTGAACCCTGGGGCGGGGTGGAATTTCAGCACCATTGGCTGAGGGGCCAACGGGCGGGACACCAGAGGTTTTCACTGCAAGACCTTTCTTATTCCGTGGTCGCGGCGCGCAACAACGCCTTCGAGTTCCCCAACGAAGACAGTAAATCGATCCGGTCGACTTACTCCTATGCCTACCACTTCGATGCAAGCCTCTATGCCGCCTACTTGCGCTCCTGGGCAATGCAGCAGGGTGTGCGTCGTATCGAAGGTCAGGTGTGTAATGTCAGTCGCCACCCAACGACCGGCGATGTCGTGGACCTGACGCTCAAGTCAGGCGAGCATGTGGCAGGTGACCTTTTCATAGACTGTTCCGGCTTCAGATCCCTCTTGCTCGGCAGCGTCATGGGCGTTGGGTGGCAGGATTGGACCCACTGGCTCCCCTGCGATCGGGCGTTGGCCGTCCCTTGCAAAAGGGTCGGCGCGCTCACACCCTATACCCGTTCCACAGCTCGTACCGCGGGATGGATTTGGCGAATCCCTCTCCAGCATCGAACCGGCAACGGCTACATCTTTTCGAGCCGGTTCATCAATGAGGGCGAGGCTCGCGACACTCTGCTGTCAAGTCTGGACGGTGCTGCGCAAGGGGAGCCGCGTCTTCTGCGGTTTTCACCCGGGCGACGCGAACGGGCGTGGGCCGGCAATTGTGTGGCGATCGGTCTCGCGAGCGGCTTCCTCGAACCGCTCGAATCCACCAGCATCTACCTCATTCAGGCAGCGGTTACCGATCTCATCAATCTCATGCCAAGGCCGCGATCGGCCGGCATAGATGCTCGGCTGGTCAATGAGTTCAACCGCCTCAACGAAATGCAGTATGAGCGTATCCGTGATTTTCTGATTCTCCATTACACCGCGAATAGACGGGTGGGCGAACCTCTGTGGGACTATGCTCGAGCAATGCCATTGCCGGACAGCCTGGTTCATAAGCTGGAGCTTTATCGTTCGCGGGCCGCTCTGCCGAGCCACCAATACGGTCTGTTCGCTCGCGACAGCTGGCTGTCGGTTCTCGTCGGCCAGGGAATTGTCGCCACGGGTTATGATCGGCTTGCCGACGCATTCCCGCTGTCCGCGCTCGAAGAGCGGCTGAGCGAATTTCGGAACCGAATTCAGACGAATGTCGATGGTATGCCATCGCATGACACATTCATCGCGAACTACGCCCAAGCGATGGAGACCACAAAGTCCGCGGAGGCGGTGGCATGAGCACCGGTCAACCGCTTTCGCGCGTGGTGGTGATGGGACGGGACATCGATCTGTGGCTCTGCGTCAACGCCATCAGCCGGGCGCTTGGCCCGGCGGGAGTGAACGTGATTGCGATCGAGCTCCCGACTCGATTGAGGTCCGCCGAAGTCAGTGCGACTCTACCGCCGCTCGAAGCCTTTCACGCAAAGCTCGGCATCAAGGAGCCGTCCTTGATTCGCGCGACTGCGGGCAGCTTTTCATTTGGCCAGAATTTCGTTGCCGGCTTAGGCGGAGGCCGCACGCTCAATTTCTTTCACGCCTGGGGCGCCTATGGGGCATCCATCGATGGGAGTGCGTTTTTCCCTTGTTGGTTGAAGGCCACTCGCTACGGCTTGAAAGTCTCCTACCAGGATTTTTGCCTCACAGCCGTGGCGGCTAGAAACGGCCGCATGCTGCTGCCGGACGAAGCCACATCGGCATTTGGTCGAACTGATTACGGCTATCACCTGCAGACGATTGCTTATGCCTGCTATCTCAAGTCGACCGCGGCGAATCTCGGCGTCAAGATATACCAGGCGCAAAACGGACTCGTCGAGCGCGATGAGACCGGATCGATCGCTGCTCTCATCATCAATGGATCGATGCGCATCGAGGGCCAACTGTTCGTCGACGCAACCGGCCCCGACGCCATCCTCATCGGCCGCTCACTCGATGTCCCGTCTGAAAGTTGGCGGCAATATCTCAGCGTCGATCGGGTCCTCATCGCGCGCGCGCCGGCGTTCACCAAGACTCCGCCCTTCGCTGAGATACGCATCACCGGCGTTGGTTGGACTGCGCTTCATCCGAACCAGACCAGCACCGGTGTTCAGCACGCCTATTCGAGCGATTGTGTCAGCGACGAAGCGGCTCACAGGTCAGCGTCCGCTGCGGCGGCCGCCAAACTCGCTGACGTGTCCTTTCATACAGTGAATACGTGCGTCCGTTCCAGAGTGTGGGAGGGCAATTGTGTGGCTGTCGGCGGCTCCGCGTGCGTTCTCGACCCAATCCATGATGTCGATCTTCATGCACTGCAACTTGGGCTAGTGCACCTACTGTCCCTGTTTCCGGTCACCGGGCAGTTCGCCGTCGAACGAGCGGAGTACAACCGCATCATGCGCTCGTACTATGAGCGCATACGGGATTTCCAGTGCGCTTTTTATGCGCTTGCACCCTTCGACGGCGAATTCTGGCAGCGAGGCCGCGGTCAATCGGTGCCGCAGGCACTCGCGCACAAGATCGCCACCTTCCGCGCGTGCGGGCAGATTGCGCCCATGGAAGACGAAACGTTTTCTCCGGATAGCTGGCAGGCGATGTTAACGGGTCTCGGTGTGGCGCCCGAGAGCTGGCCGCCGACCATCGACCGAATTCCGCCGCACCGCTTTAATGAGGAATTTCACCGGACGATCGAGTTCATCAAGGGAAAAGTGCTCGAGCAACCGACGCATGACGGATATCTTGACAGCATAGGACGGAGCTCCGCGGCGTGATGGCCACCGGCGTGGGGTCTTCGGAAGGAGCGCACGAGGAGTTCCTGAGCAAGCTTCCCGGAATACCAGCCGCCTCGATCAAGACTGCGGCGGAACTGGATCTGGCCGTCAGGGCGTCCAAGCCGTTGATCCTGCGTGGGCTCATCGAGCATTGGCCCGCACTCGCTGCCGGCCGAGCTTCACCCTCGGCACTCGGCAACTATTTCAAATCCATGGACCGCGGCACACCCGCCCCCGTCATGGAGGCACCCGCCAGCACTCGTGGACGATTCGGGTACAAAAGTGACTTTCGCGAATTCACATTTTCCACGCGTCAGCGAGGCATCAGCGAGACGCTCGATCGTATCGAGCGCCAGATCGATCGCCCGGAAGCATCCATCATCGCCATCCAGATGTTGCCGCTCGCCACTCATCTGCCGGACTTCGTTCACCAAAACCCCATGCCGTTGCTTCCGCAGGTGGCGCCGCTTTTGTGGCTGGGCGGTCCGGTCCGGACACAGATCCATCACGATCGCGACCACAATCTGGCATGTGTGATCGCTGGCCGGCGCCGGTTTGTGCTGTTCCCTCCAGAACAGGTGTCGAACCTATACGTCGGCCCGATCGACAATCCGCCGCCACTGTCAATCGTGGATCTCGAGGCCCCGGACTTCTCGCGCTATCCGCGCTTTGCAAAGGCCTTGGAAGCCGCACAGACCGCGGAGTTGGGGCCCGGCGACGCGCTGTGTCATGCCCCGGCACTGGTGGCACCATGTGACATCGCGCGATCCCTACAATGCCATGGTCAATTATTGGTGGGGCACCCAGGCTCAAGGGCTCGGAAATCCTTACGACTGCTTTTTGACGGCATTGCTGGCGATCAAGGATCTGCCGTCGCCGGAACGGATCTACTGGCAGGCCATGTTCAACACCTATGTGTTCCAAAGCGAAGGCAGTGCCGTCGAGCATATTCCTGCGGATCTTCGCGGCGTCCTCGGAACCATGGGTTCCGGAGTCCGTGACGCACTGAAGCAGAAGCTCAAGGCGTCGATTCTGAAGGCGCCGTGAACTACTCGATCGAGCGGCGACAGTGTTGAGAGCCTTCAGCGCCCTCGTGGGCTGCTCTCTGTTGTGTGCGACACCCGCGCAGGCCGTTGTCGCCGATGTCATCGCTCGCAGCGACGGTGCGGACATTCGCAGCGGTTCCTGGTTCATGCGCGTTACGGCCGTGACCGATGACATCTTGCGCGTGCGCGCAGCAGCGGCCGGGGATTTACCCGAAGACGCCTCCTGGGCGGTGCCGGGCGAAGTGCGCGGCCGCTTCGTCCATGTCACCGCCAAGCAAGACGCCGCTGGCATCGCCTTTCAGACTGCGACATTGGCGGTGCGAATCGAACGTTCACCGCTGCGGCTGATCGTGTCGGATCTGGCAGGGCATGTGATCTCGGCCGATACGCCGGCCCGGGCGCTCGAGGTGGTGGCCAGCGGCTTCTTGCTGCGCAAGGGGCTCACACAGAAAGAACATATTTTCGGCTTGGGCGACAAGACGGGTCCGCTCGATCGCCGCGGCCAGGCGTTCACTCTCTGGAACACCGATGCGTACCGCTTTCAGGAATCGACGGATCCTGTGTACAAAAGCATTCCTTTTTTCATTTCCGCGGGCGGTCCAGGCGGCAGCTACGGAATCCTGCTCGATAACACATGGCGCAGCTGGTTCGACTTCGGTAAGCAAGATCCGGAAACCTTGGCGTTCGGCGCGGCTGCCGGACCGATCGATTACTATTTCATTTACGGGCCCACTGTTCATCGCGTCGTCGAGCGGTATACGGATCTCACCGGCAAGCCGCCCCTGGCGCCGGCATGGGCCTTAGGGTTCCAGCAGTCGCGGTACAGTTATATGTCCGCGACGGAGGTGCATGAGATCGCCGGCCGGTTGCGTGCCGAACACATTCCTTCCGATGTGATCTGGTTGGACATCGACTACCAGGATCGCAATCGACCGTTCACCACCAATCCGGTTACTTTTCCCGATTTACCCGCGCTCGCCCGGGATTTGAGGCAACAGGGATTGCGGTTGGTGGTTATCACAGACCTGCATATCGCCGCGGCCCCGGATCAGGGATATGCACCCTATGACAGCGGCATTGCCGGCGACCATTTCCTCAAGCGACCCGATGGGTCGATCTACGTCGGGCAGGTGTGGCCCGGCCCTTCGGTCTTTCCCGATTTCACCCGTTCGGAGACGCGTGCTTGGTGGGGCTCTCTGTACCGCGATTTCGTGGCGGCGGGCATCGCCGGCTTCTGGAATGACATGAACGAGCCCTCGATTTTCGACACACCGACCAAGACCATGCCGCTCGATACGCAGCACCGTGTCGCCGAGCCGGGCTTTGCGCCGCGTACGGCAACCCATGCGGAAATTCACAATGTCTATGGAATGCTGAATTCGCGTGCAACCTTCGAGGGCCAAAGGCAACTCGCTCCCAACGAGCGGGCTTTCGTCATGACCCGCGCAAGCTATTTGGGCGGCCAACGCTACGCCGCCACATGGACGGGTGATAACAGCTCGACGTGGAATCACCTCAAGCTATCGATCCCCATGCTGCTCAATCTGGGCATGAGCGGTTTCGCCTACAGCGGCGCCGATGTGGGCGGCTTCATCGGCGCCCCGAGTCCCGAGTTGATGACCGATTGGCTCGAGATCGCTGCCTTTACGCCGATCTTTCGCGCGCACTCCGAGAAGGGCACTCCGCACAAAGAGCTCTGGGTGGACGGCCCGGCGCAGCTGGATATTCGCAGGAAGTTCATCGAGCAACGCTATCGGCTGATGCCCTATCTTTACGCTCTTGCCGACGAGAATGCGCGAACCGGAGCTCCGCTCATGCGGCCGCTGTTTTACGATTTTCCGGACGCCCTCGATATGCCCTGCGACCAACCGACGGCATTTCTCCTCGGGGATCGACTGCTCGTCGCACCTCCCCCGACCTTGGAATCGCCGCAGACCTACTTGATCTGCCTGCCTGCCGGAAACTGGTACGACTATTGGACCGGCGAGCCGGCTGCCGCAAAGTCGGTCTCGTTAGCGACCGGCGCCCCGGCGGCGGAAGTGCTCAGTGTGACCCCGGCGCTCGGCCGTCTACCGGTGTTCGTCCGTGCGGGAGCCATACTACCGGGTCAGGCGTTGATACAGAGTACCTCCGAGACGCCGCAAGGACCGCTGTCCTTGGATGTCTACCCGGGCGATGACTGCCGCGGCACGATCTATGCCGACGACGGGCACAGCATGGCCTATACGCGGCAGGATTATCTCCGGCAACGAGTGCGCTGTATGCAATCCGACGCCGGAATCGATATCGACTTTGATGCGCGCGAGGGACGATTCCAGCCGTGGTGGCACCAGGTGACGCTGCGAGTGCATCACTGGTCGGGCGGCGCGCAGGCATACCTCGACCGCAAACGCATCGCCGACCCGCAAGTGCGGGACGGAGTATTGAGCTTGACCCTTGACGATCCAAGCGGCAAGTCGCGGTTGTCGCTCAAGGCCAAGCCTGACCGATAGCGCATGCAAGTCCTACAATATATCAATGCTGTTTGGAGCCTCGTCGCCATTTACTGGGTCGTGGGAATGGTGCTCGCGAAGCCGACCATCAAACGTGAGTCGGTTCTTTCCAGTGCAATCCACATTGTGCTGGGCTGTGTCGCCGTGCTGCTCGTGTGGCAGCCTGCAACCGGGAGGGGGTTTTTAGGCCATCGCCTCACATCCCCTGCCGGCTGGGTCGCTTGGCTGGGATTGGCTGTCACCATTGGCGGCTGCGCGTTCGCCATCTGGGCCAGGGCTACTCTGGGATCGAACTGGAGTTCCATAGTCACCGTCAAGCAAAACCACGAATTGATTTTGCGCGGGCCGTACGCGGTGGCGCCGCAGAAGAGAAATTCATGCGCGAGGAATTTTCGACTGAATATGCGCGGTATAGTCAACGGGTCAGGCGCCTGATCCCTTTCGTATTTTAACGTTCGCTACCCCCCTGAGTCGAATTGACGGCGGGCCGACGGGCGGCGTCCAGGAAACCATCTCATGGCAACGGACATTCCCCAGTGGTCCATGGTCGATCGACGCCAATTCGAGAGTGAGATCCTTCCGGCCGGCAGACCCGCGGTATTCAAAGGAGCAGTCGACCACTGGCCATTAGTGCAACGCAGAACTGACTCAACGGCCGCGATCACGCAATACCTCAGAGCCTTCAACCCAGGCACTCAGGTGGAGTGGCTCGCGGGCGAGCCAGGGATAAACGGCCGATTTTTTTATAACGATGCGATGAACGGCATGAATTTCCGCCGCGTCCGCGGGACATTTGCCGACGCTCTGACTCTGCTTTTGAGACACGTCGCGGATCCGGTGCCGCCGGCGCTGGCACTGCAGGCGCTCTCGGTGTCGGTACATCTGCCGCATTTTGAGCTTCAGCATCGGCTTGACCTGCTGCCGCCGTACGCCCACGCCACGATGTGGATCGGCAATTCATCGACGGTTGCAGCGCATTTCGATTTCAATGACAACATCGCCTGCGTGGCTCACGGGCGTCGTCGCTTTATACTGTTTCCGCCGGAGCAACTGGAAAACCTCTATGTTGGGCCCCTCGAGTTCACCCCACAGGGCGTACCGATCAGCTTGGTCGATGCCCACAATCCCGACCTTGCGCGCTACCCGCGCTTCGAACAGGCAGCCGCGGCGGCCCAAGTCGCCGAACTTGAAGCCGGTGACGCGATATTCATTCCCTACATGTGGTGGCACTCGGTTCGATCTCTGGAACCGTTCAACATTCTGATCAACTATTGGTGGAACGCGGTGCGCCGACCGGTGGTCGCGCCGTTCCACAGCCTGCTCCATGGCGTGCTTGCCATCGCGAACTTGCCGAGCCCACAGCGGGACATATGGAAGCGATTCTTCGATCACTACGTCTTTCAAGTCCACGGCGACCCGGCCGCGCATATCTCCCAGGTGCGGCGCGGACTGCTCGGGAGCCTCTCGCCGGAACAAGCGGCACAGTTCACCGCCGTCTTGGCGCATCTGCTGAGCGGCACGTACCAGACTCAACCGGGTTCGAAGACTTGACGGCGTTTCGGGCGCAAAATGGCACCCATGTCCTGTAGCTGAGGCAGCCACTTGGAGACGCCACAAAAATTGTCGAGACGGCGATTCGTGAAATATGGCGCGACCTCACTTGCCATGGCGTCGATCTTGGCAAGAGCGCAGACGGCGTCGCCGCCGTCCGGCAGCGTGGGATCTGCCACCACGGCCGCGCCAGAGCCGGACGCGACGCCGATCAACGCGGCGACCGACGCCGCCAGTCACTTGATGGTTGATGTGCGTATCAACGGCAATGGACCTTATCACTTCGTAGTCGATACCGGTGCCGATCGCACAATTTTGGCCAGTGAAGTTGCCGCTGAGCTGGGTCTCTCCCACGGCGAAAACGTCATGCTGAAAGGCGTCGTCCGCGCCGTTCTTACCGAGACCGTTTCGATCCGCACGATGACATTTGGATCGATCACAAAGAGACATTTCACGCTGCCGACGCTTTCCCGTTCGCTGTTGGACGCCGACGGATATCTCGGTCTCGACTTCCTCGATGGTCACCGCGTGACCTTCGATTTCCGCAATCACCTCTTACAGATAAGCGAGCCTCGCGCCAGATTCAGCGCGAATTGGCTGCGCGAGAATGAGGCCCGTATTCATGCGTCGGGGTCCTCCGGACATTTGCAGGCGCTCGATTGCATGGTGGACGACATACCCGCGACTGCCTTCGTTGATTCAGGCGCGGAAGTTTCGGCCGCCAACGAACCCCTGCTGGCTGCCTTGGCGAAGCGCAATCCGTCCTTCGCCGAGGTGGGCAGCATTCATTTGATCGACATCACCGGCGGCGAGATCTGGGGAAAGATCGCGATGGTCAACAAGATTCGGTTGGCGGCCGCGTTGACATTCACCGACTGCCCCTTGGTGATCGCGGATTTTCTGGTCTTCGACGCATGGGGATTGCGTCAACGCCCGGCGTTGTTGATCGGAATGAACCTTCTGCGTCAGTTCGGGAGAGTGTCGGTCGACTATGGGCTTCAGGAGCTTCGCTTCGACTTGGCAGCGTATTCCCAGCCCCCGAGACCGTTGATCACAATGCTCGACTAGCGAAGCGACGCCGCTTCGCTGCCGACTGCTCTCCTTCAGGGTAGCAGTGTTCGTGGCGCAATCCCAGCCGTACGACTCAGTATTGCCGCTCGAGGCATCGGGATTCGAGGTTGCGTAAGTGACCTGAAATTTCTCGGCAACCAGCGATATGTTCTCGGTAATGCCGAGCTCTGCGGTATTGCTTGCCGTGTCACCTTGAGTCATCGAGGTCACGCGTACATTCGTGAGCACGAGGCTGTAGCGCGCCGTTGCAGCGATGGCATTGGGGTTGTTACCCGTGAAGTAGACGGTAGCGGAATGGATCAACGTTCCCCTAGTCACGTACTCAAGGAAGTCCTGGCTGGTCCGATCAACCACCTTGCTGATATTGATTGCTCCGCAGCTGACCCGCCCGGAACCCCCCGCGCCCGAAGTTGAACTCGCGGGATTGGTGAAGCCCTGGCTATACGCCGTCAGCTCGATATCGCCTGAAAAGCCTGACTTCGTCACTGGTCCCGTCACGTTGGGGATCTTGAGGAAGATGGAGCCGCCGATCGCCGGCGCAATCGCGGCAAGGCTTATTCCGACTGTCAGCATCGCAGATCGAACTACCCGTATGACTTTCATGACTCGCTGTCCTTTTGGATTAAACATAACATCCAAGTGTCATAATGCGTCGACAGCTTGCATTTTTTCCGAAGCTTCTGCCGTGTTGAGCATCACGCTTCCGAAGGCGGGCCATTACGCCTCGCGACGTAATGCTGCGGTGCATGCCTAGTCGACCGGCTACACGTGCAGCGCCCTCCGCCGTCAGCGCACGCCGCATAAACGCATCAGACTGATCTGACACAAACTGTTTTAGCGCACCTTTAGTCTGAAACTGTAGAATCCGAATTTGATGCGCGAGGTTCATGTGAGTCCGTTAAAGCGCTGCAAAACCGGTGTTCCAGGCTTAGATGAAATACTGGGCGGCGGCTTCATCGCCGAGCGCATGTATTTGATCGACGGCAATCCGGGTGCCGGAAAGACCACCTTTGCGATGCAGTTTCTGTCGCAAGGGGTGGCCGATGGGGAGACGTGTCTGTACGTGACACTTTCCGAGACGGCACAAGAGCTGCGCTCCGCAGCGGAATCCCACAACTGGTCACTCGAGGGGATTGAGATCGTCGAACTGATCGTCGATCCGAGCGAACTCGAGGGTGACGGCCAGCTCACCATGCTGCATGCCTCCGAGGTGGAACTGACCGAAACCACCCAAAAATTGATCGCCGCGATCGATCGCTACAATCCTTCGCGTTTGGTCCTGGATTCTTTGTCTGAAATGCGCTTGCTCGCACAAAGCTCGCTTCGCTACCGCCGCCAGGTATTGGCGCTCAAGCAGCTGTTTCTAGGTCGCAGCTGCACGGTCATCATGCTCGATGACCGGACCGCCGAGGGTCCGACCTGCAGCTTCACAGCATCGCTCATGCCGTGATCAGTCTCGAAGCGAAGTCGCCGCCTTACGGCAGCATGCGCCGCCAATTGGAAGTTCGCAAGTTTCGAGCGAGCGATTTCTCCAGTGGTTTGCATGACTTTTCGATCGAGCGTACGGGTATCAAAGTGTTTCCGCGGCTCGTGGCGTCGGATCACTTGCTCGAGTACCAGCAGTCACTCGTGCAAAGCAACGTCAAATCACTGGACGATCTGATGGGCGGAGGTATCGATCGGGGCACGAGCACGCTTCTTATCGGTCCGCCCGGATGCGGCAAGTCAACCATCGCCACCCAATATGCCGCGGCCGCGGCCTCGCGCGGTGATCATGCGGCCGTTTTTATGTTCGATGAAACGAGGGCGGCGCTCCTGATGAGATGCAAAGGGATCGGCATGCCTATCAAAGAAGGGGATGGCCCGGGTGAGATACGCCTGCGGCAGATCGATCCTGCCGAAGTCTCCCCGGGTGAGTTCGTGACATTGGTGCGTGCGGCGGTGGAAGAGGGCGGCGCGCGCGTTGTCGTTATTGACAGCTTAAATGGCTACCTCAACTCGATGCCACATGATGACTATTTAAATGCCCAGCTGCATGAATTGCTTTCCTATCTCAACAACACCGGCGTTGCCACCTTCCTCATTGTCGCGCAGAGCGGGCTTATGGGCTCGGCAATGAGTGCACCGGTGGAAGCGAGTTATTTGGCGGACACCGTGGTGGTGTTGCGATACTTCGAGCACTTGGGAAATGTAAAGAAGGCGATTTCCGCATTGAAGAAGCGAACGGGCGCTCATGAGGAGGCCATTCGCGAAATTTGGTTTGACGAGAATGGCATCCACCTCAGCGAGCCTTTGATGAGGCTGCGCGGCATCCTCACCGGCGTGCCCACAGAAATAGATCCCCAGCAACGGACGCCGCGGCAAATCCAGACGCTGCGGGATGAGCGCCTCGAAGGCTTCCGGGCGAGAGCACCGGGTTTTGTTGCTGCCCGCGACGCGTCGTGATGGCGAGGCCATTGCGGCTTTTCTCGGAAGGCATCGGATCCCATGTGAGATCTGTCCCAACGCCGCGCTTGCGGCAAAGGCGATCAGCGAGGACGCGGGTGTGCTGGTGCTCACCGATCAGGTGGTCGCGGCGGAAGGATCTCATCTCATTGTCCGAGGCATTGTCCTGCCAGCCCAGTTGGTCCGACATCCCGGTGGTGTTTCTGAGCAAAGTCGGGGACGAGATCGCGCGCCATGTCGGAGATTGTCGGGCGCATGACCAATGTCACATTGCTCGATCGACCGGCGTCCACTCGAACGCTATTGAGCGCCATCCAGGCGGCGTTGCGCTCCCGGGCCAAGCAATACCAGATTCGCGATCAATTAGCCGCACTCCAGCCGCGGAACGGGCATTGCGAGAATCCGATCGCCGCAAAGACGAATTCTTGGCGATGCTGGCACACGAGTTGCGCAATCCCTTGGCGCCGATACGTACCGCGGCCGATTTGTTGCCTCGGCTGATCGCGAGCGGCGACGCGCGAACCGGCGCGACGTTGGATATTGTCAGCCGCCAGGTCCAACAATTGACGCGACTGGTCGATGATTTGCTCGATGTGTCGCGAATCACTCAGGGCCGCATAGAGATTCAGCGCAATCCAGTGGAGTTATCCGCCGTCGTGCGCCAGGCACTTGAGAGCGTCGATCCGCAAATAAAGGAGAAACGACATGCCATCCGTACTGCTCTGGTGCCCGGGCTGTATGTCGAAGGAGACAGCGCCCGCCTAGTGCAATGCGTATCCAATATCTTAACGAACGCGGTGAAGTATACGGATACGGGAGGCAAGATAGATGTCACCCTCGCCCTCGAGGGAGACCGCGCTGTGGTGACAGTCACGGACAATGGTGTCGGCATTCCCGCGGACCTTTTACCGCGTATTTTCGAATTATTCGTACAAAACGATCGTTCGCTCGACCGATCGCAGGGCGGTCTCGGCATCGGATTGAGCGTCGTTCGGCGATTGATTGAGATGCAGGGGGGCACGTGAGCGGATCGAGCCCCGGCGCTGGCCAAGGTTCGACCTTCCAGATCTCATTGCCTTCGATCGAGCCACCCTTGTGCGACGCCCGCAAAGTCAAGGCCTGTCAGCGTGCCCTTACGCGTACTGATTGTGGATGACAACGAAGATGCCGCGGACTCCCTGGCCACGCTGTTGTCGCTCGACGGACACACCGTACGAGCGACATACGGCGCGCAAGCGGCGATCGAGGCCGCGTCCGCATTTGATGCTGACCTCATCTTGCTCGACATCGGCCTGCCTTCCATGGACGGCTATGAAGTGGCAACGTCGCCTGCGGGCAGCGGGTATCAACTCGACACTCGTTGCGCTGACCGGTTACGGGCAAAGGGAAGACATCGAGCGAGCGTTAAACGCAGGATTTAATGCCCATCTAGCCAAACCGGTAGAATTTGCAAAGCTCGAAGAACTGTTACTCAGTATCGCGGCGTCCAAGACCTCGTCCGCAGGCAATCCATGAAGCCCGCGACTACTGCTGCGAAGGCGGGAGTCCCATACTTGTAGGCCGGATCGCTGTCGTAACGGGAGCGGATGAAGGTGAGTATTCTCCAAAGATCATCCGAACTCTTGATGATTGGACCCATGGACGGCATCGGGCCTGCGGCGTTGATGAGGCCCTGGCGGGTATAGCCTTTTTTCTGCAGCTCGTCGCTGCCTAGGGTGACGAGTCGGAATAGCGTGTCATCGTCTCCGCCGTATATCCAATCGCTCGTGGTCAGCGGAGGGCACATGCCGCCGCCGGCGTTTCCGCCGTGACAGCCGCTACAAGGATAGCTGCGGAACAGAACCGCTCCTTGAGCAACGATGTCTGCCTGCGAATCTTTGTAAGGGTTATGAAGTTGCCCCTTGGGCGTGCGGTTGACCGGATTCCATCGCTGAATCCGTGCCATCGTCGGCGGACGCCGATGGTGGATCGGCGCGCGATGTCCCGAGAGTGAAAACTGCAATCAGAAGTGCCGATACGGGGACGACACCGGTGACGAAGACGCTTCTCACGGCCGGTTCTTTCGTGGCTTTCATGGCAACACTCCTCTTTTGAGCGAACTACACCAGGGTATCAACCGACCATTTGCCTGTGGGTTGGCTCGGGTGCTCGCCATGGGTGTTATCATCAACTCCGACCGTCATCGGATGATTTCACCGAGAGGGACGCGAATTGCAATTGAAATGTTGCATCCGTAACCGACTCGGTCCGCGCGGCAACGCCCGGGACATGAAGCTCGCGCACTCTGCAAATCCACACCTTCGAGTAGAATCTTCTTAGGAGCGAAATAATGCGCAAGACGTTGCCGTACCGGCATCGAATCAGGCTGGCACCGTCACGATCTCGTCAACGCAAGGCGCAGAGCGGATCGATGAGAAGTCGAGGATCAGCGCAGCGCGCCAAATACTTTCGATACGATGGCGCTGCCGGCCGCCGCGGGATTTTCCCGGATGGCGTGCTCTTCCTCGCCGATCATGAAGTATAAGCCGTCCAATGTTTTGTGAGTGACGTACTCCTCGATGTTGGCAGCATCACCTTTGACGAGACCGAGTTTGACCCCTTCGCCGGCAAGCCGATCGTATTTCTGGGCCAAGCCGACTCGATCCGTTGCCCGCTTCACGACCGGTAGGAACTTCACGGCCAACGGCGCCGCGGTCTTGATGCGAAAGAAATTTGTCACCGACCCATCGCCGCCCGTGAGGATGGCCTTGGCGTCGCCTAAGGACATCGTCTTGACTGCGTTAACCAGAAGCTCCCTTGCTTGCGGGACGGCCTGTTCGGCCGCATGGTTCATCGCTTCCACCAATTCATCCGCGTCCTTGCCTTGACCGATCATGCGCATGCCTTTGGCGACTTCATCGAGAGCGGGCGGCAACGGGATTTTGACCTTCGGGTTATTGAGGGCTCCGCCGGCAACGCCCAGTTTATCGATGGCCGAGGCAGCCCCTTTGTTGAGCGCTCCCTTGATACCCTGAGCAGCATCCCGATTCGTCAGATCGGCGAGGCCGAGAGCGTAGACGAACCCAACATAGAGACAGGCCAATACCCCAACCAGGCGAATCGAACCCATGTGCAGCGCACGCATACACCGTCCTTGCTGAGTTACTGTCAGTCGAGTATATCGCCGGACGTCGCGTAAACACCATCCGTCCGCGGGTACGAATGCGGGAAATGAGCGCTCAAAGTCGACCGCGGTCGTATTGCCTCCGCAGATCAGCACACCCACCCGTTCACCGGGGGCCGGCAGGTACTCGCGGGACGTGAGTGCCGCGAGAGCCGCTGCACCGCCCGGCTCCGCAACGACGCGCAGCTGTGTCCACAGCCGCCGCTGCGCCTCTCGGATCGCATCGTCCGACACCAGCACCGTCGCGTTGACATAGCGCTGTGCGACGGGAAAAACCAGCTCCCCGACGCGGCGCGGGGCCAAAGAGTCCGCGGCGATGCCGCCCGCCTCGGCATCGACGGGCTGGCCGGCCTCGAGCGCACGCGTGAGTGTCGGTGCCTGAGCCGGTTCCACCCCGACGATCTTGATCCGCCCTGCGTACCATGCCGCAATTCCTGCGATGAGGCCGCCGCCGCCGACCGCGACCAGAAGCGTCGTCAGTTCGCCGGCCTGGCCTTCCAGTTCCAACCCAACAGTAGCCTGCCCGAGCAGCGTCTCGAGTTGATCAAAGGCGTGGATCGGCAGTGCCCCCGACTGGGCCGCCCATGCTTCGCTTGCCGCGAGCGCATCCGAGTAGCGTTCGCCGGCAATCACCAAATCCGCGCCGTACTCGGTGATCTGCCGAATCTTCGCTGACGAGGCGACACGCGGCACGAATATCTTCGCCGGAACGTTACGCCTCATTGCCGCGAACGCCACCGCAGCTCCATGGTTTCCGCCGGACGCGGCCACCACGCCGGCGCCGGGCACCTGCCGGGTAAGAAGATTTGCGAAGGCGCCCCGGGTCTTGAATGAGCCCGCATGCTGCAGCGACTCCAGTTTGAAAATCAATCGGGCGGCGGCGACGCCGAAGTCCGACCCGTCGACCGCTATGACGGGGGTGCAGCGTATGTGCGGTGTGATTACCTGGTAGGTCGAGCGGATTTCACTGCACGAGAACATGTCTGCCACCCCTGTCGGAATCGGGAACAAGTCGTTGAATGATTCGTCACTTGGCAAACTAACTATATGATCGATTTGCTTGCGATTCAAGCGATTGGCAACGATCGCCGGCTCCAGATCCTTGAATGGTTCAAGAATCCGCCGGCCAATTTTCGCCCGCAAGTTGACGGAGATTTGGTCAAGGACGGCGTGTGCGCCGTGCTCATCGCCGAGAAGTTGGGTATCAGTCAACCGACGTTGAGCGAGCATATGCGGGTTCTGTGCCATGCCGGCCTGCTCGACTCGAAAAAGATCAAGCAGTGGACTTTCTACAAACGTAACGAGGCCCGCATCAAGGCCATCAAATTATCGATAGCCAAGGGCCTGTGACGGAATCGTTTGCTCGCGGCCGTCCGGTCAAGGCGCCGCCGGCGGCTCCAGGTCGGTGGGAATGCCGGTGATGTGCCGATACAGCGCGACGATCCGATTGATGTATGAATTGTCATGGCCGGAGATGAGCCAGTTGCCCTCGGCGATTCTCGTGAGACCGTAGTACGTCCAGATGCCGCGCGAGCGTTCCTCGAAGAAGTACAGGGCGCGCATGCCGCCGGGCTTGAGCAGCGTCAGGGCGAACAGACGCACCGCCGTCACGTTCTCGGTTTCTATCACCAGGCGGGCTCGAGTGCTCTCCCGCACTCGTACACGGTAAATGACTTCGCCCGCACCGCGGCTGTCTCTTTGTGAAAAATACACATCTTGCCCGCTCTGAAGTTCGGCGGTCGTGAAATCGTCGCGGGGATGGCCGGAATCGCGTGCCGTCAATGCAGCGGCAGCCAATACCAAGGGACGCCATTTTTTTTCAGTGGTTGACCAGTAACGTACTGAAGAAGCTTCGATACCTCGCCAAATCGCGCGAGGATCGCGGGCGCGCCGCCGGGGTTCTCAAAGGTGCCCGCGACTGTCACGAGCATGCGCAAATCCGGTGCAGCTAACCCGAGACATGAGGCTTGGGGGGGCAATCCCGCGAGATTCGGCTGTTTCCAGATCTCGATGTTTGGCGCCGCGCCAACCGACGAGTAGATGGACGGCGGCAAATCCGCGTCGCAGCCCGGGAATGCCGACGTTTCGGCCCGGCTGATCGTTATCACTGCGCACAGGGCTGCGACGGTAGCCAGGGCGCGCGTTCGAGGTCCGAAACGCGCCACCGGCGCTTGATCCCTTTCAGACTTTAGCGGCATGATTCGGGACCTCATCTGCCCTGAATCGAAACGATCGCTTGGCGCACCGGGTCGTTGCCGGGACGCTCGTTCACTGCTCGCGGCTCGGGGTCACTAAGAATTCAAAACGGCCGGTCTCCTTGGCAAAAGTGACCTCGCCCGCCGATCCGGTCAGCGCTGCAATCGCCGGTCGCCGGTTCGTGTAGCCAAACAGCCGCACCGACTTTTCCTGGGGAGCGAATGTTACGGTGACGGTAAGACGGTTCCCTTGCTCGACGATGGACGCAATGCGTTGCCGGCCATCCGGGACGAACTTGCCGTCGTCGCCGAACAGGGCCACTCCCGCGCTCGATACCGGAGCCAATATAAAGTAAGCCGTTCCGTTCGGAGCAAGATCGAAGATGAACTGTTCCGACGCCGCCAAGCGTCGCGCCGTCCGGGCTTGTGTGTCGTATAGATAAACGTCTTGCTGGACTCCCACTTGCGCCGGCGTAAAGGCTGCATTCGCATCTTCGGCCGCACGGCTGTAGGCGAAAACATATGCCGTGCGCAAGGCGCCGTGATCGGTATGGGCCGAAGCAATCATGGGTGAGGGCGTCCCGGCTGCATCCGACGCATACATGGCGTCGATTGGCAGCAGCGGTGCATCCGGCTTGACGATCACGCCGTCCAAGCGCACGGCGCGCAGCAGATTCTCCTTGTTTTCGTCGCCGATCCGGTCGCCGTTGCCGACCATGCCGCCCGACAATGTCGCGATCAGTACATTGTCCGTCTCCGTGCTCATGAACACGTCGGTCCACGGCCAAATGCCGAGCGCGCTCGCCAAGCGCGACGTGTACAGGAACGTATCCCATTTCGATCGCGTGAACCGGTCGCCGCTGGTACGAATGCTGGTGAGATTCCCGTAGCGGGCGCCCTGAAGAAAATGGCGCGGCAGCGCCATGCAGTACTGGAGGGACATTCCCCTGTCCTGCGCCGCACGCGCCATGCCGTCAGTGAAAGCGTCGCCCGCCTTGAGTGTCGTACCGAGTTCGGGCGAGTACTGATAGATCACACTGAGCCAGTCCTGCTCATACGTCACCACATCGGCCGAGGCGATGTAACCCATGATCTCCTGCCAAAATTTTGGGTCGACCGCCGCGACGCCCGAAATATCGTATTGCTGGTGGTAGGGACTTTCGCGATCGATCCAACGATTGTGCGTGATGAGCGGCAGACCGACTTTCTTCTGAAATGCAGCGAGACCCGCGGGAAATACGGCGGGGTGCGCCGAGTATTTGAGAAGACCGCCGTAGCGATTCCATTCCCCGGCCGGCAGCTCGGAATTTTTCGGCTTGAGGGGTTCGCCGCCCGGACCCGTCAATGTCTTGAAGTACCACCAGCTATCAAGCTGCAGATAGCGCAGAGGAATACCCTCTTCGTGGTAGCGTTGCACCAGCGTCTCCAGCGTGCCGGCGTAGCCGAGATCTGGCTCGTAGTTGTACCAATAGGCGGCGCCGTTGTCGGTCCAGTAGCCCAAGTAGCGCAGGCCTATGTCGGCGTCGTTGGACGGCCGCTGGGTTCCCTGCAGCCCGGTCAGGGCGGTGCCCCAGCTCTCCCAAGCAGCATTCACGCCCACGTCAAAGGCCATCAGAGTCTGGTGCGTGAAACGGGCGGGCAGAGTGCCTACTCCTTCGTTAAGGCCGCTGGCGATCTCGGTGATCCCATCGCCACGCATTCTGGCGATCATGTAGTTCGCCGCGGGCGACAACACGACGGCACGCCTCTGATCGTCGAACAGGAGCCATGGCGTGCCGGTTTCCTCCAGGGTAAAACTCCGGGGTGCGAACACTTCGTTCTTGTAGCTGAAGCGATGCAGATCTTTCGGGAACTGCGTGAAGCGCGGGAAAACGATGGCAGCGGCATCGAGGATCGGTTCTTTCGAGATGATGCCGAATAGCACGACTGGACGGCTAAGGTAGGTCCGGATCCAGCCGTTCAGCGGCACCGGCCGGCGCCAACTGAAGCTCAGTTCCCGGTAGGCACCCAGCCTGTCCTCCCCATTCGTGATGCTCAGGTTCGAGGCTGACTCACCCAGCTCGCCCGTGAAGGTCCAATTCAATTCTCCGCTTCTGACCTCATAGCGCCCGGACGCTTGGTCAACCGTAGCCACGATGCCGCGCATGCCTTTGATGCTCTGATCTGCGGCGTGGCATGGCAATGCGTAAAGAGTCAACGCAATGAGCAAACCCTTGAGGATACTGGCCGGCAAGACAACATCTGGAATCCTCAGCATGGATGCCTTCCAATTTCTATGCATGCGGGCGGCGTGCTTCGAGCGATGATCCGCCAATCGGCGTACTCTTGGAAGCTGCCACGATTGAAACTCATCTGTACGGGTGCAATCTGCGAATGAACGATCTTCGCGCGACATTGGCGGCCAGCATCTTGGGATCAAGCCTCGCCTTCATTGACGGTTCCGTGGTGAATGTGGCGCTCCCGGCGCTGGCCCATGACTTGCACCCGGATCCCTCGAAACTGTCGTGGGCGATCAACGCATATTTGCTGCCCGTAGGCGCGCTGATTTTGCTTGGCGGCAGCCTCGGCGACCACTTTGGAAGACGCCGGCTGTTTCTCGTGGGCTTGGTACTGTTTGCGTCGTCCTCGATCCTGTGCGCGGCCGCACCGACGTTTGCATGGCTGCTTGCCGGCCGAGGCGCCGAGGGAGTTGGCGCCGCGCTGTTGATGCCCAACAGCCTGGCGATCCTGGGAGGCGCATTCTCGGGCGTCGAGCGCGGCCACGCGATCGGTACCTGGGCGGCGGTCGGTGCGGTGGCTGGCGCCGTCGGCCCGATCGCCGGCGGATGGCTCATCGACGTCATCGGCTGGCGCATCATATTTGCCATCAATATTCCGGTGGCGTTGGCCGCCGGTTATCTGGCTTGGGAATATGTTGCGGAACAGCGGGAGCGTACGAAGGCGCGGCTCGATGTCCTCGGAGCAGCCTTGGCAACCACGGCGCTTAGCCTGCTGACGTGGTCTTTGACGGAAGCAGCGGGTTCCCATGGTTCTTCCGCTTTGATCTGGATGGCGACCCTCGGCGGCCTGGCGCTGCTCGGCTTTTTTCTCAGCCTCGAGAAACGCTTGGCGGATGGCGCACTCATGCCGTTCGCCATGTTCTCTTCTTCCTCGTTCGTGGGCCTCACGCTGCTGACGTTTTTTCTCTACGCAAGCTTGGGTGGACTGATCGTGTTGTTGCCATTCCTGCTCATCCAAATGAATCAATGGTCAGCCGTTGCTGCAGGAGCTGCGCTACTGCCCGTGCCGGTGTTGATCGGCCTCGGCTCGCGGCTGATGGGTCGGGTCGCCGCCCGGATAGGCGGTCGAATACCCTTGGCCAGCGGATCCGTGCTCGTCGGCATAGGCCTGGCGCTGTATTGCCGGATCGGTACGGGCGCAGTTAACTATTGGCTCGATGTATTCCCTCCGACGTTGTTGGTGGGGCTGGGTATGGGCGTATGCGTCGCGCCGCTGACTACGTCGGTGATGGCATCGGTCGACACCGATCATGTCGGAGTCGCGTCAGGCTTCAACAATGCGACGGCGCGCCTTGCCGGATTGGTGGCGACTGCGCTGCTGGGCTTGGTGTTCGCAAAACAAGATTCGTCATATGGCTTCATTCCGGCCTTTCACGTGGCCGCATTGCTTGGCGCGGGCTCGGCGATAGCGGCCGGCGTATTCGCAGCGACGCTGATTCGGACGGAAGACGGGAAGAATTGAGCATGCAATGCGTTTGGGGAATGATCTCCATGTGATTCGCTGTTATTGTAGCCACGGGGAAAACATGCGCAGCTTGCGACACATCGATTACTGTAGGCGCGTTCCGTGCTCGAGTATCTTGGCGGGGCTCGTAGCTGTCTGTCTGGTCGACTCTTGCCGCGCGGCGGGCGTGCTCGACCCGCAGGGTCCCGTTGCCGGGGCGGAGCGGTTGATTCTGCTCAATGCCACCGCCATTATGCTGGTCGTCGTCGTGCCCGTAATCGTGCTCACTCTGGCATTTGCATGGTGGTACCGCGCGTCCAATAAGCGGGCCACCTACTCGCCGGACTGGTCCTATTCCGGCCATATCGAACTGGTGGTCTGGTCGATACCGGCGATGGTGGTGATTCTGCTGGCGGGAGTCGCATGGACCGGCTCGCATGAGCTGGATCCTCCGCGCAAGCTCAAGTCCGATGCGAAGCCGGTTAGAATCGAGGTCGTATCGCTGGATTGGAAATGGCTGTTCATTTATCCGGACCAGGAAGTTGCGGCAGTCAACCAACTCGTTGTTCCCATCGGAACACCCGTCGAGTTCATGCTGACCTCGGCGACCGTGATGAACGCCTTCTTCGTGCCCCAGCTCGGTAGCCAGATCTACACCATGCCGGGCATGACCACGCGGCTGAATCTGATGGCCGATACTCCTGGCGACTTCCCGGGACTGTCCTCAAATTTCAGCGGCGATGGCTTCTCGGACATGCGTTTCGTCGTGCACGCCGTGTCCGGGGCGGAATTCACGAGCTGGCTGGCGCGCACGCACGGCGCGGGCCCGATGCTGAATGCGAAAGCCTATGCGCAGTTGGCGCGAGCCGGCATTGCCGCCTTGCAAACCTACCGCAGCGTCGACCCCATGCTGTTCGAACATATCGTACAAACCAGCGCGCAGCCCCTCGCCGCGCCGCTGCCGGAGGACTAGCGTTGGGCAAGCTGAGCTGGTCGGCCATTCCCTTCGATCAGCCGATACCGATGGCGGCGTCGCTGTTGGTGACCGTCGGCGTGTTCGCCGTTCTCGGTCTGGTCACGTGGAAGGGATGGTGGCCTTACGTGTGGCGCGAATGGTTGACGAGCGTCGACCACAAACGCATCGGCGTGATGTACGTGCTGCTGGCGCTGGTGCTGTTGCTGCGCGGCTTCATCGACGCGATCATGATGCGCTCGCAGCTCGCCGTCGCCGCAGGCGGGGCGCAAGGCTATCTTCCGCCCGAGCACTACGACCAGATCTTCTCGGCCCACGGTACCATCATGATCTTCTTCATGGCGATGCCCTTCTTGGTGGGGCTCATGAACTTCGTTGTGCCGCTCCAGCTCGGAGTGCGCGATGTGGCGTTCCCGGTGCTGAACGCCATCAGCTTCTGGCTGACCGCATCGGGGGCGCTGCTGGTGAATGTCTCCCTGGTGGTGGGCGAGTTCGCCCGCACGGGATGGCTCGCCTATCCGCCGCTCTCGGAGCTGCAATTTTCGCCCGGTGTCGGTGTCGATTATTATTTGTGGTCATTGGAGATTTCAGGCATCGGTACGCTGCTGGCCGGCATCAACATGGTCACGACCATCTTGAAGCTGCGCGCGCCCGGGATGACCTACATGCGCATGCCGGTATTTTGCTGGACGTCGCTGTGCTCCAGCATGTTGATCGTGGCCGCCTTCCCGGTATTGACCGCGACCTTCGGCATGCTGCTGCTCGACCGTTATGCGGGAATGCATTTCTTCACCACCGACGGCGGCGGCAATTTCATGATGTACATCAATTTGATTTGGATCTGGGGCCACCCGGAGGTGTACATCCTGGCGCTGCCGGCCTTCGGCATCTTTTCCGAGGTGATTGCGACCTTCGCGGGCAAGCAGCTGTTCGGCTATCGGTCCATGGTGCTGGCGACGCTTGCCATCTGCGTGCTGTCCTTCATGGTGTGGCTGCATCACTTCTTCACCATGGGCGCCGGCGCGGATGTCAATGCCGTCTTCGGCATCATGTCGATGGTCATCGCCATTCCCACGGGCGTGAAACTATTCAACTGGCTGTTCACCCTCTACCAGGGCCGCATCCGCTTCGAGGTGCCGGTGCTCTGGGCCATCGGCTTCATGGTGACCTTTGCCATCGGCGGGATGACCGGCGTGCTGCAGGCGGTGCCGCCCGCCGACTTCGTGCTGCACAACAGTCTTTTCCTGGTGGCGCACTTTCACAATGTGATCATCGGCGCCGTGCTGTTCGGCGCCATGGCCGGCTATTACTACTGGTTTCCGAAGGCGTTCGGTTTCACCCTCGACCGGCGCTTAGGTGTGGTCAGCTTCTGGTGCTGGCTCGTCGGCTTCTATTTGGCGTTCATGCCGCTCTACGCTCTCGGGCTCCTCGGCATGACCCGGCGTATGCAGCACTACGCGGATGTGACCTGGCAACCCTATCTCATCGTGGCAGAGGTGGGGGCGGTCGTCATTCTCTGCGGCATTGTCGCCACCATTGCGCAGCTCGTGGTCAGTATCCGCACGCGCGACAGCCGTCGCGACGCCACCGGCGACCCTTGGAACGGCAGAACTCTGGAGTGGTCCACCACCTCGCCGCCGCCGTCCTACAATTTCGCCGTATTGCCGCAGGTCGACTCGCTCGATGCTTTCTGGGTCATGAAGCAGCGCGGGCCGGTCACGCCGCCCGAGCATTACGAGTCCATCGAGGTGCCTCGCAACAGCCCGAACGGATTTGTCACTGCCTTCTTTGCGGTTGTCACGGGCTTCGCCCTGATCTGGCACATCTGGTGGATGGCCATCATGGGCCTCGCCTGTGCCGTGCTGACATTGCTCGTCTTTGGCTGGATGGAGCGCCACGAGGATGAGGTGTCTGGGGAACAATTGGCCGATGCCGAACGCGCCCGGTTGCGAGCGGCGGCTTCGCCATGAGCGCGCAGATGGGCACTGCGGAGCTCCCTGGACTGGGCACGACCATGGCGCGGGGCGGCGAGGGGCCGGCGCCGGTGCAAATCGTCGTCGGCTATGGATTTTGGATCTTCCTGCTCTCCGACATCATCATGTTCTCTGCGCTGTTCGCCTCCTACGCGGTGCTGTCCGGACAGACTGCCGGGGGACCCTCGGGCCGCGAGCTGTTTGAGCTGCGTCATGTCGGCATTGAGACGCTCTGCCTGCTGTTCTCGAGCTACACCTGCGGGCTTGGCCTGTTGGCCATCGGGCGGCGTCAGCTGCGGGGTTTCTATCTTGCCTTCGCGTTCACGTTCGTGCTCGGCGCCACGTTCCTGGGCTTGGAATTGAGCGAATTCGTCGGCATGGTGGCGCGCGGCGCCGGCCCGTCGCGCAGCGCCTTTCTATCAGCTTTTTTCAGCCTCGTCGGTTTGCACGGCGCGCATGTCACCGCCGGACTCCTGTGGCTCAGCTTTATGGTGGCGCAAACCGCGGTGCGCGGGCCGCGCGACTTCGTGCGCCGCCGGCTGCTCTGTTTCAGCCTCTTCTGGCACGCACTCGATATCATCTGGGTGGCGCTGCTGACCTTGGTCTACCTCATGGGGGCGCGATGATGGAAGAACACGCGCGGCAGGCGGATGAGAAAGAGTCCTCCGGCAGCATCGTTACCTACACCGTGGGACTCGCCTTCGCCTTGCTGCTGACTGGCGCATCCTTCATCGTCTCGCAAACCGATCTCCTATGGGCGCCGGGCGTACCGGCCGGGCTTGCCGTGCTCGCCATCGCTCAGATGGGGGTTCACTTGGTGTTCTTTCTGCACATCAGTACCGGGCCGGATAACACCAACAACGTGCTCGCGCTCGCCTTCGGCGTCCTCATCATCACGCTCATTGTCGGCGGGTCGCTGTGGATCATGGCCAATCTCAACGCGAACATGCTGCCCGCATCGGCGATCATGGACATGCAGCGATAAAAGGACGCCGCTATTGCGGCCCGGGGCACTGCGGGATTGAACCCGGCAGAGTCAGCGACGCCCGGAAGGATCGTTGCAGCAGTCCCTCCGGCGTGGTCCACAATTCGCCGCGCATCGCGCATTCTGCGCCGAAGTTGAACAGGGCGCGCATGCGTTCGGGCTTGAGATCGAGCAGCCCATTGAAAGGGTAGTCGTCGGGGATGGCCGTGACATTCATGTGCATGTCGTTTCGGGTGGCGAGAGCGAGCGTGGCGAGGACGGCTCCCCGAGTGCTGCTGTGGAGCGAAGCCTGGATTCCCCTTTTTGCGATGGCGGTTGTCCTGACTCGCGTCGTGATGGTGGGTGCTCCGTATTGGCCGTTTGCAATGACGTAAATATTGGCCCCCCGTAAGCCCCCCAGTTGATCGGGCAAGACGGAGGCGATCTCCGGAGCAATGAACATCGACGCCGTGGTACTGCCGTCCACGTGCATTTCCTCGAGAATGGTGCCGGATGTTTCCACCGGAATCATCACGGGCGGAAACAGCCCCGGAACGCTGGCGGACGCGATGAGCACCTGACGGAACAGCTTGAGCGCCGCGGGGCCGCCTTGCAGGGCAATGGCGCCCATATCCCAGATCACGGTGCGCTCGCTGTCAAGATCGGTCGTTGCTATCAGCAGCAGCCGGCCCTTGGCGGCCTCAACCGCCACGGCGCGCAGCATCTCCTCGGTCGCGTAATGCTCCACGAGATCGGCCAGCGGCTTTCCCTTGAAGATGCTTGAGCCGAAGAGCAGGCCGGTCAAACTGAACTGCACTAATTTGGCCGACCGTTGCCCGGAAAATGATTCCGTCAGCGGTCCATCCCATGCCGGTCCCAAGAATGCGAATGGCGCCGTCAGCGCACCGGCACTCACTCCCGTCACGACATGAAACTGCGGACGAATACCCGCCCTGCTGAGCCCCGTCAATGCACCGGCACCGAACGCCGCTCCGGCGCCGCCGCCAGACAACGCAAGAATGTTTACTGGGTCTCCCCAGCGGCCGAGCTTACCCGGCTGATGAAGCGCGCTGAATCCCTTTCGAAGGACCGATCCTCGGCTACGCTTCGCACGGTTTCCGGAAACCCGGCGGGCGGGGCGGCGTCATACCAATAGATCGGATGCTCGCGGCGTGCAGGCCCCGCACAGGCCGCGATTGACAGTGCGGCAAATATCAGACCCGCCTCGAGCAACCGCTTGTGCATCTTCCCAGTCCGGCACGGATATCGCTGCGACGTCATCGCGATTTGTTCTCAGATCCAAATTCGGGAAGCATTCGAACGAGCACGTCGTCCTGGTTCCAGAAGTGATGCTTGAACGCCGTAAGAACGTGCAGCGCGGCGATGGCAAACAGTGCGTCGCTCAAAAAGTGGTGTAGCGTCTTGAAGTAGTTGAACGCGGTTTCGTTCGGGCAATGAGGTTTGGCCAGCTGAATGCGCCGAACCAGCTGACCGAGTAATTCTTGGCGGACGACATCAGCCAGCCGCTCAACGGCATGCCGAACAGCAGCACGTAGAAGCTCAGATGGGTGAAGCGAGCCAGGAGCCGCTCGACACGGTGCATGTTCGTGGGCAGCGACGGCGGCCGGTTCTTGAGCCGCCATGCGAAACGGAAGGCCGCCAGCACCAACACGGTCATCCCGAAGCTCTTGTGCTCCGCCAGCAGCGCGAGTTTGCGCGCGCCCAGCGACAAAGGAGCTGCCATCCTGGCGAGCACGAACTGGATCACGATGAGCAGGGCTATCAGCCAGTGAAGCGCCTGCGCTGTGGCGCCGTAGCGCCGCGAGTCCTTCGGTCGCTCATGGAATGGCCCTCGAGTGAATCGAAGCCTCAGTTCACCTTGACTCCTTCGACCTGTATGCGCAGCAGCACATCCTGCTTGAATCCGTACTGTTGTCCGTAGTTCACGCCGAAGTCGGCGCGGTTGAAGCTGCCGCTGGCATCCGCTCCGCACACCTGTTTCTTGAGCATGGGATGCTGAAAGCACTTGAAGGAATTGACGGTGAGCGTCACGGGCTTTGTGATGCCGTGAAGGGTCAGGTCACCAGAAATGCTTTTTGGGGCCGCGCCACGAATTCGACGAATTTCCCCTTGTATTCCGCGGTTGGATATTTAGCGACATCCAGCATCTCGGGGCTCGATACATGTTCGTTGAGCTTGTCATGGGCGAAATCTACCGTTGCGGTATCGACTACCACATCGACCGTTCCCGTCCTAGCCTCGGTATCCAACGTGACCGTGCCGCTGGATTTCTTGAAGTACCTGCTACGTGGATAACCCCCCGAACAAGTACGACCTCGAAGCTCGGGTGGGTGTGGTCCGGATCCACGTTGTATGTCGTGGATGCGGCAGTTGCCGATGTGCAGCAAAAGCACAAGAGCAGCAGCGCGTAAGTGTGTTTCATAATAGTTCCTCGAGAGTTGTTAAGTGTTCCAGTGCTAGCGGGTAATCCAGCGGCCACCAGTTGATTGCCGATGCGTTGAATCTGCGCCTCACCCGCAACGAGAGCTGCGTGACTGGTGTGAACCGAGTAATGACCGAGTACCAGGTCGTGCGGGTGCTTGGCCGCGGAACCGAGAACGAATCTCGACGCACGATCCGCGTGAATTACAAGCGCTCTGCTCGGGACTCCTCGAACGCAACAAATTCGCCGGCGGACACAGTCTCGGGCGTGCGTATGGCCCCTGCTGAGACTGCGAGCCACGCCACTTCATGATCGGGCGGCGGCTGATAGGTCCAGCGTTCACCCGCCGCGAGTTGCACGTCCAGATAGTTGATTCGCGCAGGGCTGGCGATCGCGCTCTGGGCGCGACCATAGGAGCCTAAGATGACCCGCGCGGGCGCCTCCTCGGGCACTTGGGTTTCAGACAAGTAATGGCTTTGGCTTGGGCTGTTCTCGAGTTCCTCCGGCAATGCGATCCACAACTGAAAGCCTTTTGCATGCTGTGAGGCCGCTCCGGTATGCCACACGCCGCCGCCGGCCCGCATCCACTCAATGCCGCCGGGTGAAAGCATTCCCTTCACGCTGGTAGTCTCTTGAGATCCTCGATCGCGCCCTCGTGCAGGACTGTGAGCGTGGCGATTCCAGAATGCGGGTGCCAGCCGAAGTTAGGGGCGGTTGCCGCGGAAATATCAAAAAGATCCAGGAACACGAAGGCTTGATGATCTCGCCGATATCCGACGGGCTGACCAGGCGAGTGATCGCTCCGTGCCGCGATCCTCGGGTGCGAAGCACAATGCGGCGCTCCCGGTCGCGCGCTTTCAATACCGCCTCATGCCGCCATCGCCGCGATGTTTTCGCGCGCCTTCAGCATGGCGGCTTCCTTGGCTTCCGGTCCAAATGCAAGCCCCTCGGCGCGGACGATGGTCACATCCGACAATCCAATGAAGGACAGCACGCCGGTGAGATAGCTCTCGTGGTGCTCGAAGGCGGCCGCTGGAGACCCGGCGGCTAGACGTTGCCGCGAGAGGAAGCGATGAAGACTTTCTTGTTCTTGAGCAACCCTTCAGCGCCATTCGCGCCGTAGCGGAATGTTTTGCCGGCAACGACCACGCGGTCGATCCATGCTTTGAGCTGGCTTGGAATCGAAAAGTTGTACATCGGCGCACCGATCACAATGATGTCGGCAGCAAAGAGTTCATCCAGGTAAGCGCCGCCCTTGGCCAAGTCGGCACCGAGAAGCGCGTCTTCAATCGGGCCGCCTTGCCAGGCCGCCAAGTGAGCTGAAGATAAATGAAGCGCGGCGTCACTCGCCAAATCCCGGTGCACCACGTTGATGCCGGGGTGCAGCGCGATTTGTTTGGCGACGATTTCCGCCGAGAGCGCACGGCTCGCCGAGTTGGTGCCAAAACGCTTGAATCGATGTGAAGTAGCTGCATGATGGTCACCGCCTCGTTTGGCTAAATTGAAACTGAGGTGTATCCTGCGCTGGCTGATCTCCTATGAATAGCCGTTATATTGCGATACTATCCATCGGTATATCTGATATATAGGGCGAAATCTGCTGGACGGCGTCTCCTTGGACCAATTACGGGCCTTCATTGCCGCAGTCGATGAGGGCAGCTTTTCCGCCGGCGCACGTAGACTGCATCGTGCGCAATCCGCGGTCAGCGAACTCGTCAGTAACCTCGAAGCACAACTGGGTGTTGTTCTTTTCGATCGCTCCGAGCGCTACCCAAAACTCACTCCCGCCGGCGTTCAGTTGGTTGCCGATGCGCGAAATGTCGTGACCAACGTCGATCTGCTCAAGGCTCGCGCGAAAGGAATCTCCCATGGCCTGGAGTCGGAACTCTCGGCAGTCGTGGATGTGCTGTTTCCGATTGAAGCGATTGCCGAATCGGCCAAGGAATTCAGGGACCGATTTCCTCGCACGCCCCTGCGACTGTACGTTGAGGCGCTCGGCGGCGCGTACAAACCTGTGCTCGACGGTCGCTGCAGCTTGGGCGTCGTGGGGTCCCTGCCGATCGCACCGGATTCGATGTCCCTGGAACGATTGCAAGGGCGTCCATATGATCATGGTCGCTGCACGCGAGCATCCGCTCGCTCTCATCGGTGGTGTAATTCCAAAAACCGAACTCGCCAAACACGTGCAACTGGTGCTGACTGACCGATCGGAGCTGACGGTTGGGCGGGAATTCGGTGTCATGTCGCCATTGACTTGGCGCCTGGGCGATCTGTTTGCAAAACATGCGTTTCTGCTCAAGGAACTGGGCTGGGGCGGCATGCCGTTGCATACGGTGAAGCAGGATCTTCTGGAAGGTCGACTCGTCAAGCTGTCGATCGAAGATTTGCCGGAAGACAGCCTGATACTACCGATGTCGGCTGTTTATCTGACCGCAAAACCACCAGGCCCCGCGGGCCGCTGGCTCATCGAGCGCCTACGACAGTGTCGCAAGCAACGCGGAGCGGCGGAGGGAGTTGCACTAACCCGCCAACACGAGACACTGGTAGCGATTTAAGAGCTAGGAGGGTAAAGGCATGCGCAACAACTACGGTAAAAGACCCGGAGGCCATCTCAAAGCTCTCCCCGGAGCAGTATCGCGTGACGCAGCAAAGCGGCACGGAGCGCCCGGAACGGGCGAATATCTGGACAACAAGGAACCGGGCATCTATGTCGACGTCGTGTCGGGCGAGCCGCTGTTCGCCTCGTCCGACAAATATGAATCCGGATGCGGCTGGCCGAGCTTCACCAAGCCCATCGAGCCGGCGAACATCAATGAATTGCGAGACACGCACCCACGGGATGACCCGAACCGAAGTGCGCTCGGCGCATGGCGACAGCCATCTCGGCCACGTCTTTCCGGACGGCCCGGAGGATCGCGGCGGGTTGCGCTATTGCATCAATTCGGCTTCGTTGCGCTTCATCCACCGCGATGACATGGAGGCCGAAGGCTATGGGGATTACCTGAATCAAGTGGAGGACATCCGATGAACGAGGAACGCGCGGTTCTTGCCGGCGGCTGCTTCTGGGGAATGCAGGATCTGTTTCGGCGCTACGACGGCGTGATATCGACGCGCGTCGGCTACACGGGCGGCGATGTGCGCAACGCGACCTACCGCAATCACGGCACGCATGCCGAAGCGATCGAGATCATCTTTGATCCCGCCAAGCTCAGCTACCGTCAGATTCTCGAGTTCTTCTTTCAGATTCATGACCCGAGCACGCGCAATCGCCAGGGCAACGACGCCGGCACGAGCTATCGCTCGGCGATCTTCTACACGAGCGATGAACAGAAGCGGATCGCCGAAGAGACGATCGCCGATGTCGATGCATCGGGTCTATGGCCGGGCAAGGTGGTGACCGAGGTTGCCCCGGCGGGCGACTTTTGGGAGGCCGAGCCCGAGCATCAGGACTACCTCGAACGCTATCCCGACGGCTACACCTGCCATTTCGTCCGGCCCAATTGGAGGCTGCCGGTCAGGAAAACGCCGCTTCGGCTCAGGCGCGACAAGCCGAGCGGTCGGCGTAGTCGCGATCCCGCGGCCACGGGATTGCGCTCGGCGCGACGCAGATTACGGCTGCAATGCGCGCGGCAGCAGGCGAAATCGCCGCGAAACTCTTCCTCGCAATCATTGGTTCTCGATGTAGAGAACCATTCACCAAAGAGGAAACAGACAATGAACATTCGCAATCCAACACGCCACGCGTTCGCTTTCGCCCTTATTTTGACAACCGCTCTTTCAGGATGTGCAACCTACAATAAGTGCGGAATCGAGGGTTGCAGCGGCGATGCGAAGATCACGGCAAACGTCGAGGCGCAGTTCGATCAACATCCGGAATTGGGTGGGCCGAATTCGATTCAGGTGCAGACCTTGGACCACATCGTCTATCTCAGTGGCCTGGTCAGCAACGGCATTGAGGGCCGGACGGCCGAGTCGGTCGCTCTCGAGGTTCCCGATGTGTCGCGGGTCGTGAATTCGGTCGCGGTTGCCCATTAGCATCGGGACTAATATGCCCCCAAGTGACCCGGCGTTGGATCTGATCACTGTCGGCCGCTCGAGCGTGGATCTGTATGGGCAGCAGATCGGCGGCCGGCTCGAGGACATCAAGCCGTTCGCCAAGTTCCTGGGCGGCAGTCCCACCAACACGGCCACCGGTGCGGCCCGGCTTGGGCTGCGGGCTGGCCTGTTGACGCGCGTCGGCGCCGACCACATGGGCCGGTTCATCCGCGAGCAACTGGTTGCGGGAGGGCGTCGATGTCACCGGCGTCCTTGCCGATCCCGAACGGCTTACCGCGTTGGTCGTGCTCGGGATCCGCGACCGGGACAGCTTCCCGCTGATCTTACCCACGGGAGAACTGCGCCGATATGGCGCTTTGCGAGGCCGATCTCGACCGCAGTCTGGATCCAGGGTCGGCCGGTGCGCTGCTGATCAACGGAACGCACCTGTCCCAGCCACAGGCGTATTCGCTACCAGCACGGACGGCGGCAGCGCTGGGTCAAGGAGGCGGGCGGGCGGGTGATTTACGATGTCAACTACAGGCCGGTACTGTGGGGCCTGGCAGGCAAGGATATGGGGGAGCAGCGCTTCGTGGCCCATGTCCATCGGGAATCTCTCGCAGAAGCTGCAGGAGGTGCTGCCACTGTGTGACCTCGTCGTGGGAACCGAAGAGGAGATCAATAAGTCATCGGCGGCTCGACGGACACGTTGCAAGACTCTTCCGTGCCCTCTCGCACGAAAACGGCTGCTTTGCTGGTCTGCAAGCGCGGAGCCGCAGGGCTGTGCTGCTTTTCCGGGAATCATTCCCGATCGTCTCGACGGGGCTGTGTCCGTCAAGGGCTTCCCGGTCGAGGTGTACAACGTGTTGGGCGCTGGCGATGCGTTCATGGCGGGCTTTCTGCGTGGCTGGCTAAAGGACCACCCGATTGAACGTTGCTGCGAATGGGCTAACGCTTGCGGCGCGATCGTCGTATCGCGTCATGGTTGCGCGCCCGCCATGCCGACGTGGTCCGAGCTGCAGAGCTTTCTCGCGACGTCGAGTCGTCCGCATCGCCTGCGGGACGACGCTCGAATTGGAGCACATTCATTGGGCGACGACACGGCGCGGCAAGTATGACGCGCTGATGGTGCTGGCCATCGATCACCGTACTCAGTTCGAAGACTTGGCGCGCGAAGCAGGCGCGGATGCTCGGCTGATCGGCGCATTCAAGGCGTTGGCACTTCGTGCCGTCGAAGCGGTCGCTGCGGGAGACAACCGTTTCGGCTTGCTGGTCGATGGCCGCCATGGCTTTGAGGTGCTGGCGCGAGCCGCCGATTCGCCGTATTGGATCGGCCGGCCGATCGAGATTCCCCAGTCCCGTCCGATCGAGTTCGAGAGTTCGCCCGACGTGGCGACTGAAATTGCGCAGTGGCCGCGCAACCAGGTGGTGAAGTGTCTCGTGACGTATCACCCCGATGATGAGATGGAATTGCGCGACCGTCAGGAGCGGCAGCTCGCGCGGCTGTTTGATGCCTGTCGCAAAACGGGCCACGAGTTGCTGCTGGAGATCATCGCTCCGAAGGATCGTGAGATCGCGGTGGATACCATGGCGCGTGCGATCCGGCGCATGTACGCGATCGGTGTGCGGCCGGATTGGTGGAAGCTGGCTCCCGCGGCCGACGCGGCAACTTGGGCAGAGATCGAGGCCGCCGTTGGCGAGAACGATCGCTGGTGCCGCGGCGTGTTGCTGCTCGGCCTGTCCGTGCCGGAAGCGGACTTGATCGCCGCATTTGCAGTCGCCGCGCCGTTCGCGATCGTCAAAGGGTTTGCGGTAGGGCGCACGATTTTCCACGAAGCCGCACGCAATTGGTTCGCGCGCCGCATCGATGACGCCGCCGCCGTCGATGCGCTTGCCGGCACGCTCGCACGGCTCGCGCAGGCATGGCTGCGGCTACGGGGCTGATTCCCGGCGATTCGACAACGGTGTCGCGAGGCTGACTGCGGGGTTCAATGAGACGCGGGAACCTTTCGAAACGCGGTCCATGCCGCCGCGGAGAATACCAGTACGTTGGCGACGATGACCGGTGCCGCGCCGATCAATATGCCGTAAGTCATCCAAAGCAGAGGCTCCCAATCATTTGCGCGCGGCGCAGCAGGAGTCGGGCTCGCAAAAGAAATACGACGCTACGAATACGGCGGTTGCGGCCCACCCCACCAGATCGATGGCCGTCATGGCTCATACCGCTTCGGCTTCCGGGCGAACCCCAACCGGACGGAATTTCACCGATTTTCACGCGATCGGTCCTGTCCTTCTCCCACTCGTTCAGCGTCAGTCCGTAGGATTCGAGCAACTCCCGAAAACAGCCCCGGTTCGCCAGTGGAGAAGTTGATCGAGAATGGGCACCATGATGCTGAATGCGTTGTCACTCAATACCGTACTCTTGGCGATACGCGCAAGCTGCTTGTTTTCGGAGACCGCAATCGTGAACCCGTCGTGGTTGTTGACGTGCAGCATCACGTGGACGTCGGAGCTGCCGTCGCCGACGTGGTGGTGACCCGAATGGGCGTTACACCCAGCCGATGCTCGGAGTTCTTCGATGACCGCGACCTTGCCGTAGCCGGCGGGCACGCGCTTGATGGCCCGTACCTCCCCCGAACGGGAGTCGAATTCCAATTCGGCCGCGTCGATGTGCTCGGGGGGCACCACGCCGGCGAGCGCGGAGATGACGATTTCGCGCGGGGCGGCCGATATGACGAAGAAGGAAAAGCGATACCCGTCGGTGCCCCGGTTCATGAAGTCGACCAACGCCGGAATGGCACTCTTCAAACGAACGCGGCGGCCGGCCTCCACCAGATGTTCACGGCGAACGCCTCGAAATTCCGGATCGTGACGAATCAGCTACGGCGAGTTCGCCGCCCTGCTGCACGAGATTGCTCTGGGCGAGCCCGGCAACGCGATCTTCGAATCCCGATATGCCCAGTAATTCGCTCAACACGAGTCCCGAGTCCTTGAAACTCAACGTTTGATCGAAGTCCGAGGCCAGCAAGTAATGCTTGGGGGACGGTGTATCAATCACAGGCAGCAACCTCCTGATAGTCCCTGATCATGGGAGGCTCCCATCACCATACTCCGGCATTCGAGGGGGGATGTCAGGCGATAAATACTCCCGTCCCGTTCAATTCTTCTCACCCTCGACCGGGAAGAACTGTGACGCGGGTAGCGCCTCCCCAGTTGTAAATTCTTCAAGCTAGGCTTTCTTTGCCGTCCTGTTGTGACCGTCGGGCGTGCGTGCGAAACTCGGGAAATGCGCTCTCCATTCAAAAGATGGATGTTCATACATTTCTTGATCGCTGCCGCCACGCTCAGTGCCGGCGCATCGGCCGCTGATTCGCCCGATTCACCCTGTCGATCAGGCCATCCGCACATGGAGCGTAACAATGCGGGGCCCGCTCGAGCAATGCATCGATGATTTGGCAGCGCGCGATTTGGAATCGATTCGTGCGAGGGCCGATCTGTCCAGAATGGCTGCGGATGGTCCGCCGCCCTTCAGAATTGCATTGAACGATAGCTTTGCGACGGATTCCGAGCGCATCGAGATCCGCGAAATGGCTGAGGATTCGGAATTTCTGCCACAAGCGATTCGCGGCACCGCGCATCATGCCCGCTGCGGGGAACGCGATCGAGGCGGCCTCGCTGCAACAAATGTTCGCCTTGTCCAGCATATTTCAGGCCAACGTCAATCAACTCATCCGTGCGCTCTATTGCCAGGAGCTGACCTACGGTGAGTTTGCGCGCAAGAGGTACGAATTTGCCCGCGATGCCGCGGCCTTGAGTTCGGCCATGCGCGAAGCAGAGCAAGGTGCCGATGAAACCCAGCTGCGGCATAATTTGCAGAACTTGTTGTACCTGAGGTTCAGCTGGAATGCCTACCTGCGGCACGTCAATGCTCGTCAACCGGGTACAGTGCACCTTCGCGGCGGCATAAGTACCTGATAAATCCTTAATGTCGGCATCAACGCTCGAACGCAGTCGGTTCGCCGTGGCGTCCGAGGATTTGCCCAAGCTCGCCACTTCCTTCGTGTCATTCATGCTCCTGCTCGCGTGCTACTACGTCCTCCGGCCGGTGCGCGATGGACTCGCGGCGACCTTGGGTGCCGATTCGATCAAGTATTTGAGCAGCGCCGTCTTCATCGCTATGCTTCTGATCGTGCCCGCTCTTTGGCTGGCTGGTCGCGCGAGTGCCGCGACCACGGTTGGTGCCCGGCCTGTATGCGCTTTTTCATCGTCAATCTTGCGTTTTCGCGTTCGCTTTCGGCCGCTACGGCGACACAGGTACCGTGGGCGCGTGGTGGGCGCGCGCGTTCTATGTCTGGGTCACCGTATTCAATCTGTTCGCCGTGTCGGTGTTCTGGAGTCGGATGGCCGAGGTGTGGAGCGAGCCGCAGGGGCGCCGCTATTTCGGCATCGTGAGCGCCGGCGGGAGCCTCGGCGGCCTGATCGGGCCCCTGCTCGCGCGGACATTCGCCGCGAACGTCGCAATCAGCGGTCTCGTTTGGATCAGCGCGGCACTATTGACCGTGCGCTGATCGGCCTCAGTTTGCTCGCGCCGCACGTCGGCAAGAACGCGCCGGCGGCCTCGATGAAGCCGCGAGCCCACCGGTGGCGCGGTCCTCGATGGCTTGTGGCTCATCGGCAGAACGCCCGTTTCTCGCTGGCATCGCCATGCTCGTGAGCCTTGGCTCCTTCCTCGGCATGATCGTCTATATCGAGATGGCGCGCCTCGTTGCGGCGGCGTTCCCGACCGCCGTGGCACGCACGGCGTATTATTCCACTCGGGATCTATGGGTGAACGGCGGCGCGTTGTGCTGCAACTCTTTCTGCTTGGCCAGGTTACAGGGCGGCTCGGCGTCGGTACCGCGCTCGTCGCGTCCGGCTGCGTGGTGATCGCCGCGTTCCTGACCCTCGGCCTTGATCCAACGCTCGCCACGCTCACCGCGGTGAGCGTGGTCCTGCGCTGTTCGGAATTCGGGCTCGCGAAGCCGGCTCGGGACATGCTCTACACGGTGGTCCCGCCTACCGCGAAGTATCAGTCGAAGAACATCATCGATACAGCGCTGTATCGGGGCTCGGACATGGCCTCCGGATGGATCCAATCCCTGATCGGCCGGCTCGGCGTCGGCCTCGGCGGTTGGGGCTGGATCGGCGCGGCTTTGACCGTCGTGCTCACTGCGTTGGCGGCGAGCGTGGGTCGCGAGTATCGACGCCGCGGCGGGAGGTAGTCCGCGGCCATTCTATTCAAGAGTGATCTCGCCCTTGAATTCGACGTTCACCTTGAGTCCGGCAATTTCCAGCGTCATCTTTGCAGGAAATGCTTCAGTGCCGGCAATGGTGCCCGCCGCTGTGGCCCTTGCCACGGCGTGCTCGATCTCCCGCTGCGAGCTGATGCCGACCAATTTTAGAAACTTGCGTATGCTGAGATTGAAAGCATCTTCGTTCATGTCGCGGCTCACTTCTATCGATATCGGTGGGGCCGGTCATTAGGCTCTCACCGGCGGGACTTGTCGACGGGCGAAGCCACGCGGGTGACAGTCACGCGGGTTTTGCCGCAAACTAGGCCACCGGACGGATCATCCCGAAGATGAGGCCTTGAGCTGAATGCAATCTGAATACTCGCCCAAGGGCGCCCCGGGTTGGCGCCGCTCGAGACCAAGGTGCTCGAGCTGCTGTGGGGCGAGGGCCGAGCGCAGACCGTGCGGCACCTCCTGCCCGTATTCCCCGAGCTCGCGTACACGACGCTGATGACCACGCTCGACCGCCTGTATCGGGAGGGCTTGCTGCTGCGGCGCCGACGGGGGCGCGCCTTCGCATACGAGCCGCGCTGCTCGCGCGAGCAGCTGCTGGGCGAACTGGTCTCCGGCCAGGTCACCGATCTCTTGGCCGCGTCGGGCACCCGCACCGCGATTCTCTCCACGCTGGTGCATTGCGCGGGCCGCCAGGATGCCGCTCTGCTCGACGAACTCGATGCGCTGGTTCAGGCCGAGCGCACGCGACTGCAAATGGCGGACGAGTGAACTTCGCCGGCACGCTTTGCCTGGTGCTGCTGGCGGCCTATGGTCTCGCCAGCCTGCTGCTATCGATCGCGGTTGCCGAACTCTATGGCACGTGGCCGGCGCGCACGCGTACGACCTCCGGCGACCTGCTGGCACTGCGCCTGCTGCCTTCGGCGGGGGCATTATTTCTGACTCTGGCCGTGGTGTTGCCCGCGTTCTTGAGCACGAGCCAACCCGTGCGGCGGAACCGGTTGGACCTTTGCTGGTGGGCCTGGCGCTGTTCGCGCTGCTGGTCATCGGCGACGGCATGCTGCGCGGCTGGCGGGCGTGGGTGGCGGCCGCGGCGCTGCTGCGCGATTGCGGCCCGGCCAATCGCCGTTGCGTGATGGCGGGGCTCAATATCGACATCGTCGACGTCCCGGAACCGATGGTCGCCGTGATCGGGCGTGGCGGCCGCGCATCGTTGCCGCAAAACGCGTCCTTGCCGCCTGCAGCCGGGAAGAGTTTCGCCAAGTCATCGGGCATGAGGCGGCGCACATAGCGGCACACGATAATCTCAAGCTCCTGCTGCTCCTGGCCTGCCCCGATGCGCTCGCATGGATGCCCGCGGGGGGTGCCTTGACCGCGCGCTGGCGAGCGGCGGCGGAGCTCGAAGCGGATGCGCTCGCGACGGGTCCCGATCGTTACAAGCGCGTCGCGCTCGCTTCCGCGTTGATCAAAGTCGCCCGGCTGTCGGCGGGCGCGCAGCGCGAGTCCGCCCTGCTCATGATGCCCGTCGCCTTGGATGATGTGGAAGGCCGGGTTCGTCGGCTGCTGGCCCCGTCCTCGGCGGCGACGCGGACGTTTCGCCTGCGCATCTTGATTTCGAGCGCGCTGCTGGTCGCAGTCGTGATGATGCCGCTGTACGGGTCCGTCCAAGAACTGGTGGAAACGCTGGTTGCCTTCGGGCGTTGAGGTGGTCGGGTACGGGCGTTGCCGGGGCCTGCCCTCAGAAGCGATAGGTGAGGTTCACGCCTACGGAGCGCGGCTTCTGGTAATACGAGGACTGCTGCCCTTCGCTGCCGGCATACGCGTAGGTGAGCGGCCGCGTGTCCGTCAAGTTCGTGACCCAGAGACTCGTGTCCCAGCGCTCGGCCGGATTTCGCAGGCCGAGCCGCGCACCGAGCGAATGCCCTCGCCCAAAGGTCGTCGGGTCCGCCAAGTAGGGGTGCTCGGCGCCGGAGTACTGGTCGTTGGCCTGGGCATACGCCCGCAGACCGCCCGCGACGGAATGCTCGTACTGCACCAGTAATTGCCGCTGAAAGTCGGTGCATCGGGCAGCATTTGACCGACGGCCACCGGCGTGAACAGCGCCAGGCCGTTGTCGTTGGTCAAAGTCTCCGTCACCCGGGCATGGAGGTAGGTGGCGGCCAGATGAACCTCGAGGCCGGTGAGCGGGCGCCACTCGATGCTGCTCTCGGCGCCGTCGATCCTCGAGCGCGGCACGTTGCCTAATCCCGCTATCAGCGGCTGGGTGCCGACCGGACCCGCCCATAAGGACAGGCTCGACTGGCGATCACGGATGTCGGTATCGAACACGGCGGCGTTGAACTGCAGGGAGTCGGCGAAAAAACGGCTCTTTAACCCAAGTTCCGTGGTGCGCACGTGCTCCGGATTCACATAGCCCCAGTCCACCGAAACCTGCGCCGGCTGACCATAGAAAATCCCCGCCTTGTAAGCCGTCGCGACACTCGCGTACAGCAGAACCTTGTCCGAGAGATGGTACTCGGGCTCGAGGCGATAGGAGACGTTCTGACTCGAACGCGACTGATCGAGCGCGGCGAGCACGGTATTCGGCACGATCGGCCCGCTGAAATTATTGGCGGCGAAGGTCAGCAGACCCGTCGGATCGATGGTTTTGCCGTCGAACGCCGCCTGGTCATGCGAGTAGCGCAACCCGGTCACGAGTGTCCAGCGCTTCGATACATGGGTTTCCGCATGGGCGTACAGCCCCGAGGACTGCTGTGTCTGGATGAAGTTCGTGGCGGTGATGGCCTTGCCCGAATCCGTGATGAAGTCCGCGAGTCCATACACGAATGTCCAGTCGAGCGAGTCGCGGCAGTGAAACCAGTTCTGGGCGTACTCGGCACCGACGATCCAGTCGACGAGACCGCCCGAACCCGAGCCCAAGCGCAGCTCTTCGCTGAACTGCTGCTGCTGGAAATTCTTGGTCCAGTTGTTGTCGGCCGCCGGGTAACCGTCGTAGTTGTCGAGACTGTGCGCAAAGAACTCGTCGAATGCGCTGATCGACGTGAGCGTCAGTCCCTCGAGGCGCACATTGAGCGTGGCGACGCGCTCCGTCGCCGTGCTCGTTCTTGTAGAGCGGCAAGCCTCCGACCCTGACGAGCGTGCCGCCCGCGGACTGTCCAGCAGCCCGGCGGTCGGGAACGGCAGGTTGGGTGGCACCAAGCTCTCCACGTTCGGGGTGGAAGGCGAGGATGGCACCGAGCGGTCGTAGACATAGTGCAGGTTGAGCAGCAGGCTGGCCGCGTCGGTCAGCCGGATGTCGAACAATGCCCGGGCGCCGCCGCGATCGAGCTTGCCGTACTTTTCTCCGGTGTCGATGTCGGTTTGATATCCCTCACCCTGCTTGGTCGCCGTTGCCGCGAGCCGAGCCTTGATCGAGTCCGTCAGCGGACCGCTGACGGCGGCCGTGAGGTCGGTCGTCTCCCATCGGCTGTAGTCGAGGTCGACATAGCCCTCGAAGTCGTCCGTGGGCCGCTTGGAGATGATGTTGATCGCGCCGCCCGCCGTGTTCTTGCCATATAGGGTGCCCTGCGGACCCTCGAGGATCTCGACCCGGTCCAGGTCGTACAGCGCAGCGGTGAGAAAGCCCGGAAAGCTTGCGAAGACATCGTCCAGATAGGTACCGACACCGCTGCTGTTGTTCATGTTGAAGTCATCCAGGCCGATGCCGCGGATGAGAAACAGGGGCGTGCTGTCGGTCGTTGCATTCATGGTCGACAGGCTCGGGGAAACGGCCGCGAGGCTCAACGGCTGCTGGATGCGCAGAGTCTGCATTTCCTCGCCGCTGATGGCGGTGATGGCGACGCCGATCTGCTGCACATCCTGGCTATATTTCTGTGCGGTCACGACCACTTCCTCGAGAGCCGTGTCGGCATCCGAGGCTAGGGTCACATGGGGCGCAAGCAGCGGTAGGAGGCAGGCCAATGCGGCTGTTGGAAATGGATCACGATTCACGGCGCGCAGTCTAGGCTGCAGCGTCGCTCTACTACCATCGATCGTAGCGGTCGCCGAACGTCGGCGGATTCTCAGCCTTCTGGCGGCCTCAGTGGCGGGAGAAGAATTGTCGGAACCCGGTGCGGCGATTTTTATTGGCTGCCGTTCGTCGATTCGACCACAGTTCGAATGGAGATTTGCCGTCTTCGAATGGAGATTTTCCGTCTTGATTGCAGCAGCTGCACACCAGCACCTTGCGCCTGACAGAGTCGCTCATGTACGTCTCGATGAGACAGAGTACCGCGTCCGCCACATTGCGCGCGCGGATGACTCTGACGTCTCCCGTCGTGCAGGTGGCGCCCGATCCGAGATTCGGACACGTGAGAGTGTGCAGCATTGTGACCGGCGGAGAGTGCTTGATCTCGGCTTGAAATTTGTGCACTGGGCTCGCTCCTGTGGGGTACACGGGGGACGAACCTACTGCTATTTGGAATATGTTAATAGTGTCGCCAGGACCCGACAGACCGTCGGGGGCGCCCGCATATCGGAAAGGTCTAACGCATCGCAAAACCTAGTGCATTAGCAGGGCGGCCCCGACTCCGGCGAGCGCCGGCAATACGAGCATGGCTGCGTCCACACGTGCGCGCCAGTTCGGGCGCGAGGATAGGGGCACAATGGCGCCCGCATCTCCGACGGCGACAAAAAACAGATTGGCGGCGAGCCACACAGCGAACACCGCAGCGGTCGCGGCGATCACAAGCCAAAATGGGGTGTCCGTCATTGCCAACTCCTGATGCCTGGGCGACCTTGACTTTAGTTCACCCTGGCCTCGGCGCCTGTGACGCGAAACACCAAAAAAGCCGAGCCGGCGAGTGCGGTTCCACACTGGCGGCGACGCAGGGGACATTGTCAAATACTGCGGAGCAGCAGACCGATCAGGCAGATGTCAAGCGAGCGGCAGATTGTGGGGCCGGACCAGCAGGTGCCAGTCTTGGTGCTCCTCCAAAATCAGCGCAATCGCCGCCTCGATCGCGGCCTTGAGCGCAGCGACGTCGCCGGCGGAGACGCTCTCAACGAGGGCGGTGCGAATGCGCGTCATCGCGTCCTGCAGATCGGCCACCAGGCGTTCCGAGGTGGTGCCGAGCCGATAGGATTCGGATTGGGCGAGGGCGCCGTGCAATGAAGCGCCGAGCGCCGGGAAAAAAGTCGTTATCACCGACAGAAGAAACATGTGCACCATGAGGTGCAGCAGCGCCCCGACTGCCGTCAGGCCGAACAGAGTGCTGTTCATGACGTGCACGCGATGGCGCAGCGCGTGGTGCTTGCTCGCTATGCGGTAGTGATAGTGGCGCTGCTCGTCCAGAATGTCGATGGTCCACTGCGCGTAGCTCGAGACGAACTTGGGATCCGACCAAGCGTCGAGGAGCAGCGCCCGCGCCAGTGGCTCATTCTCCGCGCACAGCGTGGCCACGTCGTCCGCGCTGCGCACATGCTGGCCGGGATCGAATACTCTGAGATACCAATTCGCGGCGCTCGCCGGCGCTGAAAAATCCAGCAAGGGCGCGAGCATGGGCAGATACCAGCTCAATTCCGCGGTGGTGCGTGCACTCAGCCATTGCGCCTGCCAGTCGTTCCGGTGACCGCGCCAGTAAATCGCGCTCACGGTGCCGATCACCATGACTTCTCCGACCGCCCACAATCCCGCGAAGGGATGCAGCATGTGGTTCGAGCTGTCCCAGCCGAGCGCCAAGGGCATGACCGCGAACAACACGGCAATCGCGCTCAGCAGATAAATCGCCCAGAAGCCGCTTCGGTAACGGTTCCCGTAGAGCATGGCGCGCTCATCGAACCTCCGGTGCGGGCCGGCAATGGCCTCGATGAGCGGCAACAGCGCCGCCGGTGCTTGGGGCACGGGGGCCGGCGGCAGGGTTTGGACATGCGCGCCGATCAATAACAGGCGCTGAACGAAATTGTGGAGCGCCATGTCAGTCGTCAATTTCATAGGTCGTGGCAAAGATGGGCGCGGAAACGATCCCCAGACTGCCGTCGCCATAGTCGACCAGCCATTCGCCCGGTATCCCGCTCAGGCGCGATACGCCATCGGCGAGCAACACCTCGAACGGCTCCGCCATCGGCACCGCCATGATGCGATTCGGCAGGCTGATGTAGCGCCCGGACTGGCCGGCGATGGTGGGCGGTACGGGGCGGTACTTGTCGGGAAACCGCGCGCGGGACACACGCCAGTGTTCTCCCGCGGTGCCGGTGATTATGGCATCGCCGGGTGCCGCGTGCACCACGCCTTCGAAGGTCTTGACCGTGCATGCGATCGGCGTGAAGTACACGTCGATTTCACGTTCCAGCTTGCGCGCGAAGAGGCGCCGCGGATCGGCGCTGATCTCGCTCGAGTAGCCTCGATGCCCGGTCGAACGATACAAGGGCAGCGGCCCCGGGCGGCTCACTTAGGCGCCTCGCTCCGCCGCGGTAATGAGATCGCGCCATAGCCGGACGTCGCGCAGAGTGCGCAACGCCGGCGGCAATCCGTCCACGAGGCCGGCGGCCTCCCGAAGCAGAGCCGCGCTCCTGTTCTTGTCCGTGAGTGACTGTGCGTACAGCGCGCCGGCGAGTTCGAGCGGCAGCCATTTGTCGCCGTGATTCCGGGCAGCAAGCTCCCTTTGAAACTTGACCACCGGGCCGATTGTCTGCGCCGCCTCGGTGATTCGACCCTGGCGAGCGAGCGACATGGCAAGCCAGGTGGATACCTCACCCAGATCACGCTGATCGGACGTGGCCTGGTTGAACCACTCCTTGCGTGCGGCCAGCGCCGTGCGCTCCGCTTGCTCCGCGGCCGTAAAGTTGCCGAGCCTGAACTCGGTTCGGCCGGCGATATGGGCGGCGACATACACGCTGATGGATCTCTGCGATGCCTGCAGTGCACCGTCCGGCTTGGCAGACTGCAGTTGAGTGACGGCATCCGTAGCGATGCGCAAGGCAGTGGCCAGATCGTCGCGCTCAAACGCCCCGCCCGCGGCCGGGATTTTCTCCATGGCTTCGACGATGACGACCGCCATGCTGCCCTTCGGCTCAGACTTGCGAAGCCTCGTCAAAAAGGGCGCACCCTTGGCCACCGTGGCGGCGGATCCGGCCGCGTCGCCGATCTGCGCCTGGCGGAAAGCCGTTATCGCCGTATCATAGGAGTGAATCACCACAAATCCCGCGCCGCCGGCCGTGGCGTCCGCGTAGTCGTCGAGCGATTTGAGGTAGTAGGGGATCGCTTCATGCACCTTGCCCAGCGCCCATAGAAAATCCCCCTGGGTCTGATCGGCCACTCCCAGATTGTTGGCGCTCGTCACGTTGTTGGGATCGAGCTTGAGGAGCGTCAGCGAGGTTTGCGTATCGCGCGCGTTGAGACGGAGGGCTTCCGCCGGATTCAGCTCATTTTGCGCAACACCGGCCAGAGCGCCTTCAATGACCTGCTCTGCGTGCAGCGCCAGGCGAAACCCCGGCCGCCGCTCCAGGACCTTGTCCGCCACCGCGAGTGCGTCGTCGCCGCTTTTGCGCGCGTCATCGTTGCGCGCCAGGTTGGACAGCGCGGTGACCATCCAGGCGGCCGATTCCGCGTAGTAGGCCCCCATGTCCAGATCAGTCAGATCGCGCGCTCCCAGTGCCGTAGCGATGCGAATGGACTTCTGTTCCGTGAGAACGGCGTCTTCCAGCTCATTATTCGCTTGCTGTTCGTACCCAATCCGGCTCAGCACTTGTACATAGGCTCGCCGCGCTGCCACCGACGCATCAGGGGCTTCTGCGAGCGGCCGCAGCAACTCGGACGCGCGCTTGCCCGCCGTCGGTCCCGCAGGATCGTTTTTGTTGTCGAGTATCGCAGCATTGATGCTGTAAGCGAGCGCCAGGGCAATCGTTGTTGCCTCCGAATGATCGCCCGCCGCCCGCTGCCGCTCGAGCAGCTGCTCGGCTTCGCTTGCATTGGCAAGGCCCACGTCCAGGTTGCCCAGAGTCCGCATGGCCCTGGCGTGGTGCACCAGCGCCAACGCGCCGTTGCGCGTCGTCTCGGTGCCCTTGAGCGCCGGCGGCAGGGCGTGGAAGTAATCGATCTGCCGCTGCGAGAATTCCGCGAGCACGTTCAGACGGCCGAAACTCTCGAGCTCACGGACAAAATCATCGGACAGATATCCCAGCAGGTGTTCGGCCTGGCCACGCGCCTGTTCGGCCGTCGCCCGCGTCTGCTGCGCTTCGAGCTCGGCGCGGCGCGCCCGCTGGCTGCTGAAATAGGCGAACACCGCGGCGACCAGCGCGCCGATGGCGAGCGCCGTGCAGCCGATGGCAATCTGGCGGGCGCGCACCAGGGCGCGGCGTGCGGCGAGCTCGCGCGCACCTTGCTCAGCCAGCAGCCGCTCGGTTGCTTCGCGCGCCTCGCGTTCGCGGCGCAGATCGCGGCTGCTCTTGACCACCCCGCACAGCACATCGTGGGTGAGCTCGACGCGGCGCACGTCCAGGCGCTCTTCGATGCGCAGCAGCCGGCGGTTGACCAGGGTCGCCAGCGCATTGGGGGCGGCGCCCACCGCCTGGAAGCGGCTGAGGAGGCGCTCCTCTGCAATGTTTTCGCGGAAGCCGGAAGCGGTCAGGAGCTCATCCTCGATAACCTGGCGCACCGCCGGCTTCTGGTCGGCGAGCGAGCGTTCATAAAAATTGCTGAGGATACTGGCGTGCGAGCCGGCCAGCAGGTCGAGCGATATCTCGTCGCGCCCTTGAGCGATGCGGGTATCGTTGAGCTCGCGGCAAATGAGGCTGAGCAGTGAAGGCTCGACCTCGGCATGGGCAAGTTCCGCGCCGCCGGCCACGAAGCGCACGATGGCCGCCGCGACCTCCTCGGTAACCAGGCGTTTGCCCGGCTGCAAAACCGCCGCCAGTGCCTGATCGCCGGTCATCGGCGCGAGCCGCAGCCGGTTCTGCGAGATGCTGGGCATCGTCTTCTTCAAGCCTTCCAGCGGCGCAAGGTAGTCCTCGCGCAGCGCGATCAGGACGCGGTAGTCGCCGCGTGCGAAGTCGAAGCGCTCCGCACCCGATTCATCCTCATCGAGCTTGGCCTCGACGGATTTGGGGGGCCGGTTCTCGACCAGATCGGCCAGCTCGTCGATGAAGCGCGCCGCACGCGCGCGTCCGAACTCATCGCTTTGCGCCAGCGTGAAAATCTCCTCGAATTGATCGAAGATCAGCAGCGGAATGAGCGTGGCTCCCGACTCGTCGCGCAGCACGTCGTCGCGATGGTGCAGGAATTCCCACAGCGACTCGCCCTCGACGGCGACCCCCGCTTGAGTCCATTGGCCGGAGCGCCGTGCGGTGCGGCTGATCGCCTGCTTGATCTGCTCGGCGGGCTCCGGCGACTCCTTGCCGTAGTCGATGCGCACATAGATCGGGCAGTAGCCCTGGCTGCGCAGGCGCGGCGCGAGCCCGGCGCGCAGGATCGAGGTCTTGCCCAAGCCCGACTGACCGAACAGCACGGTGAGCAGCTTGCGCTGCACCCGGCGCGCGAGCTCGCCCACCTCCTCGTCGCGCCCAAAAAAGTATGCGCGTGTTTCCTCCGTGAAGGAGGCTAGTCCCAGCCAGGGGTTGCGCTCATCGACTGTAGCCACCCCCGGATCGCCCGCGGACACGTAGCGCTGCTGCGCGTTCATGACCCGCGAGCCTGCATGAAGCCCTTGAGCCGCCCCGCGAACTCAGGCGGTACTTGTCCGCCCGGCAGCTGCGAGAAATGCAGCGCCTTGAATTTGTCGGGCACCAGCGCCTCGGCCGCGTTGGTGGCGTCGATGCTCACCGGCAGAATGAACAATGCGCCGTCGGCCATGTTGCGCACCCGATCCAAGGCATAGCTCCATTCGCGGCGAAAGAAGCCCTCGTGCCGCCGCTGGGTGGCGGCCGAGACCACGGGGATGAAGTACGAGCAGCGCGCGATATTGCGCTGAATCTTGCGATCGTAGTCATCGCCGACTTCCAGCCGGTCGATGTCGAACCAAGTGACGATGCCGGCCGATTCGAGCCCGGCCTTGATCGCCTGCACCGCCGCCAAATCCTCGCGCGCGTAGCTCAAGAACACGGCGTTGTCCGGCATTTCGCGCGCCGGCGGCGCAAAACGCACGATGGCGGGCGCCGCGGCGGCGGCCGTGGCGGCCGGTTTGCGGCGCGCCTGCCAGCGCCGGTGCAGTTCCTCGACGAATCGCTCCGCCCCCATGTAAATGCGGGTGCGGACGCTGACCTGCTGCAGGAAGGCGACGAGACGATCGTCCTGGCTGCTGTGATCGTCGGCCAGCACCTCGCCTACATCGCGCGGGTCCGACAACCGCTGGCGCTTCGCCATGCGCAGAAACAAGCGCGCCAGCCAATTGGTGAAATTACTGCCGATGAACAGCAGGTGATTGTGCTCGAGCTCATGAAACAGCTTCTCGGGCGCCAGGTGCTCGCTCTGCAGCGCGCAGATGTACTCCAAGAGATCCTCATCCGAGATGACGTAGGTGGGCGAGGCGGAGACCTTGCCGAACAAGTGGTAAACGACCGGCCGTTGCAGGCGATCCCGTTCGGTGGGCAGATCGGTGACGCGATTGGGTGCGTAGGAGAGCACATCCGTCGAGGGGGCGCCGTTGAAGCGTTCCAGGTTGATCGCGGTCTCGAGCAAGGGATCGAAGGTGGTTGAGACGAACAAATCGAAATCGGTGATCGCCGCCAATTGCCGGAGCGCCGCCGGCGGTTCGAAATTGGCGTCCTTGATGATGCCGCGCAGGCGCACGTAGGCCTCTTCGCGCCGCCCGCGCGCCGACAGGAACCAACAAATCACGTCGTTGAGCGTGTAGGGCTGCGGCAGCTCGGCAATGTTGACGTTGAGCCTCCCGGCCAGTTTCTCGGCGACCCAGTCGAGCAGCAGGCGCGGACCGCGCTCAGTCGACACCAGCAGGAGTTCGGGCCCCACGATCGGGATGACGCGGCGTTCCTCGATGTAGCTCAGCAAATCGTCCCATGCGTCATCATCGAGCGTGCTCATGGGCACGGCGGCGGCCGAGGCATGACTCATGCCGCGCCAACCGTCGCCTGAAAGGAATCCAGTGAGTGCATACGACGCAGCCGTTTGACCCCTGGTGCCGGGGCCTTTGAATGACAATGAAGTCTGCCGCACCGCAAAGCACACTGCAAGGCGCAGGCCCCCAAGAAAGCCCGTTATGGTAACGAATGACGTAAACTCGCGCGGCCCATGATCAAATTTTTCTCGCGCCTGCCCATGCGCGCGCTGTATGCATTCGCCACCTTTCTGTACCTGCTCGCGTTCTATGTGGTGCGGCATCGGCATCGGGTGATTCGCGAACAACTCGAAAAGGTGTTTCCCGGCACGAGCGGCGCGGCGCGCGAGGCCATCCACAAGCAGTTTCTGCGCAACTTCTGCGACGTCATGGTCGAGGTGCTGAAGTCGGTCACCATGAGCGAGGAGGACATGCGCGCGCGGGTGCAAATCCTCAATTTGGACGTTGCCCGGCGCTATTTGGATGCCGGCCGATCGATCATGTTCGTGACCTCGCACCTCGGTAACTGGGAGTGGCTGCTGCATGGGGTCGCACTGCAATTGGGCTATCCCGTCGATGCGGCGTACAAGCCCTTGCACGATCAGTGGGCGGAGCGGCTCATGCTCAAGATCCGCTCCAGGTTTGGCGCCCGGCTGGTGCCGGCCAAGGAGCTGCTGGCGGATTTTTTGCGGCGGCGTGGGATCGTGCGCGCCCTGGCGATGAACGCCGATCAAGCGCCGGTCTCGACGGACAAGCGCTATTGGACACGATTCCTCGGCTTGGACACCGCGTTCTACATCGGGGCGGAGCAAATTGCGCGCGCGACCCGCCTGCCCATCTTGTACGCGGGCGTGCGGCGCGTGCGGCGCGGCTACTATCAGGTCGAGCTGCAAACCCTGTGGGACGGACGCGAGGCGATCGAGCCCAATGCGGTGACCGAACGCTACGCGCGCACCTGCGAGATCGATGTGCTCAAGTCGCCCGCCGATTGGCTCTGGTCCTATCGCCGCTGGCGGCTGCAAAAGCCCTTGTACGGCGCGGATTGACGCCGCTCCGGCGCCGCATTGCCTGCTAGGATAGGGGTGACGAGGACCGTATCCGACCAGCCACGAGGGGCGCCCCATGAAACTCGACGACAGCCGTCGCAGCGATAACGTCGAGGATGAGCGCGGCTCCGGTCTAGGCCGCGGCGCCGGTATCGGCATCGGCACCATCGTCATCGTGGTCATCGGTTATTTCATGGGTGTGAGCCCATCGACCCTGCTGAGCCTGTTGAACGGCGGCGACCCGCAGGCTGTCACCCAGAGCGGCCCCGCGGCATCGGGCACGGCGGCAGCCAACGACCCGCAAGTGGACTTCGTCCGCGCCGTGCTCGGCGAAACCGAGGACGTTTGGGGCGCCTATTTCGGCAAGCTGGGCAAGACCTACGTTCGTCCCAAGCTCGTGCTGTTCAGCGGGCAGGTTTCATCGGCGTGCGGCTTGGCCAGCGCGGCGTCGGGTCCGTTTTATTGTCCCGGCGATCAACGGGTGTACCTGGATCTGTCGTTCTTCCGGCAATTGGCGACGCAGTTCGCCGCACCGGGCGATTTCGCGCGCGCCTACGTGATTGCGCACGAAGTGGGTCACCATGTGCAAAATCTGCTGGGCATTACCGACACGGCCGCCCAAGCCGAGGAACGCGCCGGGCGCGTGGGCGCGAATCGCGTGTCGGTGAAAATCGAGCTGCAGGCCGATTGCTTCGCCGGTGTATGGGCCGCGCGTGCCAACGCGGCGCGCAAAATCCTGGAGCCCGGCGACTTGGAGCAGGGACTTAACGCCGCCTCTTCCGTGGGCGATGACACTCTGCAAAAGCGCGAGCAGGGAACGGTCGTGCCCGACAGCTTCACGCATGGGACCTCGGCGCAGCGCGTCGGCTGGTTCCGCCGCGGCTTCAACTCCGGGAACATCGACAACTGCGACACCTTCAGCGCGGGCGCCTCGCCGTAGCGCGGCGCGCCAGACTGCAGGGCGTCATGCCGGCGCCGCCTTGAGCTTGCCCTCCAAGTGCTTCGCGAGCTCGGCGATGGTCGGATGATCGAACAGCTCGGTCAGATCGATGAGCCCCGGAAATTCGCGATCGACGTTCTCGTGAATTTCGATCAGCTTGAGCGAGCTTGCGCCGATGTCGAATAGGTTGTCGTGCACATCGATGCGCTTGCCCGGCAGCGCCGCCTCGCAAATCGATTGCAGGCGGTTCTCGAGCTCGGTGCCGGACACGTGCGACGCGGCTCCCGGCGCCTCGCGCAGCGCTTTGAGCTCGGCCAATTCCGCGTCGAATTCACCGTCGATATAGGCTTGTTCCAACAAGTGCCGCTGCACCTTGCCGCTCGTGGTCTTCGGTATCCGTTTGGTAGGAATGACCTGCGCGACCTCGAGTCCGGTGTGCTCGTTGATGAGGCGGCCGACCGCCGCTGCGGTGGGCAGAAATTCCAGCATGCTGCCGCGATGAAGCACGAATACCACGAGCTCCTCGCCCTGAGCTCCCGGCTTGGCCACGCCCGCCGCCACCAGCTTGTTGAGATCCAAGCCCGGTGCCCGCTGCGCGATATTCTCCAAATCGTAGGGATAGTAATTCTGGCCGTTGACGAAGATGATTTCCTTGCTGCGGCCTGCGATGTACAGCGAGCCCTCATGCAGGAAACCGAGATCGCCCGTGTCGACCCAACCGTCCGCGCCGACGGCCAGCGCGGTGGCCTCCGGATCCGCGAAATAGCCGCGCGTCACGCTGGCGCCGCGAATCAAGATATGGCCGACATACCCTTCCGGGAGCGCCTCGCGGGCCAGGGATGCGATGCACAGCTCGGTGTTCGGCACCGCGCGCCCGACACACATGAGTTCCAGCGTGTCGCGCGCGTCCAAGGGGTTGAGCTCGATTTGCGCGCCCTGGCCCAACTTGTGCCGATTCACGCGCACCCATCGATAGTCCGATCCCAGTTGCGGCAGGGTCACCGCCAGCGACGCCTCGGCCAGACCGTAGACCGGATACATGGCTTGGCGCTTGAGGCCGGTATAGGCCAGTTTGCTCATGAATTCATTGCACAGGTCCACCGAGATGGGTTCGGCGCCGTTGTAGATCAGCCGTATCGCCGACAGATCGACGCCTTCGAGCCGGCGATCCCCCAACACCTTCAAGAAATGCCTGAATCCAAAGTTGGGCGAGCAGGTGATGGTGACGCGCTTCTTCGCGGCCACCTGCAGCCAGAGCAAGGGCCGCCGCACGAACAGCTCGGTCGGCATCAGGTGGATGTGCACGCGATTGGCGAACTGCATCAGATAAAATCCGATCAATCCCATGTCATGCGTCAGCGGCATCCAGCTCAGCGTCACGTCCTCATCGTTGAACTTGTCGACCGCCGTCGCGCCTTGCGTATTGGCGATCAGATTGCCGTGGGTGAGCATCACCCCCTTGGGCTCGGCAGTGGAGCCGGAGGAGAATTGGATGAAGGCGAGATCCTCCGGTGCCGGCCGGTGGAGCTTGCCTGCGCGCGAGATGTCGGTGATGGATTCGACCAGGAAGGCGCGGGATTTCAGCTCGTCGAACAGGGCCGATTCGCCCACCTGAACAGCGAGGGCTTGCAGGCGCTCGAGATTCTTCGAGTCGGTGTAGAGGAGGGGCTTGCCGAGCTTGCGCGCCACGCGCAGCAGCTTGTGGCGATGCTCGTCGCTGATGCCGACGGCGAGCGGCACGGGGGTGATGCCGCCGCATACCGCCGCCCAGAAGCCGTCCAGGAATTGCTCGTTGCTGCTGAGGAAAATGATCATCGGGTCGCCGCGCTGTGCGCCCATCGCCTGCAGGTGATACAAGATGCCGAGCGCTCGCGTGTAGACATCGCCGTACGCCACACGCCGCTCGGAGTTCTCGCCCTCCACATAAGTGACGGCCCGGTCGACGCCGCGATTGCTCTCCAGCACGTCGAATAATGTCTTGAAATTCATAAGTTTACTGGCGTCGTTCATCTCGTTTCTAGGTTCATCATGAGCTGTACCCTCGGGCGCAGGTTGATCTGCGCTTCGAGTTCAATGGGTTCGCTGCCGGCGCGGGTGAGGCGAAAGCGGCGCGACATGGTGTGCACATGGACCAGCATCTCGAACATGGCGATATTCTCCCCGATGCAATGCCGCGGCCCGACGGCGAAGGGAATATAGGAGAAGCGATGCCGTTCTTCGGCGTCGGCGCCGGCGAAGCGTTCGGGCCTGAACTCCTCCGGCTCGCTCCAGAAGGCCGGGTGCCGGTGCAGCGTATAAGGGCTGATGAATACGTCCGTGCGCGGCGCAATGGGGTAGCCGCCGAGTTCGTCCGCCTCAAGCGTGCGCCGCGTGAGCAGCCAGCCCGGCGGATACAGCCGCAGCGCCTCCTGCAGCACCTGGTGGGTGAACTGCAGCGACTCGGCGGCATCGAGACCCAGCGTCCGATCGGAACTCGCGCGATCGGCTTCCTCTCGCAGCCGCTCCGCGGCATCCGGGTGAATGCTCACCAGATACCAAGTCCAGGTAAGCGCCGCGGCCGTGGTCTCGTGACCCGCCACGATCAGGGTCAAGACCTCGTCGATCAATTCCTTGTCGCTCATCGGCGCACCGGTTTCCCGGTCGCGGGTGGCCATCAACATGCTCAAGAAATCGAAATGCTCCTCCGACAGGCGCCGCCGGCGCTCGACCAGCTGCGCGACCAGCTTGGTCAGCGAGCGGAAGCGGAACGCGAATTTCAGGTCGCGGTTCTGCTCCTTGGCGACGACCTCGAAGGGATTCGCGCCGAACTCTGATTCCAGCCTGGCCAGATCGCTGCCGAAGATCGAGCGCAGCACGATCTCCAGGGTCAATTCACTGGCATCGTCGCCCACGTTGACCGCTTCGGCGCGGGCCGCCTTTTCCGCCCAGCGCGCCGCGAATTTGTCGTTGACCTCGCGTATCAAGGCGCTGAATTGATCGATGACCCGGCGGTGAAACGCGGGCTGCATCATGCGCCGCTGACGGCGCCAAAAATCGCCCTCGCTGGTCATGATGCCGTTGCCGAGCAGGATCTTGACGCGATCCATCCCTTCGCCCTTGGTGTAATTGCGGTGATTCGACAGCAAGACCCGCTTGATATCGTCGGGGTGGTTGATGACGTAGTTATAGACGCCGCGCGCGGGCGCGAAGACCCGATAGATGTCGCCGAACTCCGCGAAGTAGCGGATCAAGCGTGCCAGCGACTCATCGCTGCCGCCGAGATCGAAGCCTTCGGCGGGGCCGGGGGGTAGTGCAAGCGTCTGCATCGGGCCTATTGTAACGTAGGCATCCAAAGGAGCCTGCTATTGCGGAGCGCGGCGCCCTTCCCGACAATGCAGGCCGTGAAAGAAAAACGCGGTGGCGGCCTTCGCAACACGATTTACGAACAGCAAACCCGCTCCGGCCGGCGCCTCACGCGCGCGCGTCTGTTTTTGTACAAGATCATCGTGCCTGTGGGCCTGTCCGTGCTGCGCCTGGTATGGGCGTGGTCGCGCGTCATCCAAGTGATCGGCGCCGAACACATGACGGCAGCGCTCGCGCGCGCGCCCTCGTTCATCCCGGTGTACTGGCATCAGCACCAGTTATTTTGCGTCAAGCAGCTGCTGGCGCAGCGTAGTGCCGGGCTGAAACTGGGTTTTCTGATTTCACCTTCGGTCGACGGCGAGATCGGCGCCATGATCGTGCGCAAATTGGGCGGCGAAGTGATTCGCGGCTCATCCAGCCATACCGGGGCGCGGGCGTTGCGCGACTATTACCAGGCGCTGGCGCACGAGGGCGTGTCGCCGGCCATCACCCCGGACGGTCCGCGCGGACCGCGCTGGAAGTTCAAGCCCGGGGCGGTGCTGCTCGCGCAACTGTCGGGGCGTCCCATGATCCCCTTGTGCTACGCCGCCTCGCATGCCTGGAAGATCAAGTGGGATCGGTTCGTCATCCCTGTGCCATTGTCGAGGATTACGATCGCGGTGGGCGAGCCGGTATACGTACCCAAGGGCCTGGATGCCGCCGGTTTGGAGCGGGTCCAGGCCGATATGGAGCGGCGCTTGCTGGCTCTGTTCGAAGAAGCGGAGGCCGCCTTGGGTTAACGTTTTGCGGCAAGCCCCAACAATACAAACGCTTAGCTTGTATTCCTTACAACTTATGCGAGAATCCAGGTGTAGGTGCCACATACGAATTCGAAGAAACTGTGTGACGCATTCGGTTTCAAACTTGATTCCAGTGGCAAACTGTTGATCTATAACTGCAACAATTCTTCTGGGACCAACGCAGGCGCATGGCAATAGCCCCCCACGATCCCCGCCACCCAGATCTCACCGCCTCCGACGTGTTGTCGCCGCAGGCCTGGCCGAAGCGAGGTATTCGCCACCCGGCCGGCCTCGACGTGATCTGCACCAAGATCGCGGTCGACTTCCAATCGATGACGGCGCAAACGGCGCTCGAAGTCATCAGCTGCAATTTGGAACTGCTGCGCGAGGCGACGCGCACCGACGCTGCGTTTCATATTCATATGGACGCCGAGTCCGGTCAGTTCAACGAGATTCAGGTGGCGCGCGGCTTGCTCGCGACCGGCAATCCGGAACAGTTGCGCGGCCAGACATTGGACGCTTTCCCGTGGCTGCAATCGCGCCTGGCGCCGCTGCGGGTCTCGGAGATGCGCGATACCGCCAAGCCGCGCGATGATCAGAGCGGGGACGCCGCGGTCTGGAGTCAACTCAAGCTGGGTTCGGTGCTGCTCATCGGTTACTTCATCGAGGGCAGGCCGGCCGGCCTGCTCGGCATCGCCGGCTCCCTGCCGCGCGACAATTGGGAAGTACAGCTCCATCTCTTGATGAAGCTCATCGGCTGCAGCCTCGCCACCGGCCTCGAGCGCATCGAGATCCAGCGGCACCTGCGGGACCTGGAGGAGCGCAACGAGCTGGCCCTATACAGCGCCAACGACGGCTTGTGGGATTTCGATACGCTCAACAACCGCGTGTATCTCTCGCCGCGCTGGAAGGCGATGCTGGGCTACGACGAAGCCGAGGTGGGACAGGCGCCGGACTGGCGAACCCTGGTTCACTCCGACGACATGTCGCGCGTGCAGGCAGCCATTCGCGACCACGTGGCCGGCAAGACGCCGATTTTCGAGAGCATGCATCGCATGCGGCATGCGACGGGCGAATGGCGCTGGGTGATCAGCCGCGCCAAAGCCAAGGTCGACGACAAGGGCCGCCTGCTGCGCCTGGTCGGCGTGGAACTCGACATCACCGAGCGAAAATTATACGAGGAGGCGCTGTTCCGCGAGAAGGAGAGCGCGCAAATCACCCTGCAGAGCATCGGTGACGGGGTCATCACCACCGATGCCAAGGGCGTCATCGACTATGTGAATCCGGTGGCGGAGGCGCTCACCGGCTGGCGTCTCGAGGATGGCCAGGGCCGCGCCATCGAAGAGATCTTCCGCGCGTTCCATGAGGAGACCTGCGAGCCGCTGGAGAATCCTCTGGCGGTCGCGATTCGCCGCACCCGCTCCATCAAATCGGTGCGGCCGATGCTGCTGATCCGCCGCGACGGCAATGAAATCTACGTCGAAAGCACCGCCTCGCCGATCCGCGACGGCAGCGGCGCGGTTTCAGGCGGCGTGCTCGTGTTCCACGACGTGAGCGAGGCGCGCGAGCTGAACCGGCGCTTGAGCTATCACGCCAGCCACGACGTGCTGACCGGCTTGGTCAATCGCCGCGAATTCGAAAACCGCATGGAGCGGGCATTGAAGAGCGCCAAGGCGCGCGAGACCTCGTACGCGCTGTGCGTGCTCGATTTGGACCAGTTCAAGATCGTCAACGACACCTGCGGGCACAGCGCCGGCGACGCCCTGCTCGGCCAGGTGGGAGCGCTGCTCAAATCCAAGGTGCGCTGGCGCGATACCTTGGCAAGACTCGGCGGCGATGAGTTCGGCATTTTGTTGGAAAGCTGCTCGCTCGATGAGGCGATGCGTACCGCGGAGGCGCTGCGCGAGGCGGTGCGCAACTTCAAGTTCACCTGGGAGGAGCGCACCTTCCGCCTGGGCGCGAGCATCGGCGTGGTGCCGATCTCTGCCGACAATGCCGACGTGGCGTCGGTGCTCTCCGCAGCGGACAGCGCCTGCCAGGCGGCCAAGGAGGCGGGACGCAACCGCGTGCACAGCTTCGAGGAAAACGACATCGACCTGATGCGCCGGCGCCGCGAAATGCAGTGGGCGGCGCGCATCAACAATGCATTGGAAGAGGGCCGCTTCGAGCTGTTCAGGCAGACGATTCTGCCCCTGCAAAAGACCGAGCCGGGCGCCCACTACGAACTGCTGCTGCGCATGCGCGATGAAACCGGCAAGATCGTCGCGCCGGACAACTTCATGACCGCGGCCGAGCGCTACGGCATCACGCCGAGCATCGATCGCTGGGTGATCGAAAACGCATTCCGGTGGCTGGTATCCGAGGCCGACGAAAGAGCGCGACTGACCATGTGCTCCATCAATCTCTCCGGCCAGAGCCTGGGCGACGACAAATTCCTGCCGTACGTCATCGATCAATTCCACCGCAGCGGCTTGGATGCGACCAAGATCTGCTTCGAAATCACCGAGACGGCGGCAATCGCGAGCTTCTCGCAGGCGAACCGCTTCATCCAGGCGCTGAAGGAACTGGGCTGCAAGTTCGCGCTCGACGATTTCGGCACCGGCCTGTCATCGTTCGGCTACCTCAAGCATTTCCCGGTCGATTACCTGAAAATCGACGGCAGCTTCGTCAAGGAAATTCTGCACGATCCGATCGACCGCGAGATGGTGCGCTCGATCAACGAGATCGGGCATCTGACCGGCAAGCAGACCATCGCCGAGTTTGCCGAGAATCAGGAAATCATCAACATGCTGCAGAGCCTCGGCGTCGACTACGCGCAAGGCTACGGCGTGTCGCAGCCGCAGCGCGTTCTGAAGGCCGCCAACATCGCTTGAAGGTCTCGTGGGGCGCGATCCGCGTTCCCATATCATTATATTAATGATATTTTCGCTCGCGAATGCCGAGTCAACGAGTCGTCCTCGGTCGCGCCTCGTATGGGAGTCTCATGTCTCAATATAAAATCTCGAGCGTTGCCGCTGTCTGCTTGTCGTTTTCCGGCGGAATACTCGCTCAAGTCGCACTCGCTCAGCAATCGCGTTCCGACTCTTCGCAGCTCGAGGAGATCGTGGTCACGGCGGAGAAGCGCGAGAGTACCGTACAAACGACGCCGATGAGCTTGACGGCGGTTTCCGGCGCGGACATTCAGGACCGCGGGCTCACCGACCTCGGCAACCTGGTGCAGTCGGTCCCCGGCGTGTCGATGCGCACCAGCGGACCCGGCATGGGCGAGTTCGAGATGCGCGGCGTCTCCTCGACCGGCGGCAACTCGCCCACGGTCGGCTTCTACTACGATGACACGCCGTTGACGGCGCCCTCCGCGTCCAACGAGGGCAAGATCGTCATCTCCCCGGCGCTCTATGACCTGAGCCGGGTCGAAGTGCTGCGGGGGCCGCAGGGAACCTTGTACGGATCGGGCTCCATGGGCGGAACCATCAAGGTGGTCCCGAACGCCCCGAATCCCGACGGGTTCGACGCCTCGGCGGAGGCGACTTTCGCGGACACCGACCACGGCGGTTTCGATCACGCCGAGAATGCCATGGTCAATCTGCCTTTCGCCGGAGGCATGGCGGCGCTGCGGATCGTCGGCTCCTATTCTCATGATGCCGGATGGATCGATCGCGTGGTCGTGGCGCCGGGAGGGTTTCCGGCGGCGAACCCTGCGACGCGCGGCAATGTCCTGGGCGCGCCCATCCAGACCGAATACCACGACGTCAACGACGTCGAACGCACCACGGTTCGGGTCGGCGCGCTCATCAAGCCCATCGAGGGCTTGAGCATCACGCCGTCGTTCTTCTATCAGAAACTGGCCGCGGGCGGCCTGCCATACATCGACAGCAATCCGGGCACCGACGTGCATTACCAACCCGTCGACGTCGCCGAGAACTACAAGGACGAGTTCAAGCTCGGCGCCCTGAACATCAAGTACACGACGCCGGTGCTGGAGGTGAGCTCGACCACTTCCTACTGGTCGAGGAATGAGCCGCTCAACCAGGACACCACGGAATCCTGGACCGTGGGCCTGGTGGGGTCCGGCGGACCGTCGACCTATACGGCCGCTCAGGGGGGCATTGGCGCGGCCTCTGCGATCGAGTACAACCCGACGCATCAGACCACCGAGGAGTTGCGCGTGACCTCGGTCGGCGACGCGAATCCGAAGTGGCTGATCGGCTATTTCTACGAGGATTTCCATTCGGCCTGGAACATCTATTTTCCGTCGCAGAACGGCGCGGCTATCTACGGCTCGAACAATCTGTTCAGCTATTTCAGTCCGATGCCGATCTATCAGCAATCGGTGTTCGGCGAGGTGACCTACAACGTCACCGAGCCTTTCGCGATTACCATCGGGGCACGCCGCTATCATTACAACGCCCCGGTCAACATCGACCAGTACGGTGCACTCACCGCGACGGTCGTGACCTCGACCGCGGAGAAGGACCAGGGCGTCACGCCCAAGGTCTCGCTCTCCTATGATGTCACCAAGGATCTGATGCTCTATGCGACGGCGTCGAAGGGCTTTCGGCCCGGCGGCGGCACGGGGCCCGTGCCAACGTCGGGACCTCTGACCTGCGAGGCCCAGCTGCAGCAGGAGTACGGCAGCACGTCGTTCGTGCCGGGTCCGATCTCGTTCAAGTCGGACAACGTCTGGAGTTACGAGCTCGGCGAGAAGCTGCGCCTGGCCGACAACCGGGTGACCATCAACGGCTCGGTGTACTTCGAGAAATGGAACGGTGTCCAGCAGGCCAACTCCCTGTCATCCTGCGGTTACACTTACACGGCCAACACCGGCGATGCGCACGTCCGCGGCGCGGAGCTCGAGATCCAGGCCATCGTGGTGCGCGATCTCACGGTGTCGGCAAACGCCGCGTACTCGCATGCGGCCATGGCGAGCACCCCTCTCATCGATGCGGGATTCGATCCGGGAACGCCGATCCAGCAGGTGCCGCAGTGGACCTCATCCGAGTCGATCGCGTATCGGCATGCCGTCGCGGATCAGCTCGTGCTGATCGCGCGCGCAGAGAACACCTATGTGGGCAGCCGCACGGACGCCACCTTCGCGATCAACCAGCTGCCTTCGTACGACCTGACCAACATTCGCGCCGGGATCGATGCTGGGCGGTGGTCAGCAGTCCTGTTCGTGAACAACGTGGCGGACAAGCGGGTGCTGCTCAACAACATCGTACAAGATGCCGTAAATCTGCCGACATTCAACCGCGTGGCGGTGAGCCAGCCGCGCACGGCGGGTATCGACCTCAATTATAAATTCGGCAAGTAGCTCGACCGGGCCGCGGCGCACATGCGTCGCGGCCCGTCCTCTAGTTCCCGGCCGGCGTGCGCACGGGCAGGGGCACGTTGCAGAGGTCGATGCGCCCGGGGTTGAACTTGAACCACGACTCGTGCCGCTCGCGCCGCTGGTCGAGCACCGCGCGGAACGTGGCGCTTCCGGTGCGAAGAACCTCGATCGGCGTGCGCTCCGCCGCCGGGAGATCGGCTGCGATGCGCACCGATTCGATGGGAACCGGGGCCTCGGAGGCGACGTAGAACCCCATCTCGCCGCTGCCGCGCGGCAAGGTCGAAAGCAGCTCCATCCCCTTCAAGACACGCCCGAACAATGCGACGTTGCGGTCGAGCTGCCGCGGTGCGTGACCGATCACCGCGTACATCTCCGTGGCGTCGCTCTCCGGCGGATCGTCGCGGCCCGCGCCGACCATGCCGTAACAATGCGCCAGCCAGACCGTGTGGGTGCGCGGATCGCGGGCCGCCGGAAAGCCGTCGAGAAAGCCGACCTCCGGGGCATAGAGGTCGCGGTCCGGCAGGGGCTCGAAGCGCGGGGCGGCGCGGGCATCGGCCGTGAATTCCACGGAGGGACGCACGGCGGCCGGCACGGGGCGGTGGTGATCGGGATCGTCCCATTGAACCACGTAGTTGTCCTGAACTCGAATGATTGCCAGGCCATCGAAGTAATGGGCCCGCGCCAGCGCCTTGATGTTCGCGGCGTGCTGAGGCGCAACCCCGGTCGCGAGCTCGATCACGACTCGTCCGCGAGGCAGATCGAGGTACACCGTGTCATCGGGATTCGGCGCGCGCCAGTCCGCGGCGGGTGATCCCGCCAGGAGATCCGCCACGGTGACGGGCTTCGCGTAGAGGTTCGTCGCGGCGCCGATCATCATGAGCGCGGCGAGCGCACCCGTCGCCGCGGCACCAACGGGCCGATCCGCGCTCATTTCCCGGCGCCCTGCTTCACCGGCGGGTCGCGCTCCGCCGCCGCGGCGACCTCCACCCCGTGCAGCATCGCATCGAGCGCCGCACGATCGAAGTAGCGTCCCGCGAGCACGACGGCACGGATCTTGCGCGTATTGTCGATATCGTCGAGCGGGTTCGCATCGAGCAGCACGAGGTCGGCGAGCTTGCCCTGTTCGACGGTGCCCATGTCGGCGAGACGATTCATGAACTTGGCCGGATTGAGCGTCGCCGTCTGCAGCGCCTGCAACGGCGTCAAGCCGGCGCGCACGAACAATGCGAGCTCCTCGTGGAGGCTGAAGCCCGGGAAGACGTGGACGCCCGCGGCCGTATCGGTGCCGGCCATGAATGGCACGCCGGCGCGGAACATGGCGAGCGTCATGTCGAGCTCCATCTGCACGAATTTCTTGCGCACCGGCAAGGGGTCGGTGTCCATCGTCTGCATGATGTCGCTCACGAACATGGGCCACGTGCGATCCCTCCATGCGGCCGGCGCGTACTTGGTGAGCGGGTCGTGGCTCTTGTCGATGTCGTCGATCAGCCACTGTCCGCGCTCCCATACGAGGGTAGGCACCTGCCAGGTTTGATTCTTCGCCATGAGCGCGATCAGGGTCTTTGCGCGCCCCGGGTCATAGGTCTTGACGTTCAATCCGAGACCCTTCGGACCCTTGATCAGCTGATCCTCGATGGTCGAACATCCCTCGAAGATGCCGGTGAAGTGCTCGATGCTCTTCTGGCCGGCGTCGGAAGCCTCCGATGCGCGCACCGCATCCGGCACGTGCCCCACGAAGACGATTCCCAGCTTCTTCGCCTCATCGGCCGCCGCGAAGTAGCCGTCGCGCGGAATCAGCGACTGAATCTTGATGAAGTCGACGCCCCGAGCCTTGAGATCGTCGACCACCTTGCGGCCGTCCGCCGCGTTCGCCACCGGCGCTGAGCTCGGAAAGCGCGGGACGGGACCATCCAGCATGGGACCGGCGATGATCATGCGCGGCCCCAGGAGCCGCCCGGCCGCGATTGCCGCGCGCCACTCCTTGAGCACGTCGAGATCGCCCCCCATGTCACGCACGCCCGTGACGCCATTCGCCACGAAAAGCGGAAGCACGACTTTCTCGTTCCGCGGCAACCAATCGCCGAACACAGTGTGCACGTGCATGTCCCAGAGCCCCGGGATCAGGTACTTGCCCGTGCCCTGCACGGTCTTCGCGCCGGCGGGCGCGTGTACCGCGTCGCTCTTGCCGAACTCGACGATGCGCCCATCCCTGACGATGACCGTCATGTCCGGCCGCGGCGGCGCTCCGGTCGCGTCGATAACGTTGACATGCGTGATCGCCAGGGTGGGGGGCGAAGCACCCCACGCAGCGAAGGAACTTCCGAGCGCCAAGCATGCCGCGAAAAATCGTCTCATACCTTGACTCCCTGATCTCGCGTGGCAGGAGCCTGTTCAGCCAGGCTCCTATGTCTCAAATTCGAAGCGCATCGACAAGTCGACGGCGTGGACGTGCTTGGTGATGCTGCCGACCGAGATGAAGTCGACCCCGGTTTCGGCAATTTCACGAATGGTGCTGAGGGTGATTCCGCCGGAGGCCTCGAGCTTGAGCGGCCTCGGGGAGGCGGCGTTGACCGCCACCGCTTCGCGCATGGCCTGCAGCGAGAACTCATCGAGCAGCGCGATATCCGCCCCGGCATCGATCGCCTGCCGCAACTCGGACAGGTTCTCGACCTCGACCTCCACGGGGACCTTGGCGGCGCCACCCTTCGCGGCGCTGACTGCGCGCGCAATCGAGCCCGCGGCCACGATGTGATTTTCCTTGATAAGGATGGCGTCGAACAATCCCATGCGGTGATTGTGGCCGCCGCCGACCCGCACCGCATACTTTTGCGCGGACCTTAAGCCCGGAATCGTCTTGCGGGTGTCGAGCAGACGGCAGGATGTGCCCTCGAGGACCGCCGCATAGGCATGGGCGGCCGTGGCGGTGCCCGACAGCAGCTGCAGGAAATTGAGCGCCGTGCGCTCGCCGGTGAGCAGTGCGCGCGCCGGACCCGCGAGCTTGAACAGCTCCTGCCCGGCCGCGGCGGAATCGCCCTCGACTATCTGCCACTCGAGCTCTACGCGAGGATCGACCTGCGCAAAGCTCGCCTCGACGTAGGGGATGCCGCAAATGATGGCCGGCTCCCGCGTGATCACGGCAGCGCGGCCCAGTCGGTCCGCGGCTATCAGGGCCGCTGTCAGGTCACCCGCGCCGACATCCTCCGCCAGGGCACGGGCGACCTGCTGCGGCAGGTCGGCGGGCACCGGCACCGATGGCGTCAGAAGGGCAGCCCGTGCGACGGCCCGACCATGCACATCAGCATGGGAATCGAGAGCAGGAAATTGACGCGCGAGGCATACAGGGCCACCTTGCGCGCCGCCGCTTTCTGTTCGTCAGTGGCCGGCACGATCCCCAGGATTTTTTTCTGGTTGGGCCAAATGAGTCCCCAGACATTGAACAGCATGATGGTGCCGAACCAGGCGCCGAAGCCCATGGTGATATTGGACGGGGATACCGGGTTCTGCAGCAGGCCGAATGTGAAGGTGTCGATGAATCGGCCATGGGTTTGCGACAGCAAAAAGGCCCCGGCCAGCCAGGTGGCCAGCGCCGACCAGCGGAACCAGAGCAGGGCGCGCGGCGCGACATATTTGTTGATGCCGGCTCCGCCGGGTCCGCCCTTATCAGCCGCTGCGGCGGCCATGGCCGGGGTCTGCACGGCATTGAAGTAGTACAGCAGGCCGATCCAGAAAACCCCGAAGATGATATGCAGCCAGCGCGTCAGGCTGGCCAGCGTCGCTGCGTTGAAGGTGAGACCGCCGCCGACCAGGGCCGCGATCGCCACTGCCACCGCAAAGCCGATGATCAAAGGCCATTTAACTGTCGTTAATGGGTTCATGCGATTCCCCTCTGAAGTTTTTGTCGGATCCGGCACGCCCAGCCGTAGGGCTGAGCGCCGCTGTGCATCGTGCACTGCGGCGGCCTGGAAATATAGGGGAGTGACCCCAATAATTCAACGAGGTCAGGCGCTTGCGAGGCGCCCGGTGTCAATATTTAGCTCCGGGGCTCACGCAGGCAGCTGCCGGCTGGTATCGTAGTGAGGATAACTTGGAGTGGCGACTATGAATGCAATCGAACGGATCAAGGCTCAACTATCGGGCGCGCCGGTGGTGCTTTACATGAAAGGGACGCCCGATTTTCCACAATGCGGCTTTTCGGCCCAGACGGTGGCTGCCCTGCGGGCCTGCAAGGCGCAGTTTGCCCACGTGAATATCTTCGAAGACCCGGAAGTGCGCGAGGCGCTCAAAACCTATTCGAACTGGCCAACCTTCCCGCAGCTCTACGTCAACGGCGAGCTGGTCGGCGGTTGCGACATCGCGATCGAGATGTACAAGAAAGGCGAACTCAAGCAGCTGCTGGCGGAAGCCGGCGCCGTACCAGCCTAAGGGCGGCGCTCAGAGCGGCTCGCCGGGGACCGAGGGTTCGCTTTCAACCGAAGGTTCGGTCTCCAAGGGACCCATCGCAGCCAGGCGCCGGCGGCTGGCGTCGAACACCGCCTGAAACTGATTGCACACGGTGCAGAAAAGGTCGGCCGTGCGCTCGGCGTCATAGGCCGCGGAGTGCGCCGAGGCCGTATCCCAGTCGAGACCCGCCGCGAGTGTCGCGCGCATCAACACGGTTTGGCCGAAGGCGACTCCGCCCAAGGTGGCGGTGTCGAAACTCGAGAATGGGTGAAACGGATTGCGCTTGATCTGTGTCCGCGCCACCGCGGCGTTCAAGAAATTCAAATCGAAGAATGCATTGTGCCCCACCAGCACCGCGCGCGTGCAATCCGCCATGCGTATGGCGTTGCGCACTTCACGAAAAATCCGTTGCAGCGCGTCCTCTTCGGAAATGGCGGGCCGCAGCGGATGATGGGGATCGATTCCGTTCACCGCCATCGACGCGGGTTCCATATTGGAGCCGGGAAAAGGTGTCACGTGATAGCGAACCGTTTCCCCCCGCGCCAGAGTTCCGTCGCTGCGCAACTCGAGGAATACCGCGGCGATTTCGAGCAGCGCGTCGGTTTGCGAATTGAAGCCGCCGGTTTCCACGTCGATCACCACCGGCAGAAAGCCGCGAAAGCGGGTGGCGAAAGTGATGGGAGGAATCTGCGTCATGCGGAAACAGAATCCGCGAGACGCCAGGCAACGGGTTCGCCGCCGCGATAGGGCACCAGCGCGCCATTGCCAAAATCGTAGACTTGAGGGGGCACCCAGGACTCCTTGACCAAGACAATCAGGTCATCGTGACGCGGCAGGCCGTAAAAGTCGGCGCCGAAATGACTGGCGAACGCTTCCAGCCGATCCAGGCTGCCCGCCGACTCGAACGCCTCTGCGTACAGTTCGATGGCGGCATGTGCCGTGAACATGCCGGCGCACCCGCAGGCATTTTCCTTGCGCGCGCGCTCGTGGGGCGCGCTGTCGGTCCCCAGAAAAAAGCGCGGATTGCCGCCGGTGGCCGCCGCGAGCAGCGCCTGCCGGTCGCGCTCGCGCTTCATTATCGGCAGGCAATAGTAATGAGGACGGATGCCGCCGGTAAAAATGGCATTGCGATTGTGCAGCAAATGCTGCGGCGTGATCGTCGCGGCGACTCCGGGCCGCGCGCCGCTCACGAACGCAACGGCGCGTTCGGTCGTGATGTGCTCCAACACCACGCGCAAACCCCGAAAGCGCTCGAGCAACGGTTGCAGCACCGCATCGATGAAGTGGGTCTCACGATCGAAAACGTCGATCTCGGCGTGCGGCGTTTCGCCGTGCACCAGCAGCGGCATTCCGATCTCTTCCATGCGGGCGAGCACCGCGTAGACTTTGGCGATATCGGTCACGCCCGCAGCGGAGTGGGTGGTGGCGCCGGCGGGATAGAGCTTGACGCCGTGAATGAAACCCGTGGCCCGCGCGCGATCGATCTCATCCGGCGGCGTGGAATCCGTCAAATACAAGGTGAGCAGCGGCTCGAACCGCGTATCTTTTGGCAGCGCAGCCATGATCCGCGCGCGATAGGCCTGCGCCAAGGCCGCGGTGGTGATCGCAGGTTCGAGATTGGGCATCACGATGGCGCGTCCGAACCGCGCCGCCGTGAATTTTGCGACCGCGGCGAGCGCGGCGCCGTCGCGCAGATGCACGTGCCAATCGTCGGGGCGCCGCAGCTTCAGCGTGTTCATTCGCGGCCGCGCGCGGCGGGGCGCCTAACGGCGCGCCGAGCCGTGCGTCTGGCGGAGCGTGCCGCGCGCTTAAGGGGGGCGGGCGGCCAGCCGCGGCGCACCAAATCGAGCGTGTAGCGCACGCCGAAACCCGTGATTTCCGAGGCGATGTGCGCGAGACCGCCGTGGCGCGAGCCCGCCGAGAGATCGAGGTGCAGCCAGGGGATTTCCTTGGGTATGAATCGGCTCAGAAAGCGCGCAGCCAAGATGTGGTCGCCCTTGCCATCGGTGGCGCATTGCAATACGTCGGCGACGCTGCTTTCCAGATCCGTTTCGAAGTCGGCATCCATGGGAAAGCACCAGACCCGCTCGCCGCTGGTGACACCCGCTGACTCGATCAACTCGCGCGCCTCCGGGCGATTGGTGAATGCGCCGCTGTAGCGTTCGGTGAGTGCATACACACAGGCCCCCGTCAGGGTCGCATAGTCGATGATGGCGAGCGGCTTCCTGGCGGCGGCGAGGCTCAGCGCGTCCGCCAGCACCATGCGGCCCTCGGCGTCGGTGTGTATCACCTGGATGGTCGTGCCATTGTAGGCGCGCACCACGTCTTGCGGCTTGTAGGCGAGCGGGCCGATGCGGTTTTCCGAGATCGCCAACCAGCAATCGACCGACAACGGCGAACGCAAGGCGTGCATCGCGTACAGGCTGCCTACCGCGACGGCGCTGCCTTCCATGTCCGTGTGCATGTCCAGCATGCTTTTGTGCGGTTTCAAATTCGTTCCGCCGGTATCGAAGCAGATACCCTTGCCGACCAGGCTGAGCGCAGGCGCGGCGGCGGCGGTGCGCGGCACGGCGACGCTTGGCGCCGCGGCGCGCGGCCGGTACGTGAGCAGTGCGATGCCGGCATCGCGCGTGGCGTTGCCGCGGGCCACGGCGAGAAACGCGCCCGCACCGAGACGTTTCAGATCGGCCTCGGTGTAGAACTTGAAGCCAAGCTTCAGGCGCTGCGCGAACTGCTGCAGAAAGCGCCGATAGCCGCGCGCATCGAGGGTGTTGGGCGGCAGTGCCGTCAGCCATCGCGCCAGATTATTCCCGGCGGCCGTCGCCAGCGTCAGATCGAGCTCGGGTAATTTTCGTCCCGCGATGTCTATGCGCACCAGCCGCGCCCGCGGCTTCGGCTTGCTCTTGAAGGAGGCGAAACGAAACGCCGCCGCCTCGAGTGCCGCGAGAGTGGCGCTCAAAGTCGCGTTCGCCGCATCTGCCGGGCATCCCTGCTGCCACAGGAGCAGAGACTGCGGTTCGCCGTCCAATGCACTGCGTGCGAGTTTCCCCGCCGCCTGCAGCCGTTCAAAGGTGGCGGCCTCGTCGGCCAGGCACGCGACGATCAGCAGGGTCTGCGCGCGCGTGCCCACCCGGAGATGAAAGCAATCGCCGGCCTTGCGCACCTTGTTCGCATACAGCCCACGCAGCACGGCACCGTGCGGCAACAGCTTCCAGTCCGCGTCGCTGGGGGTAAGCGGCAGAAACAAAAGGGCGCTCGAATAACCGGCGAGCCGCGACGCGGTGATCCGCGCGCCGATTTGGCGCACGGGCACGAGCAGCTGGTCGAAGGGCAAGCGAGTGGGCATATCGTGGAACCGCAGGCCTATCTCTTGCTTGACCGTGAAAAACCAAACCCCGAAGATAGTGCCGTTTGATAACGCAGTGGCAGTTAGCGCATCGGCGCTGTAACGTGTCCGCCATCTTAACAGGACGCGTGGGCGTGTGCATTTATGACTCAACAATCGCCGTTCGAAGACATTGATCCCGTCGAGACGCAGGAGTGGCTGGAGTCGATCGATTCCGTCCTGCGCGCCCAGGGTCCGGAACGCGCGCACTTTTTGCTCGAGAAATTGGTGGACTTTACACGGCGTTCGGGCACTTACCTGCCGTTCAAGCCGAACACCGCCTATCTCAATACGATCTCCAAGGCGCAGGAGCCTGACTATCCGGGCGATCGATCCCTAGAGCGGCGCAACGAAGCTTATATACGCTGGAATGCGCTCGCCATGGTGGTGCAGGCGAATCGCCAGAATTCGGAATACGGCGGCCACCTCGCTTCGTACGCATCGGCGGCGACGCTCTACGAGGTGGGTTTCAATCATTTCTGGCGCGCCAAGAGCGCGGCCCATCCCGGGGACATGGTGTTCGTGCAGGGACATTCGAGTCCCGGCATTTATGCGCGCGCCTACCTGGAAGGACGCTTGGACGAAACCCAGCTGCTGCGCTTTCGCCAGGAAGTCAAAGGCGGCGGATTATCCTCCTATCCGCACCCCTGGCTGATGCCGGACTTCTGGCAATTTCCCACGGTGTCGATGGGATTGGGCCCCATGACCGCGATTTTCCAGGCGCGTTTCGTGCGCTACCTGGAACATCGCGGCATCGTGCCTCCCTCGGACCGCAAGGTCTGGGCATTCCTGGGCGACGGTGAAATGGACGAGCCCGAGTCAATGGGCGCGCTCACCATGCCGGTGCGCGAAAAGCTCGACAATCTCATTTTTGTCATCAATTGCAATCTGCAGCGGCTCGACGGTCCGGTGCGCGGCAACGGCAAGATCATTCAAGAACTCGAAGCGGCATTCCTGGGTGCGGGCTGGAATGTCATCAAGGTGCTGTGGGGTTCGCGCTGGGATCCGCTGCTCGAACAAGATCAAAAGGGATTGCTCAAGCGCTTGATGGAAGAATGCGTGGACGGCGAATACCAGAACTTCAAATCCAAGGGCGGCGCCTACACGCGCGAGCATTTCTTCGGCAAGTATCCCGAGCTGAAAGAGATGGTGGCGAATATGTCGGATGAGGAGATTTGGCACCTGAATCGCGGCGGTCACGATCCGCAGAAGGTGTATGCCGCCTACGCCTCCGCAGTCGCGAACAAGGGCGCACCCACCGTGATCCTGGCGAAAACCGTCAAGGGTTTCGGCATGGGCAAGGCGGGCGAAGGCTTGAACTCCGCCCACCAGCAGAAAAAGCTCGGCGACGAGGCGCTCAAGGAAGTGCGCGACCGCTTCAACATTCAGATTACCGACGAAGAGATTGCCGGGTTGACGTTTAGAAAGCCCGCTCCCGACAGCGAAGAGTTGACCTACCTGCAGGAACACCGCGCAGCTCTCGGCGGATATCTGCCGGCGCGCAGCTCGTCGGCGCCGCCGCTGGCGGTGCCGCCGCTGGAGGCGTTCAGCTCCCTGCTGGAGGGCACCGCCGACCGCGAGATCTCCACCACCATGGCATTGGTGCGCATGCTCACCGCGCTGGTCAAGGACAAGAACATCGGCAGGCACATCGTACCCATCGTTCCCGATGAAGCGCGCACCTTCGGAATGGAAGGCATGTTTCGCCAGGTGGGCATCTATTCTTCGGTGGGACAGCTGTACACGCCGCAAGATGCGGATCAGCTCATGTTCTATCGCGAGGACAAGCAGGGCCAGATTCTCGAGGAGGGCATCAATGAGGCGGGCAGCCTGTGCTCCTGGCTCGCGGCCGCGACGGCATACTCGAATCATGGCGTCAGCATGGTGCCGTTCTATATTTATTACTCCATGTTCGGCTTTCAGCGAGTCGGCGATTTCATGTGGGCGGCGGGCGACAGCCAGGCGCGCGGATTCCTGGTGGGCGGCACCGCCGGGCGCACCACGCTCGCCGGGGAGGGTTTGCAGCATCAGGACGGGCACAGCCAATTGGTGATGACTGCGATCCCAAACTGCGTGGCATACGATCCCACATTTGCCTATGAACTCGCGGTGATCGTGCAGGATGGGCTGCGGCGGATGTACCAGGAGCAGGAAAATATCTTCTACTACATTACCTGCATGAACGAGAACTATCCCCACCCGGCGATGCCGTCCGGCGTTGCGCAGGGCATTTTGCAGGGCATGTACCTGCTGCAAATTGGCGGCCGCGGCAAGGTCCGGGTGACGCTGTTCGGATCCGGCACCATTTTGCGCGAGGTGCAGGCGGCGGCGGAGCTCTTGGAGAAGAATTACGGCGTGCCCGCCGACGTCTATTCCGTCACGAGCTTCAGCGAACTGCGCAAGAATGCACTGGCGATCGAACGGCGCAATTTGCTGCATCCCAACGAGGCGCCGCAGCAGAATTACATTCAGCAGGCCTTGGCGGATCGCGAGGGACCCTTCATCGCCGCCACCGATTACATGAAGATAGTCGCGGATCAGATTCGGCAGTGGATACCCGGCCGCTACGCCGTGCTCGGCACCGATGGCTATGGCCGCAGCGACTCGCGGGCGGAGCTGCGGCGCTTTTTCGAAGTGGACCGGCACTACGTGGCGGTCGCCGCGCTCAAGGCGCTGGCCGACGACGGTAAGATCGACAAGCAGACGGTGACCGACGCCATGCAAGCCTTCGGCATCGACCCGGAAAAACCCAATCCTCTGTCGGTTTAAGGCTGCCTGCCGTGACTACTCCCATCGAAGTTCTGGTTCCCGACATCGGCGGTTTCAAGGATGTCAGCGTCATCGAGGTGATGGTCAAGGACGGCCAGCAGATCGACAAAGAGGCGCCGCTGATCACGCTCGAAACCGAAAAGGCCGCGATGGACGTGCCGGCACCGATGGCGGGGCGCATCACGCAAGTCAAACTCAAACAAGGCGACAAAGTTTCCGAAGGATCGCTGATCCTGTTGATCGAACCGGCTGCCGCGGCCGGCGAGTCGCCCACTGCGCAGCCTGCTGCTGCGCCCGCATCGGCCGCGGCAGCTCCGGCGGCTCCGGCAGCGCCTGCTGCCGCTTCAGCCGCTCCCGCCGCACCCACTCCGGCACCCGGCGCCACAACGCCCGCCGCTAAGCCACCAGCCTCGCCGACCTCACCGGCGCCGCCTGCGGCCGCCACCGCGGCCACGCCCGCCGCCAGCGGCCACGCCCGCCGCCGCGCGCACCGTCGCCAAGGTGGACGAGCAGGCTTTTTCGAAGGCCTACGCCAGTCCCTCGGTGCGCAAATTCGCGCGCGAGTTGGGCGCCGACCTAGGCCGCATCACCGGCACCGGCGCCAAGAGCCGCATCACGCACGACGACGTCAAAGCCTATGTCAAAGGCATTCTGACGGCGCCGCCGGCCTCGGCCGCAACGTCCCAGTCGGGGTTGCCCAAAGTGCCGGTGGTGGATTTCGCCTCGTTTGGCGCCATCGAAATCAAACCGCTGTCGCGGATACAGCGGATTTCCGGATCCCGTCTCCAGGCCAGCTGGCTCAATCTCCCGCATGTGACGCAGCATGAGGATGCCGACATCACCGACCTCGAGGCAGCGCGTGCGGCGCTGAAGAGCAAAGCGGCCCAAGAAGGCGTGAAGCTCACGCCGCTGACTTTCATCATCAGGGCCTGTCTGCTGGCGCTGCAGGAATTTCCGCGCTTCAACTCCTCGCTCGATGCCAGCGGCGAGAATCTGATTCTCAAGAAATACTTCAACATCGGCTTCGCGGCCGATACGCCGAACGGATTGGTGGTTCCCGTCATCGCCAACGCCGATAAGCTGGATCTCTACGAGATCGCCCGCGTCCTCGCCGTGATGTCGGAAAAGGCACGCGCGGGTAAGTTGAAGAACACCGAGATGCAGGGCGGGACGTTTACGATCTCCAGCCTGGGCGGGATCGGCGGCACCTATTTCACGCCCATCATCAATGCGCCGGAAGTCGCGATCCTGGGCGTGTCGAAGTCCAGCCAGAAACCGGTCTACGACAGGGGCGCATTTCTGCCGCGCCTGATGTTGCCGCTGTCGCTCTCGTACGACCATCGGGTGATCGACGGCGCCGAGGCTGCGCGCTTCGTGGTCCATCTCGCGAAGGTACTGAGCGATGTCAAGGCGCTGCTATGAGCCTCGTCGAGGTACGCGTTCCGGATCTCGGTGACGCCAAAGGCGTCAATGTCGTCGACGTTCTCATCAAAAAGGGCGGTGAGATTCGCGTTGACGATCCGCTGATCACGCTCGAGACCGAAAAGGCCTCGATGGACGTGCCTTCCCCGGTGAGCGGCGTCGTCGATTCCATCGCACTCAAGAAGGGCGATGAAGTATCGGCAGGCGCGCTGATCGCCACCGTGCAAGTGGCGGATACCGAGTCGAAGCCGGCTGCGGGTGCAACGCCACCCGCAGCTGCGCCGGCGCCGGCCGCCCCGCAAGCGCCGCCCGCGGCTGCGCAAGCGCCGACCGCCCCGCAAGCGCCGGCGGCCGCAACTCCGCCCGCCGGGAACGCGGGTTCGCCGCCGCCGGGGGCCGTCGATTTGGTGGTCCTCGGGGCCGGTGTGGGCGGCTACACCGCCGCATTTCGCGCTGCTGATCTCGGCCTCAAGGTGACGCTGATCGAGCGCTGGCCGATGCTGGGGGGCGTGTGCTTGAACGTCGGCTGTATTCCGTCGAAGGCGCTATTGCACGCCGCCAAGGTCATTGAAGATGCGGCCGACATGGGCAGCTCCGGAATCGTCTTCGGACCGCCGCAGATCGACCGCGACAAGCTGCGCGCTTGGAAGAACCGCGTCGTCACACGCCTGACCAACGGGCTCTCGCTGCTCGCCAAGCAGCGCAAGGTCGCGGTGATTCACGGCGAGGCCAAGTTTTCCGGACCCTTTTCCTTGGACGTGCAGACTGAAAAAGGTCCGCAGCGCGTCGAATTCAAGCAATGCATCATTGCAGCCGGATCGGAGTCCGCACGCCTGCCGGGCCTGCCGGACGATCCGCGCGTCATCGATTCGACAGGCGCGCTGGAATTGCCGGTCGATTGCAAACGGCTGCTGGTGGTCGGCGGCGGCATCATCGGACTCGAGATGGCCTGCGTGTACGAGGCGCTCGGCGTGCAGGTCTCGGTGGTGGAACTGAGCGACGGCTTGATGCCCGGTACGGATCGTGATCTGGTGCGGCCGCTGCAAAAGCGGATCGAAAAGCGCTACGAGCGCATCATGCTGAGCACCAAGGTAGCCAAACTCGAGGCCAGCCCTGCGGGATTGCGCGCGAGTTTCGACGGACCGGAAGCGCCGGAACCGCAGATGTACGATCGGGTGCTGGTGGCGGTGGGGCGTACCGCCAACGGCAACGCGGCGAACGCGGCCGCAGCCGGTGTCGCGGTCAGCCCGCGCGGCATCATCGCCGTGGACAAGCAGATGCGAACCAACGTGCCGCACATTTTTGCGATCGGCGATGTGGTCGGCGCGCCGATGTTGGCGCACAAGGCAAGCCACGAGGCGAAGGTCGCGGCGGAGGTTGCCGCCGGGCTGAAAAGTTCGTTCGACGCACGCTGCATTCCTTCAGTGGCGTACACCGATCCGGAAATTGCCTGGGCGGGGGTCAACGAAATCGAGGCCAAGGCGCAGAACATCGACTACGGCAAGGGCCTGTTTCCGTGGGCCGCCAGCGGCCGTTCCCTGGCGCTGAATCGCGATGAGGGTTTCACCAAACTGCTGTTCGACAAACAAACCCATAGAATCATCGGCGCCGGAATCGTCGGCACCAACGCAGGCGACTTGATCGCGGAGGTGGCGCTCGCGATCGAAATGGGCGCCGATGCGGCCGATATCGGGCTGACCATCCATGCCCATCCGACCCTCTCGGAAACCGTGGCATTCGCGGCCGAGGCTTTCGAGGGTACATTGACCGATCTCTACATTCCGAAGCGCAAGTGATTCCCATGCCGGCGATACGCAACAGGGCATTTTCGATGGTTCTCGCATTTGTCATCGGCAACCTTGCGCTGCCGGCGCAGGCGGACGATGCGTGCATGGATTTCAAGTGGGATGTGAGCCGGGAGCGGGCCCTGTTCGCCGGGACCGCCACCGCGGTGACCGCCGGCACGGACCAGAAGTCCGCACCCATCATCGTGCCGGACCGGCTTTACGCACTGCGGCTCACGGCCCAGGATCATGTGAAATTCGCCGCCGCTCCGGCCAAGAAATCAGCGGGCACCGCGGTGTACGCCGGTCTCGCAAGCTTGAAACTTCCGGCCCAGGGTAGCTACCGGATTGCGGTCGATCTGCCGTTCTGGATCGACGTCGTATCGAATGGAACGCTGGTCTCGGCCGAAGACTTTCAAGGACAGCACGAGTGCAGCGCGCCGCATAAAATCGTGGTATTTGCCTTGGAGGGCACGCAGCCCTTTGTCCTGCAGCTGAGTGGGGCCGCGCAGGATAATGTTCTGCTGACGGTCACTGCGGCCCCAGCGCGCAAGCTTTGACGAGGGCCCACCGGCGTGGCGACGGCACTCAAAGTGCGATTTCGGGTCGACTTCGGCAGCCGCTGTTCGGTTGGCATGGGCAAGGTCGAGTTGCTCGAGAGCATTGCGCGCACCGGCTCGCTGTCGCAGGCCGCCCGCGAGATGCGCATGAGCTACCGCCGCGCGTGGCTGCTGCTCGAGGATATGAACTTGAGTTTCGATCAACCGGTGGCTCGCGCCAGCGTCGGCGGACGTGGGGGCGGCGGCGTGGTTCTGTCCTCGTTCGGGACGCGCTTGGTGGCTGGCTATCGCCGCTTGGAGTCCAGCCTGGAGCCCCTTGCCGCGGCTTGCTTGGAGGGCGTCGGCCCGCACATCAAGGCCGGCAGCGGCAAGCGTCTGAGGCCCGCATCCATCAAACGAAAAAACCCGCCTCGGGCCCGCAGGCAGCCTCCCTGAGCGGTCCGCGCGGCAGGCTGCGGGACTTCAAGGCGCTGCGATACAACTCTTGAGAAACGCGGTCTTGTCGGCGCCGACCAGTTTCTTGGTCTTGGCGCTCTTGAGGCAGGCGGTTCGCTTCGCGTGTTTCGCCGCCGCATCGTTCGACGCCGGTGCGGCCGCGGTCGCCGGGCCTGCGGTGGCAGGGGCGGCAGTTGCGGGCACATCCGTGCTCCGCGCAGGCGGCCCCGCGGCAATACCGCCGGCAATGGCTAACAGGCTCAGGCACACGGCGGCGGCCACGGTGGCGAAACGCACGGGACATCTCCTCCAAGACTCGAAGCCGCCGGCAGGCGCTCACGGGCATTCAGGATAGCGCCGGCGAATGGCTGGACCGATGAAGCGCTGATGAAGCTTGCTTAACGTTTGCGGACGCCCAAGGCGGGGGATGTTTCGAGGTGTCGGCGCGCGAGCGCCAGATAGTGCGCTTCATCGGGCGGGCGGCCGCTGCGCTGCGCCTGCCATAGCGTTTCGCCGAGGGCCTCCATGAGCACATGCTCGGCGCGGTGCAGGTCGCCATGCCTTGCCTGCAGGAGTTCGTGCAATTCGCGCACTCCGGGCGGCCGGTCAATCGACACCTGGTCGCGTACCGCCAAATGCAGCCCCATATGTAAAAAAGGATTCTCGTTGCCGCCCAGCAGGTCCGGCTCGAACGCCAGCGCCGAATTCGCGTCGCTCATGATGGCTTGGTATTCGGGATGTGCGCCGATGACATCGGCAATCATGGACTCGAGCGCGGTGAGCGGGGAGTCCGCCAAGTGCTTGCGCCACGCATCCGCGTAGGTCTGCCGCAATTGATCGCGCGTGATGGTGTCAAACAGAGGCATGGGATTTATGGCGATATTCGCACAGGTCCACAATCAAGCAGCCGGGGCACGCCGGAGCGCGCGCCTTGCAAACGTAGCGTCCGTGCAGAATCAACCAATGATGCGCATCCTTGAGAAACTCCGGCGGCGTGAATTTCAAGAGCTTTTCCTCCACCTGGCGCACCGTCTTGCCGGGCGCCAATCCGGTGCGGTTGGCCACTCGAAAGATGTGCGTGTCCACCGCCATGGTGGCTTCGCCGAAGGCCGTGTTCAAAATGACATTGGCGGTCTTTCTGCCGACACCGGGCAGCCGCTCGAGTTCCTCGCGCGATGCGGGCACGGTTCCGCCATGGCGCTCGAGCAGCAGCCGGCAAGTGGCGATGATGTTCTTGGCCTTGCCGTTGTACAGCCCGATTGACTTGATATACGCCGACAGGCCCTCGACTCCCAGCGCCAGGATCGCCGCCGGCGTGTTTGCCACGCGAAACAACGGCGCCGTAGCCTTGTTGACGCTTTTGTCTGTGGCTTGGGCGGACAGCATCACGGCCACCAAGAGCTCGAACGGCGATTGGTAGTTCAATTCGGTGCGCGGCTCCGGATTGGCCGTGCGCAAGCGCTCAAATATCGCGCGCCGCTTCGCGGGGTTCATGGTTCACCCGTCCGCCGCGGCGCGGCCGCCTTCTTGGCGTTGAGTTCCCGCTGACGTTCGATGTTCATGTTCAACAATCGCGCGCTGTGCGCTTCGAAGCGCGAGCGATTGAGCTCCGGCTGATTCGCCGCCGGTGCGGGTCCCGGCCGAAGCTCGATGCAATCGACCGGGCAGGGCGGCAGGCACAGCTCGCAGCCCGTACAGAGCGCGGCGAGGACGGTGTGCATGTACTTGGGCGCGCCGACGATCGCATCCACCGGACAGGGCGCGAGGCAGCGTGCGCACCCGATGCAGCGGGTTTCATCGATCCAGGCAACGCGCGGCGCCGACTCGGCGCCGTTGAGCGGATTGAGCGCCAACACGGGCCGCTGCAAGAGTGCCGCCAGCGCGGCTATCGTCGCGCTGCCGCCGGGCGGGCATTGGTTGATCTCGGCCGCGCCGGCTGCGATGGCTTCGGCGTAAGGCTTGCATCCAGGATAGCCGCAACGCGTGCATTGCGTCTGGGGCAGCAACGCATCGATACGCGCCGCGATGTCAGGCGCGGTGTCGGTGGCCATGCTATTTGATGCGCATGCCGGGGGTTGCGCCCGCGTCCGGCGACAAGACGAACAGGTCTTTCCCGCCGGGACCGGCCGCCAACATCATGCCTTCCGAAGTGCCGAAGCGCATTTTGCGCGGCTCCAAGTTCGCGACGACGACGATGAGCCGCCCGACCAGCGCCGCAGGATCGTAGGCTGCCCGGATGCCTGCGAGGATTTCGCGTTCGCCCAGGTCGCCGAGATCGACGCGCAATTTCAAGAGCTTGTCCGCGCCGGCGACGAGCTCGGCGCGCAGCACTTTGGCCACCCGCAGGTCGACGCGCAGGAAGTCGTCGATCGAAATCAAATTACCCTCGACCGCCGCCGCCGCGGCCAAGGTGGCGGCATCGGAGGCGGCCGGAGGCGGCGATCTGCCGGGCGGCGCTGCGGGGGGCACCGCGACGGCAGCGGCGGGTTCCTTGTCGATGTCGAACAGGACATCGAGCTGCTTCGGGTCGACGCGAGCCATCAGGTGTTTGTATGGGTTGATTCGCGCCGGCAGCACGCCGGCGTCGCTCCACTCGAATTCCCGATCCAGCCCGAACAGCTCGCGCGCGACGCGCACCGCGACTTGCGGCAGCACGGGAGCCATGAGGACGCTCAGCAGCTTGAAGCCATGCAGCGCCTGCGAGCACACCTCCTGAAGGTGGGTGCGGTTCGCCGGATCCTTGGCAAGCACCCACGGCTGGTGCGCGTCGAAATCGTGATTGATTCGATCCGCGAGGGCCATGATTTCACGCACTGCCTTGCCCGTATCGCGTGCTTCATAGTACTTGGCTACGCCCAAGGCGACGTCGCGTGCCTGGCGCTCTATCAAGGCATGGTCGCCGCCGAACTTAAGCTCGCCCGCAAAGTGCTTGGTAATAAAGCTCGCGGCGCGGCTGGCGATGTTCACGTACTTGCCGATCAGATCGCTGTTCACCCGCGCGACGAAGTCGTCAGGGTTGAAGTCGAGATCCTCGACGTTCGAATTCAATTTGGCGCCGATGTAGTAGCGCAGCCACTCGGGGTTCATTCCGATCTCGAGATAGCGCAGCGGGCTGATCCCGGTTCCACGGGACTTGGACATTTTCTCGCCCGAAACCGTTATGAAGCCATGGGCGTAGACGTGATCGGGTACCTTGTAAGGAGGGCCGGCGAACTTGAGCATGGCCGGCCAGAACAGCGTGTGAAAGTAGATGATGTCCTTGCCGATGAAATGTATCTGCTCCGTGTCCGCAGCGGCGAGAAATTGCGCGAAGTTGCGCGGTTCGCCGCGTTCGCGCGCCTTGCCGGTGTCAAAGTAGTTCTCCAGCGCCGCGAGATAGCCGATCGGAGCATCCAGCCACACGTAGAAATATTTGCCGGGCGCGTCCGGGATCGGAATACCGAAATAGGGAGCATCGCGGGAGATATCCCAGTCGCCGAGCGCCTCGTCACCGCTGCCCGCGAGCCACTCACGGGCCTTGTTGATCACCTGCGGTTGCAATCGTCCCGGTGTATCGAGCCACGCGCTCAGGAATTCGACGCACTTGGGATCCGACAGCCTGAAAAAGTAGTGATCCGAAGTCTTCAGCAGCGGCTTTGCGCCCGACAGCGTCGAGTATGGGTTGATCAGATCGGCGGGTGAATTGACGATGCTGCAGGATTCGCATGCATCGGCGTACTGGTCTTTCGCGTGGCAGTTCGGGCACTCGCCCTTGATATAGCGATCCGCCAGGAACATGGCCTTCACCGGGTCATAGAACTGCTCGACCGGCTTGACGTAGATCAGCCCGGCCTGTTTCAGCCGGCGGTAGATGTCCTGGGAAAGCGCCACGTTCTCCGGCGAGTCGGTCGTGTACCAATGGTCAAAGCCTAAATGAAAGCCTTGCAGGTACCGGGGCCGGTCGGCCGTGATGCGTGCAACCAGCTCCTGAGGGGAGACGCCTTCGGCCTCGGCCTTTAGCATGATCGGCGCGCCGTGCGCGTCATCGGCGCCGACGAAATGCACGACATTGCCGAGCATCCGCTGGAAGCGCACCCAGATATCGGCCTGGATGTACTCCATGATGTGGCCGATATGGAATGGGCCGTTGGCGTAGGGCAGAGCCGTGGTGACAAAAAGTTGGCGGGGCATCGCGACAGTTTACCGCGCAGAGCGGCCAGCCGCCTCACCTAAGACGGGGCGGGGCGGTTAGGAAGCCTCGCGGAACTGCTCGAAGCGCGACTTGTTGATGGCCTTCTTGAAGGCTTCTTTGCCGGTGATTTGTCCCTGATCCATCAGCGCCTGGATGGCCGTATCCATCAGCCGCATGCCGACCGCCGAGCCGCTTTGCATCGCGTTCTCCAGCTGGTCCATCTTGCCCTGGCGAATCAAATTCGCGACCGCGGGCGTGTTGATCAGGATCTCGAGGGCGGCGACGCGGCCTTGCTTGTCGGTCTTGGGGATGAGCTGCTGAGAAACGACTCCGCGCAAACTGGTCGACAGCATGGTGCGCACATGCGGCTGCTTGTCCGCGGGAAACGCATTCACGAGGCGATCGACCGTGGCTGCGGCGCCGTTGGTATGCAGCGTGCCCATCACCAGAATGCCCATCTCGGCCGCGGTCACCGCGATGCTCATGGTCTCGAGATCGCGCAACTCGCCCACCAGAATGACGTCGGGATCCTCGCGCAACGCCGATATCAGCGCGGATGAGAACGAGGTCGCGTGCACGCCGATCTCGCGCTGGCTGATCAGGCAGCTCTTGCGCAGGTGCACGAATTCGATCGGGTCCTCGATGGTGAGAATGTGGCCTTTTTCGCGGGTGTTGATGTCATCGATCATTGCGGCAAGCGTGGTGGACTTGCCCGAACCGGTTTTGCCGGTGACCAAAATCAAGCCGCTGTTGATCTTGCACAGGCCCATCACGGCGTCCGGCAATTTGAGCTCCGCCGCCGTCTTGGCCTTCGAGGGGATGGCGCGAAACACGGCGCCCATGCCGTTCAGCTGGCGCATCACATTGACGCGGAACCGCGCAACGCCCGGCATGCTGTACGCGAAATCCGTGCCGTCCTTGGCCTCGAATCGTTCGACCGACAACTTCGGCATGATTTCATACAGCGTCTTCTTGACCATGTCCGCGGCGAGCGGCTCGGGGCTCAACGGCTTGAGATCGCCATACTGGCGGACGCGTGCCGGATCGCCCGCGATGAAGTGCAGGTCCGATCCGTTGCGCTCCAATACCTGGTTCAAATAGCTGTCGATGGCGGGCACGAGAATTCCTCTAGGGTGCCGCGGGTTCGGTGGTCGGTACGCCGGCAAGATCGGTCACGAAGCGCTGGAATTGGCGCTTGTCGGAGGCATAACTGTAGGCGTGCTCGGGATCGACTTCCTTGGCATTGATGGCCGCGAGCAAGGCCTGATCCATCATCTGCATGCCGTATTCCTTGCCCATCTGCAATTGGCTGGGAATCTGGTGCGTTTGGTCGGTCATGATGAGTTTGCCGATGGCCTTGGTGAGCACCATGATTTCGCAGACGGCGCGCCGCGCGCGCTGGTCGGGGCTCTTGATCAGGACCTGCGTGATCACGGCGATCAGGCTTTGCGCGAGAAAGCTCTTGGTTTGCTCGCGCTCCTCGGTGGGCAGCGCATCGATGATGCGGTCGATGGTCTTGGTGGCGCTGGTCGTATGCAAAGTGCCGAGCACGAGATGACCGGTTTCGGCCGCGGTCATCGCCATGGTGATGGTCTCGGCATCGCGCAGCTCGCCGACCAGGATGACGTCCGGATCCTCGCGCATGGCCGCACGCACGCCTTCGGCAAACGAGGGCAGGTGGGTGCCGAGCTCGCGCTGTATGACCTGGCTGCTCTTGCTGCGGTGGACGAATTCGATCGGGTCTTCGAGGCTGATGATGTTGAGCGAACGCGTCGTGTTCAGATGGTCGATCATCGAGGCCAGCGTGGTGGACTTGCCGGTGCCGGTCGAGCCGGTCACCAGAATCATGCCTTGATGGTAGTCGCACAGTTTTCGCACGATGGGCGGCAGGCCGAGCTGCTCCATGGTCGGCATCTGGGTGGGAATGGAGCGAAACGCGGCGCCGATTCCCGTCTCCTTGCGGAATACGTTGACCCGGAAGCGGCCGCCGTCCGCCGATACGTACGAGAAATCGATGTCGTTGCCGTCGCGCAGGTGCTTCTGCTGGCTCGGAGTCAGCACCTCGGTGATGTAGCCTTCCAGCTCCGCCTCACCCAGGTCGCGAAACTTGATGGGCATCAGATCCCCGTGCATGCGCAGCATCGGCGGTACGCCGACCGCCAAATGCAGATCGGAGCAACCCTGGGCCACGCCCAACTTGAGGAACGCGTCGACTCTTGCCATAACGTGCAAGGCTACCCGTAAGTAATTGGATTTTCGAGCCTTTGGCCCCACCTTAAAGCGATAAACGTGAGGTCCGTCAACTCTTATTGGAATTTTTCGAGCGAAAGGCGCAATTCATCCATGCTCTGCGACCGCTTGGCCTTGTCGAGCGACATGCATTTCATGACTAAGTTATTCAATTCCAACGGCAAATCCTTGTTGATGTCGATGGGCGGGCGCGCCTTGCCCTGCACGTGCTGGTACATGACCGACATATGATCGCCGCGCGAGTACGGCGGTACCCCGGCGAACATCTCGTAAAGAATGACGCCCAGGCTGTAGATGTCGGCCCGCTCGTCCACCTTCTTTCCCAGAATCTGCTCCGGCGCCATGTACTTCGGAGAGCCGATGACGTAGCCGGTCTTCGTCAATTGCGTATCGCCCTGTGTTTGCGCCGCTGCCACGCCGAAGTCCACGATCTTAAGGAGTCCGTCGTTGTCGATCAGGATGTTCGCCGGCTTCAAATCCCGGTGCACGATGCCGGCCTGGTGCGCCACGGCCATACCGGTCGCGATGTCGATGCCGAATTTGACCGCCCGTTTGAGCGCCACCGGTTTTTCGTTGACGATTTCCCCGCCGAGCGTGTGCGACGGGAAGTACTCCATCGAGATGGCGTAATTGCCGCGGATGTACAAGAAATCGTAGATGCGGATGACGTTCTTGTGCGTGATCTTGCGGCTGTAGCGCAGCTCGTGCACGAAGCGCTTCATCATTTCCTCATCCGCCGACACATTCGGGTTCAAGAATTTCAGGATGAGCCGTTCTTCGACCACGGTGTCTTCCATCAGCAGCACCGTACCGAAGGCGCCCTTGCCGATCTTCTCGATGTACTTGTAGCGGCCCTCGATGATGTCGCCGGTCTTCAAGGTGGCGATGTCCAGCTTGTTCGCCTGGACCTCGTGCTCCTGGACCACCTTGGCGATGTCCTGATTGTCGATGAGCAGCGTCTTCGCCGGCTCCTGCATCTTTTCCGCGCGCTGATTGGCCGCAATTTGCTGCGTGGAGAATTTGTTATCCAGCGCCAGTATGGCGCGCGCGACGGCCTGACTGACGGTCGCGTCGGCGTTTGTGGCGACCGCCTGCAGCCGGACGCGTATGGTTTCGGCGCGCCGCTCATCGGCGAGCTTGGCGAGCGCCGCGACCGCCTCGGCCTTGATCTCGTTCTCGGGGCGTTGCAGCATGGGCAGCAGGTGCTCGATGCACTTCTGGTCGCCGATCTTGCCGATGGCGCGTATCACGGTCGGCAATGACTTGGGTTCGGTGCCGCTCAACATCTCGATGAAGCGCGGCAGGGACTTGGTGCTGCCGATCTCGGCCAGCGCGTCGACCGCCCGCTCGCTCACCCACCAATCGGAATCCTTGGTGGCCTCGAGCAGTTGCGCCACCGCGCGCTCGTCCTTGGTCTGATTCAGGATTTCGATCGCTGCGCGCCGAATGTCCTGATTCTCGTCCTTGACCAGCGCGAGGACGGCGTCGACCACGCGCGGGCCGCCGATCTTGCCGAGCGCATCGGCGGCACGCGTTCGCACCCACCAATCGCTGTCGGCGATCACTTCCAACAGGTACTTGACCGATTTCGAGGTACCGACCACGTTCAACACCTCGACGGCCGCACGCCGGGCGTATTCGTTCTCGTCCTTGAGCACCTCGACCAGGTACTTCACGGTATCCGGATGATTGACATGCACGATGACGTCGACCGCCTTGTTCTGCACCTCGATTTCCGGGTCGCGCAGCATGCCGCAAAGGAGGGCAATATCGAACTGGCCGTCCATCCGCGCGAGCGCCGAGAGGGCGGCGGAGCGGATGAACTTGTTGGAGTCCTTGAGCTGCTTCTGCACGGCCTGCTGCACTCGCGGATTATTGAAGCGCGCCAGCACGTTGATGATGTGCAGCCGGGCTACCGGATCCTTGCCTTCGATCCTGGCGATCAAGTCGTCGAGCGAGGATTCATCGGCGATTTCGGCGATGATCTTGAACAGTCCGCTCCTTTCGTTCGCCTCTTGGGCGTAAGCGGCATTCAAGAGTTCGCGGACCGTAAAACGGCTCTTTTGCGCCGCGATTACATCCAGAATGGCCTGCTTGGGCATGTCCGGTTTGGCCAGCGCGTCGAGCAGGGCGTTGGCCGGATAATTCTTGCTCGACGACAGCGCCCACGCGATCCCGGACATGGTCCGGCCGTTGGCGTCCTCCATGGTCTTGAACAATTGGGGCAGGGTCTTGGAGTCGATCAGGCGGGACAGAACTTCGACGTAAGCCAGGGTTTCGCGCTTTTCGGCCGTGCTCAGGGCTGCGACAATGGGTTCGATCGCGCTCGGGCCGAGCGCAACCAGTTTTTCCAACGCCTTCTGCGCCAGCGGACTGTCGGCATTGCCGCTGGATTTAACCTCGGCGATGAGCCGATCGGCACGATAATTGGCGAATAAACTCATTCGGTGCCTTCACTTTGCACGTCCCTCGGGAGCCATCCATTCTCACCGTAAGCGTTAGGAGGCTGCCGCGGTTTCGATCTTGAGCTATAGATTATGCCACACCGCACGCGCTTCCCAGCCTGCGGTACAATCATCGAATCCTATGAAACAAGATACCGCCGCCCTCAGCATTATCCGCGAACGTCTCGGCACTTATATCGATCCATACCTCACCCAGTCTCTCGCAGATGCGAAGAGTGTGTCTTCCGTCACACTGGAAGACGGGGTGCTGGCCATAGAGCTGGTGCTGGGTTTTCCATGCGCGGACTATGCGGACGAACTCAAGAAGGCGCTGCAGGAGCACCTCGGGCCGCTGCTCGGGCAGCTTCGGCTGGAACTCAAGCTGCGCTCCCAGATCACCGCGCACGCGGTACAGCGCACGCTCAAACCGTTAAGCAACGTCAAGAATATCGTCGCGGTGGCCTCGGGAAAGGGCGGGGTCGGCAAGTCCACGACGGCGGCGAACCTGGCGCTGGCCTGGGCTGCCCAAGGGGCCAAAGTCGGCTTGCTGGACGCCGACATCTACGGACCCAGTCAGCCCCTGATGATGGGCTTGGCCGGCGCCAAGCCGGTCAGCGCGGACGGCAAGCATTTGAGCCCGTTGCGCGCCCATGGCGTCGAGGTCATGTCCATCGGCTTCATGATCGACGCGGAGCAGCCCATGGCGTGGCGCGGACCCATGGTGACCTCGGCGCTGACCCAGCTGCTGGGCGAAACGAATTGGGGCGAATTGGACTACTTGGTGGTCGACATGCCGCCGGGGACCGGCGACATCCAGCTGACGCTGGCGCAGCGAGTCCCGGTCAGCGGTGCCGTCATCGTTACCACCCCGCAGGATATTGCCCTGCTAGATGCCCGCAAGGGTCTCAAGATGTTCGAAAAGGTCGAGGTCCGCGTGCTCGGGGTGGTGGAGAACATGAGCATGCATGTTTGCAGTCAATGCGGCCACGTCGAACACATTTTCGGCAGCGGCGGCGGCGCGCGGATGGCGGCCCAGTACGGCGTGCAATTGCTGGGCGAGTTGCCCTTGGATATTCGTATCCGCGAAGATGCCGACGGCGGCTCCCCGACCGTGGTGGCCGAGCCCGGCAGCGTTCGCGCACAGGCTTATTTGCGTATGGCGCGCCGCACGGCCGCGCGCCTGGCCACGCTTAACAAGGATTACAGCCGGGCATTTCCCAAGATTACGGTCGAATCGACCTAGGAGCCTGTCCCGTGGAGCCTCTCCCCCAGTGAGCATCAAAAGCGACCGTTGGATCAGGCGCATGGCTGCGGAACAGCGCATGATCGATCCGTTCTCCCCCGACCAGGTCCGGGTCGCGGCCGGCCAAAAGATCGTGTCCTACGGCACCTCGAGCTACGGCTACGACGTGCGCTGCGCCGACGAATTCAAGATTTTCACGAACATCAACTCGACGATCGTCGATCCGAAGAATTTCGACGAAAAGTCCTTCGTGGATTTCAAGGGGCCCGTCTGCATCATCCCGCCGAATTCCTTCGCGCTGGCGAGCACGGTGGAGTTTTTTCGCATTCCGCGCAGCGTTTTGACCGTGTGCCTGGGAAAATGCGTCACCGGGGATACCCGCCTGGTCGACGCCGATACCGGCGCCTTTGTGCCAATCACGGAGATGCGCTGGGGCAAGAGCACCCTGGCCTGGGACGGCTCGCGTTTGCGGCCTGCAAAAGTGTCGGCCTTCGTGCCGCAGGGCAAGCGAGAGATCTTCGAACTGCGCACCCGGACGGGGTTGCGCATTCGAGCGACGGCGAATCACCCGTTTCGAATGCTCAATCGATGGGTGGCCTTGAGCGATTTGCGGCTCGGCGATCGTATTGCGGTTGCCCGCGAGATTCCCATATTCGGAAAGACGCCCATCCCTGAATGGGAAGCGACTCTCCTGGGCTTGATGATCTCGGAAGGGCAGTGCAATACGCCCGGACACAGTCCGACGTACACGACCGCGGATCCGGCCATGGTTGCTCTACTCGAGTCCGCGATGGCGGCCTCCGGCCTAGGAGTGGTCACTTACAAGGGTCGCTACGGGTATCGGCTGGTCAATCGAAAGGGAAGAGGCGGAATCGCGGAGCGAAATCGCGCCCATGAGTGGCTTCGAAAACTCGAACTCAACGTCGGCGCCGGCGACAAGTTCGTGCCGCAGATCATCTTCACGGCGCCCGAACCCTCGGTTCGCCTGTTTCTGCAGGCGCTTTTCAATGGCGACGGCAGCATTTATCACTCCGATCAGTGTGTCTTCCTCGAGTACTACTCGAACTCCCGGCGGCTCATCGAGGATGTCCACCATCTTCTGCTGCGATTCGGAATCTTCTCGCTGATCCGCGAAAAGACCACCGCGATTGGGACTCGGGCATGCAAAATACAGATCACGGACAAGGATCAGATCCTGCGTTTTGCCCAGAGAATCGGCTTCTCACCGGGCTCGGTGAAGCAACGATCGCTCGAGGAAAAGGTGCTTCCGATGATCGCCGCGCAACCGAGACGTAAGAGCAACTTCGACACGCTGCCGAGGGAGGCCTGGGCGGTCGCGGGCACCGCTGCTCGGGTTGGCGGACTGAGCTTGAACGCGCTCGGCATTCATACCTCGAGCCAATCCATGCCGAAGTTCGTCGCGGCGCGGGTCGCCCTCATGACGGGCGATCCGTATGTCACTCCGCTCGTCGACGGACCTGTATGGGATGAGGTCGAACGAATCGAGCCCGTTGGATCCGAAGAAGTCTATGACATCACCGTGCCGACACTGCACAACTTCGTCGCCAATGATTTCATCGTCCACAATTCAACATACGCAAGGTGCGGGATAATCGTCAATGTAACGCCCCTGGAACCGGAGTGGGAAGGGCACGTTACCTTGGAATTTTCCAACACCACGCCGCTGCCCGCGAAGATTTACGCCAACGAAGGCGTGGCGCAAATGCTGTTCTTCGAATCGGACGAGGTTTGCGAGACCTCGTACCGCGATCGCGGCGGCAAGTATCAGGGGCAGCGCGGCGTCACATTGCCGAAGACCTAAATTTGACGCCGGGCTAGGGCTTCAAGCTTTTGATCCGCATGGCGAATTCCAGCTTGCCATCGCGGGTGCGCTCGGCCTGAACCGGCACGAATCCTAGAGACGGCGCAAACCACATACGCAAGATGCGGTTGTTGCCGGTGCGCTGGCTCGACACAATAACGGTGTCGAGTTCCCCGAGTGCGGTCCGGAGTTTGGCGGTTCCCTCTTCGGAATAGACGAATTCCTTCAATTCGTCCTTGTCGACTATCTGAAAGGTCTTCGGCAAATTGTGGTTCTGCAAGTCGAGCATCACCTCGACCTGGATCGACATCACATCCTGCGTGCCGTCTTTGAGAGCCAAGTCCACCGGCTTCGTTTCCGATACCCCGTGGGCGCGGCGACCCTCCCAGTCGAAGTCCAGATTCACAGTCGACGAACCATCCTCGGCGCGGTACTTTTCCGGGCGAACGTGGCCGGCGTTGATGCTGAGCCAGCTCTTCTGGGTGACCTCGGCGCGGTACAGCCGGAAAATGCCGTGGGCGGTGATCGTCCATGTGTAGACGTAGTGCCCGGGCTCCGCGTCCGCCTTGAGTTCGAGATCACTGGTCCCAACGTTGATGCTCTTCCAGTCCGCTACATAGTGGGCGGAAAAAGGCGCGATGGCGGCCTCCGCGGCGGCAGGTGTTTGCGCCGCCACCGGCGCGGCGGCCAAGACCGCCGCCCAAGGCAGGGTTATTGCTCGAACGCTCATATGCGACCTCTCATCGTTCGGCGCCGGTGTACTGCACGGGCTCGCGCAGCATCCGCCCGTCCAGCCACGCCTGCCCGTCGTCGTAGCGCAGTCGGCCTTCGCCAAACCAGCTCACCGCCAGCGGATAGATGCGGTGTTCCAGCGCCTGCACTCGCGTCGACAGACTGGCTTCGTCGTCGTCCGCGCGCACGGCAACGCGCGCTTGAATTATCGGCGGACCGCCGTCGAGTTCAGCCGTCACGAAATGCACCGTCGCCCCATGCTCGGGTTCATGCGCCGCGAGAACGCGGCGGTGCGTGTGCAAGCCTGCATACTTAGGCAGCAGGGAAGGATGGATGTTCAAAATTCTGCCGGCAAAGCCCGCGACGAATTGCGGCGACAAAATGCGCATGAAGCCTGCCAGCACGATCAGCGAGGGCGAATGAGCGTCGATCGCAGCGGCCAGGGCACGATCATAGGCGGCGCGATCGGCCGTCTTCGCGCCTTCCAGCGCCTGCGCCGGAACGCCGAGGCCGCGGGCGATCTTGAGCCCGCCGGCATCGGGATTATCCGAAAATACCTGGCGCACGGCATAGGCGGTCCCGGCAGCGCGGCTCTGTTCGATGAGCGCGCGCATGTTGCCGCCGCGGCCCGAGATGAGGATGACGATCGAAGCCGGAGGCTGCGCGCGCTTCAAGCGACTACGACACCGCGAGAGCCTGCGCGCACTTCGCCGATGACGAGCGCCTCGGCGCCCATTTCGCGCAGGATGCGGACGGCACGATCGGCATTGGCCGCCGCCACCTGAACCGTCATGCCAATACCGCAGTTGAATACACGATACATTTCTGCATCGGCAACCTGGCCCTGGCGCTGCAGCCAGTCGAACACCGCTTGGCGGGGCCAGGATTTGCGCTCCAGGATGACTTCCAAACCATCCGGCAGCACCCGCGGAATGTTTTCCAGCAGGCCGCCGCCCGTGATATGCGCCAGGCCATGCACCGGAAGTTCAGCGATCAGCCGCAGCAGCGGCTTCACGTAGATGCGCGTCGGCGCCATGAGTCGATCCACGAGACTCGCGCCGTCAAGCGGCGCCTCGAGGTCGGCGGCTGCGACTTGCAGTATTTTTCGAATTAACGAAAAGCCGTTCGAGTGGGGACCGGAGGAAGGCAATCCCAAAACGACGTCTCCGGCACGCGTTGCCGAACCATCGATGATGGCGTCCTTTTCAACGATGCCGACGCAGAATCCCGCCAGATCGTAATCCTCGCCGTGATACATGCCGGGCATCTCGGCGGTTTCGCCGCCCACCAAGGCGCATCCGGCTTGCACGCACCCTTCGACGATGCCGGCGATCAAGCGTTCGCCGACGTCGACATCGAGTTTGCCCGTCGCGAAGTAGTCGAGGAAAAACAGCGGCTCGGCGCCCTGGACGACCACATCGTTGACGCACATCGCCACCAGATCGATGCCCACCGTATCGTGGCGCTGGGTGTCGATCGCCAGGCGCAGCTTGGTACCGACCCCGTCGGTTCCCGAAACCAGCACGGGCTTGCGATATCGGTCGAGCGGCACCTCGACCAACGCGCCGAAGCCGCCGAGGCCGCCCAGCACTTCGCGGCGCATCGAGCGCCTCACGTGCGGCTTGATTCGTTCGACGAGTTCCTCGCCGGCGTCGATGTCGACTCCAGCCTCGCGATAGGTCACCGGGGCTCGCTCGGTCATTTGGATCCCTTATAAAGGATGGGGCCGACTCTCAGGGTCGGCGCCGGCTGTCCCGACCCGCCCGAAGCGGCTGGCCGGCCGGCTGTGGTATTTTACATCAGGGGACTCAAGGCTTCCGCGATTACACCATGTCAAAGTACTTCAACGTCCAACTTCTGCGAAATTTGCGTCAGGCAGTGATTCTGTGCTTGAGCTTGGCCGTACTCTGCCTGGGGTATTCAGCATCCGCCTTGAATCGCGCGGAACTCTATCAGGCAAAAGCGCCGCTGGCCGACCGTTCCGAGACGGCGCAGACCGAGGCGTTCCAGGCCGCGTTGAAGATCGTGCTGGTGCGCGTCACCGGCCGCCGCACCGCCGAGGATGACCCCGCGCTGGCGCCGCTGCTCGGCAATGCGCGCCGCTATGTTCAGCAGTATCGCGCCGCCCCGGACGGTCAAATGTGGGTGTCCTTCGACGGTCCGGCCATCGAGCGCTGGCTCACGCAGAACGGCCAGCCTTTGTGGGGTCACGAGCGGCCGACGACCTTTGTCTGGCTGACGGCCCAAACCGGCCCTCAAAGCGGCGCCATCATCACCGCCGACGATACGTCCGAGTTGAAAACCGCAATCGATGCGGAGGCGGCACTGCGCGGCGTGCCGCTGCTCTGGCCCAGCGCCATCGACGTGCAGCGAAATCATCTCGACTACGCCGCCGTGAACGGCGCCCCGCCCACGACCCTGGCGGAAATCGGCCGGCGCCTGGGTGGCGAAGGGACTCTGATCGGCCGGGCCAGCGGTACGGGCGAGTCCGCAAATGTGCGCTGGATCCACCTGTTTCAGGACCGCAGCAGCGAATACTCCGGGGTGTTGGAGGGGGTCAATCGCACGGCGGATTTGTATGCGGGTCTGTTCGCCGCCAGCGGCAATCTCGTGCCGATCGAGATGGAGGTAACCGGCATCGGCGATCTTCGCGAGTACGCAAACGTTCAGACCTATCTTGAATCGCTGACGTTCGTATCGCACGTGACGGTGGTCGCGTTGACCGGCGACACCATTCGATTTCGCCTGGCAACCCGAGGCGGCGCCGAATCCTTGCAGCGCACGCTTGCGTTGAACGGGCGTTTGCAGCCGATCGCCGCCGGCGAAAGTGGGACTCTGCGGTTTCAATTACGCCGTTAATCGCGTGTTCTGGTCTGCGCGCCACATTCCGAACGTCATCAGCTCGATCAGGATTCTGCTGGTCGCGCCCATCGCCGTGGCGCTCATCCATCATCAGTTCGTGATCACCATGGCCTTGTTCGGGGTCGCCGCGCTGTCGGACGCGGCTGATGGCTTCCTCGCCAAGCGCAACGGCTGGCAGAGTGACCTGGGCGCCGTGCTCGATCCGGCGGCGGACAAACTATTGCTGGTGACGGTTTTCATTGCACTCGCGTACATGAAACTCGTGCCGCTGTGGTTGATGGTGGCGGCCGTGGCGCGGGACGCGATCATCGTGAGCGGCGCGCTGCTCTACCGGATTTGCTTTGGCGCTCTGAGCGTGCGTCCGTCGGTCGTCAGCAAGTTCAACACGCTCTGTCAGGCGGCGTACATCATGGCGGTCGTCGGCAGAGAACAATTTGCGCTGCCGCCGGCTTGGATGGTCACGGTCCTCGGCGCGCTCGTGTTCGTGACTGTGATGGTCAGCGGCCTGGATTACGTGTTGATTTATGGGAGACGGGCGTTCAGTTTGGCAAGGCCGCGAGCCGCGGCGCGCGCCGGCGATCCGCCCGCGTGAAGCAGCTTGCCCTCGGGGTCCGCTTGCGTGCGGACGCGGTATTCGACAGTTTTTGGCCGGGACCGAACGGCGAAGTCGTCGCGGCGCTGCGTGCGCCAAGCACCACGCCGCTGTGGCTTTGGGGTGCGGCCGGCTCGGGGAAGACTCATTTGCTGCAGGCGGTCTGCGCCGCCGCGGGCGAGTCCGCAGCGTATTTTCCGCTGGCTCGCTCTCTGGCATTGCCCCCCGAGGCGCTGGCGGGATTCGAGCGCAGCGGAGTCCTCTGCATCGACGACGCCGATGCCGTGGCCGGCGATTTGGCGTGGGAGAGAGCGCTGTTCCGCGTCTTCAACGAGGCGGCGGAACTCCACACGCGGCTGATTTTCGCCGCCGCCGCCCCGCCGCGCCAGGCCGAATGGCGCCTCGAGGACTGGCGCTCGCGGGCTGCCGCCGGCGTCGTCTACCAATTGCGCGAACTGGACGATGCGGGCCGCATCGAAGCGCTGCGGCTGCGCGCGGCGCAGCGCGGATTGCAGCTGCCGTACGAGACATCTGAATATTTGCTGAAGCGCATGCCGCGCGACCTTCGCTCGTTGTTCGAAGTGCTGGATCTGCTCGACGAGGCGTCATTGGCCGCTCAGCGCCGCCTCACGATCCCGTTCATTCGCGATGCGCTCGAGAAACTCGCAGGAACAGAACCATAGTGCAGAACCAGCCGAAAACCAGCAGCAGGCTCATGGCGGCCACCCAGCGGGCGGCGGGATTCACCAGCAACTCCGTCAAAGCAAACGCGAGGTATGGAACGGCGAACAGGGTGGCCCAGGCGTAGGTGTGGCGGCGGCCGCGGATGAGACCGCTCAACGGCGCCAGCAAGGGAAGGGCGGCGAGGATGCAAATCGGCCATGGATAACCGGCGAGCATCCATGCGAGCAGGCTCAACACCACTGCGGCCCACAACCAAATCGCCAACGAACGCGCCGCTTCGAGAGTCACACGGGGCTCCGCGGGCGCTCGGCCGCGGCGAGACGATCCGCGAGCACAGCGACGCGCCGGCCCAAGGCGCGCGCGAGTTCACCCTCGGTCTCAGACAATTCACCGTGACCGCTGAGGACGGCCACATGGCTTGCGCCGTAGGGTGTGCCGCCGCTGCGCGTGTCGGTCAAGCCGCGCTCGCTGTAGGGCAGGCCGACCAGATACATGCCGTGATGCAGGAGTGGAACCATCATGGACAGCAGCGTCGATTCCTGACCGCCGTGCAGGGTCTGGGTGGAGGTGAACACGGCGGCCGGCTTGCCCACGAGGGCGCCGGACAACCATAGCGCGCTCGTGCCGTCGAGGAAGAATTTCACCGGTGCCGCCATGTTGCCGAAACGCGTCGGGCTGCCCAGGATGAGACCACAGCATTGCAGCAAATCGTCGTGGCTCGCGTAGGGAGGGCCGTCGCTCGGCACCGCCGGATCCGGCCTTTCCGTGGTGACGGCCACCGGCGCGACGGTGCGGAGCCGGGCCTGCATGCCGCTCACGCTCTCGACGCCGCGGCAGATTTGACGCGCCAAAGCGGCGGTGCTGCCTTGGCGTGAATAATACAGAACCAGAATTTCGTTCATCGGTACTCTTCCGGGAAATCGTCAACGATTGCGCACTTCTGCTGCGCCGGCGCAACGGTTTCGGCGCGCTGTGTGGCGCATTGTATAACGGCGGCTTGTTTGACGGCTCTGGCGGCTGTTGCTAGTGTCGGGGAAACCCTATGCTGCGCTTACTTGCTGTATTTATTGGTATTGCGTGCCTCGCCGGGTGCGCCAGCGCCCCCGTGCAAGAAATGAGCGACGCGCGCCAGGCCATTGCCGCCGCCCAAGCGGCCGGCGCAACCAGCGCGACGTCGCCCGACTTCTCCGCTGCGCAGGCCGCCATCGCGCGCGCCGAATCGCACCTCCAGGCACAGGAATTCACGCGGGCTCGCTTGGCGGCGATGGAAGCCAAGCGCCATGCCGCTGCCGCCCTTGCCAACGCCAACGCGCAACACACCGATGCGCCCGTGACACAGCCGCACTGAACCGCAATTCAATGGACGAGGTCATTCGTCGTTTTCTCGTGTTCGGGAAAGTTCAAGGCGTGTACTTCAGGCACAGCACTCGGCTCGAGGCCAACAGGCTGGCGCTGCGTGGCATCGCACGAAACTTGCCCGACGGCTCCGTCGAGGTGCTCGTGAAAGGCGGCGCAGGCGCTGTCTCGGAATTGCAGCGGTGGCTGCACCGCGGACCCAAGCACGCACGAGTGGACGAGGTGCGCGAAGTGGCGCCGGACGAGGCGGCGCTGCCGGAGGGATTTCAGATTTCCTAATAGCGCCAAACCCGCTGCCAGCGCTGCATCACCAGCGCCGGGTAGGTGCTGCGTCCGACGCTGCCGTTGTAGCGCGCCAGCGCGTGCGACCAATTGTGGTTCTCAGCGCGTAGATAAAAACGCAGAATCTCGCAGCCCATGCGGATATTGGACTCCACCCGCACCAGCTGATTTTGCACGCCCAGTTGGCGCGGCCAGAATGGCATGACTTGCATGAGGCCGACCGCGCCGGCCGGCGAAACCGCCCAGGGATCGAAACGGCTCTCCACCTCGATCAGCGCGAGCACCAAGTCGGGCGGCAACGGCAGCGTGGGATCGCGCTTCGCCTCGCAGTACACATGATTCAGAATCTCCACGCGCAACGCATGCGTGGGTACCAGGCGCTCGAGCCGAGGCTCCATGGTTTTATACCAGACCTCCGAATCGAACTTATCGGCGAAGCAATCCGAGCTGCCGATGATCTTCTGCAGGAGGGCTTTTAATTCCGGATCGCGCTGCTGGTCGGCGCGGGCCGCGCCCGGCAGGACGCAGCTCCAGGCCAGAACCAGCAAGGCGCAGGCGAGTTTCGCACGCAGCGGCCGCCGCATCGGTATCCTCAGGCGAGCAACTTTTGGCGAATGTAGCCTACCGGATCCGCGGCGGGTATTTCCGCCGATTCGGTCGCGCCGCGATGCCGGTACTCGAGATTGCCGGCCGCAAGGCCGCGCTCCCCGATCACGATTCGATGCGGGATACCCATGAGCTCCGAATCGGCGAATTTGACTCCCGGCCGGGCGTCCCGGTCGTCGAGCAGCACGTCGATGCCGGCATCAGTGAACTGCTGGTACAGGGCGTCGGCAGCTTCCTGGACGCGCGTCGACTTCTGATAATTGATGGGCACCAAAACGACTTTAAACGGCGCGATGGCTTCGGGCCACAGAATGCCGTTGGCATCGTGATTCTGTTCGATGGCCGCGGCAACGACGCGTGTGACGCCAATCCCGTAGCAGCCCATGTACATCGTCAGCGCCCTGCCTTCTTCATCCAGCACGCTGGCATGCATGGACTCGCTGTACAGAGTCCCAAGCTGAAAAATGTGGCCGACCTCGATGCCGCGCGCGATCTCGAGCGTGCCGCGCCCGCTCGGGCTCGGGTCGCCGCGCTGCGCATTGCGAATGTCGACCGATTGCGGCTCGTCGAGGTCGCGCCCCCAGTTCACGCCTCGGAAGTGCATGTCTTTCTCGTTGGCGCCGCAGACGAAATCGGAGAGATGAGCGGCGGCATGATCGACGAAAATCCTGCCGGAGAAGCCGATCGGCCCGATGAAGCCGGGTTCGCAGCCCGTGGCCTTGCGCACGCGCTCGGCGCTCGCCATCCGCAGCGGCTCGGCCACCCCCGGGATCTTCTGCGACTTCACCGCGTTCAACTCATGATCACCGCGGATCACCAGCGCGACCACTTCGCCGTCGCTGCCGTCGACCAACAAGGTCTTGACGCAGTTCGCGGCGGCCACGCCGAGCTGCGCGCTGAGTTCGGCAATGGTGCGCGCATTCGGGGTGGGTATTTTAGTGAGAGGTTCCTTGGGTGCAGGACGCGGCGTGGTGGGCGCGAGGGCGGCGGCCATCTCGAGATTGGCGGCGTAATCGTCAGCGTTCGAGAATACGATCGCGTCCTCGCCCGAGTCGGCCAGAACGTGAAATTCCTGCGACGTATTGCCGCCGATGCTGCCGCTGTCGGCTTGCACCGCACGAAATTTCAGGCCGATGCGCGTGAAAATGCGCGAATACGCCTCGTACATGAGGCGGTAGCCCTCGGCAAGGCTCGCTTGGTCGACATGAAAGGAATAGGCATCCTTCATCAAGAATTCGCGCGCGCGCATGACGCCGAAGCGCGGGCGGATTTCATCGCGGAACTTCGACTGAATTTGATAGAAATTCACCGGCAATTGCTTGTAGCTGCGCAGTTCGCGCCGCGCAATGTCGGTGATCACCTCTTCGTGAGTCGGGCCGTAGGCGAACTCGCGGTCATGCCGATCCTTGAAGCGCAGCAATTCCGGACCGTACTTGGTCCAGCGGCCGGATTCCTTCCACAGTTCCGACGGCTGTATGGTCGGCATGGACAATTCCAGCGCGCCTGCGCGATCCATCTCCTCGCGCACGATGCGCTCCACCTTGCGCAGGGTGCGCAGGCCGAGCGGCAGCCAAACATACAGCCCGGCCGCGAGGCGGCGAATCATGCCGGTGCGCAACATGAGCTGATGGCTGATCACCTCCGCGTCGGAGGGCACTTCTTTGAGGGTCGAAATCGGATTCTGGGATAAGCGCATAGCCGCGCATCTTAACGTGCCGACGCGGGAAGCTATAGGTGATAGTATTAAGTAGTTAACTAGTACACAGGTACAGCGCTTTTTCGTCCAGGGGCCCTGGTATCATCCCCGGTCATGAGTGACGACGACCCAACAGGACGGCCGCGAGGAGTCTACTGGCTGCCGAATCTGCTCACGACGGGGGCGTTGTTCGCCGGCTTTTACGCGATCGTCGCGGCCATCGACCTGAAATTCGAGCTGGCCGGCGCCGCGGTGTTCGTTGCCATGTTTTTCGACGGCCTGGATGGGCGGGTGGCGCGCTGGACCAACACCGAAAGTGCGTTCGGCAAGGAGTACGACAGCCTGTCCGATATGGTGTCGTTCGGCGTTGCTCCGGCCATCGTCACCTATCAGTGGGGCGTAGCCCGCATTGCCGAGTACGGACCGCTGTGGCGCAGGTTGGGCTGGCTGGTGTGCTTTTTCTACGCTGCGGCCGCCGCATTGCGCCTGGCGCGTTTCAATTCCCGCTCGGCCACTCAGGACAAGCATTATTTCGAGGGACTGCCCAGCCCGTCCGCCGCGGCCGTGGTCGCGGCCTTGGTGTGGCTGGCAAGCGATCGCACGAATATCGGGTTGCCGGGTTTGATTCTGGCATTCATTGTGACGGCGATCGCGGGTGCGCTCATGATCAGCCGTTTCGCATTCAACAGCTTCAAGCAGGTCAACCCCGGGGCGAAGGTGCGGTTCACGTATATCGTCTTGGTGCCGCTCGCGTTCGTATTCATTTTCCTGCATCCGGCGATCACTCTGCTGTTGATTTTCGGCTGCTACGCCTTATCGGCGCCCGCGGTGTGGGCGTACCGAAAATTGCGCCGCCGCTCGCGCGCCGCCCCCATGAACCCGGCGCCGCACGCGTGAACCCGGCGCTGCGCCACGACTATCTCGCTGCACTAGGCTTGGAGACGTGGGTTGCGCGCAGCGCGGCGCCGCCACCCGAGGCCTCGGCGTCCCGCGAGGCGCCGGCGGACCGCGAAACGCCCGCAGACCGCAGCGTGCCGGCAGCTCGCGAAGCGCCGGCGGGCCGCGAAGCCGGTGTCGATTGGCCCGAACTCAGGGCGCGTGTAGCCGCCTGTACGCGCTGCGCGCTGTGCAGCACGCGCACGCAGACCGTCTTCGGTGTGGGCAACCCGCAAGCGCAATGGCTGGTGGTCGGCGAAGCGCCGGGTGCCGAGGAGGACCGCCAGGGTGAACCCTTTGTGGGGCGTGCCGGTCAGCTCTTGAATTCCATGCTGCGCGCGATTGGACTGGCGCGGGAACAGGTTTACATCGCGAATGTCCTAAAATGCAGGCCTCCCGGCAATCGCGATCCCAATGCAAGCGAAGCCGCGGAGTGTTTGCCGTACCTGGAGCAGCAGATCGCGCTGATAAAACCCAAACTTATGTTGGCGGTCGGGCGCATCGCAGCGCAGAACCTGTTGCATACCGAGGTGACCTTGGGCAGGCTGCGGCAACAGGTGCATCATTTCGGACTCTCGCGTGTGCCGTTAGTCGTGACCTATCACCCGGCGTATCTGCTGCGGACGCCGACCGACAAGCGCAAGGCATGGGAGGATTTGAAGTTCGCCCGCGAGGTGTGCGCGCGTGTCTAGCGTCAAGCAAGAGTACGAGTTTGCCGCGATCGAGATCAGGCCGATGCACGAACTCGACGTGCCCGTGATCGTCGCCATCGAGCGCTCCGCCTACCAATTCCCCTGGAGCGAGGGGATCTTTCGCGACTGCTTGCGGGTCGGTTACGTATGCCGCGTGGTCGACGTCAGCGGCGACCCGGCCGGCTACGGCATCATGTCGGTGGGCGCGGGCGAGGCACACATCTTGAATGTCTGCATCCGCGACGAATATCGCGGGCGCGGCTTTGCCCGCAAAGTGCTCGTGTACCTCCTCGACCGTGCGCGCGCCGCCGGCATGCACGAGGCATTCCTCGAAGTCAGGCCGTCCAACACGACCGCCGCCCGGCTTTATCAGTCCATGGGCTTCGAGCAGGTGGGGGTGCGGCGCGGGTACTACCAGGCGACCGTCGGCCGCGAAGATGCCGCGGTGTTGCGCCGAGTGTTGCTGCCGGACCTGAAGTAGCCGCCGCGCCTCGCGTCCAGCCGGCGGGCACCCTATAATGATCGGCTGCCTACGTGCGGCAGTATTGTCGAGACCAACACCATGTCGAGCGGCCCCCTAGCCGAGGAAATCAGCAAGAGACGAACGTTTGCCATCATCTCCCACCCCGATGCCGGCAAGACCACCTTGACCGAGAAGCTGCTGCTGTTCGGCGGGGCCATTCAAATGGCGGGGACCGTCAAGGGCCGCAAGGCAACGCGCCACGCGACCTCCGATTGGATGCGCTTGGAGCAACAGCGCGGGATTTCCGTGACGTCCTCGGTGATGCAATTTCCGTACGAGAATTGCATCGTCAATCTGCTCGACACCCCGGGTCACGAGGACTTTTCCGAAGACACCTACCGCACGCTGACCGCGGTCGATTCCGCCTTGATGGTCATCGACTGCGCCAAGGGTGTCGAGGAGCGCACCATCAAGCTCATGGACGTATGCCGGCTGCGCGACACTCCCATCATGACGTTCGTCAATAAGCTGGATCGGGACGGCAGGGCGCCGATCGATCTGCTCGATGAAATCGAAAGCGTATTGAAGATTCAGTGCGCGCCGATCACCTGGCCGATCGGCATGGGGCGCGATTTGCTCGGCGTCTATCATCTGCTGGAAGACAAGATCTACGTGTACGTTCCCGTGGAGAAGGGGCGCGTCGGAACTCACGAGACCATCGACGGCATCGCCGGCGCCGAGGCGCGCGAATTTCTAGGGCCGAGATACCGGGAGTTTCTCGACGAAGTGGAGCTGGTGCGGGGCGCCAGCCCGCGCTTCGATTTGCAGCGCTATCGTGCCGCAAAGCAGACGCCGGTGTTTTTCGGCTCGGCCGTCAACAACTTCGGCGTGCGCGAGCTGCTCTCGGCCTTCGTCGAGCATTCGCCGCCGCCGCTGCCGCGGCCGACGCTGCAGCGCCAGGTCGACGCCTTCGAGCCGAAACTCACGGGCTTCGTGTTCAAGATCCAGGCCAACATGGATCCCGGCCATCGCGACCGCATCGCCTTCATGCGCCTGTGTTCCGGACGCTATGTGCGCGGCATGCGCCTGTATCACGCGCGGCTCGACAAGGAAGTTCGCATTGCCGATGCGTTGACATTCCTGGCTGCCGACCGCAGCCAAGCGGAGGAGGCCTACGCCGGCGACATCATCGGTCTGCACAACCATGGGACCATCAATATCGGGGATACTTTCACCGAGGGTGAGGCGCTGACCTTCACGGGGGTGCCGAATTTTGCCCCCGAAATGTTCCGGCGTGCGGTCCTGAAGGATCCATTGCGCATGAAGGCCCTGCAAAAGGGCCTGTCGCAGCTCTGCGAGGAGGGCGCGACGCAGCTGTTCAAGCCGCTGCGCAACAATGATTTGATTCTCGGCGCCATCGGCCAACTGCAATTCGAAGTGGTGGCATTTCGCCTGCAGGACGAATACAGCGTGCAATGCGTGTTCGAGCCGATCAACGTGGCGGTCGCCCGATGGGTGAGCCTCGGCGACGAGAAGCGGCTGCGCGAGTTTCGTGAAAAGGCCTATGACAATCTCGCCATCGATCACGCCGGCGAACTGGTGTACCTCGCGCCCACGCGCGTCAATCTGGGATTGACCGAGGAGCGATGGCCGGAAATCGAATTCCTCAAGACGCGCGAGAATCTGGCGGCGTAGAGGATGGGGCGCGTCCCGGCTTTGCCTTGGGCCGGAACGCGCGCACGGCGGCGTCGAATTGATTGACCGTGATGCGCGTGGCGGCCGCTGCATAACGTAGGTTGGAATAATGGCGGCAGAGCGCCGTGACCGAGGGACCCAAGTCCGGACGGCGCTGCGCAACGCGGGCTGCGTAATCTTCGGCTCCCTCATAGGCCTGGCGCGGCATTCCGAGGGCCGCGAGTTTTGCGCACAGGCGCGAATAGGCTCGGATCAGCAGCTCCTTGCGCACGGGATCGATTTCGCGGCGCACTTGCCACGTGAGCCAGCACAAAACCAGGGATAACGCAGCCGTCAGCACCAGCACGAGCTTCTGGCCGTCCGGCTCCGGAATGTGCAGCCACTCGAGCAGCTTCTGCTGGGCGTCTTGATCGAAAAAGAGGATGCGCTCGCGCCACAACTGGCGCAGAGCATCGAGACGCAGCCGCGCATCGGCGAGCCAGGGAGAGCTGCGTTGCCAGCGGCTGACCAAGGGCTCATCGGCGCTCAGCGAGTCGTTGAGCCCCTGTTCGACGCGGCTGGGGGCGATTGCCGCCGTGGGATCGATGCGTATCCAGCCGCGCCCGTCGATCCAAATCTCATCCCAGGCATGCGCATCGCTCTGCCGCACGATCCAGTAATCCGCGAAGCGGTTGAAGGTCCCGCCTTGATAACCGGTCACCACATGCGACGGTATCCCCGCGGCGCGCATGAGCATCGCGAAGGCCGAGGCATAGTGTTCGCAAAAGCCGCGCCGCGTATCGAACAGGAATGCGTCCACGGAGTCATCGCGCGGAAGCTTGGGCGGCGACAGCGTGTAGTAAAAGGGCTGCTCCGTGAACAGGGACAGCACCGCGCGCACGTACTCCATGTCGTCCGGATGCTCGCTGCGCAGGGTGTGCGCGAACTGCAGCGTGCGCGGATTGCGGCTCTGCGAAAGCCTCGTATCCCGCAGCCGCATCGAATCGCTCAGCGGCGCCGAGGTTTGCACGCGCGTGTACGAGGTGGCCTCGACATCGAGCGGGTGCGACACCGGGCGACCCTGCACCAGCGTGTAATCGCCGGTGAGGAAGCCGCCCGGCAAGTCCCAGTGCGACGGCCAATCCAGGGAAAAAATCCAATTGTGCTCGTGCGGCTCCAGGCTCACCGTATACCGATAGGCGGGGCCTTGCGGCTGCAGCGGCGGCGCGCCGAATGTGTTGGAGCGCCAAGGGCGCCAAGTGCGGCCGTCGAAGTCGTGCAGCACCGGTCCGCGCCAGTAGCGTTCGTTCGGCGGGGGTGTCGCTGCGGCGAAGTGCACGCGGAACGCCACTTCATCCGACAGGGCGAGCTGATCGATATCCCCGGGACTCATGGTATCGCTCAAGCCCGATGCCGCGTTGTGCCGATCGTCCGGGAGGTGCCAGAGGGGTGCGGCGAAGCGTGGAAACAGCAGCCAGAACACCAGCGCGAGCGGCACCGCTTGGCCCAGCATGCGTCCCGAATAGAGCAGGCAGCGGCGCCAATCGGGGACGGGCAAGGTCGTGGTCAGCCGCAGCAGGGTCGCGGTCGTCAGCCAGCAGACGCCGATGAGGTAGGCGAGCAGCCAAAAGGATTGGCCCTCGAGCAGCGCCGACAGGCTCACGAAATAAATGATCAGCGTAATGACATAGATGTCGCGCTGCGTATTCGTCTCGAGCAGTTTCAAGCCCGCCATCAAGACCAGCAGCGAGGTGCCCGCGGACAGGCCGTTGAAGGTGTGCAACTGCAGGAACAAAAGCAGGATCGCGAGCGCCGCCACACTCAAGCGCACGCCGCGCGGCGGGGCCGGGCGCCCGCGCCGCGCGAGCAGCAGCCGAATACCGCCCGACACCGCGACCGTCGCGAGCACCCACAGCGGGAGCGTCTCGAAGTGCGCGACCAGGGCGAGCGCAAGGCAGGCAAAGATTCCCAGGAGTTGCGGGTACGAGACGGGGGTCATCGCGGCGCCGCGAATCCGTACAGCGCGAGTGCCCGCAGGCAAGCGAAGCGATGCGCCGCACCGCGCCCGGGCGGAATCTCCTTGCCCGGGATTCGCAGACCATAGACGCGCTGCGCGGCATCACTCTCCAATACCCACAGGCACAGCTGCGACAGGCGCGTCTCGGTCTCTTGGCCCTCGAGGGAGGACCATTCCAGCCAGTCCGGCTGCGAGGCCAAACTCGTGTAGCTCTGCACCGCCGCTTCACCGCCGCGCGCCAACACCTTCCAGGCCATGTGCTTGAGCGGCACACCGGGTTCGTAGGCGCGCAGTCCCGCGAAATCCTCGTCGCCGCGCGCCTCCGATCGGGAAGCCGTCCCTACGCCGCCCACGGCTGGGAGCGTCCGATCGCCGTGCGGGGAGGGAGCGACGTAGGCTGTGAGCGAGCCCTGCACATAGGTCCACGCATGGAACCAGCCGAATGGGTAGCGCGTGCGCAATTCGAACTGCTCGATGCGCGCCACGCCGCGCTGCGGCACCGGTACGGCCACCGGGATCGACTCGCTCGATTTCGCCGCGACGCTGCGCATTCCCGAGGCAGTCAGGCAGCGAATTTCGACATCGCGGCGCTCGACATTCGACTCGTTGCGCAGCACGAACTCGAAACTCGCCTCGCGGCCGGCGAACGCGTCGACCTCCGTGGTGACGTCCACTTGAAGGGCGAGCAAATTGCGATTGCAGTGATGCATGGTGACGAGCGCAACGCTCACCATGAGAAACGCAAATGCCAGACCCAGATTGCTGTTGTAGTTGAGCCCGGCCATCAGCATCGCGATGAGCACGAACGCCAGCATGATGCCGAAGCGCGTCGGCAGAATGTAGATGCGGCGCCGGCTGATCTTGATCGGCAGCGTATCGCGGCCGTGGCGGCGCGCGGCCCACGCACGCAATTTACGGATGGCTGCCTGCCGCATTGCTGCCTTTCAAGGTTAGGGGACGGGAACGGCCTCGAGCAGCCGGGTTGCAGTGGCAGGGCCGCTGTCCCGCTGCCGCACGCGGTGTTCGACGACCGCCGCAAACACGGCTTGCACGTGCTCGGGGATGACGGCGTCGCGGCCGGCGATCAACGCCCAGGCGCGCGCCGCGCGCAGCAGCCCGATGGCGGCGCGCGGCGATAGACCCACGTTCAAGCCCGATGCGTGGCGCGTGTGGGCCACGAGGGCCTGGACGTAGTCGAGAAGCGCGGGTGCCACATGAATCTCGAGCACGCGCGTTTGCAGCCGCTGCAGGCTGGCGACGCTCGCCACCGTGGACAGCGAGTTCACCAGATCGCGCCGGTCCACACCGTTCAAGAGTTCGCGCTCCGCGGCGGCCGCCGGATATCCCAGATGCACGCGCATCAAGAACCGGTCCAATTGCGACTCAGGCAGCGGAAAGGTTCCCACCTGATCCTGCGGATTTTGCGTGGCGATGACGAAGAACGGCTCGGGCAGCGGCATCGACTGGCCGTCCAGCGTCACTTGATGCTCTTCCATGGCCTCGAGCAGCGCGCTCTGCGCTTTCGGCGACGCACGATTGATTTCGTCGGCCAGCACCAGCTGCGCGAATATCGGGCCGCGTTGGAACCTGAACTTGCCGGTTTCGCGGTCGAAGATCGAGACGCCGAGCACGTCGGCGGGCAGCAGGTCGCTGGTGAATTGCACGCGTTGAAACGACAACCCTAATGTTTTGGCGATGGCGTGCGCCAGGGTGGTTTTGCCCACGCCCGGAATGTCTTCGATCAAGAGGTGTCCGCGCGCCAGCAGGCAGGCCACGCACAGGCGAATCTGCGCATCCTTGCCGAGGATCACTCGATTGATTTGGGCGAGAACCGCCTCGATCTCGGATTGTGCTGCTTTCATTGGCCCTTGAGGGCGGTCACCCTGGCGATCTGGGCAGCCAATTGACCGATTTCCGTGCGCAGGTCGCGCAGCCGTTGCTGGTCCTTGGCGACGACCTCCGGCGGTGCATTGCGGGCGAATTCGGCATTGTTCAGCTTGCTCTCCATTTTGTTGAGATCCACCTCGGCTTTGCGGTGCTGCTTGGCGAGGCGCTCCAGTTCCGCCGCCGGGTCGATCAGGCCCGCCATGGGCACCAAAATCTCCAGCGACCCTACGAAGGCAACGGCCGATATGGGCGCAGCTTGAGCCGGTCCCAACGCGCGCGGCACCGCGATCCCGGCGAGGCGCATCAGATAATGCACGTTGCGGTCGAGATATTCGATGTCCCTCGAGTGGGCGTTCTGCAGCAGCACCTCGAGCGTGCGGCTCGGCGGGCGGATGTCCAATCCGCTGCGGATCTGGCGGATGCCCTCGATGAAGGCGATCACCCAGCGCATTTCCTCCTCCGCTTGCGGGTCGGCCTCGATGCCGGCGGCGCTCGGAAATTCGCAGCGCATGATGGTCTCGCCCGCAACTCCGGCACTCGCGCGAACCCGCTGCCAAATCTCCTCGCTGATGAACGGGGCGATGGGATGCAGCGCGCGCAGCAGCACTTCCAGGCTGTTGATCAAGGTATGGCGCGTACCGCGCTTCGCCGCGGCGTTGGCGGTATCCGATTGCAGCACGGCCTTGGACAGCTCCAGGTACCAATCGCAGAACTCATGCCAGGTAAATTCGTACAGCGCGTTGGCGACGGTATCGAGGCGGTAGTCGGCGAATCCGCTCGCCACGCGCGCCAGCATGGCAGCGAGCCGCGCCTGAATCCAGCGGTCGGCCAGGCTGAATTCCGCGCCCGCCGCGCTCGATTCTTGATTCTCGACGTTCATCAGCACATAGCGCGCCGCATTCCACAGCTTGTTGCAGAAGTGGCGATACTCCTCGACCCGGGTCATGTCGAAGCGCAGATCGCGGCTCTGCGTGGCAAGGCGCGCGAAGCACAGGCGCAAGGCGTCCGTGCCGAATGCCGCAATGCCTTGCGGGAACTGCTTGCGCGTGGCTTTCTCGATCGCGGGCTTCATCTGCGGCTGCATCAGGCCGCTGGTGCGCTTGGCGAGCAAGGCATCGAGCGAGATTCCATCCACGATGTCGAGCGGATCGATGACGTTGCCCTTCGACTTGGACATCTTCTGGCCGTCGTGATCGCGGATCAGGCCGTGGACGTAGACTTCGCGAAACGGCACCTCGCCCGTGAATTTCAAGCCCATCATGATCATGCGGGCCACCCAGAAAAAAATGATGTCGAATCCCGTGACCAGCACCGCGGTGGGGTAGTAAGCCGCGAGCGCCTGCGTCTGCTCCGGCCAGCCTTGGGTCGAAAAGGGCCAAAGCGCGGAGGAGAACCAGGTGTCCAGCACATCATCGTCCTGCCGCAACGGCACCGACGGATCGATGCCGTGCAGATCGCGCACCTCCGCCTCGCTGCGGGCGACGTAAAAGCGCCCGTCGCCGTCGTACCAGGCTGGTATGCGGTGGCCCCACCACAGCTGCCGGCTGATGCACCAATCCTTGATTTTATGCATCCATTCGAAATATACGGCGGACCAATTCTCGGGCACGAAGCGGATGTGCCCCGCTTCGACGGCGCGGATGGCCGGCTCCGCCAGCGGCTTGATGTCGACGAACCATTGATCGGTGAGCAAGGGCTCGAGTACGGCGTTGCTGCGATCGCCGCGCGGCACGGTGAGCTTGTGCGGCTCGACTCGCTCGACGAGCCCGAGTTCCTCGAGGTCGGCGAGGATACGCGTCCGCGCAAGAGTGCGGTCGAGACCGCGGTAAGCGGCGGGCACCTCGTCGTTGAGCGATGCGTCCGGATTCATGATGTTGATCAGGGGCAGGCCATGACGGACGCCCACCTCGTAATCATTAAAGTCGTGCGCCGGCGTGATCTTGACGCAACCGCTGCCGAATTTCGGGTCGACGTAAGTGTCGCCGATGACCGGGATCGTGCGCGCAGTGAGCGGCAGCCGAACGCGGCGGCCGATCAGATGCCGGTACCGTTCGTCGTCGGGATGCACGGCGACGGCGGCGTCTCCCAACAGGGTCTCCGGCCGCGTGGTCGCGACCACGAGAAATCCGTCGCCGCCCTCGAGCGGATAGCGCAAATGCCAGAGGCTGCCTGCTTCCTCCTCGGCGACCACTTCCAAATCGGAAAGTGCCGTCTTCAGCACCGGATCCCAGTTCACCAGACGCTTGCCGCGATAGATCAATCCCTCCTGGTAAAGACGGACGAAGACCTCCGTGACCGCCCGCGATAAGCCGGGATCCATGGTGAACCGATCGCGACGCCAATCCACCGACGCTCCCAGCCGCCGCATCTGGTTGGCGATCTGGCCGCCGGACTGCTCCTTCCATTGCCAAATCCGCTCGACGAACGCTTCGCGTCCGAGCTCGAGACGGCTCAAACCCTGGGCGCTCAATTGCCGTTCCACGACCATCTGCGTGGCGATGCCTGCGTGGTCGGTGCCGGGCTGCCACAGCGTGTCGAAACCGCGCATGCGATGGTAGCGGATGAGCGCATCCATGATGGTGTCTTGGAAGGCGTGCCCCATGTGCAGGGTGCCGGTGACATTCGGCGGCGGTATGACGATCGAATAGGCGGGCCCGCGACCGCTGGGCGCGAAGTATCCCGACGCCTCCCAGTGCGCGTAAATTCGCGACTCGATGTCGGCGGGCGAGAACGCTTTATCCATCGTGTTGCGGACCGTCGTGCGGTGCGCTGCATTCGGGCTGCGGCGCGGCGTGCTCGTGCAAAATGCGATCCACCAGTTCCGGCAGCTCGGCGCGCAGGCGATCGAAGACGCGCTCGAATATCGTGGCTTCGATGTCCTTGGCCGCCTGATGCAGCAGCGAATCGGCAAGCTTCAAGGTCTCGGTCAGGATGGCCGCATGCACCGCCTTGGCGTCGACGATGAGCAGCGCCGGGCCGCTTTCCTGCACGCTGTCGGTGAGAATGGGAATGTCGCGCGGGTCATGCGATTCGGCTGTCATGGCGGCTCAGATCTCCGCCGCGTCGTTCAGTTGATGCGTCTGCGGCGCGAGCTTGAGGTCGCGGTATGTCTTGAAGCGTTCTCGGCCGAGGCGCCGGCGCTCCGCATCCGCGTCGATGATCTCGGCGATGCGCGCGAAGCGCTCCCAATGGGCCGGCAAGCGGGCCGCGAGATTCACCAGCAGATCGCCTGCCGGCGCCGCGGGTTCCACGCAGAGCTGCACCGGAGTGGCCGAATCCGGCGCGCGCTCATCCGTACACAGCTGGTGCGGCACGAAGGAGCGGTCGTTGAAGGTCCACAGCAAGTCATCGAGGGCCCGCGCATCGCTCAAGTTGTCATTGACGATGACGACGCGCAAATCCCTCAGAAAGGCCTTCTCGGCGAGACGGCAGGCGAACGTCCAGCGCTCTCTGGCGGCGGTGCTGGTCAGTACGTAAAAATCCACGCGTTCGGTCATACGGCCCGGACGCGATTGATCAGAAAATCGACGAGCAGCGGCACCGGGCGGCCGGTGCTGCCTTTTTGGGAGCCGCCGAGCCAGGCCGTGCCCGCGACGTCCAGGTGCGCCCATTTAAGGTCCTTGGCGAATTTGGACAGGAACGATGCCGCGGTGCAGGCGCCGCCCTCGCGCCCGCCCACATTGGCGATGTCGGCGAAATTGCTCTTCAGTTGATCGACGTACTCCTCGCCGATCGGCAGCCGCCACGCCCGATCGTCCGCGCGCAGGCCGGCGGACAGCAATTCGTCGGCCAGCGCCTCGCTGTTGCTCATGAGGCCGCTGAGGTGGTTGCCGAGCGCGACGATGCAGGCGCCCGTCAGAGTCGCGACGTCGACCACGGCGGCCGGCTTGAAGCGGCGGCTGTAGGTGATGGCGTCGCACAGGATCAGCCGCCCTTCGGCATCGGTATTGAGAATCTCCACGGTCTGGCCGGACATGGTGGTGACGATGTCGGACGGCTTGACGGCGCCGCCGCTCGGCATGTTCTCGCAGGTGGCAATGATCACCACGAGATTGATCGGCAATTTCAATTCGGCGATCGCGCGCATCGCTCCCAGCACGGTCGCCGCACCGCTCATGTCGAATTTCATTTCATCCATGCCCGGCGGGTCCTTCAAGGAAATTCCGCCGGAATCGAAGGTGATGCCCTTACCGATGAGACAGATCGGCGCCGCGTCCTTCTTGCCGCCGCGATATTCGCACACGATCAGGCGGGGCGGCTGATCCGACCCCTGCGTCACCGCGAGGAACGCGCCCATCTTCAGCCCCTTGATGCCGTTCGCGTCGAATATTTTGGTCTTGACGCTGGGGAACTCCTTGGCCAACGCCTGCGCGCGGGCCGCCAAATAGGTTGGGGTGCACACATTGGGCGGCAGATTGGCAAGGTCCCTCGACAGCGCGAGCCCGCTGCCGAGCGCAGCCCCGATGCGCAGCCCCGCCGTCGCCGATTTCAGGGCGCGCGCATCGGTCACCGCCACGTGGACGGACGACAATCGTGGAGCCTTGGGTTTGGCACCCGTCTTGAGATCCGGAATCTTATACATCTGCGCACAGAAGATTTCCGCGACGAAGCGCGCCCGGTATTGCACGTCGAGGTCCGCCGCCTGATCGAGCGCCAGGTACACGACCGCGTCGCTGGCTCCGGTCTTGCCGAGCGATGACGCGGCGGACTGCAGCGCCTTGCGATACTGCTTGCGGCCGAATCCCGCGCGGGTCCCCAAGCCGATCAACAGCACGCGCGCGGCGGCCGCCCCGGCCGGCGCAGGCAGCAGCAGGATGTCGCCGAGCTTCGCCGAGAAGTCGCCATCCCCCTTGAGCTTGTGGATCATACCGTTCAGCTGCGCATCGATCCGGCGGGCCGCGCCGCCGAGCTCCCCATCCTCGAACACTCCCACGACCGCGCAACCGGTGTCGTGCCGCGCTTTCGCATCGATAATTGCCGTGAATTCCATGTCCCAAACTCCGTATTTGTCCGTTCTTGTGTCAAAAGCTTTGAGTAATTAGTTTACTAGATTATTGCGAAGGCTCTAAGCTCGGCACAATGAAATGGACAGTGCAAAGATATGTGTTGCGCGAAGTCATGCAGACCTGGCTCGCGGTGACCGGGGTCTTGGTGGCGATTCTGGTGTCGAATCAGTTGTCCCGGGTGCTCGGCCAAGCGGCGGGCAACCAATACAGCCGGCGCGTGGTGTTCGATTTGATCGCCCTCGGAGCGATCATGAATTTGTCGGTTATCGTCCCCGTCGGCTTGTTGCTGGCTGTGGTGCTGACTTTGGGCCGCTTGTACCACGACAGCGAAATGGCCGCGCTGCAGGCATGCGGTTTCGGGCCGGCACGGCTGCTGGTGCCGTTGTTTTGTTTTGCCGGAGCCATCGCCTTGGGGCTGGCGTGGCTGGTGTTCGTGCAGGTGCCGCAGGCCGACAGCGAAGCGCAGCTGCTGCGCCAATCGGCGATCAAGGAGGCGCGCTTCGGCCAGCTCGACGCCGGTCGATTCCGCTCGTTCAGCGGCGGCGATGCCGTATTTTACGCCGAAAGGGTCGATTCCGAGGGCGTCCTGCACAATGTGTTCGTGCAGCGCGAGACGGCCGGGCGCATCGAACTGGCGCTCGCCGATACCGCCACCTACTCCAAGGCGACGCCCAACGGGACGCACCTCGTGACTCTTTTCAACGGCCGCCGCTATGAAGGCGTGCCCGGGCGCCAGGACTTCCGAGTCATCGAGTTTCGCGAGCACGGCATTCCCATCGCCACACCCGCGGATGCCACCGGAACCAAAGATCCCGACACCAAGCCGACCCGGGAGCTGCTCGGCTCGGACGCACCGTCCGACATTGCACAACTGCAATTCAGGGTTTCCACGCCGCTCATGGCTCTCGTGCTGACCCTGGTTGCCGTGCCCTTGAGCCGGCTGCGCCCGCGCCAGGGACGCTATGCACGGGTGGGCTTTGCCATCGTGGTGTACTTCGTGTATTCGCAATTGCTGTACGCCGCCAAGGCGTGGCTGGAGAAGGGCGATCTGTCGCCGTCGGTCGGAGTCTGGTGGGTGCACCTGGCGGCACTGGCGCTCGGCCTGTACCTGGTCGTGCGCGAAGCGAGGACGGCGTGAATACGCTCGACCGCTACCTGTATCGCACCGTGCTCATCTACACGGCCATGGCCATGGCGGTGCTGCTGACCCTGGGCGCGCTGTTCCTGTTCATTACTCAACAAAACGATATCGGCGTCGGCAGCTACGGTGCCGCAGACGCATTTGTGTTCACCATGCTCAATCTGCCGCAATCGGCATTCGAATTGCTGCCCATCGGCGCCTTGATCGGGGCGCTGATGGGTCTCGGCCACCTTGCCTCGGGCAGCGAGCTCGTGGTGACGCGCGCTTCGGGCGTGTCCGTGTGGCGAATCGCCTGGCCGGTGGGGCTTGCCGGCTTGACGCTCTCGCTCGTGATGTATGGCATCGGCGACTACGCGGCACCGCCGATGGCGCAGTTCGCGAAACGCGAAAAGACCACGGAGAAATTGGCAGACGTGAGTTTCGCGGGATCGAGCAGCGCATGGGTCAAGGACGGCAATCTGATCCTGCGAGTGCAAACCGGCGAGGTGGACCGCGCGTTCGGCGGCGTCTCTCTGTTCCGGCTGGACGGGCCCACCAAGCTGCGCTCGATCCAGCGAGCCGAGCGCATATCGGTTGCGGATCCAGGGCGGTGGAGGCTCCACAACGTCGCGACTTCGGGCTTTGGCGATGACCGCGTCACCGGCGGCGTGGTCAGTGAGACGACCATGCAATCGACCGTCAATCCGGAGTTCCTCGGCCTCGCCGCCACCGATCCGCAAATGCTGACGCTGCATGGCCTCGCCGCGTATATCGATCATCTGCGGCGCAATAGCCTCGACACGTCCTCGTACGAGATCGGCTATTGGTCGCGAATCGCGCGGCTGTTTGCCGTGATCATCGTGACGCTTCTGGCGCTGCCCTTCGTGTTCGGTCCGCTGCGCACCACCGGCGCCGGCACGCGCACGGTGATCGGTGTGATGCTGGGCGTCGTATTCTTCCTCATCACCCGCACCATCGAGAACGGCGGCCATCTGTTCGGTCTCAACCCGGCGCTCGTGGGTTGGCTGCCAACGGTTGCAATCGGTATTTGCACCCTGATCGCCATCGCGAGAACGCGCTAGTCACGAGTACAAATCCACGCTCATGGCCGCAAATGCACGACTCGCGTTTTCGACAACCGGTCATGAAGCGCCAGGTGATCGGGATCGAAGTACAGCCACAGGACACCGAGCGCCGCCGGCGCCCAGGCAAGCGCGCCTAAGCCTAAGCGCAGCGCCGCCGCCCGCCAGCCCAAGGGCATGCCTGAATCGCTGACGGCGCGCAGATGCCAAGCGCGCATTCCCAAGGTTTGGCCGCTGCGAGTCCAATTGAGCGCGTAATAACCCGCGATCACGCCGATCAAGCCGGCGCGGTAGAGGTACACCCAGGCGCCCGCGGTCGCAGGCTCGATCGCCCTGCGATGGTTCAGGAACACGGCGCCGGAGGTGAACACCACGAGAAGCGCCGCCAACAACACGCTGTCGTACAGCAAGGCGGCAAAGCGGCGGCCGAATCCGGCACTCGTGCCGCTGACCATCAGGGTGAGGGCACGGTTTTTTTCTTTGGCTCGGTCGCAGTCTTCGCGGGCGGCGGCGGCTTCGGCACCAGCAATTGTTCCACAGGCCGGAATATTCCATCGTATTCGTAGCTCGCAATCGCGAATGCGCGGCCGCTGGTCTTGGCATTGAGCGGCGCGTCCTTGCCGGCCTGCAACCGAATCCAGTGCTTGTCGCCGTTCGCAGCACCGCTGATCGTGATCGCATCGCCGTCCGACAGCGTGACCGTGGCCACCGTGGACTTGCTGAAGTCGACATCGCCCACCGGCGCCACATCATCGACGGTGAGTCCGCTGAGCAGAGTGGGCGAGGGCGCGAGCATGGCGGCCTCGGCCGGCTTGCGGCCGGGCGGAACGCCCTCGAGCGTGAACAGGTCGGCGGCCGCCGTGCCGCCGGCGGCCGTGGTGCCGCCAGATGCCGCGGTGCCGCCAGGCGCGGCCGTAGCGCCGGCCGCCGGTGTTCCGGCAGGTGCTGCCGGCGCGGCACGGCGCACCGTGTAAGCGGCTCCCGTCGCCGGTTTGACCTCGATGCTCTGGATATTTGCGGGCGCGGCGTCGAACAGCTTTGATTCGATCCAGAAGCGCGGTTCGGTTTCGAAGGAGATGCCGGGTTCGACGCTGTAGCTCAAGTTCTCACCCTTGCGCCGCACGAAGTTACCCCCGCCGACCGGTTTGCCGACGATTACGGCGTGGGCTCCGTCGCGCGCCGTGAAGCTGACCTCCGCTCCAGTCGCTCCCGGCGCGGATGGATCCTCGACCCCGATGATGGGAAAGCTCGCGGGATTGGAGGTCTTTTCCTCCACGATCTTGGCGTCGCTCAAGGCCAGCAGCAATTTGCGCAGCTTGGACACGTCGGCGGGGTAATCGCCGCGTTCGGCCACCGTCCACCGGCCGTCCTTGAGGTGGATGGTCGCGGTGGGAGTCGCGCTGGCGCGGCGCACACTCACGGCGCTGACCGTATTCATCTCGCCGGCCAGGTACGGCAGCAACGCGCCGCCGCGCGGATCTCGCGGCAGACTGCGCTCGGTGCTCAAGTAGAGCGCACCCGAGATCGCGAGTACGGCGGCGACGAGCAGTGCGATGAATCGTTGCCGGCTCATGTCGCGCCCGATGCGGCCGACCTGCGCCGGCGGCGCAGCGACAGGATGATCACGCCGGCCACCGCCACGCACAGCGGTGCAATACCGATGTTGATGACTTTGAGCCAGGAATCCAGGCGATTGATGTCGACGTCGAGGCCACGCTGCGTTTCGCGCAGCTCCCTGCGTACGCGGGCCTTCTCGGCAACGAACTTCTTGAGTTCCGCCTCTTGTTCCGGCGACAGCATCAGCGAGGATTGGTCGTTGCGCTTGCTTTGCAGCTGGGTCAACTTGGTTTCCGTCTGCTGCAGTTCCGCCTGCAGTTCCAGCGCCTTGCCGCGCAAGCGATCATCCGCCTGGCGCCGCAGCGCCTCGACGCGCTCGAACGGCCGGGAAAACGTTGCGCGGCCGCGCACGCTGATCAGCGCGCTGCTGCCGCTCAAATTGTCGAGAATGTTGGCGACGAGATCACCGTTGCTGGCAAACGCCTGGGCCATGCGCTGCCCGAACACTTCGCGTGTTTGCACCCACATGTAGTCCATCAGCAAGTCCGTGTCGGCGATCACGACGATGTTGGCGGGCGTCGTCGACTTCGCCAGGTGCGCGGCCGGCGGGCCGGCAGCCGCCTTCTGATCCGGCGGCGGTCCTTGCGGGTACGCGGATTCCACGGGTCCGGTGATTCGTGCGGCGAGGGCGTAGCGCACGCCGGTGGGCTTGAATCCATCCCGCAGCGTCGCCGGATCCAAGAGCGCGTTGAAACGCTTCGCGGGGATCGGCGCCGCGCTCGCCGAACTCTGCAGCAGCGCCTCGAACTTGGTCTTGGCGCCGGGGTGCGCGCTCAGAAAGCCGGCGGTCGCAAGATTGATCTTGTCGAGCGTGGCGGACACCACGTCCTTTTGATTCATGTCGTCGTGCGCCAGGCCGAGGATGCCGATGTGACGCACCGGCGGCGCCTGCATGCTGGTGCGCACTTCGAGACCGCGCTCCAGGTCGCCGACGACCTTGGTCGGATCGTAATCGACGCCCCAGGCCGCCAGCAGCGGCTTGAGATCCGAAGAATGGTCGGCCATCGCACCGGCGAGCGGATTGGACGGATCCTGACCGCTGGTGTCCCCGCCCGCGTTCGGATCGACGAACAGCAGCACCCTGCCGCCGCGCATCACGAACTGATCGATGGCGTACAGGGTCTTCGGCGGCAAGCCCTTCGGATGAACCAGCATCAGCACGTCGACGTCCTTGTCGATGTGATCGACGTCGGTGGTCAGGGTGCGCATCGTGAACAGGTCCTGGAGCTGGGTCAGAATCGGCCAGGGCTCGCCCATCTGCCCGGTCATCGGGTTGAACTGCCCCTGCAGCCCCAGCGAAGTCATGAGTCCGATCACCGGCTTCTTCGGCGTGCCCAAGTCATTGATCAGCTTTGCCACGTCGTATTCCAGAAACTCCTCGCGATCGGCCTGGAAGCTCGGTATCGAGGAGCGGCCATCGGTGGAATTGGTGCCCGTCAGGCCGAAGTACAGCGCATCGCCCGCGCCGGCGTGCAGCGGCTGCAGCCCGTACTCGGCGGCATGGTCCTCGTCGTCCGAGAACGGCTGCGGATCGACGATGCGCAGATGAATCTTGCCGCCGGAGCGCGTCGCCAGTTCCTCCAGGAACTCGCGCACGCGCGTGGCGTAGGGCAGCAACAGCGGCGCCTGCTTGGCGGCGGCTTCGCGCGAGAAATAGAAATAAAGATTGACCGGCTCCTTGAGTTCCGCGAGCACTTGCTGCGTGCCCGGACTCAAGGTGTAGAGCCGATTCTGCGTGAGATCCACGCGCATGCCGCGCAGGCCCACGTTCGACAGCATCACGACTCCCAAGAACAACACGGCGAGCGCGATCAACCCGCCGACCCCGAAACCCATTCTCCGCCAGCGACTGCCGTTCACCTATTCCGCCTTCTTCATGTCGAGTACCAAGGCCGTGGCGGCCAACCAGAAGCCGATCAGCGCGCCGAAATACACCAGATCGCGCACATCGATGACGCCCTTGGAGATTGCCTCGAAGTGCGTAAAGAAGCTCAACGAGGCGATCGCGTCGACGATGGCCTGCGGCAGGATGCCGCGCACGAAATCGAGCACCAGCGGAAATCCCGCGAGCAGGAATATGAATCCGACCAGCGCCGCGGTGATGAAGGCGACCACTTGGTTGCGAGTGGCCGCGGACAGGCACATGCCGATGGAGAGAAAGCCGCCCGCCATCAACAGGCTGCCGAGGTAGGCCGCGATGATCGCCCCGTTGTCCGGCGACCCGAGATAATTGACCGTGATCCAGATTGGAAACGTGAGCAGCAGCGCGATGCCGGCGAAACACCACGCCGCGAGAAATTTGCCGACCACCGCCTGCCACAGAGTGATGGGCAGCGTCATCAGCAATTCGATGCTGCCGCTATTACGTTCTTCGGCCCACAGGCGCATCGAGATGGCCGGGATCAGCACCAGGTACAGCCAGGGATGCCAGCGGAAAAAAGGCTGCAGATCGGCCTGGCCGCGCTCGAAGAATCCGCCGACCTGGAACGTGAACACGGCGGCCAGCACCAGGAAGATCACGATGAACACATAGGCCAATGGCGTTGCGAAATAACTGCGCAGCTCGCGCCGGAAAATCACCAGAACTTCGTTCACGGCTTAAGCTCCTCGCGCGGTGTCGGAGACCGCGATGCCCGGCGGCTGCGTCAATGAACGGAATACCTCGTCGAGCCGCCCCGATTCAAGGTGCAGCTCCGGCACGTCCCAGTCGTTCTCGGCGATGAGTGCGCTCACCGCGGATAAGGTATTGGCACCGGGCTTAGGCACCGCCGTGAGCCGCAGCTCGCGCGCGTCCGATTCCACCTCGGCGACCTCCGGCAGCAGGGCGATCTTGGCGCGCGCCGCCTCGAGCTCCGCGGACTTTTCGAAGCGCAGGCTCACGGCGTGATGGTAGCGGGAGCGGGCTTCCAGCGCGGTCGGGGTTTCATCGGCGACGATGCGGCCGTTGGCGATAATGATGGCGCGTGTGCACACCTCGTGCACCTCCTCCAGGATGTGCGTGGAAACGATCACGAGCTTGTCCTTGCTGAGCTCGTTGATGAGGCGCCGCACCTCGTGCTTCTGATTGGGGTCGAGCCCGTCGGTGGGTTCGTCCAGGATCAAGACCTGCGGATCGTGTATCAATGCCTGAGCCAGCCCGACGCGGCGGCGAAAGCCCTTGGAGAGCGTTTCGATCACTTGTTCGATCACCGGCGCGAGCCCGAGCCGGTCGACGACGACGCTGCGGCGTTCCCGCCGCCGTTCCCCCGTGAGGCCGCGCACGTCGGCGACGAAATCCAGAAATTCGCTCACCGTCATTTCACCGTAACTCGGGGCGCCTTCCGGCAGGTACCCCATGCAGGACTTGGCCGCCACCGGCGCCCGTTCGATGTCGTGTCCGCATACCGACACCTGGCCCGCGGACGGCGATACGAAGCCCGCGATCATGCGCATGGTCGTGGACTTGCCCGCGCCGTTGGCGCCCAAGAATCCCAACACCTCGCCGGGCGCCACAGAGAATGTCAAATCATCGACCGCAAGTTTGTCGCCATAGCGTTTGGATAAATTCTTCGTCGTGATCATGGGCGCCTTTGAGCGTTCATAAGAAAAGAGGTTCAAATTTTTTTGCGCGATGCCTTCGCGGCTATTTCATGCGAGTTCGCGGTTATTTTATGCGAGCACCGGTCGACGCGGCTACTTGCCCGGCGATTCTGCCTGTGCATCGATCGCCGACTTATTCTCTTTGAGTATACGCCTTACTTCGGGCAAGGACGGTCGGCCCGCCATGCGCGCGATCAGCTCCGGCAATTCGTACCAGCGCCGTCCCCATTGCACGAGCCGCGCGGCGTCGGCCACGACCTGCAGGCGCGCCGCATCGGAGGTCGTCTCGCGACCGGACGGCGGCGCCGGCGCAATTTTTCCGGGCGCGCTCTTGCCGGCGGGCTTCAACGGCGCTGCCGCCTTGGCAGTGCCGAGCCGCGGCGGTTGTTTGACGGGCCTCGGTGCCGGCTTGGGCTGCGCCGCGCCTTTGCGTTCCGTGCGTGCAACCTGTGTCGTGCCGGCGGGCGGCGGTGCGCGCTTGGCGGCCAGAAACTTCGGCATTTCACGAGTGCCGGTGGCCGTATCGGCCGGGTTGCGCGCGGCATCGCCGGGCGGCTGCGGCGTCAGGGGACGCTCGTTCTGCGCCTCGGCCACGGGGATGAAGCGCTCGATGTGTTCGGATCCGACGAGGTTGGCGAGGAAGATCATGAGTTCCAACGAGTCCGAATACTTCGCATCACCCAGTTTCACCCGCTCTTGAACATGCGCCCGCAGCGCGAGAGTCTTTTGCATCGCTACATCGATGATCCAGCGGCTCGGCCGCTGGTGTTCCACCCAGGGCTGAATCTTCCAATAGCTGTCGTCGTCGAGGGAAGAGTATTTGCCATGAAGCTCGAGGCTTTGGAGCCATTTATCCAATAGTTCCAGCAGTCGTTGATCAGCGGGTGTTGCCATGTCTATGCTGCTCCAGCACGCACCCTAAACGAACCGCTGGCCGATGGCTAGCGGTACTCGCGATCCGGCCGCGGCCGCGCGGCAGGCTGCTAAACTGCGCGCCATGTGTGGAATAGCGGGCATTGTGGGTTCGCGGGCCAGCGTCGAGGTCGCCCGCAGCATGGCGGACCGGCTGCGCCATCGCGGCCCGGACGGCGAGGGCGCGTGGTCCGCACCCGGAGTCGCACTGGCTCACCGCCGGCTGGCCATATTGGATCTGTCCGAGGGCGGTCACCAGCCCATGCTGTTCGACTCTCAGGTGCTGACCTACAACGGAGAGATTTACAACCACGAGCGATTGCGCGCAGAGCTCACCGGACCCTGGCACTCCACCGGGGACACCGAGGTGCTGGTGCATCTACTGGCGAAGCACGGCAGCGCCTGCCTCGACCGCCTGGTCGGAATGTTCGCGTTTGCCGCATGGGATACGCGTGAGCAGCGTCTGTTGCTCGCGCGCGATCGCCTGGGGATCAAGCCCCTGTACTACCAGGTTCTGCCGGACGGAATTGCGTTTGCCTCGGAACTCAAGGCGCTCCTGGTATTGGGTCAACCGGAGATCGATCGCAGTGCGGTGCGCGATTTTTTGTTTCACGGCTATATTCCCGCACCGAAGAGCATTTATCGCGGCATCGCCAAGTTGCCGGCCGGCCACCTGCTCACCTGGTGCAGGGGCCGCATCAGCATCGAGCGTTATTGGAGTCCATCGACGGCGATATTCGCGCGCAGCGCCGGCGACACCGTGCAGGAACTCGATGCCTTGCTGCGCAATGTGGTGCCGGCGCATACCCTGTCGGATGTGCCGGTGGGGGTGTTCCTGAGCGGCGGCATCGATTCCGCGCTCACCGCATACTATTTGCAAACCCCGCGAACCTATACTTTGGGATTCGATTCGGGCGCGCGCTCTGAGACGGAGGCGGCCCGGCGGGCGGCCGAACATCTGCACACCGAGCATCTGGAGATGACGGCGCCACTGGCGGATTTCACAGAGGCTTTGGAGCGGATACCCGCGCTGTTCGACGAGCCGTTCGGCGACAGTGCGGCGTGGTCGAATTATCTGATCGCGCAATTTGCGCGCCGCGAAGTGACGGTGGCATTGAGCGGCGAGGGCGGCGATGAAATCTTCTGCGGCTATCCGCGCTACTGGTCCCGCATCGGCGCGCGCTCGACGGTTCTCAACCGGTCGCTGGCCCGAGTCGCGCCGCCATTGTCGCGCTTCGGTTCATCGATGCAGCGCCATAGTTTCGTCGGATTGCCGGCGTATGCCGCGGCGCTCGGCGGGCTGACCGCCGTGCAGATCGATTCGTTGCTGGCGGAGCGCTGGCTCGAGCCGGGCTACGACTACCTGTGGTTCTATCGGCAGTATTGGCGCGAGGACTTGCAGCCGCTCGCGCAGCTGCGCTGGCTCGATTTGAACACGGATCTCGCCGAGGGTTTGTTGACTAAGGTCGATCGAACCAGCATGGCGCATTCGCTCGAGGTGCGGCCGCCGCTGCTCGATCATCGCCTGGTCGAGTTCATGCTGAGCGTGGACCCGGCAGCGTTGGTCGATCAGAAGCTTCGGCGCGGCAAACTGCTGGTGCGACAACTCATGAAACCGCGTTTGCCGGCCGGGCATTTGAATCAGCCGAAATCCGGATTCGGTCTGCCGGTGCATCGCTGGCTGCGGCGCCATCCGGACGTGCTGCGCGATGCGGTGCGGCGGCTGATGGATCGCGGCGTGCTGCAGCGTGCGGTTGGACCCGGCTTCCGCAGGGCCTGGTCGCTGTTGGTGTTGGATCGCTGGTTCACCGCCTTTGGCTGACATGGGCCGACCCTACGCGCCGCGAATTCTGTTCGTACCGGTTTCGGGACAATACGGTATGGGCGAATACGCGCGCTCCCTGGCGATTGCGCGGGCCGCGAGTCAGCGCTGGCCCGGCGCCGCCGTTCATTTCGCCTTGAGCCGCGCGGCCCCGTACGCGGCCGATGCGCCGTTCCCCAATACCTTGCTGGCGTCGTCGCCCACGTTTCATTCCACGGCCATCATCGACTTGCTGGAGAACTGGCGGCCCGATGTGGTGATATTCGACAATGCAGGGCGCACGGTGCAGCTGCGCGCGGCGCGGCGTCTGGGCGTGCGCATCGTCTTCATCAGCGCGCGCGGGCGGCAGCGGCGCAAGGCGTTTCGCCTGCGTTGGATGCGTCTGCTCGACGAACACTGGATTGCGTATCCGGACTTCATCGCGGGCCGCTTGAGTTTTCTCGAGAAGCTCAAGCTGAAGATTCTGGGCCGGCCCGTGGTGCGCTATCTGGACGTGATCTTCTCGCGTGCGGATGCGGCGCAGCGGGTCGCGATTCTGGCGCACATCGGTTGCGGTGCCGGAACTTTCGTCCTGGTGGTTCCGGGCGGCGGCACCGGTCACCCCGGCGCGGGCGACGCGACGCCCCGATTCTTGGCGGCAGCGCGCGCGCTCGCCGCACGCGGGGTGGCCACGGTGTACGTGGGCCCGCGCGACGCCGGCGACACGGGCACCACGGAGATTGATACCGTGCAGGATCCGAACTGGCATCGCCTCGGCCCGTTGCCGCAGGCAACGCTTGCGGAGTTGATGTGCTCGGCGCGCCTGATCGTGGCCAACGGCGGATCGACATTGCTGCAGGCCATCGCCTGCGGCAACGCCTGCGTCGCAGTGCCGATCGCCAAGGATCAGGCCGAGCGCATACGGCGCTGCGTTGCGGCCGGCGTGGCCGTCGCTGCTTCGCTCGACGCGGCCGGCATCGTGCAAGCCGCAGAGCGACTGCTGCAGGACGAGCCGGCGCGCGCAGCGCTTGCGGCACGCGCCGCCCGTCTGGAACTCGCCGACGGCGTCGAAGTCGCGATGCAGGCCCTGAGCCATCTGGTCGCGCCGGCGCCCGGCGCGGCGTCGTCCGGCGCGGCCGCGCCCTGAAGTTCGCCGCCACCTATGCCGACCGTCGTTTTATTGGGCTACGATCTTGAACAGCCGTCGTTCCGGCATCGGATGCGCAGTCTCATCGGCACCCTCGAAGCGGCCGGTTGGCGGGTGCAGCCGGAGCGTTTTCCGAGCGGGCGTTACGGGCTGCGTACCTGGGAGCGCCGTTCGCTGTGGCGCGCGGCGGACGTGGTGGTGCTGCACCAAATCAAACTGAGCGCGCTCGAGGCGCGCCTGTTCGCCTCGCTCAGCCGGCACCGGGTCTTCGACGTCGACGATGCCATCTACGTGCGCAAGCCGCGGCGACTCGGCGAGGCGGCTGACGATTCGCTCTGGCGCAAGCGAAAGTTTGCCGCCACCTGCCGCTGGGTGGACGTCGTCGCCGCCGGCAACGACGTTCTGGCGGGCGTCGCGCGCCGCTCGGCGCGGGCCATCGCGATCCTGCCGACTTCAATCGACACCGCCGCGTACCGGCCCACCACGGCCACGGCGGCCGATGCGCCGACCATCGTCTGGATCGGCAGCCCGGAGAACCTGGTCTATTTGGAGATGCTCCGCCCGGCGCTGGCGCGGCTCAGCGTTCGCTATCCTTCGCTCAAATTGCGGGTCATTTGTTCGCGGTTTCCGGATTGGGGCGAGGTCAACGTCGAACGCATTGCGTGGAGCACGGCGACCGAAGCCGAGTCGCTCGCCGCGGCCCACATCGGCGTCATGCCGCTCACCGATGACGAATGGGCGCGCGGCAAGTGCGCGTTCAAGCTGCTGCAGTACATGGCCGCCGCACTGCCCTGCGTGGCCTCGCCGGTGGGCGCCAATACCGAGGCGGTGCTCGAGGGCGTGACCGGCTTTCATGCCCGCACCACGGAGGAGTGGGAGCGGCATCTGGAGTCGCTGATACGATCACCGGCGCTGCGCGCGCGCCTCGGCGCAGGCGGACTCAAGCATGTCGAATCGCGCTACGCCCTGCGCACCTATCAGGCACGCTACTTGGAATTGCTGGCACGGCTGGCGTCGCCGCAGGGGCTGGAATGAATGCGTCGCGCGCCGGAAGCCGGTATCCTTCGCGCCATGCCCGCGCTGCATATTTTTCAGATCCTGAACCACTACACCTCGCGCCAGGAACTCGATCCGGGCTTCGCCGTGTTGGACAACTCCGCGAACGAGCGGCCGGATTGGTACGAGTATTGGCCGATCCGCCGATTCTTGCTGAACGAGGCGCTGGATGAGGACGCCTTTTACGGTTTTCTGTCGCCGAAGTTCGAGCTCAAGACGAGCTTGAATTTCGCGCTCGTGCGCGACTTTATTCTCGGCTCGGACAGTGCGACCGAAGTCGTGCTCTTGAGCCCGAGCATTCACAACAGCGCCTATTATCTCAACGTGTTCGAGCACGGCGACGCGGAGCACCCGGGTCTCAAGCAGGTCGCCCAGCGCCTGTTCGAACGGCTCGGCCTGCCGAGCGATCTGGACGCGCTCGTGTCCGATTCGCGCAATACCGTGCATTCGAATTATTTCATCGCGAAGCCGCGTTTTTGGCGGGCGTGGCTCGCGATCACCGAGCAAATGTTCGCGATCGCGGAAACTCCGTCCGATGCGCTCGGCGAGGCGCTGCGCACGCCGACGCGCTACCGCGGCGGCACCCACGTGCAGATGAAGATCTTCATCATGGAGCGGATCGCGACCTGGCTGCTGACGTGCGACCGCAGTTTCGCGGCGCGGGTGCGCGATCCCTTCGTCGCGCGATCGCGGATTTACAAGCTCCCCGTCGCCATCATGTGCGATGCTCTGAAAATCGCCTTTGCCACGCAGGGGCGCGCGCAATACAAGGATGTCTTCCTGTTCGTTCGGGGCTTGCGAAAATTGCTGAATCTGCAGATTCGGCTGGGCGGAGCGCTGGGGCTGCGGCACGTGCGGCCGACTTTGAGCGTGTTGAAATCCTACTGGCCGCAGCAACGCTAGCCCCGCATCGATGAACGCGACCGGCACGATGGAGCAGTTCTGGCAAGGCCGGCGGGTGTTGCTCACCGGGCACACGGGCTTCAAGGGCGCATGGCTCAGCCTGTGGCTCGCGAGGCTGGGCGCCGAGGTGACGGGCTACGCGCTGGCGCCATCCGGGGAACCCAATCTATGGAGCATCCTGGCGGCGGCGGATGCCGCGATGTCTCGGCGCTCCATCATCGCCGATATCCGCGACGCGCGGCGCCTCGGGGAGGCCGTGACGCAGGCTGATCCCCAGATCGTGATTCACATGGCGGCCCAGGCGCTGGTCAGAGAGTCCTACCGCGATCCGCTCGCCACCTACGCCACGAATGTCATGGGCACCGCAGCGTTGCTGCAAGCCTGCCGCTCGCTGCGCCATCTAGAGTGTGCCGTCATCGTCACCAGCGACAAGGTGTACGAGAACCGGGGCGAGGGACGCCCCTTCGATGAAGGCGATCGGCTCGGCGGCCACGATCCTTACAGCAACAGCAAGGCCTGCACCGAGCTCGTGACGGCTAGCTTCCGCGACAGTTTCTTTGCCGATGGGCCGCCCATCGCGACCGCCCGCGCGGGCAATGTCATCGGCGGCGGCGATTGGTCGGAGGAGCGCCTCATTCCCGACTGCGTCAGGGCGCTCGATGCGGGACGGCCCGTGGTCTTGCGCTACCCCGATGCCGTGCGGCCGTGGCAGCATGTGCTCGAACCGCTGTCGGGCTACCTCGCGCTGGCGCAGGCCCTGGTCACGCTGCCGAAAAAAGCGCCGCGCGCTGTCAATTTCGGACCAGACCCGGCATCCTTCTGCACGGTACGCGAGGTCGTGGACGGATTCAGCGCCCGGGTCGCAGGCAAACCCGGTTGGGTCCGCGATCCGTCGCCGCAACCTGCCGAGGCGCAGGCGCTCACCTTGTCCTCGGCGCTGGCGCGGCATGCGCTCGCCTGGCGTCCGCGGCTCGACATGCGCGAATCGATGGCGTGGACCGCGGATTGGTATTTGGCCCATTCGGCAGGAGAGAACATGGTGGCATTTTCCGAAGCACAGATCGCGCGGTATCGCGATTTGATGGGAACGCCATGAAGTGCGTGATTCTCGCCGGCGGCAAGGGCACGCGCATCGCCGAGGAGTCGAATACGCGCCCGAAACCCATGGTGGAAATCGGCGCGCAGCCGATCCTGTGGCACATCATGAAGCTGTACGCCTCGTTCGGCGTGAAGGAGTTCGTGGTTTGTCTCGGCTACAAGGGATACATGATCAAGGAATATTTCGCGAATTATTTCCTGCACCAGGCGGACGTGACTTTCGACATGACGAAGAACCGCGTCGAATACCATGATTGCCGCAGCGAACCGTGGAAGGTGACGCTGGTCGACACCGGCGAGGAGAGCATGACCGGCGGGCGCCTGCTGCAGGTGCGTAACTATCTCAATGCCGGCGAGCCGTTTTGCATGACCTATGGAGACGGCCTCGCCAATCTCGATATCGGCGCTGAACTTGCATTCCACGCCGACCACGGCCGCAAGGCCACGGTCGCCTGTGTGCGGCCGCCGGCACGGTTCGGCCGCATCGTCACGCAGGGCGCGCAAGTGGTTTCATTCGAGGAAAAGCCGACCGCCGAGGGCGGTCTGATCAACGGCGGTTTTTTCGTCCTCGACCCCAGCGTGCTCGAGCTGATCGACGGCCACGACACGGTCTGGGAAAAGGAACCCATGGAGACCTTGGCCGCGGATGGTCAGTTGGCCGCGTGGGTGCATCGCGGTTTCTGGCAGCCGATGGATACACTGCGCGACAAGCAACACCTCAATTCCTTGTGGGAAAGCGGCGCCGCGCCCTGGAAGTTGTGGGAAGGCTGAGCGCGATCGGGGCGGTGAAATGAGCGGTGCCGTTCAGTGGTAGGCGCGGTGAGCGGCTGTCGTGCATGCGGCGGCCGCCTGACGGTGACCATGGCCGATCTGGGACTGCAGCCCGCATCGAATGCCTTCATCACGTCGCTGGCCGATGCGCGCGGGGAGAAGCGTTATCCGCTGCGCGCCAAGGTTTGCGAATCCTGCAAATTGGTGCAGGTGGACTACGACGTCGCGCCGCAGGAATTGTTCGGCAATTACGTGTATTTCTCGTCCTACTCGGACGACTGGCTGGCGCACGCCAAAGCGTACTGCGAAATGGCGCGGCGCCGGTTCGGCCTCGGCAAAGGCAGCCTGGCCGTGGAACTGGCGAGCAACGATGGGTACTTGCTGAAGAACTTCATCGACATGGGCGTGCCGGTGCTCGGCATCGATCCGTCCGATACCGTCGCGGCGGCTGCGGAAAAAATCGGCGTTCCCACCCTGGTGGAGTTCTTCGGCGAGGGCCTGGCCAAACAACTGGTCGCGGACGGCCGGCAGGCCGACTTGATCATCGCCAACAACGTGCTGGCGCACGTGCCCCTGCTCAATGACTTCGTGGCGGGGATTGCACGGATGCTCAAGCCCGACGGCACGGCGACGATCGAGTTCCCGCATCTGCTCGAATTGATCGAACATGTCGAATTCGACACGATTTATCACGAGCATTACTCGTATTTCTCGCTCTATGCCATCGAGCAGGTATTCAGCCGCCACGGCCTGCGGCTCTATGATGCGGAACGCCTGCCGACGCACGGCGGGTCGCTGCGGATCTATGCCTCGCATGCGAAGCGTACGGATCTCGAAGACAGCGCACAGCTCTGCACGCTGCGCGCCGCGGAGAGCGCGGCGGGTCTGGCTGATCTTGCCACATACCTGCGCTTCGCGGAACGCGTCGAGAGCTGCCGGCAATCCTTGCTGGGTTTTCTCGCGGCGGCGAAGCGCGAAGGCAAGACGGTCGCGGCGTATGGCGCCGCGGCGAAGGGCAATACGCTGCTCAATTTTTGCGGCGTCACGCCGGCCGATATTCCCACGGTGGCGGATCGCAATCCGCACAAGCAGTCGAAATTCCTGCCGGGCACGCACATCCCGGTGATATCGCCCGAGGCACTGCTCGAGGCGAGGCCCGACTACGTGCTGATCCTGCCGTGGAATCTGCAGGCGGAGATTCGCCAGCAATTGCAGCGGATCAAGACGTGGGGCGGGCGCTTCGTCACGCCTGTGCCCTTGGTTCACATCTATTCGTGATGTGCGATCGAGCGGGGGATCCATGATATTCACTGAATTGCCGCTATCCGGGGCCTATCTCATCGAGATGGAACGGTTCACGGACGAACGGGGCTTCTTCGCCCGATCGTATTGCGCGGAGGTGTTCACGACGCGCCGGCTCGGGCCGGAGCTGCGACAGTGCAGCGTGTCGTACAACGCCCGCCGCGGCACTTTGCGAGGCATGCACTACCAGGCCGCTCCGCACGAGGAACACAAACTGGTGCGCTGCACGGCGGGAGCGATATTCGACGTCATCGTCGATATTCGCACCGCTTCACCGACGTTCCGCCGCTGGTACGGCGCGGAGTTGACGGCGAAGAATCACCTTTCGCTGTTCGTTCCGCCAGGATTTGCGCATGGATTCCTCACCCTCGTGGACGACACCGAGGTGTACTACATGATCTCGGTGGCGCATGCGCCGCAGTTCGCCCGCGGAGTTCGCTGGAACGATCCTGAGTTCGACATCGAGTGGCCGCTGCGGCCCGCGGTCATTTCGGCGCGCGACGCCTCCTATCCGCTGTTCGAAGGGCCGGGCGGCAAGTGACGCCGCCGAAGCGGGTGCTCGTCAGCGGCGCCGGCGGCTTCATCGGCCGCTGGAGCGTGCCGGCGCTGCTCGGTTCGGGATACGAAGTGCACGCAGTGCTGTCCGGGAATGCGAGCCGCGACAGCCCGAAGCAACTCCAGGGTGCAAAGATACACTTCGCGGATTTGCTCAACGAGTCGAACGTCGCTGCCTTGATCAGCGAGACGCGGCCCACGCATTTGCTGCACTTCGCCTGGATCGCCACCCCCGGGCTGTACTGGCAGAGCGCGGAGAATTTTCGCTGGGCGGCGGCGAGCGAGCACCTGCTGCGCTGTTTCGTTTCCCATGGCGGCAGCCGCGTGCTGATGGCCGGGAGCTGCGCCGAATACGATTGGTCGCGGGTGGAGGTGTGCGACGAATTATTGAGCCCTCTGGCGGATGATGGAGCCGCACCGATGAGTCCCTATGCCGCCTGCAAGATCGGCTTGCAGAGGACATTGGCCGGCGTCGGCCGCCGCGAGCACCTGTCGACGGCGTGGGGGCGCATTTTTTTTCAGTTCGGCCCGTACGAGCACCCCGACCGCTTGGTGCCGTTCGTGATTTGCAATCTGCTGCAAGGCCGCGCAGCTCCGTGCTCGCACGGACGGCAGATACGCAGCTTTTTGCACGTCGCCGACGTGGGCGCAGCGTTTGCGGCCGTGCTGGATTCTGCACTCGAGGGTCCGGTTAACATCGGGTCGGACGAGCCGGTGGCGCTCGCCGATCTTGTCGAGCGCATCGCGCGGCAGATCGGGCGCCCGGACCTCGTGCAGCTGGGCGCGCGGCCCGCAGCGGCGCACGAGCCGCCGGTGCTCATTCCGGACGTGCGCCGCTTGCGCGAGGAAGCCCGGTGGCGGCCGCGCTTTACGCTGGATGAAGCACTGAGCGATACCGTTGCCTGGTGGCGCCGCGCCTTGGCCGACAGCGCCGGCGCCCGCTGATGCAGCTGCCGGAATGGCACCCGATGGTGGTGCACTTCCCGCTTGCACTCGGGGTCAGTGCCGCGCTATTCCTGCTGGCGGCGCGGCTGGTGCGCGACCAGCACCGGGCCGCGACGCTCGCGACGGTGGGCACCTGGAATCTTTGCGTGGGTGCCGTCGCGGCCCTGTTTGCGCTCGCTACCGGAGTTGCGGCCCTGGTCGACCTACACGTCGGAGCAGCCGCGCACCAGGCCATCTCGACGCACTTGAAATGGGCAATTTTCACGACCCTGGCGCTGGTGTTGCTGGCCGTGTGGCGCGGCGCGGGCAGCGCGTGGGACTCGCGCCCTGCGTGGCCTTTTGTCGTGCTGCTGCTGGCGGCGACCGCGGCCCTGGTGGTGACCGGTTATCATGGCGGCCAGAACGTGTATCGCCATGGGATCGGGGTGCACGGCTCGGCGTCGGCCGCGCACCCCTTCGAATCGTCGCGCTACGGTTGCTTCTCGAGGACGGAAGTTATCTTCGTCCCGTGCACCGGGTCGGTGTCTTCGTAGGTGATGGACTTGCCGTCAGCGGCCATCGTCCAGACAATGATGTCAAACACCTTGCCTTGCCGCCGATCTGTTTCCTCGAGCCGACTGTCACTGACTTTTTTCAAGCTAACCATGGTTTTGCCGGGATCGCCGACGGTCGGATACTCCTTGCCGTCGAATTTCACATCGGTGGTTTGCCCGTTCCAAATCATCTTGAGACCGTCGGATGTTGATTCCAAGCTGACGGTTCGCGCAACGTCCGACATGTCGGCTACGCTGTCTTGCATCCACGACCCCGAGAGCGCATGCGCGCCCGCTGCAGCGGGGCCAACCCGCTTTTCGGTGAACGACCCGCTGAATGGCTTTGCGCCAACGTAACTGGTGAACTTACCGGTGAACTTCGAACCGTCCGCCGATATGGTGATGGTCTGGATGGACATGACTTTACCGGCCTTCTTGTCGGTGATCTCGACGCTCGCGGCATTCAGTATTTTCACGGACTCCTGATCCAGATAGGCGTGGTCCGGCACGGGCTGATCCGTACCGTCGGCCTTGATCTTGTAGGGCGGAGCGCAGCTTTTGCAATCATATATGCCGTTGCTGATTTCGTAGACATCGGGCTTTCCGGAGAACTGATACGAATCGAGCCGCGTCTTCCAGGTTCCGTCAAACGGGCTTTTCGCGAGGGCGATCGTGGGGATAAGCAGCGCCAATACCAATACTTTGTTCATTGGACTCTCCCTGTATGTTTTGATGCATCGCACGATCTCGCGCCGCTGGCGTGGTGTGCGCAGCCCTAGTTTATAGCGATTGCACGCAGACTCCCATCGGCACAAACGATGACGCCGTGCGGCCTTGGGGCGCCGCACGGCATCTGTGTCGTCGGTACGTCTTATAGTCTGGGATCTATTGCGCCGGCGCCTGTCCCGTGAAGTACGCCAGCACATAGGACTTGAGAGTTCCGTCCGCTTGCGGAATCCCGTACACCTTGACCGGCGCACCGGCCGTGAGACCCGCGGTCAGGCTGGCAAGACCGCCGCTGGTCGTAATGTCGATGGCGCTGACGGTCACGATGCCGCCGGTGCAATCGACCTGATAGACGAGGGTTGCGGATCCTGACGTCGTGCTGACGTCGATGGTAGCCGGGCTCGCGCCGCCCATGACCGTCATGGTGAAGGCATTGTTCACCAGGCCCGTTGCGACGGATCCAAGCGGCAGCAGCGAGGGCGTCAATATGCTGGCCGAAGCGGACCAGCCGTTGGGGTTGGCCGCATCATTCCACGTGCCGAAGCTGATGCCGCGTGAGGGCACTGCACCCACCGAACCGCCGAAGTTGACGCTGCCGCTGGTGGCCGAGAGAAAATCGGCAATGGCGTTCGTGCCGCTGGTCAACAGCGTCGGGTAGGCAAAGTTCCACCACTTGAATCCCATGATGGGGCTGCCGCTGTCGTCCGTTCCGTTGGCTGTCGCGTTGGCAATGTAGTCGAGCGTGTACACGTAGTCGTCCTTAGCCGTTCTAAAGAGACGGGTCATCGTGAAACCCGTCGTGTTGGCGGCGGATATCTGACCGTCGTACACGGCCGTCTCGATGTCGATGCTCTGTGCGACCAGCGGCGTCGCCAGCGGATCGACCACGCTTGCGTGGACTTTGAAGCCGCGCACGAGATCGTGGCTCGCGAGAAACGCGGTACCGGTGCCGATAGGCATGGAGTCGGCTGCAGGATTCTGCGGTTGCCTGAAGAAGAACTGCGTGTTGGCATTGACGGTCAAGTCGACGCCGCCGCCGGACTCGCTGGCCACGGTGACGACATCGGCGGCGGTGTCGACATGCAGCACATGACCCTCGGGGCTCAGCCAAACATTATTGAACTGACTGCTGGCCCAGATGCGGGTGGCCACCAGCGTGCCGTCCTCCTGGTAGCGGGCCGCGATGCGCACCGATTTGCCCGACAAGGACGATTCAGCGGAGAAATCCTTGATGACGGTGCGCGTCTTCGCATCCACGTCGTAGAAAATCGTGCCGTTGGTCGCATCCGCCAAAATTTGCAGCGACTGGGTCGTGGCAACGGCCGTCTCCGGGGTGACCGGGGGTTCCGTGGGGAATTCCTTGGTAACCGTGATGGAGCCCATGTCCGACGCGATCGCCGTTACATCGCCGTACAGATGCCGCAAAACCAGGCGGGTGAGATCGTGCAGCGGGCGATGGCGCACGGGGCCGTCGAAGTTGACCGCCCACAGAGTATTCCCAACTCCGGGCGGCACGTGGCCCACCAGGAAGGCGGGATGCGCAAGATCGAATTCCAAGTCAAGCGCGTTGCTCTGGCCCGCGGTTACGACCAGAGGCGATTCGAAGTTCACCTTGACGGGCACGGTCAAATTCGGCGCCATGCCCTGAGTGTGCTGCACTTGAATCTGATCAGCGGCGATGGTCGAGCCGGGCGCAGCCATGAATCCGGCCTCGGGATCGGCCGCCACCGTCAGCAGCACATCGCCGGGATTTGCGCTGACTTCAAGCACAGCCGCGGTATAGGTGCCGACCGGCACGCTGGCATTGCCGAGTATTTCGCCAATCTGGTCCAGTTGCGCCAAGTTGATGGTAGGCGCCATCGCCGGCGCGGTGTACACGCTGACATTGCTGCCGCCGCCCTGCGGCACCAGTGCGATCGACAGCACTTTGACGCCGATCGTCGCCCAGTCTTCGGACGATGCGTCGCTGACGACCATCGAGACGCTGCCGGTTTGCGCAACTTGGTTGAGCGGAGCGGAGCTGCTGCCGCCGGAACCGCCGCCGCCACAAGCGGCGATCAGTGCGGCGGCGATGCCCACCGGCAATAATCGAGATGTACTGCGGACCATGATCGATCTCCTCATTTAACGATAATTATCCCTGGCACTTTTGCGAGAGCATTGTTGCTTCGCTGTTGCCTGCACCAACGGACCATGACTGGCTGCGTTGACAGTGGGGTGCGTCGCCAATCACAGACGGAGACGCCGTTACGGTTAAATTAGCGGTCCAATCGGCCGCATAATTTTGCGGCGATTGCGGGGACGCAATCGATGGAGAACGTCGAGGCGCGCGACGTTGGAGGCGCGCGACGGTTGGAGGCGCGCCGACCGCGCCGCTTAGTGGGTCAATTCCTTCACCAAGCGGTCCGCGTGATAGATGTGCTTCAAGCTTTCGGTGATGCCGGTGACGTCCACGGCAATCGCCCGATTGACGGCGCCGTCGTAGCCGAAGTCCCCGCCGAGGGACTGGATGTTGCCGTCAAAGATCAGACCGATCACCTCGCCGCTGCGTCCGATCACAGGGGATCCTGAATTGCCGCCGATGATGTCGTCGGTGGCCGTGAAATTCAGCTGTGCTTTGGGATCGACCGTTTTTTCCGCCGCCATCCAGCTATCGGGCAGTTTGAACGGGTCGCGTCCCGTCGCGTGGGCGTAAGCGCCGGCGAAATTCGTCGTCGGCGCGACGTTGCGCCCATCTTCTTGGTAACCCGATACCGCACCGTATGACAACCGCAATGAAAATGTCGCGTCGGGGTACGTGCTCTTCCCGTCCAGTGCAAAGCGTGCCTTGGCAATCAGCGCGCGGTTCTTGGTCGTCACCGCCTTGACATTGTTCTCGTAGTCAGCCCGAACCGCGCGGGCGGGTGCGTCAAGCACGCGCACAAAATCGATCAGCGGATCGTGATATGCGTCGATTGCGCTCGCGCCGCCGGCCAACAGTTGCGCGCGCAGCGCAGCCTCGCTTAGCTTGGTGCCGTCGACCAACGCGTTCGCGATTTCTTCGGGACTGCTCTTACCGAGCAGCGCACGCACGTCGGGATCGCTCGTGCCCAGATATTCGCGTACCTTGGTGAGCCACCAGGTGAGCATGGTTTTCTCGAGATCCGCGTGAATGGGCGACGGCGAGATGATCTGCTGCCGCAGCGCGGGGAAGTTGGCGTCCGTGTATTCCTCCAGGCGCTGCCCGTCCGGTTTGCGGATTTCGGCGGCGTAGCGGTTGAGAGCGGCCGCGTGACTCAGCAGCTCGGAGAAACGGGACGGCAATCGCTCCAGCATCGCATTGCGCACGTAGATACCGCGGTTGTGCGCCGCCGCCGCCGCCACCGCATCCCAGGCTCCCCCGAAGCTTGAGGCCAGTTTCGGGTCCGCCGCCACACGCTTGCGGAAATCGGCTTCGGTTCGCGCCTTGTCGGCAATGATCGATCCCTGCACCAAGGCGAGCTGCCGGCCCTTGTAAGCCTTGAGAGAATTTTCGACGGAGAAGAGCAGCGTCTTCGACGTGCGCGCCTGTTCGGCTCCCTTGGTCGCGAACTCGGTGAGAATGCCGCGCAATTCGGAATACATGGTCAGCACGAACGGCTGCGCCTCGTCACGCAGGAACTCGAGTTGCGCGAGAGTGTCTTCGCGCTCGGTAGAACCGGGGTTGCCGCTCGTCAGGGCGATATCGCCCTGCTTCACGCCCTTGGTCGCGAATTTCAAATAAGTGTTCGTGTGCAGCGGCTTGCCGTTGTCGTAGATGCGCACGAAGGCCGTGTCCAAATCGAAGCGGGGAAACGTAAAGTTATCCGGGTCGCCGCCGAAGAATGCGGCATCCTCCTCGGGGGCGAACACCACGCGCACGTCTTGATAGCGCTTGTACTTGTATAAATTGTAAAGGCCGCCCGCGTACAGCGTCACCACCTGGCAGCGCACGTCGGCCGCGGTGCCGCAGGCACTTTCGATTTGCGCCTTGATGGCCCGCTCTGCCTCATGGAACGCGCGCTCCGATTTTCCGGCAGTGGCCGCCTCGACTTGCTGCGTCACGTCGGAGATGTTGACCAGCTGGTTGGCCTCCATCGCCGGGCATTTCTTCTCATCCGCGAGCGACGCGGCGTAGAAGCCGTGGGCGATATAGGCGTGCTGAGCATCCGAGAGATCGCTGACGCATTCGCGCGCGCAGTGATGGTTGGTCATCACCAGCCCATCGGAGGAGACCAGGCTGGCGGAACAGCCGAGCGTCAGCCTGATGCTGCCGAGGCGGGCGTGTTCCAGCCATGCGGCGTCCGGCGCCCAGCCGTAGGCCGCCTGCATCTTGGCCGTCGGGAAATTATCGTAGGTCCACATTCCCTCGTCGGCAAGGGCAGGAGCCACCATGCCGGCCGCCAAGAGCAGCATCGTCGTGCAAAATAGGCTACGCATCCAAACTCCATTCTTGAATTGTTCGTTACCGCTCAGCAGCATCATCTTAGCTGCAATTTCGGGTGCCGCAATGTGCAAGTCGGCCGGCGAGTGATGGCCGTGATTCAGCGGGTGCCTGCGGGTGCGAGCCGTTTTGCATTTTGTAGATCAGAATTCCCGTACCCCAATGGCCGGAGACAAGATTGTTCTCATAAAGTATGTGCAGATGATCGCCGATCACGTACGACTCGAATTTCTCGATCACCTTTTCATCGCCGAACGGCGGCTCGAGCTCGACAATACGCGTGACGGCTTGAAACAGGGGGTCCGGACTCAACGCCACGGTCAGCATGATCTTCTGTTTGCTGGGCCGTGTGTAATAGAAAAATGCGTGCTGATCCTCCAGGCGGATATTGGCGGCCAGATTGCCGCCGCAGCGCGCGGCAATGTAGTTGTCGGGGAGCATGGGCAGCGGATTGCCCGGGTGCTTTGCCACGAGCTGCACGCTGCGCCTCCGTTTGTCGATCCGCACTTTTGCCCATCCCAGCTGTCCCGCCGTTTTATCGACGTGATAGGAGTCATAACCCAACCACAAGGTGAGAGCTCGAGCGGATTCATCGACGAAGACATGGGCGCCGTTGCTCTCCAAGCTGGCGCTTTCGCCTCCCGCCTTTTCCCACTCATCCGTAACGCCAATCTTGAAATTGGCGACGGCCGCGAACGGTCCGTCCGGCTTGTCGCTCACGGCAGCCCTGACTCCGCCATTCGTAGAGTAGAACGCCACGTACAGCGTGGCGCTCACTTCGATCACGTCGTGGATGACGGCCCATTGGTCCGTGTCGGCGAGGCCTAATGCAATCTTCTTGTCACCGGATGCGAGGGTATCTATGTTGAATTCCCGTACGTGACTGATCCATTTTCCGTACCAGTCGCGCCGGCCGCCGGTCGGCGCCTCGAAGAGGCCGGTCGTGTATAACCACGTCTTGTCTCCCGCGTGCAGGACCAGTTCGCCTTTGGCGCTGTAGAGCAGGGCACCGAAGCCCGCGTGTTCGCGATCCGGGAGAATATTTTGATCATGACGAATGAGCTCGAGGTGCACTTCGCCGGGCGCCGCACCGTCCGTCTTTGCCTCGCCATGAGCCGCTGCCGCCGCGCCGATACAAATGCCCGCCACTGTCCTGCAAGCGAGGAGTCGGATATTCATGCGCCTCACCCTCCGGCACCCGCGATCAGGTGTCAACGGCAACCGGAGGTCAAGGCGCGGAATCAGCGGACTTCAGGTTCCTCGGTTGGCTTTAGCGCCGCGCGCGCAGCTGCGCTCAGTTCTTCGAGAATCTCATTGCGATAGATCGGTTTTTCGCTCGGCGCATCGGGTGCCGCCCGGACCGTATTCGCGCCAGCTTTCAGCGCTTTGACGGATACTTTGCCGGCGACAGTCAACCCCTCGCCTACACCTCGTCTCAGGATCCGCATAGAGTGAGTCCTCCAGGTTGAGGAGGAAAATATTAGCGCCGAATATGACAATTTTTAAATAGCAATTGTTAAGAAGTGCAATCGGCGAATTGGCCGCCGCTCGGCGTAGGCCGGGCAACAGAGCCAAAGGAAAAAAGGCCGGAGACGTTTGCACGCATCCGGCCTAAGCAGTTTCCACGGAGGGAACAACAACACTAGGAGATTCCACGACAGACTACGCCGGCCTTGGCCCCGAGTGCCGTGCCGCGTTGCTCGGTTGCAAAAGACATAAGTTAAACTCCGCCATAAGTCGTTGATTTGTTGGTGCTCGAAGATCGCGCCCCTGGCGTCTCCCGCTCACCGAATTTCGCGATGCAAGCCAGTCTTGGCCGGGGGGTTAAACCCTTAGGGGGCCCTTAGGGGGTTAACCCTTAGAAAGCTGTGGAGCGCTGCGCCGATCAGGCATCCAAGTAGGGGGAGTCTTACGACGTTCGACCCCGGATCTCACTAGTATTGCAAGCTCGAATGTCCTTATCCTGCGTAAGTCCTGGTAATTCCTATTAGAACTTTGAGCCAAGGGACATGCGTCATGACTGTCGGCACGTGGCCACTTATTTTTCCGCCTCGCAAACCAGCGGTGGCGCCATTGTCTATTCCAGTTGAAGAGACGCAGCAGCAAGTCGACGCCTTAGTCGCGTATTTGCAAAATGCCACGGAAGTAAAAGATACCGACCTGGCGCATGAGCTGCACGACGAACTCGGTGCATTGATGGGCGCCGCCGTGATGGACTTGGATGCCGTGCGCCGGGCCAAGCCGGCGCTGAGTCAACACACTCTCGATCGCATCGACCGGGTGTTACGAACGCTTGAGCAGGCAATTGATCTGAAACGCCGGGTCATCGAAGAATTGAGACCCAGCATATTGGATAATTTTGGCCTATTTGCCGCACTTCGATGGCAGATCAAAAGGACTTGGTGCAATTCGGGGATTGTATCCACCGAATCATATCCGGATGTTGAGCCTGAGTTCGAGTCCTGCGCAGCCATAGCGCTGTTCCGCATTGCTCAAGAAGCACTATCGATCGCAATCAATCGCGCATCGGTGAAATCGACAGATCTCACCATTCGCGTAAAGCAGGGTATCTTTTGGATGAGATTCTCGGACGACGGAACGTCGAATGCCGAAGAGCAAACGAGGGACCCGGCGATGGTCCTTGCGTCGATGCGGCATCGACTCCGTGCCTTTGACGGCGAGGTCCGGATCTGTAGAAGCGAATCAGGCGCCACCGTATTGATCGCCTCGATGCCATTGCCGGAAGCGATCGCTCCTGTTCGCAATTGATGCTAGCTCAACGGCGGCGGCAGCTTGCCGGGCGAGAGATAGGGCAGGTCAATGGTAAAGATGCATCCGACGCCTGGTACATCCCGAACCCTCAAAGCACCATGATTCGCCTCGATGCTGCGCCGACAGATGTCGAGTCCCAGGCCTAAACCTGCCCGATTTTCGCCGACTTGAACAAACGGCAACAACAGCCTTTCTGAGGTGCCGGCCGGCAGTCCCCCACAGTGGTCCTCAACCTCGATCAAGAGCCGGTCCCCCGACAGGTGCGTATTGAGGTGCACGTCACTATGGCGTTTCGTAAATTTGAATGCGTTCTGCAAGAGGTTGCCAATGGCGGCGGCGAGCATTTCGGCGTCCACATAAACTTCGATGTCCGGGTCGACGGGGCGCACGCTGAAGGAACATTCGCGCGCCAAAGGGTCCAGTGATGATGTGGCCGCGACTTCCCCCAGGAAGTCGGCCAGTCGAACGGCTCTGAGGCGTGCCGGCAAACCTGCAGTGACACGTACCTCGGCAAGTGAACGCTCGATGAGATTTCTCATTCCAAGAAGACTGCGGTCAAGCACGGCGCCGGTTGCGCCTGTCATTCCAACGCTGCCTGCCTTGATCGCTTTGACTGCGTACATCGCGATATGCAGGAAGTTTCTCAGCTCATGGGCCAAGGGCCCGAGCCGTGAGTTCAGTGCTTGGAAGCCTTCTTCGGTGGTCACTTCGGCTTGCCGACTGGCATATTCGGTAACCGCGCCCGCAATGGCGTTGTCGAGGCACTGGTTGAACGTGCGAAACTCGTCGACCTCGATTGTCGTATCGGTTTCATAGGCAAGATTGGTCACCGCTTGGCAAACATCTCCATAATCTCGAACAACCTGTTCGAGTGTGAAACCCCGTTCAAGTAGGTCGCGCCCGTGCAAGGCTGCCATCGAGCCTATTTCGGACGTGGAGGAGCGAAGCACGCGGGGCCCCGTTTGCTTTTCGACCGGCGCGGAAGCTTGTTCAAAAGTCAGCGTTTCAATCAGCTGATCAAGAAAAATCGGAATCCCGTGATCTAGATTTCCGTCGGTGAGCTTGGGTTCGGACCTGCTAGCGACCATGGCTTGGCACCGATCAATCAAGACCACACGGTTCGTCTTGATGAAGTCGTGGAGCACCGGCAATAATAATTCTAAGGCTGGACGGAAGTCTGTGCGGTGGGGCGCTTAGAATCCTAAGTATTTGATTTAAATGGCGCTCCCTACGAGATTCGAACTCGTGTACTTGCCTTGAGAGGGCAATGTCCTAGGCCTCTAGACGAAGGGAGCTTGTTTGCGGATCTGGGCGCTAAGAACCCAGGAGGGCTGGTAGTATACGGGCCAATTTTTTGGACTCAAGCGGAACCCTTCTTTTTGAACGCATCGTCGACGCCATTCGCTCCTTTGGTGATCCCTCGCTCTGAGCATTCGATATCACGTGCAGCGATCTCGCCGAACGCCTTGAAAGTCCTCTACCGCCTCAAAGAGGCGGGCTATCAGGGGTTTTTGGTCGGCGGGGCGGTCCGCGACCTGCTGCTCGGCATTACACCGAAGGACTTCGACGTGGCGACCAACGCGCTGCCCGAAGAGGTGCGGCGTCTGTTTCGCAATTGCCGCTTGATCGGCAGGCGCTTTCGGCTGGCCCATGTGCATTTCGGCCGGGAGATCATCGAGGTCGCGACCTTCCGCGCGGCGGCGGCCCCGGAACGGGAGGACGCGGAGGACATCGAACCGGATTCGGTCAATGAGGGCGGTGTGACCGATTCCACCGCCGAGGCGGAGGCCGAATTCATTGCGCCGAGCGATTCCGAGCATCGCGCCTTCGATCAGCGGGGGCGGATCCTGCGCGACAATATTTACGGCACCATCGAAGAGGACGTCTGGCGGCGTGATTTCGCGGCCAACGGTCTTTACTACAACATCGATGACTTTTCGATTTGGGATTTCGTCGACGGCGTGAGCGATGTGCGGGCGCGCCGGCTGAAATTGATCGGTGATCCGGAAACCCGTTACCGCGAGGATCCGGTGCGCATGCTGCGCGCGGTGCGGTTCGCGGCCAAGCTCGACTTCTCCATCGAGCCCGCCACCGAGGCGCCCATCGGCAAGCTCGCGTATTTGCTGGACGGAGTGCCGCCGGCGCGCTTGTTCGACGAGTGTTTGAAACTGTTCCTGTCGGGCTTCGGCGCCAAGTCGTATCGGCTGCTGCAGAAATATGGGCTGTTCGAGCATCTGTTTCCGCAGTCCGCCGCCGCGTTCGCGATGCCGCCGTACGCCTACGCCGAGGACATGCTCGAACGCGGCCTCATCAATACGGACGAGCGCATCGCCGCCGACAAACCGGTGACACCGACCTTTCTATTTGCGGTGCTGTTATGGAGCGCCGTGCTGCGCGAACTCAACGAGCGCCAGGCGGGGCCGGCACCGGATCTGGCGCTCCTCATGCAGGCTTGCGACACGGTGCTGCGTGCGCAGCAATCGCGTGTGGCGATTCCACGGCGCTTCGCCATACCCATGCGGGAGCTTCTGATGTTGCAGCCGCGCTTCAACCGCCGCAGCGGCCTCAAATCCTTGAGCCTGTTGCAGCATCCGCGGTTTCGGGCGGCATATGATTTTCTGCTGTTGCGCGCACAGGTGGGCGTGGCCGATCCGGAGCTCGCGAAATGGTGGACCGATATTCAGGTGCTGCCGCAGGAAGAACGGGCGGCACTGGTGCAGGCGCGGCCCGCGGAGCCGGCCGGCGAGGGTGAGACTGGCGCGGCACCCAGCCGTAGACGCCGCCGGCGCCGACGCGGCGGAGCGGCGCGCACGTAGGAGCCTCATCTGAGCACTCCATGCGAGCCGCCTTGGCGCCCGGCATACGTGGCGATCGGCAGCAATTTGAACGACCCCGCAGCGCGTGTGCGAGAAGCCTTCGAGCGTTTGGGTTCGCTGCCTGCGACGCGCCTGGTACGGCGTTCGCGCCTGTACAAGAGCGCCCCGATGGGCCCGCAGGACCAGCCCTACTTCGTGAATGCGGCGGCGGGTCTCCTGACGCAGCTGTCGGCGCGGGAGCTGCTCGGCGGCCTGCTCGGGATCGAAGCGGACATGGGCCGCAAGCGCCAGGAGCGCTGGGGGCCGCGCGTGATCGACCTCGATCTCATCTGCATACCGGGCGAGGCCCTCAACGAGCCGGGCTTGACGCTGCCGCACCCCGGAGTGTCGACGCGCAACTTCGTCCTGTATCCTTTGGCCGATATCGCCCCCACGCTTGCGATTCCGGGACACGGCAACGTGTTGGAGCTGCTGCAGAAATCCGGCGACAACGATATTTCCGTCCTCGAATGAGAGTTCCATGGTGAGCGCTGTACCGCACCGATTCATTGTCGTCGAAGGTCCGATCGGTGTCGGCAAGACCAGTCTGGCGCGCCGGCTGGGCCAGTCGCTGGGCGCACAACTCGTGCTCGAACAGGCGGATCAGAATCCATTCCTCGAGCGCTTCTACAAGAACCCGCGCGCCGCGGCGTTTCAGACGCAGCTGTTCTTTCTGTTTCAGCGGGCCCGGCAATTGGAGGAGGTCCGCCAGGAGGATTTGTTCGGCGCCGTGCGCGTGGCGGACTACCTGCTGGAAAAGGATCGTCTCTTTGCGCGAGTGACGCTCGACGATGCGGAATATGCGCTGTACGAGCGGGTTTACGAAAGGGTGGTCGTGGACGCCCCGAAGCCGGATCTGGTGGTATACCTGCAGGCACCCGTCGATGTGCTGGTGGATCGGATCGCGAAGCGCGGCATTCGCTATGAGCAGCACATCGAACGCGGCTATCTCGACAAGCTCAATCAGGCGTATGCGCGGTTCTTTCACAGCTACGATGCCGCCCCGCTGCTGATCGTGAATTCCGCGGCAATCGATCCGGTGAACAACGACAACGACTATCAGCAACTGTTCGCCGAGATCAGCAAGAAGCGCGCCGGCCGGCACTTCTTCAATCCTGCCGGCAGCAGCTTGCTGCCGCCCGGTTAGGGGCAGTCCGTGCATGCCGCGTCAGCCGCGGCTCCTAGGGCTCCTGGGCCGGCGCGGCGGAGTGTTGAGCGAGAGCCCAGTGCACGTGCTCGCGCACCAGGGCTGAGGGATGCTGCGCGCGGCTGCGCAGCGACTCGAGCAGCGCCGGCGAGGTAGGCGCATTGCCGAGCGCGACGGCGATGTTGCGCAGCCATCGCTCATAGCCGATGCGGCGGATGGCGCTGCCTGCCGTGCGTTCTAGAAATTGCGCCTCGCTCCAGGAAAAGAGCTCGGCGAGTTGCGAGTGATCCAGGCCGTGGCGCACGGCGAAGTCCTTTTCGGCGGTGGGGCGCGCGAACTTGTTCCACGGGCATACCAGTTGACAGTCATCGCAGCCGTAGATGCGGTTGCCGATGGCGCGGCGGAACTCGAGCGGTATCGGTCCGGCCAACTCGATGGTGAGGTAGGAAATGCAGCGCCGCGCATCGAGCCGGTACGGCGCGACGATGGCCCCGGTGGGACAGGCGGGCATGCAGGCGCTGCACGTGCCGCAATGCGCGGTGCCGGCCTGCTCGCTCGGCAAGTCAAGGTCCAGATAGATTTCACCCAGGAAGAAATACGAGCCGGCATCGCGGTCGATCAGGTTGGTGTGTTTGCCGATCCACCCGAGGCCGGCGTCGCGCGCCAGGGCCCTTTCCAACACCGGTGCGCTGTCGGTGAACACGCGGTGGCCGAAGGGGCCCACTGCGCTCTCGATGCGGTCGCAGAGCTGCTGCAGCCGCGCCCGCATGATCTTGTGGTAGTCGCGGCCGAGGGCGTAGCGTGATATGTAGGCCACGCTGCGATCCCCTAGGGTTGCCGCCGCATCGGCCGCGTGTTCGGGCCAGTAATCCATGCGCACGCTCACGCAGCTCACCGTTCCCGGCAAGAGCTCGGCCGGCCGGGTGCGCCTGAGGCCATGACGCGCCATGTATGCCATCTCGCCGTTGAACCCGGCGCGCAGCCAATCGAGAAAATGGGCCTCGTCTTGCGCGAGATCGATGTTGGCGACGCCGAGGCGGGCGAAGCCGAGATCCCGGCTCCAGCGATGCAAGTCGGCCAATAGCGCCGCCGCATCAAACTCCTTGGGCTTCGAGGTCGCGATCTCCATGGCCGTAAGGCTACGTGGCCGGCCGCTATACTGGCTAGAGAGGGCGGTTCGTTGCCGCCGCGGGTTGCCTATGCCTCGAGTCTCGATGGATTTCAATCTGGCGGACAGCAGCGTCACGGACGCTCTGGGGGAGGCGCTGGCCCGCGCATTGGCGGGCACTGCGCAGGCGCCGGGGGGGCCGCCCGAGGCCCCGGGCGCGCCGACCGGCGGTGTGCTGTACCTACAGGGGGATCTCGGCGCGGGAAAAACCACGTGCGCGCGCAGTTTGCTTCGGGCTTTGGGCGTCGTGGGGCTGGTGCGCAGCCCGACCTACACTCTGGTCGAGACCTACGAGCTTGCGGGGCTCACCTGCATCCACGTGGACCTGTATCGCCTGCAAGGTCTCACCGAAGTCGACGAGCTGGGACTGCGGGATCTGGTGGGTCCGAGCAGTTTGCTATTGGTGGAGTGGCCCGACAGGGGCGGCGCCGCACTACCTCCCGCCGATCTGACAGTGGCGTTGAATTACGCCGGCGAGGGACGGCAGGCGCGCGTCACTGCGCACTCGCCGTTGGGGTCGAGCTGGCTGGACAACCTGGGAAGCGACACTAGCTTAAGAGGCTATCTATCTAATTTGACTTGAAAAAGACCCCACATAGGCGTTAACTTAATGCGTCTATGAAATTTCTGCTGCCACAATTGGGTGCGGTGACGTTGTTGTCGGCGCTGCTGCCGCTGGCGGCGCACGCGGCCGAGGTGCGCGGCATTCGGCTCTGGGCGGGCCCGGACAGCACTCGCGTGGTACTCGATCTGTCGGGCAGTGCGACGCACAGTTTGCAGGTCCTCAAGAATCCGGATCGCGTGGTTCTCGACGTCCCGGGTGCGCGGCTCGCGCCGCGCGCACGTCCGGCTCCCGCCGGCGCCGTGAAACTGCTGCGTATCTCGCGCCAGCCCACGGGGCTGCGCATCGTGCTCGACTTATCGAGACCCATTCAAGCGAAGAGCTTCCTGGCGGCGCCCAATAACCGCTACGGGTATCGCTTGGTCATCGACTTAGGGGTGGGCCAGGGCGTCGAGACGCCGGTCAAGGCCGAACACGCGCCGCCCGACGCTCGCGACCTCATCATTGCCATCGACGCCGGCCACGGCGGCGAGGATCCGGGCGCGATCGGCAAGAACGGCACGCGCGAAAAGGACGTGGTGCTCGCCATCGCGCGCCAGCTCGCGCTCAAGATCTCGGCCGAGCCGGGGATGAAAGCGGTGCTGACCCGCAACGGCGATTACTTCGTGCCGCTGCGCGATCGCATGCGGCGCGCCCGCGCGCAGGCGGCCGACTTGTTCGTCTCGATTCATGCCGATGCAATTCGCGACCGGCGCGTCGACGGCTCCTCGGTGTACATCCTGTCCCAGCGCGGCGCGACCGACGAAGCCTCGCGCTGGCTTGCCGAGCGCGAAAATGCCTCCGATCTGATCGGCGGCGTCTCCCTCGACGACAAAGACGACGTGCTCGCGTCCGTGCTGCTCGACCTGTCGCAGTCGGCGTCGCTCAGCGCCAGCCAGATCGCCGCTGAGCGCGTGCTGCGCCAATTGAACCGGGTCGGCGAGGTTCGCAAACCGCAAGTGCAGCAGGCGCGGTTCATGGTGCTGAAATCTCCGGACATTCCCTCGATGCTGGTCGAGACGGCTTATATCTCGAATCCGCAGGAAGAGCAGCGGCTGCGCACGCCGCCGCATCAGGCGCAGCTCGCGGCCGCCATCCACCAGGGCGTGCATGACTATTTCTATGCCAATCCGCCGGCGGGCACGCGGGTTGCGCAACTCGCCGCCGGCGCTGCGCCGCGCGCGGTAATGGCCACGGCGGGCGGTTCGGGGCTGTAGCCGCGCGGACGGCCGCGGCATCGTGCGCCCCCGGCAGCGGCCGGGCTGTGCGAAAATGCGCGCACTCCCAGAGGTCGCCTTGCCCATCCAACTACTGTCCGATGCTCTCATCAGTCAAATCGCCGCCGGCGAGGTGATCGAGCGGCCGGCCTCCGTGGTCAAGGAGCTGGTGGAAAACTCGCTCGATGCGCGCGCCACGCGCATCGAGGTCGAGCTCGAGCGCGGCGGCTGCGGCTTGATCCAGGTGCGCGACGACGGCAGCGGCATTCAGCCGGAAGAAATCGCGTTGGCTTTGGCGCGCCACGCCACCAGCAAGATCGCCTCGCTCGATGATCTCGAATGTGTCGCCACCCTGGGATTTCGCGGCGAGGCGCTGCCCAGCATCGCTTCGGTGTCGCGCTTATCGCTGACTTCGCGCCCGGCGGCGGCGGCGCATGCGTGGGCCGTGGAGGCGCGCGATGGCGCGCTCGCCGGCCTTAAGCCCGCGTCGCACCGGCCGGGGACCAGCGTGGAGGTGCGCGATTTATTTTTCAACGTGCCGGCGCGGCGCAAATTCCTGCGCAGCGATGCCACCGAGTACCAGCACATCGTGCGCATGCTGGAGCGTTTGGCGCTGTCGCGTTTCGACGTGGCTTTTTCCCTGACGCATAACGGCAAGGCGGCCTGGTCGCTGCCGGCGGCGCGCAGCGCGGGCGAGCGCTTGGCGCGCGTGGCGAAAATATGCGGTGAGGAGTTCGCCGCGCACGTCATCGAGCTCAAGTACGAAACCGAGAACTTGCGCTTGTCCGGATGGCTGGCGCTGCCGACCTTCTCGCGCAGCCAGTCGGATTTGCAGTTCGCCTTTCTGAATGGCCGCTTCGTGCGCGACAAGCTGCTGGCGGGGGCCGTGCGTCTCGCGTATCAGGACGTGCTGTTCCACGGCCGCTTTCCCGCCTACCTCGTGTATTTGGAATTGGACCCGACCGCGGTCGACGTCAACGCCCATCCGCAGAAGCTCGAGGTGCGGTTTCGCGATTCGCGGCGCATTCATGATTTCATGTTCCGCACCTTGGAGCGCGTGCTGGCCGATACGCGCCCGAGCGCCGAATCCGCGGGCAGCGCGCCGCTGGATTGGCTTACCGGCAGCGCGCGATTCACCGGCGCCGTCATCCCCGCCCAAGTGCGCTTCGCGCTGACGGAGGGGCAGCCGCCGCGGCCGGGCGCCGATGCCTACCGCAGCCTGGTTGCCCGCGCGGAGTTTGCCATTGGCGAGGGGCAGTCCGCGGGCCAGCACCGAAGCGGGGCCAATGACGACGCGTCCGGCGGCGCCGCGCCGCTGGGATATGCGATCGCGCAACTGCACGGCGTCTACATCCTGGCGCAAACCGCCGATGGCATGGTGCTGGTGGATATGCACGCCGCGCACGAGCGCGTGATGTACGAGCGCATGAAGCAGTTGTTGGCTGGGCAAACGGCGCAGCAGCAACTGCTCATCCCGGAAGTTTTGCACGTCACCCCCGCGCAGGCCGAAGCAGCCGAGGCGCACGCACAGGAATTTGCGGCATTGGGTTTCGGCGTGAGCCGGCTTGCACCCGATCAGTTGGCGCTCCGCGCGATTCCGAGTCTCCTGGCAGGCCGCGACTCCGCGGCGATCGTGCGCGATGTCTTGTCGGATCTGGTCGAGCAAGGTCACTCGCGCCGGGTCGAGGAGTCGATCAATCACCTGCTGGCCACCATGGCGTGCCACGCCGCGGTGCGCGCACAGCGGATTTTGAGCCTGCCGGAAATGAACGCACTGCTCCGCGAGATGGAAGTTACCGAGCGCGCCGATCAATGCAACCACGGCCGACCGACCTGGGTGCGTCTGTCGCTCACCGATCTGGACCGGCTTTTTCTGCGCGGGCGATGACGCGAGAGGTGCGTGCAGGCGAGCCGGCCCCGCGGCGTCGGGCCCTCTTGTTGATGGGTCCGACCGGATCCGGCAAGTCCGACGTTGCCATGCGGCTGGCCGAAGCGCTGCCGCTCGAGATCGTGAGCGTGGATTCGGCACTGGTGTATCGCGGCATGGACATCGGCACCGCCAAACCGTCGGCCGCCATGCGCTCCCGGGTGGCGCACCACTTGATCGATATTCGCGATCCCACCGAGAGCTATTCCGCCGGCGAATTCACGCGCGACGCGTGGCGCGCGATGCAGGAGATCTGGCAGCGCGGGCGCCAGCCGCTGCTGGTGGGCGGCACCATGCTTTATTTCCATGCGCTGAGCCACGGCATTGCGATGTTGCCGGAGGCCGACGCCGCCGTGCGTGCCAGCATCGAGCGTGAAGCGGCGAGCTTGGGCTGGGCGGCGCTGCACCGGGAACTCGAGCAGGTGGATCCGGCGGCCGCGGCGCGCATCCATGTCAATGACCCGCAACGGATTCAGCGCGCGCTCGAGGTCCATCGGCTGACCGGCGAAACCATCACGAAATTGCAACATAAGCGCATGTCGGTCTTCGCCGACGTGGATGTCACGGAATTTGCGCTCGCCCCCCTTGAACGCAGCGATTTGCACACCAGAATCGAATTACGATGCGACGCCATGCTCGCCGCGGGGCTGCTGGCGGAAGTGCGGTCGCTTTTTGAAAGAAGCGATCTCAGCGCGGAACATCCGTCGATGCGTGCGGTCGGATATCGACAACTATGGCGACATTTGGCGGGACAGTGTGGTTTGCAGGAGGCCAGGAACCAAGTGATTGCGGCAACGCGACAACTTGCCAAGCGACAGTTGACCTGGCTGCGGCGGCGCGAGCGAGCGCAGTGGTTCGATGCCATGCATCGTGAAGTTGCGCAGGCCATGTTGGATGCACTAATAAAGGGCGGATTTGCAGCGTCGTTCGGTATAACGCGCCGCGACGCGCTGTGCTAGCATGAACCGAAATATGCCTGGTGCCGCAGGGAAGTGGTTCGGCGATTCTAAAGATATCAAACAACAAGGAGCTACACCCATGGCCCGTGGCCAGTCTCTGCAGGACCCATTCCTGAATGCCCTGCGCAAAGAACGCGTGCCCGTCTCAATTTATCTTGTGAACGGCATAAAATTACAGGGACAGATCGATTCTTTCGACCAGTTCGTCGTCTTGCTCAGAAACAGCGTCAGCCAGATGGTGTACAAACATGCCATTTCCACCGTCGTGCCCGCGCGCAATGTGCGGCTGCCGACCGGCGAGGACGGCGAAGTGACGGAGCCGGCGATCGTTGAGTAGGCGGCCCTCTGCAGTTGTTTGAACGCCCGCGGGGCGGTGAGCGCGCCGTGTTGGTCGGCGTGGGCATCGGGCACCCTGTAGATCCCCACGATACCGCCGAATTTTCGGCGCTGGCCGCCTCGGCGGGGACGCTCGCGGTGGGCACTGTGCTGGCGGCGCGTGCGCGCCCGGATCCGAAGTACTTCGTCGGTTCGGGCAAGGCCGAAGAGATTCGCGCCTGCGCCGAACAAAACGGCGCGGATGTGGTGCTGGTCGATCAGACCCTGACCCCGAGCCAGGAACGCAACCTCGAGAAGCTCACCGGCCGCCGGGTATTGGACCGCAACGGCTTGATATTAGATATTTTTGCGCAACGGGCGCGCAGCTTCGAGGGCAAACTGCAGGTCGAACTTGCCCAGCTCTCGCACTTGGCGACCCGCTTGGTTCGGGGCTGGACCCACCTCGAGCGGCAGAAGGGCGGTATCGGATTGCGAGGTCCCGGCGAGACCCAGCTGGAAACGGACCGGCGGCTCATCGCCAAGCGCATCCGCACCTTGAAAGCGCGCCTGGAAAAACTGGCGCGGCAGCGCGACACCAGCCGCCACGTGCGGCGCGAGGTGCCGGTGCCCACCGTGGCATTGGTGGGCTATACCAATGCCGGCAAATCCACGCTGTTCAATGCGTTGACGGACTCCGCAACCTTCGTTGCCGACCAGCTGTTTGCGACCCTCGATCCCACCGTGCGGCGGGTCAAACTGGCGGGGGTGGGCGAGGTGGTGCTGGCCGACACCGTTGGCTTCGTGCGTGCCCTGCCTCATGAATTGGTGGCGGCATTCCGCTCGACACTGCAGGAGGCACGCGAAGCCGATCTCTTGCTGCACGTGGTGGATGCCAGCGATCCGCTGCGCGATGAACGCATCCTGCAGGTCCGCGAGGTACTGCAGGGCATCGGCGCCGGCGAGATCCGCGAGCTCGTGGTCTACAACAAAATCGATTTGGTGGGGGAGAAGCCCCGCGTCGTCCACGGCGCGGACGGCGTCGCCTCGCTGGTGAGCGCCTCTGCGGTCACCGGGGACGGCCTGCCGGCGCTGCGCGAGGCCTTGGCGCACGCCGTGCGTCCGAATCAGGTACGCCGCACCCTGCACCTCGAACTGCTCGCCGCCGCCGTCCGGTCGGATCTGTACCGGCGCAACGCCGTGCGCAGCGAGCGGCAGTGCGAGGACGGCAGCTGGGAGTTGGCCGTCGAACTCGACCTGTCCGAGGTTGCGAGAGTTTTGGGAAGCAAGGGCGTCAACCTAGTGGAGACCCAGGAAACGGCCCGCGCACAGCGCGTGGCTTAAGCGCTCTTGTGGCGGCTAAGTCGGCTGTTAGAATGCGCCGCTCTTTACACATAGGCACCTAGGTATGGCTTGGAACGAACCCGGCGGCGAGAAGCGCAATCCCTGGAACCGACCCCAACAGGCGCAGAACGATTTGGACGATGTGCTGCGGAATTTCCAGCGCCGCCTGTCGGCCCTGTTCGGGCGCGGCGGGGGCGGGGCCGGCGGCGGCGGCGTACAGAGTTCCGGTAATTTCGGCACGGGCTTGACCAGCATCCTGGTGCTGATTGCCGCCGTGTGGATCGGCAGCGGCCTGTACCGCGTCGACGCGCAGGAACGCGCCGTGGTACTGCGCTTCGGCAAGTATCTGCAGACCACCGGTCCCGGCTACAACTGGCACCTGCCCTGGCCGATCGAGCGGAAAATCATCGTCAACGTGTCGCACCAGTACAGCGTGGTCGACGATGCCAGCATGCTGACGGCTGACACCAATCTGGTCGAGGTCAAATCGGCGGTGCAATACATCCAACCCGATGCTCTCAAATTGCTGTTCAAGGTCAGAGACGTCGAGGACACGCTGACCCAGGTGAGCGAAAGCGCCATGCGCGAGGCGGTCGGCCAGGTCTCGCTCGACAAGACCCTGGCCTACGATGTCTCGATCACCGAGCGCGCCAAGTTCCTGCTGCAGCGAACGCTCGACAGCTACGACATGGGGATCAAGATCCTCAGCGTGAATCTCACCGGCGTGAACGTGCCCGAGGCCGTGCAGGAAGCGCAGCGCGATGCCATCAAGGCCGACAAGGACCGTCAGCGCTATCAGCAGGAAGCGGAAACCTACCGCAACGACGTGCTGCCGCGCGCGCGCGGCGCGGCGGCCAAAGAAGTGCTCGATGCCGAAGCGTATCGCCTGCAGGTGCTCGCGGTGGCGCAGGGCGAGACCGCGCGCTTCGATCAGGTGCTGACCCAGTACGAGCACGCGCCGGCGGTCACGCGTGAGCGCATGTACCTCGATGCCATGGAAAATGTCTACAAGAACTCGCGCAAGGTGATCGTCGATACCAAGAACGGCAACAGCATGATGTATTTGCCGCTCGATAAGCTGATCGCGCCGGGGCTGCAGTCCATCGCCATGCCGAACGACACGATGACGGTGCCGCCGGCCAGAGTCCCCGAGATCCAGGTCGCGCCCTCCGAGGATCCGGCGCGCGCGCGCGGGGTACGCTGATGCAAAACAGAATCCTGTATACGCTGTTGGCCTTGGTGGCCGTCATCCTGGTGGTGCGTGCCAGCGTGTTCACCGTCAGCGAGGGGCAGCTCGCCATCAAGTCGATCGGCGGCAATATCGTCGATTCGAATTTCGAGCCGGGACTGCATTTCCGCATTCCCTTGGTCGAAGAGGTCAGCCGCTTCGATAAGCGCATCATCACGCAGCTGTACCGCCAGGAGCTGTTCCTGACCCGCGAGCAGGAACAGCTCAAGGTGGATTTCTACGTCAAATGGCGCATCGACAATCTGCGCCGCTACTACGAAGCCACCGGCGGCACCGAGGAGGTCGCCAACGACCGCCTCGGCGAGACCATCAAGGACAGCATCAAGACGGTGGTCACCCAGCGCACCCTGCAGCAGGTCGTCACCGCCGATCGCGGTGAATTTACCGGCGCCATGATGAAAAATGCGCGGCCCGCCGCAGAGCAGCTCGGCGTCGATCTCGTCGATGTGCGCATTACCAAGATCGACTTGCCGCAACAGGTGCAGGATTCGGTGTTCGAGCGCATGCGCGCGAGCTTCAAAGCGCAGGCCGCCAAACTGCGCGCCGAAGGCATCGAGTCCTCCGAGCGCACGCGCGCCGATGCGAACAAGCAGCAGACCGAGATATTGGCCGATGCGGCGCGCCAGGCCGGCCAGATACGCGGGCAGGGCGACGCTTCCGCCAGCGAGGTGTATGCGAAGGTCTATTCGAAGAACGCCGAGTTCTACAGCTTCTACCGCAGCATGCAGTCGTATCGGCAGGCCGTGGGAACCCAGGGCGACATGCTGGTGATCGCACCGGACAACGCCTATTTCAAGTATTTCAATAAGTCCCAGCCGCAGCCCCCGCCGCGATGATGGACATCGGTTGGAGCGAGCTCGCTCGCTATTTGGGGGGTGCCTTTGCCTTGTACCTGGTGCTCGAGGGCATACTGCCGTTCGTGAACCCGGCCGCGGCGCAGCGGCTGATGGCAAAGCTGGCCAATACCGAGCCCGCGCATCTGCGCTGGGGCGGCTTGATCAGCATGGTGGCCGGATTGGCGCTGCTGTGGATGGCTCGCAATGGGTAAGAATCTAGTCGTCATCGGCTTGCAATGGGGCGACGAAGGCAAGGGCAAGGTCGTCGATCTGCTGACCGACCAGGTGCAAGCCGTGGTGCGCTTTCAGGGCGGCCACAACGCCGGTCACACGCTCGTCATCGGCGGCAAGAAGACCATTCTGTCGTTGATTCCGTCCGGCATCCTGCACGCCTCGCGTGCAGTGCCTGATCGGCAACGGCGTGGTGCTCTCGCTCGAGGCACTGTTCAAGGAAGCGGAAATGCTGATCGGGCAGGGCGTGCCGGTTTTCGAGCGTTTGCGCGTGAGCCCGGCGTGTCCCTTGATCCTCGCCTCGCATGTCGCGCTCGATCGCGCGCGCGAGAAGGCGCAAGGCGCGAACGCCATCGGCACCACGGGCCGCGGGATAGGTCCGGCGTACGAGGACAAGGTGGCGCGCCGCGCTTTGCGCGTGGCGGACCTATTTCACCGCGAGCGATTCGCCGCCAAGCTGGGCGAGATTCTCGACTACCACAACTTCATCCTGCAGCGTTATTTTCAAGTTCCCGCCATCGATTTTCAGCAGGTGCTGGAGTCGAACCTGGAACTCGGTGAACGGCTGAAACCGCTGGTGGCGGACGTGACCGGCATACTCGAACAATTGAGCGTCGACGGCGGCAACGCGCTGTTCGAGGGCGCCCAAGGCGCCATGTTGGACGTCGATTTGGGCACTTATCCCTATGTGACGTCATCGACCACCACCGCCGGCGGCGCGGCCGCCGGTACCGGCGTGGGTCCGCGCCGGCTGCACGAGGTTCTCGGCATCGTCAAAGCCTATGCCACGCGCGTCGGCGCGGGGCCGTTCCCGACGGAATTATTCGACGAATTCGGCGAATACCTGTCGCGCGTCGGTCACGAGTTCGGTTCGGTGACGGGGCGCCGGCGCCGCTGCGGCTGGTTCGACGCGGTCGCCTTGCGGCGCTCCATCGTCCACAGCAGCTGCTCGTTGTTGTGCGTCACCAAGCTCGATGTGCTCGACGAACTGGACACGATTCGCGTCTGCGTCGGCTACAAGATCGACGGCGGCATTTCCTTGACGCCGCCGCTGTTGTCCGAGCATTACGCCGCGGCCGAGGCCGTGTACGAAGATCTCCCGGGCTGGAAGGAGAGCACGGTCGGCATCACGCGCTACGAGGACTTGCCCGCGAACGCGCGCAGCTATCTCGAGCGCCTGCAGGCCTTGGTGGGTGTGCCCATCACCATCATTTCAACGGGACCGGATCGTGATCAAACCATCATTCGCCAGAACCCATTCGGCTGATTCCCGGGCGCTGGTCGAGTACGATGGGGTGGCGCCTCGGCTCCAGGACGCAAAAATCAGGGAATAAATACTATGGCATTTGAATCCGCCGCCCACAGCCCCCGCCGTCAACGCCGATGGCAGCGAGGCCAACGCCTCCTACTCGACCAATCTGCAGGTGTTCGTCTACGTGTTGTTCTTTGCCTTCGGCGGAATCACCAGTCTCAATGACGTGATCATTCCCAAGCTGAAGGGCCTGTTCACGCTCACGTATGGCGAGGTGATGCTGGTGCAGTCCGCATTCTTCGCGGCGTATTTCATCATTTCGATTCCGGCCGCCGAGCTGGTTCGACGCATAGGCTACATGCGTTCAGCGGTCGTCGGCCTGCTGACCATGACGGTGGGTTGCTTGTTGTTCATTCCCGCCTCCTCCCACGGCTTGTTCGGTTTGTTCTTGGCGGCCTTGTTCGTGCTGGCCTCGGGCATCACCACCGTGCAAGTGGTCGCGAACCCGCTGATCTCGATGCTGGGGCCGTCGCGCACGGCCAGCAGCCGCTTGACGTTCGCGCAGGCGTTCAACTCGCTGGGCACGACCATATTCCCGTACGTCGGATCGATTCTCATTCTGGGTTCGCTGGCGACCATCGATCCCGCAACGTTGTCCGGCGCCGCTCTCGATGCCTTTCGCGGCGTCGAGACCCAGGTCGTGGTGCACACCTACATCGGTCTCGCCATTGCGCTCGTGATACTGGCCGCGGCCGTCTGGCTGGAGCGCAAACGCTTGGTCGAGGCGCCGGCGACGCCGACGCCGATCTTGCGCGCCTTCAATCTGCTCACCCGGCCGCGCTTTGCGTTCGGCACGCTGTGTATTTTTCTCTATGTGGGCGGCGAGGTGGCCATCGGCTCGGTGATCGTCAACTATCTCATGCAGCCGAGCGTGCTCGATCTGCCGGCGGGTCTGGCCGGGAAGCATCTGATCTTTTATTGGGGCGGCGCCATGGTGGGAAGGTTCATCGGCTCCGGGCTGCTGCGGCTATTCTCGCCCGGAAAAGTGTTGGCCTGTGCCGCCACGGTGGTCATCGTCTTGTTGACGGTATCGGCGAACACCTCCGGCCTCGTCTCGGGTTGGTCGCTGCTCGCCATCGGACTGTTCAATTCCATCATGTTTCCGACGATTTTCACGCTGGCCAACGAGGGCTTGGGCAGACGCGCCGCGGAAGGCTCCGGGGTCATCTGCATGGCGATCGTCGGCGGTGCGGTCGTGCCGCTGGTGACGGGCAACGCGGCCGACTTATGGGGCTTGAAGCAAGCGCTGGTGGTCCCGGCAGTCTGCTACCTCACCATTCTCGCCTTCGGTTGGTTTGCGCGCCGGCCGCTGCCGGCGAGCCAGCACTAGTCCCTACGCGTGCACGTCGAGCAGCGCCGGCCGGCGCTCATCATCGAGGCCGCGCTGCGTGCTCGCGTAGAGTTGCAGGGGATTCAGATAGGACGACAGCGGCGCGCGAGCGGCCGGGGTCCCCTGCCGTGACGAGTGCTCGAGCCGCGGCAGGTTGGACGGCGAGTCGTCTCGGGGCATGAAATAGTCGGCCTGGACGACGACGGTGGCATCCGGATCTGCCGCCAGAATCGTCAGCCGCTGCAAACCGGCGCCGCCCGTGACCAATGAGGTAGCCCGTCCCAGCAGCGCATTGGCAGCGCCCCGCGATCCCGTCGGTTCGCCCGCGAGGATCAGCGTCTGATTAGCAGGTGTAATTTTCAGTTGAGCGCCTCATTGCGCAGCTTACGCCAATTGGTCGATCCCGCCTGGGATCATTCGGCCAGGTACCTATAGAGGTAATGACGGCGAAATACAACCCTGAAGTTCGCAGTTTGCGCAAGCCGGCCGCGGCGCAAACGCACCCTCAGTGCATGTGAATCCCGTGAAGGCCGGATTCGCCGAACAGGCCGAGCAGTCCGGTGACGATGAGATAGATGGCGACGATGTAGTTGAGCAGGCGGGGCATGACCAGGATCAGGATTCCGGCGAGCAGCGCGACGAGCGGCGCGAGACTGAGATTGACGTTCATGGCGAATTCCTTGTTGGTGTGCCCGATGTGCCGGTGCCACCAGCTAGCTTAATGAAAAAGCTTCATTGCATTCTGTAGGGTTTTCATGACGCCCCACAGTAGGGGTATTCCTACCGCCACCCAAAGAATGACCAGTCGTCCTTTCATGGGGTGCTCCCGCGAACGTGATACTTCTCATCGACCGGACGCATGGCGAAATTGCACAAGAATCCGATCAGAAGCAGGCCGCACATGATGTACATGGTGATCGAGTACGCCTGCGCCTTGGGGACGCCGTTGTCGATCTGGTACTGCCGAATGTAATTCACCAGCACCGGGCCCAGAACTCCCGCCACCGACCAAGCGGTCAGCAGCCGCCCATGGATGGCGCCGACTTGATAGGTGCCGAACATGTCGCGCAAGTAGGCCGGGATGGTGGCGAAGCCGCCGCCGTACATCGAGAGGATGATGCAGAAGGCCGCGACGAACAGCGGGATCGAACCCAGATGGCCGAGCGTCGGTACCGCCGAATACAGCACGATACCGAGCAGGAAAAAGATCATGTAGGTGTTGCGCCGTCCGATGTAGTCGGACGTCGAGGCCCAGAAGAATCGGCCGATCATGTTGAACAAGCTGATCAAGCCGACGAAGCCCGCCGCCGCGGCCGGCGAAACCCGGCCGGCGAAGATCTCCTGGATCATGGGCGATGCCTGGCCGAGCACGCCGATCCCGGCGGTGACGTTCATGCAAAGCACCACCCACAGCAGCCAGAACTGCGGCGTGCGCCAGGCCATCTCGACGGCAACATTGGCCGAGGTCACCAGTTGTTTTGGCTGCACCGGCGCCACCCAGCCCGCCGGTTTCCAATCGGCCGCCGGCACACGCACCGAGTAGACGCCGATCATCATGTACATGAAGTAAATGACGCCCATGGTGACGAAGGTCTCGAGGACTCCGTTCGAGGCGGCGGTCTTGAAATGCTCCATCAGCATCACCGAGAGCGGTGCCGCGATGAGGGCGCCGCCGCCGAACCCCATGATGGCCATGCCGGTGGCCATGCCGGGACGATCGGGGAACCACTTGATCAGCGTCGACACCGGCGAGATGTAACCGATGCCGAGCCCACAACCGCCGAGCACGCCGTAGCCCAGATAGATCAGCCATAGCTGATGCAGATGAATGCCGAATGCGGACACGAGGAAGCCGCCGCCGAAACAGAGCGCGGCGGCGAACATGGATTTGCGTGGACCGACCTTTTCCACCCAGCGGCCGAACAGAGCCGCTGATGAGCCGAGGACCACAATCGCAATTGAGAAAATCCAGCCCAACTGCTTGAGATCCCAGTCCCCCGGTGCCGAATGAGTGATGCCGATCAGCTTGGTGAGCGGCAGATTGAAAGTCGAGAATGCATAGACCTGGCCAATCGACAGATGCACCGCCAGGGCGGCGGGCGGCACCAAGAACCGATTGAATCCAGGCGGCGCAACGGTGCTCTCGCGATCGAGGAACGAAGATGTCATGGGCAGCCCTGCGTTATTCGTTGTAAGGGGCAATCCTGTGGTTAATATGCCCCTCGCCCTTGGCGTTGTCACTAGCGCGCGACCGCAGCTCGAGCGCAACGATCTGCAAAAGGGGTAGGGTCGACGTGAGCAGCTTAAACGGCGCTGCGCAAGGCACCGGCATGATAGTGATACACTACATCATGAAGCGCGCATAACACATTGTTTTAAATGGTGCCCAGGAGAGGACTCGAACCTCCACGAATTGCTCCACTGGTACCTGAAACCAGCGCGTCTACCAGTTCCGCCACCTGGGCTTGATGGGTCCGCCTCCGCCAAGGCGCAGAAATGTACGCACTGACCTAGGGCTTGTCAATGAATGCACGTCTCGCATGAATGCACGTCCCGCAAAGCTGATAACCTGCCGCCCTTTGCACAACTCTCTATGACACGACGTCGATCATCGGGCTCGCGGCCGCCAAAGGCGCCTCGGGCGACGGCACCCGCCGCGGATTGGCGCGGCGAAGACCCCAATTTGGAACTCGAGAAATCGCGCTATGCGGACCCCATCGCGAGCCGTGAGCTGTTGCTCAAACACTTGGGTGAAGCGCCGGAGCCGCTGACGGCGGCGCGGCTCGCCAAGCGTCTCGGCCTCAATACGGCCGCACAGCGCGAAGCGCTCGCCAAACGGCTGGCGGCGATGGTGCGCGATGGACAGGCGATCGAGGGGCCGAACGGCTTTGCGACCGCGGGCGAGGGTGAACGCGTCGCCGGTCGGGTGCGCGGCCGGCCCAACGGCGATGTGCTGGTATTGCCGGACGATGGTTCCGCACCCTTGGTTCTGGCGCGCGCCGACACGGCGACGTTGATGCATGGCGACCGGGTCGAAGTGCTTGCCGTCGGCATGAATGAACGCGGACGCCGCATCGCGCGCTTGATCCACCGCACGGCCGATGCGCCACCGCGGATCGGCGGCATCTGGCACGCCGGCGGGGACCGCGGCACGGTCGAGCCGGAGGACCCAGGCCATTGGTACTCGGTCGATGTGGCGATGCGCGACCGGCATGGCGCGGCGGACGGCGATCACGTCGTGGTCGAATTGACCAAGCGCCCGCAAGGGGAAGCCGCCGCGCACGGACGCATCGTCGAAGTGCTCGAGAACTTGCGGCCGTCGGACCTGGCAGCCCGCTTCGCGATTCTGCGGCACGACCTGCCGCAGGAGTTTCCGCCCGAAGTCATCCGCGCGGCCAATCACTTTGCCCCCGAAGTGCAGCCGGCCGACCGGGAAGGCCGCGAGGATCTGCGCGACCTGCCCTTGGTGACCATCGATGGAGAAGATGCGAAGGACTTCGATGACGCGGTCTATGCCGAGCCGCTGCGCGGCGGCGGCTGGCGGCTCGTCGTCGCCATTGCCGATGTCAGCCATTACGTGCGTTATGGCAGCGAGCTCGACACCGAAGCACGCGCGCGCGCCACGTCCGTGTATTTCCCGGATCGCGTCATCCCGATGCTGCCGGAACACCTATCGAATCACTTATGTTCGCTGATGCCGCGGGTCGAACGCCTGGCTTTCGTCTGCGACATGCGCGTCGGCAAGACCGGCATACCGGGCAAGAGCCGCTTCTATGAGGCGGTGATCCGCTCGCACGCGCGTCTCACCTACGATCAGGCATGGGCCGCCTTGGAAAATCCCGAGGGCGCGGCGGCCGCGGCGATGGCGCCGGAGGTGCGCACATCCCTGCAGACGCTGTATGCGGTCTACGGCGCGCTCAAGACCGCGCGCGACGCGCGCGGCGCCCTGGATTTTCGCGGCGGCGAGGTCAAGGCGCGCATCGGCAACGACGGCAAGATCGAGGGATTCTTCGCGGTGACCCGCAACGATGCACATCGCTTGATCGAAGAGTGCATGATCGCCGCCAACGTCGAGGCGGCGGTGGCGCTGCGTCTCGCCAAGGTCGGGAGCCTGTACCGGGTGCACGGCCAGCCGGAGGACAAACGAGTCACCGAGCTGCAGAAGGTGCTGAGCGCCCTGCAGGTGGGAGCGCAATTCTCCGAGAAGCCGACGCCGCGCGAGTTTCGCCAGCTGGTGGAGCGCCTGGCTGCGCGGCCCGACGGTCTCATGCTCGAGAGCCTGGTGATTCGCTCGCTGGCGCAGGCGGTGTATCAGCAAACCAATATCGGCCATTTCGGCCTGGCGCTCGAAGAGTACGCGCATTTCACTTCGCCGATCCGCCGCTATCCCGATCTGCTGGTGCATCGCGCGATCAAGGCCGCGGTGCTGCCGAATTCGCAGTCCGGGCACCGCTATACGACCGCAGAGCTGCAGACGCTCGGCGCCGAGAGCTCGCAGCGCGAACGGCGCGCCGACGATGCGTCGCGCGATGTGATGGGCTACCTCAAGTGCCTGTACATGCAGCCGCGCGTCGGCGAGACCTTCGATGCCACCATCACCAGCGCGCTCGAGTTCGGTCTGTTCGTGCAGCTCAAGGAGATGCCTGTCGATGGATTGGTGCACATCTCAGCCATCCCCGGCGATTATTGGGAACTCGAAAACGGCGGCATGGGCTTGGTGGGCCAACGCACCGGGAGGCGCTGGCAGCTCGGCGACAGCGTGCGGGTGCGCCTGAGCCGGGTCGATCTCACGCAGCGCCAGATCGATTTCGAAGTGCTGGATGCGGGCGACTCCGCGAGCCACGGCACGGTGCGTGCGCCGCGGCGCGGCGCGGGCGGCGAGCAGCGGGCGCGGCGCGGCCCCGGCGCCCCGGCGCGGCGCGGCGCGGGATCCCAGCGCGGCGGGCGCGGCAAACGCGGCGGACGCGGCGGGCGTGGCTGAGTCGAAGCGCAACTTCGTCTATGGTTTGCATGCCGTCAATGCGGTGCTCGAACGGGCGCCCGAGCGCGTGCTGGAACTCTGGATCGCACAGCCGCGGTTCGTCGCGCGGCTCAACGAATTGAAGGACCGCGCGCAAGCCTCGGGCGTGCGCGTGCAATCCGTGGGGGGCGAGGCCCTCGCCAAGCTGGTGGGCGAGGTGGCGCACCAAGGAGCCGTGGCGGCGGTGCGCCCGCTCAAGACCTGGGACGAGCACGATCTGCTCGAGGCGCTCAAGACGGTGACGGACCCCCTGCTGCTGATCCTGGACGGCGTCACCGATCCGCACAACCTCGGGGCCTGTTTGCGCACCGCCGATGCGGCGGGCGTGCAGGCGGTGCTGATTCCCAAGGATCGTGCCGCCACGGTGGATGGCGTGGTGCGCAAGGTGGCGGCCGGCGCCGCCGAATTCGTTCCGGTAGCGAGCGTGACCAACCTCGCACGCACCATCGATAGGCTGAAAGAGCGCGGCATTTGGGTGGTCGGCACCGACGGGGAGGCGGAGCAGACGCTGTATGCGGCGGATCTCAAGCGCCCTCTCGCGCTGGTGTTGGGGGGCGAAGGGGACGGCATGCGGCGCCTCACCCGCGAGCGCTGCGACTTTCTGGTGCGCATTCCCATGGCGGGCCGCGTGGAGTCTCTCAATGTCTCGGTGGCCGCCGGGGTTGCCCTGTTCGAGGCGCTCCGGCAGCGCTCTTAGGCCGCCACCGACTGAGAGGCGGGCCACCGACCGAGGCGGGCCACCGACTGGGCTGCCATTGACCTGCACCAGCCCGAACGAGTATCCTTCGCGCTCTTTTTCGCCGGCCTACCGGCATTACTCCTTGCCTCACCGCTCGCAACGGGAGGCGTAAACCGTAGGGAGCCTACATGCGGCATTATGAAATAGTGCTCCTGGTCCATCCGGACCAGAGCGAGCAAGTTCCTGCGATGGTCGATCGCTACAAAGGCATGATCAGCGCCGGCGGCGGCGCCGTGCACCGCTTCGAGGACTGGGGCCGACGCCAGCTCACCTTCCCGATCGCGAAAGTGCACAAGGCGCACTACATTCTTCTCAACATCGAATGCGATCAAAAGACGATCGACGAGCTCAAGGGTTCGTTCCGCTTCAGCGACGCGGTGCTGCGCAGCCTGGTCGTGAGAATGGACGAAGCCGTCACCGAGCCTTCGCCGATGGCGCGCGCGCCCGATGAGAACGCCCGCCGCCACGACGACTTCGGCGACGACGGCGACGACGACGACATGCCCTTGGGCGCACGGTAACAGGAGACCCACATGGCACGTTTTTTCCGCCGCAAGAAGTTCTGCCGATTCACGGCCGACGACGTCAAGCAGATCGACTACAAGGATCTGACCACGCTCAAGAGCTACATCACCGAAACCGGCAAGATCGTCCCGAGCCGCATCACCGGCACGCGAGCCCACTACCAGCGCCAATTGCAGCTTGCCATCCGGCGCGCGCGCTTTCTGGCACTGCTGCCGTATACCGATCAGCACTAGAGCGGGCTAGCACATGGATATCATATTGTTGCAGAAGGTCGCGAACCTCGGTCAAATCGGCGATCGCGTCAAGGTGAAGTCGGGCTACGCGCGCAATTTCTTGGTGCCCACCGGCAGGGCCACGATGGCGACAGCCGCCAACATCGCCAAGTTCGAAGCGCAGCGCCACGAGCTCGAGGCCAAGGCAAACCAGGAACTGGCCGCTGCGCAGGCGCGCGCCGTCAAGTTCGAGGACTTCAAGCTGACGTTGGCGGCTAAGGCCGGCGCGGAAGGCAAGCTGTTCGGCTCGATCGGCACCGCCGACATTGCCGAAGCCGCGGTCAAGGCGGGCCAGCCGATCAGCCGCAGCGAGGTGCGCATGCCGACCGGACCGATCCGCGTCACCGGCGAACATCAGGTGCAGCTCCATCTGCACACTGACGTCGATGTGACCTTGACGGTCATCATCGTCGCCGAAGAGTAGCGGCCGGCCGCGGCTCACGCGGGTAGCTGCGCATGGCCGGTCGCGTCAGCAATCGTTCCTTTGGGGCGAGCGGAACCGCCGGCGACGGCCTGCGCCTGCCGCCGCACTCCATCGAGGCCGAGCAGTCCGTCCTCGGCGGACTCATGCTCGATTCCGCGGCTTGGGACCAGGTCGCCGACCGCGTCCGAGCCGAGGATTTCTACCGCAACGATCACCGCCTGATATTCGAGGCGGTGGCGGGCTTGATCGAGCGCAGTCAGCCGTGCGACGCCGTCACCTTGTCCGGGCACCTGGAGAGCCAGGGTCTGCTCGATCAGGTGGGCGGTTTGTCCTACCTGGGATCGCTGGCCCGCGACACGCCGACCGCCGCCAACATTCGCGCCTACGCGGACATCGTGCGCGAGCGCTCGGTGCTGCGCCAGCTCATCACGGCCGGCAATCTCATCGTCGGCAGCGCGCTCGAACCGGAAGGGCGCGAGGCGCGCGAAATCGTCGACGATGCCGAGCGCGCGGTGTTCGAGATCGCGGAGGCGGGTTCGCGCGGCAAAGTGGGATTCAGGCCCATCAAGAGCATTTTGCCGGACGTGGTCAACCGCATCGATGAGCTGTATCACTCCGACGGCAAGCTGACCGGTGTCCCCACGGGATTCAAACAGCTGGACGAAATGACCTCCGGCATGCAGCCCGGTGATTTGATCATCATTGCCGGCCGTCCCTCCATGGGCAAGACCGCGCTCGCGGTGAACATTGCCGAGAATGCCGCGTTGGGGTCGAATAAATCAGCGGCCATCTTCAGTATGGAAATGTCGGCCGAATCGCTGACGCTGCGCATGATTTCATCCCTGGGCCGGATCAATCAGAGCCATCTACGCTCCGGCCGGTTGCACGAGGACGATTGGCCGCGCATCGATTCCGCGATGACGCAGCTCAGCAGCGCGAAAATCTTCGTTGATGAAACTCCGGCGCTGACGCCCACGGAAATTCGCGCTCGCGCTCGGCGCTTGAAGCGCGAGCGTGGACTCGATTTGATCGTGGTCGATTACCTGCAGCTCATGCAGGTTGCGGGTACCAAGGAGAACCGCGCCACCGAGATCTCCGAGATTTCACGCTCGCTGAAGGCCCTCGCCAAGGAATTGAAGGTACCGGTCATCGCTTTGTCGCAGCTCAATCGCGGGGTAGAACAGCGGGTGGAGAAGAAGCCGGTGATGTCGGATCTGCGAGAGAGTGGAGCCATCGAGCAAGATAGCGACCTCATTCTGTTGATCTACCGCGAAGAGGTGTACGACAAGAACACGACGCGCAAGGGCATCGCGGACATCATCATCGCGAAGCAGCGCAACGGCCCGACCGGCGACTTCCAGCTGACGTTCCTGGGCGAGTACACCAAGTTCGAAAACTACGCGCCGGAATCCTATGCCGAGGGCGTATTTCGGTGAGATGTTCGTGACTCCCATGGTCAGTGCGACGGTCGACACCGGCGCGCTCCGCCATAATTTACAGATCGTGCGGCGCTGGGCGCCGCGGTCGCGGGTGATGGCGGTGATCAAGGCCAACGCCTACGGCCATGGACTGGTGGCGGTGGCGCGTGCTCTCGAGGCCGCGGATGCGTTTGCAGTGGCGCGGGTGGACGAAGGTCTCACGCTGCGCGCGGCGGGCATCCAAGCGCCGACGGTGCTGCTCGAAGGGGTCTTCGATCGCGAGCAGCTCGAGGCCGCCGCTGCCGCGCGCTTCGAGCTCGTGGTGCACACGCCCGAACAAATCGAGCTGCTGCGCTTGGGCAAGCCGGACCAGCACTTCAAGGTATGGCTCAAGCTCGACAGCGGCATGAATCGGCTCGGCTTCAAAGGAGCGGCCTTCGACGCCGCGCACGCGGCCCTGAGCGCCTTGGGGTCCGTACAGTCTCCCGTGAACCTCTTTACCCACCTAGCTTCCGCGGATGAACCGGAGCTGCCCACGACCGCCGACCAGATCGCCCGCTTCCTCGATGCGACGCGCGGCATGCCCGGCGAGCGCAGCATTGCCAATTCCGCGGGCATGCTGAGCTTCTCGGCCGCGCAGGCCGATTGGGTTCGGCCCGGTCTCCTGCTTTACGGCGTCTCGCCGATTGCGGGCGCGATCGGCGCGGACTACGGCCTGCGATCGGTGATGACGCTGCGCTCCCACGTGATTGCGGTAAAGGAGCTCGCCGCCGGAGAGAAGGTCGGTTATGGCGGCAATTGGACCGCCCTGCGCCCAACGCGGCTGGCAGTTGCGGCCGTGGGTTACGGCGACGGGTATCCGCGAAACCTGGGGTCAGGGACGCCGGTGCTCGTCAATGGCGAGCGCGCTGGTTTGGTGGGGCGGGTGTCGATGGATATGATCGGCATCGACGTCAGCGATTTGAAGCGCGAGCCCCGCTTGGGGGATCCCGTGATCCTATGGGGAGAGGGACTGCCGGTGGAAGAGATCGCCGTGTGGGCCGATACGATTCCCTATGAATTGGTGTGCGGAATCAGCCAGCGCGTGGCAGTGGACCTGCGTTAGCCCGCGTTCGTACTCGGCGCTCCTGCGCCTCGCCCCTCGGGCCGCCGCGTTCGCGGCGTTCAACGCGGCTGTCCTGCCGCGTTAGTCGCAAAACTGAGACATGCCTACGCTGCCGAACGGATCTCGTGTGATCGAGGCCACGGCACTGAGGAAATCACTGCGAGAATATGTAGCCCATCAGGATTTACCTTAAGTCGCTTTTGGTCGTTCTACGTTCGGAGTCGGTAATGAAGATCGCATTATGTAGCATCCGGCATACCCTGCTGTTCGGGGCCTCGAGTTTGCTGATGCTGGCGGATGGGCCGGCGCAATCGGCCGGCGTGATTACTCTGTTCGCCATGGGCGAACTCGGAGCCACGGGGTTTCTGTGCTCCTTCATCATGCGTCAATATCGGCGAAGAGCGATGGCCGACTCGGTGATGGCTGCGGTCGCGGGATATACCGTCAGTCACCTCGGCATTCTCACGGTCATGTACTTCGGCCTCGTCGGGACTCCGGGTGCCAACTCTCCCGCGCAGGGCACGCTCCTCTGGATGGAACTCACGCTGCGGGTCGGCCTGGTCGTCGTACTCACTTCGTCCGCATTCGTGCTGATGAAACCCCTCATGCGCAAGTTCAAGTTGCCGCGACTCCGAAAAATCACGACGACCGCCGCCGGGGACTACGTCATCTAGGAGCCTGTCTGCGTCAGGCTCCAGGGTCTTTTTTGACCCGGGTGCACGCTTCGAGCAAACTGCCGCGGTGCAAGCGGCGACACGGAAGTTAGGTTCACCGGGCAGGTCTTACCGCGCCGTCGCATGCTTGGCGCTGAGTCACGCGCTCTGTCCGCCGCTCGCGTCGGCGAAATGCCAGCTCTCCAAAGTAATCGAACTGCCGATCACCATGTCCGGGATGCGGCCGACGTTCACGGCGAAAATCAATGGTGCGGATGCGCGCTTTGCCTTGGACAGCGGCGCGTTCTACAGCATCATCAGCTCCGCGACCGCAGCCCAATTCCAGCTCCGGCTACGACCCGGCCCCTACGGTCTCAAGGTCAAGGGCATCGGCGGTTCCACAGACACATCTCTCGCCACCGTCAAGGTGTTCACTCTCGCCGGCATCCCCCTGCACGACGTCGAGTTCCTGGTCGGCGGCAGCGAAATCGGCGGCGATTCCGTCGGCCTGATGGGCCAGAATCTGCTCGAAAAATGGGATGTCGAGTACGACTTTGCCCGCGGCATCGTGCGGTTGTTCAAGGCGGACGACTGCAAGCACACTCTGCTCGCTTATTGGACGACTCCCGGGCAAGACCTGTCGATGATGGACATCAGCCATACGACACCGATGCGGCCGCACACCACCGGCACGGCGTTCATCAACGGCGCTAAGATCGTTGTCATGTTCGACACGGGTGCGACGAACTCGGTCCTGTCCTTGAAGGCCGCTGCGCGCGCCGGCGTCAAGCCGGACACGGCCGGTGTCGTCGAAGCGGGCTATTCGAGCGGCATCGGCCGCAGCAAGGTAAAAACTTATATTGCGCCGTTCTCCAGCTTCAAGGTGGGCGACGGCGAGGAAATCAAGAATGCGCGGCTGCGCATCGCGGACATCGACCTCGATGAGGGCGATATGCTGCTCGGGGCGGATTTTTTCCTGTCGCATCACGTGTTCGTCGCAAACAGTCAACACCGGCTGTACCTGACCTACAACGGCGGCCCGGTGTTCAACCTGTCGAGAACGGTGCCGGCAGACGCTGCCGCGGATGCGGGCGCCGCGGACGCCCACGCGACCGACGAGCCCGCCCACCCGGCCGACGAGCCCGCCGACGCGGCCGCCTACGCCCGGCGCGGCGCAGCGTTCTTGGGCAGGCGCGACTTCGAGCATGCAATTGCCGATTTCACGCGCGCATCCGAATTGAATCCGAACGAGGCCGAGTACTTTTATCAGCGCGGCACGGCGCACTGGCAGAACAAGCAGCCCATGCCGGCGCTCAGCGATTTCGATCGTGCGCTGGAACTGAATTCGAATTACCTGGCGGCACGGATTTCGCGCGCACAGCTGCGCCTGGCGCACAAGGATATTGCGGACGCCGTCGCCGACCTGGACGCGGCCGATCGCGTCGCAGCCAAACAAGACGATGCGCGCTTCACGCTGGCGCACCTCTACCAGCAAGCCGATCTGCCGGCGCGGGGTGTGGCCGAATTGGATCTTTGGATAGCCAACCATCCCGACGACTCGAAGATGATCGACGCGCTGCATGGCCGATGCCGGCTGCGCGCGGTTCAGGGAGAGGAGCTTGCCAAGGCGCTCAGCGATTGCAACGCCGCGTACCGGCAGAGCGACAAGTCGAACCCCGTCAACGCACCGATCCTGGAGAGCCGCGGCCTGGTGCGGCTGCGTTTGGGAGACTACGGCAAGGCCATCGCCGACTATGACGAGTCGCTGAAGCTCGCGCCGAAGAATGCGAGCGCGTTGTATGGCCGGGGGGTGGCCAAGATACGCAACCAGAAAACCGCGGACGGCGAGGCCGACCTCGCCCGCGCAAAAGCACTGTCGAGCACCGTCGCGGACGAATTCAAGCGCCACGGGATCACCCCGTAGCAGCCTGAACCGCGTAGCAGCCTGACTTGAAACAGGCCCTGAGGATCAGCTCTCGAAGAACCCCATCTTCACGCCGGCCAATTGCACGACGTCGTTGTCGTTGAGCCGACGCGCCTGCGGTCCGATCGGCACTCCGTTGACCTGCGGGTAATCGTTTTCCTTACCGCTGTCCACATGCACGATGAAGTAGCCTTCGGCGCGCCGGGTAATGGCGGCCACCTGCACGCCCGGACGGCCGAGGGTGGTGAGCGCCTTGGTGAGTTCCAATTCGCGTCCGGCAAACGCACCGCTCAGCACCTGCAGCTTGGCCTTGGGCAAAGCCGTGACATTGTCGGGCACGCCGGGACGTTTGGGCACGGCCTTGGCGGCCTGGTCCACCGCAACGCCGACACGCCGGATGCGTTCCTCACCCTGTGAGCTCGGGGTGATGACCATGGTCTTTTCGAATTCGTCCTGTTCGGCTTCGCCGTCCTGGCTGTCGACGAAGCGCAGCTGATGATGGCCGACGGTGATGACGTCACCGTGCTGCATCGCATGCTTCTTGATCAGCTTGCCGTTGACATACGTGCCATTGGTGCTGTTCAAATCTTCCAAAAAGGAATCATTCAGAATATTGATGATGAGCGAGTGATGACCGCTCACCGCCGGATTGTCGATACGAATATCGTTGTCCGGAAGGCGCCCGATCGTGTAGCGCTCTTTATTCATGTTGTATTCTGCGAGGATCTGACCATCCAGGCTGAGCATCAGGCGTGCCATTTAGACTCCATATCCCTAACCGAACCATCCCAAGATTTTGTCAAATATACGCCGGTGCGCCGGGAACGGCTCGGCCACGTGCGCCATGATCACCGACACATTATCCCGCCCGCCGTTATCGTTGGAGAGCTGTATCAACTGTTTAGCTACAGTATCAAGATTAGCACTAAAGGTACTGATTGTTAAATGAATATCCTCATCTTCAATCATGTCCGAAAGACCGTCGGAACAGAGCACGTAGTAATCGGACTTCTGCACCGGCTGCTCGTGGATCTCGACTTCGACGTTTTGCTCGACCCCGAGGGCCCGCGTAACATAATTCTTGTTGGTCGCGCGCTGCGCTTCCTGCTGCGAATAGAAGCCCCGATCCACCAGTTCCTGCAGCAGGGAATGGTCCAGGGTCATTTGCTCGAAACGGTTGTCGCGCAAGCGGTAAAGCCTTGAATCCCCGACGTGCGCGATCGACATCTTGTTGTCGTGGAACAAGCAGGCCACCACCGTAGTTCCCATGCCCTCACATTGAGGCTGGGTCTTGGATGTGTGGTAGATGATTTTGTTGGCTCTGTGAATCGCATCACGCAAGATGATGCTCGGGCGCGTGAGCCCGGTCTCGGGATCGGGCACGCTCAGGTCTTCGCGCATGATCGCGTCCCGAACCAAATTGATGATGGTCTTGACGGCGATGCCGCTCGCGACCTCACCCGCGTTGTAGCCCCCCATGCCGTCGGCCAGCACAAATAGTCCGATGTCGGCTTCGGTGCCGATCATGTCCTCGTTGTGTTCGCGCACCTTGCCCGTGTCGGTGAGCGCTACGCTGGCGATTTTCCCCTTCAAACTCATGCGTTTGGTCCAATCATGGCAGTCCACTCGGTAGGCGCGACCGGCAATCTTCCAGGGCCGCCGCCATCTGGGCCCCAGAGTCGTATCGTGCATCGGGGTTCTTTGCCAGCGCTCGATCGAGGATGCTCTGGACGCAGGCGGGCAGGTCCGGCCGGAAAGCCCGCAACGGCGGGTGCGGCGCCTCCGCTATCTGCTGCATCAGCCCGGTCATCGAATCGGCGGTAAAGGGCAGCTGGCCGGTCAACAATTGAAACAGGCTAACACCCAGGGAAAACAAGTCCGAGCGACCTGTCACAGTTCGTCCCTCGAGCTGTTCCGGGGACATGAACGACGGCGTGCCGAGGACGATGCCGGTGCGCGTGCTGCCCGAATCCGAGAGGCGCGCAATGCCGAAATCCGTGATTTTCAGGATGTCGGTGGCCGGATCGTACATCAGATTCGCCGGTTTGATATCGCGGTGGACGACTTGCTGCTTATGTGCAAATCCCAGGGCTTCGGCCGTGCGGCCGATGACTTCCAACACCTTGCGCGGTTCCATCAGATTGTCGGATTTCGCATAGTCGCTCAAGTGCCGGCCCTTGAGGTATTCCATCGCGATGTAGGCGAGACCGCGCTCCTCGCCGACATCATAGATGGTCACGATGTTCGGATGATTGAGGCGGCCGGCGGTCTCCGCTTCGCGGAAGAAGCGCGCGCGCGCCTCGACCAGCTCGGCATCGCTGAACTCGCTCGCGAGCGGGATGGCCTTGATCGCCACCATGCGATTGATGGCCGTGTCGCGCCCGAGATAGACCGTGCCCATCGCGCCGCGCCCGATTTCGCGCTCGAGCTGGTAGCGGCCGAGGCGCTGCGCCTCGGGGGCCGCGGCGGGCGCAGCCGCGGCGCCGTCGGCCTGGGGCGCGGGAGGGATGGGAGGCGGGACCGCGATGACGGGAGCGGGGGGCGCGGCCTTGGGTTTGGCGCGCTCGGCGTCCATCAGCCGCTTCAAGCGTACGGCGACGTCCCGGTAGGTGTTGTCGACGCGGGCCAGGTGGCGGTACACGGCCGTGGCCTGCGGGCCCCGGCCGCGCTGTTCGAGTTGCGAGCCGAGGGTGTACAAATCGCTCAACACGGTCGCATTCGGTTTGCGGCCCTTGAGCTCCGCGAAGCGCTGTTCGAAGTTGTCGAGCAGGCGTGCGGTATCGGTGCCCACGGGCTGCGCAATCTTGGCCGCGGGCGCCGCGGCGGTGGAAGCGGCAAAGCGGCTCCACAGAAGAAGGGCGCTTCCCCCGGCCAGGAGAACGGTTCCCGGCAGCCAAGCCCAGGTGTCAACATGCGCGGTTACCCGCAGCAACAGGCTCGCCGCCAAGGTACCCAAGCCCGCAATTGCCGCAATCAGCCCAAATTTGCGCATGCAATAGACATAATCCCAGTCCAGAAGGGCGGCAGTATAGGTGATCGGGCCGCTGTAACAGCAATGCTAAGCTCACAAAATCGATGCGAAGGAGGTCCATGGCGAAGTCCAAAGAGGTGTTTATCTGCCAGAACTGCGGAGCAGCTTCGCCGAAGTGGCAGGGGCAGTGCGCCGCTTGCGGCGAGTGGAACACCTTGCTGGTAGAGGTGGCCGCGGCCAACCCGCGGGGAGGGACCCGTATTCCCCGCACGGATCGCTCCTCATCGTTGGCCGCCGAGGCCAGTCTCGAGCAGCCGCGCCTCACCACCGGCTCCCAGGAGCTCGATCGAGTGTTGGGCGGCGGCCTGGTGCCGGGCTCGGTGACGCTGATCGGCGGCGATCCCGGGATCGGTAAATCGACACTGATGCTGCAAGCCGCGGCGGCCCTCAACGGCACGGGGCCGGTGCTCTACGCCACCGGCGAGGAATCCTTGCAGCAGGTCGCGCTCCGCGCCCGGCGCTTGGGATTGGATGCCGCCACGGCGCGGCTGATTGCCGAGACCTGTGTGGAAGACATCATCGGCGCAGCCACTGCCCTGGGGGCCCGCGCTTTGATCGTGGATTCCATCCAAACCATGCGCTCGGAGCGCATCGAATCGGCGCCCGGGGCGGTCTCGCAGTTGCGCGAATGCACGGCGGACCTGGTGCGCTTCGCCAAGACCAGCGGCACCGCGGTGCTCTTGGTGGGCCACGTCACCAAGGAAGGGCAAATCGCGGGGCCCAGGGTGCTCGAACACATGGTCGACACCGTGCTCTATTTCGAGAGCGACACCGGCAGCCGGTTCCGCGTGCTGCGCTCGGTCAAAAACCGCTTCGGCGCCGCGAATGAAATCGGGGTGTTCGCCATGCTCGAGCAGGGACTGCGCGAGGTCACGAATCCATCGGCGATTTTCCTGTCGCGGCACGCCGAACCCGTCGCGGGGAGCGTCATCACGGTGATGCGCGAGGGCACACGCTCGCTGCTGATCGAAGTGCAGGTGCTGGCGGATGCGAGTCTTGGCGCGAATCCGCGCCGGGTGGCGGTCGGCATCGACGGCAACCGCCTGACGATGCTGCTGGCGGTGGCACATCGCCACGCGGGGCTGCAACTGCAGGGCCAAGATGTCTTTGCCAATGTCGTCGGCGGGGTGCGCTTGGCGGAGACTGCCGGAGACTTGGCCATCGTGATGGCCGCGCGGTCGAGCTTGCGCGACACGCCGGTTTCCACCTCGCTCATCGCCTTCGGCGAGTTGGGTTTGGCCGGAGAGATCCGCCCGGTGCCGTTCGGCGAAGAACGCCTGCGCGAAGCGGCCAAACACGGCTTCAAACTGGCGGTGGTGCCGGAGGCGAACGTACCGAAGCGGCCGCCCGAGGGAATGTCGGTTCGCGGGGTGACGCGGTTGAATCAGGCGCTCGACGCGCTGTAGTCGGAACCGGCCGGCGGCTGCCGGCAGCGGCGCCGGCCGCGTTGGTCACTGCGGCGGCAGCACGATCGTCGCGCGCGTGACGCGGCCCAGGGACGCGCCGCTGCCTGGATCGGCAATGACGACGTAGAACTCGGCGCGATGCTTTCTCGAGACGTTCGGCACGAGTTTCACGAACAAAGTGGCCATTTGGCTGCGCGCCGACAATAACTGCACGGTCCGCCCTTGTGCCACGTAGTCGGTGCCGGGCAGCGCGGAACCCGGTTCGGTCCACCAGGCGAAAGTCGCTTCGCTGCCCGATCCGTTGGAGCGTCGCACGTGGACTTCCGCAAAGTTTTGATGGGCTCCGATCCGGAAGTTGCCGGCGGTAATGCTGATGCTGTCGGCGGGCTTGGCCGGTGCCGCGGCCGCGCCGCGCTTGGCCGCGGGCTGCGGTGATCCCGCAGCAGTCGGCGCGACAGATGCGGCGGACGCTGCGGCGGCGGACGCTGCGCCGGGCGCATGAAAAGGCACAGTGGAAGACGCGGCGCCAGGCGCCGTGGAAGGCGCCGCGCCACTGGTGGTGCCGGGCGCCGTGACCGTCGGCGCGGATGAATCTAGGGCCGCAGGGCCGGGAGCGATGGAACCATCCGCCGCAGTCGGCGACACGGCGGCGCCGTCCACGGTTTTCTGCTCGAGCGGCTGCCGATGGTAAAAGAGCGCCAACGCCGCTCCGACGACAACGACGGCCACACCGATGCCGATGACCAACTGCGGCCGCACGCGCCGCGCTGCCGTGGTTGCGGGACGCAGTCCGGCAATCCAGTCGGCGACCGCCATGGAGCGGTCTTCGCGGCGCCAGCCGAGACCCAGTTTCAAGATCCGCCATTGCGACCGGCTCAAGCCGCGCGGCCGCTGGGGGATGAGCCCCAGATCGCGCGCCGCGGTCGACCGCCGGCGCTGGAACGGATGCCGTCCGGCGAGCAATTCGTATGACAGGCACGCGAGCGCAAAGAGGTCATCGCGCGGATCCGCCCCCTGTCCCTCCAACAGTTCACAGCTGGCGTAGGCCGGCGTCATCGCACTCGCAGTGCTCTTCTGGGCGATCTCGGCGCTGGAGGCGCCAAAGTCGAGGATGCGCGTCTCGCCCGAATTGGTGATCATGATGTTTTGGGGCTTCAAGTCGCCGTGCACCACATTGCGCGAATGGGCATGCGCGAGTCCCGCCGCCACCTCGCGGATGATCGCCCACGCGCGCGGCCGCGACAGCGGCGTGGGCTGCAATTTTTCGACCACACTGCTCAGCAGCTCTCCGTCCAGAAACTCCATGGTGAAGAACTCGATGTCGCCATCCCGATCCAGCTCGTACACCTTGACGATGTTGGGATGCGACAGGGCTTGCGCGCAGTAGAATTCGCGCCGCAGTTTCGACACGATCTCCGGGTGGCCGGCTGCTTCATGGAGAAACTTGATGGCCACGATGCGGTTGGCCTGCGGTAGATCGCAGCGGTAACGGTCCACGGCCTTGAATACCGTCCCCATGCCGCCGCTGCCGAGCGGCGTTTCGAGAACGTATCGGTCGCGCAAGATCCGCTCGGCCGGCGCCGGCGCCGGCGGCGCGGCGGCCTTGGCCGGAGCTTGCGCCGGTTCGATGGGATAATCGACCGTCAGAATATCGACGGGGTCGGCGCGGCTGATTGGCGGTTTCGACGCGGCCGGCGGCGGAACGAAATCCAGTTCGACCGTCGTGCTGTAGTCGTGGGCGCTCAATTCGCGCCGCGCAATTTTTGCCTCGATGGAGCGAAACAGCTCGATCGGCAATTGTCCGCGTCGGTAGCGTTGATCGAGCAGTGCGAGGACGCTCCAGATTGAATCGGCGCCCGACTGCCGCAGGCTCGCCAATTCCGCCATGAAATCCGCTTCGCTGCATTCGCCGGAGATCAGCGCATCGACCCGCCCCTGCCACAGTAGGTCGACTTGCGACGCAGTGTCATCGGTCCTTGCGGCAGTCTTGTTCATAGGGTCATGCACGGATGTATCCAAAGCGGCAGTGTGCGGTACCGGCCGCCGCCTGTGAAGTTCGGTTCACGCTGACCTTCAGTCCAGTTCACGCTCACGGGCGAGTTATGTAAAGCCCGGCTCAAGGCGGGCGGATACGCACCGTCTTGATGGCGTTATCGCCCGTTTGCAGCACTTCCAGCATGTAGTTCGCCAGCTTGAGCGTCGTGCCGGGTTCCGGGATGGTCTCCAGGAACTCCACGATCAAGCCGTTCAAGGTTTTCGGGCCGTCGGTCGGCAGGTTCCAACGCATGGAGCGATTCAGCGCCCGGATCGTCGTCGAGGCGTTGGCGACGAAGCTGCCGTCGGCCTCCGCATGCACGTCCTTGTGCATCATCGTCGCCGGATCGGTCGTAAATTCGCCGACGATTTCTTCGAGTATGTCTTCGAGCGTGACCAGGCCCTGAATGTCGCCGTATTCGTCGACCACGAATGCCATGCGGCGCTTGTCGCGCTGAAAATTCACCAATTGGGTGTTGAGCGTGGTGCCGGACGGCACGAAGTACGCCTCGCGCGCGCTGGCCGCTTCGATCAATGCCGCGCGGTCGAGCCGACCGCGCGCAAGTTCGTGAACGACTTGCTTCATGTGCAGCACGCCGATGATGCGATCGATTTCTCCCTCGTAAACCGGCAGGCGCGTGTGCTGGCTCTGACGCAGCTGCTCGACGACCCGATCCCAATCATCATCGACGTCGATGCCGACGATCTCGTTGCGCGGCACCATGATGTCTTCCACGGTGGCGTTTTCCAGATCCAAAATGCTGACGAGCATCTGCTGGTGGCGATGCGGAATCATCGCGCCGGCTTCGGCCACGACCGTGCGCAATTCTTCGCTGCTCAAGGAATTCGAGGCCTGCTGCCGCGGCACGCCGAACAGGCGCAGCACGCCGTTCGCCATCAGATTCGTCGCCCATACGAAGGGGTACAGCACCAGCAGCAGGGGCGTGTAGATGTAGGCGGCGGGCAGCGCGAGCCGTTCGGGATGCAGGGCGCCAAAAGTCTTGGGCGCCACCTCGCAGAAGATCAGCAGCACCAAGGTGAGCGCGGCGGCCCCGAAGGCAACCAGGAATTCGCCGCCCAATCGCAGGGCGATGAAGCCCACCAGCATCGGCGCCGTCACGTTGACGATGGTGCTGAGCAATAGGATCAGTCCGATCAATCGGTCGGGACGGGCGAGCAGTTTCTCCGCCAGCCGTGCACCGCGATTGCCTTGCTTGGCGCGATGCCTCAGGCGATAGCGGTTCAAGCTCATGAGTGCGGTTTCGCTGCCGGCGAAGAACGCTGCGAGGAAAAGCAGTCCCGCCAGCGCGCCGAACAGCATACCTAGGGAAGGGTGCGGCAACCGGTCTAGCCCCAATGCCGCCCGAGCACATCCTCGAGGACGAACTTCACGCCGAAATACGCCACCGCGAGGATGCCGAAGCCGCTCAATGTCCAGCGCACGGCCGAGCGCCCGCGCCATCCGTAGCGCACCCGGCCGATCAGAAGGACCCCGAACAGCAGCCAGGCGATCAGCGACAAGACGGTTTTTTGCACCAAGTTCTGCGTGAACAAATTGGTGACGAAGACGAAGCCCGTGAACAGCGCCAGAGTGAGCAAGCCGAACCCGGCGCCGATCAGACGGAACAGCAGCTTTTCCAGTGTATCGAGCGGCGGCATGCCGCTCGGTAAATCGATGATGCGCCGGTTGCGCAAGCGGCGATCGAGAAACACCAGCAGCATGGCGGTGACGGCCGCCGCGAACAGCAGCGCCGCAGCGCCCATCGAGAGCAGGATATGCGCCGTCAGTTCCCAACCCGGGGCGGTTGCCTCGGCGAACGTGTGCCCGGTGCCGGTCACCGCCGCTCCGAGCGCCGCGAACGCCAGCAGGATGGCACCGAGCACGCGATATTGCCGATCGATGCAGATGAGGCAGGCCAGCACGGCGAGAGTCCAAGCCAGCAGGGATATGGCCTCGGGCACGCCGATGGAAAACGGACCATTCACGCGCATCGTGTGCATGATGGCGTCGCTGTGGCCGACGAGCGCCAGCAGGATCAGAGCCCAGCCGAGCGGCTCCAAGCGGGGCTTCTGCACACTGCGCAGCATGACCCAGGCGCTGGCGGTGTAGAGAACGAACAAAGAGATGACGGCGAAAATCACGGCTGCAGTGGGCCTGAATGACGACATCGAGGATAATGACACAAGCACCCGGTAGCGCCTAGGCGCCCGACCGCGGCGGCGCACGGCGGCCCGCCCGGGCAATCGAAATGCTAACATCCGCACCATGTTCGACCGCCTCACAGCCGGCCTCGGCGCCGCGCTCAAATCGCTGTCCGGCCGCGGCCGCTTAAGCGACGAGAATATTTCCGACACGGTGCGCGAGGTGCGGCTCGCGCTGCTCGATGCGGATGTCGCGCTCAGTGTCGTCAAGACCTTCACCGAGGCCGTCAAGGCGCGGGCCATCGGCGTCGAGGTCAGCAAGAGCCTCACCCCCGGGCAGGCCTTCATCAAGATCGTGCACGAGGAGTTGACGCGGCTCATGGGCGAGCCGAGCTCAGGGCTCAATCTGCGCGCGCAGCGCCCCGTGGTCGTCATGCTGGCCGGATTGCAGGGCGCCGGTAAGACCACCAGTGCCGGCAAGCTCGCGCGCTGGCTGATCGAGAAGCAAAACAAGAAGGTGCTGATGGTGAGCACCGACGTGTACCGCCCGGCCGCGATTCTGCAGCTGCAGACGCTGGCCGCGCAGGTGGGAGCGGGATTCGCGGCGGCGACTGCCAGCGAAGCGCCCCTGGCGATCGCCAAACGCGCACTCACCGAGGCGGCTCTGCAGGCCTACGATGTGTTGCTGCTCGACACGGCGGGCCGCCTGCACATCGACGCCGAGATGATGGCGGAGGTCAGGGAGCTCGAAGCGGCGCTGCATCCGCACGAGCGCCTGTTCGTGGTGGACAGCATGGCCGGCCAGGATGCCGTCAACGCCGCCAAGGCATTCAACGACGCATTGAGCCTGACCGGGGTGATTCTGACCAAGGCGGACGGCGATGCGCGTGGCGGTGCGGCATTGTCGGTGAGGCAGGTCACGGGCAAGCCCATCCTGTTCGTCGGCACCGGCGAGAAGTCGGAGGCGCTCGAGCTCTTTCAGCCGGAGCGCATCGCATCGCGCATCCTTGGAATGGGCGATGTGCTGTCGCTGGTCGAGCAAGTTCAGGGCCAGGTCGATCAAGAAAAGGCTGAAAAGCTCGCCAAGAAGATTGCCAAGGGGAAATCCTTCGATTTGGCCGATTTGCGCGACCAGTTGAGCCAACTGCAGAACATGGGCGGCATGGCGGCGGTGCTCGACAAGCTGCCCTCCCACTTGCAGGCCAACGCCGCGGCGGCGGCCGGCTCGGTCAATGCGCAGAACATGAAGCGTCAGATGGGCATCATCGATTCGATGACGCCGCGCGAGCGCCGGCGGCCGGAGATGATCGACGGCTCGCGCAAGCGCCGTATCGCCGCGGGCGCAGGCGTGCCGCTGCCGGAGGTCAATCGCCTGCTCAAGCAGTTCGATCACATGCAAAAGACCATGAAAAAGCTCGCCAAGGGCGGCATGTTGAAGAACATGATGCGCGGCATGGCGGGGCGCTTGCCGCCCGGATTTGGGCCCTGACGGCCCATTGGGCGGCCTGACGGGGCCGTTAGGCGAGGGTTTCGCCATTTGCTGCCGATTCAACGAGTTGTTGCTCTGGCCCCCCGGTTGTCATTACAATTAGCGGCTACGCTTTGCAAGGTGAATCAAGATGGTGACGATTCGTTTGACTCGACGCGGCGGCAAGAAGACCCCGTTCTATCACGTGGTGGTGACCGACAGCCGTAAACGCCAGGGCGGCACCAGCTTGGAGAGCGTGGGCCTGTTCAATCCCGTGGCGCGCGGCGCCGAAGTCAAGCTGCGTCTGAACGTCGCTCGAATCGAACATTGGCTCAAGCTGGGCGCGCACATGTCCGACCGGGTCAAGTTCCTGCTCACCACCTTCCGCAAACAGGCCGCCTAAGGGCCGTTGTAAAGCTTGCGGAGAGCAGCGATGAGCGAGGAATCATCGGCGCTCATCCAACTGGGGTTCGTGGGTGCGCCATTTGGCGTCCGAGGATGGATCAAGCTACGTTCGCATACTGACCCGCCGGAGCGTTTACTCGATCATCGAAGTTTGCGCATCGGCCACGGCAGTGTCTGGCAGAACTACCGGATTGAGGCCAGCGGCCGCAGCGGCGGCGCATTGACCGTGAAATTGGCAGGCGTCGAGGACCGGGACCAGGCGCAGGCTTTGCGCGGCGCAGAGGTGTGCGTACCGCGCAGCGAACTGCCGCAGCGCGATGACAAGGATTTTTACCGCGCCGACTTGATCGGCTGCGAGGTGGTGAATCTCGACGGCGCCGCTTTGGGGGTCGTGCGGCATTTCATCGAGTCGCCCGCGCAGGTGCTGATGGTGGTGCGGGGCGCGCAGGAATTTTGGATACCGGCCGTGCCGCAGCATTTGCGGCGAGTGGATCTGCAGGCGCGCCGGGTGATCGTGGATTGGAACGCGGACGGCTTGGGCGACCGCAGCTAGGCGCGCATGCGTATTGCGGTTGTGACGTTGTTTCCCGTGATGATCCGCGAGGCTCTGGCGCATGGCGTGGTCGGGCGGGCGGCGGAGCGGGGCGTCCTCGAGGTCGAGTGCTTCGATCCGCGCGAGTACGCGACCGACGCGCATCGCACGGTGGATGACCGGCCCTACGGCGGCGGTCCCGGCATGGTGTTGAAGGTCGAACCGCTGCGCAGCGCCATACGCGCGGCCGCGGCGGCGCAGCCGCCGGGCAGCCAGAAAGTGTATCTGGGCGCGGACGGGCAGCGATTCGAGCAGGCTACGGCGCGCGTCGGCATGCGCGGCGGCGGGTTTGATTTTGGTGGCGGGACGCTACGAGGGCGTCGATGAGCGCTGCATCGAGCGCGAGACCGATGCGCGCTGGTCGATCGGCGACTACGTGCTTTCGGGCGGCGAACTGGCGGCGCTGGTGGTGATCGACGCGATAGCGCGGCTGCTTCCGGGCACGCTCGGCAGCGCGGAATCGGCGGAGCAGGAATCGTTCAGCGACGGATTGCTGGATTGGCCGCACTACACGCGCCCGCCGGATATCGACGGCCGGGCGGTGCCTGCGGTGCTGCTGTCGGGCGATCATGCGGCGATCCACCGCTGGCGCCTGCAGCAGGCGCTGGGCCGTACCTGGCTGCGCAGGCCGGATCTGCTCGAGCGGCGCGGCATGAGTGATGCGGAACGGGCCTTGTTGGAAGAATTCAAGATCGAACGCGCCGGCGGCGCTTAGGTACATCGAAGATAAGTCAAAGGTGAGGGCGGTAACTATGAACAAGATCATCCAAGAATTGAACGGCGAGCGTGCGTCGCGCAAGCTTCCGGACTTCAATCCCGGCGACACCGTCGTGGTGCAGGTCAAGGTGACGGAGGGTGATCGCGAGCGCGTGCAGGCTTACGAGGGTGTGGTTATCGCCAAGAAGAATCGCGGGCTCAATTCCTCGTTCACGGTGCGCAAGATTTCGCACGGCGAAGGCGTGGAGCGCGTGTTTCAGACCTTCAGCCCTTCGATCAGCGAGGTCAGCGTGAAGCGCCGCGGCGCCGTGCGCCGCGCGAAGCTCTACTACCTGCGTGACCTGTCGGGCAAAGCAGCGCGCATCGACGAGAAAATCTGACCTATCGCCGGGATTTTTGCCCGGCGGCAGGGGAGGCCTTGAATGAGTGTCGGATCCGCTGGCAGGGGATTTTTTGGACTGGTCTGGCGGATACTGGAGGGGATCCGCAGGGTCCTGCACCTGATCCTGCTGCTGGTGATCTTCGGCTTCGTGCTCGCCGCCCTGCATACCTCCATTCCGATCGTGCCGCACTCGGCGGCGCTGGTAATCGCGCCCGAAGGCAGCCTGGTCGAACAGCTGTCGAGCGACCCGGTGCGGCGCGCCTTCGGCGAGGCCTCCGGCGGTCCGGCACCGGAGACGCTGCTGCGGGACGTGACCGACGCGGTCGCGGCCGCCAAAGCCGACGCGCGCATCAAACTCATCGTGCTCGATTTGGGTTCCCTGGATGCCTCGGGCCTGTCGAAGCTGCAGGAAATCGGCGCCGCGCTGCGCGATTTTCGCGCCGGCGGCAAGCGCGTGGTGGTGGCCGCCGATTCATTGGATCAGACGCAGTACTACCTGGCGGCGCAGGCCGGCGAGGTCTATCTCGATCCGATGGGGCTGATTTACCTGGACGGCTTCAGTTACTACCGCATGTTCTTGAAGGACGCCATCGACAAGCTCGGCGTCGATGTCAACGTGTTCCGCGCCGGCACGTACAAGAGTTTCACCGACCAATTCTCGCGCAGCGACATGGCGGCAAGCGAACGCGAGGAGAGCTCGGTGTGGCTCGAGGCGCTGTGGAACGCCTACCAGCAGGACGTGATTCGCGCCCGCTCCCTGCCCGCCGGAGCGCTCAACGAGTTCGTGGCGGACGAACCCGCCGCGCTCGCCGCCGTCAATGGCGATGCCGCCAAGCTGGCGCTGCAGCGCGGCCTGGTCACCGCCCTGAAGAGCCGCCGTCAAGTGGCCGACGATTTGAAGGCGCTGGTGGGCGAGGATGAGGACACGCACTCCTTCAACTCCATCGGGATGAATCAATATCTTGCTTCCGTGCGCTCCAAGCATGTCTTGAAATCCAAATCCGACGCGAAGGTCGGCATCGTGGTGGCAGCGGGGGAAATTCTCGACGGTCATCAACCGCCCGGCACGATCGGCGGCGAGAGCACGGCCGACCTGTTGCGCCAGGCACGCTACGACAAGGCCATCAAAGCCGTGGTATTGCGCGTGGACAGTCCGGGCGGCAGCATGTTCGCGTCCGAGCAGATCCTGCGCGAAGTGCAGAACCTGCGCGGCGCCGGCAAGCCCGTGGTGGTCTCGATGAGCACCTACGCGGCGTCGGGCGGATACTATATTTCCAGCGGAGCGAATCAGATCTTCGCCGCCCCCACGACCTTGACGGGATCGATCGGCGTGTTCTCGGTGGTGCCGACCTTCCAGCACACCTTGGAGAAGCTCGGGGTCAAAGTCGACGGCCTCGGCACCACCCCGATGGCGGGCGACATGCGTCTCGACCGCGCGCTGACGCCGGCAACCCGCCGGATACTGCAGGTTTCAGTCGATCACGCCTACGCGGAATTTCTGCGCCGTGTTGCCGACGGGCGGAAGAAAGCCGTGGAAGACGTGGACAAGATTGCGCAAGGGCGGGTGTGGGCCGGTGTCGACGCCGAGCGCATAGGATTGGTGGACCACCTCGGCGGACTCAAGGATGCCAGCGACGCGGCGGCCAAGCTCGCCCAGTTGAGTGCCGACTACGATGTCGACTACATCGAGCCTGAGTTGAGCCTGCGCCAGCAGCTCCTGATGCAGCTGCGCTCGGAGACGTTGCGCATGGGCCAGATCGCCGGAATCATCGCACCGCGCAGCGACGTCGAGCGGGTGCTCGACCCCGTGCTCGAGCAGGCGCGCGCCATCGCCAGGCTGAACGATCCGCGCGGGCTGTATGCGTATTGCTGGTGCCGCGAGCCGCGCATGACGCTCAAGTCGCTTGCCGGCCGCTGATCCTGGCCTTAAGCGGAATCCTCGGACAGGCTCAGAGGCTGGACCAATCCAGCGTGATCTTCCCGGATTTTCCGGAATTCATGATCTCAAATCCGGCGCGGTAATCGTTGATCCCCAAGCGGTGGGTGATGACCGGGCGCACATCGAGCCCGCTTTGCAGCATGCTCGACATCTTGTACCAGGTCTCGAACATCTCGCGGCCGTAGATGCCCTTGATCACCAGGCCCTTGAAAATGACCTGGTTCCAATCGATGGCCGTTTCGCCGGGTGGAATGCCGAGCATCGAGATGCTGCCGCCGTGGTTCATGGTACGCAGCATTTCGCGCAGCGCCGTGGCATTGCCGGACATTTCGAAGCCGACGTCGAAACCCTCTTCCATTCCGAGATCCCGCATCGCGTCATCCAGGGATTCTCGCGCCACATTGAGCGCCTTGGAGGCGCCCATTTTTGCCGCCAATCCCAGGCGATAGTCGTTCACGTCCGTGATGACGATGTGGCGCGCGCCGCAATGCCGGGCGATCGCCACCGCCATGATGCCGATGGGGCCGGCACCGGTAATCAGCACATCCTCGCCGACGACGCTGAACGCCAACGCCGTGTGCGTGGCGTTGCCGAACGGATCGAGAATGGAGGCAATTTCATCGTCGATGGCGGGCGGCAGCTTGAATACGTTGGTCGCCGGAATGGTCAGATATTCGGCAAATGCGCCCGGGCGGTTCACGCCCACGCTCGATGTGTTGCGGCACAGGTGCCGCCGGCCGGCGCGGCAATTGCGGCAGTGTCCGCAGGTGATGTGGCCCTCTCCCGATACCCGATCGCCGGTGCTGAAGCCGCGCACTTCGCTGCCCATTTCGACGATCTCGCCGGAGTACTCGTGGCCGACCGCCATGGGCACGGGAACGGTTTTTTGCGCCCAGGCGTCCCAGTTGTAGATGTGCATGTCGGTGCCGCAAATCGCCGAGCGATGCACCTTGATGAGCACGTCGTTGTGTCCGACCGAGGGCTCGGGTACATCCTCGAGCCAGATACCGGGTTCCGCGCGTGCCTTGACCAATGCTTTCATGACATGTCTCTAGTGAATGATAGCCAGCTCGCGGCCTGCCGACCGGAACGCCTGAACCACCTGATCGAGCTGCTCGCGTGAGTGCGCCGCGCTCATCTGGGTGCGAATGCGCGCCTTTCCATGCGGCACGACCGGAAAGGCGAAAGCCACGACATAGACACCGAGCGCCTGTACGCGTTCCGCGAGCTTGACCGCCAAGGGTGCCTCGCCCAGCATGACCGGGATGATGGGATGCTCGCCCGGAATCAAATCGAATCCAAGGCTCTGCATCTCCGCGCGGAAGTAGCGGGCGTTCGCATGCAGCCGCTCGCGCAGGTCGGTCGAGCTCTCCAAGAGGTCTATCACCCGCAGTGTGGCCGCGGCCACCGGCGGTGCGACGCTGTTCGAAAACAGATACGGGCGCGATCGTTGGCGCAACCAGCCGACGATTTCCCTGCGCGCGGCGACGAAGCCGCCGCTGGCGCCGCCCAAGGCCTTGCCGAAAGTCCCGCTCAAGATGTCGATCCGGCCGATGACGCCGCGCAGCTCATGCGAACCGCGGCCGCGCGCGCCGAGGAAGCCGGTGGCGTGCGAGTCATCGACCATGACCAGCGCGCCATACCGATCGGCCAAATCGCAGATCTGGTCGAGCTTGGCGATCGAGCCGTCCATGGAGAACACGCCGTCGGTCGCGATGAGACGCACGCGCGAACCTTGCGCGTCCTTCAGGGCTTGTTCGAGTTCGTTCATGTCGTTGTTGGCGTAGCGCAGGCGCCGCGCCTTGCAGAGGCGGATGCCGTCGATGATGCTGGCGTGGTTCAGGGCATCGCTGATGACGGCGTCCTCGCCGTCGAGCAGCGTCTCGAACAAGCCGCCGTTCGCGTCGAAGCAGGAGGAATACAAAATCGCATCTTCCATCGCCAAATAGGCGCTCAGGCGTTCCTCCAGTTCGCGATGGACGCTTTGCGTCCCGCAGATGAAGCGCACCGACGCCACGCCGTAGCCATAGCGCGCGAGCCCCGCATGCGCCGCCTCGAGCACGGCCGGGTGGTTGGCGAGCCCCAGATAGTTGTTGGCGCAGAGATTGATCATCTCGCGCCCGTCCGCCAGCCGCACCAGGGGACCCTGCGCCGATCCGATCACCCGCTCGCGTTTCAAGAGCCCGGCCGCCTCGAGCGCCTCGGTGTCGCGCGACAGCCGCTCGCGAAATTCCTTCAGCACGGCGATCTTCGATGCGTGGTCGGGCCTTTCATCACGCTATTATAACGGTATCAAGCGGCGACTGCGCCAAGCTCAGCATGACCAACGACGAGAACACCGACAATCATCGACTTGACAAGTGGCTATGGCATGCCCGTTTCTTCAAGACGCGGAGCCTGGCGACGGCCGCGATCAGCGGCGGGAAAGTGCATTTGAACGCCGAGCGGGTCAAGCCGGCGCATCGTGTGCGCGTCGGCGATCGCCTGAGCCTCTCGCTGCAGGGAATCGTGGCTGAATTCGAGGTGCTCGGATTGCCGCTGCGCCGCGGTCCGGCGGCCGAGGCGCAGGCGCACTATCTCGAGACGGCGGCGAGCGCGGAGCGGCGCGCCAAGCTTCGCGAGCAGCAGCGCCTCGCGCAGGTGTCGCGGCCGCGCCCGGATGCGCGTCCCGACAAGCGCGATCGGCGGCGGCTGATGCGGCTGCAGCGCGACCAAACCTGAGCGCCCTATGCTGCCCACCATAGAAATTCTGATTTCGCTGCTGGCGGTGATCGCCGCGATTTCGCTGCTGGCGAGGCGGCTCGAGGTGCCGCCCGCCATATTGCTGGTCGCCGCGGGCGTCGCGCTGGCGCTCATCCCCGGTCTGCCCACGGTGAGGCTGGCGCCCGAGTTCGTGTTGTTGTTCGTTTTGCCGCCGGTCATCTATTCCTCGGCGGTCGCCATGGACTGGCGCGAGTTCCGCTTCAATTTGCGGCCCATCTCCCTGCTGGCCGTGGGCTGCGTCGCGTTTACGACCGTCGCAACCGCCGCGGCCGCCCATTGGATTTTGCGCCTATCGTGGCCGGAGGGGTTCGTACTTGGCGCCATCGTGTCGCCGCCGGACGCGGTGGCGCCGCTGTCCCTCGCGCGAAAGATGCAGATTCCACGGCGCATTCTCGTCGTCCTGGAAGGAGAGGGCCTCGCGAACGATGCGACGGCACTGGTTCTGTACCGCTTCGCCGTGGGGGCCGTCAGCGCCGGCGTGTTCTCCTTCGACAGGGCTTTCGGCGCATTCGCCGCCATCACGATCGGCGAGATTCTCTGGGGTCTCGCGATCGGGTGGCTGATGCTTCGGCTGCGGCGCTGGGTGTGCGATACGAGCATAGAAATCATGCTCTCCGTGCTCACGCCCTTCGTCGCCTATTGGCCGCCCCAGCATTTGGGCGGCTCCGGGGTCCTCGCCACGGTCACTGCCGGACTCTACATCAGCTGGAACGGGTTGCGCCTGATCAGCGCCGCGACCCGCTTGCAGGGAGTGTTCTTCTGGCGATTCCTCATCTACCTGATCGAAGGCGTCGTGTTCTTGGTGACCGGCCTGCAGGCCCGTTCACTCATCGCGGGATCGAGTTCCTATTCGACGTCGGAACTCGCAATTTCGGCGGCCGTCGTCTGCGCCGTCGTCATCGGCGCGCGCTTCGTTTGGATGTATCCGGCCACCTACCTACCGCGCTGGCTTTCGCCCCGGCTGGCGCGCAGAGATCCGTCGCCGCCGTGGCAGTGGCCATTTGCCCTGGCATTCACCGGAATACGCGGTATCGTGTCGCTTGCCGCGGCGCTCGCCATACCTTTGGTCACCGAGAGCGGGCAGCCGTTCCCCCACCGCGATCTCATCCTCATCCTGACCTTTGCCGTCATCCTGGTCACGCTGGTTGGGCAGGGATTGCTCTTGCCGACCGTGATTCGTGCGCTCGGGCTCGCCAATGCCGGCCGCCGCGAGCACGCGGTGGAAAGGAGGCAGGAATTCGCGGCGCGCCGCAAGGCGATCGAAGCGGCCGAGAAGCGGCTCGAGGTATTGCGCCGCGAGCGCGATCTGCCGCCCGACCTGGTGCATCCGCTGCGCGCGCGGCTCGCCGACCGGCTCAAATATATCGGCAACAGAAGCGACGGCGACAGCGACCACGAGAAGCTCGGCCGGCTCGACGACGACATCAAGCTTGAGTTGCTCTCCGCGGAGCGGGACACCGTCAATGAGCTTTACCGCAGCGGCGCGCTGCACGGCGAGCCGCGGCGCCGGATCGAGCGGGAACTCGACTTACGCGATGCGCAACTGGCGGGATTGACGGACGATGAGTGACGGGCCGCGGCGCGCCAGCCGAGGGCCGCCGGGGCGAGGCACCAGCCACTAGAGGTCCGCCGTGCTCTCCGGATCGTCCAGTTCGCAGCTGACGGCGGTTTCGGGTTCGAGCGTGCCCCAGTCCGCATCGTGCCAAACGGCGGTCGCGATGCCGGCGGTCGGCAATTCTCGGCGCTGCGGCTTCGGGCCGAAGCGGCTCGCCAGCTGACTCAACCCCGGATTGTGTCCGCATATCATGATGTGAGCCAGGTGCGAGTCGCGTTTCGCGAGCAGCCGCCAGGTCATCTCGGGAGTGGCCAGGTACAATTCGCGCGCGCACTGCACCTGTTTGGCGTCGAGCTCGCAGGCGTCGGCGATGATCTCGGCGGTCGCCCAGGTGCGCTCGGACGGACTCACCAAAATCAAATCCGGTATGAGATCGCGCTCGACGATGCACTTGGCGATCTCCCGCGCCTCGATGGTGCCGCGGCGCGTCAGGGCGCGCTCGAAGTCCTCTGCGCAGGCGTCGGTGGCCTGCGCCGTGCCGTGTCGCAACAGCGTCAGTCTGCGCGTACCCACAAATGGCCACCCTCAATTTTCGTTTGGTAGACGCGCACCGGTTCGTACGCCGGAGGCGTCAGCGCTTCCCCTGTTTTAAGACAAAAGCGGGCACCGTGACGCGGGCAAATGATTTCCGTACCCTCGATGGCGCCCCCCGTCAGCTCCGCACCGTCGTGAGTGCAGACATCGTCGATCGCAAAGTAAGCCTCGCCGCTGCGCGCCACCGCGATCATGCGCCGGCCCACGGGAACGGACCGCGTTTGTCCATCGGCCAGATCCGCGGCGGGGCCTGCGTCGATCCATTTCACCAGAAAGCCCTCACTGCATCTCTACATCATGCCGGTTTGCAGACGAGCCTCATCCGACATCATGGTCTGATTCCACGGCGGGTCGAATACCAGTTCGACGTTCGCGCGTGCCACGGTCGGGACGATCTGCACCTTGTCGCGCACGTCCTGCACCAACACCTCACCCATGCCGCAGCCGGGCGCGGTCAACGTCATCTTGATGTCGACCGTGCGGGTTGCATCGTCGTTCTTGCTGACATCGCATTCGTACACCAGCCCCAGGTCGACGATATTGACGGGAATTTCGGGGTCATAGCAAGTCTTGAGCTGCTGCCACACGATGTGCTTGATGTCGTCCTCGGAAGCTCCGGGGGGCACTTCGGGCGGCTTCGCGGCGGTCTTGCCGATCGCGTCCGCATCCGCGCCTGCAATGCGGAACAAATTGCCGTCGATATAGACGGTGAAGCTGCCTCCCAGCGCCTGCGTGATGTAGCCCACGGAGCCGACTTTGAGATTGACCTCGACGCCGGCGGGGATGGCCACCGCCTTGACCTCGCGCTGTACGACTATGGGTTCGTTTTCGTAGGAACGCATCGGAAGCTACTCATTCAGTGGTCACGGCAGGCAAGGTTTGCGGGTCGGTTGAGCGCAGCGCCGCGCTCAGCGTGTGCCAGCACAGGCTCGCACATTTGACCCGCGCCGGAAATTCGCGCACGCCGGACAGGGCGGCCAGCTTGCCGAGCTCCTCGGCGGGGGGCGCCGCATCGTCGGTCAGGAGCTGGTGCACGCGATCGAACAGACGCAGCGCATCCGCGCGCGTGCGGCCTTTCACCGCTTCGGTCATCAAAGAAGCCGAGGCGGTGGATATCGCGCATCCCTGGCCCTCGAAGCGGATGTCGCTGATCTTGTCTTCATCCAATTTGAGGCGCAGCGTGAGACGGTCGCCGCACATGGGATTGAACCCCTCGACGCTGGCGTCGGCCGGCTCCAGGCCGCCAAAATTACGCGGCCGGCGGTTGTGGTCGAGAATCACGTCGCGGTACAGCTCGTTGAGTTCCATGGCGAATTTAAGCAAACAGCTGGCGCGCGCGTTCGACGCCCGCGGCAAGCCTGTCGATTTCCTCGAAGGTGTTGTAAATGGCAAACGAGGCGCGGGCCGTCGCCGGCAGCTTGAAGAACTCCATGACCGGCATGGCGCAGTGATGTCCGGTCCGAACGGCGATGCCGTCCTCGTCAAGGATGGTTCCGAGATCGTGAGGATGCACGCCGGCCACGACGAACGACACCAGGCTTGCCTTGTCCGGCGCCGTGCCCACGATGCGTGTTTCGGGTATCTTGCTCAATGCCGTCGTCGCATAGTCGAGCAGCGCGCTCTCGTGGCGCTCGGCGGCGTCGCGATCCAGGCCTTGCAGAAATTCCACCGCCGCGCCCAGGCCGATGGCTCCGGATATATTGGGCGTGCCGGCTTCGAACTTATTCGGCAAGCCGTTGTACGTGGTCTTGGCGAAGGTCACGGCGAGGATCATCTCACCGCCGGTCTGCCAGGGCGGCATGCGCTCGAGCAGCTGTTCGCGCCCGTAGAGAACTCCGATGCCGGTGGGGCCGAACATCTTGTGGCCCGAGAATGCGTAGAAATCGCAGCCGAGATCCTGCACGTCGACCGGCATGTGGGCCACGGCCTGTGCGCCGTCGATCAGCGTGACGATGCTGCGGGCCTTGGCCGCGCCGATCAAGCGGCGAATCGGCAGGACGGTGCCCAGCGCGTTCGATACATGCGCACAGGCGAACAGGCGCGTGCGGGGGCCCATCAGCGACACCACCGCGTCCACATGAACCTCGCCGCGCGAATCGATGGGCGCGACAATAAGCTTGGCGCCGGTTTGTTCGCACACCACCTGCCACGGCACGATGTTGGCGTGGTGCTCCAAATGCGTGATGAGGATTTCGTCGCCCGGCTTGAGCATCGGTCTGGCGTAGCTCTGTGCCACGAGATTGACGGCCTCGGTGGTGCCGCGCACGAAGATGACCTCGTGCCGCGAGCGCGCATTGATGAATTCCACCAGCCGGTCGCGCGCGTTCTCGTACAGAGCCGTCGCCTCCTGGCTCAAGGTATGCACGCCGCGGTGAATGTTCGCGTGATGGTGGCGCTCGTAGTCGTCGACGGCGTCGATCACGGCGGCAGGGCGCTGCGCGGAAGCGCCGTTGTCCAAATAGGCCAGCGGCTTGCCGCGCACCATGCGCGCCAAAATCGGAAACTGGCGCCGCACGGCGTTCACGTCGAAGGCGGCGGTTTGTTCAGCGAGTGCGATATTCTTCATCGAAAGTTCCGAAGGGTTTGCGAATCGGGTAGTTGGGCGATCAACGCGTCTTCGATCGCCGCCCGCGCCGAGGCCACCGACATGCCGGTGAGAACATCGGCGAGGAACGCATACACCAGCAGGCTCTGCGCCGTGGTGCGATCGAGGCCGCGCGAGAGCATGTAAAAGAGCATGTCCGGATCGAGGCGGCCGGTGGTGGCGCCGTGCGCGCACTTGACTTCATCGGCATGAATTTCGAGCTGCGGCCGCGTGTCGATCTCCGCGGTCGGCGACAACAGCAGGCCGCGGCAGGATTGCTGCGACTGCGCGTGCACGGCGCCCGCCTCGACGATCACCTTGCTGTTGAAGATGACGCGGCTCTCGTCGCTCGCGATGGCGCGCGCCGTTTGAGTGCTGTGGGTATCGGGCGCGCCATGGGTCACGATGTTCACGCAATCGACGTGGCGCGCATCATGCCCCACCAGCAGCGAATAGCTGTCGAGCGAGGCACCAGGCTCCCCCAAGCGCGCTTCGAGCGCCGTGCGCACCAATCCGCCGCCGAGCACGATCGTGAATTGCCTGCACTGGCTGCCTTGGTCCTGCCGAATATCGAGCGCATCGATGTGCGTGGCGCCGGCGTCCGTCGCATACACCCGGTAGTGCTCGAGCCGTGCATCGCGGCGCAGCGCAATCTGCGTGGTGGAATTGCTGAGCGGCGTATTCGGGCCCTGCGCCACATGCTGTTCGACGATGGTCGCGCTCGCGCCCGGGGCCGCCTCGATGATGATGCGCGGATACGCGATGTTGGCGTCGCCATCGCCGGTTGCGACGTGCTGGATGAGCACAGGCAGCGGCACCCGGCCCGTAATCTTGATATACAGGCCGTCGACGAACAGCGCGGTATTGAGCAAGCCCCAGCGCTTCTGATCGGCATCGGACAGGGGTTCCAGAAAGCGCAACAGCGCCGCGGGATCGACGCGCGCCAATTCGCGCAGGCTATGGATCTCCATGCCCTCGATCGCCGCACCCGCAGCCGGCAAGCTCGGATAGCCGTTGACCAAAGCCAGCGACCCCGCTCGCTCGGATTCCCCGAGCAGCGAGAGCGCGAAGTTCGGCTCGATCTCGCCGCGGGGCCGGCGCGGCGCATCGACGAAGCTCTGCGCGGCGAGGCTGCGCAGATTGGTGTAGCGCCACGTCTCGTCGCGCGAGGTAGGCAGACCGAGGTCGAGAAATCGCCGCATGGCCTGTTCACGCACGGCCGACAGCGGATCGGCGGTGCGCGCTTGCCACTGGGCGGCAAAGGAGCGCAGCGCCGCCGACAGCGGCACGGCGGAGGAGGATTGCAGCGCCCCGTTCATGCGACCTGACTCTCCAGCACCCAGTCATAGCCGCGGCGTTCGAGTTCTTGCGCCAGCGAGCTGTCCCCCGATTTCAGGATGCGTCCGCCCGACAGCACATGCACCTGGTCAGGCACGATGTAGTCGAGCAGCCGCTGGTAGTGGGTCACCAGCACGACGGCGCGCTCAGGGTGGCGCAGGGAATTGACGCCGGCGGATACCACCTTCAGCGCATCGATATCGAGACCCGAGTCGGTTTCGTCCAAAATGGCGAGCTTCGGCTCCAGCACCAGCATCTGCAGGACCTCGTTACGCTTCTTCTCGCCGCCCGAGAAACCTTCGTTGACGCCGCGCGTCAGGAAGGATTCGCTCATGTGCATGAGCTTCATCTTTTGCCGGATGAGGGTCAGGAACTCGTAGGCATCGACTTCGGGTTCGCCGGCTGCCTTGCGTTTCGCGTTCAGGGCCGCTTTCAACAAATAGACATTGTTGACGCCGGGTATTTCCACCGGATATTGAAAACCGAGAAACAGGCCGGCACGGGCGCGCTCTTCGGCGGGCAGCGCCAGGAGATCGCGGCCCTCGAAAGTCACCGTTCCGCCGGTGACCTCGTAATCCTCGCGACCCGCCAGCACTTGGGCGAGGGTGCTCTTGCCCGATCCGTTCGGGCCCATGATGGCGTGTACCTCGCCGGCGCCGACCTCGAGATTGACTCCCTTCAGGATGTCCTTGCCCGCGACGCGGGCGCTCAAATCAGTAATCTTAAGCAAGATCTTTCCTCTCTATCCTAGCCGACGGCGCCTTCCAAACTCACGCTCAGCAGGTTCTGCGCCTCGACCGCGAATTCCATCGGCAGTTCCTTGAACACCACTTTGCAAAATCCGCTGACGATCATGTTGACCGCGTCTTCCGCCGAGATGCCGCGCTGCAAACAGTAGAACAGCTGGTCCTCGCCGATCTTGGAGGTGCTGGCTTCGTGCTCGACCGTGGCGGTCGGATTCTTGACCTCCATATAGGGGAACGTGTGCGCCGCGCATTTCGGACCCATCAGCAGCGAATCGCACTGGGTGAAATTGCGCGCGCCCGCCGCGCTCGGCAGGATTTTCACCAGACCACGGTAGGTATTCTCGGCATGACCGGCCGAGATGCCCTTGGACACGATGGTGCTCTTGGTATTGCGGCCGATGTGGATCATCTTGGTGCCGGTGTCCGCCTGCTGATAGTTGTTCGCGACCGCGACGGAATAGAACTCGCCGATCGAATTCTCGCCGCGCAGAATGCAGCTCGGATATTTCCAGGTGATGGCGGAACCGGTCTCCACCTGCGTCCACGAGATTTTCGAATTACGCCCACGGCACTCGCCGCGCTTGGTGACGAAGTTGTAGATGCCGCCCAGGCCGTTTTCATCGCCCGGATACCAGTTCTGCACGGTCGAGTACTTGATCTGCGCATTGTCGAGCGCCACCAGTTCCACCACCGCGGCATGCAGCTGATTCTCGTCGCGCATCGGCGCGGTGCAGCCTTCCAGATAACTCACCGAGGCGCCTTCCGCCGCAATGATCAAGGTGCGCTCGAATTGACCGGTCTTGGCGGCATTGATGCGGAAATAAGTCGATAGTTCCATCGGGCAGCGCACGCCCGGCGGCACGTACACGAACGAGCCGTCGGAGAACACCGCCGAATTCAGCGCCGCGAAGAAATTGTCGCCCGGCGGAACGACCGTACCGAGATATCGCTCGATGAGTTGCGGATGGTCGCGAACCGCATCGGAGAACGAACAAAAGATCACCCCGGCCTTGCCGAGTTTTTCCTTGAAAGTCGTCGCTACCGACACGCTGTCGAATACGGCATCGACTGCGACGCCGGCGAGGCGCGCCCGCTCATGCAGGGGAATCCCCAGCTTGGCGTAGGTCGCGAGCAGTTTCGGATCCACCTCGTCCAGGCTCTTGGGCGCGTTCGCCGGCGCGCGCGGCGCCGAATAGTAGGAGATGTCCTGATAGTCGATCGGCTTGTAATGCACATGCGCCCAGGTCGGCTCGCGCATGGTTTGCCAATGGCGGAACGCCTTCAGCCGCCAGTCCAGCAGGAACTGCGGCTCGTTTTTCTTGCGCGAAATAGCCGCGACCACGCCCTCATCGAGCCCGGGCGGCAGGCTGTCGGACTCGATATCCGTGATGAAGCCGTGGCGATACTTTTGCGCCAGAAGGGCTTCGACATCTTGTGGTTTGCTAGACACGAGGATTTCCAGTGTTGCGTTGTACTAGTGGGGTCGTTTGCAGGTTTCACCAGGGGCAGCAATTTCCGACGCCAGGTCGGCGACCCGCAAGGTTGGAGGAGTCCAAGCCCGCCAATTGGCGCAGCGTGACCTCCTCCAGGGCGCGCCGGATCGCGGCGTTCACACGCTGCCATGCGCCGCTGACGCGGCACTGACGCTCGATGCCGCACTGGCTCGACGCACCGCTGCATTCGGTGATTGCGATCGGCCCTTCGAATACGTCCAATATCTGGGCCGCGGTAATGAGCTCGGGGCCGCGCGCGAGACGGTATCCGCCTTGCGCACCGCGCGAGGAGATCACCATGCCGGCGCGCTGCAATCCCTTGAGCACCTTGCTCACGGTGGGACGGCTCAAGCGCGTGCGCTGCGCCAATTCCGCGGCGGCGAGGGTCAGAGCGGGCTCTTGCGCTAGACTCGCCAAAACGACGGTCGCGTAGTCAGTCAATTTTCCCATTCGCAGCATATGAAGGGCTTTCCATATCGAACCGTTATGTGGGACAATTTTAGTCCTATTTGAATTGAAGGTCCACCCGCGGGGCGGAATCAGCGGTATTTTGTTATCCTTGTCGGGACGGACTCCCGATCCCATCAGCGAGACAGGCCAGACATGAACACGGTGAACCTAAGCGCCACGGCGCGTGCATTAGTCGCAAAAAGCAGGGGAATTTTGGCCGCCGACGAGAGCACGAGCACGATCAAAAAGCGCTTCGACACCATCAAACTGGAATCCACCGAAGAGAATCGGCGCGCGTACCGCGAGATGCTGTTTACCGCGCCCGGTGCCGCGGAATACATCAGCGGCGTCATCATGTACGACGAGACGCTGCGGCAGAAAACCAAGGATGGGGTGCCGTTTCCGGCCTATCTGGCCGAGCACGGCATGCTGCCGGGCATCAAAGTCGACATGGGCGCGAAGCCCCTGGCCGGCTTCCCCGGTGAAACCATCACCGAGGGGCTCGACGGACTGCGCGAGCGGTTGGCCGAGTACTTCAAGCTCGGTGCGAAATTCGCGAAATGGCGCGCGGTGATCGATATCGGAAGCGCAATTCCCACGCTCTACGCCATCGACGCCAATGCCGAGGCGCTGGCGCGCTACGCGGTGCTGTGTCAGGAAGCGGGGATCGTGCCGATCGTCGAGCCTGAAGTCCTCATGGATGGCGCCCACACTTTGGAGCGCTGCGAGGAAGTGACCAATCTCGTACTCGACCGCGTGTTCGAGCGGCTCTTCGCGGCGCGCGTGCAGCTCGAGGGCATGGTGCTCAAGCCGAACATGGTGGTGCTCCGGCAAGAAGAGCTCACAGCAGGCGAGCCCCGAACAGGTCGCCGAAGCCACCGTGCGCACGCTCAAGCGCCAAGTACCGAGCGCGGTGCCCGGCATCGCGTTCTTGTCGGGAGGTCAAAGTCCAAAGGAGGCGACGCTGCATTTGAGCTTGATGAATGCGGCGGGCCCGTTGCCATGGGCGCTCACGTTCAGCTATGGGCGCGCGCTGCAGGAAAATGCGTTGAGCGCGTGGGGCGGGAAATCTGCCGGCTACTCGGGCGGCCAGCAGGCATTGTTCGTACGCGCGAAATTGAACGGGCTGGCCGCGGTGGGGGCCTACAAAGGCTCGATGGAAAGTTCCGCGGCTTGACGCTGCGCACTCACTTAAGGTGCTAGGCGTCGTAGGACGCGGAGCCCTACAGCCACACTCTTGAATCAATCGCCCGCCATCGTTGAAATTCGTGACTTAGGTTACGCGATCAACGGCCGTCCGGTGTTTGCCGGCCTCGACATGGATATTCCACGCGGCCGCATCACCGCGGTCATGGGACCGAGCGGGACCGGCAAGACGACACTGCTGCGGCTCATCACGGGTCAGGTAGCCGCCGAGAGCGGCAGCATCAGGGTGGCGGAAACGGACATGCGCACCGTGCGGCGCGCGGAGTTGTACGTGCTGCGCCGCCGGATGGGGATGCTGTTTCAGAACGGCGCGCTGCTGACCGACCTATCGGTATTCGAAAACGTCGCCTTCCCTCTGCGCGAGCACACGGACCTGCCGGAGCGGCTCATTCGCCAATTGGTGCTCACCAAGCTGCAGGCCGTGGGCCTGCGCGGCGCGGCCGAACTCATGCCCGCGGAGCTCTCCGGCGGCATGAGCCGGCGCGTGGCATTGGCTCGCGCCATCGTCATGGACCCGGAGATCTTGATTTACGACGAGCCTTTCGTGGGACTCGACCCGATCTCCCTGGGAGTCATATTGCGGCTGATTCGGCGGTTGAACGATGCGCTCGGCATCACGAGCATCGTGGTGTCGCACGACGTGCAAGAGATCTCCACGGTCGCCGACCTGGTGTATCTGCTCTCCGGCGGCAAGGTGGTCGCCAAGGGAACCCCGCCCGAGCTCCAAGCCAATCCTTCAGAAATCGTGCACCAATTCATCGGCGGCCTGGCGGATGGGCCGGTGCCGTTTCATTTCCCGGCTCCCGACTACTTCGGTGAACTGCTCGGCAGAGGCGAGGATCCTTGAAGCTGGTCCGCGAACTGTGGGAGAGCCTGATCGGGTCCTTGGTGGGCCTGGGTTCGATCGTGCGCTTCTTGCTGCGTCTGTTTGCCGAGACGCCGCGCGCGCTGCTGCGGGTCGACTTGATCGCGCAGCAGATTTATAACTCCGGCGCCCTGTCTCTGGTCATCATCATGCTGTCGGGTCTATTCGTCGGCATGGTATTGGGGCTGCAAGGATTTCAGCTGCTGCAGCGGTTCGGCTCCGAAGAGGCGCTGGGCACGGCGGCGACCATTGGGCTCGTCAAGGAGCTGGGGCCCGTGGTCACGGCGCTGCTGTTTGCCGGCCGGGCAGGCACGGCGCTGGCATCCGAATTGGGATTGATGCGCGCCACCGATCAGCTCTCGGCCATGGAAATGATGGCGGTGGACCCGATCCGGCGCGTCGTGGTGCCGCGCTTTCTCGGCGGCGTGATCGCCATGCCGCTGCTCGCCGCCATCTTCAGCGTGATCGGCATCTATGGCGCGCAACTCGTCGGCGTGCAGATCATGGGCGTCGATTCGGGCAGCTTCTGGTCGCAAATGCGCGCCGCCGTCGCGCTTACGGACATCAATGAGGGCATCGTCAAGAGCCTCATTTTCGGCGTCGCCTGCAGCTTGATCGCGGTCTATGAGGGGTATTATGCGATCCCGACCGCGGAGGGCGTCGGCCGTGCGACCACGCGCACCGTCGTCACGTCGGCCGTGGTCATCTTGTTCCTGGATTATTTGATTACCGCCGCGTTTCTGTAAGAGGGTTTCATCATGCGTAAGTCGACGACCTTGAATCTCGGCACCGGAACGTTCGTGTTGCTCGGCTTCGCGGCGCTGTTTTTTCTGACGACGCAGACCACCAGCCGCGGCATCACTTTTTTCACGAATCCGCCGCATTACGACCTGATCGCGAAGTTCGACAACATCGGCGATCTCAAGGTCGGAGCGCCGGTCTCGATGTCCGGGGTGGAAATGGGGCGGGTGACCAAGATCGGCTTCGATTCCAAGGAGTACAAGGCGGTGGTGACGATGCGTATGGACGCGCGCTACACCCAGATTCCGACCGACAGCGATGCCGCCATCTACACGCAAGGCTTGCTGGGAGGCAAGTTCATCGGGCTGACCGCCGGCGGCGAGGAAACTTATCTCAAGGATAAGGATCAAATTGCCTTTACCCAGTCCGCCTTTGTGCTGGAAAATCTGATCGGCCAGGTGTTGGCAAATTTTACCAAGAGCGCCGGGTCGGATTCGAGCAAGTCCAAGCCGGACGCCCCGGCCCCTGAGCCGAAAGCAACGGAGAAGTCGAAATGATAAAAATTACAATCCTGGCCGCATGGGCCGCAATCATGGCGGGCGGGGTGTACGCGGCGGAAGCGCCGCCCGCAGTTCCAACTGCAGCGCCGAGCACGTTGGGTCCGCAGGAGCTGGTGGAGAATTCCGCCAAGCGCATGCTCCAGGAACTCGACAAGAACCGGGCGATGTATCAAAAGGATGCGACGAAGCTCGATGCCTTGGTCGCCAACGTGCTGCTGCCGAATTTCGACACGGAATACGCGGCGCGGCTGGTGTTGGGCCAGACTTGGCGCACAGCGACGCCCGAGCAGCGCAAGCGCTTTGTCGATGCGTTCTACCATTCGCTGCTGCACAATTACGGCGCGGCGTTGGTGGATTTCACCGCCGATCGCTTCATCATTCTGCCGTACAAGGCCGAGCCCAATGACACCACGGCCACCGTACGAACCGAAGTGAAGCGCGAGTCCGGCGACAAGGTGCCCGTGAACTTCAGCCTGCGCAAAGTCGATGGCGTCTGGAAGGCTTGGGACGTGGTCATCGAGGGCATCTCCTACGTCAAGAGCTTCAAAACCGATTTCGCATCGGAAATTCAGCAGAAGGGATTGGACGAAGTGATCAACCGCCTCGAGACCGAAGGCAAGGTCGGACCGAACAGCGCCGCGGTGAGCAGCCATTGATCGGCAGACGCAAGTACAAGTACCGCGGCAATGGCGAGCAGGACGCCGCGTTCGAGGTTCTGGACGGCGGCCGCGCGCGCGTGAGCGGGTCGCTGCATTTCGTGACGGTGAGCGCTCTCCTCACCGAGGGCGTTGCCGCGATCAACGAAGGTCGAGCCTCGGTCATCGATCTCTCCAGCGTAACCGCCAGCGATAGCGCGGGACTTGCCCTGCTGATCGAATGGTTGAGCGTGGCCAAAGCGGCCAACCACCCCCTGCGATTCGAGAACATCCCCTCGCAACTACAACAGTTGGCGCGCCTCAGCGAAGTAGAGGAACTACTGGTTCCGGCCTAGCATCGGCATTCGCCCACAGTCTGGGCGGCTGCCGTTGCTAATGGCTGGTTGGTTGCGCTGCCCCCGGCGGCGGCGGAGTCGGCTGAGGGATGGGGGGAGGCGATTTGTCCTTGCCCGGCGTGTCGGTGTCCGGGTTGTCAGCGTCCGGATCGACCAGCTGCTCATCCGTGATTTTGCCGTCGGATACCAGGTAGGCGCGGCGCTGCAAATAAGCGTCGCGTATGAAGGCATACGGATCGTAGACATGCTGCAAGGTGTCATCCAAGGACAGCAGAGCCGCGCGCCTGTCGACCAGGTAGGGAAGATAAAGACCATAGGACACGGTGCTGTTTTTGATGTATTGGCGCGGGTTGGTGTAGGTGTCCACGACTTTCGACGCCGCATCGCGCACATCAGAGGGACCGAGTATGGGCAGCTCGACGAACGGGCCGGGGTGTACGCCCCAATGCCCCAAAGTCTGGCCAAAGTCCTCGTCATTGCGGTCCAGTCCCGCCGGGGTGGCCGGATCGAGAATACCCGCCAGACCGACCGTGGAGTTGAGCAGGAAGCGGCCGAGATCATTCGCCGCCGCCCGGAATTTTCCCTGCAGGGCGTCATTGATCATGACCGTCGGCGTATTGAGGTTCGCGAAGAAATTGGTGACGCCGGTGCGAACAGGATGCGGCACCACGCGCACGTAGGCCTTCGTCACGGGCTTGGCAATGGCGCGGTCGAGTTTGTCATTGACCTTGTAGACCCCGCGGTTCCACGACTCCCACGGATCTTGCGGCACGCGTTGGCTGTTGGGCGGCAACGTCACGCAGCCGCCCAATCCCAAAAGAATCACCGCGCCGAGCGCGGCGAGCGCGTGCCTTGCTGATAGCATTTTCACTTCTCCCTCATGAGTCAATTCGGGTAACGGGAACGATTCCGGCGCTGGCCACGGCCATTTCAAGGAGGTCGGACCGACGGCCAGAAGCTCAGTGACGGCCGTTGCCGCCGCCGTTGTCATCGGCGACCGCGTTCTTTCGATCCTTGGGCATCGCGGCCCGCACCTCTTCGAGGCGCGCGCTGAATCGCGCCCGCTGGATCGGATCCAATCCGGGCATCCCCAAACCCAATTCCAATTGATTCGCGGCCATTTTGAGATCGCCGTTCATCAGATAGAAGTACGACATGTAGTAGTACGAATCGGCGACGTCGCCGGCGGCGTTGGCGGCCTTCGCGATCAGCCGCGTTTGGTCGGGCGTGGGCTCAACCACATTGAACAGGTCGTCCAGAATGAGATGCGCGCGCTTGTTGTTGCCGGCATGCATGAGCGTTTCCGCGAGACGAATGGTGATGGGAACGTTGCGCGGAAACAAATTCTCGGCCTTGTCGAGCACCGCCTCGGATTCCCTCAACTGGCCGTTCGCCAGATACGCTTGTCCGAGTGCGCCGTAAAATTGGTTCACCTTGGGATACTCATTCACGAGTGCCTGCAGTTCCGGGATGGCCGCCGCGGGATTGCGCGTGGTGATGTCCGCCACCGCTTTGCCGTAGCGATCCTCGATGCTCTTGCCCGTGCCGTTTTTCGCGAGGTTGACATAGTATTCGTGCGCGCCTTGAGGATTGACCAGCGCTCTCAACCGCTCGCGCATCAGCGTATAGCTCAGGGAATCCTCATGACGGATGCGCCCGATCTGTTCCGCTCGATTGTGCGCCTCGGCAACGCGGTCCGAATTGATCGGGTGATCGATCAAGAATTGCACCGCATTGATGCGACTCGGTTCCGGTCCGCCGCGGGACATCTGGTCGAAGAAGCTGACCATCCCCAACGGGTCGTAGCCGGCGCTCGCCATGGTGCCGATGCCGATCCGGTCCGCCTCGTATTCGCTGGCGCGCGTGTAATTGATCTGATGCTGAATCGCGGCGCTCTGGGTCGCCAGAATGGCGCCCTCCATGGCATCGGGCGAGCCGCGGCCGGCGGTGGCGCCGAGCAGAATCGCCGCCAGCATGGCGGCGGTCGACATGAGGCCGGCATGGCTCTGGTCGATGAGCTGCCGCACCAAATGCCGCTGGGTGACGTGTGCGGTTTCGTGGGCCATTACGCCGGCGAGTTCATTCTCGTTGCGCGTCGCCAGAAACAAGCCGCTGTGAATGGCAATGAAACCGCCCGGCATCGCAAACGCATTGAGCACGGGATCCTTCAGCACGAAGTAGTAGAACTGATGCTGACCTTCCTCGGCATGGCTCGACAGGCTGTGGCCGATCTGCTGAATGTAATCGCTGATCTCGGGATCCTCGATGATCTGCCCGGTCTGGCGGATTTGGGCGAACCATCCTAGTCCGGCGCGATATTCATCCTCGAGGGAGACGGCGGCCGTCGCCGGGCTTCCCAGATCCGGCAGATCCTGATCGACGGCGCTCGAGCCGGTCCCGAGACCTGCGGCCCAGCCGACGCCGACGCTCGCGCTCAGCGCTGCGGCGGCCGCGAATGCGGACAGGGACTTCAACAGTGACATTCGGCCTCCGTAAAGATCCTTGGAGTGCTCTCGCCGGCCCAAAGTTCGCTCATTTCCCTCGCCAAATCAAAGAACTTCGGACGCGTAGTCTGCCAGACGGGACCGTTCGCCGCGCACCAGCGTGATATGGCCCGAAAATGCCCAGCCGTGGAACCGGTTGACGACATATGTCAGGCCCGAAGTCGTCTCGGTCAGGTAGGGAGTATCGATTTGCGCAATATTCCCCAGGCACACCATCTTGGTGCCGGGGCCGGCGCGGGTAACCAGCGCCTTCATCTGCTTGGGGGTCAGGTTCTGTGCTTCATCGATGATGATGAAGCGGTTCAAGAACGTGCGGCCGCGCATGAAATTCAAGGACCGGATCTTGATCCGGTGGCGGAGCAGATCGTTGGTGGCTCCGCGTCCCCAGGTACCCCCCGGTTGACCCTGGGTGAGGACCTCCAGGTTGTCCATCAGCGCGCCCATCCAGGGCTCCATCTTCTCCTCTTCCGTGCCCGGCAAGAAGCCGATGTCCTCGCCCAAGGGAATGGTGACCCGCGTCATGATGATTTCGCTGAAGCGGTTGTGATCCAGCGTTTGTGCAAGCCCGGCCGCCAGAGTGAGCAGGGTTTTGCCAGTGCCGGCGGGCCCCAGCACGGTCACGAAATCGATTTCCGGGTCCATCAGAAGATTCAACGCGAGGTTCTGCTCGCGATTGCGCGAGGTGACTCCCCAGACGTTGTTGCGTTCCGCGCGATAATCGAGCGTGAGTTCCAGAATGGCCGATTCGCCCTCGAGCTTGCGCACGATGGCTTCGACGCCGTTCTCGCCGGGATCGTAGACGAATTGGTTCGCCTGCCATTCGCGCACCAGCGGCCCGCGCACGCGATAATACGTGCGGCTCTGCTGCTGCCAGGACTCCATGCCCTTGCCGTGTTTCTCCCAAAAATTCGGCGGCAGCTGCTGCACGCCGCTCGCCAGCAGGTCCGCATCTTCGATGGTCTTGTCGCTGGAGTAGTCCTCCGCCTGCACCCCGAGAATTGCGGCCTTGATCCGCAGGTTGATGTCTTTCGACACCAGGGTGACCCTGGCGGAGGGGAACTTCTGCTGCAGAGCCAGCGTATTGGCCAAGATTGCATTGTCCGCGCCGTGTCCAGGCAGACTGTCGGGCAGCACGGATTCCATCAATTGAGTTTGAAAAAACAGGCGGCCGCCGGGCGGGCGCTTGCCGTGATTGATCGGCACCGCGGTCGGCAGCGCGAGACCGCGATCGATCTGCTTCTTGCTCGCGCCCTTCATGAGCTCGTCGAGAAAGCGGCTCACCTGGCGCACATTGCGCGCCGACTCCGACAGGCCCTTCTTGCCGGCGTCGAGTTCCTCGAGCACGGTCATCGGGATATAGATGTCGTGTTCTTCGAAGCGGAAGATGGCGGTGGGGTCGTGCATCAGCACGTTCGTGTCGAGCACGAAAATACGGCGCTCCTGCCTGCCCTGCCGGCCTTTGGCAGCCGCGGCCCGGGAGGGCCGCCCGCGGGCGGTCACAGTGCTTTCACCGCCGCCAGTACCTCTGCGGCGTGCCCGTTCACCTTGACCTTGCGCCACTCATGCCGCAATACGCCCTTCCCGTCGATCAGGAAAGTGCTGCGCTCTATCCCTACGAATTTCTTGCCGTACATGCTCTTTTCCTGGATCACGTCGTAGAGCTTGCAAACCTTCTTGTCGGGATCGCTCAACAGTTCGAAGGGAAACGACATTTTCGTCTTGAATTTCTCGTGTGCCGCCAAGCTGTCGGCCGAAATGCCGACGATCGCGGCCTTGGCCCTCTTGAATTGCGGGTAGGCGGCGGCAAAAGTCCTCGCCCTCCTGAGTACAACCCGGCGTATTGTCGCGCGGATAGAAATAGATGACGACGGGGCCCCCGGCGCGCGTCGCTCAACGACCAACTGCCGCCCGTGCCTTCGAGGGTGAATGGCGGCGCTTTCTTGCCGACTTCGATGGTGTTCATTATCGGATCAACTTTTTACGGGTTCGAAAATGGCGTCCAGATTGAGGTGATCGCAGAAATCCATGAACTCCTCGCGCAGCACGCCGATGTGCAGCCGGCTCGGGACGTTCACGATCATCTGCACCGAGAACATCGGCGCACCGGTATGCGCAGCGGCGTACGAGCGGGTCGACAATTCCGCGATGTCCACGCCGCGCTGCGCAAAGAATCCGGAAAGACCCGCGACGATGCCCGTCTGGTCGAGGCACACGACGTCGATGGAGTAGGGCAGCATGTCATTGCGCGCGGCGCGCTCTTCGGTGCGCCGCAATTGAATGTTCATGCCGGTGGCATCGGCGAGTTTCTTGAACTCACCCTCGAGCTTGGCGAGAGTGTGCCAATTGCCGTTCACCAGCAGCAGCATGGCGAACTCGTTGCCGAGGGAGGTCATGCGGCTTTCGCTGATGCTGCCGCCGCAGTCGGCCATCGCCTTGGAGAGTTCATGGACCATGCCGACGCGGTCCCCGCCCACCGCGGAAATCACGATATGTTGTTTCATCGGCGTGAATTCTACCGGATGGGCGCTTGCCAGGGTGTGTGTCGGCCACTTAAGGTAGCGATATTTCCCGCGGAGCCCTTCGATGTTTTCCGGAAGCATGGTAGCGATTGTGACGCCGATGACCGCGGATGGCGGTCTGGACTGGCCCGCCTGGGATCGGCTGCTGGATTTTCACATGCGCGAAGGCACCGACGGCATCGTCGTCTCGGGGACAACCGGCGAGTCGCCGGCGCTGTCCGTGGACGAAATCGAGGAACTGACCGGCCGGGCGGTTGCACGCTGTCGTGGCAAAGTCAAGGTGATCGTCGGGGTCGGGCACGCATTCGACGTCCGGGACCGTGGCGCGGACTCGTGCCCTGTCCCGGCTCGGCGTCGATGCGGTGATGCTGGTGACCCCGTACTACAACAAGCCGCCGCAGGAAGGCCTTTACAGGCACTTCAGCGCGGCTGCCGACGTCTCTGAAGTGCCCATGATTCTGTACAATGTGCCGAGCCGCACCGCGGTGGACCTGCTGCCGAACACCGTGGGGCGCCTGGCGCGAAACCCGAAGATTGTCGCGATCAAGGACGCGACGGCCTCGTTGAGCCGGGCGCGCGAAATCCTCACCGCCTGTCCGCCGGAGTTCACGCTGCTGTCGGGCGACGACGCAACCGCCGTCGATTTGATGAGCCAGGGTGCGCGCGGAGTCATCTCCGTGTCCGCCAATGTTGCTCCGCGTCGCATGCACGATGCCTGTGCAGCGGCGCTTTCCGGAGACTTGGCCAAAGCGCGGGCCATCGACGCTACCTTGCAGCCTTTACATAAAGATCTGTTCGTCGAGGCGAACCCGATACCCGTCAAGTGGGCCGTGGCGCGAATGGGCCTCATCGGGAACGCAATCCGATTACCATTGGTCGAACTGTCCGTGGCGCATCAGGATACCGTGCTGCGCGCCATGCGGGCCGCAGGAGTTACCATTGAGGACCAAGCAGCATGAGTCTTGATCGAGTATTGATGTTGATTGCTGCCGCAGCGCTCGCCAGCGGCTGCCACCTGTTCAGCAAGATCACGCCGGATTGCCACACTCCGCAGGAATATCAACGAGCCGGCCAGGTGGCCGCCGCTGAAAGTGCCAGCGGGGCTCGACACACCCAATACGCAGGGCGCCTTGGCCATTCCCGGCGGTAACGCTTGCGCCGCCGCCTCCGGGTCCGAAGGATACCTGCCTCGACCGTCCGCCGCGTTACGTAGCCGCCCCGGCTAATAAGGCCGCCAGCGAGATGCCGGCGGCTGTGCCCGAGCCCTTGCCGCCGCCCCCGCAACCGCCGCCACCGGGTCAGGTGCCGTAAATTTGATCGTCTGGGTCGCCTCCGGTACCCTTGCGGCCGCGTGGAGAGGTGGCCGAGCGGTCGAAGGCGCACGCCTGGAAAGTGTGTAACACCTAACCGTGTTCGTGGGTTCGAATCCCACCCTCTCCGCCAGATATTAGGAAAATTTTCGTCGGCCTGGATCAGCCGACCGTAGCAGAGACGAAGCGGGGATAACGCCCGAAGGGCGGCCCCGTAGGGGCGAGGAGCGGAGCGACGAGTAATCCCACCCTCTCCGCCATTGAAATTGTCGATGTGCCGCCCATCTTGAGAGTTATGGCGGCTCGCGTTTGCATCTTCGCGACGACTGGCCGTGAACCCCGTCAGGCCCGGAAGGGAGCAGCGGTAGCAGCTTTAAGTCGGGCGCCGAAGTCCTGCTGGCGCGGGCCGCCTCCTATGGCTCCTTGAGACCTCGGGGGCGCTCAAATGCCACACCATCGTGGTGTTAAACTTGTTGGTACATGAGCTACATCGTATTAGCGCGCAAATGGCGTCCCAAGCGATTTGCCGAGATGGTCGGCCAGGAACATGTCCTGCGCGCCCTCGGCAATGCACTCGATAGCGGCAAAGTGCACCACGCGTTTTTGTTCACCGGCACCCGCGGGGTCGGCAAGACGACGATTGCGCGCATTCTGGCCAAGTCGCTCAACTGCGAAACCGCGGGCGTGAGCTCGAACCCCTGCGGCACCTGTGCGGCCTGCCGCGAGATCGATGAGGGCCGCTTCGTCGATCTCATCGAAGTCGACGCGGCCTCGCGCACCAAAGTCGACGATACCCGCGATTTGCTCGACAACGTGCAGTACGCGCCGACCCGGGGCCGCTACAAGGTGTACCTCATCGACGAAGTGCACATGCTGTCGAATCATTCGTTCAATGCCTTGCTGAAGACGCTGGAGGAGCCGCCGCCGCACGTCAAATTCTTGCTGGCGACCACGGACCCGCAAAAGCTGCCCGTCACCGTCCTCTCGCGCTGCCTGCAGTTCAGCCTGAAGCGTCTGCCGGCCTCGCTCATCGGCGAGCGCTTGAAGTTCATTGCCGGGGAGGAGAAATTGGCGTTCGATCCAGCGGCGATCACCCTGCTCGCGCGCGCGGCGGAGGGCAGCATGCGTGATGCCCTGAGCTTGTTGGATCAGCTGATCGCGTTCGGCGGGGGCAAGCTCGACGAGGCCGACACGCGGGCCATGCTCGGCACCATCGACCGCGGCCATGTGGGTCGGCTCATCGAAGCGCTGGCCCGTTTGGACGGGCCTGCGCTGCTCGCTGAAGTGCAGGGAGCTCGATCGTGACGCGCCCGACTATGACCGCGCATTGGTCGAAGTGGCGGCATTTCTGCAGCGCATTGCGATCGTACAAATCGTTCCCGAAGCGGCGCAGCAGGACGAGGAGTTCGACGCAGATTCACTGGCGCGCTTCGCGCAGGCGATCTCGCCCGAAGATGTACAGCTCTATTATCAGATCGCGCTCGCCGGTCGTCGCGATTTGGCGATGGCGCCCGAGCCCCGCATGGGATTCGAAATGACGTTGCTGCGCATGCTGGCGTTTCGCCCGGATGCCGCCGCAGTTCACAGCGGCGCCAATGGCCGTACGGCGGCCGCTGCCACGGCCGCGGGTGATCCGCCGCGTGCCGCAACGTCTGCCGCGGCCGCACCCGCCACGGCCGCGCCCGCCGTGAGATTGACCAGCATCGATGCGCACAATTGGCCGGCGGTGGTCGAGGCGGCGAGCTTGAGCGGCATGGTGCGGCAGTTTGCCTTGAACTGCGTGCCGGCCCGATTCGAGCACGACCTGTTGGTCCTGCGTACTCGATCAAGCGACGGCGGACCGGCGTACGCGGCCGATCGACGACAAGCTCGCGCAGAGCTTGTCCAAGCATCTCGGCCGGGACATTCGCATCACGTTCGAAACGGCTCAATCGGACCTCGAAACGCCCGCGCGGCAACGCGTGCTCGCCGAGCGAGAGAAGGTCGAACGGGCCGCGGCGGCGTTCGAGGCGGATCCCGCGGTCAAGGGATTGCGCGAGCGCTTCGGCGCGGATGTCGATGCGGCATCGATAAAACCTGCGAATTAGCCACGAGGAGACCGGCATGATGAAGGGCGGATTGGGCAATCTGATGCGTCAGGCGCAGCAGATGCAGGAGACCATGAAAAAGGCGCAGGCCGAACTTGCGCAACTCGAGGTCACCGGCGAGTCCGGTGCGGGCATGGTCAAGGTGACGTTGAACGGGCATCACGAAGCGAAGAAGGTGACGATCGAGCCGCGGCTGCTCGGCGAAGACAAAGACATGCTCGAAGATTTATTGGTGGCCGCGGTCAACGATGCGGTGCGGAAAATCGCGGCGCTTAGTCAGGATAAGTACTCCGGCCTCATGTCCGGGCTCAATCTTCCGCCGGGCATGAAGCTGCCGTTTTGAAATATACGCCGACCCTCGCACGCCTGATCGACTCTCTGCGCTGCCTCCCGGGCGTGGGGCCGAAATCTGCGCAGCGCATGGCGTTCCATCTGCTGGAGCGCGACCGGGACGGCGGTAAGCTGCTGAGTCACGCGTTGGCTGAAGCGCTCGACAGCGTCGGACATTGCAAGCGCTGCCGCATGTTGACCGAGAGCGAATACTGCACGATTTGCGCCTCCACCCAGCGGGACGTGGCACAGCTCTGCGTGGTCGAATCTCCTGCCGACGTGGTTGCCATCGAACAATCGGGAGGATTTCGCGGCCGCTACTTCGTGCTCATGGGGCATCTGTCGCCGCTCGACGGTGTAGGGCCGGCCGAACTTGGATTGGACGAGTTCGAGCGGCTGCTGGGCGGGGGCGAGGTTCGCGAGGTGATTCTCGCCACCAACCCGACGGCGGAAGGCGAGGCCACCGCGCACTACTTGGGCGAGCTCGCGCTGCGCGCCGGCGTCAAGGCATCGCGCATCGCGCACGGCGTACCCGTGGGCGGCGAACTGGAATACGTCGACGGCGGCACGTTGGCGCACGCCCTGGCGGGGCGCACCAGCGTCTCCTAGGACGCGAGCTTCTCGTAGAGACGGCACAGTCGCCGATAGCTTTCGTAGCGGCGGGGGGCAATCTGCTCGCGCTCTACCGCGGAGCGCACCGCGCACCCGGGCTCCTCCATGTGCCGGCAATCCTTGAAGCGGCAATCGACGCTGAGCGCGTGAATCTCGATGAAACCGCGCTCGGCCGCGCGCACCAGATGCGCCGGAGGCGCGAAATCGCGGACGCCCGGTGCATCGATGATCGCCGACCTCTCGCCGAGCGGGTACCAACGCGCCGTCGTGGTGGTGTGGCGCCCTTCGACGTCGCGGGTCAATTCGGCGGTTTGCGCCGCAGCCTCGGGCGCCAGCGCATTCACCAGCGAGGATTTGCCCACGCCCGACTGCCCGACCAGCAGCGTCACGCGCTCGGCGAGCATGGACTTGAGCTCGGCGATGCCGGCGCCCGAGTGCGAGCTCACTTCGGCGCAATTCAAACCCAGCTTGCGATAGGTGGCGAGTTCCGGCTGAATGGCCTGCGTGCCCAAATCGAGCTTGTTGACGATGATGAGGCCGCCCAAGTCCTTCAACACCGCGCCTGCCCAGTAGCGGTCGACCAGGAACCAGTCGGGCTCGGGCTCCGCGGCCACCATGATGGCCAGCTGATCGATGTTGGCGGCGACGGGTTCGGCACGGCCGCGCGCATCGATGCGTTCAATGAGGTTGCGGCGCGGCTCGACCGATTGAACCGTGGGACCGTCAGCCGAGGGTGGATAGCTCCAGGCGACGCGATCCCCGCACACGATGCGCTGCTTGCGCCCCGACAGTGCGCAGTGCAGCGTCGCAGCGCCCGCCTGCACCAAGACGCCGCGGCCGTAACTCGCGAGTACCGTGCCGCTGCCGCCGATGGCGCCTTTCGATTCGCCGGGCTCTGCTACCATGCCGCTTTTAGCCGGCCTCTCGACTGCTGAAACATCATGAAATCCCCTGAAAATCTGATTTGGATCGATTTGGAAATGACCGGTCTCAAACCCGAGACCGATCTCATCATCGAGATTGCGACGATCGTAACCGACAAACACCTCAATGTGCTGGCGGAAGGCCCGGTCCTCGCAGTGCATCAGAGCGAGGCCGTGCTCGCCGCCATGGACGATTGGAATCGAAATCAGCATGGGCGCTCCGGCCTGGCGGCACGGGTGTTGGAAAGCACCATCGACGCGGCTGCGGCCGAGCGCGAAACTTTGCGCTTTCTCGAAGCCTGGCTGGTGCCGGGTAAATCTCCGATGTGCGGCAACAGCGTGTGCCAGGACCGGCGTTTTCTGGCGCGCCACATGCCGACACTGGAAAGATTCTTCCACTACCGCAACCTCGACGTGAGCACCCTCAAGGAGCTCGCGCTGCGTTGGGCGCCGCAGGTCGCCGAGGGCTTCCGCAAGGCATCCGCCCACCTGGCCATGGACGACGTGCGCGAGTCGATCCGCGAGCTGCAGTACTATCGCGAGAGATTGCTGCGGTTGGGCTAGCCGCTTTGCGCTAGCGCTGGACCTAAACCGGGCTGTCGCCCGCCAGGAACATCCAGGTTTCGACCACCGTGTCCGGATTCAAGGACAGGCTGTCGATGCCTTGTTCCACCAGCCATCGCGCGAGCTCGGGATGATCGGACGGGCCTTGCCCGCAGATGCCCACGTACTTGCCCTGGCGCTTGCAGGCCTTGATCGCCATCGCCATCAGCGCCTTGACCGCATCGTCGCGCTCGTCGAACGACTTGGCCACCACGCTCGAGTCCCGGTCCAGGCCGAGCGCGAGCTGCGTCATGTCGTTCGATCCGATCGACATGCCGTCGAAGAATTCGAGGTAGCGTTCCGCGAGCAGGGCGTTGGTGGGCAATTCGCACATCATGATGTGCTTCAGGCCGTTGTCGCCGCGCTTCAGGCCGTTCTCGGCGAGCAAGTCGGTGACGGCCTTGGCCTCGCTCAGCGTGCGTACGAACGGCACCATGACCTGGACATTGGTCAGCCCCATCTCCTCGCGCACGCGCTTCAATGCGCGGCATTCGAGCTCGAAGCAGGGCCTGAAAACCTTGTCGATGTAGCGCGACGCACCGCGAAAGCCCAGCATCGGGTTCTCCTCGTGCGGCTCGTAGTTCTTGCCTCCGATCAGGTTTGCGTATTCATTGGACTTGAAGTCCGAGAGGCGCACGATCACCGGCTCGGGGGCGAACGCGGCGGCGATTTGACCGATGCCTTCGGCCAGTTTGTCGACGTAGAAATTCACCGGGCCGTCATAGCCGGCGATCTGCTTGGCGATGGTGTCCTTGAGCTCGGGGCTTTGCTTGTCGAATTCCAGCAGCGCCCGCGGATGAACGCCGATCATGCGGTTGATGATGAACTCGAGACGGGCGAGGCCGACGCCCTTGTGCGGTATGCCGGCAAAATCGAAAGCACGGTCGGGATTGCCGACGTTCATGGTGATTTTCACCGGGATCGCCGGCATGGAGTCCATTTCTATGGAGCGCTGATCGAACTCGAGCATGCCGTCGTACACGTTTCCGGTATCGCCTTCGGCGCACGACACCGTGACCGCCTGGCCATCCTTGATGGCGGTTGTGGCCGTTCCGCAGCCGACGACCGCCGGTATGCCGAGTTCGCGCGCGATGATCGCCGCATGACAGGTCCGCCCGCCGCGATTGGTGACGATGGCGGAGGCGCGCTTCATCACCGGTTCCCAGTCCGGATCGGTCATGTCGGCCACCAGCACGTCACCGGCCCGCACGCGCGACATTTCCTTCGCGTCCTTGATGATGCGCGCCTGTCCTGCGCCGATGCGCTGGCCGATGCTGCGTCCGCTCACCAGCAGCTTCGAGCGGGTTTTCAGCGTATACCGCAGAATCGTGCCCCCGGTTCGGCTCTGTACCGTTTCCGGGCGCGCCTGCAGAATGTAGATCTTGCCGGTGGAGCCGTCCTTGCCCCACTCTATATCCATCGGGGTGCCATAGTGCTCTTCGATGGTGAGCGCCTGTTTCGCCAGACTCGAGATATCCGCATCGCTGATCGAGAAGCGATTCCGATCGGCGGTCGCCACATCGACGGTGCGCACGCGCTCTTTCGAGCCCGGGTCGCCGTAGATCATTTTTACCGCCTTGCCGCCGAGATTCTTGCGCAGCACCGCGCGGCGGCCGGCGCGCAGCGCGGGCTTGTACACGTAAAACTCGTCCGGATTGACGGCACCCTGCACGACCGTCTCGCCCAGGCCATACGCGGCCGTAATGAATACCACGTCGCGGAAGCCGGATTCCGTATCGAGGGTGAACATGACGCCGGCGCTGCCGAGATCGCTGCGCACCATGTGCTGCACGCCGACGGACAGCGCCACTGCGCTGTGATCGAATTTGTTGTGCACGCGGTAGGATATGGCGCGATCGTTGAACAACGAGGCGTACACTTCGTGGACGCAGGACATCAAATGCTTCTCGCCGCGCACGTTCAGGAAGGTCTCCTGCTGTCCGGCGAAGGAGGCCTCCGGCAGATCCTCAGCCGTGGCGGAGGAGCGGACTGCGACTGCGAATTCGTCCGGACCGCCGCTGTCCTTGCCCATTTTGCGCCAGGCTTCCAGAATTTCATCGTGCAGCCGCTTCGGAAACGGCGTGGTCAGCATCCAGCCGCGGATCTCGGCTCCCACGACCCTGAGCCGCTCGACGTCATCGACGTCGAGCGCGGCGAGAATCTTGCGGATACGCTCATCGAGCCCGTCCTGTGCCAGGAAGTCCCGGTACGCGTGCGAAGTCGTTGCGAAGCCGCCCGGCACCGAGACGCCGAGATTCGCCAACGCGGAGATCATCTCGCCGAGGGAGGCGTTCTTGCCGCCGACGAGCTCGACGTCCTTATTCTTCAATTTTTCGAAGGGGATGATGTAGGGCTTCATGGTGCGCTGCTTGTGGACCGGGGGCTTAAGTGAAACACTTTGCGGCGACCATGCGCCAACTTCCGAGGCAACCGTGATCAAACGAACCGTGTTTTTTATTTCCGATCAAACGGGCATCACCGCGGAAACGATGGGTCACAGTCTCATGACGCAGTTCGACGGAATCGAGTTTCGACAGGTGACTGTGCCATTTATCGCCACTGTTGACAAGGCGATCGAGGCGGTTCGCAAGATCGATTTGGTCGGCGCGCAAGAGGGCGTGCGGCCGATCATATTCAGCACCCTCGTGCAGGAGGACGTTCGCAACGTGGTCCGCGGCAGCAGCGGATTGTTTTTGGATTTTTTCGATCCCTTCCTAGCACCTCTCGAAAAGGAACTCAAGACGCAATCCACCCATGTTGCAAGTAGGACTCATCGCATGGCGGACACGCATGCGTATGCGACGCGCATCGACGCCACGAATTTCGCATTGGCCAACGATGACGGGTCGGTGGTGCGCGACTACGAGCGCGCCGATCTGATCTTGGTGGGCGTCTCGCGTTCAGGAAAGACGCCGACCTGCCTGTATCTAGCGATGCAATACGGGATTTTCGCTGCGAATTACCCGCTCACCGAGGATGATCTCGAGTCGCGCAAACTGCCGCCGGCCCTCGAACCGTATGCGCGCAAATTGTTCGGCCTCACGATCAAGCCGGATCGATTGCAGCAAATTCGCAATGAGCGCCGCCCCGACAGCCGATACTCATCGGCCCGCCAAGTGGCGTTCGAAGTCCGGGCGGCGGAATCGCTGCTCGAGCGCCATGGCGTGCCGATGCTCGATGCGACCGAAGTGTCGATCGAGGAAATATCGAGCCGAATCCTCGACCGCACCGGCATCGAGCGTCGACTGCGCCCCTGATATATTCGGGGTGCATGGTATAGTTCGATGCATGTTAGCGGATCAATGGTGTGAGACAACTTGGCAAGCGAAGCCGGGCAGCTTCGTCGGCCTGATGACGCTGTACGAGAGCAACTTCGTGCGCTTGGGATGGCTCGTGAGCGATCTTCGCGCAGTGACGGCGCGACGCGTGTCGCATGTTGCCTCGGACTGTGATCTCCATCTCATCCCGCAGGACTTGAGCCGCTATACGAGTGTGTTTCGCCTCACATACGAGTTCGATTTCGAAGCGGCGCCGATTCGCGATCCGGACCTGGAGGTGTGCGTGTACCACGATGCCAGGCTGGCCGAGGTGCGCAGTTTCCGCGGCTTCCAACGCCACCCGCAGCTTGCCAGGCTTCAGTCGCGCCTCAAGCGTGAACTGGATCAGCGCTGGACCCGAAACATGATGTTAAATAAATGGCTGGAATACTGTGCCGAGCGGGGCCATCACTTTTAGCGGCCTGGATTGCCTCAGGCGCGCCTGGGATGTCCCGCGGTTCACGCTCGAGGCGAAGGCGGGATTTTGATCGATAAGCTGAGCTTTCTCAAAGGAGGTCTGGACGGGGGCGCCGCGAGTGCCGACGAAGAGCGGCTCATGCAGCTCTTCCAGAATCGTGCTGGCCTCAAGAAGGCCTATGCCGACCTCAAAGATGAATTTCATCTGCTGCGCGATCGCCTCAAGCAGCAGGAAGGCGCGACCATCCGCGTGCAGGAGCAGCTGGACGCGCTCGGCGAGCTGCTCGGCGACCCGAAAACCGGCTTCGGCGCGCTGGTGTTCTATCAATTGCGCGCGCTATGGAAGACCTGTCACCAGCAGCTCTCGACCTTCGCCACCGATCTGACGCGCCAGCAGGAGGCTCGGGAGCGGGCGAAGCACGGCGCGGAAACCGAGGCCGCGAAGAAGGCGCGGCTCGCGGATGTGGATCAGCGCCTCGAGGCGGCCGCGGCGGAGGCCGACACGCAGCGCCAGCATCTGGCGGACGCGCAGACGGAAATTGGGCGCTTGACCGCGTTCTGGCACTACTTCAAGCGCCGCCGCTGCCAGAAATCCCTGGAAACATTGCGTGGCCACGTCGAGGTCGCGGATGCAGCGGTCGGCGACCTGCACGCCGAACGCAGCGCGGTCGACCGTGAAGCGGCCGGTGATTTTCCCGGAATCTCGCTGGCGGCACGCCGCAACATCAATCTGGCCATCATCAGCTTCGCCGAATTGCTGTGCGAACACGTGGACTCCTATGGGCTCGCCGCACGCGCCAAAGAGGCGGTCGCGCGCCGAGTTCACGAGATGAGTTTCGGGACGCGCGCCGAATGCGAGAGCTACATGCAGCGCGTGCAGCAGGCGCAGGGCACCGTGGCCGCTCAGAAGCAGGCTTCAGCCGCCCTCAAGGCCAAGTGGGACCGCCTGCGCAGCAATTGCGAGTACCGCAACAACGCCGACACCGTGCCCACGGCAGACTCGCTGGCGCCCGCAGCCGGCGCGACATGGAACGTCATGGCGGACGACTACTGGGACCTGTACACGCTGCTGCTGCGCTGACACCCGGTCACGCTGGCTGTCACACACAGAAGCCTGCCGGCGCCCGGCCGAGTCAGTGCAGGTCGGTGCGCCGCGCCTGGGTCGGCGCCACCCGATGCGCGGCCGCGACCGCGAGATCCGCCGCGATCTGCGACGCTTCATCGAGCAGGATCCCCGCAGCTGCGTCGTCCTTGATCTCCTCCAGGGACTTCGCCGGTTTGACGTCGTGCGCGGCCCGCCACGTGTTCTCCCGCTCGAGCCGGTCGTTGTCCATGCGCTTGCGTTCAGCCTCGCGTGCCTTGAGGTTCAGCGACAGCGTCTTCTGGCTGCGCATGGCATCGAGGGCGGCAATATCTTCGCGCAAATAGCGGAAATCGGCGCTGTTCGCCGTGCGCTCCTCGTGCAATTTCTCCAGCGTGGCCGTGGTCGCTTTCAAATCGCCTTCGACTCTGAAGGCGGCCGGTTCGATGTGATCCCAGGGCAGAGCGCGATCGCGCGTGCTTTCGCCGACTTCATTGGCGTCGATCAGCGATGGCAATGAGATGTCGGGCGTCACGCCGCGATCCTGCGTGCTCTCGCCGGTGATGCGATAATACTTGCCGATGGTCACGTTGAGCTGGCCCAGTTCCGGCTTGCGTCCGAAGATGGTGTAATTGAGCGGGTGCGCGTTCTGCACGGTGCCCTTGCCATAGGTCTGTTGACCGACAATGAGCGCGCGGCCGTAATCCTGGATGGCGCCGGCGAAGATCTCCGATGCCGATGCGCTGAATCGATCCACCAGCACGATCATCGGGCCGCTGTAGAACACGGCCGGATCGGGATCATCGTCGACCTCGATGCGGCCCGTGGTATCGCGCAGCTGCACCACCGGCCCACGGTCGATGAACAGGCCCGTGAGCGACTCGGCCTCCGGCAGATAGCCGCCGCCGTTGGCGCGCAGATCCATGATCAGCACATCGGCGCCGTCTTTTCGCAGTTCGCCGATCAGGCGCTGCACGTCGCGGGTGGTGCTGCGGTAGTCTTTCGCACCGGAGCGGCTGGCATCGTAATCCTGATAGAAGCTCGGCACGGTGATGACGCCGACTTTCACGTCATGGCCGTTGCGCTGCACGACGCGCATCGCCTTGTGCGATGCCTGCGCTTCGAGCGACACGCGGTTGCGGGTGAATTCCACGACCTTTTGCGCCGACCCCGGCGCCGCGCCCGCCGGCAGCAATTGCAGGCGTACCTGCGTGCCGCCGGGACCGCGGATCTTCTGCACCACGTCATCGAGGCGCCAGCCGATCACGTCGGTCAGTTCTCCGGTCTTGCCCTCGCCGATCGCGGTGATGCGGTCATTGGCGGCAAGCTTGCCGCTGGTGGCGGCGGGGCCGCCGGCGATGACGTCGATCACGGTGACGTAGTCGTCGGTGAGCTGCAGCGAGGCGCCGATGCCTTCGTAGCTCAAGCTCATTTGAATGTTGTATTCCTCGGAGTTGCGCGCCGAGAAGTAATTCGAATGCGGATCCAGGGACAACACGAAGGCATTCATGAAGGCTTCGAATACATCCTCGGGCTTGCTTTGGTCCATGCGTTTCGCAACGTGCTCATAGCGTTTGCGCAGGACATCGGCAGCCTCGGTCCACTGCTTGCCGGCAATCACCAACGACAATTCGTCGTTCTTCACGCGCTTGCGCCACAGCTCGTTCATTTCGGCGCTGTTCGCCGGCCATGGTTCCTTTTCGCGGTCGAAATTGAACGATTCGTCGACCTCGAAATCCGGCTTCTTGCTCAAGAGGTCGATGGCGTAAGCCATACGCTCGCGGCTGCGCTGCTGATAGCGCCGGAAGATCACGAAGGCGGGCTCGACATCGCCGGCCTTGATCGCATCGTCGAGTTCGTAGCGGTAGCGCTCGAACTCGGCGATGTCGCTTGCGTAGAAGTAGCTCCTGCTGCCGTCGATCGCGTCGAGATAACGGTCGAGGATCAGGCTCGAGAGGTGATCGTCGAGGGGCGCCCTGCGGTAGTGCTCACGCGCGACGATGTCGGCCACCCGGCGCGCGACGTAGTTTTCCTGTTCCGTGGGCGCCAGCACCGCGGCCGCGGCCGCCGGAACGGCGGGGGATGGGGTCATGGCGGCGCCCAAAAGGGCTGCCAGTCCGACTGCGCTCGCACAGACGGCGATGGCGGAAATCCACCGCGAACGTTTGGCCCAAGGCCTATTAGTCATCACCGTAGCCGATCTCCTGTAAACTTCAATCCCCACGTCCCTCCAAGGCTAGAGAAGCCGGTGGCTGCTAGCAAGTCTATATGAGCCTGAAGGTATGCGTCCGTTCACGGTTTTGATCGGAATACTGCTGGGGTCCGCGGCGTCGATCACCATTGGCCTCGGCACCGTCCTGATCGTGTTCCTGGTTTTGGCGGGCGAACACCCCGATTTAGCACGTGAAATGCCGCAACTCACTGGGAGCTTGATCGCATTTACCGTTTTGACCGCCGCCAGCGCGGGGAGTTTCCTCGGCCAGCTCAAACTGCGCTCCTGGCGCGGCTGGGCGCATCTGGCGACCGCCGCCTGCCTGGGTGGCGTGGTGTTGCTGTACTGGCCGCGCCGCAACTGAATGGTTAGGGTGTGCCATAACATGCGATTTTGGGGTCATTGGGGCGTCTTTGCCGGGCTGGGACTTTTGTTGGCCGCTTGCGCGGTCCAGCCGAAGCTGCCGCCCCCGTCGACGGATATCGATGAAACGGTGTTCCGCACCCATGTGCGGATGCTGGCGTCCGACGATTTCGAGGGCCGCAAGCCGGGTACACCCGGCGAGGAGAAGACGGTCGCCTACCTGGTCGACCAGTTCCGAAAATTGGGCCTGAAGCCGGGCAACGGCGAGAGTTTTCTGCAGCCGGTACCGATGGTCGAGTCGGTCGCCGCTGCCGATGCGTCGCTCGCGATATCAGGCTCCGGCGCGACACTCACGCTGGCCTACGGCAAGGACATGGTCATCTGGTCCAAGCGCGCAGTGCCGCAGGCGGAACTCAGGCACAGCGGCCTGGTATTCGTGGGTTACGGCATCGTGGCGCCGGAGTATGCATGGAACGATTACGCCGGCATCGATGTGCACGGCAAGACCGTGGTCGTCTTGATCAACGATCCGGGATACGCCACCAAGGACCCCAGGGTCTTCAAGGGCGGCGCCATGACTTATTACGGCCGCTGGGACTACAAGATCGAGGAGGCTGCCCGGCAGGGCGCTGCGGGGGTTCTGCTGATTCACGATGCAGACGCCGCCGGCTACGGTTGGCAGGTGGTGCAAAACACCTGGACCGGCGCGCAGCTGTCGCTGGCGACAGCCGACCCGATTGCTGGCCGTGCCGCCATCGAAGGCTGGATCCACAAGGACGCGGCGCTGGCCTTGTTCAGCGCGGCCGGGCTCGATTTCGCGGCCCAAGCGGCGGCGGCGGCGCACACCGGCTTCAAGGCGGTATCGATGGGCGCGCAAGCCGACGCGACGCTGAACTCGAGCGTGCGCCAGTTCACCTCCAACAACGTCATTGCACTCTGGCCCGGCGGCAGCCGCCGCCATGAATATGTTCTCTATACAGCCCACTGGGACCATCTGGGCCGCGCGACGGCGCGCCCCGGTCACAATGTGTTCAACGGCGCGATCGACGATGCGTCGGGTGTGGCGGGGTTGCTCGCCCTGGGGCAGTCCTTCATTCGCACCAAGCCCGTCGCCGATCGCTCGATCGTGTTCATGGCGTTCACCGGCGGAGAGGCCGGCTTGCTGGGTTCCGAGTACTACGTCGAGCATCCGGTCTTCCCGCTGCGCGACACCGCGGCTGCGCTCAATTTGGACGGTCTGCGCAACGGCGGGCCGACACGCGATGTGACTCTGTTCGGCTCCGGGAACACGGACTTGGAACAGCTCGCCCGCGCGGCGGCGCTGTTGCAGGGCCGCGAGGTCGCGGCCGAACCGCATCCTGAGCAGGGGCTCTATTTCCGCTCGGATAATTTCAGCTTTGCCAATGGTGGCGTGCCGGCACTGTATGAACGGGGCGGGCTGGACGACAGCGCGCGCGGTCCGGTTTGGGGCCGGGCGCAGCTCGAAGACTACATGGCGCATCGCTATCGCCAACCGACCGATCAGTATTCACCCGATTGGGATGTGCGCGGCGCACTCGATGATCTCAGGCTCGACTATGAAGTCGGTCTGCGCGTCGCGCGCAGCCGGCGCTTTCCGCGCTGGTATTCCACCAGTGAATTTCGCGTGAGCCGCGACACCAAGGCCGCGCCTTGAAGCCTATCGGCTAGCGCCTGCCGATCCGGCTCCAGTTGTTCTTGCGATCGAAGCTGCCGGATGTGTTGTAGGGATCGAAACCGCGCTTCTCGTTCACCACCTTGAGCGAGGCCGCGTCCACGCCGAAGACTTCCGCGGCGGCCTGCTGCGTGCGCTTTGCGTGCCGCAATTCGCTCACGGCGAAACTGAATGCCGATTCCGGCTCGTTCCGCGTTTTGTCCTGATCTGCCATCGCCTTCCCTCTAGGAAAAAATGCCGCTCGTCAACGTTCGATCCGTCGTTTTTATGTTTCCCTCGTGCCCATGTTCCCAAATTGCGACAACGCGAGTCCTGCGACATCGCAAATTTGTGACGCAGCTCAAGTCGATGAAGACATAAGGCGGTTCGAGCGCGACTTAATTCGCGTGCGAACGCCTGCGCTCGAGGGTTTAGCCGATGCTGGCCGTGGTTGCGGAGATTTGCCGATCGAAGGGCACCGAGCGGTTGCGGCCGCGCAGCTTGGCGGTGTAGAGAGCCTGACCGGCAGCCTTGACGAAATCGGCCACGTTGGCGAATGGAGTTTCGGCACCATGCGTTGCGCAGCCGATGGAGACCGTCACCTTGGCGTGATCGGATCCAATGACATGTCCGGTGTTGCGGAACGCCAGCACGATGCGCTCGCATATGCTGCGCGCCGTCCCGGCATCGGTGGCCGGCAACACCACGATGAACTCCTCGCCGCCGTAGCGGGCGATCAGATCGGTCTCGCGCGTGTTGCCGCGAAGCATGCGCGCAGTCGCCTGCAGGATGCGGTCGCCCGCCTGATGGCCGAAGTTCTCGTTGAAGATTTTGAAATTATCCAAATCCGCGAAGGCCACGCTCAACGGCCACTTGTGGCGCGTCGAGTTGTCGAATTCGCGGCTGAGAATTTGATCGAGATAGGCGCGGTTGTAGACGCCGGTGAGCTCGTCGCGCCGCGTCTCTTCCTCGATCTCGAGCGTGCGCGCCGCGCCATCTCCCGGTGCTGCGCGCAATGTGTTGATTTCGCGCAACGCATGCAGGCTGCGCAGCATCAGCACTTCGCGGGCGTGTTCGAGAATCAATTCCGGATGTTGTTTGGCCGATAAATCGGCTTCGAATATGGCTTCCGTTTCCGGGATCATGGCGCCGATGGTTCCCAGCACCTGCCCAAACGACATCTTGTCGAGGCCGAGACTGCGCTCCGCGCAGAGCGCGGTTTCGGCGAATTGCCGCTGCTCGGGGTCCAGCAAGAACAGATCCGCCACCGGTCCCGACAGGGCGACGCAGCGATCGAAAACGTGCGCCGGATCTGCGCTGAATTGGCGCTCGAGCCGGTGGCTGTTGGAAATGGCCCGGTGCAGGCGCTCGGGGAGATTCCACCCCTGCATCAGCCAGCCGCCGACCTGGGCGTGATCGATTTGCAGCTGCTTGATCTCATGCTCGGCGAGGGCGAGATGGTTGCGCTGCAGAGCTTCACCTTGCGAGTACAGATCCGGCAGGGCCTTGTCGAGCGCCAGCATGCCGACATCCTGGAGCAGTGCCGCCAGGAATATTTCCTCCGCCATCGAGTGATGCATGGCATCGCCGAGTGCGCGCGCCGCGGTGGCCGCCAGCAAGGCTCGCCGCCAATAGAGCGGATAGCTCAGTCCGTTCGGTTTGCCGCCGCGCAGCGACTTGACCAGGGAAAAACTCAAGGCGAGGGTGAGCGTGGCATTCAATCCCAGCACCACCAGCGCCTGCCGCAGGTTCTCGCTCTTGCGTCGCTGGGCGTACAAGGGCGAATTGGCGATGCGCAATATCTTCGTCGACAGCGCCGAGTCCATGCTCAGGGCCTTGGCGACCTTGCCCATCTCGATGTCTGGATCTTGCGCGAGCTCGATGATGTGCGTCGCGACGCCCGGCGGCGAGGGGAAATTGACGGACCTGCGAAGCAGAGCTTCGGTTTCGGGATTCACGCGCAACGCTCCAAAAGTCGACGGCGGAACGTGTTCCGCTCCCTGTCAGTTAGCGTCCGCGCGGCGCGAAACTTAAATAAAAGATTAGGCCAAGCGGGCGCTGGCCCGCCACCAGGCGCGCAGCGCCTGGAACAGGAGATACAGGCCATACGGCCCCAGCAGCACCGCCCACGAGGCGATTGAGGCTTGCCCGAGGCCCGCGTACAGGCTGCGGTAAAGATGGCCCAGGCTGGCGCCGTCATAGCGGCCGAGCGTTGCGACGCCGGCGTAGAAAATGAGGACAGGCATGAGGCCGACGCCGATCAGGAGCCCGAGGACAGCGATGCCAAGTTCAGCCGACCAGGGACTGGTCAAGCCTGCCCGCGCGAGAACTCTCCGGATAACCATGCCCGCAATTGTAAACGAATCCGGCCGCCCGCCGCGCGGGAGCCTGCCTGAGTATTCCTGTAGAATCGCAGCATGCGCTCCTGGACCCCGCGGACACTGTACGAGGCCAAGCCCTGGGCTTTCATCGGCATCGGGGTGATATTGGCGATCGGCGCGATGCTCTGGTCGCTGCATGCCGGCTTGTGGACGGTCTGGCGCGGGTTGATGTGCCTGGCCGGCGCCGCGCTCGCGATCATCGGCGGCGCCACTCTGCAGCTGCGCCAAGACTACCGCGCCCGCAGCAAGTGGCGGCGAGACGCGCCGCCTTGATTCGCACCGCCGTGGTGGGCGTCGGCTATCTGGGCCGATTTCATGCGCAGAAGTATGCGAGCCTGCCCAATTCGCACTTGGTGGGTGTCGCCGACCCTTCCGCGAAAGCGCGTTCCGCGGTAGCCGCGGAACTGGGTGTCGCGGCCTACGCCGATTATCGCGAACTGCTCGGACATGTCGATGCCGTCAGCATCGTGACGCCGACTCCGCTGCACTTCGAGGTCGCCAAGGATTTTCTCGACGCGGGTGCCTGCGTGCTGGTCGAGAAGCCGATGACTGTGACGGTGGCGGAAGGGCAGAGCTTGATCGAGCTGGCACGCCGCGCCAACCGCATCCTGCAGGTCGGCCACCTGGAGCGCTTCAATGCGGCGGTCCAGGCGGTGCAGCCCGCCCTGACGGTACCGCGCTTCATCGAGTCGGCGCGCCTGGCGCCCTTCAAATATCGCGGCACGGACGTCGACGTGGTGCTGGACTTGATGATCCACGACATCGATTTGATATTGAGCATCGTGCGCTCGCCGGTGGTGGGCGTGGACGCGATCGGCAGCAGCGTATTCTCCCGGGAAGTCGACATTGCGAACGCCCGCTTGCGCTTCGCCAACGGCTGCGTCGCGAACGCGACCGCGAGCCGCGTGAGCCTGAAGACCGAACGCAAGTTGCGCTTGTTTCAAGACGACGCCTATATTTCGATCGATCTGCAGGAGAAGATATTGACGGTGATCCGCAAGGGCACCCAAGTCGGCGCCGATGGCGTGCCCCAGGTTGCGATCGAAGAGAGCAATTACGAGCAGGGTGACGCGCTCAAAGAGGAGATCGTCGCGTTCCTCGACTCCGCGACGACCGGCAGCGCGCCCGCAGTCAGCGGCGAGGACGGACTACTGGCATTGCGGACGGCGGTGAGCATCGCCGAGCAGGTGGCGAACTCGCGGCGGCAATTCGCTTGAGCGGCGGCCGCTGGTTTCAGCGTGCAGGCGCGCCCGGATTGGGCACTGTCGGGCCGCTCGCGGGGGGCGAGGCGGCACCGGCTGCTGGCGCCGGCTCGTTGTCGGTGATGGTCACGCGATCGACGAAAAAGCGGGTCTCGGCAAAGCAAGGGGTGGGTACGCCGGGGTGCTCCGTGTAGTGCAGCTGGACTCTGTGGCCCACGGCCTTCGTCAAAGTGGCGGCCACCGCCGGGTCGCGCACGCTGAAGTCCCATAATTGAGGCGAGTTGCTCGCGCCCATGTACTGGCCGCCGCCGTAGTAGAGGGCGATTTCTCCCTCCTGGGTCTTACACACCCAGCCGCGCCGCACGAACTTTTGCAGCACGCCCGCACGCTCGCCGTCGGCGTACGCCCATGCCAGCGTGAGCCACGTCCAGAGGCCGGTGCCGGCCGCGAGGACCAGCAGCAAAATCACGAGCCACCGTCCGAATCCCCCGCGCGCCCTGCGCCTGCCGGCGGAACTCGGTACTTCAATCCGCGTCATGGAAAATCCCGGAACCCATTGACGGCAATATGGTATCCGAATTCTCGGCATAGCAGTTGCCCCCGGGAGTTGCCCCTCGGGGCACTGTTGCCGGTTCAAGAGCCGCGTCTTTCTCAACGAAAAGGTCGGTTTGAGAGCTTGACCGCATGGCAGGCGAGGGCGACATTAACAAGCTGATTGGCCCCCTGCTCCAGCCCGACACCGTGAAAACGCACTTCGCTGGACTCAGTCGAACTGACCTGTCTCACCGCTCAGCGTGGTTCGCCTGCACGATCGCTTCGCGATCCCGATGACTCGCCTGGCCTCTCTTTGTGGGTAAGACCGACCTTAGTGAGTTGTGGATTCGTGTGAGTACACCACCTTCCATCCCTCCGGCCGTTTTTGCCAAATGGAGGAGACTGCAAATCGCCCGTCCTTCACTTCGCCACTCGGTAGCGTCCGATGTGCCTTCATCAGCAGCGTCGTTACCACCACGTTGGGCGCGAGTTCCAGAACTTCGGGAGCGCCTTGGATCTGGTACACAACGTCCGTTTTACCGTTGTTCCACCATTCTTTTTGCTTGTCGCGGATTGTGTCCCATCCTATCAGTGGTTCCCCATCCACAATCAACGTCACATTCGGAATGTGGGCATAGTAGCCAACGTGGCGCTCTACATCATGCGCGTTGGCTGCGTCTCCCATTCCCTTAAGGGCTGCGGCGACCTCAGCTCGAGGATCGAGCGTGGCGTCGGCACCAACGCCCGGATGAACTAAGGCCATGACCAGCACGGCTGCAAGGAGCCACCAGTTTTTCAAGATCCGACATCCTCGTTGCTACAGTTATCCAGGCCCAGCGCACAATAACCGTAGTAGATTACTCATTAGGGTCGATAAAAGGCGGTGGCCGGGCGAATAATTCGATGGCCGCGCACCAATACCAGCGGGAGCGAACCTAGTGACACCGGAAATCCGAGCGTTTGAGTACGCGACCGGCCTTTTTGCCGTGTTAATCGGCCTCGCGGTGGCGGATATCGCCACGAGCTTCCATCGCCTGTTGCGCGTCAAGTCGGCAGTTCGCTGGGATTCGCTTGCGTTGCTCGCGGCTGCGTACACCCTCTGCCAAGTGGTAGCCATGTGGTTCGATCTCTGGGGCGTACGGCACTTCGGCACAATTCGATACTTCTTTTTCTATCTTTCGTTAATCGCCGAATTCTTTGTGCTCTTTCTGCTCGCTGCAACCAGCTTGCCGGACGAGCCTCGCGAAGGAGTCGACCTGCGTGAGTACTACTCCGGAAACCGAAGGTACTTCTGGACCTTGGTCACGCTCTTTCAGGCCATTTATGTGGCAGATGGGTTCTATTTTTCGCGCGGCGAAACTGGCAGATATCCGCTTCGAGAGCTTGTCACCGCCAACGTCATCATGTGCGCACCACTCGTCATTTCGGTCGCGCTCCTGTGCGTCAGGAATCGTTTCGCACATTACATCGGCATCGTTCTTCTGTTGATCATCATGGGGCTGCACTACGGGCCTGCTTCCATCAACTGACGGTGCGGCACTCGGTCGCCACCGACATGCCGATCGCGGCGAACCGCGTCCGCAGCCGGAAGTCAACGGAATGCTCCGTCGCTCACGACCACCGTGGCGGGCGGCTCGCCGATTACCCTGTCACGCCCCGCTCCAAGGGCCGCAAGCGCATCTAACTTGCGCGTTGCCTCCTCGACATGAGCCTCATCAACTGTGTAGCCTGAAAATTGATAGATGGGTTGCACATCTAAGTAGCTTGAAATCACGACCAACTGTCCGACTTGCGTTGGGAACGGCCTACAGCCTGGCCCAAAGCACAGTGCCGTCGTGGCAGCAGTCATAGCAGTTCCCGCAGCTAACAGTCCCTTCCAAGAGCGTATTACTAGAAACTTAGATAGCATCCCCCAACTTGTATCTCTTTAGTCCACTTGAGATCTCTCTAGCAAGCTAACTATCTCTACAACTTTAGCTTTACTAAACTCCTCTCTCTCCCCAGCAAACCCCACTTTGATCTCATGCTTCATCCTTTTCCATCCATCGCAAGTACGCTTCATCGAGATGTTCGTAATGAGTCTTGCTTAATCAGAGATCTATTGACATCTAACTCAAAATAGAAAGCCTGTTGCCTAAATACACTGTTCTTATCGTCCCACCATAGTCGCCTGTCACAGAGTTTGTGCATGGGAACATCGTGAATCCCATAAAATAGCCAGAGTGCCAAAACTCAATATTTGGCGGGACGCCGAATCTACGTGTAACAATTTCCGGCGAATCGCCGAGACGAGTGTCTGCAAACGCGCTTGCATATCTGTGTCTTTTGTACACGTATAGCCCTGCATAAACGCAAAGAGCGGCAGCCACGGCGCCAATCAGAACCTTCAGCAAGAGGGGCCGTGACTTCATGGGCCGTCGAATGGTTTGTACCGCCGGTGTGACCATGCTCAGGTCGAACGCCACGCCTTCCCGCTGTCCCTTAGAGCTATGGCGCACAGCCCGGCACCGACTATTGCGACAAGTCGTACCAGCCACCAGTGCACATGAAAGTGCCACAACGCGAATGCGCTATACAGCAGGTAAGGCCCGCTGATTGCTTTGGGCATCTTCTCTCGCCAAAACCAACGCTCCCACTGAAACCACAAGACGATGGGAAGCACGATGAGAGGAATCAGCGGCAAGAGAATGAAAACATCGAGCGTCGTCAGATGTTGCAGACCCAGCCACCTCGCAAGATTGTCGTTGGCCCCGTTCCCAGTAGTCCTGCTGTTTAGGATAGAAGTCCTTTTCCGTCATCGCAGCCCCTCTAAGCGGACTTGACGGTGTTAGCTTACCGCAGGCCGCGAGCGGCCGCTTAGTGACAATCAGTTCAGTGCACGCATTGACCGGTTTTGACCTGAAACGCCGCCGTATTCCGCAGAAATAGCGTTGCCAATCGTAGGTGAATTCGTACGAATCATGGCCTTCCCAGAATCCAGCCTGCCGCTCATAGTCATCTGCACGATTGAGCCGGAGGTCACGTCATGGATCGCGTGTTGTATTCGATCGAAGAGATCCGAGCGTCGCGCTGACTTGGGGCGAGTTCCGCTGAAAAAACAGCGAAACTCAGCCCCCCCTATCTCCGGGCCGCAGACGAATCGTGATCCGGTCCAGGGCGGGACCGCTGGTCGATGGGTTGGGCGCCAAGTCGGGGGATTGGGAATCAAGCAATGCACGAATGGCGATCAGTGCCAGCGTGGATTCCGATACTTGCCGCCGAGCCAGCTTGCCATCCGGCACCGAGCGCTGAGCGCCGCAAAAAGGACTCAGCCTATATCGCCGGCCTGGTCCGGGGTCACGTGGCCGCCAACCCACCGCTGGCAACCCATGAGCTCGCAGCGTTCAAAGCAGCCGTGTCGGACTTGGCTGCCTTCGGCCGAATCTTGGCGCGGACCGCTCGGGAAGGCGCGCAGGCGGGTGTCCTGCCGCGGGATCTACAGCAAGAGCTCAGCCATTCTCGGGCTCTCGTATTGGACGTAGAGCGGCGTATGCATGAATTCGCCCAAGCGGCGCTGGTCACCTGGGAGAGCCGCATTGACTAGACGAGTTGTTCGCCTCACGTCGGATGGACCGTCTTTGTTCGAGGTGGTGAGTTACGGGCGCGCAGGTCCGCAAATGCCGCGTCGATTTAGCCCCGCACAGATTGACCAAATCTCGCGCACGGTCAGGCGCACGCCGGAGGTTATGGTGAAAGTGACCGGCGGAGGAACGAGAAAGGGCGCGGTCGCGGCCCACTTTGCGTACATCAGCCGCCACGGAGCCCTGGAGATCGAGACCGACGAGGGGGAGCGCATCGCACGCCCGGATGAGCAAAAGCGGCTGCTCGATGACTGGCACTTGGAACTCACTGCCGGTCAATACCGGGGGCAGGCGGACGGCGGTCCCGCGCGACGACCGACGAAACTCGTTCACAATATCGTGCTTTCCATGCCGGCGCCGACGCACCCAGACATGGTGTTGGCCGCCGCGCGGCAATTCGCCCGCCAGAAGTTCGCGCAACACCGCTACGCCATGGTCTTGCACACCGACCAGAAGCACCCGTACGTGCATCTGGTCGTGAAGGCCGAGAACGAGCTGGCCGGCGGCTGCACATTGACAAGCAACTTCTGCGAGATTGGCGCGAGGACTTCGCGCGGTTGATGCGCCAACAGGGTATTGCGGCCAATGCCACGCCGCGGGCCATTCGAGGCCAAAACAAGAACAAACCCTGGGACAAGATTTTCAAAGCGCAGCGATACGGGGAGTCCACCGCGTTGCGCGATCGGGTGATCGGGATCGCGCAAGAGCTTTCACGTTCCAAGACGGTCGCGGATCCGGCGCGCGAAAGGTTGCTCGATACTCGCAAATCGCTGGTATCAACCTGGATGAAGGCCGCAGAGGTGTTGGATGCGCAGGGGGAGATGATCCTCGCAGGCGAATGTGCGTTACTTCGCAGGCCATCTGCCGCCCGTCCTCACGGACCGGCAAAGATTGGCGGCACAACTCATCGGACTCACGCAAAAGCAGCGTCAGATCCAACGGGACGGTCCCGAACGCGGCTACCCCAAGGACCAGGAGCGGACGCGGTAGGGCTTCGAGGTTACAGCCATGAAAAGCACGTCGAAAAATCAATTTGCCTTCAACCTGGGGCCTCCAGTAAAGCTCCTGCGTGACCCCAATGAACGGGCGCTGAGGCTGAGACAGGTCTCCCAGCTCACTGGACTCGGTCGATCGATGATTTATCAGATGCAGGCGGAAGGACGCTTTCCGCAGCGCATCAAGCTGGGCGAGCGGGCTGTGGGATGGCTGGAGAGCGAAGTGCGAGACTGGTTGGCGACTCGAATTGAAACCAGCCGCGGAAACCAGCGTGGCGCAAGTTGAAATTGCAAGTTGGCCTACAGCCGGCTCTTCCACCGACGTGGGTGGCGGCTGCCATGAAGGACGCCGATCACAACGGCTCCGTCGCCGTCAGCGAAGTAGAAGACGCCAAAGGGAAATCGGTGCAATAGGGCGCGTCGTAATGAGCCGTAAACAGCAGCGCTGGCGAGTGGTCTTTCGGCGATTGCCGCGAAAGTCGCCAAAGCCTCATCGAGGAATTCTTGCCCTAAACCGGGCCGCTGCTGCTCATACCACCGGGCCGACTCAGCCAGGTCCTGCTCGGCCTCCGGACGGAGCCGGACATCGACGGTCACAGCCGGCGGCGAATGTCGCGAACGGCGTCCGCCGCCGGTCGTCCACGATTCTTGTCAACCTCATATGCGTTGAGACGGCGGTCGAGTTCCAATCTCTGATCGGCGGTAATCGGAAGTGCGCCCTGGTCAGCCGCTATGCTGTCCCACAGATCCTCAACAAGCTTGATGCGCTCGTCCACGGTCAATTGCTGCAACTTCGTTTCCATGGTCAGAGCCTCGTTTTCCGGCACACAAATAGGATACGCCGCAGCTGTCCGAAAGCCAGCGCACTTTTCTGCTGGGTTCCTCGAATTTGGGATTCTGAGCACACCGGCGTCATCCTGCCTTGAGAATCGGAATCACATCGGCGCCGTTCTTGACCTTGTCGAGGTAGTCCGCCCAGGCCTGCATCATTTTCCGGCGCTCCGCCAAATGCGCCGTCCGGTTGTAGGCGCGTCCGTTCGGATCGCGCACCGCATGCGCTAGCTGGTGCTCGATGAAATCGGGCCTGAAGCCCAGCACCTCGTCCAGGATGGTTCGCGCCATGGCGCGAAATCCGTGGCCGCTCATTTCGTCTTTGGCGATGCCCATGCGGCGCATGGCAGCGAGGATGGCGTTATCGCTCATCGGCCGCTGGCTGCTGCGGGCGCTGGAGAAGACGTATCGGCCGCGGCCGGTGAGGGGCTTCAGTTCGCGTAAGGTAGCAACCGCTTGCGATGAGAGCGGCACGATATGCGGGGTGTTCGTCTTGGTGACCGTGTAGCGCCATTCGCCGCCATCCAGGTCCATTGTGGTCCACTCGGCTTGCCGCAGCTCACCGGGCCGCACGAACACGAGCGGGGCTAAGCGCAGGGCGCAGCGAACCGTCAAGAATCCTTCGTACCCGTCGATCGCGCGCATCAGCGCGCCCACGCGCTTGGGATCGGTTATGGCGGCAAAGTGTTCGGTCTTTACCGCGGGGAGGGCACCGCGCAGATCGCCGGTTGGATCGTGTTTGGCGCGGCCGGTGGCGATGGCATAGCGGAACACCTGGCCGCAATTGCCGAGCGCGCGATGCGCGGTCTCCAACGCGCCGCGTTTTTCGATGCGCCTCACCGTCGTCAGCAGTTCCGGCGCTGTCAGATCCGCGATCGGACGAGCACCGATCCAGGGAAATATGTCGCGTTCGAACCGGGTCAGTATCCGCTCGCCGTGACCGCTGACCCAGGATTTCATTTGCCGGTCGATCCACTCGCGCGCAACCACCTCGAAGCTATTCGCCGCGCCTTCTGCTTGAGCGGCTTTCGGCGGCACGGCGGTTCTCGCTGGGATCGACGCCGGCGTCAAGCAGCTGGCGCGCCTCGATCGTGCGCGCGCGGGCCTTCTTCAAATTGACTTCCGGGTATACGCCCAGCGACACGCGCTTTTCCTTTCCCGCGTAGCGATATTTGAGGCGCCACCACTTGCCCCCGCGGGGCGAGACCTCGAGATACAGGCCGTCGCGGTCGAACATCCGGACGGCTTTGGCGGCGGGTTTGGCGTTTCGCGCGATGGTGTCGGTGAGCGGCATCTGGGGGCAACTCCCTTACGGGTTCGGCCAGTTGCCCCCAAGGTTGCCCCCAGTTGCCCCCGGAAGTCAACGGAAAGGTCCGTCGCTCCCAGGACCCTAAAAGCATAAAAAAACCCGCGTTTTATGCGGGTTTAGTGGAAGTCCTCAGGATGTTTTCGGATGCTATCGAACGACTAAATGGTGGAGCCGGGGGGAATCGAACCCCCGTCCATAAGTCCTACGCTACAAGATCTACGTACGTAGCCGCGTCTATTGTTCTCACCGCTCACTAACCCGACGGGCAGGGAAAGCGTGCAGCCAGCCCGGTAGCGATTCGCAAGACACACCCCAGGCACGTGTGTCCCACTAGCTGATGAGCGCTACCCCTGAACCGTTCGCATCAGCACAGGCCGGTCAGGGTTCAGCTGCGATTAGGCAGCTAGAGCGTAGTTGTCTTCGTTGGCAACTATAAGTTTGCAAGTCAGTTTTACGAGGTAACCTGCACCTCGGTACGCCCCTGTAGTTTCGCAACCCATGTCGAAACCGGTCGGCCCCAAATCGAGCGGGCAGTTTACGCGCTCTTGTCCCTCGATCCAAATTGGCGTGCCGGCGGCCCGCAGGCCCCGCGCTTCACCGTCGAGCGGCCTTCATGATGCGGCTCTTATCACGCTGCCAGTCGCGATCCTTCTCGTTGGCCCGTTTATCGTGCTGTTTCTTGCCCTTGGCGAGCCCGATCTCGAGCTTGGCACGGCCCCCTTTCCAGTAGAGCTCGAGCGGCACGATGGTGTAGCCGCGCCGTTCCACCGCCCCGACCATGTGATCGAGCTGGCGCCTGTTGAGCAACAGCTTGCGTGTGCGGGTGGGGTCGGTATCCACGTGAGTCGATGCCGAATTGAGCGCATTGAGGTGGGCCCCGAACAAAAAAGCCTCGCCGCCCTTGAGATACACGTAGGCCTCGGCGATCTGCGCCTTGCCGGCACGCATGCTTTTGACCTCCCACCCCATGAGGGCAATACCGGCCTCGAAGCGCTCCTCGATGAAGTAATCGAAGCGCGCTTTTCGGTTGACGGCGATGGGCGGCAATTTCTCGGTGGTTTTCATCTTAGGTCACACAATTATCGGACGGGGCCGCTTCGGCCCCGTTACGAGTTGCGCGAAGCGCATGGGAAGTCGCATGGCAAGTCATGGGAAACAATTCTACCAGGTGGCGGCGTCCGCGCATTTGCCGGAGAATCCACCGAGGCGGCGATGCCGCGCAGGAGCACGAATGCAGGTAGTCGAGCGCAGCGCCTTGGTGACCTATACGGCCGCGCAGATGTTCGCCTTGGTGAATGACGTGGCGCGCTACCCCGAATTCCTGCCTTGGTGCGTCGGGGCGCGGGTGGAGGATGTCTCCCCGACGGAACGCATCGCGGCTCTGCAGGTGTCGCGCGGCGTGCTCCGGACGGAATTCACGACGCGCAATACGCTTGCACAGGATGCGCAAATCCACATGCAGCTGATGCACGGGCCGTTCCGCGACTTGATAGGTGAATGGCGCTTCGAGGCAATCGGGACGCGCGGCTCGCGGGTGCACTTTCGGGTTGAATTTCAATTCAAGAACCGCCTGACGGCGACCGCCTTCAACGGCATATTCGAGTCGCTGTGCGGCACCATCGTCGATGCCTTCGTGCTGCGCGCCCAGAAAATATATCCGGGATAAGGTCTTGAGCGACGCACCGCTGCGCATCGAGGTCGCCTATGCCGAGCCGCAGCGTGCCGTCATCAAGAGCCTGCGCCTCCCGGCAGGAGCTTGCGTGGCCGATGCGCTGCGATTGGCCGCGCTCGACCCCGATTTCAGCGCCGTAGACTTTGCGAATTCGGCGATCGGCATCTTCGGCAAACTCAGCCGCCGAGATCAGCCTCTGCGGCAGGGCGATCGCATCGAAATCTACCGCCCCCTCAGCGCGGACCCCAAGGAAGCACGCCGCGCCCGGGCCCAGCAAGCCCGCAAAAAATAATCTCGGCCGGGGTCGCTTCGACCCCGTTGAAACCGCGCGTAGCGCTCAATAAGTGCGGCCGTTCTTGATCTGTGCCGCGGAAGCGTCCTGCGCCGCTGCCTCGGCGGCCGTGGGCTTGTCGAGCTTGGCGACCTTGTCGCCCTCGAAATACACGGTGACGCGCCGCGAGTCGACGTGCCGGCTGCGGCCCTTCTTGAGGTAGTAGATATAGTCCCAACGTTCCTTGTTGAAGCTGTCGGCCACCATCGGCGTGCCGAGCAGGTAGCGCACTTGGCTGCGCGTCATGCCGGGCTGGACCTGTTCGACGGCCGCTTGATCCAAGAAATTACCCTGCTGAATGTTGATGCGGTAGACGCATCCCGAAGCCAGGGCTCCCATGGCGATGCCGAACAGGAGCCGTTGCAATGTTTTCGTCAAAGTGGTGCGCAGCCGTTAAATGATTGATAATTCAAGCCGAAATCTATTATACCCGAGGGCACAGCATGCCGCAGCGCCTGAAACCCGATGCAACCAGCGAAAGCAACGACCTGCGCAACGCGGGCCTAAAAGTCACGCTGCCGCGACTGAAAATCCTGGACATTCTGGCGGATGGGTCGGCGCGCCACATGAGCGCCGAGGACATCTACAAGAAACTACTGGTGTCCAACGAAGACATCGGGCTCGCCACCGTGTATCGCGTGCTCACCCAGTTCGAAGCGGCCGGTCTCGTCACGCGCCACCATTTCGAAGGCGGCATGGCGGTATTCGAGCTCAATCAGGGTGGACACCACGACCACATCGTGTGTGTTGACTGCGGCCGCGTCGAAGAGTTCATGGACGGCGGAATCGAAGAGCGCCAGCATGCGGTGGCGAAGCGCCTGGGATTCGAGATCAGCGATCATGCGCTGATCCTCTATGGGCATTGCCGCAAGCCCAATTGCCCCAATCAAAAACGCGCCCACGTCAAATAGCCAAGACGCCCCCTGTGCACGGCGGCGGGGCGGTTGAAGCGCCGCGCTGCTAGCGCCTTGCTGCTAGCGCCGCGCTGCTAGCGCCCTTGCTCCTGGCGCCGTGCTGCTAGCGCCTTGCCGCGGGCGCGCGCTTCTTCTTGGGCGCGGCCTCGGCGGTCGCGGCGTTGACCAGCATCTCGCGTGCGTGAGCGCGAGCCTGTTCGGTGATGTCGATGCCGCCCAGCATGCGCGCGATTTCATCGACGCGCTCGGGCTCGCTCAAGCTCTTCACCGCCGTGCGCGTGATCTTGCCGTCGCTCAATTTGGTGACGCGGAACTGGCGGTGCGCCTGCGAGGCGACTTGCGCCAGATGAGTCACGCACAGCACTTGGACGCGCTCGCCCAAGTCGCGCAATTGCCGGCCGACGATTTCCGCCACTGCGCCGCCGATGCCGGCGTCGACCTCGTCGAACACCATGCACAATGCGGAGGTCTTGGCGGCCGCCGCCACTTGCACGGCGAGACTGATGCGTGATAGTTCGCCGCCGGAGGCGACCTTGGCGAGGCTCTTGGGCGCCTGTCCTGGATTCGCGCTGACCAGAAACTCGATGTCATCGCTGCCTTTGGCGCCGATTTCCGTGTCGCTCGGCGCGATGCCGACCGCAAACCGGCCGCCGGCCATGCCGAGCGCCTGCATGAGCTCGGTGATGCGGCGACCGAGGCGGTCCGCGGCGGACCGGCGCGCCTCGGTGAGGCGCCGCGCGGCGGCGCGGTAGTCGCGCGTCAGCGCGGCAAGTTCGAGCTCGAGGGCGGCGAGACTCAGCTGCGCATTGTCGAGCGCGCTCAATTCCTTGGCCGTGAGCTCCAATTGCGCCGGTAGCTCCGTAACACCGACCCGGTGCTTGCGCGCCAAGGCCTCGAGCGCGGCGGCGTGACGCTCGATCTCCTCCTGGCGCGCGGGATCGATGTCGAGCGCATCCAAATACCGCCGCAGCGCGTCCGCCGCTTCCCGGGTGTTGATCAGGGCCTCGGCGAGCAGCGCCCCGGCCGGCGCGAGATGGGGGTCGGCGTCCGCGACGTTGCGCAGCGCGGCGTGGGCCTTGCCCAAAAGAGCGTGTGCGCTGCCGTCGTCCGCTTCGTAGGCGGCGTCCAATGCGGCTTGGGCCGCCGCCGCGAGACGGCCGCGGCCGGCCACGCGCTTGGCGTCGGCGAAGAGCTCCTCGATGGCGGCGGCCGTCGTGACCTCGGCTTCAAGTTCGGCGAGCTGATAGCGCAGCAGATCCACGCGTGAATCGCGATTGTCGGCGGCGGCTTTGAGCGATTCGAAGTCGCGCCGGCAGGTGCGGTAGCGCTCGTAAAGAGCGGCTACGGCGTCGAGCAAGCCTACGTCCTCCAGGTGCTCGTCGAGCAGCTCGCGCTGTGCGCCGCGATTCACCAGGCGCTGGAATTCCTGTTGGCCATGGATTTCGATGAGGTGGTCCGCCAGTTCGCGCAGGGCTTGCAGCGGCACCACCTGGCCGTTCACATAGGCGCGCGAGCGGCCATCCGCCCCGATCACCCGCCGCAACACGAGGTCGCCATTGTGCTCGATCGATTGCGCGTCGAGCCACGCCGTGGCGGCAGCGGGAAGCGCGTCAAAGCTCGCCGCCACCTCGGCGCGTTCCGCGCCCTGGCGCACCACGTCGCCGCCGGCGCGGCCGCCCGCGACCAGCAACAACGCATCGACCACGATGGATTTGCCGGCGCCGGTCTCGCCGGTGAGCGCGGTGAGGCCGGAGTTGAGCTCGAGCTCCGCCTGATCGACGAGCACGAAATCGCGCAGCTGCAGGTGGGTGAGCATGCGTCAGTCGATGTCGCGGTTGTCGTTCGGCTCGCCGTAGGCGCCGCGGCCCCAGTGCAATTTCGAGCGCAGCAAGCGGTAGTAGTCATAGCCCGGCGGATGCAGCAGCGTGATTTGCGCTTCCGCGCCCTCGACATACAGATTATCGCCCTGCTCGAGCTCGCCGATGGCGCTGCCATCGCAGGTCACCTGGGCTCGGGATTCGTAGCGATCGGACATGCGCAATTGGATCTTGCTGCCGGCGCGGACCACGATCGGACGATCGCTCAAGGTGTGCGGGCAGATGGGGGCCAGCACCCACACGTCGAGGTCGGGCTCGACGATGGGGCCGCCGCAGGACAGGGCATAGGCGGTCGAGCCGGTGGCCGTCGCGATCACGATGCCGTCGCCGCCATGAGAATTGACGAAACGTCCGTTGATCGAGGTTTCGAAGTCGATGGTGCGGCCGGTCTGCCATTTATTGACCACCACATCGTTCAAGGCGAGGGTGCGCACGGAACCGCCGCCATGCTTTTCCAGGCGGGCGGCCAAGAGCGAGCGCCGATCCTCGCTGTAGCGCCCGCCGAGCACCAGGTCCACGTCCTGCAGCATCGATTGCGGGCTGACGTCGGTCATGAACCCTAAGCGGCCGCGGTTGATGCCGAGCATCGGCACCGAGTGGCCGGCCACCAGTCCGGCCGCGTACAGCAGGGTGCCGTCGCCGCCGATCGCGATGATGAGATCGGCCCGCGTGGCGAAGGATTGCTCGGGACAGGGCAGCACGGTTTCCGGCCGAAACGCGAGACCCACGTCGGGATCCACCAGGGCGCGCACGCCCTTCGAATGGAAGTGGGCGGCGAGGCTCAGCATGCATTCGGCGACGCGCAGATCCTTGGTGTTGCCGACCAGCGCGATGGATTGAAACGACTGAGACATAACGCAATCCTTGTAGCATGACGGCGCCTCACCGGCACGCCGTGAAGTGTGATGATTTTATGCCCTATCGCGCGACTTGACTTGGGGCGGATACGCTAGGTAGCTTCAAACATGTTATATGGACCTACTATGACAGAAGGCGCCGATGAGGGACTCACTGAGCGGGCGCAGCTGCTGCTCAAGGCCCTGATCGAGAACTACATCCGCGACGGTCAGCCGGTCGGCTCGCGCACCCTGTCGCGCGATTCCGGTTTGAGCCTCTCCTCGGCGACCATCCGCAACGTCATGGCCGACCTCGAAGATCTCGGCTTCGTCGCCTCGCCGCACACCTCGGCCGGGCGCGTTCCCACCGACAAGGGCTACCGCTTTTTCGTCGACACCCTGCTCAAGCTCAAGCCCCTGCACCACGAGGAGATCGAGGAAATCGAGCGCAAGCTGGGGTCGGATGCGGCGAGCGGCCGCTCGCTGGTGCAGACCGTGTCGCAGATGCTGTCGAACGTCACGCACATGGCGGGTCTCGTGACTCTGCCGAACCCGAATTACGTCGCGCTCTCGCAAGTCGAATTCATCGCCCTGTCGGAGAACCGCGCGCTCGCCATCATGGTCATGAGCAACCGGGAAATTCAAAACCGCGTGGTGCAGCTCGATCGGTACTATTCGACGGAGGAATTGCGCCGCGCCGCCAATTATTTGAACGAGGCGTTCGCTGGGCGTTCCCTTCCCGATGTGCGCGCGCAGCTGCTCAAGCAGATGCAGGAAACGCGGCAGCACATGGACCAGCTCATGCGCGACGCCATCCAGATGGCGCAAAAGGTGTTCGACAGCGACCCCGACGAGCGGGTCGAATATGTGATTGCGGGCGAAACCAACTTGATGGGTTTCGCGGAACTGTCGAATGTGGAGCGGCTGAAGCGCCTGTTCGAGGCCTTCAACGAGAAGCACGATATCTTGAGGTTATTGGACAGCTGCCTGCGGGCCGACGGCATCCAAATCTTCATTGGCCAGGAGTCCGGCTACCGGATTCTGGACGACATCAGCGTGGTGACGGCGCCCTATACGCTCGACAACCGGGTGGTCGGGGTATTGGGCATCATTGGGCCGACCCGGATGGCCTATGAAAGGGTCATTCCCATCGTGGATCTGACGGCAAAACTGTTGGGTTCGGCCTTGAACGCCCGCAAATAGCCCCAAGACTCCCAATCCGAGCGGCCTTAAGCCGCCAATCTTTTTGAGGGGCTTGCACGAGTGAACGAAACCAATCATACCGAGGGTGGTACTCCCCCGGATGCCGCTCAAGCGGAGGGCCTCAACGCATTGGCCGCGGCCGAGGCCCGGGCCACCGAAAATCGCAACAACCACCTGCGCGCCGTGGCGGAGCTCGAGAATTACCGCAAGCGCTGCGAACGCGAGGTTGAAAACGCACGCAAGTACGCCATCGAACGCTTTGCCCAGGAATTGGTCACGGTCGGGGACGCATTGGAGGCCGGTATCAACGCTGGGCCGGCAAGCTCAGGGGCGGCGCTCCTGGAGGGCGCACAGGCGACGTTGCGGCAGCTGCAGCGCGCCTTCGAGAAGGGCGGCATCAAACTCATCGACCCCGCAGGACAGCGCTTCGATCCGGAGTGGCACGAGGCCATGGCGGTGCAGGAAAGCCGCGAGCACCCGGCGAACACGGTGCTATCAGTCATTCAAAAAGGCTATTCACTGAACGGCCGCCTGCTGCGCCCGGCGCGGGTCATCGTCAGCAAGGAGCCGGACGATGCAGGCAATTGAAAAACGCGCTTGTATCCCCCATTTAGCGGTCACTGGTTAAGCATTTTTAGAGGGTTTTCACAATGGGTAAAATAATCGGCATCGATCTTGGCACGACCAACTCCTGTGTCGCGATCATGGAGGGCGGCAAGCCCAAGGTCATCGAGAACAGCGAGGGCGACCGCACCACACCGTCGATCGTTGCCTTCACGAAAGATGGCGAAGTGCTGGTGGGTCAGTCCGCCAAGCGCCAGGCCGTCACCAACCCCGCCAATACGGTGGCCGCGGTCAAGCGCCTGATCGGGCGTAAATTCACCGACGATGTGGTGAAGAAGGACATGAGCATGGTGTCCTATAAGATCGTCAAGGCCGACAACGGCGACGCCTGGGTGGAAGTGCAGGGCAAGAAGATGGCGCCGCAAGAGATCTCGGCGCGGGTTCTGCAGAAGATGAAGAAGACCGCCGAGGACTATTTGGGCGAGACCGTCACCGAGGCCGTCATCACGGTGCCGGCCTATTTCAACGATTCGCAGCGCCAGGCGACCAAGGACGCCGGACGCATCGCGGGCTTGAACGTCAAGCGCATCATCAATGAGCCCACGGCGGCGGCGCTGGCCTACGGCCTCGACAAGGACGGCGGCGACCGCAAGATCGCGGTCTACGACTTGGGCGGCGGCACCTTCGACATCTCGGTGATCGAAATCGCCGAAGTGGACGGCGAGCGCCAGTTCGAAGTGTTGTCGACCAACGGCGATACCTTCCTGGGCGGCGAAGACTTCGACCTCCGCGTCATCAACTATCTTGCCGACGAATTCAAGAAGGAAAGCGGCATCGACGTGCGCAAGGATCCGCTGGCCATGCAGCGCCTGAAAGAGGCGTCGGAGAAGGCCAAGATCGAGCTCTCCTCGAGCCAGCAGACCGAAATCAATCTGCCGTACATCACCGCCGATGCGGCCGGTCCCAAGCACCTGAACATGAAGCTGACCCGGGCCAAGCTCGAGTCCCTGGTTGAAGACCTGGTGCAGAAGACCATGGAGCCCTGCCGCATCGCGCTAAAGGATGCAGGCCTCGCCATGAAGGACGTCAGCGAGGTCATTCTCGTCGGCGGCCAAACCCGCATGCCCATGGTGCAGCAGGCGGTGAAGGATATGTTCGGCAAGGAGCCGCGCAAGGACGTGAACCCCGATGAAGCCGTGGCGGTGGGCGCCGCGATCCAAGGCGGCGTGCTCTCCGGCGACGTCAAGGACGTGCTGCTTCTCGACGTGACGCCGCTGTCGCTCGGCATCGAGACCCTGGGCGGCATCATGACCAAGGTGATCGAGAAGAACACCACCATCCCGACCAAGGCGTCGCAGACGTTCTCGACCGCGGATGACAATCAGACGGGCGTGACCATTCACGTGCTGCAGGGCGAGCGCGACCGCTCGACCGACAACAAGTCCTTGGGGAGATTCGATCTCACCGATATTCCACCGGCGCCGCGCGGCATGCCGCAGATCGAGGTGGCATTCGACATCGATGCGAACGGCATCCTCAACGTCTCGGCGAAGGACGTGAAGACCGGCAAGGAACAGCGCATCGTCATCAAGGCCTCGAGCGGTCTGTCGGAGGCGGAAATCAAGCGCATGGTGAGCGACGCGGAGGCGCATGCCGAGGAGGACAAGAAGTTCCGCGAGCTGGTCGGTGCGCGCAACAAGGCGGACGCCACCGTGCATACGGTGGAAAAGGCGCTCAAGGACGTCGGCGACAAGGTCTCCGACGACGAGAAGAAGGCGGCGAACGACGCGCTGGCGGCGGTCAAGGCGGCGATGAGCGGCGATGACCGCGAGGTGATCGAAAGCAAGACCCAGGCGCTCGAGCAGGCATCGGCCGCCCTGATGCAGAAAATGTACGAACAGTCGGCGGCGAGCAGCGGCGCCGGGGGCGATACTGGCGGTCCCTCCGGACCCAGCGAGAAGCCCAAGGATGACGTGCTGGACGCCGAATTCGAGGAAGTCAAAGAAAGCGATCGCAAGAAGGCCTAAGGGCCCCTAAGATCGCGGGCGGATTCGATGCGAGCTGAACCGCCGGTGTGGTACCGGCGGTTCGTTTTTGTGGGCCGTGACATAAGGTAGGGCGATGGCGAAGCCTGATTACTACAAGCTCCTCGACGTGGCCCGGACGGCCACGGAAGCGGACATCAAGAAGGCGTATCGCCGCCTCGCCATGAAATATCATCCGGATCGCAATCCCGACGACCCCGATTCGGAGCACAAATTCAAGGAAGCCAAGGAAGCCTACGAGGTCCTGTGCGACGCAAAAAAGCGCGCCATTTATGACCAGTTCGGGCACGCCGGCCTCGAGGGCAACCGCGGCGGCTTCAGTGCCGGCGAGGCGTTCGGCGACATTTTCGGCGAGATGTTCGGCGACATCTTCTCCGGCGGGTCGCGCGGCCGCACCCAGGTGTTTCGCGGCGCCGATTTGCGCTACGAGCTCGAGCTCGATCTCGAGCAGGCTGTGTTCGGCACCGAAACCGAGATTCAGATTCCGACCCTCGCCGAGTGCAAGACCTGCAAGGGTTCGGGCGCCGCCAAGGGTTCCAGCCCCAAGACCTGCGATACCTGCCATGGGCAGGGCCAGGTACGGGTGCAGCAGTCGATCTTCACGATCCAGCAACCCTGCCCGCGCTGCAAAGGGCGCGGCAAGATCATCAGCAACCCCTGCGACACCTGCTTCGGTCAAGGCCGCGTCCGCCAGGAGAAGACTCTGCCGGTGAGCGTGCCCGCCGGCGTCGATACGGGCGATCGCATCCGCTTGAACGGCGAGGGTGAGGCGGGCCGCAACGGCGGCCCGGCCGGGGACCTGTACGTCGAGGTGCGGGTGCGCGAGCACGCGATCTTCGAGCGCGAAGGCAGCCACCTGTCCTGCGAAGTGCCCATCAGCTTCGCCACCGCGGCGCTCGGCGGCTCGGTCGAGGTGCCGACACTGAATGGCGATGTGATCTTGAAGATACCGAGCGAAACGCAATCCGGACGGGTGTTTCGCGTGCGCGAGAAAGGCGTTCGCCCGGTGCGCGGCGGGGCGGCCGGCGACCTCTTCTGCCGCGTGGTGGTCGAGACGCCCGTGAGCTTGGACGCTGAACAGAAGGAGCTGCTGAGGAAATTCCAGGCTTCGCTCGGGCAGGGCAGTCATCAGCCACGCGAACAATCCTTCTTCGCGGGCGTCAAAAAATTCTTTACCGGCGCGGTCGATTAGGGCACCGGCAATGCACGCTCTGGCAATCTTCGGGGTTACCGGGCGCATGGGCCAATCGGTGCTGCGCGCCTTGCGCGAGACCCCGGCATTTGCCCTGAGCGGCGCCATCGCCGCGCCCAGCAGCGCCCGTCTCGGCCAGGATGCGGCCGCCGAGGGGCCCGCGAGCGGCGTGCTGATCACCGCGGATACCACCCTCGGGCTCCACGGTGCGTCGGTCGCCGTCGATTTCAGCTCGGCCGGCGCCGTGCCGGCGCATGCGCAGGCCTGTGCTGCAGCGCGCGTTCCCATCCTGGTCGGCGCCACCGGCTTCGATGCCGCGGGCCGCGGCGTTCTGGAACGGGTGGCCCAGGATGTTGCGGTGCTCATCGCGCCCAATACCAGTGTCGGGGTGAGCGTGATGGTGGACTTGGTGTCGCTGGCGGCGCAGCGTCTGGGGCGGTCGTACGATGTGGAGATCTACGAGGCGCACCACCACACGAAGCGTGACGCCCCGTCCGGCACCGCGCTGGCGCTTGGGCAGGCGATCGCAAAATCGCGCGGCGACCCGTTCAACGAAGTGGCGGCCTTCGACCGGGCGGCCCGGAGTGCGCCGCGCATTCCCGGCAGCATCGGATTCTCCAGCTTGCGCGCCGGTGATATCGTGGGGGAACACACCGTGATGTTCGCCGCCGCCGGCGAGCGGCTCGAGATCACGCATCGCGCCACGGACCGCATCACCTTCGCGCGGGGTGCGCTGCGGGCGGCTGAATGGCTGGTTGGGCGGCCCGCGGGACTGTACGGCATGCGCGAAGTTCTCGGACTTTAGACAAGAGTCATAGACAGTCATCGCGCGCATCGTTAATATTCGCGCCCGGCAACTGATCGCGAATTAACCCAAGAAGCGGGAGGACGTTCTCAAGAGCGCCTCCCGCTTTGCGCATCTGCGCAAAGCGCGCAGCGCAAAGCGAGGAACCGGAGTGTCGACACCTGCAGTGCTAGCTCTCGAAGATGGCACCGTGTTCCGTGGCGTCTCTGTAGGCGCAAAAGGCAACACGACGGGTGAAGTAGTTTTCAATACGGCGATGACCGGCTATCAGGAGATCCTGACGGATCCCTCGTATTGCCGCCAAATCGTCACCCTGACCTATCCTCACGTCGGCAACACCGGCACGACGCCGGAGGATCTTGAATCGGGCGCGGTCTACGCCGCCGGCCTCGTCATACGCGACTTGCCCTTGCTGCACTCGAACTGGCGAGCCACCGAGTCGCTGACCCAGTTCATGCTTCGCTGCAAGGTGGTGGCGATTGCCGACATCGACACCCGCAAGCTCACGCGGCTGCTGCGCGAGAAGGGCGCACAGTCCGGATGCATCATGACGGGCGACAGCATCGATGAGACCGCAGCGGTGCGCGCCGCGAAAAAATTTCCCGGTTTGAAGGGCATGGATCTCGCGAAGGCGGTATCGACCAAGAAAATCTATCAGTGGAACGACGGCTTGCTGTGGAAATCGACCAGCAAGCCGCCGCGCCCGCAGAGCCGGTTGCATGTGGTCGCCTATGACTTCGGCATCAAGCGCAATATTTTGCGCATCCTCGCCGAGCACGGTTGCCGCATGACCGTCGTGCCGGCTCAAACTCCGGCAGATCAAGTGCTTGCGATGAATCCTGATGGTATCTTCTTAAGTAACGGACCCGGCGATCCTGAGCCCTGCGAGTACGCGATCACGGCGATCGCGCGCTTTCTCGAAACCGACGTACCGGTGTTCGGCATTTGCCTGGGGCACCAACTACTGGGATTGGCGAGCGGCGCGAAAACCGTGAAGATGAAATTCGGCCACCATGGCGCGAATCATCCGGTGTCCGAACTCGACTCCGGCCGAGTGCTGATCTCGAGTCAGAATCATGGGTTCGCGGTCGATGAGGCGACGCTGCCCGCGACGCTCCGCACCACGCATCGCTCCCTGTTCGACGGCTCGCTGCAGGGCCTTGCGCGCACCGACCGCCCGGCGTTCAGCTTTCAAGGACATCCGGAGGCGAGCCCGGGTCCGCACGACGTGCGCCTGCTGTTCGAACACTTCATGTACTTGATGGTGAAGCGCATGCAGGCCAATTCGCGCGGCCGCACGCCCGTCAAACAGAAATCGGCCGAGAGTTAAGTGCCCAAGCGAAGCGATCTCGACAGCATCCTCATCATCGGCGCGGGACCCATCATCATCGGTCAGGCCTGCGAGTTCGATTATTCCGGAGCTCAAGCATGCAAGGCATTGAAAGAAGAGGGCTACCGGGTGGTGCTGGTGAACTCCAATCCAGCCACGATCATGACCGATCCGGAAACCGCGGATGCCATCTACATCGAGCCCATCAACTGGCGGACCATCGAGCGCATCATTGAAAAGGAGCGCCCCAGCGCCTTGCTGCCCACCATGGGCGGGCAGACGGCGCTCAATACCGCGCTCGACCTGGTGCGCGAGGGCGTGCTCGAGAAGTTCAACGTCGAGATGATCGGCGCATCGCAGCGCGCCATCGACATGGCGGAGGACCGCGAGCTGTTCCGGCGCGCCATGACCGACATCGGCTTGGAGACAGCCCGTGCGCGGATTGCGCATAGCATGGAAGAGGCACTCGCGGTGCAGTCGGAAATCGGCTTTCCCACGGTGATCCGACCCTCCTTCACCCTGGGCGGCAGCGGCGGCGGCATCGCGTACAACCGCGAGGAATTCGAAGCCATCGTCGCGCGCGGGCTCGACGCCTCGCCCACCAACGAGGTGCTGCTCGAGGAGTCCGTGCTCGGCTGGAAAGAATATGAGATGGAAGTGGTCCGCGACCGGGTCGACAACTGCATCATTGTCTGTTCGATCGAAAACCTGGACCCCATGGGGGTGCACACCGGGGACTCGATCACGGTGGCGCCGGCGCAGACTCTGACGGACCGCGAGTACCAGCGGCTGCGCGATGCGTCGATTGCGGTGCTGCGCAAGATCGGCGTGGACACGGGCGGCTCCAACGTGCAGTTCGCGGTCAATCCGGAGGACGGCCGCGTGCTGGTCATCGAAATGAACCCGCGCGTATCGCGCTCCTCGGCGCTCGCGTCCAAGGCGACGGGGTTTCCGATCGCCAAGATCGCCGCCAAACTGGCGGTGGGCTACACGCTCGATGAGCTCAAGAATGAAATCACCGGCGGCGGGACGCCGGCCTCCTTCGAGCCGACCATCGACTACGTGGTCACCAAGATTCCGCGCTTCACCTTCGAGAAATTTCCGGGCTCGAACACGCGCCTGACCACGCAAATGAAATCGGTGGGCGAGGCGATGGCCATCGGCCGAACCTTTCAGGAATCGATGCAGAAGGCGCTGCGCAGCCTGGAGACCGGCCTCGACGGCTTCAACGAGCAACTGACCCTGCCGCTGACCGATGAGGCGGCCGAACGGCTCGCCTACGAGCTGCGCTGGCCGGGACCGAACCGCATCCTGTACGTCGCCGATGCATTTCGCGCCGGATGGTCGCGCCAGCAGGTATTCGATACGACCAAGATCGATCCCTGGTTCCTGGCGCAGATCGAGGATCTCCTGCGCGAGGAGGCGGTGCTCGCCAAGGATGGCTTCGAAAGCCTGGAGCTGCCGCGCCTGCGGGCGCTGAAGCGCAAGGGGTTCTCCGATGCGCGCATTGCGAAATTGACGGCGCGCGACGAGGCGACGATCCGCAGCAAGCGCCGCAAACTCGGGCTGCACCCCGTGTACAAGCGCGTCGATACCTGCGCCGCGGAGTTCTCGACCTCGACCGCCTATCTGTATTCGACCTACGAAGAAGAGTGCGAGGCGAATCCCGGCAGCCGCCGCAAGATCATGATCCTGGGCGGCGGACCGAATCGCATCGGCCAGGGCATCGAATTCGACTATTGCTGCGTGCATGCCGCCATGGCGCTGCGCGAAGACGGCTTCGAAACCATCATGGTGAACTGCAACCCGGAGACCGTCTCGACCGATTACGACACCTCGGACCGGCTGTATTTCGAGCCCCTGACCTTCGAGGACGTCATGGAGATCATCGAGAAGGAGAAGCCCGAAGGCGTGATCGTGCAGTTCGGCGGGCAGACGCCGCTGAAGCTGTCGCGGGCGCTGGCCGCCGCGGGCGCGCCCATCATCGGCACCACTCCCGACAGTATCGATATCGCCGAGGACCGCGAACGATTCCAAAAATTGGTGACGACATTGAAGCTCAAGCAGCCCGCCAACGCCTCGGCGCGCACCGAGGAGGCGGCCGTGCTGCTGGCGCGGGAAGTCGGGTTTCCGCTGGTGGTGCGGCCGAGTTATGTGCTCGGCGGCCGCGCGATGGAAGTGGTGTTCAACGAGGATGACCTGCGCCAGTACATGGTGGACGCCGTGAAAGTGTCGAACGACAGCCCGGTGCTGCTCGACCGCTTCCTGGATCTCGCCATCGAGGTGGATGTCGACGCCGTGAGCGACGGCCAGGACGTCCTGATCGGCGGCATCATGGAGCATATCGAGCAAGCCGGCGTGCATTCGGGCGATTCGAGCTGCTCGCTGCCGCCGAACGGCCTGTCGCAGGAAACCCAGGACGAGCTGCGGGCGCAGACGCGCAAGCTCGCCAAAGCGCTCAATGTGGTCGGCTTGATGAACATTCAGTTCGCCATCCAAAGCGGCGTGATCTACATCCTCGAGGTCAATCCGCGCGCTTCGCGCACCGTGCCGTTCGTGTCGAAGGCCACCGGAATTCCGCTCGCCAAGGTCGCGGCGCGGGTCATGACGGGCAAGACGCTGGCCATGCAGCAGCGCACCGTGGAGCGCATTCCGCCGTATTTTTCCGTCAAAGAGGCGGTGTTTCCGTTCATCAAGTTCCCCGAGGCGGACCCGATCCTGGGTCCGGAAATGAAATCCACCGGCGAGGTGATGGGCACCGGACATACCTTCGGCGAAGCCTATGCCAAGGCACAGGCCGCCTCCGGGGTGGTCCTGCCGACGCACGGACTGTGCTTCGTCAGCGTGCGGGACCGCGACAAGCCGGGCGCGGTGGTGCTCGCGAAGATGTTGATCGAGCGCGGCTTCGAGATCGCGGCCACCGGCGGCACCGCCGCGGTGCTGGAGGAGGCGGGCGTGATCTGCCGGCGGGTCAACAAAGTGCGCGAGGGTCGCCCGCACGTCGTCGATATGATAAAAAACGACGAGGTGGCATTGATCGTCAATACCACCGAAGGCAAGCAGGCGGTACGGGAATCGCGCTCGATTCGGCGCGAGGCAGTGGCCAGGAAGGTCACCTACTACACGACGGTGGCCGGAGCACGCGCGACCTGCGACGCGCTCGATCATCTGGGCGACATTGAAGTGAATCGGCTGCAGGATCTGCACAAGGAGCTTGTTTGAATATTCCACGTGGCCGCGACCGCGGCAGATTTCCCCTCAGGCAAGGCGGAGCCGACGAGGTTGGGCCAACGCCCAATGAGGAGGCGACAACGCCGCCTGAGGGGAAATCTGCCCGGTCCCGAAGGGTTGGCAAGGAGAGGGGCGTCTGCGGCGTTGCACGGCTTGCCCGTGGTAACCACCACGGGCGGTGCCGCGCGCCTTGCATCCGCTCCCTCTCCTTGCCAACGCGGCTCACGCGGAATATTCAAACAAGCTCCTGGGAAATGTTGGCGTGAAGCGAACCCCCGGACTTCAGCACAGAGAGTTGCAGACGTGATCAAGCGCACGCCCATGACTCTGCGCGGCGCAGAGGCGCTGCGGCTGGAGTTGAAACAGCTCAAGAGCGAAGCGCGTCCGAACGTCATCAAGGCGATCGCGGAAGCGCGTGCGCACGGGGACTTGAGCGAGAACGCCGAGTACCACGCGGCGCGCGAACAGCAGAGTTTCATCGAAGGGCGCATCAACGACATCGAGAACCGCCTGTCGAATTCCGAAATCATCGACGTCACCCGCCTGAGCGCCAGCGGCCGGGTGGTATTCGGCTCGACCGTCGAGCTCGAGGATCAGGAGGGCGGCCATAAAGTCGTCTACCAGCTCGTCGGCGACGACGAGGCGAACATCAAGCTGGGCCTGCTGTCGGTGTCCTCGCCGATCGCGCGCGCCCTGATCGGCAAGTCCGAAGGCGACGTCGTGGATGTGACCACCCCGGGGGGCACGCACAGCTACGAGATCGTGTCAGTGAAGTACGTTTGAGGCCGCACGCGCCGGTGACCTTCGTTCGAAAAGTGTTTGGCGTCCTCAAGGTGCTGTGGGCGGGCAGTCTGTGGTCGTTGGCCGCGTGGGTGGCGCCGACGCTGTTCCATGCACAGGACGATCGGCACCTCGCGGGCATCCTGGCCGCCCGACTGTTCGGAATCGAGACCTACGTCGGGATCGCGGTCGCGCTGCTCGCCTCGGTGCTGCCCGGCGCCAGGAAATTCTTGTGGGGCTACGTGGCGGCGGCACTGCTCGCGATCAACGAATGGATCTTGAAGCCGGTCATGATGCGAGCCCACGCCGACGGTGCCGCCGCGTCTTTAAGCTTCGGCGCCTGGCACGGCGTTTCGGCCGTGCTGTATCTGACGGCGTGTGGAGCGGTGCTGCTGCTGATTTGGCGCGAAGAGACTTAAGGCTTCGGAGCCCTTTAGGCGGCCCTAATCCGGGATGAGTATCTTCGGCAGCTCGGCGCGGCGGCGGTAAAAAACCCCGACGTGGCCGACGCGCTGCACGAGTTCGGCGCTGGTGCGGCTGGCGAGCGTGTGCAATGCCTCGTCGCGGGCATCGCGCGCGCCGACGCGGGCGGCTACCTTGACCAATTCATGGTCGGTCAGGGCGCGGTCCAGCTCGTTGATGACCCCGTCGGTGAGGCCGGCATTGCCGAGCATGACGATGGGACTCATGGGGTGCGCGAGACGGCGCAGATATTTCTTTTGTTTCTCGGAAAGTGCCATCGGCCCGATTATAGTCGCAACCGTTAAATGCCCAAGCGTACAAAAAGCAGTGCTCGTTGGCTCGCCGAACACGCCAACGATGAGTTCGTCAAGCGCGCACAGAAAGAAGGCTGGCGTTCGCGCGCAGTGTTCAAGCTCGAGCAGATCCAGGCGAGCGAGCGTCTGCTGCGTCCCGGCATGCGCTGCGTCGACTTGGGGGCCGCTCCCGGCGGCTGGAGCCAGTACGCGGCGCGCATCTTAGGTCCGGGGCGGATCGTAGCGACCGACATCCTGGCGATGGATCCCATTCCCGGCGTCGACTTCGTGCAGGGCGACTTTCGCGAAGAGGCTGTTTTGGAGCAGGTTCTGCAGTGCCTGGGCGCCGACAAGGTGGACCTTGTTTTGTCCGATATGGCCCCCAACATGGCTGGCATAGACGCGGTAGATCAGCCCCGATCCATGCATTTGGCGGAGTTGGCCTTGGAGTTTGCGGATCGCGTCCTGGCCCCGGGAGGCGATTTGCTGGTGAAATTATTTCAAGGTGCGGGCTTCGACCAGATCATCAAGGACACCCGCAGCCGCTATGGACGGGTGATGACCAAAAAGCCCAAGGCGTCACGATCCCGCAGCAGTGAGATCTATCTGTTGGCGCGGCAGTTTGGGATGGTGTAAGTTCGGGGGCGCCCGCTCGTTTTCCCCCTTCGTTTGCGGCTGTAGGTGAAACTTGAACGATTTGACGAAACAAATTCTGCTCTGGGTCGCCTTGGCGGTGATTCTGCTCGCTATTTTCAGCCAATTCGGCATGCGCACGGGCCAGCCGGCCACCATCGATTATTCGCAGTTTCTGTCCGAGGTGAAGAGCAACAACGTCGATTCGGTGACTCTCAAGGGCGAGATCATCGAGGGCAAGCGGCGCTCGTCGGGCGAGTCCTTCGTCACCTATAACCCCGAGACCAGCAACAGCGCCTTGATCGGCACCCTGCAGCAGCAGGGCGTCAAATTCCGCGGCGAGCCCCCGAAACAGCAATCGGTGTTCCTGCAACTGCTGATCTCGGCCTTCCCGATCCTGATTCTCATCGGCTTCTGGGCCTACTTCATGCGCCAGATGCAGGGCGCGTCGGGCGGACGCGGGGCCATGTCCTTCGGCAAGAGCCGCGCACGGCTCCTGGGCGAGGATCAGGTGAACATCACCTTTGCCGACGTCGCGGGGGTCGAGGAAGCCAAGCAAGAAGTGGTGGAAATCGTCGATTTCTTGAAAGATCCCGGCAAGTTCCAGAAACTTGGCGGCAAGATCCCGAAAGGTGTGCTCATGGTGGGGTCCCCGGGAACGGGCAAGACCCTGCTGGCTCGGGCCATCGCCGGCGAAGCCAAGGTGCCGTTTTTCACCATTTCCGGGTCGGATTTCGTGGAAATGTTCGTGGGCGTAGGTGCCTCGCGCGTGCGCGACATGTTCGAGCAGGCCAAGAAGCACGCCCCGTGCATCATCTTCATCGATGAAATCGATGCCGTGGGCCGCCATCGCGGCGCGGGCTTGGGCGGCGGCCACGATGAGCGCGAACAGACCTTAAACCAGCTGCTGGTCGAGATGGACGGTTTCGAGGGCAACGAAGGCATCATCGTCATTGCGGCCACCAACCGGCCCGATGTGCTCGATCCGGCGCTGCTGCGCCCCGGCCGATTTGACCGACAGGTGGTCGTGCCCCTGCCCGACGTGCGCGGCCGCGAGCAGATCCTCAAAGTCCACATGCGCAAGGTGCCGCTCGGCGACAACGTCAAGCCGTCGGTCATCGCGCGCGGCACACCGGGGTTCTCCGGGGCGGATCTTGCCAATCTGGTGAACGAGGCCGCCTTGTTCGCGGCGCGCGGCAACAAGCGCTCGGTCACGATGGAAGAGTTCGAGCGCGCCAAGGACAAGATCATGATGGGGGCCGAGCGGCGCTCCATGGTCATGACCGAGGAGGAGAAGCGCAATACCGCGTACCACGAATCGGGACATGCCATCGTGGGCTTGAGCGTGCCCGAGCACGATCCCGTCTACAAAGTGACGATCATTCCGCGCGGGCGCGCCTTGGGCGTCACGATGTTCCTGCCGGAAGCCGATCGCTACAGCACCAGCAAGCGGCAGCTCGAGAGCCGCATTGCGACGCTGTTCGGAGGACGGGTCGCGGAAGAGTTGGTGTTCGGCGCCGATGCCGTTACCACCGGCGCGTCCAACGACATCGAGCGCGCCACGGAGCTTGCACGCAACATGGTGACGCGCTGGGGCTTGTCCGACCGCTTGGGACCGCAGACCTACAGCGAGGAGTCGGGCGAAGTATTTCTCGGCCGCAGCGTCACGCAGCACAAGCAGGTGTCGGATGTGACGGCGCACGTGATCGACGAGGAAGTACGCCGGGTCATCGACAGCAACTACCAGCGCGCCTACAAGATCCTGCAATCCAACATGGACAAGCTGCAGACCATGTCGGAGGCCTTGATAAAGTACGAGACCATCGACGAAGAACAGATCAAGGACATCATGGAAGGCCGCGTGCCGCGGCCGCCGCGCGACTGGGACGATACGCCGACGCCGACTCCACGAGGGCCGTCGGCTGAGAAACCGGCGCCGCCGCTCGTTAATCCGGCAGGCCAGCACTAAGAGAATGGCGTAGGGGGAGTGGGAGTCTGAAGGCAACGATAAAGGCAGCAGTTGCCTTCAGACTCCCACTTCCCCTACGCACTTCACTCAGGGCCGACCGGCATCAACGTACGGCAGCGCCAGTTGTCAGTCGCCCGCCCACCTGCGCCAGCATCCTGTGTCGATCGATTCCGGTAATCACACGGTGGGGTCAGGAGGGCCTGCGGGCAACTGTGCTCCCCGTTGCCCGCAGGCCCTCCTGACCTCACCCTGTGGGCACCGTAAGCAAACGAGGCACTGATGCTCTGGCGCTGTCGACAGCGAGTGATTGACCTGAGGCGGCCGATCGTCATGGGGATACTGAACGTGACCCCGGATTCGTTCTCGGACGGCGACCGTTATTCGACGGTGGCGGCGGCGCTGGCGCGTGCCAGGCGAATCGAAGAGGAGGGGGCGACCGTCATCGATGTGGGCGGGGAATCCACGCGGCCGGGGGCGGTGGCGGTGGATGAGGCGGTCGAAATCGCGCGGGTCATACCGGTCATCGAGGGCATTGCCGCCGCTTCGGATATCGCGATCTCCATCGACACGAGCAAGCCGGCGGTGATGGCGGCCGCCATCGCGGCGGGTGCCTGCATCGTGAACGATGTATTTGCGTTGCGTGCACCGGGCGCGCGCGAGTGTGCCGCGGCGTCCGAAGTCGGCGTCTGTCTGATGCACATGCAAGGCGAGCCGCGTACGATGCAGGATGATCCGCATTACGATGACGTGGTTGCCGAGGTGTGCGAGTTCCTGGCGCAACAACGCGATGCGTGCGTCGCAGCCGGCATTGCGCGCGACGCGATCGTGGTCGATCCTGGTTTGGGTTTTGGCAAGGGGTTGGCGCACAACATGACGCTGCTGAGAGAATTACCGCGCTTCGCCGCGCTCAACGCGCCGCTGCTGGTCGGCGTTTCGCGCAAGAGCTTCATCGGGCGAATTCTCGGCCGGCCGGTCGATGAGCGGTTGTATGGCGGTTTGGGCTTGGCGGCATTGGCGGTCGGCCAGGGCGCACGCATCATTCGCACCCATGATGTGGCGGCAACGCGCGATGCGATCGGCATGGTGAGCGCGGTTCTGCAAGGGATCGACAATTGAGCCGGTATTTCGGCACTGACGGCGTGCGCGGACGCGTCGGCACGGCGCCGATGACCGTGGATTTCGCCCTGCGGCTGGCGAGCGCCGCCGCGCGCGTGCTGGCTCCGGGCGGCGGCCGGGTTCTCATCGGCAAGGACACGCGGGTATCCGGATACATGTTCGAGTCGGCGCTGGAAGCGGGATTTGTTGCCGCGGGCGTCGATGTCATGCTGATCGGCCCGCTGCCCACGCCGGGCATCGCGTACATGACGCAGCGCCTGGAATGCAGCTTCGGCGTCGTGATCAGCGCCTCGCACAACAGCTACCAGGACAACGGCATCAAGTTCTTCGACGCCACCGGCAGCAAGCTTTCGGATGGGGCGGAAAGCGACATCGAACGTCTGCTCGATCAGCCGGTGTTGACCCAGGAGTCGAGCCTGCTGGGCAAGGCGATCCGCATCGACCGCAGCCGCACCCAGTATCAGCAGTTCTGCGCCTCGACGATTCCGTCAGGCGTGAATTTGCAGGGTTTCAAGATCGTCATCGACTGCGCGAACGGCGCGGGCTACAAGGTGGCGCCGCGCGTTCTCGCCGACCTGGGCGCTGAGATCGTGCCCATCGGCTGCTCGCCGAACGGCCGCAACATCAACGACGGTTGCGGTTCGACGGCACCGGAGCTCTTGCAGCTGACCGTTCCCGGAGTGCGGGCGCAGCTCGGCATGGCGCTCGACGGCGACGGGGATCGGGTGGTGATGGTGGACGAGCTTGGGCGCTGCGTGGATGGCGATCAGTTGCTCTACATTCTGGCCAAGGCGGCGCAGGATCGGGGCGAGCTCAAGGGCCCGGTGGTCGGCACCGTGATGAGCAACCTCGGGTTGGAGCACGCCCTAGCGGAGAGCGGCATCGAGTTTCGCCGCGCCCAGGTCGGCGACCGCCATGTGCTCGCCATGCTCAATGAGGTGGGCGGAACGCTCGGGGGTGAAACCTCGGGTCATATCCTGTGCCTGGACAAGACCACCACCGGGGATGGTTTGGTGAGCGCCCTGCAGGTCCTCAGCGTCATGAAGCGCACCGGGGCCGGCCTGGCCGAGCTCAGTGCCGGCATGCGCAAGTACCCGCAGGTGCTGCTCAACGTGCGCGTGGCCACGCGCTTCGATCCGCTGCAGGAACCCTCGGTGGTGAAAGTGGCGCAGCAAGTGGAGCGGCGCTTCGATGGGCGCGGCCGCATCGTGCTGCGAGCCTCCGGCACCGAGCCCGTCATCCGCGTAATGGTCGAGGGGTACGATGCGGGGCTGGTGAAGCAGGGCGCGCGTGAGATTGCAGCGGTCGTGGCAGCCGCCGCCGAGCTGCCGAAACACCCCAATCCTTGAGGGCTTGCAGTTAGCCCGCTGCGCGGCTAATCTTCGCCGCCTTTCCCGCAGGGCAAAACGCCCGAAGGTGTGCCTATGCGTCGTCAGATGGTCGCGGGTAATTGGAAAATGCACGGTTCCCGAGCCGTCAATCAAGCCCTGCTCGCCGAATTGGAGATGGGTTTGAAAGCCGACTGGGCGATCGACATGGTGGTTTTTCCGCCTTACGTGTATTTGAGCGATGCCGTCCGCATGCTGGAGGACAGTCCGATGGCCGTCGGTGCGCAGGACGTATGCGCCGAATCCGGGGGTGCGTTCACAGGTCAGGTGAGCGCCGCCATGCTCAAGGATGTGGGGTGCAGCTACGTGATCGTGGGCCACTCCGAGCGGCGCCGCTGGTATCACGAGGATGATGCCTTGGTGGCGCGCAAGTTTGCAGCCGTGTTGGCCGCCGGGCTCACGCCCGTGCTGTGCGTCGGAGAGACCCTCGAGGAGCGCGAAGCGAAGCTCACCGAAGCGGTCGTCGGCCGGCAACTCGACGCGGTGATCGCGATGCACGGAATCGGCGGGTTTGCGCGCGCCATCCTCGCCTACGAACCCGTGTGGGCCATCGGAACCGGCCGTACGGCCTCGCCCGAGCAGGCGCAGGAGGTGCACCTATTCCTGCGCAATCGAATTCATGCGCAAGATGCTAAGATGGCGCGCCATTTGCGGATCCTCTACGGCGGCAGCGTCAAGGCCGGCAATGCCGCGGAGCTGTTCGAAATGCCCGACGTGGATGGCGGATTGGTAGGTGGCGCTTCCCTGAGCGCCGATGAGTTTCAGAAGATATGCGCGGCTGCGGCCGCTCGCCATTGAGAGATTTCTATGTTGCGTGGATTCATTCTGGGTGTGCATGTATTGCTGGCGCTGATGATCATCGGGCTCGTGCTCCTGCAACGCGGTAAGGGCGCGGAGGCCGGGGCCGGATTTGGCTCGGGGGCGTCGGGCACGGTGTTCGGAGCCCGCGGCACCAGCACCTTGTTTTCGAAATTGACGGCGGTGTTCGCGGCAATGTTCTTCGCCACCAGCCTGACGCTCGCGTACTTGGGTGCGCGCCCGACCGCCGAGCCGGCCAGTGTGCTGGAGCGCGCTGCGCAGGCGGCGACAGCGACGCAGCCGGCGGCGCCGGCGACTCCGCCCGCCGCACCGAGTCCGGCGGCACCTCCGAAGTAATTTCAGGTGAGTGACAGTGTTTTCTCAGCCGACGTGGCGAAATTGGTAGACGCGCTAGTTTGAGGGGCTAGTGGGGCAACCTGTGCCGGTTCGACTCCGGCCGTCGGCACCATCACTTTAATGTTAATGCAGCGTTAATTTCGTGTTGCAGTCCTTTACGCAACGCAACACGCGACTGGCTGATACAATTATGGTCAATTGACGTGCTCGGACGCTGATGATGTTGCGACAGTACCTACCGATATTGATTTTTATGGCATTAGCCGCCGTCCTGGGGCTCGCGTTGTTCGTCATCGGATGGATCCTGGGGCCGCGCCGTCCGGATGCGGAAAAGCTCTCGCCCTACGAATGCGGCTTCGAAGCGTTCGAGGATTCCCGGGTGCGGTTCGACGTCCGCTACTACCTGGTTGCCATCATCTTCATCGTGTTCGACCTGGAGATCGCGTTCTTCTTCCCCTGGGCCGTCTCGCTGCGCGTCACCGGCTCCTTCGGCCTGCTCGCCATGCTGATCTTCGCCCTGGTCCTGGTCGTCGCGCTGGTCTATGACTACAAGAAAGGGGCGCTTGAATGGGACTAGAGGCCGTGTCCGCCGACACCAGCACCGTGCGCGGCTTCGAAGTGACCACCATCGACAAGCTCATCAATTGGGCGCGTACCGGCTCGCTGTGGCCCATGACCTTCGGTCTCGCCTGCTGCGCGGTGGAAATGATGCATGCCGGCGCGGCGCGCTACGACCTCGACCGCTTCGGGGTGGTGTTTCGGCCGAGTCCGCGCCAATCCGACGTGATGATCGTCGCCGGGACCTTGGTCAACAAAATGGCGCCCGCGCTGCGCAAGGTATACGACCAAATGGCGGAGCCGCGCTGGGTGATTTCCATGGGCTCGTGCGCCAACGGCGGCGGCTACTACCACTACTCCTACGCGGTGGTGCGCGGCTGCGATCGCATCGTCCCCGTGGATGTGTACGTTCCGGGCTGCCCGCCGACCGCTGAAGCCCTGCTGTTCGGCATCATTCAGCTGCAGAACAAGATCAAGCGCAACAAGGCGATTATCCGATGAGCGTGGATTCGAGCGATGCGGCGGTGGTGGTAGCGCCGACCCGCCTCGAGGCCCTTGGTTTGGCCGTTGCGGCGGCGCTGCCCGGAAAATTGCACGCGGTTGCCAATCACACGCGCGAGTTGACCTACGAAGTGCCCGCCGCCCAGCTGCTCGAGGCGGCCGCGGCGCTGCGCGACGGCGCGGACCTCAAGTTCGAGATGTGCATGGACGTCTGCGGCGTGGATTACCTCGAGTACGGCCGCGCCGAATGGAAGACCGAGCAGGCGACGACGTCGGGTTTCAGCCGCGGCGTATCCCGAGGAGCCCAAGAGGAGGTCGAGGCTACCGCCGTGGTCCCCGGCCGCCGTTTTGCCGTCGTGTATCACCTGCTTTCGATATCGCTCAATCAGCGGCTGCGCCTGCGCGTGTTTTGTCCGAATGACGCCGAACCCATGGTCGATTCCGTGGGCGGCATCTGGGCCGGCGTCGATTGGTTCGAGCGCGAAGCCTTCGACCTGTTCGGCATTCTGTTCAGGGGCCACCCGGATCTGCGCCGCCTGCTCACCGACTACGGCTTCATCGGCCACCCTTTCCGCAAGGATTTTCCGCTGTCGGGGAATGTCGAGGTCCGCTACGACCCGGAGAAGGCGCGCGTCGTGTACCAACCCGTGACCATTGAGCCGCGCGTGCTGGTGCCGAAGGTGATCCGCCACGACAATCGCTATGATCCGCAACTGACCAACGCGCCGGTCGGCGCGGACGGAAAACCCAGTGGCTGAGATCCGCAATTACACCATGAACTTCGGGCCTCAGCACCCGGCGGCGCACGGCGTGCTGCGTCTGGTGCTGGAGATGGACGGCGAGGTCATACAAAAGGCGGACCCTCACATCGGGCTGCTGCATCGCGCGACCGAGAAGCTCGCCGAGAGCAAGCCCTTCAACCAGTCGATCGGCTACATGGATCGTCTGGATTACGTGTCGATGATGTGCAACGAGCACGCCTATGTGATGGCGATCGAAAAGCTGCTGGGGATAGAGCCGCCGCTGCGCGCGCAATATATCCGCGTGATGTTCGATGAGATCACGCGGATACTCAATCATCTGATGTGGTTGGGGGCGCATGGCCTCGACATCGGCGCCATGACGGTTTTTCTATACTGCTTCCGCGAGCGCGAAGATCTCATGGACTGCTACGAGGCGGTGTCGGGCACCCGCATGCATGCCACGTATTATCGGCCGGGCGGCGTGTACCGGGATCTGCCGGACTCGATGCCCAAGTACCAGTATTCCGAGTGGCGCAGCAAGAGGGACGTGGACCGCCTCAACCAGCGGCGCTCGGGCGGCCTGCTGGATTTCATCGCGGACTTCACCAAGCGCTTTCCCGCCTGCATCGATGACTACGAGACGCTGCTCACCGACAACCGCATCTGGAAGCAGCGCACCGTGAACATCGGCGTGGTGACGCCGGAGCGGGCGCTGCAGTTGGGATTCTCGGGCCCCATGCTGCGCGGCTCGGGCATCGAGTGGGACCTGCGCAAGAAGCAGCCGTACGATGTCTACGATCGCATGGATTTCGACATTCCGGTGGGGGTCAACGGAGATTGCTACGACCGCTACTTGGTGCGCATCGAGGAGCTGCGCCAGTCGACGCGCATCGTCGATCAGTGCATCGCCTGGCTGAAGGAGAATCCCGGTTCCGTCATGATCGACGACCGCAAGGTGCGCCCGCCGCGGCGCGAACAGATGAAAGGCGACATGGAATCCTTGATCCATCATTTCAAGCTCATGACCGAAGGGTACTGCGTGCCGGAAGGCGAGACGTACGCCGCCGTCGAGGCGCCGAAGGGCGAGCTCGGCGTTTACCTCGTCTCCGATGGCGCGAACAAACCCTATCGCATGAAGGTGCGCGCGCCGGGATTTGCGCATCTGGCGTCGCTCGATGAAATGGTCCGCGGGCATATGCTGGCGGACGTCGTGGCGGTCATCGGAACTCAAGACATTGTTTTCGGCGAGATCGACCGATGAGCGTGCAGTTGTCGGAACATGTGTGCGAAGAAATCGACCGTTGGGTGAAAAAGTTTCCACCCGAGCGCAAGCGATCCGCGGTGCTGTCCGCGCTGCACGCCGTGCAGCACGAGAACAATGGGTTCCTGACCACCGACCTCATGGATGCCGTGGCCGCCTACCTGGGGCTCGCGCCCATCCACGTCTACGAGGTGGCGTCGTTTTACTCGATGTTCGAAACCAAGCCGGTGGGCCGCCATCACGTGTCGGTCTGCACCAACATTTCCTGCATGCTGCGCGGCGCACAGGAGGTCGTCGACCGGGTCGAGAACAAGCTCGGGATCAAGACCGGCGAAAGCACTCCCGACGGGCGAATCTATCTCAAGCGCGAAGAGGAGTGCCTGGCGGCTTGTACCGGCGCGCCCATGATGATGGTCGATCACGTGTACCACGAGAATCTTACGCCTGAGAGCATCGACAAGATTCTGGATGACTTGACATGAGCGGAGCTTAAGAGTGGCTTACGAGCAGAACCTGGTGTGTTTCGAAGCGCTGCAGCACGAGCGCCCCTGGACGCTGCAAGGCTACCGTGAGGGCGGCGGTTATCAGGCCTGGGAAAAGATCCTGCGCGAGCAGACACCGCGCGAGAAAATCATCGAGGAAGTCAAGGCGTCGGGGCTGCGCGGCAGGGGCGGCGCGGCATTTCCGATGGGCGTGAAATGGAGCTTCATGCCGCGCAGCTCGCCGCTGCAGAAATATGCCGTATGCAATTCCGACGAGTCCGAACCCGGCACCTGCCATGACCGCGACATTCTGCGATATAACCCGCATTCGGTCATCGAGGGCATGGCCATCGGCGGCTATGCGATGACGGCCACCGTGGGCTACAACTACATTCGCGGCGAGTTTTTGGGCGAGCCCATTCCGCGCTTCGAGGCCGCGTTGGCCGAAGCCTACGCGGCGGGACTGCTCGGCAAGAACATTCTCGGCAGCGGCGTGGATTTCGATCTGCACATGTTCATCGGTGCGGGCGCCTATATCTGCGGCGAAGAGACGGCGCTGCTCGAATCGTTGGAGGGCAAGCCGGGCAAGCCGCGCTTCAAGCCGCCATTTCCCGCCAACTTCGGCCTGTTCGGCAGACCCACCACCATCAACAACACGCAGAGCTTTGCCTCCGTGCCCACCATCATGCGCAAAGGGGCGGCGTGGTTTGCGGGCTTGGGGCCTGTGAATTCCGGAGGCACCGCGATCTTTTCCGTCTCTGGCCACGTGAACAAGCCCGGCAATTTGGAATTGCCCATGGGGATTCCCTTCAAGGATCTCATGGAACTTTGCGGCGGGGTGTGGAAGGGCCGCAAGCTCAAGGCGGTCATCCCCGGAGGCTCATCCTGCATGGTGCTGCCCGCCGCGGTGATGTGGGGCGTCAACATGGACTACGACTCGCTCAAGAAGGCCGGCTCATCGTTCGGCACCGGCGCCGTCATCGTCATGGATGAAACGACGTGCATGGTGCGCGCGCTCGAGCGGCTGGCGCGCTTCTACATGTCCGAGTCCTGTGGTCAATGCACACCCTGCCGCGAGGGGACGGGATGGCTCGATCGCATGCTGAAGCGAATCATTGCGGGGCAGGGTAGAAGCGAGGATCTCGGCCTGCTGCTGGATGTGGCCAATCGCATCGAGGGCCACACCATCTGTGCGCTCGGCGATGCGGCGGCGTGGCCGGTACAGAGTTTCCTGAAGCACTTTCGCCACGAGTTCCAATACATGATCGAGCACCAGGGGCGCTCGATCGTCGACGATCAAGCGGGCGCTGGCGCTGCGGCCGCTGCCGCGGCCGTGGCGGCATAGGGCGCACGATGAGCGACGACACGGTCAATATCGAAGTCAACGGCGTGCCGCTGAAAGCCCGCAAGGGCCAGATGATCATGCAGGTCACGGATCCGGCGCACGTCTACATTCCGCGCTTTTGCTATCACGACAAACTCACCGTCGCGGCCAATTGCCGCATGTGCCTGGTCGAGGTGGAGAAGGCTCCGAAACCGCTGCCGGCCTGCGCCACGCCGGTGACCGAAGGCATGAAGGTATTCACCAAGTCGCCGAAAGCCGTTGCCGCGCAGCGCGCGACCATGGAATTTCTGCTGATCAACCACCCCCTCGACTGCCCGATCTGCGATCAGGGCGGCGAGTGTGAACTGCAGGATTTGGCGTTGGGCTACGGCCGCGACATCTCCCGCTTCAGCGAACGCAAACGGGTGGTCAAGGACAAGAATCTGGGTCCGTTGGTATCGACCGACATGACGCGCTGCATTCATTGCACACGTTGCGTCCGATTCGGGCAGGAGATCCAGGGTTATCCGCAAATGGGCACCACGGGCCGCGGCGAGAACATGGAGGTGGGCACGTACATCGAACACAGCGTCGATCATGAGCTGTCGGCCAATATCATCGATCTGTGTCCGGTCGGCGCACTCAACAACAAGCCGTTCCGCTATCACGCGCGCGCCTGGGAGATGACGCAGCAGCCGCTGGTGTCGCCGCATGATGCGTTCGGCACCAATCTCTATGCGCACGTGCTGCGCGGCAGGCTGATGCGCATGGTGCCGCGCGAAAACGAAGAGATCAACGAGACCTGGATTGCGGACCGCGACCGCTTCGGCTTCGAAGGCATGTATTCGGCGGATCGCGTGTCGCAACCCATGATGCGCATCGACGGCACGCTGCAAGTCGTGGACTGGGAAGTCGCACTGACCGCGGCTGCGGAGGGCCTGCAGAAAGTGGCAGCCGAGCGCGGCGCAGCCGCCACGGGATTCCTGGGCTCGCCGATGGCCACGCTCGAGGAGTTGTACCTGCTCGCCCGAATTGCGCGGGGCACGAGCTGCGCCAACATCGATCATCGCCTGCGCCAGCTGGATTTTCGCGCGCAGCAACACGACGCGGCCTTCCCCAGCCTCGGCCTCAAGATCGCCGATGTCGAACGCCTCGATGGCGTGCTCGTGATCGGCTCGAATCTGCGGCATGAGGTCCCGATGCTGGCGCATCGCATCCGCAAGGCCGCCATCAGGACGAACGGTGCAAAGGTGGGCTTCCTCAATCCGCGCCGCTTCGACTATATGTTCCCGGTTGCGGCCTATGCCTTGGCCGAAACCGACCTGGCCGGCGAATTGGCAGGCGTGGTGCGTGCCGCGGCCGCGGCGGTCGACAAGCCCGTGCCGGCGGGCGTCGCCGCCGCGGAGATCAATGATTCGCACCGTGCGCTGGTCGCCGCGCTGACGAACGGCGCGCGTCGTGCCGTCATCCTCGGCACGCTGGCGCAGCGACACCCGGCCTACTCGCAGCTCAAGGCGCTGGCGGCGATGCTGGGCGAGCTATGTGCCGCGAGCGTAGGCTGCGTCACCGAGGGCGCCAACGCAGCGGGGGCGTACCTGGCGGGCGCGGTGCCGCACCGTGAACCGGGCGGCGCACCGGCTGCCGCGGTTGGTCTGTCGGCGCGCGCCATGCTGGAGTCGAGTCTTTCAGCCTATGTCCTGTTCGGCGGCATCGATCCCGCGTCCGACCTTGGCGTCGATGCGCGCGCGTTGGCCACGGCCGATTTGGTGGTCGCGATCACCACGCATCTGCCGGAAAGCCTGCGCGCGTCAGCGCACGTGGTGCTGCCCATTGGGTCCTTTGCCGAGACCTCCGGCACCTTCGTCAACGCCGAGGGACGCTGGCAAAGCTGGGCGGGCGCAGCGCAACTGCCGGGCGAGAGCCGGCCGGGCTGGAAGGTGCTACGCGTGCTCGCAAATTTGCTGAATTTGCACGGCATCGACTACGTGAGCTCCGAGGAAATTCGCGACGCATTGCGCATCACCTGCGGCGAGCGCGTCGCGGCGACGAGCAGCGGCGTCGGCGCGGCGGCCATGCCCGAGGGACCGAAGCCGGTGGGCTCGTGGGTGGACATTCCGCCGTATCAGTGCGATGCGCTGGTGCGCGGGTCCGAGGCCTTGGCGAAAACCAAGGACGGGCGCATGACCCGCACCGTGATCTGAAATGTGGGATTGGAGCCCCATTCGCGATTGGCTGTCCGGCGCGATCACGCCATATTGGAGTTATCCGCTCCTGCTCGCCGTGCAGACCTTGATGGTCATGGTGTGCATCATCCTGACCATGGCGTTCTACACGCTGGCGGAACGCAAGGTCATCGGCTGGATTCAAGCGCGCAAGGGTCCGAACCGCATCGGCGGCCTGTTGATTCCGGGTCTGGCGCAGCCGTTTGCCGACGTCGTCAAGCTCATCTTCAAAGAAATCATCATTCCGGCGGATTCGAACGGCTTTCTATTTCGCCTGGCGCCGTTCCTGGCGCTGATTCCCTCGCTCGCCATCTGGGCGGTGATTCCGCTGCGGCCGGAGCACGCGTTCGCCAACATCGATGCGGGCCTGCTCTACATCCTGGCGCTGACCTCGATGGGTGTGTACGGCATCATTCTCGCGGGATGGGCGGCCAACTCCAAATACGCCTTCTTGGGTGCCATGCGCTCGGCGGCGCAGATCGTTGCCTATGAAATCGCGATGGGCTTCGCCATGGTGGGCGTGTTGATGGCGTCGGGCAGCCTCAACATCGGCGACATCATTCGCGCGCAGGCCGGCCTGTTCGGCTGGAATTGGACCTGGCTGTTTCCGCTGCTGCTGGTGTACTTCATCTCGGGCGTGGCGGAGACCAACCGCGCGCCGTTCGACGTGGCAGAAGGCGAATCGGAAATCGTCGCCGGTTTTCACGTCGATTATTCGGGCATGGCGTTCGCGCTCTTCTTCATCGCCGAATACGTCAATATGATCCTGATCTCGGCGCTGACGGTGATCTTCTTTTTCGGCGGCTGGCTCTCGCCGTTCGATGGGTGGCTGCCGGCGGATTCGCCGCTCGTGGAGCCCGGCTTCTGGTGGTTCGGACTGAAGACACTGTTCCCGATGTTCGCCTTCCTTTGGCTGCGCGCGACCTTTCCGCGCTATCGCTACGATCAAATCATGCGCTTGGGATGGAAGGCATTGATCCCGGTCACTCTGGTCTGGCTCACTGGTCGAGGGCTTCATGGTCTATTTCCACGTCGGTCCGTGGAAGGGGCATCTCTAGTGCAGGGCATCCGCAATTTCTTCAAGACGTTCCTGCTGTGGGAACTGGGGCAGGGTATGTGGGTGACCCTGAAGGGTTTGTTCGCGACCAAGGTCACGATCAACTATCCGGAAGAGAAGACTCCACAGAGCAATCGCTTCCGCGGCCTGCATGCGCTGCGCCGCTATCCCAACGGCGAGGAGCGCTGCATCGCCTGCAAGCTCTGCGAGGCCGTGTGCCCGGCCCTCGCCATCACCATCGAGTCGGACGTGAGCGCCGACGGCACGCGCCGCACCACGCGCTACGACATCGATCTGTTCAAGTGCATCTACTGCGGCTTCTGCGAGGAGGCCTGTCCGGTCGACGCCATCGTCGAGACGCGGCTGCATGAGTACCACATGGAGAACCGCGGCGAGAACATCATGAGCAAGGACAAGCTGCTCGGCATCGGCGAACGCTACGAAGCCATGATTGCGGCGGACCGCGCCGCCGACGCAAGGTATCGCTGATGTTCGCGACGATTCTTTTTTTTGTGTTCGCCGCCGTTTTGGTCGCGGCCGCGCTCGGCGTCATCCTCGCCCGAAACCCGGTGTATTCGGCGTTGCTGCTGGTGCTGTGCTTCTTCAACAGCGCGGTCATCTGGCTGCTGCTGGACGCGGAGTTCCTGGGGATCGTGCTGGTTCTGGTATACGTCGGCGCGGTGATGGTGCTGTTCCTGTTTGTGGTCATGATGCTCGACGTCAATCTGGAGGAATTGCGCAAGGGATTCGCCGTTTACTGGCCCTTGGCGGTCGCGGTCGCGGGCTTCGTGATCTTTGCCATCGTCAATGTCATCGTGGTGAAGCACCTCGGCGGAATGAGCATGAGAACGGCTCCGCCGATGGCCGCCAACTACTCCAATACGCGGGATCTGGGCACCGCCCTGTTCACGCGCTACGCCTATCCGGCGCAGATCGCCGCAGTCATTCTGCTGGTCGCGAGCGTCGCGGCCATCGTCCTGACGCTGCGGCGGCGCACGGGCGGCAAGCCGCAGAACATCGCGCTGCAGGTGGCGGTGCGCGCCAAGGACCGCGTTCGAATCGTCAAAATGGCTTCAGAGAAACGACCATGATCACGCTCACTCACGTGCTGACACTGTCGGGAATCCTGTTCGCGATTGCGGTCGCCGGCGTGTTTCTGAACCGCAAGAACGTCATCGTGCTGCTGATGTGCATCGAGCTCATGCTGCTTGCCGTCAATTTCAATTTCGTGGCGTTCTCACGCTACCTGGGCGATATCGGCGGCCAGATCTTCGTGTTCTTCATACTGACCGTTGCGGCCGCTGAAGCCGCCATCGGCCTCGCGATTCTGGTGGTGGTATTTCGCGAGCGCCGCAGCATCGAAGTCGAAGACCTCGACACGCTGCAAGGCTGAGGAACCAGGCAAATCATGCAGCCCATCTATCTTACGATCGCGTTTGCGCCGCTCGCGGCGGCCGTCATCGCCGGGTTGTTCGGCAACAGGATCGGCAAGACCGGCGCGCACAGCGTCACCATCTTGGGCGTAGGCATTTCGTGCGTGCTGTCGTTCTATGTGCTTTATCAGATCTTGTTCAACGGCCAGGCGCCGTTCAATGGTCCGGTCTATACGTGGCTCGCCAGCGACGGCGTGACCATGCAGGTCGGATTCCTGATCGACCGGCTGTCCGCCATGATGATGGTGGTGGTGACCTTCGTGTCGCTGATGGTGCATATCTACACCATCGGCTACATGGACGATGACCCGGGCTACCAGCGCTTCTTCAGCTACATCTCGCTGTTCACCTTTTCGATGCTGATGCTGGTGATGGCGAACAATTTCGTGCAATTGTTCTTCGGCTGGGAGGCCGTGGGCGTGGTGTCGTACCTCTTGATCGGTTTTTGGTACACGCGTCCGACCGCCATCTTCGCCAGCCTGAAGGCCTTCCTGGTCAACCGCGTGGGCGATTTCGGCTTCGTGCTCGGTATTGCCGCGGTGCTGCGCTACACGGGGTCGCTGGATTATGCCACCGTGTTCGCCAATGCCGGCCAGATCGCGGCGGCGCAGATTCACATCACCGGCAGCATCGCGTGGCCGGCGATCACCTTTACCTGCATCTGCTTGTTCGTCGGCGCCATGGGCAAGTCCGCGCAGGTGCCCCTGCACATCTGGCTGCCGGACTCCATGGAAGGCCCGACGCCGATCTCGGCCTTGATCCACGCCGCAACCATGGTGACCGCCGGCATATTCATGGTGGCGCGCATGTCGCCGCTGTTCGAACTGTCGGAGACCGCGCTGTCGACGGTGCTGATCATCGGCTCGACCACGGCGTTCTTCATGGGGCTGCTCGGCATCGTCAACAACGACATCAAACGGGTCATCGCCTATTCGACCCTCTCGCAGCTTGGGTATATGACGGTGGCGCTCGGCGTCTCGGCCTACAGCGCCGGCATCTTCCACCTGATGACGCACGCATTCTTCAAGGCGTTGCTGTTCCTGGCGGCGGGCTCGGTGATCATGGCCATGCACCACGAGCAGGATATGCGCAAGATGGGTGGCCTGAAAAAGTACATGCCGATCACGTACTGGACCTGCCTGGTGGGTGCCCTGGCCTTGATCGGCTTTCCGGGGACATCCGGCTTCTTCTCCAAGGACGCGCTGATCGACGCGGTGCATTTGTCGACTCGGCCGGGCCACAACTACGCCTATTTCTGCGTGCTCACCGGCGTATTCGTCACCGCGCTGTACACGTTCCGGATGTTCTTCATGACTTTCCACGGCAAGCCGCGCATGGATCACCATACGGAGGAGCATCTGCATGAGAGTCCCTGGGTGGTGACGGTGCCGCTCGTGCTGCTGGCCATCCCATCGGCGCTCGTCGGCTGGTTCACGGTCGAGCCGATGCTGTTCGGGGGCTACTTCAAGGGTGCCATCCATGTGCTTCGGGCCAACGATGTGCTGGCGCAAGTGGGGGAGGAATTCCACGGCTCCGCCACCGAGTTCCTGGCGGCGGCGTTCAGCGCGCCCGCGATTTGGCTGGCGGCTCTGGGCGTATTGACGGCATGGTGGTTCTTTCTCAAGCGGCCCGACCTTGCGGATGCGGCGGAACGCCGGCTCAAGTGGCTGCACACGGTGCTGGTCGATAAATACGGTTTCGATTGGTTCGACGAGCACGTGATCATGCCGGCGGCGCGGGCCTTGGGCGGCGGCCTGTGGCGATTCGGCGATCAGATCCTGATCGACGACGGTCTCGTCAACGGCAGCGCGCGCAGCGTCGGCTGGCTGGGATCCGTGATGCGCTACGCGCAGTCGGGATACCTGTATCACTACGCGTTTGCGATGATCCTCGGATTGGCCGGCTTCCTGCTGTGGATCCTATGGCGAACATGACGTTCAGCGGGTGCCTGCTGTCGCTATTGATCTGGCTGCCGATCGTCGGCGGCTTCATCGTGCTGGCCCTGGGCGATCGCAAGGAAGCCGCGAAATGGCTGTCCTTGATCGTGAGCGCGCTGGCGTTGGTGCTCAGCGTGCCGCTGTGGACCTTGTTCAGACTCGGCACCGCGGCGATGCAATTCGTCGAGCGCGCGCCATGGATATCGACCATTCACTCGGAGTATTACATCGGGGTGGACGGCATTTCGATGCCGCTGATCCTGCTGACCACCCTGACCACCGTGCTCATCGTGATCGCAAGCTGGACCAACGTCGAGAAGCGCGTCGCGCAGTATTTCGGCGCCTTCTTGATATTGGAAGGCCTGATGATCGGCGTGTTCGCGGCGCTCGACGGCGCGCTGTTCTACGTGTTCTGGGAGGCCATGCTCATTCCGATGTTCATCATCATCGGCGTGTGGGGCGGTCCGCGGCGGGTGTACGCCACCATCAAGTTCTTCCTGTACACGTTCATCGGCTCGCTGCTGATGCTGGTCGCGCTGATTTATCTGTATTTGAAGGCGGGCAGCTACGAACTTGCGGTGTTTCAGCGCATGCCGCTCAACCTCACCGAGCAAAGATACATCTTCCTGGCCTTCGTTTCGGCCTTTGCGGTGAAGGTGCCCATGTGGCCGGTGCATACGTGGTTGCCGGATGCGCACGTCGAGGCGCCGACCGGCGGCTCCGTGGTGCTGGCGGCCATCATGCTGAAGATGGGCGGATATGGTTTCTTGCGCTTCTCCCTGCCGATCGCGCCCGATGCCAGCCATCAGCTGGATTGGCTGATCATCGCACTGTCGCTGATCGCCGTGGTGTACATCGGTTTCGTGGCCTTGGCGCAGCGCGACATGAAGAAGCTCATCGCCTACTCGTCGATCGCGCACATGGGCTTCGTCACGCTCGGCATGTTCATCGGATTTCAGATCGTGGCGGCGACCGGCAGAACCAGCGGCATCGAGTTGGGTTTGGACGGCGCCGTCGTGCAAATGCTGTCTCACGGGCTGGTGTCGGGCGCGATGTTCCTGTGCGTCGGGGTGATGTACGACCGGGTGCATAGCCGCGAGATCAGCGCCTACGGCGGGGTGATCAACACCATGCCGAAGTTCGCGGCCTTCATGGTGCTGTTCGCGCTCGCGAATTCCGGACTGCCGGGAACCTCCGGATTCATCGGCGAATTCCTGGTGATTTTGGCCTCGTTCAAGGCCAACGTCTGGTATGCGTTTCTGGCCGCCACCATCCTCGTGCTGGGCGCCGCGTATACGCTCTGGCTGGTCAAGCGGGTCATCTTCGGCGAGGTCGGCAACGACAAGGTGGCGGCGCTCAAGGATCTGAACGGCCGTGAATTCTTGGTGCTCGGCGTGCTCGCCGCGGCGGTTCTTCTGGTCGGCCTATGGCCCGCCCCACTGCTCGACGTGATGCGGGCTTCCACGCAGCATTTGGCCGAGCAGCTGCTCATCTCCAAGATCGTTCCCTAAGGTACGCATGAACTCCCTCGTCCAATTCAACGTCAGCCAGTTCAATGCCGGGCTGATCTATGCCTGGCCGGAGATCTATCTCGGATTGGCCGCGTGCGCGATATTGATGCTGGATTTGTTGCTGAACGACGCGCAGCGGCGTTGGACCGGGGTGCTGGCCGTGATCAGCTTAGCGTTAACCGCCGCGCTGGTGGCGGTGCAGCCGGTGTCGGCGAAGTTCGTCGGACTCGGCGGCCTGTTCGAGCTGGATCGGATGGCGCAGGTGCTGAAAGTCGTCACGCTGCTGACCGTGGCCGTGGTGTTCGTGTACTCCACCGATTACCTGCGCCGCCGCGCGATTCTCAAGGGCGAATACTACGTACTCGGGCTGTTTGCGACGCTGGGCGCCATGGTCCTGATATCTGCGGCCAGCTTGATCACCCTGTATCTGGGCTTGGAATTGATGTCGCTGTGCCTGTACGCCATGGTGGCCTTCGATCGTGAATCGGGCATCGCAGCCGAGTCCGCAATCAAGTATTTCGTGCTGGGATCGATGGCATCCGGAACTCTTTTGTACGGCATGTCGATCATCTATGGAGTGACGGGGAACCTCGAGCTCGCAGCGATCGCGGGCGCCGTGCACAACGGGCTGGGCGACAATATCGGCTTGATATTCGGCATCGCCTTTCTCATCGTGGGCGTGGGATTCAAATTCGGCGCGGTGCCGTTCCATATGTGGATACCCGACGTGTATGAAGGATCGCCGACCTGCGTGACCGTTTTCATCGGCACCGCATCGAAGCTCGCGGCGTTCGCCCTTGCCATGCGCTTGCTGCCCGAGGCTCTGGCGGGCTCGCAGCCTGATTGGAGCCAAATGCTGGTGGTGCTCGCGGTGCTCTCCATGGCCATCGGCAACATCGTCGCGATAGCGCAAAGCAATCTCAAACGCATGCTCGCCTATTCGACCATTTCTCACGTGGGGTACGTGCTGCTCGGAATTCTGTCGGGAACGGCGCAGGGCTATCAAGCCGCGATGTTCTACATGATCAGCTATGTGATCGTCGCCGCCGGGGCGTTCGGCATGATTCTGCTGTTGGCGCGCCAAGGCTTCGAGGCGGACAAGATCACGGATTTTCGCGGCCTGAATGCCCGCAGTCCGTGGTTCGCCGGCATGATGGCAATACTCATGTTCAGTCTGGCGGGACTGCCGCCGTTCATCGGCTTCTGGGCCAAGCTCGGGGTGGTGCAGGCGGTGCTTGGCGTGAGCTACACCTGGCTCGCCGTCGTCGCGGTGCTGTTTTCGGTGGTGGGCGCGTTTTTCTACCTGCGCATCGTAAAATTGATGTACTTCGACGAACCAACCGAGACCACGGCCATCGGCGGTTCGATGTTGATGCGGACGGTGCTCAGCGCCAATGCTCTGCTGGTGTTCGGGCTCGGAGTGATTCCCGGAACCCTGCTACAGCTTTGTCAGCGAGCTTTGCAGTAGATCGCCGACGAGTCGGCGGCAGGCGAGGGCGCTTTGCGCCGGCGGGCCGCCCGGTTTCAGGGTGGTTTGGTCCCTTGCAATGGCCGATGCACTCGGTACAATGGGCGGCTCTTCCGGTGCGGGGTGGAGCAGTCTGGCAGCTCGTCGGGCTC
>CAWFQX010000012.1:0-47655 GCA_963818075.1 uncultured Gammaproteobacteria bacterium | reverse complement strand
TGTTCGCCTATTTCAGCAGCCAGCGGGCGCGCCGCGCCGAGCTCGAAGCGCAGCAGACGCGGGCGACGGCCGAACAGGCGCGTGGCCAGGCCGAACACCTGCTGGGATATCTGTCCGATGATTTTGTCCGTGAGCTCGAGAGTTTCGGCCGTCTGAACGTGCTCGCGGAATTCTCGCAGCGGCAGATCGATTACTTCCACGCCCTGCCGCCGGCGCTCAAGGGCACCGAGACGACGCGCAACGGCGCGTTGGCGCTGGTGCACCACGCCAGGGCCATGCGGACTCTGGGCAACCTGGACGTGGGCCTTGCCAATGCAAGCGAAGCCGAGCAGCTGCTCGAGCGGCAGCGGGCGGCGGGCGATCATTCGGAGGCAACAACGATTGCCCTGGCGCTCGCTTACAGCATCAATGCTGCGATACTCGACAACAAAAACGATCCTGCGGGACCGACGGCGGGCAAGCGCGCGTCCGAGTTGCTGCGGCCGCTCGCAGAAGCCCCTGATGCGTCGGTGGCAGCGCGGCGAGCCTATGTACAAGTGCTGAGCCGGATTGGGTACGAACAGCAAGCGAATAATGAGCTGGAAGACGCCGTTCTCACGGAACAGAAGTCCATTCGCATCGCTACGGCACTGGGAGCGCGCGATCTGACTGATCTGGACATGGGGGCCTACTACGCGGAATCGGCCGCCTGGATGGTCACCGCGCTGTCCAACCTGGCGCGCAACGATGACGCGCGCAAAAGCGGCGACGACGCACTCGCGGTGGCGGACAAGGTCCTGGAGCGGCGGCCGGGGTTTCGCCTGGCGCTGCACGCAGAGCAGGTCATTGAAGGCGCTCTGGCCGGTGTTGCGCAAAATGAGCTGAATCCGGCGGAAGCCCTCCGTCTCAACGCGCGCGATACGCAAACCTCGCTGACGCTCCTCAAGCTCGATCCCAACAACGTGACGAGCGCCAACAATCTGGGAGTGGCCGATCAGACCCAGGGGGATTTTCTATGGGCGCTGGGCAAGGTGCATGAAGCGATCCCCTACTACCTCAAATCGCTCGACGACTACGCGGACGCCACGGCCGGCGGCGCGGGATTTGTGGTGATTCACTCCTATGATACGGCGATAACGGCTTTCCGCCAGGCGCAGATCGGCGACGCGGCCGGATCCGCCGCCACGGTGGCCAAGGGTGCGCCCTTTTTGACGAGGCTTCGCAAGTCTGAGCCGAAGGGCAGCATGGCGGTCGTCATCGTCGAAGCCATGGAGAAAATCCCGGCCGCGGGCGGGGCGTTTGAGCGCGACGATCTGGCCACTGCCTTGCGCATCGCTACGGATGCCGTCACTCAACTGCAGTCTGCCAAGCCGGACGGTGCACTGCAGGCATCGCAGAGATCCATCAGCGTGTATGTCGCCGCCCATATCGCCGGCCGAACCGAGTTCAGGCTCGGCAACTTTACGGCCGCGGAGCAAGCGGAGCGCACGGCGCTGGCCGCACGCAAGGAGTGGTTCAACCAGGCCACGTCCGATCAGCGTGATCTGGGTGAGGTATCCACCTGGCTTGCCATGTCGCTCGCTCGCCAGGGTCGAATCACCGAGGCGGCGCAGACAATCGGCCCGGTGGTCAAGTTTCAAAGGGAGCTTGCTGCCCGGAATCACGGCGACAAATGGCTGCCGCTCGAACTCGCCGGCGCGCTGTACGCACAGTCACTCACGGACAAGAACAGGAGCGCGGCTCTGCTTCGGGAGGCCGCCGGCCTCGTGGACGGATTGCCGCCGGCGTTGCGCACTCTGCGCGACGTCCGGCTATGGCGCGATCTCATTACCGCGGCGGAGCGAGGCGCCTAAGTGAGCCGCCCGGGGCCGCTGCCCTTGTATCGTTCGACCGGGCATCGAGGCTACTCGAGCGAGATCAGCGCCGATCCGCGGCGCCTCTTCGCGCGCAAGCTGGAACGTGAAATCGACGTGTACTTCACGCCGATCGCATGCACGGTCAAGACCTTCGAAGGCGTGGTGCACGCGGCACCCGGCGATGCCATAATCACCGGCACCGCGGGAGAACACTGGCGTGTGTCCCGCGCGCGGTTTCCCGACAAGTACCGCCCCGTACCGCCCACCATCGCCGGCCAGTCCGGGCGCTACATCAGCCTGCCGAATCGCATCATGGCGGTGCCGATGGCGGAGCCGTTCGAGGTGTTGCTCGCCGATGGCGTATCGCGCCTGAGCGGGATACCGGGCGAATGGCTGGTCGACTATGGCGACGGCAGTCTGGGGATCGTTTCCGCGCCCATCTTTGCCACGACCTATGAAATTGACGACTGACATGGCGCTCCACAATTTCGTTCAGCGCCTGTTATTGATCGGCGCGCATGTCCAAACCCTGCCGCCGGCCCCCGTGCCCCAAGCACCGGCGGCGCTGTTGCCGCTCATCGAGGCCATTGCCGGCCCGCACCGGAGGTTCGATGAGCGCGCCATGCTCTACGGGAACCGTTACCGAAGCGGCTTCTGGGCGATTTATCTGCTGAGCGCGATTGCCGTGTTGTTCGCGGTCATGCCCTTGGCGCTCGGCTGGGACAGCTCGAACCACATGCTGCATCCCTTCGCGGGATTGTGGGCGGTCGGAGAAGTCATGGTGATCGGCACCGTGAGCGCGATTTACTGGCGCGGTCACCGGAACGACTGGCAGGCGCAATGGCTGAGTGCACGCACCACCGCGGAATTGAGCTGGTATCTGCCCATGCTCGCGCCCTTGCTGGATTTTTCAGCGCCGGCGAGCGCCGCGAATTGGTATCTCAGAGTATTCGATCCCGGCCAGCATGTGCGCAGCGCGGACGACGTGGCCACGCTGTGCGCGGAGAATGAGCCACTGGCGCGGGCGCTGCTCCTCGACGCTTGGTCGGATCCCAAGTTCGTCTCGAGCTACGCGCAGTGGACCATCGACATTCTGGACGAGCAGCGCCACTATCACTACCGCATAGCGAGCAAGCACCACGCGCTGCGCCATCGCGTGCACGTCATGAACAGCACTCTGTTCGGCCTGACGGCAGTCGGGGCGCTGCTGCACCTCATGGTGCACATGTTTCTTCTGTCGGTGATAACGACTTTTTTCCCGGCGCTCGGCGCTTCATTGCACGGCGCCCTCGCCCAATCCGAATCCTATCGGCTCGGCACCACCTCGGAACGCCTGGTGGCCGATCTGCAGGACGCGATGACGCGCATTCGCACCGCCCTCGTTGAGAGCGTCTCCGCCGGCGACGTCGCTGCGCTCAAGGCCGCGATCGAGGCGGCGATTGCGCTGATTTTGGAGGAGCACCAAGACTGGCACCTGCTGGTCCGGCCCCACAATCTGCCGCTCGCTTGACATCTGCCTGATCGGTCTGCTGCTCCGCAGTATTTGACAATGTCCCCTGCGTCGCCGCCAGTGTGGAACCGCACTCGCCGGCTCGGCTTTTTTGGTGTTTCGCGTCACAGGCGCCGAGGCCAGGGTGAACTAAAGTCAAGGTCGCCCAGGCATCAGGAGTTGGCAATGACGGACACCCCATTTTGGCTTGTGATCGCCGCGACCGCTGCGGTGTTCGCTGTGTGGCTCGCCGCCAATCTGTTTTTTGTCGCCGTCGGAGATGCGGGCGCCATTGTGCCCCTATCCTCGCGCCCGAACTGGCGCGCACGTGTGGACGCAGCCATGCTCGTATTGCCGGCGCTCGCCGGAGTCGGGGCCGCCCTGCTAATGCACTAGGTTTTGCGATGCGTTAGACCTTTCCGATATGCGGGCGCCCCCGACGGTCTGTCGGGTCCTGGCGACACTATTAACATATTCCAAATAGCAGTAGGTTCGTCCCCCGTGTACCCCACAGGAGCGAGCCCAGTGCACAAATTTCAAGCCGAGATCAAGCACTCTCCGCCGGTCACAATGCTGCACACTCTCACGTGTCCGAATCTCGGATCGGGCGCCACCTGCACGACGGGAGACGTCAGAGTCATCCGCGCGCGCAATGTGGCGGACGCGGTACTCTGTCTCATCGAGACGTACATGAGCGACTCTGTCAGGCGCAAGGTGCTGGTGTGCAGCTGCTGCAATCAAGACGGAAAATCTCCATTCGAAGACGGCAAATCTCCATTCGAACTGTGGTCGAATCGACGAACGGCAGCCAATAAAAATCGCCGCACCGGGTTCCGACAATTCTTCTCCCGCCACTGAGGCCGCCAGAAGGCTAGATCCGCCGACGTTCGGCGACCGCTACGATCGATGGTAGTAGAGCGACGCTGCAGCCTAGACTGCGCGCCGTGAATCGTGATCCATTTCCAACAGCCGCATTGGCCTGCCTCCTACCGCTGCTTGCGCCCCATGTGACCCTAGCCTCGGATGCCGACACGGCTCTCGAGGAAGTGGTCGTGACCGCACAGAAATATAGCCAGGATGTGCAGCAGATCGGCGTCGCCATCACCGCCATCAGCGGCGAGGAAATGCAGACTCTGCGCATCCAGCAGCCGTTGAGCCTCGCGGCCGTTTCCCCGAGCCTGTCGACCATGAATGCAACGACCGACAGCACGCCCCTGTTTCTCATCCGCGGCATCGGCCTGGATGACTTCAACATGAACAACAGCAGCGGTGTCGGTACCTATCTGGACGATGTCTTCGCAAGCTTTCCGGGCTTTCTCACCGCTGCGCTGTACGACCTGGACCGGGTCGAGATTCTCGAGGGTCCGCAGGGCACCCTGTATGGCAAGAACACGGCGGGGGGCGCGATCAACATCATCTCCAAGCGGCCCACGGACAACTTCGAGGGCTATGTCGATGTCGACTATAGCCGATGGGAGACGACCGACCTCACGGCCGCCGTCAGCGGTCCGCTGACGGATTCCGTCAAGGCTCGGCTGGCGGCAACGGCCACCAAGCAGGGTGAGGGATATCAAACCGACATCGACACGGGGGAGAAGTACGGCAAGCTCGATCGCGGCGGCACCCGCGCATTGTTCGACATCCGGCTGACCGACGCGGCCAGCCTGCTGCTCAACCTGCACTATGTCTACGACCGCTCGGTGCCATCCTCGCCTTCCACCCCGAACGTGGAGAGCTTGGTACCGCCCAACCTGCCCTTCCCCACCGCGGGGCTTCTGGACAGTCCCCCCGGCGGGACGCTCGTCAGGGTCGGAGGCCTGCCGCTCTACAAGAACGAGCACGGCGACGGAGCGGTCGCCACGCTGAATGTGCGCTTTGAGGGACTGACTCTCACGTCGATCAGCGCATTCGACGAGTTCTTTGCGCACAGTCTCGACAACTACGACGGCTACCCGGCGGCCGACAACAACTGGACCAAGAATTTCCAGCAGCAGCAGTTCAGCGAAGAGCTGCGCTTGGGCTCGCTTTCCGGCGGCCTCGTCGACTGGATCGTCGGCGCCGAGTACGCCCAGAACTGGTTTCACTGCCGCGACTCGCTCGACTGGACGTTCGTGTACGGCCTCGCGGACTTCATCACGGATTCGGGCAAGGCCATCACGGCCACGAACTTCATCCAGACACAGCAGTCCTCGGGGCTGTACGCCCACGCGGAAACCCATGTATCGAAGCGCTGGACACTCGTGACGGGTTTGCGCTACTCGCATGACGAGGCGGCGTTCGACGGCAAGACCATCGATCCGACGGGCCTGCTGACCTTCGCCGCCAATAATTTCAGCGGGCCGATCGTGCCGAATACCGTGCTCGCCGCTCTCGATCAGTCACGCTCGAGTCAGAACGTCTCCTATCGGCTCGAGCCCGAATACCGTCTCACGGACAAGGTTCTGCTGTACGCGAGTGTCGCGACGGCCTACAAGGCGGGGATTTTCTACGGCCAGCCTGCGCAGGTATCGGTGGACTGGGGCTACGTGAATCCGGAACACGTGCGCACCACGGAACTTGGGCTAAAGAGCCGGTTTTTCGCCGACTCCCTGCAGTTCAATGCCGCCGTGTTCGATACCGACATCCGTGACCGCCAGTCGAGCCTGTCATTGTGGGCGGGTCCGGTCGGCACGCAGCCGCTGATTGCGGGACTCGGCAATGTACCGCGCTCGAGGATCGACGGCGCCGAGAGCAGCGTCGAGTGGCGCCCGCTCACCGGCCTCGAGGTCCATCTCGGCGCCACCTACCTCCATGCCCGGGTGACGGAGTCCTTGACCAACGACAACGGCCTGGCGCTGTTCACACCGGTGGCCGTCGGTCAAATGCTCCCCGACGCACCGACTTTCAGCGGCAGCTGGCTGGTGCAGTACGAGCATTCCGTCGCGGGCGGTCTACGGGCCTATGCGCAGGCCAACGACCATTACTCGGGCGCCGAGCACCCCTACCTGGCGGACCCGACGACCTTTGGGCGCGGGCATTCCCTCGGTGCGCGGCTCGGCCTGCGCAATCCGGCCGAGCACTGGGACACGAGTCTCTGGGTCACGAACTTGACGGACACGCGACCGCTCACCTACGCGTATGCCGGCAGCGAAGGGCAGCAGTCCTCGTATTACCAGAAGCCGCGCTCCGTGGGCGTCAATCTCACCTACCATTTCTGAGGGCAGGCCCCGGCAGCGCCGTGCCCGGCGACCTCAACGCCCGAAGGCAACCAGCGCCTCCACCAGTTCTTGGACGAACCCGTACAGCGGCATCACGACGACTGCCGCCAACAGCGCACTCGAAATCAAGATTCGCATGCGAAACGACCGCGCCGCGGCCGAGGACGGGGCCAGCAGCCGACGCACCCGGCCTTCCACATCATCCAAGGCGACGGGCATCATGAGCATGGCGAACTCGCGCTGCGCACCCGCCGACAGCCGGGCCACTTTGATCAACGCGGACGCGAGCGCGACGCGCTTGTAACGATCGGGACCGGTCGCGAGCGCGTCCGCTTCGAGCTCCGCCGCCGCTCGCCAGCGCGCGGTCAAGGCACCCCCCGCGGGCATCCAGGCGAGCGCATCGGGGCAGGCAAGGAGCAGCAGGAGCTTGAGATTATCGTGTGCCGCTATGTGCGCCGCCTCATGCCCGATGACTTGGCGAAACTCTTCCCGGCTGCAGGCGGCAAGGACGCGTTTTGCGGCAACGATGCGCGGCCGCCACGCACCGATCACGGCGACCATCGGTTCCGGGACGTCGACGATGTCGATATTGAGCCCCGCCATCACGCAACGGCGATTGGCCGGGCCGCAATCGCGCAGCAGCGCCGCGGCCGCCACCCACGCCCGCCAGCCGCGCAGCATGCCGTCGCCGATGACCAGCAGCGCGAACAGCGCCAGGCCCACCAGCAAAGGTCCAACCGGTTCCGCCGCACGGGTTGGCTCGTGACTCAAGAACGCGGGCAACACCACGGCCAGAGTCAGGAATAATGCGCCCGCCGAAGGCAGCAGGCGCAGTGCCAGCAGGTCGCCGGAGGTCGCACGCGTGCGCGCCGGCCACGTGCCATAGAGGCCGGCAACCGCGATCGATAGCAGCAGGCTGGCGAGACCATAGGCCGCCAGCAGCACCAGGCAAAGCGTGCCGGCGAAGTTCACTCGTCCGCCATTTGCAGTCGCGTGCGCTCGGCCTGAACCAGCGCATCGAGTTCGTCGAGCAGAGCGGCATCCTGGCGGCCCACGCAATGCACCAGCGTGGAGAGAATCGCGGTGCGGGTGCCCGACGCGGCCAAGAGATCGGTGACCTGGCCGGAGACCAGTTCGCCCAGCAGCTGCTCGCGCGAGCAGCGCGGCTCGTATGCGAAGGCGCGCCCCCGTCGGCGCCGCAGCAGCAAGCCCTTCCGATACAGGCGGTCGAGCGTGGTCATCAGCGTCGTGTACGCGAGCTCGGGGAATACGGGCAGGAGGTGCCGCACGGTCTGCGCTCGGCCCTCGCCCCACAGCAGCTCGAGCACCTTGGTCTCGAGCGGCCCCAACCCGGGGCGCCTCTTGGGCTCGTATTCAGATTGCATTCAGCTCAAGGCCTCATCTTGCGGGATGATCCGTCCGGTGGCCTAGTTTGCGGCAAAACCCGCGTGACTGTCACCCGATCCGTTGGCGTTGGCTCGGCGCCGTCCAGGTCGGATCGCCGATGCCTTTATTTGGGTGTGGCCGCCAACTCGACGAAAACCATTGTCGCAATTTGATCGACCTGCTGCGGCGTCATTTTGGCGAAGACCCCTGCCCAGGCGGAGGAGCTCGTGTTGTAGGCGCGCTCGCCGAACTCTTTGCCGTCATTCAAGTCGGTATAGATGGCTTTGGCATCGATGTAGGCGTTGCCGGTCATGACGCCAAAAAAGATGCGTGAGCCGATCCCGACCAAGCGGTAGTCGTTGACGTAGACTCGCAGCAGGGTTCCGGTTTCGCCGGTGGGTCGGGCTTCGCCCTTCTGTACGTCGAATGCGATACCGGCATCCTTGGCATGGTCCGCGAAAGTCGCTCGCCATTCCTCCTGGAAGGCGGGCCAGTCTTTGGCCTGAGTCACAAAGTCCGGTCCGGTCATGTTCAACACGAGCCGCTTCGCGGAAGCCGCAGGTGCGGTCAGCGGCACCGCTGGCGTTGCAGTTGAAGCAGCCGCGGCGGCGCTGCCCGAAGCGGCAGATTGTGCCGTGTCTTGCTGTCCTTTCGTCGTCGCGCAGCCAGTCAGAGCAATTGCGAGAATGGACAGAAAAAAGTACTTCCTATACGACATGATCTCCCCTCCGTTCAAGTTGGGTCAATGGCGAGTGCGCGCAAACCCACGCCGCTGGGCCGGCGGCTCTTTGCCGTGTCATGAGTTACCTTGTGAGTCGCGACGCGACGTGCGTGCTCAGCGCTTCTTAAGGCGCCGTTTCGGCGCCGCCCGCTTCGCTGGCGCCCGCTTATTCGCGCGAGCGGCGGGTGGCTTGATCACATTATGCATTTGCATCACGCTCGGCGGAGCGGGTTCGGCACCCAGTTCCTTTAATATCGGCATCAGCGTCTTGCCGAACTTGTCGAACGCGGCTTGCGATGTCCACACGTCGAAAATCATGAGCTTATCGGCGGGCCCGAATGCTGAGTGATATGACCGCCCCGCCGGATGCGCTGCACCCGCTTTCTTTAATCGCTTGATGCACTCGTTGTATTTGTCGACGTCCAATCCTGATTGGCCAAAGTAGAATCCTAGAGCCATTGTCCGGTCCTCCCTGTTTGTTCGACGCCGATAGACCGCCCGATTCATTCTGCGCTCGGTGATAGGGGCGGTCAAATAACAGAGTGAAGCGGATGTGATCAGGCCTCCTTGGCGATCGACAGGGACTTTGCCGGCTTGCGGTCCGCCGCGTTGAACGCCGCCAGCTTGCGCGCCACTGCCGCGCCGTAGGCCGGGTCCGCTTTGCTGAAGTGGCCGATTTGCAGCCTCTTGATGTCGTCGGATACATTTTTCATGGCGTTGGCGATATTGGAAGTCAATCGATCCTGTGCATCGGGCTTCATGATGCGGTACAGATTTCCCGCCTGAGTGAAGTCGTCGGCGCCGCCGCGCTCGTCGTAACGGCCCGCGGTTCCCTGTAGAACCATTCCCGGATCACCGTTGCCAAAACCCTGCGGCGCGGTGCCCCGGGCATCGACCGCCTCGTAGTTCTGCGCGGAACCGCCGTTGTTTATCGCCATCTGCCCATCGCGCTGCTGATTGTGAAACGGGCAACGTGCGCGGTTCACGGGCAAGTGCTGGTGATTGGTTCCCACCCGGTACAACTGCGCATCGTGGTAGGCAAACAGGCGTCCCTGCAGCATTTTGTCCGGGCTGTAGCCCATGCCCGGCACGAGGTTGGCGGGCGAGAAGGCGGCCTGCTCGACGTGCTCGTGATAATTGTCCGGGTTGCGATTGAGCTCCAGGATGCCAACCGGTATGCGCGGAAAATCTCCGTACGGCCACACTTTCGTGAGATCGAAGGGATTCCAGCCGGTCCGCCTTTCCCAGGCGGCGGCTTCGGTCTCGGTCATGACCTGGATCGATACGCCCCATCTCGGAAAATCGCCCGCCGCAATTGGATTCCGGAAGCCGTCGTCAAAGACGTCTTGGGTGTTGTCATGAGAATGTCCAGGTGATGGCGTATGTGAGCCATCCTAGCGATTGCGCGGTCGATATCCAGGTGATTGATACGATGACATCGATCGATGCTGTCTATGGGGGCAGCCGGCAGCGCGCCATATCGACAAGCGCCGGCTGTGAGAGCCTAATAGCGGACTGCACCGATAGAAGTGAGCCTCGACATGAACGAAGACGCTTTGAATCTCAGCATACGCAAGTTTCTAAAATTGGTCGGCATCAGCTCGCAGCGGGAGATCGAGCACGCCGTGGCGAAAGCCACGACGGCCGGCACCATTGCCGGCACTGAATCATTTCCTGCAAAGATGACGCTGGAAATTGCGGGACTCAAGGTAAACGTCGAATTCAAGGGCGAGATCACTCTCGAATAGAAAGGCCTCGGGCGGCTACTTGCCGCCGCGGCGCCGATATTCGCGCCCGACCAGCGCCGCCACCGCGGTGAGCACGACGGTCAACGCCGCCCCAATCCACCCCCAGCCGCCGAGGCCGACTCCGAGCCGGCCGACCAGCGACTGTATCCAACCCGAAACCATGTCGGAGCCGCGGTACAGCGCCGTGTCGATCACGTTTTTGGATTGGTACTTCGCGGCAGGCGGCACGACGGTATAGAGCATGTCGCGCGACGGCTTGGCGAGCCCGAATTCCGCGCAGCGCAGGATCACGCTGACACCGGTGAGAGTTGCCAGGGTCGGATCGAAGCCAAGCGCTAGGAACGCGGCCAGCACGACCGCCCCGGCGGCGACCAGCGCCGGCCCGACGCCGAAGCGGCGCGTGATCTGGCCCAGCAGAACGAGCTGCAGCACGAACGCGCCGCCGTTGACCCAAAGATCGCGGGTTGAGTAAAACGTCGTGCGTGCCACGGCAGTGGGAAACGTCGCCGCGACCAGGCGCGCCATCTCGATGTAGACGATCATGCCGAGGAAGGAGCCGAGGCTCACCAGTGCTGCGATGCCGGCCAGAAACGGCGTGCGGCCGATCAGCCACAGGCCCCGGAGCACGGCGAGAGCGGTCGGTTCGCTCGCCTTCGCCGAAGGCGCCCCGGTGGCCGCGGCCGGCGAGCGCGCGAGCAAACTGAGCGCGATGAGTGCCCCGCTCAAAAGCGCTGCGCTGATCCAAACGAGACCGGTGATGGCGACGTTCGCGGCAAACGTGCGCGCCAGCAGCGGCCCGGCCAAGCCGCCGAGGCTGCCGCCGGCGCTCACGATGCCGAAGTAGCGGCGACCCTGCGGCTCGCTCCATACCTCCGCCATCCGGCTCCAGAACACCGATACGGCGAACATGTTGAATACCGTGACCCAGACGAAGAATGCCCGCGACCACCAGGCCCCGATGGTGCCCTCGCCGCCATAGCGGCCGAAAGCGCAGGCGAAGACGCCGAGATTCACGATGAAGAAGGCAAACAGCCCCGGCACCAGCCGCGGACGCGGCACGCGCACGAACAGCCAGCCGAACACGGGCACGATGAGGAGCATCACGACGAAGACCGCGCTGCTCAAATACTTGATCGAGTCGGCGCCCAAGGTCGCCGCCAGCGCATCACGCACCGGCCGCAGAATGTAATAACTGGCGAGCAGCAGCGTGAACGACACGACGGAAGTGGCGAGCTTAGGCAAATCCTCGGACGCCACAGCGAACCGACCGCGTTCGAGCGTTGATGCCGACATTAAGGATTTATCAGGTACTGATGGCGCCGCGAAGGTGCACTGTCCCCGGTTGACGAGCGTTGACGCGCCGCAGGTAGGTATTCCAGCTGAATTTTAAGTACCACAAGTTCTGCAGATTATGCCGCAGCTGGGCTTGATCTTCACCCTGCCCCGCCTCCTGCATGGCCGAGCTCAAGGCCGCGGCATCGCGGGTAAATTCGTACCTCTTGCGAGCAAACTCACCGTAGGTTAGTTCCTGGTAATAGAGCGCACGGATGAGTTGATTGACGCTCGACTGAAATATCTTGGTCAGGGCGAACATTTGCTGCAGCGAGGCCGCCTCCATCGCGTTTCCCGCGGCGGATAGGGTGCGCGGTATGGCGAATCGCTTGCGGCAGAGATCCCGAATCCTCAGCCATCTGGCGATCTCGACACGCTCGGAGTCCGTCGCGAAGGTATCGTTCAGTGCAATTCTGAAGGGCGGCGGACCATCCGCAGCCACTCTGGACAGATCGGCCTTGGCACGAATCGATTCCAAGTCCCGCGCTGTCAAATCATCGACGCATTGCTCGAGCGGGCCGCGCATTGCTACGCTCCATGTGCGGATGGCTTGATTGACGGGTGAATCGGGCGAGTCAGCGGCAGATGCGCCGGCACCGAGCGCGGCTGCAGCGAGGAAAAAACGTATGAACATCCATCTTTTAAATGGAGAGCGCATATCTCGAGTTTCGCACGCACGGCCCACGGTCACAACACTGACCACATAGAGAGCCCAGCTTGAAGAATTTACAACTGGCGACCCTCGGCATTGCCTGCCTCATGGCGCTGCCGCTCGCCGCCGCGGATCCGCCCGCCGACGCTGTTGCCCGCCTGGTGCGCGCCGAGATGCAAAAACAGCATATCCCCGGAGTGGCTCTCTTGGTGTCGCGCAACGGCCGGCCGATACGGGCTGAAGGGTACGGCCTGTCCAACGTCGAATTAAAGGTCGCGGTGAAGCCCGAGACGATTTTTCAGTCGGGATCGGTGGGCAAGCAGTTCACGGCAACGGCCGTGATGATGCTGGTCGAGGCCGGCAAAGTCGGGCTGGAAGATCCGCTCACCCGATATTTCCCGGAGGCACCAGCGTGGTGGAAGGACGTGACGGTGCGCGAGCTCCTGAGCCATACCGGCGGTTTTACGGACTATCCGGACGATTTCGACATGCGCAAGGACTATAGCGAGGAGGATCTGCTGAAAATTGTCGGCGCAATTCCTCCCGCCTACGCGCCGGGTACCAAATGGAGCTACAGCAATTTAGGTTATTTGACTCTCGGAATTCTCATTCATCGAGTGACGGGTGAGTTCTACGGGGACTTCCTACAACGGAGAATATTCAAGCCGCTCGACATGTCCACCACGCGCATCATCAGTGAGGCGGACATCGTCCCCAACAGGTCCGCCGGATACCGCTGGGTCGGCGGCCAGCTCAAGAATCAGGAATGGGTATCCCCTCTGTTGAATACCACCGCGGACGGAAGCTTGTATTTTTCAGTTTTGGACCTCGCCAAGTGGGACGCCGCACTCTATACGGAGAAACTTCTCAGACGCGCGAGTCTGCAGCAGATGTGGCGCGTGGCGGCGCTGAGGGACGGATCGCCGAACGCCGGCCATTATGGCTATGGCTGGTTCATCGGCAACAAGCAGGGCCATCACGTGGTCGAGCATGAAGGCCAATGGCAGGGCTTCGAGACCCAAATTTCTCGCTACGTGGATGATGGACTCACCGTCGTCGTGCTGACGAATCTCGCGCAGGCGCGGCCGGAGCGAATTGCCGACGAAGTGGCCGCGATTTATTTCTCCAAGAATCCACCGCCTTGACCGGATCAACCAACCGTCGGCTACACGGTGCCTCCGTCCGGCGGCACTACGCGCGTCACAGTTCTTCCCGGCCGCGGATGAGAAGAATTGAACGTGCCGGGAGTATTTATCATCTGACATCTCTCGACGAATGCTTGATCATGGGGTAGGAGATTCCGTGATCAGGGACAGTCAGGAGATCGTTGCCAATGACCGACACACCGCACAAGCACTACTTGCTGGCCTCAGACTTCGACCAAACCTTGAGTTTCAAGGATTCGGGAGTGGTTCTAGCGGAGCTGCTCGGCATTTCCGGTTTTGAGGAGCGGGTTGCCGGCCTTGCCCGGAGCAATCTCGTACAGCAGGGCGGCGAGCTCGCCTATTTGATCCGGCACGATCCCGAATTTCGCGGCGTCCGGCGTGAACATCTCATCGAGGCCGGGCGTCGCGTGCGGCTGAAGAGCGCGATTCCGGCGTTGGCGGACTTCATGAAGCGGGGAACGGAGGGCTATCGCTTTTCCTTTTTCATCATATCTGCGGCGCCGCGTGAGATTGTCATCTCAGCACTGACCGGCGTGATCCCCCCCGAACACATCTACGGCACTGAACTGGACTTCGATGCCCGATCGGGGGAGGTCCGTGCCATCAAGCGCGTGCCCGCCGGCTACGGCAAGGTCGCGGTGATCGAGGAGCTGCAGCATCGATTGGGAGTGGCACCCGATCGCATGATCTATGTCGGCGACGGCAGCTCCGACGTGCACGTGATGCTGCATGTCAACAACCATGACGGATTCACGATTGCCGTGTCCGAAAACAAACAGCTGGCGCGGATCGCCAAGAGCACGGTGCTGAGCGACAACGCGTTCAGCATCATGGTGCCGATTCTCGACCAGCTGCTGCACTGGCGCACCGGCAGCATTCGGGAGTTGTTTGAATCCTACGGATTGACGCTGAACGAGTGGGAGAAGGACCGCACCGACCGCGTGAAGATCAGTGAAATCCTGTCCTTCGGCGCGCAAGCGGAAGCCGCGGCGCTATGAGCCAAGCCGGAATCGAATTGCTGGGATGGGCGGCGACCGCCGTTTTCGTCGGATCCTATTTCTTTTCGCGCCCCTCATTGCTGCGCGGTGTGCAGATGGTGGGCGCCTCGCTCTGGGTGACCTATGGCGTGCTGATCAACGCATCGCCGGTCATCGTCGCCAACGTGCTGGTGCTCTCCGCGGCCGCGTGGACCACGTTTCGCAAGGTCCCCGCGCCGTAATCAGCCCCGCAGCCGCTGCCATGCCTGCGCGAGCCGCGAGAACGTGCCGGCAAGCGCGTCGACGGCGGCGGGGTCATCGATACGGCGCGCGAACCAATCGCGTGCGGCTTGGTGGAAAATCGTACGCCCTACCGCAAACCCTTTGACGATCGCGAACGGCGCAGCGGTTGCAAACGCTGCGATCAAGTCGGCTTCCGGCACGGACAGGCCGAGCAGCAGCACGCCGCGGCACCAGCGGTCATTCTCACTCACTGCGGCCTCGATCTCCGCCCAAGTCGCCGCATCGGCTGCGGGCGCCAGTTTCCACCAGTCCGGGCGCACGCCGATCGCGTACATGCGCCGGATCGCACGCGCCATGGTATCCACCGCGACCTCGCGATCCCTGGGCGCAATGATCTCCAGCAGAAACTCGTGGCCCGTCTTGCGACAGGCATCAAATAGCCGCGCCAGCTGCCGCTCCTGACGGTCGCGCAATTCCCCGTCATCATCGGGGTGATACGTCACGAGACACTTCACCACTTGATTGCGCGGCCACTGCGCAATTTCGGTCGCCACGTCGGGCGTACTCTCGAACTCGATCGGACGGGACTGTGGAATCTCGATCGGCCGGCCGATCCAATAGGGCGAATCAGCGGCTCGCGCCAGCACCTCAAAGCCATGGCGGCCATCGACCAGCAAGCCGAAACGGCTGTCTCCCCGAGCGACCGATTCGACGGCGCGGAGTGCCAACGCCTTGAATGCGCCGATCAGCCGGGTATCTGCGCCTGCTTCCCGCGCCAAGTCTTCGAACTGGGTGCGGTGATCGATGGCCAGTACCATCAGCGCGTCATACTTGCCGCGCCGCGTGGTCGCCCAATGAATGTGCTCCAATTCGACGTCGTCCCGCAGGCGATGCGGGCGATTCGACGTCGCGAGAAAGCTCTGCAGTTCCGGCCACGTCGGCATGGCCGGAGCACACCCATGGCGCGACACGACGATCGCGCCGCAGGCGTTGCCCCACTCGCAGCAGCGGTCGAGCGGCTCGCCGCGCAGCCAGCCGCGGAGAAATCCCGCCATGAAAGCGTCTCCCGCGCCCAGGACGTTGAATACCTCGACGCCAAAGCCCGCGCCTTTCACGCCTTGATCAAGACCATCGGGCACGGCGCCGGGGAATGCCGCACAGCCCTGCGGACCGCGCTTGCAGACGAGCAACGCGCCGGAGCGTGCGCGAATGCTCTTCAATGCCGTGATCGTGTCGATCGAACCCCCCAGGATATGGATCTCCTCTTCGGTGCCGACGATCAGATCGCACACCGGGATGATTTCTTGAAGCCGCTGCGTCACGGCGGAACTCATGACGAACCGATCCTCGCCGCGGTCGCGGCTCGCCAGCCCCCAGAGTACCGGCCGGTAGTCGATATCGAACACCACGCGGCCGCCGGCCTTCTTGACGATCCCGGCCGCCGTGCGGCTTGCCGCATACACCGACGGTTGCGACAAGTGCGTGCCATTGATGAGCAGTGCGCGCGCGGAGGCCAACCATGCCGCGTCCAGGTCAGCCTCGGCAATCGCCATGTCCGCGCAATTCTCCCGAAAGAAAATCAGCGGGAAGGAGTCGCGATCGCGGATGCCGAGAATAACGAGCGCCGTCAGTCTGTCCGGATCGGAGATCACACCCGTGACGTCGACGCCCTCCGCGGCAAGCTGCTCGCGAATGAACCGGCCCATATGATCGGCGCCCACACGCGTCAATAATCCGGTCTTGAGGCCGAGCCGCGCACCGCCGCAGGCGGTGTTGGTCGGGCTGCCGCCGATGTACTTGGCGAACGACGCCATATTCTCCAGGCGGCCACCGACCTGTTCACCGTACAGGTCGACGCTGGAACGACCCACGGCGATCAAATCCAACGCTGGGTCATTTGGAGGCATGTTAGCTGGCAAGATCTGCGCTTTTTTTGGCTCCTTGGAATATCAACCAGAAGGCACTCGGATGCAACTACCTCGCCGCCCGGTGCGGCCCCGCGTCGTTCTGATGCTAGTGGGCAACCGCGACCGAATTCACGACCCGCGACACATCGGGAACCTCGACAGCGACCGACTCGGCCGTCCGGCTCTCAATGCCGGCACTGACCAGGCCACTAAGATAGACGACGTGGTCCAAGGTCTGCACGTGAATCGAATTCGGGCCGCCTAATTCCGGATGTTGATCAAACTGCGCCTCGACGTTTGCCGTGATCTTTTCGTCGCCGGGACAACCCTCGATTCCGCACTTATTGTAGGTTGCACATCCCGCAAGAGCGGTTGTCAAGATGAGGGCGAAAGCGAACGCAGGGCGTGTTGGTTTGCGAATGTTCATTGTCTGTTCCTCTTTGATGAATGGTCCTCTACATCGAGAGCCAATCATCGTGAGGAAGAGTTTCGCGGCAATTTCACCTCCTGCCGCGCGCATTGCAGCCGTAATCTGCAGCGCGCCCTGCGCAGCGCGCCGGGCGGTTGTCTGCCGCGCGGTCGCGACTACAGAGAGCGGTTGGCTTGGCGCGCTTGCGCGGGAGCGGCGCTCTCTCTTACCGGCAACCTCCAATTGGGCCGCACGAAATGACAGGTGTAGCCGTCCGGATACCGCTCGAGGTAGTCCTGGTGGTCGGGCTCCGCTTCCCAAAAATCGCCGGCGGGAGAGACCTCGGTGACCACCTTGCGTGGCCATAGCCCTGACGCATCGACATCGGCGATCGTGTCCTCGGCGATGCGCCGCTGTTCATCGGTGGTATAAAAAATTGCCGACCGGTAGCTCGTGCCGACATCGTTACCTTGCCGGTTGCGCGTGCCCGGATCGTGGATCTGAAAGAAGAATTCGAGAATTTGCCGATAGCTCACTTTGGCGGGATCGAAGATGATCTCGATCGCTTCGGCATGGGTTCCGTGATTGCGATAAGTCGCATGGGGGACGTCACCGCCCGAGTAGCCAACCCGCGTCGACACCACGCCGTCGTGACGGCGAAACAGGTCCTGCATTCCCCAGAAGCAGCCCCCGGCAAGCACCGCGCGTTCTTCACTCATTGGATATCCTCCACTTGATCCAGATATGCCCCGTAGCCCTCCGCGGCCATGTCGTCACGGCGGATGAAGCGCAGCGACGCCGAGTTGATACAGTAGCGCAGTCCCCCGCGGTCCGCAGGGCCGTCGGGGAAGACATGACCCAGATGACTGTCGCCGTGTGCGGAGCGCACTTCGGTCCGGATCATGCCATGGGTGCGGTCCGTCAATTCGCTGACGTTGGCCCGCTCGATGGGCTTGGTGAAGCTCGGCCACCCGCACCCTGAGTCGAATTTGTCCGACGAGGCGAATAACGGCTCGCCCGACACGATGTCGACGTAAATGCCCGGCTCCTTATTATTCAGATACTTGCCGGTACCGGGAGCCTCGGTGTCGCCGAGCTGCGTGACGCGATACTGCTCCGGCGAGAGCTTGGAAATGCCTTCGGGGCTTTTACCGTAGTTTTGCATGTCTTTTACCCTCCGCGGAATACTTGGGACCGTTCGCGGCTGCGTTCGTTCCGCCGCCGCCCCGTTGAAATACTAGCGCAATGTGCGCATCACAGTATGTCGGCAATGGCGCGTTGAAATCGCAAAACCACCGGGTGGGGACCTATGCACGACATCCTGATGAACCGCCGCGAAGTACTCGCTTCGATTGCTGCCTCGGCGACATTGACCGCTCTCCCGGCGCTCGGCGCCCTCCCCGCGGCGACCCTCGATTTTCTGGTCGTCGGGGACTGGGGGCGAGACGGCGAGAGCCACCAGCGTGAAGTGGCCGCGCAAATGGGCAAAGCCGCGATCAGCCTTGGCAGCCGGTGCGTGATCTCGGTGGGCGATAATTTCTATGAGGATGGCGTCAAGTCAACGTCCGACCCGCAGTGGCGCTCTTCGTTCGAAGAAATCTATTCGGCGCCATCCCTGCAGGTTCCGTGGTACGTGGCCCTTGGCAACCACGACTACCGGGGCGTCCCGCAAGCTCAAATCGACTACGCGAAGAGCAGCATGCGCTGGCGCATGCCGAGCCGCTACTACAAGGTGGCGGGCGCCGACATCGGCGCGCCGCACGTCGACCTTTTCGTGATCGATACGTCGCCCCTCGTACACCAGTACCGCGACAAAGTGCACAGCGCGATCGCCGAGAACGTCGCGAGCCAGGATGTGCCGGCGCAGCTGCGCTGGCTCGACGAGCAATTGGAGCAGTCTGCGGCCGCGTGGAAATTGGTGATCGGCCATCACACCATCTACTCGGGCGGGAGCGGCCATGGAGACACACCGGAAACGAAGGAGCTCATCGAACCCCTGCTCCGAAAGCACCACGTGCAGGCGTACTTCAACGGCCACGATCACGACTTGCAGCACCTGCGCCGCGGCGGCGTCGACTATGTCTGCTGCGGGGCGGGATCCGAGGTCCGGCCGGTAGCGGCCATCGAAGGCACACGGTTCTGCGCGGCCCAGTCGGGCTTCGCGGCGGTGCGATCGAGTCCGGATACGCTCGCTGTTGAGTTTCGCGACTTCACCGGCGCAAGGATTTATCGTTCGACCATCCCGCGCGACAGTGCCGCGGTCGGCAAAGCGGCTTGAACGGGCAAATCTGCGCCGTGAAGCTTTTCCGGTGGGGCAGATAGGCTCAGCAGCAGCGCCTTGAAGTCTTCCATCAGCACGTGGGCGCGGCGGCTCAGCACATTGTTGCCGAGCAGCCCGAGCAATGCCGTCGCAATACCTATGGCGGTGGCGATCAGCGCGGTCCCGATGCCGCGGCTGACCGCAGCCGAGTCCGATACCCCGCCGGCGGCCAGCGCGTTGAATGTCTCCATGATCCCGAATATCGTACCGAGCAGCCCCAGCAACGGCGCGGCCGTCACGATGGTGTCGAGTATCCAAAGCCGCCCGCTGACTTTTTTGTCGACGCCGATGAACAATGCGGAGGAGAAATCCTCCTGCCGTTCGCGGGTCGCGCCCGCCGCCATCATCTGCGCGTAGCGCACAACAGCGCGGCTTGCGGGATCTGGCGAAGTTACACCGATAATATCCTGACCGGCAGTTCCCGGCGCGCGATCAATGATCGCTGCCAGACGTTGCATCCGCCATCCGAGGTAGGAAAGATAGATGCCGCGCTCGAAAATGACAAATACCAGCAGGCCGATACAGCCGTATAACACATTGAAAGTAATGGTATGGAATAACTGATAGTTCATTCTTGTCTCTTGGTCACCTAGCTTACCGCGCGAAATTCAATCGTCACCGCGAATGCATGTTCCGGTTCTCCCGCAAAGATCTTAGGCGGCATTGGCGGGTAGTGACCGGATGCCACGATTGACAGGGCCGCCGCATCGAGAATCGAGGATCCCGAGGATCGCAGCACCCGGACGACCGTCGGTTCGCCGTTTCGCATGACGACGAAGCCCACGCGCACCTCGCCCGACGGGCGATGCAGCCGATACTGAATGGAATCCGGCGGGCGTGTCCTGCGGTCGATATCGGCGCGCAACCCCGCTGCGTATTGCGCCTCCAAATCCGCCCGTGCATCGGAACTCGGCGCGGCAAACGACGGCGTGTCCGATGCGACCAAGGCGCCTCCCTCGGGCACGGGATCGCGCTCGACCGGCACGGGCTGAGGCTCAGCCGGCACCGGCATTTCCGCTGTGGGTTGCGGCGTCATCACGCGATGCGGCATCTTGCGGGGCACGGGCGGCGGCGGTGCGCGCGGGATTTCCGCCGCAGGCTGCTGCAGTGAGATCTCGATCCCCGATTGGCCGGTGTTGGCCGGCAACGCCGAGGTGATGCGCCACAAATCGGGTCCGGTTGCGAACGCTGCCGCCAACAGGGCACCGGTGAGCGCCAGCGCCATGCCGTCGCTGGCAATCTGGGCCATGTCCTCGCGATTTGCCGTCATTCCTGCTTGGCAATGATGGATGCGGAGCCGATTCCCGCACGCTTCACCGCGTCCAGCACGCTGACCAGCGGCTGAAGCCGCGCGCTCTGGTCGCCGGCGATGATGACCGTGAGCTTATTGGTTCGCTCCAACTCCTCAAGTTGCTCGCTGAGTTCGGCGAGACCGGTTCGAGTCCCATCGAGATAAACCTCGCCGTCGGCCGTGAGCGTCAGCGTCACCCGCTTGGGCACCTCCAGACGCGCCGCGTCGGCGGCATAGGGCAGCGCCACCTTCACTCCGCGCGACGGCAGGGAGTTCAAGCTGATGAGCACGAAGAAGACCAGCAGGAACATCATGACGTCGATCATCGGAATGATCTCGATCCGCGGCGCTCTTCGGGGGCGTGACGGCCAGTTGCGCATCAGAAGCTCATACGCACGCCGGCCAGCAGCGTAATGTCGTAAAACTCGCGTTGGATGGGCCGTGAATCGCTGGTCCCCTCGGTGAACTCCAACGGAGTATTGAGCAGATTTTTCGCGTCGAAGTAGACCTTGACTTCATGGGCGATGGCATAGCTGCTGCCCAGATCGAGGGTGAGGCGGTGGCGTGAATACACGTCGGCGGCATTGCCGATCGTACCGCCGAAAGCGAACAGATCCTGGCCCACATAGTCGGCCGCCACTCGCACCTCGAACGGCGCGCGCTCATAAAAGACGGCTGCATTCCACGTAACCTTGGAGGTGGACGGCAGCAGACCGTAGATGCCCGGGTGAATCTGCGCCCGCGAATCGACCAAGGTGAAGTTGCCGCTGTAGCCGAAGCCGTCGAACGGCGCCGGCAGGAATTTGAGCTGCTGCTGATACTGGCCCTCCACGCCCTCCGCGTGCGCCGGACCGTTGGTGTAGCTCTGGACCGTCGTAATGACGCCGGTGAGGCCCGGATAGCTGTATCCGGAGACGATCTGCTGCGATAAGAGGATGTAATCGCGAAACTGTTTGTAGAACAAGCCGAGGGCGGCGATTTGACCATCGCCCGGATAGTATTCCAGGGTGGCGTCGAAATTCTGACCGAGCGTGGGCTTGAGCGCCGGATTACCGACGGTCACGGCCGCATTCGACACGCTGATGGAAGCCCCCGGCGTGATCTGCTCGAAACCCGGACGGGCGATTCCGGTCGAATAGGTGAGCCGACCGATCAGATTCTCGAGCAAGTCATAGCGGCCTTGCAGGGTTGGAAAGTAATTCGTGTATGAGTTCCGTTCGCTTGTCGGCGTGTTCGTGTCCGCGTCGCTGTTGTAGAGATTGCCGCCATAGGTGGCGCGCGTCGATTCGACGCGCACCCCGGCCAGCACTCCCGCCTTGCCGAACCGCGCCGAGTATTGGCCATAGCCCGCGAAAACATTCTCGCGGTCGTCGGTATTGGACGCCGCGTCGGCGGCCGCATCATCGGTAATCGTGCCCAAGCTGCTGTTGGCCAGCGTGCGGACCGACGGCAGGCTTATCGCAGGCCCGATATCGTAGAGATTGTTGTAATAGATCTGCGGTGAGCCATAGGTGGCGGGCAGCAACGGGATGGTGCCGGTGGGCGTGAATACCGGCGATGAGGCAACGCTGGTCTTATGTCGATCGCGCAGCGAGAGGCCGAATTTCCACTCCCCCGTGTGATCACCGCTCCCCGTCGGGATGGTGGCGTCGAGCGCCGCCGCCGTCTCTCCATCGTGAGCGTAGGAAGGTCCGAGATCGATCTCCTGCAACGCGTAGTTCGCCGGATTGGCGGGATTGGTCCCATCCAGAGTGTGAAACCTCGGGTAGCGCGGATCGGTCGTGGTGTCGTACGCGATGGGCACCGGGTTGGGGTCGGTCCACACGCTGCCATAACTGGTGGATACTCGATCGGTACCGAGCGCGAAGGAAGCGTGATAGTCGAGCTTGAAATTCGAGAATACGCTGCTGCCGCCGACCACACCGAGCCCGTTTTGAATGCGCTCCAGGGTGTCGGTGGTCTGCTGTTGCAGCTGAGCGCCCGAGGCTATGAAGCCGTTCGGATTGCCGGGATCTTGGATGCAGCTCGGCAGCGGCGTGCAGCCGCCTTGTGATGAGTCGTCGAGGTTGTTGAGCACCAGATAGTGTTTGTCGGCGCCCTCCAGGTACCCGGAATACAGGACGCGCAAATAGAACGACGTGTTATCGCTCGCCTTCGCATCGAAGTTGGCCGCGGCACCATAGCGGCGGCGATGGTATTCGTAGCGACGGAACTGCAAATTGCTCAACACCTTATCCGGATAGCCGCCGCTCTGCTGGTCGGTGTAGCTCTCCTCCAGGTCGTCGATCCCGCGCTTATCCTCGTGGTATACGGCGGTGACGACTGCGCTGAAGGCATTTTTCCCGGCAAACAAGCCGCCAATTCCGTCGCCGCCATCGAAGCCGCGGCCGGCGCTGACTTCCGCGTGATACACCGGCGACCTGCGCAATGGTTCGTAGCCGCTGCCCAGATCGGCATCGATAAAGGGCGCGCCGCCGTGTTCGGCGCCGCTGCGCGGCACGAGATTGATCGAGCCGCCAAGTGCCTCCGCGTCCATGTCGGGCCGCGATGTCTTGGTAAGCTCGACGCCGCCGATGACGCCGGTGGGAAACGTATCGAAAGCGACCGCACGTCCGCCGCCGGAAGGAGACGACGGATTGGACGCGGGCAGGCGCACGCCCCCGTAGGTCGTGCCGTTGAGATCGGAATCCAGCCCGCGAATGTGCACGAAGCGTCCCTCGCCGCTATCGGTTTCCAGAGAAATTCCCGGGATTCTCTGCAGGGCCTCGGCGGTGTTGATGTCCGGAAGCTTGATGATTTCACTCAAGGGCTGCACATCGATGATGTTGGGTGCCTGCTGCTTTTCCGCGATCGCGTCGGCGCGATTGATCGTGGCGCCCGGTATCACCGGCACGGTCGCCGCCTCGCCCTGCCCCGCACCGGTGCTGACGCGCCCGATGTCGGTTTCGCCGGGGGGTGCGCGCTTGCTTGCGGGGGGCGTCGATTCCGCCGCGGGCGGCGTAGCCGGAGTCTGCGCGGCCACGGAGCCGGCGATCACGGTCAGCCCTACGGCCAGTGCGGCGGCAGTGATGCTGAAGCGCGGCGAGAACGATCGCTGTTGGGGCATTTCTACGCTCCGCATGCTGGCGTTGGACTCGACAGCGTAGACACTCAACATTGCCATTTTCTTACATTGCAATTCTTACAGTGCGCAGCTCGGTATCCGTTGCGTTGAGTCCACCAAGTGCGTAGCGTTGGGCCGCCCCCGCATCGTCAGGAGTTCGAACACATGACCTTCTTTTCGCAGAGCCGCGCATTCAGCGCAGCGAGTTTTCTCGGGCTCGCTCTTTCGACCGTGGCCCTTGCCGCAGGCGACAGCGGTTACAGCATCGTCACCCGGTGGCCGGTCGGGGGCGCCGGAAAGTGGGACTACCTGATCGTCGATTCGGCGCAGCATCGTCTGTTCGTCTCGCGCGCGACGCATGTGCAGGTGTTCGATCTCGAATCGGGCAAACCCGCCGGCGATATCGCCAATACCCCCGGCGTGCACGGCATCGCTTTCGCATACGATCTCAACCGCGGCTTCACGAGCAACGGCAAGGGAGACTCAGTGACGGTCTTCGATCTGAAGACGCTCGCGCCCATCACGGAGATCAAAATCTCCGGCAAGGATCCCGATGCCATCATCTACGATGCGCCCAGCAAACGGATCTATACGTTCAATGGTCACAGCGACAACGCAACGGTCATCGATGCGGGTACGGCCCGAGAAGTTGCGACTATCACCTTACCCGGTGGGCCGGAATTCGCAGTCAGCGACGGCGCCGGACGCATCTTCGTCAATATCGAGGACAAGGCGCTGATCGCGGTGATCGATGTGGCCAAGGGCAGCGTACAGTCCACTTGGTCGCTTGCACCTTGCATGGAGCCCACGGGCATCGCCCTCGACGCGGCGCGACACCGTGTGTTTTCGGTTTGCCACAATGAGCGTCTGATCGTGACGGACAGCTTGAGCGGTTCGCGCGTCGCCGAGTTGCCGATCGGCAAGCACGTCGATGCGGCGGCGTTCGACCCCGCCGCCTCGCTCGTGTTCAGCTCCAACGGAGACAGCGCGGACGTGACCGTCGTGAGCGAAGACAGCGGCGGCCATTTTGCGGTGAAGGGTAGCCTGGCTACTGCGAACGGAGCGAAGACGATGGCGCTGGATGCGGCGACGCATCGGATCTATGTGCCGGCTATGGGCGCGAGCGGCTTCGAAATTTTGGTGGCAGCGCCGAAATAACCATGCCTCGGCGGTGCTGACCTGTGCAGCGCGCGTTAAATCGCTACCAGCGTCTCTGGTTGGCGGGCACGTGCGACGCTTTCCGGCGCCGCGCTTTGCTTGCGACACTGTCGCAGGCGCTCGATGAGCCAGCGGCCCGCGGGTCCGGGGGGTTTCGCTGTGAGATAGACGGCCGACATCGGCAGGATCAAACCCTCTTCCGCCAAATCTTCGATCGACAGCTTGACGAGGCGGCCTTCCAGCAGATCCCGCTTCACTGCGTGCAAGGGCATGCCGCCCCAGCCGAGGCCCTTGAGGAGAAACGCGTGCTTGGCAAATAAATCGCCGAGTCGCCAGGTGAGCGGCGACATCACTCCGAACTCGCGCCCCGCCGTCAGATCGGATCGGTCCGTCAGCACCAGCTGCACGTGTTTGGCGAGTTCCGTTTTTGGAACGACACCCTGGAGCGTCGCGAGGGGATGCTCGCGCGCCGCGACCATGATCATCTCGACCCCCTGCAGCCGTTCCAGAGTCATGGAATCCGGTACGTCCGGCAGGGACCCCACGACGCCCAAGCTGCAGCGACCATCGAGCACGGGTTTGTAGGCGCCGCCGAGCGCCTCGACGTACAGCCGCAAAGGCGTACGCGGAAATCGGTCCCTGAATTCCCTGGCAGACTCGGCGATCGCCTCAATCGGGAAAAGCACGTCCACGACGGCTGAGAGCTCCGACTCGAGGCCTGCGGAAATTCCTTTGGCGCGAGCCTTGAGCAAATCAACGTTGGCCACGACACTGCGTGCGTCGGCAAGCAGGAGAACGCCGGCGGGTGTGAGCTTGGGATATCGCTCGGAGCGATCGAAAAGAACGACACCGATTTGAGCTTCGAGGTTACTGACGAGCTCGCTGACGGCAGACTGCGCGCGCCGCAGGCGGCGTGCACCTGCAGAGAAGCTGCCCTCCTCGACCGCGGCAATGAAGGCCCTCAATTGGTCCAAAGAGACGCCATCCAGCACGATTTGCCCCTTCAGTATCTGAAATCCAGATGGATAATATCGAAATATAACAGCTATTCATAGGAGGCTCGAAGGCGCACCCTACGCCCCAGTTTCGTTATTTTCAATGAGGCAGACCATCATGCAGCTCCTTCACATCGATTCCAGCGTTTTGGGGCCCCACTCGGCGAGCCGTGCACTGTCGGCGGAAATTGTCGCGAAGCAGGTTGCGCTGCGGCCGGGGATCACCGTCGTGCACCGGGATTTGGCGGCGGATGCGGCACTGCATTTATCTTCCGCTCACCTCGCGGCGTGGCAGGGCGGCACGGTCGAGGACACGACCCTAGGGTTAGACCTGGCAAAGGGCGGCGCCTATCTGACGGAGCTATTTGACGCCGACATCATCGTGATCGGCGCCCCGATGTATAACTTTTCGATTCCGAGCCAGCTCAAGGCGTGGATCGATCGGGTGGTTGTCGCCGGCAAGACATTTCGCTACGGCGCGAATGGTGCGGAAGGATTGTTATCCAAGGACAAGAAAGTCTTCATCGCTTCCTCGCGCGGCAATGTCTATGCGGCAGGCTCTCCTGCGGCGGCCCTCGAGCATCATGAAAGCTATCTCTTGGGCGTGCTGTCGTTCATTGGGTTGACCGATGTCACGGTCGTGCGCGCGGAAGGGCTGGCATTTGGAGCCGAAGCCAAAGAGGCCGCCATGTTGAAGGCGCGCGCAAACATCGCGGCGATGGCGGCATGAGCGCAATATTGAAAGCTTCCCTCGCCGAGCGCGCTATCGCGCACCGGACCCGCGGGCGACGGCACGGACCCATCACGAGGCTGGTCAGCCCGTCCGATATCGGCGAGCTCATCAAGCCGTTCGTGTTCCTGGATCTGTTCGGTATCTCCGCAACGAACGCGCCGAACTTCGGCTGGCATCCGCATTCCGGAATTGCCACGCTCACCGTGGTCCATGAGGGTGCGATCGAGTACGAGGAAACCACCGGCGTCAAAGGAACGCTTGGCGCCGGCGGCGTTGAATGGATGCGGGCCGGTCGTGGCGTGTGGCACACGGGGTCTGCCTTGGGCGCCCGGCAAACCCAAGGGTTTCAGCTGTGGATTGCGTTGCCGGAGGAGCTCGAAAGCGCCCCCTGCCAAAGCCAGTATTTGTCGGCGGACGAGGTGCCGGCAGAGAAGCCCGCGCGCGTCATCTTGGGCGCCTATGGTCGTGCCAAGAGCGCGATTCGCTCACCCGAGGGCATCAATTACCTCGACGTTCAACTTGCGGCGGGTGAACGCTGGGTCTATCAGCCGCCGTTGGGTCACGAGGTCGCCTGGCTGGCTGTCGCCGCCGGCGCCGTGCGCACACCAGAGCCAGTTTACGCAGGCGAATTGGCGGTGTTCGAGGAATCCGGCGACGCAGTATCGATTCAAGCAGACGGCGCGTCGAGGTTCGTGCTCGGCTCCGCGGTGAAACATCCGCACCCGCTGGTGCTCGGCCGCTATTCGGTTCACACAACTCGCGCGGCTCTTCTTGCGGGAGAGTCGGAGATTCGACGCATCGGCAATCAACTGGTGGCCGCAGGTCACACGCTGGCAATTTAAACAACTAAACCCTCAAGGACTCTTATGAAACACAAATACGCGTTGCTGCTCCTGATCCTAGGCATCACATCGGCGACCGCCGCATCCACTACTTACAATGTGGACCCGGATCACACCCACCCGAGTTTTGAGGTGGACCATTTCGGCGGCGTGTCCATCTGGCGAGGCACGTTCAAGAAGACCACCGGCACCGTCCAGATCGATACGGCGGCCAAGACGGGAACGGTCGATGTCGTCATCGACACGGCAACGATCGATTTCGCCCACGACAAGCTCAACGAGCATGTATCGAGCCCCGAGATGCTCGATGTGGCGAAGTACCCGACCGCAGAGTACAAGGGGAAATTCGTCGAATTCGTGGACGCGGCCCCAAAAACCATTTCTGGCGACCTGACTCTTCACGGCGTTACGAAGCCCGTGACGCTCACCGTTAATTCCTTCAAGTGCTTTCAGAATCCCATGCTCAAGAAACAGGTTTGCGGAGCGGATGCCAGCGGCACCTTCAACCGCGCCGACTTCGGTGTGAACTACGGACAACAGTACGGATTCAAGCAAGATGTGCTGCTGCGCATACAGGTCGAAGGAATCAAGGTGAACTGAGGTTTCGATTCACTCGAGGCCCCTGCCATGAGCGACCCAAAGACGTGGCGCCGCTACGGCGCCACGGCGCAGGCACTTCACTGGCTGATAGCCCTGCTCATCGTGGCCCAGTTCGTACTCGCCAGGATGGCTGCTCATTTACCGCTGGGGGCGCGCAAACTCGCGCTGCTGGCGGAGCACAAGAGCTTCGGGATGACAGTGTTGGTGCTGGCGGCGTTCCGCTTCGCATGGCGGCTCAAGAACCGGCCGCCGCCGCTGCCCGCGGACATGCACCGTGTCGAACGCCTCCTGGCTCGCGCCACGCACCTCTGCTTCTACGTGCTGCTTTTCGCAATGCCGTTGAGCGGCTGGCTCATGTCGTCCGCCAAGAATTACTCGGTCAGCTGGTTCGGCGCTTTCACCTGGCCAAACCTCATTGCACCGAACGAAGCCGCGTTCAACTACCTCAAGGCACTGCACCACTTTTTGAGCGACGCTCTGTTTGCGATCGCCTCGCTGCACGTTGTTGCGGCATTCAAGCATCACTTCTGGAACAAGGACGACGTCCTCGTTAGAATGCTTCCCGAATTCGGATCTGAGAACAAATCGCGATGACGCCGCAGCGATAGCCGTGCCGGCCTTGGGGAATCATGCGCAAGCGGCTGCTCGAGGCTTGTCTGATGTTTGCCGCACTGTCAATCGCGGCCTGTGCGGGGCCCGCCCGCCGCGAGCACCCGATCTATTGGTACGACACGGCCCCGCCCGCCGGGTTTCCGGAGACCGTGCGAACCGTAACCGAGGATCGCGTCTCTTTTGAGAAGGATTCAGCGCGCTTCATCAGCCGGGTAAGGTCGGCCGCTGGGGGAGACGTGGTGAACGTTCTTGCGTTGTCGGGCGGCGGCGCCGGAGCGGCGTTCGGTGCCGGTGCATTGACGGGGCTCAGCAGGGCGGGTATTCGTCCGCAGTTTCATGTCGTGACGGGAGTGAGTGCCGGTGCGCTGACGGCGCCATTCGCATTCTTGGGACCGGCATGGGATGGACCGCTGACGGAATCATTTTCCGGGCAACGGTCGGCCAAATTGGTGCAGTTCAGTTTGACCGGCCTGCTCTTCGGCTCAAGCATCTTCAAGGGAAAACCGCTGGCCGATCTCGTGGAGCATTACGCGACCGAGGAGATGCTGCGCGCCGTGGCGGTTGAGGCCGCCAAGGGCCGGCTGCTGCTGATAGCAACGACCGATCTTGACAGCGAGCGCACCGTGATCTGGGATATGGGCGCCATTGCCCTGCAAGGCGGCCCCGCGGCGCTCAAGCTGTTCCGCCAGGTGCTCATCGCGTCCGCCAGCGTTCCGGGGCTGTTTCCGCCCGTGATGATTCCGGTGGAAACATCCGGCACCATTCTCGAGGAAATGCACGTCGACGGCAGTACCACGGCGTCGATGTTCATTGCTCCGGAGATCGCCTCCGTCTTGCCCGATCAACTGGGGGGCTTACGGGGGGCCAATATTTACGTCATTGCAAACGGCCAATACGGAGCACCCACCATCACGACGCGAGTCAGGACAACCGCCATCGCAAAAAGGGGAATCCAGGCTTCGCTCCACAGCAGCACTCGGGGAGCCGTCCTCGCCACGCTCGCTCTCGCCACCCGAAACGACATGCACATGAATGTCACGGCCATCCCCGACGACTACCCTTTCAATGGGCTGCTCGATCTCAAGCCCGAACGCATGCGCGCCCTGTTCAACTTCGGCGCAGAATGCGCGATGCGCGGCGAATTGTGGACCACGCCGGAGGGACTGCTGCAACGATCCTTCCGGGCGTCGCTGACTCTGCCGGGTTCAATCCCGCAGTGCCCCGGGCCGCAATAGCGGCGTCCTTTTATCGCTGCATGTCCATGATCGCCGATGCGGGCAGCATGTTCGCGTTGAGATTGGCCATGATCCACAGCGACCCGCCGACAATGAGCGTGATGATGAGGACGCCGAAGGCGAGCGCGAGCACGTTGTTGGTGTTATCCGGCCCGGTACTGATGTGCAGAAAGAACACCAAGTGAACCCCCATCTGAGCGATGGCGAGCACGGCAAGCCCGGCCGGTACGCCCGGCGCCCATAGGAGATCGGTTTGCGAGACGATGAAGGATGCGCCAGTCAGCAGCAAGGCGAAGGCGAGTCCCACGGTGTAGGTAACGATGCTGCCGGAGGACTCTTTCTCATCCGCCTGCCGCGCGTGTTCTTCCATCATCGCGCCCCCATGAGGTAGACCAAGGTCAGCAGCGCCACCCAGATGATATCGAGTGCGTGCCAGAAGAGGCTGAAACAGAGCAGCCGGCGGCGCACGAAGTCGCGCGGCCCGCGCACCGCGGTTTGCGCCACCATAAAGCTGAGCCACAGGAGTCCGGCGGTGACATGCGCGCCGTGCAAACCGACGAGGCTGAAAAAAGCTGATAGAAAGGCGCTGCGCGACGGGCCGGCGCCGCGCGCCACCATGCCGACGAATTCGCTCAATTCCAAGCCCAGGAACGTGGCGCCGAGCACGAACGTGAACGCGAAGGCAAGATAGAAACCCCGCAGCTGACGCCGCCCGATGGCCAACAGGCCAAGCCCGCAGGTGTAGCTCGAGAACAGCAGGCAGAGCGTCTCAATGCCGACATGACGCAGCTCAAACAGCTCGCGGCCCGAGGGTCCCCCGGCAGTCTGTCCGGACAGCACCGCGTAGGAGGCGAACAGCGCCGAGAACATGATGATGTCGGAGAGCAGGAAGATCCAAAATCCATAGCCGACGACGATTTGCACCGGCGCCGGCCCCTCGCCGCCCCGCGCCATGGTCGTGCCCAGTCCAGGGAGCTCCGCAGTGCCCATCTGCGCGCTCATGGCGAAGCCGCCGCTCGCAACCGGGCGCGTTCGGCATCGGCCAATTGTTCCCCAGACACCTCATCCTCGTGGCGCTCCATCCAGCCAAAGACGAGCAATGTCAGCACGGCACAGGCGAGGCCCATGATGGCCATCCACCAGATGTGCCAGATCAGGGCGAAGCCCGTGACAACCGCAAAGAAGGCAGTGACAAATCCGTTCGGGCTGTTGCGAGGCACCTCGATGGACTCGTAACGCTCGGGCGGCGTGACCGGCCCGCGCTGCTTCATGACCCAGAAAGCATCGAGCGAGTCGACCTGCGGCAATACGGCGAAATTGTAGGACGGCGGCGGCGAGGTGGTGGACCACTCCAGAGTTCTGCCGTTCCAAGGGTCGCCGGTGGCGTCGCGACGGCTGTCGCGCGTGCGGATACTGACCACGAGCTGCGCAATGGTGGCGACAATGCCGCAGAGAATGACGACCGCCCCCACCTCTGCCACGATGAGATAGGGTTGCCAGGTCACATCCGCGTAGTGCTGCATACGCCGGGTCATGCCGAGGAGCCCGAGGGCGTAGAGCGGCATGAACGCCAAATAGAAGCCGACGAGCCAGCACCAGAAGCTGACCACACCTAAGCGCCGGTCGAGGGTGAAACCGAACGCCTTCGGAAACCAGTAGTAATAGCCGGCCATGGCGCCGAACAGCACGGCGCCGATGATCACATTGTGAAAGTGCGCCACCAGGAAAAGACTGTTGTGCAGCACGAAGTCGGCGGGCGGCACCGCCTGCAGCACGCCGGTCATCCCGCCGATGGCAAAGGTCACCATGAAGCCGATGGCCCAGAGCACCGGCACCTCGAAGCGGATGCGGCCCTGGTAGAGGGTGAACAGCCAGTTGAATAGTTTCACGCCCGTGGGAATGGCGATGACCATCGACATGATGCCGAAGACGGCATTGACATCCGCGCCGGCGCCCATGGTGAAGAAGTGATGCAGCCACACCATGAAGGACAGCACGCAGATGGCAAGCGTCGCCAGCACCATGGACCGATAGCCGAACAGCTGCTTGCCCGCGAAGGTCGCAATCACCTCGGAAAAGATGCCGAAGGCCGGCAGCGCCAGGATGTACACCTCCGGGTGGCCCCAGATCCAAATCAAATTGATGTACATCATGAAATTGCCGCCGCCGTCGGTGGTGAAGAAATGCATTCCCGCATAACGGTCGAGCAGCAGCATGCCGAAGGTCGCGGTCAATACCGGGAAGGCGGCCACGATCAACATGCTGGAGCACAGCGACGTCCAGCAAAATACCGGCATGCGCATGTAGGTCATCCCGGGCGCGCGCAGCTTCAAGATGGTCGTGACCATGTTGATGCCGGCCAGCAGCGTACCGATGCCTGAAATCTCCAATGACCACAAATAATAATCGACACCGACACCGGGCGAAAATTGCAGCTCCGAGAGCGGCGGATAGGCGAGCCATCCCGTGCGGGCGAACTCGCCCACCACCAGGGAGACATTCACCAGCAGCGCCCCCGATGCGGTCAGCCAGAAGCTGATGGCGTTCAGCACCGGGAACGCCACATCGCGCACTCCGAGCTGGAGCGGCACAACGAAGTTCATGAGCCCCACCAAGAAGGGCATCGCCATGAAGAAGATCATGATGGTACCGTGGGCCGAGAAGATCTGGTCGTAGTGCTCGGGCGGAAGATAGCCTTGCGCCCCGCCTGCGGCGACGGCGAGCTGCGAGCGCATCATGATCGCGTCGATGAAGCCGCGCAGCAACAGCACCAGCGCCAGCAGCACGTACATCACGCCGATGCGTTTGTGGTCGACGCTCGTCAACCATTCGCGCCACACGTAAGGCCACCATCCCTTCCACGTGACCAGACCGAGAACGGCGAACACGCCGACGGTCACCAACAGCGACGCCGCCATCGGTATCGGCTGATCGAAGGGAATGGCCGACCAGCTCAGCTTGCCCAACGCTAGTCCTCCGGCAGCGGCGCGGCGAGGGGCTGCGCGCTGGTTTGTACGATATGTTCGAACAGCATGGGGTCGACGCTGCGGTAGGTTTGCAAGGCGGCAATGCCGGCTCGCGCCAACTGCGCATAGGCTTTCGCATTCAGCATCGGGCCCGCGCCGTGCGTGCGCGCCAGCCAGCTCGTGAATTCCGCCCCGGACACGGCGTGCACGACGAAACGCATGTCCGAGAAGCCATCGCCGCTGAAATTTGAGGACAGTCCCGGGAAGTCGCCAGGAGTATCGGCCATCAGATTCAGCCGCGTGGTCATGCCCGGCATGGTGTAGATCTGGCTACCGAGCTGGGGCACGAAGAAGGCGTTCATCACGGTCGCCGAGGTCAGCATGAACTCGACGGGTGTTCCGATGGGAACAACGAGTTGGTTGACTGCCGCAACTTCCTGGTCCGGATAAATGAACAGCCATTTCCAATCCAGCGATACGACCTCGATTCTAACCGGCTTCGCATCGGACTTGAGCTTGCGCGGAGGATCCAGCTCATGCGAACCGGTCCATGCGACTCCCGCCAGCAGAATCACCACCATCGCCGGTATCGACCAGACCACCAGTTCGATATGGCCGGAATAGGACCAGTCCGGCGAGTAGGTGGCCCGCTTATTGGACGCGCGGTACCACCATGCAAATGCCAGAGTGAGCACGATTACGGGCACGACGACGACCAGCATAATGGCGGTGGCATTGAGCAGAATCAACCGCTCCGCCCCGGCAACGGGACCCTGCGGGTCGAGCACGCCCGCCGCGCGGCAAGAGTCGACCAGACAGACAGCTACGAGCCCCGCCAAGATACTCGAGCACGGAACGCGCCTACAGTAATCGATGTGTCGCAAGCTGCGCATGTTTTCCCCGTGGCTACAATAACAGCGAATCACATGGAGATCATTCCCCAAACGCATTGCATGCTCAATTCTTCCCGTCTTCCGTCCGAATCAGCGTCGCTGCGAATACGCCGGCCGCTATCGCCGAGCCCGCGCCAATCAATGCGGCCACGTGAAAGGCCGGAATGAAGCCATATGACGAATCTTGTTTTGCGAACACCAAGCCCAGCAGCGCAGTCGCCACCAATCCGGCAAGGCGCGCCGTCGCATTGTTGAAGCCTGACGCGACTCCGACATGATCGGTGTCGACCGATGCCATCACCGACGTAGTCAGCGGCGCGACGCATACGCCCATACCCAGCCCCACCAACAACGTCGGAGGGAATACATCGAGCCAATAGTTAACTGCGCCCGTACCGATCCGGCAATACAGCGCCAGGCCTATGCCGACGAGCACGGATCCGCTGGCCAAGGGTATTCGACCGCCTATCCGGGCGGCGACCCGACCCATCAGCCGCGAGCCGAGGCCGATCAACACCGGCACGGGCAGTAGCGCAGCTCCTGCAGCAACGGCTGACCATTGATTTATTTGGATGAGCAGGAATGGCAACAACACGATCAGTCCACCCAAGCTTGCGTAGAGAAAAAACGTCAGCAGCGTGAGGCCCACGAACGAGGAAGAAGAGAACATGGCGAACGGCATGAGTGCGCCATCCGCCAAGCGTTTCTCGAGGCTGAGAAAAAAGCCGAGCAGCGCCAGGCCGCCGAGGGTCGCCATCCAGATCAAAGCGGAAGAACCATGGGAACCCGCTGCTTCCGTCAAAGACCACGTCAGCAGGCCAAGCGCCGTGGTTGCCAAGGCTGCTCCGAGGACATCGAGCCGCGCCTTCGTACGCTCCCGCTGTTCAGCAACATATTCCCAAGCCAGATAACCGGCGGCCAACGCCACCGGAATATTGATGGCAAATATGATGCGCCAGCCGATGACGTCGATGAGCCATCCGCCGGCGATCGGGCCGACGGCGCCAGCCACCGCACCGACCGCCGCCCAGGTACCGATCGCGTGGCCGCGCTCGACGCCCGAGAATGCGCCTCCCAGGATCGCCAGGCTGTTGGGCATCAACAGCGCGGCGCCAACTCCCTCGGCGCCTCGGCCGGCAAGCAGCCATGCAAACGTCGGTGCGGCCGCGCACAGGATCGAGGACGACGCAAACAGTACCAAGCCCACGAGAAACAGCCGGCGTCTTCCAAAGTGGTCGCCGAGGCTGCCGCCAAGCAAAATCAGCGCGCCTACGGGCAGCAAATATGCGTTGATCGCCCACGACAGTTTCGAGGGATCCGGGTGCAAGTCATGGGCCAGCGCCGGGAGCGCCACATTCACCACGGAACCGTCAATGAAGGCGAGGCTTGATCCCAAGATGCTGGCCGCCAATGTCGCGCGAAGATCGTTCATTCGCAGATTGCACCCGTACAGATGAGTTTCAATCGTGGCAGCTTCCAAGAGTACGCCGATTGGCGGATCATCGCTCGAAGCACGCCGCCCGCATGCATAGAAATTGGAAGGCATCCATGCTGAGGATTCCAGATGTTGTCTTGCCGGCCAGTATCCTCAAGGGTTTGCTCATTGCGTTGACTCTTTACGCATTGCCATGCCACGCCGCAGCTCAGAGCATCAAAGGCATGCGCGGCATCGTGGCTACGGTTGACCAAGCGTCCGGGCGCTATGAGGTCAGAAGCGGAGAATTGAATTGGACCTTCACGGGCCAGCTGGGTGAGTCAGCCTCGAACCTGAGCATCACGAATGGGGAAGACAGGCTGGGTGCCTACCGGGAACTGAGCTTCAGTTGGCGCCGGCCGGTGCCGCTGAACGGCTGGATCCGGACCTACCTTAGCCGTCCAGTCGTGCTATTCGGCATCATCTCGAAAGAACCGATCATCGATGCCGCTGCCATCGTTTTTCCGCGCTTCACGCAGTTCCCGAAAGATCTGCATCGCTTCAGCTATAAGAACGAAGTGTTCGCACCCCGGAGTTTTACCCTGGAGGAAACCGGCACGCCATGGCTCCTGTTCGACGATCAGAGGCGTGCCGTCGTGTTTTCGCCCGCGGCGAACTACATGATCGCCAGAATGCGTGGCGATGGGATCACCGAGATCGCCAGCGGCCTTAACGAAGGAGTAGGCACTCTGCCCGCCCGTTTCACGCACCAGACTCTGATGGCTTTTGACGTGGGCGTGAATGCCGCTTGGGAGAGCTGGGGCACCGCCCTGACCGGGCTGCAGGGAACCCAGCGGCCGTCCAACGACGCCGACATAGGCCTGCGCTACTTGGGCTACTGGACCGACAACGGAGCCGCGTATTGGTACAACTACGAGCCAGATCTCGGCTACGCCGGCACCCTGGAGACGCTTGTGCAACGCTACCACGAAGAGGGTATTCCTCTGCGCTATCTGCAGCTTGACAGCTGGTGGTACTTCAAGACATTGACGGGTCCGGGCGGCGAACCCCTCAAGCCGAAAAATTCCGAGCTGCCGGCCGGGGAATGGAATCGCTACGGCGGTCTTCTCAAATACTCGGCGCACCCCGCCGTATTTCCAGCGGGCCTCGCTGCATTTCAGAAGAAAGTCGCTCTGCCGCTCATCACGCACAATCGTTGGATCGATCGCGAAAGTCCCTACCACCAGCAATACGATATTTCGGGCGTCGCGGCGGTCGACCCAAAATTTTGGCAGGAGATCATGGGTTACATCGCGTCAGCCGATGTAGTGACCTATGAGCAGGACTGGCTCAGTGTGATCTATCAGTACTCGCCCGAACTCGGTACGACACTCAAGGCGGGCGACGCTTTCACCGACGGCATGGCGCGTGCGGCGCAGGACAGGGGAATGTCCCTCCAGTACTGCATGGCGCTGCCGCGCCATTTTCTTCAGGGTGCCCGCTACGGAAATCTCACCAGCATTCGTACCAGCGGCGACCGGCTCACGCGATCAAAATGGGATTCGTTCCTGTACACGTCGCGCTTGGCGGGCGCGCTCGGCATTTGGCCGTGGACCGACGTGTTCATGAGCACGGAGGCGGACAATGTACTGATCGCGACATTGTCGGGCGGGATGGTCGGCAACGGCGACCGGATCGGCGACGAAAACAAGGAGAATCTGCTGCGCGCCGTGCGCTTGGACGGCGTAATCATCAAGCCGGATGCACCGCTGCTTCCAATCGACGCCATGTATACGTCGGATGCAGCCGGGACGCCCTCACCCATGATTGCTTCGGCCCATACCGATCACGGCGCCTTGCGCACGGCGTATGTTTTCGCCTACAGCCGTGCGGCCGAAGATGCCAATGCGGCCTTTACGCCGGCGCAAGTGGGAGTCCCGCAGGACGTTTATCTCTACGACACACAAGGCCGGACGGCGCGACGCCTGGCCGCGTCGGAACAGTTCATCTTCGATCTTGCTCCGAATGGAACGGCCTACTTTATTCTGGCTCCGGTATCGAGCGCGGGAGTGGCCCTGTTCGGCGACGACGGCAAGTTCGTCCCGGATGGCCGGCGACGCATTGCATCCATCGTCGAGCAAGGGAAGCGTCTCACCGTCACCGTTACGTTCGCTCCCCAGGAAAAGTCGGTGCGGCTGTTTGGCTACACAAACCGGCGACCGGCGATTGCAGCGCTGACCGGATCGGCGGGCGTAGTCACTTTTGCCAAGGAGACCGGCCGTTTTGAATTCTTAGTGACCCCGAGCCGCGAGCAGTTGAACGAGCGTCCCGGCAACGACCCGGTGCGCCAAGCGATCGTTTCGATTCTGGGCAGATGAGGTCCCGAACCATGCCGCTAAAGTCTGAAAGGGATCAAGCGCCGGTGGCGCGTTTCGGACCTCGAACGCGCGGCCTAGCTGCCGTCGCAGCCCTGTGCGCAGTGATAACGATCAGCCGGGCCGAGACGTCGGCATCCCCGGCCTGCGACGCGGTTTTGCCGCCGTCCATCTACTCGTCGGTTGGCGCGGCGCCAAACATCGAGATCTGGAAACAGCCGAATCTCGCGGGATTGCCGCCTCAAGCCGCATGTCTCGGGTCGGCTGCGCCGGATCTGCGCATGCTCGTGACGGTCGCGAGTACCTTTGAGAACCCCGGCGGCGCGCCTGCGATCCTCGAGCGATTCGGCGAAGTATCGAAGCTTCTATCGGTGAATTATTGGTCAACCACCGAAAAGAAATGGCGCCCCTTGGTTCTGGCTGCCGCTGCATTGGCGACGCGCGATTCCAGCCAGCACCGCGACGATTTCACGAACGCCGAACTTCAGAGCGGGCAAGATGTATATTTTTCACAAACAGACAGCCGCGGAGCGGGCGAAGTCATTTACCGTGTGCGGGTACGGGAGAGCAGTCGAGCCCGCTTGGTGATAGAGACAGAGAATGTGACCGCGGTGCGTCTGTTCGCGCTGACGCTGCTCAAGCCCGGCGGCATGCACGCCCTGTATTTCTTCGAGGAACGTTCGCGCGGCATCTGGACGTACTACGGGCTCACGAGAATCGCCGAGGGCAGCTGGCTCATCTCCGGCCATGAAGACTCCTACATCAATCGGATCGTCGCGCTGTATCGGCACATCACCGGCATCCCCACCGACCTGGAGCCGCCGGCTGCGCCTTGACCCGGCACGGCCGCGAGCAAACGATTCCGTCACAGGCCCTCGGTTATCGATCGTTTTATCGCCTTGATGCGGGCCTCGTTACGTTTGTAGAAGGTCCATTGCTTGATCTTCTTCGAGTCCAGCAGGCCGGCGTGGCACAAAACCCTCATGTGCTCACTCAACGTCGGTTGACTGATGCCCAACTTCTCGGCAATGAGCACGGCGCACACGCCGTCCTTGACCAAATCCCCGTCGACCTGCGGCCGAAAATTCGCCGGCGGATCCTTCAACCATTCAAGGATCTGCAGCCGGCGATCGTTGCCAATCGCTTGAATCGCGACCAAATCAATCATATAGTTAGTTTGCCAAGTGACGATATTCATGTCAACGACTTGCTCCCGGTTCCAATAGGGGTGGCAGCCATGTTTTCGTGCAGTGAAATCCGCTCGATCTACCAGGTAATCACGCCGCACATACGCCGCACTCCCGTCGTAGAGGTCGACGGGTCGGACTTCGGCGTCGCCGCCGCCAGATTGATTTTCAAACTGGAGTTGCTCCAGCATGCGGGCTCATTCAAGGCGCGCGGCGCATTCGCCAATCTTCTTACCCGACAGGTACCCGGCGCCGGCGTGGTTGCCGCGTCCGGAGGAAACCATGGAGCGGCGGTGGCGTTCGCGGCAATGACGCGAAAAGTTCCGGCGAGGATATTCGTGCCAAGTGTTGCCTCGTCTGCAAAGATTCAGCAAATCAAGGACTACGGTGCGAATTTGGTGATTGCCGGCGAATGCTACTCCGATGCGCTCGCGGCAAGCGAGGCTTGGGTAGTCCAGTCCGGTGCAATGCCGATCCATGCCTTTGATCAGGCCGAGACGCTGCTCGGGCAGAGCACCGTTGGTTTGGAGCTGGAAAGTCAAGCCAGCGAACTCTCGACACTTCTGGTCGCGGTCGGTGGAGGCGGCCTCATCGCCGGAATTGCGGCGTGGTACGCGGGGCGGATCAAGGTCGTCGGGGTGGAACCGGATCAAGCACCGACACTCACGCGAGCGCTCGAGGCGGGGCGACCCGTCGATGCCGAGGCGGGCGGCATTGCCGCGGACTCTTTGGCACCGCGCCGCGTCGGGGAGCTGGTTTTTCCCATCGCTCAGCGCTACGTCAACGCGACGGTATTGGTGTCGGACGATGCGATCCGGGACGCGCAGCGACAGCTGTGGACGCAGCTGCGCGTCGTTGCGGAGCCGGGCGGTGCGGCCGCTCTCGCGGCACTCATTTCCCGCCGGTATGTGCCGGCCCCCGGTGAACGGGTGGGAGTTCTGATCTGTGGAGGCAATACGACCGCTGTCGACTTTGGGCGCTGACGTTGCCACCGCAAGCCCCCACGAAAGGAAGCCCGCAATTTCATTGCTGATCTGTTGCGCGAGCGAGAGGAATCGTGAAAAAGACCGTCGCGCCCAAACCGACGGCGCCCTCCGCCCAGATACGACCGCCGTGATGATCCACGATGCGCCGAACCGTCGCCAATCCGATTCCCGTGCCCGGAAAATCTGCGGCGTCGTGCAGGCGCTGGAAGGGTTGAAAGAGCACGCCAGCATGGGCCATGTCGAATCCGGCGCCGTTGTCCTTCACGCGGAAGACGGTGTCAACTTCCGAAGTTTGCGCCCCAAATTCGATTCGGGCATCCGCAGCCCGCACGGTAAACTTCCAGGCATTGCCCAGCAAGTTGTCCAAAAGGACGCGCATCAGACCACGGTCAGCATGCGCAGAGAGCCCCGCCTCGATCTGAAAGGCGACTGCCCGGTCCGGATTCTGGGTCCGTAGCTCATCCGCTACGGTCTGCGCCAGCGAGGTGAGATCCACGCGTTCGCGATTGACCTGCGTCCGGCTGATGCGCGACAGCGATAGCAGGTCATCGATCAGCGCTGCCATGCGCTGTGCCGCCGCTCGAATCCGATTGAGGAAGTGCTGTGCTTCAGCCTCCAGCCGGTCTCCGTAATCCTCGATGAGCGCCTGACTGAATCCGTCGATAGCGCGCAGCGGCGCCCGCAGATCGTGCGAGACCGAATAGCTGAAGGATTCGAGTTCTCTGTTCTTGTATTCCAGCTCTTCAATGAGGCCCGCCTTCGCTTCCGCCAGTTGCCGCGCGGCGCGTGCCTCGGCCGCTTCCAACTCACCGCGAAGCAGCTGGTCATGATTGCGGCGACTCTCATCCTCGAATTGTTTGCGGCGGATCTGGGCTTGAATCCGAGCGCGCAGTACGTCGAACGAGTTGGACTTTGCAATGGAGTCGTCCGCGCCCGCGCCGAGACCTTCGATCAATGCCTGCCGGTCCTCGACCGCCGTCAGCAGGATGAGTGGGATATTGCGCAGCGTCGGCGAGGCCTTGATGCGATGGCAGGTCTCCAGTCCGCCGAGGCCAGGAATCATGAGTTCCAGCAGGATGCAGTCGACGTTCTGAACGGCCAGGATCTCTATGGCCTCCTCGCCCGAGTGGGCTAAGACCACGTCATAGCCTTCGTCACGCAACGCAAACGCGAGTTGCTGCAGGTACCCGACGCTCTCATCCACCGCCAGAATGCGCTTCGAGCTCGCTAGATTCGATGCGGGCACGAGCTCCGGATGAGCGGTTCTCAGTAAGGCTGCAAGACGCGCAAGAATCACGTCCATGTCCTCGTCCTTGCGTACGAAGGCATCCGCCCCGGCCTCTAGCGCTTGCAGCTCTGCGCCTTCCTCGTCCGATGCGGTCAAGAGCAGACACGGCAAGCCGCGCAACGCAGCATCCAGACGCAATTTGCGGATCACCGCGGCACCGTCCATTCGCGGCATGACTCCGTCGATGATGAGCGCCGCCGGGCGGCGCGTCGCTGCCAGCCGCAGCCCCTCCTCGCCCGATCCGGCCGTCAAGACCCCATACCCCCCGTCCTCGAGTGCTCGGCGCAACTCTGCGCGCGACGTCAAACTATCGTCGATCACCAGGATGCTCGCGTTCTCCGCAACGGCAGGACTCGCACTCTGATTCTGTCGCAGGCGCACCAGTTCCCGCCCTCGCGCCACCACATAACCGGCGTCGTAGGGTTTCCCCACATAGTCATCGGCGCCCGTCTGTAAACCGCGAATGCGATCTTTGACCTCCGCTTCGCCCGAGAGCATCAAGATGGGTAGATCGGATGTTGCCAGATGAGTCCGAATCTCCTTGAGAAACTCCACGCCATCGCCATCCGGCAGCATGACGTCTAGGATGACAAGATCGATGGTTTCCACTGCGAAGGTCTCGCGTGCCTCGCGAATAGTGGAACACAATAGGGGACGAAGACCGACAGTTTCGAACGCGTCCGCGAGATCCATTCGCACGGTCAGGCTATCATCGACAATGAGTACGTTTCCTTTCATTGCGTTCGTAGTGTAACCCTAGGGGGACGTGATGGCGTTTACGCAACGTCCGGCGATATACTCGACTGACAGTAAACTCATCAAGGACGGTGTATGCGTGCACTGCATATAGGTTCGGTTCGCCTAGTGGGGATATTGGCCTGTCTCTATCTCGGGTCCGCTTACGCTCTCGACCTCGCCGATCTGACGAATCGGGATGCGGCTCAGGGCATCAAGGGGGCGCTCAACAAAGGGGCTGCCTCGGCCATCGATAAGCTGGGCGTTGCCGGCGGATTCCTCAATAACCCGAAGGTCAAAATCCCGTTGCCGCCCGCCCTCGATGAGGTCGCCAAGGGCATGCGCATGATCGGTCAAGGCAAGGACGCGGATGAATTGGTCGAAGCGATGAACCGTGCGGCCGAACAGGCCGTCCCGCAAGCAAGGGACCTTCTGGTTCACGCAGTCAAGACAATGTCCTTGGGCGACGCCAAGGCGATCCTCACGGGCGGCGATGGGTCGGTGACAAATTTCTTTCGCGGCAAGACCGCGGCGCCGTTGGCCGTGAAGTTCCTACCGGTCGTGAAGCAGGCAACGGATCGAGTCGGCTTGGCCCAGAAATACGATCGGCTTGCGGGTGAGGGTGTCAAACTCGGTCTCGTCAAAGGTGACGCCGCCAACATCGAGGAGTACGTCACCCATAAAACATTGGACGGCTTGTACCTCATGATCGGCGAGGAGGAACACGCCATCCGCCAAAATCCCGCGGCCGCCGGCAGTGCCATCGTCTCGAAAGTATTTGGTGCACTGCGCTGATTGCGCCGCCCTCACCGATTGCCCCCCAGTTCGATCGAAAGATTGTCGATTACACGTCGATCGGGAGCTGCTTTGCTCGCGATGCGGACCGCGTCTCGCAGGTCCCACTCGCTGCTGACGACGCCACGCAACACGACGGCGCCATTTTCGACCGCTACCGTAACATGTTCGTCGTAGAAATACGGGTCCGAGTGCAGCGCATCCTTTACACGCTTCCTTAACTTCTCATCTGACATTCGGTCTGCGCGTTGCGTTGATGAAATCGTGACGGAAGCGGACTGATTCGATGCCGGCGCGGTCACGTCTTGCGCGCTTGCGCGCGTGGCAAACCCAGCAACTCCACATACGGCTGAACCAAAAAAGGTGCAACTGATCAAAATCAACTCTCTACAAGAAATGTTCATTCTTCGCTCCTAAGATTTCAAGAAACCACGTTGTGGGATACTGCGCGAGATTCATGTCGCGGGCGTTGCCGCGCGGACCGTTTCGGTTACGGATGAAATCGCGGCCCTGCCGCGGCACGACTCTGGCCGCGATTACCTGAATCGCCCGATCACCGAACATTTCATTTGCAATTCGCCTTCCCGACGGTGAAATCATCCGGTGATCGCGGAAGTTGAACGTGACACCCATGGCGAGCACCCGAGCTAAGCCACTGGCAAATGTTTCTCAAGGGGCAACTCTGTTCCGCAGTTATCCTTGCAGTGGCTGTCATGGTGGGAATGCCGGCGGGGGCATGTGCCCTCCCCTGACTACAAGCGACTGGATATACGGCGGAGACGATGACTCGCTGTTTCGGCTCGTCACTCTGGGCAGCATCGAGCTGCAGAAGCAGGGTTACACCCGCGAGGGTCTCATTACCTCGGCGGGTCCCATGCCGCCCATGGGCCTAATCATCAAGGATGCGGATGATCTGTGGAAAGTGCTCACCTTTGTCCGTTCCCGCTACGACAGTGATCCGGCATACAAATATGGGGCGCCCGCTTCGCAGCAGTAGCGAAGCAAGGGAGACCTGCATCGACGGCGCGAAGTAACAGCTCATCCGTCAGTTTCCACCCCGAGGCGTATAGGTAAATCGTTGGCCCGAAATTGTCGCCGCATACATCAAGCCGCCTTTGGCGATCGTGAATACCGCCATGCCGTTGAAATAACCGCCGCGGGTGTTGGCGTTCGATGACTCTGCGCTGGCTTCGGAGCTGACGCCGTTGGTTCCCGCACCCGCTTCGGCCCCCGCCGTAATGGCGACCGCGCTGGCATCGGCTCCGAATTGGAAATGGCCACTCTCGAACTCGTCGAGCGCGCGCTTGTCCTCAAAGAAAATGATCTCGCTGTAGGCTTTGGCGCCTGCTTGAAGACCCGCGCTGACGAGATTCACCGTCGTGTCGCCCGTGAGCATCCCATGCGCGTAGACTCGACCCTTTCCATGAGCCGCCCCAATCACGAAGCCGGCGCCGCCGACGGTCGGAAACACGGCATATCCGTACGCCTTGGCAAAAAAAGTGCTGCTCTTGCCGGCCTCCTTGAAGGTGTGGATGGTGTCGTCATAGCTATCGGCGCGGGCCACGCCGGCGCCAACACCGGCGAGGACGAGAGCCGCGGATATGGTCTGAAGCAATTTAAACATCGCTGATCTCCTGCAACGTGTTAGGGCAGTGTCCGCGACGATACGATAACCCAACTAGCGGATCAATTCGCTCCAGTGCAACGAAGCTTAGGCATCATTGACTTGATTCACCGAGTAAGTTCAGATGTCTACAGTGGGGCGAGCGGTTCATTTACTTTGTCTGGTACTGAGCGTCACGGGTAGCGTGGCGATACATGCACCTGCGTTGGCCGATTCCGTCCCATTTTGGGGCGCCAAAACCTCCGTACCAATCGACACGCCCATTAGTCAACTGAAGAGAGGCGAATTTCTGTGGATGGGTGAAGCCGTGACCACCGGTCCTGTGGTCGTGGTCGTCAGCATTACAGAACAGCGAGCTTACGTTTATCGCAACGGGATCCTGATCGGGGCGACCACGGTGAGCACCGGCCGTCCCGGTCACCTGACCCCTACCGGAGTCTTCACGGTGCTGCAAAAGCAAAAAGAGCATCGATCGACAATCTACGACGGCGCGCCAATGCCCTACATGGAGCGGCTCACGTGGGGCGGCATCGCCCTGCATGCCGGCGGGCTCCCCGGTTATCCCGAATCCCACGGTTGCATTCACTTGCCAAGCGAGTTTGCGCAACGGCTCTTCGACATCTCGCCCAACGGCATGACGGTGGTGATCGGCACCGAGCAAACCGCGCCAGAGCAGGTCGCGCATCCGGGGTATCTCGCTCCGGTGAAGTTCGTCGGCGGCCAGCCGATCGAGCCCGAGGCCTTTGCTCCCAAGGAGAATGAGCGTTGGCAACCTGATTTGTCTCCGAGCGGCCCTATCAGCATCGTGCTCAGTCAGGCGAGTCAACTCATTGTCGTCTATCGCAACGGAATAGAGATCGGCCGAGCACGATTGACCGTCACCGGCGATACGCCGCTCGTCAATCACGCATTGGTGCTCAGCGAAGGCCCGAGCAGCGTGCCCGATCCCTACGTTCCTGATCCAACCAAATTTAGTTGGTTGAGGATCGGCGTGCCCGGTCACATCGGAGAACAAGGTACTCAGGTAGATCCGAACGCAGTTGCCAGAATAAAAATGCCTGCTGACTTCGCAGCCCGAGTTAATGGAATACTGACGACGGGAGCGACATTGTTTGTGACCAATGAAGCCCTTTATCCGCAAACGAGTGGGCCCATGCTCCAAGTCGTTGACGCCGATCCGCCGGCCAAAAGTCATTCTGCCCACTCCCGCGGACCGTAATGCCGACGGCCAAATTGGCCTGGGCCGCTAGTCGAGCATTGTGATCAACGGTCTCGCGGGCTGGGAATACGCTGCCAAGTCGAAGCGAAGCTCCTGAAGCCCATAGTCGACCGACACTCTCCCGAACTGACGCAGAAGGTTCATTCCGATCAACAACGCCGGGCGTTGACGCAATCCCCATGCGTCGAAGACCAGAAAATCCGCGATCACCAAGGGGCAGTCGGTGAATGTCAACGCGGCCGCCAACCGAATCTTGTTGACCATCGCGATCTTTCCCCAGATCTCGCCGCCGGTGATGTCGATCAAATGAATGCTGCCCACCGCGGCGAAGGACGGATTGCGCTTCGCCAAGGCAGCCAGCAGGGGTTCGTTGGCGGCCGAAACTTCCGCGCCTGAATCAACGAAGGCAGTCGCGGGTATGTCGTCCACCATGCAATCGAGCGCCTGCAAATGTCCGGAGGACCCCGACGCATGAATACGGGCCTCATTCTCGCGCAGCCAATTCGCGCTGAATCTGGCGCGAGGCTCGCTTATCTGTAAGAGGTGATTGCGGAAATCGAAGGTCACGCGGTGACCATCGAGGAAGTCGAGACCGAGATATCCGTCGGCGTCCAACAGCGAACGGGAAAGCGTCGGCAGCGTGAAATGTCTCTTTGTGATCGATCCAAATGTCATCGTGCGGATCGAAACGGTCTCGGTAAGAACGGCGCGGACGACGCCTTTCAGCATGACGTTTTCGCCGTGGGAGAGACCCAGCTCAGCGGCAACTTCACTGGCCAAAATTGTGCGATCGGCACCGGTATCGACTACGAAGTGATAAGGTCCATTGCCGTTGATACGCACATCAACCATCAAGTGACTGGCGGCGTCGGTCGCCGCGTTGATCGGCGTCGCGTCCGGCTCTGGCGCGGCCGTGGTGGCAGATCCCACGCTGCCGGACGGCGGCGACGCCGTCTGCGCTCTTGCCAAGATCGACGCCATGGCAAGTGAGGTCGCGCCATATTTCACGAATCGCCGTCTCGACAATTTTTGTGGCGTCTCCAAGTGGCTGCCTCAGCTACAGGACATGGGTGCCATTTTGCGCCCGAAACGCCGTCAAGTCTTCGAACCCGGTTGAGTCTGGTACGTGCCGCTCAGCAGATGCGCCAAGACGGCGGTGAACTGTGCCGCTTGTTCCGGCGAGAGGCTCCCGAGCAGTCCGCGCCGCACCTGGGAGATATGCGCGGCCGGGTCGCCGTGGACTTGAAAGACGTAGTGATCGAAGAATCGCTTCCATATGTCCCGCTGTGGGCTCGGCAAGTTCGCGATGGCAAGCACGCCATGGAGCAGGCTGTGGAACGGCGCGACCACCGGTCGGCGCACCGCGTTCCACCAATAGTTGATCAGAATGTTGAACGGTTCCAGAGATCGAACCGAGTGCCACCACATGTAGGGAATGAATATCGCGTCACCGGCTTCAAGTTCGGCGACTTGGGCCGCCGCGGCTGCCTGTTCGAAGCGCGGGTAGCGCGCAAGGTCGGGATTGTGGGCATCGACCAAGCTGATCGGTACGCCCTGTGGGGTGAACTCGAGGGGCCCAACATAGAGGTTTTCCAGTTGCTCCGGCGGAAACAGTATAAAGCGACGACGCCCGTGAGCCACGCAGGCGATGTTGTCATTGAAATCGAAATGCGCTGCAACCGTCGATGAATTGCCGATCCACATCGTGGCGTGGGCGTACGGCGGCAGCAGGTCAAGCCGATGCTGAAGCTCAAAATGCGGCAGATGTACCGACACCGAGAGCGCCTGCAGTGCCAGCGCCGGCGGCACCGGATCCGCGACGTGTCTCAAAAGCAGAGTCAGAGCGTCGGCAAATGTCCCGCGGACGCGGCGGAAATTCATGCCGTTCATCGCATCGTTATAAAAAAATCGGCCGTTTATCCCTGGCTCGCCCGCGAGCCACTCCACCTGAGTGCCTGGGTTGAAGGCTCTGAGGTATTGCGTGATCGCGGCCGTTGAGTCAGTTCTGCGTTGCACTAATGGCCAGTGGTCGACTGCTCCTTTGAATACCGCGGGTCTGCCGGCCGGAAGGATCTCACTCTCGAATTGGCGTCGATCGACCATGGACCACTGGGGAATGTCCGTTGCCATGAGATGGTTTCCTGGACGCCGCCCGTCGGCCCGCCGTCAATTCGACTCAGGGGGGTAGCGAACGTTAAAATACGAAAGGGATCAGGCGCCTG
>CAWFQX010000011.1:0-380953 GCA_963818075.1 uncultured Gammaproteobacteria bacterium | reverse complement strand
GCCGCCGGTGCAGGACTCCGCCGTCGCCACGAAGCGTGCGCCGCTCGACAGGTGCCGGCCGACTCGAGCGGCGAGACGTGCAAGATCACGATCGGTGTGCGGCACTCGAGCTACATGAAAAACTGCTCGGATATGATCTTCCCATCCTTGACTTCATAGGCGCAGAGTTCCTCGAGTTTCATGCGCCCGCGTCCCTTGAATGTGACATCCATGGTGAGCGCGAGGGCGATGGCATTGCCGATGACCAGTGGCGCGGAAGCAGTGACTCCATGGACTTGTTCCACCATCGACCCCCACTTGTGACCCTTCTCGACGATTGCGCGCAGCCCTTTCGTCTCCTTGGGGAAGTCCGGCGTTTCGCGCGGTTCGATGCTGACCGCGTCCTCGGCGAATAGCTCCTTCTGCGCGGCTTCGAACTGCCCTTGGCGGCAAAGCTCGGTTAGGCGCGCGGCGATTTGTTGCGTATTCATGACGGTGCTCCTCTATCGTGGAAGTGGTTGACGTCGGGCCGATCTCTTATTCACCGTCCTTATGTACCTCAAATCGAGGCGGATTGCGATGGCGACATTCCTTGCCTCGCAGCACGGCATTGACGTCAAGGCACAGCCCCTTGGACGGCCCCGGCAGTGCATCCGTTCGCCGGCCGTGCAACGCCACGCTGATCTGTGGGCGGGCAGTTCTCCCCGATCGTCAGCGCCGGACTGCCCGGAAGCGGAGCCACCGTCTGCGTCGGGCCGCCGTTGCCTTGAGGCACGCCCAGCTCGGGATTCTTGAAGAGCGCGCCTGGAGTGCACGCATGATCGAGGTTCGCGCAGACTGCGTGAGTCGAGGGCCACTGCAGATCGTGCGAACCGTAGCTGTTCCCTGCGGAGCATGTCATGGGCGAACCGCAATCCCGGGTGCTGTTCTCGGAGAACAGAGTATTGGTGATGTCGAGCGCGGTGAAACCTCCGATCGCCGCAGCGAAGTAGCCCGAGCCCGCAGGCGATTGGTTGCCGACGAAGGTCACGTTCTGAATGGATCCGCCCTTGCCGGAGAGATAAATCGCGCCTCCAAGACCCTTTTCAGCAACGTTGTCCACAAAGGTGTCATTGGTAAAATTAAGCATCGTGCCGTCCGCGAATACCGCGCCGCCGCCATTGGCCTTGTTGCCTGAAAAGGTCGACGCCTTGACGACTAGATTGGAGTTATGAAAATACAACGCGCCTCCGCTCGGCGCTGTATTTCCGACGAATGCGCTGCGGTCGATGGTCGTCGTTTGCGATACCCCGTCAGGTGTGCGGAAAATGGCACCGCCGAGGGCGCCGATGCCGCCAGCGTTGGAAGTGAATGTCGATCCGCATACGTTGACGGCATAGTTCTCGGATCCATCGATGACGACCGCTCCGCCATTGCCGCCGTTGCCGGACTCTCCCCCGTTGACGTGACAAGTACTCTTGATTGAATTCGCTCCGTTTCCGGTGGCCTGATTCGATGAAAATTCGCTGTTGTAGATGCTGAGATCGCCGAACAGAGCGCCGATGGCGCCGCCGTTCGATGCACGGTTGGACTCGAAAGTGCTGCCGACGATGGCAGTACCGAGCGACCCGAGCACGTAAATCGCTCCGCCCGCCACGTCCGGCCCCGTCGCAGCACCCTCATTGTTCTTGAATATCGTGTTCCAGACGCGCAGTTTCCCGTCGCGCATGTAGATGGCGCCGCCGCCGCCGTCAAGTTCCGTGCCCTGCGAACACGGCGGCGCGGCCGCCGCAATCGCCGTGCCATGGGCGGCCCCATTTTGCAGGGTGATGTTTTGAAGGGTTACCGTGGTTTTGGTGGCCTGGAAATTCGGCGAGGAGTAGTGCAGTAGGCGAGTGCTCCCTCGCCCATCGAGGGTGATCTTGCCTTGTCCATCGATCGTCGTATCGACATCGGTGCGCAATGTCTTCTGAGAGGTGAGCGTAATGGTGGCAACGCCGCCGCAATTGAAACGGATGACTCCGCCCTTGGCGATCGCGTTGGCGAGGGCGGTTTCCGTGCAGCTCGCCGCCGTGCCGGAACCGACCGTCTCGGTGGTAGCACGTGTATCGGCGCTGAACGGCGTTGGACAGATGGCAGGTGGGCTCGTCGCAGCACACAGACTGCCTGAAAGGGAGAGGGCAAGAAGTAAGACGGAATTGATAGCTCGCATTCCGTCACTCTCCCACAGCATAATCAACATCTCGACCTGTCGCAGATTGCAAACAGATCGGGCCACCCACATTGCTCCATTGACCTGACTAGACTAGACTAAGCATACCAAGGAGAGGAACCTCCAATGACCGTGGTCAATATTTACGACGCCAAGACCCAGCTTTCGAAGCTCATCGAGGAGGCGGCGGCCGGCAATGACGTGGTAATCGCGCGCGGCGGCAAACCCGTAGCGCGACTCACTCGACTCGGCTCGTCTAAGCGCAAGCTAAAATTTGGCGTCCTCAAAGGCAAGATCCAGGTCTCGGCGGATTTCGATGCGCCGCTGTCGGGCGAAGTCCTAATACAATTTGAGGGACGGTGATGCGGCTGCTCCTCGATACCCACGTTTTCCTATGGGCTGTTACGGCCAACCGACGTTTGAAGTCGAGCACGCGTGAATTTCTCTCACGGGCTGACGCCGTCTATGTGTCCGCCGCGTCCATCTGGGAAATCGCCCTCAAGGCACGATTGGGGAAGATCAAGGCCGACGCGGCCTTTGTCGTCGACGCGATCGACGGCAGCGGTTTTCAAGAGCTCCCGGTGAGTGCCCGGCATGCGGCGGCGGTAGCGAAGCTGCCGCTGCATCATAGCGATCCGTTCGACCGCCTCTTGTTGGCTCAAGCTTTTTTGGAACCCTTACGGTTCGTGACCGCCGATTCAGTGCTCGCAGCATATGGAGGCGCAATAGAACTGATATAGCGATCAATTACGCCGCGAAGTCAGGACATGATTCAAAACCCCACCAACACCCCAAAGAATACGCCCGACCACACCCCCATGATGCAGCAGTACTTGCGCATCAAGGCGCAGCATCCCGACGTGCTGCTGTTCTATCGCATGGGCGATTTCTACGAAATGTTCTACGACGACGCGCGCCGCGCCGCGCAGTTGCTGGATATCGCGCTCACCCAACGCGGTGCATCCGCCGGAGCGCCGATTCCCATGGCGGGCGTGCCGGCGGTAACGCTCGATGCCTATCTGGCAAAGCTGGTCCGCAAGGGCGAGTCGGTGGCGATCTGCGAGCAGCGCGACAGCGAGCCGAAGCTCAAGGGTCCCATGGAGCGCGAGGTGGTGCGCATCGTGACGCCGGGCACCCTCACCGATGAGGCGCTGTTGGAGGAACGACGCGACAACCTCCTCGCCAGCGTGTTCGGCGGCAATGGCCGCTTCGGCCTTGCCTGGCTGGACTTGTCGGCAGGCCGCTTCAGCCTCATGGAGGTGGGGGGAGTTGCCGCACTCGAGGCGGAGATCGAGCGCTTGCGACCGGCCGAGATCCTGGCTCCCGACGGCGCGCAACCGGTACTCGCCTCCTGGGGCCTGAAAGATCGCCCCTGGCGGCTGCGGGCGCCCTGGCACTTCGATGCAGAGTCGGCGACGCGGGCGCTCACCGAACAATTCCGCACTCGCGATCTCGCCGGTTTCGGCTGCGCCGACAAGCCGTTGGGCATTGCCGCGGCCGGCGCCTTGCTCGCCTACGTTCGCGAAACCCAAAAATCGGCGCTGCCCCACTTGCTGTCGATTACGACCGAAGAGCGCGATGCCGCACTGATCATGGACCCCGCGACGCGCCGCAATCTGGAACTCGACGAGAGCCTGGCGGGGAAGCTGGAGCTCACACTGGCCGGTGTATTCGATCGCACCTCCACTGCCATGGGCGGGCGCATGCTGCGCCGCTGGCTGCACCGACCGCTGCGCGATCGCGGCGCGCTGCGCGGGCGCTACGATGCGGTGGCGACGTTGTTGGAAGACGCGCGGCACACGGCAGTCGCGGAGCCTCTCAAGGCCATCGGCGACCTGGAGCGGATCGTGGCAAGAATCGCGCTGCGCTCAGCGCGGCCGCGCGACCTCACGCAGCTGCGTGCGGCGCTCGCCGTTCTGCCGGAATTGCAGGGCGTTCTCGGCGCCGCGTCGTCCCCCCTGTTGCTGCAACTCATCACCGAGGTCAGCCAGCACAACGACAATCACAGGGACGACCACGCCCTGTTGACGCGGGCCGTCGTGGACTCGCCGCCGCACCACCTGCGCGACGGCGGCGTGATCGCGCCCGGCTACGATACTGAACTCGACGAGCTGCGCCAGCTCGGCAGCAATACCGAGCAGTTCCTGCTCGACCTCGAACGGCGCGAGCGCGAACGCAGCGGTCTATCCAGTCTGAAATTGGGCTTCAATCGCGTGCAGGGCTTTTACATCGAGGTGAGCCGCAGTCAAGCCGACAGGGTGCCGGCGGAGTACCTGCGCCGCCAAACGGTCAAATCCGCCGAGCGGTTCATCACGCCCGAATTGAAATCATTCGAGGACAAGGTGTTGGGCGCGCGTGATCGCGCGCTGGCGCGCGAGAAGATGCTCTACGACGCGTTGCTCGATCATCTGACCGCTCGACTGCCCGCGCTGCAGGCGACCACCGCCGCGATCGCGGAGATCGATGTGCTGGCGTGTTTCGCCGAGCGCGCCGCCGCGCTCGATTGCGCGCAACCGCAATTGGTCGAGGAACCGATGTTGCTGATCGAGGGCGGGCGCCATCCGGTGGTCGAACAGGCCGGCCGGGAGGCCTTCGTACCGAACGACGTGCGCTTCGACGAGTCGCGCCGCATGTTGATCATCACAGGCCCGAACATGGGCGGCAAAAGCACCTACATGCGGCAAACGGCGCTCATCGTCATCCTGGCGCACATCGGCTGCTTCGTGCCGGCGCGACGGGCGGTGCTGGGACCCCTGGACCGCATTTTCACCCGCATCGGCGCCTCGGACGACCTCGCGGGCGGCCGCTCGACGTTCATGCTCGAGATGACCGAGACGGCCAACATCCTCAACAACGCCACCGACAAGAGCCTCGTGCTCATGGACGAGGTCGGCCGCGGCACCAGCACGTTCGACGGTCTCTCCCTCGCCTGGGCATGCGCCGCCTACATCGCGAACAAGATCCGCGCCTTCACCCTTTTTGCCACGCACTACTTCGAGCTCACCAGTCTCGCCGCCGAGGCACCGGGAGTCGTCAACGTCCATGTCGAAGCGGTGGAACACGGCGAGACCTTGGTGTTCCTGCATAGCGTCAAGGAGGGCCCGGCCAACCAAAGCTACGGACTACAGGTCGCGGCGCTCGCCGGAATTCCTAAATCCGTGACGGCACAGGCTCGCCGCTACTTGACCGAGCTCGAGCGCGAGCGGGATGCGCTGCGCACCCGGGCGTCGCCGCAGGCCGAGCTGGCGCTCGCGTTCCCGCCGGCGCGAGCGGCAGCGCCGCCGGAATCGGCCGCACTCGAAGCCTTGCGGGCGCTCGACCCGAATGCCTTGAGCCCGCGCGAAGCGCTCGATCTCTTGTTCAGGCTGCAGACGCTGGATCGCGGCGGCTGAACCGGCCCGTGCTCAAAAAGGCAGCCGCCTCATGCGCAACGGCGCTCGAGAACAGCATTCCCGTGTGGCTCACGCGCAAAATAACGCGATCCGCCGCGCCTTCGAGCTGCGTCTCCTCCACCAAAACGGTGCCATCGCTCGCGCCCGTGAGCGAGCCCACCAGACGACCCAAGCCCAATCCCAGATCCCCGGCGATGACGCCCAAATCCCGCACGCCGCTCCAGCGGCGCTCATGGGACTCCAGCAACTCCTCGCCGACGCCGATCCCCATGATTTGCCTGCCGAAGGGCAGGCGCGCCAGATTCTGTGCCGTCTGGCTGCCGCGCACCGGCGGCCCGAGCAGCACGACGCGCCCGGGCGGCAATCTTGCGTGCGCGGCCGCATCCTCCTCGAACAGCTTCAAGATGACCAGGCCGCCGAGGCTATGCCCGACCAGGTGCAGCCTATCCGCGCTGACGGCGGTCAGGTGCTTCGCCAGTGCGCGCGCATTGGTACTGGCATTGGCTGCGACCGACGGATACGAAAATGCCCGTGCCTCGGCCTTGAGATCCTGAGCCAATATTCGGCGCAGCCAGAACGATTCAACGCCGCTCTGCCACAGACCGTGCACATAGACGATGACAGTCGTCACCGCATCAAACCGAAACTCAGCGATTCAATGACGGCGCGGTTGGTGCTCGAGGAGACCAAAGCGACCGCGTCATCGCCGGGGGCCCATTGATAGCGCACGTGCTCCGAGTCGCTCAAAGTCACCGGCACACGCTGGGTCAGGCGCAGCGAGAAGGCGTGTTCGAGATTGCGCGTGATTCCCGGCGCGTATACTTTGCCGAACGCCGGCAATATCTCGTACACCTGGGTCCATTGCAGATTGACGAGCACGCCCTGCGTGATGCCGGTTTCCTCGATGACCTCGCGCCGTGCGGCACTGTCCGCGAGTTCGCCCCATTCCAGGCTGCCCGTCACCGACTGCCAGAAGCCCGGCGGGCGGCGGCGTTCCAGCAACAGGAACTCGCCGCCGTCGGTATGGATCACGATCAATACTGATTCCGGGCGTCGATGGGCGGGAGCGCTCACGCTATCAGTCGATCTTCGGGGGGACACGCACGCGAATATGCAGTTCTCTCAGCTGCGCCTCGCTGACTTCCGTCGGCGCATCCATCAACAGGTCGGCAGCCGTCTGCGTCTTCGGGAAGGCGATGACGTCGCGAATGCTATCCGCCCCCGCCATCAGCATCGCCAGCCGATCGAGCCCGAACGCGATGCCGCCGTGCGGCGGCGCGCCGAACTTGAGCGCATCCAACAGGAAGCCGAACTTCTGGCGCGCCTCTTCGGCCGAAATGCCCAGCAAATCGAACACTACGGACTGTAGTTCCTGCGCGTGAATGCGCACTGAACCGCCGCCGATCTCGGAACCGTTGAGCACCATGTCATAGGCCTTGGCAGTCGCCTCACCCGGGCTCGCCGCCAAGGCCGCGTAGTCCAGATTCACCGGGCTCGTGAACGGATGATGCATGGCCTGCCAGCGCTTCGCGTCCGGGTCCCACTCGAACATGGGGAAATCCACCACCCACAAAGGCCGCCATCCCGCTGCCACGAGCTTCAGGTCGTGGCCCACCTTGAGGCGCAGCGCGCCCAAGGCGTCGCTCACCACTTTGCCGGTGTCGGCGCCGAAGAAAATCAAATCTCCGTCCTTGGCGGCCGTACGCTGCAGAATTCCGCTGATCGCTGCGTCGCTCAGGAATTTCAGTATGGGAGATTGCAGGCCCTCGCGCCCCTTCGCGGTCTCATTGACCTTGACGTATGCCAGGCCCTTGGCGCCGTAGCGCGCCACATACGCCGTATAGTCGTCGATCTCCTTGCGGGACAGCCGGCCGCCCTGTGGCACGCACAGCGCCGCCACCCGGCCGCGCGGGTCGGCGGCGGGGCCTGCGAACACCTTGAAGTCGCAACCCTTGACGAGATCAGCCACATCGACCAATTCGAGCGGCACCCGCAGATCGGGCTTGTCCGAGCCGAAGCGGCGCATCGCCTCCGCATAGGTCATGCGCGGCATGGGGTTCGGCAATTCGACGTCGAGCACCTGCTTGAACAGATGCCGCACCAATCCTTCCATCAGGACTTGAATGTCGGCCTGATCGAGAAACGAAGTCTCGATATCGAGCTGCGTGAACTCCGGCTGCCGATCGGCGCGCAAATCCTCGTCGCGAAAGCAGCGAACGATTTGATAGTAGCGGTCGAAGCCCGAAATCATCAGCAATTGCTTGTAGATCTGCGGCGACTGCGGCAAAGCGAAGAACTTGCCGGCATGCGTGCGGCTCGGCACCAGGTAATCCCGCGCGCCCTCCGGCGTCGCCTTGGACAGCATCGGGGTCTCTATGTCGATGAAGCCCGCCTCGTCGAGGTAATGCCGCATCGCGCGCGTAATCCGGTGGCGCAGCAGCAACCGCTCGCGCATCTCTTCGCGGCGCAAATCGAGGTACCGATAGCGCAGCCGTACCTCTTCGCTGACGTGCTCGTCGAGCTGAAAGGGCAGCGGCTCGCAGCGGTTGAGGATTTCGAGTTCCTGGCACAGCACTTCGACCTGGCCCGATTTCAAGTTGGCGTTCGCGGTGCCCGGCGGCCGCACCCGCACCACCCCTGCGACCTTGAGCACGAACTCATTGCGCACGCGCTCCGCCATCGCGAACACCCCAGCCTTGTCGGGATCGAATACGATCTGCAGCAGCCCTTCGCGATCGCGCAGATCGACGAAGATGACGCCGCCATGGTCGCGGCGGCGCTGCGCCCAACCGGCGACCGTGACGACCTGCCCGATCAGTGACTCGTTGACTTGCCCGCAATAATGAGTACGCATGGCTAAATTCGACGCTTGGCTTTATGTACCGGTCGCTTGATCGGTCTTTTCGCCGCGGATTTGCCGTGACCGGGTATGTGAACCCGGGCCGAGCTCTTGCCGGCCGCCTTCTTGGATTTCTTGGGCGGCGACGGCGCCGGTTTGTCGGTGGCTTTGTCCTTGGACGCGCCATCCTTTGCAGCCGCGGCATCCCCCTTGCCATCCTTGCCGCCCTTACCGTCTGCGCCAGCGGCCGCGTCCTTGCCGCTGTCTTTGGTGCCTTCCTTGGTGCTCTCACCGGCATCCTTGGTGCCTTCACCGGCGTCCTTGGGCGCATCCGTATCGGGCCGATCCGCGAGATTGCGTTTATTGTCCTGGTCGCCCTTGAAGTCGGTCTCGTACCAACCGCCGCCTTTGAGCCGAAACACCGGCGCCGACATCAAACGCTTCAATTGGGACTTGCCGCAGTGCGGGCATTTTTTCAGCGGCGGATCGCTGATCTTCTGCATGGCCTCGAGGTCGTGGCCGCAGCTCTTGCATTGGTACTCATAGAACGGCATGTCTTTCCTGTTATCAATCCCTTGGGCCCGAGGCGCCGCAGTATAGCGAAAAGCCGGGGCTGCCCGCAGCGAGGCCCGCGGCTTGCGCTCGAGGACAGGCTCTAGTGCAGCCGCTCCTTCTCGAATACCAGCCCGTCCCTTTTGAGCTTGGCGATCACGTGGTCCCCCGCGACGAAATCGCCCCGCAGAATCTTCTGTGCCAGCGGGTTCTCGATTTGCGATTGAATGGCACGCTTCAGGGGCCTGGCGCCGTACACCGTATCGAAGCCCGCCTCGCCGATCTTGTCGCGTGCGTCATCCTCCAAGCGCAGAGTGATGTCGCGCTCCGCCAGTCGCATCCGCAGCCGTCCCAACTGAATGTCGACGATGGAGCGAATCTGCTCGCGCCCAAGCGAATGAAACACCACGATCTCGTCGACCCGGTTGATGAATTCCGGCCGGAAATGCTGGGTCAGCACTTGCATGACCGCCTCTTTCATCCTCGCGTAATTGGCCTCGCCCGACAGCTCTTGGATGACCTGGGAACCTAAGTTCGAGGTCATGATCACCACGCAGTTGCGAAAGTCCACGGTTCGTCCCTGGCCATCCGTGAGGCGGCCGTCGTCCAAGACCTGCAGCAGCACGTTGAACACGTCCGGATGCGCCTTTTCAATCTCGTCCAACAGAATCACGCTGTATGGCCGGCGGCGCACCGCTTCGGTCAGGTAGCCGCCCTCCTCATAGCCCACGTAACCCGGCGGCGCGCCGATCAAGCGTGCAACGGAATGCTTCTCCATGAACTCCGACATGTCGATGCGCACCAGCGCCTCCTCGGTGTCGAACATGAATTCCGCCAAAGCCTTGCAGAGCTCGGTTTTCCCGACCCCCGTGGGCCCCAGGAACATGAAGGATCCGGTGGGCCGGTGCGGATCGGACAAACCGGCGCGCGAACGGCGTATTGCATCCGCCACCGCTTTGACCGCCTCCTGCTGGCCGACGACGCGCTTGCTCAACACTTCTTCCATGCGCAGCAGCTTGTCGCGCTCGCCTTCGAGCATGCGCGACACCGGAATGCCGGTCCACTTCGACACGATCTCGGCGACCTCGACTTCGGTCACCGAATTGCGCAGCAGCTGATTGGGTTTCTGCTCCACTTCGAGCGCCTTCGCCAATTTCTGCTCTAGGGCCGGGATCCGCCCGTACTGCAGTTCGGACATGCGCGCCAGATCCTGCGCTCGGCGGGCGGTCTCCAGGTCCTGCCGCGCCCGCTCCAGCTCCTCTTTGATGTGCGCGGTGCCCTGCACCGTAGCCTTCTCAGCCTTCCACACTTCCTCGAGATCGGAGTATTCCTTCTCGAGCGCTTTCAAGGCGTCTTCCAAGCTGCTCAAACGCTTGCGCGAGGCCTCGTCGGCCTCCTTTTTCAGCGCCTCGCGCTCGATCTTCAATTGAATGATGCGCCGATCGAGCTTGTCGAGCGCTTCGGGCTTGGAATCGATTTCCATGCGAATCAAGGAACCCGCCTCATCGATGAGGTCGATGGCTTTGTCCGGCAGCTGCCGATCCGCGATGTAGCGATGCGACAGGGTCGCCGCCGCCACAATGGCCGGATCCGTGATCTCAACGCCATGGTGCACTTCGTAGCGCTCTTTCAGACCGCGCAGGATGGCGATGGTGTCTTCCACCGACGGCTCATCCACCAGCACCTTCTGGAAGCGCCGCTCGAGCGCCGCGTCTTTCTCGATGTACTTGCGGTATTCGTCGAGGGTCGTGGCGCCGACGCAGTGCAGCTCGCCGCGAGCCAGGGCCGGCTTCAGCATATTGCCCGCGTCCATGGCACCCTCGGCCTTGCCCGCGCCGACCATGGTGTGCAGTTCGTCGATGAACAGAATGATCTGGCCTTCCTGCTTGGCCAGATCGTTGAGCACCGCCTTGAGCCGTTCCTCGAACTCGCCGCGAAATTTCGCGCCGGCGATGAGCGAGCCCATGTCGAGCGAGAGAATGCGCTTGTTGCGCAGGCCCTCGGGCACTTCGCCATTGACGATGCGCTGCGCCAGACCCTCGACGATGGCGGTCTTGCCCACACCGGGCTCGCCGATGAGTACGGGGTTGTTCTTGGTACGCCGTGCCAGCACCTGGATGGTGCGGCGGATCTCGTCGTCGCGGCCGATCACCGGATCGAGCTTGCCTTGGGCCGCGCGTTCCGTGAGATCGATGCTGTATTTCTCCAGTGCCTGACGGTTCTCCTCGGCGCCCGCATCTTCGACCTTGGAGCCGCCGCGCACTTCCTCGATCGCCTTTTCGAGTGCGGCCCGGGACGCGCCGTTGGCCTTCAACAATTGGCCAAGCTCACCACGCTCGTCGGTCGCCGCGAGCACGAACAATTCGCTGGAAATGAACTGATCGTCGCGTTTCTGTGCGAGTTTGTCGGTGACATTCAGGAGCTTGTTCAAATCATTGCTGATCAAGACCTCGCCGGCCGAGCCTTCCACCGTGGGCAATCGGTCGAGCGCCCCGGCAAGATCCGAGCGCAGTTTGGCGACCTGGACGCCGGCCTTCTCCAGCAGTGGCCGCGCGGTGCCGCCCTGTTGGTCCAGCAGCGCCGCCATGAGGTGCACCGGCTCGATGTATTGATTATCGCGGCCCACGGCGAGCGATTGCGCATCCGCCAATGCCGCCTGAAATTTGGTCGTTAGCTTGTCCATTCGCATAGAAATAGCCTCGAGGGGAGCCCTCTGAATGGTTAGTTATTGGGGGTGCGCACGGGCCAATTCAACGGTCTTAGCGGCTCTCCCCTATATCTTAGCGGCTTCCAACCAAATGAGCGTCGCCTGCCGCCCCGTCGTCCCATCGCGCCGGTGGGAGAAGTATCGATCCGGCTCGGTAAAAGTACATTGATCGCCGCCAAATATGCGGTCAATCCCTAAGGCCGTCAGGCGCCGGCGTGCGAGTAGCCCAAGGTCCGCCATGAATCGACCGCGTGCGTTGGGCGTGAACGCCTCGGCCCCTCCCGGATCACTGCTTAGCAGGCTCTCGCGAACCTCCGCTCCAACTTCGAAATGCTTGACGCCGATGGCCGGGCCCAGCCAGGCCATGAGCCTTGCAGACGGCACCGGCAATGCCCTGACCAAGGTCTCGATCACGCCGCCCGCAAGCCCGCGCCAGCCGGCATGGGCCGCCGCGACTAGGTCGCCGGAGTCGGCCGCCAGCAAGATCGGCAGGCAGTCCGCCGTCAGGATGGCGCAGACCCGCTGGGTTTGACGCGCAAAGCACGCATCGGCAGGACCCAAGGGTCCCGGCACTTGGGCCCAGGGCGCGGCATCGAGATCGACCACCTGGCTGCCGTGCACTTGGGCGAGCCAACGCGGCTGCGCCGGCAGGCCGGCCGCTGCCGCCAGACGTCGACGGTTCTCGGCAACACTCGCAGGCTGGTCGCCGACGTGGTCGCCCAAATTGAGCGACGCGTAGGGGGCGGCGCTCACTCCGCCGTGCCGCAAGGTCGAGAGCGCCCGCACATTGAGCGGCGCCGGCCAGTCCGGCGTGATCCAGCCGGCAGTCACCGCACCCGCACCGGCTTGCGCGCACCCACCTGTGCAGCGTCGGTTGCCGCCGCCCGTGCGTCCTCGCGCAGTACCTCGAGCAGCTGCGCGAAGTCCGGCGGCACCGCACTTTGCAAGATCAGCCGCTTGCCCGAGCGGGGGTGATCGAACCCCAAGGTCGCTGCGTGCAGCGCCTGGCGCTTGAAGCCACGCAGCGCATCGATGAGAGCCTGGGTTGCGCCGCGCGGCAACCCGAAGCGGCCGCCGTAAACCGGATCACCCACGATCGGGTACTTGATATGCGATAGATGCAGGCGAATTTGGTGGGTGCGGCCGGTTTCCAGTTTGACGCTCAAATAGGTGTGAGCCCGGAATCGCTCCAGCACCCGGTAATGCGTGACCGCCGGGCGGCCCGACACGCGAATCGCCATCCGCAGCCGGTCGCCGCGGTGACGCCCGATGGGCTCATCGACCGTCCCGCCGCCGGTCATGACCCCGACGCAGGCGGCGACATACTCTCGCGCCATGGTGCGCGCCTCCAGCTGCCGGCTGAGCGAGGTTTGCGCCTCCGGAGTGCGTGCCACCACCAGCAACCCGCTCGTGTCCTTGTCGAGGCGATGGATCAAGCCGGCGCGCGGCAGCGCCGCGAGCTTAGGATCGAACCCCAACAAGGCATTTTGCAGCGTGTGCCGCGGGTTCCCGGCACCCGGATGCACCACCAAACCGGCGGGTTTGTCGATCACCAGCACGTCGCGGTCTTGGTGGATCAGGCGCAGTGCAATCGCCTCCGGCAGTACCTCGGGTCGTGCGGCCTCGGCAGGCATCGTTTGCACCCGCACATGGGAGCCCGCCTCGACAATATCCCGTGGTTTGCAGGCGCGCCGGTCGACCTGCACGGCGCCGTCCTCGATCCAACCCTTGATCCGCGTGCGCGAATGCTCGGGCATCAGGCGGGCCAGCGCGCTGTCCAGCCGCTGGCCCGCCAATTCGGCGGGAATCGTGAGATCGACGGCGTTGAACTCTGGGGTCATAGGGCACTCGAAGCTAGCGGCGGGGCATCGGGTATACTGCCGCGCTTTGAAAGACCCACCCATTGTAAGGAATCGCCTGTGAGACTGCGTGATCTTGTCCATCCTAGCCGTGTGCTGATCGTCGCCGTCGGGCTCGCGATGTTGGCCGCGGGCTGCCGCAGCCACCGCGCCGACGACGCGAAGTCCGGTCCCGAAGTGATCTATGCGCGGGCCCAAAAGGCCATGAGGAATTCGAGCTATGGGGAGGCGATCAAGCAGCTAGAAGCGCTGCAATCGCGCTTTCCGTTCAGCGAGCCCGCGCGCCAGTCACAGCTCGATTTGATCTACGCCTACTACAAAAATCGCGAGGTTGATCCCGCGATCGATGCCGCCGATACGTTCATCCGCGAAAATCCCACCAACCCGCGGGTCGACTACGCCTACTACATGAAAGGGTTGGTGTATTTCGAGCGCCAAGCCAACTGGCTGGAGCGCAAATTCAACGTCGACCTATCGCAGCGCCCGCCCGTCAACGCGAAGAAGTCCTTCGAAGCCTTCCAGCAGCTCCTGGAGAAATATCCGCACAGCGAGTACGTCGCCGACGCCCGGCAACGCATGATCTTCCTGCGCAACCGCTTGGCAGATTTCGAGTTGCATGTCGCCCTCTACTACATGCGGCGCGGCGCCTACGTGGGCGCGATCAATCGCGCCAAGTACTGCGTCGAGAACTATGACGGCGCCCCCGCCGTGAAAGGCTCCATGAAGGTGCTGGTGGATGCCTATCGGGACCTGCACATGACGGATCTCGCCTCCGACGCCGAACGCGTCTACGCCGACAATTACCCGGGTTCCACCAAGGACATCCGGCGCAAGAAGCATTGGTGGGCGATTTTCTAGCGAGAGCCAGAATTTCGTCGCGAAGGTAACTCCCTACCGCGACTTATACCCGCTCGTGATCGGATAGCGCCAATCGCGTCCGAAGGCGCGGCCGCTGACGCGCACGCCGGGTGGCGCCTGGCGGCGCTTGTACTCGTTGCGCTTCACCAGATCCAAAATGCGCCCGACCGTCGCCCGGTCAAAGCCGCGGGCCGCGATTTGATCGACCGACAGATCCTCTTCGATGAATGCCTCGAGGATGGGATCGAGGACTTCGTAAGGGGGCAGGCTGTCGGTGTCCTTTTGCTCATGGCGCAGCTCCGCGGAGGGCGGCCGCTCGATGACGCGTGCGGGAATCACCTGCGATTGGGAGTTGCGCCAGGCGCAGAGCCGATAAACCAAGAGCTTGCTGCAATCCTTGATGGGGGCGAAACCGCCGGCCATGTCGCCGTACAGGGTGGCGTAGCCCACCGCCATCTCGCTCTTATTGCCGGTGGTGAGCAGCATCTTGCCGGTCTTGTTGGAAATGCCCATCAACAGCACGCCGCGGCAGCGTGATTGGATGTTCTCCTCCGCCGTGTCGGGCGCGCGCCCGGCGAACTCGTCCCTGAGCGCCGCGAGCGTCGCCTCGAACATGCCTTCGATGGAAATCTCGCTGTGCTTGACCTTGAGCCACTTGGCCTGCAAAGCGGCATCGTCCTTGCTCATTTGCGAGGTATAGCGCGAGGGCATCGCAACCGAGTGCACCCGCTCCGCGCCCAGCGCATCGACCGCGATCACCAAGGTCAAGGCCGAATCGACGCCTCCGGACAAACCCAGCACCACACCGGGAAAGCGATGCTTGTCGACGTAGTCGCGCGTGCCTTGCACGAGCGCCCCATAGACACTCTCTTCCCGGCTCTGCAGCGGCACGAGATCGCCGGGCAGGGGCCTTACCGCCCCCGCAGCATCGGTCACAAGATCCACCGCGTACAGACCTTCGACGAACGCCGGCACCCGCGTGGTAACCGTACCGTGCGCGTCCATCACGAAGGAATTGCCGTCAAATACCAACTCATCCTGGCCGCCGATCAGGTTAAGAAAGACCAACGGTATTCCGGTCTCGCGCACGCGGTCGCGGCCGATCTCCTGCTCGCGTTGTAGTTGCTTGTCGACTTCGTAGGGCGAGGCGTTGATGACCAGCAGAACCTCCGCACCGGCGCGGCGTGCTTGAAGGGCCGGCGCTGTGTCCCAAACGTCCTCGCACACCAGCACACCCGCCTTCACACCGTTAATCTCGATCACGGTCGGTTCGGTGCCGGGTGTGAAATAGCGCTTCTCGTCGAATACCCGATAATTCGGCAGGCAGGCCTTGCGGTGATTGGCGATGACCGCGCCATCGCGAATCACGATGGCCGAATTGAAAATCGTCGTTCCCACGTACTCGGGATACCCGGCGATCAAGGTGATGCCGCGTACCTCCTGCTTCAGCCGCTCCAGCGAGCGCCCCACCTGCAAACGCATGCCGGAGTGGAACAAGAGGTCTTCCGGCGGATAACCCGACACCGCGAGCTCCGGCACCAAAACCACGTCCGCCCGATGCTCGTCGCGCGCCGCGACGGCGGCGGCCACGATGCGCGAGGTGTTGCCGTCGACATCGCCGACGACCAAATTGAGCTGCGCCATGACACAACGCAACTGCTGCGGGTGAGCCATTCATTCCCCTATGTCGAGCACGCTATTCTGAATTAAGCTCACGGGCAGCGCAAAGCCGCCGAGAATACCGTTGCTCCGTCAATTTGAACGCAGAGTCGATTCCAAGCCCGCACTCAATTGGCGCGTGTTGGGCTTGTTGAACTTGTATCGCGTATTGGCGCCCCTCACCCTGCTCGGGCTGTTCTACCTGGGGGGTGCCCGCGGCATTGCCGTGAGCTCCCCCCAGCTGTTCTTCGCGGCCTCGATCGCCTACCTCTGCTTCGGGCTCGGCAACGTCATCCTGGTGCGGCGGCGGCTGGCAAACGTCAAGCTGCAAACGCTGTTGCAGGCGGTGGTCGACATCACGGCATTGATGCTGCTCGTGCACGCCTGCGGCGGGGTGGCGAGCGGCCTCGGGATCTTGTTCCTGGTACCCGTCGGCAGTCTCGCGTTCCTGCTGCCGCCGCGCAGCGCCTTGTTCCTCGCCGCCGTCACCGCGCTTGCCGTGCTGGCCGACACCATTTGGCAGCAGTTGGCCGGGCATACCGACGTTCCGGCCTACGCGACCGCGGGCCTGCTGGGCGCGGTGCTGTTCATCATCGCCGCTTCCGCGAGCTTCGTCGCCAGCCGCATGCGCGAGAGCGAGGACCTGGTTCGGCAGAGAGACGTCGATCTCGCGAACCTCGCGGATTTGTCGCAGTACATCGTGCAGCACCTGCGCGAGAGCCTCCTGGTGGTCGATGCCGCCGATAAGATTCGCCTCATCAATGAATCGGCGGCGGAGATCCTCGGCGACGATCACGCCGTGCCGGGCGCCCTGGTGGGCGAAGTGTCGCCGCGCCTCTTGTACTCGCTGACCACTTGGCGGCAAAGCGAGCGTGAGGAAGGGTCGCCTTCGAGCTTCGTGGCCGCCGACGGCGCGCGCGTCATTCAGCCGCATTTCGCGCCTTTGGGGGTCTCGCCAGGCCCCACGCTGATCTTCCTCGAAGACACCAGCCTCATGAGCGAACGTGTACAGCAAAGCAAGCTCGCCGCCCTCGGCCGGCTGTCGGCCAGCATTGCCCATGAAATCCGCAATCCCGTCGGCGCCATGAGCCACGCCGGCCAATTGCTCGCCGAGAGCCCGAATATCGGCGCCGAGGAGCGGCGCCTGACCGACATCATTCGCGCAAACTCCGAACGCGTCAGCACCATCATCAACAACGTATTGCAGCTCTCCCGACGTGAAGCCACCAAGCCCTCGCGCCTCACGCTCGGTGACTGGATCGAGGAGTTCCTGGACGAGTTCTGCGAGACCATGCAAGTTCCCCGCGCTCGTCTCCGGCTGATAGAGGAAGCGGTCGATCTGGAGGTGCGCTTCGATCCCAGCCACTTGCATCAAGTCGTGTGGAATCTGTGCGATAACGCCATCAAGTATGGGGAGGCCCGCGACGGTATCGGCATCGAGATCAATCTCGGTCGCCTGAGCGCCGGCAATCGACCCTATCTCGAGGTCGCGGATCGCGGGCCGGGAATCGAACATCGGGTGGTGGACCGCATATTCGAGCCGTTTTTCACGGGGCGCAAGGGCGGCACCGGCCTTGGGCTATTCATTGCGCGGGAACTGTGCCAGCTCAACCGCGCCATTTTGCTGTACGAACCGCGCGGCGGCGACGGCAGCATCTTCCGGGTCGTGTTCAGCGATCCGCAGCGCTGGGAGGATTAGGGGCGCTGATCGCGAAGTGCCTTTCCGCCGCGCGATCGGTGAGGGGGACCCGCTGATCTTGCGGCCCGAGATACCACTGGTCCGCCGCCCGAGTGGTGGCAACTTTGACGGCAGCCGGCCAATTCTGCCGAATCAATTCCGAGTCCATTTCTGCGCCGTGACTGACCAGCTTGAGGTCGCGATCTCTCAGCAGCGGGTCGAACTGCACCATGTCCGCGACGTAAAACCCGCCGCGTGGGTGAATGAAGTACACATTGTTGCCGGGCCTTTGCGGCGGCGGCAGTTGCGCCAGGTGCTCAGCAATGAACCCGCTGATTTGATGCATTTGAAACGGCATAACGACCAGCAAATTCAACACCACTGCGGCTCCCGCGAACGACACCAGCCGCGAATCCGGCGAGGGCGGCGCGCGACCGGGCGCCCCGCCCATGGCGCAGGCGGCCAATATGGGCACGGCACCCCACGCCGACTGGAAATAGCGATACCCCCAGCCGTGGCCCTGATCAAACCGCACGAACAGGTAGCCGACAAAGGTCAACACGGCGGATTGAGTCAACAAACGCACGTGGCGATTGTCGCGGTGACGGCAGCGGCCTAGGAAGGCGAATAGAAACAAGCTCGGCAGCGTCCATACCCACATCTTGGCAAGCGCCGCCGCGCGCATGTTCAGCAGCACCGCGTCCGGCCACGCAAATACGCCAGCGGCGACACCGTGCGCGGCCGCCATCCCGTGCAGCCCCGAGCCAATCTCCCCCCGCAACATGAGCCAGCCCAAGCCGAGGGCCAGGCCGGGGAAGTAGCCCAAGATCAAAGGCAGCAGGAATCGGCGCTGCTCGCGCTCGAGCGCCAGGGCGAGAATCCAGGGAATCGCGAACAGCGCGTGCGGCACCGGGTTGTGCAAGATCAACGCCAGCGACCCCACGAGACCCGCTCCCGAGGACCCGATAGCGCGTGGGCTTCAATAGCAGCGCTGCGAACAGCAGGTTCGCGGTCAAGTGTGCCTGCATGGAATAGTACGAGATGGCGTTTGCGACGAAGCCGCCCGACGCCACGGTGAACAGCAGCGCCCAACCCGCGCTGCGCCGATCGCCGGTAATCTCAATGGTTATCCGGTAAATGAGAAGAATCGCAAGCCCGGCGAGCGTCGCATTGCAGAGCCACGGCACGTCCAAGAATTGGAATGGCGTGAGCAGCGCCGCGAAACCCGGCCAATAATGTTCGATGGCGCGGCCGGATTCCGGCGAGGCCACCAGAAACGACCCATTGAAGCCGCTGACCACTAGCCAATCGATGAGGCCGCGCGGCAATTGCGCGACAAGGTGGCCGGTGGCGAAGATCTTTGCCTGAAAGACCGCGGCGTACTCATCCATCGACAGCGCCACGTCGTGATAAACAAGGACCGCCCCAAGCGCCAGCACCGCCGTGCTTGCCAAGGCTACGGAGTAAGGGTGATTCCCGAAGAAATCCGCCAATCTTAAGGCGGGCGCGGGCCGGTTCCACACGGCCGCCAACAGGCACACGCCTAAGCTAAGCCAAGCGGTCCGAGAATCATCAGCGGTCAACAGCAGCCGGAAGATCGGCGAGAAATGTGCGCTCGAGAAAAGCCAGTGATCGAGCGACAAAAAGTAGGCAAGACAGATTGCCGACAGTACCGCGCTCAAGCGCACCACGCGGCGATCGGTCCAGCGGTCGTGCATAATCCCATGTTTACACAAGAATTCACCCAATGCACACGTCGAGCACGGGGACTCAATCGAAGTTCACGGCCTTAAGCCTCACCTTCCTGGTGGCGACGCTTTGGTTGGCTCTGCGTGGCTACCACGGTCTCACGGGCGATGCGCAGATCTACGCGTTTCAAGCGCTCGCGCGCCTGCGGCCGCAGCTCGCGACCGATTTGTATCTGCAGAACACCTCGCAGGATCAGTTCACGGCGTTTTCCCCTTTTTATGCCGCGTGCATCAATCTTCTGGGTTTGGAAAATGCCGCGCGGCTGCTCACCCTGCTTTTTACCATTTGGCTTTTAGCCGCGGCGTGGAGCGTCGCTCGCGCGGTCAGCGGCCGCGACGCCGCGTGGCTGGCCGTCGCGCTCCTGTTGATCGTCCCCGGAGATTATGGCGGCTCGAGCGTGTTCCGGATTTTCGAGCAGTATTTGACGGCACGTCTACCCGCCGAGGCCTTAGTTATTACCGCGCTTGCCTGTCATCTGCGCGGCCGCAAGGGACTCGGCTTCATGCTCGCGGCAGGCGCGTTCTTAGTGCATCCGCTGATTGCGCTGCCCGGGCTACTCCTCTTGATTTGCCTCTCGTTACCAATTCGCCTGATCGTCTTGGCTGCAAGCGGAGGACTGATCGCGACCTTCCTCATTGCCGTGGTCGCGACCCTGTTACCGTTGGACACTCAAGGATTGGCCGTCATGGACGCAGCCTGGGCCGAAATCGTCAGAGAGCGCTCGCAATTTCTGTTCTTGCCGCTCTGGTCGGTGCGCGATTGGGAAGTGAACGCTCAGCCTTTTCTCTATTTAGGTTTCACAGCGGTCGCCATTCAGGACCCACGGATTCGCAAGCTCTGCACCGCAGCCGCGTTGGTAGGGGCGGCGGGACTCGCGGTGGCATGGATCGGCAGTGCTCTGGGTCCCGTGGCCATTCTCGTACAGGGCCAAGCGTGGCGCTGGGTTTGGATCAGTGTTTTTGTGAGCGCGCTGTTGCTCCCCGGTGTGGTGTTGCAGGTGTGGCGTGACGACAAGTGCGGCCCGCTTTGCGTCGTGTTGCTCGTGTCGGGATGGACCTTGCCGATGGAGGTCGGGACGGCGTGCGTCTCGGTCGCGTTGGCAGTCTGGGTCATGCGATCGCGTTTTCAGGGACGCGCGAACTATTTGCGATGGGTGGCCGCAGCGCTCGGCATCGCGATCCTGGCGTGGGTATCAATTAAATCATGGGCAATCATGTCTTCCCCAAGTTCTGTGCCCGGACATGCGCCGTCAGGCGCCGTGCTGCTGCGAGATATCTTCGGGCTGCGAATCCCAGCGGTGCTGTTCGGCGCGCTGGCCTGGTGGTGTATCCGCAGCGCGCGAGCAGCATGGGTGCCGATGGCCGTGAGCGTGCTGCTTGCCGCGTTGTCCATACTGCTTGGGCCGGCGGCATTCAAACAATGGCACACCTTCGGATCGGCGGTCGATATCAACGAATTCGCGGATTGGACCGCTGCCGTTCCGCCAACGAGCACCGTGCTGGTCACCCCGACCCACGATGTGGGCGGCTTCGTCTGGTTCACATTGCAGCGGCCCAATTACCTCGCAGTCGATCAATCCGCCGGGGTGGTTTTCTCGCGGGCGACGGCGATGGAGGTGCAGCGCCGGTCGACCGTGCTGCTGCCGCTCATGGATCCCAACTGGAAAATCATGACCAGTCTTCGTGCCACCGCCGTGACCGGACGGAAGGCAGATGCCGCGACACGGCCGCTGACGGCAACGAACCTGCGCCAAGTGTGCGCAGACCCGAAGCTCGGCTTCGTCATTTCCCCGGCAGACATCGGCTTGCCCCGGATCAGGCACGATCGAGCCGGAGCATGGAAGGACTGGAATCTCTACGACTGCAGCTTGATCAGATCGCATGAATTCATCGGGTAAGCCGCAAAAAATTGCCGTCATCGCCGGCGCCGGGCCTGCCGGCCTGACCGCGGCGCTCGAGCTCTTGCGGCGCTCCGACATCACGCCCATCGTGTTCGAAGCCGATGCTCAGGTGGGCGGAATTTCCAAGACCGTCGAATACCGCGGCAATCGGATGGACCTCGGGGGCCACCGATTTTTTTCCAAGTCGGACTGGGTCATGCGCTGGTGGCAAGAGATCTTGCCCCTGGCCGAAGCGCAAAAACCATCGTTGAGCCCCCTGCGAGTCCACTATCAAGGTCAATCGCGCGACTTGACGCCCGAGGCCTTGGATCCGTCCTCGCCGGAAGCCGTCATGCTGGTGCGTCGGCGTCTGTCGCGCATCTACTACCGGCGCCGGTTTTTCGATTACCCCTTAAGCCTCAATGCGCGCACCTTCGAGAATTTAGGCCTGATCGAGGCCTTGCGCATTGGCCTGAGCTACGGTCGCGCGCATTTCAAGTCGCGATCGCCCGAAATCACCCTGGAAGATTTTCTCATCAATCGTTTCGGGTGTCGTTTGTACGAAACGTTCTTCAAGAGCTATACCGAGAAGGTATGGGGCGTGCCATGCGGCGAGATTTCCGCAGAATGGGGCGCGCAGCGCATCAAAGGTCTGTCGGTCACGAAGGCGCTGGCGCATGCTCTGACGGCTCCATTTCGCAATTCGGCGGACACCGCGCAAAAGCGCAGCGAAACCAGTCTCATCGAGCGATTCCTCTATCCTAAATTCGGACCCGGTCAAATGTGGGAGGAAGTCGCGCGGCGGGTGCGCGAGCGCGGCGGCCAAATCTACCTTCGGCACCGCATAGTCGGGGTCGAGCGCGACGGCGCAGAGGTCATGGCGGTGAACGTATTGGACGAAGCCACCGGATCGGTTCAACGTGTTCCTTGCGGCCATTTCATTTCCACAATGCCCGTCCGCGACCTCATCACATTCTTAAGACCGGAAGATTCGCGGTACTCACGGATTGCCGATGGCCTTCCGTACCGCGACTTCGTGACCGTCGGCCTGCTGCTGCGTCGGATGAAGTCCAGAAGCGATCGACGGGATGCGCGGCAGTCCAACGGCATGCCGCCGGACAATTGGATTTATATCCAAGAGCCGGATGTCAAAATCGGGCGGCTTCAAGTCTTCAACAATTGGAGCCCGGCCTTGGTCGCCGACCCCGCCACCATCTGGCTGGGGCTGGAATACTTCTGCCGCGAGGGTGACGAGCTTTGGTCCATGGACAATGGCCGGTTCATCGACTTTGCGGCCGCCGAATTGGAGACCATCGGGCTGATCGATCGCAGGGATGTCATCGACGGGACGTTGGTTCGAGTTCCCAAGGCATACCCCGCCTACTTCGGCACGTACGGCGAGTTCGACACATTGCGCGGCTACTTGGATCGATTCTCAAATCTCTACCCCGTCGGCAGAAATGGAATGCACCGCTACAACAATCAAGATCATTCCATGTTGGCGGCCAGCAGCGCAATCAACTCGATAGTGAATGGCGGTAACGGCAAGCAGGAAATCTGGCGCATCAATGCCGAAGACGACTATCACGAAGAGATCGGCGAAGCCTAGTAAATTCAAGGCTCGAGGCACCGTCGGCGGTTGTGCTTTGCGGACCGTGGTTTAGAATCGATGGCCAGTGGAACTGACTATTCTCATGCCCTGCCTCGACGAGGCCGAGACCATCAAGACGTGTGTCCACAAGGCGCGCGATTTTCTTAGCCGCACCGGTATCGAAGGCGAGGTGGTCGTCGCCGACAATGGATCGACCGATGGGTCACCGGACCTCGCCCGCGAGGCAGGCGCAAGAGTGGTCCAAATCTCAAACAAAGGCTATGGCAACGCGCTCATTGGCGGCATCGACGCTTCCCATGGCCGCTACGTGATCATGGGTGACGCCGACGACAGCTACGATTTCTCGCGGCTCGATACATTCGTCGAAAGATTGCGCCAAGGTCACTTGATGGTCATTGGCCACCGCTTTCGTGGCGGCATCCGACCGGGCGCCATGCCGTTCCTGCATCGGTATGTAGGCAATCCCTTGCTCAGCTTCGCAGGACGACTGTTGTTCCCGTCCGGCGTGCGCGACTTCCACTGCGGTCTGCGTGGTGTCGATCGCGCGGCAGCGCTACGCTTGGGCCTGCACGCCCCAGGCATGGAATTCGCGAGCGAGATGATCGTCAAGGCGACGCTTGCCGGTTGGCCAATCGCCGAAGTGCCCACCGTGCTTTCGCCCGCCGGACGATCGCGCGCGCCGCACCTTCGCAGCTGGCGTGATGGTTGGCGTCACCTGCGCTTTCTACTCATGATGAGCCCTCGCTGGCTCATGCTGTATCCGGGCGCTTTTCTGATCGGCATCGGTGTGACGGCCGAACTCGCGCTGCTCCGCGGCCCGCTGGTCATCGCCGACGTTGGATTCGACATTCACACCATGCTGTACGCGGCCGGGGCGGCAATTCTCGGAATACAGTTGGTGCTGTTCTCATTGTTGGCGCGCACCATTGGCGTTCTGAAACATGTGTTGCCGATGAGTCCGCCGCTCGCAGGCTTTCTCAGAGGCTTCACACTCGAGCGCGGCATCATGCTCGGCCTAGTGCTCGCCTTGACCGGCTTCGCGCTCGCGGTCTATTCGGTCCTCCACTGGGCGCATGCTCATCTCGCTGCGCTCGACCCCTCCACCATGATGCGCGTGGCCATCCCGTCGGTCACATTGATGCTGGCAGGCGCCGAGATCATTTTCGCTTCTTTTCTGTTGGAATTCATCGACGTCCGCGCGATCGGCACCGACGATCCATGAGTCTGGGACCCGCAGTTCGTCGTCTTCTCGGCCCGCGCCTCGCCCGCCGCGCGGGCGGCTGGTACCGGGCGATTTTTGTCGACCTGGCAAAGGTCGCGGCCGCCATTGCCGGCGCCATGCCGCGCGGCGCGCATCTACTCGACATCGGCGGCGGCGATGGCCAACCCCTCAATCATCTGTTGGCGCTGCGTCCCGATCTGCGAGTCACGACGCTTGACCCGGGCCCGCTCGTCGGCCAATGGATCGAAGCGCGCTTCGACGCCCAGGTGACGCGCCTGCCCGGCACCGGAATTGCAGAATATCTGGCCGCGGGTCGAGCAGACCCCGACGCGATTCTGATCGCAGACGTACTGCACCACATCCCCGAATCCGCGCGCGCGAGCTTCCTCCGATCGATTAGGGTGCTTCTCGAACGTGTGCCACAGCTCCGCATCATCGTCAAAGATGTGGAGCCCGGTTCATGGCGTGCAATGCTAGGGTTTTGGGCCGACCGCTACATTACCGGCGATCGGAACGTCAGCCTGATCTCCCGCGATCGTCTGGAGCGTCTGTTCACCGAAGCGCTGGGACCGCTCCGCCGCGAGGAAACCCGGTTGTTCGAGACGGACCGACCGAACTACGCCATTGTCTTTTCGCGGTAGCTTGCCTATGTCCATCAGATTCTTGCTGGTCGCCTTCACCGTCAATTCCGTCATCAGCCAGTTGGTGCTGCGCCGTGCCCTGAATGCACTCGGCAGCCCGGCGAGTGTGTCGGCGCTGCCGCGGTTCATTGGCAGTGCTGCGCTGTCTCCTTGGATCTACGCCTCGGTAACCCTGCAAATTCTGAGCTATGTGATGTGGATGGTCATCGTCTCGCGTGAAAAGCTCGGTGTTGCCACGGCGACCGTCGGCGCAGGCTTCTACACATTGATGGCCCTGTCCGCGTGGTTGGTTTATGGCGAGACACTCTCGCCGGTGCAGTGGACCGGCATTGCCCTCGTCACTCTGGGAGTCGTCTGCATCAGCTTGGGCGGCGTGGCTCCCTAGAAGCGATTGGCGCGATAGCCCAGCCGGTAGACGGTCGCCAGTGCGGCGGCAACCGGACGCGGCCAGAGAGTATCGAATACAGCCCGATCTTCCCGTTCCCGCGCACGATTCGCAATCGTCGCCGTAGTCTCGCTCCCGGCATGGACGCCCTTCGATACCAGACGTTCGCGCACGTAAACGAATCCGCCGGGCCGGCGCGCCAGCTCCAGCCACGCCATCCAATCCAGGTTGGTCTGAAATCCGCCGGGAAAACGGAAATCGGCAAGCGCCGACCGATTCGAACATGACGCTGGGACAGCAGATCGGATTGCCGAGTGACAGCAAGCGCACCTTGTCGCGGAGATCGGTGATGCACTCGCGCGCGCCAAAGGCCCGCTGCGCGAAGCGCGCGCTTGATCCAGAGGTTGATATTGGTGGGGCGCGGGCCAAGCGGTGTGTGCTCCGAATAGTCGCAGAAGCCAATCAACGCGCCCGGATGGCGGCGCAGCGCGCTGCTGAGCCGTGCGACATAGAATGGTGCGAAATGATCGTCTTGATGGGCAAGCGTCACTAACTCGCGTCTGAGTCGCCGCCAGCGCAAAGTTCCAGTCGGCTGCGATATCGATGCGCTGCGGATTGATGTGCAGCGGCAACGCGTGTCGTTTTGCGAAAGCATCAAGTTCCGCTGATGGCGTCGAAGTCGCAAGCAGAATCTCGCTGTAAGCACCCGTCTGCGCGCGCAATGATTCGACCAGAGCGGCCAGATTGGGCGCCGCATCGATACACCGGGATGGCAAAGGTATGGTCCATCAAGCGTTTGATTGGCTCTGGCGTGCCGAGTCGTACTGGCTCACGCTACAATACGGTCATGCCGAAAGCCACTGTCTTGATCGTCGACGATGAGCCGGATCTATGTGAATTGTTGTCCATTACCTTGCAGCGCATGGATCTAAGCCCAAGAACGGCGAGTACCGTGGCCGCCGCACAGCGCCTGCTCAAAGCCGAGCAGTTCGATTTGTGCTTGACTGACATGCAGCTGCCCGATGGCGATGGCTTGGAGCTGGTCAAGTGGATGCAGCAATACACGCCCAGCGTTCCTGTCGCCGTGATTACCGCCCATGGCAATATGGAAACCGCCGTACGCGCGCTTAAACTTGGCGCCTTCGATTTTGTGTCCAAACCCCTCGATCTCGCGGGCTTGCGCAAGTTGGTGGCCAGCGCCATCAAGCTATCGGAACCAACGACGGCGATACCAGCGTATTTGGCCCACGGTTGCTTGGCACGTCGCCGGCCATGCAACACATGCGAGATATGATCGCGCGTGTCGCACGCAGCCAAGCACCCGTCCATATTTTTGGCGAATCCGGCACCGGCAAGGAATTGGTTGCGAAACTCATCCATGAGTCCGGACCGCGCCGAGATGGCCCATTTGTACCGGTCAATTGCGGAGCTATTCCGACCGAACTCATGGAAAGCGAACTGTTCGGTCACAAGCGCGGCAGCTTTACCGGGGCTGTCAGCGACAAGAAAGGGCTCATTCAGTCCGCGGAAGGCGGCACTTTGTTTCTCGATGAGATCGCGGATTTGCCGCTGCACATGCAGGTCAAGCTGTTGCGGGTAATCCAGGAGAAGGCGGTGCGCCCTGTCGGCGAGCAACTAGAGGTCGGCATCGATGTGCGTGTATTATCCGCGACGCACAAGACTCTCTCCAAATTGGTTGCCGAAGGAAAATTCCGCGAAGACCTGTTCTATCGCGTCAATGTCATTGAACTGCGCGTACCTTCTTTGCGTGAACGGCCGGAAGACGTGCCCGAACTCGCTGAAGCCGTGCTTCGGCGACTGAGCCGACGCATGAAGATCGCGTCGCCGCTACTCAGTCAAGATGCGTTGGAAGCGCTCGAATCCTATTCACTTTCCAGGTAATGTTCGGGAGCTGGAAAACATCTTGGAACGCGCCATTACCTTGAGCACCGGCGGCGAGGTCCACGCGATTACTCGCGACATTCAAAGAGCTGTTCGTCCAGTGGGCGAACAGCTGGAGGTTGGGATCGACGTGCGAATTCTTTCGGCGACACATAAGAATCTCGCCCAGCTTGTCGTCGAAGGTAAGTTCCGTGAGGACCTTTTTTATCGCGTGAATGTCATTGAAATGCGTGTCCCATCGCTGCGTGAGCGGCCCGAGGATGTACCGGAGCTCGCGGAGGCCATCCTGCGAAGGCTGGGGCGGCGCATGAAAATCGCGCCCCCGATGCTGGGCAAGGACGCGTTGGCAGCGCTCGAAACATACGCCTTTCCGGGAAATGTGCGCGAACTCGAGAACATCCTAGAGCGCGCCATCACGCTAAGCACTAGCGGCGAAGTTCGGGCTACGGGTATTCAACTCGCCAAGCCACCGGGTTCTGCTCCGGCCGAAAACGCGCAAAGCGCTGCAGCGCTGGGCGATCATCTGGAAGAAATCGAGCGCGATGCGATTATCAAGGCATTGGAGCAGACCAGATTCAACAAAACGGCAGCAGCTAAAGTTTTGGGAATGTCGTTTCGCGCCTTGCGCTATCGAATCAAGAAGCTCGGAATCGAGTAACACTCTAATCTCGCTGAGTCGAGTCGCGAAGGTCATCTCGAGATCCCGGCTGACTTTTCCAGATTCGCGGCGTAACTGTGATCAGTGTCACTTTTTGCGATTCCTAACCGATCCAGCCGAGCCCAGAAAGGCTAATCGATTTGGGTTAGTCTTTTTTGCAATCTGTCAAATTGAAGATTCTCAGGATTTTTGTGCGGCGTGGAGAGCGTTTGGCCGTGCGATCACCATGCCGGGTTTTATTTGGAGACGACACAATGATTCTCGACTGGTTCGACGCGCGCGCGGCTTCCGAGGTTGGAGCCGCATTAGCCGATCAATTTGCGCTCCAGGCCGCGTCCGACTCGGCCATGCGCAACAAGTCCGACGCTCAAAAGGGACCGGAGGCAGCTTGAAGGGGATTCTTCAGCGAGCTGATCTTGAAGTTCGTGCTCTGCACCTGAACTTCTTTAAGAGGGCAAAGTTTGCAAACTCGTTCAAATGGAGATTGCTAGAAAAAGGTGTCGACAAGGGGATGGTGGATGAGGTGACCCAGAGATTGGTAATGCACCTCGCGCTTAATCCAACCCCTTCGACGCCCGACAACGAATCGCCCGCCGTGACTGCCGGACGGTCGTCAATAAATGACGTCAGACATCTTCTCGCCCAAGGGGTGAAATGCTTGGCTCGGGATGAGTGCGAAGAAGCAGCCTCTGTTTTCCAGGATTTGCTGAAAATCGATCCCAGGCATGGCGATGCGCTCAACAATCTTGGGGCCGCATTTTGTCGATTGGGGCGCTTAAATGAAGCAGCGGAATGTTTTCGTCGGGCGACGATCGTACGCCCCAATGACGCAGTCGGATACAACAATTTTGGGAATGTCCTGCGCTGGAGGGGGCGGTTCGTCGATGCCGAGATTTGGCTGCGGCGTGCCCTCAAACTGAACCCGACCAGTGTCGATGCCCGGAATAATCTAGGATTTACCCTGGCTTTTCTTGGACGATTGCGCGATGCCAAGGCTAACTTCAAAAAAGTGCTGAAATCGGCTCCTCGCAATGATCAAGCACTGTTTGGACTGGGGCATATAGCGGCAATAGAGGGGTCCTTCGAGGAAGCAAGCACGCTGTTTCAACGTGCACTTGAAGTCAATCCAAAAATGCCCAGTGCCTGGGCGGCCCAATCCAGCATCCGCAAAATGACGTCTTCGGACGCTGCGTGGCTCGAAGGCGCGGAGAAGATAGCCTCGAGCGGTGTTCCTCCCATGGACGAGGCCGACTTGCGCTTCGCAATGGGTAAGTACTGCGACGATGTGATGGATTTCGAAGGAGCCTTTGGGAATTATGAGCGTGCGAATGAATTGCTGAAGACCGCGGCTGAACCTTATGACCGGGATGCCCGGTTTGCCTTCGTAAATGACATGATTCGCGTATACACGCGCGAGGCGATCTCGACTGTGCAGAAAGGCGGTTCCTCCTCGACGAAGCCGGTATTTGTCGTCGGCATGATGCGGTCGGGGACCTCGCTCGCAGAACAAATCATCGCTTCGCATCCTGCGGCGAAAGGCGCCGGGGAATTGGCATTCTGGAGCGACGCGACCGACGAACACGAAATCCAGCTGCGAAAGGGAATGCTCGATGAACGAACTAGGATGAAGCTGGCTGAGGATTATTTGAGGGTATTAGCGGCGACCCCCGGCGATGCAGGCCGCATCGTCGATAAGGCGCCGATCAACGCCGATCATTTGGGTGTGATTCACGTAGTTTTTCCAAACGCGCGAATCATCTATATGCAGCGCGATCCGATCGATACGTGTCTATCATGTTACTTTCAGAAGCTCGCAGCGGGGCTGAACTTCACCATGGACTTGTCCGACCTAGCGCACTACTACCGTGAGCATCATCGCCTGATGGCGCATTGGCGCGCGGTGCTTCCGCCGGGATCGATTCTGGATGTGCCTTACTCGGAGTTGGTGGCCGACCAGGAGGGATGGACGCGTAAGATATTGGACTTTCTCGGTCTCGAATGGGATGACAGGTGCTTAGCGTTCCATGAAACGAAACGCCAAGTCGTGACTGCCAGTTATTGGCAAGTGCGGCAAAAGATGTATAAGAATTCAATCGCGCGATGGCGCAACTACAAAAAGTTCATCGGCCCGTTGTTGGATTTGCGGGAATAATCCTAGGATGTCTTGAGGCGCAGATGCCACGAGTCGCCACTCGTGACGAATTTTGTCAATAGGTGACCTTGCGCGTCCCGTATGACTCCGGCGTACGACGCATCTATGTCAAACACCGATCGTGCCAAATGTGAATTTGCTTCAAATTCATGCACTTATCGCCCGGGTCGGTTCCCTGGCATAGCGCTTGCTTAATCTAGGATTACCGGCGCTGGCCGTTGCTCGAATACGAAGATTTGCGTGTTCATAATCAGGAGTTAATTAATGCTTAAGCAAGTGCAAAAGGGCTTCACACTGATCGAATTGATGATCGTGGTCGCCATCATCGGTATCTTGGCCGCGATTGCCATCCCGGCGTATCAGGACTACACGATTCGCTCGAAGGTGACGGAAGGTCTGAATCTCGCCGGTGCGGCGGAGACCTCAGTCTCGGAGGCGTTTCAGTCGAATGACGTAGTGGGACTCACGGCAGCGTCCGCTGAGTGGCTCGCTAACTTCAAAGCGACTAAGTATGTTACGGCGATCACCATCGGAGCCGCGACCGGCATCATCACCGTATCTTACAGTGGCGCTAACATTCCGCAGTTGAACGGCGCAAACAAGCTGTTGCTGTCACCTTATATTGCCGGTGCTGCGCTTGTCGGCGGTGCTGCGGGCAATATCGATTGGGCCTGCACTTCTGCTGGCAATACGTCGTCGAAAGCGGTGTTTCCTGCTGGTGTGCCGATGCCGGCCACGCCCGTTGCGACCAAGTACGTACCTACCCAGTGTAAGTAGTGACCTGGTGCCGTTAGTGGCGTTCAGGCCACAATAACGGCAATAGAAGCCCCTCCTAAGAGGGGCTTCTTTTTTTTGGGTCTAGAATGGCGGCCGGTGAAGCCAAACGTTGATCGCCTCGGTCCCTCGGTCCCACGGAATGCCGCTGTCACCTAATGGTAGCCTGCGCCGCAGACGGCTCATTTTGCGATCAAAGTCACGAGCGCGACGGCCCCAATGTGCGAGTATCCGCGGATGATTTGACAATTGCTCAGCCGGCTATCGATAGTAGCCTAGCAGCAGCGGCCCGGGGTTTATCGTAAGTCCATGAATGATAACGCAATAGCGTCAGTTGGCGGCACCAGCCGCGTGGCCCTCGGGCGGCCTCGCGCAACGCCTCGTCCAAGATGGCCTGTTGGACGAACAGGCCATGCAGGATGCCATTGCGCGGGCAAAGGAAAAACGCATCAGTCTGGTGACCCATCTCGTGGCAGCGAACCTCGCGACGGCTCGCGATATCGCCATTTCAGCCTCGAACGAGTTTGGCGTGCCCTTGCTGGATTTGGACGCGGTCGCCATTGATGTGGACGCTGTCCGCGCGGTGAGCGACAAGCTGTTGCAGAAACATCGAGTATTACCGCTGATGAAGCGCGGTAAGCGCCTGTTCCTGGCGGTTGCGGACCCCACCAATCTGCATGCGCTGGATGAAATTCGCTTTCAGACTTCGATGAGCATCGAGTTCGTCGTTGTCGAGGACGACAAGCTGCAATTGGCGGTCGGCAAGGCCATGGATCAGGCCGAAGCGGTCATGCCGAGCCTGACTGATGACGACTTCGATCTCGAGAATCTCGAAGTCACTGGCGGCGATGAGGATCCCAATGCGGACGCCCTAGGGCGCGATGACGTTGAAGACGCACCGATCGTGCGCTTCGTCAATAAAATATTGCTCGACGCCATCAAAAAGGGCGCATCAGACATTCACTTCGAGCCCTATGAAAAGATGTTCCGCATCCGGACCCGGTTAGACGGCGTTCTCAAAGAAGTTGCCTTACCTCCCGTGCAGCTGGCGGTAAAAATCGTCGCCCGTCTCAAAGTGATGGCGCGCCTCGATATCGCCGAGCGCCGGGTGCCGCAGGACGGCCGCATCAAAATGCGACTGTCGAAGAACCGGGCAATCGATTTCCGCGTCAGCACCTGCCCGACACTGTTTGGCGAGAAGGTGGTCACCCGTATTCTCGATCCGTCCAGCGCAATGCTGGGCATTGATGCATTGGGATACGAACCGTTGCAGCGTGAGCTCTACCTTAAATACCTTGCCAAGCCGCAAGGAATGATCTTGGTGACGGGCCCTACTGGTAGCGGCAAGACCGTGTCGCTGTACACCGGACTCAACATCCTCAATACCGAAGATTGCAATATCTCGACTGCCGAAGACCCGGCGGAAATCAATCTGCCCGGCATCAATCAGGTCAACGTTAACAACAAAGTAGGACTCACATTTGCGGCCGCTCTGCGAGCGTTTCTCCGTCAAGACCCCGATGTGATCATGGTCGGCGAAATCCGCGATCTTGAAACCGCGGAAATCGCCATCAAGGCCGCGCAGACCGGGCACTTGGTGCTCTCGACATTGCATACCAACGATGCGCCGCAAACTTTGACCCGATTAGTCGATATGGGCGTCAAGCCCTACGCCATCGCGACTTCGGTCAGCCTCATCATTGCGCAGCGGCTGGCGCGTAAGCTGTGCAGCAACTGCAAGCAACCGATCGATATCCCAGCCGAAGCGTTGAAAAAGGAAGGCTTCGAAGCCGCGGACATCGAGAATGGAATCAGAGTGTACAGGGCCGTTGGATGCGGGCAGTGCACGGACGGCTATAAGGGCCGCATGGGTATTTACCAGGTCATGCCGGTAACCGAAACCATCGGGCGCATCATCATGGAAGGCGGCGGGGCCATGGACATCAATGATCAAGCGACCAAGGACGGCATTTGGAATCTGCGTCGTGCAGGCCTCCAGAAAGTGAAGGACGGCGTGACGAGTTTGGAAGAAGTCAACAGCGTCACCATCGACTAGTAGGTAACGGAAGGATAGATTTTATGGCCATATCGGCAACCGCGGGCAAGAAAGAAACCCAGTTCTTGTGGGAAGGCAAGGACAAGCGCGGCAACAAGGTGCGCGGCAAGTCGCTCGCTGCGAACGAAGCGGCGCTGCGCGCCGATCTACGGCGCCAAGGCGTAGCGGCCACCAAGGTTAAAACCCCGAGCACTACATTTCGATCCGGCGGCAAAGTTTCGCCGATGGACATCGCCGTATTCGCGCGGCAGCTCGCGACCATGATGGCGGCGGGTATTCCGATGGTGCAGGCCTTCGAAATCATCGGTAATGGCCATGAAAAGCCGGCCATGCAAAAGCTGGTACTGGAGATCAAGGGTAGTATCGAAGGTGGCAGCACTTTGCACGAATCGCTGGCCAAGCACCCCCTATACTTCGATGACCTATTTGTGAACTTGGTGACGGCAGGCGAACAGGCAGGCGCACTGGAAACCTTGCTCGACAAGATCGCCACCTACAAAGAAAAAACTGAGGCCTTGAAGAAGAAAATAAAAAAGGCGATGTTCTATCCAGCGGCCGTGTTGATAGTTGCGGTCATTGTGACGCGTAATACTGCTGATCTTTCGTCATTCCGCAGTTCGAATCATTGTTCAAGGGCTTTGGCGCGGATCTGCCGGCGTTCACGCAAATGGTCGTGAACATGTCGAAGTTCATGCAGCACGAGGGCTGGATGGTGGGATTGCTTGTGGGCGGTGCAATATACGCATTCATGTATTTCCATAAGCGGTCGCGAAATATGCGCCGCGCGATCGACAGGGCCCTGCTCAAGTTTCCCATCATCGGACCCATTTTGGTCAAGTCGGCGATCGCGCGGTTTGCTCGAACGCTGTCGACGATGTTCGCCGCCGGTGTGCCCCTAGTAGAGGCCATGGAATCCGTGGCCGGCGCCACGGGTAATATCGTGTACGAAGAAGCGACCCTCCGTATGAAGGACGAAGTAGCCACAGGTCAGCGCTTGCAGCGCGCCATGGAAAACACGGGCATCTTTCCGAACATGGTGGTTCAAATGATCGCGGTCGGCGAGGAATCAGGCTCGCTCGATACCATGTCGGGCAAAGTAGCGGAGTTCTACGAGGCAGAAGTCGACAATGCCGTCGATAGCATGTCGAGTCTCCTCGAGCCCATGATCATGGCGATCTTAGGCGTACTGGTGGGTGGCATGGTCATCGCCATGTATCTACCCATCTTCAAGCTCGGCTCTGCAATTTAGTCTGTTGTTGGACTGCGCGGCCGAGATTTCCGTTTAGCCCATGCTGAACGACGTCGCCGCGCTCTACGCCGATAGCCCCGCGGTCTTCGCGGGGTCAGTATTCGTGCTCGGCCTTGTCATCGGCAGTTTTCTCAATGTCGTCATCTACCGCCTGCCCATCATGCTGGAGCGCGAGTGGCGCGCCCAAGCGGCGGAGTTCTCATCCCCGATCGACGAGACCGCCGCCGCGGCGACATGGGTACAAGATGTCCCCGAGCCGTTGACTTTGAGCAGCCCGCGTTCCGCCTGCCCGGCGTGCAAGGCGCCGATCAGAGCCTGGCAGAACATACCCGTGGTGAGTTGGCTGCTGCTGCGCGGCCGTTGCGCATCCTGTAACGCACGGATCTCCAAGCGCTATCCCCTGGTGGAACTGGCGACCGGTCTGTTGTCAGCGTGGGTGGCCTGGCATTTCGGCTTTGGGGCCGCCGCCGCCTGCGCGCTCCTGATCACTTGGAGCTTGATCGCCCTCACCGGCATTGATTTCGACCACCAGCTGCTGCCCGATGGCATCACGCTGCCGCTGATGTGGGCCGGCTTGCTGGCGGCGGTCGTCGTGGGGCCCACTGCGGGCAGCCCCATCCCCGTCTCCCCGCGCGACGCCCTCATCGGTGCGGCCTCAGGCTATGGAAGCCTCTGGCTGGTGTTTCACATTTTTCGCTTGATCACCGGCAAGGAAGGCATGGGTTTCGGCGACTTCAAACTCTGTGCAGCCTTGGGTGCGTGGCTGGGCTGGAAGCTGCTACCTCTGGTAATCCTGCTGTCCGCCGCCAGCGGCGCTGTGATTGGAATCCTCCTGATCGTTCTGCGCGGCCGCGACCGCGCCGCTCCGATGCCCTTTGGGCCGTACCTCGCCGCTGCCGGCTGGGTCGCAATGATGTATGGCGATGCACTCGTCGGCGGCTATCTACGCGTGTCCGGCCTCACACACTAAGTCATGGGGCGCCGCCTGCTCATTGGCCTCACCGGCGGCATTGCCAGCGGCAAAAGCACCGTTGCACAACGATTCACGGACTTGGGTATCCCAGTCATCGACGCCGATGTGGCCGCTCGTGAAGTGGTCGCGCCGGGCAAACCCGGACTTCAGCAAGTGATCGACCGCTTTGGCTCCCGCATCGTCGCCGAGAACGGCGAACTCGACCGGCGCGCGCTGCGAGAGCTCGTATTCAGCGATCCCGGTGCACGACGCGACCTCGAGGCAATTCTTCATCCGCTGATCCGGGCCGAGATGGATCGAAGCGCCGCGCTTGCGGTCGGGCCATACGTCGTCATGGCCATTCCGTTGCTCATCGAAGGCGGGGCGCGGGATCGTGTGGACCGCATATTGGTGGTCGACGTGGACGAAGCCGTTCAGTTGCAACGCGTGATGGCACGCGATCATTGCTCAGCGCAGCAGGCCCAGGCCATCCTTGCCTCCCAGGCGCCCCGCTCTGCGCGACTGGCTGCGGCGGACGATGTGCTGTCGAACGCCGGTACCGTCACGGAATTGCGACAGGCGGTCGAAGGTCTGCATCAGCAATATCTACGCCTGGCCGCGGCAGGGCGCCCGGATGGGGATTAATTCCTAAACCCGAGGTTTACCCTGGGCCTTGGGTTGGCTCAGAATAGGGTGATGAACTCTCACCCCGATCCACAGACCCAAATGGACCTCGAGGCGGCGCCGATCGTCTATGAGCAGCCCCTCAACGAGCGCATGCGCACCTTCCTGCGCCTGGAATTTCTCTATACGCAAGCTACCTATCACAGCGAGTCGGCGAATCCCGTGGAGCGCGCGTGCCGCGGTCTCGAGCCTGCTCGAGATCCTGGCCATTACGGCACGCGGCGATTCACGCAGCGAGGTGCTGAAGGAACTCGAGCGCCACGTGAATGTGCTCAAGGAGTATCAATCCAAAACCGGCGTCGACCCAGGCAGGCTCAAGTCGCTGATGTCGAACCTCGTCAAATTGCGCCACGATCTGTCGACGGTCGGCGGCAACTACATGGGGCCCTTGCGCGATTCGGAGTTCCTGAGCGCCATCAAGCACCGCAGCGCCATTCCAGGCGGTACCTGCGATTTTGACCTCCCAGACTACTCGTACTGGCTCAACCGTCCCGCCGAGGTGCGCGCGGCGGAATTCGACGGCTGGCTGGCACTGATCCGGCCGCTGTGCGACAGCATCGCGGAACTCCTCTGGCTGACCCGGCAAAATGCCAAACGCAAATCGCAGGTCGCCGCCGGCGGTATATTCCAACTGCAGTTCGATCGCGAGAACCCGTGCCAATTGGTGCGCGTGACCCTTGCACCGGACCTCGGTTTGTTTCCCGAGATCAGCGGCAGCCAGCATCGCTGCACCATTCGTTTTTTGAATTGGCTCGATGCCACCAGCCGCCCGGCACACGTCGAGATGGATGTACCGTTCTTGTTGACGTGCTGCGCGTGAGCCGAGAGCCGAACGCGAGTTTCGATGGTTACCACCGTTAAATGCCCCACCTGCCGGCGACCGGTCGAGTGGTCGCCTGCGTCGCCTTTTCGACCTTTCTGCAGCGATCGCTGCAGGCTCATCGATCTTGGCGCGTGGTTCGATGAACGCCACAGGATCCCCGACGAGTCCGCGAACGCCGGCGATGAAACGCCTCCGGATTCGGCCGAGGAGTAAGCGTTGCAGCCCGATTTCTGGCATGCCCGTTGGCGCAACGGCCAAATCGCCTTCCATCAACCTGCGGTGGATCGGCATCTGTGCGAGCACTGGCCGGAACTTAGGTTAGCGAGCGCGAGCCGTGTGTTTGTCCCTCTGTGCGGCAAGAGTCTCGATTTGCTGTGGCTGCTCGAGCGCGGGCATTGCGTGACGGGTGTGGAGCTCTCCGCCGTTGCGTTGGAATCGTTCTGCATGGAACAAGGCATTCCCGCAAGGCGCCGCGCGCTCGGTGTGTTCGACGCGTACGAGGCGGCAAGGCTGGAATTGTATTGCGGAGATTTTTTCGCGCTCACTCCCGAACTGCTCGGCGCCTGCGCGGCGATTTACGATCGCGCCGCGCTGATCGCCTGGGCGCCCGAACAGCGCGGCGCGTATGTAGAGCGTATGACTGCGCTGACGAGCCCCGGCACCCAGACCCTCCTTATCACGTTGGAGTATGCCCAGGCGCAGATGTCCGGACCGCCCTTCTCGGTGGGTGCCGACGAGGTCGAGCGCTGGTACGGCCGCCATCACTCGATTCAACGGCTCTCCCGGCAAGACGTCTTGGCGAACGAACCGCGGTTCCGCTCGCGAGGTGTCACGGAATTGCACGAGGTCTGCTACCGGCTGACCCGCTTGTAATGGGCTTCATCAAGACGTGCGCTCAGGTGCGGGAGACCGTTGCCGCCTTACCGATGACATTCCGATATGGGATCAACTGGCGTCGCAGTCCTGAATCTCATTCACCCCGCTCGCCCCCAGCGCCCACGCCTTCTCGAGCGCAAGTCCGCGCGCAAACACCGGCACAGGCACACTGCCGCACAACCCCGCAAGCTCGCCATCGCCAATCTCGCGCCGCAACGCCAAAAATTCCGCACCTGCATCGACGGCGCCCGCCGCCTCCTCCGCGCTCGCGCAAAACGCGCCGCGCAGGCGCGTGTCGCTGGCGCTGACTCGGCCGATGCGGTAGTCCGGCGACTCAGCCCGCGTTAGCCGCTCCGGCAGCCACAACGCCCGCACGATCGGCCCGTCCGCAGGCAGCAGTTCTACCGTGGCCAACTCCTCCCGCGTACACCAGCGCAGGGCCTGGCCGTCGAGGCCCCGCGGCTCGCCGCGGTAGCGCCGCACTATCCAGACGTCGAGAAAAATCTCACGCGAAGGGTAGGCGTGGCGCACCCGGATCAGCGGCCGGGGCGTTGCCATGGTGATTCCGAGTTCTTCGTGCAGCTCCCGTGCGAGTCCCGCCGAGCGTTCCTCGCCCGGCTCGAGCTTCCCGCCGGGAAACTCCCAGCCGCCCGCCAGGTGCGTGCCCGCCGGCCGCTGCGCGATCAGCACGCGATGGTGCGCGTCCATCACCGCGGCCGCGACGACGTGAACGACCAGACGGGGATCGTCGAGGCTCAACCGCTCGCTTGCTGCAGCGTGCCGTGACAGTGCTTGTACTTGCGGCCGGAGCCGCACGGGCAGGGCTCGTTGCGCCCGACCTTCGGCATCTGGCGCACGAATGGCGCGGCGGCGGGGCCGCTCGCGTGCGGGTCCATTTCCATGACGTTGCCCCCGGGACCCGGCGGGTCGCCCATCCCCGGGCCGCCTGGGCTCGGAATGGCCTGAATCGGCGAAATGGCCTCGGCGTGCTGTGCCTGCAGCGCGCGCGCCAGTCTCTGCTGCCGCTCGAGCTCCTCGCGCTCGATCTCGGCCTGGCTGCGCACTTGGATCTTCGACACGGTGGTCACCGTGTCGAACTTGATGCGATCCAGCATCGCGGAGAACAGTTCAAACGCCTCGCGCTTGTATTCCTGCTTAGGGTTCTTCTGCGCGTAGCTGCGCAGGAAAATTCCCTGCCGCATGTAGTCCATGGCGGCGAGATGCTCGCGCCAGTGTTGATCGAGGGTGCGCAGCATCACTTCTTTTTCGATGTAGCGCATCACCTGCGGGCCGACGCTGGCCTGCTTTTGGTCGTAGGCGGCTTCGAGCGCAGCGAGGATTTTCTGACGTAAGCCCGAACCGTCGCCGGCTTCTTCGGCCTTCACCCAGGCATCGATGGGGAGCACGGGACCGAAGTCGCGTTCGATGGCCTGCGCGAGTCCCGGCACATCCCATTGGTCTTCAGGCGCGCCGCCCGGCACGTATTGGTCCACCAGCTGGGCCACCACATCCTCGCGGATGCCTTTGACCGCCTCGGCTACGTCTTCGGCGCTCATGAGGTCGGTGCGCTGCTGGTAAATCACGCGCCGCTGGTCATTCGCGACGTCGTCATATTCCAGCAACTGCTTGCGCGCATCGAAGTTGTGCTGCTCCACGCGCCGTTGCGCCCGCTCGATCTGGCGCGTCAGCATGCCGCTTTCGATGGCCTCGCCGGCTTTCATGCCGACGCGGGTCATGAGCGCCTTCATGCGCGTCGGGTCGCCGAATATCCGCATTAGATTGTCTTCGAGCGACAGGTAGAAGCGGCTGGAGCCCGGATCACCCTGGCGGCCGGAACGGCCGCGCAGCTGATTGTCGATGCGCCGCGATTCGTGGCGCTCGGTCCCGACGATGTGCAAGCCGCCGGCGGCCACCACTTGCTCGTGGCGCTGGCGCCAGTCGTCGTGGATCTGCTTGAGTTCGGTGGCGTTGGGATTCTCGATGGCGTCGATTTGCGCCTGCGGGCTGCCGCCGAGCACGATGTCCGTGCCGCGGCCCGCCATGTTGGTGGCAATCGTGATGGCGCCGGGCCGGCCGGCCTCGGCGACGATGTGCGCTTCGCGTTCATGCTGCTTTGCGTTCAGCACTTCGTGGGGGATCTTCGCTCCCTGCAAGAGCTTGGCGAGCCGCTCGGAGGTTTCGATCGAGGTGGTGCCCACCAGCACGGGTTGACCGCGCTTCACGCAGTCCTCGATGTCCTCGAGAATCGCCTGAAATTTGTCCTGCTCGGAGAGAAACACCAGATCCGACTTGTCGGCGCGGATCATCGGTTTGTGGGTCGGGATCACCACCACTTCGAGGTTGTAAATCTGCTGAAACTCGAAGGCCTCGGTGTCCGCGGTGCCGGTCATGCCGGACAACTTTGCGTACAAGCGGAAATAGTTCTGGAACGTGATGGAGGCGACGGTTTGATTTTCTTCGCGAACCTTGACGCCCTCTTTGGCCTCGACCGCTTGATGCAGGCCGTCGGACCAGCGGCGGCCCTGCATGGTGCGGCCGGTGAACTCATCGACGATGATCACTTCGCCCTGGCGCACGATGTACTCGACATCGCGCTTGTACAGGGCATGCGCGCGCAGCGCGGCGTTCAGGTGATGCATCAGGCGAATATTGGTGGCGTCGTACAGGCTCTCGCCGTCGCGCAGCAGCCCGATCTCCGCCATCAGCTCTTCGACCTTTTGATGGCCGTCCTCGGTCAGCGTTGCCTGCTTGGTCTTCTCGTCGACCGCGTAATCGCCGGGACCGTCTTCGGTTTTCTGCCGGGTCAAGCGCGGGATCAGCGCGTTGATCTTGATGTAGAGCTCGGTGCTTTCCTCCGCGGGCCCGGAAATGATCAAGGGCGTGCGCGCCTCGTCGATCAAAATCGAGTCGACTTCGTCGACGATGGCAAAGGACAGCTTGCGCTGCACGCGGTCTTCCAGCCGGAATGCGAGGTTGTCGCGCAGATAGTCGAAGCCGAACTCGTTGTTCGTGCCGTAGGTGATGTCGCAGGCGTAGGCCGCGCGCTTCTCATCCGGCGATTGCGCGTTCTTGATGACGCCCACGTCGAGGCCGAGGAAGCGGAACACCGGTCCCATCCACTCCGAGTCGCGCTGCGCCAGGTATTCGTTCACGGTGACGATGTGCACGCCCTCGCCGGTGAGGGCGTTGAGGTACGCCGGCAGCGTGGACATCAGCGTCTTGCCCTCGCCGGTGCGCATTTCCGCGATCTTGCCCTGGTGCAGGGCGAGGCCGCCGATCAGCTGCACATCGAAATGACGCAGCCCGAGCTTGCGGCGCGATGCCTCGCGCACCAGGGCAAAGGCCTCGGGCACCAGATCGTTGAGCGGCGTGCCGGCGATGAAGCGCGCCTTGAGCTCGCGGGTCTTCTCGGGAAATTGCTCGTCCGGCAAGGCGCTGATGCTCGCCTCGAGGGCATTCACGGCCGTGACGGTGCGGCTCAGCTCCTTCACCAGGCGCTGATTACGGCTGCCAAATACTTGCGTCAGAAGCTTCCACACGCGGGGGAGTCCTTGAGAAAACTGGGTATTGTACGGATAGACCGGAAGAGCGGGAAATCGTTTCGATCGCCGCCGCAATGGTCGCGCGGGCAGCGACTCTTAGGGCTTAACGTTCCTCGCCGATAAAGCGCAAGGGATCCACCTGAGCGCCATTTTTCAAGACTTCGAAGTGCAGGTGGGGCCCGGTGGATCGGCCGGTAGAACCCATCAACGCGACTTCCTGGCCCTTGCGCACCATGTCGCCTTGCTTGACCAAGACTTTTTCGTTGTGGCAGTAGCGCGTCGCCAGGCCATTGCCGTGATTGATCTCGACCATCTGGCCAAAGCCGGAGCGCTCGCCCGCGAAGGTCACGAGACCGGCGGCAACGGTGCTGACCTTGGTCCCTTCCGGACCCGCAAAGTCGAGACCTTTGTGCACGGCGGAATAGCCGGTAAAGGGGTCTGCGCGGCGGCCGAAGTAGGAGGATATCCAACCGTCCTGCACCGGCCGGCCCTCGGGGTACACCTGCTTGTTGAGTTCCCGGGTCAAAATCATATTCTCGAGCACGCCCAACTGCTGCTCGCGGCTCGATAACTGGATCTGTAGATCATCGACCATGGCGGTGAGATTCGGGATTTGCGCCGGCTGGCCGTCCGCGCCGCTGTCGGAGCCGCCCAAGGCTGGGGGATTGCCGAAATCGAACTCGCCGTCATTGAGGTTGGCCATGCGGGTCAGGCGTTTGCCCAAGGCGTTGACGCGGATGACATTGGCGTTCATCTGGCCGACGCGCATCGCCAAGGCGTTGACCTTTTCCTGCAGCACCCGCTTGACGTCTTCGAGCTGCGCCTGCTGGCGCAGGAGGTCTGCCGACCAGTTACCCAACTGATTGATTAGATTGGTGGTTCCGTGTCGAGCCCCGAGGCCCACCCCCACTGAAAAGGCGCCGCCCACGACGCCCAGCACCAACAGCACGGCTGTCGCGACGATGGCGGGATGGTGCAGATCGAATTGTTTTACGCGGCCTGACTTACGGCCGACGAAAATGACATTCATAAGGGTTATTCTACCAAGGGCATCAGCGTGGTTTTCCCAGGTGCATCAGGTCCTACAGAAGATCGCGACTTAAGCCCTATCGGCAGTTCTAGACTATGCACAAAATTGACGCAAAACAAGGATTTCCGCACGGTTTTTCCAATCAGTTCAACAGCATACTGTCGTGTTGCAATGCAAAATCCTAGGCATGTCAGTGACTTATTGTCACGAACTGGAAACAAACTCACGGCGCTGAAAACGCGCTCTGCGGAGCGATCCAAAGTGCTCGTGCAGGTGCGGGCCGCCCTCCCCCCACGGCTGGCCACGGCGGTCATGAGCTCGGGAATCGAGCAGGGTCGGCTGACGATCGGGGTGGCGGGTGCGGCCTGGGCTTCCCGCTTGCGCTATTTGACAGAATCTGTCCGCAAGCGGGTGGGAAGCTCGCTGGGGATTGCCATCCTCAGCGTCCGGGTGCGTGTCGTCCCGCCGGCCCCGCCGGCCTAAATCCGCGCCGCAGCAGCCGCGACGTAGGAGATTGGGGCGTCCGCCAGGCTGTCGAAGGTTACTTCCTGCCAGGCGCTCTGCTGGGCGATCAGCGTCCGCAACAGCTTGTTGTTGAGCGCATGCCCGGATTTGTAGCCGCTGAATTCACCGATCAGGCTGTGGCCCAATAGATACAGGTCGCCGATCGCGTCGAGAATCTTGTGCTTCACGAATTCATCTTCGTAGCGCAATCCGTCCTCGTTCAATACCCGATAGTCATCGAGCACGATGGCGTTATCCATGTTGCCGCCGAGTGCCAGATTGCGCGCCCGCAGGCTCTCCAGATCGCGCATGAAGCCGAAGGTGCGCGCGCGGCTGACCTCGCGCAAGAACGAGGTGGTCGAAAAATCCATCGACGCGACCTGGGAATGCTTCTTGAATGTGGGGTGATTGAACTCGATCTCGAAGTTCACCTTGAAACCATCATAGGGATCGAAACGCGCCCACTTGTCGCCGTCCTCCACTTGCAGGCTTTCGAGAATGCGAGTGAAGCGCTTGGGCGCCTTCTGCTCCTCGATTCCCGCCGACTGCAGCAGGAACACGAAGGGTCCGGCGCTGCCGTCCATGATCGGAACTTCGCCCGAACTTACCTCGACCAAGGCGTTGTCGATGCCGAGCCCGGCCAGCGCCGACAATAGATGCTCGACGGTGGACACCTTGACGTCGCCCTTGTGCAGGGTCGTTCCCATGGTCGTGTCGCCGACATTCTCGGCATGCGCCTTGATGTCGACCGGATGCTCCAAATCCGTGCGGCGAAATACGATGCCGGTGTCCGGCTGCGCCGGCCGCAGGGTCATCAGCACTTTCTTACCCGTGTGTAGCCCCACGCCCGTGGCGCGAATCGAATTCTTTAGAGTTCGCTGATTCAGCATCTTGATGAGGAAACCGGACTATGTAATATCCGCAAAGGTACCATACTGCGGACCTCGGCCTAAAGAAACGGCAGGCCAAAACGGCGCCCCGGGAATCGAATCCCGCGGGCGCCAAAGCTGGAATGTTAATTAGTGCAAAGTTTAGTCCGCCTGCCGCCGTAGGAATGCCGGAATATCCAGCAAATCCTCCGATTCAACCTCCGTCCGCAGACCATCGCCCACGGCGCGCTGCCGCTGTACCGTCGGCTTGTCCAAGATGGCGTAGTCGGTCGGCGCCATCGGCGATCGCGGGCGCACCACGCGCATGGTCAGCGGAGGTGCGATGGCCGCGGCCGCCGTCTGCTGCGACTGCGCCGGACGTGCGGTCGCCACCGGCTTGCCCAAACCTGTGGCCACGACGGTGACCCGGATTTGGTTGGCCATATCGGGGTCGATGACCGTGCCCACCACCACCGTCGCGTCGTCGGAAGCAAATTGCTTGATGACGTTGCCGACTTCCTGGAACTCGCCAATGGACAAATCCATGCCCGCGGTGACGTTGACCAGGATCCCTTGAGCGCCCGAGAGATTGATGTCCTCGAGCAGCGGGCTGGAGATGGCCGCCTCGGCCGCTTCGCGCGCCCGATCGTCGCCTGCTGCGCTGCCCGAGCCCATCATCGCCATGCCGGTTTCGGACATGACGGTGCGCACGTCGGCAAAGTCGACGTTGATCAGTCCCGGCCGTGTGATGAGTTCCGCGATCCCTTGTACCGCTCCTTGCAGAACCGTATTCGCCGCCTTGAAGGCGTCGAGCAGCGTGGTGCTGCTGCCGAGCACCGACAGCAGCTTCTGGTTCGGAATGGTGATCAGGGAGTCGACATACTTGGATAATTCCAGCATGCCCTGATCGGCGACGCGCGAGCGCTTGTTGCCTTCCATCTCGAACGGACGGGTGACCACGGCCACCGTCAGGATGCCGAGTTCCTTGGCAACCTGCGCCACCACCGGTGCCGCGCCCGTGCCGGTGCCGCCGCCCATGCCGGCGGTGATGAACAACATATCGCAGCCTTCGATGAGCTCGATGATGCGATCGCGATCCTCCATCGCAGCTTGACGGCCCACTTCCGGATCGGCGCCGGCGCCCAATCCCTTGGTGATGTTGCAGCCGATTTGCAGCGCGGTGCGCACCTTGGAGTGCTTGAGCGCCTGCGCGTCGGTGTTGATGCAAATGAAATCCACGCCCTCGAGGCCCGCCTGGACCATGTGCGAGACGGCATTGCCGCCGCCCCCGCCCACGCCCAGCACCTTGATGACGGCGCTTTGACTATAAGAATCCATCAGTTCAAACATTCCAGTCTCCTTTCATATTAAGAATCACTCGTCGCTGTCAAAAATTACCCTGAAACCACACCTTCATTCGTTCAAAGATGTTCTTCACGCCGCCCGCCAGCAGCGGCGCTTGAGTGCGTTGCCCTTCCAGATTGCCCTTGGCATAGAGCAGCAGCCCGACGCCCGTCGCGTGAATGGGATTGCTCACCACATCCACCAGCCCGCTGACGTACTGCGGTACGCCGAGGCGCACAGGCATGTGAAACACTTCTTCGGCCAATTCGATGGCGCCTTCCATCTTGGAACTGCCGCCGGTGAGCACGATGCCGGTCGCCACCTGCTCCTCCAATCCGGCACGGCGCAGCTCATCGCGAATCAAACCGAACAACTCCTCGTAGCGCGGCTCGACGATCTCCGCGAGCGTTTGCCGCGCCAGGCGCCGCGGCGGGCGATCGCCCACGCTCGGCACTTCGATGGTCTCGTCGGGATTCGCCAGCTGCGACAGCGCGCAGGCGTACTTGATCTTGATGTCCTCGGCGTACTGCGTCGGCGTGCGCATGGACACGGCGATGTCGTTGGTCACCTGATCGCCCGCGATCGGAATCACCGCGGTGTGGCGGATGGCGCCGCCGCCGAACACGGCGATGTCGGTGGTGCCGCCGCCGATGTCGACCACGCACACGCCGAGGTCCTTCTCATCCTCCGTGAGCACGGCATAGCTCGAGGCAAGCTGCTCCAGGACGATGTCGTCGACGGCAAGACCGCAGCGCTGCACGCATTTGACGATGTTCTGCGCGGCGCTGTCGGCGCCGGTGACGATGTGCACCTTGGCCTCGAGCCGCACCCCCGACATGCCGATCGGATCGCGGATCCCTTCCTGGCTGTCGATGATGTATTCCTGCGGCAGGACGTGCAGGATCTTCTGGTCGGCCGGGATCGCCACCGCCTTGGCCGCATCGATCACCCGCTCGACATCGCCCGGCCCCACCTCCTTGTCCTTGATGGCGACGATGCCGTGCGAATTGAGGCTGCGCACGTGGCTGCCGGCGATGCCGGCATACACCGAATGAATTTCGCAGCCCGCCATCAATTCGGCTTCTTCCACCGCGCGCTGGATGGATTGCACGGTGGATTCGATGTTGACCACCACGCCTTTTTTAAGTCCGCGCGACGGATGGCTGCCGATGCCGATGATCTCGAGCTCGCCGTCGGGTTTGATTTCGCCGACGATCGCAACGACCTTGCTGGTGCCGATGTCCAGGCCCACCAATAGATTTCGATCGGAACGCTTTGCCATGTATCGTTGCAACCTCTAAACGTCGGCGTCGTCGGCGCGCTTGGACGGAACCGATGCCGGCGCTGCGGCGTTGCGCCACCCGATGGCAAAGCCGTTCGAGTAGCGCATGTCGACGTAGGCGATTTCATTGAGCCGATGCGCAATGACCTGCGATGCCGTGTGGATGAAGCGGTCGATGCGATCGTCGACGTCGCGCCTCCCCAAGCGCACGGTGACGCCGCTGTCGAGATCGATCTCCCACGCACCGCGCGCATCGAGGCGCAGCGCCGCGATGCGCATGCCGGCCTCGAGCATTCGCCCCTGCATCGCGAGATAGCGCTGCGCGACTTGCGATTCCGTGCCCTCGGGGCCGCTCAAGTGGGGCAGCTCCGCCGGCACATGCGTCGCCGATCGCACGAACAGCTCGCCGCGCGTGTTCAAAAGACCCGAATCACCCCAGCGCGCGGCGGCGGTTTGCTCGACCACGGTGACGTGCAGGCTGTTGGGCCAGCGGCGCTGGATACGTGCGTGCTCCACCCAGGGGAGCATCTCCACCGCGCGTTGAATGTCATCGAGGTCCGCCGACATGAATCCTGCGTGGGCGTAGGGTGCGACGGCTTTCTCGACCTGCCCGGGGGAGACGCGTTGAAAGCTGCCGTCCATCGAGATCACGCGCACCGGCCGATCGAGCGCCCAGGTGAGCGCGGTCAAACCCGCCGCCACCAGCAGCAGCAAAGCGCCGCGGCGCGCGTAGGTGCGCCATTCGAGCACGAAGGTCGGCCACTGCCACGGCGCCTTGCGTGCCTTGGGTTTGTTCTTGAACCGATTGCGGCGCAAGCTTAAATTCAAGCTCATTTGCGCTCCCGCAAGAAGCTGGTTTCAAGGACCCGCCACACCAATTCCTCGAAGTCGATGCCGCTCTGACGCGCCGCCATGGGCACCAAGCTGTGATCGGTCATGCCCGGAGTGGTATTGATCTCGATGAAATAGAACTTGTCGGTCGCGCGGTCGCGCATGAAATCGACGCGGCCCCAGCCGGCACAGTCGGTCACTTGAAACGCCGCGAGCGCCGCGGCCTGCAGTTCGGCCTCGGCTTGGGCGTCGAGTCCGCTCGGGCAGTGATATTGCGTGTCGTTGCGAAAGTATTTCGCCTGGTAGTCGTAGAATTCGGTCGCCGGCTGGATGCGGATCGACGGCAGGCCGCGCTCGTGCAGCACGCCGACGGTGTACTCGTCGCCGGTGATGAACGCCTCGGCGAACACGATGGGATCCACGGCACGCGCCTCGGCGTAGGCGCGCGGCAGTTCCGCGGCGCTGTTGACCTTGGTGATGCCGACGCTCGAGCCCTGCGAGGCGGGCTTGACCATCAGCGGCAGGCCGACGCGCTCGAGCGCGGCCTGCAAATCGGCCGGGCTCGTCAGCACCGCATAGTCGGGGGCGGCATAACCCGCGCCCACCACGACGCGCTTGGTCTTGAGCTTGTCCATGGTCAACGCCGAGGCGAGGACGCCGCTGCCCGTGTAGGGAACCCCGAGCCACTCGAGCGCGCCCTGCATCGTGCCATCCTCGCCCCCCGGTCCATGCAGGGCGATCCAGGCGCGATCGAATTGCTCGCTGACGAGATTCTGGACAGGCCGATCCAACGGGTCGAAGGCGTGCGCATTCACGCCGCGGCGGTTCAGGGCCGCGAGCACCGCGTTGCCGCTCAACAAGGAAATTTCGCGCTCGGTGGAATCGCCGCCGAGCAACACCGCCACCTTGCCGAAGTCGGCGCCCGAGCGCGTGCGCCGGATGGCCGATTTCTGGTTGAGCAAGCTCATGCCGGCTCTCCAACGATGCGCACTTCGGTGTGCAGCAGGGTTCCGTGTACGCGCGCCACGGTGCGCCGCACGTGTTCGATCACGGCCTCGATATCCGCCGCCAGCGCGCGGCCATGGTTGATGATGAAATTCGCGTGCTTGTCGGACACCGAGGCGTCGCCGATGCGAAAGCCCTTGAGGCCGGCGCTTTCGATCAGGCGCGCCGCGTGGTCGCCCGGCGGATTGGTGAATACCGACCCGCAGCTCCACTCGCCGATGGGCTGCGTCTGCTTGCGCTTGTCGAGCAGTTCGCGAATGGCTTCGGTGTTGACCCCGGGCGTGCGCTCGAACTCCAGCCGCGCGCCGATGAACCATGCATCGTCCGGACCCTTCACGCTGCGGTAGCCGATCTCGTAATCGGCGGGCGCGCGAGTGTGGCGCACGCCGCGGCGGTCGAGCACGTCGACTTCGACCACGTGACGCCACGTCTCGCCGCCCCAGGCGCCGGCATTCATGGCGAGCGCGCCGCCCAAGGTGCCGGGAATGCCGGCAAAGAATTCGGCGGGCCCCAGCCCCCACTTCACGCATTGCCGGGCGATTCGCGCGCAGGGCACGCCGGCCTCGGCGGAAATGCGCTGCGCGCTCAGGCGTTCGAGCGAGCCGAGCGCGCCATGCGTCGAGATCACGGCGCCGCGGATGCCGCCATCGCGCACCAGGAGATTGCTGCCGAGCCCGATGCAGAGCTGCGGGATGTCCGGCGGCAGCTGGCGCAGGAAGGCCGCGAGGTCGAGGGCGTCGCGCGGCGTGAAGAAAAGATCGGCCGGACCGCCCACGTGCCACGAGGTGTGCTTGGCCATGGAGACGTCGTGCAGGACGCGTGTCGCGAAGTCAGGCGCGAGATTTGGCAGACGCTCCGCGCTCATGCGGAAGCTCCCCATGCGGCTCTTGAGATCCTGCGCCACGGCGCCGATATTGCCGGCGCCCATGGTCAGCACCACATCGCCATCGTGCAACACGCCGCGCAGGCTGTCGGCAAGGTCGTCGACTCGCTCGACGAAGATCGGCTCCACCAGCCCGCGCGTGCGCACGGCGCGGCAAATGGCGCGTCCATCGGCGCCGGCGATCGGCGCTTCACCGGCCGCATACACCTCCGTCACCAGCAGCACGTCGCAGTCGCTCAAGCACTGCCCAAAGTCGTCGAGCAGATCACGCGTTCTCGAGTAGCGATGGGGCTGGAAGACGAGCACCAGGCGGCGCGCCGGCCAACCTTGACGCACCGCGTCCAACGTTGCCGCGATTTCCGTCGGGTGGTGGCCGTAATCGTCGACCACCAGGGCACGGCCCTCGGGCCACTGGATCTCGCCCAACTGTTGCAGGCGCCGGTCGATGCCCTGGAAATTCGCGAGCGCGCGCTGAATCGACGGCAGCGGGAATATCGAGCTCGGTTGCCACGGCGACCGCCGCCAGGGAATTCAGCACATTGTGGCGGCCGGGCAGATTGACGGTGATGGACAGCGGACCATGACCCGCGCGCAGCACCTGACAGCGCGACTGCAAGCCGTCGCGCACCACGTCGACGGCGCGGATGTCGGCTTCCGGCGCGAACCCGTAGGTCAGGAACGGCCGCGCCACCTCATCAAGAATGCCCTGCACGTGCACGTCGTCGCTGCACAGCACCGCGAGACCGTAAAACGGCAGGTTGTGCAAAAAATCGATGAAGCTCTGCCGGAGCCGCGTGAAATCGCCGTCGTGCGTCGCCAGGTGATCGTTATCGATGTTGGTGACGATGGCGATCATCGGCTGCAGGTGCATGAACGAGGCGTCGCTCTCGTCGGCTTCGGCCACGAGGTAGCGGCCGGCGCCGAGCTTGGCGTTGCTGTCCGCGCTCTTCAAGCGGCCGCCGATCACGAAGGTGGGATCCAAGCCGCCCTCGGCGAGCACGCTCGCCACCAGGCTGGTGGTGGTGGTCTTGCCATGCGTGCCGGCCACTGCGATCGAGTAGCGAAAGCGCATCAGCTCGCCCAGCATTTCGGCGCGCGGCACCACCGGAATGCGCTTCGCCAGCGCCGCCGCTATCTCGGGATTCGAGCGGGAGACGGCGCTCGATACCACCACCACGTCGGAATCGCCCAGGTGCTCCGCGGCATGCCCGATGAAAATCGCGGCGCCCAGGCGCGCCAGGCGCTGGGTCACCGAATTGGCCTTGAGATCGGAACCCTGCACTTGGTAGCCCAGGTTCAGCAACACTTCGGCAATGCCGCCCATGCCGCTGCCGCCGATGCCGACCAAGTGGATGCGATGAATACGCCGCATCCGGTCGTTCATGCGCGTGCGTTCGTGCGTGCCCGTGGTTTCATTCATGCCGGTGCGTTCATTCATGCGCGCGCTCCGGCCGCGATGCAGAGATCGGCGAGCTGCGACGCGGCGTCGATGACGCGCGAGCCGCGGGCCGCTTCGGCCATCTTGAGCAGACGCGGCCGGTCGGCGGTGAGTTCGCCGAGAACCTCGCCCAGACGCTCGGGCGTGAGATCGCGCTCCTGAATGAGGCGCGCGGCGCCGGTGCGCACCATCACTTCGGCGTTCTTGGTTTGATGATCGTCGGTGGCCACGGGGAGCGGCACGAGGATGGCGCCCAAGCCCGCCGCCTGCAATTCGGCGATGGTCATGGCGCCGGCACGACACACGGCGAGATCGGCCCAGGCGTAGGCGGCTGCCATGTCGTCGATGAAGGGCAGCACGTCGGCCTCGACCCGAGCTTGCGCGTAGGCGGCGCGCGCCGCTTGCAGGCCGCGCGCACCGGCCTGATGGCGAACCTCCGGCCGGTTCTCGGGAGCGACGCACGCCAGCGCCTGCGGCACCACCGAGTTCAGGCGCTGTGCGCCCTGGCTGCCGCCGAAGACCAGCAGGCGGGATCGCTGGTCCCGGCCGGCGAAGCGCGCCGGCGGCGCAGGGATGGCGGCGATGTCGGCGCGCACCGGATTGCCGATGGCGCGCGCCTGAATTCGGGCCGGGAAACTGCCGGGGAATGCTTCCAGCACCTGGCTCGCGAGCCGCGCCAGCCAGCGGTTGGTCAAACCGGCGATCGCATTCTGCTCGTGAATCAGCAGCGGCACCCGCAAAAGCCAGGCGGCGATTCCACCCGGGCCGCTGACGTAGCCGCCCGCGCCCAACACCGAGCGCGGCCGCACGCGGCGGAGTACGCCGATGGCTTGCGCCACGGCTTTGATGATGCGGCCGGGGGCGAGCACCCAGGCCTTGAGCCCCTTGCCGCGAATTCCGGCGACTCGCACCCACTCGATCGGAAAGCCGTTCTCCGGCACCAGGCGTGACTCCATGCTTCCCGGCACGCCGAGCCAGACTACGGCGACGCCGCGATCGCGCAACACATGGGCTACGGCCAGCGCCGGAAATACGTGGCCGCCGGTTCCGCCTGCCATGATCAGCACCGGGCCGCCCGCGGTTGGGAGCCGGCCGCTCATCGCCCGGCCCCCGGCATGCGCATCACCGCGGCGCGCGAGTTCATCTTGAACTCGTGATAGATCCGCAGCACCACGCCGAGCCATGCCAGACTCACGAGCAGGCTGCTGCGGCCGTAGCTCAGGAGCGGCAGGGTCAGCCCCTTGGTCGGCAGCACGCCCATGTTCACGCCGATGTTCACGCTCGCCTGCAATCCCAGCCATACGCCGAAGGCCAGCGCGAGGTAGGATTGGAAGCGCATGCCGGCTTGGGCCGCCATGCGCGAGATCTGAAACGCACGCCAGACCAGCGCCATGAACAGCGCGATCACGCCGAGCACTCCCACCAAACCCAGTTCCTCGGCGAGCACGGCGAACACGAAATCGGTGTGCGCCTCCGGCAAATAGAACAGCTTCTGCACGCTACTGCCGAGACCGACGCCGAACCAGGAACCGCGGCCGATGGCGATCAGCGACTGCGTCAACTGAAAGCCGCCGTTGAAGGGATCGTCCCAGGGATGCAAGAAACCCGTCAGGCGCTTCAGCCGGTACGCCGAGGTGAGCGCCAGCACGGCGAACGACAGCGCCGCCGCCGACACCAGCAGCAGCACGTACCTTAAGCGGGCGCCGGCGACGAACAGCACCGCGAAGCCGGTCGCGAACAGCACGGTGGTGGCGCCGAAGTCGGGCTCGCACAGCAGCAGAAATGCGGCCACGGTCAAGAGGCCCACCGGTTTGGCCAACCCCGGCAGCGTGCTCTCCAGCTCGGCGCGCTTGCGCACGCAATAGCTGCACACCCAGGTCAGCACCAGCACCTTGGCGAGTTCCGACACTTGGAAATTGATCGGCCCCACGCGCAACCAGCGGCGCGCGCCGTTGACCGTCGCGCCAATGCCGGGAATCAGCACCAGGAACAGCAGCAGCAGCCCGACGCACAGCAGCGCGAGGCTGTACTTGTCCCAAATTTCGGTGGGCACGCGGGTGACCACCCACGCAAACAGGAGTCCGGCGAACCCAAAAATGAATTGACGCTCGAGAAAGTAGAACGGGCTGCCGAGATCGCGTGCCGCGATCGACATGGAGGCCGAAGTCACCATGACCAGCCCGACGAGCAGCAGCGCGGCCACCAAGCCCAGGGTGACGTAGTCCCAGGCGAAGGGCATGCGCTCGCGCGCCCGCAGCCCCAGGGACAGGGTGGCGGTGTTCATGCGGACCTCGCGCCGAGACTGCGCACCGCGGCCGCGAACACGTCGCCGCGGTGCCCGTAGTCGCGGAACATATCGAGGCTCGCGCACGCCGGCGACAGCAGCACCGTGTCGCCGGTACGCGCAATGCGCGCGGCCGCCGCCGCCGCCTCCGGCATCGAGGCCACCGTCTCCAGCGTGCACACACCCTCGAGCGCGGCCGCCAGCACGGCGGCATCCTGGCCGATCAGCACCGCGTGCCGCACCTTGCCGCGAAAGGCCTGCGCGAGCGGTGAAAAATCCTGGCCCTTGCCTTGGCCGCCGGCAATCATCACCAGGGGTCCGGGCATGCCGGCGACGGCGGCCATGGTGGCACCCACATTCGTGCCCTTGGAATCGTCGACATAGCGCACACCCGCCACGTCGGCGATCCACTCCGAGCGGTGCGGCAATCCCGGAAAGCTCTCCAGGGCTTCGAGCATCGTCGGCATGGGCAATCCGGCGGCCTCGCCCAAGGCCAATGCCGCCAGTGCATTGGCGGCATTGTGCAGGCCGGAGATTTTCATTCGCGCGGTGTCCAGGAGCGCCGCGCCGTGCCGCGCGAGGAAGGTCTTGGCGCCGTCGCGCAGCAGCGAGAAATCGGCGCGGGCGGCGCCGGCAATGGAAAATGTCACGGTGCGCACCTGGCCGCCTGCCCCGGCGCGGGTTGCCGCTCCGCGCATGGCCGACACCAGCGGGTCGTCCGCGTTCAGCACCACGGTCGCGGCATGCGCGAAAATGCGTGATTTCGCCAGCGCGTAAGCCGCCACCGACGGGTAGCGATCCAGGTGATCGGCCGTCACGTTGAGCACCACGGCTGCCTTGAGCCGCAGCGACGAGGTGGTCTCCAATTGAAAACTCGACAGCTCGAGCACGTAGAGATCGGGCACCGGCTGCTCCAGCAGGTCGAGCGCCGCGACGCCCAGATTGCCGCCTGCTAGCACCCGGCGCCCCGCCGCCGCGGCCATGCGGGCCACCAGAGTGGTCACCGTGCTCTTGCCGTTGGTGCCGGTGATGCCGATCACCGGCGCCTGAACATGGCGCGCGAACAGTTCGATGTCGCCCATCATTTCGATGCCGCGCGCACGAGCTGCGCGGGCGATGGGCTCGTCGAGCGAAACGCCCGGGGAGATCAACACTTGCGAGGCACCGTCGAGCAGCGACAAATCGAAGCCGCCGAGCCTCAAGTCGAACGAATCGGCGAGATCGCCCAATTCGGCGAGGCCCGGCGGCGCGCGGCGCGAATCGGTGGCCATGACCGCGATGCCGCGCTTGGCGAAATAGCGCAAGCACGATGCTCCCGTCTTGCCGAGACCGACGACGACGCTGTGCATCAGCGAATCTTCAAGGTAGCAAGACCGACCAACACCAGCACGAAACTGATGATCCAGAAGCGCACGATCACTTTCGGCTCGGCCCATCCTTTGAGTTCGAAATGATGATGAATCGGCGCCATGCGGAATATCCGCTTGCCGGTGAGCTTGAACGAGGTCACTTGCAGGATCACCGAGACGGTCTCGAGCACGAATACTCCGCCCATCACGAACAGCACGATTTCCTGGCGCACGATGACGGCGAGTGTGCCGAGCGAGGCGCCGATCGCCAGCGCGCCCACATCGCCCATGAAAACCTGCGCCGGATAGGTGTTGAACCACAGAAACCCCAAGCCCGCGCCCACCAGGGCGGAGCTGAAAATCAGCGCCTCGCCGACTCCCGGGATGTAGGGGATCTGCAGGTAGGTCGCGAATCTGACGTTGCCCGTGACGTAGGCGAACACGCCGAGGGCCGCCGCCACCATCACGGACGGCATGATGGCGAGACCGTCGAGTCCGTCGGTCAGATTGACCGCGTTGCTGGTGCCGACGATGACGAAGTAGGAGAACGCCACGAACGCGGCGGTGGTCATGGGCACGGCCACAGCCTTGAAGAACGGCACGTACAGCGCAGTCTCGGCGGGAGTCTGGCGCAGGTGATGCAGGGTGAACGCCACCGTCAGTCCCACGATCGATTGTCCCAGGTATTTGTAGCGCGCCTTCAGGCCCTTCGAGTTGCCCACCACCAGCTTCATATAATCGTCGTAGAAGCCGATCAAGCCGAAGCCCACGGTCGTTTCCAGCAAGATCCACACGTAGTGACTGGACAGATCGGCCCACAGCAGCGTGCCCAAGCCGAGTGTCACCAAGATGAGACCGCCGCCCATGGTGGGAGTGCCGGATTTTTGCAAATGCGATTGCGGGCCATCGGTGCGCACATGCTGCCCGATCTGGTAACGGCTCAACATTGCGATCATGGGCGGGCCGATGAGGAGCGCGAGGGCGAGCGCGGTGACGGCCGCAAGAATGCCGCGCAGCGTGAGGTACTGGAAGACGTGAAAGCCGCTGTAGAACCGCGCCAGATATTCGGTGACGTAAAGCAGCATGGCTATCCTGCTCGCATCATGGGACCGGACTGGGCACCGCCACCGGTGAGCGCCTGCACCACCCTTTCCAAGCGATTGATGCGCGATCCTTTGATCAACACGGTCACGCCCGGCTTGAGCTCCGCCAGCAGCCGCCGGGTCAGGGAATCGGCGTCGCGCGAACCATTCGGCGCCGGGACCGAAAGTCTCGACGGCGCGCGAGCTCTGCGGCCCCAGCGCGAACAGGCGTTTGACTCCGCAATCCCGGGCATACGCGCCCATATGGGCATGACTGTCTTCGGCAAACTCGCCGAGCTCCGCCATATCGCCGAGCACCAACCAGGTCGTGCCCGGCAGCGCGCGCAGTACTTCGAGTCCGGCGCGCACCGAGCTCGGGTTGGCGTTGTAGGAGTCATCGATGATCCAGCTGTCGCGCGCACCGGCCTTCAGCTGCAAACGGCCGGCGACCGGGCGAAAATCCGCCAACCCTTGCGCGATCTGTTCGAGCGAGGCGCCGGCGGCGCCGGCTGCGGCCGCCGCCGCGAGCGCGTTGCCGATATTGTGCGCACCGCCGGCCTTGAGCGTGATCGGGCTTTGCCCCAGGGGACATTCCAGGGTGAAGCGCGTCGCAAATTCACCGCTCTCGATGCCCTGGGAAGAATTCTTCGCCATGAAATCCGCGTGGGCGTGCACGCCGAAAGTGACGATGCGGCGCGCCGTCGCCACGCCGCGCCAATAGCCGGCGTAGACATCGTCGGCGTTGATGATGGCGGTGGCGCCGGGCTCGAGACAGGACACCATTTCACCTTCGCCCTGAGCCACGCCGTCCAAGTTGCCGAAGCCCTCGAGATGTTCGGCGCCCGCGTTGGTGATGAGACCCACGGTCGGCCGCGCCAGCCGTACGAGCTCGGCGACATCGCCGATGCGATTCGCGCCCATCTCGATCACGGCGCTGCGATGCGAGGCCTCGAGGCGCATCAGCGTCACGGGCACTCCGATGTGATTGTTGAGATTGCCGTGCGTTGCCATTACCAAACCCATGCGGGACAAAATGGCGGAGGTCATCTCCTTGGCGGTGGTCTTGCCGTTGCTGCCGGCGACGGCCACGATGGGAATCGTGAAATCGGCCGCGCCAGGCTCGCCCCAACTGTTGCAGCGCGCGCAGTGCATCCGGCACTACGATCTGCGGCAGCGCGTGCGGCAGCGCGGATTCGACGATGGCGCCGATGGCGCCGCGTGCGGCCGCCGCCGCAACGAAGTCGCGGCCGTCGAAGTTGGGTCCGCGCAATGCGACGAACAGCGAGCCCGGGTTCAGGGTGCGGCTATCCGTGGCCACCGCTCCATAGGGACGATCCTCGCCGACCAGCTGGCCGCCGAGCGCAATGGCCGCATCGTGCAACGTGCGCTTCATGCGGCCGCCCCGAGATAGCGCCGCGCTTCGCGGCGGTCGCTGAAGCTGCGCCGCGTCGCGCCGTAGATCTGGTAATCCTCGTGGCCCTTGCCGGCGATCAGCACGATGTCGCGTGCGCTCGCCTCCTTGAGGGCTGTGCCGATGGCTTCGCCGCGGTCATGGATGATGCGCGCGGCATGCACCTTGATGCCGTCGCTGATCGCCCGGGTGATGGTCTCGGGATTCTCGGAGCGCGGGTTGTCGTCGGTCACGATGATCTGGTCGGCCAATTCGTCGGCAATGGTGCCCATGAGGGGCCGCTTGCCGGGATCGCGGTCACCGCCGCAGCCGAACACGCACCACAGCGAGCCCGTGCAATGCTCGCGCAGCGCACTCAATGCCTTGGCGAGCGCGTCCGGCGAATGTGCATAGTCGACCACCGCCAGGGGCTTGTCGGGAACGGCAGGTTCGACCACTTCCATGCGGCCGGGAGGCGGGGTGCATTCGGCCAGCACGCGGGCCGCCTCGGCGAGCGACGCACCCAAGGAGAGAAGGCAGGCGATGACCACCAAGGAATTCTCGGCGTTGAAGCGGCCCAGCAACTGGGTGCTGACGCCGGCCTGGCCGAAGCTGCCGTCGAGCTGCATCGAAATGCCATGCAAGCCCAACGTCACGTCCACTGCCCGCAGCGCGCGCTCGGCCAGCCACCCGGAATCGCCGGCACCGATCCAAATGGCGGTCAGCGGCACGCGTCCCGCATAACTCTGTGCGAACTCGCGGCCGAAGGCGTCGCCGACGTTGACCACGATGTGCTCGAGGTCGGGAGCCGCGAACAGGCGCGCCTTGGCGGCGCCGTAGTCGGCCATGGTGCGGTGATAGTCCAGGTGATCGCGGCTTAGGTTGGTGAATGCAGCGGAATGAAAGCGCACGCCGGCGACGCGATTCTGATCGAGCGCCTGCGATGAGACCTCCATGGCCACTTCGCGCACTCCGTTGGCGCGCAGCTGCGCGAGTTCGCGATGCACCGTGACCACATCGGGCGTGGTGAGCGCGGCAGGCGTCAGCGAATCGATCCGGCCCCAGCCGATGGTGCCCATGTAGGCGGCCTGGGAGCCCAGCCGCTCGAGACATTGCGCCAGCAAATAGGCGCAGGTGGTCTTGCCATTGGTGCCGGTGATGCCGGTGATGCGCAGCTGCGAGGAAGGCCAATTGAAAAAGCGATCGGCGATCCGGCCCACCAGCTCCGTCAATCCGGGTATCGCCGCCGCGAACACCGTGGCCGGCAGCTTTGGGACCTCGATGTCGGCGCTCGGCTCCCACAGCACCACGCTGGCGCCGCGCGCGGCAGCCTCCGCGGCAAACTTGAGACCGTGCACCGTGCGGCCCGGCAATGCGAAAAACAGGCTGCCGGCGCGTACCTCGCGGCTATCGAGCGTGAGGTCGATGACTGCGCGCGGTTCGAGGTTCGGAACCGTCGCTATCCCATCGAGCAACCACAAGAGTGAGGCGCTCATGGGACGTCGTTCGCCTGCACCAAGGCCGCGGCGGGCACGTTCTGCAGGTCATCGGGCGGCACGTCCATCAGCCGCAGCGCGCCGGACATCACGCTCGCGAAGACCGGCGCGGCCACCGTGCCGCCCTGGGCCAACGTGCTGCCCGGTTCCAAATCCCGGCTCGGCTCGTCGATCACCACCACCGTGGCCAGTTTCGGGTGCGACGCCGGGCACCAAGCCGGCAAATACCGCCATGATTCGATCGGTGGAATAGCCGCCCGCGATCGATTTGAACGCGGTACCCGTCTTTCCGGATACCCGATAGCCGATGAGCGAGGCGCGGGTCGCGGTGCCGCCCTTTTCGACCACCTGCTCCATCAATTGCACCAGCTCGTGCGCCACCTTCGGATCGAGAACTTGCTCGCCGGGCACGCGGCCCGAGACGCGTTCGAAGGTAATGGGACGCCTCACGCCGCCGGCGCCGATGGTCGCGTAGGCATGCGCCAATTGCAGCGGCGTGACTGAGAGACCGTAGCCATGCGACAGCGTCGCGATGCCGATCGGCCGCCAGTGAGCGTAATTGCTGAGCATTCCCGCCGATTCGCCGGGATAGCTGCTGCCGGTCACCTGGCCCAATCCCAAGCCGGTCAGCGTGTGCCAGATTTGCTCCGGCTGCAGAGACAGCGCCACCTTGGCCGTGCCGACATTGCTGGACTTCGCCAGGATCGTCGCCAGATCGATTGCGCCCAAATTGTGCTCGTCCTCGAACACCTTGGTGCCGACTTTCAAGAATCCCGGCGCGGTATCCACCACGCTGTCCGGGCGATATTGTCCGGAGGCCAGCGCCGCGGCCATGATGAAGGGTTTGATACTCGAGCCGGGTTCGAAAATGTCGGTCGCCGCGCGATTGCGGTACAGCCCCGCCTTGAGCTGCTCGCGGTCATTGGGGTTGTAGGAAGGCTGGTTCACCATGGCGAGCACTTCGCCGGTATCGACGTCGATGACGATGACGGACCCCGCATGCGCGCGGTACTCCTGCATCGCCGATTTCAGTTCGCGGTACGCGAGATACTGGATCCGCAAGTCGATACTGGTGACGAGATCGCGGCCGGGCCGCGGCGCGCGAATACTCTCGACATTTTCGACGTAGCGTCCCTGCATGTCCTGGATGACGCGCTTCGCCCCATCCTCGCCGTTCAGCAGTTGCTCGAAGCCGAGCTCCAAGCCTTCCTGACCCTTGTCGTCGACGGTGGTGAAGCCGACGACATGTCCCGAGATCTCGCCCGCCGGATAGTAGCGCCGGTACTCGCGCAGCAGATAGACGCCCGGGATCCCCAAGGCCTTGATACGCGCGGCCTGCTCCGGGGGCATGTGCCGCACCAGGTACAGAAACTCGCGGTCGAGGTTGCTGGTGATCCGTCGCACCAACGACTGCTGGTCCTCTTTCAGCGCCTTGGCGAGCTTCGGCAGCTGATCGATGTTGTCATTGAGCTCCTGCGGATTGACCCATACGCTGTCGACCGGCGTTGAGACGGCGAGCGGCTCGCCGTTGCGGTCGGTGATCGCACCGCGATGCGCCGCGATCTTGACCACCCGCATCGAGCGTGCGTCGCCCTGGCTTGCGAGAAAGCCGTGGTCGAGCAATTGCAGCTCCACGGCGCGCGCCACGAGTCCGGCGCCGCCCAGCAGCACCAAGCCCAATATCACGCTCGAACGCCAGCGGTAGCTCTTCGCCTGCGCGTCGTTGTCGAGGGGCCTTGCTTTCACGGCCGCACGATCCGCACGTCGCGGGTTTGCGGCAGGTTCATTTGCAACTTGGCGTTGGCGACTCTCTCGACGAAGGCATGCGATGACCAATAGCTTTGCTCGAGCTGCAGACGCCCCCACTCGATATCGAGCGAGTCGCGCTCGGCATTGAGCTTCTCGAGGTGCACGAACATGTCGCGGGCCTTGTGCCGGGCGTAAATCACCTGCACGGCGGAGCCGAGCACGGCGAGCCACAACAAGGGCATCATGAGCGGACAGCCAACGGCGGTGTTTCATGCGGCTTTGTCCCAGGCGAGGCGTTCGGCGACGCGCAGGCGCGCACTGCGCGCGCGCGGATTCGATGAGGTTTCGATCTCGTCCGCCTGAACGGCCTTGCCGACGAGCTTGAGCTATCGGTCGTGCGCTCGGCGGAATCTCGGGCAGACCGGCGTACATCGGGTCCGCCAAGGAATGGCGGCGCATGAATTGCTTGACCATGCGATCCTCGAGCGAATGAAAGCTGATCACCGCGAGGCGGCCGTGCGGCGCCAAACGCGCGAGCGACGCATCGAGCGCGGCACGCAGTTCCGCGAGCTCGCCGTTCACATGAATGCGCAGGGCTTGAAATACCCGGGTCGCCGGATGCTTATGGCGCTGGCCGCCGGCTTGGTGGCTGTGCGCCACCCGCACGATCATTTCGGCGAGTTGCAGGGTTCGTTCGAAAGGCTGTGATTCGCGGTCCGCCACGATGGCGCGCGCGATGCGCGGCGCCAGGCGCTCCTCGCCGTATTCGCGAAAGATGCGGATCAGTTCCTGAAGCGGCGCGCCGTTCACCACGTCGGCGGCGCTCATCCCGACGCCCGGTGTCATGCGCATGTCGAGCGGCCCGTCCTGGGTGAAGCTGAAGCCGCGCGCGGCATCGTCGAGTTGCGGCGAGGACACTCCCAAATCGAACAAGATGCCGTCGAACTTGAGGCCTGGTTCGACCTGGTCCGCACACTTCGCCAGGGAGGAGAACGGCGCCAGAAAAACCGCCACGCGCGGATCGGCAGCGAAGCGCGCCCTGGCCTCCGCGATGGCCGCGGAATCGCGATCGAGGCACAGCAAACGACCGTTTGCGATGAGGTTCTGCAATATCGCCTCTGCATGTCCGCCCCGCCCAAAAGTGGCGTCCAGGTAGGTACCACTTGCTCGTATGTCCAACCCGGCCAGCACCTGCGCTAACAGGACCGGCGTGTGAACCCCCGCTGTGTCTTGCACGTACCGGCCGGCTAAAACGACAGCGTTTCTAAGTCGGCCGGCAAGTGCTCGATGCCGTCCGGACTCGCCAGCCATTCGTCGCGCTTCTCGTTCCAACGCCCCTCATCCCACAATTCGAAGCGCAAACCCTGACCGATCAGCATGGCGTCGCGCGTCAGCTGGCCGAATTCACGCAGGTTCAGGGGCAGCAGCAGTCGCCCATGCCCATCCAGTTCCAAATCCGTTGCGTAACCCACCATCAGGCGCTGTAAACCGCGCGTGCGGGGGTCCAAAGTGGGCAATTTGGTCAGTTTTCGTTCGATGTCTTCCCAATCCGGGAGGGGGTAGATGAGCAGGCATTGGTCCTTGTCGACCGTGACCACCAACTTGCCGCCGCAAAGCTCTTGCAGCCGTTCTCGATAGCGGGTTGGCATGACCATGCGCCCTTTGACATCGAGAGTTAGTTTATTGGCACCCCTGAACATCTTATGATGGGCCTGGCGACCCACTCTCTCCCACAATTTCCCACCGGGCACCACTATATGGATCGCCAGGACGCACTGTCAACGCCTTATGGTAAAAATTACCCGCACCGACAGTGACTTAGGTCACATTTTCAGTTGATGCAGCGGATGCCGGCGTCGAGTTTGTTTTGAATCAAACTGTTAGGAGATTTAGCTGAAATCATTTACAGGAGCTAAAAGACGCGATCTTCGGTTAAAAACCGCGATCATGCCGCTAAAATGTAAGACTGCAGCCGGACGATTCGATTTCGCCAAACCTGGGGGAGTATTTTTTCTTTTCTACACGGTCGCGCAGCGACCGGTTATCGGCCGGGGTGTCTTACACCCCCGTTGAACGGGCGCGTTAGCGCAAGAAAAGAGTCGGCCGTTAAGCCGGGTTCTGTCGTGGACAGTCATTCCTCTGGGATGCGCGTCGCCGCGCAGCTCTAGCGACCTACCCGGAAGCCTCATGTGGGCCACATGGTGCGGCCGACAGGCGCCGCGTGCTTCCCTATTTGGTCTTGCTCCAGGTGGGGTTTGCCGTGCCGCTGATGTTGCCACCCGCGCGGTGCGCTCTTACCGCACCATTTCACCCTTACCGGCACCGCTTGCGCGGCACTTAGGCGGTATCTTTCTGTTGCACTTTCCGTGGGCTCGCGCCCCCCAGGCGTTACCTGGCACCGTGCCCTCTGGAGCCCGGACTTTCCTCCATCCGTGCCCGCTTACGCGGGCTTGGACAGCGACTGCCTGGCCGACTCTTAAGGGCACGATACGCAGATCCGGCTATGAATGCGAGGTGGATTCCGGTTTGAGCTTGAGCGCCCGCCGGTAGGCCTCGTTCTCGCGGACTTGGGCTGAGCTGCGCCGCCAGGTGCGCCGCTTGCTTCAAGGGCAATTCCGCCAGCAGGATGTTGAGCACGCGATCGAGCGCCCCGCCAAACCCATCGGCGCCGCGCTCGCCCGCCTCCTCCGCCTGCGGCGACCCGGCAATGACCAAGACGATTTCTCCGCGGCTGAAATCGGGGTCCGATGCCGCGCGCGCGAGGTGCTCGCCCAGTGAGCCGCGATAGGCGGTCTCATGCATCTTGGTGATTTCCCGCACGACCGTGGCGCCGCGGCTCTCGCCGAAAACGTGCGCGCAATCTTCGAGCATGTCCTGCACGCGATGCGGTGCTTCATAGAACACCAGGGTGCGCGCTTCGTGCAGCAGCGCTTCGAGGCGCTTGCGCCGCGCCAACGCTGCGCGCCGGGAGAAATCCCTCGAAACAAAAGCGGTCCGTGGGCAGGCCGCCGATCGACAGCGCGGCAATGGCTGCGCACGGCCCTGGGATCGCGACGACTTCGATTCCCGCAGCCGCCGCGGCGCGCACCAGGTCGAAGCCTGGATCGCTGATGGCGGGTGTACCCGCATCGCTGACCAGAGCGATCGACGCACCACGCCGAAGCCGCGACACGAGATCGGGTATGCGCTCGAGCTCGTTGTGATCGTGCAGCGACAGTTGCGGCGTGGCAATGCCGAAATGCTTGAGCAGAACTCCCGTATGGCGCGTGTCCTCGGCCGCGACGAGCGCGCATTCCGACAGCACCGCGCGCGCCCGCGGGCTCAAGTCGCCCAAATTGCCGATCGGCGTCGCGACGACGTACAGCCGCCCTGCGGGGTGAATACTCACTATAATCTTCGCCTGTTCGAAGTTTCAGGAGCGCAAGGGTATGGCAGCGATCTCTGGACGTCCATGGCTGCCGCTGTGCGCGGCGCTTGCGTTTTCATTGACATTGGCGGCGTGCAGCCTGGTGAAGCAGGAGCAGGCGCCGGAGGACAACCAAGCGCGGGCGCTGCGCCTGGGTCAAGAGGGCAAGCACGCGGAAGCAGCCAAGACGTACGCTGAACTTGCGGACTCGCAGCCGGCCAACCACGACAATTACGAACTGCTGAGCGCCGAACAATGGCTGGCCGCCGGCAATGTCGCGGCCGCGAAACAGGCGTTCGCGGCGGCCTCGCCGGAGGCTCGTACCCGCCTGCCGGCTGCCCGAGCGCTGGTCGCGGCGGAAATCGCTTTTGCCGAGAACGACGGGGCCCGCGCCATTCAGGAACTGGATCAAATCGCGGTGCCGACGGCGCCCGACCAGGCGCAGAACTACTGGTGGGTGCGTGGCCGCAGCGCGTTCATCACCGGACACCCGGTCGAGGGCACGCGCGCCCTGGTCGAGCGCGAGCGCTGGCTGAGCGATCCCTTGAGCCTGGGCGCGAACCGCGCGGAACTCTACAGCCGGATTCGCAGCGCCGCCGAGCACGGCCAGCCCCTGATTGCACCCCCCAAAACCGATCCGATCGTCGCCGGGTGGCTGGACTTGGGACCGATTGCGGTCGGCCTCGCGCGCGATCCCATGCGGGCATCCGCGGCTTTGGCCAACTGGAAGCGGCTCTATCCGCAGCACCCCGCCAACGCCAGCGTGCTGGCAATGGCGTCGAGCCAGATTGCACAGGCGACGGAGTTTCCGGAGCAGATCGCGCTGCTGCTGCCGCTATCCGGCCGCGCCGAGGCCATCGGCGTCGCAGTGCGCGACGGCTTCATTGCCGCCTATCTCGAACAGGATCCGGCGACCCGGCCGCGCTTGAGGATCTACGACGTGGCCGCGGAATCGGTGAGCGACGCCTACACTCGCGCGATTGCCGAAGGGGCCGGCTTCGTCGTCGGGCCGCTCACGAAGGAAGACGTCGCCGCGCTGCTGCCGGTGAGCGCCGCCGGGCGCACCCCGGTGCTTGCCTTGAATTTTCTCGGCGAATCGACGAGCACACAGCGTAATTTCTTTCAGTTTGCGCTGTCGCCGGAGGACGAGGCGCGCGGCGTCGCGCGGCGCGCCGCCGCCGACGGCAGGCTCAACGGAGTGGCGATCGTCGCCGGCACCGAGTGGGGCAAGCGCGTCGCCGCCGCCTTTGCCGATGAGCTGACGCATCTCGGCGGCACCGTCCTCGACGTTGCGCGTTTCGAAACCTCGCAGGTCGACTTCTCGGACATCATCAAGCAGATTCTGCAGGTGCACGCCGTGAAGGGCGAGCCCGCCACGCACCGCACGGATGCGGCCTTCGTATTCGTGGCCGCGGGCTCGGCGGGTGTCGCCCGCCAGATTCTGCCGCAGCTGAAATTTCATTACGCCGGCGATGTACCGGTGTATTCCACGTCCGACAGTTTCGAGCCCGACCCGACCGCGAACAGCGATCTCGAAGGCATGCTGTTTCCGGACATGCCGTGGATGGTCGCGAGCGACCCGGTGACCGCGCAAATTCGCGACGGTGTTCGCGCGGCGTGGCCGGCGCGAACCGCGCGCCGCGATCGACTGTATGCGTTCGGATTCGATGCCTACCGGCTGATGCCGGCGCTGCGCAGCAAGGCTCCGGCCGAGGCGGGTGAAATCTCAGGGGTGACCGGCAAATTGCACATCGACGATCAAAATCGGATCCACCGCGAGCTGGACTGGGCGCAGATCCGGAATGGGGCGCCCAGCAGTCTCTAGACAGGCTCCTTGTCTAGCGCGGACTGCGCGCGCGCAGAATGTCGGCTAGATTGATCGGCGCCTGCGCCTGCATCTGACGCAGCGCGGCCTGCCATCGATCCGTTTCCGCGCACAGCTTGCCGATGACGGTGACCGACGCTTGCCAGCGGCCGATGAGTTCATCGACGGCCACCGCAATCAACTCCTCGCCGAGTTGCAGCTGCTGCATGACATTTTCGTAGGTGTGGCTCATCGAGTGAAAATTCTAGAGCAACGCGATCGAATGCGAAAATGTCGTCGAATTCCGACAGCCGCCCGTGGCTACTTCGAATCGCCCTGCTTGCGCACGCTGTTCCACACCGCGACATCCCATGCATTGTGAATGCCGATGAACATCAGCAGTACCGACACGGCGGCGATGCCGTACATGCTCTCCTCGGGCCGGCGCCAGATGAGAACCGCGCAGGCGGCGAGCGCGCCGTAAGCGGCAGCCGGCAGAATCACGTTCCAGATCCAGTCCTCGCGAACCGGGACGTACTCGCTCGCGACACGGCCGATGGTCGCGCCGATGAAGGCGATGTAGATGATTCCCGCCGCGCCCGCGGCTCCCAGGCCGAGACTCAAGCTGAGCGGGCCTTGATGCGGCATGCTGAGGTAGGCGGCGAGCGCCAGCACCGCGCCGAAGTGCACGATGGTGGGTGTGACGTAGGCGCGCAAGCCTCGAATATTGGCCCGCTTCGATTCGGCGGACAGGGCGATGACCACGAAGGTCAAGCCGGTGAGCCCTGCCGCGGACGAGCCGGTAATGACGTAAAAATTATCCCATTCCGCCAGCAGCGATCCGTTCATGAGATGGATTTTAGCGCGCGCCTCGGCAGTTGGCGCGTTCCGCCCACGGGCAATAGGAAAAATGCCTCCTGCGCCACCCCCTTTTCCTGCCGCGCACCCGCGAGGGTCTGCAGGGGCAGATCGATGGGGTCGTCCGCCAACGCGAACGTTCCCCAGTGCACGCCGACGCTGCGCTTGGCGCCGAGATCCAAATGGATCTGGACGGCCTCGTCGAGATCGACGTGCTGGTCTTTCATGAACCAGCGCGGCAGGCAGGCGCCAACGGCGATCAGCGCGATGTCGAAGCCGCCGCCCAGCGCCGCGGTGTGGCGCTCAGCCAGACGCTGGCGGATGTCCTTGAAGTCTTGGCTGTAGCCGGTGTCGCCGGTGAAGAACCAATGGCAGTCCGCACCCATGACGGCCCAGCCGCCCCAGAGGGTGCGATTGCGATCGCTCAACGTGCGGCCGGACCAGTGCTGCGCCGGCGTCAATAAGAATTCCACCGAGTGGCCGGCCGCCGCGCCCGGATGCACGTACGCTTCCCACCAGTCGAGTTCCACCGCGCGGGTGATGCCAAGCCGCGCCAGCCACGACTTTACTCCCAGCGGCACCAAGAACAGGGGCGGGCCGCCGGCTTGGTCGGCCAGTGTTTTCACGCTGCCGCGATCGAGGTGATCGTAATGATTGTGCGAGATCGCCACGACGTCGACGTGCGGCAGATCCTCGAGCGCGATGCCCGGCTGCTGCGCGCGCTTGGGTCCCGCGAACTGCACGGGCGAGGCGCGTGCCGAAAAAATCGGATCCGTCAGCACGCTAAGGCCGCTCGCCTGCACCAGCATGGTCGCATGTCCGATCCAAGTCACGGCAGGCGTCATGTCCGCCCCCGCCAGCGCATTGCGCCGGATGAAATCGAGGTCGGCGGCAACCTGCGGCGTAGCCGACCGCGGCTTGGGAGGCAAACCATTGCGAGCGCGCTGCAACTGCCAGCGCAGCAGGTCACCGAGCGATTTGGTGACCGACCCGATGTAGTTGTTGCGGAAGCCCTTGACCGTGTGATGGGGTTTTGGCGGCATCGCCTCATTTTGCCATGAAGCCGGCAAATATCCGTGCAGACGCTGCTGCCTGAACTCGCGCACTCTCGCACGCGTGCTGATGGATTCCCGTCATCGAGGCGCGGCAGCGGAACGGCTCGCGGCCGAGCATCTGCAGGGACACGGGCTTCAGGTGATCGCGCGCAACCTGCGCTGCCGCGGCGGCGAGCTCGATCTCGTCTGCCTGGACGGCGCGGTGCTGGCGATCGTCGAAGTGCGGCAACGCGGGCGGGCCGATTTTGGCGGCGCGCTGGCATCGGTCAACCGGCGCAAGCAGCGCAAGATCATCCGGGCCGCACGATTTTTCTGGCAGCGGTGCGCGCCATGGCGCACCTGCGTGATGCGTTTCGACGTGGTCGGCGTGCACGGCCTGCCGGACGGCTCGCATCGCATCGTTTGGGTCAAGGACGCGTTTCGCGCTACTTGACCACCTGCAGCTTCGGCCGCTTCGACGCAGCGGGAGTGGTCTTCCCGGGGCTCGTCGCCGCCGGCGGTCCGTCCGTGGGATCCGGATCGGCATCGCCTTCGGGGAAAATCATGCCCTGCCCGGTCTCGCGCGCGTAGATGCCCAAAATGGCGCGCACCGGAACCTGCACGGCGAATCCGACGCCGCCGAAGCGGGCCTCGAAGCTCACGAAGTCATTGCCCAATTTCAGCATCTGGGTCGCCGAGAAGCTCACGTTGAGGACGATCTTGCCGTCCTTGACATACTGGCGCGGCACGGTCACGCCCTCGGCGGCGGCATCCACCACGATGTGCGGAGTCTCGCCGCTGTCGCTGATCCACTCGTGCAGGGCACGCAGCAGGTAGGGGCGCCGCGGCTTCAATGCCGCATTCCCCGTTCGGTCTCGCTCAAACAGGAGCGAAACGTCGAACGCGCGAAGATCGAGTGCATGTATTTCGTAATGGGCTGCGCCTGCGCGGGCAACTCAATGCCGTAGCTCGGCAGCCGCCACAAGATGGGCGCGATACTGGCGTCCACCAGGGAAAATTCATCGCTGAGAAAGAACGGCTTCGCCTTGAATACTTCCGCGCTCGCGCAGATCGCTTCGGCCAGCACTTTACGGCTGTGCGCGGCGGTTTTGCTCTGCGGATCCGACTCGATGTCGCGCGCCAGGGCGTACCAGTCGCGCTCGACCCGATACAAGGCCACGCGAAATTGCGCGCGGGTTACCGGATCGATGGGCATGAGGGGCGGGTGCGGAAATCGTTCGTCCAGGTATTCGATGATGACGCGCGAGTCATACAGCACCAAATCTCGATCCACCAAGGTAGGCACGCTGTGGTAGGGGTTCAAATCGAGCAGGTCTTCCGGCAAATCGTTGAGGTCGACATTGACCAATTCGATCGCGATCCCCTTTTCGGCAAGCACTATGCGCGTCCGGTGACTCCAAGGGTCAGCCGGCGCGGAAAACAGTGTCATCACCGAGCGACGTGCCACTAACGCGATCTCCAAGGAGCCTGTCTGAGTATCCCACATGAGCCGCGTTGGCTCTGCAAGGGAGCGGATGCAAGGCGCGCGGCGCCGGGCGTGGTTGATTCCACGCCCAAGCCGCGCAACGCCGCAGACGCCCCTTGCAGAGCCAACCCGGAGGGACCGAACGGATTTGCCTTCATTCGTCGTTGTCGCCTCCTCATTGGGTTTAACCCAACTTCGTCGGCTCCGCCTCGACTGAAGGCAAATCCATTCGGTCGCGGCCACGTGGGATACTCAGACAGGCTCCCTACAAACGGGAGTCCCCGCTGCTGCGTCAGTGTACGTCCTTCCAATACTCTTTCTTCAGCAAGTAGGCGAACACAAAGAACACCAGCAAAAATAGCATCACAAAAATGCCCATCGATTGGCGCTTGTCCTTGATGGGCTCACCGGCATAATCGAGAAAATTCGCGATGTCCCGGACGAACTGATCATACTCTTCTGGCTTCAACGCGCCCGGGGTCATTGCATCGACTCCCACCAGCACCATCCTGGCGCTGCCGTGGTCGTCCGGCTCATTCTTGAACACCGGCTTTTGCAGACCCTGTCTCTCGGCCAGCACATGCGGCATTGCAGCGCCGGGGAGGTACAGATTGTTCACGCCCCAAGGGTGGGTCTTATCGACATAAAAGCCCTTGAGAAACGAGTATATGTAGTCCACACCGCGTTCCCGCGCCATCAGCGAGAGATCCGGCGGCTGCTTGCCGAACCAGGCTTCCGAGTCCTTGGGCATCGCCGAGTTGATGGTATCGAAGGGCTTGTCGGAAGTGAACATCAGATTGGCGGCGAGCTCCGGCTCGGGGATCTTGAGGTCCGTTGCCATGCGGTTGTAGCGCAAATAAGTGAGCGAGTGGCAACCGGAACAGTAATTCATGAAATTGCGCGCGCCACGTTGCAAAGACGCGGTGTTCCTGATGTCCGTGCCCGACTGCAGCAGCGCGATGCCGCCTTCCTCGGCCATGGCCGTGCCGGCTGAGATGAGCCCAATACCAACCAGTACGCAGCTTTTAAGCATGTCCTGTGACCCTTTCCGGCACCGGCTTCACGCTGTCGAATTTCGTGTACCAGGGCATCAACAAAAAGAAAGCAAAGTACAAGACCGTACAGACTTTGGCCAGCGTCGGGTAGATGCCCGCCGGCGGCTTCAGGCCGCAGATTCCCAATGCGATGAATGACAATGAGAAGACTGTCAACATGACCTTGTAGATCGGGCCGCGGTAGCGGATCGAGCGCACCGGCGAACGATCCAGCCAGGGCACGAAGAACAGCACCACGATGGCGGCGCCCATCACCATCACGCCCCAGACCTGCGTGCCCGCGAACGACGGCACGGCGCGCAACATGGCGTAATACGGGGTGAAATACCATACCGGCGCGATATGGGGGGGGGTCTGCAGCGCATTCGCCGGTTCGAAATTCGGCGATTCCAGGAACAAGCCGCCGAAGGTCGGCGCAAAGAAAACCACGCCGCAAAACAGCAGCAGAAAGCCGGCCACGCCGAACAGGTCCTTCACCGTGTAATAGGGATGGAAGGGGATGCCGTCCAGGGGGTGACCCTGCGCGTCCTTGTGATCATGAATCTCGATGCCGTCGGGATTGTTCGAGCCCACTTCATGCAGCGCCATGAGATGCGCTATCACCAGAAAAATCAGCGCCAACGGCAGCGCGGCGACGTGCAGGGCGAAGAATCGGTTGAGCGTCGCGTCCGCGATGTAGTAGTCGCCGCGAATCCAGTCGACCAAGGCGCCCCCGATATAGGGCAGGCTGCCGAACAGCGAGACGATGACCTGCGCGCCCCAGTAGCTCATGTTGCCCCAGGGCAGCACGTAGCCCATGAACGCCTCGGCCATCAACAGCACGAAGATCAAGCAGCCGAAGATCCACAGCAGCTCGCGCGGCTTGCGGTGCGAGCCGTACAGCAGCGCGCGGAACATGTGCAGATAGACCACGATGAAAAATGCGGATGCACCGGTGGAGTGTAGGTAGCGGATCAGCCAGCCCCCGTCGACGTCGCGCATGATGTATTCCACCGATGCGAACGCCTCGGCAGACGACGGCTTGTAATTCATGGTCAAGAAAATGCCGGTGATCAGCTGGTTCACGAGCACCAACAGAGCGATCGAACCGAAGTAGTACCAGAAATTGAAATTCTTGGGCGCGTAGTACTCGGCGACCTGGTCCTTCCACAATTTGGTGAGCGGAAAACGCTGATCGATCCAGCCAATCAAACTTCCGCCCTTGCTGCTGTCGGCGGACTCTGGTGCTGCGGCCATAGATTGCCTCGGGTAGCTAAACTGTCTTGGGGGCGTCGTCGACGCCTATTGTGATTCGTGCCCCATCGGCGAACGCATAGGGCGGCACGGTCAGGTTCTTCGGAGCGGGCATGCTCTTGAAGACCCGGCCGGAAATATCGTATTTCGAGCCGTGACACGGGCAATAAAAACCCCCCGGCCAATTCGCACCCAAATCGGTGCCGGCCACCTGGTACGAATTATTCGCTTCGAACGCGCCCAAAGGCGAGCACCCCAGGTGAGTGCAGACCGCCAACCCCACCCAGTATTCGGGGTTGCGCGCACGTGCGGGGCCGCTGGATTTTATGTAGTCGGGCTGAGTCGAATCGGCGGAGTTGGGATCGGCCAGCAGCGCATCGTGGTCGCCCAGCTGACTCAAAATGGTCTTGACCCGACGCACGACGAACACCGGCTGGCCGCGCCACACGACCTTCAACATCTGTCCCGCTTCGAGCTTGGATGCATCCACCTCGACCGGAGCGCCCAGCGCTTTGGCCCGTGCACTCGGCTGCCATGACGCCAAAAAAGGGATCGCCGCGAATGCAACGCCGATCGCTCCGGTGCCGACGGTGGCCGCCGTCAACAAGCGGCGCCGGCTATGGTCGACCTGATCGCTCATTCGAATGTCCCTACGCAATGTTGACAAATCTTCACGCGAACCCCTCAGACCGCAGTGTTTCCCAAAGAATATTGGGAGCGCATTATACACAGATTAAATGGCATTCCCTTAAGGCCCGAGGGGCGATATTAATTGCAGAATACTCGCGTGCTCGTAGGTTTTTTGCTGAGAGCTGTGGTGGTCGGACTGGCGGCGGCGTTTCTGGTGGTTTGGTGGAAGCCGGCGCTCTTGGGCAAGACCGCCATTTCTCCGCAGACCGCACAGACCGCACAGCCCGCACCGGCCGCGCCGCCTCGCCCGACGGCGGTCATGCACAGCTTCGCCGATGCGGTGGCGCGCGCGGCGCCCGCCGTGGTGAACATATATACCGCACGCGTCGTCACGGAGCGCACCCAGGCCCCCGTGCTCAATCAGTTGTTCGGGGACTTTTGGCCGAGCTATCGTCAGCGCGTCGAACGCAGCTTAGGATCGGGCGTCATCGTCGACACGGCCGGCACCATCGTGACGAATCAACACGTGATCGCGGGCGCGGAATCAATCCGGGCGCAGCTCGCCGACGGTCGAATCGCCGACGCGACCATCGTCGGGCAGGATCCCGACACGGACATCGCCATTTTGCATCTGGACGTCGCCAAGCTGCCCATCATGCCGGTGGGCCGCTCCGATACATTGCGCGTCGGCGACATCGTGCTCGCGATCGGCAATCCCTACGGCATCGGCCAGACGGTGACGCAAGGCATCGTGAGCGCCACCGGCCGCGGTCAACTCGGACTCGCGACTTTCGAAAATTTCATTCAGACCGATGCCGCCATCAACCTCGGCAATTCCGGCGGCGCGCTCATCGACGCGCAAGGCGACCTGGTCGGCATCAACACCGCCGTGCTGAATCGCGCCTCCGGCGGACCCGAGGGAATCGGTTTTGCAATTCCCATCAATCTCGTGCGCGGCGTGATGGAGCAAATCCTGAAGCATGGTCACGTGGTCCGCGGCTGGCTGGGATTCGTGCCGCAGGATTTGTCGGATGAGCAGGCGGCGCAACTCGGCATCACCGCGGGCGGCGGCGTCACGGTGGTGAACATTCTGGTGAACAGCCCGGCGTTCGCGGCCGGCGTGCGGCCCGGCGACCTGGTGACCGCGCTCGGCAATGAGCCGGTGCGCAGCGCCCAGGACCTCGTCAGCCGATTGGCGGCGCTGCCGCCGGGCGTCCAGGTGGAGCTCGAAGGCAGGCACGGACGCCAGCCCTTCAAGATCGCTCTCAAAGTGGTGGAACGGCCTACCCATCAGGCGCAGGCCGAATGACGACCCGGCGAGGAATCGCTTACGCGGGCGTGCGCCGGATCTTGGCGCCCAATTGCTGCATCTTTTCCTCGATCGCTTCATAACCGCGATCGATGTGATAGATGCGTTCGATCTCGGTGCGTCCGTCGGCCACGAGGGCCGCCAGCACCAGGCTGGCGGAAGCACGCAAGTCCGTGGCCATCACCGGCGCCGCGGTCAGACGTTCCACTCCCTTGATGATCGCCGTGTTGCCCTCCAGCCGGATCTCCGCACCCATGCGGCGCATTTCCAGCATGTGCATGAAGCGGTTTTCAAAGATCGTCTCGATGATGGTGCCGACGCCGGTGGCGACGGTGTTGAGAGCGGCAAATTGCGCCTGCATATCCGTCGGGAAGGCCGGATACGGCGCCGTGCGGATGTCGACCGCGGTGGGCCGGCGGCCGCGCATATCCACCTCGATCCAGGTATCGCCGATGCCGACCGTGGCGCCGGCTTCCTGCAGCTTGCCGACGACGGCATCCAAATGCTCCGGACGGGTGTTCTTGACCCGGATGTGCCCGCCCGTAATGGCGCCCGCAACCAGATAAGTGCCTGTCTCGATGCGGTCGGGCAGCACCTCGTAGGCCGTGCCCGCGAGGCGCTCCACCCCTTCGATGACGATCCGGTCCGTGCCGGCGCCGTTGATCTTGGCGCCCATCGCGATCAAGAAGTTGGCCAGATCGACCACCTCGGGCTCGCGCGCAGCATTTTCCAGGACGGTTTCGCCGTCCGCCAGTGCGGCGGCCATCATGAGATTCTCGGTGCCGGTGACCGTGACGGTTTCCAGCACCAAACGCGCTCCCTTGAGCCGGCCCGCGCGCGCCTTGATGTAGCCGTTCTCGATGTGAATATCGGCGCCCATCGCCTGCAGTCCCGCGACGTGGATGTTGACAGGACGCGCCCCGATTGCGCAGCCGCCGGGCAACGAGACATCGGCGCGGCCGAAGCGCGCCAGCAGCGGTCCCAATACCAAGATCGACGCGCGCATGGTTTTCACGAGTTGGTAGGGTGCGAAGTACTCCTTGATCGTCGAGGCATCGACTTCGATGCGCATTTTCTCGTCGATCGTCACCGACACGCCCATGCGCCCGAGCAGTTCGATCATGGTGGTGACGTCTTGCAAGTGCGGCACGTTCGACACCGTCACCGGGCCGTCCGCCAGCAGGCATCCGGCCAGGATGGGCAGAGTGGCATTTTTCGCGCCCGAAATTCGGATCTCGCCCTCGAGCGCAATGCCGCCGTTGATCTGTAATTTATCCACGTCCCTGCGCTCCGAACTCCTCCGGCGTAAACACCTGCAGCGCGAGCGCGTGAATTTCGTTGCCCATGGCTTTCCCCAACGTGCCATACACCATTTGATGGCGCTGCACGGATCGCTTGCCGGCGAATGCCGGCGCAATCACCACGGCCTCGAAATGCACATTGTCGTCGCTCTTGACGAGCGCCTTGCTGCCCGCCAGGCCGCCTTCGATGATTTTCGCTATCTCCTGTGGGTTCATGCCCGCTCCTGCAAAAACGACAAGCTTACGCGGTATCATTCGCGTATGAATCTTAAGTTCTCCGACGAAGATCTCGCCGCTCTCGGCCGCCAGGCGCTCACCGTCGAGATCGACGGTCTGCGCGCGCAGGTGCCGCGCTTAGGCTCGGAGTTTGCACGCGCCTGCCGCATTTGTCTTGACTGCCGCGGACGCATCGTGGTCACCGGAATGGGCAAGTCCGGCCATATCGGCGGCAAGATAGCCGCCACGCTGGCCAGCACCGGGACCCCGGCGTTTTTCGTGCATCCCGGCGAGGCGAGCCACGGCGACGTCGGCATGATTACGCGCGACGATGCCGTGCTCGCGCTGTCCAATTCCGGCGAAACCGACGAGATTATGACCATTGTGCCCGTGATCGCCCGCTTGGGGGTGCCGCTGATCGCCTTTACGGGCAACTCGAGCTCTGCGCTGGCGCGGGTCGCGACGGTGCATCTGGACATCGGAGTACCGGCCGAAGCCTGCCCGCTCAACCTGGCGCCGACCGCGAGCACGACGGCCGCGCTGGCGGTAGGTGATGCGCTGGCCGTGGCACTGCTCAAGGCACGCGGCTTCACCGAAGAGGATTTTGCGCGCTCGCATCCCGCGGGCAGCTTGGGCAGACGCCTGCTGCTGCACGTCACCGACGTGATGCGCACCGGCGGCGCCATTCCGACCGTGCGGGCCGACACGCCCCTGGCCGAGGGGCTGATGGAAATGACCCGCAAGGGCCTCGGTATGACGGCCATCGCCGATGAGACCCTGCACCTGCTCGGCGTATTCACCGACGGCGATTTGCGGCGCGCGCTCGACGCGTCCGTCGATTTGCGCACCGCTCGCATGGACCAGGTCATGAGCCGTCAGGCCAAGACCTTGCGCCCCACGGCGCTTGCGGCCGAAGCGGTGCATCTGATGGAGGCCCATCGCATCACCTCGCTGGTCGTGGTCGATGCGGACATGAAGATCGTGGGCGCGCTCAACGTGCACGATCTGCTGCGCGCGGGTGTGGTTTGAAGGCGCGCAAGGCGACGCCGCTGGCGCGGATCGAACTGGTCATCCTCGACGTCGACGGCGTGCTCACGGATGGCCGCTTGTATTTCTCCGCCCGTGGCGAGGCTCTCAAGGTGTTTCACGTCCGCGACGGCCACGGGATCAAGCTGCTGCTCGCCGCCGGCGTCGCCGTGGCCGCGTTCAGCGGTCGCCGCTCGGCCGCGGCTGCGGTGCGCATGCGCGAACTCGGCGTGCCTCATGTCGTCCAAGCGTGCAGCGACAAGGTGGCCGCCCTCGGGCGGCTGACGCGGCGCTTGGGACTGGATCCCTTGAGCTGTGCCTGCCTGTGCGACGACACGCCCGATTTGCCGCTGATGTCCGCGGTCGGCGTGGCGGGCGCGGTCGCGGATGCGCATCCGGTGGTGTTGGCCGCGGCGCATTGGATCGCCCGGGCCAACGGCGGCTGCGGGGCCGTGCGCGAACTGTGTGATGCCGTGCTGCGCGCACGCGCCGGACGGCGCTGATGCTGTTCAGAGTCTTTACCGTGCTCGCGGTCGTGGCATTGGTCATCAGCACGTGGATCGTGAGTTCGCCGGCACGCCGGCCGCAGACCAAGGGCAACGCCCAGCAGGCGGACTTTCCGGGGTACTACTTAAAGAACGCCGTGCTCACCGACTACGATGTCGCCGGCAACCCGGGCATTCGCATCGAGGCCGAGCGCATCGATCAGATCGCGCACGGCAACGAGGTGGCGCTGTACAACATCCGCGTGCTGTACCAGCCCCCGAACGGACAGCCATGGATCATGGTGGGCGATGTCGCGCATGTCGAACCCGACGGCAAAGTGGTCGACGTGACGGGCAACGTGCGCCTGCAGAGCGAAGCCACCGGCCGCGAGGGCACTGCCGTGGTGCACACCGACACCTTGAGCTACGACGTCGCCAGTGCCGTGGCGAGCACCAAGAGCGACGTGCGCATCGATTTCGCGCAACATTCTCTGACCGCTCACGGGATGGTCGCCAATTTGAAAGAGCGCACGATGCGCTTAGAATCGAAAGTGAATGGCCGCTTCCACCCCTAGGAGCCTGTCTGCTTGGGCGCTCGCCTGGGTTGCGCTCGCGTTGCCGGCCTCACAGGCCGTGGCGGCGCACGTGGAACAGCAGACCATCCTGCTGGATGCGCAGTCCATCGAAATGGACTTCAAGAACAATAATTTACTCTATCGAAAGGTGCGCATTTCCCAAGGCAACATGGCGGTGACCGCGGATCAGGCGCAAACCACGGGGCTGGATTTCGACGACAGCCACTGGGTCTTTCGCGGCAATGTAAAAATTACCATGACCCAGGGCCAGCTCACCTCCGACGAGGCCGAGATCACTTTCGCCAAAAAGCTCCTGTCCAAAGCCGTCGTCAACGGCAAACCGGCTGCCTTCGAGCAGCGCATCGAGAAAACCGGGAAATTGGCGCAAGGGCGCGCGGAGACCATCGACTACGACGTCGCGAAAAGCGTGGTGCATCTATCCAAAAACGCCTGGTTGAGCGACGGTGAACGCGAGATTCGCGGCGAGTCGCTGAAGTACAACGTGCTGGCGCAGAGTGTGATCGCCGAAAGCTCGGAACAGGGTTCCCAGCGCGTGCACATCATCATCACGCCGCCGGCTAAATCCAAACCATGAGCCTATTGCGAGCCCTGAACCTCGCCAAGAGTTATAAATCACGGCAGGTACTGCGGGATTTATCGCTGGAGGTCGAGAGCGGCGAGGTGGTGGGCCTGCTCGGGCCCAACGGCGCCGGGAAGACCACGGCGTTCTACATGATCGTGGGCTTGAGCCGCTGCGAGCAGGGCGAGATCTTTTTGGACAATCGCGACATCACCCGCCTGCCCATGCACCGGCGGGCGCAGCTCGGGTTGGGGTACCTGCCGCAGGAGCCCTCGGTGTTCCGCCGGCTCTCGGTGGCCAACAACATCATGGCGATTCTCGAGACCCGGCCGGGCCTCGATGACGGGGCGCGCACCGCACGTCTCAAGGAACTGCTGGGAGAACTGCATATCGGCCATGTTCGCGACAGCCTCGGGATGAGCCTGTCCGGCGGCGAGCGCCGGCGGGTGGAGATCGCCCGTGCGCTGGCGGCGGACCCCAGGTTCATCCTCCTGGACGAGCCATTTGCCGGAGTGGACCCCCTGTCCGTCGCCGATATCCAGCGAATAATCAAGCACTTGTCCGACAAGGGCATCGGCGTGCTGATTACCGATCATAATGTCCGCGAGACCTTGGGTATCTGCAGCCGCGCGTACATCGTCAGCCAGGGCACGGTGCTCGCTTCCGGATCTGCGGATCAGATTCTTGCCAACCCCCAGGTTCGTGAGGTGTACTTGGGCCAGGATTTCAAACTGTAGGCTTGGATTTGAAAGAACTATGTTGAAGCCAAGTCTGCAGCTTCGAATCGGGCAGCAGCTCACCATGACCCCGCAACTGCAACAGGCCATCCGGCTTCTGCAGCTGCCGTCACTCGACCTGCAAGCGCATGTCCGGGAGACGCTCGAGACCAACGTGATGCTCGAAGCGGAGGAGGAGCTCGCGGACGCCGTCGGTGAGCCGGTGCGCGAGCGCGACGAGCCGCCGCCTGAAGAAAAGTATGCCGAGCTCGACGGCAATAACACGCCGAGCGAGCAGCGCGAGGAACCCGAGGTTGAAATTGCCGACGAGGCCTGGGGCGAGCAGACCAGCGGACCGTCGGATACCAGCTGGTCGGGTGATGATGACCGCAGCAGCGATTTCAGCGATCAGCACGGTCAAACCCTGCAAGAACAACTGATCGAACAGCTCGAGCTCGCCAAGTTGTCGGCCATCGACCTGGCCATTGCCCGCGTCATTACCGACGCCATCACCGACGACGGCTATCTCAAGGACGAGCTCGAGGATATCCGCTTGAGCCTCCTGCCCGAGATCGAGGCCACCACCCAGGATGTGGAGCGCGTGCTGGCCGCGGTGCAATCGCTGGAACCCGCCGGGGTCGGCGCGCGCAGCTTGGGCGAGTGCATTGCACTGCAGCTGCGGCAACTCCACTCGGACACGCCGGCACGGGATATCGCAATCCGCGTCGCGCTCGAACACCTCGATCTGGTCGCCGGCCAGCAATTGGTGCTCCTGCGCAGGCAATTGCGCTGCAGCGAAAGCGACTTGGAAATGGCGCTGGCGCTGGTGCGCTCCTGCCATCCGCGCCCGGGAGCGGCGGTCAATCCGGCGCAGGCGGAATACGTGATTCCGGACGTCTTTGTGCGGCGCACGGAACACGGCTGGATCGTCGAGATCAATCAGGCGACCGTGCCGCGGGTGCGCGTCAACAACGCCTACGCCAATTTGATTTCGCGCTCGCCCGACCATGCCATGCTGCGCACGCAGCTGCAGGAGGCGCGCTGGCTGATGCGCAGTCTCGAAATCCGCAACGAGACCTTGATCAAGGTGGCGCGCTGCATTGTGCAGCGGCAGACCAGTTTCTTCGAGCTGGGCGAGGAAGCCATGGAACCGCTCATTCTCAAGGACGTCGCGGAAGCGGTGGAAATGCATGAATCGACCATCTCAAGGGTTACCACCGCCAAGTACATGCACACGCCGCGCGGCGTGTTCGAGTTCCGGTATTTCTTTTCCAGCCACGTCGAGGCTGCCGATGGCACGGAGATGTCCTCCACCGCCATTCGCGCCAAGATCAAGAAATTGATTTCGCAGGAAAATCCGGATAATCCGTGGAGCGACAGCAAGCTCGCGGAGATTCTGTCGCAGGAAGGCATACCGGTGGCCAGGCGCACCGTTGCCAAATATCGCGAGGGTATGCAGATCGCGCCGTCCAACGAACGGAAGCGAGCGGCTGCCCGCGCATCGTAGTAACGTTAAGGAGGTCTCATGCAGCTCGATCTCAGCGGTCACCATGTGGAAGTAACCGACTCTCTGCGCGCATACGTCATCAAGAAATTCGAGCGCATCTCGCGGCATTTTGAACAGCTCATCGACGTTCACTGCGTGCTCACCGTCGAAAAATTCGGCCACAAGGCCGAAGCCACGCTCATGCTGCGCGGGAACAAGATCTACGCCGACGCCACCGAAACCAACATGTATGCCTCGATCGACGCCCTGGCCGACAAACTCGATCGTTGCGTGAAGAAACACAAGGAAAAGGCGGCGGACCATCACGCCGAGGACGTCATCAAGGCTCGCTCATCGGTGTAATTCGAGGGGCGTCCGCGTCGATGCGGCTCATCATCGTAAGCGGGCTTTCGGGCTCGGGCAAAAGCGTCGCTCTGCACATGCTGGAGGACATCGATTTCTATTGCGTCGACAACATCCCCGCGGCGCTGCTCAAGCCCTTCATTTCACACACTGTACGCGGCATGGGGGACACCTATCCGAGAACCGCGGTGGGCCTCGATGCCCGCAACCGGCCCAACGAGATCGAGACCATCCCGGCCCTCGTCGGCGAATTGCGGCGCAGCGGAATCAGCTGCGAGGTTCTGTACCTGCACGCCAGCGACGAAGTGCTCCTCAAGCGCTACGCCGAGACCCGCCGCAAGCATCCCCTGGTTGCGGGCGACGTCAGTTTGCGCGAGGCGATCGCATCGGAGCGGCGCCTGCTCGAACCGATCACCACCGCGGCGGACTTGGTCGTCGATACTTCCGCCATGGGCGTTCACGCGCTGCGCGAACTGATTCGCGAGCGCATCGACCGCCGGCGCGAGGGTCGGCTCTCCCTCATGTTCGAGTCGTTCGGCTACAAGCACGGCATACCGGGCGATGCGGATTTCGTCTTCGACGTGCGCAGCCTGCCGAATCCCTACTGGGAGCATGGGCTGCGTCATCTGAACGGCCGCGACGCGCCCGTGATCGAATATCTGGCCGCCTACGCCAGCGTGCGCGGCATGATCGCGGATCTGATCGAATTCCTGGACCGCCGGGTCGGCGAATTCGCGCAGGCGAACCGCAGCTACCTGACCATCGCGGTGGGCTGCACCGGCGGTCAACACCGTTCGGTCTACATCGCCGAGCAGCTCGCCGAGCATTTTCGCAAGAGCTTCCCGCAGGTTCTCACCCGGCACGACTCCCTGCAAAAGTCCTGAACGGCGGGGAGCCGGGCTCCTGGACAGGCTCCTAGACCGGCTCCTGGCGGGTCGCGCGAAACTGCCGGGCATTTTCCAGCGCGAGGAACGCGCGTATTTCCTCACCGCGGGCGCGGGCATCCTCGTGCCCGAGGTCGATCAATTCGCGGGTGAACCCCCGTTCGAACAGCAGGTAGCTCAGCAATAGCGTGCCGGCGGCAGTGCTGCTGGCGCCCATCGCCCGCATCAGGGCGCGCAGGCTGCGCGGCAGTTCCCGCACGTGCCGGCGCGCGATCTCGTTCACGTCGCGCGACGGAGTCATGACCAGAAAATCGATGCGGCGCGCATCGTTGGCTTCGTTGTAGCGGCTGATGCGCTCCAGATCCGCGTTCAGCTGATCCATGAACAGCGAGTCCAACATGAAGCCGAACATCTGTCCGAAGCTGGGTTCGGCCGCACGGCGGATGGATGGGACACCCGAAGCGACGGGATCGTTGACGCCGATGATGAACAGCCGATTGGCGCCGAGATGCATCGCGGGGCTGAGCGGCGAGGTTTGGCGCATGGCGCCGTCGCCGAAATAATGGTCGTTCAGCAAGACGGGGCGAAACAAGAACGGAATGGACAGGCTGGCCATCAAATGTTCCAGGGTCAGCTGCACGCGCGCACCCTTGCGATACACCCGGGCCCAAGGCTCCACCGCGGACGAAGACGCATAAAAGGTCACCGAATCCGCATCCTCGTAGCAGGTTGCGCAGACGCCGATCCCCTGCAGATGCTTCTTGTACAGGCTGCGCGGGATGCCGTCGAAATCCAATTGTTCGCGCAGCAGATTCCACAACGGCGTGTTGTCGAACAGCGAATGCGGCGGATGCACCAGCCAGCCGCCGGTGAGGAACGCCAGCATCCAATGCAGTCCGGATTTCAGCACGTTCACCGCATCCGCCTTGAACACCTGGTGCACGCGAAAGTCGCGCCACACCCTCTCGATGGCGTAGACGGAGCGCCTAAAATGCGCCGCATCCGAGGCGAGGGCGACCGCACTGACGGCACCGGCGGAGGTTCCGGTGATGATGGGGAATGGGCACGCGGAGCCGCGCCGCAACAGTTCCGCCACACCCTTGAGCACGCCGACCTGGTAGGCGGAGCGCGCGCCGCCGCCCGTCAGCACCAAGCCCAGGTGCGGGGTCACGACCGGCAAAATGCTGGTGTGCCATTGGCCGGTGGCGCTTTCGGGCCCTGTCATTGCGACGGACCGTCTGCGAAGACCTTGACGCCGGGCGGGATCAGGGCCCAAGGCGGATGATTGCGCGTAAAGATGGCGATGCTCGGACTGAACAACAGCGGATCATCGAGAGATCCCGCGTAAATCGTGAACGACTCGGACTGGCCTATCTCTCCGCCGAACACCAGTCCGCCGCAGGCTGCACAGGAGTTTCGCACCGCAACTGCGCCGCCGCGGGCCTTCGAGCGGTGCTGCAGGATTTGACCGCTGAAGGTCACGTCGCTGCGCGCGACCCCTATGAAGGGTATGAAACCGGAGCCGGAGGCCTTGCGGCAGTCAGCGCAAAAGCAATAGCCGGCGTTCAGCGCTTTGCCCGTGGCCTTGTAGCGCAGCGCGCCGCAAAGACAGCCGCCGGTATAATGTTTCATCGAACCGTCAAATGCCGTAGAGCGGCGTGTGCCTTGCATTCGGACAGTCGGCCGGGTGCGCCTCGTAGTCGGGCGCTGAATCGACCCGCAACGATGCTCCCTCACGCCGGGCCGTGAGGCTCGACGCCTCGATGCTGCGGACCAGCGGCACGATGCCGGCCGCAACGGCGATGATCAACAAGACGCTGAGTGCTTTATTCATTTGATATTCCCTCATTCAATTGAATAACCCAAAATCCCCACTTAAGGAACAGCCCGGCCCATTTAAGTTCCCCGCGGCGCAACGCAATGGCCTCGGGCCTTCAGGTGAGCGCATCGATCGCCTCATCCAGCCCCGCCAAAGTCAACGGGTACATCCTTCCTTCCAGGATCTCCCGCGTCATTTCGATGGAGGAAGTATGCCGCCAACGCGACTGCGGCTGGGGATTGATCCACGCGAACTTCGGGTAGTGCCGGATCAAGCGCTGCAGCCACACGCTGCCGGGCTCGGCATTCCAATGCTCGACGCTGCCGCCCGGCTGGGTGATTTCGTAGGGACTCATGGTGGCATCGCCCACCAGGATGAGCTTGTAGTCGGTGCCGTAGGTGCGCATGAGCTCGACGGTCCCGATGTGCTCGTTGAAGCGCCGCCGATTGTCCCGCCACAGCGCCTCATAGGTGAAATTGTGAAAATAATAGTGTTCGAGATGCTTGAACTCGCTGCGGGCCGCCGAGAACAGCTCCTCGCAGGTTTTCACGTGATCGTCCATGGATCCGCCGATATCCAGCAGCAGCAGCACCTTGATGACGTTGCGCCGTTCGGCCTGCATCTTGATGTCGAGCCAGCCGCCTGAGCGCGCCGTGGCATCGATGGTATCGGCCAACGCCAGCTCGTCGGGCGCCCCACGGCGCGCGAAGCGCCGCAGCCGCCGCAGAGCGATCTTGATGTTCCGGGTACCGAGCTCGACCTTGTCGTCCAAATTGGCGAATTCGCGCTTGTCCCAAACCTTGACGGCGCTGCGATTGCGGCCTCCGGCTTGGCCCACGCGCACACCTTCGGGATTGAAGCCGTGAGCGCCGAAGGGGGAGGTGCCGGCCGTGCCGATCCATTTGTTGCCACCCTGGTGCCTCTCCTTCTGCTCTTCGAGACGCTTCTTCAGAGTCTCCATCAGTTGATCCCAGCCGCCCAATGCCTCGATCTCCGCCTTCTCGGCGTCGGTGAATTCGCGTTCCGCCATTTTCGCGAGCCAATCCTCGGGCAATTCGCGCTGCAACAATGAAAACAGGTCCTCGGCGCCCTTGAAATGCGCGGCGAAAGCGCGGTCGAAGCGGTCGTAGTAGCGCTCGTCCTTCACCAGGCAGGTTCGCGACAGGTAGTAAAAGCGCTCGGCGGACAAATCGCCCAAGCCCGCCTGCAGCGCTTCGAGCAGGGTCAACAGCTCGGTGATCGATACCGGCACGCCCAGTTTGCGCAGCAGGAAAAAGAATCTAACGAGCATTCCGTCGATGCAGGAACAGCAGCTGCTCGAACAGGTGCACGTCCTGCTCGTTCTTGAGCAAGGCGCCGTACAACGGCGGAATCAGCTTTTTCGCGTCGTCGCTGCGCAGCACCTCGGGCGGGATGTCCTCGGTCACCAGCAGTTTGATCCAGTCCAGGAGCTCGGATGTGGTCGGCTTCTTCTTCAAGCCCGGCGTGTCGCGGATCTTGAAGAACGTCGTCAGGGCCTCGTGCAGCAATTCGCGCTTGAGACCCGGGAAATGCACGTCGACGATCTGCGTCATCGTGGCCGTGTCCGGAAAGCGGATATAGTGAAAGAAGCACCGTCTTAAGAATGCGTCCGGCAGTTCTTTTTCATTGTTGCTGGTGATCACGATGATGGGCCGGTGCTTGGCGCGCACGGTCTCGCGCGTCTCATAGACGTAGAACTCCATGCGGTCCAGCTCGCGCAGCAGATCATTCGGAAACTCGATATCCGCCTTGTCTATCTCATCGATCAGAAGCACCGGCTGCACGTCGCAATCGAAGGCCTCCCACAGATCGCCCTTCACGATGTAGTTGCGGATGTCCTTGACCCGCGGATCGCCGAGCTGCGAATCGCGCAGGCGCGAAACGGCATCGTATTCATACAGTCCCTGCTGCGCCTTGGTGGTGGACTTGATGTGCCATTCGTAGAACGGCTTCCCCAGAGATCTGGCGATTTCGTTGGCCAGCAGCGTCTTGCCCGTGCCGGGTTCGCCCTTGATCAAGAGCGGGCGCGACAGCACCATGGCGGCGTTGACTGCGGCCATCAGCTCTTCGGTGGCGATGTAGCGATCGGTGCCGCGAAATTCGGCGGCGGTGCTCATTTGCGGCTGACGCGCAGGATCTGCATGGAATTCGTGCCCCCGGACACGCCGCTCAGTTCGCCCTTGGTCAGAATGACGGAATCGCCCTCTTCCACCAATTTGAGATCCAGCAGCAGTCGGAATATCGAGAAATAAAACGCCTCGCCCTTGTCGGTGACGTCATACGCCACGGGATAAACGCCGCGGTACAGGGTGACCCGGCAGCGGGTGGCTTCGTGCCGGGTGAACGCGTAGATCGGAATGTCCGAGCGGACCCGCGACATCCACAGCGACGTCGAGCCCGACTCGGTGAGTGCGACGATGGCTTTCACGTGCAGGTGGTTCGCGGTGAACATGACCGCCGATGCGATGGCCTCGTCCGTGTGCTCGTAGTAGCCGGTCTTGCGCTGCCTGATCCGCACGTGCGCGACCTGATACTTTTCTGCGCCGACGATGATCTGGGACATCGCCTCCACGACCTTTGCCGGGTGCTTGCCCGAGGCGGTTTCCGCGGACAGCATCACCGCATCGGAGCCGTCCATGACCGCGTTCGCCACATCCGATACTTCGGCCCGGGTCGGAATGGTGGCGGTAATCATCGATTCCATCATTTGCGTCGCCATGATGACGACGCGATTCTGGTGGCGCGCTTCCTGAATGATCTGCTTTTGCAGGCCGGCCAGCTCGGCGTAGCCCATTTCGACGCCGAGGTCGCCGCGCGCGACCATGACACCGTCGCTCGCCCGCACCACCGCCGTCAAGTTCTTGATGGCCTCGGCACGCTCGATCTTCGCCACCAGCAGCCCGTGGCCGCCCGCATCGCGCAGCAGCTGGCGCGCTTCGTCCATGTCCGCGGCGTCGCGCGGAAAGGACACCCCGAGGTAGTCCACCTTGAGTGCCGCGGCTGTGCGGATATCTTCACGGTCCTTGTCCGTCAGCGCGCCGGCGGACAAGCCGCCGCCCTGGCGGTTGATGCCCTTGTTGTTGCCGAGTTCGCCCCCGACCAGCACCCGGGTCTTGATTCGCGGACCGTCGATGCTCAAGACCTGCAGGCTGATCTGCCCGTCGTTGAGCAACAGCACGTCGCCGGCGAACACATCCGACGGCAGCTTCTTGTATGCGATCCCGACGCTCGATTCGGTCCCGGCATCTACGCCAAGCGAGGCGTCGAGCGTGAACCCGGCGCCGTCGGTGAGCTGCACCTTGCCCGACACGAAGCGGTCGATGCGGATCTTCGGACCCTGCAGATCGCCGAGCACCCCCACGTAGCGCCCGGCCCGGCGCGCGGCCTCGCGCGTAAGCTCGATCCGGCGCGCATGATCGGCGACCGCGCCGTGCGAGAAATTCAGGCGTACCACATCCACGCCGGCGCGCACGATGTCGGACAACACCGCCGGATCGTCCGTCGCGGGACCCAGGGTCGCGACGATCTTGGTGCGCCGTAGCTGGGATTTCATGCGGCGCGCTGCTCCAGAATTTCCACCGCGGGGAGTTTTTTGCCTTCGACAAACTCCAGGAATGCGCCGCCGCCCGTCGATATGTAGGAAATACTATCCTCGATGCCGTACTTCTCGATGGCCGCGAGCGTATCGCCGCCGCCGGCCAGCGAAAATGCCTTGCTGCGCGCAATCGCCGTCGCGAGGGTGCGGGTGCCTTCGCCGAACTGCTCGAATTCGAACACGCCGACCGGACCATTCCAGAGAATCGTGCCCGCGGACGCGATCAGCACGCTCATCGCTTCGGCCGTGTCCGGGCCGATGTCGAGGATCATCTCGTCGTCCGACACCGCCGCGACCGGCTTCACGTCGGCCTCGGCCTTGGCGGAAAAGCTGCGTGGCGACCACCACGTCGGTCGGCATGGGAATGGCGATGCCGCGTTTTTTCGACTGTTCGATCAAGCGCTTGCAGATATCCAACATGGCCGGCTCATACAGCGACTTGCCGACGTTGATCCCTAGGGCGGCAAGGAACGTATTGGCGATGCCGCCGCCCACGATCAGCTGATCGACCTTGCCGAGCAAGGATTCGAGCACGGTGAGCTTGGTCGACACCTTGGAGCCGGCGACGATGGCGAGCAGCGGCCGCGCCGGCTTCTCGAGCGCCGTCTCCAGCGCCGACAACTCGCTGACCAGGAGCGGGCCGGCGCACGCCACCGGCGCGAACTTGGCGACGCCGTGAGTGCTGGCTTCGGCGCGATGCGCCGTGCCGAAGGCATCCATGACGTAGACATCGCACAAGCGCAGCCATTTTCTGCGCCAGCTCGTCCGCGTCCTTCTTTTCGCCCTTGTTGAAGCGCACGTTCTCGAGCAGCACGACCTCGCCGGGGCGAACGTCGACGCCGTCCAGCCAGTCCTTCTTGCAGCTTGACCGGCACTCCCAGCAGCTGCGCCAGACGTTTCGCGACGGGGGCCAGCGAAAACTCCTCCGCGAATTTGCCCTCCTCCGGTCTGCCCAGATGCGACATCACGAGCACCCGGGCCTTCGCCGTGAGCGCCGCCTGAATGGTCGGCAGCGCCGCGCGAATTCGCGCATCGCTGCTCACTGCTCCATCCTGAATCGGCACGTTCAAATCTTCACGGATCAGCACGCGCTTGCCGCCGAGATCCAGACTCGTCATTTTTATGATCTTCAAGGGTGCCTTGCTATGTGGCCTTCGACCATGCCACGGTGGTATCGAGCATGCGGTTGGAAAACCCCCACTCATTGTCGTACCACGCACATACCTTCACCAAATTCCCTTCGATCACCTTGGTCAAGGTGGCGTCGTAGGTCGATGAGGCGGGATCGTGGTTGAAATCCACCGACACCAGCGGCGCGTCGTTGTAGGCCAGAATGCCTTTGAGCGCACCGGCGGCGGCGGCCTTGATGGCGCCGTGAATCTCCTCGACCGAGGTCTTGCGGGCGGCGCGTGAAACTCAAGTCGACCAGCGAAACATTGATCGTCGGCACGCGGATCGCAAAGCCGTCGATCTTGCCCTTGAGTTCCGGCAGCACCAGACCGACCGCGGCGGCGGCGCCGGTCTTGGTCGGGATCATGGACATGGTTGCGGAGCGCGCGCGGCGCAGATCCGTGTGGTAGACGTCGGTCAAGACCTGGTCGTTGGTATAGGAGTGGATGGTGTTCATCACTCCGGCCAGGATGCCCACCTTCTCGTGCAGCACCTTGACCAGCGGCGCCAGGCAATTGGTGGTGCAGGATGCATTGGAGATCACGGTGTGGCTGGCTTTGAGCACGCCATGATTGACGCCGTACACGATGGTCGCATCGACGTCGTCGCCGCCCGGCGCTGAAATCACGACTTTTTTCGCGCCGGCCGCGATGTGCGCCGATGCCTTGGCCTTGCTCGTGAACAAGCCCGTGCACTCCAGCACAAAATCGGCGCCGAGCTCGCCCCAGGGCAGCTTGGACGGATCGCGCTGCGCGACGACGCGGATGCGATCGCCGTTCACCACCATCGAATCGCCGTCGACATGCACATCGCCGCGGAAGCGGCCGTGCACGGTGTCGAAACGCGTCAGATGAGCGTTGGTATTGGCATCCCCCAAGTCGTTGATCGCGACCACCTTGATCTCGCCCGCGTGCTTGCCCTCGTAAAGCGCGCGCAGAATATTGCGGCCGATGCGTCCGTAACCGTTGATTGCCACCTTGATTGTCATCTTTGTCTGTCTCCATGCACTTGTCATGCGCTTCGCGCAACTGTCAACGGGGTCGAAGCGACCCCGTCCGAAAACTTCTTTGTAAGAACTAGCGCAGCACTTTCTCGATCGCCTCCACGACATGCTCCGCAGTGAAGCCGTACGCTTTGAACAGGTCCTTGGCCGGCGCGGACGCGCCGAAATGATTGATGCCGACGATCTCCCCCTGCAAGCCGACGTAGTGCCACCATTGCGCGGTCACGCCGGCCTCGACCGCCACGCGCCGCGTGACCGACGGGGGCAGCACGCTTTGCTTGTATGCATCGTCCTGGGCGTCGAAGGTGTTGGTGCTCGGCATGGACACCAATCGAACCTTCCTGCCCTTCGCCGGCCATGGTTCGCACCGCTTCGGCGGCGATTCCCACCTCCGAGCCGGTGGCGATCACGATGGCCTCCGGAGCGCCCGCGGAATCGATCAGCACGTAGCCGCCGCGCCTGATTGCCGCGACTTGGGCCGCCTCGCGCGCCTCGTGCACCACCGACTGGCGCGTGAACACCAAGCACGTCGGGCCATCGCGGTTTTCGATGGCCACACCCCAGGCGGCCGCGGTCTCGACCGCATCGCAGGGCCGCCACAGGTCCATGTGCGGAATGAGGCGCAGGCTCGCCAGGTGCTCGATGGGCTGATGCGTCGGACCGTCTTCGCCGAGGCCGATGGAGTCGTGGGTATAGACGAAGATCACGCGCAGGCGCATCAGCGCGGCCATGCGCACGGCATTGCGCGCGTAATCGGAAAACGTCAGAAACGTTCCGGCGTACGGGAATGAATCCGCCGTGACAGACGATGCCGTTCAGCATCGCCGACATGCCGAATTCGCGCACGCCGAAATGCAGTAATTGCCGCCGGCGGATTCCGGCGTCAGCACCACCGAATCCTTGCGCCAGGTGCCGTTCGATGGCGTGAGATCCGCCGACCCGCCCAGGAGCTCGGGCATGGACGGACCGAGCGCATTCAAGGCCGCCTGCGACGACTGGCGCGTGGCGAGCGCCTTGCCCTCGGCCTGCGTCCGGCCGATGTAGGCATTCACGAGCTCGGCAAAGCCGCCCGGCAGACTCGCCCTGCATGCGCCGCTCCAGCTCTGCGGCCAACGCGGGAAATTCGGCTCTTGTACGCCGCGAAGCGGGTGCGCCACTCCGCTCCGACGCGCGCGCCCTTGTCGCGCATGTCCCAGGCCGCGCGAATGTCCGCCGGTATCTCGAAGGGCGGGGCAGTCCAGCCTCAAGTTGAGGCGCGTGGCGGCGATTTCCTCATTGCCCATGGCTTCGCCGTGCATGGATGCGGTGCCCTGCTTGTTGGGGGCCCCCCAGCCGATCACCGTCTGCGCGCAAATCAGCGACGGGCGCCCGGTTTCCGCGCGCGCCGCGGCGAAGGCCGCCGCGACGGCGTCGCTGTTCTGACCGTCGCACGCGCGGCAGCACATGCCAGCCATAGGCCTCGAAGCGCTCCGCCGTGTTGTCGCCGAACCAGCCGACCACCTTGCCGTCGATGGAAATGCCGTTGTTGTCGTACACCGCGATGAGCTTGCCGAGCTTCTGCACGCCGGCAAATGAAGCGGCCTCGTGGGAAATCCCTTCCATCATGCAGCCGTCGCCCATGAACACATAGGTGTGGTGATCGATGATGGCGTGGCCGGGACGATTGAAGGTGGCGGCGAGCGAGCGCTCGGCCAATGCCATGCCCACGGCGTTGGCAAAACCTTGGCCCAGCGGCCCGGTAGTGGTCTCGATCCCGAGATGCACCTCGCGCTCCGGATGGCCCGCAGTCTTCGAGCCGAACTGCCGAAAATTCTTGATCTCGTCCATCGACAAGGGATAACCCGTCAGATGCAGCACCGAATACAGCAGCATCGAGGCGTGGCCGTTCGACAGCACGAAACGGTCGCGATCCCACCAGGCTGGATTGCCGGGATTGAACTTGAGGACGTCGCGCCACAGCACTTCGGCGATGTCCGCCATCCCCATGGGCGCGCCCGGATGGCCCGAATTGGCCTTCTGAACGGCATCCATCGACAAGGCACGAATGGCATTGGCAAGGTCGCGGCGGGTGGGCATGGCAAGCCTTTATTTGAAAGTGTGACGGGGAACAGGCCGCGTATTGTCCCCGATGCGCCCGTTGCCAGCAATGCCACATGAATTCAGCGGAATTTAGTGTAGGAGGCCGCGGCAACGCGGTTTTGGTCGCGAAATGCCGACGGAACGCGTTCACACAAACGCAGTCTGTTTATGTATAACGCGTTCGGTTGCCGCCATGACCCAGTTCACCGTCGCGGCAAAGGTGCTTTGCTACCATTTCGTCATGCAAATTCTACAAATCACCGATCCACACCTCTACGGCAGCGCCACCGGGCGGTTGCGCGGCGTAGAAACCGATGCGAGTCTGCGCGCGGTGCTCGACGATGCGTTTGCGCGCGTTCCGGACTATTCGGCCGTGTTGGTCACCGGTGATCTGGTGCAGGACGACCCCTCAGGCTACCTGCGCTTTCGCAGCATCTTCGGCAACCTGGACAAACCGGTGCTGTGCATTCCCGGCAACCACGACGAACCTGAAACGATGCGCCGAGAACTCAACGGCGCGCCGTTTCAGATCTGCGGCGCGCACGAGGCGGATGGCTGGCAATTCATCATGCTCGACAGCTACGATCCCGGACATGTGGGCGGCCGCCTGACCGCCAATGAACTCGCGCGGCTCGACGCCACGCTCAAGGCCTCGCCGCACCACGCCATGGTGTGCCTGCATCATCATCCGATCGCGATGGGCAGCCGCTGGCTGGACACCGTGGGCCTCGCCGAGCCGGAAGCTTTTTGGCGCGTCATCGATTCGCACGCGCACGTGCGGGCCGTGGTGTGGGGGCACGTACACCAGGTATACGACGGCCGGCGCGGCGGCGTGCGCCTGTTCGCGACCCCGTCGACCGGCGCGCAGTTCCTGCCCGATGAGCGATCGCTATGCGGTCGACTCGCGGCCGCCCGCGTACCGCCTCTTCGACTTGCACGTCGATGGACGCATCGAGTCCGAGGTCCACTGGGTCGACTCGCTCGTCCATGCGCCAGTCCGCGGCGCGCTGATCCTTTCGACACCCGATGCGCCGCACTTTTCCCCTTCGTCCGGGTCTGGTGCTGTGCGGCCTGCTGCTCTGCGTCGCCGCGCGCGCCGACGGCGCGCTGCACTCGCTCTGGGAATTGCACGGCAAGCACAACACCGTGTATCTGCTCGGCTCCATTCACGTGCTGCGCCTCAGCGACTACCCGCTGGCTCCCGCCGTGCTCGAGGCGTACGGCAACGCAAAATCCGTGCTCATGGAAGTGAATCTGGAAGAGATCAGTTCGGCGCAAGTGCAGGCGGAAATGCTCGCCAGCGCCATTCTGCCGGACGGCAAAACGCTGCCCGACGTCCTGGGGCAGCAGCGCTATGGGCGCGCCGCGGCGTTGGCGCACGAGGTCGGGGTTGAGCTGTCCATGTTCGATCAATTTGCGCCCTGGTTCGCCGCCGAGGCCATTTCGCAGCTGCAGTTGGCGCAGCTCGGCTTTCAGCCGGAGTCCGGCGTCGAAATGTATTTCATGGAGCGGGCGCGCAGCGACGGCAAGAGCGTGGCGGGCCTCGAGACCGTGCACGATCAAATTTCAATCTTTCAGAACATGCCCATGGATACGCAGGCCGAGTACCTGGTGTCGAGCCTCGAGCAGGCGCATGACCTGCCCAACGAAGTGGATTCCATGGTCCGCGCCTGGCAGCAGCGGCGATACGCAGTGGTTCGCGAATCAGCTGCAGTCCGAATTCAAGCAGGATTCCCGCCTCTATCAATCCGTGCTCGGCGCCGCGCAACCGCAAGTGGATGCCGAAAATCGAAGCTCTGCTCAACGACGACAAGAATTATCTGGTGATCGTCGGCACCGGCCACCTGGTCGGTCCGGGCAGTGTGATCGAACTGCTGAAAAAAGACGGGATCGGCGCCACCCAGCGGTGACGCCGATCCCGTCTGACTCAGCTGCATCGTTCCGTGTCCGTGACGCCTGCCGCTTGTGCCTGCCGCTCTGCCTCGAGCGCCGCCAGCTGCGTCTGCTGCGCCGGCGTCAGCACCTTGAACACCTGGGCGCGGATCTCGGCGTGTTGGCGTCATCATCTGCGCACTCAGTGAGCCGTGCGTCTGGCTCACCTGCCGCGGCGATGCTGGCGTAGTTCGGATCGGTCGGCTTCGTTTGCTGCAGTTTGAGCGAGTTGGCCTGCATTTGCTCATGCAGGCTCTGCATCTGCGGATGCGCCGCCGTCATGATGTCCTTGATCTGCTGCTTTTGCGCCGCATTCAAATCCAGTTTGCCGAGCAGGTGCCACGGACCCCTGTGGTGCCATCCATGAGCTCCGGGCGCCGGCGGCGGGGGAGCGGCTGCCTCGTCGGCCGCACTGGCGATGGACATGCCGGTCGCGGCTGTCAACACCGCCCCGGCCGCCAGCAGCGTTGCCGTCAGCACATTGCGAATCGATTTCATGTTCCTTGCTCCAATGCTGTGAATAGGTTCTGCACACCGCTATCCTAGGCCCAACCCGTGCAGACATTTGTCACGGGGAACGCAACGTTCTGTTAAGAATTGTGAATTCTGCGCGGAGCCATGACGCTCACCGACTGTGCCAGAGTATGGACGATGACGCTCTCGCCACCGCCGCGGATCCAAGCCACGCACGCGAGGCGCGCGTGCTGCTGGTCGACGATGATCGCGAGCTATGTCAAATGCTCACCGAATACTTGAGCGCCGAGCACTTCGAGGTGAAGAGCGTGCACGACGGCGGCGACGCGCTGCACGAGCTGGAGGCCAGCGATTTTGAAATCCTGATTCTCGATGTGATGCTGCCGAGCGTCGGCGGCTTCGACGTGTTGCGCAAGCTGGGCGCGTCGTACACCACGCCGATCCTGATGCTCACGGCGCGCGGCGATGACATCGACCGGATCGTCGGCCTCGAGCTCGGCGCGGACGACTACTTGAGCAAACCCTTCAATCCGCGCGAACTGGTGGCGCGGCATGCGCGCGATCCTGCGCCGCGCCAGCAGCCGCTCGCAGGGGCACCGTGCCCGACGAACTCGTCGTCGGCCCGATCACGCTCAACACCGGAACTCATCTGGTGCACGTGCACGGCAATGCGGTGCCGCTCACCGGTGCCGAATTCCGCGTGCTCGAATTGCTGATGCGCTCCGCGGGGCAGGTGATCTCGCGCGACGCGATGACCGAGCAGGCGCTCGGCCGCAAGCTCGTCGCTTACGACCGCAGCATCGATACCCACATCAGCAATCTGCGCCGCAAGCTCGATCTGCGCGGCGGGCAAGAATCCCGAGATCAAGAACGTCCGCGGTTCGGGCTATACGCTCACCTGGGCCCATGCATAGCCTGTTCCTGCGCATCTTCATGCTGTTCTGGGTCGCGATGGCTCTCATCGTCGGCGGCAGCATCGCCATCACTTTCACCATCGCCGCCCGCGAATACGAGGCGCCCGAATTGCAGCGCCGTCCGTCGGTGGCCATTCAGGCCTCGGAGGTCCTGGAGCGCGGCGGCATCGGCGCACTCAAGAATTGGCTGAGCGCCAACAAGTACTCCATCGCCGACCGGGATCTTTTCATCATCGGTCCGGACGGCGCGGACATCTTAGGCCGGCGCCTGCCCGAGAGCGCGGCACGGCGCCTGGAGTATTTCAACCGCGACGAGTTCGTCAATCGCAACGGCAATCTGCCGTCCGGGCCGCGCCGCGCCGCAGATCCTCGGCGCCGACGGCGGCGTCTTCACCGTGCTGCTGGTGCCGCGGCGTCCCAGCATCTTCGGCGCGTTGAGCCTGCCGGAGATTTCGCTGGCCATCATCTGTATCGCGCTGGTGGTGACCGCGCTCACCAGCTGGTGGCTGGCGCAGCACTTGAGCGCGCCCATTCGGCGCATCCAGGAAGGGCGCGCGCGCGCTCGCTTCGGAGAACCTTGGGCTTCGCGCCAACGCCGGCCGCCGCGTGAGCGCGGGACTCGAGGGGCGCAGGGACGAGCTCGCGGTGCTGGCGCGCGATTTCGACGCGATGGTCGATCAGCTGCGCGCCAATCGCGGCGCCACCACGCAGCTGTTGCGCGACATCTCGCATGAGCTGCGCTCGCCGCTCGCCAGAATGCGCGTCGCGCTGGGGCTGGCGCGCCAGCCGCCCGCGGACCTCGCGCGTCAGTTGGACCGGATGGACCGCGAGATCGAGCGCCTCGACTCGCTCATCAGCCAGGTATTGAAGCTCGCGCGCCTGCACGGCACCGACGCAACGTTCGCGCGCGAGAGCTTCGACCTCGATGAATTGATCGAAGAGGTGGTGCGCGACGCAAACTTCGAGGGAGCCGTCAAAAACTGCAGCGTGCGGCTGCAGGGTGCGGCCCATACGGCCGTCAACGGCAACCGCGACCTGGTTCGCAGCGCCATCGAGAACGTACTGCGCAACGCCGTGCGCTACAGCCCGCAGGGCGCACCGGTGGACGTTTCCGTGACGCACCCGCAGAACGGCCTGGCGATTCTGATTCGGGATGGCGGTCCGGGCGTTCCCGACAAGGATCTGGAGCGCATATTCGAGCCGTTTTACCGAGTCGCCGAGTCGCGCGACCGCGATACCGGCGGCGAGGGAATCGGGCTCGCCATCACCGCCCAGGTGATGAAGGCGCACGGCGGCTCGGCCAAGGCGGTGAATTGCCAGGGCGGCGGCTTCGAAGTGCGGCTCAACTTGCCGCAGGCCGCCCTCGCTGTTTAGAGTGCCCGCATGAGTTTGTTCAGCGAAGCCTGCAAGTACATCCCGGGCGGCGTCAATTCGCCGGTGCGCGCCTTTCGCGGCGTCGGCGGCGAGCCGATATTTTTCAAGAGGGCCGCCGGTGCCTACGCGACCGCGGCCGACGGCCGCCGCTTCATCGATTACGTGGGATCCTGGGGACCCGATGATCTTGGGGCACGCGCACCCGCGAGTGATCGAGGCGGTGCAGCAGGTGGCCGCCGACGGGCTGTCCTTCGGCGCGCCGACCGAGCTCGAAACGCAACTCGCACGCCGCGTCATCGAACTTGTACCCGCCATCGATTTGGTGCGCTTCGTGAGTTCGGGCACGGAAGCGACCATGAGCGCGATACGTCTGGCGCGCGGCTTCACGGGGCGCGACATCATCGTGAAGTTCGAAGGCTGCTATCACGGGCACTCCGATTCACTGTTGATCAAGGCGGGTTCGGGAGCGCTGACCTTGGGCGTTCCCACCTCGCCCGGCGTGCCGAAGGCGCTCGCCGATTTCACGGTCACCCTGGACTTCAACGACGCCGAGCTGGTGCGCGAGGCATTCCGGCGGTTCGGTGCAAAAATCGCCTGCGTCATCGTCGAGCCGGTCGCCGGCAACATGAACTGCGTACCGCCCGCTGCGGGATTTCTCGACACATTGCGCCGTGAATGCGACCGCAGCGGCGCACTGCTCATTTTTGACGAGGTGATGACCGGTTTCCGCGTGGCGCTGGGCGGCGCGCAGGCCCTCTACGGCGTGCGCCCGGATCTCACCACGCTCGGCAAGATCATCGGCGGCGGCATGCCGGTCGGTGCATTCGGCGGACGGCGCGACATCATGGAGCGTCTGGCGCCGCTCGGCCCCGTCTATCAGGCGGGCACGCTGTCCGGCAATCCGGTGGCGATGATCGCCGGCCTCACCACGCTCGATCTCGTGTCGGCGCCCGGATTCCACCAGCGGCTCGAGGCCACGACCGATGAACTGATGCGCCGGCTGGCGGAGGCCGCGCGCCTCGCCGGCATCCCGCTCGCGACCAATCATGTCTGCGGCATGTTCGGATTTTTCTTCACCTCCGAGGCCAACGTCGACCGCTACGCCAAGGTCATGGCCTGCGACGTGGAGCGCTTCAAGCGCTTCTTCCACGGCATGCTGGAGGAAGGCATTTATTTCGCACCGTCCGCCTACGAGGCGGGCTTCTTGTCGGCGGCGCACAGCGAGGCCGACATCGATGCCACCATTACGGCAGCGGCCCGCGTCTTTGCCAAATTGAATCGGGCGCCTGCCTAGGCTCCTAAGATGCGCGCCTTCGCCTGGTTCCTGGGCTCGATCTTGCTTGCGGGACTCATCGGCGCTTGCATCGCCTATCCCGCCTACGAACTGACATCGAGCTTTGCGACTTTCGCCTTTCATCGGGTCGCGAGCCGCATTTTCATGCTGGTGCTCGCGGTGCTGCTGGTGTGGCTGTGCCGGCACCTGAATCTCAAGCGTAGGCGCGATTTCGGCTACGCCCTGCCCTGGCGCCGGTTTCTCAAGATATGCGTGCTGTGGGCGGCGCTCGGCATCGCCACGGCGAGCGCCGGCGCCGCGTTCCTGCTGAGCACGCACCTCCGCGTGATGAACGCGGACTTCGTTCCCTCGGCGGTGAGCCTCGCGCGGATTTTCCTGGTCGGATTGGGCTCCGGCATCGCCGTTGCGCTGATCGAGGAAACCGTGTTTCGCGGGCTTCTGCATACCGCGATCGAACGTGAATCGGGGCCGTGGATGGCTGCGGCGCTCACCGCACCGCTGTTCGCCGTGCTGCATTTCACCGCCAAGGCTAGAATCCCGGCGGCTGCGTTAAGCTGGGGCAGCGGTTTCGACCTGCTGGCGCTGTCCTTCGCCCCCTTAAGCCATCCGGCGCTCGTGCTCGACGCGTTCCTGTCGTGGTTGGTGGTGGGGCTGATCTTGAGTCTGACGCGCGCGCTCACCGGTAATATCGCGGTGGCGATCGGTCTGCATGCCGGTTGGGTGGTGGTGCTGCGCATGCTGCAGGAGGCCACCGCGAGCGCCGACGCTCCCGCGTATTCGGCCTGGGTGAGCCACTTCGACGGCTTACTCGGGTACTGGCTGCTGCCGTGGGGCGCCGCCATCGCCGCCGCTCTGTGGGCCCTGCGCGCCTCCTGGGTTCCCTACGCCAGGGGAGCCAGCATGTCGAGCCTTTGAATCGGATCGTCGAACTCCAGGCATGCCTGCTTGTCGGCGAGCGGAATCGGCAGGATTTCCGCGAGGCGGTGCCCGACCCAGGCGGCATCGTCCAAACGCATCTCGAATCCCTCGTACACCTCGCCGAGCTGCGGCAGGACTTTTTCCAACAGCTGCGGCAGCCGCGCGTGCCGCGCCGGCACCGCGATGGCGGGCTCCGGCGGCAGCCAGTCGACGTCGGCGAGATTCAGGCCGTCGGCCTGAAGGCTGCGGCTGCGGATGCGAAAGCGCTCGAGGCCGACGCACGACAGCCCGAGCAAGCCGTCGGAGAGCTGATGAAAATCGACGATTTTGGCCACAGTGCCGACATCGAAGGTCTCGGAGGGCCCCACTTCGTTGCCCTCGCGGATCAGCACCACCCCGAAGTTGAGGCTCGCGCGCATACAGCGGCGCACCATATCAACGTAGCGGGTTTCGAATATTCGCAGCGGCAGCGGCCCATCCCTGAACAGCACGATGTTGAGTGGAAATAGCGCGATCGAATTCACTGCCGCGCCCGCAGTGCGGCGAGCAGCTTGTCGTGCAATCCGCCGAAGCCGCCATTGCTCATCACCAGGATGTGGTCGCCGGGGCGGCTCTCGGCGGCGAGCCCCTTGACCAACTCGTCGACGCTCGGCGCAAACCGCGCCCGGTCGCCCAATCCGGACACCGCACCCGGCAGATCCCAGCCCAGATCGGGCGAGTTCAAGAACCAGGTGTGGTCCGCCAACTCAAGCGACGGCGCCAGCTGTTCGCGATGCACGCCGAGTTTCATGGTGTTCGAGCGCGCTTCCAGCACGGCGATGATGCGCGCGGCGCCGACCCGCGCGCGCAGCCCCGACAAAGTGGTCGCAATGGCCGTCGGGTGATGCGCGAAATCGTCGTATACCGTCACCTCGCCGATGACGCCGCGAATTTCCATGCGGCGTTTGACGCCGCGGAAGCTCGCCAGAGCCTGGGCCGCGCGCGCAGGCTGGACACCCGCGTGCCGTGCCGCGGCGATCGCCGCCAGGGCATTCATGACGTTGTGCTCGCCGAGCAGCGGCCAGCTCATTTCCGCAACCTGCTCGCCGCCCAGCAGCACCGCGAAGCGGCTCGCGGCCGAGCCTGCCTCGATCCGCGCGCTCCAGTCGCTCGCTCCCTTGTGCGCCAGCGCGAAGGTCTCGCGCGGTGTCCAGCAGCCCATTTTCAAAGTAGCCGCGAGCTCGGCATCCGCGCCGTTGACGATGAGCCTGCCGGCGGCCGGCACGGTGCGCAGCAGCTGATTGAACTGGCGGCGAATGGCGGCGACATCCGGATAAATGTCCGCGTGATCGAATTCCAAATTATTCAAGATGGCGGTGCGCGGCCGGTAGTGGACGAATTTCGCGCGTTTGTCGAAGAATGCGGTGTCGTACTCATCAGCTTCGATGACGAAGAATGCGCCGGATCCGAACCGCGCGGTCGCGTCGAAATTGCTCGGCACGCCGCCGATCAGAAATCCGGGCGCGAGACCCGCATCCTCGAGAATCCAGGTCAGCATGGCCGTGGTCGTGGTCTTGCCGTGCGTGCCGGCCACGGCAATCACATGTTTGTGCCGCAGCACGTGCTCGGCCAGCCATTGCGGCCCGGACGTGTAGGAGAGTCCCCGATCCAGCATGGCCTCGACGACGGGCGCGCCGCGGCTCAAGGCATTGCCCACCACCACGATGTCGGGCTTGAGGTCCAGCTGCTCGGCGCCGTAGCCCTGCACGAACTCGATGCCGAGGGCCTCGAGCTGGGTGCTCATCGGCGGGTACACATTGAGATCGGATCCGGTGACGCGAAATCCGGCGGCCTTGGCGATGTTCGCCACTCCGCCCATGAACGTGCCGCCTATGCCCAAAATATGCACGTGCGTAGTCATGTACCCGGCAGCATTCCGTTTTCAGTCATAATCGATTCCAAATTGTACACGTGGATCACTGGTATGCCGGATGCGATTTGGATCGATGATGAGGACCAGCTGCCCGCGCTGGCGCAGACGCTCGAGAAGCAGGCCTCGATCGGCGTCGACACGGAGTTCCTCCGCGAACGCACGTTTTTCCCCAAGCTCTGCCTGCTGCAGCTGGCCGCGGGGACCCAGGTCTGGTGCGTCGATACGCTGCGCATCGGCAGCCTCGAGCCGCTGCTGCCCGCGCTGACCGCACCGGCCGCGCGCAAGGTCATCCATGCTGCGCGTCAGGACCTGGAAGCCGTTTATCTCGGCTCCAAGCGCGTCATCACGCCGGTATTCGATACGCAGATCGCCGCCGGCTGCGTCGGCCTCAAACCGCAGGTGGGCTACGCGGAACTCGTCAAGACTCTGCTGGATGTCACGGTGCCCAAAGGCCAGACTCGCACCGACTGGTCGAAACGGCCGCTCACGCATGAGCAGCTGGCCTACGCCGCGGACGATGTCCTCTACCTCGACGACGTCGCGAATCGCCTCTCGCTGCGGCTGCGCGAGCTCGGGCGCGAGCACTGGGTGTTGGAGGATTGCCTGGCGCTCGAGGACAAGCGGCTGTATGAGCCTGATCCCGCGCAAGCTTGGAGCCGGCTGCGCGGCCTCGCGCAGCTGGAACCGAAGTCGCGCGCGCGGGCCAAAACGATTGCGGTTTGGCGCGAAGCCCAAGCGCGTGCGCGCGATCTGCCGCGCGCCTGGATACTGCCCGATGCCGCAATTTTTTCGATTGCGCAAGGTTCCGCACCGCCCCTGAACGACAGCCTCGCGGCGAATCTGCAGAGCGCGCTCGAGAAGGCGGCAAACGACGTCGAGGATCAAGAACCCAGCCAGGACGCCCGGCCTAACGCCGCGCAGAAGGCAGTGATCGACCGCCTCGGCCAGATCGTCGAGTCACGCGCGGCCGAACTTCAGGTGAGCCCGGAGATCCTCGCGCCGCGCGGCGAACTCAAGGCTCTCGTCCTCAGCACGCACGGAAGGCGCGATTCGCACGCGCTGACGGGCTGGCGCCGCGAGGAAATTGGAACGCGGCTGCTCGAGGCTATGCCGCCTGCACCGCACGCTGAATGCTCTTGAACACCGTATCCACATCGGCATCGGCGGCCACGACGCGCAACAGTCCGGCGCCTTCGTAGTACTGGATCAGGGGCTTGGTCTGCGCTTCGTACACCTCCAAGCGTCTGCCGATGACCTCTTCCTTGTCATCCGGTCTTTGGATCAGCCGATGCGCGTCGCCGCATTCCTTGGAGTGCGCCGTCGCCGCGGCGAGCGAGGTGTACACGTTGAACACCCGTCCGCATTCCTGGCAAATTCTGCGGCCGGTCAGGCGCTTGAAAAGAACGCCCAAATCCAGGTTCAGGAGCACCACGGAATCGAGCGGCGTTGCCAATGCCGCCAGCATCTTTGCCAGCGCTTCGGCTTGCGCGAGATTGCGGGGAAAACCGTCCAATATGAACCCCTTGGCGGCGTCCGGCATGGACGTGCGCTCGCGGATCATGCCGAGCACGGTGGCATCGTCGACCAAGTGACCCAAATCCATGGCGGCCTTGGCACGCAGCCCAAGATCGGTGCCCTTGGCGACCGCCTCGCGCAGCAGGTCGCCGGTCGATATTTGCGGGATCCCATAGGCCTTGACCAGCAGCTGAGACTGTGTGCCTTTGCCCGACCCTGGCGCTCCCAATAGAACTATTCGCATGATTCTCTTAAGCCGTGAACCCGCGCTACCGTACCTTCGGGCGACCTGGTCGTCAAACCCCGAGACAGGCTCCTAGCCGATCGGCTATTCTGCGCGCCTTCCACGGCAGGTGTCCCATGAACGCTTTCTACGCACAATCGGGCGGAGTGACCGCCGTCATCAATGCTTCCGCCTGCGGCCTGATAGAAACCGCGCGGCGGCACCGCGGCCGAATCGGCAAGGTTTATGCCGGTCGGGACGGCATCATCGGCGCGTTGACCGAGGACCTGATCGACACCAGCAAGGAGAGCCGCGCCGCCATCAGCGCGCCTGCGCTACACGCCGGGCGGCGCGTTCGGGTCGGCCCGCTACAAGCTGGCGGGGCTCGACAAAAATCGCGCGCAGTATGAGCGCTTGATCGACATATTCCGCGCGCACGACATCGGCTATTTCTTCTACAACGGCGGCAACGATTCCATGGACACCGCACAGAAAGTGTCCGAAATCGCCGTCCAAATGGCTGTGCCCTTGACCTGCATCGGGATTCCCAAAACCGTCGACAATGATTTGCCCGTCACCGATTGCTGCCCCGGCTTCGGCTCCGCCGCCAAGTACATCGCGGTGTCGACACGCGAGGCCGCGCTCGACGTCGCCTCCATGGCGCGCACGTCGACCAAGGTGTTCGTGCTCGAAGTGATGGGACGGCACGCCGGCTGGATGGCCGCGGCCGGCGGCTTGAGCTCGGAAAAACCCGGCGACGCTCCGCACATCATTCTGTTTCCCGAGATCACCTTCGATCGCGCGCGCTTCCTGGCGAAGGTGCGCGCCACGGTGGAGAAGCGCGGCTACTGCGTCGTGGTCGTCTCCGAGGGCGTACGCGATGCCGATGGCAAGTTTCTCGCCGAAGCCGGCACCAAGGACGCCTTCGGTCATTCGCAGCTGGGCGGCGTGGGACCGGTGGTCGCGCAAATGACCCAGGAAGCTTTCGGCTATAAATTTCACTGGGCGGTTGCCGACTATCTGCAGCGCTCGGCCCGGCACATCGCCTCGAAGGTGGATGTCGAACAGGCCTACGCCGTCGGCAAGGCGGCGGTCGAATTCGCGCTTGCGGGCAAGAACGCGGTGATGCCGGTCATCGTCCGCAAATCGGCGAAACCCTATCGTTGGGGCATCGGCGAGGCGCCGTTGACGGCGGTCGCCAACCAGGAAAAAAAGGTGCCGCGCAATTTCATCACAGCCGACGGTTTCGGCATCACGGCGGCATGCCGTGCTTACCTTGCGCCGTTGATCGGCGGCGAGGATTACCCGCCGTATCGCAACGGCTTGCCGGCCTACGCCGTCCTCAAGGGAGCGAGCGTGCCGAAGCGCCTCAAGCGGCCGTTTGTGGTATAGTCGCCGCGCTTTTTTCCTACGATAAAATTAACCATTTCAATAGCATAAGACCCTTTTACCGGAGACTTAAGTCATGACTCTCGACTGTGCGCTATGGTTGGCGATTGCAGCTGGCGTGGTTGCCATCCTCTACGGCGTCGTTTCGGTGCGCTGGATTTTGGCGCAGCCCGCGGGCAATTCGCGCATGCAGGAAATCGCCGCGGCGATTCAGGCCGGCGCCAAGGCGTATTTGAATCGGCAATACTCCACCATCGCCATCGTCGGGGTCATCCTGTTCTTCGCACTGGGTCTGGCTTTGGGCTGGGCCACGGCCGGCGGCTTTGCGGTGGGCGCGATTCTGTCGGGGCTGGCCGGCTATATCGGCATGTTCATCTCGGTGCGCGCCAACGTGCGCACTGCTCAGGCGGCGCATTCGGGCATCAACGCCGCCCTCAAAGTCGCGTTCCGCGGCGGCGCGATCACCGGCATGCTGGTGGTGGGCTTAGGGTTGCTCGGCGTCGCGGGCTACTACCTCGCCATGCTGCGTCTGCTCGGCGATCCGGAGGGCGCCTTGCGCTCGCTCGTGGGTCTCGCCTTCGGCGGCTCGCTGATCTCGATTTTCGCGCGCTTGGGCGGCGGCATATTCACCAAGGGCGCCGACGTGGGCGCGGACTTGGTCGGCAAAGTCGAAGCCGGCATTCCCGAGGACGATCCGCGCAACCCGGCGGTCATCGCCGACAACGTCGGCGACAACGTCGGCGATTGCGCCGGCATGGCGGCCGACCTGTTCGAAACCTATGCGGTGACCCTGGTCGCCACCATGTTGCTGGGCGGCCTGGTGATGGTGGAAATGGGCGAGCGCGCGGTGTTGTTTCCGCTGGTGCTCGGCGCAATTTCCATCGTCTCGTCCATCGTCGGCACGTTCTTCGTCTCCACCCGCGAAGGCGGCAAGATCATGAATGCGCTGTACAAGGGCGTCATCGTCTCCGGCGTCATTTCGGCGGCGGCGTTTTATTTCGCCTGCCGGCAGCTCATGGGCGACCACGCCATCTCGATGTGGTTATGCACGCTGGTCGGTCTCGCGCTCACGGCCGCCATGATCGTGATCACCGAGTACTACACCGCGACCGAGTACAAGCCCGTGCAGCACGTGGCCGCCGCGTCGCAAACCGGCCATGCCACCAACATCATCGCGGGTTTGGGTGTGTCCATGAAGGCCTGCGCGCTGCCCGTGCTCGCGGTCGCTTTCAGCATTTGGGCCTCGTTCCGGCTCGAGGGTTTGTACGGCATCGCCATTGCGGCCACCGCCATGCTGTCCATGACCGGCATGATCGTTGCGCTCGACGCCTACGGGCCGATCACCGACAACGCCGGCGGCATTGCCGAAATGGCGGGACTGGATAAAAAGGTGCGCGACGTCACCGACCCGTTGGATGCGGTGGGCAATACCACCAAGGCCGTGACCAAGGGTTACGCCATCGGCTCGGCCGGTCTCGCCGCGCTCGTGCTATTTGCCGACTACACCCACAAGCTGAGTGAGGTTCTCGGTCACCCCACCAGCTTCGATCTGTCGAATCCCGCCGTGATCATCGGTTTGTTCATCGGCGGCCTGGTGCCCTACCTGTTCGCGGCAATGGCCATGGAAGCGGTGGGCCGCGCAGCCGCATCGGTGGTCAATGAGGTACGCCGCCAATTCCGCGAGATCAAGGGCATCATGGAAGGGACTGCGAAGCCTGATTACTCGCGGGCCGTCGACATGCTGACCAAGGCGGCGATCAAGGAAATGATCATCCCCTCGCTGCTGCCGATTCTGGTGCCCATCGTTCTGGTGTTCGTCGTGAATTTCCTGATGGGGCCGGGCGCGGGTGTGCAGGCGCTCGGAGGTCTATTGATCGGCACCATCGTGACCGGGCTGTTCGTGGCCATCTCGATGACCACCGGCGGCGGCGCCTGGGACAACGCGAAGAAGTACATCGAGGAGGGCCACTACGGCGGCAAGGGCTCCGACGCACACAAAGCGGCGGTGACCGGCGATACCGTTGGCGACCCGTACAAGGACACCGCCGGCCCGGCCATCAACCCGCTGATCAAGATCATCAATATCGTCGCGCTGCTACTGGTGCCCGTGCTCGGCAAAATGATGTAACCCGGCTAGATATCGAAATAGATCGCGTCGGGTTCCGCAGCGCCGTCGCGCGTGCCTACGCGAAGCTCAGGCTCCTTGAGCGACACTCGCGAACGCGGCGGCACGCTGCGGGTCAGGAACACCGAACCGCCGATGACGCTGTCGGCGCCGACCACGGTCTGTCCCCCCAGCACCGTCGCATTGGCATAGAGCGTCGAACCGCTCTCCACGGTGGGGTGGCGCTTCTTGCCGCGAATGATCTGCCCGCTCGCATCGCGCGGAAACGACAGCGCCCCCAAGGTCACGCCCTGATAGAGCTTGACCCCATCGCCGATATCGCTGGTTTCTCCGATCACGACGCCCGTGGCGTGGTCGATGAAAAATGCCGCGCCGATGTTCGCGCCCGGATGGATGTCGGCTCCGGTCTTGGAGTGCGCCCACTCGGTCATGATGCGCGCCATCATCGGCACCCCCAGATCGTACAGGGCGTGCGCTATGCGATACACGCTGACCGCCAGCACCCCCGGGTAGGCCAGGATCACTTCATCCAAATTCGTCGCAGCCGGGTCGCCGTCGAAAGCCGCCTGCACGTCGCGTATCAGCAGATTGCGGATGTCGGGCAGGCGGCTCAGGAAAATCTCCGCCAGCTCATGCGCACGCGGCGCGCACTCGCCGAATGCGGGCCGCCCGCCGTCGCGGCCGGCTTCCCGTTCACGCCCGGCCTCCCGCTCGCGCCCATAGCACAGGCAATGCTCCATCTCGCGCTCGAGCTTCGGCACCAGCAGCGCCACCTGGTCGGACACGTGCGCGCCGAGATTGTCGCTGTTCAAATCGCGGCGGCCGAAATAGCCGGGGTACATCAAATCGAGGATCAATTCCAAGACTTCGACGATTGCTTCGCGCGACGGGAGATAACGCTGCGAGATGCGGCGCGCCCGCTCATCGCCCATGTAGCTTCCGAGCAGGCGCGCTTTGAGTTCGGCCGCGGCTTTCATGGCGCTAGGAGCCTGTCTGAGTATTCCGCGTGAGCCGCGTTGGCTCTGCAAGGGAGCGAATGCAAGGCGCGCGGCGCCGGGCGTGGTTGATTCCACGCCCAAGCCGCGCAACGCCGCAGACGCCCCTTATAGAGCCAACCCTTCGGGACCGGACGGATTTGCCTTCACTCATCGTTGTCGCCTCCTTATTGGGTATTGACCCAACCGCGTCGGCTCCGCCTCGATTGAAGGCAAATCCGTCTCGGTCGCGGTCACGTGGAATACTCAGACAGGCTCCTAGGCGACGGCCTGCATCTTCTCGACCCCTTCGAACAGCCCCTCGAATAGCGCGCCCGACAGGTAGCGCTCGCCGGCGTCCGGCAAAACCACGACGATGGTCTTGCCTTTCTGCGCGGGCTCGCGCGCCAGCCGCAGCGCCACGGCCATGGCAGCGCCGCAGGAGATGCCGCTCAGCATGCCTTCTTCGCGCGCCAGACGCCGCGCGGTCTCGATGGCCTCTTCGTTGCTGACCAGCTCGACGCGGTCGATCTGGCTCAAATCCAGGTTCTTCGGAATGAATCCCGCGCCGATGCCCTGGATTTTGTGCGGCGTCGGGGTCAGCGCCTGGTTCGCCAAGGTTTGGGTGATCACCGGCGAAAGCGTGGGTTCAACGGCCACCGTCAGGATTTTCTTGCCGCGCGTGCCCTTGATGTAGCGCGAGACACCGGTCAGCGTGCCGCCGGTGCCGACGCCGCTCACGAGCACGTCGATCTTGCCGTCGGTGTCTTCCCAGATCTCGGGTCCGGTGGTCTTTTCATGAATCGCGGGGTTGGCCGGATTGTCGAATTGCCTCATCAGCACGTACTTGCCCGGATCCGCGGCCGCCAATTCCTCGGCCTTGGCGATCGCACCCTTCATGCCCTTCGGCCCGGGCGTCAAAACCAGCTTGGCGCCAAACGCGACCAGCACCTTGCGCCGCTCCATGCTCATGGTTTCGGGCATGGTCAAAACGCATCCATAGCCGCGCGCGGCGGCGGCATATGCCAACGCAATGCCGGTGTTGCCGCTGGTAGCTTCGACGATGGACATTCCCGGTTTCAGAGTGCCGCGCTCCTCCGCGTCCCACACCATGGCTGCGCCGATTCGGCATTTCACGGAATACGCGGGATTGCGCCCCTCGATCTTCGCGAGAATCGTTGCGCCGCTGCTGGCGTCGAGGCGGTTGATGCGGACCAGCGGCGTGCGGCCGATTGACTTCGTGTTGTCCTCATAGACGTGCATAGGTCACCTCGTTGGCTGGCCCTCAATTTTCCTCCTATGCGGGGAAAAAATGCCATCGTTTTGTTATGAGCCTCTGCCTGACGGTTATATACCGGGGCGCGTAGCCGGGGGCGCCCCGCCCGGGGCGCGTAGCCGCAGGCGCCCAGCCCGGGCGCGTGTCCGGGGACACCTATCCCGGGGTGGGCACGACGGAGAGCGGCAACGGCCGCCCGACCACGAATCCCTGCACGAAATCGATGCCCATGCCGGTCACGGTATCGAGGGACAGTTGATCCTCGACCTGCTCGGCGACCACGCGGAAGTTCAGGCTGCGCGACAGTTCGATCATCGCCGCGACCATCGCCTGATTCACGGCATCCCCGGCGAGGTTGTTGATGAAGGAGCCGTCGATCTTGAGGTAATCCATCGGCAGCGTCCGCAACGTCGAAAAGGAGCTCAACCCGCTGCCGAAGTCATCGAGCGCGAACTCGCAGCCCATGCCGTGCAGGACCGCGATGAAACGGCGGGCATGATCCAGATTCGCCACCACCGAGGTCTCCGTGACCTCGAAGCAGATGTCGGCGGGGTTCGCGCCGGTGTGGTCGAAGCAATCGACGACGAACTCCAGAAAATCCGAATCCCCCAGCGTCTGCCCGGCGATGTTGATCGCGACGCTGCGGTCGGGCGGCAGTTTCATGCCGCCGCGTCCCAGCGCGGACAGCACCGTCTGCACCACCCAGCGATCGATCAGCGGCATCAGGCGATAGCGCTCGGCGGCGCGAATGAATTCCGAGGGCGGCGCGCCGGGCTGGCCTTTCTCGCCCACGAGGCGCACGAACACTTCGATCGCAGGGCCGCGCAAGCCGCCGACCCGGGCATGCATGATGGGCTGGTAGTAGAGCTCGAACTTGTTGTCCCGCAAAGCGCCTTGCAGCTTCTGCAGCCAATGAATCTCGCCGCTGTGCCGCGCGTTCGCTTCCTCGCGCGCCGAATATACGTGGACGTGCAGACCGCCCTGCTTTTTCGCCGCGTAGCAGGCGGAATCCGCCGAATTCATGATGTCTTCGATGGCGCCGCCATCCCGGCCGATCTCCACCAGGCCGATGCTGACGCCGATGTTGAAAATCTTGTCCTTCCAGACGAATCGGTATTCGTTGACGGAACGCACCACGTCGTCGGCGATTTGCCGCGCCTTGTCCAGCGGGCAACCCACCAACAGGAGCGCGAATTCATCGCCGCCGATGCGGCCGACCGTGTCCGAATCGCGCACCGCTTCCTTGATGAGCGAGGCTACCTCGCGCAGCATGTTGTCGCCCTGCGGTGTGGCCGCACGTATCGTTCACCACTTTGAAGCGATCCAGATCCAGGTAGCACAGCGCATGGCCGACGTTGCCGGTTTGAGCGGAGTCCATGGCTTCCTGCAGCCGCCGCTCGAATTCGCGGCGGTTGACCAAGCCGGTCAACGCATCATGGCTCGCTTGATAGGTCATTTGCCGCGTCAGGCCGCGCAATTCGCTGGTGTCGTGCAGGACCAGCACCAATCCCAGAATCTCCTTGCCGTCGAAGCGCAGCGGCGTCACGCTGATCTCCACCGACCGTTCCGGGCCGGCATTGGCCGGGACCAGCACGGCGCGCCGGCCCATGGTCACTCGCCCTCCCGTGGCCAGCGCCTTGCGCACCGGATCGCCGAGAGAGCGGCGATCCGTCTCGTCGACCAGCGTGGCAACGTCCGCAAACGCCTTGCCCATGACTTGATCGAACCGTTGGCTCAGCAGGTTCTCCGCGGAGTGATTGATGTAGTCGATGCGGCCGTCGGCGTCTACCGTGATGACGCTCTCGCCCATGGCGTCGAGCGTCGCCATTGCCCGCGGTCTTGCCGGGACTTCCGTGGGAGCGGTTTCCGGCAGCATTTCGAGCGCAGTGAGCAGCAGCGCGGCTTCCCCGGCGCTGTCGATCAGGGTGCTCGAGAGCTCCACGCGAGTCACTTGACCCTTCGCACCGATGAGCTCGATCTCGAAACGCTCGGGTGCAGGTTCGCCGAGCAGACGCCGCTTGAGATTGGTCGCGACCAGTTCGGTGTATTCGGGAGCAACGAATTCAGACAGGGGCTTGCCGACGACCTCCGCGGCGCTCAAGTTGAGCAGCGCGAGAAAACGCGCGTTGGCAAACAGGATGCGTTCGCGATGCACGAGCACCGCGTCGTGCACGGTCTCGACCAGCCGCTGAAACAGCTGCTCGCGATCCAGCAGCCGCGCGCCGCGCTGGTCAAGGCTGTCCAACAGTTATTGACGGCGGAACCGAGCTGGCGCAGGCCTGCCGGCTTGGTCTGAAATCCGATGCGGCCCGCCGTGCCGTTGCGGGTGAGGCGCAAAACCTGGTCCGAGAACTCGTCGCACGGCGCGTTCCTGGCGCCGCTTGCGTGCATATAGCACGGCCAGTCCGACCGCCAGAGTGGCCGAGATCGAACCAAAGTACGATGGAAGACAAGATCAACGCGGACCTCGATGGCGACGAATCCTAACGACGCTTGCTCCTTGTACTCATATCGGGTTGGGCACGCCGCGATATCATCGTGCCAGGAAGAATAGCGCACGGGCATGGCATAGCCTGTAGAAATTGACCATAATCAGCGGGGTAAATCCTGTACGAGAAATCATGGATACACTGGCCGCTCGCCGGCAAATGGTCGATCAGCAAATCCGCACGTGGGAAGTCCTCGACCCGCGCGTGCTCGATGCGTTGTCCGCCGTCCCTCGCGAAGCCTTCGTGCCTCCCGAGTATCGCGAGCTCGCGTTCGCGGACGCGCCGTTTCCCATCGGATTCGGCCAGTCGATGCTCTCGCCGAAGCTGCAGGGGCGTATTTTGCAGGCCCTCGGTGTGAGTGCGGCCGACCATGTGCTGGAAGTCGGCAGCGGCACGGGCTACCTCGCGGCCTGCTTAAGTTTACTGGGGTCCTCGACCCGCTCGATCGATATTCATCCGGGTCTCGTCGAAATCGCCCAAGCGAACCTGCGCGCGCTGCCGGAGGCAAAGGTTGAGTTTGAGACGCGCGATGCCTTCAGTGCCGCTCCGTTAGGCGAATACGATGTGATCGCCGTCACCGGATCGCTGCCGGTCTACGATACGCGCTTCGAAAAGTCGCTCCGCGTGGGTGGCCGTCTATTCGCCATGGTCGGCGCGGCGCCGGTCATGGACGCCATCCTGGTGCGCCGGGTCGACGACAACGAATGGATTCGCGAGAGTTTGTTCGAAACGGTCGTCGCTCCGCTGATCAATGCCACGGCGGCCCAGAAGTTCGTGTTCTGATGATCAAGGACATGACTCCCGCAGGAATTCGTCGACCGGCGCGCCGGCGGCGGCGAAATAACGCTCCTGGATGTTCGCGAGGACTGGGAGACGACGCTCGCGCCGGTGCCGACCGACATCCTGCACATTCCCATGGGCCAGATCGCCGATCGCTTGGCCGAGCTCGACCCCAAGCTCCCGACGGTGGTGATCTGTCGATCCGGAGGCCGCAGCCTCGAGGTGGCGCGTTTTCTCGCGGGTCATGGCTTTGCCTCGGTGTACAACCTGACCGGCGGGATACTCGCCTGGTCTCGGGACTTGGACCCGCGGATACCGCAGTATTAGCCCTTCAAAGGGTACTCTTGACTCCTAGGTGATATGGTTATATATAACACTATATAACCCCGTGGCGGGACAATGACGCGATTGCTGACCCTTTTAGCCTTGTATCTCTGGGCGACTGCCGCTCCCGCGGCGGATCTGCTCGCGGTCTATCAGCGCGCCCTGCAGAACGATCCGCAGCTGCGCGAGGCCGAGGCGACGCGTCTGGCGGCCCTGGAGGCCAAGCCGCAGGCCCTGTCGGCGCTGCTGCCGCAGCTGTCGGGAACCGGTATCGTCACCCGGGAGAAGGACACCGGATCGACCAATACCACCGAGCCCGTGTCCAGCGCCACCGGCGGCGCCCCTGCGCTCATCACCTTTCCCTTCGATGGGCGCGTCGACACCACCACCCACCGCTACGGCGTCGACCTCAAGCAAAACGTGTTTCGCTGGGAAAATTGGGTGGCCCTGCAGCGTGCGGACTCCCAGGTCGCGCAGGCCGAGGCGGATTATCAAACCGCGCAACAAGACCTGATGGAGCGCGTTGCGCAGCGCTATTTCGACGTGCTGGCGGCGCAGGATGATCTCGAGGCCCAGCAGGTGGCGTTGACCTCCATCAAGCGCCAGCTCGAACAGGCAGAATCGCGCTTTCAAATCGGCCTGATCGCGGTCACCGATGTGGAAGAGGCGCGCGCCGCCCACGACAACGGCGCCGCGACCGTCATCGCCGCGAAGCGCACCCTGGCTTCCACGCAGGAACTGCTGCGCGAGATCACCGGTGATCCCTTCGATTCGCTGGCCCGCCCCATCGAACCGTTCGAGCTGGCAAATCCCGACCCCATCAGCGAAGACCGCTGGGTCGAAATGGCCCTGCAGCAGAATCTTGCGCTGGTCTCCAGCCGCCTGGCCGCCGACATCGCGCGCGAGAACGTCAGCGCCGCACGCGGCGGTCATTTTCCCTCTCTCGACTTGGTCGGCAGCCGCTACAAGGCGACCAGCAACGGCACGGACACCTTCACCGACGGCACGCCGGCGGGCGGCACCACCCTCGACCAAACGCAGCGCCAGATCGGCCTGCAGCTGACCTTTCCCATCTATTCCGGAGGCATGGTGTCCTCGCAGGTCCGCCAGGCTGTTTATCAGCACCGCGCGGCCAAGGAAAGGGTGGAGCGGGTGGCGCGCCAAACCGAGCACGACGCGCGTGATTCGTACCTGGGCGTGTTGTCCGAGATCTCGCGGGTCAAGGCGCTGCGGCGGGCGGTGGAGTCGAATGCGACTTCGCTGCGCGCAACCGAGTCCGGATATGAGGCAGGTACGCGCACCGCAGTCGACGTTCTGCAATCGCGGCAACTCTGGGTTCAGGCGCAGACCGACTACTCCCGCAGCCGCTACGACTACATGATGAATGTGCTCAAACTGCAGCAGGCGGCTGGAACCCTGTCCCAGCAGAGTCTGGAAAAGATCAACAGCCTGTTGACGGACGCGCCGGCGCCTCAGCCGGCGTCGCCGGATGCGCCGCCGAATCCTGCAGCCAAGGTTCAATGAGCTCGAGCAGCCGCGCGACGCTGCCGCGATTCGACTCGACCAGGCGGCGCCCGACGGCCCCCATCCGCTGACGTTCCGTGAAGTCCCCGAGCAGGCGCGCCAAAGCAGCCGCCAGCTCGCGCGCATCCTTGACCTCGAGCGCGGCGCCTTGCTGTATGAGCAAGCGCGCAATGTCTTTGTTGGCGAAATAAGACGGTCCGGTCAGTACCGGAACCCCGAGCGCCGCCGGCTCGAGCAAATTATGTCCGCCGATGGGCACCAGGCTCCCGCCGACGAAGGCCACGTCGGCCGCTGCGTACAGCGCCGCGAGTTCACCCACCGTGTCCACCAGCACCACTTGCGTGGCGCCGTCCGGCAGCTCGCCGCCGCCGCGCCGCGTGAAACGCACCGCGCCGCGGCGCAGTTGTTCCGCCACTGCGTCGAACCGGTCCGGATGTCGCGGCACGAGCAGCAACAGCGCATTCGGTTGTTCCGTGCGCAACTGCCGGTGCGCCGCCAGCACCTGCTCCTCTTCGCCCGCGTGCGTGCTGCCGGCAATCCATACGGGCCTGCCGCCGCCCAACGAGACGCGCAGCGCGGCGGCACGCGCCATGACATCTTCGCTCACTTGCACGTCGAACTTGATATTGCCGACGACCTGGATTCTGGCACTCGGCGCACCGATCGCAATGAAGCGATCGGCATCCTCGCGGGTCTGAGCCGCTATCAACGAACTGGCGGAGAAAATTCCGCGAAACAATCCGCCGAACCGCCGATACCGCGCGACCGATTTCGCCGACAGCCGCGCGCTGGCGAGCACCAGGGGCACGCCGCGGCGCTCGCATTGCCGGAACAAATTGGGCCACAGTTCCGTCTCCATCAGAATCGCGAGCCGCGGCCGGGTACGGTCCATGAATCGCGCGACCGCGCCCGGCGTATCATAGGGCAGGAAACGCACGTCGACCGCCGCACCATAGAGATCTTTGGCGCGGGCCCTGCCGGTGGGAGTTGCGGTGGTGAGCAGCAGCGGGTTCTGCGGATAGCGGCTCCTGAGCGCACGCACCAGCGGAGCGGCCGCCGTCATTTCTCCCAAGCTCACCGCGTGCAGCCATAGGGTCGGCGCGGCGCTTGAGGGAGGGCCCCATCCGAATCGTTCGCCCAATGCCTGCCGGTAGCTTCGATCGCGCACCCCGCGCCACAGCACGATGGCGAAGGCGAAGGGCACGGCGCAATAGATCAGCGCCGAATAGAGACGGCGCATCATGCAGCTGCGCGCGCGAGGCCGGCGGCGTAGCCCGCGCGCAGCCACTGCCAAACTTCCGTCGAATATCGATCGGCCGGCAGTCCGCGCGATACCTTGGCGAGCGAGCGGCGCAAACGCCGCAAGTTGCGCGAGGTCCACGCCCCCGGTGCGCGCAGCCGGCCGCGATCGAAGTCGATCACGCTGACCGCTCCCTGCGCGTCGAGCAGCAGATTGTGCGCATTGAGATCCGCGTGATCGACGCCGGCGCGATGCAGTTCGGCGACGGCCGCGCCGACGGCGCGCCAGGTCGCTTCGGGTAAGGCGCTCAACTTGAGCGTCTCGCTCAACGGCCTGGCATCCGCGATGCGTTGGGTGATCAAATCGCAGCGGTAGAGCAAGCCGCTTCGTTGATAGCGGGCCGCGATCGGCTTCGGCACGGGTAAGCCGCGCTCGGTCAGAAGTTCGAGCAGCCGCCACTCGGCAAAGGCACGCACTCTGGTCTCGCCCGCCCACACGTAGCGATCTTCGGAGAGGCGCGCGATGTAGCCGCCGCGGCGGTAGTGCCGCAGCACCCACTGGCGCGCGCCGGAATTCACGAACCACGCCGAGCCGCGGCCGCGCGCCGCTTCGACGAGCGAGTTTCGGCGCCGCCAAAAATCAGGCTCGAACAGCGACTCCGCGGCCTCCGCCGGCAGATTGCCAAGGCTGGCAGGATCAGACAGCATGGCGCCCGTGGCAGTGGCAATGCGTCGGCCGTTAATCAATTAATAATGACCTTAAGTTTCAAACCGCCGCTGCAGAGCGTGTGTCTGCTGCGCCTTTCCGCCATAGGCGACACCTGCCACGCGTTGGCGGCGCTTCGAGCCTTCCAGGCGGCGTGGCCGCAAGCCCGTTTCACCTGGATCATCGGCAAGCTCGAGGCCAAGCTGATGGCGGCGGTTCTCCCGGAAATCGAGTTTATCACCTTCGATAAAGCCGCAACGCTCCGGGAGCTGTGGCGTCTGCGCACGGCGCTTCGCGGCCGGCGTTTCGACTTGCTGCTCGACATGCAGCTGTCGTTCCGAGCGAGCCTGGTGAGCGGATTGATTCATGCGCCCATCAAGCTCGGCTTCGATCGCGAGCGTGCGCGGGAGCTGCAGTGGTGGTTCACCAACGCGCGCATCGCGCCTGCGGCCAGGGAGCATGTGCTCGATTCTTTTCTGGGTTTCGCGCGCGCATGCGGCATCCACCCCGCGCAGCCGTTTTGGGACCTGACGCTGCCCGCGGATGCTCTCGAGTACGCCCGCGGCATCGTTTCCGACGAGCGGCCCACGTTGGTGGTGAGCCCCTGCTCCAGCCATACGGCCCGCAACTGGTCGGCCGAGCGGTATGCCGCGGTGGCCGACCACGCCGCTGCCGTGCACGGCATGCGGGTGGTGCTGACCGGGGGCCGCAGCGCCGTCGAGCTTGCGATGGGCGCCGCGATTTGCGCCGTGGCGCGTGCCGCAGTCGTCAACCAAATAGGCAAGGACACGCTGCCGCAGCTGCTCGGCCTGCTGGCCCGAAGCACGGCGTTGCTGTCGCCGGATTCCGGCCCTGCGCACATGGCCACGATGGTGGCCCTGCCGGTGATCGGCCTGTACGCCGCGACCAATCCGGCGCGCGCCGGCCCCTACTACAGCCGGCAATGGTGCGTCGACAAGTACGACGCGGCCGCGCAGAAGTTTCTGGGCCGGCCGGCCGCGCAGATTCCCTGGACCACCAAAATCGAGCGTCCCGGCGTGATGGACCTCATCAGCGTGGGTGAAGTCACCGACAAGCTCGACGCGCTGATGGCCGGCCGCGTTATTGGCTAAGATGCGCCCATGAGCGAAATCAAGGTCCCCATCTCTCCCGGAGAATTGCTCGACAAGATCACCATCCTGCGCATCAAGGCGCAGCGCATGAGCGACCCTGCCAAGTTATCCAACGTGCGTCTCGAACTGCACACCCTGGAGGAGACGTGGGACGCCTCGGCCTACTCAAAAATCAACATCGAGGCCGACATTGGCGCGTTGGCGGCCGTCAACGAGCGCCTGTGGGTCATCGAAGACGACATTCGCGACAAGGAGCGCGCGCGTGCCTTCGATGCGGACTTCATCCGCCTGGCGCGGGCCGTGTACATCGAGAATGACGAGCGCGCGGCCATCAAGCGGCGCATCAATGCCAAGCTCGGTTCTGCGCTGGTCGAAGAAAAATCCTACCGCGAGTACAAATCCTAGGGACTGGACAGGGTCCTAGCCACGCTGCAAAGTATATTCGGCGCCGCAGTACGGGCACTTCACCCAGCCGGTTGCTTCGATCGCCAAATATACCCTGGGATGCGAATTCCATAGAAACATTCCCGGCATCGGGCATGACAGCGGCAAATCCGCCGCGGTCACGTTGTACTGATGCAGCGCATTCGGCTGAATCAATTGATGCTTCGAATCGTCCTGTACCATCGCCGGCATTATCATCACTCCGTTTTCGACCGCTCGAACGTTGCGCGCCAGCTCTCCGTCACGCGGGCGCGCGTAGCCGCGTACGGGGCCGCCTCCACCACCCGGTCTCCCTGGCCCTCGAGCGACATATGATGCAGCACCGTGCGGTAGCCGATGTAGGCATCCGTCAGCCACTGCGCCGTCGACCGATCGAGCACCCCCACCTGAGCCAATCCTTCGAGCTGCCGAATATTGTCGGTATAGGTCAGGAGGCTTGGGTTGGTGTCCGCCGCCGCCAGCACCCAGTATTGTACGAGAAACTCGATGTCGGCGATGCCGCCCGCGTCCTGCTTGATATCGAACTGTCCGGCGCCGGCTTTGGACAATTCGCGCCGCATCCGCAGGCGCATCTCGCGCACGTCGGTACGCAAGGTATCGCGATGCACGGCGCTCTGCAGCGTGCTGCGCCGAATCGCCTCGAAGGCCTCGCGTAGGCTCTCATCGCCCGCCACGGGACGCGCCCGCAGCAGCGCCTGGTGTTCCCAGGTCCATGCATCCCTCAGCTGGTAGCGTTCGAAGGCGTCGATACCCGTCATCAGGAACCCGCCCTTGCCGTTCGGCCGCAGGCGCATATCCACCTCGTAGAGCCGGCCCGCCGCTGAATGCATGGTCAGCAAATGCACCAGCCGCTGTCCCAGGCGCAGGAAGAACACGCCGTTGTCGAGGGGGCGCTTCGCCCGGGTTTGTTGAACGTCGCCGCTCGAATCGTGCAGAAAGAGCAGATCGAGGTCGGATCCGTAGCCGAGTTCGAGGCCGCCGAGCTTGCCGTAGCCGGCGACGGCGATGCGCACCTCGCGCTGTTGCGCAGCGTCGCCGCCGCAGTACGGGATGCCGTAGGCTTCAGTCATCTGCTGCCACGCGAGATCCATGCAGCGCTGCACGATCAGCTCTGCGATGTCGGTCAACCGGTCGCTCACCTTCATCAGCGGCAGCCGGCCGGTCAGGTCGGCGAGCGCCACCTTGAACACGGCCACTTTCTGGAATTGCCGCAGAGCCTCCACCTGCCGCTCCGGATCGTCGGCCGGCAGCCGCTCGGTGCGCGCGGCGAGTTCCAGCACAAAGCTCTGGCGTGAGGGCAGCTCATCGAACGCCTTGGCATCGATCAGTTCGTCCAGCAACAGCGGAAAGTCGGCGATCTGCCGCGACAGGAAGCCGCTGATCGCGCACACGTCGATGAGGCGATTGAGCGCCGCCGGCTGCTCCTTGAGCAGCGCGAAGTACGACGAGCGCGTGCCGATCGACTCGAGCACGCGCAGCACCCGCTGCACGACGCTGGCGGGCTGAGGGTGCCGGGCGGCAGCGCTCAGCAAGCGCTCGAGAATGACGTGCAATCTCCGGCGCCCCGCCTCATCCAGCCGTCGATAGGCGGCAGCGTGCCGGTAGGCCTGCAACGTCGCAGCGACCGCCGCGATCTCGCCAGGCGGAAAGCCGTCACGCTCCAGTTCCTGGTCGATCTGGGCATCCTCGGCTGCGAACCAAGCCGCGCCGGCGTCGTCGTGACGATGCTGCGCGTCCGGGGCGCCGAACAGCAGCGCCTCGAATTGCCGCGCCACGTTATCGCGCGCGCCGTCGATGCGCGCGCTGGCGGCGGCCCAATCCGGCAGGCCCATGATCAGGCTCAAGCGTGCGCGATCCACGGTGTCGGCCGGAAGTGAGTGAGTCTGTTCGTCGCGAATCAGCTGCACGGCGTTCTCCGCCTTGCGCAGCACCAGGTACGCGTCGGTCAATTCCGCAACATCGCCGGCCGACATGAGCTTCGAGCCGGCCAGAAGCGGCAGCACCCCGAGCAGCGAGGCGCTCTGCAGGCGCCGGTCGCTGCCGCCGCGCACCAGTTGCATGGATTGCACGATGAATTCGATCTCGCGGATGCCGCCGCGGCCGAGTTTCAGATGCTGATCGAGCTCGCGCCGCGACACCTCCCGGGCGATCAGCGCCTTCATGTCGCGCAGCGACTCGAATACGCCGAAGTCGAGATAGCGCCGATACACGAACGGGCGCACGAATTCTTGATACGCCGCCAAGTAGGTGTCCAAGCCAACGATCGGCCGTGCCTTGATCCAGGCATAGCGTTCCCAATCGCGACCATGTTGCTGCAGATAATCTTCGAGCGAAGCCAGGCTCGCCACCAACGGGCCGCTTTCGCCAAATGGCCGCAGGCGCATGTCCACGCGAAACACGAAACCGTCCTGGTTCCTCGCATCGAGCAGCCGAATGAGTTCACGGCCGAGCCGTGCGAAATATTCTTCGTTTTCGACCTGGCGCGGCCCATCGGTCTGGCCCGGCTGCGCGAACAAGAACATGAGGTCGATGTCGGAGGAGAAATTCAATTCGCGCCCGCCGAGCTTACCCATGCCGAGCACGATCAGCGGCACCTCCTCGCCCTGCGCGCTGCGCGGCCTGCCGAATACCGGCTCGAGTTGTACGCGCGCCGCCGCCGCCGCCGCCCGGATGCACGCATCCGCGAAATTCGAAAGCGCATGCAGAGTCTGCGTCACGCTGGCACGCCCGGCGATGTCGCACCACGCGATGCGCAACATTTCGCGGCGCCGCCACTCGCGCAAGATGCGCAGCGCCTCCGGGGCAGCCGGCTCCTGCCCGACGCGTGTTTCATATTCCGCGCTCGCGATGCGCGCCGCGGCAGGCTCGGCATGACGGCCCAGCCACTCGAGCGCCGCCGGATCCTGGATCAATACCGATGCGATGAACTCACTGCCGGCCGCGGCGCGCGGCAGTTCCGCACGCAGCTCAGGCTCAAGCGCCGCGTAGCCGTCGAGAAATGCCGGTTGGGCGGCGGCGCGCTCCCACCAACGGGCCAGCGGCTCGTGCAACACCTGCGGAACGGAGGCGAAATCCACCTTGGGAGCCTAACGAACCGCCACCATGAACAAGCGCGGGAACGGCAACAAGACCGAGCCGTCCACCAGGGCGGGATACTCGCGCGCCACCGCAGCCGTGTAGCGCTCGAGATAGGCCGCGCGCGACGGCGCGTCGAGCGGCTCCAGAAAGGGCCGCAGGCCGCTGCCCTTGAACCATTCCACGATCGCGGTGGGGCCGCCGGCGAGCGCGTGATAGTAGGTCGTGCGCCATACCTCGACCCCGCTGCAGACGGGGCGTAGCAACTCGTAGTACCAGTCCGGAGTTTCGATGGGCGTGCGCGCCGCCGACGCCCCGGAAAGCACCGTTGCCCACGGTCCGTCGGCGGCGACTTGGCGCATCAGCTGGTGAGCGGGCACCTCGAGGTTATCCGGCATTTGAATCGCGAGAGCACCGCCCGTGGCGAGCCTCGCTACCAATTCCGGCAGCAAGGTGCGGTGATTGGGGATCCAGTGCAGCACGGCATTCGCCAGGATCACGTCGAACGGTCCGGCATCGGTCCATCCTTCGATTCTGCCGACGGAAAATTGCGCACGCGGCAGCCGCCGGCGGGCGGCCTCAATCATGTCGGGCGAATTGTCGAGGCCAGAGAGCGCTGCGTCGGGGAAGCGTGCCGCCAAGACTTCCGTGGAGTTACCGGGCCCGCAACCCAAGTCGACGATTGCCCGCGCCTCGATATCGGGCAACGCCGATACCAGATCCCGCACCGGGCGGGTCCGTTCGTCTTCGAAGATCGAGTATTGCTTGGCGGACCAACTCATGGTGCGGATGGTACAGCTACGTTTCCTACCGAGTCACTCATTCACCCGGAACCGGAACGCGCCTAAGGTCAACTCGTTCCACTTCGGCGTGGCGACCGCAAGGTTGCCTCTGGTCAGCTCGCCGATGAGATCCAACTTTCCAGCGGCACATTGGCAAGCAATGTCTGCGGCGAAAACCCACCGGCCTGCGCGTTTTTCATAGACCAGGCCGCGGTGCGAGGCGAGAAACACGAATTCATCGATTTTGTCGCCGTTCAAGTCGATGAAGACGCCTGCCGCGCCATCGTCCGCAAAGTGCTGATAGGCAAAACCATGCACCGGACTGCGCAAATCCGCGATGAGTTCCTGGGTGAGGTCCTGATCGAGGGTGCGCCCCGCGGGAAAAATCCGCAATTTAGCCACCGCGGCCGGGATGTCCGACACCGGCACCGCTCCCCAGCGTACCTTTTGCGCCAGTGCCTCTTGCGCCAATTCGCGGATGCGATCGGCGTGGGGGCCCGTCTGCCAGCGAGCCAATTCCTCGAGCCGCGCGCGGCCGTACCGGCCGGCATCGAAACGTAAATACTGCAGCGGCGTCATTCCCATGGACAGGCGGCGGGTCGTGCCCGCATCATCCGGGACTTCGGGGCCATTGGCCACAACGTATCGAAACTGGCTATTGGCGGCAAGCCGATACGGCGACAACAGCGGCGTCAGCGCAGCACCGATGACCACGATGAGCGCGATGGCAACGACGACATTGACCCGCGCAATGCCCGCAAGCCAGGGACCGCGGGCGAAGGCGGAGATCGAATACCCGGCCGAGTACGTGAGCGCCGCGCCCGCCACCACCCACGCCCATACGCGTTCGACGGTCAGCCCGTAAAGTTGACTGCGCATGAGCAACGAATAGAGAGCCGTCAGGGATACGATCACCATGAGCGGAACCACCACTCTCAGCATCTGCGCAATCCACTTCGGATACGGTTGAACGATCGAGCCGTCGCGATAAGCGGCATTCAGCAAGAGCACGACGACCGCGATCAACCAAAGCAGCCACACGGCGCCTATCGCCTTCTGTCCCGTAAACACGAGCCCGGGCAGGTTGAATACGAGCGCAATGGTGAAGAACGCCAGAATGACGCCTGCCAACAGGCCCAGCCACTTGAGCACATTGAGGATCTGCTCGAGCACCACGGACGTCAGTTCCTCGATCGAGCCGATCAAGTACAAGGCGCATCCGAATATCAGCGACGTGACGGGATAGATGAAGATCGGTTCTTCGAACAACTCCGTGAAATAATCGATTTTCAGCATGTGAAACAGCATCTGCCACAGAAACAGCAGCAGCCAAAAAAGCCCCGTGAACAGCACGGCTTCGGCCAGCGTCAGTTTGTTGCGCCATGCATTGGCGAATAAGGAATGGTAGTGAATCGTCCAATGGCCCGCCGCGAGCCTGCTCTGCGCGAAGGGGAGCGCCAGGAGCCAAAGGACCGTCAATAACAGCGCGAGCGGAAAATGCTCATCGGAACCGCGGAACGGCTCAGTTCCGCCAGTGGCAACCGAAGCACCGTGATGCCAGCCAAAATAAAGGAAAGCGATCGCGAGTATCGCCACGAGCCGCCAAAGCGCGGCGGTGCGCCGGTATTCCGCCAGCAGCTGAAGGGTGATGGGAATGAATACTGCCAGTGCGTAAAGAGCAATCAGCCACGCTTGGTCGGTGGCGGGCCAATGGTGTTCCTTGATTGCGTGGTGAAGTCCATATAGGACCCAGCCTTGGATGACGGCCGCCAATAATATGAGCGGCAAGCGGACCTTGGCGGAGGACGAACGGCTCGAATCTTCCATGAACTACCCCCGATTTTGCCGATCTAGAGCAAACAATATCCGGGGTAATTGTGGCAAACCCGTGGGAGTTTCCCGGTTACAGGATTATTTCCTCGCGGGCAGCGCTTTGATTTCCTGCTCGGCCTCGCCTCTTAGCTGAATCATTCGCTGCGTCACCGGACGCATGAGAGTCTGCATCTCGGCCATCATGTTTTGCATCATGAGCTGCTTTTTGTTGGTGAGCGCTTGACCGGGCGGCGTCTTGTAAAAGGCAATCAGTCCGTCGACTTCATCTTGAGTATAGGTTGCCTGATACACCCTGAGCGTGATCATTTGGATCGATTCGAAATTAATGGATTCATCGAATGCAGCAACCATTTTTTCACGCATCCGTTCTATGACAGCCTGCCGTTCGGGCGTCGCTTGGTTGCCCCGTGACACTTGGTTGATCGAGGCGGAAATCATCGCATTGAACTGCGGTTTCATCGCATTGAGCATCTCCTCGCTTCGTGTGAGCGTGAGCAACTCTTGGATGGACGCATCGCTCGGCGGCGCATCATTGGCAAATACCGGCCACGCAATGATCAGCATCGACAGCGTAAATCCGCGCCAAAAGATTTTCATGGACAACTTCCCTTTTTGACGGCGCCGGAAGGCGCGAACCCTTTCATCTGCACGTAGTTTGACGCGAACGCAGGGCAAAAAAAAGAGCGGATCCGAAGACCCGCCCTTTTTGACCGAATACCCTGATGAGGGGTATTACATGTCCATACCGCCCATGCCGCCCATGCCGCCGCCCGGGGCGCCATGCGCATGCTCGTCTTCCTTCGGCGATTCAGCGATCATGACTTCGGTCGTGAGCAGCAGGCCCGCCACCGATGCGGCGTTCTGCAGAGCCAGACGCGTCACCTTGGTCGGATCCAGAATGCCCAGCTCGATCATATCGCCATACTCGCCCGTCTGAGCGTTGTAGCCGAATGTGCCCTTGCCCTCACGGACCCGGTTCAGCACCACAGCAGCGTCTTCGCCGGCGTTGGCGACGATCTGCCGCAGCGGCTCTTCGATCGCGCGGGCCAGGATCTTGATGCCCGTGGTCTGATCTTCATTCTTGCCGACCAGCTTCTCGATGGCCTTCAACGCGCGCACCAGCGCCACGCCGCCGCCCGGAACCACGCCCTCTTCGACGGCCGCACGGGTTGCGTGCAGTGCGTCTTCGACGCGGGCCTTCTTTTCCTTCATTTCGATTTCGGTCGAGGCACCGACCTTGATCACGGCAACACCGCCGGAGAGCTTGGCAACGCGCTCCTGGAGCTTTTCCTTGTCGTAATCGGAGGTCGCTTCCTCGATCTGCTGACGAATGCTCTCGACGCGGCCCTTGATGTCCGCTGCCTTGCCGGCACCGTCGATGATGGTGGTGTTCTCTTTCTCCACCAGGATCTTCTTGGCTTCGCCCAGGTCGTTCAGCGTCGCCTTCTCGAGCGACAAGCCGACTTCATCGGAGATCACCGTGCCGCCGGTGAGGATCGCGATGTCCTGCAGCATCGCCTTGCGGCGATCACCGAAGCCCGGCGCCTTGACGGCGGCGACTTTGACGATGCCGCGGATGGTGTTGACCACCAACGTGGCCAGCGCTTCGCCTTCCACATCTTCGGCGACGATCAGGAGCTGTCGGCCGCCCTTCGCGATGGCTTCGAGCAGCGGCAGCAAGTTCGCGAATGTTGGAGATCTTCTTGTCCACCAACAGGATCAACGGCTTCTCGAGCTCGGCGCTCTGACTCTGCTGATTGTTGATGAAGTACGGCGACAGGTAGCCGCGGTCGAACTGCATGCCTTCGACCACTTCGAGCTCATTCTCGAGACCCGAACCTTCTTCAACCGTGATCACGCCTTCCTTGCCGACCTTCGCCATCGCATCGGCAATCGTCTTGCCGATGCTCTCGTCGGAGTTCGCGGAGATCGTGCCGACCTGCGCAATCGCCTTCGGGTCCTTGCAGGGCTTGGAGAGCTTCTTGAGCTCTTCGGTCGCCGCAGTGACCGCCTGGTCGATGCCGCGCTTCAGATCCATCGGATTGATGCCCGCGGCGACGGCTTTGAGGCCTTCGCGGATGATGGCTTGCGCCAGCACGGTTGCGGTGGTGGTGCCATCGCCGGCTTCGTCGGAGGTGTTGGAAGCGACTTCCTTCACCATCTGCGCGCCCATGTTCTCGAACTTGTCTTTGAGCTCGATCTCTTTGGCGACCGACACGCCGTCCTTGGTGACGGTGGGGGCGCCGAAGCTCTTGTCGAGCACTGCGTTGCGGCCTTTAGGACCCAGCGTTACCTTGACGGCATTCGCCAGAATATTCACGCCCTTGAACATGCGTTGCCGAGCGTCGTCGCTAAAGCGTACGTCTTTTGCTGCCATTTGCTGATACCTCTATGAGAAAAAGTTTAAGCGGGAAGTGAATTACTTGCCTTCGACCACGGCCATGACGTCTTCTTCACGCATCACGACCAGCTCATCGCCATCCATCTTCACTTCGGTACCGCTGTACTTACCGAATAGAATCTTGTCGCCGACCTTGAGGTCCAACGGGCGAATTTCGCCATTCTCCAAAATCTTGCCCTTGCCAACGGCAACGACTTTTCCAAAAATCGGCTTTTCGGTCGCGGTATCCGGGATCACGATGCCGCCCGGCGACTTACGCTCTTCCTCTTCTCGTTTCACGATCACACGGTCATGAAGGGGACGAATCTTCATAAGACAAGACTCCTAATGCTCAGATTTGCTGGGGTTGTAACGGAGCGCTATTAGCACTCTCCGTCTGTGGCTGCTAATCATAGCGGCAGATTTGGCGGATTCAAGGGTTGCGTCACACAATATTTGCTGTAGTGCACCAGATTTGCCCTTTAAACGACCCCCTGGGCCCGGCTGGGTTAAAGTAGGCCGCCATGAAAACGTCAGTCCTGGCCTTGCTGTTACTCGGTCTCGTCGGTGTGGCGAGCGCCAAGCCGTGGTGGATGCGCGGGGTTGAATCCAATGAGAACGACTTTCTGCGACCCGGACGTGGCGTTTCGGGTCGGCGCTGCCGTGGATGGCAACATGGTCCGGGTACGGTGGGTCATTGCCGATGGCTACTATCTCTACCGGCACAAGATCGAAATCAAGGCGGAAAGCCCGGATCTCGTCATTTCGGCTCCGATGCTGCCGGCGGGGGCGCTCAAAACCGATCCCTATCTCGGCACCCAGGAAATTTTCCGCCAGCAAGTCGATGCCACGGCAACCTTCAGCCGGTTGGATGGGGGAGCCCATCCCATGGAAATCAAAGTGACGTATCAAGGTTGCGCCGACGCCGGGCTGTGCTATCCCCCCATTACCAAGGTTCTCATGCCGGAACACGCGGCGGCGGCGGCCGCACCGGTCCCGCATCCCTGGGAAGGGGTGGCAATTCTTGGCGGCGGTTTCGCCTTTCTCTGCGCGGGACTGTTGCTGCGCAAGGGACGCAAGCTCGACCTGCCGGCGGCATGAACGCTTCTGGGCTGCGTATTGCCGCCGCCGCACTGTTGGTGGTGGTGGGGATTTGGGCCGGGGCAAGACTCCATTTCCACCGGATATCAACCCATAACCCACCCGGCGTCGTGTCCGTACCCGCGGGCGTTGCCAGCGCGCCGAACCCCAGCGATTTGGCGCTGCCACCTCCCAGGATTCCGGATCGACTGCCGGAGTTCTCGCTCGAGGACCGTACCGGCAAAGCCACCTCGATCCTGTCGTTCGAGGGTAAGTCCTTGATAATTAACTTCTGGGCGACCTGGTGCGCCCCCTGCCGCAGCGAAATACCGCTGCTCGAGCGGCTGCATGCTGAATGGGCGGGCCGGGGCGTCAGTGTGGTGGGTATCGCGGTCGACTACCGCGACAAGGTGCTGGAGTTCGCCGACCGTTTCAAAATTGGCTATCCACTGCTCATCGGCGAGCAGGATGCCCTCGATGCCGCGGCAGCGTTCGGCGTCGAAACGCCGGTATTTCCGTTCACCGTATTCACGGATCGCCGCGGCGAGGTGGTCGCGCTGTTTATCGGCGAATTGCACAAGCCGCAGGCCGATCTCATCTTGTCGGAGGTGCAGAGCCTGAATAGCGGGACTGGTGCAGCTTCCGGCCGCCCGGCGCGCCATCGAAGAGGGCTTGCGGGAGCTCAAATCGCGGGGCACGGGATAGGCAACGCTCACCCGCTTCTAAGCGACGTTCGCCGCCGAAGCTTGCCATTTCACCTCAATTTCTGGTTATTATCGCGGACCTTTGCAACGCGACGGCGCTGGACTTGACGCCAGATGGCTGGAATTTTGCTGCTCAATGGTCCGAACCTGAATCTTCTCGGGCGCCGCGAGCCGGCCATCTACGGGTCGGCCGACCTGCGCAGCATCGAGACGAAGCTCGAGGCGCTGGCCTTGGCTCGTGGCCATTCGTTGACCTCGTTCCAGAGCAACGCGGAGCACGAGCTGATTGCGAAGATACAAGCCACCGACGCGCGATGGCATCGCGTTCGTCATCATCAATCCCGGCGCTTACACCCACACCAGCATTGCCTTGCGCGATGCCTTTCTCGGGGTGGCGGTGCCATTCATCGAGGTCCACCTGAGCAACGTGTTCGCTCGCGAGACTTTTCGCCAGCATTCCTATTTATCCGACATCGCGGTCGGCTGCATCGTTGGATTGGGGGCCATCGGCTACGAGCTCGCGCTCGAGGCCGTTTGCGCCCGCCTGACCAAGACCTAAAACCAAAGATTCTTCAAGGGGTTCGCGGATGGACATTCGCAAGGTAAAGAAATTGATCGAGTTGCTGGAGGAATCCGGCATCTCGGAGCTGGAGATTTCCGAAGGCGAGGAATCCGTGCGCATCAGCCGCCATCCGCGGATGGCCATGCAGACCCCGATGGCGATGGCGAGCCCCATGCAGGCGATTCAGGCCGCGCCGGTTAACGCGGCGGCCACGCCCGCCACCGCAGCCGGCGAACACAAGCCGCGCAACGACGATTACACGGTTACTTCACCCATGGTGGGGACTTATTACTCCGCCGCATCGCCGGGCGCCAAGTCCTTTGTCGAGATCGGCTCCGAAATCAAGGTCGGGCAGATCCTGTGCATCATCGAAGCCATGAAGATGATGAATCAAATAGAATCCGACAAGGCGGGGCGGGTCACCGCGATTCTCGCCAAGAACGGCGAGCCCGTCGAGTTCGGCCAGCCCTTGTTCATCATCGAATAGCCTGGGACAGGCTCCTACCCCTAATGATCGAAAAAGTCGTCATCGCTAACCGCGGCGAGATCGCACTACGCATCCTGCGCGCCTGCCGCGAACTCGGCATCAAGACCGTCGCCGTGCACTCCACCGCGGACTTCAACACGAAACACGTGCTGCTCGCGGACGAGACCGTCTGTATCGGTCCGCCGCAATCGGCGCTGTCGTATTTGAACATGCCCGCCATCATCAGCGCCGCCGAGGTGACCGATGCGGTTGCCATTCATCCGGGATACGGGTTTTTGTCGGAGAACGCGGACTTCGCCGAGCGCGTGGAGAAGAGCGGGTTCATTTTCGTCGGGCCCCGCGCCGAGACCATCCGCATGATGGGCGACAAGGTATCCGCGATCAAAACCATGAAATCCTACGGCGTGCCCTGCGTACCCGGCTCGGACGGACCTTTGGGCAGCGATGTCGATGAGAATTTCCGCATCGCCAAGGACATCGGCTATCCAGTGATCATCAAGGCCTCCGGCGGCGGCGGCGGCCGCGGCATGCGCGTGGTGCACACCGATGCATCGTTGCTGAATGCCATCAGCGTGACCCAGTCGGAGGCGCTCGCGGCCTTCGGCAATCCCCAGGTCTACATGGAGAAGTTCCTCGAGAAGCCGCGCCATATCGAGTTTCAGATCCTCGCCGACAATTACGGCAACGTGGTGCACCTGGGCGAACGCGACTGCTCGATGCAGCGCCGCCACCAGAAAGTCATCGAAGAAGCCCCCGCGCCCGGCTTGACCGCCAAGCAGCGCAAGACCATGGGCGAGCGCTGCGCCAAGGCCTGTCGGGAAGTCGGCTATCGAAACGCCGGCACGCTCGAGTTCCTGTACCAGGACAACGAATTTTATTTCATCGAAATGAACACGCGCGTGCAAGTCGAGCACCCGGTGACCGAGCTCGTGACCGGTATCGATATCGTCAAGGCGCAGCTGCTCATCGCCGCGGGCGAAGCCCTCCCTTACAGCCAGAACGACATCCAGATTCGCGGCCATGCGGTCGAGTGCCGCATCAATGCCGAGGACCCCAAGACCTTCGCTCCCTCGCCGGGGCCGGTCCGCCTGTGGCACTCGCCCGGCGGCCCTGGCATCCGCGTCGACAGCCACGTCTACACCGGCTACAACGTGCCGCCGTTCTATGACTCCATGATCGGCAAGGTCATCGCCTACGGGGACACGCGGGAAACGGCGATCGCGCGCATGCGCAACGCGTTGGCGGAGATGGTGGTCGAGGGCATCAAGACCAATATTCCCTTGCATCAAGAGATATTCAATCATTCCGCGTTTCGCCAGGGCGGCACCGACATCCACTATCTAGAGCGACGCTTGGGATTGAAGTAGATCCACCCGTGTTGCATGACGTTCTATGAAATCGAATTCCCGCTCGCGACCTTGAGCGTCGAATCGGTCGAGGCCGCGCTCAACGAGATCGGCGCGGACTCGATCACCTTCGTCGATCGCGGCGATGAGCCCGTCCTCGAGCCCAGCCCGGCGAAATCAGGTTGTGGAGCGACACGCTGGTGCGCGCGCTGTTCCGGGAAGCTTCCGGCTCCGGACCGTTGGCCGTGGTGCGCCATCTCGATCGGCTCGCAGGCCGTCTTGGCGCCGAATGCATTGCCGCGGCGCGCGTCAGAGCGGTCCAAGACCGCGACTGGGAGCGCGTCTGGCTGAGCGGCTGGAAATCGATGCGCTTCGGCCGCCGGCTCTGGATCTGCCCTACGGCCGCCCAGACCCCGGACGACCCCGATGCGGTCGTGGTGCGGCTCGACCCCGGCCTCGCCTTCGGCACCGGCACCCATCCCACCACGGCGCTGTGTCTGCAAATATTGGATTCACTGCCCGTATCCGGCCGCCGCGTGATCGATTACGGGTGCGGCTCCGGCATCCTAGGGTTGGCTGCGCTGAAGCTCGGAGCTGCCCACGTAACGGCGGTCGATTTGGATCCCCAGGCGCTGCTCGCGACGCGCGAGAATGCCATTCGCAACGGCGTCTCCGCGAGCATCGACGTGCAAGGCGTGGACGACGGCGGCCTGGTGCAAGCGTACTGTGTGATGGCCAATATTCTGGCAGGCCCGCTGATCGAACTAAAGCCTACGCTGACGGCTGCCTGCGAGCCGGGAGGGTATTTGCTGCTTTCGGGACTTTTGAAGACGCAGGCTTACGCGGTGAAGGCCGCTTACAGCGCCGCTTTTGCTATGGTGCAAGTCGTCGAGCGCGACGACTGGTGCTGCATCTACGCGCAAAGAGTGGCCTAAAGCCGTGTACACACAATGTTCGAAATGCGAAACCGTCTTCAAATTGTCGGCGGACGTGCTGCGCACCGCGGGCGGTCAGGTGCGCTGCGGAAAATGCGGCGAGGTATTCAACGCCCTGGCGCGGCTCGCCGAAGACTCGAGCGCATTCACGGCGGGCGAATCATTGCTCGAATTGGAAACGCGCGCCGACAGTATTCTCGAATCCGTCGGCCCAGCACAGGAAATGCCGGAAGCCGCCAAGGACAGCGAGGATTTCGCGCGCCCGGGCGTTGAGATCGCGCGCATTGAAATCATGGACTGGCCCGAGGACGATTCGGCGCCTTCCTCGGACGATGACCGGTCGCTCGAATTCACGCTGCCGCCGGGGGAATTGGATCGGATCTTCGTCGAATCCAAGAAGGCCGCGGCGCGGATGCCGCCGCTGACACCGCCCGGATCGCCCGCATCGCCCGCATCGCCCGTACCGCCCGCACCGCCGAGCACCGCCGATTGCGCGCACTGCGCCCACACCGCCGACAGCACCCGTAACGCCGATTGCGCGCGCAGCGCCTCGCCGCCATCGCGCCATCGCCGCCATCGCCGCCGGAGACGGCGCCACTGTCTCAGCCGCTCATGGACATTCCGCACCCAGAGAGCGTGCTCGTCGAGGTTCCGCACCCCGCCCGCAACCGTGTCAGCGGATTCGAAGTGCCGGATGACGTACGCCGCGAGATGCTCGAGGGATTCGAACAACACATTCTGCCGAGCCTCGAAACCGGCAGGGGCGCGCTGCGCGGAGCGCCGCGCCGGTCCTTGATATTGTGGCTCAGCGCCGCGATCGCGGCGGCGCTGCTGCTGTGCGCCCAGATGGTGCATCAAAATCGCGACTGGATGGTCGTGCGTGCGCTGTATGGAGCAATGGGCTCACCGCTGCCCACGCCGTCGAATCTATCCGCGTATCAACTCCGCCAGTGGGGCGTCACGGGCGATCCGGATGCGAACGGCACGCTGCGCCTGCGCGCCAGCATCCTCAACGGGTCCGCTCAATTGCAGCCGTACCCGCTGCTCCGCGTGACGCTCGCCGATCGCTTCGGCAAGAGCGTCGGCCAGCGCGACTTCGAACCAAGCGAGTACATGGGCAAACCGACGGCACGGCTGCTTGCACCCGGCGAACGAGCTGATGCGACGCTCGAGATTTTGGATCCCGGCAAAAATGCGGAAGGATTCGAAATAGACGTGTGCCTGCGCGGCGCCGATCACAGAGTCGCGTGCGCCAACGATGTTGCGCCGCAGGCCAAGCAATGACCGCTGCAATGGGACGCGTCAAGATCGGCCCGTACGCGTTGCCGTCCAACGTGGTGCTGGCGCCCATGGCGGGCGTCACCGACCGTCCGTTTCGCATCCTGTGCCGGCGCTTTGGCGCGGGACTTGCTGCATCGGAAATGCTCAGCGCCGACGTGCGCCTGTGGGAAACCCCGAAATCGCGGCGGCGCATGGACCATTCCGGCGAGCCCAGCCCCCGCGTGGTGCAAATCGCGGGTTTCGATCCGGCGATGATGGCCGAGGCTGCGCGCCGCAATGCCGATGCGGGCGCCCAGATCATCGATATCAACATGGGTTGTCCCGCCAAGAAAGTTTGCAACCGAGCGGCCGGCTCCGCTCTGCTGCAGGACGAGCAGCTGGTTGCACGAATTTTGCACAGCGTCGTTCGCGCCGTCGAGGTGCCCGTCACGCTGAAGACGCGCACCGGTTGGGACCCAAGCCACAAGAACGGCGTGCGCATCGCATTGATCGCGGAAGACAACGGTATTCAAGCACTTGCGATCCACGGGCGCACGCGCGCGGATCACTATCAGGGAAATGCCGAACACGAAACGACGGCCGCCATCAAGGCAGCCGTCAAGATTCCTGTGTTTGCGAACGGCGATGTCGATTCTCCGCAACATGCGCGGCAAATTTTACGGGCCACCCAATGCGACGGCATCATGATCGGCAGAGCGGCGCAAGGCCGGCCATGGATTTTCGACGAAGTCAATTTTTTCCTCTCGACGGGAGAATCGCGCGCAGTGCTGGCGCCGGAAAAAGTCCGTGATATTATGCGCGCCCACCTCGAAGACCTATATGCCTTTTACGGCGATGAAACCGGTGTTCGAGTGGCGCGCAAGCATTTGAGTTGGTATTTTCGGCAGCATCCCGGACAAGAGGCATTGCGGAATCGTCTCGTACTGATCGAGACACCACAGGAGCAACTGTCGACGCTGCTGGAACATTTTGATACGGGTGTGTTACCGCGCGGGCCCGGAGCGCAGTTGGATAACAAGACGATCGACGGGAAATCGGATGCACCATGGTCGCTAAAAAGAAATCTCGAACGCGAAGAGAAGTCTCGCAGGGCTTCAATGGCCGCGATTTGAAGGTGAACGGCAAGGGCGTGCCCTTGCGTTCGCAGGCCGAGGAAGCGCTGCAGTGCTATTTTGAAACGCTCAATGGCCACAAACCCGCGCATTTGTACGACCTCGTGATGCGCGAAGTGGAAGAGCCGTTGTTCAAGGTGGTGATGGGCCACGTGCAGGGCAATCAAAGCCGCGCGGCGACCATCCTCGGCATCAACCGCGGCACCTTGCGCAAGAAACTCAAAGAGTTCGGCATCAACGAGTAGGTCCGCCATTGCTCACGCCCGTCCGCCGCGCGTTACTCAGCGTCTCCGATAAGAACGGCATCGTTGAACTCGCACGTGAGCTGAAGGAAAGAGGCATCGAGCTTTTGTCGACCGGCGGGACCGCCAAACTCCTGGTAAGTCACGGAATTACGGTCAAGGAAGTGGCCGAACACACCGGCTTTCCTGAAATCATGGGCGGCCGCGTCAAGACCCTGCATCCGAAGATTCACGGCGGCCTCCTGGGAAGGCGCGGTCTCGACGAGGCCGTGATGCGCGCGCACGACATCGAGCCCATCGATCTATTGGCCGTCAATCTGTACCCGTTCGCCGCCACGGTGGCGCGGGCCGGATGCACGTATGACGACGCCGTCGACAACATCGATATCGGCGGTCCGGCCATGGTGCGCGCTGCGGCGAAGAATCACGCCTCGGTCACCGTTGTCGTTGATCCGAGCGATTACCGAGAACTGCTCGATGAGTTGGCGGCCAATCAAGGCGCAACGAACATAGCCATGCGCCAGAAGCTGGCCGCGAAAGCATTTGCTCACACCGCCCAATACGACGCAATGGTGTCCGCCTATTTCACGGGCGCCATCGGCGGCGCGGCACTGACGTTTCCGGACGACCTGAATTTGTCTTTTCGCAAACATCTGGATTTGCGCTACGGCGAGAATCCGCATCAGCAGGCCGCGTTCTACACCGATGCGCGCGCCATCGGCGCCTCCGTGACTCGGGCGAGGCAAATCCAAGGCAAGCAACTCTCGTACAACAACATCGCCGATGCCGATACGGCGCTCGAATGCGTGCGCCAATTCGACACGGCGGGCTGCGTCATCGTCAAGCACGCCAATCCCTGCGGCGCCGCCCGCGCCGGCAGCGTCGCCGACGCCTATGCGCGCGCCTATCGCACCGATCCCACCTCCGCCTACGGCGGCGTCATCGCCTTCAATCGCGAATTGGACGCAGCGACGGCGCAGGCGATCGTGGAACAGCAGTTCGTCGAGGTGATACTCGCGCCGAGCGTGTCCCATGCCGCCCGGGAGCTGCTCGCGCGCAAGGACAACGTGCGCGTGCTCGAGGTCGGCGATCTGAGTGTTCCGGTAACGCAATTGCTGGAATACAAAAGCGTTGCCGGCGGTCTGCTGGTGCAAACCCGCGACCACGGGGTGATTCGCGCCCAGGAGCTGCGCGCCGTGACGAAGCGCGTTCCGACCCTCGCCGAGCTCGATGATCTGATCTTCGCGTGGCGGGTTGCGAAATATGTCAAATCAAACGCGGTGGTCTGCGTCAAGGACAAGGCGACTGTGGGTATCGGCGCCGGGCAGATGAGTCGGGTAGTCAGCAGTAAAATCGCCGCTCTCAAGGCCGAGGAAGCGGGCCTCGACCTGCAATCTGCGAGCATCGCGTCCGATGCCTTTTTTCCGTTTCGCGATGGTCTCGATGCCGTCGCCGAACTCGGGATCAAATCGGTGATCCAGCCGGGCGGCTCGAAACGCGACGCCGAAGTCATCGCTGCGGCCGATGAGCACGGCATCGCGATGGTGTTCACCGGCATGCGTCACTTTCGCCACTGATGAAAATTCTCGTCGTCGGTGGTGGCGGCCGCGAACACGCGTTGGCTTGGAAGTGTGCGCAATCGCCGCGCGTTCAAGAGGTGTTGGTCGCTCCAGGCAACGCGGGCACCGCACTCGAGTCCAAGGTCCGCAACGTCGACATTGCCGCCGACGACATCGACAGCTTGCTCGCATTCGCGACGCGCGAAGACATCGGCCTCACCATCGTGGGACCCGAGGGGCCGCTGGTCGCCGGTATCGTCGATCGGTTCGCCGCCGCCGGCCTCGCCTGCTTCGGTCCATCGCGAGCCGCGGCGCGCCTGGAAGGCTCGAAGGCCTTCACCAAGGATTTCCTCAAGCGCCACGGCATACCGACCGCGAGCTACGCGGCCTTCGACGCCGACACGTTCGATCCGGCGTACATCCGCGCACAACGGCTGCCGGTGGTCGTCAAGGCGGACGGGCTTGCGGCCGGCAAGGGCGTGCTCATTTGCGAGACGCACGATGCGGCGATCGCGGCGGCTACCGGCATGCTCGGCGGCAGCTTTGGGAGCGCCGGCCGCACCATCGTGGTCGAGGAATTCCTGCGCGGCGAGGAAGTCAGCTTCATCGTGATGGCGCGCGGCGACGCCGTGCTGCCGCTCGCCACGTCGCAGGACCACAAGCGCCGCGACGACGGCGACCGCGGACCCAATACCGGGGGCATGGGCGCTTACTCGCCGGCGCCCATCGTCACTCCCGCGCTGCATGCGCGCATCATGCGTGAAGTCATCGAACCGACGCTGCAAGGCCTGCGCGCCGACGGCAATCCCTACCTGGGGTTTCTGTACGCAGGTCTGATGATCGCCGCAGACGGCACGCCCAATGTCCTCGAATACAACTGCCGTTTCGGCGATCCCGAGACGCAGCCGATTCTGATGCGTCTGCAGAGCGATCTCGTCGACCTATGCGAGGCGGCGCTCCACGGCGCGCTCGACCGAACCGAAGCCCGCTGGGATCCGCGCGCGGCCCTCGGCGTCGTCATGGCCGCCGGCGGTTACCCCGACGCCTACCGCAAAGGCGATCCGATCAGCGGCCTCGATGCGGCCGCACGGTTGCCCGGAAAAGTATTTCATGCCGGCACCTGCACCGAGGGCGCGCAAATCGTCACCGCCGGCGGCCGCGTGCTGTGCGCGGTCGGCTTGGGCGATACGGTCGCCGCCGCCCGCGATGAGGCATACCAACTCGTGAATGCAATTCACTGGAACCTGGTGCAATACCGCCGCGATATCGGCCATCGCGCGATCGCGCGCGAGCCGGGCGATTCGCTCTGACCAGGCTCCTACGACCGCGCGACGGCGGGCGGCTCGCCCAAGCGGCCTTGCCGCGCGCGGCGGCGCGCACCGCGCGCTTCGTCCAAGTTCTCGCTCCAGGTGTTCAATCGAGCGCATTCGGCGAGGCGCAGGCGGTGCGTCTCGGGAGTCGGGCAGCCTGCAGCCTTCATCCCCGCCATGCGCGCCCAGACGGCGCGCTTCTTGCGGACTTGGTGCGGCTGGAAGCCGTCGAAATCTCTGAAAGTCACGCTGCGCTGCTCGACTGTGATGGCGCCGGCTGCGAGCGCCGCACGGTAGAGCTCGAGACCGCGCTCCGTGCGGACGATGATCCCGTTGAAACCCGCATCATCGCCGGTGGGTCCGCCACCCGGCCACACGTCGGAGGCAGCGATGTCCGCGCTTTCGCCGATCGCATCCGGGCATATTTTGCAGCGCGGCTGAATGCGCCAAGTGGCTTCGTCCTCCCACATTTGCTGGTAGGTCAGCTCGAACGACCGGCCGTCCTTGGTCTCCAACCGCGTGGGTCCCGGACAGCCGTTGCCGCGGTAGCGGAATAAAGTGAGCTCATCGGTGCGCAGCCCCAAATCGCTCGCCGCCTCCTCCGACTTGGTCAGGTCCGACGCCCCGCCGCAGACGAAGGTGAGCGCGTATTTCAAGATCCGATCGACCCGGGAATCGATCCGCGCCAAGTTGCGCACGGCCGCGATATCGCAGGGCTTCGCGATGAGCGCGAACGGCTCGCCGCGATCCAGCAACGCGGTGAAATCGACGAGCGGCGCCGCCGGACCGTAGCGCGATCCTGCGGCCTCGAGCACCGAGGCCGCATCGAAGCTCAAGGTACGTTCCGTGCGCAGCGGTTCGCGGCGGGAGGCGGCGACGTGCAGAATGAATTTCACGCGGCCGCTCGCCAGCAGGAACTGTCCCAATGCGGTCAGAACTCCTCCCGTCGATGCCCGGTGGCGCACATTCCTGTCGCTGGCGAAGCCGATGGCCATGACTCGCGCAGGCCCCCAAACGGTGTCGTGCATTTCCCCCGCACTGCCCGTGCCGATTGCGCCGCCCTCGACGCGCGTCCCCGGACAAACCGCATTGATGCGTGCGAGCGTGGCGGCATCGAGCGGAGCGCGCGCGACGGGCCGCTCGCGGCCTTCCGGGGTGAGAACTATTTGGATCTTGCCGGCGCCGGCGACCGCCTGGCACAGCCCGCAGCCGATGCACAATCCGCCCGCGACGATTTCCTCGAGCGATAGGGCGGAACTTCGGCCGGTCACTTCTGCAGCAAAGCGATCGCCACCGAAGTCATCGCCTTGACCCCGGTGCGGAGCGTGGGTTCGGGAACAGGCTCGAAGCGGCTGTTGTGAGGTCCCGGCAACAAACGTCCCTCCGCCCGGGCCGCGGCAAATTTCACCGGATCGATCGCGCCCAAGCCGAACATCACGGTGGGAATCTTGCGGCCTTCGAGCCCGAATATGCCAAAATCTTCGCTGGCGGTGCCCGGCTCCTCGTCGATGACGTCGTTTGCGCCGAGTGCTTTGATGAGCGCAGCCTTGACGCGGGCGGTCAGCGCCGGGTCGTTGTACATCACCGGCGTCGACTCGGCATCGAGCACCGTGACGATGGGCGCGAGATCCTCGGGAACGCCGGCCGACAGCGCCACCCCCTGCGCCGTGCGCCGAATTCCATCCACGATGACTTGCCGTGCCTTGTCGCTGTAGGCGCGCGCCGTGATTTCCATCTTCACTTCGTTCGGAATGATGTTGCGCTTGGTGCCGCCGTGAATGTCGCCGATGGTGACGATCGCCGGATCGCGCGGATCTTCCTGGCGGCTGACGATGGTCTGCAGTTGCACGATGAATTCGCCGGCCATCACGATAGGATCCTTGCCCGCCTGCGGTTGGGCGCCGTGTGCGCCGATTCCCCGCATCACCACGTCCACCGACGTCGAGCTCGTCAATGCCGGTCCGCTCGTGATCGATACGGTTCCGGCCGCACGAGTATTGGTGTCGTGCAGCGCAATCGCCAGATCCGGCGTGCCGAAGCGATCGTAGAGGTGATCGGCCAGCATGGCCCGCGCACCGTCGATCGTCTCCTCCGATGGCTGACCGATCAGCATGACCGTGCCATGCCACTTCGCCCGCGTTGCGGAGAGCGCGCGCGCCGTCCCTATCATCGTGGTCACGTGCACATCGTGCCCGCAGGCATGCATCACCCCGACCTCCTGGCCGGCGGCGTTCTTGGTTCTGACGTGACTCGCGTAGGCCACGCCCGTCTCCTCGACGATGGGCAGCGCATCCATATCGGTGCGAATCAGCAGTTTCGGGCCGGGACCGTTTTGGAGAATCGCCACGAGCCCATAGGCTTCGGTTCCGTCCGGATACTTTCCCACCCGCTCCGTGACCGCAAAACCCGCCTTGCGCAATTCGCCCGCCAGCAGGGCGGCGGTATGTTCCTCGTGATGCGAGAGCTCCGGGTGCTCATGAATCCCCTTGTAAGTCTCGACCAGGTTGGACAGCTCGCCGTTCACCACCGCATCGAGATTCTGCGCCGCCGCCAATGCCGGCGCGGCGAGCAGACAGAGCATCGACACAAGGCGTGTTTTGATTTTCATGCGCGATAAGGTACCTAAAAGACGCGAGGTGCGCGAGTGCTCCGTCGCGTGCACAATAGCCGCCTCGCTGCCAAAGGAAACTCGCATGCCTCACGTCCGCCCGAGTATCGCCGATAAGCGCCGCACATTTCACAAACTGCACGAGTCAGGCTGCTTCGTCATTCCCAATCCCTGGGACGTCGGCAGCGCGCGCTATCTGCAGGGACTCGGCTTCAAGGCCCTGGCCACGACCAGCTCGGGATTCGCCTGGTCGCACGGCCACCGGGACGGCGGCATGTCGCGCGACCGGGTGCTCGAACATTTGACCGACATGGTCGAGGCGACTGATCTGCCGGTCAATGCCGACTTCGAAAACGGCTTCGCGCCGGATGCGGCCGGCGTCGCCGAAAGCGTCAGGCTCGCCGTGACGACCGGCGTGGCCGGATTATCGATCGAGGATTCCACCGGCGACGCGTCGCGTCCGCTGTACGACATCGATACCGCCGTCGAGAGGATCAGCGCCGCGCGCAAGGCGATCGACAAGGCGGGCGGCGATGCCTTGCTGGTGGGTCGAGCCGAGTGTTTCCTGCATGGACGGCCTGACCTCGAGCACACCATCCTGAGGCTCAAGGCCTACGCGAATGCCGGAGCCGACTGCCTCTATGCCCCCGGCGTGCGCACGCCCGCGGAGATCGGCGCCGTGGTCGCGGGCGTGGCGCCGAAGCCCGTAAATCTGCTCATGGGGTGGGCGGGGGATCTTACGATGAGTGAAATCGGGGCGCTCGGCGTGCGTCGGGTCAGCGTCGGCGGCGCGCTGGCCCGCGCTGCGTGGGGCGGCTTCATCCGCGCGGCCTCGCTCATCATCGAACAGGGGAAGTTCGATGGTTTCGCCGCAGCCGCGTCGGGCAAGGAACTGGACGCGTTCTTCCGTTGAGCGTGCCGAGCTTCACCTCCCACAACGTCCGCCTGGACGACGGCAGCTACACCAAGCCGGATGCCGGGTTATCGATCGACGCCCACCCCTGGTTCCTCGCGGCCAAACGCGTCCTCGACGCCACCTTTCCCGGCGACAAAAGCGGACTGCGCATCGCGGACCTAGGCTGTCTCGAGGGCGGGTACACGGTTGAATTCGCGCGGCTGGGCTTTCGGGCGCTCGGCCTCGACGTGCGCGAGTCGAACATCGAGGCTTGCCGCTACGTGCAGTCGCGGGTCAACCTGCCGAATCTCGAGTTCGTGCGCGACGATGTGTGGAACATAGCCGCGTACGGCGCATTCGATGCGACCTTTTGCTGCGGGCTGTTTTACCACCTGGACAGGCCGGTCGAATTCCTCAAGATCCTGTCAGGCGTGACGAAGCGGGTATTGATCCTGCAGACGCATTTCGCGGAGGCCGGCGATTCGCCGAGCTTCATTCATCCGCGGCGTTTGCGCCGAACTCTGTCGCGGATCCTGCCGCTCAAGAACACCGGCACGACGACCCACAAACTGTCCTATCTCAAGACCAACGAAGGCGTTCCCGGCCGATGGTTCTCGGAGTTTCGCAGCAGACGCGCGTTCCGCGATCGTGAAAACCGCCGCTGGGCTTCGTGGAACAACCGCACTTCGTTTTGGATCCAGCGCGAATTTCTGCTGCAGGCGCTGCGCGATGCGGGATTCGATCTGGTGCTGGAGCAATTCGACGCTCTCGGCGCCAACATTGCCTACGAAATGACCAAGGGCGTCTATCGCAGCTCCGGCCGCAGCACGTTCATCGGCATCAAGACCTCTTACGTGGCGGACCTGACCCGCGCCGGCGAAGAAGCTGCGCCGGGCCTGCGGCGGGAGTAGCGGCACTGCGCCTCGTTCAGGGCGGCTTGCGCTTCTCGTTCTGCTTGGCAGCAGCTTGCTTTTGTTCCTCTTGTTTTGCCGCGAGTTGTTGCTGCGCCTGAAGGTGTGCCTGCTGCATCTGTTGGGTCTGCTGCGCATGCTGTCGTTCGAGTTCGGCCGTGCGCGCGGCATCGGCCTGTTGCTTCGCCAGCCGTTCATGGTCGGCTTCCTGCTGTTGTTGCAGCCGCTGGCGCTCCTGCGCTTGTTGCGTCTGGAGCTGTTGCTGCTGCTGCATGTGTTCGCGCTCCAGTGCGGAATTGGCCGTGCTCGGAGCGGCCGCTTGGGACGCTGCCGGAAGTTCGCGAGGGTGAATCGCCGCAGGAGCGGGTCGGCTCGCCGGCAGTGCCGGCACCACAGCTGGTACCGGCGGGGCTTTCGCTGCGGGCGGATTCGCGGGCCGCGGTTCGGGCGCCGGTGGCGGCGCTTTGGCGTTCGGCTTCGGCGGTATTTTTGCAACGTTCACGGGCGAAGCCGGGGGCGCCACGCGGATTGCTGCGGTTCGGGGAGCCGCGGCAGCGGGCTGTATCTGGCGGACTTGGGCCGCGGTCAAGGGTTTGCCGCCGTTATTCTTGATCGCCTCCTGGCGCCGTTCGAAAGTCACCGGCGGAGGTGGCGGCTGCACACGGGCGACCACCGAACGCGTTTGCACCGACACCGGCGGCTGATGCGTAGCCGCTCGAGAGGCGCCGAGCACCGCTTGCTTCGTCGGCACCACAACGGGCGCCGCGGACCGCACCGGCGCGCCGGCCACTGCGCGTTGATCGACTTTGATCGCGTTTCTTGCCACCGGCTGCGCGCTTGAAAATGCCTGCTCACTGGTCGCGGTGACCGCGCCGGGCACGGCGCGATTCACGTACGTTACATTCACCGTCTTGTTGTTGACGATGGTGGTGTTATAGACGTTGTTAATGACGGTTGTGTTGACCGTGGTGTTCGAGATGTTCACGTTGCGCACGTAGTTGGAACTGACCCGGTAGGACGGGACGTACACTTCACGAGGACCCAACGCAAACCAAGCGACTCCGGCCCCGACGCCGACCCACGCGACGAGCGCGGGTGCGTAGACCGGCCGGATGTACGGGCCGCCGTCAGGGCGCGGGGGTGAAGGAATCCAACCCCATGCTCCTTCGGCCCAGACCCATCGGCCGTAATGAAACGGCGCAAATCCCCAGGGCTGGTCGTCCACCCATGTATAGCCCCAGGGATCGATATACGACCAGTGCCCCGTCCGATAGGGAGCCCACTCCGGCGCGACACCGCGCGGATACCAGACGTATCCATAGCTCGGCGTCGTGCGCCAAGAACCGTTTTCGTCGAGATCTTCGTAGCCGACGACATCGGGTGATACATAGCGGGCGGACTCCGAGCGATCCCACCTTCTGTCCCGGTCCGCGCCCCAAGCATCAAAGGCATCTTGACCGGCGTTCGGCTGCACCTCCGCCGTCAATTGATCGGTGCCGGAAAACGCCACGGAGTCGCCGGCGTAAAGCGAATAAGCGGAGCCCCCGCCCGTGGCCTCGCCCTGTCCATCGCGCACGGCAATCACGGTGCCGTTTCCGGAACCATCGACGCTGATGCGATATGTGCCGGGTCGCAGCACCGAAAACGCCAAATTGGGCGTATCGATCTCATAAGTCTCATTGTCATCGAGGCGGCGAACGTGCAGCAGCAACGTGCCGCTCGCGAGTTGGATCTGAGTGATCTCGTCGCCCAGGTTGACGAACGAGATCTCCGAAGAGCTCGAAAGTCGAACGATCGATCCATCGAGCTGCAGCTCGACGCGGCTACCTTGGTCGGCCCAAAGCGTGTCGCCGGTGGTGAGAGGCCGGTTGAGCGGTGCTGCGACCCAATCCTGCGTCCCCGCGGGCTGCAGGGAGATTGAGCCTTCCGCGTAGGCCAGGCGGGCGACGCGGGAGGGCGGATCGTCGGCATCGGCCGCGGCTCTATCCGCAGCGGACATGATCAGAGAAAATCCCAGGAGCAGCGTCAACGCAGTCGTTTTCATGTCAACTCTCCCCACCGGCTCGCGCGTTAATTTCGGATGGTATCAAATGCGGCGTTGCCTGCGGCTCCCCGGCGGAGTGGTGGCCTCGGAACAGCCTGCCCTTCTCGGCAAGCAGAACGAACAGCAGACTGACCACTCCGCAGCACAGCAGCCCCGCGGTCAGCGGCACCGCCGTGCCGTTGAACTGGCGCCCGATGAGCGCGCCGACCAGCGCGCCGCCCAGAGTCGACACGAATCCTTGCAACGACGCGCCAATGCCCGCGACTGACGCAACCGGGTCCATCGCCATGGCGCCGAAATTGGAAATCGACAGCGCAAAACACGCCATGGTCGCGGACTGGAGTGCGACGAAGATCCACAGCTGCTCGAGTCCAAGGGCCGCGATCAGCGCATGCGAGGCCGTGATGGCGAGGTAGGTGAGCAGCGCCGTGTGAGAAATGCGGCGCATCCCGAAGCGCTCGACGATTCGGGAATTGAGGAAGGCGGCAACCCCCATCGTCGTCGCGCACAGCGCAAACATCGAGGGCATCAGGTTTGCGCGGTGAAACACCTCGCCGAACATCTGCTGCACCATGCCGACATAGGCCATGATGCCGCCGAACATGACCGACATCGCCAGCGTGTAGCAGAGCGAAGCCCGGTTGAAGGCCACCAAGCGGACCGCGCCGGCGATGTGCGAAGCACTCAGCGTCAAGCGATACTCCGGGTGCAGCGTCTCGGGCAGCCGCAACAGCACCCACAGCCAGACGATCGCGGCAAACGCTCCGCACACGATGAATATGTAGCGCCACGGTGCCAGCCAGAGAATGAGCTGTCCCAAGCTCGGCGCAAGGATCGGGATCGTCAGGAACACCATGAAGGTCAGCGACATCACGCGCGCCATGTGTCTTCCCGAATACAGGTCGCGAATCACCGAGCGGGTCACGATTACGCTCGCCGCCGCCAGGCCATGCACGAAGCGCCACATGAGCAGCGTGTGGAAGCTGCTGGTAAAGCCACAGAGCAGCGCCGCCAGGACGTAGAGTCCGAGACCGCCGATCAATATCGGCCGCCTGCCGAACCGGTCCGACATCATGCCCCAAAACAGCTGGCCCACTCCCAGTCCCGTCATGTAGGCAGTGACTATCCATTGGACGTGGTTCTCATTCGCGACGTGCAGCGCGCGAACGATGACAGGGAATGCCGGCAGCATGGCGTCGATGGCGATGGCCTGGGTCGCCATCGTCGCCGCCGCCAGCACGACGAATTCGAGGAAGCCGATGTTCGCGGCTTCGCGTTTGTCCGACATGGATCTCAAGCTGCCGGAGTCGCGGGAGCCTTCCTGGCAATGCTGGTGGCCATGGTCACGATGGATGCCAGATCGGTCAAGTTGGCCGGCACCACCAGCGTCGTCCCGGCTTGCGCCAGCTTGCCGAATTGCTTCACGTACTCTTCGCCGATGCGCAACTGCATGGCTTCGATGCCGCCGCGGTCGGACAGCGCAATGCCCACCTGGCGCAGGCCCTCCGCCGTCGCGGTGGCGACCGCGAGGATGGCCGCCGCCTGGCCTTCGGCCTCGTTGATCTGCTGCTGCTTGTTGGCTTCCGACTGCTTGATCACGCGCTGCTTGTCGCCCTCCGCCGCATTGATCTTGGCATCGCGTTCGCCCTCGGAGGTGAGCACCACGGCGCGCTTCTCACGCTCGGCGCGCATCTGCTTCTCCATGGCCGACAGCACGTCCTTCGGCGGCGTGATGTTCTTGATCTCGTAGCGCAACACCTTGACTCCCCAGGGCGCCGACGCCTTGTCCAATTCGCTGACGACATTGGTATTGATCGTGCCGCGCGCTTCGAAAGTGCGATCGAGCTCGATCTTGCCGATTTCGCTGCGCAGCGTGGTCTGGGCCAGCTGCGAGATGGCAAAACCGAAATTGGTAATGCCATATGACGCCAGATGCGGATCCATGACCTGCATATAGAGCACCGCATCGACCCCGACTTGAACGTTGTCGCGGGTGATGCAGATTTGTTCAGCGATGTCGATCGCGATTTCCTTGAGGCTGTGCCTGTAGGCTACTTTCTCGAAGAAAGGAGTCAGGATGTGAAAGCCGGCCTGCAAGGTGCGGCTATACTTCCCCAAATGCTCGATGACGTAGGCGCTCTGCTGCGGCACGACGACGGCGGTCTTCGCAATGACGATCACCACCACTACGGCTATCACGATGAATGCGTAGCTGACTGAAATGCCCAAGAGAATCTCCTACTTTATTGCAAGGCCAATGGCCATCTAGGCGTCGCCGTGCACGACGAGGGTGAGTCCGTCGACGCGGTCGATGCGTGCTCTGGCGCCTGCGGGAATCGCCGCCTTGCCGCCGTTGATTGCGCTCCACGAACCGCCCCGATATTCCAGGCGGCATGTCTCGCCCGGAGACAGCCCGGTCGGCAACGTGATGATTTCACCCGCGGGGCCGCCCTTCATCGCCGGCAGCTTACGGCGCATTCTTTCGTAGATCCGCCGCCGGAAAGTGAGCACGGAGGTCGCGGCCATTGCCGCGAATATCAGCCACTGAAGCCACTCCGGCATTCCCAATCCGGTCAGCTGCAGCATCCCCACGATGAAAGCGCTCGTGCCGACGAACACCAGGTAGAACTGAGCATCGACAAAGGCCAATTCCGAACCTAAGAGTACCGCTCCGACCGCAATCCATGCCCACCACTGCATCAAATGCTCCTGGCCCGTGCCGGCCGCCGCTTCGCCCGCGCCGGCCGCGCGCCGGCCGCTACCTCTTCATCGCATCGAAGAAATCGGCGTTGGTCTTGGTGTCCTTCATCTTGTCGAGCAAGAACTCGATCGCCGCCAACTCGTCCATGGGATGCAAGAGCTTGCGCAGGATCCACATCTTGGACAGCTCGGACGGCTCCGTGATGAGCTCTTCCTTGCGCGTGCCCGAACGATTGATGTTGATCGACGGGAACGTGCGCTTTTCCGAAATGCGCCGGTCCAGATGGATTTCCGAATTGCCGGTGCCTTTGAACTCCTCGAAAATGACGTCGTCCATCTTGGAGCCGGTATCCACCAGCGCGGTGGCGAGAATGGTGAGACTGCCGCCCTCCTCGATGTTGCGCGCCGCGCCGAAGAAGCGCTTCGGCCGCTGCAGCGCATTGGCGTCCACGCCGCCGGTGAGCACCTTGCCCGAGCTCGGCACCACGGTGTTGTAGGCGCGCGCCAGGCGGGTGATGGAATCGAGCAGGATGACCACGTCCTTCTTGTGCTCGACCAGGCGCTTGGCTTTTTCGATCACCATTTCCGCCACCTGTACGTGGCGGCTGGCCGGCTCGTCGAACGTCGAGGACACGACTTCGCCCTTCACGGTGCGCGCCATCTCGGTCACTTCCTCGGGACGCTCGTCGATGAGCAGCACGATGAGGTAAACTTCCGGATGATTGGCGGTGATGGCGGTTGCGATGTTCTGCAGCAGCATGGTCTTGCCGGCTTTCGGCGGCGAGACGATGAGGCCGCGCTGGCCCTTGCCGATCGGCGCCACGAGATCGATGGCGCGCGCCGTCAAATCCTCCGTCGATCCGTTGCCGCGCTCGAGTTTCAAGCGCTCGGTGGGATGCAGCGGCGTGAGGTTCTCGAACAGCACCTTGCCGCGCGAACTCTCCGGCGAATCGTAATTGATTTCGCCGACCTTCAGCAGCGCGAAGTAGCGTTCGCCGTCCTTCGGCGGTCTGATCAACCCGGAAATGGAATCGCCGGTACGCAGATTGAAGCGGCGTATCTGGCTTGGGGATACATAGATGTCGTCGGGGCCCGCGAGGTAGCTCGAGTCCGACGAGCGCAGAAAGCCGAAGCCGTCCTGCAGAATTTCCAGCACACCGTCGCCGTAGATGTCCTCGCCCTTGCGCGCATGCGCCTTGAGCACGCCGAAGATGATGTCCTGCTTGCGCGACCGGCCCATGTTTTCGAGACCCATGGTCTCGGCGAGCTTGACGAGGTCGCTGATCGGGCGCTTCTTGAGCTCCGTCAGGTTCATCGAGCTGCGGCTGCGCGCGAGGTCGGTCGGCGCAATGATCTCCAGGTCATCGCCGCCTTCCGGCAAATCGCCGTAATCTTCCTGCGGGGGCCGGCCCCCATTGGTATTGCCGTTGCGATTGTCGTTGCGGGGTCCGCGATTGGATCGATTGGATCGTCCGCCGCCGCCTTGACCGCCGCCGCCCTGCTGCCCGCCGCCCTGGCCGCCGCCGCGCGACTGATTTCCTAAGTAGCCTCTCACAGGTTGCTGTCCAGAAAGGCGGCGAGCTGTGACTTGGTGACTGCTCCGACTTTCTGGGCCTCCACGGTTCCGTTCTTGAACAGAATCAACGTCGGGATGCCGCGAATGTTGAATTTGGGCGGGGTTGCCGGATTGTCGTCGATGTTCAGCTTGGCGATCCGGATCTTGTCTTTGTACTGATCGGCGATCTCATCGAGGATGGGGGCGATCATTTTGCAGGGTCCGCACCATTCGGCCCAGAAATCAAGCAATACGGGCTTGTCGGACTTGAGAACGTCCTTGTCGAACGTGGCGTCGCTGGTGTGGACGATACTGGGATTACTCACTTAGGGAATACCTCCTTTTGGAGATTCGTTTGTGTGGAGCGGGGTTGTTTGTAGGAATGTGCAGCCCGACTTTAAGCGCGAAGTGACGATGCGCGGCCGTTCGGGCACAATACAGCGGCTTTAGCGGTCTTGATTACCTTAAAAGGGTACCGATGATACGGTTGATGGGAGCGGATAGACCGGCTCCGGATTGACTGTATTGTTATCCCGTCCTCATCATTTTGCAAGTTTCTGCAATCTTCAAAGAGAAAATGTCAGACGCCCATCTCAGTCAGCTCACGTTCGAATCCCTCAACATCGCCGAATCCTTGAAGCGGGGCATTGCCGAATTGGGCTATACCCGCTGCACCCCCATTCAGGCGCAAACTCTGCCCGTGGCCCTCGCCGGCCGCGACGTGGCGGGCCAGGCGCAGACCGGCACCGGCAAGACTGCCGCATTCCTCATCGCGCTGTTCAACCGGCTGTTGACCGATACGGGCGCCGCGCCCTGGGGTAAAGCGCCGCGCGCCATCGTCATCGCGCCGACGCGCGAACTCGCGGTGCAGATTCATTCCGACGCCTTAGGCATCGGAAAATATACGGATCTCAAGCTCGCCATCGTGTTCGGCGGCGTGGACTACGAGAAGCAGCGGCGTATTCTCGAGGAAGGCGTCGACGTATTGATCGGCACGCCCGGGCGCATCATCGACTACTTCAAACAGCATGTCTTTGATCTGCGCCATATCCAGGTGGCGGTCATGGACGAAGCCGACCGCATGTTCGATCTGGGATTCATCAAGGATATTCGCTTCATCCTACGTCGTTTGCCGCATCCGACCGAGCGCCTGACCATGATGTTTTCGGCGACGCTGTCGCACCGGGTGATGGAGCTCGCCTACGAGCACATGAACAATCCGGAGCTGATCCGCATCGAGCCGGACAAGATGACGGTCGATAGCGTCAAACAGGTGCTGTACTTCCCCGCCACGGAAGAGAAGATTCCGCTGCTGATGGGACTCCTGCGCCGCATCGACGCCCGCCGGACCATGGTGTTCGTCAACACGAAGCGCATCGCCGAGGTGCTCGAGCGAACGCTGACCGCCAACGGCTTCGTCGCCCAGGCCATTTCGGGGGACGTACCGCAAACCAAGCGCCTGAAAATGATGCGCGACTTTCACAACGGCGATATCGCCGTCCTGATCGCCACCGACGTGGCCTCGCGCGGGCTGCACATTCCCGACGTGAGCCATGTATTTAATTTCGACTTGCCGAACGATGCCGAGGATTACGTGCATCGCATCGGCCGCACCGCGCGCGCCGGCGCCGAGGGCGACGCCATCAGCTTCGGCTGCGAGGAATACGCGATCGCGCTGCCCGACATCGAACGCTACATCGGACATCAGATTCCGCGCGCCGCGATCGAAGCGGTCGACTTGGCGGCGGTAACCGCGCCGCCGCCCGCCGAGTGGCGCGAGCGGGCGCCGCAGCGCGGTCAATCGCGATCCGGCGGCGGCCGCTCGGGCGGCCGTGCGGGCGGACCCGGCGGACGATCCGGCGGCGGCGGCAGCCGAGGCGGTGGCCCGCGGCGCGGGCCGCCGAGTTCCCGGCCGTCCCATGGGTCGCCGCCGCCGCGCACCACGCCGCAGCCTCCCCGGGACGCCGGCGGCGGTGAAGCGCCGGCTCAGGGTCAAAGCGACCCCGCCAGACGGCGACGGCGGCGCGGTCGAGGCGGTGGCCCCGCGGGCGGCGCCGCCACGTAAGACTCGCCGGTCACACACTGATGCGAGATCTTCACGCCTTGGGCGCAATGCTGATGCCCATCGTCGAACGCGCCGGCGACGCCATCATGCGAGTCTACGACGCCGGGTTCACAGTGCAGCGCAAGGACGACAATTCGCCGCTGACGCTGGCGGACTTGGAATCGCAACGGGTCATCATCGAAGGACTGAAGCGGATTACCCCCGACATCCCGATTCTGTCCGAGGAGTCGGCGCAGGCGCCCTGGGCCGAGCGCCAACGGTGGCGCGAGTTGTGGATCGTCGACCCGCTCGACGGAACGCGCGAGTTCGTCAAGCGCAACGGCGAGTTCACCGTCAACATCGCGCTGGTGGTGGAACACGAGCCCGTGCTCGGCGTAGTGACGGCACCCGCGCAGGGGCTCAAGTTTTGGGGAGCTCGAGGACTCGGTGCATTCAGCCACCCCCGCGGTGCGGCACAGATCCCCATTCACGTGTCGGAGCCCCGGCACCCCTTGCGCGTGGTCGGTAGCCGCTCGCACCCGAGTCCGGAGACGGCAGGCTACCTGGCGCGGCTCGGGCCCCATGTGATGCGAGGCATCGGCAGTTCGCTTAAATTTTGTCTGGTGGCGTCCGGCGATGCCGAGCTCTATCCGCGCTTCGGTCCCACCTCGGAGTGGGACACCGCGGCGGGCCAGGCACTACTCGAAGCCGCCGGCGGGCACGTCACCCGCCTGGACGGTCACCGTCTGCGCTACAACTGCCGCGACAGCCTGATCAACGGCGATTTTCTGGCCTACAGCCACGCCAGCGTGCTGCCGCCGGCTTAGAGGCGCCGCTTAAGCCAAGGCTCAGGCGTGACCCGCCGGCTCGCACAATTCCAAAGTGGCATCCAACAAGGTCGGGATATCGAACACCACCTCTTCCTCGGCCATGGTCAAGCGCGCCACGCCGGCGGCCGCAATCAGCGCCGCCGGTACATGGATCTGGTCGCGCCGCGGATGCGTCGTCCAGGTGCTGACCCGCGCATCGCCGAAAGCGCGGTTGAGCGCACTCCAGCGCAGCTGCGCGGCGCGCGCCAGCGGCGTGTCGCCGCCCCATTGGCGATGGGCCAGCGCCATCGAGGTCTCCGGCGCCGCGGCGTTGTACGGCAGGGTCATCAAATTCTGCACGTACCGCACCATTTCAGTGGGATCTATACGCACCGTCAAATTCGGATGTGGGTCGCTCATAGATCACAGTATGGGGCAGGTTCGGCAGAATTCCAGGGCGGTCCTCGCCGCGGAATGCGGTTAAGCTTGGAATATGACTGACGACCTGGTGCTGCTGGTTTTGACCGCCGCCATCCTGGCCGGGGGCTATAAGATATGGCACCTCTCGCTGGACGCACGCGAAACCGCGAATCGAATCGCCAAGGACACCTGTTCGCGTGCGGTGGTGCAGTTCCTGGACGGCACGGTCGCCTTCGCCGGCTTTCGAATGGCGCGCGATGCCGGAGGCAGGCGCCGGCTCCTCCGCACCTACACCTTCGACTATACCAGCGACGGCTTCGAACGCGCGCAGGGCTTCATCGTGCTGGCCGGCCTCAAGCTGGAGGCCGTAGGGCTCGCGGGCAGCCCCTCGTGAACGGCTGCCTCAATATCGACTTGCACACGCACTCGAACTGCTCCGACGGATCATTGACTCCTCGCGAATTGGTGGCGCATGCGGCCGCAGCCGGCGTCGAAGTATTGGCGCTCACCGATCACGATACCGTGTCCGGCCTCGAGGAGGCGGATCATAGTGCAGGTTTGCTGGGTCTGCGCCTCGTGCCCGGCGTTGAAATCTCCGCCGCCTGGCGCGCACAGGCCATTCACGTGCTGGGGTTGTGGATAGATCCCGCCTCCGCCGCGCTGCGCGGCGAGCTTTTGACGCAGGGCGAGCGGCGGCGGTCGCGCATGCGCAAGATCTGCGCGCGCCTTGGCAAGTTGGGCCTGCCCGGCGATGAGTTGCTCGCGGCAGTTTCCGCGCATCCCGGTCTGCCCACGCGCGCGCATCTGGCGAACGCCATGGTCGCCGGCGGCCACGTGAATCGCGCCGACGAGGCGTTTCGGAAGTTCCTGGGGGCCGGCAAAGCTGGGTATCTGGCAGCCGAATGGCCTGCGCTTGAAATCGTCGTCGGCTGGATCCGCGATGCCGGAGGCGTCGCCGCGCTCGCTCATCCGGCGCGCTATCCCCTGTCGAGCGGAGCCCGGCGCCGGCTGCTCGGCGATTTCGTCGCCGCGGGCGGTGCCGCGCTCGAAGTCGTGAGCGGCGGCAATGGTGCACAGCACGTCGAAGCCGTTGCGGCACTCGCGCTCAAGTTCGGTCTCATGGGGTCGGTCGGCTCGGATTTTCACAATCCACAACTCACTTGGAATCCGCTCGGCCGGTCCCTTAAGCTACCGGATTGCGTCACCCCGGTGTGGCGCAGCTACATCACAAAAGCAGCGACGCCGTGAGCGACGAAGAAAGCAACGTCAATACCGATTTGTTCAAGAACATCGAGCGCCTGCGCCAGCTGCGCATCGAGCACCGGGATCTCGACGACATCATTTCGCGCCTCACCATGGATTTCAAAGTCGACGAACTGCAGATGAAGCGCCTCAAGCGGCGCAAGCTCCTGCTCAAGGATCAAATCGCACGATTGGAGAGCCAGCTCATTCCGGATCTCAATGCATGACCCGAGTTGCCCGTGAGTGAACTGCTGCAGCGGATCGCCGCCTTCTTCGAGATCCTGTCCACGCGCAACGTGCTGATCGAGATCGGCGCGGTGACGGCGGCGCTGCTCATCGGCTGGTTCGTCAGCGCCGCGCTGCACGAGCACAACCGGCGGCGCAGGATCAAGACGCCGACGGCATTGACCTGGAATTATTTCGCCTCGCAGGGCAGCCTCGTCGCCATGCCGGCGATCCTGGCGTTGACCTTGGTCGTGGTGGCCCGCAGCGTGATACTGGCCGCGAACTTCGATGTATCGATGCTGGACGCCGCCGCGCGCTTGATCGGCGCCTACGTCGCGGTACGCGTGATCGTTCTCCTGTTTACCGCGAGCCTCGGCAACAAGTCGTGGATGCAGCACTGGGAAACTCGCGCGACCTTGTTCATTTGGCTCATCATCGCCGCCGAGTACCTGGGTTGGCTCGATCCCATCATCAGCACCCTGGACAGCATCGGCATGGCGGCCGGCAAGAGCCGCATTTCCCTGTGGTCGGTGCTGAAGCTCTTGTTCACGCTGACTGTGTTCGTGCTGGTTGCGGCTTGGATCAGCCGCTGGTTCGAGCGGCGCCTGAAGAGACTCAGCAACCTCGCGCCCTCCACGCGCATCGGCATCGCGAAGTTCGCCAACGCATTCTTGATCGGCCTCTCCATGCTCCTCGGCCTCAACGCCGCGGGCGTCGACCTGACCGCGCTCACCGTGCTGACCGGCGCCATCGGTTTGGGACTGGGGTTCGGCCTGCAGTCCATCGCGGCGAATTTCGTCAGCGGCTTCGTGCTGCTGATGGACCGTTCCATCAAGCCGGGCGACGTCATCAGCCTGTCGGGACAAAGCGGCACGAGCACGGAAAACTTCGGTTGGGTTCAGGAATTGCGCGGCCGCTACGTGGTGGTGCGCGACCGGGACGGCGTGGAGATGCTGGTGCCGAATCAGCAGCTGATCTCCAATGCGGTGATCAACTGGAGCTACACCGATCCGCGCATTCGCCTCAAATTGCCGGTCCGCGTGAGTTATCGCGACGATCCCGAACTGGCCTTGGGGATACTGCTCGTCGCCTGCCAGGGCCAAGCGCGCGTGCTGCAGGATCCTGCGCCGGTCTCACGCCTGATGCACTTCAGCGACAGCGGCATCGAGCTCGAGCTGCGCTTTTGGATTTCCGATCCGCAGGAAGGAGTGAACAATGTGCGCTCGGAAGTGAACCGCGCCATATGGCGCCTGTTCAAGGAGCACAACATCACCATTCCCGTGGCGCAGCGCGAGATCGTCGTGCAGTCGAAGCCGGGGCTTTCCGACCTCGACTGAAGCGCCCGCCCGTTGCCATGCCGCTGATCATTGCGCCCGACATCGTCATTCCCGACGAGGAATTGGAATGGAAGTTCATTCGCTCCTCGGGGCCCGGCGGTCAGAACGTCAACAAAGTGGCGAGCGCCGCGCAGCTGCGTTTCCTGCTGCCGCAAAATGCCAGCCTGCCGGTGGCGGTGAGAAATCGCCTGCGGCGCCTCGCCGGCCAGAAGCTCGTCGACGACGGCACCATTCTGTTCAAGTCCATGAGCGAGCGCACCCAGGAGGGGAATCGGCGCGCGGCGCAAGGACGCCTGGAAGCGTTGATCCGCGCGGCGCTGGTGGAACCCAAGATCCGCAAGAAGACCCGCCCCACCAAGGGGTCGCAGGAACGGCGCATCGAATCTAAGAAGCGCCGCGGCGCCACCAAGCAGGGGCGCGGCGGACATCGCTGGGACTGAGTCGGCTTCACTGAATCAAGGTCACCTGCAGAATGCTGTGCCGGATTTGCTCGGAGAGCACGCGCTGGGCGTCCGCAGCCACCCCCAACAGCGGTTCGCCGAACGCGAGGCTGCCGTCCGCGGCCGCCTGGATCACGTTTCGGCGGCGCAGCAGTTCGATGAAGTTGCGAAATAGGCTCTTATCGAAGAACTCCGGCGAATTCAATCCATGCAGAACGGACATGCGCTGTGCCATCAAATGGCAGCGCTCCTCCAATGCTTCCTGGGTGACGACGCCGCTGCCGGACTGCAGCAACAGCGCTATCGCGAGGTAGTAGCGCTCGAGCGTCTGGATGGTGCCTTGAGCGAGAACCGACAGCTGGATTGCCTCGAGCGAAGTCGAGGCGGGGCGCTGCCATTCGCTGCGATCGGCATTGGGCTCGAGCAAATTCAAGGCAGCGAAGGTGTCGAGCAGCGAGTCCGCCACTTGCGCGACCGCCGTCTCGTCCCAGCGCAGGAATAGCTCCATCGCTATGTACGGGTAGACGCGCCGTACCAAGCGGTGGATATCGGCCGTGCTCATACCTGAGTTGCTGATGAAGCAGCAGGCCAGCAGCGAGGGGATGGCAAACAAATGCAGAATGTTGTTGCGATAGTAGGTGGCGAGGACCGCGTTCTCGGCATTCATGCGCAGAATGTCGCCGAGCGGATGCCGCTGCCTCTCGAGCATGCCCATCGCTTCGGCGTAGCGGATCATCTCGGCGCCGCTGTCGCGGGTCACCGTCATCAGCGGCGAGTAAGGCGCCTCGCGCAGCAGCCTTTGATACAGCTCGAGCTGACGCTCGAGATCGGCTTCCGCAAATGCCTGGCGCGGGGTTGCCAGAAGCGCCATGGCCGTCAGATTGATCGGCGTCACGGCGGCGGCGGCGTTGATTTCGATATTGATCCGTGTCGCGAGATCGCCGACTGCGGTGCCGATCCACGTCGCGCCTGAATCAAGGTCGGCGGCGGCGGTGGTGCGCCACTCAGGATTGTGCCGCGACAGCACGGCGTCGAGCGGAATCGGGCGGCCCAGATTGACGTTGACGATGCCGAGCTTGCTGCGCAGCACCGAAATCGTCGACTTGATCAGTCCAATGACGCTCTCTTTTTGTTTGGGTTGCCCCGACAGTTCGCCGATGTAGGTGCGTCCTTCGACGATGCGCTCGTATCCAAAATACACCGGCATGAAGATCACCCGCCGCTTCGGGTCGCGCAGGTAGGCGCGCACCGTCATCGACAGCATGCCGGTGCGCGGCGGCAGCAGCCGCCCGGTGCGGCTGCGCCCGCCCTCGATGAAGTATTCGAGGCTGTGGCCGCGCGCCATCATCACGCCCAGATATTTGGCGAACACCACCGCGTACAGCGCGTCGCCCTTGAAGCTGCGGCGCAGAAAAAATGCGCCGCCCTTGCGCAGGTAGCGCCCGATCACGGGCAGGTTCAGATTGATGCCCGCCGCAACGTGCGGCACCGCAAAGCCCTTGCGATAGATCACATAGGACAGAAGCAGGTAATCCATGTGGCTGCGATGGCAGGGAACGTAAATGATCTCCGCACCGTCGCCCATATCGTTCAGTTGGTCGACATGCTCGAACTTCACGCCGTCGAACACTCGATTCCACAGCCAGCCCAGCAGTGCCGCCATGAATCTGACGAAGGCCTGCGAATAATTCGCGGCGATTTCCACGGCGTATTTCCGCGCCGCAATCAATGCGGCGCGGCGCGACGACGCGTGCGCCTGCATTTCGCGGCGTACGGCGTTGCGCACGTCGGCCGTCTTCAGGAGCTGCGCGACCAAGGTGCGGCGATGCGATAGATCGGGACCGATGGTCGAGGCCCGCTGTGCGCGCAGAATCGATCTCAAGGTGCGCAGCAGCCTGCGCACGCTGCGCTGCTCATCCAGGCCGTCCTGCACGGCATCGCGCAGCCGCACCGGTTCGCCGAAATGCACCAGCGTGTTGCGGCCGTTGACCAGCACGCCCAGAATCTTGCGGCAACGCCCGACCAGCACCCAATCCTCGGCGAAGAACAAGCGCCACAGGCTGGCTTCCTTGTGCGGCGCGCGTCCCCAGAAGATCGCGACCGGCACCAGGTCGACGTCGAATTGCGGGTCGGCGGCCGCCGCGGCGACCAGTTGTACGAGGATGCGCGGCGCGCGCACAGCGCGCCGCCCAAACAAGCTCTTGGGAAGGATCAATTCGAAGTGCGCCCGCCCGGGGCGCGGCAGATTGAGCCGCGTGCACACATTGCTCAACACGGCGAGATCGGTCTGGCTCTCGCGTTCGAGCACATAACACACCGGCCGTGGCAGCGCGGCGATCGCGGCGGCTGCATCCTCGGGCTTGATGCTTACCCGCACCCACAATCCTAAGACTTTGCGGACACTCCAGTGCCACGCCCGACCCAAGCCCTCTACGGGGTTCATGGTTGGCAACGGGTTTTAGGGGGGCGTATCGCCGCGCTCTTGAGTATCGGCTGCCTTGCGCGTCGCGTCTGCGTGCTCGTCCACAGTTTTCTGCACGTCTCTCGCGCGCTGTTCCGCCTGCAGCAAAGGTTCGAATACGGTCTTCTGCGGGGGCGGCTGCTCGGAAGGCGCACAGCCGACAGTGAACAAAATCGACAGCGACATTGTCACATTCCTCGACAAACCCATGTGCACCTCGGCACGGCCAGCCCCATAATGCCCGGAGTGTACAATCGATACGGACGTACAGTCACCCGGAGTTCGCGCATGTTTCGTTTTGCATTGCTCATGCTCTTGACCACGGGTGCGTATGCCGCGCAGTCCGTCGACATCGAGACCGCGGCGAAGATTTACCAAGAGGCGGCCATGCGCGAGCAGGTGCGCGCTTCGTTGGGTACGATGCCGGAGCACATACGGCAGCTGTTTTCGGCCGATGCCGCCGCGCCGCTTACCGACCCGCAATTGTCGGCGGTGACCGCCGCGGCCAAGCGCGCGTTTCGCATCGACGTTTTTGAGGTCCCCGCACTGACCGCGCTCGCCGCCAATCTCGATCTGGCGACGGCAAAAAAATCCGAGGAATTCCTTTTGAGCGATCTCGGCCGCCGCATGGTGGCGGCGGATGCGGCGACGGCCGCGCTCGAGGAGACCAAGATCGACAAAATCATGAAGGGCGAGTTTGCAGCCTCGTCGACGCCGCCGCGCGACGCCCTGTTCGATAAGTTGGAGCAGGCCTCGCGCTCCAGCGAATCCACGGTGAAGATCTTCCTCAGCATGGGCGAGGCGGTGGCAATCGGCACCGCGGTCGGAGCCGGCAGAGATACGGCGGGCGTCGCCGAAAGCGCGCACAAATCCGGCGAAACCAGCCGCGCGAGTTTGGAACAGGACATGCGCGTGCCGATGCGCCGCTACATGGCCTACAGCTATCGCGACTTCAGCGATGCCGACCTCAAGCACTTGCTTAACTTTCTGGAATCCCCGCCGGGCAAGCACTTCGTGTCGGCCTACATTGCCTCGCTCGGCGCCGGTTTCGATGCCATGGGCAGACGCTGCGGCGAGCAGCTCGGGGAGAGCCTGCGTGAGCTGGCGCAGGCGCAGGTGGCGGTCACCACGGTGAGCCCGCCGCCGGGCATCGCGGCGCCGGTACATCCGCAGTAGCGGGCCTAGCGCAGTAGCGGCCTAGCCGAGGGCGGTCAAGAACGCGCGCAGCAGCGTGCAAATTGCCGCGATCTGATCCTCCAGCCGATGATCGGAGTTGAGCAAGTGCAGCGTTGCCTGATGCTCGCGCGCCCACCGAATGCTGTTCTCGACCGGTACGATGACATCATGCCAGCCGTGCACGATGGCGGTCGGACAGGCGACCTCCTGCGGCGTGTAGGCTTCGTATCCCGCCATATAGAACGCCGGCGCCAATAGGAACAAGCCGCGCGGCTGCAGCCGGCTTGCGGCCGCGGCGGACACGTGCCCACCCATGCTCGATCCGACCAGCACCATGCCGTGTTCGAGCGCCGCTCCGGCCAGGAGAAGCTTGCGGACTCGCTCGCCGGGATCGTCGAGGCCCCGATAATCCACCGACTCGACGGCCGCCCCCAGCTCGCGCACCACCGCCGCCATGGCCGTGATCTTCGAGCCCCACGGGCCGCTTTCCTTCCCATGCGAGAACACTACCGTGCCGAAAGATCTCAAGATGACACTCCAAAACTCAAGAAACAGCGGTTTACGGCCGCTAACAGACGGATGGCACTGGATGAAGAGCAATCGAGCGCAGCGCACGAGATGCGCCGCGCAATCGACTGTTTGCGCGACTGTGCCGACCTGGCCGATGTAGATCCGGCCACCCTCGAAGCTCTGGCGGGCGGTGCGGTGCATTTCTCGCTGCCGGCCGGCAGCTTGCTGTTTGATTCCGGTTCCACTCCGGACGGAGTATATCTACTCGCCAGCGGCCGCCTAGGCGTCAAGACTCCCGGGATCGCCCGGCTGACCGCCGAAATCGAGCGCAGCGAGCTGGTCGGCGAGGCCGGCTGGCTGCTGAAGGAGCAGCGCAGCGCGGCCGTGTTTGCCATGCGCGACAGCGAGCTTTTGCTGCTGCCGACCCCGCTGTTGGATGCCCTCGCCGCTCGATCGACCCGCTTCTCGTTGGCTCTCGCCCGTCTTTGCGCCCGGCGGCTGCGGTGCAGCAATCAACTTGAATGGAAAAAGAAGCCGGCACATGTGTTCGCCATCGTGCCCAACAGCGTCGAGGTCGATGTGGCTGACTTTGCGACGCGGCTGGTCGCGGAATTCGCGCGCGCCGGACGATCGGAGCTGGTCTGGGATGCGCGGGCCAGCACCCACACGGCGCGCTGGTTCAACGCCATCGAGGAGTCGAACGACTATGTGGTGTACGTGGCGGATCCCGGCGCCTCGGGTTGGACCCGGCAGTGCTGCCGCCAAGCGGATGTGATACTGCTGCTCGCGCCGGCCGGCGCTGCGGCGCAGCCCTGGCCGAGCGATATCGCCGAGGCGGCGTTGGCGCGCGGCGCGCGGGTCGAACTCGCCTTGATGCACGAGCAGCGTGTCGAGACCGGGGCCGCGGCGCGATGGCTGAGCACGACGCCCGCCGCTCAGCATCATCACATCGTCGACGCGGCGGATCTGGCGCGGCTCGCCCGCCTGCTGACGCGGCGCGGCGTCGGGCTGGTGCTGTCGGGCGGCGGAGCGCGCGGCTTTGCACACCTCGGCGTCATTCGCGCTTTGCGCGAGGCCCGCGTCCCCATCGATTTCGTCGGCGGTTCGAGCATCGGATCGATCATTGCCGCCGGCGTCGCGATCGGATGGAGCGACGACGAAATGCGCATGCGCTACCGCAGAAGCTTCGTCGACTCCAACCCCGTGAACGATTACACCTTTCCCTTCGTTGCGCTGACCCGCGGCCGCAAGGTCTCGCGGCTGCTGCAACGGGAGTACGGCGACGTACTGATCGAGGATCTGCCGCAGCCGTACTTTTGCATCAGCGCCAACCTGACCACCGGCCGCGCGCTCGAACATCGCGCGGGCCGCCTTGCCGACGCGCTGCGCGCGTCCGTCGCGATTCCCGGGGTCATGCCGCCCATTTACCGCGGCGAGGACGTGCTGGTAGACGGCGCCGCCATCAACAATCTACCCGTCGACATCATGCAAGCGCACGCACCCGGGCTGGTCATCGGCAGCGACGTCGGCGCGGACCGCCTTGCCATGCGCGGCGGCAAGGGCGGCATGAACATTTTCCAGATCTTGATGCACGCCGGCATGATCAATAGTGCGACGGGCGCGGCGGTGCAACGCGAGCTTGCCGATGTGTTGCTGAAGCCGCCGCTCGCCAATGTCGATCTGCTCAATTGGCACGCGTTCGACCGCGCGATCGAAGCCGGCTACGACTACGCGCGCCGCGCGCTCGATGTGCTGCCCGCCCTGCCGCGGCTGCCGGCCGCCGCCGGCCGCATGGCGCGCAGCTCCCTGGAAGCGGAGCTGGAACGACGCTTGGCTGCGACGATTTAGGATCCCACCCTAGGAGCCCGCTCCCTAGTCCGACAGGCGCCGCGCCAGAGTATCGACCCACTCGAGTTCCGCCGGGCTGTAGTGCGCGTCGTTCAAGCGATTCAAGCTGACCGGCAAAACCCTGCTGCCCGAGCGCGAGTGCACGATGCGAAAGCTGTGCAATCCAGGTTTGGCCCGGCCGGCAAAACCGATGATGAGTTGAAACTCGCTGCGCTGGTCGCAAGCGACGAAAAAGGCCTCCTGCATCGGCAGCGTGCCGAAGGCGTGGTCCTCGTAGAGCGCCTCGAAGAAGGCGCGCACCTGGGCGGCTGCCATTTCCGCCACCTCGACGTGCGGATGCGCCATTGCCACCCAGCGGGTGCCGCGCTCGATGCTGTTGACGATGTTGAGAGCCAGGCGGCGCGGCGCCAGGTACTGCCAATCGGCCTGCGTCGCTTTGCCCTTGCCCAAGGTTCGTGCACTGACGCCGATGCGTGCCGCGGACCGACCCGACAGAATGGTATTGACCCCGAGAGCCGCGAGCCGCATGCGGCGGTCTTCGGTCACGAGGCAGGCCGGCCGGTATCCCGGACGCAGGATGGCTTCGTCGTTCTTTTGAGGGGCCCAGACTGGAGCCGCCTCGTCGCCGCGCGCCAGCATGCCGGCAACGGCGCCGCACGGCGCGAACGACTCGAAATGGCCTCGCAGCTTGTCGTGGGCGAGCACGCGTGGAAAGTACATCAAGGCGTTTTCGTCGCAGATGTTCCAATCGCGCATCCCGCACAGCGCATCGTCCGCGGTACTCCAACCCGACGGTGGATCGACGATCAAGAGCGCGCGGCGCTCCTTGCATATTCGCGCGCCGATCAACACCGCGACCGGACCCACGTCCTGATCGCGGGACAAGGGGGGGATGCACAGAAAATTGAAATAGTCCGCCAACCCCAGCGCGAACAGGCCGGTACGATCCGCGGCGCTGCCGATCAGGTCGTAATCGGTCAGCGGCGCGCCGTCATCACCGTCGCAGTTCGAGTTGACATAAGCGGTGGCGAGTCCGCTGGCCGCGTCCAAGGTAGGATCGGGCCGCTGCGCGGGAGGGTCGCCGGCCAACTCGATCAGCTGTGAGTCGCGTATCGCCTGCGGCAAGTAGCCCGGCGCGGTTGGGGCTACCGACAGCGCCTTGAAAATCTCCTGGTCTTCCACTTGGGCGGTGCCCTGAACGCGCACGCGCTGCACCGTGAGATTGAAATCCGCGACGTCAGCCGCAGGAATATTGTCGTAGTCGACGCTGGCACGGAGATATTCCCGCGTGCCCGGCCGCACTGCCCGCAGGCGCAGCACCGCTGCCCCCGCCCGTAAAGTGAGGGTCGCGGAGCGCGCACCGTTGACCACGCGCACGATGAGGGCCTCGCGGCCGCCATTGTCGAAGAACTGTTCGACTGCGTATCCCAAGGGACTCGGCTGCCACAAGCCGCCGAACATATGCTGGAATTCCGTGAAGCTCGTGACGAGTTTCGGACAATTGATTGGCCCGCGCAGCGTGCGGCCGACAAACGCGGTGCGCGCGGTACCGAGGCGCGCGATGTTATGGTCGGGTCCGCGCTCTTCCTCGACCTCTATCCCTAGGTTGCTTGGCGTTGAGTTGCTCGGCGTCACCAATTTTTATTCTCTCGGGCACAGTATCCGACTTTATCACAACTCGCGGTTTGGCCCGGCGCGGCGCCCTTGTTGATCGGCGCCGGCCCGTTCGCTCCGCGCTGGCCCGTTCATCCGCGCGGGCTTGCTCCTCGGCACGGGCTTGCTCGGCTTCGGCCTTCTTGCGGGATATTTCCTCGAGCATCACTTTCATCCACTCGCTGATCATTCCGCCCCCTCCGCGGTTTCGGGAGTGACGATGGCGTCGATCGCCGCCGCGGTTTGCGGGTGCAGCCCGGGCCGCGCAACGGCGTAGACGCGCTTCGCGAATTCGCTGCCGGCGGGGGTCTTCATCAGCTCGACATACAGAGGCGTGATCAACCTGCGGCGGCCGACGCTCTTGAGGTATTCCTCGAGACGCACATAGCCCGGCCGGTAATCGGTGCGAATGACGAGCTCGAGCCAGCGCTGCTCGATTTCGGCGTTCTGACTGCGCGTCAAGCCGTAGGCCTGGTCCAATTCGGCGAGCTGCTGGGTGCGCGGCGCTGCCGGCATGCCGTCCAGGAAATACAGCCACTGATCCGCGACCCAATCGAGTCCGAATTTCTTGGCGGCGAGCGTGCCGCCGAGCCACGCGGTGCGCGCATCATCCACTTGCGGCAAGGCGCTCGACACCGGCAACACGGCATCGGCCGGAATGCCCGGCGCATTTTCCCAGGCGAGCACTTGCTCGTGCGCGACGATGCCGGGAAAGCGGTCGAGCAGATTCTCCGACAGGTATTGATTGAACTCCTCGGTAGTGATGCTCTTGAAGGCGAAGTGATCGAAATAGCCGCGCAGGAATGCGTCGAATCGCTCGCGTCCGAATTTTGCGTCGAGAAAATTCAAGAACAGCCGCCCCTTCTCATAGGGCACGTCGCTCAACGCCAATCCCGGATCGCGATCGCGCAGGTCGATGGCGAGCGCCTGATCCTTGGGGGCGAGTCCCGCCAAACCCTCGCGCAAGGATTTGAGGCCCAGCACCGCGTCCATGGACGCGCGCTGCTCGCCGTAGACCTCTTTCATGATGCGGCCCTCGAGGTACGCGCTGACCGCCTCGTTGAGCCATAGGTCGCGCCAGGTCGCGTTGCCGACGAGATTCCCCGACCAGGAGTGCGCCAATTCGCGCGCGATGACCGAAACCAGGCTCTTGTCGCCGGCGATTGCCGTGGCTGAGATGAAGGAAAGGCTCGGATTCCCCATCCCACCGATAGGGAAATTTGGGCCGATCACCAGGATGTCGAAGCGCTTCCAGCGATAGGGCCCAAATAGTCTCTCGCCGGCCGCGATCATCGCCTCGGTGTCGGCGAATTCCTTGGCAGCCGCTTTGACCACGGACTTGTCCGCGTACACTCCGCTGCGCGCACCCGTTTCTTTGAAGGCGAGGTTGCCAACCGCCAGCGCCACCAAATAGGACGGGATCGGCTGCGCCATGACGAACGTACGCTCGCCGTTGCGCTTTGCCTTGAAATCGTTGTCGGCGCCCATCAGCGCCGTCATATCGGAATCGGTGTGGATCTCTGCCTTATAGGTGGCGCGCACCAGAGGAGTGTCTTGCAGAGGAATCCAGGTACGCGCGCCAATCGGCTCGGACAGTGTGTACAGGAAGGAATTGTGCAGCCCTGCGGCCTTATTCGGCGCCAGCCACTGCGGCGCCGCGGCCGTGTCCAGCGTTTCGTACTCGACCCGCACGGACTCGATGGTCTTGCGCGTCTGCGGCAGGTCGATGACCAAGGCGCTGCCGAGGATGGGATCGGGTTTTCCCATGTGAAACGGCCGGCTGACCCACGGGGCTTGGCTCTTGGCGGTGGCGCCCAACACATCCGTGGCCTTCTGGCTGACGTCAGTGACCATCAAGTCCTTGGTGTCGAGCACCAGCTGCGCCGCACGCGGGTCGAGCCGCTTGAAATCCAGCGTGGCTGTGCCGCTGATCGACTTGCCGTGCACATCGACCCGCAGATCAAGGTCTATGTGAGTGACCCGAAACTGATCGATATTGGCGAAGGAGTGCTCATCGGCGGCCAATGCCGGGAAGGTCCAGGCGAGCGCCAGCCCTCCCAAACCCCAGCCGATCCGGGACCCGGTCATCAGCGAACGGAAGCTTGGGTTTGCGACGCGGGCGGCGCTTCGGCGCGGCCGCCGACCAATTCCTTGAATGTCTTCTCGTCCACCAGCAATCCGGTCTTGCCGTCCCAATTGGAACCCACGGGCAACGTGTTCTCCACGAGCTGCGAGCTCGAAATCACCGCATCGACGCCGCCCTGATCGCCGGTGATGGGTACGGGAACGGCGCGCGGCGTGTGCGCGAGATCCCCCACCCGCTGCCAGTCGATTTCGTTATCGTGGTCGGTGATCTTCTTCTGCAGCTTCGGGCTCAGCAGCTTGGCGAGCAGGCTCTTGCGGTTCTTGCTCCAATCGCGCGAATCGTCTTCCATCACGCTGTAAGCCTGCAGGTACAGCGTCCCGTCGCGCCATCCGAACAGATACGGCTGGTTGACCACGGTCACTTTCGTGCCGATGGGAATCAAGTCGTAGAACACCGCGATGTCCTCGGGATAGAGGCGCATGCAGCCATGACTCGAGCGCATGCCGACGCCGTAGGGTTTGTTGGTGCCGTGGATCAAATAACTCGGCCACTGCAGACGAAACATGTACTGGCCGAGCGGATTGTCCGGTCCGGCGGGCACCTGGGCCGGCAGTTTCTCACCGTCCTCGGCGTGTTCATCGCGAACCGACTTGGGCACCACCCAAACCGGGTCCTTTTGGCGGCTGACGATCTTGGTCGTGCCTTCGGGAGTCTTCCAGCCCACTTTGCCGATGCCGATGGGATGCGTGAAAACGATCTGCGGCTCGCCCTTCTTGTGCGGCGGATAATAGAAAATGCGCATCGCCGCCACGTTCACCACGACACCCTCGTGGGGAGCCGCAGGCAACACGAATTGCGTGGGCACGACCACTTCGCGTCCGACGCCCGGCAGCCAGGGATCGACCCCCGGGTTTGCCGTGAGCATCTCCTCGTAACCCACGTCGAAGCGCCGTGCAATGTCGGGCAGCGTGTCCTCCTTGCCGACGATGGTCTTCTGCACGTGGCCCACGATATCGCTGCCTGCGTCGACTTCGGCCCGGTGGCTGGCGGTGGGCGCGGGCAACTGCGGCGCGGGTGGCGGCAGCGCCGCTACGGGCGGCGGCGCAACGGGCACGGGCCGAAACAGCGCACAGCCGCCGATGGCCAAACCGCCGATGCATACGGCCCACTTGAGGTAGTTCATCCGACCTATCTACAGCAAAGTCGGGCGGTCAGGCAATTGGTTCGTCGATTGCCCCGGTGCGTCGGCACTGGCCGGAAAGTGGCGCCTGAGCAAGCTGCCGACGGCGTCGACTCCCGCGATCGAACCGGCCTCGAAACGGCCCGCACGGAATTCCTCCTCCATCAGGCGGCACACCGCCTGCCATTCGGGGGGACTAACGCGCCCCTCGAAGCCCCGGTCGGCGACGATTTCGACCACCCGATCGGCCAATTGAACGTAGATCAAGACTCCATTGTTGAGCGCGGTGTCCCATACCCGCAACGCGGCGAAAACGTCGTGCGCGCGGGCGCGCGGCGCCATGCCGTTCAGCACGTGCAGCGGCGGCAGCGCCGTTTCGATGGCAAAACGAATCTCCCCTGCGTGCGTCCGCTCGGCGCGGGCGATGGCCTGTTCGATGGCGTCGAGAGTGGCGCGGGGAAACACCATGCGCGTACGCCAATGCGTCGCCGCAGCGTGCCGGATCAAGCGCCCAAATTGCATTACCAGCTCCCCGAGGCGCCACCGCCCGCGCCGCCGCCACCGCCGCCGCTGAACCCGCCACCGCCACCGCCGAAACCGCCGCCCCCAAATCCGCCGCCCAGGCCGCCGCCGAAGCCCCCTCCCCAGCCGCTGCCGGCCGACCACCCCCGCGAAGTCGATCCCGCCAGCATGGCGAACAAGAACGCCACGATGCCGGCACCCACGCCGATGGGGAGAAAGTGGCTGAGCAGCCACGCGATGCCGCCGGTCAACCCCCCGGTGGCCACCGACCCCAACAACCGGCCGAATATGGCGCGCAGCACGCCGCTCGCGACGAACACCACCACCAGCAGCAGCGGCAAAAAATGGCCGAGACCGCTGTGGCGCTCCCACTTGCGGTCGGGTTCGGGCAAGGGCTCGCCATTGACGACGGAGATCATCTGATCGACGCCGGCCTCGACGCCGCCGTCATAGTCTCCCAGTTTGAAATGCGGAGTAATCGTCTCGGTAATGATGCGGTTGGCGAGCGCGTCCGGTAGCGCCCCCTCCAAGCCCCGCCCCACCTCGATACGGACGCGCCGATCATTCTTGGCCACGATCAAGATCACCCCGTCATCGACACCCTTGCGGCCCAGCTTCCACGTGTCTTCCACGCGAATGCCGAATTGCTCGATCTCTTCGGGCTGCGTAGTCGGCACGATGAGCACCGCGATCTGACTGCCCTTTTTGGCCTCAAGGTCGGCGAGCTTGGCCTCGATTCGGGTGACCGCTCCGCCGGACAAGGTACCCGTGAGATCGGTGACGCGCGCAGTGAGGGGCGGCACGGCGACTTCCGCGTGCGCGAGCAACGCCGCGAGCAGCAGGGCCAAGCCCGTCGCCGCGCGACCGATGCGCCACAGAGACCTCACGCGCTAGTGAGCAGGCGGAGGAGCCGAAGCGGGCGCGGGGCTCGGTGCCGCGGCCGGGGCTGCGAAGTCCACCGACGGCGGCTTGGAAATCACGGCCTCATTCTCGACGGCGAAGTTCGGCTTGGGTTTGTAGCCGAAGATCATGGCAGTCAAGTTGCCGGGGAACGAGCGCACGGTCACGTTGTAATTTTGCACCGCCTGGATGTAGCGGTTGCGCGCCACCGTGATGCGATTTTCCGTGCCTTCGAGTTGCGCCTGCAGGTCGCGGAAATTCTGATCCGACTTCAATTGCGGATAATTTTCGGTGACGACCAGGAGGCGCGACAAGGCACTCGATAATTCGCCTTGGGCGGCTTGGAATTTGGCGAATGCCGCCGGATCGTTGACCAGTTCGGGCGTCGCCTGAATCGAACCGACTTTGGCGCGCGCCTGGGTCACGCCCAACAGCACCGAACTCTCCTGGGCCGCGTAGCCCTTGACGGTATTGACCAAATTGGGAATGAGATCGGCGCGGCGTTGATATTGATTCAGGACTTCCGACCAAGCGGATTTGATCTGCTCATCCTGAGTCTGCATCGTGTTGTAGCCGCATCCTGACAACAGCAAGCCCGCAAGCGCGGCCAACCCTAAAGCCAAATTACGCATGAATCCCCTCCTGCCCCTCTCGAATGGGGGGTGTTCCTCAAGTCTAACACTGTGGCAAAAAAAGCCCCGAGTGATGAGCTCGGGGCGGAGAGGCGGACTTCAATGAAGGGAAGTAAAGCCCGCTAGGGGATCGGTAAGCGTGACGCTAGTGCAGATGGTCCCACTGCAGCACTTGGATGTCGGTTTCCTCGAGATCGAAGCTGCGTGCCAGCATGCGCGCGATATCGCGGTCGCCCTGGAAGCTGCTCGAGCGATCGAGGAGTTCGACGACGCCGCGATACTCGTTGTATTCGACGGCACCTTCCGATTGCGCGATGAAGTGGGTGTAGTATTTGACGCTCATGGGTGTGAGCTTAAGATTCGCGGCGCGCGCAATCTGTGAACGACCGCTCAGTCGATTGCAATCGCTTTGAACTTAGTTCACGTCCGAAGAATTTCCCTCACGATTTGATGCAGCGTGTCAAGATATCGCCCACCTACACCCCCCGGTTCGCAGTACATCACCCCGCAGGGCGCCAAGCGGCTGCGGGATGAACTCGACCAGCTATGGCACGACGAACGCCCGCGCGTGACCGCGGCCGTCGCCGAGGCCGCCGCTCAAGGCGATCGCTCCGAGAATGCCGAATACACCTATGGCAAGAAGCGCCTGCACGAAATCGACCGGCGGGTGCGGTTTTTGCGCAAGCGCCTCGAAGGCATGACCATCGTCGATCCCTTGGCAGCGTCCGGCCGGCGCGATCCCGACAGGATTTACTTCGGCGCCTGGGTGCAGATCGAGAGCGACCGCACTGCGCGATGGCATCGCCTCGTCGGTCCGGACGAATTCGACATGGCGGAGAACTACGTCAGCATGGACTCGCCCTTGGGACGCAGCATTGCTTGGCAAGCGGCGGGGCGACGAAGTGAGTGTCGCGCTGCCGGGAGGGGCGACCACCTTCACGGTGGTCGCCGTCAGCTACGGGCTCAAACCACCCGAATGTTCTTGAATTGCCACGGATCCGCGGTATCCAGATCCTCGGCAAACAACTCGCCGCGCTGATACAGCGGCGTCCAATCCGTGTATTCGCCGACCACCTTGCCCAGGTACGGCATGCAAATTTCGAGCGGACGTTCGAATTCCATGTCGTCGGGCTCGACGATGCCGCGGTTGGGATTCTCCATGGCCCAAATCATCCCCGACAGCGCGGCCGACGTGACCTGCAGACTCGTGGCGCTGTTGTACGGCGCCAATTTCCGCGCCTCCTCGATGGACAGCTGTGAGCCGTACCAATAGGCGTTTTTCGCATGGCCGGCCAGCAGCACCCCGAGCTCGTCGATACCCGCCGTGATCTCGTTCAGCATGATGCGTTTGCGATCCTGCAGGTGCCAGTTGTTGCCGGCGAATTCATGCACTGACAACACCGCGTTGTCGCTCGGATGATAGGCGTAGTGGCTCGTGGGCCGGTACGCCACGCGTTCGCCGTCCATGACCGTGTAGTAGTCCGCCAGCGAAATCGCTTCGGAATGCGTGATCAGGAAGCCGTGAAAATGCCCTGCGGCGGGCGTCCAGGTACGCACCCGGGTGCTGGCGCCCGGCCGATTCAAATAGATGGCGCAGCCCGAACCCACCTTGTGGCGGCCGCCATCCGCGGGGAAGTGCTTCTCGTGCGTGCCCCAGCCGAGTTCGGCGGGTTGAGCGCCCTCGCTGACGAAGCCGTCAACCGACCAGGTATTGACGAACTCATTGGCAGCCTTCGGCACATTCGTCACCTGGGTATCTCGCTCGGCGATATGCATGACCTTGATGCCGAGAGTCTGCGCGAGCTTCGCCCACGACTCGCGGCTGCCCGGCCGGCCGACATCCACGCCGGTATCCTTGGCGATGTTGAGCAAAGCCTGCTTCACCAGATGCGACACCAAGCCCGGGTTCGCGCCATGGGTGAGCACCGCGGTGGGGGTGTTCTTGGCGCCGCGCCGCAACGCCAGCGCCTCGAGGCGCATGGTGTAGTTGCTGCGCGAGTCCACCGACGCGTGAGGGTCGGTGTATCCCCCCGCCCAGGGTTCGATGCAGGTGTCGAGGTACAGCGCGCCGCGTTCGCGCGCCAATTGAAGGAGTGCGACGCTGGACACGTCCACGGACAGGTTCAACAGGAAGTCCCCGGCATCGAGCCGCGGCTCGAGGACGTTGCGATAGTTCTCCCGCGTGAGCGCTGTCTTGACGAATTTCACGCCGAATTGTTCGGCTTCGGTGCGGCCGCTGTTCTCCGCGGTGATGATGGTGATGCGATCGGGCGAAGTGCCAATGTGACGCAAGATCAGCGGCAAGACACCTTGTCCGATGCTGCCGAAACCCACAAATACGATCTTGCCCGCGAACTTCACATGCACTTCGTGATTGCTCATAATCCCTGTCTCATTTTGGTTTGCCCTCGTTTTTGATTTGATTTCCGCCGCAACGCCCGCCGGGCGGACGCAGCCAGCCTACCTGTATTTTCCAGGCGCTACGCGCCGAATTTAACGGGGTCGAAGCGACCCCGTCCGATAAAGGAAGTTTGAAATTTCCATGCCGCCAGCCTACCAGTGCGGCGGGTACGTACGTTCGTATCCCGGGAGTGCCTCAATCCGCCGAATCCAGCGCGCGAGCGCGGGATAGTTGCGCTCCATGGGCAGGAAGCGCGCGCTTAACGAAGCGGCGCCGGGTCGATCCAAAGCGCGTCGCAGCACCTGAATCCACGGGAAAATCACCATGTCGGTCGCCGAATAATCGGCGCCGACGATCCATTGCTCCTTGCTGAGCCGGCCTTCGATGGTGCGCGCCTCGCGCGCCACGATGTGCATGGCGTCAGTAAGCTCGTCGATGTGGTCGGCGACCTGGTCCGAGAATATCGCCTCGGTGATCTCGCACCAGGGACGGCTCGGCATACGCCATGAATTCGCAGATCACGCGCATGATCACGCCGGCTTCCTCGGGGGTGGTGCCGAATATCGGCTTCTCGGGATATTTGACGTCGAGGTAGTACAGCACCGCCACCGATTCGAACACGACGTAATCCCCGTCCTTGAGGACGGGCACGCGGCCGCGCGGATTGAGCTTGAGCATTTGCGGCGATTGGTGCTCCTGCTTGTCGAAGTGCAGGAGCTGCGACTCGTATGGCAACCGCTTGTGTTCGAGCGCGAGCAGCACGCGCCACGCAAACGGACTGCCGCTGCCCCAATAAAGAGTGAGTGCCATGGTCCCGATTGTAGCGGATGCGGTTCGCGCGGCGGCGCGCTAAGCTTTAGATTCATGGATTTTCAGACCCTGATTGACGTGGACTCTTTGCGCAAGCTGCTGGGCGAGCCGCAGCTGGCCGTCGTCGACTGCCGTTTCGATCTCCTGAACCCCGGGGCCGGCAGGCAGGCGTTTCTGGCGGGGCACATACCCCACGCGCGCTATGCCGATCTCAACCGGGATCTGTCGGCGCCCGTGGGTCCCGGCACCGGGCGGCATCCGCTGCCGGCGCCGGACGCGTTCGCTGAAGGCTTGGGCCGGCTCGGGGTCCGCAACGACAGCCAGGTCGTCGCCTACGACGACGCCAACGGCTCGTTTGCGGCGCGTCTGTGGTGGATGCTTCGCTGGGTGGGGCATGGCGCGGTGGCCGTGCTCGACGGCGGTCTGCGGGCGTGGACGGCGCACGGCGGCGCGCTCGAGTTCGGCGACGCGCCGGTCTGCGAGGAACAGTTCACGGCGCGGCTTGGGCAGCAATCCGTGGTGAGCACGGCCGAGATCGAGCGCGAATTGCACCGCCCGGGGACTCTGCTGATCGATGCGCGCGCTGCGGAACGCTTTGCCGGAATCGTGGAGCCCATCGATCCCGTGGCCGGACACGTGCCCGGCGCGGTGAACCACCCGATGACCCTGAATCTCGCGGCCGACGGTCGATTTCTGCCTGCCGCGGAGCTCAGGCGCCGCTGGCAGGAGCGTCTTGCGGGCAGGGATGCAGGGAACGTCGTCGCCATGTGCGGCTCGGGCGTCACCGCCTGCCACAATCTGCTGAGCCTCGAGGCGGCGGGTTTGCGCGGCGGCAAGCTGTATGCCGGGTCCTGGAGCGAGTGGATTGCCGATCCAAGGCGGCCCATCGCGCGCGGTTAGTCCGCGGCTGCGCGCCCAGTCATTTACATGTAGCGCCAATTTGTTATGGTGCGCGCGACATGAACACACCTGCCAAATTGCTGCCCGTGCCCCACGCGTGGAAAATCGAACAGTCGCTCGATCTGTACCAGGTCGAGGCGTGGGGTAAGGGTTACTTTTCGATCAACGAACTCGGCCATGTGGTGATCCGGCCCAGCCTGGACGCGGCGCGCGAAATCGACCTCTATGACGTCGTCCAGGGCTTAAAGGCCCGCGACCTGCACACGCCGGTGGTCATTCGTTTTTCGGATATCCTCGCGCACCGCCTGCGCCACCTTGCCGAGGCCTTCGGCACCGCCATCGCGGAGAACGACTACAAGAATCGCTATGCCGCGGTGTTTCCGATCAAGGTCAATCAGCAGCGCCTGGTGGTCGAAGAAGTCTACCGCTACGGGAAGGAGTTCGGCTTCGGACTCGAGGTCGGCTCCAAACCCGAGCTGCTCGCGGTCATGTCCATCACCGAAAATGCGCCGGACCGCATCGTGGTGTGCAACGGATTCAAGGACGATAGCTACATCGAGGCGGTGATTCTGGCCACCAAGCTCGGCCGCACCATCATTCCCGTGGTGGAGAACTACGAAGAGATCCATCTGATCCTGAAGCACGCCGAGCGCTACGGGGTACGGCCGAAGATCGGCGTGCGCGTGAAGCTCGCCAGCGAGGGCGCCGGCCGGTGGCGCGAATCCGCGGGCGAGAAATCCAAGTTCGGCCTGTTCATCAGCGAGATACTCGACCTCTATGCCCTGCTGCAAGAGCGCAACATGCTGGATTGCCTGCAGCTCGTGCATTGCCATCCGGGCAGCCAGCTGCAGGACATCCGCCGCGTCAAGGACGCCATCAACGAATTGGCGCATGTGTACGCCGAACTCAAGATCATGGGCGCCGGGCTGCAGTACATCGACATCGGCGGGGGGCTCGGCGTCGATTACGACGGCAGCGGCACCAACTTCGAATCGTCGATGAACTACACGCTCAACGAATATGCGAGCGATGTCGTGTATCGCATAAAGAGCGTGTGCGACGCCCGCGACGTGCCGCATCCCATGATCGTGAGCGAGTCCGGGCGCGCTATCGCCGCGCATCATAGCCTGCTGGTGTTCGACATCCTGGGCTGCTCCAAGCTAGATCAATTCAAGGTCACCGGCATTCCGCACGAGGATTACCACGGCAAGGAAGAAGTGCCGCAGCCGGTACGCGACTTGTTCGACAGTTATCGCTCGGTCAATGAGCGCCGCCTGGTGGAGTGCTACCACGACGGGCTGCAAGCCCGCGAACAGGCGCTGCAGATGTTCAACCTGGGCTATCTCAGCCTCGAATTTCGCGCCTTGGCGGAAAAACTCTACTGGGCGATCTGCACCAAGATCCGCGACCATTGCCGCAAACTCGATCGCGTTCCGGAGGAGCTGGAAAACCTCGAGGACATGCTGAGCGACATCTACTTCTGCAATTTTTCGGTATTTCAATCGCTGCCGGACAGCTGGGCGATCGGCCAATTGTTTCCCATCATGCCCATTCAACGGCTGGGTGAGCGGCCATCGCGCAATGCCGTGCTGGCCGACATCACCTGCGACTCCGACGGGAAGATCGATCGCTTCGTGCATCCTCGCGCGACCAAGCGCACGCTGGAAGTTCACGAGCTCACCCCCCCGGAGCCCTACTACCTGGCGGCTTTTTTGGTGGGCGCCTACCAAGAAACCCTGGGAGATCTGCACAACCTGTTCGGCGACACGCACGTGGTGCACATCCGGCTGCAGGACGGCGGCGGCTGGTGGATCGAAGAGATCGTCAAGGGCGACACGGCCAACAAGGTGCTCGAGTACATGGAGTACGACACCGACGAGTTGTATCCGGGGATTGCCCGCGACTGCGAGCGGGCGGTTCAGGAGGGCCGTATGACCTTAAGCGAAGCTCAGGCGGTGAAGCGCTTTTACGAGAACGAACTCAATGGTTATGCGTATCTCGAGGTCGAATAACAGCCTCCGCCGGCCCCGTTTGCCAACAATAATCCCAAAGCGTAGCATCGAGTCGTAGGGCCGTTCCCTACAGGGACCTTCGGTACAACACTGTTAGTGAGATTAGTTGAATGACGACGATCTACGTTGGCAACTTGCCATTCACCGCTACGGAAGACGAAGTTCGGGCGCTGTTCGAGCGCCACGGCAAAGTCGAATCGGTCAAACTCATCAATGATCGCGAGACGGGACGCCCCCGCGGATTTGCGTTCGTGGACATGGCGGCCGGTGATGCACAAAACGCGATTCAGCAGACGAACGGCTTCCAGATGGGTGGGCGCCCGCTGCGCGTCAACGAGGCTCAGGAGCGCGCGCCGCGATCCAAGCCTGCGAGCGGCAGTGGCGGCGGCGGCGGCGGTCCGCGTCGCTGGTAGGTGATTGGCTCGCGGTTGCCGTTTTCTCCGCGGGTTGGTATTTGGAATCGCCTTCAAGGCGGGCCCCGATCGGGGTAGAGCCGCCTGCACTCACCACATTTCCTTGAGTTGCGCGACCACGTCGACCGTTGCCGTCTCGCCCTCGCGTAAATTCTCCACACCGCGCATATTGCGCAACGAAATTCGCTCGCAGGAATCCAACACCCGGTCCGTCATGAAGCGGCTCTTGGCGCCATACACATGCGCGTCGCCGTCCTTCGGCTGTTGGGTGACCGCATACTTGAGCGGTGCACAGAGATGCAGCTCGTTGCGCGCGCGCGTCATCGCCACGTACAGCAAGCGCCGCTCTTCTTCGACCATCTCCGGCTTGCCGGTGGAAAATTCCGACGGAAAATTGCCGTCGGAGACATTCAGCACATAGACGATGTCCCACTCCTGCCCCTTGGCCGAGTGGATCGTGGACAGCGTGACGTAATCCTCGTCCTTGCTGGCGGCGCCGGATTGGTCGCTGGTCACCACCGGCGGGTCCAGGGTGAGCTCCGTCAGGAATCGCTCGCGAGTCGTGTGTTGCGCCGAGAGCTGCTCCAGCTGCTCGAGGTCCCCCATGCGCGTCCAGGCGGCGTCGTGAATACGCTCGAGCTGCGGCTTGTACCATTCGCGCACCATACCGACCTGGCCCGGCCAGGGAGTCGCGGGATCGGCGAGCTTTTCGAAGAAAACGCAGAATCGTTTCCAGTCCATTTTCACCGGCTGCGGCGCGTCGAATGCGGCCAGGCTCTTGACGCTGAATCCCTGCGCCTCGAAGTAATCGAGCGCCTGCTTGGCGGTGCCCGGGCCGATGCCCGCCACCAGCTTCAACACTCTGAAGCCCGCCACGGAATTACGCGGATTGTCGGCCCAGCGCAGCACCGACATCATGTCCTTGACGTGCGCCGCCTCGAGGAATTTCAGGCCGCCGTATTTCACGTAGGGAATGTTGCGCTTGCTGAACTCGACTTCGAGCACGTCGCTGTGGTGCGAGCTGCGAAACAAGATCGCGTGGCGCCGCAGCGATCCGCCGATCTCGCGCGTCTGCAATATCTTGCCGGCGATGTATTCCGCCTGCGCTTGCGCGTCGTCGAGGGCGACGTAGAGCGGCTTCTGCGTGGATTGACGCGTGCCGAGCAGCGTCTTGCGGTGCTGGCGCGCGCCGTCCGCCATCAGCGCATTGGTCGAATCCAGAATCTGCTGCGTCGAACGGTAGTTCTGCGCCAGCACCACCATCTCGGCCTTCGGCTTGTAGCGATCGGCAAACCCCAGAATATTCTCCACCGCAGCGGCACGGAACGAGTAGATGGCCTGGGCGTCGTCGCCGACGACCGTGACCCCTTGGCCGTCGGGTTTGAGCGCGTGGATGATTTCGCCTTGCAGGGTGCTGGTGTCCTGGTACTCATCGACCAGCACGTGATCGAAATTTTTCGACAGGCTTTGCGCCAGCGCCGGGTTTTGCATCATTGCGTGCCAATACAGCAGCAAATCGTCGAAATCCAGGACGCGATGCTTCTGCTTGCGCGCCACGTATTCACGGTACAGGCGCGTGAGATCCGCTTCCCACTCGCGCACCCAAGGAAATTGTTCTTCGAGCGTCTGCTTCAGCGAGAGCCGGGTGTTGACGCGGTAGGAATAGATGGCGAGACAGGCATCCTTGCGCGGAAAGCGCTTGTCCTTGGCCGAGAACCCCAGCTCATGGCGCACCACATCCATCAAGTCGGCCGCATCCGCGCGGTCGAGCACCGTGAAGCTTGGGTCCAGTCCCAGGTGCTTGGCATAGAGGCGCAGGATCCGATTGCCGACCGCATGAAAAGTCCCGGACCACAACAAGCGCGATACCACGCTGCGGTCGCCGGCCTTGCCGCGATCCGCAAGCACCTCCGCGACGATGAGTTGGGTGCGCCGGATCATTTCCTGCGCAGCACGCCGCGTGAAAGTCAGCATCAGGATGCGCGCCGGATCCACGCCGTTCAGCACGAGATGCGCCGTGCGGTGGGCCAGCGTGCTGGTCTTGCCGGTGCCCGCGCCTGCCAAAATGAGCAATGGACCCGCGTTGACGCCCTTGTCGGGAACCGGCGCGCCGAAGGTCGCCGCCCGGCGCTGAGGCGCGTTGAGCGAATCGAATGCAGTGGGCTTGGTCTTCATCATACGAGAATGCCGATACTGTACGTATATCCAGAACGCAACGCAATCTGCTTGAGATTCTCGGGTGAGGATGGCGCAATCCCGGCACCGCGCGCGAGGAGGCAGATCACAGGGCTGATATAGACTTGGGCCCATGCGCAAACCCACGACCGTCGCCAGTCATCACATTCACAGCGGCCGCATCGTCGATGTCTCCACGGAGCGGCTGCGCTACGGCAACGGCCGCGAATACGATCTGGACTTCGTGCGCCACCCGGGCGCCGCGGCCGTGGTTGCGGTGGATGACGCCGGGCGCGTCTGCGTGGTGCGCCAATACCGGCACGGCGTCACAGATTTCTTGTGGGAAATTCCCGCCGGCAAGCTCGACCCGGGCGAGGCGCCGGAGATCTGCGCTGTGCGCGAACTTGCCGAAGAAACCGGCGTGACCGCACGCCGCTGGACACCCTTGGGGCTTTACCTGCCGGCTCCGGGCATTTTCACGGAGGTCATCCACCTCTACCTGGCGCGCGATCTTGAAGTAGGAACACCCGCACCGGACGCCGACGAAGAGCTCGAGATACAGTGGCTGCCTTTGACCCAAGCCGCGGACAAAGTGCTGCGCGGCGAGTGGAACGACGGCAAGACCGCGCTGGCCCTTTGGCGGGCACAATATCAGCTGCAACTGTGATCTTGCGCCAGGTTTTGAGCAGTGCGGGTTGACTTAGGCCGCTCCTCGACTAAAAAGGTACTGTGAGTGCCAACCACCCAAAACCATCTGTCAAACCGGGCGCCGACGCCGCCGGGAGCACGTCCGCGCCCGACGATAAAACCGGTGATAACACCACCGGACGGGTGAAATTCGACGAGCGCGGCAATGCCATTTGGGAATGGGCGCTTTCCACCGGCGCGTTCGGCCGTGAAGTGTCGACCGAAAGGCTGCAGAAGCTCGAGCATCCCGCCTTGTCGATCGCGGACGATGCCCCCACGCCTTTCGACACCGTGCGGCCGAACCCGCTTGGCACGAAGAAGGGCTACGACCCGTACGACAGCGGCAAGCTGGGCAAGGCGCAGGCACCTGCGAAGAAGGATTTGCGCAAGCTCAGCGAGTTCCTGAAGCTAAAGAAGCAGGCCGCCGGCAACAAGCCCGACGAGGAGTAGCGCGCCCGGGGCGCCGCCGTCGATTCACGCCAGCGCGTGGCGCAATTTGGCGTTGCTTCCCAGACGGTAGAAACGGCGCAGCTCGCGCACCATCGCCTCGATTCGCGCCTGCCCCCGGCTCACGAAGCGGTGTTCCAGTCTGCGGCAATAGCGCGCCGCGCAGCGGTGCGCCGTTCGATAACGGTGATATTGATCCGGTTCGAGGCGGGCGTCGAAGCTCACCCGATCGAAGAGCCGCGCGTGCACCTGCGCGGGATAGCAGCCGCCCTGCTGGTCGGCGAGCAGGAACACGGTCACCGCGTACTTGTCGACTTCAGCTTGGGTCTCGAGCTCGAGCAGCGATACCGGCAAGTCGCGGTCCAAGCGCCAGGTCGAATACACGAAGTGGCTGACGCCTTCGAGCGCCGTGCAGTAATCGGCCAGATTTTGTTCAGTCAGCGCGCCGACCGGATCCGCGCCCTCCAGCCGCCGCAGCAATTCCGGGTCCAAGTACAGCGCGACACCGGCGCCGTCCGGCGATTCCGCCAGCAGTAGTTCCTCTTCGACGTCGCGCGCGGCAGCGGCGGGCGCGGCGCCCGGCAGCGCACGGCGATCCGTGATCAGGAAATCGTAGACGTCGTAGTTCAGCTCGACATCGTAGAGCCGGCCAAGGAGCGACTGCAGGCCGCGCAGAACCATCTTAGGGTCAATGCTCGCGGCGTGCGCCGCCCGCCATGACCGGCTGCACCCCGAGCTGCTTCAATAAGCCGTGCGCACGCGGGCTCCCGGTCTTCATCCATATTTCATAGAGCCGCAGGATATCCGCGTCGGTGTGCCGGTACGACATCTCGCTCACCTCGTTCAGCGCGTCGACCAGCGGCTGAAATTTGCGCGCGAGCTGGGCGTAGATGGCGGCGATGCAGCGGCCGGAGGCGGATCGTTCCAAGGTGTCCGCCAGCGAGCTGTAGGCATTTCCGCCCATCGCGATGTGGTAGTCGATGTCGATCATCTTGCGCGCGAAGCTGCGGGCGAAGAACCCGGCGATGAACAAGGAGACGTCGCCAAGCCGCTGCAGGCCGCGCTGGCGCGCGGAGGCGGTAGGCGCCTCGAGCGCATCCGCCAGCATTTGTGCCAGCGGCCGGATGCGCAGGCCATCGGGCGTGCGCTCGTAGAGCGCGTCCGCGCGGGAGAACATGGTGAGCAGGTTGACCACGTATTGCTCGGCCTGCTCGTCGATGTCGAGGTGCTGACGCGCGCTCGCGGCGTGAAATGCGTCACGAAAGAATTCGCGCAAGGAACTGACCGCTACAAGAGATCCTTCAGACGCTGCTTGCATGATTCGCATCCTTTTTCGGCTGATACCATCCTAACGACAAACTAAGGCCGAAGTGAAGGAGGAAAGTGCGAACCAGTGTCAGAAAATGCCTGTATTTATAGGTGTTTCATAATCAGCAATCGACATCGAAGGCTGCTAAGTGTGCCGTGCATCTCATTGGTGCTACATAATCTCCGCTAGCGTCGAAACGGTGCGCGGCGGCGCTGCGAATGCGGCCGGCCACTCGCGGCCCTCGCGATTGAGCCACACCGCCTGCATTCCGGCGCGTGTCGCACCGATCACGTCGGCGAGCGGATCATCGCCGATGTGCAGCACTTGCGCCGCCTCGACGCCGGCCATCTCGAGCAAAGCGGCGTAAATTCGCGCGTCCGGTTTGGCTGCCCCTGCGGCAATTGCCGTGACGTGGCCGGCGAACAGATCCCCAATCCCGCAGCGGTGCAAATCCGCATTGCCGTTGCTGATCGCGAACAGCCGATAGCGGGCGCGCAACCTCGAGAGCGCCGGACGCACGTCGTCGTAGAACTCGACGCGATTGCGCGCGCTGAAAAACACTTCGAGCGCTGCGTCGGCGAGCGACTCCGCATGGCCCGCCGCGCCGAACAGATCCTTGAGCGCGCGATGGCGCAGGAAAGTGAGATCGTGGCTGCGCTCCGGAAAGCGCTGCGCCACGCCGTCGCGCAACGCGCGCAAGGATTCGAGATCGTGACCGCTCACGATCTCGGGATGACGCTCGCGCAGCCACGACAACAATTGGCGCTCGGCGGCCGCGATCACCGGACCCACCGGCCATAGCGTATCGTCCAGGTCGAAACTCAATACGAGCGGCGCCGTCATGGGGCTATTGTTGCGCAAAGCGGCATGCGATTGCGGGTCAATTCGCCCGACTGGGGCTACAATTGCCCTTACGCGAGCTTACAAAGAGAACATCACAATGGCTGCCGACCGATTTTCATTCGCCCTCGTGTCGCTGTGCTTGAGTGCCGCGGCGGCCGCCGCTCCCGCCAGCCCAGCTGCGGATCATGCGCTGCCGTTCAGCGTGCAGGACCTGGTGCGTCTCGAGCGCATTTCCGAAGTCGCCGTGGCGCCGGACGGCAAGCGAGTGGCCTACACGCTGCGCAGCACCGACATGGAGGCCAACAAGGGGCGCACCGGCATTTGGATGGTGGATACCGGCAGGCGAGCCGCCGCCGCACAGCGCCTGACCGACATCGCCGCGAACTCCAATTCCGCGGAGTGGAGCGCCGACGGGCGCTTCATTTATTTTCTCTCGAATCGCAGCGGTTCGGCGCAGGTCTGGCGTGTTGCCGCGGGCGCCGCCGAGGCGCGCGGCCAGACGCGCAACATGGATGCGCCGGGAGCCGATGTCGTGCAGATCACGGACTTGCCGCTCGACGTCGGCAGCTTTCGCGTCTCCCCCACGTCTAAGCGGATTTTGGTGAGCGTCGAAGTGTTTTTGGATTGCGCGGATCTCGCGTGCAGCAAGCAGCGGTTGGACGCGGCAGCGCATTCCAAGGCCGGCGGAGTTCTTTACAGCCAGCTGTTCGTCAGGCACTGGGACACTTGGAGCGACGGCCGCCGCTCGCAGCTTTTTGCGATTGCGCTCGACGATGTGGCGCGCGGCACTCCGGTGAACCTAAGCGGCGGGATCGGCGATGTGCCCGGCAAGCCGTTCGGCGGGCGGGAGGATTATGCATTCAGCCCGGACGGCACCGAGGTGGCGTTTTCCGTGCGGTCGGCCGCGGGCGAACCCTGGTCCACGAACTTCGACATCTACAAGGTCGCCGCCGAGGGCGGCACACCGGCCAATTTGACGGCAGACAATCCCGCCTGGGATGCGCAGCCGGCATTCTCCCCCGACGGCACCCAGCTCGCCTATGTCGCCATGGACCGGCCGGGATTCGAAGCCGATCGCTTTCATCTAGTATTGCTGAATCTGAAATCCGGTGTGAAACGCCCGCTCACCCAGAATTGGGACCGCTCGATCGCGAGTTTTGCCTGGGCACGCGATGGCAAGCAGCTCTACGCCACCACCGACCATCTGGGTCAGAGGCCGCTGTGGGCCATCGATGCGACTACCGGCCGGGCGTCCGCGATCACCGGGGCCGGCGAAGTGGAGGGGTTCGCTGTCGGCACTCGAAAGGTGTTTTACGCCTCCAGCAGCCTCGGTGGGCCCGCCGACTTGTACGCCGTGGGATTCGGCGGCGGCGAGCCTCTGCAATTGACGCACGTGAACCAGGCCGTGCTTGCGCAGCGACAGCTCGGCGAGTACGCACAATTCTCCTTCGCCGGCTGGAACGGCGAGAATGTATTCGGCTACATCGTGAAGCCGCCGGATTTCAACCGCGATCGGAAATATCCCGTGGCATTCTTGGTACATGGCGGTCCGCAGGGCAGTTTCGCAAACTCGTGGAATTGGCGCTGGAATGCGCAGACCTTCGCCGGTGCCGGCTACGGCGTCGTGATGATCGATTTTCACGGTTCGACCGGATATGGTCAGGCGTTCACCGATTCCATCAGCGGCGACTGGGGCGGCAAGCCGCTCGAGGATCTGAAGCTGGGCCTCGCGGCGGCGCTCGCCCAGAATCCCTGGCTGGACGGCGATCATGTGTGCGCCCTGGGGGGTTCTTACGGCGGCTACATGATGAATTGGATCGCGGGTCAATGGCCCGACCGCTTCAAGTGCATCGTCAGCCACGACGGCATTTTCGACAATCGCACCATGTACTACTCCACCGAGGAATTGTGGTTTCCCGAGTGGGAAAACGGCGGACCCGAATATCGCAACCCCGCCGGCTACGCCAAGCACAATCCCGTCGACTACGTGACCAAGTGGAAAACGCCGACGCTGGTGATCCACGGACAGCAGGACTATCGCGTGCCCGACTCCCAGGGGCTCGCGGTATTCACGGCCTTGCAGCGGCAGGGCATACCGAGCGAGCTACTGTACTTCCCCACCGAGAACCACTGGGTGTTGAAGCCCGCCGACAGCATTCAATGGTACGACACCGTGTTCGCGTGGATGAGCCGCTGGATGCATCCCTAGGAGCTTTGAGATCAGGGCGCGACCGCCCGCCACGCCGCCGGATAATTCTCACCGAGCTGAATGATCCGATGCAGCAGATCGTCGTAGCTCATGCCCGCCTTCAGCGCGGACTGGGCAAAGTCCTCGGCCGCGGAGACGTTGGGATTGGCGTTCGCTTCGAGCACGAACAGCTCGCCGTCGGCGCGCAGCCGAAAATCCATGCGCGCATAACCCGTCAAATGCAATGCGCGGAAAATGCGCTTGGACAGTTGCTCGAGCCGCGCGACGGTGCCTTCGGCCAGGTTCTCGGCGGCCGCGGTGGTGATGCCGTACTTCTGCTGGTAGCGCCGATCCCATTTCACCTTGCGCGTGGCGATCGCGGGTAGATTTTCCGGCAAGGACCCGAACGTCATTTCCCATACGGGCAACACCCTGAGCCGGTCGTTGCCCATGACGCCGACGTACAGCTCCCGGCCCTCGATATACTCCTCCACCAGCGCGTCCGAATGGGTTTGGTCGTGGATGAAGGCGATTCGTTCCGTCAATTGCTTCTGGTCCGCGACCACCGATGCGTGCGCGATGCCGAGCGAGGCATCCTCGGTGGAGGACTTCACGAACAGGGGAAAACGCAGGCTCTTCGGAATACGCGGCTTCTTGCCGCGGGCGAAAACCATGAATTGCGGCGTGGGCACACGGTGATAGGACAGCAGTTGCTTCGACAAGACCTTGTCGCGCGACAGCAGCATGCCGCGCGGATTGCAGCCGGTATACGGCTGGTGCATCAGTTCGAGAAACGCGACGACATGCTGATCGTAGGTGACGATGCCGTCGAATTCCTCCAGCAGGTTGAACACGACGTGGGGCTTCCAGTCGGTGATGGCGCGGCGCAGCTCGGACAGGCTGTCGCTCAATCCCAAGGGCCGGACCTCATGGCCTTCGGCTTTCAAATGCGAAATGACGTCGTATTCGGTGCGCCATTCGTCGATTTCCTTTTCGGTGGCTCCCTTCAGCGAATCCGGGGGCACGAGCGTCGCATGCACGAGCACCAGCGCCCGCATCTTCTTCACAGTGAAACCCGCGGCAATTGGCGCTCCTCGTGGGATTCGGCAAGCCGCGCAATCACCCATAGCAGCTGGGCCTTGAGTCCGCGCCGCGGACCGCGCACATACAAATTCAGCGCTTCACAGCGTTCGATCATGAGCCGCAGCACTTGGTGCACGAGGTATTCGCTGAACGCGCCGGAGCGCAGGATCTGCTGGCGCAGCGGCAGGCGCATCTCGCGCAGCAACGTCGACGCCTTGAGGTGGCTGCGCGTTCGCGGCGCCGCGGTGAACACCTTGGCCAGCAATTCATCGGCGCCGGAGCGGCGCGGCATACGATGGTGCGCCAGCCGGTCCTCGTAGTGCTCACGCAGCGTGCGGGTGTCCTCGCCCACCGCTTCGATGGTGCTGCGGTCCGAGACCAGCGGTCTGCTGCGGCCGATTTCACCCACTAGCGAGTCGATGAATTCCAGTTTTGCATACGCCGGCCAGCCGCGGTATTCACGGCGCCAGGGGGAGTGAGGCTTGAGCCATACCGCAAAGGTCTCGGCAAAATCTTCGGTCGGATGGGCTTGGGCATACCATGCACCGAGATGCTGCACGAAGCGGCGGCTGCCCGGCCGCGGCCGATAGGCGTCGGGATAGGGGAGCGAGGCCGGCCCGAACACCGCGCGCCAGCGACTGCGCCGCCGCAGACGATAGGCCGAATCGATGGCGTGCCCGGCCTCATGGCGAAGGATGCGCATCAGCCAATTGCGGTTGCCGCCCTCCACTTCGCGCATGAAGCGGCGTTCGATGCTCATCAACCGCCGGTGGGCGAGGTAGAACGGAATCGCAATTCCCGGTATGCCGTCGGGTGAGAACCATTCTTGCGCAAGCCAGCAATGCGGCCGAAAGCGGATCCCGCGCTGCTCCAATTCGCCGTACAGGCGCTGGATGGCATCCTCGAGATCCGTGCCCCGGATCGAGAGCTTCAGGTCGCAGAAACGCAGGCTTAACAACTGGTCGTCGGCGAGGATCTCCCATGCACGGCGCGCACCCCTCGAGCCGGCGGTCCTGCTAGCCATCGCAGGATTCCACCGCGGACTCGAGAGATTGCGCGGCGAGAGATCGCGCGTCGAGGCCCGCGAAATCGAACAGCTTGGGGTCCGCGAGCTGTGACCCGGCGACATTGCAAATACTGGAGAAGATCGACTCGATGCGGCCCGGGAACTTCTGCTCCCAGTCGCGCAGCATGTGCTTCACTGCCAGCCGCTGCATGTTGGTCTGCGAACCGCACAGCGTACAGGGAATGATCGGAAATTCGCGTGCGGCGGCATAGCGCATGATCTCCCCCTCCTTCACGTAGGCGAGCGGTCGAATCACGATATGGCGGCGATCCTCGCTCAGCAGTTTCGGCGGCATCGCCTTGAGGCGTCCGCCGAAGAACATGTTCAAGAACAGCGTCTCGACGATGTCGTCGCGGTGATGCCCCAGCGCGATCTTGGTGATGCCGTTTTCGGCCGCAAATCGATACAACGCGCCGCGCCGCAGCCGGGAGCATAGACCGCACATCGTCTTGCCGTCCGGGATGACGCGCTTGACCACGGCATAGGTGTTCTGCTCGATAATGCGAAATCGAACTCCCAACTGTTCGAGGTAGCGCGGCAGGACCGTGGCCGGAAATCCCGGCTGCTTTTGATCGAGATTGACGGCCGTGATTTCAAAGCGCACCGGCGCACTGCGCTGCAGGCTCAACAGAATGTCGAGCATGGTGTAGGAATCCTTGCCCCCGGAAAGGCATACCATGACGTGATCGCCGTCGGCGATCATGTGAAAGTCGGCGATGGCTTTGCCCACCGCGCCGCGCAAGCCGGCCTGCAGTTTTTTGAAATTATTGGAGCTGCGGCGCGCCGGCATGGACACGGGCACGCTCACGGAGTCTCCAGATATTTTGATTCCAGATAGCGCAGGTAGGCCGCGGCGGTGAGCGGCTTGCCCGTCGCTTGCTTGATGAGTTCCTGCACCGGCAAGCGCGCGCCGACGCCGTGCACGTTGTCGCGGAGCCAGTCCATCACGCCGCCGAAGTGTCCGGCGGCGATTTCTTCATCGAGCTTAGGTAGCGCCGCGCGCATGGCTTCGTTGAGCTGGCCGGCAATGACGGCGCCGAGCACGTACGAGGGGAAATAGCCGAAGTGTCCGACGGCCCAGTGAATGTCCTGCAGGCACCCGTCGACATCGTTCGTCGGGCGAATGTTGAGGCGCTGCTCCAGATTGGCGTTCCAAGCTTCCGGCAGGTCGGCAACGGGCAGCGAGCCTTCGAGAATCTTCTTTTCGAGTTCGTAGCGCAGCATGATGTGCACGGGATAGGTCAACTCGTCGGCATCCATGCGGATGGTACTGCGCCGCACGCGAATCAAGTGGCGATATAGGTTGGCTTCTTCCCACTCCGGTCCGTTCACCTGCAAATACTTCTCCATCAACGGCCGCAGGTACTTCACGAACGCACGGCTGCGGCACAAATTCATCTCGAACAGCAAGGACTGACTCTCTTCCAGCGCGAGCCCCCGGTCGCGGCCGACCGGCTGATCGCGCCACTCGAGCGGCAATCCCAAATCGTACATGGCGTGGCCCGTCTCGTGTACTGCACCCAATAGGCCCGAAAACGGATCATTCAAATCGAAGCGCGTGGTTACCCGAATGTCGCCCGGCACACCCTCGGTGAAGGGATGCTCGCTCTCGTCGAGCCGGCCGCGATCGAAGGGGAAACCCAGTGCCTTCAGCACATCCACGGCCAATGCGCGTTGGCGCGCCACGGTGAACTTTCCCGCCAGGGGAGTGGGTGCGTGGGCGGCCTGAACTTCAATGGCTTCGTTGATGAGCCCTGGGAGCTTGCGCGACAACGCTTTGAATATGGTGTCGATATCGGCCGTCGAGATACCCGGCGTGAACCCGTCCACCAACGCATCGTACGGCGCCAACCCGCGCGCCTGGCCGAGCAGAGCTGCCTTGTCGCGGACCAGGTGCACGACCTCGTCGAGATGCGGTGCCAGCAACTTGAAGTCATTGGCTTTCTTCGCCTCGACCCAAAATACCTCGGCACGTGCCGTCGCCTTGGCCAAGCGCGCGATGAGTGATGGCGGGGTCGCAATCGCATGGTCGCGCTGGCGACGCATTTCGTGCAGATTGGCGAGCGGCCAATCTTCCAGCTGCGAGGCGCCCGCCTCGGCGCGCTCCAGCAGGCGCGCCACTTTCGGTGTGGTGAGCAGCGCATGGTGCTCGGTCTCCAGTGCCGCAAGCTGTTCGCCGCGCACGTCGGCGCTGCCGCGCGGCATCATGACCGCCGCATCCCAGCGCAACAGCGACAGCGCCCCCCTGAATGCGTGGAGGCGGCGAAACTCTTGTTCTAATTGTTCGTAAGGCGACGCGGGCATGATTACCTGGGGGAATACTTAAAGACCGGCTCCTGGGGGACGCTGGACAGCGGCTCTTGCATTTAGAGCCGAAAGTTTACCAGACGCCGCTCGAGATCCAGACGGTTGAATTCAAAAATTCTTGTTATTTCAATGAGTTATTATGAACCTTTGAGCGAGAACGAGCCGGTCTGATGGAACGGCAGATCGCGCAGAAAGGGCAAATCGATACTCGCGGCGCCCGTGAGGTCATAGTCGACCGTATCGGCGTGCTGATCCATTTTATCCGCGAGCCTGATCAAGGCGAGCGCCATATTGGCCCTGATCGTCAAGTCGAACTCGGACTCGCCGAAGGCGGGGACGACCACTGCCCGGTCACTGACGCCGCTGGCAATCTCAGCCCCGCCCACGTTGAGTTCCACATGCAGACCCTTGACCGGCAGTGCCTGGTTATTGGGATTTTGAATGTTGAGCTTGACCGCAAAATTCTGCTGCAACAGATTGCCGCTGCGCATTTCAATGCTCACGACCGAGACGTTCGGGCGATTGAACTTGGGCACCACGAGCGAACAAGCGCCAAGACACAGCAGGCAGGCGGCCGCCATGGTCTTCTTCAAAATGCGGTGATGCGCGTCCATGACGCGATTGTATAGGAACAATCTTGGGGGCATCGCCCGTGGCACAATGCGCCGGCGTGTCGCCAAATATCTCCTCTCATCAGCTAAGCCCAAGGCGTCTGCGGCGCACTTGCTGGGTGCTCGCAGGGTTGACCGCTTCCGCGGCCGGCTTTGCGGCCCCGCCGCCGAGCGGACCTGCGCAAGCGCCGGGGGCATTGCCGGCCAATTGTCTCGAATCGGGCGATGGCTACTTGCGCGCCAAGCTCGGCGGCGCCATCGAGGCCAACATCGATTGGCCCAACAGCGGCACGCGCTGCCAGGGCGAGCCGAAGGACAAACCGCCCGGAGTCCGTCTGAGCTTTCAACGCGTGGCGGGCGGCTCGCCGGATTTGCTGTTCGTGTTTGGGATCACCGGGGTGCGAGAGGGCCGGCCGGCACGCGCCGCCGGTGTCAACGTCACCGTCATCGTGCAAGGGACGAGCCGGATTTATGGAACGCTCGGCGACTCGCGCTGCACCGTGGACTCGCTGACCCAGCGCCCCCTGAAGTCCAAAGGTTCTTACCGGCTCGAAGCGCGCGGATTTTGCACGCAACCTGCGCATGCCGTTCGCGGCACCGATGCGGTACTGGTGAGCACATTCGAGTTCGCGGGACTGGTGGCCTTCGATGCGCAGAAGGACGAGACCGGTCAGATGACCGCCCGCTGATGGTTAGGAGCCTGCTCAAGGCCGCCTTCGCTGCGTTCACGATCACCTTCGCCATGGCGTCGCGGGCGGCGACACCTATCTATGACGTGGAGGTCGTTCATACCTATCCCCACGATTCCTCGGCGTTCACCGAGGGGCTCTTCTATCTGAACGGATACCTGTATGAGAGTACCGGCCTCGAGGCGCACTCGACCATTCGCAAGGTGCGGCTCGAAACGGGCGAGGTGGTACAGAAGATCGACATTCCCGCGCAGTATTTCGGCGAGGGGATCGTGAATTGGCGCGGACATCTCATCAGTCTGACCTGGAAATCGCAGGTCGGCTTCGTGTTCGATCTGCAGACACTCAAGCTGCAGAAACAGTTCCAGTACGCGGGAGAGGGCTGGGCGCTTACCCGCAATGACAAGCAAATCATCATGAGCGACGGAACTCCGGAGCTGCGCTTCCTCGATCCCAGCACCCTGCAGGAAACCGGCCGCTTGCAGGTGACTCTCGACGGCAAGGCCTTGCAAAACGTGAATGAGCTGGAATGGGTGAAAGGGGAAATCTTTGCCAACGTTTGGCAGACCAACTGGATCGTGCGCATCGATCCCGGCAGCGGCCGCGTGGTCGGCGCCATCAATTGCGCCGGGCTGCTCAATCGCGAGGACTTTGTCGCCGGACACACCGACGTCCTGAACGGGATTGCCTACGACGCCAAACGCGACCGCTTGTTCGTCACCGGCAAGAACTGGCCGAAACTATTCGAGATTCGAGTGCGCGGACCCACCGCGACTCAATAGCCTGGATTTTACATAACCCGCATCGAACTCCTACGCAAGAACGGGGCTCGCACCTACATACAATTCCGGCGTATGTAGTACAAACGCAACAGTAATTTAACAGGATTAACCGCATGCCGCGTTTACCTGGCTAATTTCCATCACTGGGCACGTCGTAGCTGTTGCCTTTACGCAAATCAAGACGGAGAGACGGTATGAAGAGAGAAATTCTGGGCAGCCTCATCGCGGCCACATGTGCGATAGGAGCGGGCCGCGCCTGCGCCGCGGACGCCTACGACGACACCGGCGCCTGGTACATCAGCCCCTTGGGTCAGTACACCCTGCTCGATCACAGGCGGGTCTCAAACGACAACTTCGGATTCCAAGTCGGCCTGGGTTACGACGTTGCCCCGCAATTGGCCGCCGAGGTGGCGCTGAGCTCGGGGGCGTTTCGCGTCAAGGGATCTGGCGCGAGCGAAAAACTCTCCGCCACTTCCTTGGATATTCTTTTCAAAGTCCTGCCTGCCACCTCGATGTTTCGGCCCTACGTGCTGGTCGGGGCGGGCGGCATGACCGATGACATCGGCCGCTTTTCGGGCACCAACACCGCTTGGTTGGCGGAGGCCGGCCTCGGGCTGCTGACAGGCTTGGGCAGTCAGTCCGGTTCGACGCGGCTGCAACTGCGCACCGAGGCCAAGTATCGCTACGAATTCATCCACAACACGCCCGATATTCCGAATTCTCCGGGAGATGTGGTCTTCGGTGTCGGCCTGCAATTGATGTTCGGCGCTCCGACGCCGCCGCCCCCGCCGGTGGCCCGAGCGCTGCCGCCGCCACCTCCCCCGGAGCCGGCACCGCCGCCGCCGCCGCCCGCTCCTGCCCCGACTTGCGTGGCTCCGGCCGGCTTCCAGGTCGATGCCAACTGCCGAATCATTGAACAAACGCTGGTCGTGCGTGCAGTTGATTTCGAGTTCAATTCGGCTGAGCTAACGTTGCCGGCAAGGCAAACGCTCGACGAGGTCGCCGCTTCACTGGTCAAGCAACCTGAATTGAAAGTAGAGATCCAGGGCTACACGGACTCCACGGGTTCCGCAGACTACAACCTGCATCTTTCGCAGAAGCGCGCCGAGAGCGTGAGATCCTACTTGATCGGCAAAGGCGTTAATCCCGTGGGCCTGACCGCCAAGGGGTTCGGCAAGGCCAATCCAATCGCCACGAACGCCACCACCGAAGGCCGCGCCCAGAATCGCCGTGTGGTTTTCCAGGTGGCCAGTGCTCCAGAACACGTCAAGGTTGTCACCGAGGAGGCAACTCCCGCTTCCACCGAAGCCGCCAAGCAAGGCGAGCCTGAGCGGGCAAAAAAGGAGCACCAAGAGCACTAACTCAAGGGGCGGGCACCGTGCCGGTCCTCGTTGAAAGGTCGCCCCCGAGCGCAGGCTCGGGGGCTTTTACGTTCTTGGATAACGCTCCACCAAATCGCCCAGTGCCTCCTTCAACGGCCCAAGCCACGGCTCGTAGTGACGCCACTGGTCCACTGACTCGGAATAGATTGGGCGGCGCACCTGCTCTGAACTGATGGTTTGTACCACGCGGCGATTTTCGTAGAACTGCAGGCACTGTTGCTCGAATGGCAGGCCGCAATAGTCGAGGAGCCGCCGCACCTCGCCTTCGGGGTCCGCGACGAGTTGCTCGTAGTGGACGCGGTGCACCCGCTTCGGCAGCACTTCATCGAAGTGCGCCATGAGTTCGGCGTAGTCCCTGTAGTAGCGGCCAAGCTCCGACAAATCATAGGTATAGCCTAGTTCGCGGGCGAAGAGCTGCTTGTAGCAAGAAAAACCGCAGCCGAGCGGGTGCCGCCGCGCATCGATGATCGCGGCGCGGGGAAACATCAAATGGATGAACCCGACGTAATCGAAGTTCCCCAGCATCTTGTCAACGAAGTGCGGCTTGCCGAGCAGCCGGTGCTCCTGCGTCCTCGTCAGGTAGCGCTCGGCGAATGCCTCGAGCTGAGGCCTGCCGAGCGCTGCGAGGGATTCCAGAAAATCCGAGTGACCGGCCGGATTCGAATGAATGCGGAGCTCCTCTGCGAGGGCAGGGACGTCCGTCAGCTCGCGCGTGCCTTCGACTCAGCGAGTGGCTCGCCAGAATTTGCTCCAGCAGGGTCGATCCCGAACGCGGCAGCCCGACGATGAAAATCGGATCGGTCCGTCCGCTCCCCCACTCGGCCCGTTCGGCGAAAAAGCGCGGGGTGTAGAACGCCTTTGAGCGCTGCACATCGGCCGTGACCGCCTCCGCATCATGGCCGACGGTCGCCCGGTGAAGCGCATTGCCGCGCGCGTAATGCTCGAACGAGGCTGCGAAGTCCCCTTGGTCCTCGAGCGCCTTGCCCAAGGCGAACTCAAGATTGGTGCGGTCGCCACCCCGGGTGGTGCCCTGCGCGAGCTGTTCGCGCATCGCCGTTAGATCTTCAGCGGTGAAGCGGAATGTCTTTAGATTGGCCAGACTCGCGTAGGCGCGGCCGGACTGCGGCCGCACCACGAGGGCTTTCCGGTACATTTCGATGGCCCGCGCCTGCTGGCCCACCTCCCTCAGCAGGTGTCCGCAAAGCAGCCAGGCCTTGTCCTCGTCCGGGTGGTCGGCAAGGGCCTGTTGCATCAGGGCGATTGCCTCCTCGTTCCTTCCCGTGAGCCGCAGCGCCTGGGCCTTCAGGCTGAGGTAATCGATATTTCGGGGATCCACTGCGAGCAGGCGCTCGACCAGTCGGCAGCGCTTCGGCGCACCGATGCTGTGTTTGAAGCAGTTGCGCCAGATCGTAAGCGGGCGGCGGCAAAACCCGGCGCGAGTTCGAGGCACTCGGTGAGCCGCCGCTCCGCCTCCGCATGGTCTCCGCGCCGGGCCGCCGCATCCGCCAGCAGGCGCAGCGCCACCACGTCGTGCGGCACCTGATCCAGCCGGCGACGCAGTACAGCCTCGGCCACCGCCAGACGATTGTCCGCAGAGCGCGACGATCGCGTCGGTCAACTCGGGCGGGTCCCGAGTCAGTCGGCGGTACTTCAGATAAGCTGCGTCGCCTTCCAGAGTTTCGCCCGTTTCGAAGTACACCGCCGCAAGTTCCCGCCAGGCATCGGCGAGCCCTTGGTCGAGCGCAACTGCGCGCCGGAATGCGGCCAACGCCTCCGGTCTACGGCCGCTGGCTGCGTAGGCGCGGCCGACCTCGAGCTGCATCAACGGCGTGTCGCGGTGCGCGTTTGCCAGGGATTCGAGTGCCTGCGTCGCTGCCTCGGGATCGGCGAGCTTGCGGCTCGCGGCCGCGAACAACAGGGTCGCCTCGGGATGTCCGGGCGAGCCCTCGAGAATGATGCTCGCTCTTCGCGCGGCGGCCGCCGGATCCGAATCGAGCAGAAGCGATGCGCGCATCAAATCGAGATCGACAGAGGCGCTCGGTGTCAAATCGAAAACTCCAAGAGACGCATTGGGCGGCGATCTAAGCGGACTTGGACGCTTAAGTCAACGCGGCGAGAACGTCATTCCGCGGTGTTATACAATCGCGCCGTGAATACCACCGTTCAGCCGCCTCTCGATGACGGCACCATCATTCGCGTTCTACAAGCATCCAAGGCCGAAGCGGCTGCCGGGCGGATGCCGGAATCGGACCAGCTGCTGGCGCGTGTCGCGCAGCAGGCACCGAACCATCCGGCGGTGCTCAACGAGCTCGGCGTGCGCATGCTCGCCCGCGGGGCGCCGGACCAGGCGCAGGCGCTGTTTGCGCGCGCCACGACGGCGGATCCCAAACACCCCAGTTTGTGGGCCAACCTCGCTTCGAGCCTCAAGGCGCTCGGCCGGCGCTCGGAGGAGATCGAGGCGATCGAAAAAGCGCTCGCACTCGAGCCGCGCCATCTGTCGGCGCTGCTGCAGAAGGGCGCCTACCTGGAAGAGATCGGGGATCCTCGCAATGCCGCTCGCGCCTTTCAGGCCGTGCTTGCCTGCCTCGCGTCTGTCGCCGAAGTGCCGCCCAACATCAAGGACGCGGTTGTCCATGCGAAGTCGGTCGTCGACGCCGACCTCGCGGCATTGACGGCCGCGCTCGAGGAGCCCCTCGCGCAGGTCCGCGGACGCCATGGAGGGCTGCGTCAGCGCCGCGTCGATATGTGCCTCGATACATCTGATGGGCAAACGCCGGCCCTTTCACCCACAACCAACGTGGATGTACTTCCCCGAACTCCCGCCGATCGAGTTTTTCGAGCGCTCCGACTTTCCCTGGCTCGACGCGTTCGAGGCGGCGATCCGCGGAGATGCGCGCGGAGCTGCTGCGGGTGCTCGTCGCCGACCGCGAGGGACTGCAGCCCTATATCGACTTCCCGGCAGGACTGCCGCTCGATCAATTCCGTGAGTTGAACCGCTCGCGGCGGTGGAGCGCGTATTTCCTGTGGAACCAGAGCGAGCCCGTCGCCGGCCACATCGCGCGCTGTCCGGTGACTGCACGAGCGTTGGAGACAGCGCCGCGATGCCGGATTACTCGCCGCGCGCCAACGGCGTTCTTCTCGATCCTCGACGCGAATACACGAATTCCGCCGCACACCGGTATCACCAACACGCGATGCACGGTTCATCTGCCGCTGGTGGTGCCTCCGGGTTGCGGATTTCGGGTCGGCGCGACGACTCGCGAATGGGTCCCCGGCCAGGCGTGGGTATTCGACGATACGATCGAACACGAGGCCTGGAATCTATCGGACACGCCGCGCGCCATTCTGATCTTCGACATTTGGAATCCGCTGTTGACCGCCGCCGAGCGCGACATGATCACAACCGCCACCGAGGTCTACGTTAAATATTACTCATTGGAACACGAGGCCGGGTTGTGAGCCGGCTGCGCCGGCTGCTGCAGCTCGCCTTGATCGCGCCGCCGCTCGGCGTGCCGCTGGTGGCGGGTGCAGCCACCGCCCCCTCCGCCCAAGACCTGGCGCGCTGTGCCGTGATCTCCGCGCCGGATGTCCGCCTCGCCTGCTATGACGCGCTCGCCGGGCGCGGAGCGGATCGTGCCGGAACCGCGGCTGCACCGCCGGCCGCCGTAGCCGCCTCGACGACTCCCAATAAATCCGCACTGACCGAAGCATCCGCTGCTAGCGTGCCTCCCGCACCGGCCGCCCCATCGGCGGTCACTGCGCCATCCGAACCATCCGCGCCATCCGCGCCGGGCCCCGCGGACGACCCGCGAAATTTCGGTCTCACCCAGACCCAGCAGCATGCGGCGCCGGTGGGACTCTCGACCATTCAGGCGCGCATCGCAAAGTTCGTCGATAGCCGCACGGGTCGTGGCTACGTGGTGCTCGATAACGGGCAGACGTGGATGATGACGGACCAGGACGAGGATGCGCGTTTGGGCGCAGGCGATCTCGTTACGATCAAGCGAGCCTCGCTCGGCTCGTTCCTGATGCTGACTCCCTCGAAGCGCTCCTACCACGTGCGCCGGACGCAGTAGCGCCGCGATCAATCGGGGCGCGCTGCGTCTACGGGGAATACCCGAAGTGGTCCACCCACCGCCGCAGCGCCGGCAGCACTTGGTTCAACTCCCTCTCGTAGTGCCTCCACTGCTCCAATCCAGTCCGCGTGAGGCCCTGCGCAAGCTGCGCCGTGCTCGGAGTTGCATGCTCGCGCGCCTGCACGCGGCCGGCGAAATCGCTCATGCCGTCGACAGTTTCGAGCCCCAGGAATTCGCAGATTGCACGCGTCTCCCCGACCAGGTCGTTCACCAAGCTCTCGTAGCGCACGACGTGCCAGTCGAGCTTGAGCAGCGGGCGCACCTTCTCGGCGAATCCCATGACCGCGTCATAGAATGCGGCCGCACCGGGCAGCGTGAGCAGCTCATACATCGCCGGATTCATCTTGAAGCGGCGCCGAAAGCAGCTGAGCACGACGTCGCGCGGATCGCGGCAGGCAAACAGGATTTTCGCCCGTGGGAATAGCCGCGCAATAAGCGGCAATTTGAGCGTGTTCAATGGATGCTTGTCGACGAACACCTTGCCCGCAGGGTCGACGCCCGCATTGCGCACGCCGTCCCAATACGCCCCCCGCAGCGCGAGCACCTGGCTCTCCTCCGCCCGGGCCAACGGTTCCAAATTCACGGGTTCGCGCATGAACCGCAGCACGGCGCCGCCCAGAAGTTCGTGCTCCTCGATGCTCGCGACCTGCGGGTGACCATCGAGAACGACCTCGAGCAGCGTCGTGCCGGAACGCGGAAACCCCAGCAGAAACACGTGCTCCCGGGGGTCGGTGGAAGCCGCTTGCGGCGCCTGCCGGGTCAACCAGTGCGGGGCGGCGCTTTCCATCGCGGCCGTCAACGCCTGCGTGTACGCCAGCATTCGCGTCCCGTCCGCAAAGCGGCGGTGGATTTCCCGCAGCGCCTCATTGCACGTGGTGTAGGCGTCAAACGCCTCGGCGTACCGGCCGGCGGCGTCGAGCACGTCCCCGAGCAGGCCGGCCGCGCGCGCCTTGTCGGAGGCTCCGGCGCGCGGATCGAGGATCAGCCGATGCAGCAGCGTCTCGGCGGGCGCGGTCGACCCGCCCGCGAGTTCGGCGGCCGCGAGGCTCATGACCGCGTCCGGATATCCGGGCGACGTTTCGAGCGCCTGCTCCGCCCAGCGTCGTGCCTCCTCGTGTTCGCCGCGGTGCGTGGCAATCGAAGCCAAAGCAGCCATGGCGGCGAAATTGCCGGGTTCCAATTCCAGCGCCCGCAAGTGGCTTTGCTTCGCGCGGCCGAGCCAGCCCATGTCGATCAGCGCGTTGCCCTTGTTGGCATGGGCGAAACCCAGATCGGGATGCTTCTTCAGGAGTTCGTCGATGTGGTACAGCGCGTCAGCGGGCCGGTTGAGGCGCTGCAGACACAACGACAAGGCGTTGCGCGCACCGACGTCGCCGGGCGCGATTGACACTGCACGCTCGAGCAATTTGAGAGCTTCCTCGAACTTGCCCTGCTGTTCCAGGCGGGTGGCGAGCACGTTCAACAGCAGCGGATGCTCGAAGCCGCTGGCAAGCGTCCTCTCGGCAAGATCCGCGGCGCGCTTCGAAATCGCGATTCTGAGCGAACTTGAGAACGGTGCTGAGCGTCTGCATGTCGGTTTGGAGGTCGCGGGCCATCGGTATGTCACTGAATGCGTTGAGCGTGAGGGTACCGGATCCGCCGCCGATTTTCCGCCCATTCGCCCCCCGGGCGCGCGCGGCTCGCACGAGCCTCAGGGCTTGGTCGCCGCGCCGCAAATGTGGGAAAATCACGCAGGGCGAGCACGAGCCCATAGAGGTGACCTTGACGGGAGTTCCCGATGCGATGATGCGCGAGGCGACGCAGCTGCACCGCCAGAACCGTGTCGCAGAGGCCATCGAAGCCTATCAACGCATCGTTGCGCGCTGGCCGGGACAAGCCGATTCCTGGTTCAACCTGGCTGTACTGCAGCGGCAGGTGCGGCGTCTCGACGACGCCCTCCATTCCTACCAAAAAGCACTCGATGCGGGAGTCGCTCGTCCCGAGGAAGCCCACCTCAATCGCAGCGTCATCTACACCGACTACTTGCGCCAGCATGCGGTGGCGGAACGTGAGTTGCGGCAGGCCCTGTCCTTGAATCCCGCGTTCACACCCGCGCTCCTCAATCTCGGCAATCTCTGCGAGGACCTGGGGCGGCGAGCCGAGGCGCTCACCTTGTACGCGCGCATTTTGGCGCTCGAGCCAGGTTGTCACGAGGCATTGGCGCGCTTCGCCAACGTGCAGCCGCGGGGCCGCGCCGAGCCGGGACTGGCCGCACGGCTCGAACGCGCGCTCGCCGACCCCGCGGCAACGGCCGCCGAGCGCGCGAGCCTCGGTTTTGCACTCGGCAGGCTGCTCGACGAAGCGGGCGAATACCCGGCCGCATTCGCCGCGTACCGTGCCGCGAACGAGGCAAGCCGGGTGAGCGCCGCGGCAGTCGGCGTTCGCTACGACCGGGCACGCCAGCACGCGTTCGTTGACCGGCTCATCGCGAGCCCTAAGGCGGCGCAGCGGACGCCATGCGCCGGCGCCGGAAACCCCACTCCCCATATTCATCTGCGGCATGTTTCGATCGGGCTCGACGCTGACGGAACAACTGTTGTCCGGCTGCTCCGGCGTTGCGGCAGGAGGTGAACTCGATTTTCTGCCGCGTCTCGTCCAACACGAACTCGCGCCGTTCCCTGAATCGCTGGCCGCCGTGACCACACAGCAACTCGACGATTTTGCGGCGGGCTATCGGGCGGAGCTCGCGCGGGTTTCGGGCGGTGCGCCCTATGTAATCGACAAGCGCCCGGATAATTTTCTCTACATCGGCCTCATTAAGAGCGTGTTTCCGGACGCCCGGATCGTGCACACGAGGCGAAATCCGCTCGACAACTGTCTGTCGATCTATTTTCTACATCTCGATCAGCAGATGAGCTACGCGCTTGACCTCATGGATATCGGTCACTATTTCCGCGAGTATCGGCGCCTGATGACGCACTGGAAGAGCCTGTTTGCGGCCGATATCTTCGACGTCGATTACGACGTACTGGTGCGCGAGCCGGAGCCGCTGTTGCAGCGGCTTGGGGCGTTTCTCGGGCTCGACTGGGACGGCCGGGCACCTCGGGCCGAGCCGGCGGGACGCGCCATCAAGACCGCGAGTGTCTGGCAGGTGCGCGAGCCGCTGTATCGCACCTCATCGGGACGCGCGCTTCACTACGCGGCTGAACTTCAAGAATTGCGCGATACCCTGGTCGACCTTCTGCCGGCATGAATGCCACGCCGCCCAATGTCGTGCCGATACTCGCGACTCCATTCGGCGTCGTGCCGCTGCCGGATGCGGAGGCAGAAAATCCTGCGCTCGTGGAACTGTTCGCGGCACGCATGCGCCGGAACGGTGCGGCCCGGCAGAGCGATCCCCTGTGCTACCGCAGCCGCGACGATCTGCTCGAATGGCCGGAGGAGCCGGTCCGCAGGCTCACCGCCGCGATTTTTCGCGGCGTTTATTCGATGGTAAATGCCGTCAACGACTTCACCGCAGTGCAGTCGAATTCACTTACCCTGCAGGCGCGCGGCTGGTTCACGGTCATCGCGCCGGACGGCCGGGTTCCGGCGGCGATCCATCCGCTCACCGCTTGGTGCGGCATTTACTGCGTTGCCGCGCCGGAACCCTCGGCAACCCGCGGCGACAGCGGCGTACTGCGGCTTTACGAGTCGCGGCTCGGCACGATGTTCGCCGATGCCACCAACGCCGCGATGCGCGTGCCGTTCACGCCCGGGCATTACGCCTGGCGGCCGGTACCCGGACAGATGGCCGTGTTCCCGGCCTCGGTCACGCACGAGATCGCGCTGGTCCGCTCTCCCGGACAGCTGGTCCTGGTCACGGTGCGGGCTCGCTTCGTCGGTAAGGGCCAGGAGGGACTCTCGCGATGGTGAGCCCGGCGATCCGAGTGCATCCGCTGTTTGCCGTGCCGTTCGGCGAGACGCAGCTCGAACCCTGTGAGCGACTGAATCAAGAGCTCGAGGCGCTATTCTTGGCGCGCGAAACCGAAGAGCACAAAAATCCGACGCCGAGCCACGTCCCGCAGGCGGAGACCTTCGAAAGCCGCTTCAACCTGTTTCGGTGGCCCGAAGCCTGCGTTCAGGAGTTGCGCCTGTTCATGCTGGACGCGGTTGCCCGGATGGTGATGGAGACGACGACGCTGCGCGCCGAAGACATCGCGCGGCTCAAGTTTCACAACCACACCTGGTTCCATGTCTCCCGCTACGCGGGCTCCTTCATCGCCCACAACCACCCGCTCGCTTCCTGGTCAGGCGTGTACTGCGTCCGCCCCGGGCAGACCGCCCCCGAGCATCCCGATAGCGGTGTTTTGCGCTTTCTGGACACCCGGCAAGGCGCCGACGCCTACACGGATCCGGCCATTGCCCCGCTGCACCGCGCGTACGCGCTGCGTCCGCTCGAGATTCGGCTCACCCCAGGTCAGTTGATTATGTTTCCTTCCTACGTGTTCCACGAAGTCGCGCCATTTTACGGGCGGGACACGCGCATTACGGTGGCGACCAATTGCTGGTTTGCCTGAGGGAGGCTCATTTGCCACTGGCCGAGTTCCGGTATAACTTTACCGGAAAGGTGCACCTGCGCAGTGCCGCTGGATCAACGAGGAATGGGCCTTATGCGAGTAACCGCTGGATTTCTATTGGTTTTATGTGCGGGCGTTGTGAGCCAGGCGCTCGCGGGCGACCCCCCGGCGCCTCCACCGCTCCCCCAGCGCCACGACCGCTCCGGCGCCCGCCGCGCGAGAGAGCGCCACTGCACCCGCGACTGCCGACTCGAGCACCGCCAAGCCGGCAGCCGTTGCTGCCGCCGACGCCGAAAAAGACAAGGCGGACGTCGACGCCAAGGACAAAGAACTGAAGTCGCGCGGTTATAAGATGACGATGCGCGACGGCCAAAAATATTTCTGCCGTATGGAAGCCCCGGTGGGGTCGCATCTCGAAAAGAGAGAGTGCTACACGGCGGCATCGATCTACGCCCAAGAAGCGTCCTCGCAGGAATTCGTGCGCAGGATGCAGGTCTACAGCCCCAAAGTCAGCAACTGACGCGCGGCGCCGGTCAAAGCCGCGACCTCGGCCGCGACGCGATCGAAGACCTCCGGCCAATCGCCTGGCGTGCGCTGACGAAAGATCCGCATCGTCGGGTACCACGGGCTGTCGGCGCGGTCGATCAGCCAGCGCCAGTCCGGTACCGCCTGTAGAACCAGCCAGACGGGAACCCCCAACGCGCCGGCAAGATGTGCCAAAGCCGTGTCGGAGGTCACGACGAGATCGAGGCTCATCATGAGCGCGGCCGTTTCGTCGGCAATTTCGTCCGGACCCATGTATAGGGGATCTGTCAATTGAGCGACCGCCGCGCCGAATTCCACCTGATCACGCTGTTCCGCGCCGGCCCCCTTCTGCAGCGACACCAATGTCACGCCAGGAAGCCCCGCCAGAGCGCCAGCCGCGCTTAACGGAAACGAGCGCGCTTGTAGTGCCGAGTGCTTCTCGGCTTGCGGGTTGCCGTGCCAGTTGAGTCCGATCTTGAGACCCGGCAATGCGTCAAGCCGCTCCGCCCATGAACGCGCCGCCGCGGCGTCCACCTTGAGGTACGGCACGCCGCCCGGGATGCTGTCGAGTTCGGTGCGAAAGGCCAATGGCAGGCTGAGCAGCGGCACATGGAAATCGAGCGGCTGCGGCGGGACCTCGCCGCGGACCATGAGGGTGGCGCGCGTGTCGAGCGAACCCAAGATTTTCCTGAGCTGCGGCTGAACCTCGAACACCACCTTCGCCCCCCTCGCTTCGAGCAGGCCGATGTAGCGGCAGAACTGCAGCGTGTCGCCCAGCCCCTGCTCGGCGTGAACAAACAGTGTCTTGCCCTCGAGCGGCTCGAGTCCCGACCAGCGCGGCGCGGTGAAATTGCGCTCGAGAGTTGCGGGGTCCCGGAGGAAACGCGCCTCGTACAGCGGCCAGCCCTCCCCGAATTCGCCGAGCGCAAGCTTGAGCACCGCCTTGCTCCAGAGGGCGTTCGGGTCATGCGGCTTGATCGACAATGCACGGTCGAAATTGTGGAGCGACTCCTGATATCGGCCGAGGCCCTTGAGCGCATTGCCGGCATTGAGGTACGCGTCGGCATAGTCCGGCCGCCGCGCGACGGCGTTGACGAAATCCTCGAGCGCCTCGGCGGGGCGGAACAGCCGCACGAGCACGGCCCCGCGGTTGTTGAACGCCTCCGGTGAATTGCGATCGAGCGCCAGCGCTTGACTGAAACTGGCGACGGATTCTTCGTAGCGTTCGAGCATCGCGAGCGCGACGCCGCCCTGAAAGCTCGTCTCGAATTCCGGGGGCGCGAGCATGAGCGTGCGTTCCAGGGTCGACAGCGCCTCGGCAGGCCGGTTGAGGCTGATCAACGCCTTCGCCCGCCACAGTTGGGTCTGCGCGCTGACGGGCGCGAGTTCGAGCGCGCGGTCGAAGCTCTCCAACGCCTCCGCATGGCGCTCGAGGCTCGTGAGCGCAAGACCGCGATTGTGGTGCGGGATCGCATCGCCCGGCTGGAGCGCAATCGCTTTGTCGAAGCTCTCGAGTGCGTCGGCAGCACGTCGCAGCGCCAAGAGCGCAGTACCCCGGTTGGTGTGCAGGGCGACCTGCTGCGGCTGCGAGGCCAGCGCTGCGTCGATGCTGCCCAGGGCCTCCGCATGGCGGCCAAGAGCTGCCAGAACGAGCCCGCGGTTGTGCTGCGCCTCGGCATTGTTCGGATCGAATACGAGCGCCTGCTCGAAGATGCGCAGTGCGTCCTCCGGACGCTTGGCGCGCTCTAGCGCTACGCCGAGTGCGTTGTACGCTCGTGCATCTTTCGGGGCGAGGCGCACCGCCTGACCCAAGTTCGCGAGCGCCTGATCGAGTCGGCCCAGATGCATCAGGGCGGAGCCGCGGCCGAGATAGGCCGCAGGAAAGTCGGGCTGAAGCGCCAGCGCCCGGTCGAAGCATTGGACCGCTTCGGCATGCTTGCCCAAGTCACTGAGCGCATTGCCGAAGTTGGCGTGAATGACCGCGTTCGCTGGCTGCAGCGCCGCGGCTGCGCCGATGAAACCAACGGCTTCCTGGCTGCGGCCCATGGCCGCCATGACGAGGCCCATGAGGTGCAGGGCGTCCGTATTGCGAGGCTCGCTCTCGAGCACCTCGCCATACGCGGCCGCGGCCTCGGCGAGTCGTCCCTGTCGATGAAAGCCGAGCCCCCGCTCGAGCTTCGCGCTGCTGCTGGTCATTTCCACGCCATAGTACCGCAGAGGCCATGCGCCCTGCCGGGCGCACAAAGAAAAACGGCGGGCCGAAGCCCGCCGTAAATCAACTCACGAAATCTATGTTTCGTTTTAGAACTTGACGCTCACGTGCGCATAGATGTAGCGGCCCAACGTATCGTAGGTACCCGCCCAGGTGTTGTCGTTGCAGGTGCTGTTCGGACAATCCGAGAGGTTGCCGTTCAGAATGAGCGGCGGATTCTTGTCCGCGATGTTGTTGACGCCCATCCGGACGTTGATCGCACTCGTAACCGGCAAGGATGCCGACAGGTCGATGTAGTTGTACCCCGGGATGTGCGCCGTCGACAGATAGTACGGCGCCGCCAGTTGCGGATCACCGCTCGAACGGTCGACCTTCGAGGGACCGATGAGACGCCACCGGGCCGTAAAGTCGAGACCCCACCACGGCGATCCCCAGGTCGTGTTGAGCACATGACGCCAGTGCGGCAGCGGCGCGCCGCAAGTCGTGCCCCAGTATCCTGCGCAGTCGAACGACCCGCCGGTCGGCAAGGGCTGCGTCTCGAAGTCCTTGGTGTACGTACCGCTGAAGTTGAAGGCAAGTTTGCCGGCCGCGCCGATGTCCATGTGGTAGTGCGACGTGAAGTCCAAGCCCTTGGTCGACACGGCGCCGATGTTCACGTTCTGCGCATTGACGAAATTCGCGGTGTTGAACCACAGCGAGCCCGTCGGTCCGCGGTGAATCAGACCGCACAGCGCGGCATCACCCGTGAGCGCGCAGTTGTTGATGACCGTGTTCGAGGACAGCGACGTGATCGTGTTCTTGATCTTGATGTAGAACACGTCGAAAGACGCGACCAAATTCGGGCACGAACTGCGGCTGCAGCACGAGACCGAACGTGAAGGTATCCGCGATCTCGGGCGTCAGCGCCTGGTTGCCGCCCACCTGGGTATTGATCTGCGCCGCCGGATTCACGGTGATGTGGCCGTACTCGCCAGCCGTCACGCCCGTCCTCGCACATTGCGCCGGCGTAAGACTGATGGCCGTCCGGTCCCCAGCACGGATCCGCCGTACCTCCCGCGCCCACCACGGCGGGCTCGAACAGCTCGTCGATGTTGGGAGCGCGAACCGCGCGGTTGTAGCCGCCGCGCAGACGCACGTCCTGGATGGGCGCCCACTCGACCCCGAACTTGTAGGTGTTGGTCTTGCCGCCCAACGTATAGCTCGAATACCGGTAGCCCGCTTCCGCCGACAGGTTATACGCGCCCGGGAGGTCGTTCATGATGGGCAGGCGCATTTCAGTGAACGCCTCCCAGACGTGCAGTCCGCCGTCGATCGCCTGCGACGGGGCGCCGCCCGCCTGAAAGCCGTTGGCGAAGACGTAGTCAGGATCGAACTTGAACTTCTCTTCGCGATATTCGGTGCCGACGTTGACCGACAGGCCGTCCTTCGCAGTCGGGATCTTGACGCCGTACTTGCCGAGGTCGCCCGTAATGGAAGCGTCGCCGATGTATTCGGTCGACAGCGATGCGTACGAGGCCGGAATCGACAGGTAGGCGAGCTGCGCCTTGGTGACGCCGCCCGGGGTATAAATGTTCCACGGAACGCAGGTCGGAGCCGAGCCGCCCGGGAGCGCCGCAGCGCACACCGGAGCGCCGACCGCCACGCCGGCTACGCCGCCGGTGCGCAGGATTGGCGACCACATTCAGCGCGTTCGCAATCTGCGGCGTGCCCAGGAAGTTGCCTTCGATGTCCTGGAACTGCGTGAAGCCCACCTGTCCATACGCGTCATAGGACCAGGCATCGGCGAACGCACCCTTGACCCCGATGACCTGGCGGATCGAATCCGAGGTGTACTGGTCCAGGCGTCCGCCGCCTTCGACGTTGCGGCGGCCGACGTACATGTCGACGTTGTTGCCCGTCAAGCCGAACAACGCCTGGTTCGCGGCTAGAGTCGCCGGTGCGCAGATGACCGACCTTTCCTGCGCGGTAAACAGCGGGTTGCTGCACTGCGTCACGTAAGACGTGAAGGCGAAGGCACCGCTGGGACCATACTGCGCCGTCGAGGTGTTCCGCGCGAACATGGTCTCCGAGTAAAACGTCGCGTTGTCGTTGATGTCGTAATGCAGGAACGCGCCGGCCGTGTAACGTTCCGCGGGCCGCTGGAAGTAGCTGAGCGCACCGTAGTTATACGAGTCGGTGTTACCGACTGTAGGGCCGGAATATCCCGGTCGTCTTATCGACCGTGCTGTCGAGGACGGTCGTCGTCGCCAGTTTCCCGCCGACCGTTCTTTCCCGAGCATGAAGAACCGGCCCGTGGCGCTGGTCGACGAGCCGCCGCAGATGGTCGCCGCTCTGCGGCGTCGCTCCGCCGTTCAGCGTACAGCCGGCATGGTCGAACTGATATCCGACCGCCGGCTCGCTCTTGAGGTAGGTGAAGTAGGTCGTCGCATTGCCCTTGCCGTCGGCGAAGTTCGCGCCCGCGAGAATCGACACATCCTTGTTCTGCCCCGGTATTGACCGTGCTCGGGCGGCAGCGGCTGATTGCCGCTGGGTCAGGAAATTCAGATACATCTGATTGTCGTTCGAGTGGTTGTTGTAGCCGTACTCTGCGTCGACCTTGACGCCTTCGTAGTGCGTATTGAGCACGAAGTTGACGACGCCCGCGACGGCGTCCGCGCCGTACACCGCCGACGCGCCGCCGGTCAGAATGTCGACACGTTCGATCAACGCCGCCGGAATCTGATTGATGTCGGCTGCGTTCGCATTGCCGCCGGGGCCGGAGATACCGCCGGCGCCGCCCGGATTCATGCGGCGGCCGTCGACGAGAACCAGCGTGCGCTGCGAACCGAGATCGCGCAGGCTGACCGTCGCGATGCCGTTCGAGGAGATCGAGGTTCCCGACGACTGTTCAGCGGTGACCTGCGGCAGGTTGTTCAAAATGTCTTCGACGCGGACCAAGCCGGTCTGCTGGATGTCGACCGCCGTGACCGTCGTGATGGGGCTGATGGAGACTTCGTTGAGCGGCACCGCGATACGCGACCCAGTGACGACGACTTCCTGCAAAGTAGTATCGGTTGCGGCAGTGCTGCTGTTGGCGGCCACTGTCTGCGCCATCGCCATCGGCACGGCGCTGGATGCCGCGGCGGCCGCAAGCGCAGCGCGGATTGCAAATTGCAATTTGCGATTATTCCCCATGTTTGCTCCCTAAACGTTGTAATCGATAGTTCAGTAAGGCCGAACGGTTTCGCGCAGCGCTATCGCGCTTCATCCAAGGCAACCGATCAGCGTTATTGGTCCAATTACAACATGGTAAGCGAGTGTTGCCAAGACGCCTCACCAGCTTAAATGTGCAAACGAGACCAAATTGAGCTTGAGCGGGCCAAACCAACCACGAAAATGTACTGACTGCCACCCGATATCCACTGCCCCGTCGCAGCGGAGAACCCCTTTGTCCCCGCCCTCCGCTCTGGTAGCGCATCGAGCCGGCAGCCAGTCTCGCCCACTGCGTGGTCAGATGTGGCGTTTTAGCAACGTCGATATATCAGTCCAATTGATTCCCGACCGAGATCGCATGATCCGCGTTCGAGCGGTGCTTTCCGCCTCGGCGCGCCCGGAAAAAATGCATTGGTCCGAAACGCGTCTCGGCGTATTGCACGCGGCGATATCGAGCCGCAATGCCCCCGAGCGAACACGCCGGACAGCCGGATCAACGGAGCAGCGCGTTAATGACCGCGCCGTCGAACCGCGACCATGACTATCGCAATCGCGGTTGCGCAACGAAGTATCCACCCGAGTGCAAAACGCCGTGGCCGCCACGATCGCAAGAGTCGCCACGATCACGTGCGCCGACAACATGACGTTAGCTTACAGACCGCATGTGCGAGCCGAGGTCGCGCAAACACGTGATGCTCTTCATAAAGAAAATTTAATGAATGTCGCGACACGAATTCCATCAGGACCTATTCGGCTAAACCGCTGTCTTGGATGCAGTTATCGGTGAAATGAACAAATTACATTTCGCGGGCGGTCATTTCACGGCGCTGCAATGATTCAATAACGCATAAGCTTAGATAATTGAGTAATAATCCCGCTGTTGGCCGGGTCTTAGCTAGGGAGCAGCAATATCGCTGCGTTCAAAAACCATTGAGGACTTAAATCATGCAGATAAATAAACTGTCGAGCGCGACCATGGCGGCTGCCGCCGCGATGCTGTTCACTTCTGCGTTGCCCACCGCATCGTTCGCGGCGGACGCAGCGACGGTGCATTGCACGGGTGTGAATTCTTGTAAGGGCATGTCCGAGTGCAAAGGCGCGAAGAACAGCTGCAAGGGCATGAACAGCTGCAAGGGCCAGGGCTGGACGTCCATGTCGAAGGCAGATTGCAAAGACGCGAAGGCGAAGGCCGCCGCCGCCAAGTAAGCCGATCGGGCTGCAAGTCATGGGGCCGGGTGTGAGGAAACGCCCGGCCCCGGTTCGCAGCGACATCCATGAAACTTGCCGGCTTTGGTCTTGGGCTGCGGACTCCGCACTACGAGGCCATCCTGAACGAGCCTCACGCCATCGACTGGCTCGAAGTCATCACCGAAAACTATCTGGTGCCCGGCGGCAAACCGCTTGCACTACCTGGAGCGCGTACGCGAGCGTTTTCCGCTCGTCATGCACGGCGTATCGCTCTCGATCGGCAGCACCGATCCCATCGATTTTGAATACCTTGCCGCGGTTCGCGCCCTGGCTGCACGCATCGAACCGCAATGGATTTCCGATCACCTGTGCTGGACCGGGATCGAGGGACGCAACCTGCACGACCTCTTGCCCCTGCCATACACCGAGGAAGCGCTGGCTATGGTGGTGGCGCGCGTGGACCAGGTACAAGACGCCCTCGGCCGGCAGATCCTGCTGGAAAACGTCTCGAGTTATCTCACCTTCCATGCATCCGAGATGAGCGAGTGGGAGTTTCTGCGCGAGGTTGCGCAGCGCGCCGATTGCGCCATCCTGCTCGACATCAACAATATCTACGTCAGCAGCGTCAACCATGGCTTCGACCCGCTCATGTACCTGCGGGCAATCCCCAAGGACAGGGTGCGTCAATTTCACCTCGCCGGCCACAGCGATATGGGCGGCCACCTCATCGACACTCATGATCATCCCATCGTCGAGCCGGTCTGGAATCTCTACCGCGCGGCTGTGGCGCACTTCGGCGCGGTGCCGACCATGATCGAGCGCGACGACAACATACCGCCGCTGGATGAGCTGGTCGCGGAGCTGCAGACCGCGCGCGAACTCGGCCGCAGTGCGGGCCGCCAGGCGGCATGATGCCGGGCCTGCGCCAATTGCAGAGCGACTTGCAAAACCACTTGGTGGGCGAAGCGAGCGTGATCGCCGACGCGATCGTCGATGCGCCGCCGCTCACCATCGAGGCCCGGCTCGGCATTTACCGCAACGCCTACCGGGTGCGGCTGATCGAGGCGCTCGACGACACCTACCCTGTGCTGCATGCAGTGCTCGGCGACGAGGAGTTTGCCGCGCTGGGCGAGGCATTTGTGGCCGCGCAACCGTCGGTGCATCGCTCGATTCGCTGGTATGGCGGCGAGCTCGCGCCATTTCTCGCGCGGTGCCCGCCCTATGCCGAACAACCCATCTTTGCGGAACTGGCGCTGCTCGAATGGACGCTGGCCGAAGTCTTCGACGCAGCGGACGCCGAGCCCAAGCCGCGCGCCGCACTTTCTGCCATCGACCCGTCGGCATGGGGCGAGCTTCGATTCGCATTCCATCCCTCGCTGCGGCGCCTGCACTTGGAATGGAACACGGCGGCCGTATGGCAGGCGATGAGCCGAGAGGAAGCGCCGCCGGATCCGGTGCGCGCCGAACACCCCGTGCCGTGGCTGCTATGGCGCCAAAATCTGCAGAATTATTTTCGCTCCATGACGGCCGAGGAAGCAGCCGCGCTCGACTCCGCGCAACGGGGCGAAACATTCGGCGAAATCTGTGCGGCGCTTAAGCATTGGCTGCCCGAAGAGGAGATCCCGCTGCGCGCCGCGAGCCTGCTCGCCACCTGGGCGGACAGCGGGATCATTGTCGCCATCGAGGCGAGCCTGTCTTAGAGTACGCCGCCCTCCTCGCCCATCATCTCCTTGCGCAGCAGGGGAATCGGCGGTCCGCCATACGATAAGAACTTGTCGTGGAAGTCATGCCACAGCGCCTGCTCGTCCGCAGGTGCGGCCGCGCCCGCAGCAGCGTGCTTGGCGATCCAGTCGGCGCGCAGTTTGCGAATCATGAGTTTTCCCAGCGTGTAATTCAGGTACGCCGGGTCAAACGTGCCTCGCGCGGCCTGCTGACGCGCATTGCCCGGATCCTGAAAGGCCTGCTCGCGAAACATCTTCTCGGATTGCGCCACGGTCATGCCGTGGGTGTGCAGTCCGATCGACGACAACAGGCGCACATCGCGCAACAGCGCGTCGATGAGTTGACCGATGTGCTTCTCCGGGTCGCCCTTGCCCAAGCCCTTCTCATACATCATTTCTTCGCAGTAGTGCGCCCAGCCTTCCGCATACGCATACCCGACCCACAGGGCTTCGAGTTTCGACGGATTGGCGTTCGAATGCAGGAACTGCAGGAAATGCCCCGGCCATACCTCGTGCACGGACGTGAACAACAGGGTCGGCTCGCTCGGAACATAAGCGGCTTGTTCAGCCTTGCTCCACTTGGGGTCGGGCGGCGCGATGTTATAGACGGACGCAACCCCATGATCGTAGGGTCCGGGTACTTCGATGAATGCGGCATTGGAGCGCTTGTACACCGGCGCTTCAGCGACCATCGCCTCGTCGGTACTCGGTATCGAGACCACATTGTTCGTGACGATGAATTCCTTCAGCATCGTCAATTGCGCCCGTGCGGCCTCGACGGCACCGTCTTTCGGTTTGTGGGCGGTCACTTTCGCGGTGCATTGCTGCAGCGATGCCTTGGGTGCGTACGTGTCGCACTCGGCCTTGAGCGCCGCAGTGTTGCGCTCGAGGTCGGCGCGGCCGGCGGCTTCAATCTGGTCCGCAGGTACGTTCACGCGTTCGGTGTCGGCGACCATCTGCGCGTACAGATCCGCCCCAAATGCAAACTTGTCGGTAGCTTTTTTGCGCTCCTCCACCAGGGTCTGCTTGAGAGCATCCATCGACTGCGCCGCCGCGGTGTCGGCATCGCTCAGCTGCTTTTGCAGATCGGGGTCGCTCACAGACGCGAACACCGGTGTCACGTTCTTCGCATAGAACTCGGCCAACCCGCCAAACTGGGCGATACCCAATTCCACATAGGTCCTGGGCAAGGGCGACTGCAGGTTCGTCTTGATGTCGTTGGCAAGTTTGGGAATTCCGCGCGCGTACTTGATATAGGCCTTGAGGCGCACATCCAGCGGCGCATAGTTGCGATTCAAATACATCTCCGGATCGATTTTCTGCATGTACCAAGCGGGATTGCTGAATGGAAACTTCGCTTTTTCCAACCAGAACAGATCCTTGTCGATGACGGCGAGCAGGTATTCGCGGTCGAAGCGCTCGCGCGGTTCCAAGGTCTTCGGATCGACTGCGGCGATCTGCTTGCGCTCGTCGTGCAGCAGAGCAATTTGGCGCCGCAGGCCGTGATTACTGAGATCCGGCAATTGGCCGTCGTACTCGTGCCGGCCGGAGCTCGCGGCGAACGCCGGCTGCGAATCGAAATAACTTTGGATGAAGGCCGCCGTGAGCTTGTTCCACTCCTGGCTGGCCGGCGAGGGGCCCTTGGGCGCCCCGGCCGCGGGTGGCTTCTGCCCGCACGCGGCGACAACCGAGAAACAAGACTCCCAACAGTGCCGCTGCGACTTTCGGCGACTTCCACATAGCTACTCCCCCTTTTTGAGTATCAAGACCCGATTTTGGTATTAGAACTACTTACTTTTCCGACGTCTCCAGAACCTAATAGGAATAAGGGCCGCCGCGCTCCAGCGCGCGCTGGTAGGCGGGACGCGCGTGAATGCGGTCGAGAAAGCCCATCAAATGGGGCCGGCTGGCGTTCAAACCGGCGCGCGAAGCCGAGGCCTCGAGCGGAAAACTCATTTGCACATCCGCGGCGGTGAATTCGGCGCCGGCAAACCAGGGGTGCGCGGCCAGCTCCGCCTCCAGGTAATCCAAATGCCGTTTCAGCTGCGGCCCGATGAAGCCGTCTTGCACCGTACCCGCGATCCGGCGCGCAACCGCACTGATGGGCCACGGCGCACCGCTGTTCGCGACCCGATCGAAAATCAATTTGAGCAACAGCGGCGGCATGGCCGACCCTTCGGCGTAGTGCAGCCAGTAGGTGTATCGCAGCCGCTCGGGCGTGCCGGGAGGCGGGACGAGGCGTCCACCCCCGTAGCGATCGATCAGGTATTCGACGATGGCGCCCGATTCGGCCACCGTAACGGCGCCGTCGACGATGACGGGCGATTTGCCCAACGGGTGCACCGCCAGCAGCGCAGCAGGAGCCAGCATCGTTTTCGCGTCCCGCTCGTAGCGCTTCACCTCATAGGCTACACCCAACTCTTCGAGCAACCACAGGACCCGCTGCGACCGCGAGTTGTTCAGGTGGTGCACGGTGATCATGACGGCATTGTATGGCATTCTGGCGCCATGAACACCGCAGGCGATGAATTGCGCATCATGACCCTGCAAGCGCACATCCTCGAGCAGCAGGCCGATCATCCGGAAGCCCGCGGCACTTTTTCATGGATCCTTTCCGCACTGTCGATTTCGGCGAAAATCATCGCCGACAAGGTGCGGCGCGCGCGTTTGGAAAATGTGCTCGGCAGTGTGGGCAGTGAAAACATTCAAGGCGAAGTGCAGCAAAAACTCGACGTCCTTGCCAACGAGGTGCTGCTGCGAACCTTGGGCGGCCGCGAGGGCGTCGCCATCGTGGCGTCGGAGGAAAACGAGGAGCCGGTGATTCTGCGCGAGGACAACCAGGGCGTCCCGCGCTACTGCGTTTTGTTCGATCCGCTCGACGGCTCGTCGAATCTCGACGTCTGCGGCGGCGTGGGAACGATTTTCAGCATCCTGGCGCACGATGGCCGTGGGCAGCGCGCCGAGGACTCCCTCCTGCAGGCCGGAGCGCGGCAAATTTGCGCGGGTTACGTTCTCTATGGCTCATCCACGGTGTTCGTTCTGACCATCGGCACGGGCGTCGACATGTTCGTGCTCGACCCCAGCATCGGGGCGTTCATGCGGGTCGAACGAAACCTGCGAATTCCGCCGGGCAACAAGACCTACTCGGTCAACGAAGGCAACCGCACGACCTTCCCCGCAGGCTACCGTCGCTACCTCGATTGGGCGCAGAACAACGGCTATTCGAGCCGTTATGCGGGCGCCATGGTTGCCGATGTGCATCGGATTCTGCTCAAGGGCGGCGTGTTTCTCTACCCGCCCACGCAAAAATCTCCGGACGGTAAACTGCGGCTGATGTATGAGGCCAATCCCATGGCCATGATCGTCGAACAAGCCGGCGGCAAGGCCGTCGCCGACGCCGGCGCCGACCGGCGAATCCTCGACATCCAACCGAGCGCCATTCATCAGCGCACGCCGGTGATATTGGGCGCTGCGGATCAGGTGGACGCGGTGCTTGCGCATCTCACGGGCGATTGATCAGGCGCACGCAAAGATCGTCAGTGTCCACCCTTGACCAGCAGCCCGGCCGACGCCAGCGCGAGAGCCAATTCCTCCTCAATGCGAGCAGCTTCGGAACGCTTGATGTATTGCAGATGCATAGTGGGTCCCGTCAACACCTCGACGCCCCGCTTCAAGACGCTGCCCGCCGCGCGGATACCCGCCTTGTGCTGATCGAAGCGCTGCGCCGGACTGTACTTGCTCATGCCGACGTACACGCCATAGCCCGCATCCCGGTCCTGATAGTCGAGCAGCACCAAGTAAATGTTGGAACGCCCCTTTCCCGTCGAGCGAAATCCCAGCGCAATGTCATAGGCTGCCGGCAACCAATCGATGTAACGCATCGGCAGCCACTCCGGCATCGACGCCGCAGCCCGCGCCCATAGCCTCTCCAACGCGCGTTCGATGTTAAGGGGAATTTCGCCGCGCATCCACAGTTCGTGCACGCAGTGGGCGCCGGTCACGCCGTCCGCGCTCGCCAAGGCACGCTCGAGGCGATTTGCAATGGCGAATTGAGTCAGGCCCTGAAGCGGCCGACTACCTGGCGGAGTTTTGGCGTCGACGCTGGGCAAGCTTGGTTTCGCCACACTGCACGATCCAAAGGATACTACGCGCACCGGCAGCTATCGATTTGATCTAGGCGGCGACTTCCTCATACGAGAAATGAGGGGCACCGGCCCGCACAGAGGCATGCTCAACCGTCATGGAACAAATGTTGCCATGGGCGTCGATGTCCAGTGTGGTGTTTTCGTCCAGGTCGCGCGTCTCGGCAATTGGCGCCTGTCGAAACTCGATGAGCAAAGTATCCGTGTCGGCAAAGTAGCGTACTTTCATGGGACAAACCTGCGATCAAAAAAGGCGTTATGGACGGTCTCGCCGTCACTCAACAGGATAACCCGAAGATACCGGTTTTCCATCTCCGGTACTTGAACCCAGCGGCGAAGCCGTCCATCGGCCTGCCGATATTGACGAATCGGCGCATGTATAGCCCGTTCGATCCACGCATCACGAATGATGCTCCGATCCGGACGGAGGCAAATTGTGTCAAAACAGGCAGTAGTTTTCACTACGGACTGCGGTGCGCATCACCGGCCTTCCAGCGTATTTCCCCTATGCAGGGGTCCAGCAATTGGTTGACGCCCGCAATCAGCCCCAGGGTTCGAAGCAGCGCGAATGCGCGAATTTGGCAGCCTGGAAACGCCTCGCACACGCGGCTTGCAGCCGCGAGCAGGGTACGTCCCTTGGTCACGACATCGTCGATCAGCACGATTCTATTGGGGACTATGGGTGAGGGCTCGAGCACGAACGACTCATAGTGAACGCTCACCGTCGGGCGGTCGCCCGGCGCGGCCGTCGCTGACTTCCGCACCGCCCGGACGCGGCGCAAGCCCGACCAGGTTGCCGCGCCGAGGCCCACATTGAGCAATGCAACCGCCAGATGTTCAGCCGTCCACGAGCCTCCCTCCGTGTACGGCGTACTTCCGGGCACGGGAACCAAGACATCGGTTGCGCCAAAGAAGCCCGCTAGCTGCGGCGAATTTTCGGCTTGCTGACGGACGCGGGAGGCGTACTTGAGCATGAAGCTTGCGTCGCCGGCCTTCAGCAGCGTGCGCAGCAGACGCGAACGCTCGCACACCGCTCCCGTCCCGGCGGGCGAATACACGTAGCAGGAGGCGTAGGGGATCGTTCGAATCATGGCGGCCGCAAGGGTAATTTACTGCGCGAGATCGTCGTCACGTGCGCGATCGGCGGCCTTCGAGGGCGCCACTTCGGCACTCTGGATCCGGCTTTGCCGCATCCGCAGCCAATTTTCCCGGGCTTCTCTGCGAATCTCCTCGAGACTTTGCGGCTTGGCTGCAGGGGGCTTCGCCGTGAAGGACGTTTCCCGGCCGACCATTTTGTCCATTCGCGATTTCACCCGCACCGCGTATTCCTCCCGCATTCGCTCAGCCACGACGCTCCGATATCCCCGCCTCTCCATCTCGAATGCGACGCGCGGGATTTGGGGCCTCGGCTCACGGGCTATACCCTGCGCTACGAGGCTGCGGTGATCGACGCGGGCCGCGACATTCGCCGCGTGCAGCGCCTCGTTCGTGACGGTCGCCCACCGTTCCCGCACATGCAATAGTTCGTGGATTGCGGGTTTCAGCCCGAGCTTGCCGCGGTCGCGGTCGCCCAATTCGAGCGTCGTCTTGGCACCAAGTCCCTCCCGCGTGAGGTCACGGGTCGTTGCGAGCAAATGCGCATGATAATTGCGCGGATCGCTCCCGGGGAAATCGCGCGGCGCATGGATGGCGAAATCCACGGCAAAGCCGTACCGGTCGGTGAGCTCCCGAGAAAAACTCCGGACAAGGCCCAGCCGCTGCTGCGGCGATAGCTCGGCGGGCAGCGCCACCAGGTACTCGCGGGCGACTCGCGCGTTCTTGCGGGTCTCGGCGCTTTCCGCAGTATTCCATAAGCTTGCCCGATCCCGAGCCCATGCCATTTCTTCCTCTGCAAAGCGGCTCGGTAGCACGATCTCCTTGTGCAAGACATCCTGCCTCTCGGAATGATCGTAGGTCTTGCCGGTGCGTTGGTCGCGTAGACGCTCGCCTGCACGGTAAGCGGCGGCGCTCACGGCGCTGCTGCCGCCCGTGCGACCGAAGGTCTTCAAGTTTAGAAAGTACACGGCCATGGCAGCATCAGCTCCTGCGCATGCAGCGGAAGAACTCCGGCTCGAGCGCGTAACCCGACGCCGCCGCTTGTAGGGGCTGATCTATTTGTAGGAGCTCGATATTCGCCGCGGCGGCCTCGCTCGAGGGCGCAAAGGCGCCGTCAGGCTCGCAGTGCAGCTCGTGGTCGCCCAACAATGTTCCGCAGTGCTCGCAGTGGTTGGTCCAGTAGATGCTCTGCGTTGCCGCGCTCTGCGCGAGGCGGAAGTGCGGGGACATCTGTTCCAGTCGGCGCTGCACATCTTGTGGCAGCTGTTCCACAAAGAAGAGGAAGGCGTTGGCGTCCGATCGCTGCCATTCGTCCGGCACGCCTTCGCCGCAATCACCGGTGCCGTCGGAACTTTCGGCGTCCAGAATTTCATGGAGTGGCGGAAGCGCCAATGCCAGCAGTCGGGTCGACAGCCCGCACTGAGGGCACGGCGCGGTCGTACAAGCGACATAGTAGGTTCGTGAACGGACACCTGCATCGGGAAGAGCGTGAATTGCAGCCATCGGGGATCTCAGAGCCGATTGCCGAAGGCGACTTTCAGCCAACTCCGCGACGAGGCACTCTTGAAGTAGCCGCAAAGATCGGGCAGCTGCTCGAGTTCGGAGGGCATGACCGCCGGCTCGGTGACCTGCTGTTCGGTGACGCTATGCGAGCGACGTGCGCCGCGTGCCGTAAGCCAACCGTCGCGGTCGCGGCCGCGCGAACGTTGGCGTCTGAGCACCTCACGGTCACCGATCAGCCGGGACGCGAACTGGGACGTGCCGCCATTTTCGCTGCCAGAGCAGCGTAATATGAGCGTATTCCCGCAATTTTCGACAATGGTTTGCGCGTCGCTAGGCCCATAAGTACTCGACACCTGGGCGATGGACTGAAACCCGAGGACGCAACGGCAGCCGAATTTTCGCAAGCGAGCAAGCGCGTCCTTGAGGCCATCGATGGCGCCCAAGGCATCGAGTTCGTCGACGACGAACCACAGGCGCTGATCGCGTCCCTCGGCCTGACTCATGGCCTCGACTATGGCGAGCCGCATCCAGGTGGCGATCATCGCGCGCATCGCCGCGATTTGCCCTGCCTTGTAAGGGATGAATATGACTCCGGGAAGCGTCCGCGTCCGCACCCAATCGCGCACTGAGAACGGAACCGCCCGCTGCGTCTGGATGTACTCGAACGCCGCGATTGCCGATCCCGTCACGGATCGTATCGAGCCGAACATGCGGGCGTTGTCGGGGTCTAGAAAGGGTTGCGCCGGTGTGCCGGCGATCATCGGCCGCAGCTCATCTGCGGATGCCATGGTCAGCAAGCGCCACAGATTGGCGACGTCCCTGCGGCCAGAGAGATAGCAGCGCCGCACCACGGCGGTGAGAAATGTGCGCGCATAGCCGCGCCACTCACCCGCCGACGGATCTTCGCTGGTAGGAATCAAACCGCTGGCCAGTTGTTCTACGTCGTAGCTGTTTCGGATCTCGCCGAACAAATCCCACTTCACGGAATTCCGTTCGAATGGATTGAGCACCACGTCGCCCCGGTATCGATCGAAGAAGCGCGTCATGTATCCGCCGTCCGGATCGGCGAACACGGCGCGATCTCCACGCGCGATGGCGGCGCCCAGCAGCTCGCGAATGGCCGTCGATTTACCGGTTCCCGTCGTGCCGATGAGCTTGAAATGCTTGGTTTCGTCGGCGGCGGCAACGGCAATCCCCGCCAGCGTCAATGACTCGGCGCCCGGTCGCCCGCCGCGCCGGCGCAGCAGCCGGGACGCGCGTCCCTCGATCACCAGAACACCGCGCTTGTAGGTATCCCGCGAGGTTTGCCGCATCAGCCGCGCGCATATTCCGACGCCGAGCATCACGGCGGCCGCAAGGAAGACGGCGTATCCGTTGTGCGCCCAATTAAGCCCAGCCGGCCAATCCATGGCCTCAGTACCCGGCCACGACATAGTAATCCGCCTTTTCGCCGTAAGCCGGTGCGCCGCGATCGACACGAATGCACAGCCGCGCCGTCGCGCCGCAGTGCCGCCAGTCGATGCGCCCGCCCTGGCGCTCCAGAGTAGCCACGCTCGCTGCCAATTCGTCGCGCCGCGTGCGCAGCGCCGCGATCTGCGCTTCGGAAGGCAGTGCCCAACGCATGATGCCCGCGGGAATGCCGGTACAGAGGACCGCCATCGCGACGCTCCAGAGCGTTCCGCGCGCGAGGGTCCCGCGGCCCGCTCTCCGCAAGATCAGCGCGGCGCGGGAGCTCTCGGCCATCAACATCTGCAGCTCCTCGACCAGCGTGCGCCGGATTTCGTCGCGCACCACGCCATCGAGATCCTCCGTGTGAACACGCAGCTTTTCGAGTTGGGCCTCTGCCGACTTTTGGTGAGCTTGCGCGCTCTCCATCAGCAGACCGAACTTCATGCGTGGCATCGTCCATCGCGTGAGTGCCGTCATTCATGGTCGCGGCCCAATTGATCACCCGCGTGCGAGGGTTGCGCCGCGTCTCCACCCGAACGATGCTGCCGCCACGCACGCTGCGCATCGAGGCGCACGCGTTGCCACTGCGGATCCGACGCGTATTTCAAATAGCCGGCGAGGTCGGGCAGCTGTTCGACTTGTGACGGCAGTACGGCGGCTTCCACGGCGCGATGCTCACTATGAGATGACCGAGCCGAATACCTCAGTGTGGCGGCGGTTGCGGGACACCGTGGTATGCAGTACCTCGCGGTCGCCGATCAATTGCGAGGCGAACCGCGCCGTGCCGCCGCCTTCGCTGGCTGAGCACCGCAGGATCAGCGTGTTGCCGCAATTCTCGACAATGGTGTGCGCCTCCCCCTGGCCGTAGGTGCTCGATACCTGCGCAATCGACTGAAACCCCAATACGCAGCGGCCGCCGAATTTGCGTAAGCGAGCCAGAGCGTCCTTCAGCCCGTCGATCTGGCCCAGGGCATCCAGTTCGTCGACCACGAACCACAAGCGGCGTTCGGGCCGCGTGAGGCTTGATCGAGTTCATCGTCCCGGTCCATGGTTGCAAAAATGGCCAGACGCATCCACGCCGAAATGGTCGAGCGCAGTGCCGCGATCTGGCCGGCCTTGTAGGGAATGAACAAGACTCCGGGAGCTTTCTCTTTGACCCATTCCCGGACGGAGAACTTAGGTCCCGTCTGCTTGGCGATGTATTGCAGCGGTTCGACCGCCGAACTGGTCACGGAACGAATCGAATCGAACATACGGACGTTGTGTTCGTCGAGAAAAGGCTGCGCCGGCGTGCCTCTGACGAGTTCGCGGAGCTCACCGATGTCCGATATCACCAACTGTCGATACAACTCCTCGGCCTCTCGTCACACCGGCCTCATCCATCTGCCGGGTGACCGCCGTAAAAAACGTGCGCGCGTAGCCCCGCCAAACGCGGTCTTCGCCGCCTTGGTCGGGAATCAGTGATCGCGCAAGCTGCTCGACGTCGTAGGCGTTCTTGATCTCCGCGAAGGGATCCCATCTCACCGAGCGCTCGTCGAAGGGATTGAGCACGACGTCGCCGCGATCCGGCCGGTAGAAGCGCCGCAGGTAGCCCCCGTCTGGATCGGCGATCACCGCTCGATCGCCGCGCGCCAGTGCTCCCGCCAGGATTTCCTGGATCGCCGTGCTCTTGCCGGTGCCGGTCGTGCCGATCAACTTGAAGTGTTTCGCTTCGTCTTGCGCAGGCACTGGGGTACCCGCCAGGGAGATGTCCGAATCGCGGGTTTTTTGACCGAATCTCGAACGTCGGGGCTGCGGTGAGTTGGCGACGTAAGCGCCTCTCTGATGAGATTTGCCGTCCGTGGCCTCGCTGGCGATGTTTTTGCCGCCGGAGTAGCCCAGAAAAGCGCTGAGGCCGGTACCGACCGTCCATTGCAAGAAACCGTGATGTGCAAAGCCCCAGTGCGCCAGCACGGCGCTCGAGAGAGCGATGCCGCCCGCAACCAGGGCGGTCAAGGGCGCTGCGACCAGCGGCGAGAGCACGTAATGTCGAAACGGGGGCAGCGTCCGCGCGCCAGTCCGACGATCATCGGCGCTTGCACCGCGGTATACGCGCAGCCGCGACTTCCATCATTGACGCTTGCGCTCCGGTTCAAACCAGATTTCCTTGATGAAGCGCTGGTGCCGCTCCACACCAAACTGGATGACGACGTCGATGAGAAGGTACAGAAGGCTCTTGATGTCGCTTCGCGCGAGTTCCCGGCCGCCTGGGTTCTGCTTGACCAGCAGCACGAGTTGCTCGAAGGCGAGTTCCGCGCTCGTCGCATGAACGCTGGTGATCGACCCGGGGTGTCCGGAATTGACGTTGCGCAGGTAATCGAAAGCCTCTTCCGCTCGCAGTTCCGCGAGGAGAATTCGGTCCGGCTTCATGCGCAAACATGATTCGAGCAGCTGCTTTGGCGTGACGCGCGCAAGTCCCTGATCGTCCTTCGAATAAAAAAGACGCACGTGATTCGGGTGCCGGTCCAAGTACCAGCTCCCTCGCATCTTCGATGGTGATCAATCGTTCCTCGCTCGGGATCTCCCGAATCAACGCCTTGGTCCAGGTCGTCTTACCCGACCCGGTGGGCCCCGACACCAGGATGTTCTTGCGGCTGCGCACGGCGAGACGCATGAAGGCCTCGTAGTCGGACGATCGCCAACAGGCGCAGCAACTCCTCCTCGGTGTCGTCGAGCGCTGCGCCCGGCTTGCCGGGTCCGGCGAAAAATTCCGCGCTGCGAGAGCTCTTCGATGCTCCACACTTGATCGGCCGGGCGGCGAATGGTGATGGCCACACAGCCCGGCGGTGGTGGCCGGCGGCATGACGATTTGTACGCGCTCGCCGCCCGGCAACGAGGCCGACAACAGCGGCGCGGTGGCGTCGATGCGCTGTTGCGTCGAATTGGCCACCAATTTGGCGAATCGAGTACACCATTCGAAATCCGCAAACGGCAGCGGTTCGCTGCGCCAGCCATCGCGCGTTTCGAGAAATGCCTCGCAGCGGCCGATTGATGCAAAGCTCCATCACCTCGGCGTTCGCGAGCAGCGGGCGCAGGGCGCGCAGGTTGAGGCTGAGCGCGGAGGCGTCCGTCGCCCGCGCTAACGGTCGGCGACGGATTGCAGTTCATACACCGATCTGAAATCCAAATCGCGCGCGACCAGCACCTGGATGCGGTCGCCCTGTTGTTTGACCACCGTCGGAGGAATATTGATGGTGCCTTTGAGCACTTCGGTCATCACGTCCTGCGACGCCGATGGATTGATGATGACCGTGCCGTTGCCGCCGCGGGAGGACTGCACCGCACCCTGTACCGCGCCATCGATCACCGAAACCAGCATTGCGGCGCCGAACCGCTGCCAGAAGTGACGTGTTGACCGTTCCCGGCAGTCCGGAGCGGCCCAACTCGTCAGCCCCGGGCGACGCCAGCGGCACCATCGACCCCGGTTGGCGTTCGCGCCTCGGTCCACAATACGAAGACTCGCGCCGATCCTTGCTGCACTTGTCCTCGCGTCTCGCCGATCAACTTGGTGCCTCGCTCCAGCAGCACCACTTGCCCGTCGACGCCGAATGTATCGGTCGCCATCACGCAGGTGGTCATGCCCGGCAGCGTCGAATCGATGGCCGTTTCCAGAGTGCAGTCGATGAAAGCGCCCTTGGGCAGCAACAGACGTTGCGTCGGCAGAACTTGCGCGCGGACCGCCGTGCTGACGCTGGGCCGCAGCAGCGCGCCCAATTCACCGGGTCCTGGGGTGAACCGGCCGGCGGCGGCGCTGATGATGTTCGCGCCCGGCCGGCGGCGCTTGGCAATGCCGCTGTGGGCTGAGAAGACCGACGCCTGACAGTTGCCGCTCCTGCGCCAACTGTTCTGCGGTCTTGGGCGGAGGCGCGCCGGACGCGCTCGTTGCCGGACCCGCGCTCCAGCGGAATTTCGCGCAAGCTGGCAGGCGCCCGTCAGTATCGGCGACGGCGGCAGATCGGGCGGCGGCAAGGGTGTGGCTTCGATCGCGGGGGATGTCAGGCGGCGGCGGGTCGATCCGTCCCAAGGCTGGGCAACGGCATCTCACCTTGAGCGCGAGTGCGACGCCGACGCCTGTGCGACGCTGGAGCGCGCCGGCCTGGTCGGGTCATCGCATGGGCGTAGTACCAGGTCAGCGACCCCAAGCCCGAGGATGCTCATGAGACCCATCGCCAGCACACTGCTGATGCGCGACTGCAGCGAGAGCGAGCGCTTGACGAGCGGTGACGTCGCGCTCGCCGCGCACCATGTTCGTCTTCTGAATCCGGTTCGCTCACGGCACGCCTCCCTGCACCCGGCGCTCGACCTCGGGCGCGACGGTGCCGGAATCCAAGCCGCGCGCCGCCGCCGGCGAATCCCTGATTGACGATGCAGCCGGTGAGCTTGCCGCGCCGCAGAATGAACTGTTGCGCGACCCGGTGATGATGACGTCGCCCGCGTCCATGCTGAAATTCAGCAGCGACTCGCTGCCATCGTCGTTGCGCACGAAAATCGCGGGCAGATCCGCGTTCGCCGCAAATCGCAGCCGCGTGTGCACGCCATCATCGGAAGCGCGCGACGGGCTTAAGCGCAGGCTCGCCGCAGTACCAATAGTCGATATTGCTGCGGTCGCTTGGCCGACGCGTTATCCAATTGCGAATCCAGCGCGCTTCGCGGCCGCCTCGGCCGCGGCTGGCGACGGCGCCGGTGATAAGTGAATCGCAAGGCATAGATGACGTCGGATCGTCAGCCGCCGGGCCGCTGCGATGCAGCCGTGTAGTCGAATTGGTAGTGCCGCCGCTGGTGAGCACGGTCAGATTGGTCGCGACCTTGGCGGCCTTGGGCTTCAGGAACAGGTGATTGTCCTGACCGACGAACGACAAGCCCTTCAATATCGCCGGCGCCGATGCCGACGAAGGTTTCGCCGGGCTCGAACTCGAGATCGATCTGGTAGCCGACGAAGCCGCGCAGCTTGTAGACCTCCGTCGCCGTTGTACGCGGCGCTGCGGATGCGGCTGTCGACACGGCCTTTCACCGGCACGGTCTCCGCCAGGACATGCGAGGGCAGCAAGACCAGCAGCGGCGCACGCCGCCACGCACGGCGTCGACGACTCGATGTGTTCATGGCGCGCTCCTTCGTCCGCCGCTTGTTCGACCAGACTTCGGGTTCGGAACGAAAATCGACGATCTTGAAGCCCGAGCGGATTCCAGCGGCGCGTCTTCGGATCCTTCGCCGGTTCCGCGTAGGCGTATTGGATGGTCGCGATCCAATGCGTGAACGATCTCCTCGGCGCCGGCGCCTTGGCGCACGGCTTTCAGGTAGCGCACCTGCGCCAGATCGGATAGCCCGCTCGAGCGGGTGAAGAAACTCACCGATTGACCTGCACCCGGACACGTGCTGCCATCCTTGTGCACATTGAGCGGGGATGCTGGATTGGTGGCGGTCCACAGCGCGTACCAGCCTGATTGCGCTGCGCCGAATGAAAGGCACCGCACTCCTCGTAGTCGCTCTCGGCGGTCGCGAAGTTGAAGCGCTCGCACACGCTCAGGTAGTGAGTGAGAAAATAGCGGGTGACCGCCTCCTCCGGCGTGGCGCGCGCCGGCATAGACCGGCACCACATCGACGATGCCGGTGCTGTTGTCGACGCGGACCAGGAAGGGATCGACGCGCTTCAAGGGCATGAGCAGCGCGAGCGCCAGTGCGCTCGCGACCGCGCACAGCCCACCCGGCGCCCGCCACCCACCACGCGGTGCGCGCACTGCGCCGATACTGCGCGGCGCGGTCGGTGTCCCAGGACTGCGGCCTCGCGGAAATACTCGTCGATCGCCGGAGCGCGTGGTCACGGCGCGCTCCGCGTCGGCGTCGGTCGTGCTGCAGGCGCGTCGGCGGCATCGCGACGCGCCGGCGGATTGATCGGCTGCAGATGCGCGTCGCAGCGCACGCTCGGCGCGGAACAGCCGCACAGCAGCGGTATCACACAGATACAGCACACGCATGATTTCACCCTCCTTGGTACGTGAGTCAGCGACGCCAGTCTCGCCGGCTTGCGCCCGAGCGCTTCGACGCCGGCGCCGGCTTTCGCGCGATGCGCCGACGGACGCGCCGATCGCGCGATCCGTCCCGACGGCCGCGCCGACAGCGCGCGAATCGAGCGCCGCAACCGGCCAGCGCCGGCGCGCCAATCGTCGCGCGATCGCCCAAGCCGACGCTGCGGCTGACGACGCCGAAGGAATTGAGTGACAGGCCGCCGGCCAGTCCCGCCGCGATCGGCATGACCTGGCGCAGGACCAGAAACACCAGGACCGCGATCAGCACCATGTTCAGCGCGTCCACGGTCAGAAGCGCGCTGCCGCGCGCCGCGGTCTGAGCCGCATACGATCTGTACGATCTGCAGCAACAGCGCCGCCACCATCACCGTCAGCATGGTGATCAGCGCGTAGTTCGCCAGCTGCGCGATCCAGGCCGACAAAGAATCGCTTGCGTGGCATCGAAGAACAGCAGCGCCGATGAACAGCGGACCGAGCGCCAGCAGCACCGCCGAGGCGATGCTCGACAGGGCGATCAGGAACATCGCATAGACGCACAGCAGGCCGATCAAGCAGCCAGACGACGGCGCCGGCGAGATAGAAGCCGAAATCGCCGTTGAGAGGCCGCCTTTGTCCACAAGATGCCGGCGACGGTGCCGCCGCTGTCCCAGATGGCATCGATGGTGCCGACCGGATCGTCGGCGCCGACCACGGCGGCCGCCAGTTGCGCCGGCGCGTTGTAAAAGGTATCGACGATGACGGTGTTGTAGAGCCACAGGCGCAGGCCCACGCCAAGGATCAGCGCCAGCAGCGCGATGCGCTTCAAGCCCGCGCCAACGGCTCCTCGATTTTGCCCGTCAGATGCAGATAGCCCCAGGCCATGACGTAGAGCGTCGCCAGCGTCACGACCGCGGCTCGAGCACCGCGGCCACGCGCGCAGTGTTGTCGCCGATGTAGGCGGCGAGCTGGCCGTTGAGCCACGACCAGAATGTCGCGAAGAAGCCCATGTGCTCTCAGCGTCGGTCAGGGAACCGGCTGGAAGCGGGTGGCGAAGCTGCCCGTGTCCGTCGATCGACTTGCTCGCGCTGCCTGCTGGCGCATTGCACGACTCCTGCGCCAGCGCTCGCTTGATTCAGCACCTGAAGCTTGGTCTGCTCGTTCTGCAGCATGCCCTGTTCGGCGCTGATCCGCGCCTGCAGATCCAGATCGCCTTCTGATCCGTCGCCGGTCGAGATGGCCGCGATCAAGCTTTGGATGGAGGCGAAGCGGCTGCTGGTGTTGGCCAGTGCCTGCTGGGCCAAGTGCCTGCAGCAGCGCGCTCCATTGGCGCGCCGCCTGAATTTGCTGCTGGTCGGTCGGCGGACAGCGTCGCCAAGCTGCTGCGCCGACAGCACCGCATTGGCGTTGATCGACGCTGCTGGATGTCGGCCGACAGCGCGGCGTAGCCGCCCGCCTGCCCTGCAGCGCCGCAGTGACCTGCGACCAGTCCGGTCGGCAGGTAGTTGCGCGACGGTGCCGCCGAGCAAGTGTTCCATGCCGCGATCGCCGGTCATGGACTGCAGCGCTTGCTGCGCCTGCAGCAGTTGAGCTGCGGGCGGTGGCCAGTTGCTGCTGCAGTGGTCTGCACTTCCTGAATCAGCTGCGCGATGGCCGGCGACATCGATCACCGCCCACTGCGCCTGCGCAGCCGGCGCGACTGCAATCGACGCAGCCAGGCACACCAGCGAACGAGATTGCAGCAGTACGCATGAATATCTCCTGTGGGTTAGCCAATCGATGATCACCGGTCAGCGCTGCTCGCGCCATGAACTGCGGCAGCCATGCCGTCGGATCCGGTCCCGTCGTCGGACATGATCTGATGCATGCGCTCGACCTCGCTGGCGCGGCCCGAAATGACCGTCAGTTCGGCGTCGAAGCCCTTGAGGTCGAGCTGGCAGACGACGCTGTGATGGCCCTGCTTGATCAGGAACATGCGCGAACCGGGTTCGAGTGTTCCTTGATGAGCTTGAATTCGCGCTCGGTCAGGCCGAACCCTCGCGTGTACTCCTCGAAGTTGGCGTCGGCATTCGGGAAAGAATATCTTGGTCGGCGTCTGCTCGATGATGGTGCGGCTGATGGGACTGTCGAGCACATCGCTCGCGCTTTGAGTCGCCAGGCACATCACGCCGTTGAGCTTTCGCCAGGTCTTCGGCCCGTCCTTGGCGAAGCTCTCGAAGGCCGGATCGGCCAGCAGCCGCCAGAACTCATCCATCCAGCACACCAGCCGGCGGCCATCGAGCAGCTGGCGCACCAGATGGAATAGATACAGGGTGACCGGCGCGCGGGTCAGCGCATGATCGAGAAATTCGGTGACGTCGAAGCCGATGACGGACGTGCCCGCCAAGCCGCGGCACGACGGAGTCGCGGGGTTGTCGAACACCCAGGCGTAGTCCCCGCGGCAGCTTCGCACCAGCGCGCGAGCCGCGCATGCATGCCCTCCGGATCGGTCGGATCGAGAAATTCGATCAGCCGCGACAAGCGCCGCGCGGTCGGCTCGAGCGCCAGCGTGCCGTGCAGCGCCTGATCCAGATCGGCCGCTTCGCGTACGCGGCTCGGCGCGCGCGCGGACGGCGCGGCCCGGCGCTCAAGCTGCGCAGCCAGACCTTGAGGAATTCGATGTTGGCCGGCGTGACCGGCAGCTGCAGCGGATTGAATCCCGTGGGCACGCCGTTCTTCAAGGGCAGGTATTCGCCGCCCGAGCGCCCTGCACCAGGATCTCGAGGCCGCGATCCTTGTCGAAGATGACCTGGGTGGCGCCCTGACGGGCCAGCATCGCGACCAGAAAGCCGATGAACACGGTCTTGCCCGAGCCGGTGGGCCCGCAGATGAACGTGTGGCCGGTGTCCTTGCGGCTGCCGCCGTCGGGATCGGTGGGATCGCTGGCGTGCAGCGAGAAATAGTAGGGCGAGCGCGCGCTGGTGATGAGCAGCGCTCAACGCATCGCCCCAATGATTGCCGGTCGGCGCGGCCGGTGGGATAATTGTGAAACGGCGCCATCGCGGCGAAATTGCGCGACGTGATTGGCGCCTTGCGGGGCCGGAATCGGAAAGTTGCCCGGCAGCTGCGCCCAGAAGGCGGCCTCCAACGCCAGATCCTCTCGCGCGACCAGCATGCCGTGTCGGCGAGATAGCTGCGGGCCAGCGCGATGTGATCGTTCAGCGCCTTGAGCCGGCCGCCGCCGGCCAGCCTCGCCGCCGGCGTCCGCGATATCGGCGAAGCACCTGCAGGGAAAAATGATGATCGCCCATGATGAACTCGTTGCTGGTCAGGGCATCCAGCGCTCCTTGAGCTCGGCCGCCTGCGACACCGCGAAATCGCCGGCTTCGCCATGCGGTTGAACTGGCGCTGCAGCAGTGCCTGGCCGGCTGCCTTGCGTCAGAAAGGCGAATGACTGCGTCAGCACAAATGCGAATGGTGCCGACAGCAGCCGGTTGTACATTCCGACGACGCTCGGGGTCGGGTACTCCTTGATGCCGAGCATCGCGCCGACGCGAGTCGCGGTCGGCGACCGGTATTCGATGGCCTCGGTGCCGAAGAACAAGCGCGCCGTGGCGAGCGCTTGATTGAGCGGCCCGCTCGGCAGCGGCACTCGCTGCCACTCGCCATTGATCAGCAGTCCGAGATATTCGAGCACCGACGAGTACCAGATTCCTTCCGATCGATAAATACCCAAGGGCTCGGGTTCGTACCGCGCCAACGATGCGGCGAGTGTCTGCGACAGCTTCTCACAGGTGTCCAGCGCGTCGGCCACCGCCAACCGTGATCCCTCTCGCTGCGCCCGGGACAGCAACTTCGATGCGAGACCCGCGGCGACGCCCGAGGTTGGTCTGTGCACGACGCCGAGGAACACTTCATTCATCATCAGTGTCTCGCCCGCCAGCCGACTCCGATACTTTGTGAGGAGTGCGCCGGCGAATGAGCCGCATGTTGTCCGTCGCGCGTCGATCTCTCGAGTGCTTGCAGAGATCCCCGCGCCGCGGCGGATCACTTGAGTCCATAGCGCCACATTCGCGCCGCCGATGTTTCGCCATAGAACATTGAGGCGCTCATGCCAATTGTTCAGTTCCTCGTCGTCGTTGCTCTCGAAGCTGGCCCCTCCGAGCCGAAATACCATCAGGTAATCGCCGAAGACAGTCTTGACCACGGCCGGCGCGACGTGTGCGGTATACGGAATTCGCTCCGCTGCCGCGAACTCACGTTGAATGGCGGCCGAATTCTTGAGCATCGGCATCATTGGGCGCTCACACCGCAGGCCGTCACATGAACGTCGGGTATTTGCGGCCGGCGGCGACCCCGGAGATTCGGAAGATCGAGGGTCAGCGGGCAGTAACTGCTGGCCCGCCAGTGCCAGCGATTGGCGAATACCGCAGCCAAACGAGTTCGTGCCCAGAGCAGCACCAGATCAAAAAAGCGCGCGTCGCGCGCGCAGAGCAGCATGCAAACGCCGTGAATCGGCGCGCACAGCAGCAGCGTCAGCAGATTTTTCGTCAGGAGAAAGGCCTCCATGGTAAACACCAGGTTGAACAACAACGCCGAATAAGTGACCCCCCATCGCATGGGTGGTCGGGTCGCGCCGACAAACAGGGGATCGGCAATCAGTCCGGGATTGCGGTCGTTCACTGTCCCCTCCTAGACTCCGAACATCCCACGCACCCAGGTCACGATCTGCGGCGCTCCAAATCCGATCGCTATGCCAAGAATCGCGCCGAGACACCACCCCCAGCTCATCCGATTTGCCATCGCCATTCCTCCGAGAACCATCACGAGAATGATGGCGACCGGCGTCAACCACGCGAGAAGGTTGGTCTGAAGGGATGTCGCGCCCGTCATGAAAGGCGAGGCTTGAGCCACGGCCAAACCAGGCAGGCCCGCAGCTGCAATAATCAGCAGCATCGGTACGATTTGCTGCAGTCCGATACGATGCAAACGGGGGTGATGCACGGCGGAATTCCTTTCCCGGGTAGATGTGTTCGTTGGGGCTATGCGCGGCCGTCGGCCGATGCATGCAGCAGCTCTCTAGATTTCGGTTTCCAGAGCTCCCTCTCTCTCATCACGGCGCGCGGCCAGTTCCTCGCGCTTGATCTTGCCTGGAGCGCCGAATCGAAAATTCTGGATGACAAACGAATAGTCGTATTGCTTTTCGCCTTCTTTGTCGGTCCAATTGTTGGAGCGAATCTGCGCCTGCAAAATGAGCTGATCCCCCTTTCGCGCGTTTTTCGCGATCGCCTCCCCGAGACTCTCGAACGCAACGAACCAAAGACTGGTAACCGCCTCACGCGCATTACCCTGTTCATCCTTCCCCGCGTAATCGTTGCCAACCAGACAAATACGGGTGTACGTCGTATCCCCCTTGACTGCGAGTTCCGGATTCTTGGCTAGATTGCCGACGGCGGTTACTGTGAAGCTATTCATGACCTCTCCTTGACTGTTTGTTCCGCGACTCGGGATCGTTGATCCGTCGCGTGGCAGGCAGTTTGCAAGGAGAACCCTAGGACTTGAATCCAATTAAGTAGCGGGTTTGCGCAGATTGAGCCGGTCACGCGCCCTGCTTGGCGATCTCCGTATACGCGTTCTTGAGCCACACCTTGACACGCTGCCGCTCGAGCAGGCGTAAGCCGCTGATGTCGCCCTCATTTTTGTTGATGGCCGCCCAGAAGCTCAAGCTGCCGGCGTCGATCTTGTTCATCGTGATTTCGTGCAGCCGTTTCAAGGTGACGATGCCGGCGCCCATGCCGATCGCCCGCTCCTTTTCTCCCGAATTGTCGAGGATGCGAAAATCGGCGCCGCGCAAGTGGTTCAAGACCAGCGTGTAGGTAAAGCGCGTGCCGTGCTTGTCCAATAGCCGCTTGAGCAAATCGACCGAGTCGCGCCCGGAATCCATCACGTGCCAGTAGCGCACGTTGAGCCCGATCTCCGGCGCGACCTCGAGTAATTGCGAATCCTCCATCCACTGCGTCAATCCTTCGTTGGTGTGGGCCGCCAGATCCACCAGAATCCTGCGCCCCGGCTCTTCGGTCGCCGCTTCCACGATGGCATCGAGGCTTTCGTAGTTGTCCATGAGGATGGGCGAGGCGTAGCCCGCGTAGAAGCGCATCAATGCACCATGCGTTCGGTCGGAATCGAAGCCGATAAACGGCAGGGAATGGTCGATGAAGTATTGCGCCAGCAGGCGCGCCAGCAGGGACTTGCCGACGCCGCCCTTCTCGCCGCCGACCAAATGAATGTTCGTCATCACGTCTCCACGCTTCAAATCAAACCGGCCGCCGTAATTTATCACGCGGCGAGCGCACTGCCGTTTTAGACGCTGCGCGCGCGGTATCACGCGATAATTTCGCCGCGACATTGCATAATCCAGCCATGCCGATGCCGCTCACGCACCCGAAATCCGACCGCCCCGCGCTTCGGGTCATCCGGCTCCACAAGGTGTACGGCAGTGTGGTCGCGCTCGATGACGTATCGTTTACGGTCGGGCGCGGCGAGGTCGTCGGTCTGCTCGGCCCCAACGGGGCCGGCAAAACGACCACCATCAACATGGTGCTGGGCGTGCTCGCCGCCACCACCGGAAGCGTCGAGATCGGCGGGATCGACATTGCGAGACAGCGTGCCCGCGCCCTGGCGCGGACCAATTTTGCCGCCGTGTACGCCGCCCTGCCCGGCAATTTGACGGTCGTCGAGAATTTGCGCTTTTTCGGCCTGCTATATTCAATCGCATCGCTGCGTGGCCGCGTCGAGGAGTTGCTGGAGGAATTCGACCTTGCGCATCTGCGCCACACCAAGTGCGGGCTACTGTCCTCCGGCGAGCAGACTCGGGCGGCGCTCGCCAAGGCGCTGCTCAATCATCCGCAGTTGTTGCTGCTCGATGAGCCCACGGCCTCGTTGGATCCCTCCGCGGCGCAGCTGATCCGCGCGAAAATCAGGAGCCTCGCCACAGCGGATGACTGCGGCATTTTGTGGACCTCGCACAACATGCACGAAGTGGAAGAGGTTTGCGATCGGGTGCTGTTTCTGTCGCACGGCAAAGTGCTATTGGAGGGCAATCCGCGAACTCTCCCGCAGGAACACGGCAGCGCGACCTTGGAGGAGCTTTTCATCCGCGTGGCACGCGAGCCATTGGCGCACAGGGCGGAGCACGCATGAAACTGCGCCCGATTGCCGGCATCGTTCTGCGGCAGATCTATCTCATGCGCGGCAGTCCGGTGCGTTTGTTTCCCATGGTGACCTGGGTGGCCATCGACATTGTGCTGTGGGGCTTCATCACGCGTTACCTCAATACCGTGAGCGGCACCGGCGTGGATTTCGTCCCCACGCTGCTGGGCGGCGTGCTGTTGTGGGATTTCTGCACGCGCATCATGCAGGGCGTGACCACCGCGTTTCTCGAGGATGTCTGGTCGCGCAATTTCTTGAATTTGTTTTCCTCGCCCCTGTCGATCTCCGAATATATCTTGGGGCTCGTGATCACCAGCGTCGCCACCAGCAGCATCGGGGTGGTGGTGATGCTGCTGCTCGCCACCGGCATCTTTCACTTGCAGTTTTTTTCCATGGGACTGCCCCTGATCGGCTTCCTCACCGTGCTGTTCGTGTTTGGAATCTCCCTCGGCATATTCGGAAGTGCCGTCGTGCTGCGGTTCGGCCCCGCGTCCGAATGGCTGCTGTGGCCGCTGCCAGCGCTGCTGTCGCCGTTCGCCGCCGTCTTCTATCCGCTCGCCGTACTGCCGCAGTGGATGCAGGGGGTGGCGCATGCGCTGCCACCTGCCTATGTGTTCGAGGGTATGCGCTCGCTGCTGGCCGGCCGTCCCTTTCCCGGCGTCCTGCTGCTACAAGGCTCGCTGGTGGCCGCGTTCGAATTGCTATTGGCGGCCTATTTTTACGGGCGGGTATACGGCCACGCGGTGCGAACCGGGCTCCTGGCCCGCTATAGCGCGGAAAGCGTGGCCTAAAGTTCGTACTGTCCGGCCCGCTCCGCGGCCTATTGCGCGGCGGCGTAGGCGGCCGCTGCGATCATGTCGGTAATGTCCAATTGCACAGCCACGGCTTGCATGGATGCGGCGGCCGGGCCCGCACGATCGCCGGTCTTGAACGCCACGAGTTGCCGCAATAGATAGGTCGGTGAGCGGCCGGCGAGCGCGGGAATCAACCCGATCCCCTGCAGGTGGTCGCCGTGGCAGCCGATACACGGCTGCACGGCTCCGCGCTGCTCGGTCGTGGCGATCTCGCGCCCGCGCTTCACGCTGCCGGGTGGAACGAACGCGACGTAGCGCATGACAGGATCGCGCCGCTCATGGCGCTCGCCATCCGGCGCCCATTCGAGCAGGCGCTCACCCAGCGTCTCTTGTCCGCCGCGCGGATCGATCACGTACAGCCAGCCCATGATTCGCAGGCGCGGAATACGCTCGCGCTCGCGCACCGTGACGCGGGGGCGCAGGGTCTGCGCGGCAAAATAGTCGGCAGCCACGGCCACGTCGGCAGCCTCGGCGGCCGCCGCCAAGTCGCGCATCAAATCGACGGGCAGGAACGGGCTTCCGTGCCAGGCGCTGCGGCGCGCCCCTGATTTCATATCGGCGACCTGCTGGACGATGTAAGCCGCGGGCAGCCCGGCCAATGCCGCGTTCTCGGGCCGTCCCTCGCCCGCGGGGAGGTGGCAATAGCCGCAGGCATAGATACCGGGCGCTCGGCCGTGCTGCACGATATCGGGCATCGGGGTATGGGATTTCGGGTACCAATCGGGCGCGAAGAAGCGGTTGGTCAGCTGCGCCTCGGTGAACGCGCGCGAGCTGCCCGGCAAGTGCAGCGGCGTCTTGGCATCAACGACATGTTCGCCCTCGCTCGGCGGGTTCAGCGGAAACAGCCAGGACAGGTTGGCTGTGTCGTGCAAATCGCCGCCGCGGCTGGCCGGCGCCGTGGCAGCGCCGACAAGCGCCGCGCAACACAGGGCGCCGCTGCAGATCGGCGAACGCCATGAAACTGCACCGCGTCTCATCGGCGGGGGTTCGTCTTTTTTTGCTTGGGGAGCCGCGCTTTCCTCGCCGGGCCCGGGCCCGGGACCCGTCCCGTGAGGTTCATGAGCTGCTGGCGAACGCTTTGCAGGACTTCACGCGACAGCGGAGAATCGCCCACCGCGCGAGCCATCATCAACGCGCCGTAGAGCGCGCTCAGCACGAGGAGCGCCGTCGCGCGCGCTTCGGCGCTTGCGTGGCCTGCGCCGCCGGCCTCGAGCGCCTCGGTCAAAGCCTCGAGGTTGCTCTCAATTTGCGCACGGAACTGAGCCTGTACATCCGCACCCTTGCGCGGCGCGTCGCCCGCCAGTGCGGCCACGGCGCACCCGGCCGCGCGCCCGCTGCGATGGCTCTCGTCGAGATAGAAGTCGACGAAACCGGGAACATCCGGCTTGGCGTGGTCGAACAGGCGCTCGCGCATTGTGCGGCCGCTCTGCGCCAGCGCCAGATGCAGCGCTTCCGCCACCAATTCGTCGCGCGACTTGAAGTGTTTATAGAAGCCGCCGTGCGTCAGCTTGAGATCCTTCATCAGGTCCGCGAGGCTGATCCCGTCTATGCCGCGCTCCTTGAATCGCGCCGCAGCTGCCGCCACGAGTCGAGCGTGCGTATCCGCCTTGCTGGCCTGCGAGTGTCCCATCGGCTCTGTATATCACAGAGCGGTCGCCCGGATCTCTATCTGGATGTTAATTGACATCTATATCTGACTGGGCTAGGCTGATTGTGGATTTCAATCATCATCCACAATATTCTGCCAAACCAGAGGTCTTCTTCATGAGCAAAATCAGCAAATTGGGCACCGCGCTGATCACCGGGGCATCCACGGGCATCGGCGCCGTCTACGCGGATCGCCTGGCGCGACGCGGCTATGACCTGATCCTGGTCGCCCGCCGCAAGCCGGATCTGGAAAAGCTGGCCAGCCGGCTGCACGCCGAGGCCGGTGTGCGCGTTCAAGTGCTGGCGGCGGACCTCACTGACGAGGCGGATCTAGTGCGTGTCGAGCAGGTATTGCACGACGACCCCAGCATCAGTCTCCTCGTCAATAATGCCGGAGCCGCCACGCTCGGCGCGTTCGCGAAAGCCGACATCGGCCGTCTGACCCGTGAAATTCAGCTGAATATCGCCGCGCCGACGCGCCTCGCGCACGCCGCGCTGCCCGGCATGCTCGATCGGAACCGCGGCGGCCTGATCAATATCGCGTCGGTCATGTCGCAGATGGTGCAGCCGGGCAATGCCGTGTACGGCGCGACCAAGGCTTACCTGCTGCATTTCAGCGAAGTGCTGACGCTCGAATTGAGCGCCTCCGCAGTTCGGGTCCAGGCGGTTCTGCCGGGCGCGACCCGCACCGCTCTGTGGGACGGCTCCGGCGTCGAGCTCAAGGATCTGCCTCCCGAGATCGTGATGGACGTCGACGAGATGGTGGACGCCGCCCTCGCCGGCTTCGATCAAGGTGAGCGCATCACGGTCCCCTCGTTGCCGGATCCCGTCGATTGGCAGCGCCTCATCCAGGCGCGCGACAATTTGCGGCCGAATCTGTCTCGCAAGCATCCGGCGCAGCGGTATAAAATCGGTCTGGCAGCGGCGGTCTAGAGATGGCCGCTCTCGATCATGGACAACGAGGGGCTCGGCGATCGATCAGAATTTGCCGATTGATGCGGCGGCGCTCGACAATCCGGTGTGGTCCGCTCTCAACGGGCCGCACCGGAACATCGCCGGGCGGCTGCACGATCTGAAGTGGTATCCGCCGTCGATCGCACCATTCGTCGCGGTCCCGGCCGTGGGCGTGCAGCCGGACCTGGAGGCAGCGTTCCGGTCGGGCCTCGGTGCACAGGCCTATTTCGTCGGCCAGTGTCCGGAGTCTTTGCCCGAGTCCTGGCGGGTCGCCTCCCGCTCGAACATCCTGCAGTTGTTCCCCACCGGCGAGATCCCGGACGGGAGCGAGGATGCAGGCGCCGTTCTCGGTGAGGTCGACCGGCGCGCCATGCGCGAGCTCACGCAAATCGCATTCCCGGATTTCTTTCGCGAGCGTACTGCCGAATTGGGTGTTTATTTGGGCGTTTACGCCGACGACAGGCTGATCGCGATGGCGGGGGAGCGGATGGCGCTGCCCGGGTTGCAGGAGATCAGCGGCGTGTGCACGCACCCGGATTTTGCGGGCAGAGGCCTCGCGCGCCGGCTGACGCGGGCGCTGTGGGGCCGGCAGCATCGGCGCGGTGTGGGATCTTTTTTACATGTGAGCGAAGGCAACAGTGCCGCGCGCAAGCTCTACGAGTCGATGGGATTCGTCGTGCGCGCCAGCTTGCCCATGTGCAAGGTCGAACGTGTCGCGGCTGGCGGGGCCGCACCGTCCTAGCGAGCCCGTCAACTACTCGAGGCAGACCACGAGCTTGGCCGAGTGAGTGCGCCAATTGATCGGAATCACGTAGGAGCGGCTGTGCGGCGCCGTGACTTTTTCGGCGTCGTGCGCAATCACCATCGGTACGGAAATCACGAAATTCTTGCCGAAATCGCGCCGCGCATTGCCCGAAATCGTATTCGCCACCTCGCCGACGAGATCCTTGATGTTTTCATCGCTGGTGTCGGTTTCCTGCATGCGCATCAACAGCACCGTGAGCATGCCGCGCGGCGCACTGAAGTAAACGATGCCCTTGCGGCTGCCGGAAATGCCGATGACGCCGGTGTACTCGTAGGCACCGGGGTTGCCGTCGGTCACGAGATAGGGTGACCCGACGGTGGCGGCCTGCTGGGCGGAAATCTCGAAGTAGTTCGTCGCTCCATCGATGAATGTCCGGATCTCTGCTTCCTTGAGCATCATGCCTCCGACAGCAACTCTTCCAATGCGTCATTGAGCTGACGATCGGTGAATGGCTTGCAGAGAAAGCCGTTGGCGCCCTTCTCGATGGCATCGACGGCGGTCGCCTTGTCCGCGAGAGCCGAGACGACGAGGATCAGTACATTGGAATTGATCGCCACCAATTCCTGCACGCACTCGACGCCGTCCATTTCCGGCATGGTCAGATCCATGGTCACGACGTCAGGCTGCGTGCGGCGAAACAACTCCACGGCCTCGCGGCCGTTGCTTGCTGCTCCGACCACCTCGAGGCGGGCGATCTGCTGGGAGCGCTCGATGCGGCGCCGGATGATGTTCGAATCATCGACGATCATGAGCTTCAATGTAGGCTTTGACTGGCCATCCATAGGATCACGCCGCCTCCGTGTCGTCCGCGCGCTTGACGGCGCGCGGCAGCGTCATGGTCAGGCGGGTGAATTTTCCGTTGCTGGTCGCAACCGAGACCCGTCCGCCCAGCTGATTGGTGAGGTCGGCGATGACGTTCATGCCCACGCCGCGTCCTGCATCCTTGGTCGCGTTTTCAACAGTCGAGAAGCCTGGTTGAAACAGCAGCGAGAAGATCTGCTTCGTATCCAAGGTAAGCGCCCGCTCCGGAGTGATGAACCCCTTCTTGAGCGCGGCCTCCTTGATGCGCTCGGTCGACAAGCCCTGGCCATCGTCCTCGACGACGAGCTTGTAGCCGGTATCGCCGGCGTCCTGAAACGAGAAGCGCACGGTGCCTTGCGGGGACTTCCCGGCGGCCAAACGCGCCTCGGGCGATTCGATGCCGTGTACGATGGCATTGCGCACCGCCTGGATGCCGATGTCCTTCACCGCGCGCCGATATTCGTCGGGCACCGCGTCGAGGCCTTTGCATTGCAGCGCCGCCTCCTTGTTGTTTTCGCGGGCGACCCGCTCGGCCAGTTGTTGCAGTGTCACCGCCACCCCGGAATCGGCTTTGACGGCTTGCTGCTTCTGCTTCTGCTTCTCTTCCTCGATGACCGCGGTGATCGTATGAACGGCCTCAGGGTGTGCGGGCTGCAGATGCGAAAGGCGCGAGACCAGGTCGCTGACGGATTGCAGATGAGTGAGAAGATCGTCCAGCTTGATGACCAGCGGCAGGAAGTCATTGCCCGACAGCTCGGGCTTTTCCTTCAGCGATTTCAGGTCATCTTCGAAGGCATGCGCGCGGCTTTCGATCGAGGACAACCCTAAGGCGGCCGCCTCGCCTTTCACCGAATGGACCTGCCGGAACAGGGTGTCGAGCTTCTTGCGGAACACGCCCTCTTCCCGGGTCGGCTCGCGCAGCACGGCGTTGATCATTTTCATGGCTGCGTTGGAATCGTTCAAGAACGAGGTCAGCTGCGCATGATCGATGTGTAGAATGCCCAGCAAGGTATCGACCTGGCCTTGCGCCTGATTCTGCGCGTTTTGCAGTTCGCGTGCCAGATCCACGCGCGCGGTGACGTCGGATACGGACACCAATACATGCGTCATCTCGCCGTCGACGCGCACACGATGAAATTCGAATTGCAGATAGCGCGTGTCGAATTTGCCGTTGCCGGCGTCGATGTGAACTTCCACCTCGCCCAGGGGATTGATCGTTTTGACGAGTTTCTCGTTGGTGCGCTCCGCCCACAGGATCTTCACGAACTTGAGTGCGGTCGCCAGGGTCCGCTCGGACACGATGGACTTGAGCAGGTTCTCGAAGGGGAGGCCCGCGAAGTCCTTGCGCTGGAACAGCGCCTCGAGGGCGCCCGAGTAGGCCGCACCGATCGTGAGCCTCTGGTCGAGCAGGAACAAGCCGTCCTTGACGGTGCGCAAAATGTCCGCAGTCTGCTGCCGTGCCTGGCGCAGGCTGCTTTCTTGCCGTTCTCTGGCGCTGAGCAGCACCGTCACCAGCACCACGAGCAGCAGCGCGATGACGAGACCCGACAGCATCACCAGCCGCAGCTGTACGGCCGACCGCAAATTCGTCGCCTGCAGGTCTTCGGTAATCGCCATCAATTCGCCGTCCAGCACCGGCAGGACGTGGCGGCTCGAGCGCAGCGCCGAGGTTACGTCGACTTCCAGCTGGCGTCCGCTGCCGTTGAGATTGGTGCCGGTGGCTTCGTTGTCCTGGTAGGGCACTCCCTGATACGCCAGCACCGGAGCCAACACCTCCATTTCCCGCGCCCAGCTGTCGATCAGCAAGGCCTTGTGCTTGCCGGCGATGGGTGCGCCGACCGCGCCGGTGTCCGCCGTAAGCGAAAACCAACCCACGGGGCGGGCCAGCGTCATCTCGCGAATCGCTGCGTCGAGCTTGCTGCTCGAGGTGCGCAGCTGATCGAGAGATTCTTGAATGTAGCCGCGGTCGCCAAGGCGTTCGCGCATCGATTCGAGAGAGGCGCGGATCAGGGTCGGATGACGCTGCTGCTCACCCAACAGCTTCAGCGCGGTCGAACTGTCCGCCACTTCGCTGGCGAGCTCGAGTCCCGGCACCAGCACGATGGCGAGAAAGCTGAAGCCCAGAACGATCACGATCACCAATAGCGCGATCGGCGTCGCCAGCGCGCTCAGGATCTTGTGTAATCGAGATTTCATGTATTAATCACTCCTGGATGATTGGCGTCGTCGACCGATGTTCGAATGGGCGCGCTCACCGCGCCCAGGTCCTCGAGAAACAATGCTGCCGAGGGATACCGATCGGCGGGATCCTTGGCCAATAAACGATCGATGATGGGCTGGTAGCGCAGGACTCGCTGCGGCAGCCGCGGCACTAAGCCTGAGCGATGGCCGGCGAAGATCTCGTTCAAGTTGTTGCCGACGTACGGCAACGTGCCCACCAGCATCTCGAACAGCACGACCCCGAGGCTGTAGAGGTCGCCGCGCGCGTCCGGATCGCGGTTTGCAATTTGTTCGGGGCACACGTAGTAGGGCGTCCCCGTGCACAGATCGGATCTGGATAATTCGCTCTCCGCGAGCCGAATGGACGCCGACCCGAAGTCGATCAAGATCAGGCGGTTGTCGTCGGTCAGCATCAGGTTCGACGGCTTGAGATCGCGGTGCACGACGTGCGCGGCGTGCAGCACTTGCAGCGCCTCGCCGATTTGCCGCGCGTAGTTGACCGCATCGGCCTCGCTCACCGGATTTTTCAAGCGGTCGCGCAAGCTGCCGCACGGAAAATATTCCAGGGCCAGGTACAGATAGTCGTCGGTAATACCGAAATCCAGCACGTCGGCGACCGAGCGGTGATTCAGCGACGACAGGATCTCGCACTCGCGGATGAAGCGCTTGCGATCTGCATCGGACACCTCGTAGCGACCTTTGAACGCGTGGACCTTGAGCGCCACGGGCTGCGCCAAATTGTCGTTGCGCGCCAGATACACGGCCGCCGCCGGCGATTGCGCAATGGTCTTGATCAGGCGGTAACCTGCGATCTGTTGCTGGCGCCAGGGATCAAGGGCCGCGGTGATCGTGGTGGTCGCCGTGGAGGAAGTGCGCGCCGGTTCCGCGATTTGCTGCAGGGCCTCGCCCAATTCGCCGATTTTCACCGCGTGAATGGGCCAATAGTCGGTGGCTCCCAGCTTCATCGTTCGGGCTGCATTGCGCTCGTCGCCGCCGCGCGCGAACACGAATATCGGCAGATGCGGCGTGTGCTCGCGCGAACGCGCCAACCGTGCCAGCGGATCTGCCATGTTGTCGCGCAGGCTGAACTCGACAATGAGAAACAACGCGGCGTAGCCGGCTATGCGCTCGCGAGGCAGCGCGTCGAAGCTTGCGCAATTGATGCAGTCCGCGTCCAGGGCCGGAGTTGCGCGCCGCACTACACCTGCCAGCCGCAGGCGCAGCTCCAGGTCATCGTGCACGACCAGACAGCGAACGGCGGAGCGCTTGATCGGCGGCGAAATCGCGTCGCGTCGTTCGGGGCTTGCAGGGGAGTTTTGCATCGGGCGTTCCGCTACTTCGACAGCTTGAATGCGATTCGTATTTTCGTGCCGACCGCAGCGGGCTTCCCGCCCTGCAACACCGGCTTGTAGCGCACGCGCGATAGCGCTTTAACGGCGGCGGTGTCGAACACCCCGCTCGGGTTTGAATCCACGACGGTTATGGAAGCGACCTTGCCGTCGGAGGTGACCACGTACTCGAGTTCCACCCAGCCCTCGACATTCTTGCGCAACGCATCCGGCGGGTATTCGACTTGGACCCCTTTGACCCGGGTCAAGGAGGCTTCCGCGACCTCCGGCATGCCGGGCGTGGGCTGCTTCATCTGCGCCAGGCGCTGGGTGAGTGCTGTCAAATCTGCCGATGCACCGAGGCCGGCCGCCGTCTGCAGCAGCGCGTCGGCTTTCGCAGGCTGCGCCGTATCGAGCGCCGCGCGCGCTTGATCGAGGATCGCCGCCTGCACCGCGCTCGACAAGCGCGGCAGCGCGGCATTCCTGGGATCCGCCGCGCGTAATTGATTGACGTAAAACAGCGCGCTGTCGCCGTCGGGCTCGGTGACTTTGCCCTGGGCGAGCCGGGACTGCGCGAGATCAAGGGATTGCGGTTGTCCGGCGGCCGGCGCGCTTTGCTGGCTGCGGGCCGCAACAAGGTCGTGCTGCAGGCCCGCGATGGCGGCGGTCGCGGCGCCGACGCTGTGCAGGTCGACCAGCAATCGATCCGCATCGGCGAAGCGCCGCTGATCGATGGCGGTACGCGCCGACTGCAGCAGCCGCTTGTAGATCTCCTGGGACAGCGGCTGCAGCGCGGCGGCGCTGATGCCCGCGGCGCGCGCCTGGGTCAGGTAGTACGCGGCGCTGTCGTTGCGCGGTTCGGTCAACTTGTCCTGTTGCAGGCGCGTGTCGATCAGCTTGATAAAATTCGCGGCATCCGCTTCTTCGTGCCGCCGCCGCAGTTCGTCGCGCAGCTGCGCCAGCTTGGCATTGCCGAGTGATTTGCCGCGCGCCGCCTCGTCGATCAATTGTGCCGCGCGATCGAAGTTCTGGGCGTTGATCGCCGCCAAAATCTGTGCGGGGCCGAACTCGGCCCGCAAGCTCGTGATGCGCTCGTCGAGCGCAGCCAGCCGGCCATCCGCAGGATTGATGCTGCGCGCGCTCTCGAGCGACTGCAGGGCGATGTCGAACTTGCGCTCGTCCAAGGCGGTCTGCACGCGCGCGATCAGGATCTCGGCCAGCCGCTGCAGCCCTTGGTGTGCCTCGCCGTTATCGGGATCGAGGAGCAGCGCGCGCCGGTACAAGGCCAGCGCGCTCGAGTCCGCCGGATCGATGAAATGCCGCTCCAGCATCGCCTGCTGCGCTTTCTCGATGAGCAGATCGACCTTCTCGTCGGCCGCGGCGGAGGCTTTGTCGGCCGGTTGCGGCGCCGCTATCGGACTCGCCGCCGGCGTCGGCTTGACCGCCCCGTCATTGTGGCGGACCAGCAAGAATGCACCGACCGAGGCGATGAGCACCCCCCCGATGATGGCCGCCGGCAGCCACGGCAATTGACGCGCATCCGATGGTACGGGGGGCATGGCCCCGCCGTGCGCCGCTGCGCCGGGGGTGGCCGCACCGTGCATGCCGGCGCCGCCGAGCAGCGCCGTTCGCGCGGAAACCTCTTCGCGGCCGCTGTCGATTGCCGCCTGCAGTTCGTCGGGAGGCACAGGTATCGCGACCTGCGCAATGATTTGCCGCAGGGCAATTGGATTCGTCCACGCCGAAGCGCTCCCCGGGTCGTCCAGTGCGACCACCGCGAAACACGGCGAATGCAGCTGCAGGCGGGACAGCGCCGCGGCGGCATCTGTTTGACCGCGCGCATCCCATAGGACGATGGCAGGTTGTCCCGCCGGGATCGTCGTCAGCAACTCGTCGACGGAGTCGACCTGCTTGAGGACCATCTCGCTGCTCAAGTGCGCACCAATCTGCGGCCACAGCAGATCGTCGCCGGTGACGAGCAGTACCGAGAGCTTTGCTCTTTTGACCGTGTGAGCTGAGTTAGGCTCCGCGGGTTGCGACGCGGCGGCCTCACTGTTTCTGGTTGCGCTCTGCACCAATACCCTCCGTGAATCATTCACTTTCAATCTTGCTGCACTGCGATTCCACAGCACTCGCGACATCCGCCCACGCGTCGCGGCTTATGCAAGATCCTCATGGAAATGAGGATTTTGCGAGACGCCTTGGATCACATTTTGGACGCGGTGGAGGGCCGTGACCTTGTAAGACTCGGGGGCCACATGGCCAAGGTGAGAACTACTTCGCAGTCGGCCGGTGAGGGCGCTCCCGCTCCGCGCAACGGGGCGGCCGGCAACGCTCCCCCGCTTCCGCCTTTGCGCCGGGCGCAGCTATCATCGCGGATGAGTGATCAAATCGTCGTCATCGGCGGCGGCGTCATGGGTTCCGCGCTCGCTTACTGGCTGACGCGGCTCGATCCCAAGGCCGCAGTCACCGTCGTCGAGCGCGACCCAATGTACGCCAATGCTTCCTCTGCGCTGTCGGCCGCCTCCATCCGCCAGCAATTCTCGACGCCCATCAACGTACGCATCTCGCAAGCCAGTATTGCGTTTTTGCGCAATGCCCCCGAGGAGCTGCGTGTCGACGACGAACGGCCGGACCTCTCGCTGCGCGAGCATGGGTACCTTTATCTGGCGGGACCCGCCGGCGCTGCGCATCTGCGCAGTATCCATTCGGTGCACAAGGCCTGCGGCTCCGATGTGGCGCTCTTGGATCAGGACGCTCTCGGACAGCGTTTCGCGTGGCTCAACACGGCCGATTTGTCGGTGGGGTCTTTGGGCTTGAGCGGTGAAGGCTGGTTCGACGGTTATGCACTATTGACGGCATTCGCGCGCAAGGCGCGCAGGCAGGGTGCGCGCTACGTGAAGGCGGCGGCGCACGAACTCGCGCTCGACGGCAGGCGCATCGCCGAGGTGATTTTGTCCGATGGCTCGCGGATTCGCTGCAGTCACGTCGTCAATGCGGCGGGACCGCAGGCGCGGCAAGTCGCGGCCATGGCCGGCGTGGAGCTGCCCGTATTTGCGCGGCGACGTACGGTGTACGTTATCTCCTGCCCCGCACTCATGACTCCCTTTCCGCTAACCATCGATCCGACGGGATTTTGGATTCGACCTGAGGGCGGCACATTCATTGCCGGACTCGCGCCGGACGACGAGGCTGACGACCTGCCGCTGCAACCGGACTACGACGCCTTCGAGAGCCGATTATGGCCGGCACTCGCCCATCGCATTCCCGCGTTCGAAGCGGCCAGGCTCGAGCGGGCGTGGGCGGGCTACTTTGAGATGAATACCTTTGACCACAACGCCATATTGGGTGCCCATGAGTCGGTGGAGAATCTTCTGTTCATGAACGGATTCTCGGGGCACGGCATGCAGCAAGCGCCCGTCGTCGGCCGCGGCATCGCGGAGCTGGTTCTGTACGGACGCTTCACGACTCTGGATTTGTCGCCGCTCTCGATCGCGAGGATTGCCAGGAACCGGCCGCTCCGCGAGGCGAATGTCATCGGCTAGGCTATGATTTCGCCATGATCCATATCGACTGCGAGACCGTGCATCGCTTGGCGAGCGTCGGCAGCCTGGTGGAACCGCTGCGCCGGGCGTTTGCATCGAACGCCCACAGTCCGCCGCGTGCTCACTACGATCTCGAGGCACTGGAGCAGCCGCGTAGTTTGCTGCTGATGCCCGCATGGCAGCCGCAGGGCGCCATCGGAATCAAAATCGTCACGGTGTTTCCGGGAAATGCCGCGATGGGCTTGCCATCGGTCAACGCCGCCTATGTGCTGCTGTCCGGGCAGACTGGAGAACCCTGTGCGTGGATCGACGGAGCATCGCTGACCGTGTTTCGTACGGCGGCCGTGTCGGCGCTGGCGGCCGATCTCCTCGCGCCGGCGGCGCCCGGGGTGCTGCTGATGGTGGGCACGGGGGCTCTTTCGCGCTATCTCGTCGAAGGCCACCGGTCCGTGCGCCGCTATGAGTCCGTGGTCATCTGGGGCAGGGATCCGCACAAGGCGGCGGCTGTGGCCCGCGACCTCGATGGACGGGGCTGGCCGGTCGGCGTTGCGAACAACCTCGAAGCTGCCGTGCGGTCGGCCGACGTGATCAGCTGCGCCACGCTGGCCGAGCACGCCCTGGTGCGCGGCGATTGGCTCAAAGCCGATTGCCATTTGGACTTGGTGGGGAGCTTCAAGCCGACCATGCGGGAAGCGGACGACGCCTGCATGCAGGAAGCGTTCATTGTCGTTGACACGCTTGCCGCGCTCGAGGAGAGCGGCGATTTGACGCAACCCCTCGGCCGCGGGGTCATGATGCGAAGCGCCGTTGCCACGCTCAGTGGATTGATCGCATCAGGCCCGCTCACGCCGCGTCCGCGCCGGACGGTTTTCAAATCAGTGGGCGTGGCGCATGCCGACCTCGCTGCGGCGCAGTTCCTGTTCGAGCGCCACCGTCAGGGGACGTAGGATGAGCAGCGCAGACCGTTCTCGTTCGCACCATGCCGCGCGCAACTCGATGCGACCTTCGTTCGTCTGCGCCGGGTTGGCGGCGCTGCTCCTCCTTGGATTGATCGTCGCAGCGCCCGCCCAGGCGCGGCGCCTCGCCCTGGTGATCGGCAATGACAGCTATCAGAACGTGCAGCCTCTCAAAAACGCGCGCGCGGACGCGAAGGCGATCTCCACCGAGTTGAAAGCAGTCGGCTTCGACGTGACGCTGAAGCAAGACCTCACCCAAAAAGCGATGAAGTCCGCGCTGCGAGACTTCAAGGCGCAGGTTGCGGGCGGCGATGAAGTCGTGTTTTATTTTTCGGGCCACGGCGTGCAATTCGGCGGCACGAATTACTTGATCCCGGTCGACATCACGGCGGACAGCGAGGCGCAGGTGGCGGATGACGCCGTTCCCCTGCAGCGAATTCTCGACGACTTGACCGACCAGAAGGCGCGCTTTTCACTCGCCATCATCGACGCCTGCCGCAGCAATCCGTTCAAGGAAGCCGGCCGTGCGATCGGCGGCCGCGGCCTGGTACCCGTGACGCCCGCGACCGGCCAAATGATCATGTACTCCGCCGGCGCCGGGCAGGCGGCGTTGGACAATCTCGGGCCGCACGATACGAACCCCAACGGGGTGTTTACCCGCGTACTCATCGAAGCGATGCGCAAGCCCGGAGTGCCCGCCGGTGCGCTGCTCAAGGACGTGCAGAGCGATGTCGTCGAACTCGCCCATGGAGTGGGTCATGAGCAGGTGCCGGCCCTGTACGATCAGTCGCTGGGTAAATTTTATTTTCGCCCGGGCGCCCCCGGCGCGGCCGCCGCCAACCCGGCGGCGCCCGCCTCGGCAATTCATGTTCCGACGCCTGCCGAGCTCGATGAGTCGTACTGGCTCGGCATCAAGGGCAGCACGGATGCGTCCGACTTCGCGAGCTATACCAAAAGCTTCCCCAAGGGCCTGCACGTCGCCGAAGCTGAGATGATGACCCGCAAGCTGTCGCGCAGCGCCGCCGTGAAACCCGCCGCACCCTCCGAAGCGGCACCGGCTCTGGCCGTGAAGCCGGGCGGTCCGTACCGCGGCTTCATCACCACCAACTTGATCCCCGGACGGGTGTTCCCGGGGACCTGGACCATCAATAAGGACGGCACCGTTGATTCCACCAATGAGTATGGCGATCGCAGCCATGGGACCATCAATTCCGCCGACCCGAACAACATCGTCAGTACCGCGATCTCCCATCTGGGCATCAGCGGGGGCATTCAAAGGAGATACCCGGACGGATCGACGAGCACTCAGGTCACATCGCAGGGGCGGCTGGTCAACGGCGTGGTGTCGGGCACGTGGTACGACAAATTCCAAAGCGGCCAGTTTCAGCTTACGGTGGGCGGTGAGAAATGAAGTCGCGCCGTGTAGGACTGGACTGACTTCGACTTCCGATGCTTCGGTCTACCGGGAAGCAGGGACGCCAATTACCGTGTCGCCATGCAGCGTGATAATCGGACAATTCGAGAACTGGCCTACCAAATATGGGAACAGCGCGGCCGCCCCGCCGGCACGGCTCAGGAGGATTGGTTGGAGGCTGAACGCCGACTTTCGGCCGCAGAGCCGGTGACAGCGCCGAAAACCTCGCCCAAAACTTCGCGGCTGCGCACCAAAGACCCGCGGACCGAAGACCCGAAGCGCCAAGCCAAGCCGCCGCCCACACCCACACCCAGTTCGCCGCGCCAATGAGATCGCGGAGCCAGACTCAGCCCGCGGAGCCAAGATCATCAAACGTCAGCTCGCCTGTCTGACCCTGCTCTGGGCTTGCGCCCACTCGGCATGGTCCCAGACCCCCTCGCCGCTGCAGGAATGGCAGTATTCCGGCGGCCTCATCCTGGCCCGGTTATTCCAACCCGATCTGCCGGAGTGGCGCCGCATTGTCGGCGCGGCGGCGGAGGTGCAGCCAGTGTACGACGGCTCACGGGCGTACCGGCTGCAGGGCGGCCCGGTCATCAATATTCAATACCGCGACATTGCTTTCGTGAGCACCGGTGAAGGCATCGGCTACAACTTCCTGCGCGGCGACCACTATCGTGTGGGCGCCGCGATCGGCTATGACTTCGGCAGGCGCGTCAAGGATGACATCACCAATCTGCACGGCATGGGCGACATATCGCCGGCGCCCGCGGCAAAATTGTTCGCATCCTTGGTGCTCTCGAGAAAGTTTCCACTGATCCTGCGCACCGATGTGCGCCAGCTGGTGGGCGGCGCCAACGGCACGGTCGGCGACGTCGGCGTCTACATGCCTCTTCCCGGCAGTTCCAAGAAATTCGTCATGTTTGCCGGTCCATCCATCACGCTGGCGACGCATCGCTACTTGCAAAGCGAGTTCGGCGTCACGCCGGCGCAGTCGCTGGCCTCGGGACATCCGGCCTTCGCTCCCCATGCCGGCACCGATGCTGTCGGCGTGGGTTTCAGCGCCACGCGGTTCCTCACGGACCACTGGCTGCTCAATCTGGACAGTGCGCTCAGCCAGCTGAGGGGGAGCCCGGACGTGAGTCCCATCCCGGAGCGGCGCACGCAGCGCGTTCTCGTGCTGTCGGCAAGTTATCTTTGGTAGCCGAAAACAAGCACGCGGAGCTCGGGATCAACACCACTGGGTTCTCATGGACAATTCCGTCTTTGGAGCGGGTGGTGACGAATCAACCACGCACCGTCGGCGTCGATATCAAATATTCGTTCTGAGGTGAGGCGCTAGGCGACCTTCATTTGCTGTAGCCTCGAGTCGACCACCGCTTCGGCGGTTACCCAGTCTTCCAGTTCGTTGCCGGCGGCAAATCCGCGCCGTTCCGCGATGAAATACGCTTCTGCCGCCACCAACCGGCGCCGTGCGTCCGGGTCGACGCTCGCCGACGCGAGCATTTCGAACACTCCGCTGTCCGTCAGGTCGACTGACGCGGCCGACTTCCGCTTCGCCGTCTTCTTAACAGGGGATACGCGTTTCGTAACCATCTCTACCTCCAAGTCTGTGGGGGGATGCGTCTCTGATCCCACGGTCCGACTATATAACGATGTCGCCTGCATTTCTGCAATTGAAATTCGTAACCTGTCGGAGCAACGTATCGTCACATGGGAACCGCAACAGCGAAGTCAGCAATCAACCGCACCCGCAAGTCGACCGCCAAGCGCGCCCGCGGCAAGTTGGCGCCGCGCCGCAGCGCGCGGGGATTGGACGCCGCCGAGGTGGCCATTGCCATGGACAGCGCGGAAATCGCAGACGTCGTCGCGTTGGTGCGCAGTAGCGGCGGCGCGCTCATCGGAGCGTACCGCGAACCTTTGGGTGGACGGGCGCTGGTCCTTGCCTCATTGCCTCTGCACGCCATCCAGCCAACCCCCTTTCAGCGTGATCTTTCACCCACGCATACGAAGCGGCTGGCAACGAAAATCGACGAGACTGCGGCTTTCTTGGATCCGTTGATCGTCGTGCGCGGCGAGGATGGCCGATTATGGACGCCGAACGGCCGTCACCGCTTGGCGGCCGGGAAGGTCCTCGGCCTGAAACAGATTACGGCGCTCATCTCGCCGGACGAAACACTGGCCTATCGCATCCTTGCCCTCAACACCGAAAAGGCTCACAACCTGCGCGACCGCAGCCTGGAGGTGATTCGCATGGCGCGTAATCTGGCCAAACGGAACCCGGCTTCCAAGGAGGCGCAGTACGCGGCAGAGTTCGAATCCGCCGAATTGCTGACTCTCGGCATCGTGTATGAGAAATCGTCGCGTTTCGCCGGCGGCGCCTACAGCTCTTTTCTGAAAAAGGTCGACCGTTTCAGCGAACGTACGCTGGCGGCGAGCTTGCGCGAACGGGAGGGCTTTGCGTCGCGCCTGCTGGAAATCGATGTCCGGACGAAACGCATCATTGCGATGCTGCAAGGCCGTGGCTTCAAATCACCGTATCTTCGCAACTACGTCGTTGCGCGCATCAATCCGGTGCGTTTCCACAAGTCGAAAAAAGGCCAAGCCAAGCCGCCCATGCCCTTGGCGCAAGCGCTCACCCGCATGGCGGCGGCCGCGAAGAATTTCAAGACGGATTCGGTGTCGAACGCGGATCTCGCCTGGGTGGCCGTGGGGGCCGGTGGACAGGACTGACGGCGGAGCGACGGGATGATCGAAAGACACATTCAAATCGACACTCCGGACGGGCGGATGAGTACCTTTGTTTGTCATCCCGAACGCGAAGGGCCGCATCCCGCAATCATCTTCTTCATGGACGCCCCCGGCATCCGCGAAGAACTTCGCGACATGGTGCGCCGCTTGAGCTCGGTGGGCTATTACGTTCTGCTGCCGAATCTCTACTACCGCTCCGCCATCGAGGAACTCGGGCCCTACATCGGCGAGGCGCATACGGCCACGCGCGAGAAGCTGATGCAACTCATGGGCACCCTCAACATCCCCATGGTCATGGAGGACACCGACGCGCTGCTCGCCTTTGCACGCCGGGACGGTGCGGTTTCCAAGGGACCGATGGGATGTGTTGGATACTGCATGAGCGGTCGATATGCGATCAACGCAGCAGTGCGCCATCGCGACCAGATCCGGGCGGCGGCGTCGATCTACGGTACCGCCCTCGTAACCGAGCAGCCCGATAGCCCGCACCTGGCAATCCATCGCACAGACTCGCGGCTGTATTTCGGCTGCGCCGAAACCGATCAATACGCACCGCGGGAGCTGATCGACAAGCTAATCTTTGAGCTCGAAACTCACGGCGGCAACGCCGAGGTGGAAATCTACCCTGGCACCCACCATGGCTTCGCTTTTCCCCAGCGGCCGGCATACGACAAACCCGCCGCGGAGCGGCATTGGGAGCGTCTGTTCGCGCTGTTTCGCGCGGCGCTGACCTGAAGGATGTGAAAGCGGCGCCAAAAACGCCATCGCCCTGCAGGGCCGCCATGGACTTCTGCTACATTCGTGCCGCATGAGCGCCCCGCCGGTCACGCAAGATCCCCGCCACGAGCTGCAAACCTTGCTCAGCTCGCGTGTGGCCCTCATCGTCGTCGAGTCCCGTGAAGAGGCGCGCGTACTGGCGCTGGTGCAGGAGACGAGCCTCAAGGTGCGGGTGGGCCGCGGCTGGGGCGTGTTTCAATGGACCGTCACCGAGGGCTTACGGCGCATTGACGTCGATCTCGGCGGCCCGCAGCGCACGCTCAGCGCGCCGGACCAGGTCCTCAAGCACCTCAAAGCCACGCCCATGGCAGGCATCTATGTGCTGCTTGACTTTCAGCCGTACCTCAACGACCCGGTCAACGTGCGGTTGCTCAAGGACATCGCCCAGGACTATGACCGCGTGGCCCGCACCGTGGTATTGATGAGCTGCGACTTGACTCTCCCGGAAGAGCTCGAACATCTTGCCGCCCGCCTGCATCTCGCCATGCCCTCGGCCAACGAGCGGCTGATGATCGTCACGCGCGTCGCGCGGGAATGGACGGCGGCGAATCCGACCAAGCCCGTGCATCTGGAGCCGGAAGCGCTGGCCAAGCTGGTCGACAATTTGAACGGGTTGACCGCATCCGACGCGGAGCGCCTGGTCCGGCATGCCATCTTCGACCACGGCACGCTCACCCTATCGGACATGCCGGGAGTAATGAGCGCGAAGTATGATCTTCTCAATCGGCGCGGCAGCTTGTCATACGAGCCCGCGACGGCGAAGTTCACCGACGTCGGCGGGATGCAGAATCTGCGGCATTGGCTCGCCAACCGCAAACCGGCGTTCGATGGCAGCGCGCCGGAGCTCGACCCGCCGAAGGGCGTGCTCCTATTGGGCGTGCAAGGCTGCGGCAAGAGCCTCGCCGCCCGGGCAGCGGCGGGGATCTTCGGCGTGCCTCTCGTCCGCTTGGACTTCGGCGCGCTCTACACCAAGTGGCAAGGCGAGGCCGAGAAGAATCTGCGCGAGTCGCTGCAGGCCGCGGAAGGACTCGCGCCTTGCGTGCTTTGGGTCGACGAGATCGAAAAGGCGCTCTCCGGCGGCGATGGCGACAGCGGCGTGTCGCGCCGCGTGCTGGGCACGTTTCTCACCTGGCTCGCCGAGCAGCGCTCGCGAATCTTCGTCGTCGCGACCGCGAATGACATCACGACGCTGCCGCCGGAATTGATCCGCAAGGGCAGGTTCGACGAGATTTTCTTCGTCGACCTTCCGAATCCCGCTGCGCGTGCGGAAATCATCGCGATCCACACGCGCAAGCGCGGGCTCGCATTTAATCCCGCGGAGCTCGCAGCGCTCGCCGGCCACTGCGAAAAATTCTCCGGCGCGGAGATTGAACAGGCGGTCGTCGCCGCCCTCTACAGCGCGCACGCGGCCGGCAAGCCCGCCACCGCCGCGTTGATCGCGCAGGAAATGCAGACGACGCGGCCGCTCGCCGTCGTCATGGGAGAGAACGTCGCGGCACTGCGCGCCTGGGCGGCCGGGCGCACGGTATCCGCCGACTGATTCCACCCGCGGCGGGCGGTTCGGAAGACGATTGACGATGAACTCCCGGACGCCGGGGAGCGGGAGTCGGCCGTGCCGACCTCGCTCCCCGGGCGCTCCGCCTCCCCGTGGGAGTTGGCTTACCCCCGATTGAGCCCGCCGGTACTGGAACATCCGGCCGGCGAGCGGCAGCGTAGGGCACCGGATTTACTGAAAGGTGCGGCGTGAAACAGTCGGACAAGCAGTCGTCGAAGCGAACCGTGAGCCAGCAGCGCAATATTCAAAAGCAAGTCGCGCGCGCCGACCGGGGCAACGGCCAGCGGCATCCCGCTCGGCGGCGGGAATCGAATCGAGCCATGCAGGCGGGTGCGCGTCTGTATCCCCAACCGCCGTTTCCCAAGCAACATCAGGCCAAGCCCGGCGTTGAAGCGAACCTCAACCCCGCGCCGATGTATGACGCGCCGTATTATCGCGGCTCGGATAAACTCAAGGACAAAGTGGCGATCGTTACCGGCGCGGACTCCGGCATCGGCCGTGCGGTGAGCTTGCTGTTTGCCCGGGAAGGCGCCGACATCGTGGCGCTCTACTTGAGCGAACACCAGGATGCGGAAGCGACAAGGCAGGCCATCGAGCGCGAAGGGCGCGAGTGTCTATTGCTCGCGGGCGATGTCCGCAAGCGCGCGTTTTGCCGTAAGGCCGTAGCGCGCGCCGTCCAGCATTTCGGACGGCTGGACATCCTCGTCAATAATGCAGCCTTTCAAGTCCATTCACCGACGTTTTTGGACCTTACCGAGGAGCATTTCGATCAAACCTTGAAGACCAATCTGTACGGATACTTCCATATGGCGCAAGCCGCCGTCGAGCACATGCCGCGCGGCAGCGCCATCGTCAATACCGGGTCGGTGACCGGCATTTTGGGAAACAAGGATTTGCTCGACTACTCGATGACCAAGGGCGGCATCCATGCGTTTACGCGTTCGCTTGCCGCCAATCTGGTGCCGCAGGGCATTCGAGTCAATGCCGTTGCGCCGGGACCGGTGTGGACTCCCCTCAATCCGTCGGACAAAGAGGCCGCGAGAGTGGCCAAATTCGGCGCCGAAACCCCGATGAAGCGCCCTGCTCAGCCTGAAGAAATTGCGCCCGCCTACGTGTTCCTCGCCTCTGCGCAGTGTTCGAGTTATATCACCGGCGAAGTGCTGCCCATCATCGGCGGCTACACCGGCGGGTAGTTCGCGCAGCAAAAAAAAACGGGGCTAGCCGCGCGCACGTGCGCCGCGCACTAGCCCTGTATGGGCAGTGGTTTGCGTCGGCTATTGAATCCGCCCGGTGGTCTTGACGCCGTAGAACGCGTACACCGGTGTCGACCAAGAGGTGTCAGCCATGGACGGCCAGTGGTCTTTATCGAAGCCCGGGGCGTTCTTGAGCTTCTCCTTGCTCACATTGAGCGTGAAGCGCTTGTTCTCGGTGTCGAGCTGCAGCGCCTGCCACGGAACGGCGAATAGCCGGTCGCCCATTCCGAGGAATCCGCCGAACGACAGCACGGCGTAGGCGATTCTTCCTGAGGCCATTTCGATCATGAATTCCTTGATCGTCCCCAGGCTCTCGCCCGCCGTATTGTAGACATCGTTGCCCATAAGCGTGTCGGCGCCCATCAACCCGGGGCCGGGCCCGCCTTCCGCATTCTTGTACATGCCGTAGGTATCGCGCGAAATATAGTTCGTTTCCATAAGTGTCTCCGATGATAGAAAGGATTGGCTCATGCGGTATTGCCTGAGCAGGCGCCCACTATCCTGCGGGCCGTCGCGCGACTTCTGTCGGGAGTCTCCCGCGGCCTGGGGGTGAAAACCTTGCCGCGCGCTGTCAGCGTTTGCTCACTGGATGCAAGACGGATGTATATTGAAGGCACCGCCCCGCGGCGGGATCTTGCATCGCGGGAGAAGAAATCACGAACAAGCTCGAGCACAGCTCGGCGCAGGGATCGCCTGCAAGATTGGATGCCGCGCCGGTCTGGTCGTCTCAGCTCGCGGTCTATCTCGGAACCATCGGGGCAGCGGTTGGTCTCGGCAGCATCTGGCGCTTCCCTTACCTGGCGGGGACGCTCGGCGGCGGCGCGTTCATCGGCCTGTTCGTGCTCGCCTGCCTGGTCATTGCCACGCCCCTGCTCATCGCCGAGTACATGATCGGGCGTTACGCGGGTCTCGCCCCGAGCGACGCCGCCGGAGCGATGGCAGTCAGCCTCGGCCGCTCGAGGCGCTGGAATCTCATTGGGCAGCTCGGCACGGCCGCTGCGTTTTTGATCTGCTCCTACTACACGGTCGTCGCTGGGTGGGTGGTCGCCTACACGTGGAAATGCGGTGTGGGCGCGTTCGCGGGCATGTCGCGAACGGGACTGCAGAGCGAGTGGCAGCATTTTCTCGCCGACCCGTGGCAGCTGATGGGTTGGCAATTATCGTTCCTGGGGCTGGTCGCCTTCATCTCCGGCCGCGGTCTGGGACCCGGCATCGAACTGGCGAGCCGAATCCGCGCGCCGGCGCTGCTGCTGTTGCTGCTGCTGCTCGACGCCTACTCTCTTGCGACCGGCGATGTGGTGCGGACCATTCAATTCGTATTCGCTCCCCACTGGAGCGCCGTATCCCCCAAGGTCGTCCTCGCGGCAATAGGCCAGGCCTTTTATGCCACCGGCGTTGGGATGGCCATGATGTTGGCCTACGGATCCTACATGCCGCGCCGCGCGCCGCTGCTCCGTCCCGCACTGGTGGTCAGCGGTTCGATCCTGGCGGTTTCGCTGTTGGCGACGATCCTGGTGTTTCCCTTGGTTTTTCGCTTTGGCATGAATCCCGCCGGAGGGCCCACCTTGGTGTTCGACGTGCTACCCGCCGCATTCGCGCTCATGCCCGGCGGCCGCTGGATCGGCACCGTTTTTTTTCTGTTGCTGATTTTCGCAGCTCTCACTCCGACCCTCGCAGGCATTGAGCCCGTGGTCGCATGGCTGCAAGCGCGCGGCATGCGGCGCGCGCAGGCAGCGGCCACCAGTGCATTTGCCGTGTGGCTTGCCGGAATCGGCTCGGTGCTGTCGTTCAATGTAATCGCCGGCTGGCACCCGCTCGAAGGAGTGGCAATATTCGCCGGCAAAACATTCTTCGAAGTGGTCGACTTCATTGCCGGCAATGTCATGCTGCCGGTCGGCGCATTGTTGACCTGCGTGTTCATCGGCTGGCGTCTGGACCGGGCAACGTTTGCCGCCGAGCTTGGCGGCACGCCGGCGCGCGTCGCCGGCGTGTGCCGAATTCTCTTACGCTACGTCTGCCCGCTCGCGATTTCGGCCGTGCTGATAGCCGCTCTGCTGCAGGCGCACGCTTGAACTACTTGACGTAAACCAGCACCGGCTCCGACGCAATACCGTTGGCGACGACCTCCAGCCGACTGAGCCCGGGCTCCTGCGTGGCCGGCACGTCGAAATGCGTCGACGACTCGCGTTCGGAAGCGACGGCCATGCTGCTATGGTCGTGGGTGCGGCTGTAGAACACGTGGTGGGTCTTGAGATTGATGATGCGGACAAGCGGGTAATTGGTGGCGTCCTGCAGTTCATCGCCGAAAACAGAAGCCTGCGACATGCCGTTCAGTCGAATACCCTCGAGCCGGTATGAGCCGCCGGCGCTCACGACCCGCGGCGCCGACGTGATCTGCGGTGCCCACTCGGACCGCTCCTCGTCGCGATCATCGCCGGTTTTTTCATCCGGGGTATAGATCTCTATGTCGTTGGTGCTGTCGACGGACAGTACCTGCCCCGTGGGCAACAGCAACAAGCTGATGGAGCCGGATACGTCATACGCCGCGTTCGGAATGGTCGGCTCGGCGATGAATTGGCGCCCGTCGAATTCGAAGAACGCCACAGGCGGATTCGAATAGCCGAAAGCAGCCGAACCGCCGCTCGCGGCCACGAGCACATGGCCGCTCGGCAGCAGCGCGCCGGGGGCGTCCTGGGCGGTGTACTGGAATCCCTGCGGGCTGATGGGGAGCGTGGGTCCGGTGACCCACCGGCCCTTATGCGTCTCGTAGATCGCTGAGTTGCCGGAGCTGCCGAGGACGAAGACGTCGCCGTCGGGTCTCAGCATCGCCGGCCCCATCTCTGCCAACAAGGGATCCGTCAGCGTGTGGATCGTGCTACCCGCACTCGACCACTCGCCCGTTCTCGGATCATAGATTTCGGAATTCGTCGGGTTCGCCGGATAGGTCGGTACGACCCCAAAATAACTGTCCGTGTAGCAATCTACGGTGAGCACCTTGCCGTTCGGCAGCAAGGTCCAGCCTTCTTCGTCGTTCATATCCGTCTTGGTGGCGGTGCCGGTCTCGGTCCAGGTCAGCGTCTTTAGATCCAGCAACGCAGCCTGACGGCTCATTTTGTCCGCCAACATGAACGTGCCGTCCGGCAGCACGATGTTCTGGGAGTCTCCGATCGGATGGGGCGCAAACAGCGCGCGCGGTGGATAGAGATCATTGAAGAATAACGGCGGAGGCACCGAGGTCCAAGTGTCGGACACCGGATCGTAGATGGCGCCCTGATTCGTGAGCAGGAAATCGTACTCGTAATTGGAGTATTCGCCGCCTTCGATAATGATGCGCCCATCGGCAAGCACGGCTTGTGAGGCGGCCGTCGAGATGAAGGGCTTTGACGCAAGCCGCGACCACGTACCGTTGACGTAGCTGCCGCTGCTGTCGGGGGTCAGCTTCAATATCGAGCCGTCTTCGCCGTTGAAGCCATTATTCTGGATGAGCACGCCGCCGTCCGTCATCAGCAGGGGACCCGCGGCTCCGCCGGGACCGTAATCAATGCCGGTCGATGGGTCGATGACCTCCGGCAGCGGCGGCGGATTCTTCAGGGTCTGCCAGGTGCCTGCGGCGGCGAGCAATGGTGCGCCGACGAGCGCGGCGGCGATGATTGAACGCAATCCTTTATTCGAGCGATTGATCTTGTCCATCAGAGTGACTCCTTGAAAAGATGCGCCCCCCGGCTCCGGGGCCCGGCGCGCTGGACGCGGCCTCGCCCGCCGCCGCGCCCGTCTCAGTTGGCCGCGCGATACGCGCGGGCAATGGTCTCCGCAATGAGCTTGTGCCCCGATTGGCTCGGATGCACATCGCACAGCAGCTGGTTCTGCGCGCTCGCGTTCAGCAGCCCTGCGTTGCAGGTCTTGCCGCCAAACGCGGGGTTGGACGCCACGTTCTTGAACGCATCAAAGAGGTCGGCCACCACGGCGCCGTAGGCCTGGGCCGGCGCCACGACCGCGGAATTCAGCAGCGCGGTGAGCCCGGTGCCGGCCGCGTCGGAATAATCCGTCGAATAATAACTCGTGATGACGATCGGACCGCCGTAACCCGTACCGCGCAATTCGGCGAGGATGGTCTGCATGTTGCCTGCCACACTAGCGAGCAGCGCCGGCACACCGGCCGTGATGCAGGCCGTCGGATCCGGCTGAGTGGCGCAGCCTTCCTCGAGCAGGAATCCATCGTTTGCACCGAGTGTGAGAGTCACCAGCCGCACGTCGCGGTGATGCTTCAAGTAGTTTGTCGCGAATGCGCCTTGCGTGCCGGCATAGGCGACGTGCAGCGGGAAATCGGCACGATAGGCGCGGCAGCCATTGTCCGGCGCCGTCGACGATAGAAAGCTGCCGGTGGCTTCGCCCGGACAGGCGGGATCCACCGCCTCGAGGCCCAGCATCTGCTCGAGATCATCGGCAAATCCAAGAAAGTTTCCCGGATTGATGTATTCGTGCCCGGCCGTGGCGATATAGGCGAAAGCAACGCTGTCGCCGAGCACCAGAGCGTGGCCGCGCTCGTCCGCCTGGGCCGCGCCCGCCGCACAGATGCCGGCCACCAAGGACACCACGGAGAAAACTCGTAGAAATCTCATGATTGCTCCCCTTCGATGATTTATTGTTCGACTGTGGCCGCTTACGCCAACGCCACGGGCATTCTAGCGTGGCTGATCGGCCAGGACCATCGAGACGCAGGCGGTCAGCTTCTTAACATATTCCACATCGAGGAACTCGTTCGGCCCGTGCGCATTGGAATGCGGGCCCAGCACGCCGGTGATAAAGAACTGGGTGCGAGGGAACCGGCGGCCCAGCATTCCCATGAATGGAATGGTACCGCCGCAACCTGCGTTCATGGCCGCGCGACCGTACACAGCCTGCGAAGCACGCGCGATCGACTGCTCGAGCCAGGGAGCGAAGGTGGGCGCATTCCACCCGTCCGTCGCGGGGTCCGATTCGAAGTTGACTCGAGCGCCGTAGGGCGGATCACGCTCGAAGGCCGCACGTACGGCCGCGGCCGCCCGCGCCGCATCGCAGGTCGGCGGCACGCGCAATGAAACCTTAAGGGCGACCTCCGGCAGCAGCACATTTCCCGCGGATGCAACCGGCGGCAGGCCATCGGCGCCCGTGACGGCCAGCGTCGCGCGCCACGTGCTGTTGGCGATGAGCTCGGCCGGTTCGGCGGCGATGGGGCGCACGCCCGGCGCCCAGGGCAACTTGCCCGCAACGGTCGTGCCCAAAACCTCTGCCGTGGCCGAAATCTGTGTGCGCCGATCATCCGGGATGACGACGCGCAATTCGTCGAGGAGCAGTTCACCGGTCGCGGGATCCTCGATGCGCGCCAACAGCTGTTGCGCGATTCGAAACGGTGTGGCGGCGATACCCGTGGCCATCCCTGAATGAACTCCCTCGGTGAGCACCCGGATCTGCAGCCGGCCGGTGATATTTCCGCGCAACGAGGTGGTGCACCAGATGCGGTCGTAATCTCCGCACTCCGCGTCCAGGCAAACCACGAGCGAGGGATATTCGATGGTCTCGCCGAGCGCGTCCAAGTGCGCGGGCAAATCGATGCTGCCGCTTTCTTCCGAGGCTTCAATCAGCAGCACACAGCGCGCGAGCGGCACCTTTTGTGCCTTTAACGCGGCGATGGCGGCCAACGAACTGAATACGGCGTAGCCGTCGTCGGCGCCGCCCCGACCGTAGAGCCTGCCGTCGCGCAGCACCGGTTCCCAAGGCCCGAGGCCGGGCGACCAGCCGGTAAACTCCGGCTGCTTGTCGAGATGGCCATACAATAGAACGCAGCCCGGCAAGTCGCCCGCGATGTCGACCAGGAGTAGCGGAGTCTTGCCTGGCAAGCGGCGGATTTCAACGCGCATGCCGGGCACTCCCTGGGCGCGGCACCAGTCCGCCATGAGCTGTACGGCGGACTCCATGTAGCCGTTTTTCTCCCACATCGGATCGAAATGCGGCGACTTGTTGGGAATGCGGATGTACGCCTGCAATCGATCCAGGATCGATTCATCCCACACGCGGTCAATCGAAGCGCGAAGCCGTTGCAGATCCATCGCGGGATGGTATCGCGTTCAACAGGCACTGCCAAAGCCGGCTATTTGGATTTCCCGACCCGCCACGAGAAGCCGACGTTGATCACGCGCGGCACCCAGTTCAAGATCTCCCACGCCGGCATGCTGCCGGGCGGATTCGTGGAATCCAGGTCGACGCAGCAGTTGTTTTGCTTGTTGGTGATGTTCGTGCCGTCGAGCCAGAGCGATAATTCTCCCAATGGCAGCGAGACGTTCCTCGACAGCCGCAGATCGGCGCTGAAATAACTGCCCCAGCGCGCCGAGTTGCGGGCACCGACTGTGAGATATGCCGGTTGGGTGGGTGTCGAAGGGATTTCCGCCACCGGCGTTCGCGGCCAACCGCTGTGCCATCCAAAGAGCACCGAGGCGGAATTGCCGCGTTTCGTCCAGCTGAATCCTAGATTGGCCGCGTGCTCTTGATCCCAGCTGCGCAGCACTTCACGGCCGTTGACATCGTCCGTCACGCGCGAAAGGCTGTAGCCGCCCCAAGCGCTGAAGCCATGACCCAAAGAGCGCTGTGCACTGATCTCCATGCCGGTGGAGTCGGCATCGGCGGGCACGACCAAAACCCGATCCGGCTCCAACTGCGGAACGATGGATAGCGGCCCCAGCGCATTTTCGAAGTAGGGGCTGATGGAGGACCAATGATGCTTGTATCCCTCGAGCTTCCACGCGGTCGTGTCGGCGCCGTCATGCGTGATTCCGACGCTGGAATGTTGGACGCGATTCGCCGAATCCGGCACCGTTTGGGCCGCCTCCGTGCGATATTCATCGACGCGCTGCGCCTGCGTGAATTGCCCCCACGAACCGTAGGCGTGCCAGCGTTCGGCGAGATCGTAGCGCAAATTGAGCCGCGGACTCCCTTGACTGCGTACGCCGTACCCCAGGTAATCTTGTGCATCGAGCCGCACGCCAAGCTCCGCCTCGAAGGCTTGCCAACGCCGATGCGCCGAGGAATACAGGCCCAGCGTGGCGGCGTGGGGTGCTTGTTCCGAGCTCAACGATGCGTTCAGCGGCCGTCCGAACGAAGCTGCAATCGCAGCGGCCAGAGTTTCCTGCCGAACAAACAGCAGGTCTGCGTTCTCATAATTGAATTCGCCGCCGAAATTCCAGAGCGCCGCGGCCGAGGAGTACGTCCAATCGCTCCGCAAGGCGATGTTCGAAAAGGAGCGTTCCGTCCGCAGACTGCCTTGTGCAAGCCCCGGCAGCCACAAGGTGCCCGTGGTGTTGCGCTCCGTATCCGCCGCCGCGAGCGAAGTCTGCGACTTGAGGGCCTCGGTCGGCGCCCAATCCCAGCGCAACCAGCCGCTGAAGTCCCGAGAGCCGCCATTCGCCGCCTCGTCAGGGTCGCCTGATCCGAAAGTGATTTTGTCGCGCAACAGCAGCCAGCCGAGCGTCAAGGTAGAGGCTGAATCGACCGACCAACGAACGTCTCCAATGACATCGTAGAACTCGGGCTCGCCTTCTTCGCTCAGCAGGCGCTGCAGCACCCGGTCGTCGCTGCTGACGCGGGCGACGAGCAGCCAATCGAGGGGCAAATTGTCGCTGCGGCCGACGGTCGCAAGGTCATAGCTCAACAGACTTGCAGACACGGCATACTCGGCGCCCGACTCGATCGAACGCGGGATCAAATCGATGACACCACCGGATCGAGTGCCGTATTTGGCGGGGAAGCCCCCGGTAAAGACGTCGGCCCGATTCACCGTCGCCGGATTGAAAACGCTCAAAATGCTTTGAAAATCTCTGAAGTGAAACGGATCGGGGAGCGCGATGCCATCATACTCGACCAACACATCCGAGAGCTGTGCTCCCCGGACGTACGGCCGAGCGGACAGGTTCGTTGCCAACCCCGGGGCCGCGCGCAGGGCGCGTACCGGATCCGCCGTGGCGCCCGGCATCTGCTCGAACTCGCGCTGATCGAACCCGATCGCCTCGCTCGGCGGACCGGCGGTAAACTCATATCGGCTGCCGAAGACCGATATTTCACCGAGCGTCGATTCACGCGGAGCGGACGCGGTCGGAACGGGGGCTGCCGCCGCTGCCGGCGCAGGGCTTGCCGCACGAGTGACGATGTAGCTTCTTGCACCCGTGGATTGAAGCATCAGATGGTTGGCCGTCAGTGCGGCAATGACCCGCGCCAGGGGATCGCCCTGCGGCAGGGAGTCCGGTGCTTGCAGAGTGGCGGGCACCAATTCAGAGCTGTACAGAACTTGGACGCCGGTGGCAGTCAGGGCGAGCAGCAGGTCGACCACGGTTGGACGCGGCGGCGTTTGAGCCTGTGCCACGGCCGCGATGACCAGGAGGATCGATGTGCCGAGCCACGCAGTTTGCTTACGCAATTCGAACACGGACACCCGGTATCGGAGGCTTTTAGCCAGGTAATTGTTAGGCGGCTCGCGGCCCATCCCAATGCGAGGTCCGATTCCACCAGGTGGCCATTCTGTCCGACTGCGGCGCCGGCGACAACTACCAGGCGCCTCGCGGCAGACACCGAGGTGGGCAAGGGCTCATGGCGTGATTCGTCGAAGCATCGTCGATGCACGCGAGCGCGATTTCGTTATGCTCGGCCGCTTGACAAAACACATCCGGGAGCCGCGGCAAGCATCGTGCCTTAGACGTAGCATCGGCACGCAATCAGTCGCAACGGGCCGCAAATTTCGTACGATTGATTTGCGTCTCGATTGGCGTCTAAGCTCGCAACCCTGGTAGTGGCGTGAAGGATGTCACGGGGTGTACGAAGCCGATCGCGCATTGGTCACGCGAATGCGCGCCGGGGAGCAGCGTGCATTCGACGAGTTCTTCAATGCCAGCGCGCCTCGGCTGTTGGCGTTTCTGGCGCGCCGCTCGGGATTGGATGCCGCCAGCTTTGAGGACATCGTTCAAAACTCATTGATCAAGGCGATCCGCAATCTGGACCGGTATCGCGGCGAAGCGGCCCTGTTCACCTGGCTCACCGAGATCTGCCGGCATGAACTGGCCGACCTGTCCCGCAAGAGCGCGCGCCGCCCCGCCCATTTTAGTTTGGAAGAGCCGTATGCCGACACCTATTTGGAGGAACATCAGCTGCAGGCATCGCAGGCGGACGAGCCGTTGTGGCAGCTGGACGCCGACTCGCAGCGAGACGCGGTCATGAAGGTCCTGCACCACCTGCCGGCACACTATGCCTTTGCCTTGGAGGCCAAGTATGGCGACGGGCTGTCGGTCGAGGATATTGCGCTCCAGCTCGGCCTCACGCGCGTTGCCGCCCAGTCGCTGCTCGCCAGAGCCCGAGATGAGTTTCGAGTGCAGTGGCTCAAGTTCACGACCGACGGCTTTGAGGGATGGCAGCCGCGATGACGGATCCCGACATCGAACGGCTGCTGAAGGAGGCGCTGAATGTTCCGGCGCCGCGGGAGCACAGACTCAAGATGCTGCGCGCGGCCGTCGAGCGCGAGTGGCGGAGCGCCGTTTCGCAGCCGCCCGTGATCTCCGTCCGGCGCCGCGTCGTTCGACGCGGGCTCGCCGCGGCCGCCGCCGTGGCGGCGGTGGCGGTCGCTTTCTGGGTCGCGCGATCCCCGCCGCCCGCCGAATCGCTCGGATCCATGTCGCGGCATGACGGAAGTGGGGTCGCCGTGCGCGCGGGTATTTTCCAACACAGAGATCTCAAAGACGGCGAGGCGCTGAGGGTGGGCGACCGACTGACCACGCGCGGTGCTGCCCTCATCGCGTTGGCTCAAGGCGGCACCCTGCGGCTCGCCCCAGACAGCAGCCTCACCATAGATTCGCCATCGCAATTGTCACTGCAGCGTGGACTCATTTACGTCGACATTCCGCCGGAGAACGGCGCCCTCGAGCGGCTGCGCGTCGCGACCGTAGCCGGTGCGATCGAACACGTGGGCACCGAATTCGAAGTCTTCAGCGACGATCGGACGGTTCGTGTCCGGGTCCGCGAGGGCAGCGTTCGCTTTCTTGGCAATACCGACACCATCGTTGCGATTGCCGGCACCGAGTTGCTCGCGGCGCCGGGGAAAACGATCGCGCGCCGCTCGATCGATACCTACGGCGGCGAGTGGCTGTGGACGGCGGCGCTTGCGCCGGATTACGACATCGAAGGCAAATCCCTAATCGGCTTCTTGAACTGGGTGAGCCGCGAACTCGGCCGGCCGGTGGATTTCGCCGATGCCAACGCGCGGCAAGTGGCCGATCGCACGATTCTTCATGGCTCGGTCCGCGGCCAGCCGCCGTTACGGGCCATGTCCAACGTACTGTTGACAGCCTCCCTCACCTACGACATACGCGGCGACACGATCTGGGTCCGTACGAGCCGCTGAGCGCGCGATAGGGGTGCTGCCCTGCGGCACCGCTACCACTATACTTCCCGGCCACCCACATCGCGCGAGCAGTATGATGCCGTTGCCGGCCTGCACATCGAAATTCAGCCTGATGATCGTGTTCCTCCTCGGCAATGCCGGCGCCGGCGCCGCGCCGAGTGCACCATCGACGCTGCAGTCGCGGGCCGCAGCCGCCGTCGCGCGGATCCGGGGCGAGATGACGGTGCCGGGGCTGCACGCGCGCGTGCGTGTGCAGCGCGACCGTTGGGGCGTGCCCCACATCTATGCAAGGAATCAGCATGATCTCTTCTTTGCACAGGGGTTCGTAGTCGCGCAGGACCGGCTGTTCCAAATGGAGCTTTGGAAGCGGTCAGGTCAGGGGAGGCTTGCGGAAATACTCGGCGCCGGCGCGCTCGAGCGCGACATCAACGCTCGGCGGCTGCGCTACCGCGGCGATCCGGATGCGGAGTACACGAGCTATGCGCCGGACGCCAAGTCGATTCTCGAAGCCTTCACCTCCGGCATCAATGCCTACATCGATGCCATCCAGCGGCCGGGAGGGCCGGGAATACCGGTGGAATTTCAGATCGCCGGATTCAGTCCGGAACATTGGCTGCCCGAGGATTGCCTGAACCGTTTGGCGGCTTACGCGATGACCGGCAATGCTGGCGAAGAATTGCAGCACGCTGAGCTCCTATCCTTGCTGGGAGCGCGGCAGGCAACCGAGCTATTCGAGTTCGATCCGGCCGTCATGTTGGACCCGCCGCCCGGCGCGAACTACGCCGGCTTATCCGCAGATCTCCTCAAGGACATCGTCGGCAGCGACCGTCGCATCCAGTTTGCGGCGCATCCGCTGCACGAAAGCAACAACTGGACCGTTGCCGGCAGCCTGACCGCGAGCGGAAAACCCTTGCTCGCGAACGATCCGCATCGCGTCATTGCCGAGCCGTCATTGCGCTACATCGTCCATCTCGTCGCACCCGGGTGGAACGTCATCGGTGCGGGCGAACCGGGACTGCCCGGCGTCGCCGCGGGACACAACGGGCAAATCGCCTGGGGTTTCACGATTTTTGGCCTCGACCAGCAGGACTTGTACGTTGAAGATCTCGATGCCGCGGATCCGGAGCTCTATGCGACGGCAAGCGGCCTGCAGCGCATGGAAACGCGGACAGAGATCATCCAGGTGCGTGATGCGCAGCCGGTGCAGGTGCGGCTTAAATTCACGCGGCACGGTCCGGTTCTGTGGACCGACGGCGCACGTGCGCTCGCCCTGCGCTGGGTCGGGGCGGAACCGGGTACCGCAGGCTACCTGGGATCTCTCGCGCTTGATCGTGCTCGAAATTGGCGCGATTTCGAATCCGCCATGGGACGCTGGAAGGTTCCTTCGGAAAACATCGTATACGCCGATCGTCAAGGCAACATCGGCGAACACTCCACAGGCCTGGCGCCGTTTCGCAAGAACTGGAGCGGACTGCTGCCGGTACCGGGTGACGGAAAGTACGAATGGAGCGGGTTCATCGCCAATGGCGAATTGCCGCACAGCTTCAATCCTCCGGCGGGCTTCATCGCAACCGCCAACCAAAAGATGATTCCTGAGAGCTTTGCCTACGCGGTGGGATACGAATGGGCTTCGCCGGTACGCTATTTGCGCGCCACTGAACTCCTCGGAGCGGCGCAGCGCACGGGCCACAAATTGACAGTCGCCGACATGGAGTCGTTTCAGACAGACGTCGTCTCCCTGCCCGCACGCGCCCTGCAAGGCTTATTGCGAGCCGCGCTCGTCAATGCGCCGAACACACCCGGGGCGGAAAATGCGGCGGCGAAACTGCTGCTTGCCTGGGACTGCGCGCTCGGCGCGGATTCGCCGCAAGCCGCATTGTACGAATTTTGGGCCGCCGATTTGCGAAAGGCGGTTTGGGCACTCCTCGTTCCTGAACGAGCCCGAGCGGCGCTCGGCGAGATTTCGCTGCAGCGGGCGATACTCGAATTGAATCAAGCTCGCCCGAGCACATTCGGTGCGGCTTCGGCGCAGCGGCGCGACCGGGTACTGCTCGATACGCTTGAGACCGCGAGAAATCGTCTAGAGTCGCAACAGGGGAGCAACATGCAACATTGGTCCTGGGGACGATTGCACCAGGTCCGCTTCCTTCATCCCCTGGATCAGGCGGACAGGGCGGATCTTCTGGATAGAGGACCCGTGCAGCGTCCCGGCGACGAGGACGTGCTGCAGGCAACCGGGTTCGAGGACGACTCTTACGCGCAGCGCACCGGCGCGAGCTATCGCGAGATCTTCGACCTCGCCGACTGGGACCAATCTCGCGCAATCAATGTGCCCGGGCAAAGCGGGCAGCCAGGCAGCAGGCACTACGATGATCTATTGGCCCTGTGGAGCGCCGGCCGCTACTTTCCGTTGCTCTATTCGCGGGCGGCGGTGGACCGCGCCACGACCGACACGCTGCAGCTCGTCCCCGCCCTACAGCGACAGCAGCCGCTTGAAGAATGAGCGATAGCGGCGCAGTGCCACTCGCAAGTTCTCCGTGGATGCCTCGTCGGGTTTATCCAACTGGCCCTCGAGTTGCGCGCGCTCTTTGGCGAATGTATCCGCCAAACTCTTCATGACCTGGGCAACGAGCTCATCGCCCTGCCGCACGGCCTGCTTGGGATCGTCGACGAAGCTGCTTTGCACGGCATCCCAACGGGCACGGAAATCCTGGGCGACCTCCGCCGGGAAGAGCGCAGCAAGAGGTTCGTCCTGGTTGCTGACCGTCGATTTTTTGCCGTCGGGCGGCGGTCCTCGGCGCTCGCGGTCTTCTCGGTCGGCAATCGGCCGTTCCGCTGCCGCCGCCAAATCTGCCGTCGTGAGCCCGCCTCGCTCAGTTTCCGCGGCTGTCGTGTTCATAGGAGCGCTCCCATCGTGCGTTGAATGAAAGGAAAATGCCTTGCACCGAAAATACCTCGCAGCCGTGTTTTCCACAGCCCCCAAGCGTCAGAGCTTTGCGTGAGCGCATTCCTACGAGTAACGAATGATCCGCAGGCCGTGGTCAGCTGTGCTCCGGTGTGCGTGGCACGAAGACCCACAGCGCCGCACTGCCGGCTGCGGCCACCGCCGCGCCAAAAATGAACACGGCGGTATGGCCGACCCGATCCCAAAGGGTTCCGGCGATGATGCTCGCGACCAACTGAAACAGGCCGACCGTGGTGCTGTACCAGCCCACGCCGCTGGCGCGCAACGACTGCGGCACGAAGTCCGATGCGAAGGTCTTGCCGACGGCACGAAAAATCCCCTGGAATAGACCATAGAAGAGGAACAGCGCCACGATGAGGAAGTGGTTTTGCGTGAGTGCGAATCCAAGGTAGGCAACCATGAAGATGAGATAGGAATACAGGAGGATGTTCTTTCTGCCCATTCGATCGGAGAGCACGCCGGCCGGATAAGAAATCAGCGCCGCGGCCAAATTAAATGCAGCGTAGATCAAGATGGTCGATCGCAGGGAAATACCGCTGTCTTGCGTGCGCAGAATGAGAAATGCGTTGCTGGAATTCCCGAAGTTGAACAACGCCGTTACCAAAAGATATTTCCAATACCCTGGGGGAAACTGCCTCAGGCGCAGGTCGATTTTCGCCTTGGCAGCCACCGCGGCCGACCCCTCCGAGACGAAAAGCACCATGCAAAATGCAAGCAGGCCCGGAATCAGCGCCAGATAAAATATGGTGCGAATGCCGACGTGCATCGCATACAACAATAGAACGGCCAGAAGCGGGCCAAGGAATGCCCCCGCGTTGTCGCCGACGCCTTCGAGCCCGAAAGCCCGGCCCCGGTCCTTTTCGTGCACCGAGGCGGCGATGAGCGCATCGCGCGGCGGCGAACGCGTGCCCGCACCCACCCGATCGAGCAGCCGGGCGCCAAGCAGCGCCGGCCAGCCCGTGGCAAGACCCATCAACGGCTTCGCCAGCGCCGCGACGAGATAGCCGACGAGCGCAATCGATTTATGTTTTCTCGACTTGTCGGACAGCGCTCCCGAAAAGCCTTGAACGATGTTTTGAGTTGCCTGGGCGAAACCATCCACCAGGCCCACGATGCTGCCGCCTGCCTTCAGTGTTTGTGTGAGGAACGTCGGCAATACCGGATAGAGCATCTCGGTCGAGATATCGGCAAATAGACTCGACAACGCCAGAAGGAAGGTGCTGCCAGTGAGGCCCGCGAAGTATTCCCGAACAGCCAAGCGCTTCATGGCGACCCCTGGTTTGTTTGATGCGATCCTGCCACGATTGCGGCAACACCGATATGGTGAGGGGAGTCCGCGATGCGAGGAAGAACACTGGGATGTTGGCTGGTCGCAATGGCGATTTTCGGCTACTGGGCGCCGGCCGTCGCAGCGGCGGCAGATGCCGAACGCGAAAGCGACTTTAAGTTCCGCTTCGTGGGGCCCAAGGTGGGAAATCGCATCGCCGCCGTCGCCGGAGTGCCGGGCGATCCAAGCGTGTACTACGCCGGAGCAGCCTCGGGCGGCGTTTGGAAATCGGTGGACGGTGGGAATCGCTGGGCGCCGGTCTTCGACAAACAAGACGCCGCCGCAATCGGTGCGCTCGCGGTGGCGCCGTCCGAGTCCAATACCGTATGGGCGGGCACCGGCGAGGCTTGGGTGATTCGCGACAGCGACGTGATGGGCAACGGGATATACAAGTCGACCGACGCCGGCAAGACCTGGACCAATATGGGGTTGCCGGAGTCAGGCCGCATCGGCCGCATCGTCATCCACCCGTCGAATCCCGACATCGTATTCGTGTGCGTGCTCGGGCGTGTGACGGGACCTCAGCAGGAACGCGGCGTCTTCCGCACGACTGACGGCGGCCAGCATTGGGCGCGGGTGCTGTTCGCGGGCGACAACGTCGGGTGTTCCGGACTGTCATTGGATCCGCACGATCCGCACACTTTGATCGCCGGCATGTGGCAGGTGGAAATGCATACCTGGGGCGAATACAGCGGCGGCTCCGGCAGCGGCATTTATGTCTCACACGATGGCGGCACGACGTGGAAGCGTCTCGAAGAGCACGGCCTGCCGCACGCGCCGGTAGGCAAGATCGACGTCGCGGTTGCTCCAACCAATTCGAATCGCATCTATGCGCTGATGCAGACCAAGGATCAGGGTTCGGTGTGGCGTTCCGATGACGCAGGTGAGCACTGGAAAACCGTCAATTCGCAGCGCGCGCTCATTGGCCGCGCCGGCTACTACATTCGCCTTGCGGTATCGACCGGCAGCGATAACGAAGTTTACGTTGCCAACAGCTCGTTTCACCAATCCTTGGATGCGGGTGAAAATTTCCACGAAGTCCGCTGGGGCGGCGACACCCACGACATTTGGGTCGATCCGGCCAATCCCGATCGGTTTGTCATTACGGACGACGGCGGGATGATCATCACGACGGTTCACGGCCGCGGCTTCCACCGCGTCACCCTGCCCATCGGCCAGATGTACCACGTCGCCGTTGACAATCAGATTCCGTACTACTTCTACAGCAACATGCAGGACGACGGGAACATGCGCGGCCCGAGCGTGCCGTTGGATTCGCAGGAGACCGGATGGGACCGGCACATGGGGGGTTGCGAATCCGGCTTTACGGTTCCCGACATCGAGGATCCCAACGTCGTTTGGGCGACCTGCTACGGCAATACGGTCACCCGGTGGGATGCCCGCTACAAAGAGGCGCATTCCGTCAGTCCCTGGAAGCACACGCTGGACTCGCCGCCCAACGAGCTCAAGTATCGCTGCCACTGGACGCCGCCGCTCGCGATCGATCCCTTCGACCACAACACCGTGTACTACGGGTGCCAGGTGATCTTCAGGACCACGGATGCAGGCCAGACCTGGTCGGTGGTGAGTCCCGATTTATCCACTCAGGATCCGGCGCATCTCGCCGCGTCGGGCGGGATTGTCGGCGACAACCTCGGGCAATTCTACGGCGAAGTGGTGTTTGCAATCGCGCCCTCAAAGATTCAGAAAGGACTGATCTGGGCCGGCACCAACGACGGTCAAATCTGGTACACGCAAGACGCGGCGGCGCACTGGATCAACGTCACCGCTCACTTGCCAGGATTGCCTGCGCGCGGCACCGTCACCAGCATCGCACCGTCGGATTTCGATCCGGCGACCGCATACATTAGCGTCGATCTGCACCTCGTGGACAATCGCGACCCCTTCATCTTCAAAACGGCGGATTTCGGCAAGACGTGGAAGCGAATCAGCGGCAATCTGCCGAAGCACGCCTTGTCCTATGTTCGTAGCGTCGCTGACGATCCCAATTGTGCGGGGCTGCTGTTCGCCGGGACCGGAAACGGTGTGTACTACTCGCTCGACGAGGGCGAACACTGGACGGCGCTCAAGACCGGGTTGCCCGCCGCGCCCGCGACCTGGGTGGTCGTGCAGCCGAAGTTTCACGATCTGGTGGTTTCGACCTATGGCCGCGGGCTCTACATTCTCGACGACATCACGCCACTGGAGCAGATGGTAAAGCGTCGCTCGGATGCACCCGTCGTGTTGTTCGAGCCGCGGCCGGCCTATCGCTTCGTGCGCGGGCCGCAGGCAATGCTCAATTTTTCTCTCAAGGCCGTTCCGAAGGAAACCGTTGAATTCGAGATCCTCGACTCGCAAGGGAATGTCGTCCGCAAGCTCGAGCCTCAGGAAAAAGACAAAGAGAAGGCACTGGTCGGCATCAACCGCGTGCAGTGGGATCTGCGCTATGACTCGCCGCGTGTGATTGCCCTGCGCACGGCGGCACCCGACAATTCGCATATTTGGGAAGAGCCGCGCTTTCGCGATTCCGATTCCAGGCCGATCACGCACTGGGGATCCAAACCGGCCGAGACCGGCCCCATCGCGGCGCCGGGCACGTATACGGTGCGCATGAAAGTTGATGGCCAGAGTTATTCCCAGCCGCTCACGATCTTGAGCGACCCGCATTCGCCCGCGTCGGCTGCGGATATCGATCAATCGGTCAAAACGCTGCTCAGGATCCGCGACGACATCAGCCGCGTGTCGGACACCGTCAATCGAATGGAGTGGTTGCGCAAGCAGATCGAGGTAGTCGAGGTCATGCTTCGTCCGGCCAAAAAGCACGATAAGCCGAAGCCGGCGCTCGCAGAGGAAGGCGATGAACACGATGCGGAGCCTGCGGCGGCTCCGCCGCCCGGCTTGAGCGATGCGCAAGAACAGCAGCAAAAGCAGCTTTTGGCGGCGGCCGAGGCTCTGGACAAGAAGCTGCAGACGGTCGAGTCGCGGCTGGTGTCCCAGGCGCTGCGCAACAGCGATGATAAGTACTTCGTCGAACCCTATGGAGCTTATCTCGATCTCATATGGCTGAATGCAGAGGTCGGCACCGGCGGCGGCGACGTCGCGGGCAGCGCCGATTTCGCGCCCCGCGAGACTCAGCTCGATCTATTGAACAGCTACGAAGCGGAAGCCGCCGGCGCCGACGCCGATTATCGGAAGATTCTGCAGGACGATATGCCGCCGTTCGATCGTGCACTGGAGAGCGCCAACCTTGCGCCGTTGGCGACAGGCGCGAGATAATTTCACGATGTTTTCGGCGATCATGGCACCTTCCCTAAGGGGTTCACGCACCTAATGAGGCCGCTGTCGCGTTTCTTTCGCTCGCCCCCCGCCGTAACCAAGGTCGAGAACCCCGCTGCGGAGCTGGATGAGACGGCTGTCCGCAACATGCCCGACGGGGAGGCCTTGAGAGATCTTGCGGGCTTGAGCGCGGGCGCTTCGCCGGCGACGCCTAGCCTCGAACGCACCGCGCAGGAGCGGGTGGCGCAACTCATCGACGCGGACGCCATTGATTTTGACGGGCTCTGCGCTGCGCAGCTGAACGTCAGCGCGTTGCTGGCGGTGGCGGGACTTAGCAGCAATCCTGATCGCCTGCCCCGCGCTCTCGCCCTGATCGACGACCCGCACCGAGTCGCGCGGCTCGTGGTCGAGGGTTCTTCGAACCGCATCCGGCACCTTGCGGCCGAGAACCTTGACGATCCCACCGAGCTCAAGCACTTGCTCAAGCAACTGCGCGGCAAGGACAAGAGCTTATACAAGACCATCAAGCAAAAATGCGATGCACTGCGTGCCGAAGAACAGCGGATTGCGCAGATCGATAGCGACCTCCATGCGCTCTGCGCGTCCCTCGAGCGGCACAGTCATCGCATCTATGACCCCATTTACATTCCGTCGTTCGAGCAATTCGAGACGCGGTGGCGAGCGCTCGAGGCGCAGGCCGCGCCGCAGGTGCGGGAGCGCGCCGATCGAGCCATCGAGGGCTGTCGGGAGGTCATCGCCCGCCATCAGCGGCAGATGGCCGAGCAGGCGGAAGCGGCATCGCATCAGGCGGCGCGTCGAGCGGCACGCGAAGAAGCCGTCGTGCACGCGGCCGAACAAGCGCAGCGTCACAATGACGAGTTGGCCGCCGCTGCGGCGGAGGCGGCGAAGCTGCGAGAGGCCGAGGAGAAGGCCCGCGCAGAAAGGCTGGCGGCGGAGGCGCTCGCCTTGCGGCAGCTGGCGGGTTTGATCGGCAAGGCCAATGGCGCGCTGCGCGACGGAAATACGGGACGGGCAGCCGGACTGCGACATGCCATCGAGGAGAAGCTGCCGGCACTGGCGGCCGTGCCGGCGCATTTCGCAAGTCAGGTACAGCAGCTCGACCTGAAGCTCAACGAGCTCAAAGAATGGAAGGACTATGCCGTGGCGCCCAAGCGCGCTGAATTGATCGAGGAAATGACGGCGCTCATCGGAGCGTCATACCGGCCGCAGGCGCTGGCGGATCGCATCAAACAGTTGCAGGAAGATTGGAAAACGATCAGTAAGGGGATCATCAGTGATTCGGCGGCGGACTGGCAGCGCTTTCAACAAGCTGCGGCGGCCGCCTACCAGCCTTGCCGCGAGTATTTCGAGGCCCAGGCCAGGCAGCGGCAAGCAAATCTGGAAAAGCGCAAGGGTGTGCTCGAGCGCCTCAAGAACTTCGAAAGCGCCCAGGGCGGCGAGCATTGGGACTCCCGGGCGGTGGCGTCCGTATTGCGAGAGGCGCCGCAGGAATTGCGCCGGTATTTGCCCGTGGAGCGCGTCGCCGGTCGCGCCGTGCAAGAAGAATTCGATGCCTCGATCGGCCGGCTGCAGGCGCGGCTCGACGCGTGGTATGCGCAAAATGAAGAGGAAAAGCGCTCCCTGATCCAGCGTGCGCTGCATTTGCGCACCAAGGAAGACAACCGCGAGACCGTAGACGCGGTGAAGCGACTGCAACTCAAGTGGAAGGAGGTCGGTCCCGTTCAGCGCGATCTGGAGCGCCGCCTGTGGGAAGAGTTCCGTGAACAGTGCGATGCGGTCTTTCAGAAGCGCCAGCAGGCTCACGCTGATTACACTGCCGGTCTCGAGGCCAACAAGGCACAGGCGGTGGCCCTGTGTGAGGAGGCCGAGCAGGCAGCCACACTTTCGGGTCCCGCATTGCTGGAGGGGGCGGCCAAGATTCCGCAGTGGCGCGCCGCATTCGAATCCCTGGGCGAAATGCCGCGCACCGACCAGCGCGCGCTGCACGCTCGTTTCGAGCGTGCGCTTCATCTCTGCCAGACCCAGGTGGCGCAACAGCGAGCACGCGAAAAAGAGCAATCGTTCACGCACTTGCTCGAAGCCGCCGGATACGTTCGGGCGTATGGGTGGGCAGTGGCGCAAAATGCCCCGCCCGCCGATCGCGAAGCGCTCAAACAAGCGGCCGAGACCTACATTGCCGGCGTTCAGCACTGGCCCAAGGGCGGCGCCCAGGCGCTGAAGGAAGCCTGGAAGCAAGCCGAGGCCGCGGCCGGTCTCGACTTTGGGGTCCATGAAACGGCGCTCAGGATGTTGTGCATACGCAGCGAAATCATCACCGACCGGCCCACGCCTGAGGTCGATCAGGCATTGCGCAGGGATTATCAGGTAAAACGTCTGGTGCAGCACATGGGAGGGCGCGACGAGGCGCCTCCCGACGAATTGGATGCCTTGGCCTTGGCCTGGGTTCGAGTAGGGCCCGCCCCAACTGCAGCGCACGAGGCACTGCTTGCCAGGTTTTTGCGCTGCCGATGAACAGTGCGGCACATTCAGCTGGTGGTTAGCGCATAAACGGTTGGCGCTCGATCTCGATTGCTTCCTGATTGCGCCGCTGGGCGCGCAGCGCATCGGCCAGCAGCCGCCCCGCCTGAGCTTGGGTGCCGCGATCGCCGCTGGCGAGCACAAGTGCCTTGCGGCCGCAGCCCTCAGCCTGATGCGCGTCGTTCTCCGCGAGCCGCAACCGCCCGAGTTCTATCCATACCAAGGGATTGTTCGGCTCGATGCGGAGCGCTCGGTCGAGCGTCGACGAGGCGCCGTCAAGGTCGCCGCGGGATACCAGCGCTCGTGCCTGGGTGACCAACGAGCTCGTCGCCGGAGACAGGCGATTTTCGCGCGGCGGCGGCGCGGGCGGCACGCTTGGCGATGCAGGGCTCGCGTTCGAACCACCCTGCGGCCCCGGTACGGAATTGCCCGGCGCCTCGGGTCGCATCGACTGCGCAGGACAGCCGCCGAGCAGCAGCGCAACGGCGCACGCCGCGGCAAGCTTTGTCAGTGCACGATATTCTTGAGCCATGTCTTGATCTTGTCACCCATCGTGCCGCTTGGCGAGGCAACCGCGCCCAAGGAACTGCACCCGGGCTTTGCCGGCAATGCTGCGCCCTTCGGCACCAAGATTGCCACTGCGTCGGCGCTGCATGCCGGGGTCGTCTCCAGTCCGTCGCCAAAACCGATCCAGCGATCCTCGACGAGCTCCGGCGCAACCGGTTCGAATGAAGCGGACTTGAGTCTTGCGAGTGTGTCAGCCCACACCGGCAGCGCCCCGGTGGCGCCGGTGAGCCCGGTCGCATGATTGTCGTCGTAACCCACCCAGGCCACGGCCACGTAGCTGCCGGTGAAGCCCGCGAACCAGCTATCGCGGGTATCGGAGGAAGTACCGGTCTTGCCGGCAACGACGGTACCCCGCGGCAGATGCGCCGCTGCATCGCGGCCGGTGCCCCGTGTGGTCACCAGCGTCAGCATGCGGTCGAGCTGGTAAACGGCGGCCGACGGCGCCGCCTCCTCGACCTGGACTCTGAAACTCTTGACGGGCCGGCCGTTCTCATCGACGACCGCGCGCACCGCGCGCAAGCGGGCGCGAAAACCGCCGTTCGCCAGCGACGTGTACACCTCGACGACCTCGAGCGGCGTCATCTCCACTGTCCCGAGCAGCAATGACGGATTGAGCGTCGGGAGCGTTTCGAGTCCCAGCCCGTGCAGCGTAGCGACCACCTTGGGTAGGCCGAGGTCGAGCCCCAGCCGCACGGTCGCGAGATTCATCGACTCGGCGAGCGCGCGCGCCATGGGCACCCAGCCGTAAATCTGATGCTCAAAATTCTGCGGCGCCCAGACGCTGCCATCCTTGAGCTTGAGCTCAACCGGCGCGTCTTCGATGAGAGTGGCGGCGTTGTAGCGGCCGGTTTCGAGCGCGGTCAGGTACACCGCGGGTTTCACGAGCGAACCGATCGGCCGCCGCGCGTCGAGCGCGCGATTGAAGCCGTCCGTCCCCACATCGCGACCGCCGACGACCGCTACCACGTCGCCGCTGTTCGGCTCGGCGACGATCACGGCGCCTTCGAGATGCGCACCCCGTAAGCGGCCGGCGGCATCGAGGCGCTGTAGATTCAGCGTCAGTGCGCGCTCCGCGGCCGCCTGCGCGCGCGGATCGAGGCTGGTGTAGACGGAAAGGCCTGCGGCGGCGAGATCGGCCTCCGCATAGTCGCGCTTCAAATGGCGCCGGACCAAATCCAGATACGCCGGCACGTAGCTGCCCCCCGGCGGCTTCAATCCAAGAGGGCTTGCGGCTGCGCGTGTAGCGGTGTCGGCGTCGATCAGATGCGCTTCGGCAAGTTCCTGCAGCACAAGGTTGCGGCGCGCGAGCGCGCGGTCAGAATGTCTGCGCGGATCGTAATAGGACGGCCCTTTCACCAGCCCGATCAACATCGCGGTTTCACCGGCGTCGAGCTCGGCGAGGGGCTTGGCAAAGTAGTACTCGCTGCCGAGACCGAAACCGTGAATTGCACGCGAGCCGTCCTGGCCGAGGTACACTTCGTTGAGGTAGGCCACGAGGATCTCCTCCTTGGAGAAATGCGCCTCGAGCCGCAGCGCCATGACTGCCTCGGTCGCCTTCCGGCCGAAACTCTGCTCATCCGACAGGAAGTAATTTTTGACGAGCTGCTGTGTCAGGGTGCTGCCGCCTTGCACCACACGGCGGGCCATCAGGTTTGCCCACAGCGCGCGTGCGACACCGCGCGCGTCGACGCCGTGATGCTCGTCGAAGCGCCGGTCCTCGATCAGCTTGATGCCGGAGCGCAGCAGCGGCGGCACGTCGGCCGGCGGCAATACCAGGCGATCTTCACCATGGATCGGGAATACGCTGCCGATCACGGGCGGATCGAGGCGGAAAACCGGCAGTTCGCCGGCGGCCGACTTGAGGCCGGTGATCGAATTCTCGTCCGCGCTGATCGAGACAGATTGCGCTTCCCGCAGTTCGTCGCTGAAGCGCACGCGGCGAGCACGCAACTCGAACACGTTGCCGCGCCGCCGATACATCCCGGTGCCTTCCATTGCATCCCCGGGGCGGTAATGCAGGCGGCGCAATTCCTCCTCGAGATCGGCCGCCGAGACCTGCGCACCGACGTAGAGCTCGAGCGGTGCGGCGTAGACGCGCGCCGGTACGGACCAGTGCCGACCCTGAAATTCCCGCGTGACCACAGCGTCGAGGTGCACGATCCAGGCGGCAAAGGCGGCGGTCAATAGCAGGCAAATCAGGCTGAGCGCCACGCTCAGGCGGAGCAACTTGGATCGTGCCACGCCCCTCACACCTCGTCGAACAGCGAGTACAGGTCCATTTGCCGGCTGTCGCCGATAACCCGGTCGAAATCGAGGCCCAAGGTTTCCAGGACCGGCTCAGCCACCGGCTTCACTTGCTTGAGCACATAGTGCTCGCGGTCGATCGGATGTTGAATATTGTCCATCGGCTCCGGGCCGGCGGTGGTAACGATGTAGCTCACCAATCGTCCCACGGGCTGCGTGGATTTGCGAGCGGCGGCAACGTGCGGCGGAGTCGTCTCGGTGTACTGCCCGGCGTCTTTGCGCAAATTTTTGCGGTACACCAACAGCTCGTCCAGTTCGCCGTCCCTGACCTGCCTCACGACCTCGGCGAGGTAGGCATCGACGGCCTGATCGGTGAACAGGCGCTCATACAGTTCGCGCTGCACGCGCTTGGCGAGCGCTGTCCAGTCGCGGCGCACGACCTCCATGCCGATGAATTCGACGCTGTCCGCGGCATCGCCGTGGCGCAGGCCGGCATAGCGTTTGCTCGCGCCCCGCATGCTGTGGCGCGCGTGCGGCAGGAACAATCGACGGTACAGTTTTTCAAATTTGAGGTCGAGGCGGCTGGTCACTTGCCAGTGCTCGGCCACGTACCGCGACAGCTCGTCATTCAGGGTAACTGCGAGCTGCCGCCCTTGTAGGCGCGTCTCATGGGGATCTCCGCCGCGCGACGATACGAACAGACTGTCGGTGTCGCCGTAGAGCACTTTGAAGCCTGCCGCCTCGAACCAACGCTTCGACCACAGCAATATGTCGCGGCCCGTGCGGGTAATCGAATTCGCCAGCGCCGGATTGTAAAATCGGCAGGCCGGGGTGCCCAAGACTCCGTAGAACGAATTCATCAGAATCTTGATGGCGTTAGCCGCCACATCATCGCCGATTCTCTTCGCTGCCTCGCGCTGCGGGAAAAGCGCATCGAGCATGCGCGGCAGGATTGCAGGTTCACGCCGAAACGCGCCGCCCGGCGTTCGAATCACATTCTCATCCGGCGCCGGCGCCGCTACGTACGACAGCGGATCGATGTTGAACGTGCGGATGATGCTCGGGTACAAGCTCTTGAAGTCGAACACCCAGACGTCGGCGTGCAGGCCCGCGACCGGCTCCAGAACGTGCCCGCCGCTCTGCGCGGCGTCATATACGCTCGAATCCCCGGAGCGCACGGTCGGGGCGACGATACCCAGCTTCTCCAGCTCGGTCAGGTACAGGAAATCGAAGGATGCAATGCTGGCAGCGACGCGATCCGGCGTCATGCCGGCGAGCTGGCTGCGCGCGAACGCCAGCCGAACTACGCTCAGTTTCTGGACGATCTCGAACGCCAGCCTCGAGTCGGTGCGCGCGTAGAGCGCGAAGGCTGCCAGATCATGCCGGTAGTTGTGCGTAATCTCGGCAATGCGATCACGTACATCCCCGGAGACAGCCTTCCCCTCGCCCAACACCTGGCGCGCCACTGCGTCGAGCGAGTAGTCATCCATCCGTATGAACGCGCCGCGCAGCAAGTCGATGCCGTCAAGCACGAGCCGTCCCGGCACGCTCGCTTGGCCGCTGCCAAAATAGCCTTGAGGCGCGCGAATGCGAATTCCGCCGGAATCCCTGCCCAACGCGAGGGGATGGCGAACGCGCGCGGCGATGCGCTGCAATACCGTGAGGTCGAAATCGATGATATTCCAGCCCGACAAGACATCCGGGTCGAAGCGCCTGACGCGCTCGCAAAATGCATCGAGTGCGGCGAATTCGTCGGCGCAGCGAGTGGCTTTTTCCGGCATCGCACGATCGCTGCCGTCCACAATGAGCACTTCGTCGACGCCGGCCGCATACATCGAGATTGCCAGCAGGCGATCCGCCTTTCCGTGAGTTTCGATGTCGAACGACAGCACGCGCGGCTCGATCTTCACGTCAGCAGGCCGCAGGGTCGGATTGTCGAATATCCAGGTGATGCCCTCGCCGGCGACGGCGTCGCCTTCGATCTCACAGCCGCCTTTGATGGAGCGTTCGATCAGATAGCGCGTCGCGAAGCGCACGTCCGCCTCGAACGTATCGATATTGGCCGCGTGCAGACGGTCGCGCACGCCCGGGACCTCCGGCGGATCGCCCACCTCGAGCAAGGCGGTCGGCGCACCGTCGAACGTTCGCTTGTCGGACATTGTCGGCCGAGGCGCACTCAGGGCTTGGGCGCGGCCGATATCCGCCGCTCGAATGAAAAAATGCGGCCGTTGCCGGTCGTCCCGCACGAGGAACGTCCCGCCCGATTCCAATATCCCATAGATGTGGATGACGGGGACTCGCTGCCCCTGCGATCGAGAGACGATACGATAGCTGGCTTGGAGGATGAAACCGCGGAGTTGGGTCACCGTGCTATTTTGCACGCTTGCGATGATTTTTGGGGCCTAAAATGCCGAGGACGCATGACGCGATCCGCTAAGAAATTGGCCGGCCTGTTCCTGCCCCTGAGCACCGGGAGGTCGTCTTCCCGTCGCCCGGCGAGCGCCCTGGAAAATCCCGCGGTGCAGGCGATCTGGGATGTGGTCGGAACGATTCCCCGCGGCAAAGTGTCGACCTATGGAGCGGTCGCACGCGCTGCCGGACTGCCGGGTCGTGCAAGGCTCACCGGATTCGCGTTGAGAATCGCACCCGAGGAGATGCACTTGCCGTGGCATCGAGTCGTGGGCGCCGGCGGGCGAATCGTATTCCCGAAGACATCCCGGCATCATCGGGAGCAGGCGCGGCGCTTGCGGGCGGAGCGCGTCGCAGTCAAGGACGGTCGCGTGGGGCGTTTGCACATGACGGATTTTGAGGCATCCTGAGCCTTCATGCTCGCTCGAACCGCGCCACGGTTTCAACGTGCTCGGTGAATGGCAGCAGATTGAATGCGGTGAGTGCGCGGAGGCGCAGCGTGCCGCGCGCGGTCAATTGCGCCGCATCGCGCAGCAGAGACTCCAGCGCACAGCTCACGTACAGAAAGCGCTCCGGCGGCTGCTCGCTCAAGTATTCCGTGAGCTCGGGATCGAGGCCCCGGCGCGGCGGATCGGCGATCACCACCTGCGCGCCGTCTGCGGCCAGCCGCGCCGCGCCCGCCGTCCCCGGAAAGAGCGAAATCTTGGCCCGGTCTTCTGCATCAAGGCGGGCGAGACCGAGCTCGAGGCCTTGCAGCGAATGCGAGCCGACCTCGTTCATTCGGATGTCGCCGGCGCGCGCCAGCACCGACAGACCGATGGCGCCGACGCCCGCGTAAAATTCGGCGACTCGGGCACCGTCGGGAATTTGCGCGCGCACGTGCTCGATGATCTCCTGTGCGATCTCGAGATTGTTCTGCCCGAAAGCGCCCGGCGGATAGTGCACCGCGGCTCCGCCAAACCGCTCCACGACGCTGGCCGGCCCGCACCAGTGGTGGAAGTCGGGTCCGAGGATGGTGTTGGATCGCTCACAATGCGCATTGAACCACAGGCTGTGCAGCTCTGAGCCGAGCCGCTCGCGGATCAATTCGAAGCACGGTGCCAAGGACTCAAGGGCGGTGCTGTTGGCGACGATCACGACCTGCGCGGTTTGCGAGCTGCGCTCCACCACCACCTGCAGGTGGCGCGCGAGGCCCAAATGTGCGCGCTCCGAGTAGCTGGTCACTCGAGCATCGACCAAAGCGCGCCGCACCACCGCGGCGACGCGGTTGATCAACGGGTGCTGAACACTGCAATTCGGAATGTGAACCACGCGATGACTGCCGAGTTCGAACAGGCCGATCTTGGGCGAACCCAGCCGGCCGCGGATGGCGAGCCGCGCGCGCATTCGAAATCCGGCGGTTTCCCCGGAAATGACCGGCACCTCGGGCAAGCGGTGGATGCGCGCCAGCTCATCGAGTGCGCTGCGGGAAACAGGAGCGACGCCGCGCTCGCCGAAGCGCGGGCAGCCCGGGCAAGGCGGACGGTGCGGGCACGACGGCAAGGCTTTCTGCAGATCTGCCGCCCCCAATTGACGTGTGTCCCTCCTCACGCCGTCAACGTACCAGACGGCGCCGCCACAGGGATAGCGGGTTCGTCGTACAATAGCCGCTACAACGCATCGGCTTTGGGGGAGTTCCATTGACGCACGCTGCCATCGTCGGCTGGGGCAAGTGCCTGCCGCCGTCTGTTTTGACGAATCAAGATCTGGCGACATTCCTGCCCACGGATGACGAGTGGATCACGACGCGAACCGGCATGAAGGAGAGGCGCATCTCTCACGTTCCGGGCATCGAGCTGGCCATCACCGCGGCGCGCCGCGCCATTGCATGCGCCGGTCTGCGCGGCGAAGACATCGAGCTCGTCATCTACGGCAGCTGCAGCAATGATGAGACGGTGCCCAATAGCGCGTCCGGCGTCCAGCAGCGCATCGGTGCGACCCGGGCGGCGGCGTTCGACGTCAATACTGCGTGCACCAGTTTCATGTATGGGCTCTCGATCGGGTCCTCCATGATCAAGAGCGGAATCGTCAAGAACGCGCTGATAATCGGCGTCGAGTTGATCTCGCAGTACTTGGACTGGGACAACCGCAATGTCGCCGTATTGTTCGGCGACGGCGCGGCGGCCATGGTGCTGCAGGAATCGGAGCACGAGACGGGTGTGATCGCAGAGAAGCTGCAGTGCTACGCCGATTCAAGGCAAATCCTGCGCGTGCGCGGCATGGGTACCATGTACGCCAATCTCGGCGTGCAGTTCGGGCAGACATTGTGGGACTTCGACGGTCAGGAGATCTTTCGCAAGGCGGTGCAAGGCATGAGCGAGGCGAGTCTCGACGTGATGCGGCGCGCCCACGTCACCATCGATGACATCGCACTCGTCGTGCCGCATCAGGCAAATCTGCGCATCATCGATGCCGTTGCAAAGCGCGCCGGGGCAGGCCCGGACAAGGTTTATCTGACGGTGCAGAAGTACGGCAATATGAGCGCCGCCACCGCGCCGGTCGCACTGGTGGAGGCGGTCGAGGAAGGCCGCGTGCCTCCCGGCAGCCTGGTGCTGATGCCGGCGTTCGGCGGCGGCCTGACGTTGTCCGCACATTTGATTCGCTGGGGTCAACGCATGACGCCGCTGCAGCCCTGCGATGCGGAGTTGCCGCCGTGTCCCAAGACTGCGCTCGAAATCGTTAACGAGATTCGGGCGCAGAAGAAACTGGGCGAGGCGCAGGTAGGCTGCTTCAAGACCTTGAGTTTTGCGGAGAATCGCTGCGAGGGCACTCCATAATATGTAAATTCCTGCGAGGCATCGCAGGCGAATCAGTGAGTTAGCTTGGGCCCCTGCCCCACTTTTGCATAAGAAGCGACGCTGCGGTGGAAACGTGTAGTCGTTCGCAGACAATTGATCGGCAAATGGCGTTTGCGATTTACTCCTGACGCGCGGCGGCAAACAGCGCCGCGCGGCAAAGAGATCGTCTTCAAAAAACGTCAAGGGGATTCAGATGAGCAAGCCCGCATTGATTAGACCGATGTACTTGCTCGGCGCGGCGGTGATGTTGGCGCCCATTGCGGCAGCGAGCGCCGCCTCTCCGGCGAAGCACGTCAAGGTCTCTCACAGCATCCCGCATGCCGCTGCCGCCCCTCATCGCGACGAACATGACGAACGCGACGACGATACGCAGCCATGGATGATGTTGCCTGTCGGCTTGGCGGCCATCGGCTTCGCCGTGCGCCGCCAACAGCGCACCCTCGACTCGCTGCAGCCGCAGATCAATTGAGCTCTTAAGTCGGCGCACGCCTAGTCTCGCTGCCAGCGCTCGGACGGCGGAGAGAGGCGTGCAGGAGGATCAACCCCTGGATCCAGGAACGATTGCGCGAATCAAGCGCAGAACTGAACCCGCGGGCGAGGTGCGACCGTGGGACCCGCCGTTCGTCCTGGTCATCAAGTCCCTGCTGTATCCGATCGCGGCGGCCGGCTGTCTATGGCTGGCGTTGTGGATTTCCGGAGAGCCGTTCCGCAAGGCGTATTTTCTCACTGCGGTGCTTGCGTTCATCGCGACTTCCGAGATCCTGAGCGTCGCGCCGTTGCGGGACCTGTCGAGCGCATCAGCCTCCGCCCGCGGTCTGCTTTTCATCGCGCGCCGCTGGTTCACCGTGATGGCGTTCCTGTGGGCGCTCATCAGCGTGTCGGGATTGAAGGCGAATTTACCGACGCACGTCTGGCTGACATGGACGCTCATCACGCCTCTGGTGCTTTGGCTGAGCCAAGCCGCCGCACGCGGCGCATTCGCGCTTGCGCTCAACTCGCGGCATTTTCGACCGCACGATGCCATCATCGTAGGCTTGAATGATTTGGGCCGGATGCTCGAGCGCAGGTTGCACGAGGACCGCTCGTCCAGGATTCGGATCGTGGCTTACTTCGATGATCAGCCGCCCGCCGCCGGAGCGCGATGCCGCGATATCTCGGATTTGCGGCGGTTCATCGGCGGCAACGAGGTGCGCATCGTCTACATCACTTGGCCGATGACACGCGAACGGCGGATTCTCGAGCTTCTGGAAATCTTGCGGGATTCGACGGCCTCCGTGTACTTCGTGCCCGATGTTTCGATCGTCAACCTCATCCAAGGGCGTCTCGCAGTCGTTAGCGGAATCCCGGTGGTCGGCGTGTGCGAATCGCCTTTGTACGGCATACGAGCATGGCACAAACGGATGTTCGATATCGTACTGGGCGGCGCCCTGCTGGTGCTCGCGGCACCCGTGCTCGTTGCCGTCGCGATTGGCGTGCGCCTGAGCTCGCCCGGACCGATCCTGTTCCGGCAGCGGCGCTATGGCCTCGACGGCCGCGAATTCGTGGTTTACAAGTTTCGGTCGATGAGCGTGAGCGAGGATGGCGCTTCGACCTTTTTAGCCGTTGAGCGCGGTGATCGCCGTGTTACCTCGTTCGGCGCCTTCATTCGCAAGACATCGCTCGATGAGTTGCCGCAGCTTTTCAATGTCGTCGGCGGCACCATGAGTCTCGTCGGACCGCGTCCACACGTCATCGCAATGAACGAGGCCTACCGAGGGCTGATCTCAGGCTACATGCTGCGCCACAAGGTGCGGCCCGGGATCACCGGTTGGGCGCAGATCAATGGTTCACGCGGCGGCGATGACCTCGAGGACATGCAGCGCCGGATTGAGCTCGATTTGGAGTACCTCAAGCACTGGTCGTTGCGCCTCGACTTCGTGATCTTATTGCGCACCGTCGGCCTGCTCTGGTCGGATCCGTTTGCATACTGATCCGAGCGACCGCGATCTCACAATGGGGCGAGCGTGTGGACAATGTTCTCGCCGTGGAACAGAAACGTGTAGCTCTTGAATCCGATGTATCGGCCGTGGGAATTCTTGGCGTTGATCGTCGCTTTCACCTTCCAGCCGTAATCGCGCGTCTCGCGCATTAGAACGGTGCCGGTGACCCTTGTGGTGTAGCCCTTCTCCGGCTTGGTGATCTCCTGATACTGGATGGAATCCGGATCCGTCATATGCTCTTGAAAGTACTGCCGGATCGCGTCCTCGTAATGGAGGGGCATGTCCCCGTATTGCGCAGCAAGTCCTTGCGTCGCAGAAGTCGCCGAGCTTGCGGCGTGGGATTCAGATCCCGGCAATACGGGCCGCGGTGTCGGCTCCGGGTGTGGGATCGGCGCGGCCGGGACTGCGCTCGACGAGTCCTCCGAGGTCCAGGTCTCGACGACGCATTTCCACGTGCCGTCGGCTTGCTTTCTCCAGAACTCGAGCAGCCTGCCCCGATCCGACAAGGGCATGCCGCGCGAGTCGCCGAAGCGAAGCTCGTATGCGCCGGTCAAATACGCCGCATCGCCCGATCGAGTCACCTCCACTTTGATCGGGTGCCAGGCGAGCGAGAGGCGGGGCAGCGTCAGCAGGTGGGTCACGGCATCGCGAATTTGCTCGTTGCCGCTTACCAGCCGGTCATTGGGCAGACGGACGATTGCATCGGCGGAATAGAACGTCATCCACGCCTCAACACCAGCGGTGTTGGCGGCCGCGGCCCAATCGGCGTCGGCGCTGCGAACGGCTGCCTCGGCCGCCGCGGGGTCGACGCCGGTCGGCGCTGCGAATACCATCCGGCACAGGCACACGGCGGCGGCGGCCATAACACCGACGAGGAGGCCGCTACCGGTCGATGTGTCCCTGCTGGATGTCATCTGTCGGCACTCTATCCCTGCTGGGCGGGGTTTGCCATCCATGCTTGGGCACGGTTAACCCGCATCGGCGAGCTATGGCGCCGCTGCTCCGCCCCGCCCCGCCTTCGATTTTGTTTGTTGGCCGCCCTCGCCCGCCAAATCGTGGAGAAAGCGGTTCTCAAGTTCCCCCGCTGATAGCGGTCTCGACAGCAGGAAGCCCTGCGCCTCGTCGCAGCCGCGTGCTCGAAGCCACTCCAATTGACCTGATCGCTCAATACCCTCTGCCGTGACAATCAAATTGAGACTCTTACCCAGCGACAAAATTGCGTTGGCGATGGCGCCGTCGCATGCCGACCGATCGACATTGTGAACGAACGCCTTGTCGATTTTGATGCGGTCGGGCGGAAATCTGGTGATATACGCGAGGGAAGAATAGCCGGTACCGAAATCATCCAGTGCGATGCGGCAGCCGAGCTGCCGCAATCTCTCCAGCGCGCGGCGCACGGTGGCCGAGTCCTTCACCAGCAGCGACTCGGTGATCTCAATTTCGATGAGCGACGTGGGGACCCCGGCCGCCGCTGCCTCCGCTTCGACGACTTTTGCGGGGTCGCCGTGCAGCAATTCTTTGGCCGACACGTTGACGGCTACTGGAACGGCGATGCCTCGATCCATCCAGCTGCGCAGTTGACGGCACGCGGCACGCACCACCCAGCTGCCCATGTCGATGATCAATCCGCTGTCTTCGGCGATTTCGATGAATCGGACCGGCGAAATATCGCCATGATCCGCGTCGCACCAGCGCAGCAGGGCCTCCACGCCCACCAGACGATTGTCCCGCAGACGGAATTTCGGCTGAAACTGCAATCCCAGGAGCTCGGAATGAACCGCGCGGCGCAGTCGATTTTCCAGGTCCAGCCAATTGCGCAAGCGGCTGCTCATTGCCGGTGTGTACACTGCGACCGCGCCGTTGGCGCCGGCTTTTGCCTGGTACATGGCGGTGTCGGCGTGTTTCAGCACCGTCGTCAGGTCATCGCCATCGTCGGGGTAGACGGCAAGACCGATGCTGGTTCCGGAGTGAAATTCGAGCCCTTCATACTCGACCGGCTCCTTGAAGGTCGCGCAGCAGCAATCGGCGATTTCGATCGAGATTGCGCGCGCCGCAGGGTCGCGCACGAGAATGACGAATTCGTCCCCGCCAAAGCGGGCCACCGACAGATGCTTGCACTTGCTGCCAAACCCTTCCAGCGCGCGTGTGAGCCTTGCGGCAACGGTGCGCAGCACCGCATCGCCGACCGAATGGCCGAAGGTATCATTCACCCGCTTGAAGCTGTTGAGATCCAGATAAATCACCGCGACGGACTCTTGCGCGGCCGCGGCTTCACTGAACAGGCGTTCGGCGGTCTCAACACAGCGCTGTCGGTTCGGAAGCCCCGTCAAGGGATCAAAGTAGGCGAGGCGCTCGATGTGTTCGGCGGCCAAGGTGCGTTCGGTCGTGTCCTGGCGCAGCACGACCACATCGCCATCCGCCCGCCGATTAAATCGCAGTTCATACGAGCGTTGCAGCCCGGTCGAATTGTGTTCACGGTACTCGACTTTACGTTGCATGCCGTCGTGAGCCGTCCGACGAATGGCTTCGAGCACGTCGGGCAAATGCCCGGGGGGCGCGAGCACCGCGTCGCTTCCGCCGACGGATCCTGTGACCTCCGCGAGCCGTTCTACTGCTGCGGCCTTCGGATCCCACCGGATCATGCCGTCGGGCGCGACTACCCACAATGTGTCTGGAATAGCGCCGACAAGCGTATTCACTTGAGACACGCGTTCGGCGAGAGCGCGCGTCGCGGCCGCATTGCGCAGGATGTACTCCAGGCGACGCGGCAACAATGCCCAATTCACCGGTTTGGATATGAAGTCGGTCGCTCCCGCCTCGAAAGCATGCCCGATCGCGGCGGCGTCCTCGTGGCCCGTGACCATGATGATCGGGACCGTTTCGAGACGTGGTGCCGCCCGCAGGGTCCGGCACACCGAGTATCCATCCATCCCCGGCATGTCCACGTCGAGCAGAATAATCGCGACCTCTTGCGACAATGCGGCATGCAGGGCAGCCGGACCGTCCTCGAAGACCAAGGGGGTGAGACCCGCTGCGATTGCCGATTCAGCCAGCAGCAGCCGCCCCAGTTCCTCGTCATCGGCAATGATTGCGATCAAATCCGGTTGCGGCGAGTCGTTCATGCGATTTCCCGAATTTGTAAACGCGTCAGTTCGTCAAGGAGCGTCGGATGTGCCATTTCAAGCCTTTCTTGCAATTTACGCGCACCGGCAGCATCGCCTTCATTGCACATCTGTCCCAGCAGCCGCACGTCCCTGGCGAAGGCGAGTGCGCCGACATTCGCCGCGCTGGATGCGAGCTTGTGGCACACACCTGCCGCCGTCTTGAAGTCGCTCGCCGCAAGAGCGCTGCGTAGCTCCGCCAGGGACCGGGCCGAACCAACGCGGAACAGATCGACGAGCCTCGAATACAAGTCGGCCTGTTTCCCCGCGCGCAAGTTGCGCAGCGTGGCCACGGCGGCGGAGTCGACGCTCGAGAGCGGATCGTAATCTGACGACGGGGGTGGCTGGGCAGACGGCCGATCCGCGCGACTGCCGATCCACTGGCGCAGGAGTTGGGCCAATTCGTCCAGCGTGTACGGCTTGTGCAGCAGATCGTCCATGCCTGCCGCCAGTGAAGACTCACGGTATCCCGCCGCATCGTGCGCGGTGAGTGCGATGATCGGTACCCGACGCGATGCACCCTCGAGTTGACGAATCAGGACGGTAGCGGCAAAGCCGTCCATGATCGGCATGCTCAGATCCATCAGGATCAGATCGAAGCGCTCGGCGGCGCTGCGCGCAATCGCCGCGGGTCCTGCCTCGACCCACACGGAAGTACACCCCAACTCCGATAGATAGCCCTGAGCAACCGCTGCGTTGACGGGTTCATCCTCCACCAGCAGCACATGGCCACCGATGTGGGTCGCAATCGGCGGCGAACGCGCCGCCTTGGCGCTCGGCGACAGGGGCTCGCCGATCGCAGCGGCGAGCGCCTCGTACAGCGCATCACGGTGCACCGGCTTGGAAACAATCGCGCTTGCGCCGACTATGCCTCCGAGATCGGCATTTTCGATTTCGCCTTCTGACGCGAGGACCACCAGAGCCGGGCGCTGCCAGCGGGCAACATCGCCGAACGTGCGCAGATAGTTCGGGTAGCCGCACGCATCCACGACGACGACGTCCTCACGACCCGCCGTGTGTGCGGCGCGATCCCGATCGTCGTCCACGACGTTGAGCCCCAGTCCCGACACCGTGCGAGCCAGCGATTCGGCCATGGCAGGTCGGCGCGTGAGAATGTGTACGCGGCGCCGCAGCAGCGGCGCCGGCGATCGTCGCTCTGACTCGGCCCCCACCTTCAGCGGCAGGCACACGATGAATGTCGATCCCACTTGAGGCCTGCTGTCGACGCTGATGGTCCCGCCCAACAGCTCTGCGAGTTCGCGGCAGATCGTCAATCCGAGTCCGCTGCCGCCGAACCGACGGGTCGTCGATTCGTCCGCCTGCGTGAATGGGTCGAAGATCTTTGCGATCGTCGCCTCATCCATCCCGACTCCCGTGTCGGCCACCGAGAGCCGAAGCATCGCTTGATCCGACTCGATGTATTCGACGTCGGCTTTCACGACGATTTCGCCCTGTGCCGTGAACTTGACGGCATTGCCGATCAGATTCATCAGAATCTGCCGCAGGCGCAGCGCATCGCCAATGTGTGCGCGACGATCATACGTCGGCGGACACACGATGAGCTCGATGCCTTTGGTTGCTGCGCTACCCATGAACAGGCTGGTGCATTCCTCGAGCAGAGGGACGAGATCGAGGGGCAAGGACTCGAGTTGAACCTTGCGTGCCTGGATCTTCGACAGGTCCAGCAAGTCGTTGACGATCTGCAGCAGCGCCCGTGCCGAAGAGCGGATGGTGTCGGTCAGGCGCATTTGAGTCGGCGACAGCGGCGTGCGCGCCAGCAGCTCGGTCATGCCGACGACGCCATTCATCGGCGTGCGCAGCTCATGACTCATGCGGTCCAGGAAGTTGCTTTTCGCCCGCGCCGCCTCCGCCAATAGCCGGTTGCTCTCGAGCAGCTCCCGCGTCCGCATCTCGACCTCGGTTTCGAGGCGCTCCCGCGCCGCGGCCATCTGCCGAAATTTCAAGCGCTGCAATCGCAGGCGATAGACGAACAGTGCCAGGGTTGCCAGAGCATACGCGACATATGCCCACGGTGAATTCCACGGTGCGGGCTCCTTGTGGATCGTGAAACGCAGGGGTGCTTCACTCCAGACGGAGTCGGCATTGGCGGCGCGTACCTCGAGCACATGATCGCCGGCACCCAGATTGGTCAGAGTGATACGGCGTTGCGAACCCACGTCGATCCATTGGTCGGTCAAGCCCGCCATCCGATAGGCGAGACGGTTGCGTTTGGGCGAGATGAAGTCGAGGGCGCCAAAGTCCATCGAGATGATGCTCGCGCGATGATCGACGGCGATTCGGTCGAGCAGCCAGTACGGTGTGGTGCTCGGGACGGGCACACCCATTACGTCGATGCGCATCAGCGCAAGTCGTGGCGGACGCCGGCTTTCCGAGAGCCGCGACGGATCGAAGAGGTTGAATCCCCCCGGTCCGCCGAAACACAGCCGCCCGTCGCGCAATCGGTGAAACGCGTTGAAATCGAACTCTTCTCCCTGCAGGCCGTGCTCACGGTGAAATGTTTTGATTGCGCCGGAATCCGGGTCGAAGCGCATCAGCCCTGAATTACCGCTGAGCCAAAGGCGGCCGGCGGCATCGTTGAGCACGCCATAGATGGTGTCGCTCGACAGGCCGTTGTCGTGCGACACCACACGGAAGCGGATCGAGTCCGCCGCCGCGGCCGAACCGACTACCTGCGCCAGCCCGCCGCCGTCGGTGCCGACCCAGACGCGGCCTCGCGTGTCGACAGCCAGCGCCCAAACCGTATTCACGGGCAGGGTCGTCGGATCGTTCGGATCATGCCGAAAGTTCTTGATCAGAGTGCCGTCGGCGCGAACGAGGTCGAGGCCGCCGCCATCGGTGCCGACCCAGAAAAGTCCGCTCGAATCTTCCGTGATCGCGGTGACATTGGGTGCGGTCATCGCGCCCGGCTGCGAGCCGTACGGCAGCTGGCGTATCAGCCCGGTGCTGGGATCGAGCACGTTGGCGCCGCCGCCGTGCGTCCCTATCCAGATTTGACCGGAGCGCGCCTCGAAGATCGTCATGATGCCTGCGGCGCTCAATCCGTGCGGATCTCCCGGCGTGACCGGAATCGCCGCAATTTGCCCGTCGGCGGTCAGCTTGCGCAAGCCGCCCGCCATGGTACCGATCCACAGCGTACCGCGCGCGTCCTGATGCAGCGACATCACACGCCGATCGCCAACCGCATTGCGTCGACCGAGGATCGTGTCGATGTCGGTGGCGACGCCGGAATCGGCGTCGAACCGCACCAACCCGCCGCCCAGCGACGCTATCCAGACTCTTCCGTTGGGTGCATCGGCGAACGCGGTGACGAGTTTGTCTGCGAGCCACGGCGGCCGACGACCACCGAGTTCCCAACTGCGGGGGTCCCAGCGGCTGACGCCGCCGGCGCGCGTGCCGATCCAGACGAGGCCGGTCGCGTCCTCGTAAAGCGACATCACGAACGAATCGCGCAGCGATTCCGCGTCGCTCGCGTCGTGATGATAGTGGGTGAACTGGCCGGTCGAGCGATCGAGCAAGTCCAGGCCGTCGGCCGTACCTACCCACAAGTGACCGGCTTGATCCTCGAGGATGGCTCGCACCTCGTCAGCGCCGAGCGACGTCTCGCGCAGCGGATCATGACGGAATACTTGCACAACGCGCCCGTCGCGCCCCATGCGCGTGAGGCCGCCGTCGAGGGTCCCCACCCAGAGCGCTCCGCCGCGGTCCTCGAGCACACTGGAGACCTGATTGCCGCCGAGTGTGCTCGGATCGGCCGTCACGTGACTGACGTGCGCGAAACCGCCGCTGGGCAGCGCTCGGTCGAGGCCGGCCTCGGTGCCGATCCAGACGGTCCCGGAACGATCGAGCGCGAGGGAATAGATCCGGTCGCTGCTCAGCGACGCGGGACTGTTCGCATCGTGGCGAAGGTGCTCGAAGCGCCCCGATGCAGGATCCAATAGGTCGAGACCCGCATCGCGCATTCCAATCCAAACTCGGCCGCGCGTGTCGACCAGCACGGTGTTCGCGGCGTCGCTCGCGAGGGACCCATGGTTCGCGGGGTCGTGGCGGTAGACCGTGAAGGTATCGCTACCGCGGTTCCAGCGTGCGATACCGGCGTCTTTGATCGCAATCCAGAGATCGTGATGCGCGTCCTCGGCAATCTGGCCGATGAAGTTCCCCGGCAGGCCGCCGCGGGCGCTTGGTGAATAGGCGTAGCGGACCATCTCGCGGCCGTCGAAGCGGACCAGTCCATCTTCGGTGCCGAGCCACACGAAACCCTGTGAATCCTGCAGCGTGGCGTAAACGGTGCCCTGCGGCAAACCGTCGGCGGTGGTCAGATGCTCGAGCACCAGCGGAGCGGCATCGATCGCCGCGCACACAACCGGCGGCGCCATCCAGAGCACGAGTCCGAGCAATAGGCTGCAGCGCCGTGCGCCCGCATCGAAGTGGATAGTCACAGTGTTACGATGCACGAAGTCGATCCTGGATTTGTTGACCCGCGTCGGATCGGCGTTAAGGCAGCCACGATTTAGTAGAGGCGCGTCACAATCCCATCACTGATTGGGGACCCATGTTTCGATGGATGCCGGCGCAGTCGAGCCCACGGCCGATCCGCTCGAGTTCCACCATGGAACGGCCTTGTTCCAGGTGTAGCCCTTGTCCCAGGTGTAGCCCTTGTTCCAGGTATAGGCTTTGTTCCAGGTATAGCCCTTGTTCCAGGTGTAGCCCTGCGACCAGAGGTACCCCTCGCTCCAGCTATACCCCTGATTCCACGCGTAACCTTGCGACCAGGTGTAACCGTCGGCAACCTGCGGCGTTCCCCAGGTCGATCCCGCCATATTCATAATGTAGTAGTTGCCGTGAGCATCCTCATTCGCCGGGCCGCCGAAGTGCTCGGTTCCCGCCAGATCCGCGTTGATATTGAGCCCAACATTGGCGCAGCCGGTGGCGGAGCTATTCACCGCCGCGACCGCGTTGATGAGACCCGCGCCCTGCTGGAAGACGCTGTACGCGAGCGTCTGGCTCGAGGTCACCGCCGGGCGCGATGAAGCGAGCAGGCGGCACTTTACTGCATCGGGCGTGAGCGTCGGATCCGACTGGAGCATCAAAGCCACGACGCCGCTGGTCACTGCGGCCGCCATCGAGGTGCCGGACATGGTGAACAGGTTCTCGGTGAGCAGCATCGAACCGGGATCGATATTCGCGAGGTAGCTGCCGCTCGGCATGGAGGCGACGATGTGGCCGCCGGGCGAAACCAGTTCGGGCTTGACGAACCCTTCATAAGTCGGTCCCGCAGAAGAAAACGAGGCGAGCCGATCGTCGCTCGCATTGTACGGTGTGTAGTTGTCCGTCAATGCCCCGGTCGTGATGACGTAGGGCACGTTCCCGGGCACATCGATCGTCATCGCGGCGGGTCCTTCGTTGCCTGCTGCGGCGACCACCACGATGCCGGCGCGCCAGGCGGCCATCACCGCTTGCGCCAGCGGATCGTCCCAGTAGTACGACTGGGGAGCGGCGCCAAATGATAAGTTGAGGACGCGGATGTTGTACTTTTTCTGGTTCGCGACAATCCAGTTGAGACCGGCGATCACATCGGCGTATCGGCCGGCACCCGTGCCATCGAAGGCGCGCACGACCACCAACTTTGCCTGCGGCGCGATGCTCAAGTAGCTGCCCGAAATATTCATGGCGCCGCCGGCGGCGATCGACGTCACATGCGTGCCGTGACCGTAGGGGTCGCCTTGGACCGGGCCCGAGCCGCCATTGAGCACATCGCGGGTCGCGAGCAGGCGAGGCGAATAGTTCTGGCTCGGATCCTGCCAGAGCCCCGAGTCGAGCACCGCGATCGTCACGCCTTTGCCGGTGATGCCTGCTTGTTGCAGGGTGTCGGCACCGACCAGCATTGGGTAATTGGTCTGATACAACAGCGACGGGAGCAGCGTGCCTTGGCCGTCGGTCGGTGTCTGCAGGCTGCTCGCAAGCATGACGACGGGCGAGGTAACGGGGCTGAGCAGCGTGAGCAGATTGCCCTCGGTGGTGAGCGAGCGGTCTTCGAACACACGCACGCCGGCGGTACTGCGCAGGCGCGCCACCTGGTCCGGAATGAGGTGGGCCGACACCGCCCGAATGATGCCAAGATCCTGGTCGCTCTGGCCGCCGACGCGTGCGACATCCCGGGCGGCAGCGCGCGCCGTGGTCGCCTGCACGATGTAGCGCGCCGCCGTGCCTACAGCCGGCCCGCGGGCAGCGAAGTCAGTCGCCGACACGGTGGCGCTGGCGGCACCGGTCACGACGAGCGCGATCAAGGAGAGGCCGTGACGCGTGCGCATACTTCGATTCCCTGCATTGGCGGCCCAAAGTGGCCCGCTGGGAGCGAATTAAACGGGAAATGCGCATCATCTGCGGTCGCGCGAGTCCCACCGGACGGAGCGCCGAATGTGATAAGCCGCACATAATGAGGTGTCAAATTGCGGCTGCCCGCGCCCCCGGATGGCGCAAAAGACGTCCTAGTCGGAAACCGCGTCCCGCCGTTGGGTTATGTCTGACGCTGCGTCTCGATAAAGATCGCCGCTGCCGTGGCGACAGCCGAGGGCAAGCAGTTGTTCGCGCTGCACGGGATCATCAACACCCGTCGCAATCGGTGTCAGACCCAGCGCATTCGCCATGCTTATGCCGGCACGACACACCTTGAGCGCCACCTCGTCGCTGCGCAAGCCGGTGACCCATGCGCGGTCGAGCTGCAGGCCCCAGATCGGGGCCCTGGCCATGCCGTCGAGCGAGCCCAATCCCCGCCCCACTTCATCCACCACCAGCTGTACGCCGAGATGGCGCAAAACTGTAAGAGCCGCCGGATCGCACGCGACGAACGTTTTCTCCGCGATCCGCAGTTCCAGCCGTTGTGGCGGGACCGCGCCCTCGGCCAGGAATCGCGCAATATCGGCGGCGAAATCCTCGTGCAGAACGTGGTGCCTCAGTGCACCGAACGATATGCGGACATCGACATCCCACTGCGGCGCGAGCGCCGTGAAGTCCCGTTGCAGGCAGCTCAGGACGGCCCGGGACAACGCGGCGGCCAAGCCGGTGGATTCCGCCACCCGCAAGAACTCGGCCGGGCGGACCTCTCCGCGCACCGGATGAATCCAGCGCAAATACCCGACCCACGTGACGAGACGCCCGGTCGCAAGTTCATGGCGGCCGACGTAGCGCAGACCGATGTCGCCGTTTGCAATCGCCTCGCGCAGTTCCCGCGCGAGATCGAGCTTTGCCAGTGAGCGCAGTTTCAAGGTGTCCGTGAAGAAACAGGCCTTCGCGGACCCACTACGTCGCGCGTGGGTGGACGCGACGCGCGCATGCTGCAGCAAGACCTTGGGTGATGCCGCATCCTGACCGAGAACGGCAACTCCTGCGTAGGGATTGAGATGAAAGTCCGCGTCCCCGACGCTGATGGGCTCGCGCAGGCTGGCGCATAAATCAGAGACACCGGACTCGATCACATCGCGATCGGAACTCTCGAGTGCCAACGCCAGGAGGCTGTCGCTCAGCTGGCCCATATACCAGGAATTCGCGCCGCTGAAGCCGGCCGGTTGTGCCGGCAGCCGCAGAATGGCCACGCTCATGACTTGTTCGGCGATGTTGGCATCGATGGTTTGCGCGATGTCGGTCAAGCCGTCGAGGTGAATGACGGCGACGGCGGCGGGCTTTTCGCGCAGCGCCGCCAACGACATCGAGTCCTTGAAGCGGCGCAGAAATCCCCTCCGATCCAACTGCAGGCGCGGCCGCTCCCCGGTGATGTCGAGCGCCTCCTCGGGCGCACCAGCCAGCACTGTCCGGATGACGCACAGGGCGCGGTCCGGGCCTTGCGCGCTCAAGCGCGCTTCATAGTGCTGTCCGCTATCCTCGAATCTGGCCTCAGTCGACGCCCGCGCGGCGATGGCTCCGCGCGCAAGCTGCGCGATGAGCAGTGCCACGGCCTCAGGCCACAGATCTGCGAGGCGCTTGCCGACGGATTCTCCGGTTAGCCTCAGGCCCGATAGTCCGTGTCCGCCGCCACAGTCCAAGACGATGCCATCGCGGCGCACGAGCACCACAAGGTCGGGCAGCGAGTCGATCAGGGCATCCAAAGACATAGCCCGCAATCGTAGCGGGTAGCCGCATTACGCATCCTCGACGTAGGTCCCTATTTCGGCACGAATTCCTTGGGTTTTTCCGAGCCGCCGCCGAACAAAAATTTCTCCATCTCGGCCACCAGGAAGGCCCGCGCCTTCGGTTCGATCGGCGTGAGCCGATTCTCGTTGATCAGCATGGTCTGGTGCGCCACCCATTGCGCCCAGGCTTCCTTGGAAATGCTGTCGTAGATGCGCCTGCCCAGCTCACCCGGGTAGGGTAGGTAGTCGAGGCCGTCGGCCTCGCGCTTCAAGAGAACACAATGGATCCTGCGTGCCATATGCCGATATTACGCCAATCGCTCGGCGTTCTCTGCCGCCAGCAGCCGCTCGAACAGCTGGCGGATCGGCTGGGGCAGGCCCACCTTCGGCGGATTTCCCAGCTGATACCAGATGCGGTCATTGCCGTCATGAACGGCCGAGGCCGGCCGGCACCGCACCCGCAAGGGTTTAAGGCGCAGGTCGAAGTGCGTGAATGCGTGATGAATCGGCGCCAGCACCACGGACCGCGATTCCGGCTCACCGATCTCCCGCCTCACCCAGTCGAGCGCGGCGAACTCGCTCTCGAACTGCGGCGGCGACCAGAGCCCGCCCCATAAGCCGGTCGCGGGGCGCCGTTCCACCAGCACGGCAACCGACCCGGCCGTGTGTGTCTCGGCAATCAGCAGTGTGGCCTCGCGCGATCCGCGCGATCGCTTTTGCTTCTTGCCCGGCAACTCTGCCTGGCGCCCTTCGAGCGCGGCGATGCAGCCGGAGCTCATGGGACATATCGTGCAGGCAGGACCTGCGCGGCTGCAGATGGTCGCGCCCAAGTCCATGATCGCCTGGGTGTACTCGCCGACCTTCAACGTGGGAGTGCAGGCTTCGGACTGCGCCCACAGGAGGGCGATAACGGCAGCGGAACCGGGATCGCCGGCGATGCCGAAGACGCGCGCGAGAACGCGTTTCACGTTGCCGTCCAAAATCGGCTGGCGCATACCGCGCGCCAGAGCGAGGATCGCGCCGGCGGTGGATTTGCCGATCCCAGGCAGCGCCATGACGGCCTCGATGTCGTCGGGGAATTCACCGCCGTGATGAGCCACCAAGGCTTGCGCGCACGCACGCAAATTTCGGGCGCGCGCGTAATACCCAAGGCCCGTCCACAGGTGCAGCACTTCGTCGAGCGGGGCTGTCGCGAGCGACTCAACATTCGGGAAGCGCGCCATGAAGCGCTCGAAGTACGGAATCACCGTCGCGACCTGCGTTTGTTGCAGCATGACCTCCGAGATCCATACGCGGTACGGCGTGCGGTCTTGCTGCCACGGCAGATGGTGCCGGCCGTGAATCTCGAACCACGTGAGCAGCCGTTCGCCGAATTGTTCCGGCGTGAAGGTCATTTGCCAAACAATCCCTGCAGGCCGTTTTTTTTGAGCACGTCTTGCAGTTTTTGCTTGAGCTCACTTTTTGCCAGTGCGTCGACATCGGGTCTGACGGTGGGATCCACATACGTGCCCGTCACCTTGAGCGGAATGTCGGCGACGGCACTGTCCTGCGCTTTCATGACGCTGGCGAGCACCTGAAAATCGATGACCTTGTTGACGAGATTGGCGCTGCCTTGCCCCGTCATGCGCAATACCGGCGAAGCAATGATCAAATCCGACGTTCTCGCCACGCCGCTGGAAATTTGTGCCGACATCTTGAAGGCGTCGAATTGCGTGCGCACGGCCCCTTTGCGCGGCGGCACGGCTTGATGCTTGATGAGAGCTTGCGCCGCCGCGAATTCGTAGCCCAGATCGATACCTTCGAGAGCGCCGTCGCTCAAATTGGCATCGAACTGGCCGCTCAGGGTCTGCATGACCGCGTCCAGCGCGGCGCCGTGTGCCGTGGCCTTCAGGTTGACGCTGCCGCGCCCCGTCAGCCGTCCTTTGTACGGCGTCGCGGCCAGCAGACGGGCCATGTCGACACCGCTCAAGTGCTCATCCATGCTCACGCTCGGCGTTGCACCGCGGTCATCAACGGTAATGTTGCCGGAATAACTACCGCCGTCGATTTGCGCCAGCAAGGGGTACAAATGCACCACGTTGCCCTGCGCTGCGAGGGTCAGGCGCACATTGGTGAAATCCAAGGGCGAGAAGTGCACCGATCCCACGGCGAGCGTGCCATTCGCCTCGGGGAGCGTCGAGGCCTCAGCCCCCTTCGCCGTGTCAACACCCATCTTCTGAGGCAGAGCCGTCTGAGGCTCAGTCGCGACCGGCCCCTGGCTGACGCTGAGGTAACGATCTAGGTTTATCTGATCGACGGTGAACGCGAACTTAAGCGCCCGCGGCTGGCCGCTCATGGCGACACTGCCGTTGAGATGCGTGTCGTCGAACTGCAGTTGCATCGACTCAAAACTGACCGCATTCGCGCCAAATGTGAAGTCGCTGCTCGCGGAGAGCTGCGCCAATGCGCGCGGGTCGCGAGTTTTGGGCAGCACGAGCCCAAGTCGCGGCGCGAACTCGCGCAAACTCACCGTCGCAAGCGCTACTGCACCAGTCGCGCTCAAGTCGGTGAGAATCTTCGTTGCCTGCAGTTTGCCGCTGACGCGGGCCCCCGAGTAGCTGATGTCATACGTTGGGACGCTCAGGGTCTGCGCGGTAAGGTTGCCCTCGATGGTCGGGGCGGACATCTCCCAATGCGCCGGCCGGCCGTCGCCGGGACGACCCAGCAGACCGCTCATGTTGACGCCCTCGAACCGCAATTCTCTATATTGATCGTCCGCGCTGAAGTTGAATTTGGCACTCAGGGTCAGGCTCTCCTCCGGCACGCCGCGGTTGGCGTCGAACCCGATGCGCACCGGAGTGACTCCGCGTCCACCGAAGGCGCCGCTCTCAAAATCCAGCTTTTCGATCACCATTCCTTGGTAACTCACCCGTCCATTGGTGACGCGAATTCCCGCAAGTTCCGGCGCCCATCCACCGACCTCGGTCTGCTCCGATGGGTCGGCGGTACGCCGCGGCTTTTGCCCGAAGTTCTCCCAGTTGCCGGTGCCGCGGGCGTCCCTGAGCAACACGAGGTCCAAGCCGTCGATCTCCACGCGTTGAATCTCCATTCGCTTGGACAGCAGCCGCCAGAGGCTAATGCGCACGGCTGCGTGATTGAACGCGAGGAACGGCTCCGCGCCGAATCCCGGCGGATTGCCGAGACTCGCGGGTCCCAATTCCAAAGCCACCCACGGAAACACCGATAACTTGATATCGCCCTTCAGGACCAGTTCTCGCCCCGTGGACTCCTTGACGGCGGCGGCAATTCGGCCTTTGTAGTCGTTGGGGTTGACCAGCGCCCACACGGCGAGCAACCCCACGACGATGAGGAGGATGATCCCACCCGCGAGACCCGCCAGAACCTTGACCGTGCGCATGCATTTCCCTGTGAATTTCCCCGCCGATCATAGCTCAAGCGGGAGCCAATCCCGCCGATAACCTGGCGTTGGGGGTATGCCCTTAAGTGTTGGACGCCGCATGCGCCGATCGCCGAATCGCAACAATTTACGGGCTCGTTTAGAAAAGGCGCCCGGCGAACACGGCATGCTGCCGATGGCACCGGCCTTCCCTGGGGCTGCCGACGGCGAAGATGGCTCAAGGCGCCGCGACCGGCCACGCGACCCGCAGTTTCGCCGTTCGTCGGACTTTTTGGAGTTTGCCCAGGCCGCGGGCGGCTTTGGGGTCTTCGATCTGAACCTCGCGAGCGGCGACATCAGCGGCACCGCCCTGTTCTTCGAGCTCATCGGTCTGCCGAGCCGCGACCTCTCCCTGACGCGCGAAGAATGGGTGGCGACGATTCACCCCGAGGATCTGGAAGCCGTGGTGCTGGCGTTAGGCGCCGCCATCGACTCCGGCAGCCGCTACCAAGCCGAGTACCGTGCGCTGTTGGCGAACGGCGAGGTGCGTTGGCTGGCGAGCCGCGCACAGGTGTTGCGGGACGGCGAAGGCCGGCCTGACCGCGCCATCGGCACCGTCAGCGACATTACCGAACGCAAGCAACTGGAAGAGAAGCTGCGATACGCGACCGAGTCTCTGACCATTTCGCAGACCGCGGCCGGTTTGGCCACGTTCGATTTCAATTTCGGCGGCGATAGCCGCATATGCTCCGACAATTTTCATGCGCTCTTGGGTATCCCTCCCTCGACCAAACTCGACGATGTCGACCTGCTGCTGTCGCGTGTACATCCCGATGATGTCGCCGGCAGCCGCCATGCGCCGCTCGAAACCACGCCTGAGGAGCCTTCGTATCGCTGCGAATATCGCGTCCTGCTCGACGGCGGCGGCGTGCGCTGGATCGGCGAGAAGGCCACGGTGACACGCGACGAGTCCGGCGCGATCGTGAGGATCACCGGCGCCATCGTCGACATCAGCGATTTGAAGCGCACCAAGGCGGCTCTGGACTCGATCGAAAGCCGCTTCGAGCGGGCGATCCGCGGCACCCATGACGGACTGTGGGAAATCGACCTGGCGACCGATAAGCTCTGGTTCGGCCCGCACTTCGAAGAAATGCTGGGCTACGGCGTCGGCGAGCTAAGCGACTCCCGCGAGATCTATCGGGAGATGATTCATCCGGAAGACCGCGAAACGGTCAGGGCAATTGTGCAGAATCATCTCGAGCAGGGCACGATCTACGACGTGGAATATCGCGCGCGGCACAAGGCCGGGCACTATGAGTGGGTGCGCTCGCGCGCGCAGTCGGAACGGGCGGCGGATGGCACGCCGCTGCGCGTGGCCGGATCCACGCAGCTGATCACCGACCGCAAGCTGGCCCAACAGGCGACGTTGGATGCCAAACTCGCGGCGGAGGCTGCCAATCGGGCCAAGAGCAATTTCCTCGCCAACCTGAGCCATGAAATTCGCACGCCTATGAACGGCGTGATCGGCATGTCGCAGATTCTCTCGGAAACTTCGCTGGACAACACCCAGCGCGAATACGTCGACATCATTCAGGGCAGCGCCAAGGCGCTGCTTTCGTTGATCAACGACGTGCTCGATTTATCCAAAATCGAGGCCGATCGCTTGGAGCTCGAGCACGTCGAGTTCGATGTGCGCGACGTGATCTACGAGACTGTGGCCGCGACGGCCCTGCAGTCCGCCGTGAAAGGCATCGAATTGATCGTCAACGTCGGCATCGACGTGCCGGTGACGGCACGCGGCGATCCCGGGCGCCTACGCCAGATCGTCATGAACCTGATCGGCAATGCCATCAAATTCACGCACGAAGGCCACGTGATCTTGGATACGACCGGCTCCATGGACGAGGACGGCCGGCTCACCTTGCGCATCGAGGTCGCCGATACCGGAATCGGCATTCCGGCGGAGCGGATCGATCGCCTATTCAAGACATTTTCCCAAATTGATTCCTCTACCACACGCCACTACGGCGGCACCGGTCTAGGCCTGTCGATCGTCAAACGCCTCGCCCAACTGATGGGCGGGGACGTCGGCGTGCGCAGCGAGACCGGCCATGGATCGTGCTTCTGGGTGACGCTGAAGGTCGATCCCGTGCTGCTGCTGGCGCAGCGTGAGCCTGTCGGGCTGGGGCGGCGCATTCTCGTCGTCGACGACCTTGCGGTCAGCCGTACCAGCCTCGCCAGAAAACTCAACCTGGCGCGCTTCGATACGGTCTCGGTGGGGAGCGTCGACGAAGCCTTGGAGCAACTGGCGAAGGATACGACCTTTGACCTGGTGCTGGCTGATGAACTCATGCCCATGAAAGGCGGCATCGATCTTCTAGGATTGCTGCGCGCCGATCCTCGCTATGCCACCCTGCCGTTCATTTTGCTGTCCCTGTTCGGCGCGGAGCATTGCCAGTCGGAATGGAAGCACCGGCCGGATGCCGTCGCCCTGAAGCCGATCCGCGCCGCGGCCCTCTCCACGCTGGTGTGTCAAGTGCTCACCGGCAACCCGCCGGGACGGGCACAGATGCCAACCGCGCTGCAAGCGAATCAGACCTTCCGCGGACACCGCATCTTACTGGTGGAGGACAATCCGGTGAATCAGCGCGTGGCGCAACGTCTGCTGCAGAAACTGGCGGCGGACGTGACCATCGCGAACCATGGCGCGGAGGCCCTGGAGCGCCTGGCGGAATCAACCTTCGACGCGGTGCTGATGGACTGCCAAATGCCGGTCATGGATGGGTTCACCACTACCCGGCGCATACGCGAACTCGAGCGCCAGAACGGCCGCACCAAGCGCGTGCCGATCATCGCACTGACCGCGAACGTCATGAGCGAGGACCGAGAAAACTGCATCGCGGCCGGCATGGATGCCCATCTAGGGAAACCCATCGAGCCGGCCCAATTGATTGATTGTCTCAGCCGGTATTTGAAGTCCGACCAGCCCTCGGAGGTCGACATGACCGCTCTGCGCGAGCTCACGGGCGGGGACGTGGAATTCGAACGCGAACTGCTGCAGACATTCGTCAGCAGCGGCGATCAGTGCCTGGCCGACATCCTCTCGGCGCTGCGCGCCGGTGACTTCGACACCATCGGCAGCCGCGCGCATGCGCTCAAGGGCGCCAGCGCCAATATTCACGCCTCGGGTCTGGCGGCGGCCGCGTCGAGCCTGGAACGCGCGGCCCGCGCGAATCTGGGCGATGAGCTCGAAGGCTTGGTGCGCGCGCTCACTGACAAATTGCATGCCGTCAACGCGGAATTACGCCAAACCGGCTGACGCTCGGAACGTTGGTCAAACGGCCGCCGCGAGCGCGTGCGGCATTTCGCGGGCGGTGGTGCGATCGCGGCCCGCTTGTTTGCTGCGATACAGGCATTCGTCCGCGCAGCGCATCAACGCATCGACCTTGAGCGCTATATCAGGCCCCTGGGCGCCGGTGGAAGCCACGCCGAAGCTCGCCGTGACCGCGGCATCTCCGCTACGGGTCGTGAACGGAGTCGCGGCGATGATGGTGCGGATCTTCTCGGCAACGGTTACGGCGCCTTCGTGCCCCGTTTCCGGCAGCACGATGAGAAATTCCTCGCCGCCATGGCGTGCCACCCAATCGCTGTTGCTGCGAATGGATTTCTGCGCGCGCGCCGCGAATTGCTGCAGCACTTCGTCGCCGGCCGCGTGGCCGCGCGCGTCGTTGATCGCCTTGAAGTGATCGATGTCGCACATGAGCACCGACAGCGGATAGGCGTAACGGCGGCAGCGCTCGAGTTCGCGCGGCAACTGCTCCATCAAATAGCGGCGGTTGTAGGCGCCCGTCAGGGCATCGGTGATCGACAGAATTCGATTGCGCTGGTTCGCGACCCGCAGCGAATGTTCGAGGTTCAGGATGCGCCGGCCTGCATTCAACCGCGCGATCAATTCGGCTTCATGCACGGGTTTGATCAGGTAATCGTCGGCGCCCGCCTCCAAGCCCGCTATGATGTTGTCTTTGGAATCGCGTGCGGTGAGCAGCAGCGCATACACATAGCCATCGAGTTGCAGATTGCGGACGGCCTTGCAAAGCGATGCGCCGTCCATTTCCGGCATTTCCCAGTCGGTCACCAGGATGGGGTAGTAGCGCGCCGTCATCTTGTCGAGGGCTTCGCTACCGTTCGATACGGCGTCAACCTCGTAGCCGGCCTTCTTGAGAAAGCGGGTCATGAGCATTCGGGTGACCGGGTCGTCTTCGGCGAGCAAAATCGCCGGCGAGGGCTCGACTGTGATCGGTGTCACAGGTTCCAGTTCAGACACGATTGAGCAGCCTCTCCCGGTTTCCAGTATGTGGGGTATCGGCGCGGTGTGCGCCAACTTGACCCGTCCCGGACTGACTTATTGTAAATCTCCGCACTAGCGCTCAGGCGTGCGATTTGTCGGAATTGTGCGCTGATTCCTCGGGTTAAACCCTAGGACGTGACCAAACGCTATTAAGACGGGAGGATGGTGGACCGATACTAAGGGATGTCCGATTCGCCTCCACCATCTCACAAGCCTCCCCACATGGCGGAAGACGAATCGACCGCCACCGGCGAGGGGCGCTGGGGCTTGGACTTGTGGAACGGTCACGCCTGGTTCAATCCTTGGTTCTATGAGCGGCTGCAATGGCCGGCGGGGGTCGAGCGCAAAAAGCTTTCCGATCTGCGACCGAGTCTGCCGGACGGCGCTTGGGAATCGCTGCTGCTCGCCATTCGCGATCATCTGGAACGGCAATTACCTCTCGATATCCAACTGCGATCGCAGCTTCCGGACGGCCGCTTCGAATGTTGGCAGGTTCAGGGCTTGGCGGAGCGCAACGCGGCAGGCCAGCCGGTCTATTTGGCCGGCAGCATGCGCGAGGTTACGCCTTAAACCGGGCGAGTATCCGCGCCGGCCTCCGGTGGTGCGGAATCCTTGACACCGAAGCCAGGGGCGGCTTCACGGCCCGTGAACCAATTCACCGCGTATTGCACCAACTGCGTTCCGGTCGTGAGATTGAGCTTGCGTTTGATACGCTGACGGTGGGATTCGACCGTTTTGACGCTCAAATTCAAGGAATGTGCCGTCTCGCGAGTGCTCATGCCCTTGCCGATCATATGCAGAATCTGCAGTTCGCGGTTGCTCAGGCGATCGATGGGGTTGGCCGAAATGTACGCCCCCCCGGCCGCGAACTTCTGAATCATGTTGTTGCCCACGGCCTCGGACACATAAATGCCGCCGTCGAGGACACGCCGCAGCGACACCAGGAATTGCTCACTGGCCGCCTGCTTCATGATGTAGCCATTAGCGCCTGCGGACAGCATGCGCTCGGCATAAATGGTTTCGTCGTGCATGGAGAGCACCAAGATGGGCAGCTGCGGGTAGTGCGCGCGCACGTCTCGCACCAGTTCGATGCCGTCGCCTTGCTTCAAGCTGATGTCCGCGATCATCACGTCGGGAACGAGTTCCTTGATGGCGACCCGCGCATCGCGGGCGGTTTCCGCCTCGCCGCAGACCGTCAGGTCCTCTTCGTTCTCCATGACGCGGCGCAGACCCTGACGAACGATGGGGTGATCATCGACGATCAGTACCCGCCGGACCTTACGCTTGCCGTTTTTGATCCCCGATTGGGAGACCTGGGAGCGAATCCACGTATTGCTGGCAGCCATCATATCTTGCTCCTTGGATGACGCGCGTCGGTCGCCGGGACACTCGTCATCGATTGTTCCCCGGCCACGCGTACCACCGTGTCATGGGGCTCACTGGGCGAATCGAACTCGCGCCCGCCATATCCGCACAATACATCAATACTTTCAAACCCATACCAGTGTAAGGCGACGTCGGCTTGCAAAAACCCTCACGGCGGTCGGAGATAGTCGCAAAACGGCTGTGCGGGTCTCCCGTAGGGGATCCTGCGCCGCAACAGGATTGGCCTGCCGCATTGGCAAACAGTCGCCGCGAACCTCAGATAACCCGGAGATCTCGCCATCCTTTTCGCACCCCGGCCTTCCAAAAGACCCCTACCAGTCTCGAGGTTATACACCTATTGGGGGCTGGGGAAATCCCGCATCGCGGTCGTGACCGCTGGGCGAATCTAGGGGATCAAGATTTGACCTCGCCATAAGGCTGGCCGATCCACCGCTGTACACACCGCAGCCGTTGACGTTTGCAGCAAAGGCAGCCGTGTGCGCTCTCGATGCGAACAGCATCCGCCAGGGGCGATCATTTTCTAAATAAATCGTCGAGCGCCGACTTCGCTCGTGCGAGTTCCGCGGCATCCTTCGCCACGTAGGCGCCTGCCTTAGGTTTGAAGTGATCGCAGAAATTTGCCTCGTCTTTTTTGCGCACCTCCTCCGCCGTGGGCTCTTTGCAATGTTTGGCATACGACGTGTCGTACTCGATACACATCTTGCACACGTGCAACTCGGCGTTACACGCCTTACAGACCTCGAGCCGGCGAAGCGGCAAGGTAAGCGCGGCTAGAGATGCGCCGCAGCGCCAGCAGACTAGGGAGTGGGACATTTCTCAATATCTGAGCATAACCACAAAATTTATATATTTCACAAATGCGTCGACGCGGATTACCTGTGCCGCAATTTTCTGATTGTAATGCCCTTAACGTGGCCTGTCTCTTGAGTCGCATCGAAACTAGAATTCGAATTAAGTGTCCTCCGTCGTCTTTGATCGCCACCCATTAGAGAGCTCGCAGGTTTCATAACTGCGATCACTGAACTTTGTGTTCATTTTCTTGCACAGATGTTATCGTTCAAGCAGAAATGTCGAGAACTCCAGCATCCGATAGATCGCGTTTCAATGATCCTCTCAAAGAGGCGACAATTGGCGTGCTAAGGAACGTTATTGATCCTTTGGTTGACTTGATGTTCGATGCGAGTGTAACTGTGCACGAATTCTGTCAGCTCGCGAGAGAAAGAGCAGTTCGTACCGCCGCAAGGCGAGTGGCCAAGGAAAGCGGCCGCGAAAGCAAATCCCGAATTGCAATAATTACCGGGCTGCCTCGATCTGAAGTGGCAAGATTACTCAGGTCGGACGACGTATCGCTCCGTACGCGATTAGGACAGCATCCGGCCCGCAGAGTTCTGGCCGCATGGTTCGACAACCCTCGGTTCCTGGCAGCGAACGGCGAGCCCGCGGTGCTTCCAATTTTTGGTAAGCGCAGAAGTTTTGAGCAGCTAGTTGCAACGCATAGCCGAGGGACACCGGTGCGGGCAATGTTAGATGAGCTCATGCAAATTGATGCAGTGGAGGTTCTTGGGGATCAACGGGTAATGGCAAAATCCCGAGTACCCGTGCTCACCGGTTTGACAAATAGGGCAGTCGGGATGATCGGAGAGCGCACCAGAGATCTCCTGGACACTCTTAAAAGTAATTTGCGTAGCACATCCAGACCTCTTTTTGAGGGAACGGCCGTTTTGGACGAGGCGGATGTTGAAATCGTCTCGCTGGTTCGTCGGGAGATCGCAGAGCAAGGTGAGAACTTTATTACTGGCGCCAACTCGTTACTCAGCCGATACTCCAGCCGGCAAAAGCGACCCATCCCCAAGCCGTCAGTCAAGTGCCGTCTCGGCGTCACGGTTTACTATTTTCAGAGCGACACAGAGAATGCGCCACAGCTCAAAGTAGAGGCAGTCCCTCGCAAAAACCTTCAGCGAAAGCGACGTGCCACAACTGGCGAGCGAAAATCAAGGGCAAATGGCCGCTCGGTTTTGAAGCTTTAGCATGACGAAGAAACGTCGAGCCACTATTTCCGAACTAGCGAATCAGCAAGGAGCATCTGCCTTGTTAGCGGCTACTCTTGCGTTCCTTATCAGAAACAAAGTATCGAAGCAATTCATTGTGGAATCCGCCCGTCGACAACTCAACGGTCCGCGAATGCAGCTGAAGGTTGGTCAATACAAAAGATTGATACGCGCGTACGAGGACATGGGAATAGTTATGTCCACCTGGTTTTCACAGCCAAAGTTTTTGGACCGAGAAGGTCACCCGTTGCCACTAACTGTAGCGGAGGGGCCTCAGTCCATTCCTAGCCTCGTGCGTTCGGCACGCGTTAAGATCCAGGCGACACTCGCTATTGAATTAATGCATCGATCCCAAAGCGTACAAATCGATGAGAATGGTAATTTTGTTGCCCTGAAGCGAGTTTTCGTCCTGCCGGAGTTTGAAGTCCCGAGGGCCGCTCTGGTTATCGAGAGATACCTGGATACATTGAGGAGAAATTCTTCGGCACAGAGAAATGGTACGACATTGCTATTGGAAAGAAACTGCCACGTTCCTGAAATAGAACTCAAAAGAATCGCGCCAATACTGAGGGATATAAAGGGGCGCGGAACTGCATTCATGGATTCTGTAGATGGGGATATTGAAGCACATAGAATCCGCCGGTCTAGAAAAAAAGAGATTGGAGAGTTGGGTGTGCTCGTCTTTGCCTGGACTCGACCCGCAAAAATTCGGCGGTCAAAATCGACCCCTGGAACAAAAGCTTGAGTGGAAGCTCGGCGAGTGACTAATAGTATTGGGGGATCCAAGCTCTCCCGTCATTAAGTCGCATCAAAGGATCTTCGCGTTGGTTGCTCCAACTTTACCGTGCGACAGCGGAGCAATCGTCGATGGCCACGCGATAGAGTGGCCCGTTCTAGAGTCTCTGTTGTCCGGCTGTACCGACAATTGACTGTGCACCCGCCGTACCCACGATTGACTGTGCACCAGCTGTGCCGACGATCGATTTAGCGCCCGCGGTACCGACAATTGATTGCGCACCGGCTGTCCCGACGATCGACTTTGCGCCCGCGGTACCGACAATTGATCGCGCACCGGCTGTACCGACGATCGATTGCGCACCCGCCGTACCCACAATCGACTTAGCACCCGCGGTGCCGACAATTGATCGCGCACCGGCCGTGCCGACGATCGATTGCGCACCCGCCGTACCCACAATCGACTTAGCACCCGCGGTGCCGACAATTGATTGCGCGCCGGCCGTCCCGACAATTGATTGCGCGCCGGCTGTACCGACGATCGATTGCGCACCCGCCGTACCCACAATCGACTTAGCACCCGCGGTGCCGACAATTGATTGCGCGCCGGCCGTCCCGACAATTGATTGCGCGCCGGCTGTACCGACGATCGATTGCGCACCCGCCGTACCCACAATCGATTTAGCGCCCGCGGTGCCGACAATTGATTGCGCACCAGCCGTCCCGACAATTGATTGCGCACCGGCTGTACCGACGATCGATTGAGCACCCGCCGTACCCACAATCGACTTAGCACCCGCGGTGCCGACAATTGATTGCGCACCAGCCGTCCCGACAATTGATTGCGCACCGGCCGTGCCGACGATCGATTGCGCACCCGCCGTACCCACAATCGACTTAGCACCCGCGGTGCCGACAATTGATTGCGCGCCGGCTGTCCCGACGATCGATTTAGAGCCCGCGGTGCCGACAATTGATTGCGCGCCGGCCGTCCCGACAATTGATTGCGCACCGGCCGTACCGACAATTGATTGCGCACCGGCCGTACCGACAATTGATTGCGCACCGGCCGTACCGACAATTGATTGCGCACCCGCCGTACCCACAATCGACCTAGCACCCGCGGTGCCGACAATTGATTGCGCACCAGCCGTCCCGACGATCGATTTAGCGCCGGCCGTACCCACAATCGACTTAGCACCCGCGGTGCCGACAATTGATTGCGCACCAGCCGTCCCGACGATCGATTTAGCGCCGGCCGTACCCACAATCGACTGCGCACCGGCCGTCCCGACAATAGACAATCCGCCACTAGGGCGAGCGGAAGCGCTGCTAGCCAGCAATAGTCCTCTCATGGTCGGCCGAATTCCCACCGCTTCAATGACTTGTCCTGGCTCGACCTTTACGAATTGCGGATCGGCCATCGCAGGAGTTAAGTCGACACCCAATTCATCGACCTTTGCTCTACCTAGCGACTGCTGAACCGCAACCACCCTGGCCCTAACAAAAACAGTGGTCGCACCAGCAACGTAGGCCTCCTCCAAACGACTGACTGAGCGCGCTGGTGCATCGAGTGGACCGGTGACCACAAGCAAGTCTCCGGGCTGAATCATGCTTAGCGCCCGGGCTTGGTCTTCCACCGGAATTCCGTTGTATGAAAAAACTGTGTCAGCGGTAAGCGAGACACGTTGTCCAGCGACAAGAAGGAGGCCACGCGAGATGTCGACGCTTTCAAGATCTCCCAACACCTTCAACTCTGACCCATACAGGGCTTTTAGTTGTGCACCAGTAACCTCTGCGGTGGCGGGCGCAGCCGCTCCACAACTAAAAATTGTTATCGCAGCGGTTAAGATCGCGCTGGATACGCGAAACTTCCTGTCGTTCATCCCTGTCCCCTTCAACGTGAAAATGAGTCAGTGTGTTGGTTGTTGTGTTAGTTCAATTGCGTCCCGTAAGCGAGACTCATCGGGAGCAGATTCAACGTATAAATAGCACTGCAAGCCGGCCCTAATGTCCGCGACTTCGCCGGGTTTAGCTCCCATTTTTTCCTGCAGGTCGACGGCCGCAAAAGTGTCGACACGCTGCAAAAATTGGCCGCCGACAACCTTTAGATACCCGTGCAACTCGAGGAGTTGCGCAGCGGTCAACGGTGCATCAACGATCATCGTTCGCTCGAATAGTCCGGTGCCTTCGCGTTTTGCACGAGTGTTGTTTTCTAGTGTCGACAGAAGCGATTCGACCAGACTAGCCATTCGACCAAGGTTTTCAGGCGAAAGGCTTGGCTCGATGTACTCCTGCTTCAATGGCTTCCAAATATTGAAACCAACTTCGGTTACCGCATCGACTCGCCTAAGCTCCTTCAATACAGCGTGGGGCGAAACACCCGCAGCATGGCGGTTCGTCAAAATGGTAAAGCTCAATGGACTACCCTCAAACGCCAAGTCCACGGGGAATCCGTACGGACCAACGTAATCCCTGTCGTTGTGCCAGCCATGCAAAACCCGCGCGAACGGATTCGATACCTCAAGAAGCTCACTGGATTCGAACCGTTCCTGCTCGACCAACACTTTCCTGATTTCCTGGGAGGTCATTCCCGTAAGCGCACACACGGAGGCCTCAGACGATCTCATTCCCTTTCCCGCAAAGTCCTTGGCGGCCGATTCAACGAACGCCATTTGTGCAATAGCAGCAAAATGAGAATATGTAAGACCCTCGCGCAACATAATCCTCACCAGTGGCCTCAACAGTCGCAACAGCGATATCGATAGAGCAGTTTTTACATTATCCGGCATTTGTGAACGATTTCACACATTTCGTAAGTAAATTGGTGTTTTCTCTCAAGGTCGAGGTCTGCAAGCTTATGTCAAAACTATACTAATGTATGCAACAAGCCACTGAAATCACTAGCGTTGCCGTGACCCCACACCGCCCAATTCTGTGCTTAATTTCGCTAATGCTGCTTTGCAGCATGATTTCGTTTGTCATAACGTGCGGGACGGGATGTACCGGCAATGATCAAAACAAGAACGAATTGATCTCCGGGCGAGTTCAAAGCGATAAGTCAAACGCCGCGCGAATGCTCAGGCGAGGACTGCCTGGAGAACCTCGCACACTTGACCCCCAGCTGGCCGATGACGAATTTTCGTTTCCAGTCTTGCGAGATCTCTACGAGGGGCTGACGGCAGAGGATCGCAACGGCCAGATTGTGCCCGGGGCTGCGGAATCATGGACCGTAAACAGTACGGGAACGATTTATACGTTTCTCATACGGCCAGATGCTAAGTGGTCCAATGGAGACCGAACCATCGCGATGGAGTTCGTCGAGGGCTTACGTCGTGCGGTTGATCCCAAAACAGCCTCTGGCTCGTCCGCAGTTCTGTCGGTCATTAAAGGTGCAAGCGACATCATAGCTGGTCGAAGAAGGGTCGCTGACTTAGGAGTCACCGCGATTGGTGACTCCTACGTACGAATCGAGCTTGAGCACCCGGCGCCATTTGTCTTGCACGTTCTATCCCAGCCTATCGCCGCGCCTTCGCATAGAGACGCAAATCCTGTAAGGGTTTTGGAGGGCACGGATAAGACAAAGGTTTCGAATGGCGCATACACGCTGGTTAGTAGGATTACCGGTTCATTTATTGAGCTATCCCGAAACCAAAATTATTGGGATGCGTCGCGCGTCTTGATTGAACGGGTGCGGTATGTCAACGCCGAGTCGGAAGCCACGGAAATTCGAGAATACGTTGCTGGACAATTGGACATGACATTTACAATTCCGGCGCCCGATCTCGATCGAATCTCCCAAAAGTACCGTGCAGAGATACAAACCGCACCAATTCTCGGGACGCTCTACCTCGCCCTTGATGTATCCGAACCGCCGCTTCGCGACGATCATGATCTTCGTCAGGCACTGTCAATGGCCGTCGATCGACAATCAATTGCGGATCACGTCACCCTAGGCGTAGCTCCCGCGTATTCTTTCGTTGCAAAGGGCATTAGCGGTTACATTCCTCCCGCATATGAGTGGTCAACGTGGCCCCGCGAGCGCCAGCTTGCATATGCGCGGGACCTGTTCACACATGCTGGTTTTTCGGAAAAGAAGCCGCTTCATCTAAAGTTGTATTTCAACAGCGGCGAAAGTATTCAGCGGATCATGATCGCTGTCGCTGGCAGCTGGAAGCAAAATCTCGGCGTGGTCACCGATCTCGTGAGTGATGAATTTCGAGTATTTTTGGCTGGGAGAAAAGATCGCAGCCGTTGGGATGTCGCCCGGTTAGGCTGGTCTGCGGATTACGATGATCCAGCAAGTTTTCTTGAAGTCTTTTCAAGAGACAACAGCCAAAACGATCCGGGTTACGCGAGCTCCGAGTTCAATACCCTTATCGATGCAGCGCGAATCGAACCTAATGCGGATAAGCGAATTCTGCTGCTGCAAAGGGCTGAAGACGTATTGCTAAATGATTACCCAATAATTCCGGTATATTTTTATTCTGCTCGGCGATTGGTTAAACCCTATTTAGGGGGAGCTGAAATTACGCCCTTAAATCATACCTACTCAAAACATTTGTATTGGAAAGATGCATCCTAAGTGACTGACCGGCTCACTGGGTCATTTGAGTATTCCCAACGCTATTGCTTGTAATCCAATCGATCGCCCATGTGGCAACACCCAACGCAAAACTCATCCGCCATCTAATCCGCCCAACCCGTGGCGGAGCTGCCGGGGTCTTAATCGTATTTGCGGTGATGTTATCGCTGGCGGCCCGGGCCGGTATTATGGGCATTCCGCCGGCCTTGATCTTGACGTCCTGGTTTTTCAAGTACGCATACATCCTGTTCGATCATACCGTTCGCGGCTTCGATGAGCCGCCGACTCTCGATCTCCAGATGTTGAATCCCCTGGACGAGCAACGCCCGCTCGCCCAGGTACTGATACTAGGCCTGATTTATTTCGCACTGAATTTCGTCCAGGTCAAGGTAGGCTCGACCGTGGCCATGGCCATGGCTGTGGCGGTGCTGCTTCTACTGCCGGCCTCAGTCGCCATCCTCGGGCTGGAGGGAAACATTCTCAAGGCGGCATACCCAGTAGCTTGGATGCGCATGGTGTGGGAGTTGGGTCCAATGTACGGCCTCGTTCTCGCGATCATCGGTGGCTATGCCTTGCTTATCGCATTGCTGGCGAAATGGGCACTTTGGTTACCAGTGCAAATCGCCATATTCATGTTTTGCATTCTTTCGGTATTCAGCGTTCTGGGCGGCGCGTTGTATGAGAGGCGTCACGCACTGGGGCTCGAAACCTGGACGTCGCCCGAACGCACCGAGGAGCTTCGGCGCAAACGTGAACTAAGCGCCAGTGAAAAAGAAGTAATGGAGGCCTACGGACAGATGCGCGCGGGTTCGCACACTCGCGCGTGGCAGACCTTGCAGGGCTGGTTGACCGCCCGGGGAAATGCCCCCGACGAATACCGCTGGCTTTGCAGCCGAGTCGCGACCTGGGACGATCCACGCTATATGACCCGCCTCACCGAGGACTATGTCGATCGATTGCTGGCCCTCAAGCGCAATGGTGAGGCGCTGGATGTCGTGGCATCGCGCCTGGTGCACGACCCGGCCTTTCGCCCCAAGTCGGCGGCGGCAACCTTGGCGATAGCGGAACTGGCGGCTCGCGGGGGCGGCAGGTCAGGCGTGGCGAGAGCCCTGCTAGCGGATTTCCCGGCTCGTTTTGCTGCTGACCCGAATGTTGAGGCGGCGGCTGCGCTGGCCAGGCACCTGGGACAGTGACGCACCAAACGCGCGCCGCGGGAGGAGGATCGTGCATCGGCTTGGTGCATCATTGCGGCGCAATAGCTGTCAGTACATGATTGGAGTTCATCGAGCCGATGGCAGGAAATTTGCTCCAATTGCAAACGGGGGTTTTTTGGGCGCCAAGCCGTATAACGAGATGACATTGAGCGACGGTGCGGCCCGCGCGCACTACTTGCGCTACGCTCAGTGGCTAAGCGCTCAGCCGGCCGAACGCTTGACACAAAAGCGCGCCGAAGCGGACGCCCTGTTCCACCGCGTCGGCATTACCTTTGCCGTGTACGGACAAGAAGAAGGTGCGGAGCGTTTGATCCCGTTCGATATCGTGCCTCGCGTCGTGCCGCTCGAGGAATGGATCCGGCTCGAAGGCGGCCTGAAGCAGCGGGTGCGCGCGCTCAACGCCTTCATTCACGACATTTACCACGACCAACAGATTCTCAAGGCGGGCATAGTTCCCGCTGAACAGGTTCTCTGCAATTCGCAGTACCGCCCGGAGATGCAAGGCGTCGACGTGCCCGGGGGCATCTATGCGCACATTGCGGGCATCGATATCGTGCGCGACGATGCCGGCGAATTCCGCGTGCTCGAGGACAACCTGCGCGTCCCGTCCGGGGTCTCGTACATGCTCGAGAACCGCAAGATGATGATGCGGCTGTTTCCGGAGCTCTTCTCCGGTCAGCGCGTGGCGCCCGTAGACCACTACCCCGACGTATTGCTCGACAATTTGCGCAGCGTCGCGCCCACCGGCGTCGCCGACCCCACGGTGGTTCTATTGACCGCGGGCGCCCACAACAGCGCGTATTTCGAACACGCCTTTCTGGCGCAGCAAATGGGCATTGAGCTCGTGGAAGGCCAGGACCTCTTCGTTCGCGACGAAGCGGTCTTCATGCGCACCACCCAGGGTCCACAGCGGGTCGACGTGATCTACCGCCGCATCGATGACGACTTCCTGGATCCCTTGGTGTTTCGCCCGGAGTCGATGCTCGGCGTGCCGGGACTTCTGACCGCCTACCGGGCCGGCCGCATCACCATCGCCAATGCCATCGGCACCGGCGTCGCCGACGACAAGTCGATCTATCCCTACGTGCCGGACATGATCCGCTTCTATCTGGGTCAGTCCCCCATCATCGGCAACGTTCACACCTGGATGCTGCGTCGCCAGGAAGACAAAGAGTACGTGCTCGCTCACCTACCCGAACTCGTGGTTAAGGAAGTCCACGGGGCCGGCGGCTATGGCATGCTCATCGGGCCCGCCGCCAGCAAAGCGGAAATCGACAGCTTTCGCCGGCAGATCATCGGCACCCCCGAACGCTATATCGCGCAGCCGACGCTGGCTCTGTCCACGTGTCCCACGTTTACCGACCTCGGTCTTGCGCCCCGCCACATCGATCTGCGCCCGTTTGTGCTTATCGGGCCGCGACGTCACCATCGTGCCAGGCGGGCTGACTCGGGTGGCGCTGCGCGCCGGGTCGCTTGTGGTCAACTCGTCGCAGGGCGGCGGCACCAAGGATACCTGGGTGCTGGAGACCTGATGCTGAGCCGCACCGCCGATCATATGTACTGGATGTCGCGCTATATCGAGCGCGCCGAGAGTCTCGCGCGCCTGGTCGATGCACACTATCGAATGTCGCTGCTGCCGCATTCCGGCGAAACCTTGGCGCAGTCCTTGAGTTCAACCATGGCGGCGCTGCAAATGGAAGCAGCCTACAAGGAACGGCACGACGCCATCGAGCCGCGCGCCGTGTTCGAGTTCGTGAGTTTGGACCGCGATTACGGCGGCAGCATCTTCAGCTGTCTGCGCATCGCGCGCGAGAACGCGCGCGCGGTACGCGGCTCGCTGACCTCGGAGCTCTGGGAGACGCTGAATTCCACCTGGCTGGAGGCCAGATCGCTCGCCACGCGACGCGGGTCGAACCCGGACATCGGGCAATTCGTCGAGTGGGTCAAGGAGCGCTCGCATCTGACCCGCGGCGTCACCGTCGGCACGATGATGCGCGACGAAGCATTTCACTTCACGCGCATCGGCACCTTTCTCGAGCGCGCCGACAGCACCGCCCGCATTCTCACGGCGCATCAAAGCGACCTCGTACCCGGCGCCGACGCCGAGCGGCGTGCCCGACCCCTATCAATGGAGCGTGCTGCTGCGTGCGCTCTCGGCGTTCGAAGTTTATCGGCGCGTCTACCGCGACGTCATCACGCCGTCCAAAGTGGCGCAGCTGCTGATACTGCGTGACGACATGCCGCGCTCGCTGTTGCGCTGCTGCAAGGAGGTGTACCACAACCTCAAGTCGGTGGCGAACGAGCAATCGGCGGAGACCGAGCGGCGTGCCGGCGAAATGCACGCCATGCTGCATTTCACGCGCATGGAGGAGATCACCGCGAGCGGCTTGCCGCGCTTTCTCGAGCGGTTTCTCGAGCGGCTGCGCGATCTTGGCGACCGGATCGCGTCGGATTTCCTGTTACCCCCCGCAGAGGCGTGAGCGTATGCAGATGCACATTCGTCATGAAACGCGTTACCGTTATGAACGGCCGGTGAAATACAGCGTCCAGAGCCTGCATCTGACGCCGCGCCGCGATTTGAGTCAGCGCGCCCTGTCTTGGACGATCATCGCGCCGGGCCGGCGGCTCGAGCAAATCGACGCTTACGGCAATATTTCGCATCTGCTCACCATCGAAGAGCCGCACCGTGAAATCCAGATCATCGTGCGCGGCGTGGTCGAAACCGTCGATACCGAAGGACGGCAAGATGACGGGCCGCTCTCGCCGCTGGCCTATCTCGCACCGACACAGTTGACGGCGCCCAACGAAGAATTGCGGGCGTTTGCGCAAGACGCCCTGAAATCGGTGACCGAGCCGCGGGAGCGCGCCCTGGCCCTGGCGGAAGCCGTATTTGGCGCGGTGCGCTATAAATCCGGCACCAGCGATGTGCAGGACAGCGCGGCGGTCGCGTTCAGGAGCGGCGAGGGTGTTTGCCAGGATCACGCGCATGTATTCATTGCCTCAGCCCGGGCGCTCGGGATTCCTGCGCGTTACGTCAGCGGCTATCTGTACACCGGCGATGCCAGCGACGCCGCCAGTCATGCCTGGGTGGACATCTGGTTGGGCGCGGAAATCGGCTGGCAGAGCATGGATGTGACGCACAAACGGCCCGCGGTACGCACCTACTGCCGGCTGGCGGTGGGGCGCGATTACCTCGACGCGGCGCCGGTTCGCGGCGTGCGCCAGGGCGGCGGGGGAGAGAAAATGGAAGCCAACGTGCTGGTGGCGGAGTCGGCCCTTCAGCAACAGTAGTGATGTAGAATTTCGTTCATGACTTACTGCGTCGGCTTGCTCGTCGACACCGGGCTCGTGTTGTTGTCCGATTCACGGACTAACGCCGGTGTGGATCAAATCAACACTTTTCGCAAGATGGCCACGTTTCAGCGGGCGCACGACCGCGTGCTGGTGCTGCTGTCGGCGGGCAATCTCGCCATCACCCAGGCAGTGGTCAACCTGCTGCACGAGACGCCTGAGGATCCCGCGCAGCCGACGCGCATCTTCCGTGCCGCCAATATGTTCAACGCCGCGCGCGTCGTGGGCGACGCATTGCGCGAGGTTCATGAGCGCGATGCCGAATCGCTCAAGGATCATGGCCACGAGTTCAACGGCACGTTCATCCTGGGCGGACAGATTTGCGGCGAGGAGCCGCGGCTCTTTTACATCTACTCCGCCGGAAATTTCATCGAATCCTCCATCGACACGCCCTACTTTCAGATCGGCGAGACCAAGTACGGCAAGCCCATCATCGATCGCGTCATTTCGCGCAGCAGCAGCCTCGCTCAGGCTGCCAAGTGCGCCTTGGTATCAATGGATTCGACCATCCGCTCAAACTTGTCCGTGGGTCCGCCGCTGGATCTTGCCATCATCCGGCGCGACGAGTTCAAGCTCGCCACTCACATCAGCATCGATATGGAAAACGAGTACTTCACCATGATCCGCACGCGCTGGGGATTTGCGCTGCGCGAGGTCTTCAGCGAACTGCCCAATCCTAATTGGTAGTGGAATGCTGTTTCTTCTGTACTGGCGCCGGCTCGCCCATTTCACAGACAGTCGCCGGCAACAGTGCACCGAGCGTGTACGCGCTCGATTCTGAAGTCGCCACTTGGTAGCAATTCGAATTGATCCAGACGATCCAATCGCCGCTGGCCGTTTTGAAAGGGGTACCGGCACGGCGCCGCCCCTGCGGCCACCAGTTTTCCTCTGCCGGCGAGCCCGACAAGGAGTTGCGGCCGGGCGGCGTACGGTTGCGAATTTCGTAGGCTTGCAAGGCGCGCCGCGCCTCCGCTCTCCAATCGACCCCCGCCCCATTGCCGTCGGTCGCAGACGCGTCCGATGACGGCGATGGCGAGGCCGAATCGAACACCGGTGGTGTGATCGATATTGTCGTGTTCCCGAGCAGGCGCTTGGGTCGAAAATTCTCCGGCCGTATCTTCGGAACATCGGCCGGCGGGACAAACAGCAATTCAACGGGTTGTTCTATCAAAAGGGAGCGATTTTGAGATCCAGAACTCATCATGAGCGCCGCCACCAGCGCCACATGCACGGCGATGACGGCCATGAGCGTGACGTAGCGCGAATGTCCCCACCCCTGCGGCTGATCCATGTGCAAACTTTGCTCGTGTGACGGCCATTAGACTCGTGTTGATGGTCAGGCGCCAGATGATTGACCGGGAACACCGGATTTGGTTCCGGCTCAGCCGATCGAGTCCAGGGCTTGCGCGCATGGGGCGGTCGCGCAACGTCTCAGTGGCTGCGTCGCCTCTCGAAATCATAGCCGGTCAGTGAGCGCGGTTTGCCCAAGAGGTATCCCTGCGCATAATCGACGCCGAGCGTGCGAACAGCTTCGAGCTCCGCGTCCAATTCCACCGACTCAGCTACCGTCCGGATGCCGAGATCACCGGCCATGCGGACAATTGCGGAGATCATTGCGCGCGCCACCCTATCCGAGGGGGCGGCCCCAACCAACGCACTGTCGATCTTGAAATAATGGGCGGGCATTGTCCGCAAATACTCGAACGACGAGGTATGCCCCCCGAAATCATCCAGCGCGACTTCGCATCCCAAGGCCTCGAGCCGCTTCATCGACTCGGCTACGCTGATGTTGCCGGAGGACGCGAACTGCTCCGTGATATCGAAACACAGCGCCTGCGGCGGCAAGCCGCTCTTGATCACGCAAGATTCCACGTAGCTGATGAAGTTGGCATCGGTCATGGATTGCGGCGCAAGATTGATGGAGAACACTGCCGGCACCCGTGCCCAGGCCTTGCGGTTATTGACCAACCACACGAGCAGCGAGCGCACCACCCAGCGATCGATGGCGGGCATGAGGTGCCGATCGGCCGCCGTGCGCAGGAACGAGCGTGGCTCGAGCAGCTGGCCGTCGGAGGTGCGCAGGCGCAACAGCACTTCGTAGTGGGCCAGCCCTCCGGCTTCGTGCAACGAGCAAATGGGTTGCAGGAAAAGCTCGAAGCATTCGGCGTGCAGCGCGTTTTCTATCAGCGCCAGCTGCGACTGGTCCACGCGCGGCAATGACGGAAGCGCGCCGCGCCGTTCGAATTCGGCCGCCACGCAAACCCATAAAGGCGTAAGCCGCGACTGCAAGGGTTCAGCCGTTCGAGCATCGACGATACGCGAATCAATGCTGAGCCGCACCGCGCCATTGACGCGGCCGTGGGAGTCGCGCACCGGAATTGCGACGGCGTAACCGCCGTCTTGATCCGCACCCAAAGTCATCTCGAAACTGCCGCCTGCATTTCCTGACAGCGCTTCCTGCACCAGTTGATGGTCCTCGGGCGGCAGGAAATCCTCGCTCAACCACAGCGCATCGCCGGCCGCATCGTGGAACGACACGCCGCTGACTTCCGGTGCCAGCGCGCGAATGACCTGGGCAAGCGCAGCGAGGATCTGGCTCGACGCGGCTTCTGCGGCATCACTCAATCTAATGGTCACCAGGGCACCTATCTTGATTCGATCTGGAGCCATGGTACGGTCCAAAAAGGAGCGGCGGCATGTCGCGGGGTGGCGACGTAAGCCGGGGGCGACACACGTCGAAGGTTTCAACGGTGACCGCAAGGTCCCGCGCCGGACCTCACGTTAAGTAAAAAATTCGGCCCATGCCGGTTCTCTAGACTGTGAACGCGGCCTCGTTTCCGTGGGCTTGATTCGGATAGGCGTCTTCGCGGGACGGCATTTTTGCCGGCGCGAAGGCGTTGCGCTCGGACCCCACATTCCCGCATGCTTGGGCGCCAATCGGTAAGAATAAGACGCAGCAAGCAACAGGGACTCCTTGACGACCGGATCGCACCACCTCACCCCTCCGCCCCCTTCGGCATGGCGCCGATGACGGAGCCGAAAAAAGCCGTTTTTCTCAGCTACGCCTCGCAAGACGCCGGCGCGGCCTTGCGAATCTGCGAGGCTTTGCGTGCCGCCGGCGTCGAGGTCTGGTTCGATCAAAGTGAACTACGGGGCGGCGACGCATGGGACGCGTCCATCCGGCAACAAATCAGGGCGTGCGCCCTGTTCGTACCCATAATCTCGGCGAATACCCGCACGCGCGCCGAAGGGTATTTTCGGCTCGAGTGGAAACTTGCGGTCGATCGCTCGTATCAGATCGCCGCCGAGAAGGCGTTCCTGATGCCGGTGGTGATCGACCAAACCAACGACAGCGACGCCATGGTTCCGGACAGGTTCCGTGAGGTGCAGTGGACACGCCTGCCCGGCGGCGCGACACCGGCCGCGTTTGCCGAGCGCGTATCGCGATTACTGTCCTCCGAGCCGTCGCCGGCACAACAACCTCGGACTCAGCCCGCCGACGCGGCTCCCGGCTTGGCCGCAGACACTCACGTGCCGCCGCGCCCGCAATCGAAAGCGGTGTGGCTTGGGATCGTCTTGGTGGGTGCCGCGGCCGGATACTTCGCCCTCGACCGATTCGTGCTGTCGAAACGCAATGCCCAAACGACGGCGGAGGCTCCGGCCGCGCAATCGCCCGCGATCGGCCCCGGCACGATCTCCGAGAAGTCGATTGCCGTGCTGCCGTTCGTCAATATGAGCTCGGACAAGGAGCAGGAGTATTTCTCGGACGGTCTGGCCGAGGAATTGCTCGATTTGCTGGCCAAGACGCCGGGACTTCACGTCATCGCGCGCACCTCGTCATTTTCATTCAAGGGCAAGTCCGAAGACATCCCAACGATTGCGGGCAAGCTGAGAGTAGCCAACATCCTCGAAGGCAGCGTGCGCAAATCAGGTAATCACCTGCGGGTAACGACGCAGTTGATTCGAGCCGACACGGGAGAGCACATCTGGTCCGAGACCTACGACCGCGAACTCAAAGACGTGTTCAAGGTACAGGACGAGATTGCCGGCGCCGTGGTCGCGGCACTCAAGCTCAAGCTCGCACCGGCACAGGATGCCTCTGCGCACAGCACCGCCAACACCGAGGCCTACACTCAATACCTGCTCGGGCGCCAGTTCTGGAATCGTCGCAACCTCGACGGATATCGGCGCGCCGTCGAGGCCTACCGAAAAGCGATCGCGCTCGACCCGGGGTACGCCGCGGCCTATGCGGGACTTGCCACCGCAGAGAACTACGTGGCCGACGCCACGGGCGATGCCGCGGGCTTCAAACAGGCGCAGGCGGCGGCCGAGAAGGCCGTGGCGCTCGCCCCGGAACAGGCCGATGGCTATGTTGCGCGGGGCTGGATTCGCACCACTGAAAGCTGGGATTGGGCGGGCGCGCAGGCGGACTTGGCGAAGGCCCTCGCGCTCGATGCGGGCGATAGCACGGTGCAGCGCCGCTACGGGCAATTGCTGGGCTCCTTGGGCCGCCTCGCCGAGGCGATTGCGGCTTCGAAGAAGGCCATCGAGCTCGACCCGCTATCGGAACCCGCATGGCAGACGCTCGAGCAATATCTCATTGCACGCGGAGATTTTTCCGCGGCGCACGAAGCGAACCACCGCGCGCTCGAGATCAATCCCGAATCCCCCTATGCATTGAATGACCTCGGCACCATGCAGCTGCTTGAGGGCAACGCGACGGAAGCCGTGGCCACATTTCGCAAAATGGATGCCCCAGGTTTTCACCTGACCAGCATGGCGATGGCGGAGCATACGCTCGGGCATGCCAAGGAATCGCAACGGGCCCTCGACGAGGTGATTGCCACGCACGGGCAAGACGCGGCTTACCAGATCGGCGAGGTTTATTCATGGCGGGGCGAGAAGGACAAAGCCTTCGAATGGCTGGAAAGAGCCTATCAGCAACAGGACGGGGGTCTCACCGTGATTAAATACGATCCGCTGCTGCTCAGTCTGCGCGGCGACCCCCGCTACCACACGCTGCTGCGCAAGATAAACCTGCCCGAGTAAAGCGCGGCCGCGCCGCGCCTCCCCGAACCGCTTCGAGGTTGATCAGGCGCCTGCGGCGCTCGGCTGCGGGGTGAGCTGCCACCTGATCTCGGCAAGCTTTGGCACCATCCAGATCCAGCCGACCAAGCCCAGGACGCTCACTGCGGCGGCGACCACGAAAGCGTTCGTGTAATGACCGGTCGTTTCAATGATATAGCCGGTGAGCCAGGGTGCGATGATCCCCGGCAAGTTGCCGAGGGAGTTTTGAATGCCCACCCATCGTCCCGATGCGGGCGGCCCGGCCAGGATCTCGCACATGGCATACACGCCGGGCGAGGAAGCCCCGCAAAGCGCCTGATAGACGAACAAGCTCACCAGCGCCACCTTGGACGAGCCCATCGCCATGGCCAGCATGCAAGCCACCGAACCCAAGTGCGCCACGGCCATGACGGACTTGTAGCCGACGTTCGCCGATCCGCCGCGAGCCAGGAAGCGATCGATGGCCCATCCGGCGATGAAGGCGCTCAACGCATTGACCATGTAGGCGCTGGTCGCGATCCAAGCCATGCCGACGATGGAGAAGCCGCGCTCGGTCTGCAGATACGACGGCAGCCAATACAGCATGAAGTAAAAAACGTAGTTTTGCGAGAACAGTCCGAGCGACGTGCCCCACAGCGATGGCTGCTTCAAGATCATCCACCACGTCGTCGAATCATCCGTGCTGGCGTGTACCGCCGTGCGCACCTCGCCCGCCACCCGCGACCACGGCAGCAACCACAGCAGAGACAACCCACCGAACACCCAAAACGCCGAGCGCCAGCCGAAGTGCGCCATCAGCAAGCCACCCGCGATGGTGCCCACCACCGGACCGGTCAAGTACCCCAGAGCGATGATGCCGTTGGCGGTGCCCAGGCCCTTTGCGGGCACGATCGCCGCCAGTATCTTCGCTACGCCGGGGAACCCGGCGCTCTCGCCCAAGCCCAACAGCAGCCGCAACACCAGCAGCATCGCGAACGTGTGCGCAAATCCGATCAGGATCGTGGCGGATGCCCATAGTGTCAGCCCCACCGCGAGTATTCGATGGGCGCCGTAGCGTTCCGCGAGCCAGCCCACCGGAATTTGCGTCCAGGCATACGTCCAGGAGAAGGCCGACAGCAGCATGCCCATCTGCGTGTAGTTCAAGTTGAGGTCGCCCTGCACCAAGAGCGACGCGGTGGACAAGTTGCCGCGATCGACGTAATTGATGAACAGCAGCACCGCCAACAAGATGACGACGGGGCTGCGGGCGGCCCGCGCGGGATCGACGGCCGCTAGAGCGCGCGAGTTCAGCTCGCGTAATCCGAATGGCTGCGATCGAGAACCCGCTTCAACGCATCGAAATGCAGTTCCGACCGATCGCGGCCGCCGACCTCGCCGCCCGCAACGAACTGCGCGATGGTCTTCTTGATCGTTGCCTCCGGAATGAGCTGCAAGGGCCGCCCCGTCGACAGCGCGAGCACCTGCGCCTGCGCTGCGCGTTCCAGAAAATACAGCCGTTCGAACGCGAGAGGAATTGTCGTGCCCACGACCAAGACGCCGTGATTGCCCATCATGAGCACCGATTTGTCGCCGAGCGCGCGCGCCAACCGCTCGCCCTCGGACACATCGTAGGCAAGACCGTTGTAGGTCGCGTCGTAGGCCACGTCGTTGTAGAAGCCGAGCGCGCTCTGCACCGCCATTTCCAGCCGAGGATTCTCCAGCATGCACAGTGCGGTCGCGTAGGGCATGTGGGTGTGCAGTACACAGCGTCCCTGCGGCGAGAGCCGATGCACGGGCTGATGAATGTGAAGCGCAGTCGGCTCCACCGCTCCCTGCCCGCTCAAGACCTCGCCATTGAAATTCACCACCATGAAATCGCTGGCCTTCACTTCGGACCAGTGCATCCCGAAGGGCGCAAGTAAGAATCGGTCCGCAGACCCCGGCACCATCAGCGTCAAGTGATTGTCGATGCCTTCATTCAACCCGAAGCGATCTGCCAGCCGGTAGCAGGCTGCGAGATCGATGCGCGCCCGGGCGACGGCATCGGCGGATGTCTGGACGGATTTGAGATTGGCGTTCATCATATTTCTCCGCGGCAAACGCTGGCCTTCAGGCCGGCCAGGAATGGCGACATGCGCAGCCCGGCGTGCCTCTCACAACCCGCATTTCTCGATGTTTGCCAAGGTGCTATGGTATGGCCTTTTGGTATACTGTATGGATGTCCAGTTCTCGAATTACCGCTGTTCGGGTCTTGCGCTTGCGCGTGAAGGACAAGCACGCCGCGCGCGCAGCGCGCCCGCCATCGAAACCGAGCCCGAGCGATTCGCGCCAAGATCGCGAATCGGCGAAAAGATTTCTTGCACAAGTTGAGCACCCGTTTGGTGAAGGCCAACGGTGCTCTCTTCGTTGGCAACGTGAATGCCTCCGCTCTCGCAAAAACCCGACAGGCCAAGTCGGTGCTCGATGCGGGCTGGAGCGCATTTAGAACCATGCTGCAGTATAAGTGCGCTGACGCAGGCGTGTGGTTCGATGAAGTCGACGAAGCGTTTTCCACCCAGACCTGCAGCGTGTGTAACAACCGCGCCGGCCCCAAAGGCCGGAAAGATCTTGGAATAAGAGGATGGCAGTGCCCTGTGTGCGGAGCGATCCATGATCGTAACGTCAATGCAGCTCACAATATCCTCGCGGCGGGACATCGCCGTCTTGCAGAAGGAATCCTCGTCCCTTGAGGGCGAGGAGGATGTCAAGGGGACGCCTCACTGAGTGCGAAGTATAGCCTGCGGCGCACGGCCCGGGAAACGGACCGCCGCCGCTCACTGCAACAGGCCATCCAATACCGGTAGCGGCACCGCCCCCTGCCGCAACGCACTCTCATGGAACTCCTTGAGACTGAACGCGGACCCGTGCTTGGACTGATAATGGTCGCGCACGGCGAGCCAGCCCTTGTAGCCGGCGTAATAAGTCGGCAACTGGCAAGACGAGAGCTTGGCGCGCTGGAGTTTGGCGGTCGCTTCTTCAGTTTCCTGATACGTGCTCTGGGTCATAAGATCCAGCGCCTGCTGGTCCGTCATCCCGAGGGTCTGCAGGCGCACATCCAATATCGTATTGGCCAGAACTCGCAGCAGCTGTTTTTGCAGAGTGAGCCGATAGCCCGGCGTATCGCCCAAGTACCCCTGCTCAGCCATGAGCTGCTGCGAGTACACCGCCCAGCCCTCGATGTAGGGACCGTTGCCGAAGATATTGCGCAACAGCCGGCGCGAGCGCGGCTGCACTTCATTCGCATATTCGCCCTGGACGTAGTGCCCCGGCATGGCCTCATGCACGGTCAAATGCTGCATTCCCGAGGAGTTGTACTCGCGCAATTTCGAATCGATGCGCGCCTGCGGCCAAGTGGTCGGGATCGGCGTGACCCAAAAAAAAGCGCCCAATGTAGGCTCCAGCGCCGGCGCCGGATTGAAGCCGCCGACTCCGTAGACGCCGCGCATGAACACCGGCGTTTCGATGACCTCCAAATTGGCGTTCGGCGGCAGCGTCAGCAGATCCTTGGACTTGACGAAGGCTGTTGCCGCAGCCAAGGCCTGCTTGGCCGACGGCATGTAATTCGCGGCCGTCGCATGCTGGCGGGCCACGTCCGCGAGCGCCTGCTCAACGGTCTTCGGTGCCGCCAGCCGCGCGATCTCAGCCCGCGTCTTGGCGAGATCCGCCTCCGCTTCCGCCAGCAACGCCTCGGGAGTCTTACCGGTTGCCAGCACCAGACGAAATTTCTTCGCGTAGCGCTCCTTCCCGAGCCGCCAATCACTGGGCCTCTCCGCCAGGTTGTCTTCCAGCCAATGGTTGAACCCGTTGAGTGCCGCAATGGCGCCAGCCGCCGCTTGGTCGTAGCGCATGCGCTCGCCGGCCGGACAGTCGGCGCGCAGCGTCGTGTCGATGAGAGCGACGTTCCCCAGGTTCTCCTCGCGCGCGACCTGGTTCCAAACCTCGGGCGAGTCCTGCAAATTCGCTTCGGCCTGCCGGATCAGCTCGGGAACTTTGTTCAAGCGGTTGATGATGTGGCGGTAGCGTTCGGCCGCCGGCGCATATCGCAGCACATACGGGGTGTACAGACCGTTGCCCAACAATTCGACATACGTGGTGGGATTGTGGCGGTAGCCCTGGATCTCATCGAGTTCCAGGCGCGCAGCACCGAGCGCGTCGCGCATGATGTCGATGTCGGCGCGTTGCTGAGCGTCGAGCGCCCCGGTATCCAGCCGGCCAATCCGCGCCTCGATGTCATGCAGCAGGCTGCGCGAAGCCGCGATGGCCGCCGGGCTGAAATCATCCAGTATGTCATCGAGCGATGTGCCGTGATGAATGTGGTAGCCGTAACCGGTGGCATTCGTGGGCGACAGCGCCAGTGTGCCCAACACGAAGTCATCCACCAGCTGCTCGAACAGGGCGTCGGGTGCTGCCGGCTTGGCATTTGCCGGCGCCGCCCCCGCGTTCGCGGCACAAAGCACGGCGCAGAACAGCCAGGCACATTGAGGGCCGTGAATTTTATTCATCGGCTATCTTCGGACAACTCTCGCCGCTTCGTCCAGCCATCTTCTCTTAAGTTATGATGCCACCCGCATTCGCCCCTTGGAGCTCGCCCATCGTCAATCACGGCAACCGCACACCACTGCTCAGGACTTTGCGCCGCCTCGCGGCCGCGTTCGCACTGCTGCTGCTCGCCTGCGCATTTGCGCTGTGGGTTAGGCCACCGGACCTTTTGCGCGTCGGCGCCAACTACTCCGCGAAGATTGTCTGCTCGAACGTGTTTCTCGCCGCCCGGGATCCGGACGAAGTCCTGCGCACCGATGTGCAAGCGTCCGGGATTGGATTGTTGCGTCTCATGCGCGTGTCCGTCGATCGGGAGCAGCGGGTGGTGCGAGCGGGTCTGCTCGGTTTCATCGGCGATGGGTTGGCGATCGAGCGCCCCGGCAACGGCTGCACGGTGGTGCCCGACGGCAACTTAAGTTTAGCGAGGCGGGTGCGCTTGGGCTCGGCGCCCGGCGATCGCCCACCGGCAATGGTCGCGCCCGGCAGCGCCGACGGTGCGGCAGAATGGCCCCTCGGGAACGCGGTTGCAACCGAAGCGGTACTCGATCATCTGCTCGCCGACGACACGCTGGCCGGACCGGGTATTCGCGCCATCGTCGTGGTCCATCACGGTCGCATCGTCGCCGAGCGCTACGCTGCGGGTTTTTCGGCTGTCACGCCGCTGCTCGGTTGGTCCATGACGAAGAGCGTCGTCGCCGGCCTTGTCGGCATGCTCATCAAGGAAGGCCGGCTCGCGCTCGACCAATCCGCCGGATGGCCTGCGGTTGGCGGCGCCGGCCGGGAGCGCATCCGGATCGCCGACCTGCTCGCCATGTCGAGCGGACTGCGCTTCAATGAGGCATACGGCGCCGTGTCGGATATCACGCGCATGCTGTATCTGGAGCCGGACATGGCGGGCTTCGCTCGCGCGCAACCATTGGCGCATCCTGCCGGCGAGTTTTGGAGCTATTCGAGCGGGACGGCCAACATCCTGTCACGCATCGTGCAAGACGCGGCGGGCCGGTTCGGTGCAGAGTATCCGGCCGAAAAGCTCTTCAAGCCGCTCGGCATGACCAGCGCCACGATGGAAACCGATGAATACGGCACCCTGGTGGGCTCCTCTTATATGTACGCCACCGCCCGCGACTGGGCGCGGTACGGGCAGTTTCTGCTGCAACAAGGCGTGTGGCGGGGCCAAGAATTACTTCCCCGCGGCTATGTCGGCATGATGGCCGCGCCCGTTGCCGCATCCGGCGGCCAGTATGGACACGGCCTGGTATGGCTCTGGGGCTCCGACGCCGTGACTCCGGGTGAGGATCCGGACATTAGCTTCGGCATCCCCGCCGACACATTCTGGATGGAGGGCCATGACGGCCAGAGGACCGCCATCATTCCCTCGCGTGACTTGGTCATCGTGCGCTTGGGGCTGACGCCTTCGCGCGCCCGCTACACGCCGCAACGGCTGGTGAAAGCCGTTCTCCAGGCTGCTACGAACTAGGGCGCTACCGGTTTGGCAGGCGCCAGGTTTTTGAGCCGGCGTCGGCGTGCGATCCATGCGTAGACCGGTGCGCACGCGAGCAGCAGCAGCCCGGCGAACAGCCCGGAACGCGGGTCTTCCATGATGGCCGCGATCCACAGGAGCACGCAGCCCAACAGCACGATCCCCGTCGTGTAGGGATAGCCGAATGCCCGGTACGGCCGCAGCGTCGCGGGCTCCTTACGCCGCAGCACGATGAGTGCGATGTATGCCGACACGTAGTTGAGTAGGAACAGTACGACTGCAATGGCAATGATCTCATCGAACGTACCGCTCAAGATCAGCGCGGCCGCGGCGGCGCTCGTGACGCCGAGAGCGACCTGCGGCGTACCGCCCGCGCTGACGAGCGTGGCCTTCTGAGTGAAAAAGCCATCCCGGCCGATGGCCAAGAGCACTCGCGGCGCCATCAGCAGCGTTGCATTGACCAGGCTCAGCACCGTTGTAAGAGAAATGACAGTGACAAGTTCGGCGCCGCCGCGCGGCAGTACGACGCGCGCCGCATCGGCCGCCGGCAGCGCCGACGCGGCGAGCACCGGCAACGGCAGAACGCGAAGTATGGCGATGTTGAAGATCACGTACATCACGGTGACCAATATCGTCCCGCCGATGATGGCGCGCGGCAGGGTGAGCGCGGGTTGGGTGCTCTCTTCGGCCAGATAGATGGCCGAATACCAGCCGTCGTAGGTGAGAAACACGGCGCGCAGCGCGGTCACGAGCGCGGCGGCCATGCCGAACGACAGGAGCGGCAGCGATGCGGCGGAGCTGGCCGCCGGCGGAGCGGCGGTAGCGCCCACCGGCACTGTGAGAAAGCATCCAGCCACCAGCACCATCAACATGAGCCCGACGCTGAGGCTGATGGCCCGCGTCAGGGTGCTGCCGATTCGTAGGCCGCCCCAATGTAGGGCAGTAAACAAAGCGATCATGCCGATGGCGGTCGCCCTGGGTGCGGCGGCGGCGGTCGGCCACAGTGCGCCGAGGAATGTCGCCGCCGTCAACGAGGCATAGGCAATCGTCGCCACGAGATTGATCCAGTCGCTCCAACCGACCACGAATCCCGGTCCATTGCCCAGGGCGCGCCGCGCATAGACGTAGAAGCCCCCGGCCTCCGGCAGCATCGCGGCTAATTCGGCCACCGCAACCGCGCCGAGCAGCGAATACACGCCGCCCAAAATCCAAAAAAGCACAATCAGCCGCGAGTCGCCGAGCGTGGCTGCCAGCGTCCCCGGCAGCCGCAGGATGCCGACTCCGACCGTGCCGCCGAAGACGATTGCCAGACCGAAGCCGAGACCTAGGATTCGCCGCAGAGGCCGCGCTGGCTGAATCACAAATTAGGTGCCGTGGGGAGAGTCACGCACCGCAGCTTGCGCGAGCGGCGCATTGACCGCAAGCGCCGCGTTGAGATGCCGCGTCGTCGCAAACCTGCGATCATGGCGGCGGCCTTTCGACTCTGGAAACCACCATGACATCGGGCGCGACCTCGCAACTCACCACGTTTCTGCTGGCCTTCGGTGCACTGTTCTCGATCGTCAACCCACTGTCGGGCACGTTCATCTTCTTCGGCGCGACCCGCGAGCTCGAGCCGCGCGTGCGCGCACAGGTGTCGCGCTGGGTGGCGATTTACGCATTCTCGATCGTCGCTGCGTCGCTCTACATCGGGGCGTATGTGCTGAGCTTTTTCGGCATCTCCATCCCGGTGTTGCGCGTTGCCGGCGGAATCGTCGTCGCGATGTCGGGCTGGCGAATGCTGAACGAGCCCGATGCCACCGAACAGCGCCGCAGCGAGACGCCGAGCCCGCGTTCCATCGATGTGCCGCCGAGCCGGCTGGCGTTTTATCCGCTCACCATGCCGCTCACCACGGGCCCCGGAACGATCTCGGTCGCGATTTCCCTGGGCGCGAATCGTCCGCGAGGCTTTCATGCCTCGACGCTCGAGTTCTTCGTCGAGACGCTTGCCGCCGTGGCGCTGCTCGCTCTGCTGGTATACGCGTTCTATCGAAACTCGGCGCGCCTCGCGGGCTGGATGGGGGTGACGGGAACCACCATCGTGGTGCGCCTCTCGGCGTTCCTGCTGTTCTGCATCGGGATCCAAGTACTGTGGAATGGCGCCGCGGAATTGCTGGGCACGCTCCCCCTCGGCAGCGCCGGCGCGAGCTGAGAGCTCAGCGCGGCGCGGCAGCGCCGCGCTCGCCCACGTAAATGGTTCCTTCCTTCATGACGAATACCGGATGTTCGGTGGTCTGCATGTCCGTGAGAGGATTGCCGGCGACGGCCACGATGTCCGCAAATTTGCCGGGCGCCAGCGCCCCTGTCTGATCGGCCAGTCCAAGGAGGTCGGCGCCATTCGCGGTACCCGCGATCAGCGCCTGTTCCGGGCTCAAGCCATTCTTCGTCATCAATGAGAACTCGCGCGCGTTCAAGCCGTGCGGCTCGACTCCGGCATCCGTGCCCATGGCGAGCGGCACGCCGATTTTGACCGCATGCTGGAACATCTGCTGGGCCTGCGCCGCGGCCGCGCGCGCCTTCGTCGCGATCGCCGGCGGGAATGTGTCGAGTCGCTGGCCCACCCAGGCGCCGGCGAACAGGGTCGCCACCAGGTACACGTGCTTTTTCTTCATATCGAGCAGCGTGTCATCCTGGAGGAAGCTGCCGTGCTCGATCGAGTCCACGCCCGCCGCGATGGCCATCTTGGCGGCGCGATCGCCGTGGCAATGGGCCGCGACCTTGCGCCCCCAGCCATGTGCTTCGGCAACGATGGCGTTCATTTCTTCCTGGGTCAGCTGGACGTTGTCCACCGGATCGGAGAGCGACAGCACCCCGCCCGAGGGCATGAACTTGATGACGTCGGCACCATACTTGATCTGATAACGCACAGCGGCTCGGCACTCATCGGGACCATTGCATACGCCCTGGATGGGCCCCTCCACGGCGATCCGCTGCGGCGGCACCGGGCTCTGATCGGCATGGCCGCCCGTCGATCCAATCGCATAATTGGCCACCAGCATGCGCGGACCCGGGATCTGTCCGGCGTTGATGGCATTGCGCAGGCCGAGTGCAAGATAGTCGGTCGAACCAAGGTCGCGCACCGTGGTAACGCCGGCCTCCAGCGTCGCCTTGGCATAGTGCGCGCCGTACAGCGCCTGTTCGGCGGGGAACCGCATGATGCGGTTGAACCAATCGTGATACCAGTCGGCGCCGGCCTCGTGCGACAGATGCACGTGCGCATCGATGAACCCCGGCAACAATGTGGCATCGCCGAGATCGATCACCTGCGCATCGGCGGGAATCTTGAGGTCGCTGCCCGCTGCCTGGATCTTGGTGCCCGCAACGATCACCACGCCGTGCGCGATCAGCTTGCCGGACACGGAATCGAACAGATGCGCGGCCTTGAGCGCAACGATCCGAGGTGCTGCGGGAACAGTATCCGCGAGACTCGATCGCACGAAGAGGTGCGCAAATGCAATTGCCGCAACCCCGAGTAGCCGGCCACTCATCGCCGTATGCTGTCGCATCGATCGCATCCCCCATCGGTGATTATGATTTGGATGCGCAGCATAACCCAAGAGAGCGGTCTCGACTAAGGGCGCCTGCGCAGGCCCGCGGGTATCAGCACCAGTCCCAGCATTTCAAAAATCCCGTGCGCGACCAGCGCCATCAGGGCGGCCGGAATGGCGCCGGTGAGAATCGTGCGGACGTCGTTCAAGGCAAGCCCGGAGACGATGGGGGCACCGTAGCCTCCCGCCCCGACCAAAGCCGCGAGGGTCGCCGTGCCTATGCTGACGATGGTGGCAGTCTTGATCCCCGCCAACAGCGTTGGGCTCGCCAGCGGCAGCACCACCCGGAAGAGAACCTGTCTGCTGTTCAAGCCGAACGCTCGCGCATTCTCCAAATGGACGGGGTTCACCGCGCGAATGCCCGTGAATGTATTGAGCACCACGGGCAGCAGGCTGTACAGGCACAAGGCAGCCAGAGCGGGCTTGGTGCCCACGCCGAAAACCGGAATCAGAAAACACAGCAATGCCAGCGACGGCACCGTCTGAATGATCGCACTCGATAGCAGGATGGCCTGTCCGGCGGCTTGGAAGCGCACCGCCGTCACGCCGAGCGGTATGCCGACCAGGACCGAGAACAAGAGCGATACGCCGACCAGCCACAGATGCTCCTTGGTGCGGCGTGCCACTTCGTGCAGCCATCCTTTCGACGCCGGCGACTCGGAGCCGAGAAATTGCGCGGCTATCTTGTCGAACGGGATCTTTTGAATATCGGCCTGCGCATTCATGTCGAGCATGGCCTCTTCGCTGATCTGTCCTTCGAGCCCCACGAGCGTCTGCCACTCGCGCGGATGTTTGTCCACGAATGACTGTCTCGCGACCCAAACCGCCTGATAAACGGGAAAATAATTGTGATCGTCCTTGAGCAATTGCAGCTGGAGCTTCTTGATTTTCGCATCCGTCGAATAGACGTCGATCAAATCGACGGCATTCTGATCGATGGCTTGGTAGCTCAGCGAATGTTCCATGCGGTTGATCTTTTGCGGATTGAAGCTTAGGTGATAGCTGCCGATCAAGCCGGGATAGCCGTCCTTCCGATCCATGAATTCGTAGCTGAATCCCGCCCTGACCCCGGATTCGATCGGAATCAGGTCGCCGATCGAGTGCAGGCCGTGCTGTTTCGCGAATTCCTCCTTCACCGCCAGCGCATAGGTATCGTTGAAGCCGAGCGACCCGGAAATGGTCAGCCCCAATCCCGACAGCGCCTGCCGAATCTCATCGAGCGACTTCAAATCCGGGCGCTTCAGTATCGCCTCCGCCAGGGTTCCGCTGTAATCCGGGTACACGTCGATGGCGCCGCTCTTCAATGCCTCGAACAAGATACCGGTGCTTCCCATCCCAAGTTTGCGCGTGACCGGCACGTGCGATGACGACTCGATGGACTGCGCCGCGATCTCCCCCAAAACATAGCTCTCGGTAAAAATCTTGCCGCCGATCACGATGGGATCCGCGGCGAACGCTCGGCAGCACGCGAAAATCCCCAGCGAAATGCCGAATAACGCGCCGACTCTTTTCATGACAGCTCGCCCGCGTCCGGCAGCGTGCGCTGCGCGTTGATGAATTGCGTCACGAACGGACTGGCCGGATGCAGCAGCAAATCGCGGTAGGTTCCGGTTTGCACGATTCTTCCCTCATGCAGCATCGTGAGTTGTTCGGCGAGATAGACGGCTTCACCCAGATCGTGCGTAACCAAGAGCACCGTTTTCCCCAGCCTTTGGAATATCGATTTCAGTTCTTGCTGCAAGGTCCGCCGAATGAGCGGATCCAGAGCGGCCATGGGTTCGTCGAGCAGCATCACCGCCGGATCCATCATCGCGGCGCGCATGATGGCGACGCGTTGTTTCTGACCGCCGCTCATTTCGCGCGGAAAGTGCGTGAGAATCTCGGCATCCAAGTCCACGACCTTGCGCAATTCTTCGACTCGGCCGTCGACCCTGGATTTGGGCCAGCCGCGCAGCTTCGCGATCAGGGCGACGTTGTTTCTGGCCGAGATATGCGGGAAGAGACCGCCGTCTTGTGGAACGTAGCCGATCCGGTCGGCCCATTCGATCTGCGTGAACGACAGCAATGCCTGGTCGTTGATCTTGACGTAGCCCTTGTCGAAAGGAATCAATCCCAGCGTGATTCGCAACAGCGTCGTTTTCCCGGAGCCGCTCGAACCGATCAATGCGTGCGTAGCGCCTTTGGCAACCGACAGGTTCACTTCGTCGAGGACGACTCTATCCTCGAAAGTCTTGCTGATATTTTGCAGCTCGAGCATTAGGAGCCTGTCTCAAGTATTCCGGGAACGGACGGATTGCCGGACAGGCTCCTAAGGCTGCGCGGCGACGACGGCGATTTCAATCTTGAATTCCGCCGATGCCAGATGGGCACTCATGACCGTGGCGCGTGCCGGGGCCTCACCCTGGACCACCCATGACTGCCACACGCTGTTCATTTCCGCGAAGGTCGCCATGTCCGTGAGCCAGATGGTCGCCGACAACAGCTGGCTCTTGTCGGTGTTGGCCTCCGCCAGCAGGGCGTCGATTGCCGCGAGGATTTCGCGCGTCTGGATCGCGACCGTCGCACCCCCGGCAACTTGACCTGCTAGATAGACGGTCTTGTTGTGTATCACGGCCTGCGACATTCGCGGACCGGTTTTGATGCGTTTGATCGTCATGAGTGGCTCCAGGGGTTGCTTGTGCCGCCAGCGTATAACGGCTATACGATCGAATCACGATCATTGCAAGCGCGTAACATCTTTGTAAATCTGACAACGGGTTCGGGAGGATGGCATGGATTTGGGAATTCGCGGACGGACGGCGATCGTCTGCGCATCGAGTCAGGGGTTGGGGCTCGCGTGTGCGCGAGCACTCGCCGAGGCCGGAGTCTCATTGGTCATCAATGGACGCAACCGCCCCCTCCTGGAACGGGCTGCCGAGGAAATCCGCCGAGCCACCGGGGTGGAGGTGACGGCGGTGGTCGCGGACGTCTCGACTCCGGAAGGGCAGGAGGCGCTGCTGTCTGCCTGCCGGACGCCGGACATACTGATCAACAACAACGGTGGTCCGCCGTACCGGGACTTCCGCGAATTGGACCGCAAGGCCATGCTGACCGGCGTCACGATGAACATGGTGACCCCCATCGAGCTCATTCAAAAGGTCATCGACCCCATGGCCAGCCGCGGATTCGGCAGAATCGTCAACATCACCTCCATCAGCGTCAAGATGCCGGTCGCAGGACTGGACTTATCGAGCGGGGCGCGCGCCGGCCTGACGGCGTTCGCGGCGGGGGTGGCGCGCAAGGTGGCAGATAATAATGTCACCATCAACAATCTTCTGCCCGGAAGTTTCGACACCCAGCGCTTGCGCGGCGGCTTTGCGGCCGCATCCAAAAAAACCGGGAAGCCGGAATCGGCGCTGGCGGCACAAGCCATGGCGGAGATCCCAGCGAAGCGCTTCGGCGCTCCGCCGGAGCTCGGACACACCTGCGCCTTTCTGTGCAGCATCCATGCCGGGTACATCACCGGTCAGAACATCCTGATGGACGGCGGAGCATACCCGGCGGCTTTCTAGCTCAGCGAATCGATTTCCTGCTGTGTGAGCATCCGCCACCGCCCCTTCTCGAGCGTCCCGAGCGCCAGCGATCCCATCGCCACACGCACGAGGCGAACCACCGACACGTCGAACGCTTCCAGGAGTCGGCGGATGTGCCGGTTGCGCCCCTCATCCAGCGTGATTTCCAGCCACGCATTCTTCTCTCCCTTGCGCAGCGTGCGCGCGGAGCGAACCGCCAGGCGCCGGCCGGCCACCATCGCTCCGTGCTCGAGATTGCGCAGCAAGGCAGATTCGGGCAGCCGATCGATTTGGACGTGGTAGGTCTTGGGCGGCCCGCCCGCGGCGTCGGTGATTCGCGCGGACCAAGCGGGATCGTTGCTGAACAACAGCAGCCCCTCGCTGGCTTTGTCGAGTCGCCCGATCGGCGCCAGCCACGGGAGCCCCGCATCGGCGAGACAGCCGTAAACGGTGGCGCGGCCCCGTTCGTCCTTCGCCGTCGTCACCAAGCCGCGCGGTTTGTTCAGCATGAGTACGATTCGCTCCGCCTGCCCGGGTTCGCGGCCGTCAATGTCGATGCGGTCCAAGCCCTGGCGCGTGGGAAATTCCGCGTCGTACACCACTCGGCCGTTGACTCGAACCCGCCCCGCGCGCACCCATTCGGCCGCTTGCGTGCGCGAACCCCATCCTGACTTCGAGATTACTCTGGCAACGCCGCGGCGCGGCGGCGGCGCTGACGGGCGTGGCGATTTGCCGGTCATGCCGCGAATTTTAGCGCCCGCAGTTGCATCGCCAGAAGAACCGCGAGCATCAGTAAATAGCCAATCGAGAGCGAACCGCCGCCGCCTTTGGAGGGCGCCGCCGCCGGCGCGGCAGCCACCGTCGTAGTAGCCGTCGCGGAATTGTTCGAGGGGACCATGTCCGTGGCGGTGCTGGTCGCGGTCACCGTGGACGTTTGGGCGCCCGCCACGGCGGCCGTGGCGTTGATGGTGACGGTTGCGGATTTTGCCGCGGCGAGCTCGCCGGCACTGCAGGCGACCAGGCCCGATGCGCCGGCCGTGCACGTGGCGCCTGCGGCCGTTGCAGTCCCCAGCGTGAGACCCGGCGCAAGCCGGAACATGAGCTGTGTGCCCGCCGCACTATTGGGGCCGGCGTTCTTGACCACAGCGGTGAAGGTTACCGCACCGCCGACGGTCGCCGACGGGGTTCCGCTGAGAATAACGGATAAATCTGCCACGTTCGCGACGTTTTCAGTGGTATTGATCGCATTGTTCGATGAGTTCGGGTCCGGCTGGTCCGCAACCACCGAGGCCACCAGCTGAAACGGACCTGTGGCGGGCGATATCGCCGAGATGGCAATCGCATAATTGACTGCCACACGGGCGATGTCGAATGTGCAGGCCGCAACGCCGCCGGCGACAGTGCAAACGCCGCCACTCGCGCTCGCGGAAATGGCTTGCGCAGTCGCGGGTAATTGCACGCTGACACGCACACCCGTCGCGTCGAACGGTCCGAGGTTCGACATCGTGTAATTGTACGTCGCCGCTGTGCCGACCGCGACCGGGCTGGGCGGCGCGGCAACGCTCAGCGACAGATCCGGGGCGATTGTGAATTGCTGTGTGCCGTATCCATTGGTCGCCGCCAGTATATTTTCAGGACGATTTGGATCCGCGAGCAGGGCGGTCGGAGACCAGTTCGGAAGGGCACTCGCCGCCCGTAGCTCCTGCCACGACGTCCCCCCGTCCACCGAGCGGGCGATGCGTGCACCGCTGGCCGCATACACGATCCCGGAGTGTTGGGGATCGAACGCAGCGACGAAGGGGATGTCGCCAGAGGCATTGGTGTCCCAGATCAAGGGATTCCACGTCGCGCCTCCGTCCATGGTTCGGAGCAAGGCCGTAGCGGTGGAGACATAGACTACCTTGGCGTCGGTCGGATTGACGGCGAGCGCACCGATTCCCCTGGAAGCAATCCCCGTATTCGCGGGGACCCAGTTCATTCCCGCGTCGGCAGACTTGTACACGCCGAAATTGGTGGTCGGTCCTCCCATCGCCGCAGTCGTATAGACGGAGGCATAGAATGTCGTCGGGTCGGACGGTGCGGCCGCGAGTTTACCGATGTCGGCATTTGCGGGCAGGCCTGCGGTCGCCGGCACCCACAGATCGCCGCCGTCCACGCTTCGATACAGCGAGGTCGCAGGCGCCGCAAGAATCGTCTGTGGAGCGGATGGGGAGCTTGCGAAGGCGAACACCTGTTGGCTGGTGGCCGGCGGCGTCACGGGCACCAGCGACCAGGTCGATCCACCGTCGGCGCTGCGTGCGAGCCCGCTAGTCAACGAGGCCGACAGAAGCCCGGGCTGCGCCAGCACGGCCGTTACGAAAAGGGTCGATTGCCCCGACAATTGCAGTAAGCCGCCGCTGCCCACATTGTTGACCGGCAAGGTCGCGGCACCGCCGCCAGCGGAGTAATAGACGCCGCCGGACGAGACATTCATGTAGATACGATCGGCGGCGGAATCGGCCGACAACCCGAGCACTGCCGACGAATTGAGCCCCGAATTCTGTGCTGCCCACTGAGTTCCGGAACTCGTGGTGCCCGACACCCCGCCTAATCCGCCCGCCAGCAATTGCGAGGTAAGCGCGGGGTTGACGGCCAGCGTGTCGAGCTGCCCGGCAGAGATCTCGTCCGCCGCGTCATTCCAGGTCGCGCCCGCGTCAGCGGTCCTGTATATGCTGCCGTAGGGCGTCCCCGCGTACAGAATGGCCGGATTCGACGGATCGATGGCGATCGCTGTAAACCCCGGTCCCGCCAAGACATTGGTCCAAGTGACTCCTTTGTTGTTGCTGGCCCACACCCCATCGTAGCGCGCCGACCAAACCTGGTTGGAGTTTGCCGCGTTGATGGCGAAACCGGTCGGCAGGCTGGTCGACTCACTTCCACTCTCGAGCAGTTGCCACGTCATGGCGCCGTCATGGGTTGCAAATATCCCTGCATCGGTCGCGGATGTCGTGGCGGATGCATACAAGGTGTTCGGGTCCGCGGGATCGATCGACAGCTTGAGCACACGAGCGTTCGTATACGTACCCACGGCCGTTCGCTCCTGCCAGGTATTGGCGCGATCCGAACTTAAAAAAACCCGCATCCCCGAGGTGACATAAAGTGTCGTGCCGCTTTGACTGACGGCGATCTGCCACGCACTCGTGACGGCGGTCGGCAAGCTCATGACGGCCGACATGCTCGCACCGCCATCCGTACTCATATACAAGCAGGGATAATTCGGAGCGATGAGGTAGACGCGATTCGAATCGGAGGGATCGATCGCGAGGTCCTGCGGCGCGTTGAGAAAATCCGACTTGATGAGCTGCCAGGACACGCCGCCATCCTGCGAGCGATAAAATCCGCCGCTGGCGATGGCATACACCGTGCTCGGCGTCGCCCTGTTGAACACGATCTTGTTGACCGCGCCGCCGTTGGGTCCGATCGCCGTCCAGGCGTTGATGGCGCCCAACGCCTGGGTGGACGCGCACAGGATAGCCGCCGCAATGATCGATGGTCGGACAAGCATGGTCTCTCCCTGACAGGCGCCGCGGGCGCTTGTTATTTCTTATTCCCGGTCCATGCGAGGATACCTGAGCCATAGCGCCCTACTCCAGCGTAAAAGCGGGATGTTGCCCGACGCCGAGCCTTGGCGTCTGGCCACCAAACGGAGCGCGGCGTAGCATGAGCGGCATGACCATGGCACCATCACACCCTCGCACCGGTTTACAGCTTCGATCGCTCGTCAGGAGCAGCGGCGACCTCGAAGTGTCCCTGACCCACGTGCCCATTCCCATTCCGGCGCCCAACGAGGTGCTGATCCGGATCGAGGCGGCGCCCATCAATCCCTCCGATCTCGGGCTTCTGTTCGCCGGGGCTGACATGACCAAAGCCAGCCAGCGCGGTACCAAGAATGAGCCGCTGGTGGCCGCCCACGTTCCGGACGCTGCGCTGAAGAGCATGACGGCCCGCTTCGATGTGTCCATGCCGATCGGCAACGAGGGCGCGGGGGTCGTCATCGAGGCGGGGTCGGCCCCGGCGGCGCAAGCTCTGCTGGGCAAAACGGTGGCTGCGCTCGGCGGCGCGATGTACTCGCAATATCGCTGCGTTGCGCTCGAGCAGTGTCTGGTACTGCCGGCCGGCGCAACGGCTGCCGATGGCGCGTCGTCGTTTGTCAATCCGCTCACCGCCCTCGGCATGGTCGAGACCATGCGCAACGAAGGCCACACCGCATTGGTGCACACCGCGGCCGCCTCCAATTTGGGGCAGATGCTCAATCGGATTTGCATCAAGGACGGGATTGCCCTGGTGAACATCGTCCGCAATCACGCCCACGGCGATCTGCTGCGGGCGATGGGCGCCGTTCACGTCTGCGATTCGAGTTCACCCACGTTCGTGCAGGATCTCATTGAAGCATTGATCGCGAGCGGCGCGACCATTGCCTTCGACGCCATCGGCGGCGGCAAGCTCGCCGGCCAGATTTTGATGTGCATGGAGGCGGCCTTGTTGAAAAAGGCCACGCAATACAGCCGCTACGGCTCTCCGGTACACAAGCAGGTCTACGTCTACGGGGGCCTGGGTCAGGGGCCGATGGAGCTCAACCGCAATTACGGCATGGCATGGGGAGTCGGCGGCTGGCTGGTCACCCCGTTCCTGCAAAAGCTTGGGATAGCCGGCACGCAGCGGCTCAAGGAGCGCGTTGCCTCGGAACTGAAAACGACGTTCGCCAGCCGCTATGCCGGCGAGGTGTCGCTGCGCGACGCGCTGGACCTCGAGAACATCGCGGTTTACAGCAAAACCGCGACCGGCACAAAATACTTGATCAACCCCAGTAAGGCCGTCTAAAACGAGACGAAGCGCTCGCTTGGGGAACCTCCGCTGACCTTAAAGTTCCAAGGGACGTCCGGCAAGAACGGACCCAAATCTGTCACAAAGGATTGAGTGATGAATCAAAACCCCGCGCCGTTCCAGGAACTGCGCCCTACGCCGGTCGACTCCGAGGCGGCCATGCGCGCCGCACGCGAGACCGTGCTGGAGAATTCGGCCTGGGTTGCAGGCCTGCAATCGGAGATGGCGCGGGTGATCGTGGGGCAGAAGCACTTGCTCGATCGCTTGTTGGTCGCGCTCCTGACCAATGGCCATGTTCTGTTGGAGGGTGTGCCCGGCCTGGCCAAGACTTTGGCGCTTAAAACCTTGGCCGCCGGCATTGCGGTGCGCTTCAAGCGTCTGCAATTCACGCCGGACATGCTGCCGGCCGACATCGTCGGCACCATGATCTACAATCCTCAGGACGGCGCATTCCGCACCAAGCACGGGCCGATCTTCAGCAATCTCATTCTGGCGGATGAAATCAACCGCGCGCCGGCGAAAGTGCAGAGCGCCCTGCTCGAGGCGATGCAGGAGCGCCAGGTGACCATCGGTGATGAGACCTATCCACTGCCGAATCCGTTTCTGGTGCTGGCGACCCAGAACCCCCTGGAGCAGGAAGGCACCTACCCGCTGCCGGAAGCACAGATCGACCGATTCATGATGAAGGTCGTGGTCACCTACCCCAACCGCGCCGAGGAGCGTGCCATCCTCGATGCGATGGCGACGTCTGCGCCCGGCGTGAGCGTGCGTCCCGTCGTATCGGCCCAGCAGATCCTGAACGCCCGCCATGTCGTGAACTCGCTGTATGTGGACGACAAGATCAGGAACTACATCGTGGACCTCGTGCTCGCCACACGGCCGCCGGTTGCGAAGTCCCTGGCCATCGACGGCTATATCCAGACCGGCGCATCGCCCCGCGCGACGATCAACCTGACGCTTGCCGCGCGCGCCATCGCTTTTCTGAACGGCCGCCACTACGTCACCCCGCAGGACGTCAAGACGATCGCCATGGATGTGCTGCGGCACCGCGTCTCGGTGACGTACGAAGCCGAAGCTGAAAACATCAGCTCCGAGGACGTGATCCGCAAAATTCTCGATGCCCTCCCTGTGCCCTGATCGCATGCCGGCCGACACCACCAAATCCACGAAGGCCATCATGAGCGGCATGCGGCAATTGGAGATCCGCACGCGCCGCATGGTCAACGACAGTCTTGCCGGTGAATATCATTCGGTGTTCAAAGGCCGCGGCATGGACTTTGACGAAGTCCGCGAATACAGCCCCGGCGACGAAGTACGGACCATCGATTGGAATGTCACGGCGCGCGCCGGCCGGCCGTTCGTCAAGAAATTCACCGAAGAGCGCGAGCTCACGATCCTGCTGTTGGTGGACATCAGCGCATCCGGAAATTTCGGATCGGCGAGCTTGAGCAAACGCGATCTGGCCGCGGAGCTTGCCAGCCTGCTGGCGTTTTCCGCGATCCGCAACAGCGACAAGGTGGGTCTGCTGCTCTACACCGACCGCGTAGAACGCTATCTGCCGCCCAAGAAAGGCCGGCGCCATGTGCTGCGCGTCGTGCGCGATATTCTCTACCACACCCCCGAGGGTCGGGGCACGGACACCGTGAAGGCGCTCGACGTCGCGAATCATGTGCTGCATCGGCGCGCCATCGTATTTCTGATCTCCGATTTTCAAGCAACCGGCGATCCCGCGGTCGCGCGCGCCGAATTGCGCCGCGCCATGCGCCAGACCAACCGGCGGCACGATCTCATCGCCGTGCAGGTCGCGGATCCGCGCGAGAAGGAATTGCCCAACGTCGGGGTGCTCGCGCTGGAAGATGCCGAAACCGGCGAGATCATCGAACTCGACACTGCCGACGCCGCCGTCCGCACACGCTTCAACCAATTGGCGTTGGACCGCGCAAAACGGATGGTCAGCGATTTTCGCTCCGAGGGCGTCGACACGTTGGAGCTTAAAACCGATGCGCCCTACATGGCCGCCCTGCAACGGTTCTTCAAGACACGCGAGCGCCGCCGCGTATGAGCCGGCAGGCATGAGCAAGCGCGCATCCCGGGTGTGCGCCGCGGCAGCGGCTGCGCTCATCGCGGCGATGTCGGCCAGCCTGTCTTGCGCCGCGGGGGCGCCCGGGCAGAGTGCCCCGGCCGAGGACATCCGCGACATCCGCGGCCCCAAGTCCCTGTTCCCTTTGGCGTTGGTACTCGAATTGTTGGCTGGCGGCGTGCTGCTTGCCGCGGCGGGCTATGCCGTATGGCGCCGGCGACGACGCCGGCCATCCCGCGCTCTGCAGTACTTCGAGATCGCATTGCAACGCCTCGAGGAGCTGCGCGCGCTCATGCACCCGGCGAGCGTGCGCGAGTTTTCCTCGGCTATCTCGGACACCGTGCGCCGCTACATCGAGGCGGGATTCAGGGTGACGGCGACTCATCGAACCACCGAGGAGTTCTTGCACGATATTCTCGAAACCGAGAATTCGCCGTTGTCGCCGCATCGTTCGCTGTTGGCCGAGTTCCTGCGTCAATGCGACCTCGCCAAATTTGCCGGCATGTCCTTGTCCGCGGCCAATATGGAATCCCTGTATCAGAGTGCGCGCAGCTTCATCGTCGGCACCTCGCCGGGTCACCCAACGTCAAAATCAGGGGAGGCGCGTGATTCGCTTCCTGCAACCTGAGTGGCTGTGGCTGCTGGCGCTGCTGCCCGTGGTGATGATGCTGCGCGGGCGGCGCGGGCCGGTGGCCGCCATCGAATTCTCGGATGTCGGCCTCGCCCGCGATGTGGCTCGGCGCAGCCGCTCGCGGCTCGGCGGATGGGTGTGGCTGATGCCGCTCCTTGCTGCGGCGCTCATGATCATCGGACTCGCCCGACCGCAGCGTGCCCACAGCCGCACCGAGGTGACCGCCAACGGCATCGACATCGTGCTCGGACTCGATGTATCCGGTTCGATGCAGGCACTCGATTTTCTGGTGGATGGCCATCGCGTCAACCGCATCGAGGTGGTCAAGTCCGTGGTGTCGAAATTCATCGAGGAGCGGCCCGACGATCGGATCGGGCTGATCGCGTTCGCGGCCGCGCCTTACCTGGTCAGCCCGCTCACTCTCGATCACGATTGGCTGCAGCAGAATCTCGAGCGCGTGAGCACGGCGGTGGGCAACGATGACGGCACCGCCATCGGCTCGGCGATCGCCGCCAGCGTCAATCGTCTGCGCACCACCAACGCGAAATCCAAGGTGCTGATTTTGCTCACTGACGGCATGAACAACACGGGAAAAATTTCGCCGCTTGCCGCCGCCGAAGCGGCCCGCGCGCTCGGCGTCAAGATCTACACCATCGGCGTCGGCGTGCGCGGCTCTGCGCCCATGCCCATGAGAGACCAGGCCGGCAACGTGCACTTGGTCATGGACAAGGTGGACGTCGACGAGAAGACTCTCGATGCCATCGCGCGCGAGACCGGCGGTACTTTCTACCGAGCGACGGACACCGATTCGCTGCACAAGATCTACGAACAGATCAACCGCCTGGAAAGGAGCGCGCTCACCGTACAGAAATTCGAACACCAGGATGAACTATATTCCTGGGCGTTGATCCCCTGCGTCGCTTTTCTCGGATTCGGGCTGGCCTTGCAGCACACTCGCTTCCGGAGATTGCCGTGAGGTTCAGCCATCCTCAATGGTTGCCGGCGGGGGTCATCCTTTGTCTCTGCCTCGTGTGGATGTGGCGCCGCCACGATGCGCGCCAGCACGCTGCGCTCGCACGCTTCGTCTCCTCCCACTTGCGCGCGCAGCTCACGCAGTCGGTCTCGATCGGCCGACGCCGCGCTCAACGGCTGCTGCTGCTGACCTCGGTGGCGCTGCTGTTCATTGCGCTCGCCGGGCCGCTGGTGGGGTATCGCTGGGAACTGATCAGCCGCCGCGGCAACGAAATCGTTTTCGCAGTCGATACCTCGCGCAGCATGTCGACACCGGATGTAAAGCCCGATCGCTTAACGCGCGCCAAACTGGCCATCGATGATTTCACCCGGGAACTGGACGGAGACGCGGTCGGGCTGGTGGCCTTCGCGGGCAGCGCTTTCCTGGCCTGCCCCATAACCCTCGACTATGGCGCATTCCACGAGTCATTGAATGCCATCGACACCAGTACCATTCCTCGCGGCGGCACCAACATCGCAAGCGCCATCCGCGAGGCGCAGGCTGCACTGCGGCGGCGTCCCGGCAGCGACAAGATCTTGATCCTGGTCACCGACGGCGAGGACTTGGAAGGCGATGCGCTGGCCGCCGCCCAGGCAGCAGCGCACCAGGACGGATTGAAGATTTATACCGTGGGGGTGGGGACACCGCAGGGCGACCTCGTGCCGGTGTCGTCGGACCGGCTCGGCGGCTTCGTGAAGGATGAATCGGGCGCCTTCGTCCGGTCGCGGCTCGACGAACCCGCACTCAAGGCAATTGCCGCCGCCACGGGCGGAATTTATGCTCCGCTCGGCACGCGGGGCGAGGGATTTGAATTCCTCTATCAGACCGCCTTGGGCCCCATGCTCAAGCATGATCTCGCGTCGCGGCAGCAAAGGGTTTACACGCAGCGCTATCAGTGGCCTCTGGCCGGGTCCTTGGGTCTTTTGTTGAGCAGTTTGCTGGTCGGCACCCGGCGCCGCTCTCGAGTCCGCGCACGCGCCCAGCAGTCCGACATAAGATCGCGTCCGATCGATGCGGCCGCGGTGTCCTGGTTGATAGTGCTGCTGGCGCTTCTGTTGCCGCCCGCGACGGTGCACGCTTCGCCGGCGAGCGCCGAGGACGCGTACAAAAAGGGCGATTATCTCTCGGCGGCGAAGCAGTACGCCGACGCCGCGGCGCGCGACCCCAAAAAACCCGTGCTCGAATTCAATGCAGGAGCGGCAGCCTACAAAGCCGCACAGTATCCGCAGGCGGTAAAGGCGTTTCAACAGTCGATCAGCCGCGTGCCCTCCGGCGATAGCGGGCGGCTGGCGGAGCAGGAGGACGCTTATTACAATCTCGGCAATACACTGTATCGCAGCGGACAGACCACCGAGCAAAGCGCTCCCCAGCAAACCCTTGAGACCTGGACCGAGGCGGTGAAGGCGTACGACACCGCTCTGCAAATGCGCGCCGACGACGCGGACAGCAAATTCAACCGCGATTTCGTGAAACGCAAGATCGACGAGCTGCAGCGCAAGCAAAACTCGCCGCAGAACCAGAAATCACCGCAGAACCAACCGCAGAACTCGCCACAGAATCAACAGAAACAGCCCAATCAACAGCAGTCGCCGCAGAATTCCGGGCAGCCGCCGAACTCCGGCGCTCCGCCAAAGGCGGGACAGCCACCGCCGCCCGCGGAACCATCACCGCCGCAGCAGCCGCAGGCGCAGCCGCCGCCGCAACAGCCGCCGCCGCCGCAACAGCAGGCCCAGCAACCGCCCCCTGCGCAGCAGCCACCGAATGACCAGCAGCAGCCCGCCCAGCCGCCAGGGACTGGCCAGCCCAAGCCTGGCGATGATCAACCGAAATCCGCGCACGGCGAAGGTGCGGGTCAGGCGGATACGCAACATCTGCCGGGTCGGATGACCCCGGAGGAGGCGCGCCAATTACTTGATTCACAGAAGGGCGATGAGCACCGTGCGCAGGGGCTGCCATTCGCTCGTCAGGAAGCCGAATCGCCGCCCGACAAACCAGTCAAGGATTGGTGAGGTGAGAAGGCGTCTGCAGCGGCGGGTTCACGCAATCGCGGCAGGCGCCGCGCTGCTTGCCGCGGTTTCGGCGGTTCCGGCGGATGTCGCAATGGCCGCCGCATCAGCCGCGGCGGTCTCGGTGGACGCCACCATCGAGCCATCGCAGATCGCTTTGGGCGAATCGGCGCAGCTCACCATCATGACATCGGGCAGCGGCGCCCTGGCGCTGCCGCTGCCCGTGGTTTCCGGATTGGAATTTCGCGTCATCGGCCAGTCCCGGCGGATCGAAATCGTGAACGGTGCAGCGATCTCGTCCACCTCGACCATCATCCGCGTCACACCGGAGGAAGCCGGCGTGTTCACCATCCCGGGCCCCACACCCAAATCGCCTCCTCTCGTGCTGCGCGTGACTCAGGGCAGTGGGGGAGCTCCCTCGATTTCTCCCAACAATCCAAGTCTCCCGGGTCTCAAATCGCTCATCCCGGGTGGGTCCGAGGCCAACGGCATTCGCTTGACACCAGACGGCTCCGCCTTCGTGCGCTTCGAGGTGCCGAAGCGTGAGATTTACGTGGGTGAAAGCGTCCCCGCGGTGATTCAAGTCGGCATGCGCGATGGCTTCGCCTCCTCGATCAATAGTCTGCCGAAGCTCAACAGCGGTGACTTCACTCTCAATAATCTTTCGCTACAGCCCGAGCGCACGGCAAAATCAATCGACGGCAAACCCTTCACCCTGTACACGTGGCACAGCCTGCTCGCGGCCATCAAGCCCGGCACTTACGCACTCACCTTCGGCGCCCCCCTCACCGTACGCATACGCACCCAACCGCGGGGCGATTCGATGCTGGACGACCTTTTGGGCGACCCCTTCATGCAGAACTTCTTCGGCGCGACCGTATCGAAGAACATTACGGTGACGAGCCCGGAAACCGCGATCAAGGTGTTGCCGCTGCCCGCGGAGGGCCGGCCAGCCGAGTTCAGCGGTGCGGTCGGCTCATTCAAAATCAGTACTGACATCTCATCCGCCACGAATACGGCGGGTGATCCGCTCACGCTGCGCATGCATGTGAACGGCACCGGCAACTTCGATCGCGTCGAGAGCAACATGCTGGCCGGCGATGGGCAGTGGAAAACCTACCAGCCCAAGGCGGCTTTCAGCCAAGCCGATTCCACCGGCTATCGCGGTGAAAAAACCTTCGAGCAGCCGCTCGTGGCGTTGCAACCGGGCGTACAAACCATCCCGCCCCTGGCATTCAGCTTTTTCGATCCCGGGACGCGGCGCTACGAAACGCTGCGCAGCGCGCCGCTGCGTGTCACGGTGTCGCCGTCGGCCGCGGATAGCGCAGCAGGTCCGGCGCCAGCGCTGGCGAACGCCGTGCCGCCGCCTGGCGACGCCATGCACGGCTCATTGCGGCCCGATCATGCGGTGGCCGCGGCGCGCACGGATTCGCTGATCCCCTGGTATTTGCGGCCGCGATATTTGGACGTGGCGTCAACGCTCGCGCTGCTCTTCGGTGGCGGATGGGTCGCCCTGCACCGGCGCGAGCGCAACGCACGCGACCTGCAACGGCAGCGCGAGCGGCTGAGACGCGAGGCCGGCGAGGCGTGTCTGAAGCGAATGGCCTCGGCCGCCGCCGCACGCGACACTGCGCTGTTCTTCAGCTCGGCGCGCTCCGCCCTGCAGCAATACTTGAGTGCGGCCTGGCAGATCGAGCCCGAACACGTGACCTCGGAGGAGCTCAACGCACGGCTTGGTCCGGATGCGGACGACGTCCGGCAGCTGTTCGTGCTGGCGGATGAGGCGAACTACTCCGGGGATGCGCCGCAGGCGGCGGATTTCGACCGTTGGACCAGCATCGTTCGCCGCTGCATGTTTACCGGGGCAACGCCATGACCCGATTCGCGGCATGGTGGCCGTTGCTGGCCGCGCTCGCGTTCACCGCGGGCTCGAGCGGTGCGCAGGAGATGCAACCGCAATCGGCAGCGACGGCACACACAGGGCAGCAGCCGCAGGCGGCAGGCGGTTATTCGGCTGCGGCGCTCTACAACCTCGCCAATGCGTACGCCCGCGCCGGCCAACCGGGCCTCGCGGCGCTCAACTATGAACGGGCGCAACTGCTGGATCCGAATGACCGGGACATCGATGCCAATTTGCAGCGCGTCCGCGAGGCATCCGGATTACGGCCGCTGCCTGCGACCCGCCTCGAACGGCTGACGCGCATCGCGAGTCCGACGGCCGTTTCATGGATCGGCGTATTCGGCTTAACGATTGCAGGGCTCTGCATGCTTGCGAGGGAGGTGGCACGCACGCATCGCGGCAAGCTGCTCGCCGCGGCGCTCGTCGGGTTCGGCCTCATGGGCGTCGCGCTGGGCAGCGCGCTGGCGGTGTTGCCGACCCTGCACAAAGCCGTCGTCGTGGGTCACGCGGTTCCGGTACGCGTCTCACCGACCCTGATCGAGGAACCAATTTTCACCCTGCCTGAAGCGGAGATCGTCAGCGTCAGGGGGGAGCACGACGGCTTCATGCTCATCGAAACGGGGGCCGGGCGCACCGGCTGGGCGCCGCATGCCAACCTCGCACTCGTCGTGCCGCCGCGTCCTTAGGAGCCTGTCTGAGTATTCCGAACGTCGAACCCGTCCAATTCAGCGACCGGGGTCGACGCCGGAGCCGAGTTGAATTGCAAGGCGCGCCACTTATCGACAATGGCGTGAAGCTGCTCGACCTCGAGCGGTTTGCCCAGAAAATCGTCCATGCCTGCGATCAGGCATTCCTCCCTGTCGCGAGCGGTCACGCTCGCGGTCAGCGCAACGATGGGCAGGCGCCGCGACCCGGCTTGGGACTGCCGCAGGATTCGCGTTGCCTCGAAACCATCCACGTGCGGCATGTGGCAATCCATGAAGATCAGGTCATATGAGGTGTCGTGCGCGAGCTTGATCGCCTCGGTCCCATCATTTGCGGTATCGACGCAGCAACCAAATCGCTCCAAAATCCGTTTGGCCAGCATCCGATTGATGGCGTTGTCATCGGCGACCAGGACACGAACGAGTTGCGCGGTTCGGACCGGCGGCAAGCTCGCGGGGACCTTGGCATGGGTGTTCCTTGCCTCGATCACGTTCGCAGGAAGGATGGACTGGGGAGACTGGGTGAACCAAAACGTGGAACCGACGCCAATTTCGCTGGTGACGCCGATCTTGGTGCCCATGAGTTCGGTGAGGCGTTTGCAGATAGCCAATCCGAGGCCTGTTCCGCCGTAGCGGCGCGTCGTGGAGGAATCCGCTTGCGTGAAGCGTTCAAATAATTTTTGCTGAATCTCCGGCGCAATCCCGTCGCCTGAATCAGTGACGCTGATCTTTATCTCCCGCGTGTGCACCAGACGCACTTCGATGTGCACACCGCCGCGGCTGGTAAACTTCAGAGCATTGCCTGCCAGATTCAACAGTATCTGGCGGACCCGCAATGAATCTCCCGCCAGCTGGTTCGGCACGTCGGCGGCGTATTCCAGAGTCAGGCTGAGGCCTTTTTCGGCGGCCTTCGGCTTCATCAAAGCCACGACGTCCTCACATACCATGCGCAGATCGTAACGCGTGTTCTCCAGCACTAGTTTGCCGGCCTCGATCTTCGAGAAGTCCAAGATGTCGTTGATGATGTCCAGCAGCGCGTCCCCGGAGCGCTTGATGATGTTCACCGCTTCTCTCTGTTCGGCATTGAGCGGGGTATCCAGCAATAGGCTGACGAAACCGAACACACCGTTCAGCGGCGTGCGGATTTCGTGGCTCATCGTTGCCAGGAAGTCGCTCTTGGCGCGGTTGGCGCTTTCCGCCGCTTCCTTGGCCTGCAACAATTCGGCCTTGATACGATGGCGCTCGGTGAAATCCTCGATCAAGAGCAGCAGGTAGGTACGGCCGCTCAACGCGAACGAATTGCTGTTTATTCTGGCTCTGAACATCGACCCATCGCTGCGCCGGAAGGTGGTTTCAAAGCCCTCCGATGTATCGGACGATGCCAAGAACAGGCGAAACCGATCATATTCAGCCTGTGTTTCCCAGACACCGAGATCCGATGTTTGGCGTCCAACGACCTGCTCGCGGCTGAATCTGAAGCCCGCAAGGCAGGCGTCGTTGACCTCAACGACCCTGCGGTCCGGGCTCGTGACCAGCACGCTCATGATCGGGTTGTAGCTGAACACGGCGCGAAATTTCGCTTCGGCTTCCTGGGCCGCGATTTCGCCGCGTTTGCGATCCGTGATGTCCTCGACCTGTGAGATGAAATGCAGCGGCACGCCTTCCGGCGTGCGCACCAGGGAAACGTTCAAAAGCGCCCAGACCATTTGGCCGCCCTTGGCCAGGTAGCGCTTTTCCATTTTATAAGTGCGAATGTTGCCCGCGAGCATCTCCGCCACATTGGCCAGATCGCCTTCCAGATCATCCGGATGGGTGATGTCCTGGAACGTCTTCGCCAGCAGCTCCTCGGCTGAGTAGCCGAGGAATTCGCACAGCGACCGATTGACGCGCAACAGTTGCCCCGCGGGAGACACCAGCGTCATGCCGATCGCCGAAAAATCGAAGGCGCTGGAAAAGCGGGCTTCACTCGCGTGGAGTGCGGCCAGGAGCGAGTCGCGCGACGTTGAATCTTGATTTTGCATGGGCGTGCGGAATGTGAGCTTTGCGGACATTAGCAATTGTCGTGCGCGCGACCCACACGTCATGTCACAGTTTGGCCACCTGGCCGGATATCCACGCCCATTTCGGCCCGTCAAATCCCGGCACTGCTGGTCAAATACACCGCGAAGGTACCGAGCCAATGGCCGCCCTCATAATGCTCGCCGGTCACCGCGGGCAGCGCCGCCCGCCGATGCCGTTCCGCAAGGGCTCGCAGTACCCGGACCCGGCGGTCGCCTGCCTCGAGTCCCTGCGCGATGCCCTCCAGCATCCAGGCGCGGCTCAAGTTGAGGCCATCGATGTGTGCCAGCTTCGGATCGGCACGATCGGTCACCACCGCCGGACTCAGCCAATCCGCGTCGGCCTTTACCGACAGTCCCGGCAGGAAGCTCGACAGCCAGCGGCCGAAAACCGCGGGACTTTGCACCCTGCGCATGAAATCCGCTTCGGCGAGGCAAGGTGATAAAAAATCCTGGCCGGAGGGCTCGTAGTCGATCGGGCATCTGCGGTCATTGAGATAGAAACGTCGCGCCGCTTCGCCAAGCAGACCGCGCATTTGCGTGTCGCCGGCGACGCCGGCCCAATCCCAGACCAAACCGAACGAAAACGCCGTCTGATCGTGCTCGCCGATTCGAATGGGATAGTGAAGCTTGGGCAGCCAGTTCTTCAGCCGTAAAGCGGCTTCCGTCTCCAGAGGCTGCAGCACGCTTGCCCATTCCTGCGCTTGCGGATCATTCCAGCTGCGCAGCTCAGCCGACAATTTGAGCAGCCACGCAAGACCGTAGGGCCGCTCGAAGGACGCGCGATCGAGGCGCTGCAGATACGCCACCTCGCCGGCAATGTTCAGCGGCGTCAGACTGCGGGCGAGTTCCGCCCGCGCCAGCGGAGCAAACGGCGCATCTGGAAACAAACGCACCAGGCGCACCAGCAGCCAGTGGCCGTGCACAGCTGAGTGCCAGTCGAAGCAGCCATAGAACGCCGGGGTGAGCCCATGCGGGGGACGCGCATCGGCGTCGCCGTCCAGCGTGTGACTGATGTGATTGGGGTACTCCGCGTGCAGGCATTTGAGCGCCAGGCCGGCGAATCGCGCCGCCGCCGCCGGGTCCATCGCCGCGGGCTGCCCGCCGGCAGCCTGCGGGGCGCCGGCAGCCGTCCCGCCCATGAAGACCAGAACCGCTGCAAGGCAGCTCGCGCGCATGGCAGATTCCCCTCTGATGTTTTGTCCAGCGGCATCCTAAAGCAACAGCAGCGTGCTGCAAAACGATGCAAACTACCCGGTGGCGGAAGGACGAGACATGGCGAATCCAATGACCCCACTCTGGCCGGAGCTCGACTACGAGGCGTGGCGCGATACGCGCGACACCTTGCATCTTTGGACGCAAATCATCGGCAAAGTTCGCCTCATGCGCACGCCCTGGCTGAATCACAGCTGGCACGTGCCGCTGTACGTTACCGCCACCGGATTGACCACTTCACCGATCCCGCACGGCGCGCGCACTTTCGAGATCCAGTTCGATTTCATCGGGCATTCGCTCGACATCCGTAGCGATGCGGGCACGCGGCATCTCGCCTTGCAGCCGCAAAGCGTCGCGGATTTCTACGGCGCGGTGATGGCGGCGCTCGATGAGCTCGGCATTGCGGTCGCGATCAACGCAAGACCCTGTGAGATCGAGGCGGCAATCGATTTCAGCCGCGACCACTCGCATGCGGCATACGATCCGGAGTACGCCCGGCGTTTTTGGCAGGTGCTGCTGCAAACCGACCGTGTGATGAAGCAATTCCGCACTGCTTTCATCGGCAAATGCAGTCCCGTGCATTTTTTCTGGGGAAGCTTCGATCTCGCGGTTACGCGCTTTTCCGGCCGCCGCGCCCCACCGTTTACGGGCAAGGTTCCCGGCCTCGCATCGAGCGTAATGCGCGAAGCGTATTCTCACGAGGTTAGCAGCGCGGGATTCTGGCCCGGCGGCAGCGGCACGGACCATGCGGCGTTTTATTCCTATGCGTATCCGGTGCCCACCGGCTTTCGGCATGCTGCCGTGCGCCCCGCGGACGCATTCTTCAGCGAGGCACTCGGCGAGTTTCTACTGCCTTACGATGCGGTCCGCACCGCGGCCGACCCGGAGGCAACCTTACTCGACTTTCTGCAAAGTACGTACGAGGCGGCGGCTCGCTCCGCAAACTGGGATCGCGCGGCGCTCGAATGTCCGCGGGGACGGCTGTGCGTGCCCCGTGATGCCTAGCAGCCACGCGGGCCATACATCGACTTCGAGCGTCAATGGGCTTATACATGCGGCATTCGGGGGGAAATCTCATGAAACAGTACCATGGGTTTGGACTTTGGTTCGTCTGGCGGCGAAGCACATCCGCAGCTGTTTTGTGCGCGGCATTTGCGGTGTTGCCGGCAATGCTCAACGGAACACGGGCCGCCGATGCACCCGCCTCGCCGCCCGCGGCGCAGTTCGGCGGACAGTGCGCCCAAGGGCTGGCCGAGGGCCAGCATGTGATGACCAACTGCACGACGACCTGGACCGACAAGGACGGCAAGACCTACTGCTTCAGTAATGAGGGCGCGAAGAAGACGTTCTTGCAAAGCCCGGCCGAGAATCTGCAGCGGGCGCAGGAGTTCGCCGCCGCCAGCAACGTGGAGTCCACCGAGAAGGCCATGCAAGACTTCACCGGTTCCGATGCGGAAGCGGTGGTCAAGGAATTCATCAACAACAAGCTCAAGGCGAACGGTGGGCTGTTTCCGTTCGAGGACTCACGCAACGGCGAGCAATTGAAATTGGCCTACGACGACGTCGACTTCACCCGCACGATCGACGGCTACGGTTTTTTTCCGGACGTGAAGTTTCACGACTCGCAAGATGCGCAAAAGAAATACTTGATCGATTTCTGGGTCACTCCGGTGGGCGGCAAGCTGCAAGTGCAGGAGACCCGTATCTACAAGGAACCGCTGCAAGCGGACGGCAAGTGGACGACCATGGCGCGCCAGCCGATCCCGTGGTGGTGGATCCCCGCATCTGAACACCCGGGCCACCTGGCGACGAAGCGCGGGTGGGAAGTCATGTCCGCGGTGGAACAAACCGCCGTGCGGGAAAGCTTGAAGAATAACGGCGTGTTCAAGCTCAAGGACGACAAGACCGGCAAGGAACTGCAGCTGGAGTTCGTCGACACTCATCAGCCCGTCCGGCAGCTCGACAATGACGGTCATTACTTCGCCTGCACCGACTTTCGGGTGGTCGGCACCAAAGACCAAATCTACGACATCGATTTTTGGGTGAGCGACAAGGACGGAACGATGACCGTCGATCAGACGAAAGTGCACAAAGTGCCGGAACTCAAGAGCGGCCAGTGGATTCAAGTGCCGCGCTACGAATGGAAGGACGCAGGCGCTTCGCACGTCGTCCCCTGACGGGGCGCCGGTCATCGCCCCTGGCGGGAATTGGCGACCAGCTTCTTCAAGAAGCTCAAATTGGCGACGCCCGGTACGAGTTGCAGGCCGACCACGAGGCCCGGCGTCCCATCCAGAGTGAGCGCATGCGCCTCGGCGTCGTTGCGCGCCAGCAGCGCGGCAATCTCCTTGGCGTGACTGACACGATCCTTTTTAAGGGCATCCATGTTCACGCCCGCCTTCTGCAGAATCGCATCCACCTGGTCATTGCTTGCCAGGCGGGGGCCGCTGATCAGAGCGTCGTGGGCTACCAGGTACTTACCCTGCCAACCCGCAGCCAGCGCCGACGATGCCGCGAACTTTGAGACGGGGCCCAGCACGGGCCAGTCCTTGTAAATCAGGGCAACCTTGGAATCTTGGGCCAGCAACGCTTGCAGTGTGGGCACCACCGTCTTGCAGTAGGGACAGTTGTAGTCGAAGTATTCGACGATGGTCACATCCGGGTGCCGAGCGCCCACCGGTTCCGTGCCTGGATTGGCGAGCATTTGCTTCTGACCATCGGGGGTGATCAGATCGAGGTCTTCTGCCTGCTGCGCCCAGGCCGCATCCAGCAGCAACGCGCAGGCCAGCATCGAGACAATGATTCGAATCATCTGCATGCCCTGCATCCTAACAAACCCGCGTCAATGAACGGGTTGAATCAGGCCCGCATCGTCCGGCTGGTTGGAGTTGATCCGCGGACTGACCGGATAGGCCTGCATCCACGTCGCGCTGTAGGGCTGAATTGCCGCTTTCGCCTCAACCGGCGTTCCGCGCAACCACGTGTCGTAATCCCTGCGGCGCAGGATGGCCGGCATGCGGCCGTCCGCGCCGGCAATGTCGGCCAGAAGCGCGTTCGCCGGCACACGGATAACGGAGCAACTCTCGATCACATCATCGTCCTCCGCGACGGAGCGATCCCAGACCGCCGCGAAGCCGAATACCGACCGATTCACCAGATGCACAAAGTAGGGTTGACGGTAATTCGCGGGGGTTCGCTGCCAAACATAGAATCCCGACGCCGGCAGGATGCACCGCTGACCCTCGAGCCAGGGCATCCGGTAGATGTTCGAGCGCTCGATGCCGTCCAAATCGATGCAGGCCGTGGAATCTGCGGTCGGTTTGCCCTCGGCCCACGATGGGATCAAGCCCCAGCGCATCATCATGCCTTCCGTCTGGCCGTCGTGCACCCGGATGGCCGGCACGTATTGCTGCGCCGCGACGTTGAATTTCGTCGTGAATTTCCACCACGCCTGGGCGGGCAGGAACTCGCGCTCCGCCGCGAATTGATCCGGAAGAACGTAACGGTCGCACATAGGGGCCAAGATTACGGTCATCGGTCCCGCCAGGCTGTGACGGACCTTTAGTCTTGAGCAAACAATGCCCCTTCGGCGTCCGCGAGGGCGCGGGTTATTCTCCGCGCCCATTCGGTCTGCCCGGCTTCATTGCTCACCAGGTCCTGCCTTATCTCGATTTCCACGTGGGGCAGGCCGCGCGCCTCGCCATGGCGCGGGATGGTGTAGTCCGTGGCGTCGCTGACGAAATAGGGTTCATTGTCGGCTATCAGCAATTCCTTTTCGCGGCGTAGTCGCTCGAGCACCAGACCGGCAAAGCGGCGGTCGCGGTTGTACAGGACGGCGGCGTGCATCTCACGGCGCACGCCATGGTAAATATTCGTCATGGTGTGCTGCGCGACCAAGATGGTAGCTCGGCCTGCTGCCGCCCTTTCGTCGAGCAGCGTGCGCACATGATCATGATAAGGGTCGAAGATCTCGACGCGCCGCGCGGCGATGTCAGCCTCGCTCAAGTCCGCGTTGCCGGGGATTTCGCTCGATTCGCTCACTCGAGGAATCGACGACGCCACCGCAGGGTCTCGGTTGCAGTCGATTACCAGCCGCGAATAGTTTTGCGCCACCAGCACCGCGTCGAGCGCCGCCGCCGTCTGGCGCGCAACTCCCAAGGCGCCGATGTCCCAGGCTATATGGCGCTGCAATTCGGACGCCGGCAATCCCAGATTCTGCAGCCGGCGCGGGATACGCGAGCCGGCGTGATCGACCACGATGACGAAATTGGATTGCCCCTGCCGCCCCACTTCGATGAAAGGCGGCGGTTCGTCCGGGGCAAGAAGCGTCTGCAAACTCACTTCGCGCGCAGATCTTCCAAGACCGTGCCAAACTGCAACACCTCCTCTTCGTGCGGCCGATCGCGCAGCGTTTCTTTGAGCGCGTCGGCATACCATTCGCGCATGGCACGCGTGCCCAACAAACGATCGGCATACGCCGCCGCCGCTGCATCCAGATTGAGGCCGTAGGTTTGCACCCTGAACGCCACGGGGGCGTAAAAGGCGTCGACTGCGGTAAAAGTTGGCCCCGCAAGGTAGGGACCACCGAAGCGGCGCAGGCCGTCGTTCCAAAGACTGCGCAGTCGCGTGAAGTCGCGCTCGAGCGCCGCCGGGATTTCATTGAGACGGATGCGCTGTCCGCAGCTCATGGAACAGCGGCCGCGCAATTCGTTGAAACCCGAGTGCATCTCGGCAGCGGCGCTGCGCGCCCAGGCGCGGGCCGCTGCCGCCTGGGGCCAAACGGCCGCGTGCTCTTCGGCCAGGTACTCCGCAATGGCAAGCGAATCCCAGACCACGTTGTCGCCGTCGACCAAGCAGGGGACTTTGCCGCTCGGTGAGATCTTACGGAAGCTTTGCCAGCTGGCCTCCTGCCCGAAGGGCAGTAGATGTTCCCGAAACGCCATCCCCAGCTCGCGCATCAGCACCCATGGCCGTAACGACCATGATGAATAGTTCTTGTTCGCTATGTATAAATCGTACATCGGTCTTCACCCCGCGCAAATTTCACGCCGACCCGCATCGCCGGCGACACCGCCGACCGAATAAAGATACCTCGCCCGGCTCGTCAACGCGACTGCGGGCCGCCGGCGTTGGACGCCGTCGAGCGTCTGTTGCGAGACGCCCAGTAAAGCGAAATTGACGGGGCTCGGAAACATGCATAATCGAGCAATGTGCATATCAATGAAAACAGCTGTCGCATGGGCGGCGGTGGGCCTTTCCGCCTTGTTGGCCGTGGCGGTCGCCCGCGCGCAACCGCCGGCCGCTCACGCTCAGGCAGCGGCGGACTACTCCGGCGTAGTGCGGCAGAACGACTTCATGGTTCCCGCCCGCGACGGCGTGCTGCTGGCAACCGATATCTACCGGCCGGCCAAGGCCGGGGTCGCCGCATCCGAGCGGCTGCCCGTACTGCTCCACCGAACGCCGTACGATAAAACCGAAGCGGCGACTGTCGCGATCGCCGAGACGCTGGCGCAAAACGGCTACGTCGTGATCATCCAAGATACGCGTGGCCGGCACCGCTCGCAGGGCGTCTTCGTAAAATATTACGACTACGATGCGTACGACGGCTACGACACCATCGAGTGGGCCGCGCAGTTGCCCTACAGCAACGGCAAGGTTGGCATGTACGGCACCTCATACGCGGCCCATACGCAGGCGGATGCATCGAAGCTGCATCCCCCGCACCTCAGCACCTTGATCCTCAATATGGGCGGCATGTCCAACGCCTGGGATCATTCGGTGCGCTACGACGGGGCATTCGAAATGGGGCGCCAGCTCACTTGGGCGTGGTCGCAGGCGCTCGAAGACACCAAAGACCCGATTGCGAAAGCCATGCTGTCAAAGGAAAAGGTCACCGACTGGTATTCGGCCCTGCCGCTGCGCAAGGGTCAAAATCCCCTCGCCGTTGCGCCGACCTTCGAAGGTTATTATCTCGACGAGGCGACGCGGTCCGACTACGACGCTCACTGGCAAACGCTCGGGATGCAGTGGCAAAAATACTATGCCGAGACCGCCGATGTCCCCATGCTGCATGTGGGCGGCTGGTACGACATCTATCTGCGCGGAACGATCGACAACTTTCGCTCGCTGGCGGCGCTTAAGAAATCGCCGATGCGGCTGCTCATCGGTCCGTGGACCCACCATGGAAACACGGCCGACTACGCCGGCGACGTCGAGTTCGGTCCCGCCGCAGCAATCACCGACTTCGACACGGCGTTCCATTTGCGCTGGTTCGACCATTACTTGAAGGGCCGGCGCACCGAAGCTGCGGCGCAGGCGCCTGTGCACTATTTCTTGATGGGTACCGGCGACGGCCACAAAGACGAGCACGGCCGCCTATACCACGGTGGGGCCTGGCGCGATGCGAATCAATGGCCGCCCGCCGTAGCGCGTCGTGCAGAGTTTTATCTGCATGCCGACGGGTCGCTGTCAGCGACTACTCCGCAAGCGGGCGAACGCGACGCCACGACCTATCGCTTCGATCCCGATCACCCCGTGCCGACCATCGGCGGCGGCGTTTCCAAGCGCCTTCTGGACGGCGCCTACGATCAGCGCGAACGGCCCGATATGCCGGGCTCGCGCGCGCCATTCCTGCCGCTGCGTGCGCGCCGTGACGTGTTGGTCTTCGAAACCGCACCATTGCCGGACGATGTGACGGTCGCCGGACCGGTCGAGATCACTCTATTCGCCGCGTCCACGGGCGTCGACACGGATTTCACCGCGAAGCTCGTCGACGTCTATCCGCCGAGCGAGAGCTTCCCACAGGGTTTCGACATGAACCTTACCGACGGCATCTTGCGGGCCAGCTATCGAGAACTATCGCCGACGCGCCGTCTGCTCGTGCCCGACCAGGTTTACTCATTGTTGATCCGGCCCTTCGATACGGCAAACGTCTTCAAGAAGGGCCACCGCATCCGGCTGGATATATCCAGCAGCAACTTTCCGCGATTCGACGTCAATCCCAACACCGGCGAGCCGCTGGGTGCGAATCGACGCCAGGCGGCGGTCGATAACACCGTGTATCACGATGCGCAGCACCCATCGTCGCTGTCGGTTTGGTTGATGCCCGCCCGATGAGCGAGTCCATGGGACATCGCGCTAGCGGGCGCCGGCACGCTGCAGGGCAGCGACGATTGCCGGCTGATTTCCGGCGATGGCAGCTTGCAGCGGTGTAGTGCCGCGCCCATCCGCTGCACTCGGATCGGCGCCGGACGCCAACAGCAGATCGACTGCGCGAGACTCGCCGCGCAGCACCGCGAGCATCAACGCGGTGCGGCCGTTTTCGTCGCGCACGTCGATGTCAGGCTGCCTGCCCAGCAGTATTTGCAGCCGCGGGATGTCGCCGGTTTCAGCCGCCTGTCGGAGCTCCGCCGCCGGGTCCGATGCGCGCGGCGCCGCGGGCGCGGATGCAGCGGAGTACGCCGGCGCCCGGGCTGCGGTGGCGCCGCTGGCAGCAACGTCTTGGCCGCGCTGCGCGTCTGCCGCCATGCCTGCGTTGGCAGCGGCCTTGCTGCGCGCGCTGTCCATAGTCTTGGGCGCAGCCAGGTTATTTTTTGCGGCAAATTCGGCAGTCGGTGCGGGAGTCCGATGCGGCGCAGGGACCGAAGCCGCCGGCGTTTGAGCCTCCTGAAGTTGCGACTCTGGTGCCGGCGGCGATGCAGCCGGCGGCGGTAAGCTCGCCGTCGGTAGTTGCGAGGCCGTCGGTGGCGGCGCTCCGGGGGTAAAAAACCGCGGCGTCACCAACAAGCCGGCGAGAGCGGCAGCGGCGAGCGTGCCGAAGATTGCCGGCCGCCGCCACCGCCGATTCGCCGCTCGCGCGGCCGCCAGCTTGGCGGCGGAGACTTGGGCCGCGCGCTCGGCGGCCAGTTGCGCTGCATGATCGAGTATCCGGCGACGTACCCCCTCGCTCGGCCGGCTGTCATCCCGCGCCGAGGCGCGCCGATAGAGATCGTCGGCGTCATCCGCGTCATCTTGGCCGGGCGGAACTTCGTTCATTCGTGCTCCTTGAGCAGCTGGCGCAGCTTGGTGCGCGCGTAGCGCAGCCGGCTTTTGGCCGTCTCGAAACTGCTGTTCGTGATCGCCGCAATCTCCTCGACGCTCAGCTCACCCTCGGCTTGGAGCATGAATGCGTCGCGCTGTTCGCCGGGCAGTTTCTCGAAAGCTCGGACGAGCGCGCCCGCCTGGTCGCGGGCCACGGCCGCAGCAAAAGGTCCGGCTCCGGGGTCGCTGGTCAGCTGCTCGATCACGGCGTCGGCTTCGTAGCCGATCGCCTCCAAACTCGTTTGCCGTCGACTCGTTCTCATCGAGTCGATCATCCGATTGTGTGCGATCGTGAACAGCCAGGTCGTGAACCGGGCTGACGGCTCATAGCGCGGGGCGTCCCGGGCGACGGCGAACCAGACCTCTTGCATCAGTTCATCCGCAATCGCCCGGCTGCCCACATTGCGTTCCAGATAACGCCAAATGCGCATTTCGTGGCGCCGATAAAGTAGCTCGAAGGCCGCGGCGTCGCCGCGGCCGTAGCGCATCATCAGGGTCTCGTCACTCTCGCCGGCGCCCGTCATCCACCACAGTATGGCAGTTCCGCGGTCCCTTATCCTTGCGGATCCGGGACGTACTGCTGCTCCGGCGACGCAGGGAACGGGTTGGCTCCGGGAGCCGCCGGCCGCGGTCGCTTGATGATGCCCATCGCGAATAGGTTGTCGAGACTGTCGTACCGAATACGAATGACTTCGTTCGGCTGGGATTGCATTCTCAGGAACTCGGTGTGGTTGACGTAGGAATATTCGCGCTCGCCGTGGCCGGTGCCGAGTTTCGGCGCGGCAGCGGGGGGGCGCGCTACCGAGGATGTCAGCGGCGCCTGCATGGCAGAAGGCGCCGGCATCATGGGCGCAGCCTTGGCGTCGGCAGACGACGCCGGATTCGAGTCGGACTCCGCTGCGCGCCCCGCCTGGGCGCGGCCGGAGGATTGCCCGATGGCGGGCGGTGCGTACACCGGCTGCGGTTGGCGCTCGCGAAATAACGCCACGCCGATGACGCCGACGTTGGCGGGACGTCCGGTGCGCTCTGCGTAAGAATTGGGAGAATCGGTGAAAGTGAATGCTGCTATCTCCGCATCCGTCTTGCGCCAACCCGTGATTTGGTAGCGTTCACCCGCGCCGAACACATAGCCGGTTTGGTCCCAAGCCGCGGTGGCTCCGGAGACCACGTTGACACCGTCCACCGACGTAACCGCCAGCATCCGCTCACCCAGCCGGTTGCGGATCTCGATGGCATAACGTGCGCCGGGTCTGCCCGCCACCCAATACTCGCCATGGAAGAAATGCGGACTCAATACGGCTCCGCTGTCCCGATCGATGATGGCGACGTCGGCGATACCGCCTTGAACCTGCGCTTCACAGATCGTCGCCAAACCGGCAGTCATCGCGAAAAGGAAAAGGCGCTTCATAACAAACTCCTGTAATTGGACTCTCAAGGACTGAAGCGGCCCAAGTGCCCAAACGGGGTTAGCAATCGGCACACCTTACATAATGCGGTCTCCGCAATGATCACCGCCCCTGCTCATGCGTCCTCGCCGAGGTTGAGTTCCAAGCACAGCGTCTCGCGAATCAGATATTTCTGGATTTTGCCGCTGACCGTGAGCGGGAAGCTGTCCACGAAGCGCACATAGCGGGGCAACTTGTAGTGCGCAATTTGTCCGCGGCAGAACTCGCGGATCTCGTCCTCGCTGGCGGTCACGCCGCTGCGCAGCCGGATGCACGCGCAGACCGCTTCGCCATACCTCGCATCGGGGACACCGACGACGGCGACGTCGAACACCGCCGGATGGCGATAGAGAAATTCCTCGATCTCCCGCGGATAAATGTTCTCGCCGCCGCGAATGATCATGTCCTTCAAGCGGCCGACGATGCTGCAGTAACCCTGCGGGTCAAGTACCGCCAGGTCGCCGGTGTGCATCCAGCCGGCGGAGTCGATGGCGTCCTGCGTGCGGGCAGCGTCGCCCCAGTAGCCGCGCATCACGTTGTAGCCGCGGGTCAGCAACTCTCCGGGGGTGCCGCGCGGAACCACGCGCCCTTCCGCGTCGATGATCTTTACCTGGACATGGGGATGCACACGTCCGACCGTGCTGACGCGGAGTTCGACGGGATCGTCGGGTTGGCTCTGAAAGCTGACGGGGCTGGTTTCCGTCATGCCGTAGGCGATGGTTACCTGCGGCATGTGCATCTCGGCGATCACTCGGCGCATTATCGCGGTTGGACACGGCGATCCCGCCATGATGCCGGTGCGCAGCGACGACAGATCGAACTCGCCGAATTTCGGGTGCTCGAGCTCCGCGATGAACATGGTCGGCACTCCGTGCAGCACCGTACATCGCTCGCTCGCCACGGTCTGAAGCACCGCCAGCGGCTCGAAGCCCTCACCGGGCAAGACGCTTGCGGCGCGATGGGTCATGGCGGCGAGCACGCCAAGCACCATGCCGAAGCAGTGATACAGCGGAACCGGAATGCAGATGCTGTCATCCGCAGTGAGCCGCATCCCCTCCCCGATAAAGAATCCATTGTTCACCACGTTGAAATGCGTCAGCGCCGCGCCTTTCGGCGTCCCGGTCGTACCGCTGGTGAACTGGATGTTGAATACCTGATCCGCATCCAGCCGCTCCACCATCGAGGCCGGCACCGCTTCGTCGAGATCCTGTCCCGCCCTCATCAGTTCATCGAATGAGAGGACGCCGCCCACCGGCTCGGAACCCAGCTGCACCAGCAGACGCAGTTCCGGGAAGGCCGCGCAGGTCAGCCGGGCGGGCGCGGCCGCGGGCAGCTCGGGGATCAGCGACTGAAGCATCGCGACGTAGTCGCTGGTCTTGAACCGGGGCGCGAATACGAGCGCACGACAGCCGACGAGGCGCAGCGCGAACTCAAGTTCACTGCTGCGGTAGGCGGGATTGATGTTCACCAACACGAGGCCGGCGTGCGCGGCCGCGAACATCGTCAATATCCACTCGACGCAGTTCGGCGCCCAGATGCCGATACGGTCGCCCGGCACGAGCCCGCAGGCAGTGAGACCGCGCGCGGCCCGCTGCACCTCGCGATCCAGTTCCGTGAACGTGAATCGAGTCGATTGGAACGGCACCACCAGGGCGACGCGGTTCGGTGCCGCAGCGACGGCGGCCTTCAGAACTCCGTCGACGGTACGATAGAGCAGCGGTTGCTCGCTGGTGCCGGATACGTAACTCAAGCTCGAAGAGTCGGTCATGCGCCTCCCCATCCCGCATATTACGCCGCGTCAGCCGCCTCTCGCCGGCGCTGCCGCGCTTCGGCTTCGCGACGCTCGTCCTCGATCTGCGTAAGCACGCCATCCACGTCGGCGGCGGCCGGATTGTGCGCGAAGCGTCCTGTAAGCATGGACTCGGGCCGCAATTCGCCCGCTTCGTATAGCTTCCAGAGCTCGTGCGCAAATCGCGTCTCGAGCAGCTCGGGCGCGGCACGGCCGAAGCTCGCCCGCATGTTGTTGACGTCTCGCTCGAGCATGGCAAAGGCGTTGTTGTTGCCGGCAGCGTCCACCGCCTGGGGTAGGTCGATGATGACGGGCCCATCCACATCCAGCAGCACATTAAATTCGGACAGATCGCCGTGAATCAGCCCGGCGCAGAGCATGCGGGTAATCTGCACCAGCATGAATGCGTGCCATTCGCGCGCCTGCTCTGCGCTGATATCCACCTCGTTGAGGCGCGGCGCGGGATCGCCGTGTTGGTCCGTCACCAGCTCCATCAGCAGCACGCCTTCGTGGACGAGGTGGGGCGCCGGGACGCGCACGCCGGCCGCGACCAGCCGGTAGAGCGCCTCGACCTCGGCGTTTTTCCATTCTGCTTCCTGCACCTTGCGTCCGTGCCGGCCGCGTTTCCCCATGGCGCGCGCGTCGCGGCTGCTGCGCGTCTTACGGCCTTCCTGGTATTGTGCGAGCTTGTGAAACCCGCGCCGCTCGGCTTCCTTGTACACCTTGGCGCAGCGCAGCCGGCCGCCGCAGCTCACGATATAGACTGACGCTTCCTTGCCGCTCTTGAGGCTGCGCACGACGGTGTCGATCATGCCGTCATCGATCAGGGGCTGCAGGCCTTTGGGGATTTTCACCGCCAGGGACTCTACAGTAGTGCGCACGGCAATCTCAGGCTATCTTCGCGAATGCCCGAGGATACTGCGGAGACACGATGCCGACCCAACCGAAGCCCGCGATCATGGCGCACGCCGTTCGGCGCCTGTCTGCGGTGACCCACGCACAAATTCAAGGCTTGGCCGAGCTGCTGATCGACTGCGTCGAAGGCGGCGCATCGGTGAGCTTCATGCATCCGCTGTCGATGGCAAAGGCCTTGGATTTCTGGCGGCAGGTGGCGGCCGGGGTGGCGCAGGACGAGCGTGCGCTGCTCGTTGCGGAGGATGCGCAGGGCACGGTCGGGACAGTACAACTGGTTTTCGGTCAACCGGAAAATCAACCTCACCGCGCTGATCTTTCGAAAATGCTGGTACACCGCCGCGCTCGGCGTCAAGGGTTGGGGGCCGCGCTCCTGCGGGAGGCGGAGCGCGTCGCGCGCGAGTGCGGGAAAACGCTGCTGGTGCTCGACACGGCGAGCGGCGATGCCGAGCGGCTCTATGCACGGTTGGGATGGCAACGCTGCGGAGTGATTCCGGGTTACGCGCTGCTGCCGCGCGGCGGCTTCTGCGACACGACCTATTTCTACCGCGCGCTCGGTGGGCAGCCGCAGTGAGTTGCGCGTATCGATCACTGTTCGATATTCCGTACAGCTTGTTCGAACCATGCCGTATTATCGAACGAAATGCCGGCGGGCAGAGTGCCAATCGACCGAACTCAAGGACTTAGGAGGATCAAGGATGCAGCAGCGGCTACTCGGCAGGGCGGGACCGACCGTTTCGGCGTTGGGGCTCGGCTGCATGGGGATGTCCGGGATGTACGGGCCCGCCGACCGGAATGAAAGTCTGGCGACGCTCCGCGCCGCGGTCGACGCCGGCGTCAATCTGCTTGATACCGGGGATTTCTACGGGATGGGGCACAACGAATTGCTGATCGGCGAGGCGCTCAAGTCGATCAGCCGCGACCACCTGCTACTCAGCGTCAAATTCGGTGCCCTGCGCGATCCGACCGGCGGCTGGCTGGGAATCGACGCGCGGCCGAAGGCACTCAAGAACTTCCTTGCCTATTCTCTACAGCGATTGGGCGTCGATTACATCGATATTTACCGACCCGCACGGCTCGATCCGCAGGTGCCCATCGAAGACACGGTCGGAGCGATCGCGGACTTGGTCAAGGCGGGGTTTGTCCGCCATATAGGTCTCTCGGAAGTCGGCGCGGACACACTGCGGCGGGCGGCCGCAGTGCATCCCATCAGCGACTTACAGATCGAATATTCCTTGATTTCGCGCGGCATCGAAGCCCGAACACTCCCCGCAGCACGAAAACTCGGTATCGGGATCACCGCCTATGGCGTGCTGTCGCGCGGGCTCATCAGCGGCCACTGGCGCAGGGAGAACATCGCGCCAGGAGATTTCCGCACGCACAGTCCGCGCTTCCAGGGAGCAAACATGGAAGCGAATCTGGCACTGGTCGAGGCGCTTCGCAAGGTTGCCGCCGCGAAAAGCATCAGCGTCGCGCAGCTCGCCATCGCCTGGGTTGCGCAGCAGGGCAATGACATCATTCCGCTGATCGGGGCGCGCCGCCGCGACCGCCTGGCCGAGGCGCTGGGATCGGTCCACGTCGCACTCACGGCGAACGACCTCGCGGCCATCGAGGTCGCTGTGCCGAAGGACTCGGCCGCCGGCGCGCGTTACCCAAGCGCAGCGATGGCCGATTTGGACAGCGAGAAATAAGCCTTTAGGTCGCGGGGCATTCGCCGCCGAAGGTAACGGTCGAGTGTGATGCCGCGGCATCGGGAGGCGGAAACGCCTGTCGGAACGTAAATGCCTCCGCGCTCGGACCTTCGGCGCGCAGCAGTTCGAGTCGTGCAATCGCTTCTGCGATGCTGGGCCGATGGCCTTTCGGCACCCACCACAGCACCAAAAACGCTTCCCGCATGCGCTCGAACCACTCCCGGCGGCGGCGCATGAGATCGACGTGAGCCGAGCCGTAAACATACTCATTCAGCGATTCGACATCGCGCCACACGGACATATTGAGCAAAAGGTTCTCGTTGTCGAACGGACGAATCGCCGTCGCGTCGCCCGCCTCCGTCTGCAACCGCCACACGAAGCCGGGCGAACGGTCGGCGAGTGCGTTGATGCGCTCGAGGCCGGCCGCAAAATCCGCCATGACGGGCGAATCCATCGGCCCCTTGATAATGCCGATGTTGAGTTGGGCAAGCTCGAAAGCTGACATGTCGGCTCCTGATGCGTCGGTTTTAAGTGCGCCGCACTGCTACTATCACTTTACTAAAAAAGCGTCCCACAAGGACAGATGTGCATGGCCTCAGGTGAATCCCGCGAGCTGCATCGCGGCATCGGTACCCGACAGCTCAGCATGATCGCGATCGGCGGGGCGATCGGCACCGGCTTGTTCTTCGCGAGCGGCACAGCCATCGCCCAAGCCGGCCCGGGCGGGGCGTTGCTGGCGTACGCGACCATGGGGCTCGCGGTCTACTGCATGATGCAGTCACTCGGCGAAATGGCCACCCAATTGCCGATTGCCGGCTCGTTCGAGGCGTATGCGGAACGTTTTGTCGACCCGTCGCTGGGTTTCGCGGTGGGGTGGAATTACTGGTTCAGCTGGGCGATCACCTTGGCGGCGGAGTTGGTCGCGGGCGCCCTCATCGTGAAGTTCTGGTTTCCGAATTCGGATTCGACGTGGTGGGCCATGAGCTTTTTTGCAGCGCTGCTGGCCTTGAATCTTTTGTCGGTCAAAGCGTACGCCGAAGCAGAATACTGGTTCGCCGGCATCAAGGTGGTCACCGTGATCATCTTCCTGGCGGTGGGCGCTTTGATGATCTTCGGCATGCTAGGCAATCACGACATTGGCTTCCGCAACTGGACCTTGCACGACCCCAAGAGCGGCTCGCATGCGCCCTTTGTTGGCGGCCTGGCGGCGGCGCTCGCGGTGTTCTTGGTGGCCGGGTTCTCTTTTCAAGGTACGGAGGGCGTGGGACTGGCCGCCGCAGAAACCGCCAACCCCAGCAAAAGCGTGCCCAAGGCCATCAGAACCGTGTTCTGGCGGATTCTGCTGTTCTACATCGGTTCAATCTTCGTGGTGGGCACGTTGATCAGTTTCACGGACCCCAACCTGCTGCGCGGCGACGAGGGGCACATCGCCTTCTCGCCCTTCACCATGGTGTTCCAGCAGTTGCCGCGATTCGGCTACTACGCCTCCAACCTCATGAACGCCGTGATCTTGTCGTCTGTATTATCGTGCGGAAATTCTTCCATGTACGTGGCGTCGCGCATGCTGTACGCCATGGCCCACAGCCGCAAGGCGCCGGGGATATTCGGCAGCGTCAACCGCCGAGGTGTGCCCGTGCTGGCGCTGCTCGCCACCGGTCTGGTGAGCGCGCTCACTTTCTTCTCCACCGTGGTCGGCGACCAGAAGATATATCAAATCCTCTACAATGCCTCGAGCATGACCGGGTTTCTCATCTGGTTGGGGATCGCCGTGTGTCACCTGCGCTTCCGCAAGGCGTGGGTGGCGCAAGGCCGCAATCTGGATGATCTGAAGTTCAAATCCAAGTTCTATCCGTACGGACCGTGGCTCGCGCTGATCCTGTTTCTGGCCGTGCTCTTCGGCGCCAATATCAGCGTGTTCCAGGCGCCGGTTTTTTCCTGGTTCGACTTCATCGCCGGCTATCTGATGATTCCGGTGTTCGTCGGCCTGTACGTAGTGCATAAGTACTGGAACAAGACGCGCCTGGTCCCGCTGAAAGAATGCAATTTCGAGCTGGAGTGAAGGCCACACCCCTTGAAGCAGCACACCGAAATCCGCAACTTTCTGATCGAGCGCGGCATCGAGCACGTCAAGATCGGGGTCTTCGACACCGACGGCGTATTGCGCGGAAAATATCTGAGCCGCGACAAGTTCCTGGCAGCGCTCGACAAGAATCTTGGCTTCTGCGATGTCATTCTGGGATGGGATTCGAGCGACCAACTCTATGACAACACGAAATTCACCGGCTGGCACACGGCATATCCCGATGCAACAGTCCGGGTGCTGCCGGGGACTCAGCGCGAGATTCCGTTCGAACCCAAGACCGCGCTCTTTCTGGGAGAATTTGCCGGACCCGCCGAATCGGTTTGCCCGCGCGGCACGCTGCGACGCGTGCTGGAGCGCGCCGAGACCATGGGATATCGGGTCAGCGCAGCAGCGGAATTCGAATTCTTCGTTTTCGAGGAGACGCCGGATTCCGTCCGCGAAAAAGGTTACCGGCACTTGAAGACCATGACACCGGGTGCCTTCGGCTACTCGGTGTTGCGCAGTTCCGTGCACTCGGACCTCTACCACGAGCTGCTCGACCTCGGTCAGACCATGCGCTTTCCGATCGAGGGCTTGCACACCGAGACCGGACCCGGCGTACTCGAAGCGGCTCTCACGTACTGCGATGCCCTCGAGGCCGCCGATCGTGCGGCCCTTTTCAAGACCTTCACCAAGGTGCTCGCGCAGCGCCGCGGCCTGATGGCGACGTTCATGGCCAAATGGTCCAACAGCGTGCCGGGACAGAGCGGCCATCTGCACATTTCGCTGCGTGGCACCGGCGGCGACTGCGTCTTCCACGATCCTTCGAAGCCCTACGAGATGTCGGACATCATGCGCTGGTTTGTTGGCGGCCAGCAGGCGCTGATGCCGGAGCTGCTCGCGATGGTCGCGGGCACGGTGAACAGCTACTCCCGTCTGGTGCCGGGGTACTGGGCGCCGACCTCCGCAACCTGGGGGATCGAGAATCGCACCACGGCGCTCCGCGTGATTCGCGGCGGCCCGTCGAGCCAGCGCGTCGAGTACCGGATCGCGGCAGCGGACATCAATCCCTATATTGCGCTCGCCGCCGCCATCGGCTGCGGCCTCTGGGGCATCGAGCACCGGATCGAGCCGGACGCCGCGATCGAGGGCAATGCGTACGACCGCGAGCATCCGTCGCAGCGCCGTTTGCCTGCCACACTCTACGAGGCTGCCGAACGGCTTTGCACTTCCAAGCCGGCGCGTGCACTGTTTGGCGATGCTTTCGTCGAGCACTACGCCGCGACCCGGCAGTGGGAAGAGCGGGAATTCCGCAAGGCGATCACGGATTGGGAACTTGCCCGGTATTTCGAAATCATTTGAGTGGAGTCATGACCGACACGCTGAAGACCATCAGTCCCGTCGACGGCCGCATCTACATCGAACGGCCGCTCGAAACCGCCGCCGGCATTGATCGGGCGCTCGAATTCGCCATGCATGCTCAGCGCGGCTGGGCGTCGCTGCCGCTGGCGGAGCGCTGCGGTATTCTCGGACGGGCGGTCGATGCCTTCGTTGCCAAGGCTGGCGACATCGCCGCCGAAATCACCTGGCAGATGGGACGCCCCATCCGTCACGCCCCCGGCGAGATACGGGGGTTCGAAGAGCGCGCGCGTCACATGCTGGGAATCGCCGCGCGGGCGCTTGCGGCGCTGCATCCCGGCGACAAGCCGGGTTTTCAGCGTCAGATCAAGCGGGTGCCGCTGGGCATCGTGGCCGTCGTGGCGCCTTGGAACTACCCTTATTTGACGGCGGTCAATGCCGTGCTGCCGGCGCTGATCGCCGGCAACGCGGTGGTGCTCAAGCATTCTGCACAGACGCCGCTGTGCGCCGAGCGCTTTCTCGAGGCCTTCGCGAGCGCGGGGGTGCCGCGCGGCGTCTTCCAATACCTGCACCTGTCGCATGCCGATGCCGCGCGGCTGATGGGCGACCCGCGCATCGCGAGCGTCTGTTTCACCGGCTCCGTGGCCGGCGGACGCGCGGTCGTCGCGGCCACCGCGGCGGGATTTGCGACCGCGGGCCTCGAGCTCGGCGGCAAAGATCCAGCCTACGTGCGTGCCGATGCCAACCTCCCGCATGCCATCGATACGCTGACCGATGGCGCTTTTTTTAACGCCGGCCAGTCCTGCTGCGGCATCAAGCGAATCTACGTAGCGGCATCGCGTTATGAGGAGTTCGTCGCCGGTGTCGTCGACCTGACGCAAAAGTATCGGTTGGGATCACCCCTCGATCCCGAAACGACGCTGGGACCCATGGTACGTACGTCGGCCGCCGACACGGTCCGCGCCCAAGTTCGCGAGGCGGTCGACCGCGGAGCCCGCGCGCTGATCGACGAGGCATCGTTCGCGGCCTCGGCCTCCGGAACGCCCTACCTTGCACCGCAAGTGCTGGTCGATGTCGATCACTCGATGGCGATCATGCGCGAAGAGACCTTCGGGCCCGCGGTGGGCATCATGAAGGTTGCCTCGGACGAAGAGGCGTTGCAGCTGATGAATGACAGTGAATTCGGCCTCACCGCCGCGATCTTCTCAGCGGACGCCGCGCGCGCCGAAGTGCTTGGCGACGCCCTCGAGACCGGCACGGTCTTCCTCAACCGCTGCGACTATCTCGATCCCGCGCTCGCCTGGACCGGCGTCAAGAATTCGGGGCGCGGCTGCACCCTGTCGAGCGTCGGGTTCGAGCAGATGACGCGGCCGAAGTCCTACCACTTCAAGGTCATGCCATGAGTTTGAATCTGCGCGGCAACTGGAATTATCCGACCACTATGTGGGCGGGCCCGGGGCGGGTCGCCGAGCTCGCCCTCGCGTGTGCAAAGGCCGGCATCGGGCGGCCGCTCATCGTCACCGATGAGGGCCTGGCCGGCGCGCCGATGATCAAAAATGCGCTCGCCGCTCTCAGGAATGCAACGCTGTTCAGCGCCGTCAAGGGAAATCCCGCCTTGAGCCACGTCGAGGCGGGAATTCGAATCTACCGCGAGGGGGATCACGACGGCGTGGTGGCATTCGGCGGCGGGTCCGCGCTCGACGTCGGCAAGGTCGTGGCATTCATGTCCGGGCAGACTCGCCCCCTGTGGGATTTCGAGGACGTCGGCGACTGGTGGACGCGCGCCGACACCGCCGGCATCGCGCCGATCGTCGCGGTGCCGACCACCGCCGGCACCGGCTCGGAGGTGGGCCGGGCCGGCGTCATCCTTAACGAAGAGACGCATCAGAAAAAGATTATCTTTCACCCGCTGATGTTGCCGCGCATCGTGATCTCCGACCCGGAATTGACGGTCGGTCTGCCGCCCGCGGTGACCGCAGCCACGGGAATCGACGCGTTTGTCCATTGCTTCGAGGCGTTCTGTGCGCCAGGTTTCCATCCGCTCGCGGACGGCATCGCGCTCGAGGGTCTGCGGCTGATCCATCGTTTCTTACCGCGTGCCTATGCGGACGGCAAGGACATCGAGGCGCGTGCGCAGATGCTGGCGGCCGCATCGATGGGTGCCACGGCCTTTCAGAAGGGCCTCGGCGGCGTGCATGCCATCGCGCACCCCGTCGGTTCCTGGTTCAACACCCATCACGGGCTCACCAATGCGGTCATCCTTCCGTATGTCATGGTGTTCAATCGAAGCGCCATTGCGGACAAGACCGATGTCATCGCGCGGATACTCGACCTGCCGGCGCGCGGCTTCGACGGTTTTCTCGAATCGGTGCTGAGTCTGCGCCGTGAACTTAAGATACCGAATTCGCTGGCCGAGATTGGCGTCAGTGCCGACAAGGCCACGATCATCGGCCGCGAGGCGGCGATCGACCCGTCGGCCGGCGGCAATCCGATTCCGGTCAATGCCTCGCAGTTGGAATCCATCTTTCGCGCCGCGGTCGACGGACGGCTCGAGTCCGTGGTCAGCGCCGCGTGACGGGCCCGCGGATCCTGGTCATCGACGGCAACGTCGCCGAGATTCGCGCGCGGCAAATGGCGGCGCTCGGCTATGACTCGGGAACCGGATACGCGCAAGTTCTGCGCCGCATCGACCCCTCGTTAAGCATCGACATCGTGCTCGCCGCGGACGGCTCGCCCAGGTTTCCGACCGGCGTCGGCCTCGAGAACTACGACGGGGTCACGATGACCGGTTCGGCCCTGAATATCTACAACGGCGGGGCGCCCGTGACGCGCCAGATCGAACTTGCCAAAGCCGTTTTTGCGGCTGGAGTGCCGTTTTTCGGCAGCTGCTGGGGACTGCAGGTTGCGGTCACGGCCGCCGGCGGCGAGGTACGCGCCAACCTGCGCGGTCGCGAGTTTGGATTCGCTCGGCGCATTCTGCTCACCAATACCGGCGAGGCACACCGCTTGTTCGCCGGCAAGCCGCGCACGTTCGAGGCCCCAACCGTGCATCGCGACGAAATCACCGCACTGCCTGCGGCTGCGGAAATACTGGCGGACAACGACTATGGGGTGCAGGCAGCTTCATTCAGACACGGACGCGGCACTTTTTGGGGCGTGCAGTATCACCCGGAGTATGACTATCTGGACATTGCAGCGGCAGCCGAGCGCTACGGCGCAACGCTGATCACGGAGGGGATGTTCCCCGACGCTGCGTCCCTCGGAGTGTACGCAGCCGAACTTCGCGCGCTGCAGATGAACCCATCCGACACGACGCTGCTCTGGAAGCACGGGCTCGGGCCGGCTCTGCAGAATGAGACGCTGCGTCTACTCGAAATCCGCAATTGGCTGCAATCCCAGGTGTCGCCGCGGACGGCGCGAGCCCATTAGAGAACCACGCATTATTGTTGCAACGCGCGGCGCAGGGCGCGCAGGCCCCGATTCATTTGGGCAACGTCTGGAGCACCGTAGCCAAAAATCAATCCTGCCTGCGTCGCCGGGCCAAGATAGTAGCGGTTGAGGGTGTGTATTTTCACGCCGTCCGCGACTAAAGCCTCTGCGACGCGCTCGAGATCCAGTGCGGTGCGTGCCACGGCGGCCACGTGCATGCCGTAATACGAAGGAACCGGATCCAGCCATTGCCCAAGTTCCTGGTGCAGGTAGCTCAAAAGCAAGCGCCGGCGCTGCTTGTAGACATCGCGCATTTTGCGCACATGGTGCGCCAAGTGGCCCTCGGCGATGAATGCGGCAACGCCGATCTGCACCGGTATCGAGCAATGCCAGTCCATACAGTTCTTCGCCGCCACCAGGGTCGGCATCGCCCAATCCGGCGCGATGATGAACCCCAGTCGCAGCGCCGACAGCATGCACTTTGAGAATGTGCCGACGTAGAACACGACGTCGCCTGCGTCGCGGCCTCTGAGCGCCTCCAGAGGGCTGCCCTCGTAGCGGAACTCCCCGTCGTAGTCGTCTTCGACGATGACGGCTCCGCGGCTGCGCGCAAACTCGACGAGCGCCTTGCGGCGGCGCATCGACATCGCCACCCCGAGCGGAAATTGATGGGACGGGCAGACGCAGATCACGCCGACGTCGGGTGGAAGCTGGTCGACGATCAGGCCTTCGGCGTCAATTTGCACCGGCACGATTCTCGCGCCGGCGGCGGCGAACGCCACCCGCATCGGAGGATAACCGGGATCTTCAACCGCGACGACGGTAGCATTCGGCGTGACGAGGGTTCTGGCAAGCAAGTCGAATGCCTGCTGCGCCCCCGATGTGACGAGCACGTCGTCGGGCTCGCACACGACCGCGCGCGTCAGGGCGATGTGAGTGAGGATGGCTTCGCGCAGGGAGAAATTTCCTTGGTTTCCCTGCGGGCTTTGATAGCGAGCCGGTTTTCTCTCCAATGCGCGCAACTGCTTGGCGCTGACCCGACGGAAGACATCGAAGGGAAAGAGCCGGGAATCGACCAGCGCCGGGCGAAAATCGACTTGCGGAACTTTGGGCGGCGGCGCCCGCCGTTCCTGCCGATCACGCCAAAAACCCATTGCCGCCGTCACGTCCGGACGCAGCCAGAATTCGTTGAGACAGCCGCGCTCAGGCACCGCGCCGCGAGTTTGCACGGTACGCGACCGCGCCGCCGGAAGCCGTTCGGCGACGAACGTGCCGGAGCCGCGCCGGGTGACGACATAGCCCTCATTCAAAAGTCTTTCATAGGCTTCCGTCGCCGTGTTTCGCGACACGCCAAAGACGGACGCGGATTTTCTGGTGGCGGGCAGCTGGGCGCCCGCCGCCAACCGGCCATCAAGAATCGCTTCTCTCAGCCGGCGATACAGGGTCCGGGACGACTCACGCGAACCCGACAAATCCAGATCGATCTCGAATAATGAATCCATCGCGCCCGATCGCCGTGGTTGAGAAGTGGCCCAGCTATTTTTTCCCCGAGTGGCTCTTCAGGAAAGCATCTGCCGTGAGCACAATACCGCATCGACTGCTTGATTGCGCCGGAGGGGAAGCATGTTACATGAGGCGATGTGCGTGATCCTCGCGTTACTGGCAACCACCCTGACGGCGGGCAACGCGGCGGCCGCCGACCGTCCCAAGGAGGTCATCGCCGCTGCCCTCGCCGACCCAGACCGCCCGGCCGCCGACACGGCCCGCGACGCCAATCGCAAGCCGGCCGAGACGCTCGCGTTTGCGGGCGTCAAGCGCGACGACAAGATCGCCGACTATGCCGCCGGCGCCGGCTACTTTACTCGTCTGTTTGCCGACGTCGCCGGACCCCGCGGGCACGTGTATGCCAGTGTCCCGAGCGCGTTGTTCAAATACCCCAATATCGTCAAGGGTATCGCCGAGATTGAGACTTATGCCGTCACGCATCCGAATGTCACCGTGACCTTTGCATCGGCGTTGGACGCCGCGAAGTATCCGGAGAAAATCGACGTATTCTGGATCTCTCAAAACTACCATGATCTGCACGACCGCTTCATGGGACCCGTGGACATGGCGGCCTTCAACCGGACGGTGTTTGCGGCGCTCAAACCCGGTGGGGTGTACCTCGTGCTGGATCACGTAGCCGCCAACGGATCGCCCGCCGACGTCACCGACACCCTGCATCGCATAGAGCCCTCCACCGTCCGGCGCGAAGTCGAGGCCGCGGGTTTCAAGTTCGAAGGCGAGAGCACTCTGCTCGCCAACCCCTCGGATCCGCACACGGCCGGAGTCTTCGACGCCTCGATTCAGGGGCGGACCGACCAGTTCATTCTAAAGTTCAGGCGACCCGCAAAATGAGGCACTCAATGGCGCGTGCAAAGCCCGAGCGGCGCGAGCGACCGCGGCATCGCGCTCGCCGCGAATCGCGTCGAGGCGCCTTCTCGCGGCCGCGACCACTTCCGGACGCGCGCTCTCGGGGCGGCCGGCGTCGAATGGCGGCGCAGGGGCGTATTCGATCGCGAGCTGCACTGTTTGGGCATATTCCGCGCCGGCCACCTCCGCCATCACGGTGAGCGCCATGTCGATGCCGGCGGTCACGCCGCCGCCGCTGATCACGTTGCCATCCTGCACCACACGGGCGGGATCGGGCGTCACTCCAAACGCGGCAAGCGAGTCGCGCCAGGCCCAGTGGCAGGCCGCGCGCTTCCCTGCCAGCAGTCCCGCGGCCGCGAGCAGCAAGGATCCCGTGCAGACCGACGTGACATATCGCGCCGTTGCGGCGAGGCGCCGCAGTTCGCTCAAGTAGTCCTGATCTTCCATCGCGGCGACGGTTCCGAACCCGCCGGGCACGCACAACAGTGCGCAATCGGAAATGTCGCCAAGCCGAGCCACGTTGGCGAAGGTTATGTCCCCATCGGCCTGAATGCTGCCGCCGTGCACCGACGCCAATACGCACCGGGCGCGCGGCAGACGCGCGAACACTTCGAATGGCCCTGTGAAATCGAGTTGTGTCACTCGCGGATAAAGCGCGAAGACGACGGGAAATTCGGTGCTCATTTGCAGTCCTCAACAAGCTTGACGCCGTCATCATCGCAACTTAAGCTTTTGGCGTAAATGACAATATTCCACCGATTTCTGCCATGCCGCGCCGTGTCGCCCTGCTGATCTACCCCGACTTTCAGCTGCTCGATGCGGCCGGCCCGATCGCGGCGTTCGAGATCGCCGAGCGATACAAGCCTGGATCCTACGAATTGCGGATCGTTGCGGCGGAGCCCGGATCCACCGTCAGTTCTTCCGGTGTGTGCCTGCACGCCGTTGCCGGTGGCCGCGCTGCGGCGATCGATACGCTGGTGATTTCCGGCGGTGAAGGATCACGCGCCGCCGCCCGTTGCGGCGCGACCCGACGCTTCGTGCTCGCCTGCGTTCGCTCGGCGCGGCGGGTTGCAACCGTGTGTTCGGGAACATACGTGCTGGCGGCGGCCGGTATCCTCGATGGCAAGCGCGCTACCACGCATTGGAGCCGCACCGTGGATTTTGCGCGGAAATTCCCGAAAGTGCTGTTGCAGCCGGACCGAATATTCGTCAAGGACGGCAAGATCTGGAGCTCGGCCGGCATTACCGCCGGAATTGATTTGTCGCTCGCGCTGATCGCCGAAGATCTTGGGGAACACATCGCGCGCCAGACGGCGCAGCAACTCGTCGTTTACTACCGTCGTCCGGGCGGCCAGTCGCAGTTTTCCTCGTTATTGGAAATGGAGCGTGCGGACGGGCGTTTCGCAGCGCTGTTGGATCACGTGCGCGGCAATTTGGCAGAGAGACTCAGCGTCAGCGACCTGGCCCGGTTCAGCTGCATGAGTCCGCGGCATTTTGCCCGGATGTTCCGCGCCGAGATCGGCGTCAGTCCGGCCAAGGCGGTGGAGCGGGTGCGCGTCGAGACGGCCCGAGCCGCACTCGAGAGCGGTGCTCAATCCGCCCAGGTGATTGCGCGATCCGCCGGCTTCGGCAGCGCCGAGCGGATGCGCCGCAGCTTTCTGCGGATGCTCGGCACCTCACCGTCGGCGCTCAAGCGCGAGCAAGGCTCGGCACGAAAGCCGCACTGACGTCTCCGGTGCGGGGCGACGCAAGCGCGCACATCCGTGGTACGGTGCGCCGATGGACACGGGCGGACGCGATGCTGGATTGATTCGTACAGTCGGGGCGTGGGGACTCGCCGCCAGCATCGTCAACATGGTGGTCGGCGCCTCCATATTCGTGGTGCCTGCGGCCCTTGCAGCAAACGTCGGCCCGTATGCGCCCTTGGCCATTTTGGTCTGCGCGATCGCGGTCGGCTCGGTGGCCATCTGCTTCGCCGAGGGCGGAAGCCGGATACCGAGCAGCGGCGGCGCCTATGGCTATATCGAAGCCGCATTTGGGCCGCTCACGGGATATGCCACCGGTACATTATTGTGGTTCAGCGATGTGCTGGCGTGCGGCGGCATCGCGGCGGCTCTGGCCGACGTCGTGGTTTCGATATTGCCGCAAAAAATCATGGTCGCGGCGCACGCGCTCGTCATTTTGGCCACCGTTGGCGGTATCGCGTTCGTCAATATAGGCGGCGTCGCGCGCGGCATGCGTTTGGTCAACGCAACCACCCTGCTGAAACTGGTACCGTTGGCGATCTTCGTCATCGTGGGCGCATTCGCGACCCACACCGTAAATTTCCACGGAGCGGGACTATCCGGGAGTTCCGGACTCGGCCGTGCCATGATCCTCGCGGTCTTTGCCTTCATGGGTATGGAGACCTCGCTCTGCGCCAGTGGCGAGGTGGTGCGGCCCGAACGCACCATTCCGCGCGCCCTTGCCCTGGCCATGGGGTCCGTGACGCTTCTGTACGTGGCCGTCCAAATCGTCGCCCAAGGGATACTCGGCCCATCGCTCGCGTCCTCGCCCGTGCCGCTGGCGGATGCGATGGCGCGGATCAACCCGACATTGCGGATGCTGATGTTGGCCGGCGCCGGGTTGTCGATGTTCGGTTTCTTGAGCAGCGATATCCTCGGCAGCCCTCGCATTTTATTCGCATTCGCGCGTGATGGGTTGCTGCCGAGCGTGCTGGGACGACTGCATGCGCGCACCCGCGCACCGCACGTGGCGATAACTTGCTATGCCATTCTGGCCGCGATCCTTGCGCTGAGCGGTACGTTTGCCGAGCTCGCAGTGCTGTCTGCGCTGGCCAGTGCCGCGTTCTATATCGCGGGCTGCGCTGCCGCGTGGAAGTTGGCGCGCCAGGGCGTAGCCCAGGCGGGTACGCCGCTCAGGTTTCGAGGGCTGGGTGCGGCGACGGTGGTGGGCTGTGCCAGCATGATGGCGCTGATTGCCCTTGCATCGCGTGAGGAGATCCTCGGTCTCCTCGTCCTCATCGGCGTCAGCGCGATTGTCTACGTGGCGCAGACGCGCATGGCCCTCAGGCGAGCCTGACGATCCTTGGGCGCACTAGGAGCGTGACACGAGGGCGTGCGCCGCCGCGCCGCCGCGAGTGAACTCGAACCGCAACCGCCACGCTCGAGACGGCTGGTCTTGCGCAGCAACGAACTTCCATTTTCTCGCGGCTTCAGTTGCCAGGCGGGCGAAATACTTGCTCGATCCGCGGTCTTCCAGGGTCGCGCCGACGACGTTGCCGGCGCGATCGACAGAGACGCGGACCGTAACCTTGATATTGCCGCGTATCGACTCACGCGCAGAGCGCGGTATGTCGGGAATTTCTTGATGGAGCACGGGGGAAGGCGTGGACATCGACGTCTGCGGATTTTGCGCAGCGGCTGCAGGCGGGGCGGCCGGTTGCGAAAAGTCCCGAGCCGCGTCAGCCGTGGCCGTCGCGGGTTGCTGCGACTTGGGATGGCCCTGCGACGCGCGCAAGCCGATCCAAATCGCGGCCGCTATCACGAGGCTCCCCGCGACGCCGGCGGCGAGCCATCGCGCCTTTGGCAACTTGCGCGCAGTGGCGGCCGGTGCTTCGCGCAAGAGCGCGCGCGCGGGCGAGACGACGGACGCTTGTTGCGCGGCCTTGATCTGGGCTTCGAGCTCACCGATGGAGGGTCGTCCGGCGCGATTGCGGCTCAGACATCGCCGTACGATGTCGACATACGTGGCAGGAAGCGCCGCAGGCACGGAGACGGTTCCCGCTGCTTGATCGGCCCATCCCGGCGGGGACTGGGTCAGCGCCTCAACGATCACCACCCCGAGACCCCAAATGTCGCCGGCAGCCGAAAGGCTGCCGTCCTTGGCTTCCGGAGGATCGTACACGGAAGACCCGGCGCTGCGTGCAGAAGGCGGTCCGGCAGGACGGATGTTGTCGCTTGCCAGTTTCAATTGGTCTTCGACGACCAGAAAGTTTGGCGGCTTCAGCTGGCCGTGCACCAGATTCTTGCGATGTAGAAAGTCCAGGGCGTCCAGGGCCGGGAGCAGCAGTTCCCGCACTTCGTCGGAAGTAAGGGGCCGGTTCGGCAGAATCTGCGCGAGGGTCTGCTCGGCATATTCCATCACCACAAAGATGAAATGCTGCCCGCCGAGCTGGCAACGACCCGACTCGAACACGCGAATCAAATGCGGATGTGCGAGAGCCCCGGCCGTTCTCCACTGTGCAAGCAGCGCTTCCGCTAGATTCGGGCCCGCAGGGATCAGCTTGATGGCAGCGTCGGGACCCCGGCGCCAACCTTCAGCTGATCGACCGCATCGCGCAAAGACTTGGCGTCCGCACCATCGATTTGCGCAGCCAAAACCTTGATCCCACCCACATCCTTGGCCTGAGATGTCAAATCGCCACCCTGGCCGCTCGCGAGTTTGGATTTGAGTTGCTGCACCTCCTTTTCCAGCCTGCGAGAGCGCTCGACGAGTTCGCGGACCTTTTCGTCCACATCCTCACGGCTGCCCCGAAGCATCGCAGCAATGTCGCGCAATACCTGATCGGTGTGCACGACCCACTCGTATGCCGTCTTACCGGTGACCGCCTCCACACGGCGGACTCCGGCGGCAACACCCGACTCGCTCAAGATCTTGAAAAAACCAATATCGCCAGCCCTTTCGACGTGGGTACCGCCGCATAGTTCCATCGAAAAATCGCCGATTGAAAGCACACGAACGTCGCTCTCATATTTTTCTCCGAACAGCGACATCGCGCCCGCGGCGACCGCCTCGTCGAGCGCCATCACCCGCGTCTCCACCGGCGCATTGCCGCGAATCGCTGAATTGACGAGTTCCTCGACGCGCTGCAATTCCTGCGGCGACACGGCCTGGGTATGCGAAAAATCGAAGCGCAACCGGTCGGCGGCGACCAGCGAACCCTTTTGCTCGACATGGAGCCCCGAGCACCTTTCTCAGGGCGGCGTGCAGCAAGTGCGTTGCCGAATGATTGAGTGCGATGGAAATTCGGCGCTCGGAGTCGACTCGCGCTTCGACGACATCGCCCACACGCAATTCTCCGGCGTCGAGCACGCCCACGTGCGCAAACGACGCACCGATTTTCTGCGTGTCGCGCACGGTGAAAGCCGGCGCACCGGACGTTGCAGCGCCGATGAGTTCGCCGGCATCGCCAATCTGGCCGCCGCTTTCCGCATAAAACGGCGTGTGATCGAGCACCACCTGACCTTCTTGGCCCGGCCGCAGTGCATCAACCATGGCGCCGTCGAAAATCAGCGATGTCACGACACCCTTGTCGTTGAGCCGATCGTAGCCCGAAAAGTCCGTCTTCCCCGGCAGCTTGACCGCATCGCGGAGGTCCGCGCCGAACTTGCTCGCCGCGCGCGCACGGCCCCGCTGCGCTTCCATCGCGGCATCGAAACCGGCCTGATCGATGCGTGAGACCGCGCTCGCGCGCCATATCGGCCGTCAAATCGAGCGGAAACCCGTAAGTATCGTACAGCCGGAACACGGTTTCGCCCGGGATTACCGTAGATGTCAACTTCGCGGCCTCCGCATCGAGCAGCGCCATGCCGGTGGTCAATGTCTCGGCAAATCGGTTCTCCTCTTGTGCGAGGACTTGCGTGGCGCGCGCCTCGCCGCTCACCAGCTCGGTGTAGTACCCACCCATTTCCCGCACCAAGCTCGCGACCAGCTTGTGGAAAAAGGGCTGGGTCTGGCCCAGCTTGTAGCCATGACGAATTGCGCGCCGGATGATGCGCCGCAATACATAGCCGCGGCCTTCATTCGAGGGCACGACGCCATCAACGATCAGGAACGTGCAGGCGCGGATATGGTCGGCGATCACCCGCAGGCTCGACGATTCGAGATCGTCAGTGCCGGTAACCTCTGCCGCCGCTCGGATCAGCGACTTGAACAGGTCGATGTCGTAGTTGCTGTGCACGCCCTGCATGACAGCCGCGACCCGCTCCAGTCCCATCCCCGTGTCCACCGAGGGCTTGGGCAACGGCACCAGCACGCCGTCCGACGAGCGGTCATACTGCATGAAGACCAGGTTCCAGATCTCGACGTAGCGGTCGCCGTCCTCGTCGGGCGAACCCGGGCGGCCCGCCCGGGATCTCCGCGCCGTGATCGTAGAAAATCTCCGTGCAAGGCCCGCACGGGCCCGGTTTCGCCCATGGACCAGAAATTGGATTTCTCGCCCATGCGCGTGCAGCGCGTGGGATCGATGCCGATTTCCTCGGTCCAGATGCGTTCCGCTTCGTCGTCCTCCTTGAACACCGTCACCCAGAGCCGATCCTTGGGAATCCCGAGAGTCCCGGTGATGAAGTTCCACGCGAAATGTATGGCCTCCCGCTTGAAGTAGTCGCCGAAGCTGAAATTGCCCAGCATTTCGAAAAATGTGTGGTGCCGGGCGGTGTAGCCGACATTTTCCAAGTCGTTGTGCTTGCCGCCGGCGCGCACGCAGCGCTGCGCCGTGGCCGCGCGCGAATAGTCGCGCACTTCCTTGCCGAGAAATACATCCTTGAACTGAACCATGCCGGCGTTGGTGAACAACAGCGTGGGATCGTTTCCGGGCACGAGCGAACTGGAGGGCAGCACCGCATGCCCGTTCTTGCGGAAGAATTCCAGGAAGCTTGCCCGGATTTCCGAACTCGTCATCGATTTCAATCTAGCGTCGCGTTTCATATCTCTTCAGTGTCTGAATCAAGGTCTATATCAAAGCCTAAGGCCATTCGTATCTGAGCGCTCGTGAACCCACGGTAACCCAGGAATCGCGCCTGGCGCTGCCTGTCAGCGTAATTGCTCGGCAGCATCGCGCCAAACTTCTTTTGCCGCGCCTTTCGCAATGCACAATCCACTCGGGATAGGCGTCCAGGCATTCCTCGACCAACGTCCCCTCCACGCCGTGCCGGCGCAAATCCGCTCGCACGCGAAGCGGCCCCTGACCCCTCGCCGCATGATAGGCCACGAAGTTCTCGACGTACCGCCGGTCATCGAGCAATTTTTCGGCGCGCAGCGCATCCAGCAGCGGCGCCACGACCGCTGCATCGTAACCCTTCTCGAGCAGTTTTCGGCGCAAATCCTCGGATGCGTAGTCGCGGCGCGCCAGCGCGTCGAGCGCCGCCACGCGGGCCGCGCGGGCATCGAGTGGCTCGACCGCCCGGCGACCCAGGGCGTTACGCCTCTTTGACGTCGCCGCCGCGGTTCATGGTCGCCTTTTCGGGAATCAATTTGGCGCGGATCTGCGCCTCGATGTCCTTGGCAATCTCCGGATGCTGCTGCAGGAACGCGCGGGCATTGTCCTTGCCCTGTCCGATGCGCTCGCCCTTGTAGCTGTACCAAGAGCCGGACTTCTCGACCATGTTGTGCAGGACACCGAGCTCGATGAGTTCGCCTTCCTTGGAAATACCGGTGCCGTACATGATTTCGAATTCGGTTTCGCGGAACGGCGGCGCCACCTTGTTCTTGACCACCTTGACTCGGGTCATCGAGCCGACCACTTCCTCGCCATTCTTGATCGCGCCGATGCGCCGAATGTCCATGCGCACCGAGGAATAGAACTTCAGCGCGTTGCCGCCGGTGGTGGTCTCCGGATTGCCGAACATGACGCCGATCTTCATGCGGATCTGATTGATGAAAATCACGATGGTGTTGGATCGCTTGATGTTGCCCGTCAGCTTGCGCAGCGCCTGCGACATGAGCCGCGCCTGCAAGCCCATGTGCTGATCGCCCATCTCGCCTTCGATTTCCGCCTTCGGCGTCAGCGCCGCGACCGAGTCGACCACCACCACGTCGACCGCGCCGGAGCGCACCAGCATGTCGGTGATTTCGAGCGCCTGTTCGCCGGTATCCGGCTGCGAGACCAGCAAGTCGTTGACCTTGACGCCGAGCTTCTCCGCGTACACCGGATCGAGCGCATGCTCGGCATCGACGAATGCCGCGGTGCCGCCGTTGCTCTGCGCCGAGGCGATGATGGCCAGCGTCAGCGTGGTTTTGCCCGACGACTCCGGCCCGAAAATTTCGATGACGCGGCCGCGCGGAATGCCGCCGACGCCGAGCGCGATATCGAGTCCCAACGAGCCCGTGGGAATGGACTCCACCTCGTACGTGGCGCCGGCATCGCCCAAGCGCATGACCGAGCCTTTGCCAAACTGCTTTTCGATCTGGCTCAGCGCCGCAGCGAGAGCTTTCTTACGATTCTCTTCCATGGGGAGTCCTCAACAAAGTGTGGCGCTATTATTTCATATTCAGCGCCCGACGCTCATCTCATATGCATCGAAATTGACAGAGATTTCTATGAGTTTCGGCATTCATCCAGTAGTGGCCAGGTGTCGACTACTGTATAGACCGAGCGCGTGCCGCTCGTATCGGAACGAATCAGACTGAATGATCGCGCATGTCCAGTCGAACGGCGACATTGCTTGCAGCACAGGGGCTTGCGCGACCTTCCTCGCGAGCGTGACATGCGGGCGCAGCGGCGAGTGCGGGCACATGCGTCAGGGCTGCCTGATGGAGCGCCAGTTCCCGCTGCAACTGTGTCCACAGAGGGTCAACGCCGCCGGCGCCTCCCGCGCTATGGCCACCATCGACTGGGGCTTGCGGCCAGTAGTCATACGCATCGAATGTAATCGTGCAACCGGCGGCCCGCTGACCGCGTCCGATCTGCTGCAACACGGCGAGCCGGACGCCGCGACTTCGCCGACGAACGCCAGCGTCACATGATAATTCTCTCGCGGCACGCGCTGCGCATCGCCGGCCAAGCGAAGAGCCGCAGCGGCGGCTGCGATCTGCGCTTGCGTGTCAGCATCGGGCCACAGCGCAAAGAACAGCCTCACGTCGGAATCTCCTCGTGTTGCCGCTCAACCCTCGAGCAGCCCCTCGAGCGCCGCTCGCACGGTTTTGCGCCGCACTGCTTCGCGGTCGCCGCGGAATGTTTGAGCTCCGCGTCAACGTGTACCCTGCGGCCGCGGCGCTCCGCCCAACCGAGCCAAACGGTTCCCACCGGCTTGCCGGGCACCGCACCGCCGGGACCCGCGATGCCGGTCACCGCCACCGCGAGATGCGCGCCCGTGCGCTTGAGCGCGCCCGCCGCCATCGCTCGCGTACCGCGGCTTCGCTCACGGCACCTTGGGTCTGCAGCACGGAACGCGGCACCCCGAGCCTCCGGACCTTGGCCTCGTTGCTATAAGTGACGAAACCCTCGACGAACCACTGCGAGCTCCCGGCGATATCGGTCAGAGCCTTGGCGATCCAGCCACCGGTGCACGACTCCGCCGTCGCCACGCCGCGCCCGCCATCCAGCAAGTGCCGGCCGACGCGGGCGGCGAGCCGGGCGAGATCATGATCTGTGTTCGACATCTACCTGGAATTTTGACCACGCCAGTGATTTTTGTCGATGGACTTGAGGTCAGGCGTCCCGGCCTGTCGCATGATGGTGCGGAGCTCGCGCGTGAATATGTCGCTGACGGCCTCGACGCCCGCCTGGCCGAAGGCGGCAAGACCCCAGGCCTGCGGGCGCCCGATGCCGACGGCCGTCGCACCCAATGCCAGCGCCTTGAAGATGTCCGTACCGCGTCGAATGCCGCCGTCGATCAACACAGGTATGCGCCCGCCCACGGCGGCCACGATTTCCGGAAGGCACTCGATGGTCGAACGCAGCGTCTCCTCTTGTCGCCCGCCATGATTGGACACCACGATCCCATCGACGCCTGCCCGCATCGCCTCCGTCGCATCCTCGGCCGTCACGACGCCCTTGACCAGAAATTTTACGGTCACCAATTTGCGCAGGCGTTCGAGAAGTTTCCCGACAGGCTCGTCGGCGAGAGCTGCGTGACCCGAGACACGTCGATGCCGGCGAACATAGGCGCTTTGCGCCACATGTCGTGCGAACCCCCGACATGACATTGCGTGCAGTCTCGGCCGTCGCGCCGCATGGCGCGCAGCAATGTCTCGTTGTTCCGTCCTGGAGGACTATCGACAGTGAGAAAGATTGCCGTACACCCCGCTTTCTCTGCGCGACGCACGATCGCTTCGGTCACGTGCCAGTCGTCCGTGGCATACAGTTGCTGCCATACGGGCGCGGTGCGCGCCGCAATCACTTCTTCGAGCGAACACGACGCTCCGGTCGCCGACATCATCTGAATTTCTCGGCTCGCTGACGCCCGCGCCACCGCGATTTCCGCCTCCGGGTGGAAGGCACGCATGCTGCTTACTGCCGAGAAGTAGAACGGCTGCTTCCAAACATCGCCCAGAACTCTGCACTGGGTATCGAGCTTGCTCACATCCACAAATCGACGCGATCGAATCTCGATGTGGGAATACGCCTCATGATTCAAGAAGACCGTGCGGTCGTCGTCGACTCCCGTCGCGAGGTAACCGAAATGTGCGGGAGGCAGTTTGGCCCGCGCCAGGGCTTCAAAATCCGCGACATTGAGAACTTGGTCGGCTCTGATCGCTGAGGCCTCGGTTGTGGTTTCCGTCGTCGCCGCACCGAATCCAACGCGTGGCATCCCGAATAGTGCGGGGACACCCGCCAGCCTCCGAGAAGCAGACGACGCGATCGAGAAGGGGAGTCCTTACGGCGCATGGAGTGTCCTAACATTGTTTTATTTGTCTTTGTCCGCTGATAACAAGAAAGCCCCACTCCGTCAACCGAAATAGCCAGGGAACGTTCGTTGAGCGTGCGGTTCGTAGGCAAGACATGGACAATACGTCCGCGTGACCACCAACCCGTCCTCAAAAGAGCCGCTCCCCGGCAATGCCGGGCAGGAGCACACCCCCATGATGCAGCAGTACCTGCGCATCAAGGCACAGCATCCCGACGTGCTGCTGTTCTATCGCATGGGCGACTTCTACGAAATGTTCTACGACGACGCCCGCCGCGCCGCGGGGCTTCTGGATATCGCGCTCACGCAGCGCGGCGCCTCGGCCGGCGCGCCGATTCCGATGGCCGGCGTGCCCGCCGTCACGCTCGATTCCTACCTGGCGAAACTGGTCCGCAAAGGCGAGTCCGTCGCGATTTGCGAGCAGCGCGGCGATCCGGGCAAAACCAAGGGTCCGATGGAGCGCGAGGTGGTGCGCATCGTCACGCCGGGCACCCTCACCGATGAGGCGCTGTTGGAGGAACGGCGCGACAACCTGCTCGCCAGCGTCTTCGGGGCCAACGGCCGCTTCGGTCTCGCCTGGCTGGACCTGTCGGCCGGCCGCTTCAGCGTCATGGAGCTTGCCGGTCTCGCGGCGCTCGAGGCCGAGATCGAGCGCCTGCGGCCCGCCGAATTTTTGGCGCCCGATGGCGCACAACCCGCACTGGCGCCCTCACGGTCCCGAGACCGGCCCTGGCGGCTGCGGGCGCCCTGGCATTTCGATACCGAATCCGCGACGCGCGCGCTCACCGAGCAATTCCACACGCGCGACCTCGCCGGTTTCGGCTGCGCCGACAAGCCGCTTGGGCATCGCGGCCGCCGGCGCACTGCTCGCCTATGTGCGAGAAACGCAGAAATCGGCGCTGCCCGCATCTCTTGTCGATCACCACCGAAGAACGCGATGCCGCACTCATCATGGACCCTGCAACCCGTCGCAATCTGGAGCTCGACGAGAGCCTCGCCGGCAAGCCGGAGCTCACCCTGGCGGGCGTCTTCGATCGCACGGCCACCGCCATGGGCGGCCGCATGCTGCGCCGCTGGCTGCATCGGCCGCTGCGGGATCACGGCACCTTGCGCGCGCGCTACCAGGCCGTCGCCACGCTGATGGACGGCGCCCAGCATACGGCTATCGCGGAACCGCTCAAGGCCATCGGCGACCTGGAGAGAATCCTGGCGAGAATCGCCCTGCGCTCGGCGCGGCCGCGCGACCTCACGCAACTGCGCGCGGCGCTCGCCGTCGCTGCCGCAGCTGCACGCAGCTCCTCGGTGCGACGCAGGCCCCTTGCTGCAACAGCTCATTGCGAACTGCTCCGGCGACATCGGCGATCACAGAGACGACCACGCCCTGCTTGACCAAGGCCATCGTCGAATCGCCGCCGCACTACCTGCGCGACGGCGGCGTGATCGCCGCCGGCTACGACGCAGAACTCGACGAACTGCGCCTTCTCGGCAGCAACACCGAGCAGTTCCTGCTCGACCTCGAACGCGAGAGCGCGAGCGCAGCGGCCTGTCCAGCCTGAAACTGGGCTTCAATCGGGTACAGGGTTTCTTCATCGAGGTCAACCGCAGTCAAGCCGAGCGGGTCCCGGCCGACTACCTGCGCCGCCAAACCGTGAAATCCGCCGAACGATTCATCACGCCCGAATTGAAATCCTTCGAGGACAAGGTGCTGGGCGCACGCGATCGCGCCCTGGCGCGCGAGAAGGCGCTGTACGAGGCGTTGCTCGATCATCTGACCTCGCGCCTGCCGGCGCTGCAGGCCGACCACGGCCGCCATCGCGCAGATCGATGTGCTCACCTGTTTTGCCGAGCGCGCCGCGGCTCTGGACTGTGCTCAGCCGGAATTGGTCGACGAACCCATGTTGTTCATCGACGGCGGACGCCATCCGGTGGTCGAGCGTGCCGGCCGCGAACCCTTCGTACCCAATGACCTGCGCTTCGATGACTCGCGCCGCATGCTGATCATCACCGGCCCGAATATGGGCGGCAAGAGCACCTATATGCGCCAAACCGCGCTCATCGTCATTCTGGCGCACATCGGCTGCTATGTGCCGGCGCGGCGCGCGGTGTTGGGACCCATGGATCGCATTTTCACCCGCATCGGCGCCTCGGACGATCTGGCCGGCGGCCGTTCGACCTTCATGCTCGAAATGACCGAAACGGCGAATATTCTCAACAACGCCACCGCACAAAGTCTGGTGCTCATGGACGAGGTCGGCCGCGGCACCAGCACCTTCGATGGCCTGTCGCTCGCCTGGGCGTGCGCGCTTTCATCGCCGAACAAGATCCGCGCCTTCACTCTGTTCGCCACGCACTATTTCGAACTCACCAGTCTCGCCGGCGAGGCGCCGGGAGTCGTCAATGTGCACGTCGAAGCAGTGGAACACGGCGACACTCTGGTGTTCCTGCACAGCGTCAAGGAAGGTCCGGCGAATCAGAGCTATGGATTGCAAGTCGCGGCTCTCGCCGGCATCCCGAAATCCGTCACCGCACAGGCTCGACGCTATCTGACCGAACTGGAGCGCGAACGCGACGCGCTGCGCATCCTCCACCTCGCCGCAAGCCGAGCTGGCCTGTTCGCCGCCCCTTCGCGCCGCCGCCGCCGGAATCCGCGGCGCTTGAGGCGCTGCGCGCACTCGACCCGAATTCCTTGAGTCCGCGCGAAGCGCTTGATCTGCTGTTCCGCTTGCAACATCTGGACCGCGGGGGAGAGCCCTTAAATTTTTAACCCGCCGCCCTAATCAACCAAACTGGCCCGTCCTCAAGAAAGCTCCCGCCGCGCCCGCCACCGCCGCTGAGAACAACATCCCCGTGTGACTCACCCTCAGCACCTTGCGATCGGCCGCGCCGTCGATCTCACTCTCCTCGAGCAAAATAGTGCCGTCGCTCGGACCTCCGAGCTTGCCCACGAGGCGGCCGAAACCAAATCCGAAATCCCCCGCGATGACGCCGAATTCCCGCGGGCGGTTCCACCGCCGCTCGCGCAGCAGCAGCATTCCTCAGCCGACGCCCAATCCCATGATCTTCTTGCCGAACGGCAGCCGCGCCAGATTCCGTGCCGAACGACTGCCGCGCAGCGGCGATCCCATCAGCACGATCCTTCCCGGCGGCAGCGAGCCGGCGCATCCGCGGCCTCTTCGAACGGTTTCAAAATCATCGACCCCGCCCAGGCTATGCCCCACCAAGTGCAGAGTATCGGCGCGTATCGCGCTCAAGTACTCCGCCAGGGCACGCGCGTTGGCGCCGGCATTCGGCCGCGACCGAGGATACGGAATGCCACCTGCGTCGGCATCGCAGGTTTCGCGCCAACCGCCGCCGCAACAAGATCGCTTCACCACCGCTTTGCCATAATCCGTGCACATAGACGATGACCGTGCTCACCGCATCAGCCCGAAACTCAGCGATTCGATGACCGCGCGATTGGTGCTCGAAGAGACGGTGTCGACGGCCTCGCTGCCCGAGGCCCAGCGAAACTGCACGTGCTCCTTGTCGCTCAAGGTCACCGGCAGGCGCCGCGCCAGTCTCAATGAGAAGGCGTGCTCGAGGTTACGCACGATTCCGGGCGCGTACAGCTTGCCGAACGCCGGCAGAATCTCATACACCTGGGTCCACTGCAGATCGACCAGCACGCCCTGGGTGATGCCGGTTTCCTCGACGACTTCACGCCGCGCCGCCCTGTCGGCGATTCGCCCCATTCCAGACTGCCCGTCACCGACTGCCAGAATCCGGCGGCCTGCGCCGCTCGAGCAGCAGAAATTCGCCGCCGTCGGTGTAAATCACGATCAAGACGGATTCGGGCCGCCGATATTGCTGGCGGTCACGGCGTTATCGGACGCGCTCACTCGACCTTGGGATAACGCGCACGCGGATGTGCAGCTCCCGAAGCTGAGCCTCGCTGACCTCCGTCGGCGCATCCATCAACAGATCCGCCGCCGTTTGCGTTTTCGGGAAGGCGATCACATCGCGAATACTGTCCGCGCCCGCCATCAGCATCGCCAGCCGATCGAGCCCGAACGCGATACCCCCATGCGGCGGCGCCCCGAACTTGAGCGCATCCAGCAGAAACCCGAACTTGAGGCCGGCCTCCCCGGGTGAAATGTCCAGCAAATCGAACACCACCGACTGCAGTTCCTGCGAATGAATACGCACCGAGCCGCCGCCGATTTCCGACCCGTTCAGCACCATGTCGTAGGCCTTGGCAGTGGCTTCGCCGGGGCTGGCCGACAAGGCCGCGTAGTCCAGGTTC
>CAWFQX010000010.1:0-168495 GCA_963818075.1 uncultured Gammaproteobacteria bacterium | reverse complement strand
AGGCGCTGTGACTTACAGTCGGTGAGGAATACCACGCTGTGGTCTGATCTGCCCAGAAAGCGGCGCAGCGGAAACTCGCCGTTGATAACCAGGTTCTCCCACTTGGTCCAGTCCTCGGTCATCGGTGCTCCTCAGACCTCCGCACTCGCAAACAACGATCGGCGCCCCTTCGGACTATACGACGATATCCCAAGAGGGAGGCTGATGGCTGGTCCATTTCGTCAAACTGCGGCGCTTGTCACGGCATTCATCACGCGCGCCAGTTCGTCGCTGCGCAGATGAAATTGCCGCTGCCTTATACTGCTCGTCGCGGCACCCAACAGGCGTCGATATGGGATCATGGAATAGCGTACTCGCGCAGCATGGCTACTCGATACTGATTGCCACGGTACTCCTCGAGGCGGTCGGATTGCCGGTGCCGGCCGCTCTGATGCTGCTGATCGCGGGCGGCGCGGCCGCGCGCGGTATATTGCAAGTCCCCAATGCGGTCGGCGCAGCCATGTTCGCCATGCTCGCGGGCGACACGCTCATGTTCCTTCTGGGCCGCTACACGGGCTGGTGGCTGTTGGGCATCTTGTGCCGTATTTCGCTCAACCCTGAAACGTGCATTCTGCGATCGGCGGATAGTTTCTACCGCCGCGGGCGCACGCTGCTCGTCATCGCGAAATTCATCCCGGGAATCAATACCTTGGCGCCACCGCTCGCCGGAAGCATGAATATGCGCTTGGCGACCTTTCTGCGTTTGGACTTGGCGGGCGCCGCGCTCTACACGGGTTCGTATTTTGGTGTCGGGTTTGTATTCAGCGACGCGTTGGACTCGGTAACCCGCGGCTACGATACGGCTGGGCGGATAGCTGGTTGGGCCGCAATCACCTTGATTGTCGGGTATTTGATGTTTCGGGCGTGGCTATGGATCCGAGGGCGCGCGCTGAGCGCCGTGCCGTTCGCGGATCCAGGCGAGGCGGCGCGCGAAATTTCCGCCGGTGCCCACGTCTACGATGTCCGCAGCCACGGCTATTTCAGTGCCAAGGCGACGCGTATCCGAGGTTCACGAAGACTCGATCCCAACTCGCTGCATCAGCCCGGCACGGAAATGCCCGGCGCGGGAGCCGTCTATGTGTACTGTACCTGTGTTCGTCAAGCCACGAGCACGCGAGTCGCGCGCGAGCTGCAAAAGATGCTGCAGGGAAAGGGCGTACGCGTCACCGTGATCAAGGGCGGCCTGCGCGCCTGGACAAAGGCGGGCTTGCCCACCGAGGGCGTTCCACCCGGAGAAATTGCCTCCCTGCCGATATTTTGAGAGAAAATGAGGCCTGGGTTCGGTTCAATTGGGCCAGAGCCCGTGATTTAGGGTTCAAGACTTGGGTTGCCGCGCCGATGTGTTGGCCATGTCAGACGGTAAACCGCGTAAATCAGCCGATCCCCTCTACCTGCTCCTGCGCGAAGGTCGCGCCGAGGAATTCAATCGGCGCAGGAAAGCCGGCGAGACATGCGACCTCCGCGGCTGCGATTTTCGCGGCCTCGATCTTCGCGGAGTGGACGTCGCAAGCATCGATTTCTCCGACTGTTACTTTCGCCAGGCCGATCTGCGGGGGCTTGACCTCCGCACCTGCCCGATGGAGGGTGCGAGCCTCCACGCAGCGCACGTGTCTGGTGCCTACTTCCCCAACAAGCTTGCAGCGGAAGAGATCGAGATGTCGGTACGACTGGGCACTCGAATGCGCCAGAGATGAGGCCCGCACAGGAACGATGAACCCGCTTGATAATCCGCTCGGGCTGCGCATGCACGCGCCCTGATGGCGCTTGTGGTAGCCTATTTTGTAACGTCTATAAAATTCAAAGGGAGTTGGATCTATGGATAAGGTTTCCGGAAGTGAATCACCTTCGCAGTCCGCTGCGCCGCTCGCACCGGAACAGCTGCATTTCACCGGGAGCGGCACCGAATATTTCGGCATCTGGATCGTCAATTTGTTGCTGACGATCGTAACCCTGGGCATCTATTCGGCGTGGGCCAAGGTGCGGCGGCTGCAGTACTTCTACAGGCACACCGAACTGGCGGGCTCGGGATTCGATTTTCACGGCAGTCCCGTTCGGATTTTGTTCGGACGCGCGATAGCGCTGGTGATGCTGATCGCCTACAACTACTCGGTACGCCTGCATTCGCGGTTAACGATTCTCATTTTGATAGGCATTGCGATCGTCATGCCGTGGCTGCTGCGCAATTCGTTTCGGTTCCGGCTCTATAATACGAGCTGGCGTGGCACGCGCTTTCACTTTCGGGGCACTGTCGCCGGGGCCTATCGCGTTTTCCTCCTCAACGGGTTCCTGGCGCTGATCACGATTTACGTGATGGCGCCTTTCATGCATCAGCGGCTGAAGGCCTACCAGCATGACAATAGTTGGTTCGGACGCACTCGCTGTTCCTTTCATGCGCGCGCCGGACAATTCTATGCGATTTATCTACTGTTGCTGGCTGCTGTCGTGGTGTTTGCGATCGCGGTCGGTTTCAGCGGAATCGGCGGCGCTTTGGCCGCATTGTCCCAGGTCCAGAAGCATGGCGGCCATGCCGATCCGCGCGCAGCACTCAGGGCGGTGGTCATCCTCTATGGTGCCCTGATCCTGATGGGTATGACGGTTGGGCCGGTATTTCATGCGCTCATTACAAACCTGATCTGGAACAACACCCGCGTTGGCGAACATCGCATCGAGTGCAATATGTCGGCGCCCCGCCTCGTTTGGATCTCGGTGAGCAACTTTGCGCTGGTCGTACTCACGCTGGGATTGTTCATTCCGTGGGCGATGGTGCGTCTGGCGAAGTTTCAGTTGGAGTCCGTGCGGTTGTTGCCGGCCGGCGATCTTCAGGAATTCTTGGCCGCGGAACCCGAAGCGCTCGGTGCGGTCGGCGAAGAAGCGGCGACTGCGTTCGATTTCGATATTTCGCTATAGGCCCGGAAGGGCTGAGCATGCTGCAGGCGAATTATTTCGACGGACGCTCGACTCGCATTCGCGCCGTGAATTTGTCGGTGATCGGCGCGGATCTCGTGGTCGCCGGCGAGGACACCACATTCCGCGTCCCTTTCGCCGAGGTAAAGGTGGACGAAAGACTTGGGCGGGCGCCGCGCCGGCTGCGCTTCAAGGACGGCGCATTCTGCGAAGTACGTGACCTGGATGCACTTGACACTCTGCTGTCGTCGACGGCGCACCGCGATGGATGGGTGGATCGCATGCAGCGCCACCTGCAATTTGTCCTGTTCTCGATCGTTGCGTGTGTGGCGCTTGCATTCGCGGCGTACAAGTGGGCGCTGCCCTGGGCGGCAGCAATAGGCGCCCATCATCTGCCGCCGAGAATTGGGAAAACGCTGTCGGTACAGACACTGAATTTTTTGGACGGCAAAATTCTGATGCCGAGCAAGATCGCCGAGGAGCGACAGCAGTCGCTCAGTACGAAATTTCATGCGCTGCGATTGCCGGAGGGCGGCACCCCCGACTCGCAATTGCTGTTTCGCAGTTCGCCGCAGCTTGGAGCGAATGCGTTCACGTTGCCCGACGGGACGATCATCGTGCTCGACGAATTGCTCACCTCAATTGATGACGACTCGGAGATGATGGCCGTATTCGCCCATGAATTGGGTCATGCGCATGGCAGACACGGCTTGCAGTTGCTGTTGCAGAGTTCCGCGGTGGGCGCTTTCTGGACTCTGTACGTTGGCGACATCAGCAACCTGCTTGCGGCGGCACCGGCGGCCATTGTGCAGGCGAGGTACTCGCAAGACCTCGAGGAGCAGGCGGATGATTATGGGGCGGCGCTGCTGATCCACAATGGTATGTCGCCGGATTTGCTTGCCGACGCCCTCAAGAAATTGGCCGCCTCCCATTCCGGATCCCCGAACGGCGGATATTTGTCCAGCCATCCCTCGACGGATGAGCGCATGCGCCACCTGCGGCAGCTTGCCGCATCAGCGCCCCCTGTGCTGCACTAAATGCGCACCTTGCAAACCTCACGCCTGGCCGGCCGACGACTTGATGAAATCTACGAACGCGCGCAGCGGTGCCGGCAGAAGGCGCCGGCCGGGATAGTAGAGAAAAGGTCCCGCGAAACGCTGCCACCAGGGCTCTAGGACGGGTTCCAGCGCGCCGCTGTCCAGATGCGGGCGCAGCCAGTCCTCAAAAAGATACAGGATGCCGGTACCGGCAATTGATGCGTCGACCGCAAGATCGGTTGCCGTACCCACCTGGACGAGCAGCGGACCGGAAGGATCGACTAGCACCACCTCCCCGTCGCACTCGAACTCCCACGGCATCATTGCACCACTGGTGAAGCGGCCGCGCAGGCAGGCATGGCTCAGCAGGTCGCGCGGGTGTTGCGGCCGGCCGTGACGATCAAGATAGGCAGGAGCTGCGGCAGTCGCGAAGCGCTGTACGCGCGGCCCGATGGGAACCGCAATCATGTCTTTTTCCAGCCGCTCGCCGTAGCGGATGCCCGCGTCGCAGCCGGCCGCCAGAACATCGATGAAGCTGTCGTCGGCAATCACCTCCAGCCGGATGTCGGGATAGGCTGCGAGAAAGGGCGGAACGATCGCGGGCAGCGTCAGGCGCACCGCGCTCACCGGGACATTGAGCCGTAAAGTCCCCGCCGGCCGGCCGCGAAAGCCATTCACCACGTCGAGGGCTGCATGCACCTCATCCAACGCGGGCACGAGCCGTTCAAGCAAGCGCTGCCCCGCCTCGGTCGGGACGACGCTGCGGGTGGTGCGATTGAGCAGCCTGACGCCCAGCTGATCCTCCAGCCGACGCACTGCCTCGCTGAGGCCAGAGGCGCTGCTGCCAATTGCGCGCGCGCCGTCGCGAAAGCCCTTGGCACGCGCCACTGCGAGGAAGGCCTTCAAGTCATTAAGATCCGTCTCCATTGTTCGTTATCTCGCACGGCCTGTGCGGATTATAGCCAATTGTCGAACGAACAGGTGACGATTAGCATGAGCCAGATCCACCGGGAGTTTTACATGCCCAGTATCAATCGATCCGATACCTTCACGCTCGGCAGCCGAGTCGTGAGACGTCTTGGCTATGGTGCCATGCAACTCTCGGGACGCGGTGTTTTCGGCCCACCCAAGGATCATGACGCGGCGCTGGCGGTGCTGCGCGAGGCCGTCGCGAGCGGTGTGAATCACATTGACACCGCCGACTTCTACGGCCCGCACGTCACCAACCAAATCATCCGGGAAGCGCTGGCGCCCTACGGCGATGACCTCGTCATCGTCACCAAGATCAGCGCCCGGCGCGGCGCGGATGGATCGTGGATTCCTGCCTTCTCGCGCGAAGAGCTCACGCAGGCGGTCCACGACAATCTCCGCAATCTGGGCTTGGATGTGCTCGACGCCGTCAACCTGCGCTGCATGTTCAACGTGCATCATCCCGCCGAGGGGTCGATCGAGGCGCCGCTCACGGTTCTGGCCGAGCTGCAGCAGCAGGGCTTTGTGCGTCACATCGGACTGAGCAACGTCACTCCCGCGCAGATCGAAGAAGGACGCCGGATCTGCGAAATCGTCTGCGTACAGAACTATTACAATCTGGCCCATCGGGCCGACGACGCCCTGATCGACGACTTGGCACGGCAGAGCATCGCGTACGTGCCGTTTTTTCCGCTCGGCGGGTTCACGCCGCTGCAGTCCGACACGCTGAACTCCGTTGCCACTCGTCTAGACACCACGCCAATGGCCGTCGCCCTGGCATGGCTGCTGCAACGCTCACCGAACATTTTGCTCATCCCCGGTACGTCATCCCTCGCCCATCTGCGCGAGAACATCACCGCTGCCGCGCTGACCCTCTCCGAGAACGAGCTGAGGGAGCTGGACGGGATTGCCGATTGATCGGGTGTTTGGCGCGGCGGACGTTGCGACGAAGCTAGCCGTGAGCGCGGCCGCCCCTGAGCGGTGGATGCGCGGCGCTCTTTGCGCGAGGATCGCCGGCGCGATTTGATGGAGTTGATTCGGATCGTCGAAATTGGGCGATCAGCTTTGTCAGGCCAGCGGCCTGCGCGCTCAGCGCCTGTGCCGCCGCGGTATCCTCTTCGACGAGTGCCGCGTTTTGCTGCGTCATCGTGTCCATCAAAGTCACGGCTTGGTTCACCTGCTCGATCCCCGAGGCCTGCTCGCGGCTAGAGTTGGCGATCTCCGACATCACATCCGTGACCTTCTTCACGCCCGTCAAGATCTCAGCGAGCACCTTGCCCGATTCATCCACCAATCTCGTCCCCTCGTTCACCTTGCCGACTGAGTCCTGGATCAGCGCCTTGATCTCCTTGGCCGCCCCCGCGCTTCTCGAGGCGAGGTTGCGCACCTCGGATGCCACTACCGCGAAGCCGCGCCCCAGTTCGCCAGCCCGGGCGGCTTCCACCGCTGCGTTCAGCGCCAACAGATTCGTTTGAAACGCGATCTCATCGATCACCCCGATGATGTCGGCGATCTTCTTGCTCGCAGCGTTTATCTCGCTCATGGCGGCCACGGCCGAGCCTACGACACGGCCGCCGCGCTCGGCCTGCTCGCGAGCCGCTTCCGCCAACTGGCTGGCGTGCGCCGCGTTATCCGCATTGTTCTTGACGGTCGAGGTCATTTGTTCCATCGAGGAGGCGGTTTCCTCGAGGCTGGAGGCTTGCTCCTCGGTACGTCTGCTCAATTCGAGGTTGCCGCGGGAAATCTCCTCAGCACCAAGCTGCACCTCGTGTGAGGTCTTGCTCAAACTCGTGACGACTTCCATCATGGACTGAATCATCGAATTGACCGATACGGCGAGCGCTTTGAAGTGACCCGACTTGTCGTCAACCTTCACTCGCGACGTAAGATCGCCCTCGACGGCCCGCTGCACGACCTGCATCGTTTCCGCCACGGTCGTTGAAACGCTGCCTATCAGTTGGTTGATGCTGCGCGTCAGTAGCTCGAGGTTGCCGGTCTTGGCGTCCATACTGATACGCCGATCGCCTGCGCCGTTAAGTGCGGCCTGGATCACATCCTGAGATTCGTGCACTGCACTATCGAAGGCCCGCGCCTCGAGAATGATGGGTGTGATTTCGCTCGCGAACTTGACCACCTTCCAGGCTCTGCCGTCCTGACCGATCAGCGGATTGAAACTTGCCCGAACCCAGACTTCGCGGCCGTTCTTACCCGTGCGCCTGAAGCGCCCCTGCTCAAACTGACCCGCGCGCATGTGTTCCCAAAGGGTTCGATATTCGGCCCCCTCGCGGTCTGCCGGATTGACGAACAAGGTGTAGGGCTGCCCCAGAGTCTCCGCCAGCGTATAGCCGAACATCTTCAAATAGCTATCGTTCGCGGCGAGCACCGTGCCGTCCATGTCCAGCTCGACGACGGCCTGCGACTTATTGATCGCGGCATACAGGGACTCCAATTCACGCAGGCGCGCCGAGTTCCTGAGCCAATTCAAGCCACCGAACGCCGTTTTGATGGCAGCCATAAGACGATCCTAAGATTTGATCTGGAGCTTCAGACTATCGGCTCGGCAGGCGGGATCTTGAGCCAAAAAAACGCCGGCAAAGGGGGGTGGCGTGCAAGCGGTGATCGGACAACGTAGGATCCCGGTACTTCCCTCTGTAAGATGGTCAAATCAATCGCGAAAAATATGAGGGAGGGCGGAACGTGAACCACCGTCGAGTGCGCCTTTTGGGGGCGTTCGTGCTGATCTTGTTCGCTGCGACGGCTCACGCGCAAACATATACGAAGCCCAACGTCCGGGCGATTACCGCCTTCGTCCGTCTCGACCCCGCGACCTTCGACCGTCAGATTGCCGATGCGCTGACCGTCCTGCGCGCCGTCGAAGGCGATTTCACGCGGCGAGGGTACAAAACCGAGACTGTTCGCATCGTGACCCAGCCGCTGGGAGAACTCATCAACGGGCAATCCGATGATGACGCGCTCCGGCTGTTGAAGGCGATCAATGATCTTTCTGCCAAAGAGGGTTTTATTCCAAGCGTAGGGCCGGCAATGATGCGCGATTCAGACGACCCGCACGTCATGCGTCTACTCGAAAAAGCTCTTTCAACAATGCCCAACCTTCAGGCCAACAGCATCATTGCCGCTGAAGATGGCATTCATTGGAAAGTCATCCGCGAAAGCGCGGCTTTGGTGCGCTACTTGACAGACCATAGCCCGCTGAGCCAGGGAAATTTCAACTTCACGGCGACCGCAATGTTGAAGCCGTACGGACCGTTCTACCCGGGCACGTACCACACCGGTGTCGGCAGGCAGTTCTCAATTGGGTTCGAAGGAGCCAACGTCGTTCAAGAGGTCTTCGCCCGAACGCATGGGGACTTCGATGGCTCGATCGCGGAGCTCACCAAGCAATTGACGATTCACGCCAGAGTAGCCGAATCGGTCGCACTTAAGGTCGCAGCATCGACTGGATGGACCTTCATGGGCGTCGATCCGACACCGGCCCCCCTCGGGGATGTATCCATCGGCGCAGCAATCGAAGCCTACACGAGCGCAAAATTCGGGTCGAGCGGGACCATGACGGCGGCGCTCATCATCACCACCGCGGTCAAAGCGGTTCCCGTTAAGCAGGTCGGATATTCCGGCCTGATGGTTCCGGTCATGGAGGATAAGCTCTTGGCGCGACGTTGGGCCGAGGGAAGCATCACCACGGATTCCTTGCTCGCCTATTCTGCGGTTTGCGGCACGGGCCTCGATACCATCCCCTATCCCGGCGACATCAGCGTCGATCAGTTGGCGCGCATTTTTGGCGATGTCGCATCGCTTGCGTGGAAGTGGCACAAACCTTTGTCTGCACGGTTGCAGCCGGTTGCCGGAAAAAAGGCCGGTGACGTGACAGAGTTCAACAGCCGCTTTTTATTCAATACTACGCTGCACGAACTGCCATAAACCCCGCACCGTGCACGGGAATCAGCGGGAGTGGGCGGCGGGAGTTGACAATCACGCGGCCCTCGCTAATACTTCACCATATAGGAAACTATCTGGCCGGGGTGGCGCGTGCGGAAAAGAAGGCGGCGGATGATCGCGCCGGGAGTATGCGGACTGGCTTTCCTGCTCGGTGCCATGGGGTCGGCCTGGGCCGATGATGCGAAACCCGCTTATCCGGCCATGGCGCCCGTCGGGCAATATCGTGTGGCAAGTGCGTCCGAGGAGATCGCCCTGTCGCGGAGTGCCGCGCCGATTTCGATCTCAGGCGATGCCAGCGTTTTGACGCTCGGCGATCACGGTTACGAGACGGCGCTGAAGGGTAGGAACGGCTTTGTCTGCCTGGTCCAGCGGTCGTGGGCGGCCGGCTTTGATGATGCGGACTTCTGGAATCCCAAGCTTCGTGCACCCATATGCTTCAACCCCGCCGCCGCGCGTACCGTCCTTCCCGCCTATCTTCAAAGAACAGAGTGGGCCATCGCCGGGGTTTCAAGGGCCGACATGATCAAGCGCACCGGCACTGAACTTGCCGCGAACCGCATCGCAACGCCGGAGCGCGGGGCGGCGGCTTTCATGATGTCGAAACAGGGATACCTGGGGGACGCCGCCGGTCACTGGCATCCGCATCTGATGTTCTTCTTTGCCCAGGCCGATGGCGCCGACTGGGGTGCCGATCTTCACGGCTCGCCGGTATTTGCGGCACGAGACGAATCGGAGCGCATCACGACGTTCTTCGTTCTGGTGCCCGCTTGGTCCGACGGAACGCCCGCAGTCGCGGGGATGCACTAGCGCGCCCGACACGCAGCCGCCCTGCCCTCAGTTCTAATTTCGCGACGCAGACCTGTGCCGAGACCCCACCGACGTACCGGCGCCGGACTCGGGCGCTTGACCGCTCTCTATCGTCATGGTCCTCGCGGTGGCATATTCGATTTCCGTCAACACGCTGTCGAAACCGCCCTCGGTCGTTCGTTTAGGGCTGACAACCGGCTTGTCGCCGGGTAGTAGAGGAGTTGACCATGAAGCAGTATTTACTGAGTGTCTGTTATCCCGCCGGTGGCAGTCAGCCTCCACCGGCTGCACTGAACAAGATTATGAGCGACGTGCTGGCGCTGCAAAGGGAAATGCAGTCCGCCGGTGTGTGGGTCTTCAGTGGCGGACTCCACGCCGCCCATTCCGCAACGGTTCTCCGCCACCAAAACGGCGACATCGTGCTGACCGACGGGCCGTTCATAGAGAGTAAGGAGCAAATCGGGGGGCTCACCATTGTGCGGGTACCGGACCTCGATGCGGCGCTGTTATGGGCGCGAAAACTCGCACGCGCCACGACCACACCCATTGAGGTGCGCCCGTTTATGGAGCACCCAAGCTGAACGCAGAGATCGAAGCAATCTTTCGGCGCGAGTACGGACGTAGCGTGGCCGTGCTCACCCGCTTCCTCGGCGACATTTCGTTCGCCGAAGAGGCGGTGCAAGAAGCCTTCGCAATCGCGCTTGCTAGGTGGCCGAGTAACGGAATTCCGCCCTCTCCGGCGGGCTGGCTGATTACCACCGCGCGCAACAAGGCATTGGACCGTCTGCGCAGAGAAGCCTCTCGATCCGAGCGTCAGCATGCCGCCCAACTGCTGAACGACGTGGAGCAGGCTGAGGAGCACGACGTGCACGACGATCACTTACGATTGATTTTCACCTGTTGCCACCCCGCCCTGGCACCCGACGCGCAAGTCGCGTTGACCCTGCGACTGATTGGCGGACTGAGCACCGAGGAAATCGCACGCGCATTCCTTTTGCAACCCACTACGCTGGCACAGCGGCTATCTCGCGCCAAAGCCAAAATCCGAGACGCCAATATCCCGTATCGCGTTCCGGACGCGGCCGAGCTACCGGCCAGACTGCACGCAGTCTTGGCGGTGGTCTATCTGATTTTCAACGAAGGCTACAGCACCTCCTCCGGCGACGAAGTGCTTCGTGCCGAATTGTGCGATGAGGCCATTCGGCTCGGTCGATTGCTGGTGACGCTCATCCCTCAGGATTCCGAAACACTCGGTCTGCTTGCGCTGATGCTGCTGATCGATGCCCGGCGCGACGCGCGAGTGGTGGATGGAGAGTTGGTACTGCTTTCCGGGCAGGATCGAACACTTTGGAATGAGTCCCAAATAGACGAGGGCCGCGCACTCTTGCGAATCTGCCTTACACGAAATCGTCCGGGCATCTATCAGCTGCAGGCCGCCATCAATGCGGTGCATAGTGACGCACCCTCAGCTGGCCGCACCGATTGGCGGCAAATTCTCGACCTCTACGATCAGCTCATGTCCATTGCGCCGAGTGCGGTTGTTGCACTGAACCGTGCGGTAGCTGTAGCGGAAGTACACGGCGTTGTACACGCGCTTCAACTGGTGGATTCGATCGATCTTCCGAAATATCATTTGTACCATGCGGTTCGGGCTGATCTATTGCGGCGGATCGGGCGCACAGCCGATGCCGCTTCCGCCTATCGCCTGGCATTGGACAATTGCCAGAACAAGAAGGAGCGCGACTTCCTCCTGCGCCAATGCCAGTCACTGACGAGACAGTGAAACAACATCCGTTGGCGTAAAGCCCCGGGGAATGGAGCGGTTGGTTTGAGAGTTCTACTTCTGAAAGAGCGCAGTGTACCGACGCTGATCTCCTCCGAAGTCAAAGTCTCCAAATGACCGCCCAGCAACCACTCGTGACCGAACGGATCACGCACCGTTCCAGACCGCTCACCATAAAACTGATCTTGCAGCGGCCGCAGAACCGACGCACCCGCTCCGACCGCCCTCGCAAAGGCCTTGTCTACATCGGCCACGTGCAGGTGAATTGCAAAGCTCGTGCCACCAAGCGACCGTGGTCCGCGGATGCCGTGCTCAGGATATTCATCCGACAACATGACGATCGCAGGTCCGATCTTAATTTCAGCGTGGCCGATTCGCCCGCTCGGTTCCGTCAAGCGGAATTGCTCCTTCGCGTCGAACGCGCGCGAATAGAATTCTATGGCCTCGGAGGTATTGTGTACCCGCAAGTACGGATAGACTTCTTGAACATCGATCATGGCTGTCTCCAAGGTGCTTTCGCTGGTGGGGTTATGGACGAAGCTCTGTGTGGACTCTATCGTCTTACATCGCGTCCAGCGGGTATTGAAGAATTTTTACCTCCTCTCTCGCGACGCGGTGGGCGCTCTGCTGCCAAGTGGTGCAAGACGCTGTCAGCACCGCGTGGTCGATATTGAGTCGGTGTTATCCCCGCGAAGGCGTGAAATTCCCGGGTCAAGTGCGATTGGTCCGCGTAGCCCAAGGAAGCGGCGGATTCTAATTCTACCTATTCTTCGTAATCCGCTTCCAGTTGATGTCAAAGAGTCTCCCGGACGCGCATCCGTACAATCGAGAGCGTAACATTGTCTCAGAGCGGCCAGACGACATGCCATGACACGGAGGCGAATGTCGCCAGTGAGAAGCGGTTTCTACCTTCAGCGTTGCGTGGCAGGAGGACTCTGCGCTCTTCTGCTGCTCCTGTCCTGGTCGTCGTGGCCGGCATCCGGCGCTGCTGCGAAGCCCCTAAACGCCATCCTGATCGTCGCGCGAGACAACCTGCCCGATTCCAATTTCGCGGACTCGATGGTGCTCGTGATGAACAACCTCGGTCCCGGCCCGGTCGGCATCATCATCAACCGACCGACGCCGATCCCGGTCTCGCGTCTGTTTCCCGATATCGGGCGCCTCGCGCAGGTGCGCGACAAGGTGTACTTCGGCGGACCCGTTGACTTCGGGTCCGTCTGGTTTCTATTTCGCGCCGCCACGCCGCCCGAGCACGCGATCCAAGCCTGTGAGGGCGTCTACCTGAGCGCGGACCGTGAGTTGCTGCTCCAGCTGCTCGGCCGCAGCAAACCCATGGACAGTCTGCGGATCTTCCTGGGCCACGCGGGTTGGGCGCCGGGTCAGCTTGAGGCCGAGATCGAACGGCACGATTGGACGTCCAAGCGCGCCGAGATGGAGGCGATCTTCAGCGGCAAGTCCGAGCACCCCTGGCCCGCGCCGCAGGATCCAGCGCACAGCATTTAGCGAGCCACCCGCTATCGAGCGGAGAGTAGAGCCGGTGTCGTGGGCGGAGTGCGGCGATGCTTAGTCGCCTGTTCGTATCCGTACACAATTGCGATTAGCACCCTCTCGGACCAAGGCCTGCCGAGAAATTCGATACCCACGGGGACGCCGAGGGTGGCCGTCGGGGTTGAGGAGGAAAATCCACCGGGGACAACAATGGAAGGAAATCCCGTCACTGATCCGAGAGCGCCGTTGCGTTCCACCTGGGTCTCGCCAATGGACACCACGAGCCTCTTCTGATGCGGGAAGACAACGGCATCGAGTCGTTCGTCAGCCATAATTTTCATGACACGCTGCTGCAACTCGGAGCGCTTCTGGAGGCGCAGGCGATAGCCGTCATCCATCTCGAGGCTCTGTGCTTTCTTGATGTTGTCCCCGATGTTCGGATGAAACTTGCCGGAAGAGATGATCTGCTCGAGCGATGTGACGGGCGCGTTGCCCGTGACAAGGTAGGTGTTGATTGCCGGCTTAAATTCGTATAGATGAACGCTGATCTCGGAGGAAATCTTCCCACTGTCGAGGTCCGGGGTATTTAGCTCGATCACCGTCGCACCGATCCGGCGCAGGTCCTCGACCGCTTTGTTCGCAATTGCATTGACTTCCTCATTTATGGGCGCATTACCGAAGAAGCTTCGCAACACGCCAATGCGCTTGCCTTTCACGCCGTCGGCCTTCAGAAATTTCGTGTAGTCCTTCTCGATATTCCCGACGCTCCATGCCGTCGCGGGATCGTTCGGATCGTAGCCGGCGAGCACGTTGAGCATCTTTGCCGCGTCGGTAACGGTGCGAGCAAGCGGGCCAGCCGCATCCTGCGTAAACGAATACGGGATGACACCGGCACGGCTCACGAGGCCGAGCGTCGGTCGGATACCCACAATGCCGTTCGCCGAAGCGGGCGAACGGATGGAGTTGACGGTGTCGGTCCCGATGCCGGCAATCGCAAAGTTGGCAGCCAGGCCCGCTCCGGTACCTCCGCTGGAACCGCCTGGCGTGCGGGTCAGGTCATAGGGATTGAGGGTCTGCCCGCGGATTGAGCTTAGCGTCTCTCCCCAGATCGCGAACTCGTGCAGGTTGACCTTTGCGAGGATGATGGCGCCTGCGCTGCGCAATTTCTGAGTGATCGCCGCATCGGTCGCGGGGATGTATCCCGCCAGGCTGAGCGAGCCCCCCGTGGTCGGCATGTCCTTAGTGTTGACATTGTCCTTTACCAGTACCGGGATCCCATGCAGCGGGCCGACGAACTTCCCAGTTCTGTGCAGATGCTCATCGAGCGCGCCGGCCTCCTCCAGCGCCTTTGGATTGAGGGAAATCACCACATTAAGCTTCGGCCCTGCCTGGTCAAAAGCCTGGATCCGCTCCAGATACGCCTGCACCAACTTTGCGGCAGTGAGCGTGCCGGACACGTACGCCGCGTGCACGTCGCCGATGGTTGCTTCTTCGAGATGAAATGGTTTAATTGCACTCTCCGCACCGGCGCCGTTCGCCAGCAGCATGACCGTCTCTGCGATGAAAAGGTGCGCCAGTTTCATCGAGGATCCCCCTCGCAGGTAATTTTCTTGTCCAAGCGAGCTAAATACCCGTTTCCGCACTGGTTTGCATGCAAATTCGGAAGAAAATGAAAGGCGACTGATTCGAAGGGGCCATCTATTTGTGGAAGTCACGCGTCTGGACCCCGCCTTGAGGGTTGTATGAAAAGAGCCTCGACAACTCTAGTTTGGATTCTTCTTTGTCTATCAGCTTGGGCGTCAAGTCGCGCACTTGCGGCGACTGCCGATGTCAACCGGGCGGCCACGTCTGCCGACGCTGAGCACATTCATAGAATCGAGAACGGCTTGTTGCCTGGGATCCTTATCAATGGCCAAACCGTCCATGGAATGAAACTCATCGACAGAATGAGGCATTACAAGGTTCCGGGCGTGAGCATCGCCTTTTTTGCACGAGGGAAGGTCCTCTGGACCCGCGCGTACGGCTATGCGGATGTGTCGAGGATGAAAGCGGTCACTCCCGAAACGCTTTTTCAAGCGGCATCAATCAGCAAATCGATTTCAGCCCTGGCGGTGCTGCACTTGGCGCAGGACGGGAAGCTGAATCTCGACGAAGACGTCAATGTGAAACTTAAGGCCTGGAAAGTCCCCGACAACGAATTCACGAAAGAACGAAAGGTCACTCTGCGTCGCATCCTGAGCCACAGCGCGGGGTTAACCGTCGCCGGATTTCCTGGATATCCGGCTGGCGAGCCTTTGCCAACGATTGTCCAAATTCTCGACGGCGAAAGGCCCGCTAACACGAAGCCGGTGATAGTAGATACGGATCCTGGAACGATTTGGAAGTATTCGGGTGGTGGGTACACCATCATGCAGTTGCTCCTTACCGAGATCACGGGCGATGCCTTTCCAGATATTCTCGACCGTGAGGTTTTGCGGCCTCTAGGAATGTCGCACAGCACGTTTGTGCAGCCGTTGCCGATGAGTTTCAGGCGAGGGGCCGCCACAGCTTACGAGAGCGACGGCATGCCCATCGCGGGTGATTTTCATACCTATCCGGAAATGGCTGCTGCTGGACTGTGGACTACGCCGTCCGATTTGGCCCTGGCTGCGATCGAGGTGCAACAGGATTATGCGGGAACCTCCGACAAGCTGCTCTCAAAGGACATGGCCCGTCAGATGCTTACGCATCAGAAAGACAATTGGGGTTTGGGTGTGGCGCTCACGGCTACGGATCATCCATTGCGCTTCGGTCACGGAGGGTCAAACGAGGGATTCCGGTGCGATTTCGAGGCATACATCGATTCTGGACAGGGTATTGTCATCATGACGAATGCCAACAGCGGAGACGCGATAATCGGAGAAATTAGGCGCGCGGTCGGACAGGAGTATGCATGGCCAGACTTCAAGCCCGAACAGAAGGCCACCATCCCAGTTGATCCGGCAACGCTATCAGCCTATCCAGGGGTGTATCAGACCACGGCCGGAGATGTGGTTCTGATCAAGCTGACTCTGAGAGACGGGCGACTTTACCTGCAAGCGGATCCGTTTGGTGCCGAGCCGGTCCAATTGTTTTCAGAATCGGAATCACAATTCTTTGCCGAGGAGGGGTTCAGTATCACTCTAAATAGAAATAAGGATGGAAGCGTCACCACGCTAACGCTTCACGCCGGGCAGGTGCATGAGGCTAAGAGAATTTTCTAAGCGAAAGCGCTCCTATCAAGGCTATACCGGTCACAGAACGCTATTCAGGCACGGTAGGCACCGGCGCATCGGGCTCGGATGCCCTGGCGGAGCGGAGCATGGCAATGGCCGCATACGCTATGACGCCCGTGACAATCCAGCGCATCAGCGTAAGGTGATCGCCGAGCATCTTAACGAGAGGAAAAGCGGCGATCGTGCCGACGATTCCACCGAGCGTGAGCCCGACCGCAACGGCGGGTGCAAAGCGGCCCGAGCGCAGGAAGCCGAGACTCGCCACCGGGATCAACACGCCGTCGCTCGCGATCATGATCGGGTAGGCGGCGATTGGGTGCATTCCGAGGAATGCGAGCAGCGCCATCGAGGGCGCATAGTTGCCGATGCCGACGCACATGAGGGCGCCGAGGACGAAATTCGCGACGGCTGCCAAAGCGAACCGCCAGCCCGCGAGCCCCATCGCGGATCCGGTCGGCGGGATGACGCCGAGGTTGGTCATCGTGAAGAACCCGGCGGCGAGCAGCAGGGCCACGCCCATGAAAACCTGAATCACGCGGCGGCGCATTCGGCTAACGATGCCGGCCCCGATCCAGGCGCCCGCCCCGGCACTGATGACCATTGCCATCAGGAGCGTGGGCTCGACCTGGACCGTCGTGATGAAGAGCACCGAGCTGAAGAGGATCCCCACGGCATTGCCCACGTTCAGGGTGCCGGGGATCAGCTCGTCCGGCGGGTTCCCGCGCAGCTTGAACAATGCCGTGATCTGCGCGTAGTTCCCAATGCCGAGCGTATCGAGGAAGCTCGTCACGCCGCCGATCACGACGTCGCCGCTGGACGGGCGGACCGGCCAGCGGTGCCTGCGCGTCGCAAGTACCCAGGCGACCACGACGGCAACCTCGACCGTCGCGAGGCAGGCATAGACAATCACCAGCGCCGCTGACATACCCCTCCCGCGGGCGATATCGGACCTTGGCAAAACAGCGTCTTTTTTAGTTTAGCCGATTCCTGCCAGTCCACGTGGGGGTACTCGATGCAAGAAGTCGCAGTCGGCTAGGAAATGTGCCGAGGCGTTGGTAGTCCGAATAGCGGACACTCGCGACCTACGCTAGCCTGCTGTAATTTCATAAGCTAATTTCTTGGAGTCGCGCATGGCAGCCTATCTCATTGTAGACACCTTACTTGATGACCCCGATTTGTATGAGGAATACAAATTGAAGGCCAGGCCCTTGATTGAAAGGTTCGGGGGCGAATATTTGGCCAGGGGTGGGCGCATGACCCTTCGGGAGACCGATCTTTGGTCACCCACCCGACTGGTGCTCGTCAGGTTTTCGGATGTTGAAACCGCAATTCGATGTCTAGACTCGTTCGAATATCAGCAAATCCTTCCGATCAGCAAGAAATCGGCACGTAGAACAGCGGTTGTCTTGGAGGGTGTCTAAGAAGATGGAAGGCACTAGCCGGGAAACGGAGTGGGCGATGGGAATCGAACCCACGCGATGCAATTCTTCGTCAGCGAAAATTGCACGATGATCGCAGCATCCGTCCAATGTGATATCTCAACGTACGTGATCGCGAACCGATCGGCGTCGGCGCCACGCTGCTGGCGGCAAGCCGTACTCGCGCCGAAACGCACGGCTGAACGCCGTATCGGTTTGGTAGCCTACATCCTCGGCAATCCGCGCCAGCGGCGCGTTGCTGCGGCACAGTAGATTTGCGGCAAGTAACATGCGCCACTGCGTCAGGTATTGCATTGGCGAGCTGCCAACCAAGTGCTGGAATCGTTCTGCGAGCACTGACCTCGAGGTACCTGCGCCGTGCGCCAACTCCTCCAATGTCCAGGCATGAGCCGGACGCGCATGCAGCGCGTTCAATGCCGGACCGACGATGCGATCGCCTACCCCGGCCAGCCATCCGATTCTACCTTCACCTTGCTCGTTCATGTACAAGCGCAGCACCTCGATGAACAACACCTCGGCCAGCTTGGCGAGGACTCCGGCACCGCCGGGGCGAGGTGATCGAGCTTCGGCCAGTGCGTAGCGAACCGAGGCTTCGAGCCAGATACCGGCATTCGATCCCCGCACGTTGACTCGTACCAGCGCGGGCAACCCAGCTAGCAGCATTCTCGCGAGCCGAGCGTCACAAGCTAGGTAGCCACAGACGAGGCGTGTCGTCGGCCCACCGCCACCGTAGACGAGCTGACGCGGTCTTCGCGACAGCACTTGATCCAGGCGCGCACCGGCTGCTGGGGCAAGTCCAGGTTCAGAGGTCATGCGATGCGCGTGCCCCTTGGGGAAAACGACAGCGTCACCCGCGGTTAGACGTACCGGCGTGTCGTCGCCGATCTCGACGTAGCATTCTCCTTCGGTGATCAGGTGAAATATCACCACGCGCTCGGCGCCGGGCTCGAGCAATGGCGCGGCCGAGTCAGCGCTGGGGGACTGGTAGCACCAGGGCGCAGTAAATCGGGCATTGATGAAGATGGCGCCTACCAGGTGCACGACTCGCAGAGTCTCCGAGAGCGCATCCATTACCCACCGTCCACTTCGATGCACAAAGTCATCGGAACTGCGTCCCGCGCCGCCGCGGACACAGGCGAACAACGATTGCTTTCTTCGATCAGGATGCGCAATCGCTCGGGCGGGACGCCCGGTGCGGCGATGCGGACGAGCAACTGGATGTCGCGGGGCCCGGCGGCTACTGGTTCCCCGGAAGCCTCCGACATGCCGAATATTCCACGTGCGTCCGAGCGGCTGCTGGCCAACACTTCCAGCATTGCCAGTTCGAACCCCGCGGCAGCCGCGGCCATTGCGATTCGAGTGGCAAGACAAGATGCGAGCCCTGCACGCAATAGCCATCCCGGCGTGACCTTGTCACCGCTGCCGCCGAGTTCGGTGGGCATGTCGGTCAATAGCTGTGTGCCGTTGGCGTGGCTCGTCAAGACTCGCGTGCCACTCTGCCACCGAGCCGAGGCCGGTGCGTCGTCGTGCAGGCCAACCTCAGGGCGACGCTTCAAAACCGACTCGACGCGTTGCATCGCCGCCGCGATCTCTTGTAATGCCATGGCTGCCGTTCATTACTGACTTGACGATGCTGATTGTGGCCGGATCGGTGCTTAATGGCTAGCGGTGCGACGGTCTGAAGCTCGCCGGCAGGACGAATGAACAGAAATTGCGGACGATTGGTTAGGTGAGAGGCAAGTCGATTGCCGAACCCGGACGAACGGATAGGAAACGGCGAATCAAAGATAGGACTCTGCAGCGCCTATGCGCAACAGTTCCCTACCCGATTGGTTATTTGGATCACGGCGCAAATAGCAATGGACGCAAGACTTCAACGCGGCATCGCAACGCAGCGTGTGGGGATTCCAGGGGAATTTGTCGTAGCAGCGGCGGCTGCGCCGAGGGGTGCCTCATCGCTGATTGATATTTGGGCGTGCGGGCGCCCGCTGCCATAGAGGAACGATAAGCTTTTGGAGGAAATCACATCATGTTTCTAAGCTTACGAAATGCTGTTCTAATCGTTGCGGCGATGGTCGTCGTGCATGTGTCTGCGGTCGCCGCGGACACACCCTTGGTTCGATCGGCCGAGGACGTCAAATGGGGCGCGCCCCCTCCAGTTTTTCCGCCCGGTGCAAAGTTCGCTGTGATCGCGGGTGACCCTGCGGCGACGGGCCTTGTCACCGTGCGGTTTGAAATGCCCGCGGGCTACGTGATCCCGCCTCACTTTCATCCCACGGACGAGCACATAACCGTTTTGAAGGGCTCCTTCTCACTTGGCATGGGTGATGTTTTCGACAAGACGCACGCTCAGACGCTCTTGCCGGGTGGGTACGGCATTGCCCTGGCGGGCATGCATCACTATGCGTACACAACCGGCGGAGCGACGATTCAGGTGCACCTGCAAGGCCCGTTCGCAATTACCTACGTCAACCCGTCCGATGACCCGAGCAAGAAACGCGCGCCATAGCGCTTAGACAGAGGGGGCGGCTCAAACGCCGACGGCGGCCGCTGCCGAGCGTGGGACAACACAGTTTTGTGCGAATGCTGACGCCTTCATGGGCTTAATCATCGAGTCCCAGCCCTTTCAAAATCCTGGGCGCATGTTTCTCCACGCGCGCCGTGCGAGTCGCCGATTGTTTCGCCCCCGCGAAATGCAGCAAATAGCCTTTCTGCCGTCCGGGGGTGAGCGCATGAAAGGCTTCCGCCAGTTCCGGGTCGTCGTCCAAACGCGTTAGAAACTCCGCGGGCATCTCAAATTGTGCGGCGGTTTTCATCTGCACCTTGGCGCCGGATTTCTCAACTGCAATGGCCTCCCTGATATAGGCCTTGACCGCCGCTTTGTGCTTGTTGATATCCGCAAGAGACGCAAACCTGACTTGCCGCGCGGACTGCACGTTCTTGGTTTGCTGAACTAGGATGCCCTTGGGGTCCTTGAGCAAAGCGCCTTTCATGAAAAGCAGGGCACAATAATCCTTGAAGCCATGGATCAAAACGACGTTGCCGCCATTTAGATCGTAGCAAGCTTGGCCCCATTTCAGTTCTTCATTGAGACCCGACGCAAGGCAGAGTTGGCGGAGCGCGGCATATTCGGCGCTCCAGCGTCGCGCCTTGCCATGAACCTTACTGACGAGTGGATTCATTTTACCTTTGATTCGATGCGAATCGTTTCTGGGCGTAGATTTCATTTGTTCGCGTCGTGAGTACGGACCAATGATCAGTAGTTCGATCGCGGCGCCGGATATGATGCCATGTTACGCCTGACTTCCGACACAGAGCGTTTGGCGCGAGGAATTTTGGACTATTTCGGGTGAGAATGCATCCGCCGGCCTGGGTGATAGCGGACGTCGAGTGCGCGACGCATAGTCGTCCGGAACCCGGGACCTGCAGGACGGCAGGGGGGTCAATACTTCATCACTGCTGATCCCAGTCGGTCCTAGGCGCTCGCTCGGGCAGCGTAACTACGAACTATAAAAGGAGCAACGGATGTCTGCGATAACCTACGCCGTATGGGCATTCACCGCCGGAGCGCTGATTCCGCTAATGGCAATTTTGAACGGCGGGCTCGCGCGAGAAACGGGAGGTGCAATTCAGGCGACGGTTCTCCTGTTTGCTATCGGGCTGCTTGCGTCATTAGTCGCGGCTGCGACAACGAGGGCCCATATCCCCGCCGTTCAAACATTGGCGCGCATTTCGCTTTTTCAATATGCCGGTGGGGTGATAGTCGGGTTTTATATCTTGAGCATCACGTTTATTGCGCCACGATTTGGTGTCGGCAACGCGATTCTGTTCGCTGTGACGGCGCAACTGCTCACATCGGCACTCATAGACCACTTTGCATTGGCGGGGGCCACTCTGCGACCGTTAACGGCGATGCGAGCTATTGGACTGCTGATAGTGGTTGTTGGCGTAATCATCACGCAGGTCAGTGATCGCGTTGCTCCTGGTGCTCGGTAGCAATTCCGCGACGAAGGCGCTACGGCATGGATCGCTGATATCTGTCTTTTGCTCGTGATCTGCGCCGCTAAGCACAATCGGTTCTGATTTAACTTACAGCGATCTTTTGTGGAATCAGCGTCGCAGTGCTTGTATGTCTTTACCTGCGGAACAGACCTGTCTGCCACACTGTGTCGCGAGTGGTTCGGCGGATGGTATTTCAATCGCTGTAATTTAAGTGTCAAACATCTTGGAGATTGTCTGGGGTCCGGTTCAATCATAGGTATTTAAATACTTTGGAGATTTGAATCATGAGTTGGACGCTGGTCTTTCTGATCTACACTGTACACGGAGCCGTACACCGCGACGTCCTGCACGGGTACGGCAGCAAGGGTGACTGTCAAGTGGAGGCTCGGGCCTTCGAGCGCCGGTTCGACTTGATCAACTGGGAATGTGTTCGAGACGGGAGCGCCTTAACTGCGGCCCTTAAGCCCTAACTGCGCCCGTGCGAATTTTCGCGGTATTGGGGGCCAGGTAAGGTTACGTAGGGATACATCGATGTGCGAGATCCCGAGCTCACCCGCACCGCATTTAAAGCGCCAGCACCAGTTTTATGCCCGCCTCCACGTCGCGCAGTGATTGCGCAGGCAATCGCATGCAATTGATACAGCGCGAGTTCACGCGCCATGTTTGCGACTTGGCAGACATATTTCGACTCCGGAATAACCGGGTTACGCTACGGACGGCGCAGCCTCCTCGGCAATCATCTTATCCAAGCGACGGCGTACTTTCACAACTGCGCGTCGATTTTGAGAAGGATCGCGCCGGGAACGATGACGAAGTGACTCGCCCCGCAATCGAAGCCGTTCACCGCACATTTCGAGGCGCGTTCGAGATCAAGGTGCGCGGACGCTCTGAATTGTTGCCGTGGCGCGAAAGCGGATCCCAAGTGTGATTAGCGTGTGAGTTTTCGCGGTACGTGTGCCCGGAGCGGGCATCCAAGTACGGATATCGATCGGCACAATTGCTACAGTGCGCTACGATGTGCTACAGTTCGGATTATGAAAATCCGTACCATCACTCAGCGAGAGCTTCGCAATCAATCCGCCGCAGTGCTCCGTGAGGTGGAGGCCGGACAAACGATCATCGTGAGTCGAAACGGCACGCCGGTCGGAGAACTGCGACCCATCAAGCGACGTCGCTTCGTGCCTCGCGCCGCCATCGCGGATGCTGCAGGAAAAGCCGCGCGGATCGATGCCGCGCAATTCCGTGCAGATCTCGATGCCGTAGTTGATCCTCGTCCTTATGACTGAGGCGAGTCGCGGTGTTCTGGACACGTCGGTTCTGATCGATCACGACCAGATCATTGTTGATCAACTTCCTGATGAGTCCGCAATTACTGCGGTGACGATGGCCGAACTCGCTGCCGGCCCACATGCAACCGAGAATAGGGACGAGCGTGCTCGACGCCAGGATCGTTTGCAGTGGGCGACGGCCACCTGGGATCCCTTGCCTTTCGATGCGGATTCGGCACGTATGTACGGTAGGGTCTTTGCTGCCGCGCGGGCAGCCGGACAATCTAGCAGGGCACGCCTCGCGGACTTGCTCATCGCCTCCACGGCTGCGGCAAATGGATTGCCGCTCTATACACGCAATCCTGCTGATTTCGCCGCTCTAAAGCGCATCCTCAAGGTCGTCAAGGTCTAGTTGCCTGTTCACCGGGGTTTCTAAAAAGATTTCGGCTTGGAGGATTCAACGAACGTCACAATCCCGGATCATGACAGGCACCGGTCGGGCAACAAGCGACATTGGGCACATGCAAGTACGCGCCATGAAGGGGACATTCCTGGAAGGCGACACACTGAAGTGCCGTGGCCGATCCAGTAAACGACAATCCGCAATACCACGCGCCGGGCGTGACTTGGTGAAGGTTACGTAGGGACACATCGATGTGTGAGATTCCGGGCTCCGGCTTTTCAGTCAGGTGTCTCCAATCGGGCCACAAGCAGACCGAGCAAGCCCCAAAATCGGCTATCCTTCCAAGGACTGCCGATGTGCCCCCCAATCGAGCCAAACTTTGAAGTTCGATAGAGGCTATTTTAGGATCGGCCGAGGGATACGAAAATAACGACAATGACCGCTGGAAGCTTTCCTGCGCGCGCGAGCGCGGATCGGAACGCGTTTCTTTTGTTCACAGCCCTAGTTTGGGTGGCTGTGCTGTCGGGCTTCGGGACCGACACCTTCAATCACCTGAGCAAGTACGGTCTCGACTACCCGTTGATCGTCCACTTTCATGCAGTCGCCTTCGTTGGCTACCTGGCGTTGTTCACGGTGCAGGTGGCGCTGATTCGAACGGCGCGGGCAGACATCCATCGCAGGCTAGGTATCGCAGGCGCGGCACTCGCGGCGATCATGGTCGTGCTCGGTCCGGCGACGGCATTGGTCGTCGATGCCGGCCGCTTTACGGCGACCGGCAGGACGCCGGAATTTCTAGCCGTCCAACTCAGCGACATCGTAGCGTTCGCTAGTTTTACAGCGGCGGGACTGCTGCTGCGCGCGCGTCCAGCGGCGCATAAGCGTCTCATGTTGCTGGGCCTCATTTATATCAGCGATGCTGGTTTCGCCCGGCTTCTAAACGGCGCCGTAGCCGCTCCACTTGCCCTCGGCGAATGGGGTGAGCTCTATCTGGGGAGCGATCTCCTGTTGCTCGCGCTCGGCGTCTACGACTTGGCCACGCGCGCTAGATTGCACCCCGCGTATATTGCAGGCGTTGTCTGGATGATTGCCCTCCAAATCACCGCATTAGTACTGCTCGGCAACCCAGCATGGAAAGTTCTGTCGTTGCGTCTGATCGGCCACTAGGCAAGGTCTCGAGAATCCATCGGCGATGGATTACGTAGAGTGACTCCCGGCCAGGAGCGGACGGCCGACCCGCACAGCTCAGCCCAAGCCGGTGTTAATACTCAAGCAGTCCCGTTTGAAAAAGGAAGAGCCAACGCCCACCGACCTTCGTGTATACCTTGCAGGCCCGACCCTTCCAAGACGGCGCGCTCAATGTCCGCTGTACTACTCTTGAACGGCTGCTCGGTCGGTACACCACCCTCCCCTTCGCAAACGGCCGAGACCGCTCTCGGGAATATCATCCGGCAACTTGCGGCAGCAACCTGACGTTCCGATGCCTAATCTGCCCACTCTAAAGCCGCCGCTCAGGGCATCGCATGTTCGGCAGTAGAATGTCCCTAATTGTTGTGTAGTACACCAAGGCGCGAAATCGGAGTGCCAATGTCACTAGATAGAAAGTCAGCCTGGATTATTGGTGGAACGTTAATGATCATTGTGGCATCGACCGTTGCCGGTTGCGCCTCCACGCCGTTGGCCAATTCGAGCAGTGCCAAAAAAGCCAATACCTCCCAAGAAATTGATGGTTCGATAAATCCGAGTCCGCAGGAGCTCAGTGTGTGGCACGTCCTGCGAAACACAATGGCAGACCTTCATGACGCGGGTATTCCTATCGACTACTTCTTTTTGTTCCGGCTGCCCGTGTACATCCGGACTGCACCATGACCACAGGGGCGGAAACCTGCGTCGTCTAGCGATGCACAGTGCCGCTATCCTGTGTAGGTCATCTCATATGATGCCCCAAGCCTGCCGTTCACCTCAGGCAGGAACGGGTCGGGAGTACGCGTTGGCAATCGCTGCCGCCACGCGGACTCAACCCGGTCAGGAGCTGCTATTGGGCGTCGCAGTTGGGCCTTCACTTAGCTGCCCTTCGCGGCTTGCAGCTACTGATCGAAATCAAAGGAATGACTACGCAAGACTTCCCATTTCTTTGTTGTAACTTCGCTCTCACATAGGGCCTAATTCCAACGAGATTGGCGGGCTTGTGGGGATATCGAAGGAGACGCGATGGAAGAATTCAAGCGGCAGCGACGAACGGGAATGATCATGATTGGTTTGGCGATGCCAGTGGCCGTCGCACTTTGGGTGGCGATCGATCAGCTCATGCCTCCTATCCTCTCTATGGAGAACTTCGCTTCCAGGGAAGCTTTTGCCCTTAAGTGCTGGTGCGTTGCTGTGCTCTTTACCCTTGTCATGGGAGTCGAGGCGGTGGCACATGAACGGCTGGGTTCTCCCGCCTTCGACCCTCTGGTGCGGTTTGAGACGCGCCGTCTCCAGGTGAATGAGCGGTACTTACAGAACACCCTTGAGCAGACAGTTGTGTTCGCCGCTGCTCTATTCGGGCTTGCGGCGTATTGCCCTACGGGTTCAGCCATGCGAGCGGTCGTCGCTACAACGGTGGTGTGGGTATTGGCCAGGTTTGCGTTCTGGGCTGGCTATCACCGCAGCGCGGCCATGCGTGGGTTAGGTGCTCCCGGTATGGCACTCAGTATGATCGTATTGGTGTATGTGACGGCCCGCGTCGCTGAAGAGATTGCCGGGCGCGTCGGCATCGTTGTGCTGGTCGCGGCCTTCTTGGGGTTCGAGGCGCTCCTCTTTTGGAAAACTCGGCGTCGGTTACAGGATCAGGAAGATGACTCGCATACCGGATGACCCGGGTGTGTCCCACAAGGCGCGCATATCGTAGCCGATGGACGTGCGCGGACGGTCGTACTTGCGATACTTCACCTTTCAATTGCGGGCGCGCAGGGGACATTTATCGAGGATGCCGGTGGTTCCGCTACCAGATCGCGGAGGTCTACGCGCTGCGCAACGACGCAACGGCAACCTTTGAGTGGCTCGATCGAGCCTGGAGCAACCGCGATCCGGGCATCCAGTATCTCCTCTTCGATCCTTTCATCCTGCGCTACAAGGACGATCTGCGCTTCGCCTCTTTCTGCCGCAAGGTCGGGCTACCGATGCCGGGTGAGGCAGGAAGGTCCACCTGACTTCGTGGTTTCGCGGACTGCCCGCGTGCAATTATTTGCTCGAACCCACGGGGGAAGTGCTTCCGGAGCTGGAAAACAAGCGCTTTGGCGCGATGGCGAATCCCAAGTGTGATTAGCGTGTGAATTTTGGCGGTACGTGGGGCAACGTAGAGATGCGTTACGCCGCAACCTGGCCCTCCACTTCCCAGCCCTTGCATGCCAGCAGGACGGTGCGCGGCACCTCATGCTCGCCGCCGGCGTAATACGCCACTTGCCGCCGCGACAGCCCGAGCGCTTCTGCCGCATCAGTCAAGCTCAAACCGTGTTTCCAACGCCATCGGATGAACCCGACCGCATCGGCCCGCCCGTTCTGCTCGAGCGCCAACTCGAGTAGCCGCGCGGCGCCCATGTCGATTTCTCCAGGCCACACGACACTATGGCCACCCTCGCCGACGCTGGCGAGCGCGAACGTCGCGGTATCCCGCAGTGGACGCATACCCTTGAGCCGAAAAACGCGCTCGCGAAGGTCAACGGTAAGCACCTTTTTGTTTGCCCACCGCAGGGCACGCCCCCGCACCACCACCGCAGGTTGCAACGCTCTTATTACTTCACTATTATAGAAGATATGAGGAAACGGGACTACCTAGGCCAACTCGAATTGATGGTGCTATTTGCCGTCATGCGGGTGAATATGAATGCCTATGGCGTGCTGATTTCTCAAGAAATCTCGAAACAAAGCGGGCGTGACGTCTCGATTGCAAGCGTTTACGCGGCGCTGGAACGGCTCGAGAAGAAAGGGCTGATCACGTCGCTTCTGGGTGAGCCGACGGCTGAACGTGGTGGCAAGGCACGGACCTACTTCAAGCCGACGGCGGCCGGATTGAAGGAGGCGCGCGATGCACATCGAACTTTGATGCGCTTGTCGAGCGGCCTGCCGGGCCTCAAGGGGCAAATTGCATGATGCGCGGACATCCACCGCGGGTGGCGACATGGCTGTTGCAGCGTCTCGCTGCGGGCTGGCACAGCGAATCGCTCGAGGGTGATTTGATCGAACAGTATGCTCAAGGTCGAAGCCGCCTCTGGTACTGGCGGCAAGTGGCCATAGCGATCGTACTCGCGCGATCACATGCGTTTCGCGCGCGTAAATGGATTGCGACGATCAGAGTGTTTCTTCATCTTTTGACTGAATTGGTGATTGTCCTCGGCGCCGTCTCCATTATCGATCAATCCCGACGCGCGCACGATTGGCAAGACATGCTGAGTCCGGCTTTCATCGCGACGATGACTGTCTTGATTTCTATTGCCTTGGCGGCCCTGTGGCTGACGGTAAAGCTTCTGAAATGGAAACAGCCGCATGGACCGATCAATCTTCTTATCGTGTTCTTTGCAGTGGCCGCGCTGGGCGTTGGCACGCTCTCTTGGGCTAGTGCAACGCGGAGGCAATGCAGCGCCGACGCCTGTCATTGCCAAAGCGTCGAACGACAATCGATCACTGCAGAAAGACGCCAGGTCTACTGATGGATCTTTCTACGCTTCTATTGGTCGGCTTCGCTGCGGCGGGCGCGATCATGCTAGCCGAGACCTTGTACTTCAAGCCCAGAAGGTTCCCGGGGGCTTCGGGTAGCAGCATCCAGGAGCCCCTGCTCGTCAACTTCGCACGCTCGGTCTTTCCGGTTGTTCTGAGTGTTCTCCTGGTGCGGTCGTTTTTGTTCGAGCCCTTTCGAATCCCGTCTGCGTCCATGATGCCGAACTTGGTGGATGGCGACTTTATTTTCGTCACAAAATATTCCTACGGCTTGCGATTGCCGTTCTTCAATACGAAAGTTCTCTCTACAGGCGAACCTCACCGCGGTGATGTCGTCGTGTTCCGCCTGCCAAGGGATCCATCAGTTCATTACATCAAGCGCCTCATCGGCTTACCGGGCGATCACATACTCGTCCGCGATAATCGCCTGAGCATCAACGGCACGCCGATCCCGCTTGCGCCGGACGGACGCTATTCGGATGGATATGGGTTCACCGGGTCGGCGCTTGGTGTGGAACGGTTTGGTCAAGCCGAACACGAAGTCATGTTCGCCGCCGGCCGCTCATCGACTGACTTCGAAACAATAGTGCCTGCGGGACATTATTTTTTCATGGGCGACAATCGCAATGACAGCCAGGATAGCCGGTTTCCACAAGTGGGCTTCGTTCCCGAAGAAAATCTCGTGGGGCGAGCATCACGGATTTGGATGAATTGGGATTTTCCAAGCTTCCCGCACTGGAATCGCATCGGAAAGCCCATTCAATGACCCCTTGAATAGAGCTGCCGCGACGTCAAGGGCCAACTGCGGTCATTTGCTGTGTTCGAGTGCCTTCCGACATTGCAATGTCACGCCGGCGAAATGTTTGTAGAGTCCGGTTCGGTTTGGTTGTACTTTTGCTGCCATGAACGCCAATGCAAGTTTTTATAGGCTGGGCGCGAAAATAGCAATCGCCATGAGTGCGGCCTTCCTCATCGCCATATGCACTCGGCAAGCCCTGGGTCATACGCAAAATGAGACGGACTTCCCGCAAGGATATGACGCAGTGACGGCGGCACCCGGCAGTCACCGAGTCATATTCGAGAACGCGCTGGTCCGCGTCTTAGAGGTGACCATGCCTCCCCCGGGTAAAACGGAGCCCATGCATCATCATCATTGGCCTGGCTTCTTTCTGGATTGGGATACAGGTGGGAAGTCGCCCCATATCCACTACCTCCAACCAGGGAATATTGTCAGAGACTTGCCCAGCCAAGATAGTCCGGTTCACCCGGGTCATTGGTCGGTTCATTGGATGAAGCCCGAACCAATGCATGCAATCGAGACGGTGGAGAATTATTACTCGCCCAATGATCCTCCGTCTGTTCGCGTTGAGATAAAGGTTCGACCGTAAGCAGCTACCTGTACCTTTTCAAGGCGACATTCTTCAATGAATTCCCATCTCGTAGCTTTCTTGGTATTTGCAATGGCACTGGGGAGTACAAACGCCTGCGCTCTGCCGGCGACGCATCAGAAGGATGCCGCCTATGTCGGCGCGACCGTCTACGATGGCACAGTTGCCGCTGGCCGCCCCGACATGGTCATCGTCACTCGCACCGGTCGCATCGCAGCCATACTTCCAGCCTTGAACTACCGTGCCTCGAAGGGCACTGAAGTCGTCAATGTGCGCGGCAAGTTTGTCATTCCCGGATTGATCAACAGCCACGTGCACCTTGCGACTTCAGCTAACCCGTCAGCCGCCAAAGCGTATTTAGTTCGTGAACTTTACAGCGGTGTCACGGCTGTCCGAGATATGGCCGGGGACGTGCGGCTGCTCGGAGAACTCAAGCGCGAAGCGGAATTTGATGAAATCCCATCGCCCGACATCTACTACGCGGCGGTTATGGCAGGCCCAGCATTCTTCGTGGATCCGCGCACTCACCAGGCGGCCCGCGGGCGTGTTGCAGGTGAAGTGCCGTGGATGCAGGCTGTAACGCCTCAGACCGATATGCCCCTCGCCATTGCTCAAGCTCACGGTACGGGCGCGACAGCGATTAAGGTCTATGCCGATGTTTCCGCGTCGCTCCTAGATGCGATAACCGCAGAAGCCCATCGCCAGGGTATGCTGGTATGGGCTCACGCGGCTGTATTTCCTGCTAGTCCTAGCGAAGTTGCGGATGCCGGCGTAGATGTGATGAGTCACGCCTGCATGCTCGGCTACGAGGTCTCCGACCCGATTCCGCCGGCAGCGACGCATCCCCCAGTGCCGGTCAATGCGCAGAAACTAGAGCTACCCAACGGGCGACTTGAAGCGTTGCTATCGGATATGAAGCAACGAGGCACGATTTTGGATGCCACGTTGTACGTTTATTTCTCGGACGATTCGGGGGTAGACTGCAAATATGCGCTGACCGCGAAGCTAGCCGGTGAAGCCTATCGCGCCGGAATTCCCCTATCGGCCGGCACTGACGACGAGCCCGGCGACAGTAAAGATGCCTACAGCGCTTTGTCACAGGAGCTCATACTCCTGGTCGATGGCGCTGGATTGACGTCGGCGGATGCTATTCAGGCGGCAACAGTCAACGGTGCGCGGACGATCGGGCGCGAAGAGGAAATGGGATCACTAGAAGTCGGCAAGCTCGCCAACTTTGTCATCCTTGACAAGGATCCGGTGAACGACATCCACAACGTCCGTAGTGTTTACATGACCGTCAAAAACGGCTTGAGATTCAGACGCCAACTATACCGCCCAGCCAGGATACGGCCCAGCCCTCAGTAGGCGCTTTCCCAAGGCTTTCCCATCGGATCAATGTCTTGACGCGATCTTGTGCCCTGCGTGGCTCGGACGTTGCCTGGGAGTGGAGCGGGCGATGGGAATCGAATATATCGCTCTGCAGCCACTACCCTTTTTGAATCATGAAGTTGCAAGCGCCGATGGCCGCTGCGTGTGAGTTTCGTGTGGAAAACGCTGCCATAGGAGCCAACGCCAGCCAATGCCGGCGTTGTTGATAGGGTCAGCCGCTCGATATGTGCGCGGAAGGTAGACTCTCGCATCTACCCATTCGCGTATTTTTTGCACCATTTACCGCATCAAGTGATGCTATTATAAGTACTCCGGAATGGGGTACTGCTATGCGCACGACGGTAACACTGGACGGTGACTTACTCGCCAAAGCGACCAAAATGATGGGCGGTCTTGATCGCTCGACAGTGCTACGTGAGGGACTGAAGGCGCTCATCGAACGAGAGAGCGCCATGCGACTCGCCAAGCTTGGCGGCACGCAGCCGCAGCTTAAACCGGTCCCGAGGAGGCGTGCTGCCGCGGCAACATGATTCTCGCGGACACTTCAGTCTGGATCGACTACTTTCGCGAGGACGTGCCGGATCTCGGCGAGCGTCTCCGACGCCGCGAAGTAGTCATGCATCCGTTCGTCGTGGGCGAACTCGCCTGCGGCAACTTCTCTAACCGTGAAGCTACGCTTGAACTTCTGCAACAACTACATTCGGTGACCGTGGCTGAACACGACGAGGTCATGACCTTCATCCGCGCGCAAAAACTTTACGGCCGAGGTGTTGGTTATGTGGACATTCACCTCCTCGCTGCCGCAGCTATTGAACGATGTCAGTTTTGGACCTTGGACAAGCGACTCAATGCAGTGGCAGCGAGCATCGGGATAGCCGTCAACCTTTGACTCCAACCAATACGTGGCGCCACGGACTGGCCTGCGAGGAAATCGAACCCAAGACGTGCGATTTTTTTGTGGAAAACGGTGCCACATCAGCCAATGCCAGCGAACCGCAGCCAATGTTGTGACGTTGGCATTAGGCCGATGGGCGCACCTTGACCTGGGTAGCATCGAATATTTCGTTGGCATGCGATTGTTGGTATTGGCTGCAAATCATTCGCTATTCTAGGTAGGGCGCGAGCACATTTTCGATCCATTTCATGAATGCGCGGACTCGGCGCGACAGGTTGCGCCGATGCGCCACTACGAGGGACAGGGCAAGCGACCGACGACGAAAGTCGGGTAGAATTTCCACCAGCGCTCCACTCTCTAAGTATCGGCCGATCCCAAGAAGTGGGGCCTGAATCAGGCCAAGACCGGCGAGGGCGGCGGCTTCGTAGGTTTGCGCGCTGTTGACGTGCAACGCACCTGGCAACTGAAGTGTCGCGTAACTTTCGCCGTCCGGGTATTCCCATCCAAGGGGTCTTGCGCCCAGCGTCGTCTCAAAGTGAATTGTCCGGTGTTCTTGGCGCTTAAGATCTCCCAGCGATCGAGGGACGCCATAGCGCGCAAGATAGGCGGGGCTGGCGGCGTTGACTATGCGTAACTTGCCCAGCGGGCGGGCAATCAGTGTCTCGTCCCCGATGGGACCAACTCGCAATACGCAGTCAAACCCCTCTTGAACTAGATCAACTTGGCGATCCGTACTCGACACCTCCAGCTCCAACTCGGGATGAGTCGCCATGAAATCCGGTAGGGCCGGCACGATCGTTGTCCGTGCAACCTCGGTCGGAAGATCGACGCGTAGACGCCCGCGAAGTGCCACTCGATCGCCTGCGAACATCGAGTGCAGATCATCAACGTCAGCAAGCAGGTCGCGGGCGCGTGCATGAAACACCCGTCCGTCTTCGGTCAACTGCACGCTACGCGTCGTCCGGTGCAGAAGCCTGACACCGACCTCTTCTTCTAGCTTCCGGATCGCCGTTGAGGCCCTTCCTTTCTGAATGCCCAGGCTATCGGCCGCCTGGGTGAAGCTCCCCATATCTGCCACCGTTATGAAAATGAGGAGGGGTTCGAGATTCTGCATGTGGCACCTCGGTATTGTTCACCTCAGAAAGAACAGTGAGTTCAGTTTCTGAGTGATTATCATACCTAAGTGACACAGTAAGCTACGAATATTGGGATTCCCCCATAGGAGAACGACAAGTGTTCGAAACCATGAAACTGGATCGGGTGCCTGAAACCACGACCTTGCAGGGCGCCCTGTGGGCCGGCCGCATAATGAGCGTGTTTGTGGTTATCGCTCTGGTGGCAGACGGCACCATTCAGCTTTTCGCGCCGACACAGATCGCGAGCATGTTGCGGGAAACCGGGTTCGCGATCGACCTGACCCGTGTCTTGGGTCCGATCGTACTCGCCTGCGCCATCCTTTACGCGATCCCGGCCACCGCCGCGCTCGGCGCGATCCTAGTGACGGGCTTTTTGGGAGGCGCCATCTGCGCCCATGTCCGCATTGGTGAGTTGGGGTCGCCGCCGGAAATCATTGCCCTGCTTCTGGGCGCGATGACATGGGTCGGCCTCTACGCGCGCGATCCCCGTATCCGGGCCATTCTGCCGCTCATCCATTGAAACCAACCGGGGCAGTGCTCTGTCCCTCAACTCAGGAGAACACGCATGTTTTTAGTCATGGGAATCACGGGAAAAGTAGGCGGCGCGACGGCAGAACATCTGTTGGCGCAAGGCAAGAAAGTTCGCGCACTAGTTCGCAATCGCGAGAAGACATCAAGCTGGGCGAACCAGGGCGTGGAACTGGTTGACGGTGATTGGAATGACTCGGCAGCCATCGAGCGGGCGCTCAAAGGCGTCGAAGGCGCGTTTGTCATGTTGCCGGCTGTCTGGGCTCCCTCGCCCGATTACAAAGAAGCCAAGGGCGTGATTGCGAACTATGTCGAGGCGCTCACCAAGGCAGCGCCGCCGCGCGTGGTAGCGCTCTCGTCGATGGGCGCGAACAGGACCAGCGGGCTTGGGATGATCACGGCCTTGTCGCTTCTGGAGCAAGGTTTTCGCGACCTGGTATCGCCAATCGCATTTGTGCGCGCAGGCGGATTCTTCGAAAACTTCCTCTACGGCTTGCAGGTCGCCCAGGGCGGAATGCTACCGGTCTACTACAATCCGACAAACCGGAAATCGACCATGGTCGCGACGAACGACATCGGCGCCGAGGTGGCGTCGCTGCTGACGGGCTCCGCATGGTCGGGGCATCGCGTCATCGAACTTGGTTCGATGCTCAGCGCGAATGAAGTCGCGGCGCAACTGGGCGATGTCATGCAGCGCGACGTCAAGGCCTTCGCTGTCCCGCGGGCCGAGTGGCCGGCAGCGTTCGAACGGTTCGGCATCCCCAAGGGCCAAACCGGACCGGCTGAGGCGATGTTCGAGGCCGTCAACGCGGGATGGATGGACCTCGGCGTCGCGGGCACGGAGCACGTCGCCGGCACAACGCCTCCTCGTGACGTGTTCGCGGCGGCGCGGCAGGCCGTCACCACGTGAACCGCACCGTACCCATCAGAAAAGATCGAGGTCAAACATGAAGATATTGGTTTTGGGCGCAACCGGCGGAACCGGCCAGCTCATCGTCCGCGGCGCCGCGCAGAGCGGTCACTCCGTAGTGGCGCTGGTTCGTGCGAAAGCGCGCGCCGACCTGCCGGGAGCCGAGCTGATCGAGGGCGACGCGCGGGATGAGGCGATCCTCGTGCGCGCTTTGGACGGCTGCGATGCCGTGGTCAGTGCGCTGGGCACCGGTATGGGCTTCCGCCAGGTCGAGCTGCTGACCGTCGCGACCCGCGCCCTGGTCGCGGCGATGACCCGCAGCGGCGTCCGCCGGTTAATATGCATCTCCGCGCTCGGAGTCGGCGACAGTCGCGGCCACGGCGGCTTCGTCTTCGACCGGCTGTTCCAGCCATTGCTGCTCGGCCCCGCGTACAAGGACAAGGACCGCCAGGAAGCCGCGATCCGCGCCAGTTCGCTCGACTGGGTCGTTGTCCGCCCCGCTATGCTTACCAACGACCCACCGCGTGGCCGCGTCAGGGCCACCGCCGACCTCGCAGGCGTTAACGGCGGCAAGATAGCGCGCGCCGATGTCGCTCAGTTCGTGGTCGAGCAATTGACGACCGACACCTGGTTGCGGCGGACACCCGTCATCCTGTGGTGAAGAGTGGTTTCATAGATAACTATTCGAACAGCATGGTCGCGTCGAACGACGTCGGCGCGGAGGTCGCAACCCTTTTTACCCGGCGAGCGTGGTCAGGGCAGCGCGCCGTCGAGCTTGGTTCAATGGTCACCGCGGATGAAGTCGCGGAGCATTTGGGTGAAGTCCTGAATCTCGACGTGAAAGCCTTTGCAGTCCCACGTGCAGGGTGGGCGAAAGCGTTCGAGCAGTTCGGCATCCCGAAGGGCCACACTGCACCTGCCGAAGAAATGTTTGAGGCCGTGAATGCAGGATGGATGGACCTCGGTGTCGAGTGTACAGAGCACGTAGCGGGTACGACGTCCGCACGCGACGTCTTCGCGGCGGCCCAAAAGGCCATGGCGGCGTCAACCGCGGCGTTCACGCCAATTAAGATCGAGATCGAACATGAAGGTTCTTGTCCGGTGCAGCGGGCGGAACGGAACTCGATTCGGGGTAACGGAACGCTGCGTGTGAAACCACGGCCAATGCCAGCCAATGTCAGCGAACGTACTACGTGATACGAGGCTGGTACTCAGGTTGGCTGGCATTGGCCAGCAATGGCTGGAGTGGAGCGGGCGATGGGAATCGAACCCACGGGGAAGGCGCCTCCGGGGCTCGAAAACAGCCGCTTTGCTGCGACGGCAAGTGCGAAGTGTGATTAGCGTGTGAATTTTCGCGGTATGTGGGGCCACATAAGGATACGTAGGGATACATCGGTAGGCGACGTCCCGGGACCAAGCCTTTCAGTCATAAGTCTCTGACCGGCCACTTTTGGGCAGCTCGGCCGCACCGGATTTACAGCGCCAGCACGAGCTTTATGCCCGCCTCCACGTCGCGCATTGATTGCGCAGGCAACCGACCCACGTTCTCGGTGAGCATTTGTTTATCCAAAGTAATTAGCTGCGACACGTTGACCACTGAGTCTTGGGGTAGTCCGCTGACGCGGCGGGTGACACGCACGTTGCCTGGAGCATCTGCCAAGCGCATGTTCGATGTAATCGCTGCACAGATTGAGGTGCGGATCGCGCTTTCATTGAAATCGTTAGACTGAACGACTAGTACCGGCCTTCGGAAACCCGGCGCGGAGCCGTGAGGCTCTCCCAGAGATGCCCACCAGATCTCTCCGCGCCGCATTACCACTTCTCTTTCGGCTGGGAGCGTGCTTGGGCCTTAGCGAGGAGTGGATCCACAGAGGAGTCATCGACATTCTGTCCGTAAACTGCATCGAGCTTTTCCCGAACACCCAGGAATCTCTCGCTATTGACATATGCAGACACTGCATTTGAATAAAGCTCGCTCCGGGACCAGCCTCGGGTTTTGGCAAGCCGCTCAGCCTCCTCAAAAATCGCATCCGGGATGGAGATCGCAGTTTTCATTGGAAAAGTATAACCGTAGTTATACCCATCTGCAAGCCAACGACGATTTAGGCCGCCACATGAGCCTTCGCTTACGGCCACAATAGGGCCTTCCGATCGGTAATCTGCCTTTCCCTAAGCTGTCGCTGGAGCGGGCATGCGGCAGACACGCCTAGACTTTGATATACACGTGGATGATCTGCAAACATGTCGCATATCAGGGGGATCGACGTGGTTGAAGGCGGCGGCGAAGGACATACGGCGGACGCTCATTCTGGCGGCCACGACGTATTCGTCAGCTACGCATCCCCCAACACTGAGGTTGCCAATTACATCTCCGCCGCTTTGGAGCGCCAGGACCTCAAGTGCTGGATCGCGCCGCGAGACGTAACGCCAGGTGCGCACTACGCCAGCGAAATCGTTCACGCAATCGATTCTGCCAAGGCGATTGTTCTGGTCCTGTCACAAGATGCGGCGACTTCTCCCCACGTCCTCAGGGAGGTAGAGCGAGCGACGTCCAAGCGCCATCCGGTCATTGCGCTGCGAGTCGATCTAACTCCATTACCCGCTGAATTTGAATACTTCCTAAACACCTCGCAATGGCTCGACGCAAGCGGGACGGAGATTGTCCGCTCGATGCCGAAGCTTATTGCTGCGGTACAGGTTGCCATACATTCGCCCATGACGAAGGCGGATTCAACACCGCGAATTGCCGGACCATCGTCTCCCGTATGGACGACATCGAAGCGCATGGCAATCGTTGTGGCGTCACTCATTGGCTTTGCTATTGCCGGGTTTGCAATTGATCGACTTTGGGTATCGAGCCGAAGTGCCGCGCCGGCTTCGCTACCGACCGCAATCTTATCGTCACCCCCCCCTATCTCCGTAAAGTCAGTCGCGGTCCTGCCATTCGTTGACATGAGTGAGAAGAGGGATCAGGAATATTTCTCGGACGGATTGTCCGAGGAACTCATCGACATGCTGACCAAGGTGTCGGATTTGCGTGTACCCGCGCGCACATCATCGTTTTACTTCAAGGGTAAACAGGCGACCATCGCCGACATCGCCAAGGCGCTCGGCGTTTCGCATGTCCTGGAAGGCAGTGTCCGGAAATCGGGGAACAAACTGCGCGTTACCGCGCAGCTGATTCGAGTCGATAACGGGTACCACATTTGGTCAGAGACTTACAATCGACCTCTTGATGACGTATTTAAGGTCCAGGACGAAATTGCCGCGGCGGTGGTCAGTGCGCTCAAAGCATCGTTGCTTCCGACAACATCTAACAGGACCGCACCAACGGCGAGCACCGAGGCGTACACTTTTTACTTGCAGGGTCGATCTATCTATCTACGGGGCAGCACGAGCGTAGAGATGGAAAAGGCCGCTGACTACCTGCATAGGGCGCTCAAACTTGATCCAGGCTTTGCTCTTGCATGGGCGGAACTTAGCTTCGTAAGATTGTGGCAGGTTTGGTATTTTCCAGTCGAGGGAGCGGCCGACGAAGCTCGCGGCGCTGCAGAGCGAGCATTGGCAGTCGATCCGGCACTCTCTGAAGCGCACTTGGCAGTCGGAAGAGTCCGCGAAACGCTCGACTGGGACTGGGCCGGGGCGGACAAGGAACTGCAGCGTGCGCTGGAACTCAGCCCAATGAACGCCCGCATCTTGCGAAGTGCAGCGGACATACCTTTGGTTCGCGGCGAATTTGATAAGGCGGTTCCGTTCTATCTGCGGTCGAAGACCCAAGATCCACTCGACGACGTTACATTTGCTGAACTGGCTTGGCTGTATTACTTCATGGGCCAGCTCGCAGACGCCGAAGCAACTTACCGCCAGGCACTCGACCTGAACCAAGCCTCGGCGGGATCGGTTGCGGGCGTCCATTGGGAACTCGCGCTTGTGTTACTTGCGCGCGGCGAGAAAATTGGCGCTTTGACTGAGATGCAGCGCGAGCATTCCGCGCTCGCAAACCAGGGATTTGCGATTATTTACCACGCGATGGGCCGAAAGTCCGACTCCGATGCTGCAATGCTCGCAGCTGAGCAGGACCAGTCGCGGCTGCCGACTCCGAAGTACTGGAACAGCGGCGCCGTGTGGATGGCGTGTGCGCATGCGTATCGCGGTGAAGTTGATCAGGCGCTGGCTTGGCTCGATCGCGCATACGAGCGCCGAGACTTCGGACTGGTCTTTCTCAAAGGCTCGCCTCTCCTAAGAAACTTAGAGGATGACCCTCGCTACAAGGCTGTTTTGCGCAAGATGAACCTACCGGAGTAGCGAGCGAAACGGCTTGTCTTGTAATTCCCTTCCCCATAAGCCGACTGTCGCCAGGGCCGCTTCGGGTCGGATTCCGCCCGCCTGCAATCAGGATCGTCGCTGCGCTCGGCGTTGGAATCACACAAAATTATTTTTGAAAATCGTCGGGTGTGACTGTACGTGTGAATGGTGGTGCTACGTGGGGATATGTAAGGACAGGAGACCACCCGGCAATTCGGTGTCCATTCCCACCACTTTCCCACAGGATCAACGTGTTGACGCCAATCTCGTGTCCCTATAGGTCCCGAGGCTAGCCGGGAAGTGGAGCGGGCGATGGGAATCGAACCCACACGGCCGGCGCTTCCGAACCTATAAGACAAGCGGTTTAGCGAGATTGCGGAAGCCAAGTGTGATTAGCGTGTGAATTTTCGCGGTATGTGGGGCCACGTAAGGCAACGTAGGGACACTTCGTTCCCAATTCAGACTAATGCACCGCTTCAAGCTTGGCCAATTTCATCATTCCCAACATTTCATCATTTATCCGGACGGAATTGCGGCGTTCTTCAGTTTGCGACGCATAGTTGGCGGCAACCGCGTAAACAACGACCGACACCTTCCGCTGTGAGTCAACCCAGCAAGCGAAATAGCCGTCCAAACTCACATCGTGAAATGAATCGACTCCGGATGGCCATAAAGACTGGGACGGCATTCCGAGCAAAGTCGATAGTGGACCGCTCGGATGAGCACTGAGGTCGCTATGGCTTCGCATGGTACCGTGCCAAAGTGGAAGGCTACGACCGTCGATGGTAATACTTCCAGCGCGAGTCGCCGGAGACGAATCGGCGATCGGATTGGGGTCACCCATCGCCGACAGCCACGATCGTTGATCGAGAGCGGTGACCTGCCACGCTAAGGATTCCAAATCTGTAGGAAGCGAGCCATCCCTGGCTTTGATGACATATCCGCCGACCCAGGCTTGATAGTACGGCGAGATGGGATTCGAACGCTCGCTGTAGGTCCTGAACCAGGTTTGCGGTTTCGCAAACATGTAGTAATTCACGCCATTAGCCTTTATCGGCTCCCATATGTCGTTCATTTGATTCTTCATCGGTGTAATCCACGCGGGCGGTGGATCTGCAAAAACAATCGCTACCGCATCGGCTCGCTCTTGCGCCACAAGTGCAGAGTCGTGGGTCAGAACAATCCTCGCGACGTTTAACAGCAGAGTGCATCGCGTCGCATACCCGGCGACTGCCAAGATCCCCAAGCATGCCAATAAAGCCGCGGTCCACTTGAGCCACGGTCTTGCGAATGAAGCGCGGATCCCGGGCGTTGAGAGTTGGCGGCTAGGCATCGAGCCACATCTTATAGAAAAGCCGAGTCTATCAGCCTCCGGATCACGGACGACTTTTGGACGCAGTGAAGGGGTGCAAGATTGCTGCGATAGGCCCTTGTGAGAACTGGGGATAAGTCAACCGGCGTCCCAGGAAACACAGGGACACGCCAGGGAACTAAAATGGAGCGGGCGACGGGAATCGAACCCACACGGGCAGCGCTTTCGCGGCTTTAAAGCCAGGGGTTTGGTGCGATGACGCATGCCGAGGGTGATTAGCGAGTTAGTTTTAGCGGTATGTAGGGCAACGTGGGGATGCGCGAGGTTCGAAGTCTCGGCTCAAGCCTTTGTCATAAGCCTCTCGCTCATCGGATACACTCCCTATAACGGCCATTCGTCTCGAGTTGAGGTTTAGTCAACCGCGCGCTGAGACGTGCGCTGAACCCGTCGTGAAGTTGGTTCAGCGCAATGGTCTCGCAAGCGACCGTCATGGGAGACGTAGTAATGGAACCCTCGGGTGCAAAACTCAATCGACTAAGGGTGCAATGGGAACAGGGGAATTGCACGCTCGGCGCGATTGCGACAATTCCCTCGGTTCAGACGGTGCAAGTGATGGCACGCTCTGGGCTCGATTGGATCATTATCGATATGGAGCATGGCCCAATTGATTTAGCGGCCGCGCACGCAATGATTTCTGCTACAACCGGCACCCCGTTGGTGCCGCTGGTGCGCGTTGCCGCCGGCGCGACCTGGTGCGCGAAGGCTCCGCTTGATCTCGGTGCGATGGGCATTTGCTTTCCCATGACCACAAATCGCGAGGATGCAGAAGCTGTGGTGCGTGCCGTGCGCTATCCGCCGCAAGGCGAGCGATTCTGGGGACCGTTCTACGCACCCCTTCGCTGGAACATGTCTATGCGTGATTACCTTGATTGTGCCAACGAAGAAATACTTGCCATTGGGACGATTGAGCACATTGATGCCGTGGATTGCGCGGCGGAAGTTGTCGCAACGCGCGGCCTCGACCTCGTTTTCATCGGCCCTGGAGATTTGGCTACGAGCATGGGGCTTAAGGGAAAATTCGACGACCCGGCGGTGCTGTCGGCGATAAGCAAGCTAGAGTCGATCATTCAGCCCAGCCCGGTTATTCTCGGTGGCGTTGCACACACCGCTGCCCAGGCGAACGCGATGATCGCCCGAGGTTACAAAGCGTTGGTCCTGGGTTTTGACTGGTCACTTCTCCATCGAGGCATTACCAGCGCTATTGCGGATATCAACAGGGGCCCAAACTGACTGCCGCAAAGCTGTCGCTGTGATAGCAGGTGTGGGTCCGATCGCTGCGCGAGATCCGGGGCTCCGGCCTTTCAGTCGGCGTCTCGATCGGCCAAAGTCGGACCTATGGAAGCTCAGAATGCGCGCCCAATAGCGGCACTCACGACACGCGCGCGGCTGCCTGGCCCTAAGCCGTACCCAAGGAGGGTGGCAAGCAAAGTTGCGTGCTCCCGGTCGGGGCTCTAACGGCCGGCGTTGCCTATTGCCTGCACCGATCGCTGCCTTCATGATGCTGAGAAGCGCCGAAACGGCGCATCAGGGAGCATCAACCGATTCCGCGACCACGCGGGCGGTGGAGCAAGCATGGTTTTCAACTCGCTCACGTTCGTTGTTTTTTTCGCGTGCGTGATGGGGCTGCACTCGTTGCCGCTTCCCTGGACGACGAAGAAGATCAACCTCCTGATTGCGAGCTATCTCTTCTACGCCGCATGGAATCCGCCGTTTGTCGTCCTCTTGTGGGTATCGACGGTGATTGACTGGTACGCCGCGCAGGGACTCGTGAAGGCCCGGCGGGAGGCGATCCGACATGCTTGGATGCTGCTCTCAGTGATCGCAAATCTCGGCATGCTGGGATATTTCAAGTACGGACAGTTCCTGCTTGATAACTTCACCGCGCTCATGTCCAAGCTCGGCATTGATTATCACCCCGCGCACTTCGACATCGTTCTGCCGGTCGGCATCTCCTTTTATACGTTCGCGACGATGTCGTACACGCTCGACGTGTACCTGCGCCGCGCAGCGCCGGCGCGAAATCTGCTCGACTACGCCCTGTTCGTGACATTCTTTCCCCACTTGGTGGCAGGTCCGATCATGCGCCCCACGGAGCTGGTGCCGCAGTTCGCGCGGCCGCGCCGCGCCACCGGCGAGCAGCTGCGCTTCGGGCTCGCGCTCATGACGCTCGGCCTGTTCAACAAGATCGTGTTGGCCGACAGCTTCTTGTCCAGCGTCGCGGAGCGTGTCTACGACAGCGACAAAGTCCCTGGGGCCCTCGACGCCTGGGCGGCGACACTCGCCTTCAGCGGGCAGATTTTCTGCGATTTTGCCGGCTACTCGACAGCTGCGATCGGGGCGGCACTCTGCCTCGGCTTTGCCATGCCCGACAACTTTCGTTTTCCGTATGCTGCGGTGGGATTTTCGGACTTCTGGCGGCGCTGGCACATCACGCTGTCATCCTGGCTGCGCGACTACCTGTACATTCCGCTCGGCGGCAACCGTCACGGTGCGCGCCGCACGTACATCGCACTGATGAGTACGATGTTGCTCGGTGGCTTGTGGCACGGCGCGAACTGGACCTTCGTCGCTTGGGGCGGGTTGCACGGCCTGTATCTTGCCGTCGAGCGTGCGCTACGCGCACGGTTTGCCAACTACCGCCCAAGTCCGCTGGTCTTTGTCCTGCTCGGCCTGCTCACTTACACCTTGGTGAACGTAACCTGGGTCTTTTTCCGCGCCAAGACGTTCAGTAAAGCGTGGATGGTGCTGCGCGGCATGGCCGGGCAGAACGCGGCCGCCAGGCCGATCCTGGCGACGTTCAGCCTGCTATCCGCGACGGCGATCGTGGGAGCACTCGTGCTCACTCACTGGCTGATGCGGGCGCGCACGCTCGAGTCGGTCATAGCGCGTGCGCCAGCGGCGGCGGTGTGCGTGGTGTGGGCGCTCATGGCTTTTGCCATAGTCATTGTGCAGGGGTCCGGAAGTGCCTTCATCTATTTCCAATTCTGAGGTCAGCGGCGACGCAGAGGGCAGCGGCGCCCGCCCGGATGGAGCGCATGGGCGGAACGTTTGCGACCGCTATGCGCGCGAGACGGCGGCCGACCGACCGGGTGTCGCGCAGCCGGTGCCAGTGCGCCCCGTGCCGGAGCAGCCATGGGGAAAGATCCTGCTCGGCGTCGTGGCCCTGCTCGCGCTGCTCGTCGCGGGCTGGGAGGCATATTGGCGCAGCTATGACGCGAAGCCGGGCATCAGAAATACCTACGCGCTATGGGCAATCCAGCGGCAGCGGATCGACAAGGACAGAGGAAACGCGACTGTGCTGGTCGGCGGCTCACGGGTGTACTACGACGTCCAGTTGCCCGTTTGGGAGCGTCTGGACGGACAGCGCCCGATCCAGCTCTCTTTCGAGGGCACATCCCCGTTGACCTACCTGGAGGACCTCGCGGCTGATCCGAAATTCATCGGCCGCGCGTTGGTAGGAGTGGAACCCGATCTGTTCTTTTCGGGATTCGAATATCGCGGCGGCGCGGTGCGTTATACGCACAAGGAATCACCCTCACAGTACATCGGCCAGCAGCTGTCCATGCGCCTGATCGAGCCGTACCTGGCTTTCGACGATCCCGATTTCGCACTGCAGACGGTGTTGGAGCGCCAACCCTGGCCGGAACGTCCGGGTAAGCACGTGTATCTCGAGCCGCGCAAGCTTGGCTATCATGAAGCCGATCGCAATTCATACGTTTGGGACAAGGTGTCCAACGATCCGGAATACCGCGACTTGTGGCAACGCATATGGCGTGACGCGTTCGAGCCGGGACCGGATGATCCGACGCCTGCGGAGGCGCTGAAGATGGAAAAGGAGCAGATTGAACGCGCCGCTCGGGTGGTGACTAAGCTACGGGCACGGGGTGTGCAGGTGCTGTTTGTGCGCATGCCGAGCAGCGGCGAATATCTCTCCTTCGAGAATCGCGAGTTCCCACGCGCAAGGACCTGGGCCGCGCTGCTCGCCGCTACCGGGGCGCCGGGAATTCATTTCGAGGACTATCCCGAATTGCAGGGCTACCAACTGCCCGACTGGTCGCACATGACGCATTCGGAGGCTCAGCGATTTACTGCAGCGCTGTACGGCGTGGTCACGCGAGATTTTTGGCACACGGAGCGATGAGTTCTTCCGATAAGCTACGTCGCGTCCCGGGACTACGCAGGGACACGCCAGGCAACGAAAGATGGAGCGGGCGATGGGAATCGAACCCATGGGGAAGGCGCTTCCGAAACTAGAAAACAAGCGCTTTTGTGCGAATGCTGATGCCAGGTGTGATTAGCGTGTGAATTTTCGCGGTATGTGGGGCAACGTAAGGCTACGTGGGGATACATCGACGTGCGAGATCCCGGGCCGTAGCTTTTTAGTCGTGGGTCTCCGATCGGTCAAATGCAGTCAGCCCTGCAACCTGGCGACTTACCCCGAAGCAGCCGTTCCATGCCCTGCCGCTCGACCGCTTTTGCTATGCTCGGCGGCATCTGCGACGATCACCGAGTCGCGCTTCTCAGGATGAAATTGATTGGGAGAAGGCAGCCGTCCTGGCGAGACAACCAAGGACCCGTTGCCCCCAATACCAACGGAGCGAACACCGTGCCGACAGTGCATGAATCCAATGGGGACCCCGCGCCCGCATCAGCAACCAATCAGGAAAACGCAGTACCTATGCTCGATGTCCATGCACCCCACGCAGCCGTGCGCACATGGAGGGACTTTTTTATCCATATTGCGGCCATCGCAGTCGGCCTGCTCATCGCGATTGGGCTCGAACAGACCGTCGAATACTTTCACCACCGCCATCAGGTCGCTGAGACTCGCGAGGCCCTTCGGGTCGAACGCGAACAAAACCACTTGCGCATGGCCGACCAGGTCGCCGAGTTTCGCGTTCGTGTTCCAATAATTCAGACGAACCTGGCGGTGTTCCACTACTTGCGCTTGCATCCCGGCGCCGCGGAGAAGGACCTTCCCGGCAAGGTGAACTGGCACAACTTAGGCGCGCCATTTATCGACTACGTCTGGCAAACAGCCCAGCAGACAGGAGTTACGGCATTCATGGACCAGAGCGAAGTCCGCCGTAACTCGGAGCTCTATCGTCGCCTTAAAATCTGCACCGACAGCTACCAGGCTTTCCGTTTAGCCAACACCGAGGCCCGCGCCTACACAGTTGACGACGCCGATCTTTCTCATCTCACGCCGATTCAGATTGAAGAACAGATCCGACTGACGAGAACGATGTTGAATCGCCTTTACCGCCACGGATCCGATCTTCGTAACCTCTCCATCAGCAATCCCGATTTTGTGGCGGCACCCAGCGTCGAAGAGATCGGAAGTATCGTCCACGAATCGGCGCAAGAACGCCGGGACTTGGAAGAGAGCATGAAACGCCTTCATAGCGTGGATAACCTGCCTGAATCGTTCCCTTCTGACGAGAAACGATAATCAGGCGTCGATTCCCAAGACTTTCCCATCGGATCAATGTCTTGACCCAAATCCTGTGGCCCAGCGTAGCCTGGCGATGCCTCAAGAGTGGAGCGGGCGATGGGAATCGAACCCACGGCTCAAGCTTGGGAAGCTTGGGTATTACCATTATACGACGCCCGCGCCGTTCGTCGATTCTAGTCGCGTTGCAGAACTTGTGGCAAATGGAGCTTCAAAACGGAGAGCGGGAGCCCCCTCCCGCTCTCGATGTAGCCCATCGCTCGTTCCTAGAAATGCAGTTCTGCCGACAACAAGTAGGTGCGACCGATGATTCCCGAAAAATACAGCGATGTGGCATTCAAAAAGTTGCCGCCGGTGCCGGCCAGGGCCGGGAATGGGGGCTCCTTGTTGAACACATTGTCGACGATCAAACGGACCTTGAAGCTTTTGCTCACGTCATAGCCGACTGTCGAATTGATGAGCCACCAATGGCCGATCGTGAGGTAGTCCTGCGAGAATTCCGTGTTCAGGTTGCTGAAGTTCATAGAGCCGACGTAGATGCCCTGCCAGTCCCAAGTGAAGGGCCCCTTCAAGTACATTAAGTCCACGGTTCCCTTGTTCGTCGGGACGCCGGTCTCGCCGGTGCCGCCCAGCTGGCCGGCGTACTGGTTCGGACTCGCCGAACCGATCTGCGAAACCAGTTGGCGAGTTTCTAGGAAGCTCGCCCGTCCTTGTACGCTTCCCAGATCTTGCGGCAGATCGACCGTGTAATTCAGGGCGGCCTGAATGCCCTGGAAATGCAAAATACCGGCGTTCACGTAGCCTGCATGAAAGGACGTGATCTGCCCGGCAGCATTGCGGGAGAACGTGCTGCAGGATGGGTTGTTCGGGTAATTGGTCGAGTCATAGCAAGCGTACAAGAGTTGCTGCAACGTCAACGTTTCGATTGCGTTCGTCAGCCGGATATCGATGTAGTCGACGGCCACGTCCAATCGGGGGACCCAGCGCGGCCGAAGAACGATGCCGATGGTACGAGAATCCGCCGTCTCGCTCTGCAGATTGGGGTTGCCCGACGATGTGCCTAAAGCCGTGGCGTTGACGACATTCGACGTAAAAGTGGCCGTGTTGATGCCGGCCGCTTCGCAATTCTTCTTGCGGGTCGCCGGCGCCGTCCCTTGGTTGACATAATTGTGGTCGCAGGGATCGTTCGCGAACTGGGTTGACAAGGCCGAAGGCAGGAACAACTCGGTGATCGCGGGCGCGCGAATCGATTTTGTCCGATTGGCGCGAAGTTGTACATCCTCAGTCGGCTCCCAACGCATTCCTTCGGTCCACGTCGTGGCGTTGCCGGCGATGGAGTTATCCACGCGTCGAGCGGCCCCTTCTAGTTCGACCCGATGCAAGGCAGGAATGTCCTGCGAGGGTGAGAAAATGGGGATCAGCGTTTCGCCGTACACCTCGTTGGTAATGTAGGCGCCCTCGATTCCCGTGGCCGGAATTTGACCGAGATTTAGCGTGTAGAAGTTATCGGGAGAGAAATCGGCGGACTCGCGCCGGTTCTCGTAGCCGAATGAGACCTTTACTTCGCCGGCCGGCAGTTTGAAGAGATCACCTCCGATGTTGGCCGTCACGTCGCGCTGCGTGTTGTCCGACGTCGCGGTCGCCAGGTGGGTCACGTATTGGCGCGCCGCCAGGCTCGGGGAGCCGTTGCCAAAGATGTTCAACGGCGCACAGGTGCTCGATACCGTCGAGATCGGAGCGTTCACGGGAGTGCCGGCGCAGACGATTTGGCCCGCCGAATTGAGAGTCGCGTTGAGCGCGTTCTGGACATTCTGGAACACGTAGGCCGGTTCCACTGAGGTATTGCTGGAGGCACCATAGTTCGCGGCCACTTCCCAATTGAAATTTCGGTCCGCCAGCGAGAAGTTGCCGTTCAGCCCGATCACACCGCGCGCGAGCACCTGAGTAGCCGTCGCTTTGCCGCTCTGCACGTCCGTACTGGCGCGAGCGACAAAGAACTGGTTCGGGTTCCAGCCCGAATAGAGGAAGCCCTTGCCGCCCAAGGTCGCGGCGTAGTTGTTCAGGGCGTTCTGGATGAGTGTCCGGTCGCCCACCGAAAGAAACGGATTATTCACATTGACGATGAAGTTGCCATTGGCGGTGCCGCCCCCACCGAACAGTACCGTGTTGTAAGCCGGCTGTTGCAGCAAGTCGGTTGCATGTGTTTCGGAGAACCAGCCTTCGGTAAACAGATTCACGCTGTCCACGAGATTGAAATTGCCGAGCACGTCGAGGTTCATGCGCTCGGTCGGCGACAGCAAGGTGCTCACTTGGGATAGCCGCTCACCGTCACCGCCGCTCGAAAATACCGGGTTGCCGGTCGGTGCTCCCAGATTGTACGGGGTCAGGAGAGAGCTTTTCCCCCAGGCGAGTAATTGGCCGGCGGAGTTGGTTACGCCATAGGTACCGGTTGGGGGCGCCGGTAAGCCGATGCCGGTCGGCGAATACACGACCGCATCGTCCACCATGGGAATACCACCGTAATTGATGCCCCCCACTGCACCCCCGGAAATCAGCACCGACTGATATTTGCCGGGCACTGCAGGCGATTCGAACTGTAAATCCTGCGAGTAGACCGAGCGCGCCGTGCCGACGAGACCTTCGGTCTTCGTCCATTCGGCGACTGCCGTGACGTTGCCCCGGCCGTCGGCGAAATTCTGGCCGGCGAGCGCGCGGAGGCGATAGTTCCATGCGTCGTTGTGGTCGGAGACGCCGGCTTGAGCATCGACATCGACGCCCTGAAAGTCCTTTTTGAGAATGATGTTGACCGTCCCCGCGATGGCGTCGGCACCGTAGATCGGCGCGCCGCCGACCGAGATCGTCTCGACGCGGTCGATCAGTTTGGTCGGAATGGTATTGAGATCGACTTGCTGCCCAGGACCACCGACCGAACTGTTGGAGCCCGAAGTGTTCAAGCTTGCCGTGTTCGAAGAAACAAACCGTCGGCCATTCACGAGCGTCAGAGTGCGCTGCGAACCCAGTCCATAGAGGTCGACGAAACTCTGCGCGATGCCGAACGCCGACTGGGTATTTGCAGCGCTTGAGGGCTGCACGCCGAAGGCTGGGTTTTCGCTGAGAGCCTGGCCAACGTCGAGATAGCCGCGCTCATCGAAGGCCGCTGCGGTGGTGATCATGGTCGGTTCCAGGCGATCGAGGTCCGGGCGCGCAATGCGCGAACCGGTAACCACGACTTCTTGGAGTTCCTCACTGGAAGCGGCCGGTTTGGACTTGTCCTGGGCGTTCGCCGCAATCGATATTCCGAGGAGGCAGGGTGCCGCAAGCAAAGCGCCTTGCGCAGCACGTCGAGACGTACCGCTGATGATCATAAGTAAGCATCCCCTTAGTTATGAGTCTTGGTCGACTTGATATATTACAAACCGCTGACGATCATTAACCAAAAAGAAAGTCACTGTAAAGATAATGTGGGAAATAAAGTCGCTCTTCGTCCACCCCGAGAACGGACCGCGCGAAATACCCATTCGCCGCCAGTTGTATCTGCGCTACATTCGTAATTTCAGCGACGCCATACCAACGATCGAAAAAAGAGGCATTCATGGACCGTAGAGTCTTCATCAAGACGGCTGGAGCACTGTCACTCGCCGCGGCGGGCGGCGAACTGAGCCTCGCGGCAGGCGATGCGTTCGATCCGACCGAGCAGTCCATCCAAACGCTGCAACGCTCGCTCACGTCCGGCGCGGTCTCGTCGGAAGCCCTCACTCAGGCCTATTTGGGGCGGATCGCCCGCTTCGATCATCACGGCCCCGAATTCCGCTCGGTTCTCGGGCTGAATCCCGATGCGCTGGCGGCCGCCCGTGCGCTCGACGCGGAACGCAAGGCGAATAAGCTGCGCGGGCCGCTGCATGGCATTCCCATCATCGTCAAAGACAACATCGAAACCCGCGACCCGGTGGCGACGACGGCGGGGTCCTGGGCTCTTGCGCGCTCCCAACGACCGGCCGACGCACCTCTCGTGGCGCGTCTGCGCACGGCGGGCGCCATCGTTTTGGCCAAGGCCAATTTGAGCGAGTGGGCGAATTTCCGTTCGACTCGCTCCTCCAGCGGCTGGAGCGGTATCGGCGGCCAGACCCGCAACGCCTACGCCCGCGACCGCAACCCGTCCGGCTCGAGCGCCGGTTCTGCCGTGGCCGCAGCCGCGAGCTTTTGCGCCGCGGCCATCGGGACCGAGACCAACGGGTCGATTCTCTCGCCGTCCTCGTTGAATGGTCTGGTCGGATTGAAGCCGACCGTGGGGGTGGTGAGCGGCAAGGGCGTGGTACCCATTTCGCCGCGCCAGGACACCGCGGGACCCATGTGCCGGACGGTGTCCGATGCCGCAGTGCTTGCCGCCGCGATCGCCGAACGGCCGCTCGGCTACGGTGCCCACGGCAGCGACCTTGAAGCATTCCGATTGCGCGGGGTACGCATCGGCGCCATGCCGCTGCCGGAGGGGGTACATCCGGACACCGCACGGCTATTTGCGGATGCGCGCACAGTGCTGGCACGCGAAGGCGCCGTCATCATCGATCTGAAATCACCGTCGGTGTTCGGGGAGTTGGAAGAGCCGGAGTTCGAGGCACTGCTCTATGAGTTCAAGGCGGCAATCAACGACTATCTCGCCACGCTCGACCAGTCCCAGGTGAGCGTGAAATCCCTGGCCGATCTGATCGCATTCAATGCTGCCCATGCCAACGAGGAACTGGTGGTTTTCGGTCAGGAAATCTTCGACATGGCCGAGGCGCGCGGACCGCTCACCGACGCCGTCTACCAGAAGGCTGTCGCGACCCTGCAGCGGGCCGCCGATACCGAAGGCCTCGCTGCTCTCCTCGGGCAGCAGCGGGTCGAGGTGCTGCTGGCGCCGAGTAACGGGCCGGCGGAGCTGATCGATCACGTCTGGGGCGACCGCCGCGGCGGGGGCTGGTCCCAGATCGCCGACGCGGCGGCGATCGCCGGGTACCCGAGTCTCACCGTCCCAACCGGCCTCGTGAGCGGCCTGCCCGTCGGGATTACTCTCGTCGGCAATCGCAACCAGGACGGTCTGTTGCTGCAGGTTGCCCGGGCCTATGAACGTGCGGCCAACCCCCGCACGCCGCCCCATCTTATGGTCTAAAGGAAAAGTTGCCATGCGAACAGTGCGGTTGCTCGCCTGCATCGGCCTCTGCGCGGCGCCGCCGTTGTTAGCCGCCGACTACACGCTCCTCGCGACCCCCGACACCGTCGCCTGGGGTTACTACTCCGGTACGGCGAAGCCCGCCCTGACAGTGCACTCGGGAGATACGGTGCGAATGCAGACGCTCTCGACCTGTGGTTCGCCCGAACAAATGATCAGCCACGGTGTGAAGCCCGAGGACATCCCACCCTACACCGAGACTATTTATAAAGAGGTGAAAGACATCGGCCCCGGGGGTCACATATTGACCGGACCCGTCGCGATTGCGGAAGCCGAACCAGGTGATGTGCTCGAAGTGCAGATTCTCAAAGTCGACCTCGACGTCGATTTCGCGTGCAACGCCTTCGGTCTCGGCCGCGGCTTCCTTCCGATGGAGTTCCCCTACAGCCGCCACAAGATCATTCCGCTCGACCGCAAAAAAATGCTGGCCAAGTTCGCGCCGGGTATCGAGCTGCCTCTGCACCCGTTTTTCGGCAGTATGGGCGTGGCGCCGGCCGGCGGCAAAATCGACAGTGCGCCGCCGTTCGCACACGCCGGCAATATGGACAACAAGGAGCTGGTCGCGGGAACGACGCTGTATATCCCGGTGGCGGCCAAGGGCGCGTTGTTCGAGGCAGGCGACGGGCACGCCGGCCAGGGCAACGGCGAGGTCGACATCACCGCCCTCGAAACCTACCTGTCGGGCACGTTCCGCTTCATCGTGCACAAGAACCGCCGCCTTCTCTGGCCGCGCGCCGAGACCCCGGAGTACTACATCAGCATGGGTTTCAGCAAAGATCTGAAGGAAGCCACCGAGCACGCGGTGCGCGACATGATCGAATTCCTGGTCGAGGAGAAGCATCTCAGCCGCGACGACGCCTACATGCTGTCGAGCGTCGCGGTGGACGTCGACATCACTCAACTGGTCGACGGCAATGTCGGCGTCCACGCCATGTTGCCAAAAAAGATTTTTACCAACGACTCCAGGCCTTAGACTCGCCGTCGGGAGCCGGTGGCTCGCAGCAAAATCCCTGCGGCGATGGCGCCGCTTCAGTGAACGAGCGCGATGACGAAGGGTTTGGTTCCTGTCTGCACGGTCGCAATGCTCAGCGGCGCCAGCGAGCCATCCGCCAGGATGGCGTACTGCGACACCGTGTTGTCGGTGATGTTGACCACGTACGCGTACTGGCCCGCCGGGTCGAGGGCGATCCATGCCGGTCCCTTGCCCGTGGCGACGGTCGGCGTGGTCATCGGTGCGAGCGCTCCGCTTGTTCCGATCTTGAACTGGGATATCGTGCCCGCGCCTAGCACGGAGTTATTCGCCACGTAGGCGTTCGTGGCGGTGGGATCGACGGCGATGTATACGGGTTGTACGCCGGTCCCGGCCGTGGGCGGACTTTGCGGCGCCAATACGCCGTCCATACCGATGGCGTACTGCGAAACCGCATTGTCGGAAAGGTTCGCCACATATGCGTAGCGGCTCATGGGATCGACGGTAATACCGGTCGGACCCGCTCCGGAAGTTATGGTGGCGGGGTTCAGCGGTGTGAGGGCGCCGCTGGCGGCGATGGAATACTGCGACACAGTGTTGTCGGACATGTTGCCGACATAGGCGTAGTGACCGGCCGGATCAATCGTGATGCCCCACGGCCTGGTGCCCGTGGGAACCGTGGCCGGCGTCAGCGGAGTCAACGCGCCGCCGGCACCGATGGTGAACTGCGAAATGGTTCGATCCGAACTGTCGAGCACATACGCAAAGGCCCCCTGTGGGTCTACGGCCACCGCCCACGGCGCGACGCCGGTGACGACGGTGGCCGGCATCATCGGCGTGAGCGACCCGTCTGCCGTGATCGTGTACTGCGAGACCGTATTGTCGCTTTTGTTCGACACATAGACATAGCGGCTAGTCGGATCGACCGTGACTGACTGGGGAGAAGTTCCCGTCGCCACCGTTGCAACGGCCATTGGCATGAGTTCGCCCGCACTGATCGTGTACTGCGATACCGTGTTGTCGCCGTTGTTGACGACATAGGCATATTTGGGCAGCGCTGCGCAGATCACGGTGACCGTCGTCACATCGGCCATGGCGACGGTACCCGTGGCGTTTGCGACCGTGCAGGTCTGCCCCGTCGGCTGAGTGTTCACGCTCACCGAATAGCTGCCGTTGGCCGCAACCGCGGTCTTGAATGTGAAGGCACCATCCGCGCTCAGCGTCAGCGAGTCGGTTTGGTTATCCGCCAAGAATACCTGCTGGCCGGCGGCGAGTCCGGAAAGCATGCCTCCGATCGTGTACGCCGGCGGGTGCGACGCGCTGCCTCCTCCCCCGCCGCAGGCAGCGAGACACAGTGCCGCAATAAAGAGGGAGATCGACCCGATGCGCGGGCACACCGTCATGGTTCTTTCCTTAGCGACGCAGGTAGTCGTCGGTGCCGTTGAGCCAATCCTGCCGCGGGGGATTGAACACGTCGACGTCGAGCGTATCTTCGATGGCCAAGGCACGGTGCGGCAAGTGGGAGGGAATTACCAACACCTCGCCGGCAAGTACGGTCAGCTCGCGCTCGCCTTTTTCCCCCAGCCAAAAGTGCAGGGCTCCCTCGAGAATGTAGGTGATCTGTTCGTTTTCATGCGAGTGCTGCGGGACATCGTCACCCTTCTTCAAATACACGTGGGCGATCATCATGCGGTCGCCGGTGATCAGGCGCCGCGTGATGCTGCCCTTCATCGGCTCGGCGGGCAATTCCTGCCACCGATAGTGCTTTGCCGCGGCAGCGTCGTTGCTGTCCGTCCCTTTGGCGATATTCATTGCGCGCGCCCCGACTCGCCCGTGGCCTCAATCTCCACCAGCAAATCCTCCCGGCAGACATCTGCCTGCAAGTATACGATCGGAATCGAGGACGGCAGCGACAGCGCCTCTTCGATGGCGCCGAGGTCCGCCGGCTCTCGCACGTAAACCTTGAACTTCAGCCCATCGAGACGGTAGCGCGCCGCTCCGACCACACGGTTCACTTCGTCCAAGAGCGCGCTGATATTGGCCATCGTCTCCCGGGTCTGCGCGCCGACGTCGCCCTGATGGATGGTTTCGTGACCCACGATGCTCGCCGTGCCGGAGACGAACAAGTTGGTGCCGGCTGACTGGTGCATGACGCACGCTCGCGAAAAGATCGGGCTATGCCGTCCAAATTTCGGCGGATAATAGTACGCGCTGGTTTGCCGAGGATTCTCGATCATCTTCGGCGGCTGTCGGGCGGCCAGGAAATAAATCGATATCGGGCTGCCGGCAGGCGAGCCCAACGCGCTGGCGGCAGGCACGGTGCCCACGGTCGCCTGACCGGATTTGCGGAATGCCAGTTGGCGCGCCGAATTGAATAGACGGTAGCGCTCGTCGCCGCCGGTTTCCCGGTTGATTTCCGGGAGATAGTTCCAGACGCGGATCAAATGCCGGTGTTCGGTTTCACGCAGCACTCCGAAAATCTCCTGATAGGCGATCTCTGTCGCTCGGGAGAGCGCCGTGGCGTCGACGCAGTGCCCTGCCTCGAGCATCCGCTCGTCGATGGTGATTGAGCCGAACAGCAGTTCGTCGCAGAACCGATAGCTGACCCGGCTGCCCTGCGCAGCACCACTCGATAGTTGAACCCCCGTTCCCGCGACTCGCCATACCTCGCAGACGGTGTCGTTGGCGCCCAGGGAGGGCGTCATGCTGGCGGTAATCGGAACGCGGGTCGCCTCGATGGGCGGCAGCCTCTCGAAGCCTACGACTCCCAAAACGTTGTGCCACCAGGCGGCAGACTGGGAAGCGATCTCATCGGAAGACAAATAATCGAGCTGCAGCGCCGCTGTGCTTGCCGCCGGGGAAGTCGCCGTGGAAGACCGCGTGGTAGTCATCGAAGACAGTCTAACCTGCCAACCGAGCGTGGGATAGGCCGGTCAGAAGGCGACGTAGGGACCTGTGCCGACGGAGGTCGTGCTGTTCTCGATGACCGTGTATACCGAGCGGCCATAATAAAATGGCAAGCCCCAATCGAAGCTCGCGGTAGTGCCCGGATACGGGCCGGCAAGCGTCGGGAATGCCACGAAAGTGGGATCGTTTGCGCCCAGAGTTTGCGCGTCGCCCACGCTGAAGCTGACGTTCGCCGACACGCCGTTCTGTCCCTGCACCGAGGCGGTCAGGTTCTGCGTGCTGGCCGGGCAATAAAAATCCTTGACGTTGGTATCGGTGCAAGCGGTCAGCGAGGAGTCGTTGAAATAAAGACCGTTGGATCCCGTATCCAAGAAGCTCTGGCTGAGGATTTCCCCGGTGAAGGCTGTTTCAAATTCTCCGAAATTGTCGAGAGTGATGACGGACTGACTGCCTCCGGATTTATTGTTGGACTGGGTGTCGATGCCAAAAATCAGCGACCCCGTCACCGTCGCCGCTCCCTGCGCGGCGACGCTCGGCAGCTGGACGATCACGCCGTTGTTGTCGGTGGCGAACAAGGTGACCGGATTCGGCACCTGGCTCGCGAGCGATACCGCCGTCGGTTGGCATTGCGTCGAGCTGCAGGCGTAGTAATCCCCATTGTCCACGGTATTCACGCAACCCGCGCCGCAGTCTTGCGCAAATGCGCCCACACCCAAGATACCGTTGGCGCCGAATGTCGCGACCGTGTCCTCCTCCGTTCCGGTGCCGGAACAAGCCGCGGGAATGCTCGTGAAGCTCGGGTCGCCGGTGACTTGCACCGGCACCGAATGCGCGGTTTCGCCCGAGATTTGCACGTCCGCCGAGGCGACCGGACCCCAGGCGTACCCGCCTACGAATTGCGTGCATTCGACCAGCGAGTCGCCGTTCGTCATGGTTTGCACCGGCAAGCTCAACGTCAGCACCGAGGCCAGAATGCGCAGCCCATAGGACGCAGTGTCCACCTGGATATGGTCGATGGTTTGACAACTCGTGGTGCTGCCCGGGAGGCATACCGTGACCGTGGTGAACAGCGTGTTCACGTCGTTCGTGCCGGCCGGACCGGCGTCGACCACGACGCTGGCAACATTGGCGCCGGTGGGCGCCGACGGGGACGTGCCCACGGGCGTGCTGTCGCCGCCTCCGCAGGAGAGGACCGACAGGCACCATGCCGCGCACAGCCCCAAACGCAATGCCCGCGCCGCCATCAGTGCAGCTCCGCTACGGTGACGCCGCTCGGCACGGCCGGCGGCAGGTAGGCGACACCCGAGAAGGCGCGCATATGGCCGCTCGCGTGCACGACCAAATCGCTTTGATTGATTTGCAGCTGATGGCGGCCCATTCGATTCGCCTGCGCCGCCGTCAGGTAGCTATCGAAATACCGCCCCAGAGTCTGGCGCAGATTCGGCACGGTGGGACCTTTCCATGCAACCGCAAACACCGCCCCATCCATTCCGGCGAACTCGCGTACCACGGTGCCGGAGGGCAACTGGATTTCGTGCACCCGATAATTCGCGTGCTCGGTAACTTTGATCGAGCCGTGCAGCTGTGCCAGATCCGCTTGCACCGAAGCCTCCACTTCACCCAATGCCGCAGTTGCGACGCCCGGAATGAATGCGGCGCCGAGCAGACCGCCCGCGAGCACACACTTCTTGACGTTTCCGAGCAATCGGGATGGTTGCATGGCGCTTCCTTTGCCGTAATTGGAGCCAAATTACGCCGGTTGGTTCACTCTAACGCACTCAACGCTTTGGATCATGTGTGTCGGCACTATACGACATAAGCGGGATGACTCACCTGGAGCAAGCCTCAATCCTTGAATGGCGGCTTGGCGCGATACTGTCCCTGGAGCGCGAGCATCCAGCCGGGATATTCCTGCGGCAATTGGCTCACCTCGTCGAGCAGCTTGATCTCCTCGGCCGTCAGCCGCACACGCGACGCGGCGATGTTGTCGCGCAATTGCTCCATCGATTTGGCGCCGATGATCACAGTGCTGACGAAGGGCTTGCTCAAGATCCATGCGAGAGCAATCTGCGCCACGGATACCTCGCGCCTCTGCGCCAGCGGCCGCATGGCGTCGACGCACTTGAACGCGCGCTCCTTGTCGACCAGCGGAAAATCGAAGGTCGTGCGCCGCGCTCCGTTCGGTCCGCTGTCATCGACACCCCGGTACTTGCCGCTCAATAGACCGCCCGCCAGCGGACTCCAAACCATCAGCCCCAGCTTCTGATCCTGCAATAGCGGTACGACCTCACGTTCGAGATCGCGCCCCGCGATGGTGTAGTACGCCTGTACGCTGACGAATTTTGCGAAGCCCCTCGCATCCGACACGGCCAGGGATTTCATGATTTGCCAGGCCGCCATATTGCAAAGACCGATGTATCGCACCCGGCCAGAGCGCACCAGATCGCTCAACGCCGACAGCGATTCTTCGAACGGCGTCAGCGGATCGAAGCCGTGCAATTGGTACAGGTCGACGTAGTCGAGCTGCAGACGCTTCAGGCTGGCGTCGAATGCGTTGAAGATATGATGCCGCGATTGGCCGCGGCCATTCGGCGTTTCATCCATGGTGCCGGTGAATTTCGTGGCGATGACGAGCTGCTCGCGCGGCACACCCAGGGTCTTCAGCGCCTCGCCCAGCAGCATTTCCGATTTGCCCGTCGCATATACGTTGGCCGTATCGATGAAGTTGATGCCGGCATCGACCGCGAACTTCACCTGCTCGTTCACCGCGTCCTGCTGCAGGCTGCCGATATGCTCCCAGATGCCCTTGCTGCCGCCGTAGGTCATTGTGCCCAGGCACAATTCCGATACGTACAATCCGGTTTCGCCGAGTAGGTGATAGCGCACGACGGACTCCAAATTTGGGGGATGTTTGTTGAACGGGATTCCTTGAGTTTACAATGAATCCATGCCCCCCGTTCCACGCGCAACTTTCATCATCGCCGCAGCCGCAATCGCAATCGTCGGCTGCCGGATCGGCGTCAGATATTCCGTGGGCGGTACCGTGACCGGCCTCACCGGCCAAGGGCTGGTGCTGGCGGACAATGCGGGCGATGACCTGGCGATTGTTTCGAACGGTGCCTTCACTTTCACGAAGGGCATCACGAATAACGACACGTACTCGGTCACCATCGCCACCCAGCCGTCCAATCCGGCGCAGACCTGCACAGTCCAAAACGGATCGGGCACCATCGACAAAGCCGACGTCAGCAACGTGATCGTGTCGTGCCAGCAGGCGGGACACCATGCCTATGTCGCCAATCAACTCTCCAACAACCTATCGGCCTACTCCATAGACGCCGCCGGCTTCCTCACGCCGGTCGCCGGCTCGCCGTTTGCGATCGCGGGTACCAATCCGGTGTCGCTGGTCGTCGATCCCAACGGTCGTTTTTTGTATGTGGCAAACCGGGGTTCGAACGACGTTGCGGTTTTTGCCATCGACAGCACCACCGGAGCGCTCAGCTCGGCCGGCCTGCCCAGCTCGACGGGCAGCAGCCCCCAGGCGGTGGTCTTGGATCCCACCGGCAGCTATCTCTACGTGGCGAACTTTGCCTCGAACAGCGTATCGGCCTACGCCGTACAAACCTCCACCGGACTGCTGACCGAGATCGCCAATTCACCGTTCGCAGTCGGCGCGCAACCGACCTCCCTGAAAATCGCACCGAGCGGCAGTTTTTTGTATGTCACCGATTTCGGCGACGGCACGGTTGACGCGCTGGCGATCGATACCGCCACCGGTGGTTTGAGCAGGGTTTTCGGTTCCCCCTTCGCCGCCGGCGCCGGCGCGCTCTCGCTCGCCTTGGATCCTTCGGGAGCTTTTGCCTACGTCGCCAATGAAACGGCTGCCACGATTTCCGAATACTCGATCGATGCATCGACCGGCGCCCTCACGCCGATTGCCGGCTCGCCGCTCTCGACCGGGACCAGTCCCGAATCCCTGGCTGCCGACCCGGCGGGCCGCTATCTCTACGTCGCAAACGTTACCGCCAAGAATCAGGTGGCCGCGTTTTCCATTGCGCCGTTGAACGGCGCTTTGGGTTTATCGGGCTCGCCGGTTGCCGCCGGCGCCTTCCCGATCAGCATCGTCCTCGATCCCTCCGGTCTTTTCGCCTATGTCGCCAACGATAGTTCGAATGACATTTCAGTGTATGCCGTTGAGCCCACGACCGGGGTGATGACGGCCGTCAGCCACTCGCCGTTCGCGGCCGGTAATGAGCCGCGTTCGATCGCCATCGACTGATGGCGCGCGCGGCCCCCGCCGCCGGTTGATCAATGACGGCGGAAAATCGCAGTCTGTGGTGGGCGCTGGCGGGGATCGCCCTGCTGCTGGCGGCAACCCTGGCCGCCTATCGTCCGCCCGCGCCGCGCGCTCGTGACGCGCCCGACGGTGAATTCTCGGCGTACCGCGCCAAGGCGATCCTGGAGGATTTGGTAGGCAACGGCGTCCCGCATCCGATAGGGAGCCCGGCCGACGCGCAAGTGCGCGACGCGATCCTCAAACGACTGGCCGCCATGGGGTACTCCGCGGAATTGCAACGTCGGCCGCTACCATACCCCGCTCGACAACGTCGCCAATGCGGATGCGGACAGCATCCAACAGCAGGGCGACAGCGCGCTCGCGGTACTGACGGCGTTGGCAGACGCCCCGACACTGCGGCCGCCCGTCGCCGAGTCGGTTTTCTTCGATGCGTTGACGCTTAGGCTCATCGCCTGGCCCGCCGCATGCACTTTGCCGGCGGCGCTGCTCGCGATGCTGCTGCTGCTGGCCGAAGCGCGCATATTGGTGCGCCGAACCGCGACCAATATGCGCGCGGTCGTGTGGGGAGCGGTGGGCACGCTCGGCATGTGGGTGTCGGGGGCGGCGCTGTGCGCCGCGCTGCTCGCCCTGGAAGTGGCCGTGGGTAAGGTGCCCCCGCTCGGCGGCTCGTCTTGGATTGCGCAGCCGCTGCCTATGCACGTCGCGGCCGACTCAATTGCCCTGCTGGCAGCGGGCGCTGCCAGCACGTGGCTGACGCAGCGCGCCGGCTTCTGGGGATTTTGGGTGGCGGCTAGCCTGCTCGGTGCGCTGCTGTCCGTCGCCGCTGCCGCCGCCGCCCCGGGCGCGAGCTTTGCGCTGCTGCTGACGAGCATCGCTGCTGCGCTGGGGGCGCTGCCACACCTGGGTTTGATGAGATCCCGCGTGCCGCCGCGATGGACCACTGACGTTGCGGCACTCTTGCCCTGCCTGGTGTTCTTTGCCGCCGTACTTCCTCTGATGCGATTCCTGTACGCGGCGCTCGGGAGCTTGGCATGGCTGCTGTCGACCGTGGTGCTGTCCCTGGGAACAGCCACGCTTTTGCCGTTGCTGGCCGCGGCGACAAACCGCGCGCGGCGGCGAGTCATAGCGACGGCCGCGTCGCTCGCGCTGGCGGGTTTGCTCATTACTTCGAGCCTGCCCACCTATTCGGCGGACTGGCCGGAGCGGATCAATCTCGAGTACTGGTTGGACGCCGACACGGGTCAGGCGCACTACCTGGCGATATGCGACGCTCCCAATCGTGCGCTTGCCGCCCCGGAACTGTCGCTGACCTCGACACCCGTGCCGGCCAAGCTGAGCAAACTTGCGGGCCGCGCCACCCTCATCGACTTCGTTTCGCTGCCGGCTGCGGGGGTGCAATTCAGCGTCGATGCAGCGGGCCGCCTGCCGCTGGCGGTCCAGGTGTTCGATCAAAGCTACGACTTTCCGGCCGGGCTGTCACTGCAGCGCGCAAAGCCGCCGAACGCGGTCAGCTCGCAGGATGGCGATATCACGGTGGTGCATCGCACCGTGTCGCTGGAACCTGCGGCCGACCGCTGACAATTCCCCATGGTTAGCCGTTCTTGGCGTGGTTGGCATGCAATGCCGCGAGCTGGGGATTGCCGATCTGACTGATCGCCTTTGCGATGGCCTGTTCCCGGCACTGAGCGACCTGCTGTTGCGCGACAAGGTCTCGGATCGAGGCAGACGGACACACTTGTCTGGCGGCAACGGTAATCCGGCGATACAGTTCGTTCACGCCGCCGTTGGTTGCCAGGCTGGTGTCGCTATACTTGACAATAACGCTGGGCGCATCGCTGTCGGTGCCGGCGGCACCGGCTGCGCCGGCGGCGATGACGCCCGCCAGACCACCCAGCAACAACAGGGCGAATTTGGCACGCGATCCGAAGGCCCGGGCCGGTGTGAAAGTGCTCATGAAGTTCTCCTTTGGTAACGGTGTTGAATGACGCGCTTATAAGACGCGCCGCGGGCCATCCGCGTCTGCGGGTAGGCGTCGAGGTCGTCCCGCCCGCTGACGGGTTCGTCCCGGAAAGGGACCGTGGGCTCCGCAACGAGCCGCAGTTGAGCTAGGCTTGCCACCATGATCGGAATGACCGAGATCTCGACGCGGCGCTTTGCGGGCGGCCTGACGCGGCTGCAGTTTCTCAGCATTACCTGCCTGTTCTGGGTGTACGTGACCCTGTCCAACATTTTGTACGCCTACAGCATGCGCACCGGCATGGCGCGCTTGACCAACGTCTCTTTTTTCTCCGCGTGGGATGCTCGTCTGTTGCAGCACGTCATGCTGCTGCCAGTGTTGATGGTGTCCTTCTGGGCGTCGCTGCGAATCCAATGGCGCCCGCTCCTGCTCACGTTGCCGCTGCAATTGATCCTCGGCGTGGTATTCGCCGCCTTGGCGTACCCCGCCATCATCGTCGCCCAAATGACGCTGGGTGCCCCCGATTGGGTCGACCATGCGATGTCGCACGTCTCCGAACCGTGGCTGGACCCCTTCTTTCTCTCGTTGTGGATGGCGAGCTTCGTCAGTTTTCTGCCCACCTATGGATTCGGCCTGGCATTGATCACGGGATTGGCGCTCTATACGCGATTTCGCAATTCGGAGCTGCGGCTGGCCGCGCTCGAGCGCGAGTGGAGCTCCGCCCGCTTGGCGGCGCTGCGCATGCAGCTGTCGCCCCATACTCTGTTCAATTTGCTGCACACGATTCGCGGTCATATCGAATGGGACCCCAAAGGGGCGCAGGCGATGGTCGTGCAGCTGGCGGATTTGCTGCGCCGGCTTCTGAACGCCGGCGAACACGACTTCTCCAAACTCGGCGATGAACTGCAATTCGTGAGGTTGTATTTGGAGTTGCAGCAGCGGCGCTTCGCGGATCGCCTGACGGTGATCTTTCCTTCAGGGCTGGAGATTCCCGCGGTGTGGGTGCCGAGCCTGATCCTGCAACCGCTGGTCGAAAACGCCGTGGTCCACGGATTGGCGGCCCATCAAGGCCCGGTGACGGTGCGCATTGCGGTGCGCATGGCCCAGGACGTGCTGACGTTGTCGGTGTTCAATACGACCGCGCCGGACCAGTTGCCGGGTGAGCCGGGGATTGGGCTCAGCAATGTCCGCGAACGCCTTGCGGTTCAATTCGAGGGACGCGCCAGTCTCAGCGCGACCGGGGCGGGCGGCGAGTGGTGCAGTGAGATCACGATGCCGGCGATTCATCAGTCGCCCGTACGCGAGCCGCGGCACTCAGTGGCATTGGTCAGCGCGTGATGGACGTCATCATCGTCGACGACGAGCAGGCCGGGCGGCGCACCCTGCGCGAATATTGCGAGTCGGAAGGTGACTTGCAGGTGGTGGGTGAATACGCCGACGGCGCTGCCGCGCTGGCCGCGATTCGATTGCAGCAGCCGCAGCTCTTGTTCCTCGACATCCAGATGAGTCCCTTGAACGGCATTGAACTTGCGCGCGCGCTCGAGCCCTCGCAACTGCCTTCGCTGGTATTCGTCACCGCTTACGACACCTACGCTGTCGAGGCGTTTGAACTGAGCGCGGTCGATTACCTGCTCAAGCCGTTCGATCAGGAGCGTTTTCGCCGGACCCTGCAGCGCGTACGGCCACGGCATGCAGCCTCCGGGACGGATGAGCGCCAGGCGCTGCTCGCCGGCCTGCTCGCGCAACTGGAGCGCACTGCCCGCCCGCCGGGAGAGGAGCGGCCGCGCCTGCTGGCGGAATTCGGCGGTCATCTGCACGTGCTCGACGCCGCGCAGGTCGAATTGATCGAGGCCGACCGCAACTACGTCGTGATTCGTGTGGGCAAGGACAGTTTCCACGCCCGCAGCACGCTGCAGCAGGCGGAACTGGCACTGCGCTCGCAACCCATGCTGCGCATCAGCCGCTCGTGTCTCGTCAACATGAATTTCGTCAAAGAGGTGAATCGCACGCTGCGCGGCGATTTCATCCTGGTGCTCGCCGGCGGGGCCACCGTCACGAGCAGCGAAGGATTTCGCGGCAAGGTGAAAGACTATTTGAGCACGCTGCGGCTTTCCTGAGCCGAAGGAGCCTAAAGGAGTTCCTCCGGGGCGAACGGCGCCAGAACTTTTAAGGCAAACCGCTGCAGACGAGTGGTTTCCGGGTCGGAGTACCAGATTTTTTCCGCCCCCGGCTCGCCGCTCGACCATTGGATTTCATCGCTGTGATCCACCAGCTGCAATCGATAACTGCCGTCCGCGCTGATGTCATCGAGCAGACTGGTGACCTGGCGGGCGACTTCGGCGCTGCGTAGCACGAGCCCGAGCTCGCTGTTGGTGCGCGCCGAACGCGCGTCCATATTCATCGATCCGATAAAGACAGTTTTTTGATCGATGACCAAGGCCTTGGCATGCAGGCTGGCATTGGAACTGCGGAACGGGTGAAAGCGGGCACGCTTCTGGCCGAGTTTGGGCCGGACCTCGGACAACTCTACGCCGAGCTTGAGCAGTTGCACGCGATAGCGCGCGTATCCATTGTGCACGAGCGGCGAATCGGTTGAGGCCAGCGAATTGGTGAGTATGCGTATGTGCACACCCTCATCGATGAGCTTGGCGAACATCGCCACGCCGTCGTTACCCGGTACGAAATACGGAGAAATGACGATGAGTTCTTGTTTGGCCGAAAGCATCAGCGTCGCGAAGTCGCCGGCAAACGTGACTTCTTCGGAGGAGGAGGCGTCGCTTGCGATTTTCGCGGGGCGATCCGCCAGCACCGTGGCGGGCACCCAGATCAGGTGCACCCGGCCCGCATCGAGCTCGGGCCCCAGCCAGCCGGGGTTGCCGGCGGATTCAGGCTCGGACAGCGGCGTCGACGCCGGCTCCGCACTCACCGGAGCGGCCAGCGAGGCGATCGGGTAGGCATACTTGCTGTTCCAGAAGGCATCGAACGAGGCCGACAGCTGCGGCACGATGGTGCCTGCCGCCACCACGTCCAGATCGATGAAATTGTACTTCGGATCGCGCGTGAAATATTCGTCGCCGATGTTGCGGCCGCCCGTGATGGCGAGTGCATTGTCGGCGACGAACAGCTTGTTGTGCATGCGGTGATTGATGCGGCGAATGTCGCTGGCCGAAGCGACGAAGCGGGTCCACATGGCGAACCTGCCGCCGGGAAACGGATTGAACACGCGCACTTCGACATTCGCATGTTCGCTCAAATGCATGAACCGCCGATCTTCACCCGCCGTATTGAGGTCGTCGACCAGGACGCGCACCCGCACGCCGCGGTCCGCAGCCAGGCGCACGTGATGCAGCAGGATCCGCGCCGAGTCATCCTGGTGGATGATGTAGTACTGAATGTCGAGCGTGCGTTCGGCGTGGTCGGCGAGCGCGATCAGATCGGCCAGCGCCTCCTCGCCCGACGTCAGCAGGCGCACGCCGGACAGATCCCTGCCCTCCTCCTCGGCCGCAACCAGGCGGCCCAGCGATGTCGTCGAGGAATCCGGCAGCGCCGTGCTGCGAGTCTTCTCGACGTGCCGCGGCAGGCCGACGCACCCGGCCAGCGCCAGCGCCAGCGCCGCGAACGCCGGTAATAAGCGGGAATTACGCATCGAGCGATGATATCAGGCACACTTTGCGCCCATGCAGCCGCAACGGCATATTCGCAGCTTCGTGTTACGCGCCGGCCGCATGACGCCCGCTCAGGAACGCGCGCTCACTGAGCTTTGGCCGTCCTACGGCCTGGACCTGAGCGATGACCCACTGGACCTGGAGTCGGCTTTCGGGCGCCGTGCGCCGCGCTGCCTCGAGATCGGCTTCGGGGTGGGGGAAGTGATCGGCAGTCTGGCGGAGAACAATCCCCACATCGACTACTTGGGTGTCGAGGTGCATCGTCCGGGAGTGGGCCGGCTGCTGCTGCGCGCCGCGCAGGCGAACGCGCGCAATCTGCGCGTCATCTGCTGTGACGCCGTCGAGGTGCTGCGGGACAAAGTGCCGAACGAGTCCTTCGATGAGATTCTGGTGTTCTTTCCGGATCCCTGGCACAAGAAGCGGCATCACAAGCGCCGCTTGATCGACGCCGCGTTCGCGGCGCTGCTCGCGGCCAAACTTCGCCGCGGGGGCGTGCTGCGGCTTGCCACGGACTGGGAGGCGTACGCGGAACAAATGCTGGCCGTGTGCAATGAAACGCCGCAGCTCGCGTCGCTGAGCCCGGATGCGACTTTCGTGGCGCGGCCGGACTTCAGGCCGCCGACGCGCTTCGAGAGGCGCGGAGCGCGCCTCGGGCATGGCGTGTGGGATTTGGCCTACGCGAAAGTCGAGGTCGCCGCGGCGAGCGAAGCGGCCCGGTCAGGAAAAGCTGCCGCGAATACCGTCGACGATGAACTGCACGGCGAGGGCCGCGAGAATCACCCCTGATAGCCGGCTCACGACATTGGCGCCGGTAACGCCGAGTACCTTCATCAAGCGCGGCGTGGCGAGCATCAACGCCCAGCATACGATCAGCACCAGCGCGACCACGCCGAGGAACCCCCCGAACAGCAGCGGCCTGGCGTCCACCTCGGCGGCGGTCAGTAAAATGGTGGCCAGCGCGCCGGGCCCCGCAATGAAGGGAAAAGCCAGCGGAAACACCGAAATGTCTTCGCGGTTCTTGGCCTCTTCTTGTTCGGAAGTGGTCGAACGGGTGCCCGAGGGCCGCGCGAACACCATGTCGAGCGCGATCAAGAACAGCAGCGTCCCGCCCGCAATCCGGAACGAGCTCAATGAAATTCCCATTAGACCCAAGAATCTCGCGCCGGCCAGCGCGAACATCACGCATATCCCGAGTGCGATCAAGGTCGCTTTGCCGGCCATTTTTTTCTTGTAGCGGCCGCTCGCGCCCAGCGTGAGCCCGGCGAACAATGGGATCAGTGATATGGGGTCGACGACGACGAAAAAGACGACGAAGAATTTGACGAGCTGTTCGATCACTGGCGATGCTGCTGCGCGCAAAATATACATATTGCGCGAATCACTCATTCGGAGTTGAATGCAGTTGAGCATAGCAGACGGAGACGGCGATGAACGCAATCCGGCCGATCGTGGGTCAATGGTATCGAGGCGGTACCAACGAGCTCTTTGAAGTGGTCGCGATCGACGACCACGACCAAACCATCGAAATTCAGTATTTCGACGGGACCGTCGCCGAGATGGAATTCGATTCCTGGAATGAACAGCTGCTGGATGAGCTCATCGACTCGGCCGATGCACCGGAGGACTGGTCAGGCGCAGTGGACGTCGAAGCCGAAGATCTTGATCGCGAGTTCGAGGACAATGCGCGCACGCTGTGGTCCACGCCGAACGATCGATCGCTGCGCCGCTGAGTTCCTCCATACTCGCTTCTTTCGAAAGCCGGCCGGCCGAAGCCAGAGCCAGCCGAAGCGTCAAGTTTTTGCAGCTTCGCGCGCACCCAGCTCATTCAGGGGCCTGCGCAACGCCACCAGCAAAATCAGCCCCGGCACCGCGATCAGGCAGGTGACCACGAAGAAATTTGCCCACCCGATCACCGGGACTAGATGCCCCGCAATCCAGCCCGTCACGTTCCGCGGCAAAGTCGCGAGGGCGGACAGCAGCGCGTATTGAGTGGCGCTGAAATCCGCCGAACATAGCGACACCAGGAAGGCGACGAACGCAGCCTGACCCATGCCCCCGACCATGGTATCCAGGGACGTTGCAAGCACCAGCAACCACACCTTTTTGCCCGCGAGCGCGAGCCACATGTACAGCAAATTGGTGAGAGCCTGGCCGATGCCAAATATCAGGAGGGAGCGGAACGTTCCCCAGCGCAGGTATACCCAGCCGCCGAATGCCACGCCGATCATGGTCGATATCGTCATGTTGAGCTTGCCGGCGATGCTCAATTCATGCAGGGAAAACCCGACACCTTGGATCATGAAAGTGCTGTACAGGCTGAGCGCTAGAGCATCGCCCACCTTGTAGAGGAGGACGAGGACCAGAAATCCCCAGATGCCTTTTTGTTTGAGCAATGCGCGCAAGGGATGCCAGACCGCATCGGCCAGGGTGCGCGGCGGCTGCCCCGGCGCGTCCGGTTCGGGCGCCCAGAGCGTCGCGAGCATGGTGGCCGCCATGAGGCCGGCCACGAATAGAAACGCCAGCTGCCAACCGACATTCGCGGCAACATACACCAGCACCGCGCCCGCCAGCATCGCCGCCGTGCGATATCCGAACGCGAACGCGGCCGCGGCCAGGCCGCGCTCGCTCGGCGGAATGGTGTCGACGCGATAGGCGTCGATCACGATGTCCTGCGATGCCGACAGAAAGACGAGCAAGACGGCAATGGCGCCGAGCACATAGGGTTCTTTCGTCGGCGAACTGAAGCCCATGGCGCCGATGCAAATTGCCAGACAAGCTTGGAAAATCAATATCCAGCCGCGACGCCGGCCGAGGATCGGCGGCAGGAAGCGATCCAGCAATGGTGCCCACAAGAACTTGATGTTATAGGGCAGCGCGACCAGGGAGAAAATCCCGATGGCCTTGATGTTGAGGCCTGCGGAAGCCAGCCACGCTTGCAGAGTGAAATTCGTCAGATTGAAGGGCAGCCCGGAGGCAAAGCTCAAGAACAGAACCGCCGTCATGCGCTTGTCGCCAAGCGCTTGCAGCAGGGTGGGCTTCTTCGTGACGATGCGCATGGCGCGCGATAGTATCAGGGCCCATGACCGTGGCCTATCAAAGCGACTTCATCGAATTGTGCATACGGCTCGGGGTTCTGCGATTCGGCAGCTTTACGCTGAAATCGGGCCGCCAGAGTCCGTACTTTTTCAACGCCGGTCTGTTCAGCACCGGCGCCGCCATCGGCGCCGTGGGCCGCGCCTACGCGGCGGCGGTGTCGGCCTCCGGGCTGGAGTTCGATATGCTGTTCGGACCCGCTTACAAGGGCATCCCCTTGGCCACCATCACCGCGGCGGCGCTCGCGGAGCGCGCCGGCCGCGATTTGCCGTTTGCGTTCAACCGCAAGGAAACCAAGGACCACGGCGAGGGCGGCAACATCGTCGGCGGCCCCTTGCGCGGGCAGGTCCTGATCGTCGACGATGTCATCACCGCGGGCACGGCGATCCGCGAATCCATCGACATCATCCGGGCGGCCGGTGCGCGCCCGGCCGGGGTGCTGCTCGCCTTGGATCGCCAGGAACGCGGCCCGCAAAGCCGTTCGTCGGCGGTGCAGGAAGTCCGCGATCAGTACGGAATACCGGTCGTAGCAGTCGTCAATCTGGCCGACCTGATGCACCATCTATCGCAGTTGGGCCGCGACGACGACCTCTCGCGCATGCAAACCTACCGGGAACGCTATGGGATTGCAGATTGAGGAACAGGCCCTAGAAAAGGCCGGGCGCTCCCCTCACAATATCGACCGCTTCTCTTGAGGATGTGCGCTTGAAGAATGTCGCTTCGACGGTTTGCGCCTTGGGTTTGCTCGCCGCCGCGGGTTTGGCGGCCGCCGCCGGCACTGGGACCGGCCGTACCGTCTACAAATGGGTGGATCAACAGGGGGTTACCCACTACGGCGATCACATTCCGCCGGAATACGCGGCGCAAGAACAACAGGTCATCAACGCTCAGGGCGTGGAGATCAGCCGCCTCGAGGCGCAGAAGACCCCCGAGCAGCTGGCTGCCGAAGAACAGAAGAAGGTCGAAGCGCAGCAGGCGCGCGACCGGGACCGCAATCTGCTGAACACCTACGCGTCGGTACAGGAAATCGAACGCCTGCGCGATCAGCGGATGACGCTGGTGTCCGATCAGATCAAGGTCACCTCGCAATTTCTCGAAGTGCTGGACGGTAAAATGAAAAAGCTGCGCGCCGGCAGCATGCACTACAAGCCCTACAACAGCGACCCGGCCGCTGCGGCCATGCCGGACCAAGTTGCCGAGGACCTGGTGCGCGTCGGCAACGACATCCGCACGCAACAGGAGAACCTGCGCGAAAAGCGCAGCGAGGAAGCGACGATGAGGAAGCAATTCGGAAGCGACGTCGATCGCTTCAAAGAGCTGAAGGGCATCCATTGACGCCGAAGACCCGAATTCTACTGGGCGTCACGGGCGGCATCGCCGCGTACAAGAGTCCCGACCTGGTACGTCGACTGATGGAACGCGGCGCGGACGTGCAAGTGGTCATGACGGACGCCGCGCAACGATTCGTCTCGCCCATGAGCTTTCAAGCCGTGTCGGGCCGTCCGACGCGCTCTGATCTGTGGGACGACGCGGCGGAAGCCGCGATGGGGCACATCGAGCTTGCGCGCTGGGCGCAGGTGGTGCTGATCGCGCCGGCGAGCGCCGACTTCATCGCACGGCTCGCTGGCGGGCGCGCCGATGATCTGTTGGCCACCTTGTGCCTTGCCACCGAAGCGCCGATCGTGATCGCGCCGGCAATGAATCGGGTCATGTGGGCGAACAAGGCTACCCAGGCCAATCTGGAAATCTTGGTTTCCCGCGGCATCCGTGTCCTGGGTCCCGGTTCGGGCAATCAGGCGTGCGGGGAAATCGGCGAAGGCCGCATGTGGGAGCCGGTAAAACTCGCCGAAAGCCTGCTGGAGCCGCCGCCCAACGCCGGCTTGCTGGCGGGGCTCAATGTGCTGATCACCGCCGGACCCACCCGTGAGCGCATCGACCCGGTGCGCTACCTGACCAACCGCAGCTCGGGAAAAATGGGATTCGCCGTCGCAGCCGCGGCGCGCGAGGCGGGCGCGCATGTCACCATCATCACCGGACCGGTGCAAATGCCGACGCCCGCTGGCATCACGCGCATCAACGTGGAAAGCGCGCGCGACATGTACGCCGCCGTCCACCGCCAGGTGGCGGATGCCGACGTGTTCATCGCCGCGGCCGCCGTGGCCGATTTTCAGCCGGTGAGCGTCGCCAAACAGAAAATCAAGAAGCAAGGCATCGCAGTCAAACTCGATCTCGAGCCCGCGCCCGATATCGTCAAGTCGGTCGCGGATTTGAGCCGCAAGCGCCCCTTCGTGGTCGGGTTTGCGGCTGAGACCAACGACGTGGAAGAGAATGCGCGCAGCAAACTCAAGCGCAAGAAGCTCGACATGATTGCCGCCAACCAGGTCGGCGAGGGGATTGCCTTCGACTGCGATGACAACGCACTCACCGTCATCTGGCCCGGCGGCAAGGTCGAGGTCGCACGCGGACCGAAAATCGAGGTCGCGCGCCAACTCATCGCCTTGATCGCTCAACGCTTGCCGCCGCCCGACGGCAGTCCGCGGCGGGGTGCGCGCAAGCGCCGCACGGCGGCCGCCCTGCCGCGCGATCGAGTCCGTGCGCGCCGCGCGCGCCGTTAGGAGTGCTGCTTGCAACGTAGCGTCAAGTTGCGGATTTTGGATCCGCGCATCGGCCGGGAATTCCCCTTGCCGCATCACGCAACTCCCGGCTCGGCCGGTATGGACTTGCGCGCCTGCATCGAGGCTCCGCTGACGCTGGCGCCGGGCGCCGCCGAGCTCATCCAGACCGGCATTTCTATTTACATCGCGGATCCTGAACTTGCCGCGGTGCTGCTGCCGCGCTCCGGGCTTGGCCACAAGCACGGGATCGTGCTCGGCAATCTGGTCGGGTTGATCGATTCCGATTATCAGGGACCGCTGATGGTGTCGGTATGGAACCGCGGCTCCGCAGACTTCACGATCAACCCGGGCGATCGGATCGCGCAAATCGTTTTCGTGCCCGTGGTTCACGTGGAATTCGAGATCGTGGAGGACTTCTCGACGACCGCGCGCGGCGCGGGCGGCTTCGGAAGCTCGGGACACAGCTAAAATCGGCCCCGACCACCGCAAGCCGCCGGCGCCCACCAATCTGGTTGCTCGCCGAAGATATGCGGCTAGTGAGTTGAGGCTTGCCCCGCCATGCTGGTGCTCATGGCAATTCGGGATTGGCCCAGCGACGAACGACCGCGCGAGAAGCTTCTGGAAAAGGGCGCCGCGGCGCTATCCGACGCGGAATTGCTGGCCATCCTGCTGCGCACCGGAACCCGCGGTCACTCGGCGCTCGACTTGGCGCGCGGCGTGCTCGGCAATTTTCATTCGCTGCGCAAGCTGATTGCGGCCGACCGGCAGAGGTTCTGCGCCGAGCGCGGTCTGGGCCTGGCACGATTTGCGGAACTACAGGCAGCGGTCGAGATCGCGAGAAGACAGCTGTCGGAGACCTTGCGCGCCGGCCCGTCGCTGGCGAGCCCGCGGGCCACCCGCGATTTTCTCTCTTCGCAGCTGCGCGATCTCGAGCACGAATTATTTTGCTGTCTCTACCTCGACAAGCGCCATCGCCTGATTCAATTTCAGGAATTGTTTCGCGGTACGATCGACGGCGCCAGCGTGCATCCACGGGAGATCGTCAAGCTGGCGCTACAGCGCAATGCGGCCGCGGTCATCATCGCGCACAACCACCCGTCCGGCGTCGCCGAACCGAGTCAGGCCGACGAATTGATCACCCAACGCGTCAAGGAAGCGCTTGCCCTGGTCGACATCCGACTGCTCGATCACATCATCATCGGGGACGGTGCCACGGTGTCGCTCGCCGAACGTGGCCTTCTGTAACATGTGGAGTTGAATCGGGGCGCGCCGCGTAAAGGTACGACACGTCAGTTGTTTTCAGCCGGTCGGTGGCTTGCCACTGAAAACCGCCAATTGAGCGTCGAAAGCACGCTTGTAGGCGGGCCGCACTGTGCCGCGGGCGACGTAGGCGGAGAGGTTTGGATATTCGTCCAGAATACCCGATGCTTTCAACCTGAGCAGCACCGACGCCATCATCAGGTCGCCCGCGCTGAACGCACCATCGAGCCAGTCGGCATCGCCAAGGCGACCGGAGAGTTCGCCAAGCCGGTCACGTATGCGATCCTCGACGAGAGGCAGGCGCTGCTTGTACCAGGTCTTGTCGCCCTCCAGGAACCTGGTGGTTTGGAGATCAAGGATCGGCGGCTCCACGGTGTTGAGCGCGGCAAACATCCATGTGATCGCGCGCGCCCGGGCATTCGCGTCGTCAGGCAGCAGGCCTGCATGGCGCTCTGCGATATGGAACACGATCGCCCCCGACTCGAATAGGACAAGATCGCCTTCTTCATAGGTCGGAATCTGCCCGAAAGGATGAAGCGCTCGATGCGCGGGTTCCTTCATCGCACAGAAGGAAACAAGACGAACCTCGTAGGGTTGGCCGACTTCTTCAAGCGCCCAGCGAACGCGCATGTCACGCGCAAGTCCCTTGCCGCCATCGGGCGACCGTTCAAAGGCGGTAATAGTGGGGGTCATTGGCAGGGACATGATGATCTCACTTACACGACGTTCGAGATGGGTCTACATCGACATCCCTGCATTGGACTCGCGGCTGCGCTTACGGGAGAATCCCCCTCGCTCGCCGCACAAGGATGTCGCCCTGTCACGCCTTTCAAACTTTCTTCCAGGATCGAGGCGTCGCAGCCTGCAAGCGACGTACGCTCTCATCCTTGGCCTATCCGGCAGTCCCAGTCATGCCGCGAGTCCGCCGTCAGTCGAGGACTTCGCTTCCCGATCGCATATCGAAGGCGTATCGATGTCTCCGGATGGCCGGTATCTCGCCCTGATTCAGACGCTCAATGGCCGGGCGCTCGTCGTCGTAGCCGAGCGACTAGGCGGTAAGGATCATGCCATGCGCCCAGTGTTGAGCGAACCCGACGAGTTTCAACTGAGCTGGTGTCACTGGGCAACGAATAGGCGGCTGCTGTGCGGACTTCACTCCTCATCCACTCAGGGCGGGGTCCTCCACCCGGTGACCCGGCTGGTGGCAGTGGATGCCGACGGCAAGAACCTGCGGGTGCTGATGCAAAACCAAGAAGTTCAAGGTCAGTTTCAGGACCGCATCATCAATTGGAATCCGGGTCCGCCCGATACGGTACTCATCGAAGCCGATGAGGGAATGAGCGCGAGCGACCTGGCCGCCGGCGTCCAGGTCATTGGCAACGTGGGAACTCACAACCTCCCCGCGGTGTTCGAGTTGAACGTCGTGACCGGTGGCCTCTACCTGCGTCAACATGCGCGAGACCCGATCCGCCATTGGATCACCGACAAGCGCGGCCAGGTGAGACTCGCCTCGGGTTCTTCTGGTACCTCGATCTCCTACTGGACACACCTCGATAGCGACTCAAATTGGCGACGACTCACCAAGTTCGAACTGTTCAGCCGGGAGAATCACTTCACGCCGTTGGCAATCAGCGCCGAGGATCCCGAGCAGGCCTATGCGGTCGGTCCGTCGGAAGGCCGGAAAGCGGTTTGGCTCATCGACCTGAAGGATAGAGACGAGCCCAACCTCCTATTCTCCCATCCCTCGGTCGATGTCACGCAGCCCCTGATCGACCGGGACAGTGGGCTGATCGGCGTCCGCTACGATAACGGCTATCCGATGATGTACTACACCGACAGCCGCATCGAGTCCATGATGCGCGAGCTTCAAAAGCTCAATCCCGGGCAGTTCAGCACCATTGCGGATTCCTCGCGTGACAAGAAGATCTTCCTCATCCGTACCGCGAGCGACATCGACCCGCCGAGGTTCTCGGTATTCGACAGCGACACGCTTCAGGTCGGCAAGATTGGCGCGGCCTACCCCGATCGCGACACGTCGACTCTTGGCGCCATGCGGCCGATTTCCTATGCGGCGCGCGATGGCACGCTCATACCGGCGTACCTCTCGACCCCGCCAGGCCGGCCCGCCAAGCAACTACCGCTGATCGTGATGCCACACGGTGGCCCGATTGCGCGCGACACGTGGGGCTACTTCTTCCTGCGCCAGTTTCTGGTCAGTCGAGGATATGCGGTACTGCAGGCGAATTTTCGCGGTTCGAGCGGGTATGGCGACGACTGGTTTTTCGCCGCCCACCAAGATTGGGGCGGCCTGACCTACGACGATGTGGTGGACGGGACGCAGTGGGCCATTCAGCAAGGCATTGCCGAGCGCGGCCGTGTCTGCATCGTCGGCTGGAGCTTCGGCGGCTATCTCGCGCTGCTCGGCGCGCAGCGCGATCCCGGCCTCTTTCATTGCGCGGTCGACATTGCGGGCGTCAGCGATCTGCGTCTGCTGATCGACGAGGGACATCAATGGATGGCCGGGGCGGAGGTCCGCCAAAAACAGCTAGGAACCGATACGGAGAAGCTCAAGCGCGATTCGCCGCGGTTGCACGCGGCGGAATTCACGGTTCCGCTGCTGATTGTGCAGGGAAAACGCGATTATCAGGTGCCGTTCGAGCAATCGGATACGCTCGACACCGCGCTAACGCGGGCCGGCAAGCCGCACCGGTTCGTGGTCGTTCCGAACGCCGATCATCAGTTCAGCGACGTGAAGGACAGGGCAACACTGCTGCGCGAGGTCGAGGCCTTTCTCGGCGAGCATTTGCCGGCAACGCCCCCCAACGCGCCGTAACGGCGGCGAGCACGCAGCACACTGCACGTTTGTCGTATGATTCGTTCATGTCCGAAACCTCGCCAACCGCTCCCTCCGACGAGAATGCTCGCTACAAACGGGCAATTCGGGCCGCAGAGGAGGCATTCAAACGGGTGGGCTTTCGGGCAGTCACCATGGAGATGGTGGCGCGCGAGGCCAATGTCGCCAAGGCCACTCTGTACAGCTACTTCAAGAACAAGGACGAGCTCTTCGTAGCGGTATCCGCACGCATGGCCCGCATCCTGCGCGGCGGCGTCGAGCAGGCCTTGGCCAAGCCCGAGGTTCCATTGGATGAGCGGCTGACCGAGGCCGTGATTTCCAAGCATCGGCTCATTTTTACCTTGGTGCGTGGCTCGCCCCACGCCGCCGAACTCTTCTCCTACACGCACGCCATGGCCGGCGATATCTTCGCCGAATTGGACACCGCGATTCTGCGGCTGCTCAGCAGCGCGATGTCGAGCGACCCGCAGTTTGCACCGAGTGCCGACCAGCTGGCTCGGGCGCTTTATTTCGGCAGCGGACAGCTGGCCAGTCGTTGTGAGTCGGTGGCCGCCATGGAAGCCGAATTGCGAACCTTTTCGGCCATCCACCTGGCCGGGGCCCGGGCGCTCGCTTCCCACTCGCCTCTTATGACAAATTGACAAATTAAACGAATATCGTATGATTCGTTCACTCTCATCACTCACGGAGATGAACGATGAATACTCGCAACGCTTGGATCGCGGCAATCACCCTGGCGGCTGCCCCAATCGCGCTCAGCCCCATAAGTCTCGCCGGTGACGTGTACGCCGACGTGCCACCGCCACCCCCAAAGGCCGAGCGCGCCCCGCCACCCCGGGAGGGCTACGTGTGGGGTGCTGGTCATTGGGTGTGGAGCGGCAAATCGTACTACTGGGTCTCCGGCAGCTGGGTGGTGCAGCGCCGGCACATGCAATGGGTTGCCGATCAATGGCAGCCGGGTGGCGACAAGTGGCATTTCGTGCGAGGGCACTGGCAGCCGGAAACGGACGGCTTGCTCGGTTCAAGGTAGGACCGTCGGATATTGCGCCACGATGGCACAGCTTTGACCCCTTACCGGGTCAAGGCCCCGTCGGGGGCGCGTGCTCCCGGTGGTAACGATGGATCGCCCACAAATAGATTTCCATCAGAGAGTTCTTACCCAGTTCCAGAATCAGGTCGTCCCGACCGCTTCGAACCCTGACTTGGGCAAGCTGCATTTTTGCCCGCGCAAACAGGCTCAGCTGATTTCGGTACTGCCAAAGCAGTTCCCGGGTTGCCATTTTGTTCTGGCGAAGCTCCCAGACTCCCAGGAGCACGGCGAGAAAGCCCATACAGAATGTCATGACGTTCTTCACGGGCAGGCCGAGGCGCGCATCCACGTGATCCAGCACGTCGCCGAATATGAACATGGCCGAGATCACCATGAGAATAACCAACAATACGGCACTCTTCAGGTGCTTGACTCGCCTGCTCTCCTTTTCCATTTTGGCGACCTTGCGCGCGAAATACCGATACTGGGTGTCGACCCACTCCTGGTCGACGAGACGTGCATGGCTCGAGAAGGTTTCGTTCGAATGGAAAGCTTCGCCAGGCGCGCTCTCGATGGAATCAAGGATGAATCGGATCCAACTGAAACCGAGGAATTTGTCGATCCCCGCGAGCGTGATCAACTCCCCGGCACACATGCGGTGGTCTATGCCGGCAAGCGTCAGATAAAAACGCGCACGCAGCGTTTCCGCGAGTGCGCGGTACGCCAGATGCTTGCCGAACCAGCGTTTCTCATGCAAGAAGTGATAGGCGAGTACGCTCGTGATCAAAACGAACACGTAAGCGATCAAAAGCAACCGCGATTCGGTGATTTTCTCATACGTGAGATACGCGAGTCCCATGGTAAAGGCCATGACTCCGAACAGGTCGAACAGGCGGTCGGACCGCCGTTGATTATGAATTGCCAGCGAATCGGCCTTGACGTACTGCGCGTCGATGTTCTCCAAGGCGGGCGCAATTTCCGGCGCAATCACAGAATTTTCATCGATCCGGAGCGACTCGGAGAGCGCGAGGCTGCCCTGGCTGTTGAGCCGCGCGAACTCGGCGTTGAATTCGTTCAGGTCGGCAAGCTCGCGCTGCAGAGTCGCCGGCATCTTACGCTGGACCTGCAAAAAATCGTCGCCGGCCGCGAGCAGGAAGCACGGCTGGCAGTCGCGCGCGGCGGCACCGCGGTGTTGTCCCGCCGGCACCCAGAAAACAGGGCGCTCTACCGACTCCGGATCGTCGTCGGCCATCACGATTTGGCAGGAGTCGGCGCCCTGGTCGCGTGCAACTTGGATTCCAAGAAATCGGCACACGACCTCCCCGGGCTGGCCGCAGGTGCCGGACAATCGTCCGTCCCACATCACCAGCAGCAGGTTGCTGCGGCGAATGAGAAGGTCGTCGAAAACTTCCCCGGGCGCATTGCACCGTACGTCGACAGGCACGCCTAAGGCCGAGGCGGCGCTCGCCATCGCCAGACCGACATTATTGGAGCTGTCAACCAGCACCCTCACTCGAGTATCGGGCAGGTGCTGCCCGAGGTCCCGCAGAAAGCGGGTGGCACCATCGATCGCAGTTGTAAGTTGACCGAGATCCAGATTCGTGTCGCCACAGACGCCCACGACAAACGGAGAATTCATGCGGGATGCGTGATCGGTCGACTCAACGCATGACGGCGCCGCAACGGACCATCGCCCGTCCGACGTGGAAACACCTGAGATCCCGAAGACCTGGCCCATTTTATATAAGAGTCCGCAAACGGGTTTCCCGCTACTGTGTAACGTCGCGATGAAAACTAACATGCCCGCGATGTGACATAATCATTGCTGCGGCGCAGCGCTTAGAATTTAGGCCGTGAAATACAGGGGGTTGGACGTGTCGCCGTCGAGACGCAAGGCGCGGCCTGGCGCGCCGTCCACCGGTTGAACCCAGCAAGCGCACCTGGTATAAAGCGCGGCTGTTCATAAAGAACTCAAGTGCAAGGGTTTACGTCATGTCGCGAGTCTGCCAGGTCACAGGCAAAGGCCCCAAAACGGGTAACACGGTTTCCCACGCGAACAATCGCAAAAGGCGCCGCTTCCTGCCGAATTTGCATACGCACCGCTTCTGGTCGGAAATCGAAAAGCGGTTTCTGAGCTTGAGGGTGTCGACCCGGGGCCTGCGCACCATCGAGAAGCGCGGCGTGGACGTGGTGGTCGCTGATCTGCGCGCCAAGGGCGTCAAGGTTTAAGGAGCAAGCATGCGCGACAAGATCAAGTTGGTTTCTTCGGCCGGTACGGGACATTACTACACGACCACGAAGAACAAGCGCCTGCATCCGGACAAGCTGGAAACCAAGAAATTCGATCCGGTCGTGCGCAAGCACGTCCCTTACAAAGAATCGAAGATCAAGTAACGACCTCCGAGCTTGACTCACGCCCGAGCTTCCTGAAGTAGAAACGACGAGGCGCGGCATCGCGCCCGCTCTGCTGGAGCGGCGCGTCGTCGACGTCGTGGTGCGCGATCGGCGTCTGCGCTGGCCCATCGCTCGGCATCTGGAAGCCTCGATTCGCGGTCAAACCGTTCGCGGTATCGATCGGCGCGCCAAATACATCCTGATTCGCTTCGACCCCGGCACCCTGATCTTGCATCTGGGAATGTCAGGGAGCCTGCGCTTGGTCAAAGAGGACACCGCCCCCAGGACCCACGATCATTGGGACATTCGCGTGGATACTGGATGGGTGCTCCGGTTTCACGATCCGCGGCGCTTCGGCAGTTTGCACTGGACCGAAACCGATCCCGCGCTGCACCCGCTGCTCGCCAAGCTGGCGCCGGAACCCTTGAGCGATGCGTTCGACGCCGAGTACCTCTATCGCGCGACCCGCAAGCGGAGCGTCGCCATCAAGCAATTCATCATGAATTCTCAGGTGGTCGTGGGGGTCGGGAACATCTACGCGAGCGAGGCCTTGTTCCGGGCGCGGGTTTCGCCGCGCCGGGCCGCGCGCCGCCTCACCCACAAGGAGGCACACGCGCTCGCGCAGGCCATCAAGGACGTGCTCGGCGCGGCGATCAAGATCGGCGGCACCACGCTTCGTGATTACGTCAATGCCGACGGCGCGCCCGGGTATTTCCGCCAGAAGCTATTCGTGTATGAGCGCGCGGGAGCGGCTTGCCGCGTGTGCAGGTCCGCCGTGAAGCAGTTCGTGCAGGGTCAGCGGTCCACCTACTGGTGTTCGAAGTGCCAACGCTGAAGCGACACTCGGCCACCGCCGGCGGCCCCCTCCTAGTACACCAACCCCACGCCCTCGCCGCGCGGATCTGACGCTGCTTCCACTTTGCCGGTCGCGAAATCCCAGGTGATGACCTGCATATTGCCCCACTGCCGGCCGGACACCTTGAGCGTATGGCCCATGGCCTGGAGTTCCTTGATTTCAGCGTCGCTCAGCGCGCCCTGTTCGTAGTCGACCTCGTCCGGCAGGTATTGATGGTGGTAATGCGGGTATTTCACGATGTCCGCGGCGTTCATTCCGTCCAGGTAATTGAGCGTGCCCAGGAGCACCATGCTGATGATGTAGCTGCCGCCGGGCGAGCCCACGATCATCAAACCCTTCGGCGTCTCGACGAAGGTCGGCGACATGCTCGACAAGCTGCGCTTGTTCGGCGCGATCGCATTCGCGGTTCCACCCACCAACCCAAATGCATTCGGCCGCCCGGGCTTGATGGAGAAGTCATCCATGGTGTTGTTGAGCAGCACGCCGGTCTTCGGCGCCATATAACCCGAGCCGAAAAACAGGTTGACCGAGATCGTCGCCGCTACCCGATTGCCGTCTGCGTCCAGCACGGAGAAATGCGTGGTCTGCATTCCGGCCGGCTCCGATTCGATGCCCGGCAGCAGGTCGGACGGCATGGCCTTGTCGGTGCGAATGCTGTTGCGCTGCCCCGTCGCGTAGTCCGGGCTCGACAGCAGCGCCAGCGGCACCTTGATGAAATCCGGATCACCCAGGTAAATCTCCCGGTCGCGGTAGACGCGGCGCAGGGCTTCGATCACCAGGTGTTTACGCGTCGCAGAATCATATCGCTGCAGATCGAAGCCGGACAAGATATTCAGCGCGTCGATGATTGCGATGCCCCCCGAGGAGGGTGGCGAGGCCGATACGATGCGCGCCCCATGATATTCGCCGATCAGCGGCTTACGCTCCACGACCCGGTACGCCGCCAGATCCTCGGGCGTCCAGAAACCGCCGTCCGCGTGCACGCCGGCGAGGAGATCCGCTGCGACGCGCCCGGCGTAAAAGCCCTTGGCGCCCTGATTGGCGATGGCTTCGAGGGTATTTGCCAGGTCCGGCTGCTTGATGATGGCGCCCACCTCCGGTACCGCGCCATCAATCGTCAAGAAGGCCTTCGCCGCATCGGCAGATCGCAGCAACACCGGACGCTTGTAGCGAATGGCCCCTTGCAGGCGCGCATACAGCGGGAACCCGTCGCGTGCGAGGCGAATCGCGGGCTCGAGGCTTTGCTTCAAAGGCAGCTTGCCGTATTTGCGCGCCAGGTACTCGAATGCCGCCGGTTCCCCGGGGATTGCCGCAGCCTGTGCCCCGGCAGTCGACGCGTTGTCGATCGCATTGCCGGCTTTGTCCAGGTACATGTCGCGCGACGCGGCGGCCGGCGCCTTCTCGCGTGCATCGAGCATGGTTTCGTAGCCGTCGGATTGGCGGTGAAGCAAATAGAAGCCGCCGCCGCCGAGACCGGAACTCGTCGGTTCCACCACCGCGAGTGCCGCCGACACCGCCACCGCGGCGTCGAAGGCGTTGCCCCCCGCCGCGAGAATCTCCTGCCCTGCCTGGCTTGCCAGAGGATAGGCGCTTGCGATCGCCGCCTTGTGAGCGACCGCGGCCTTGTGCGCGACCGCGGCGTCGTCGGCGAACGCAGCCGGTGCCCCGCCGATCGCGGCGAGCGCCAAAAGCCAGCCGATGCAGCGCGCGCGCTGCGAAACCCGGAGACTGCCGCTGAGCCAAATCAAAGCTTGCGATGCCGCTTCAATTCGATCTCGACGATCGGGTGGACGAACTCGGACACATTGCCGCCCAACACCGCAATTTCGCGCACCAGAGTCGAGGAAATGAAGGTGTATTGCTCTTGCGGCGTCATGAACACCGATTCTATTTCAGGCGTGAGGTGGCGGCTCATATTGGCCAATTGAAATTCGAATTCGAAGTCCGACACGGCACGCAAGCCGCGCACGATCACGGACAGCCCGTTTTGGCGGGCGAAATCGACGGTGAGGCCCACGTAGCCCATCACCTCGACATTCTGCACGTCGGCGAGCACCCGGCGCGCCATTTCCACCCGCTGCTCCAGGGTGAACATCGGCGCCTTGTTGGGATTAGCCGCGATCGCCACCACCAGACGATCGAAAATGCTGGCCGCGCGCCGCACCAGGTCTTGATGGCCATTGGTGATCGGATCGAAAGTTCCCGGATAGACGGCAGTTCTTTTATGCATTCATTTCAAGCCCGCGCAACGACGCGCGCCAAATGATACCCCACCTCGCCCGCGGACTTCGATTTGAGCAGCTGCCAATGTGCGGGCAGCGGCGGAACACCCGCCTTTTTCTCGTTCTCGAGATACACCAGTGCTTCCGGCTTGAGCCACTGACCCTCATCCAGCATGGGAACATATTCCGCCAAGGCGTCCCGCCCGAACGGTGGGTCCAAGAACACGATGTCGAACGCCTGCGGCGCGGAGCGCAGATAGCGCGCAGCGCCCATTTCCACCACTTGACCCCGGGCCTCCCCGCCGAAGCGAATCAGTTGCTCCTGCAGGGCGCGCGCGGCGGCGACAGCCTGTTCGACGAACACGAGCTCCTTGGCCCCGCGGGACAGAGCCTCGAGTCCGAGCGCACCGGAGCCTGCAAACAGGTCGAGGCAGCGCGCGCCCGCGATTCTTCGCTGCAGCCAGTTGAACAGTGTTTCGCGCACCCGGTCGGGCGTGGGCCTAAGGCCCGGAATATCCGGGAAACTGACGCGCCGGCCGCGCCATCCGCCGCCGATGATGCGCACCGAATTGCGGCTTCCCGAGGCGCTCGATTCCGTCTTGAGGGTAGTCACTCCCGGTATCATACCTGTCCATGACAAACGAAGCCGACAAGCCCGGTGTGCGCGGATTTTTCAAGCGCCTGCGCGCCAAGTTGAACCAGGGTCCGGCGTGGCTCACCACCGATCTCACGGAATTGCTGCCCGGGCGCAAGATCGATGCCGAGATCCTCGACGACCTCGAGACCCGCCTGATCACCGCCGACGTGGGCGCCGAGGCCACCGGCCGCATTCTTGCCGATTTGCGCGGGCGCGTGGCGCGCAAAGAGCTCAATGACGTCGATGCGCTGCTCAAGGCCTTGCACGATGCGATGTTCGACATTCTGAAAGCCGTGGAAACACCCCTGAGCGTCGACCCCAACATCAAGCCCTACGTCATCCTCGTGGTGGGAATCAACGGCGCGGGTAAAACCACGACCATCGGCAAGCTGGCGCACCGGCTGCTCGCGGAAGGACGCAGCGTCATGCTGGCTGCCGGCGATACCTTCCGCGCGGCGGCGCGCGAACAGCTGGAAGTCTGGGCCGAGCGCAACAAGGTGCCGATCGTTGCTCAGCAAGGCGGCGCGGAGCCCGCCGCCGTCATCTTCGATGCGCTGCAGGCCGCACGCGCGCGCAACATCGACGTGCTCATCGCCGATACCGCGGGGCGTCTGCACACTCAGACTCACTTGATGGACGAGCTCAAGAAGGTCAAGCGGGTACTCGCCCGCTTGGATCCCGGTGCACCGCATGAAGTACTGTTGGTGCTCGACGGCACGATTGGCCAGAACGCAGTCGCGCAGGCCGAGGAATTCAACAAGGGATTGGGAGTGACCGGTCTGGTCGTCACCAAGCTGGACGGCACCGCCAAAGGCGGAGTGGTGCTCGCCATCGCGCAAAAGCTGAAAATTCCTATCCGCTTCGTCGGCGTGGGTGAGCAGAGCGAGGACTTCGGCGTCTTCAACGCATCGGAGTTCGTCTCGGCGCTGTTGAAATCCGATCCCGTCGGCGCCGGCGCATGATTCGATTCGAGCAGGTTCACAAGCGCTATGCCACCGGGCGCGAGGCCTTATCCGGCGTGTCTTTCAAGATTGACGAGGGCGAACTGGCATTTTTGACGGGCCACTCGGGCGCGGGCAAAAGCAGCATTTTGAAATTGATCGCGCTCATCGAGCGCCCCACGCGCGGCCAGGTATTCATCGGCAATCAAAACACCGCCCGCATCAAGCCGCGCGCAATCCCGCAATTTCGCCGCGGCTTGGGGGTGGTGTTTCAAGATCACAAGCTGCTGCACGACCGGCCGGTGGCGGACAACGTGGCGCTGCCGCTGATCATCGCCGGCGTGCCGAAACGCGAGATCGACAAGCGCGTGCGTGCCGCGCTCGATCAAGTCGGCCTGCTCGGCAAGGAGAAAAACCGGCCGCTGGAACTCTCGACGGGCGAACAGCAGCGAGTGGGCATTGCGCGCGCGGTGGTGGGGAAGACCAAAGCTGCTGATTGCCGATGAACCGACCGGCAATCTCGATCCGCGAGCTTGCCGTCGAAATCATGAAGCTCTTCAAGCGCTTCAACGAGGTGGGCGTGACGGTGGTGATCGCCACGCACGACGTCCACCTCATCGAGCATTTCGCTGCGCGGCGTATCGTACTCGGCGACGGGCGGGTGGCCGACGCCGGCGAGGGCGCCGAGCCAGGCGCGCCGTGAGGGCTCAAGCCTACTTCGCGCGACATGCGCAAACGCTTCTGGGATCGCTCGGCCGGATCGTCAATCATCCGTTCGCGACGCTGATGACCATGGGCGTGGTCGCGGTGGCGTTGGCGCTGCCGCTGTTCCTGAATCTGTTCTTGGTGAACGTACGCACCGCCACCGAATCTTGGAACGATGCCTTCGACCTGTCGGTCTATATGGACAAGAGAGCGGGTGCCGTACGGGTGCAATCGCTCGCCAAGCTGTTACGCCAGCGCGCCGATGTCGCGGCCGTGCGCATCATCACGGCGGAGCAGGCGATGACAGAGTTTCGTGTCGATTCGGGGTTCGGCAAGGCGCTGGATGCTTTGAGCGACAATCCTCTGCCCGACACCCTCATCGTCACCCCGACGTTGGCCGCGAGTACGCCTGTGGGCACCGATGCCCTCAAGAGGGCGATCGCGGCCATGCCCGACGTGCAATTGGTGCAACTCGACACCGAGTGGGTGAAACGGCTGCATGCCATGCTGGATATATTGCGCACTGTGGTGGCTCTCACCGCTGCGCTGTTGGGCGCGGGCGTCGTGCTCATCGTGGGCAATACCATTCGGCTCGACATACTGAATCGGCGCAACGAGATCGAAGTGATGAAGCTGGTCGGCGCAAGCGACGGCTTTGCCCGCCGCCCGTTTCTGTACAGCGGAATTTGGTACGGTCTGGGCGGCGGATTGATCGCGCTGATGCTGGTCGCCGTGGCCGCCACCGTGCTGGCCAAGCCGGTCGAGAGCTTGGCAAAACTGTACGGCAGCCAGTTTCATCTGCGCGGCCTTGGGCCGGCAAGCGCGCTTGAGGTGCTCGGCCTCGCCATGGGTCTGGCGTGGTTGGGCTCCTGGCTTGCTGCAACGCGTCATATCCGCGCCATCGATCCGACCTAACCTATTGATTTCAATCAATTGAAAACGATGTGAACTATCGGTAACATCAGCACTCAAAGTCTGGGAGTGCTACCATTGCACGCGCAGATTGATTGGGAGGTTTGAGCTGATGACCACTGCTTTAGTCGCTAAACAACCGGGCGGATTGATATTCGCCGGCCCCGTGGGAAGCCTTGATTCCTATATAGACCGTGTGTCCCAGATTCCGGTTCTATCGAAGGAAGACGAGGTGGCGCTCGCCGTTCGTTTTCGCTCCGAAGCCGATTTGGATGCCGCCCGGCAACTGGTGCTCTCGCACCTAAGATTCGTCGTGCACATTGCCCGCGGATACCTGGGCTATGGGCTGCCCATGGGCGATCTGGTGCAAGAGGGCAACGTCGGCCTCATGAAAGCGGTCAAGCGCTTCGATCCCGCGGTTGGCGTGCGCCTGGTGTCTTTTGCCGTGCATTGGATCCGCGCGGAGATTCACGAGTATGTCCTGCGCAATTGGCGCCTGGTGAAGGTCGCCACGACCAAGTCGCAGCGAAAACTGTTCTTCAATCTGCGCAAGATGAAAAAGAACCTGGCCTGGCTGTCCGAAGCGGAGACCGCCGCGGTGGCGCGCGAGCTGGGCGTGGAAATATCCGACGTTCGCGAGATGGAGCAGCGCCTGTCGGCACGCGACATGTCCTTCGACCCGACACCGGAGAGCGACGAGGAAGAGAGCTACTCCCCCGCCATGTACTTGCCCGCGAGCAATGCCGATCCTGCTCTCGAGGTCGAGAACGAAGAATGGGAAGAAGACTCGAGCGAGCGCTTGGAACTTGCGCTCGAGAAACTCGATGAGCGCAGCCGCAGCATATTGAAGCGGCGCTGGATGACCGAGGACAAAGCCACGCTGCACGAATTGGCGGATGAATATGGAATTTCCGCCGAGCGCGTGCGCCAGGTCGAGTCGAACGCCATCAACAAGCTCAAGGGGCTGATGGCGGTAGCCTGATCGCCCGGCACCGCAGCGGTGCCGGGCAAAACCCTTAATCGTCGCAAGTGAGCGGTCCCGCGCAGACGCGGGCAAGTTTCTGTGCCTATCATGCCTTATGAAGCTCACGCCAACTGGTTGTGGTATGGCGTGCGGTACCGCTCCCGGATTCACGCTCATCGAATTGCTGGTCACCATGGGGGTCGCGGCAATTCTGTGCGCGATCGCGATCCCGGCTTTCAACAGCTTCGTACTCAACGATCGCGATAGCGCTCAGATCAATTCTCTCTCGATGAGTTTCAACTATGCGCGCAGCGAAGCCGTCAAGCGCAACACCCTCGTCGGCGTGACGGTGTGCCCGTCGGATAACGTGACGACCTGCGATACGCCTGCGGCGGGCTGGGCTGCGGGCTGGATCGTGCTCGATTTGGATCCTACGGATCTGAAACCGGTGATGCAGGCGGTCCCGGCGCTGGCGGGCGCCAACGTGCTGACGGCCACTGGCGGAGGAGCGAACGGCATCAGCTTCAAATCGACCGGCATTGTCACCGCGTCGGCAAAAATCAAGATTTGCGACATTCGCGGCGGCGCCTATGCGCGCGACGTCGAGGTGAATTCGGTCGGCGGCATCACGGCATCGCAAAACCCCGGCAAAGACGCCTCCGGCGTCGCGCTGGCGTGTCCCTAGTGGAGTCGTCGCCGGCCCAAGGAACTCGTCAGTCCGGTTTCACACTCGTCGAAGTGCTGGTCTCGCTCGTCGTTTTGAGCATAGGACTGCTGGGCATGGCCAAGCTGGTCCTGGTGACGGCCCATGCGAACGACAGCGCGTATCTGCGCAGCCAGGCAACCGCCCTTGCCTACCAGGTCATCGACAACATGCGCGCAAATCTCGGCGGGGCGACCTCCGGAGGCTACGTCACGGCGCTCGGCGCGATGCCGGCGGCTCCCACGGGCTGCGTCGTCGCCGCCTGCAGCAACCCGCAACTCGGCCTGTGGGACGTCTACAGCTGGAAGCAGCATTTATCCACGTCCCTGCCCTCCGGCACGGGCTCCATCGCCACGTCGGCGACGTTCCCGGTTACTGCAACGGTCATCGTTCAATGGGACGATTCCGCTGCGCAAAGCGTCTTCCGCGCGACTGCCGCCGGCGTCGCGGCGCCCATGAACGTGACGTTGGAAACGGTGCTGCAGTGAGTCGCACGCGCGGATTTTCGCTGGTCGAACTCATGGTTGCCATCACGTTGGCGATGATCGTCACCACGGGAGTTCTCTCGGTATTCGTCGGCTCGCGCTCGGCATTCCAGGCGACGTCCGGCACCGCCGCGTTGAGCGACAATGGGCGGTTTGCTCTGAGGTTCCTCGAAAATGCGGTTCGGGACGCGGGAAACATGGCCTGTGGATCGCCCGTCCGCACCATCGTCAATGTCAGCCCGGAGCCCACGTCACTCTATTACGCCGTAGGGCCCGGGCCACTATTTCTCTTCCAGCCCATGAGCGGTTTCGAGGCGGTGGGTACCGGGGCCGGCGCGACCTATGCCGCATCGACGACGGCCGGCGCACCGGCAAGCTGGAACTCACCATTGGGTTGGCCGGCCGGCTTGGATGCGGCGTTCAATTCGCTCGCCACGCTGCCGATTCAGCGCAACGACATCATCGTGGTGCGCTCCTCGACGCAAGGCGCGCAGCCCGCCTATGTTACGGCGGCGAGCGCCAACAGCTTGACCGTGGTCAGCGTGCCGACGACATGGGCCGCGCCGCAGTTGGCCATCGTTTCCGACTGCGTCAAATCGCTGATCTTCCAAATCAGCGCGATCGGCGGTACGACGATTTCTCACAATACCGGCGGGGCTCCCGGCAATCTTTCGAGCACCTTTCCGGCGACCGTCACTTTCGCGGCCGGTTCGCAGGTGACGACTCTCGAAACCACGGCTTATTACATTGGCGTGGGGGCGGACGGCGACGGCGCTCTGTTTTCCGCCGATCTCGCGGCGAACAACACGTTGACTCCGAATGAGCTGGTGCCGGACATCGAAGCCATGCAGATTCTCTACGGCCTCGACACGAATCAGACGCAAACGGTGGCGCAATACGTGACCGCGGATCAGATCACGGATTTCACGTCGGTTATGAGCGTCGAAGTCGCCGTGCTGGCCGCGGGACCGATCGGATCCGCCCACATTGCGGCCGCCGGCAAGCCGTACAATCTATTCGGCACCATCGTGACCGCTGCAAACGACACCCGGATGCGTCAAGTGTTCGAAGTAACGATCGCTGCCCGGAATTCACTGCCGTGAGGGCGTCAACCATGCGTGAACGGCAATCCGGCATCGTACTGTTCGTGGCCTTGATGCTGCTGCTCATATTGAGCCTGATCGGCGTCACGGTTGCGCGCATGCAGACCGTCGAAGAGCGGATGGCACGCAACGAGAACAGCGGCCAGCTGGCCGACCAGGCTGCGGAAGCAGCGTTGCGCAATGCCGAAGCGATCCTCGGCAATGCGCCCACCGTGGCGACATTCGCGGGCAACACGCTGGGCTACTACACCTTGTCGCCGACCACGGGAAGTCTGATCCCCACGCTCAATTGGGGTGTTCCCGCCAACATCCTTCCCTATGCCGGCCCAAACTTGAGCGCGGTTCCCGCCGCGGCGCGCACGCCGCGCATGGTCATGGAACTGGTCGGCTACGGTGCGCCGCCCGGCGAGACTATTTCCATTGCACTACCCACGTACAGAATCACGGTGCAGGGGCTGAATGCGGACGGCACTCCGAGCGTGATACTGCAAAGCGTCTACCGATAACGCGGGCGCAAGGAACCTCATGATGAATCAATTGGCTGCAAATCTTGCGTACAAACGCGCGGCTGGCCTGCCGGCACGGGCCGGCCTGCTGCTGCTCATCGGCTGGCCGTTGGCAGCGCACGCGACCGCGCCGGCTGTGCCCGTGTCGCAGGTGCCGCTCACCATCACGATTCCCGCCCACCCGCAAATTCTCGTGCTGATCGGCAACTCCGAATCCATGGACGGCAACCTGAGCGGCGCCATCATGACGGGTTCGGGATCCTTGGGCGCGGCCGACAGCGGCCTCAACGCCTCGAGTTCACCAATAAATTTCACGATTCCGGCGGGATTCACTCCGCCGCTGAACGCGGGCACCGGGGGCTTCGCACCCTATACCGTGGTCACGGGTTCGACCCTGACGGACAATTCGCCGAGCCGCCTCAATGTCGCGAAGGCCGGAGTCAGTGCGATTCTCACCGAGTTCATGAGCAGCGCCGATTTCGGCCTCTTGGACTACCAAACATCCGGTAATAACCTTTATCAAACCTGGGTCTACCAAATGAGTCCGCCGGGCGGATTCACGTTCTCGTCGCTGCCGGCCGCGACCGGCCAGGTCGCCAATCCCTGCTACAACATCAATGTCGCCCTGAGCAATCCCGTTTCACAGAATTGCGGGATTTTGAATTCGTACTACGCGGGCAAGAATATGCTGACCTCGCAGTACATGAACATCGGCTCGAGCAGCGATGATCCCTCGATCAACGACGTGCTGTATGACGGAGGCGGCCCGGGCCCGGTCTGCATCGCGTACGGCGCGGTGAATCCGGTCAATCCCTACCCGCCGAATTTTACTCTGGCGCAATTCAACAACGGCGGATTCAGCGTCACGGAATCGTACCCGAGCAACAAGAACAATTGCCCGGGGCAGACCGGACCCACCAACGCAGGATTCGTACCCTATTCGAGTCAGGTCATGTACGAGATGCGCGGATTCGGTTATGGCGCCGGTCAATCGGCAAACAACGGCACCGTTGTCGTGACCATGACGAGCGCGGGGGCAACACCCACGGCGGCTTCGGTGACCACGGCGCTCGCCAGATTTTCCGCTTTTCTGCAGCCAGAAACCAATTCCACGGGCACGACCGAGATCAAGGCGTCCGCGGGACAGTCGCCCATGGCCGGCTTGATGTCCGCCGCCAACACGTATTTTGCAACCAATCCTGCGTCGAGCAACGGCTGCACGCCGCATCGCTACGTCATATTCGTAACCGATGGATTGCCCACTTACGATCTGAACGGAAAAACGTGGCCGCCCCTGGGCAGCGCCGCCGCCATCGGCTACGGTGTTACCGCGACATTTAACGCCAACGGCTCGCTGGCTGCGACCAACAATCAGGCGCTCACCGACGTCATGACCAAGCTGACTGCGCTCAACGCGGCGGGCATCCAGACGTACATCATTGGTTTGGGCGCCGGAGTGGATCCCACAAAGAATCCTGTTGCCGCGCAGACGCTCACCGCCATGGCTATCGCGGGCGGCACGGGGTCCTACTTCGCCGCGACCGATCCCACCACGCTCGCCAATGATCTGCAAAGCATTCTCGGATCGATACTGGCGGCCACCCAATCCGTCGCGTCGGTCGCAGTCAATTCAACCGGCCTCAGCACCAACAGTGTCGTCTATCAATCGCAATTCATCTCCTCGGACGCCGACCAGGACTGGACCGGCAATCTGTTCGCATTTCCGGCGAACCCGGTAAGCGGAGTCGTGGATACGTTGCCTGCCGACGCCCTGTGGGCCGCGGCCACGCAGTTGGACGCGCAAAACTGGAACACCGGCCGGATGATTGCGACCTGGGATCCGGTGACCGGTGCGGGCATTCCCTTTCGCTGGAACACCAGCACCACTGCGACGTCAGGGATCGCGAGCTCAACCCTTTTGGGCCAACAGCTGACCACCTTTACGCCTGATACGAGCGGCCAAGACGTATCGCAGTATCTGCGCGGATCCAAGGCGCAGGAAGTCGCGAACGGCGGTCAATTCCGCAATCGCACGCACACCCTGGGCGACATCGTTTTCAGCAATCCGGTGTTTGTCGGCGCTCCGTCTTCGCCCAATCTCACGTCGTCGTATCTGGCCTTCGCGGTGTCCCATGCCACGCGGCCGCAAGTGCTCTATGTCGGTGCCAACGACGGCATGCTGCATGCCTTCGATGCAGCGACCGGCAATGAGCGCTTTGCGTATATACCCAAGGGTGTCTACGCCAATCTGGTCAATCTGGTCTCGCCCTACTACAACTCCCGGCACCAATTCTTTGTCGATGGCTCGCCGCTTCAGGCTGACGTGCAATTCAGCGACTCGAGCTGGCACACTGTGCTCATCGGGACCGAGGCCGCCGGCGGCAAAAGCGTGTTCGCACTGGACATCAGCAATCCGGCGACGATTACCACCGAGGGCAACCTCGCCACCTCCGTGCTTTGGGACTTTACCGACACCGACATGGGGTTGGGGTATGCGGATCCCGTGGTGACGATGTCGAGCGGCGGCACGTTCGTGTTCCTCGGCAATGGCTATGACAGCACCAACGAGAAGCCGTTCCTGTACGTCCTGCAGCCGCAGACGGGTGCGATATTCGCCAAGGTGGATCTGTGCGCCGCGGTTCCCTCCGCGTGCAATCTTGGCGTTGCGAACGGCCTGTCCACCGTCATCGCCGTCAATACCAGCGGCCAGCCCACCGCAGCCGCGAACATCGTCTATGCAGGGGACCTGCAGGGCAACTTGTGGCGCATCGACATCTCGAATTCGCTGCCCACCTTCTGGACCGTCTCGGTGCTGCTGCAGGCGCGAGACTCGTCCGGCAACGCGCAACCGATCACGGCTGCACCGGTGGCCACCCTGAATCCTCGGTATCCGCAGCTCGCCGGCACCATGGTGTTCGTCGGTACCGGACAGCTGCTCGGTATTCCCGATCTTTCCAATGTCAGGATGCAAACGGTGTATGGCGTCTACGATCCGCCAACGGCCTACTCCTCGCCGCTCACCCGCGCGAGCCTCGTGCAGCAGACGCTCACCGCCGCCACCCTCGGGGGTCTTGCGGTGGCGATTGAATCGAGCAACACCGTATCCCTGCCGGCGACCAAAGGTTGGTTCGTCGACTTGACGCTCAACAGCGGCGAGCGCGTGGTCAATACGCCACTGTTACGCAGCGGCGCCTTGATCGTCACGAGCACCCAACCATCGGTGAGCTCCTGCACACCGGGCGGCGTTTCATATTCCTACTACATCAATTTCGCGACCGGCAGCGCGTTCACGTCGCCGCAATTCGACGTCAACGGCGACGGAGTGATCAATCAGAGCGATATGGTGCTCAACGCCAACGGCACGCGCAGCGTCGTGGTGGGCGTGAAGCTCGGCACCGGCTTCTACGCCGACGCCACGCTCGAGAATTCCTCCAGCGGGACCGGCGCCGCCAACGCGCCTGGTTATTTGGTGTATACCTGCCCGGCAACCGGAGCGGGCGTTTGCGTGCCGCGCTACATGAAGGGCGCAATCAGTCATCGCATCTCATGGTGGGAGGTTCGGCAATGAAATCGGCAAAACTTTGGCTGATGGCAGCGGCCGTCATCGCGATCGGTTCGCAGCCCGCGACGAGCTGGGCGACACGAGCGGTCGGCGCGACGGTCACCGGCGAAATAACCTCCTCCCCGAGCGCCACGGAGATCGAGGTGGCACATCGGCGCTACCACATCGAGCCGAATAGTCCTGCGACCGAGCAGGCGCGCAGTTTCTTCCTGGGTCAGGTGGTCGACGTGGTGCTCAGTCATCCGGGCACCAACAAGGAGCCTGAAGTGGTGTCCATTTCCGCCCATGTGGATCAGTAGGGAATCACGATGAAAAAGACTGGATTCAGCCTCATCGAGCTCATGATCGCAGTCGCCATCGTGGGAATTCTTGCGTCAATCGCCATCCCGTCGTATTCAGCCTATATCAGGCAAGCCAACCGCACCGACGCGACCCGAGCGATCACCCTCGACGCGCAGGCGCTGGAACGCTGCTATTCGCAGCAATTCGCCTATGCCCCCTGCATTGGAGCGGCGGCGGGCGCCACTGCGTCGAGCCAGGGCTTCTACACAGTGACCATTGCCTTGACGGCGGGGCCGCCGGCCAGTTACACCATTACCGCCGTGCCGCTCACCAACCCGCAATTATTGGATTCGAGTTGCCAGACATTTTCCGTAACCAGCACGGGAACGCAAAACGCAAAAGACTCCGGCAACAACGACACGACGAAGACCTGCTGGGGCTCAACGTAGGGCATTGGAAGCTCAGCAAACACACGCATTGATATTGCGATGCCTCTTGGGGGAGACTTGACCGTTCGATGCGGCCGGTTACTTCCATCAAGGACGTGAATCCATGAACAATACGTACGTTGCGGGCGCAATTTCGGGCTTCATCGGCGGAATCATCGGCGCATATGTGCTTGGGCACTTCGATCTGAAGTCCGTGATGCCGCCGGCCGCTGCCGCTGCCCAGGATGTCGTGTCGGCTTCCCGGATTCGCATGCTTGATGCGACGGGGCGCACGCGCGCCGAACTCGCCATGGCGCCCGACGGGGCACCCGGGCTCTTCTTCTACGACACTCACGGGAGAAACCGGCTCGTGCTCGGGCTCTATTCGCCCGCGGAGAGCGAATATCCGTTCGTGGTTCTGAACGACACGCATCAGTTGGCCGCCGGAATCTTCCGCCTGTTCGGCGCCCAGGAAACACCGGTGGTGGTGCTCAAGAACAAGGGCGCGGACCGCTCGATCTTCGGGTTGAATCCAAATTCGACCGACCCGTTCTTGGTCAACTATTCCGCGGACCGGACCAAGAGCGCCGTCTTCGGCAACTTCTAAAGTCCCGTGTCCACCCGGATCCAGTTGATATGCATCGCGGTGCTCGTCGCGCTCGGCGGCGGGGTCGCATGGCATCTCACGCATGCGCCGCGGCGCCCGCAGTACGTGCTGATCAACGAGACCGGCCAACACGACTTCGACCTCGCGTTCCGCATGAGCCTCAAGCTCGCGGAGAGCAAGTCCGGCATCGAGAACGCGCTGGTGCTGCTGCAATCAGTGCCGCCCGGGAAAACCATCGAAGAAGCCGCCGCGGACCTCCTCACGACGCTGCGAATCGGCGCCCGCCGCAATGGCAGAGGCATTCTCTATGTCTATGCCGTCAAGGAGAACCTTCTGAAGATTGAGGTTTCTTATGCGCTCGAAGGCGACATACCCGACGCGTTCTGTCATCGCCTGGAAGAAGCGGCAAAGACGTATATGCTGTCCGAGGTACCGCAGGACTTCATCTCCGAGCTCATCATCACCACCAATCTTCGTGGCATGGGCTCGAAGAGCGAGGCCGGCTCTTCGCAGCCGCGTTGGCTGAACGCCGAGTTCCTGTCGGGCGGCGGCGGCGCGCTCACGCAGGGGCTGAGCCGCACACTCGAGGATTATCAGCACGCGATCCGCCGTTTGCCGGATGCGGCTTTGAGCGAATTTGCCCCCTCGCCGGAGGCCGACCAGTCCGTGCGCCGCTACCTCGCCTCGCTCGCGGCAGGGATCGGCGATCCGCGGCTGCCGCTATTGACCGAGGGTAGCCGGATTTTCCGCGCGGTCGTGCCGCGCAATGAAGAACAGCAGCTGCGAATCAACGACTACTTCACGTCCGCGGGCCCCTACCAATTGCTGTTCGCCGGCGATCTCGGCCTCGCGGTCCCGGGTCCGGGAAAATCCAACTTGCCCATCGTGCTGCGCCGAGGTTCCAACGGCCTTTGGTACGTGGACGAAGCGAAGGCTTGGACCTATTTTCACCGCTTCGAGGATGACGTGAATTTCGTCGTCAAATACGCGGACAACACCTTTTTAGCGGCGCTGCGCACCGAGCATGTACCGAACATGAATTGGGCGGTGTACGGCGATCACGTCGCCACCCCGGCACCACCCGCATATCCGTTTGCCCTCGATGCGGCGGTACAGGTTGGCGAGGCCAGAATCCGCGCGGCGCCTTCGGTTGCGGCGAACTATGCGGAGTTGGCCGACCTTTATTTGTTCGAGATGAACTGGCTCACACGGGCACTCGATCTTTACGAAAAGGCCGCTGCGCTGGCGCCCGAGGAGTTGGCGTACCGTTGGCGGTTGGTCGATCTCTACCTCAACACCTCGCGCGCCGACAAGATGCTCGCTCAACTGCAGTACCTCACGCTGCATCTGCCGCAAGACCGACAAACGCAAGAATGGTATCGATCTTACGTAAGGGCTTACGATTTTGGGCCAGGCGAGACCGCCATCGCTCGAGGCGGATTTGAACAGAAACCTGCAAAAGAGTAGCGTGAACGGTGATGCGTACTGCCGATCAATGGCTCGATGACTACGGCGACAGCCACCGCAACCGCGCCAATAAGGCGCTGCATTGGATTTGTGTGCCGGTGATCGCTTGGTGCGTGTTGGGGTTACTGTGGTCGCTGCCGTTTCCCGAAAGCATTCGGGCGGTGCATCCGGCCGTGAACTGGGGCAGCCTCGCCGTCCTAGCCGCGCTGCTTTATTACTCTCTGCTGTCCATACGGTTGGCGCTCGGCGCCCTGGTCCTTCTGCTCGCGATGCTGTGGTCGATCGATCAACTCGATCGCGTGCGCGGTGTTCCCTTGTGGGCCATCTGCGTATTCTTGTTCGTCCTCGCGTGGATCGGCCAATTTATCGGCCACGCCATTGAAGGCAAGCGGCCGTCTTTCTTGAAGGACGTGCAGTTCCTGATGATCGGGCCGCTATGGCTGCTGGCCGATGTGTATCGGCGCTTGGGTATTCGGGTCTAGTCTCTCAATTGATCCGCTTGGCGTTCGAATGCAACGGCCTCGCGAAACACATGGGCATGCAACTCCGCGGTGCGCGCTCGCGTCGGCGCATAGCCGCCTGCCAGCACGATACATAAGGGCAGGCCGCGCCCCCGCACCGCCCCGATCACCGATCGATCGCGCTGCCGGATGCCCTCCTCCGTGAGCGCGAGCTTTCCGTAGCGGTCGCCTGCGGCCACGTCCACGCCGGCGAGATAGAACACAATGTCGGCGCTCGCGGCATCGAGCACCGCCGGCAGGTGCCGCTGCAGCGCGTCCTGGTACTGCGTGTCGCTTACCCCATCCTCGAGAGGCACGTCCAGATTAGAGCGCATCTTCGCCAGCGGGTAGTTCCGCTCCCCGTGCATGGAGAACGTGAACACCGAGGCATCGGACTCGAAAATCGCCGCAGTGCCGTTGCCCTGGTGGACGTCGAGATCAATGACCGCGGCGCGCTCGATCAGGTACTCGGCCTGCAGCCGGCGAATGGCAATAGCTACATCGTTGAGTACGCAAAATCCCTCGCCGTGATCGGCGAATGCATGATGGGTGCCGCCGGCGAGATTGCCGGCCAGTCCCTGATCGAGCGCCGCGCGCGCCGCCAGCAAGGTCCCGGCCGAGGCGAGACGGGCTCTTTGCCAAAGCGCCTGTGACCAGGGTAGGCCGAGCCGCCGTTGCTCCGCGGCGGACAGCCCCGAAGAGGCGAGCTTGGCCAAGTACGAGGGCGTATGCACGAGTTCCAGGGTGGGCGCATCGAGCGGCTCCGGCTGCAGAATATCGCCGGCAGCCAGTACCCCATCGGCGAGCAGCAGATCCAAGAGCCGCGAGTACTTGCTCATGGGAAACGGATGACCCAGCGGCAGCGCAACCTGATACGAAGGATGGTAGGCGCACTTCATCGTTCCGCAAGTATGGCTGCTCGCAGCGAAAGCGTCGAACGGCGCGCGAGCCACGCGCCAAGCCTCCCTGCTAATCTCCAGAATCCTGGCCGAGCACGCCGTCTTCGAGACGCTTTATCTTCGCCATGATCTGCGCCTGCAGCGCATCTGCGCGAGCGAGGCGTTCGCGCGCCAGGCCGAGCAAGTTTCCGCTAATCTTCGGACTTTCCGCTAGAAGCTGATAGTCGGCGCGAGCGGCCACGCTGGAGTCATATGCCTGACGCCATGCCCGCTCCAGGCGGCTCATCTGGGTGTCGAGATCGAAATCGAGACTGCTCATGGGTTTCGCTCCTGACCACGTGTAGCCGCGATCCTGCTCCCCCAATGTGACGCTTTGCGGACATTAAAACGGCAATTCGTTTAAGGCGAGGGGAGCGGTACTGCGCGTTGGAGGGCGCGGACCAGCCAGGAACCGGTGGCATCCCGTTTTTTCAAGGTTTCAGACTTGATAGCCGCGGGCACGTCGCCCCCGACGGCCGGCCTCTGAACTGCGATTCCCGCCGCCAGATTTCTCTGCAGCACATGCCAGGGCAGACTCCATATTTCGGCGCTATTTTGCGATGTCATGCTGCCTGTCCCACCGGCAGTGCAATGGGCGTGGGCGCGGCCTGCTCGCGCAGTTTCGGCCAATCGATCAAGCGCAGCTGTCCGTTCATATCCTCCACCAAAGAACTGCAGCTCTCGACCCAATCTCCGTCGTTGCAGTACAGAACCCCGTCGATGTCGCGCATCTCGGCGCGATGGATGTGGCCGCAAACGACGGTATCCACACCTCGCTTGCGGGCCGCTTGCGCGACAGCGTCCTCGAAGCTTCCGATGTATTGGACCGCGGTCTTGGCTGTTTGCTTCAAGTACGACGATAGCGACCAGTGCGGCAAACCGAATTTGCGCCGCACCCAGTTGATGTAAGGGTTCGCAGCAAGCAGCACGTCATAGATGTTGCTGCCCAATTTAGCGAGCCATGGACTGCACTTCACCACGCTGTCGAACTCGTCGCCGTGCAAGACCAAGATGCGCCGGCCGTCGGCGCCCTCATGGATGTATTCCCGATGTATTTCGAGGTTACCGAAGACAGCCCCGTCGAAATCGCGAAACACCTCGTCGTGATTGCCGGGCACGAAAATCACCTTCGTCCCGCGTTTGGCCTTGCCCAAAATCGTCCGCAAGACATTGTTGTGCGACTGAGGCCAAAACATGCTCTTCTGCATGCTCCACACGTCGATGATGTCGCCGACCAGGAACAGCGTGTCCATCTCGACGTGATGCAGAAAGTCCAGCAGCCAGTCGGCGCTGCAGCCTTTGAAGCCCAGATGGATGTCCGAGATAAAGACCGTTCGCAGTTTCAAGTGCGAAGGGGCGCTACGCTCCGCCATGTCACGTCCTCCTGAAGTCTTCGCGTCGCCTGCTACGATCGCGATTCCGTGTTACAAAGACGTTACTTGGCCAAGAATATTTATTTACAAAAAAGGAACTTAGGCGTGGAACATCGTGTGAAACAATAGAAATGAGAACCAGGTCTCAGTCGCCATCGGCCGGGCTCGGGGCGGCGAACCGGTAACCGAAGCCGCGCACCGTCTGGATGTGCGCTTCATAGCCTGGCCCGGTGAGGACCTTGCGCAGCCTCTGCACATTGACGTCGATCGTCCGCTCATCGACTTCGCAGTTGCCACCCCAGATTTGTTCGAGAAGCTGATTGCGATTGTAGGTTTTGCCGGGATGCGACATCAAAAACGCCAGAATTTTGTATTCCGCGCCGCGCAGTTTGAGCACTCGGCCGCGGACAGTGACGCGATTGGTGGTCGCGTCGAGCATGAGATCGTCGCAGCTGACCTGCAAGCGATCGCTTTCTTGCGGAGCCGGGCGCAGTACCGCACAGACTCGTGCGACCGCTTCCCGTACGGAGTACGGTTTCGCGATGTAGTCGTCGGCGCCCAGATCGAAGGCCGCCACCACGTCGGGTTCGCTCGACAGCGCCGACAGGAGGATCAGCCTGACCCGGTGTGGTACACGCACGCGCTGGGTGACTGCAATCACCTCGAGCGCGGCAAACCCAGGCACGTTCCAGTCGAGAATGACCAAGTGAGGCGGTCGCTCCGTCAACACCGTAACGGCGGCAGCGCCGCCGGCGATGACCTGCACGTCGAAACCCGCATCACAGAGTCTGCGCCGAAGAGGCTCTACCGCCGCAACGTCCTGGTCGACTATCAGAATCTGCTTTTTGGAATCGGTGGCGGCCATGGCGACAGCGCCATTTGGGGCAGCGCGTTTTACAGGATGTTGACACTTTCGTGAATTCCCGCGAACTCAGCGCGTCGAGGGGGTGCCGCTTTGCGCGCTGTGATGCGCCGCCGCCCGCACGGAGACGGCTGAATAGCGGCGTAAGGCCTCGGGCCGGAGCTGCCTCTGCGCCGGATCGTCGGATGCGTTCCATGCGGCGAGCAATAATCCGAGCGCCAGCCAGTTGAGCGTCGCTTCGCGGTGCTGCGACCACCACGTTTCCCCATCCGCTCGCCAGGCAGATCCGCCGGTCCGCCCAGGGTCGCAATTGAAGTCCCGGATTGATGTCGTCATGGTTCGCGCCTCGGTTGGGTTTACGGGACCAGTGTCCGGTGTGATTACCTATCTCTCGTGGCGCAAATCGGGCGAATCGGGCAATTATCGTGGCGAATAATGGCGTGCTTTTCGCAGCTCCATCCTGAAATTCCCGCCATCGGCTATGATTCAACGATGAAGAAGCTCATCGCGATCGTCGAGGACGAACCGGCATTGCGCGAGAACTACGCGGCGGCGCTGGCTCGCCACGGCTACTCGGTCAAGACCTACGGCAACCGCAAGACGGCTATGCAGGCGTTCCAAGTCCATTTGCCCGATCTAGCCATCATCGACATCTCGCTCGAGGACGAGGCGGAAGGAGGGTTCGACCTGTGCCGCGACCTGCGCGCGCTCTCGGCCGAGCTGCCTATCATCTTTCTCACCGCGCGCGACAGTGAATTGGACGCCGTGTCGGGTCTGCGCCTGGGCGCCGATGATTTTCTGACCAAGGATGTGAGCCTGCCGCATTTGGCGGCGCGCGTCGCCGCCTTGTTTCGGCGCATCGACGCGCTGCGCCGGCCGGGCAATGCCGCCGAGATCGTCCGGCGCGGTGCCCTGATCATCGACGGCGATAGATTGCAGACGACCTGGAACGGCACGCCGGTCACCCTGTCGCTGACCGAGTTCTGGATTGTGCACGCGCTGGCGCGCAATCCGGGGCATGTGAAGAATCGGCAGCAATTGATGGACGCCGCGAACGTCGTTTTGGACGACAACACGATCACCTCGCACATCAAACGTATGCGCCGGAAATTCCAGCAGATCGATCCGGCCTTTGATGCGATCCAGACCGTGTATGGAATGGGTTATCGCTGGGTCGAGTGAGCATCCGTTTACAGTTGCTGATCGTTGCGCTCACCACGCTGGTGCTGCCGTGGGCCGGCTGCCAATATGCCCGGGAGCTCGAGACGGCGCTGCGCGACTCTCAGGAAAAATCGCTGCTGGCAAGCGCCGGAACCATCGCCAATGCTCTGTCGGCGCAGCCGCAGCGCGTATTTCGCGGCTCCGGCGAGGCTCAAGGGTTCGCCGCGAGCCGCGGCGATTTGTATGTGTATCCGCTGCACACCCAGCCCCTGCTGGACGGCTATCGCGATGATTGGGGCGTCGCGGCGGATCCCGCCGTGCTGCCCACCTCGACCGGATACACCGCACGCGCGCAGGTGGGATCCACCGAGCGCTACCTCTTTCTCTATGTGGAGGTCGACGACCCTCACTTCGATCCGCAGCGCGGTAACGCGCTTCCGGGGCGGGACGGTTTCGATCGACTGGAGCTGACCTGGCAGCGGCCCGACGGCGCGCAAGAATCTTTTTTCTTCGGCACCTCCGCACCGGGACTGATTGCGGCCCAGCGTGTCGCCGCCGGTGAGCGCGGCGAAGATCGTGCGGTAGAGGAGCCGCGCATTCAGGCCTATTGGCTCCAGACAGCGGCCGGCTACCACCTCGAGGCACGGATACCTTTGAGCTTCGTCGGTGGGCGCCTCTGGATCGAAGCCATCGACGGCGGCAGCAAGGGACGGTCAGGAGTCGGCGCCGCCGACGTGCCGGTGGGCGGGCGGCTGTTTTTCACCACGCCGGGCCTCGACGAGCTGCTCAGTACGTTCATTCGGGACGGTACTCGCGCAACGGTCATCGACGCCAATGCGCTTAAGGTAGGGATCGCGGGCAACGTGGGTTCGAAGCCCGGCGAGACCGAGGACGATCGGGAGTCCTGGTATCGGCGATTCATGTCCGTCGACACGTCAAGCTTCCCCCGGCAGTCAGACATACCCGGCGGCCTCGGCGGAAATTGCGTGACCGCCGCTCTCGCCGGCCGGCCGCACACAGAGTGGGTGCGCAGCGCCGCAAGCCAGGAGTTGTTGCTGACCGCCGCGGCGCCCATTGTGATTGACGGTCAAACGCGCGGCGCGGTCGTTCTCGAGCAGGCCGGCGATCAACTGCTTGCGCTGCGCGACCGCGCAGTGACGCGCCTGTTCAATCTCACCTTGCTCGCCACCGCGGCTGCGGTCTGCATCATGTTCGGTTTGGCGACTTGGATAAGCGTGCGGATCGGGCGCCTGCGCAGCGCTGCTGACTCGGCCGTGAGCAGCGACGGCAAAATCCGCCTCGATATGCCGGAGTCGACCAGTGCGGATGAAATCGGCGCCCTGTCACGCGGCTTCGAGCGCCTGTTGGGCCGCCTGAATGAGCACACGCAATATCTGCGCACTTTGGGGGGCAAGCTTTCGCACGAACTGCGGACGCCGCTCACCATCGTGCGCTCTTCCCTGGATAATCTCGAGTCCGAGGGTTTGCGCGACGATCAGCGGCGCTACGTCACTCGGGCGCGCGAGGGCACTCAGCGTCTGCAATCCATTTTGAGCGCGCTGGGCGCCGCGGCGCGCGTTGAGGAGAGCATCAAGCAAGCGGAGCGGGTGAATTTTGATTTGCGGGAGCTGCTGACATCGGCGATCGCCGCTTATCGGGACGGCTTTCCTCAGGCACGCATCGAGCTCGACCTGCCGCCCGATCACTGTCCCATGCGGGGGGCGCCCGACCTAGCAGTTCAGCTGCTCGACAAGCTCATCGAAAACGCCGTCGATTTCACTCCTCCCGGTGGTGTCATCACCGTGCGTCTCGAACGGGCCCTGGGCAACTATCTGCTGCACGTGCAGAACGATGGACCGCCGATTCCGCAGGCCCTGCACGGGCGGTTGTTCGAGTCGCTGTTCGAGCAGCGCCCAGGCCGCGACGACAAGCCTCACTTTGGCTTAGGGCTGTACATCGTGCGGCTGGTCGCCGAGTTTCACGGCGGCACGGCCGTCGCCGCGAATCGAGCGGACGGCGGGGGTGCCGTCTTCACCGTCGCAGTGCCCCTGATCTAGCAAAGGCAGCTGACCGACGTTTGCGCCCCAGTGCAGCCCCTCGTGCGCGAGCAACCAACTCTTGCGCTCCAGGCCACCGCCGTAGCCCGTCAAAGAACCATCGGCACCGATGACGCGGTGGCACGGCACGATGATGGAAACTGGATTGCGGCCATTCGCGAGCCCTACGGCGCGCGAGGCGCTGGGATTGTCGATGCGTTTGGCGAGCTCGCCGTAACTCCAAGTCTGCCCGTACGGAATTTCGGTCAGCTCACGCCACACCCGTTGTTGGAACTCCGTACCCTGCATGCGCAACGGCAGATCGAATTCGCGGCGCGTGCCGGCGAAGTATTCGCGGAGCTCAAGCAGCGCCTGGGACAGGGGTGTCACCGCGGCATCCTCGCTCCAGCCGTCGGTGGATTGCGCCTTGCGGCTGGGTTCCATATAGAGACCCGTCAGAGCGGTCCCATCGGAGGTGAGCAACAGGCGCCCGATCGGACTTTGAAAATGACAAAAAGCGTTCATGGTGTGACTCCCAGTGACTGCCAAAGATAATGGGTCGCGTACGCCCGCCACGGCCGCCAGCCTTCCGCGAGCTTCTCTAAATGTCTTCGAGTGGTGTTCGCCGCGCGCAGGAGCATGAGGTCGCCGCTCGGGAACGCGTCGGGCCAATGCAGCGCGCGCATCGCAATGTATTGCGCCGTCCACGGACCCACGCCGGGCAGCCGCATGAGCGCTTCGATCTGCTCCTCGACATTTGGTGCAAACGTCAGAACCACCTTGCGCTCGATCACCGCTACGCTAAGCGCGGCCAGGCAGCGGGCGCGCGCGCCGACAATGCCGAGGGTGGCGATGTCATTCGCCGCGACCGCCGCCATGTGCTGTGCGCTCGGGGCTAGACGATTGAGCGCTGGATACGGAGTGGCTATCGGGACCCCAAAAGCCTGGGCCCACCGACCAGCCAGCGTCGTTGCGCCTTTCACCGATACCTGCTGCCCGAGAATTGCCCGCACGGCGAGTTCGAACCCGTCGAACGCCCCGGCGACGCGCAAACCGGGAATCCGCGTCACCACCTTCTCGAGCAGTGGATCCTTCGACAGCGAGGCGCTCACGGCATCGGGCACGGCACCCAAATCGAACAGACGCTTCACCCGTACTATAACTGCGCCGATGACCGGCGCCAGCGAGGGCGAGATCTCGACGTTCAGCGCGTTGCGTTTTTTTCCCAACGACACCGCGATCCAACCTTGATGCCCGTCGATCGCGACCGTGCGTCGATAGTGCGCGGAATCCGCCATCTCGACGCCCGGGATGGCGCGGAGACGCAGGTAGTCCAACAAGCTGCGCCACGCGAACGGCGGCCGAAATTCCAATTGACAGTGCAACCCTTCCGCGGCAGCCGCTGTGCCGCGCAAGGCCCGCGGATTCAGACCATAGCGTGATTTGAACAGCGCATTGAAGCGACGCACGCTGCCGAAGCCGCTGGCGAAAGCGATCTCCGTCAGGCTCAAGTTGGTTTCGCCGAGCAGGCGCTTTGCCAACAGCAACCGCTGTGTCTGGGCGAGTTCGATCGGCGACACGCCGAGTTCGGATTCAGTCACGCGGCGCAGGTGCCGGTCGCTCACTCCTAACGACGCCGCCAGTTCGCCGACCTTGGCGCTGGAGAGCGCGTGCTCTTCGATGCCGGCGATCGCCGCGCCGACCAGCCGGCTGACGGCATCGACGGATGCAAGGCCCGGCGCACGTTCCGGCCGGCAGCGAAGGCAGGGCCTGAATCCGGCGCCTTCCGCGGCCGCGGCGCTCGAATAAAACCGCATGTTGCAGCGCTTCGGGGGACGCGATGGGCATATGGGGCGGCAATAAATGTGGGTAGAGGTGACGCCTACGAAAAAACGGCCGTCGAAACGGCGATCGTGGGCGCGTACCGCGCGAAAACAGGCGTTTGAGTCGAGTTCCATGGCCGCAGCATAGCCAAAGCCTACGTCAAATACTCGCCGTTTTCGGACCTCGCTATCCTGCCCGCAAGCAGTCGGACCGGCATCTAAGCAATCGGAGCGGCGCGCAACCCGAGGTATTGCAGGATGCCCTGCGCCGCCTCGCGCCCCTCGAACACCGCGGTCACCACGAGGTCCGATCCGCGCACCATGTCCCCGCCGGCGAATACCTTGGAATTGGTTGTTTGGAATCGATGTTGGGGAGCCGCGGAAACGCGCACCTGGCCGTTGGCATGCAGCGCGATCTGCTGCTTGACGAACCAATCGGGCGGGCTCGGCAGAAATCCGAACGCGATGATCACGGCGTCCGCGTCGATGGTCTCTTCGGTCCCGGGCACTACTTCCGGGATGCGGCGTCCGCGAGGCCCGGGCGGTCCCAAACGCGTCTCGACCAGCTTCACACCCTGCACGCGGTCCGAGCCCACGATTTCAATGGGCTGCTTGTTGAACAAGAAGGTGACGCCCTCTTCCTTGCTGTTCTTGTAATCGCGCCGCGATCCCGGCATGTTGCCTTCGTCGCGCCGGTAGGTGCAGGTTACGCTGCGTGCGCCTTGGCGGATCGCAGTACGATTGCAATCCATGCCGGTGTCGCCGCCGCCCAGCACCACCACCTGCTTGCCGCGCATGTCGATGAAGCCGGCCGGCCCGGCCTCGAGCTCGAGTTCGCGATTGATGTTGGAGATGAGAAAAGGCAGCGCCTCATGCACGCCGGGCAGGTCCTCGCCGGCGAAACCGCCTTTGACGTAGGTGTAGGTTCCCATGCCGAGAAACACCGCGTCGAATTCCTGAATCAGCGTCTCGAAGGCAATGTCGCGGCCGATGTCCACGTTCAGCCGGAATTCCACGCCCATCTCTTCCATGATTTCGCGGCGCTTCTCGACGACGTCCTTTTCCAGCTTGAAGGGCGGTATGCCGAAGGTCAGCAATCCGCCGATCTTCGAGTAGCGGTCGAACACCACGGGCGCCACGCCGTTGCGCACCAGCACGTCGGCGCATGCCAATCCGGCAGGACCTGCGCCGACGACGGCGACGCGCTTCGCCGTGCGCACCACGTTCGACATGTCGGGCTTCCAGCCCTGCTTGAACGCCTCGTCCGTGATGTACTTCTCGATGGCGCCGATGCTCACCGCGCCGAGGCCGTCGTTCAGCGTGCACGCTCCCTCGCACAGCCGATCTTGCGGGCAGATTCGGCCGCACATCTCCGGCAGCGAATTGGTTTGATGCGAGAGCTCCGCCGCCTCGAACAACTTGCCGTCGTTCACCAGCGCCAACCAGTTCGGAATGTAGTTGTGAACGGGGCATTTCCATTCGCAGAACGGATTGCCGCAGGCAATGCACCGTCCGGCCTGGGCTCCCGCCGATTCGGCGTTGTACTGGGAGTAAATCTCGCGAAAATCCTTGATGCGCACCTCGACGGCAAGCTTGTCGGGATCCTTGCGCGGGACCTCCAGGAATTGCAGGTGCTTGCTCAAGCGGCGCGCCGCAGATTTTCCAGCAGCGAATCGATTGCCGCCGCCTTCGGCTTGACCACCCAGAACCTGCCGATATAGCTGCGGAAATCGTTCAGCAGCTGCGCCCCCCACAGGCTCTCGGTGGCTTCCACGTGCTGTTCGATCAGGCCGCGCAGGTGCTGCACGTGGATTCCCATGCCTTCGGGCGATACCCGGTGGATGTCGATCAACTCATGGTTGTAGCGGTCGACGAAGTCGCGCTCCATATCGAGAACGTAGGCAAACCCGCCGGTGAACCCCGCGCCGAAGTTCACGCCGGTGCGTCCCAGCACGCACACCACGCCTCCGGTCATGTATTCGCAGCAATGATCGCCGGCTCCTTCCACCACGGCCAGAGCGCCGGAATTGCGCACCGCAAATCGCTCTCCCGCCGTGCCTGCCGCATAGAGTTCGCCGCCGGTGGCGCCGTACAGACAGGTGTTGCCCATGATCACGGTGTCGCGTGCCGTGAAACTCGCGCGCACCGGCGGCTTCAGTACGATTTTCCCCGCCGCCATCCCCTTGCCCACGTAGTCGTTGGCCTCGCCCTCGAGGTGCAGGTGCAATCCGCCGGCGTTCCACACGCCGAAGCTTTGACCGGCGGAGCCCTTCAGAGCGACGATCAGCGGCGCGCCGCTCATACCGGTATTTCCCCAGCGCTTGGCGATCTCGCCCGAGATTCGCGCGCCGATGGAGCGATGGAAATTGCGCACCTCATAGGAAAACGCGCCGCCGGATTTCGCGGCTATCGCACCCTGCATGTCGGCGAGCATTTTCTCGGCCAAGAGTCCCTTGTCGAAAGGCTCGTTGCGCGGGTCTACGCAATATTGGGGCTTGTTCGACTTAAGCTTGGAGTTGGCCAACACCGGCGACAAGTCGAGCTTGCGCTGCCGCGCGGTCTCGCCCGGCAGGATCTCCAGGAGCTCGGAGTGTCCGATCAGCTCAGTCAAGGTGCGCACGCCCATGGATGCCATGATTTCGCGGCATTCTTGCGCCACAAATTTGAAATAATTGATCACCATGTCGGGCAGGCCGATGAAGTATTTCGTGCGCAGCACGTTGTGCTGCGTGGCCACGCCGGTGGCGCAGTTGTTGAGATGGCAGATGCGCAAATACTTGCAGCCCAGCGCCACCATCGGCGCGGTGCCGAAGCCGAAGCTCTCGGCGCCGATGAGGGCCGCCTTGATCACGTCGAGACCGGTCTTGAGTCCCCCGTCGGTCTGCAGACGCACCCGATGCCGCAATTCGTTGGCGCGCAGCGTTTGGTGAGTCTCGGCGAGCCCCAGCTCCCACGGCGTGCCGGCATACTTGATCGACGACAGCGGGCTTGCACCGGTGCCCCCGTCGTAGCCGCTGATCGTGATCAGATCCGCATACGCCTTGGCGACTCCCGCCGCGACCGTACCCACGCCGGGCTCCGCCACCAGCTTCACCGACACCAGGGCGCGTGGATTGACCTGCTTCAAGTCGTAGATCAACTGCGCCAGGTCCTCGATGGAGTAGATGTCGTGGTGGGGGGGCGGTGAGATCAGACCGACGCCGGGCCGAGCGAATCGCAGACGCGCGATCATGTCGTTGACCTTGTGCCCGGGCAGCTGGCCGCCCTCGCCGGGCTTGGCGCCTTGCGCGATCTTGATCTGCAGCACTTCGGCATTGATCAGATATTCCGGGGTGACGCCGAACCGCCCGGAGGCCACCTGCTTGATCTTGGAATTCTTCTCCGTGGCGTAGCGCGCTGGATCCTCGCCGCCTTCGCCCGAGTTGGAACGCGCGCCCAGGCGGTTCATCGCGATCGCGAGCGCCTCGTGCGCCTCGGGAGACAGTGCCCCGAGCGACATGCCGGCGCTGTCGAAGCGGGCGATGATGGCCGAGATCGGCTCGACCTCCTCGATCGGAATCGCGGCGGCACGCGGCTTCAACTTCAGCAGGTCGCGAATGCACGATACCGGCCGGTCGTTGACCAAAGCGGCGAACTCCCGGTATTGCCCGTAGTCGCCCGTCATGACGGCCGACTGCAGCGTTGCGATGACGTCCGGGTTGTACATGTGGTATTCGCCGCCGTGCATGTACTTGAGCAAGCCCCCTTGCTCGACGTTCTCGCCCTTGTCCCACGCGCGCTGCGCCAGATAGTCGGCATCTGCCTTCAGGTCATCGAAGTCGGCCCCTTGAATGCGGCTTTCGGAACCCTCGAAGCACATGCCGACCACTGCGTCGCTCAAGCCGACGATTTCGAACAGCTGCGCGCTGCGGTAGCTGGCGATGGTGGAGATGCCCATCTTGGACATGATCTTGAACAATCCCTTGCGTATGCCGCGACGGTAGCTGCGCCCGAGCTCCTGGCGCATGGCGGCTTCCATTTTCACCGCACCCTTGCGCATGAGATCGAACAGCGTCTGGTACGCAAGATAAGGATAGACGGCGGTCGCGCCGTAGCCGATCAGGCACGCGAAGTGATGCGCGTCGCGGGCCGTGCCGGTCTCCACCAGAATATTGCACTTGCAGCGCAGCCCCTTTTTGACAAGCCGGTGATGCACGGCGCCGGTGGCGAGCAGCGCGTGCACGGGGACCTTGCCCTCGACGAGATATCGATCGGACAACAGCAGCACGACCTTGCCGCTGCGAACCGCGGCTTCCGCGTGATCGCAGACCTTCGACAACGCCGTCTCGAGGTCCAAATGCTCGTCGAATTGCAGGTCGATGAATTCGTTCGGCACGCCGGAATCCGCGAGAGCCACGATCTGGCGCAATTTGCGCTGCGAGAGCACGGGCGAGGACAGCACGATTTGTTCGGCATGTTGCTGCGCCGGGACGAAAATATTGCACTCCGGGCCGATCTGCGTCTGCAGCGACATGACGATGCTTTCGCGCAGGCTGTCGATGGGAGGGTTCGTGACTTGGGCGAACTGCTGCCTGAAATAGTCATACAGAGAGCGCACTTTCTTCGACAGCACCGGCATCGGCGTGTCATCGCCCATCGAGCCCACCGCTTCGCTCTCGTCTTCGGCCAGTACGCGGATGATCTCGTCGCGCTCCTCGGCCGACACGTTGTACATCTTTTGAAACAGGGCCAAGGTGCCGCGGTCGAAGGGCTCTGCGGCGAGGCGTGGATCGATGAGATCGGTTTGCAGGTAGCGCACGCCCTTCTTCAGCCACGTCTTGTAGGGATGGCGGCTCTTCAGGAGTTCATCGACGCGCTTCGTGTCCATGAGCTCCGCGGTCTGCAGGTCGAGCGCCAGCATCTCGCCCGGCCCGAGCTTGCCTTTCTTGACCACATCCTCAGGTTCGTAATCCCAGACGCCCGCCTCCGAGGCAATGGTGATGTGCCGGTTCTTGGTGATGACCCAGCGGGCCGGACGCAGCCCGTTGCGGTCCAGCGTACAGCACGCGTATCGGCCGTCGGTCAGCACGATGCCGGCCGGACCGTCCCACGGTTCCATGTGCGTGGCGTAGTACTCATAGAACGCCTTGAGGTCCGGATCGATCATGTCGACCGACTGCCACGCCGGGGGCACCAACATGCGCATCGCGTGCATGGGATCGAGACCGCCCACCAGCAATAATTCGAGCATGTTGTCGAGCGACTGCGAATCGGAGCCCGTCAACGACACGACCGGCAGAATGTCGGCGAGATCCGGCAGCACCGGTGAACGAAACAGTGGGCCTCGCGCCACGGCCCAGCTGCGGTTGCCTTGCACCGTGTTGATCTCGCCGTTGTGAGCCAGGTAGCGATAAGGGTGGGCGAGCCGCCATTGCGGCATGGTGTTGGTGGAAAAGCGCTGGTGGAACACCACCACCGAGGCCTCCATCCGCGGATCCTTGAGGTCCGGATAGAATTGGGCCAGATACTGCGGCATCACCATGCCCTTGTAGACGATGGTGCTGGCGGACAACGACGGGATGTAGAAGATCGGGTCGCTGCCTTCGAGGCGCTTCTCGCAACGCCGGCGCGCCAAATACAATTTTCGGTTGAAGGTGGCCTCGTCGATGTCGCCGCCCGCGTTCACGAACACCTGCTCGATGATGGGCAGGGTTTTGAGCGCCTCCGGCCCGCAGGCCTGCGGGTCCACGGGCATGACGCGGAATCCCGCCACCTGCAGCTGCTCGAGCTGCAATTGCTCGGTGAGAATTCGACGCGCGAGGGCCGCCTTGGCTGCATCGCGATTGAGGAACACGAGGCCTGCGGCGAACAGGGCGCCTACGTTGAGCCCGCACTCCATCGCCGCGGCCCGCAAGAATGCCGTCGGCTGCTTGATCAGGAGACCGCAGCCGTCACCGGTTTTGCCGTCCGCAGCAATTGCGCCGCGATGAGTCAGCCGATTGAGCGAGCTGATCGCCGTCTTGAGCACCCAATGGCTGGGCTGATCATCGAGGCTCGCGATCAGGCCAAATCCGCAGGAATCCCTCTCGTAGGCCGACTTGCACAGGCCCCAATCCCCAATACGCGGGTCCCTGCCCTCGAGGCTGGTGTTGAAATCCGCGATGTCCTGCTTCGGCATATCTTGCGCCCGTACTAAAGGCCGCCCTGCAGTTCCCTGGAGAGCCTTTTGAAAACAACAACTTAAAACGGTTCAGGGCACTCGAAAAAGCGAGCGCCAAGGTTAAGGCAAACGCCGCTTCAGCGCGCCTTGTGTATGCGACTCATGATACCTAGCCCAATCGCACCGTCAATCGCGGCGTCAGCCGGCGATGTACCGCTCCAGCTGCTCGATGTGCTCGGACTGCTCTTGGATGACAGCCTTGACCAGGTCGCCGATCGACAGCATCCCTACGACACGGCCCCCCTTCACCACCGGCAAATGGCGAAAACGCCCCTCGGTCATGATTTGCATGCAGCGGTGCACCGTATCCTCCGGCGTCACGCTGACTGCCGGCGCTGTCATGATGTCGCTCACCGGAGTGTCGTGCGATGAGCGGTTTTTCAGAATGACCTTACGCGCGTAATCGCGTTCGGAAATGATGCCGATCAGCGATCCCTGATTCATGACCAGGAGCGCACCCACGTGCCGCGTTGCCATGACCTCGATGGCGTGCAACACGGAATCTTGCGGCGTGACGGAGAAAACCTCCGTGCCCTTTATTTGGAGCAAGTGACTCACGGTTTGCATAATTTCCCCCAATGGCCGAGGTCAGGCGCTGCGGCGGCCACGCATCTGACTATACTCCCGCCGACCTTAAGGACAAGTAGTAGAAATTTCTATGATCGAACCGGATTTCAACCCTCCCGTCGCCGCTGTGCGGCCTCACACCATCACCTCGCCGCATGGCGCGAGAACCGACCCCTATTACTGGCTGCGGGACGATCAGCGCGCCAACCCTGAGGTGCTGGCCTACCTCGCGGCGGAGAATGCGTATCGGGAACGCTGCATGGCGGCGGTCCAACCGTTCGAGAACACGCTGTACGAGGAAATCATCGCCCGGCTCAAGCAGGACGATACGAGCGTGCCGTATCGCAAGCGTGGCTTTTGGTACATCACCCGCTTCGAGCCCGGCAAGGAACACCCTATTTTTGCGCGGCGCAAGGGCTCCATCGACGCGCCCGAGGAGATCCTGCTGGATGCCAACGCGCTGGCGCTCGGGCACGATTATTATCGGATCGGCGCGCTCGAAGTCTCGCCGAATTGCCAATGGCTCGCATTTTGCGAAGACACCGTCGGCAGACGCCAATACACGTTGCGCTTCAGAAATCTGGCCACGGGCGAGCTGCTCACCTCGGCCATTCCCGACGTCGAATCCGACATTGCATGGGCGAATGACAATCGCACCATTCTTTACGTGGAAAAGGATCCCGAGACATTGCTCGGCCTGTATCTCAAAAAACACGTGCTCGGTGGCGATCCGGCGCACGATGCCGTGGCATTCGAGCAAACGGATTTGAGCTTCTACACCGGCGTGTCGAAATCGAAATCCGAGCGCTTCATTTTCCTGCACATGGAAAGCACGGTCTCGTCGGAGTGGAGGTACGCGCATGCCGATGACCCTGCGCTTGAATTCCGCACCTTCCTACCGCACGAACGCGATCACGAATACCAGTTGGAGCATCTCGGCGACGACTTCATCATCAGAACCAACTGGCAGGCCCGAAATTTTCGCTTGATGCGCGTGCCCGTAGGCGGCGAAGCGAAGCGCGCCGACTGGCAGGATGTAGTCGCCCACTGCGAGGATACCTTCATCGAGGACTTCGACGTCTTCAACGGCTTCCTGGCACTCTCAGTGCGCAGCGGCGGCCTCGCCAAGATCAGCATCGTGCACGTCGGCACCGAACCCGCGGCGCACGGCTCGATATCGCAGCAGGGCTGCGCGAAGTTCATCGAGAGCGACGAGGCTGCCTACGGCATGTCGCTATCGGTCAACCCGGAGCTCGACACCGACCTGCTGCGCTACGCCTACTCATCTCTTACCACGCCGACGACCATCTACGACTACAACGTCCGGACCGGGGAGAAGGTCTTGCTGAAGCGCGACCCGGTCGTCGGCAGCTTCGATCCGGCGAATTACCGCTCCGAATTCCTGTTTGCGCCGGCGCGCGACGGATCGCGGATACCCGTATCGCTGGTGTACCGCGATGGCCTTAAGCGCGACGGTGCGGCGCCGCTGCTGCAATACGCCTATGGAGCATACGGACTCTCCACCGACCCGAGCTTTTCATCGGCGCGCCTGAGCCTGCTCGACCGTGGATTCATCTATGCAATCGCCCATGTGCGTGGCGGCCAAGAAATGGGGCGCGCATGGTACGACTCGGGACGCAAGCTCAACAAGATGAACTCGTTCAACGATTTCATCGACGTCACGCGCCACCTCGTCGCCGAGCGTTACGCCGCGAAGGATCGGGTATTCGCCATGGGCGGGAGCGCCGGCGGCTTGCTGGTGGGTGCGGTCGCAAACCTGAGTCCCGAATATTACCGCGGCATCGTCGCGCAGGTTCCTTTCGTCGATGTCGTCACCACCATGTTGGACGACAGCATTCCGCTCACCACCAACGAATACGACGAATGGGGCAACCCCAAGATGCGCGCCGAGTACGATTGCATGCTGTCGTACTCGCCCTATGACAACGTCCGCCCGCAAGCGTATCCGGCCATGTTGGTCACGACCGGCCTCTGGGACAGCCAGGTGCAGTACTACGAACCCGCCAAATGGATCGCCAAGCTGCGCGCGGTCAACACCTGCGGCAACGTGTTGCTGCTGCACGTCGACATGCAAGCCGGTCACGGCGGCAAATCCGGCCGTTTCCAACGCTATCGCGAAATCGCGATGGAATACGCCTTCCTGTTGGCCGAGGCGGCGGTTCCCGGCACTACGTTTAAGTCGTCGAAGCCTCCGTGACTTCGTAGCCGACGATCGCCGAGGTGATCGGATCGACGATCGGGGTCCCCTGATGAAACCAGGCGGCCGCGACCTGCGTGGCGGAAGCCACCCGGGCGTCGATTCCCTCGAGAGCGAACTGGCCATTGGCGCGGCGTACCAGCAAGGCGGCCCGGCGGCTGCCGCGAGGAACTAACAATGCGACAATCTGCGACTGCATGCGAGAGAGCGAAGCAAGCAGCGTGCCAGATGACAACTTCAATGCATTCAGCCGGTTAGGGAAAGAGATCGACCCTAAGATCTGACAAGAATTGTCACATGCCTGACGCTCCCCGCCGGCACAGTCTGGCTTCGCTTCAGTGGTGCCCGGGGGAAATGGTCACACAGGGCTGAGACTTCTCCTTCAAGTATTTGCAAATCTCGCGCGCGCGTTTTTCAGTGAGCCCGGCGACCTGCAGGCGGTACAAGGTTGCCGAGGCGGTTTTCTTTGGCGTCACAGTTGGCGAAAGCCCGGCCAGGAGCTTCGGGTATTCCTTGTCCAAATGCGCCCAACGCCGGTTGGCGGTATCGGCGCTCGATTTGAATGCCCCCAGCTGAATGCCATAAGACCCTGTCTGCTCAGAGGCTTTCGCGCTCTTCGCCGGCGCCGGCGCCGGCATTGGCGCGGCGGCCGGTGCCTTGGCCGCGGGGGCAGCGGCACCAGAGTCGGCGGGGGCGGCTTTGCCCCCGGTATTTGCAGTGTCCGCTCCGGCAGGCGTTGTGTTCGAGGGTGCCTGGGCCAGGGAGAAATTCTCTACGCGGATGCGTGCTTCTTCCGTCCACTTCCCTTCCGGATATTGCTTCAGGAACGCTTGATAGGCTTCTTGAGTATCGGCGTCGCGCGCCTTCTGCCAATCGCGCTCCTCGTAAAGTTCCTTGACGCGCGCCTGAGCCTGCGCCGTGAATTCACCGCTCGGATATTTCTTGAGGAATTGCTCATAGGCGTCGGTGGTGTTCGCCGCGCGGGTTTTTTCCCAGTCGCTTTGTTGGCGGCTGCAGCCGCCCAGACTCAGCAGCACCGCCAAACAGAGACCGATGAGCGCTTTATTCATGATCATTTTCACACTCGAGGAAGGTTCAAGATCATGAATATATTCTACTTCGATCCGCAATGTCGCGGCGACGCCAAGCTCGTCACATCACGGCCGGCCGGAAATGGGGTAAGAAGCTCCCATGGGAGAGCAGAAACGGCGGTTTTTGGAAGGTAATTCGGCGACCCCGACATTTATAGGCGCCGAATCCGTATTTGTCGGCAACATCCGCGGCGCGGGACATTTCGTGGTTTCCGGCGAGGTCCACGGCGACGGGGATTTGCAGGGCGCCCTCAACCTGTCCGCCACGGGAAGCTGGCACGGCTTCATCCACGCGGAGCATGCCGTGATCGCCGGCAAGATCACGGGGGGTCTCAACGTCAGGGACAAACTGGAGATCGGCTACACCGCCGTGATACGCGGCAAGGTCAGCGCGCGCACGATCGCCATCGCGAAGGGTGCCATCGTCGACGGCGAAATCGAAGTCACCTCGGGTGCACCCGTGCTGCAATTCGACGAAAAACGGGAGCCTTCTTAGGCGCTTCGCGCCGAACTTACGGGGTCGAAGCGACCCCGTCAGTTGGTTGCTCGCTGCGCGAGCATAAATCCCTGTTTGCGAATGGCGACAACATGCAAAAGTGGTGTGTTCGAGCTTATTCCCGCATCCTAGCGCAATTTCTCGCAATCATAAGGCTAATGAAACAATACGATGTAGTCATCGTCGGCGGCGGCATCCATGGAGCGGGGGTACTGCAAGCCGCCGCAGCTGCGGGCCACAGCGCGCTGCTCATCGAACGGCTCGGCCTCGCCAGCGGCACGTCAAGCCGATCCAGCAAATTGATCCACGGCGGCTTGCGCTATCTCGAATCCGGCCAATTCGCGCTGGTGCGCGAGAGCCTGCGCGAACGGGCCATCCACCTGCGCATCGCCGCAGAGCTGGTCGAGCTGAAGCCGTTTTTCATTCCCGTGTATCGGGAGACACGGCGCCGGCCGTGGCAGCTGAAACTGGGACTCTGGATCTATGCGCTGCTCGGGGGCTTCGGCGCCAGCACCCGCTTCGGCGCAGTACCGAAGCGCGAATGGCCTGCGCTCGACGGTCTCGAGACCCGCCATCTCGACGCCGTCATCCGCTACCACGATGCGCAAACCGATGATGCGCTGCTGACGCGCGCGGTGGTGCAGTCTGCGCTGGCGCTGGGTGCGGAGATTGCAATGCCCGCGAATTTCACGGGCGCCGACCTCACGGACGACGGCGTCACGGTAACCTACAGTCAAGATGAGGAGCTCCGGCAATGCGCGGCGCGGGTGCTGGTCAACGCAGCGGGCCCTTGGGCACCGCACGTCGCGGGGACCATCCGGCCGCCCATCCCGATTCCGGAGGTGGATCTGGTGCAGGGAACGCACATCGTGCTGCCCTTTGCGGTAACCGCCGGAATCTACTACGTAGAAAGTCCGGCGGATGGCCGGGCCGTTTTCGTGATGCCCTGGCACGGCGCAACCTTGATCGGCACCACCGAAACTCCGTACCTCGGCGAACCCGACAAGGTGCGCCCCTTGCCCGAGGAAGAAGAATACCTGCTTGCAGTCGTTCGGCATTATTTCCCGGCCTTTCGCCACCTGACGCGCGCGCACATCACGCAGCGTTTCGCCGGCCTGCGCGTTCTGCCGGCCGCATCCGAAGCGGCCTTCGACCGGTCGCGGGAAACCATCTTCACTGCCGACCGCGAGCCCAAGCCGCGCGTGCTCGGCATCTACGGCGGCAAGCTCACCGGCTGGCGGGCGGCCTCGGCGCATGTCCTTGACCGCATCGGCACGTCCTTGCCGGAGTGCGCGAGGCGAGCCGCAACGGATCAATTGATTTTGAGGAGACCCACATGATCAAGAATGGCATTGCAGTGCTGACCCTGGCGCTGGCCGCGACGCAGGTTCTCGCCGACGACTACCTGAGCCCCACCAACGAACGCGTCCGTTTGTCGCTGGGTTTCATGCATGTGTCATCGACGACCGACATCCGATTGGACAGCAGTCAGGGTCTGCCGGGTACCTCGATCAATGCGGAAGACGCCTTCGGCTTGGACAAATCGGATTTCGAGCCCAAATTTCAGGCCATGGTGCGGGTCGGCGAGAGGCACCGCCTGCGCTTCGATTATTTCACCTTGGATCGAACCGGGCAGACCATTCTGACCGCTCCGGTCGTATTTCGCGACGTGGTCTTGCAGACCGGCGATCCGGTGAATTCCAACTTGAGCATGCGCACGCTCGGCATCACCTACGAATACTCGTTTCTACATCGCGAGAGATTCGAGCTTGCCGCAACCCTCGGCATCAACGACACGGATATCTCGGCCCGCGCGCGCGTAGCCACGCAAACCAGACACGTGGACCAGCAGGAAGACCAGGCCGGCCCGTTTCCGACCCTCGGCCTTGATTCGACCTACGTATTGAGCAAGCGCTTCTATCTCGATGCCCGCGCGCAATACTTCAAGGCAGCCGTCGATCATCTCACCGGCTCGCTCGGCTTTTACGAATTCGACGCCCTGTACCGGCTGCGACCGAATATATCTTTCGCGTTGGGCTACACCGCGACGAAGGCGACCCTCGACTCGCGGCAGACGAAGACATCGGGATATTTTGATTTCGGGTCCAAGGGCCCGGAGTTCTTCGTCAGAATCGCGTTCTGACCCGACGCGCGCGAGCTAGTCCGAGCTCGACTCCGGTGCAAACTCGACCCGATTGTTGGCGGCGGCCGCGCGGTTCCACTCGCCCGCCGTGAGCGACTCGACCCGCGCCGGATAAGGCGTGCTTGGTCGCGTGCTGCCGGCGTTTTCGATGGCAACGGTGATCGAGCCCGCCGTGCGCTGGCGCACGCCGGCGATCAGATTTGCGAACGCCAGCGATTGCCGCTGCTGTCCCGACAACGATTCCTCGAACGGATTGCCGACCAGGTCGCACTTGCTGGCCAAAAGGGCCGCGCCGGCCGGTGTGAATCCGTCCGCCGCATTGCCGCTGAGGCAAAAGAGTCCCGACAGGCTCGTGATCTTGACTACGCCGTGAAATCCCTGCCCCTCGAGTTTTGTCAGCAGGTCGCGCAGCACGTCCAGGCGGCCGCGATCGAACGGAATTTCCCCGTAAGGCACCGGCTCCACGCGCGGCGCGATGGCGCCCGCGCCGAGCGGCGCGCCGCCGGGAGCGGCCGCCAAAGCGGCAGTGAGATCTTTCACGGTTGCGGTCAGGTCGGTGCGCCCGTGCTGCAATTCGGTATTCGCCGCCGTCAACGCGGCAATCTCGGCCCGGGATTTCGCCAGATCGTCGTGCGCCATGAACCATGCTGCGGCAAACACAGCCGCAATGAGGCTCGCCGCGGCAACGCCTGCGGCCCATGGCCATGTCGGCCGCGCGGCACGTGCCGGTGCCGGAGGGAACTCCAGCGTCGGCGGGGGCATCGAGCCGCGCACGTCGCTGACGATGCGCGAGGCGAAACTATCGAGGCTCGCGACGATGAAGCGGCGTACCTCGACCGCCTGATCCTTGACCGCCGATTCGAGGCGTTGGGCCCAATCGCCGGCCGGGGCCGCGCGCGCGCCGGCATGCGGTCTTGCGATCGGCGTGCCGTCTTCCAGCTCCATCGGCGCCAGCGCCGATTCGCTCATGTCGCGCCGATCCGGCAGCAGGTGCAGCTCGTATAGAACCTTCGATACGTCGACGGGGCGCACTTGTTTCGGCAGCACGCCGAGCGCACCGAGCGCCCGCGCTTGACCGACGTACAACTCGCCCTCCTGGGAGGTGTACATCATGATCGGAATCATGGCCGTCTGCGGATTGCCCTTGATCGCCTGCACCGCCTGCAATCCGTCCATACCCGGCATGAGATGATCCATGAAAATCGCATCCGGGCGATAGCTCTTCAGATACTCGATTGCCTGCTCGGCGGATTCCGCCATGTCGACTTCGATGTCGTACTTCTCGAGCATGCGGCTCAAGATGACGCGAGCCGACTTCGAGTCGTCGACGACCAGTGCGCGTTTGCGGGCCATGGCGTTAGTGTATCGCAGTCCCGTCAAGACCGGACCTCGCGGCCCACGGCCGTGTCGCACATTGCGGACGGCTCCGCGACGGCGCGTGCACTGCGCCGCCGCGAATCCTTGGGCAGGCGCCGCTCGCTGTGCGGAATCATCGGGTGCGTCCGATGAAGCTTAAGCCGCGGGTCCTGCGCCCGGCGATTCCTTGTTCTGCGCGATCCACGTCAGCGCGGATTCGACGTCGGCGAGCTCGCTGGCGGTAAAGCCCTCGATCCGTACGCCGGGCGCCTCCGCTTTTTTCTTGGCGAGTTCGGCGGCCGCAACGCTGTGGACCCACACCAGACCGCGGCGTACTTTGGCGGTAAATTTCTGCTGCTTCTCTTCGGTCATATTTCGTCTCCTTAGAATTGTTCCGGACTTAAGTTAGGCACGATACACGACTCAGGGTTCGTTAAGGAACCTTAAGATCAGAGGGCTGGGGCGGCCCTGAAATGGCGCGGTCCAATCGCGCACTGTAGGCGCCGAGCGAACGCGAGACCACCCCTATATACCGATTCGCTTCATCCCAACGGCGCTCTTCGATCGCCTCGCGAATGCCGGGCAGCGTTTTCACCCCGTATCCGGTATGGAAACCCGGCGCGTAGATCATGTGCTGATACCAGTCGCGGCCGGGCAATCCATGCGAATCGGTCAACGCTTGCTCCAGATCCGTCAGTGCCGCATTCAGCCGCTGTTGCGCGGCATTCGCGGCCGCGTCGTCGTTGGCCGCAAGGCGCGCGTATTCCGCGTCGAATGCCTTCGCGCTCTGCGTGAGCTTCGCGATCGCGTTGTCGAGCTCGGCAAAGTTCAGGTAGGGGACATCAGCGGCCCAGGGCGGAGCCGCGCGCGGCTTCATGGGATCCGCGGCCAGCTTGTACGCATCCTCGTCCAGCAATTTCGACAATTCGAGCGTCTTCGCGCGCATGCCGTCCGCGAGCTTGTGCAGCTCGTCGTCGTACGCGGCGATCGACGCGGCAAAATCGCTTTCCTTCGCCGGCAGCAACTGCGCCTGCGCGGCGCGCAGCATCAGGCGGCCCGCGACCTTGGCGAGCGCCACACCGTACTCGAACGTGGGATCGACGAAACGCCGGAAATGATCGAACGAATCGTAGGCGGAGTGATAGACGCCGTAATCAGCCTCACCTTCGAACCCAACGTCCAGGGAATTCACCCCCAAATGCTGCAGGAATGGCGTGAAGTCGGAACCTGAGCCCAGTGCGCCCAGCTCGAGTTCGGCGCTCGAGGAGCCGTGCGCGGCCGCGTCGTAGTGGGCGACATGCTGTTTCGCGACGGCCCGCGCCAAAACGCTGGCGCCGGTCTCGGGATCCTTCACATCGCGCGCCGCTTCGCTCGCGAAGTGCTGTAAAGCGTGACTGCCGCTCACGCCAACGAAGCCGCGCCCATTGGTGTCGGAATTGACGTACAGAGCAGCTTTGGCCTTGAGTTCATCCGCGTGCTGCTCTGCCCACTCGGTCGAGCCGAGCAGACCCGGCTCCTCGCCGTCCCAGCTGGCGTAGATCAGGGTGCGGCGAGGCCGCCAGCCCTCCTTGAACAATCTGCCGATCGCCTTGGCCTCGGCCATCAAGGCCACTTGACCGGCCAACGGGTCGGTCGCACCGAATACCCAGCCATCGTGATGATTGCCGCGCACGATCCATCGATCCGGCTCTTGCGCGCCGTGCAGCGTCGCAATCACGTCGTACAGCGTCTTCTGATTCCAGTCCGACAGCACCTTCATGTGCACTTTGGCCGGTCCCGGTCCCACGTGGTAGGTGAGCGGCAAGCCGCCGCGCCAGCCGGCCGGCGCGACGCGGCCGCCGAGTGCGGCCAACAGCGGCTCGGCCGCGGCATACGAGATCGGCAGTACCGGAATTTTCAATATGGTCTTGGCGTCTTGAATCGATAGCCGTTTAGCGTCGGCCGTTGCGCCCACGCCGGGAGTCAAAGGATCGCCGGAATAAAGCACCATATCCTGCACTGAACCGCGCTGCACGCCGTCGCGCGGCCGATAGCCGCCTTTCGGATAGGTGTCGCCGGCACCGTAGCCATCGTCGCGCGGATCCGAATAGATCAGGCACCCGACGGCGCCGTGTTCGAAGGCCAGCTTCGGTTTGAGTCCGCGCCAGCCCCCGCCATATCGAGTCAATACGATGCGGCCTTTGACGCTCACGCCCTGGCGTTCGAGTTCCTGGTAATCGTCGGGCATGCCCTGGTTGACGTAGACCAGTTCCGCGGTCACGTCGCCATCTGCGCCATAGACGTTGTATGCCGGCAACTCCTGCTTGGTTTTTGACGAGGTGCTGTCGCCGGCGATGGCGGGTTCGGTCAGGCGCGCGACGAAACGGGTCGGTGCGACCAATTCCACTGCCACTTCGCGGGGCGTCGGATACAGCACGGAGAACGTTTCAATGGACGCCTCCCAGCCCCACTCGCGGAATTTCTTCAATTGGAATTCCGCATTCGCCTTGTCGTGGGCCGAGCCGACGTGATTCGGCTCGGAGGACATCTGCTGCATCCAGGAGCGCAAGTCCGCCGCCGACAGATCGGCATCGAAGCGCTGTTCGAGCTGCGTCTCGGCAGCGGCGCCCGCGGCGGAGAATCCCTGCATCTCGGCCGCACCTGCCGCATACGCGGCCGCCGCCAGGATGGAGACCATTGCGCCGCAGCGCCGCCGTGACCCGGTTAACCGTGAGCTCGCCGCCTGCATACCGTCTCCTTTGCGTTAATCGCGGATACCCGCGCCGCGGTTCAGCAGCGCGACGGCCAGCGTGAACATGCCGGCGGCCCCGGTGATCATGATCCCATAGGCCAGCCTGAGATCGACATCCGTGGTGCCGAGAAAGCCGTAGCGGAACGCACTGACCATGTACAAAATGGGATTGGCGTGCGAGATGATATGCGCCCAACCGGGCAACATCGTGATCGAATAGAATACCCCGCCCAAGTACGTCAGCGGCGTGAGCACGAAGGTCGGGAACCAGGAAATTTGATCGAAATTCTTGGCGAACAGGGCGTTGATGAATCCGCCCAGGGCAAACACCATGCTCGTCAGCAGCACCGCGGTGATGACGGCGAACACATGGGTGAGCGCCAGGCGCGTGAAAAATAGCGACACCAGCGTCACCACGGATCCCACCAGTACGCCGCGCAGGATGCCGCCGCCCATGTAGCCCGCCACGATCAGCCAATTCGGCAGCGGCGAGACCAGCAATTCCTCCAGGTGCTTGCCGAACTTCGCGCCGAAGAACGACGACACGACGTTGCCGTACGAATTGGTGATCACCGTCATCATGATGAGGCCGGGGGCGATGAACTGCATGTAGTCGTAGCCGCCGACCTGGCCGACCCGCCGACCGATCAAGCTGCCGAAGATGATGAAGTACAGGGTCGCGGTGACGGCCGGCGGCACGATCGTCTGGCCCCAGATGCGCACGATTCGGCTGAACTCTCGAATGATGATGGTTTTGAAGCCTATCCACTCCGTCCCGGCACGCGATGCAGGGACTTTCATGTTGGCGATGCGGCTGCGGCGATCGGGCCGGAGGCACGGCCGGCCGACGCGCTGCCGTCGACGAGGCGGATGAACAATTCTTCGAGACGGTTGACCTTGTTGCGCATGCTGGTCACCGCGACTCCCAGCGCCGACAATTGCGCGAATATGTCGTTGAGGCTCTGAGTCTTCGACATTTCTATTTCCAATGTGTGTGCGTCGACGAGCACCGCGGTGAATCCGGACAGCTTGGGCGGCGCGTTGCGCGCATCGCGCAAATTGAACACGAATACCTCGGTCTGCAGCTTGCGCAGCACGTTCGCCATGCTGTCGCGCTCGATGATATTGCCGCCCTCGATGATGGCGACGTTGCGGCAGAGATTTTCGGCCTCCTCCAGATAGTGCGTGGTAAGGATGATCGTGGTCCCCGCATCGTTGATGTTGCGCAGGAACTCCCACATGGAGCGGCGGATTTCGATGTCGACGCCCGCGGTAGGCTCGTCCAAGATCAACAATCTCGGCTCATGCATCAAGGCGCGGGCGATCATCAGACGCCGTTTCATGCCGCCGGAGAGCGAGCGCGCAATGGAGTTGCGCCGCTCCCACAATTGCAGTTGCTTGAGGTATTTTTCCGCGCGTTGTTTCGCGATGGGCCGCGGTATTCCGTAAAACCCTGCAAAATTGACGACGATGGTCAAGCAGGTCTCGAACAAATTGAAATTGATCTCCTGCGGCACCAGGCCGATGCAGGATTTGGCCACTTCGAGCTCCCGGTCGATGTCGTGGCCGAACACCTCGACCACGCCGCTGGTCTTGTTGACCAGCGACGTGACGATGCCGATGGCCGTGGTTTTTCCCGCGCCGTTGGGCCCGAGCAGCGCAAAGAAGTCGCCCTCATCCACCTCGAGGTCGATGGCCTTGAGCGCTTTGATGCCGTTCTTGTATACCTTGGTGAGCTGGCGAAGGACTAGGGCTTGCATAGGAACCGCGTAGCCTAAACCTCGCACCGCCCCGCCCGCAACGCCAATCATTGCGCGCCCGCGTCACGGGTCGGACAACCGCGCCGCGGCGGCGAGCTGCAAACCATAGAGCTGCACGCGGCGCAGCGCCGCAGGATCGGCGCGCGACGCCGCGGCGGTGAGAGCGCCCCAGTACGCGGGACAGCCGTTCCATCTCGCGGACAGGTGCGCCGCCTCGGTCGCCACCAACGGCGGCAGTTCGTTCACCGTGACCAGCCGGAATGCCGCGGCGGTGCTGCCGTTCATGCCCAACAGCAGCTGAGCCTTGAGGCCGGCGCCCGCGGCAACGTGCCAGGCATAGAACAGCGCCAGGCGCACGAAGCCCGCCGTCGCATCGTCCGCGCCGGGTTCATCCGCAACTCGCCAAGAGCCGGAGTTCTGCAGACGCAGTTGCCAGTAGCCGTCGTCTTGAAAGCGCAAATCGAAGAGTGCATAGGGACAGCCGGCCGCGGCGGCCCGCTGTGCCGGCGACAGCGCCGCCACCCGCCCGGCCGCCCACTCGGTCCGTGCCGCGGCCAAATCCAAGAATCGATGATTCAGGTCGCGCAGCGATCTTAAGTTTCCGGCCGATAAGTGCGAATCCTGCGCCCAGCTGCCGACGAATGCTTCCTGCATGACCGCCTCCGCGAAAATTGGGAATCCACCGGGATTTTTGCGCGGCGCCGGTGCATTTCACCGCAAACACAGCGGCAATCACACGCCGAAACCACTTGGCAGTCACGCTAACTTTGTGATTAATTTCTGTCAAATTCTTTTTGAGCCGAAACCGCACGAATTGCACCCCAAGGAGCCGCCATGAGAGTGTCAGACGACCGCTACACGAGGGACCGCCAGCGCCTGGATCTTGCGCTGCGATTGATTCGCCACGAAGCCCGCACCTTCACCATTCGCCAGTGGACGGGTTTGAGCGACGATCGAATCCGCAAGCTCTACCGCAGCTACGTGCTGGATCACGATGCACGCCTCGTCGCACGGCATCGCGGCAAGTCGCCGCGGCAGGCCGCCTATTTCTTCAGGAATATCGAGCTCAATTTTCAATCGGCGCAATTGGCAAGCCTGTACCTGATTTATGGGCTGTTGTGCGGCACACGCTTAGGAATCGAGTCGCGGTATCGCGTCGGGTCGCTGGAGTCGGGCGCTCTGCTGTGTCAGGCATACGAGGCATACATGGAACTGCACGCGCCCGCGCGGATTTCCTTCGAGCATGCGTGGTTCCTTCTGCTTGCACTGGCCCGGCGCGACGAAGTCGGAATCTCGCGCTGCGGCGTGTGCGGCGGCGTGCGGCTGTGCGACCTATTGGCGAAGCACAAACTCGCCTGCGGCACCTGCGGTCCGGCCGATTCGGCGCCCGCGCTTTAGGTCGGCGCCCTGCTAGAATCGCGGCATGCAGCAAAGGAATATCTTCGCCGGTCCGTACCTGGACCGCGCCGCCCATTTGCGCCAGGATCCTGAGTGGTTTGCCGCCGCGCTCGCCGATGAGCGCAGCCGCGCGATCCCGGTGTGGAACTCGCGCAATCTGATTGCTGAGGGGGATACCCCGCGAGCGGTCTATTGGGAGCTCTCCCGCATCCCGCCGGAGCGGCGCACGGGCGCGGATTTGATACTGCTGGGTCGATTCGGCGAAATCAGCTATTTCACATACGAGATCGAGTCGATCGAGCCGCCGGCGACGGCGCCGGGAACCCGCTTCGAGGATCTGCGCCTCGTCGCCGCCGTGCTGCCGATCGACGAAGCGGGGCTTCTGGGCTACGCGCGCGCCATCGTTTCCTGGCGGCGGCGGCACCGCTTCTGCGGCACGTGCGGCGCCAAGACCCTCCCGGCCAAGAGCGGCCACGTACTCGTATGCAGCGACCCGAGCTGCCGCCATGAACAATTCCCGCGGATCGATCCGGCCATCATCGTGCTGGTCAGCGACGGGGAACGAGCCCTGCTGGGACGTCAAGCCAACTGGCCGGTAGGGCGGTACTCGACGATCGCCGGCTTCGTCGAACCGGGAGAATCCCTCGAGGACGCCGTGGCGCGCGAGGTATTGGAGGAAACCGGCATCGAGGTGGACCAGATTGAATATCACTCTTCCCAGCCGTGGCCCTTCCCCTCGTCGCTGATGCTCGGATTCACCGCGCATGCGCGGAGCACCGAGGTGCGGCTGCGGGACGAGGAGTTGGAAGACGCGCGTTGGTTCAATCGCGCCGACCTCGCATCGAACGGGACGCTGCTGCCGCCTCGTCAATCCATCTCGTACCGACTGATCGAACACTGGTTCGATGCCGGTTGGAATACGCGGCTGCGCGACATTCAAGGGAGCGCTCCCTGGCCGCAATCGCGATAGGCGGAAGCTATGCGAGCTTGGGGTTGGTGCTCTGCGCCGCCTTGTCTGCCGGGTTCGTCGATGCCATCGTGGGCGGCGGCGGATTGCTTCAATTGCCCGCGCTGTTCGCGGCCTACCCGGGAACCGAGCCGCCGCTGCTCCTCGGGACCAACAAGCTGGGCAGCATCTGCGGAACCACCGGCGCGGTCATGCGGTACATGAGGGTGGTGCGCGTCCCGTGGCGGATTCTCATGCCCGCCGCTGCGGTGGCGTTCCTCGCGGCGCTGGCCGGCGCAAGCTTGGTGAGCATGGTGTCGCCCGCGTTGTTTCGGCCGTTGGTGCCCGTGATGCTGACCGTCGTGCTGGCATACGTGCTATGGCACAAGGACTTGGGTAAGAGCCATGCGCCCGTCGCATTTTCAAGAGCGCGCGCCTGCCTCGCCTTGACGGCCATCGGCGGCATCGGTCTCTATGACGGTTTTTTCGGCCCAGGCACCGGCAGTTTCCTGATGCTGCTGTTCATTCGGGTGTATGGATTCGATTTCTTGCACGCCTCCGCCGGCGCCCGCACCATTAACGTGGCAACCAATGCGGGCGCGCTGTTGTTTTTCGGCTTTCACGGCGAGGTGCACTGGGGCTTAGGGATAGCCTTGGGCGCATGCAACGCCACCGGCAGTGTGCTCGGGGCCCATACGGCGCTCAGGCACGGCAGCCGATTCGTGCGCCTGGTGTTCATTGCCATCGTCATCGCTTTGATCGCGAAGACAGGCATCGACGCGTTCGGCTAGCCGCGCTCCCAGTGTCCAGGCTTCAAGCGCCAGCCATCACCCTGGCGCACCCATTGATGGGCGACCCAGTGATGCCCGGGATTCGGCGCGACCCAATGGCCCGCGATCCATTCATGCCGGCCGCCCACCCAATTCCAATAACCGCCCACCCAGACGTAGTCGGGCGCCGGAGCGGCTCCGATGACCTCCACACGCGGTGCCGGCGGCGCCACCATCACCACTCCGTCGGCATAGTGACGCTGATCGGGTACGACCACGCACCCCGTCAGCGCCATGCCAAGCACGAGGCCCGACGCCAAACTTGCGCGCAACCACTTCTGATTCATGACGGTAACCAGTGTTTTAAGAATGTATAGGTAACCCAACGCCCTCCGTCGCCCGAGGTTGACGGAAGCGCTGAACCGCGGAGGATAGCGCCGCCGCCTGCGGATCGCTACCAAGGAGGCGGTGGGATGGGCGCGGGAGCTGCGTCGACGCGCGCCGAGGCCTGAGGCGCTCTGGCGCCTAGAGATGACGGTCGTTGCGGCGCCGGGCGAGCCGCTCTTGAGGCTTGTTGCTGCCCAAGCTCACCAGCGGCCGTGCCAGACGCGCCTTCAGCCGGTACATGGCGCGGTCCGCGTGTTCCAGCAGTTCTTGGGCGGTTTTTCCATCGCGCGGATAGAGGGACTCGCCGATCGCCGCGGTCAAGTGTTGTTCCTGGCCTTGCAGCCAGTAGGGAAGCGCCACCCGCTCGCGGATCGTGTCCGCCACCCGGGTCACGGCAGCCTCGTCCGGCACATTGGGCAGCACCACCACAAATTCATCGCCGCCGTAGCGGCAAACGAAATCGCCGTTTCGTACCCGTGCGGCGATCCGCATGGCGGCCGTGGTCAGGATTTTGTCGCCCGCGGCGTGACCGTATTCGTCATTGACGCCCTTGAAGCCGTTCAAATCGATGAAGAGCAACCCGACGCATTGTTCGCGTTGCCGTGCGTCAGCGATGGCCGAATCCAAGAGTTCGAGCATTCGCCGGCGATTGTACAAACCCGTCAGGCCATCCCGCTCGGCGAGCCGCAACACCTCCGCCTCGCGCCCCCTGAGCGCCGCCACTTCATTCAGCAAATAGGCGTTCATGCAGCGCAGCGTCTCGAGCTCTTGGTGCGCGCCGGCCGGCGTTCGCAGGACCTTGGGGTCATACAAACCGGAAGGCGGGTAAGCTGCCGGCCGTAGAAATTCGCTGTTCAGAAGCGTTTTAAGTCGCGCGTATGCCATAGTCCGTCCTGGTGCCTCGGTACCGATTGTCGCGAATCGAGGGCCTGCGTAGCGATCGGCAGCCGGCGCACTATTCTGTAAGATTTGACTGACCCCCCTTGGTTCGAATTATCGACCGAAGGAGCCAGGACCCATGCCCTACACGGCCGATCCCCGCGTGCTTTTCGCGGCCGAACGCACCCTGCTCGCCTGGCAACGCAGCGCGATCGCCTTGATGGGCTTCGGCTTCGTCGTGGAGCGTTTCGGCCTGTTTCTGCAAATGGTGGCGCACCAGCCCGAGGCGGCGTCGCAGCGCGGCTTTTCGCTCGGGATCGGAGTCCTGCTGTTGCTCCTGGGCGCGGCGGTCGCCCTGATTTCGGCGCGGCAATTCCGTCAGGTGGCGAGAAGCCTCGATCCTGCGGTCGTGCCCCCGGGATATTGGACCCACATCGGCGTGGCCCTAAATGTCATCATCGCCGGCATCGCCATGGCATTTGCGCTGCGTTTCATCTGGTCAAGTCAATAGTCGCGGCAAGTCAACCGTCACGGTGCTCTGCCGTTACCAGTGACGTGATGCAAGCCGAAATAGCCGTCCTGCGCTTTGGTTTGGGTGCCCGGCCGGGAGATCTCGCCGACGCTCAGGCCGAGCCGCGTGCCTGGCTGATGGCGCAGCTTAAGGGCGCCGCGCCGCTCGCGGGAAACACGGCGCTCGCACCCTCCGAACGGATTTTCGCCCAGTTGCTGGCGGCGCGCGAGCAACTGCAAGACATGAAGCGCGAAGCGGCGGCGCCAAGCGCCGCACCCGACGCGACCGTAGCCGCCGCGTTCAATCCGGTACGCGACGCCTACCTCCCCCACTACCGCGCACAGGTGCTGGCACGCGCGCAGAGCGCCGCTCTCACCACGCGCCCTTTCGCAGAACGCCTGGTGCATTTTTGGACCAACCACTTTGCGGTGTCGGCGGACAAGGGCGCCGTCTTCGGCATCGCCGGCACGCTCGAGAATGAGGCGATCCGTCCGCACGTCGACGGCCGTTTCGTCGATCTGCTCACCGCTGTGGAGCAGCACCCCGCGATGATCGCATTTCTCGACAATCAGAATTCGGTCGGCAAGGATTCCGACCTCGCGCTGCTCGCCGCGCGCCGCGCCCGGGATAAACCCAAGCGCGAATTCGGCATCAATGAAAACCTGGCGCGCGAGATTCTCGAGCTCCATACCCTGGGCGTGAACGGCGGCTACACGCAAGCCGACGTCACCACCTTCGCGCAGATCATCACGGGATGGTCGATCGGCGGGGGCAAGGGCCGGCTTGCGGGCGGCACGCCCGGGCAATTTTATTTTCGCGACAATCTGCACGAACCGGGCCCGAAGAATTTCCTCGGCAAGACCTATAATCAAAGCGGCCGGCGCCAGGGCGAGGCCGTGCTCGCGGACCTGGCCGTGCATCCGGCCACGGCGCGCTTCATTGCCACCAAGCTGGTGCGCCATTTCGTCGCCGATGATCCGCCGCCTGCCGCAGTTGAACGCGTGGCGCGCGTCTTCGTGAAAACCTGCGGCGATCTGCCGCGCGTGTATGCGGCATTGGTCGAGGCGCCGGAAGCCTGGGATGCCGACATGCGCAAATTCAAAACGCCGGAAGACTTCGTGTTCTCCACGCTGCGGGCCTTCTCGGCAGCGCCACAGAAGCCCGAAGAAGTAGTTCGCGCCTTCGAACTCTTGGGGCAGCGCCAGTACACTCCGGGATCGCCCGCCGGCTGGCCGGACACCGCGAAGAGCTGGGACGGATCGGATGCTCTCCTGCGTCGCGTGCTCTGGGCCTCGCGGGTCGCAGGCCGCTACGAGCAAGGCATCGATCCCGCGGATCTCGCGCAGTCCTGCCTGGGAGCATATGCCCGCCCGGAAACGGTTACGGCGCTACGGCGCGCCTCGTCCGCCTCGCAGGGCTTGACTCTGTTGTTGATGAGTCCGGAGTTTCAGCGGAGATAGCGGATGCGCCCATATTCCACGAAAACCAGCCGGCGCCGATTCTTGCTGGGCGGCGCAGCCCTGGCGGCGAGCACGGCGCTGCCGGATGTGCTGTTTGCGCACACCGGCGGCTCAGCCCGCCTCGTGGTGGTGGTCTTGCGCGGAGCGCTGGATGGTCTCGCCGCGGTGCCCCCTTACGCCGACCCGGCTTACGCAGGGTTACATCGAGAGCTCGCGATAGTCGCGCCGGGCGTCGCCGACGGTGCGCTGGCACTCGACGGCAGCTTCGGGCTGCATCCCTCCTTGGGGTTTCTGCACCAGCGCTACCTCGCGGGTGAGCTCGTGGTTTTTCATGCCGTCGCCTCGCCCTATCGCGATCGCTCCCACTTCGACGGGCAAAACGTACTGGAGAACGGACTGGCGAAGCCCTTAGGCTCAGCCGACGGCTGGCTCAATCGGGCGTTGGCCGCCTTATCCCGCGGCGCCGATCAACCGGGCGAGCGCGCGGTAGCGATCAGCCAGAACGTGCCGCTGATCCTGCGCGGCAATGCGCCCGTGATCTCCAAGTCACCGCAAACGGCCCCGGATGTCGACGAAGAACTGCTGTCGCGCTTGGCCGATCTTTATTCCCAGGATGACTGGTTTTCGGCACGATTGAGCGAGGCCGTGCAGACCGAAAAACTGGCGGACGATGGCGGCAGTCCGGCGGATGCGCCGGCGATGCGCCCAGCCGGGAAGGCCGATCGAGTCAGCGGTGCGGCGCGCATGGCGGCCACCTTGATGCGCAGTCCGGGGGGTCCCGAAGTGGCGGTCATCGAAGCCGGCGGCTGGGACACTCACGCCAACCAAGGCGGCGCCAAGGGAGCGCTCGCGCAACGGCTAAAAGGGCTCGACGACGCACTGCAGGCACTGGCGGACGAGCTGGGGCCGTTGTGGCGGCAAACCGCGGTGCTCATCGTCACCGAGTTCGGCCGCACCGCCGCCATGAACGGCACTCGCGGTACCGATCATGGGACGGGCGGCTGTGCATTTCTCGCTGGCGGCGCCGTGCGCGGCGGCCGCGTCATCGCCGACTGGCCGGGACTTTCACGCGCGGCGCTGCTCGATAACCGGGATCTGCGGCCGACCCTCGATTTACGAAGCGTATTCAAAGCCGTGCTCGACGAGCATCTGCGCGTCGATGCGAGGTCTCTCGCCACCCGAATATTTCCGGACAGTAGCGGCGCGCGCCCTCTCCAAGGGCTGATACGCGCCTAATCCCTTCGGCGACTCTTTAGAACGCCAATGGTTCTGTACCAGGGGGCGTCAGCGATCCCGATGTCTCCGATGCCGGCGCTGCAGGCGGCGCGGTCGTGGGTGCCGGAGCCGGCGGCGCAGCCGGCCGGGCCGCACTCGGACGCGGCATGCTGGGTTTTGGCGCGGCCTTCGGGGCAGCGACTTTGGCTTTAGGCTTGGCCTTCTTGGGCGCAGCCTTGACCGCCTTCTTCGCAACCTTAACTGCCTTGCCGGCCTTCTTGGCCTTCGATTTCAACTTGGCCTTCGTTGGACGGGCTTTCTTTTTCGCGACGCTCTTCTTGGCGGCGGAGCGTTTGGCCTTTGCCGCCGGACGCTTTTTCGACTTGCTCTTCTTTGCCATGGTCACTCTTCTCCTGGAGATCGTTCGAACTCAATGTGAGAGTAGCCCCGAAAAAGTCCGCTGTCATCTGTGCGTGATGCTGGAGTCAGTTACACGGATTGCGTAGGCTGCGTGAGTGCTGCCGACCGAACCCGTTCACCCTCTGAAAGATGTCTGGTTGAGGCCGCGACGCGTGTTTCGCGAGTTGTCGGCACGACCCGCCGGGATTACGGATTATTTGTTGATGTCCGCCCAAGGCATCGGGAATTTCCTCGCGCTATACCGCACCGAGGGCGCCGGGGCGCACAGCAGCGTGGCAGAGATTCTCGCCAACTCCGTGGCCTACGGCGCCGTCGCGGGCGTGGCGAGTCTCTTCTTGATGGCGATCATCTATCGGCGCCTCGGCACCCGCGCCGGCGGTAAATCGACCACCCACCAGGTGATCCACGTACTTGCCTACGGCGGCGTGCCCATGGTGGCGTCGCTCGCGATCTGGGTGCTGACCGCACTGCTTGCCGGGGAGGATACGTTTCTCGAGACCCCGCGCCCCGATGCAGAGGGCTTCCTCGTGCTGTTGCTGCACGTGCAGTTCATCGCGTATGTCCTGCTGTTGATTTGGAGCATCGTGCTGCAGGTGATGGGCTTCAGCGAAATTCAGGGCCTTGCCACCCGCAAGGCCTTCGGCGTGTGGGTCGTGGGCCAGATCATTGGGTTCCTGGCGTCCCTGTTCCTCGCCTTAGCTATCGAGGCGCTATTTCCCGGGCTCCTGCTCCATTTGATCCCGCAGCGTTGACACCAGGCGGGGCAGGACACTTTCCAGTCGTTCGATGACCGGCCCCGCGGCCTCCGCCACCGTGCGCTCCGGTGCGATGGCCGGCGCTTGCGCTCGCGGCGACGCCGCGACGGCTGGTTTCGGTGCTGTCCTACGCCTCCGTGCCGGCTTGCGCGCGGCGGCCGGCTTGTTTACCACGACGGGCTTGCGTGCAGCGGGGTTGCCCGCGGTCGGCCGCCGCGCAACCGCCTTCGGCGCCGCGGTTCGTACCTTGGCGGGGGCAGGCTTTGGAGGAGAGGCGCGGCGAGGCGCCTTGGACTTGGGCGGCTTGGCCTTGGACGTTGCCGGCTTGGCCTTGGCTTTCGACGGCTTTGGCGTCGGCGCCTTTTTTTTGCTCTCCGGCTTGGAGCGCGTAAGGGCCGCCTGTGCGGCCTTGGCCCGTTTCCTGGCTTGCTTGGCAATTTTCTTGCTCGCCTTTGCCAATTTTCGGGCCCGCTTGAGCACCTCCTTGGCGGCGCGCAGCGCCCGCTTCACTGCACCGGCGCGTGCAGCAGCCTTCTTCGCCTCGGCGTTCAATCGTTGCGCCGCAGCAGCTTGCTTGGCGGACGTTGCTGACAAAGGTGCAGTTGCCACGACGCGACCCCGTTTGAAAGAAGGAGCGGAGCTTAGCCCCCCTCGCCCACGCTGTCACCTTGCTGCAAGCGTCGCTGCGGCACCTCAAGCCTGCGGCAATACGCGGAACAGGAATTCGCGAATATCGGCGATCTCCGCCGCGCAAACCGCGTGCGCCATCGGGTAGTCGTGCCACTCCACGGCATATCCGAGAGCCTTGAGGAAGTCGCGCGACTGCATTCCCAAACTCATCGTCAGAACGGTGTCGGCCTGCCCGTGGGCCATGAAAATCGGGGTTGCGTCGTTGGCCGCCGCGCGCTCGGCAAGGAAGGTGCTCTCGCGCGGCAAGTAGCAGGACAGGGCCATGACGCCGGCCAGTTTTTCCGGGTAACGCGGTACGGTGTATAGCGATACCGCACCGCCTTGCGAAAAGCCGGCAAGCACAACGCGATTCGTCGGGATGCCGCGCGCAACCTCTTTGGCGATCAATTGCCGGATCAGGGCATCCGTATCACGGAAGCCGGCTGCGTCCTCTGCGGCCCTGCGGTCCAACCCCTTGAGGTCATACCAAGCGCGCATGGCCATGCCGCCATTGATGGTCACCGGGCGCACTGGCGCGTTCGGAAAAACGAAGCGCCAGGCGCGTTCACCGGGGCGCACGATCTCGGGAACGATGGGTTCGAAATCATGTCCATCGGCGCCGAGTCCGTGCAGCCAGATCACGGCGGCGTTCGGCTTCGGCTTGGTTTCTACTTCAATGGTCTCCAGCATCGTCGCCAATGTACTAGGAAATGAGTGATTTGGAATGGAATATCATCGCGGGATGCGGGTCACGTTGGAACATCTACGCCGTTACGCCATCGCGCGTTCGCTGTTCAAGCCGACGACGCTCGGGCGCGCGATCTCCAAGCTCGGATTCGTGCAGGCCGATCCGATCCGTGCCCCGGCCCGCGCCCAGGACCTGACTCTGCGACACCGCGTAGCCGGGTATCGCGCGGGGGATCTGGAGCGTCTTTATCCGAAATTGGCGTTGGAAGAGGACTTCTTCGTCAACTACGGATATTTGCCGCGGGCGAATCACCAATTGATGCATCCGCGTACGGCGCGCACGGTCTGGACAGCGGCGCGCGCCGCGCAGGCGGCGGCGGTGCTGGCATTCGTCCGCGCGCGCGGCGCCGTGCACCCGCGCGAGGTGGACGCCCATTTCGCGCACGGCAAAGTGAGCAACTGGTTCGGTGGTTCGTCGAACGCGAGCACGCAATTGCTCGACGTCATGCACTACCGCGGCTTGCTGCGCGTGGCACGCCGCGACGGCGGCACGCGCATCTACGCCGCGCGCGACCCCGCAGCGCTGCCCGACCCGGCGGCGATACCGGACTCCGTAACCGCCAGCGCGCGCATGGACGCGCTGGTGGACGTGGTGGTACACAAATATGCGCCTCTGCCGGCACGCACCTTAAGTCAGCTCCTCAGTCTTTTGGGAGGCGGCGCACCGCAGTGGAGGGGCCAACGCGCAGAGGCACTTGCTCGCGCCAAGCAACGGCTTGCGCACATGCGCGTGGAGGGCGTGGACTGGTACTGGCCTGCCGCGGACAGACCGGCCTCGGTCCGCTGGCAGCCGGACGAGAGCGTGCGCCTGCTCACACCCTTCGACCCCATCGTATGGGATCGCCGCCGCTTCGAAATCTTCTGGGGCTGGGCCTACCGGTTCGAGGCCTACACGCCCGCGCCGAAGCGCAAGCTCGGCTACTACGCGCTGCCCCTGCTGTGGCACGAGCGGGTGATTGGCTGGGGCAACGTGGCGGCGGTCGATGGCGGGCTGCGCGCCGCCTTCGGTTACATCGGCGGCCGCGCACCGCGAGATGCCACGTTTCGCGCCGGTCTCGAGGCTGAGCTCGAGCGCATGCGTGATTTTCTAGGACTGGGGCGTTGACCCCGAGGACGAGGCGACGGCGCCTACAGACTCTTTTGAATGTCGGCGGCGATCTCGTATGACCTGAGGCGAGCCGAGTGATCGAATATCTGCGCGGTGATCATCAATTCGTCGGGCTTGGTCCGTTCTATGAACGCACTCACCGCGCCGCGCACCGTTGCGGGCGACCCGATGGCGGAACATGACAGCACATCGGCGAGCAACGCCTTGGCCGGCGGAGGTAGCTGCTCATGATATCCCTCCACCGGAGGCGGCAATTGCGTCGGCCGGCCGCTGCGCAGGTTCACGAAGGCCTGCTGCATCGACGTTGACAGAAACCGCGCCTGCGCATCGGATTCCGCCGCAAAAATATTGAAACCCAGCATGAGGTGCGGACGCTCCAGCTGCGCCGAAGGCTGGAAGCGGGCGCGGTAGATGTCGATGGCCTGCAGCATCATGGCGGGGGCGAAATGCGATGCGAACGCAAACGGCAGGCCGAGCGCCGCGGCGACTTGCGCGCCGAACAAGCTGGAACCCAGGATCCAGATCGGTACTTGAGTGCCCACCCCAGGAAACGCCAGGACGCGTTGACCGGGTACCGCCGGTCCCAAGTATCCCATCAACTCCATCACGTCCTGGGGAAACTGTTCGGGATCGGACGCGAGATTGCGCCGCAGCGCCTGCGCAGTCGTCTGATCGGAGCCCGGCGCGCGCCCGAGCCCAAGATCGATGCGCCCCGGAAACAGGCTTTCCAAGGTGCCGAATTGCTCGGCGATGACCAGCGGCGAGTGATTCGGCAGCATGATTCCGCCGGCACCGACGCGGATAGTCCGGGTTCCAGTGGCGACATGGCAGATCACGACCGACGTGGCCGCGCTCGCAATTCCGGGCATGCTGTGATGCTCGGCCAGCCAATAGCGCCGGTAGCCCCATTTTTCCGCGTGCTGGGCGAGATCGAGCGTATTGCGAAGCGACTGCGCTGCATTGCCGCCCACGGTCACCGGGGATAAGTCGAGAACGGAAAACGGGATCATGGGCTCACATCGCGGCTGGAGGAAACCCAAGTCTGGGAGCGGAAATTTGATAGTCAAGGGCCGGTCGCCTACGTAGGTGCAAAGCACGCCGGTCGCGCATTCGCAAAGCGCGGCGCTGCGCATTGACAACCGTTGCATTTTTATGCAGGATGCGTGCAATTTTATGCAGCGGGTTGAATGAAATGCTCCGTGCCGATATCGACAACACCAGCGCCCCGGCGCGCCGCTCCACTCTCGCGAAGATCATTCGCGAGCAGTCTGTCGGGCGGCAGACGGAGTTGGTCGCGATGTTGCGCAAGCACGGCCATATCGCCACTCAGTCGAGCGTGAGCCGGGATCTGCGCGAGCTCGGCGTGGCCAAGATGGGCGATCGCTATGTGCTGCCCGAGATGGGCGCCGCCCCGAAAAGCGATTTCTCGACCCTCAAGCAGTTCGTCAGCGCGCGCTTGACGGCGGGTACCAATCTGACGATCTTGAAGACGACGGTGGGTTCGGCGCAAAGCGTGGCAGTCGCCATCGACACCGCCCGTTGGCCGGAAGTGATCGGCACCATTTCCGGTGATGACACGATATTCATCGCTACCGCAGGCGCGCGCGAGCAGCGCCAGCTTGGCCTTCGCCTGCTCGCTATTTTCGGACGCTAAACCCTATGAAATCGACTTCACGGCCGGGCGCCGAGCCCATTCTCTTGGCTTTTTCCGGCGGCCTCGACACGTCCTTCTGCGTACCATGGCTCAAGGAGACCTATCAGCGGCCGGTGATCACGGTGACGGTCGATACCGGCGGCATCGATGCGGCGGCGGCGCAGTCCCTGGCCGAGCGGTCGCAGAAACTGGGCGCCATCGAACATCATCTCATCGATGCGCGCACGCCTTATTTCGAGCAGGTCCTCAAGTATCTGCTGATGGGCAATGTGCGCCGCGGCGGGGTATATCCGCTTTGCGTCGGCGCGGAGCGGGTGCTGCAGGCGCAGACGATCGCGCAAATGGCGCTGTCGCTGGGACCAAGATGGTGGCGCATGGGTGCACGGCAGCCGGCAACGATCAGGTGCGATTCGAAGTGGCGCTGCGCACCTTAGGCCCGGACCTCGAGATCATTGCGCCGGTGCGCGACCGTGCATTCAAGCGGCCGGAACAATTGAAGTATCTCGAAGATCATCGGCTGCCGATTCCGCCCTTTGGCGCGGCCTATTCGGTGAACCGCGGATTATGGGGAGTGACCATCGGCGGCAAGGAAACGCTGACTTCCGAAGGCAGTATTCCGGATGACGCATGGGTACTCTCGAAGGATGCTTTCTCGGCGCCGCGCGGTCCGCAGCGCCATGTCATCGGCTTCAATCGGGGAGTTCCGGTGAGTCTCGACGGCAGCGCGCAATCCGCGGTCGCCATCATCGAGGAACTGGAACAGCTGGCGGGTCCCTTCGGCATCGGCCGCGGCATCCACTTGGGCGACACCGTGATCGGCACCAAGGGCCGAGTCGCATTCGAGGCGCCCGCGGCGGATGTGCTGCTGACGGCGCATCGCGAGCTCGAGAAGCTGGTGTTGACGGGCAAGCAGGCGCGCATCAAGGATGCGGTCGCCCAGCCTTATGGCGACCTGGTGCATGAAGGGCAGCATTTGGATCCGGTGTGCCGCGATATCGAGGCGCTGCTGCTCTCCTCCCAGGCCCGCGTGAGCGGCGAGGTCAGAGTCCTGTTCCGGCCTGGATCGATCTTCGTGGAGGGCGTCGTCTCGCCGTATTCGTTGATGGCTGCGTCGAAAGGTGTCTATGGTGAATCCGCCGGCGAATGGACGCCGACGGACGCCCTGGGTTATTCGAAAATGCTGGCCCTGACCGGGGTGTTCTACCACCGTGCCGGTGCCCATGCGGCGGGAGCCGACACATGAACGGCATGCGTACCGTCGTCGTCGACAAGATCGCCTCGGTGACGCAGGCTTGCGCGCTGTCGCACGAAATTCGCATCACCGCCGACATCGCTTGCGAGGAAGGGATGGTGGTGGTCGTCGAGATTCTCAACAACAAGTCGACCTACAATACCCTCGAGCTCACCAGCGGCAGGATGGCGAAGCTGGCACGCGGCGACGTGGTGATCGGCGCATTGGGCCATCGCAAGGCCTTGTTCGGCTACTCCGGCCACATTCCGCCGACGCTCAAACCGGGCGACGTCATTCAAATGCTGAATATCGGCGGCGTTCTCGGCATCTGCGATTCAGCGACGCCCGACAAGGGCAAACCCTTCGACTGCAAGGTGCTGGGGGCCGTACTGACCTTTCCTTATTTGGGTGAGCGCATCGGCGTGCCGGCCAAGGCGGGTTACAAGGCGCTGGACTACGATGCGGCCCTGAACGTACGCGGTGTGCCGGTGGTGGCACTGGCCGGCACGTGCATGGAGGCTGGCAAGACCGCCGCGGCGTCCGCCATCATCGCGCGCATGCGCCATCGGGGGCTCATTGTTGATGCATTCAAGGCGACGGGAGTCTCGCTCCGGCGCGACATATTGGCGTTCGAGGATTCGGGCGCGCGGCGTACCATGATTTTCACCGACCTCGGCATCGTGACCACCACTGCGAAGTGCGGTCCGGCGCTGACCCGTACCATGCTCACGGAAATGGCCACCGGACAGCCGGACGTCATCGTGTTCGAGTTGGGCGATGGGCTCCTGGGCACCTATGGCGTGGAATCCATCCTGCGAGAACCCGACATCAAAGCGGCGTTGACGGCCGTGGTGTTGTCGGCCAACGATCCGGTTGCCGCTTGGGGCGGCGTCAAGCTGCTGCGCGAGCGCTTCGGCATCGAGCCCGCCGTGGTCACGGGTCCTGCGACCGACAATCAGGTGGGCGTCGAAATCATCCGCGAACAGATGAACGTCGAAGCCTTCAATGCCATCAGCAGTCCGGCGGACCTCGGCGATCACATCATCGCGCGCTTGGGCTTGAGCCACGTGCGCGAATCAAAAGTGGCCGGCGAATGAGCGCCACTCCGGCGATCGTGCTGGGCGGTACCGGCTACGTGGCCGGTGAGCTGCTGCGCCTGATCGCCGGGCATCCGCAGCTCGAGGTCGCCGCGATTCTTTCGGACAGTCAGGCCGGCGCTCCGGTGGCCGGTGCGTTCGCACACCTGCGCAGCGCCTATCCTGAACTGAAATTCGCCGATCTCGATGCCATCGAGGCGGTGATACGCGGCGCACCGCGCTCCGCCCTGTTTTCCGCCGCGCCGCACGGCGCGGCCGCCGCGCTCATCGATCGTCTGCTGACGGCGGCCGAGCGGGCTGGCGCCCGCATGCACTGCGTCGACATCTCGGCCGACTTCCGCTACTCGAGCGCCGCCGCCTACGAGGCGGTGTACAAGCACGCGCACGGCGCCCCGGCGCGAATTCGCGAGTTTACCTGCGCCGTCCCGGAACATTTGTCAAAGTCGCCTACGCCGCATGTGGCGCATCCAGGATGCTTTGCCACCGCCACGCTGCTCGCCATCGTGCCTCTGTTGGCTTTGGGACTCACCGATCAGCGCCTGTTCGTCACCGGCATCACCGGCAGCACGGGTTCGGGCCGCAAACCCGTCGAGGGCACCCATCACCCGCATCGGCACAGCGACCTATACACCTACGGTGCCTTGAGTCACCGTCATGTGCCGGAGATCATCGCCTGCGCGAAGCTCGCGACGGGCATGGAGGCGGAACTCAATTTCGTACCGCATTCCGGCCCCTTCGCGCGCGGCATCCACGTCACGGTGCAAGCCAGTCTCTTAAGATCGATCGATACCGCGCAGGCGCTGCAGGCGCTCAAAGCGTATTACAAGGACTGCCCCTTCGTACGCGTGGGCGACACCGCGCCGCGCGTCAAGGACGTGGCGACCAGCAATTATTCGAATTTGAGCGCGGTTACCAACGGCAATTCCATTGCCGTCATGTCGGTCCTCGACAATCTCAACAAAGGTGCCGCGGGCGGTGCCATCCAGTGGATGAATCGGCTCTTGGGTCTTGCCGAGACCGCCGGCCTCACCGCACCCGCGCCCGGCTGGACATAGGAGCCCGCCGTGGCGACGACTCTGACGACGCAAGCACTGAGGAGCCATCTGGCGCAAGTGTTCGCGCAATATCCCATCGAAGTGGCTCATGGCGAGGGTGTATGGCTGCATGCGCGCGACGGCCGCAAGATCTTGGATTTCTACGGCGGCCATGCCGTGGCCGGCTTGGGCTACGGTCATCCGCGATGGCAGGCGGCGCTCGAGCGGCAAGCGCGGCAAATGGCGTTTCAAACCAACGCCGTGCCCCTAGGAATCCGCGAGCGCGCCGCCGCCCGCCTGGCCAAGTTCGCGGGCTTAGGCCTCGATACGGTCTTTTGGATCAACAGCGGCGCCGAGGCCAACGAGAATGCGCTAAAGCTTGCCTTCAAACACACCGGCCGCGGCAAGATCGTCGCTTTGGAGCAGGGCTGGCACGGCAGAACCGCCGCCGCCGGCGCCGCGACCTGGGGCGCGCTTGAAAAATGGTACGGATTTCCACGCACGCCCTTCGATGTGAGTTTCGCGCCGCGCGACAATCCTGCCGCGGCCGGACAATTCATCGACCGGAATACGGCCGCAGTGATTGTCGAGCCCGTGCAGGGTGTGGGTGGAGCCTACGATGTGGGCAAGCCGATGTTGCAGGCGCTGCGCGAGCGCTGCGACGACATGGGCGCCTTGCTGATATTCGATGAGGTGCAATGCGGAATGGGTCGAACCGGGGCCCCTTTTGCGGCGAACTTCTACGGCGTCACGCCGGACATGATTACTGCAGCCAAGGCGTTGGGTAATGGCTTTCCGGTATCGGCATTGTTGTTGTCGGATCGCGTCGCGGGCAAACTTAAAGTGGACGACATGGGCACGACGTTTGGCGGCGGCCCCATGGCCTGCGCAGTCGCCGAAGCGGTGATCGACACGATCGAATCTGAATCGCTGCTTGCCAACGTGCGCCAAGTCTCGGCGTACATTCGCGGGAGCTGCGTCATCGGCCCGGTCACCGGCGTACAGGGCGCGGGCTTCCTGTTGGGCCTGAAGACTTCGCGTCCCGCCAAGGAAGTGCAGGCGGCGCTGCTCGCACAGAACATTCTGACCGGCACCAGCGCGGATCCGAACATTTTGCGCCTGCTGCCGGCGTATATCTTGAACGAAGGTCACGTTGATCAGCTGAGCGATGCCTTGGCTAGAATTTCCGCATGAAGCGCTTCCTCAATCTGTCCGATTTCAGCCGCGAGGAGATTCTCGATCTGCTCAGCCTCGCTCAGTCGCTCCAAGACAAGCCTGAGCCGCGCGCGCTGGCGGGCAAGATCCTGGGCTTGGTGTTCTTGAATCCTTCGCTGCGCACCCTCGCGTCATTCCAGGCGGGAATGGCGCGCCTCGGCGGATCGTCCTTCGTGATCACTCCGGGTCAGGGAACGTGGCAGCTGGAAACGCGGCTCAACGCCATCATGAACGGTGCCGCCGCGGAGCACATCCGCGAGGCCATCCCAGTGCTGGCGTCGTATTGCGATGCGCTCGGCGTGCGCGCTTTTGCCGAAGGCAAGAATCTTAGCCTGGATCTGCGCGAGTCCTTGTTCGCAATGATCGATCAGCTGTGCGATAAGCCGCTCATCAATCTCGAATCAGCGATGTCTCACCCCTGCCAGGCGTTGGCCGATTGGCGGACCATGGACGAACTCCAGTTGCCGCAGCGGGCCAAGTTCGTTTTGAGCTGGGTTTATCATCCGAAGGCCTTGCCATTGGCCGTGCCCGCCGCCACCGTGCACATGGCGGCAATGCGCGGGATGGAAGTCGTGGTGCTGCGGCCGGATGGATTCGCCCTGCCGCCGCAGATTATGCTCGCCGCGCGAACTGCCGCCGCCGCGGCGGGCGGCTCGCTCACCGAGACCTCCGACCGCACGGCCGCGCTCGCCGGCGCCAGCGTGCTGTATGCGAAGGAGTGGGGCACGACGACGTACTACGGCGATACGGAAGCGGACTCGCGGCTACGCGCCGATCTTTCGGACTGGTGCGTGCGCGAGCGTTGGTTCGCAGGGGCATTGCCGGACGCCAAACTCATGCATTGTCTGCCGGTGCGCCGCAATGTCGCGGTTGCCGATGAAGTTCTCGACGGCCCGCGCGCGGTGGTCAAGCGCGAGGCTTTCAATCGCATGGCGGTGCAGATGGCCGTTCTGCACCGCATGCTGACCTGATGACCGTGGGTGTAGGAGTGTTGCCATGATGAAGAATCGACCCGATCCATCCATCGCCGTGCGTGCGCTCAAGAGCGCGGCGCCCTACATCCGGATGTACAAGAACAAGGTATTCATCATCAAGGCCGGCGGCGCGGTATTCAGCGATGAGCTGTCGACGCGCGCTTTGATCGAGCAGGTTGCCATCCTGCACCAGGTGGGCATCAAGACGGTTCTCGTCCATGGCGGCGGGCCGCAACTGGACCGGTTGCAAGCGGCCCTGGGCCTGGACACGCGGATGGTGAATGGCCGGCGCGTCACGGACCAAAATTCGATCGACGTGACCGCCATGGTGCTGAACGGCTCGATCAACACGCGGATCCTCGCCATCTGCCGGGAGCTCGACATTGAGGCCATCGGCTTGAGCGGCGTCGACGCGGGACTGATACGCGCGCACAAGCGCCCGCCGGTGCGCGTCGCGGAAGGGTCGAGCGAGACCGTCGATTATGGATTCGTCGGCAATATCGATTCGGTCAATGCGGGAGTGATCGAGAAGTTGCTCGAGAACGGTTTGATGCCGGTCGTGAGTCCCCTGTCAGCCGACTCGCATGGCACCTTGCTTAACATCAACGCCGACACGGTCGCCGCAGCCATCGGCGGTGCATTGTCGGCGGAAAAGCTCGTGCTGTGCACCGGCGCGCAGGGCATTCTCGAACGCGTCGAGGACCCAACCTCGGTGGTGTCATACACGGACATCAAGGGGCTGAGGCGCCTGCGCGATCAGGGCGCCTTGAAGGACGGCATGCTTCCCAAGGCGGCCGCGATCGAGAATGCGATTCGCGGCGGCGTGCGCCGGGTGCACGTGATCAGCTACAAATCCACGGACAGCCTGCTGGCGGAAATCTTCACGAATGAGGGTACCGGCACGCTGGTGGTGGCGGACCTCACGGCTCTGAGCCCCGCTGAGCAGCTGAGCGCCTCGACGGTGGCTTGACATGACGCGACTCTGGGACAAGGGAACCCCGCTCGACGCGCGCGTACTCGCCTTCACGGCAGGGGACGATCATGTTCTCGATAATCGGCTGGTGCGTTACGACATCCAAGCCTCGATCGCGCACGCAGAAATGCTCGCCGTTCAAGGATTGTTGTCGGCGCAGGACCTCGAGTCGATTCGCGAGGCATTGAGGGCAATCGGCGAGGAGCATGCTCTCGGGCGCTGGCAGGTCGCTCTCGAACAAGAGGATTGTCAGACCGCGATCGAGAATCTGTTGACGGCGCGCATCGGTGCGGCCGGCGGTCGTTTGCATGCCGGGCGCTCCCGCAACGATCAAGTGCTCGCCGCCTTGCGCCTGTACTTGCGCGATGCCGCCGAGGAATTGCAGCGCGGCGCGGCGGCCGTCGCGGTTGCGCTCGAAGGGCTGGCCGCGCGCCACGGTGCCATGGAGCTCCCGGGGTACACCCACATGCAGCACGCGATGCCGAGCACTGTCGAACTGTGGGCGCAGGGATTCGCAGCGGAAATCCGCGACGATGCGGAGGGTCTCGCGCTCACGCAGCGGCGCATCGGCAAAAATCCGCTCGGATCGGCCGCCGGCTACGGCACTCCGAATCTCGAGCTGAGCCGCGAGGAGACGCGGCGGCGCCTGGACTTTGCCGTAACGCAAGAACCGGTAACCGCGGTACAGCTTTCGCGCGGCAAGGCCGAGGCGCAGCTGCTGTTTGAGATCACCCTGCTGGCGCAGGACTTGGGACGCCTCGCGGCCGACTTGCTGCTCTTCTATACGCAAGAATTTGGTTTCGTGTCGCTGCCGGCGGCGTTTACCACCGGCTCGTCCATCATGCCGCAAAAGCGCAATCCCGACGTCTTCGAACTCATGCGCGGCCGCAGCTCGGTTGCGCAAGCGGCGCTCAACGAGGTGCTCGGCATCACGCAGAAGCTCACCTCGGGTTATCATCGCGACCTGCAACTGATCAAGCCGCCGCTGTTCCGCGCCATCGATTCCTGCCTGCAGACTCTGGAAATATTGCCGAGCGCGCTCGACGGAGTAACCTTTCGCCCGGAAAATATCCGGCTCGATCCTGGAATTCACGCCGCCGCCGCCGCCAACGCCATGGTGGCCAAACAAGGCATCCCGTTTCGTGAGGCCTACGCCCTGGTGGCCGCCAAGCTCAAGGAATCCGAATGAAGATTTGGAAGACTCCGCGATCGGTCGAGGAATTGAATTCGGGCAGCACGGGGACGATGGTCGAATATCTCGGGATGCGCTTCACCGAAATCGGCGACGACTTCGTCCGCGGCACCATGCCGGTCGATGCGCGCACCAGGCAACCTTACGGATTGCTGCACGGCGGCGCTTCCGTTGCGTTGGCCGAAACGCTGGGCAGCACGGGCGCGACGATGTGCGTCGACACCACGCAATTCTTGTGCCTGGGCCAGGAGATCAATGCCAATCACGTGCGGGCGGCACGCGCGGGGCTCGTCACCGGCACCGCGCGGCCGGTGCATTTGGGGGGGCGCACACAAGTGTGGACCATCGATATTCGCGACGATGCGGGAAACCTGGTATGTACATCGCGCCTGACAATTGCGATCATCCGCCGTGGATCCATGGGCGCCTTATAGTTCGCGCCATCCTTTGCAACTCTAAGAGGCGTAATTTCCACCATGCGACATAAAATCGGATTGATGCGCACGACCTGTGCCTTGGTATTGGTTGCCACCGCCCCGCTCGTCGGCGCTCAAACTCCCGCCGCTTCGCCGAATGCGCCGCCCGCCGCTGCAACCGCACCTCCGGCAGCGCCTTCTCCTGAACAGACCAGCTACTTGTTCGGCCTGACTTTCGGAGAACAACTGAACCGCGTAGGGATCACCGATCAGGTGTCGCTCGAGGCCATTACGCGCGGCATCAAGGATGGTCTGCATGGGAAGAAGAGCACTCCGGCCGACCAGCAGCAGGTGCAGACGTACGTACGGTCCGTGATGGAGGCTGCGACCGCGAAGAATCAAGCGGCAGCGAAAGAATTCTTGGAGCGCAATGGGAAAGAGAAGGGCGTAAAGACGACGGCCTCGGGCTTGCAATACAAGATCGTCGCGCCGGGAGACACCAAGGCGGCGGCGATCAAACCCACCGACGAAGTGAGCGTTCAGTACCGCGGCAAACTCATCGACGGCTCGGAATTCGACAGCTCATACTCGCGCGGCGTGCCGGCAACCTTTACGGTGCAAGGCGTGATCAAGGGTTGGCAGGAAGCGTTGGCGCTGATGAAGCCGGGCGCCAAATGGGTGCTGTACGTGCCGCCCGAGCTCGGCTATGGCGCGAGTCCAAAACCCGGTATTCCCGGCGGTTCGCTCTTGATATTCGACGTCGAGTTGCTGAGCGTCAAGCCGAGCGCTGCGGCTGCGGCGCCGGCCGCCCCGGCACCGAAGGCGAACTAGAGCGACGCACCGCCGCGGACCTACACGCGGCCTGGAACCTCACCGGCGAAGCTCGAGAGAATTAGTCAAATCCCCCATGGGTGGAGCGCCGTGCGCCGCGAGCGCTTGATCGCGCGCCGTGATGCCCGGCAATGCATCGAGATCGAAACGCCGCGTGATCAATCGCTGGATTGACCCGGTGTCGTACTGGGTGTGATCCACCGTGCCGCGCTTCGCGAACGGCGAAATGATCAGCGCGGGAATGCGCGCCCCCGGCCCCAAGAGATCGCCGCGCGGCGGCGGGACATGATCCCATGCACCACCGAATTCGTCGTAGGTGATTACGATCACCATGTGCGGCCATTGCGGACCGGCGCGCAGTTTCGCGACCACATCGGCGATGTGTGCGTCGCCTTCCGCCACCGACGCGTAACCAGGATGCTGGTTCACATTGCCTTGCGGCTTGTAGAACGCGACGGGTGGCAGCCGCCCGGCGCGGGCATCTGCTATCAGCGCGTTGTAATCTTTCAAATGAGCCGCTCGCTCAGCCGCCCGGGCCCGCGGATCAAAGCGCTCGTAATAGTTGAAGGGCTGGTGATGCGGCTGGAAATCGGGATTCCCGCCGGGAGCTGCGGGCGCGTAGATTGCCTCGCGGCGTTCCCGGGGGGACCGTCGGCCATCGGCTAGCGCCGCGTCCCAGGAGCCGGAATACCAGGCCCAATCGATGCGTTTGGCGTTGAGTGCATCGCCGACGGTCGCCTGATTCTGCGGCGGTAGCGTGGTGGGATTGTCCGGATCGGCATAGAGGGTGTCGGCATCGCCGGCCGCCGGCTTGTTGCCGCTCGGTTGATACGCGGGCTGCATGGTGTTCACCGCGTGGAATTTGCCGTCGCCGAAGTAATTCGCCGGTGTGAGATTGCCGTTGCGCACGAACTTGGGCGGCCCATCCAACGCCGAAGGCGGCGAGTCATCCGACAACCTCAAGCGCGGCAGAAATTGGCCGGCCGCGTCCTTCTCGAGAATCGCTATGGAAGGCTTTGCCGCCGCCGTCTCAGCATCGGGATAAATCGGCGCACAGGCACAAATCAAGTATTGGTGATTCAGGAAGGAACCGCCGAACGCACCCTGGAAGAAATTGTCGGCGAGCACGAACTCCTTCGCCAACGAAAACAATGCCGATTGCGAGTAGTCGTAATGCCCTAAAGCGAGACCGCCGGCGTCCGACCACGCCGCATAGGCGTCATTCTTGCCGCCGTCGATTTGCATTTGGTGTTCGAAAAAGCGATGCACCAGATCGCGCGTGATGGTCGCAGTCGACAGCGTCGCGTTGGATTGCGGCGTGAAGGCGCGCTCGATGGAAAACGGCGCATTGACCAAGCCGGCGCTCTGCGCTTCCGTTATCACCGGCGTGACGCCCGCGGCGGTAACGCCGCCCCAGGTCCGCGGCAGCGTCGCAAGCACCGACCCATTGCGGTCGACCTGAGGCACGTAAGCCGGCGACGGACGACCGTCCCGGTCGATGACTTCACTCAGGCCATGCGCTCCCGGGAAATTTCCGTACAAGCCGTCAAAAGCGCGATTTTCAGCGTAGATGACCACGATGGTGTCGATCCTCGAGCGCAACGCGCGAGTCGTGGCCTCGGCGTCGCCCGAGCTCGCGATGCCATTCGAGATGCGCGAGTTGGGGATGCCGCTTTCCCCGGCGCATCCGGCCAGAAGCGCGAACCCGAGGAGAGAAAACAGGCGCGCACGGCACTGAATTGCGAGTGTCATGCAAGCCAGTATAGAGGCCCGCACCGTGCCGCGCGACCGGCGCGAACCGCGCGGGCGGCGGTTCTACGCCGCGAGTGACTGCCGCGAGCTAGAGCGCGATGCGAAAGCGCCGCATTGCTAAAATGTCCACGTCGCGCTGACGGTCAGCGCGTCGGGGTCGCCGAACTGGGAGCTGATGCGCTCATATTCGGCACGGAACGAAACGCCCCAGGCTTTGGACTGCACGCCTACACCGTAGGCGAACTTGTTGTCGGTTTGGTCCTGACGGGAGAAGATAGGCAGGGCGCAATTGGGCGAATTCACGGGACACGTCACACTCGTCACGTCCGTTTGCAGGCGCGCGACGCCGGCCTTACCGTAGATATCGAAGAACGGAATGGGGAGCGGCAGATAGCCCACACCGAACAATGCCGCCGCGCGTGGGTGCGAATCGAGCCCGTAGTAATTGATGCTGTTGTACCCATAACGGTTTCCCGGCTGACCAAAGTCGATATATTCGAATTCGGCGCCGATGATGGAAATCGGCCGCACGCCGGCGATTACCTTCCACGCAGTTTGGTGATCATTGTAGTAGCCCGGAAGGCCGTAGCTGGCGTCGTCGCTGCGGATCGTGGAGTAACCCACGCCGGCGCCAAGATAAAATCCCGCCGGGTTTTCCGCCAGCGCCGCCGTCGAAACCGCGCAGGCTCCGGCCGCGGCGATTGCCAAAAGGGTTCCTGAAATCCGCTTCATCAAGTTCTCCAAGGCACAGGTACTCAAGTTTCGGACCGGCGGACGCCGCCATTAGTTCCTGCCGAACTGCCGCGCAACCGCACGCGGTATACTAAGCTCATGAAAATCGTGCGCCTGTGGCTTCCTCTGTGCCTTGCCGGGATACTGGCCGGATGCGGTCAAAAAGGCCCGCTGGTGCAGCCGGATGCCCCTAAGCACAAAAAGACGACGCAGACTCCTCCCGCCACTGCGCCCGGCCAGCCGGCCCCTGGTGCGCCCCCCGCGGGAACGCCGTCGGATAAACCGCCGCAACCCTGATCGGGGTGCGCGGGAAAATCCATGAGCGCGCGTAAACTCATCTTGGTGGACGGCTCTTCCTATCTGTATCGGGCCTTCCACGCGCTGCCGCCGCTCAGCAACTCGAAGGGCGAGCCGACGGGTGCAGTGCTGGGCGTGCTGAACATGCTGAACAAGATGATCAAGGAGGAGTCGCCGGAGCGGATCGCGGTGGTGTTCGATGCGCCTGGCCGCACGTTTCGCGACGATTTGTTTGATCAGTACAAGGCGCATCGCATGCCCATGCCGGATGATTTGCGCGCACAGCTGCAGCCGCTGCTGGAAGTCGTGGCTGCGATGGGACTGCCGCTGCTGCGCATCGCCGGCGTCGAAGCGGACGATGTAATCGGCACTCTGGCAAAGCAGGGGGCGGAGTCGGGCTACGACGTGCTGATCTCGACCGGCGACAAGGACATGGCCCAGCTGGTGGGTCCGCGGGTTGGGTTGATCAATACCATGAGCAACACCCGCCTCGATCGCGACGGCGTCAAAACGAAATTCGACGTCTATCCCGAACAAATCGTCGACTACCTCGCCCTGGTCGGCGACAGTTCGGACAACATTCCCGGCGTCACCGGCGTGGGTCCGAAAACTGCGGCCAAATGGCTGAATCAATACCGCACGCTCGATGAGCTGATCGCTCATGCCGGCGACATCGCCGGCAAGGTTGGCGAGAACCTGCGCAATGAACTGCCGATGCTCGAGCTGTCGCGCAAGCTTGCCACCATCGACACCGCCCTCGAGCTGGACCTTGACGCAGATGCGCTTGCTGCCGTCGCGCCTGACGCGCCTCGGCTTCGAGAGCTGTACACGCGGCTGGAATTGCGGGCATTGCTCAAGGCGTTGGCTCCTTCATCTGAACCACTCGTGGCGAATGCGGATCCGGCAGTGGTCGAAATCGTCGTCGCCGCCGTGCAATCGCCGGGTGCGCCGGCCGTGGCGGCCGTCGTGGTCGAAACGCCGGTGCTCGCTCGCGAGTATCATCAAATTCTTTCGCAAGAGGCGCTCGACGCGTGGCTGTCAAAGCTCGGCGCTGCGCCGCTCATTTCCATCGATGTCCTTACGGACAGCCTCGATTACATGCAGGCGCAAATCGTCGGCCTGTCGTTCGCGGTCACCCCGGGGGAAGCCGCATACGTGCCGCTCGGCCATGACTACGCGGGAGCGCCGCACCAGCTCGATCGGGCGAAGGTGCTGGCGGCATTCAAACCGCTGCTCGAGGACTCCACCCGGCCGAAGGTGGGGCATCGCCTGAAGTTCGACGCTCACGTGCTGCAGAACCACGGCATCGCGGTCGCGGGACAGCGCTACGACGCCATGCTCGAGTCGTACGTGCTCAACAGCGTTGCGACCCGCCATGACATGGACTCGGCCGCGCAGAGATATCTTGGCATCAAGACCATTCAACTCGAAGATGTCGCGGGCAAGGGCGCCAAGCAGATTGCGTTCAATCAGGTCGATGTAGATCGCGCGGCCGGGTATGCCGCCGAGGTTGCGGACGCCACGCTGCGCCTGCACCTGGCCTTATGGCCGCAAATCGAAGCGCTGCCCGGTTTGAAAACGGTCTACGAGACAATCGAACAACCACTCGTGCCGGTGTTGTACCGGATGGAACGCGCCGGAGTGCTCGTAGATCGGGATTTGCTCAAGACGCAGAGTTCGGAGCTGGCGGCGCGCATGCTGGAGTTGCAGGCGCAGGCTCATCTCGAGGCCGGCGGCGTATTCAACGTGGATTCGCCGAAGCAATTGCAGGAAATCCTGTTCGGTAAGCTGGGTATTCCGGCGATGCGCAAGACCCCAACGGGGCAGCCCTCGACGGCAGAGGATGTTCTCGAAGAGCTCGCCGCGACGTATCCCCTGCCCCGATTGATATTGGAATATCGCGGCGTAGCCAAGCTCAAGTCGACCTACACCGATAACCTCCCCAAGCAAATCAATCAGGCAACGGGCCGCATCCATACCTCCTATCACCAGGCGGTCGCCGCCACCGGCAGACTCTCATCGACCGACCCGAATCTGCAAAATATCCCGATTCGGACCAAGGAAGGGCGGCGCATCCGCCAGGCCTTCATCGCGGCACCCGGTCATTCATTGGTAGCGGCCGACTATTCACAAATCGAACTGCGCATCATGGCGCATCTATCGGGCGATGCGAGCTTGCTGCGGGCCTTTGCCGAGGATCGCGACGTTCATCAGGCGACCGCAGCCGAGGTGTTCAGTACGCCGCTCGAGGCCGTGAGCTTGGATCAGCGCCGCTCTGCCAAGGCCATCAATTTCGGGTTGATGTACGGAATGTCGGCGTTCGGGCTCGCCCGCCAGCTGGGAATAGGCCGCGGCGAGGCGCAGAAATACATGGATCTTTACTTCGAGCGCTATCCGGGCGTGAAACGCTACATGGACGAGACGCGCCGCCAGGCGCGCGAAACCGGCTTCGTCGAAACGGTGTTCGGACGGCGGCTGTACTTGCCCGAAATACAATCACGCAACCATGCGTTACGGCAATACGCCGAACGAAGCGCCATCAACGCGCCCATGCAAGGGACGGCGGCCGACATCATCAAGCGCGCCATGATCGAGGTGGACAGCTGGTTGCAGAGATCGCGGATACCGGCTCGGCTCATCATGCAAGTACATGATGAACTGGTTCTGGAAGTGGCGGACGCGGCCGTCGAGGGAGTCGCGGGGCAGCTACGAATCCACATGGCGCAGGCGGCGACATTAGCTGTGCCTTTCAAAATAGACGTAGGAATTGGCCGCAACTGGGATGAGGCACACTGATCTCCAAGCCGCCGACGCGCGGCGCCGCCGCAACAATTGTTGCCAGATGGCGACGGCGAGCGGCAGCGCACCGCACCACGCATTAAAGCGTGCACGAGGGCTGCGTTTGGGGCAGAATCTGCCCATATTCAGCGTGTTACCGGCGCGAAACCGCGCTGTGGCCGCATCGAGAAAATTGCTATGAAGGGGGCTGGAACTTTCGGATCGCATCCCCATCTAACCTAATGAGCGTGAAAGACGCTCCCCGCTCTTCTCCCTGAGCGGGAATGACCCGGTTTGTCATCCCCATGCCGGGTTGGTCTGCCTCGGTGGCTGCTTCTAAGTAACCACCGGGGCTTTTTTTTTGGGCCTATCCAGCCACAGGTCCATGACTTGGCGCGCCTCCTCGATCCCTTCCTTGTCGTGCGCCGAGAACAATTGCGCCGTGACCGACGTGTCGGAACAAGCCTGGCGGGTCTCGCGCAACACGCGCTGCGCATCCCGCCGATTGAGCTTGTCGGTCTTGGTCAGCAAGACATGGGCGACGCGGTCTCTGGCAAGAACCCATTCGAGCATGCCGGCATCCTGGGCGCCCAAGCCGCGGCGGCTGTCGACAATCAAAATCAACCCGACCAGCGACTCCCGCACATTGAAATAGTGTTCCATCAATTGCAGCCAATGTAGTCGCACTCTGTCAGGTACCTTGGCGAACCCGTACCCCGGTAAATCCACCAGGCGCCGTTCGGACGCCAACTCGAAGAAATTGATCAACTGGGTGCGCCCGGGTGTACGACTCACCCGTGCGAGGCCCGGCCGTTGCGTGACGGCGTTTATGGCGGTCGATTTACCGGAATTCGAGCGTCCGGCAAAGGCAATTTCTCTACCGAGGTCCGGGGCGAGTTGGTTTGCCTCGGCCGCACTGGTCAGGAATTTCAGATCAGGATAGATCGACATGGCCGCCCTGGACGCAAATTATTGACTCTAGTGTACAATTTGCCGCCGCGCGGTTTCACAACAGAATGGGGTATCAGGGGATTATGAAACGGTTTTGGATTCTCGCAGCAACAATTTCCGGCGCGATCGTCAGCAATTCAGCATTGCCGGCAAGCGTCGAAGCCGGCGCCGCCAAGGCCGTTGTTTGCCAGGCCTGCCACGGTGCCAACGGCAATAGCGCGAACCCGGAATGGCCGAGCCTGGCGGGAATCGGCGCGGATTACATCGCCGAGCAGTTGAAGAACTTCAAAGACGGCAAACGCCCCAACCCGGTGATGATGCCGAATGCCATGACCTTGAGCGACGACGACATGGCCAACCTCGGAGCCTATTTCGATAGTTTGACCAATACGGGGCTGGAAGCGGACCCCTCATACTGGCAAGCGGGCCAAAAGCTGTACAGAGCAGGCGACCCGGCGCGCGGTATACCTGCTTGCATGGCCTGCCACGGGCCGACCGGGCGTGGCAACGAGCCGGCAAAATTTCCGGCGTTGCACGGCCAGCAATCGGTCTATGTGATGAAACAATTGAACGACTACGCGTCGGGTGCGCGAACTACCGGACCTAACGGCATCATGCAAACCATCTCCAAGCGGCTCTCGCCCGACGACATCCGCAATCTCGCGTCATACTTGCAGGGTCTGCGCTGAACATGCGCCTTCGACAGTTGGTTTTGTGTCTTGGGTTGGGTCTCGCGCTGGTAGCGTGCGGCAGAAATCAATCCGCCCCCGCGCGGCCGGCAACGAGTGCACCGGCCGTCGCGTCCAGGGCTGCCGCGCCGAACGCCGCAGTAACCCAGCAAAAGGCAGCTGAGCGGGAGTCCGACCTGCCGTCAAAGATCACGCGCATGAACGAGGACGGCTCCGAAACCGTCGAGGACGTGCCCGGCGACAGCGGCGCGCACAACCCGCTGCTGGCGGCAGTCGCGTCCACGGTTGCGGCCGCGACAACCGCCGCGTCCGCTGCGGCGCCGAGCGGGTGGCAGGAAGGCGTCAACTACACGCGGATCGTGCCGGCCCAGCCCACCGCGGTGCCCCCCGGGCAAATCGAGATATTGGAATTTTTCTGGTACGCCTGTCCGCATTGTAATGCCATCGATTCGATGGTCGAGTCCTGGAAGAGAACCAAGCCGCCCTACATCAGCTTCTCGCGCGTCCACGTGATGTGGAACGACGCGCATCGCGCGCACGCGCGGCTGTACTACACGCTGGAGAGTCTGGGCAAATTGGATCAACTGCACACGGAAGTATTCAAGGAAATTCATCTCAACGGCGATCCCTTGGTCGCCGCCGATCCGGCGGAGACCGAGCGCATGCAGGCGGCATTCGTCAAGAAGTTCGGTATTTCGGAGGCCGCCTTCAGGGACAAGTATCATTCCTTCGATGTGGATAACGCAATGCGCAAGGCCGACGAACTGGTGCAGCGATATCGGGTCGACGGCGTGCCGCGCTTTATCGTGAATGGTAAATATGTGGTCGATGTTGCATCGGCGGGCAGCCCCGAGCGGTTGATTTCATTGATTGGCGATCTGGCCGCACAAGAGCACAAGCGCTAGCAGTCACGGAGCATGCGTACCCACACCGGTGGCTGTCATTGCGGGCGGGTCCGCTTCGAAGTGATCGCACCTGCAAGGCTCGAGGTGACGGACTGCAACTGCTCCATCTGCAGCATGTACGGATACCTGCACTTGATCGTGCCTGCCGATCGATTCAAGCTGCTGAGCAGCCGCGAGGCGCTCACGACCTATTCATTCAACACGCACGCCGCCAAGCATTTTTTCTGCTCCACGTGCGGCGTTAAATCGTTCTACATACCGCGCTCCCATCCTGACGGGATCAGCGTCAACGCGCGCTGCATCGACAGCGATACCATCGAAGCGATGTCAGTGAAGCCGTTCGACGGCCGCGATTGGGAAAAAGGGCGGGCGGAGTACCGCGACGCACCCGAGTCTTGAGTGCGGCGCACGACCAACATAATTAGGCACCTGCCCTAGATTATGTTGACCTGAGCCGGTTTGCACTGCGGCTGCAGCGAAAATCTGTGACGCATGTCGCACGGCGCCTGCGCTTGGTTGGAGGATGCTGGCCGGGCCTGGAGGTCGCACCAGCCTTGGGTTATCCATGCCGCAAACCGATCCATATTCTGACTCGCCGCCGCCTGATCGTGCCGTGCACGGCAACGGCATTCGGGACCGCGTGCTGCTCGGGTTAGTGCTGTTCACCTTGGGTGGCGATGCTCTGGCGGGCGAGCAAACCTTGGCTGCGAATCCCACGCAGGATTCCGACGCGAACAAACTTCGCCGGTCGGCGCCGCCTGCTACAGCGACGCTGGATATGGCGCAACTCTTCAGCGTTCCCGCAGCCACCGACAATCCGGTTTTCTCTCCCACGGAATTTCGTCCGCGCAAGCACGGCGCCTTGGACAATGTCGCCAACCCCATCGGCGATGCTCCCATGCTTCGGGGGACGACGGTCTGGCAGCGCATGACCGAATACAAGTCGCACGATCGACTGCGGTTGCTTACTCTTTGGGAATCGACTGGTAGCACGGTTTCTCTGCAGGCGGGCAAACATGGGGACCCGTCGCTGCAATGGACCAGCAATTTGATGAATCGCGGCGGCGCAACGCATGGTTTGCTCGACCGGCTGTTTTCGGCGTCCGTGGCGCACGCGGGCAGCAGTTTGAGGAATGCGGCGCGGCCGGCAAGCACCGCGGCGCTCAAAGAACCCAGCCTGCCAGCGAGCGTCGACCGGAAGTAAATAGGGGCGGTGCGGGTCTGTCGCGGGTTCGAAATTGCCTCCGGTGTACGATTCGAATCGTCTAGCGTGACTTTGGATTTTTTTGAGAAATGGTGCGCCCGGCGGGATTACTCGGCGCTGCGCGCCTCGCCCCTCCGGGGTCGCCCTGGCGGGCGATCAACGTCGCTGCGCGACGTTGTCGAACCCTTTTTTTATCTGTCGTGGGTTCGAATATTGCCTCCGCTGAACGATTCGGATCGTTTAGCGCGGTTTAGAACCTTTGAGAAATGGTGCGCCCGGCGGGATTCGAACCCACGACCCTCGGCTTCGGAGGCCGATACTCTATCCAGCTGAGCTACAGGCGCATCTCACGGGGTGGCGATACTACTCGCCGCCCACAAGCCGCGTCCAGCCTCACGCACTGCGGCGCGCCGGTTGGACGGGCGCCGGCGACTATGCTGTGATATTCGATGCGGCATGCAATTTGAGGACCGTCGCCCAATTGCGGGTTGTGACCGCCTCTCCGGCTCGGCGCGCAAACGCCTGGGATAGCTTGCTGTCAAGCACGCCAGCGGCGCACCAGAGGTAGGCTGCTTCCGCGCCGATGGCCAGCGCGTCCGGGGTCCACGATTCCTCCGCCATGGAACGCATCGGGTCCAGCGCACGCGGATGGGCCACAAACGCTATGAGATGTCTTGAAGGATCCTTGACGACGCGCAGCAACGGATTGCCGCGAATGATGGCTTCCAGATTTGCCGCGGTAATTACGGTCACCGACGCGGTGAAGCCGCATGTATCTGCAATCGCGCTCTGTATGGCGAGCGCGAGCTTACCGGTGTTGGCTCGGCCGCATCGAAACAGCACATTGCCGCTGTTCAGCACGGTACGGACGTTCTCGTGGCCGAGATCGATGAACAGGTCGCGCAATTGAGCCATGGCGATGCGCTTGGCTCGCCCGACGTTGATGCCGCGTAGTAGTGCTATGCACTCCGTCATGCCGCGGCCTATTCCGCGCCGGTCTGCTCTAATCCGTCAAAAAAATCGACAACGCCGGTCTGCAGCGAATATTCGGCGCCCACGACCATGAGCCCTGCCTTATGAATGAGCTGCTCGATAATGTCCGAACCGTGCCGCAGATGCTGCACTGACGCTCGGATATTGGCGCGTACCGCCGCTCGGGCCAATGCGTGAAGATCGTGTCGCAGTTCCGTTGCCAATAGGCCTTCGACGGAGGGCCGTATCAAATCCACGATGGAGTGCAAATTACGCGACTGATTCTCGATTGGCCGCTGCAGCTGCTGCAGGGTCGTTTCGATGGCGCCGCATTGCGTGTGGCCCAGCACCACCACCAATCGGGTGCCGAATTGTTCGGCGGCGAACTCGACGCTGCCGATTTGAGAAGGAGCAACGATGTTGCCGGCGACGCGGATGACGAACAGGTCGCCCAAGCCCTGATCGAAGACGATTTCCACCGGTACCCGGGAGTCGGAACAGCCGAGAATGGCGGCGAATGGTTCCTGTGTCGCAGCCAACTCCAATCGGCGCGCCCGACCCGTAATAGCCTCGCGATTGCCGATGTCCGACACGAAGCGATGATTGCCCTCTTGCAGAAGCGCCAGCGCTTCGCGAGCCAAGATCATCGATGCTTCATTTTAGGTGCGGCCGGTGGAGCTGCCGCGATAACCGAGCAGGCGCGCAGGCAGGAACAGAATGGCGCGAAGCAAGGCGAACATGGCATCGAAAGTGATGGCCACCGCCCGAAACGGCAGCGATATGAGCCAGAGAAAAGGCCACAGGATTATGGCCAGAACTGCGAGCGGCCAGCACAACAGCAACAGAAGACACCACGCGACAATCACGAGTAACGCTTTCACAGGGTCTCTCCACGGTTTCTGTGCACAACATTAACATAGTGCGGCTTCGCAACACACCAGCGGGTCTCTTTGCGTTCCTGCTTCATGTCCGCGCTGGCGTTTCGACGATTCGCTGATCCATTTGTGCGAGCACCAGCGGCCAAGCCTGCCGATGTCGATCGCGGGCGGGCTCCCCGGCAAAGCCGGCGTGTTTGAGATTGAGGCGGGTGTTGTGTCCGACCGGCTGCAATTCGACCGTGACGACGGTTTCAGCGCCCTCGGTGCCGCCAGCGCCCGTCACCCAGGTGAGCTCCACCAATCTGTCGGCGATCAGCCGAAGAAACCGGCCGTAGTGCGGGTGGCGTTGCACTACCGGCTGACCTTCCAGCCTGAATTCGGTTTCGAAAAAGAATACGCTATCAACCTGCGGGCGCATCAGCACCGAACCCGGCGCGGCGAACCATCGATCGAAGCCCGTGGTCCAAGCTTGATAGAGCGTCGCCGGCGCCGTTGCAAAGTCTCTCTCGACACTGAGTTCATAGGGCCGTGCCGAAATGTCAGGCACCCGAATGGCAGTTACTCCGCCTGCTTGCATGTCGCGCTACCTCCCACGCGGATATTTCGCCAGAAGCGCGCCGCGGCGTTCCAAACTCTCGGCCGGCCAGCGCGCCGCAGCCTTGTAGTACTCGGTTTCGGCGGGGATATCGGGCGGCAGCTGCACCCACGGTTGCTTGGACGCGGTGTAGATGTGAATGTCGGGCGGCAGCCTCGAGGGTTCATCGAGGGTTCCAACGCGGATGAAGCGAATGGCGTCGCCGGCACCGGCATAGCTGCTCCATACGGCGATTTCGCATTTTGGACACCGCGAAATCCGCTGGCCCTTGCCGCTGTTGGAAGGCGTATCGACGACCACCACCTCGCCTTCCAGCAGCTGCACTCGATCCGATTCGATCATGGCATTCAGGGCGAATGCGGAACCGGTTTCTCGCTGGCACCAACTGCAGTGGCAGCAGTGAACGAACAACGGTCTGGTCGTCATCCGATAGCGAACATGGCGGCAGGTGCAGCCGCCGTCGTAACAGCGTTCCATAGCGGGGGTCTCGCTCATGCGACGCGCTTGCGCGCAGTAACCTCGATCTCGATTTGCATGCGGGGATCGGACAATCCGGCGGATATCATCATGGCGGCGGGTCGGACCACGCCAAAATATTTCCGCAGTATCGGCCAGCAGTCGGGGAAACGCGCGGCGTCGGGCAGAACATAAGTTACTCGCACAACGTCCGCAAACTCCGCGCCAGCCTGTCTCAGAGCTGATTGAATGTTCTTCAAGCACTGCTCGGTCTGATCAGCCAAATTGTCGGCAATGGTCATGGTCGCGTAATCGAAGCCGGTCGTCCCGGAGACGAAAACCCACCTTCCATCGACTACTGCCCGCGAATAGCCGATGTCGTGCTCAAATTGAGATCCCGAGCTGATCAGCTGCCGGGTCACAGGCTGCTCCTCGGATACTGCGCTCGGGTCTGATCAGGGGACTGCCAAGGCAGTCGATGTTCCAGCCAGGTCTCCAATGACGGCGGGAATAGATTGGGGTTGTCCAGCGATGCGGTGGTGATGTCGATGGTCGCCGGGCTCGCCACACTCTCATATAACAGCTGGGTGCCGCAGGTCCCGCAAAACTGGCGAATGACTCCTTGAGAGGACCGGTAGACGCGCGGTTGACCGGTCAAGATTTCAACTTGACCGCGGTCAAAGGTTACCCAGGCGACGGTCGGCGCGGCGCTGGCTCTGCGGCAGCTGGCGCAGTGACAGATACTGGAGAAAATGGGATCACCGGAGATGCGAAATCGAATCGCCGAGCAGAGACAACCGCCTTCATTGACTTTCATGGTTTCCTGCGCCGAAGCTGGACTCTGGGCACTGCGCACTACGTGAGGGGGAATCTTACCAGTGCCGACTCGTCCGAGTATATTGCGGGCATGGACGGAACGCTGCAGGTTCAGTGCTGTATCGTCGGTGGCGGTCCCGCCGGCATGATGCTCGGCTACTTGCTAGGAAGAGCCGGCGTTAAGACAGTCGTCCTGGAGAAGCACGCCGATTTTCTGCGCGACTTTCGCGGCGACACCGTGCATCCCTCGACGCTGATGATCATGCAGGAGCTGGGGCTCAGCGACGATTTTCTCAAACTGCCGCACTCGAAGATCCGGGCCCTCGCGGCGGAAATCGGCGAGGCCCGCGTGACAATCGCGGACTTCGCAAGACTTGCGACGCCGTTCAAGTTCATCGCACTGATGCCACAATGGGACTTTCTCAATTTTCTGGCGGACAAGGGTCGGCGCTTTCCCGGCTTGCAAGTCATCATGTCGGCGCAGGTGAGCAGCCTGATCGAGACGGCAGGGAGAGTCGTTGGCGTGAGAGTAACCGCGCCCGAGGGTCCGTTCGAAGTTCGCGCCACCCTGGTGGTCGGCTGCGACGGCCGCACCTCGACGGTTAGGGGAGCGTCCGGTCTCGTGGTGCAGGATTTGGGCTCTCCCATCGACGTTCTTTGGTTCCGCATTTCGAAACGAGCCGGTGATCCGGAGCAGGTGCTGGGACGGCTCGGGGTCGACAAGATGATCGTGACCATCGACCGCAACGATTATTGGCAGTGCGCATACGTGATCGGAAAGGGCGGTATCGAGCGAGTACATGCCGCCGGGCTCGAGGCGTTCAAGGCCGCTGTCGCGGACGGCGCACGCTTTTTGTCGGACCGGGTAAACGAATTGAAATCTTTCGACGACATCAAACTATTGAGCGTGTCGGTCGATCGCCTGACGACCTGGTCCAAACCGGGACTCCTCTGTATCGGCGATGCGGCGCACGCCATGTCGCCGGTCGGCGGAGTGGGCATCAATCTGGCGATCCAAGACGCGGTCGCGACTGCCAACCTTCTCGCGACAAAATTAAAGGCCGGAAGCCTCCGCGATGAGGACCTTGATTCGGTGCGGAGGCGCCGACTGTTTCCGGTGAAGGTCATCCAGAGCCTGCAAGTAGCGGTGCACAATCGGGTGTTGCAGCCGACAGTGTCGGGTGCTCGACGATCGTTGAAGGTGCCGTGGCCTCTGAAGGTGGTGAACGCCAACCCGTGGCTGCAGCGCTGGCCAGCTCAATTGTTGGGACTCGGCGTTCGTCCGGAGCACGTTCGCTCCCCCGACCATCCGTGAATCGCGCTAAGTCTTTGGGCAGCCGCGCCGCCGGTCGAAATACCAGAGACCACCTGAAAACGTGAACCACCAAAGTACGGCGAGCCACCATGAACCCAGAAAATGGAAATGGCTCGCCGTGAACAAACTGACGTAGGCGGCTAACACGCAGCCGGCGGCAATGACGGCGAGCTCTCCTATCGTCAATGCGTATATGCCGGACAGTCGGATCAAAGCTCCATAGCTCGCGGCGCCGATGAAGGCCGACAGTCCGAGCGGAGTATAGAGTCCGACCTTTCCGGGAAGTGCTGCGGATTGCTCTGTTGCGACGCTGCCGAAATGAAAAGTCATGACGCAGAGCACGGCGGCAAACACAATGAACAGACATTTTCTCCAAATTTCCTGGCGGCTCCGGACCGCGAGAGCCAGCGCCACGGCATGCAGCGCTCCGTACTCGGCGAAGGCAACGGAAAGATTGCCGGTGAAATGCAGTTGGCTCATGACGCCAATCAGCAGGCTGAAGCAGGCGAGCAGCAGAAAATGCCTTGGGTAGAAAAGAGCCTTGGAATCCACCGAGGGGTTCGAGAAATGCCGCCTCAGATTCGAACCTTGCCGGTCAAAATGTCCCACCACAGTTTCCAGTCGCCCATTAAGCTGAACCACGGATATTTGAAAGTTGCCGGCTTATTGTGCTCAAAAAAGAAGTGGCCGACCCAGGCGAACGCGTAGCCCTGCACGAACGCGACGGCGATGAGCCACCATGTCTGTGTGACCACAGCGGCGCAAAGCAGTGCGACCGCAATGCTGGTCCCGGCGAAATGCAGTTGTCGGCAGGTACGGTTGGCGTGCTCGCCGAGATAGAACGGATAGAAGTCGTGGAAACTGCGAAATGTCTTGTCGTTCATCGAGGCTCCCCGAATGCAGTCGTAGGTTGCGCTACCTAGCCCAGTACAATGTAACTCCAAGCCACGGGATCGAGAAATACTTGAATGGCTTCATATCGGCTTGCAGCTGCCTTAACCGCCCTTGCTCGTCGTATCGAAGTTGAACTCGGACAGCGGAATCCCGGTAGAGACGGCAAACCTTATTGTGGATCGGGACTGACACCAGTAACAGGTTCCCCGGGGCGCAGCTATCCACGAAGCGAGGCCTCGAAATTCGGCACTGGGCCGCCGAAACCGCCTGTACCGAAACATGCGCGGCATTCCAATATTCTTGAGCCGACGCAAACGACGCGAGTGAAGGCTTGTTTTCTTGAATCTGGCGCGCCACGTCGTCGAATTCCGCGGTACAGGCGCCGTCCGTGAAGAACGGCGGCAGTAGCGCCGCCCACCCCAATGCGATTGCCACCAGTAGCCGAATCATCGCTCCCCGCCTCCGTCGGGCTATACGCAAACTGCGGTCGCTCCAAGCCACCTTGGAGTCGAGCCACGATCGGTCAGAACAGCCAGCGCGGGACTCGTGAGCGGTATGACTGCCAGTCCGCTCCGAACGTACTCGTCAACCACGGCTCCTCGCCGACAATAACCCTGATGTGAAAAGCCAGCAGAACTATCGCTGCATAGGCGGTCAAAATCAAAGATGAATAGAGAACGGCCCAACTGATCAAGATGAGCGCGACGCCAACGTACATGGGATTGCGGGAGAATCTGTACGGACCCGAGGAAACGAGACGTTTCGGGGGAGCCCACGGCGCGAGAGTTCCCTTTCCGGCAACGTAGAACTCCATGACGCACCAGACAAGAATGGACACGCCAGCTACGAGGATTGGCCAAGCAAACGGTCGCAGCGGGATCAAGTGCGGTCGGCTCAAGCCAATTGCCAGCGGAATAGCAAAGGCCACGACGCCGGGAAGCGCGAGGAATGCAATTATGGCGCGCCAGAGCATGCGATGCACCTTAACCCGATCTTCGTCTTCGATTAAAGTAATTGTTCATGCAGATGCATACCCGTGACCTATTCCACGCGGCTGCGCCCGATGGGCGCGAGGAGCAACTCGCCCCGGGGGCGTGGTTACTGCGCGGCTTTGCACTCGATAGGATGACGGAGGTTTTGGCGGGCATCGCTTGCGTCCAGTCATCAGCCCCCTTCCGTCACTGGGTGACTCGCGGCGGCTTTCGCATGTCGGTGGCCATGACCAATTGCGGCCGTCTTGGGTGGGTCAGCGACCGAGCGGGATATCGGTACGAGACATGCGACCCGCTGGATGGCCGCCCCTGGCCGCCGATGCCATCGGGATTTCTCGAGCTAGCGCAAGTGGCGGCGCTCGCGGCCAAGTTCCCGAAATTTACTCCCGATGTGTGTCTGCTCAATCGCTACGAACCCGGTGCGCGCCTCACGCTGCATCAAGATAAGGACGAACGAGATTTCGGCGCACCCATCGTTTCGGTATCGCTCGGTTTGCCGGCGGTTTTCTTGTTCGGTGGCGACGCGCGGACCGACCTGCATCGACGAGTGGCGCTGCATCATGGCGATGTCGTGGTCTGGGGCGGCCCGGCGCGCCTGCGCCATCATGGTGTGCTCGCGCTCAAAGACGGCCATCACGAGGTGCTGGGCTCACAGCGCATAAACCTGACATTCCGCAAGGCCGGCTGATTTCAAGAGGCGCATCGCTCGAGTGGAGTGGGCGAGCGCACGCGCCACATTTGCCGCCATGTGAACTCACGACCGCGCCGCGAGCAAGCGCCACGCCCATACCGAAAGTGCCGCCGCTGCAACCGTGAGAAGAATGAATACAGGGTTTTTGACAGTGGCCGGGCCTTCCGCAACGGCGCGCCATATATGCGCCACAACAATCAGGCCAAACACCGTGCCGGTAGTTGCGAGGTAAGCCTTCACGAATATACCTCCCCAGTGTGTGCCGTCATGGCATCTAGGCGCCAAGTGTTGCGTACATCAGCCACGCGAGCAACAAGCACGCCGTGGCTATGGCGATTCCCGCGGTCGGAATCCGGAACCAATACAGGACGCTCAGGCCAAGATACGCAACCGCGATCAGAACGAAAAGAAACAGGATCCAAGCTGGTACCACGGTCGGGCCAATCACGACCACCCCAATACACAGCATGCCAAAAAGAACAGCGCCCAAGCTGTGGCTGAAATTGAATCCTACCCAGGCGCGCCACATGGTTGTTCCGCCACGAGCAAGACGAAGATGCGACTCCGCCATGGCCCGCGCGACCGCCGGATCCTGAGGAACGAGTCGGCGAGGTCGGCCGATGTCGAGAAACGTGTAGAGGGCATGCAAGAGCCCCAGCAAAACGAAAATGCCGCCGCCAAACCCGAGCAGAAACCTTGCAATACGCATGCGTGGGCGGCTACCGAGGAAATAAGGCGACGCCGGATTGAGTTACCGCACGCCGACGGCAGCTTATACACCTCATTAACTTTCTAGAAGACGCGGTTCGAGTCGCATGTGAGACGTCCGCCATGGATCACTCAAACCATATCTCAATTTCATAGCCGTCCGGATCACGAACAAAGGCATACGGCAGCCCAGGACCGAATTCGCCACGAGAAGTAACTGTACCTCCGGCGCCCTCGACCGCTGTCACGGCTGCGTCGATATCTTCTGGCCGGGTAAGCCGAAACCCAAAGTGAATGATTCCGCCTGGAACGCCCGCGCCGGCCGGGCGTTTCTCAAAGGCCAGGACATCGTACTGCCCGGGACCCAGCACTTGAATGGTGGAGTCGCTGCGAACATATTCACGAACTCCAAAGACAGATTGGTAGAAGGCCAACGAGCGGTCTGGATCAAGTACGGAGAGTGCTACGTGGCTGAGTCCGTGCGTCTTGATCATGGCACTGCCTCCAATAAGATGTCTAACGATAGAGATGAGCGGCGCGGGGCCTGCTTTTGATATGTGTGAATCGCAGCGATCGCTAGGACCGATTGTTTGCGGCCACGCCCGATCATCTATCCAGTCCTGCGGAGAAAAGTTTCTTCGCGGAAGCGCGCGCGAGAGCTAGCCCCTCCTCGGTGAAGGCAACGGACTTGTTCTTGTTCTTCGGGTCATCGATGAGGCCACGTTCGTGCAACCGATTCGACGCGTCCCAATCGATTCCCTTCCATGCACGGGTCAGTCCATGTTCTTCCCACGCTGTGAGGTAGAGGACGGCCAATACTGCTTCGTCAATCTTGGTTTCGTCGTAACGCATAAGTCCGCCATTGTTAGGGCCCAGAGAATGATGCGCTTGCTTAGATTTGATGTGAAGCGGCCGCATCGCCGGTTTCTTGAGCCCGGCGCAAGCGCATCCGCTGCTGCATAACGATGAAGTTGAGCGACGCGGGATGCGTTGCCGACTAGCGAAGTTGATTTACCCCACACTTCGATTTCCCCCTCACCGAAGACGCCACCCGCGATCGCTGGAACGGTTTGTTATAACGGGCACGGCTTCGCCCTTATTGCCAAGACGGTTCGCCACCGAGGCGTGCCCCAATATCCCAGTAGGCGGCGTCGATTAGGTCGCACAGAGCTGCGGTGTTTAGCTCGGAGCCAGGCTTTAATTTCACGTGCCGCATGCGTTTGCCAGTTCCCTCCAACAGGCCAGCAGGATCTTCGAGCGCTGCACCGTGGAAGAAGCCGACGTTAACATGACTTCTAAATGAGTTGACGTACCCGAACGGCGCATCTTCTACACATGCGACAGGGCATCCGTCGTGCATCAGCTCCCGGACATCGTCACCGCACTGTCGCATCTGCGTAAACCACTTCTGCGCAATAGACCGCAGCTCGATCGGGTCATCGGTCAACCAGATGTCGACAGCCGGATCCCGTTTTACGCCTCCGGAGAACCGCAGAATGTTGTCCCTACCGATCAAGCCGCGGAGGTCCAGCGCAACGCGCCGAGGTCTAAGTCGGCGCATAAGGATGAGGAGGTTGGGCGACGCGGGGTTGCGTCGAGGACCACCGAAGCTGCTTTAATTCAATCATCGCCTGGCTCACCGAAGACGCGGCCCGCGATCGCTCGACCGATTGTTATCTTGCGACTCGGGACGCTTACCCAACGGCGTAGATCAATAGCGTGCATGTTATGGAAGCCGTTACCGCCCACAATATAGTGGCCACGGCGGCAGGGTATCGCTCGTCAGGCCCAGCTAGAGCCGCAGCCATTCGCAAGCCGAGCTGCAACGGGAATGCAAAGAATAGCGCCAGCACACACAGAATTCCAATGTATGTTTCGACGAGCGGGAGATGGCCAAATGTTCGCGCAATTGCGGCGGCGGGCAATCCGCCAACACCAGACCAGATACCCAGTAAGGCAACCAGAAAAAGAGTCGACTTCTTCCGTTTATCCATGGGGTGGCCTAAGCGAGCCTAACGATGAGGTTGAGCGACGCGGGGCTTCGCAAGCGTCGAACGAAGGCACTTTATCCCAGCCATCGACTCCCTCCTGGGCTCACAGAAGGCGCCGCCCCGCGATCGCTCGAACCGATTGTTATGCGGCGCTGACTTTGATGAGTTCGCTCTTCGACGTCGGTGGCGGGACGGGGTCGCCTGCGTCGCGCAAGGCCTCGATGTGGAGTTCAATACCCTCGCGAATGAGCTTAAGTACTTCTCGGCGCGTCTCGCCAACCGCCACGCAGCCGGGAAGGTCTGGAACGTACGCACCATAGCTTGTCTCGCCTTTTTCAATTACCACCAAGTATTCCACGTCGATGCTCCTACGGCGGCTTGAGGCCAGCTTGCTTCAGAATACTATTGAGCGTACCGATTGGCACGTCCACCCCGAGTTTCCCGGCGACCGTGACCGTGCCGGGCTACCACCCGTCCTGCTCGATCAGTCGAATTGCGTCTCGGACCTTCACGTCACCGTGCCGCTACCGTCGCATAACGATGACGTTGAGCGACGCGGGGTTGCGTCGACTCAAAACGAAGCCAGTTGATCCCAATCACCGACCCCCTCCCCGGCTCACCGAAGATGCAACCCCCGCGATCGCTCGAGCCGATTGTTTTGCGCCAGCTCCGTTTGACCCGCCTGCAATCCTATCGATAACAGCCACCGCCTCTTTGAGGCCAGCGCCCGACTGCAGTCGGTAGGCTCTGATGGCCGCTATCCGCTGCCCTGGATCTGTCGCCAGACCAATTACGTGGCTCGACGGAACAACCTGCGCCATAGGGTCGATACCCAAGTGCGCCAACACAAGATTTAGCTTTCGTTCGACGTCTTGTAAGCGCCGCGCGTGGCTGAACGCGGCCCCAATAGCACTCCCGACCAACAAGAACGCAAACATGTACTCTGAAATTGTCATGAGAGGACCTCCAACACAGGCAAACTCGGTGCCGTCCGTAAATTAAATGGTGCATAACGATGAGATTGAGCGACGCGGGATTGCGCGGTCGCACGGCGACGCTGATTTATCCCAATCATCGACTCCCTCCTTGGCTCACCGAAGATGCGGCCCGTGATCGCTCGAACCAATTGTTAGCGGATGCGGCCCGAAGCACCCAGGCGATAAAAGGAACCATGAAAATGAGCTTTGCCTGATCGGTTACAAACAATATTGGGCTGCTGGTCCAGATTATCGGCCAGATAGTAGAACTGAGGGAAGGAACTACTGCCACTGCAGTTGCCAATACGGCCGCAGCTAAGGCCAATAGAACTGCCCTTGATCGCGTAATAATCACCGCTGCGACCGCGACAGGAAGGGCCGCTGACAAAACGGCTGCCGTATGCAGCAGGACCAACCAGCCGAGTGCGCCACTTCGCCGAGTCGGGAACATACCGAGCCACCATCCCGGTCGTTCGTGCGTGCTCATCCAACCAATCAGATGAACAAGCAAATTGAAATAGATGAAGCCCAGAACGACCGTGGCCAGAATGAAGCGAATCCAGGTGGTGACGTTCGTTCTCACGTCCACTAACGATGAGGTTGAGCGACGCGGGGCTTCGCCAGCGTCAAACGAAGGGACTTTATCCCAATCATCGACTCCCTCCTTGGCTCACCGAAGATGCGGCCCGTGATCGCTCGAACCGATTGTTAGACAACGTCAGTCCTTGTACGGATTGTAGTCGTCGTCACGGCCTAAACACACGCCCAGCAAACCGAGCAGTGAGACGAGCGCGATTATCCCCGAACCAACTGTGAGGGCAAGATTAGTACGGCATCCGGTTACGCGACATGACGTAAATGCGACGCCCTTGGTTTCAAGAGATGAAATGCCGAGCGCCAAAGTGGTTGCCGACAAGATGAATACAAAGGCCAAGGCAAAGATTTGCGCTTTGCGCGATGTTTTAGCCATACGAGAACCCAAAGTTCCGGTGTCTAACGATGAGGTTGAGCGACGCGGGGTTGCATCGACGAGAAACGTAGCTGATTTATCCAAACCATCGCCTCCCTCCTTGGTTCACCGAAGCTGTGGCCCCGCACGCTCGAACCGATTGTTAGCTTCCTGTGCGCGACGCCAATTCCTCGCGCAGAATTTCACGCATCTGTGTCGCAGTGAGTGGTTTCTCCGCGGTGCTCTGATGTGCCCGAAGCGCATCGTTAATCAGTGTTTGATATCCCTTTCCAGAGCGTTCCGCCGCCATCTTGAAGCGACCAAGAACTTCATCATCCAGGTAAATCGTAATGCGCGTTTTTCCCCGGGACGAGATAATGGCACCTCGTTTGCCTTTCGAAAAATCATATTCCTTTTTCATATGCTCTGCGCTCCTTGGGGGTGGCAGGACGAACCGAGATTAGCCGGATCTCCTCACCACGCTCAGTCCAAACCACGACCATCAGCAATCCGAGAGAGTTTGCGCCGACGGTAATCCAACGTAGTTCGTCCAGCGCGGCGGAATCCTCAATAGTGACCGCCAAGGGGTCAAGTAGCACGCCGTCCCCGTCGGCCAGGGATACACCGTGCTTGGCGATATTCGCGGCGTTCTTCTCTGGGTCGAACTCCGGACTCATAATGCAATTATATGCATAATGTGCATATACGTCAAGAATATCCGACGAGGCCGGATCAGGAGGCTAACGATGAGTTTGAGCAACGGGCGGTTGCGCTGCCCGCAAACGAAGCCGATTTATCCAGATCATAAACCCCCTCCTTGGCTCTCCGAAGACGCAGCCCGCGATCGCTCGAACCGATTGTTAGGCGTCACTCGATGAGCTCAAGTGAAGCATACTTCGGCAAAAGCGCCTTGGGTCCATGAGAGGTAAAGTTAACCCAGACCGTAATGGTGCTAGTTGAAAGCAATTTCTCTGCGTTCAATAGAGGGGCAGTCCAATAGCTTTCGGCATAAACGCCGGACAGCGCGGTCCCGTTAATGTCGGTGCGAGCCCCACCAGCCCGCCACACACGCGTTGGCACGAGACCTAAGCGACTCGTTGCATCGGACAAATCCGCCGTAGGATGCCGAAGTCGGAGCGACAAAACGTAGTGGTAAGGGTTCAAGGGAATCTAACGATTAATTAGACGAATGATTACCGGACCCAAACAGCCGGACAATCGCGTCGAACGCGGTAAATATTCCCTTGGACCTTGAGACATCTTCCTGATTTCCTTGGTCGGATTGGGGTGTGTCGCGTGGCACTCCGCGGGGAATTATATGCCTGAGGGGCGCGGTTTGTTCGAGGTGGCGCGCGAAAGGATGCGCACTCGTCATTTGGCGCTTCGAACCGAACAGGCCTATCTGCAATGGATGCGGCGGTATGTCAAATTCCATAACCGCAGGCATCCGCGCGACATGGGGCCGGCGGAGGTCAAGGCGTTCTTGACGCATTTGGCCGTCGACGGCAAGGTCGGCGCGTCGACGCAAATCAGACGCTCCAGGCATTGTTGTTTCTCTATCGGCAAGTGCTTGGCATCGAATTGCCGTGGCTCGACAACGTGACGCGAGCGTCGCGCTCGAAGCGGTTGCCGGTCGTGCTGAGCGGAGTCGAGGTGCGTGCGGTGCTGTCGCACATCGACGGTACGTCGTGGCTGATCGCGAGTCTTCTGTATGGCAGCGGGCTGCGATTGATGGAGGCGCACCGGCTTCGCGTCAAGGATCTCCTGCTCGAGCGCGGTGAAATCGTCGTGCGCGATGCCAAGGGCGGCAGGGATCGGGTGACCGTGCTGCCGGAGACTTTCGTGGCGCCGCTGCGTGAATATCTCGCGAAATTGTTCGATCGCTTCGAGCGCCAGCGCAGATTGCGGGAGCCGGGAGTCTGGCTGCCTGCCGCGCTGGCGCGCAAATATCCCTCCGCGGCAATTCAGTGGGGCTGGCAATGGGTCTTCCCTGCGAACTTGCTGTGCCGGGATCCTTACACGGGCGGATCGGTCCGCCATCATCGACACGAAAAAATCGTGCAGCGCGCGGTGCAGGCGGCCGTGCATAAGGCGGGAATACCGCAGCCGGCGAGATGTAATACCTTTCGTCATTGCTTTGCCACCCACTTGCTCCAGGCGGGCTCTGACATTCGTACGGTGCAGGAATTGCTCGGTCACGCCGATGTGAACACTACGATGCTCTACACTCATGTGATGGGCAGGGGGGCGATGGGCGCAAAAAGCCCCCTGGACAGGCAGCTTTGAGTCGTGCCGCGCGCTGCGGCGAGCAGCCGGCTATTCCGCCAATCCCCTGCGGTCGCTATACTATGCCGGGCTTAAATTCAGCGAGTTACCGTGTCCGACACCGAATCTTCAGATACTCACTTCTTCAATTCCTTCAGTTTGGTGCTGGGCGTCCTCATCCTGTTCGCGATCGTTCTGTTCGGCGTTGCGCGCTCGATCGGCGCCGATAACCAAGGCGCAGGTGTACTGCTCGACCCGCTGCATCTGAAAGAAGTGCAGGCGAATATCGCGCCCTTTGCCCGTGTCGCCATCGCCGGCAAGGACAACTCGGCGTTGGCGGTGGTTACGGCGCCGGCGGCGGGGGCGGCTGCGGATGTGCCGACTACGGGTGAACAAGCCTTCATGAAAGTCTGTTCGGCCTGCCACTCCACCGGCGTCAACGGCGCGCCGAAGATCGGCGATCATGCGGCCTGGGCTCCGCGCATCGCTCAGGGCAAGGACACGCTCTATAAGGACGCCATCGCCGGCAAGGGCAATATGCCGCCCAAGGGCGGAACGACCTGGCCCGATGCGACGATTCGCATGACCGTCGACTACATGGTGTCGCTCAACAAATAAAGGCTTCGCTCAACAAGTAAGGGCGCGCTCAACCGGCGAGCTTGTCGAGTGCGCGGAGCTGCACGGCTTCGGCCACGTCGGTCCGGCGGATCTTGGGCTCGCCCGCCAAATCGGCACAGGTCCGCGCCAGCTTTTGCACTCGATGACAGGCGCGGGCGGAGAGTCCCAGACGCGCGATGGCCGTGCCGAGGAGCACGCGCGATTCGCGCTGCAGGCCGCAGAATCTCGTCACTTCGGATGGCGTCAGGCGCGCATTGAGTTTGCCCTGCCGCTGCATTTGCGCTTGCCGGGCGGCGGCCACGCGTACGGCAACCGTGGCTGAATTCTCCGCATCCGCGGGTACATCGTCCAACAGGTGCTCGACCGGCAACGCCATCAATTCCACATGCATATCGATGCGATCGACCAATGGGCCGGAGATTCGGTGGCGATAGCGCGCGATTTGCTCCGCCGTGCAATGGCACCGGCCGCCCCGATCGCCGGCGTAGCCGCAGGGACAGGGATTCATCGCCGCAACCAATTGGAATCGCGCGGGAAATTCGCACGTGCGCTTGAGCCGGGTGAGCTGTACCACGCCGCTCTCGAGCGGTTCGCGCAGCGCCTCGAGCGCGTTGCGCGCAAATTCGGGAAGCTCGTCGAGAAATAGCACTCCGAGGTGCGCCAGGGAGAGTTCTCCGGGTTTCATCGACCCGCCGCCGATCAGCGCGGCGACCGAGGCCGTGTGCTGCGGACTGCGGAACGGTCTGCGGCCGCCGAGACTGGGTCTGCGTCCCGCGGCCGATTCCAAGCTGGCGACCTCAAGGGACTCGAGGGCCGACAGCGGGGGCAGCAGCGCGGGCAATCGCTGCGCGAGCAGTGTCTTGCCGGCACCGGGAGGGCCGATCATGAG
>CAWFQX010000009.1:0-217844 GCA_963818075.1 uncultured Gammaproteobacteria bacterium | reverse complement strand
CGTAAGTCGTGCCAGCGGAAATCCTCGATACCTGCGCGCCCGAGCGCGGCGTACCAAGCCTTCGTACTGACTTGCTTGATCGGCTTGCCCAGGAAGCTGAATACGTGTGTCGGATGCTTTCCGGTCTGACGACGGATGATGACGACGGCCTCCGCATTCAGCGGCACCGCGATCGCCCTCCTCGCCTTGGCCTGATCGGGATGAATCCACGCCGACCGCCTCACCAAATCCACTTGCGTCCACTGCAATCCGGTGACGTTCGACTCTTCGAAGCCCCGTTGCCAGGGTAGAAGGCCGCCATCACCGACAAATGCTCCGGTAGTGCCGCCAGAAGCCGCCGAGCTTCCTCGCGTGTCAGAAACCGAACCCTGCGGGTCGGCTCCTTCAGCATGCGAACCTGAGGCGCCCTGATCGAGCCATTCCCATTGGTAGACGCATCTTCCTGAGAATGGCCCGGAGAACCTCAAGCGTCCGGTTCACCGTCGCGTTACTAACTCCCTCTGCAAGCCTCGCATCGAGTATGCGATCGACCCATGAGCGGGTGATCTCATCCAGATGCTTGCCCCGAGCGAATCGATCGAGCCAGCGCAAGTGCATCTTGTCTGTCTCAATCGTCGCCTTGTGGCTTGCTTCCTTCAGCCAGCGAACGACCGCATCGTTCCACGTGCGGCGTGGCCGTTCACCGAGCTTCGCGATGCGCCACGCTTCGGCCTTCAGCCGGTCGTGGAGTTCTTGCGCGAGGGCTCGATCGGCAGTCCCAGCAGATTGGCGTACTCGCTGTCCGCTTGGGACTGACGAAGTCGATCCACCAGACACTGCCGCGTCTGCTAAGTGACATAGATCCTCCTTTGGAAATGTCACTTGCAGCGCTTGCCGGGGACCAACATAGAGCGAGCGCAGGTAGGAGGCAAGATCGTCCGCCAAAAAGACCCAGGCACGACCAATTTTGGCGCCTGGAATGCGTCCCGACTTGGCCCGACGACGCAATTCCTCGGGATGAATCCTGAGGAAGCGGGCAGCCTCGATGAGCCCAAGAGTGCATGGCGAGCTAATCACCCTTGCTCGCCTCGACGGTAGGCCTCGGCTGCCTCCGCGGCATGGTGGTGGTCTTCGGCCGTTTTGGTGCGGGTGCGGATGGTGTTGTACCGACGACCCTTGTCGAGCACCTTCTTCTTGACGTATCGGCCAAGCGAGGACTTTGGACCCGAATGAAAGTCCCGCGCCGCAGCGATGTACTTGAGATAGCCCTCCGCAGGGTCTGTGATGCTGCGAGACGCCATGAATGACGTAATTCCGCCAAGGCCATGCACGAATATCCGCTCGTCTTCCGGGATGCATTGCTTGCGTGAACGGACAGCAGGTTGAATTTCGCGTGGGTTCATCCAGGCCGATGACAAATCAACCCAAATCGGCTCATCTAGCCAGCGTGTTGGGGTCGCCTCCGAAGTGCTCGGAGTCTTCAACTGAAGCCAGTCTTTCGTGCAATAAAGCCATAGAGCCGGTAGTTGATTGAGAAGATCAGGAACACTACGCACGCCCATTTCCACGAGTGCGGTGCGTTCAAGCTGAAACTCCAATCGCATAACCTGCGCGAGCCCATCCCAGCCGCAAAAGGTCCAAATGTCGCGCAAGTACTCTTTGTGGCTCTTTTCGAGTTCGAGTAACTTGTTGTACAACCTGGCTGAAACGTTTCCACCTAGGCCGATGGTCCAACCCGAAAAGGTACGACCGATGAAATGCTGCTCCCTATCTCGTGCTCGCGCGACCCAGGATTCAGCAGAGATAGCTCGAAGATCCGCTGATGTTACGAAATCGACTCGAATATCAGCTCTACTCACATTTGGTCCGGTTTCAATTGCAGCGACCGAATGCAATATGACCCCGAGGTCGCTCAGAACGTGATCCATCCCCTCTAAAATCAGTGATTCACTGCTAATTTGAACATAAGCAACGGGCAACGCTTTCGCGCTTGGGCGTGCGAGTGAGATTCGAAACCAATTATCGCTAATGACGTAGGCAAATGCTCCGCTGCCTCGATCGTGCACGACAAACAGATGGCCGCCGATTTCAGCCTGCGCCTGCAATCTGTCTTCAGGGTTTTCCGACTGGGCTGCTTCCTTCCGCTCTAATAGCCGACGGTCCCATTCCTCGCTCAAAATTCCCTTGTATGAGACGTAGAGACTGTCAATGCCGGTGAGCAGTACGGTTACTTCCCCGGGTATGCTGATTGCGGGTGCTGTGTTACTAAGCGACGCACCCGCAGCAGAAGGCGCGGCGGCCGCTACGCTGCCGCTCCCGCCTTTCTGCGGGGAACTCGAATTCTTGGCGTTATGGGTACTCATTACCCCTGATAGTAGTACCGCGACAGCAACACGTCAAGGGTATTGATTACCCTCTATTAGTTATCGAGGGTTCGTCTTTCGGGAATCTTAATGTCGCCGCTGACACCCTTCCAAAATTCACCGATCTTCTGGACAAAGTCGTATGCGACGGATTTGTAGAACAGGGGGCCTTCTTCGGGGAATTCATCGCGCACTTTGATCCCCAGTATTTCCTCATACTTCTTAATTGTCCGCTTGTTGTGAATCAGAACCAGTATTTTCCAGCCGAATAAACGACCCAAGGTCATCATCCCAATCGCGCTCTCAAGTTCATCAAATTGACCAGCAAACTTCCGCGCAATTTCGTCGAGCCGCTGATTCAGTTTGGCGGCAACATCTGGGGGAAGGGGAGGGATCGTCACTTTGCGTAATGGTTTCGCCAACGCACGGCTCCCGAAGATTATTGAAAGCCCGATGATAACCGAAAAGGGGTACTAAGTAACCCTAAGTGCCGTTTGGCGTCGAGGCGACGGGCAGCTTGCGAGCAATCAAATCGCGAACTTTCCCAAAAGTGAGCATTGGCGCCGGTGCCCCGATCAAAGAATCAACTCCACGCGGCGCGATAATGACGGTCTCCTAACTCATTCATTCACGGCTCTGCTCTTTTTGGTTTACACCGTGCTGGGAAGCTGCGCTCCCGGGGCCGACTCAAGTCAGTTCAAGTGCCTAACCACAACGTCCATGAGCTGATCGTCCGATCGCAGGTGCATTTCGGGCGGAGGCACACGAATAGCTTGAAGTATTGCTTTTTCGAGACTGTGCGGCGTCATCTCTGCGTCTACCGTAAGTGTGACCCCTAATCGGAACGTCAAAGATTGCGTACTAGTGGTAACCAATTTGTGGCGTTTCTTTCAACCAAGCTGGAGTCAGCGCAGGATCCCCCGCCCAGCCCCAGTCTGAAAATGTCTGTTTTAGACTTTCGATATCGAAACTCACCTGCTTCGACATCACTCCTGACATTACAGATGTTGCGTACTGTCGCTTTAGTAACTCCTCGCGCGCGTTACGGTCCGGTTGATTTTCGACGGTGAACACTAATGTTCCAGAGTAATTTCCCAAATCTGGGAAAAGCACCTCCGAACGGAGAATCCTGCCGTCGGATAATGTCACTGCATAATCCACCTCTATACGCAGTCCGAGCTCAACTGCTCCGCGAGCGAAATATTGCTGCAGTGCATTCATGTTACGGGTCCACTATGGGTATGTGGTTAATCGGGCCGACGCGGCCGTGTGGAACCCTAGAATGAGCGCCGCCCTTAACTCCACCCGAGTCAAGTCGTACCATATCGGAGACAAACGGGTCCGGTAGTTCAGAATTTAATTGAATGTACGCATCCATATCAGCGCGAGTTATCCCGAGGTATGCATCCAGCTGCGCCATGTCGACAAGTGCTGACTTACCAGGGCTGAACGCGTTTGGATTTGCGTTCGGCCCGTTCTTACGGGGATCTTCCGGTGGGCAACCACCAGTCGTAGCCGGCGGAGACGGGGGCTTGTTTCCAACTCCTCCACCGGCAGGCGCAGGGCTGGGCGAAGGGTCCGCAGCAACAAGAGTGGCGACGATTGCCGCAGCAGCTGCTATATCGGCTAGGGGGTCTTCTGGTCCAAGACCGGCGACTTCCGCCAGTCCTGCTCTCTCTAGCGCAAGGCGCCACGCAGCAGCGTCTCCGGCAAATAGTCCGGTTGGATCGATGTAGCTAACAGGGTTAGCCTCTGTGTACGCATAAGTCGAATAGCTTCCGCCAAATAGCCCGAGGAAGTCAGATTCGATGTACCGCCCCGTTTGCGGGTCGTAGGTTCGCCGGCCGTTGTAGTAGAGCCCCGACTCAGGCAGGTAGTACTGCCCCGGGAACCTCAAGTTGTAGACATAGGTTCCCAATCCGCCCGGATTCTGATTCGGCCCGAGACTCCCGAAAGTATCCGGGTCCCACCGCCACGCGAGCGTGTTGCTCGATGGCTGCGTGATCTTCCTCGGCGTGCCGAGATGATCGGTGTGGACATAGAACACGCACACAGTGCTGGTGCAACCCGTGCTGCCGTTCGGCCGCAGCGTTGCGACGGGGAGATTCCCCATCCAAATCGTCTCCTCGATCAGCGCCCCCGTACTCGAATACTCGCCCAACAGATGCCCAGCCTCGTCATACACGAGTAATGTGGTGGCGCCGTTGCCGGATTTCTCAATGAGCTGCCCGAGCGCGTTGTAGACGTAATTGGTGGTGCCGCCACTCACCGTCGCACTGCTCATGCGCCCACGCTGGTTGAACGAATAGGAATTGCTGCCATAGCTCGTGGTGTTGCCGGCGGCATCATAGTCGTAGGTGCGCACAATGCCGCCGGTGGTCGACCCGATTTGATTGTTGGTCGACGTGATCGATGCGGTGTATGCGACGGTGCCGGTCTCGGTCAGCATATTGCTGTTGGCATCGTAAGTGTAGCCGCGCGTGAGCGCAGAACTCGAACCGCTGGTGACGCGATCCAGGAGATCGTAACCGAAGGTCAAGCTGTCACTGGAAAGGCCCGAATCGCTTAAACCCGTGATCCGCGAAGCATTGTCGACCGTGTAGCCATTGGTCGCGCCAGCGGATACGATCTGATGCGGATTGCCGTCTTCATCAAATGCGCGGCTCACCGAGGTGCTGTTGCCCCACGTCCATCCGGTGGCTGGACCGAAGGGATCATAGGTCACACCACTCAATACGGTCGTACTGTTGACCGAGATCGAAGTCACCCGGTGGTTGGTGTAGCTATAGGTCACGGTCTGTCCGGACGGTGTGACCAGCGTGATCAAGTTGCCGTTGGTGTAGCTGTAGCCCACGGATTTGGTGACGCCGGCGACGATCTGGCCCTTGCCCGTCACACGCCCGAGCGTGTCGTAGGTCCAGGACAGGGAATGATTGGCGTCGGAGGCACCCGTGAGCCGTCCAATGCCGTTCGTGCCGGAATCGTAGGTCAAATTAATAGTCTGATCTGAATAGGCGATTTTGGTTACGCGGTTGAGTGCATCGTAACTGTACGTCGCGAGCGCGCTGCGTGCATCCTTCATGGTGCTTACATTGCCGCCCGAATCGTAGGTGTTGGTGCTGGTACCGGTGTCCGGGCTCACAGTCTGTGTGACATCGCTAAAGCCGTTATGGCTGTAGCTTGTGGTGAGGCTTCTCGGATCTTTGACCGAAGCGAGATTGTCGTTGGCGTCATAGCCGAGCTTGGTGATCCCGCTGTTGGGGTCCGTGATTTGGCTCAACCGATTGAGCGCATCGTATTGGTCAGCCGTGCTGCGCGACAGCGGCGCTGCGATCGAGGTCTGATTGCCGTTGCTGTCATAGCCGTAGGTGGTCGTGACGGCGGAGGTGCCGGCGGCATTCACATCTTGGTAGAGCTCATTCAGGGTATTGAACACCCGGGTGTGTGTCCGGTGCAGCGTGCTCGATGGGTCGTAGGTCTTGATGGCCGTGCGGTTGCCCATCGCATCGAGCGTGTAACTGATGTAGTTCCCAAGACTGTCGGTAATTGTTGTGAGCCGATGCGCGTTGTCATAGGTGTACACGACATCGCTTCCATCCGGGCGCGTCACCTGCTTTAGAAGCCCTGTGGGGTAGTAGCTGTAGCTCGTCGTTTCGGTGCCAATCTGGCGCGAGGTGAGCCGCTGGCGCAGGTCGTAGGTCAGGGTCGTCACGACTCCATTGGGATCGGTGACCGTGAGCGGTTGTCCGTGCACATTGTAGGTGTTGAAGGTCGTGACGTGACCCACCGCATCAGTGATGGTATGAATCTCGCCGCACTGAGTGCCGGTGGTGCAGGTGTAGTACGCATACGTCGTGGTGCTGTTGAGGTCTGTCCGTGTACCCTTGGCCGTGAGCACCCGGCCGTAGCTGTCGTAGGTGTAGGTCCAGGTCCGTGTCGCATTGGGAGTTACCGTTGTATCGGTGATCGTCTTGGTGAGGACACCCCCCAATGAGTTGTAGGTAAATGCGGTGGTGCGATTGGGCTCGGTGATTAAATCTGGCTGGCTCCACGACGGATCCCAAGCCGTCGTGATCGTGCGCGCCTGCGCCGTGCCGTAGGCCTCGGTGCGGGAGGTTTCGAGATTGCGGTTCAAGTCGTAACTGTTGTAGGTCGTCTCATTGTTATTGAAGTCCGTGCGGCTCGCGACATTGCTATTTCCGTCGTAGGTGCGCGACTTATCGCAGCCCGCGCAGAACTGATTGACGCCGGTCGGGTGGTATAAACCTGCAATGAGCGACTGGGTGTAAGTTCGCGTCGTGCCGAGGGGGTCCGTGACGGTTCTTGATGAGCCGCTGTAGGAAAACGTATAGCTATCGACGTTTCCGGCATGTACGGAACTCGTGACCTGGTAATAACTGCCATAGGTGTAGCCCCACGTGGCGTAGACAACGGCCGCTTCATCGGTCACGGTCTGCAGGAGATTCGATGACCCGTAGCCGTAGGAGCGGCTAGTCAGATCTGGGTAAGTGACTGATGTGAGGTTCCCGCTGCTGCTGTTGACGACGTACGTGAGAGTTTTGCCCGCGGGGTCCATCATCGTCTGGAGCCGCTCATGGCCCGCGGCATCACGAATGTAAGTGAATTGCAGCTGATGCCCAAAGGCGTCTGTCACCGCAGTCGGAACAAATCCGCCGATGTCATACGTGAGCGTGAGCGGCGCCTGGCCGCGGGTGGCAATCGACTGCAACTGCCCCGAAGCATTATACGTCTCAATAGTGTCATCAGCGGTTTGGTATCGATATCCGCCCGAAATCGTCGTGAGTTGATCGGTAACATCTGGATCGCCGTTGTAGACGCCGCTGTAGAGCGTGAACGTGAGCATCCGGCCGTCCGGCCGAAACGCGTAGACGCTCGTGTGCGTGCCCGTGTTGTCCGTCACTGTGATTGGCATGAGTCTTTGAAAATAGGTTGCCGTCCAGCCAACACCGATCGGTTGCTGCGCAAACCCGAATTGAACAACATTACCAACGAAGAAGGCGCTGAAGCTGTTGTAGCTACGAACGAATTTCAGCGGGTTCTGGCCGCCGCCAACGTAGTCGGTTTCTGCTTCGTATTTGTTGCCGTTCGCCACATCACAGGGATTTCCCAACGCAAGTCCATTGCCTCCGGCGGTGCCGCCCGCTCCATTGCAAGGTTTGCCAGCCGCCTTCAGGACATTCACGGTGTTCGAGGGCAGCGAGCAGGTAGGTCCTACGGGGGGCGGCCCGGCCTGATAGCTCAACGACAGCATGACCGGGCAGGCAAAGTTTCGCGTCGCGATCACCGCGCCGGCGGTATTACTACTGCCGGGGGTGGTGCATTGGGGCTCATACCCCGTGTAGACAGACTGCAGCTCGTTCCAAATATAGGTTTCCTGCCCGTAGGTAGTTTGCGGAGTGCCGGACACATAAGACCCCGTGATCGAAAAGGCGCAATAGCCATCCGACAAGTAATAGGCGGGCCAAAGGGCTTCCGCCTGCGGCAAACTGTCGTACCCATAGCTGTTACCAAAGGGCGCTTCGGCCTCGTAGAGCCACGGACTTAGGACTGGTTGTGGTCCGGGGCACGCCGGGGTCCCAGATATGCCGCAAGTCTTAGTGGCCTGAGACAATGCCGGCGCGGGCATCAGTAAGACGAAACTGAGCACCAGAAGCGACACTATCGCCGTCCACGCACCCTCACTTCTAAATAAAACTCGGGAAATGTTCCAACCCCAATCGCGTGTTTCGACGTTAATTGTCTCTCCGGAAGCAGCGACCGAGCGAACGGCACTATTCTGTTTTTGCGGATATACGATGTTTGACATGAGGTCCCTTCTAAGTGTCAACGGGTAAGACCAGATCAGACGACCTTCACGCGCTCGCCCGGCCCAAGCCGTGTCGTTGTTGGTCCCATTCCCATTCTCAAATAAGCGATTTATCTGACGCGAACCTGTCACCCCTTACGTGAATCTTTTGTGAACTTGAAGTTAACGAGGAGTTTGGTGTTACACGGGATCAATCGGGTGAACCTCCTTGGATTTGCGTCAGCTTGAGCAAAATGTGTTTCCTGGGAAAGATCCCGTATGTATGTCCGGGTGTCTGTTAGCCGTGCATTGACGCTGTAGTGTCCATCGACGTGTCTGCACCAAATTTAGTGTGCCATTACTGTAACTTGGTCAGGTCCGATTGAGATATGGCAAGCGCTACAAGCGATTGATTTACAAATGTATAACTAGTACCCGAAGGGCCTTCGAACCAGGTGGTCGGGAGTTCGAATCTCTCCGGGCGCGCATCATATCAACAACTTAGACGCGACTTTTTTTCGTGCTGTGCCATTCAACGGGCGTTGTGCCATTCAAATAGCGTTTGGCACGCGGTGTTTAGATTAGTTCGCGGACACGATGCGCTTATAGAATCTCATGTAGCGCAGTCGGTGCAATGTATACTCATCTGGTGTCATCTAAGAGAGTGTAATGACTGAGAGGCAGCGGTCTCTATTCTCTTCGGATAAGCCTTCGTCCGGCATCCTTGTCGACAGCGAGATTCAGGATGCTGTCAGCGCGGGAAACCTTATCACTCCCCCCTGTGCCAATGTGACCTGAGACAGACGGAAACGTCTAATTAAAGAGCAAGCAGGTACACTGTTCCATGAATTCCATAGGTCAATCTTCAGCCCTAAACGGAAGGTCCGAGCCTTCCGATCCGATCAATTCATCTGTCAATGCATCCGAGGCAGCGCATAGGTCTGCCTCCAGCGCATCGAATCCCGAGGTCGTGGCCGTCAAGCGCCGTCGGTTGATTTCTCGCTTGGACAAACGCCGGATCTTGCGCGATTACGACCGATGCAAGAAGCCCGGTGAGCGCGGCGCGTTGTTGCGCACCGAACGGGTGTACTGCTCGATGCTGGCGACTTGGCGCAAACAATTGGCGAGTGCCGACCAGGTCGCCGTGCGGCGCGGTCCAAAGGTGAATCCTGCCACGGCGCAGAAGCGGCGCGATGAGCAGCTAAACCGCGAGATCGCCCGACTCACCCGACAACTGGTGCGGGCAACCGCGATCATCGAGGCTCAAAAAAAACTGTGCACCTTGCTCGGACTGCCGATCGAAGAACAGGAGTTGACGGACTGATGGCCGTGTTCGCAGAACTTCGTCCGCAGATCGGCATCGCCCCGGCGTGCGTCGCGCTGTCGATCAATCGGGCGGGGATCTACCGGACGCGGGACCGCCTCGCGCGGCGGCATTGTGCGATGTTCCCGCGCAGGCGTCGCCCGAGGCCGCCCCTGGCCTTGAGCGAGGCGGAACGTTCGGTGCTGCTGCTGGTCCTCAACAGCGAGCGGTTCGCCGACCTCGCGCCCGCTGCGGTGTTCGCGATCCTGCTCGATCAGGGCCGCTATCACGGCTCGGTGCGCACGATGTATCGGTTGCTGGCCGCCGCGGGCCTGACCGGCGAACGGCGCAAACAGCGGGCGCATACGGCGTACGCAAAACCGGAGCTGCTGGCAATCCGGCCGCGGGAAGTCTGGTCGTGGGACATCACCAAGCTCAAGGGACCAGCGAAATGGACGTGCTTCCATCTGTACGTCATCCTCGATATTTTCAGCCGTTACGTCGTCGGCTGGATGATCGCGGCGCGCGAATCCGCCGATGCTCGCTGAGCAGTTCATCGCCGACACGGTACACAAGGAGCGCATCCCGCCGGGGACCTTGACGCTGCACGCTGATCGAGGCACCAGCATGGCGGTCGAAGCCGGTGGCGGCGCTCCTGGTGGATCTCGACGTGATCAAAACCCATAGTCGTCCCCATGTCTCCGACGACAATCCGTACTCGGAGGCGCAGTTCAAGACCCTGAAGTATCGTCCAGACTTCCCGGCACGGTTCGGCGTCAATCGAGCATGCACGGGCGCACTGCCAAGTGTTCTTCCGCTGGTACAACACACGTCCACCGTCACAGCGGCATCGCCATGATGACACCGTATACCGTGCATCACGGGCACGACCGGCACTCACCGGGAACGCGGCGTCACGTTGATGGCGGCCTTCGCCGCCCACCCAGAGCGCTTCAAGGGCCTCGCGCCGACACCGAATCAGGTACCCAAATCCGTCTGGATAAATCAACCCATCAAGGAAATCGTACAACCAGAAATCATCATCCCAAGTTCGCTAAATACTTCGACCCATTTGTCTCAAACTCATTGACACGCTCCGCTCACAACACATTTAGCGCGGCTTCTCTCGAAGCTTCGAGCTACGATGTACGTGTTGGCGCCAAAGGAGTCATTGGGGGTGAGGGTACAGAGCTTGATCTCCGGCGTGAACCTATAGAGTTGCAGCCGGGAGCCTATGGTGGCGTGGTTTCAATGGAATGCTTCGACCTGCCCGAGAACATTTCTGCAAGGATCGGATCGAAGCGCGCGCTATCCTACGATGGCGTCATTCTTCTCACCGGATCAACCATCGATCCCGGGTATCGTGGGCATCTGCTTTTCGGTGTATACAACGCCTCGCAGCGTAAGGTAATAAATCGCTCTGGGCGAAAGCTGTGCAATGTCGTCTTTGAAAAGCTCTCTGCGGCACCGGAGAAGATAGTGCCGGCCGATCCAAATCTTGCCGTTGGTAGTTTTCCGGACGCCTTTCTGGATCGAATGGCAAACATGGATGTACTTCCGTGGATGCAGATTAGTGAACGGGTAAAGCAAATTGAAGCGATCACGAAGGACATTATTGACTTGAAGTCGCGATACGAGGACGTACTTAAGCCAATTCGCGATCTCACGGAAAACGTAATGAATCTCACAAGAGACGTTTCTTCTCTCGCCAATCAGACTAAGTCCATCGCAAAAGATGTTGAAGGCGTAAATACTCTAGTTAGCGAAAATGGTCGGCAGATAGCGCAGCTGACGGCGAATCTTGGCGTTGTCGGTGCCTCAATGCAGGGGCTGCAGCAACAGGCCGGGCGCCTGGAGGAGTCCGACAGGAATCGCGTGAACGAGATCACGACACTACGGACCACCTTTGGCCGTTACCAGATACTCACGTATATCTTCTGGGCAGTTGTCCTCCTCGCGGCCGGTGCGTTTCTACCATCCGTTTTCGAAAAGCTAATGTCCAAATGAGTCCCGCTGTGCCTGGTACGGCACTTTGTTGCGTGGCCTAAACCATCAGCGCAACGGTCTGACGATCTCTGATCTGAGGGTTTGCAGGTGGTCATGTCTTCTCCCCAATCGAGTGGTAGGAGAAGAAACTCAACTATGCCGAGTCTGGCTCAGGCAAATGCTACGAAAATAGAGCTAAACCAACAGGACTCGGCATAGTCCGGCACTCGGGATAGTGCCCCAGGTCGTGGAATCGGAAATCTTCGATGCCGGCGCGCTGCTTCGCCTTGCCCCACGCGGTCGAGCTATTTTGGATGCGCTGGCCCGCGAACGTGAAGCACCAACGGGGGTGCTGACCCCGCGTTGATTCGAGTGCTGCCACGGCGTCCGCATTGAGCGGTATGCCGCGACCGTCGCCCGACTTCGTCGTACCGTGATCAAGCCAGGCCACTTTTCGGGCGAGGGCGTTGAGCGGCGGCGGAGAGGTTCCCGGCTCGCTACGGGGCGAATTCGGGGCGATGCTGAAAATCTGCTCGGCGCTGCGCGATAACACCAAAGCGCTTCTCAAGGCTAACCTGGCTAGTTGGGCGGCGGGGCACGATTCTGGCGACCACTATTAGCGAGCTTGGCAAACGGAATCGGGCGCTTTCGGGAGGAGCATTCCGGCGACTTCCGGCCCGGTCATTCGCTGTCCGGGATTGCCATCCGCATAGCAGTCATTTTGACGATGTTTGACGAGCGATCTGGCTAATGGTCTATTGCAGATCTTAGGGAGTCTGACAGTGCGCTAGTTCGTGACTGCGATTTCAATACCCATAACTACTTATCCTTGGCAGCCTGAGTCCAGTAAGACAGGCAATCGAGCCATCGGTGACCTCGGCGTCGGTCTGATGAATAGTCTCAAGACTGCTCGCGGCATACACAGTGAGACACTGTTGACAGTCATTGGCGCGCTCGCTGGCTTTGCCGCCCAGAACGCTGCGCTCAATGCAATCACATCAGGTACAGCCTCAGCAGCCAAACCGCGCAGTCTTGCGGTCGTGTCCGCGAAATCAGGCGAAATATTTCTGTTCGGCGATGCGATCAATGGCTTTCTTTTTCCCGAAGAGGGGAGCGTATTGCCGTTAGCCGTCCTAATCGCCGGCGCCGCGGTGAAGGGGGGTGTCGCAGAGGTAGATCTACCAAACGTCGGTGAAATTGCTGCGCATGTTGCGAGCGTGGTGGGCAGCGCGGCTGAGTTCGGCAAGTTGCGCCCAAGGCCGGGCGTAGAGCCCCACCTTCAACCCTTGGCTGCGCTGAAGAAGTTCTGGCCAAATGCCCGTGACATATTGGCGCGACCTCCGGTAAAGCGACTATTCGGCCGACAAGAACGCTCCCTGCAAGAAATTCACTGGCCAATCGTACTTGGGCTGGTCGCTTCGCAGTACATTGCCATGACCAAGCAGACACTGAATCCGTCCGTCGGCGCAGCTATCGTCATGGAATCCGCGGTAATTACATCTAAAATCGATCCACAACGGGTCGAACCCGGTAAATGGCGCATAGATACCAGCAACAGCCAACAACCCATCGTGCGCCTCTGCTCATAAAGGGCGACGATTGGACGCCGCCGGGCCTGCCCGCTCGGCAGCAGTCGGCCAAACCCCATCACTGGATCTCACGAATCACCGCGTTGAAGCGGTCGTTCGCGGGGTGGGGTAAGCTTACGGCGAGGCCCATGGAATCCAGCCTGATTTGCAAGGAGCGCACAATGCCTTTAGGGCAACCTGTCCGGCCTACGACGTTTTCGTCGCCCAGTAATAGTTAGGCCGAGACTCATGGAGGAAAAGAAGCAGCTCCGGGAAGGCCACTGGGCGCGAGAGGACCCAAATGCGGTGTCTGCCTCGCCCCATCTGCCTGCATTCATCGCCCGTCCCCCTGGCTCACCCGCCTACTACGGCTTCCCGCTTCTGGCCGACTCTGAGAAGGATGGATTTATATTCGGCATCATCACCGATGTACGGGGCGATTCGCCGCCTTCTTGGGGAGACGCGTACGTAGTGGCGCCCGACGGATCACGCGCAGGAATCGAGTGGAGGATGACGGGCTCCGACGTCAAGGTCGCTCTGCCGCCAGAGCCTGGAAGATGGGGGGTGTACGTTTTTCGTTTTGTGCACGCTGTGAGATCGGAAGAAGACCTTATAAAGAACCTCCATGCCGTACTTCCGCACCTAAAGCAGTTTTATGCCGCGGCGGTGTCGGCCGGCGCCGGAAACATGAACGCACCATCAGACGGCTCGGCCTAACTAGCGGTTGGAGCGGACGTGAACGATAAACTGCTGAGCGCGAGATTGATGAACCTTAACAACGCCGCAGTCACTGGAACCCTCGTAGTTATGATCGCGCTTATTGCGACCACTATCTCTGGATGTGCGTCGCCGAAGCGTAATGTTGATTCGGCAATGGGATCGCTGAACGTTCCTGTGAGTTTTGTTGACGCTCGCGGTCACGCAATTCCAGCGGGCGACAGGCCCGATAGGTGGTCCGCTATGTTAGGCGCCGTTCCAGGCGAGATATTTGGTGATCCGCATTATCCACCCAAGAGAACTGAAGCGCTCGGCAACGCCGCAACTGTTCCAATTAATCTCTCCACTCTCCGGGCTGAATTGGACCAACAAGCGGCGACCATAACTGTAGCTGCTGCGAAGGCCGGTTGGAGGATTGACCCAGGCGATACGCGCTTCGCCAGGCTAGCGACCGGTATCACCACTGACAAAAGCCGGCGATTTGGCGTTGGATTTATGGATTCGGTTTCGAAGAACAGACTGCTTCTTGTGTTTTTTGACCGACCCTGCCGTCTTACGGGAACCGTGGTAACTCCAGAGAATGGGACTACCACGTACTCCATTGACGTCGTCGTTGAAAGCGCCGGATTGCACTGGCTTCAGATTGCTACGAAAGGAAGTGAGAGCCACTTAACCAACGCGGACCTACAACTATCACATCTTCTTTTCATTGCGGTGCCCTTCGGGCCTCCATAGCAGTCGATCACGAGTGTCACGTTGGGGTCGAGGGCGAGGGTACGGATCAATCCGTCGGCGTCCGACCACTTCCGGACCCTGACGGTGTCGGAGAGGTTGCCAGGAAGCGGCCGCTGGCGACTTGCGATTGGCTGCGCCGCGGCCCGGCGTAGTCTAAAGTGTCGTTCGCGGATTTGGGGGTGACCTTGGTATCAGCAAGAGTCTGGTGGGAAATGCTGTTGCTGGCAGCGGCAAGCGTTGCTATGAGTGCGAGCAACGCGCAGGAGCGGGGCGGCGGAAATTCCTTGTCTCCTCATGCTCACACGAAGACTGCCCAGCACAGTGATGCGAGTTCAGGCTACGCGGTCGAGCCGGCTCCGTCGTGGGTCACCCCCTCGCCCAGCACGGAGGATGTCGCCGCTGAATCGACTGCTCCCATGAGCTATCGGGTCATCGATGAGCAGTATCAACTCGGCGCGACATCCGAAACTCACTACCTCCACGTCGTACGGGTGATCAACCTGAGTGCCGGACTCGACTCGGGTTCTCGAATCGAGATTCAGTTCGATCCGAGCTTCCAGAAGCTGGTCCTACATCACCTGGAACTATTGCGCGCAGGCAAACGATTGAACCGCCTCGATCGCAAGTACCCGCTGCTGCGACGGGAAACCCAGCTTGAGCGCCAAATGTATGACGGTCGCGAGACCCTCTCGATCGTGCTGGACGACGTGCGGGTCGGGGATGAGATCGATTATGCCTTCTCTGTACGCGGCAGCAATCCCGTATTCGGGGACAAATTCGTCGCCCTTGTCGGTTTGGGCAACATCTTAGGTCCCGAGACCATGCATGAGGTGCGTCTACTTGCATCCCCGAGCCGCGAAATCCACTACGCGATGGTGCACGGGGAGCTGCAGCCGGTGATCCGCACCGTGGGCGGCCTGCGCGAGATGGTATTCCGTAAAGATCACACGCCCAGGCTGGATTTCGAGCCCGGCGCGCCCTACAGCGCGCTCATCGACCGGTGGCTTCAGTTCAGTGAGTTTGCCGACTGGGCGGAAGTCGCGCGCTGGGGGGCCTCCGTCTTCCCGCGCGACGCACGGGGTCCGCTTCTGGACCAGGAGGCCGTTGCGATCAAGGCCCAGGCCAGCACCACGCCCGAGCGGGTGCTGGCGGCGCTTGAGTTCGTGCAGAAGGAAATCCGCTATTTCGGCACGGAGATCGGTCCCTATACTCACCGGCCTGCATCGCCCGAGATGGTCCTAAAGAAACGTTTTGGGGATTGCAAGGACAAGGTGGCTCTCTTAACCACGCTCCTCGACCGCATCGGTATTCGTGCGACGCCAATACTGGTATCCGCCAACCTGCGTGGCGCGGCGGCGCAACTGCTGCCAAGCCCGCTGGCTTTTGATCACGCCATCGTGCGCGTGGACCTCGATGCGCAGAGCTACTACCTGGACGCGACGCGCACGGAGCAGACCGGCACGCTGCCCAACCGCGAGACGGCGGGCTTTGGACAGGGGCTGCCGCTGACGTCCCAGGGTTCTGCACTCGTGGCGCTGCCCACGGCCTACGGCACCGCACATGTGACAGTGACCGACACGTTTTATTTTGAACGCATGGACGCCGACCCGACACTTGAATCGCGCGTCGTCTATCGCGGCGACCTGGCGGAAGCCATGCGCGGCGCGATTGCGAAGCAGGGCCCTGAAGCACTCTTCAACCAGCTGGCCGGGCCTTACCTGAAGCTCTATCCGGAGGCACATACTACCGCGCCGATGAAGGTCGAGTCTTCCAAGGACGATGACGTTCTGACGCTGGTCAATTACTTCGTAGTGCCCGGATTTTTTTCGCCTTCCGACGGAATTGCGCGGACGGCGCAGCTGGTGCCCTTCGCTGTGACCGATACGCTCGGGTTCCCCGCTTCCGAGAGCCGGCACACGCCGCTCGGGTTTCAGTTTCCGGGCATCGTCCGTCACACCGACATAGTTGACTTCCCCGAGGACGTCTTCCCGAAGAAGGAAGCGGCGCAGCGCTTCGAGGGCGGCGATGTCCATGTGAGTCTGCGGCAGGTCGCGGAACACACGCGGCGCGTGGTCGAGATCTTCACCGAGCTCAGCATTAACGTCGATCAGGTTGATCCGGACGACTGGCCGACTTTTTCAAAGAAGATACAGGAGCTGCGTCCGCGCCTGTACAGGACGGTGCGCATTCCGGCGGTGACCAACCTCGATGCCCCGGAAAAGCCTGCAGACACAAGCGGTCCCGCCAATTCAAGTCCGTCACAGGACGACGGGACGCGATTTCTGGTAACCAAGCGAACTGACAACACGAAATTTTATACATCGATCGCACGACTGAATTCATGCGAAATTCCTGGGCCTCCCGCTTCATTTATTATCCCGTGGAATTTGTACCCAGTTGAGTCTAAGAAACATAACGAGCAGGGGACCGTTATCTTGCAGCTCTTTTTTGATCCGGTTGGGTGCGTGCGAAAAGCAGCGATAGTTCAGTCAACCGGATTTTATCGACTCGATAATGTCTCCCTGGAGTACGTGATGACCCTTAAACTTCAGATCGATAAATTTCACATAACCCAGACGGACGACGGCCAACCGACCACTCGCATGCCAATAGAATGGAAGCTGACGAAGCCTTATGACCCAAAAGATCCCTGCACACAAGGTGCAAAATGTGTAGATGAAGCACCTCCGCCACCGCAACCAGAAGTGCCTGGTACCGCGCCACAACCGGGCTATGTATGGATGCCTGGCTATTACGTCTATTATGCGAAAACAGCCTACCAATGGAACGATGGCCAGTGGGAACCCGCACGACCTGGTTTCCACTGGAATGCACCGCTTTGGAAACATGTAGGTTCCAAGTGGGTTTTTATTCCGGGAAATTGGGAAGCGGATAAGTAGACAATCGACTTTGCCGATTGGCATCGCCTAACTCGCGGTGGGAGCGGACGCACTGCTCACCCAGGAGGAGTCAATTTAAACAGTTCGAGCGATCGCGGTTCTGATTCCTAAAAGCAGGCGCTGCTGACAGGCTGAAGAGGGTCGCGATGGACCGCGTAGGGTCGAAAGGGTGAGTTCGCCGGCAACCTCGTCCATGGCAGTGACGGCGACCGTCGGGGATCGCGAAACCCGACCTTGGTTTAAGTGTCCGACAATGCAAAACTGCAAGACAGTGCAGGGAAAGCGAGCTGGTCGAAATTACTGATGGACGGAGTAACGGAACGCTTCGGGGCCTATTTTCGCACTTTACGAGTGCTGCGACGTGCCGCCATATGGAGCGCGCTTGCGCTTTTGGCGCTAATCCTCGCTGCGTTGGCGATTAACGCCTTCGATGAACGCCCGTCGCCTGAGGCCTTGGCACTGCTTCACCCGCCTGAGAATCGCAACAGGCCCGACGAGAATCTCTACGTGTCGTTAGCGGGGTTCGACGCACCCGCAGGTCAATCCGTAATTTCGGTTGGACAGGCGAGGATCGGCCACTACAACGAAAGCGTAGACACGATGCTTCGAGATCCACTGCTCGGGCTCGAAACGCTTGCTGGATCCGACCCACAGAGGCTGAAGTTCGAAGGCTCAATTGATTGCTGTAGACCGCGGGAGGTGTCTTTCTGGAGTAGCCTCCGCGCGAACGGACCCAAAATTGAGCAACTGATCGACCAAAATCGAGAGCTCTATCAGCGTTATCTGGCCTTGTTCGATTTATCGGGATACTACGAGACTGCTCAACCAAGCGCTACGGCGCCCATCTACATGGTGCCAACCGACGTGCGGAACCTGTTCCTTGCCAGCGTGTCCTTGCAGTTGCAATCGGGGGACGAACTACAAAAACAATCGGCGCTAAAGAGCCTTCGTCAAGACATCGATCTTTGGCATCGGATGCTTATTGGCGAAGGGACGCTGATCTCAAAGATGCTCGCTGTGTCGTTCTTGCAAACAGACTTTTTGATCCTCGCAGACATGATCGCAGACCCACGGGCAGCGATTCCGGAGAATATGAACGAGCATCTACCGCAGTTCGATTTGAGCGATTGGAATATCCGCAACGCCTTCGCCGCCGAGTTTCGTCTGCATACATTCATATACCGGCAGACACAGACCCTCGCCGACAATCACTGGCAGCCACCGGATGGCATGGGTTCGAGCGCGTGGCGTATGTGGAATCGCATCTTGAGTCCTATTGAAGGCCACTTCTTCAAGATAAACGCTACCGAGAATCTCGATGCGAAAGTCATGAGTGAACTCGGGGGGTTCGCAGCGCTGGCCCCGTCCACATTCGCAACGGACCAGGCGAAGCTCAAGAAATGGGAACAGAAGAATGCGGACATTGTGTCGGTTCATACGATCTATAATCCGATCGGAAGGATTCTGGTTGCAATAGCTGCGCCGGCTTATGAGAACTACATCGTTCGTCCCTACGATGCAGCAGCACTCCAGCGACTGGTCCGATTGAGCTTCGAAATTCGGCGGCAACGGATTGCTCCCTCGGAAATCACTGGATTCATGAAACTTCATCCCGAGTGGTCGACACATCCCGCCGATGGACGGTCGTTTGTCTGGAAGCAAGCCGCCGGTGAGATTGCCATCCAACCTGTCGCGAAGCAGCAGGCGGATCGACGGTTTTCGGTTCAGATTTGGAGGGAAACGGCAGGCTAGTCGGATGAAATTGTCCCGCACGCGACCAGTTGCCGCGCGGATGCGAGTCGTCACAACTCATCAAGAATGTCAGGGATGTTTCTGCGGCCGTGGATGACACGGACAATTTCTATGACACCGGGACGTTCGCGGTAGAAAACTAGATAGTCGCCGTGCGTGAGCAGCCTTAAGCGGAGACGTCGATGACGAAAGACCTTTCCCAGTTTTGGTTGGTCGGCTAGGAGCTGGATCGAGTGATCGAGCGAGCGCAGGACTTGAGCCGCTGCGCGCGGATTCTCTCGTGCGATGTAGTCGTAAATGGCGTCGAAATCGGCAAGCGCTGCGCGAGAGGGTTCAATTCGACGTGGCATTAGCTCCGAGCCCGGCGGGCGCGAGCGGCGATCCGACGACGACCGCGCCGGATGACCTTTTCAATATCGAGCTCACCGGCTGGTCCGGAGTCGAGGCCTTTCTGGATTTCCGACTGCAACCAGGTGAGTTGTTCGCTGCGGCGCTTTTGATGCGAAACTGCCGCGACGATCGCGGCTTCGCGGCTGCGATACGTACCCTCGCGTACTTGCGAGGCTACGAATTTCTCGAGAACTGCAGGCAGCTTTACGGCGGTTGTTGGCATTGCCGCCCCAGTATAGGAGACACGCGTACGTCGTCAAATCGGAAGATCGGCACCGTAGCAAAAACGTAGCGTTTGGTGCGCCTTCATGCGCTACGGTGCCTATTTCGAGTGAGGGCGGGCCTGCTAAGTGGTTGAAAATTAAGAACCTATAAAAACATCGTTGCGACTTCGAACCAGGTGGTCGGCGGTTCGAATCCGTCCGGGCGCGCTACTTTCACAAAAAATTCGACTGACGATTACCGACTTCCAATGCTCGTCGCCATCAATTCGGACCGCCGACAGCTAAGTCGCCGTGGTCCCGCGCCTGCGCTTCTTTGGTGCTCGTGTAATTACGTCCCCCTTTCTGGGCTTATAGCCACCACCACGACTCAAGTCTCGGATCAGTTGCGCTCCGGCCTTCGGACTGGCAGCTGCGATGCGATCGGCAAACGATTTGGCGGTCCGCATCTGCGCCAGCTTCTCGGCTATCGCGACATTGATTAATTGATTCACCGCGACCCCCTCCAGATCGGACATAGACCGCAACTCCTCCAGCAACGAGGGTTGTAGTCTCAAAGCAAAGTTACTCGCCCGCATATTCATTCCCTCACTCTTCGCAGCGCCACCGCCGGCGTCACCACCTCAATTTGAAAAGTCTTGGACGCTTCTGCGAAATCGCCTTGATTAAACGTCACTAACATATTGGCTCGGCCGTTCATCGCCAAATCCAAAACATGTTCATCTTCTGAGTCGGCCAAAACGGGCCGCCAAAGAAAATGAATGGGCACCGGCTCCGCCACTAGAGCAAGTGCGGCGAGCACGTCGCCAACCTCTGCAGCATTGAGCCGCATGGCTTTCAGGTGCGATGGCCGAACCAGTACCGCTTCGTACTCCAACCACAAAGCGGTGGAGGCCAGGAGCACATACCGCTCATCGAGCGCTGCTATAAGCAGCTCGCGCGACGCTCCACGCTCGCTCCGAAATGCGGCCACCAGCACGTCCGTGTCCAGCACCAACCGCATGCTTAATTGTATGATATTGCAGGCGATATTACAAAGACGTAACCGAGGATCTGCTTTTCTTCGGTCCGGTGGGCCCTCTATTCAGGAGATGGCCATATCGAGGCACAGCGGACGAGAGGCGCCACAGGCCACCTGGCCCTGCTGAGCAAGGCACCATTCTGCTGTGCCATTGAAACGGTGACGTATCCGCAGCTTCAACGGCTTATGAGCGGATATGTCGGCAATTCGTGGCACAACTGGATGGGCGCAAGCTATCGATTTTATTGGATAATTCGAGACTCGGTATACCCCACTTCGAACCAGGGGGCCGGGGGTTCGAGTCCCTCCGGGCGCGCATTTCAATTCAACAAGTTAGCCGCGACATATTTTTCTCGCTGTGCTATTCAGTGCTATTCATATGTTCAAAGGTGTTCGATCCTTTCTGGATGCACGCAATCGCAAGCCGCAGAACTCTCGAGTTACAAGCGTGTGTGCCATTGGGTCGATGTGCCATCTGACCGAGATGACCCCTTGCAGTCGCACACCAACGTCCGGTTTCAGGTATCGGAACCGCGATTCTCTCGAACCGTTGGAGGGAGGTCCGCGTTAACTCGCTGCCAATCAATATAGTTCCTCATAATTGGCCACTGCGATATTCGTGACCGAAGGGCGTTCCGTTCGGCAATTACCCAGCCTACAGCTGCAGCAGGCACCGCGATAAACGCCGGGTGAAGCCCGTATGCTATTGCGGCTCCGACAAAGGCCGCCAGCAGTAGGCCGACGAGAAATAGCACCCGACCAACCAATTTCGCGCGGCGAAGGCCATCACCCTTCTCGAGAGAATCCAAACGAGCCAGCAAACGAGTGGCGTGGTTTTTTGGCATGGTGATGTCTAAAACAATGAAGTTGAGCGACGCGGGGCTTCGCTGCCCCAAAACGAAGCTTAATTATCTCAATCATCGACCCACTCCTTGGTTCATCAACGACGCGACCGCCGATCTCTCGAATGATGTTAGACCGCTCCGTCCGATTTTTGCACCGCGATCCGCAGCACGTCCAGGGCTGCCTTCACTATTGCGTCTTGCCCATCGTTGGTAAGTACTACAACTCGAGCGCTCCGTGACCGGGGAGAGCGAAACGCTGAACCGCAGGTTCGCCCGAATAAGCAGCACCAGCCGCCACCAAGAAAAGCCCAGTCAAGAAAATACGCGAAAACTTTCGCACTTGCGTTCTCCTAAAGATCGAACGATAAGGTTGAGCGACGCAGGGTTGCGTTGCCGACCAACGAAGCTGATTTATACCAATCATCGACCCCTTCCTTGGCTCACCGAAGACCCGGCCCTGCGATCGCTCAAACCAATTGTTAGGTGTTCACTGATCTCATGTGCTACCGCGCGCGTTGTGGTGGAGCCCGTGGTCTCGGCGGCGACCGCCAACGCGTACTCGACCCCAAGCGGCCAGCCGTCGCTGTCCGCTTTGCCGAAGTATGAAAGCACCACCCGCGTTTCGCTCGAATCGTTAAGTGTTCGCAAGGCGGGTTGCCGAACGAGTATCTTTCATGTGTTTGAACCATGCTCGCACGCGAGGTGAGTAGAGAACTAGAAGGGCGAAAAAGCCGATAATAAGGGCCACATGCGTGAAAAGATTTGGCCCACTGAGCTTGTGCATGACATCGGGCTGAGAGCTAGAAATTCCGCGCCCAGAGCCGCGCAAGATCAAACCTCGCACCAGGAAAAATGTGAAACCTATTGGGAGCGTCCAAATAAACCAGGTTCGCACCCAGCTCGTGCCACGCCACAGCAGATACAGGACCAATGGTCGAAGAGTGATGAACCAAAAGAATGAACTTACGACGAAGGTAGTCGCGGGGTCACTTAGCCCACCTTTGATCCCACTAGTGAACGACGCGATATAGCCTGGCAACACCGCTAGGTATTCTGCCGCCAGAATCGCGAGTGCGACGGTTAGCTCAATGGGTCGCTTCATAGAAATGCCAGCACGTAACGGGGCGGCTGAGCGACGCGGGGTTGCGCCAACCCACAACGAAGCTGATTTATCTCAATCATCGATCCCATCCTTGGCCTAGTTAGTGCCCGCCATGCCCGGCGTCTCCACCGTGTCCATCAAAACCACTGTGCTCACCGTAACTATTGTGACTCGTGTCTCTGCCCAAAACCACATCGCTTCCTGGAATCCACCCACTACCGGAGACGTCCGAATTAGGGTGAGGCTTTCGATCGAAATATGCCGCCTTCGATACGGCGATTACCATGATCGAACCAATAAAGGGTACAACCCAAATGAGGACGAATTGGAGAACCTTTTGAAGCGGAGTTTCGAAATCGGAACGAGCGAGCATCACTGTAGCTACAAGGTTCAACAGAACCCCCAACCCGAGCGCAATCATCATGATGACGATCGGCATGCTCGCGGCTCCTAACTACCAGCGACGCGATCGAAAACATCGTCGAGAAACTCGACGGAGATACCCAATAACATTTCGCGCTCTCCCTGTGCTACGGCTGGCGGGCCTAGCTTATCGCAAGTCGTGAATTGCCGCTTGGCGGCGATGACTTCACATTGCCCACCGGCCGGAGTTGGCCGAGGCTGTGTAAAAACAAAAACCGACCTCGCTGCAAATCAATTCTGCAAAATTCAGACTTCGAAATCTCACATATTTGATACACGCTTGAGATTTTTGGCTCGTATCGCTCAATTCGAAAAAGTGCCGAGGTTTTTACACAGCCTCGGCCGTGAGTTGCCGTCCACGCGCATTAGTTCTTGCGCGTCCGCGCCAGTAGCCGTTGCGTAAGCGTCGGCCGCTGCTGAGAGAACTGATCAACACAGGCGCGCAAGTAAGGGCTCAACTGCCGCTTCGCATAGGTGAGATAGCCCACCTCGCGTAACTCGCTCAGTGTCTGACTGTAGCCATCCAGCACATCTGCTGCCAGGAGCTTTCCGGCGCGCCTCGCACCGACGCGTGTTGACGCTGATAGCCAACGTGCCCTATTGGGCAGGGCACGTACGGCAGCGATTGCCATCACGGAAGATGTCTCGAAGATCGAACGCCCCTGACGCGTCGACTCTTGCTTGAGCTGCTCCCACTGTTTGCCGATCGCAGTCGGAGACGGAAGCTGTAGCGGGTTGGCCCCTCGCGCCTGGCCGCGAATCGTCTGCCACTCCTTCCGCAATTCTGCGACGTTCAGTGGCGGAACGTACAAAGCTTGAGCGAGACGCGAGGAGGTCTTTTCGAGCCCGTCCAACAGCTGATCTACGCTCTCGAACTGAGACCCTTCGTGCAGGAGGCCCTCCGCCTTGAGCGCCTCCGCAATTTCCGGAATCAGACGCCGCCCCAGACCGCTGAGATCGGCGAGCGCAGCGAGTACCCATACGGGCGATACTCGAAACGCGACGATGCCGAGGAGCTCTATTGCATGACCGGCTCCGCGCCTAGCAAGGAAGTCACCGGGCTGCGGCTGTTCGGTGGGATAAACACCTTCCGCTCCACCCACATGTTCGATCACATAGCGCAGCGTTGTATCAACGAGGCTCCTGTACAACGCGCTGCGTCGCACACCCTGCGGCAGCACCACCACGCCGACTTCACGCAACAGACCCGCACTGAGGCCGAGCGCAGAGCGGATCACGCGTTCGGGAAGCGACAGTAGGTAAGCCCGTGAAGCCATGTTGCTCAGTGTAGGGCGGCCTGCTCATTCAAGCACGGCCGGTGAAGGCGGCGTCCGGATCCGACCTTGCTCGACTGACAGCTATCGGGAATCTTGGCGTGAACGCGCGACCGGCGGTTTTGGCGGGTGTTGCCCGTACTCACGGCGGAGGACCGCCCTCGACCCTAAGGAGCCCTTCACCACGAATGTCCGCAATCCGGAAGCCCAGCGAATCGGTCCGGGCGTTAGCTCGATTCACTGAGATGATGAGGGGTCGTAATTTATGAAGCCGACTTTGAAGCCCGTTCCACGAAGCGATTCCAAAGTTGCTGCCACCAACTCATATTTCGAGGATCGATCGACCGCAATATGAATGTGCCCATTTTGCGCTAGGTGCTTCGATAACAAATACTGACCTAGTTGATCGCACGGTGTGGAGGCGTCCAGAAAGTGGCAGATGCCATCCTCCGAAATGCAAACCGTCAAAACATCCGGGTTCGGGTCAGGCGGTGCAGCACTTTGCGCCATCGCGAATTGTGCAAACCCAAGAAGGCCCATCGCGGTGAAGGTAGTACGCATAATCCCAATCCTTGACTCAACCTTCGTCGGAGAGCGCTTCATAACCTTCTCCCTCGATATTTAACCACTGAATATCGAACATACCAATTCCGTGCAGATATGAAACCGCCGATAGAAATAATGGTGTCGTGGTGTCCTTTCGGGTAAGACCAAAGTGCTCTGGGCCGGATTCACGTCTCAAAAAGTGCACGTCCAATTGGTCAGATGAATAACTACGTGCCACCAGCATCTCGTCGCCCTCAGAGAAGCGAAAAATATCGTATTCGTACCGTTGCAGAACCGGTAACGCGGAATCTTCGGGAATGCGGTCCACGTGGTGCGTGCGCTCAACGTGCACTTGCCAAACCTAACTATTAATTAGGCGACGGAATCGCTGTTTGGCGGTGACGACACATTCCATGATACGTCATCTCTCCTTCTACTGCGGCAGGTTCCCTAGACATCAACGCTAGCTTACCGCAGGACGCGAATGGCCGCCCCGCGGTAAGCTTTTCGGCACGGCCAATGCCCGGTGTTGGCCGGTCAGCGACCGTCGCTGTTGCATCGCCGGTCAAGTGTCGCTTCGCGAGCCGAACGGCCCTGTAACCAATGACGGCTTATCCGTAGCGTGAGTTACTTCCAGGCGCGTGTCAGAAGTTCTTCCAGCGCTGCAACTGTCAATTGGCTGTCATCGCTAAGGGAACCAACCACCTCTCCGAGCTGATCAATGCGTACGGAAACGATCTCGAGTGGATGTAACACGACCGCGGTGCCGCGTATCTTGAAGGATGGATTAAAGGCAGCGTAGTTAACCTTACCGATGGCCGTCGACCGGACGAGTGGTACCACAACCCGTCGGCGATAGTTGTCAAACTGCGCCATCAGAGTGACGAGTACTCGTCAGCAATCGAACCAGACTTAGTATTGAATCTGTTCCACGCGGCGATTGTCGCTTCCACTACCTTGGTCTTGACCAGTCGCTCCCGGCGCTCTCGATCAACGAACTCCGACAGCAATGATTCCACGACACCCGATAGGTTGTCGGTCATCGATTTAGCCTGACTCACCAAATCTTCATTCAAGGTCAGATTGACCGGGCGCTTCCGGGCCGCCGCGTTAAAACCTGTTTTCATGGTTGCCTCTATTATGCGCACTAATGCGCATAGGAAATTCCCGGTCAATCCTAAGCAGATTCCATCTACGGCAGCCGCGAAACGATAAGGCTGATCTCAGGAACATGCGCGGAATCTGGACTCGGCGCACTGGGCAGTTGTGAACATCCGAAGCCGACCTCGTCTCATGGCGATCACCCCTTTGCATCAGACTATATCTGAGGTGTTGCGCTAACCCATTGAGACCACCTAGGCTATACGGACGGTAACAAGAGCCCGCAAATGGCCGCCCGGGTCGAAGCACACAATTTCCGGTAATTCATTCACTTTACGGAGGACCACCATGACCGAGCCCGGTGGAGTCTCAGAAGTCCTTGGCGCGGGTAACGAACCAACTACCGAAGTCTCGGTCGCCGAGACCCCCTTGGATCCAACCGCCGCAGCGCTCGCCGCCGAGGTGGCCAAGGCCGACCCCGGGCTGGCCAAAGAGGCTTCTGCGTACTTTCGCAGACAAAGCCATCTCGTAGAGATTCAGACGGAACACCTGCACGAGCAGCGTGCCGTCAACCTGCAGTTACTCAAACTCAGGCGCTTTGGCGAGCGGCTCAGAGTAGGGCTGCAGTTGTTCGTGATTCTGGTGGCGACCGTCATCGGCATTGGCGGCGCAATCTTGATCCGCGATGCCGTCAACTCTCGCTCCGTGGTGGTGGAGCCCTTTGATGCTCCGCCCGCGCTCGTCGCACGGGGCGTGACCGGCAAGGTCGTGGCCGATGGGTTGCTCGATGAGCTGCGCAGGCTGCAGAGCGCCACACGCGCCGACGCTGCCAAGCGGGATCTCGCTAATGCATGGACCGGGGAGATCAAGCTCGCGGTGCCGGAGGCCGGCATATCTCTTGGCGAGATCTCCAGAATGCTCAAGGCGCGCTTTGGTCACGACCTGCATATCGAGGGTGAGGTAATCCAGTCAGAGCCCGACGGCCTTGCGCTCACTGTCCGCGGTGATGCAGTTGCGGCCAGGAAATTCACCGGGACGACGAGCGATCTCGACAATCTAATAACGCAAGCCGCAGGTTACGTCTATTCGCAGTCGGAACCCGTCCTGTGGGCGTACTACCTGACGAATAAGGGACGCAATGACGAGGCACTCGCCTTCAGCAAGGCGGCATACGCGGGTGCCGACAAAGCCGATCGACCGTATCTGCTCAATACTTGGGCAAATGCGCTCAGCAACGTGGGGGGTCCACCGCGCGAATCACTGGCACTCTACCGCGCGGCGCTGAGGTTGAAGCCCGACTACTGGGTCGCCTACAACAACGTAATGCAGGCCTACTGGCTGCTTGGGGATGAGGAGAACGCTTGGAAGGAAGGGGAAGCTATGCGTGCGGTGGCCGGTGGCCGCCCTGGGCGCGCTCCCGAGACCTATTATCAGAACTCGGATATCCTTACTTGGAACCTCGGGCCCTGGCTCAATGAGACGGTGGCAGACGCCGATGCGAGCGGTGGAATCGGATCAAACGTGGGTGGCGTTGCCGCGGTAAACATTTCCGATATTGATGTGCGGCTACACGATGCGGCGGCTGCGAAGTTGTCCCTTGAGACAGTTAAACCCGATCCTGCGGATCACGGCACCACCGCTATGGTGCACTTCGTGCGGGGCCGACTGGCTATAGAAGCGGGCGATACAGCGGCTGCAGTCGCTGAGATGGAAGCATTTCAGACAACCTACGCCAATCCTGATGTTTCCTCGCAATACCCCGGCTACCTGTGCTGGGTCGCTCCGGCCGAGGCGGCTGCCGGTCGCCCGGAGAAAGCTGATTTGATTTTTCAGACCGCAGGCTCGTACGTGGATTGCTACCGATTCCGCGGCGACATCCTTGATGCTCGCGGCGATTGGGAGTCTGCTCAAAAGGCTTACGCCGCAGCGGTGACTCTCGCACCCGATCTGCCGGCTGGGTACTACTCATGGGGTATTGCGCTGGCGAAGCACGGCGATCTCGACGGTGCGGAGGCGAAGTTCAAGGATGCCAACAAGAGAGGCCCGCACTGGGCCGATCCCTTAAAGGCATCGGGCGATGTGCTCGTGAAACAAGGCAAGATCAAAAAGGCGCTCGCCAAATACGACGAAGCGCTCAAGTACGCGCCGAACTGGAAGCAGCTCAAAGAAGCGCGCGAAGGTCTCACCGAACACGCCGGATAAATTGGATTCCCGTTAGCTGCCGGTGGCGACCGGCAAAAAGGGGCCGATCGGCGTCCGAACGCCGCACTTATTCACGCGTGTGAGCGCGAGCCGAAGCCCCAGGGGCCGTTTCTCAAAGAAGTTGCGACAATGCACGCGGAGGCGGCCAACACCAGGCTCACGACGAGTTCCGACCATTGATTTTGGGGCGGCGTCGCCCATTGGGGCCGGGGCTGCGCCAAAAAGCTCGGTACCCAGACCAGAAGTCCAAACAAGCTCATCATGATCGCTTCGAGGGTGGCCGCGAGACGGGGGAGAATGCCGACAATGATGCCAATTCCAGCGGCAAGGTGGCCAAGCCCGGTGAAGTAAGCCAATCCCAACCGATTGGGTAGCCAGGTAGGGACCATGCTGGCGGTATAATCGGCGTAGACAAAGTGCGATGAGCCGTAGAAGACACATGTGAGGCCAAACAAAACCTGTGCCACGCGCACGGCGCGCTCGCTGGTGATTGGTATCTCCGATCCTCGCGACTGCCGTCGCAACATGGCGTAAAGGATCCATGCGCCGACAAGCGACGTCATCGCTTCGCAAAATCCGTACCACGCGCCAATGCTCATCGGTTTGGAGAGGATCGGGGGTGTACCAAGCACGGCCCAGACCGCTTGGTACGCACCGATCGTCAACGCACCAGGCAATGCTGTGCGCGAGAAGCAAAGACCGGCGCTGGCTGCCAAGAGAAGTAGCGCGGATAAATAGACCCATGTTTCCCGCCAGGGAATCCAGCCCGGTAGGGGCCGCCCTGACGGCCCGAACTCGCCGTAAGTGAGGCTCAAAATCGCGAGGCTCGCTGCCGCGATAGCAAAAAAACCACGACCGAGTCCAATGCGCATGGGTACTTACCTGATAGCGGGGCCGCCGGGTGTTCGGTGATCACCACTAGTTCTGCACTGTGCAGATAGTACTCGATTGCGAACCCGCGAGATTCAAGAACTAATGGACGCGCGAAAGGGGAGCTCTTCCCGGAAGCGATCAAATTGCTGGAAGGTGTTCCTGTGATTTCGTGTGCCTCAAAAGTCGCAGGCACGTGCCAGGCGAATCATTAGTTTCGCTAAAGCGCATGTTTGAATAATTGGATGACGCCGTACTACAGCGCAAGCTACATTTGGAGATGCGTTGTAGACCCGATTAGGTTCAAGAAATATGAGTGGTTCTTGCAGTGCCGGAAACTGCTGAGCCAGCTGGGGCGCGAGTGCTGGGCGCGCGCGTCGCGCTCGTCACCGGAGCGGGACGGGGTATTGGGCGGGCCGTCGCGTCCACGTTGGCTGCACGTGGCTATCGAGTCATGGCGGTTTCGCGAACCCTGGCCGAACTGCGCACACTCGCCGAAGAATCGGGCGTCGAATACCTGGCGGAGAGCGTTGCCACGGGTGAGGGGTGCGAACGCATCATCGAGGAGACGCGTAGTCGGCTCGGGCCCATCGACGTCCTCGTCAATAACGCGGGTCTGCTCTCGGCGGCTGAGCGGGCGGTGTGGGATGAAAGCCCTTCAGTCTGGCATGAAATCTTTGCGACAAATCTGCATGGGCCTTTCGAACTCATCCGGCACGCGGCCCGTGAGATGGTCGAACGCCGCTCCGGACGGATCGTGATCGTGAGTTCCAATGCAGGAGAATTCGGTGTTGCTGCGCAGCCCGCCTACTGCGCCTCGCGCAGCGGGCTTCTCGGGCTCATGCGTGCTGTGGCGCAGGACGTCGGGCCGTACGGCGTTACGTGCAATGCGGTGCTGCCGGGCTGGACCAAGACTCCGATGGCGGACGACCTGGTTCGCCAAATGGCCGCTGCCAAGGGCAGTAGCTTCGAGGAGACCTGGAAGGAAGCCGTGTCCGGATATCCGGCGCAACGTCCGGTGGACCCGCAGGAAATCGCAGACACGATCGCCTTTCTTGCCTCGAGTGCCGCGAGCGGTATCAACGGTGAGGCCGTCAAGATTGCGCTCGGAGGTGTCTGGTGAATTCGTTCGACTACTGGATTCGTCGCTCACCCTTCTTCGAAGCCACGCGGCGGGCGGAGTGCTCGAAGTACTCCTTTGCGAACCACATGTATCAGCCGGCCGGCTATGCAGACCAGGACCCACTGGCCGCGTACTGGCACCTCGTCAACGGCGTCACCCTGTGGGACGTTGGTACCGAGCGCCAAGTCGAGATTACGGGCACCGACGCGCCTGTCTTCGCAAATTCGCTGACGCCTCGCGACCTGACGAAGTGCCGGATCGGCCGCTGCTGCTATACGCTGGTCACGACGAAGGAGGGCGGCATCGTCAATGATCCGGTACTGCTGCGCTTGAACGACAACCACTTCTGGCTATCCACATCCGACAGCGACCTGCTCCTCTGGGTCAAGGGCGTGGCCGTCCATTCGGGCTTGGATGTCGAGGTGCGTGAACCGGACGTCTCGCCAATACAGATCCAAGGGCCCAAGTCATCCGCGGTGATCGGCGCGTTGTTCGGCGGACGGGTAGTCCTGGCGCCCTATGAATTCGTGCAGACCGACCTCGACGGGATCCCGGTCGTCGTCTCGCGCACAGGGTGGAGCGGTGAGGTTGGATACGAAATTTTCCTGCGCGACGGCCGCTATGGCGACGCGCTCTGGGATCGAGTGCTCGCGGCAGGGAAGCCGTTCCAGATTGCCGTGACCGGGCCCTCCGATGCCAACCGGGTGGAGGCCGGCATCTTGGCCTACCGCTCCGACATGGACCTGCAGACAAATCCATTCGAGGCCGGGCTCGAGCGGTTCATCAATCTCGACGCGCCCGCCGACTTCATCGGCAAGGATGCACTCCTCAAGGTTCGTGCGCAGGGAATAACCCGCAAGCTCGTCGGCATTCGCATCCTGGGCGACGCTCTGCCGGCCCCTTTCGAGGAGCGCTGGCCGGTCCTGTTCGACGGCGTGCCCGCAGGTGAAGTGACGGTGGCCGTCTACTCGCCGCGACTCCAGATGAATATCGGCTATGCGATGGTGCCGATCGGCAGTACGGCGGCGGACACGCAGCTCGATATCGAGGCGCCGTGGGGGCGGGCGAGCGCCATCGTGAGCGCGATGCCGTTCATCAAACGGCGGTGACCGCCGCCGACGCGGGATTCAAAGCGCGAGCATCCTCAGGGTCCGCGCTCGCGGCGCGCAAATCGATCGCGAACCAGGCACTCGAGCTCATCACCGCAAGCACAGCGCCGATGAAGAACGCCGCATGCCAGTGATCATGCCCCGACAAATAGGCGACGACCGGTATTCCGATAATGCCGCCCATGGTCCCGCCGGTATTCATAATGCTGGTGACGACCATGGTGTCACTGCGCCCGACCGTCATCGCGGCGCCCCAAAAGGCCCCCTCCGTGAGCTCGACCAAGCCGAAACAGAGCGCCAATCCTGCAACCGCGGCGTAGGCGTTGACCGCGCCGACAATGAGTAGCAGCAAAAGTCCCGCAGCGGGCAACGCCAATAGCGGCACCCTTCGGAAGCCCTTGAGCGGGCCGTAGCGCCGGCACGCAATTCCCGTCAGCACGCCGCCGATCCCGGCGCCAAAGGCCGCACCCAGCGGCGGAATGGCCGCGAGCCAACCGCCTTCGAGCACCGAGAAATGCCGCTCCTGAATCAGATACAGGAATGCCCAATTGGAAATCAGATAAAACACATAGTTCATCGTCATGTATGACAATGTCAGCAGCAGTACGTTGCGGTTTCCCAGCAGGCGCACGACCTGGCGCGCAGTGATCGGATGGCTCGCCCTGGAGACGCCCTGGTTGCCGATTTCGGCGAGTTCTTGCGACGTCACGGCCCGGTGCTCGCTCGGCGCTTCGCGTCCGTACCACGCCCACCACACGACGAAGCCGAGTGCAGGGAGCGTGGTCCAAAACAAGGCGCTGCGCCATCCGAAGAAGTGCATGAGCGAGGCAATCAACGGCGGCGTGGCGGCCGCCCCGAGCTGCAATCCCATCGTCTGCAAACCAACCACCAGCGCCCAGCGGTTGGGCGGAAACCATTGCTGGAACACACCCGCGGAGACGGGAAACGTGGCTGCTTGCGACATGCCGAGCAGGACTTGCAGCGACAAGAGACAGGCGAATAACGTCGTCCCGGTGAACAGCGATGGCGCCAGCGGAGTCGCGAGCATGGCGATTACGGCCGTGAGTCCCATCAGCACCAAAGTGCCGCGGGCACCCCAGCGTTCCGCAAAGATGCCGATGGGAATCTGGAACACTGCATAGCCGACCGCAAATCCTTGTTCGAGCCAGCCAATCTGCAGCTGAGTGAGCCCCAGATCCGGCATCATCGGCGCTGCCGCGACCGTGATGCTTTTTTGCTGTAGGTAGGCAATGAATCCAAAGCCGAACAGAAAGCCGAAGATTCGCCACCGGATTCTGATGCGGTGGACCGTATTCATGTTGCGTGCGGCTCGGCTCGAGCGTCTTGTTCCCCGTCGATGAGCTGGCGCAAGCGTCGGCGAAACCGCAGCGGCGCGGAGTCGATTGCGATATCGATGTTCGGGGAATGCGTGGTCGCGAAGCCCTGCTGTACGGCATTGAGAATGACGCGATCTTCCTCGAAGGCGCCGCGCACGCCGTCGGCCAGCAGACGCGAGGCCTCCGGATCGTCGGGTCGGACGTTGCGCATTTGAAACCAATAGTAGCGCGTATGCTGCTCATCCACGGGCGTCAAGAAATTGTAGGAGTCCATGACGAAAGCGGACTCGTGACGTTCGGCCTCCGGGCCGCCGGCGCCTGACGGCACAAAGATGGCCTTGATGAGCGCATGACTCGGATAGCGGACTTCGTAGTGCTGCAGTCGATCGCACGCGCCGGCGAAGCCCACGAACGGAACATAGATCGGAGCAACTTCGACGTCGCGCATCCAGCGGAACGCGGTCACGCCGGTCGGATTGGCTTGGACCTGGACCGTCTCGGATTCGCAGGCTGCGTTACCGAAAGAACCGGGATGAACCCAGGCAACGTGCGATGGGTCCAGCAGATTGTCAGTCATGTAGAGGTAATTGCAATCGACCGTCATCGCATCGCCGCGGGTAATTCCCCAGGAGGGATCGCCGTAATGGTCGACGTCGAATATGGCCGACGGCTGCGCCAACTGCGCATCACCCATCCACACCCACAACAAGCCGTAGCGCGAGACAATGGGATAGCTGTGCACGCGCGCTCCCTTCGGAATGCGATCGGCGCAAGGCAGGCGTACACACTGTCCGCTGCCGTCATATGTCATGCCGTGATAAGCGCATTCGACGTTGTCGCCTTTGATGCGCCCCATGGACAGCGGCAATTTGCGGTGCACGCAGGCGTCTTCGAGCGCAACCGGACTACCGTCGGTTTTGCGGTACAACACGATCCGCTCATTCAGTATCTTGACCGGCAAGAGGGCATCCTTGAGCTCAACGTCCAAGGCCGCCACGTACCATGCATTGCGCAAGAACATCTTGTCAGCCTCGTGAATCGATTGATGCCATCGGTGCGGCGGACTCAGGTGCGCCGAGACGCCGCGCCATGTATTGGATGATGTCCCAAACGGTGCCCTCTGCATGATCGGGTGCGAGCGGGCCCGGGACGTAGGAGCGGCTGGTGAGCCCGCGCTGCAGCCGCTCCAGCTGCGCGCGGTCTTCGGCGCAGAATTCTTTGCAAAATTGAATGTAGCTCGCAACCCCCGGGGACTTCGGATCATCGGTGATGCCAGTGACGCCCCAACGGATTGCGACGCTGTCGGCCGCCAGGGGGCGTATGCACATATACAAGGTGAAGTCGGGGCAGAATCCGACCACGAAACTTGGATACACGCAGTAAAATACGTCAGAGCGCCGTTCTTGAAGTGTCAGGTCCGGATGATAAGGTCCTCGCTCCGGACATTGTGGGTGGAAATTCGCGCGGTAGCCCGTGAAGGCATCGCCGTCGGGCAGTTTTTCGCACAGAGCTGTCGGGGTGACCGCATGCAGCGTCTTCGCATGCAGGGGGCTCAAGTGGTATCCCTCCATGAAATTCTCCACCAGGCATTTCCAATTCGTCTGCCATACCTCTTGAGCCTCATAAAGAAAATGCTGCTCCGACGGATGGTAATTCCGGATGAACGGCTCGGTCGGTGACAAGGCGGGGCCGAGCGGTGACGCCGATCCGTCAAGATTGACGAATAGGTAGCCTTGCCAGATCTCACTGGCAAATTGCGGCAGCCGGCATGACGCCCTGCTGAAGTGCTCACCGTCCTTGATCAGCGGCGCGGCCAGCAACCGGCCATCGAGCGCATACGTCCAGCCATGATAGCCACACACGAAGCGGGCGGCGTGGCCGGCGCTCAAAGAGGCCACCGGACTGCCGCGGTGGCGGCAGACGTTGGACAGCACGCGCACCGTGGCAGCAGTGTCCCTGACGATCAGCAACTGTTCGTCTACCAGTTCAGCCGTGAAGTAATCGCCGACATTGGGGATGGCGCCGATGTGGCCCAAGCAAATCCACTGGGTGCGGAACAGCGCCTCGCGTTCAAATTGGAGGTATTCGCGCGATGTGTAGAAGGCTGCGGACAAAGCGCGTGCCTGATCCCGCGGCACCTGCCGCACAGCCGCGAGTTCGGCGCGGAGTCTTTGCACCTCGGAAACGTCTGCGCCGCGCGCTTGAATAGTTGCCATGGCCGCTACTCCGCTGCCGCCAACAGGCAATCGCCGACAAAGTCCCCATCACGGACCGCCGCGACAATGTGCCGCATGTTGAAGATCCGCGTCCCTTCCTCGCCGATGTGCAACAGCGGCAGCAGCAGTTCGTACACCCGCCGAGGCCCAACGCCCAGGTCCGCGGGCACCAGACGGCGGCGAGCCATCGCCCACACGGCTATCGCCATTTCTAGCGCCGCCTCCTCCCAGGCCCGATCGATGACTGTCTTGGTTTGCGTTACCGACAGCGGCAACAGACTGGTCACATCCTCGACCCCATCGGACATATGACCCACATAGTGCAGGATCACGGGCGCCGCCGCGGCCAGCAGCGAACCCATTCGGGCCGAACCGATGTAGTTCAACGTGAGAGAGAGGACGCCGCCATCGGCGGCATCATCGGCGGCGAGGCCAACCGGCAGCCCGGTGAACGGCGGCGACTGCAGTTTCAGCGCGCGCTCCATGCTCTGTACAGACACCTTGGCGAGTGCCTGGCGCAGCGAGTCCATGGCGAGCGCCGGAAGCAGCGAGACCATGCTCGATGAGGTAAAGAGTTCGCCGGATTCCAAGTCCACCAGCGGATTGTCAGCGGACGAATTAATCTCTCGCTCAAATTGGGTCTTGGTCCACTCCCACACTTCGTAACCCGCGCCGTGAATTTGCGTGACGCTGCGAAAACTCAAGGGATCTTGCAGGAATCGCATCTGATCCGGCTTATGTAGCGCACTGCCTTTGAGCAGTCGCGAGAGATTCATGCGGGATCGCGCCTGACCTCCACCGCGATCGCCGCCCGCGGCCTGCTCGGCGTGCGCACGAAGGCCGCCGCGAAATCCCTCCAGCGCCGAGGCGGCGGCCAGATCGAATGCCAGGAGCAAGCGCTCGGCTTCGGTTAGGACCAGGGCGCCGTCGCCCAAGGCGAAGCTGTTGTTATCGATCAGCGATACAGATTCTTTGGGAGCCAAATCGAAGGGCGTCGGCAAGACAGGGGCACGGTCATCCAGCGAGATCCCCAGCAGCGCGAGGCTCAACTGCGACAGCGGCGTAAGATCGGCGGTACCAAAGGCGGTATCGGCTCGAACCGTGGGCATACGTGGAGCGGCATAAAGCTCGAGCAGGCGTTCGACTAGAGCCGGCCGCATGCCGGTGCCGCCACCTGCTACCATGTTGATCAGGACCACGAGCGCGGCGCGCACCACCGGATCGGAAAACGGCGGCCCGGGAAAATCGGTGGCCTCGCTGATGATCATCCGATTGCTGAAGGCGGCGAGATCCCTCGCAGCAACGGCGACATCTTTTTGCGATCCGACGCCGGTGTTGGTACCGTAAATGGTCGCGCCCGCCGCCATGTGCCGCTCCGCGATGGCGCGCGATGCAGCGACGCGTTCCCAGGCTTCGGGCGCGAGGTCAACCACGCCAGAACAGGCCGAAAGCTCGCGAATGCGCGCGATCGAAAGCTGCTTGCCGTTGAAGACATGAAGCGGTGGCATGGTCTTCAGCCGATCAGAATTTGTACGCCAGGCGCAGCCCCAAGGTGCGCGGCCGATTGACGGTCACGAGATGAACGAAGTCGAAGCCGTTGACGTACAGCTGGGCTCGCGTGTCGGTGAGGTTCTCACCGTAGAGCTCCACGCCCCACGCATCCTTCTTGACCCCCACGGCGGCGTCATACGTGGTATAGCCGGGCTGATCCTGCCGCGGCGATTCGAAGGCGCCCTGGGTGATGACCGACGCGTACGAGTGGGCCGAGTGTTGCGCGGCCACCTGCCAGTAACCCGCGTATGGGCCCAAGGGAACGTCGTAGCGAATTCGAAGGTTTCCTTGAAAGGGCGGCGATTGGGCGAGTGTACTGCCAAGGCCGTCCGTCGGAAACAACGACACCGGGACGCCGCTGTTGCCGGCCAAGGTGGGCGCGGTTTGCTGCGAACTGCTGTTCCAAGCAAAAGATGACATGATCGACAGGTGTTCGGTGGCATTCACGATGAGGTCGCCCTCGACGCCTCGGACCCGGTAGTCGGGCCCGTTTGCAGTGAAGATCTGGTTGCCGTACAAACCGGGGTCGAATATGGCCAGCTGCACGTTGTACCAATCTTCTTGGTAGAGCGCTCCGTTGAACTGCACGTGCTGATCGAACCATGAGGTCTTCCAGCCGATCTCCTTGTTCTTGAGCGTATCCGGGGCATAGAAGAGCGGGATCTCGAATTTACCGTACAGAGGAGAATTCGGCGTAATGACGCCTTGGCCGCGATTGAAGCCCCCGGGTCTGAAACCTTCCGAATAAGTGGCGTAGAGCAGAGCGTGGTCGGCGAGCTTCCAGCTGAGATTCACCTTGCTCTTGTGGCCGGAGAAGGTCTTGTGGAGATTGTCGGCATCTAGATTCTTGCCGTTTTGACATTGGCCGGTGGGTACGTTGCGGCAGCCGTAGCCGGAATTCGCGGAACCCAGTTCATAGGTGTTCATGCTGTAGAGGCGGGTGCCGACCGACAGGGTCAATTGCTTGGGAATGAGATCGAAGGACAGTTCGCCAAAAGCGGCCTTCTGCTTGTAGCCGCGGGTGATGTCGTCAAAGAACACGTCACCGGCCGGACGCACCGATGGATCGATTTGCGTGGTGCCTGCGAGCGGCGCCTGGCCGTTGAAGCCCGCCAACTGATCGCCGTAGAACCAGTTGGTATTGTCTCTGATCTTATAATCTTCCCAGAACAGCCCGAAGATGCCGCGCGCCCGATACTGGTCGGGCGTGCTCAAGCGCAATTCATGCGTTTGGTGGGTATTCTGTTCATCGTCGCGCCAAACGGCGCTGGGCGAGTAGCACACATTGGGAGCTCCCGTGCCGCCTACCGAGGGTCCGTTGCACTGATAGTAGGCGGCATAAACACCGCGCGCATAGGCGGTGTAGTCCGTCACCTGACTGACTTTGCGATCGAGATATCCGCCGGTATAGACCAGCTTCAACGGTCCGACCTTGCCGTTCACCGTCCAGGCGGTGTCCTCAAATTGATCCTTGTCGCTCGACGCGTTGTACTGCTCCACGTTCAAATCGCCCAAACTAGGGTCATAGGCGTACACGCCGTCCGCCTCGAGGGTCTGGTAACTCTGCTGCAGCAGGAGGCTCCAGTCGTCGCTGAACTCGGCGAATGCCGATACGCGAATGCCCTGATAGGTCGTGGGGTTGTAAGCGTGGTTGACCAGCCCATTGTTCGATACTGTCGCGCTGCCAGGCGGCACGACGCCGCCGAAGTAGTCGACGATGCCGATGTCGGTCCCCGAGCGGGCGAAAGTGCCCCGCACGTTGTGGATATAGCCGCCCCGGGTGTCGTCGTAGATCACAGCCCGCAGCGCCACGGTGTCCGCGATCAACGGCACGTTCAGGTAGGCCTCCAGGCTGCTGCTGGGATCGCCATGGGCGGTGGTGGAATAGCTGGCGTTGAATCCTGCTTCGGTGGTGTTGAGTTTGGGCTTGTTGGTGATGTATCGAACGGCCCCCGCTTGCGCGCCGGCGCCGTATAAGGTGCCTTGAGGGCCCTCCAGCACTTCGATGCGTTCGAGGTCGGCAGCGTAGATATCGAGGTTGCGACCGGGGAGTTGCGCCGACTGGTCGTCCAGATACACCGCGACGTTGGGGAAACTGTTGATTCCGCCGCCGCCCTGATTGCCACCTTGCGTAGTCGAGAGGCCGCGCATGTAGATCTCGTTCTGTCCGGGTCCCTTGCTGGCGGTACTCACGTTAGGCAGGTACTTCACGAAGTCCTCGAATGTTTGCACGTTGAGTTGAGCCAGGGTTTCGCCGGTGAGCGCCGTAATGGCAATGGGCACGTTCTGCAGGTTCTCCGTGCGTCGGGTGGCGGTCACGACCACCTCCGGAATTTCACCGCTCGAGGCCGCGGCTGCATCAGACAGGGCGGCGGCGCTTGCTGTATGAGCGCCCAACACTGCGGCGATAGCACAGGATAGTCTCGAGTACTGATTCATGCGTCCATCCCTTCTTGCTATGTATTTCAGGCAGTTGCGGAAATGCGCAAGACTTCGGTATCAGACAACCCAGCCTATGAATGCGCCCGATCCTGCCAACGGAGTCTACGGTTTAGTTTTTACGAGATCAGCAGGCTGGCGCTGAGATATGCTTTAGTCCTGCTCAACTGAGAGCCGCCATACCGATCGCCAGGAGTCAACAGTGAAAAGTCCGCCGCTGGCCGCCATACGCGCCTTCGAGGCCGTGGGCCGCACTGGCAGCGTGAATCTCGCGGCAACGGAACTGGGAGTCACCTCCGGCGCCATCACACAGCATGTGCATACCCTGGAGAAATATGTGGGGCACCGGCTGGTGGAGCGCAGCGGCCGGGGAATCGACTTGACCGTCTGGGGTAAATTGTACCTGCCGCGCCTTACGGTCGGATTTACGGAGATTCGCAAAGCGCTGGACGATTTGGAACGGGGTCACGACTCTCATCACTTGGTCATCAGTACCTACCCGTCCCTCGCCACCAAGTGGCTGGGGCCGCTCATGTTCGATTGGAAAGGCCAGCATCCTGAAGCCACCGCCATGATCACGGGAGTTCACCCAGAACCCAATCTAGATGAGGGCGAGGCGGACTTTCGCGTCTCGTACGGTGAACGCCAGCGCCACCACACGCGCTACACGCGACTATTTTCAGACCATGTCTTGGTTGTCGCGAGCCCGGCGTTGTTGGCTCGCGTCGGCACTCTCGCCGGTCCCAGCGCCTTATTGAAATGGCCCCTGCTATGGGTAGACTGGGGCAATGAATATGTGGCTCTGCCATCGTGGCGCGATTGGTTTGCCGCCACCGGCGTCGATGCCGTGAATCTGCATCAAGACTTGGTTTTTTCTTTGCCGAGCGCGGCCGTCGATGCGGCAGTCGAAAGCCAGGGTTTCGCGCTGGTACAGCACTCCATGGCGGCGAGCGCACTGGCCCTTGGCACGTTGGTGCGAGTGCTGCCGCCGGAGCTGCCGCTCGCAGAATCGCATTTTCTCGCGTGGAGCGGCGCAGCGCTCGACAAGCCCGTAGGCGCCGCATTTCACGCGTGGATCCTCCGCGAAGCGCGGCGCTTTGACTGGCGAGAGGCGGCGGCTGAGATGCTGCGTCCACGCCACGGCTGATCGACACCGAAAATCTCCCGACGGCGCATGCCGAGACCATTTATTCCGTCACGTTGACGTGCAAAAGCGTGGAAGAAGCGCACCTGCGGTTGCTCCTGCTTCATGTACTTTCGCAGGGTCCACGTCACATAAAATTTTGCAAGAAATCGCCACCGCCGGTTTTTCGCTCCGAGGCGTAAATTTCATCGAGGTTTATCTTGCCATCGACAACCGCACTCTCGGCACCAATCATGATTCGCAACCAGTGAATGTACGCTTCGATCGCCTCGTGAGCGGTAGTTAACAGTACAAGATAGGTATGGAGGTCCTCCGACGAGGCATTGGAAAGATCCGGGTCGCCATTTGGCAGCGGCGAAAATTCTCGATTGAAGCTCTTGACCGCGTATCGAGCTGTATTCTTGACGACTTCCATTTCGTCGAGATGTGCTTGCACGTACTCGATTTCCCCGTACGCGTTCACCTCGCCTTTCGTGAGGAGCGCAGTTCGACTCCCGGCTTTGGCGGACCGCCAAATGGGAATGTCGGGAGAAGCATAGCTCGGCATATCGTTTATCCCGCGGGGTCCAATAGGATGACGTTCCCGGATGGCAAGCTGCGTCTGTGCGATTCGCGTCGTGAGCCAGCGAATCTCGTAGAGATGAGCAGCTTCAGATTTGCGAGCATCGGCAAGAATCTGGCGGCTCTCTTGGCGGAGATCTTCCCTGAGAGCTGCAACTTCGCGGTGGCGGTTGATGGCTTCAACGGATTGTTCGAGCGCGACTGCGATGAACAGACCGATGACAATCGTCGCAATGTGAATAAAAAAACCTTTCCAGGTATGAAGAACCTCGTGGGGAGCGTGGACATCAAGCATAGGGGGTGAGATCTCCAGTGTTTCCGCATCGGAGGCCACCTCGGCTTTCGCGCGGTCAGCGGGTCCCTGAGATATGTCTGCCTCTGCGCGCTCTGCCATGCGTTGGACTCGTGTTTCGTAGCTCATTGTGGCACCTCGACTGGCGATAACGCCATTACTGGCCTTCTGGGGGTTGCCACAGTTCTACCTTATTGCCCTCAGGGTCCATGACCCAGCCGAACTTGCCGAACTCGGATTCCTCAGTTTTCTCCAAGACGTCACATCCTTCAGCACGGAGTGTGGCCAAGAGTCCATGAAGATCGGACACCCTGTAATTGACCATGAACGATGCAGTGCTTGGCGCGAAGTTCTTGCCATCTCCGACGGCCCAGGCGGTTTTCCCCGAAATTGCGTGGCCTGAACTATCCACCCAACGAAATGCCGTGCCGCCCCATGCCTGGACGTCAATGCCAAGGTGCTTTTTGTACCAGGCTCGCAACATAGCCGGATCCTTTGCTTTAAGGAAGATGCCACCGATGCCCGTAACTCTGCTCATGGTTTTTTGTCCTTTGTGATTATCTGAGGGGTTGCTTGAATCCGGCGCGATGGTTTGGGCGCGAGCTAATGACACCAAGATGGAAAACACAATTGCACCAGCAAATCGTCTGTAAATCACGTGAACTCTCCCGTAGAGAAAATAAAACTATATGATGACGCCTGACTTTTAATTTGGCGACGAAACGTCGTATGTGCCGGTCAAATTTATCTCACGCTGCCAGGAATCTCGCAAAATGAGTCCTTGCCTGCTCAGTTCAAGCGATTTGCGCTTGCCATCTCCGACAGTTTTTGATTGATAGCTACAACTGCCTTGTCGCCGTGCGCGATACCTTTCAATACAAGCTCATTTGATCGGGTAAATCGGTGCCCGATTCGAATCGAATAGGATTTGAGTAACCAACTTCCCATGCTCCGCGTGTAGGTGGCGTCATCTAGGTCGCGCCACTTCACTCCTCGGACGCCTTTGTTCCACGGCATTAGGCCGGAGTACAGCCACACTCCCATGTCATTGTAGTAAAGGCGATAGACGCGAATCTCTGCGAATTTGAAAGTAGCGACCGCGAGAATTACGATCGCCAAACCTGCACCGGCACCGTGTGAATAATGCCAAGCAAGTGGGACAACGAAGACCAGAAGTACGACGGTAATAAGTACAATCCCTACGTAAGCTGTCCACGCCTTTCGGGCGAGAGTCGTGCCGCCAGTAGCGCTGGTAAAATCGGCGTCCATATTGGGTTTATACCTTAGTCCAAAGTTAGGTAGCGGAACTCTATACCGGATTTTTGCGTACCCCAGTCATAAAACCCGTTGGTCGTATTTTTCGTCACTTCATGTTCGGCTGAATGCCACTTCGATCGGGCTTGCTGCCGCCGGTTTGCCGGCGGCGGGGCGATATATGTGACACCGGCAACGACTATGTGTCCCAGCGCACCGACGGGCGGGACCGGTTCGCGCATGATTCAACGGGCCGTTGGGCGCACAATTTGCGGGACCTGCAGGGTGGGGGAGATCTGTATCGAACATGGCGAAACGGCGTTCTTTGTCGATGATTTGCGGAACTTCCTAACGATACGCGGCGTCTGGTTGCGCGCGAATGGTGCGCGGAGCGTACTCGATGCCAGCCGCAAAAAAAACTAGCAAGCAGCCCGGCGGCGGCATCGCCAAGTGCCCGACGGGCATCTTGGGACTCGATCAAATCACCAATGGCGGGTTGCCGCGCGGCCGTCCGGCGCTCATATGCGGGGGAGCGGGCTGCGGCAAGACGCTGCTGGGGCTCGAGTTCGTCGTGCGCGGCGCGAGCCAATTCGATGAACCCGGCGTATTCGTTTCGTTCGAGGAAATGAGCGACGAACTCGCCGACAATGTCCGTTCTCTCGGCTTCGATCTGGACGACTTGGTGAAGCGCAAGAAACTGGCGATGGACTACGTGCGACTCGAACGCAGTGAGATCGAAGAGAGCGGTGATTACGATCTCGAGGGGCTATTCGTTCGGCTGAACCACGCTATTGATTCGATCGGGGCCAAACGGGTGGTCCTGGATACCATCGAAACGCTGTTTTCGGGACTGTCCAACACCGATATTCTTCGGGCGGAATTGCGGCGGTTGTTTCGCTGGCTGAAGGACAAGGGTGTCACCGCCGTCATCACCGCCGAAAAGGGCGAGGGCACTCTCACCCGTCACGGCATCGAGGAGTACGTCTCCGACTGCGTGATCGTTCTCGATCACCGCATTCACGACCAACTCTCGACCCGCCGGCTGCGGGTGGTGAAGTACCGCGGCTCCGCGCACGGCACCAACGAATATCCATTCATCATCGACGAAGAAGGCATCAGCGTCCTGCCGGTCACCAGCGTGGGACTCGAACATGCCGCGACGACGGCCCGAATCTCGAGCGGTGTCGCGCGGCTCGACACGATGCTCAGCGGACGTGGTTTCTTCAGAGGCTCGAGCATCTTGGCGTCCGGAACTGCCGGTACAGGCAAGACCAGCCTCGCTTGCAGCTTCGCGCGGGCGACCTGCCAGAACGGCGAGCGCTGCCTGTATTTTGCCTTCGAGGAATCGCCCGCGCAAATCATGCGCAACGTCCGATCCGTCGGTATCGATCTCGAACCCTTCGTCGCCGGCGGCCTACTGCGCTTTCATGCGTCGCGCCCGAGCCTTTACGGGCTGGAGACGCACTTGGCTGTGATGCACAAGCAGATCGACGCATTCAAACCCTCGGTAGTCATTATTGACCCGGTCACGAACATGATGACGGCCGGTCTAGCGCGCGACGCGCGCTCGGTGCTCTTGCGGCTGATCGATTATCTCAAGGGCTTGCAGGTCACCGTCTTCATGAACAGCCTGACTCACGACGGGAACGCGATAGAACAAAGCGAAGTGGAGATTTCCTCGCTGATCGATACGTGGCTGTTCGTGCGCGATATCGAGTTGGGCGGAGAACGCAATCGCGGAATGTACATCCTCAAGTCGCGTGGCATGGCCCACTCCAACCAAATCCGCGAGTTCGTGCTCGGCCGGCAAGGCGTCGAATTGGTGGACGTATACTTGGGTCCCGCGGGTGTGCTCACCGGCTCGGCGCGGATTGCCCAAGCGGCGAAGGAGCATGCGCTGGAGACTGCCGGACGGCGCGATCTGAAGCGTCTGCAGGTCGAGATGCTCTCCAAACGAAAAGCGTTCGAGGCGCAGATTGCGGCTCTGCAGGCGCAGATCCTCACGCAGGACCAGGCGACTGAACACCTGATCGCCGATACCCAAGCGAACGAGTCGCGCGGCCAGCTGGAACGGCGCGCCATGGCCTTGAGTCGAAAGGCGGACTCTGCCGCCGGGCGAAGCAACGGCAAGGAATCGGGAAAGTGACGAAGAAAGGCCCGGCAAGGGTGAAGCCCGCTGTTGCCGCTGCGAGCGGCTGTGCGTGGAACCTGCGCCTGTATGTTGCCGGCCGAACATCAAAGTCGGTCACCGCGTTCGAGAATTTGAAGCGAATCTGCGAGGCTCACCTGAGCGGCCAATATGAGATTGAGATCATCGATCTGATCGAGCACCCGCAGCTCGCCAAGGGCGATCAGATCCTGGCCCTTCCTACGCTGGTCCGGCGGCTGCCGGAGCCCATCAAGAAAATCATTGGGGACTTGTCCAACACCGAGCGAGTGTTGGTCGGGTTGGATCTTCGCCCCCAGGCGTAGAGAGAATCCTGCGAGCTGAATGGATTTCCGTGTCCGAAAAAACCAAAGGTACCGGCGAAAGGGGACTCGGCATCTCGGCCAAGGCTTTTCAGCGGGCCGTGGCTGACAATCCGCGTGCGCATTTTGCGCTCAAGCTGTATGTCAGCGGCATGACGCCGCGCTCGCGCCGGGCGATTGATAATTTGCAGAAGCTATGCAAGGAACATCTTCTCAACCGCTATGATTTGGAGATCATTGACATCTACCAGCAGCCCGGCTTGGCGAAAGGTGCGCAGATCGTCGCCGCCCCCACCTTGGTCAAAACAATGCCCCTGCCGTTGCGCCGGGTAATCGGGGATCTGAGCGATCCGGGGCGGATCCTCCTCGTGCTGGGCGTCATGCCGGCACCCCTGGGGCAAGCTTAGCCGCCATGGAGCCAACGACTTCGGACGACCTGCGTCAAGCGCTCGAGCAGTGCCGCGAGGACAATGAATCCCTGCGTGCGGAGCTCGAGGAGGTGCAAGAAACGCTTGCCGCCATTCGGAGCGGCGCCGTGGATGCGTTGGTCGTCGACACACCGGACGGGCAACGTGTCTACACATTGGAGGGGGCCGAGTACGTCTATAGGACCCTGATCGAGCGAATGCAGGAAGGCGCCGTCATTCTCACTCTCGCGGGCACCATCCACTACTGCAATCGCCGATTTGCGGAATTGATCCGAATGCCGCTGGAGAAGGTGGTGGGCCGCCCCTTCGTCGATTGGCTGGATACGGCGGACCACGCGGCATTGGCTGCGTTGCTCACCGACGGCGTCGACCGGCTCGAATTGCTGCTCCACGCGCACGATGGCGCCACAACGCCGACGATGGTATCGACCGTCGCCGTGCCCGGATCCGGTTTGAGCGGGATGTGCCTCGTGGTGACGGATCTCACGGAGCGGCTTCGGGATCAGGCTCGTGTGGCCGAGGCCGAAAGGCTGCTTCGGCAATCCCAGAAGCTCGATGCCATTGGTCAATTGACGGGCGGGGTCGCGCACGACTTCAATAACCTTTTGATGGTGATCGCGGGAGGCCTGAGCCTGCTCGAGCGGCCTGGGGACGCTCAACGGCGTCTTCGCGTCATCGCTCAAATGCGCCAAGCCACCGAGCGAGGCGCATCCTTGAGCCGAAAACTGCTCGCCTTTTCACGGCGTCAGCCGCTCAATCCGGAGCCGGTGGACCTGCACCGGCAGATCGACGGCATGCGCGAGCTCTTGGATCGCACCTTGCGGGGCGATGTCGAGGTGAGAACGGAACTTGCCGACGATCTGTGGCCCATCAAAGTCGACCCCGCTGAATGGGAACTGGTCGTATTGAATCTGTGCGTGAATGCGCGCGATGCAATGCCTGATGGCGGAGTCATCACCATAGGTGCGCGAAATGCGCCGCAGGTCCGGCAGGGCGGCGTTACGGGCGATTTCGTCGTGGTCAGTGTCTGCGATACTGGCACGGGAATGTCGGCGGACGTGCTCACTCATATCTTCGAGCCCTTCTTCACCACCAAAGAGATCGGCAAGGGGACTGGGCTCGGCCTGCCCCAGGTCTACGGATTCACGCAGCAGTCGGGCGGGACCATCACAGTGACCAGTGTCGTAGGGGAAGGCACGACCGTGACCATGCTGCTGCCGCGAACCGCCGGGTCACCCGCGGAACCCGCGCCGCGCCGCGCCGACAACCCTGCTAGGCATAATGGAGGCTCGATCCTGCTCGTCGAGGACAACGACGAAGTGGCGATGCTCGTGACCGAAATGCTCCGCGAATTAGGCTATCGGGTGACGCGCGCCGCGAGCGCCCAAGGCGCACTCGGGGCACTGGCAGATGGGCGTGAAATCGATCTCGTCTTGTCCGACATCATGATGCCCGGCCCGATGAACGGCATGGAGTTGGCGCGGGAAGTGCTGCGCCGGCGGCCGGGCGCGCCGATTTTATTGACGACCGGGTATGCCGGAACGGCGGTCCTGGAAGCCGAAGTGGCGGGCATAGATATCTTATGCAAACCGTACGCGATCGAGGCCTTGGATGCCGCACTACGCGTGGCGTTGGGCGATCGCGCTACGGTATCAAGCGATGTGGAGAGACGCACCGACGGTGCTACTTCATGCCTGCCGATTCAGTTATCCGAGAGTTTTGTCCCGGTGATATAAGCTGGAATCAGAAGCTCTTCGCCAAAGTGACCCGAATCGAAAGCGGCTCGAGAGGATGGACATGAACATCCGAAATCCCCGCAGCGGGTTCTCCGGGTAGGCGGTCGACGTACCAATACTCCATTGCATTCGCCTTGGTGTTGAGCAGGTTGAACACCCCCACGGCAGTTTTCCAGCCGCTCCCGAATGCGTAGCGCACATCACCATTCCACTCATGATATCCGGAGCCTTGAACGGCATCATCGGACGACAGGGGGTAGGCGCCCAAATAGCGCAGCTGCAACCCACCGCTCCAATGGCCCAGATTATTGACATAGGCGGACAGGGAACCTGTTGCAAACGGCGCGTTGGGTAAGAAAACACCGATATGCCCGGTTCCATCATCGAAGGCCGTCCTGAATCTCGCATGATCTTGTGAAATCGTCCCGTACAACTCGAGCCATCGCAACGGCTGATAAGTGATGTTGAGTTCATAGCCGTAGCGATGGCTGGCGGGACCCGCCGTATCTTGGCCGACATCCGGGTTGTAGGTGGTCTCCGACTGCGAATTGAGATTGAACAGCGCGAAAGTGAATGTGGCCTTTCGCTCAAGAAGTTCTTGGCGCAGGCCAATCTCCCCGCCCATCTGGGTCGCGATCATCGGTGCCCCCGGCACCCCTAAGGCGCGTGCTTGGTTTACCCCGCGGATATCGTTGCTGTGAAAGCCTCGGCCGGCACTGACATACAGTTCGGTCGAAGCCGTCGGCTGGAAGATCAGACTACCTTTCGGTTCGAGGATGGCGCGACTGTCGTTCCCGGGATTGGTGCCCGCATCGTGATCAAACTGATAATCGGCCCGCAGCCCCAATACCGTGCGAAACCACTCGCGCCAATGGGTCGTCGCCTGCAGGTACGCGGCCTCGCTGCCAAGGCGCACCCGATCGCCCTCATCGAATCCCAACGGTTTATCGACCGCGGGTATCGGCGCAGCGTCTTGGGTGGGAAAGCGCGCAACGTTAGCAAAGTCATAGCGCACCTGCGCCCCTGCCAGCAGTTCGCTGTCGACGTCCCAGATATGCACGGGATGGGTGTAATGCACGGCGCCCCCGACTGTCTTTCTGTCCTCGTGCTGATCTTCTTGGTCGCCATTGACGGGATCAATCAAGAAATGTGTGAAGTTGTTGATCAGGGAGAGCTCGTTGCTAAAAGCGTAGCCACTGGCGGTCAGCCGCCCGCCACTCACGCTCGCAAAGTACTGCCCCGAAATATTTACTCGCTCTGCAATTCCGCGGTCGGACGGATCGAGCGATCCAAAGCGGCTGATCAGTCCTTCGGTGATCGCGCGTTCGGGTTGATCGGTTTGGTTATTCCACAATCCGTGATAGAAGCTTCCCGTCAACGAATAACCGCTTTGGTCGTCGCCTTCGCTGTAGCGCAATACGGCATTGATCTTGCGTTGATCGCCCGGCGTGCTCCAGGGCCCATCGTAGTGTTGCAGTTCCAGAGCGCCCAGCAAGCGTCCGGTAGGGGTCTCGGTGGACCCGGCCGTCAGGAGCCGCTGAAATCCCCACATGCCGCCTGTCAGGGAGACCTGATCATCGATGGTATTGGTGTAACCGATATGAACCGCGCCGACCGCCGAAAAATCTCCCTCGGACGAATAATACGTGCCCTTGCTGTAACGGATATTGGTGGCAAGCTCAGGAATCAAGAAGTTCAAATCCGTGTAACCTTGACCGTGCGCGTGGGATGGCTCGTTGACCGGCATCTCATCGACATATGTCGCAAGGTCGGTGCCGTGATCGAGGTTATAACCGCGCAACAGATATTGACTGGCCTTGCCTTCGCCGCTGTGCAAAGTGACGACGAGGCCGGGAACCGTCTCGAGCAATTGGCCCGGTCGATAGGCGGGGGTCAGCGCCAACTCCTCATTCACCACAACCCCTTCGCTGGCCGTCGTTGCGCTGCCAATCAGCCGCAGCCGCTCGGCAACGACCACCACCTCCTCGACGGCGGGCACGTTAGAGACTTCGGAATTCGAATTCAGATCGGCCACAGCACTGTCCGTCGGAGTCGCCGCTCGATCGGGGCCGCTCAGCACGAGCATGATCGCTATGGCGGCTGTTAGTGCCGGTATTTTCACTTCTTCATGTGCGGTTGAACGTGGTTGCTTGATATTATTCGAGTGTTAACTCTTTCTGGATGCGTCGATAACTAAACTTTGCGCACTGCTCGACGCGTCGGGTGCAGCGCTAGATGCGTGTACCGCCGGTGACCTGAACGACTTCGCCGGTGATATACGAAGCGCCGGCACAGAGATACACAATCACTTCTGCATAGTCCTCCGGCTGTCCAACGCGCGCCAATGGCACCGTTGCTTTCGCAGCAGCATCCATGTCACCGAACGAGCATTCCCAATTGGAATTCACGTAACCCGGAGCGATCCCGTTCACGCGGACGGCTGGCGCGAGGCCCCGAGCCAACTCTCGCGTCAATCCCGCCAGTCCGGCCTTCGCCGTCGCGTAGGCCGTGCTGCTTCCGCCGCCACCGAGTGCCGACACCGATACGGTATTGACCACGGCTCCTTGTGCATCGGTCAGCGCGGCTGCGAGCGTCTTGGTCATCCAGAACGCGCTCAGCAGATTGATGCGCAGGATCCGATCCCAGAAATCATCCGTCAACGCGTCAAGGTCTGACGGAGGGATAGGCGTGCGAGTACCCGGCGCGCCCGCATTGTTGACGAGATAATCGAGGCCGCCCAGGACATTCAACGTCTGCAAGCCCACGTCGCGCGCGCTCGCCGAGACACTGAGATCGCCGGGCACGGCCTCCACGGACAAGCCTTCGCCCCTCAGAGCACGGACCGCGCGAGCCAATGCGTCGACTGACACATCGTTCATCGCGACATGAGCGCCGCTGCGCGCCAACCGTTCGGCGGTGGCAAGGCCAATACCTGACGCACTGCCGGTCACCAGTGCGCGACGTCCCTGCAGGTTGAAGTCGATCAGTTCAGGCTTGGTCAAAGACTCCTCCTTTACGCGGGGGCCGTGCGTTGATACGCCTGCCCCTGCTGCCAAGTGCATCGGCCAGCGTCCACCCATCGAGAATCGTTGCCGTACTGTCGCGCAGCACGCGAAAGATCTTCCGCAGCTCGCACGTTCGGGCATCAGCGCAGTCCGCGCAACGACGATACTGGGTCACGCTGACGCAGGGAAGGGAGGCCAGCGGGCCCTCCATCAGCCGGACCACGCTGCCGAACGAGATCTCTCCGGCGCTTCGCGCAAGCTGGTAACCGCCACTTCTCCCGCGTTGACCGAAAACCAGGCCGCCGCGTTTCAATTCCACAAGGATGGCCTCGAGGAACTTCACCGGAATGGTGCGCCGTGCGGAGATCTGCGCACACGATAAGGGGACGCCGGCGGGGAGTGCGGCCAGCTCGAGCAAGGCCTTCAGCGCGTAACGGGTCTTTTGCGAGAGCACGGCAACGCTAACCCTTCAATCTTCAACTGTCTTATGCGAATTCAGCATCTGCTCGGCTCAATTTGGTATTTGCGGCGTAGGAATCGCGTCATAGAATTCAGAGTGTCTTGATAGGAATTTAAGAATACACCTGCAAGCGAACTGGGAAAACTAATGAAGTGCACGATTGAAGCGCTGAGGCGCGGCTGGTGCGGGCTGGTGTTGCTGGGTGCGATGGCCGCTTCGGTCCCCGCGCTCGCGCAGCAGAAGACCGGACCGGGTATCACCGGCGACGACAGCCTCACCTGGCACGGCATTACGTTGTACGGCGTCATCGACATCGGAGTCCAATACGATACACATAGTGCGCCGTTCACTCCTTACCGCCCCTCGGCCAGCGGAAACATCGTGCGGCAGTTCAGCCGCGAGTCGGTGACCGGTCTTACGCCCAGCAACATGGGGCAGTCGAGAGTCGGCCTGCAGGGCCTCGAGCCGCTGGGCGACGAGTGGTCGGCCGTGTTCCAGGTGGAGACCTTTTTTAATCCCCAGTCCGGCGAAATCGCCGATTCTCTGAAGTCTTTGGCTGTGAACAATGGTCGAACTCTGGCCGCTCAGACCGTGGGTGTGGATGGCAGTTCGGCGGGGCAGGCGTTCCAGACCGCGTGGGTCGGGTTTAAATCGGCGCGATTCGGCACCCTCACCTTCGGTCGCCAGGTGACGCCGCTGTTGGAAGGCATCATCAAGTACGACCCCAATTACAACGCTTCGGCGTTCGGCCTGCTGGGCGCGTCCAATACCTATTCCGGCGGCGGCGCCCAGGAAGATAACCGACTCGATTCGACCGTGAAGTACTTTGTCGGCTTCAACGACCTGGCGCACCTCGGCGCTCTCTATAAATTCAACGGATCCAACGGGTCGGCCAACACCGCCTTCCAGGCGGATATAGGCGGTGAATACGCGGGCGCATCGGTCGATGCCTATTATTCGAAGGAAAACAGCGCCATCACCGCAACTTCCTTGACCGCCGCTCAAGTCGCGGCGCTTCCGGCCTTGGGGTATTCGGTTGCGAATTCTCTGGCAGCGACCATCTCGGACAATACGGCCTATGCGCTCATGGCGCTGTACAAGATCGACCCGTTCAAATTATTTGCCGGCTATGAGCGCATCAAGTATGCCAATCCAACCTCGCCATTGAGAGCCGGGTTCAACGACATCGGCGATTACGTTCTGGCCTTCGTCACCAACAATGCCTACAACAATTCCAAGACTGTGAATCTGTATTGGACCGGCGTCCGCTACACCGTCATTCCGCACCTCGATCTGACCGCGGCCTACTACGGCTACAATCAGAACGCCTACGGCACCGGCAAGCAAGCCGGCTGCACGACGTCCGCACACAGCGTTTGCAGCGGCAGCTTAGAGGCCTTTTCCTTCGACGCTGACTACTACTTCAACAAGCACTTCGACGCTTACCTCGGCGCCATGTACAGCGGCGTGCACGACGGCGTGGCCAGCGGCTATCTGTCCACGACCAACATCAACCCCACGGCCGGCGTGCGCTACAAATTCTGATTCCCGCCCCAATCCTAACGGCCAGATAGAGGGGCCGGGCATCGCGTCGGACATGCCAAGGACGGCCCCACGCGAATATGCCGCCGATTTCGCGTAAAGTTCTCCTGATGTCCGAGGCGAACAAGGCTATTTTCTTGAGTTATGCGTCGCAGGACGCGGATGCGGCGCGCCGCATCGGCGACGCGTTGCGCGAGGCAGGCCTCGAAGTCTGGTTCGATCAGAGCGAGCTGCGCGGCGGCGATGCCTGGGATGAGATGATTCGGCGTCAGATCGCCGAATGCGCGCTCTTTGTCCCGATCATTTCGGCGGCAACGGCCGCGAGGCTCGAGGGCTATTTTCGGCTCGAATGGACGCTTGCCGATCAGCGTACCCAGCGGATGGCGCGCACCAAGACTTTCATCGTGCCTGTTTGCGTCGACGCGACCCTGGAATCCGGTTCGGACGTCCCCGAATCGTTCATACGTGTGCAGTGGTCGCGATTGCCGGCGGGCGCGACCCAGCCCGCATTCATCGAGCGCATCCGCAGCCTGCTGAACGCCGACAAAGCACGTGCCTCAACCGCGGCGCCGACAATCTCGCCCATACCGCCCGTGCCCTCGCTGCAAACCGGGAGCGCGGCGCCGGCGGCGTCCCGCAGCACTCGGCGCCTGCTGGTCGGCGCAGCCGTCGCAGTGCTCGCCTTGGTGCTCCTCGCATGGCTGCGGCCGTGGTCGTCCACGATGAAGGCCGTGCCGCCGGCAAGTTCGCCCGCAAATGTGTCCCCCGCCGCCACCGCCGCGGCGGTCACGATCCCCGAGAAATCGATCGCGGTGCTGCCATTCGTCGACATGAGCGAGAAGAAGGATCAGGAATACTTTTCCGATGGTCTATCCGAGGAATTACTCGATCTGCTCGCGCAGGTGCCGGATTTGCGCGTCGCCGCCAGAACCTCATCGTTCTTCTTCAAGGGCAAGGCCGAAGACGTTGCAGCGATCGGCCTCAAACTGCGCGTCGCGCATGTGCTCGAAGGCAGCGTGCGCAAAGCCGGCGGCACGATCCGCGTCACTGCGCAGCTGATCCGGGCCGACAACGGCTATCACATTTGGTCGAAGACATATGACCGCGACGTCAAGGACATCTTCAAGGTGCAGGACGAAATCTCCGGCGCGGTCGTCGATGCTTTGAAGGTCCAGCTGCTGTCCTCGCGGCCGCACGCGAATCGGCACCAAACCGACAACACCGAGGCGTACTCACAATACCTGCTGGGCAACCAGTTGCGGCTGCACGATACACCCGAATCGAACGAAGGGGCGCGGGCGGCGTATCAAAAGGCGATCGCGCTCGATCCGACGTATGCCGCCGCTTACAGCGGACTCGCCGACGCGGAATGGCGCCTGGCCGACATGCGTACCAACAATCCGGACGACTACGCCCGCGCATCCGCAGCCGCCGAGAAGGCGATCGCACTCGCGCCGGACGCTCCGGAAGGCTATTGGGCGCGAGGCCAACTGCGCTACGTTTACTACTACGACTGGAGCGGCGCCCAAACGGATTACCAGAAGGCGCTTTCGCTCGACCCGACCTTCGGGCCGGCCGGTGTCGACTACGCGCAGCTGCTGGCCACACTCGGCAAGGTTCCGGAGGCGATCGATGCGCTGCGCCGGATCATTGCGCGCGATCCCTTGTCCGGTACCGCCTGGCGCCGCCTAGCGCGGCTGCTGATGGACAGCGGCCGATTGACCGAGGTTCCCGAGGCGATCGAACGGATCCGCGCGATAGGCGGCGACAGCGACGCGAATTTATTCAGCGGCGACTACGCTCTCACCCAGGGCCGATGGCAACAGGCACTCGAGGACTATCGGTCGCAGAAATATGAGGTCTGGCGTCTGTTGGGAGCGGCGCTCGCCGAACACTCGTTGGGTCAACCGCACGAGTCGCAGCAGGCGCTCGAGGAGGCAATCCGCAAGTACGGCGATTCGCTTTCCTACCAGTACGCCCAGGTCAATGCCTGGCGCAACGACCCGGATGCGGCGTTTCACTGGCTCGACCGAGCCTACCAGATTCATGACGGCGGCCTGATCTACTTGAAGCATGATAGGTTCATCGCCAACTTGCGTGCCGATCCGCGCTACGCGGCGCTGCTCAAGAAATTGGGTCTACCGCGGTAGCGAGGTGTCGGCCGGGCGTACTTCACCGGAGTTTTCCGGGAAGTACGCCCTCCGACTGCGCCACCATCGGCATCAATGTTGGGAGCCTGAAGCCGTAGCCGATGCCTCAACCGAATTCGAACCCGGTGAGTGATCGGCGCCGACCGAACCGGTCCCGCTGCTTGAGACATCGCGACCCCCGGCATGCAGAGTCTCATCGCTTGCGCCGGTTAAATTTGTCGAAGCGGCGGGTTTGCTCCGCGATGCGCTCGCGGCCGTGGTGCCCGCGGGTTTGGCGACCGCGGGTGCAGCAGCCGATTTCGCTGCCTCCCCTTGGACGCTCGATCCTGCGCCCGCGGCGACCTTGCCGACATTCTCATTCGCACTGCCAGTGGCGCCGCCCACGGCTTGTGCCGTCGTCCCGGTTTTGGCGTTTGCTTTGTCGGCGGACTGCCGTACCGCGCGGTTATCCGTTGCGTTGAGCGAGCCATCGAGGCCGCCGTGCGAGGCGAATCCGCCTCCCGCACCCATGCCGCTGCCTATCGTGCCGCCGAGGCCACCGCCTAATCCGCCGCCCAAGTGGCCGGCGTAAACCGGAGTGGCGAGCGCCAGAATGGCGACGGACATACCTGTAATCATCAGTTTCGTTTTCATCGTCGTGCTCCTGTGTGATCGCAGACATCCCACGACCTTCATTGTGGATACGACGGGGCGAGGTATTTTCTTCCGCAACAAGATCTATTTTAGATCCGCGCCCACCAGGCCGAAGCCATATGTCAAATCCTTGCCCGGAGGCCCCAGATCGATGGCCTGTTTGGCGAGCGCCTCGATCGCTGCCCGCGCCGCTTCTTGGCCGGGGCTGGATAGCGAGTCGGCCAGCAAAGCGGCGACGGTGGGCGCGGCAAATGAGGTGCCGCGCACGGTGTCGTAGCCGTGCTCGATGTTCGCCGCTTTCAAATTGGCGCCGAGTGCGGAAAACATGACTTGCGGCCCGCGCTCGGCCTCGAGCAATACGTGCCGCTTCGCATCGACGGCGGTCACGCCGACGACCCCGACATAAGCCGCAGGGTACAAAGGCGGCGCCGCCGGGCCGTCATTGCCAACTGCCGCCACCAGCACGTGCCCGCGAGCGATCAGCACATTCACGATTCGTTCGAGGAGAAGATTTCTGGGGCCTACCAAGCTCACGTTGATGACCGGCACGAGTTCCTGATCCATCCATCCTAGTGCCGCGACGATGGCGTCGACGGCACCGCCGGTGGCAACGCCGCAGAACACGTCCGCCGCGTACAGTTCGGCGCTCGCGTGCGCGATCAGGAGCGATGCCACAGCGGTCCCATGCGGGCCAGGAACTTGCCTGTCCCCGCAACCCCAGCCGTGCACGATAGAGTCATGAAATACGGGGTGGGTGTCATCCACGCCGGTATCCACCAAACCGACGCGAGTGCGCGGCCGCGGAGCCGCGCTCTGCCGGTCGGCCATCCCCATTGGCGGGGCCCGTATCGGTGGCTCAGCCGTCGGTTGGACGCCCGTCAACCCGCTGCCGCCATAGATATGGTTATAGTCGTAGAGGCCGCTCGGTATTGCGTCACGCAGCTCAAACAGCGCCTTTTTGGTCGACCAGCCCGCAGGCGCCTTGAGAACGATCAGATGAATATTCGCGGAAACAATGGATTGTTGCCGGTCGATGACGAACCCGCGGGACTCAGCCAGCGTCAACGCATCATCGTCCATGGAGAGCGCCAGAATCTCCCCGCGTACCACCGGCTCCCCATGCGAGTCCGTGTCCACGGTGCGCCGGTTGGCGCGGATCAGTCGGCTGATTTCGAGATGGCGCGCGTCGCTCAAGAGATCCCGAGTTCCGGGCTCGGCTTGATCGAGCGACGGCGGTAAGTTCTGCAACGGCAGGCCTGGCAGCGGGGGTAAGCGGACCTGCCCTTGCGCCAGCGCAGTTTGCAGCATCAGCGCCAAAATTAAATGTCTGACTCTCATGTTCGACTCCAGCCGGCTGTCACGGGTGCGGCGGCATCGTCCGCTCGATACTAGCCGCTCGCTGATAGAATGGATGGAAGAAACGTCACATCCACATCGTCTATCCTATGAATACGCCTGGGGTGCCGGAAAGCGTCCATGAGCAGATCGTTGCGTTGCTGCCGCGGCTCAGGCGCTTTGCCCGCAATCTGGCGCGCAACCCGCACGACGCGGACGATGTGGTGCAGATTGCCCTGGAACGTGCGCTGCTCAAATTGGACCAATGGCGGCGCGATGCGCGCCTGGACAGCTGGTTGTTCAAGATCGTGAGAAATGCGTGGATTGATGAATTGCGCTCCCGCGGGCGGCGCGACAGGATGTTCCTCGCCGCTGAGGCGGGCGAAAATGTCGGCGACGCGACACTCGATCGTGAGGCGGATCTCATGTCCGTGCAATCTGCCATGGCGAAACTGCCGGAGGACCAGCGGACCGCGGTCAGCCTCGTGCTGGTGGAAGGTTTGTCATACAAGGAAGCTGCAGACGTGCTCGACATTCCCATTGGCACATTGACCAGTCGTCTGGCTCGAGGGCGAGAGGCACTGCAGGCGATGCTGGTGCCGGCACAGGGAACTGCAATATGAGCATCCCGGAGGAAACGCTCATGGCATACGTCGACGGTGAGTTGGCCCCCGCGGCGCGAGCCCAGGTTGAAGCGGCGATGCGCGATGATCCCCAAATTGAAACGCGCGTCGCGCAACAGCGTGAGTTGAAGGCAAAAATTCAGCAGGCGTATGCAGCGGACCTCACCGAAGCTGTGCCCCAACGCCTGGTCGCGGCAGCGCGCGCAGCCACTGCATCAAATTCTTCGCGCCTGCGACGGCGCCGGCCGCAGTGGCGCCCGATGGTGTCAATGGCGGCGAGCCTCCTCGTTGGTGTGGCAGTGGGGTTTCTCGCTTGGCGCAATTCGGATTCGAGCATGATCCAAAATGCCCACGGTGCCTTGGTCGCCGGTGGGCCGCTGGCTCGAGGCTTATCGAGCCAACTCGCCGGCGACCGTTCGTCCACCCCGGCGGTGGAAATTGGCTTGAGTTTCTTGGCGAAATCCGGGGATTACTGCCGCACGTTCACGATCGTCGGCAAGGCATCCAGTGCGGGCCTTGCTTGCCGTCACGCCGAGCGGTGGGAGGTTCGGGCGCTGGGGCAGTCAGGTCCTATGAAAGATGACGGTTCAGAATATCGAACGGCGAGTTCCTCGCTGCCACCCGCCATCGCGACCGCAGTTGCGGAACAGATTTCCGGAGAACCGCTCGATCGGACCGGCGAAATGGCGGCTCGCAAAGCAGGGTGGCTGGCGGCCCCTCGATAGCCGCGGGGCGAGCCTGCTGTCGCTCGCACACACAAATGCTGCAATTCGCCCGGTATTCTGCTAGCGTTATTGGCCGGCATGCCTGACGCCGACGCCCATCAATGAACCACGTTTTCAAACTGCTTGCTTTGCTGCTGCTGCTCATCGGGGCGCAGCAAGCGGCCGTGGTTCACGAACTCGGCCACGTCTCCGGTTGGAGCAGCGAGACAGCACGGGTCGAGGCCGGAACCGCGGCGGACACGAGCTGCGCCCTGTGCCCGGTGTTCGCGCAGGTCGTCACTCCGGCATTCAGTCATTCATTCCACATTCCTCCCCTCGGTCGGGCCCGTCCCGAACAGAGTTCGGAACCGCGTTATTTGGCGATCGACGCCACGGTTCCTCGACCCCGCAGCCGCGGTCCGCCTTCCTTAAGCTGAAATCTTTGCCTCGCGAAGTGAATCGCCCGAGTCATCGGCGATTCATGGTCATTCAGCTTTTGTGGAGTCAAGCAGATGTTCAGATTTCCCCTCCGGCGTGCGGCGTCCAGCGTCGCCGCGCCCATCTCTTTCATGTTGACAGGTTCCCTGGCGATTGCGGACACGACCGACACCGCTAATTTGCCGGAAATCGTAGTGACGTCCCAGCACTTGGACGAAGGCCGTTCGCATATTCAGACTCAGACGGGCGCGTCAACCTATACCATCGACTCGGCCGCCATCGGCGCCACTCCCGGCGGAGACAACACGCTGCTCAATCAAGTGATTATGCAGGCACCGGAAGTTGCTCAAGATTCGTTCGGCCAATTTCACATCCGCGGCGAGCACAACGGCCTGCAGTATCGTTTGAACGGCATCATCCTGCCGGAAGGGATCAGCGTATTTGGCCAATCCCTGGACCCGCGTCTCATTTCCTCGATGAGCTTGGTAACGGGCGCGCTGCCTGCGGAGTACGGGTTGCGCACCGCGGGGATCATCGACATCACGACAAAGAGCGGGATTGAGGCGCCGGGCGGTGCGGTCTCTCTGTATGGCGGCAGCCACGGCACCGTCGAACCGAGCTTCAACTACGGCGGAGGTGCAGGGTCGTTCAGCTACTTGGTCACCGGCAGTTTCCTGCGCAATGACCTCGGCATCGAGTCGCCCGATGGCAGTTCGAACCCGATCCACGATCACACGACGCAGTACCACGGTTTCGCCTACCTCGAAGATATTCTGGATGAGCAGAACCGCGTGGCACTGATGCTCGGCAGCTCCGTGGGCAAGTTTCAGATTCCGAACCAGAATGGCCTACAGCCATCCTTGGGGCTGACGGTCGATGGGCAAACCATGTACCCGAGCCAGGCTCTTAACGAAAATCAGCGCGAGGTGACGCAATTCGGCGCACTGAGCTGGCAACATTCGGCCGGCGCATTCGACGTGCAGACTTCGTTCATCGCTCGATATTCGAGCCTGACCTTTATACCGGATCCACTTGGCGATCTGCTGTTCACCGGCATTGCTCAAGACGCGTTCAAGCAGAACGTCGCCTACGCCCTGCAGAGCGACGGTGCGTACCGGCTCAATGACAGCCACACGATTCGGGCGGGCGCCTTTCTACAGACCGATCATTCGATCAGCGACACGATGTCCCAGGTCCTGCTGACCGACAGTACGGGCGTCCCCTTGAGCGATGTGCCGACCACTTTGATCGACGACGGTTCCAAGACCGAATGGATCGAGAGCGTCTATCTACAGGACGAATGGAAGCTTGACCCCGCTCTCACGGTGAACTACGGCCTGCGGTTCGACCGATTTACGGCCTACACCAGCGCCAGCCAGGCAAGCCCGCGACTGAACATAGTGTGGCAGGCGTTGACCGATACGACGCTGCATGCCGGCTATTCGCGCTATCTGTCGCCGCCGCCCTTCGAACTTGTCGGAGGCAAGGACATTGCTCTGTTTCAGAACACGACCAACCCGGTGCTCACGTCCCTGGCGGCCTCACCGCTCGCCGAGCATGCCAACTACTACGACCTAGGCGTCCAACAAAAGATCACGCGGGCGCTCACCCTGGGCCTCGATACTTACTATAAGCAATCGGTCAACTTGATCGATGAGGGTCAATTCGGGGCCCCGATCATTCTCACGCCATTCAACTACCGCTACGGTAAGCAGTACGGCGTCGAATTTACGGCGAACTACACGGTGCGAAACTTCAGCGCGTACTTGAATCTCGCCGCGCAAAGCGCCAAGGGCAAGGAGATAGAATCCGCGCAATTCAACTTTGCGCCCGAGGATCTTGGGTATATTGCCGCCAACTACATCCATTTGGATCATGAACAGCAGCAGACCGCATCCGGCGGCGTGTCTTATCTCTGGCACGACACTCGGTTCAGCGCGGATTTCCTATTGGGGTCCGGATTGCGCGCGAGTCTTCCGCTGCCTGCGGGTGAAACCACCGCATATGGGGGGACCAGCATACCGAACGGCGACCACCTGCCCACCTACACGCAGTTCAACACCGGCCTGACCCACATATTCAGCATCCCCGGCGCGGGCACCCTCACGGCGCGCTTCGATGTGATCAATCTCTTCGACAAGGAATATCAAATTCGCAACGGGACCGGCGTCGGCGTCGGCGCCCCGCAGTACGGTCCACGGCGCGGCTTCTTCTTCGGCATGTCGAAATCGCTGCCGCCATTCTGATGCGCGGGCCGCGGGTCGTGAATGATCTCGGACATGAGCTAATGCGATTTTATTCTTGTGGGCGGACGGGCAAGCAGGTATAGATATGAGGTGGAATCTCCCAGATTGAGGCACTGAAAAACAATGCGCGCTCGCATCGCCGTTACGGCTACGCTGGCATTGGTTGCCCCGTATTGCAATCTTGGCGCGGCATCGGCGGCTGACAGCGCGTCTTCATCGAGCAAGGCGGATCGCGTTCAAAAGTATGATCCGCGGGATTTTGCGGGCGTATGGATGCAGACACCGGAGCGGCCGTTCAAGTCCTATCCCTTGACGCCGGAATATGAGGCAATACTGAAGCAGCGCCGTGCCGACGAGGCCGCGGGAAAGCCCTTCCAGGTTGCCCAGAATCGCTGTCTTCCTGCCGGCCTAGCGGCCACCATGACCACAGGGGCATACCCGATCGAGATCTTCTATCAGAAGGGCGGCCGAGAGATCCTTTTTCAGAAGGAAAATGTCGGTGCGTTATATCGCGTTTACCTGAATCGACCGCATAAACCTGCCGATGAGCTGTACCCCTTATTTTACGGCGACTCGGTCGGGCACTGGGAGGGCAATGTGCTGGTGGTCGACACGGTGAGCCTCGGTGCGACATCGGTTTTTGACCTCATCACGCCGCACAGCGATGCATTGCACGTGGTGCAACATCTACGCCGCAGCAGCTACGACACCCTGGAAGACGAAATCACGTTTGATGACCCGAAGGCGTTGACGAAGCCCATTACCGCCACGGCGGTGTTCAAGCTCCATACGGACTGGGAAATGGAAGAATACGAGTGCACCAATGAGCGCCTGATCTTTGACGAGCATGGCAATCAATCAATATCGAAGGCTGTACAGCCTTGATCTTCGACAGCCACACAAAGGGATTTTAGATCGTGAAGAAGATGCTCTCGCTCACGCTCCTGGCCGCGGCGATCGCCGGCGTATCACCGGTGTCGGCTCACCACTCCTACGCGATGTTCGACGCGGGTACTCTCGTCACGGTCGATGCCACGGTGAAGGAATTTCAGTGGACCAATCCCCATAGTTGGTTGCAGGTGATGGTGGATAACAAGGGTGTGGCCGAGGAATGGAGCCTCGAGTTGGGTCCTTTGGTCACCTTGCGCCGGTGGGGATGGAAACCGCACTCGCTGAATCCGGGCGACAAAGTCAAAGTCAGCGTAAATCCGCTGCGCGATGGATCTCGCGGCGGAAGACTGATGAGTATTGTCCTGCCCGACGGCAAGGCGCTGAGCGGGCAGGGTGGCCCGCCGGCCGCCGGTGTGCCCGCGTCGAACCAGCAGTAGAAGCCGCTCAAAGACTGGGCGCGGATTGGTCCTTGGCGCGCGTCGCGTCGGACTTTTTGCCCGTACCGCCGGCGGCCTGGATCAGCTGTGCCGCCGCCTTGGCGCCCTCGAGGCCAAGCGCAGGGCTGTAAGCCGTCACGGTGAATCGCGTGACGAGACGGTCCTCACGCAGTGCGCCGCCATTCGCCGTGTGGTGGTCTTCGGTCACGAGCGCCACTCCGCAGCCCTCGACCTGGGATCTAAAGTCATCGGCCGCTCTTTTTAAGGCAATATTCTCCCGGGCCCTCGCGACGTCGAGGGCACCGAGTCCGCCAAATGTTCCGCGACGATTACACGAATCACCCACCTGCACGTTCCCACCGCTTTGAATGCGCCAGGTGGGCGACTCCGGCAGGTCGCCGGATTCGTTGAAGCCGCCATATTTCTTGATCAACCCGCTCTCGAGAACGTTTTCGTGGACGGCGTTTGCCAGCGAGTATCCCACTGAGTGGACGATTCCCATCGCCCGTTCCCTGCCAGGGACCGGCGTAAACATGATCTCGTAAGATTCCCCGTCCACCTCAAAATTGTCGCGGGCGGCGGCGGGCGGCGCACTCCACGCCGCGATGACATTCACAAAATGCCCATTGGGTACCTGCCGGACGGTCCCCTTGCCCGGGTCCATAAAGCTCAATGTTTCGGCCGACTCATTGTAATCGAGCAGTTTCTTCGACCTCAGCACCGCGCGTACCTCCTCGGGAGACATTCCCAGCTTCACGCCGGCGATGTCGATCTGGTCGAGCGATACTTTGATCGTGTTGGGCGATGCATTGTGCGGTGCGTCGGGCGATGCGCCGGGCGGCGGGGGCGGCGGGGGTGGGGCTTGCTGGGGCGCCGGTGTCTGAGGCGCGGCTGTCACTTTGGCTGCGGGCCCGCTCAACACGTACCCGGTCGTCACCAGCATTCCTTGCTGTTCGGCAGCCGCGCATCTGTAAAAGGAGACGGCGCTACTCTTGATGCCGGTCAGTCCGCCCGCCATCGGGATGGGTTCGCCCACCACGGCGTTGGGTTCCCTTTGACCGGTCTTGAGGTCCACCAGGCAATAGTATCGGCGTACGTTCGGTGTCGACCCGAGATCGAAATGCCCGCGCACCGCCTCCTGATCATAGCCCTGCTTGAGCGACTGCTTCAGCGAGGAGAAAAAGCCGTCCTGAGGAAGGGATTGCACCTCGCTCGTCGAGGACGCCGGCGAGGCGTCGGCTTCCTTGCCGGCAGGCGGGTCGGCTGCGCCGATGCACCCCACAAAGCTCAGTACCAGGCCCGCTGCCAGAGCGGTGTATCGTGCTCGTTTCGTAGTACCCACGGTATCCCCCGGGAATGTTTCAATACACCTTCCGCTGCGGATTGCGAGCCAGCGCGATTGCCTTGTCCAAGTCGTCACGTTGAGAGCGCAGTTCTTGCAGATAGTTTTGATTGGCATCAGCCGAGAGGTTGCCGATCTCCGTCAGCTTCAGGGACCCCGAACCGATTTGGCTGATCAGAGCCTCCACGCGGTCTTGCACGCTTACGAGTATCGCAATAAGTTCGTCCATACCATTCCTCGATTGAAGTAGATGCGCAAAGTCACTGCGAACCCTGCGAAACGTTGGCCTCGAAGAGACGCAGGAAGTTCCCACCCATGATTTTGGCCACCTCGGCGTCGCGCATGCCGCGCGCGAGCAAAGCCGCCGGAATGAGGTTCCAGTCGAGGTAGCTGCGCAGAACCGGCCGGTAGTTCGCGTCCATGTCCGTGCCGATCGCCGCATGATCGATGCCCACCGCATCCACCAGTCGTTGGATGGAATCGATGTAGTCTGCAAATGTCGTCTGCCCTATACCCGATGGCCACGAGCCGATGATACCGCCCGCAGCCGCGACCAGCTTGGCGTGCTCGGTGCTGATCAGCCGCGGATGGCTGAGCGTGGGGGTGGCCAAATTCGTGTGTGAAATCATCACCGGCTTGGTGGACACATCGAGGACATTCTTGGTCACCGCGAACGTCGCATGGGCGAGGTCGACGATGATCCCCGCGCGATTCATCTCGCCGATGATGGACTTGCCGAGGGGCGTCAATCCCGCGTGCACCGGCGCTTCCGTTTGTATGTCGCCGATCTGATTGACGTGGTAGTGCACCACCGTGATCACGCGCACGCCGTCGCGAAAGGCCTCATGCACCCGATCCAGCCGGTCCTCGATGAAGTCGCCTCCCTCCACCGCGAAGATTGCGGCTGTTTGGTGATGCCGTTGCGCGGCGTAGATGTCCGCAGGGCTCAATCCTCTTGCCAACCCGGGGTCCTTGAGGAGTGCCTTGAGCTCGGCAATCTGCCGCTGGTAGTCGGCAAATGCCTCACCCGGCTGAAATGCCCCGGCAGCATGCAATCCGCCCGTCGCCGACAATTCGAGAAGACGCATGTCCGCCACCGCCGCGAACACCGCTGCGCTGACATGGCCGGCACGGAGCTCGGCAACTGAACGTTCCTCGAAAGGGCCACCGAAGGCGCGAGTTGTCGGCGTCTCGTAGGGAAGTTGCTTGAGAAAAAATCGTCCCGGGTGGCTGTGGGTATCCACGGTTGCATGGCGGTCGAGGAACGCGACGCCGGCGGCACGCTGTTGCGCATCGAGTTGCATGCCGAGGTCTGTGAGCCGCGTCGAGTCATCGGCGGCTGCCGCGGCATTTTCGCTTCGCGCGGTTCGAACACCGCACCGGGCGATGCCTGCGGCGGCCAGAAGACGCCCGAGAACGGACCGCCGCGACAGCGGACCAATTCCGGATCTGCAGTACGTCGTCCTCATCTGCGACACCAAGTGATCCTGAATTTAAGCGCGGCATCGGCGCATCGACGTATTGTAGCCAAAAAACCGCTCGTTATGCGTTTGCCGCGCAGAATGTCGGTAATGCGGCGTCTCGTCCGATGTTGCCGACGATATACATGCTGCACGGAATTATGAGCGCTCTTCGCTCTTGATCGAGTTGCGGTCAGATCACTCGGGACATGGCAACCGGCGGAAGTGATTCCTTGACGTAGGCGTCGAATACCATGGCGACGGTGCGCATCAGGAGCCGCCCAACCGAAGTGAGGGTGATGCGCGCCGGGCTGAGTTCGACCAGGCCGTCGGATTGCAGCACCAGTAGTCGCCGCCGCTCCTTCGCAAAGTATTCGTCGAAGACGATGGCGCTGCGGGCTTCGACCGTAGATATGTCGACGAACCCATAGCACATGATCGAGTCAATCACGTCCTTGCGGATGCCGTCGTCGCGGCTCACCGACCGCCCGCGAGTCGAAGGCAGCAAACCGGCGGCCACAGCGGTCTCGTAGGCCTGCAGGGACTTGTGATTCTGCACGTACAAATCGCCGATCTGGCCGATCGCGCTGACGCCGAAGCTCACGAGATCACGATTGGCGTGGGTCGTGTAGCCCTGGAAACTTCGGTGCAGCGTACCGTTTTGCTTGGCCAGCGCCAACGAATCGCTCGGCAGAGCGAAATGGTCCATGCCGATGTAGTCGTAGCCTGCCTCGCTCAACTTGCCGATCGCGAGCTTAAGGAGAGATAGTCGCGCGCCGGCGTCCGGCAACTCGTCATTGCGTATTTGACGCTGCGCCTTGAACAATCGCGGCATGTGGGCATAGCCGTACACGGCGATCCGGTCCGGCCGCATGGCGACGACACGGTCCAGCGTGCTGGAAAAGGAATCTAAGGTTTGCAGCGGCAATCCGTAAATCAAGTCGAAATTGACTGATCGGAAGCCGAGACTGCGCACACGATCATAGACTCGCGCGACCGTTGCCTCGGGCTGGATCCGGTTCACGGCTCTTTGCACATTTTCGTCGAAATCCTGTACACCCAAGCTGACGCGATTGAAGCCGATACCGGTCAGCAGCCGCAGGATTTCTTCATCGGCGCCGCGCGGATCGATCTCGATGGAGAAATCGCGATCTTCGGCGTGGCTCAACGGGAACTCGTCGTCGAGCTTGTCGATGACCTCGATCAGACGCTTTTTCGGCAGGAAAGTGGGCGTGCCTCCGCCGAAATGCAATTGATCGATGACTCTGTTGGCGGCGAAAAATCGGCTGCGCATCGAAATTTCATCGAGAAGGTGTCCGACATAGTCATCGATGCGGTGCATTTGGCGCGTGACGATCTTATTGCACCCGCAATAGAAGCAGGGGCTGGAGCAGAACGGAATATGGACGTATGAGGACAGCGGCTGACCTTCGCGCGCACCGCGGCTGCTGGCCGAAGCCTGGGCGTACGCGCCGGGGGAGATACCGTCGACGAACTGCTGCGCGGTTGGGTAAGACGTGTACCGCGGACCTTCACGATCGTAGCGGCGCATGCGGTCGGCGTCGAAAGATACGGTGGTCGCATGCGTCATGACATCGGTCCTTTGCGCGGAATGATCGAACGGCGCGAGCCATGTTCACCGCAATGGAAAGTCGCGCCAATAAGGACTTGCCGTAACTGCGCGGCGGCTGTTTCGCGCAATTGGGCTATCGAGCTACTACTTCGTGCCGAAGCAGGCGGAGCGCCTCATCTATTCGTATCACCTGTCCGTGGTGCATTTCTGGGCGTTGGTCCGGTGACCGATGGTTGGCCCAATGGCACTCGATCACGCATGGCCGCTGCCCGCGCCGGCCAAGCCCGTTGCCTCTGGTTTGCGGCGGCGCGCGGCCGACAATCCTTGTAGTTGCCGCCTGGCATTGTTAAACGCGTCCCGGAGGGCGAGATATATATCCTCATGTCCAGTCCCATCGACGTGGAGGCTGTCGGCATGGATCTGCGCGCCGGGCACCGTCAGGTCAATCTTCACCCCATACGCTGCTTCGCCGCCGAGGCTTTCCGGCCCATGGAGCGTGATGTGACACTGCGTGATCCGCTCGTTGAAGCGCGTCAAATGATAGCCCAATTTTCTCGCGCGCTCCTCGAGCGCTCCGCAGCGGCCGACGTGATGAAATGTCAGAGTGATCGGTGATTGCATACCGACGAGTATCGGCAATCCGCGTCAGAGGCATATCAGGGAATCCCGACCCGGACTTAGGGGAGACCTCTGGAATTACGCATTCGGCGAATCGATCATCGTCAAATGCAGCTTGACGAGGTGCGCAACCGAGCGCGCGCCCATCTTCTCCATGACCTTGGCACGATGGATTTCGACGGTGCGCTCGCTCAAGGCCAAATCGATGGCGATCACTTTGTTGGCCGCGCCGTCCACGACCATTTCCATCACCTGCCGCTCGCGCGGGGTCAATGACTCGAGCCGGTGCTGAATGTCGGCGCGGCGCGCAACCGTGCTGCGATTTTCGGCGTCGAGCTTCAGTGCGTGATTGATGCGGTCGATCAGGTCCTGGTCGCGGAAGGGTTTTTGGATGAACTCGAAGGCACCTTCTTTCATTGCCTGCACGGCCATAGGTACATCGCCGTGCCCGGTGATGAATATGACGGGCAACATCGAGCCTATGCGATTGAGCTGCTGCTGCACTTCCAGACCGCTCATGTCCGGCATACGGATGTCGAGCACCAGGCAGCCGGCGGAGTCGGGTTTGAAGTTTGCCAAAAACTCGGTTGGGCGTGAAAAAACCGCTGTCTTGTAGCCGACCGTGCTCAGAAGCGCATCAAGGGCACGCCGCATCCCGTCATCGTCGTCAACCACATAAATGGTGGATCCGGCGGCTTTGTCGTTGGGCTTCGCCATGAGTGCTCCGATCAGTTTGGGGCAACCGGCAGCCGGAACCAGAAGCGGCTGCCGCCCGCCGCCACATTACTAAAACCTATACTGCCCTCGTGCGATTCGATGATCGCCCGGCTCGAGGCCAAGCCAAGACCGGTTCCGCGGGGTTTGGTCGTGAAGAACGGCTTAAACAGTTGGGCTTGCAATTCCTCAGGGACTCCCGGACCGGAGTCGGTGACGCCGGTTTCGACGGAATAGCGATCCGCAGAGATATCGATCCGAATCGAGGGGGGATCGGGCATTGCCGCACTGGCGTCAATGGCGTTTTGTACCAAGGCATACAACACATACTGAATTCTCAGCCGATCGAGCAGCAGATCGGGTAACGGGCTCGGTGTCTCGACGCACACGCTGCCTTGAACGCGCAGCGCGAGTGCGTTAAGCACGGGCAGCAGCTCCGCCGTCACTTCGGGCAATTGGCATCGGGAACGCTGCGGTGATGCCCGTTCAAACAGGCGTCGGATGCGCTGTATGCCTTCGCCCGCACCGAGCGCGGCAAGGTTGATCTGGTGAAACACGTCCAGTGCCCGGCTTACCATGGGGTCGGGGCGGCTGAGCATGCGCTCGCCGGCTTGGGAAAACGTCGCAATGGCACCCAGCGGCTGATTGAGTTCGTGAGCAACGCCGCTCGCCATCTCCGCAAGCGCCGACGCCCGGGCAATCTCCATCAGTTGCTCGAGAATGAGATCCGAACCCGGCGCGTTCCTCTTGATGTCGCCCAATGGAACCTCTTTTAACCAACGGTCGGTGTCCGGGATTGACATGTCGAATCTGCCCGGTGTCGATAGCTTGTCAGTGTGCCGGATTGACCGGCGGTGTCCAGCTGCGGCTTGCCGAAGTTACTTGCGCCGGACCCTTAGCAGCGCCGGCGCGCCTCGATTCGATCAACGCGGATTGTGATATGGTGCACAGCCGAATTCACCGCACCAAGCAGGTCCGCCCTCCACCCGGTCTCAGGGTTCTGTAATGGCCGAAATCAGCTCCATTGCGCAGCGGTTGCTGCAATTCTCGCCCGACGCGATGCTCGTGGTGGACGAGCTCGGCATCATTCGCTTCTCCAACGAAACGTCCAGCAGCGTATTCGGGTATGCCCCCGAGCAGCTCATTGGCCAGCCCATCAAAATGCTGATTCCGGACCGGTTTCACACACGTCACGGCGCGCATCTGTCGAGCTATATGCGAGAGCCGGCGAGCCGCGAAATGGGGGCCCGGATCAACGACCTGTTTGCGCGGCGCGCCGATGGCAGCGAATTTCCCGCAGGCATTCGCCTATCGCCGTTTCGCGATGGCGACCAAACCCTGGTCGCGGCGGCGATTCGCGACATGACCGAGCGCCGTTCCATCAGCGATGCCCTGGTCGCGGCGCGCGAGGAAGCCGACCGCGCGAATCGGGCCAAGAGCCGTTTCCTGGCGACCGCGAGCCACGATTTGCGCCAGCCCTTGCAGGCGATCCGCCTCATCAACGCCTCGATGCTGAAACTTACGCAGCATGATCCCGGTTTGCGGGATCTCGTGGGCCATCAGCAGATGGCCATCGACAGCGCGACACGGCTGCTCGACACGCTGCTCGATATCAGCCGCTTGGAGTCGGGCGCCATTGATCCGCAGCTGGCGCCGGTCGGCTTGGCTGCGGCATTTGCGGACCTTGCTCGGGAATTCCAGGCGGCAGCAGCGACCAAGAATCTAAAGTTGGATTTGCCGGAAACCCAAGTCGTTATTTCGACGGATCGCACGCTTTTTGCACAATTGCTGCAGAATTTGCTCGGCAACGCGCTCAAATATACCGAACGGGGTTACGTGCGAATTGCGCAGACCCTCGATGATGATGCCCTCGTGCTCAGGATCGAGGATTCGGGAGTGGGCATTCCGGAGGACAAGCTGGAGCGGGTTTTTGACGAGTACTATCAAATCGGCCCGCAGGGCACGCAACGGTTGGGCGTCGGGTTGGGACTTGCCATCGTGCGCGAGGTGTCCCGATTGCTCGGGTACTCGGTTGCGGTCGCTTCGACGGTCGGCGAGGGGACGTGTGTCAGCGTTCGCATACCTCGGCATCGACTGCTGCAGCAAACTGAGATGCCGGTGCGCGCCGAGGTGGAAAACACCTCGGTGCCGACGTCGTCCGGACGGCGCCTGATACTGCTGGAGGACAACGATTCGGTGCGCATGGCGACCGAGTTGTTTCTAAGCCTCGAAGGTTTCGATACCCGCGCGGCCGCCACGGTGGCAGAAGCGCAGCGCTTGCTGCTCGATCTCAAGCCCGGCGAAGTATTCATCGCCGACTACCACCTCGATGGAAAACTGACGGGACTCGATGTTCTTCAGCAACTGCGTGACCAGCAAGGCCGCGACGTCCCGGCCATTTTGTTGAGCGGAGATCTGCAGTCCATGATGCGGGTGGTCAGGACGTCGATTCCGCAGTGCCGATTTCTCAGCAAACCCGTCGATACCAAGGCACTGCTCGCGGCGATCGCGGAGCTCAGCGTCTCCTAAGCGTCGGACCCGCGGACGGGCGCCCGGCCGCCAGGTGCCTCTGCAAGTAGTAGCGCGAGTTCCTTACGCATAACCCCCGATGTCTTGTGGTTCTCATTGCAAGATACTGCCAGCGGGTATCGTTCGATTACGCGGAGTAAGTCACTGTGATGGCAGAGACCGGCGCGTCGCATTCAAAAATCCTGGTTGCGATTGCCGCTTTTTTCATTTTTGCGAGCGGGGGCGAGGGTCGTCGGCACAACCTCGATGCGGACCTCGTGCGCTTTTTGGGAAATTTCGATGATCGAGACATCAGAGCGACGGCGGATTATCTGTCGCGGCTGCAGGGTGTGGGGGCGGTCCACAAGATCATGCGCGATGACGGGGTTGTGGTCGACTAACGCGGCCGGGGAAGGACATAGCTATGGATCAAATTACCGATATCCTGGTCATTGTTGACCCGTTGGTCAGGGATCAGCCGGCCGTCGAGAAGGCGGCGGCACTGGCCAGGTCGTTGGGCGCGGGGATCGAACTCCTGATTTGCGATACCAAGCGTCCGCGAGAAGCGCACTTGGAGGGTGAACTGCCCCGGCTCAGCAAAGCGCTGCTCAACGACAATTTGGATGCGCTGCTGGAGCAGCTGGCCGAGCCGCTGCGCGACGACGGCCTGGACGTCACGACACACCTGATCAGCGGTGATCCCGTGTATCAGGCCGTCAACACCTGGATGCGCAATTCCCCCGCGGACCTGGTGGTGAAGGATACTCATCACCACTCCTTCGCCGAGCGCGCGTTCGCCACCAACACGGACTGGCATTTGATGAGAACCTGTCCCGTGCCCCTGCTATTGACCAAACCGAAATCCTGGGCCAATCCGCCTGTGCTCATGGCAGCGGTGGACCCCGGTCATGTACACGATTTACCGGCCGCGCTCGACCATCGCATCTTGGACGTGGCGGCCTCGATGGCGAAGCGATTGAATGGGAAATTGCACGCGATTCACGCTTACCTACCCGCCACTATTGCCACCGCGGCGGTGGGTGGAATGCCTTCGATGATGGGCCTGTCCGCCGAAGCGCTGGCAGCGGAGCAGGAGCTCAGCTACTCGCAGATCAAGCAACTCACCGATCAATACGGGATCCTCGATGTCAATTTGCACGTCGACGCCGGCATGGCGGCAGAGTACATACCGCGAATGGCGGCCGGATGGCACGCGGACATCGTCGTCATGGGCGCGATCGCGCGCAGCGGTTTGAAACGCGCCCTGATCGGCAGCACCGCGGAGCACGTGCTCGAGACACTCCCCTGCGACGTGCTCGTGGTCAAACCGACGGACTTCGCGCAGAATCTGCCATTCTGAAATAAGCGTACCCGCCGCAGAGACCACGACTTCGGCGCGGGCCAGGGGCAGGTGTAGGCGATGCATGCGATGGTATTACGCTCGCAACGAGGCCCTTTAATCCTGGAGGAGCGGCCAGACCTCACCCCGGGGGTCGGGGAGATACGGATCCGTGTCGAGGCTTGCGCCGTGTGCCGGACGGATTTGCATGTCATCGACGGCGATTTACCCCATATCCACCATCCCATAGTGCCCGGACACGAAATTGTCGGAATCGTGGACGCCCTCGGCGCGGGCTCCAGTGTTTGGAAAATTGGGCAGCGAGTGGGGATACCCTGGCTGGGCAAGGCCTGCGGGCATTGCGCGTACTGCCTTGCGAACCGCGAGAATCTCTGCGACACCCCGACATTTACCGGATATGACCGCGACGGCGGCTTTGCCACCCAAGTCCTTGCCGATGCAGCCTTTGCGATCCCGATGGAGGCATTTGACGATCCCATTGCGGCGGCGCCTCTGCTGTGTGCAGGCTTGATCGGCTGGCGGTCGCTGGTTGCTGCCGGGACAGCCACGACGATCGGCCTGTATGGGTTTGGCGCCGCCGCCCACGTTATTGCGCAGGTGTGCCGCTGGCAGGGCCGCAAGGTGTACGCGTTCACTCGCGCGGGCGACCGGGCAGCGCAGGAGTTCGCGCGCTCGCTCGGCGCCGAGTGGGCCGGCGACTCGCACGACGCGCCGCCCGCGCTCTTGGATGCGGCGATTATCTTTGCGCCCGCCGGCGAGTTGGTCCCCGCCGCACTCAAAGGCGTCAAGAAGGGCGGAAGGGTGGTGTGCGGCGGCATTCACATGAGCGACATACCGTCGTTTCCTTACCGCATCTTGTGGGAAGAACGTCAACTCGTCTCGGTGGCCAATCTCACACGGCATGATGCAGCGGCGTTTTTGCCGTTGGCGCAGCAAGCCCGCATAAACACCTCCACCACCCGGTATCCGCTGCGCGCAGCGAACGAGGCGGTGAGCGACCTGCGCAACGGCCGCGTTCAAGGCGCAGCCGTTCTCGTGCCGGAAAACGCCTAGGATGCGCCCAACTTTCTGGGCCCGACTGAAGGAGCACCCGTTGGCGCGGGTGGGCCCCGGCCTCATTACGGGCGTCGCCGACGACGATCCGAGCGGTATCGCGACCTATTCCCAGGCGGGCGCGCAATTCGGGCTCAACATACTGTGGACGATGCCGCTGGCTTTCCCGCTGATGGCCGCCATCCAATACATGTGCGGGTCGATCGGCCGCGTCACCGGGAAGGGACTGGCCGCGAATATCAAGGACGCCTTCCCACCCATCATCATCAGGGCGGTGGTGGTGCTGCTGCTGATTGCAAACACCCTCAACATTGCTGCGGACGTGGCAGCCATGGGAGAGGTCGCTGAGCTCGCCACCGGTTTCAACCGCCATCTCATGACCACCTGCTTCGTGATCGTAACGTTGCTGCTGCAGATATTTATCCCCTATCACCGATATGTGCGTTTCTTGAAATGGCTTACGCTCTCCTTGCTGGCATACGTCGCGGTTCTATTCACGGTTCACGTCCCGTGGGGCGAGGTGGCGCTGCGTACCGTCTGGCCCGATCTCAAGCTCAATGCCAATTCTGCCGCGGTCGTGGTCGGCGTCTTCGGCACGACCATCAGCCCTTACTTGTTCTTCTGGCAGGCGTCCGAAGAGGTGGAGGAAATGCATGCAGGCCCAAGGAATACGCCGGCGCTCGTGCGCGACCCGCGCGCGGCGGGGACAGAACTGCGCCGCATACGCTGGGATACCTGGAGCGGAATGCTCTACTCGGACCTCACCGCCTACTGCATTATCCTGGCGACGGCCGTCACCCTGCATCCGGCGGGAGTTACCGATATCAATACCGCTGCGCAAGCCGCAAGTGCGCTACGACCGCTCGCGGGTGATTTCGCGTTCATACTGTTTTCTGCCGGGATATTGGGCGTGGGCCTGATTGGTGTGCCGGTGCTCGCAGGATCTGGCGCGTACGCGCTTTCCGAGGCCATGGGCTGGCGCTCCGGTCTCGAGCGCAAGACCGCGGATGCTCGCGGCTTCTACTCGATTATTGCGGTCAGCGTACTTGCGGGTCTTGTCATTCAATACCTGCCAATCAACCCGATGAAGGCGTTGTTTTGGAGCGCCGTGATCAACGGAGTGGTTGCAGTGCCCCTCATGGCCGTCATCATATTGCTCGTTTCCAAGCGTTCGGTCATGGGTCCTTTCACGGCGAGCCGGCCGATTGTCCTCCTCGGCTGGGTCGCAACCGCAGTCATGGGCGCGGCTGCGGTGCGGATGTTCGTGCCGGATTAGCGTGATATTACGAATGCACCGGAATTTACGAATGCACCGGAATTTGCCCGGCGGGCGACTCCACCCGTTTGACCGGCCGCTCCCCGAGCAGTTCATCGAATAAGGTGCGGTAATGCACCACCGCCTTGCGCAGTTCTTCGGTGTCGGCTTCGCCGCGCCCATCGCGCACCGCGATCGCCTGCGCTGCACGATAATTCTCCACGACCGCCGGGTGATCGACGGACATGTCCGCCGCCCGCCTTTCGAAATCGCCCATGGGATAGCCGCGCTTCAGCATCAGCTCGCGCACCAAATTGTCCGCTTCCACGACGACACCTTTGGGATTATCGATGAAGCGTCCTTGCAACGCAGTCCAAGCTTGCGCGAATCGGGCCGCATCCGCCGGTTCCAATGGGATGATCGTGAGTTTTTCAACGCGCTTTTCCCGCGCCTTAAGCTCCGCTTCCGCCTTGGTGCGCCCAAGTTCGGCCACGGCGCGATCGTATTCCGCACCGAAGCGCTGCCGCAGCCGCTTGGATTGCTGTTGTCGCTGCGCGATAAACCCAATCGCGACCGCCAACAGTACTAGGGCCAGAATTCCGAAAATAATGATCGAGTTCGCCGGTATCGTCGCATTCATGGGCAATCCTCCTCGTCGTATCGCGGGAGCGGCGCACGCTTGCGCCGCCGTAGGCACTCTGCGTCAACGCGAGCCAATGCACAGTCGGGTAGCGGCGGCGGCCGTCGTAGGACATAACTCACGCTGAACGTGCGGGTGCCGCAACTTAAGGGCGTACCGCATCGCAATCACCATCGACACGGCAACCGTAAAGAATCTATGTTATGAAGGCGCAAATTCAGTAGCGGAGCGCCAGAGCAGTGTCGATTAGAGCGGCGAGTCCCCTGCACGCGTCTCTGCCCACGGATATCGAGGGGATCGGGTCCCTCGCGGAGCTCGCGCTCGATGTGCGCTGGTCCTGGAATCGTGCGGCGGATCAAGTCTGGAAGCAATTGGACCCGGACTTGTGGGAACTTACGCAGAGTCCCTGGGGGGTCTTGCAGAGCGTCTCGAGAGATCGAGTCGAGCGGCTCCTGGCCGACCCGACATTCCGCGGCCAGGTCGATGCGCTGCTCAAACAGCGAAGCGAGGCCGCGCTGTCGCCCGGTTGGTTTCAACAGACTCATGCGAAGTCCGCCTTGAGCAACGTCGCCTATTTCAGCATGGAGTTCATGCTGAGCGAGGCCTTACCCATCTACTCGGGCGGGCTCGGCAACGTGGCCGGCGATCAGCTCAAAGCCGCCGGTGATCTGGGCGTTCCGGTGATCGGCGTTGGCTTGCTCTATTCCCAAGGTTATTTTCGGCAAGTAGTCGATCCCGATGGTGCACAGCAGGCGATCTTCCCGTACAACGACCCCGGTCAGTTGCCGGTAACTCCTCTGCGCCGTGCGAACGGCGAATGGTTGCGCTTCAAAATGGATTTGCCCGGGTACCCGATCTGGCTGCGCACGTGGAAGGTCCAAGTCGGTCGGCTCACCCTGTACCTGCTCGACAGCAATGACGCCGCCAACTATCCGACGTATCGGGGGATTACCGGCGAGCTGTATGGCGGGGGCCCTGAAACTCGGCTGCAGCAGGAGCTGTTGCTGGGCATCGGTGGGTGGCGGCTCCTGGATCTCTTGGGGCTGCGTCCGGAAGTTTGCCATCTCAACGAAGGCCACGCCGCGTTTGCGGTGCTCGAGCGGGCGCATTGTTTCATGCAGCACACCGCACAATCCTTCGACGTGTCTCTGGCCGTGACTCGCGCCGGCAATCTATTTACGACCCACACCGCAGTCGCGGCCGGGTTCGATCGCTTTGATCCCGGGTTGATCAGCCGCTATTTGGGCGACTACGCGCAATCCAAGCTCGGTATTTCGCAGCACCAATTGCTGGCGCTCGGCCGCGTCGATCCCGACGATTCCGCAGAAGCCTTCAACATGGCGAATCTCGCGCTGCGCGGCAGCGGCGCCGTCAACGGGGTCAGTCGTCTGCACGGGCAGGTGAGCCGGGGCATTTTCGCCCCGCTGTTTCCACGCTGGCCGCTCGATGAGATTCCGGTGGGACACGTCACCAACGGCGTGCACGTTCCCAGCTGGAACTCCGCAGCCGCCGATGCGCTGTGGACCGAGACCTGCGGCAAGGAATGCTGGTCGCATCCGCCCGACAATGTCTCGCGGGGTATTCGCGGCGCGGGCGATGCCCAACTCTGGCGCCTGCGCAATCTGTCGCGTGCGTCCCTGGTCGAGTATTCGAGGCAACGGCTCGCGCAACAGCTGCGGGCTTCCGGTGCGGCACGCGATGCGATCGACGCCGCGCGGCACATCCTGGACCCGAAGGTGCTGACGCTCGGTTTCGCGAGGCGCTTTGCGACATACAAGCGTCCGAACCTGCTGCTGCAAGATCCCGCGCGATTGCTGCGGCTGCTGACGCACGCCGAGCGACCGATCCAGCTGATCATCGCCGGCAAGGCGCATCCCGCCGATCATGCGGGACAGGCGATGATTGCGTTATGGACGCGCTTCATTCGCGGTACTGCGGCGCGCCAGCGTGCGGTGTTTCTCGCTGACTATGACATGTTGCTGACCGAGCGCATGGTGCAGGGCGTCGATCTGTGGATCAATACGCCGCGCCGTCCCTGGGAGGCCAGCGGCACCAGCGGCATGAAAGTGCTGGTGAACGGAGGTCTCAATTTGTCCGAGCTGGATGGATGGTGGGCCGAGGCTTATTCGGCGCAGCTTGGATGGGCGCTGGGTGATGGACGGGAACATGGAGAGGATCCGGCCTGGGACGCGGCCGAGGCGGGGACGCTCTACTCACTGCTCGAACAGGAGGTAGTCCCGGAATTCTACAGCCGTGATCGCAACGATGTGCCCCGCGCCTGGGTGGCAAGAATGCGCGAGAGCATGGCGCAGCTCACGCCGCAGTATTCGAGCGGCCGCACCGTGCGCGAATACACCGAACTACACTATGTGCCCGCCGCGCAACGCTATCTCAAGCGCGCAGCGGAGCAGGGCGCTGTGGGCAAACGGATCACCGAATGGCAACTCGATCTGGAGCGACATTGGAGCTCGGTGCGCTTTGGCGCCGTGAAAATCGAGACCATCGCGGGTCAGCATCGATTCGAGATCTCGCTGCACTTGGGCGGCCTCGCGGCCGAGCAAGTACGCGTGGAAATTTACGCCGAGGCGTCCGCCGGCGGCGTGGCCGAACGGCACCGGGCAATGAGCGTGCGGCACTTCGCCGACAGTGTCGGCAGTCATGTCTTCAGCGTGGGGGCGCCCGCTGCGCGGCCGGCGACGGACTACACGGCGCGGGTACTGCCCTTCTTCGAAGGCGTCTCGGTGCCCTTGGAATGCGATCGAATTCTTTGGCAGCGTTAACCGGCGTCGCCAGCATAGTCCTACAGGAGAATGGGACTCGTGGAGACAGGAACGGCGGCGTCCGTGACCTAGGATGTATTGTTAACCTTTAAGGCCGTGCTGTGCTGACCGATCACGATGTCTACCTATTCCGCGAGGGCACGCACTCGAATCTGCACTCGAAGCTCGGGTGCCGGCTGCTGGGGGCGGGCGCGGGGGCCGAGTTCGCCGTGTGGGCGCCGAACGCCAGCGAAGTGTCGGTGATTGGTGACTGGAACGGCTGGACGGCGGGGCGAGATCGCCTGGTTCAGCGGGCGGACGAATCCGGCATCTGGGAGGGAATCGCACCGGCGGTCCTGCACGGCCAAGCCTATAAGTATCGCATTACCTCGCGCGTCGGCGGATTCGCCGTCGAGAAGGCCGATCCCTACGGGGTGTATTGCGAATGCCCGCCGGCCACCGCTTCGCGCGTCTGGTCGCTGGAGTTCGATTGGAAGGACGCGGCGTGGATGGCGGCGCGCGCTGCGCGCAATGGCCTGGACGCGCCGATGTCGATTTACGAGTTGCATCCCGGTTCGTGGCGGCGCAAGGACGGCAATTTTCTCAATTACCGGGAACTCGCGCATGCGCTGGCCGACTACGTCGGGGACATAGGCTTCACGCATGTGGAACTGATGCCCGTGACCGAGCATCCTTTCTACGGTTCCTGGGGCTATCAAACCACGGGATATTTCGCGCCCACTGCGCGCTATGGCACCCCGCAGGACCTCATGTACTTCGTCGGTTACCTGCACGAGAAGGGGATCGGCGTGATCCTCGACTGGGTGCCCTCGCATTTTCCAACCGACGAGCATGGCCTGGTATTCTTCGATGGCACGCATTTGTATGAGCACGCCGACCCGCAGCAGGGTTTTCATCCCGAATGGAAATCCGCCATTTTCAATTTCGGGCGCAGCGAGGTGCGCAGTTTCCTGATTTCTTCCGCGCTCTTTTGGTTCGAGAAGTATCACATCGACGGCATACGGGTCGATGCGGTCGCCTCCATGCTGTATCTCGACTATGCCCGTCAGCAGGGCGAATGGGTTCCAAACCGGTACGGCGGGCGGCAAAACCTCGAGGCCATCGACTTCCTGCGCATCCTGAACGAGGCCGTGTATCGCGATCATCCGGATGTTGCGATGATGGCGGAGGAATCCACGGCATGGCCGATGGTGTCGCGTCCGACCTACGTCGGCGGGCTGGGCTTCGGCTTGAAATGGAACATGGGCTGGATGCACGACACCCTCGAATACATGAAACTGGACCCCATCAATCGGAAATATCATCAGGGGCAGCTGACCTTCTCCTTGATCTATGCCTTCAACGAGAATTTCGTGCTGCCGCTGTCGCACGACGAAGTGGTGTACGGCAAGGGCTCGCTGATCGGTAAAATGCCGGGCGACGATTGGCAGAAATTCGCCAACTTGCGCGCGCTGTACGGCTATATGTGGGCACACCCGGGCAAGAAATTGCTGTTCATGGGCGGCGAGTTTGGGCAGCGGCGCGAGTGGACGCACGAAGGCGAGCTCGAGTGGTGGGTGTCCGAGTTGCCGGAGCACGCCGGCGTGAAGCATTTGGTGCGCGATCTGAACCGGGTCTATCGCAGCGAGCCGGCCTTGCACAAGATTGATTTTTCGAGCGACGGTTTCGAGTGGCTGGACCTCGGCAATGCGGACATCAGCGTCATCGCATTCCTGCGCAAGGCGCCGGGCGAGGGCGCACCTTTGCTCGTCGTCTGCAACTTTACGCCGGTGCCGCGCAGCAATTACTTGGTGGGCGTACCGTGCCGCGGCGTGTGGAGCGAAATTCTGAATACCGACGCCCGCGAATACGGCGGCTCCGGCTGGGGCAATCTGGGCCGGGTGGAATCCGTACCCATCGTCACCCAGGGTCGCGTCGAATCGGTCAATCTCAATCTCCCGCCGTTGGCGACCATCGTTTTGCGTTGCGGACCCAATGACTGAGGCCAAGCCGATCGAGGGCCGGGTGCGTGCAGTCATCGATGCAGTGCTGCCCGCGGTCGACGGCGGCCGCTTTCCGATCAAGCGCATCGCCGGCGAAACGGTCGAAATCGAAGCGCACTGCTTCACGGATGGTCACGACAAGCTGCGCGTGGTGCTGCGCTGGCAGTGCATCGGCGCACGCGACGAATACGAAGTCGAGATGAAGCCGCGCCCAAACGATATCTGGCGCGCGGAGTTCACGCCGCCGCGGGCGGGACGTTACCGCTACACCGTGACGGCGTGGGTGGATCATTTCGAATCGTGGCGGGGCGAGCTCGAACGGCGCGAGGACCGCGCCGATATTCGCATGGCGTTGCTGGTCGGATGCGCGCTCATCGACGCGGCGGCCCGCCGTGCGCAGGGCGGCGACGCGCAAATCCTCGACGAATGGTCGGCGCATTTGCGTGCGGCCGCCGCGGACGGCGGCGGCGATCCCGCGGCGCAGAAGGCGATGGCGCTCGACGCCGCGCGCGCAGGCATCATGGCGCGTTACGCGGACCGCAGTCTGGCGGAGACGAGGTCGCTGGAACTCGTTGCCGATCGCAAGCGCGCGGGCTTCAGCAGTTGGTACGAGATGTTCCCGCGGTCGGCATCCAGCGAGCCCGGACGTCACGGCACTTTTCAAGACGTCGAGGCCCGGCTGCCCTACTTGGCGGACATGGGCTTCGACGTGCTGTACTTTCCGCCCATCCACCCGATCGGGCGCATCAATCGCAAAGGCGTCAACAATACCTTGGCCGCAAAACCCGGGGACGTCGGCAGTCCGTGGGCAATCGGTGCGGCCGAGGGCGGCCACAAGGACATCTTGCGGCAGTTGGGCACGTTCGAGGAGTTTCACCGCCTATTGGCGAAATCGCGCGAATTGGGCATCGAGATCGCCCTCGACCTGGCGTTTCAGTGCGCGCCGGACCACCCCTATGTCGAGGCCCATCCGCTCTGGTTCAAGCACCGCCCCGACGGCAGCGTGCAGTACGCCGAGAATCCTCCCAAAAAGTATCAGGACATCTACCCGTTCGACTTTGAAACCGAGGACTGGCGCGCGCTGTGGAAAGAGCTGAAGAGCATCGTCGACTTCTGGATTGGCCACGGTGTGAACATTTTTCGCGTCGACAATCCGCATACCAAGGCGTTCGTCTTTTGGGAATGGCTCATCTACGGGGTCAAGCGCGACCACCCCGACGTGATATTTCTTGCGGAAGCGTTCACGCGGCCCAAGCTCATGCACGCCCTCGCCAAATTGGGATTCTCGCAGTCATACACGTACTTCACCTGGCGCAACACCAAGCAGGAACTGACGGAGTATTTCACGGACCTTGCACTCGGGCCGGGACGCCAGTACTACCGCCCCAATGTGTGGCCGAACACACCCGACATCCTGCACGAGACGCTGCAGTTGGGTTTGCGCACGGTTTTTGCGGCGCGGCTCGTGCTCGCCGCGACGCTCTGCGCCAACTACGGAATCTACGGTCCGACGTACGAATTGCTGGAAAGCGCACCGCGCGAGCCCGGCAGCGAGGAGTACCGCGACTCGGAGAAGTATCAATTGCGGCATTGGAGCGTCGAGAGGTCCGACAGTCTCTGGTCTCTGATCGCCCGCATGAACCGCATCCGCAAGGACAATACGGCACTCCAATCCGACGCCGGCCTGCATTTCTGCGCAATCGACAACGATCAATTGATCGCGTACCTCAAAATCGACGCGGCCTCGGGCAATGCCATCCTGACAGTCGTGAATCTCGACCCGCATCGGCCCCAGTCCGGGTGGGTGGACCTCGACGTCGGCGCACTGAAACTCGATGCCGAGCAGCCGTACCAGGTGCACGATCTGTTGAGCGATCAGCGTTACTTGTGGCGGGGGCGGCATAACTACGTCATGCTGGACCCGCAGCGCGCGCCCGCGCACGTATTCAGACTCCGCCGGCGCGTGCGCAGCGAGCAGGATTTCGACTATTACCTGTGAAAATGCCGCAGTGAAATTCGCTAGATGAACGACGCAAAATCTCCCGCTCTCGAGCCCGCCGAAGCCTCCGGCCTCGAGCCCCGAGACCCGCTTTGGTACAAGGATGCGGTCATCTATCAGCTCAACGTCAAATCGTTCTTCGATTCGAACGACGACGGCATCGGCGATTTCAAGGGTCTCACCTCCAAGCTCGAATACATCCGGGACTTGGGCGTCAACACGATCTGGTTGATGCCTTTCTATCCGTCGCCGCTCAAGGACGATGGCTACGACATCGCCGACTACCAGGACGTGCATCCGCAATTCGGCAACCTGGATGATTTCCGCGCCATGCTGCAGGCGGCGCACCGGCTCGGCTTGAAGGTGATCACCGAACTTATCATCAACCACACCTCCGATCAGCATCCCTGGTTCCAAGCCGCACGTGCCGCCCCGCCGGGATCGCCACTGCGCGATTTTTACGTGTGGAGCGACAGCGATCAGAAATATCTCGGCACGCGCATCATCTTTACCGATACGGAAACGTCGAACTGGACCTGGGACAGCGGGGCAAAGGCATATTACTGGCACCGCTTTTTCAGCCATCAGCCGGACCTGAATTTCGACAATCCGCAAGTGTTGGCGGCGGTTCTGCAAACCATGCGCTTCTGGCTCGACATGGGCGTCGATGGCTTCAGGCTCGATGCGATCCCCTACCTGGTCGAGCGCGAGGGTACCAACAACGAAAATCTGCCCGAGACGCACGCCGTGATCAAGCAATTGCGCGCCGCGATCGATGCGCATTACGAAAACCGCTTTCTGCTGGCGGAAGCCAATCAGTGGCCGGAGGACGTGCGCGAGTATTTCGGCGACGGCGACGAGTGCCATATGGCGTATCACTTCCCGCTGATGCCGCGCATTTACATGGCCATCGCGCAGGCGGATCGTTATCCCATCATCGAGATCATGCAGCAGACTCCGGATATTCCCGACAGCTGCCAGTGGGCGATTTTCCTGCGCAATCACGATGAATTGACGCTCGAGATGGTGACCAGCAAGGAACGCGACTACATGTACACCACATACGCGTCCGATCTTAAGGCGCGCATCAATCTCGGCATTCGCCGCCGGCTGGCGCCGCTGATGGAAAACGATCCGGACCGCATCAAACTCATGAACAGCCTGCTGCTGTCCATGCCGGGTTCGCCGATCGTGTATTACGGCGATGAAATCGGCATGGGCGACAATTTCTTCATCGGCGACCGCAACGGAGTGCGCACTCCCATGCAGTGGAGTCCGGACCGCAACGCCGGATTTTCGCGCGCCGATCCGCAACGTCTGTATCTTCCGCCCATCATGGACGCGGTATACGGCTATCAATCCACCAACGTCGAAGCCCAGTCGCGCGATCCGAGCTCGCTGCTCAGCTGGACCAAGCGCATGCTCGCCGTGCGCAAGACCAGCCAGGCGTTCGGGCGCGGCTCGCGCCGATTCTTGCGGCCCGGCAACCGCAAGATCCTCGCGTACCTGCGCGCGTTCGGCGAAGACACCATTCTTTGCGTCGCCAACCTGTCGCGTTCGGCGCAGCCGGTGGAGCTCAATCTGGCCGAGTTCAAAGGCCGTGTGCCGGTGGAAATGCTCGGACGCACCACCTTTCCACCCATCGGCGATCTGCCGTACTTGCTCACCATCGCGGCCTTCGGCTTCTACTGGTTCAGGCTGGCCACGGACGCCGAAGTCCCGTCATGGCACGAGCAGATCGTGTCGATCGACGAGCGTCCGGTGCTGGTGCTGTTCGACGGGTGGACCAGCCTGTTCCGTGAGCGCGTGGTGCCGTGGCGCATCGGCATCGCCGAGAAGACCCGTCTGCAGTTCGAGACCGATACATTGCCGCGCTACATTGAGACGCAGCGTTGGTATGCGGCCAAAGGCTCCAGCATCGATCGGGCGCGCATCGCGGATCATCTGCTGTGGCAGGAAGGTAAGACGACCTGGCTGGTGGCGTTGCTCGATCTGGAGAACGCCAGTGAACGAACCAGCTACTTCATGCCGCTCGCATTGGCCTGGGAGGAGCGCGACGAGGAGCGGGTGCGCAACTTGTCGACGGCGGCCGTGGCCAAGATACGTCAGCAGGCGAATGTCGGCGTCATGGGCGACGCCTTTGCGGATGAATTGTTCTGCCGTTCGATCGTGTCGGCCATGGCGGCGCGCAAGGAAATCGCCATGGCCCAAGGCAAGCTGCAATTCCGGCCGACGGCCGCGTTCGCGCGCCTGGCCGGCAAGGATTTCAACGCGTTGCCGGTGGCGCGCCCGCGCGGCTCCAGTTCGAACACGGTCGTCAATATCGGTGAGCGCTTGATGCTGAAGGGTTACCGCCGGCTGCGCACGGGCGCGAATCCGGAACTCGAGATGGGACTGTATCTCACCGAGGTCGTGCACTTTCCGAACTGCGCACCGCTGGCCGGCGCGCTCGAATACATCGGCAATGACGGCCAAGGGCGCTTGCTGGCGATTTTACAGGGCTATGTCGCCAATCAAGGCGACGGCTGGAGCTACTCGCTCGAATACCTGCAGCGCCATCTCGAGCAACATCGAACCGCGCCGGCGGACGACGTGGTGCCCGCTGCTGCGCATGAATCTTATCTCGCGATGATCCGGGTGTTGGCCGCGCGTACCGCGGAACTGCACAAGGCGCTGGCGCAGCCCTCGCGCGACGCGGCATTTTCTCCGCAGCCGCTGGCGCGGGCCGATATCGACGCCTACGCCCAGCGGGCGGCCGACGAGGCGCGCAAGGCGCTCGAGTTGCTCGCGTCGAATTTGGAGCAGGTACCGGCCGCGGATCGGGAGCGGGCCGACGCCGTGCTGGCGCAGCGCGATCGGGTATTGTCGCGCATGGAAGCCATGTTGCCGCCGGCGCCGCAGGGGCTGAAGACTCGCATTCACGGGGACTACCACCTGGGCCAGGTGCTGGTGACGCGCAATGATTTCGTGATCATCGACTTCGAAGGGGAGCCCGGACATAGCCTCGAGCAGCGCTGTGCCAAGCATTCACCCCTGCGGGATGTCGCCGGAATGCTGCGCTCGTTCAGCTACGTGCAGCACAGCGCCTTGCGCAAGGTTGCCCACGTCGATGCCGAAGCGGCCAAGCTCGCGCCCCTTGCGCGGGCTTGGGAGGTCGAGACCCGCGCGGCGTTTCTGGCCGCGTACGATGCGGCGGTGCGCGGCTCAAAAATCTGCGGGCCCGACCCGCTGCAGGCAGCCGTCGGATTGCTCGGCCTGTTCGAACTGGAGAAGGCGCTGTACGAATTGAGTTACGAGCTCGGCAATCGGCCCAACTGGGCCGGCATTCCCCTGCAGGGCATTTTGGACTGGATTGCCGCATAGATTGATGGGAGGCGGGCATGCAAAGCATCGATATATTGCTTGAGACGGCAAGGGAGTTTCTGCACCAGATTGCCGCGTTCCTGCCGCGGCTGCTGCTGGCGTTGGTCGTGGTGGCGATCGGATGGCTGCTCGCCAAGGCGGCGCGATTCGCCGTTGAACGAGGCTTGCGTGCGCTCAATCTACCCGTGCTGACCGACCGCGCCGGCACCGACAACTTCCTGCATCAGGCCGGCATGCGCGGCGATACCACCACGTTGTTCGGATTGGTGGCGTACTGGCTGGTGATTCTCGCGACCTTGATGATCGCCTTCAACGGCCTCGGCCTCACGTATATTACCGATCTGCTGGGGCGCATGGTGCTGTTCGCACCGAAGCTGCTGGTGGCGATGCTGGTGGTGGTGTTCGGATCGTACTGCGCGCGTTTCGTCGGCGGGGCGGTGCAGACTTATTGCGAGGACGCGCAGATTCCGGATGCCGATCTGTTGGGCAGGATCGCGCGGTATCTCATCGTGGTATTCGTCGTGATGATCGCCCTGGGCCAGGTCGAGGTGGGCGGCGACATCGTGCAAAGAACCTTCCTGATCATACTCGCGGGGCTCGTTCTCGCACTGGCGCTCGCGTTCGGACTCGGCGGCAAGGAGTGGGCGGCTGCGATGCTCGAACGCTGGTGGCCGCGGCAGAGAAAAGACGACGACGTCTGACGTTTACTTGATGGCCCGCCGGTACTGGACGAAACCGGAACGTTCCGCAATCCGATCGTACAGCAGCATGGCGTCGGTATTGGTTTCATGCGTCAGCCAATGCACCCGGGCACAGCCTCGAGCGCGGGCGAGCTCGTACACGTGTTCGATGAGTTTTCGCCCGATGCCGCCACCGCGCGCGTCAGGACTCACGAACAGATCCTGCAGGTACACATAATCGCCGATGGTCCAGCAGGAGCGATGCCGGATGTGATGCACCAGGCCGACCGCGGTCGGCCCGTCCCAGGCGAGTGCGCCTCCCATCGGTTCTTTCGGGTCGAGCAATCGCGTCCACGTGACCTCCGACACCTGCGGCGCAATGTCGGTCTTGTAGAAGGCTTGGTAGCCGCGCCACAGCGGCAGCCACGCGGCGTGTTCATTGTCGGACAGAGGACGAATTTGAATGATTTCTTTGAACATGGTCAGGCCTCGATGAGCCCGTGGCGTATGGCGATCAGCGTCAGTTCGGATTGATTCACGACGCCGAGTTTCTGCTTGATATTGTATAGATGTGTGCCGATGGTCGATGCGGAAAGATTGAGGTCCGAGGCGATACGCTGCACCGTCGCGCCGCCGGCAAGGCGCACGAACACCTCGAACTCCCGCTCCGACAAGCGCTCGACCGGCGATTTGGCGCCGCCGTCGAATTCGGCCAGCGCCAGTTTCTGGGCCAGCGCGGGATCGAGGTAGCGGCGGCCGGCGGCAATCACCGTCACCGCTTCGAGCAGCGCTTCCGGCGCGCTGCGCTTCGACAGGAAGCCGAGCGCACCTTCCTGCAACGCGCGGCGCGCGTGCATGGGATCGTCGTGTGCCGACAGCGTCAACACCCGTGCCTGCGCATCGCGCGCCCGGATCCGGCGCAGTGCTTCGAGGCCCCCCATGCCCGGCATGGCGAGATCCATCACCACCACGTCGGGCTCAAGCTCGGCATAGAGCTGGCACGCGGCTTCGCCCGACTCAGCCTCGGCGATGACGGACATCTCTGCGGTGGACTGGAGCAGCAGGCGAAATCCCATGCGCACCACGGCGTGGTCGTCCACCAGCAGGACGCGGATCACGCCGGCACGTCCAAGGGGATCTCGGCCGTGAGACTGACGCCGCGGCCATCCTTGTTGCCGATGCTGAATTTGCCCCCCAACTGCTGCACACGCTCCGCCATGCCGCGCAAGCCGAAATGCCCCGGCCGCGCCCAGTCGGCCGGGAGACCCACGCCGTCGTCCGTCACCGTGGCGACGATTTGGCGGGTATCGCACTGTACGGAGATGTCCACGTGCGATGCCTGCGCGTGCCGCAGGGCGTTGATCAAACCCTCCTGCACCACTCTATAGATCGCGAGCGTGACGCTCGGCCCGAGTTCGATGGGCAGCTCCTGGCGCAGCGACAATGCGATCGACGGGTGGCGCCGCTGCCAGTCGCGGACCAAGCTCTCGAGGGTCGCGGCGAGGCCAAGCGTGTCGAGCGACAGCGGAGCGAGCCTCGGTATGAGGCCGTGCATGGCATCGTAGAGGCGCGCCGCCTCCAGGGAAATCAAGCGTGCAATGTCGGCGGTGGCTGGATCGTGCGTACCGGCCTGGGTGGCGATGGCCTGCGCCAAGCTCCGAATCGCGGTCACCGACTGACCGAATTCGTCGTGCAGCTCGTGCGCGATCAAGCGCCGTTCCTCTTCGACGCGCTGGTCCGTCAGGGAAGCCATTTCGCGCCGTTGTTCGAGCCGTGCCTCGGCATCATGCGCTTTGCGCTCGGCCAGGACCTTGTCCTCGACTGCTTGCGCCATGCGATTGAACGCAGCGCCGATCGCGTGCGCCTCATTGCCGGCAAGCGGCGGCAGACGGAAGCTCAGATCCCCCTGTTGGATGCGTTCGAGACCTGCCGCAATGACCGGAAAGGGGTTCAGGGCCCGCTTCACCGACCAGAATGCGAGACCGTTGACGACGACGAACATGGCCGCAGCAATGGCGGCAAGCCGGCTGATGTCATCCCATGCGTCGAGCACGGCGCGCGACGGCTGCGCTTGCACGACCAGTACGACTTCGCCGGGCAGCGATAACGTATAGGTCGCCTGTTGCGGCGCCAGCAGGTGCGCAAACCACGCCGGCGCCTCGCGCCCGGCCTTGTAGGTCGCCGGCGGTGAGCGGTACAGGACCTGACCCGTAGCCGTCTGCAGAGACACCTCATTGGCTCGAACCCGCCCGAGTTGCTGTAGGAATTGCAGCACCAAATCCGGTCCTCCGACCCGCGAATAGATCGCCGTGAGGCGCCCCAGGAGTTGCGAGGCTACCCGGTTTGCCGCCTCGATTTCCTCGCGCACGGAGGTGCGCGCGCTCTGGATCTCGGCTGCGATCAGCACGACCACGAAGGCAGCGCTCAAGGCCGCAACCACCAGATTCAAGCGGCTCCTCAGTCTCATTGGCCCGATGGTACCAGGGCCGTGCTCATGAAAATCATGAGCGCAGATTCATGATGCCGCTGATTCAGGGAATTCCGTGTTGGGGGGAGTATTGAACCCGTACCTCATATAGGAGCTTCAAGATGAAATGGGAAACACCGCAGGCTGTGGAATTGCGGTTCGGCATGGAAATTACGATGTATGTGTCCAATCGCTGAATAGCGAGGGTGTTCGCCCGCGTTGAGCGGGCGGCGCCTACCTTTTCGTGAAAATCCGGGTTCTGGGGTCGGCCGCCGGGGGCGGTTTTCCCCAATGGAATTGCAATTGCCCAAACTGCAGCGGCCATCGCGCGGGCACATTGCAGACCCGGGGCCGGACGCAGTCCTCGATCGCCGTCACCGCGGGCGGCTCCTGGGCGCTGGTGAATGCCTCGCCGGACGTACTGGCGCAACTCAAGGCCAATCCCGATCTGCAGCCGGGCCGCACCATACGCGACACGGCCATCGCCGCGATCATCCTGGTGGACGGACAGGTCGACCACACGACCGGACTTTACATGTTGCGCGAAGCGGTGCGGCCCTGGCCCATTTGGTGCACGGACAACACCTGCGCCGATTTGACCGAGGGAAACCCGGTGTTCGGGGTGCTCAAGTTTTTCTGCGGTGTGGACCGGCGCCGCATCGAATTGGACGGCGCCGGCTTCACGATCGACGCCGTGCCGGGGGTGAGGTGGCGAGGCTTGCCGGTTGCCGGCAAGCCCGCACCCTATTCGCCTAATCGCGATTCCCCGGTCGCGGGGGACAATCTGGCGCTGGTGATCGAGGACGAAAGCAGCGGCAGAACGGCGCTATATGCGCCGGGCTTGAGCGGCATCGACGATCGAGTTTGGCGCGCCATGCAATCCGCAGCGTGTGTGCTGGTGGACGGCACGTTTTGGACCGACGACGAGATGATTCGGCTGGGGATCTCGGGCAAACGAGCCCGCGATATCGGGCATCTGCCGCAAAGCGGTGCCGGCGGCATGCTCGAGTGGCTGGACCGTCTGCCATCCGCCACGCGCAGGATCCTGATTCACATCAACAACACCAATCCCATCCTCAACGAGTCCTCCGCGGAATCGGCCGAGCTTGCGCGCCGCGGCGTCGAGGTCGCGTGGGACGGCATGGAAATCGTGCTATGAGCGCCGCTGCCTGGAATCGGCAGGAGTTCGAAGCGCAGCTGCGCAACCAAGGGCGCGCCTACCACATCCATCATCGGTTCAATGTCATGCTGAATTCCGGCGAGGCAACGCCGGACGCAAATTCGCGGCTGGGTCGCGAACCGCTTCTACTATCAGATCAACATTCCGATCAAGGATGCCGCCATTCTCTCCAATTGCACGGATCGCGCGGTGCGCCGCTCCTGGGTACAGCGTATTCTCGACCACGACGGCTACGGCGAGGATCCCGGCGGGATCGAATCCTGGCTGCGCCTGGCGGAGGCGGTGGGATTGTCGCGCGGCTCGGTGGAGAGCCTCACCGAAGTGCTGCCGGGGGTTCGCTTCGCGGTCGACGCCTACGTCAATTTCGCGCGCCGCGCGCCGTGGCCCGAGGCGGTGTGCTCCTCGCTGACCGAGCTGTTCGCGCCGGAGATTCACCAGCAGCGTCTCGCGAATTGGCCGCAGCATTACCCGTGGATCGACCACGCCGGGCTGCAGTACTTCCAGAGCCGGGTCAGTCTGGCGCGCCGCGACGTTGAGTTCGGTCTCGCGGTGACTCTGGAGCATTTCGATACGCGCGCGCTGCAAGAACGCGCGCTCGACGATTCTGAAATTCAAACTGGACGTGCTGTGGCAAATGAGCGATGCCATGGCACTGCGCTACATGGAGGCTTCGCAATGAGCTCGGCGGTGATCGATGCCACGTCGCGGCCCGCCGTCGAGCGCGGTTTCCGGCTGCAATGGGAGCCGGCCCAGAATGCGCATGTGCTTCTCTATCCGGAAGGGATGATCAAGCTCAACACCAGCGCCGGCGAAATCTTGAAGCGCTGCGACGGCGCGACGACGATTGCCGACATCACCGCGGATCTCGAACGCGCCTTCTCCGCATCCAACCTGTCCGAGGACGTCATGCGCTTCGTCGCCATGGCGGTGGAAAAAAAATGGCTGCAAATCCCCTCGTGAGCGCGGCCGCACAGGGCGCGCCGGTGCGGCCCGGACCGCCGCTGTGGCTGTTGCTGGAGCTGACCTACCGCTGTCCCTTGCACTGCGCTTTCTGCTACAACCCGACCGACTTCGCGCGCATCGGCCGCGGAGCTCGACACGGACGGATTGGCTGCGCGTATTGCGCGAAGCGCGCGCCCTCGGCGCCGTGCAGCTCGGTCTGTCGGGCGGCGAACCGCTGACGCGCGATGATCTCGAGCCCATCGTGGCGGAGGCGCACCGGCTCGGCTTCTACACGAATCTCATCACCTCCGGGGTGGGCTTGACCGAGGCACGGCTGCAGGCGCTGAAACAAGCCGGGCTGGATCACATCCAGCTCTCCTTCCAGGACAGCACGCAGCAGATGAACGATTTCCTGAGCAGCACCCGCACTTTCGATTTGAAATCGAAAGTGGCCGCCCTGATCAAGCAATACGACTATCCCATGGTGCTCAATGTGGTTCTGCATCGGCTCAACATCGATCATGTGGAGGAGATCCTCGAGATGGCGCTGCGGTTGGGCGCCGACTATGTGGAATTGGCGAACACCCAGTACTACGGCTGGGCGTGGCACAACCGCGAGCAGTTGCTGCCCAGCCGCGAGCAGGTGGAGCGGGCGGAGCAGACGATGCGGCGCTTCCGAGAGCGCGACGGCCGCCCGATGCAGATTTATTTCGTGGTGCCCGATTACTTCGAGAGGCGGCCCAAGGCCTGCATGAACGGCATGGGCTCGATCTTCCTGACGATTGCCCCGGATGGAACCGCGCTTCCCTGTCATGCCGCACGCATGCTGCCGGGCCTCGAGTTCCCCAATGTGCGCGCTGCAAGCATCGAGGAGATCTGGTACGGCTCGGCGAGCTTCAATCATTTCCGCGGCGATGAATGGATGAAGGAGCCTTGCCGAAGCTGTCCGGAGAAAGCCCGCGATTTCGGCGGCTGCCGCTGCCAGGCATACCTGCTGACGGGCGATGCCGCGAACGCGGATCCGGTGTGCGATCTGTCGCCGCATCACCACCTGGTGACCGACGCGGTCGCCCGTGCAGAGCGTCCCGCCGCCGCGCCGGTGCAGGAAAAGCCGCTGGTGTTTCGCAGCGAGCGCAATTCCACTACGCTATTCGTCAAGCGAGACGGAATCTGACACGGAATACTCAGACAGGCTCCTGATGCAGTGGTTCGACATGGCTATTTCTCGCCGCCGTCGCGGCGGAGATGCTGACGCGCCTGTGGCTGGGGTCGCGCCAGATCGCGGCCGTACAAGCGCACCGCGACGACGTCCCGCAGCTGTTTCGCGGGCAGATCGCGCTCGCAGACCAGCAAAAGGCGGCTGACTACACCACGGCCCGAGCTCGTCTGGGGCAATGGGCCACCGTGGTCGAGGCGCTCGTCAAACTGCTGCTGACCTTCGGCGGCGGCCTTGCCGCCGTCGATGCGATTTGGCGCCATTCGGCCTTGAGCGAGCCGTGGCGCGGCGCCTTGGTCGTTGCGACCGTGTTGCTGCTGCTGCAGCTGGTCGGACAGCCGTTCGCGCTGTGGAGAACGTTCAAGATCGAAGCCCGCTTCGGGTTCAATCGAGTCTCGCCGCGGCTGTATATGGTGGATTTGGCCAAACAATGGCTGCTGGCGCTGCTGCTGGGCGCCCCGCTGTTGCTGGCGACGCTCACCCTCATGGAACGCGCCGGAGAGTGGTGGTGGGGCTGGGTCTGGCTGATCTGGCTGGCATTTACCCTGGGGCTGACCTGGGCGGCCCCGAAGTTCATCGCGCCGTTGTTCAACCGATTCTCGCCGCTCACCGACGAGACGCTCAAGAAGCGGGTCGAGACGCTGCTCGAGCGCTGCGGATTCGCGGCGCGCGGCGGTGTGTTCGTAATGGACGGATCGCTGCGCTCGGCGCACGGCAACGCCTACTTCACCGGCATCGGCCGCAACAAGCGCATCGTATTCTTCGACACGCTGCTGTCGCGCATCGAGGCGCCGGAAATCGAAGCGGTGCTGGCGCATGAACTCGGGCATTTTCGGCTGCATCACGTGCGCCAGCGGCTGGCCGCGTCGGTGGCGCTGACATTCGGCGGGTTGGCGCTGCTCGCCTGGTTGGCGCGCCAGCCTGGTTTTTACAGCGCTCTCGGCGTACCGCATGCCCTCGGCCGCGATGGCGCTGCTGCTGTTTGCGTTGACCGTGCCGGTGATGACGTTCTTTGCGACCCCGGTCCTGTCCTGGTGGTCGCGCCGCCAGGAACGGCAGGCCGACGACTTTGCCGTCGCCCATGCCGACGCCGGCAATCTGGCCGCCGCCCTGGTCAAGCTGTTTCGCGACAATGCGTCCACGCTCACCCCCGATCGCATCCACTCGGCATTCTTCGATTCCCATCCGCCGGCGCTCGAGCGCATCGGGCGACTGCGCGAATTGGCTTCAGGAACTGAAGCCTGACGTCGCTAACCTATCCGCTAGAGACGGAACCGCAGACCGGCGATGGCTCCGCCGTCGCCGTGGCGCCCGGTGTCCTGTGGCTGCGCATGCCCTTGTTCGCCGCGCTCCCTTGGATCAATGTGTGGGCCATCGCGGACCGCGACGGCTGGGCGATTGTCGACACCGGCCTCAAATCTCCCGCCACGATCGATGCCTGGCAGCAGGCGTTTTCGCAGGCGCTCGACGGCTCTACAGTGACGCGCGTGCTGGTCACGCACATGCATCCCGATCATTGCGGGATGGCGGGTTGGCTCGCGGAACGATTCAAGGCGCGGCTGTGGATGAGCCGCTTGGAATACTTGAGCTGCCGCCTGATGGCGGCCGATACGGGACGGAGCGCGCCTGCCGACGGCATAAGTTTTTATCACGCTGCAGGCTGGAATGAGGAGGCGCTTGAAAGATACAAGGCAAAATTCGGATCGTTTGGCGAAATGATCCATCCACTGCCGGCTTCCTACCAGCGGCTCAGCGATGGGGATTGTTTGCGGCTTGGCGCCCACGACTGGCGCGTGGTGGTCGGCAGCGGCCATTCACCGGAACATGCCTGCCTCTATTGTCCGGAATTGAAATTGCTCATTTCCGGCGATCAGGTGCTGCCGCGAATTTCGTCGAATGTTTCGGTGTACCCCACGGAGCCGGAGGCCAATCCGCTGGGCGACTGGCTTAATTCGCTGGCCGCCATCAAGCAGCGGATTCCTGATGATGTGCTGGTGCTGCCTGCTCACAACAGCCCGTTCAAGGGGCTGCATGCGCGCATCGACGAGCTGATCGAGTCGCATCACACCGGCCTCGCACGCCTGGAAAGCGCGCTCTCCGTGCCGCGGCGCGCGGTCGATGTGTTCGGCGCGCTATTTGCCCGTCCCATCAATCCGGGCGTGCTCGGCATGGCCACCGGCGAAGCCGTGGCCCACCTCAATTATCTGTGGAGCAGCGGGCGTGCCATCCGCGAGCGGGACGGGGACGGCATTTGGTGGTGGAGAGCGAACTTAAGCGCCCGCTGAGAAGCGCCTAGGCCGCTGCCCGCTGCACCGGCTGCTCGTCCAAGGCACGCGCGAGCACATCCTCGATCCGCTCCGCCCAGACAAACTCGAGTTTTGCGCGCACGCTGTCCGGAATGTCCTCGAGGTCGCGCCGATTGCGCGCCGGCAGGATTACCGTCCGAATTCCAGCGCGCGCCGCAGCCACACATTTCTCCTTGATGCCGCCGACCGGCATCACCACGCCCCGCAGGCTGATCTCGCCCGTCATGGCGACATCGGCTCGCACCGTGCGCTGCGTGAGCAGCGACGTCAGCGAAGTGGCGATGGCGACGCCGGCACTCGGCCCGTCCTTCGGAATGGCGCCGGCCGGCACGTGAATGTGCAAGTCGCTGTTGTCCAGCACGCTGGGATCGATCCGCAAGCGATCTGCCTGGGACTTCACCCATGTGACCGCGGCCTGCGCGCTTTCCTTCATGACTTCGCCGAGCTGTCCCGTCAGAATGAGTTTGCCGCTGCCCCGCACCCGGCTGGATTCGATGAACAGATATGTCGCCGCCCGCGGGAGTCCAGGCGAGGCCGGTGGCTACGCCGGGAATGCTGGTGCGCAGCGCCACGTCGCTTTCGAAGCGGGGCGCACCCAGTATGCCGGGTATCTCTTCGATGCCGATCGAGACGTGCTGCGCACCGCCCGAGGCGATCGTGACGGCGGCGCTGCGCAACACGGCGCCGATCTGCCGCTCCAGATTTCTCACGCCCGCTTCGCGCGTGTAGTCGGCAATGAGACGGCGCAACGCCTCCTGGGAGACCTCGACCTGATCCGACGCGAGGCCGTTCGCCTTCAACTGCCGCGCGAGCAGGTAGCGTCCGGCGATCTGCAGCTTCTCCTCTTCGGTGTAGCCGGTGAGCTCGATGATTTCCATGCGGTCGCGCAGCGGCGCCGGGATGGAATCGAGCACATTGGCGGTCCCGATGAACAGCACCTTCGACAAATCGAACGGTACGGCGAGATAGTTGTCGCGGAAGGTATTGTTCTGTTCTGGATCCAACACCTCGAGCAGCGCCGAAAACGGATCGCCCTGATGGCTCGCCGACAGCTTGTCGACCTCATCGAGCATGAGAACCGGATTGCGGCGGCCGGCCTTGCGGACTGCCTGCGCGATGTTGCCGGGCAGGGAGCCGATGTAGGTGCGACGATGGCCGCGAATTTCCGCCTCATCGTGCACGCCCCCTAAGCTGACGCGGCCGAATTTGAGGCCGATCGCCTTGGCAATGCTTTGGCCGAGCGAGGTCTTGCCCACTCCGGGAGGACCGACGAAGCAGAGGATGGGGCTGCGGCCCTCGGGATTGAGTTTTCGAACCGCGAGGAATTCCAGTATGCGGCGCTTCACCTTCTCGAGCCCGTAGTGATCTTCATCGAGGATGGCGCGAGCCTTTTCGATGTCGACCGACTCGGGATCGATCTTCGACCACGGCATGGCGATCAGCCAATCGAGGTAGGTTCGGATCATCGAGTATTCGGCGGCCGAATCCGGCATGCGCTCCAGACGCTTGAGCTCGCGCTGCGCCTGTTCCTCGGCTTCAGGAGGCATACCGGCGTCCTTGACGGCCTGCTTCAACTCGTCGAGTTCGGCCGACGCCGTGTCGGTTTCACCCAGCTCCTTTTGGATCTGCCGTAGCCGCTCGCGCAAAACGGCTTCCTTCTGCCTTTCGTCGAATGCCTCGCGCGTCCGCTCATCGATCTGGCGCGATACCTTCAGCACCTCGATCCGCCGGGCGAGGTAGGCCAGCACGCGATCGAGCCGAGTCTTCAGATCGAAGGTCGCCAAGATCTCCTGCTTCTCCGCGGTTTTCAAATCCATGAAGCTCGCCACCATGTCGGCGAGCGCCGGAAACGATTCGATGCTGCGGATCGCGTTGACGAGTTCGCCTGGGGCTTGCGGCAGCAGCTGCACGGCCTCAAGAGCCCGGTCCCGCAAACTCAAGCCGCGCGCTTCAACCTCGCGATCGAACACCGTGGGTTCCTTATGGGTCTCGATGCGCGCCACCAGAAAGGGCTCGCGGCTCACGTAGTCCAGCACTGTAAAGCGTTCTTCACCCTGGGCTATCAGGTGGTGGGTGCCGTCAGGCGCGGTGACGAACCGTACGATGGTGGCGGCAGTGCCGACCCGATGGAGATTTTCGAGGCCCAGGGCGGCGCTACCCGGCGTGGCGGCGCCCGGCGCTTCGGCGCTGGGTTCGGATTGCAGCAACAGGCCCACGCGGCGCTGAGTGCGCACCGCCTCCTGGGCCGCCGCGAGCGCCGCGTTGCCTGCGATGGCGATCGGCAGCACGACGCCGGGAAACAGCACCGTATTGTTGACAGGCAGGATGATGAGTACGTCTTCAGCGTTCATTGCGCCTCCTTCGTGAGCCGCAGAAACAGGCAACCGCGATCCAGCTGACGCTCAACCAGTACATAGTGACCGGGCGGCAGATCGATCCGTCGGCGCATCCGCCCATACGGAATCTCCAGGCGCACGACGTTCATGCGGGCGCTCAACGCCGGCGGCGGAACCAGGGTTTCGATCTGCACGCCGGTCGGGGTTATCTGCACGACGACGTCGTCCGCCCGCGCGCCCGGCAATGCGACCGTCACGCGCAGCTCGGCGCCGTCCGCAAAGATGTCGGCCGGCGGTTCCCACACAGGATGGCTCGACGGCACCGCCAACAGCTCGAAAAAGCGCCGGTGCTTGCGCTCGGCCTCATCGAGAAGGGCACAGGCTTCCGCCCACATCCAGGATTTTCTACGGGTTGTATTCATGGTCTCCGCCAAATGATCAGTCAACAAAACGTGCGGACGTTTTGCAGTAGTTCAAGGGGAAGCGGCGGCGACGCCGCGGTCGCGGCGCGGCCTTTGGAGCGCTCGATGCAGCGCACAACGCGACACAGGGGTGAGTTAGGGGGCGCGCGGCGCCGGTCGATCGGCCACCCGGACCGTGTAGCCGCCGGATTTCTCGTCTGCCCGCAGCGTCAGCAACCCGCGTTTTTCTCCGTCGGCCAATAGGTCGTTGAACGACCTGAACCCATAGGCGCGCTCGTTGAAACCCGGATGGCGGCGCTTGATCGCCTGTTTGACCATCGAACCCCAGATGGGTTCGCCCCCGCCGCGCTCTTCGGTCAACGCCTCCAGGGTTTCGACGATCAGCTCGAGCGCATCGTTGAGGTCGGGACCCTTGTTCTCGTGGGGCTCGGGGCCCTTATTCTCGTGGGTGACAGTCTCGGGCGACACAGCCGGAGAACGGGCCGCCGCCGCGGTGCGCCGCCGCGCTTTGGACGGCTCCTTGCGCACCAAGTCATCGTAGTAAATGAATTCATCGCAATTATTGATGAACAGATCCGAGGTCGAATTCTTGACGCCGACCCCAATGACGGTTTTGGCGTTTTCGCGCAGTTTGCTGACCAACGGGGAGAAGTCCGAGTCGCCGCTCAAAATGACGAAGGTATCGACGTGCCCCTTGGTGTAGCAGAGGTCGAGCGCGTCGACGACCATGCGAATGTCCGCCGAGTTCTTACCCGACTGGCGCACGTGCGGGATTTCGATGAGTTCGAAGGCCGCCTCGTGCAGGCCGCGCTTGAAGTCCTTGTAGCGATCGAAATCGCAATAGGCTTTCTTGACGACGATGTGACCCTTGAGGAGCAGGCGTTCGAGCACTTTCTCGATGTCGAAACTCGGGTATTTCGCATCGCGCGCGCCCAACGCGATGTTTTCCAGGTCGAGGAAAACGGCCATGGTGGCGTCGGAGGTTCTGGTGATCATTGGGCGTCGAGTCTACCCCATTTGAGAGCATCGAAAGGCGTGCGCTGCGTCGCCTAGAACCAGTTGTAGTTGAAGCTGATGCTGACGCGTTCGGCATTGACGCGATTCGGCACCACTTCATGCCGCAGCCAACTCTCGAACAACAGCAATTGGCCGGGCACCGCCGGAAACGTTCCCCACGGCCGCGTCTCGCGCGAACCCGTTGACTTGCGCGGCGGCGCCGCCATGAAGCGATCCAGCCGCGGATCCTCGAATTTGATTCCCGGAGATCCCGCCGGGACGTGCACGTAGTAGGTGCCGCTCACCGTCGAGAGCGGATGCAGATGCAGGCCGTGTACCACGTTCTTCGGATTGATGTTGATCCAGCAATCAGTCATGTTGAGTTCGCGTCCGTCGAGATCCCACTCGACGGCGTCGGCAAAGGCCTTGACATGCTTCTTAAGCTTGGTCTCCAGGGCTTTGAACGTGGGCGAAATGCGCTGCAGCCAATGCACGGAGCCGTAGGAGGTATAGCCGCCCGGGTAATTCTCGGCGGACCAGCGCCGCCCGGCCGCGTCGTCATGGCGCAGCTGCCGGCATTCCTTGAGCAGCTGGCGGTTGAACTCCTTCGTGCCGCGTGTCTGCAAGGCGTTTGCGTACACGAACGTTGGAAATAATCGGTGCAGGGTCATCGCGCAAGCCTAACGTGTACGTTAAAATCCTGCATGAACTCCGCGCATGCCGCAGCGCTCCCGCCTCCGGCGACCGCCATTCCATGGCGCGTTGCGCCGCCGCTCATCAGTACGGCGCTGCTCATGCTGGGTTCTGGATTTCTCGGCTCCCTGCTGCCTTTGCGCTTCTCCGCAATGGGCATGTCGGACGGCGTGATCGGACTGATCGCCACCGCCGAAGCCCTGGGATTTCTGGCGGGGTGCCTGTATGCCCACAAGGTGATCGCGCCGGTGGGTCTCGAGCGTGCCTATGCCACGTTCGCGAGCGTGAAGTCGGTGGCGATTCTCGGCCTTTACTTCGCCGCCGGCGTTCCGATGCTGGCGGTGCTGCGGTTTCTGATCGGCATCAACGCCGCCGGGCTCGCCATCATCGTCGAGAGCTGGTTGAATGCCTTGGTGCCGAACGAGCAGCGCGGCCGCGTTCTCACAATTTACGTGCTCGTGTACGGCCTGTTCTTCGGTGTGGGCCAGTTATTCAGCCAAACCCTCGACGTTCGAGGTCCGCAGCTTTTATTCATCGCCGGCATTGCGACGACGCTCGCGCTCGTGCCCATGGTCGCGATCGACGTGCGCGCTCCGGTGCTGCCGCATCGGCTCAAGCTGGACCTCATCAAGGCGCTGCGCACCTCGCCCGTGAGCGTCACGGCCTGTCTGTTGAATGGCCTGATTCTGACCGCGTTCACGACCGTAGGACCCTTGTTCGGGGCTCGCATCGGCTTCGATCAGCAGCACATCGTGCTGTTGATGGCCTGCGTTTCGCTCGGCGGACTTTTCCTACAGTGGCCGATCGGATACTTCTCGGACAAGATCGACCGTCTGCATGCCTTGATCGGCTTAGGGTTGGGCATTCTCGCCGTGGCCGCGGCGCTGATGTGGGCCGACCGGCGCATGCCATTCGTGCTCCTGGCGCTGCTGTTCGGGGTGTTCGGCGGTCTTGGCGAGAGCCTCTACGCGGTCGGAGTGGCCCATGCGAATGACCGCGCCGCCGTCACCGACTATGTGGCGCTGTCATCGACCCTGCTGTTCGTCTGGGCGCTTGGCTCATCGGTCGGACCCACCGCGGGTACCTATGCCATCCAACTCATCACGCCTCGGGCGTTTTTCGTCTATGTGATAATTCTCACGCTGGCCTTCACCGGGTTCGCCGTCTGGCGGCTGTGGCGCCGCAAGGTCGATCCCATCGTCGAGTCGCGCGAGGAATTTCTCGCCTATCCGCAGACCTCGCCCGAGATTTATGAGTGGCTGCCATATCACCGGGACACGGTGCAGGGAGCCGAGCGTGCGCAAGCCGAAGCCGTGGTGCCGCCGAGCGACCCGCCAAATTCAAAATGATTTTTTGCAACCGAAGGTGATCATCATGATTCGTCGAAATTCTCATGCCGCAAAGTTCCTGCTTGGCGCGGCCTGCGGCGCGGCCGCGCTGTGCGCGGCGCAAGGATCACGGGCCGCCGCGGCTTACACGCCGATCGTGCCCACCATGGCCGACCAGACGGTGACCCTCGACGGCCACAATCTGACCATCGATCAAATCGTCATGGTGGCGCGCCACGGAGCGAAGGTCGAATTGAGCGCCGCGGCGCGCCGGCAGGAGGCCGACAACTATGGATTGCTGCTCGAGGCCGCCGCCGAAGGAATACCCGTGTATTGGTTCAATCGCGGCGCCGGTGATCAGCGCGAGACGGTCATGTTCGAAGGCGATCCGATGACGCCCAAGAACCATACCCTGATCGAAAAGACGCAAGCCCAGAGGTTTCACTCCGGGGCCCAATGGGGAACCGGGCCCGAGATCGCGAACGAAGAAATCGTCCGCGCGATGATGGTGGTGCGCGCCAACGCCATGGTCTACAACGCACCCAGCCCACAGCTGTCGCAAATGCTGCTCGACCTGCTCAACAAACGGATCACACCCGTGGTGCAGTCGCGCGGTACTTTGGGTGAAGGCGATCTCGCGCAGCTGGGCAACGTCGGAGCGGCCATGGTGGGTGCCGGCGAGGCTTACTTCCAAGGCGTGCGCATGCGCGCTGATCAGGCACTGAAGGACGCCGGCTTGACGCCCATCCAGCCGTTTGCAGCCGATGACAACGCCCTGACGAGCAGCAATGCCTACGCCACCGGACAGGCGGCACTCCTGGTTCACGATGCCAAGGCAGCCCTCGAATGGGCTGACCTCATCTACGCGATCGATCTTGACGGCATGAACAGCAGCATCACGCCCTTGAGTCTCGTCGTGCAGCGCGACCGGCCGGAGAAATGGCTGAACTGGCATGCCGCCCGCGTGCTCGACATGATCAAGGGCAGTTATCTCTTCGACAGGGACGCCAAACGCATCATCCAAGATCCGGAGAGTCTGCGCGCTTCGTCGATTCGGCAGGGATCCACCTGGGAGGAATGGGGCGCGCTGCGGGATACGGTGGTTTTCCAAGCAAACTCATCCGATCACAACCCGGCCGTCAAGGCTTTGAGCCCCGAGGATTCGTGGGAACTGGCGACCCCCCAGTTGATGCGCTTCTTCATCAAGGGTGGTCCGCACAGCCACGGCCAGCATGGCTACATCGTTTCCAACGCCAATTGGGACCCGTACCCGATGGCCAATCGAATCGAGAACTTCGTGATCGCACTCGCCAACATGGACATTGCCGTGATGCTGCGCATCGAGCGCTTCAGAAATCCGTTCTTCACGGGCGTGGCCGCTGCGGACGTGCTGCCCGACGCGAGCGAGGATTTCACGGACTACGCGCCGGTGGACCTGCAGGAGGAAATACAGAGCCTGATGAACCCGGTGGCGCCGTTCGGCAGCGCCATCGTGGGAACGGTCGAGGATCTGCAGGCGCAAACACGGGTCAAGGCACAGCGCGCGCGGCAGGCGGTGGCGACCACGTTCGATTTGCTGGGATTCGACATGATCCAAGCGAGCTTGTGGATGGATGTGCGCAAGGTGCAAGACCAGAAGCGAAAATTCGGTACTGCCCCGACGGCAGCGTGGAACGCCTTTCGCCAGCGCGTACCGCTGCGTCGGGCGGCGACCGACTCGGACGCGCAATCGATCGCGCTGCTGGCTTCCGAGTTTCTGAAGACCACGCCGGCGTCGACGTTCTATCGCGGCGAAGCCCCGCCGGGTGCCGCGGCGGAACCCGCGGGGGCGCGCGAGTCGGTCGCACCATAGAGCACGCCGGGCCGTGGGAACCCCAAGGCCTTGGCTTCTGCCGCATCCGCGGGCGCAACGCCGATTGCTTCGGCCGCGTTGCCCGTGCCCCAGGGCTCCAAGGGCACGATGTGATAGCCCATTTGGGTCAGAGTTTTGACCGTGTCCGCGGAGAACGCGAACGGTTCACCCGCCAATGTGTCGGGCAGCCATTGGTGATGAATTCGCGGCGCATCGACGGCTTCCTGCAGCGTCATGCCATGGTCGATGACATTGACGATGATCTCGAGGACGGTCGTGATGATGCGCGACCCGCCCGGCGAGCCGACCACCCACACCGGTTTGCCGTCCTTGAGCACGATGGTGGGCGTCATGGAGCTCAAGGGCCTTTTGCCCGGCGCAATGGCATTGGCATGGCCCTGCACCAGGCCGAACAAATTCGCCTGGCCAGGCTTCGCGGCAAAGTCGTCCATTTCGTCGTTCAAGAAGAAACCGGTGTCCCCGGCGATGACTTTGGCGCCGAAATCATCGTTGATCGTATAAGTCACGGCCACCGCATTGCCGCGGCCATCGACCACGGAATAGTGCGTGGTGGTGGACTTCTCGTCGGCCGCCACCGCTGCGAGCGCAGAGGACGGCGTGGCGCGATGCGGCCGAATGTGCGCCCTGATTGCCTCGGCGTGGCGCCTCGACAATAGGCGGGCGACGGGATTGTCGACGAACGCGGGATCGCCGAGGTAAGTGTTGCGATCGCGGTAGGCCCAGCGCATGGCCTCCGCCATCACATGCACCGAGTCGCTGGAGTGGAAGCCAAGAGCCTGCAGCCGATAGGCCGCCAACACTTGCAGCATCTCGCACAGCACGACGCCCCCCGAACTTGGCGGGGGCGCCGAGACTATCGTGTAGCCGCGGTACGGGCAGGAAATCGGCGCGGATTCCGTTACCGTATAAGAAGCGAAATCCTGCGCCGTCAACAGGCCGCCGCCGGCCTCAGAGGCCGCCACCACCGCCGCGGCAATCGGGCCCTGGTAGAAAGCTTGCGGGCCGCCTTCGCTGATGGCGCGCAGCGTCTTTGCCAGATTCGCTTGCACGAGACGCTCGCCGGGCTGGTAGGGCGCGTCGTGATTGAGGAATACGGCGGCGACGTTCGAGTTCTTGCGGAATTCGGGCGTACCCACCTCGAGTTCATCGACATCGCCGCGCGACAGGACGAAGCCATCCTCCGCGAGCCGAATCGCGTCCGCCATCAGGGTCGAGCGCGGCAAGGTACCGTACCTCTGCCGCGCCGCCTCCAGCCCCATGACGGTTCCCGGTACCCCGGCCGCGAGGAAGCCGTTCAGGCTCGCATCGCTGATAGGGGTGCCGCGAGCGCCGAGAAACATGTCGGCGCGCGCCGCGAGCGGCGCCTTCTCGCGAAAATTGAGAAAGGTATTCCTGCCATCGGCCAGGTGAATCGTCATGAAGCCGCCGCCGCCGAGATTGCCGCAACAGGGATGCGTGACCGCGAGTGCGTAACCGACGGCCACCGCCGCGTCCACGGCGTTGCCGCCCTGACGCAGTATGGCGGCACCCACATCGGAGGCCAGATGTTGAGCCGTCACCACCATGCCGTCACGGGACTCCAAAGCCGGCGGGGCCGCGGCATGCGCGCTCGATAGTCCGGCCGCGGTCAGGGCGATCGACGAAAACGAAGCGATGCGAGCCGACACTACCTCAGGCCTCCGGGAGTAGACTAACGTCGGTGACGATATCACGCACTGGGCCTTGCGATGAATAACCCGCTACTGCGCAAGCTTTCCAACTTCACCGCGTTGTCCGCGGAGGAATGCCAGGCCGTCGTCGACTCTTGCGGGGACGTGCGCGAGGTCGCCGCGCGCGAAGATGTCATTGCGCAGGGCGATCGCACCGGCGGAGTCAAATTGCTGTTGGAAGGGTTTGCCTGCCGCTACAAGACGCTCGAAGACGGCCGCCGGCAGATCGTGGCTTACTTCGTGCCCGGCGATTTGTGCGACCTGCGGGTGTTCATCCTCAAGCGCATGGATCATTCGATCGGCGCCATCGCGCCGTCCCGCATCGCCACGATCGCCCCGCAGAATATGCTGAACCTCCTGCACACATATCCCACCCTCACGACAGCGCTGTGGTGGTCCACCTTGGTGGAGGAAGCCATCGCGCGCGAGTGGATCGTCAATGTGGGGCAGCGAAATGCGCTCGAGCGCACGGCACATCTTTTTTGCGAGCTTCTGTACCGCTTTCGCGCCGTAGGCCTCAACCAAGGATTGTCCTGCACCCTGCCGTTGACTCAGGTCGAGCTGGCCGAGACCTTGGGGCTATCGTCCGTGCACGTCAACCGCACCCTGCAAGAACTGCGGCGGCAAAAGTTGATCACGCTGGATGCAGGCACTCTGACCATCCAAGATTTGCACGCTTTGGAGGAGTTGTCCTTCTTCAACGCGGATTATCTACACCTGGATTACGCCGCCGACAAGGATGGCGATTAGACCGGCAGGTTTACACGTGCGGGGCGGGCAGCGGCCGCAGTACCTGCTCCACACCCAAGCCGAGCGCGAGTAACGTGCGGTCTGCCCCGGCCGGCGCATCGAACTCGATCGCCACCGGCAGTCCGCCTGATGTGAGCCCGACCGGCAGAACGAGCCCCGGCAGCCCCGCGGTACTGCCAGGCGCGATATTGCGCGCGACTGCCGTTTCGAAGGGCATTGGGCGGCCGCGAACCATGACGGTCGTCTCCTCGCCGATTTTGGGTGCCGCGATGAGCGTGGTCGGGAACACCAGCGCGGCCACCTGGGTGCGGGCGAAGCAATCGCGATACAAACTGCGCAGCGCCGGCAAGTATCGATCGCGCGCCGCCGCATACGCCGGCTCGCCGACGAAATTAACCCCGCCCGGCAGGACATCGCTGCGAAACACCTGCTGAATATCGGAACTGGCCTGCGCGATCAGGGTGTCGAAGTCGACGCCGGCGCCGTACTCCTGCAAATAGCGAGGAAGGGCGACCCGAACGTCGTGGTTCTGAACCAGGTCGGTGGTGAGATCGATGAGCGATGCGAGTCCCGGCAGCTGGGTATCGATGACTCGCACCCCGGCTTCCTTGAGCCGGGCGAGCGCGAGCTCCGTCAGGCGTTCGACCTCCGGATCGAGATCGGTGAACCAATAGTCGCGGACCACGCCCAAGCGCAGCCCCGGGAGCGGCGCGGCACGGAGCCTTTGCGAATCATTGGCCACCACCGAGTCGAACAGCGCGAGATCCGCGACGCTGCGTGCGTGCGGGCCGACCTGGTCGAACAGCGGTGAAATGGGAACGCAACCGCGGGTCGAGTAGCGTCCGGTGGTCGGTCGGAAGCCGGCGATGCCGCAAAATGCCGCGGGCACGCGAATGGATCCTTCCGTATCTTCGGCAACCCCCAGCGGCGCGAGGCGAGCGGCGATCGCGGCTGCCGTGCCGCCGCTGCTGCCGCCGGGGATGCGCGTCAAGTCGTAGGGATTGCGCACCGCGCCGAACGCCAGGTTGTTGCTGGTCCAGCCGTAGGAAAGCTCATGCAGATTCGTCTTGCCGAGCACGATGGCGCCGGCACCGCGCAGGGCGGCGACGACCGGTGCGTCCTCTTTGGGACGAAAATGGCGCAGCGCCGGCGTACCCCCGGAAGTCGGATAGTTCTGGGTATTGACGCTGTCCTTGACCGGGATGGGAAGTCCGAACAGGGCTCCCGGTTTCGCTCCCGCGGCACGTTCGCGGTCGCGAGACCGGGCGTCTTCGAGCACTTGATCCGGTTCCAAGGTGATGAACGCGTTCAGGGCCTTTGCGGCTCGGCACCGCGCAAGCAGCGCCTCCGCATACCGTTCCGCGGTGAGCGCTCCTTGCGACATGCGGGCAACCGCCTCCACTGCGCTGAGGTTGCACAGCTCGGACGCACCGGCGCCGGCGGCCGGGTTGGCGCCGGCGGCCGTGCTGGCACCAGCGGCCGACAGGGCCGCGCTCGCCGTGCCGAGCACGAATGCTCGGCGCGATATCTCAGGAGGAGGGTCGGACACGATCTCGCCTCAGCGCCTGACACATGCAGTGCACGGCGCCGCCGCCGTTGCCGATCATCGACACATCGGGCGCGTAGACCGTGAGACCTTCCGCACGGCAGGCGGCGATGAGATTCCTGCTCGAGGCCGGCACCAGCACGCGCTCCTTGCCCAGGGCGACGACGTTGCTCCCCAATTGCATGGCATCGCCGTAGGGAATGGCGATGGCGCGGATGCCCTTCGAGCGCAACCAATCGACGAGTTCCGGTTCCACTGCTTCGACGCATACGACCGCGAGACCTTCGGCGATCATGCCCATTTGCACGTCCAAGTGCAGGAAATGCGCGTCGAACGCATAGGTGTGAAGCTCCCACCCTTCGGCTTCGAACCAGCTCTGCAATTGCCGCACGGCGGGTTCTATGGAACGCTCGCCCGAATAGCCGCAGGCGGCGACGCCCGGTTTCAGCACCATGAAGTCGCCGCCCTCGACGTTGCCGGCGGTGATCAAATCGTAAATCGGGATGCCGGCGTCGAGATAGAATCGCAGGCAGGCCGCATACTCGCCGCGCCGATAGGACTTCTGCATCTGCATGATCACCGCCCCCCACGGGGTCATGACGCTGCTGTCGCGCGCGAAGATCTGGTAGGGCAGCGCCGCCTCGGCCGCAAGATAGTGCACCTTGACGCCCGCTTGCCGGTAGACGTCGATCATCTCACCGTACTGCCGCCGTGCAACCGCAAAATCGAACTTCAGTCCGATGCGTTCGGCTCGCTGACACACGGCATTTCCAGGCTGCCACGTAAAATGATCGATCGGTCCGATCAGGACATCGCGCAGGGTTCCGTACTCGCTGTCGACTCCCCAGTCATCGAGCGGGCGCGTCCCGCCCCCCTCGATTCGTGTGCGCAACTGCATCGTGATCGCTCCTCGGCATTCTTGCGCGTACCCGTGTTGTACGCCGAATATACTATATCGGAGCCAGCGAAGATTTTTCAGGCGCCGCCGAGGGTGTTCGCGGTATCCGCACGTATCGGTGAGCCAAGGCTGGAAGGACGAACAGATTCAGCAAGGTCGAGGACAGCAAACCGCCCAAAACCGTCACTGCCATGGGGCCTTCGATCTCCTGACCCGGGCGATTCATGCCGATCGCCAGCGGCGCAAGTCCGAGCGCGGTGACTGCCGCCGTCATGAGAATGGGGATCAGGCGCTCATTCGCGCCGCGGATCACGACGGCGAGACTCCACGGCGCACCCTCCACCTCGACCAGATGCTCGTAATGGGCGAGCTGCAGGATTGCATTGCGCGCGCTGACCCCGAAAACGGTCACCAGCCCGACCACCGTTCCCAACGAAATCCCGATGCCGGTGACTGCGATCGCAAGCACGCTGCCGATCAAGCTGAACGGCAGGTTCGCCAACACCAGCCAGCTATTGGCCCGCCAATGAAACGAGATGAACAGGATCATGATGATCAGCGCCAGCGCGAGCCCGGAATACATGAAGAGTTCCGTGCGTGTTTGCGCTTCGGCTTCCGCGGCGCCGCTGAATTCGATGAATACGCCCGCCGGCAGCTTTATCGATCGCGCGATCGCCTGTTGCGCTTGCTGCACGACGCTCTGCAAGGAACCCTTGCCGACATTGAAGGTCACGCTGACCCGCCGCTGCCCGCCGTCATGCTGAATGCTGTATCGATCGGAGGTGCCCGTGACGTGTGCAACCTGGGACAGCGGTATGGGTCCCATCGGGCTTCCGATCATCAGTTCCGGCAATCGCGCGGGCTGGTGGCGCAGCTTGTCCGGCAATAAAACCACGACGTCAACGGTGCGGGTACCGCGGTAGGTTTGACCGACGATCTTGCCCGCATACGCCGATTCCACTGCGTCGAGCACGTCCTGCACTTTGAGGCCGGTTGCCGCCAGCGCGTCCGGAATCACTTCCATCGCCATCGTCGGTGTTCCACTTTGACGCTTGAATTGCAAGTCGACGATGCCGGGCACCTTGCTCAAGGTGGCGACGACTTTATCGCCGGTCGCGTCCAGCGCGTCCAGGTCGTCGCCGAAGACTTTCACCGCCACTTGAGCCGTCTCGCCGCTCAAGCTCTCGCTGATGCGATCCCCCAGAAATGTCACGACTTCGCTCTGAATCCCCGGATATGCCTCCAAAATGGATCGCAATTTCTCCTGCGCCACGCTCTGGTCGACGGACGCATCTTCCTTGAGCTCCACGTGAAATTCGCTGCGGTGCGGACCCCATGTGTCTTCGCCGAGTTCGGCCCGTCCTACCTGCTGCTCGATTGTCTGCACGTAGGGGAGTGCCAACACGTCCGCGCTGATGCGCTTGCCGACATCCAACATTTCATCGAGAGAGGTTCCGGTGATTGAGCTCGACATTTGCATCACGAAATGACCTTCGCGAAAGTCCGGCATGAAAGTGCCGCCCACGAACGGCAGCGCAGCCAGAGCGGCGGCAACCAAGACGAATAGAATCGCCGCGATGATCTTGAAATGCGCGCCCACTCGATGCACCGCGCCGTCTTGCCATGTCTTGAGACGCCGCAACCAGGCGGCTTCCGGCCGCGGCTCGTGATCTCGCAAGAAGAGAGCGCACAATGCCGGCGTGGACGTCATCGCCACCAACAACGACGCCAACACCGCAAAAATGAACGCCAGCGCGAGGGGTCCGACGAAGTGTCCCTGCACGCTCGAAGTGAACAGTTCGGGCAGGAAGACGACGATGACGACGGCCGTGGCGTAAATCACGGGCCCGCGCACTTCCAGAGAGGCTTCGCGCAACACGTCAAGCCGCGGCTTGGGGTCCGGCAGACGCTTGTTTTCGCGAAGCCGCCGCAGGATGTTTTCTATCCCGATGATGGCGTCGTCGACCAGCACGCCCAGTGCAACGGCAAATCCCCCGAGCGTCATGGTGTTGAGCGTCAGGCCCATGCGGTCGAGCACGGCTACGGCAGCCAGCAAGGACAGCGGGATGGCCGTAAAGGCGATCAAGGCCGCGCGAAAGTCGCGTAGAAACAAATAGAGAACCGCCAGGATCAGCACGGCCGCTATCCCTAACGATTCCTTCAGGTTGCCGAGCGCTCGCTCGATGAAGTTGGCCGGACGATGCAAGCTGGAGTAGAGCGTGATCCCCCGGCCTTGCAGGGCCGGCTGCAAGGGCGGCCAGCGCTTTCTCCACCGCCAGGGTTGCCGTCAACGTATTCGCGCCATATTGGCTTGCGAGCGACAACATGACGCCGGGCTTGCCCATGATGAGCGAGTCGCCCGGACCGCAGCGCCGGAGCGACCTTCACCTCCGCAATGTCGCGCAACAATATGGGCGTGTCGTTGCGAACCGCGACCACCGCTTTGCCAATGGCGCTGATATCCGGCGCCGGCGTCGGAGATCTCAAGAGAATGCGCTGAGCAGGGACATCGATGAAACCGGCGCCGCGCAGCGGCAGCGCGGCGCGAGCCGCCTCCGACACGTCGGCCAAGGTAATGTTGAAGCTCGCCAGCTTCTGAATGTCCGGAAGAATTTGGATCTGCCGGATATTCCCGCCGAACACGATGACGTGGGCGACACCGGGGACCGCCAGCAGCCGCGGCTTGATGATCCAATCCGCCGTGTCGCGCAGCTCGTACGCATCGACCTTGTCCGACAAGAGTCCGATCTTGAGCAAATCCATGGTGCTCGAGACCAGCGGCGAGAGCTTCGGGGTTCCGACGCCGGCCGGCAGACTGCTGCCGAGCTCGGACAGGCGCTCCGAGATTCCCTGCCGCGCAATATGCACGTCGACGCCGTCCGCGAACGTGATGGTTACCACCGACAGGCCGGGTATCGATTCGGAGCGCAAGGTAGCCAGTCCGGCGGCGCCGTTGACGGCATTCTCGACCTGCTTGGTGACCAGCTCTTCGACCTGCTGCGGAGCGAAGCCCGGGGCCTCCGTCTGAATGTCGACTTGCGACGGTACGAACTCCGGAAAGACGTCCAGCGGTGATCGCATCGCCCCAACCGCCGAGGACCAGCGCCAATATCGTAAGCGCGGTAACCGCGCCGAAGTGACGCACGCACAGCGTGACCAATGCTCGCATCATTGCTAATCCGGTTCCGCGGCCGAGCCGGATTCTTTTGCCAGCAGTTGGCCGGCGGCGGCGGTCACCACCTTGTCGCCGGCGCCGACTCCTTCGGTCACGAAGTAACCGTCCGCTGTGGGCCTGCTGGTATCGAGCTCGACTCGTGCAAACGCGCCGGGTTTCTTCTCGACATAGCACCAGAACTTGCCGTCGCTCATCACAGCTGCCGCCGCGGGGATCGCCACGCCGGCCACCGATTCGCCGACAGGGGCCCATACCTGGAGACGCTCGCCTTCACCCGCATCGCTGCCCACGAGCAGCGCGAAAAAACTGCGGCCAGGTACGGTGGCATCGGCGGGCGCATCCCAGACGACGTTCATTTTCCATCCCGTGCCCGGCTTGGCGCCGATGTGGGCCGCGCGCAAGCGAGCCGGCGTCCCGCCGCTCAATGCGCCCAACGGAAAGGTGAGGCGCACCAGCTTGGTCTTGCCCGCGGCGAGATCCTGCAAAATGGCGTCTTTGCCGCCATTCTTCCACGGCGGATTCATGCCCAACGCCGAGGACAGGCGCTGATTGGTCAATGTCAGGGCGGCGGCATCGACTTCGGCCTTTTGGGCTGCGGCTTCCTCGACATCGGCCGACAAGGCGCCCGGCGTTCCGTCGAGCTTCTGCGCGCGCGACAAGGAAGAGCGGCTCAACCGCTCGGTGGCTTTCGCTGTCGCCAACTCTGCCACCGCTTGGGCGATGCTCTCGTGATTGACGACCACACCGAATCCGGCCGCTTCCTCGGAATAGTCGAGCGCTTGCGCCGGTTGCGTGGCAATGCCTAATTTTTCGACCTGCTCGGGCGTCAACGTCACGCCCTCGGCCGCGTCCTCCTTGGCGTCCGCGTCCTTCTTCTCTGCTGGTTGCGATTTTGCATTTTCGCCGGCTTTTGCCTCCGACGCCGGCGGCGCTTCGCCCGCGGAGCTCGTGGTCTTGTGGCACGCACCGAGGAGCAGGCACCCCGCGGCGAGCACAGCGCTCAGTGTCCGGCGCGTCCAAGGGCCGCACCACGCTGCGCCGGTCGATCGCCATATCGGACTGTGGTTGTGCATCAATGTATGTTCCCTTGAGGAAGAGGGGCTCAAAATTGGGGCTGGGGAGCGGCTTGCAGCGCCGCTGCCTGCGGTTGCGCAGCGGCGTCCGGCGCCTGCCAACCACCGCCCAACGCCTTGCAAAGGCTGACCAGGGCCTGCAGCCGGGCAAGTCTGTATTGAATGAACTGATCGCGCACCGCGTAGAGGATCCTTTGCGCCTCGACCACCGAAAGGAAGTCTCCGGTTCCTTGTTTGTAGCGAAGTCGGGCGCCTTCGAAAGCGCGCTCGCTCTGTTCCATGCTTTCGTTTTGAAACTCGCGGGCGGCATCCAGATGCTGGATGGCCGACAGGGAATTCTCGACGTCGACGAGTGCTGAAACGATTGCCGCTCGATAACTCGCGGCCACTTCCTGCTGCTTGGCCTGCGCTTCTGCACGCGCGGCGCGCAGCCTGCCGCCGTCGAATATCGGTTGGGCGAGCGCCGCACCCAAATTCAGCGTGGGCCCTACGCCGCTCAACGAAATGACGGCAGCGTTGAGCGCCGGATTCTGCACGCCGCCGGAGGCGGTGAGCGTCAAGGACGGGAACAGCGCGGCACGCGCGGCAACCAGGTCCGAACTCGCAGATTCAAGGTTTGCTTCCGCCGTGAACACGTCGGGCCGGCGCCTCAATAACTCGGACGGCAGGCCGGCGGCCACCTTGGGCTCGTTCAGCGACTCGAGCGGCGTCCCTTCCACCTTGAAGTCTTCCGGCGGTCGGCCCAACAGGACGGCGAGCGAAGCCACCGCTTCCTCTTGCGACTGCTCGAGTTCCGGAATGACGAGCTCAGTGCTCGCCAAAGCCGCCCTCTGAGTCGCGACTTCCACCGGATTCGACAGGCCCACTTTGAAGCGGGAATCGACGATCTCCATCAGATTGCGAGCGGCTTCCACATTTGAACGTGCGATGGCCAGCCGCTCCCGCAGCGACAGCACCTGAAAGTAGTCATTGGCCACGCCCGCCAGGGTCGTCAACGCCAGCGTGTCGCGGTCGGCGCGCGACGCGACAGCCAGGTATCGCGCCGAATTCGCCGTGGCGCGGTTCTTGCCCCAAAAATCGACTTCGTAGCTTGCCGACAGAAGCGCGGCCCAGTCGGTCTCATGAGCACTTCCGTTCACCGAATGACCCGCCAGATAGTTGGCGTTGCCGCCGGCGTCCACGCTCGGAAGGATGCCGGCGTGCGCCTGCCGCGCCCGAGCGTCGGCTTGCGCGACGCGGGCCCGGGCCATTTCTAGATCGAGATTGCTGCTCGCCGCTGCGGCGATCAATGCGTCCAATTCGGCGCTGGCAAAGCCGTGATACCAGTCCTTGCTCGGCCAATTGGCGGACTCGTTGGGCGGCGCCTTGTCGAACGCTGCCGGCAGCGCCGGTGCGACCGGCTTCGCTGCCTGCAGAGAGCAGCCGACGCACAGGTACCCGATCAGACCGCAACGCGCGAAAGTGCCGCCAACAGACATGTCGCCCTCATATTATTTTCAGTCCCACCGCAGGGGCGAATCTAGCACGCGCGACGCTCGCGGCATTTTGTATATTTGTAAGAATCCGGCGCGGCCGGCGCCATGCGTTTCTGTCTCCGGTGGCGTAATCTTCCCGGCAATGAACATCTTGCTGGTGGAGGACGACGTCGAGCTGGCGCAGTCCGTCGGCGATCATTTCCGCGAACACGGCTTTGCCGTGCAGCATTGCGCCGACGGTGAAAGCGGACTGGCGAGCGCCTGCGCCGGAGATCATCAGGTGATCATTCTGGATCGCATGCTGCCGCGGCTCGATGGCCTGAGTTTCGTCAGGAAATTGCGCGAGCGGCGGGTGCTGACGCCGGTCATCTACCTCACCACCATGAGCGGCATCGACGATCGCGTGCAAGGCCTCGAGGCGGGCGGCGATGACTACCTGGTCAAGCCGTTTGCGTTCGCGGAATTGTTGGCGCGAGTCAGGGTGCTTTCGCGCCGGCCCGCCACTGCGAACGAGCCGGCGATACGCCTGGCCTTGGGCTCCATCGAGCTGGACCTGCTGAAGCGCACCGTGCAGCGCGCGGGCAGGGACATCGATTTGTTGCCGCAGGAATTTCGTCTGCTCGAATATTTCATGCGCAATCCGGATCGCGTGCTCACGCGGCGCATGCTGCTGGAAAACGTCTGGGGCATTCATTTCGATCCGCAAACCAGCGTCGTCGAGAGCCACATCAGCCGATTGCGGGCCAAGGTCAACCACGGCTTTGAATTCGATGTCATTCAGACCATTCGCGGCACCGGATATAAGTTTCTTGCGCCCGGTTAGAGTCCTCAAGACCGAGAGTTTTCGCTCGGCGGCGTTGTTCGCGACGCTGTTTCTGATTCTCTCCTGGGCGCTGCTCGGTGCCGTGTATTGGATCGTGAACGGCACTCAAACCGCGGCCCTGATCGGTGCGGTCGACGCGGACATCAGCACCATCAGGAACGGCTATCGGGAAAAGGGACTGTCGGAGGCTATCGAGGTCGTGCAGCAGCGGCTGGGGTCGGGGGACTATTCAGGCGCGGATCTGCCGGGCGGCTACATCCTACTGCAGGACAAGCCGAGCGGTCGGCTCGCAGGCAATTTGCCGCCGCTCGATTTTCGGTCCGGTCTGTTCAGCTTTCCCGCGCCGCGCAAATCCAAGCACGACTCCGCGACGGTGCTCGGGCGCGGCGTGTACGTGACGCCCGGCGTGTATTTGTTCGTCGGCCGCGACACGAGTCAAATCGCAGCCACCCGCGTACGAATCCTCAAGGCGTTCGCATGGATCGAGGCAGCATCCATCGTGCTCGCCGCGCTGGGGGGGATCTTCTTCAGTGTGCAGTTCATGCGGCGAATCGACGCAATCACCCGGACCTGCCAGGCGATCATTGCAGGCCGATTCAACGATCGCATTCCGCTGCGCGGCAGCGGCGATGAACTGGATCGTCTGTCGGTCGCGATCAACAACATGCTCGATCGGATTGCCACGCTGCTCGACAATCTGCGGCAGGTGTCGAGCGACGTTGCGCACGACCTGCGCACCCCGTTGACGCATCTGCGCAATCGGCTCGAGGAAGCGCGCCAAAAATCGGTGACGACCGCCGATTATGCGGCGGTTGTGACCCATGCAATCGAGGATACCGATCACCTGCTGGCCATCTTCGCCGCGTTGCTGCGCATCTCCCAGATAGAATCCGGTTCGCGTTTGGCGGCATTCTCGGCGCTGTCGATGACCGATCTTCTGGAGCGGATCTACGAGATGTACCGGCCGGTGGCCGAGGATGAGCATCATGTGCTCGCGCACGACATCCAGCCGGATGTGCGGATCCGCGGCGATGCTGAATTGCTGACGCAACTGTTCAGCAATTTGATCGAAAACGCGATTCGGCACACCCCCTCGGGCACCCGCATCCGTCTCAGCCTGAGCGCGTCCGGCAGCACGGCGGTCGCCGCGGTCGAGGACAACGGTCCCGGAATTCCGGCTGCCGAGCACGAGAAGGTATTTCGCCGCTTCTATCGGCTCACCAGCAGCCGTTCGACGCCAGGCAACGGCCTCGGGTTGGCGTTGGTGGCCGCGATCGCCAATTTGCACCACGCGAAAGTGGAGCTTGGCGACAATCATCCGGGTCTGCGCTTCCGGGCGTCATTCGAGCGCTTGTCCTGACCCTAAAGCGATTTGCGTTGCACGCGCCGCTCAGAGCCCCGACTTGAACAGCAGCCACGCGCGCGTGAATGCGCGTGTTTCCTCCGGGGCATAGACGCGCTGCAGCTCGAACCGGCTGCGCACCGCGGCCGGCGGATAGATGAGAGTGTTGTCGCGAATCGCGGGCTCGAGAAACGGCAGTGCCGCGGCGTTGGCGGTCGCAAAGCCGATGAAGCGCGTGACCGCGGCGGAGATCTCGGGGCGCATGGCGAAATTGATGAACGCGAGAGCCGCGGCCGGGTTGGGAGAGTCGGCGGGAATCACCATGCTGTCGATGTAAAACGGCACCATTTCGCGGGCGAATGAGTAGTCGAGTTGCACGCTGCCGTGCGACTCGTTCACCATGCGGCGTGCGACCATCGCATCCCCGGAATAACCGATGGCGAGGCACAGTTCGCCCTCGGCGAGTTGCTGATAGTAGCCCGCGGTGGAAATTCGCCGCAGATACGGCTGAATTTCCTGCAGCTTGGCCATCACGGCATCGAGTTGCGCCTTGTCGGCGGAGAGCCGCGGTTGCCCAAGATAACGCGACACCATCGGCAAGACGTCGCCCCATGAATCGAGCATGCTGATTCCGCAGCCGGCGAATCTGGCGGCAACGTCCTTCTTGAAAATCATGTCGAGGCTGTCGAGCGGCGCATTCGGCATGAGGGCTTTGATCTTGCGGCTGTTGTAGATGAGCCCCGTCGTACCCCACATCCATGGCATGGCGTATTGATTGCCGGGATCCACGGATTTCAGCAGCTGCATGATTTGCGGGTCGGCATTGCGTGCATTGGGAAGCCTCGCCTGATCAAGCTTCATCCAGAATCCCTTGGGGATTTCGCGTGCCAGCTCCGGCGCTGCATTCATGGTCACGATGTCGTAATTCGAATGGCCGACGGACAGGATGGTCTCGGCCGTCTCCGGCGAATCGAGCACTGCGTAGTTGACGTGAATTCCCGTTTCGGATTGAAACGCCGAGATCAGGGCAGGGGGAAAGTACTCGGCCCATGCGTAGATGTTCAAGACCTTGGCGCGGTCCGCCGCGCTCGCGCCGCTCAATCCGAGCGCCAGGCTGCAGGCCGTTGCCGTGATTCGAACGACAACGCTGCGAGCCAGCCGGTCCGTCCGCGGCGGTACTGTTAAATCCGTTGTCTGGCTATTCACCGGCCGATCATATTGCATTTTGATGTCAAACTTTTCGCAACCAGGTTAGTCTCACCGTCCGTACTCGGTGTGGCAAAGGGAGAGCAAGGATGGCTTCACGTTTCTTTACAATCGGTGCCCTGGCCGCATTGACGGCGATGGCGGCGGTTGCGACCGTCTCAAGTTTGCGACATTCGCATCTGCGGCCGGCCGCCGCACCGGGAACCGCGCATCTGCTCGCTTTCGGCAGCCGCAGCCTTCAGCAGAGACGCACCGCGACGGGTGCCAAATTCGATGGCGCGCTTGCCGATCTTTCGCGCCACACCGCGCTCGCGCGTGCCGATCACGCCATCGAGGACTTGCGATCGCTCGCACCCGCGGTGCGATTCAAGCAGATTTCCCCGGGCACCACCCCGCTCGTGCTCATCGACGCGGTAACGCGAGGCGACCCCGAGAAGCTGAAGGCGGCGCTGGTCGCACTCGGCTTGCAGCATCCGGCGATTTACTCGAACGATGTCGGAGGCTGGCTGCCGGTGACGCAGCTCGACGCGGCAACCGCGCGCGACGAAGTGCATTCGATTCGCGCCGCCATGTCGCGCACGCGCACCGGCGCGGTCACATCGCAGGGCGATTTCGTGCAGCACAGCGATGTCGTGCGCTCGGCGAATTCGCTCACCGGGGCGGGCGTTACGGTCGGGGTGCTCTCCGACAGCTATGACTGCTATGCCGTGTACGCCGCGAATAATGTGCCCGCCGGAGGCGCAGCCGGTTATGCCAATAATGGATTTACCGCCACGGCTGCTACGGACATATCGACCGGAGACCTACCGTCGACGGTCAATGTTCTCCAAGAGGCGGACCCCCAACAGGGGGGATGCATGAATTACGGCGCCCCGACTCAACTGCCCTTCGGCGACGAAGGGCGCGCCATGCTGCAAATCGTGCACGACGTCGCGCCCGGCGCGAGCCTGGCCTTCTACACGGCGGAGGACAGCGAAGCGGATTTTGCCAATGGCATCGGCACGCTCGCGGCGCCGGTGGCTTCGGGTGGTGCGGGCGCCACGGTCATCGCCGACGACGTGGGCTATTTCGACGAACCGTTTTTTCAAGACGGCATCTTGGCGCAGGCCATCGATGCGGTGGAAGCGCAAGGGGTCGCGTATTTTTCCGCCGCCGGCAATAACGGCACTCTGGCATACGATAGCACCACCCCCAGTTTCAACACGGTGTCGACCACCGCCCCGAACTCGGGTGAACACCTGTTGAACTTCGATGCGTCGGGCACCACGACGGTCACCGCATTGCCGGTCACAATCGCGCCTTTGGTACCGGGTGAGTTTGTCGCCATCGTCGTCGAGTGGGATCAGCCCTACGTCACCGGGGCACCCAACAGCGGCGGTGCGACCAGTCACATCGATCTCTGCCTTACAGGCGCTTCGGGAACCGATGAAATCTCAACTTACAGCGGCAACGCGGCGACGTGTTCGGGTCCGAACCAATCCGGCGTGGATTCATATCAGATCATGATCGTCGCCAACCCTGCCAACGCCAGCGGCAATACTGCCGCGGAGACGCTGAACATCGTGGTCGGGCTGGCAGATGGCACGGCTGCCCCCGGGCGCATCAAGATAGCCGTTGAGGATGACGGTGCCGGCAGCACCATCAATGCCCTCGCGACCAACAGCGCGACTCTCCAGGGACATCCCGGCGCCGCGGGCGCCGCGGCGGTGGGTGCCGCATTTTTTCTCGATGCACCGGCCTGCAGCGGGACCCCGCCTGCGACGCTCGAAAGTTATTCATCCGAAGGTGGCACGCCGATTCTATTCGATGCGAGCGGCACGCGGCTTGCCGTGCCGGTGGTGCGCCAGAAGCCGGATTTCGTGGGTCCCGACGGCGGCAACGACACCTTCCTGGGTTTCACTCTCGCGAGCCAGAGCATCACCGACAGTTCCTCCATCGCGGGCTGCAAGAACAATCCGAGCTACCCGAATTTCTTCGGCACCTCGGCAGCGACGCCGCACGCCGCCGGCATTGCGGCGCTGATGCTGCAGGCCAAACCCTCGGCCGCCCCCGCAGAAATCTACCAAGCACTGCAGGCCAGTGCTTTATCGATGGGCATTGGCACTCCGTCGCCGAACCAGCAGTCGGGCTATGGATTCATCCAGGCCGACACCGCGTTTGTGGTGCCCGCGCTGACCTTGGGCGCATCCACCGTCGCCGTCGGCGGCTCAACCACGCTGACTTGGTCAACCATCAATGCGACCAGTTGCGTAGCCTCGGGCAACTGGAGCGGCACTTTGGCAGCCAACGGCAGCCAGACCGTGACCGTTTCAGGACCGGGAGCCAATCAGTACACCCTGACCTGTACCAATGCAGCAGGCACCTCCGCTTCGAATTCAATCAATTTGACGGCCGTGGCACCGCCTGTTCCGACCTTGACGCTCTCCGCAAATTCGATTGTTCTTCCCAACTCCGCGACGATTTCTTGGTCTGCCTCGAACGCCGCGAGCTGCACCGCGTCTGGAAGCTGGAGCGGTCCGCTACCGACGAGCGGAAGCCAGCTCCTGACACCTTCCAACGCCGGCCCCGAGAACTATGCGCTCACTTGCAGCAACGCGATCGGCGCAGCGGCTGCAACTCCAGTCACTTTGGACGTCACCGCCCCGCCGCCCCCAGCCGCGCCCAAACTGACATCGACCGCAAGTTCCATTGTGTTGGGCGCTTCGATGACGCTGACGTGGTCATCGGTCAGCGCCACGAGCTGCACCGCCTCGGGCGCTTGGAGTGGGACGATGGCGACCAGCGGCACTCAGACTGTGACGCCTACTGCAGCGGGTACCGATACCTATACGTTGACTTGCTCGAACGCCGGGGGCGCATCCTCACCGAGCTCAGTCACTTTGACCGTCACCTCCGCCGCACCGCCGCCGGCCTCGCACAGCGGCGGCGGCGCACTCGACGTCCTGACGCTGTTGAGTCTCGCCGGGATCGGCGTTGCGCGGATTCTTCGTCTACGGCCGCGCGTGCTAATCTAGCCGTCCGAAATGCAGCGTAATGAGGCGAAAATTGGCTTGGCGTGGTTGGTTTAGCGGCGCAGCCGCGGCGGTAGTCGGGCTTCTGGCGTTCGCGGGCGCACAGCCCGCGCGGGCGACGTTGTACACGCTTGCGAACCACGACGATGCCGTGGTGGGCCAAGACAAGTCCGTCGTAACGGTTTACGAAGACACCCTCTATGACCTTGCGCGCAAGTTCAGCTTGGGTTCCGAGGAGTTGATTCGAGTCAATCCTGGGGTCGACCCGTGGCTGCCGGGAGCGGGCAAAACCCTCGTGGTGCCGGACCGTCATATTCTCCCGCCCGGGCCGCGCGAGGGCATCGTCGTCAATCTTCCCGAGCACCGGTTGTATTACTACCCCAAGCCGAAACGCGGCGGTCCGATCGAGGTCATTACCTACCCGGTCAGCATCGGGAAGATGGACTGGCGCACACCGCTCGGGCTCACCCATGTGATTCAGAAACAGAAGAATCCGGTTTGGTTTCCGCCGGAATCGGTTCGCAAGGAACACGCCGAAGCGGGCGATCCCCTCCCGCCTTCTGTGCCCTCCGGTCCGGATAATCCCCTTGGATTGTTCGCCATGCGATTGGCCGCGGGCAACGGGACCTATTTGATCCATGGCACCAACAACCCCATCGCCGTGGGCCTGGCGGTGACGCACGGTTGCATTCGCATGTATCCGGACGATGTGGCCGCCCTGTTTCCCCAGATTGCGGTCGGTACGCCGGTGCGCCTCATCAACGTGCCCATCAAGGTTGCCTGGGTGGACGGCGAACTTCTGCTCGAGGCTCACCCGCCGGTTGACGCAGAAGGGCAGAGCTTCGAACCGAACATCGATCAGTTCGCCGAAATGTTGCGTGCGGCGGTGGGCGACACTACGGTTGCGATCCACTGGGACTACGCACGCGAAGTGCTGCAAAAGGCGGACGGCGTGATCGCCACGGTGGCGCTCGCAGCGGATGATCCCAACGTGCCGGCCCCTGCGGCGGCGCCCGAATCCGCGCCCGCGGCGGGCCCGGCGTCGGATTCCGCGCCGCCCCCCGCGGCGGCGCCCACGGGCGCGCCGACGGCGGCTCCGCCGGTTAGCCGCTAGGCGCTGCAGCTCGAATCGGCGCGTACATTCACGGAGTCGGCATTGCTGACGATGGTGTCGGCATGCCCGCATTTCGGCGAAGCCGCGTCGGCACTGGTTGCCGTCCACGATAGATTGGCTTTGCCGGTTGCGTCTCCGGTCAAGGAGATCGGAACCGAGGTGAACCCATTGATACGTTGATTGGTTAGAACGGCGCGCGCGGGATTGGTGGTCCTGTCGTAAACGGTGACCATGATGTCCTCCGTGCCATTGTTGGTAATCTTGACCTCGACACCCTGACCAAGGACGTTGCCCGCATACAGCAACGGCAGGCAGCTCATGAACAACACAGCTTTGTTGAGGCTACGCATTTTTCGTTCCTCTCGAAAAACCCGCTGGAGCGAACTTCACCCGTCATCAATCGTAGGCGGCGCGAGTGCATTGCGGCAGCCGCCGGGGTGCGGATTCAAGTGTGGGAAGATGCCTACGTGTGGCCGGTTCGCCCGGCTATAGCAAGCGTTTCCTGCTACCGTCATTGTGCAGGTCAACAAAAAATAGCGGCTTTATGGCGACTCACTCACCGGCGCTCGATTCTAACCACGCGGTACCGCGGGAGCGCTGGGCCATGTTCGGCGCGCTGGGCGTCGTGTTTGGCGACCTTGGCACGAGTCCCTTGTACACGCTGCAAACGGTGGTCCAGGCCACCGGCGGCCACTTCACCGCGCAAAGCGCGCTCGGTGTGCTTTCGCTGATCGTATGGACCCTGATCGTCACTGTCTCGATCAAGTACTGCGTGTTCGTGATGCGCGCCGACAATCACGGCGAGGGCGGTATTCTCGCCCTCATGTCGCTCATCGGGGCCAACGGCTTCAGGCGCGGATTCAGGCTCTTGACCGGAATGGGATTGCTCGGTGCCGCGTTGATCTATGGCGACGGCGTCATCACGCCGGCCATTTCAGTCTTGAGCGCGCTCGAGGGCGTCAACGTGGTGACCGAATCGTTCAAGCCGTTCGTCATGCCCATGGCGGTGCTCATTCTGCTGTGCTTGTTTGCTGCTCAGCGCTTCGGCACCGAAAAAATCGGCCGCGCCTTCGGGCCGGTGATGATGCTCTGGTTCATCGTCATAGCGGCCTTAGGGCTGATGTCCATCGCGCGCCACCCCGGCGTCATCGCGGCCCTCGATCCGCGCTGCGCGGTTCATTACATGGTCGATGCCGGCGGCGCCGGCTTCCTGGTGCTTGGCGGGGTGTTTCTTTGCATCACAGGCGGCGAGGCGCTGTACGCCGATATGGGTCATTTCGGCAAAGGCCCGATCCGCTGCTCCTGGTACGGCGTGGTGCTGCCATCGCTCCTTCTGAGTTATGCCGGGCAGGCTGCCTTTCTGACCGACAAGGCGGCAGTCACGGGGAATCCCTTCTTTCAAATAGCGCCGGCCTGGTCGATATACCCGCTCGTGGTGCTTGCGACGCTGGCGACCATCATCGCAAGCCAGGCCATCATCACGGGTTCGTTCTCGATGACGCGGCAGGCCATGCAACTCGGTTGGTTGCCCGGCGTCGCAATTCGGCAGACGTCGGACCGCATCTATGGCCAGATTTACGTTCCCGTGGTCAATTGGCTGCTGATGATTGCGACGATTGCGACGACCGTGGGATTCGGCAGTTCGGATCGGCTCGCCGGCGCATACGGCACGGCAGTGTCGACCACCATGTTGCTGACCACCGTCTTGCTGTACCGTGCCATGCGCGACGTGTGGCGCTGGCCGGTTGCGGTGGCGATCGCGGTCGCCGCCGTCTTCCTCATCGTCGACGCAAGCTTCTTTCTTGCAAATCTCTGGAAGATCGCGGAGGGCGGCTGGCTACCGTTGAGTTTCGCAGCGATCCTGTTCGCGATCATGGTCACGTGGCGGACCGGCAACGAAGCCGTGCGCGCGACTCTGGCTCAGCCGGCCGAAGCCGCCGAGCGATTCCTGGCGGCTCTGAAGAGCGGCGCAATCCCGCGGGTGGAAGGCACCACGGTTTTTCTGACGAGAAGCACGCAGAAGGTGTCCGGACTCATCATGGCGCACGCACATTTCGTCGGCGTACTGCCGAAGCACGCCATCGCTCTCAGCGTGGTTTTCGAAGACACGCCGCGCATCACGGGCCCCAACTGCACCGTGGTCGACAGCGTAGGCGAGGGATTGTGGCACCTCGTGGCGCGATTCGGCTTCTTTGAAATCCCGGATTTGCGGCGGGCGCTCCGCCATGCGCAAGGCCTGGATGCCGCCATCGACTTCGACAAGGCCTTGTTCGTGGGAACACGCGATCTGATCGTGCAGAAGCGAGGCAGCACGAGGTTGGGCAGCTGGCGTCTCGCGTTGTTCGCCTTTCTTTACCGCAATTCGGTGAAAGTCGTCGACCGGTTCAATCTGGCCCCCGAAAATGTGATCGAGATTGCCAGGCAAATTGAGATCTAGACTCCCGGTAGTCCGCGGTCTGGTCGTGAAAAATCGGACCCTGGTCGTGAACGATGGGCCCGTCGTGGGTACTGTGCTCGACCCACTCGCGCAGCACGCTCAGCAGAGCGGCCACCAGCAACAAGCCAAGCAACAGCACCGAGCACACGACGAGAACGGCCATATCTCCTCCGTAAGGGGCAACCATCGGTGGATCCTGCGGGGAATTTTCCCGCAAGCCGCGTGTTCCCTTTGTAGGAAAAAATCTGATAGTGCTGTCAGACAGTCCGTTGCGGCAGATCCAGCGCCGGCAGTATGCGGCCGCGGGCCTCGCCGAAGCCGATGCGTGCTGCGCCGGGCCTCTCGCACCAGCCGCGAAATATGACGGTATCGCCGTCCTCGAGAAAGGTGCGGGATTCGCCGCCGCCGATCTGCACCGGCTGGCTGCCGCCCGCGCTCAACTCCAGCAGCGAGCCGGCCTCTGCCGGCGTGGGGCCCGATTGGGTTCCGGTTCCGAGCAGATCGCCGGCACGCAAATCGCAGCCGTTGATGGTGTGGTGCGCAACGAGTTGCGCGGCCGTCCAGAACGCATGTCGAAAGCTGGTCGAGGATACCCGGTGGGGAGCCTCCTGCCGCTCGCGCATGGCGGCGCTCTCGATCAGCACATCGAGCCGAATATCGAGCGCACCGGCGTCGCGGTTCCACACCGAGTCTAAATACGGCAACGGCGCTGGGGCGCCTTCAGGCCGCGTGAAAGGAACGCGAAATGGAGCCAGCGCCTGCAGCGTCACGATCCACGGCGAAATGGTCGTCGCGAAATTCTTTGCCAGGAACGGCCCCAAGGGCTGGTATTCCCATGCCTGCAAATCGCGCGCCGACCAATCATTGAGCAGGCACAGGCCAAAGATGTGCGACTCGGCGTCCGCCATCGGAATCGGCCGCCCGCGTGTGTTGCCCGTGCCGATGAAGATGCCGAGTTCGAGTTCATAGTCCAGGCGATTGCTCGGTCCCACGGCGGGCTGCAAGGCGCCGGGGAGAAGCCGCTGCCCCTGCGGCCTGGGGAAGGTTTGGCCCGAGACACCGATGGACGAACTGCGGCCGTGGTAGCCGATCGGTATCCAGCGGTAATTTGGCAGCAACGGATTGTCCGGCCGCATCAGCCGGCCGACCGCCGTCGCGTGATGAATCGACGTGTAGAAATCGGTGTAGTCGCCGATTTGCGCCGGCAGCGAATAGTGTGCGTCATCTTGCGCCACCAAACAGCGGCGCAGCGCCGGCTGCAGCGGCGAGCCCTCGCGCAGCCCCTCGAACAGCGCGCGGCGCACGGCGCCGCTCACTGTCGACCCAAGCTGCATCAGCGAATTGAGCGAGGACTGCGCGCCGGCGCGAATTCCTTGCGCCGCCTGCCCCTCGAATACCGCAAGTCCGGCGAGTTCGGCGAGATCGATGATTTGATCCCCGATTGCCACACCGCAGCGAAACTCTTGCGCGGAATTGGCGCGGCGGAATACTGCGAAGGGGAGGTTTTGAATGGGGAAATCGCAGCCGTTCCGGTTGGCCGAATCCAGCCAGCTGCGCGCCCGCGCATCATGCGTCTCGTCCAGTAAGGTGGGGTCGATCACGGACGACCGGGGTCGAATCGCTTTTTCAATTCGAGCCAGTAGGCAATGTAGTCCTCCTGCAGCGCTGGGGTCCCTTGCAGTGCGCAGCGCGTCGGCTTGATGGGAAGCCGCGTCTCAAACATGAACGCCATCGTGTCGGCGATATGAGCCGGCACTGAGGTATCGGCTGCGCTCGCCTTGTCGAAGGTCGCGGCATCGGGGCCGTGACCGCTCATGCAGTTGTGCAACGACGCGCCCCCCGGCACGAAGCCGGTGCTCTTGGCGTCGTACTCCCCGGTGATCAAACCCATGAATTCATTGGCTACATTGCGATGAAACCAGGGCGGCCGGAAGGTGTTTTGCATGGCCAGCCAGCGCGGCGGGAAGATGACGAAGTCGATGTTGCCGGTGCCCGGTGTGTCGCTCGGCGAATGCAGGACCAGAAAAATCGAAGGGTCCGGATGATCGTATGAAACGGACCCCATGGTGTTGAAGCGCCGCAGGTCGTACTTGTAGGGAGCGTAGTTTCCATGCCAGGCAACGACATCGAGCGGCGAGTGATCCATCCGCGCGACCCATAGGCGGCCCAAGAATTTGCCCACCAGCTCGCAATCGGCGTCGAGATCTTCGAAGTGAGCGCGAGGCGTCAGGAAATCGCGCGCATTGGCGAGTCCGTTCGAACCGATGGGTCCGAGTTCCGGAAGCCTGAAGGCGATACCGAAGTTTTCACAGATGTATCCGCGCGCGACGCCCGAGGTCAACTCGACGCGAAACCTCAACCCGCGCGGGATGACTGCAACTTCTTGCGGTTCGATCCGCAGCTGTCCGAGTTCGGTATCGAGGGTGAGCGTGCCAAGCTGCGGCACGATGAGCATCTCGCCATCGGCGCTGTAGAAGAATCGCCGTTGCATGGATCGATTGGCGGCGTACAAATAGATCGCACATCCCGAATGAACGTCCGGAGATCCATTCCCGGCCATCGGCACGAGTCCGTCGATGAAGTCGGCGGGCGCCACCGGCAGGGGCAGGGGGTCCCAGCGAAGCTGATTCGGCGAGATCGGCGCGTCGTTGGCCGGCTCGTCGAACCGCGGATGCGCCAGGCGCCGGAACGGCTGGTGCGTGACGGCCGGCCGAATGCGATACAACCAAGAACGGCGGTTGGCGTGCCGCGGCGCTGTGAACGCCGTCCCGGAGAACTGCTCCGCATACAATCGATAAGGACAGCGTTGCGGCGAATTTCGCCCGATCGGCAGCGCCCCGGGAAGCGCCTCCGTGGCAAACTCATTGGCGAAGCCGCTTTGGTATTCGGGCTCATCCGATCGGGACACGATGGCGCTCACTGGGGGTAATATTGGGGGCAACCCTTCGGAACTTAAGCATTTATGGTCAACGACGGTCAAGCAGGGCATGCGGCGCCGACGACGGATGACTTGAAAGGCCGCATCGCGTCCTTCATGCGCGGCGCCTCCACCGAAATTTCTCCCGCGGAGGAGAACCGCCTGCCGGAACTTACGTCCGTGCTTCCGAGCGGTACGGGTGTCTATGTGGCGCACACGCCCCATGCCAGCTTTGGCCAAGTGATCCATGCCGCACTCGCGGTGCAGCGCGCCGGGTTTCACGCGACGCCCCACATTGCGGTAAGACGCGTCCCGGATTCGCAGACGCTCCGCGCCGCCCTTCAGGAGTTGCGCGCCGGCGGGGTCGGGCACATCTTGCTGATCGCCGGCGACTCGCCGCGGCCTGTCGGCGAATTTTCCGGCACCATGGACGTGCTGCAGTCGCGAATCTTGGAGGAGTCCGGCATCAACGAAATTGGCGTCGCCGGGCATCCGGAGGGCCATAGTGCGGTGCCCACCGAGGTGCTTTGGGAGGCTCTTCGAGCCAAACAGGCATTCGCTGCACGTTCCGGCTTGCGAATGCAGATCGTGACGCAGTTCGGACTCCATGCCGGCGCCTTCAGATCCTGGGAACGCGAACTTGCGCGCCGGCAAATCCGGCTGCCCGTGCGCTTAGGGATTGCCGGCCCGGCATCGGTCGCAAAACTGCTGCATTTCGCCATCCAGTGCGGCGTCGGCGCGTCGCTGCGCGGCCTGATGCGCACCGTGGGAGCCGCCGCCCGTGCTCCCGAGTTGGCAACCACTCCGGATCAACACTTGCTGGACGTCGTGAGGACGCCGGTCGCGGCGCAAATCGTCGCCCCGCATTTCTTCGCGTTTGGAGGCGCGTTGGAAACTGCGCGGTGGATGCAATTGATCTGCGCCGGCAAATTCGAGATCGACGCAAAGACGGCTCGCTTCACGATGCCTGGCCGGGATCCGGGCTGAGGGCCGCCAAAATTGCGCCGCCGACATCTTTTTGGGAGTTTCGCCTACATAATGTTAAGTCCGGATTATGGAACATCGACCCCATGAGCGACAAGCAATGAGCGACAAGCGCGAAACAGTTTTGGCGGTGCATGGCAACGCCGACGGCTATTGGTATATCGGCGCCGGCAGGAGCATCGCCGAGGGGCCGTATCGCAGTCCGGATCAATTGCTCACGGTAGCATCAGATTTGCTTGCCGCAGAACCGCACTGGCGCATCGACGTGTTCGACTTGGCGGGCAACAAGATCATCAGCTACAGCAGCGAAGAACTGCACGCCGATGATTTGCACCCGCTGCGGCGCCAGCATCACTGGGGCGCACTCGGGCGCGGCACGCCTCACTGATCGAGGCCCCCTTCAACGCGCGCTGCTGATGGTCTTGATCAGCCGGTAGGTAAATTCGACGCTTTCATCGAATGCCTGGACACCGATGCGCTCATCGCGTCCATGGGCGCGATTTTCATCGACGTCCTGCCACACGCCGCTGATGTCGTAGCTCAACATGCCTGCATTGCGGGTTTGCCTGTCGTCGCTGAACCCGGTCGCCATGGCGGGAATGATGGGGACATTCGGCCACATCGAATGCGCGAGCTGCGCGATTTTTTTCATGACTTGCGGGGTCGGCGGCGACTCCGGGCTCACGATCGGCGGCGCATCGAGCGTGACCTGGATGGCCGGATCCGCGAGGGTGGCAACGAGCAGGTTCTGCACATGGTCGGCGGAGTCCCCGGGCAACATCCGGCACTGGATCGTCGCCTGGGCGCGCTGCGGCAGGGCATTTTCGGCATGCCCACCGGCAATGAGCGTCGCCACGCAAGTGGTGCGCAGCTGCGCATTGAGGCGGACGTTCTGGCTCAAACGCTCGGCGGCGGCGAGATCGGGCGGAGACTGCGCGACGGCGTGCATGTCCGCGGCCAGCGATCCACTCTCGAGGTCGGCCAGCCGGTCAAAACTCGCCCGCGTCGTAGCGGTGAGCGTCACCGGAAACTTGAAGGCTTCCAGGCGGCCGAGGCCGGCCGCAAGTCGATAGATGGCATTGTCGGGACCCGGGAGAGATCCGTGACCTCCGGGGCTGGTGGTCAGAAGCGTGAAAGTGACGTATGTCTTTTCGCTGGTTCCGACTTCGAAGAACTGGCGCTCGCCATTCTTGGTATTGCCGCCGCCGCCGTCGAGATTGACGACCAGGCCGGCGGCGATCAGATCCCGATGTTCTCCGAGGAGAAAAGCCGGGCCATTGGCATCGCCGCCGGCCTCTTCGTCGGCGGTGAACGCGACGATGACGTCGCGGTCCGGGACGAATTTCTCGCGCCTCAATCGAACCAGGGATTCGACCAGCGCTGCATCGCCGTCCTTCATGTCGATCGTACCGCGGCCATAGAACCATCCATCCCGCTCGGTCAATTTGAACGGGTCGACCGACCAGTCTTCGGGTTTGGCTTCCACGACGTCGAGGTGGCCCAGGAACAACACGGCGTCGCCCGAGTGTTTGCCGCGGTAGCGAACCACGACATTGCCCTTGGTCGGGCGATCGGGCGGCGCCAGCAGCACCACATCGCCTGACGGAAACCCCGCGGTCAAAACCCAAGCCTGGATGGCCTTCGCGGCTTCCGTGGACCCGTGCGCATGAGTGGTGTTGATCTCCACCAGGGTCCTCAGCATGTCGCGGGCGAGGTCCCGGTCCTGCGGGGGCGGCACCGGGGACGCCGCTGCGGCCCACGCACCCGAAGAGACAGCCAAGCCCAAGATCAACAACCTTCGCATCGAAATCTCCCTAAGCTTGCAGTTGACCCGCAGTTCAGCTTAACGGAATCGAACAATGAGCAACAGCAGACTCGAAGCATTCAGCGACGGTGTCATCGCCATCATCATCACCATCATGGTGTTGGAGCTCAAGGTCCCGCACGGCGCGACCATGGATGCGCTGATGCCCTTGATGCCAAAATTCCTGAGCTACATGCTCAGCTTCGTTTACGTCGGCATCTATTGGAATAATCATCATCACATGCTGCATACCTGCGAAGCGGTGACGGGCTCGATTTTGTGGGCCAACCTCCATCTCTTGTTCTGGCTCTCGCTGTTTCCGGTCACCACCGATTGGATCGGAGAGAATCCGTACGCCGCGGCGCCGTCGGTGCTGTATGGACTCGTTCTGCTGATGGCCGCGATCGCGTATTGGATGCTTCAGCAGCTGATCATCACCGCCCAGGGTCCGGACTCGTTGCTCAAGAAGGCGGTCGGTTCGGACTGGAAGGGCAAGCTATCACCCGTTCTCTATCTGATCGGCGTTGCTGCAGCATGCCGCTCACCCCGGCTCGCTCAGGGTGTCTATGTTTTCGTGGCGCTGCTGTGGTTGGTGCCGGACCGCCGCATTGAAAGAGTGCTGCTCCGCCAATAGTGCGTTCGCCATCGAAACGCACACCCGCCCTTGGGATTGTGCGATGCTTGGCGTTTGGAGGGAAGGGGCTGGAGTATGGCGAGCGGCGGCTTTCATTGGGACGATCCATTGCTGCTCGATGAGCAGCTGACGGATGAGGAAAGAATGGTGCGGGATGCCGCGCGCGACTATGCGCAAGGCCGGCTGGCGCCGCGCATCGTCGATGCATTCCGCCGCGAGCAGACCGATCCCGGCATTTTCAAGGAAATGGGCGATTTGGGTTTGTTGGGTGCCACCATCCCCGCAGAATTTGGCGGCGGCGGCCTGAATTACGTGTGCTACGGACTCATCGCACGCGAGGTGGAGCGCATCGACTCGGGCTACCGATCCATGATGAGCGTGCAGTCCTCTCTGGTGATGCTGCCGATCGACCGCTTCGGCACGGCGGTTCAGAAGGCGAAGTACCTGCCGGCGCTGGCGTGCGGCGAATCGATCGGGTGTTTCGGCCTGACCGAGCCCGATCATGGATCGGATCCCGGCAGCATGATCACTCGGGCGCGCGCTGCCGCCGGCGGCTATCGCTTGTCGGGTGCCAAGACTTGGATTACCAACAGTCCGATCGCGAACATCTTCATCGTGTGGGCCAAGACCGACGATGATGTCATTCGCGGATTCATTCTCGAAAAAGGCTGGAAAGGTCTTTCGGCGCCGGCCATTCACGGGAAAGTGGGACTGCGTGCGTCGATCACCGGGCAGATCCTCATGGACGAGGTGTTCGTTCCGGAAGAAAATCTGTTGCCTGACGTGACCGGCCTCAAGGGTCCCTTCACCTGTCTCGATTCCGCGCGTTACGGGATATCCTGGGGTGCGCTCGGTGCCGCCGAGAGTTGCTGGCATACGGCGCGGCAATATGTGCTGGACCGCAAGCAGTTCGGCCGTCCGCTCGCCGCCAATCAACTCATCCAGAAGAAATTGGCCGATATGCAGACCGAGATCACTCTGGCGCTGCAGAGCTGTCTGCGTCTCGGGCGCATGAAAGATGAGGGCAGCGCGTCGGTCGAAATAACCTCCATGCTCAAACGCAATTCCTGCGGCAAGGCGCTCGATGTGGCGCGTGCCGCGCGCGACATGTTGGGCGGCAACGGCATCTCGGACGAATTCGGGGTGATTCGACATCTCGTGAATCTCGAGGTGGTGAATACCTACGAAGGCACGCACGACATTCATGCGCTCATCCTGGGCAGGGCGCAAACCGGCATTCAGGCCTTTACCTAAAGTGCCGCGTGCCGCGGGCTGCAACTCACGGATAGCCGGGAGACGCGGCGCCCGATACCCTGGGGACCCGCAACTGCGGTTTCAAACTGAGATCCCACTCGACGCTCGAAGGAGCGTCGGCATTCACGGTCACGCGCCGAGCCGTCGTATCCTCGCTTTGCTCCATGCTCGGATGCCAGACGCGCACCATGTACTCGCCCGGCGGCAATTCGCCGATGGTCGCAGTTCCCGCGGCCGCGGTCTTCGCAAAGAAGGGAGTTTCCGACACGTAAATATATCCCACCATCCAATCATGAATGTTGCAGCCCAGGACCACGACGCCCGGCTTGTCGAACATCACGGGGGGCGCGTTGCTGCCGCCATATAACGGCAGTTCGAATTTCTTCGCAGGGGAAAAGGAATACACCTGGTGACGAATGTGATCGCTGTTTGGAAACCTGACCATCGATCCCACAAATACCGGTTTCACGTAAGGCACGAATTGCTTGTCCACTTGATCGATGGCATCCGCCGGCACCTTGAAGTGCTGCGCGTTCTTGGGGTCCGCGGGGGTGGCTACTACGACGGCATCTGCGACCAGTTTTCCGTGCGCATCCTTGACGAGAATCTTGAGCTCGGCGGCATGTCCCGATTGATCCAAGGCGAGACTCAAGCCGACCAGGGTTGCGAGGATTTTGTGCATCTTAAAAACCATAGTCCCAGGTGAGCTCCGGCACCGATTTGCCGTAGTTGTTGTCGCCCGTCGCGTGTGTGACCAACCGTGTAAATACCAGTCCCAGGAGGCTGTGCGAGGTGGGGGAGTAATGGACCCCGACGCGAAAACCATACGTGGTCCCGAGCAGCCGGTATGCATATTGTTCCGGTCCAAACGCCGGATCTTCGGCGAGGGCGCGCGAGGCGTAATAAATCCCCGCACTCGGTGCCGTGGTCGACACCACGTCGCCGCGACGGCCCAGAAGCGCCAGCCCCAGAAAAACGCTGTCGCGCAAGGAGTACTCCACGTTGAACGCGGCATTGTGACTGTCCTCGCTGTAGGCATCGCCCGATAGCCCGGGTACCACGTCCATTTGCGCACGTGCCGCCCGGCGTTCGTAGGCATAGTCGGCCCACAGATTCCAACGCTCGTCGATGCGCCGGCCCGAGGCGAGCGTCGCGCGGTAAATCCATGCGTTGCGGTAGCCATCGTCGTAGTCCGCACGCCCGACCGATACGCCGGCACGCGTCCAAGGCGCGAAGGCGCCGAGGCCCCATTTTTTCTTCAGCGCAACGACGCCTTCGAGAGACGCGTTGTTAAGCCCGGTCAGCCGGTCGTACGACTCGCCGCCGAGATCGCCGCCGACCGTCACGCTGTAATTTTCGCCGACCGGAAAGAGTTGAAAAACCGAGAGCCGCGCGCGAATCGTCGAGTCGGCGACGATGTCGGACGGGTATTGCGCGTTGCCGACATTGTCATCGTGGCGTAAGCCCGCCTCCGCACCGAGACTCCAATCGCCGTGCGCAGCGTAGGGTACGGCGCCAAGTCCCACGACGGCCGCAAACGCGCGAAGGGTCAGATGAAGTCGCACGGCCGTATTATGCAGCGCGCGCCGGCGTTTGGAACCCTTATTGTCCCTTAAGCTGTTCACCCTGGGTGATCAGGCATGCGCTCCGGTTGCCGGTGAAATATATCCATAGCCAGCTGAGGGCGACCGCGAGCCGGTTGCGCAAACCGATCAGAAAGTAAATATGGGCAAGTCCCCAGATCCACCACGCGAGCCAGCCGCGTAGCTTGACGGCGCCGAAATCGATGACGGCGGCGCGTTTGCCGATGGTCGCCAGGCTGCCGGAGTGCTTGTAGCGGAAAATTCGCGGCGCGGCGTCGCCGCCCAGGCGCTTGGCGATGGTGCGGGCGACGTGCATGCCTTGCTGCTTCGCTGCCGGCGCGATTCCGGGCACGGGATTGCCATGCCACGCGCTGATGGTGGCGGTGTCGCCGATCACGAAGATTTCCGGATGCCCGGCCGCGGTAAGATCGGGTTCCACCTTCGCGCGTCCTGCGGCATCGGCCGGCAGTCCCACCCAGGCGGCGGCGGACGATGCACGGACGCCGGCCGCCCACAGAATCACCTTCGCCGCCAGCGGCCGATCGCCGAAGATCACCCCGTTGGCGCTGCAGTCGCGGACCGCCTGACCCAGTTGAATCTCAACCCCCTGACGCAGGAGCGATGCATGGGCGTAGGCGGAGAGATCATCAGTAAAGCTCGGCAATATGCGCGGACCCGCTTCGATCAGCACCACGCGGGCCTTGCGCGTGTCGATGCGGCGATAGTCCTCGGGCAGATTCTGATGTGCAAGCTCGGCGATCGCACCGGCCAACTCCACTCCGGTGGGTCCGCCGCCGATGATCACGAAGGTGAGCAACGCGGCGCGAGCATCGGGATCGGTCTCGCGCTCGGCGCGCTCGAAGGACAGCAGAATTCGCCGGCGAATGGCAGTGGCGTCTTCCAACGTCTTGAGTCCGGGCGCATAGGGTTCCCACTCGTCGTGCCCGAAATAGGCATGTCGAGCCCCCGTCGCCAGCACCAGCGAGTCGTAAGCCACCACGCCGCCGTCTTCGAGCAGCACCCTGCGATTCTGCGTGTCGACGCCCGTCACCTCGCCGAGCAGCGTCGTGATTTCCTTGCGCTTGCGCACCAAGTGGCGAATCGGCCACGCGATCTCGGAAGTTGCCAGCACCGCGGTGCCCACTTGGTACAACAGCGGCTGGAACAGGTGATGGTTTCGCTGATCGATGATCGTGATCTTGACGCCGGCGCCGGCCAGTCCTTGGGCCGCGGCGAGGCCGCCGAAGCCGGCGCCGACGATCACCACATGGTGCGTCATGCGCTCTGCTCCACCTCGTAGCCCGCGGCGACCCAGGCATCGAGTCCGCCATACAGCGGGCGCACCCTCTTGAAACCATGATTCATCAAGATCTTGGCGACGCGGGCCGCGGAAGCTTCGCTCGGGCAGGTGCAATACAGGATGATCTCGCGATCACGCGGCAGTTCCTTGAGGCGCTGCGCCACTTCCGGGAGGGGAACGTGCAGCGCTCCGGGTATCCAACGCGGCTCGAGCTCGCGCGCGGTGGCTGAGCGTACATCGATGATCACGGGGGATGCGCCGGCCGCCATGAGCGCATAGAGGTCGGCGACGTTGATCCGCGCCATGCGCAGCATCTTGTAGAAGCGGCTTCGCTCCCACCACTTGAATGCGATGTACGCGGCCAGCAAGAGCGCGGCGCCGGCACCGGCAATGCTGCCGATGGCGTTCAAATGCTGCAGCACTCGGCCGATCTGCGATTTGAACAGCATGCCCGCCGTCAGCGCCGTCCCCACCCAGAGAACTGCGCCGCAAGCGCTCAGGGCGCCGAATCGCAGCCACCCGATGCGCAGGGCGCCGGCCATCGGCGGCGCGATGATGGCGAGGCCGGGAACGAATTTCGCAATCACCAGCGATTTTGTGCCCCAGCGCTCGAAGCGAACTTGCGTTTGACTGACGCACGAATCGGGCTCCAGGGAGATTTTGCACAGGGTCTTCAGAACTCGGATGCCGTATTTCTGACCGACCAGGTACCACCCGCAGTCGGCCATCAGGCAGGCGGCCACCGAACAGGCGAACAGCTCCAGGAACGGCAGTTTCCCGTCCGCAGCAACGGCGCCCGCGACGATGAGCGTCGGCACCGCCGGCACGGGCAGTCCGATCTGATCCACGAGTACATTGATGAACACGATCATCAACCCGTAATGAGCGATTGCCAAAGAGAGTTCCTGCGTCAATGGCGGCCCCGATTCTCGATATTGGGCAGGAACGCGGCCACCATTCCGAGCAGCGGCAGATACGCGCAGATCCGATAGACGAACTCGATTCCGTGCCGGTCGGCGAGTCCGCCGAGCACGGCCGCACCGATACCGCCGATCCCGAAGGCGAAACCGAAGAACAAGCCCGAGACTGCGCCGACTTTGCCGGGCATCAGTTCTTGGGCGAAAACCACGATGGCGGAGAATGCAGAGGACAATATGAATCCGATGATGAAACTCAAGGCGCAGGTCCAGGTGAGGTCTGCCATCGGCAGGAGAAACGTGAAGGGAGCGACGCCGAGAATCGAAAACCAGATGACCCGCTTGCGGCCGATGCGGTCGCCGAGGGGGCCGCCCAACAGAGTGCCGAGCGCCATCGCGAAGAGGAATACGAACAGATAGATCTGCGCCGAGCGCATCGACAAGTGAAATTTCTCGATCAGATAGAAGCTGTAGAAACTGGAGATGCTGGCGATGTAGAAGTATTTCGAGAATACCAGCACCACCAGGATGCCGATCGACCAGCCGACCCGGCGCGCCGACACCGGCCGGGTAGCGGCGGCCCGGCTCCTGGGCACGCCGGGGCGATCGAGATGCTGCCGCTTGTACCATGCACCCACCCGCGCCAACACCACGATCGCGAGCATGGCGACGAGCGTGAACCAAGCGAGGCTCGCCTGCCCGTGTGGAACGATGATCCAGGCGGCCAGCAACGGACCCATCGCGCTGCCTGCATTGCCGCCCACCTGAAAAATGGACTGCGCCAGGCCGTGGCGGCCGCCCGAAGCCAGTCGGGCGATGCGCGAGGATTCCGGATGAAAGATCGATGAGCCGGCGCCGATCAGTGCGGCCGCGGCCAGCACGCTCGCGTAGTTCGGGGCGAAGGCCAGGGTCGCCATTCCGATGAGAGTAAAGCCCATGCCGACGCTGAGCGAGTACGGCTTTGGATGCCGGTCGGTGTAGATGCCGATCAGGGGCTGCAGGACGGAAGCGCAGATCTGATAGGTTAGCGTGATCATTCCGATCTGCACGAAACTCAAGCGGAATTCGCCCTTCAGCAGCGGGTAAATCGCGACGATCAGCGATTGCATCATGTCGTTGAGAAAGTGCGAGAAGCTGATGGCGCCCAAAACCTTGAAGCGCGTTTGCGCAGCGTAGGCGACCGCGAGTGTGGCGCCCTGAGGCGACGCCGCGCCGCGCGGCGTGACGTCCGGTGCGGCGGCGTCCGGCATTTCCGCGGTAAAACTCTCCTTCATAAGCTCGCACCCTACTAGCTACTTCGCTGCTTGTCCTGCGAGAATGCGCCGATGAATCGCTTCGCACCCTACGTCTTTCTACGCGACCTCGCGTCTCGCTGGGACGTGCTGGCATTCATCGTCGTGATCGGGTTGATCGCCTTTTTGGGCGAAGCGTCCCGCGGCCTGTTCGCGCCGTTGTCGCAGCTCGAAGTGACGCCGCTGTCGCTCGATCCGATTCATTTGCCGGAATATGCCGCCCGCACGACGTTTCGCATGCTGGCCGCTCTCGCCGTCTCGCTCGTATTCACTCTGACATACGCGACTTGGGCGGCCAAGAGCGAGCGTGCCGGCAAGCTGCTGGTGCCCATTCTCGACATTTTGCAGTCGGTGCCGATTCTCGGTTTCATTTCCGTTACGGTCGTGTTCTTCATGTCCCTGGCTCCGGGACGGGTGCTCGGCGCCGAATTTGCGGCCATTTTTGCCATATTCACCAGCCAAGCCTGGAACATGGCATTCAGCTTTTATCAGTCGCTGCGCACGATTCCGACCGAGCTCATCGAGGCCGCGGAATCGTTCCGGCTTTCGCCATGGATGCGCTTCTGGCAATTGGAAGTCCCTTTCGGCATGCCGGCGCTCATTTGGAACATGATGATGTCCATGTCGGGCGGCTGGTTCTTCGTCGTCGCCTCCGAATCGATCAGCGTCGGCCACACCACCGTTGCATTGCCGGGCGTCGGCTCCTACATCGCCCTGGCGATCGAACAGAAAAACCTCAGGGCCATCGGCTGGGCGATTGCCACCATGTTGATCGTGATTTTGCTGTACGACCAATTGCTGTTTCGACCGCTGGTGGCGTGGGTGGACCGCTTTCGCGTCGAGCAGGAACCGGGCGTGCGAGTCCCCGATTCCTGGGCACTGACCATGATGCGCCGCTCGCGGTTGATCAAGGCCGCGACGGTGGCGTTTCATACCGCCGTCATGTTGACGAGCCGGGCGGTGAAGCGCACCGACAAACCCCTCGTCGATGCGGCGCCCGCTCCCCGCCGCAGTTTGGATCTGCTGTGGGTATCCCTGGTGGTGGCGGCGGTCGTGCTCGGGCTGTGGCACATCGTTGCCGTACTGATCAAGAATACCCCGCTGCGCGAGGCTCTCAATGTGTGCGGGCTGGCGACGCTCACCATGCTGCGGGTGTTCATATTGATCGCGCTGGCCAGCCTCATCTGGGTACCCATCGGCGTGTGGGTGGGCATGCGGCCGCGTGCGGCGCAGATGGTTCAGCCCATCGCCCAGTTCATGGCGGCATTCCCGGCGAATTTGCTTTTCCCCATCGCGGTTTACGGCATCGTCTATGGCAAGCTCAATCCGGATATCTACTTGAGCCCGCTGATGATTTTGGGTACGCAGTGGTACATTCTGTTCAATGTCATCGCCGGTGCCTCGGCCATCCCGGCGGAAATGCGCTACGCCGCAGCGAATTTCCGGGTCACGGGTTGGCTGTGGTGGCGCAAGGTGGCGTTGCCCGCAATTCTGCCATTTTACGTGACCGGCGCGATTACGGCGTCGGGCGGCTCGTGGAATGCCGCCATCGTTGCCGAACTGGCAAGCTGGGGGGATACCCATGTCAAGGCGCGTGGCCTCGGTTCCTACATCGCGGAGGCGACTACCGCCGGAGACTTTCATCGCATCGTCTTGGGGATAGGCACCATGAGTTTGTTCGTCGTCGTGATCAACAGGCTTTTCTGGCGGCCCCTGTATTACTTTGCCGAGCGTAAATATCGACTGACCTAGGCTACCGGTGGATTGACCATGAATGACTCTCCGTTACTGCAATGCACCGAAGTGCGCAAATCGTTCCCCAAGCCGGATGGGGCGGAGTTGCTCGTTCTCGAGGGGATGAATCTGGAGCTGCGGGAAGGCCAGATCGTGGGCCTGCTCGGCCGATCCGGTTCGGGCAAGTCCACTCTGTTGCGGCTGATCGCCGGCCTGGCGGAACCGAGCGCGGGTCGGCTGCGCTATATGGGTCAGCCGATTTCGGGACCGGCGCCCGGTATTGCGATGGTCTTTCAGAGCTTTGCTCTGTTTCCGTGGCTGACGGTTTTCGAGAACGTCGCGCTCGGTTTGGAAGCGCAGCGCATGCCGCGAGCTGACATCCGCAAGCGATCCCTGGCGGCGATCGACCTCATCGGTTTGGACGGCTTCGAGTCCGCCTATCCGCGCGAGCTTTCGGGCGGCATGCGGCAGCGGGTGGGCTTCGCCCGCGCGCTCGTGGTTCATCCGAACATTCTGCTCATGGACGAGCCGTTTTCCGCTCTGGATGTACTGACCGCGGAAACGCTGCGGACTGATTTCCTGGACTTGTGGGCCGAGGGCCGCATGCCCATCAAGGGCGTCATTCTGGTCACGCACAACATCGAAGAAGCCGTGTTGATGTGCGATCGGGTCTTGGTTTTCGGCTCCAATCCGGGAAGAATCTTGAGCGAAATCAAGGTTTCACTGCCGCAGCCGCGCAATCGTCTCGACCCTAGTTTTCGCGAGCTGGTGGAACGCATCTATGTCGAGATGACGGCGCGTCCGCAGGGCGGCGCCAACGCCCGTCAGGAGCGCTTCCCGGGATTGGGGATCGGCAGCGTATTGCCGAGGGTGTCCTCGAATTTGCTGGCGGGTCTGATGGAGGCCGTCGCCGCGCCGCCTTTCAACGGCAAGGCGGATCTGCCCGAAATCGCGTCGGATTTGCAGATGGAGATCGATGAACTGTTCCCCGTGGCGGAAACCCTGCAGATGCTGCGCTTTGCAGAGCTCGAGGGCGGCGACTTGAAATTGACGGAGGATGGATTGGCCTTCGCCCACGCGGAACTCGATGAGCGCAAGCGGATTTTCACGCGTCATTTGCTGTCCTACGTGCCGCTCGCCGCCCATATTCGCCGGGTTTTGGACGAACGTGCCTCGCATTCGGCGCGCAAGAGCCGGTTTGTCGACGAATTGGAGGATTTCATGAGCGAAGAGGCCGCAGAGCAGACCCTGCGGGCCGTGGTGAGCTGGGGGCGATATGCCGAGGCGTTTGCCTACGACGACGAGAATGCCATGTTCAGTCTGGAGAATCCCACCTAGGGCGCGCAGCTCACGCGGAATACTCAGACAGGCTCCTTAGGGTAAAATGGCCGCCATGACCGAGCCGGCGCCCTACTTGAACCTGCACGTTCCACCCGATGAAATGGTGAAATATATTCAGGATCTGATGACGCTGCCGCACGGTGAAATAGCCGCGAGTTCGGCGATGACGCTGGCACAACGTCATTGGGGCGGGGATACGCCGCTTGCGCGCGCTGCGCTGCTGCGCTGGGGAGCGCTCAATTTGGCATTTCAAGACAAGCGGCTGGAGACCTGGACCGTCACGCGGGATCGCGACCGCATCCAGGTTCCGGCGGCGCTGGTTGCGGCGGCGGGAATCGCGCCGTTGGTGATCGACAACGAAAGAGCGGTATTCGACATCCCCGCGCTTCTCGATGCCACGCTGGAGTTCCAGCCGCCCGCGGGTCAGGCTTAAGCGTTCATGACAACTCGGCCAGCGCCGAAGCCGCGCATCAACGTGCTGCGCACCATCGCGGTTTACAAACTGATCAAGGTATTGCTGCTCTTGGCGCTCGCCTATGGCGAAGTGCGCCTGAGCGACGCGTCGCTCATACACAAGCTGGTGACCTGGGCCTCGGCGCGCCCGTTGGGCCTCGAGCACAAGGTCGTGACCTGGTTGTTGGAGTGGTTCAGCGGCTTGAGCGCATCGCGTATTCATGCGCTGCGCATCGTGACCCTTGCGTACGCGGCGGTGTTTGCGACCGAAGGCGTGGGCTTGTGGATGCAAAAACGCTGGGCCGAATGGTTGACCGTGATCATCACTGCCTCCCTGATTCCGTTGGAAGTTTGGGAATTGTTCGACAGGCCGAATTTCGGCAAGGCGGCGGTGCTGGTCGCGAACGCAGCCATCGTCGCCTACCTGGTGTGGCATGTCCGCTCAAGGGGCCGGCACTCGGAGTCTCGCCACAGCGAATGAGCCGGCTTTGTGAAATGATCTTCATCTCGGCTGAAATGCGTGGGACAGGCGTATTCTTTGAAATGCTTGTCAATACCACCCGTTTGGAGATCTCATGAATAAGTCCGGAACTCTGATTACTTCTGCCTTGTTGACCTTCGGTCTCGCCGCTGCGGCGATGGCCGCCGATATGCCCAAGGCCGCTGCGCCCATGGCTGCCGATGCTCCCGCCGCTGCCGCCCCTGCTGCGGATGCGCCGAAGACCTCCAGCAAGAAGCACAGCAAGAAGAAGAAGAAAACCGCCGCCCCTGCGACAACCAAGTAAGTTTATTGGTATAACGCCCCGACCGCGTCACGGCGGCCGGGGCGTTTTTATTTTCAGGGACGGCCGGTGGCCGGACCCCGGGAAGGAGCAGAGTTGCCGTTTGTCATAAAAATATTCATCTTGGCGATCGTGCAGGGCTTCTGTGAACTGCTGCCGGTCTCGTCCTCGGCGCACGTGATCATTGCCGAAAAACTGATGGGCCTCGATCCCACGACACCGGAAATGACCTTCCTATTGGTCATGCTGCACACCGGCACCATGCTGGCGGTCATCGCCTATTTCTGGAACACCTGGCGCAGCCGGTATTTCTCGTCCACGCGCGCTTTCTGGTCCTTCGCGCGCAGTTTGGCCCTCGCCACGGCATGCACGGGCATAGTCGGTTTCGGGCTGATGATGCTCATCGAACATGTCATATTGCGCGGCGCGGTCAAGGCCGAAGTGGAGCAGCTGTTCGGCAATCTCACGTTGATTGCCGCGGCGCTCGCCACGGTCGGAGTCATGATCATCCTCTCCGGGCTGCGCGACCCGTCCGCCAATCGGCGGCCGGCAATCGAGCTCAAGGATGCGGTGTGGATCGGGACGGTCCAGGGTCTGTGCCTGCCGTTCAGAGGATTCTCGCGTTCGGGCGCGACCATCTCCACCGGGTTATTTTGCGGCCTTGAAAAGCAGCTATTGGAAAACTACAGCTTCGCTCTGGCCGTCATTTTGACGCCGCCCGTCATCGCACGGGAGGGCTATCGGCTGCTCGGGCATAACAGCGCAGCCATGGCGGCGGACTCGCTGGGGATGATTTGGCCGAGCCTCATCGGCATGATATTGAGCTTCGCCGCCGGGTGGTTTTCACTCAAATGGCTGTCCCGGTGGCTCGAGCATGGCCGCTGGCATCTGTTCGGCTACTACTGCTTGTTCGCCGCAGCGGCCGTGTTCGTCATCGGCAGGTTCGAGTGAACGGCGTGGCCACGTACGCGGTTCAATCCGTCGACGTGGCGCATCTCATCCAAGTGGCGCTGACGCCCATTTTCCTCATCTCGGCGATCGGAGTGACGCTCAACGTGCTGACGAGCCGCCTGGCGCGCATCGTAGATCGCGCGCGTGCCATCGAGGATGTGCTGCGCCGATCAGACCACCCGGCGCTCGACGCTCGCGACCTGCACGGCCTGCTCGGCGTGCTGGAACGGCGTGCCCGCTTCATCAATGCGGCGATCACGCTCATCACCCTGTCGGCGCTGTTCATCTCGCTGGTGGTCGTGATGCTGTTCGTCAACGCCTTCCTGCGCTGGGACTTGTCCGCGTTCATCGCCTGCATGTTCATCCTGTCGATGGTGTCGCTGTGCGCGGCGCTGCTCGCCTTCCTCATTGAAGTGCGCATCGCGACCCGCACGCTGCGTATCGGAATCGAAGCTGCCTCGCGTCAGGGAGAGTGAGGGGCGGGGGCCGGCTGCTCGCGCACCGCGAGCGGCACGTTGCACAGATCGATGTGTCCCGCGGGAACTTTGAAAAACTCCTCGGGCCGATTACGGCGTGCTTCGATGAGTGCGGCGAAAGTTGCCGTATCGGTGCGTAAGGCCTCGAGGCGGGCACGTTCGGCCTGCGGCACGTCGGCCGCCACGCGGACGGACTTGATTGGCGTCGGCGCTTCTGTCTTGGCATAGAAACCCATTTGCTCGCTGCCGCGCGGCAGCGCAGCGAGCAACTCCATGCCCTTCATGACCCGCCCCACCAGCGCCACGTTTCGGTCCAGGTGGCGCGGTGCATGACCAATCACTACATACAACTCCGCGCCGCTGCCGCTTTGGACGTCGAGGTCGCGCCCCACACCCACCATGCCGTAGCAGTGTGCAAGCCACGTGCGGTGCAGCGCTGCGGATCGCGCGACCGGCAAACCGTCTGAAAAGCCGACCTCCGGAGCGTACACATCGCCGTCGGGCAGCCGGGTGAACGGCATGTCCGCAGGCGTGGGTGAATCGAACTCGGGCGCGACTTTGCCGATGCCGGACGGCAGCGGGTGGCGATTGTCGGGGTCGCCCCACTGGGCTACGTAATTATCCTGTACCCGAATGATGGACAGCGTATCGAAATATCGCGCGCGGGTCAGTGTCTTGATATTGGCCACGTGCAGGGGCGCAAAGCGAGGCGCCAATTCGATCACCACGCGGCCGCCGGGCAGTTCGACATACAGCGTGTTGTCCGGATCGAGCGGCCGCCAGTCTGCGGGCGTCGAAGCCGCCAGGACTTCCGGCATGCTCGGATGCTTGGCCGCGGGCGCTGCGGCCGACAAAAAGGCCAGCGCGCAGGGCATTAAGAACTTAAGATTGTGCGGCATGCATCAAGTATTGCACAAATCGGCGAGCCGCCTCGCGGGGGACAGAATGCGTCGGATCTTAGTCTCGAGCCTTGTATCGCTGGCGTGTCTTGGCGCCGTGCAAACCGTCAGCGGACAGGGATATCCTGGCGGCGGCCAGATGCCCGGCGGGCGCGGCGGCGGGGGCCCGGCCGGCGCACCCAGCATGGACTCTCCCCAACAGTCGACTGAAAAGCCCGATGCGGCCGCAAAGAAAGCCTTCAACGCCGGCATGAAATCCTTAAACCGTGCCCGCGAATTCGAAGAGGTTGCCGCCAAGGCGACGAATCCGGATAAGAAGGCAGCCGCCATGGACAAGGTCAGCGACGCCTATGGCAAGGCGCTCGATCAATTCACCGAGGCGCTGAGCAACAAAGGCGATATGGTGGATGCCTGGAATGGCGCCGGCTACGTGCATTTGCGCCTGGGCGCATTTAACGAATCGATCGACGATTACAACCATACGCTGAAGCTCAAGCCGGATCTTCTCGAAGCAGTTGAGCATCGCGGCGAGGCCTATATGGGATTCGATCGACTGGAGGAAGCGAAGGCCGCGTACATGGATCTGTTCAACCACGCGCGGCCGCTCGCGGATCAATTGATGGTTTCGATGCAAAAGTGGCTCGAGATTCACCGCGCGGCGGCGAACGGCATGCGCGCCGCGGACATCGACTCGTTCGGCAAATGGGTGCTGGAGCGCGACGGCATCGCCAAGCAAACGGCGTCAGCGAGCGCCGCTATTCCTTAAGTGGCGTGCGCGGCGGCGGTTGTGCAGCGCCCTTGAGGGCCTCTGTCAGCTCGCCGACCTGCACACGCAGCTCGAGCACCCACTCTTCCAGCTGCGTTACGCGCTGGCTCAAGGCGATACCGCTACCGGGCGCCGCTTCCTCGGCGGCGGCCGGCTCGTCCACCGACTCGATGACCCCCGAGAATAGATGGGCATAGCGGGACTCGCGCGCGCCGGCGGCCCGCGGCAATCGAGCGATGAACGGACCGTCCTCGCGTGCCATCAGGCCCTTGAGCGTGGCTTCGACCTGCTCGGAATCGGCGAATTCGCACAATCGGTTGGTGCGCGCGCGCAGCTCGCCGGGGGTCTGCGGTCCGCGCAGCAGCAATACGCAAATGATGCCGAATTCCTGCTTTGAGAATTTCAGCGAACCGAATTCGGTGTTGCAGAAACGATGCTTGTACTTGGTGACGCGGCCGCCGTACCCGGCGGATCGGTCGCTCACCAGGTATTTCTTCATCAGCGCGTCCACGGTCTGCTGCACGACGGCCTCGGTCAGCTCCAGTACCGGGTCGCGGTTGGTTTTCTGATTGCATGCATTGGTGAGCGCGTTCAGCGACAGGGGGTACTGGTCGGGAGTGGTGACTTCCTTTTCCATCAGACAGCCGATCACGCGCGCTTCATTCGGGGAAAGTTCAATATTCATGGTGCAGCTTCCAAGTCGGCTACGGTTGTTTTAGGGTAGCGCCCTCAACAACCTGAGTTTCAATTGCCAGCCAGTACGAAGGATATCCTTTCATGAAGACCAAAGCCGCCGTTGCTTTTGCCGCTCGGAAGCCGCTGGAAATCACCACCGTCGATTTGGACGGCCCCAAGGCGGGCGAAGTCCTGGTGGAGATCAAGGCCAGCGGGGTTTGCCATACCGATGAGTTTACGCGTTCGGGCGCCGATCCGGAGGGCTTGTTTCCCGCCATTCTGGGCCACGAAGGTGCGGGTATCGTCGTCGACGTCGGCGCCGGTGTCACAACCTTGCGCAAAGGCGACCATGTCATTCCGCTCTACACGCCCGAGTGCCGGCAATGCAAATCCTGCACGTCGCACAAAACCAATCTGTGCACGGCTATCCGCGCCACTCAAGGCAAGGGTCTGATGCCCGATGGCACCAGCCGCTTCTCGATGGGCAAAGACATGATCCACCACTACATGGGATGTTCCACATTCTCCAATTTTACGGTGATGCCGGAGATTGCGCTGGCGAAAATCCGGGAGGATGCCCCGTTCGACAAGGTGTGCTACATCGGTTGCGGCGTCACCACCGGGATCGGCGCGGTGACCCATACGGCGAAAGTCGAGGCGGGGGCCAATGTGGTGGTGTTCGGTTTGGGCGGTATCGGCCTCAACGTCGTCCAGGGCGCACGGATGGTGGGCGCCGACAAAATCATAGGCGTCGATTTGAATCCGGGTCGTAAAGCCCTGGCCGAAAAATTCGGCTTGACCCATTTCGTGAACCCGAAGGAAGTGGAAGGCGATCTCGTCGCGCACTTGGTGGCGCTCACCGACGGCGGCGCGGATTATAGTTTCGAGTGCGTCGGCAACGTGAAACTCATGCGTCAGGCGCTCGAGTGTTGCCATCGCGGCTGGGGCGTATCGGTCGTCGTCGGCGTGGCCGGAGCCGGCCAGGAAATCAGCACCCGGCCATTTCAACTGGTGACCGGACGCGTCTGGAAGGGGACGGCATTCGGCGGCGTTCGCGGACGAACGGAGGTCCCGCAAATAGTCGACTGGTACATGGATGGCAAGATCAACATTGACGATCTCATCACGCACAAAATGCCGCTCGATGACATCAACAAGGCTTTCGACCTGATGCATTCCGGAGAATCGATTCGCAGCGTCGTGGTGTACTCATGAGCACATTGAGCCTGATCTCCGAGCACGGCTGCTTCGGCGGCGTGCAGCGCTTCTACAAGCACGACTCCCGCGAGATCCGCGGGCCGATGAAATTCGCCGCCTACCTGCCGCCGCAGGCGCGCACCGGGCCGGTGCCCGTACTTTACTATTTGTCCGGCCTCACCTGCACCGAGGAAACCTTTGCCATCAAGGCGCATGCGCAGCAGGCCGCGGCGGAATTGGGGTTGATGCTGATCGCGCCGGACACCAGCCCGCGCGAGCCGCGTCTGCCCGGCGATGCAGACAGTTGGGACTTCGGCTATTCGGCGGGTTTCTACGTCGATGCGACGCAAGCCCCATGGTCGCAATACTATCGAATGTACAGCTATGTGACGCGGGAGCTGCCGGAGCTCGTCGCCGCCAATCTTCCGGTGCGCCCGGAGGCGAGCGGAATTTTCGGTCACTCGATGGGCGGCCACGGCGCCCTGGTCTGCGCGTTGCGCAATTCGGACCGCTATAAATCGGTTTCCGCGTTCGCGCCGATTGCGGCGCCGATGCAATGCCCGTGGGGCAAAAAGGCGTTCACCAATTACCTCGGAGAGGATACCCGCAGCTGGAGCGACTACGATGCCAGCGAGCTGGTGGCACGCAAGCCTTTTCCCGGACCCATCCTCATCGATCAAGGTACGGGCGACCAGTTCCTGGTCGAGCAGCTCAAGCCGGAGATATTTTCCGCTGCCGCGGCCAAATCCGGGCAGACGCTGAATCTGCGCATGCAGCCCGGCTACGATCACGGCTACTATTTCATGCAGACTTTCATGGCGGATCATCTGCGCCACCACGCACGGCAACTGAAATAGCCGCAAAGCAGTCTTCTGCGGTCGCCGTCGCTGCGGCTCGAAGGGCTCAGAAGGCCGCACGCAGTCCGGCGTAGCCGACGCGGCCATAGGTACCGTACTGATAGGCGGTCTCGTAATGCTTGCCGGTCGCATTTTCGACGCGTCCGTATAATTCGAGACGATCGGTGAGCGCATATGACATCCTGAGGTCGACGAGCACATAGCCGCCGAGCGCAATCTGGTTGGCCGCATCGTCGTAGCTGCGGCCGGCGTATCGTGCTGCCGCGCCGGCACTCAAATGCGATGACCAGTTATAGGTCACCGACGCGTTCGCCGCGCTCCTCGGCCGCCGCGGCAGCTCATTTCCGAAGGTCGGCGATCCGGGCGATTGGTCCTGCGTGTCGATCAACGAGTAATTCACCGCTAGATTGAGTTGCGCCGTCGGATTGACGGCGGCCTGCAGCTCGAGTCCATGTGCGGATGCGCGCGCGATGTTCGCGTAATAGCCGAATGGCTCCTTGACGCAAAGAGGGTTCGGCGTCGTGCAGTCGAAGAACTGGATCAGATCTCTGCTGATTCGTTTGAAATAGGTCGCCGACATCACCAGGCGTCCGTCCCAAGCGTGCCGCTCGACGCCCGCATCCCAGCTGTTCGCCTGCTCGGGCTGCAGCGCCAGATTGCCGTAGTTGCTGTACAGCTGATACAGCGACGGCGCCTTGAACCCCTGTCCAAAGCTCGCGCGCAGGATCGTGCGGTTGTCGTCCAACGCCCAGGCGGCCGCGAATTGACCCGTGGAATGGCCGCCATACACGTCGTGCCGGTCATAACGGCCGCCGGCGGTGAGGGTGAGCCCCGCAATGATCTCGTCTTGCAGCTGCGCATAACCGCTGTCAATCGTCGCGGAGTTCTCCAGCGGCATCGGCCCTGAGAAGTCGAACGCCGGCGAATCGGTGTCGATCGTGGAGCGCTCGTGCTCGGCGCCGAACACCGCGTGCAGGCGTGGCGTGATCGCCCACGTCCCCTGATACTCCTCGCGCACGTTGCGGCCGATTCCATAGAAGGTTTCGGCGCTCGGGCTGCCGTAGTTGACCGGGGCATTCGGGTCAAACTCCCGCGTTTCCGTGCTGGTGTATTGAAACGCGACGCGGTTCGTCAATGTGCGGTCCGGCGATTTCATCGTGAGACCGGCGTACCCCAGGAGCTGGTTGGACTTTTCATATTCGTTGTCGTCGCCAAAGGCGCCGGTCGGCGTGTCATAGCCGTCGAAGTCGGTCCGCGCCTGGGTGTAGTAGCCGCGAACATCGACGGCGAGATCCGGCGTGAAGTCATAGCGTAGCTGCCCGGAACCGCCGCCGATCTGGCTGGCGTCCAGGCGTACGCCGCCGTATCTCTCGTCGAATGCGGGAATGCCGCTCGTGCCATACCAATTGCCGGACAGGCGCCAGAGCAGGGCATCGTCCTTGCCGCCTAAATTTGCCGTGACATAGCCCGTGTCATGCGACCCGCCCTCGACCCTGACGCCGCCGCCGAAGGGACCGGTTGGTTCGGGGTTTATGATGTTGATGACGCCGCCGATGGCCTGACTGCCGTACAACGTCGATTGCGCTCCGCGCAGGATCTCGATTCTCGAAATATCGCTCGTCAAAAGGTTCGCGAAATCGAAGCCGCCGCCGGTCGTCGACGGATCGTTCAGCTGCACTCCGTCGATTACCACCACGGTTTGGTCGCTTTCTGCGCCGCGAATGAACACCGACGTCGGCTGGCCCACACCGCCGGTGCGTGCGACTGTCAGACCCGGCGTCTGCGTCAGCAGATCGGCGAGGACGGTCTCCTGACTTCGTTCGATATCCGCTTCGGTCAGCACGGTGACCGAGTTGCCGACCTTCGACATGGGTTCCGGCGCTCGGTTGGCGACGACCACTACCTCGTCCAACGAATCGTCGTTCTCCGCAGGCAGCGCCGGCGGCGCGACGGCAATACCGAGAACGGAAAACGCGCACGGCGCGCAAGCGAATGCGAAAGGAAAAACTCGGGTTTTCATGGCAGCTCCCTCAAGACGACGACCCAAAGGCACGCGTCCTACACGGGAGCGGCCTCTCCGTCGCCACTCGGGAAAATCCGCTCGCTCAGCACACCCCGGCTGGTCGATGGGCGACCACGACAAGCAGGTCTCCTGGCTCGCGGCTCAAGTCCCTGCATCACCTTCCCGGATCAAGGGCGTCCAGTGGTCTTCAATGCGGGGCACACCGCCTACAGTTGCGGGGGCAGCCCGGGCTTTTGACCCGAGTTCCCATTCAATCCCCGTGAGGGGAACTTATCGTATTGGGTTACGTTGCCGCAAAACGGCGGGCGGGTCAATCCCAGCTGCGACCCCGGCGGCGACGCTTCACGTCTGCGGCGGTGGGTCCTCGGCTTTACCGCAGTCCGACCAGTAGTCCTGGTGCACCAGCGTTTCGAGCTCGACTCCGTGCGCCCATTGCGCCATCTCGAGCATCGGCCGCGGATAGAACTCGCGCACATGCCCGAGACACAGTATGGCGACCGGCCGGCTTCCCGCCGGCATGCGTAATAGCTGCCGCAAACTGTCCGGATCGAACAGCGATACCCAACCCATCCCGATGCCCTCGGCACGCGCCGCGAGCCACAGATTTTGGATGGCGCAAGCGACGGATGCCAGATCCATGTCGGGCATCGTGCGGCGTCCGAACACATGCCGCTCGCGGTCCGGCGCGAGCGCCGCGACGAGCAGTTCGCCGCACTCGAGAATCCCCTCCACCTTGAGGCGCATGAACTCATCGTCGCGTTCGCCGAGCGCCCGCGCGGTCTCCAGCCGCTCCGCCTCGACAAGCGCATGAATCGACGTGCGTAAGGCGCGATCGCACACGCGAATGAATCGCCACGGCTGCATCAGACCGACACTGGGCGCGAGATGCGCCGCAGCGAGCAGGCGGCCGACCAAGGCATCGTCGAGTGGATCTTTCAGGAAATGGCGCATGTCGCGGCGGGCCGTCATCACCCGGTAAACAGCGTCGATTTCCTCTCGGGTGAAGTCCGCCATAATGATCTGATACCCGTTCCGCGCCGGTACTGGCTTCGCGAACTGGCGCATCATTGCACGCTTTCATCGATTTCGACACGTGTTGACCGTGACTCCGATCGCGGGCAGACTGATCCGGCGTTCAGGAGTCCGTCGGTCGTTAGGACCGATGGGTGAAACGGGAAGCCGGTGAGCCCCTGGTGGGTAAGTCCGGCGCTGCCCCCGCAACGGTAAGCGAGCTTTTAAGTCAGGTCTCAATGCCACTGCGCTTCGGCGTGGGAAGGCGACTTGGCTGGGATGATGTCCCGCTCGCGAGCCCGTATACCGACCTGCGACGTTCTAAAAGGTCCGGTATGCGCACGGCGGGTGCGCGGAGGGTGGGATGATGGTTCTCGGGTTCGATGCCATTCCGGCGGCTGACGAGAGTTTTCGTTGCGCCGCCCTCCGCCGGCTCGACTCATTGACGAAACCACTGGGTGCTCTCGGCAGTCTCGAGCCGCTCGCGGCTCAAGTGTGTGCCGTGCAGCGAACACTCGAGCCTGCAATCGTGCATCCGGTGGCGGTGGTATTCGCCGCGGATCACGGCGTGGCGGACCGCGGCGTCAGCGCCTATCCGCGCGCGGTGACCGAACAGATGGTCAAGAATTTCCTCGCCGGCGGCGCGGCCATCAGCGTACTTGCACGGCTGCAGGGAATTGAGCTCTGGATCGTGGATGCCGGCGTCGACGGCGACAGCGCAAGCCACCCGCGGCTGATCGACGCCAAGGTGCGGCGCGGCACGCGCGACTTCGTCGAGCAATCCGCGATGACGATGGAGGAATGCGCGCAGGCGTTGCGCCGCGGCCGCGCCGTCATCGATCAAGTGATCCCACCCGGCGGCAACAGCGTACTGCTCGGTGAAATGGGAATTGGGAATACCGCGTCGGCGGCGATGCTGATGCACGGTCTGACCGGCATTGCGCTGGTGGATTGCGTCGGCAGGGGAACCGGACTCGATGATGCCGGGCTCGAGAAAAAGCGCGCGACGCTTGCCGCCGCCGCGGACCGCTGTGCACCTTCTGAGGATGCAGTCGAATTGCTCGCGGAGTTTGGCGGCTATGAAATTGCAATGCTGGTCGGGGCGCTGCTGCACGCCGCTGCGCGCCGGATGCTGATCGTGGTTGACGGCTTCACGGTGTCGGTCGCGGCGGCGTTGGCCGCACGCATCAACGCGCACGTCCTCGAGTACTGCGTTTTTGGGCATTGCTCGGCGGAGCACGCGCATCGCGCCTTGCTCGCGCACCTCAAGGTACGGCCGCTGCTCGACATTGGTATGCGCCTCGGCGAGGGAAGCGGCGCCGCGGTTGCCTTGTCGGTCGTGCGCGCGGCCCTTAGCCTGTTCACCCAGATGGCGACGTTCGAAGGTGCGGGCGTCAGCGAGAAGAGCGCGTGAATCGGACCGTGCCGTGCTGCTGACGATGCAGCGGCAGATCGTACTGTTTCTGGTGGCGACGCAGTACCTGACGCGTCTGCCCACACCGGCTTGGGTGGGATTTCAAGCGAACTCGCTGTCCCAATCGGCGCGCTACTTCCCGCTGGTCGGGGTATTGGTCGGCGCAATCAATGTGGGCGTGTGGTGGCTGTTCGCTCACTGGCTGCCGGCCGCCGTCTCGGTCGGGTTGATGTTAGGCGTCTCATTGCTGGTTACCGGGGCCTTCCACGAGGATGGCTTCGCCGACACCTGCGACGGTTTCGGCGGCGGCACCACACCGGATAGCGTCCTCACGATCATGAAGGATTCGCGCATCGGCGCCTACGGTGCGATCGGCATTGGCGTCATGCTCGGGCTCAAGTGGACGGCGTGCGTCGCCATTCCGCCTGCCGTATTCCCCTTGATGCTGATCGGCGCCCACATGTTCAGTCGCTGGTGCGCGTGCGGATTGATCTGGCGGCTGCGCTACGTGCGAAGCGGCGAGGACAGCAAGGTCAGGCCGCTCGCGGACAGCGTCAGCGGCCGGGATTGGCTCGTGAGCGGTGCGCTCGGAGCCATTGCGGTCGCGCCGTTCGTCATGGCGTTGGATCTCACGCAGCATCCGCGAGTATTGCCGGCACTCGCCGCCGCCGTTGCCGCGTCGGCCCTCGTGGCGGTGACGGCGGCTCGGTATTTTCAAAGGCGCATCGGCGGGTACACCGGCGATTGCCTCGGGGCGGTGCAACAACTTACGGAACTCGCGTTCTTGCTGGCGGCGTTAGCCGTTGTCGGATCGGCGCCGCGTACCGGTTGAGCCGCCGGCAATCATGCGACTCTATCTCATCCGCCATCCGAGACCGTCCTCCGCAACCGGTTTGTGCTACGGGCGGCAGGACGTCGCGGTGGATGCCGAATCCGTGGCGTATGCGGCGGCAGCCGTGCGCGAACGCATCCCGGAGAGGGTGCTGGAATGCGCCGGGATCTTCAGCAGTCCGGCGTCGCGGTGCGTGCTTCTGGCGCGCGAACTGGCGGCGCCGCACGAGCCGAGCATTGCCTCAGATCTCGTGGAGATGAGCTTTGGTTCCTGGGAGGGGCAGGCGTGGCAGTGTGTGCCGCGCGATGAGTTGGACGCATGGGGTCGCGATGTCTGGCACTACCGGCCCGGGGGCGCAGAGTCCGCGGCGATGGTCGCGGCGCGCTGGCAGCGATGGGCGAGTGTGGCGCGCTCGTTGGGTGTGGACTGTGCGGTCGCCGTTACCCACGCCGGCGTGATTCGCATCGCGCTCAAGGCCGCGGGCATGCTGTCCGCCGGCGAATTTTTCCAAGCGCCGGTTGAGTTCGGCTCGGTGCACTGTATTGATCTTGCGCTCGCGCGGGTGCCGGCATGAAGGCACTCGTTCTCGGCGGAGTTCGCTCCGGCAAGAGCCGCTATGCCGCCGAGCTTGCCCGTGAACAGGCTTGTCCCGTCACGCTGATCGTCACGGGAAGCGCGCTGGATGACGAAATGGCGGCGCGCATAGCAGCCCATCGGGCAAGCCGACCCGCCACCTGGGCCGTCGTCGAGGAACCAACGCGGCTGGCTGCCGCGCTCGCGGCTGCAGCGGCCCCTGATCGGATGGTCGTCGTCGACTGTCTCACCTTGTGGCTCACCAACCTGCTGTGCAGCGATGATCCGGATGCGCTGCAGCGCGAGTCGGCACGCGTTCTCGAGGCGCTGCCGTCGCTGCCGGGACATTGCATCCTGGTCGCCAACGAAGTGGGTCTGGGAATCATTCCCGTCAATGCGCTCGCCCGGCGCTTCACCGATGAGACTGGAGTGATGCATCAAAGGCTCGCGGCGATTTGTGACCGCGTGGTATTCATGGTGGCAGGGTTACCGTTGATCGCAAAGTCGGGCGCGCCGTGAACTGCCGCTGCGTTCGCGCCGCTTTCGTGCTCGGTGTCGCGCTCGGCGCCGCGCTGAGCGCGGCCGCCCCGGCATGGGCCGGGTCCGTCATGCGGGACGATCTGCAGCGCGAGGTGAGGCTGCCGGCGAACCCGCAACGGATAATCAGCATGGTACCGTCCCTCACGGAAATCGTGTGCGCGCTCGGGGCGTGCGATCGGCTGGTCGCAACCGACCGGTTTTCGAACTGGCCTGCCCAGGCGAAAACGCTGCCGAAGGCGGGGGGCTTCGAAGATGCGGAGGTCGAGCGGATGATCAGTCTACGGCCCGACTTGATCTTGCTCAGCCGCTCGCAACGAATCACCGAGCGTCTCGGCGAGTTCGGCGTCGTCTCGTTTGCTCTGCAGACGGAGAGCTACGGCGACATCGGCCACGCCGTGCAGGTGATCGGCCAGATTCTGGGCGTTGCAGATCGCGCCGGCCGCCTCAATGAGACCATCGAAGAAGCGGTGCGCGAAATCGGCGCAAAGGCGCTGGCGCAGCGTCACGGCGACGGACCAAGCGTGTACGTCGAGGTGGACCGTACACCTTACGCCGCCGGACCTTCGTCATTCATCGGCGAACTTCTGGCGCGGCTGGGAGCGCGCAATATCGTGACCAGCGAACTCGGCCCATTTCCGAAGCTCAATCCCGAGTACGTGGTACAGCGCAACCCGGATGTCATCTTCATATCGCCCGCGGAAGCGACGCAACTGGCCGAACGTCCGGGTTGGGAGCAAATTCGCGCCGTGAAGGAGCATCGCCTGTGCTCCTTTCCCCCGGATGTGCGCGATACCATCGTGCGGCCCGGCCCGCGGGTCGCGCAGGGGATGCGCGCCATGGCCGACTGTCTCGCTCGGATCGCGCCATGAGCACGCCGCAGCCCGCGATCGCGCAACTCGACGCCGGTCACAACGAAGCGGATAAGTTGAACCGCCTCGGTACCTGGCTCGCGGGTTGTCTCGCGATCACGTTGCTGCTGACCTGCGGCAGCCTGGTCGTCGGTACGTCCAGCATCGAAACCTCGCTCCGCTGGCTCCTCTCGCCGGACGCACAGTCCGCCGTGGTTTTATGGGAGATTCGATTGCCGCGTACCGTGGGTGCCTGGTTCGCCGGCGCGCTGCTCGGTCTTTCGGGGGCGATCGCGCAAGGCGTGTTTCGCAATCCTTTGGCAGAGCCCTACCTGCTCGGCACCGCGTCGGGCGCGGCCCTTGGGGTGACGCTCAGCTTGCTGGCGGCGAGTGCGTCCGTCGGCGCCCTCGCATGGGCGGGGAAGCTCGGCGTAACGGGCGCGGCCTGCCTGGGGGCATGCGCCGCTATTGCGCTGACCGTTGGCCTGTCACGAGGGGTGTTGCAAACGGCGAGCCTCTTGCTGTCGGGCATCGTGGTCGCGTTCCTCCTGAGTGCGGTCACTTCGCTGCTGCTGCTAAGCAAGCCTGACATCTGGCGCGAGATGCAGACGTTTCTGCTGGGCAGCACGGCCTTCGTCAGCTGGTCGTCGGTGACGCTGCTCGCAGTCGTGTTCTGCATCTGCACGGTGCCAGCCCTGCTGCTTGCGCGCGGGCTCGACGCGCTGACCTTGGGCGAAGACACGGCGCAGTCGCTCGGCCTGTCGCTCCCCATGCTGCGGCTGACTTTGCTCGGCGTGGTTTCGCTCGGCACCGCAACCGCAGTGGGCCAAGTGGGCATCGTCGGATTCGTGGGGCTGGTTGCCCCGCACGTGGTACGCGAGACGCTCTCGGTCAACCATCGCCAACTCCTCATCGGAGCGGCGCTGTGCGGCGGCGCGCTGCTGCAAGCGGCGGATCTGCTCTGCCGATGGATCATCCGACCGGCAGAACTGCCGGTCGGTGCCGTCACGGCCTGCGTTGGCGGCGTCTACTTGACCGTCCTGTTGTGGCGCAGGAGCCGCGATGGGTGAGGCGCAGACGACCTCGCAGCCAGCGTCGCCGGCGCTCGCATGCGAGAACCTGTCGATGGGCTACGGGCCGCGAACCGTGCTCGAAGGCATATCGCTCGAATTTTACGCCGGACTTTGGACCGCTGTCGTCGGCCCCAACGGGTCCGGCAAATCGACGCTGCTGCATACGCTCGCCGGCTTGCGAGAACCGCGCGGCGGAGTGATTTTCCTGCAGGGTCGACGCCTCAGGGCGTGGCCGCGGCGCGAGCGTGCACGCCGTCTCGCCTGGCTTGCTCAGATGCCCGGCGTCACGGAACTGACGGCATCCGAGGTGGTCGCGCTCGGTCGGTTCGCGCACGGCGGATGGCTGGCTCATAGACAGGCGGTGGACGACGCGGCAATGCATCGTGCCATGGTCGCCACGGGTTCCCTTTCGTGGGGGCGACGGCGGCTGTCGACCTTGTCCGGCGGCGAGCGGCAGCGAGTGCATCTCGCGCGCGTGCTGGCCGTGGAGGCGCCGGTGTTGCTGCTCGACGAACCAACGTCCCATCTCGATCCGCCGCATCAGGAGGATGTCGCGCGGCTGCTGCGCGAGCAGGCCTACGGCTGCGGCGTCTGCGTGGTGAGCGCCATCCACGATCTTTCGTTGGCACTCGCGGCCGATCGTCTCATCGTACTCGGGCAGCAAGGCGTCATCGGCCATGGCACGGTTCGAGAGGCGCTGGCCGCCGATTGGCTGTCCGCGGCGTTTCGTACACCCGTGAATATCGTCGAGCACCACGGCGTCCACCTGTGGCGGCCGGCCGTGCCGCCGGCCCGCCGCAGCGGGGAGGCATCAACGCGTTTGGACGAGCGGCTCTGAGGTAATGTGCCCGTCGAAATCGGTCCACACGTGCTGCGCAAAGTCGTACAGCTTGCAGCGCCGCACCGTATTCCAGTAGTAGCGCCACGTAAAGACTTCGGAATTCAGCCGCTCGTCGAGGGTGGCGCTGAGCCGCGCTTGGGCCTCTTTGAGCCGGTAGAGCGGGATTCCCATGTTCACGTGGTGCGCACCGTGCTCGAGTATGTAGTGGATCAATCCGTCGAGCGGCCGCATCAGCTTGATGTGCACCGTGGTCGTCGCATAGCCGGCGTTCGCCGACCACTCGTCGCGCCGCTCGTACCAGGCGACGCGCGGATGCGTGTGCTGCACATAAATGACGAAGCCCATCAGGCAGTTCCAGAGGAAGAACGGCACGACGAACCCGAACACCAGCAGCGACCAAATCGACCGGCCGCTGTACACGCCCCACACGACCAAGCCGCCCACCCACAGAATGCCGAAGGCCGCCACCAGGAGGCTGTCCCAGGTGTAGCTGATGCGCCGCGACGTCACATGCTTGCGTCCCGGGAAGAACAGTTTCTTCCACCACATCTCGATCATGTAGTACACGCCTTGACCGAGGCCGCTGCGGTAAATGCGCTCCAGCCGCCGCCGAATGCGCGGCAGACTCGCAAACTCGGAGGGCGAGAAAGGTGTCCAAACGTAGTCGCGGCCTTTGAGATTGGTGAACCCATGGTGCGCGAGGTTATGGCCGATTTCCCACAGACTGTATGGCGTCAGCGACGGCAGGAATGCAATCCTGCCGATCCATTGGTTGAGCGTCTTGTTGGGCGTGTAGGAGCCGTGGCAGGCGTCGTGACCGATCACGAACAGGCGCGCGATCCAAAGCGCCGCCACCAGCGATGCGAATACCTTGACCCACCACGCATCCACGAACAACAAGCTGGCGATCGAAACGCCGAGCACCAGCCAATCCAGCAAGAACCAAATGATCGGCGTGGCGATGCCGCGCTCGATCGTGAACGGCTGCAGCAATTTCTGAAATTTGAAGCGCGATTTATCGGGCGGCGGCGGCGCGCCGGCTTCAGGTTCAGCTGTGGGGGGTGATTGCATTAAGGTCCCGTCCGATCGACAGATGACCCCGTATTATACGCCTGTTCAGGCAATTGACACGGGTAAGCGTCGGGGCTGTCTTTAGGCTGTCTCGGCATCCGGCCAGAGCAAAACCCCTAGGTGCTCACAGGCCTCGATCAGGGCTGTGGCGGCTTCCCGCGTGCTCGCGTCCAGGCGCCGGTCGTGAGTCAGGAGCCAAGTGAGCCGAGCGCGCCGGGATCGGGCGGACGGCTCGCTGTCGAAAAGCGCCGGAAACAGCCCCAAGGCGTCGACGAATTCACGCATGGCGGCGGTGCACTGGGCGTTTGGCGCAGGCGTCAACAGCAATTTGAGCCAAGTCACGCACCGCTTGGCGAGGCCTGCGCGCGTGATCCCGAGACTGGTGCGGCGCCGCGATTCTCCGTCCGCCAAGGTGTCAGCCAAGTTGCGATAGCGCTCGACCGCCGACTCGTCCGCCGGCAACGCCGGGCTCGCGTCTGACAACACCGATCGCAGCAGATCGGCCAGCAGCAGAGACAGCGACTCGGCCAAAAACCGTTGACACTGTTCCGTATCCGGCCGTGCCAATTGGTCCCATGACAGCGGACCTCCAATGCGTCTGGCGTTCGGTGACTTTGACATGTCTCCCAGTGTAGCGGCTCCGCTGCTCATCGCAACTATGTCAAAATGCGACCGACGTCACCGACATGCTAAATAATCGCAAAAACGCGCGTAGCGCGGGTCCTGCGGCCCGCTAGCGCAAAAAATTTAATTTAAATCGATGAAGTTCGCGTACTCCCGAGCGCCCGAAGGATCTGCCTTTGGAAGCTAGATCTCAACTTGCCGCCGGCAAGTGTGTGTCGCTGGGCCAGGGGCTACGGCGCATCGTGGCCGGCAATGCGGGTCTGATGACCGGTCCCGGCACCAACACCTACTTGTTCGGACTGCGCGAAGTGGCGGTACTCGACCCGGGACCCGACGATACGCGGCATTTGGAAGCGATCTTGGCGGCGGCCGGCACCGCCATACGCTGGATCCTCGTGACTCATACGCATCAAGATCATGCGCCTCTGGCGGCCCGGCTCGCCGCGCGCACCGGCGCGCGCGTCATCGGATTGACGGCTCCCGACGACGGCCGGCAGGACGCGACCTTCGCACCCCGGCAGCTGCCGGGCGACGGCGAGCGTCTGCCGCTGGGCGAGTGTGAATTGCTCGCCATCCACACGCCCGGCCACGCCTCGAATTGCGTGTGCTACCTGCTGGAGCGCGAGCGGCTGTTATTCACCGGCGATCACGTGCTCGAAGGCGTGTCGCCCGTGATTTTGCCGCCGGACGGGGATATGGCGGCGTACATGCACTCACTCGAGAAGCTGAAGTCCCATGACTTCGAACGCATTGCGCCGGGGCACGGCGGCGTCATGGAGCGCGGCAAGGAGGTCGTGGCCGCGTTGCGCGACCACCGCCTTGCCCGCGAGGACAAGGTGCTGCTCACCCTGAGCCGTCTCGGCGAGGCGACCCTCGATGAACTCACTCCCGTGGTCTACGATGACGTGGCGGTGGAGCGGCATCGCTGGGCGCGCCTGACCTTGGAGGCGCACCTGATCAAGCTGGCCCGCGAATCGCGTGTCCTCGAGCACAACGGTGTCTGGCAGCTGAGCCGTCCATGAAAAGGCGGCTCGAGATGCTGCTGCACGCGGTCAGCGTGCGGCGCGGCGGCAAATGGGTGTTGCGCGACATTTCCTGGCGCCTGCGTCCCGGTGAGCGCTGGGCGCTGCTCGGCGACAACGGCGCCGGCAAGACGCAGCTGCTCAAGACGCTGAGCGGCGACGTATGGCCGACTCCCGATGAGCGCCGCAGCGCCATTCGAAGCTATCGAGTGGGACGCGAAACGGTGGATCTGATCGAGGCCAAGCGGCGGGTTGCCTATGTCGGCGCCGAACTGCAGGACAAATATGCGCGCTACGGCTGGAACCTGCGCGTGCACGACTTGGTTGCCACCGGTCTGCATCGTACCGACCTGTTGCTCTCGCCTGTCACGGCGGCGCAAGCCAGGCGGGTGGCCGCCGTTCTGCGGAGCTGCGGTTTGCGCCATTGCGCAGGCCGTGAATTTTTGTCCCTGTCGTACGGGCAAAAGCGCCTTGCCTTGCTGGCGCGCGCCCTGGTGCAGGATCCCGACTGGCTGTTGTTGGATGAGTTCTACAACGGGCTCGACGGCCACTATCGTGCGCGCATCGACTCCGCGCTGGCGGCCGCCGTGCGCCGCGGCCAGTCTTGGGTAGCGACGGCGCATCGAGCGGCTGATGTACCGCGAGGCACCCGCTGCATGTTGGAGCTCACGGCAGGGGAGGTACACGCGCGCAGAAGGATGCTGGCGTCGGACCTCAAGCGTCTGCGAGTGCGGGCGGGGGAGCCGCGGCGCGCGCTCGCGCCGCCGCGCCCGCCCGAGCGGGCGCGCAAGCCGACGCGAACGCGAAAGGCGGCCGCGGGCAAGGGCGCGCCGGTGCTGGTGCGCCTGTCGCACGTCGATCTGTACATCGATTATAAATTGGTGCTGCGAGATCTCGACTGGCAATTGCGCAAGCGCGAGCACTGGGCGGTGTACGGCGCGAACGGCAGCGGCAAGTCGAGTTTCTTGAAACTGCTGTACGGCGATCTGTCGCCGGCCTTGGGCGGAGTCATCACGCGGACCGGATTTCCCACAGGAACACCCATTGCAGAATGGAAGCGGCATATCGGCTACGTCTCGCCCGAGCTGCAAAGCGATTATGCCGTCGACGTCAGCGTGTTGAATCTGGTGGCGAGCGGCCGCTACGCCAGCATCGGTCTCGTGGACGCGCCGACGGCCGGCGATATTCGAACGGCGCGGCATTGGCTGAGGTTCTTCGGCCTGCTGTCGGTCGGCGCGCGCCGGCCGCGGGAGCTGTCATATGGGCAGCTGCGCCGGGCGCTCATTGCGCGCGCGATGGCGGCCGACGCGCGAATTCTGCTGCTCGACGAACCGGTCACCGGTCTTGATCCCACGCAACGGGCCATCATGAAGCGCTTGCTGGAACGCTTGATGAAACGGTTGACGCTCGTCATCGCCGTGCATCACCCGGAAGACCTGCCGCGCGGCATGACGCACGCTCTGCATTTACATAAGCGGCGCGCGTATTCCTCATTCTGCGACTTGAGTCTGCGGCAATACATTGCATGGGCGGCAACACTGCGATCCTCGAAGGCGGCAATTTAGGATCGTATTATGTTGCGTTCGGCGGTGGTGGTGATAACCCTTGGATTCTTGGCGCTGGCCGGCTGCGGGCACTCCGGCTATGCCGTCCGTTCGGTGCCGAACATTGCCGCGGACAATGTCGGAAAACCCGTGAGCCGATTGCAGGAGGCATTCGGCGAGCCGCGCAAGATCGACCAGACGGCGACGAAGTGGGTATACGTCTGGTTCATCGCGCAAAAACCCGACGGCGCGCCGACAGGATTCCACGGATGCGAAATGGAAGTCACCGTCGATGCGCGCTCGCAGCGCGTGCTGGGATATTCCCTGTCGAACATCGGGTGGTCGAACTGCCGCCAAGTCGAGCGGCGGATCCGCGTGGCGGAGCGCTAACCCGGCTCCCGCGCTGAGGCAGCCTGCCGCGGCAAACACAGCGCCGCGGAAGGGGCGCGTTCTGGCTACAATGCTCCACGGTGCCCTGCCCGACAGGGCGGTGCATCCGGAGATCCGCCTTTGTACCTCATTCCGATTCTGTCCATCGCCATTCAGGCCGGTTTGATCGTGCATGTGATCAAGACCGGACGGAACATGCTTTGGATATTCGCCATCGCGCTCTTGCCGTTGGTCGGCTCGCTCGCCTATGCGGTCGTGGAAATTCTGCCGCAGCTTCTGGGCGGCCGAACCGCGCGGCGCGCTCACAGCGGCGTGCGGCGTATGATCGATCCGGATCGCGAGCTGCGCCGCGCAGCCGCCGAAGTGGAGATTTCCGGCAATGTCGATGCCCGCCGCCGGCTCGCCGAAGAATTGTTCGAGCGCGGCCGCTACGATGCCGCGATCGAGGTCTATGAGGGCGGGTTGAAAGGCATATTCGAGCACGATCCGACCTTGCTGCTCGGCTCGGCGCGGGCGCATTTCTCGAGCCAGGATTTCGGCGCGGCCCGCGCGGCGCTCGAGCGCTTGACGCTGCACAATCCGGATTTCAAATCGGCCGATGCACAGCTCCTGTATGCCCGTACTCTCGAGGCGCAGGACGCACTCGACGAGGCGGAGCGCGTCTACGCGGACCTTGCTCCCGGCTATCCCGGCGCGGAAGCGCGCCTGCGCTACGGTTTGTTGCTCAAGCGGCGCGGCAAGTTGCCGGCGGCAAATCGTGTGCTCAAGGATTTGTTGGATGGCGCGAAGCTCGGCCCCGCCCACTATCGCAGGGCGCAGGCCGAGTGGCTGGAGCGTGCGCGGCGCGAATTGAGCTAGAATCCCTCGCCCGTACCCGCAAGGAAAGGAGTTCCCCATGCATTTGCTGCAAACAGCCGGCCGATACTTCCTGATTTCCCTGGCGGCGATCATCCTGGCGGCATGCGCCGGCCAGAAGGGACCCGCGCTGAAACTCATCAGCGACATCGAGGCAACCGTCACCGCCGCTTCGACCGAGGCCGCGAAGTACGTGCCCGATCAATTGGCCGACGTTCAATCCAAGCTGGGCGCTTTGAAGGCGTCCTACGATAAGCAGGACTATGCCGCGGTGGTGACCGGAGGGCCTGCGGTGCTGAGTGCGGCGCAGGGATTGGCGACGGCCGCGGCCGCGAAGAAGGACGAGATCCTGAAGGCGCTCAACGACACATGGACGCGCCTGGCCGATTCGGTGCCCGGCGAAATCACGGCAATCCAAAATCGCATCGAGCTTCTTGGCAAGAAGTCGAGCAAGAAGCTGGCTGCCGGCATCGATCTGGCGGCGGCGAAGAGCGAACTCAGCGATGCGAGTTCGCTCTGGTCGAAGGCGCAAGCGGCGTTCGCGAGCGGCAATATGGACGAGGCGGTGAAGGCTGCCACGGACGTGAAGTCCAAGGTCGACGCCCTGGCGGCGTCGTTGAAGCTGGATCCAGCCGCGCCGGCGACCGCACCGGCTGCGGGGCGGCCCGCCGGTGCTTCTTCCCCGTCCTGAGCCGGCAAATTTAAGGCGCCAGAGTACCTTCGCTGATGATGACCGCGTTGCCGCCGATGCGCGCCGCCACCAGGCTGCCCTGATCGATTTCCAGGGTCACGGTGACCTGCCCCGGCCGCTTCATTTGGCGTCCCTGATGGCCAATGAACGTGGTCGAGTTCTTTCCGAATTGTCCGAGATCCCACAGATACGCCGCCAGCATGGCATGGGCATTGCCGCTGACCGGATCCTCCGGGATGCCGAGCGCCGGGCAGAACATCCGTGATTCTGTCGACCACTCGTCCGCCTTGCGATTGAGAGCAAAGACAAAGAAGCCTTCCACGCCCAGTTCGCTGCCAAGCGACAAGAGGGTGTCAAGATTCGGTGCGAGAGTATCCAATTGGCGGGGGTCGGCGATCGGCACCAGAAGCCGGGTGCTGCCCTTGCGGGCGATGCGCGCCGGCATGATCTCGTGCAGCTGGGTCGCCGGCAGACGCAGAGCCTCTGCCACGAGCAGCGTCGTCTTGAAGGGCAGCGGGGTGTCCAATTCAGGCGTCGTCTGGCGAAACTCGATGAGCGTCGGCGCGGCTGCTCCGGCGCGGACCATGACCTCGATGATGCCGATGGTGGAGTGCTGGCGGCACGCGCCCGGGCCGCGCCTCCCCAGGGCAAGAAGTACCGCGTGGGCGGCCACCGTTGCGTGGCCGACAAAGGGCATTTCTTTGCGGGCATTGAAGAAACGGACTCGAACATCGTATTCGGGCCCATTTGCCGCGAACACGAACGCGACCTCCGCGTGCGCGAACTCGCGCGCCACGGCGGCAAGAGTGGCGTCGCTTTGGCCGTCGGCATCGAGCACGACGGTCGCGGGATTGCCGGTGAAGCGTGTGCTCGTGAATGCGTCTACCTGGAAAATGCGCAAGATCGTCTCCGCAGCTTAGGAGCTTGGCTTCGCTCCCGGCCGGAGTTTTGCACGCATCCCCGCAGCAAGCTACACTTCCTTAGTACCTTGGGGTGGTCTGAACAGGCCTGAGATGCGGGAAATCGACTGCTCGATTGACCTGCGAACCCGTTGAACCTGATCTGGGTAATGCCGGCGTAGGGAGTGGTTGATCTTGCGTTCTGCCGTAGAAATCAGCATGTATCCGTTGACGCGCGATTACCTGGCGCCGATCCAGGCCTTCATCGACCGCCTCAACACCCATCCCGGATTGATCGTGCGCACCAACGCGCTGGCGACGCAGATCTGGGGTCCTCTCGATCAAGTCATGGCAATTCTCGCGCAGGAAATCGCTCGATCCGCTGCCGTTGCCGACGCACCGCAGCTGGTATTCGTCATGAAGGTGCTGCCGGGCTTAGGGCCGCCGGACTCCACCCAGCCGCCCGGCGCGCGCCGGTGACCGCCGATTTGTCGGCCCAGCTCGTGAGCGCATGGCGCGGCACGAGTTGGACCGAGCTCATCGCGGCGGTGCTGGCGGTCGTGTACCTGCTGCTCGCGATTCGCCAGCGGCTCGAGTGCTGGGCCGCCGCGTTCGTCAGTTCCTGTCTGTACGTCTGGGTGCTTTTCGGTGCGCGCTTGTACATGGAGTCCGCACTGAACGCCTTTTACGCGGCCATGGCAGTCTACGGTTTTTGGCAGTGGCAGCAGGGTCGGGGTGGTGCCGCTCTCGCCGTGTGTCGCTGGCCGATCGCGCGGCACGCGGCGGGATTCGCAATCGTCGTTGCCCTCTCCGTGGTCAGTTCGTACTTTCTGCGGCGGTTCACGCCGGCCGCATGGCCCTTCGTGGATTCGATGGTGACATGGTCCAGTGTCTTCGCCACGTTTCTGGTGGCACGCAAGGTGTACGAAAACTGGCATTGGTGGCTGGTGATCGATTCGGTTGGATTGTGCCTGTATTTTTCGCGGCGCCTGTATCTCACGATGCTGCTGTTCGGCTTGTATCTGGTGTTGATCGTGGTCGGTATGCGGCAGTGGCGCCGCACGCTGCCCATGCCCGCCTATGCTGCCGGATGAGCTCGAGCGAGTGGCCGACCGCCACGTGCCTGGCGCCGGCAAACTCGACATACAGCGTTTGAGCCATGGGGTGGTAAACGACACTTATCAGGTGCGGCGCGGCGCTGGCACCTATGCCATGCGGGTGGCCGCAAGCAACCCCCCCGATCTTGGGTTGGATCGCGCTTGGGAGGCTCGTGTGCTCGAGCGCGCCGCGGCTGCGGGTCTTGCCCCCGCAGTGGAGTACTGCGATCCGCAGCGCGGAATTCTGATCTCGCGCTGGGCGGATGGTCGGCAGTGGCAATCGGCGGACGTGCGGCGGCGCTCGGGTATCTCGCGGATGGCCGAGCTGGTGCGCCGCATCCACGCGCTGCCGATGCCTGCGCCCGCGCGGCTGATGAGTGCCGGGATGTGGATCGATTACTACACGGCAGCGGCGCGCGGCAGTGTCGCTCCGGATTCGGATACTGCCGAGGCATTGCGAACCGCCGCCGGCGAACGTCTGGCGGCACTGCAAAGCGTCGATCCCGTGGTCTGCCACAGCGACCTGCACACCCTCAATTTGATCGACGGCGGCGACGCATTGGTGTTGCTCGACTGGGAGTACGCGCACGGCGGGGATCCGTACTGGGATTTGGCCGGCTGGAGCGCCAACAACGATTTTGAGGACCCACTCCGGCATGATCTTCTGGCGGCATACATCGGCCGCTCGCCGGCGCCGAGCGAATCTTTGCGCCTCAATCAATTGGCGTGGCTGTACGACTACGTCTGCTTGCTGTGGTGCGAGCTCTACTTGACGCGCTATGCCGACCGGGGCCCGAGCGAAGCCGCTCAGAACGGCGTTGCAGCCCGCGCCCGGCTGCTTGCGGGGCGCCTCCTTGCAACCGCAAGTAGTCGCGCCGATTAAGTTCCGGCACACTACCAAGCTCGAGCGACGACCCCTTCGAGGGGCTACTTAACGGAGATCTCAATGGCGCGGATGATCGTAGTGGACCGGGACGGGAAAGAGCATGAGATCCAGGCGAAACCCGGTTTGAAGGTCATGGAGATCCTGCGCGAGCTCGATTACGGAGTCGCGGCGATATGCGGCGGTCTTTGTTCCTGTGCCACCTGTCACGTGTACGTCGATGAGAGCTGGGCCGGTCGCCTGCCTAAACCGCAAAGCGACGAGCTGGAATTGCTCAAGGAGTTGCCCGACTTCCGCGAAGCGACCTCGCGCTTGTCCTGCCAAGTCGATTTTACCGAGGCACTGTCGGGCCTCAAGGTGGCCGTCGCGCCGGATTCATGAGGCCGCGCGAGGTTGCTCGATTACCGGCGCGCGTCACTTCTTTTCGGTTTGCCGGCGTACCGCCTCTTGCGCCGCGGCTATGGCTTGCGGGTCACCGAGAAACCGCCGGCCCAGCGGCTGGAGTTGCTCGTCCAACTCGTAGAGTATCGGGATGCCGGTCGGGATGTTGAACTCCACGATATCGCTCTCCGACATCATGTCGAGCATTTTGACCAGGGCACGCAGTGAGTTTCCGTGCGCGACCACCAGCACGTCCTTGTTGGCGCGCAGCTCGGGGACTATGCGCGATTCCCAGTAGGGCAGCACGCGCGACAGCGTGTCCTTGAGCGATTCCGCCGCGGGCAGCGAAGCGGGATCGACGTTGGCATAGCGTGGGTCGAAACGCGGATGCCGCGGATCATCCCACCCCAAGGGCGGCGGGGGAATGTCGTAACTGCGGCGCCATAGCTTGACCTGCGCTGCACCGTGCTTCTCGACCGTCTGTGCCTTGTCGAGCCCTTGCAAGGCGCCGTAATGGCGTTCATTGAGGCGCCAGCTGCCTTCCACCGGAATCCACATGCGATCCGTGGTGTCCATGATCAGCCACAGGGTGCGGATCGCGCGCTTCAACACCGAGGTGAACGCGATTTGCGGCGCCAGTTTCTCGCGCTCAAGCTCCCGGCCGGCCTGCGTCGCTTCGAGCCGTCCCAGATCGCTCAAGTCGACATCATGCCAACCGGTGAACAGATTTTCGACGTTCCAAACACTTTGTCCATGGCGAACCAAGATCAATTTCCCCGGCACCGTTCCTCCTATTGGCGTATGGCCGCGGCAAACACGCCTTCGAAGAGCGTAGCCAAAGTCTGGTCGTAGTTTATTTCCACGTGCAAGCTGATTCGCCCGCGGCCGGCACGCTGCAGCATTTTGCGGAACTTATCGATCTGCGCGCCGGCGGGCGCCGCCACGCTCGCGCACAGTTCACCCCGCACGGGAGACAAGAAACGCATGCTCGATTCTTGGATCACCGCATCGGCCGGCAGGCCCCGCGCCTCGAGATAGCGGGTGACCCAGGCCCAGCCGGTCAGCACGGCCAGCGAATACAAACTGCCGCCGAACGCGGTGCCCTTGTAGTTGGCATTGGGGCCGAGCGGAGCGCGCAGCACGACTGCGGCATCGTCCGCCGACTCGACGACGATGCCGATATGCCGCGCCAGCATGAATTCTCCGACGATGCGGCTCTGCAGGTAAGCGCGGCCGAAATTACTGGCGTCCAACGGCACTTGATCAATCCTGAGCGAGGCGTCTGACGGCCTGTAGAGCGACGGACAGAGTCGCAAAATCCGGCAGCGCGGTGCGCAGATCGACCACGACGCGCTTCAGGGCATCGAGCGGAGAGGCGTGGCGCGCGATCCAATGGCTGACTCGCTCGCCGGCGTCGCGACCCCTGCATGCCAGCACGGCGCCGGTGATTTTTCGCTGCAACTCGTACAAGTTGTCGCGCAGGGTGTGGCGTGCCACGCCCTGCCAATGACCGTCCGCGACCAAGCTCTCGATCTGCTCCTTGATCCGAGTCAGTCCGATGCGTTCGCCGAGGTCGAAATATGCCTTGGCCGCATAGCCGATCTTCACCCGCCGGGCCTTCGCCACATCCACCAAGTCCAATGCGCAGTGCAGCGCGTCCAAGGAGGCGATTCGAGACGCCAGATGGTCCGGCACATGCTGCTCGATGAGCTGCGAGCGCATGACGCTCAATCGCGCCTGCTCGGTGATGCCGAGCACCCCCGGCAGCTCACCGGACAGTTCCGCCACTTGGGCGGTATAGCGCAGTACCGCGCGTTCGATATCCAGGTCGTTGCGGCGGTGATCCAGCAGCCAGTAAGTCATGTGGCGGAGCAAGCGCGTAGTTTCCAACATGGCGGCGTACTGTACGGCCGCCGGGGTGCGGTTATCCAGCGCTTCGATTTGCGACCAGATGCCGCGGACCGCAAACACCTCGCGTGCGATGCTGTAGGCGCGCGCAATGGCCGCCGGGTCCGCCCCCGTATCATCCTGCGCGCGCACCGGAAAGACCGGTCCCATGCGGTTGATCAAACTATTGGTGATTGCCGTCGCAATGATCTCGCGCCGCAACCGATGCCGCTTCAAGCGCGCCGCGAAGCGTTTCTGCACCGGGGTGGGGAAATAACGGGCCAGTTCGGCCGACAGGTAGGGGTCTTCGGGCACGTTCGAATGGATGAGCGCGCGGTTCAGCCAAATCTTGCCATAACTCAAGATGATGGCCAGCTCCGGGCGCGTCAGTCCCTCGCCTGCCTTGCGGCGTTCGGCAAATTCCTCTTCGGTCGGAAGAAATTCCAGGGCGCGGTTCAAATCTTGGGACCGCTCCAGGACTCGGATGACGTAGGCGGCTTCGCCCAACTGAATCTTGGCCTGGAACTCGCTGGTGCTGATCGCCTGACCCTGCAGATAGTTGTTGCGCAGCACCAGCCCCGCGACTTCGCTCGTCATCTGTACCAGGAGGCGGTTGCGCCCGGCGAACGTGATTTCCTTGGCGCGCACTGCGCCGTTCAGGAGAATCTTCAAATTGACTTCGACGTCCGAAGTGTTCACGCCGGCGGAGTTGTCGATGAAATCGGTGTTGAGTCTGCCGCCGCGCCGGGCGAACTCGATGCGCCCGAGCTGCGACACCCCCAGATTGCCGCCCTCGCCGATGACCTTGCAATTCAATTCCCGTGCATCGATGCGCACCGCGTCGTTGGTGCGGTCGCCGACATCGCTATGGCTCTCGAAGGTGGCCTTGACGTACGTGCCGATGCCGCCGTTCCAAAACAAGTCGACATGCGCCTTGAGGATGGCTTTGATCGCCTCGTTCGGCGTCACCTGAGCGGGCAGCTCGAGCAGCGCCTGCGCCTCGCGCGACAGGGTCAGGCTCTTGGCGGATCTCGAGAAGACGGCGCCGCCCTTCGAAATCACCTTGCGCGAATAGTCCTCCCAGCTCGAGCGCGGCATCTTGAACAACCGTTCACGCTCGGCGAAAGAGCGCGCGGGATCGGGTTGCGGGTCGATGAAAATATGCATGTGATTGAAGGCCGCGACCAGCCGGATGTGGGGCGATTGGAGCATGCCGTTGCCGAATACGTCGCCTGCCATGTCGCCGATGCCGGTGACCGTGAAATCTTGGGCTTGGATGTCGACTCCCATCTCCCGGAAGTGCCGTTTCACGCATTCCCAGGCGCCGCGCGCGGTGATGGCCATTTTCTTGTGGTCGTAGCCGACCGAGCCGCCGGAAGCGAACGCGTCGCCCAGCCAGAAGCCATATTCCTCGGAGATGGCATTGGCGATGTCGGAGAAGGTCGCAGTACCCTTGTCCGCCGCGACCACCAAGTAGGCATCGTCCCGATCGTGGCGAACCACCCTGGGCGGCGCCGTGATCTTGTCGTCGACGATGTTGTCCGTTACGTCGAGCAGACCCCTGATCAGCGTTTGATAGCACGCGATCACTTCAGCCTGTTGAGCTTCACGCTCGGCCGGCAGTCGCTTGACGACGAATCCGCCCTTGGCCCCGACCGGAACGATGACCGTGTTCTTGACTTGCTGGGCTTTCATGAGCCCGAGCACTTCGGTGCGGAAATCTTCGCGTCGATCCGACCAGCGAATGCCGCCGCGCGCAACGTATCCCATGCGCAAGTGCACGCCTTCCATACGGGGCGAGAATACGAAGATCTCGAACAGCGGCTTGGGTAGTGGCAGCTCGCGCAGTTGCTGGCTCTCGATCTTGAAGGAGAGATAGTCCTTGAGCGCTCCTGCTTGGTTGAGCTGATAGGCATTGGTGCGCACGGTTGCCGACACGGCGCTCCACAACGCCCGCAGGATTCGATCCTCATCGGAGCGCGTCACCTCCTCGAGGGAGGCACGAATGCGCTTGTCGAGCCGTGCCAGTGCGCTCGGCCGCGCCGTCGCCGGCAGATCCGCGTCGAAGCGGGCCACGAACAGATCGGCCAAGGCCAGGGCGATTGCCGCATTGTTCACCAGCACCTGAGCGATGTAACCCAGGCTGAACGGCAATCCGGTTTGCAGCAAGTAGCGGCAATAGGCTCGCAAGACGATGACGATGCGCCAGGGAATGCCCGCCGACAGAGTCAATTGGTTGAAACTGTCGTTGTCCATGCGGCCGGTCCAAACGGCCGTAAACGCGCTCTTGATTTCGCGCTCCAGCGCCTCGAACTGGATCACCGTGGCGGACTGCATCACGAGTTCCAGGTCTTGAATCCAGGAGCGGCGGCCGCCCGGGAATTCCAGTTCGTAGGGCCGCTCGGCGATCACCTTGAGCCCCATGTTCTCCAGCATGGGCAAGAGGTCCGAAATCGGAATGGCATCCTGATTGCGGAAGATCTTCAAAAAGAATTTGTCCTTGCGCCGCGGCTCCGGCCGGTAGATATCGAGGTGCAGCCGCGTCGGCTCCTTTTCGACCGCCTCGAGGAACGACACGTCGAGCGCCGCGGCATCGCCCTGAAAATCCTCGGTGTAGGCCGCCGGGAACGCGGGCGCGTATTTTTCGAAAAGCTGCAAGGCATACGATTCATCGAGGCGCGACAGCAATGCCGCCCTGAAGCCGTCCGACCACGATCGCACCGCGGCGGCCACGCGCCGTTCCAATGCGCCCGCATCGACGTGGGGTTCCTCGCTCGGACGGGTTCGTGCGACGATATGAATGCGGGCGAGGTTCGACTCGGCGATCTGCACCTGCGATTCCATGCTGAATGCGGAAAATGCCTCGCGAATCACGGTTTCGATGCGCTGCCTAACCTGCGTGTTGTACTTCTCGCGCGGCACGAACACCAGGCAGGAGTAGAACCGGCGAAATGCGTCGCGCCGCAGCAGTACACGGACCCGCGGACGTTCCTGCAGGCCGAAGATGCCGGTGGCGATGCGAGTCAACTCCGGAACGCTGGCCTGGAATAGCTCATCGCGCGGAAAGGATTCGAGGATGTGCTGCAGAGCCTTGCCGTCATGGCTATCCGGGGCCAGCGCGAAGTGTTCGACCACCTGCGCGACCTTGTGGCGCAGCACCGGAATCTCGCGCGGATTGCTGCTGTACGCCGCGGAGGTCCACAAACCCAGGAAGCGCTTCTCGCCTATCAACTGGCCCTTCGGCCCGAAGTGCTTCACGCCGACGTAGTCGAGATATCCGGGACGGTGAATCGTCGACAGCAAGTTCGCCTTGGTGACGAGGACGATGTCGCGGGAACGGCTCTGGCGGCGGATGTCGCTCGACAGCGTGCGGTTGGTGCTTTCCGGCTGCTTGTGGCCGCGGCGCAGAATGCCGAGCCCGGTCGAGTCGATCGGCCGCAGGACCTCCCGCCCGGCGCGCCCCTGCAGCCGATATTCACGGTAGCCCAGAAAAGTGAAGTGGCGATTTTCCATCCACGCGAGCAGCGCGACCGCTTCGCTCAGGATGCTGGGCTCGAAGCGCGCGCTTTGGGAGCTCAAGTCCTCCGCCGCCTGATGAGCCGCGTCCTGCATCTTGGACCAGTCCGCACACGCGACCCGAACATCGCGCATGCTGCGCTCGATCTGCGCCGCGAGAGAATGCAAGGCCGCGGGATCGACGATGCGGTCCACCTCGACGTGCTGGAACGACTCCAACCGCGATCTCTCGTCGGCCGCGGGCTTGCGGCCTTTGGACGCTTCGCCGCGCTCATGCAGCGCAAGCAGATTGCCGGCGCCGTCGCGCGCCACGGCGAAGATCGGGTGCGTCAGAAAATGCAGCGTGAGTTCGCGCTCGGTCAACGCCAGGTTGATCGAATCGACGAGAAACGGCATGTCGTCGTTCACCATCTCGATCACGGTGTGCGGCGAGGTGAACCCATGTTCGCGCATGCTGGGATTGAATACCCTTACCAGCGCGGATCTTCGCCGCCGGCGCGCGAACGTGAGGTGCGACAGCGCCGTCGCCGCGAGCTCCGCCGGGTCGCGCTCCGCGAGATCTTCCGCATCGACGTTGGCGTAGTACGCCTGCAGAAAGCGCGGCCAATCCACATTACGCAGCGTTTTGGGCGGCCGGACCGCGGATCGTACGATGGCGGAGACGATCTTGCGATGCTGCTCGGAGGAAGCTTGGTACATGACCTGATCCTCGCATTAATCCGGTCTTTCAAGATCCGCAATTACGGCGCCCGAGAAAACGGCAGGCCTCGCCGCCGGTGATGCAGCGGTGATCGAAGCTCAGGGAAAGGGGCATGCGCCGATGCGCGCGAACCACGCCCGCGACAACGACGGCGTCCTCGCGCACTTTGCCCGCACCCAAGATGGCGACCGCGGGCGGCACCACCAGAGGAATTCCGTAGCGGCCGGCCAGAGTGCCGAAATTCGACAGCATCAGCGTAAAATCGCGCAAATCCGCGGGGTCGGTGCTGCGGCGGTGAGCGGCTTCCTTTTGCAGCGCGATGGCGGCGCGCAATTCCTCGGGCGATTTGCTCTCGATGTTGCGCACCACCGGAACGATGAGGCCGGCGGGTGTGTCGACCGCGATGCCTAGATTGATATGCCCGACCAGAAAGCGCGAGTGTGTGGCCGCATCGTACCAGGCGTTCAAGGCAGGTTCCGCGCGCCACGCGCAAATCATCGCGCGCATGAGCCGCAGCATGTAATCCCCCCGCTGCGTCCACTGATGAATGTCCGCATCGTCGCACACGGTGCTGCCGGCCACTTGATCCCGCGACTGCGACATGCTTTGCGCCATCGCGCGCCGCACACCGCGCAGCGGCTCCACGGCTCCGTCCGAGGGAGCCGCGGCCGCGATTGCGCGTGCGGCCGGCGAGGCCGCCGTTGGCGGCCGCGCCGTCGTTGGCGGAGGGCCGCAGATTGGCGTGCTGCAGGACATCCTCGAGCGTGATCAATCCGCCGCGGCCGCTGCCCTGAACCCCGCCTAAGTCGAGTCCCAAGCTCTTGGCCAGTGCCCGAGCGGCCGGCACCCCGCGGCTGCGTGCGTCGGCGCCGAGCGCGATCGCCCCTCCGGCTGTCGCCGATTCCACGAATTCCTCCTCGCTGGTGACGGGCATTGTGCCGACCACGGTTCCGGAATCGAATTCGATGAGCGGAGCGCCCGTGGGAACGATGTCGCCGCGCGCGCCGCGCAGGGCCGTCACCACGCCGCTGAAGGGCGCCGGCACTTCGACGACGGCCTTGGCGGTTTCCACCGAGACCATGGGTTGATCGACCCGTACGTGATCGCCCACTTTGACGTGCCACTCGACGATCTCGGCCTCGGCCAAGCCCTCGCCCAAATCCGGAAGCCTGAATGTGCTCATGAAATTACAGGACCCTCAATCGGCGAAAGCAAGTTCCACCGCGTCGATGATTCGCTGCACGCTCGGAATGTAATCGTGCTCGAGTTTGAACAGCGGCATGATGGTGTCGAATCCGGTCACGCGTCGAATCGGCGCCAGTAAATCGTACAGACTGTGCTCCGCGACCAGCGCCGCAATCTCGGCCCCCACGCCCACGTTGCGCGCGGCCTCATGCACGATCACGAGCCGGCCGGTCTTGGCCACCGACGCGAGAATCGTCTCGATGTCGATCGGACTCAAGGTGGCAAGATCGATGACCTCGGCGCTGATCCTGCGCTTGTCGAGTTCGACGGCGGCGCGCAGCGTCTCCATGGTCATCGCTCCCCAGGTGACGATGGTCACGTCGCTGCCTTCGCGCAGAACGAAGCATACGTCGAGCGGCAAAGCCTGGCCATCGTCGTTCACTTCCTGGCGCATCGCGCGGTACAGCCGGACGGGCTCCAAGAACATCACTGGGTCCGGATCGCGGATGGCTGCGAGCAGCAGCCCATAGGCGCGCAGCCGGCGAGGAAGGGCATACGACGCGGATGCCCGGAATGTGGCAGAGCAGCGTCTCAGTGCTCTCCGAATGGTGCTCGGGGGCGTGAATGCCGCCGCCGTGCGGCATCCGCATGACGACGGGACAGCTCAGACGGCCGCGCGTACGGTTTCGCATGCGCGACATGTGGTTCACGATTTGATCCAGCGCGGGATACAAGAAACCCATGAACTGAATTTCCGCGACGGGCTTCAGCCCATGCGTCGCCATCCCGATCGACATGCCGGCGATGGTTGCCTCCGCCAGCGGCGTATCCTGCACCCGTTCCCTGCCGAAGCGCTCCTGCAGTCCCGCGGTCGCGCGGAACACGCCGCCGTTGGCGCCCACATCCTGCCCGATCACGACCACATTCGCGTCATGCTGCATTTCCCAGCCATGCGCCATCGCGATGGCCTCAACCATGGTTATTTTCGCCAATCAAGGACCGCTGGGCTTCGAGGCGTATTTGCGGGCAACGAGCCGTTGCGCGCGAAGCTGCGCCGGCAGCGCCGCGAACAGATGGTCGAACATCGCGTCGGTGGACGGTTTCGTCTTTGCCAGGTATTCCGTCACCGCGGCATCGACCTTGGATGCGCACTCCGTCGAGCAGGGACTTCTCCTTGGCATCGTTCCACAGTCCCGCGCGGCGGAGATACGCGCGAATTCGAATCAGCGGCTCGAGGGCCCACGCGTCCTTGACCTCCTGGCCGGACCGATAGCGGCTGGCGTCATCCGCCGTGGTGTGATCGCTCAAACGGTACGTCAGCGCCTCGATCAAGGCCGGGCCCGCGCCGCGCCGCGCCGCCTCGAGAGCCTCGCTCACCACCGCGCGGACGGCGAACACATCGTTGCCGTCGACTTGCACGCCGGGGATGCCTGCCGAGACCGCCTTCTGCGCCAAAGTTTGTGCGGCGGTCTGCGCCGCGACCGGCACCGAGATGGCCCAGCCGTTGTTGACGATGACGAATACCACGGGCAGGGCGCGCGACCCGGCCAGATTGAGCGCTTCGTAGAAAGCGCCCTCGGAAGTGCCGCCGTCGCCGATGTAGGCGAGCGCGCAGCGCCGCTCTTTGCGTACCTTGAAGGCCATGGCTGCACCGGCCGCATGCAAGGTCTGCGTGGCGATGGGGACGCACCAGGCAAAGTCGTGCCGAGGCACGGCAAAATCATTGCCGCGCTCGTCGCCGCCCCAGTACGTCAGGATCTCGGGCATGGTCACGCCGCGCCAAAGCTGCGTGCCGAATTCGCGATACACCGGCGCCAACACGTCCTCGGCGCGCATGGCGGCGCCGACGCCGATATGTGCGGCTTCGTGGCCCAGGCACGACGGATAGGTGCCGAGCTGTCCGGTGCGCTGCAGATTCACCGCCTTGGCATCGAAGACACGGACCAGAGTCATGGCCTCGTACATGCGCAGGACCTCGGCCGCATCCTCGGCAAACTGCGGCAGCGGCGCCACCACTTCGCCGCCGGGATCGAGGATCTGGCGGTGATGGATCTTGAACTCTGCGACCGTTTTCATGCGCGAATTATGCCAGGGGTTGGTTGTTTATGGGCGATGCTCGCCCGCGAGATAGTGCTGTGTCTGCATCTCGACCAGACGGCTCGCGGCACGCTGAAACTCGGCCTGCAGCCGTTCACCGTGGTACAGCGCGGCGGGGGCGGCTGCCGCCGACACCACGATCTTGACGCCGCGATCGTAGAATTCGTCGATCAGCATGATGAAGCGGCGTGCGGCATCCTCGTCCGCCGCGGTGAATGCCGGAATGTTCGAAATGAAAATCGTGTGGTAGGAGCGCGCGAGCTCGATGTAGTCGTTCTGGCTGCGCGGACCCTCGCACAGTTCGCTGAATTCGAACCATGCCATGCCGGCGCCGGTGGCGAGCGCTGCGATGTTGCGCTCCTCGATCGACAGCACTTGGGGGCCGGTGGCGGTGCCGCCGGCGAGCGCGGCGAAGCGGCTCTGCAATTGGGCCCGGGATGCGCCCGACGTATCCAGGTAGGTCGGCGCCTGCTCCAGCTGGCGCAATCGATAGTCGATGCCGCCGTCCAAGTGCAGCACGTCCACATGCTTGCGCAGCAACTCGATGGCGGGCAGGAACCGCTCGCGTTGCAGGCCATCCTTGTAGAGCTGCTCGGGCGGCATGTTGGAGGTTGCGACCAGCGTCACGCCGCGACGGAACAACCCCTCGAGGAGGCCGGCGAGGATCATCGCATCGGCGATGTCGGCGACGAAGAATTCGTCGAGGCAAATCACTCGCGCGCGGTTCGCCATGCGCTCTGCGACGGCATCGAGAGGCCGGGCGCGGCGCCGACCCTTGCGCAGCTCCGCATGCACGCCGCGCATGAAGCGATAGAAGTGAGTGCGTTCGGCCAGAGAATCGCCAAGCAACGCGTAAAACCAGTCCATGAGCATGGTCTTGCCGCGGCCGACCCCGCCCCAAAGATAGAGGCCGCGCTGCGCGTGCGCCGCGGAGAGCGGCAGCAGCCAGGGCAGATGCGCGCGCAGCCTTGCGCCGACGGTGCGCGACGATTCGAGAAGCGCCGCGCTCAGGCGATCCAACCGAGCCGCCGCGTCGTGCTGCGCGGCATCGGCTTCGAGCCGCTGCGCGGCCACCTCCATTCTGAGGTGCGACTCGACGGGCACGGGGAAGCTTAAGTTAGGCTCCAAGCGGCGCAGCGATCTAAAGGCTCTGATAGTTGGGGCCGGAACCGCCCTCCGGCGGCACCCACGTGATCTGGCCCGCATAGGGCTCTTTGATGTCGCAGGCCTTGCAATGGACGCAGTTGGAGGAATTGATCTGCAGTCTTTGGCCGCCCTTGCCGTCCGCGATCATTTCGTAGACATTCGCCGGACAGAAATTGGTGCATGGATTGCCGAACTCAGCGATGCAGCGCGTCGCGCACAGCGTGGTATCTGCAACGTGCAGATGCACCGGCTGGTTCTCATCGTGCGTCGTCGCGGCGAAGAATACGAAAGCCAGCCGATCGCGCGGCGGCAGCTCGCGGTCGCCCCAATCCCGGTCCGGAGACTGGTATTCGTTCAGCCTCTTGAGCGCCGTGTCGTCGGCGTGGTTGGCGAGCGTCCACGGCAATTTCCCCATGGTCACGGTTTCGAGCGCGGCGTTGGCGAGTCCGATCCATAACCCGTGGCGGAACCCCGGCCGAATATTGCGCACCTTGTGCAGTTCCCGGCCGCCTTTCGACTCGCGCCAGCGCTTGTCGAAACCGGCCGATGTGCCTTGCTCGACGAAGTGTGCTGCCGCGGTCATCCCGCAGCGAATCGCCTGATGAATGCCCTTGATCTTCGGCGTATTGAGTGTGCCGCCGGCATCGCCGACCAGCATGGCGCCCGGCATTTCGAGGGTCGGCATCGATTGGTAGCCGCCTTCGATCACGGTGCGCGCGCCGCCGGCGATGATTTCACCTCCGTGCAGCAGAGCTCTTGATCTCGGGATGATTCTTGTACTGCTGGAAGGCTTCGAACGGCTTGAAGCGCGGATCCTCATAGTCCAAGCCGACGACGAAACCGACGTACACGCGATCGTTGTCGAGGTGGTAGAGAAAGCTGCCGCCATAGGTCTTGGAGTCGAGCGGCCACCCCAACGTGTGTTGAATGAGGCCGGGCTGAACGCGGCCGGGCGGCAGCTGCCACAGTTCCTTGAATCCCAGCCCATAGGTCTGCGGCGACTTGCCGGCATCGAGCTTGAACCGCTTGATCAATTGCTTCGAGACGCTGCCGCGGCAGCCCTCGCAGAACAGGGTCAGCTTGGCGTGAATCTCGGGTCCCAAGGCGAAATTCGGGCCGGGCTGGCCGTTTTTGTCGAGACCCATGTCGCCGATACGTACGCCTTTGACGGCGCCGGCGTCATCGAACAACGCCTCCACCGCCGCAAAGCCCGCAAACACGTCGACACCCAGCTTTTCCGCCTCTTGACCCAAAATCGGGACCAGCTGTCCCAGCGAAATGATGAAATTGCCGTGGTTCGCCATTTGCGGCGGCGTCGGCAGGCGATAGCGCTTGCGGCGCGTCATGAAGAGAAACTCATCGCGGGTCGCGGGGACGCAAACGGCCGGCGCGTGGGCACGCCACTCGGGCAGCAGTTCATCGAGAGGCCCGTGTTCCATGACCGCACCCGACAGCGAATGCGCACCCAAACTGGCGGCCTTTTCCAGAACGCAAATGCTCAATGCGGGATTGAGTTGCTTCAGGCGGATGGCGCAGGCGAGCCCGGCAGGGCCGGCGCCGACGATCGCCACCTCGTATTCCATGACATCGCGCGGGGTTTCGCTCATCAAATGACACCTAAAGCCGAGATGGGCGGAATTGTGCCCCGAAAGGGGGCGCCTCGTAGATCAAAAACGCGATCGGGCGGCAATGGCGTCCAACCAGCGGACAGGCGGTGAGGGGATCTTCGCAACGACGTCGCTTTACTGAGTGGGGACACCCATGTTGACAGGCCACGGACGCCGGCTTCCAGGATGGCCAAGGGATTTGGGCATGGATTGGGCATGGACGCCCGCCCCACCGGACAAAAGGAGCGCTGCGGATCGCACCGCAGCGCGGCCACGTGGAATACTCAGACAGGCTCCTAATCCGGCCGCCAGTTCGCCTTGCGTTTGGCGAAGAACGCATTGAAGCCCTCCTGTGCCTCCGCTTGGATGCGCAATCGAGCCAGCCGCGCCGCCGCTTCACGAGATGCGGCAGCTCGTTTCGTGGCGGCGCCACCCGGGCCGCCGGCGCCACCACCAGGGCCACTGCCGCCACCGGCGACATCGCTGATCAGAGTCTTGGCCTCGGCCAAAGCGTTGGGGGCAGCCTTGAGGAGCGCATCGATGATTCGCGTGCAGCAGGCGTCGAGCTCAACGCCGGGCACCACTTCGTGCACCAGGCCCAGCTTTTTGAGAGTCGCTGCCGTCAGAGTCTCCGACGTCAAGAAGTAGCGCCGCGCTGCGCTCTCTCCGATCTTGCCGAGCACGAACGGCGAAACCACCGCGGGAATGATCCCGAGACGCACCTCGGTAAAGGCAAACTTGGCGTCATCAGCCGCCACGGCGATGTCGCACGCCCCCAGCAGGCCGAGCGCGCCGCCATAACCGTCCCCGTTTACTCGCGCGAGCGTGGGTTTCGGCATCGAGTCCAGCAACGCGAGCATGCTCGCCAGCTGCTCGGCGTCCGCCAGGTTGGCCGACTCGCTGGCTTGCGCTTGTGCCTGCATTTCGCTGAGGTCGGCTCCCGCGCAAAAGGCGGCCCCGGCCCCCGTGATTTGCACGACTCGCACCGCGGGATCGAGCGCGCAGCGCCGCAACTCCGCGATCAGCAGAGCGATGGTCGCGCGATCCAAGGCGTTGCGCTTGTCGGGGCGATTGAGCGTGATCCGCGCAACGCCGGCGCTGACGGCGGTCAGGACCGGCGCGTTCACATCACTTCGATCGCGATCGCCGTCGCTTCGCCGCCGCCGATGCAGAGGCTGGCGATGCCGCGCTTCTTGCCGCGCGCACGCAGCGCGTACAGCAGGGTGGTCATGATGCGCGCCCCGGTGGCGCCGATCGGATGTCCGAGCGCACAGGCGCCGCCGTTGACGTTCACCTTTTGGTGATCAAGGTCCAGATCGCGCATTGCGGCCATCGTCACTGCGGCGAACGCCTCGTTGATCTCGTACAGATCCACGTCCTTGGCCTGCCAATTCAACTGGGCCAGCAATTTTTGCATCGCGCCCACCGGCGCCAGCGTGAACCACTCGGGTTCGCGCGCGAAGCTGGCGTAGCCCAGAATTCGAGCCAGCGGTTTGCGGCCCTTGCGCCGCCGCGTAAGATTCGCGCGCCAGTACCAATGCCGCCGCGCCGTCGGAGATCCCGGAGGAGCTGGCGGCGGTCACCGTGCCGTCCTTCTTGAAAGCGGGCTTGAGCGTCGGGATCTTGGCGATGTCGAGCGTAAAGGGAGTCTCATCCTTGTCGACCACGACCTCGCCCTTGCGCGACTTGGCGGTCACCGGGGCGATCTCAGCCTCGAAACTGCCGTTGGCGATGGCGGCCAGCGCCCGTCGCACGGATTCGGCGGCGAAATCGTCCTGGGCCCTGCGGGTGAAATCGTACTTGGCCGACGTGGCCTCGGCGAAACAACCCATGAGCTGTCCGTCCCAGGGGCTTTGCAAGCCGTCAAAGAACATATGGTCCAAGACTTCTTGATTCCCCATCCGGTAGCCCGCCCGGGCCTTTGGCAAGAGGTAAGGTGCGTTGGTCATCGACTCGAGGCCGCCGGCAACCGCGATTTTCGCGGAGCCGGCCAGAATTTGATCGGCCGCCAGCATCACCGCACGCATGGCCGAACCGCACATTTTATTGACCGTGGTGGCCGGGATGCTCGCCGGCAATCCCGCGCCCAGCGCCGCCTGCCGTGCCGGCGCCTGGCCGATTCCCGCCGACAGGACGCAGCCCATGATGACTTCATCGATCTCGGCGCGCGCCACTCCGGAATCCGCGAGCGCCGCCTTGATCGCAGCCGAACCCAGCTGCGGCGCTGTGACGGTCGCGAATGCGCCCTGGAAGGCGCCGACCGGGGTGCGGCGCGCCGCCAAAATAACCACAGGATCAGATTTCATAGGGCATATCCCAAGTTTTGCCGGTTGGTCCCCATTATAGACGCGACGCGCGACGCGGCTGGCCGCGATCCGCCGCCATCGCCCGTGCGCTCAAGGCGCCAGCGGCTCGCCTATGGCCTGCGCAATCAGCTCGCGGCTGTGCTGCCGGGCGTCTTCCGCGCTCAGCACGGCGAGAATTTCGACCCGAACGGCCGAGCGGTGGACGCCAAATCCTTCGGGCGGCAGAACGGCCCGCGTGCCGTGGATAGCCATCGTCACCACCGGCATGCCGGTGCGTGACGCCGCGGTAAACGCGCCGCCGTGGAACTTGCCCACCTGGCGTATCTCATTGAAGGTGCCTTCCGGAAAGAACACCAAGGACTGTCCGGTGGCGGCAAGCTTCAGCACGCGCCGCGTATCAACGCCGCCCTTGTGCCGATCGAAACGCTCGACGAACTGGGACCCCAGGCGCCGCAGCAGCAGGCTCGCGAGGGGCACGCGCACCATTTCCTTTTTGATCACGAAGGCAAAATCGGGCGGCAGCGCCGCCGCCGCGACCAGGCCATCGATGTAGCTGGCGTGGTTGGCCACCACCACGCACGGTACCTGCGGCAGCCGATCCAGCCCTTCGACGGCGAACGGAATGCCGGCCGCGCGCAAGAAGATCCGCGAGAAGACACCGGCCACCGACCGGCGCCGGCGCAGGCTCGGCACGAACAGATTGACCACCAGCACGGTCAGACCGAGCAAAATGAACACCGCGAGACAATAGGCGGTATACAGGGGTTGCACCACTGCGTGCACGCTCGCAAGCCTAATTTCTGTGATCTGGTTCTCCTTATGTTAATACTTAACTGTACTGTGATTCTGGTCACGCCGACCTGCCGGCACCCCTCGCATACTGGATCTTAGAGATCGCGTACAGCACCATTTCGTGCGGAAACACACACGCGGAAGACTATGGCGACGGCTCTCAAACGGACGGTTTATACACGCACCTCGGGTGCAGCGGTACCGGCTGTCCGCGAAGCGGCAGATCCCGCGTTACAGCGGTTCCTCGACGCAGTGTGGCTGGAGCGCGGACTGTCCGCGAATACTCTGGCGGCCTACCGCGCCGACCTGACCGCACTCGCACGCTGGCTGGAGGAGCGCGACGGCGCCCTGCTCAAGGCCACGCGCATCGAATTATTGGGCTTCATCGCCGCTCGGGTCGAGGGCGGATCCAGGCCCCGCTCCACCGCTCGGCAGCTGTCGAGTTTCCGGCGTTTTTTCCGCTTCATGATGCGCGAGGGCTTGATCGAGCTCGATCCGACTGCGCAGATCGCCATGCCGAAGATCGGCCGCTCGCTCCCGAAGTCGCTGACCGAAGCCGAAGTTGATTCGCTGCTCGAGGCGCCGACCGTGTCGGACCCGCTCGGGCACCGCGATCGCACCATGCTCGAAGTGCTGTATGCCACGGGCCTGCGGGTCTCCGAACTCGTCAGCCTGAAGCACAACCAGGTCAATCTCAATCAGGGCGTGATGCGCGTGGTCGGCAAGGGCAACCGCGAGCGCTTGATACCGCTCGGCGAGGAAGCCGTGAAGTGGCTGCAGCAGTTCATGCAGGGCCCGCGGGTCGAAATCTTGCTGGAACGGCAGACGGACTATCTGTTTCCGACCCGCCGCGGCGATCGCATGACGCGCCAGGCTTTTTGGCACATCATCAAGCGCTATTCGAAGAAGGCCGGCGTCGAGAAAGAACTCTCGCCGCATACCCTGCGGCACGCCTTTGCGACCCATTTATTGAACCACGGCGCGGACCTTCGCGTGGTGCAAATGCTGCTCGGGCACAGCGACCTGTCGACGACTCAAATCTACACCCACGTGGCCCGCGAGCGCCTGAAGGATCTGCACTCTCAGCACCACCCGCGAGGCTAGCAGGCCCTGCTAGAATTGCGTGAACCTCCTGGGGACCCCAGGGTCGAACTGTTGAGATCCGCCGGAGCCCCCTGCATGTTGAGAATCCTCGCCGTCCTCGCGCTGCTCGTCTGCAACGTGGCACTCGCCGCACGCGCGGCCGAAGGCGATCCCGGGCGCCCGCTGCCTGTCGACGCGCCCCCGGATCCGCGCTTGCTGTTGCTCAAGCACCTGCCCCCCGGCTCGAAAATCGACGATCTGCAGACCTCGCAGATTCCCGGCCTCTACCAGTTCATGCAGGGAGCCGAGATAAGTTACATCACGGCCGACGGCAAATATTTCATCGACGGCAATCTCTACGATATGGATTCGCGGGAGAATCTCACCGAGGTGCTGCGTGCGCGTGCGCGCGTCGCCATGATCAGCGCGGTCCCCGAATCGCAGATGGTGATCTTCGGGCCGAAGAATCCGCAGTACACCATTACCGTGTTCACCGACGTCGATTGCGGCTATTGCCGCAAGCTGCACAGCGAAATGGCTGAATTGAACCGCTTGGGCGTCCGGGTTCGCTACATGTTCTATCCGCGCACGGGCCCCAACACCGAGAGTTGGAAAAAAGCCGAAGTCGTCTGGTGTTCGGCGGATCGCAATGAAGCGCTGACCCGGGCGAAAGCCGGCATTCCGCTCGACCTTAGCAAAACCTGCGAGGGGACGCCGGTCGCCCGCGAATACGCCTTGGGTCAAAGCGTCGGAGTGCGCGGCACCCCCGCGATCCTCACGGAAAACGGCGACTACATTTCCGGCTACATGCCGCCGCGCGAACTCGTGCAGCAAATCAAGGATCTACAGCTCGCGAAGCGCTGAGCTCCGCGCGCCGGCCGTGTGCTAGCGCTCCAGCAGCTTGAGCTTTTCCGGCACCCCTTCCCATTGCTTGGCGTCCGCCGGCGCATCTTTCTTTTCGCTGATCACGGGCCACTTCTTGGCCAGTTCCGCATTCAATTTGAGAAAGCTCTCCTGGCCATCCGGTATTTCCTCCTCGGAGAAAATGGCCTCGACGGGGCACTCCGGCTCGCACAACGTACAGTCGATGCATTCATCCGGATCGATCACCAGAAAATTCGGCCCTTCGTGGAAACAATCGACCGGGCAAACTTCCACGCAATCCATGTATTTGCATTTGATGCAGCTTTCGGTGACCACGAACGCCATGACTTACCCTTCTTGAACTTAACCTAAGAATAGTATTCTGCCACAGCCGCGAAACCGGAACCTCAGGAGCGGCGGCCGCGTCAGGATTTCAGCCGCCGGCTCAATTCGACGAAATGATGATCCTCGCGTCCGGCGCTGCGATCCTCGAAGTATTTGCGCAGCGTGAACTCGCCGCTGGGGAATGCCAGTTGCGCCCAGGGAATCTCGGCCTCGTCGTACAAGCGCACCTCCAGGCTCTCCGGACCCGGCGCGAATTCGGGCTGCAGCAATTTGGCCCGAAACATCACGTGCACCTGGCTGGCACCGGTCACGCTCGCCACTGCGAGCAGGGAGCCGATCTCGACCTTCGCCAGCGCCTCTTCGTAGCATTCGCGCGCCGCCGCGGCCTGCAGGGTCTCGCCGTTTTCCATGAACCCGGCCGGCACCGTCCAAAACCCGAGCCGCGGCTCGATGGCACGGCGGCACAGCAATATCTTGCCTTGCCACTCGGGGACGCAACCGAGCACGAGCAGCGGATTCTTGTAATGGACCATGCCGCAGCTCGTGCACACGAAGCGCGGCAAATGGTCCCCCGCGGGGGTCTTGAATTCGACGGGGGAGCCGCAGTTGCTGCAGAAATTCAAAGCGCGTCCATAAATAAAATTCTGGTGCCCGGAGAGGGAATCGAACCCACACGGTGTCACCACCACCGGATTTTGAGTCCGGCGCGTCTACCAGTTCCGCCATCCGGGCATCAGACCCAACAGTATATGCGATTGGGGCTCTTGGTAGAATGGTTGGCTAATGCAGCGCACGGACTTTCACTTCGATCTTCCCCCGGATCGCATCGCGCAGCAGCCCGCGGCGACCCGCTCGGCCAGCCGGATGCTGCTGCTGGACGGCGCCACGGGCTCGAGTCGAGACCTGCAATTCAGCGATTTTCCGTCTCTGCTGAACCCGCCGGATCTTTTGGTTTTCAACGATACCCGGGTGATTCCGGCGCGGATTTTCGGAGCGAAGGAGAGCGGCGGACGCGTCGAAATCCTGCTCGAACGTGCGTTGTCGGCAAACACCGCACTGGTGCATCTCAAGGCCAGCAAGGGCTTGGGCCGGGATGCGGTCGTGAAGCTGCCCGGCGGCGCGCAAGCGCGCATGCTGGGCCGCCTGGGCGATTTGTTCCATTTGCAGTTCTCGTGCGAGGTCGTGCCTTTTTTCGAAGCGAACGGCGAGATGCCGTTGCCGCCCTACATCGGGCGCAAGGCGGAAAGCGCCGATCGCGAACGCTACCAGACCGTGTACGCGCGCCACTTGGGAGCCGTCGCGGCGCCGACGGCGGGGCTGCATTTCGATGCGGATATCTTCGCCGCACTCGAAGCGCGCCGCATTCGCCACGCCTTCGTCACCTTGCACGTCGGCGCCGGCACCTTCCAGCCGGTGCGCGTGGACGACATCGAACGGCACGAGATGCACGAGGAGTACCTGGCGGTGCCCGAGGCCACCTGCGATGCCATCAATGAAGCACGCGCGGCGGGCGGCCGTGTGATCGCCGTCGGCACGACGGTGGTCAGGAGTCTGGAAACGGCGGCCGGCGCCGGGGCCGGTACTGCAGGGGCCGGCACTGCACGGGCCGGTACTGCAGGGGCCGGCGCCGCCGGCAGCGGCATTGCGTCATATCAGGGCGCCACGCGCATCTTCATCAAACCCGGCCATCGATTTCGCGCCGTCGATGCGATGATCACCAATTTTCACTTGCCGGAGTCGACCTTATTGATGCTGTGCGCGGCCTTCGTCGGGCGCGAAACGCTGCTGGCCGCGTATGCTCACGCGGTGCGCGAGCGCTATCGATTTTTCAGCTACGGTGATGCGATGTTCTTGATGCCCGCAAGTTCGGCGTTGGAGCCTGCATGAGCGCTTCGCAGGGCGACGGTGCGCCGGTGCGAGCGATGCGGCGCGCGCGGCGCCTTGGGGCCCATGCGCTTCGAACTGATGGCGCGGGACGGCGCGGCGCGGCGCGGGCGGCTCGCATTCCCGCGCGGCACCGTGGAGACGCCGGCGTTCATGCCGGTCGGCACTTACGGCACGGTCAAAGCGATGAGGCCGGAGGATCTCGTCGACGTCGGCGCCGAAATCGTGCTCGGCAATACCTTTCATCTCTATCTGCGGCCGGGTCTCGAGGTCATCGCGGCCCATCAGGGGTTGCATGGCTTCATGCATTGGCAGCGGCCGATTCTGACGGATTCCGGCGGCTTTCAAGTGTGGAGTTTGGCGGAAATGCGCAAGATCACCGAGCAAGGTGCGCACTTCCGCTCTCCTGTCGACGGTGCCCAAGTGTTCCTCTCGCCCGAGGAATCCATGCGCATTCAACGCATCCTCGCCTCAGATGTGGCCATGAGCTTCGACGAATGCACACCGTATCCCGCGACCGAGGCGCAGGCGCGTTCGTCCATGGAATTGTCCATGCGCTGGGCGGTGCGCGGCTTTCGCGAGTATTACGGCACAGAGCCCCCCGGAACCTTGTTCGGCATCGTGCAAGGCGGTGTCCATCCGCATTTACGATTGGCGTCGCTGGCCGCCCTCGAGGAGGTGGGCTTTGCCGGCCTCGCCGTCGGCGGCCTTGCGGTCGGGGAGAGCGAGGCCGAGCGCGACCTCGTGCTCGATCAGCTGCTGCCGCACATGCCGGTATCCAAGCCGCGCTACCTGATGGGGGTGGGACGGCCCGAGGACATCATCGAGGCCGTGCGGCGCGGCATCGATATGTTCGACTGCGTGATGCCGACTCGCCATGCCCGCAATGCCCATTTGTTCACGCGCGCCGGCGTGATCAATATCCGCAATGCCGTTCATCACAAGGACACGGGCCCGATCGAAGAGGGCTGCGCCTGCTACACCTGCTTGAACTACAGCCGCAGCTATCTGCGCCATTTGGATAAGTGCGGCGAAATACTGGGCGCTCACTTGAACACCGTACATAATCTCCATTTCTATCAACGCTTGATGAGGGAGATTCGGGCGGCGATCGAGGCGGCACGGTTCGAAGCCTACGCGGCGGAGTTCCATGCCCTGAAGGCCTTGAGTAGCCCGCGTTAATTTAGGTCCGGCTGCTGTATACTACGCGGCTTTGTGTCGTGGCGTCCGCTGCAAAAAAAGAGTGTAACCCTATGGATTTCTTCATTAATACGGCAAATGCGCAGGCCGCCGGTGCGGGCGGCGGGCAAAGCATGTTGAGTGCCTTATTGTTGCCCGTGCTGCTCCTGGTGGTGTTTTATTTCTTGCTGATCAGGCCGCAGAACAAACGCGCCAAAGAGCAGCGCGAAATGCTATCCAAGGTTGCCGTGGGCGATGAGGTGGCGACCACCGGCGGCATTCTCGGCAAGGTGACCGAAGTGGGCGAGCAATTCCTGACCTTGGAAATCGCCAGCGGCGTGAACGTCAAGCTCCAGAAATTTCAAGTCGCGCAGGTGCTGCCCAAGGGCACGGTCAAGAGCGCATGATCTCGTACCCGCGCTGGAAGATCGTGCTGGTCGCGGTCATGCTGGTCATAGGAATATTCCTGGCGCTGCCGAATCTGTTCGGCGAGGAAAGTGCGCTGCAGCTCGCGCGCGACAGAGCCGCGGTGGTCGACCCCGATCGCGTCGCGGTAGAGCAACTGCTGAAGGAGAAAGGCCTGACGCCGACCGGCGTGTTTCTCGACCAGGGGCGCCTCACGCTGCGCTTCGCCAGTACCCAGGACCAATTGAAGGCTCGCGATCTGATCAACGAAGCGCGCCCCAACCAGTTCACCATCGCGCTTTCAAAGGCGTCGCGAGTCCCCGAGTGGATGCGCAATCTCGGCTTGAGCCCCATGAAGCTGGGCCTGGATCTGCGCGGCGGCGTGTACCTCGTCTATCAGGTCGACGTGCAGGGCGCGGTCAAGCAGCTGCTCGATCGCCACGAACAGGATTTTCGCGCCTCGCTGCGCAATGCGCACGTGCCGTATCAGGACGTCGCCGTCGATTACCCCTCGTATCGGGTGCGGGTGATGTTCCGCGATGCCGACAGTCTCGCCAAGGGCAAGGCGGCCATGCTCGCGGACAGCCGAAATCTGAACTTGACGGAGACGACGGTCGACGGCGCGCCCGCATTGGAGCTGAAGCTGACGCCGCAGGAAATCAAGGAACGCCAGGATACCGCCGTTCAGCAGAACATCATCATTCTGCGCAATCGCCTCAATAGTCCGGAGCTTGCGGTATCCGAACCTCAAGTTGCGCGCGAAGGCGTGGACCGCATCTCCATTCAACTGCCGGGCCTGCAGAACTCGGCCGAGGTCAAGAAAATCCTCGGCAAGACCGCCACCCTGGAATTTCGCATGGTGGACGAGGGCAGCAATCCGCTCGAGGCGGCGAGCACGGGACGCGTGCCGCTGGGATCCAAGCTCTATTACACGCGCGACAAGCAGCCGGTGCTGTTGAAGCGCGAAGTGGTGGTCACCGGCGATCAACTGACGGATGCGTCATTCCAGCCCAATACCCAGCAAGGCGCCGCCGTATCGGTGAGCCTGGACAGCCGCGGCGCCGCGAAGATGCTCAAGAACACTCAGGAGAATCTCGGTCATCTGATGGCGGTGGTATTCATCGACCGGTCGCGCGACAAGAATGCCGAAGGCGTTGTGGTCGACCGCACCTCCGAAGAGGTCATCAATCGGGCCACCATTCGCGGCGTGTTCAGCAACAATTTTGAGATCACCGGCGTCAACCCCATCGAAGGCCGCGAGCTTGCGCTGCTGCTGCGGGCCGGCGGTCTGGCGGCGCCGATCACCGCCATCCAAGAGCGGGCCATCGGCCCCAGCTTAGGTCAGGACAACATCGACAAGGGCGTGCACGCCATGGTGTTCGGCATGCTGGCGGCGTTCATCTTCATGGCCGTTTATTACAAGGTATTCGGCTTGATCGCCGACCTCACCCTGGTGGCCAATGTGGTGCTGCTCACCGCCCTCTTGTCCCTGCTCGGCGGCGTCGCGTTGACCCTGCCGGGTATCGCGGCGGTGGTGCTGACCGTGGGCATGGCGGTCGACGCCAATATCTTGATCTATGAGCGCATCCGGGAAGAATTGCGCAATGGCGTCTCGCCGCGCGCCGCCATCGCGGCCGGGTTCGAGCGCGCGTTCTCGGCGATCTTCGATTCCAACATAACCGCGTTCATCGCGGGCTTGGTGCTGTGGCTGTTCGGCGCCGGCGCGGTGCGCGGCTTCGCCGTGGTCTTGATGCTCGGAATCGTGACGTCGATGTTCACGGCCGTGATGGGCAGCCACGCCTTGGTGCAAATCATTTACGGCGGAAAACGCAAGATCGATCACTTGTCGATTTGAAGACTTAGGATCGACCCGAGGTTCACATGGAATTTTTTCACAAGGTAACGCGCTTCCCGTTCATGAGCACCCGCAAGGTGTGGTACGGGCTGTCGGCGCTTCTGATCGTCGCGTCGATCGGGCTGGTCGTCGTGCGTGGTTTGAACCTGGGAGTGGATTTCACAGGCGGCGTGGTCGTCGATACCAACTTTCCGCAGGCGCCGAACATCGATGGGCTGCGCACGGCGCTGACGAAGGCGGGGGTTGCGAACGCCCAGGTCCAGGCCTTCGGCAGCTCGCGGGATGTTCGGGTTCGCCTGCCGCCCGACCCGAACGCAAAGGGCGAGCAGATCGGCGCGCACATTCTCGAGGTTTTCACCACGGTGCAAAGCGGCGTCAAGCTGCAGAGCGTGGAAGTGGTCGGTCCGCAAGTGGGCCAGGAACTGTTCGTCAAGGGCGGCTGGGCGCTGTTCGCCACGCTGGTGTTGATCCTGATCTACGTGCTGTTCCGCTTCACGCTCAAGCTGGCGTTCGGCGCGATTCTGGCCGTGCTGCACGATCCAATCTGCGTGATCGGGTTCTTTGCGCTGACCCAGATGACCTTTGACCTGACGGCCATCGCGGCCATCCTGGCGGTCATCGGCTATTCGCTGAACGATACCGTCATCGTGTTCGACCGCATCCGCGAGCGCGCCCGCACTGCGCGCAAGCTCAGCATCGCACAAGTCATCGACGAATCCATCAATCAAACCCTGTCGCGCACCATCATGACCAAACTGGTGACCTTGCTGGTCGTCCTGGCGCTGCTGTTCTTCGGCGGCGAAACCCTGCACGCGTTTTCCGCGGCCCTGGTCATCGGCATCCTCGCCGGTACCTATTCGTCGATCTATATTTCCGCGGCGCTGGCCCTGGACTTCGGATTGCGCACCGACGACCTGTTGGAGCGCAAGCTCACCAAGCCCGAGGAAATCGACGGCCTGCCGTAGGATCCGGCGCCGGACAGAGGTCTAACGCCCGGCTTTGAGCGGTTCGGCAATGATGCTGTGGGTTCGCGAGTAAAGAAAAAAGATTGCCAGTCCGATTGCGGACCAGATGAAAAAGGCCTCCCAGGTTATCGCCGGCAGGCCGGCCATGAGGAACGCGCAGAAGCCCATGCCGAGTATCGGCACCAGCGGCACCAACGGCGTGCGGAACGGGCGCTTGAGCTCGGGGCGGGTCTTACGCAGCACGATGACGCTGGCGCAAACCATGAAAAAGGCGGCGAGCGTGCCCAGATTGACCAGTTGCGCGACTTTGCCGATCGGCGACAGGCCGGCGATCAGCGCGATCGCCACGCCGGATCCCAAGATCAGACGCACCGGCGTCTGCGTTTTTGGATTGACCTTGGCCATGGGCGTGGGCAGCAGGCCGTCGCGCGACATGGCCAGCACCACCCGGGTCAGGCCGAAATAGAGCACGAGCATCACGGTGGTTATGCCGGCCAGGGCGCCGATCGAGATCAGCGCCTCCGCCCAGCCGATGCCGAGCTGCTTGAGCGCATCGGCGATGGGCGCCTTGACGTCGATCTGGTCGTAATGCACGACCCCGGTGAGGATGCCGGAAACCACGATATACAGCACGGTGCAGATCACCAGCGAGGCAATGATGCCGATCGGCAGGTTGCGCTGCGGTTTTATGGTTTCCTCGGCTGCGGTGGAAACCGCGTCGAAGCCGATGTAGGCGAAGAAAATGAGCGAGGCGCCGGTGAGCACGCCGCCGTAGCCGAAATGAGACTGGCCGTCGGCATCGGTGACCTGCGGCGGAATGAAGGGATGCCAATTGGCCGGATTGACGTGGGGTGCGGCGACGATGATGAAGATGGTGACGGCGGCGAGTTTCACGAACACCATGACGGTGTTGAACTTGGCCGATTCGTTGACGCCGATGGACAACAGCACCGACAACAGCAGCACGATGACCATCGCCGGCACATTGGCGATGCCGCCGTCGAGCGGGGCATTGCTGAGCGCGTGCGGCAGATGCAGGCCGAGCAGTTCCAGGATTTTGCCGAAGTAGCCGGACCAGCCGATGGCCACGGTGGAGGTGGCGATGGCATATTCCAAGATCAAGTCCCAGCCGATGATCCAGGCGATCAGTTCGCCGATGCCCGAGTAGGCATAGCCATACGCGCTGCCGGCGCCGCCGATGGCGCCGGCCAACTCGGCGTAGCACAACGCGGCGAAGGCGCAGGCGGTTCCTGAGAGGATGAAGGACAGCACGATGGCCGGGCCGGAGTGCTGGGCGGCGACCACGCCGGTGAGCACGAAGATGCCCGTGCCGATGATGCAACCGATGCCGAGCATGGTCAGGTCAAAAGCGCCAAGGCAGCGTTTCAAGCCGGTATCGGCATTCACGTCGATCGGTTTGGTTCGGAACAGACTCATGCGTTCTCCCTCGAATCGTGAGTGGTTGCTGCTAAGAGTATGCCTGATTCGCGCGTGCCCTATGTGCGCAGAGCCGCCGGCGTGAGCGGCCCGAGCGCTTCGAGCAGTTCCTGGTAAACCTTGGGGTTGCCCGCGACGACGTTGGGCCCGAGCGCGTACTCGATGCCTGCGGGCGTACCGATGCGGCCGCCCGCCTCTTGAATGAGCAGCGTTCCGGCCGCGGTGTCCCAGGGGGATAGACCGAACTCCCAAAAACCATCGATGCGACCCGCCGCGACATAGGCCAGATCCAGCGCCGCCGCACCCGGGCGGCGCACCCCGGCGGCGGTGCCCATGATCACCTTGAGCATGGCGAGATAGGCGTCGACGTGGGCGCCGGCACGAAACGGAAAACCGGTGCCGATCAAGGAGCCCTCCAAGGTGCGCTGCGTGCTTACCCGGATTTTCTTGCCTTCGAGCTGCGCGCCGTCGCCGCGCGAGGCGGTGAAGAATTCCTGCCGCATGGGATCGTAGACGACCGCGTGCTGCAGGCGGCCCCTATGCTCGAGCGCGATCGAGACCGCGAAGGTCGGGAAACCGTGCAGGAAATTTGTCGTGCCATCGAGCGGGTCGATGATCCAGACGAACTCGCTGTCGCCGCTGCGGCCGCCCTCCTCGGCGAGAAACGCGTGCTGCGGATGGCTGCGCCGAATGGTGGCGATGATGTCGGCCTCGGCCTTGCGGTCGATGTCGGTGACGAAGTCATTGCGGCCCTTGCTGTCGATTTTCAGTGAATCGAGCCGCGACAGGCTTTTGACGATCAGGTCGCCGGCGCGCCGGGCGGCACGCATGCCGATATTGAGGAGTGGCTGCATAAGGTGGCGCTAGAATAACAGTATGACGGCCCTCGTTCGCATCGTCCTCATCGACCCCAGCCATCCGGGCAACATCGGCTCGGTGGCGCGCGCCATGAAAAATATGGCGCTGAGCGACTTGGTGCTGGTTCGCCCGCGCGCCTTTCCCCACACCGACGCCATCGCTCTGGCGGCGGGCGCCGACGACATTTTGAGCAATGCGCGCATCGTCGAGACGGTCGCCGAGGCGATCAGCGACGCGTCGTTCATTGCGGGCACCACGTCGCGCCCGCGTTCGTATTATTGGGAGTTCACGACGCCGCGCGACGTCGCCGGACGCATCGGCGGGATGGCCGGCGAAAATCGAGCGGCACTGCTGTTCGGCTCCGAGCGCTACGGGCTCGCCACGGAGGATTTGAACCATTGCAACGTACTGGTGCGCATCCCCGCCAATCCTGAATATTGCTCGTTGAATCTGGCGATGTCCGTGCAGCTTCTCGCCTACGAGATTTTCCTGTCGCGCGAGCAACCGCAGTCGCACACCCAACTGGAATTGCCGCTGGCACCGTCGGGGGATGTCGAGCATTTTTACGCGCACCTGCACGAGGTCCTGCACGAAATCGATTTTGACGACCGCACCGGGCACCTGATGGAGCGGTTGCGGCGATTGTTCAATCGCGCACAGCTGGACCGCAACGAGCTCAACATCATGCGCGGCATACTGAGCGCGGTGCAGGGCCGGCGCGGCCAATCGGCGCAGCGGGCGCGCGACGAGCGCAGCGGCGAATGAGTAGGCCGGTGTATCTGGACTACGCGGCAACGACCCCCGTCGATCCGCAGGTAGCGGCGGCCATGGCGCGGTGCCTGGGGATGGACGGCGAGTTCGGCAATCCTGGATCGGCGAGCCACGACTATGGCGCCGCCGCCGGCGCTCTGGTGGAGACGGCGCGGGTACAGGTTGCCGCGTGCGCCGGGGCCGCGCCCGACGAAGTGGTATGGACGTCGGGCGCCACCGAAGCGAATAACTTGGCGATTTTCGGCCTCGCTCACTACTACCGCGAGCAAGGCCGGCACATCGTCACCGCCCGCACCGAGCACAAGGCCGTCCTCGATCCGTGCCGCGAACTCGAACGCCGCGGTTGGCGAGTCACTTACCTCGCGCCGGACAGCGGCGGAGTGATTCATCCCGATCAAGTCGGCGCGGCGCTGCGCGCGGACACCGTGCTGGTGTCCATCATGCACGTCAACAACGAGATCGGCGTCGTGCAGGACATTGCGGCCATCGCCGCGATATGTGCGCGGCACGGCGGTGCACGGCTGCACGTCGATGCGGCACAGAGCATCGGCAAGAGCGCCGTCGACTTTGCCGCGCTCGGCGCCGACCTGATGTCGCTATCGGCCCACAAAGCCTACGGCCCCAAGGGCGTCGGCGCGCTGCTCGTCTCGCGGCGCAGCCGCGGCGCGCCGGTGCAGCTGACCGCACTGCAATTCGGCGGTGGACAGGAGCAGGGGTTACGGGCGGGTACCGTGGCCACCCATCAGGTGGTGGGTATGGGATTGGCATTCGAGCTGGCGCGCACCGCCCCGCCGTCGGAATTGGAACGCATCGCGGCACTGCGGGAGCGTCTGTGGCAGGGGCTGGCAGCGATCGGCGGAACATATCGCAACGGCGACGCGGCTCGTTCCGTGCCGCATCTGCTCAACGTATCAATCGACGGCGTCGAAGGCGAAAGCCTGCTCGCCGCCGTGCGGGGCCGTCTCGCAGTGTCGACCGGCTCAGCCTGCAACTCGGCGTCGCGTGAACCCTCCTACGTGCTGCGTGCCTTGGGGCGCGACCCCGTGTTGAGCGAGAGCAGCCTGCGATTCGGGTTGGGCCGCACAACGTGCGAAAGCGATGTCGACACCGCGATCGCTGTGGTGGCGGAAGCAGTGTCGCGCCTGCGCCGGGTCAGCGGCCGTAAGGTCGGCTGAGCGCGGTGGACTACAGCGAACTGACCCTGCGCTATTTCGAGACCGCTCCGGGCACGGGAGTCCTCGCGGGTCCCGACGTTTATCGCGGCAGCGCCGGGAGCCCCGCGCAAGGCACCTGGGTGCAGTTCGATGTGCAAGTCAATGCCGGGACGATCCAGGCGGCGCGATTCTTGGCGTTTGGCTGTCCTCACACTATCGCGGTGTCGGCCTGGGTCGCCGAGCAGGGAGTGGGGCCGCTAGTAACGGCGGCGTTGCCGCATGGTGTGCAGGAGTTGAGCGACCGATTTGCGGTACCGGTAGAGAAGCGGGGACGGCTGCTGATCATTGAGGACGCGTGGGTGGCCGCGCTGACCGGTGCGCTGCAGCGCTAGTCCCACTGAAACGACCGGCCCCCCGGCCATTGTGACTGACCCCCGCAACCCCATATAGGCAGGGTTGGAAAAAACGCGCCCTGGTTCCGTGCGTGCAGAAGTTCGGCGTGTTATGTATAGCGCCACGGCCACATGTTGGGTCGTGGAGAGGGCAGTGCAATATGGCGATTTTGTTGACGGAATCGGCGGCTGATCGGGTCCGATCTCACTTGGCGCAGCGCGGGGCCGGTTTGGGACTGCGGGTCGGAATCAAGAAGACCGGCTGTTCGGGATTTGCCTATGTCGTGAATTATGCCGACGAAATCCATCCGGAAGACGCCGTTTTCGAGGCACGCGGCGTAAAAGTGGTGGTGGATCCGTTGAGTCTGCCGCTGATCGATGGGACCTTGGTGGATTTCGTCAAGCAGGGCTTGAACGAGGCCTTCAAGTTCCAAAACCCCAAAGCCAAGGGCGAATGCGGGTGCGGAGAGAGCTTTAACGTCTAACCCGCGCACGTAGGCTGGGTCGGAGAGGCCTTTCCCGGGCCGCCGTAAACCCATTGCGCTGCGCAATCCTGCTCCGCGCAAGCCCTGGGTGGCCATCCATGGCCCCCCGCGCGACGCATGCGTCGCGCCCCTGGGGGCTGCGGGAAAAACGTCCCTGTTTTTCACGCCCCGGGAAAGGCCTCTCCGACCCAGCCGCCGTCACCGGTCAGTCGTTCGCAAGTAGTCGAAGACCAGCTTTTTTTTCCAAGTAATACAGGCACTTCGGTGGTCAGCCGGATTGCCTGGGGGCGGCCGCTCCAGTACACTTCGCGGTCTTTGTCGGCCCCTCGAGGGGCACTCCCAATTTCTCAACCTGAGGTCGTCATGCCAATCGAGCGTACTCTATCCATCGTCAAACCCGACGGCGTCGGCCGCAATCTGATCGGCGATGTGTATCGCCGTTTCGAGCAGGCGGGTTTGCGAGTGGTGGCGGCGCGCATGACCCACCTCTCGCAGGCGGAAGCGGAGGGATTCTATGCGGTGCATCGCGAGCGCCCGTTCTTCAAGGATCTGGTGCGCTTCATGACCTCGGGCCCGGTCATGGTGCAAGTCCTCGAGGGCGAGTCCGCGATTGCGCGCAATCGCGAGGTGATGGGGGCGACCGATCCGAAGAAGGCGGCCAAGGGAACGATCCGTGCCGATCTTGCGACCAGCATCGATGAGAACATCGTCCATGGCTCGGATGCTCCGGAAACTGCGGCGCGGGAAATCAGCTATTTCTTCCGCGAAATTGAGCTCTGTCCGCGAACGCGCTAGCGTACGGGCGCGAAACGAAGGAGACATCAGTTGGCCGGCGAACGCGTGAATTTACTCGGCTTGCCGCGCGCGGAACTCGAGGCTTTCGTCGCCGAGCGGCTTGGCGCGAAGCCGTTTCGCGCACGCCAGCTGATGAAGTGGATCTACAGGCGCGGCGCGGCGGATTTCGCGGCGATGACGGATCTCGCGCAGGACTTTCGTGCTCGCTTGAGCGAAGTCGCGAGAATCGCGGTTCCTGAGATCGTCACCGAGCAGGTATCGAGCGACGGTACGCGCAAGTGGATGCTGCGCATGGACGAGGTGCAGGGAATCGAGACCGTCTATATCCCCGAGCCGGATCGCGGCACATTGTGCATCTCGAGCCAGGTGGGCTGCGCCATGGATTGTTCCTTCTGCTCGACCGCACAGCAAGGCTTCAACCGCAACTTGAGCGTGGCGGAAATCGTCGGGCAGGTGTGGCTGGCGCACCGTGAATTGTCGCACTTGCGGCCGGGTCATGGCGACGGCCGGGCCGGCGACGCCCGCGCTAACATCACCAACATCGTCTTCATGGGCATGGGCGAACCGCTTGCCAATTACCGCAACGTGGTGCCGGCGATGCGGACCTTTCTCGACGATTTGGGCTATGACTTGTCGCGGCGCAGGGTGACCTTGAGCACTTCGGGGCTGGTTCCGCAGATCTACAAATTGGCGCAGGAGTGCAATGTCGCCCTGGCGGTGTCGCTGCACGCTCCGAACGACGCCTTGCGCAACGAGCTCGTGCCCATCAATCGGAAACATCCGATCGACGAGTTGTTGGCGGCATGCTGGCACTACATCGATGCGCAGAACGGCCGCAGCGTGACGTTCGAGTACGTCATGCTCGACGGCGTGAACGACAAGCCCGAGCACGCCCGGGAGCTTGCCCGGCGGCTGGTGGGCCGGCCGGCAAAGCTCAACTTGATTCCCTTCAATGTATTTCCCGGCACCCGCTACCGGCGTTCGCCGGCGGCGGCCATCGTGAGATTTCGCGACATTCTGAACGAGAACGGCGTGATCGCGACGATTCGCAGGACGCGCGGCGATGACATCGATGCCGCCTGCGGCCAGCTGGCGGGCCGCGTTACGGATCGAACCTCGGTCCGGCTCGGCACGAGACTGAGCAGTGCCGCGCGCACCCCGGCGGAAGTTCGATGAGACCAGGCAGGATGAAACTGCCGGCGATCATCCTCGGCATCGGCTTGGCTGCCTGCTCGCACAATACGGGCTTCAAAAAGGCGACGCCTGCCGTCCAGGCCGCCACCAATATGCAGCTCGCAATCGAATACATGAAGCTCGGCAAACTGGCGAACTCGCGCGATGTGATGGAGCGGGCGCTCACCGAGGATCCGGGCAACCCGGACGTGCAGATGACCGCGGGCCTCGTTTACGAGCGGCTGAATGAAATGTCGAAGGCGGAGCGCGCCTACTCCACCGGTTATCGGCTGGGCAAGGGCGATCCGAACATTCAAAACACCTATGCCGGGTTCCTGTGCCGCACCGGCAAGGCAGTCGCGGGCGAAAAACTGTTCGCCGAGGTGGCGCGCAATCCCCTGTATCAGACGCCGGAAGTGGCGCTGGTGAATGCCGGTGTTTGCGTCCGCGCGGCGGGCGATGTAGTCGATGCCGAGCGCTACTTCAGCCGCGCGCTGGCCGTTCGCCCGAATTTGCCCGAAGCGATGGTGCAGCTCGGTACCATCGCGCTCGATCGCGGCGATGCCGCGCAGGCGCGCGACCTCGTGCAACGCTATCTCGCGGCCAACCCACCGACGTCGGAAGTGCTGTGGCTCGGCGTTCGCGCGGAGCGCAAGCTCGGCGACCCCACGGCGGCGGCGGCCTACGCGCGCCGCGTGCAATCTGAATTTCCCAATTCCGAACAGGCGCAAATGATGCGCTCCGGCATCGATCGATGACCGATCCCGTCGCCAGCGTGGGTCCGAGGCTCAAGGCCGAGCGCGAGCGCCGCGCATTGAGCGCACAAAAAGTGGCGGATGAGCTGCGTCTCGATGGCTGGATCATCGAGGCGCTCGAGGCCGAAGACTACGAGCGCGTGGGTCCGTCGGTGTTCGCGAAGGGTCATTTGAAGAGATACGCGGCGTTTCTGGGATTGCCTGCCGACGAAATCATGGCCGGCTACGAGTCCCGCGTGCATGCGCCGAAGCCGCCGATCGCGCAGCAGGCAAGTGTGAGGCTGCGCACCGATGCGCCTGCCGTGAGCAACCTGCCCTGGCCGCAGGTCGCGGGGACGGTCGCGGCCATCCTGCTCGTGCTCGGCTTGGTCTGGTGGAGACCCTGGCATCAGCGCGGGGGAGCTCCGGTGCAGAGCCGGCCCGTGGCGGCGAATCCCAGCGCAACCGGTGCGGACGGCGCAGCGAATTCGGCCGGAGCCGATCTTGGATCCGCTGCCGATTCGTCGTCGTCCACAGCGACCGCGTCATCGCCGTCGACGCCGCCTGCGATGCCGCCGACGGCCGCCGCGGCGAACCAGCCGGTGCCCGCAGGCGCGGCAGATCCCAATGCGACGGCGGGGATGGGCCGGGCACGCCTGCGCTTGAGTTTTTCCGCGGACTCGTGGGTGGATGTCCATGATGCGGCGGGTCGGCGCGCATTCGCCGGCAATGGCCGCGCCAACAGCGTCAGGACCATCGCCGGTATCGCGCCCATGCGCGTGTACCTGGGCTTCGCAAGCGGTGTGCAGCTCGAAATCAACAACCGGGCGGTCGCGATCGGGCCGCAGTTCGTGTCCGGCGACGTGGCACGCTTCGAAGCGGGAGCCGACGGCGTGCTCCGGCCCGACTCCCACAGCGCTGCGCCGGCGGGGTCACCGCCGACCGGTACGGCGCCCCCCGCCGCGCGCCCAATGGGCTGATCGGAGCTTGAGTTCTTGAGCAAGATCATCGAGCCCCTGCGCGGCGTACACGACGTGTTGCCCGCGCAAATCGCGGCCTGGCAGCATTTGGAGCAGGTCACGCGGGAGATCTTCGCAGCCTATGGCTATGAGGAATTCCGCGTTCCCGTGATCGAGCAGACGCAATTGTTCAAACGCTCGATCGGCGACTTTACCGACATCGTCGAGAAGGAGATGTTCAGCTTCGTCGATCAGGGCGAGGATCACATCACGCTGCGCCCCGAAGCGACCGCCGGTATCGCGCGCGCGGTCATCTCGAACGGCATGCTGCGCGAGGGCCGCTTGCGCGTGTGGTGCATGGGACCGATGTTCCGGCGCGAACGGCCGCAGGCGGGGCGCTACCGGCAATTTCATCAAATCGACGCAGAGGCATTCGGATTCGAGGGCCCGGATGTCGACGCCGAGATCATTTTGCTGTCCGCCCGCTTGTTGCGGCGGCTCGGCCTGACCCGCACGAAGCTGCTGGTCAATTCGCTCGGCACCCCGGCATCGCGCGCGGCCTATCGCGTGGAGCTTACGGCCTATTTCAGCGCCCATGAGGCCGCGCTCGACGAGGACAGCAAACGCCGGCTGCAGGGCAATCCGCTGCGAATACTCGACAGCAAGAATCCGGAGATGCAGCGCATCGTCGCCGGAGCGCCGCGGCTGCCCGATTTCCTCGATCCGGAGTCGCGCGCGCACTTCGAGTCTTTGTGCGCGCAACTGCGCAGCGCCGGCATCGAGTATCATGTCGAACCGCATCTGGTGCGCGGACTCGACTACTACACCCGCACGGTTTTCGAGTGGACGACGGACGCACTCGGATCGCAAAGCACGATCTGTGCGGGCGGACGCTACGACGGCTTGGTGGCCCAATTGGGCGGCGCCAGCACGCCGGGGATCGGCTGGGCCATGGGGCAGGAGCGGATCGTCATGCTTCTCGAGAAGCAGGGATTGGGCCGGCAACGCGGCCGGCCGCACGTCTACTTGGTGTTGGCCGGGGAAGGCACGGAGATCGCGGGTTTCCGACTGGCGGAGCGATTGCGCGATGCCTGGCCGGATCTTGCATTACAGGTCAATCTCGGCGGCGGGAGTTTCAAGACACAATTGAAGCGTGCGGACAAGAGCGGCGCGCAGTTCGCGGTCCTGCTCGGGGAAGACGAAATGACCCGCGGCGTCGTTGCCGTGAAGGCCTTGCGCGAGGAGTCGGCGCAGGAGGAATGCCCGATCGGCCGAATCAGTGAACGCTTGGGTGTCTTGTTGGGTCTTAAGGGCGGGTAGCGGAGAAGTCATGACAGAAGAATATTTGACCGACGACGAGCAATTGGAAGTCGTCAAGCACGCGTTCAAGGAGTACGCACCGTGGATCATCGGCGGGGTGCTGATCGGCGCAGGCGTGTTTTTCGGGATTCGGTACTACCAGAGTTACGTGAACGAACGCGCCTTGAAGGCCGCGGCGCAATTCAGCGCCATGACGGCCGCACTGCAGGCCAATGACAAGCCCAAATCACGGGAACTTGCCGACGGACTCATCAAGGATTACGCGAGCTCGCCTTATGCCGACCAGGCGCAGCTGACGTTGGCGCGGCTCGACGTCGATGATGGTCAGCTCGACAAGGCGATTGCACCCCTGACGAAGGTCATGAACGATTCGAAGGACACGGAGCTTCGCCAGATCGCCCGCCTGCGCCTGGCGCGAGTCTTGACCGACCAGGGCAAATCCGACGAAGCGATCAAGACGCTGACCGAACCCATGCCGGCCGCGTTCGTGGTTCCCTATCACGAAGTGCGCGGCGACGCGTTCTTGGCGAAGAAGGCTGTCCCGGACGCGCTCACCGAGTACCAGGCGGCGCTGGCGGCGGCCGACGCGGGCGGCGGCGATGGCGGGTTGCTCGAACTCAAGATTCAAGACCTGGGTGCCGTACCGGCGCCGCTGGCGAAAGCCAATTCCGCAGACACACCGAAAAAGGCCAAACCCTGATGCGCTCATTGCTTCCCATCGGCCTGGCCGCGCTGCTGATCGCGGCCGGCTGCAGCAAAGACAAAGACGTCGAGCCGCCCGCGGTGCTGGTCAAGTTCCCGGCGACGCTGCCGGTCAAGAAGCTGTGGGGCGAGGGCGTCGGCGGCGGCAAGAAGCAATTGGTGCTGCGCTTGGGATTGGGGCCCGCAGTGGACAACGGGGTGGTGTTTGCGGCTTCGCACAAGGGTGAGGTGCTTGCCACTGCGCTCGACACCGGGCGCCGCGTTTGGGTCAAGAATCTAAAAATCCCGTTGTCGGCGGGGCCCAGCGCGGGCGCCGGGCTGGTCGTCGTGGGCAGCAGCAAGGGCGCCGTCGTCGCAATGGACGGCGCCACCGGGCGCGAGCTGTGGCGCGCACGCTTGAATTCCGAATTGTTGTCCTCTCCGGCGATCAGCGACGAAGACGTCGTGATTCGATCGGTGGACGGCAGGCTCCACTGTCTCGATGCGCACACCGGCAAGGAGCTCTGGTCCGTGGAGCAGCAGGTGCCGCGCTTGAGCTTGCGCGGTACGGCGACGCCGATCATTGCCAAGGAAGTGGCGATCAGCGGCTTCGACAACGGCAAGGTGATGGCCGTGTCGCTGCACTCCGGCGATACGGTTTGGGATACGGCTCTGGCTTCGCCTCACGGCCGTACCGAGCTCGATCGCCTGGTCGACATCGATTCGGCGGTGCACACGGCCGGCGACAATGTGTTCGCCACGGGCTTCCAAGGGCGCACCGCGATGCTGGCACTCGACTCGGGGCAGATTTGGTGGGCACACGACATGTCGAGCTACAAAGGCTTGGCGGTCGATGCCGACAATCTGTATGTGACGCAGTCCGACGGCATCGTGGTTGCGCTGCGCCAGCGCGACGGTTCCGAACTCTGGCGCAATCAGAAATTGAAGCTGCGGCGTCTCAGCACGCCGGTGTTGACCAGCTCGGCGGTCGTGATCGCCGACTTCCAGGGCTATGTTCACTGGCTCGACAAGACTACAGGTGAACTCGTGGCCCGGGAGCGCGTCGCCAAGGAACGTGTAACCAATTCACCGGTGGCGGTCGGCGACACGGTGATCGTGCTGACTGATGGCGGGAAGTTGGCCGCATATCGCGCCACGCCCGCGGCAGCCGTGGCGGCGGCGACCCCTGCGGCGCCCGTGGCGCCTGCGGCAGCTGGTGCGCCCGAGGCAACCGCAGCGCCCGCGGCGACAGCTGCTCCCGAGGCAGCCGCTGCGCCCGAGGTTCCTGCAACCGATACGTCGACGCCTGCCCCGGTTCCCAAGCCTGCCGAGGAGCCTGCAGCTCAGCCAGCGACGCCGACACCTCCGCCGACACCGTAGTCAATGCTGCCGGTAGTTGCATTGATCGGTCGGCCGAACGTCGGCAAATCGACCTTGTTCAATGCCATGACGGGGACCCGCGACGCGTTGGTGGCCGATCTGCCTGGTCTGACCCGGGATCGGCAATACGGATTCGCGCGGCGCACGGATGTGCCGTGCATCGTAGTGGACACCGGCGGCCTGGTCGAGAATGCCGACGTCATCGAGAGCTTGATGATCGCGCAAACCGAACGCGCGATCAGCGAGGCGGATCGGCTCATCGTGTTGGTGGATGGCCGCGCAGGCGTCACTCCGCAGGATCAATTCGTGGCGCAACTAGCGAGGCGCAGCGGCAAGCCCTTGTTCCTGGCGGTGAACAAGACCGAAGGCTTCGATCACGACATCGCCGTGGCCGATTTTCACCAGCTGGGCGTCGGTGAACCGCATCCGATCGCGGCCGCGCACGATCAGGGCGTGATTTCGCTGCTCGAGGCGGCCCTCGCTGGGTTGACACCGGACCCGCATGACGGTCCCGAAACGACCGGAATCAAGGTGGCGGTCATCGGCCGCCCGAACGTCGGCAAGAGCACGTTGATCAACCGGCTGCTGGGTGAGGACCGCATGGTGGCGTTCGATCAGCCCGGCACCACGCGTGACGCCGTGCTGGTGCCGTTCGAACGCGACGGCGAGCGCTACACATTGATCGACACCGCGGGTTTGAGGCGCCGTTCCCGCGTCGAGGAGGCGGTGGAGAAATTCAGCGTCATCAAAACCCTGCAGGCGATTGCAACCGCTCACGTGGTCGTGCTCGTGATGGATGCGCACGACAATGTCGCCGAACAGGATGCGAGCCTGCTGGGCACGGTCATCGAGGAGGGGCGGGCGGTGGTGCTCGCCGTCAACAAGTGGGACAACATTCCCACGGAACAGCGCGATTTGATCCGCCAGCAAGTCGAACAGCGCCTGCAGTTCGCCGATTTTGCGCCGCTGCATTTCATTTCGGCGCGGCACGGCAGCGGTGTCGGGGAACTGTTCGCCGCGGTGCGTAAGGTGTACGCCGCCGCAACACGGGCCATGAGCACGCCGGAGCTGACCCGGGTGCTCGAAGCGGCCATCGAAAGCCACCAGCCGCCGCTGGTCAGCGGCCGCCGCATCAAGCTTCGTTACGCCCATCAGGGCGGCCGCAACCCACCCGTGATCGTGATCCACGGCAATCAGACGGATCACGTGCCGGACGCCTACCGGCGCTACTTGGTCAACGTCTACCGCAAGGCATTCGATCTTCTGGGTACGCCGGTACGCGTCGCCTTCCGCGGCGACGAGAACCCGTTTGCGGGCAAGCGGAACCCCCTGACGCCGCGTCAAGTGCGCAAACGCAAGCGGCTGATTCAGCGCAACAAGCGCTAGCGCGAAGTTTGCTAGACTAGGCTCCTGAGGCGGCGGCGTGTTGAGGGGATGCCCTGTGCTGCAATTCACCAAAAAGAAAGCCTTGCGCATTGCCGCCGTGGTGACTTTGCTGGTCGCCCTGTACGCGTTGGCCGGTTTCGTGCTCGCCCCCCGATTGCTGCGCTCCGCCCTCCTCGAAGACATCCCGAAGACTCTGGGTGTGACGCCGACGGTGGGCGACATCCGCGTCAATCCGTTCTTGCTGCGCCTCGAGGTCGGAGAATTTGCGCTGGCCGCACCGAACGGTGAAAAATTGCTGGCCTTTCGCCGGTTGTTCGTCGAATTCGAGTTGTGGTTTTCCATCTGGCATCGCGCCTATTCATTCGCCAACATCGATATCGACGCACCCACTGTGAACGCCGTGGTGGACCGGGACGGCAGGCTCAATCTCGTGGATCTGAGTCCCAAGGTTGCTCCGGCAAAGACACAGGAGAAAAAGGCGCCGCTGCCGAATATTCGCATCGGTTCATTCAAAGTCAGCAATGGACTCGCGACTTACGAGGACCGCAGCCGTCCGTCGGAGTTTGCGGCGCGGCTGGAACCCATCAATTTTGAGCTGGCGAGCTTCACCACCGGAGTCGAGGGCGGCCGCTTTACCTTCACCGGAATTTCCAAGCTCGGCGAGAGGGTGGAGTGGCACGGGCACGTCTCGGTGCAACCCATCGAATCGGACGGCGAATTTCAAATCGATGGATTGCGCGCGCACACGATTTGGGAGTATCTCGAAGATCGGCTTAATTTCGTGGTCAATACCGGCACCATCGACCTAAACGCCACTTACAAGTTCTCCTTGCAGAATGCCGTTGACTTGCAGGCGACAGTCTCGAGAATCCAGGTGCAGCGATCTTGCCGTCCGGCCCAAGCAATCGGAGGTCGACTGGATATCGGTTCCTTCGCTGCTGTTGAGCGGTACCACCGTCGATCTCCTGCGAAGGCAGGCTCATTCCGATTCGCTGACGCTCACCGGGGTTAAGGTCGTGACGTGGCTCGAGCCGGATGGTTCGCTCAATTTGCTCAAGCTGGCGCAGCCGCCGGCGTCGAACGCAGCCGCCGCACCGGCGCAATCCGCGACGAACGCTGCGACGAACGCCGCGGCAGCACCACCGGCCAATGCGGCGGCCCCGGCCCCGGCCATGGCCGGCGCCAGCTGCGCCATGGAAATTCGACCTGCGCGAATTCGCACTGCGCGAGGCCGATATATCGGCCGACGATCGCAGCACCACGCCGGCGGCGAAAGTGCGGCTGGCACCGTTTTCGCTCAAGGCGGACGGCGCGAGCTTGGACCTCGCCAAGCCGGTGACCGTGAGCCTCGAGACGCGGATCAACGATTCGGGGTCGTTGAGTGTGAACGGGGACGTCACGCCGCAACCCTTGTCGGCCCGTGTGGCGGTGAAGCTGGACGGCATCGAACTCAAGGCGGCACAGCCCTATATCGCGCAGTACACGTCGATGACCCTGCTCGCCGGCCGCTTGAGCGGTGAGGCCAAAGTGCGCTACGGCGCAGGCAAACCCACACTGCAGATATCCTCCGATGTCAGCGTCGCCGGCGTCCATACGATCGACAACGCGCTGCACGACGACTTTGTCAATTGGGATCGTCTGGAGCTATCCGGAATCAATTTCCAGCGAGATCCCGATCGGCTCGTTATCGAACAGGTGGCGGCGCGCAAATTGTATGCCCGCGTCATCATCGAACCGGATAACAGCCTGAACGTGAAGCGGGTGCTGGCAGGTCCCGGTGCGACGGTGATCGCGCCCGCGCCCCCCGGACCGCCCGTAGCGGCGACCGCGGTCAGTCAAGCGAAGCCGGCGAGTGCGCGAAACAAGGCGCCCGCCATGCCGATGGCCGTCAAGAAAGTCGTGCTGTACGCGAGTCAGGCCAACTTCGCCGACCTGTCCGTGCAGCCGAATTTCGCCACCGGCATCCAGAACATCGAAGGCACGGTGCTCGGCCTGTCTTCGAAGCCCAACTCGCGGGCGACGGTGGATATTCATGGCGCCGTGGATGCATTTTCGCCGGTCGCCATCACCGGCCAGGTCAATCTGTTGAGTGCGGACCTGTACACCGATTTGTCGATGAGTTTCCGCAACATGGATCTTAGTATCTTCAATCCATATTCAGGGAAATTCGCGGGCTACAACATCACGAAGGGCAAGCTCTCCACGCTCATGCATTACAAAGTGGACGGCCGCAAGCTCGATGCCCAACATCACATCACCGTGGAACAGCTCGAGTTCGGCGACAAGACGGCGAGCAAGGATGCGGTATCGCTACCGATCAAGTTGGCGGTCGCCCTGCTCAAGGACCGCAATGGCGTCATCGATCTGGATATTCCCGTGACGGGCACGCTCGACGATCCGACATTTCGACTGGGACCCATCATTTGGAAAGTCTTCGTCAACGTTCTCGAGAAGGCGGTCACGGCGCCGTTTGCGCTGCTCGGCGCCCTGTTCGGCGGCGGTCCGGATCTGCAGTTCATCGATTTCCGTCCGGGTTTGGCCGACCTGGACAGCGTCGCTTCGGACAAGGTTCGCGCCGTGGTCAAGGCGCTGAACGAGCGGCCGCAGCTCAAAATAGAAGTGCCGATCGCCTTTGTCGCCGAGCTCGATCGGCCGGCATTGGTCGAGGTGCAGTTCTCGACGCAGGCCCGGGACGCGCTGTCCGCAATGCCAGGCCGGAAGAAGACGGCCGCGGCTGCGCCCGATTTTGCGCAATTGGAGCCGGCGGTGAAGCTCGAGATATTGACGCAACTTTACGCGAAGAACGTTGGCGGTGATCCAAAGTATCCGGAGGCGATCACCGCTCTCAAAACCAAACCCGAACTCGCAGCGGCCCAATTGGATTTCCTCAGCCAGGAATTGCACCGGCACATTGCAATCGCCGACGGCGACCTGACGACCCTGGGGCAACAACGAGCCCAGGCCGTCCAACGGGCCTTGCTGACGGATACTCAGATCGATCCCGAGCGGGTCTTTCTGGCGGTCAGCGACAAGGCGAAAAACGAAACCGGCATGGTGCGTCTGGAATTGACGTTGAAATGACCTCGGGCGTCCCGCGGCTTTCGCGCCGCCCACGCCTCATTTCAACGCATGGAGAGTATCCGCGCCGCCCTCATTTAGTGCAAAGGCGCCGTGGCCATCCACCTACAAAGCGCTAACCCTCTGATCACGTTCGATTCTTCATGAGTGGCACAACCGGTGCTTATTGCAGAATCCGATCGGGGAACGCCCGCATGCAAATCAACAACCTAAGCGATGGGGCAGAGGGTACGCAAAGTCGATGAAGCTCATCACCGCGATCATCAAGCCATTCAAGCTCGACGATGTGCGCCAGGCCGTCAGTGAAGTCGGCGTCCAAGGCGTCACAGTAACCGAGGTTCGCGGCTTTGGCCGGCAGCGCGGACATACGGAGATTTATCGCGGTGCCGAGTATGCGATCGAGTTCGTGCCGAAGACAAAAATAGAAATCGCGGTCGATGATGCGCTGGTCGATCAAGTAATCGAGGCGATCGCCAAATCAGCCCAGACCGGAAAGGTGGGGGACGGAAAGATCTTCGTCTTCGACCTTGCGCAGGTGGTACGCATTCGAACGGGCGAGCGCGACGCCAGCGCGATTTAGAATTCAAGGGGGATTTGTTTTGATGACCAAATTGTCTCGACTGGTACTTCTCGGCGGAATGACTTTGGCGGTGCGCGGCGCGTGGGCCGACGCGCCGACCGAGCCAAGCTTGATGGGCGTGGACAAAATAAGTTCCGGCGATACCGCCTGGATGCTGACCTCCACGGCCTTGGTCCTGATGATGTCGGTACCGGGACTCGCGCTGTTTTACGGCGGAATGGTGCGCAAGAAAAACGTGCTGGCAACGCTGATGCAGACATTTGCGATTACTTGCGTCGTGACTCTGCTGTGGTGGCTGATCGGCTACTCGTGGGCATTCACCCCGGGCAGCCGGTTCTTGGGCGGCGCCAGCCGCGCGTTTTTCAACGGCATGGCGTTCATGCATGACGCGAATCAGCTGTCGGTGTCGCACCTGGCTTTGACCATCCCTGAAACCGTGTATGCGATGTTTCAACTGACGTTCGCGATCATCACTCCGGCACTGATTGCGGGCGCGTTCGCCGACCGCATGAAGTTTTCCGCCATGCTGGTGTTCATGTCGGCCTGGTCGCTGCTCGTGTATGCACCGATCGCCCATATGGTGTGGGAGCCGAGCGGCTGGCTCAACAAGCTGGGCGTCCTCGACTTTGCCGGCGGCACGGTGGTGCATATCAATGCCGGCATCGCCGGTCTTGCCAGCTGCTTGGTGCTCGGCAAGCGCTTGGGCTACGGCAGGGAGGCGATGGCGCCCCACAACCTCACCTTGACGCTGATCGGCGCCTCGCTATTGTGGGTGGGCTGGTTCGGCTTCAACGCCGGTTCGGCGGGTGCCGCCGATGGCCGCGCCGGCATGGCGATGCTGGTGACGCAAATGGCCACCGCGACGGCAGCGCTCGGCTGGATGAGTTCCGAGTGGATCAGCCGCGGCAAGCCCAGCGTGTTGGGCATCGCGTCGGGCGCGGTGGCGGGATTGGTCGCCATCACCCCGGCGTCCGGCTTCGTGGGCCCGACTTCGGCCGTGATCATCGGCCTCATTGCAGGGGTCGTGTGCTTCATCGCAGCAACTTCGTTGAAGCAGGTGCTGGGATACGACGACTCCCTCGATGCCTTCGGTGTTCATGGCATCGGCGGAATCGTCGGCGCGCTGCTCACCGGTGTATTCGTCAGCAAGGAGATCAGCGGTGTGGACGGCTCGTTGCTCATTCAGCTGGTAGGCGTTGGCGTAACCGTGATTTATGGATTCTTGGCGAGTTTCATCATTTTGAAGGTGATCGACAAGACCATCGGATTGCGCGTCACCGAGGAGCAGGAACGCGAGGGCCTGGATATTTCGCTGCATGGGGAAAGCATCGAGTAGTCAATAGGCTAGACTACAGGGATGTTCCCGCTTCTCGATCTTGTTATCGTCGGTTTGGTCGCGATCGCCCTGTCGGGCCTGCGGGTCGCGCAGGAATACGAGCGCGGCGTGGTGTTCCGCCTCGGCCGCTACCAGGGCCTGCGCGGGCCAGGCCTGTATTGGATCATTCCCCTGAACATCGAGCGCGCGGTCAGGGTCGATATCCGCACCCGCACCGTCTCCGCCGAACAGCAGGAGACGATTACGCGCGACAGCGTGACGATCAAGGTCAACGCCGTGCTGTGGTATCGAATCGTCGATGCGTCGAAGTCGGTGATTGCCGTGGTCGACGCCCCCGCGGCGGTCTATCAATTGGCGCTCACCGGCCTTCGCAACATCATCGGCCAGCACGATCTGGACGAAATCCTGCAGGAAAGGAACAAAATCAACACATTGCTTGGCGACAATATCTCCGGATCGACCGCGGCCTGGGGCTTGGAGGTGCAGCGCTTCGAGATGAAGGATGTGGAACTGCCGCAGGCGATGCAGCAGGTGATGGCGATGCAAGCCGAGGCGATTCGCGAAAAGCGCGCGCGCATCATCAAGGCCGAAGCGGAACTCGAGGCTTCGGTAAAGCTGTCGGCCGCCGCGGCACAGATTACGGCGAATCCCGCCGCGTTGGAACTTCGGCGGATGCAAATGATTTCCGAGGTGGGCGCCGAGAACAACAGCACCACGGTGCTGATGATTCCTTCGGACTTTGTCTCGCTGGCGCACACTTTGAACGACTATCTACAGCGGCAAGCGGCATCACGGGGCGGCGCCGACAACAAGCCCTGAAACCGCAGATGACGCCCGCCGGTCACGCGGCCGGATCGATCTCCGTCCGCGTTTGGCGACAGTCCGATGCCCGCTCAATCGACGTCGCGAGGGAATCGTGATCGAAGTCTCACTTCGGAACCGATTATGCCGGGTAATCTCGCGCTGCCTGCATACGTCCGCCACGGAGATTTCGAATGAGCAATCCCTACAACAGCGCGACCGAGCGCGCTTCCATCCTGGGTCCGACTCTGTATTTCAAGGGTGATCTGACCGCCGAAGAGGACCTCCTGATCCAGGGCCGCGTCGAAGGATCGATCACGCATACACAGCGTCTGACGGTCGGGCCGCAAGGCACGGTCAAGGCGAACATCCGCGCGCAGCTCATTATCGTCGAGGGAACCGTCGACGGCGATTTGCAGGCGGAGAAATCAGTGTTCGTAAAGGATACCGCGAAGGTTTGCGGCAATATTTTCGCACCCACCGTGAGCATAATGGAGGGCGCCAATTTCAGCGGCAGCATTGACATGGGCGGCAAGAAAGCCGGCCAGCAGCCCGGCAAACCGGAAGTTCCCAGCGCGCGGATGGTCAAAGTTTCCGGCAGTGCAGCCTAACGATGTCCTGGTTTAAAAAACCTCTCGATGGAGACGCTCCCATGATGAATGCCAATTCAAGCGGCCGCGCCGGCGTGCCCGAACCTTCCCTCACCCGTCCGGAACCGCGCGAGCCCCGGCCCGAGCCCCGTGCGCCGCAGCCGAAGGCCGCCGAAGCGCGTGCGCCAGAAGCTCGAGCCCCGGAAGCCGCTCCGCGAGCCTCGGTACTCGGGCCCACTCTGCGATTCCGGGGTGAATTGTCGGCCCAAGAAGATCTGATCATTCAGGGCAGTGTGGAAGGATCGATTACCCACACGCAGAGCCTGACGGTGGGAACGGACGGCTCGATGAAGGGCGACATTCGCGCGCGCGTCATCGTCATCGACGGCAAAGTCGAAGGCGACCTGTTCGCCACCGAGTCGGTGAGCATTCGCGCCACCGCCAAGGTCAAGGGAAACGTCTTTGCCCCGCGTGTCGGAATCACCGAAGGTGCATTCTTCCAGGGACAGATCGAAATGCAGCCGTCCGGCGCGGCCGTGCAAGAGCACAGCGCGCGTCTGCGGCAGGCTGCAATGGCCTCGCCGCTCGAGGGCGCAGCGGTCGAGCAGATGTTGGGAGGAACCTAGGACGCACAGTCCTAGGGCAGAAACAGCTCGGGGTCGACCCAGGCGCGGTTGAGGCTCAATCCCCAGTGCAGGTGCGGGCCGGTCGCGCGCCCCGTCATCCCGACGGCGCCGATGCGAGTGCCTGCGGCCACGCGCTCTCCGGGCTTCACGTCAACCGCGCTCAAATGACAGTACATGCTGATAAGGCCGCGGCCATGGTCGATGAACACCGTGTTGCCGTTGAAAAAGTACGCGCCCGTGTCGACCACCGTGCCGCCGATGGGCGCAAGCACGGGGGTGCCGGTGGCTGCCGCAATGTCCATACCGCTATGCGGATTGCGCGATTGACCATTGAAGACTCTGCGCGAACCGAATGAGCTGCTGTGCGGACCGGGAACCGGCGGGGGCAAACGCAGGGACTCCGGCGGCGGTTCCGTCCAATGACTCAATGCATGCTCGATGCGGATTTTTTCGCGGTTGACGCGCGCGAGATCCGCAGCCGATAAATCGACCTGACCCGGCGCGACTTTGAGCGATTGGCTGGTGTATTGCTTGTCGCCAACCGCAAATTCAAGCTCTTGTGTGCCGTTGGGATCGCGTACCGTCACCTGCCGGGCGCCGAGCGGCGCGGCCAGCGGGATGCCGATCACCGCCACCCATGTAGCACCTTCCTGAACCACCAATGCGCGATGCCCGTCCGTGTCGACATACGGCATGGACGTCGCAGTGGAATTGAGGCGCAGAATCTTGACGCCGCCGGGCACGGCATTTTCGTGCGGCAGGTCGACCGCCAGGGCATGAGGGCTGCGGGCGAGGAGCGCACAGCCCCAGACGATGGACGCGAATGCGGCGCGAGAGCTGCGCATCACGACGCGCCTTCGATTTTGGCGCGAACCCTGCCTCGGGCTAGTCGCGCTTCGATGATCGTGCCCGGCTTTGCGTCCGCGGCGCTGCGAAGAATGGCACCGCCTTCGACGCTGACGATGGCATAGCCGCGCTCCAGCGTCGCGAGCGGACTGACGGCATTCAAGGTGCGAATGAGCGGCAGCAGCCTTTCGCGTCGGGAATTGATCGCCTGCCGCCACGCGCGATTCAGCTGCTGCTCCAAGATGTCCAACCGCAGGCGCTGCTGTGTCAGGCGCGCCGACGGACTCATCAGCGCGGCCCGCCCCGCCAACCAGCGCAAGCGCTCGCGATGTTCCTGGAGCCGGCGACGCACCGCGCGCACCAGGCACTGTTCGAGCTCGTCCAACCGCTGCGCCTGCGCGCCCAAGCGCGCAGCGGGGCTCACGAGGGCGGCACGCCCGGTCAGCCAGCGCAGGCGTTCGCGATGCTCCTCGAGACGGCGCAGCATGCAGCGCTGCAGCCGTGCGCCCAGTCGCACGAAGGCGTTGAACCATTCTTCGGCGTCGGGAACCACCATCTCCGCGGCCGCGGAGGGCGTAGGCGCACGCATGTCCGCAGCGAAGTCGGCAATCGTGAAGTCGATCTCATGACCAATGCCCGTGATGATCGGGATGGGCGAAGCCACGATGGCTCGCGCCAAGCGTTCGTCGTTGAACGCCCACAGGTCCTCCAAGGAACCGCCGCCGCGCGCCAGGATCAGCACATCGCATTCGGCGCGGCGGCCGGCCGCTTCAAGGGCCGCGATGATCTCCGCCGCCGCTTGAGCGCCCTGAACGGGCACGGGGTAGACCAAGACCGCGGCGGCGGGAAAGCGCCGGGCCAGCACGTGCAGGATGTCCCGCACCGCCGCGCCGGTCGGCGAGGTGATGATGCCGATGCGGCGGGGCAGGCTCGGCAAGGGACGCTTGCGCTCGGCCGCGAACAGGCCTTCGCGCTCGAGTTTGGCGCTCAATTCCTCGAACTGCCGTTTCAAGGCGCCGAGCCCGGCGTCCTCCATATGGTCGACGATGAGCTGGTACTCGCCGCGCGGCTCGTATAACCCGATGCGGGCCCGCACCAGCACCTTTTGGCCATCCCTTGCGATGAAGGCACACAACATATTTCGCTGGCGGAACATGGCACAGCGAACTTGCGCGGTGGCATCCTTGAGCGAGAAATACCAGTGGCCGGAGCTGGGCTTCGCGAAATTGGAGATTTCGGCTTCCAGCCACAGGCTGCCGAATCCGCGCTCCAGCAGCACCCTGACTTCGCGATTGAGGCGCGAAACACTGTATATGTCGCGCTCAGGCCGCTTCGGGTGGGCTGCGTTTTCGGCGAGTTCCATGGGTAAATGATAGCGGTTTACCGCGCAGCAGGCGCAAGGTACAATGCGCCGCCTCTTATATGACCCGTGAACGCTACCTATGCGTATTCTTGAAGAGGCACTCACATTCGATGACGTCCTGCTCGTGCCGGCATATTCCGAAGTTTTGCCCCGCGACGTGTCCCTCGCCAGCAAGCTGACCCGCGAAATCCAGGTCAATCTGCCCGTGGTGTCCGCCGCGATGGATACCGTCACCGAGGCGCGCCTGGCCATTACCATTGCCCAGGAAGGCGGTATCGGCATCATTCACAAGAACATGTCGGTCGACAATCAAGCGCGGCAGGTCGACCGCGTGAAGAAGTTCGAGAGCGGGGTGATCAGCGACCCGATCACGGTGAATCCCGACATGACGATTCGTCAGGTTCTGGAACTGACCCGCGCCAAGAATATCTCCGGCGTGCCGGTGGTGCTCGGCACAAAGGTGGTGGGCATCGTCACGCATCGTGATCTGCGCTTCGAAACCAAACTCGATGCACCTGTATCCACCGTGATGACGCCGAAGGACCGCCTGATCACGGTGCGCGAAAACGCGCCCAAAGACCAAGTGCTCGCACTGCTGCACAAGCACCGCATCGAAAAGGTGCTGGTGATTGCCGGAGATCATGAGCTCAAAGGCATGATCACCGTGAAGGATTTTCAAAAGGCCACTGAATTCCCGAATGCGTGCAAGGACAGCGTGGGGAGCCTGCGCGTCGGCGCCGCCGTGGGCACGGCGCCCGACACGCTGAAGCGGGTCGCGGCATTGCGCGAGGCGGGCGTGGACGTCGTCGTGGTCGACACCTCGCACGGCCATTCGCGCGGCGTGCTCGAGACGGTCGCGAAGATCAAAGCGGAATATCCCGACATCCAAGTTATCGGCGGCAATATCGTGACGGCCGAGGCGGCACTCGATCTCGTGAGGCACGGAGCCGACGCGGTCAAGGTCGGCATCGGGCCCGGCTCGATCTGCACGACGCGCGTCATCGCGGGTGTCGGCGTGCCGCAAATCAGCGCGATTGCCCGCGTCGCCAAGGCATTGGAGGGTACGGGGGTGCCGGTAATCGGCGACGGCGGCATCAGATATTCCGGCGATATTGCCAAGGCGCTGGCGGCCGGGGCGCACTGCGTGATGATCGGCGGCATGTTCGCGGGCACCGAAGAATCCCCGGGCGACGTGGAACTGTACCAGGGCGGTTCCTATAAAGCGTATCGCGGCATGGGGTCGTTGGGTGCGATGGCGCAGGCACACGGCTCCAGCGATCGCTATTTTCAGGACACCACGACGGAACTCGAAAAGCTGGTGCCGGAAGGCATCGAGGGACGCGTACCCTACAAGGGCAGTCTGGTCGCCATACTGCACCAGCTATCGGGCGGCCTGCGCGCTGCCATGGGCTACACCGGCAGCGGCAGTATCGAGGAAATGCGCACACGCCCGCAATTCGTACGCATCACAAGCGCCGGCGTTCGCGAGAGTCACGTCCACGATGTGACCATCACCAAAGAAGCGCCCAACTATCGGATAGGTTGATGCCCGACATTCACGCGGACCGGGTCCTCATTCTCGATTTCGGCGCCCAGTACACGCAATTGATTGCACGCCGCGTGCGCGAACTCGGAGTGTATTCGGAAATCTATCCGTGCGACGCCGATGCGGAGCAGATCCGGCGCTTTGCGCCGAAGGCGATCATTCTTTCCGGCGGTCCCGAATCGGTTTACGACGTCAAGGGTCCTGAAGCGCCGCCAATCGTGTTTTCATCAGGCGTGCCGTTGCTCGGCATTTGCTACGGCATGCAGACCATGGCCGCGCAGCTGGGCGGTCAGGTCGAATCATCCAGCCATCGCGAGTTCGGCGCCGCGCAAGTTCGGCCGACCGGCGACTCGCCGCTGCTCGACGGCCTCGAAGACAATCGCGACAAGCAAGGGCGCCGCGTACTCGATGTGTGGATGAGTCACGGCGATCGTGTCGTTGCGGTTCCGCCGGGATTCAAGATCATTGGATCGAGCGACAATGCCCCGCTCGCGGCGATGGCGGATGAGGCGCGGCGATTTTACGGCCTGCAGTTTCATCCCGAAGTGACCCATACCCTTCAGGGCGCGGAGATCTTGCGGCGTTTCGTGCGCGAAATCGCGGGCTGCGCGGCCAATTGGGCAACCGGCAATATCATCGAAGACAGTGTGGCGCGAATTCGCGCGCAGGTCGGCAAGGAAAAAGTGCTGCTCGGGCTATCGGGCGGAGTGGACTCGTCGGTGCTGGCCGCGCTGCTACATCGCGCCATCGGCGCACAGCTCACCTGCGTATTCGTGGACCACGGACTGTTGCGTCTGGGCGAAGGCGATCAGGTGATGGCGACGTTCGCCGAACACATGGGCGTGCGCGTGATTCGCGTCGATGCGGAGCAGCGATTTTTGACGGCGCTTGCCGGCGAGTCGGATCCGGAGAAGAAGCGCAAGATCATCGGCCGTATGTTCGTTGAAGTCTTCGACGAGCAGGCGGCCAAGCTCAAGGACGTCAAGTGGCTCGCACAGGGCACCATTTATCCCGACGTGATCGAATCTGCCGGCGGTAAGACCGGCAAAGCCCACGTCATCAAGTCGCACCACAATGTGGGCGGCTTGCCTCAGCACATGAAGCTCGAGCTGTTGGAGCCGCTGCGCGAACTGTTCAAGGACGAAGTGCGCAAGCTGGGTGTCGAACTGGGGTTGCCGAAAGACATGGTGCATCGGCATCCCTTTCCGGGCCCGGGCCTGGGCGTGCGAATCTTGGGCGAAATTCACAAGCACCATGCCGATCTATTGAGGCGCGCGGACGCCATTTTCATCGAGGAGCTGCGCCGCCACGAACTTTACGACAAAGTCAGCCAGGCTTTCGCGGTCTTCCTGCCGGTGCGTTCCGTCGGTGTCATGGGAGATGGGCGCCGCTACGATTATGTGATTGCGCTGCGGGCCGTGGAGACCGTCGATTTCATGACGGCGCGCTGGGCGCGTCTGCCGTATGAATTTCTCGACCGCGTGGTGCATCGCGTGATCAACGAGGTGCCCGGGATCTCACGGGTCGTCTACGACATTTCGGGGAAGCCGCCGGCGACGATCGAGTGGGAGTAAGTTTTTAACCACAACCTATTGATTAATATAGTAACTAAAAGATTCCCGCGAGATACCCGTTTTAGTATAATCAGCGGGTTAGACTCAAGCTTTACCCGCGAACATACCCGCGTTGCCTTCCGCAACCGCTAACGCTGCGGGTATCTTTTTAAAGGGAGATCATGAAGACGAAGCCATACGTGGCTGCTACTGACTATGGAACGCGGGGATCACAAAAGGACAAACATGTCATCCCATTTGGTGACTTGAACTTGACGCTGTACCGGCGAACCGACGTCGAAAAGAGCAGCTGGTTCATGCGGGTTCATATAAAGCAGGAAGATAGGAACTACCGTAAGAGTCTCGGAACTGACGACCTTGTAACCGCCACAAAGGCTGCTCAGCGGGAAGTAATCAATATCCTAGCCAAAGTGCAGAGTGGCCAACGCATTCTGGCCTTGGCTCTTAAAGACCTTCTGCGCCAATTCTCAATCCATATGGAAAAGTTGGTGAAGCAAGATCAGATTTCACCTAGAACGTGGATTAGCCAGCGATATCGGATTGGTCTTGGATTGGAGTTCCTGAAGACCAAATATCCGAATGGTCTCGAAACCAAGGTCACTGAAATTGATGGAGAGGTCTTCCACGGCTACTTGGACTGGCGCCTGGAATCCAATAAGGCCAAAGGTAAAACGTTAAGACGTGATGTTGTACGTGATGAGCTATTAGTCATCCGTAAGATGTTCATATTCGCGCATAAGGAGAAGATGTGTACGGCGCGATCCGTGCCGAATTGGGATTTCATCGTTGAGAAGCAAGGACCGAAGCGTCAACGTATCAATGGAAAGCAATTTGTCGACTTCTTTAAATGCGTAGCTGATTGGACGAAAGAAGCAAACGGGTCATCGAGTTATATCACCGCGTGATGACCATGCACATTATCGCTCTGGTCGGAAACAGCGGTTTACGGAGCGGTGAGGCATTTGGCCTTCGGAATAAAGATTTGGAGGTGCGTGGAGGATCGGAGTGTGTCGTCAGCGTAAGGGCAGCTACCTCCAAAGTTCGACGCGATAGACAGGTCGTTGTTCAAATGCTTGCGCTTCAACACTGGTTGGTACGGCAAAAGTACAAAGAGCCAAATGATTTTGTATTCTCACCATCGGATAGTGGAAAGACCAGCGCCAGAGATACGTTCTATCACCAATACAAGCTATTGCGAGTGAATCTTAAGGCGATAAATCTTGAATGGTTTGATCTGTATCATTGCCGACATTTTTGGATAACGAATCGTTTGCTTGCTGAAGAACCCATTCACTTGGTGGCACGAGCAGCTGGAACATCCGTCAAAGAAATTGAATCTACTTACTCACACATCATGACTGAGATTACGACGCGCGGATTCAACAAAAGGAAAGTCGTGTGGCACCCGGACGGAACATTCAAGGTGATGATCGAGGAAATGAAGAAGTTATCGAAGGCTATATGATATCTGTTAAGGAAGATGAGATCGAAGGCTGCCCTATACGGAATGTCCGCATGCGCCTATCGCGAGGCGCCGAGTCAAACTGTCTATTCCAGCTTCGATTTCGCGCTACGCGGCATTGAAGTAGTTTCCGTATCTATTCCAACAGGTCTACTCATACTTGATTCAGTTCTGGCAGCTGTGGGTGAATCATGAAGCGTGTAGGTGTATATGTTCGCGTCTCGACCGACGACCAGAATCTCGATAACCAGATTCAAGTCCTCACTGATGTTGCACGCCAACGCGGCTGGCAGATTGTGGAGGTCTATTCAGACCAGGGTATCAGCGGCGCGAAAGGCAAAGACAAGCGACCGAGTTTCGGAAGGCTGTGCAAGGATGCCAACCAAGGAAAGTTCGACATGGTCGCTTGCTGGGCAGTGGATCGGCTGAGCCGATCCCTACAGGACCTGGTGTCATTCTTTGGCGAGATGGCCGCAATCAATATCGGCTTGTACATTCATCAGCAAGCAGTGGATTCGACCACGCCAGCTGGCAAGGCTTTGCTACAAATGAGTGGCGTGTTCGCGGAGTTTGAGCGAGCCATGTTGATGGAACGCATTAATGCGGGCATTGCGCGAGCGAGGCGCGCAGGAAAGGTTTTCGGGAGGCCAAAGGTCAGTTCGGAGGTCGAGGCGGCTGTGCGCTCGTATAGAGCCGCTGGGGCGGGCATATGCAAGACAGCTAGGCTCGCTGGCGTGGGTGTGTCGGTTGTGCAGAGAATTGAGGCGATCCGCTGCAAGGCGTAGATTGCGCGATTGAATGTGGCTCGCGGCGGCGGGCAATAGGCACTATTTCAGATTAAAACAAACGGACATTGTACGAATGGAGGTCCTGCCGCTGGCAGTCGCAATTGCCACTGCGTAAACTACAACACGACGAAACTAAAAAACAACGCCGTCGATAGCGCCAACTCAGGGATGAATGCACTATGAATCTTGAAGGGACGAGTTTAAGGATTCGGAATTTATTTTTACCGCTTGTCGCGCTCTCGCTGGTATTCACCGTTTGTTATTCCTTTCTAAATTGGCAGTTGGTAGCCAAGAATGAGTGGATACCGCTTGACGAAGATGTGGCCGATATTTGGTTGCCTGGCGCGTTGGCGTGGCTCCTTGAATTTCTTCTATTTCAGCGAAGGTTGCGCATGCTCAACCTACGCGACAAGCGCAAGAACCTTCCGCCCCTCTATCACTTCGCGGCTGTAGCCGTGGTGGCGGTGCCGGCGATCATTGCGCAAGGATACGTGAGAACCGCTACCGGCAATCTTACTCACGTTGATGATGCCTCCCTGATCGCAATCAATTCGCCGAGTAAATTCTACATCGCCGACAATGTGTGCATGCACCTGAATCGACCGGTAGGCCACGCGTTTGTCACGAGAAGCGGCAAAGGCAATCAAACATTGAATTATGATCTTTATGTGTTAGCGCCAGTTTGTAGCGCAACTGGAGCTACGGACCAAAAGCTCGTTTGGTTGGGTCTAAAGTTTCACCAAAGTATGAGCAACTCTGCGTCTGACGCGGAAAAGAAGCTTGCTTATGACGCATTTGTCAGAGAATCACTGCGGTCGTTCAATGCGGAAGATCCGAAGACGTATCAATTCCTAGAGAATCTTGGGCACAATTCCGATCGGAAGCGGTTTGAAAAAACGTTGCAATTGGGAGGCTCTAACCTGGCGTCCCCCATTGTTCTCATTCCTCATAGAGAATCATTCGAAAAGCGTACGGGTGATCGGCTCACGTGGCTGACGTGGTCGATTGTTCTTGGTCCTCTCCTTTGGCTGGTCCTGGTCTTTATCCGCCCAATCGATAAGCCGCAGGTAGAGGGTGCGCATGAAATTCACAAGCAAGGAACACTTCATCCGCATGGATGGCTAAAGACATTCGCCTCCTCAAAGGGTGATTATGGGCTCCCCATTCTTCTTTTCGCCAACATCGCGGTTTTCCTTGCGATGGTATTGGCCGGTCTCGGCGTGTTGTCGTTTGACTCCGACGATCTATTGGCATGGGGAGCCAACTACCGACCTCAGATACACGGTTTGGGGGTCTTCAGGCTGATCGCCAGCCAGTTTGTGCACGGCGGGTTGATCCACTTAATCAACAATCTCTATGGACTGCTATTTGCCGGCATATTCCTCCAGCCGGTTGTAACAAGGTGGCGCTTGATTGCTTGTTATTTGTTGTGTGGCCTTGGGGGCAGTATTGCGAGCGTCCTGGCGCATCCGGCAACAATAAGCATTGGCGCGTCGGGAGCGATATTTGGCCTATTCGGCATACTATTGATGCTTCTGTTACTGCGGGATTCGCGGCTTGAGGAAACTAGAAAGTTTATTTTGCTAAACGCCGGGATCTTTGTTGCGATCAATCTAGCAATCGGTGCGGCTACGCCAGGAATCGATAACGCAGCGCATTTGGGAGGGTTGCTTACTGGCTCATTACTCGCAATGGGTCTTTTTCTTTCCCATCGTTTGCGATTGTCGCATGCTGCCAGTGGATCCTAACCAGTCAAACGGCATCCGCGTGGAACATGAAATTGGGCATTCATCTTCAGGTTAAACGCGAGCCGAACAGTGCCGGATTCACTTAGATAGTATTTGATCACCACGTCCTTAGCGACTTAAGGGCGAGTGCGTCCCAATATCGCAAAAACTTCTTCGGCAGCACGTCGCCGATCCAAAAGGACGTTCGGTGTGGCCGCCTGGGCACGATTCCAAACGATCATGTGAGGCAGCTTTGGGTCGCCGATCTTTACGATTGCAGCGGCGCGCTTTCCGAGACAAATAACCACTAATGGTCTCAATTCGTCGATCAGCGGGTGAGTGTAAAGGGTTGCAGCGTTCGCCGCGACGGAATCGCCGAAGTTCGATTCGCTACCAGTTCGCCAGGGTAGGGCATTTGAATAGGCAATATCGTCCAGCGACAACTTGCCTGCCCCAGTTATCTCGGTACAGTGACGCCGCCAAATGTGCCACGACGAACATTCGGCTTGGTAAACCTGTTGCGCAGCCTTGAAGTTTTCCGGCGTTGGGTCTTCCGCGAACTTGATCAACGTCGGCATCATCCTCGCGTCGGTGACGGTGCGGTTGATCGTCTCCCGCCCATTACCGGGATTGATTCCCAGAAGAAGCACTCGGGTAGAAGCGTAGCCGTGGCCGACGTACCCGAATTGCGGTGTCAGGTCGTCCTTTCGCAAGAGCGCCGAACGGTTCGGTGGTAGATCGGCATCTATCTCCCCGAAGAACGCGGCGCGACCAGCTTTTAGGACATTGAGTGCCGTCTGATAGCCCAGCGGTTGGCGATTTATGATGCGGAAAGTCCAAAAATGAATGACGGGTGCGACACTACTGGACTAAGTCGCTCGGTGCGATCACTTGACCACTGTTTCCATGACTATAATGTTCTCAACTATCGGATAACGCTAGAGAAAAGTGAATTTATTCTTGTCATGGAGGGCAGAGCAAGTTGGTCGATTCAATGACTCGGAAAACTCGTAGCCACACTAATAATTCGCTCAAAAGACGAATTTCCCGAAAATAAAGTTGATCCAGTGGCCATTTTCGCCAGGTTGCCCGCCTACATAAAGGGAGTAACAGCCTGGTGGTTGTACCGCGATTCACAAGGGAACCGATCCGCAAGGATGGCCCCGCAACGAAACCCGAGCGGTCCACCAGATGTTCGGGTTTTTTTGCGAATACGATTCGACCGCTGTTCACGCCTCCTCGGAGGTTAAAGTGAAACGTCGTGGGTGCCGAAGCCGATGTAACTCGTCCCGAGGCTCAATGAGCCAAGACGGGTTGCACACCGTTCGTACCAGGCGGCCAAATTCCTCCATCGTCGAAAAGCCCAGACCAAGGCAGCTGGTGAGCATGCGTCGCAAGACCCCTACCCAGACTGTGCACAAAGTCGGGCGATTGAGACATCTGACAACTCTGATTCGCCTGTGGGTAAATTCATCAGGACACCCACAAGACCCATGGCCGCTTTCCCGGGCACATGGTGATTCGACGCTGAGTCGGCTACTGGTTGGCCGAGCAACCCCAAAAGGGTAAGAGTTGGGCTGTCTGAAAATCTCATGGTGCTTGAAAATATAAACAAAGGAAATCCGGTCAAAGATCTACTGGATGAAATTGCCGACCATGGAATCCAATTGAATCCCTTTTAAATCTATCCATCACAATCTCTGCCGGTTGCCTGTAACCAATGAGTGCTCAGCCGCTAGCGTGATCATGTTTTACTCCCCAACCCGGTTTGGCGGTCACCATCGTCCAGGTTTAACTTCCCACCGAGCGTTGAACAAATTTCAGCATCAGTTGTTACTGCTCGAATGTTTAAACCGATACATACGTGTATGAACAATATTCAACAC
>CAWFQX010000008.1:0-40026 GCA_963818075.1 uncultured Gammaproteobacteria bacterium | reverse complement strand
CCAAGCCGGTGTATCAGCCCAAGAACAAGGTACGGTTCGTGACCGCCACCTCGCTGTTCGACGGCCATGATGCCACCGTCAATATCATGCGCCGCATCCTGCAGGCCTCGGGGGCCGAAGTCATCCACCTCGGCCATAACCGCTCGGTGCAGGAGATCGTCAATGCCGCCCTGCAGGAGGACGTGCAGGGCGTGGCCATCACCTCCTACCAGGGCGGCCATGTCGAATTCTTCAAATACATGATCGACCTGCTGCGCGAGAACGGCGGCGAGAACATCAAGGTGTTCGGCGGCGGCGGCGGCGTCATCGTGCCCGCCGAAATCCGGGAACTGCATGGCCTATGGCGTGACGCGCCTGTATTCCCCCGAGGACGGCGCCAAGCTGGGCCTGCAGGGCATGATCGATGATGTCATCCGCTCGAGCGATTACGATCTGTCCGCGCTGGCGCCGGCCGAGCCGATGCGCTGGAGGCGCTGCGCTCCGGCAACCGCCGGCAGCTCGCGCGCGTCATCACCGCGGTCGAAAATCGCACCTACCCATGCGCGTCCGCCAGGCGATGCTGCAGGCGGCCGCCGGCATCAAGACCCCGGTCCTCGGCATCACCGGCACCGGCGGCGCGGGCAAATCCTCGCTGACCGACGAACTGATCCTGCGCCTGCGGCTCGATCAGGACGATCGGCTGCGGGTGGCCGTCATCTCGATCGACCCGTCGCGCAAGCGCACCGGCGGCGCGCTGCTCGGCGATCGCATTCGCATGAATGCGATCGAGTCGGACCAGATCTTCATGCGCTCGCTGGCCACGCGCGACACCGGCACGGAGATCTCCGCCGCGCTGCCCGAAGTGCTGGCCTGCTGCAAGCTCAGCGGCTTCGATCTGATCGTGGTCGAGACCTCCGGCATCGGCCAGGGCGAATCCGCCATCGTGCCGCTGGTCGATACCTCGCTCTATGTCATGACGCCGGAATTCGGCGCGGCCTCGCAGCTGGAAAAGATCGACATGCTCGATTTTGCCGACTTCGTCGCCATCAACAAATTCGACCGCAAGGGCGCCGAGGACGCGCTGCGCGACGTGCGCAAGCAATACCAGCGCAACCACGAATCGTTTACTCAAGCGCCCGAGACCATGCCGGTATTCGGCACCATGGCCTCGCGCTTCAATGACGACGGCGTCACCGCGCTGTATCAGGCCATGCTGCCGCGCCTGCAGGAGCAGGGCCTGAAACTCGGCCCGGCAAAGCTGCCGCATGTCGCCGTGAAGGCCTCCTCGCGCGGCCGCGCCATCGTGCCGCCCGAGCGCGTGCGCTATCTGGCGGAGATCTCCGAGTCGCTGCGCGAATTCCACCGATTCATCGCACGCCAGGCGCGAATCGCGCGCGAGCGCCAGTCGCTGCGCACCTCCAAGACCTTGTTCGCAGCCTCGGGCCGGCCGGTCGCGGGCTTCGACGAGCTGATCGCGGCCAAGAACGCCGAGCTCGACCCCGCGTGCGCCAAGCTGCTGGAGCAATGGCCGAAGACCCAGGAGCTGTACGCGCAGCCCGAGTACGTGGTGAAGATCCGCGACAAGGAGATCCGCACCCAGCTCACCACGAGTCGCTCTCCGGCACCAAGATCCGCAAGGTGTCGCTGCCGCGCTTCGAGGACGACGGCGAAGTCCTGCGCTTCCTGCTGAAGGAAAACGTGCCGGGCTCCTTTCCCTACACCGCCGGCGTGTTCGCCTTCAAGCGCGAGGGCGAGGACCCGACGCGCATGTTCGCCGGCGAGGGCGATGCCTTCCGCACCAATCAGCGCTTCAAGCGGGTGTCCGAGGGCATGCCGGCGCATCGCCTGTCCACCGCCTTCGATTCGGTGACGCTGTACGGCTGGGATCCGGACCCGCGCCCGGACATCTACGGCAAGGTCGGCAATTCCGGCGTATCGATCGCGACGCTGGACGACATGAAGGTGCTGTATTCGGGCTTCGACCTGTGCGCGCCGACGACCTCGGTGTCGATGACCATCAACGGGCCGGCGCCGATGATTCTGGCGATGTTCATGAACACCGCCATCGATCAGCAGCTGGAGAAGTTCCAGCGCGAGAACGGCCGCGATCCGACCGCGGACGAGCACCAGAAGATCAAGGCCTGGACCCTGTCGACGGTGCGCGGCACGGTGCAGGCGGACATATTGAAGGAAGATCAGGGCCAGAACACCTGCATCTTCTCCACCGAATTCGCGCTCAAGATGATGGGCGACATGCAGGAATATTTCGTGCACCACCAGGTGCAGAATTTCTACTCGGTCTCGATCTCCGGCTATCACATCGCCGAAGCCGGCGCGAATCCGATCTCGCAGCTCGCGTTCACGCTCGCCAACGGCTTTACCTACGTCGAGTCGTACCTCGCGCGCGGCATGCACATCGATGACTTCGCGCCAATCTGTCGTTCTTCTTCTCCAACGGCATGGATCCGGAATACTCGGTGATCGGCCGGGTCGCGCGGCGCATCTGGGCCGTCGCGATGAAGAACAAATACGGCGCGAACGAGCGCAGCCAGAAGCTCAAGTATCACGTGCAGACTTCCGGCCGCTCGCTGCATGCGCAGGAAATGGCGTTCAACGACATCCGCACCACGCTGCAGGCGCTGTGCGCGATCTACGACAATTGCAACAGCCTGCACACCAATGCCTACGACGAGGCGGTCACCACGCCCACCGAAGAGAGCGTGCGCCGCGCCATGGCGATTCAGCTGATCATCAATCGCGAATGGGGCCTGGCCAAGAACGAGAATCCCAACCAGGGCAGCTTCATCATCGAGGAGCTGACCGACCTGGTCGAAGAGGCGGTGCTCAAGGAATTCGATGCCATCGCCGACCGCGGCGGCGTGCTCGGCGCCATGGAAACCGGCTATCAGCGCGGCAAAATTCAGGAAGAGTCGCTGTTCTACGAGCGGCAGAAGCACGACGGCTCGTATCCGATCATCGGCGTCAACACCTTCCGCAATCCGCACAGCGAGGCGGCACCGGAGGCGATCGAGCTGGCGCGCTCCACCGATGCGGAGAAGCAGTCGCAGCTCAAGCGTCTCAAGGCGTTCCAGCAAACGCATGCCGACCAGGCGCCGCAGCTGCTCGAGCGCCTGCGGCGCACGGTGATCGAGAACGGCAATACCTTCGAGGTGCTGATGGAGGCCGTGCGCGGCGCTTCGCTCGGCCAGATCACGCACACCCTGTACGATGTCGGCGGCCGCTACCGCCGCAACATGTAGGTCCACGATGAACGACTATCAGGCGCCGTTGGCCGACATGAAGTTCGTGCTGCGCGAGCTCGTGGATCTGGAGCTGCTCGCGCAGCTGCCGGGTTTCGGCGAGATGACGTTGGACGTGGCCGAGGCGGTGCTGGAAGAAGCCGCCAAATTCGCAGCCGGCGTGCTCTCGCCGCTCAATCGCAGCGGCGATCTGCAAGGCGCGCGCTGGCAGGAGGGCCAGGTGCTGACCGCCGCCGGCTGGAAGCAGGCCTATGCGCGCTTCGTCGCCGACGGCTGGAACGCGCTGTCCTGTCCGGCGGAATTCGGCGGCCAGAATCTGCCCCGCGTCCTGTCGGCGCTGGTCGAGGAGATGTGGAACGGCGCCAATGTGGCCTTTGCGCTGTGCCCGATGCTGACGCGCGGCGCGATCGATGCGATCGAGCTGCGCGGCGCGGAGGGCTCAAGGAAACCTACCTGCCGAAGATGGTGAGCGGCGAGTGGACCGGGACCATGAATCTCACGGAGCCGCAGGCCGGCTCCGACCTGTCCGCGGTGCGCACGCGCGCCGTGCCGACGGCGACGGCCGCTACCGCCTCGAGGGCCAGAAGATCTTCATCACCTACGGCGAGCACGACCTGACCGACAACATCATGCACATGGTGTTGGCGCGCGTCGCCGGAGCGCCCGAAGGCGTCAAAGGCATCTCGCTGTTCGTGGTGCCGAAGTTTCTGGTCAATGCCGACGGCTCGCTGGGCGCGCGCAATGATGTTCATTGCGTCTCCATCGAGCACAAGCTCGGCATCCATGCCAGCCCCACCTGCGTGCTCGCCTACGGCCAGAACGGCGGCGCCATCGGCGAACTCGTCGGCGAGGAAAACCGCGGCCTGGAATACATGTTCATCATGATGAACGCGGCGCGCTATTCGGTGGGCCTGGAGGGCGTGGGTCTTGCGGAGCGCGCCTACCAGACGGCGCTGCAGTATGCGCGCGAGCGGGTCCAAGGCACGGACGCCGGCGCGCGCGGCGGCCCGCGCGTCACCATCGTCCATCATCCGGACGTGCGCCGCATGCTGCTGCTCATGAAGTCGCAGACCGAAGCCATGCGCGCGCTCGCCGCCGTGGTCGCCGTGTCGCTCGACGCCGCCCGCCTGCACCCGCGCGCGGAGGAGCGCGAGCGCCACCAGGCCTTCGCCGATCTGATGATTCCCGTGGTCAAGGGCTGGTGCACCGAGAATTCGGTCGACATCGCCTCGCTGGGGATACAGGTGCATGGCGGCGTCGGATTCGTCGAGGAGACGGGCGCCGCCCAGTATCTGCGCGATGCGCGCATTACGCCCATCTATGAGGGCACGACCGGCATCCAGGCCAACGATTTGATCGGCCGCAAACTCGCGCGCGACGGCGGCCGCGCGGCGCAGGCCGTCATCGCTGACATGCGCTGGCCGTCGCCGCAGCGACGGGCGCAGCGAAGACCGCAGCGAAGACCGCAGCGACGGCCGCAGACCCGAATTTGCCGCAGATCGCCGCCGCGCTCGCCGGCGGCGTCGACGCGCTGGAGCGGGCGATTCGCTATGTGGTTGAGAACTACGGCCAGGACATCCGCAGCGTGTCGGTGGGCGCCGTGCCCATGCTCAAGCTGTTCGGCATCGTGGCGGGCGGCTGGCAGTTGCTGCGATCGGCATCCATTGCGCAGCAGCGGCTCGACGCACCGGGCGGGGCCGGCGCCGAGATGGCTTCCATCGCGCCAAGATTGCGACCGCGCGCTTCTATGCGGATCACGTGCTGTCGCAGGCCGCGGGCCTTGCGCACAGCATCGTGCACGGCGCGGCCGGCGCATTGGCCGAGGGTGTGCTCTAGGAGCCCTAGCCCGCATGGACAGTCGATATCCGCAGCGCATCGTTTGCCTGACCGAAGAGCCCACCGAGGTTCTTTACGCGCTTGGGCTGTCCGATCTCATCGTCGGCATCTCCGGCTTTACCGTGCGCCCGGCGCGGGCCCGCCGTGAAAAGCCGCGCGTCTCGGCGTTCACCAGCGCCAAGATCGATCGCATCCTCGCGCTCAAGCCGGATTTCGTGGTGGGCTTTTCGGATATCCAGGCCGATATCGCCCAGGCGCTGATCAAGAGCGGGATCGAGGTCTGGATCAGCAATCATCGCTCGGTCACCGGCATCTTGGGCTACGTACGCCGGCTCGGCGCACTGGTGGGCGCGGCGGAGCAGGCCGAGCGCTATGCGCTCGAGCTGGAAGCACATGTCGAGGAAGTGCGCACCGCGGCCGCGCAATTGCGCCGCCGTCCGCGGGTTTATTTCGAAGAATGGGACGAGCCGCTGATCAGCGGCATTCGCTGGGTCAGCGAGCTGATCGGCATCGCCGGCGGCGATGACGTGTTCCCGGAACGTGCGCTCTGCGCTTTGGCCAAGGATCGCATTCTGGGCGATGCCGGGGAGGTCGTACGGCGTGCGCCGGACATCGTGCTGGGGTCCTGGTGCGGCAAGCGCTTCCGCCCGGAGCGGGTCGCCGCCAGGCTGGGCTGGGAGGCGGTTCCCGCCGTGCGCGACGGCGAGTTGCACGAGATCAAATCGCCGCTGATTCTGCAGCCCGGCCCGGCGGCTCTTACCGACGGTCTGGATGCAATTCACCGCGTGGTGCGCCAGTGGTCGGAGCGGCCTGCGGCCGCGCGCCGCTCCGCTTAAGGCCGCTCCGAGCCCGCCGTGCCGAATCCGTTGTCCCCCGAGACCGACGCCGTGCCTTCGCCGTGCGTGGATATTTGCCGCCTCGATGCGCGCGGGCTGTGCATCGGTTGCCGGCGCACCATCGAGGAAATCATGGAGTGGCCGAGCGCCGGCGCGGCGCGGCGGCGCCAGATTCTGGGCGACCTCACCCTACGAAGCGCGCCGGATCACTCGCGATAAGAGCTGTCGATCCGATCCAGCCGTCGGAGAAGCCCCGGCCAGACGAGCTTGTCGGGTCCTTGGCCGTTGGAGACGGCGCGGGCCTGCTCGAGCGCGGTGTCGATGATGCCCTGCGCAACCGGTATCAATTCGCCGCCGCCCGCCTGGGCGCGCACCTGGATCGCGCACGTCGTCTCGAACAGGTACATCATCTGAAAAGCTTCCGCCACGTTGCGGCCGCACGTGAGCAGACCGTGATTGCGCAGCATGAGATAGCTGCTTTTGCCGAGGTCGGCGACCAGGCGGGGCTTCTCATCGTCGCGCAGGGCGACACCCTCGTAATCGTGATAGGCCAGGCTTTGCAGCACGAAGATCGATTGCTGCGAGAGAGGCAGTACGCCCTGCTTTTGCGCCGAGACGGCGACGCCGTTCAGGGTATGCGTGTGCAGAACGCACCCCACGTCATGGCGCGCGGCGTGGATGGCGCTGTGAATGGTGAATCCCGCGGGGTTGACCGGCCAGGGATTGTCGTCGACCTTGTTGGCATGCATGTCGATCTTGACGAGGCTCGAGGCGGTGATCTCGTCGAACATCATGCCGTAGGGATTGATGAGGAAATGGTGTTCAGGCCCCGGCACGCGCGCGGTGATGTGCGTGAACACCAGGTCGTCCCAATGGAAATGCGCGACCAGCCGGTAAGCCGCGGCCAGATCGATCCGGATCGCCCGCTCCTCGGGTGAGCAACGCGCGGCGGAGTCGCCGACGGCAGAGATGGATTTGATCATGGAGATCTCCTGTCAGCGCGGCTGCATGCGAATGGCGCCGTCGAGGCGGATGGTTTCGCCGTTCAGCATGGCGTTTTCCAGAATGTGCGCCACCAGCGCGGCAAATTCGTCGGGCTCGCCCAGCCGCGGCGGAAACGGCGTCTGCTTGCCGAGCGAATCCTGCGCTTCCTGCGGCATGCCCTTCATCATCGGCGTGGCGAAAAGACCGGGCGCAATCGTCATGACGCGAATTCCGGACGACGCCAGCTCGCGCGCCATGGGCAGCGTCATCGCGACGATGCCGCCCTTCGAGGCCGAGTAGGCCACCTGCCCGATCTGCCCGTCGAACGCGGCCACCGATGCCGTCATGACGATGACTCCGCGCTCGCCCGCGGCATTGGCGGAATTTTGCTGCATCACTGCCGCCGCGGCCTTGGCAATCAACACTGTACCCACCAAATTGATTTCGATCACTTTTCTGAAAAAAGCGCCCGGCATGACGCCTTGCCGCCCGACCATGCGGGCGGGCGTGCCGATGCCCGCGCAGTTGATTGCCGCATTGAGACCACCCATCCGTTCGCGGGCGCGCTCGATCGCAACGTTGACCGCGGATTCGTCGGTCACATCAGTGGCAATGAAGGAGGCACTCGGCCCAAGCTCCGCTGCCGCCGCGGCGCCTTGCGCCTCGTTCACATCGAGGAGAGTGGCCTTGCCGCCTGCCGCCACCAGCCGCTGCGCTACGCCAAGTCCCAGCCCCGAGGCGCCGCCCGTGATGACCGCGTGTGTGTCCTTTAGCTGCATGGACTCCTCCTGGCGCGGATTTACTTCAGGCTGATGGTGGTGTTGACGCCGCCGGAGCCGACGCCGTCGTCGAACCAACGCGTGGTCACCGTCTTGGTCTGGGTGTAGAACTGCACCACCTGTTTGCCGTAGGGCCCGAGATCCCCGAGCTTGGAGCCGCGCGATCCGGTAAAGCTGAAGATGGGCACCGGTACCGGAATCGGTACATTGATGCCCACTTGCCCGACGTCGATCTCGCTTTGAAAGCGGCGGGCGACGGCGCCGCTTTGGGTGAAGATGCCGGTGCCGTTGCCGAAGGGATTATTGTTGACGAGCGTGATCGCCTCGCTCAATGAGTTCACGGCGACGATGACCATCACCGGTCCGAAAATCTCGGTGGTGTAGATTTTCATCTCCGGCGTCACCCCCGAGAAAATCGTGGGCCCGATGAAATTGCCCGCCTCGTACCCCGGCACCTTGATGGCGCGGCCGTCCAGTTCGAGCTTGGCGCCTTCCTTGATGCCGTCTTCCACCAGCCCCAAAATGCGCTGCTTCGCGTTCTTCGATACGACGGGGCCGAGATCCGCGCCCTTTTCCGTGCCGGCGTTGACTTTGAGTGTCTTGGCCTTGGCCACGATATCAGGTATCCACTGCCGCGCTTCGCCCACCAGCACGGTGACGGACGTGGCCATGCAGCGCTGTCCTGCCGCGCCGAAGGTTGCGCCCACCAGGGCGTTGAGCGACTGCTCCTTGTTGGCGTCCGGCATGACGACGGCGTGATTCTTCGCGCCCATCATGCATTGCACGCGCTTGCCGTGCTGCGAGGCGAGCGCATGGACGTGCGTGCCCACGGCCGTGGAGCCGACGAAGGACACCGCGGCAACGTCGGGGTGCGTGCACAGGGCGTCGACGGCGCGCTTGCCGCCATGGATGATGTTGAGGACGCCGGGCGGTATGCCGGCCTGCAGGGCGAGCTCGGCCAGCAGCATGGGCGTCAGCGGATCCTGCTCAGAGGGTTTGAGCACGAAAGTGTTGCCGCAGACGATGGCCATCGGGAACATCCACAGCGGAATCATGGCGGGAAAATTGAACGGTGTGATGCCCGCGCACACGCCGATGGGTTGACGCAGCGTGTAGGTGTCGACCCCGCCCGCCACGTTCTCGGCAAATTCGCCCAGCTGCAGGCTGCCGATCGAGCAGGCGTGCTCCACCACTTCGAGTCCGCGGAATACATCGCCCTCCGCATCCGCCAATGTCTTGCCCTGTTCAGCGCTTAAGGTGAGCGCGATGCGGCTCATGTGTTCGCGCACCAACGCCTGCAGCTTGAGCATGATCCGCGCGCGAGCCGCCAGCGGCGTGTTCTTCCAGGTCTTGTAAGCAAGGCTAGCGGACGCCACGGCCGCGTTGATCTCCGCGTCGGTGGCGAAGGGGACCTGCGCCAGCACTTCCTGGGTGGCCGGGTTGACGACGTCGTGCCATTCGCTGGATTGCGATTCCACGAATTTGCCGTCGAGCAGCATTTTGACGGTTGGAGTCTGGTTTGGCAGCGTTGCAAGTTGGCTCGTCATGCGATGTCCTCAGGGTCGTTGTTGCGCGCCGGCCGCGCAACTCCGCCCTAGTTTAGACCGATCCCGCACCATTCGTATCGCGTAAACTAACTGGCGGCCACACCCGGTGCCCCATCCTTAAATATGCGCCAGCGAAATAGCAACTCGGACCCCGCCCAGGACGGCAACGGGACGGCGGCTGCGCTCCCGCGGACCGCGGAACCCGGTACGATCGCGATCTGCTTCGTCGCCGCAGCCCTGCAAAGCGTCCGCGACCGGAATTTGAATGCGGATGAGCTGCTGGCGCAGGTGGGACTAGCCCCGAGCCTGCTGCAAGTGCCCCAGGCGCGGGTGTCGGCGAAGCATTACGGCGCCCTGTGGCGCACCATCGCGCTCGCCCTCGATGATGAATTCTTCGGCCAGGATTCGCGCCGCATGAAGGCCGGCAGTTTCGCGATGCTCTGCCACTCGGTCCTCGGCTGCAAAACCCTGGGGCAGGCCCTCGACCGCAGCCTGCGTTTCTATGCGCTGATCCTGGACGACATCTCGGGCACCCTGACGCAGGGCGCCAAGGAAGCGAGAATCGTCCTGCACGAGCACGCGGCGGGGGCGAGTCAGCGGGTATTTGCCCACGAGCTCTTGTTGATGCTGCTCTACGGGGTGTCTTGCTGGCTGGTGGGCCGGCGCATACCCATCCTGCGCACCGAATTCAGCTACGCGGAGCCGGCCCACAGCGCCGAGTACCGGCTGATGTATTGCGCGGCCCTGAGCTTCGATCGGCCGAACACCGCGATCACCTTCGACGCGAGTTACCTGGCTCTGCCGGTGGTCCAGAACGAGCGCACCGTGAAGGAGTTCTTGCGCACCGCGCCCGAGAGTATCTTGTTGAAATATAAGAATGGGAGCAGCCTCGCCGCCAAGGTCCGGCGTCGCCTGCGGCAGTTCCTGCCGGGCGAGGTCCCGGATTTCGAAGGATTGGCCGAGGAACTCAATATGACGCCCGCCACCATGCGCCGCCGATTGCACGAGGAAGGGGAGTCGTATCAATCGATCAAGGATCAGCTGCGCCGGGACCTCGCCATCGGTTACCTCAGTCATTCGAGCCGCAGCGTCATGGACATTGCCCTGGAACTGGGATTCTCGGAACGCAGCGCATTTCATCGCGCGTTTCGCAAATGGACCGGTGCTTCTCCGGGCGAATTCCGCCGCACATTGCAGGTCTGACGAAACGTATGTTGCAATTCTGCGCAACGATTTTGAGCGGTTTGGTCACTCTGGCCGCCGCGGTGAATCGAGGATAATTCCAGCATGGATTTATCAGGCAAAGTCCTGGTGGTCACCGGAAGCGATGGCGTTCTGGGTCAGGCCGTGGCCGCGACCTTGAGCCGCTATGGCGCGCGGCTCGCGCTGCTCGAACACGGCCAAACATCCGCGGCGGCGCAACCGGCGGGCGCGCTGCGTTTTGGCGGAATCGATTTGACTCGGGACGACGCCGCGCGAGAGGCAATGGAGCGGGTTGTCAAGGAGACCGGCCGCCTCGATGGCCTGATCAACGTGGCCGGCGGATTTCGTTGGGAAAAGCTTGCCGGCGGCACTCTCGAGACGTGGGACTTCATGTACAAAATCAATTTGAGGACCGTCGCCGCGGCCTGTCAGGCCGCGCTGCCCTACCTCACGCAGGGCGGCCGCATCGTCAATGTCGGTGCGATGGGTGCGGTCAAGGCGGCCACCGGCATGGGCGCCTACGCCGCTTCCAAGGCGGGGGTCGCGCAATTGACCGAAGCGCTGGCGGAGGAATTGAAGGAGCGCGGCATCACGGTGAACGCCATCCTGCCCAGCACTCTCGATACGCCGAAGAATCGTCTGGATATGCCGAAGGCTGATTTCACCCGCTGGGTGACCCCGTCCGAGGCAGCCGAGGTCATTGCGTTTTTGCTTTCCGATCAAGCGCGTGCCGTCACCGGTGCCTTGATTCCCGTGGTCGGACGAGTATGACGACCGCCTCCAGCGCATCGCCGGGCGCGCGATTTCGCGCCGCTGTCGCCGAAGAGCGGCCGCTGCAGGTCGTCGGCGCCATCAATGCCTACAGCGCACGAATGGCGGCCGCTTGCGGGTTCAGAGCCTTGTATCTGTCGGGGGGAGGCGTCGCTGCCAACTCGCTCGGCGTTCCGGATCTCGGTATCAGCACCATGGACGATGTGCTCATCGACATTCGCCGCATCACCGATGCCTGCGCCCTGCCTCTGTTGGTGGATGCCGATACCGGCTGGGGCGGTGCCTTCAACATCGCGCGCACCGTGAAGTCCTTCATCAAGGCGGGCGCTGCGGGACTGCACATCGAGGATCAGGTGCAAGCCAAACGCTGCGGTCACCGGCCCGGCAAGGAAATCGTCTCGAAGCAGGAAATGGTGGATCGGGTCAAAGCCGCCGTTGACGCCCGCATCGAACCTCAATTCGTCATCATGGCGCGCACCGATGCGCTGGCCGTCGAAGGCATCGACAACGCGATCGAACGCGCGATCGCCTGCGTCGAGGCGGGCGCCGACATGATATTCCCGGAGGCGATGACGGAACTCTCGATGTATGAACGCTTCAAGAAGAGCGTGCACGTGCCCGTTCTCGCCAATATCACCGAGTTCGGCCAGACGCCCTTGTACACGCGCGAGGAGCTGCGCTCGGTCGGCGTCGACATTGTGCTGCACTGCTGCTCCGCCTACCGGGCGATGAATGCAGCCGCCCTCAAGACCTACCAGGCGATCCGCCGCGATGGGACCCAGAAGAATGTCCTGGATCTCATGCAGACCCGCGACGATCTGTACAAGTACCTCGACTATTACGCATACGAAGCGAAACTGGACGAGCTGTTCCGGAGATAACCATGCCCGAAGCGCAAGCCGCATTCAAAGCCAAGAAGTCCGTGGCCCTGTCGGGGGTGACGGCGGGAAATACTGCGCTGTGCACGGTCGGGAAAACCGGCAACGATCTGCATTACCGCGGCTACGACATTCTCGATATTGCCACGACGTGCGAATTCGAAGAGATCGCGTATCTCCTGGTGCACGAGAAGCTGCCGAACCGCGCGGAACTTGCGGCCTACAAGGCCAAGCTCAAAGCTCTGCGGGTGCTGCCCGCGGCAGTGGCGACCGTGCTCGAGCAGCTGCCGGCCGCCAGCCATCCCATGGACGTGCTGCGCACCGGCGTGTCGGCACTCGGCTGCTGTATTCCCGAGGCCGGCGATCACAATGGCGCGGGTGCGCGGGAAATCGCCGATCGGCTGCTCGCCTCCTTGGGTTCGATGCTGTGCTATTGGCACCATTTTTCGCGCTTCGGAAAGCGCATCGAGGTGCAGACCGACGACGATTCGATCGGCGCACACTTCCTGCACCTTCTGCACGGGCGCAAGCCCGCCGCGTCGTGGGTGCGCGCAATGCACACTTCGCTCAATCTTTACGCGGAGCACGAATTCAACGCCTCGACCTTTACCGCGAGGGTGATCGCGGGGACGGGATCCGACATCTATTCCTGCATTGCCGGCGCGATCGGCGCGCTGCGCGGTCCGAAGCACGGCGGCGCCAACGAAGTGGCCTTCGAGATCCAGAGCCGCTATCCCGCCCCGGATGCCGCTGAGGCCGATATCCGCCGCCGCGTGGCGAACAAAGAAGTGATCATCGGGTTCGGCCACCCCGTGTACACGATCGCCGATCCGCGCAATCAAGTCATCAAAGAGGTGGCCCGCAGCCTGGCGCGCGAAGCCGTCGACATGCGCGGGTTTGAGGTCGCGGAGCGCATCGAGTCGGTCATGCACGACATCAAGAACATGTTTGCGAATTTGGACTGGTTTTCCGCGGTGTCGTACCACTTGATGGGCGTGCCGACCCCGATGTTCACGCCGCTGTTCGTGATCAGCCGCACCTCGGGGTGGGCGGCGCACGTCATCGAGCAGCGCGAGGACGGCAAGATCATCCGTCCGAGCGCCAATTACATCGGCCCCGAGAATCTTGCCTTCGTGCCGCTGGCACAACGTCCGTAGGAGCCCGTCGCCCCTCATGTCCCACGATGTCAAATCCGCCGAACGTCCCGCGCCCGATCGCATCCTGACGGAGATCGCGGAGTATGCCGCGAACTTCGAGATCAAGAGCCAGCTCGCCTACGAGACCGCCCGCTATTGCCTGATGGACACGCTGGCGTGCGGGTTTCAGGCACTGAAATATCCGGCCTGCACGAAATTGATGGGACCGGTGGTTCCCGGCGCGACGCTCAGCAATGGCGCGCGCGTACCCGGCACGGCTTACGAGCTCGACCCCATCAATGCGGCCTTCAACATCGGCGCCATGATTCGCTGGCTGGATTTCAACGACACCTGGCTGGCGGCCGAGTGGGGCCACCCCTCCGATAATCTGGGCGGGATACTTGCCGTGGCCGACTATCTGTCGCGCTCCGGCCGGCCGGTGCCGGTGCGCAGCGTGCTCACCGGCATGATCAAGGCGCACGAAATCCAGGGTGTGCTCGCCTTGGAGAACAGCTTCAATCGGGTCGGGCTCGATCATGTGCTGCTGGTGCGCGTCGCATCCACCGCCGTGGTCACGGCGCTGCTTGGCGGCTCGCGCGAGCAGATCATCAACGCGGTGTCGAACGCGTGGGTCGATGGCGGGGCGCTGCGAACCTACCGGCACGCCCCGAATACGGGCTCGCGCAAGAGCTGGGCCGCCGGCGACGCCACCAGCCGCGCCGTGCGCCATGCGCTGTTCGCCCTGAAGGGCGAGATGGGCTATCCGTCGGCGCTGTCGGCCAAGACCTGGGGCTTTCAAGACGTCTTGTTCAAGGGAAAATCGCTGTCCTTGCCGCAGCCCTTCGGCAGCTACGTGATGGAAAACGTGCTGTTCAAGATCTCATACCCGGCCGAATTTCACGCGCAGACGGCCGTCGAGGCCGCGATGACGCTGCACGCGCAAATCGCGCCCAAGATCGACGACATCGAGCGAATTGCGATCGAGACCCAGGAACCGGGCGTGCGCATCATCGACAAGACCGGTCCGCTCGCGAATCCCGCCGATCGGGATCACTGCATCCAATACATGGTTGCCATTCCGCTGCTGTTCGGCCGGCTCAATGCCGACGATTACGAGGACCGCATCGCCGGCGATCCGCGCGTCGACGTGCTGCGTGCCAAAATGCAGGTGACGGAGAATCCCGCGTTCACCAAGGACTACTACGACGCGGACAAGCGCTACATCGGCAACGCCGTGCAGGTGTTTTTCCGCGACGGCAGCGCCAGCCAGCGCGTGCAAGTCGATTATCCCATCGGCCACCGCCTGCGCCGCGCGGAGGGCATGCCGGTCCTGGTGAAGAAGTTCGAGGACAGCGTCGCGGCGCATTTTGGCTCGCGGCAGACCGAATCGATCAAGGCGATGTTCGCGGACTCCGGCGTTCTGGCCGCGATGCCGGTGAGCGAATTCGTGGCGCGGCTGGTGACGGCCTCGTAAAATAAACCTCTGTGCCGCAGCGCATTATGACGCATCGGGCTTGCCGAACGGCCGCGTGTATAGGGATAGTGCGTCGATGAATCGAGTGAACGGCACAGAACCCCACGCCACCGAGCGGCGCGAACACGTCGACCGGCGCCGCCGGCTCTGGTGGTCGGTTGTTTACGGCAATATCAATCCGCGCCGTCGCGGACCGCCGCGCCGGCTCGACCAGTCCCGCTATCACTCGGTCGATTGGCATTCCCCGCATTTGCTGGCTGTGGCCATCGGCATCTTGCTATTGAGCGTGGTGGACGCATTCATGACATTGATTCTGCTGCAGGGGGGCGCCGACGAGGTCAACCCCATCATGGCACTGGTCGTGTACCGCAGCGTGGCCGTGTTTGCAGCGTTGAAAATGGCCCTGACCAGCCTCGGCGTCGTTTTCATGGTGTTTCTGGCCCGCTACCGCTTCATGCGGCGGCTCCCGGTCGGCTGGGTGCTGTACGCAGTGCTGATCGCCTATACGAGCCTCATCGGCTACGAGATCCACATGTTCAAGAGTCCGCTCGAACTGCCGATCTTGTAATTCCGCTCGCCGCCGTCACATTCCATATTGTGCCGCCTTCGGCTAGACTATGGACACGTCCTCGAACCCTCCGCCGCTCCTCATCATATTGATGTACTTGAGGTTTTCACCCGTTCCAGCGCCATGAGTCAATCACTCGCCGACCAACTAGCCAGCACGGCACTCTCCGGCGGAAATGCCGCTTTCATTGAGGAACTCTACGAGCAGTACTTGAGGGACCCGAAGGGGGTCGAGCCGGTGTGGGCCGAATACTTTGCGCACCTGGCGGGCAGTGCCGACGGTGAAGTCGCACATACCCCCATTCGCGAGCGGCTGGCGGCGGGCGTCAAAGTGCCCCGTCAAAGCGGCAGCCCGGGCGCCGAGGGCCGCGATGGTGGAGCGGCAAGCGCGAAACAGGCGGCCGTGTCGCGTCTCATCCAGGTGTACGCGAACCGCGGTCACTTGATCGCCAACTTGGATCCGCTGGGCCTGCAGGAACACGTCACGCCTTACGTGCTCGAGCTCGCGTATTTCGGCCTGTCCGATGCAGATCTCGACACCGAGTTCTTTACCGGGAGCCGCAATGCCGCCATCCCCGAACGCGCCACGCTCAAGAGAATTCTCGACGACCTGAAATTCATCTACTGCGGAACGATCGGCGCGGAGTTCGCGCACGTCTCGGACACCGAGGAGCGCCTGTGGCTGCAGGATAGTTACCAAGTGGCGCGCCTGCAGCGCCGCTTCAGCGTCGATGAGCGCAAGAACATCCTGTGGCAATTGACCGCCGCGGAAGGTCTGGAGCGCTACCTGCATACCAAGTACGTGGGTCAGAAGCGCTTCTCACTGGAGGGTGCCGACAGTTTGATCCCCTTGCTCGACTATCTGATCCAGCAGGGCGGCCAAAAGGGGGTCGAAGAGGCCATCATCGGCATGGCCCATCGCGGCCGTCTCAACGTGCTGGTGAATCTGCTCGGCAAATCGCCCAAGGACTTGTTCAGCGAATTCGAGGGTCAGTACGATCTGGCGACGCTGCGCGGTTCCGGCGACGTCAAGTACCACAAGGGCTTCTCCGCCGACTTGAAAACCGAGTCGGGCAATGTGCACGTCGCGCTGGCGTTCAATCCCTCGCATCTCGAGGTCGTGAATCCCGTGGTGGAAGGCTCGGTGCGGGCGCGCCAGGAGCGGCGCGGCGATGCGGCCGGCGACAAGGTATTGCCGGTGCAGATTCACGGCGATGCGGCGTTCGCCGGCCAGGGCGTCGTCATGGAGACGCTGCAGCTGTCGCAGGCCCGCGGTTTCTACACCGGTGGGTCGGTGCACATCATCATCAACAACCAGGTCGGCTTCACCACCAGCGATCGATGCGATGCGCGCTCCACTCTTTATTGCTCGGACGTCGCGAAAATGGTCGAGGCGCCGATCTTCCACGTCAATACCGACGATCCGGAGGCGGTGTGCTTCGTCACGCGTTTTGCGCTCGAATACCGCATGAAATTCCACAAGGACGTGGTGATCGATCTGGTCTGTTATCGGCGTCACGGCCATAACGAGGGCGATGAACCCGCGGCCACCCAGCCGCTCATGTATCAGGTGATCCGCAAGAAGCCGACGGCGCGCCAACTGTACGCGGACAAGCTGGCGGCCGAGGGCGTGCTCAACGCAGCGGAAGCGGCTGCCATGATGGAGCAGTACCGCAACGGTCTGGACGAGGGCAAGCCGCAGGCGCGCGCCGCGCTCGGTCTCATCGGCAATAAGTTCACGGTGGATTGGCGCGAGTACCTGGACGCGGATTGGTCCGAGCCGGTCAAAACCGCGGTCGACATGGGACGCTTGCGGGCGCTCGGCAAGGCGATCACCACCTACCCTTCCGACTGGGTGCTGCACCCGCGCGTGCTCGCCATCATGCAGGCGCGCGAAAGGATGCTGAGCGGCGATATCGCGCTCGACTGGGGCGCCGCGGAAAATCTCGCGTATGCGACCTTGGTGCAGGAGGGCTATCCGATCCGACTCACCGGCCAGGACAGCGGCCGGGGCACGTTCTTCCATCGGCACGCGGTGCTGCATGATCAAACGACCGGCCGCCGCTACGTCCCGCTGCAGCATCTGGCGACGAATCAGCCGACGTTCAGGGTGATCGATTCGGTGTTGTCCGAAGAGGCGGTCATGGGTTTCGAGTATGGATTCTCGACCACCGAACCGCATTGTCTGACGATCTGGGAGGCGCAATTCGGCGACTTCTGCAACGGCGCGCAGGTCATCATCGATCAGTTCATCAGTTCCGGCGAGGCCAAATGGGGCCGCCTGTCGGGCATCACGCTGCTCTTGCCGCACGGCTACGAGGGTCAGGGGCCCGAGCATTCCTCGGCGCGCCTCGAGCGCTTCCTGCAGCTTTGCGCCGAATACAACATGCAGGTGTGCGTGCCGTCGACGCCGTCGCAGATGTTTCATATGTTGCGCCGGCAGATGGTCCGGCCGCTGCGCAAGCCTTTGATCGTCATGACGCCGAAGAGTTTGCTGCGCCACCCGTTGTCGGTGTCGCGCCTGGAAGAGCTCGCGACCGGCGGGTTTTATTCGGTGATCGATGAGATCGACGACCTGAAGCCCTCCGCGGTGACCCGAATCGTGCTGTGCAGCGGCAAGGTGTACTTCGACTTGCTGAAGTCGCGCCGCGAATCCAAGGTGGACTCGGTGGCGGTCGTGCGGGTCGAGCAGCTCTACCCCTTTCCTTCGGAGGAGTACGAGGCGATTCTGCGCAAGTACGCGAATGCCCGCGAAATCGTCTGGTGCCAGGAAGAGCCGCAGAATCAGGGCAGCTGGTATCAGATTCGCCATCGATTGCAGTCGAAGCTGAGCGACAGGCACGAGCTCCTGTACGCGGGACGCGCCGGGGCGGCGGCGCCGGCCACCGGTATTTTCGCTCTGCACGAGCAGCAACAGAAAAATCTGGTCACCGCGGCGCTGCAAGGCATCCCGCCGGAAGAGACTTCGCGACAAACCATGCGCCTCCCGACTGCTCAAACTAGGACTGCTTAATGACTATCGAAGTTCGCGTGCCGCAGCTGCCGGAGTCGGTGGCTGATGCCACGCTCGTCACATGGCACAAGAAACCCGGCGATGCCGTCACGCGCGATGAAAATCTCGTGGATTTGGAGACCGACAAGGTTGTTCTCGAGGTTCCCTCCCCGGTAGCCGGCGTGCTCAAGGAGATCAAGCTTGCCGACGGCACCACCGTGACCAGCGGCCAATTGTTGGCGGTCATCGACGAGGGCGCGACGGCGTTGCCCGGGGCGAGCGCGCCCGCCATCATGAGCGCCTCCGGCGGCGCGGCGAAGACCGCGGCCGATGCCGTCAAACCCGATGCGCCGGCAGCCAAGCTGAGCCCCGCCGCGAAGCGCGTGGTCGAGGAAAACAAGATCGACCCGAAGGCGGTCTCTGGCTCCGGCCGCGACGGACGCGTCTCGAAATCGGACGTGGTGAATTACCTGTCCGCCAAGGACGCGGCACCGGCACCGGCGTCCAGATCGCCGGCAACACCTATTCCGAACACGCGCGACGGTGGGCGGGGCGAACAGCGCGTGCCGATGACGCGGCTGCGCGCGCGCATAGCCGAGCGCATGGTCCAGGCGCAGGCCACGCAAGCACTGCTGACGTCTTTCAACGAGGTGGATCTGACCTCGGTCACTGAACTTCGCGCGCGCTACAAGGACCAGTTCGAGAAGCAGCATGGCGTGAAACTCGGATTCATGTCGTTCTTTGCCAAGGCTTGCGTCGAGGCGCTGCGGAGATTTCCGGCGGTCAACGCCTCGGTGGAAGGCAACGACATCGTCTACCACGAATACTTCGATGTCGGCGTCGCCGTTTCGACCGACCGCGGCTTGATCGTGCCGGTATTGCGCGATGTGGATCTGCAGAGCTTTGCGGAGATCGAAAAATCCATCGCCAATTTCGCCGGCCGCGCGCGCGCCGGGACGATCACGATGGAGGAACTGACGGGCGGCACGTTCACCATCACCAATGGCGGAGTGTTCGGGTCGCTGCTGTCGACGCCCATCGTGAATGCGCCGCAGAGCGCCATTCTCGGCATGCACAAGATTCAGGACCGCGCGGTCGTGATCGACGGCGTGGTGGTGGTTCGCCCCATGATGTACATCGCGCTCACCTATGATCATCGCATCATCGACGGCCGCGAAGCGGTGCAGTTCTTGGTGACCGTCAAGCAGTGCCTCGAGGATCCGGCGCGCATGGTGCTCGGCCTGTGAGCGAGCTCTACGATGTCATCGTGATCGGCGCGGGTCCCGCGGGCTACCCCGCCGCGATTCGCGCCGGGCAGAACAAGCTCAAAGTGGCCTGTGTGGACGAGTGGCGAAACACCGACGGCAGCTTCGCCTTCGGCGGAACCTGCCTGAACGCGGGATGCATTCCCTCGAAAGCGTTGCTCGAGTCATCCGAGCTGTATCAGCGCGCCAAGGAGGAATTCTCCGTGCATGGCATCAAGATCGGCGAGCTCACGCTCGATCTGGCCGCCATGCAAAAGCGGCGCGCATCCGTCGTCAAGACCATGACGGGCGGCATCTTGGCGCTGTTCAAGGCGAACGGCGTGACCGGCATGCAGGGGCACGGGCGCTTATTGCCCGGCAACAAAGTGCTCGTGACCCAAGCGGACGGCGCGGAAAAGACTTTCGAAGCCAAGCATGTGATCCTGGCCTCGGGGTCCGTGCCGGTGCGGCTCAAGAATGTGCCGCATGACGGCAAATATATCGTCGACTCGTGGAATGCCTTGGAGTTCGATGCCGTGCCGCCGCGTCTCGGCGTCATCGGCGCCGGCGTCATCGGACTCGAGCTCGGCAGCGTTTGGCGGCGGCTCGGCAGCGAGGTGACGGTGCTCGAAGCCTTGGAGCAGTTCTTGCCGATCGCCGATGGAGCGATCGCGAAAGAGGCGCAGCGCCATTTCAAGAAGCAGGGACTTGAGATCAAGCTAGGCGCCAAGGTATCGAGTGCCGCCGTGTCGGGCGCAGCGGTGGACGTGGTCTATTCCGATGCGCAGGGTGAGCACGCGCTCCAGGTGGACAAGCTGGTGGTTGCCGTCGGGCGCCGACCCTTCACCGAGGGGCTGTTGGCCGAGGGTACGGGTGTCAGGCTCGATGAGCGCGGCTTCATCCAGGTCGACGAGCACTGCCGCACCGGCGTGCCGAACGTGTGGGCGATCGGCGACGTGGTGCGCGGACCGATGCTCGCGCACAAGGGCAAGGAGGAGGGCGTCATGGTCGCCGACCTCATCGCCGGGCACTTTGCCGAGGTGAACTACAAGGTCATTCCCTCGGTGATCTACACCGCTCCGGAAATCGCCTGGGTCGGGCAGACCGAGGAGCAGGTCAAGGCAAGCGGCCGGCCCTACAAAGTGGGCACGTTTCCATTTTCGGCGAGCGGCCGCGCACGTGCCATGGAAGCCGCTCAGGGACTGGCGAAGATCGTGTCGGCCAAGGACGACGACGAAGTTCTCGGCGTCCATGTGATCGGGCCGATGGCCGGCGAACTGATCAGCGAGGCGGTGCTCGCCATGGAATATTCGGCCAGCACCGAAGACATCCAGCGCACCATTCACGCCCACCCGACTCTGTCCGAGGCCATCCACGAGGCCGCCCTGGCGGTGGACAAGAAGGCAATCGACAGCATCAATCGCTAGGCCGCCGGCGACACGTCATGTTTTTGCTGCGCCATGGCCAAAGTTATTTCAACCTGCATTTCAATGCCACGCGCGTCGATCCGGGAATCGCAGATCCGGAATTGACGCCGCTTGGGCTTAAGCAGGCGGCGGCAGCCGCGCAGCGGCTGGCAGATGCCGCGCTGACCCGCATCATCGTCTCGCCCTACACCCGGGCGCTGCAAACCGCGCAGCCGATCTTGGCGATCCATCGAGTGCCGGTCGAAGTCATGCACGAGGTTCGCGAGCAGGCGGCGTTCGCATGCGATATCGGCAGTCCGCCCGAGGTGCTGGCCAGCCGCTTCCCTCAGCATGATTTTGCGCACCTGCCGCCGCAATGGTGGCCGGGCGGCGTCGAGACCGCGGAAGCGACCAGCGAGCGGGCGAACGCTTTTCGCGCCTACATGGCCGCGCGCCATGACGGCGCGACCACGCTCATGGTCGGTCATTGGGCGTTCATTCAAGCATTGACCGGCGTCGCGCTCGCGAACGGCGAAATTCTGGAGTATGACCTGACTGGCTGACTCGCCGCTGTGTGGCATAAACTCCCGTTGTGACCGAACCGAGCAAGGCTGTTTTCCTCAGCTACGCATCGCAGGACGCAAATGCCGCCGCGCAAATCTGCGCCGCGCTGCGTGCCGCCGGCATCGAGGTCTGGTTCGATCAGAGCGCCCTCAAAGGCGGCGATGCTTGGGACTCCGCGATCAGAAAGCAGATCAAGGCCTGCGCTTTGTTCGTCCCCGTCATCTCGCGGAACACCCACGCACGGGATGAGGGCTACTTCCGGTTGGAATGGAAACTTGCGGTTGATCGGTCGTACCTGATGACCGCCGGTAGGGCATTTCTGCTCCCCGTCGTCATCGACGACACCCGCGACAGTGATGAGCAGGTGCCGGACAAGTTCCGCGAGGTGCACTGGACTCACCTGCCCGGGGGAAAGACACCTCCAGCTTTCATCGAGCGGGTGTTGGGCCTACTGTCCCCGGACAAGCGCGCGCCGTCGGCGGGGCTCGCGCCGACGACCGCGACGTTCCCGGAAATTGGCGGCCCGGCCAGGACACCGGCCCGAATTGCGGGGGCGTTCTGGCGGTCGAGACCGCTGCTGGTCTCGGCAATAGCGGTGATCGCCATCGCGACTGGCTACTTCACGATAGAGCGTTTCATGCCTGCTCAGCCGTCGGCCCAGGCCGGCCGCGCGACCACGGCAACCTCGATAGCACCCGCACCGCCGCAGGACGCGATCCCTCAGAAGTCCATCGCAGTGCTGCCGTTCATCAATATGAGCCCGGACAAGGACCAGGAGTATTTCTCGGACGGCCTTACCGAAGAACTGCTCGACCTGCTCGCGCAGGTTCCGGGCTTGCGGGTTCCAGCCCGCACTTCGTCTTTTTACTTCAAGGGCAAATCCGACGACATAGCGGCAATCGCGCAAAGACTGCGCGTCGCCCATGTCCTCGAGGGCAGCGTGCGCAGGTCGGGAAACACCATCCGGGTAACCGCGCAGCTCATCCGCGCGGACAGCGGCTACCACCTCTGGTCGACGACTTACGAGCGCAATATCAACGACATTTTCAAGGTCCAGGACGAGATCGCCACCGCGGTGGTCGCGGCGCTCAAGGCGCAGCTGCTACCGGTGCCGCAGGCTGCGCAAGCGCACCGCACCTCGAATACGGAGGCCTATACCGAGTACCTGCTGGGGCGGCAGTTCTACAATCAGCGCAGCGACGACGGTTTCCGGCGTGCCATGCTTGCTTATCGAAAGGCAATCGCGCTCGACCCCGATTACGCAGCCGCCTACGCCGGCCTCGCCATGTCGGAAGCTTTGCTGGCCGATTCCACCGGCAATTCGGCGGACGTTCCGCAGGCCGCGGCCGATGCCGAGACGGCCGTTGCGCGGGCCCCGGATCTGGCCGACAGCTACGCGACGCGCGGCTTCGTACGATATTATCGCGGCTGGGACTGGAGCGGCGCTCAGACGGATTTCATCAAGGCATTGGCACTTGATCCGAGCGACAGCACGGTACTGGTTCGTTACGGCGGCTTGCTGTCGGCCCTCGGTCGCTTGCCGGAGGCAATCGCGGCGACGAAGAAAGCAACCGAACTCGACCCGTTGTCGGCGTTGGCGTGGGTGCGTCTCGGCCGATACTACACCGCGACACGCCAGTTCGCAGCCGCGCACGACGCGCTGCGCCGGGCCCTGGAAATTCTGCCGGAATCCGTTACGGCACTCAGCAGCGCCGGTACGCTGCAGCTGCTCGAGGGCAAGCCGTCGGAGGCGCTGGTCGCCTTTCGCCAGAACCCTTCCGAGTCCGAGCGGCTGGCCGGCGTCGCGATTGCCGAGCACTCGCTCGGTCATGCCGAGGAGTCGCAGCGGGCTCTCGACGAGCTGATCAAGAATCACTCACGGGATTCGGCGAACGCGATTGCCGAATCCTATGCATGGCGAGGCGAGAAAGATCAGGCATTTGCATGGCTCGAGCGGGCCTTCGAACGTCGCGATAGCAGCCTTTTCAACCTCAAGTCCGAGCCGAGGTTCAGCTCGCTATTGGGCGATCCCCAGTATCGCGCTTTCTTGCAGAAAATGAACCTGCCGGAGTAGCGACGCCCGTTCAACCTGTCGTGAGCGGGGTGCTATGGCAGAGCTGGCAACCCGAGACCGGCCCATGACGCGGGAACCGCGCCTCGGGATGGCGGTGACAGTTGAGACAGAAATCATGGAATCGCGCCTCGACCGCGACCTTGATGTCGGCCGCGCCGCTGCGATGGCAGTGGATGCAGGCATCGAAGCCGCGGCCATCGGCATAGTTGTGGTGACAGACGAGGCAGTTGACGGCGACGTGCTTGCCGTGATCGAAATTCAACGGCAGCGTTTGCGCACGACGCAGCAGCGGTTCGCGCAGCGCGAGGCCTGCATGGCTCGGGATGAGCGTCGCGAGCGCGAGCATGGTCGCGGCGATGATGCCGGCAATGAGCGCCGAATGGCGCCCGAATGCCAGCCGGCGCACGGCGGCCGCATGCGGCGGGGCCGTGGCGACGCGCCTGCGCCGCAAGAGCATCGCGATGCCCCCGGCCGCGACGGCGACGAACAGCACGCGCCGCCCAAAGCCGGGCGTGTAGCGGCCGGCCGTGATCACATGGGCGGCGAGCAGCGCCAGACTCAAGCAGCCGCCGGCGATGTGCGTCGCCTGAAAGCCGCGATGGCTGCGCCAGAGGCGACGGCGCGACGCTGCCACAGAGCTCAGCGCCAATACCAGCATCAGGGTGAAGGCGGCGATTCCGGCCAATTGGTACAGCGGCGCGGTGAGTTTCAGATATTCGATGACGGTGTGGTCGGCGACGAGCGCCACGAGAATGTGCAGCGCCGCCCACCCCAAGGCGATCCAGCCGAGTGCCTCGTGGCGGCTGAGCGAGAGCAGAACCGGCGGCGTACCGTGCCGCGGCCGGACCGGGCAGGCGCACAATACGAGGCAGGCGAGGGTGGCGGCGAGCCCGAGGATTTCCGATAGCTCCCACCCGATGCTCGTGAAGCCGGCGAGGAGCGGCAGGGCTGCCGTGACCATCAATCCGGCTCCCCACGCCAAATAGCGCCGATCGGGTAAATTCAAGCGTGCCATCTCGCATTGTACCTAAGCGGCTCAGCGCCGAAGGTGCCGCCTACTTCTTGCGTCGCGCGCTGATGACATTGGGCAGCTGCGCGATGCGCGTCAGCACCTGCGAGAGCTGCGGCAGCCCGGTGATCGAGATCTTGATCAGCATATGCGCCACGCTGTCGCGCTTGTCGGTGACCGTGGTCATGCCCTGGATGCTGATTTTCTCGTCCGCCAACGCGGCGCTGACGTCGCGCACCAGTCCGCGGCGGTCGAATGCATCCACCTCGATGTCCACCGGAAATTCATTGGCGCCGGTCTTGCCCCAGGCAACAGCCAGCACTCGTGCCGGCGACTTGACGCTGAGCCGGCCGAGATTGGCGCACGAGCGTGCATGGATGCTCACGCCTCGGCCCACCGTGATGTAGCCGACGATCGGTTCGGGCGGCACGGGTTTGCAGCAGCGCGCATAGGTGGACAGCAAATCGCCGATGCCTTGAACCTCGCTATCAGGTTCGCGGGCCGCCGTCGTGCCCTTGGAGCGTGCCGTGTGCTCTGGCCGGGCTTCGCGCGCATGCAAAATGCGCTGGATGGCTCCCGCCACCTGCGCGGGACTGACTTCGCCCAACCCCAGGGCTTCATGCAGGGCGTCGGTGCTGGGTAATTTCAATTCGCCGAGCAATTCGGGGACGGGGGGACTGCCCACCCCCAGACGCTGAATTTCCCGCTCGAACATCGCGCGGCCCTCGGTCTTGTTCTGAGTCTCGTTCTGTTTGCGGAACCAGGCGCGAACCTTGTTGCGATGTCGCGGGCTCGCCAGAAAGCCGGATTGGGGCGCCAACCAATCGCGCGACGGATGCGGCGACTTGGCCGTGATGATTTCGACCGTTTCGCTGTTCTTGAGCCGGTAGTCGAGCGGCACCATGCGGCCATTGACCTTCGCGCCGCGCGTACGGTGGCCCAGATCCGTATGGACTTGATAGGCGAAATCGAGCGGCGTGCCGCCCACCGGAACATCGACGATTTCACCCTTGGGCGACACCACGTAGATGCGGTCCTGGAACAAATCCACGCGCATGCGGTCGAGAAAGTCGCGCGAGGTGTCGCCGCCTTCGGTCGGCGCCAGCAAGGAGCGCAGTTGGTTGATCTTTCGTTCATAGGCTAAGGAGGCGCGCCGGCCGCCCTCCTTGTAGCGCCAATGCGCCGCCACGCCCCGTTCAGAATCGGCGTGCATCTCGTGCGTACGGATCTGGATCTCGACGGATTGCGCGCCGGGTCCGATGACCGCCGTGTGAATCGAACGGTAGCGGTTGTCCTTCGGGGTCGCGATGTAGTCGTCGAATTCCCCGGCGATGAACTGCCACAGCGAGTGCACCACGCCGAGCGCCGCATAGCACTCTGCAACGTTGTTGACCAGCACGCGCGCGGCGCGGATGTCCATGAGCTGCTCGAAGGCGAGCTGCTTGGCCTGCATCTTGCGCCAAATGCTGTAGATGTGCTTCGGCCGCCCCTCGATGGTCGCGTCGATGCCCGCATGCTGCAGTTCGTCGCGCAGCCGTGTCTGCAGGTCTTCCATGTAGTTTTCGCGCTCGGAACGGCGCGCGTTCAAGGCGGCGGCGATGCGCTTGTAATCGGCGGGCTGAAGGTAGCGGAACGCCAGGTCCTCGAGCTCCCACTTCAATTGCCAAACACCCAATCGATTTGCGAGCGGCGCATAGACTTCGCGGGTTTCGGTCGCGACCTTGCGCTGCTCGGCCTGATCGAGCGACTTGGCGGCGCGCATCTTCTGCAATTGAGCGGCCAGGCGCACCACCACCAGACGTACATCGCCGATGACGGCCAGCAGCATCTTGCGCAGCGCCTCGGCTTGACCGGACTCGAGTCCCTGCTCGGGAGTCCAATCGGCCGGCAAACCGAACTCTCCCAATTGGCTCAAGGCGCGCGCGAGGCGCAGCGCATCGGCGCCGAAGCGCTTCTCGGCGGCTTCTCGATCCAGGAGTTTGGCGTCGAGCAGAGGGTGCAGCATGGCCGCGATCACCACGTCCTCGTCTGCATCGAGGGTCCGCACGATCTCAGCCACATCCAAGGCCGCGCGCCGCACGGGGAACTCTGAGTCGGGCAAATCCAGCGCGCGCACCGCTGCAAAGGCGGCGAGCAGCCGCTCGCTGGCCGAGACTCGGATTGATGCCGTCGTTTCCATTTTGAATGCGCTGCTGCTGCCGGTGGGTTTAAGCGCCTGTTGCCGGTATCATACGCGCCATGACGGATGCCAAGAATGCGGATTGCGTGCGGGTGCTCGGCATCGACCCCGGTTCCCAGCGCACGGGATTCGGCGTGTTGGATGCGGTGGGCGCTCGGTTGACCTACGTGGCCAGCGGCGTGATTCGTACCGAGAAGGGCGAATTCGCCGATCGGCTCTGCGAGATCTTTCGCTGTGTTCAGACCCTGGTCGTCCAGTACCGCCCGCACGAGATCGCCATCGAACGTGTTTTTGTCAATCGCAACCCCGACAGCGCGCTGAAATTGGGGCAGGCGCGCGGCGCTGCCATCTGCGGCACCGCAGACGCCAATGCGGAGGTCTTCGAGTACGCGACGCGGCAGATCAAGCAGGCCGTGGTGGGGTCGGGCAGCGCGGAAAAGGCGCAGGTCCAGCTCATGATGAAAAGCATCCTCAAGCTCGATGGCCCGCTGTCGCCCGACGCCGCGGATGCCTTGGCCGCCGCCGTATGCCACGCGCTGCGCGGCCGGATGCGCGTCTCGGTCCTGCGTTCGGCAGGCCGTGGATGATCGGCTTTCTCAAAGGCCGTCTGGCCGTCAAGCAGCCACCCATGCTGATGGTCGACGTGAACGGCGTCGGCTACGAAATGGAAGCGCCCATGTCGACGTTCTACGGGCTGCCGGCCACGGGCGAGCCGGTCGCGCTATTCACTCATCTGGTGGTGCGCGAAGACGCGCATATTTTGTACGCCTTCGGCACCGACGGCGAGCGGCGGCTGTTTCGCGGCCTGCTCAAAGTGTCGGGAGTCGGCCCGAAAATCGCGCTGGGAATTCTCTCCGGCGCCAGCGTCGACGATTTCCTGCGCATCATCGAGGCGGAGGACATCGCCATGCTGACCCGCATTCCCGGCATCGGCCGCAAGACCGCCGAGCGGGTGATCATCGAGATGCGCGACAGCGTCAAGAAGCTCTCCGTGCCGGCCGCCGCCGCCGGCGCGGCGGGAGCGCTCGCGACTCCGCAGAGCGAGGCTTTCAGCGCCCTGATCGCACTCGGCTACAAACCGCCGGAAGTGATCCGCCTCCTGAAGTCGGTCGATGAGCCGGATCTCGCGACCACGGAAATCATACGCCGCGCGCTCAAGTCCGCGGCCAAGGCATGAAGCACCAGAATGGGCATTGAACAGGATCGCATCATCGCGGGGCCGGCCAAACGGGAAGACGAAGTGGTCGACCGCGCGGTACGGCCGAAGAGTCTGGCCGACTACGTGGGACAGGCGACCGTCAAGACTCAAATGGACATCTTCATCCGCGCGGCGCGCAATCGCGGCGAAGCCTTGGACCATGTGCTGATTTTCGGGCCGCCGGGACTCGGCAAGACCACGCTGGCCAACATCATCGCCAATGAGCTCAAAGTCAACATTCGCCAGACATCGGGCCCCGTCCTGGAGCGCCCCGGCGATCTGGCGGCGCTGTTGACCAATCTCGAGCCGCGCGACGTGCTGTTCGTGGATGAAATCCATCGCCTGAGTCCCGTGGTCGAAGAAGTCCTGTATCCCGCCATGGAGGATTCGCAGCTCGACCTCATGATCGGCGAAGGTCCCGGCGCCCGCTCGATCAAACTCGATTTGCCGCCTTTCACGCTGGTCGGCGCCACGACCCGGGCGGGTCTTTTGACTTCGCCGCTGCGCGACCGCTTCGGAATCGTGCAGCGGCTGGAGTTCTATTCGACCGAGGACCTGACGCAGATCGTCACGCGCAGCGCCTCGATCTTGAAGCTGCACCTGCAGGCGGAAGGCGCGCTGCGCATTGCCGAGAGGTCGCGCGGCACGCCGCGCATCGCGAACCGGCTGTTGCGCAGGGTGCGCGACTTCGCCGAGGTCAAGGCGTCCGGGCTCATCGACGCGCAAGTCGCCATGGCAGCGCTCGACATGCTGGAAGTCGATCCTCTGGGGTTCGACATGCTGGATCGAAAACTGCTGCTGACGGTGATCGAGAAATTCGAGGGCGGCCCGGTCGGCGTCGACAGCCTGGCCGCGGCCATGAGCGAGGAACGCGGCACTATCGAGGATGTCATTGAGCCGTTCCTGATTCAGCAGGGATTTCTGATGCGCACCGCGCGCGGCCGCGTCGCCACGCGCAGCGCCTATGCGCATTTCGGACTCGCCGCGCCCGCGATCGACCGGGACCTCACGCTGCCGCTGTTCCGGGACGCGCAGTAGCGGCGAGCGTGCATTTTCTACAATGACCAGGAAGTTCGAAATTGCGTGCCGGGTCTACTGGGAAGACACTGACGCGGGCGGGGTGGTGTATTACGCCAATTATCTCAAGTTCATGGAGCGCTGCCGGACCGACTGGCTGCGCGCCCTCGGCATCGATCAGCTGCGCTTGCGCAGCGAGCGGCGGCTGCAGTTTGCGGTGGTGTCCGTAACCGTGGATTTCCTGCGTCCCGCCGTGCTCAATGATGAAATTCTCGTCACCGCGGAACTCGAGCGCCTCAGCGGTGCCACAATCGGCTTCAAGCAAACCATCATGCGCGGCGGCGTGCAGCTCATCGACGCGAGCACCCGCGTCGCCTGTCTCGATTCCGGCACGCTGAAGCCGCGGCCGATTCCAAAGGATTTATTTATGGAGTGGCGCAATGGGCAATGACTTATCGATCTGGACTTTGGTGCTCGATGCGAGCGCCATCGTGCAGGCCGTCATGATATTGCTGATGGGCGCTTCCATCGCCTCGTGGGCGGTCATCTTCAAGAAGGGCCGCGTCATCTCGCGTTCGCAGCGCCAGGCCGATCAGTTCGAGGCGGCATTTTGGTCGGGCGGCGATCTGAACACTCTGTATCGCAGCATCGAGACCAAGGGGCGCGAGGGTACCGGCGAGCAGAGCATATTCGAGTCGGGCTTCGGCGAATTCAGCCGCCTGCGTCAACAGGGATCGCCCACCGATCTGCTGCTCGAAGGAGCCCGCCGCGCGATGCGGGTCGCGCAGATGCGCGAAATGGACCGGCTCGAACGCAATCTGGCGATGCTCGCCACGGTCGGCTCGACCAGCCCGTACGTGGGATTGTTCGGTACGGTGTGGGGCATCATGAGCGCCTTCCACAACCTCGGCAACGTGCAGCAGGCGACGCTCGCGGCGGTGGCGCCCGGCATCGCCGAGGCCTTGATTGCCACGGCCATCGGCTTGTTCGCGGCGATTCCCGCGGTGGTCGCATACAACCGATTTGCCGATCAAGTCAGCCGATTGGAACTGAGGTTCGACACCTTCGTCGAAGAGTTCTCGACAATTCTGCATCGCCACGGCCCGGCGCGTCCGGCCCAAGCCTAACGCTCATGCCCAAGCCGCTGCGCCGCCGTAAGCTGATGGGAGAGATCAACGTGGTGCCGTACATCGACGTCATGCTGGTGCTGCTGGTCATTTTCATGATCACCGCGCCGCTGCTCAAGGAAGGCGTCAAGGTGGATTTGCCCGACGCCGGTGCGAAGCCCATCGACCCGGAGTTCCTCGCCAAACACGAGCCGCTGATCGTCACCATCGACGCTCGCGGGCGTCTCTACGTGAATTTCGGCCAGAATCCCGACAAGCCCGCTTCCGAAGCCACCGTGAGCGCGCGCACCGCCGCGCTACTGCGCCGCGATCCGCAGACTCCCATCTTGGTCAAAGCCGACACCACGGTGCCCTATGGCACGGTGGTGCACGCCATGGTGTTGCTGCAACATGCGGGCGCGTCGAAGGTCGGATTTCTAACCGATCCCGTGCGGCCTCCGCCGCGCGGGGGTGCCAATGGGGCCGGCGGCGGCACAGGTTGAATGCGGGATTTCTTGCGTGAACACTCGTGGGCAGTCGTCGTTTCCGTACTGCTGCACGCATTGCTGGTGGGCGGCCTGGTGCTCGCGGCGTTGATTTCCGCCCACAGGACCCCGCCCAGCGTGCAGCCGCTGCCGATCGATGCGGTCGTGGTCGATTCGCAGGTCCTGCATGCCGCGCAGCGCGCGCAAGACGAGGCCGCGCAAGAAGCGGCGCGTGCGCGCGCGGCCGAGGCAGCGAAGGCGGCGGCCGCGGAAAACGAGGCCAAGACCAAGGCCGCCGAGGAGGCCAAGGCGGCGGAGGAGGCCAAGGCTGCCGAAGAAGCGCAAAACGCCAAGGCCGCCGAAGAAGCCAAAGCCGCCGCGGCGGATGCCGCCAAGGTCGCCGCCGCCGAGCAGCAGCGGCTGAGCGAGGCGCAAAAGGCGGCGGCGCAGAAAGCGGCGCGGCGCGCGGCGGAGGCTGATCTCGCCGAAGAGGCCAAACGCGCGGCGGAAGCCAACGCCGCAGCGGCTAAAGCCGCCCAAGCCAAGCAGGCGGCGGAGGCCAAACAGGCTGCCGAAGCCAAGCAAATCGCCGACGCCAAGCATGCGGCCGACGAGCGCGCGCGCCAGGACCGCGAGGCGGAATTGCGCAGGCAGCTGGCGGATGAGGAGCATCGCAGCGCGGTCGAATCCGGCCCCTTGCGCGACAGCTATATCGCCAAACTCCGCAATCGAATCCAGAATGCCTGGATCAAGCCGCCGTCGGCGAGCGTCGGGCTTGATTGTTTGGTCGAAGTCACCCAAATTCCGGGGGGCGAGGTGACCGGCGCGCGTGTTACCCAGTGCAATGGCGACGCAGCCGCCCGCCAATCGATCGAGAATGCGGTGTATCGTGCATCGCCCCTGCCGGATCCGCCGGATCCGGCGCTGTTCGAACGAAACTTCGTATTTAGGTTCAAGCCCAATGAATAAACGTCTTTCAGGTTGGTTGCCGATCGTTCTCGTGTTGTTCTGCGCGCCGGCGTGGGCGGAACTCGTGGTCGAGATCACGAAAGGGCAGGCGGACGCCATCCCGATCGCCATCGTGCCTTTCAGCGCGGAGGCCGGCTCATTCGACGTGGCGCAGCTCGTGAGCGACGACCTGGCCCGCAGCGGCCGCTTCAAGACCACAGATCGCAGGGACATGATAGAACAGCCGCACGCGGGCGCCGCCATCTCCTTCGACGATTGGCGCCGGCTCAACAATGATTACATGGTGGTCGGCCAGGTTCAGACCGTGAGCCCGGACCACTACAACATCACCTTCGAGCTCTATAACGTGCTCACCCGGCAACGGCTGCTGGGATTTCAAATATCCGCCAATAAGCCCGGCTTGCGCCTGGCGAGCCACCAGGTCGCCGACATGGTGTTCGAGAAGATCCTCGGCATCCGCGGCGCATTCGCGACACGCATCGCCTATATTTCAGTGATCGGTGCCTTGCCGCACAAGGATTATCGGCTCATCGTCGCGGATGCCGATGGCGAGAATCCGCACGTGGTGATGGAATCGGGTGAACCGCTGATGTCGCCCGCGTGGTCCCCGGATGGACAGAAACTGGCGTACGTTTCCTTCGAAAACCGCCTGCCTTCGGTCTACGTGCAGGTCTTGAAAAGCGGCGAGCGCCAGCGGGTCTCCGCCAGGGCGGGAGTCAATCAGGCGCCCGCGTGGTCGCCGGACGGCAAGAAGCTGGCGCTCACGCTCTCTACGCGGGACGGCAACTTGGATATCTACGTGCTGGACCTGGCTACACAGGCGCTGAGTCGCATTACCGACGATCCCGGGATCGACACCGAACCGCAGTGGTCGAAGGACGGCCAAAGTCTCTATTTCACTTCGGATCGCGCCGGCGGTCCGCAGATCTACCGCGTCGGCATCGAAGCCAGCGACAAGCCGCGCCGCTTGACGTTTCAAGGCAGCTATAACGCGCGGCCGCGCCTCTCGCCCGATGAGTCGCAATTGGCGTTCGTCACCCAGGAAGACGGGGGATATCGCATTGCGACCATGGATCTGCGCGGGCACGGCGAGGCCCAGGTGCTCACCAAGGGTCATTTCGACGTGAGCCCGAGTTTCGCCCCCAACGGCGCCGAGATCATCTACGCGAGCCGCGACCGCGGACGCGGCGTGCTGGCATTGGTCAGCGCCGACGGTCGGGTGCAGGAGCGCCTGGTGTCGAGCGAGGGTGAATTGCAAGAGCCTGCGTGGGCACCATTCTGATGCCGCGCTCTGCAACAAAGTACACAAATAAGCTCATCATCGGTAGGCTAAGGGTTACGTCACTTTGGAGATATAAATGAAACGAATCGTATCGATCGCATTGTTGATGGCGGGGGCGGCGCTGCTGTCGGGATGCCCCAAAAAGCACAATGTGGTTGAACCGCCGACCGCCGGAACGCAGGTCCCCGGGTCATCCAATACGACGGGAACCGAAGGCGCGTCGACCTCGGGGCGGGCGCTGGCCGGCGATGCCGCGGCGCAGGGCGCAAACGCCATGACAACGGGACCGCTCGCGAAGCGAATCATTTATTTCGACTTCGACAAGTCGGAGATCAAACCGGAATTTGCCGATACCGTGTCCGCTCACGCGCGCAACTTGACCAGTCATCCGAATCTCAAGATGAAGCTCGAGGGCAACACCGATGAACGCGGCACCCGCGAATACAACATTGGTCTCGGCGAACGCCGTGCGCAGGCAGTGCGCCGCGCGCTGATGCTGCAGGGCGTCGCGGAATCGCAGCTCACCACCGTGAGCTTCGGCGCCGAACGGCCCGCGGTCGAGGGCGATGATGAAGCCGCGTGGTCGCAGAATCGGCGCGTGGAAATGGTCTACATTCAGTGAGTCCCCGCGCTGCGTTCGGTTTGACGTTGACCTGTCTCGCGGCGCTCGCGCTGGCCGGTTGCGCGAGCACGCCGCCGGAGGAGGATCCGGTGCAAATCAAACTGCACGATATGGACACGCGCCTGGCGCGCATCGAGCGGGTGGTGGCCAATCAAAGCCTGCTCGAGTTGTCCAATCAGGTCGAGTCCATGAAGGGCGATTTGCGCGCCATGCACAACGATGTCGACGAATTGACCAACAGCCTCGACGCCGCGCGCAAGCAACAGCGGGACCTGTACGCCGACCTCGACCGGCGCATGAAAGCGCTCGAGGCGCACGGCGCCGCCCCGGCGAGTTCCGCCGCGGCCGGCCCGGCAGGCGCAGGCGACGGGGGCGCCGGCGCGGGCTCCAACGACAAGGACGCGTATCAAAGCGCCTTCGCCTTATTGAAGGACAGTCAATACGATCGTGCCATCACGGCGTTTCAGAAGTTCCTGGCGACGTATCCCGACAGTCCGCTGGCGGACAACGCTCAGTATTGGTTGGGCGAAGCCTACTACGTCAACAAGTCGTTTCCTGAAGCTCAAGCGGCGTTTCAGCGGGTGATCGAAAAATATCCGCAAACGCGCAAGCGTGCGGATGCCCTTCTCAAGATCGGCTATTGCCAGTACGAATTGAAGCAATGGGATCTGGCCAGGCGGACCCTGTCGCTCGTGGCGACGCAGTTTCCGGATGCCCCGGCCGGACATTTGGCGCAGCAGCGTCTCGATAAAATGGCGACCGAGCAACATTGATTGAAACCGCCCGCAAACCCGAGCGTCTGCGCGTCAACGAGATTTTTCATTCGTTGCAGGGAGAGGCCGACGCTGTCGGCTATCCCACGGTGTTCGTGCGTCTGACCGGCTGTCCGCTGCGCTGCCAATATTGCGACACGGAGTATGCCTTCAACGCCGGCGAGTGGCTGGATCTGGACGCCATTTTAGAGACCGTGCGCGGCTACGGCACGGAGCATGTCTGCGTGACGGGCGGGGAGCCCTTGGCACAGCCGAATTGCCTGCGGCTGCTCGAGCGCTTGTGCGACCGTGGGCTTAACGTCTCGCTCGAGACCAGCGGCGCGTTGGATATTGCCGCGGTCGATAAGCGGGTGTCGCGGGTGGTCGATGTGAAGACCCCCGGTTCGCGCGAGGCGTCGCGCAATAGAATCGACAACTTTGGACTGCTGACGCTGCGCGACCAGCTTAAATTCGTGATCTGTTCCCGCGAGGACTACGACTGGAGCAAGGCGTTCTTGCAGGAGCACGGCTTGCCCGAGCGCGCGCGCATACTCTTCTCGCCCAGTTACAACGAAGTTTCGCCCAGCGCATTGGCGGATTGGATTTTGGCGGACCGTTTGCCGGTGCGTTTCCAGCTGCAGCTTCACAAGGTCCTGTGGGGCGACACGCCCGGCAAGTGAAATCTGCCGCCGCAGTCGTGTCACCCAAGCGCGCCATCGTCCTGCTATCCGGCGGGTTGGACTCATCCACCGTGCTGGCCCTGGCGCGCGCCCGCGGCTTCGATTGCTACGCCCTGAGCGTGCACTACGGCCAGCGGCACAGCGCCGAACTCACCGCTGCCCGGCAAATCGCCGCCATCCTGGGCGCTCGTGAGCATCGGGTGATGGGCGTTGATCTCGCCGGCGTCGGCGGCTCGGCTTTGACCGACCCCGGTATCGCCGTCCCCGAATCGCCGGGCAGCGGTATTCCCGTCACTTATGTACCGGCCCGCAACACGCTGCTGCTTTCGCTGGCCCTCGGCTGGGCGGAGATCACCGGCGCCGCCGACATTTTTGTGGGCGTGAACGCAGTCGACTACTCGGGTTATCCCGACTGCCGGCCGGCGTTCATCGATGCCTTCGAGCGTCTGGCTCGCGTCGCGACCAAAGCCGGAGTCGAGGGCACCCACTTCAAGATCCACGCGCCGCTCATCGACATGTCCAAGGCCGACATCATTCGCGCCGGTGCGCAACTCGGCGTGGATTTCGGCATGACGGTATCGTGTTACCAGGCGGACTCGGACGGCGCCGCCTGCGCACGCTGTGACTCCTGCCGCCTGCGGGCCGCCGGTTTCGCGGCGGCGGGCATCCCAGATCCGACTCGGTATCGCTCTGAACTGCATTCATAGCGCGGCCTCGAGGCAGCGCGTCAGCAGGTGCGCCGCCCCCTCGGCGTTGGTCCCGACCAGCATATCGTCGTGGCGACCTTGCAGGCTGTGCCGTCGCAACGCATGGGCGTGCCGGCTCCAGAGGATCGCAGACGAGGGGAGGCCAAGGTCGCGGCTGCCGGGCTCAAAGATCGTCAATTCGCCAGAGTATGTGCCGGGCCGGTAGGCGGCCGACGCCGACAGTGCGCTCCGCGCAACTGCGCGCAGATCCGCCTGGACGCCGGCGGCGAATTCTCCAAACCGCCTATCTTTCAGCGCGACGATGCCTTGCACCACGCGCCGGTATAGATGCGCTGCCCATGCCCACAAGCGCAGGAACCGATGTCCCGGCGGCAGCGTGGCAACCAAGCCGACGAAGGCGACGTCGTCTCCTCGATCGCTCAGCCGCCGCGCCAATTCGAACGCCACGAGACCACCGAAGGAGTAGCCACACAAGAAATACGGGCCTTCCGGCTGCCGCGTTTTCACAGCGGCGAGGTATTCGTCAGTCATCGCCTCGACGGTTTTATAGGGCGGGTCATGCCCATCCAGGCCGCGTGCCTGAATCCCGATCACCGGCCCGGGCCAGGTCATTTTGCGTCCCAGGCCGAACAACTCCATCACGCCGCCACCTACGCCGTGGATGAAAAACAGCGGGGACGCACCTTGACCCGGCTTCAGAACGACGAGGGGGGAATAGATGATGCGTCCATTGCCTCGCAGCGTCGCGCAAAACTCGGCGAAGGTGGGCGCTTGATTGATCAGATTCATCGGGAGTTCCCGGCCCAGCGCCTTTTCGAGCTCGGCTGTCATCGTGATCGCTCGGAGCGAATCCCCGCCAAGATCAAAGAAATCATCTTTAGGCGTAGCGAGCCCAAGTCCCAGGACATCGCGCCATATGTGTGCAACGACCATTTCCACGGGATCCTTCCCAAAGAAAGTGCCAGCCCGGGACCCGAGGCGGGAATCGGCCTCTTCCTTGGCTCTGGCCAGATCCAAGTCGCGCAAGGCATGGCCATCAAGTTTCGAATTGGGCAGACGGGGGATGACCGGCACCGCATAGAAGCGCCAGGGCCGCATCTGCGCCGGGACGGTTCGGTGCATCATGATGTCCAATTCGCGCAGGCAGTCATGCGACGCGGTTTCGTGTAGCTGAACATAGGCAACCAGTTTGGCGCCGCCCTTGCCGTCCGTTCTGGCGACCACAGCAACATCGCGCACGGACACGTGAGGGCGAATCGCCGCTTCCACTCCGTCGAGTTCCACGCGCACACCGCGGATTTTCACCTGCCGGTCCTTGCGTCCGATCCGATCATAGAGGCCGTCGGGCCGGCGGCGGACCAGGTCCCCGGTCTCGAATATCCGCATGTTCGGATATTCCGCGTCGCTCCGGACGTCTTCCACCTCGCAGCGTCCTCGCGACCAGGCTCCCAGCGCGACATAGGGGCTGCGAACGAGCAGTTCACCCACCTCGCCTCGGCGCGTTGGCGCTCCATTTTCGTCGATGACGGCCAATGCGTTGCCAGGCAGCGGGTAGCCGATAGGAATTCTTTCCTCGTCCCCCAACGCCTTTTCGCCGACGAACCATTGCATCATCGGCGCCTCCGTGGCGGCGTAAATCAATTGGATCAACGTCCCGGGCGATGTACAGGCGCGGAGCAGTGCGATATCGCTCCACAGCGTCGTATCTCCGCCAACCCTCACCAGACGCAAGTCATCGCCGGTGCCGGCTTGACAACCTTCCATCACGGATCTCAGCAGCGCGGGGAAGGCAAACAGGATCGATATTCGACGGTCGCGAATGATGCGAAGAATTTCGCGCGCGCCGACCTTCTGTGCGTCGAGCAAGTAGAAGGAAGCCCCGGTAAGTAATGCCGTGATCATGTCCCGAACGCCCACGATGGTGCACGGCGATGCCAGGGTCAGGAACCGATCATGACGGTTGATGTGGGCCGCATTGACTGACTGGCTCACGCGCTGAAGCAGGTTCCGCTGCGAATTGACGACGCCTTTTGGCTGGCCGGTGCTACCCGAGGTGAAGAGGACACAGGCCGCCTCGTCGGAGCTTGAGGGGGCCGGCCGCCAGCTCGGGGGCGCGTGTCCGGCGTTGCCGTTGAGATCGAGGGTGCGAGGAGCCTTCGAGCTTTGAACGGCAGCATCATGACCCGCAGCGGCGACCAGGAGCAAAGAGGGGCGGGAGTCATCCAAGATTCGTGCGATCCATTCAGGGGGATAGTCGCAATCAAGGGCGACGAACGGCCGTCCTGCCGCAAGACAGGCCAACATGGCAATGGGAAACGCGGTCGAAACGGGCGCCAGGATACCGACCAAATCGCCGGGTGCCGTCGCCTCGGCGATCTGCTCGGCCCAACCGGCCAAGTCACGCCAGACCTCGGCGTAGGTGACCGAAGCGCCTGGGTGCTCCAGCGCGATCCGTTCAGGATAACGGTGAACGACCGCTTCCAGAAGCTCGATGATGGGTCGACCCTTCGCCTCATCCGGGAAGGGGTCAAACGGCCGGTTGATGGGGCCGTTCCAATCCAAGGGAAAGCCGCTCTGATCATTCCAGCAGAGGGCTGATCCGGTCCCAGCGTTGCGCGGGTTGTTCACTCCAACGAGAACACTCGAGGACGGGATTTGTTGCAGGAGTTCCCCGCGCCCACTTGGAATCGCCGACGCGCATTGCCGGTGATCTGGTTGCGCACTTCGGCTATCATGCGCGCCTGATTGGGACGGTAGCTCAGTTGGTAGAGCAAGGCCCTTTTAAGGCTTTGGTCCTGGGTTCGAGTCCCAGCCGTCCCACCATTAAATCAATTACTTGCGCTTATAATCGTCCTGTCTGTACGGAAATTGTACGGAAACATTTCTGCGATCATGAGACGCTCGCTCGAGGTGTTCGCCCTCGTCCCGTTCGATCCCTCGCTGCCCTTTATCGCTGATCCAGGTTGGTTTTCAATTCCTAGGTAGATATGATTAAATACCTAGTAATTGAGATGGAGCCAAGCCATGAACGATGCCCTGGAAAGAAAAACACTCGAAGCGGTGAGGCGCCTCGGCGTTGCAAGGCCTCGCGACCTGACTCGGCTCGGGCTGCCACGGGAGTACGTGCAACGACTGGCGGATCGCGGCGCCCTGGTGCGCGTGGCGCGCGGCCTGTATGCCGTTCCGGACGCGCCGATGTCGGCGCAGCGGAGCCTGGCCGAGGTCGCACGGGCGGTTCCTAAGGGCACCGTATGCCTGCTCAGCGCGCTCAAGTTCCATCGCCTGACGACGCAAGCGCCTCCGGAAGTTTGGATTGCGCTCGGTGTCCATGCCTGGAGGCCTCGGAGCACGCCATTTCCAGTGCGAACGGTCTATTTCTCCGGTGCTGCGCTGACAGAAGGCGCGGAAACGCACAAGATCGACGGCGTGCCGGTGCGAATTTATTCGCCGGCTAAAACCGTGGCCGATTGCTTCAAGTACCGCAACAAGATCGGAGCTGAGATCGCCGTGGAGGCGCTGAAGGATTACCTCAAGCAGCATCCGCGCGGCGCCGATGCGCTGTGGCGTTTCGCGAAGGTCTGCCGCGTGTCGAACGTGATGCGACCCTATCTGGAAGCGGCGGGTTGAAAAGCAAGGGAACACGAGATCGCGCGGCTTCTGTCCGAGCACGCCTGCTCAACCTCGCCCGCCAACGCGGTGAGGACTTTCAGATCACGCTTCGAAACTACCTCTTTGAGCGCTTTCTTTATCGGCTCGGCCGCTCACCGGTGCGCGAGCGATTCGTGCTCAAAGGAGCGATGCTCCTGCGGCTGTGGGCGGATCAGCCATATCGTTCGACCCTCGACCTCGATCTGCTCGCATATGGCAGTAGCGACACGGATTCCGTAAGCCGCGATATCGCCGCCATTTGCAGCACCGACGTCGAAGACGATGGGATCAGGTTCGACTCTTCGAGCCTCGACGTCGAGCCCATCCGCGCGCAGGACGAATATTCGGGCGTCAGAGTCGTGTTCGATGCTCGACTCGGCACGATCCGCGAGCGCCTGCAGGTGGACATCGGGTTCGGCGATGCCGTTTGGCCACAAGCCGAAGAGATGGAGTATCCCGTTGCACTGGGCGATCCGCACCGTTGATCCGCGCGTATCGACCGGAAACCGTGATTGCCGAGAAGCTCGAGGCGATGGTATCGCTTGGGATCCGCAACAGCCGCATCAAGGATTTCTTCGACATCGACTACCTGGCCCGCACCGAGCGCTTCGACCGGCCAGCACTGGTTGAAGCCGTACGTCGCACGTTCCACCGACGCGGCACGCCAATCCCGGCCGAGCCGCCGATCGGGTTGACGCCGGAGTTTTGGGCGCAGCCCGGGCGGGACGCCCAGGTCAGAGCCTTCGCTCGGCGGGCACGGCTAGCGACGACGTCGGATTCGGCCAGGGATCTGGGAAAGCGGGTTGCCGAGTTTGCGCTTCCGATCCTCCGAGCCGCTTCCG
>CAWFQX010000007.1:0-1166394 GCA_963818075.1 uncultured Gammaproteobacteria bacterium | reverse complement strand
CACCCGGCGCGGGCCATGCACGATACGTTTTATTTTCCGGACGGGCGCCTGCTGCGCACGCATACCTCGCCGGTACAGATTCGCAGCATGCGGGCGCAGCGGCCGCCGCTGGCGGTGATCGCGCCGGGCCGCGTCTACCGCGTCGATTCGGACATGACCCACACGCCCATGTTCCATCAGGCCGAAGGCATGGTGGTGGGCGAGAATGTGAGCTTCGCCAACTTGAAGGCGATGCTGCACACCTTCGTCGAGCGTTTTTTCGAGCGCAGCTTGGGGATGCGGCTGCGGCCCTCGTATTTTCCCTTCACCGAGCCGTCCGCCGAGGCGGACATCGAGTGCGTGTTCTGCGACGGCAAGGGCTGCCGCGTCTGCAAGCACACCGGTTGGCTCGAGATCCTGGGCTGCGGAATGATTCATCCCAATGTGCTCGGCGCAGCCGGCATCGACAGCGAGCGCTGGCAGGGCTATGCCTTCGGCATGGGCATCGACCGGCTCGCCATGCTGCGCTATGGCGTCGATGACCTGCGGCTGTTTTTCGAGAACGACCTGCAGTTTCTGAAGCAATTCCCATGAAGGTCACCTACTCGTGGCTCAAGGAGTACGTGCCGCTCGCCGCGCCCGCGGTGCTGGCCAAGCAGCTCACGCTCGCCGGCCTCGAGGTGGAGTCCGTCACTCCCGTGGCGCCGCCGTTCAGCGGCGTGGTGGTGGGTGAAGTGCTCGAGTCGGGGCGTCATCCGGACGCCGAGAAATTGTCGCTGTGCCAGGTCACCACGGACGGCGTAAATCGGCTGCAGATCGTGTGCGGCGCAACCAACGTGCGCGCCGGACTCAAGGTCGCGGTGGCCATGGTCGGCGCGCAGCTGCCCGGCGATGTGCTCATCAAGCGGGCCACGCTGCGCGGGCAGGAATCGAACGGCATGCTGTGCTCGGCACGCGAGCTGGGCTTGGGCGACGAGCATGCCGGGATCCTCGAGTTGCCCGCCTCGCTGGCGCTCAACCAGGAATTGCGCGCGGCACTCGATCTCGACGATGTGACGCTGGAGGTGAACGCGACGCCGAACCGCGGCGATTGCATGAGCGTGTTCGGCATCGCGCGCGACTACGCGGCGGCGCAGGAGCGGCGCTATCTCACGGCCCGCGTCGAAGCGGTGCCGGCGCGCGGGACGTCGATCTTTCCGGTGACCATCGAAGCATCCGCAGGCTGCCCGACGTTCGCGTCCCGCGTGATTCGCGGCGTGAAGACCGGCGCGGCATCCCCCGCCTGGCTGCGCGAGCGGCTGCGCCGAGTCGGCATCAACAGTATTTCGCCCATCGTCGATGTCACCAATTACGTGATGATGGATTTGGGCCAGCCGATGCACGCTTACGATCTCGCCAAGCTCGCCGAGGGCATAAAGGTGAGACTGGCGGAGCCACGCGAGCGCATTACGCTGCTGGACGACAAAGAATACGAACTCGACCCCGAGTACCTGGTCATTGCGGATGCGCGCGGGGCGATCGGCGTCGCCGGCGTGATGGGCGGCCGACGTACCGCGATTTCCGAGTCGACGTGCGATGTACTGTTGGAGTCGGCGCACTTCTCGCCGGAGGCCGTTGCCGGGCGCGCGCGGCGGCTTGGGCTTTTCACCGACGCGGCGCAACGGTTCGAGCGCGGCGTTGATCCGACGCTGCCGGCGCTCGCCATCGAGCGGGCGACGGCGCTTCTCTTGAGCATAGTCGGGGGCGAGCCGGGGCCGGTGCAAGTGACCCGCGCTGCTGCCGGCAGCGCTGCCGAGCCTTCGGGTTGGGTGAACTTGCGGCGCGCTCGCTTGGCACGTTTGCTCGGCGTGAGCGTCCCCGACGACGAGGTGCAGGCAGTGTTGGCGGCGGTCAGCGATCGTGTCGAGGCGACGGCAGCGGGCTGGCGCGTGCATCAACCGCCGCATCGCTTCGATATCCGCATCGAGGAGGATCTCATCGAGGAGGTCGCGCGCCTGCGCGGCTTCGACAGCATCGGCGAGAGCCATGCCATCGCGCCGCAGATCGCGGGCGAGGCCACCGAATCACGCGTCACGACCGAGCGCTTGCTGATGGCGATGGCCGATCGCGGCTATCGCGAGGTCATTACCTACAGCTTCGTCGACCCGGCGATGCAGCAGCAGCTATTTCCCGACACGCCAAGCCTGCGGCTCGCGAATCCGATTTCCGCCGACTTGAGCGACATGCGCGTATCGCTGTGGACAGGTCTCGTGCAGGCCTGCCGGGAGAATCTGCGGCGCCAGCAAACGCGCGTGCGCCTGTTCGAGATCGGCAAAAAATTCCACATGCATGGCAATGAACGGGCGGGCGAACTCGAAGAGATCGAAACGCTCGCCGCCATCGCAACGGGCGCACGCTGGCCGGAACAGTGGAGCAGTGTGCGCGAGGCGTTGGATTTCTACGATGTGAAGGGCGACGCGCTGCGCGCGTTGAGTCTCACCGGAGATGTCTCCGACGTAAAATTCGAGGCTGAATCCCTGAGCTGCCTGCGTCCGGGACGTACCGCGCGAATTTATCGCGGTGCCGCGGCCGTGGGGTGGCTCGGTGAGCTTCACCCGCAAGTAGTCAAGGCCCTGAATTTGCCCACTACAGTAATTCTGCTAGAATTAGAAATAGCGGCAGCTTTCAGCTCTAAACCATTGCAATTTAAGAAGATATCAAAATTTCCGACGATTCGACGCGATTTGGCGATCGTGATCGATGAAAGCGTTCCCCTCGCAGTTTTGCAGGAAAATGTTACTGTTAGTGCGTCAGGTCTTTTGAGCGAGCTACGGGTGTTCGATGTCTATCGGGGCCCGGGCGTAGAAACTGGACGAAAAAGTATCGCTTTAGGCTTGATTTTACAGGACTCTTCCCGCACTCTTACTGACGTTGACGCGGATGCCGTGGTGACCTCGGTGGTTACCCGGTTAAGGGATGAATTGAGCGCCACAATAAGAGATCAATAAGCATGGCAGCCCTGACGAAGGCAGAGATGGCCGAGGCCCTGTTCGATCAATTGGGTCTTAACAAGCGCGAAGCGCGCGAACTCGTGGATTTGTTCTTCGAGGAAATCCGCGCTGCACTCTCGTCGGGAGAACAGGTAAAACTCTCGGGATTCGGTAATTTCGATCTGCGCGACAAAAACCGGCGCCCGGGCCGCAATCCCAAAACCGGCGAAGAAATTCCGATCAGCGCGCGGCGCGTGGTTACTTTCCGTCCGGGCCAGAAACTGAAGGCCCGCGTCGAGGCGTATGCTGGAACCAAGCAACAATAGCGAACTCCCGCCGATTCCGGGAAAGCGCTATTTCACCATCGGTGAGGTCAGCGATCTTTGCGGCGTAAAGCCGCACGTGCTGCGCTACTGGGAGCAGGAATTCCCGCAGCTGAAGCCCGTCAAGCGGCGCGGCAACCGCCGGTATTATCAACGGCAGGACGTGCTGATCATCCGGCAGATTCGCAGCCTGCTGTACGAACAGGGCTTTACCATCGGCGGCGCGCGCAACCGCCTCACCGGCGATGATGCGCAGGTCGACCTCAACCAGAGTCAACAGCTCATTCACCAGATGCGGCTCGAGCTCGAAGAGCTGATCAAAATTCTGCGCCGCTGAGGTTTGCCCGGCACTTAAGGTGGTGCCGCCCCTTTTGCGTTATCATTTGCGGTACGGTCGGGGCGTGGCGCAGCCTGGTAGCGCACTTGCATGGGGTGCAAGGGGTCGCAAGTTCGAATCTTGTCGCCCCGACCAATTACTTACGTGATGCCGATGGAACCTCCGTGGTTCACCAACGACAGACTCCGAAAATCATCGTCCTTCGAATCGACCGTGAAATCGCGCTCGCGCGCATAGGCCCAGAACTCCAGGTCCATCGCACTGGCAAGGCCGACCAAGTTGACGATGTGCTCACGACGCAACTCCCGGAAATCGGCCAGTATTGCCTGCTCATCCGGGTCTCCTCGAAGTTACCCGAATGACCGTAAACTGTATTGCATTTCGGAACAGTGAAGCGCGCCGCTCTTGGCCGGCGGCGTCGTGTCCCACCGCTTCGGTAAGGCGGTCGCCCAAGGTTCGGAGCCGCGCTATAGATAGCTGAGCCACCAGTCGCGCCGTCGCTGTTTGACCCCGGCAAACCAGCGGCACAAGGGATACAGCATCGCTACAATTGCAATCCACGCTACGTAGACGACAGGCAGAGAAAAGCCCGACGTGCCCAAGACTTGCGGATTCAAGGTCAACGCGCGCACCTCATCGAACTGGCCCTCAAGGCTCTGCCCGGTAGCAATTCGCAACAAAATGGACAGTACGTGAGCCAGGTAAATATGCAGCACGTACGCGAATAGCGGCACCGAACCGAATAGAAGAAAGAATCGCGCCCACGTACCACGCCAGCGCTCGATCAAGGGCATGATGACGAACACAGGCCCGAGTGTCGCGCACACGAAAAGAAGCGAGGGGGGGTATTTCTCGACCCGCAGGAAGTCCATGACGGACTTCCCAAGCGTTGCCTGCAGCGACCAGGGGCGCGGATCGCCGTAGAGATTTAAGGATCGCAGGATCAGGAACGCTGCAATCATGGCGAACCCGAGCGTGACGAGCGTTCGATCGCGTGTCGTGGTCGGCGCGAGAAACACCTGGCCCATCCCGTAGCCGAAGAGCATGACGGCGAACCAGGGCAAAAGGGGGTACGCGTCGAGGGCGTACGGCACGCCGTGGTGCGACCACACTCCCGGAACGTGCAAGGCTGTCCACAGATTTGCGAGGGAACCCCACTCGGCGGGCGTGATGGGGTCCAGCAGATTATGGCCCAGCATGATGAGCACGCCGATAGCCAGTATCGCCATCCGCGGCAGCCATAGGAGCGCCGACAAGCCGACCATGCTCCAGCCGATCGCCCAGATGACCTGCAGGAACAACATGAACGGCAGGGAGAATGACCAGCCGAACCCTAAAACGGTGAGTTCGAGTAGCACCAGCCATAAACCGCGCGACAGCAGGAACAGCGACAACTCGCGCGGCGTCTTACCGCGAGCCCGCTGCAGCCAGGAGGATGCCCCGGCCAGGAACACGAACGTTGGCGCGCAGAAATTTGTGATCCAGCGGGTCGCGTACAGCAGTGGCGTCGTGTGTACCGGATCAAGAGGATCGAATGCGGCTGCATCGATATGCAGGAAGTCGCGCACGTGATCGAGCACCATGATCACGATCACCAAACCACGCAGGATGTCGAGGGAAATGATCCGCCGCCGAGCGCTTCCAAGCACCGCTGAGTTCTCCATGGGCACCTCGACCGCGTGATCCGTGGCACTCATGTATCAGACTCCTTGGACCGGCCATGCATGCGGCTTTTCGTTTGTGGCTTCCCTAGCCTACGCCATGACACGAACGGCCGCTTTGTCACGGCGACTCTGGCCGAGTGTCTCAAAATGGGCCGGTACTAAGATTAGGTTTGCCGTCATCCTTGAAGGTCAGCGTAACCGTGCTTTCCTTGCCGTCGGCAGCGACCGTCTTGACCGTCAGAATGCGCCTCTCATCCAACGCGGAGCGCGAGCAGTTGCCGACATCGGGCAAATCACGACCCGAAAGAGACAGTGGTGAGTGTCAGCTTCGGAGAAGAATAATCACTTCGTCTGCCCCCACATCGGTGTCATGGGGGCAGTCGGCACTTGAAATTCGTCGCTTCATCGATACTACCTGCGCCGCTGTAGCGAGCGACTTGCGGGTAGGGGCAGAGTGGACGGGTGCGATCGACTTTGTCCGCGGTGCTGTGGGCAGCGATGACGCGCGCAGGGGCCTCTCCCTTCTCAACCCACCGTTCAATGAGCCTGATCTTGTCGAACGTATTGGGACCTTCTCCGCCAATGCAATGTCCCATGCCCGGCACCATGAAGAGACGGATCCAATTCGCGGTAGGGGGTGACTTCTCGCTAAGTTTGAGCACCGATTTATAGAATTCAATGCTAGAGCCAGGGGCTACTTGCTGGTCAGCCCAACCGTGATAGATGAGCAATTTGCCGCCGTGTTTTGCAAATGCTCCGAGATGTGGATCGAGTTCGTCGACGTCCCGATCAACCGCGTTTGCTCTGGCTGAGTCGCGCTGCAAGTCGAAGGTCCGCCAGTCCCAACCCGGATCTTGGTACACCACGTAGCGAAACTGATCTACGAAGATATCGGCCGGACGCGGACCGCCGGCAAGACGGTCCCAGCGTAGCTCCGTGCCGGGCTCTAGACGTGGAAAGACCACCTCGCCGGCCGGCGTCATGGCAGGGCTAATAATAGTCTGCGCAGTTTGGACTTGGCGCGGAGTCAGGCAGTCTGGACCATCGGCAGCCGTGCACTCGAGGTGCTTGAAGTCGACGTGACAGCTTTCAGGGTCATCGATGAGCCCGTCGATTAGCCCATCGTTAGCATCGCAGGCGTCAAGCACGGCGCGATGAATCATGAGGTACTTCTCTGGCGGGATGACAGCCGCAGGATCCTTGAAGGTCTGAACCGCGAGCCAGAGCGCCCATGCATTACGGCGCATGTTGGCTGGGTCGCCAGCGATGATGCCATTGAACTCATCCGGATACCGGTAGGCTTGCAGCAGGCCTTCGCGGCCGCCGCCTGAGCAGCCGTTCCAATAGGAATAGCGTGCCTCACGACCATAGAACGCTTTGATGAGTCTCTTGGCCTCAACGGTCATCTCGTGCTCAGCGCGGTAGGCAAAGTCGGCGAATTTCTCCGGGTGACCCGCAATGAAGCTGGCGCCGTGGCCAGTATGGCCGTCGTCGGTCGCGCTGGTGGCATAGCCGCGGCGCAGAGCGTCGGCCATATCATCGTAGGCAATGGAGCCGCCCCACCCGCCACTGCCAACGGCCATAAATTTACCGTTCCAGCCGAAAACGGGGAGCCAGATCTCGGCTCCGATATCGGAGTCGGCGCTCGGGCTGAGTTGCGCAGCGACGCGGCAAAAGGGAGGGAGATTAGAAAGCGACTCGGTGCTTCTGTTCGGGGTAATTGTGCCCGTTTCAACCATCTCCGCCAGGGTGATCGATACGGTCGGCGAGACCAGTCTAAGGAGACTCTCGCAGGACCGCGCCTGAAGCACGCTTGGCTGACATGCAATTGCCAGTACGAGTACGCAAAGAAAGCGCCCCGAATAGATGCTCACAAGTAACTTCGAAACGGAGTTCCCCATTTGGGCAGCCTACTAAAAGCTGCAATCGTCCGCTTGGCAGCAGGCAATTGCGACCCCTAGATGACTGCCCTCGGACCCAAAGGCGACCGTCACCGATGTCCTCTGTACAACCGCCTATTGCGGTTTTGATCCCGATTGTCCACCTAGCGTCCCCAAGCCATTTTCTTCAAGCTCCAGGAACATTCGCAGGTTCACGAGTCGGCCTTGAGCCTCCATTGTCTTGCTGGCCAGCTCATTCAGATCGTGCTCGCTGAGCTTTTCCGGCGGCGCGCTTGCTGCGATTGCAGCCCCAATGTGAATCGTAGTCTCCAATGCGTGCATCGATTCCATGATGGACGTTAGGATTCCATGAAACCACGCATAGGTCTGCAACTCCTCATGGGGCATCAGGTTTAGTGAACTGCTTTGCCGGACCGCCTGCCAAGGGCCGTCCCGCACTGCGTAGAGTTGCACTGAATACCCAAACTTAAGGTCGCCTACTGGTGCGTGTGAACGCACAGCCTGAATCAGTCTCAGATCTGCATCGAGCTCTTGTTGGATTCTGGCGGCCTCGGTCACATTTGATGCCCAAGCACGCCGGTTCTCCGCTACCTCCAGTGCCAGCTCGCGCCGCGCCTCTGAGAGCTGACGGCGCTCGTGGACATATTCGGCGAGGTTTTCGAGCGCGAGCGCCAAGAGCAGTCCAATGGCGATTGCTGCAATGTGGATGAGAAAATCCTTCCACGTATGTACTGTCTGATGAGGAGCATGAACATCGAGCATCGGCGCTGAGACCTCCGAGATAGAAGATGATTCGGCAACTGGGGACGTAGCAGCCGTCGAACTATCGGCGGGTCCCTGAGGTATCTCTGGTTCGAGGCGGTCGGCCATTCACGGGCTCTTCATGGGCGTCTATACAGCTTATCCTAAGCTGTGAATGGCTGCTTCTGGCCGGCTATTCCGCCAACAGCCTCCCGCACTGTTAACCTGCACGTGTCCGCCCGGGACGCGTCCTAAGATCAGGTTTCCACACTTTTCGGCGTGTATTTCTGTTCGCTCCGAGCGCTCCAGCGGTACAGGTTTTCATCTCCACAATGAAGGCATTTGAGCGCAGTCAATTGATCATCGAAATCCGTCAACGCTTTGCTGCCCGGTGCTGTAGCCGCCATCGCGATGACTCGCCCGCACGATCGGTTCTTACAGAGCCATCCTACGTAGACCTCACCGTGCACCATCTGCTGCGGCGTCCTGACATCGACGTGGCGCAAAGGGGCTGACGCGACCGGTTTGTGTGATGGCGTACCCCGGCTTTTTGTTGGACGTTTGATCGCCATTGGCGCCTCTCCGCTGATGACCATGGGAGAGCCTACCGCGGCCGCGATGCCTCTGCCAGCCCCGACTCAACGGACGAGATCAGAGCACCATTTCCCGGCACCGTTGGCAGATTTTCGATGATGCGATTTGATAGTGCCGGCTTACCAGGCGTCCGCGGACGGGCCGACTGTTGTCGATGGGGTCTCTAGTGCCGGCATCGCAGCCTTAGCGAACGTTTTAGCGACTGGCAACATACGGGCAACTCAATCAGTTGGCGGCAAGAGAGCCCATTGGTCCAGAATGTGGCGTCACGCGCGAGTCAGGGCTTATCAAGATCGTCGCCGGTTGCGCACGCCGGTCTAAGCGTAGAAGACAGTCCTGCCCTTGCCGCACTCAAAGGAGACAAAATGGCCCGTCAAATTGTGTTCTCGCCAAAGGCGGCTAGGCCGCCACCGACGTACAGCCAAGCGGTCAAAGCTGCCGGGCTGGTGTTTGTCTCGGGTACGGCCCCGACTGATCCAACCACAGATGCTCTTAAAGGCACGACCGTTCAAGAACAAACTGCTCAATGCCTGACGAATATACAAGCCATCCTTGAGGAAGCCGGCAGCTCATTAGACAAAATCGTCAGCGCCACCATAGTGCTCGCGGATGAGGACGACTTCAAATGGTTCCCGTTGAATCCGCCAGCTCGTCAGGGGGCAAAGCTACCTGCGCGCATCCCTGGTCTTAAGGTTTCCATTGCGGCGATCGCTGAGGCCTAACAGAGCGTTTCGGCCGACGTGCTGCGGCGATGTATCCATACGAAGCCCTGGATAGCCCTACATGCCGCGAAAATTCACACGCTAATCACACTTGGCATCTGAGATCGCGCCAGCGCGGCGGCAGCGATCGCCAACGCGTACTCCTGACCCGATGCCACCAGACCTTTTGGCGTTGACGAAAGTGTCGATTAGATAATGCACGGGCAAGTCCGGCATTTTTGAAGCTTCAAACTTCTGCCCGAGATACATTACCGAATTAGCCTTAGCTTCGAATTGTGGCCAGACGGGGAGTCCGTCTCCGTTAGGATCACCTCTGCGAGCGAAATTCGTCCAATAGGCCGCAATCTTCGCGCCGATTTCTTTTTGGTCATCGTTCCAGGGCGCCCCAAATGGGTATTGAAATACATACGGGAGTTCGGCCCCGTGTCCGTTTCCATATTTCGAAGAGAAGTAATAGAAGAACGTTTTATTGTGAGAGGTTTGGGTGTTGATTTTTGCCCAAGCCCACATTTGCCAACCAAACGCAGTTTCTGCTCCCAGCCTGCTATTCGAAACCGAGGCTTCGTCGTCGGTGCGCGCTGGGAAAAGCGCCAAGACCTGATCTGCGAATCGCCCGTAGTCCGTACGAACAGTGTCGATATAACTGCTCGATTTTATGGGTTCGCGGAAATACTCGCCTTCATCATCGTTGTAGCCCAAAAGCAAAGGCACGTTTGCTTGCAACCCTTTGGCGTATAATTTGAAAGTCTCGTCTGGTATCACATAGCCATCAACTACCGGCCATGCCTGATTTGTTTGTTGAAAGCCAGGCTGACCTTCGAATTTAGAGCTGCTAATCTTTTCTGCGGAAACTTTCCTTAGCTCGGCAATTGATTGCGCACCCAACGAAGAAGCAAAGGCAACCCCGCTCTTTTCAGCCTCAGCAAGAGTTGCCATGCCCGGACCCATGTTGGCGTTACTCTCGGCGATTGCCGCATTGAAGAGACCGCGAGCGGGAGGCGAAATCATCAGGATACTGACGAGCTGACTGCCCGCCGACTGCCCAAAGACTGTAACGTTGTTCGGGTCTCCGCTGAATGCCGATATATTTCGTCGAACCCATTGTAATCCTGCGATCACATCAAGCAGCGCGTAGTTACCCGAAACATGGCGAGGGGATTCGGCGCTTAACTCCGGGTTAGCCAAAAAGCCTAGAGGGCCGAGCCGATAGTTGATCGTGACTAGCACTACCCCAGTTGATTTCGGAAGTCCCCCGCTGGCATACAGGGGAGTGGAGGCGGACCCTTTACGAAATCCTCCACCGTATAGGAACACCATTACAGGGATCTTTAGTTTCGAGTGCCCCGCCATGGGCGACCACACGTTAAGGAACAAACAATCCTCGCTCGTACGCTCCTCTGGCATTGTAGGGAGCGGCGGTCCAAGTTGAGAGCACTGGGGCGGAAATACTTTGGCCTTTAGAATCCCTTTCCACGCCTCCGCCGGGTGTGGCGGCTTCCAGCGCAAATCTCCGACTGGCGGGGAGGCAAACGGAATGCCTCTGTACACCGCGACGTTTCCATCGACTGCGCCCTCGACAAGCCCCGTCTCTATTCTCGCAATTTGAGTTGCTGCTGGGGAATGGGTGCTCATAAGAATCGTTGCAAAGGCGAGGATTACGTTCCCAAGCGTTCGCATCTCCATGACCCCCAGCGCTGATCTTGTCTGAGTTGGCTCCGTATCGCTGGCACGTTTATAGCACGCCGCGAATGTTAGGTAATGGGCTACGAATTCGGTGCAGCGCCTGGCGGGCCTTGGCCGGGTGCCGCCCATGTACAGACATCACCAGCGAACTGACCCTTCTCGGGCATTGGCGCTTCCCGGGAACAGACGGTCACCATGGGCAAGGCGGGATCGGCGGTGTCGGGTATATTGGGCCTTGTCCTCCGCGACAGCGCCGGGTTCGCCCGGCACTAACGGAGGCCAGTTTGAGTTAGGGGAAGCCGATGGCGACATCACTCTACGACCTCAGCGTGCCGACCTTCCTGCAGACCGTGAAGGCCGTCGGGGGTTTCCTCGACCGCGCGGCCAGGCACTGCTCCGAGACCCGCGCCGACCCGGACGACTTCGTGCACGCCCGGCTCTTCGACGATATGGCGCCCTTTCATTTCCAGATCGAAGCAGCGTGGCATCATTCAGTGTGGGGACTGGAGGCCGTGAGGACCGGCGTGTTCGCCCCGCCCGCACTGGTCGGACCGGTTCCTTTCGCCGACCTGCAGGCCATGATCGGCAAGGCGGAAACGGCGCTGGAGGGGTTCACCCCCGACGACGTCAACAGCTGGGCGGGCAAGGACCTAGACCTGCAGATCGGCCCGCGGAGGCTAACCTTCACGTCGGAAACTCTCATCCTCTCGTTTTCGCTGCCCAACTTCTATTTCCACGCAGTCACCGCATACGACATCCTACGCACGCGGGGCGTGCCGCTTGGAAAGCGCGATTACGAGGGCCGGCTGCGCACTCGGACTGCCTAGACCAGTACCCTTTAGGACGCTTTCGCGGAAACGACATCTCCTGGCCGCCTGCCGACTCATGGAAGAAGATCTACCGCGAACTCACTCTTGTGACCCAATTCTGCGAGTGGTCATCGTCCGCTTTGCGGTATCCCACCCGCGCTTTGGGGATACTACACCTGCAGAATCACGTCACGGTGTCGCCACCAGCTTAGATTGTTGCCTCCACACTCCATTGGAACTGATCTCGACTCGAATCGAATGCCGGGAAATTCTCTCGTTAAGGATTTCGATTAACTCATCGAAACTTTCAATTTGATCTGAGATTACAAGCATCCTTCGATAGCGAAGCAACAAGCCACGCCGAAACTTGGGTGTGACTTGAATGATGACTTGTGGACCATTTCGCGCCTTTGTTCGGAAACTTTCCCGTATGCGCTGTATGTCGGTCCACGGGATTTGCATGACGACGCCACCATAAATTCTGCGCGCGAGTCCAGTTTCGTCGACAAGCAGTTCGGACGTGTCTAAGAAAAAGTTTACACCGATCGCGAGAACCCCAACCGGCAGGAACGAGTAAATCAGAAATCCGGTTGTCAGCGTCTCTCCTTTTAACAAGACATAAATCAGAGAAAAAACAGGGACCACCGCAAACACCGAAATAAAGAAATATACAACGGCCTTATCTGCCTTAGACCTGAAACTTTGCGATGCGATCTTCGTTTCTGGCATGTTTCGGATCGATTACGGTCCTAGCGCGACTGAAAAAAGATGGAGTCCAGAACAGGTTGGACATACTGTCTCTCATCGACCCTCTGCTGCCGGTGGTGGATGGCCGCTGTCGGGCCGGCTTGTGACGAAGCATGACGTGGGCGCGCAGTATGAGTTCTACAACCAAGCACTCCATGATGTGGAAGCAATCCTGATTAAAATCAAGCAATAGCTGGGATCCGACGGATAGACTGCAAGATGACCCCGCACATCAGCGTGCGTTCATCTGTTTGTCAAGACTCAGGACCGATCGATAGAGGACCTCGGTGCCGTTAGCGACATCGTCCCAAGTCGAGAATTCCTGCGGCGCATGGCTGATCCCGTCGCGACTCGGTACGAAGATCATGCCCATCGGAGCAAGCCTGGAAATCTCTCCGGCGTCATGTACCGCGCCGCTTGGCAAATCTGCGGTGGAGAGGCCAGCAGAGTGCGCCGCCTCACGTATGACGCTCTGCACGGAAGGGTCACTGATTGCGGGCGCAGTATCATTGATCACGGCGCAGCGCGTCTCGACGCCCTCCTTTTTGTCCGTCTGCGCAAACCTCTGCTGAATGTGCTCCCACATGCGCTCGATCGTGGCAGAGTCGAGATCACGCAGCTCGACCGGGAACTCCACGCGGCCGGGGATGACGTTCGGCGCACCAGGCTCCGCCTTCATATAGCCGACGGTACCTACCTGGCGGCCAGGTTCCGCGCGCACGACGTCACGGACAGCCAGCAAGTCTTTCGCGGCCGCAGCGAGCGCGTCCTTGCGACGGTTCATGGGCGTCGTACCGGCGTGGTTCGCGACACCCGTGGCAACGCACTTCCACCGCTTGAGACCCACGATTCCCTGTACGACGCCGATCTGAACCTTGGTCTCATAGAGTTGTGGACCTTGCTCGATATGTAGTTCCACGATTGCGGCCAGCGCACCGCGCGGAATTCGTGCATCGGTCAGGTGCGACGGGTCTTGTCCGTAGCGTCGGAGCCAGTCGGCCAGCGTCAGTCCCTCCTCATCCTTGCGGTCGAGAATTTCAGGACCTAACACCCCCGCCGCCACACCGGAGCCCAGTGCGCTGATCCCGAAATGCGGGCCTTCTTCATTGGTCCAAATAACCACTTCGAGTGGATGCCGAGTGGAGACGTGACCATCATTGAGAGCGCGAATGACTTCGATGGCGCCCAGACTGCCGACGGTTCCATCGAAGTTGCCGCCGTGGGGAACTGAATCGATATGTGAGCCGAACAACAACGTCGGCAGCTGCGCCATGCCCGCACGGCGCCCAAAAATATTGCCGGCTGCATCGACCCGAACTTCGAGCCCTGCCTCCTTCATCAGGCCCATCACGTAGGTTCGCGCGTCCATCTCGGTCTGTGAAAACCCGAGGCGAGTGACGCCTCCCTCGGGATTGCGACCAAACTCGCTCAATTTCTCGAGGTTGCCTTGTAATCGTTGCGCATTTGTATGGCGCGACTGTCCACTGGATGCGGCGGCCTGTGTGGCGGCAATCCACGAAAACGCAACTGTCAGTACTGCCAAACCGACCCAGGCCGCGACGGTCCTGGACGCATTCGATAAAATTGAGGTTGGTCGGAGCCACGTTGAGATTTTTATTGGTACTTCCCGGTCTCTCATTTTTATTTCCTTATTTCAACCCGCTCCTAACGAGCTGGGAAGTGGCGCAGTTTGGCTTGGCGGGAAACGTGGAAGCCGAAATTATGCGCAGCATAAACGCAAACGGCTGCGATTACACCCTGAACGGCCGCTTTGCGCCGCCCATTCTAGGTTGATCTATGCGTGCTCCTGAGCCGCGAAGCGACCGATTGACGGCTCCGAGGACGCCACTCCGGATTTGACAGTGGCGGCTTTGCATGCGACCTCTCCGGCCGGCGTCCGGCTCGACCACGGAGTATCACGGCCGCAGGCATCGGCGCCTTACTAATTGTGTTGGGAGGATTCGCGCGCACATATTTTCTTAGAACCTGGCTCGGACTTCCTCCGCTGGCCATATTCATCCACGTCCACGGGGCGATTATGCTCGCCTGGGTCATTCTGCTTGTAACCCAAGTGTTCTTGGTCGCCCGAAAGCGACTCGCGTGGCATCGACGACTGGGGTGGATGGGAATGGCGTTGGCAGTGCTTGTCGTAGTCATGGGAACGTCGGCCACCTTGCGAGCCGCGGTACGTGAAGTAAGCGGGCACACCGAGGATGCTTCTATGCAGGTGACGGTTCTGGGCCTTGAATTGACCCAGATGGCACTGTTTACTGCTTTTGCATCATTGGGTTTTTTTTGGCGCCATCGGCCCGCCTACCACAAGAGAATGATGATCATGGCCACTGCCGTGATGTTGTTTAATCCGATCGTGCGAGTATTGGACGGGTTGCACGTAGGGTCCATCAACAATACGACAGTCATAATCATAGATGTTTTGATTCTGGCGGTCATCGTGACCGATGCGGCGCGCCATCGCCGGCTGCATCCCGCATTTGGCTGGGGGGCCGCAGCAGCTATCGGTGGAATTCAAGCCGCCTTGCTTCTCGCGCCATTAGCCGGATGGCACGCATTCGTGACCCATCTGATTCTCGCGTGACTGTCCCCCAGTTACACAAATTTTTCACGGAGACAGGAGCTTATGTTCAGCTAGACAGCCAGGCCTGGTAATTACGGCTATCCGCGAGGTGTATGATCTGACCAGGTAGGTACTACCGACCGCATACGCATGTCGAGCCGTACTTGGTGAAAGATCGGCCTTGGCGATTACGATTCGAGTTTCCGTCTGCCGCGAAGCACAGCCAATCCGCCCAACAAGAGCGTTAAGCCGCTGGTCGCCGATGCAGGATCGATTTCTGGGGCCGCAGTGCTTGTGTTCCAGACGCCCAGCTTGTCACTACTGGAGGACTCCGGCGGGCAACCGTTCGGCTCACAGATCGGACCGCTTGTTTGCTGGAAAAATGAATCGTTTCGAGGTGAGAGGACTGCGTAAAGCGACGTCGACGTATTCGTACCCGGTGTATCCGTGAAATCAATGACAATGCTCCATCCGGATATCCGCCCTGCGGCCGTGGTAAAGGAAAACGAGGCCGAGCCGTCCTCCCCGGCGCCGCCTAAGGAATATCCGCAGGTAGGACAGGCGTAGTTATAGCCGGCACCAAATCCAACTCCCAGAAAATCAAACTCCGTCGGAGAGACTGTGAAGGTCCCTGCCTTTGGCAGTGGCGCGCTCAACGTTACATTGCCGCTGAAAATCCCCTCGTCGTATTGGAGCGTTGTGACTTGCGCCGTCGCCGCTAGCGGGATCAACATCATGGCGATCGGGCCGGCCCGCAACGCGACTAATCCCAGGATTTTATAGTTCATCGTCGCACCCCTTTGTTCGAAATTTGCCGCGCCGACAGATGTTGGCGCCGGGCCTTCCTTTCGGCAAATTGTCTCTTTTCGCTTACGCATCGTATCGCGATGGGCGGCGCGCTATGTAAAATCATATTGCTGTGGCGCAATGGAACCAAATGCCGCAGTGTGACCATGAGCGCAAGCGCCGTAGATTGAAGCGGCGTATCCGTAGAGTATCTACGTTCCGCTCGAAAGTGGACCGGCCTGACCAAAGTCGAACGTCATGCCACCCAAGGGTAGCTCGTGCGTGCGAGTCAGCCAGACACCATCCGCCGACTTAACACGGTAGCGATCGATGAGATAGGGCACGCCCTCACCGGTCAACGGATCAGACGAAGTCTGGACTTGAAAGTGGACATGCGGTTCGCGCGCATCTCCGGAGTCTCCGATCTTTGCCAGAACCTGACCGCGCCGCACGTGGTCCCCCTCCTTTACACGCAGGCTGCCAGGTTGCAGGTGCAAGTAGGAAGCGAATTGCCGTCCGCCCAAATCAAGCACGATATAGTTACCGAACACCGTGTCGGGTGTAATTTCTACAGCGGGAGTGAATTCCCCGTTGTGCCGCGGCACATTGTCCGGAAGGCCATCCCTCGCGGTCACCACGGTGCCATCTGCAACAGCCAGCACGGGCTTGCCATAAGCGTGGTACGAGCGATTGTCGCTTGCCTCTCCAGAGAATGTCGTGCCGTTTTGATTCTGCTGCCAATCGATTGCGTACCGCCGCGAAATTAGCACTCGACCCTCGAAGACGAGAATTCCGCGTCGGTGATGGTTCTCCCGGTCATTACTCGGGCCATCGTCTGCAAACCAATTAGTTCCCGTCACCGGCGGCCCGAGCACGAGCAGTTCGGTATGATGAGTCGCAATAACGGCGCCGTCCGCTACGAACTCGGCAGTGACCACGCGTTGGCGCAATTTGTTCGGCACGCGTGCTCCGTGCTCGAGCGCGATCCACAGAAACACGACGACGCTGCGCCCGGCGCCAAGTTGATGAAGATCACTGCTCCCGTCTGCGGACGTTTGAGCCCCTATGGGTTGCATTAGCGCATCGAGTTGACCTGCTTCAAATGCAGCAATCGGGGCTGCGGCTGAATCGTCGGCGTCGAGAATTTCAACGCGACGGAGGGTGATCGGTCTCGCGGCGAAGTTGGTGAGATACAGCTCGTATGTTAGATAAGTTCGCCCGTTGCTCGGGAATGCCGTGGGCTCAAACGGCACGCGCATCTCAAGTTCCGGCGGCCATGCCGAGGCGGCATGCGCTAATCGAGTCAAGATCAAGGCACAGAGGAATCCTTTCCAGATCACAGTACTCCTCCCACGCATCTATTGCCTGCGTACCCTACCTCAAATCACCGACGACCGCCCGCGGAACCCAGCGCGTCGCGGAGTGCCGCTTCGAACAGCTCCGGCTCTTCGAACTGCGGTCCGTGACCTGCCCGGGGGATAGTCACGAGCTTGGCGCCCGGGATGAGCCGCGCGAGGTGTACGCCCTGAGCGATTGGTGTGATCGTATCTGTGGCGCCCCAGATCAAGGTCACTGGAATTGTGAGCTTGGCGTAGGCGTCGAGGTCATCGCTCTGCTCGTGTCCGCGCGCAGCGAGCACCTCGGGCAACCACTGACCGACCCCGGCTGATGCGTCGCGCAACTGGAAAGGACGCCGGTAGATTTGCACCCAGTCGGGCGTGGCGCGTTCCTTCTCGGAAATCACCCGCCGAAGTAACGACGCAGTGAGCAATGGGTTCGTCAGGATCGCGCTCACGGGGCGCGCAATCAACGGATGGCGCAGGACCGCTTGAAGGGTCGTGTCAGCGCCGTCGGTTTGCGGCCCATCCAGCCCCAGCGCAGGATCGATCAGCACCAGGGCATGAAATCGCGCGGGCGCGCTCAACACCGCTTCCATCACGGGGGCCGCACCGATCGAGTGAGCGACGATCGTGACTTGGTTCAAGCCCATCGTCTCGAGCACGGCGACAAGTCGTCGCCCTTGTTCGCGCTTGGAATAATTTCCGGAGGGTGCCGGATAAGAATAGCCGAAGGGTGGCATATCAATCGCGACGGCTTGATAGCCTAGGTCGACTGCCTGGGCCATTGATGCCGGCCACAGGCCGCTCCAGCCAGCCGTCCCTGAGATAAAGACGACGGCAGGTAAGTTCGGATTGCCCGCGCGTTGCACGAAAATGCGCGTGTCGTACGCAGAAAAGAACTCACCGTTGGTCGGGTGAAGGGTTTCGCGGGCGCCGCGCTCACGCATCATTGCCGTGACCAAACCGGCCGCGACGAGGAGCGCCAACAAGGCACATGGTATGAACAGGGCCCAAAACAAAGCCCGTTTGATCGCCCTCACTGCTGATGCTTCCGTTTCGGCTCAGTAATCGAAAATATGCTCAAGCGTCATGCGATCACCCGAAAATCCGTTCAATGCGGCAGTGAGTCCCTCGACCGGCACGATCAGCACCAGACGCTCGCGCCCGGGTTCGGTGATGATCCGCTGGCGCAGCATGATCTCAGTACCGGCCGGCGCGATCGCACCCTCAGGGCCTTGGACACTGACGACAATGACGCTGCGATTGCCCGCGACCTCTCGAAATTCCGCGCCGCAGTGGGCGAGGGCGACAGCCGGCCTCATGAACCCTTCGTATCGGGGGAGCGCAAGCAAGGCCTGAGATTCGGAGACCGTGTTGATGACGGAGACACCGGCCGGTGCATCGGTGCATGCCGGCCATCGATCGACCAAGACGCTCGTTGATTCGATCGGCGTGTCGTAGGCCGTGTGCGTTGCCTTGCCGATCAGCCAGCCATAGGCAGCTTTGACTGCGTATTCCGTCGTAAGCGCGTACCTGCGTTCCCACTTTCGCAGCGGATTCGGCCCAAATAAACTCTCCTTGGCCCAGAGTCCGCGCAGCCGCCCCGAGAAATCAAACTCGTACCAAGGCCGGTAGCGAATGAAGTCCACGTATTCCTGTGCAACTTGGGCTGCATACTCGTCTTCCGCGGTGCGGGTGTGCGCAAGCATGGCAGTCACTCGCCCGACGACCGTCTCGTATGCTGAGCGGATGGCGTACTCGATCGTGGTGCTGACGCCGATCACGACGATCATCACGTGATAGCCCCAGTTGGTCGGCTCGCGGCGCGCGCGAGTCTGGTCGATCACCGTTCCATAGCCGTGCCAAAACTGTCCGATGTGGCCCCAAAAGCAGAACTCGTCCGGCGTATGCGTCCGCACGAACGCTGCATATTCCGCTGGACTGAATACCAGAAACCACTCTGGAAATGTCAGAAAGGTCTGTTCTTCGCCACGCCGATCGGCCGGTGCGGCTGCGATCGTCGCTCGGTCACGTTGGGTTTCGGTATCGGCAGCAGCCAAGGAGCTGTGCATGACAATCATCAACAGCGCCAGCGTGCCGCCCACCAGCGTGACGCCGCGTTTCACGAAGCACCGGATTCGCGGACGAAGGACATCAAAACGTTGTCGGACGGATCGTTCGGTTGCAATAAACGCGCGCCTTGGTCGACGAGGCCCACCGCCCGCAGCCGCCGTACCCACTCCTCGATTGAAACGAAATAGCGCAGTTCGTCGCGGTTCTGCTCCCAACTTGCGCCGGTCCCGGCATTGAATATCGTGTGTATCAAGCCGACGAAGCGGAACATGTTCTCGTCGCGCACATCGTGATCCCTCAATACGAACACGCCTCCCGGCCGCAGCACGCGCGCAATCGAGGCAATGAACGGATCCAAGGTCTGCGGCGTCATATGATGCAGGCCGACGTAGCAGGAAACGAAGTCGACCGAAGCGTCCGGGATGTGGTCGTGCGATAATGGAGCGTAACCCTGCAGCGGCAGATAGGAGCCGATCTTGCGTATGCCGCCGCGTTCCAGGAATTCCGGCGGCGAGTTGCCGGGAGGAAAATCGTTGACCAGAATGATAGGCCCCTCGAAGCGAATGTCCTTGCGCAGCGCGCTTACATAGCGCCCGGTCGTTCCGATTTCGACGTAACCGTCAACGCGCGTTCGCCCACCGAGAAGCTGCAGCGTTTGGCGTCTCATCTCCTGCTTTTGCTTGCCGAGCGCCGGAATCGCGAAGGTCAAATCACCGAGCAATGGCTTGATCTTGGGGAGTTGCTGCTGAAGATGGCGGTAAATCGCCTCATCGTCCGCGTGGCGCTCGCAGGCCTCCTTGATCAACAGGTTGAAGCGGTCCTCAGGATATAGCCGGAACACGTTGTGTAAAAACGAATACACCCGGTCGTGCCATGGCATCCGCGACATCAAAAAATGAAAGTCGGAGGGGGCGGCAGTTGGACGCGAGGCGAGTGGAGCGCCGGCGGCCGCTCCGATGCGCGGCGGATGCTCAACCGCGACTCCCGCGGTAGGTGCGTAGTACTTATCCCAAAGGGCATTGCGCAAACGATAATCAGGGTCCAGGCGCTTCTTCAGCGCAAACAGCTCCTGCGCCCTGGGATAGGCTCGATGAAATTGCTCCTGGGTCGCGTGTAACTGATAGGGAAGATAATACGTCCCGCCGTGCTCGATCACCGCGTCGATGAGCTCGCGAGTCCAGACCCCCACGCGGTCGCGGGCGTTATCGCGCGTCCGCTGCTTGTAGTAAAGAACCAGTGCGAACGTTTCGCCGCGCGCCCAGGCAAGAATCGTTCCGGGGTCGCGCTGAGCATGTCGAATCGAAATATTGATGACGTTGACCCGGTGCCGTTGCAGAATCTGGGCGACTGCGGCGACACAGGATTCGAGGCGTTCGACGGGCACGAAGTATTCCTGCAATACGTACGTCGTCGCCTTGCGTGACAGTGGTTCAAGCTCGGCGACGTCGTACCCCGCCTCGTAATTGCGCCAATGCACGGTCTTCTTCGCGAACAACAGCGGGTCGACGAAATGCTCCCGGCGCCATTTGCCGAACGGTGTTTCGGTGATTGCCCACAGAAAGTATTTTGCGAGCAGATGCTTGCGCCGCTGCCACTGCAACCGGGTCGACGTCGTCACCGGCAGCGTCGTCCCGCTCCAAGTAGTGGCGCGAACGCGGATGAATTGCGGCGAGTATATGTCAGCGTTGTGAAACAGCGCTTGCGGGGCATTGCGCACGTTGTCCCTGAAGAATCGACTATATTCGGACAGCGGCATCGTGACGCTGCGGCGTTCGAGGCGCGTGTTGTCGGCGAGCTCAAGCTCGGCCTCGACGATGACGCCCAGTGCGCCGAAGCCGCCGATGGCTCCGTAAAAGAGCTCGGAATTCTCGCTGGGACTGGCCTCGATGACCTCACCGCTGATGAGCACCATTCGGAAGCACCGAACCGACAGCACCAGGGGCCCGAGACCGATGTAGCGGCCGTGCACGTTGACGCTCAGCGAACCGCCGACCGTGAAGTTAGCGTAGGTCTGCATAATTTTCACGGCCAAGCCGTGCGGATCGACGAATTTCTGCAAATCGCACCAGCGAATTCCCGCTTGCACGCGAATGGTCCTGCTCTCCGGCGAAAAGTGCAGCACCCGGTTCATGGAGCGCATATCCAGATGCAGACTGCCGGGACTTGCAGTTTGACCCCCCATGCTGAAATGGCCCCCACCGACGGACACAGGCATCGAAGTTTGCGCCAGGGCCGCTTGAACCTCGGCCACGCTGGCGGGTTTCGATACGCCCCACACGGGAATAGGATTGAGTCCCGTCACATCGTTGATGACCATGCCGCCGCTGCTCACGGTGTGTTTACCTTCAGGTAATCGACATTCACGAGCAGGGTATCGGGCCCAAATTGGTTGTCGCCGTCAGTACCCTTTCGAAACCCCAGGTTGAATACCAACCAAAGCGGTCCCAGCACGGGCAGCAGCAACCACAGCAAGCTCGCGGCGCTGCGCCCACGGTCATGCAGCCGTTTGACGATCAGCGCGGCCAGAATCCACAAGAATGGGGGATATAAAATCCAGGTGCTTTGCCTGCCGAGGCTGTCTTCCAGGAACACGAATAGAATCGCAAAAGCGGCCCAAATTCCGAGGCAACTCCACCAAAACGGCCCCCGGGCCAGACGGGACTTGAAGGAAAACAGCATTGCGATCAGCGAATGCGTCATCGCAGCGACCTCTCGCGGTAGAATTTATGGACGCCGATCATAAGCAGCATCATGGCATTTTCTGCGAGTTTCTGGATGGCGGCCGTCCCATTTTGCTCAACGCCGCGTGTTAAACACCGTGTCAATGCGTTGGTTTCGCTGCACCGTCTTGTTTGGCCGAGCTCTTCGAAATAAATCGTCGAAGGACATGGCCCTTCCACATCCACAAGCCCGAAAGGAGCATTAAGGGAACGACGAAATACCGAACACGGGGGGCGTATGTCGGAAGGTTTTCAAACGGACTATAAACGTAACCGAGTATCGGAATGCTAAGGACGAGGTGAATGCTGCGAACAATGGAACGCTGGGTGGTATCTTTCACGATTCATTTCCTCCATCACGACTTTTGAGGCGCCTGAGGCGGCGAGTTCGGCGTTTCCATGCCGAACTGCTTGGCGTACTCCGTGTGCAGCCGCTGCCAGCCGCCGAACTTCATCGCCTCGGGGCCGACAATGCGGCCGAGGGGAGTTCCGCCGAGAAGGCGATCCAGAACATCGAAGCAAATGTGCCACCCGGCAGCACCCATCGAGATGAAGCGGCGATCGATGTTGTGCCACAGCGTCAAGCGTGTGCCGCCACCAAGGGCTTCGAGTTCCCACCGCATATCGTTGCCACCCCAACCGTACTCAAGCACCTTTGGAGCGTCGGCTCGCTTCACTTCGGTTTCGGTAACGTACGGGGAGGGCGCACCCACCGTGGTGAGCTTCACAGTGGTTCCAACAGTACTCAGGCTCTTATCGGCTTCATACGGAGCCCATTCGCGCAGATGCGCCGGGTCGGTCAGTGCCTGCCAGACTTTTTCCGGCGGATGGCGCAGTTCTCTGACGAGAATGAGCGTCCACGTGTCTCCGTCCTTTCGTATCCTTGCCCCGTTGGCGGGACCCGGTGTGTACTGATCGCGATCGGTCATTGTTTTTTCCTCGTATTCTTTTTGGCTGACGCGGGTTCCATACGGTCGAGGTGGCGCTCGAGAGCATCCACATGAGCCGACCAGAACCGACGGAACTGAGTCAGCCAGGCATCGACTTCTTGGAATGGTTGAGGTTTCAGCCGGTAGAGACGGCGCTGAGCGTCCACCGTGGATTCCACGAAACCGGCGTCTCGCAGCACCCGCAGGTGCTTCGACACGGTCGGCTGCGGCATACGAAGCCGACGCTCGATCTCGCCCACCGACTGTTGTGACGAGACCAGAAGGCTCAATATCGCGCGGCGGTTCGGCTCCGCAATGATTTCAAATACAGATTCCATGTTCTGTATATACGCGATAGCGCATATACGTGTCAAGGTACATACAGGTGGACGCAGGAACGCGTCCGCCTCGATGGATGTCTACTGCTTGATCTCCACCAAGATTGCCTCGACATCATCGAGCGCTTCGTCCGAGTGCGTAACCGGCGGCCGTATTAAGGCCTCGCCGTTCTTCAGTTCCGAGATTTTTGTGCTTCCATCTGGCAGCGTATATTTGACTCTGCCTCCTTTGAGCACATAAACCACGGCAGATGGGTGGGAATGCATTGGGGTCTTGTCTCCCTTGGACGGGGCGTACCGTAAGACTCGCACTTTCTGGTCCTCGGCGAGCACCGTCAAATGCTTCAGGCCATATTTCATGGCGTCTTGCCCGAAAACGGTTGGGCAGAATAACAGCAGGAGCGACACGGTAAGCGTGGCGACTTTAGTCATTTTGAAGATCCCCCGGGTCGATAAGAGGACTCATGCTACGCCCCGCGCCGGCGATTTCACCAGGCAACTTCGAGTGGCACATGGCCCGGCTCGCTCGCGACCCGCTTTAGCCATGTGCCCAGCGCCGGATAGGCGGCAAGATCGAATCCACCATCCGCAGCGGAGTGGGTGTAGCCATAGAGCGCAATGTCGGCGATCGAGTAGCGGCCGCCAGCGAACCAGTCGTGCCGTGCAAGGTGATTCTGCATCACGGCGAGCGCAGCGTTGCCCTTTGCATGCCACTCAGGGATTAGATGCCGCTTCTTTTCGAGTTGCTCTTTCGGTGCAAAAGAGAGCCAGAATCGGGCCACTGCGATGTAGGGTTCGTGACTGTATTGCTCGAAGAACATCCATTGCAGCACCTCGGCGCGGCCCCAACGGTCGCCGGGCAACAGAAAGGTATCCTCGCCCAGGTACCAGAGGATCGCGCCTGACTCCGCGAGCGTGCGTCCATCCTCGAATTCGAGCAGGGGAACACGGCCATTCGGATTCTTGGAGAGAAATGTTGGCTTGCGCGTGCTTCCGTCATGAAGCCCGTAGTCCCTGAGTGTGAGCTCAACGCCGAGCTGTCGCGCCGCGAGCCGTACCTTGTAGCAATTGCCGGAAACCTGCATCTGATGAAGCACGGGCATGTATACACTCCCTGTGAGCGTCAATGAGAGTATGGCCGCGGGGTGGGCCCTCCGTCGAGTCTCGGATCGACCCAATGGGACAGTCCGAGGTAGGTAGCTGGAAGAAGGCTCAAAATTTCGCCTCGGCGCTTGTGTGTCAATTAGACTAAGACAATCAAAAAAAACACGGAAGGGCATCATGTCGTATTGGAAGTACTCTGTGAACGATATCCCATGCTCGCCGACGCCATCGTAGTCGTTCATTTCCTGATTGTGCTGTTCGTTCTCGCGGGCGTGCCGCTCGTGTTCTTAGGCGTCGCGCTGCACTGGGCATGGGTCAGACGCTGGCCCTGGCGCGTCCTGCACCTCGGGGCCATTCTTTTCATTGCCTCTGAATCACTGCTCGGGATCGCCTGCCCCTTGACGGTGTGGGAGTACGACCTGCGCGGCCAGCAATCTACTCGCGGCTTCATCGAGCGCTGGGTCGACGGGATCCTGTTCTACGACGCACCCCCGTGGGTGTTTACCGTCGCCTACGTCGCGTTTGCCGCGCTCGTCCTCGTCACCTGGGTGGTGGTGCCACCGCAACGGATGAAAGGATGAGCTGCGCTCCGAAATCGTGCCGGGTGTTGGGATCGATGGCGTCGGTGGCATTGATGGTTGCCGCATGCGGCGGTGGATCGAGCGGCTCAGTCCCGCCTCCGCCGCCACCCACTCCAACGGGTACCATTCCCCACTCGATGATCATGGACCTCTATCCAGTTCAATCCGTCAGCACTGGGCCCCGGCTCTTTATGATGGTGACCGCCGTCGGATCGCAGGCGGTCAATATGCCGTTGGCCTTCGATACCGGCTCCGCAGGCGTTACCTTGTATGCCGCGGATATTTTTCCGTCGTCACTGGTGAACAGTGCCGGATTTGTCATTCCCGACGGGCAGACCTCGATCACCTACAACGGAATAACTGTCACCAACCAACAAGGAGTCCGCAAGTACGGAAACGCAACGAACGGCAGATCCCAAACCGGCAACATCGGTTATGCCACCCTCACTTTTGGCAATGCCGACGGACAGCTCACGACCCAAGTCATGCCGGTATTTCTGTACTACCTGATTACCGATAACGCGACTGGGAATCCGGAGCCCGTGCCCATTCAACGGGGTTGGTTTGGGGTCAATAGCGGGCCGGGTTTGATCGACGTCGCGAACTCCACCGAGCCGCCCGGGGGATATCCGGTATGCGCGGCCGGCACGCTGGGGAGCTGCCGCGTAGCCAGCATCTTCAAATACTTTAGCTACGCCTCGGGCGTTGACGCGGGGTTCATGCTGAACCCTGCCGCCTTGCAGTCATGCGACATCACGGTGGCCGACGACTGTACCTCAGCTCCGATTCTCACCATCGGCCTCACCCAAGCCCAGGAAGCCGGCTTCAGCACATCGAGCCTGATTTGCCCCCCAACCACGTATGTGGGCCCTTTGACCATTCAAGGCTTTGCGGTATGCCAGGCGAGTATTCCGAACACCACCGTAACCCTGTCAGGACCCATCACCGGCGCATTCACCGCCGCGCCGCTCTTCGATACCGGCAACCCGGCGATGGTTCTCCTAGACCCATCGAGCAGCTCGACTCCTACTGCATTACCTGCAGGGACGATGGTCATGCTGTCGCTGCCCTCGGGCTTCATCTACAACTACTCATCCACGACGCAAGGAATGGAGACCACAACGGTCAGCACGACCGGGATGACGGGGATCGGAATTCAGTTTTTTACGACAAATTCCTTCTTTGTCGATTTCACGACCAGCACGGAAGGGTGGAGGGGATCATGACAGAGGCATCCTCTGCAAATCTTGAGATGTCGATCAACCTGCCGTTGGGTGTCATGGCAAACCAACTCTTGAGGATCGAGGCGGATTTGCGGCTTCTGAACATGACGGCCTTACGCTGCGCGCGCGAGCGCGAGAATCGCCCGACGGGAGGCATTGAGGCGAGACTCGACAACATTAACGCGACGCTCGAGTCGATCCGGGACCTCGTGTCGGATATCGAAGACTGTCTGCAGCCGACGCCCGCAAATGTGGGCGAAGCGCAAAGCAACAAGGGTGCCTCGCCGGGCGACTCGTACCGCAAACCCCAGGCCGAGCGAGACGACTGAATGCCATGCCCCGACGCGTCTGTTGTTTGCGCCGCCAGGCTCAAGTAGGGTTCAATAGAGGCGCGTGCACGAGCGCGTATCAATCATCTTCTTCGAGGGAATTTCGCAATGGGCACGACAGTCTCCTTCAATCGACCTGACGGAAAAGCAGTTCCTGGTTATCTTGCCGAGCCAGCACATCCCGGCGGCGGGCCGGCAATCGTCGTCATCCAGGAGTGGTGGGGCGTGAACGAGCAGATTCGGGGCGTCGCCGACCGGCTGGCGGTTGCGGGGTATCTCGCCCTCGTGCCCGACCTGTACCGCGGCAAGGCCACTGTCGAGGCCGAAGAAGCCCACCATCTCATGACGGGCCTCAATTTCGGCGATGCGGCGTCTCAGGATATCCGCGGAGCTGCGCAGTTCCTCAAGACGCGCAGCGTCAAGGTTGGCGTGACCGGCTTTTGCATGGGGGGCGCCCTGACGCTGCTCAGCGTATGCATGGCCCCGGAGATCGACGCGGCCGTCGTCTGGTATGGCTGCCCGCCGCTGGAATACGTCGACGCGACCAAGATCAAGGCGCCGCTGCAAGCGCACTGGGCCACGCAGGATCAGTTTTTTCCGATCGCCACCATCGACCCGCTGCAGGACAAGCTGCGCGCGGCCGGCGTGACCTTCGATTTCCATCGCTATCTCGCACATCATGCCTTCGCCAACGAGACCGCGGTGGGGCCGCGCCGCATTCCCGCAACGCAATACGACCCCGTCTGGTCGCAGCAGGCCTGGGACCGGACTTTCAGATTCTTTGGACGGTGGCTGGGTTGACGCGCTCATTCCACTTCGCGACATTCACACCCTTCACGAGAAGCCACAGGCAAAATGACGATTCGCCGATCAGTGGCGGAAGCAGAATGGCGGGAGATATCACATCTGAGACTGCCGGGGCGAAAAGCGCCGCAAAGCAGGCCGTCAGATAGCTCCAGCCGGCAACCTGCATCAATATCCCTATCAGTTTGGGAAAATATCCCGATTTTAAAATCAGGTATCCATTCACGAGACACGTGCAACCAAAGAATATCAACGCAATATTAAAGGCAATGTCATGCGACTTGAGAGCGAGGTTGGCGAGAATCTGCAGCTGCTGTGGGTCAAATGCCTTTAGGTATTCGCCATTCGCCAAAGTAGGTAGTACCGCAATAAGAAACAACTTGCTGACAGCCTCAACGGCAAGGGACACCAGATTGAACAACACGGCAAGCACAACCAGTTGTGTGTTCACCGGCCTGAGCAGCAAATATTCGATCCACAATAATGGAACGGCGCATATCGCGACGATTAGGTCGCCAGCAACGCTGAGGTGCCACAACATCGGTGAGGCGATGATGTTATGAGCGGTGGCTGCGGCGTTACCCGTGACGATGACTTTGTCCGCGACAAACCCTTCTGCAAAAGCGCCGAGAACGATGATTGCCAGGTATAGGGCGCCGCCTATTCGTGCATACACCTGCGGGGAACTCTCAACGGTTCGATTTGCCATGACAGACATTTTGCGTGAGAAAAGCGCAGGCGACATTATTATTCTCGACGGGCCAGGCAAGCGCTCCCCGAAAACCTGACGATACTCGGCGGCGGGCGCCCGGGACACTGATGCCCCCGGCTACTGCTACAGTCATGGGGTCGCGAGGCACCGTTCGGGGATCCTAAGTCGGTCGCCCGGGAGGAGCGCGTCGTCCATCGCGCCGCGGCCCAACGAAGTCTGCTCTTTGTTGATTCTATCCTGGGAGCAGTGGCCGAATAGCTTTCTATTGTCCGTTCCATGCCGCGAGCGTCAAGCGATGAAAATGGCGTGTTCATCACGAAACGCAGTGTTCACTGAATTGCCCGCGCCACAACCGATGCGGCGTTAGGTTTTTTTCGCGGCGGGCAGCTCTTGGTCTACGCTCACGTCGCAATGCGGGCAGCGCGGCGAGGAGTCGAGCATTCGTCCGTTGGCCACCCAGAACCCGATCCGGCCGAGGGATCGGCGGCAATTGGGGCAGGGTATTTCGAACAAACCCCAAAAGATCGCGCCAACCAGCGCCGCGATGAGCACGCCGATAACGGTCCTCACAACGTAATTGCGGGGTCCCGGACTCATCACCGCTCCGGTCAGGAGCAGAATGACGATCGCGGCGAGCGCAGATCGATTGCCTCGGTACCGTAGATATTGCCGAATGGTCATCGCCGCCTCAATGCATGTGCTCAAGCCTCGTTCAGGCTGTGGAACAGCCGCTGCACGATCACGAAGAACAGCGGAATAAAGAGGATGCCGAGGAAGGTGCCGGCCACCATGCCGCCGAAAACGCCCGTCCCGATGGCGCGCTGCGCGCCTGCGCCGGGGCCCGTGGCGAGAGCGAGCGGCAGGACGCCGATCCCGAAGGCGAGCGAGGTCATCAGAATCGGACGCAACCGGTCGCGCACCGCGCGCAGCGTTGCCTCGATCACGTGCATACGGTTTTCGACGTTCTCCTTGGCGAATTCGACGATCAGAATCGCGTTCTTGGACGCAAGACCGATCGTCGTCAGCATCGCGACCTGGAAGTAGACGTCGCGCTCCAGGCCGCGCAGTGCCGTGGCAAGCACCGCACCGATGATGCCAAGCGGGGCCGCCAGCAGAATCGCAGCCGGGATCGACCAGCTCTCGTACAGCGCGGCCAGACACAGAAAGACCACGATCAGCGACAAGCCGTACAAGAGCGGCGTCTGCGCTCCGGCGGCGCGCTCCTGGTAGGACTGGCCGGTGAACTCTGCGGTAAAGCCGGCAGGCAGCCGGGCCACCAGCCTCTCGACGTCTTGCATGGCCTCGCCGGAACTCACCCCGGCAGCCGCCTCGCCGTTGATATCCATGGCGGCCACGCCGTTGTAGCGCTGCAGCCGCGGCGAGCCATATTCCCAGTGCGAATTCGCGAACGAGCCCACCGATACCATGTTGCCTTGGGCGTTGCGCACATACCAGCGCTTGAAATCCTCCGGCACCATGCGAAACGGTGCATCCGCCTGCACGATGACGTGCTTGACGCGGCCGCGGTCGATGAAATCGTCGATGTAGCGGCCGCCCCACGCCACCGCGAGCGTGTCGTTGACGTCGCTCATCGAGAGGCCGAAGGAGGCGGCACGCTCCGGGTCCAGATCGAGGCGGAATTGCGGTGCGTCCTCCTCGCCGTTCGGCCGCACATTCGCCAGCAGCTTGTCCTTGGAGGCCATGTCCAGAAACTGATTGCGTGCGGCCGTGAGCGCCTCGTGGCCCTGGCCGTTGTTGTCCTTCAGGTAGAAATCGAATCCTGCGGAATTCCCCAGATCGAACACGGGCGGAGGCGCGAAGGCGAACGCGACGGCATCCTTGATTCGCCCCAAGGCATCATTGGCGCGCTCCTGTATTGCATAGACGCCGAGGCGCGACGCCTTGCGCTCGCTCCAGTCCTTGAGATGAACAAACCCGATTCCGGAGTTCTGGCCGCCGCCGCTGAAGCTCCATCCCGCAATGGTGAAGATCGAGTCGGCCGCGTCTTTTTCCTGAATGAGGAAGTAGTCCTTCACCTGCTCCAAGACCCGGTCGGTGCGTCCCTGGGTGGCACCGACCGGCGTCTGCACCATGGCAATCATGAAGCCTTGATCCTCGTCCGGCAGAAATGCCGTCGGCAGTCGGAAGAACAGAAGCCCCATGATCGCGGCCAAGCCCAGGTAGATCACAAGGTAGCGGCCGGTTCGCGAGAGGATATGCGCCACGGTGCTCTGATAGCGCCGATTGCCGATGTCGAAGCCATGGTTGAACCAGTGGAAGAAGCCGGCGTTGGGGCGGTGACTGCGCACCGCCAACGGCTGCAGCAAGGTCGCGCACAGGGCCGGCGTCAACACGATGGCGATGATCACGGACAGCACCATGGCCGAGACGATGGTGATCGAGAATTGGCGGTAAATGACGCCGGTCGAGCCCTGTAAAAACGCCATGGGAATGAATACCGCCGACAGCACCGTGGCTATGCCGACCAGCGCTCCGGTGATCTGATCCATGGAACGGCGCGTCGCCTCGACCGGCGTCAAGCCCTCTTCGCTCATGAGGCGCTCCACGTTCTCGACCACCACGATCGCGTCATCGACCAGCAGCCCGATCGCCAGCACGACGGCGAACATCGTCAGCATGTTGATCGAGTAGCCGGCCACCGCGAGCACGCCGAACGTCCCGAGGAGCACCACCGGCACCGCGATGGTTGGAATCAGCGTGGCGCGCAGGTCCTGCAGAAACAGCCACATGACGAGACAGACGAGCAGGATGGCTTCGCCCAGAGTCTTGGCCACCTCCTCAATCGATTTGCGCACGTACGGCGTCTCATCGAAGGGCACGACCGCCTTGAGTCCCGCGGGCAGCTGCGGCCGGATCTTGTCGAGCAGGTCCCTCACTCCGCGCACCGTGGCGAGCGCGTTGGCACCGGTCGCCAAGTTGACGCCCACGCCCGATGCCGGCTTGCCGTTGAACCGGTCCGAGTAGGTGTAGTCGGCCTGGCCCAATTCGACCCGCGCCACCTCGCCAAGACGCAGAGTCGATCCGGCCGCATTGCCGCGCAGGACGATGTTGCGGAACTGTTCGGGGGTCTGCAGCCGCCCGAGGGCGGTGACGGTGGCATTGATCTGCTGGCCTCGCACCGACGGCGCGCCGCCGAGCTGGCCGATCGAGACCTGCGCGTTCTGCGCCTGCACGGCGGCGGTCACGTCTGCCGGCGTCAGTCCATAGACCTTGAGCTTGTCCGGATCGAGCCAGATACGCATGGCGTATTTGGCGTCGAAGAGTTCAACCGTGCCCACGCCGGGAACGCGGCTCAAGGGGTCGATGACATTGCTTGCGAGGTAGTCGCCGATGTCACTGGCGGTCATTCGTCCGTCCTCGGAGACGAAGCCGACGACCATCAAAAAGCTGCCGCTCGCCTTGCTGACGCTGATGCCCTGCAGTTGCACGATCTGGGGCAAGAGCGGCGTCGCCTGCTGCAGCTTGTTTTGCACCTGGACCTGCGCAATGTCCGGATTGATGCCGCTCGGAAGGTGAGGACGATCGACACGTTGCCGTCGTTGTCGCTGGTCGATCTGATATACAGCAGACCGTCGATGCCGGTGAGGTTCTGTTCGATGATCTGCGTCACCGAATCCTCGACCATCTTGGCTGAGGCGCCCGGGTAGGATGCGTTGATCGACACCGTCGTCGGCGCGATGTTCGGATAGCGGGAAATCGGCAGGCGCGTGATCGCTAGGGCACCGCCCAGCATGATGATGAGCGCGATGACCCATGCGAAGATCGGGCGGTCGATGAAGAAGCGCGACATGCGATTCGGCCTTGGGGGTCAGCGATTGTCCGCGGTGGCGCTCGCTGCAGGGGATTGCTCCACCGCTTGCACAGACATGTCAGGCTGCACTTTTTGCAGGCCTTCGACGATCAATCGATCGCCGGCGGACAACCCCTCCTCGACAAGCCATTGATCGCCGAGCGTGCGCGAGACACGCACGCTGCGCGCCTCGACTTTGCCGCCGCGGTTCACGACCATGGCGCTGCCGTTGCCCTTCGCATCCCGCGTGATGCCGACTTGCGGCGCGAGCAGGGCCTGCGTCAGCAGACCTTCATTCAGTATCGCGCGCACATACATGCCGGGGAGCAGGAGCAAGTGGGGATTGGGCACGATGGCGCGCAGCAGAAAATTGCCGGTGGAAGGATCCACCGTCACGTCCGAGAACTGCAGCTGTCCCTCGTGCGGGTACGCAGCGCCGTTCTCGAGCAATATCTTGGCCGGCGCCGCGGCGCGGTCCGTCTCGACGCGGCCGGCATCGATGTCCTGCTTGAGCGCCAGCCATTCGCTGCTCGACTGATTCACCTCGACGTAGATCGGGTCGAGCTGCTGAATCGTGGCGAGCGGCGCCGCCTGTCCGGCGGTGACCAACGCCCCCTGGGTCACGCTCGATTTGCCGATGCGCCCGCTGATCGGCGCGACGATATGAGCGTAGGCGAGGTTGACGGCGCCGGTGTCGACCGCGGCTTGTGCGGCGGCGACATCCGCGTCCGCTTGGCCGAGTGCCGCCACCGCCGTCTCGTTATCCTGCGCGCTCACCGCTTCGATGCCGACCAGTTCAGCGGATCGATTGGCCGCCAGCCGTGCCGCCTGCAGAGTTGCCTGCGCCTTCTGCAAGCTGGCCTTCGCGCTGTTGTACTGGGCGCGGTAGAGACTGTCATCGAGGTCGTACAGTACCTGCCCCGCGGTGACATTGCCGCCCTCGGTGAACAGGCGCCGCTTGACGATACCGCTGACCTGCGGACGCACTTCGGCGATCAAGTAGGCGCTGGTGCGTCCCGGCAGGCTTCGAGTCAGGGTTACCGGCTGATGTTTCAATGTGACCACGGTGACCTGCGGCGCGGGGCCGCTGGATGTCTCATCGCCATGGCTACCGCAAGCGATGACCGCAGCGCACAGTGCTGCGAGCGCTAATCCCCGGGCGCGATTCAGATCAATCATGCGACTCCCTGTCCGAACCGGTCGAGCAGTAGCACTGCCGACGGCTGGTTGCCGCGAAGGGCTGATACTCCGGCAACGGCATTTTATGGCCGGATGATAATCGATTTATTCGATCGGCGGTGCACGGCTCACGAAATTCCCGCCTGCAAGACGCGAAACAAGGCGTCAGGACTACAGTCCGGCATTCTTGCCGACGGTGTGTGCGATCGCGGACCAATCGATGTCCTCGCCTTGCTGCGCGATCGTTTGCAATAAATGATCGCGCAGCAGGCTGAGCAGCGGCATGGGCACGCGCAATGCCTCCGCGGATTGGGCCACCAGGCGCATATCCTTGAGCCCGAGCGGAGCGGCAAAACCTGCCGGCCGGAATCGATCGGCCGCGAGTATCGCACCGTACGTGCGATAGACGGGGCAATCGAACAGAGTACCGGTCAACACCTCGAGCAGCAGCTGCTTTGCCACGCCGCCTTTGGCCGCCAATGCCAGCGCTTCGCCCATGGCTTCGACGGCCGACAAAATCATGAAGTTGCCGCAGAGTTTGACCAGACTCGCCGCGGACGGCGTGGTGCCCACGTCGAACACCCGTTGGCCGATGACTCGGAGCAATGGGCTGACCGTGCGCAAGTCGGCCGGATCTCCGGCAGCGACCACGAACAGCTTGGCAGCCGCAGCGGCCTCCGGCCGGCCGAACACCGGCGCGCACAAGAATCCTTGTCCCTGCGCTCGATGCGTGGCCGTAAGCCGCTCGGCGGTGGCCACCGCAATGGTGCTCATCGAGACGTGCAGCGCGCCAGGCTTGAGGCCCGCAATCAGGCCATTGGCGCCGCTTATGATCGAATCGAGGGCCGCGTCATCCGCGAGCATGGTGAAGACGACGTCCCGCTCGGTCGCGGCCGCCTTGGGTGAAGCGGCGAGCGTGGCGCCGAGATCCAACAGAGGCCGCGCCTTCTCGGCGCTGCGATTCCAGACCGTGACCTCATGCGAAGCGCGCACGAGATTCGCGGCAATCGCCGCACCCATGTTGCCCAAACCCAAGAATCCGATTCGCATGGCGGACCTCCAATCACTATTTCGCGGCTTAGGGAATCTGAGTCAGCTCGCGCCGAAACGGCACCTCATCGGTCGGCAGCCGGTCGAACTCACGAGCATGGCGATGGCCGGCATACACGGCGGCGGCGATGGTGCCGGGCGCCAAACAATCGCCGATCGATGCAACCGCCACGATCCCGGCGGCCGCAGTCGGCGCTGCGTGCAGCGATTGCGCAAGTTCATCGTTGGGCAGGCGTGCGGTGAGGGTGAGGATGGCGGCCGCCGGAGCGATCACATGGCGCGCCGTGTAGGTGCACTCGAGCACAGCGCGCGAGCCGTCGAACTCGACGAGATTGCGATTCGTGTACACCTCGATGCCGAGGTCGAGCACTCGCTTTTGAATGGCATGCTGTTCCAAGGTGTTCACCGTCCAGGCGGAAACGCGCTCAGCGGGCGTGACGAGTGTGACGTCGTGCCCCTCCAGGCGCAATTTTTCCGCGAGCACCGCACCCAGGTAGTAATGGTCGTCGTCGAACACCACGACCGGACCGATCATGCCGTCCAAGATGTCATCGGGCGTAAACACGTTGTGAGTCGAATCGAAGCCGGGGATGGGGCGCGCATTGGCCCTGCCGACGCCGTCGCGGCGCCAGCGCGCGCCGGTGGCGATCACCACCTGCGTGGCGCCGAATTGCAGGACTTCCTCGGCCGTGACGCGGCTGCCGCGCAGCAGCTGCACATTCTGCATGGCGTTCAGTTGATTCAGCCGGTAATCCCGCACGCGCGCCCAGGCGGCGAGTCCCGGCAGCCGCGATTCGCGCGTGACCCGGCCGCCGAATTCCTCGGCGGCGTCGGCGAGATGCACCGTGTATCCGCGTCGGCCGAGCACGCGTGCGCACTCGAGACCGGACGGACCGGCGCCGACCACCAGGAATGAATCGTTGCCGGATCGCGGCGGTACCGACTCCGGGTGCCAACCCTTGCGCCACTCCTCGCCCATGGTGGGGTTCTGGGTGCAGCGGATCGGCGTCATGGTGTAGTCGCCGGTGACGCACACATTGCAGCCGATGCACTCACGGATGTCATCGACGTCGCCACGCTCGATTTTTTTGGGCAGGAAGGGATCCGCGATGGAGGGGCGGGCGGCCCCGATCATGTCGAGAACTCCGCGTCGAATTTGCGAGACCATGGTATCCGGCGAGGTGAATCGGCCGACGCCGACCACGGGCTTGCTAGTGACCGTCTTGACGAATCGAACGAACTCCTCCTGATAACCTTCGGGCGCGAAGCGCGAGGTTTTGGAATCATTGGGCCAGTCGCTGACGTTGACGTCCCACAGGTCCGGCAGTTCCGCCAGCATGGCGACGACCTCGCGGCCTTCCAGCTCGGCGTTGATGCCGTCGGTGCCACGCATTTCATCGACCGCGAAGCGCACGGCGACCGCACAATCGGCGCCCACCGCCTCTTTGGTGTCCTCGATCAGCTCGCGCAACAGACGCGCGCGATTGACGAGGCTGCCGCCGTATTCGTCGCTGCGGTGATTGTGCCGGCTCTGCAGAAAGTGCATCGCCAGCGACAGGCTATGGCCGGCGTAGACATAGATGATGTCGAAGCCCGCGCGGCGTGCGCGCAATGCCGCGTCCCGGTGCCAGCGGCGGTAATCGCGAATATCGGCCTTGCTCATGCCGCGCGCCTGCGCCGGTGCGTAGCTCGCCGGGTTGGCGATGGGGCTGGGCGCAATGGCGATCTCGCGCGAGTAGAGATTCGGCGCATTCATGCCCGCGTGTGCCAGTTCGATGGCCGCCAACGCGCCATGCCGATGTACGGCATCCGCCATCAAGGCGAGCGCCGGCAGGTCACGGTCATCCCATAGCCGGCCCTCGATGTAGGGCGACAGATCGCTCGAGGGATGGATTTCCACTTCCTCGGTGCTGACGACGGCCCAGCCACCCTCGGCTTTCACGCCGCGCATCGCGGCGTGGGCCTGCGGCCTCGCATAGCCCATGCCGTTGCAATGCGGGACCTGGTAGAAACGGTTCTTGGCGATCACGGGGCCGATCTTGATTGGTTCGAAGAGGATGTCGAGGCGAGGGTCGCGGGTCACGTGTCCGTCTCCGGGCGATGCACAAATGCGTGCGGCGCGACGAGTCTACGTGAGCTTCATCTCAGGCGCAGCCGCTCCCCGTATCCCGTCAGTTCCAAATAGCCGCGACCGACGAGAGTGTGCTCCTGATAGGCGCGCACGGCGCCCTCCCAGTAAATCGCACCGGTGGACAGGCGGGTGTCGTTCTCCTGATCGTCGAGCAGGGGTTCGAGATCGAACTCGCGGGCGCCCGCACGCACGTGCCACTGCACGGGGTAGACAATTCGCGTGCGCGGCGATCGCCACTGGCGCCCCGCGCGAAACTCGATCTCGTCAGGGCCCATGATTTGCAATTTGCCCTCGCCGGTGCGCAGCGTGCCGCCGGCCCAGCGCTGTTCGCCGTGCGCGCCGCGGATGCGAAACGCCATGAGCGCCGCACCGTCGTCCAAATTGATGCCCAATCCAGTCCCAACCCACCGCCTCGGCATCGAGATACTCGCTCGACCATTCGTGATCGAACCAGGCCTCGCCGGTGACGCGGTCGGCGCTGCCCTGACGGGTGATGGTGCCTGCCACCCGCATGTGCGGCAGACTGTAGTAATAGCTCGCAGCGCCCGCCGCCGGTCCCTTGCGGCTGACGCCGGCATTGCCGTTGAGCAGCACGGCTTGCGTGTCCGAGAGCGTGACAGCGATGGAGAAATCCTCTGCATCGATCTTCGCCGAGTAACCGGCCGACTCGTGCTTGAGCGACCATCGATCGATCCACACATCGGTATCGCCGGTCGCCGCCTCGGCGAGTCCCAACCCGGCGCGCCGTATCCGTTGGTCCTGCCAGAGGCGGCCGCGCTTCGGGTCGCTGAGGGCGCAATGTGCGATGAGCAGTTGATGCGGTGTGAAGGAGCTGGGGTTATTGGCGTCGATGTCGGGCTTGCTGCGAAAGAACGTGATTTGAAAGCCGAGCGCATCGCCGTGGTCGGTGCTCAGCCAGCCAGTGACGTACCACCACTCGGTGCGAAACTGCGGGTGGCTGCCGAAGTCGGCGGGAAATGACAGCGCACGATCCTCGGTCACCGGCGCGTAGGACGGTGTCGCCGCCATGAGATTTGCCGCGGCGGCAACGCCGAGCACGCACTTCGCCCATCGCGCAGCCATTACGGTTATTGGCATGAGCTCACCAGTCCTCGCGCACGGCCTGCACCGCATCCTGACTCATTGCGGCGCGTCCGCTCCAGATGGCCGTGATGGCGGCGGCGACATATCAGCGTCAGGCTGAGCAGTGCGAGCTGCCAAGCCGGGATGGCCAGATCGATGCTCCAATTGAAGGATTGGCGATTGATCACGTAGACCAGCACCAGACTCAGCGCGGTGCCGAGCGCAAGCCCGTAGGCGACCCCGAACGCGCTGGTGAGAATGCCTTCGCTGGCCAGCATGCCGACGATCTGCCGGCGCAGCATGCCGATGTGCCGCAGCATGCCGAATTCGGCGCGGCGGGCGAGGGCGGTCGAGCTCGCGGCGAAGCTCACGCCGGTGAGCCCGATGATGACGGCGATGGCCTCGAGCGCGTAAGTGATGGCAAAGGCGCGATCAAAGATCTGCAGCGAGCGTTCGCGCAGGGCGGTGCTCGTCAAAATCTCCAGTGAATCGCCGCGTGCGAACCGGGCGCGCAGCAGCGGCTTCGGTGGCCGAAGCGCTTGCACCGCTGCCGAGCCAGATCGACCCCTCGTTGGCGCGTGGCATCACCGGTTGCGGCGATGTACGCCGGGCGCGAGATCACGACCGACCCGGACATACGCGCGTAGTCGCGCCAGACACCGGCCACCGTGAAGCGGCGGGTGCGGCCTGCGAGCGGCAGATCGATCGGACCGCCCACCTCGTACCCGTAGAGATCTTGCAGCGCCTCGGAAATCCATGCCGGCTCCGCATTCGGCGGGCAGCGGCTGCGGGGTGCTGCGCACCAGCGGCAATTCTGCCGCTGCCTGCGCGGCGCTCGCGCCGCGGGCGATCAAGGTCACCGGCGCACGTGCGGGGTCGAGCAGCAGCTGCCGGGTGCGGCGAAACTCGATGCGCGAGATGCCGGCGACCGATGCCAGCCTCGCTTGATCCGCGGTAGACCAGTACGCCGTGTCGTTGCCGAAGGGCTCGCGAAGCTGCATATCGGCGGGCAGAAGCTTGCCCAGCCAGTGATCGAACGACACTCGAAACGAGTACACCATGATGGCCATGGCCACCATCAGGCTGAAGCTCACGATGATGGAAGCCAAACTCAAAGTTGATAGCCCGACGTTCTCGCGAAGCTGCGCCACCGCGGTGTCGAGCACGATGTGCCGGGTGCGCGGCGCCAAGCTCAAGGCCTTCACGGTGAGCATGGGAACCAGCAGCACCGCGCCGAACAACAGGGCGGCAATGGCGGCATAGCCGAATAGCGGCAATCCGCCCACGGGCGGAACGCGCGATAGCAGCGGCGCCGAGGCCCAATAGCGCGACGCCGGAGTACGCGCTGTGCCGGGTCACCCGCGCGTAGCCGCCGTCTCCGCCTTTCAGGGAACGCGCCGGGGGTTGGCGCGCCGCGGAGCGCGCCGGCAGCCAAGCGCCGATGCTTGCCACTACGATTCCCATCGCGAAGAATGCCAGCATCGGCAACGGCGCGGCGCGCATGGATGCGCCCACCGCCCGCAATTGGCCGTTGCCGAGATCGCCGGTCAGGAAGCGCAGGATGGCAGCGGCAACGCACAAGCCGAGAATGACGCCGAGCAGCGAACCGGCGACGCCGAGTGCGGCGCCCTCGCCGATGAGCGCGCGCTGCAATTGGCCGCGCGTTACGCCCGAGCGCCCGCAGCAACGCGAGCGACCGCCGTCTGCGCAGCACCGACAGCGATTGCGTCGAGAAGACCAAGAACGCGCCGGTCCACAGCGCGACCAACGCCAACATATTGAGGTTGACCCGATAGGCGCGCGTCACGGTGACGGCTCGGTCGCGCTCGACTTGCGGCGCCACGGCCACGACGCCTGCGGGCAAACGCCGTGCGAGAGCGCGGCGAAAGGCCTCGACATCGATGCCCTCGCTCAGGCGCAAATCGATGCGATTCAACCGGCCGATTTGATTGAACGTCCATTGCGCGGAGGCGATATCCATGAGCCCGAGCGCCTGCGAATAGGTACCTTCCGCCAGAACACCGAGCACGCGCAGCGTCTTGGGCGAGCTGCCGACGATGACCTGCAGCGGATCGCCTGCGCGCAGCTGCAATTGCTGTGCCGCACTGCTGCTGAGATATAGATGCTGTCCGGCTGCAGCAGCGCCAGGACGCCACCGCCGATGTCGCCGATGAGCGCGGGTTGCAGTGTGGCCGCGCGGAAGGGATCCAACCCCAGCACTTTGAGCGTGTCGCGCCGGCCGGGCAGGGCGACGTCGAGTTCCAGCACGGGACTCGCAACGCGCACGGCGGCATCGCCCGACAACAGCGCAAACAACGGCTCGGGAAAGCCTTCATGCGGACCCCGCACCACCACGTCCGCTTCGCCCACCAGGCGCTTCGTGGCCAGGCCAAATTCGTTGAGCGCGGCGTTATTCACCAGGTACACGGCTGCCCCGAGGGCCACCCCGAGAGCGATGGCGAGGACGGTTACCAGAAGGCGCGCCGGCTGTTCGCGTATCTGCGCCAGCAGCAGCACGCGCCAAATCATGAATGCGCCGCGCGGCTCGCGTGCGCCGCTCACCTACGCCGGCCTGAAAGATTTGAGGCCGCCCACATCGAGCACCACGATGCGGTCAGCCGTGTCGGCTGCGGTGCGCGAGTGGGTGATCAGAATGCCGGCGCCGGCGTTTGCCTTGACTTGCTCGCGCAGTAGCGCCAGCGTCTGCGCCGCACTGCGCGGGTCGAGATTTCCCGTCGGCTCGTCGGCCAGCAGCAGGCGCGGCCGGTGCACCAGGGCGCGCGCGATCGCGATGCGCTGCACCTCGCCGCCCGAGAGCTCGCGCGCGTAGCGCCGGGCGAGAGGGGCGATTCCGACCGCGGCCAGCATGTCGACGGTGCGCCGGCTGCGCTCCGGTTCCGGTACACCGAGAAGATCGAGGGGCAGTGCGACGTTCTGTTCGACGCTCAGGTAGGGCAGTACGTGGAAGGCCTGGAACACGAAGCCGACGCAGCGCCGCCGCAGCAAGGTGATGGCGTCATCGTTCAGGGCTGAGAGATCCACGCCGTCGAGCAGCACACGGCCGGAGTCCGGGCGATCCAGGCCGGCGAGTAAATTGAGCAGCGTCGATTTGCCGACGCCGGATTCGCCCATGACCGCCAGATACTCCCCCGGCTTGAGCTCGAGCTCGAGGCCAGTCGAAGAGCGCGGGACGATCCGGCGCGTAGCGTTTGCCCAGGTTCTCGAGCCGCAGAACGGCCGGCTCAGCCAAGGCCTTGGCGCTGCTCAAGTGCCGGCAGCCTCAAGCGGCGTCGACACCGATCATGGCTTTGACCTCGAGAAAATCGCGCAGCCCGAATTCCCCGTATTCGCGCCCATTGCCGGACATCTTGAAGCCGCCGAACGGCGTTTGCATATCCCCGTACGCACCGTTCAAGGCGACTTGACCGGCGCGGATGCGGTTGCCCACACGCCGCGCACGCACATTGTCCTGCGACCAAACGTAGGCAGCCAAGCCGTAGGGCGTGTCGTTGGCAATCTGCACCGCTTCCTCTTCGGTCTGGTACGGCAGGATGCACAGCACCGGACCGAATATTTCCTCGCGCGCGATGGTCATGTCATTGCGCACGTTCGAGAAGATCGTCGGCTTGACGAAGTATCCCTTCGCCAGACCCGTCGGGGCGGCCGGCGCCGCCGGTAATGAGGTGCGCGCCTTCGGCAATGCCCTTCTCGATGTAGCCCTCGACACGGTCGAATTGCAGCTTGGAGACCACGGGACCGATGGTGGTCTTGTCGGACGCAGGGTCGCCCACGACCACGGTCTCCGCGACGCGTTTGGCGATGGCTTCCACCGCCGCCATTTTCCCAGCCGGCACCAGCATGCGCGTCGGCGCATTGCAGGACTGACCGGAATTCTGGAACACGTGCAGCACGCTTTGCTTCACGGCGCGCTCGAAGTCGGCGTCATCCAACAAGACGTTCGGCGACTTGCCGCCGAGTTCCTGATGCACTCGTTTGACCGACGCGGCCGCGCTGCGCGCCACCTCGGTGCCGGCGCGGGTCGAGCCGGTGAATGACACCATGTCGACGTCACGGTGCGACGACAGCGGCGCGCCCACACCCTGGCCATCGCCGTTGATGAGATTGAACACGCCTGCGGGAACGCCGGCCTCGTGCATGACCTTCGCCCACAGGATGGCGCTGAAGGGCGAGTATTCCGAGGGTTTCAGCACCATGGTGCAGCCGGCGGCGAGCGCCGGCACCACCTTCGCGGCCACCTGGTTCATCGGCCAATTCCACGGCGTGATCAGTGCGCAGACGCCGACCGGCTCCTGCACCAAGCGTATGGTGCCGCGCATTTCCTCGAACTTGAAGGTCTTCAGCACCTCGATCATGGCGCTGATATGGCCGACGCCGATCCGCGTCTGCGATCCCTTCGCGAGCGTGATGGGCGCGCCCATTTCCGTGGAAATCGCCTGGGCGATTTCGTCGTAATGTGCCTTATACGCGGCGAGAACGCGCTCCAGCAGCGCCAGGCGCTCGGCCGGCGCGCTCCGCGAATAGCTGTCGAAGGCGCGCCGAGCGGCCGCTACGGCACGATCCACATCCTTGGCGCTGCCCATGGAAATCACGCCGGCGACCGTCTCCGTGGCCGGGTTGATGACCTTGAAATCCTTCGGTTCGGCCGGGTCGACCCAAGCGCCGTCGATGTAGAACTGCCGATTGTCGTAAGTCATTAATTGCCCCTCAAAAACCCATGAATACCAGCCGCTATTCTACGCGTTGCCCCAGTTGCGCGCAGGCTACTTGTCGCCAGCCGCCGACGGGTGGTGGCGGCAGCCGCAAACCCTTCAGACTTGCCGCGGGTTTTACGGTCGCAGTTCTCACTCTCAAGTCCGTATTATTGCTAGGCTTTGGCCGCGGAATCGCCCACAAGTTCGAACTCGATTCCGCCTATTACCCAGGAAGTGGAGCGTTTATGCCAGGAATCACCAGACTGCTGCTTGCGCTCGTCGTCGGCTGCGCCGTTCTGACGCTTGCGCCCGCAACGGCGGCAGTCCCGGAATGGAATGCAGTGCGAACGCACTCGGTCCAGCTCGGACCCGAAGCCGGCCGTTTGCTGGTGGGTTTTCGCGCCACACCCGGCAATGCCGTGGTCAAGGTAGTCAGGGTTCACGCGCGCACGCAGAGCATCCAGGTCGTTCAAGCAGGCACGTCGGACGCAGACGTTGCCGGCCTCGCCTGGCGCACGGGCTTGGCGATGGCCCGCTCGCGGCAGATCACCCCGAGCATGCATGTGCTGTATTTGCAGAAGACCGTTTACGGCGCTGATGTCCACGCGCTGCTCAAAAAGCTGCGTGCCGATCCCAGTGTTGAGTTTGCCGATGTGGATCAACGCCGCTACGCGCATGCGGCGCCGGATGATCCCTTATTCGTGCCTACAGCGGGGGCGAGCGGTCAGTGGTTCATGCAGACACCGAGTTCGACGCCGATTGTGTTGGGTGGGGTCACGACGGAGGACTTGTCGGCTACCGATGCGATCTCTGCCTGGGCCATTACCACCGGCAGCACCGGCACCGTCATTGCCGACATCGATACCGGCGTCCGGTTCGATCATCCCGATCTGTTGCGGGCGGGATTTGGCGGCCGCTTGCTGCCGGGCTACGATTTTGTCGGCGAAGACCTCAATCCAACCACCGGAGCCGCCCTCGGCACCTTTCTCATCGCCAATGACGGCGATGGCTGGGATCCGGACCCCTCGGATCCGGGAGATTGGATCAACAGCACCGATCAGCAAAATAAAGTCCTGTTTCCCTCCGCGAACTGTCCGGTCTCGGACAGCTCGTGGCACGGAACTCGCGTGATGGGCGTTCTCGGCGCGCTCACCAACAATGGTGTCGGCATCGCCGGGATGACGTGGAATCCTTATCTTCTGCCGGTGCGCGCGCTCGGTAAATGCGGCGGCTACGATTCGGACATCATCGCGGGCATGCAATGGGCCGCGGGGATGACGGTCATGGACAGCTCCGGCAACAACGTGCCGGACAACCCTTATCCGGCAGACATCATCAACTTGAGTCTCGGCGGCACCGGCAGTTGTCCGAGCGCGTACAGCAGCGTGATATCCAACTTGACCATCATGGGCGTGCTGGTGGTTGCGTCGGCCGGCAATGAAAATGGTCCCGTGGATGCACCGGGCAATTGCGCGGGCGTCTTGGCGGTGGTGGGGCTGCGCAATGTGGGCACCAAGGTGGGCTACAGCAGCTTCGGCGCCGAAGCCGGCGTCGCGGCGCCGGCCGGCAACTGCGTGACCACATCCGGACCGTGCTATCGATCCATTGATACCACCAGCAATACCGGCTTGACGACTCCCAGCGCCAACACTTACACGGATCAGACGAACCCCAATCTTGGTACCAGCTTTTCCGCCCCGATCGTCTCGGGCATTGCCGCGCTGATGCGCGCGGTCAATGCGAATCTGACGCCGCCGCAGCTGATCGCACGCATCGAAGCGAGCGCCACTGCGTTTCCGCCGAACAGCACTCCGCCTCTCGCCGTTTGTCCGAACACTGACCCGACGAGCCAGGAGTGCTCGTGCGTTCCCGGCCAATGCGGCGCCGGTATGGTCAATGCGCTGAGCGCGGTCAAGGCGGCCCTGAATCCGATTTCCGTCATTAAGGAGTCGAGCAGCACGATGTTCGACGCAAGCGCGAGCGCGGCGGCCTGCAATCTAACGGTCAAATCCTATAAGTGGACGACCACCGGCCCGGTCGCCATCGTCGGGGCAACCACCGCTCCTCAGGTGACGGTCGCAGTGACGGGCGCCGGCACTTTATACCTGACTGTCACGGACTCGGCCGGCCACTCGGATAGCACCGCTACGGTGTCCTTCTCTGCTGCCGGCGCGGCCACCGTGAACGCGCCGTCCTCGGCGGGTACCGCGGCCACCGCGTGTCCCACGCCTCTGACTGTCGCGCCGGTAGCGCCTACGATCACCGAGGCATTTTCTCCGACCAGTGTGAGCACAAATGTGGCTTCGACACTCACCATTACCTTCAACAACACTAACGGCTTCGCGTTGACTCAGTCAGGGTTCACGGAGACCGCGCCAACGAATCTGAGCATCCAGACCTCACCGGCGCCGACCACAACCTGTAGCGGTGGGTCGGGGACGTTGACCAGCTCGGCGAGTGCCGTGACCATGGCGGGCGCCAACATACCTGCCAACGGCAGCTGCACCATGACGCTCACGGTGAAGAGCGCTTCTGCCGGGACTTATGCCAATCCGATCGCCGCCAATGCCCTCTCAACCGCCCCTGCGGGCAGCAGCACGGGGGCCGCGTCCGCATCGCTCACCGTCACGGCGCTGACGGGGGCCGCGCCGGGCAAGAGCGGCGGCGGCGACCTGGATTGGTTGGATATGATGTTCGTCGCGGGCGTGCTGCTCGCCGGACGGCGGCAGATCCGCCGTCGGCCTCAAACCCGGGGATGACCGGCCGCCGTGGCGCCGCCGCAGGCCGGCGGCGCCACGGTATAATCTTAAGCATGAATACAACGAAAGCCTCGCGGGTGAGCGTGCAATCCGTGAAGACGCATCGCGATACGCGCGGCAGCGTCTTTGAACCATTGAATGACGCGGAGCTTGCGGGCCAGAAGAACGTGCACGTTGTGCTCACTCAGCCCAATGAAGTGCGCGGCAATCACGTGCATCAAACTGCCGTCGAGACCACGAGCGTGGTCGGCCCTTGCCTGATCCGTCTCAAGGAAGAGGGCACGATTCGCGACCTCGAGGTGCCGGCCGGGGAGACCTGGCGTCTGACCATACCGCCCGGCGTGGTGCATGCGTTTCGCAATACCGGCGATTCAATGATGGTGCTGGTGTCCTTCAGTACCAACCTACACGACCCGGCGGGCACCGATACATTGCGCGAACAAATTCTCTAGGCGGGTCCCGGGTGAATTTACCTTGCGGCCGGGTCTCAGATAATTTTGCACGCCTCGTCGAAGGCCAGGCGTGGATTACGCGGGAACAGCAGCTCGGTGGTTCCCAGCCCGAGGGCGCAAATGAAATTCGATTTGACGGACGTGCCGGAAAAGAACGCGGCATCGACCTTCGCGTTGTCGAACCCGGACATGGGACCGCAATCCAAACCCAGGGAACGCGCCGCCAGGATCAGGTAGGCGCCCTGCAGCGATGCATTGCGCATCATGTGAACCGTTCCGACGGCGGGATCCTTAAACATCTCTGCGATTTGCGGCTTTTGCGGAAATAGAAAAGGGATTTTTTCGTAGAATTTCTCGTCCATGCCAATGATGACGGTGACCGGCGCTTGTTCGACTTTGACCACGTTTCCCGGCGAGACACAGCCGACCAGCGTGGTCCTCGATGCTGCGCTGGCCACGAAAACGAACCGCGCAGGACAGCAGTTGGCCGATGTGGGTCCCAACTTGAGCAGGTCGTACAGGGTGTGCAGCGTTTTCTCCGGCACCGGTTCCGGCGACCAACGATTATAGGAGCGGGCTTGGCGAAACAGGGTGTCTAGGGCCCGGTCGTCGAGTGCTTCTTTCATGGTCTTCCCTTGGGTTGAATCGATTCGAGCTCGTAGCCGCGTTTGAAATCGCGGATGTGTTTCTCCATCCAGGTGCGCGCCACCTCGCTGCGGCGCAGCTTGATCGCCTCGGTGATTTTCCCCTGCGCATCGTGGATGCGCGTCCGCGCCTGCGGCACGCGGTCGATCATGCGGGTGAGCGTCGGGGCGAGCAGCAGATTGAGCGGCGCTTGCGACAGCGCCAACACCTGATTGCCGCTGGCGGCGGCAACGGCGGTGAAGAATTCGACGACGGCCGCGACCGCCGCCGCGGTATCGGCGACTTCGCGCTTGAAGCGCGCCCGGGCGCGCACCAGCGCCTGCAGCTGAGCGGCACTGCGCCGCGCGGCCGCGTACTGGGCGGCCACCGGCTCGATGGCCATCATCGCTTCCCACAATTCGAGGAAGGTGACATCGTGCAGCGCCAACGCACGGCTCACGCCGGAGCTCACACGGCGCGGCTCGGGGCGCGTGACGCGCAACCGTTTCTCGCCGCGCACGCGGCCCAACAGACCGTGGGTTTCAAGTTCGCGGATCGCCTCGCGAATGGTCGATCGATTGACGCCGAACTGGCGCGCAAGGTCCGTTTCCGAGGGCAACGGGTCGCCGGTCCGCAGCGAGCGGCCGACGATGCGCTGCTCGATGACATTCGCGATCTGACGGTAGGCCGGATGATCGTCCAGTGGTACGAATAGATCGGTCATGAGGAGCCTAGCCTTCTCCGAACAGCTCGCGGCCGATCAACATGCGGCGAATCTCGGAAGTTCCGGCGCCGATTTCATACAGCTTGGCGTCGCGCAGCAAGCGACCGGTCGGGTAGTCATTGATATAGCCGTTGCCGCCCAGCAGCTGGATCGCATCGAGCGCCACGCGCGTCGCGGCCTCCGCGCAGAATAAAATGCAGGCGGCGGCGTCCTTGCGCGTCGAGTCGGCGCGGTCGCAGGCCGTCGCCACCATGTAGGCATAGCTGCGGCAGGCGTTGAGCGAGGCATACATGTCGGCGAGCTTGCCCTGTACGAGTTCGAAGGTGCCGATGGGCTGGCCGAACTGGCGCCGTTCGCGCACGTAAGGCACGGCCACGTCGAGCGCGGCGGCCATGAGCCCGAGCGGACCGCCGGACAACACGACGCGTTCGTAGTCCAGGCCGCGCATCAATACGCTGACGCCGCGATTCTCCTCGCCGACGAGGTTTTCGGCGGGCACCTCGCAGCCGTCGAATACCAATTCGCTGGTGCTCGAGCCGCGCATGCCGAGCTTGTCGAGTTTTTGCGCCGGCGTGAAACCCTTGAAGTCCTTTTCGATGATGAACGCGCTGATGCCGCGCTGGCGCGCGTTCGGGCTGGTTTTTGCGTACACCACCAGGACATCGGCTTCCGGGCCGTTGGTGATCCACATCTTGCGCCCGTCGAGCACATAGTGGTCGCCGTGCCTGATCGCCTTGAGCTGCATCGAGACGACGTCGGATCCGGCGCCGGGCTCGGACATCGCGAGCGCCCCGACATGTTCGCCGCTGATGAGCTTCGGCAGGTACTTCTGCTTTTGCGCTTCGGACGCATTGAGCGCCAGCTGGTTGACGCATAGGTTCGAATGCGCGCCGTAGCTCAAAGCCACGGCGCCGGAGGCGCGCGAGATCTCTTCCATGGCGATGGTGTGCGCCAGGTAGCCGAGGCCGGCGCCGCCGTAGTCGGGGCTCACCGTCATGCCGAGCAGCCCGAGTTCACCCAGTTCGCGCCACAGATCCCGCGGAAACAGATTGCTGCGATCGATCTCATTGGCGCGCGGCGCGATGCGCTCCTGCGCGAAGCGCTGCGCCTGTTCGCGCACGGCGTCGATGACTTCGCCGAGCCCGAAATTGAACTCGCGGTATGCGGAATTGGCCATTCACCGGTCCCCCATTGTCATCGGACCCCAAATCGTTGGATAATCGGACTGTCCGACAATTTTGCCACTCTGACTCCAAGAAAGCCAATGGCCCAGATCGTCTCCAAAATCGACACCCGCTCGCAGGAATTCGCCGACAACCGCGCCGCCATGACGCCTCTGGTCGATGATTTGCGCGCCACCCTGCAACGCAACGCCGCGGGCGGCAGTGCCGCGGCGCGCCACAAGCACAGCAAAGCCGGCAAGCTGCTGGCGCGCGAGCGGATCGTCTGCCTGCTCGATCCCGGCTCGCCGTTCATGGAACTCTCCGCGCTGGCGGCGCAGGGCGTGTACGGCGAGGCACTGCCGGGCGCGGGCCTCATCACCGGTATCGGCCGCGTCTCGGGGCGCGAATGCATGGTGGTGGCGAACGACCCGACCGTGAAGGGCGGCACCTACTATCCGCTGACGGTGAAAAAGCATTTGCGGGCGCAGGAGATTGCCGGCGACAACCAGCTGCCGTGCATCTACCTGGTCGAAAGCGGCGGCGCTTTTCTGCCGCGGCAGGATGAAGTATTTCCCGATCGCGAGCACTTCGGCCGGATATTTTTCAATCAGGCGCGCCTCTCGGCGCAGGGCATCGCGCAGATTGCGGTGGTGCACGGTTCATGCACCGCGGGCGGTGCTTACGTGCCGGCGATGTCCGATCATGCAGTCATCGTGCGCAATCAGGGGCGGGTGTTTCTCGGCGGTCCGCCCTTGGTGAGAGCGGCAACCGGCGAGGAAATCGACGCGGAATCCCTGGGCGGCGCGGACGTGCACTGCCGGCGTTCCGGCGTGACCGATTATTACGCCGAGAACGATACGCATGCCCTCGCGTTCGCGCGCCGTGCGGTGGCGCGGCTGCGGCCGGCGCCGCTGCGCGCCTCTGCCGCGGCGGATGCCGCGGCGGATGCCGGCGGGGGCGGCGAACCTGCGTACGATCCGGCGGAACTGTACGGCATCATCCCGCCGAGTTCGCGCAAGCCCTACGACGTGCGCGAGCTCATCGCGCGCTTGGTGGATCGCTCGTGGTTCGATGAGTTCAAGGCGCTGTACGGCGCGACCCTGGTCTGCGGTTTTGCCGAGATCCATGGCTCGACGGTGGGAATTCTGGCCAACAACGGCATCCTGTTCTCCGAGAGCGCATTGAAGGGCACGCATTTCATCGAACTCTGCTGCCGCGAAGCGATACCGCTGGTCTTTCTGCAGAACATTTCCGGCTTCATGGTGGGCCAGGCCGCGGAGGCGGGCGGTATTGCCAAGGACGGTGCCAAGCTGGTGACTGCCGTGGCCTGCGCGGCGGTGCCGAAATATACCGTGGTGATCGGCGGCAGCTTCGGCGCCGGCAATTACGCGATGTGCGGCCGCGCCTACAGCCCGCGCTTCCTGTTTCAGTGGCCGAACGCCCGCACCTCCGTCATGGGCGGAGAGCAAGCCGCCAGTGTGTTGGCGACCATCAAGCGCGAGGGACTGGAGCGGGTCGGAGGCACCTTGAGCGCAGCGGAGGAGGAGCAGCTGAAAGCGCCCATCCGCGAGCAGTTCGAGCGTCAGGGTCATCCTTACTATGCATCCGCGCGCCTCTGGGATGATGGCGTCATCGATCCGCTCGACACGCGCCGTGTCCTCGGATTGGCCCTCGCCTTGACCCGGCGGCAGGACATCGCCGCCACGCGCTTCGGCGTGTTCCGGATGTGAGCGTGGCCGTGCTGCGACGCCTGCTGATCGCCAACCGCGGCGAAATCGTCTGCCGCATTGCGCGCACGGCGCAGCGCTTGGGATTGACCAGCATTGCGGTGTACTCCGAGGCCGACGTCCACGCGCGCCACGTGCGCATGGCCGACGAAGCGTACTTGTTGGGGCCGGCACCGGCGGCGGACAGCTACCTCAACATCGGCAAGATTTTGGATCTGGCGCGGCGCGTCGGTGCCGACGCCGTGCACCCCGGCTATGGTTTCCTCTCTGAGAACGCCGCTTTCGCGCAAGCCTGCAGCGACGCCGGTCTGATTTTCGTCGGGCCGCCCGCCGCGGCGATCCGTGCCATGGGCTCCAAGAGCGCCTCCAAGGCGGCAATGGCGGCCGTCGGTGTCCCGGTCGCGCCCGGCTATCACGGCGATGACCAGTCACCGGAGCGGCTGTTGGCCGAGGCGCAGCGTGTCGGCTTCCCGCTCATCATCAAGGCCAGCGCGGGGGGCGGCGGCAAGGGTATGCAGGTCGTGAATTCCGCCGCCGAGGTTGCGGCGGCAGTCGAATCCGCGCAGCGCCTGGCGCGCACCGCATTCGGCGACGATCGGCTGCTGCTGGAACGGTATTTCCCGCGGGCGCGCCACGTGGAGGTCCAGGTGTTCGCCGACTCGCATGGCGGCATCGTGAGCCTGTTCGATCGCGACTGCTCGGTGCAGCGCCGCCATCAAAAAATCATCGAAGAGGCGCCCGCGCCCGGGCTGCGCGAGGAGGTGCGCGCCGGGATGTCGCAGGCCGCAATCCAGTCGGCGCGGGCGGTCGGTTATGTGGGCGCCGGCACGGTGGAATTCCTGGTCGACGAGGCCCAGCATTTCTACTTCATGGAAATGAATACCCGTCTGCAGGTGGAGCACCCGGTCACTGAATTCATCACCGGCGTCGATCTCGTGGAATGGCAGCTGCGCGTCGCGCAGGGCGCCCGCCTGCCGAGGCAGCAACACGAAATTACCCAGCATGGCGCCGCCATGGAAGCGCGTTTGTACGCCGAAGATCCCGGCCATGGGTATCTGCCGAGCGTCGGCCGAATCGCGCACCTGCGCTGGCCCGATGCCGCGGCGGGCTTAAGGCTCGATGTCGGCGTCGACGCCGGCGACGAAGTCTCGCCTTTCTACGATCCCATGCTCGGCAAGGTCATCGCGTGGGGCGAGACGCGCGGCGAAGCGGCAGAGCGGCTGCATCGGGCGCTGGATGACATCGAGATCACGGGCGTGACCACCAATCGCGCGCTCCTCACCAGCGTGCTCGCGGACGAGGAATTCCGTCGCGGCGGGATAGCGACCAATTTTCTCGAGCTCCGCCACGCTCAGCTGACGTTCGCCGATGCGCCGGCCGGCGATATCGATGCCGTACTGGCGGCGCTTTGGTGCGCGACGCGCGAAACCTCGGGCGACGCATTATGGGCTGACAGCCGCGGGTGGCGCCTGGCCGCCGACCCGAGCAGCGCCTGGACGTTCGCGCAGCGTGGCGTGGTGGTCGAATACTGCGCGCCGGCGAGCTATCTCGCACATCTCGCAGGGCGGGAATATCGACTGCGCGTCACGGCGCGCGGCGCGCAGTCCCTGCAAGCCGAGATGGATGGGCAGATGCAACGCGTTCGCGTCATCGAAGCCGGTCAGGACCTGCATCTGTTTCGAGCCGGGCGGCAGGTGGTGCTGCGGGTGGCGCGGACCGAAGATGCCTTGCAGGTGAGCGCCGGTGCGGAGGAGGGCTCGCTGCTCACGCCGCTGCCGGGAACCGTGGTCGCCGTTCATATCAAAGAGGGGCAGCAAGTCGCTCGCGGCGCGCCCCTGGTGACCGTCGAGGCGATGAAAATGGAACATACGCTGACCGCGCCCTACGACGGAACGGTGGCGCGTGTGGCCTTTGCGGTGGCCGAGCGGGTCGCCGCCGGTGCAGTCTTGGTGGAACTCACGCCGCTCGCAACGTGAGCCGCGGGCTGGATTGGTCACGAACCACAGACTGTGAATTTTCGCCGGAAGATTTACTCAGCGTTGAAGAGTAAGGACGCTAAGGCGCAAGGACGTTACTGGGTAACTGGTCTAGACGCTCGAGTTGAGCGAGCTGTTCACGGAGGAGCGGCTTGTTGGTGCAATACCGGGGCCTGGACACGGGCTGGGGTGGCAACGACCGATCCGATCGAATCGAAGAACTTGGTGATGCCCCTCGCCCGAAAACCGTACCGGAACCCCGTTTAAGTTTTGGGATCTTGGAGGCGTCAGCCGTGCTGGAGGCTGCGACGCAAGAGTTTCCACAGAACCCCGAGGTATATCAAGTCCTTAAGGGAGCGTGCCGTTGACGAGCACCCGCGTCCAGTTCCCTCATAGGCGAATCGCGCCGGTTTGTTCGGCAGCGTACGATTTTGTACGGCGGCGTACAGACGGCATTGAGGCGTAAGACTTACACTTCGACAGTCGATCACTGTATGCAGGGAGGACTCCAATGAGCGACGTGTACGTTTACCACTTCATGCGTTGCGGGCCGGCCGGCGAAAACATCCTATCCAAGCGACGCGCGACGCTTGAGACCATCAAGGGTAAGGGCGAAGAAGCCGTCATGGAATCGCAGATCGTGGTCGACCACACAGAGGTGGACGGCAACGGTTTCCTTATTGACGGCATTGACAACGAGTCGCACCCAATGGATGAGCTGTGGGCTGAAATAAGGTCGCTCGAACGAAGGGCCAATTCAAGAGATAGCGAAGCGCTGACATTGAACGAAAGTGCCGAGGGCGCCCGCATTTATTTGCTCCGCGTGGAGAGTAGGGAGTTGCGCAATCAGGCTCAAAAATTGCGGAAGCAGCGCGCCGATTCAATGGCCGGCGAACTCGGCAATTGGATCGACTCGCAAGTCCTCGTACAGTTCGGGGATCCAACAACGGGATAGTCGCGACCGCGAAGGCTGGCGCGTCGTGCGGATTCATCCGCCGACCGCAAGCCTGACGAAGTGCAGCAATAGTCCGATCAGCGCAGACCTGTGTTCGCTAGCGCGACACCAGTGTTCGCTAAGGAACAAGGTTCTAGATTTTTGTTCGGTGTCGAACATAATTGCTTGTTTTTATTGTACTAAATTATACTTGCCGCACGTTTGAATCGTTCGATTCGCCCGCATCTGTGATCGACCATTCGAAACTCGAAGAGTGGCTCTCCGAAGGAGTTACAACCACGGCACACTGAGTGAGTTTTAATGCTTGGCGCAAAACAAGTCTCCGTTCCGAATCACTTACTTGGCGCGTTGCCCCGCAAGGACTACCAGAGACTGCTGCCCTCCCTCGAACCCGTCAAGCTGGCCTTTGGGGAAACTCTGTATGAATCCCACGCCCAGATTCGTCACGTGTACTTTCCCGTCGATTGCTTCGTCTCGATGCTCACCACTGTGGATGCCGGCCGGGCTGCGGAGGTCGGACTGATCGGCTCCGAAGGCATGATCGGGATTCCCATGGCGCTCGGTGTCGCCGTCTCGCCTTTTCGGGCGGTGGTACAAGGCGCAGGCACGGCCATGCGGCTGAAGACAGGGGACTTTCGCCGTAATTTCAGCAATAGCGCTGCGTTAAAGAGAGAGGTGTTCCTCTTTACCCACTTGCTGATGATCCAAGTCGCGCAGACGGCGGCGTGCAACCGCTTCCATGTGGTGACACAGCGCATGGCGCGCTGGATGTTGATGACTCGCGACCGCGTCAACTCCAGCGAGTTTCGCATTACGCAAGAATTTCTTGCGCTCATGCTCGGTGTGCGGCGGGTCGGCGTCAGCGCGGCGATGTGCCGACTGCGGGAACGCAAGCTCATCGACTACCGCCGCGGCACGGTCACCATCCTCGACCATGCTGGCCTCATATCAGGTGCCTGCGTGTGCTACCAAACGGTCAAAGACACCTATACCCAAGCACAATCCAAGAAGGGGAATTCCCAGCCAGCCCTGCACAAGTAAAGGGACCAGCTGACGGACGGCAGCGGATGGTCACGCCACCTGAGCGTCCGCCGCCGCCAGGGCCGGCAGCGTGACCTTGAAGCGAGTCTCGTGACCCAGCAGCGTCGCCAACGCGATCTTGCCGCCGGCCTCGTGCACGTAGCGTCGCACCAGCGACATGCCGCTGCCGTGCGCCGCTTCGCCGGCGGCCTCAGGCAGGGTGGTGTAGCCCGACTTGAAGATCAATTTGATGGCTTGGCGATCGCGCAGCCGCGCCGCGGCCTCCGCGGTGACGAGACCCTTGGCGATGGCCGTGGCACGCACCTTGTCCGGATCCAAGCCGCGGCCGTCGTCTTGGAAGTGCAATTCGAAGCTTTGATCCGGCATCGTCTTGAATTCTAGGTGCAGCGTGCCATGAACCGGCTTGCCGACTTCATTGCGCGCGGCAGGCGTCTCCACGCCGTGCATGACGGCATTGCGGATCAATTGGATCGCCACGTTCTTGATGGTCGCCTGATAGCGGGGAGGAACCAGCTGCAGGCCGGTGCAGTCGAGCACCACCGACTTATTGTGCTCCTGCGCCACGAGCTCGGTCAGCGCCGACAGCGTGCTGTCGAGGCTGCCCGCCTGCGCCATGCGGTGTGCTTTCGGAAGCGCGGCTTTTTGCGCCATTTCGGCCAGGAATGCCGGCGCTTCGATGATCTGGGTGCCGTTTTCCGTCATGCGCGCGTCGGGCGCGGCGGGTTCCGGTTCCGCGGCACTCGCCTGCGAGGTGAGCGAGCGAAGCAGAGCGAACTGACCGTAGAGTTGGTCGAGCTTGACCGCGAGGGGCAGGAAGTCGCTGCCGCTGAGCGCGCCGCGGCTGCGCAGTTCGTGGAGCGCATCTTCCATGAGCCGCGCTGCGGACTCGAGGCCCGTGAGCTTGAGCGCTGCGGCGTCGCGGCGCACGCGATCGACTTCGCCGAGCGTCTCCTCGAGTTTGTTGCGAAACGCCTCGGCTTCGCGCGCAGGCTTCTTCAAAACGCCGTTGATGGCGTGCATCGCAGCGTCGGTTCGATGCAGGAAGGCATTGAAGCGCGCTGCGCCCGTCTGCAGCACGCTGCGCAAGATCTCGCCCTGCGTCTGCATCTGTGTGCGCAAATCTTCCAGTTCGCGATTCTGCTGTACGCGCGCCGTGATGTCGGTGACCGTTACGAGCCACGCACGCGGCTCGCGCGGATACTCGACCGCATTGAATTCGAACGCATAATGCGCGCTCGCAAAGCTGCCGTCAGAATTGGTCAGCCGCACTTCGAGGTCCTGCAGCGGGTGCGGCTGCGCCGGTGAGCCGGGCGCGGCGGGCGCGGCGGTAGTCGGCGCGCCAGGGACTGCGGGGTCGAGCAGGCGCGCCACGAAAGTCCGCACCACGCTCAAAGTCTTCGCCGTGACCAGCGGCCCGATCAATTTCTCGAAGGTCAGATTGGTGAATTCTTGGCGCCGGAACAGCGTGGTGAGAGAGGCGGAAACCTGCGGCAGGATTTTGCCCTTGCCGTCGAGCACGAACAGTCCGTGCGCGCTGCCCTTCAAGACCGCATCGGTCACCCGATTGCTGGCGCCGATCAGCTCCTGCTTCTCGCGCTCATGACGTTTGACGGAAATGAACATGGGCTAACAGGGTGCCAAACACCCGCAGCAGGAGGCTTGATGGCGGTCACAGCCTCAGGACGGCCTGTCACGGTTATTGCGTTGAGTCAGCAGCGACTGAGAACTGCGTCACATCTCAGGAGACAGGCTCCTAGGCGACGGCGGCCGTCAGCGGGCCGAGGTCGGCGAGCAGCTCGTCTGCGGATGCGTAACGGGCGCTTTGCTGCTTCGCCATGAGGCGCTCGAGCAGCGGCTGCTGCAGCGCCATGGGGCCCTGCAGCACCGGCACGGGCGAGCTGGCGTGCTGTGCCATGATGGCAAGTGCGCTGCGGCCCGCATAAGGGCGCTCGCCGGTCAGCATTTCATAGAACATGACCCCGAGACTGTAGAGATCGGTGCGCGCGTCGACGCGCTGCCCTTGCGATTGTTCCGGGCTGATGTAGTACGGTGAGCCGAGCACCTGACCGACGCCTGTGGTGCCGGCATCCTCGATCGAGCGGCGCGCCAAACCGAAGTCGATGAGCACCGGCGAATTGTCCTCGCGCAGCATGACGTTCGCGGGCTTGAGGTCGCGATGCAAGATTCCGAATACATGGATGACGCGCAGCGCCTCGGCAATGGCGCGCAGGTAGTACAGGCTCTCATCGACGCTCATGGGATTGCGCAGCCGGTCGCGCAAGTCGCCGCAGGGAAAATATTCCATGGCCAGGTACAAATGGCTGGGCAGGGAGCCGAAGTCATAGATTTCGGCGATCGCGCGATGGGTGATGCTGGAAATGATTTCGTACTCGCGCTGAAAACGCTCGGCGTCGTCGATTTCCCGCTGTGATTCCCCCCGGTTCATCACCTTGAGCACCACGTTGCGCCGCAGGTGAACGCTGCGCGCCAGAAACACCTGCGAGAAATTGCTGGTGGCGATTTCCTTGACAATGGAGTAGCCGGGAACTTGGATGCCGGCGCCATCCGTGCTGGGCTGGCTCAACGACTTGGCCGCCTGCGCGGCGGCGCGGCGCTTGGAACAGGCCTCCCTGATTGCGCCGAGCAGTTGCTCCCTTGTGATGCGCGCCAGCGGCAGGTAGTCCTTGGCGCCGCCTTTCAGGGTGCGAACGGCGGACATTTCCCCGCCGTTATCGGCGAGGACAATGCAATGCAGCGCGGGCTGGAGGCGGCAGCATCTGGGTCATCTGGTTCAGTACCGCGTCGGCCGCCGCTTCGTCGGCGAAATCGGCCAGCAACATGACGGCGTCCGGTGAGCGCTCGGCGAGCAACCGGTTAACGGAAGCGGACTCCCCGGCGGGCACGGTGGTTACTTGGGCGTCCGGCCAATGGCTCGTGACATGGTGGGTGAGCCATTGCAGGCGTTTCCCATCGCCACCCACCACCAAAAGGTTCGGACTGGTCGGATCTGCCATAAGTTACGGTCTGGTATAGAGAAACTTAAGCCTAGCGCGAGACCCTTAGGGTTGGCCCGTCGGGATTTCACATTTTCCGTTGTAGAACTTACGTTTCGGAACCAAAACCCCCATTCTTGGGTCTATCGGGCTATCCTGTCTGACCGAACACGAGGGCTGATTTCAATGGGTAGTTTCAGAACTTGGTCGCTCGCGCTGATTGCGGGCATCTTCGTCATCATCGTCGCTCATCAGCGCTCGATCGCCGACGCGGGGGTGGCGGGGCCGGGTCAGTCCCCGGCTGCGGCGCAAGTTCCGGTGACGCCGGCGCCCCCCGCCGCGCGAGTGACGGGACTGCCCGATTTCTCGGGATTGGTCGCCGAGAACGGCGCCGCGGTGGTCAACATCAGCGTGGTGCAGAAGGCGCCGAAAATGAACGCTCCGGGCGAGCCTGGGGAGCCGGGAGATTCCGACGATCCGCTGTCGCAATTCTTTCGCCGCTATCAATTGCCGGCACCCGGGCATGCACCGCCCATGAAGGGGATCGGCTCCGGATTCATCGTCAGCCCGGACGGTTATGTTCTAACCAACGCTCACGTGGTGAGCGATGCCTCTGAAGTGACGGTGAAGCTCACCGACCGCCGGGAATTCGTCGCCAAGGTGATCGGCGTCGACAAGCGCAGCGATGTTGCCCTGATCAAAATTGCGGCTACCGGTTTGCCCACCGTGCACTTCGGCGATTCTTCGCGTCTCAAACCCGGTCAATGGGTGGTTGCCATCGGATCGCCGTTCGGCTTCGAGAACAGCGTGACCGCCGGCGTCGTCAGCGCGACCGCGCGTCCGCTCGATGAGAACTATGTGCCCTTCATCCAGACCGATGCGGCCGTCAACCCGGGCAATTCCGGGCGGACCCTTGTTCAACGTCGACGGCCAGGTCATCGGCATCAATGCGCAGATTTACAGCCGCACGGGCGGCTACATGGGCATGTCCTTCGCGATCCCGATCGATCTTGCTTTGAACGTCAAGAATCAATTGTTGACCAAGGGCAAGGTGAGCCGCAGCCGCATCGGAGTCGCGGTTCAAGAAGTCAATCAGAAATTGGCGCAGACATTTGGCCTTGGCACTCCGCACGGCGCGCTCATCAGTGCCGTTGACCCCAAAGGTCCCGGCGAGCATGCGGGTCTCAAGCCCGGCGATGTCATCACCAGCGTCAATGGGCGCAACATCGATCATTCCTTCGATTTGCCGACGATCATCGCCGATATTCCGCCCGGCACCGAGGCGCGCATCGGCATCTGGCACGATCACAAGGCTGCCGAAGTGAACGTCAAGACCGTCCTGCTGGACGAGGAGTCGACGCAGACGGCGCGCGCCGAAAGCGATGACAGCGGCGGCAAACTCGGCCTCTCGGTGCGGCCGCTCGATCCGAAGGAGCAGCAAGAGCTGCACACGCGGGGGCGGTTGCTGGTCGAAGATGTAACGGGTCCGGCGCTGGCCGCCGGGCTGCAGGCGGGCGATGTGGTGCTTGGCGTCAACGGGGCGAATGTCAACTCCGTGGCGGAACTCAAGCGTGAGGTGGCGCGGGCAGGTCACAGCGTCGCCCTGCTGATCCAACGCGAGGATGCCCAGATTTACTTACCCGTCGACATAGGGTGACGGATCAGGCCTAATCGCGGGCGTGCAAGCCGCTACCCCCTTATTTTCCAGCGTTAACCAGAACCTCGCCGGTGCCCAGCCGGCGCGGTTCCTGCCGACCAGCCGCGCCGAAATGGACGCTCTCGGCTGGGAGCGCTGCGACATCATCATCGTCACCGGCGACGCCTACGTCGACCATCCCAGCTTCGGCATGGCCATCATTGGCCGGGTGCTCGAGGCTTCAGGGTTCAAGGTGGGCATCATCGCCCAGCCCGATTGGCACGGCACGGGGGATTTCGAGGCCTTAGGGCAGCCGCGGCTGTTTTTCGGCGTGACCGGCGGCAACATGGATTCGATGGTGAATCGCTACACCTCCGATCGCCGGGTGCGCAGCGACGATGCTTATACGCCCGGCGGGCAGGGCGGCAAGCGCCCCGACCGTTGCGTCATCGTGTATTCGCAGCGCATTCGCGAAGCCTACAAAGCCATCCCCATCGTCATTGGCGGCATCGAGGCGAGCTTGCGGCGCATCGCGCATTTCGATTATTGGTCGGAGCAGGTGCGCCGTTCGGTGCTGGTCGACTCCAAGGCGGATCTTCTGGTGTACGGCAACGCGGAGCGCCAGATCGCGGCCATCGCGCAGCGCCTCGATGCCGGTGAAGCCCTGAGCGACATCGCTGATTTGCGCGGCACCGCGTTTCTGCGCCGCGGCATGCCGGCGGGCTGGGTCGAGATCGACTCGAGCGAGTTGGACGCTCCGGGCCCCTTGAATCCGCCCGTCGATCCTTACGCGAGCGAAGAGGAGCGCCGCGCGGCGGCTGTGCCGGCCGCTGCCCGCCGCCGCTGCGCTCGCTGCGCTCGGTGCTGCGCGAGCACCCGCGCCCGCAGAAAAGGTCGTCAAGTTCTACCGCAAAGTGCCGAATGCGCAGCGCGAGCGCAGCGTCATCCGCCTGCCTTCCTTCGAACAGGTGAGCCAGGACGCCGTGCTGTACGCGCATGCATCGCGCATATTGCATTTGGAATCGAATCCCGGAAATGCGCGTGCCCTGGTGCAGCGCCACGGTACGCAGGAGCTGTGGCTGAATCCGCCGCCGATTCCGTTGAGCACGGCCGACATGGATGCAATCTATGAGCTGCCGTATGCGCGCCGACCGCACCCCGCGTATGGCACGGCGAAAATTCCCGCCTACCATATGATTCGGTTCTCCGTGGCAATTCAACGCGGCTGCTTCGGCGGCTGCACCTTCTGCTCGATTACCGAGCACGAGGGCCGGATCATCCAAAGCCGTTCCGAGGATTCGGTGATTCGCGAAATCGAAACCATCCGCGATAAGGTGCAGGGGTTCACGGGAGTGATTTCCGATCTCGGCGGGCCGACGGCCAATATGTACCGCCTGCATTGCAAGAGCACCGCCATCGAGTCCGCATGCCGCCGGCCGTCCTGCGTGTTTCCCGGCGTCTGTCCCAACCTCAACACCGATCACGCGCCGCTCATCAATCTGTATCGCCGCGCGCGCACCGTGAAGGGCGTCAAAAAAGTGCTGATCGCCTCCGGCGTGCGCTACGACCTCGCGATCGAATCGCCGGACTACGTCCGCGAGCTCGCGACGCATCACACGGGCGGGTATCTCAAGATTGCGCCCGAGGCCATCGGCGATGGGCCGCTGTCCAAGATGATGAAGCCCGGCGTCGGCGCCTACTACCGGTTCAAGGAACTGTTCGACAGGTACTCGAAGGAGGCGGGCAAGGAACAGTATTTGATTCCCTACTTCATCGCGGCGCACCCCGGCACCCGCGATCAGGACATGCTCGAGCTCGCGCTGTGGCTGAAGAAGAACGGTTTTCGCGCCGACCAAGTGCAGGCGTTCCTACCCTCGCCGATGGCCACGGCCACCGCGATGTATCACTCGGGCAAGAATCCTCTGAAGCGCATTACTCGCTCGAGCGAAGCGGTGGTCATTCCGAAGGGGATCAAGGTGCGGCGCCTGCACAAGGCGTTTCTGCGCTACCACGATCCGGAGAATTGGCCGGTGCTGCGCGAGGCGCTGAAGCGCATGGGCCGCGCGGATTTGATCGGCAACGGCAAGCACCATTTGATACCGGCATACCAGCCAGTGGGTCCGACAGCGCGAGCCGGTCGCTCGCCGCCGGCGCCGACACTGCCGTTCCGCACCCAGCACACGGGACTGCCCAAGTCAGGCCGCGGACGAGATGGCAAGCCCGGCGCTAGCCCAAAGCGGGCGAAGCCGCGCGGACGGGCCTAAGCGCCGCGTCTCTAGGGCACCCGTCCCGGCGGCCGGCCGGCACATGCTGAACGGAATCGCTTGCTAGCCTCCCTGCGGTGCGATTAAAGTTCCGGCCTGCGGTTTCCCACCGCAATTCATCAACTTATATGGATTTGGGAGCGACAAGAACGCCCTTTGGAACAGGGGCGCGTGTGCAGCATGGACAAGTGGATCGTACATAAATTTGGCGGTTCGAGCGTCGCCGACGCCGGGTGCTTCCGTCGGGTGGCCGAGATCGTCGAGGCGTCGCCCCATCCGCGCGAAGCGGTGGTGCTGTCTGCCTGCCGCGGCGTCACGGATGCGTTGCTCGCCTTGGTCAGCCTGGCGGAGAAGCCCGACGGCGATTTCATCCCCGCCATCGAGGCGCTGCGCACACGCCACCTGGAGCTCGCAGCTTCCTTGGTCTCCGCTGCGGCGTGCACCGCGTACGCCGCACAGCTGGAGCGCGATTGCCACGACATCGCCGGCATGCTGCAAACCGTACGCCTCATCCGCTCCTCGACGTACTCGATGCGCGACGTGATTTCCGGGTACGGCGAAATCTGGTCGACGCGGCTGTTTGCGCCATACCTCCGCGAGCGCGCGCGCATCAAGGGCGAGGTGCTCTGGATCGATGCGCGCGAGGTCGTGATCGTGGAGTGGGCTTCGCTCGGGCCGGCGGTGCAATGGCCGGTGAGCGAGGCGAACCTCGCGCGGCTGGTGCCGCCGAACTTCACCGGCCGCCTCATCGTCACCGGCTTCGTGGCCACCACGATCAAGGGAATTCAGACCACCTTGGGCCGCAACGGCAGCGATTTCTCGGGTTCCATCTTCGGCGCCTTGCTCGGCGCCGCGGAGATCATCATCTGGACGGATGTCGACGGCGTGCTGTCGGCCGATCCCCGGCTGGTGCCCAATGCCCAAGTGATCGATCAGCTGTCCTACAACGAGGCCATGGAGCTCGCGTATTTCGGCGCCAAGGTGATCCACCCGCAGACCATGGAACCGGCGATCGCACGCGACATTCCCATCTACATCCGCAATACCTTCGCTCCGGAGAAGCACGGCACCCTGATCTGCGCCCATCCCAAGTCGGCGCTCAAGGTCAAGGGAATTACGACCATCGATCCTGTCGCCCTGGTGAATCTCGAGGGCGCGGGCATGATCGGCGTGCCCGGGACCGCGCATCGCCTGTTCGGTGCGCTGCGCGATTCGGGCATCTCGGTGATCCTGATCTCCCAGGGAAGCTCGGAGCACTCGATCTGCTTCGCCATCCCGGAGGCGCAGGCGGCGCGTGCCGAGGAGGCGGTGCGGCGTGCGTTCGACGCGGAACTTCGCGATGGGCAGATTCAGCACGTCGAAGTCGGCCTGGGGATGAGCATTCTGGCCGTGGTGGGCGACGGCATGGCGGGCGCGCATGGCGTCGCGGCGAAAGTGTTCAACTCGCTGGGCGATGCGGCCATCAGCGTGCGGGCGATCGCGCAAGGTGCCTCGGAACGCAACATCTCGGTGGTGGTGGACGGCAAGGTCGGCGCCAAGGCGCTGCGCGCCGTGCATGCCGCGTTCTATTTGTCGCCGAACACGCTGTCGATCGGCTTGATCGGACCGGGCACCGTGGGCCGCGTGCTGCTGGCGCAGATTGCCACGCAGATCGAGCGTCTGCGCGTGCTCAACCTGGATTTGCGGGTGCGCGCAATCGCAAGCTCCAAGCGCATGCTGCTGGAGGAGACCGCGATTGATCTCGGGCGCTGGGCGGAGCGGCTTGCCGAGGCGGGAGAGCCCCTGGATCTCGATAAATTCGCCAGCCATGTGCAGGCCGACTACATACCGCATAGCGTCATCGTCGATTGCACGGCGAGCGCCGAGGTGAGCAAGAGCTATGCCGCCTGGCTGACGCACGGCATCCACGTCGTGACCCCCAACAAGAAGGCCAACAGCGGCACGCTGCCTGACTACCGGGCATTGCAGGAAGCGGCGCGTGCGGCGGGCACGCACTATTTATATGAAGCCACCGTGGGCGCCGGCCTGCCGATCATCCAGACGCTGCGGGATCTGCGCCAAACGGGCGATGAGATCACGTGCATCGAGGGCATTTTCTCCGGCACGCTGGCATACCTGTTCAATTTGTTCGACGGCCGCGAGTCGTTCTCGTCGATCGTGCGCGCCGCGAAGGCGAAGGGATACACCGAGCCCGATCCGCGCGACGACCTGTCCGGAATGGACGTGGCGCGCAAGCTCATCATCCTGGGCCGCGAAATGGGCCTGACCTTGGAGTTGGCGGACGTGCGGGTGGAGGGGCTGGTGCCGCCGGCGCTCGAGAACTGCAGCGTCGAGGACTTCATGGCGCGGCTTCCGGAATTCGATGCCGCGATGACGGCGACGCTCGAGGATGCACGGGGCAAGAACCAAGTTCTGCGTTATGTCGGCCGGGTCGACGAGAGCGGCAAGGCAATCGTGGGATTGATGCGGCTGGACGCCGGACACGCGTTCGCCCACATCGCGCTCACCGACAATGTGGTGCGCTTTGCAACGCGCCGGTACTGCGACAATCCGTTGATCGTGCAGGGTCCCGGCGCCGGCCCCGAAGTGACCGCGGGCGGCGTGTTCTCCGATCTCCTGCGCTTGTCGGCCTATCTGGGAGCACATCTGTAATGCTGACCGATGTCACCGCGTTCGCTCCCGCCACCGTTGCCAACGTCGGAATCGGCTTCGATATCCTGGGACACACGGTGGAGGCTCTCGGAGATAGAGTGCGCCTGCGCCGCATCGAGGAGCCGGTGGTGCGCATCCGCTCGATCAGCGGCATCGCCGGTGATTTGCCGGTGGAGCCGGCGAACAATACCGCGGGCCGCGCAGTTCAGGCCATGCATGCTTCGCTCGCGCTCAATTTCGGCTTCGAAATGGACATCGAGAAGGGCATCCCGCTCGGCTCCGGCTTGGGCGGATCGGCGGCTTCGGCGGTGGCCGCGGTAGTTGCCGCGAATGCCCTGTTGGAGGCGCCGTTGCCGCGGCTGCAGCTGCTCAAGTTTGCCATGGAGGGTGAAATCGTCGCGAGCGGAGCCGCGCACATCGACAATATCGCACCCTGCCTGTTCGGCGGGTTGACCCTCACCGTCGGCATCGATCACCCGCGCGTGAAGCAGATTCCGGTTCCTCCTTCATTGCGCTGCGTGCTTGCGCACCCGCATATGTATCTCGGCACGCGCGAGGCGCGCGCCATCCTCAAGGCCGATATCACCCGCTCGGATTTCGTGTGGGCCAGCGCCAATCTGGCCGGCTTCATCAGCGGCTGCTACTCGAACGATCTGGACATGATGCGCGATTCCTTCAACGACGTGATCATCGAACCGCAGCGCCAGTCCTTGATTCCCGGATTCAAGGACGTGCAGCGCGGTGCCATGTCGGCCGGCGCATTGGGCTGTTCCATCTCCGGTGCCGGGCCGACGGTTTTCGCCTGGGCGGAGATCCAATATGCCGAGGCTGTGCGCGGCGCCATGGTGGCCGCGTTCGCCGCGCACGGCCTCAAGTCGGACTACTGGATTTCCGGGCATGGAGAATTACGGCGCCAGAGTGGTGAAGGCCTGATGGTGCCGTTGAAGTTCGCAAGCTCGCGCGGCGGGGCCCCGGCCGTCAGCTTGAGCGAGGCCATCGCACGCGGATTGGCGCCGGACGGCGGCTTGTACATTCCGACCCGCCTGCCGGCGGCCGCTGCCGCCGGCCTGACCGGATCCGCGGCATTGCCCAGGATCGCGCGCGGACGGCGCTGGCCGGATTCTTCGAGGGCGACCGCCTGCAACCCATGCTCGGCGAGATTGCCGACGCAGCGCTCGATTTGCCCGCCCCGACCACCGTCGTCGAAGGCTGCCCCGACCCGCTGTTTGCGCTCGAGCTCTATCACGGGCCGACCGCGGCCTTCAAGGATTTCGGCGCGCGCTTCCTGGCCGAGAGTCTGCAGCGCCTGCAGGATCAGGCAGCGCCGCCCCTGACCATTTTGGTGGCCACCTCCGGGGACACCGGCGGCGCGGTGGCGGCGGCGTTCCACCGGCGCCCTTGGGTGCGCGTGGTGATCCTGTACCCGGCGGGGCTCGTGAGTCCGCGGCAGGAACAACAGCTGACATGCTGGGGGGAAAACGTCGCATCGCTGCGGATCGCCGGTACATTCGACGACTGTCAGCGTTTGGTGAAGGAGGCGTTCGGCGATGCGCGCCTGGGCGAGCGGCACCGCTTCAGTTCTGCCAACAGCATCAACATCGGCCGCTTGCTGCCGCAAATGGCCTACTACGCCGCATCCAGTCTCGACGTCGAACGCCGCACGCAGCGCCAAGGCCTCGTACGTCATTCCAGCCGGCAATCTCGGCAATGCCTTTGCCGCCGTCTGGGCGCGGGCGCTCGGCTTCCCCATCGCGCGCATCGTGCTTGCGCACAACATCAACCGCACCGTGCCCGATTATCTGCAAACCGGAGTCTGGCGGCCGCGCCCGAGCATCGCGACGCTGGCTTCGGCGATGGACGTCGGCAACCCCAGCAATATGGAGCGCATGCGGGCGCTCTATCCAAGCTTGAGCGAAATGCGCGAACAATTGAGCGCAGACAGTGTCGATGACGCTACAATCCGCGCTCGTATCGGAGAAGACTTCATGCGCTATCGACGCGAATGGTGCCCGCACACCGCGACGGCAGCGGAAGTCTATAGCCGGCTGAGCGCGGCGGAGCGGCGCAGCGGTCCTTGGGTCATGGTGGCCACGGCACACCCCGCGAAATTCAATGAAATCGTAGAGCCCATCATCGGCAAACCGGTGGCGGTTCCCGACAGCCTCGATCGTTTGCTGCGCCTGCCGCGGCACACCATGGACCTGCCGCCGACGCTCGAGGCTCTGGCCGCAGCGCTCGAATGACCAGCTTTGGTATAGACCCGCAGTGGATTGGGATAGGCGTGCTCCTGTTGCTGCTGCTGGCCGTGGGCTACTGGGGGGTGCGCGCCTATCAGCGCCGTGCGCGGCGCAAGGCGCTGCTGGCGCGCCTGGAGCGCGTCGCGTTCGAGGCGGCGCACCAGGTTCTCGTGCCGGATGGCATGGGCGGGTTCATCCACATCGACCACTTGCTGCTCACGCCGCGCGGTGTGCTGGTGCTCGACACGCGCCGCGTCGCCGGCCTGATCTTCGGCGGCGATCAAATGAGCGATTGGACCGTCATGGGCCGTGGGCGCCGCTACACGTTCGACAATCCGCAACCGGCGCTGTACGACCGGATCGCGGCGGTGAAAGCGCTGGTGGGCGACATGCCGGTCGAGGGGCGACTGCTGTTTTCCAATGCCGGTAAGTTCACCAAGGGCATTCCGAAGTGGGTGCTGATGCTGGACGGCATCGAGGTGGAATTTCCCGTGGTCGACCGCAGCTTGAAATCATCGCCGGAGTTCGCCGGCTTTGCGCAGGACTGGAGCCAGCTGGTGGCGCAGCTTGCGCCCAAGCCCGCACTTATTCACCAATCTCTAGCCCGCTTCACCAGTCTCCAGCGCGCTATTCACCAATCTCCAGCCCGCCGGCGGGCGCGTCGAGCCCGAAGAATCGCAGCGCGTTGCGCGTCGTCGCTGCGCCGACCGCGGCAAAGGATTCGCCGCGCAAGTGCGCGATCGTCTGCGACGATGTGCGGCAGGTAGCATGGTTCGTTGCGGCGTGATTTGGGCGGCGGCTTGAGATCGCGCGGCAGGAGGTACGGCGCATCCGTTTCCACCATCAGGCGCTCGGCCGGAATGTGCGGCACCGCCTCGCGCAGGCTTTGACCGCGGCGCTCGTCGCTCACCCACCCGGTGACACCGATCGCGAGATCGAGCGCCAGATAATCCTCCAGTTCAGAGCGTCCGCCGGTGAAGCAATGCGCGACCCCGCCGCTGAGGCCGGCGCGAAAATCCTTGAGAATGGCGACGAAGTCGCCGTGCGCGTCGCGCTGATGCAGGAACACCGGCTTGCGCGCCGCGACGGCCATCTCGAGCTGCGCCGCGAAGGCCGCGCGCTGCGCTTCGGGCGGCGAGAAATTGCGGCAATAGTCCAGGCCGCATTCGCCGACCGCGACCACTTGCGGCAGCGCCAGGAGTTCGCCCAGCTGAGCGCGCACGGCGGCGTCGAAGCTGCGCGCATGGTGCGGGTGCACGCCGGCGGTGCTCGAGAGCAGCGCCGGGTGCGCCGCCGCCAGCGCCGCCGCGGCGCCTGAGCTCGCCGCATCGGCGCCGGTAACCACCTGGCGCCGCGACGCCGGCCTCGAGCGCGCGCGCCAGCACGGCGTCGCGATCCGCAGCAAAGCTGTCATGGGTGAGATTCGACCCAATGTCGATTAGTGATAACCTCATGGCGCCATTGTAGTTGGGAGACTGGGTAGATGCTGAGTGTCAGGAGTCTGGTGGCGGCGGCGCTGCTGCTGTGGGCGGCGTCCGCGCCGGCGCAGCAGGGCGGCGATCTGCAGGCGCAGATTCTGTATGCGTATCAGACCGAGGATGGCAACGCCCTGGCGAATTTGATTCAGGATCTGACCACCCAGGCCAAGGCGGACGCGGGCGACGCCTCGCTCAAGTATCACCTGGCGCACGCGCAGTACCGCAGCGGCCTGCTCGCCGGCAGCCGCAGGCGCCGGAGCGCGGGCCGAGCCGGCATTTTCGGACTGCATCGATCAGCTCAAACCCTTGGCTGGCGCATGATGTCAAATCGGTGGAGGCCCTGATCCTGCAGTCGGCCTGCTACGCCGGTCTCGCGGATCAACGCAAGCTCGAGTCGGTCCTGCTGCGCTCACGGTCGGATGAGCGGCTCAAAACCGCGCTCAAGCTGGCGCCGCATAATCCGCGTGCAGTATTTCTGTCGAGCATGGAGGGCCTGGCGCGCGCCAAGCCGGGCTCCGACGAGCAGCGCAGCGCCTTCGCGAGCTCGAGCTCGCCGCGCAATTGTTCGACCAGTCCTCGGCCACGAACATCGACGCGCCCGGCTGGGGGCACGCCGAGGCGTACTTGGCGCTTGGGCGTGCAGCTGCAGTCGCGCGGCGATCAAGTGGGCGCGCGCAACTGGATCGAAAAATCCCTGATCGCCGCGCCCGACTACAAGGCGGCGCAACGGCAGCTGGCGCAACTGGTGCGGCACTGAGTCTGAGCTCGGCGGGCCTCGCGAACCTGGTATCATTCGGCGCGATGAAGCACAAGGCACGCAGTTATCGCTGTTCGAGACCCGCAGCGCCAGCGACCCGTTCGCGGTTCGGGTGAGTCCGCGTGCGCGGCGGCTGACGGCCCGCGTGCACGTCGGCGGCCGCGTGGAAATCGTGGTGCCCGTCGGAGTGAAGCCGCACACGGTGCGCGATTTCGTGCAGCGCTTCACGCCGTGGATCGATCGCAAGGTTGCCGCCATGCGCTGTTTCGCGGCGCCGAGCGAACTCGGTACCGGGGACCATCGAGTTTGCCTTCACGGGCGAGAGGTTCGCGGTGGATTGGCGCCGTTCGCCGCCGCGCGGCCTCGAGGAAACGGAAGGCCGCATCGCGCTGCATGCCGCGGATGAACGGGGCGCGCGCCAGCAGCTGCAGCGATGGCTGAAGCGGGCGGCCTACGAACGATTGGCGCCGCGGCTGCTGCAACTGGCGGATGAATTGAATTACCCCGTGGCGCGCGTGTCGATCCGCTCGCAACGCACGCGCTGGGGCAGTTGCTCGACGCGCGGCACGGTGAGCTTGAATTGCTCCCTGCTGTTCCTGGCGTCGGAGGTCGTGCGCTACTTGTTCGTCCATGAGCTGGCGCACACCAGGCACATGAATCATTCCGCGAGTTTTTGGCGCCTGGTGGAAAAGATCGAGCCGGACTACCGGCGCTTGGACCGCGACTTGCTCGCCGGCTGGCGCACCGTGCCCGCCTGGGTCTTCAAGACTTGAGCATGCGCGAAACCACGCCCCGCCGAAGCCGTTCGTCGACTTGAGCGACGAGCAAGTCCATTGGGACTTGAGCGAGTCCTTGAGTTATTCGCAGTATCTCAACCTCGACAAGCTGCTCGACGCGCAGCATCCGCTGTCCTATCAGCACGACGAAATGCTGTTCATCGTGATTCATCAGGTTTCCGAACTGTGGATGAAATTGTGCCTGCATGAGCTCGGCGCGACCGTGGACTGCGTGCGGCGCGACGACCTGGGCCCGACCTTCAAGATGCTGGCGCGCGTGTCGACGATCCAGCAGCAATTGCTGCAGGCCTGGGACGTGCTGGCGACGATCACGCCGTACGACTATTCGGCGTTCCGCAATACCCTGGGCAAGTCCTCGGGATTTCAGTCGCCGCAGTATCGAATGCTGGAATTTCTCATCGGCAACAAGAACGCCGATACCATCAAGGTGTTTCGCGGCGATCCGCCGACCTACGAATTGCTCGAGCGCGCGTTGCGGGCGCCCAGCCTGTACGATGAGGTGCTGCGCCTGCTGAGCCGGCGCGGCCTCGACGTGCCGCCGGAGGCGATCGACCGCGATTTCACGCTGCCCTACCAAGCCAGCAAGCAGGTGGCGGCGGCGTGGCTCAGCGTCTACCACAATTCCGTCAAGGAATGGGATTTGTACGAGCTGGCGGAGCGCCTGGTGGACCTGGACTACAAGTTTCAACTGTGGCGCTTCGCCCACGTCAAGACGGTCGAGCGCATCATCGGCAACAAGCGCGGCACCGGCGGCACGGGCGGCGTGTCGTACTTGACCAAGGCGCTGGAGCTCAAGTTCTTCCCCGAGCTTTGGACCATCAGAACGTCGATGTAGGCCGTCAGTGGCGAACATCCAAGATCAACTGCAGAACGTCAACGTCGCCTCGAGCGACCTCCTCGCGACGCCCGAGGAGGTCAAGCGGCGCCTGCCGCTGACGTCGCGCGCCGCGGAGACGGTGTTCAAATCGCGCGAAACCGTGCGCGCGATATTGGAGCGGCGCGATCCGCGCCTGTTCGTGGTGGTCGGCCCCTGTTCGATCCACGATGTGGCCGCGGCCCGCGAATATGCCTCCCGGCTCAAGGCGCTGTCGGCTCAGCGTCGAATCCACGTTGCTGCTGATCATGCGCGTGTATTTCGAAAAGCCGCGCACCACGGTGGGCTGGAAGGGCTTGATCAACGACCCGGACCTGGACGATTCCTTTCACATCGAAAAAGGCATTCTGATGGCGCGCGAGCTGCTGCTCTACATCGCCGAGCTCGGGCTGCCCGCCGGCACCGAAGCGCTCGATCCCATCATGCCGCAGTACCTGTCCGAGCTCATCACCTGGACGGCCATCGGCGCCCGCACCACGGAGTCGCAGACGCACCGCGAAATGGCGAGCGGTCTATCGACGCCGGTCGGCTTCAAGAACGGCACCGACGGCGCGCTGGCGACGTCGATCAACGCTCTGCAGTCGGTGCGCCATCCGCATCATTTTCTCGGCATCACTCAGCAGGGACAGTCGGCCGTGTTTCGCACGCGCGGCAACGCGCATGCGCACCTGGTGCTGCGCGGCGGCGGCGGCCGGGTGAATTACGACGCGGTGAGCATCGCCGTGGCGGAACGCGAATTGGCCGCGGCCGGCCTGCCGGCGACCATCGTCGTCGACTGCAGCCACGGCAACTCCAACAAGGATCCCAGCCTGCAGCCGCAGGTGGCTGAGAATTGCATCGCACAAATCGCCGACGGCAACCGCTCCATCGTCGGCCTCATGCTCGAGAGTCACTTGAAGGCCGGGAACCAGTCCATCCCGAAGGATTTGACCAAGCTCGAATACGGCATGTCGATCACCGACCCGTGCATCGACTGGCAAACCACCGAGAACCTGCTGCTCAAGATGCATCAGTCCTTGCAAAACGCGCGACGCTGACTCGCGGGCGGCGTTTCCACAGGCGATATCCCAGCAGCAGCGTGAGGCCGCACGCGTACAGCAGCGGCTCGCGGATGTCCTTTTTCACCTGCCACCAGAAGTGCCATACGCCCAAGATCGCGATCAGGTAGATCAGGCTGTGCAGTTGAGTCCAACGCCGCCCCAGCCGCCGCTGCGACTTCGCCGTGGAGGTGAGCGCCAGGGGAATCAACAGCAGCAATCCGAGCATGCCGATCGTGATGTACGGCCGCTTGACGATGTCCTGCCAGAGCGCGCCAAGCTTGCCGCTCTGATCGAGCAGCAGGTACACCGTGAAATGCAGCAGCACGTAGAAGAAGGCGAACAGGCCGAACATGCGCCGGAAGCGCAGCCAGAACACCGAGTGCGTCAGATCCTTGAGCGGCGTCATGCACAGGGTGATCATCACAAAGTTGAGGGTCCAGCGGCCGCAGGTGTGCAGCATGACCTTGACCGGGTCGGCGCCGAGAGAGATGCCGCGGACGTGCAGGACACCGGCGGCATTCAGTGCGCCCAGCCCTATGTGCAGGGCCGGGAGCAGGCACGCCGCAAATACGGCAGGCTTCAGCACCCAACGTATCTGCCGCATCAAAAGTATTTCCGCAGATCCATCCCACTGTAGAGACTGGCCACCTGCGCTGCGTAGCCGTTGAACGGCAGCGTCGGCTGCCGCGGCCCGAATGCGTTCGCGCCGATGTGACGTTCGCTCGCCTGGCTCCAGCGCGGATGATCGACCGATGGATTGACGTTGGCAAAGAAACCGTACTCGTTGGAGGCCGCACCCGCCCACGTGGTGCGCGGTGCGTGTTCGGTAAATTTGATGCTGACGATGGCCTTGATGCCCTTGAAGCCGTACTTCCAAGGAATGATCAGCCGCAGAGGCGCGCCGTTCTGATTCGGCAGCACCTTGCCGTACAGTCCCACCGCCATCAGGGTGAGGGGATGCATGGCCTCGTCGATCCGCAGCCCCTCGACATAGGGCCATTCGAGCACGCCGGTGCGCTGGCCGGGCATTTGCTTGGGGTCGAGCAGCGTCTTGAATTCGACGAATTTGGCCTTGGAGGTGGGTTTGAAGCGCTTGAGCAAATCGCCCAGCGGAAAACCCACCCAGGGCACGACCATCGACCAAGCCTCCACGCAGCGCAGCCGATACACGCGCTCTTCCAAGGGATGCGGTTTGAGGATGTCCTCGAGCGTGAAGGTTCCGGTCACCTCGGCCTCACCGCCGATGGTGACGTTCCACGGCCGCGTGCGGAACTTTTGCGAATTCTCCGATGGATCGGCCTTGTCGGTGCCGAATTCATAGTAATTGTTGTAGGTCGTGATGTCGGCGTAGGAATTGGGCGCCTCAGTTGCGCTTAAAGCGGCGTTGTGCACGTAGGTCAGAGCGGCCGGCGGCTGGCCGAACGCCTTGCCGGCGAACCCGCCAATGCTTTGCGCGGCCACGAGCCCAAGGCCGCCGGCGATCAAGGTGCGCCGCGACAGATACTGCTCGTACGGCGTTATGTCCGATGGGGCGATCAAACCTAAATTTTTGGATGTCTTGCGCACGGGCCTCTCTTGCGAAAATTGCTCTGTACCTTTTAAGACCGGACGAGTCCGTCATTTGTTTCGCCCGGCTAGCTCCAGTCCGCAGTCGGTATGCCCCAGCGCTTCGCCAGGGCGCGGGCGGCGGTGTTGCCGTTCACCAGCAGTGCGCGATCCGCTTGGCGGAGGTGGTCCAAATCGGCGGCGCTGTTGCCATAGGCCACGATCGGCAGCCCCGGGTATTGTGTACGCAGCCAGGTCAGGCAGCGCAGCTTTTCGGCGCCGCGGCGGTTGGCGGTTCTGAGCCCTCCATCGAGGCGCTCGGCGCGCCAAGCCAATTCGGTGCACAAGGTACGTTCGAAGCCCAGAGACCGTCCGATCCGCGGCACGTAGAGATCCGGGCTCGCCGAGAGCAACACCAGATGGTCGCCCGCGGCGCGATGCGCCTCGACGGCGGCCAGGGCGGCCGGGCGCAGCCGCCGAGGCGGGCGCAGTGTGTCCACGAACGCATCGGCGCAGGCGTCGACCTCGGTGCGAACGGCTCCGCCCATCAGCATGCGGATGACTCGCGACTTCAGTGCGCCGCGATCGCGGCCGCCCGCGACGAAACTCAACAATGCGAACGGCAGACGCCACAGGCCGAATACGCGCCATGGATGGCGCCTCACAAAGCTCAGCAAAAACAGGAACAGCGTGTCGCGCCAGGTCAGCGTGCCATCGAGATCGAAGACGGCGAGCCAGCGCGGTGCGGCGTTTACCCTTGTCATTCATACAATATATATTAATTAATACAATTAGTTAAGGTAGTTATCTCGAATTAAAATTATAGCGGAGCGGCACGCCGCGTAGGATGCAGCTTACGGGCCGTGCCGCCGGCCGCCGATGTGCGCGCGCGCTCCCTCGTGGCAGATTCGTGCGCCGTGTCGAAGCCACGAAATCCAGGGAACAGATGCGATGTTGATACGACTTGGCTACGAATTGGCCTACGAATTCCCGCAAGCCACGCCGATGATCTTGAATCTCAACGTGCACTACAGTCGCACCTCCGATTGGGTGCGCGCCGATACCATCGTCACCGTCCCGCAAGTGCCCCTGCGCATGTATCGGGACGTGTTCGGCAACTGGTGCACGCGCTTGATTGCGCCGTCGGGAGAGTTTCGGATCACGAGCGACGCCCTCATCAGGGACTCCGGCCTGGTTGAACCCAGCTTCCCGCAGGCATTCGAGCACGCGGTCGAATCATTGCCCGATGCGACCCTGGAGTTTCTGCTGCCGAGCCGCTACTGCGAGACGGAGCTGCTGTCGCCGACCGCCTGGCGCTTGTTCGGCGGCATGATGCCCGGTTGGAGCCGGGTGCAGGCGATCTGCGATTTCGTTCACCAGCACGTCGCCTTCGACTACCAATCGGCGCGCCCCACCAAGACCGCCTGGGAAACTTTTAACGAACGGCGCGGGGTGTGCCGCGACTACGCGCATCTCGCGCTCACCTTGTGCCGCTGCTTGAACATCCCGGCCCGCTATTGCACCGGCTATCTCGGCGACATCGGCGTCCCGCCCGTGGATGCACCCATGGATTTCGCCGGTTGGTTCGAGGCCTATCTCGGCGGCGACTGGTGCGTGTTCGATCCCCGCAATAATCTGCGGCGCATCGGCCGGGTGCTGATCGCGCGCGGGCGCGATGCCGCCGACGTCGCCATCTGCATGACCTTCGGTCCCAATACCTTGCAGCGCTTCGTGGTGTGGACCGATGAGGTGCAGGCGGCCGCTGCCTAGCTTCCGGCGCGCGCCTAGCTTCCAGCGCGCAATGTCCTTCAGAACCCACTAGAATCGGCCGTTCCGATCGAAGGCGGTGCCTTTGAGGTGTTGGGGGACAAATGATGGATAGAGCCGAATTTTCCAAATCATGCGCATCGGTCGCCATGCTCTGCATGCTGGCCGCTGCCGCCGCGGCAGCGCCGGTGCAGGTGCCGGGCTTCAGCTTCGTCAAGAGCCTGGGGGGAATCGACGAGTATCGCCTCGATGCCAATGGCCTCACCGCGCTGCTGATACCCGACCATTCGGCGCCAGTGGTGACATTTCAAGTGACCTATCAGGTCGGTTCACGCAATGAAGTGACCGGCACCACCGGGTCGACCCACATTCTCGAGCACATGATGTTCAAGGGCAGCGAAGGGTTCAACGATCCGAAGGGCAACAGCGTCAAACAGTATCTCGAGCACGTCGGCGGCCAGTTCAATGCCAGCACGTCCTTCGACCGCACCAATTACTTTGCGACCATCGGCCGTGAAAGCCTGGAAGGATATATCGCGATCGAAGCCGACCGCATGCGCCACCTCTGGCTGCGTGAGGCCGATCGACAGTCGGAAATGACGGTCGTGCGCAATGAATACGAACGCGGCAAGAACGATCCGGACAGCGTACTCATGGAAGAGGTGACGGCGGCCGCCTATGTGGCTCTGCCGTACCACCATCCCACGATCGGCTGGAAGAGCGACATCGAGCATGTTCCCATCGCCAAATTGCGCGAGTTCTACGACACCTTCTACTGGCCCAACAACGCGACGGTGACGGTGATCGGCGACCTGGAGCCCGCGGCCACTTTAAGCCTGATCAAGAAATATTACGGCGTGTATGCCCATTCGCCCGCGCCCATCCCCGCGATCTACACCGAGGAGCCGGCGCAGAGCGGCGAACGCCGCGTCGTCGTCAAGCGACCCGGCGAGCTCGGCACCGTGATCGTGGCCCACAAGGTGCCGAATGGCCGGGACGAAGACCAGCCGGCGCTCGAAATGCTCGATGCCATTTTGAGTTCGGGCAAGAACGCGCGCCTGTACCGAGCTCTCGTCGATCAGGGGCTCGCGTTGAACGCCGGCGCCGGGACCGATCTGCATCACGACCTGTCGCTGCATACGGTGTACGCCGTGCTGGCACCGGGTGCCACGCACACCCAGGTCGAGAAAGCGCTGGCGGCGGAAATCACCAAAATCAAGACCGACGGCGTGACCGCGGCGGAAGTGGCCCGGGTCAAGCAGCAATTCACGGCGGCCGACGCCTACAAGCGCGACGGTACGGCCGCGATTGCCGGGGAGATCAACGAGTGGATCGGCGTGGGCGATTGGACGCTGTACGTGACTTTTCCGCAGAAGGTGCAGCTGGTGACTCCCGCGGATGTGCAGCGCGTCGCCAAGCAGTATCTCAATGAGGATCAGAGCACGACGGGCTGGTTCATTCCCGTGCCCCCGGCGGCGGAGAAACCCACGTGACGCACGTTCGTGTAGTGACGGCATTGCTGCTGCTGAGCGCATCCGCCGCGGCCAACGTGGCCGAACATAGCCAGCGCGCGCAGGTTGCCGGAATCGATCTGATCACCTACCACACCGATGTGAAGGACGTGGTGGTGATCCTGGGGTCGCTGCCGGCCGGGGATGCCATGGCCGAGCCGGGCAACATCGCGGTCCCGACACTCACCGGGATGATGCTCGACCGCGGTACCAAGGCCCTCGACAAGTTTGCAATTGCCGAGCAGCTGGACAATGTCGGCGCCGAGATCGCCTTCGGCGTGGGCATGCAGACATTGGAGATTCACGGCAAGTGCCTCAAAAAAGACTTGCCGCTGGTGCTGGGGTTGATCGCCGCCGAGCTGCGCACGCCGGCACTGCAGCAGCAGGAGTTCGCCAAGGCAAAGCAGCAATTCATCGGCGCCTTGGAAGCCTCGGCGCAGAACACCGAGGCGCGCGCCCAGGAAGCATTTGGCCGTGCGGTATTCCCGCAGGGTCATCCGAACCGGCCGCACGCGGTCACGGACTACGAGGCCGCGGCCAAATCCGCCACGCTCGAGGAGATCAAGGCCTTTCACGCCAAATACTACGGTCCCGCCCACCTCACGCTGGTGCTGGTCGGCGACGTGGACGCGCCGGCGGCGCAAACCGAAATCGGCAAGGTGTTTTCCGGATGGAACGGCGGCCAGGATTACCTGCATCCCGCGACGCCGGCGTCACTGAAGGCGGCGCGCGAACTGACGGTGCCGCTCGCCGACAAGCCCAGCGTGTCGGTGCTCATTGGCCAGCCGACGGGGCTGCGCTACAAGGATCCTGACGGGTTGGCGCTGCGCGTCGGCACGGCGATCCTCGGCAGCGGTTTTACGGGCCGGTTGATGGGCATCGTGCGCGACAAGGAGGGCCTGACTTACAATATTTCGGCCGGTGTGTCCGAAGACAGCATCGTCGACGGCGCGTGGGACATTTCGGCGAGCTTTGCACCCGCGCTGCTCGAGAAGGGCCTCGCCTCAACGCAGCGGGAACTCCTCCGGTGGTGGAAGGACGGCGTCACGGAGGAAGAATTGGCGACGCGCAAGCAGGGTGTGGTGGGCACCTACCTCGTCGGCCTGTCGAACACCGGCGGTCTCGCGCAAGCGATTTTGACCAATATACAGCGGGGCTACGATGTAGCCCGGCTGGACGAGTTCCCGGCGGCGGTCAAAGCCCTGACGCGAGACCAGGTCAACGGCGCCATCAAGAATCACCTCAATCCGAACGCCATGGTGAAAGTCGAGGCTGGGAGCGTACCTCAGGCGGCCAAGTAATCAGCCTTGCCGATCTGAAGTCCCGACTGCCTGAGAATGTCATAGGCGGTCGTGACATGAAAGAACACGTTCGGCAGCACGTGATTGAACAGGTAGGCGGTGCCCTGCATGCTCTTCGTGGATGAGCGCGTCTGCCACGTGATGGTCCTGTCTTCGGCTCCGTCGAATTGCGCCGGCGCCAGGGACTCGAGGTAGGCGACGGTTGCGCGCGAGGCTGCGATCCACTCGGCGAAGGTCCGCTCCTTCGCTTCGAAGGTGGGAACCGGCGCGCCGGCGAGACGCGCCGCGCCGCCTTGCGCAATGTCATTCGCGACATGGATTTGCATCGCCAGCGGCAGCATGTCGGGAAACAGCCGAGTGCCGAGCAGCACCGCCGGATTGATCTTGCGAGCCTCGGCGTGCGCAGCCGCTTTCTCGAGGATGGCCGCGAGGCTTTTGAGTGCGCGAATACAGGTCGGCACCGTGGCCGTATGCATGGTGATGGATGACATTTTCAGGCCGCCTTGCTGGGTGCGGCGAGTTGCCGCAGTACGTAGTGCAGAATCCCGCCGTGCTGGTAGTAGTCGAGCTCCTTCGGGGTATCGATGCGCAGGCGCGCCTCGAACTCCGTGGCCGTGCCGTCATCGGCTCTGGCAATGACCTTGACCGACTTCGCCGCGCCGCGGTTGAGTCCGACGATTTCAAAAGCTTCCTTGCCGCTCAGACCCAGAGTCTGTGCATTCTGACCCGGCTTGTATTGCAGCGGCAGCACGCCCATCCCGATCAGGTTGGAGCGGTGGATGCGCTCGAAGCTCTCGGCGATAACTGCTTTGACGCCCAGCAGCATCGTGCCCTTGGCCGCCCAGTCGCGCGAGCTGCCGGTCCCGTATTCCTTGCCGGCGAGGATCACCAACGGCGTGCCCGCGGCCCTGTACTTGACCGAAGCGTCGAAGATGGGCATCTCGGCGCCGCTCGGAATGTGCAGCGTTACGCCGCCTTCGGTGCCGGGCAGCAGCAGATTGCGCAGGCGGATATTGGCAAAGGTGCCGCGCATCATCACTTCGTGGTTGCCGCGGCGCGCGCCATAGGAATTGAAATCCGCCGCCTGCACGCCCTGCGCCATCAAGTATTTGCGCCGCCGGGCTGGATTTCGCGATATTGCCGGCGGGCGAAATGTGGTCCGTGGTCACCGAATCGCCGAGCATCGCCAGCACGCGCGCGCCCTTGATATCGGTCAACGGCGCCGGCGTCATGGTGATGCCGTCGAAGTAGGGCGGGTTCTTGACGTAAGTGGACTTGCCGTCCCAGGCATAGATCTTGCCCGCCGGCGTCTTGATGGCGTTCCAATTTGCGTCGCCCGCGAACACGTTGGCGTAGCCTTTCTTGAACATCGCCGAGTCCACCGACGCCGCGACCGCGGCGGCCACATCATGCGCGCTCGGCCAGACGTCCTTGAGGTACACCGGCTTGCCGTCCTTGCCCACGCCCAACGGTTCGGTGGTGATATCGATATCCAAGCTGCCCGCCAGCGCATAGGCGACGACCAAGGGCGGCGAGGCGAGGAAATTCATCTTGATTTCCGGATGCACGCGGCCCTCGAAATTTCGATTGCCCGACAGCACGGAACAGGCGACGACGTCGGCGGCTTTGACCGCCTCGGAAATCTCCGGCTTCAAGGGTCCGGAGTTGCCGATGCAGGTGGTGCAGCCGTAGCCCACGGTATAGAAGCCGAGGGCCTCCAAGTCCTTCAGTAGTCCGGCTTTCTGCAGATAATCGGTGACGACGCGCGAGCCCGGTGCGAGCGAGGTCTTCACCCAGGGTTTGGAGGTGAGGCCGCGGGCGCTTGCATTGCGCGCGAGCAGGCCGGCAGCCACCAAAACGGCGGGATTCGACGTGTTGGTGCAGCTGGTGATGGCGGCAATCAACACGGCGCCGTCGCGCACCTCGAAGCTCGCGCCGCCCACGCTGGCCGCGGCGACTCCGCTCGCCTGCGGATTCTTGTGCGCGCGCTCCTCGGCCATCTTTTTCACGCTGCGCTGGTACACGCTTTTGGCGCTGCGCAGCGGCACGCGGTCCTGCGGCCGCTTCGGCCCGGCGAGCGAGGGCTCGACCGTCGATAAGTCGAGCTCGACCACATCGGTGTAGTCGGCCGCCGGCGCACCGTTGATGCGCCACAGTCCCTGCGCCTTGGCATAGGCCTCGACCAGCGCGATTTGATCCGGCGCACGGCCTGTGAGCTCGAGATAACGAATGGTTTCCTCGTCGATGGGAAAGATCGCGCAGGTCGAGCCGAACTCCGGCGACATATTGGCGATGGTGGCGCGATCGGCGAGGGGCAGGCCCTTGAGGCCGTCGCCGAAGAACTCCACGAATTTGTCGACGACGCCGTGCTTGCGCAGTATTTCCGTCACCGTCAGCACGAGATCGGTGGCCGTGGTGCCGGCCGGCAGGCTGCCCGATCAGCTTGAAGCCGACCACCTGCGGGATCAGCATCGTCACCGGCTGGCCCAACATGGCCGCTTCAGCCTCGATGCCGCCGACACCCCAGCCCAGCACTCCGAGCCCGTTGACCATGGTGGTGTGCGAATCGGTGCCAACCAGGGTGTCCGGATAGGCCAGTTGCCGCCCGGCGCCGCTCGTCTGAGAAAATCACGCGCGCCAGGCGCTCGAGGTTCACTTGATGGACGATGCCGGTGTTCGGCGGCACCACTTTGAAATTGCTGAACGCCGTCTGGCCCCAGCGCAGGAACATGTAGCGCTCGCCGTTGCGGTTGAACTCGATTTCGTTGTTGTGCTTGAGCGAGTCCGCGGCGCCGTATTCGTCGACCTGCACCGAGTGATCGATGACCAGCTCCGCCGGGGCGAGAGGATTGACGCGCTGCGGATCGCCTCCTAAGCGCACGATGGCCTCGCGCATGGCGGCGAGGTCGACGATGCAGGGCACGCCGGTGAAGTCCTGCATGATCACCCGCGCCGGCGTGAACGCTATTTCATGACTGGGCTGCGCTTTCGGGTCCCATTGCAGCAGCGCGTCGATGTCGTTCTTGGTGACATTGACGCCGTCCTCGAAGCGCAAGAGGTTCTCCAGGAGGATTTTCAGGGAAAAGGGCAGGCGGCCGACGTTGCGGGCTTTGAGGGCCTCGAGACTCAGTATCTCGTATTGCGCGTCGCCCACTTTGAGCGTCGTCCTTGCCTTGAAGCTGTCAGTCATGACCCCTCCGCCGAAAGTTGAGGAGTATAGGTGATTCCGCGTGCCGCAAGCGGCAGGCGCGAATTGTAGCGCCGCGCGATGACGCCGCCGCCGAGACAATGCGTCGCCGCGGTAGAAGACGGCGTACTGTCCCGGCGTCACGGCGCGCGCCGGCGCGCGCAACGCGACGCGCCGGGTCGCATTGCCGGCGTCGTCGTGCGCGGATGGCTGTACCGTACACGCGAGGTCGCTCTGCCGATAGCGCGTCTTGACCGCGCATTCGACGGCCTGCTCGGCGGCGGCGCCATCCAGCCAGTGCAACTGCTGCACGTCGAAGGCGTCGGACAGGAGCAACGGATGGTCCTGGTCCTGCACGACGATCAGCGCGTTGCGTGCCGTATCCTTGCCGGCCACGTACCAGGGCGCAGCGGCGCTGCCCGCGCGCCCACCCACCTTGAGTCCCGATCGCTGGCCCAGGGTGTAGAGCGCGAGGCCGCGATGCTCGCCGACGAGCACACCGGCGTCGTTCTCGATCGGCCCGGGCTCGGTGTGCAGATGCTGGCGCAGAAAATCCTGAAACGGCCGCTCGCCGATGAAGCAGATGCCGGTGCTGTCGGGTTTGTCGTACACCGGCAAGCCCGCGGCATGCGCGAGCTTGCGCACCTCCGATTTGCGCAAGTCGCCGATGGGAAACAGGGTCTTCGACAGTGCGGCCGGCGCGACGCTGTGCAGGAAATAACTTTGATCCTTGGCCAGGTCGGTCGCCTTCAGCAGCTGTGGTCCGGCGGACGTGTGCTGCAGGCGCGCATAGTGGCCGGTGGCGATCAGCGATGCACCCAGACGGTGCATGTAGTCCAGGCACACGCCGAACTTGATTTCGCGATTGCAGAGAACATCCGGGTTCGGGGTTCGGCCCGCAGCGTATTCGCGCAAGAAGTGCGCGAACACCCGTTCGCGGTACTGCGCAGCAAAGCTCACCCGATGCAGTGCCAGCCCCAACGCGTCGCAGACACGGCGCGCATCTTGATAATCGCTCGCGGTGGTGCAGTAGGCGTCGTCATCGTCCTCCCAGTTGGACATGAACAAGCCCTGCACCGCGTAGCCCGAGTCGCGCAACAGCAATGCCGCGACGGCGGAGTCGACGCCGCCGGACATGCCGACGATGACGGTGCCCGCCACGCGGGGATCAGATAAGGAAGGGTTGGGGTCGAGGTCGGGGCGGCGGGCCTGCATCTGGCCCATTATACCGCCGGGCGCAACTACATGCGCCAAGCTACATGAGCATTTGCCGCATCTGCGATTCTTGCATGCTCGTCTGCCATACCTCATCGAAAAAATTCAAATAGCGGCGCACGACCGCCGGATCGTTCATGTCGGAGATCCCGTCCCACCGGTCCGCCTGCAGGCGATACACCAGCGCCTTGTCGTCCGCGATGATGAAGGCTCCGGCGCTCGCCGCATACTCGGGACTCATGGCGCGCAAATCGATGCAGCTGGTCAAGCGCCGCGCCAGGGCCAGAAACCGGTTATTGTCGACCATGGCTCGCGACGGGTCGGCGAGCAGTACGCGCACCTTGGCGTATGAACGCGCCAGGACCAGGCGCTTGATGGCCTCGAGAAACGGCTCCTCGCCGTAAATCAGAGGCTCCAGATCCTGTGTGAAGATGGACAGCAGCCGCTGTGCCGATTTCGCCACCTTGAGACTGGCTTCGCGCACCTCCGGCATGGTGCTGAGGATGGTACGGGTGCCGGAACCCCCCGGAATGTCCGCAGCTGCGGCCGCGATCCCGTCCAAGACCGGTTTTGTCCGTCCTTCCGTATTACCCGCCATATCTGACCGCCTCATTGGAGGTTATCGGAATTCTGCCCGACCTCGCGTAGTTTGGGGGATAGTACCTTTTGGCTCCGGAAGGCTCGTGCCAACTGCGTCACGTTTCTACGAGCCGCGTGTGCGCTTCGCCAGCACCGGCGCCAAACCTACGTAATCCTTGGGTTCCAAGCACAGCAAGCGCTCCTTCTCCGCCGCCGGCAGCTCCGAGGCGGCGATGAACTCGCGCATGGCCTCCCTGTCGATGGGGCGGCCCGCGAGTGAAGGATTTCAAGCGGTCGTAGCCGTCGGGAATGCCGTGGGCGCGCATCACGGTTTGCACGGCTTCGCCGAGCACCTCCCAGGCGCGGTCGAGGTCTTGCGCCACGCGCTGCGGATCGAGTTCGATTTTTTCGAGGCCGGCGGCCAGCGACCCGTAGCTCAACACGCAATGCCCGATCGCGACGCCCAGATTGCGCAGCACCGTGGAGTCCGTGAGGTCGCGCTGCAGCCGCGACAGCGGCAGCTTGTCGGCGAAATGCCCGAGCATGGCGTTGGCCAATCCCAAGTTGCCCTCGGCATTTTCGAAGTCGATCGGATTCACCTTGTGCGGCATGGTGGAGGAGCCGACTTCGCCCTCGACCACGCGCTGCTTGAAGTAGCCGAACGAGATGTAGCTCCACATGTCGCGCGCGAGGTCGATGAGCACGGTGTTGGCACGCATCAGCGCATGGCAGTACTCCGCGATCCAGTCGTGCGGCTCGATCTGCGTGGTGTGAGCGTTCGACGACCAGACCTAAGGATTCGACGAAGCTCTGGCTGAACCCGGGCCAATCGACCTGCGGCAGGGCCGCGACGTGCGCATTGAAATTGCCGACCGCGCCGTTCATCTTTCCCAGGATGGCGATGCGCGCGATACCGGCGCGCTGCGCGTGCAGGCGCGCGGCGACGTTGGCGAGTTCCTTGCCCACCGTGGTGGGGGTCGCGGTCTGGCCGTGGGTGCGCGCCAACATCGGCGTCGCGGCGTGCCGGTGCGCCAGCGAGTCGAGCATTTCGCCGATGGTGTCGAGCATGGGCAGAAGCTGCGTCGCGCGCGCGCTCTTCAGCATGAGTGCGTAGGCGAGGTTGTTGATGTCTTCCGATGTGCACGCGAAATGCAGCCATTCGAGTTCGGCCGCGGCCGCACCTTGCGCGTTGAGTTCGCTGCGCAGCCAAATTTCCACCGCCTTCACGTCGTGATTGGTGCGCGCCTCGATGTGCTTGATGGCCGCGGCATCGGTGCCGGAGGGGTCTTTCGACAGCGCCGCGAGCAAATCGCGGGCCGGGCGCGGCAGCTTCGCCAGAGCGTGCGCGGCCGGCCCTGAGGCGAGCGCCAGAAACCAGGCGCACTCCACCCGCACGCGCTCGCGCATGAGGCCCGCCTCGCTGAAGATATAGCGAACCGCCGCAAGTTTGCCGGCGTACCGGCCATCCAAGGGAGAGAGCGCGTCAACGGGGGAGATGGCCATCGGGGATACGGTCGCTTTAAAGTGTAGAATCGCTAATATTACCGTAAACACATGAACCAGCGGAGCAAGGGCGCAATGACAGCCGACACCCGCGTCGAGCACGACAGCATGGGCGCGCTGGATGTGCCGGCGAGCGCCCTGTGGGGCGCCCAGACCCAGCGCGCCATCCAGAACTTTCCAAGCACGGGGCTCAGAATGCCGCGGTCCTTCATTCGTGCGCTGGGGCTGATCAAGCAAGCCGCCGCCGCCGCCAATGCCGAGCTCGGCGATCTGCCGCGCGACAAGGCCGCAGCGATCCAAGCGGCCGCGCTCGAGGTCGCCGCGGGGCGCCACGATGATCAATTTCCGGTGGACGTCTTTCAAACCGGATCGGGCACCAGCAGCAACATGAATGCCAACGAGGTGATCGCCACGCTGGCGTCGCGCGAGTTGGGCCAAGCCGTGCATCCCAACGATCATGTCAACATGAGCCAGAGCAGCAACGACGTGGTGCCCACGGCGATTCACGTCGGCGCGGCACTGCTGCTGCAAGAGCATTTGCTGCCCGCGCTCGAGCGTCTGCGCACCGTCCTTGGGTTAAGAGCCGCCGAGTTCACCGACGTGGTCAAGACCGGCCGCACGCATCTGATGGACGCGGTGCCTATCACGCTGGCCCAGGAGCTCCGCGGTTGGCAGGCGCAGATCGACGTCGGACATTGCCCGGCTGCGCTCGGTGACGCCGCGCTTGCACCAGCTGGCGCAGGGCGGCACCGCCGTCGGTACCGGCATCAATGCGCGGCCGGAGTTTGGGCCGGCGTTTGCGCGCTGCCTCGCGGCGGGCACCGGAGTTCCGTTTAGGCCGAGCGATGACTATTTCGCGGCGCTGTCGAGTCAGGACACGGCGGTGGAACTGTCGGGCCAGCTCAAGGTCTTGAGTGTAAGCCTGATGAAAATCTCGAACGACCTGCGCTGGATGAACAGCGGACCGCTGGCGGGATTGGGCGAAATCGCGCTGCCGGCGCTGCAGCCGGGCAGCAGCATCATGCCCGGCAAGGTGAACCCGGTGGTGCCCGAATCGGTGACCATGATCGCGGCGCAGGTGATGGGCAATGACGCGACGGTGACGGTGGCCGCGGCGTCGGGGAATTTTCAGCTGAACGTGATGCTGCCCGTGATCGCCTACAACTTGCTGCAAAGCGTGGAACTGCTCGGAATCGGCAGCCGCAACCTGGCGGATCTCGCGCTGGCCGGTTTCACGGTGAACCGCGCCCGTCTCGAAGACGCGCTGGCGCGCAACCCGATCCTGGTGACGGCCCTCAATCCCGTCATCGGCTACGAAAAAGGCGCCGCCATCGCCAAGAAGGCGTATGCGGAGGGCCGCCCGATCTTGGAAGTCGCCGCCGAGATGACGCACCTGAGCATCGATGAACTGCGCCGCCTGCTCGACCCCAACACGCTGACGGAAGGCGGCATCCACGGCTCAGGCTCTTAGGGTATCGATGGATTCTCTTTACACGAAAGCACACATCCGCGAATCGCTCGCTCCGCAGCCTTCTGCGCCCGACGAAGACATGCAGTGGTTGGCCGGTGCGTCGCCCGACGTGGTGTCGCAGGTGCGCGCTGCGCTCCCCGCGCGGCGCGTGCCGGCGGCCGTGCTCGTGCCGCTGGTGGCGCGTGCGACGGGACTGACGGTGCTGCTGACGCAGCGTGCCGCGACGCTCAAGGATCACGCCGGGCAGATCAGCTTTCCGGGTGGGCGCATCGAGCCCGAAGACCAGGACGCATGGCACGCCGCTTTGCGCGAGACGCGCGAGGAGATCGGCCTGCTGCCGGATTTCGTGGAGTTCGCCGGCTATCTGCCGGATCACCTCGTCGTTACCGGTTTTCGAGTAACACCCGTGGTCGGATTCGTCGACCCGCAATACCAGCTGCGCATCGCCAAGGCGGAGGTGCACGATGCATTCGAAGTGCCTCTCGACTTCATCTTGGATGCGGCCAATCACAAATCCCGCCGCCGCAACTTGGGCGGATTGACCATCGAAGTGCACGACATTCCGTACGGCGACCGCAACATCTGGGGCGCGACGGCCGGCATGCTGATGACCTTGCGCCGCAAGCTGCAGTCCCGCGGCGAGACCCCGTAGTGCCCGGCCGGCTGAGCGAGCTGCTCTCGATCATGGCGCGCCTGCGCGCCGCGGGAGGCTGCCCCTGGGACCGGGAGCAATCCTTCGCGAGCATTGCGCCGTACACCATCGAGGAGGCCTACGAGGTCGCCGACGCGGCCGAACGCGGCGACATGCGCCACCTCCAGGACGAACTCGGCGACCTGCTGTTTCAAGTGGTGTTTCACGCCCAGATGGCGAGCGAATCGGGCGCGTTTCGATTTCGAGGCGGTGGCCGGCACGATATGCGACAAGCTGCTGCGCCGCCATCCGCACGTGTTCGGCGCCGGCGCGCCACTGACGTCCGCCGCGCAAAGCGTGATCTGGGAGGACATCAAGGCGCAAGAGCGCGGCGCCGCGGCGCGGAGCCGCGCCGACGGCTCCCCGGCCAGCCATTTGGACGGCGTGCCGCAGGCGCTGCCCGCCTTGCTGCGCGCGTTCAAACTCAGCAAACGGGCGGCGCGCGTGGGCTTTGATTTCGAACACGCCGGCCAGACCGCGGACAAAGTCGCCGAAGAGCTCGCCGAAGTGCGCGAGGCGGCGGCAACTTCCGCGCGTTCCGCGGCCGCCTCGCACACGCCCGCGGACCCCGCGGGTGCCGGTGTTGACCAGCGCGCAATCTTCGAAGAGATCGGCGATCTCTTGTTCGCGGCGGCCAATTTGGCCCGCAAGCTCGATGTCGACGCCGAGGCGGCGCTGCGCGCGGCGAATGCCAAATTCGAGCGGCGGTTTCGCGGCATGGAGTCCTTGGCGGCGCAGCGCGGCGAGACTTTCGCGGACTTGAACCTCGCTGCGCAAGAGAGGCTTTGGCAAGAAGTCAAGCGTGGCGAGTGATGCGGCCGCGGCGACGGCCGCTCGCAGCGCTGTTCCGCTCGTCTTCAAGCACGATCCCGAGCTGCCGATTTCGGCGCGCCGCGAAGACATCCTGCAAGCGTTGCGCAGCGAACAGGTGCTGATCGTCGCCGGCGAGACCGGTTCCGGCAAGAGCACGCAATTGCCGCAGTATTGCCTGGAGCTGGGACGAGGCCTCGCGGGCTTGATCGCGCATACGCAGCCGCGGCGGCTGGCGGCCCGCGCCTTGGCCGCCCGCATCGCGGAGGAGGTCGGACAGCCGGTCGGGCGCAGCGTCGGCTTTCGCGTTCGTTTCGCCGACCAAGCGTCCGCCGCCACGCGTCTCTTGTTGATGACGGATGGACTGTTGCTGGCCGAGCTCGCATCGGATCCTAACTTGCGCCGCTACGACACCATCATCGTCGACGAGGCGCATGAGCGGACGCTGAACGTCGATCTGCTCATGGGCGTGCTGAAGCGGCTGCTGCCGCGCCGCCCGGACCTCAAGGTGATCGTCACGTCGGCGACCCTGGACGTCGAACGCATCGCTCGCTTCTTCGGCGAGGCTCCGATCATCACCGTGAGCGGGCGCAGCCATCCAATTGAAGTCCGCTACCGCGAAACGGCGCAGGATGCGGACGATCCCGACCTGCCGGCCGCGGTTCTGGAGGCGTACCAGGAAATCGCCACCGAGCCTGGGGAAATAGGCGGCGGCGATATTCTGGTGTTCTTGCCCGGCGAGCGCGAGATACGCGACGTCGGCGAACACCTTTCGCGCGAATTGCCCGGCGTCGAGACCCTCGAGCTGTACTCGCGGCTGTCCTGGGAACAGCAGAGCCGCATATTTCAACGCGGCGCGCGGCAACGAATCGTGCTGGCCACCAACGTGGCCGAGACCTCGATCACCGTGCCGGGCATTCGAGCGGTCATCGATTCCGGTCTGGCGCGGATCAGCCGCTACAGCCCGCGCAACCGGCTGCAGCGCCTGCCCATCGAGCCGATTTCACGCGCCAGCGCCGACCAGCGCAAGGGCCGCTGCGGGCGACTCGGGGCGGGGCTCTGCATGCGGCTGTACACGCAGTCCGACTTCGATGCGCGCGCAGCCTTCACCGAACCTGAAATCCTGCGCACGAATCTCGCCGCGCTGCTGCTGCGGCTGGCCGCCGATGGCTTGGGAGAGGCGGAGAATTTTCCCTTCATCGATGCGCCCGACTCGCGGGCACTCAGCGACGGTTACCGGCTGCTGCAAGAACTGCAGGCGCTCGATGCCGAGCGGCGGATCACGCGCCGCGGCCGCGCCATGGCGCGCTTGCCGCTCGATCCTCGATTGGGCCGGGCATTGCTCGAGAGCAAGCGCTTTCGCGCCGAGAGTGAGGTGCTGGCGATCGTCGCAGGGTTGAGCGTTCCGGACATTCGCCTTGCCGCGGCCGGCGCGGCCGGCGCAGGCGAGGCGGATGCGGCCGCGAGCGGCGCTCTGGAGGACGGCAAGTCCGAGTTCTCATCGCTGGTGAAGGTGTGGCGCGCGTACCGCAAGGCGCGCGAAGGTCCGCGGCGCGAACTGAAGCGCTGGTGCAAGGAGCGAGGGTTCTCGCTGCTGCGGCTCTCCGAGTGGGACGATGTCTACTCCCAGGTCGCCGACCGCAAGCGGCCGACATCGGCATCGCCGGGCAGCGCCAGGCGGCAAGCTACACCGCCGTGCACCGCTCGCTGCTGGCCGGCTTTTGCACCATGGTAGGCACGCGCGGCGAGGAGGGCGTTTACCTCGGAACACGCGGAGTGCATTTTCATATTTTCCCGGGCTCGCCGCTGGTGCGGCGCCGGCCGCGCTGGATCATGGCGGCGAACATCGTCGAGACCTCGCGGGTGTTCGCACGCCGGGTCGCCGAGATCGAGCCGCAATGGATCGAGGCGGCGGCATCGCACTTGCTGAAGCGCGAGTATCTCGAGCCCGACTGGGACGAGGAACGCGAGGAAGTCGTGGCGCGCGAGCGCATCAGCTTTCTCGGACTGACCTTGAGCGCCAACCGGGTGGTGAACTTTGGACCGATAGCGCCGGAAGAATCCCGGCGCATCTTCGCGCGCGAAGCCTTGGTCTACCAGCGGTTGCACCGTCGTCCGGACTGGCTGCTCGAGAACGACGCGGCGGTTCGCGAGGCGCAGCGGATGGAGGAACGTTTGCGCACGCGCGATCTACTGCAAAGCGCCGAAACCTTCGTCGAGTTCTACGACCGCGCATTGCCGCGGCAGGTGTCGAGCGCCGCCACCCTGGAATATTTCACCCGCCATCTTAACGATGCCGGGCGGAGCGCGCTGCGCCTCGACGCCGAACAGATTTTTGCCAGGCAGCCCGCGGCCGAAGCGCTCGCGCAATTTCCCGAAGTCGCCAGGCTGGATGCGCTGTCGGTCCCGGTCGAATACCGCTTCGCGCCCGGGGAATCGCGCGACGGCGCGAGCCTGCGAGTACCGCTACTGGCGGTGCCCGGACTCACCCGCGCCGCGGTGGATGCCGCCGTGCCGGGACTCGCCGCACCGCGAATCGAGGCGCTGCTCCGCTCGCTGCCCAAGGACGCGCGCCGCAATTTGATCCCGATATCCGACACGGCCGCGCAATTCATGGCGGCCGCGGGCGCGGCCGCAGGCACGGCCTCTGGCGGGGCAGCAGGTGCGGCCGCTGGCGCGGCGCGCGCGGCGGGCGCGGCTGCGGACGTCCACACTCTGCGGACATGGCTCAAGGAGCAGCGCGGCATCCCCGACACGTTGTTGCGGTTCGATCTCGCCGCGGTGCCCGCCCACTTGATGCCGCAATTGACCGTCACCGCGGGCGGTGAGGATGCGGCGCATGGCAAAACCCTGGCGGAATTGCGCCGCGCCAGCGCCGCCGCGGCGCGCCTCGAGCTCGAGCAGCGGGCGCGTGCCGCGTACGGGGCGCTCGGTGCCTGGCGCCGGTTCGAAATGGATGAATTGCCCGTCAGCGTGCCGCTGGCGCTCGAGCAGGGGACGGTGTGGGTGTTTCCGACGCTGGCGCGCGCGCCGCACGGGCTCGAGGTGCGTTACGAATGGTCGGCCGCCGAGGCTGATCGCAGCTGGCGGCAGGGCGCGGCGTATCTGGCGCGCGCCATGCTTCCCGCCCAGGCGCGCGATCTTGCCAAGTCCCTTGACGGCAATGCCGCGCTGCTGCTTGCCGCAAGTCCATACCTCGGCGGCGACGAGCTCACCGAAACGATGCTGCAGTGGGTATTTCGCCGCGCCTGTTTTGACGATGCCGAGGCGCCGCGCGCCCGGGCGGCATTCGAAAGGGCGGTGGAGCAGGGGCGTGCGCGGCTGCATTCCTGCTTGGAGGAGATCGCCGCCGCCGCGCTCGGCTGGTTCAACGCGGCGCGCGCGGTGCGCCGGGAACGCGACGCCGCACGTACGCCACTGCTGGCGGGGGCGGCCGATGAGAGCAACGGGCATCTGCACCGCCTGTTGGGCGCCGCCGCTCTGCAGTCGATGGCGACGGACTGGCTGCGCCAGTTGCCGCGCTACTTGAAGGCCGAGGAGCGCCGCTGGCAACGCAACGCAGCCCGCGGCGCCGAGCCGCCGAACATCGAACGGGAACTGGTCCGATGGACGGCACGCCACGAAACGCTGGCCAAACAAATCGGTGCCGAGCTGCGCTGGGTTCCGGAGCTCGATGAATTGCAGGGCTGGATCGAAGAGTACCGGGTGTCGCTGTACGCGCAGGAACTGAAAACCCTGGGCCCGATCTCGGCGGCTCGGTTGGATCAGCGGGCCGCCGACATCGAAGCCTGGCTCACACGTTGAAGCGGATTCACACGTTGAAGCGCCCTCAAACGTTGAAGCGGCGTCAAACGTTGAAGCGAATGCCCTGCGCGAGCGGCAGCTGCGAGCTCCAGTTGATGGTGTTGGTCTGGCGGCGCATGTAGGCCTTCCAGGAATCCGAACCCGCTTCGCGCCCGCCGCCGGTGTCCTTCTCGCCGCCGAAGGCGCCGCCGATTTCTGCGCCCGACGTGCCCAGGTTGATGTTGGCGATGCCGCAATCGCTGCCATCGGCGGACAGAAAGCGTTCGGCCGCCTGCAGCCGGTCGGTGAACACCGCGGACGAGAGGCCATAAGGAACGGAGTTCTGGATGGCGATCGCCTCATCCAGGGTGTCATAGGCGATCAGGTACAGAATCGGCGCAAAGGTTTCGGTACGCACCACCGGCATGTCGGCGGCGGCGCGAATGATGGTCGGCTCGACGAAATTGCCGGGCCGCGGCAGCACTTTGCCGCCGCACAGCACCTGCCCGCCTTCGGCTTGCGCGGCGGCGATGGCCGCCGAATAGCGCGCCACGGCACCGGCATCGATCAGCGGTCCCATGAGGGTGCCGGGCTCGAGCGGATCGCCGATGCGCACCTGGGCGTACGCTGCGATCAGCCGCCGTTCGAGTTCGGCCGCGCGCGCGCGTTGCACCAGCACGCGCCGCGTGGTGGTGCAGCGCTGTCCCGCGGTACCGACCGCGCCGAAAACGATGCCGGGCACCGCCAGATCGAGATTCGCCGTTTCGTCGACGATGATGGCGTTGTTGCCGCCGAGCTCGAGCAGGCTCTTGCCGAGGCGCTCGGCGACTTTCACGCCGATTTGCCGGCCCACATGGGTTGAGCCCGTAAAGGACACGAGCGCCACGCGGCGGTCCTCGACGAAGCGCAGCGCCAGCTCGGTTCCGGCATCGATGAAGATCTGAAAGATCGGCGGCAGGGCGTGCCGCTCCAGCACGCGGTTGCAGATGTGCTGAACGGCGAGAGAGCACAAGGCGGTCTTGGGCGAGGGCTTCCACACCGTCGCATTGCCGCAGATCGCCGCCAAGAAGGCATTCCAGGACCAGACTGCCACGGGAAAATTGAACGCTGAAATCACGCCCACGACGCCGAGCGGATGCCATTGCTCGTACATGCGGTGCTGGGGCCGTTCGGAGTGCATGGTGAGCCCGTACAGCATGCGCGATTGGCCGACCGCGAAATCGGCGATATCGATCATCTCCTGGACCTCGCCGTCCCCTTCGGCCTTGATCTTGCCGTTTTCCATCGACACGAGGCTGCCGAGCGCATCTTTGTACTTGCGCAGTTCATCGCCCATGAGCCGCACCGCCTCACCGCGCTTCGGCGCCGGCACTTGGCGCCACGCCGCGGCAGCGGCAACTGCCGAGGCCATCACATGCTCGTAGTCGGCGAGCGTCGCGCCGCGTACCTGCGCCAGCCGCTTGGCACGTAGCCGGGTTGATGGATTCGATGATGGCGCCGGAGGTTTGCTCGCTCCAGCCATGGCCGCCGGACCAGGTTCCCGGGTTGATGTCGCGAAGTCCGAGCGCCTGCAAGGGATCGATTGTCTGCATGACTAAAGTCCCAAACCGCGCATTTTGACGTGAGCGGGCCGACAACGCTAGCATCGCGTATGTCGCAGAATCCCGCATTGACGAACTGGCACCCGGCGAGCTGGCACAGCCGCCCGGCGACCCAGCAACCGAAGTACCCGGACAGCCAAGCGCTGGAGCGTGCCGTGGCCTCGCTGAGCCGGCTGCCGCCGCTGGTCGTTTCCTGGGAAATCGAAGCGCTGCGCGCGAAATTGGCGCAGGCGCAGCGCGGCGAGCAGTTCCTGCTGCAGGGCGGCGATTGCGCCGAAAGCTTCGACGATTGTGAATCCGACAACATCGCCAGGCGCCTCAAGATTTTGCTGCAGATGAGTCTGGTGCTGCTGCAGGGCCTGAAGAAGCCCATCATTCGCGTCGGCCGGTTTGCCGGGCAGTACGCGAAGCCGCGTTCGGCCGACACCGAAACGCGCGACGGGGTCACTCTGCCGTGCTATCGCGGCGACAACGTCAATCGGCCGGGGTTCACCGCGGCGGAGCGCGAACCCGACCCGCAGCTGCTGCTGCGCGGCTACGAGCGCGCCTCGCTCACCTTGAATTTCGTGCGCGCCTTGATCGACGGCGGCTTCGCCGATTTGCATCATCCGGAATACTGGGACCTGAGCTTTCTTGCGCCACGCGGCGTTGCACGATGCATACCAGAAGATCGTCGACTCGATTGCCGAGTCGCTGGAATTTTTCGAGTCGGTGAGCGGTCAGCGGGTCCACGCCGCCACTCGCGTTGATTTCTACACCAGCCACGAAGGCTTGCATTTGCTGTCAGAGCAGGCGCAGACGCGCTACATCGAGCGTCAGAAGCATTGGTACAACTTGTCCACGCACATGCCATGGATCGGCATGCGTACCGCCAACATCGATGGTGCGCACATCGAATATTTTCGCGGCATCGCCAATCCGATCGGCGTGAAAGTGGGCGCCTCGATGAGCGCCGAATGGCTGCAGGAGCTGGTGCAAGTGCTGAACCCGCAGAATGAGCCGGGCCGCCTGACCTTGGTGCATCGCTTCGGCATCAAGGACATCGAGCAGCGGCTGCCGGCCATGATCAGTGCAGTGCGCGGCACGGGCTCGCAGGTGCTCTGGGTGTGCGATCCCATGCACGGCAACACCGAGACCACGGCGGGCGGCGTGAAGACGCGGCGCTTCGACAATATCCTGGGTGAGGTGGAGGCCGCCTTCCGCATTCATGAGCAGGAAGGGTCCATGCTGGGCGGAGTTCATATCGAGCTCACCGGCGAGGATGTCACCGAGTGCATCGGCGGCGCCCGCGGCCTCGCGGAGGCGGACCTGGCGCGGGCCTATCGCTCGCAAGTGGATCCGCGTTTGAACGCCGAACAGGCCTTGGAACTCGCCATGCTGATCGCGAACCGCGCCGGCGCCCATCGGCGCTCGGGCAGGGGCTCCAAAACCCCGAATTGACTCGCCGCGTGTTGGATATGTCAAATACCGCACACGTGGTGTTTGTGATTATAATCAAACAATTACGTGATATATCTATAACCGATCTAGATTATGGACGGCGGTTTTTGAAAAGGCGACTTGCCTCGATGCGTGCAGATGCTATTCTGACTTGCAAACCTTTCCCGCCCCTTGAGATTGAGCAGTCACGAGGCCCCAACTGCTCGGACGATAGCAAAAGATTAATGACGCATTGCGCGGAATCTTTCGCCTCGCAGTGAGTCTGACGGGTTCCGGCCCTTAAGGTTCTGGGCAAAGGTTGGGTTGCGCTCGGGTTAGTCCAAAGCCGCGCGTGATCGACGGCGGGCTACGCGGGTTTCCGCGTAGCCCGTTTTTTGTTGCGCCCAGCGAGAATTGACGCCACCTGCCCGACATATGAACAGCACGTTTGATCCGGCGTGCCGGCGCTGCCCGCGTTTAGGCAAGTTTCTCGATGCCGTGCGCCTGAAGGAGCCGAGCTACTTCTGCGGCCCGGTGCCGCCCTTCGGCGACCCCCAGGCGCGCTTGCTGATCGTCGGCCTCGCGCCCGGCATGCATGGCGCCAATCGCACCGGCCGGCCGTTTACGGGCGATCACGCCGGGATACTGCTGTACGCGACGCTGCACAAGTTCGGCTTCGCCAGCGGTCCCATCTCCACGGCTGCGGACGACGGGCTCAGGCTCTTGGATGCCCGAATCACCAATTCGGTGAAGTGCTTGCCGCCGGCGAACAAGCCTTTACCTATGGAAATCAAAGCGTGCAATGATTTTCTTCGTGCAGAACTTTCGCAAAGCCACTCCGTCCGCGTTATCCTCGCCTTAGGGGCGGTGGCGCATGCGGCGGTGTTGCGCGCCTACGATCTGCCGGCCGGTGCGCATCGATTTGCGCATGCGGCGGAACACCCCATAAGCGGCGGCCGAGTGCTGTTGGATTCGTATCATTGCAGCCGCTACAACACCCAGACTCGGCGGCTCACCGCCGCCATGTTCGAAGGCGTCATCGGCAGGGCGCGTGACCTCACCCGAGCTTAAGTCCTTCGTCGAGAGTTTGCCGGCGCGCCCGGGCGTGTACCGGATGCTGGACGCGGACGGCGAGATTCTCTACGTGGGCAAGGCGCGCAACCTCAAATCCCGCGTCGGGTCGTATTTTCAACCGAGCAATGTGCAGCCGAAGGTGCAGGCGCTGGTGGCGAAGACGGCGCGCATGGAAGTCACGATCACGAATTCGGATACCGAAGCGCTGCTGCTCGAATTCAATCTCATCAAGAAGCACCGGCCGCGCTTCAACGTGGTGCTGCGCGACGACAAGAGCTTTCCCTACCTGCACTTCGAAACCCAGCACGAGTTTCCGCGCCTCAACTTTTACCGCGGATCGCGCAAGGAGCCCGGACGGTATTTCGGGCCCGTATCCGTCGGCCGGCGCGGTGCGCGAGACGCTGCAGCAGCTGCAGAAGCTGTTTCGCCTGCGCAACTGCGACGACACCTATTTCGCGAACCGGTCGCGGCCCTGTCTGCAGTACCAGATCCAGCGCTGCACGGCGCCTTGCGTGGGGCTCATTTCCAAGGAGAACTATGCACGCGACGTGGGCGCGGCGATCAAGGTGCTGGAAGGGCGCAACGACGAGGTGCGCCACGATCTCGGCCGGCGCATGGAGGCAGCCGCGGAACGACTGCACTTCGAGGAAGCCGCGCAGCTGCGCGACCAACTGGCGAAGCTCAAAGCCGTTCAGGCGCAGCAGATCGTCACCGCCGACATCGATCACGACGCCGACGTCATCGCGATCGCAGCCGGCAACGGCGAATACTGCGTGGCGGTGATGTTCGTGCGCGCCGGCCGCAGCCTCGGCAGCACGACGTTTTTCCCCAAGGCGCCGTTCGCGGAGCTGCCGGAGGTCCTGGCGGCATTCGTCACGCAATATTATCTGGAGCGCGAGTCGCCGGCGGAAATCATCGTCGAGCAGGAATTCGACGAAATGCCGCTGCTCGAGGCGACGCTCGCGCAGCGCTCGGGCCACAAGGTGCGCATCGCGTCCCAGGTGCGCGGCATTCGCGCGCGCTGGCTGGAGATGATGCACAACAACGCGGTGCAGGCGCTGACATGCGCGGCCTGGCGCGCGCCAGCATCGAGTCGAGCCTCGAGGATTTGCGCGAGGCCTTCGATCTCGAGGAGACGCCGAACCGCATCGAATGCTTCGACATCAGCCACACGGGCGGCACCGACACGGTGGCTTCCTGCGTGGTGTTCGGCGAGGAGGGTCCGCTCAAGAGCGAGTATCGGCGCTTCAACATCGCCGGGATTCAGCCGGGCGACGACTATGCCGCGATGTATCAGGCGTTGACCCGGCGCTACAAGCGCGTGCGCGACGGCGAAATCACCGCAAACCCGATGTGCTGCTCATCGACGGCGGCAAAGGACAGCTCGCCGAGGCGGCCAGGGTGCTCGAGGAACTGGGGGTCGCGGGAATCACCTTGATCGGCGTCGCCAAGGGCGCCGACCGGCGGCCGGGCCAGGAGCAACTGTTCTTGTTGGGCCAGGACACGCCCACTATACTGGCCCCGGACTCGCGGGCATTGCACCTGATTCAGCGCGTGCGCGACGAAGCGCACCGTTTTGCGATCACGGGACACCGGCGCAAACGGGCCAAGCGTCATAGCCAGTCGATACTTGAAACCATTCCGGGTTTGGGGCCGGTCAAACGACGCGAGCTGCTGAAACAGTTCGGCGGCTTGCAGGGGATTTTGCGTGCGGGCATCGACGATTTCGTACAAATCCGCGGCCTCGGGCGCGATCTCGCCGAGGTAATTTATGAGCACCTCCACCCCGGGCGCTAAGCGGTCAGTCGCATTGGAATGTGCCGAACACGCTGACGTGGCTGCGCATTTCGATGATTCCCGCGATCTTCGCGCTGTTCTACTTGCTGCCCTACCCGTGGGCGGATCCGGCGGCGTGCGCGGCATTTGCGCTTGCCGGCATCACCGACACCTTGGACGGCTATTACGCGCGCAAATTGGGCCAAACCTCGCGCCTCGGCGCGTTCCTGGATCCGGTCGCCGACAAACTCATCGTCGCCGCCGCGCTGGTGTTGATCGTCAGCAAGGATCCGCGCTGGTTCGTGGTCATCGTCGCGGTCGTCATCATCGGCCGCGAAATCGCGGTGTCGGCGCTGCGCGAATGGATGGCCGAGATCGGCGCGCGCGGCCGCATCAAGGTATCGGTGTTGGCGAAGTACAAGACCATCATGCAGATCGTCGGGCTGTCGCTGCTGCTGTTCCGGCAGGACCTTTTCGGTCATCCCGATCTACAAGCTCGGCTTGGTGCTGACCGGGGTGGCGGCGGTTCTGACGCTCTGGTCGATGGTCCAGTACCTGCGCCTGGCATGGCCGGAATTGCGGGGCAGCTCAAGGCTTTAGCCGCAAACGCGCGCCGGGTTCTGCTTGACTGCCGGCCGGTTCAAGGCCTTAGCGAATTTGCGCCGTTCTTCTTGACTCCCGGCGGTACGGCCCTACAATTGCGCCTCTGTTTCGGGCGGGAATAGCTCAGTTGGTAGAGCGCAACCTTGCCAAGGTTGAGGTCGCGAGTTCGAGCCTCGTTTCCCGCTCCATCGTTTCCGATCAGTGCGTGTCGGCGCCGGCCGCACGCTCGATGAGCACGACGCTCGAGCTCTCCCGCACGCGGTCGAAAACAATTCTGCCGCCATCGGGCGACACATCGAAATCGCCAATGACAAAGTTTGCCGGCAGTTCAGTCAGCTGACGCTCGATACCGGTCTTGGGATTCAATTGCCAGAAATTCTTGCGGTCGATGTCACCGCGCAGGAACACCAAGGATCCTGACTCGCGCGCGAAGGCCACCCGCCGCGCGCCAAGGGTGAGGATCAGACCGGGCAAGTTGTAGGGCCGACCATCCGGCGCCGAGGCGCGAAGCGGAAAGATGGTCGCCACTTGCGCACCGGAATAGAGGAAGTACTTACCGTCGGGGGACCACACGGGATCGACGGAGTAGTCCGATACGATCGATTGCGGCGGGGTGCTGTCGAAGAAGATCTTCGCCAGCCGAGGTTCGCCGTCGCTCGCCACGGCCGCCAGCACGGACTGCGCATCCGGCGCCCAGGCCAGATCGCCGCGCAAGGGGAGGGATGGAGAGACGACCTTGAGGTTGTGTCCTTCGTTGTCCATGGTGTAGAGCTGCGTGGTGCCGCCTCGCTCGACCGAAAAGACCATCCGGCTACCGTCCGCCGTGAGTGCGGGCGCGCCCAGCCGATCGAGTGCGGCATCGCCCCAGAGCTCGGTGATGGTGCCGTTCGCATACTTATAAATCCCGCGCCGCCCGCCGCTGCTCAAGACATACGCGATGAACCCGGGCCCGAAGCGGGGCGCCGAGGCGTTGCCGGTGACCGATGCTATGCGCTCGGCGGAATTGGCGGGCGGTCCCTCGCGGCCGACCGACACCTGCCAGAGCTCGGAGCTGAAGTCGGCAACGGTCGCGACGAGTCGGGAGCGGTCCGCACTTGCCGCCAGCGAGGTATAGCGTTCCAAGCCCACGCTGAGGCGGCGTGAGCGTTTCTGCGCCACGTCCATCACGTACAGCCAGGGCCCGGAACCATCGACATCGGTGGCGAGGTACAGGAGCGTACGCGCGTCGAGCGGCACCGGATAGGTGACGCGCGTGTGGAGGAACGTCAATCGCTCGAGCGATGCGCCCGAGGGTCGCAGACGCCAGATGTCCCAGTCGGAGGAGGGTGGATCGCCGCGCACGAAGTAGATGAACTCCCCATCGGGAGACCAGGTCAAGAAATGGCAATGTGTGCCGGGCGCCGCCACGTAGATCGGGTGCGCACTCGCCTCGGTGGCGCTGCGCACATAGAGGGGGTCTCCCGGCGCGGTCGTATGGAAGACCAACCGGCTGGCGTCCGGGGACCAGTCGAACTCGGCGGTCTCCGGCAAGTACGCCTGCGTCACACCGCCCGCCGTCGGCACGGCCATGATGTTGATGTCCTGGGAGCGGGACCCATCGCCCTGGCGCGTCCAGAAAGCAACTCGTGAGCCGTCGGGCACGAAAGTGACCGAACGAATTTCAGGATTGCGCAGCTGCTGAAAATTGCCTGCCGTCAGATTGCGATAGACGTTGCTTCCAATCTGAGTCGACCAGACATCGAGCTGTGCATCACGAGCGGCGATGAACGCTGCGGATCGTCCGTCGCGCGAGATCGTTGCCGCCTGTTCGCTGCCGGCGAAATCCGAGAGTCGCAGCACCCGGGCCCCTGCCAGTGGATCAAGCCACAACGGCCTCGGGGCCCGGCGCAGCGTTCCGAGGACCAAGGCGAGAGCGATCGCGGCCAAGACCACGGCCGCGGCGCAGGTGGCGGCCACGGTTCGATTGCGCCTCAGAAACTTGTTCAGTCGGGACGTCCATCGAGGGGGCAGCGCCGCGATCGGCCTTCCCTGCAAATGACATCGAAGGTCCGCCGCGAGGTCGGCCACACTTGCGTAGCGCTCGGCAGGTTCTTTGGCGAGGGCCTTGAGGGTAATGGCGTCGAGATCGCCATGCAGTTCTCGCGCGAACTGCGGCGTGCCTGCGCCACCGGGCTCGCGCTGTTCGCTCGGCTTCACCACCTCGACCGTGCGAATCGCCTGTTCGAGCAGTCCGATCGAGGCCGCATGTTCGAGCCGGTAAGGCCGCATGCCCGTCAGCAGCTCATAAAGCAGCACACCCAGAGAGTAGACATCGCTGCGGACATCGACCGCGCCGCCGCGCAGCAGCTCGGGACTCGCGTAGTCGGGAGTCAGTGCGCGACCGTGCACACGGGTCAGGGCCGTGAGAGGCGGCTCCTCTACCGACAAGAGTTTTGCAACACCGAAGTCCAGCAGCCGAACCTGACCTGGCTCGCTCACCAGCACATTCGAGGGCTTAAGATCCCGATGGATGACCTGCTTGCCGTGCGCGTATTGCACCGCGTCGAGCATTTGCAGGAACAACTCGAGGCGCGCACGGACCGAAAGACGGTGGGCCGCACACCAGTCGATCAAGGGGCGGCCTTCGACGTACTCCATGGCGAGATACGGCAGCCCGTTCGAATCAACCCCCGCGTCGTACAGCCGTGCAATGTGGGGGTGCTCGAGGCTCGCGAGAATGTCGCGCTCTCGAGCGAAGCGTTCCTGAAGATCAGCGCGCCGCGGACTCAAGATCGGGAGTTTGAGCGCCACGTCTCGCCGGAAGGCCCCATCGGCCCGTCGCGCCAGCCACACGTCGGCCATGCCGCCCGCGCCGAGAACTCGGATCAGCTGGTAGGGCCCGACCCGCGCGCCGGCGCTCAGGCTGCCCAAGGCGGATACCGCCGATTCGCAGGCGGCGGTCACCGAGGGGAAGGTATCGAGCCTCTCGAGCCGATGAAGTTCGTCCTCGCCCGGAAACAGCGCCTCGCGCAAGGCCAAGGCGAGGTCCTGGTGCTCCTCGGGCAGGGCCTCGAGCCAGGCCGCGCGCTGAGGGGCATCGAGTAAGAGCGCTTCATCGAGAAGACGGCTCATCCGTGCCATCTGGGCAATCGATAGCGCTGTCCTCACTTGAGCGCTGCCGCCAGGATGATTCGCGCTTTCTCCCAGTCGCGCTGCACGGTGCGCTCGGTAATCTGCAAGGCATCGGCGATCTCTTGTTCGCTGTAGCCCCCGAAATAGCGCATCTCAGCCACGTGCGCGAGCCGTGGATCGGCCTCCTCCAATTTCGTGAGCGCCTCGTGCACCTCGAGAATCGTCTGCTCCTCGCCGGATAACGCCTCGGCCCCCGCACCGACGACGCCTGCGTCCTGCGCCGAGGGGCTTCGCTTCAGCGCCATGCGCTCGCGCACGCCATTTAAGATGACCGAGCGCATCACCTGGGAGGCATACGCGAAGAAGGCTCGGCGGTCCTCAGCGCGCAGTTCCCCGGCACACGAGAGGCGCAGATACGACTCATGCACGAGACCGGTCGTGTCGAGCAGGGTGTTGCGTCCGCCGTGCCGCAGCCGCGCCCGGGCGAGACCATGCAGCTCGGTATAAGCGGCGGCAAACAAGGCGTCACGCGCATCACGGTCACCGCCCTGTATCCGTCCAAGGAGATCGGTAAGTTGACCCATTGCACACCCTGCCCCGGGGGGATCCTGCGAGGCCAACGATACCGCGTTCAGACCGTTCGGTGCGCGATCTTACGAGCGAATGTCGGGTTTGGCCGTTGGGCGGTGTCTGGGTGGGTAAGGGCGTAAGCGGCCGAAGCACGGGCTGCCGCGCCCGATGACCGGAACGCCCACCCACCAGCTACAAAGGAGTAAGGATATGAACGTACCACGTCAAATTTTGCTGATCACGGGATCGACGCTCGCATTGGCGCTCGGCCCAGCGTCGCATGCGACGAACGCCATCGTCGATTGGCACACCCAGATGGAATCCGCCGTGGTGGTCACGGGGAAGAAGAGTCCCAGCGTGGCCCTCGTGTACTTCGCCTACGCGGACATCGCCATGTTTGATGCCGTCAACTCGATCGATGGACGATTTCAGCCCTTTGCCGTGCGGGTTGATGCGCCCCGCGATGCCTCCAAGGACGCGGCGGCGAGCGCCGCGGCGCACGATGTGTTAGTGCACTACCTTCCGCTGCAGCAGGCCGCGTTGGATCTCACGCTCAGCACATCGCTCGGTGCCATCGCCGATGGACCGGCAAAAACCGAGGGCATCCGGGTGGGACAGTCGGTCGCGGCGAAGTGGCTGGCCCTGCGGTCCGGTGATGGTCTGGAAGCGTCAGTGAGTTTGCCGCTACCCGCACCTGGACCGGGAGTTTGGGAGCCGGTCCCGACCTATCCGTCGCCCAATCCGACCACGCCGCCTCCGGTGGCGGAATGGCAAGCGCAATTCAAGCCCTTTGCGTTGCGCAGCGCCGATCAATTCCTCGAGCGGGTGTCGCCGCCGCCCGCACTCACGAGCGTGACATATACGCGAGATTTCAATCAAACGAAATCCTATGGCGCCCTCAACAGCACCGTACGCACGCCCGATCAGACTGAGATCGGCCTGTTCTGGACCGATAACCCGGCAGCGCAGTACAGCCGCGCCTTGCGGGGACTCGTGGCGAGTCAGGGATTGGACACCGCTCAGGCCGCCCGGCTTGGCGCCATGTCCTTCGTGGCGCTCGCCGATTCGGCCACCGCGTGCATGAACGCCAAGTACCACTTCTGGTCCTGGCGGCCCTTCACCGCGATTCGCAATGCGGACAGCGACGCGAATCCGCAGACGGTGGCTGATCCAAACTGGGTGCCGCTCGCTGTCACCCCCGGGCATCCCGAGTATCCGGCCAATCATGGGTGCGTCACTGAAGCGCTGATGGATGCGCTAAGCGCCTTCTTCGAGAGCGATGAAGTCCCGTATAGCATCAGCAGCACGGTGACGGGGACTACTCACTCGTTCGATAGCTTCGAGGATGTGGTCAATGAAGTCGATCACGCCCGCATTTACGGCGGCATGCACTTTCGTCACTCGGTGAAAGAGGGCAACAAGCTGGGTGGCTGGGTCACCAGCTATCTGCTCGCGCACAAGTTCTGTCGCGTGGGTGAAGCGTGCCCGAGTGGCGATGATTGACGCGCGATGCGTGATCGGGCCGCTGCTCGTGCAGCGGCCCGATTCGCTCTCTGCCGCGCGATTCCTGCCAATTGGCGTTCTTGCCTCGTGCAGATTATGCTCATCAATGCGCGTTTTGCACGCTATTGAGCGAACCTCCAAATTGCATGATGACTTGAGGCCCCCCACCCCGAACGGGGTCGACCGGGATCCGACAATCACGGAGTACGCTCAGATGGAGCGCGACGGCTACCTGGTCGTGCGCAATTTCTTCGGAGCAAATCAGATTGCAGACCTGTTGCGCTGGACTACGGAGTTCGAAACCGCGCCGGAGGTGCCGGGCCGTCACTGGGTTTATCACGAGGACAGTCTGGCCGATCCCGGCCGGCGCGTGATCCAACGGATCGAATATTTCTGTCAGTTCCATCAGGGGTTTGATCAGTTGATCCGCTACGGGGGTCTGGAGCGCTGGGCTGCGGTGCTGCTTGGCGGTCCAGTGGTCCTGTTCAAGGACAAGATCAACTTCAAGATGCCGGGCGGGGGCGGCTTCAAGGCGCATCAGGATCAACAGGCGGGCTGGGGCCGCTATGCACCGATCTTTATCACCGCCCTGGTGACGCTCGACGCGGCGACCGAGGAAAACGGTTGCCTGGAGATTGCGGCCGGCCGTCACCGCGAAGGCATGATCGGCGAGGAATGGTGCCCGCTCGATGAGGCCGATCTGAGCCTGCAACCGGTGCCGACCGCGCCCGGCGACGTGATCTTCTTCGACAGTTTCGCTCCGCATGCCTCCCGGCCGAACTTGAGCGACGCGCCGCGGCGAATCTTGTACCTCACGTACAATCTGGCCAGTCACGGCGATTCCAGAGCTCGGTACTATGCCGATAAACACGCGTCTTTCCCCCCCGACATCGAGCGGGTTGCAGGAAAGACCTACGTCTTTCGCGTGTAAACGCCTGCGCGGCCGCATCCTGAGAGGCCACTGTTGAAGTTCGGTGCCCTCATCGGCGGCCTGCTCGGGCTCGGCTTGTCGGCATTTTTGCTGAAGATCTACGGGGTCGGACCGATCCTCGATCTGCTCAAGTTTGCCGGCTGGTTCGGCATTCTCGCGGTGACCGCATTTCACCTGCCGCAGATTCTGTGCTCTGCGCTCGGCTGGCGGGTCATCGCCGGGCCGACTGTGCCGCGCCCCGGGCCGCTCGCATACACAGTGTTGCGCTGGATCCGTGAGGCCGTGAACAATCTGCTGCCCCTGGCGCAGATCGGCGGAGAAATCGTCGTCGCGCGCCTGTTGCAGCAACGCGGAATGAAGCTCGCGCCGGCCATCGCAGGTACCGTGGCCGACCTTACGATTGAAATGGCAACGCAGATTCTGTTCACGCTACTGGGTTTGATCTTGTTGTTGCGCAGCGTCGGCGAAAGCGGCATCGCTGGGTATGTCATCAGCGGTCTCCTCGTCGCCGCGCTGGTGGTCGCGGCCCTGTTCTGCGCGCTGTGGCTGGGATTGGCGGCCGCCGTCGAGAAAGGGCTCATGCGGCTCGGCGGATGGATGGGCTGGGCCGGGGCCGCCAACGTCGAGGGGCTGCACCACGCGTTAATCGGCTGCTATCGGGCTCCGGACCGGGTGGCGCTGTCGGCGCTGTGGCACATGGCTTCCTGGCTGCTGGGCGGCGTCGAGGTTTGTCTCGCCGTACATTTCCTGGGGCGCGATATTGGGATCGGCCCCGGATTGATCATCGAGAGCCTGGGTCAGGCCCTCAAGGCGGCCGGATTCGCCGTGCCGGGTGCGCTCGGGATACAAGAGGGCGGGTACGTCGTCATCTGCCGGGCGCTCGGTCTCGCGCCGGAAGTGGCGATTGCGCTTTCGCTGATGAAGCGCATACGGGAAATCCTGCTGGGTGGTTCCGCACTCATTTTTTGGCAACGTTCTGCGGCGAAGGGACCAGCGGTGCCGCCCAAGTCCACGTCCAAGGGGTTTCCATGATAGGTACGTCTTGGACCCATCTGCTGGCGCGGCGCATGGTGCGGCCACTCCTCGGCAGCCGGGTCAGGCCAAACCATTTGACCACGTTGCGCCTGTCCACGGGCGTAGCGGCGTGCCTGTTGTTCTCACTCGGAACCCGCCCAGGCATGTGGTGGGGCGGCGGATTGTGGTTGCTGTCCGCCTTCCTCGATCGCGCGGACGGCGAACTCGCCCGGATCGCAAACATGATGAGTCCCGCTGGGCATCGCTACGACTACTACTCGGACACCATCGTGAATTCTGCCTTCTTCGTGTCAATCGGCATCGGTCTGCGCCATACCTGGCTCGGGTCCTGGTCGATCCCGCTCGGCTTGGTCAGCGGCGCCTCGGTGTTTTTGGGCGGCCTGTTCGCGGAATGGTTGGAGCTGCGGAGTCCGCCCGGCACCCAGGCATATTCCGGCAAATGGGGTTTTGATCTGGACGATGCGCTCTATCTGATGGGTCCCCTGGCCTGGCTCGGCTGCTTGAGTCCGATCCTCGTCGGTGCCAGCGTTGGCGCGACGGCGATGATGCTCATCACGGGGCTGCGCCTGTTGCGGGTACGCGGTTAGTGCGCGCCATCATCCTCGCAGCCGGCCTCGGTCTGCGTTTGCAACAAGCTGACAAGCGGCAGCTTCCCAAGTGTCTGCTGCAGTTCGGCGGCATGACCCTGCTTGAGCGGCATTTGCGGTTGCTGAAGGGCGCCGGTGTCGATGAAATTGTTTTGGCGCTCGGCTATCGCCACGAACAGGTCGAGGCCGAGCTCGATCGTTTGCGCTGGCAACCGCGTCCTCAAATTGTGCTGAATCTGCGTTTCGAGCTTGGCAGCGTGTTGACCGTCCATACCGCCGCCGACGCCATGACTCGCGGCGGCGACGTTCTGCTGATGGATGCGGACGTCTTGTACGATGAGCGCATCGCGAGCGCGCTGACGGCGGGTTCGCAGCCGGTTAACCGGGTGCTGATCGACCGCGACTTCGAGGCTGGCGAGGAGCCCGTCAAGCTCTGTGTGAGCGGCGGCGTACCGATCGAATTGCGCAAGCAGTTGGCGGCGGATTTGACATACGACACGATAGGCGAGTCGATCGGATTCTTCCGCTTCGACCAAGCTGCCGCGCGCCGGCTTGCGACGCTGGTGGCGGGCTATGTCGCGCGAGACTGTGCGCATATGCCGCACGAAGAAGCGGTGCGCGATCTACTGCGCGAGCGTAGCCAGGTCTTTGAGGTCGCCGACGTGACCGGAGCCCCCTGGATCGAGATCGACTTTCCCATCGACGTGGTGCGTGCGGCGCATGAAGTGCTGCCGGTACTTCGGCCGCTATCGGCGCGCTAGGCCGGCATCACGAATTGCGAATCGCAAAGGTGATTCGATAGGGTGCGCAGAAGGGCACCGGCTTACCCTCCCGCATCGCCGGTCTGAATCTCGCCTCCCTGCCTAGGTCGACGGCGGCTTGATCGAGCCGCGGGAAGCCCGAGCTCTTGGCCAGTTGAACGCTGTCGATCGCCCCGGCCGCGGAGACGCAGATCGTGATCGTCGGCCTACCGGTTTCGTGGGCCCGAATCGATTCGGCGGGGTATCGCTCCCAACCGCCCGGTACATAAATCGGGCGCGGCCTGACACTGGGAACGGAGGGGACTGCGGTCGGCGCGGGCTGCGCAGCCGCTTCCGCGGGCAGGATGGATTCCTTTTGCAGCGGCGTGACTTCAATCGCGGGCGCCAGATCCTCGGCGATGGGGACATCGATCTGCGGGGTCACAACCTGAATCGCGCGGTAGTCTTTCAAGCTCACCGGTGGCAGTGATAGTGGCCGCTTTTCGGGTTTACTGGCCGGTATGACGTCGACCTGCAGGATCGTTTGGGAGTCGCGCGCACCGGAATTGGCGAGGCCCATCCAAATGGCCCGGATCGCGAGCAAGTGGAGCAAGAAGATACCCGCGAAAACGAGCGCGTGACGTGGGTAATCGTGCGCGTGACGTGGGTAATCGTGTGGTGGGTTCGCGAGCATACTTGAGTCGCATTGATTATAAGCGCCGGCGCCGTGGCTTTGGCAGCGCAAGGCGCCTATTCTTCCGATCGTCCTCGGATGTGTGCCTGGAGAGAGCGACGATGCGGTTTGCAGCAACTATCATTGCTTTCACGGCGTTCGGCGGCGGATTTGCGTCCGTCAGCCGCGCGGAGCCGGCCCCGCCGGCGGACCCTGTGCCGCACGGCATGCAGAGCGGCTTCTCATTCCCGCTCGGAGGTGCGGACATGCTGAAGCTTCACGAGGCAACCGATCGTGAACGCCTCGACGCGAAGGAGGAAAGCGGCAAGCTCATCAGCGCCCTTCAGCTTTCCTGTGAACTGAGCGATGCCGCGCTGGTGGGCCGGGGCAACGTCAAGACCGATGGCAAGACCATCGAGGTGAAGGCGTACGAGGTTGCCTGCAGCAATCGCATGGGCTACATCCTCGTGTCGCAAGGCTCGCAAAGACCGACAGCCACATCCTGTTTCGCCGCCGACGCACAGCACACCGCCGGCGCCGCCAAGGGAGAGAACTCAGATCTCTATTGTCAGCTCGCCCTCAACAAGGATGCCAAGGCCATGGCCGCTTCGCTGATGACGACGGCCGGCACGACATGCGCCGTGAGCGATGTTCGGTGGTTCGGTCAGAGCGCTTCGAGTCAGACCGATTATTCCGAGGTCGCGTGCGCCGACGGCGCGGGGTTTCTGCTGAAAATTCCGCAGACCGGGCCGTCGGCCTCGATATCCGTCATGAGCTGCCGGGAGGCGGCCAAACAAGGCCTGAATTGCCGTCTCACGGACGGCGGCCCGGTGTCCGTGCCGGTCACCATGCAGACTTTCCGCGATGCGCTCAAACAGAACGACGTGAAGTGCGAGCCCGTGCACATGCGCATGATTGGGCGGGAAAGCGTAGCCAAGCGCTACGTGGTCGAAGTGCAGTGTCAGGATCAGCCGAATGGGCTGGTGGCATTCATTCCGGCGGCGGGCAATACCGGCAAGTTCGAGACGCTCGATTGTGGGGCCGCGATCGAGCGGCAGATCCGCTGCGAGCTCACGCCGAAGTAGCGGGCCGTTCCGGCTGCAATATGTTCAAGCGGTAGGGACCTCCAGTAGGCCGCTATTCGGCCGATAACCGTACGGGCGTGGCATGGTCGCGGAGTACGGATGGCGAACGATTGTAGGTGTGAGTCGCGCGGCGTCGCAGGCCTGAACCGGGTCCGGATCCGCGGTTTGCTCGCAGTGCTGCTCATTGCCGTCTGCGCGCGCGCGCCCGCCCTGGAACCCACGCTGCAGCCGAGCCAGTACGTTCTCGACAATTGGCAGATTCCGGAAGGACTGCCGCAGACCTCCGTTCAAGCGATCGCACGAACCCCGGACGGCTACCTGTGGGTCGGCACCCAGGAAGGACTGGCGCGCTTCGATGGGGTTCGATTCACCGTGTTCGACAGCAAAAACGAACCCGCCATCCCCAGCAAGTACATCACCGTCCTGTTCGTCGACCGGGCCGGGCGCCTGTGGATTGGAACACAGTCGGGCGTCGCGGTACTGGAGAACGGGCGCTTCAAACCGTTCCAGAAAATCGCGGGAATCGCGCATGCGTATGTGCATGCAATCACCGACGGCGGCGCAGGGCATCTATGGGTGGGAACGGAAAACGGCCTGTTCGAGGTCGACGGCGCCGGCATCCGCTCGTTCGGCGCGTCGAGCGGGCTTCGAGATAACCGCATCCGGGCGCTACATGCAGACCGCGGCGGCGCGCTCTGGGTGGGCACGGGAGCGGGCCTGCTGCGCTTTGACGGCAAGCACTTCGATGCCGTGCCGCTGGGGGCGGGAAGCACGGACGTACCGGTCACCGCGATACACGAGGACGCCGACGGCACGTTGTGGATGGGCACTGAAACCGGAGCGCTGTATCGACGGACCCAAAATCACTTCGATGTGGTGGCTGAACCGGGGCACCTCGGCTCGGTCGTCCGCGATCTCACGCGCGATCGCGATGGCAGTTTGTGGATAGCGACGAACGGCGGCGGCCTGGTCAGGTGGCGGGACGGCAAGTTCAGCACGCTGGCGAGCAATCTGTTTGCGGCGAACGATCTGCGTTCGCTGCTGGAAGATGACGAGGGAAGTCTGTGGATCGGCAGCCATGGCGCAGGGTTATTACGGTTGCGTGATGGAAAATTCGCGTCCGCAGGCGAACCCGAGGGTCTACAGGGCAACCTGGCCTGGACCATCGCGGCGCGCAGCAGCGGAGGCGTGTGGGTTGGATCGAACGGCGGGCTCAGCATCTACCAGGACGGCCGCTTCAGGCATGTTGCCGGCCCGCTCGGCCACGAAAACGTCACGGTACGAGCGGTGCTGGAGGACCGGCGAAAAGCCTTGTGGGTCGGCATGGAGGGTGCCGGTGCCTATCGACTCGACCAGGACGGCATGACCTTGTTCAACCGGCACAACGGCTTGTCAGGGGACACCGTGTCGGCACTCATCGAGGACCGGCACGGCCGCATCTGGGTCGGCACGAACGAGGGTCTGGACGCCATCGACGGGGACGAAATCACATCGATGCAAGCCCTGCTGCGCGCGTCGGGACCCACCTCGATCCATATCATTTACGAAGATCGGGCAGGGAGTCTGTGGGTGGCGACCCAGACTCAGGGTTTGTTCGTGATCGATGCACTCGGCACCCGCCACCTCGGCATGGCCGACGGACTGCCCAGCGATTGGGTCATCGCGATCCACGAGGACGAACGCGGAACCGTGTGGCTTGGCACGACCGACGGTCTGGCGCGCTGGCGCGACGGCAAGCTCATCTCGCTGGCGCGTTCCGGCGGCCCGCTGGCGGAGACCATCATGCAACTGCTCGAGGACGATGCGCACCAGTTCTGGTTCACGACCAACAAGGGTCTGGTGTCGGTGTCGCGCGATGCGTTGGACGCCCTGGCGGACGGCGGAACCCGCGTACCGCAGTTTCACGTTTACGGTCTCGCCGATGGCTTGCGTACGGCCGAGTTCGCCGGCGGCAATACCGCCGCCGGCTTTCGGGCGCAGGACGGCATGCTGTGGTTTCCAAGTATTCGCGGCATAGTGCGCGTAGATCCCCAGCACATTCGAACGAATGCCCTGCCGCCACGCGTGCGCATCGAACAGGTCGCTGTCGACGGAGTGCCGCTGACGCTTGACGATGGTGCGCAGGTAGCCCCAGGTGCGCAGCAGTGGGAATTTCACTATACCGCGCTGAGCCTCCTGGCGCCGCAGCGCTCGTTGTTCAGGTATCGGCTCGACGGCTTCGACAAGGACTGGATTGATGCGGGAAACCGCCGGACCGCCTACTACACCGGGCTTCCGCCCGGGACGTACACCTTTCGCGTGATCGCCAGCAACAACGATGGAGTCTGGAGCGACGCCGACGCCACCTCTCGCTTCACCCTCAAGCCCCACTTCTATCAGACGATCTGGTTCGCGCTCCTGTGCGCGGTCGCCATCCTGGCCATCGCCGGTGCTTGGTATCGGCTGCGGGTCGGGCGCCTCAGGCATCTCGCCGGCACTCTCAGCGATCAAGTGGCGTTGCGCACGGCTGACCTTGAGTTGGCCAATGCCGAACTGCTGCAGGCCAAGGAGCGGGCCGAACGCGCGGATAAAGTGAAGTCCGAGTTCCTCGCCAACATGAGCCATGAGATCCGCACGCCCATGAACGGCGTGATCGGCATGACAGATCTCCTGCTTGACACCAATCTGGACGCAATGCAGCGCGATCATACCGAAACGATCCGCGACAGCGCCGCCGGTCTGCTTACCATCATCAATGACATCCTCGATTTCTCGAAGATCGAAGCCGGCAAGCTCGATCTCGAGCGGATCGAAATGGACTTGCGCGGCACCGTGGACGACGTCGCGCAACTGCTGGCGAACGAAGCCCATTCGAAGGGACTCGAGCTGATCACGCACGTCGACCCGCTGCTGCCCGAACGGCTGATCGGCGATCCGGGCCGCATGCGGCAGGTGTTGCTCAACCTCGGCAGCAACGCGATCAAGTTCACTCGCGACGGTGAGGTGATGATCGACCTGCGGGTCGTTTGCACCGATGCGACCAGCACGACCATCCGCTGCGAAGTGCGCGATACCGGCATAGGAATCCCGGCAGAGCGGCTGGAATTACTGTTCCAGCCGTTCTCGCAGATCGACACATCGACGACACGGCACTACGGCGGCACGGGTCTCGGATTGTCGATCGTGCGCCGCCTGGTCGCGCTGATGGACGGCGAAACCGGCGTCGAAAGCGCCGTGCGCGCCGGCTCGTCGTTCTGGTTCACGGCGCGGCTGACTAATTCGGCCAGCCCCTCCGAAGTCCGGACCTTCGATGCGGAAACGCTCAAGAACCGGCAGGTATTGATAGTCGACGACAACGCCGCGAGCCGCAAGATGCTGAGCCTGCAGCTGACCCAGCTCGGCATGAACCCAACCTGCGTTGATGGCGCCGAAGCGGCTTTGCAGGCCCTCCATGCCAACGTCAATGTGCAGCTGCCTTTCGATCTGGCCGTGCTCGACTTCATGATGCCGGGATGCGACGGTTTTGAGCTTGGCCGCCGGATCGCGAGCGATGAGAGGTTCAAGGCGACAAGGCTGGTGCTGCTCACGACGGCCTGGGGTATACGCGAGCCCAAGGATTTCGCGGAGTTGGGGTTTGCGGCCTATTTGCTCAAACCTGTCTCGCAGCGCGAATTGTGCGAGTGCCTTGCACGCGTCATGGAGGTGGACGCGGCGAAGTGGCACCAGCGCACGCAACCCATTGTGGTCGCCGAGCGAATCCGGGATACGTTCAACGAGCTGCGCATCCTGGTGGCGGAGGACAATTTGGTCAATCAGAAAGTGGCGCGCGGCACGCTGGAACGGATGGGCTACAAAGTCGACATCGTGAGCAACGGTGCCGATGCCGTTGCCGCGTGGCAGACCGGACGATATCAGGCGATCCTGATGGACTGTCAGATGCCCTTGATGGACGGGTACCAGGCTGCACGGGAAGTCCGTCTGCGCGAGCGCGGCGCGGAGCGCGTTCCGATCATCGCGCTGACCGCCGACGCGATGAAGGGTACCGAACAACAATGCCGGGACGCCGGAATGGATGATTATCTGACCAAGCCGCTCGATCGCGTGCGGCTGCGCGAGACCATCGGCCGGTACCTCGTCCCGCCCGGCCGGGCATCCAAAATCGCGGAGGGCGTCGACCGCTCGCCTGAAGGGCGGGTCGATTCCGCTGCTCCCGTTGACTGGGAGCAATTCCTGAGCTCAATGGACGGCGACCAAGTGTTTGCTGGGGAATTGGTGCGGATGTTCATCGAGTCCGGTGACGCCGCGTTGCGCGACATCAGCGCCGCGCTGAGTTGCGGCGATCTGGCGGCGGTAGGTTATGCGGCGCATTCATTCAAGGGCTCGAGCGCCAGCATCCGCGCTCAATCCGTGAGCGCGGCAGCCGCCCAGCTCGAGGAAGCTGCGCGCGCCGGGATTACCGATCAGTTACCGCAACTTGAAGAGCATTTACGACGCGAAGCCGGGCGCGCGATGGACTTTTTGCGCGCGCGCCGGGCCTGAGGCCGCCACATGTCCCGTGGCGAGTTGCGGACCGCGAAAAGTTATTGGTTAGTTTGGTCGTACTCGAAATTGGATTGCTTATCCTTCTTCGTGGATCCGAAGGAATAGACAAAACCCACATAAAGCACGCGACCCAGAACGGTACGCTGGTATTCCTGCGTGAAGGACGGGGTAGCCGCGAATCGCCGATACCGCTGTCCGTCGAAGGCGTCCGAGAGTGTGATCACCGCGGTCAGCTCCGTCAGGAGCTGCCGTTTGTACCCGAAGTTCACGATATTGATCGCGCTCACATAGCCCTGGGGAGTGAGACGCTTGTCGGTCCGGGTCGCAGTGATCTGCGCCGAGTCGTCGGGCGTGGGCCGATAGTCGAGCTTGATCTTCGCGTTCAGCCCGACAGTCGACTGCAATCCGGCGATCCCCAGCGCCGTCGCGTCGATCTGGCTATAAAATAGGTTGCTGCTGATGCCATAGGACAGGGCTCGGACGATATGACCGTTCGCGCTCAACTCGAGCCCGGCCGAGTCGATTCTCGGCAGATTGGTTTTGGTCGTCAGCGACAGCCCGTTGCCGAGGTATTCGGTCACGTCCGTCACGCTGTCCTGATTGAGACGGTAGTACCCGGTCACGCCGTAGCTCGAGCCCCGGCCTTCATACCCATAGCCGATCTCATAGGACTGAGTGAATTGCGGCCTCAGGTTGGGGTTGCCGGTCTGTAGGTTTGGCGTGTACTCGTGGTCGACGTAGGGATTCAAATTGCTGGGGTCAGGACGGGTGACGCGCCGGCTCGCGCCGAATGACAGCGTCGACTCGTCGGATAGACTGCGATCCACATGCAGGCTCGGATAGAGCCGGAAGTAGCTGCCGGCCGTGGAGTAGCCATTTGTCAGCAGCTCGGCATCCGTGTGAACCTCCTCCACGCGCAGCCCACCCAGCCAGGTCCAGAGGCCGGCACTCGCTTGATAGCTCACATACGTTGCATTGATCTGTTGCCGGAACTTGAAGTCGTTGGTCAGGTTTGGGTCGATGATCTGCACGCCGGTCAGCGGATCGACATTGTTTCCAACATTCTCGAAACGATAGTCATCCTGCTCGAAGGCATACCCGAGCTTCAGCGAGCGCGTCTTCGACAGCGGCAGGGCGTAGTCGGCGCCGAATTCGGTGGCGGCGTGATCTTCGTGAAAGCTCAAGTTGTTGTACGTGGTGGCGGCCGGAGGAATGAAGGAGTCGTTGACGTAGTCATAGTGCTCGTATTGTTGCGACGTGGAACGATGTACCGAAAGATCCAGCGTCTCGCCGGGAGACCCGAGTTTCTGGGTGAATCCCAGCTTCTCGTCCAGATCGGTCTCCGGGTCGTGCCCCGAACTCAACCGCCGCGACGAACTCGTGATGACGCCGCCCGGCGTGCTGCCATCGTTGAGTTCGGTGTAAGTGCGCAGACCCCCGCGATCGGCCCAGCTCGCGGAGCCGCTGAGGGACTGCCGGTCGCTCAACGCGTACTCCCCGGACAATTTCACCGTCGGGACCGCGCGGCGAACCCTTTCATCGATGGAACTTCTGTTGTCGATCAGCTGCGCGGTGGCCGAATCCGGCGCGACCAGGTCCGATTGGATGAATCGGTGGCGGTAGTCCTGCCGATATCCCGCGGTGGCGGACACGGCGAGCGGTCCGGACTTGTAGCTGCCGTCCACGCCCAAAACTGAGCGTCCGCCGCTGCCGCGGCTGGCCTGGACCGAGCCGAATGCGCCCTCAGGGCGCTTCTTGCGCGTGATGATGTTGATCACCCCGGCGGCGCCGTCGGCTTTGAACTGGGCGGGCGGAGTGGTAAGAATCTCGATGCGCTCGATGTCCTTGGCCGGGATCGACTGCAGATTATCGCCGGCGGCGCTGCCGGAGAACTGCGTGGACGGTTTACCGTCGATCAGGATCAACACATTGGGGTCGCCGCGCAACGATACGATGCCGTCCGGATCCACGTCGACGGACGGAATCACGCTCAATACGTCGCCCAAGGTGCCGAAAGTACTCTGCACATCCGATGTCACGGTATAGACCTTGCGGTCTATGAGCGTTTCGACGTCGAGCTTCTGCGCCGTGACGACGACGGCGTCCATGGAATCGGCGGGGGCCGGCGGCGAACCATCTGCCGCCTGCACGATCGGGCACGCTGCGATAATCAGGGTAAACCCACAGAGCCATATCCCAAAGGGCGCCGAACGGACAAGGCGGTACACGCAGAAAGCTTAAGCGCGATAAATTTCGACCATGTGTCACGAACGGTATACACCGCACGGTTGGCCGTCAACCAAGAGCGAGGCGGCGATTTAGAAGGCCAAATTGTTCGTAAAACAGTTTTATGGAAGGGCAGATTTGGGCTCCCGCTTAATGTCTGCGGCAACGCGTCCGTGAGCCGCGTTTTCGTCAGGGCTCGAGCGGTGATCAAGAACGGAATTATGGCCTCGATTCAGTTCTGCTCGTATGCCGAAAGAGCAGACTATTACCGTAGCCAGAATGACAGCGATCGCAATGGCTGGTCGTGACGAAATAACGCGCATAATTTTCACTCCTGCGGAAACGAATGACCAATGCCTACGGCGTCGTAATGATCACGGTGTCCGACCATTGATCCAACAGAACGGAAATTTGTGGGTAGATTTGGAAGGTGACGGTGTGCGGACCTTTGGAGACGGTGTAATTCCCTTGCCAGCTCCCGGTAACGTAACTGGCTATCGGCTCGTACCCTTGGTAAGGGCCGTAGGGTGAGTCGACGTACTGTCCGTCGACCATGGCGACGATCCCCCATTCTCCCTGATAGTCGGCACTGTGGATCTCGAGCATGGCGCTCAGTGCCAGGGTGCAAGTGTCCTGCGGGCAATGGATGGTGGTCTCATCGAACGTCGTCTCGGTGCCAGGCGGGACTTGCAGTTTGCCTAGGTCACCGGAGTTGACATACATCTTAAGAACTTCGTGTTCGCTCGCATACCCCGGCGATTGCAGACTGACCATGATCGCCAGTCCCGCGATTGCCGGGACAATCTTGCTAATCCTCATATTTGTGCTTCCTTCGGTTGGACGCCAAGCGGGACGATGATTTCTTGCCCTTCATCAGAGAAAACGCAAACGGAAGTCGAATTGGTCCATCAATCAGACGAAAATTTGTAAATCAAAGATGATTGGCAATCGTGCGTTGCGATTGCCCGCGACTCGGGCGACACTGTTCACCGACAAACTACTTGCTCGAAGTCACCGTGGGGCGCCCGGGTGCATGGACGACCAAGCTTCTCGCGATCTGATCGGACGATGGCGCGCCGGCGACGAGCAGGCGCTTAAAGAGCTTTTGCCGTTGATTTATGAAGAGCTGCACCGTGTGGCACGCAAGCAACTGCGCAATCAACGTGCCGATCACACTCTGCAACCGACTGCCTTGATTCATGAGGCGTATTTGCGCCTGGCCGGGAGTGCGGGCGCCAGCGTTCGGGACCACAACCACTTCGTGGCGCTCGCATCGCGCATGATGCGCCAGGTGCTCGTCGACCATGCGCGCGGCCGGCTCGCGGCAAAACGTCAGGGCGGCATGCGGGTAACGCTCAGCGAAGCGGTGGATGTGGCGGACCAATCCGAGGTCGACGTTCTGGGAGTCGATGAAGCGTTGATGCGTCTGTTCGAATTGGACGAACAACAGGCGCGGGTCGTGGAATTGCGCTTTTTCGGCGGATTGTCGCTTGAGGAAACGGCCGATGCCCTGGATGTCTCGGTGTCCACGGTTAAGCGCGACTGGACGATGGCGCGCACGTGGCTGAGCCGCGAACTGCAACGCATGGAATCGCCGTGAATCCTGCGCGCTGGCAGCAGCTCAAGGGCGCCTTTGACGAGGCACTGCAACTCGATCCAGCGCAGCGGCAGGGCTACATCGACGAAATCTGCGCGTTGGATCCGGAACTTCGGAAGGAAATCGAGTCCATGCTCGCGGCGCACGAACAGGTGAGCGATGTGTTCCTGAACACGCCGGCCGCGGGTCTCGACGCATTCCAGGATTTGACCGGCGCTGATCCTTGGGTTGGCAAGCACATCGGGCCGTATCAGCTGGTTCGGGAACTCGGTTCGGGCGGCATGGGCGAGGTTTACCTTGCGAAGCGGTCGGACGCCGAATTCGACCAGGAGGTTGCCGTCAAGCTGATCCGCAGCGGCCAGGATTCGGCGGCGATCGTGCGTCGATTCAAGATCGAGCGCCAGATCCTGGCAAGTCTCGATCACCCAAATATCGCCAAGCTCCTGGACGGCGGGCGCACGCCTCAGGGTCAACCGTATTTCGTCATGGAGTACGTTTCTGGGGTGCCAATTACGGAGTATTGCGATGAAGCGAGGCTCAAGGTTCCGCAGCGACTGGAACTTTTCATTCAGGTCTGCGAGGGCGTGCAGTACGCACACCAGAATGCCATCATCCATCGTGATTTGAAGCCCTCCAATGTTCTTGTCGCGGCGGTAGACGGCAAACCGGTGCCGCGGATAATCGACTTTGGGCTGGCCAAGACGAGTACACCGATTCTACCGGAGCAGACACAACTGACCCGGATCGATCATCTCATGGGAACGCCGGACTACATGAGTCCGGAGCAAGTCGACCCTGGCCTGCGGATCATTGATACGCGCACCGATGTGTACTCACTCGGCGTGATTCTCTACGTGCTGCTGACGGGACGTTTGCCGTTCGAGGCCATGCGGCTAGACAATCGACCGCTAGATGAATTCCTGCGCCGGCTGCGCGAGGAAGAACCGCCGCGCGCGAGCGGCAGGGTCAGTGAGGATCGGGACGGCTCGGCCGCGAGCGCCTTGGCGCGCGGCGTCGAGCCCGGACAGCTGGTCAAGCTGCTGCGGGGGGATCTCGACTGGATCACGATGAAGGCGCTGGAGCGCGAGCGCGATCGCCGGTATGGCACGCCCTCGGAGCTGGCTGCCGACTTGCGACGCCACTTGAACCATGAGCCTGTCGTGGCGCGGCCGGCCAACGCTGCGTATCAAATGGGTAAATTTATCCGCCGCCATCGCTTCGCCGCCGGTTTCATAGCGATGGTGACCGTCCTCTCGGCAGTTGCGTCGGGCGCCGCATTGATCGCCTTCCACAAGCAGCATGAGGCGGAATTTCAGGCGACGCAGGCGCTGCAAGCGCAGTCGCGGCTGCTCACCCAAGCAGCGGCTCAACACGTCAAGGACGGAGATGTAACCAGCGCGCAAGGCATCATCCTCGAAGTGCTCACGAACCCTCAATTCGCAGCAGTGCGAACGCCGCAGGCAAATAGCGTGTTTCAGGACATCCGCGCGGCTGATGCGCAACTCGCAGTACTCTCCGGGCACCGCGATCAGGTCGTTTCCGCTGCCTTTTCGCCCGATGGTACGCGCATCGTCACCGCGTCGTTCGACAAGACCGCGCGCATTTGGGACGCGCGCACGGGTGCGCAACTTGCGGTGCTCTCCGGACATGGGGGTCTCGTCTATGCCGTCGCCTATTCGCCGGACGGTACGCGTATCGTCACCACATCCGCAGACAAGACCGCGCGCTTGTGGGATGCACTCACGGGGGCGCAACTCGCCGTCCTCTCGGGCCATGGGGACGAGGTCATGGGCGCCGCCTACTCGCCCGACGGCAGCCGCATCGTCACCGGGTCACTCAGCACGGTCGCACGCATTTGGGATGCGCGCACGGGAGCGCAACTCGCGATGCTGTCTGGAGACGGTGAGACTGTGTTTACCGGCGCTTTTTCCCCCGACGGTAGCCGCATCGCCACCGCTCCGGGTGACAAGACCGCACGGATTTTGGATGCACGCTCCGGCAAGGATCTGGTCGTGCTGCGGGGGCATGGCGATAGCGTAAAATCCGCGAGGTATTCGCCCGATGGCGCACACGTCGTCACGGCCTCCAGCGACAAGACTGCGCGTACGTGGGATGCGCGCACGGGAGCGCAACTCGCGGTACTCTCCGGACATGGCGGTCTCGTCTATAGCGCGGCCTACTCGCCCGACGGCACCCGCATCGTCACCGCCTCGGATGATAAGACCGTACGGATTTGGGATGCTCGCACGGGCGTACAGCTCGCCGTACTGTCCGGGCACGGCGGTTACGTCTATTCCGCCGCGTATTCGCCGGACGGCACCCGTATCGTCAGCGCGTCGGGTGATAAGACTGCACGGGTATGGGATAGCCGGATCGGCGCACAACTCGCCGTGCTGTCGGGACACGACGGCTTCCTCCATACCGCCGCCTACTCACCCGACGGCACCCGCATCGTCACCGCGGCGAACGACACGACCGCGCGCATCTGGGATGCGCGTACGGGCGCGCAACTCGCGGTAGTGTCTCAGAACGGTAATGAGCTTTATTCCGCTGCCTTTTCGCCCGATGGTACGCGCATCGTCACCGCGTTGACCAACGACAAGACCGCGCGCATCTGGGATGCGCGCACGGGCGCGCAGCTCGCGGTTCTGTCCGGTCATGGAGGTTGGCTGAATGGAGCTTCCTACTCGCCCGACGGCACGCGCATCGTCACCTCGTCGTTGGACAAGACTGCGCGCATCTGGGATGCGCGCACGGGCGTGCAGCTCGCGGCGTTGTCCGGCCATGGCGACTATGTCTATTCCGCCGCTTTTTCGCACGACGGCACACGCATCGTCACGTCCTCGGCGGACAAGACCGCGCGCATCTGGGATGCGCGCACGGGCGCGCAACTTGTGGTGCTGTCCGGGCACGGCGAATTGATTACTTCCGCCGTTTTTTCCCCCGATGGCACACGCATTGTCACCGCGTCGGTGGACCAGACCGCACGCATTTGGGATGCGCGCACCGGCGCACAGCTCACCGTACTGTCGGGCCATGCCGATCGCGTCGGGTCCGCCGCGTTTTCACCCGACGGCACGCGCATCGTCACCGCGTCACGCGACAAGACCGCGCGCATCTGGGATGCGCGCACCGGCGAGCAGCTCGCAGTGCTGTCCGGTCACGATGGCCGGGTCTATCGGGCCGCCTACTCGCCCGACGGCACACGCATCGTTACCGCGTCCTTCGACAAGACCGCGCGCATATGGGATGCGCACGTGCCGGCGGACCTCGCCCAGCAAATCCTATGGGACGCGTCAGCCGTCACCGATCCGCTACCCGACAGCGACCGGATACAGTTGGGCCTGCCGTCCGATTCGAGGTCCAAAATGACATGGGCGACCGAACCATCCGCCTGCGATCGGGCTGCGGCGGCAGTCTATGATCCGGACCGCCTGGCACCCGGCGCCTTATTGCAGAACATCGCGGTGGACATCGCCGGTTCCGCCTGTTCCGCCGAGACCGCCAAACCTGAACATGCTGCGCGAGCGGACTATCAGATGGGGCGCGCCTTGCTCGCCAAAGGCGACGAGAAAGGCGCCCGGCGCCAATTCGACGCCGCAGTGGCAAGGCGTTACCGCGCGGCACGAGTCGATCTCGCCGATTTGTTGTTGGTTGCATCAACTGGAATTGGCGATCCCGGCCGTGCGGCGGCGCTCTACGAGCGGGCCTGGGCGGACGGCGTGCGGGTCGCGGCCTTCAGACTCGGTCATCTTTTCGAATACGGAATGCAGTCGGCCAATTCCGCCGCCGGCGTGCTCAACGTGGACACACCCAAGGCGTGGTCCTGGTACCAGAAAGGTGCGGATGCCGGCGAGCCGAACGCCCTGGCGCGCTTCGCCGAGCGCGACGAGAGAAGTGCTATGGCGCAGGCGGACCTGCTAAAGAGTAATGCGCAATTGCTCCAGGCGTTCACGCTCTACGCGGCAGCCGCCGAGCGCGCCCGCGACGAGGATTGGCCGGATGGCGCCTGGAAAGACTGGCGCTACCGTCGCGCGACGCTCGCGCGCCTGCTGGCGGACGCGGGCATGATGCAGCAGGTCGCAGATGCCTATGCCGCCGTGCTCGATAAGGGGACGCCTCGTCAGTCGAATTTGTGGGAGCGGATTGAAGCGGGGTTCCACCGGTAGTCCCCTAACAGCCTGCAGTGGCCCGCGTCGCCGGCCGACGCTCATTGCATCACGATCGGCTCGCAAGGTGCGGCGGTGCAGTCGATGACGTAGCCCGACACGGTGATACTCGCAGCGGCGGCTGAACTGGGACCGGACAGCGTGACATAAACTTGAGCCCGAGTTCCTCCGTCGACATAGACAGTCAGTTGAGACTGAAAAATAACGTTGGAATAGCCGGTTGTGAAACTGGGTTGGCCGGGAATATCGATGATGTTCGGAAGGATTGAAATGCTTGGAACGCCATAGTAGCCAGTCTCAGGCAATTCAGTTGCAACAAGTATTTGCCCATTGGTCGGTGGAGAATTCGTGGTAAGCGTTCCGGAAACAGATTGAATGACTAGGCGCTTGCCCGTCGGCACTCCATTGATCCTTCCTCCACAGCTAGCCGTCGACAATAGACTTCCGCAAGTAATGGCCGACGCACCTGTCAATTGAACCTGATAGGGAACGCGCGCCGGTTCATCAACTCTGCTCGTCAATACCGGTTGTGTCGCCGGATTGGTCACTCGCACGGTATCTGCAGCGGAAACCCCGGCGCACGTGAACGCAAGGGCTCCGACAAGGGAACCGAGCAAGTTGAACCGGCGCTCGCGCGGCAGATGGACTGGCGCAAGATGCTCGCGGAACGGCGTGCACAAGGTGAATTGTTTTATTTTCTGCATGAAACTCTCCTTCAATTCACGGTCAAATAGCCATGAAGGAAAACACCGAAAGCGGGGCCGGCAACTAAATATAAAGACGTCCCGCTCCGCACGACGACTCCAGAAGGGTACTGAAACTCGGTTGAAACGGTGCCCGGCACCATCCAACTCCCATAAAGGCCTCCTGCTCCGGCAAAGACACTGACCAAAGAGGAAATAGTGGTGTAATCATTGGGGTTGATATCGACGCCCGTGATGACAAAGCTCTGACCGGGCGGTACTACATAGACAGTGTTCGCGTTCACTCCATCCGTACCTACTTGCAGAAAGCCCGTGCTGAAAGCGCCGCTAAGGCCGCTAAAGGCGTAGAGCGTCACGAGATGCGAGGCGAAGTGGGGAACCTCCTCGACGATGGCCGGACCGGCTGCGGTGTTGGCAACCCGCACCGGTTCGTCACCGAGGGCGAGCGCACTCCGAGGGGCGGAAAGTGCGGTAAGTGCAAACAGCACAGTTGCAGTGACAACTGCAACGGAAAAAATGTCATTCTTGCGTAACAGGTTCATGGCTCAATCTCCTTTTCATTTCGACCGTGCGTGTCCATCATTCGGAACTGAAAGTCGCTGCGTGCTGCACCGGGCAGCGCCTTGCAAGGCAATCGGCCACAGGGAGCACCCCGATCGGGCAGGTTCCCGTTGGTGCGCTCCGGGAAGACGGTAGCGTCTTGGCGCGACGGCTGTCGCCGCGCGTACCGCTTGCGCCGGCCTCTTCGTGATGAAGGGCAAGACTACGGAAATCATCAGCGCGACCGCGATGAGCGGTAACATTCCGGCGAATGAGCCGGTCATATCGCTCGCTCGAGCGGCGACGATCGGGCCGATCAGTCCGGCGCAGCCCCACGCCGACAGAATCAGGCCGTAGTTCAATCCCATGAATTTCGTGCCCAGGCAGGCAGCATTGAACGACGGCATCGTTCCGAATCCGCCGCCGCAGCAGAGCAGGATCACGGCGACAGCGGCGAGCGCGGGCATGAGTTCGTGCACGTTGGCGAGCAGCAACAGCGTGACTGCCTGAATGACGAACAGGGCGGCGAACGTGCGGTTGCACCCGATCCGATCCGAGATCGCACCCCAAAGGGGACGACCGAGCGCATTGAAGATGGTCACGAGGCCGAACAGCGGTGCAATGGCCGCAGCCGACATCTTCGTGAGGTCGGTGAGGATGCAGACGGCGTTCGATATGATCGTGATGCCGGCGATGACGTTGACAAAGAGCTGCAGCCAGAGCAGGTAGAACTGAGGCGTCGCAAGGGCTTGCGATGGCGAATATCCATCGCCGGCGAAGGCTATGACGGTGCGCTCCCGGCCCGGGGGCGAGTAGCCATCCGGAGGATTGCGAAACAGCGACGCCGCGGTGAGGCCGACGATGAGGAAGACCAGGCCTGAGGCGATGAATACATGCATGACCGCGCTCATATCGGCGGTGGTGAACGTTTGCGCCACCGTGAGCGTCGTCGGATCGAACGCCGTGCCTGATGCCTTGGCGGCAGTTCTTGCGGCCAAGAACCCGTCTGCGTGCACGGCCGCTGAATGGAAGCCGTGCAGCCGCGGAATCCACTGGTTGTAAACGAACGCGCCAAGCCCGAAGCCACCGACAACGAGACCGCCCGCAAGGCCCTTCTTGTCGGGGAACCACTTGGCGACCATGGAGACCGGTGTGATGTATGCCATACCCGCGCCGATGCCGCCGAGGATTCCATAGCTCACGTACAGCCACGGCGCCCCGAACACCGAGGTTCCAAGACCGGCGAGCACGTTGCCGCACCCCCACAGTGCGACACCGACCATCGCCACGGTTCGAGGCCCGACCCTGTCCTGCCAAAAACCACCGATCACGGCGCCGACCGCGGCAAGGGAGAAATTCGCGATCGCATAGGCCCAGGTCGTGGTGGTCAGGTCCCATCCATAGGCAACGAGCAAGGGTTGCGTGAAGATGGCCCAAGAATAGATGGCCCCAATCGTCAGCATGACCACCGCCGCGGCACTGGCGATCAGCCACCGACCGGGGTTTGGGACTATGCGCATGATGTCTCGAATCGCATGATTTCACCCTTCCGCGAACACAAATGCTTACCGTCTATCCAGGGAAAACGTAAATCGCCAATGAAACAGGCCAATCGATCATCACCCGAGGAGGATGCGAAGTTGCGGTGCACGTGCATCCGTTGAGGCGCTCGCCTTGTGCGCTATTGAGCAGCCTGGTAAACTGCTAAATTCAGCGGGAATCCAATGAGTTAGGCAATCCGGGGCACAATCAGGCCAAGGTTGAGGTCGCGAGTTCGAGCCTCGTTTCCCGCGTCAGTGTCCAATCAGAACCCCGGCTTGTCCGGGGTTCGACGTTTTGAACGAGGCTAGGTGGCAGAGTGGTCATGCAGCGGCCTGCAAAGCCGCGTACAGCGGTTCGATTCCGCTCCTAGCCTCCACCTCCTGCCGCGGTCCGTCGACCCCGAGCCGAGCGCGCGGTCTTGGTCGAGGCTATAATTATTGGTTGACCCCAGTCCAGCCGCGTCGACGCGTCAATACGATGTTCTGGCTCGCCATTTGGAGCGCCCGATGTCCGAGGATAATTCGAATTTGATGAACGCTCGCCCGGCGAATTCGACGGCCGCGCTCGACCTGCGCCGCGTGGGCGCGCATCCGGACTACTGGTACCCCGTCGCCTGGTCCGATGAGCTCAAAGTGGGGAAGACGCTCGGCCGGCGCTTCGCGGATCTGCCCATCGTGATCTACCGCGGCACGAGCGGCCGGGTGTTTGCGCTTGAAGACCGCTGCGCGCACCGTCAGGTTCCCCTGCGTCTCGGTGTGGTCAACGGGGAAGAACTCAAATGCCACTATCACGGTTGGACGTACAACGGTGCCGGCAGGTGCGTCAACGTTCCTTATCTCGGCACGGATCGGCTGCCCACGGGAGTGAGGAGCTATCCCGCGCGCGAAGTCGATGGGCTGATATTCGTTTTTCCGGGCGACGCGGCGCTGGCGGAACGCCGCCTGCCGGCGCGGCTCGGCTCCTCGCAGCGCAAGGAATACAAGACCCGGCGGCTCAACCGCGAAGTGGCCTGCCATTACACCTTCATGCACGAGAATTTGTTCGACATGAATCACCAGTTCATGCATCGGAAACAAATGGGCTCGATCATGGCCCGCTGTCTCGGCCGGCAGCACGGCGATGACTGGGCGCAGGTCGAATACAGCTTCACGCGCACCGAGGGAAAGCAGTCGATGGGGGAACAAGTCATCGTGGATTTGATGCGCAAGCGCAATGTGCCGAAGAAGGACTTCTCCGACCATATGCGCATCCGCACCGACTATCCGACTCAGAGCCTGAAGGTCTGGGTGGGGCGCGACATCAAGCAAACCGATGACCCGGTGCTCGATGTGTGGCTGGCGTATACGCCGCTCGACGCTGCACAGCGCACCAATCGCACCTATGGCTATCTGTCGGTGAAGAAGCCGCGCGTCCCGGGTGTGATCCACGCGGTCTGGCCCTTCGTGACGTGGTTTACCGAAAACATCTTCCGCGAGGACAAGGAAATCGTCGAGTACGAGCAGCGGGCTTACGACGCGCAGGGCGCGGATTGGAACAACGAGGTGTTTCCGCCGATCCGGGATCTGCGCGCAGTTTTGGCCCGTTGCGGCAGGCCCATCGATTGAATCCGACTCCCGACGCGCAGACCCACGAGTGAATTTATACAGTTGCCTGCTCTGTCTCGCAGCCCTGCCGGCAACGGCATCGTGGGCGGCGGCGCCGCCGGATGACCCGACGCAGGCGCCGGCACCCGGACCGATCACGCCGCCTGCCACTCCGCCGACGGGTTTGTGGCGGTGGTTCGACCCGTCGACTGCACCATTCATCCCGGTACCCTTGATCGGCGTCGATCCGGACAGCGGCACGACGCTGGGTCTCATTCCGACGTGGGTGCATACGGACGAGAATCACGAGATCAATCGCATCATTGCGCCCGATGTGCTCTACAACCCGTATTTCGGCTTTGGCGTGCACGGGCGCGTGTATGGGTATTCCTCGAAAGACGAACAGTGGTCGGTCGTCACTGGGATCAAGGAGCGGGTCGAGCGTGAATTCGACGCGGAGTATCAGCGCGGCCGCTTGCGCGATGAGCTCTGGTCCTTCAACACCAGTCTCATTTTCGACCGCAGCGGCGTGCCGCGTTTCTACGGCGTCGGCAACGACACCTCGAAGTCCGCCGAAACGAACTACACCAACCAGCAGGAGCGAGCGCAGGTGCAGGTCGGCCTGAACGTGAATCATGCCTGGCAGCTCTTGTATACCGCGCGCCTGCAGGTCGTCGACGTGCTTCCCGGCACTCTGAACAAGGTCGCGTCGATCGAGACCCGCTTCGTCGACGTCCTCGGAACCAACAAGCAATTTCTAAACCGCCTGTCGATCAACTATGACTCCCGCGACGACTTGACCGTACCCAGCCGCGGCATGCTGTTGGTCGCCTATGCCGGCCTCGCCAGCCGCGGCGGCTTGTTCAACGACTCCATGTACAGCGAGGTTGGGGGCGACGGGCGCGGCTTTTGGCCGATTGCGCGCGACACCATCTTGGCCGGCCACATGGCGCTGCGCTATATGCCGACCTCGCATGAGGTGCCGTTCTGGGCGCTGAGCGGCATCGGCGGCGGGGAAAGCGTCATCGGCGGTGAGCAGCCGCTGCGCGGCTGGGGGGCCGGCCGCTTTTACGATCGTGATTCCTTTTCCAGCAGCCTGGAGCTGCGCCGCAAGGTCTATACCCTCGATACCACGTCGACCAGCATCGATGTGGAACTCACTCCCTTCATCGATGTCGGCCGGGTATTCGCGCGAACCGGCTCGCTGCCTTTCGATCAACTTCACAAAGTCCTTGGCGTGGGGTTTCGCGGCATCGCGCGGCCGTTCGTCGTCGGATACGTCGATATCGGCTACGGCAGCGAGGGCGTGGCGGCGTTCACCGGACTCAATTACCCGTTCTAGCGGCGCGGTTCGAATCGACTGCGCATGGCGCGGCTCAATGGCGGCCCTTCGTCGATCCTGTCATGAGCCGTCGACGGCAGCGCGCAACGCAGCCGCATCCTGCGCCGCGCTCCCCTCGATTCGACGTACGATACGGCCGCCGGCGTCGGCGATCAGGACCGTTGGGACCTCGTTCACTTGAAACGCGCGGAATACATCGCCCGATGCGTCCAGGGTCAGCGGAATGGGCACCTTGTTCTCGGTTCGGTACTTGCGCAGGTCCGCGGAATTCGCCCACAGACCGGACGCGATGCCGAGCCAACGCACGCGGGGGTCGGCGGCAAGGGCCGTGAATTGCTCGCGAATACTTCGGCAGTTCGCGGCAGATTCAGGCTTCGAAGCGGCGAGGTAGGACTCGCACCACGGCGACAAAAATACCAGGACGGTCAGCTTTTGCGGCGCAGCCGTGTGCAGCAGCTCGAAACGCTGCCCGTCGAGAGTGGCGAGCGATCGGCGGGGCAGGAGATCGCCGATGGCGATGGGCCGCTCATTCGCGCTCTCGTTGGCTGAGACATGCCGACCGGCTGCGGCGGGCACGGCCGGCGCCGCGCGCGCCGCCAGCAATGCGGCATCGAGCTTACCGTCGGCGAGATGGCCGACATACAAAATCCGGCCGTCGCGTCCGATGACGACGTGGGTGGGTGTAACCCTGAGGTGAAAAGCGGCTCCCAGGCTGCCGTCGTCGAATACGATGGGCATGCTGATTGCGAGCTTCTTCCGGTAGGCGCGCACAGCTTCGACCGAGTCGTTGAATCCGACATCGATGGCAATGACGGCCATATCGGTTCCCGCCGTCTCGTAGACATGCTCGAAATGCGGCATCTGTTCGCGGCAGGGCACGCACCAGGTTGCCCAAAACTTCAAGTACACCGCTTTCTTGCCATACAGGCTGCCGAGATCGATCACATCGCCGTCGATGGTGGTCACCGCTCGGCGCGGCGCAGCGGTGTCCAGGATCGCGCGGCCGGCGGCCTGCGCCCGTTGCTGCCCGGTAGCCTCAGCGGCCGCTGCCGGCAGGAAACTGATCGAGCCGCATAACGCAGCGAGACAGCAGATTGCGATGGCTTTGTTCAGGGCGCACCCTCCTGCTTGACGGCACGCGACCCCGGCGCGTTCTTGTCCTTTACCATGAACACGAGGATGGTTGCCGGCGCCGTCTTGCTGGCGTTGGCCGAGACTACATGCACGTCGGCCGGGCTCTCGTAGAAAGTCTGGCCACGGCGTAGCGTGAGCGCGGGGCCGCCCGCGACTTGCATGGTGAGCTCGCCGTCGAGCACGTACACGAACACCTGGGCATCGTGGCGGTGAGGCAATGAGGCGCCACCCGGCAAATACTGGACCGTCAGCATCACGATTTCCTTGCCGGGTAGACCCACGAGGTCCTTGGTCATCAATTGCTCGACGATCTCGGTCGGAAGGTTGGGCGCCGTGCCGGCGGCAAGCGCATCGGCCTGCGACAGGGCAAGTGCGGCCACGAAAATCATCCTCGCATGATTGCCACGCATGGCCTCTCCTGGTTGGGCGCAAAAAGAAAGGTAACTTGCGCCGCGTCTTGCGCCCGGTCAACCCGGGCCTGTAAATTGTGCATCAAGGCGATTTTCTGAAACGGACCTCACCGGGGGAAGTGGTGAACGAAGAACTACCGGCGTTTTTCAAAGCGTGAGTACCGAAAGGCGAGGAGGGCGGTCTCCAGGGCTGCGCCCGGCGGGCATTATCGTCACGCGGGTGCGGTCGCCGGCACCCGCGCATGCGGCGCGCGCGACGGTGCTGTTCGCCGATCTTCGCGGCTACACGGGCATGGCCGAGCGCCTGTCGGCGGTCAGCCTCGTGCCGCTCCTGGATGAATTCTGCACGACGCTTGCGGCCGCGACCGCGGCACACGGCGGCAAGGTATTCCACATGGCCGGCGACGGCGTGATGGCGGGATTCGGCGTGAGCGACGCGAACAGCAGCGGGGCGCGCGCCGCGCTGGCGGCGGGGCATGCAATGCTGCAGGCGTTCGCGCCCATTGCGGAACGCTGGCGCACCAAGTTGTCGATCGACGCGGGAATCGGCGTCGGGCTGCACTTGGGCGAGGTTGCAGTCGGTGTGCTTGGACCGCCTGGCCATCGCGCCACCACCCTGGTGGGCGATACCGTGAATGTCGCCGCGCGGCTCTGCAGCCGCGCGCGCGCCGGCGAAGTGCTGTTCTCCTGCACCGTCGCGACGGACCTTGCGAGTCACGCAGCGGCGCCGGGCACAGTCGTTGGAGCCGTGCCGTTTCTGCAATTGCCGCAATTTGAACTGCGCGGACGGCGCGGTCCGATCGACATCTGGTGCATACCGGCGTCCGAGCGCCTCGCGCTGTAAGGGCTGTTCCAAGCTGCTAAACTTTGGGTTTTTAAGCCCTCGTGGCGGAATCGGTAGACGCAACGGACTTAAAATCCGTTGAGCGAAAGCTCATCCCGGTTCGAGTCCGGGCGAGGGCACCAGAGTGGCTTACCGAACAGACTGCATGACGCGAATCCTGTAGAGATGAGCTCCGCAGCCGGGAGGAGCACGCCAATGAACTTCGACACTTCACCACGAGTTCCAATTTTTGCGGTGCCGCATGTGTACCCTTCGGACAACGCGATCGAGAACGCCAGGCGGAAGGTCAGAGAAGGCAGCGTGCGCTCGGTGGTCCAGCCGTGGCAGTCGTATTTACCGGAGGACTGCCTGAACTCGATGATCGAAACGCGCTGGGACAGGACGGTCTAAATCAGGCGAGTCTCGGCCTGAGACTTCGCACATCGCGCGACGAGACCGCACCCAGCAGCTGGTCATTTTCATCCGTGATGGGCAACGCCCGGAAGCTGTAGCGGTCGAAGAGCATCGCGGCCTCCCGCAAGGTGGCATCCTTCGGCAGCGAAATCACGTGCTCAGTCATGATGTCGCCGAGGGTCTGGGCGGGTTCCGCGGCCACCAATTCACGAATGTCGACCACGCCCTTCAAGGCGCCCGCCTCATCGGTGACGTACACGTACATCACGACTTCCTTGCCGGTCGCGAGCTCGCGGTAGCGGTCGAGCACCTCCGCGGCCGGGGTCGTTGCCGGCAGCCGGATGATCTCGGGCGATCCATAGAGAAGAATTTGCTCATCGTGCTTGTCGATGATGTGCTCGACCTTGGTGGATTTGTCCCGGTCGAGCAGCTTGAGGATTGCGCCGGCTTGGTCGCGGGGCAGGATGGCGAGGATATCGGCGGCCTGGGCAGGGGTCATTTCGTTGATCAAAAGCGCCGCGCGCTCTTTCTCGATCGCCCGAATCAGCTCCCGCTGCACCCGCGGCTCGACCTCCTCGAGGGTATCGGAGGCTTGTTCGGCGTCCAGGGCATTGAACAAGGCGACACGCTGGCCGCCCTCGAGCTCCTCGAGGATATCGGCAAGATCCACCGGATGGATTTCGCTCAAGCCGGCCTTCGGCACCTTGAGCTTGATGTTCCCGGCGAAGCTCCCCAACTGTTCCGGGAGCGGCTGCACGTACAGCCAGGACACCCGGTCTTCCTTGCTGCGATTCGTGAGCAGTTTGGCGAGCTTGCGAAAACCCAGCCGGCGCAGCGCCCTATAGTGGCTGAAGTCGACTTCGGCCGCATACAGCTTGTCGTTTTGAAACGCGAGCTTGACGTCGTAGACGATCTCGACCTCGTGGTCGTCGAGGTCGAGGATCTTCTTGTCGAGAATGTGATCTTGCAGCAGGATCAGGCCTTCCTGCGGCGCACGCTCGTATTGCGCCATCATATCCTCGGCGATGTCGAGCACGACCTCTTGATTGGATATGAGCCGCACGCGATCCCAAGGAACCGTCAGCGTCGCATAGCCGAAGGACCGGGAAACAACGACGTGCGTCACCTCGGGGAGCTTGCCGGTTTCGACGATCGCGAGATCGCTCAAGCGTCCGATCCGCTTTTTTCTCACGAAGACGCGGCGGCCGAGGATCTCGCTGAGAAAGAACTCCTGTTCGATGACGGTCGCCATGTCCTACGCCTGCGTGACGATCAGCACGAACTTGTAGATCATCAGCGCCACCAGAGCCAGCAGGTACACCCTGAGCACCAGCAGCGAGAGACGGACCGCTCCGGACATCTCGATGCGCGGCTCGCGGTAGCGGGAATTGATCGCAGCGAATTTGGCGAATAGACCGCGCAGTTTGCTCATGCCGGCATTCTCGCTTATTGGAACAAGTTGGGAAACAGCACGGAAACGCCGTACAGGGTCGAAAGGATGATGATCGATACGACGATGACGCCGCCGATGAGATTCTGGCCCCGGGTGTTGCGCCGCTCGCCCATCGTCGCGCGGTCGTTGAGCAGCAAGATTAGGAACACCAGCGCGGCCGGCAGCAGCGTCACGGCGATCACCTGTACGAACAGGGTGATCAATACCAGCGGTGCCTGCGGGATCAGGACCACCAAGCCGGAGGTCACGAGCATGAGAAAGTAGGTCGCGTAGAACCACGGCGCCTGGCGGATCTTGGTGTTGAGAGAGTGCGCCCAGCCGAAGATTTCGCCAAAAGCCCAGGAACTTGCCAGCGAGATGCAGATGGCCCCGAGCAGGCCGGCATCGAACAGTCCGATTGCAAGGAAGGTTCCCACGTAACGGTCGGTCTTCATCAGCTCCTGCGCCGCCTGAGCGGCACTGTCGATGTCGATACCGGGGAGTACGGTCCCGGTCACGATGACGATGAACACCGCCACCACCACGGTGATGATCGAGCCCAGCAGCGTGTCGAAGCGGCCCCACGGGATGTCCTTCTCGAGCATCCCCTTGTCGACCACGGCGCTTTGCTGGAAAAACAGCATCCAGGGGGCGATGGTGGTGCCGATATTGGCCATCAGGAAGAAGAACAGCTGGCCGTTGAAACCGCCGGCGAAGTTTGGAATCAGACCCTGGTGCAGTACATCCCGAACGGACGGGTGGACCAGAAAGGCTCCCGGGATGTACACGAGGTTCAATGCGCAAAATAGCAGTGCCAGCTTCTCGAAGGTCCAATATCGGCCGTTGAGGACAATGACCCCCATCAGCACGATGACCGCGGCTACGGTGATCCACGGCGGCACGCCGAAAATGGCCAGCGCCGCCGTCATCCCGACGAACTCGGTGATCAGCGTCAACCAGTCGACGATCATCAGATCGAGCAGCGAGAACCAGCCCCAAAATGCACCGAAACCGTCGAAGATTGCCTCCGCATGACCCCGCTTGGTGACGGCGCCGAGGCGCACGGTCATCTCCTGAACGTAGTAGGCAACGGGGATCAAAATGAGCAAGAACCAAATGAGGTGGTAGCCGTACTTGGCGCCGGTGGCCGCGTAGGTGGTTATGCCGCCCGCGTCGTTATCGGCGACCATGACGACGATCCCCGGCCCGGCGATGACCAGGTAGAGCCCGACCGCCTTCCAGGCCTTGCGCAGGGGATAATAGAGTCTCGCAAAAAAATTCACGTCATCGTCCTCATCTACGCTCGCGGCGCGATCGAGGAGGATACCGCGCTTGCCTCAGCGATGCGGGGGGTTTGCAAACGGCGAAATGCTCACGCCGCGGCCTTGGTGACCTCGACGGTCACGTGCGACAGTGCCTTGAACTGGCTCAAGCGTGCGCGAAAGAACGCGCAGTCGCGATCCTCGCTGGTGAGGACCGATACGACGGCGCCCAGGTGGCCCGGGCCCAAACGCCACAGGTGCAGGTCGATGAGACGAGCGCCGCTCGACTCGATCGCCTCACGCACTTGTGCGGTGATGCGTTGATCCGGGTTCATGTCGAGCAGGATACGGCCGGTATCGCGCATCAAGCCATAGGACCAGTTCGCGATGACGAGCGCGCCGATGGTGCCCGCTAGCGGATCCATCCACATCCAGCCGAAGAAGCGCGCCAGGACGAGGCCGGTGATTGCCAGCACCGAGACCGCCGCATCGGCCATCACGTGTATGTAGGCCGAGCGAATGTTGTTATCTCGGTGCGCCGCACCGCCGTGGCCCTCGTGCGCGGCGTGTTCGTGCCCGTGCTCTGCAAAATCGACCGTGTATATATCGCCGCCCAGATGCAGCGAGGCAGTGAACTCATGGGGCTCCGGTATGGTCGTGAGCGATTCCCAGTAATTGTCGCGGGGCGTGAAGGAAAACCACTGACGGGTTCCGTCCTTTCTCAAGGTCTCCAAACGCGGCGAGCCTGAGGCGTCGCCTACCGGCGGCACCGCAAACGTCACGCGAAATCGCGGTGGTACCCCTTGCTCGACAATGGCCAGCTCCACGGGACCCTCCCGGGCGGCAATTGCGCGCGTTTCGCCCGGGTGGTCGTGTTCGGATTCCGGTCCGTGGTGATGGCCAGGGTGGTCGCCGCCGCTGAGCAGCCAGGCGCTGACGACATTCACCAGCAAACCGACCACCGCGATCGGAATGGCCTCCGTGAAATGGATGGGCACCGGTGCCAGGAAGCGGGCAACGGCTTCATAGCCAATGAGCAGGGCGATCATGGCGAGCACGATGGCGCTGCTGAAACCGGCCAAATCGCCGAGCTTGCCGGTGCCAAAGACGAAGCGGCTGTCATCGGCGTGCCGGCGGGCGTAGGTGTATGCCAGGGCCGCGATCAGCATCGCGCCCGCATGGGTCGACATGTGCAAACCGTCGGCTACCAGCGCCAGGGAGCCGTACAGAGTGCCGCCCACGATTTCGACGACCATCATGGTCGCGCACAGGGCGATCACGGCCCAAGTCTTGCGTTCGTTGCGCTCGTGACCGGTGCCGAGGAAGACATGGCTGTGTCCTCCCGCGATTGAGTCGTCTGTGTCAGTCATAACCGTGTAACCAATGGCGGCTAGAGATACTTGGTGAAGCCCTGAAACTCCTTGATCAGCTCCTTGAACTCGCGCGGCAGCGCCGCGCTGGTCTCCTCCATGCAGTGATTGATGTGATCCCTGATGAGCTCTTTTTTGGCATTGCCGATGGCCTTTTCCACGGCATGCAGCTGCTGGGCCAGATCCAGGCAGGGCCGGCGGGCTTCCAGCATCTCGATCACCGCCGCGAGGTGTCCCTGGGCGCGTTTCAATCGAGCGGCAATTTCGGGGAATGTGTGCATGAGTGATATCCTATCCCCCTAGACAGGATAATGGAAGAGGCATACGATTGCGCCGTTTTGCAAACGCCCCCCTCGAGTACGTGCGCCGCAAGCGGTATTGGCCGGACGAATCAACACTAGTTTTGGGGATAGATCATGGCGATACACGATCATCAGCCTACGTCGCGCGGCCGCGCTTTCTTCTGGGGCGGAATCGGTCTCGGCTTGATATTTCTGGCGGCGCTCTTCACGCACGGATTCGGGCTGTTGGGGCCATCCGTGAAGGGTGGTGGGCCGCCGGATCTCATGACTCGACAGGGGGACAAGATACTGGTCCCCGAGGGCTCGGCATTGCGCAACCGCTTGAGCGTGATGCCGGCGCTGGTTGAGCCGGTCAGCGCCAAGCTGATTTTGCCGGCGGTGGTCGAATCCGATCCGGCGCGCACCGCCGCCGTCCTTCCCCCGCTCGGCGGCCGCGTGCTGGAGCTCAAGGTGGCCTTGGGCGAGCGCGTCGCGCGCGGCCAGGCCCTGGCCGTCATCGACTCGTCGGATTTGGCGCAGGCCTATGACGACAACGACAAGGCGGCGGACTCGGCCAAACTCACCGATAAAATCCTGGCGCGACAGCAGGAGCAATCCAAGCTCGGAACGGCATCCGACCAGGACCTGGATCAAGCCAAGAGCAATGCGGCGCAAGCCGCCGCCGAGTACTCGAGGACGCAGGCACACTTGAAAGCGCTCGGCGTATCCGCGGACGCCAAGCCCGGGAACCGGCTGCTGACGGTGACGGCGCCGGTTGCCGGCAGCATCACGACGCTGTCGATCGCACCCGGCGCCATCATCAATGACCCCACGCAGCCGATCATGACCATTGCCGACCTCAGCGTGGTCTGGGTGACGGCAATGGTTCCGGAGAAGGATGTCGGCGCGATTTCCAAGAATGAGGACGCCGACGTGAGCCTGGCAGCGTACCCGGAGCGGGTTTTGCACGGCAAGGTATTGTTCGTGTCCGACGTGATCGAACCCGATTCGCGCCGCAACAAGCTGCGCATCGCGTTCGCGAACGCCGATCACGCTCTCAAGCCCAACATGTTCGCGACGGTGACGCTGTTGGGAGTGCAGCGCTCCCGCATCGTTCTGCCGAGCTCGGCGCTGCTGATGAATAACGACCGGACCAGCGTGTTCGTTGCCGTGGCGCCGTGGACCTTCGAGCGGCGCACCGTAGACACCGAGCTGGAGGAGGGCACCTCGGTGGCCATCCGCTCCGGCATCAATGCCGGCGATCAGATCGTGGTGAAGGGCGGGATCCTGCTCAATGATTGATCAATTCGTCACCTTCTGCCTGCACCGGCGCATCGCCGTCATCGTGCTGGCGGCGCTGGTCGGCGCCTTCGGCGTCTATGCGTGGGAGACTCTCTCGGTCGAGGCCTACCCCGAGCTGGGCGATGTCGCCTCGCAGGTGACGACGCAAATTCCCGGACTTGCCGCCGAAGAGGTCGAGCAGCTGATCACGGTGCCGCTCGAGCGCGCGATCAACGGTACGCCCGGGATGATCCTGATGCGCTCCCAGAGCACCTTCGGGTTGTCGCTGATCACCGTGCTGTTTCGCGACGGCTATGACGACTACTGGGTTCGGCAGCGTCTCAATGAGCGCATCAGCCAGGCCGTCCTGCCCGCCGGGGCGGCCCCGTCGACCGATCCGGTGTCGGGTCCGGGCGGCGAGATCTATCGCTACACCCTGGAATCAGACAGCAAGAATCTGCAGGAGCTGTCCGAAATCCAGCGCTGGAAGGTGATTCCGGCCCTGAAATCCGTCCCCGGCGTGGTCGACGATATCAATTTCGGCGGTTTCACCACGGAATACCAGCTCGATCTCGACCCCAGACAGCTCGAGCACTATGGCCTCGGGATCACCGATGTCATCAATGCCATCAACAGCAACAACACGAACGCCGGCGGCGGGCGCGTCTCGCGCGGCGACCAGAGCTATGTGATCCGCGGCGTCGGCTTGATTCACACGCTGGATCAGATCGGTTCGATCGTCGTCACCCAGGTGAGCGGTGCGCCGGTCTTGGTTCGCGACCTCGGCCGCACGACGTTGAGCCACCAGGAACGCGAGGGAATCCTCGGGAAGGACAACAATCCGGACACGATCGAAGGCATCGTGCTCATGCTCAAGTATCAGAATCCCTCCCAGACGCTGCGCGGCGTTCATGCCAAGGTGATCGAGCTCAACGGCGCATTGGCGAGCGACGGGGTGAAAATCGTCCCCTACATCGACCGCGATAATTTGGTCCGGGCGACGGTGCACAAGGTCGGTCAGACAATTCTGGAAGGAATCGCGCTCGTGTTCCTGATTCTGATTCTATTTCTCGGCAGCCCGCGCAGCGCGCTGGTCGTCGCGGTGACGATTCCGCTCGCCCTGGTGGCGGTGTTCTCGCTGCTCAATCTCACCCACGTGTCGGCCAATCTGCTGTCCCTGGGAGCGATCGACTTCGGCATATTGGTGGACGGTGCGATCGTCGTGACCGAGTCGGTGCTGCGGCGGCGCGAGGCCCTGCCCGACGAGACCTTGAGCGAGGACGAAGCCAGGGCCGCCACGCTGCAGGTGACCCGGCCGATTTTTTTCTCCAGCCTGATCATCATCACCGCCTACCTGCCCATGTTTTCCTTCGAGCGTGCGGAGGCCAAGCTCTTCACGCCCATGGCTTATACGATGGGCTACGCCTTGTTCGGCGCATTGCTGACGACGCTCGTCCTGGTGCCGGGACTCGCATACATGGCGTTCCGCAAGCCCAGCCGCGTGTATCACAACCGCTGGCTGAAGCGCTTGACCGTTTGGTACGACCGGGGACTCGCCGCCTGCCTGGATCAGCCGCGGATCGTTTATGGCATCGCGAGCTTTGCGCTGCTGGCGGTGGTTGGACTCGGCGCCACCGTCGGGCGCGAATTCCTGCCCGATCTCGACGAAGGCGCCCTGTGGCTGCAGGTGCAAATGCCGACGGGACTTGCCTTGAACAAGGCGAGCGATATGGCAAGCGACCTGCGCCGCGCCATCCTCAAGTATCCTGAAGTGTCCTACGTCGTCACCCAAACCGGCCGCAATGACGACGGGACCGATTCCTGGACCATGTCGCACATCGAGGCCCCGGTCGGACTCACGGACTACGACACCTGGCCGGATCACGAGTCCAAGAAGCAGTTTCTCGACAAGTTCGCCGCGGCGCTCGCCAAGGATCTGCCCGGCTACTCGATCGGCATCAGCCAGCCCATCATCGACGGCGTCAACGACATGATCGGCGGCGCGCACAGTCCGCTGGTCATCAAGATCTACGGCGACGACCTCAATCAGCTGCGCGACATCGGCAGCCAGATCGTCGGTGTGCTCTATGGCATTCAAGGCACTTCCAGCGCATCGATTTTCCAGGAACCGCCGGTCCCGCAGATGGAGATCAACCTGGACCGCGAGAAGGCCGCCCGTTACGGCATCAACATGACCGACGTGCAGAACGTCATCCAGACGGGGGTAGGCCAGGCGCCGGTCTCGACGGTGTATGTCGGTGAACGCACTTATCCGCTGACGGTGCGATTCACGCAGGATGCCCGCAACTCGACCCAGGCGCTCGGCAATCTATTGGTGAATACGGCGAACGGCATGCAAGTGCCCCTGTCTCAGATCGCGGACGTGCGGGCGCGCACCGGCGAGAGCACGGTCACGCGCGAGAACGGCCAGCGCAACCTCACGATTCGGATCGACAATCGCGACCGCGATTTGACGTCATATCTCGAGGAGGCACAGAAAAAGATCGCAGCGCAGGTACATTTCGACGCTCACAAGATCCGCTTGGAATGGGGCGGCCAGTTCGAGAACCAACGGCGTGCGGAAGCGCGGCTGCTGGTGATCCTCGCCGTGGTGATGGGAATGATGCTGATTTTTCTCACCGTCGGTCTCAAATCCTTCCGGCAGGCCGTGCTGATTCTGGGGGTGGTACCACTCGCCACCCTCGGCGGCTTGATCTCCCTGCATCTCACCGGCCAGAATCTCAACGTGGCGAGCGGCGTCGGCTTCATCGCGCTCTTCGGCGTCGCGGTACAAAACGGCATCATCATGGTCTCGAACCTCAACCGCATGCGAAAATCCGGCCTCGAACTGCACGAGGCGATCATGCAGGGCGCGACGGAACGGCTGCGGCCGGTGTTGATGACCGCGACCGTGGCGACGCTCGGCATGCTGCCGGCCGCCATTCACACGGGAGTCGGCAGCGACGTGCAGCGCGGGATAGCCACGGTGGTGGTCGGCGGCTTGGCGATCTCCACCGTTTTGACCCTGTTCGTGCTGCCCTCGATGTACCACGTCATCGAACATTGGGCCGAGCAGCGCCATGGAGAAGCACGATGGGGCCGTTGAAGATGCCGCGCCTGATCCTCTCCGGTGTGCTCGTCGCAGGCCTTTGCGCCTGCGCGGTGGGCCCGAATTTCAAGCGCCCGGCACCGCCGGCGGATCCCGGCTATGGCAGCGCACCCATGCAGGGAGACACCGCGTCAGCGCCGGGCACGGGCGGTGGCGCGCAGCGCTTTGCGGCGGGCATGGACATCCCGAGCGAGTGGTGGACCCTGTTCAAATCGCCGCAGCTCAATCACCTGGTGGAGCAAGCGCTGCGGGCCAACCCGGACGTCGCCGCCGCGCAAGCGGCGCTGCGGCAAGCGCACGAGCAGTACAAGGTACAGCAGACCAGCTTTTTTCCGGTCGCGCAGGGGAACTTCACGGGCACTCGCGCCAAGAACGCCCTGGGTACCATTGCCAACCCAACGAGCCTCCCGCAAACGAATCCCTACTACAATCTCTATACGGCGGAGGTGTCGGTGAGTTATCTACCCGATGTGTTCGGGGGCACGCGGCGCGCGGTCGAGGCGGCAAAGGCGCAGGTCGAATTCAACCGCTTTGCGCTCGAGGCCACCTACCTGACCTTGAGCAGCAATGTCGTGGTCACCGCGGTTGAGGAAGCTTCGTTGCGCGGCCAGATCGGTGCCACGATGCGCCTGCTCGAACTGCAGCATCAGCTGACCGACAAAGTTCACCACCAACGACAACTCGGCACGGCGAGCGATCTCGAGGTTCTCGCCCAAGAGTCGTTGGAGGCGCAGACGGCGCAGACCCTGCCGCCGCTGCAGAAGCAGCTGGGTCAAACCCGCGATGCATTGACCGCATTGCTCGGGCGGCTGCCTGCGGAGGAACCGGTCGAGACCTTTCGGCTCGAGGACCTGACGCTGCCCGCCGACCTCCCGGTGAGTCTGCCCTCGAAACTGATCGAACAGCGACCGGATGTTCGGCAGGCGGCAGAGAATTTGCACGCCACTTCGGCCGCGGTGGGCGTGGCGATCGCGAACATGTTGCCGCAATTCTCCATCACCGGGGATATCGGGTCGAGTGCCCTGCTGCTGAAGCAGCTCTTTACCCCCTACACGGGTTTTTGGGACGTCGGCGCCTCGATGACCCAGGTGTTATTCGATGCCGGGGCGCTCATACACAAGGAGCGTGCTGCGGACGCAGCGCTCGATCAAGCTGCAGCCCAATATCGTGGCGCCGTCATTCTAGCCTGCCAAAACGTCGCCGATACCCTGCGCGCGCTGCAGGCGGACGGCGATGCGGTAAGAGCGAGCGCCGACGCGGATCGCGCGGCCAAAAAAACCTTTGACCTGGCGGAGCACCAACGCGAGCTCGGAACGATTTCCCTGGTCGCGGTGACGAACGCGGAACAGGCCTACCAACAAGCCGAATTGGCACTGGTTCAGGCCCAGGCCAATCGCTATTCCGACACGGCCGGCCTTTTTCAAGCGCTCGGCGGCGGGTGGTGGAATCGACCCCAGGGAGCCCCGCTATGAGCGATCTAGTGCGACGAGAGAATAACGGCGGTGTGGCGACGCTGACGCTGAATCGTCCCGATAAATTCAATGCACTCTCCAAGGACATGTTCGAAGCGCTGTGCAAGCACGTGCGCGCCATTGCGCGCGAACCCAAGAAGATCGGCCTCGTGATCCTGCGCGGCGCCGGCGCCAATTTTTCGGCGGGCTATGACATGCACGAGGTCCTCGCGCTGGTCAAGGCCCATGCCAAGCCGCATTTCCACTCCGAGGTCATACGAGAAATCGCGAATCTGCCGCAGCCCGTGATCTCGGCGGTGCAGGGGCATTGCTCGACCGGCGCACTCGAGCTCGCGTTGGCGGCCGACATCATCGTCGCCTCCGAATCGGCGCAATTCTCCGACGTCTATGCCCGCTGGGGGCTGACACCCGTTTGGGGCCTGAGCCTGCGCCTGCCGCACCGCATCGGCACGGCCAAGGCGGCCGAAATGATGTTCACTTGCCGAAGCTATTCGGGGCGTGAGGCCCAAGCCATGCACCTTGCCAATTATTGTTTCCCCGATGATCGCTTCGACGCGGAACTCACCGCCGTGGCCGCCGACATTCTCGCCAACTCATGGTATGCGAACCAGGTGAACAAGCGCGCGCTGATCGAAATCGATGGATTGAGCCTGCGCGACTCGCATGGCTTGGAGATGTTCAAGAACGAGGGATTGGCGCCGGATGCGGCGCAACGCATCGGCAAATTCACGGAGAAATAACCTTAGCCCGCGCGCAGTGAAGGCGCGGCGTGATTACGGCGCCGGCGTCCCGTCCGGCCGCTGGCGCAGCACGTAGCGCTGCCGATAATCGTCCAGCAGACGATTGAGTTGCGCCTTCCATTCCTCGCGCGCTTTCTGTTCTTCCGCGGTCACAAAGTGTGCCATGTTGGGTCGCTGCGGCGGATATGTCTGCTCTTGCATGCCAGCCTCCTGAAAAGCGATTCGCGGGTGGGGGGGCGGAGTGTACACCTGCGGCGGGCGATTGCCAGCGTCAATGCGGCGCAGCCCATCTTGCAGTGCGATTACCCCGGTTAACGGTAAGATTCCAAGCTTGCCGCAGCCGCCCGGAGCCCGAGAATCTTGTTCCGATATTTCGAAAAACTCGTCTCACCCTATCCGAATACCCCGCCGCCGCCGCTGCCGCATGGCTTCTTCGCGTTCCTCTGGGCCTGTGCCCGGGGTGCACGGCGCTACATCGCCGCCATGACGGTGCTCACGGCGGCGATTGGGGTCTTCGAGGCCCTGCTGTTCAGCATGTTGGGCCATGTCGTCGATTGGCTCGCCAAGGTCGAACCATCGCGGCTGTGGACGGAACAGCGCGGTCATCTGCTGCTGCTTGGCCGCCGTCCTCGGCGGCAGCACGCTGATGATCGGTTTGCAAAGCCTGCTCAAGCAGCAAACCCTCGCCGGCAATTTCGCCATGCGCCTGCGCTGGAATTTCCATCGCAACATGCTCGCGCAAAGTTTGAGCTTCTACCAGGATGAATTCGCGGGGCGAGTCGCCGCCAAGCTCATGCAGACCGCACTCGCGGTGCGCGATACCTGGATGATACTGGCCGACATCCTGGTCTTCGTCCTGATTTATTTCGTCACGATCGCACTCGTGGTCGGAAGCTTCCACCTCTGGCTGCTGGCGCCGTTCATGGGTTGGCTGGGAATCTACCTGCTGGCGATCTGGTACTTCGTGCCGCGGCTCGGCGCGGTGGCCATGGCGCAGGCCGACGCACGCTCGATGATGACCGGCCGGATCACCGACGCCTACACCAACATCACCACGGTCAAGCTGTTCTCGCACACGCAGCGCGAATCGAGCTACGTGCAGAGCGCGATGGCAGAATTCCTGCAGACCGTGTACCGCCAGATGCGCATGGTGACGGGCTTCGAGATCGTCAATCACGTTTTGAGCATGGGATTGATAGCGAGCACGGCCGGCGTCACTCTGTGGCTCTGGACGCAAGGGCAGGTGGGAGTCGGCGCGGTCGCGGCCGCGACCGCCATGGCACTGCGGCTCAATGGCATCTCGCACTGGGTCATGTGGGAAATGGCGTCGCTGTTCGAACAGATCGGCACCGTGCAGGACGGCATCAATACCCTGGCGCGGTCGCCAACGGTGCTCGACCGGCCCGGGGCACAGCCGCTGCGCGTGACGCGCGGCGACATACGCTTCGAGCAGGTGAGCTTCGCCTACGGCGCCGCTGCGAGCGCGGCGGGCCCCGTGATCGACAGTCTCAATCTGCACATTCGTCCGGGCGAGAAGATCGGCCTGGTGGGCCGGTCCGGTGCGGGCAAGAGCACGATCGTGAACCTGCTGTTGCGCTTCTATGACATTGCGCACGGGCGCGTGCTCATCGATGGTCAGGACATCGCGCTCGCGACCCAAGACAGTCTGCGGGCCCAGATCGGCATGGTGACGCAGGACACCTCGCTCCTGCACCGATCCGTCAGCGACAACATCCGCTACGGCCGCCCCGATGCCGGCGATGCCGAGATGGTGGCCGCCGCCAAGCGCGCCGAGGCGCACGATTTCATCGTCACGCTGGCCGATGCCGGCGGCCGCACCGGCTACGATGCGCATGTCGGCGAGCGCGGCGTCAAGCTCTGCGGCGGCCAGCGCCAACGGATCGCGATCGCGCGCGTGATGCTCAAGGATGCGCCCATCCTGCTGCTGGACGAAGCGACCAGCGCGCTCGACAGCGAAGTCGAGGCCGCCATTCAGCAGAGTCTCAATCGTCTGATGCAGGGCAAAACCGTGGTCGCCATCGCGCATCGGCTGTCGACCATCGCGGCCATGGACCGGCTGATCGTGCTCGACCAGGGACGCATCGTCGAGGAAGGCAATCACTATGCGCTGCTGGCGCAGGGCGGCTTGTATGCGCGCCTGTGGGCCCATCAAAGCGGCGGATTTCTCGGCGAGGACGTCGACGATGCGGCGGTTGCGCGGCGTCAAATCTCCGCGGCGACCTTGAGTCCTTCGTAGACGGCTTCCTCGGCGGTGCGCGGCGCGGCGGCGTCGCCGATGATGTGAGCCTCGATGTCGAGAGCCTGCAGCTCGTCCGAGAGTTCATCCACCGGCGTGTGACCGGTGCACAAGCACCAAGGTGTCGACCTTGTCGATGACCACCGCCTCGCCGCTGCTTTGATGCTGCAGATAGACGCTGTCCGAATCGCTGCCGTACAGCCGCATGTAGGTGAGCACCTGCACCCCGAGCTTGTGCAAGGAGGCCGCGGCCTGGTCCCGCACGTAGAGCGGCAGCGTTTCTCCGGCGGCGATCCCGTTGACCGCGAGCCGAACCGACCTGCCGTGTTGCGCCAGATGTTCGGCGATGCCGATGCCGATCCAATCGGCGCGCCAGTCGATCACGACCACCGACTGCCCGACCGTCGCCTCACCGCGCAGCACCGCCCACGCATCCACCACCTGCAATGCGCCTTCCTGCGGAAACTTGGGGATGTAGGGCTTGGCGCCGGTGGCGATGATCACCACATCCGGCGCCGCCGCCAGAATCATTGCCCGATCGACGCGCCGGCCGCGGTGAATCGGCACTTGGGCCAACTGCAATTCGCGCTCGAGATTGGTGATCAGGCCGCCGAATTCCGCACGCCCGGGCAGCAACTGCGCGAGCAGCGCCTGGCCGCCGAGCCGCCGCTCCGCCTCGTACAGCGTGGCGCGATGTCCGCGTTCAGCTGCGATGGCCGCCGCCTTCATCCCGGCGGGTCCGCCGCCGACGATCATGACTTGCTTGCGGCGTGCGGCCGGCGGCAGCGACCCCCAGCGCAATTCGCGCCCGCTGACCGGATTCTGGATGCAGGAGATGGCAAATCCCTTGTGGAAATGTCCGATGCAGGCTTGATTGCAGGCGATGCAGGCGCGGATATCCTCGGGAGTTCCGCGCGCGGTCTTGTTCGGCATTTCCGGATCGCATATCAAGGCCCGCGTCATGCCGCAGACGTCGGCGTGATTGGCGGCGATCACGGCCTCCGCATCCTGCGGCTGATTGATACGGCCGGTCAGGAAGACCGGAATTTTCGATTGGCGTTTGATGCGGGCGCCATACGGGACGACGTAGGCCGGGTTTGAATGCCATGGGCGGCGCGATGTGGATGGCGCCGCCGAGGCTCGCCGACGTCCCAACCGTGATGTGCACGTAGTCGATGCCGTCATCGAGGCGAGTCACCGCTTCGAATGTCTCATCCTCCGTCAGTCCTTGTTCGTCGGCTTCGGATCCCGAAATGCGCATGCCCACCACGAAGCCGTCGGTCACTTTGGCGCGGATATCGGCTATCACCTCGCGCAGAAAGCGCAGGCGGCCGTCCCAATCGCCGCCGTAGGCATCGTCGCGCAGATTGACTCGCGGATTCAAAAACTGCGCCGGCAAATAGCCGTGGCTGGCGACGATCTCCACGCCGTCGAGGCCTGCCGTCTGCATGCGGCGCGCAGCGTCGCCGTAGCCACGGACGATGGCATCGAGCAGCGGCTGTTTCAGCGCCCGCGGCATCACGTGGAAGCGTTCGTTCGGCACGGCCGAGGGCGCGTAGGCGACGTTGAGCAGCCCGCCATCCGCTTCGGCCATCTCTCGGCCGGGATGGAAGAGTTGCCCGAATAGCACGGTGCCATGGCGATGCACCGCCTGCGCGACGTTGCGGTATCCGTCGATCGCGCGCGTCGTCCGTCGCCATCAGCACATGATTGGTGTAGCGCGCGGTCTCGTGCACACCCGATACCTGCAGCACGATCAAACCCACGCCGCCGCGGGCGCGCGCTTCTTGGTACGCCACCAGCGCCGCATTCACCGTTCCGTCCACCGGCAGTGTCGTGTCGTGCCCGGTCGACATGATGCGGTTCTTGAGCGTGCAGCCGCGGATGCGCAGCGGCTGCATGAGATGCGTGAATGCAGTCATCCGGACATTGTAAGCGAAATGACCGTCTCGCCCGGGCGGGTGTTTTCGAATACCATGCTGCACGCCCCGGCATCATGAATCTAGCAATCATCCGTACATGGCTACCGGCAGGGTGGCTGAATCGCTTCACGCTTGCGCCCACCGATCTGCTGCGCGACGCGACCTACCGGCGCTTGTGGACGTCGATCTTGATATCGGCGTTCGGCGGCCAGGTCACCCTGCTGGCGATTGCCGCTCACCGCAGCGGTGTTGATGCACGCCGCGCCGACGCAGATGGGCTTGTTGACCGCAATGGAAATCGTGCCCTTCGTGTTGTTCTCCCTGCCGGCCGGCGTGTGGCTCGACCGGGTGCGAAAATTACCGGTGTACGTGGTCGGCGAATTGTCGATTTCGTGCGCCGTCGCGACGGTGCCGGTGGCGTGGTGGTTCGGCTGGCTGTCGATGCACTGGCTATACTGCGTCGGCTTCTTGATCGGCGCCGTCAATACGACCGCCGGCAGCGCGGCGCAAATCGTGCTGACGCAGATCGTGCCGCGTGCCCGCCTGGTCGAAGCGCATGCCAAGAACGCGCTCGCGAACTCCGCGGCGGAGGTGACCGGCCCCGGCGCTGCGGGGGCGCTGATCAAATTGACCGGCGCGCCCGTCGCGCTGCTGGCGGACGCATTTCTGCTGCTGTTGTCCGCGTCGATCCTGCGCGGCGTTCGGTGAGCGAGGACCTGGCGGGCAAGCATTCGAGCTTCTGGGTGGCGATGCGCGAGGGAATCGACTTCGTGCGCGGCCACCGATTGTTGGTCACCATGGCGACCTGCGTCGGCGTATGGCAAATGTGCAATCAGGCCGCGATGGTGGTGCAAATCCTGTTTGCCACCCGTCAGCTGGGACTGTCGGAGCGCGGCGTGGGATTGAGTTACGTCGCGCTCGGCGTGGGCACGGTGCTTGCCAGCGTGATCGGCCATCGTGTCGCGCGCCGCTTCGGTCCCGGACCCACGCTGGTGCTCGGTTTTGCCGTCTCCGGCAGCGGCTGGCTGCTGCTGAGCATTGCTCCCCTGAATGCGGTGGGTGTGGCTGCGTACGCGCTCATGCTGCTGATGTTCGGCGTCGGTGCGGTTTTCATCTTCATCAACTTCCTGTCGCTGCGTCAGTCGGTCACTCCGGCGCACATGCTCGGCCGCATGACGAGCACCATGCGCTGGCTCATATTGATTCCGGCGGGGCCGGGCGCGCTGCTCGGCGGCTGGCTGGGCGAGCGGGTGGGTCTGCGCGCCGCCTTGGGATTTGCCGGTGCGACCGCGCTCGTTCTGGCGCTGGTCGCGTGGCGCCGGCCGGTGATCCGCAGCATCACTACATTACCGACTCTTAAGGCCGAGGCGATTACGCCGTTTTCTTCAGAATGATCAATCATTTACCGCGTGGTCATCGTGCGAGGAATGCGGCGCAGTCCTACAGACAAGCCGCCGGCCGTCAACCGACCATGAGCGTGACTCGTTGCCAGTGTTTGGACCGATCGTGGGTCGGAAGTCAAAACTAAGGAGGTTGAATGAAAGCTTCTCATAGGGCATTGCTGCTGGGCCTGATGATGGCCGCGGGGACGGTGGCCGCACCGACCATCGCATCGGCCGGAGTCGGCATCGACATCGACATTGCGCCGCCGCCGGTGCGCGTCGAGACGGTTCCCGAACCTCGCGTCGGTTACGTGTGGGCGCCGGGATTCTGGGAGTGGCGCGGCCACGAGCACGTCTGGGTTCCCGGCCACTACATTCGCGAACGGCACGGCTACCACTGGGTTCCCGATCGCTGGGAGCAGCGCGGGCCGCATTGGCATCACGAGCCCGGCCACTGGGAGCGGTGAGCCGAATTCAACATGCAGCATGAGCTGCGGGTCGGGCTGGTGGCTGATACCCACGGGCTTTTGCGACCCGCAGCGCGTGCCTTTCTAGTGGGTTGCGATTACATCGTCCACGGCGGCGATATCGGCGCGGCGGAAATTCTCGATGAACTCGCCGCCATGGCGCCCCTGATCGCGGTCCGCGGCAACAACGATACGCAGCCATGGGCGGCGCATCTGCCGGCGACCGAGTTGATCAGGGTGGGCAGCCTATTCGTCTACGTCATCCACGATCTCTCTCAACTGGACATCGACCCCGAGGCCGTCGGGGTGCGGGTCGTCGTCTCCGGCCATTCGCACCGTCCGAAGATCGAGCAGCGCGGCGCCGTGCTGTACGTCAATCCCGGCAGCTGTGGACCGCGCCGCTTCACGCTGCCGATCTCGATCGGTGAAATCATCGTCTCCGGGAACGGCACGAAGGCGCGGGTAGTCGATTTAGCGCATGAAAAGGTAGCTTCAACCCTTTGATTTAGTTAAGCTCGCGGCCTCATGAATACGCCAGCGGATGGTCTTAGCGTCGAAAAAGTGCATGTCTGGCGCGGCGACCGTCATGTGCTTCAGGGCGTGAGCCTCGAGCTGCGGCCGCGTCAGTTGCTGCATATCTCGGGTCCGAACGGTACCGGCAAGACCACGCTGCTGCGGGTCGCGTGCGGCTTGCTGCGGCCGGAGCAGGGGCGGGTGTCGTGGCGCGGACAGCCGATTTCCAGCGCGCGCACGGAATATCAGGCCGCGCTCGCCTATGCCTCGCACGAGCCCGCGCTCAAGGGCGATTTGACGGCGTTGGAGAACCTGCGCTTTGCGGTCGGACTCAAGCGCCGGATCACCGCCGGGGAGTTGCGCGCGAGCTTGGAGAGAACGGGCGTCGGGGCTTGCGCCGATTTGCCGGCCCGCGTGCTGTCGGCGGGACAGCGGCGCCGCGTCGCCCTGGCGAGAATTCTGGCGATGCAGGCAACGCTCTGGCTGCTGGATGAGCCCTTCACCAATTTGGACACCGCGGGCACGGCGCTGACGGGGGAATTGCTGCAGTCGCACGTGCAGGCAGGGGGCGCTGCGCTGGTGGTCGCACACCACACCCTCGAGGTGGATGTGGACCTGCGGCGCCTGGAGCTCGGACCATGAACGTCGGCATGCTCGAGGCCTTTGCGCTGCTCGTACGGCGTGAACTGTGTCTCAGTTTTCGCCGTCCCGATCAATTGTTGCAACCATTGGTGTTTTTTTTGATCGTAACTACCTTGTTCCCCCTGGGTCTGAATCTGCAGCTGTCGCTGCTGCGAGACATGTCGCCGGGTGTGCTTTGGGTGGCTGCGCTGTTATCGTCGCTGCTGTCGCTGGACTCGTTGTTCAAGAGCGACGCGGATGATGGAACGTTGGAGCAGCTCGCGCTCTGCGGCCAAGAACTGACGGTGATCGTGGTCGCGAAGACCTTCGCACATTGGTTGGTCAGCGGCGCGGCGCTGGTCTTGGTGTCGCCGGTCGTCGGGACTGCGCTCGGCATTCCCACCGGCGCGTTTTTGACCATGATGTTGAGTTTGGCATTGGGCACTTTGACCTTGAGTTGGTTGGGCGCCATCGGTGCCGGCCTCACGGTGGGCTTGAAGCGCGGCAACGTGCTGCTCTCGCTCATCGTGCTGCCGCTGGCCATGCCGCTGCTGATCTTCGGCGCCGGCGCCACGGACCGGGCGATATCCGGCACGAGTTCCGCGGGCGCGTTGTATTTTTTGGCGGCGCTGTGCGTGTTCACTTGCACGCTGGCGCCGTTCGCCGCGACCACGGCATTGCGCATTACGTTGGAATGACAGAGAAATCATGTGGACATGGTTCTATAAACTCGCCTCACCGCCCTATGTCTATGGGGTGGCGGCCGTGCTCGCGCCGTGGGCCTTGGGTTGTGCGGCGCTCGCCATGGGCTACGGGCTGATCGCCGGGCTCGCGATCGCGCCTCCCGACTACCAGCAGGGCGAGGCAGTTCGTATGATTTACGTGCACGTGCCGAGCGCTATGCTGTCCTTGACCGTGTATACGGTCATGGCCGCCGCCAGTGCCGTCGCGCTCATCTGGCGCATCAAGGTCGGGCATGCCGTTGCGGCGGCCTCGGCCCCCATCGGGGCGTCGTTCACCATTTTGGCGCTGGTCACGGGTTCCCTTTGGGGCCGGCCCATGTGGGGAACTTATTGGGCCTGGGACCCTCGGCTGACATCCGAACTCATCCTGTTGTTTCTGTATGCCGGGGTGATGTCGCTGCGCCTGGCGTTCGAGGATCCGTCGAGGGGCGATCGGGCCGCCGCGCTGCTGGCGATCGTGGGCGTCGTCAACGTCCCCATCGTGCACTTCTCGGTTGTGTGGTGGAACTCGCTGCATCAGGGGGCGACGATTGTTAGACTAGGGGCACCGAAAATGCCCGGCAGCATGCTATGGCCGCTGCTGTCGATGTGGCTTGGTTTCATGCTGTTCTTTGCCGCAGTGCTCTGTATCCGCCTGCAAGGCGAGGTGCTCAACCGGGAACGGCAGTCAACGTGGGTTCGAGAGGCGGTTAAATCATGATGAGCAGCAGCTTTTGGGCCATGGGCGGCTATGCCCGCTACGTGTGGCCTTGTTATGCGTTCGCATGCGTGGTGCTCGCGTGGAATTTATGGTCTGCCAAGCGCTTTCGTGTTGCGGCCCAATTGAGGGCGCGGCGCGCAGCGGCAATGACCACGACTGGGGTGGGCGAAGCATGACGCCGCGCCGCAAACGCTTGCTCGTGGTACTCGGCATTTTGGCAGGGGTAGGCGCTTCCGTGTCGCTCGCGGTCATGGCCTCGCGTGAGAACATCATGTTCTACTACGATCCCAGTCAGGTCGCGACCGGCAAGGCGCCCCTCGCCAAGCGCTTCCGCATCGGCGGAATGGTGGTCAAGGGGAGCGTGGCGCGCAAGCCGGGCGATTTGGAAGTGCGTTTCGTGCTGACCGACTTTGCGCACGAGGTTCCGGTGGAATACACGGGTGTGCTGCCGGACCTGTTCCGCGAAGGACAGGGTATCATCGCGCACGGCACCATGAACGCCAGCGGTGCCTTCGTCGCCGATGAGGTGCTCGCCAAGCACGACGAGAAATACATGCCGCCGGAAGTGGCCGCTTCGCTCAAGAACAAGCCTGCCGCGGGTCCGACGACGAAAGTGCCGACCACCTAGGCGGCCGGAGTATCGCAATGGCACCGGAATTAGGAATATTTTCGCTCATCCTGGCCTTCGTGCTGAGCCTGTCGCAGGCGTTCTTCGGGCTGACCGGGGCCTGGCGCGGCAAGCCGGTGTGGATGGGGGTGGCCCGACCGGCAGTGACCGGACAATTCGTCTTCGTCGTGATGGCCTTTGCCTGCCTGGTGTACAGCTTCGTTCACGACGATTTTTCGGTCCTGTATGTGGCGCGCAATTCGAATTCGCAGCTGCCGCTGTTCTACAAGGTAGCGGCCCTGTGGGGCGCGCATGAGGGCTCGCTGCTGCTGTGGATCCTGATCCTGTCGATCTGGAGCGTGGCGGTCGCCGCCTTCAGCCGCCAGCTGCCCTTGAGTTTTTCGAGCCGTGTGCTCGGCGTGATGGGTCTGGTCAGCGGCGGTTTCATGCTGTTCACGCTGTGGACCTCGAACCCGTTTTCGCGCCTGATACCCGCCGCGGCGGACGGCGCGGATTTGAATCCCGTGCTGCAAGATTTTGCGCTCGCAATTCACCCGCCGATGCTCTACACCGGCTACGTCGGTTTCTCCGTGGCATTCGCATTCGCCATCGCCGCGATGCTGGAAGGGCGCCTGGATCAAACCTGGGCCAAGTGGACCCGCCCCTGGACCATATTCGCGTGGCTGTTTCAGACCATCGGCATCGCGCTCGGCAGCTGGTGGGCCTACTACGAACTGGGCTGGGGCGGCTGGTGGTTCTGGGATCCGGTGGAAAACGCCTCGTTCATGCCGTGGTTGGTGGGAACGGCATTGATCCACTCGCTCAGCGTCACCGAGAAGCGCGGCATCTTCAAGAGCTGGACGCTGCTGCTGGCAATATTCGCCTTCTCCTTGAGCCTGGTGGGAACCTTTCTGGTGCGCTCCGGCGTGCTGGTGTCGGTGCATTCGTTCGCGACCGACCCGACGCGCGGGCTCTACATCCTGGCATTCCTGGTGGTGACGATCGGCGGTTCCCTGACGCTGTACGCGTGGCGGGCGCCGAAGCTGTATGCGCCGGGAGGTTTCCAGGTGTTTTCGCGCGAGTTTTTTATATTGGTGAACAACGTGATTCTGGTCAGCGTAGCCGGGCTCGTGCTCTGGGGCACCTTGTCGCCGCTGCTCTACGAGCTGTTGGGAATCGGCAAGATCTCGGTCGGGCCGCCGGTGTTCGCCGTCATGTTCTTGGTGCCGGTGCTGCCGCTCATGGTGTTTCTGGCGATCGGCATGCATTCGTCGTGGCGGCGCGGCAAGCTCACCGCAACCGCCAATCCTCTGTGGTGGCTGCTCGGCGTAGCGTTGCTCCTGGCTTTGAGCATTCAGGGGTTGGTGTTCGGCGAATTCCATGCGATCGGATTGATCGGTTTCACCTTTGGTTTCTGGGTGATTTTTTCCGCACTGCTCGAGCCCTTGCGGCGCTGGCGGCAGAAACAAACCGTGACGGCGGCGCTGCTCGGGATGTGCATCGCGCATTTCGGCGTCGGCATGTTCGCGATCGGCGCCAGCGGGGTCGAGAGCTATAAGATCGAGAAGGACGTGGCCCTGAAGCCGGGCGGTAACTTCGTCATCGCGGGGTACGACTTCCGCTTCGTCAACGCCGTCAATGTGCGCGGGCCGAATTACGACGCGGTCGAAGCGTTGGTGGAGGTTACGCGCAACGGCAAGCCGGTCGCGATCTTGAAGCCGCAAAAACGGCATTTCCGGGTGCAGCAGACGGATAACAGCGCGGCCGCCATCTCGGTGAGTTGGGCGCGCGATCTGTTCGTCGCGATGGGCAATCCCCTGGGCGAGAACGCCTGGAGCATGCGCATTCAGTACAAACCGCTGGTTCGCTATATCTGGCTCGGCGCCTTGGTGATGGCAATCGGGGGCTTCACGGCCGCAACCGATCGTCGCTACCGCGTCAAGGTGCAAGTCACCAGGTCGGACACCGCCGCAGCGCCGCCGGATGCGGAACCGAAGCCCGGGATCGCCTGATGTGGAAATTCCTGCTGCCGTTTGCGGCATTCGTCGCGTTGGCCGTTCTATTCGCGTTTGGCCTCAACCCAAGCCGCGACATCCACGCGTTGCCCTCACCGCTGATCGGCAAGCCGGCGCCGCCATTCACGCTCACCGATGTACTGGACCCGTCTCGTCCCGTCAGCAATGATGCCTTGAAGGGGCAGGTGTACGTCTTGAATGTCTGGGCCACTTGGTGCGTTGCCTGCCGCGAGGAACATGAGGCGTTGCTCGCGATTTCGCGGCAGCACGTCGTACCCATCATCGGACTCGATTACAAAGACCAGCGCGAACCCGCCAAACAGTGGCTGGAGCAGCTCGGCAATCCCTATCAGGCCGTGGCATTCGACGGCGATGGGCGAACTGCGATCGATTGGGGCGTATATGGCGCGCCGGAGACCTACCTGGTGGATGGGCAGGGCCGCGTGATTTTCAAATTCATTTCCCCCATGACGCAGCAGGAGTGGGACCGCGAATTCATGCCGCGCATCGCGGCCGCGCGCCGAGGCGGCGCATGAGCCGGCGGACGGCGCGATTTCGCGTGATCCCGGCAATGGTGCTCGTGCTCCTGGGCTTTATGGGGAGTGGCGTCTGCCGCGGTACGACTCAAGGAGTCGACGCCAACGGCCAACTCGAGGACCGCGCATTGCAGTCACGCTTCGAGCGCATAGCCAGCGAACTTCGATGCCTGCAGTGCCAAAACGAGACCATTGCCGACTCGAACGCCGAACTTGCCGTTGATCTTCGCCAGCAGGTGCGCGAGATGTTGATCGCCGGCAAGAGCGACGACGCGATATTCGATTTCATGACGAATCGCTACGGTGAATTCGTGCGTTTCAAGCCCCCGCTGGAATTCAAAACCGCGTTCATTTGGGGGGCGCCCTTCTTCATGCTGCTGCTCGGAGGCGTAATCATCTATCGGATCGTGCGCCATCGTTCGGGCATGCCGGTGGACGATGAGTCCGCCGCCGGACCAGGAACAAACTAAGAAACAATGAGTACATTCCTCGTCATCGCCGCCTTCATGGCTGCGATCGCCGCGTCCGCCGTCGCCTTGCCGCTGCTGCGCCACCGCCAAAGCCGGGTACTGGGTGCGGTGGCGGCGGTGATCATCATCGGTGCGGCGGCGCTCTTGTACCCGCTGTGGTCGAATTGGAATTGGCACGCACCGGCGCAATCCGCGGCGGGCCCGGACGTTGCGGCCATGGTCGCCAAGCTGGAAAAGCATCTGCAGGATCAACCCAGCGATTTGACCGGCTGGCTGATGCTCGGACGCTCCTACCTCGCGCTCAATCGGTTGGACGACGCCCTCGTTGCCTATGATCATGCACGTCGGTTGGATGGCAAGAATCCGGACGCCGCCATGGGGTTGGGCGAAGCCATGAGCCTGCGCGCCGGGGGCGAAATCACGCCGGAGGCTTCGCTGCTGTTCGAGGAGGCCTTGAGCGAGGCTCCCGGCAACCCGCAGGCCCTGCTGTACGGCGGCTTTGCGGCCGCCACACGCGGCGACCGGGCGCTCGCGCGCAGCCGCTGGCAGACGCTCAAGAGCATGCATCCGCCGCCGCAGGTCGAGCAGATGCTCGACGCGCGCATTGCCGAACTCGGGCCGCCCGGCAGCGGTGCCGCGACCGAAGCCGCGCCCGCTGGGACGAGTGCGTCGCCTGCGGGGACGAGCACGTCGGCAGGGGGCTTAAGCGGCGCGGAAGTCACTGTCAATATCAGCATCGCACCCGCGTTGAAATCCCGCTTGGTACCGGAGGCCCCATTGTTCGTGTTTGCACGTGAGCCTGGCAGCAAGGGGCCCCCGCTGGCGGCCAAGCGCCTGACGAGCAGCGCCATCGGCACCCAGGTGCATCTGTCGGCGGAAGATTCCATGTTGCCGGGCCGCGTCCTGGTGAAGGGACAACAGGTGTCGATCACCGCACGCGTGTCCTTCAGCGGCAAGCCCGTGCCTTCGGCCGGGGATCTCTATGGCGAGCTCTCTTACGACGTGGGCCGTGATGGAGCACGCAATCTCGTCATTGATCGAGTAGCAGACTAGGATTGGGATGAGCGTCGCAAAAAATCTCATGGCGGGCCGGATCCTGGAGGATCGGCTGTTCCCTTATCCGCGCATGCGGGACAAGGACCGCGAGGTCTTGGGATTGATGATCGACGCCATCGATCAATTCCTGGGGCCCAGGCAGCAAGACTTCAAGCGCTGGGACCGGGAGGCGCTGCAACCCGCGGAGTTCATTCAAGGCTTGCGGGATTTGGGGTTGTTCGGTCTCATCATTCCGGAAGAGCACGGCGGCATTGGGCTTTCGAATGCCGGGTATGCGCGGGTGTTGAGCCAGAGCAGCACGCACGACAGCTCGGTGTCGCTCACCATCGGTGCGCACAGCTCCATCGGCATGAAGGGACTGTTGTTGTTCGGCACCGCGGAACAGCGGGCGCGCTACCTGCCGAGACTCGCCAGCGGGGAAATGATCGCGGCGTTTTGCCTGACCGAGTCCGGCGCCGGCTCGGACGCGGCATCGATTCGCACGCAAGCGGTCAAGAATGCCGACGGCAGCTGGACTTTGAATGGGGAGAAGATCTGGATCACCAATGGCGGCATTGCCGACCTCTATACCGTGTTCGCGCGCACCTCCAGCGCCGAGGGCAAAATCACGGCGTTCGTGGTCGAGGCGGGGTGGCCCGGCGTCGAGCATGGCCAGCACGAAGATAAAATGGGGATTCGCGCCTCCTCGACGACCACCGTGAGTTTTTCCGACGTGCGCGTCCCGGCCGCCAATGTGCTCGACGCCGAAGGCAAGGGGTTCAAGGTCGCCATGGCGATTTTGAACAACGGACGCACCGGGCTCGGCGGGGGAGCGGTCGGCGGGATGAAGGCGCTCATCGCTCATGCGACGCAGCAGGCGCAGTCGCGCAAACAGTTCGCCACGCCCATCGCAGAATTCGGCCTCGTGCGCGAAAAAATTGCACAAATGACCATCGATTGCTTTGCCGCCGAGAGCGTCGTGTGGATGGTCGCCCACTACATCGATTCGGGCGATGAGGACTATTCGGTGGAGGCCGCCATGAGCAAGGTGTTTGCCAGCGAAGCCCTGCAGCGCAGCGCCTACGAGGCGCTGCAGATCGCGGCCGGCAGCGGGTTCATGCGCGACGCCCCCTACGAGCAGATTACGCGCGACTGCCGCATTTTGACGATTTTCGAAGGAACCAATGAGGTCCTCAGGCTGTATATCGCTTTGTCCGGGCTCAAGGACCTCGGCAGGTCGCTGGGCGAGTTGAAAGCCGCGATGGACGACATTTTTAATAATTTTATCAAGGGCTTTGGGGTGCTGACCGACTACGCAGAACGACGCTTGACGCAAGCGACCGGGGTCGGCCGCGACAAGCTTCTGACCCCCTTGCCCGAGAGCCTCCGGGAGGCGGCTCAAGTGTATGAGCGCTATACTACGCAGTTCGCCAAGGCCTGCGACTTTTTGCTGCGCAAGCACGGCAAGTCGATCGCGAACCGTCAGCACGACTTGAAGCGCATCGCCGACATCGGCATCGATCTCTTCGTCGGCTTCTGTGTGCTGTCGCGGGCGGCTGCCGCAAGCCGATCGCCGGGCGAACCCGGCAAAGAGGCCGCCGCGATCGCGCGCATCTTCGCGCAGCAGGCGAAGCGCAGGATGGCGAATAACGTGCGGCGAATCGAGCGCAATGAAGATGAGGAGATGGACCGGTTGGCCGGTTTCATCCTGGACAAAGGAAGTTATCCCTGGGACGTCGTGTCATGAATGCGTCAATCGAGCACCGACAATCAACCGCGGCACCGCTGCTGAACCGGCGCAATGTATGGCCGGCGGTCGCGATCGGCGCCGTCATCGTCGGCGTAGTCGTCCTGCTCGCCGTACGGCTGACGCAGGCGTTGGGAGTGAAGCCCGTCACCGATAGGAACGCCATTCCCACGGTGTCGGTGACCGAGGTCGGCGTAAGCACGGTACCCACGACCGTGAGCATCATCGGCACCATCGCCGCACGCTACGACATGCCCATCGGAGTCGAAGGCGATGGCGGCCGGGTCGCGGCAATCTATGTCGAGGCCGGCGACCACGTGAAGCGCGGCCAGGTGCTGGCACGGCTGAACGTCTCGGTTTTGGAACCGCAAGTGGCGAACCTCGAGGCGGCACTCGAGCAGGCGCGTGCCGAGGCGGAGTTGGCCGACGCGGAATATCGCCGCGCGCAGGCCGTGGGCGCATCGGGCGCACTCTCGGCCGAGGAAACGCAGCGCCGCAAATCCGCGGGGGTGACCGCCGCCGCCAAGGTCAAGGTCGCCGCCGCGCAGTTGGCCGAGGCGCAGGCGCGTCTTGCCCGCGCAGCGGTGCGCGCACCGGCGGACGGGATCATATTGACGCGCAATGTCGAGGTGGGGCAGACCGCGACGGCGGGCGGCGAGGCCTTGTTTCGTCTGTCGCAGGGCGGCGAAGTCGAGCTGCGCGGGCAGGTCGCCGAGCAAGATCTGCCGCTGCTCAAAGTCGGCCAGCTCGTCAATGTACGGCTGACGGGCACGGCCCGCGTCTACGAAGGCCGAGTCCGTCTGTTGGGCGCCGTCATCGATCCTCAGACGCGGTTGGGCCAGGCGCGAGTGACGCTGACGCCGGACCCGAACCTGCGGCCCGGCGCCTTTGCACGTGCCGAGGTGACGGTGAGCAATGCCGACCGCGCGGTTCTGCCGCAAACGGCGGTGTTGACCGACGACAAGGGCACCTACGTCCTCATCGTCAACGCCCAGCATAAAATCGAGCGCCGCACCGTGCATGTGTCGGGAATCATTCAGAACGGCGTCACCATCGCCGACGGCATCGCCGGCACGGATCAGGTCGTCGCCACCGCCGGAGCGTTCCTGCAGGAGGGTGAACTGGTCAATCCGGTCTTGAAAGAGCCGGCTCGGTCATGAGAAATATTTCCGCCTGGGCCATTCGCCATCCGGTGACGCCCATCGTTCTGTTCGTCGTGCTGTTTTTCCTGGGCGTGGTCGCGTTCATCCGCCTGCCGATCAATCTGGATCCCGACGTGACCTTCCCCGCGGTCGACACCTACGTCGCTCAGCCCGGCGCCGCGCCCACCGAGATGGAAACGCAGATTGCGCAAAAGGTGGAAGGCTCGATCTCCAGCATCGGCAACGTGCGCAACATCACGACCTTCATCGTCGAAGGCCAGGTCCACATCTTCACGCAGTTCGAGATCGGCACGCCGATCGACCGTGCCGTGACCGACATTCGCGACGCAATCACCAAGGTCCGCAATGACCTGCCGCAGGGCATTCTTGAACCGCAGGTGTCGCGCGTCAACGCGGACGGCGGCGCATTCATCTACTACGCGGTGACCACCACCAATCTGACGCCCGAACAGCTCAGTTGGTTCATCGACAATACGGTGACCAAGCGATTGCTGGCGATTCCCGGCGTCGCGCAGGTGTCGCGCAGCGGCGGCGTCGATCGTGAAATCCGCGTCGAGCTCGACCCCGGCCGCCTGCAGGCGCTCGGCCTCACGGCGGTCGAAGTCAATGAACAATTGCGGGCGCTCAATATGGATGCGGCCGGCGGCCGCGCCCAGGTCGGGGGCGGCGAACAGGCCATTCGCGTGCTGGGCGGTGCCCGGACTGCGGAAGCGCTCGGCGACACCCAGATAATCATTTCCGGCGGCAAATTCGTGCGGCTGCGCGAAATCGCGGACGTGCACGACGGCATTGCCGAGGTGCGCAACATCGCGCGGCTCAATGGCCGCACGGCCACCACGTTCGGCGTCTTCAAGGCCAAGGGCTCTTCGGACGTGACCGTCGCCAAGGCCGTGCAGGCCGAACTCGACAAGATCAAGAGCGAAAATCCCGCGATTCACATGACCACCATTTTCACCACCGTGGCACACACGCTGCGCACCTATCATTCGGCGATGAGCGCCCTGGTGGAGGGCTCGGTGCTGGCGGTCGTGGTCGTCTGGTTCTTTCTGCGCAACGTGCGCGCCACCGTGATCTCGGCGCTGGCGATTCCGCTGTCGGCCGTGCCCACCTTCGTCTTCATGCAATGGATGGGTTTCACGCTCAACCAAATCACGCTGCTAGGCCTGTCGCTGGTCGCCGGCGTGCTGGTGGACGATGCCATCGTGGAGATCGAGAACATCGTGCGCCACATGCGCATGGGCAAGAGCTGCTTTCAGGCCGCCATCGATGCGGCGGACGAAATCGGCCTTGCCGTGGTCGCGACCTCATTCACCATCATTGCGGTATTTCTGCCGGTGAGCTTCATGGGAGGCTTCACCGGTCAGTACTTCAAACAGTTCGGCCTCACCATCGCCTCCGCGGTTTTCATTTCGCTCATGGTCGCTCGGCTCATCACTCCGGTGTTGGCGGCCTATGCGCTGCGCGGCGATTCGATCGCCGTACACGAAAGCGACGGGCCGATCATGACCCGCTATTTGTCGCTGCTGCGCTGGTGCGTCGCCAACCGCTGGAAGACTATCTTTGCCGGTTTCGTGTTTTTCGCCCTGTCGGTGGCATGCCTGACAATCATTCCGAACGGCTTCATTCCGCCGGAGGACTTCGCCAGCGCGCAGCTGGATATCGAACTGCCGCCCGGCGGTACCCTGGAGGACACGGCGCGTGTTTCACAGGCGGCCGCCGCGACTTTGCGAAAATCGCCCGAGGTGACCGACATCGTCGAATTCGTGGGCGGCGGCGACTATGGCGAAATCCGCAACGGCACCATCTTTATCAGCCTCGTGCCGCGTTCGCAGCGCAGCCTCACCCAGAAGCAATGGGAGCAAAAAATGATGCCGCTGCTCAATCAAGTGCCGGACGGGCATTTGAATTTCTCCGAAGGCGGCGGCGGGCGCGATATCCAGTTGTACCTGACGGGCGACGATCCGGTGCTGGTGGAGCGCACCGGGCATATAGTCCTCGACGAAATGCGCGCCTTGCCCGAGGTTCGAGATGCGCGGATCCGGGGCGATTTGCCGCGGCCCGAGATCGTGGTGCATCCGCGGCTGGACATCGCCGCGCAGCTCGGCGTGAGCGTGCAAAGCATCAGTCAGACGATCCGCATCGCGACGCTTGGCGACCTGCCGCAGAACGGCGCGAAGTTTTCGCTGACCGACCGGCAGATTCCGATCCGGGTCAGCCTGATCGAAAGCGCGCGGCGCGACCTGACGACGCTGGAAAATCTTCCCGTACCCACCGCGTCGGGAGCGAGCGTGCCGCTCAAATCCGTGGCGGATTTGAGTTTCGGCCAAGGACCCTCGGCGCTGCGCCGCTACAACCAGAGCCGGCGCGTGTTTCTCGAGGCCGACATGAGCCCGGGGGTCGAGCTCGGCACCGCCACCAAGAAAATCTATGCGTTGCCGACGCTGAAGAATTTGCCGCAGGGCGTGCACCTGGTGGAAACCGGCAACACCGAGTTCATGACCGAGCTGTATCAGAATTTCCTGCTGGCGGTAGGCGCCGGCATACTCATGGTGTTTGCGGTGCTCGTGCTGCTGTTCGTGCGGGTGCTGCAGCCCATCACGATTTTGTCGGCGCTGCCCCTGTCGTTGGGCGGTGCCGTGCTGGCGCTGCTGCTCACCGGCCTGCCGTTTTCACTGCCCGTGATCATCGGCATCTTGATGCTGATGGGCATCGTCGCCAAGAATTCCATATTGCTGGTCGACTTCGCCATCGAGGAAATGCGCGCCGGTAAAACGCGCCTGCAGGCAATCCTCGAAGCCGGCCATAAGCGGGCGCGGCCCATAGTCATGACCACGGTTGCCATGGTGGCCGGCATGCTGCCGGTGGCTGTCGGCTGGGGCGGCGACAGCGACTTCCGCGGACCGATGGCGATCGCCGTGATCGGCGGTCTGATCACCTCCACGGCATTGACCCTGGTCATCGTGCCGGCCGTATTCACCGTGCTCGATGACATCGAACGCTGGATTGCGCCGAAGGCCGGCAAACTGCTGGCCGACGCACCGCCGGCGCCGTCCGCGCCCGAACCCATTGTGTGAGGGGGAGGCCTCATTCCACCACGGCGTGGGTGTCCACGGCGGCGGCCGCTTGGCGCCCCGGCGGCCGGATGAGCAGCAGCAGCGGGATTACGGCCAAGGTCAGGAAGAGCATCAGCCAAAAATCATCGATATAGGCCATCATGGCCGCCTGCTGCGTGACGGTGCTGTCGAGAAACGCGGCGCCTCCCAAATTGCCCAGGTCGTAGGCCTTGGCGACAGCCGGATTCTGCCACGCGGGATTGGCGTAGGTGAGCCGCTCGGTCAGCGCGGCATGTGCAATGACGGTGTTGCGCACCAGCAGCGTTTGCACGAGCGAGATGCCGATGCTGCTGCCGATATTGCGTATCAGGCTGAAGAGCGCCGTGCCCTGCGCGCGCATTTCCGCATTCAAGGTGGCGAACGTTGCCGCACTCAGCGGCACGAACACCAACCCCAAGCCGATTCCCTGAATCACGCCCGGCCAGACGATGTCGCCTGACGACAAATCCAGCGAATAGTGGGCCATTTGCCAGAGCGACAGGGCGGTGATCGCGAATCCTGCGAACAGCATCAGGCGCAGATCGATCCGGCCGATGAGCCGACCGGCGATCAGCATGGAGACCATGGTGCCGACGCCGGACGGTGCGGTGACGAGGCCGGTGGTGGCCACCGGATAGTCCAACAGCGTCTCGAGCATGGTCGGGACCAAGGCACGCGTTGCATACAGCACGAGTCCGACGATGAAGATGAACATCACGCCGGTGACGAAATTCTGATTCTTGAACAGGCGGAAATCGACGAACGACTTGTCCGCCGGCGTCATCAACGTATGCGCGGTGAAATACGTGGCCATCACGATCAGCGCGATCACTTCGATCCAGGTTTCCGTGGAAGAGAACCAGTCGTTCTGTTGGCCGCGATCGAGCAGCAGCTGCAGGGCGCCTATGCCTAAGCTCAAGGTGGCGAATCCAAAGACGTCGAATCGCTGGCGTCGCGGACCCGGCACCGGCCGGATGTATCTCCACATGCCGTAGGCGGCGAGCAGCCCGATGGGAACGTTGATGAAGAACACCCATCGCCAGTTGTAGCTGTCGGTGAGCCATCCCCCCAATGTGGGGCCGAGGATGGGTCCCACCATGACGCCCACCCCCCAGATTGCCATGGCCGAACCTTGCTTTTCCTTCGGGTTGATATCCAGCAACACGACCTGCGAGAGAGGCACGAGCGCCGCGCCGAACACTCCTTGCAGCAGGCGCGCGGCAACGATTTCCGCGAGGGTATTCGACATGCCGCACAGCATGGAGGCCACGGTGAAGCCAGCGATGGATGCCAGGAAGACGTTTTTTTGACCGAAGCGGTCGACCATCCAACCGGTCAGCGGCGTGGCGATGGCCGCGGCCACGATGTAGGCGGTCAATACCCAGGCAATCTGGTCCTGCGATGCGGACAGTGTTCCTTGCATGTGCGGCAGGGCGACGTTGGCGATGGTGCTGTCGAGCGTTTGCATGATCGTCGCCAGCATGATGGACAACGTGATCATGGGACGGTTGAGCGGCCGGGTCATGGCGCGGCGTCGATGATGCCTTGCAAGCCCTCGAGAAGTTCGGTTGCGACCAGCAGCTTTTTTGGATCGATATCGGCGAGCAGCGCCTTGCGGAAAGCGGCTGCCTCGGTACGCACCTTGTCGTACACCAGACTGCCGGCCGGGGTCAGCACCACTCGCTTGACGCGCCGGTCAGTGGTCGACGGTTCGCGCCTGACGAGCCCGGCGCGCACCAAACGATCCACCATGGCGACCATGGTCGCGCCTTCAACGCCCAGACGGTCTGCAAGTTCGGACTGCGACAGGGGCCCGGCAGCCTTGGCAGCGACCGCAATGGTCATCCAACTCGCCTGGCTGACCCCCAAATACCTGAGTCGCCGATCCAGGGCCTGGCGCCAGGCTCGCGACGTATTGTGCAGTGCGCCAGTGAAGCGCTCTTCCACATCGGGCATTACAAAGGTCTCTAATGGTTAGTACACTAATTAATATAGCACAACGCCGCAGTGCATGCACGAAGGCCCCCGTGGACAGCCGTCCCGGATTGCGTGAGCATGACGGAACACGCCGATGGCCCCTGAGGTCGTGCTTCATGAAAAGCGCATCGTTGATGTCGACCACGAACTTCAGCCAAGCCGCACTGCCGCGACGCTCGATCTCCGACGGTCAGTTTCTCGATCCAAACGATCCGGCAATTCATGCAATCACCGATTTCACCCGCGAGCATCCCGTCACGGTAGATGAAGATCGCCAGATCGACGATGCCTTGGGCGACATGATTCACCTCGGCGTTCGCGCGATGCTGGTGATGCGCGAGCAGCGCATCGTGGGCTTGATCACCTCATACGACATCCAAGGCGAGAGACCGCTGCAGTTCCTGCAGACATCCACTTACCGGCGACATCAGGATATTCGCGTCGGCCACATCATGACGCCGTGGGATAAATTGATGGCGCTCGATTGGGATGGGATTCAATCGGCGCGCGCCGGCGATCTGCTGCAAGTGCTGGAGGAGGCGGGGCTCACGCATTTATTGGTGATCGAGCGCAGCAAGAAGAACGCCTCGCCGATCGTGCGCGCATTGGTGTCGCGGGCGCGGTTGGCGCGGCAGTTGCGGGGCCTGCGGCGCGCAGGCTAGGAGTCTCGCTTCTGGTTCTATGCTTTGAGCCAGGTGACGGTGGCGATGCCGGCCATCGTCATCAGCAGGGAGCCGAGCAAATGGGCCGCCACGGCGCCCATGGCCCACATGGTACGGCCCGATTGCAGCAGCAGCACGACTTCGGCGGAAAAAGTCGAGAACGTGGTCAAGCCGCCGCAAAAGCCTGTGGTGACGAGGAGCCGCCACTCGGGTGCAAAATGCGGGTACGCCGTGAAGATGGCGAGTGCCATGCCGATGATGTAGCAACCGATGAGATTCGCGGCCAGGGTGCCCGGTGGAATCGCCGGCAGGTAGCGGTTGAGGAACATGGCGAGGCACCACCGCAACAGGCATCCGAGCACGCCGCCCACCGACACTGCAATGAAAGATCGCCACATCGCCTTGCCTCAGCGTTTACGGTGCCCGACACACGATACCAATTGCCGCAACACGAGTTGCAACATTTTTCGCGCACCGATGCCAGGATCGTGATCGCGATGGCGTTCAAGTGAAAAAGCTTTCGTCGCTGGTGTTGCTGGCTCTGGTCGGCTCTACTGCTACGGCAGGCAGCATCGATATCGGGTCGCCCCTGGTGGCCGGCGATGTTGCCCAATTCGAGAACCGCCAAAAAACCGCTGATACGGATCTTTCCTCCGAAAGGCTAGTGGCGGTTTTTGATTGGCTCGATCAGCATAGATCGGGGTGGCAGGGAATGCTTACACCGGGCTCAGGCGAGCCTGTTCAGTGGGAAGCGAACCTAAAACATCGTGACGGACGCATCACGACTATGTCCGTCATCGCCGGCGGGAGGGGTGGTTACTATTTGCGCGTGACGGGCCCGGATACGATGGCGTATCGATCGTTTGGGGGTTTTTTCCAATCGTGGGCTGCAACCAGATGGTTGTCGGATCAAGATCTCGCCGCCCTGCGTAGTCTATTTGGCGTGACGTAGACTTTCCTGTAAACCGTGTGTAGCCCAACCTAGGACCCCGCGGGTGTTAACGTGCTCGCGTCCAACAGTCCACATGGGAGTGATCCAATGTCTGACCAATCTATTGATACGCCACAGGCGCTAGATGGGGCAATCGCGATCAGAGCACGCTCCCGTCGCGAGGCGCTATTGCGCGATGCTCGGGGAAAAGGCATTCACTTGCTTGAGGTCTTGCTATGGTTTGCAGTCGTGGGTGTGTCTGCGGCGCTTTTCTTAGAGCAGCGGTGGTCTGCCGCCCTGTCCGTGGGTTTCTGCTTTTCGGTGGTTTCTATATACGCAGTACGCACGACTCGGCAGCTAAAGGCGGTTTGCTCGTTGCTGGAAATGGAAGGCCGACGTGATTGACCCAACGAGCTGGCGAACTTAAAAGCCATCCGACAACCGATGGAGATAAGCGATTCGCGAAGATCCCTGATCCTGCGCGCTATATATGCGCTGTGCTTCGCTTTGGCGACACCTGCCCATGTGATTTTCGATTTGCGCTACGGACTGCTTCTGGGTGGCCTCGAGCCGCTCGGATATCCCGCCTTCGTGCGAATTTATTGGGCATCCCTCACGTTCTTGGACCCGTTATGCGTGTTGCTCCTGTTCATCCGTCCGCGTGCCGGTCTAATTCTCTGCACGGGAATTATTGTCTCGGACGTGCTCAATAACAGCTGGGTTCGTTATCATCGTTCGGAAGTCGATGTCAGCTACATATTGGAAGTCACATTCCTTATTTTCGTAGTGGCGACGGTCAAGTATGCATGGCAAGGTTTTTCAACGGACCCGCAAATACGATGACGTGAGATACAGACTTTCCCATAAATAACCGATCATGGGGGTGTTTAGGCTTCGAATGGGTGCCCGCTAGCCATCCTTTGCTGGGATTGCAGCGCCAGTGGAATCTAGCGAGGAGAGCTCGCACTTGCAGTCTGATCCCGAGCGCGCTTCAGCGCTTCGTCAAGAGCATCTGCGGCATCTACCTTAATGTCCGGCTCCACACCGGTGCCCTCCCAGTCGGTTCCGGTCAATGGGTTGACGTAGCCTCCGAACGGCACCTCAATGAAGAAGTGATCGCCGAGTCGGTGAGGCGCCACGGTATGCGCGCCGCCGCCGGTGGTCTCACCGATCAAAGTCCCGCGCTTGAGAGTTTTCAGGTCATAGCTGAATAACTCGGCGGAAGAGAATGTCTTTCGGGAGGTAAGCACAAAGACCGGTTTGTCGGTGAACTTCCTGCCAGGCCAATACGGATCTGTCCACAGCTGCACACTGGCGTTCTTCTGGCGATCGAAACTGTCATCCAAATGCGTCGGCATGGCGAACAGGTAGCTGGAGATCAACGCGGCCATTCGTGGGGATCCGCCGTGGTTGTCGCGCAGGTCAAAAATGAGAGTGTCGCTGCCCGCGAGAAACGTCATGGCGGCACTTGCTGTTGGTGCGCAAATCCCAGGCTCCGCAAACACGTTGATTTTTAGGTAGCCAATATTCGGAGGCAGGTGTTCGGCCCTGTCGAAGCCGCAGTTGCTGGCTTCGAGGCGTTCCCTGAGTCTGGTATCGGTGTCCGGATTTTGGTCCGGTGTGTCGGTCGGGTCGGGCGGTACCACGTCCCGACTGAAATGTACCGACACGTGTTTGTCATTACTGATGGCGCGTAGATCGTCGGTCAGTCGGGTGGCAAGAACCTCACTGTTGGTGATGTCTCGGTAGTCTCCGCGCTTCTGCTGTGTCCGGAGGGCAGCGGCCATTTTCTGCGCCAACTTCGGCGCCAGGTAGAACTCGGCGAGCCGCTTGGCGGCACCTTCGATCACTTGATCGCGTTCCGCTGCCGTCGGGATGACTTCATCAGGCTCGGTGCCTGCTGGGTTGAGCAACAACAGGGAAATGGCGTCAGGATCGTTCGGTTTGACGACGAGACTGCCGCTTATTTGCGACGGGCCTGCTTTTAACTTCGCCCGGAAGACGATCCACAGCTTTCCGCTTCTATCGATGCTCAGCAGTTCGTAGCCGCCGGTATGCGCACGGAGCTCCATCGCTCTATCGAGGGCTAGCCACGGAGCGTGGGTCTTGTCGAATGATTCAATACGTTCGCGCTCGCCGCTGTTGAAGGCGGCGAGCCAGGCGCCCAGTGTGTGGCCGGCCGGCGTATCAGGTATCGATAGTGGCGATGGGGCGGCTATTGATGCGCCAGACAACAAGCAGATAATCGCTCCAAGGACCGAACGGATCGACATAGCGCCGCCCTCCACTTTTGCGTGCATCATCCGGCACGGTCCTGACCGCATCCGTTCAGTCTACCGCGAGGCGCGAACGTCAGGAACCTGGCGATCAAACCGGTCCGCCAATGCCCGCCACTGGCCCGCAGCTTCCCGTTTCTGCGTGAAATAAACATTCCCATAAAGAGCCGTAAAAGGCCGAGTTAAGCCGCCGGAAGATGTGTTTCGCAAGCGATTGAATGTTCTATGATGAGCCGGCGCCAATGCTTGTTTATGGGAAAGTTTGCCGTGATCGGGGACAATGAGCTCGAGCTGGCGCTCGATATCATGGGTGCATTACTGGGGGAGTTGGACATCACATGAAGAAGCCGAATATCAAAACCGATTTGCCGGGCCCGAAGGCGCGAGAGCTGCTCGCGCGCGATGCGCTGGTGGTGTCGCCGTCCTATCCGCGCGACTATCCCTTCGTCATGTCGCACGGCAAGGGCGCGGAGATTTGGGACGTTGACGGCAACCGCTTCTTGGATTTCGCCGCGGGCATCGCAGTGTGCAGCACCGGTCACAGCCATCCAGCGGTGGTTCAGGCCATCAAGGATGCGGCCGATCGATTTCTGCATATCTCCTCCGATTACTGGCACGAGGGCCAGGTCCGGCTGGCCGAGCGCATGAATGAACTCTCGCCCATGAAAGAGCCGGTCATGAGCTTCTTCGCGCAGTCCGGGACGGAGAGCGTCGAGGCTGCGTTGAAACTGGCGCGCTACACCACGGGGCGCGGCCGGTTCATCGGTTTTTTGGGCGGATTTCATGGCAGAACCATGGGTTCGCTGTCGTTCACCTCCAGCAAGTACACCCAGCAGAAGGGCTTCTTCCCGAGCATGCCGGGCGTCACACACGTACCGTACCCGAACAATTACCGGCCGCTGCTGGCAGGTGCGGATCAGGGCCGCGCGGTGCTGCGCTACATCGAGGATGTGCTGTTCGTGCACAACGTGCCCGCCGGCGAAGTGGCGGGGATTCTGATCGAACCCATTCAGGGAGAGGGCGGGTACTTGGTGCCGCCGGACGGGTTTTTACAAGGCCTGCGCGAACTATGCGATCGGCACGGGATCTTGCTGATATTCGACGAAGTGCAGTCCGGAATCGGCCGCACCGGCAAGATGTTCGCCGCGCAGCACTGGGATGTGGCGCCGGACGTCATGACGCTGGCAAAGGGCTTGGGTTCGGGACTGCCCATCGGGATGGTGGTCGCGAAGCGCAGCATCATGCAGAAATGGACCCGCGGCGCTCACGGCAATACCTTTGGCGGCAATCCGCTTTGTTGCGCCGCTGCGCTTGCGACCATCGATCTCATCGAACATGAATACTGCGCCAACGCGGCCAAGGTCGGCGATTACTTCATGCGCCGGCTGCGGATATTTGCCGATAAATTCCCGGTGGTCGGCGAAGTGCGCGGCAAGGGATTGATGATCGGCGTCGAATTGGTGAAAGATCGATCGAGCAAGGAGCCGGCCAAGAAGCTGTGCGACGCCTTGATCACCCGCGCGTATCACAACGGCCTGATCTTGCTTTCGTGCGGTCAGAGCACGGTGCGCTTCATGCCGCCGTTGGTGATCGAAGAGGCCGATGTCGATGAAGCGATGCTGTTACTCGACCGGAGCCTGACCGAGGTTTTGGCGAGCGAGCACTTCCGCTGAACCGACGCGCTGCAGTTGCCGCAGGATGGCATCCGGCGAGACCGGCCTGCCCAAGAAACGGTGCAACAGCTGCGCAGTTTCGAGCGAGGAGCCGTATCGCAGCAGGTGCGCCGAGGTCCAGGAGTACCAACGGGGATTGCCGGTATCGAATTGACCGACGGCATCGCGAATGCGCACACGGATGTCCGCAGTCAGGACGGCGCCCAAGCCGTAATTGATCATGTATCCGGGCCAGCGCACCAACTGGACGCGCAACGCCCACCATGACAGCTCGGGATGCGGAACGATATTCAGATAGCGCGAAGTAATTTCCGTCCACAGCTGATTAGGATCCGTGGCCGGATGCTCGATCATGCGCAGTTCGAACAGACTCCACGCCACGTCGAGCATGACGGTGGAAAAGAGTTCGCGCAGCGCCGTGCCTTCGGCGGCTTGACGCCCCAAGTATTTCTGCTGCCATTGCGGCTCGGCGGTGCTCCACGCCGGCACATCGGCGAATGCCTCGCAGAACAGATCGTCTCCCAGGGAAAAGAACGCGGGCCGCGTGCGCAGTGCCGCGTAGTGAACGGCGTGGCCGTCCTCGTGGACGAGTTCATCGAGCACGAACAGTCCGCCTTGTTCGTAATTGCCGGAAACGCGCGCCACGGTCGGATGCCAGGCGGTGCCCACGCGGCGCCGGATGCTGACCTGCTGGGTGTAGGCGAGCGGCGCTTTCCCCGGCCTGACGTCGAGGTCGTGCTGGACTCCGAGACGGTCGAGGTCGGCACCGAGGTCGCGGTAGAAATGCTTGGCGGTGGCAAGTACCGAGCCGCGCGAGATGGCGGGCGACAGCTCGCGGCTGGCGCGTGCCGATGCATACCAATAATCCCACGGTTCGAGCGCGGGTCCTTGCGAGCGCGCCTGCCACGCCTCCAGGACCTGCACCAGCCATTGCTCGGCTTCGAGCGGCGTGATTCCAAGAGTTGCGGCGGCATCGCTGATGGGCGAGCGTCCGGCCTTCAGCGTCTCGACGCCGTTCAGGGCCATCATCCGCCGGTACGGGCTGTCCGTCGTGTCGGCGCCATTGATTGTGAGCCAGAGCGGACCGAACCCCAGAAACAGGCGCCTGCGCCCATCGCTATCCGCCACCTGCTGCAGCTCTTGCAGCGCCGTAGTACGGACGATGGGCCGGCCATCGAAGTCGATGCGATTGCCGATTTCCTCGAAACACTCATACAGGGCGACTTGCAGCGCTGCGACATCGCCGTCGCGCCGCGCCGCGTCGGCGCAGCGCAACGCCGGGTGCTCGGCGTCGGCCAGCGGCACGTCGGGTTCATTGTCGGTGCGCCCCTTGCGGATCGCCGTGAGCGCGTGCGCGTCCTCCGGCGTCAGTGTGGCGGCGTCGATGTGGGCCAGCGCAACGTCGAGTCTGGCGCTCGCTTCGCGCAATCGCGCCGCCCAAGCTCGGTGGCCGCGGCCCGCTACCTCTTGCGTGAAGCCGGAGTCGACCGTCGCAAGAGCGCTGACGGCATCCAGCCAATCGGCGTAGGCCGCTTCGGCGGGCGCCAGGGTCGACGTTTTAGCGGCCGCCCGCAGTGGCGCCCCCAGAGGCGCCCGCAGCGGCGATGCAAGACTCACCGCGGCCATGAGCAGGGCAATCCAATGCGCGGCGGTCATGAACGAGCTTCAACGCGCCAGGCGGCCATATTTCTTCAGAACGGCGCGCAGCGCCTCGTGCGGTAGGGCAATGACGCGATGATCGTCGACGCCGGTCATGTCCTCGGCGGCCACCATGGCGTTGATGATGGCCTCTTCGGTTGCTTCCACGGTTGCGCGAAACAGCGGATCCAGGGAGTCGTTCGGCAGCATTTTCAGATCCACCACGGGTCCGGGCGCCGCCGCGCCGGAATTGGCAGTGGAAAAGGCGATGAAGATGTCTCCGGAATCGTTCCCGGAGATGCTGCCGTTGCGTCCTAAGCCCAGAGTCACCCGGTGCGCGACACGTTTCAGCTGATGCGCGAGCAGCGGCGCGTCGGTCGCCACGACGACGATGATGGAGCCGTGTTCGGCGAGGCCCCAAGGCAGGAACACGTACGGTTCGGGCGCAGGTATTTCCCGTCCCACGGGAATGCCGGCGATCCGCAGATTGTCCCGGGTGCCATAATTGCATTGCACGAGCACGCCGACCGTGTAGCCGCCATCCTTCGTGTCCAGGCGGCGCGACGCACTGCCGATGCCGCCCTTGTAGCCGTTGCAGATCATGCCGGTGCCGCCACCGACGTTGCCTTCCGCCACGGCGCCCGCGCGCGCGGTGTCGAGCGCGTGCATGGCGTGTTCCGCCTTGACGTGGAAGCCATTGATGTCGTTCAGCCAGCCATCCCAGGTTTCGGCTACCACCGGCAGCGACCAATAGAACCCGGTCGCATCCGGCCCGGCACGCGCCACGCGCCATTGGATCACTGCGTCGCGCACCACCCCCACGCTGTGGGTGTTGGTGATCATTACGGGCCCTTCGAGAAATCCCGACTCGTCGACCCATGCCGTGCCGGTCATCTCGCCATTGCCGTTTTGCGCGAACCAGCCGGCGAACACCGGGTTGGAAAGCGAGTCGGGACCGCGCGGCAGCACGGCCGTCACTCCGGTGCGCACCGGACCGTGGCCCAATTGCAATTTACCCGATCCGGAAATCAGCGTCGTGTGACCGACCGTGACGCCGGCCACGTCGGTAATGGCATTGTTCGGTCCGGGGGTGCCGTCGAACGGAACGCCTAGATCACGTGCGCGCGGCTTCTCCGGGGGCGCACTCACGGCCATAGCCGCCGTGCATGCCAACGCTGCGAGAACCATAAACACGGTGCGAGGCCACCACTTGAGATCAACCAATGAATTGCTCCAGAAATGTCGAGGCCGGTTTGCCGTCAAGGCCGCGTTGCTGCGATGGTAAACTAACCACATGGGATTCACTCGATTTCGAGCGGCGCAGATACTGTCATTGGCGCTGCTGGCCGTCTCCGCCGCGCTCCCGGCCGCCGCCGCCGAGGATAAACGGCTGTTCATCTATAACTGGACCGATTTCATCAGTCGCAACACCATCCCTGAGTTCGAGAAGCAGACCGGCATCAAAGTGACCTACGACGTCTACGATTCCGAGGAAACCATGGACGCCCGGCTGCTGGCCGGTAGCTCCGGGTACGATGTGGTGGTTGCCTCTACCGAGTACTTCGGTCGGGAAATCAAGGCCGGGGTCTACATCCTGCTCGACCGATCCAAGTTGCCGAACTGGAAGAATCTCGATCCGCGAATCCTCGCGATCCAGACCGCTCATGATCCCGGGAACTTGCACTCGGTGCCCTACCTGCACGCCATCAATGGCTTTGCCTACAACGTCGACATGATCAAGGCACGCATGCCGAACGCGCCGGTCGACAGCCTGGACATGCTTTTTAAGCCGGAAATCGTCGCGAAATTTGCCGATTGCGGCGTGACTCTGCTCGACTCGGCTGCCGACACGCTGCTGCTCGCGATGAAGTATCTGGGCTTGGATCCGAATTCCACGAAGCGCGAAGATTACCAGGCGGCGGAGGCTCTGCTGCTCAAGGTGCGCCCCTTTGTTCGGTCCTTCGATTCTTCCGAATATTTGAATGGGCTGGCGAACCGGGAGATTTGCCTCGCGATGTCCTGGTCGAGCGACTATGCGCTGTCGAGGGCGCGCGCAAAGGCGGTGGGCGTCAACGTCAATCTGGCCTTTACGGTGCCTAAGGAGGGCGCCAATCAGAATTTCACTTCCATGCTGATCCCCGAGGGCGCGCCTCACCCGGACGCCGCCTACCAATTCATCAATTTCATGCTGCGCCCGGAGGTGATCGCCGAGGTTACCAACGAGATTTACTACGGCAATGACAATGCCGCCTCGCGCGCGCTGATAAATCCCAGTATTCTCGCCGACGAGACGCTGTATCCGACGCCGGCAATCGAGGCGAGGCTGTTTCGGGCCGAAGAAGCGTCTGCCGCGACCGAACGCATCCGCACACGCACCTGGACACGAGTGAAGACCGCCAAATGAACGATAAATCCGCAGCAGCCGCGAGTGGTGTGGTGAGCTTTCACCGCATGGAAGACGGCACTCGCGAGGACTACGAATTACTCGAGCGCGCCGAGCGCGAATATGTACGGGCGTTGCCGGACCGCATTTTGGCCGCCCTCCTGAAATTGGATCAGTCGCTGCCGGGATACCCGGTCAGCCGTCTCGAACACTCTTTGCAGGCCGCGACCCGCGCGCTCCACGATGGCGCCGACGATGAGCTCATCGTCGCCGCGCTCATCCATGATGTCGGCGACGACCTGGCGCCCTACAACCACGCCGAAATCGCCGCGGGCCTCATACGACCCTATGTGCGCGCCGAGGTGACGTGGATCGTCGAACAGCACGGGCTGTTTCAGACCTATTACTACGCACATCACAGCGGCCGCGATCGAAATGCCCGCGACAAGTTTCGCGGCCACCCCTGGTTTCAGGCCTGCCAAGATTTCTGCGCCAATTGGGATCAGTGTTCGTTCGACCCTGGATTTGCCTCCGCACCCTTGAGCGCATTCGAGCCGCGTTTGCGCGAGATATTCAGCCGTCCCGCGCACGACCCTCGCTACGTCGGTCAGTCGCCCTGAACTGCGCCGTCAGCGTTCGGCCATCTGCGCGTCCAAGAGGCGCTGGCGTTCCGCGCGGCGCATGAGATAGCCGGCCAGTACTACGCAGGCGCCGACCAGACAGATCATCAAGCTGGCGAGCGCGTTGATATCGGGACTCACCCCCAGCTTCACCTTGGAGAAAATGACCATGGGCAGGGTGCTGGCTCCAGGGCCGGACACGAAGCTCGATATCACCAAATCGTCGAGCGAGAGCGTGAAACTGAGCAGCCAGCTCGAGGCCAGCGCCGGTGCGATGCCGGGCAGGGTGGTGTCGATGAAGGCGCGCACCGGGCCTGACCCCAGATCCATCGCGGCTTCTTCCAGCGACCGGTCCGCGCTCGCCAACCTCGACTGCACGGTCACGGTCACATATGCGCTGCAGAACGCGATGTGCGCGATCACGATGGTCGTGAAGCCGCGATGCGGCCAGCCTATGACATGCAGCATCGAGACGAACAGCAGCAGCTGGGTGATGCCGGTGATGATTTCCGGCATGACCAGCGGCGCGTTGACCATTCCCGTCAGCAGCAGCCGGCAGCGAAACACCTTGAAGCGCACCAGGGAAATCGCCGCGAGCGTGCCCAGGATGACCGAGCCAGTCGACACCACGACGCCAATCTTTAAGCTAAGCCAGGCCGCATCGAGGATCTGGTCGTTGTGCACGAGCTCCGAGTACCAGCTGGTCGAGAATCCGCCCCACACGCTCACCAGCGCCGAAGCATTGAAGGAATAGCCGATCAAGACCAGGATCGGAATGTACAGCACTGCGATTCCGATGCAGAGGACGGACACGAGGAAGGGCGAGATGCGGTTCTCCATGCCTATGCCTCGAGCTGCTTGGTATTGTAATGCTGGTAGAGGGCGATCGGGCCGACCAGCAGCACCAGAAATGCGATGGCCACCGCGGAGGCGACCGGCCAATCGCGATTGCCGAAGAATTCGTCCCAGAGCACGCGGCCGATCATCAGATTGTCCGGACCGCCGAGCAGGGTCGGTATGACGAATTCGCCGATGGCCGGGATGAACACCAGCATGGAGCCCGCAATGATCCCCGGTATGGACAACGGCAGAGTCACGTCGAGGAAGGCGCGCCAGGGCGGGCTGCCTAAGTCAGCGGCCGCTTCCAGCAAGGAATGATCGAGTTTCTCGAGCGTCGCGAACAGCGGCAGGACCATGAAAGGCAGGTAGGAATAGATGATTCCGAGGTACACCGCGAAGGTCGTGCGCATGATCTGCAGCGGATGGTCGATTATGCCCAGCCACAGGAGGGCGGTATTGAGCAGTCCGGTCTCGCGAATGATCCCCTCGAGTGCATACACGCGCAGCAGGAACGAGGTCCAGAACGGCAGGATGATGATCAGCAGCAGGATGCTCTGCGTGCTCTTGGAGGTGCGCGCGATGCCGTAGGCCATCGGATAACCTATGGCGAGACAAATGAGGGTGGAGAAAAATGCCGTCTTTAGCGAATAAAGGTACGAAAGACCATAAACTTCGTCGCTGAACAAGTACTTGAAGTTGCCGAGATTGAGCGTGAGATGGATGTGCCAGTCGGGGCTGACGGATAGAATGTCGGTGAAGGGCGGCACCCGCACCGCGGTGTCGGCAAAGCTGATCGTTAAGGCAAAACCAAAGGGGATGAGAAAGAAAACCAGCAGAAACAGCAGCGGCGGCAAGATAATGAGCCACTTCGCGCGGCGCTTCAGCCATTGCCCCCGCGGGCGCGCCGGCGCGGCTGAATCATCGCGCACCGCCGTTGTCATGAGAACTTAAGCCGAAACATGCGTAGTCTCAAGAAAAAATCCGAAAAACCGGCGCGCACCCCGCGCGCCCGCAATGCGCACGGCCGGCAGCGCCAGCGCTTGATCGACGCGTGCATTTCCGCCTTGCATATCTACGGCCCGTCGCGAACGACGGTCGAAAAAGTGGTGGCCATCGCCAAAATGTCGCCCGGCATCGTTCGATTCTACTTCGCCTCCAAGGCGTCAATGCTGGTCGCATCTCTGCAATTCCTGGCTGCCGAGTTCGAGGAACAATTGCTGGTGCCCGTGACGCGGCTCAAAGGGAGACCAGTTGCCGCTTTGGAGCTGATGGTTGACCTGTATCTCGACCCTGAGATCGCCAGCCCGCGCAAAGTCTCGGTTTGGTATGCGTTTTGGGGTGAGGCGAGTTCACGGCAGGAATATTACGATATTTGCGGGCAGAAGGATGAGAGCTTTGCGGCCTTGGTGCGCGAGCTCATCGAGCGGCTGATCCTGGACACGTCCCAGCCGCACCTGGATCCGGATGGGATTGCGCTCGGCCTCATTGGCGTGCTGGAAATGCTCTGGCAGGATTTCGCTTTTCGGGCGGAGGCGGATATCGACCGCGCCGCCGCCAAGCGCCGCGCCATGGCCTATCTGCGCTCGATCTTCCCCGGCCAATTCTCCGATCCATCGCACGACGCCGCTGCACCGGCAAGCGCCAGGCGGCTTCCGGGATGGGCGTACTCGAGCGCGCCTCTGTCCGCGATCGAGCGCGAAACGGTGTTCCGGGGCACGTGGCAGCTCGTCGGGCATCAGGGGCAGATTCCGCGCGGCGGGGATTTCCTCGGCGTCGACCTCGGCATCGAGCGCGCATTAGTGGTGCGCGATGCGGCGGGCCAGGTGCACGCATTTCGCAACAGCTGCAGTGAGGCACCGCACATCCTCAATGCGGCTCGCTCCGGGCACCTCGATCTCATTCGGTGCGCGGTGCATGGGCTGGAATTCGAGCTCGACGGCACGCGACGCGGCGTGCGCGGGTCTGCGGATCTTATGCGACTGGAAACACGCATGATCGAGGGACTGATCCTGCTGCGCGCCGCCGAGCGACGCCCGGCGCCGGCCGGTCCGGAGGATCCGTGGGAGAATTTCCGGCCGCCCGCAGGATTGCGGCCCTTGGGGTTGGCGGCCGAGACCAGCATTGCCGCCGACTGGAAACTCATCCTCGAACAGGCGCTCGAGTCGCCGCTGATCGAGGGATCGCAGTCCGCCACCGGGCGTGATTGGGCGTTGCGCTCGTATAGGCGGCTCTTGGGATCCGGTGCAGATAGTCGCTGGCAGCGGCGCTTTGTTGCGCCGAATCACGTGATCGAATTAAGACCTGATGGCCTCACCGTGCTGCAAGTGCTGCCCCGCGGGCCGGGCCGCAGTGTGTTGCGCAAGCACGACTTTACGCTGTGCGAGGCGGACCGGGCGGCGCGCGCGGCTCGCTACCTTGCGTCGCGGCTGAATCCGAGTACGCGGTCATCGGCAATCGCCGTTGCCGAATCGATTCAGACGGGCATCGTCGCCTTCGGCCATGAGGCTGCGGACGGGGCGGGGAGTTCGCCTGCCGCGACGGCGTTCCGCCGGCAGCTGTTCGCGCTCCTGCCGATGCTGGCGAACGAAAAATCACTATACTGACGGGCATACACCTGCAACATTGATGGGGAGCAGCATGATTAATTTGACGTCCCTGACCACCAAGGACTGGCATGGGCGCGCCGCCGCGACGCGCTACGAAACCCGGCACTTCATCGACGGCCAATACGTAGACTCCGTCGCGCGCGGCCGATTCACCGTGGTGAATCCCGCGACCGGAGCGCCGCTGTGCGAGGTGAGCGCCGGTACCGCGGCCGACATCGATCTGGCGGTGGCGGCGGCCAAACGCAGCTTCGCCTCCCGGGTCTGGAGCCGCAAGGCGCCGCGCGACCGCATGGCCATCATGGCGGCGTACAGCCGGCTGCTGGAAGAAAACAACGAGAAATTCTCGCTGCTCGATACCCTGTGCATGGGCAAGCCGATCACCGACATGGTGACCATCGATGTGCCGGCGGCGGCGCGCAATTTCGCGTACTTCGGCGAATTGATCGACAAAATCGACGGTATGGTCACCGCCACCGCGGCGGATGCGTTTCATTACATTCTGCGCGAGCCCTTGGGTGTGGTCGGATGCATCGTGCCCTGGAATTACCCGCTGTTGATGGCCGCCTGGAAGGTCGCACCGGCGCTCGCCGCGGGCAACTCGGTGGTGTTGAAACCGGCGGAACAATCGCCGCTCTCCGGGTTGCTGATGGCGCAGCTGTTTGTCGAAGCCGGTGGTCCGCCCGGGGTGTTCAATGTGGTGAACGGCCTGGGTGAAGTCGCCGGCGCCGCACTGGCGCTGCACAAGGATGTGGCCAAGATCGCGTTCACCGGTTCGACTGAGATCGGCAAGCAGATGCTGATTTACGCCGGCCAGTCCAACATGAAGCGCGTCAGCCTGGAGTGCGGCGGCAAGACTCCGCAAATATTCCTCGCCGACCTGCCTGACCTCGACACGGCGGTGACTTACGCCATCAACGGGATCTTCGGCAACATGGGCGAAGTTTGCAACGCGGGCTCGCGCTTGCTGCTCGATCGGCCCATCGCCAAGGAATTTCTGGCGCGCTTCATTGAACGCGGCAAGGACGCGTATCGAGCCGGCGATCCGCTCGATCCGGCCACGAATTTGGGGCCGCTGGTGACTGCTGCGCATCGATCGCGGGTCATGAGCTATATCAACCGCGGCAAATCGGAAGGAGCGCGGTTGGAGTTTGGCGGCGGCTCGCCGGATCTGCCCGGAGCCTTCGTCAATCCGACGCTGTTCTCCGGCGTCAACAATCGCATGACCATCGCGCAGGAAGAGATTTTCGGGCCAGTCGCAGCCGCGATCGAGGTGGACGGCCTCGCCGAGGCGCTGACGGTCGCCAACGACTCAATCTACGGGCTGGCAGCGGCGGTGTGGACGCGCGATTTGAGCGTCGCTCACAAAACGGTGCGCGACCTCGAAGCCGGCGTCATCTGGGTGAATTGCTTCGACCATGGCGACATGACGCAGCCGTTCGGCGGCTATAAGCAGTCAGGTTATGGCCGCGACAAATGCGTGGAGAGCCTGATGTCCTATACGCAGACCAAGTCGGCCTGGATCAATCTCGGTTGATCCCCGCCGGCCTCGACGGGCGGCGAACTGGGGAAGTGGACCAGGCGGTTCCGTCAAGCGAACTGTTTGGGTGCGCTCGGCAGAGCAAATTCAGGAATTCGATCCCGCAGCAGGTTGTGAAACTCGAGCATCCAGCGCTCGAGCTGGGACAGGGGTCCCGGCTTGTAGCTCGCGGACGCCAAACCGCGCTGGACTCGGCCGCAGAGCCACTTGTCTTCGTTGTTCACCTGGGTGTTGATGCGCGAGCTCAAGTAGCGGATCGCGCGCATTTCGCGCCGCTCATCCGGTAAACCGAATACGCCGCCGCGAACGCTGCACTTGCCGGGACCGTTGGGCAGCACTTGGAAGAAGTCCATTCGCTCGGGATACACGTCAATCCCTAAATTCGGCAGAGCGCTGTAGAAATGCCAGCTGCGGCGCTGCGCTTCGGGCAAATGCGAGGTGACGCGCCCGATCAGCCGCTGATACAGGCCTTCCGACCAGCGCGGCGATTCTTTCTCGCGCAGCCAGCTGGTGCCGCGCGCGACGCCGGGCACCGACGCCTGGTCTTCGTAATCCGGCGTGAACATGCGATACAGGCCGGGGTGCCCGATGGGTACGTGATAGGACTCGAGGTAATTGTCCATGGCGATTTTCCAATCGACGTTCCATGTCTCCTCGGTTATGGGCTCCAAGGGAACCATTTCTTCGAGCCGATAGGGCAGGAGTTCCTCGGCCAGCTTTCCCCAGACCTTCGACACCGGCGGCGGATCGCCGGCCAGACACACGAAGATGAAACCAAAGGCGATATCGGTGCGCACCGGCCGCAGCCCGTGCTCGGCGCGATCGAGTCCCGGAAAGCTTTCGCGAACCGGCATGCCGATCAGGCCGCCGTCATGGCGGTAGGTCCAGCCGTGATACGGACACGTAATGGTCGCGGGGCAGTTCCCAGAGCCGTCCAGGAGACGCGCGCCGCGGTGCCGGCAGACATTGTGAAAGCCGCGAATCGAGCCGTCGCGATCGCGCAGGACCATGACGCTCTCCGGGCCCAGATCGAAAGTCTCGTAGTCGCCCGCCTTGGGGATGGAGTTGATATGACACACGATCTGCCAACTCGGCTTGAGGATGCGTTCGAGCTCGAGCCGGGTTAGCTCGCCGTGGTTGTAAACCCAGGCAGGCAACGCGTGCGGCAAGGGGCTTGGGGCTGCGTCGGCGCGCTTCGCGGCGGACAGGTTGTTCATGGCGATCCCCGGCTTGGACTTATATGGTCATTTAATGTACGCCGAACGGCGCATCGTTGGCAAGTCGAAGCAGCGCAGCATGGAATACCAGCCAAATACGGCCAATTAGCGGCCTTTTGGCGGAAATCAGCTCGAGCGGAATCTCCCTTGATCAAAGCCGTTCCGCGCCCGGATTATATGTCCATATAATAATTCTGGACGCGCGGCGCGGCGAATGTTACGGTCGCACAAAATTCGCGGTACCACCATCATAGAAGAGAGGACGTCATGGCCAGAAAACTGACCAAGAACAACGCGCATTTCAAGCGTGCCGTCAAACGCCTGCCGCTCGGGGTAGCCTCCAATTTTCGCTACTGGGGAGAGGACCGCACCATCTATGTGAAACGGGGTGTGGGCGCGCGCATCACCGATCTCGACGATAACGAGTACGTCGATTATCGCCTGGGGTACGGTCCGGCGATACTCGGCTACGCGCATCCCGAAGTCGATCAGGCGGCTCGCGAGGGCATGGAGGTGGGCGGCGTATTCGCATTGTCCACGGAGCGCGAGCTCACGGTGGCGGAGCGCATTTCAAAGATGGTGCCGGCTGCCGAACTCGTGCGCTTTTCCAATTCCGGCACGGAAGCGGTCATGGCCGGATTGCGGCTGGCGCGCGCCTACACGGGCAAGGATGACTACGTGATACTCGAAGGCAGCTATCACGGATTGTTCGATGCGGCGATGTGGTTCACGCCCATGGACAAATGGTCGCAGGTCGGCGACCCCGAAGTCAAACCCTACAGCGAAGGTGTGCCCATCAGCACGCGCAGCTTTGCGCACTTCGTGCAGGCGAATGACGCCAACCAGCTCGAGGACGTATTCAAGCGGCATGCGCATCGAATCGCCTGCATGCTGATCGAGCCCATCATGGGCAACTGCCTCGGGATCGCCGCCGAGCCCGAATATCTGCGCGCGGCGCGGGCTCTGTGCGACAAGCATGGCGTGGTGCTGCTCATCGACGAGGTCAAGACCGGGTTTCGGGTTGCACGCGGCGGCGTGCAGGAGCTTTACGGAGTCAAAGCGGACCTCTGTACCTTCGCCAAGGCCGTGGCCAATGGCTACCCCATTTCCGTGCTCGCGGGCCGCGAGGAGATCATGCGCAAGATCGGCCGCGGCGTCGCGCACGGCGGCACCTACACGGCGCATTCGATTTCTCTCGCAGCGGCCGAGAAAACACTGCAGATTCTCGATGAAACCGACGCCTTGGAGCGAATTGCCGACTTCGGCACCCGCCTGCGCGCCGGCATGCGGGCCGTCCTCGGCTCCCGCGGTATCGCGCACAGCTTCGTCGGCCATCCCTCCATGAGCGGACTGTATTTCGCGCACGAGCCGCCGCGTAATTATCGTGCCTGGAAGAGCAGCGATTATTCCTTCTACGACGCCATGGCACAGGTGCTGCATGACGAGGGCGTGCTGTGCGAGCCCGATTCACGCGAGCCGTGGTTCGTGTCGGCGGCTCACGATGCGTCGTGCCTCGCCGACACCTTGCGAGCATTCGAGACCGCGGTTGATGCCACCCTGAAGTCGAGCGGCGCCACGCACAAAGTGCCCGCTTGAGCGGCGGCGCTGCGAGAACTCCTGCGGATCTCGACGCCATCATCGTCGGGGCCGGCCACAACGGCTTGGTTGCCGCTTGCTATCTCGCGCGCGCCGGGCTCAGGGTGTTGGTGCTGGAGCGCCAGCCGTATATCGGCGGTGCGGCGGTCAGCCGCAGGCTGTACCAGGATTTCACGTACTCGAATTGCTCCTACGTGTGCAGCTTGCTTCGGCCCGAGATCATTCGCACCCTGGAACTGCCGAAATATGGACTGCAGGTGATTCCCTACGAAGGGGGATGCACCATGATGCAGGGCGGCGGCCATCTGGCGATGTATGACAATCACGATGCGCTGCGCCGTGAAATTGCCCGGCACTCGAAGCGCGACGCAGAGGCCTACGACCGCTATTCGCGCGATGTCATGCGCCAGTGCAAGTTCATCAAGCCGCTCTTGATGCGCGAGCCGCCGGACCCGACTTCGTTCAAACCGCGCGACATCAGGGAACTGCTTTACCTGGGCAAGCGATTCAACGGTCTCGGCGAAGAGCGGATGTACGACACGCTGCGCTTCTGGACCATGAGCGCCGCGGATTTCCTGGACGAATATTTCGAGAGCGAAATCGTCAAGGCGCACTTTGCCGGCAGTTCGATCATCGGCACGGCCTTGGGGCCGCGCTCGCCCGGAACCGCCTACGTGCTGCTGCATCATTACATGGGCGACATCGACGACACCGTCGGCGCGTGGGGCTTCGCGCGCGGCGGGATGGGCGCCATCAGCAAGGCGCTCGGCGCCTCGTTCGAGGCCAGCGGCGGCACGATTCGCAGTGCCGCGCCCGTCGCGCAAATCCTGGTGCGCCAGGGGCGCGCCTCCGGAGTGGCGCTGGCGGACGGCGAGGAGATATGCGCGCCGCTGGTCATTTCGAATCTGGACGTGCGCCGCACGTTTCTCGAGACCATGGATGCGAAGGATTTGCCGGACGAGTTCCTGCGGCAGGTGAAAAATTTCAAGATTCGCGGCTCCTCCGGAAAATTGAACATAGCCTTGGATGGTCTGCCGCGATTTCCGGCCATACCGCCGGGCGCGCCGTGCATTCGCGGCGATATGCATGTCACCGATACGCTCGAAATGATGGAGCGCGCGTACGATGACTGGAAGGACGGGCGCTGGTCGCGGGCGCCGTACATCGACATGCTCATTCCTTCGCAGATCGATCCGACGATGGCTCCCGACGGCAAGCACTACATGTCGGTGTTCGTCCAATACTGCCCGTACCAGCTGGCGGACGGTCCATGGGACGCCGCGAAACGCCAAGCCTTCGGCGACACGGTGATCAATACCATTGCGCAGCACAGCCCGAATTTCAAGGAACTGATCCTGCACGCGGAAATTCGCACTCCCTGGGACATAGAAAACGAAGTCGGCCTCACCGAGGGCAATATCTTTCAGGGTGAGTTGACCATGGACCAACTCCTCTTCAATCGGCCGGTGCCGGGCTATGCACAGTATCGAGCGCCGGTGCGCGGCGTGTACATGTGCGGCTCCAGCACTCACCCCGGCGGCGGCGTCATGGGTGCGCCCGGAGCGAATGCCGCGCGCGCCGTGCTGCGCGACCTGGGCCGGGCGCATTGAGCATGGCCGTTTCCGCCGCCCCATCGCGATACGACTGCATCGTCATCGGCGGCGGTCACAATGGATTGGTGTGTGCCGCGACGCTGGCGCGCGGCGGCCGCTCGGTGCTGGTTCTCGAGGCCGCAGCCCAAGTCGGGGGCGCCGCGTTGACGCGCGAGTTTGCGCCCGGCTTTCGAGTCTCGGCCGGCGCGCACTTGCTGCATTTGATGCCGGCGGAACTGGTGCGCGAATTGCAGCTGCCATCGCACGGGCTCGAGTGGGCGGCGCAAGGTATGCCAACCACCGCGCTCGGGGCCGCGGGCGCCTGTCTCAACCTGGGTGGAGCGGGGGCGGGAAGCGGCCTCTCCACCGCGGACGCGCAGGCCTATTCGGTCTACCAGGCGCGCATGCGGCGCTTCGCCGCGGCGCTCGCACCGGTGCTGTCGCGCGTCCCGCCGCGCCTCGGCACGGCCGACTGGGCCGACCGGCTCGCGCTGCTGCGGATCGGTTGGCAAGTGCGCAAGTTGGGCAGGCGCGACATGCGCGAACTGCTGCGCATCGGGGGCATGAATGTCTTCGATTTGCTCGAAGAGAACTTCGATTCCGCGGCCCTCAAGGGCGCCCTCGCATTCGACGCCATTCTGGGCGCGAACTTCGGTCCGCGTTCGCCCGGCACAGTGTTGACGCTGTTGTATCGGCTGGCCGCGGAGTCGGCCGCGGGCGAGGCAGGGCTGTCGCAGCCCAAGGGCGGCATGGGTGCGCTCTGCAACGCGCTTGCCAAGGCGGCGAGTGCGGCGGGAGCGACGCTTCGTACCGGCGCGCCGGTGGCGAGCATTCTGGTGGAAGGCGACTGCGCCGCGGGCGTGGTGCTCGAATCGGGCGAGCGCATCGGCGGCAGGATCGTCATTTCCAGCGCCGACCCGAAAACCACGTTTCTGCGCTTGCTTGGAGCCCGACATCTCGACGCCGGCTTCGTACGCCGCGTCAACCATATTCGCTCGCGCGGGCTCGCCGCGAAACTCCATCTGGCGCTGAATCGTACCCCGACCTTCAGCGGCTGCGCTGCGGCGAATTTACGCGGCCGACTGCTGATGGCGCCCTCGCTGCAGCACGTCGAGCATGCGTACAATCATGCGAAGTATGGTGAGTTTTCGGCGGCGCCCGTCATGGAGATCACCGTGCCGAGCGTCAACGATCCGACACTGGCGCCTCCGGGACAACACGTGCTGTCGGCCATCGTGCAATATGCGCCGTATGCGCTCAAAGAGGGGTGGCAGACGGGCCGTCCGCGCTTCCTGGAGACAGCCTTGGAGGCGCTGGAAGGGTACGCCCCCGGCATTCGCGGCTGCGTGGTCGGCGCGGAGCTGCTGACACCGCCGGATATGGAACAAGAGTTTCGCATCAACGGCGGCCACTGGCACCATGGGGATTTGGCCTTCGACCAGTTTCTCCTGGTGCGGCCGGTGCCGGGGGCCGCCCAGTACCGGACTCCCGTCGAGGGCTTGTTCCTCTGCGGGGCGGGATGCCATCCCGGCGGCGGGGTGATGGGCATCGCGGGCCGCAATGCCGCGCAGCAGGTACTCAACATGAGCTCGACATCGCCATGACCGAATCTCCGGCGCCGCACTTCCAGCAACCGCTGCTCAAGACCCCATTCCATGCGCGCGCCCGCGCCTTGAGCCAGATCGACAGTTTCATACCGTGGGCGGGCTATACCACGGTCGATGTCTTCACGACGATGGAGCAGGAATATTTCGCGATTCGAAATGCCGCGACCTTGTACGACCTGACGCCGATGGTGAAGTACCGCGTGTCGGGTCCGGATGCGCTGGCCTATCTTAATCGCCTCGTGACCCGGGATGTCGCCAAGCTCAAGCCTGATCGTGTTGCCTACTGCGTCTGGTGCAACGACGCCGGGCATCTCATCGACGATGGCACGTTGTTTCGTTTGGGAACGGACGAATATCGCATCTGTACGGCGGAACGCCAAATCGATTGGCTGCTCGATTCCGCGCTCGGCTTCGATGTCGACATCGGCGAGGTCACCGAGCAGATAGCCGCGCTCGCGATCCAGGGGCCCACCTCCTGCGCGGTTCTCAAGGCCGCCGGTTTGCAGGGAATCGACCGGCTCAAACCGTTCGAAATCGGCCGTTTTGCACTCGGAACTCGGCAGCTCACCGTATCGCGCACGGGCTTCACCGGCGACCTGGGCTATGAACTCTGGATGGAGCCCTCAGAGGCCGAAGCCATTTGGGATGTGTTGATGGCGGCGGGACGTTCGCGTGGGATTCGGCCGATCGGCTCGCAAGCCTTGAACGTCGCGCGCATCGAAGCCGGGTTCTTGCTGCCGAACGTCGACTTCGTATCGGCCGAACACACCATCCGCACCGGGCGCGATCGCTCGCCGCTGGAGTTGGGCTTAGGATGGCTGGTGGATTTCCGCAAGGGGCACTTCACGGGACGACGCGCACTGCTGAGAGAGTTCACCGATGGGTCGAAGCGTCAACTCGTCGGCCTGGACATCGCCGGCAACAAGCCGGCGCACAATTCACTGCTGTACACCGACGACAGCGGCAAGCGCGAGATCGGCAGCGTCACCTCCGCGATCTGGTCGCCGACTTGCAAGCGCAACATTGCCCTTGCTATCGTCGATGCACCGCATTTCAGGATCGGCTCGACGGTCTGGGCGGAAATCTACCTGAACCGGGAACTCGTCTGGGAGCGTCGGATGTCGCGAGCGCAGGTTGTGGAGCGTCCTTTCTTCGCGCCTGAGCGGCGGCGCGCCACGCCGCCCGCGGAATTCTAAAGCGCGTGGTTGCAACACCGAAATCCGTTGCCGACCGGCCCTGGCTCGACCCGGACGCGAAACCGCAGATAGTCATCGAGAGCATCAACAAAGCCTTCGGCGCCTTTACCGCCGTCGACAGCGTCAATCTGCGGATTTACAAGGGAGAGATGTTCGCCTTGGTGGGCGCCTCCGGCTGCGGCAAAACCACGCTGCTGCGCATGTTGGCCGGATTCGCAAGCCCCAGCAGCGGGCGAATCTTGATCGAAGACGTCGACATGACCACGGTGCCGCCGCACGAGCGCCCGGTCAACATGATGTTTCAGTCCTACGCCTTGTTCCCGCACATGACGGTCGAAGACAATGTGGGGTACGGATTGCGCCGGCTGACATTGGATAAATCCGTCAAGTTGAAGCGAATCCAGGAAGCGCTTGAAATGGTGCAATTGGCGCCGCTGGCCAGGCGCAAACCTCACCAACTGTCGGGCGGTCAGCGCCAGCGCGTCGCGCTGGCGCGCGCGCTCATTCGCCGGCCCAAGGTCTTGCTCCTCGATGAGCCTTTGAGCGCGCTCGACAAGAAACTGCGCGAGCAGACGCAGTTCGAGTTGATGAACATCCAATCCCAGGTGGGCATCACCTTCGTCTTCGTGACGCATGACCAAGACGAGGCCATGGCCCTGTCCACGCGGATTGCGGTGATGAATCGCGGCCAGGTCGTACAGGTTGGGACGCCGTCGGAGATCTATGAATTTCCGCAGACTCGCTTCGTCGCCGATTTCATCGGCACCACCAACCTGTTCGAAGGAACCGTGAGCGGCAGCGAGCCCGGCCATATCATCGTGCGCAGTGCCGAGGCGGGTTGCGACTTGATCGTCGATGAGCTCGGGCGCTTCGGCAGCGGGCAACGCGTATGGGTGGCGCTGCGCCCGGAGAAAATCCGGCTCAGCAAGCAGCCGATAACCGGCAACCGGCTCAACCAGGTCAGGGGCACGGTTTGGGAATTGGGGTATCTCGGCAACCGCTCGACCTATCGGATCAAGACCGAAACCGGCAAGCTCGTGACCGTCTTCGCGCAGAACGATCAGCGCACCTCGGAATGGTCGATCGATTGGAGCGACGAGGTGTATTTGAGCTGGACGGCCAATTGCGCCGTGCTTCTGCAGCAGTGATCGACGAAAAAAGGCACGCCACCCATGCAACTACCGATCGGCGCTCTCGTCAAAATATCGGCACTCGGTGCGCTGCTGCTGGGCGCGGCGGCGGCGCTGGCCGGCACGACACAGAATGTCGTGCTGATCGTCAGCGACGGGCTGCGCTGGCAGGAGATCTTCACCGGCGCCGATCCTGCGCTGCTCAATGACAAGGAGGGCGGCAGCTGGCTTGGGCTGCCTGAGCTTCGCAAACGCTACTGGCGAGAAAGTGTCGACGCGCGGCGCGCGGCGCTGTTTCCGTTCCTGTGGGGGACCGTGGCCAAGCAGGGGCAGATCTACGGCAATCAACTGAAGGGCAGCGTCGCCCGCGTGACCAACGGCAAGGCATTCTCTTATCCGGGATACAATGAGATGTCCACGGGGTATCCGAACGACGCCATCGACAGCAACGAGTTCGGACCCAATCCGAATGCGACGGTGTTCGAATGGCTCAACAAGTTCGAGGAATTCCGCGGCAAGGTTGCCATTTTCGGCACTTGGAATGTCTACGACAACATTTTCAACAGGAGCCGCAGCGGACTGGTGATGCAGACGGGCTGGACCCTGCCGCAGAAGGCGCATGAGACGCCGCGCGAGGCGTTGCTGCGCGAACTGTACGCGACCACGACGCGCTTCGATGACGAGGACACGTTCAATTCCTTTCTACAGATACCGCTGTTGGACTACGTCAAAACGGCGCATCCCCGCGTGTTATTCGTGGGGTACGGAGAGACCGACAACTGGGCGCATCAGGGCCGTTATGATCTCGTGCTCGAGAGCGCACACGACATGGACCGCTTCGTGCAGCAGCTGTGGGACACGATGCAGGCGATGCCGCAATACCGCGGCACCACCACCTTCATCATCACCACCGATCATGGGCGGGGCAGCGGCCTCACGGAATGGAAAGAGCACGGCGTGGAGGAGAAGGGTTCGGAGAACATCTGGATTGCCGTGCTGGGTCCGGATACCGCACCTCTCGGCGAGCGCGCGCAAGTTCCCTCGGTAGCTCAGGCGCAAATCGCCGCAACGCTGGCGGCGTTCGTCGGCAAGGACTATCACCGTGACGTACCGAAGGCGGCGGCGCCGATCGCGGCAGTATTGGGCGGGGTGCGCGAGTAGGCCGCGGGGCCGCGTGAATTGAACGGCCGTACGCGACTAAACCGCGCGGTTACTGGACGGCGACGGCGATGGCAGCGCCGGCCATTGCGGTTCCCGCCCCGCGATTGAGCAGCCGAATCGAACTCGGCTTGCGAAACAAGCGCCGGGCTCGCGACGCCGCCCATGCATAGCCACCGAGCACCAGCGGGAGGATCACCGAGATAGCCAGGGCGATGAGAAGGTAGTCCTTGAGGTGCAGGGTTTGCAGTCGAACCACCGCCGGCAGCAGTGCGACGAAGAAGATCATCGGCTTGGGATTGCCCAGGGTCAGCGTGAGACTGCCGAGAAACGAGCGCAATGGCCTTTGCGAGGCATGCATGTCGGCGGCTTCGAGCGGCCGAAGTGGCGCAGTCCAGAGCCGATACGCGAGGTACAGGAGATAAGCGGCCCCCGCATAGCGCACGACCAGAAACACGCTTTGAGCGGTTTGCGCGAGCGCCGCCAATCCCGCCGCCGCACCGGCAAACCACAGCAGATCGCCGAGCAAGAAACCGGCGATGAACGGCGGAGCCCCGCGCAATCCATGCGCGAGCGAGCGGGTGAGAACAGCGGCAACTCCCGGTCCGGGCGTGGCGACTGCCAGCAGGTACACGGCGCAAAAGGCCATAAATCCGTAAAACGACACAGCGTTTCTCCGATCCGCTTTGATTCGACGGTGCGGCGTCAGCGCCGTTTTGCCGCGATCACTTCGATTTCGAGCAATGCGCCGGGTGCCACCAACGCCGCGACTTGTACGGCGCTGCGTGCAGGCTTGTTCGGCTGTTCCTTGGTGCCGAAGAATTTGCTGTACCCGGCCATCAGCGCGGGGAAGTTGAGCTTATTGTCGAAGGCCGGATCGGCGGTCATGAAAACCGTCATCTTGACGACGTCGCCCATGCCGAGGCCAAGCTTGGCAAGTGTGCCTTGAATTGACGTGAGCACGCTCACCGTCTGGGCCTCCATGTCGCCGTACACGGGCGCCGTGCCCTTGGGCGCATCTTTGTTGATCGCCGATGGGAGTGCACCGCTGACATAGACTGTGTCGACGCCGGCGGCGACGGTGACCGCCGCGGAAATTGGAAACGGATTGCCATCGGGAAGCGGAGTACGCACGACAGCTTCCGCGCCAACGGCGATACAGCCCGCCATGGTTGCCAGGCAGCCGAAGGTGAGACGCGCGCCGAGCCGACATTTGAGCTTCAACATTTTTGGATTTCCTGTGGCCTCCATGGGGGCCCGAGCATCGCAATTCACGCACCTCGCTGTCTAGGGGGTCCCCTAGATTCTGGTGCAATAACCTACCGTAGGACTTCGCGGTGATTGCAGGGGGCCGGCGCCCGATTTTCTTTGCAGAACAGCTACTTGCTGTGCGTGATTCGAGCGATGCTATCGCACAACTGGCCGACGGCGTGGTTTAGGGCGCGAAACCGGACGACCACAGAGGCGCTTCTCGAGAGCATCGAGTCAAGCAGAACGCCGCCCCTGCAGGTCCTGAGGAATATAAGCCGTTCATCACCTGAGCCGGATCCGCAGGGTCTCTCGAATACAGCACGCGATAACCGAAATTGGACTCAGACAGCTGGGAGGCGTAGTCCGTCGCGCACGCGGAGAGTACAAGGCAGAGACCTAAGGACGAAATCAGCTTCATAATACTTTCCCCATCCGGGCTATTGTTTCGAAATAGCACGACGATGGGTTAGAAGCAAGATCACTCTCGTCATTGGGGGGTCACCTTGGGGCGTCGCGATGCTGGGCGCCATGTGTAGGCGGCGGCCTATATCAGCAACCCTATTAATCGAGTAATCATGTAGCCATGACCAATATGCGAAAAACCTGATGACTTTGGGTTCGAGGGCGGTGGAAGGATCGCGGGGCGCTGCTCTGGGCTTTATATGACCCGGGACTCCACCTCGATTCGCTTCATCGCTACAGCGCTCTTGCTAACTCTCGCGGCGTGTAGCCAATTGAGCGATGCCAGAAAGCCCATCCCTGACAAGAATGCGCCACGCGCGCAGCTGTCCATCGGCTACAGTCTGCTTTACCAAGAAGCAGATGGGATTCCGAAACTAAACTGGATCCTCGTGTTTAAGGATAAACCTGAGGAAATGGGGCGGGTCACTCATGATCTTGTGAGCTACTACCAGCAGCTGACTGACACCATGCAGAGGCTGTCCAAGCAATATCCCGCCATGCGCATCGACGTGACCGCAATGTCCGAGATCGAGGCCGACGAGCGAAAGGCCATTGGCGCAGACTTAGCCAAGGACTTCGCTCCGCTCGTTGGCAAAACCGGTATCCAATTCGAGCGGGAGGCACTCCTGATGTTTTACAACACGCTCAACGAGCAACGTCACCTTACCGGGGTAATGATAGGGCTCGAAACCGACCCGGGCCTCAAGAAGTTCTTGGAGGCGACCAAGGCGCAGTTGGAAGAGCGTTACGCGAAAGTCGGGGCGCTACTGAATCGGCGCTATTTCACTTCTTGAGTTGCGCCGTCTGACACTCCTTGACGTGTCCCCCGGGGCGTTGGCACTAAAGGTAGCGTCGGAAAAATCTGTCAAGCGACAGTTGAAAAAGCTGTCAAGGCGATGGGATTTCTCCACGGTCGAAACAGCAAATTTGCCGCGCTCGCTCTCCCTCGACCCCCGCTAGACTGGCGCCATGGTCTGCGAAACGTGGTCCGGACGATGAAGCAATCCCGCCGCTGGTGGATTACCTGTGTCCTGATCGCGGGTTGCTCGAGCGAACAGGTGCAGCAGAAGCTCGAGCCGACCGCGAGGGCCGTACAGCCGACCGTGAGCGCGTTCGAGTGCGGGGGCGGTAGCGTAAGGGACGCCATCGCTTCGTGCCGGGCGGAGGGAGGACAGTATGGTCACTGCGCGATCGTGGCGTGGCACGCCGGCGTGTCCGACGCAACCGCCTGTTACAGCTATGCATCGAAGATTCATCAGCGACGCGAACAGTTGGTGGGGCAGGAGGACCAATTGGATGCCCAGATGCACTACCTGGAGGATGTGAACGCGGACACGGAAGGTTTGAACGCCGAGCTGGCTATACGGCTGGAGGAGGTGACCGCAACGACCGATATCGCCGTGGAGTCGCTCGCGCAAGGTGCGATGACAGAGTCCGAATTGACCCAGCTCCGGGCGATTCTCGACAATGAGGTGCTCTCCGCCCGGCGCCAGCTCGACACGGCATCCCGCGAGCTGCAAACGGCGGAGCGATATCGCTCGCAGCAACAGCCGTCCACGGCAGGACTCGATGCACAGATCGCGCGGCTGCAGGCACAGCTCAACCAGGCGCAGGCCCGAACCCGAGCGTTGGTCGCTCAACGTCAGCGAATCTGAACGTGGGCATGCATCGCGGTACGCTACCCGTTAAGCCTGGTCTCTGGCCGGCGGCCATCGCCACGGGCTGTGCGGTGCTGTTGGCGGGGTGTTTTTTCGACCAAGTGCAGCGATCGGAAGAAAGCGACATTCAGCGGGTGGAACAAAAGCAGGGGGTCCTGCGTGCCGAACAGGAAAGGTCTGCGAGACTCGGGCAACAGGAGCAGCAACTTACGGCTGAAATGAGCGAACGCCGGCTGTCCCTGAATGACTTGAGTGCGCGGGTCCAAGAGATCAATGCGGAAAACGGACACGCCGTTGCTGATAATGAGGCGGCTCGCGCCCAATACCTTGATTTACTCGCGCAGCTGCACGAAACCAATGAGGAGCTGGCCCTCGCGCGCCAGGGCGGCTCCGGCTCGATCGCAGAACGCCGGGAGCGTATCGCTTCTCTTGAGGCGCGGCTCCAGGCGCAACTCGATCTTCTGCTCCGTTGAGCCTTTACGCTAAAGCAGTGGTTACTTCTTTGAGAAGCCTGACATGGCTTTTGATGACGGCGTTCATTTTCCAACGGTCGGCGCTAAATTTGCGGCAAAGGGTACGATTTCTGCTGGACGGATAGGTGATGCAGACGCGCAGCTATTTTTAACGCGCGACCTTGTGGATTTCGCCGAGTCATATTTCTTAAGCGCCCTTTGGTGATCTCTAAAGCCGGCTCTCTCAGCGGGCAACCCCAGCTCGGCCAAACTTCGCCACCTGGGCTAAACTGCTGGCCACGGAGGCGGAGATGACCTCCTCAGGGGTGATCTAAGCCGGTGACTGAGCCCTCTCACGCGGTGTTCCTAAGCTACGCCTCACAGGATGCGGAAGCGGCCCAGAAGATTTGCGGGGCACTGCGTGCCGCCGGAATCGAGGTTTGGTTCGACCAGAGCGAACTGCGGGGCGGGGATGCCTGGGACCAGTCGATTCGCAAGCAGATCAAGACCTGCGCCCTGTTCCTCCCGGTCATCTCCCGGAACACGCACGATCGCGTCGAGGGGTACTTCCGGCTCGAGTGGAAGCTCGCCGTCGATCGCTCCCACCTGATGGCGGCGGACCAAGCCTTTCTGTTGCCGGTCGTCATCGACGACACCCGTGATGATGATGAGCGGGTACCGGAGCGGTTTCGGGAGGTGCAGTGGACGCGCCTACCGGGCGGGGTCACAGCGGCTGCGTTCGTCGAGCGTGTACGGCGGCTGCTGTCAGGGGAGCTGTCACAAGAGCCGACTAGGACTGCCTCGGCAGCCCCTCGCGTACTTGCTGCGCCGACGAAACCCGTTCTGGCATCGTGGCGGTCCAGGGCGGCGCTCCTCGCGACGATCGCCGTGCTCGTCGTTGCACTTGGATACCTCGTGGCAAACCGGCTTGTGCCATCGAGGCGAGACACGGGGGTTGGTGCGGCACCGGCGCCCGCGGCTCAGAGCGTTCCCGCCAGCGGCTTCAATCCGCCGCCGCACTCGATCGCGGTGCTGCCGTTCGTGAACATGAGCGGTGATAAGGAACAGGAGTACTTCTCCGACGGGCTGACGGAGGAACTGCTGAACTCTCTGGCCGCGATCAACGAGTTGCAGGTTGCGGCCCGCACCTCGGCGTTTTCGTTCAAAGGCAAAGACACCGACATCGGCACGATCGCGCGCAAACTCAACGTCGGCGCAGTCCTCGAAGGGAGCGTCCGGCGCTCCTCGCACACGGTGCGTATTACCGCGCAGTTGATCGATGCCGTGACGGGCTTTCACCTCTGGTCGAAGACGTACGACCGGGACCTGGGGGATGTGCTGAAGCTCCAGACTGAGATCGCGACCGCCGTGGCCGACGCACTCAAGGTGACGCTGCTCGCCGATACTGCCACGAAGATCGAGTTGGGGGGCACGCGCAACTCTGTGGCATTCGATGCCTATCTCCACGCGACCAAGGCCGCCGACGCCGGCGGAGGCAAGAACTATCTGATCGCGGTCGCCGCCTTTACGGAGGCGATCCACCTCGACCCGAAATACGCCCTCGCGTTCGCGGGCCGATCGTTCGCCCAGTCGCTTTACGCATCCCAGAGCGCGGCGCGGTCGGAGGTTCGCCAGTACTTCGACAAGGCACTCGCCGATGCACACCAGGCGATCGCCCTCGCGCCCGAGCTCGCTGAAGGTCACGTGGCTCTGGGCTTTTACCTGGCAAACGGAGCCCTCGATCTCAAGCAGGCGTTCGACGAACTTGAGCGTGCGCGCGCACTCGCGCACGGCGCCGTTACGGTTTTGAGAGTCAGCGGCTTGTTTGCCATCATGGCCGGGCGGACCGAAGCGGGTATTGCCGATCTGCGGCGCGCCGTCACACTCGACCCGCTGAACGCGCTCACTCGCCACCTGCTCGGCTTCGGCTTGTATTTGGCGCACCGCTACGAGGAGGCGCGGGCAGCGAACGCAGAGGCCATCGGTCTCGATCCCGAATTGCTGCGCGCCTATGCATTCAGCGGCCTAACCGACTACCAGCTCGGCAACCTCGCGCGCGCGCGCGCCACCTGCGAGGCGCGACCGGACTACTGGGGAACTCAGTGGTGTCTGGCGCTGACGTACGAGAAGCTGGGACGGCACGCCGATGCACAAGCCGCGGTCGCGAAGATCCAAGCGATGCAGGGCGATACCTCGGCGTACCAGTACTCGACGATCTATGCTCAGTGGGGCGACACTCCGAAAGCGCTCGAATGGCTCGAAAGTTCGATGCGCCTGCGCGACCCGGGGCTATCGCTCCTCAGGACCGACCCGCTCATGGATCCGTTGCGCCAGGAGCCGCGGTTCCTGGCGATTGACAGAGAATTGAAGTTTCCGAATTAAAGTGGCAAGGGCGATTTCGATGCAAACGCCCCGTTTGGATCGGCCGCCCCGCGCGTTACTTCGGATGGGGCAGAGCCGCGACCTCAGTCGCGCTCACGCTGCTCTTCCATTTGTTGCCGAAGTGGCTGCGCACGTAATTGACCACCTCGGCTACCTGGGCGTCGCTCAAGCGGACCGCGCCGAAAATAAATTCATATTGCTGCGGGGATACGCCGAATGCCGGCATGCCGTTCTTGCCGTTGAGCACGGTCAATGCCACGTACTGCCAGGACACCAAGGCAGGATCGCCGGCCAATTTCGGATAATGCCCCGCGCCGACGGCGCCTTGTGCCTGCGCCATGTGGCAGCCCTGGCAAATATGACCATAGATTTCCGCGCCGCCGGCGTTGCCGATCGTTGCGGTCGCGTTCACCGTGGGGCTGTCGGCCCACGCAGCGCCAGCGCATGCCGCGCTCCACACCCATGCCGCAACCCAGCGCGTTCCCGCGCGCGACAGCGGGGACCTCATGCCATTGCTCCAGCCGCGTGGGAACCTGCCGCGACGGCGCGCTGATGCAGCCGGCCGATGGCGTCGAGCGCTGACGTGACCGCTCCTTCCTGCCAACCGCCGATGAAAGAGGCGTGCTCGCCGGCCAGTGCGATGCGGCCATCGATGGCGCACAGATCGTCGTAGTGCTTGGCTCGCGTATCGGCGGTCCACATGCCGAAGCAACCCATGCTGAAAGGCGATCGGTGCCAGGCCACGGCCACGCCGTTGTCGAACTCCTGCGGGTATTGAGGATGAATCTGGCTGCCGTATTCCACCGCCTTGCGCACCCGCTCCTCCGGCGTCATGGCGGTAAACTCCATCGCGTTCGCCCCAAAGAGGTAGCCTCCCAGCAGCACGGCTTTGCCGGCGCTGTGAAACCCGGTATTCGGGTAGCTGATATTGGCGATGGGCAAGTCGGTGTAGGTGATGCCGCCGTAGATGTGCTCGTCCTCCTCCCAGAAGCGGCGCTTGAACTGCAGGCCCACCTTGACGGCCGACGCATAGGGAACCGCCGCAATGGCACCGGCCAGGGTTGGACCGACATTCATGGGAATTTGCGCGAGGATGGGCAGCGGAATGGTGCAAAGGCACCAGTCGGCGCGGGCCGTGAGCCCGGTACCGGGGGTGCGCGTGTCCTCGTACGTCACGGTCACGCCGCTGTCGTCCTGACGGATGTCGACGACCTTGGCGTTGTAGCGGATCAAGGTCCCCAATTCGCGGCCGAAGGCCTCGCCGACCCGGCCCATGCCGCCCGTGGGCTGGAAAAGCGCCGTTTGCATGTCGAAGCGGTCGCCGCCGGGGATTTGTTGCCAGAGCTTCGAATCCAAAATGTCGCTGAGGCCAATGGGCTCGGAGGGAGTGGGGCGCGCAGTCAGGCCGCCGCCCGGGCCCTTCTCAAAGCCGCGCCGCTCGCTGCTCTTGTCGCTCGCGACATAGGCAAGATTCTTGTCGAGCGCACCCCACTCGCGCAGCGATTCGAGCAGCTTCTCTTGATCTTCTTTGCTCACCGACGCATCCAGGGCGTTCTGCCGCGTGGCCTTGGCCAGGAGCTCAGCGACATGTCCTTGATAGTCGGCCTTGATCTCACGGAAGCGCCGCGGCTTGCCGCCGAACGCGCGGCTGCTGTGCAGGTACGCGTTGTAGTTCACCTGCACGAACGGCTCGAGCGCCACGCCGAGCTTCTTGCAGTAGCTCAACATGCCGCGGTGATGATAGGGAATCCGCCACGGCCCCGGATTGATGTATAAGTCCTTGTCGAAGCGGCATTCCTGGGTGTGGCCGCCCAGCTCCGTGTAGCTGTCCCCGCCGCGCAGACTCCAATTCCGCCCGCCCGCCCGGCCGTTGAATTCCAAGACCTGCACTTGGTAGCCGGCGTTGCGCAGCTCATAGGCGGCGCTCATCCCCGCCAGGCCCGCTCCCAGGATCAACACGGAGGCGCCCGGCGGCGCGCCTTGCAGGTCGATGGGGCCTCGATAGGGGGAGTCGGCGGCGAACCCCAGGCTGCTCATGGCCTGATACATGGCGGCGCCTCCCGCAGCGACTCCGATCATGCGCAGCAGGTCGCGGCGGCTCGGTGAATACACCTCAGAATTATTATCCATCCCTACCTCGGCAGTGAACGACGGCTCCCGCGCGGCTGCCGGCGGCGGCGGGCGCGTGGACCTGTCCACTTATCACATGAAGCGCGCCCGCAATCAAGACGGATGCGCGGCGCGGGCGGCGCGGCGCGGGCGCGGCGCAAATCCCCCTGACTTGGCTCACAGGCTGACGCCATTTAGATTTTTATATTATACTCGTGACATTAAAAAATAGACGGGGCGAGGTTGGCAATCATGCGGAATGTGAGGACACTCGGGCTTCTCGGCACCGGAGTCATCGGCGGCGGATGGGCGGCACGGGCGCTGCACTTCGGCATCGACGTGATCGCCGCGGACGTCAAACCGGAAATGGAGGAGTGGATACGCGGCGCGGTGGCCAACGCCGAACCCGCCTTGGCGCGCCTGACCTTTGCGCCCTTGCCGCCGAAGGGCACGCTCTCGTTCACCACGGATCTCAAGGTGATGGCGCAGCGCGCGGATTTCGTCCAAGAGAACATTCCGGAGCAATTGGCCTTGAAGCAGCGCATGCTTGCCGAGGTCAGCCGGTACGCCGCGCCGGACGTCATCATCGCCTCGAGCACGTCGGGTCTGACGCCGACCGATTTGCAGCGCGACATGGTTGCGCCGGAACGCTTCTGCGTCGCTCATCCCTTCAATCCTGTGTACCTGCTGCCGTTGGTCGAGCTCGTCGGCGGGCTTAAGACGGCCCAGAGCACCATCGAGGCGGCGGCGAAGTTTTTCACCTACATCGGCATGCACCCTCTGCACGTGCGCCGCGAGGTGCCGGGACACCTGACTGATCGCCTGCAGGAAGCGCTATGGCGTGAAATTCTGCACCTGGTGAACGACGGGGTGGCCACCACCGGCGAATTGGACGAATCCATCATTTACGGTCCGGGCCTGCGCTGGGCGGCGATGGGCACGAATCTCATCTACCACCTGGCCGGCGGCGAAAGCGGCATGCGGCACATGCTGGCGCAGTTCGGCCCCTGCCTGAAATGGCCGTGGACCAAGCTCGAGGCGCCGGAGCTGACGGAGACCTTGATCGACCGCATGGTCGAGGGTACGCAGGCACAGGCCGCCGGCCGCTCGATTCGAGAACTGGAGCGGCTGCGTGACGATTACCTGGTCGCGATCCAACAGGTCCTTCGGCAATACAACATCGGCGCCGGTGCCACGCTGCGCTCGCTCGAGGCGCGGCTCTACCAAGACGCCGCCTCTACGCACACGGCGCAGCCCACCGCGGCGGGCAAGCCGCCGCGGCTGCTGGACGCCGTGGTGAGGTCGGAATGGGTCGACTACAACCGCCATATGTCCGATTTCCGCTATGCGCAGCTGTTCGGCGAGGCGGTGGACGTGTTGTTTCGGCAGGTGGGAGTCGATGAGACATACCGCGAGTCGGGGCGTATGTATTACACCGTGGAGAACCACATCATGCACCTCGGCGAGGCCAAGGCGGGCGAACCTGTGTACATCACGGCGCAGCTGCTCGGAATGGATGACAAACGCGTGCACGTCTTCCAGCGCATGCATCGAGGCCGCGACGATAAGCAGATTGCGACGGCGGAACAGATGTATCTGCATGTGGATACCACCGCCGCCAAGGCGGCGCCCGCCGACTCCAAGGTTCGCGCCAAGCTCGAGGCGATTCGCGACGCCCACGCCGGGCTGCCGCCGCCGACCGAAGCCGGCCGGGCAATCGGTCTCGCGCGCAGTGGGCGGACAGGCTCCTAGCTCGTCATGCCGAAAATAGTCGATCACGCCCAGCGACGCGACGAGATCGCGCACGTCGCGTGCCAAGTGGTCGCACACTACGGGTTCGAGCAGGCCACGGTGGCGCGCATTGCCCGCGCGGCCGGGTACACGACCGGCATGGTCGCCCATTACTACGAGTCCAAGCAGGACATCATCCTGGCCGCCTTGCGCCTGATCCTGCTGCGCATCGAGGAAAGGCTCACGCGCGAGCGCGCGAGCGGTGAAGCCGATCTGTTGGAGGTGCTGTCGGAGGCGCTGGCCATCGACGCGCAGCGATTTACCGAATGCGCGTTCTGGATGGCGTTTTGGGGCCAGGTGTCCGCGGACAAGAAACTCAAACGCCTCAACGTCTGGGTACACCGCGAGTACATGCGATTGTTCGCCCGCTGCTTTGCGGAGCACTGGCACGAATGGGCTGCATGGCCGCCGCCGGTGCGTGATCAGGTGCTGCGCTCGGTGGTGACTTTCATCAACGGGTTGACCGCCGGCGCCGTCACCAGCCCGGGCGATTGGCCGGCGGGGAAGCAGACCGAACAATTGCGGCTGCAATTGGAGTTGTTGCGTCAGTGGGGAAGACGGGACGCGCGCAGCGTTGCCCGGCCGAAATAAGGGGTCAACATGGATTTTTCGCTCAACGATGAACAGCAGATGATCATCAAGACGACTCGCGAGTTCGTGATCAACGAACTCTACCCGCACGAGCAGGAGGTCGAGGAGACCGGCGTCGCTGCGCGAGGACCTGCATCGGGAGCTCAAGGCGAAGGCCATCGAGGCCGGATTGTACGCCGCCAACATGCCGGTGGAGGTGGGCGGGGCGGGCCTGGATACCGTCACCTGGGTTTTGTATGAAAAGGAATTGGGGCGTACCGGCTACGCTTTGCATTATTCCTGCGTCGGCCGGCCTTCGAATATCCTGCTGGCCTGCGCGGGCGAGCAAAGAGAACGGTATTTGCTGCCGACCGTGCGCGGCGATCGGGTCGAATGCCTGGCCATGACCGAGCCGGGCGCGGGCTCGGACCTTCGCGGAATGAAGACCACGGCGGTCGCGGCAGGCGATGATTTCGTCATCAACGGCACGAAACATTTCATCAGCCACGCAGATCATTCCGATTACGTCATCCTGTTCGCGGCAACCGGCGAAGAGACGGGCGCACACGGTACACGCAAGAAAATGACCGCGTTCCTGATCGACGTCGGGCATCCAGGCTTCGAGGTTCGGCCCGGCTACAAGAACGTATCGCACCGCGGCTATACCAACAGCATTCTCGAGTTCAATAATTGCCGCGTTCCGAAGACGGCGATATTGGGCGAACTGCACCGTGGCTTCGAGGTCGCCAACACGTGGCTGGGAGCGACACGATTGCAGGTGGCCGCCACCTGCTTGGGACGCGCCGAACGCGCCTTGGAATTGGCGACGCAGTGGGCGGTGGATCGCGTGCAATTCGGCCAGCAGATCGGCAAGTTTCAAGGCGTGAGTTTCAAGCTGGCTGATATGGCGGTGGAACTGCGGGCGGCTGAACTCTTGACTCTGGAAGCTGCGTGGAAGCGGGATCGAAAGATCGACACGGACATGGACATGGCCATCGCCAAAGTCAAAGCCACCGAAATGCTGGCGATGGTTGCGGATGAGGCGCTGCAGATCCACGGTGGGATGGGGCTGATGAGCGACTTGCCGCTGGAGCGCATCTGGCGCGACGCGCGTATCGAGCGCATCTGGGACGGTACCAGCGAAGTTCAGCGCCACATCATTTCGCGCGGCCTGCTGAGGCCCCTGGGCGGCTGATTCGCAGCGTTGGGCGCCGTATCGGCGAGGCGATTTGACATTAAGCGGCGCGCGCAGGGCGGCGCCCGCAATGTGATAGGTCGGCGTCCTACAGACTGTAGGCGATGAGTACCCGAGAATGTCCCCACCACTCCGACGTACACCCTCTTGAGACGTGTACGTTGGGGTGCTGAAGAGAAACAGAAATAGGGACGCCACATGAATGATCCTGAAGTGCTGCGGCTGCGGCAGTTGCGCGATACCGCTTTGAGGGCGCGGGCGATTGCAGCTGCGCTCCGATCTTCCAACGCGCAAACCTCACCGCGCGGCGCCGCGTTGTCCAGCAGTGCGGCGGCCTGCTGGAGAATCGCCCGCGTGATCACCGGCCGGCTGCGGGCCCACCCGTACCCGCGCTACCAGCAAGGACCGAGTCAGTTGCGCGACGCCTGCCATCGAGTTAGCGCGCGCATGCTGGCAACTATCGCAAGTCATCGCGGCCGCTCCCTGCAGACGTTGTCGGATGAGTTGCGCCGTGTGGTCGGAGAACTCGACGATGCGCGAGCATTGACCTGGTCGGCGGAGCTCAGCGACACATTCGGCCGATCGCAAACGCAGATTCGCAGGCTGATCCAGGAACTCGATGCCGGCGCCCGCAACGAAGCTGGAAGCTTCCGTGAGGCCGCTGTGCGGATCGAGGCGCGGGCAGAGGCGAGCCGGGGCGATGCAGGAAGTACCGCCGCCAATTGGCCTTACTTGGCTTTTTGAGCGAATTTTCCGCCTGCGACGCTGCAATGCGGCGTCCTACACGCAGCGCGTCTGAATAATCCTACATGAGACGGCGCATTGCGCCGACCGTCATGACCCCAAATGGGGCGCGATACTCCTATGCGACCGACGTACAGAGGAGTCCGTGATGCGTAGTGAAAACGTTCCCACCCCTGCGAATCCGGAGAGTCCGCCGCTCGCGCCGCATGACCCACCGGAACCCGCTCCGCAGGCCCTTGCCTGGCGCCGGGCGCTCAAAGTCGTTGGATGCCTGTCGGGCCGCCACACCCGGCTCGCCAAGCCCACCGCGCGGCGACTCAAATGGGGATAGCCTCCATCGGTAAGAGACAGGAAATTGCCATCGGCATTGCACTGCAGACGCAGGTTCTCAAGACCTGCCCGATTCACAATCAGTTGTACTGCAATGACGAACAATGCTCCGATGACGATGAGAATATGGCGCGCGCGTTTTCGATCGCCATTGAACTCGTGCACCAGCATCCGCCGTATGCCGCGGAATTTCACCACAACGCGCACGAGCTGACCGATCTCTTGAGCTATACCATCGGCGCGGCACCCACCTGCTGTCCCGAGTGCAGGCCGCAGCCGGGCGAGCGGAGCGAGGCAGCCGAAGGGCGGACGCTGGCCTTGACTTAACGGGCGCCGGATGCGCAAGCTTGCGCACGACCGGCCACGGCGTATACTTTGCACGGCAAAGTGAATGGTGATCCATGCCGCCAGCGTGTTTGACGATCCAAGAAGAGTCTTCCTCCGCTAAACCAGTGCTGCGGTCCGGCGATGTGTGTGCCGTTGTCGTCACCTATGGTCCGGACCCGGGATTTTTGGCCAGACTGAACGAAATCTCGCCCCAGGTAGGGATGGTCGTAATCGTCGACAACGGTTCAGCCAACGCCGAGCAGAACATGCTGCTCGAGGCGGCTGCCGACCCCAAAATCAACGTGGTGTTCAATGACGAGAACCTCGGCTTGGCGCGGGCATTGAATATCGGCATGCAACGCGCGGCCGCGCTCCAGTACTCCTGGGTGTTGCTGCTCGACCAAGATAGCCGCGTCGACCGTGACATGGTCTACAGGTTATCGGGCATACAAGCGTCTTTCCCGGATCCGGCGCGATTAGCGGTAGTCGGTTCCAACTATGGCGACATCGGTGAGCGAACATCCGGTGCGGCTAAGCCCGGCCCTGAATCGCCCGGCGAATCCTGGGATGAAGTCGAGCAGGTGATCACCTCCGGTTCGCTGTTGTCCCTGCCGGCTTATCTCGCAATCGGTCCATTCAGGGAGGATTTCTTCATCGATTACATCGATGAGGAATATTGCCTGCGCGCCGGGGCGAAGGGCTATCGAGTGATCCGATCCCGCCGGGAACTCATGTCGCACGTCATCGGCGCGCCGACCGCGCATCGGTTCTTGGGCTCTAGAAAATCCACGAGCAATCATGGACCGGATCGAAGGTACTACATCGCCCGCAATAACACCGTGCTGCTCCGTGAATTCCGCAATTATCGGGGCGTCACGTGGGTGCTGAAAAGCTTCGGCCGATGCCTGCGGCTATGCAAGCGCATTGCGCTGTACGAAAGCATGAAGAGCCGCAAGATCGCCGCCGTCATGCACGGCTGGTGGGATGGGGTCCATGGGAACATGGGCAGGCGCGGCTATCGGCCGGTCCAGCGCGGTTTGCGTTTCTCGGTGAAAGCCCGCGTGCCTTCCTTGAGGTCCTCGGAACGGACGACCCGCTGAACTGCGTCCAGCGAATCGTGCAATTCGAACGCTTCGTGTTCGGGCACCATTTCCGTGTGTCGCAGCAGCTGTTTGATCGCCGGAAACAGCAGCGGTGGTCCGTCCGCCAGCTGCTGCGCGATCTCCCGCGCCTTTGCCAAGCCTTGACCTTTGGGCACGACGTGATTGGCGAGGCCCCAGTGCTTGGCCTCGGCCGCGTCCATCCAGCGGCCGGTCAGCAGAAACTCCACCGCCACGTGATACGGGATTCGCCGACGCAGCTTGATGGTTCCGGCATCGGCCAGCACGCCGACATTGATCTCGGGCAGCGCAAATTTCGCGTGCTCCTCCATCACGATGATGTCGGTGCCGAGCACGATTTCGAAGCCGCCGCCGCAGGCGATGCCATTGACGGCCGCGATGATGGGTTTGTTGAGATTCCTCGGATAATTGAATCCGGCAAAGCCGCCGACTCCCCAGTCCGAATCGGATTCCTCGCCCCCTGTGGCCGCCTTGAGATCCCAACCGGGCGAGAAGAACCGATCGCCGGCCCCGGTGATGATGGCGATGCGCAATTCGGGATCGTCGCGAAACGCCGTGACCACGTTGTTCAAGCGGCGGCTCGCCTTCAGATCGATGGCATTGGCCTTCGGCCGATCGATGGTTATTTCGAGAATGGCACCGTTCTTGACGGTAAGAACTCCATCTGACATGGACCCTCCTTCAGGGGATTTGCTGCAAGCGGATCATCGTATCGACCGCGACCACGCCCAAACCTGCCGGGCGGACGATCACGGGGTTGACGTCGATTTCGACCAGCGCCGCGGCATTCTCGGCGGCGTAGCGCGCCACGCCGAGAATGGTGTCGATGAGCGCGGCCACATCGGCGGCCGGCTTGCCGCGGAAGCCCACCAACAGTTTGCGAATGGTCAGACGTTTGAGTGCGGCGTCTACGGACGCGTGCGTCCAGGGCGGCAACAGGCTGACGCTGTCCGACAGCATCTCCGTGAGCACCCCGCCGGCGCCGAGCACCAGCACCTGGCCAAACTGCGCGTCGACGATGACGCCGATCAGAATTTCGGCGACTCCGTCGGTGAACATTTCTTCCACCAACAGCGTGTCCGACAGCTTCGCCAGCCGCTCGGCGGCATTCCTGGCATCGGCCTCGGTGCGCACATTGAGCACGACCCCGCCCACTTCGGTCTTGTGCGCGAGATGCGAGCCGGTAGCCTTGAGAACCACGGGAAAACCCAGTTCAAGGGCCGCTGCGGCCGCCGCGTGCGCAGGCACGCGCCTGCCTTTGGGAATGCGTACGCCGTACTCGGCCAGCGCAGCCTTGCCTTCATGCTCGCCGAGGGTACGGATCGCGGCCGAGGAGGTACGCGGCGCCGGGCGCTGCAGTTGCACGTCTGCGGTGCCGCTCCACGCCGTGCCGACGCTTCCCGCCAAGGAGAGTGCTTCGAGTGCTTCGCGCTGGCCTTGCAGTGGTATGACGCCGCCGTCGAGGCAGCGCTTGCGAATTCTCGGACTGATGGTTTCGGGCAGCGATGCTATAAGAGCTGCGCGCGTCGGGGAGCCGCGCGCCGCATCGATGAACACGTCGATGACCGCGTCGTAGGCGGCGGCATCGGCCTGACCCTCCGGCGGGCTGTCCAACATGAAACCCGCCGCGTCGTAGCCGGACCGTAGCACCTCGCCGAAAACCCGTTTCAACGCCGGCGGGTCGAACCAGAGGTAGGTATGGATGTCGAACGGATTGGCAATCGTGACCCGGTCGGTCAGAACCTCGCGCAAGGCCGCGGCGCGCGCCGGCGGCAAGGGGGCAAAATCCAACTCCATGTCGCGCGATACGTCGGCCGTCATCGCCATGTCGCCGCCCGATGCGCCCATGACCAGGACCTTGCGGCCGGCGAGCGGCCCTCCCATGTGGAAGAGCTTGAGAGTTTCGCACAGCGTACCCAAGGTATCGCAGCGGGCAATTCCGGCTTGGCGGCAAAACGCCTCGAACACCACGTCCGCGCCCGCCAGCGCTCCGGTGTGGCTGTGCGCGGTGCGCACCGCGGCGGCCGTGCGTCCTGATTTGATGACGGCGATGGGCTTGCCCGCCGCCCGGGCCAGCGCCGCCGCGCGCGCAAATCGCTCCGGATCCTTGATCCCCTCCAGATACAGGCCGAACGCCGAGACGCGGGCATCTTCGCACAAGATCTCGATCAGATCCTCCACCGCCAGGCGCGTCTGATTGCCGACGGTGAACAGGCAGCCCAGGGGCAGCGAGCGCTGATTGAACATGAGCGTGAGCGCAATCGTGCCGCTCTGGCAAATGAGCGCAACGCCGCGCTCCACCGGCGGCCCCACGATCTGATCCGGCATCATCGCCACACGGTCGAAAAAATTCACGAAGCCGTAGCAGTTCGGACCGAAATAGGGCAGATCGCCGGCACTCTCCTCGAGCTTGCGGGTAAGCCCAAGGCCGGTTTCGGTGCCGGTTTCCGAGAAGCCGGCGCTGAAGCACACGAAGCCTCCGGCAGCGCGCGCCGCCAGCGCGCCGGCGACGCTCGGTGCTTCGTGATTCGGCACTGCGATGAACGCCGCATCGGGAATGCCGGGAAGCTCGGCAATCGAACGGTAATACGTGGCCGCCGCGCTCGACGCCCGGGTCGGGTGGACGCGCCATAGAGCGCCGGAATAACCGATGGCGGCATTGCCGGCGGCCACGGCATCGGTCCAGGCGCCGGCACCTATCAATGCGATGCTGCGCGGCGCAATCAGTCGATGAAGATCCGCCCGCGGCATGGCTCAGCGGCGCTTCAATTCGATCTTGCGGGAACTCGGAGCGAACGCCGCGCGCGCGGCCGGGGGCGCCCTGAAGGACTCGAGTTTCGCCGCCACTTCGGCGGGAAACGGCGCCACGCTCGGCTTGGCGCCCTGATGCACGTGCAGCAGCATCATTTCGGCGGTCGCGACCGCCTCGCTGACGCGGGAACAGGTGAATCGGCAGCCGATGTGGATCCGTTTGCCGTCGAAATCCAAAATCGAGCTGATCACCGCCAGATCGTCCGAACTTTTGACCTCGTGCAGAAAGTGCAGATGCTCCTCGAGCGTATACAAGGTGCAATGAGTGCGCTCACGGTAGGCGGCGTCCAGCCCCAATTGATCCATCACTTCGTCGACCGCGTAGCTTGCCACCAAGCCGTAGTACGCGTCGCGTACATGGCCGTTGAAATCGATCCAGGCGGGTTCGATCGTAGCGCGATAAATGGCAAGTTCGCTCAATGGGGGCGTGCTCAACGGGGGTGTGCTCAACGAAGCTGCAGCTTCTCGCGCGCCTGCGCGGGGTTGAGCACGCGCGCTCCCATGGCTTCGATGATGGTGCGCGCCTTTTCCACCAGCTGCGCGTTGCTCGCATAAACGCCCTTGCTCAAATAAAGATTGTCCTCCAGCCCGACGCGTACATTGCCGCCGAGCAGCACCGACTGCGCCACCCACGGCATCTGCATGCGGCTGATCGCGAACGAGCCCCAGTTGCAGTTCTCGGGCAGAAAATTGACCATCGCGAGCAGGTGGCCCACGTCGGCGGGAACGCCATACGGAATGCCCATGCACAATTGGATGAGCGACGGGGCGGCGAGCAGGCCTTCCTTGATCATCTGCTTGACGAACCAGAGATTGCCGGTATCGAAGACTTCCAATTCCGGCTTGACGCCGAGATCCTTGCAGATGGCGGCGCCTTGGCGCAGGTAGTTGGGCGTCGACACGTAGGCGCGATTGCCGTCGCCGAAATTCAGGGAGCCGCAATCCAGGGTGGCGATGTCGGGCCGATACAGGCCCTCATGGCAGAGGTCGATGACGTGGCGCATACGATCCTCCTGGCTCACGAAATCGCTGCCCGGGCCGGGGGTGTCCTTGAGGCCGTGATCACCCACCACGATGTAGCCGCCCATGCCGCAGGTGAGATTCACGATCACGTCGACCTTGCTCTCTCGAATGCGCTTGACCACTTCGCGGTAGTGGCGGGTTTCCATGCTGAATGCGCCGGTTTCGGGTTCGCGCACGTGGATGTGCACGATGGCCGCGCCGGCCTGTGCCGCCGCGACCGCCGTGGCGGCGATCTGTTCGGGCGTAACGGCGCAGTGCGGGCTCTTGGTGACCTTGGTGTCGTCGCCGGTGACCGCGCAAGAAATGATGACGTCGTGATTCATGGATTGCCCCCTGGAGTTGCCGGCGCCGCAGCGGATTTTATTATCTTCATGATAATATTTAAATTACTCGAGAGCAACCTGGGAACCCGCCGGGGCGCTGCCGGGCCGGGCAGCACGTTCCCCCGGGCGCCTCAAGGAGCGGCGGCGTCCGCCTGGCGTCCGCCGGCAAGGGCGCGGATGATCTCGGCTTCACCGCAAACCCCGAGAATTCTGCCGTCCTCGACCAGCAGCACGGGGTGTCCCGTCGCCTGGCGCAAATGAATGATGGATTGCAGGGACAGCGAGGCAGGCGCCACCGCGAGACCCGGCTCGAGAAGCGTCAGGTCGGCATCTTCCCCGACGTGGCGCAGCACCTGCGCGATGCCGTCGAGCTGCAGCGCCACCGCCTGGTCCGCGGAATTGAGCGACAGCCGGTAGCGCCGGGCGCCGTCCAGCCAGACGCCGCCGCCGTCGCCGGCCATCGCCGCACGGCTCTGCATGATCATGCTGCCGGTCAGGACGGTGAGCGGATTCATGTGGCGCACGAACTCCGCCACGTATTCATCGGCGGGCGCCAATACGATGTCCTCGGCCGTGCCGGTCTGAATGATGCGCCCGTTCTGCAGAATGGAAATGCGGTCCCCCAGCCGCAGCGCTTCGTCCAAATCGTGGCTGACGAACAGGATGGTCTTCTTGACGCGCGCCTGCAGCGCCAGCAGTTCGTCCTGCAGCTTGCCGCGAATCAGCGGATCGAGCGCCGAGAACGGCTCGTCCATCAGCAGAATGTCGGCGTCGGTGGCGAACGCCCGCGCCAACCCGACGCGCTGCTGCATGCCGCCCGACAATTCGCTGACGTGGCGCTCCGCCCACTGCGTCAAGCCGACCAGTTCCAACTTCTCGTCGACGATGGTTTTGCGCTGCGCGGCGCCTTCGCCGCGCAGTTCCAGGCCGAAGCCGACGTTTTCGCGCACCGTGCGCCAGGGCAGGAGGCCGAACTGCTGAAATACCATGGCCACCCGCTCACGGCGGAGCCTGCGCATCTGCAAAATGTCGCACGTGGCGACATCGATGGTGGACTCGCCATCGCGCACCAGGACGGACCCGCGGGTGACCGGGTTCAAGCCGTTCGCGGCTCGCAGCAAGGTGGACTTGCCGGAGCCCGAAAGGCCCATGAGCACGGAAATCTCGCCGCGCGCGACGCTCAATGAAGCGCCCGCGACGCCGACGATGACCCCATATTTATTCTGGATGTCGGTGCGTGTGCCGCCGCCGTCGAGCGCGGCGAGCGCTTCGCGCAAGGCCTTGCGTCCATCCCTTCCGGCCGGTGCAAACAGGATATCGACGTCCTTGAATTCCACTGCCGAGGTCATCGCGATGCCCCCCGTTCCTTCGGCCTGCTGATGCGGTCCAATATGATCGCGAGCAGTACGATGGTGAAGCCGGCCTCGAATCCCATGCCGACCTGCACCGAATTGAGCGCGCGCACCACCGGGACGCCAAGCCCGCCGGCACCGACCAGGGCGGCGATGACCACCATCGACAGGCTCAGCATGATGCATTGGGTGATGCCCGCGATGATGGTCGACGCCGCGCTGGGCAGCTCCACTTTCCACAATAGCTGCATGGGGGTGGCGCCGAACGCCTCGCCCGCCTCGATGAGCGGTTTCGGCACCGAGGAGATGCCGAGATGCGTGAGGCGGATCGGGGCGGGCAGGGCGAATATCACCGTGGAAATGAGGCCCGGAACCACCCCTAAGCCGAACAGCACCAGCGTCGGAATCAGGTACACGAAGGTGGGCAAGGTCTGCATCAAATCGAGCACCGGCCGCAACGCCGCGAACAGCCGCGGCCGATGCGCGGCAGCGATGCCGAGCGGCACGCCGATGGCGGTCGAGGCGAACGTGGCGACCAAGACCAGCGACAGCGTCTCGAGAGTGGCGAGCCAGTAGCCCTGATTCAAGATGAACAGCAGCGCCAGCGCGACGAAGGCTGCGAGCGGCAGCGACCGGCGCAGCAGCCACGCGAGCACAGCGACGGCGATGATCAGAAACGGCGCCGGCAGGGCGCGCAGCAGCGCCGTGACGCCGTCGACCATGCCGCGGATGACGATGGAAATTCCGTCGAACAAAAAGGTGCCGTGCGTCTTGATGTAGGCGATCGCCACCGCCATGCCGTCGCCCACCGGGATTTTGTGACTCACGATCCAATGCTCGAAACCGCCTGCACCGGACGGCACCGCCGCATGCCCCAGTGCGCCGATGGCCGGCCGGCCTTCGAAGGTCAGCACTCCCTCGAGCCAGGCGTGCGTGGCGGCGGGATTGGCCTTGAGCCACGCGGTCGCCGCCGTGTCGGGCGCCTCATGCCGATCCAGGATCGCGGCCATCATTTCGCTCTCGCCGCGCAGCGTGAATTTTAGATTGCTGAGCAGGCGGCCGATATTCGGACATTCGGCGCTGTAGCCTCTGCGGGTCACGGTATAAATGGTGGCGCCGCCGAAATTCGGGCCGAACGCTTCGTCGCCGCCGCTCAAGTATTTCAGATCGAAGCGCATGTTCATGGGATGCGGCTCCCATGCCAGGAACACGATCGGCTGCTTGTCGCGGTAGGCGCGCTCGACCTGCGCCAACATGCCTTGCTCGCTGGATTCGATCAACTTGAAGCCGCCCAGGCCAAACTGATTCTGCTTGAGCATTTCGAGCACATGCCGGTTGCCGTCGTTGCCCGGTTCGATGCCGTAGATCGACTCATTGAGCTGCGACGCGAAGCGCTGAATATCCTTGAAATCCTGCAAACCGGCGGCGTAGGTGTAGGCGGGGACCGCCAGGGTGTACTTGGCGCCGGTGAGGTTGGCGCCGATCACGACCACGGATCCGTCCTCCACGTAGCGCGCCCGATCCGCTTCTTGCGCGGGCATCCAATTGCCCAGGAACACGTCGATGTCCTTGTTCTGCAACGAGGCGAATGTGACGGGAACCGAGAGCACGGTGACCGTCGGGGAGTAGCCGATGGAGCGCAGCAGCTGCGCGACCAACGCCGTGGTAGCGGTCACGTCCGTCCAGCCGACGTCGGAGAAGCGCACGGTTTGGCAATTCACGGGATCGCGGGCCTGTGCAGGCACGCCGGCGGCCGCGGCCGGCGCGCTGGGCGCAGCGGCGCGGGCGGTGGTATCGTTCGCTGCCGCCGGCTGGCCTAAGGCGGCCCAGAGTGCCAATGCCGACAGCGCCGCGGCGCGGGCTGTCGGCGCCTTGACGGTGCCTGGCGAGAGCCGTCCCCGGGGCTTGACCGGGCGCCCACGAGGTAGGCATGATTGAACTAGAGATGCCGGTCCTGAACAGGCATTTAACGAGTTCTGGTTAACGCTCACCATTCTTCCCTAGTAGATTGAAAATTAGCGTATAAGTCCCTAGCGCCAGTATCTTAGACTCAACTTCGGGCGAGCGTCCACTGGCCGTCCACGGAACGGAGAGCTGCCAAATTGAACAATCAGTCAATGACCTTCCTCGATAGCTCCCAATCCCCCGTCGAAGACACGCGACGCCATCAGTTGGTCGAGGTCACCATCGATAGCCTAGCGGAACTTGGCTACGTGGGCACGACGCTCGCACAAATAGCGACGCGCGCCGGCGTCTCGCCGGGCTTGGTTGCACATTACTTCGGCGACAAGGACGGCTTGCTCGACGCGGCCTTCCGCTCGTTGGCGAGGCGTGTGGGCAATCATGTGCGCGCGCGCTTACGCCAAGTGAGCACGCCGCGCGGGCGCATCCAAGCGGTGATCGACGCGAATCTCGCGCCCGAAGAGTTCGAACAGCGTACCGGCTCTGCGTGGCTTGCGTTCTGGGGTCAGGTGCTGCACGTGCCGTCCTTGAAAAGGGTGCAGTCGGTGTATCAGCGACGCACCTTGTCGAATCTGCGCAGCTCGCTGAAAAACCTGGTTCCCCCGGACGAGGCGCAGCGGCTCGCCGCCATGATTGCGGCGATGATCGACGGCGTCTGGCTGCGGGCCGCGCTGTCCGGGTGGCACGAGGCCGACAGTGAAAGCGCGCGTGCATTGCTTACGGCGTTCGTCGATGAACGGCTGAAGCAGGCGGCGCCCGCCGCGAGCGGCGACGGCACGCCCGCGCAGGCGCGCAATTCCGGCCCCGCGGCCGGCGAACGCTTCGCTTCCATCAATCCCGCGACCGGCGAGATCTTGGGCTACGTCACGGCAGCCGGATCGAGCCAGGTCAACGCGGCGGTGCGCGCCGCGCAGAAGGCGCAGGCGGGTTGGGGCGCAATGACGGGCGCCGAACGCGCGCGCGTGCTGCGCCGCGCCGCCGACATCTTGAGGTCGCGCAATCAGGAGCTCGCCGAGCTGGAAACACGCGATACCGGCAAGCCCATTCAGGAGACGCGCGTCGTGGACGTCGCCTCCGGCGCGGACTGCTTCGAATACTTTGCCGGCCTCGTGCAGAGCATGAGCGGCGAGCATATCGATCTCGGCTCGCAGGCCTTCGGCTACACCCGACGCGAGCCGCTCGGCGTGGTCGCCGGCATCGGCGCCTGGAATTACCCGCTGCAGATCGCCTGTTGGAAAGCCGCACCGGCCCTTGCCTGCGGCAATGCCATGATATTCAAACCTGCGGAGCTGACGCCGTTTTCCGCCGTCAAGCTGCAGGAGATCCTGCTCGAGGCGGGAGTTCCGCCGGGCGTGTTCCAGGTGCTGCAGGGATTCGCCGACACCGGCCGCCTGCTGACGCGGCATCCGGGCATTCGCAAGGTCTCGCTGACCGGCGAGGTAGGTACCGGCAAGGCCGTCATGACCGATGCAGCGCAGACCCTGAAAAATGTCACGCTCGAATTGGGCGGCAAATCGCCGTTGATCATTTTCGGCGATGCCAAGCTGGACAACGCGGTGTCGGGCGCGCTGCTGGCGAATTTCTACTCCTCCGGCCAGGTGTGTTCCAACGGCACGCGCGTGTTCGTGCACCGCTCAATCAAGGCCGCGTTTCTCGAGCGGCTGCTGAGCCGGGTCAACGCAATGCGGATCGGCGATCCGATGAATCCCGCAACCCAGGTGGGCGCGCTGGTCTCCGAGCAGCACATGCACAAGGTGCTTTCCTACATCGAGCGCGGGCGCACCGAGGGTGCGCGGCTCCTGGCCGGCGGCATGCGCGTGACCACGGGGGAACTCGCGAAGGGCTACTTCGTCGCACCCACCGTGTTCGACAATTGCCGTGACGACATGGCGATCGTGCGCGAAGAGATTTTCGGCCCGGTGATGTCGGTGCTCGAATTCGAGGACGAGCAAGAAGTCATCGAGCGCGCCAATGCCACCGAGTTCGGCCTGGCGGCCGGGGTGTTCACCAACGACTTGACTCGCGCGCATCGGGTGATCGCCCGATTGCAGGCCGGAACGTGTTGGATCAATCAGTACAACGTCACGCCGATCGAGCTTCCCTTCGGCGGCGTGAAGCTCTCCGGGCTCGGCCGCGAGAACGGCCGCGCCGCCCTGGAGCACTACACGCAGCTGAAGAGCGTGTACGTCGCGATGGGCGACGTGGATTGCCCTTATTAGCGCTGGCGCGCGAATTCAACGGGGTCGGGGCGACCCCGTCCGAGGAGACCAGGATTTGGCCGAGGAGAACTTTGATTACGTCATCGTGGGCGCGGGATCCGCCGGATGCGTGCTTGCCGACCGGCTGACCGCGGACGGGCAGCATCGTGTGCTGCTGCTCGAATACGGCGGATCCGACCGCTCGATCTTCATTCAAATGCCGTCGGCACTCTCCATACCCATGAACATGGAGAAGTACAATTGGTTCTACCACACGGAGCCGGAGCCGCATTTGAATGGGCGGCGCATGCACACGCCGCGCGGCAAGGTGCTCGGCGGGTCTTCGTCGATCAACGGATTGGTGTACATCCGGGGCAATGCACAGGACTTCGAGCGCTGGAGCGCGCAGGGCGCGGCGGGTTGGGCATACCGCGACGTTTTGCCGTACTTTCGCCGCGCCGAATCCCGGCAGGAAGGCGGCGATGAATATCGAGGCAACAACGGCAAGCTGCAGACGCGCTACGGCAGCGTGAGCAATCCACTGCATGCGGCTTGGCTCGAAGCGGCCGCTGAGGCAGGTTATCCGCACACATCCGATGTGAACGGCTTTCAGCAGGAAGGCTTCGGCCGGATGGACATGACGGTGGCCGGCGGCACGCGCTGCAGCGCCGCCAACGCGTACCTGCGGCCCGCCATGCGGCGCCCGAATCTCAAGGTGCTGACGCATGCGCTTGCGACCCGCATCGTGTTCGAGGGCCGGCGCGCGACCGCCCTCGACTATGTCCTTGGCAACACCACGCATCGCGTACGCGTCGGCCGCGAAGCGATCCTGTCCGGCGGTCCGATCAATTCACCGCAGCTGCTGAAGCTGTCCGGCGTCGGGCCGGCGGCGGAGCTGCGCACCCACGGCATCCCCGTGGTTCACGATCTGGCCGGCGTGGGCGAGAATCTTCAGGACCATCTGGAATTCTATTTCCAGGTGGCGTGCAAGGAACCGATCACGCTGTACTCATCCATCAATCCCTGGAGCCGCGCCTGGATCGGCGCCCGCTGGCTGCTGCGCAAGGACGGTTTGGGCGCCACGAATCACTTCGAGACCTGCGGCTTCATCCGCAGTCGCCCGGGGGTGCCCTATCCGGACATTCAGTATCACTTTCTGCCCATGGCGGTCGCCTATGACGGTTCGACGCTGGCGCAGGAACACGGCTTTCAAGCCCACGTTGGCCCGATGCGCAGCAAGAGCCGCGGCTGGGTGCGCCTGGCCTCCGCCGACCCGCGCGACAAGCCGCGCATCCTGTTCAATTACCTGAGTGAGCCCGACGATTGGACCGAAATGCGCGCCTGCGTGCGCCTGACGCGCGAGATCTTCGCGCAGGCCGCGTTCGACCGCTATCGCGGCCGGGAAATTCAGCCGGGCGCCGACGTGCAGACCGATGACGAGATCGATGCCTTCATCCGCGCCAAGGTCGAGAGCGCGTACCACCCGTCCTGCTCTTGCAAGATGGGCAGCGCGGAGGATCCGTTGGCGGTGGTCGCTCCGGATACCCGCGTCCACGGCCTCGAGGGTCTGCGGGTGGTGGATTCGTCGATCATGCCGACGATCACCACGGGGAACCTCAACGCACCCACCATCATGCTGGCCGAGAAAGCCGCAGACCACATCTTGGGACGAGGACTGGCCGCGCCCGAGAGTGCGCCGTACTTCGTGGCACCGAACTGGCGAACGGCGCAGCGGTAGCCGCCCTATGCCGGCATTGCGCGCAGAGAGCCCGCCGTCCCTCGACCCATTTTACTATCTCAACAATTTCGAGTCGGTCTTGTGCTCGCTGCTCGAGCGCTATGCGGATCTATTGTCGCCGGAGGAGCGGCGATTCATTGCATCCTTGCGCGCGCTGCCGCGGGCATCGCGGGCGCTGTTGGTGCGCATGGCCATGCGCAAGGGCGACTTGTTCCGCGCCAGCCGCTTGCGGTATCCGGAAATCGGCGATACGGGCTGCGCGGCCGCACCACTGCTCGAGGCCGGCTGGGTGGATGCGCAGCCGAACGTCGGTCTGGATGAACTGCAGCGCTTGCTCACGAAACAGGAACTGCTCCGCTATTTTTCCCTGCCTGCGCGCGAAGGGCGGCGCACGAAACCCGAGCTCGTCCAGATACTGCGCGGCCGCGCCGGCGCGCCGCAGCCGTTTGAGGGCCGGCGTGCGGGAACCGATGACTGCATCTACCGGCTCGTGGCTGCGCCGCTGTTCGAGCGGTTCCGGCTGATGTTCTTCGGTAATTTTCACCAGGACTGGTCCGAATTCGTGCTTGCCGACCTCGGCATTTTTGTCTACGAGAAAGTCGCCACGCCGCTGCAGTCGCGCGCCTTTCGCAGGCGTGCGGATATCGACGTATTTCTTGAGCTGCATCGCTGCCGCGAGCTGCTGCATGCCGAGGCACCGCTGGATGCCGTCGTGCGGGCGATGCCGCCGCGCAAACTCGACTGCGAGTGGCTGGAGGAGCGCCGCCAGCGGCTCCTGTTCCAGATCGCGCGGCGCTGCGAACGGACCGGGGATGCATCCGCGGCGTTGGCGCTTTACTCCGGCTGCGCGCACCCCGGGACGGCGGAACGCATGCTGCGATTGAACCGAAAGCTCGGCCTGGCAGGTGCGCGCGCGAAGCGCGTACGGCCCGAGCGGGTTGCGGTGCCGAGCTTCGAGCTGGTGCTCGAAAGGGCGGTGTCCGGAGGCGCCGTGGAATGGCAGGTGCGGGATTTTCTGAGGCGGCAGATGCCGGGCGCTGCGGCGCATTACGTCGAGAATGGGCTGATCTCCGCGTTGTTCGGCTTGCTGTGCTGGCGCGCCATTTTTGCGCCGATTGCCGGCGCCTTCTTCCATGACTTTCATCACGGGCCCGCGGACTTGTCGAGCGGCCTGTTTTGCCGCCGTAGGCAGCAGGAGTTTGCCGATTGCCTGGCGCAGCTTGAATCGGGTCAGTATGAATTCACGATTCGCAACACCTACGCCGACAAGCAGGGGATCCAGTCGCCGTTCGTGAAGTGGAATCTGGTCAGCAAGACCGTACTGGAGCAGGCACTGGAGTGCTTTCCCGCGGCCCATCTCAAGCATTGGTTTGAATGGATGGTGCGCGACTTGCAATCGAACCGCAGCGGCTTTCCCGATCTGGTGCAATTCTGGCCGAAGCAGCGGCGCTACCGCATGATCGAGGTGAAAGGTCCGGGCGACCGGCTGCAGGACAATCAGCGGCGGTTGCTGGAATTCTGCGCCGCTCTCGGCATGCCGGTTTCAGTGTGCCACGTTCGATGGGCTTGAGCCGGCCGGCAGCGGCGGCGTTTCTCAGCAGTTGCATCCTGTGGTTCCTCGGCGCGGCCGGCTGTGCGTGCGATGGCGGCACGGCGCGGACTGCCTGGCCGGATAGCCATCTCGCGCGGGTGGAAGCACTTGCACTATTGCAGACATTCAATGCCGACCTGCTGAGCCACGACAGCGCGACCCTGACGCTCGAGCGCTGGTGCGGCGCGCACGGACTCGCGTCCCCGCCGCGAATCGTTGCCGAGCGTGTGACCGCCGTCGACAAGGCGCCCACGGCGGAGCAGCGGGCCGAGCTCGGCGTCACGCCGGCGGAACCCATCCGCTACCGGCGGGTGAGACTGCGCTGCGGTGCCGCCGTGCTGTCGGAGGCTGACAATTGGTATGTCCCCGGCCGGCTGACGGCAGAGATGAATGCCGTGCTCGACACCACGGATGTGCCGTTCGGCAAGGCGGTGCAGGCACTGCACTTCCGGCGCCACACGCTGTCCGCGGTACTACTGTGGTCGCCTCTGCCGGAGGGATGGGAAATGAGTCCGACGGCCGCGAAGGACGATGGGGCGAAGCTACGCATCCCGGAGCAGTTGCTGCAGCATCGGGCGGTGCTAGTATTGCCGGACGGCACCCCGTTCAGCGAAGTAGTGGAAACTTACACCGGCAATGTTCTCGCCTTTCCCATGCCGAAGCCTTAAGCACGCCTGGCCGGTCATGCTCTGCGGCGTGATTGCAGCCGCAGCACCGGCGGGTGCGCACGATGCCGCCACGCCGGATGCCGGCATGGCGCATATGCCGGGCCACATGTACATGACGACTTTAAGGCCGTTGCGCGAGGGTGACCGGCAGAAGGCCGCCACCCTGGTCGAGAGCGCACGGCAGGCGATGGCGCCGTATCAGGACTATCGTAAAGCCTTGTCCGACGGCTACCAGATTTTTCTCCCCGATATCCCGCAACCGCAATACCACTTCACGAATTACGAGTTCGGGCGCGATGCACGAGTGCGCTTCGATGCGCACAAGCCGACGTCGCTGCTGTATACGAAGACGGCGGACGGCGGCTACATGCTGGTCGGAGCCATGTACACCGCTCGCGTGGACGCCACCGAGGATGAACTCAACGAGCGCATACCGCTCAGCATCGCGCGCTGGCATCAGCACATCAATTTTTGCAAGGCTCCCGCGGGTGAGAAAGCCGGGTACTTCGGTCCGGGCGCGAAGTTCGGCTTGCTCGGCTCCATCACGACCCAGCAAGCCTGCGAGGCGGCGGGCGGCGAATTCCATCCTCATATCTTTGGTTGGATGGTGCACGTCTACCCCTATGAAAAAGATCCGCAGAAGGTGTGGTCGACGGACCACGACGAACACGGACACGACAACATGGATCATTCCGCCATGCCGGGCATGAAGACGCCTTGACGGCAACCGCCCCCGCGCTCGCCGACGCGTTCGTCGAACGCTTCGTGGTCGAGCCCGTCGCGGACGGGCCGCTGCGCGGCACCTCTTTCGCGGCGAAGGATCTATACGACATTGCGGGCCGCCACACCGGATGCGGCAATCCGACTTGGCGCGCAACGCACGCGGCGGCGACGGCAAATGCCGCGGCGGTGCAGGCGCTGCTGCAGGCCGGGGCTCGGCTGATCGGCAAGACGCGCACCGATGAAATGGCGTATTCGATCGAGGGACGTAATTTCCACGAGGGCGCGCCGCGCAACCCCGCCGCACCCGAAAGGCTCACCGGCGGATCCTCGAGCGGTGCCGCTTCCGCCGCTGCGGCCGGTCAGGTTGATTTCGCGATCGGTACCGACACGGCGGGCTCAGTGCGCGTACCCGCCGCGTGGTGTGGCTTGGTGGGCCTGCGCCCGACCCATGCTCGCGTGTCCGCGGCCGGCTTGACGCCGCTGGCGCCGAGCTTCGACACCGTCGGCTGGCTCGCGCGTTCGGTTGGGCTGATGCGCATGGTGGGCAGCGTGTTGCTCGGCGAGGGTGCGGCGCCGGCCTCCGGCCTTGCATTGGTGCGCGATGCCGCCGTCAACGGTTACGCCGATCGGGCGGTGGCTGCGCTGCTCGAGCCCATGTTCGAAGCATGTGCGGCGCGGGGCTTGCGGATCGGCGAGGTGTCGCTTGCCGCTGACCTCAAGGCCGTCGCGGAGTGCCTGCGAGTCCTGCAGGCTCGTGAGGTCTGGAGTGCGCACGGCCGCTGGATCGAGTCGGCTCAACCTCGGTTCGGTCCCGGCGTCGCCGAGCGCTTCGCGTTTGCGCGCAGCGTGACGGCGGATCAAGCGCGCGCGGCGGCATCCGAGCGCGCCGCCATCATTGCGCGGCTGGACGCAGCATTGCCGCCCGGCGTGGTGCTGTGTCTGCCCACGGTGCCGGCGCCGGCACCGCGACGCGACGCCGCCGCCGAGGATCTGCAATCTCTGCGCTCGCGGCTCATGCCTCTGACGGCGCTAGCGAGTTTGAGCGGCCGTCCGCAGATCACTTTGCCGGTGCCGGGTGCCGAGGCAGCGCCGGTGGGCTTTTCCCTTTTGGGATGGCGCAATGGCGATGAGGCGCTGCTCGAGGTGGCGCAGCGGCTGGCGCCTCGATGACCGGCACGGTGCGATCGAGCGGCGGCATGGTGACGGCGCCGCACGCGCTGGCGGCACAATGCGGCGCGCGGATTCTCGGCGCAGGCGGCAATGCGATCGAGGCTGCGCTCGGCACCGCCGCGATGCTGACGGTCGTGTACCCGCACATGACCGGCCTCGGCGGCGACAGCTTTTGGCTGATTGCCGAGCCCGGCCGCGCGCCGTTCACCATCGATGGCGCGGGACGTGCCGGCGCTGCCGTCAACGCCGCTCTTTATCAGAAGTCCGGCCTGCGCGAAGTGCCGTGGCGGGGTCCTCTGGCGGCCAACACCGTCGCGGGCGCCGTTTCAGCGTGGTCCGCGGCCTGGGAAATCAGCCGCCAAGCGGGCGGCCGCCTGACTCTGCAGAACATTTTTGCGGAGGCAATCGCGCTCGCCCAAGGCGGCACCGTCGTCACCGCCGGTCATGCCGATGCTCTCGTGCGGTTTCGCGCCGAGCTCGCGCCGCTGCCCGGATTCAGCGCGCTGCATTTCATCGGCGGGGCACCGCCCGCGGCCGGCGAACTCTTGATTCAAGCGGCGCTTGCGCAAACCCTGTCGGCACTGGCACGTGAGGGATTGGCAAGTTTTTACGCGGGAGCGCTCGCCGAGCAGATCGCGGCAGAGCTCGCCGCAGCCCGCGTGCCCTTGAATGCGGCCGATCTCGCCGGCCAGCGCGGGCAAATCGGTCGCGCGCTGCGGCTCGACCTGCCCGTGGCCGAGGTCTTCAACTGCGCGCCGCCGTCGCAGGGACTGGCATCGCTGCTCATTCTGGGTATTTTCACGCGGCTGCCGGCGGCGCGGCCGGACACGTTCGCCCACGTGCATGGGGTGGTGGAGAGCACGAAACTCGCGTTCGCCGTTCGGGATCGGGAGGTCGGCCATCGCGAGGATGACGGCTCGATACTCGAACGCTATCTGACATCGCCGGAGCTCGAGCGGGCGGCGGCGCAAATCGATCCGCGCCGCGCGGCGCCGTGGCCTGCGGCCGCCGGGGACGGCGATACGGTGTGGTTCGGCGTGATCGATCGCGAGGGGCGCGCCGTCAGTGCCATCCAGAGCCTGTATTTCGAGTTCGGGTCCGGAGTAGGGCTGCCGCAATCAGGCTTCGTGTGGCAGAACCGCGGCAGCGCATTCCGCTTGAGCGGCGCCGGACCCAACGTGTTGGCGCCGCGGCGCAAACCCTTCCACACATTGAACCCGGCCTTTGCGCGTTTTCGGGACGGGCGCACCATGGTGTACGGCGCGATGGGCGGGGACGGCCAACCGCAGACACAGGCGGCTCTGTTTACGCGCTATGCGCTCTATGGCGAGGACCTGCAGGAGGCCATCTCGGCACCACGCTGGCTGCTCGGCCGCACCTGGGGAGAATCGCGCACCGCGCTGCGGCTGGAGAGCCGATTCCCCGCGGAACTTTTCGCCGAGCTTGAGAGGGCCGGCCATCCGGTCGAGCGCGTCGCCGCCTTCGATCAAGTCATGGGTCACGCGGGCGCCATCGTGCATTCGAGCGACCAGGGTTTTCAAGGCGCCAGCGATCCGCGCAGCGACGGCGCGGCGGTTGGTTGCCCGCCTTGAGCCGCCGGCGCCCAGCGGCTGGGCGCGGTTTTGTTTGAGCGCGAACGCCGAACACCATCATTGATCATTTGACTGATGTCAGGCGCGAATCTGGGGCGCGGCGCTCGCGAATTGCCCGCTCATAGTGCGGCAAGCGCACGCGCGACGCCGCTGCGAACTTGCGCGATGCTCCCGCACAACGCGCAAACCGCGTCTTTTTCCGGCAAATCTGTGCGCTCGTAGCGATCGCGACGCGCCAGGCACGGCATTTGCACGGCTCTTGCTCAAATGTGCGTCTAGGGTTCCGGTCCGCTTCGGCGGACGCCTGGTCCGAGAGAGGCAGTCCTTAAAGGGATACACGGCGGGACAAAAGCCCGGGAGAACAAGTCGAGGAAGCTTGCGGGTCCTCGGGATGGTCTCCCACGTTTGGGAAAGTCCCGAATCTCGCTGCGAGTCTCCTCATGGGTGGCAACCATGTCGAAGCGAGGAGTTCCCTATGAAGATCCGTCCCAGAGCAGTGCCCGCGCTGACGGCAGCCGTCCTTTCCGCTCTGTATGGTGGCCCGTCCCGCGCCGCGCCGGCGCCGGTGCCCGCTGCCAACGAGGATTCGGGTCTGCAAGAAGTCGTCGTCACGGCGAGCCGCCGCGCGGTCTCCGCTCAGGATCTTCCGATCAGCATTACCGCGGTATCCGGCGACAGCTTGGACAAGGAGGGTATACAGGATATGGCCGGCCTCGCGCACTCGATGGCCGGCGTCAACTACACGGACCGCGGTCCGTTCGGCGGGGTCAACGGCAGCACGCTGATCATGCGCGGCTTGAACAGCGAGTCCCTGGCCTTTCAGGAAGGGCTCGCAACTTCGGTGGTGCCGCCCGTGGCCACCTACGTCGACGATACGCCGCTGTTTTTCAACATGCGTCTGCAGGACCTCGACCGTGTCGAAGTCCTGCGCGGCCCTCAGGGCACGCTCTATGGTTCGGGCTCGCTCGGCGGAACGATTCGGTTCGTGATGAACGCGCCCGATCCCAGCGGCTTTGATGCCAAGGCGGAGGCCGGCCTCAGCAAGACCCAGCACACGCATACGACCAACGAGGACATCAGCGGCATGATCAATCTGCCGCTGTCCGACACCCTGGCGCTGCGCATCAACGCCGGTGCCAGCGACGATGCGGGCTTCGTCAATCAAACCAATTTGTATGTGCTCGATTCTTCGGGCGTGCCGGAGTTGTCGCAGCCGACGACGCCGAGCAATCCAGTCGGTCTGAATCCGCAGATCGCGCCCAAAACCCAATCCCAGGACGGCGTCAATTCCTATCAGTATCGCAACGCGCGCGTGGCCATGCTGTGGAAGCCCAGCGATGAGTTCAAGGCGCAGCTCTCGTACCTCTACCAAAGATCCAGCGCAAACGGTTTCCCCTATATCGCCACCGGTCCGCTCGCGTATACGCAGCCGATCGCGGCGGCGACTCAGTTTTTGCCCTATGGGACACAGACGCCCGTTTCCTCGCCGCCCAATCTATTGTCGCTCGCTCCCGCAACCGTGCCCGCGGGGACGGATCGCCTGACCAGCGCCAGCAATAGCCTGGAGGGCACCGCCGATGACGTGAATGTGGCCGCCTTGAACATGGATTACAACCTGGGGTTTGCGACGTTGACCTCGTCGAGTTCCTGGGCGCACCACAACAACACGACTCACGACGATCTGACAGCGGAGTATGCGAACTTCAATTTCTACCAGAATCTGTACGGCCAAAATCCGCGCAACATCATCAATGCACTCGATCAGCTCGACGACAAGATTTATTCGCAAGAATTTCGCCTGGCTTCCAAGACCGGCGGCGCCTTCGACTGGATCACGGGACTTTTCTACAAGGACCAGAAGACTTACATTCAGGAGCACGAGTTCTATCCCGGGTACAATGCTTTCTACAATGCGTGTTCGGGCTCGGGTTTGTATCCCTCGACCGACTATGGCGGCGTCAACGCCTCCGCTTGCGGAGCGGGCGAACAGCCACCGGGCACGGTCATCGACGGCATCACGAATCCCCTCGACCAGACCTACATCGGCGACGTCGAAACGCATTTCAAGGACATCGCGCTGTTCGGCGAGTTGACCTGGCATTTGACCTCCGACTGGAACCTCACGGGCGGCACGCGCCTGTTCAAGCAGACGGTGTCGCAGGCTCAACAAACGGGGTTGTTGTTCGACGGCAAGGGGTTCGTCTCCGGCAACAGCTTGAGCGACGAATGGAAAAGGGCGCTGTGGAAGGTCAACACCGCATACCAGCTCGACAAAACCAATCTGGTGTATGCCACGTGGTCGCAGGGTTTTCGGCGGGGCGGCGTCAACGCGCTGCCCGGGCAGCAGCCCGTTCCCGCGCGCCAGGGCACGGTGGGGACCACTTGTCCGGCGGGAAGTCCGAATGCGGGGTTCTACTGCCTGAGTCCGTCGCTCTTGACGTATCAGCCGGACAAGGCGGACAACTACGAGGTGGGTATCAAGGGCGTTTTGCAAAATCGCTTCAGTTATTCAGCGGACATCTACGACATCCAGTGGCACAACGTTCAGGAGGGCACCTCGCTGACGCCGCTGTCGTTACCCTCGGCAGCCAACGTGGGCAATGCGTACAGCCGCGGCATCGAGCTCGATCTGACGGCCAGCATCACGCACCACCTGGCGGCGAAGGTGGGCTACACCTACGACCAGACCAAGGTGACGTCATTCGACTTCATCTTCTCGCAAAACGTCACCGTCCCGCTCCCCGCGCCAGGTGGTCCCTTGCCGGGCACGCCGAAGAACAGCGTGGCGCTCGGCCTGGAATACGCCCACATGGAAGTCGCGGGCGGCGAGCTCCTGTATGCGCTCGATGCACACTATCAAAGCCGGGAATTGTCGTCGATTTCGGCGACGGCGATTCCCGTCCCTGGCTACACCATGCTGGACGGGCGGTTCACTTTCACCCTTTCGCATTGGCTGGCGACCGTCTACGTCGACAACATCACGAACACCCTCGGCATCAACGCCATCACGGACCCGACCTTTTGGGGCAATCGCACACAGGAGGTCATATCGCGGCCGCGTACGTACGGGTTGACGCTCGGGTATTCTTTCAAGGAGCGGTGAGTGTTCCGCGACCGCGACGCCGCAGTGGCCAACACGCTCGCGCTCGGATGGGCCTGCGCCGGGTGGCTCGGATCTTTTGCGCTGATGGGTGCACAGTCGGCGTATCTGAACGTCGCCGGTGTGCTGCTCTGCGCCCACGCGATGGTCCTCGCCGCGTACCTGATCCATGAAGCGGCGCATCAGACGCTGTTTGCCGCGCCCTGGGCCAATTCTTTCGCGGGGGAAGCGATGAATTTCGTTGCCGGATCCGCTTACGCGTCGTTCGAGCGCATCCGCCACATGCACATCCGTCATCATCTCGACCGTGCCGATCTGACCTGCTTCGATTTCAAGGGCTTGTTGCGGCGACGGCCGGCGCTGCGCCGAACTTTGCAGATCCTGGAGTGGTGCTATCTACCTGCGACCGAGGTGTTGATGCACGGGCAGGTCATCGGGCGGCCGTTCGCCGTCGCCTCGCAGCGCCGGCATCTGCCGCGCGTGGCGGCAATGCTCGCCGTGCGGCTGAGCTTGTTGACGCTGCTCGGCCTTTGGTCGTGGAAGGCGTTGCTGCTGTACGTGATAGCCATGGCATTGCTGCTGCACGTATTGAATTTCTTCGATGCCTTTCACCATACGTTCGAGCAGTACTTCGTCGCTGCCGATGAGCCCATCGCGATGGCCGGCCGCGATCGCCGCTACGAGCAGGCCAACACGTATTCCAACGTGATATCCCGGCGCCACCCCTGTCTCAACCTGCTCACCCTGAATTTCGGCTATCACAATGCACACCATCAGCGCCCGTCGGTGCCCTGGTATCGGTTGCGCGCGCTGCACCGAGATCTGTACGGCGAGGAGGGCGGCATGCTGCCGCTCGCGCGCCTGCTGCGGACCTGGCATCGCAATCGCGTGCGGCGCGTGTTCGCGGATGATTACGGCGCCCCCTCGCATGGCCCGGGCGGCGCCGACGGTTTCATCGGTGCGCATGGCGTGTCGTTTCTCACGGTGGTGTAAATTTGCAAGGTTCGCTGCCCCCGCCCTCGAGTTTGCCGCTGTCGGGCCTGCGTGCCGTCGTCACGGGCGCCGCGGGGGGCATCGGCGGAGCGATCGCGCGCCAATTGATCGCGCAAGGCGCGACGGCGCACGGCCTGGATCGCGACGCCGCCGGCCTCGAGCGGTTGGCGCAGGAATGCGGCGCGGGATCGTTCGTCGCGCATCGCGTGGAACTGGCCGATCGCGGTGCCGTCGATCACCTCCTGGTGGATCTGCTCGAGCGTTTGGAGGGACGCTGCGATATTCTCGTGAACAATGCGGGAGTGAGCCGATTGCGCTCGCTCGCGGATACGGACGATGTGCTTCTCGACTGGATGTTCGCGGTGAACTTCACCGCGGCGTTTCGGATAACGCGGGCATTGCTGCCGGCACTGCGCGCAAGCGGCCGCGGCTCCGTCGTGAACATCGCCTCGGAGCTTGCGCTGGTGGGCCAGCCCAACTACAGCGTCTATTGCGCCACGAAGGGTGCCGTGCTCGCGTGGAGCAGGGCGCTGGCACTCGAATTGGCCGCGCAGCGGATTCGCGTCAACGCGGTCTGTCCGGGGCCGGTCGACACGGTCCTGCTGCGGGAAGAGTTCACCACCCATATCGATCCCTGCGCAGCGCGGGCCGCCGAGATCGGCACCATTCCGCTGGCGCGGCTCGGCACTCCCACCGACATAGCTCCGGTGGTCGCGTTCCTCGCGAGCGACGCAGCGGCATTCGTGACCGGCGCCGCGTGGTGCGTTGACGGCGGCAAGACGGCCCGATGATCAGCAATCCTGTGCCATGGCCGAACGGTGCAAGATGCGCCGCGTGTTTCACGCTCGACATGGACGCGGAGAGCCTGTTGTATCTGGCGCATCCGCAGAAGGCGCACAGCATGGTGTCGGCGGCCTCGATGCTGCGCTACGGTCCCGATGTGGGGGTGCCGCGGATTCTCGAGACCTACCGGCACTACGGAATGCGGCAAACCTTCTTCGTGCCGGGATGGTGCGCGGAGCGCTATCCGTATGCGGTCGAGTCAATGGTGCGCGCGGGGCACGAGGTGTCCGCCCACGGCTATATGCACGAGAATCCGAACGAGCAGTCGGACACCGACGAGCGCCGCTGGCTGCTGCGCAGCCTCGCCTCCGTGCAGTCGGTGACGGGCGAGCGGTCCGCCGGCTGGCGCGCGCCGCTGTATCGTTTCTCGCACCGCTCGGCGGAATTGCTGCTCGACGCGGGCGTGACTTATGACGCATCTCTGATGGGCGACGACGTGCCCTACCTGCTGGATACGCCGCGCGGCACGCTGCTCGAGTTGCCCTCCCACTGGGGCATGGACGACTGGCCGCCCTTCATGCATAGCAGCGAGCTCAACTTCGAGATGCCGATTCAGTCCGCCGCATCCGCGTGGCAGAACTGGTGGGATGAGTTCGAGGCGATGTGGGAATTCGGCGGGCTGTGGGTTCCGGTCTGGCATCCGTTCCTATCCGGCCGCCTGGCGCGCTGGCGCCATACGCATCGGATGATCGGTAAGATGCTCGACAAGGGGGACGTGTGGTTCGCGCCGCTGCGCGACATTGCCGCGCACGTGCGCCGATGCATTGCGGATGGATCTTGGACGCCGCGCACCGAGTTGCCGCTCAGGATGCCGCTCGCGCACGATCCGCCGGAGGACGCGGCGCCATGATCCTGGATTTCTTCGGCTATGACCGGCACGGCGAAGTCACCGAGTGCAGGACGACGCTCGAGAAAAACGCCCTCGGCACGCGGGATGTGGCGCTCGCGGCATTGGGATTCAATGCCCCCGCGTGGATCGCCGCGGTATCGATGTCGGTGCTGTATTCGGTGGTCGGCGCCGCCGCACCGCTCGCGATAGCGATTTCCTTCCTGTTTCCGATGCTGGTGCTGGCATTGTGTCTCATTTACCTGACCCGCGCCGCGCCCTCCGCCGGCGGGATCTTCACGTTCAGCAGCCGATTCCTGCACCCGGCCGCGGGCACCATCCTCGGCTGGGCCTATACGATCTCCTGCGTCGCGGTGGTACCGATGACGGCGATCATCGGAACGCAGTACCTGCAAGCGTTGCTGCCCGCGCTCAAAGGCGCCTTCGCCGCCAATGTCATCGGCACGCTCCTGACGCTCGCGTTCATGCTGGTGTGTTTACGCGGGGTGCTGTTGACGGCGCGCGTCACCACCGTGTTCCTCGCCTGCGAAATCACTGTGATTGTCGGCTTGGGGGTACTCGGAATCGTCTCGCCGCACGTGGCGGTGCCGCTGCGCAGCCTGTATACCCTGCCGCAGCGCTGGTCGGCGCTGGGCTCCGGCGTGCTGCTTGGCATGTGGATGCTCGCCAACTTCGACTCGGCCATCAACTACATCGAGGAGGCGCGGGTTCCGGTCCGCACGGTGCAGCGTGCGCTGCTCATCGTGCTCACATCGGCATTTCTCATCTATACGATCGCTGCCATTGGCTGGCAATACGCGGTTCCCGTGGACCTGTTGGCGAAGATCACCGAGAACGGCGACGGCGGTCCGATCGGAGCGATCGCCAGGGTCTACCTGCCGCCGTCGCTATCGTGGATCGCGATCCTGGTCGTGATCAGTTCCGCAATGGCGGGCCTGCAGGTGTCGATGACCGCGGGAGCCCGCACCGCGTATCGGATGGCGCAGGAGGGCCATATACCGCGCGCATTCGGCAGCACCAATCGTTTCCGTGCGCCCTGGGTGAGCGTGGCCGTGATCGCTGCGATCGCGATCGCGTTCGTCTGGTACAAGCCGCTGTCGGAGGTCACGTTCTACTACAACACGGTGGTAGTGACGCTGGCGCTCGCGTATATGTCGGCGCTGGCCGCCTTTATCCGGCTGATGTTCGCACGGTTCCCGCCGTGGCGGGCGGCGGGCGCATCGGTGCTGCCGCTGCTGGCGATCGCCGTGCTCGGCTACCTGATGTACTCGGCCGGCGCGGAGCCCGCGGACCCCAGGGACAAGTACCAGGCCTGGTACATCGGCGCCGCGGTGCTGCTATCCGGCGCGCTCATCGTATGGTTCGGAAACTTGTCCAAGCGCTCCGCGGGCGGCGCGCCGCTGTCCGCGAACCGCGCGCCGCCCGTGGCGTCATCGATCGAGGACGGCATAGTGAGCGGAAACAGGGCGGCCGGAGTTGATGCGAATGATGTCCTGGGGACAGGCTGACATCACCATGACGCAATCGACGAGCGCGCGAAAGACGACGCTGTCGCCGGGCTTCGACAGCGTTTCTCGCCACTCCAAATCGCCGCTCGGCAGCACGGGGATGTTCATCCACAGGTTGAAGGAAGCAGGACAGGGCGGGGCCGCAAAGCCAAGCGTTTCGAGCGCACGGCGCAGATTGTCGGCGCAGCTCGCATGATCTGCGGCGCATCCGAGCTTGGCATACCGCGCCGGATCGCAGGGCGGGATCACCGTATCGTGCACGCCGGGAGAGCTATCCGATTCAAAAGCCAGCATGGGTTCGCGCCAATTATCGACGAGAATGTCGCCGGCGCGCGGCGTGAGCCGGCTGAGCGCGGCGCGGGTGTGCTGCATCGAAAGATGGGTGGCCGGATCCTCTACGTCAAAGGCCCAAAAGTCGACGACCTGAGTGCCGAAGGTATTGATGATCTTAAGCGCCTGTCCGCGCTCGACCTTGACGGCGCGCCCCTGGCGCGCCGGAACTTCTTGTGTGGACGCCATGCGTGTCACCTATCGTGTGCCGGAGGGCCAAGATTGTACCGACATCCGGCGCCCGGAAAATGGATAATGCGGTGAACACGAAGATAGGGTAGTCGCAATGATCCGCACCGGCAGCCAATACCTGGATTCCATTCGCGATGGCCGCGAGGTTTACATCAATGGCGGGCGCGTCAAGGACGTCACCCAGCATGCGATGATGAAGCCGTTGATCGACATCCGCGCGCGGATCTACGACATGCAGCATGCAGCTGCCACGCGCGAACTGCTGGCCTACAGGCAAGGCGGTGAATGGAACGCGATTGCCAACAAGCTGCCGCGCGCGCAAGCGGATTGGGTAGACAAGCGCCGCGCGACGGACACCGTGCTCGATGCGATCGGCGGCGTCGTCACACGGGTGGGCGATGAAACGGTCGGTGAAATGTGGTCGCTGTTCGACGGCCAGAGCGTGCTCAACGAAGTCGATCCGCAATTCTCGGCAAACATACGCACACATATCGAGGCGGTGCTGCACGGCGACCCGTTCCATGTCTCGGCCAATACGGATCCCAAAGGCGACCGGTCGAAGCCGCCGCAGGAGCAGGATCCGGACATGCTGCTGCATGTGGTCAAGGAAACCGACGCCGGCATCATCGTGCGCGGCGCGAAGTACGAGACGGCCGCGCCCTATGCGAATCAGGCGTTCGTCAAGCCCACCAACGCCAATTGGGGAAACTCCGCGCTCTCGGACTACGCGGTCGGGTTCATCTGCGATCTCGGCTCGGCCAACCTCAAATTCATTTGCAGAACGGGATTCGCCGGCCGGGCGCCGCCCGAAGACTATCCGCTGGCCAACAAATTCGACGAAGTCGATGCCCTGGTCATTTTCGACGACGTGCTGATCCCCTGGGAAAATGTGCTCTTTTATCGGCATACCAAGGCCGCGGCGTTCATCCGTGCGACCCTGCATCGCTATTCCGCTTTTGCGTTCGTGCAGCGCAATTTGAAGCTCGCCGACATGATGATCGGCGCGGCGCTGTTCAACGTCCGGCAGACCGGGCTCGATAAGCAGCAGGCGGTGCAGGAGAAGCTCGCGGAGCTTGCCGTATATCGGGAGGGCATCAATGCGCATCTCACGGCGGCGGTCGCGCTGGCGGAAGAGAGCCCGGCGGGGCTCTTGATGCCGAATCAATCGCTGCTTTACACCGGGCGCGTACTGGCCTGTTCGCAGCTCCACCAGATGATGCACATTGCGCGCGAGCTTTGCGGCGGTCAGATTTGCGTGACCCCGGATAAGGCCACCTTCGACTCGCCGGAGACCAAGCCGTGGCTGGATAAATTCTATTCGGTCAACGAGAACTGGATCGCCGAGGATCGCCGCAAGCTGCTGGCGTTTGCCCGCGACCTGCTGAATTCGGACTACGCCGGCCATCGGCTGACGTTTCAACTGTTCGCGCAGTCGCCGCCGTTCGCGCATCTGGCAGCCGTGTATCGGAATTTCGACTGGGAGGGTCCGCTCGAATTCGTGCGCCACGCCGCGGGTCTATCCGAGCGCGTCATGAAGACGCCTGGCGCCTAGGAGAAGACTCCATGCACACCCGCATCCGTAAGTTCAATGCCAAGGATACCTATCCGGAGCAAAACCTCGACAACGACCTGTGCCAGGCGGTCGTGGCGCGGGGCCGCACCGTGTTCGTGCGCGGTCAGGTCGGTCAGGACCTGGACACGGCGGTCAACGTGGGCGTGGGGGATGCCGCGGCCCAGGCCGAGCGGGCGATGTCGAACATCCAGCAATTATTGAGCGAAGCCGGTGCACGCCTCGAGGACATCTGCAAGGTCACCGTCTATCTCACGGATCCGCGGTTCCGCGAAGCGGTTTATCGGACGATCGGCCGCTGGCTGCGCGGCGTCTACCCGGTATCGACGGGAATCGTCGTGGCAGGCCTCGCGCGGCCGGAGTGGCTGGTCGAGATCGACGTGATCGCCGTCATCCCCGATGAGCGCTGAGGCATGACGTTTTCCATCGTCGCCCGTGCCGCCGATGTACGGTCGTTCGGCATGGCCATCGCCTCCTCCTCGCCGGCGGTCGGCGCACGCTGCATGCATGGGCGCGCAGGCGTCGGAGCCGTGGCGACGCAAAATATCACCGATCCTGCGCTGGGGGTTCGCGTGCTCGAGGCGCTCGGCCGCGGCGCGGTAGCCGCGGCGGCCCTGCACGAGGTCCTGTCCGCCACACCCTACGGCGCCTACCGGCAATTGCTCGCGATCGGCCGCGGCGGACCGGCGGCGATTCATTCCGGCACACGGGCACTTGGGCAAGCGGGCGCGGCCATGGGCGAGGACTGCGCGGCGGCGGGTAATTTGCTGGCAAGTTCCGCGGTGCCGGGCGCCATGATCGCGGCCTTCGAGCGAGCCGATGGTCATCTCGGCGAGCGCCTGCTGCGGGCACTGCGCGCCGGGCTCGACGCGGGCGGCGAGGCGGGACCGGTGCATTCCGCGGGCTTGCTCATCGTGCGCGAGGTCAGTTGGCCCATCGTCGATCTGCGCGTCGACTGGACCGACGGCGATCCGGTGCTCGAACTGCACGCAATATGGGAGCGCTATGCGCCGCAGATCGACGACTACGTGCGCCGCGCCCTCGATCCAACCGATGCGCCGAGCTTTGGCGTGCCCGGCGATTTGTGATGCTTCGCGAAGCAAAGCTCCTGGTCTACCGGGCGCAATGCCTGGCGGCTCTGGGGCGCCACAGGGACGCTTGCGAGGCCGCCGCCGAAGCGCTGCGCGGCGCGCCGCCCAACCCCGTCCTGCTCGATGCGATCGGGGGCGTTTTCAGCCACGCCAATGACCAGGAGCGCGCGCTGGCGGCCTTCGATCGCGCAGTGGCTCTGGCGCCCGCAAACCCGCACTTCATGTTCAATCGGGCGGCGGTGTACCGGTTCCTGGGCCGTGTCCACGCAGCGGAAGCGGATTACGACCGCGTGATCGCCCTCCAGCCTGCCGACTATGAGGCCTACCTCAATCGCTCCGAGCTACGCACGCAGTCCGCGGATAGCAATCACATCGGTGCGCTCGAGGCGCTGCTCGCACGGGGCATCGAGGATTGGCAGGGAGAGGTTCAGGTGCGTTATGCCCTGGCCAAGGAATGCGAAGACACCGGCGATTACGAGAGGTCATTTCAGCACCTGGAGGCGGGCGCCAAAATGCGCCGGGATCACCTGCAATACGATGTCGCGGTCGATGTGGCCACCGTCGATTGGATCATCGACGCGTTCCCCGGCAAAGCCGCAGCAACCGGCCGCGGCGCGGCGCCCCTCGAGGCGCCGATTTTCATCGTGGGTCTGCCGCGCAGCGGCACCACCCTGGTCGATCGCATCCTGGCCAGTCATTCGGCGGTCCATTCGGCGGGCGAATTGAATCACTTTGCGTTGTGCATCGTCGATGCCGTGCGCCGGCGCAGCGGCGCGGCCCAATTGGCGCGGCGCGAGCTGGTGGCGGGTTCCGCAAGCCTCGATTTTGCGGCGCTTGGCCGCGATTACCTCGCCAGAGTACCGGCCGTGCCGGCGCACGCACGGCGCTTCATCGACAAGATGCCGCTGAACTATCTGTATTGCGGGCTGATTCGGCGCGCGCTGCCGAACGCTAAAATCGTGCATCTGACTCGACAGCCGATGGCTCAATGCTATGCAATGTACAAGACCTTGTTCAAGGACGGATATCCGTTCTCGTACGATCTGGGCGAAATCGCCCGCTACTACATCGCCTACCGGCGCTTGATGGATCATTGGCATGCCACCCTGCCGGGAGCGATCCTGACCATGAGCTACGAGGCGCTGATCGAGGATCAGCTCGCACAGACGCGCGAGCTCCTGGATTTCTGCGGTCTCGGTTGGCAGGACGCCTGCGCGGAGTTTCATCGCAATCCGGCGCCGTCGACCACGGCGAGCGCCGTGCAGGTGCGGCGGCCCCTCTACGATACTTCGGTTTCCCAATGGCGGAGGTATGCGTCGCATCTCGCGCCGCTCACCGAGCAACTGCGTGCTGCGGGCATCGCCACGGAAGGAGCCGCGCCATGACCGACGTTGCGCGCATCGAAGGCATCGAACGCCACACCATCTATCCGATTCCCGCCGGCGAACGCCATGGGCGGGCCGTCGATCTGTTCACGGTGTGGTTCGGGTCGAACATCATGATTCTGACCATCGTCACCGGTGCCCTGGCGACGCTGCGCTTCCGGCTGTCGCTGATCGCGGCCATCCTCGCCATCCTGATCGGAAATCTGGTCGGCGGCATTTTCATGGCGCTGCATGCCGCGCAGGGTCCGCAGCTCGGTGTGCCGCAGATGGTGCAGAGCCGCGGGCAGTTCGGCTCGGTCGGCGCCATCTTCGTCGTCGCGCTGGTGGTCGTCATGTACCTGGGGTTCGTCGCCTCGAATTTGGTGCTGGGCGGTGAATCTCTGCACAGCATTGCCGCCGGCATCAGCGATCAAACCGGAATCCTGCTGATCGCGCTCTTGAGCCTGGCCGCGGCGATCCATGGGTACGACCTGATTCATGCCTACGCACGCTGGATGACCTGGGTGTGCGGCGCCGCGCTGGCGGCCTGCTTCTTCTGGGTCATCGCGGTCCAGGGTCTGCCGGGGGATGTCTGGCAGCGAGGTGGACTTACCTTGAGCGGGTTCCTCGGCATGGTGTCCGTGGGCGCGCTATGGCAGATTGCCTACGCGCCATACGTGTCGGATTATTCCCGCTACATGCCGGCGGACAGCGGCGTGCGACCGACTTTCTGGGCCAGCTACTGGGGCTGTGTGCTGGGCTCCGTGCTGCCGATGCTGCTCGGCGCGCTGCTCGGTCTGACCGTCGCGGACGGCAATATCGTCGCCGGTCTCGCAATTGCCACGCGACCGATCAGTGTCTTGATCGTGGTGGTGTTTTCCATCGGAATCGGTTCGACCACGGCGATGAACGTATACTGCGGCGTGCTGTCGAGCATCACCGTCGGCCAAACCTTTCTGCCGAGCTGGCGGGCGGGCGCCGCGGCGCGGATCCTCCTGTCGGTGATCTTCGTCGTGCTTGCGCTGGCGATGGCGCTGTTGGGTGCCAAGAATTTCATGGTGAACTATGAGAATTTTTTATCGCTGTTGCTGTGTGTGATGGCGCCGTGGACGGCGGTGAACCTGGTGGATTTCTATCTCGTCCGGCACGGTGAATACGACGTGCCGTCGTTTTTCGCCGCGGACGGCGGCATCTACGGCCGCTATAACGCGACGGCGCTGGCGTGCTACGGAATCGGCATCGCGGTGCAGGTGCCGTTGCTGGCTACAGATCTCTACACCGGCCCGATTGCACGCGCCTTCGGCGGCGTCGACATCTCCTGGCTGGTGGCGCTCGCTGTGGTCAGTCCGCTGTACTATTTGTGGGCGCGAGCGCGCGCCCGCTCTGCCATGCGACCCGCCACGGCATGAAGCGTGCCTCAAATGCAGCTGCGATGGGGTTGGCGGCCGGCCTCGCATTATGCGGATGCCACCCGGACAAGCCTGCGGCGGCGCCGGCCGCGCAGGAAGCGACCGTCAACGCGGCAGCGGTCGATTCGCAGCGGCTCGCGCGGCGCGAACCCGATCAGTGGCTGACTCTCGGCGGCGATTGGATGGGCACCTACTATTCGCCCCTGAAAGACATCGACGCCGGGAATGTCGCTCGCCTCGGCTTCGCCTGGGACTACAGTCTGGGCACGAATCGCGGTCAAGAGTCGACCCCACTCGTGATCGACGGCGTGATGTACGCCACCAGCAACTTTGGGCGGGTGTACGCGCTGGACGCGGCGACGGGACGGGAGCTGTGGAAGTATGACCCGCGCATGGACGGTCAGTGGGCGCGCTATGCCTGTTGCGATGCCGTCAATCGCGGGCTTGCAGCCTTCGAGGGCCGACTCTATGTCGGCGCACTGGACGGCTGGCTGCACGCACTCGACGCGCGCACCGGACAATTGATATGGAAGGTCGACACGGTGATCGGCCGGCGCGAGCACGCTCCTTACACGTTCCCCGGCGCGCCGCTGCTGGCGGGCAATCTGCTCATCGTCGGCAGCGCCGGCGGCGATTTCGGCGCCGTGCGCGGTTCCGTATCGGCCTACGACCTCACGAACGGCGAACTACGCTGGAGATTCTTCACCGTGCCGCGCAACCCCGCCGACGGGCCGCAAGACCAGCCGCATCTCGCGGCGGCCGTGAAGACCTGGAACCCCAAGCACCGGTGGGCGGCGGGCAGCGGCGGAACCGTGTGGGACGGGATGGCCTACGATCCGGCACTGCACTTGGTGTACTTCGGCACCGGCAACGCGGCGCCGTACAACACCTATGTCGGCGGACGCCACACGGGCGACCAGCTGTATGCGGCGTCCATCGTGGCCGTGCATGCCGACAGCGGAGCGCTGGCCTGGTATTACCAGACCGTACCTGGCGATAGATGGGATTTCGACAGTACGCAGAAGCTGGTGCTGGCGGACATGACGGTCGATGGAAGGCGCCGTCAGGTGCTGATGCAAGCCGCCAAGAACGGCTTCTACTATGTGCTCGACCGCAGCTCAGGCGAGCTCTTGTCGGCGCACAGTTTTGCATTCGTCAATTGGACACGCGGGATTGATCCGAAAACCGGCCGGCCCCTCCCTGATCCGGCGGCGGATTATGGCCGATTGCCTAAGCTGGTGTTTCCCTCCGAGGCCGGCGCGCACAGTTGGCAGCCGATGGCTTTCGATGCCGATCGCGGGCTCACCTTCATTCCGGTCATCGAATCCGGCAACGTGCTGCTCGAAACCAGTGATCGGCGAGCCGGGCTCGTCGAGGGCCAATTCACGACACCTGCGTTCGTGCCTGAATCCTATGACCCGGCTGCCATGCTGCGCTTGTACGGACCGCTGCCGCCGCTCACCCGGCTGGCGCGCGGCATCAACACCGACACGGCATCGCGCGGCTACCTGAGGGCCTGGAACGTCGCCCAACACCGCACTGTCTGGGAAGTGCAGACCGCAACGAGCTGGGATGGCGGAGTGCTGGCAACCGCCGGCGGCCTCGTATTGCAGGGCGATGCGAACGGCAACTTGAACGCCTACTCGGCGGAAACCGGCGAGCGGCTGGCCTCGGTTGCCGTCGGCAGCTCGATGTTGGCCGCACCGATCACCTATCGAGTAAACGGGACACAGTACATCGCCATCGTTGCAGGCTACGGCGGCGGCGGCGTCATCACCGGCGTACCGCTCGATCCGGCCTCGGCCGCGTATCGCTACGGCAATGACGGCCGAATCATCGTCCTCAAGATCGGCGGTCCGCCGCCGCCGCTGCCGCCGCTGGTGGCCGACGCGCCGTGGCCGGTGCCGCCGCCGCGGCCCGCCGACACGGCGCAGATCGACGCCGGCGAAGTGCTGTACAACCGCTTCTGTTCCCGCTGCCATGTGTTTGGCCGCGGCATTCTGCCGGACCTGCGCCGCATGCAGCCGGGTACCCACGCGGCTTTCAACGCCATCGTGCTGGGCGGCGCGTATGCGCCGAAAGGCATGGCCCGATTTGACGATGTGCTCACGCCGGCCGACGCCGCGGCCGTGCATGCCTATCTCATCGACCAGGCTTGGCGCATGCAAGCTGCGCACTGAGATATGCGCGCCAGCCGCCGAAGCGCGTGATGTCGGCGCCGCCGGCCGCGGCGAGGCCCTCGCATATGAATCCGGAGACTTCGGAGCCATCCTGCAGCTTGACCCGGCCTATGCCCAACGGTGCGGGAATGCCCGTCACGAAGGAACCCAGCTGTTCGACGGGGAGCCCCCATACTTCAACTTCAATCGGGGCGCCGCCGGCCGGCACGCGAATCAGGCCGGGCCGCTCGGGCGGACCGCCGGGCAGCGCGAACAGCCGATAATCCGCCGCGGTGCGCGTGCGCTGCACGAGGTACGCGCCGCGATCGCGCAATTGCGGGTTCAGCGGCATGTCTTCCATATGCGCGCCGCACACCGCCAGCGCCGCATAGCCCACGGCCAGCGCCGCCGCTGCGGCCGATGGCGGCGGTAAACGCAACTGCGTTGCACCGAGCGTGCTCACCGACGCTCGGTGCAACGCGTCGGCCGGCGCCAGCAAGGCGCGCTCGCTCGATGCCGGTCCCACCAAGGTCACGCCGAAAGGCAGGCCATCGGCGCGGAATCCGGCCGGGACCGCGACTCCCGCGAGATCGAACAGGTTCATGAAATTCGTGTAGTGGCCCAAGTTTGCATTGAGCCGGATCGGATCGGCTGCGATCGCGGCGATCGTGTAGATGGTGCCGGCGGTCGGCGTCACGATGAAGTCGGCTTGCGCCCAGGCGGCGGCGGCCGCGCGCTGCAGGGTCTTCAGCTTGTATGCCGCTTCATGGGCATCCGCCGCCGAAGCGTGTTTCCCGCCCGCGATGATCTGCTCCGTCACCGGGAACAGGGCACCCGGATTGGCATCCATGAACCGGCCCACCGCGGCATAGCGTTCGGCCAACCAAGGTCCCTCGTAGAGCATACGGGCGGCATCGAAGAACGGCGCGAAGTCTATTTCCACGCGCGTCGCGCCCAAAGACTCGAGGCGTGCGATGGCGGCATCGAACAGCCGTTCGTATTCGGCGTCGCCGAAGAACTGCAGCTGTTCGCGGCGCGGGACGCCGCAGCGCCGGCCCGGAATCGGCGTGTTGCCGCGTGCGCGCGAGTACGCGTCCTCGGCGTCGAAGCTCTCGGCCGCGTCGAGCACCCGGGCCGCATCCCCGGCGGTCAACGCAAATATCGACACGCAGTCGAGCGATCGGCACGCGGGCACGACGCCGCGCGTACTCAGGCGGCCAAGGCTGGGCTTGAGACCGAGCAGATTGTTGAATGCGGCCGGAACTCGTCCGGAGCCCGCGGTGTCGGTCCCCAACGAGAAACTCGCGAGGCCGGTGGCCACGGCGACGGCCGATCCGGAACTTGAACCGCCCGAAATATACCGACCATCGAAGCTATTGCGGCAGGCGCCGTGCGGCGAGCGAGTGCCGACCAGACCGGTGGCGAATTGGTCGAGATTGGTTTTGCCGAGCGGTATCGCCCCGGCATCGAGCAGCCGCTGCACCACCGTCGCCGAGCGGGCGGGTAGGTAGGCAAACCGCGGACACGCCGCCGTGGTCGGCACGCCGGCCAGGTCGATATTGTCCTTGATGACGAAGGGGATCCCGTACAGCGGCAGGGTCTCGATGGATCGCGGCTCGAGCGCCTGCACATGGCGCATCACCTCGTCGCGGGACAGACGCCGGATCCAGATGTGGCGTTCCTCCGCGCGATCGGCGCGATCCATCAAACGCGCAATGATCTCGGCCGGAGCAAATCTCTGTGCGAGGTAGCCTTCGCGGAGGTCGGAGATCGACAAACTGTCGTCAGTGGGCATTGGCGGCAATATATCGCGTTGCCATTCTGCGAGCCCGCCTCAAGAGGGGTGCGGCAGCGGCTGCGCCGCGCACAATTGGGGCGTAGATATTCCGCGCCTGCTCCGTACTGGTGCAAATTGGGCTTGCGCACGCCGCGACGCGCTCGGTCGGCCACGCCGCGCGTGCTGCTCAAACCGCATGTATTGCCGTGTATTGACCGCGCACCTCGCAGCCATTTGCGCCCGGCATGGGATTTGCACCTCCGTTCGAGATCAATGTGCGTCTAGGGTTCCGGTCCGCTTCGGCGGATGGCTGGTCCGAGAGATGCAGTCCTAAACCTTAGGATACACGGCGGGACAAAAGCCCGGGAGAACAATGACGAGGAAGCGCAAGCGTCCTCGGGATGCTCTCCGTCGTGGGAAATCCCGATGAGACACGTCTCCTCGAACGGCATGGCCACGCGATTGGGGAGGCACGAGTGTTCTACGAAACTCTCATCGAAGGCGGTAAGCACTGGTCCTTGACGCTGCGCGCCGGCACGCAACTGCGCCTCATCGACCGCAGCGGCGGCGCCAACGTCGGGATGCTGTTCTACAATCCTGTAAATCCGCTGGAGCGCTACAACGCGCCCGACACCTTGAAGTGTCAGCACACCTTCAAGCTCACGAAGGGCCATTGCCTGTATTCCGACATGGGGCGAATTTTCTGCTCGATCACCGAAGACACGGTGGGCTGGCACGACACCGTGTGCGGCAACGCGAACCGGGAACTCGTGGCGCGCCGCTGGGGCGAGCGCAGCTATCAGCAGTATCGCAACGATTGGACCCAGAACGGCCACGATGCGTTTCTGGTCGAGGGTGGAAAATATGGCTTGGGGCGCCGCGATCTCGCCGCCAACCTCAATTGGTTCAGCAAGGTGTCGATTGCCGAGGATGGCGCGATGCTGTTCGACCCGGATAATTCGCGCGAAGGCTCATTCGTCGATCTGCGCTTCGAGATGAATTCTCTGGTGCTGCTGCATACCTGCCCGCATCCCTTGAACTCCGCCCCCGCGTATCCGCGCCATGCCGTGCTGCTGCAGCTGAGCAACGCGGCGCCGGCGCCGACGGATGATTACTGCAGGAACTTCCGGCCGGAAAACGCACGCGGCTTCGCCAATACCGAGTTTTACCGCGCGTGCGGCGCCGGGAGCGGCTGCGATGCGTAAGGACAGCGCGCTGCGGCCGGCCGACGCGGTATTTCGGCAGGTGATTCGCGCCGGCGACTACTGGCTCCATCGCATCGGGAATGGCGGCACGCTGCGCATCGTCGACGTGGAGGGAAATCAAGCCGCCGACACGCTGTTCTTCAATGCGGCGGACGTGGCGGAGCGCTACAGCGCGGTGGATACCGTGCGCGAGCAGCGCAATGTGTACTTGAGCTGCGGTTCGAAGCTGCTATCGACGGCCGGAAATGTCATGGCGCTGATCGTTGCCGATACGGTAGGAAGGCACGATACCTTGGGCGGCGCCTGCGCAGCGGAGTCGAACAGCGTGCGCTACGCGCTCGACAAGCGCGCCATGCATGCCTGCCGCGACAGCTATCTCCTCGCCGTCGCCGAGCACGATCGCCTCGGCCTCGGCAAGCGCGATCTCAGCCACAACATCAATTTCTTCATGAATGTGCCCGTGACGCCCAACGGCGGCCTCACCTTCGCCGACGGCTTGAGCGGCCCCGGTCAATACGTGGAACTGCGCGCCGCCATGGACATCATCGTGCTCATATCCAATTGTCCGCAGCTCAACAATCCCTGCAATGCCTATAACCCGACGCCGCTCGAGGTCCTGATTTGGGATCCGGATGTTCAATAAGGTACTGATCGCGAATCGCGGTGAGATTGCCTGCCGCATCATCAGGACGCTGAAGCGCTTGAAGGTGCCCTCGGTCGCGGTGTATTCGGATGCCGATAGAAACTCACTGCACGTCGCCCAGGCCGATGAAGCCGTGCGTCTGGGGCCGGGTCCGGCCGCGGAAAGCTATCTACGGCAGGGCGCGGTGCTGGCGGCCGCGCGCGCGGCCGGCGCCGGGGCGATCCATCCGGGCTACGGCTTCTTGAGCGAGAACGCCGAATTCGCGGCCGCCTGCGCCGCGCAGGGGATCGCGTTCATCGGTCCCAAGCCTGCGCAGATCCGCGACTTCGGCCTCAAGCATCTGGCCCGAGAGCTGGCAAGCCGCACCGGCGTGCCGCTGCTGCCCGGCAGCGGGTTGTTGACGAGCGTCGAGGATGCTCTGGCGCAAATCGGCCGGTTCGGCTATCCCGTGATGCTCAAGAGCACGGCCGGCGGCGGCGGCATCGGCATGCAACTCGTACGCAGCGAGGCCGAATTGGCGCCGGCATTCGACGCGGTCGAGCGCGTCGCGCAAAGGAGTTTCAGCCGCGGCGGCATGTTCCTGGAACGGTACATCGAGCGCGCCCGTCACATCGAAGTGCAGATATTCGGCGACGGTGCAGGGCGCGTCATTGCGCTGGGCGAGCGTGACTGCTCGGCGCAGCGCCGCAATCAGAAGCTGATCGAGGAAACCCCGGCGCCCGGGATTTCAGATGCCGTGCGGCAACGACTATTTGATTGCGCCGTTCGCCTGGGCCAGGCGGTCGGCTATGAATCGGCGGGTACCGTCGAATTCGTGCTCGATACCCACACGGAGGAGTTCTACTTCCTGGAGGTCAATACCCGCCTGCAGGTGGAGCATGGAGTGACCGAAGCGGTCACCGGCATCGATCTCGTGGAGTGGATGCTTCGGCAGGCGGCCAATGAGGATTTCCGCTTCGAGGCGCCGCCGGTGCGGGGCGCATCGATCGAGGTGCGGCTGTACGCCGAAGACCCGGCGCGGCAGTTCCGGCCGTCGAGCGGATTGCTCACACATGCGCGATTTGCTGCCGATGCGCGCGTCGAAACCTGGGTGGAAGACGGCGTGCCGATCACGCCGTTCTATGATCCGTTATTGGCCAAGATCATCACCGTCGGCGCGGACCGCGAGACGGCCTTGGCGAAGATGCGGGAAGCCTTGGGCCGCACCGAGATCGGCGGTATCGAGAGCAACCTCGATTACCTGCGCCAGCTCATCGCGAATCCGCAGTTCGCGCACGGCGGCATGACCACGCGCGCTTTGGACTCCTTCGTTTACCTGCCGCGCACCCTCGAAGTGCTGGCCGCCGGAACGCAAACGACCATTCAAGACTATCCGGGCCGAGTCGGGTTTTGGAATGTCGGGGTGCCGCCATCGGGCCCGATGGATGATTTGTCGTTCCGCCTCGCGAATCGGCTGCTCGGCAACCCTGCGGACGCGGCGGCGCTGGAAATGACGGTCTCGGGTCCGACGCTCAAGTTCAATACCGACGCCGTCATTTGTTTGGCCGGCGCGGAGATGGAGGCGGATATCGAGGGCCGGCCCGCACTCTACGGGGCGCCGCTCGCGGTGCAGGGCGGGGAAACCCTGCGCATGGGGGCCATCAAGGGCGCGGGCTGCCGCACTTATTTGGCGATTCGCGGCGGCTTCGACGTGCCGCTCTATCTCGGCAGCCGATCGACATTTACCTTGGGCAAGTTCGGCGGGCACGGCGGCCGCGCGCTGCTGGCGGGCGACGTACTGCACCTGGGTTCCATGGCGGGCGGCGGCGCCGCTGCGTCCGAACGGCCGGCGCTTCCGGCGGACCTCAGGCCTGCCATCGGCAATGAATGGGAATTGGGCGTTCTGTACGGCCCGCATGGCGCTCCGGATTTCTTCACCGAGGACGACATCGAGGAATTCTTTGCCGCCAGCTGGGAGGTCCACTACAACTCCAACCGCACCGGCGTGCGTCTGCTGGGATCGAAACCCCAATGGGCACGCAGCGACGGCGGCGAGGCGGGGCTGCACCCGTCGAATATTCACGACAACGCCTATGCCATCGGGACCGTGGATTTCACGGGCGACATGCCGGTGATTCTAGGGCCGGACGGGCCCTCCCTCGGTGGATTCGTCTGCCCGGTCACGATACCCAAGTCCGAGCTGTGGAAACTCGGTCAGTTGCGGCCGAACAATCGGGTTCGATTCAAGCGCCTGTCGATGCAAGCCGCACTGCAGGCCGACTTGGCGCAGGAGGCGATGCTCGAGACGCTGCGCATGCCGCTGCGCACGCCGCTGCGCGCGCCGCCATTTGCGGCTACGGCGGCGGCCGCAAGCCGCGGTGCGCGCCGCGGCACGCGTGCCGATACGCCCGTTCTCGCGAGTATTCCGGCGCGCGCGCCGCGCCCGGCAGTCGTCTACCGCCGCGCCGGCGATCGCAACGTATTGGTGGAATACGGGCCGCTGATTCTCGATCTCGAATTGCGCCTGCGCGTGCATGCGCTCATGTCTTGGCTGCAGGCGGCCGCCGTAGCTGGAATCGTTGATTTAACGCCCGGGATACGCTCGCTGCAAATCCACTATGACAGCCGCGTGCTCAGCCTCGAGCGGTTGCTGGACCTGCTGCACGCGGGCGAGGAATCACTGGCGGCGATCGACGACATGCGGATCGCCACGCGAATCGTCAAGCTGCCGCTGTCCTGGGACGACGAGTCCACGCAACTCGCGATCGCCAAGTACATGCAATCGGTGCGCGCCGACGCGCCGTGGTGTCCGAGCAATATCGAGTTTATCCGGCGGGTCAACGGCTTGGACAGCGTCGAGGACGTCAGGCGAATCGTGTTCGAGGCCAACTACATGGTGCTGGGTCTCGGCGACGTTTACTTGGGCGCGCCGGTGACGACGCCGCTCGATCCGCGGCATCGCTTGGTCACCACCAAGTACAACCCGGCCCGCACCTGGACTCCCGAGAACGCGGTGGGCATCGGCGGCGCGTATCTCTGCGTCTATGGCATGGAAGGACCGGGGGGTTATCAGTTCGTCGGCCGCACCTGCCAGATGTGGAACACGTACAAGGTCACCGAAGAGTTCACGCAGGACAAGCCATGGCTGCTGCGATTCTTCGATCAGATTCGCTTTTATCCGGTCAGCGGCGCCGAATTGCGGGAATTCCGCGAGGATTTTCTGCACGGCCGCGCGCGGCTCGATATCGCCGATGATGAGCTTCGCTTGAGCGACTACCGGCGCTTTCTGGCCGAGAACGCGCCGGGCATCGCCGCGCAGAAAGCCCGGCAACAGGCAGCATTCGAGTCCGAGCGCCGGCGTTGGCAAGCGACGGGCCAGATCGGCTACGCGGCAGATCTCCCTGCGGCCCACGAAGGGAGTTCGGAGGATATCCAGCCCGGCTGCGTGGCGGTGGCGAGTCCGGTTTCCGGCAGCGTCTGGAAGATCTCCTCCGCGCCGGGCCAGGCCGTCAAGGCGGGAGATACCTTGGTGCTGGTCGAATCCATGAAAATGGAATTGCCGGTCACGGCGCCGGTGGACGGGATCGTAACTCAACTGCGCTGCACGGAGGGCCGCGCCGTGCTGGTCGCGCAAACTTTGGTGGTCATGCGCCCGAACGAACAACGGGCCGTTGCTTGACGGCAGCAGGAGACACGCAATGCTGATTCGCTTCGACAGACTACGCGCCGCAACGCTTCTTTCAGGATTGCTCGCGGCGGCCGCGGCGCTGCCGGCGCCTGCGGCCGAACGCACTTCGTTCAATGTCGCCTGGAGCATTTACGTCGGCTGGATGCCCTGGGACTACGCCGAACAAAGCGGAATCCTGAAGAAGTGGGCCGACAAATACACGATCAAGATCAAGCTGACCCAGGTCAACGAATACGTGGAGTCGATCAATCAGTACACCGCCGGGACCTTCGACGCCTGTGCCATGACGAATATGGACACTCTGACCATTCCTGCCGCGGGCGGCGTCGATTCAACCGCCCTCATCGTCGGCGATTTCTCGAATGGCAATGACGGTGTGGTGCTGAAAGGCAAGGGTAAGACGCTGGCCGACATCAAGGGACAGAAGGTCAACCTGGTGGAACTCTCGGTATCGCATTACTTGCTGGCGCGGGCGCTCGCCTCGTCCGGGCTGCGCGAGCGCGATTTGAAGATCATCAATACCTCCGACGCCGATATCGTCGCGGCATTCAGCGCTTCGGCCACGACTGCGGTGGTTGCGTGGAAACCGCAATTGAGCGCCGTGCTGTCGGCGCCAAACGCTCAGCTCGTGTTCGATTCCAGCAGGATACCGGGAGAAATTCTCGATCTGATGGTGGTGAAAACCGATGTTCTCAACGCCAATCCGAAGCTCGGCAAGGCGCTCATCGGCGCCTGGTACGAAACGCTGGCGGTGATGTTCGGGAATGATGCCGCCGGCCGGGCCGCGCAAAGCGCCATGGCGAAGGCGTCGGGGACCGACCTCAACGGCTTCGGCCTGCAGTTGGCGACCACGCACGTGTTCGCGACGCCGGCCGACGCCTATGCGTTCGTCACGGCTGACGGGATCGTCAAGAGCATGGATTCGGTGCGTAGGTTCTCGTTCGAGCACGGAATTCTCGGGCAGGGTGCAAGTTCCGTGGACGCCGTCGGGATTCAATTTCCGGGCGGCAAGGTGCTCGGCGACAGCCGCAATCTCAAGATGCGATTGGATTCCGGTTTCACGAAGCTGGCCATGGATGGAAAACTGTGAGTTCCGGCTGACCCATGCGACGGCTCATCAACCAGCAACCCGGACGAGCCGGCACCGTGCTGCTTCGCGCGCTGCCCTTCATTCTGATAGTCGCAGCCTATCTTTACTACTCGCACGCGCGCCTGGCCGAGAACCCCGGCGACAAGCTGCTGCCGGCGCCGGCGACGATTGCCGCCGCGGTGCATCGGTACGCCTTGGAGGAGGATGAGCGCAGCGGCGAGTATTTGCTCTGGAACGACACGCGAGCCAGCATGGAGCGGCTGCTGACCGCGCTCGCCTTGAGCGCGCTCATCGGCACGTTGCTCGGGGTCGCCATCGGCGTGCTGCCTTACGTACGGGTTACGCTGGCGCCGTTCGTAGCGGCCGTGTCGCTCATACCGCCGCTCGCCATCCTGCCCATTCTCTTCATCGCCGTGGGGTTGGGAGAGCTCGCAAAGGTCACGTTGATCATCATCGGCGTCGCGCCGGTGATTGCCCGGGATCTCGCGCTGCGTGCGGGCGAACTACCCCGCGAGCAAATCATCAAGGCCCAGACCTTGGGCGCATCCACATGGCAGCTCGTGCTGCGCGTCGTTTTGCCGCAGATGTGGCCGCGCTTGGTCGATGCCCTGCGCCTTACGCTGGGCTCGGCGTGGCTGTTCCTGATCGCCGCGGAAGCGATTGCGTCGACCGAAGGTTTGGGATATCGGATTTTTCTCGTGCGCCGCTACCTCGCCATGGACGTCATCCTGCCGTACGTTGCGTGGATCACCTTGCTGGCGTTTGCAATGGACCTCGCGCTCAAGCTGTTGCGGGCCAAGGCCTTCGCCTGGGCCGAAGGCGGCCCGCAGTCATGACTCAGGTCACGGTGAAGCGGCTGTGGAAGGAATTCGGCGATCAAGTCGTGCTCGAGAATGTCAATCTGCACATCGCCGATCACGAGTTCGTCACCATCGTCGGCTCTTCGGGCTGCGGCAAGACCACCTTCCTGCGAATGCTGCTGGGAGTGGAGACGCCGAGCCGCGGCGAGTTTCTCATCGACGGGCAGGACCTGCGTTGCGAGCCGGGCCCGGATCGCGGCATCGTGTTTCAGCGCTATTCGCTGTTTCCGCACCTGACGGTCCTTGAAAACCTGCTGTTGGGGCTGGAGCTGCGCGGCGCGCCGCTGCTCGGCAGGCTGTTCGGTGCGCGCCGGCGCCACGCGCTGCAGCGGGCCGATGAGCTGCTGGATGCCGTGGGTCTGCAGGGCGCCGCCGATAAATATCCGCAGCAGCTCTCGGGCGGCATGCAGCAGCGGTTATCCATAGCCCAATCGGTCATCTGCGAGCCGAAAATACTGCTGCTGGACGAGCCGTTCGGCGCCCTCGATCCCGGCATCACGGCCGACATGCATGAGCTGATCATCAAGCTGTGGAACACGAACAAGATGACCATCTTCATGGTGACTCATGATCTGCAGGAAGGCTTCGAGCTCGGCACGCGGCTGTTGGTCTTCGACAAGGTGCGCGTCGATCCACAGGCCCCGGATGCCTTCGGCGCCACCGTCACTTTTAATATTCCGCTCAAGGGGCAGCGCGAGCCAAGTCAGCCGCTGAATTCGCGGCTTTCCGCTTAGCTTAGCCTCAATCCTGCAGCCGCCGGCCCTCCAGCCATTGCCAGGACGCCAGCGCCGGCAGACCGCACAGCACTTCGCGCATCCGCTTGGCCATGGAGACGGCCAACGCCAATTCGCCGCTGATGCCGAACGCCTGCCCGAAGACCACCAAGCCGGCTTCCTGTACGCCGATTCCGGCGGGCACCACGAACGCCAAGTGCCGCACCGCCTGAGTCATGCTCTCGAGCACCAAGGCCACGCCGAAGCCGACCGGGTGGCCAAAGAGGCGCAACGCGAGCCAGATTTCAAATGACCCTGAGACGAACGCCGCGAACTGCAGTACGCCCGCGAGCAGCAATATTCGGCCGCGATGCATGCAGGCGCGGAGCTCGCGATCGAGTGCCGCCGCTTGGTCGGACATGGTGCTTGCACCCACCAACGGGCGCAGAAATCTCTGCAGGCGCTCGAACGCCGAGCCGTACTTGAGCAGCAGCGCGCTCACCACCGGCACCGGCAGGGCCAGAACGAACACCAGCACCAAGCGGTGGTATTCCCGGGCCGCCGCTCCCAGTTCGACGATCATGAGCAATCCCACGGCGGTGAACAGGTACAACACGGCGAGCGTCATGACGATCTCGACGATCACGGTGGCCGCGACCGGGGCCGCGGCGAGGCCGCGCCAGCGCACGATGCGAATCCCGACCACGCTGCCCCCGACGCTTGCCACCGGCAGCAGGCGGTCGACTGCTTCGCGCACCGAAGTGGCCCAGAATAGATAGCCGAAGCCCGCGCGGTGCGCCGGATCGTAGGGCCGCAGCAGCACCAGCCAGCCGGCGGCGTAGAGTGCGAAATAGAGCGCGCGGTAAGGCACCAACCATAGCAGCGGCCAGCCGCCGGACTGCAGCGTGTGCAGTATCGCGTGATAGTCGGCGCGGATGACCAGAGTGATCAAGAGCGCGAGGCCGAGAAGGCCGGCGACATAGGCCACGTACTTCATCGGGCTCTTGGAAATCAGGACAGGGGACGCATGACGCCGTCGGCACCGACTGCGAATTGGCTTCCCCGCCACGTGACGTGGGAGGTGAAGAAGCTGCGCAACCAGACCCAGCACATCAAAAGATCGCGCACCGGCAGCAGCCACAGATCCGCGAGCGGCTGGGGATCGGCGCGCAACCGATGCACGAAATGCAGCACCAACCGCGCCGCCAGTGTCGTGCCGAAAAGCGCCCACGCGGCCGTGGAATGCAGCGACGCGGGCGCCGCGGCGGCCATGCCGAGGGCGGCCAGGGGCAGGCTGAAGGTGATGAAGATGAACCGGAAACTGCGCGGCCGAAGCACGCGTATGGTGCGCAGCCAGCGCAACTCGTGATGAACGAGCGAGCCGAAGCTCGGCTCGTGATGCTCGCCCTGCACTACGTACGGGGACAACACGATCCGCTGTCCCGCCGCGCGGACGAGTTCGCCCAATCGATGGTCGTCGGCAAGATGATTTGCGAGCGTCGCCAGACCGCCGATGGCCTGCAGCGTATCGCGCCGCATGCAGGTGGTCTGGCCTGAGACGTAGCCCTGATGGCCGAATAGCCACGCAACCAGCACGGAGGGCATATACCATTCATTGATGTACATGGCCCCGAGGCGCGACCAGACCTGCGGCGTGGGCGCGCCGCGGTACAGACAGGTGACGAGGCCAACGCCGCGATCGAGCAACGGTGCCGTGACCCTGCCGAGATAGTCGCTGCCGACGAAGGCGTCGCTGTCCGACATGGCGAGCACGTCGTGGCGGGCGTACGGCAGCATGTTGATCATGTTGCTGATCTTGAGATTGCCGCCGTGAAGCTCCGGATTGATCACCAGATCGATCGGCACGGCAGGGAATTCCGCGGCGAGCCTTTTCACCAGCGCGCATGCGGGATCGTCCGGATCGCGTACGCCGCACACGATCTGAAATTGCGGATAGTCCTGCCGGCAGAACGAGCGCAGGTGCTCGTAGAGTCCGGGTTCGGCGCCGCACAAGGGCTTGAGCAACGTTACCGGCGGCAACGCATCCGCGCCGGCAGGCGCCTTGCGGGATCGCCAGACGAATACGGCCACAACCGTCAGAACGGCGTAGCTTGCGGCCAGGCTCAAGCACGCGAAGCCGACGATGCTCAGAAACTCGAGAGCGGGCGGCATCGTGCGGGCGTTCGGTTCTCAGGCCTCGTGTGCGCGCAGGAAGCGGAAGAACTCGGCGCCCTCACGCAAGCGCCGCGTCATCATGTCCCAGCTGGTGAGCATTTCCTTGACGATTTCCCAGATCTTGCCGGGCCGAAAATAGAAGCGCTTGTAGAACACTTCCATGCTGTGAAATATCTCTTCCTTCGACAGGTGCGGGTAGCTGATCGCGGCCAGCTGCACGCCCTTGTCGTTGACGAGATTGACCGCATCGTTCTCCTTCAGCCAGCCGTTGTCGACGGCTTGGCGATACAGCGTCGTGCCGGGGTAGGGCGCGGCCAATGACACCTGGATGGTGTGCGGGTTGATCTCCTTGGCGAACTCGATGGTGGCCTCGATCGTCTCGCGCGTCTCGCCCGGCAAGCCGAGTATGAAGGTGCCATGGATCAATATGCCGAGCTTGCGGCAGTCTTCGGTGAAGCGCCGCGCGATGTCGGTACGCAGGCCCTTCTTGATGTTGAGCAGGATCTGGTCGTCGCCCGATTCATAGCCGACGAGCAGCAGGCGCAAGCCGTTGTCCTTCATCACCTTCAGCGTCTTGTAGGGCACGTTTGCCTTCGCGTTGCAGCTCCAGGTCATGCCGAGCTCGCCCATTCCGCGCGCGATGGCTTCGACTCGGGGCAGGGCCGACGTGTCGGTAAAGGTATCGTCGTCGAACATGATTTCCTTCACTTCGGGCATGTTCTCCTTGATCCAGCGCACCTCCGCGAGCACGTTGTCCGCCGAGCGCACGCGGTAGCGGTGGCCGCCGACGGTCTGCGGCCACAAGCAGAACGTGCACTTCGAGCGGCAGCCGCGGCCGGTGTAGAAGCTGACGTAGGGGTGCTTCAGGTAGCCGATGAAGTAGTTTTCAATCTTGAGATCGCGCCGGTAAACCGGAGCGACGAAGGGCAGATCATCCATGTTCTCGAGGATCGGGCGCGGCAGGTTGTGCACGATGGCGCCGTCCTCGCTGCGATACGAGAGTCCCTTGATGTCCCGCAGCGGCAGGCCTTCGGCCACTTCCTTGCAGGTATAGTCGAATTCCTCGCGGCAGACGAAATCCACCGCCTGCGTGGCTTTCAAGGAGCCGTCCGGGTCGACCATGGTCTTGGCGCCGACCAAGCCGATCTTGACGGCGGGATTGTCCTGTTTCACCAACTCGGCGAACTTCGCGTCGGTCGGAAACGACGGCGTGCTGGTATGAATGATCACCAGGTCGTAGCCGCGCGCTATCGCCAACGTCTCACCGACGGTGAGCTCGTCGGCCGGCGCGTCGAGCAAACGGGAGTCCGGCACCAGCGCGGCCGATTGTGCCAGCCAGGTTGGGAACCAAAATGACTTGATCTCGCGCTTGGCCTGATAGCGAGAACCCGCGCCGCCGTCAAAACCGTCGAACGAAGGTGCCTGCAAAAACAGCGTTTTCAACATGGTGTGCCCTGACATAAATCGAATTCCTCTCAAGCTTCGCGCAATTATGACGAGCGCGGTGGGTTAGCGCCATCGGTTACGCCGTGCGCTGCGGCGCGCCGTCGCGCAGGCCGCCCAGGCGCGGCGGCAGGCAAGGCCGCAGCGGAACTCGCCTGACTGTGTATTGGAAGCAATAATCTCTTTATATATCAAGTCTTTAAGGGATTTATATAGAATGTTTATAGGTAAGAGACGCGCGCGGCGACCGGAGCGGGCATCCAAAGTGCGCCGCCAAGCATGCTAGAGTTTCTCCTACATGAATGCGCCACCCAACACGGACCGACTGACCGCCTTACTCGCGGAGCGGCCCTGGCTGCTCGCCGACGGCGCAACCGGCAGCAATCTATTCGACCGCGGCCTGCAGTCGGGCGACGCACCGGAGCTGTGGAACGCCGCGCATCCCGAGCGGATAGCGCAGCTGCAGCGGCGTTCGTGGAGGCCGGCGCGGACATTATCTTGACCAACAGCTTCGGCGGCACGCGTCATCGGCTGAAGCTGCACCAGGCGGAACATCGGGTAGCGGAGCTGAACGCGTTGGCGGCAGGCATCGCCCGCAGCGCGGCCGATCGCGCCGGGCGGGTGGTGCTGGTCGGCGGCAGCATTGGACCGACCGGGGAGATTCTCGCGCCGCTCGGACCTTTGAGCCTGAGTGCCGCCGAGGATGCCTTTGCCGAACAGGCAATCGCTCTCGCGGAGGGTGGCGCGGATATTCTGTGGATCGAGACCATGTCGTCCGTCGAGGAGACCGAGGCGGCGGTCGCCGGCGCGCGCAATGTGGGTCTGCCGGTGGTCGCCACATTGAGCTTCGATACCAACGGCCGGACCATGATGGGTATCACGCCGGCCGAACTCGCCGCATTGCATCGCAAGCACCACCTTGCGGCCTGCGGCAGCAACTGCGGCACGGGGCCCGCGGAGCTGGTGGCCTGCATCGTCAACCTCGCCACGGCCTCGGATCCGTCGGCCATTCTCGTCGCCAAGGCAAACTGCGGCATTCCGCAATTCGTGGACGGCGCGATTCAGTTCAACGGCACGCCGGAGTTGATGGCGGAATACGCGCGCCTGGCGCTGGATTCGGGAGCCCGGATCATCGGCGGCTGTTGCGGCACCACGCCGGAGCACTTGCGCGCCATGCGCCAGGCGCTCGAAGCGCATGTCCGGGGACCAAAGCCGGATCTGGCCACCATCGAGGCCCGGCTCGGCGCCATATCCACCGGAGCGACCGCCCAATTGCGCGGCGAGCTCAGCCGTGAGGCCGGCGCAGCGCTCGGTGCCACCGGCAGGCGCACGACGAACCGGCGCGGCGCGCGGGCCGCCGGCCCCTGACAGCCTGCGGCACTCCTCAGGGATACTTGTTCTCCACGACATCGCGCACGAGATGCGTGTCGTAGACCAGGACCACGGAGGCGATGTGGCCGGTGTCAGGATCGAAATTGAAGACGTCGGCACATTCGAACGCCACTTTCGAGCCGTCTTTCAGCCGCCAATCGTAGAGATAGTAGGCGACCGCCCGCATGTGCCCTTCGGCGCTCACCAGAACATCGTGCACGGTGAGTTCGGTGGCGCTCGATGCGGCGGCGACTTTCGCGATGTAGGTACGTACCGGCAGCCGGCCGAGGAACGGTGACTGAACCCAGCCGTCGGGTGTGAAGAGCGCCGCGGCCTTGTCGGCGTCGCTCGATTCGAGGGCCTTGAGATATTTGCGCACAGCTCGCTGCATATGCCTCTCCCACGTGATGCCCTGGGGCGGTCAGCTTAACCATCCACGCCCGACAAGGAAAGGGGCGCGGCGGGCGGCGCGCGAATCCGGTATGTTACGCCGCGCAGCGCCGGCGCGCTGCAGCCCCAAATTCAAGGATATTTGGATGAGTGCGATCAATGCTGGTCAGGGCCTTTGGCTGGGTCTCGACACGGGCGGAACCTTCACCGATGCGGTGCTGCTCGCCGAGCGCCGCGTCATCGCGAGCGCCAAGGCGCTGACCACGCCGTGGGATCTCGCGCATCGGCATCGGTGAGGCCATTCGCGCGGTGCTTGCGCTGCTGCCCGCGGACGCAAGCCGGCGGGACGTCAGCCTGGTCTCCGTGTCGACCACGCTCGCCACCAACGCCGTCGTCGAGAATCGCTTCAGTCCGGTCTGCACATTGCTGATCGGCTTCGATGATGCGATGGTCGAGCGCTCCGGCCTGCAGCGCCCGGGCGGCGGCGGTTTGGTCGCACGCATCCAGGGCGGTCACGGCGCAACCGGGGAGGAGGCTTCGGCGCTCGACGAAGCCGCAGTCGCGCGCGCCGTGGCGGCACACGAGGCGCGCGTCGAGGCGTTCGCCGTCGCAGCGAATTTTTCCGTGCGCAATCCGGCGCATGAATTGCGCGCACGCAAATTGATTCGCGAGCTGACGCCGAAGCCCGTGACCTGCGCGCATGAGTTGAGCTCGAAGCTCGATGCTCCGCGGCGCGCGCTCACGGCGGCGCTGAACGCCCGCCTCACGCCGCAGATCCGCCACCTGATCGAGGCACTGTCGCGCGTCGTGGCGGATGAGTCGATCGACGCACCGCTGATGATCGTCAAAGGCGACGGCTCGTTGATGAAGGCGCAGATTGCGCTCGAGTATCCGGTGGAGACCATCCTGTCGGGGCCTGCGGCAAGCGTCGTCGGAGCGGGTTTCCTCACGGGACTGACCGATTTCGTCGTCGCCGACATGGGCGGGACCACCACCGACATCGCGGTGGTCGCGGGCGGCCGCCCCGTCATCAGCGGCGAGGGAGCTCTGGTCGGCGCATGGCGCACCATGGTCGAGGCCGTCGACGTGCGCACCAGCGGTCTCGGCGGCGACAGCGAAGTTCACCTCGACCGGCAACATCGGCTATGCGTGGGTCCGCGCAAAGCCATGCCGCTCAGCTTGCTGGCGCACACTCATCCGGCCGCGCTGGCCCGGCTCAAGTCGATCGCGGAACTCGAGCGCCTGCCGGCGTATCCGGCGCAATTCGCATTTCGCAACCCCGGCCGTTCGCTGCCGGCGCATGTGTCGCCGCTCGAACGGCGGGTGTGGGACGCCATGGAAGTGCAGCCGCGCCCGGTGGCGGAGCTCGTGCGCAGCGGCGCGGGACTCGAGGCGCTGCGGCGTCTGGCCGACGCAGGCCTCGCGACCGTGGCGGCTTTCACGCCGAGCGATGCCATGCACGTGCTCGGGCGGCAGCATGGATGGTGCCGCGAAGCCGCCGAGTACGGCGCGCGCATCCTCGCCACCGAGGAGCGCAATGCGCGTGCGGCGCGGGCGGCGGATTCACCGCAGGCCATCTGCGAGCGCACGTTACGAGCACGTCGTGCGCGACACGGGCCGCGCCCTGCTTGCCGCGGCGCTCGCGCACGATCCCGGACTCGAGGCGCGCGGACGAGGTTGGGGCGAGCTCGGCGATCGCCTCATCGAGGACACGGTCGCCGGACGGCCGTTCTCGAAGCTGCTGCACGCGACGCTCGGCCTCGCGCGGCCGTTGATCGCGATCGGCGCGCCGGTTGGCGCCTACTACCCCGAAGTCGCGCGGCGGCTGGGCGCAGCGCTGTCCATTCCCGCGCACGCAGCGGTCTGCAACGCCGTGGGCGCCGTCGCCGGCGTGGTCTCGCAGACGGTGGAAATTCTGGTGAATCAGCCGACGTTCAACGTCTTTCGCGTCCACGATCCCGGCGGGCAGCCGGGATTATCCGGAGGCGGAGCCTGCGCTCGAGCACGCCAAGCGCGCAGCGCGCGAGCTCGCGCTGGCGGCGGCGCGGCGCGCCGGAGCGGCGGATCCGCATGTGCGAAACCAGCGTGACCGAAAAGCGCGCGCACGTGGGTCCGGGCGCGGATTACCTCGCGGAGGCCGTGGCTCGTTCGACGGCCACGGGGCGCCCGCTCGCGGGCCACTTGGCGGGCCGCGGCAGCGAGCCGAGGGATATCGCATAAAGGCATGTGCCCGCGTCGGCATATCGGATAAAGGCATGACCCGAAAAAAATATTATGCCCACAGCGCGGAAACTGCGCAGAGCGGCACGGGAGCGCCGCGCTTATTCTCTATAATGCGCTCCTTAACAAATACCGCGGGCCGCCTTGCATGAAACAACCCGATGAGACACTCGGCCGCCGCAGCCGGCGCCGCCCCTCGAGCGCCGACGTCAGCCACGCCGTCTTCGACCGCACGCGTACCTACCGGCATCTGCGCAATCCCTTCGCGCCGCATGAAAGTATTTTCCGACGATCAAGTCGCCGCCGTTCACGACGCCGCGCTCGTCATCCTCGAAACGCAGGGCATGAAGGTGCTTGTCCGCGGACGCGCGTGTGCGCTATCGAAGCGCCGGCGCCGAGGTCGACGACAGCGTCGCAGATCGTGCAGGCTTCGCGCGCGGACTCGTCGGCGCATCGCTCGCCGCCGCACCGCGCGACATCACGCTGCACTCCGTCGATCCGCAGCGCCACGTTCCGCTGTCGAATCCCGTGCGTGGCGTTTGCGGTGACCTCGGGGCCGCCGAACATCATGGACACCGCGCGCGGCCGGCGCGCCGGTACGTTCGAGGATTTTTGCAACCTGATGAAGCTATGCCAGAGCTTCGAGGTGATCCATGTGCTCGGCGGCGCCACCGAGCCGCAGGACATTCCGGTTCACATCCGTCATCTCGAAGTGACCCGTGCACAGCTCAAGCTGACCGACAAGATTCCCTTCATCTTCTCGCGCGGCCACGGTCAAGTGGCCGACAATTTCGAACTGATCCGCCTCGCGCACGGCATTTCGCCGGAGGAATTCCGCTCGCGGCCGTACACCTACACCATCATCAATACCAATTCGCCGCTGCAGCTCGACATCCCCATGGCCGACGGCATCATCGATTTCGCAGCCGCCGGCCAGGTGCTCATCATCACGCCGTTCACGCTGGCCGGAGCGATGGCGCCGGTGACGATCGCCGGCGCGCTGACCCTGGCGCACGCCGAGTTCCTCGCGGGCCTGACGCTGGCGCAAATCGTGCAGCCGGGAGCGCCGATCGTGTATGGGAGTTTCACCTCGAACGTCGACATGAAGTCCGGATCGCCGGCATTCGGCACGCCGGAGTATGTGAAGGCGGCGTTCGGCGCCGGCCAGCTGGCGCGCTTTCTCGGTTTGCCCTGGCGCTCATCGAACGCCACGGCGTCGAACATACCCGATGCCCAGTCCGCCTACGAGTCGCAGATGAGCCTGTGGGGCGCATTGTTCGGCGGCTGCAACTTCATTCTGCACGCGGCGGGCTGGCTCGAGAGCGGACTGACCACCTCCTACGAGAAATTCATTCTCGATATCGAGATGCTGCAGATGTTCGCCGAAGTGTTTCAGCCGGTGGGGGCCGCGCCGTCGGATCTCGCGCTCGAGGCGGTCGCCGAGGTGGGCGCCGGCGGTCATTTCTTCGGCTGCGCCCACACCATGGAGCGCTATCGAAGCGCCTTCTACGCGCCGCTGGTTTCCGACTGGCGCAACTGCCGGCAGTTGGGCCGACGATGGCTCCAAAACGGCGACGGAGCGTGCGACCGGCATCTGGCGGAGCGACACTGGAGCGTTATGTCGCGCCGCCGCGCGATCCGGCAATCGTCGAGGCGCTCGACGCCTATGTGGCGCGGCGCGAGGCGGAGGGCGGCGCACCGCCGGTGACTTGATGATGTCGCATCTGGACACGTCGCCGTCGCGATATCACAAGTCCGCACGGCGGTTGCGTCTTAACATGGAATAGCGATATGGGCCGTGTAAGGTGCGGTCACGGTTCGAAAAAATAACGGATGGAGAGTTAGATGTCGGAGCCGACTGAGGGTGATTTCGACTTAGCCTCGCTCAATGACGAGGAGCTGACCGAACAGGTCCACGACGACCTCTACAACGGCCTCAAAGACCGAGGTCGAGGAGGCGACGCGGATTTTCCTCAACCGCGGATGGTCGGCCGAGCGCGTACTCAACGACGCCCTGGTGGAAGGCATGCGCATCGTCGGCATCGATTTTCGCGACGGCATCCTGTTCGTGCCCGAAGTGCTGCTCGCCGCGAATTCAATGAAGGGCGGCATGGAGATCCTGCGGCCGCTGCTGGCGGAAACCGGCGTCGAGCCGATCGGCAAGATCGTCATCGGCACCGTCAAAGGCGACATTCACGACATCGGCAAGAACCTGGTTTCGATGATGCTCGAGGGCGCGGGTTTCGAGGTCATCGATCTCGGCATCAACAATCCGGTCGAGAAATATCTGGACGCGCTCGACAAGCACAAGCCCGACATCCTCGGCATGTCGGCGCTGCTGACGACGACGATGCCGTACATGAAGGTGGTCATCGATACGTTGAAGGAGCGCGGCATCCGCAACGACTACATCGTGCTGGTCGGCGGCGCGCCGCTCAATGAAGAGTTCGGCAAGGCGGTGGGCGCCGACGCCTATTGCCGCGATGCCGCGGTGGCCGTCGAAACCGCCAAGGGGCTGATCGCGGCGCGGCGTGCCGGCGCGGCGGCCCACTAAGCGCAGAGCGCAGTGACTCAGAACGCTTCGCCCGAGGACCCGCCAAGCTCGATGCTGGGCGAGGGCATGCTCATCATCGCCTGCGGCGCGCTGGCGCATGAGATTACCGCGCTGCGCCGCGCCAACGGCTGGGATCGGCTCGACGTTCGCTGCCTGCCGGCCGAGCTGCACAATCGGCCGGAAAAAATTCCCGGTGCCGTGCGTGCCCTCATCCACGCCTCGCGCGCGCGCTATCGCTCGATCTTCGTCGCCTACGGCGACTGCGGCACCGGCGGCCTGCTCGATGCCGTGCTGCGCGAAGAGGGTGTCGAACGCATCCCGGGCGCGCATTGCTATGAGTTCTTCGCCACGGCACCCGTGTTCGCTGCGCTGGCCGAGGCCGAGCTCGGCACGTTCTACCTGACGGATTTTCTGCTGCGCCATTTCGAACGCCTGGTCATTCGCGGTCTGGGTCTCGATCGGCATCCGGAACTGTTCCCGACCTACTTCGGCAATTACCGCAAGCTGGTCTATCTGGCGCAGGCGCCGCTGCCGGGAGCAGCAGAGCAGGCGCGTGCGATCGCCGAGCGCATGGGGTTGCAATTGGAGATCCGCCAAACCGGGTATGGAACCTTGCAGACCTCGCTGGTGGCCGCGGTGCAGGAAAAGGTGGTGGCATGGCATCGCTGATCGTCATTTCCTGGCGCGACATACCGGCGCAGGTGATCGTCAAGCGGGGGCGCGAGACGGCCAAGGTGCAGCTGTCGCAGCGCTTTCAAGAGGCGGTCGACCGCGCCGCCATGCGTGCCGGCAAGGGCAGTTCGGATGCCTACCTCGCCGACTGGGCGCGCAGCGCGCCGCGTCCCTGCAGCGATGACCTTCAGGCCGAGGCGGCCGCGGAAGCGGCGCGCCTGGAAGCGAAGTTTACCGACGAGGACTTGGAGAGGCTGATTCGCAGCAAGGGTTTGGACGCGAACCGCGACAGTCCTGATGGCGGAGCCGCGCCGGCTTCCGAGTCCGCCTGATGTATGCGGTCAGGGCTTGGTCGGTGCGCCACGCGCGCGGCCTGAACGCTTTCTATCGCGGCTTCGAAAGACTGCTGGTGCGCCTGGACCCGTTGTTCCGCGCCGTTGGATATGAGCGCTGCGAACGTCCCGTCGCCGCCGTGGAGAAGGCCGTCAAAGGTTTGTTGTTCGATTGCCGCATGTGCGGTCAATGCGTGCTGAGCTCAACCGGCATGTCCTGCCCGATGAACTGCCCGAAGAGCTTGCGCAACGGCCCGTGCGGCGGCGTGCGGACTGACGGCAATTGCGAGGTCAATCCGCAGATGCGCTGCGTGTGGGTCGAGGCGTACCGCGGCAGCGAGCGCATCCCGGGCGGCGTCGAGGCGATGACCACTGTGCAGTTCGCCGTCGATCAACGCTGCCAAGGCCGATCCTCCTGGCTGCGGGTCGCACGCGAAAAGGCTGGTGAGAAGAGCGTGACCCCGAAGGGGGCCCGATGAGGTTCGAAGACGAACCGGTGCCGGGCTATCCCTTGCCCATCCTGCCGGGACATACCTCTCCGGGACGCTTCGAACGCGTATTGCGCGCGGGCGGCTTCGCGGTCACCACCGAACTCGCGCCGCCGGATTCCGCCGACCCGGAGGATGTGTACAAGCGCGCACGAGTGTTCGACGGCTATGTCGACGCAATCAACGCCACCGACGGCAGCGGCGCGAACTGCCACATGTCGAGTCTCGCCGTATGCGCATTGCTGACGCGCGTCGGCTATGCGCCCATCATGCAGATCTCCTGCCGCGACAAGAACCGAATCGCGATTCAGGGCGACATTCTTGGCGGCGCCGCCATGGGAGTCGCCAACATACTGTGCCTGACGGGGGACGGCGTGCAGGCCGGCGACCATCCGCAGGCCAAGCCGGTGTTCGATCTGGATTGCGTTTCCCTGCTCGGCATTGCGCGCACCTTGCGCGATGACCACCATTTTCAAAGCGGCCGCAAGATCAGCTTCGCGCCGCGCGTGTTCCTCGGCGCGGCGGAAAATCCCTCCGGTCTGCCGTACGCTTGGCGGCCGCAGCGGCTGGCCAAGAAGGTCGCGGCCGGTGCGCAATTCATTCAAACGCAATACTGCTATGACCTGCCGCTGCTGCGGGACTTCATGCAGCAGGTGGAGGCTCTCGGCCTCCTCGACAAGGTCTTCATCCTGGCCGGCGTGGGCCCTTTGCGCTCGGCGAAAACCGCGGAGTGGATGCGCAAGAACGTGCCCGGCATGCACGTGCCGGACGCCGTGATCGCCCGCCTGAGCGGCGCGCAGGATCAGGCGCGGGAAGGGCGCAATATCTGCATCGAGCTGATCCAGTTGATGCGCGAAATTCGCGGCATCAGCGGCGTGCACATCATGGCCTACCGGCAGGAAGAATCGGTGGCCGAGATCGTCGACAAATCCGGCATTCTTCAAGGTCGCGCTCCCTGGTATCCGGAGCGCGACGCCACACCACTCTCTCACAGGACAGCATCATGACCGACACCATCGTCAGTTCCGCCACCAAGGAAGTCGTCATCGGGTTCGACCGGCCCTTCGTCATTATCGGCGAGCGCATCAATCCGACGGGACGCAAGATTCTGGCAGCCGAGATGGCGGCCGGCGACTTCACCCGAGTCGAGGCGGATGCGCGCGCCCAGGTCGAGGCCGGTGCCCATATGCTCGACGTAAATGCGGGGATTCCTCTCGCCGATGAGCCGGCGATTCTCGCGCGCGCCATCCAGCTCGTGCAGTCGATCACCGATGTCCCCCTGTCCATCGATTCATCGATCGTCGCCGCGCTCGAGGCCGGCCTCGCCGTCTACAAGGGCAAGGCGTTGGTCAATTCGGTGACCGGCGAGGATGAGCGCCTGGAGGCGGTGTTGCCGCTCATCAAGAAATATGGCGCGGCGGTGATCGCGATTTCGAACGACGAGACGGGAATTTCGGAAGACCCGGATGTGCGCTATGCGGTCGCGAAAAAAATCGTCGAGCGCGCGATGGACTACGGCATCCCGCCAAGCGACGTGGTCGTCGATCCGCTCGTGATGCCGATCGGCGCGATCAATCAAGCCGGAGTTCAGGTCATGCGCCTGGTCCATCGGCTGCGCACGGAACTCAAGGTCAATACGTCCTGCGGCGCTTCTAACATCAGCTTCGGGCTGCCGAACCGGGACGGCATCAACAGCGCGTTTCTGACCATGGCAATGGGCGCCGGCATGACCTCGGCCATCACCAATCCGATGCACCTTGAAGTCATCAGGGCCGTCATGGGCGCGGACGTGATGCTGGGTCACGATCCCGATTGCGCGCGCTGGATCCGCCGTTTCCGAGACACGCCGTCAAGTTCCGGCGCAGGTGCCGCCGCCGTCGCCACCGCTACCACCGGCGAAGCGCCGCGCGGCCGGCGCGAAGGTGGCCATCGCCGGCGCCCGGCGTAGCGGCGATTCGCATGTCGACCCGAGACCCGCTCGTCGTCTTCACGCCCTCGGGCAAGCGCGGGAATTTTGCCATCGGCACGCCGGTACTCCAGGCGGCGCGCAGCCTCGGCGTCGACATCGATTCCGTTTGCGGGGGCCGCGGACTTTGCGGCCGCTGCCAGGTGCTGGTCGCGGAGGGCGAGTTCGCCAAGCATGGCGTGTCCTCTTCCAGCGCGAGCTTGTCGCCATTCAGTGAGCCGGAAAGGCGCTATTCGCGCCGCGTGCCGCTGGCCGAAGGCCGGCGTCTGTCATGCTCCGCCCGGGTCGAGGCCGACGTGGTCATCGACGTGCCGGCGAGCAGTCAGGTGCATCGCCAGGTGGTGCGCAAAGAGGCCGACGCTCATGTGATCGAACTCGATCCGGTCGTGCGCCTGCACTACGTGCAGGTGCAGCAGCCGGATATGCACGACCCCTCAGGCGATCTGCGTCGGCTGTTCGAGGCGCTCGAAGCGGAATGGAGCCTCAAGGATCTCACCTGCGATCTGTCGGTGCTGCAGATGCTGCAGGGCGCGCTGCGCGCCGGCGCGTGGCAGGTCACCGTGGCGGTGCACGCCGCCAAGCAAATCATCGCGGTGTGGCCCGGCCTGCACGAGCTCGTCTACGGACTTGCGGTCGATGTGGGCTCGACCACGATTGCCGCGCACCTCTGCGACTTGAGCAGCGGCGATGTGGTCGCCTCGGCGGGCGTCATGAATCCGCAAATCCGCTTCGGCGAGGATTTGATGAGCCGCGTCTCCTATTCGATGATGAACCCGGGCGGCGCAGCGCTGATGACGGCGGCGGTACGCGAGGCGCTGTGCGGGCTCGCGGCCGACGTCGCGCGCCAGGCAGGCATCTCGCACGAGGACATCCTCGAGGCGACCGTGGTGGGCAACCCGATCATGCATCATCTGCTGCTCGGCATCGATCCGGTGGAACTCGGCGGCGCGCCGTTCGCGCTGGCCGTCGACCATTCGCTCACCCTGCGGGCGAATGTCATCGACTTCAAATTGCATCGCAACGCGCGCATTTACGTGCTGCCGTGCATCGCGGGGCATGTGGGTGCGGATGCCGCGGGAATGGTGCTCGCCGAGCGGCCGGATCTCGCCGAGGAAATGACGCTGCTGGTGGATGTGGGTACGAACGCCGAAATCGTGCTCGGCAACAGCCGACGGCTCGTCGCATGCTCCAGCCCCACGGGTCCGGCGTTCGAGGGCGCGCAGATCAGCTGCGGCCAGCGCGCGGCGCCGGGGGCGATCGAACGCGTACGCATCGACCGCGAGACTCTCGAGCCGCGCTTCAAAGTGATCGGCTCGGACCTCTGGTCGGACGAGCCCGGTTTCGCCGAGGCCACCGCCGCCACCGGCATCACCGGCGTCTGCGGCTCGGGGATCATCGAGGTCATCGCCGAGATGTATCTGGCGGGCGTCATCAACCAAGACGGAGTGCTCGACGGCAGACTGGCGGTACGCTCTCCGCGCATCACTGCGAACGGCAGGACGTTCGCTTATTTGCTGCATCAAGGCGCGGTCGAGATGAAGATCACCCAAACCGACGTGCGCGCGATTCAATTGGCGAAGGCGGCGCTGTATGCCGGCGTGGCGCTGCTCATGGAGCGCCTCGGCATCGATCACGTCGATCGCATCCGCCTCGCGGGCGCCTTCGGCAGCCACATCGACGTCAAGTACGCGACCATTCTCGGCATGGTTCCCGACTGCGACTTGGCCCAAGTCCGCTCGGCCGGCAACGCCGCCGGAACCGGCGCGCGCATTGCGCTGCTGGACGCGGCATCACGCGGCGTGATCGAGACCTTGGTGAGGCGCATCGATAAGGTGGAGACCGCGATCGAGCCGCGCTTTCAGCATCACTTCGTCGAAGCGATGGCCATTCCCCACAAGACTGCCGCTTACACGCACCTTCGCAAGGTGGTCGATCTGCCTGCGCCCAAGGAATCCAGCAGCCAGAGTGAAACGCGCGGCCGCCGGCCGCGCCGCACGCCGCCGCCGCCGTAGGGATACGCTAATTGTGTTTCCAAAAATGACGGTAGAAACACCTCGTATTCCCCGATGTTTTTTGAGGCCCAACGCGTAACTCAAATGATTGTAGGTAGAGCGGCCTGAAAAAGTATCCACAAGGGAAAGGCTGTGTCACAACTGCCCATGTGGGGTCGGCGGCTATTCGCGAGGATAAGGATCCCCAGAAAGTGGTCCGGGAAACTTAAGTTCTGGCGCTGATTAAAATCCCAGTGAAACGATAAATCCCAACGAGGCAATCGCCATCACCAGCGTGGCAAGCCATCCGGTGACACGCGAGCGCCGAGAGATCGTAAATTCTCCCATCACCTTGGGGTTCATTCCCATTTTCATGATCAGGACCATGATCGGAACTGAGGCGATGGCATTTAAGACCGCCGCCCACACCAGGGCTTTGATCGGGCTGATGGTGAGCATATTGGCCACGGCCCCAACCACCGTAGCGAGCGCGATCGTGCCGTAAAACGCTTTCGCTTGCGTCGGCTGGCGGGATAATCCGACAGGCCATCGACGTGCCTCGCCGAGCGCATAGGCGGCGGAGCCAGCGAGCACCGGCACGGACAATAATCCGGTACCGATGATTCCGAGCGAGAACAAGGCGAATGCAAAGGAGCCCGCCAGGGGCCGTAATCCTTGAGCCGCCTGAGCCGCGCTTTCGATGTTCTTGGCCCCCGATGCGTGCAACGTGGCAGCGGCCGTCGCCATGATGGCGAGGGCAACGAGGTTGGAGATGGCCATGCCGATCACGGTGTCGAGTCGTATGCGCGCGAGTGCATCGGCGCCTTGGGTGGGGCGTCGCAACAGGGGTTCGCGAATAGGCTCGGTTTTCGTATCCTCAACCTCTTGAGCGGCTTGCCAGAAAAATAGATACGGGCTGATCGTGGTGCCGAAGATAGCGGCGACCATTAACCAAAAGTCCTTATCGAGGGTCAGGCGCGGCCACACCAATCCTAGGAAAAACTGCCGCCACGCCACATGCACCACGCAAAGCACCGCAAAGTAAGCAAATAGGGAAAGGGTTAACCACTTTAACGCGCCCACGTAGCGTTTGTGGTGCATGAAAATCTGCCCGCCTGCACAAACCAGCGCAAACACGCCCAACAATACCCATGCAGGGATGGCGGGGATCAATAACCGAGCGGCCTCCGCCATGGCGCCTAAGTCGGCGCCGATGTTGCATACATTCGCAATGGTGAGCGCCGCTACCACTCCGTACAACAACCAGGACGAATAGTGTTGTCTTACATTGCCGGCAATCCCCAATCCGGTGGTGCGGCCGATGCGCGCGCTGATGGATTGAATCGCGACCATTAGCGGGTAAGTGAGGAGCAAAGTCCAGCCTAACTGGAAGCCAAATTTCGCCCCGGCTTGGCTATAGGTGGCGATCCCACTGGGATCATCATCCGCAGCACCCGTGATGAGTCCAGGCCCTAAAACACTCCAGAGGCGCGGCTTATTCGGTTCCATCACATCGCTTCGAAGTCGCGCTGGCAAAGCCGTCATTCTCGCGATGCCGTTGGCGTCTGCCGGCTGAGGATACGGGGCAGAATTGTGAGAATCGTTCATGGGCAACTGAGGAAGTGAGGTGACGAGATCAATTCGTTATCTAAACTCGCCATCAATCTACGGTGATGGCACCTAAGATTCCACGAGACTCAACCACCTTAAGGGGTCAGCTTTGACTGACAAAGAGCCACGGGATCAAAACATCGGAACACGGCCTCGAAGGATTTCCGTTTCCACATTGAGTAACGCCTGTCGACGGGCGAGGTACTCAAAGATGCGTGCTCGCTCGGTCGCCCGCGCTTCCGCGACCGTGGCGGCCCACGCAGTTACCACCATCACCGGCAGCCGGTATTCATCGCGATACAGTTCCCGGACCCAGGTGTAGAGAGGGCGTAGCTTCCGCTGTTTTACCCACCACGGAAGCGCATCGGGCAACCATAACTGTGCCTGATTCAAGTGCTGCAGGAAGCGCCGTCGCGGGGCACTTGTCTGCCCGACATATCGCGCGTCGCGGATGTCCCGCGGATCGGATAGCGTATAGATCGCGATGCCTTCGTTGGGGACGCATGACTCATCGTAGAGTTGTGCCTTGGCGTGCGCGCGAATTCGCCGACGCAGTTGGGCAGGACTCGATCCCACCGCGAACTCCCTGGCCGAATTAAAGCCTGGACGCCGGCCCGCTGTCACGTTTCGCGCAACCCGTTGCAAAGGCATTACACGGTTCGACCGCCCAGAGTGGGTGCCTTCGCACGTTCAGCCGCCATAAATTCCTCGAAGCTCGGACCGCTGGCTCTCGATTCGAGCGCGCGCGCTTGAGTGTCAAGTCGTTTTATAGCGGCGAGGGATTCGGTTGCACCCAACTTGGCCCGACTCACCGCTGCTTTGAGCAAGCGTATGGTTTGATCGAACACTTGGATGGGTACGGGAAACGGATGTCCGTCCTTGCCACCGTGCGCGAGTGAGAAGCGCGCGGGATCTAAGAATCTCGAGGGTGCGCCGTGCACAACTTCCGCGACAAAGGCGAGTGCCTCGATGGTGCGGGCGCCAATGCCGGGGGTGAGCAACAGATCCGCAAAGTCCTTGGGTCCCGCGTCGGCCGCGGCAGCCAAGGTGCCATGCAAGCGTTTCAGCATGACGTCCGACGCGCGCAGTTCGTGGTGATGCGGCAGTCGCAAATGCGGTACTGATTCTCGGGGAATTTCGGTTTCGGGGACGAGCGACAATGCCAGATCGCCGGCGTGCCGAGAGCGCCTCAGTACGGAAATCGTCAGGTCCGGCCCGCGCCGTACTAGCTCAAGTCCTGCGGCGCGATTTCGCTCGGCGCGCACGTCGGCCAGATTAACGATGGCCCCGACATTGCGGCCTTCAATAGCAGCATGGGGTGACTCAAAAAAACCGGGGAGACCTTCGGATTGCCAATGATAGCGACGCGCTTCACCGAGTCTGTCATTCATTCCTTGTTGCACAACGCACCAGCGGCCGTCTTTGGTCGCGATGAAGGCATGCAGGTACAGGTTGAATCCGTCCTGGACTGCGGCGCTGTCGATTTTCGCCACGAGCCGGCTCGATCGCACCAGTGAGGCGGCATCGATACCGGTCATCTCGCCCAAATCTAACAGCTCCTGGGGAGTGCGGCGCGAGTGCGCACCTTTGCCGCCGCAAACATAAATCCCGAGCTCATGTTGTACAGGAGCGAGACCGCGCTTTAACGCGCCGATCACGCTTGTTGTGATTCCGGATGAATGCCAATCCATGCCCATGACGGCCCCGAAGGATTGGAACCAGAATGGGTGCGCGAGCCTCAGTAATAGTTCATCGCGGCCGTATTCATGAACGATTGCTTCTGCAATGACACGTCCTAAGGCGGCCATGCGAGTTGAGAGCCAGAGGGGGACATGCCCTCCATGGAGGGGTAAGTTAGCGGTGCCGGTGCGTTGATGCATGGGAAATGGGTAACCAGGGCGATGCCGCTATAAACTAGCACACGATTGAATGTATGCGTGCATCGCGCTGCCATACAGTACTTTGCACGCGTCGGGACTGTACAAGGCCCCACTAGCGATAAAAATGGCGTCCTTCAGCAACTTCAATCCGGACTTGCGCAATTGCCGTTGATGCCAAGCAGCAAGGACGCGCGTGACTATTGCCGCACGGATGCGGCAACGGAATCGAGGCGCATCGGCCGAGATTCCGGGAGGCAGACCGGAGTCGCGCCTCTGGGCCGGCCGATGTCGGGCGAGGGCAGCGAGCCCGAATGGCCCGACCAGACGGAGAACAGCATTCGAGTCGCGTCGGCGCCGCGCAGGATTTGTTGGCGTTGAATGTCGATATGGCGTCGGTGATGCAGGCCGGGAGGTGGAGGGATACGCGGATGCCAATGCGGTATGGAGAGAAGGTGTTGGCGCAGAGAGGCTGCCTCACACCTTGAAATCTTTACAGGCGTCGCAATCGAGGTCATTCTCGGTTTATCAATTTGGGGTGCGCGGCTTCGGTGGGCGGCACGCGCCGACAATGAGCCCACGGCAACTGAAGGAGGTGATCCAAGTGACACATATAAACGTTGGTTCGGTCGCGCCTCTTGGCGCGCTGGTTGGTGGCGAGGTTCATCGTTAGTCAGGATCTCGTACTGGCCGCGACACAAAAGAGGGATGCGCGCAGGCTCTTTGCCACGCGCGCGACCTAGTCCAACGGATGGACGCTCCGATGCAGTTGCTTAAGCGGACTGCCTTGGTCCCTAGGTAATCATGCTCGAGCAGGGGATGGCGGAGTCCGCGAGGGCTCCGCCGTTTTCTCCATCACCCCAATTGCGAGAGTAGGACGCCCTGAGCAAGGTTGTTCCCATCGGTCCTGATTTGTAACGACCAGGCAGGCAAATATTGCGTCGCTCAACGAAGCAAAGTGTGAATTGGATTCAAGATTCATAGGCAGCTCTGCCGGATGATGACGATAGCGCGGAATCCCAATGCAGGCACTACCCATTCCCTCGAGGACAGTAAAGCACCTGTTCCAACGCGCACGGGTCAGGATGATCGGGACGATCTCCCTGTTCGCCCGATTTCGAACACTGCGGCCCGGAAGTCCGCCTACCACTAAGACTGAACTGTGCGACGACACCGCCGTGCTACGGGATGCCCACGGCTCCATGCGATGTGGCAATCACGCTCGTAGCTGGAGAGTGTTATCTGAATGGCTCAGGTCCCGGGGCGATCAGCCGGAGGACTACGGGCGGCTTTCCGTGCGCATATCAAACTGGGAGGATGGACGGGTGATTTCACACCTCACGGAGGCGCGTGTTGGACGGCTTTTGGCCTTGAGGCGTTCAACCGAAGTGCTGCATGTAGTGGCTCAACGCTTGAGCGTGGACGTGCATTTTCGTCCCTGCTCAGCCGCCGATACTTTAAGTTTGGCGCAGATAGCTGCCCGGGGCGGCGCGCAGCGGATTTCGCGAATCCTACTGTCGGATTTCAGCGCTCGGTTTCCGGGGGACCCTCGAGTCTCCGTATCGGAGGCCTTAAAACGGCGCTTGACTCAAGAGGCGCCTGATGGACAGCGAGCAAAGACAAAAAAGCGCAGACTGTAGAGATCTGCAGACGTGGATCGGACGGTGGGATGCTGATGGTTTGGTCCGCGGTGGCGGCCGAGCCGGAGCAGTAGACCCCTCGACGTGCGCGGTCAAGCGCTCTCTGAACAGCGTAGGCGCACTGTGGCCTCGGGAATCTCTCAGACTCCCTCGCAATTGGTAGGTTCAACACTCTCCGCCTCGATCGACTGACTCATAGCCAGCGCTATGAATTGCTCACGTTAGGCGAGGGACTACCTCAACGTTTTTGAGTGTCGATCTTTTTTTGTATGCTTTTGTGAATAGCACGCGCAGCAGCCAGAAAATCATCAACCCTAAGACAATGATTTCCGGTACATAGAGAAACTTAGAGCCCCGGATGGATGCGGGCATCACTTTCTGCTGCCCAAGAAAGAAATTGGAGGAAGCAAAAAATAGGGCGAAGCACATCCGCCACAGATGCCGCGCGATGCGGTGCGCGCCCGCAACGCCTCGCTGCAATAGCACCTTCAAGTCCAGCACGGCCACAAATGCTGCGAAGGACGCAGCAAGCCAATACGGCGTGGGGGGAATGTCATCCAGCTCGCCCGTCGGACTTCTGGCCGCCGTGGTGCCCCAGACCAGAAGGACGGCGGCCGCGGCGAACGCAAACACACAGGCAGCGATTTCGAAAGCGCCGGTAGTCCCTTCTCGTCGCTTCACGGTCATCCAGGCAGTGGCCACAAAGTAAAATGTAAAGAGGCCGACCACCGCGGTCGCTCTTTGCGGAATGAGCACCGCCAAATACGCCCCCATCATAGACATCGCCAGGATGGAGAAGAAAAATACGGTCCCAAACACACGGTGCAGTCGAGCGCCTTTACGAACCGACAATGCGGCAGCACCGGACAGGATTGCGAGGCTTCCCGCGCTGATATGAACAATCAGCTGGGGAGTCACCGCGTCAGTGAGGGTCAACAGCGACATCTAGTGAACCCTGACTGCTCTCGGTTGCTTGATTGGACTCATAAGCTCTCTCGCTGATTAGCGAACATCGCCGGTCTATCCCTGGTGTAAGTACGCCAAAGTCCCTGCGCTTACAAGGTGCTGGGGGACCGGTTCGCGTCTAGTAGGGACCGACTCGACGATCGGCGCTCTTAGTTGTCGGGTCGCCGTAGCCGGTTTTGGCTCGAAAAACTGTTTTCGGAAAACGGAGTCTGAATTACTTCAGGCCTGTGAGTAAAGCGAACTTGGGCACCGCCGCTCCACTATTTGCGCTAATCAGGCGTCCTAGCCAATCTTGTCCGACTGTTCTCAATTATTCTGGCCTGATTCTCAGTTAATTTGCACGTCGCGCGAGGCGGTACACCCTGATTGAGCCTACCGCGAAAAAAGCTCATGCCTCGAATTCGCCTGATCGGCAGCGAGCATCTTGTAGGGCCAGCGAGCACCGTTTTCAAATCCGAGATCTGGGGTGGGGTCTGAGTCTTTGACTAGATAGACGCTGGGTCCGTAGCGAAACGCATAGGCGTCGTGAAGGTCTTTTTCCTTAATGAAAGCGGCGCTGTCCTCATAGGGCGGGGACTTGAGGACGATCTTGCCGTCCTCTGCGGCGTCGTATCTGATGGGAACCCGCCATCCGACGTAACCGTCTCCATATACAAGGAGGGTGTGTTCGGGTCCGAATTCTAGGTAAGGCTCGCCGAGGTCGAAACAGTGGAACACGCCTTGATTGGGACCGAAGACAAGCGGTTTCTTCGCCTTGAGGGCATGGCCGATCAGTTGTTCGAGTTCCGCCTTGCTGAGCCGATGGGCGTCAAATTGGGGCGTGGTGCGTAAGAGATCGATCAGGAAGCGAACGACATGGGCTTCGTATTGGCCTTTGTCGAAGTTCAAGAGATCTTGATGCTTGGCGCCGGCAACGATCCACAGCACTTTCGGGTTTGATGCTGCATCGAAGAGTTCTTGGGAGTCGGCCAAGGTGGTATGTTGATCGGCGGAGCCGGCGGCAATTAGTACGGGGCTGCCCAATTGTCCGATGGAGCGGATGGGCTCGAGCTCCGAGGCGGTGATGTGGAGTCGGGCTTCGAGTTCCCATAGGAACAAAGGCGTCAGCATGGGTGCCAAGGGGCCCACCCGCAGGCGGAGTCGATTTTCGATCGCTGGGCCGATACGGGGATAGCCTTCTTCCAAGACGATTGCGTCCACGCTCAAAGGTTGCGGCGCTAGGAGCGCGGCGGCGCCGCCTTGCGAGCAGCCGAGCACGCCCACGCGTCTTCCGGGGGCTTCTTTTTTGATCCAGGCAATCGCGGCGACGACGTCGGCGGATTCGCGTAGTCCGAAGGTGATGGCGGTGCCGGGCGTCTCTCCTTGGCCTTGCAGATCGATGAGGAGGGTAGAGAATCCGTAGAAGCACTACCGGCGAGTCACGTCCGGAATTGGTCCACCAGCCGGCGATGGTGTGTTCTGGCGCGGGAATTGCGACCGAACTCGCGTCAAACCCCAAAGGCCGCGGGACTCCGTGATTTTGAGGTGCGATGAGTCCCGGGCCGACGAACCATGACGATACGAGCACCAGCGCGATGGCCGCGAGGAGGGCGGCGGAGAGGCCGATGAGTGCCTTGCGAAACGTCAATGTCACTCCCTGACTGGCGGTGCTTGCAGAAGGGTCTAACTCTCTGCGCCGGAGGCCGCTTTCGTAATTTCAACCGGCGGGTCGAGCAAATGTAGCTTGCGCGCGAAAATTAGGACCGTACCTTTGCCGACAGTTCTCCACGCTCGCTGTCGGTCAAATCCCAGTGCCAGTCATGACACTCGGCATATGCCCGAATCGGTTTGTTGTTGTCGAGTGCGTCCAGAAGTTCACGTTTCGTGCGTTGGGAAGTCCATTCGTGCTTACACACCGGACAGTGCACCGGAAATCGGATGAATACTTCGGTCACTGGACACTCCTCAAACTGGTGACTTTACGGGGCCGGTACGACGCCCATCCCATCATGGGATTCTAGATGAATCTCTTCTGCGAGCTCCTAAAATTCGACATTGCGTTGGTTGAGATTCGGGGGAAGGCGCTCAAGATAGTCAGAGGGGAATCCGTTCGACACTGACGCGACGGTAAATAAGAAAAGGGGCCCAGTTGGGCCCCAAAAAGTCGTTGGTTGATGGATTTACCTGTTGGATCGGCTGTCCTCTTTGTCCGGCGGCAGTACCACTAGCCGACCCACCGACCGGAAACGCTTTCAGTTCGATCGAGAAGCCTGGACCTCCTTGTGGGGCAAGGCGGCGCCGATTTTGGTCCGGCTGTTATTCGGCATTTCATGCCTCCTCGCTCGCGCGCTCGGGGGCCGCCGTCTGCCAGTCTCTCGGGGTCCCAACGCCCATGCATTGACGCTGTGACCGCGCCGTTGTCGATTCGCACTAGTCCAGGGCAGCTCCAGCTGTCGAATTGACGACCGTTCCAGTCATAAGTCTCGCTCGGTCAGATGCGAGAAATACGGCCGCTTTCGCGGTGTCGGAGGTACTTGCGGGAACCTTCAGTAAGTTTAGGTTCGCCATTGTCGCCGTCATCTGCTCCTTCGTGACGTTCATCTTGCTGGCTAACATTTCCATCGTTTGCTGGATGGTTCGGCTGTCCATGTTAGCGGTCGTACGTAGACACACAACTCTGACGCCAGCTGGGCTGAGTTCGACCGCAAGATTTTCCGTAAGAGATTCAATACCGCCGAACGCGGTACCAATCGCGGTCGCGCCCTGGACGTGGCCTCGCGCGGGACTGCCAGTCAAGAATATGATCACGCCGGAGTGTTGCTTGAGCATGTGCCGTGCAGCCGCACGCGACGTAACGAAGTGCGCCTTCACTATCGTGGTCAATGGGACCATGAATTCATCGACTGGCAAATCTATTGCGTGCTTTCCGTTTCCATACTCCGCCGCAAGAGGCCCGACAGCGTTAAAGAGAATGTCGATGCGGCCGGCCTGCTTTACGATGCTGTCAACGTAGGCGTTCACGGCGGTCTCATCCAGGGCGTCGACGACGTGAGTATGTGCGATACCACTTGATTTCGTAATTTGCTCGGTCACTGCTGTTACGCTGGACTTGCTTCGCCCAGCCAGAAAGACTTCAGCGCCCTCGGCAGCGAACTCCTTGGCGACCGCCGCCCCAATCGAGCCTCCAGCGCCGAACACGACGGCGCGCTTTCCTTTCAGGATGGAGGAGGTATTTGCTGGCGATCCGGACATTGTGCTGTCTCCTTGGATATAAAGTGTTGACAATTGATTCGTCGTGTCTAAGACGGCTGGCGGAACGGACGGCAGACATTTTTCGCACGGGTGGTCAATGCCGGTCGCCACTTGTTGGCGCACGGCTGCGGACTGTCGGATGCTGGGAACCCGTCAACGCGAGTTTGATGGTGATGATTCAGAAATGTCCGGTTAGCGAGCAGTCAAACGTCTATGCCATGAACCGTATATTTCGGAAATAACCAAAGGAGAAAGCGTCATGAGTGAGTTTACGTATCTATTTCGCGGCAGAGATGTGTCCGCCTCACCCGAGCAAATGCAGAAGACGATGCAAAAATGGTTGGCGTGGTTCAAGGACCTTGGAGCGAAAGGCCACCTCAAGGACCCGGGACATCCGCTCGAGCACACGGGAAAAGTGGTGTCGGGCAAGCAGAAGGCCGTGAGCGACGGCCCCTACGCGGAGGCTAAGGATGTGGTCGGTGGCTATATCGTTGTTGAGGCCTCAGATCTTAATCAAGCTGTCGAACTTTCAATAGGGTGCCCGATCCTTGAGGTCGGCGGATCAGTGGAAGTGCGCCCAAATCAGAAGATAAATTCGTAATCCGTTCGGCAACATTCCTTCATGCGAGGGAGCGCCCAACTGGGTAGCTCCTTCGCTATTTTTCTTGAGCGCTGTTTCGTGCTCGAAATGAGAACGAGTCTGCGATCGGCGTTGTCACGTGAGTCAACGTGCAAGAAAGGATCGCAAGCGGGTAGGTAGTGTCTGCTGCTCATCGTCTCGCGCGTCTTTCAAGTGAGTGACAATAGCGGGAGCGGTCGGATGACTTTAGAAAATCGCAAGCCGGGCACTATGGGACCAGGAGATCTCGCCGAACAAGGGCCATTAGTATTGGCGCCCAGTTACGCTTTGCAGCGCAACAGGAATATAACCACTTGGCTGTTCGCAGGTCTCTCGCTATTTGAAGGCAGCCCAGCGATTCAGTCCTCTTTGATGGCGGCTGTTCTGTTGCTGTCCGGTACCGCGCTTCATTGCCTTAAAGCGCTCATACCAGGGAGGAGAAAACTTGCGCACTCACTGGGCAATTGCCGAAAGCCTAAGGCCTCCACGCATATGTTGCGAGAAAGTTGTCCGACGCATGACTTTTAAAACGTTTAGGGTGGACCTAAGCCAACGAGAGAAACACCATGTCCCTGACCCAGCCAAACACCTTAGTTCGAGCTTGCCTGGTTACACTAATGGCCCATATGGCGGTTTGTATGACCGCCGGCGCTCAAACACCCCTGCCCGACGTTAAAGATACGCCTCACCTCATGGACCGATCGAAAGAGATAAATCTGGCGCTGAGCGCCTGTCCTCCCGCGGTGGCGAAAGCGGCGGGCATCTACGTGCTAGCGCGCAGCGGCTATGAGAAGGCCCGCGACAGCCAGAACGGCTTCACGGCCATCGTCCAGCATTCGGCGCCCACCGCCACAGAGCCGCAGTGCATGGACGCCGAGGGCTCCCGAACGATCCTGCAGCGCTACCTTAAGGTCGCCGTATGGCGGGCGCAAGGGAAGACCCCGGACGAGATCCGCCAGCTGACGAAAGAGGCGTTGGTCAAGGGAGAGCTGCAGGCGCCGGCGCGCCCCGGTGTCGATTACATGCTGTCCAACGCCAATACGGTGCCGAACGAAAGGGGTGAGCACGTGCCTTATGTACCGCACGTGATGTTCTTCGGCACCCATCTCACCAACACCGACCTCGGCGTCGGCAAGGAACTGGGCCCGGACGGCCAGCCGATCGGTCCGGCCTATGTGGCCGGGGAGGGCAGTCCCTACGCGCTCGTCATCGTCCCGGTGGGTGCACGCGGCGGCCACGCGCATTCTGCCGCAGGCGATCAGTAGCCAGATTTTCACGACGGTTCCCACTCGTCTTGCCCATTGGAATGCTGCACATCGTCGGAAATAGGGATGATGGGGCGAGAGTGGCTTGGGAACCGTTCAGTCGCGGTTCACGACATTCCCGTACAGGGTGAATCCATGCGGATCGATGATCATTTCTTTCGACACGAGTCCGGGCGCATCCTCACCGCGCTGACTCGAATATTCGGCGTCCACAATCTCGCCATGGCGGAAGATGTGGTCCAAGATGCCTTCTGCCGCGCGTTGGACGTGTGGAAGATGAGAGGCATACCTGAGAATCCCTCCGCTTGGCTGATGATGACCGCAAAGAATCGGGCGCTTGACCTATTGCGCCGTGAACGTACGGCACGGACTTTCGCACCCGAACTGGGTCGGCTGTTAGAAAGCGAATGGACCGTAGCCCCTGTGGTTGACGAATTGTTTGCCGCAAATGCCATCAAGGATGACTTACTTCGAATGATGTTCTCTTGTTGCAATCCGCGCTTGCCAGAAGAAGCGCAGATCGCGCTCATTCTTAATATTCTTTGCGGTTTCACGGTGGACGAGATTGCCGGCGCTTTTGTGAGCACGCACGCGGCCATCGAGAAGCGGATTACCCGGGCCAAGAAGGTTCTAGCGAGCTCCAAGCGTTTATTTGACGTGACCGCCGCCTCAGAGTTCTCCGCGCGCTTGCCGTCTGTTCACCGCGCCTTGTATTTGCTCTTTAACGAGGGCTATCACGGCGCTTCCGTGCAGACCGTAGTTCGTCAAGAGCTGTGCCGAGAATCTATGCGCCTGATCGCCGTACTGATTGAGCATCCACTCGGAACGACGCCGGTAACGTTTGCGCTCGCCGCCCTGACGAGCCTGCACGCCGCGCGGCTTCCCGGACGGATCGACGCATTTGGCAATCTGCACTCCTTGATTGATCAGAACCGCTTTCTGTGGGACCGCGGTCTAATTGCGGAAGGACTTAATTTTCTGGAGCTGTCCGCGAGCGGCACCGACATTTCTGAGTATCATATCGAAGCGGCGATCGCGTCCATTCACGCCCGCGCGGCTCGCATGGAGGACACAGATTGGGAGTCGATTGTCGCCCTGTACGATACATTGCTGACGATATGTCCGTCGCCGATTGTCGCGTTGAATCGCGCCATCGCGATCGGACAACTCGAGGGTCCGGTTAAAGGACTCGATGAAATACGCTCTATAGCGGATCGAGAACGGCTTTCCGCCTATCCGTTCTACTTCGCAGCGCTTGGGGAGCTGGAGCTACGGCGTGGGAACCGGGAGATAGCCCGGGAGCACCTCCTGGCGGCGCTTGCATTGGCACGCAATCCGATGGAACGTCAATTCCTCGATCAGCGCATTGCGGCGTGCATTTGAATTACTGGAAAACTTCAATTAGTCGACGTGCACTGCGGATGGAACAATGGGGCCCGCGAGGGCCCCTCAAGGAAGTTGGTTGATGGATTTACCTATTTGATCGGCTGTCGTCGTTGTCGGGAGGCAGGACGACGAGGCGGCCGTCGATCGGGAATGCCTTGAGTTCGATGCTGAATCCCGGACCTTCCTTGTGTGGGAATGCGGCGCCGATCTTGGTCCAGCTTTTGCCTTTCTTGCCGTTGCTCTCGAACTCTTCGACGGTGAGGACGTTGAGGTAGGTGGGGGCGGAGGCTGGAAGTGCGGAGAGTTGAGTTGGAGGCGTCGGGGGAGTTCGCTGATTTTGGAAATTGCTGCAAGGCAATTTTCTGCCGATGGTTTCGCACATCTATTGATTGATTGCCCGTAGGTGGTCTAACCTTGACGGGCGTAAAACAAGTACTCCGATCTCCACACATTGCAGGGAGCGCAAGTGAAAATGGAATCGTCAATAGATCACCCAGACCAAGTATCCGGTTCGGGCTCTATCCCGATATGGACCGTCTTCTTTCAAAAAAGCGATCAGGTTGCCAGTAGAGAACCCGGAGATCGGTTTCTAGGCCATTTGCGACCCGCTACAGGGGAAGCGCTGAAGGATCACGAGTTCGCGTGGCTCAGCCAGGCGGCCTACGGCAGGTCTGTCGGCGACAAGAAGAAGGGACTCCTTGCGTGGTTGTTTGACGTGATTCCGGGCAAGTCACGAAGAGAGGTCAATCCCAACGGCGCCGTCATCCTGCGTGAATGCGGTTGGACTCGGTGCCCTGACTTTGCCCCACAGAAAGTACTCGATCAAATGAAGGCGTCACACCTGCGGGTGGAGGTGTGGACTAAAATCGAGCCGCCCTCGATCGCCGTTGCCTTTGGCGGCACTGTATTCACGAGCGGAAAGGATTGGAAGTCGAACCTGCGATGGTTTTTGCCGAAGCATAAAGACGAATACAGTCAGATTGTAGATGTGTTTGGCCCCGCGTTCGTCGCTGAATTCTGCCTCAATACCAGCGATTCAAAGTGGGCGCATCTGAAAAGCGCGACCCTTTATTCTACCGGGCATTCCCTGGGTGGAGGATTGGCTCAACAGTTCGCCTATTCACTGCCAACGAAGTCTGGGGAACGACGCGTCGCGCAGGTATTTGCGTTCGATCCTTCACCGGTTACCGGATTTTATAGTGTAGAAAAGGCGCTCCGGAATATTAACAAGGCTACTTTGCGCATTGATCGAATTTACGAGCGCGGAGAGATTCTCGCGATCTTGCGATCTTTGACAAGTATCCTTGTTAAGCCTTCTGCAATTAACCCGCTTATACGCGGCGTGCGATACAGCTTATTCGTACCGGCGGACCCGATTCGGAGTCACTCGATGCTGGAACTTGCGAGCAAAATAGAGTGTGCCACCGTCGGCAGATCGGATGCTCGAGCGGACGGACTTCTTTAGCACACCCGGTTGATGCGATCGAGAAGATCAGGAGAGGCTCCAGTGGTGATTAATTCGATGACGATCTCGCCGCATGAGGACACTGATCGGGCCGCTCGGAGTGGCATTGGACTATGCCTGTCTGGGGGCGGCTTCCGGGCCGCTCTCTTCCATCTTGGTGCCCTGCGCCGGCTGCACGAGCTCGACATTCTCCGGCGAGTGCGGTGGATCAGTTCCGTATCGGGGGGCAGCATCATTGCAGGCCACCTCGCGCAATGCCAGGTTAGCCGCGGCCGCGGGGGGCAACTCGACTTCGATAACTGGCGAAGCGATGTTGTTGACTCATTCCGCCGGTTCACAGCTCGGGACCTTCGGACTTGGCCGGTGTTGAAGAATATTTTATGGAACTGGTGTTTGCCCGGCCCGCTTCTGGAGAGCCTCGAGGCTCGCTACAGGAAGCGTGTTACGACATTGCCACTGAGTGCGCTGCCCGCAGAACCCGAATATGTTTTCTGTGCAACGGACCTCACCTACGGGGTCAATTGGGAATTCTCGCGCAAGCGCCTTGGATCTTTTAAAGCAGGATGGCACGTCCCTCTGGAAGTGACGGTGGCTAGAGCGATCACCGCGTCGGCCTGCTTCCCGCCGCTGTTTGGACCAATGAGGATCGATCATCGGCGGAAACTTCCGCTGGGCGACGCGCCGGACAACGTCAAGGGACTGGAGCGACCAGGGACAATCGCGCTGACCGACGGCGGGGTCTACGACAATATGGCCATAGAGCCCGTGTGGAAACGAGCAGCGACCGTGCTTGTCTCGGACTGCGGTGCGCCATTTGAATTTGTCGAGGGGAGACCCCCCTGGCGAACTCTGCTTCGATATAGTGCAGTGTTGTCACGACAAACCCAGAGCCTACGGATTCGGGCGCTCCAGGGCGTTTGGCACAGAGAACCGTCGGCGAGACCTTATGATGGTACACGTTGGCACTTAGCGTCTGGCAAGTCCGCCAGGTCGCCTGCCGGCTCCCAGGGATATTCGGAGGATTTGGCGGAATCTTACATCGCCACCATTCGGACCGATCTTGATAATTTTAGTGAAGCGGAAATGAGCATTCTCGAGAATCATGGATACTTCAATGCCGACTATCGAATTCGGTATGAAATGAGCAATCTCATGCAGCCGGACATAAAGCCAGAATTGCTTAGCCCTAAGGCCCCGTATCCACAATGGATGGCGGAAGACAAAGTAAGATCGGCATTGAAAGATAGCCATCAGCGGTTTGTGATTAGTCGCTTGATGAAGGGGTTATTTGGTTGATCGATAATATCGCCGCAGAGCTCCCGAAGGGTATCTGGTGATTTTCTGCTGACCAGCATTTCACCGCCCGGCGGATCCTTCACAGAGAACAGTGTACGGGACCTGCCATTGGCATTGATAGACACTCGCAGATCAAATGGCTTGCCCATGTCTGGCGTAATCTCAAAAGTATGGGTTAAATGCAAGTCAGCCAATCGGCGCTGCCGCGCTAAGATGGTTGATTAGGCCCTTTGAGGCCTCACCCTTTGCATTGCTCAGGGCCGTCCTAAAGGGCAGTCCGCAGCGGTGGCGAGGGGGTGGAGCGGGAATCACATCGAAATTACCACAATGGGCGAGCCGCACGACGGCCAACCCCGACTGTCTGGAGAATTACTTCGGCCCATGCAACACTCAGGCACACAAGGGCGATCTAACGGAGATGCGTCATCATGACACTACCAGTAGTACCACCGACCGCCGTGGTTCGCGTCTCGCGTGGGACGTTCGACCCAGCGCGGTTCGCGGACGTCGAGCGAATGACTCGAGAAACAGGCGTCTATCTAATCCCCGCGATCAACACACTGCCTGGATTGATCGGCTATTACGCGGGTGCATCACCGTCCGGCTCCATGGTTCACGTGAGCATCTGGGACAGTGACGAACACGCCCAACAAATGGGTCACCTCAAAGAGATGATCGTCGACGCACGAAAGGCGGCAGAGACCGCGGGAGTGCAGTTTACGCCCATCATCAATTATCCCATTAGTTGGCATATATAGACGATGCGGTGTCGTCGACTGCACTTCCAATTGCGGTTATCGCTGCGGTGGCTCGTGAAAGAGAGGTGCCACGTTGCCCGTCTTTTGATTCGGCGCCAGGAAGGTAATGACAATTTGTCGAGAGCTGCAGCGCTCGCATCGCAAGCGGTCTTTGATTTTTCTTAAGGGGAAGCTATCGCCGAGGTGTTCGCCCGAACGGCCCGATCAAACGAAGAAGGTGAGGGCCCCTCGAACGGAGCCCCCACGCTTGGCAATTAATGGCCGTCCGGATCTTCGATATTAAGAGCTCAGAGTGGTTAAGCTGCGGACCTGACTCTCGGCCGCCAGCCAATCCTCAACTTCGTGGCCCGGCTTGAAGTGACGACGTTCCGCCAAATAGTAGGCGGCTACTGCGACGAGTTCGCGCTGCTCGTCCGTGAGTGGCTCCATATCTTACGTTTCGATATCTTCGCCGGCAGCTGCGTCGGCAAGCATCGCGGAGCCTAGAAAATGAGTGACGTGAAACTTAATCCGCGTCCGTTTTGCGGCAGCTCCAATATACAGAGCGATTGCTTTAGTTCAGCCTTCAGCGTTCCAGCTTCCTCCGAAGACTGTTTTGACTACTGCAAGGATTGTGACGCCCAAGGGCCAGCCGCAAGCGATGTCACGGCGGCGCACGATCGGTGGAATGCGCGGGGACAGGTCGCTGTAGCTATTTCGCGGAAACATGCCGACTAATGCTAATTCTCTGAGCGGGTGAGTCACGCCTCTACTTGCCTATCCCGGCCGAGTGCAGGAAGCACGAACGGCCCCCCCCCCAGATGAAGGAGTTCGCCGCGAAGCATCGGACGGCGACGAGTGCGCCAGCGCACAGACGCGGCCTTCACACATAGCCCATGATTACAACACGCAATGCCTATGTGATGGCTAGCTCTCGCCGGCTGACAATCGCGTTCTGCATCGTCGTTGTGGCTGACTTACTGAGTAGAGGTTCGCAATGCGCTCGAGAAGCAGGCTCGCCCTTCATAGCCAACTGTTGTTGCTCGTGCTGTTTTTTTCAGGGTGTGTTAGCCAGCCCAGCAGACACCCTGCCTACCTGCACGCTCTTACGGATCTACGGACTGCGGGATGGATGCTCGAACATAGACCGGGTGATGTCGCCGTCAGCGGGCACGAAGATGAAGCGATCAGCGAAATTGATCGAGCGATTGGAGAACTTAAGCGCGCTGCCATCGACGACGGCAAGAATATTCACGACCATCCTAAGGGCGATATGCCGAATGACTATCGCGGTCGCCTGCATAAAGCTGCCGACCTGTTACGAACGGCGCGGGCCGACATGACTCGTGAAGAGGACAATCCAAACGCACGAGGTCTCAGGGATCGCGCTATTGGGCACGTCGATGCTGCCCTGCATGCCACGGAACAAGCAATTCGTGACGTAGAGCTTGGTCGCTGAGACAACGAGCGTGTCAGTCTTCCCATTTGCTGATCGTTCCCGATGACCTAATATCCAACATGGAGCCTTCAGAGCTGGATTAAACCAAGTCGCACTGCGTGCGTAACCGCATCGGTGCGGCCGATGGCTTCGAACTTGTCAAGAAGCGAGGCCACATGAAACTTAACGGTATGGACGGAGATTCCGAGGCGACGTCCTATAGATTTATTAGATGCACCCTCCGCTAAGAGACTCAAAACCTCAATTTCACGCGGTGTCAGTGGCACGTCTGGTTCGGGAACTCTCTCCGATTTTTGCGAGGAGACGACGGCAGCGTCGCCTATCTCGTTCATTCGCGCCAGTCGCAGTCCGGGAATGTCAGACAGGAGTGCCGTTAACTGGTCCGCCAGCGTTGGGTCCTCGACCTTGATCGCAAGGACAATTGGCTCGGACACGACTTCACTGGTCAAGTGTCTGGCCTTTCGCGTACCGTCAAGTGGGTTTCGGTCGGGTCACCTCCCCGCCGTAAAGCCAGCTTGACGGTGGATCCCACAGTGTCGGGGCCGAGGGCTCGTAAGAGCATCCGCATCCCTTGAATCTTTTGATCGTTCCACTTGATGATAAGATCTCCTTGCCGAACGCCGGCGGCCGCGCCCGGCCCATTCGGATCGACACTCATTACCATGACCCCGAGTCCATCATCGCCGTCAAGTTTGGCCGGCTGAAGCCCGAGCCCCAAGTAGCCGCGGGCAACTTTTCCATGGATTTCCAATGTGGTGGCAACCCGGTCGATAGTGGCCGCGGGGATGACCAGTACCTTTCGTCGCGGGCCAAATACGACCATGCCGAAGGCGCGGCCAGACGCGTCGAGCGCCAGGCCGCCTTCGCCGACTGGACGCAAGGAAAGGTCAAGTTCGATTCTGGCGTCGATCTCGCCGCCGCGAAAGCTGCGCCATGCTCCGCCGACCAATGCAACTGTACCGAATGCGCTGATCGATGCTCCCTGCAGAGAGCCGACGGTACATACGAGAGCACCGGCGGGTACCGGCGCGGATTCGAGGATAGGGATTGGGTCAATGGTACGATCAATGAGCAGAAGGGCCAAATCAGTGGTCGGGTCTCGGCCGACTAAGGTTGCCGCGCTCATTTCACCGCCCGGTAGAGCCACAGCAATGTCGCCCTCGTCATCAAGCGATTCATCCGCGGTGACAATCAATTTCGATCGCCAGACGAATCCACTAGAGCGAGAACGACCAGAGTGCACCGCGACGACACTGGGTGCAGCTCGAGTAACTACATTGGTGAGCGCATCGGATAGCTGTTGCAGTGAAATGGCGGGCGTTGGCTTGGTCATAGGAACCTCCTAGGTCACATTGCCAATGTACGATGCGCATATCCTGGGGATCTACTGACCAGAGGAGCAGGTTACCGTGTTCTAGCTGCTTTCCGAATTACGAACTGGTTTCCAATATTGCAACCGCGAATTTACTTGAATCAAAGATTCGGTGGGGGAATACGTGAGGACCGCACGGAGAGCCTCCTTCGGTGAGCCAGAACAGCGCCTCTGCATCATTTAAGGCAAGGAGTGGGTGGGGGGCCGAGTCCGTCAGCTACGGTTGGGCCGAGATGGCGAGCGCGTCGTTGGTCAGTTTCTCGAGCGTCATCGAGATGCCGCACGGCGTGTATGCGATCGAAACGAAGACTTTGAGCAAGCCTCGGCCAAAGGATGTTGTCACCGTCGAAGGCGAGAGAGTGACCGATCCACAGCGCGGCTACCGGACTTTTCGATTTGAAATCTCTCGAAGCGTTTGAAATCGTCCGACTCTCGCCGTACTGCCGCTGCTATAACATTGCTGCAGACGCGGATGCGCAACCTAAGGCCCCGGGCTCAAACGAACCCGGGGCCTTAAGGTCAATCAAAAAAGCGCTGCGTGTCTAATCGTCGTTGCGATTCGCAGCGTCGACCACCGCCTTGACGAAGTGCATGCCGTTCGGCGTGCCGAGACCCGTTACATTGTCCCAACCCGGCGCCGTCCTGAGCGAGGTGTCGGTGCCGAACGTCAGCACGTACCAGCGGGTCGAACTGCCCTGATACAACGCGCTGTAGAACACACGGGTGCCGTCGAGCGGTTGCGCGAGGTCCTGGGCCGACTCGCGGGTGACTCCCGTCGCGGTGGCGATGGCGCCGCGCACGTTGTGCTCGGAGCCGACCGGGACCACATCGCGGATAGCGCCGTGGCGCAGTCCGTACAGCAGCCGTGCCGCTTGGCCGAGGCCGCCGCCGGCGGCTTGACTGGCAATGGCCCACATGCCGGAAAACATCGGCGACGCCAAGCTGGTACCGCCGATAACTCCGACCAAGGGGCCGGTGCCGGCAGGCGCGCCATCGCAGCTCGTACCGTCGCAGATGAACTCGACTCCCGTGTAAGGGTCGGCCAGAAAGGCGATATCAGGCACCTGCCGGAATTTGCCGGGCAGGCCGCGCTGGAACTCCGGTTTGGCGAAGAAGCCGCTGGTGCCGCCGCCCGATCCGTAAATGAAACCCAGTTCCAATGGCGGAACGACGGGCGGGCTGCCGAGAGCGACCGTGTTGGCGATGCGCGTTTCGTGATTGCCCCAGCCGGTTTGGAACAGAATATTGTCGCTCGAATCGATCGCGAGGCTGGTGCCGCCGACGCCGGTGGCCCACGGACAGTCGGCCGGCGAACTTACGCCGGGAAGAATCAGACCGTTCGTCACGCCGCTCGGGTTCGAGTCGCCGCTGTCCCCGGATGAGAAATCGACCGAAATCCCGTGCGCCGCCGCGAGCCGGCTCAAAATATTGTACTGCTCGAGATTGGAGGGCGGCTCGTCCGATTCCGCTTCACCGTAGCTGTTGGAGATCACATGGCCCAAGTGATGTTGGATGGCGTACAAGATGGCCGCCTGCAAATCCGAATCATTGGCGGTCGGGGCGATCACCAGCGCGATGTTCGCGTGCGGCGCCACCGAGTGCGCCCACTCGACGTCGAGCGAGGTCTCGCTGGCCCAGCCGGTGTCCGTTGTCGCGGGTTGACCGCCGGGGTAGTAGACCTTGAAGTTGGACGACGTCAGGTCCGGCAGCCCATAAACCTGCGAAAAGAGCTCCGCGTCCGCCGCGATGGTCGGTGAACCGATGGCGTCGACGATGACGACGGTTTCGCCCGTGCCATCCAGGCCGTTGGCATAGAGCTCCGATAAGCCGTACGCCGTCTGCAACTCGCTCGGCTGATAACCGCAGGTGGGCAGCGTGCCGAGCGCGGTGTTGCCGATATCCGCACCGTAGCGATTGCCGGCGTAGCTCGCCACCGGCAATGCGCCGCCGGTCGTGAACGTCACCTGCTCCGGCGGGCGGATGCATTGCGGTGAGAAGAACACGCCCTTCGGGTTCAAGGCCAACGGCCGCATGGCCGCCGGCGCACCGGTGTCAGGATCCATTGCGCGCTTGCTGTGCGGCTGCGCGCGGCCTTCCGACAAACCGCCGACCGCCGCGACCAGCGAACCTGCAGGCTCATCGATCGCCGGATCGGTGGTGTTCGAGCGGAAGGTGCGTCCCTCGGCGCTGAATTGATGAATGGCTACGTGCATGGCTTTCTGCACGTCGGCAATGCTGCCTTGGGCCTTGACGAAGCGATTGCCCACATCGACCGCCGTGACTTGGAGGTTATGAGCGGCGAGATATTTCTTTACCGTGTCGGCCTGAGCGGCCGTCGGCGCCAGCAAGGCGGCGGCTTGGCCGTCGCTCAGCCATTGATGGAACTTCGGCGACTTAGGATCGTAAAGCTGGGCAACCAACCGGTCCGCCGCGCTGCCGGCACTCTGCTCGCGCAGCCACAGCGTGACGCTGACCCCATCGGAAGAGGGAGCGGGTCCTAGATCGCGCGCGTGCGAAATCGCGGCCGGCGTATTGTTCTCGATCGTGCGCGCCGCCGCGATTTGGCCGATACCGGCCAGCGGCAGCGCCGCTGCCGCGATGCCGGCGCACAGGCGTCGGCGGCGGACCGCATCCAGCGGCCACGCAAGTCTGGTCATCTTCATGATTGCATTTCCCCATATTGTGTGATTGTGAGACGCCGAGCGGAGAGCACTGACCGTTATCGGCCGCGTCCTTCGACAGTGTTCCGATCTTTGAGCATTTCAACGGCATCTGCAAGTCCTGATCCGCTCGAGGCCTTTGCGAGCCGCGGAGCCCGAAGCGGGGGGTCTTGCGTTGGCCTTTACATAATCCGATGATATATGCAACCGCAGCGGCGCGAGTCGGCAGCAAGAGCCCGCTGCATTTGCGAGATTTATGCATATAAACCAAGCAAATCGGTATTAGTGGGCGCCGCATGACGTGTGCGAACATGAAACCGCGGGACATCCGCACTGTAATCATGGCGTAACACTCAATGGCTTCGATCGGCACCGAACGAGTTTTGGCGGTACATCACTGGAACGAACGCGTTTTCAGCTTCAAAACGACGCGCGACCCATCCTTCCGTTTCGAGAACGGGCACTTCGTCATGCTGGGCATGCGGGTGGGCGACAAGCCGCTGATGCGGGCATACAGCATCGCGAGCGCAAATCACGAGGACGCTCTGGAGTTTCTCAGCATCAAGGTGCCGGACGGACCGCTGACGTCGCGGTTGCAGAACATCAAGCCGGGCGACGAGATTTGCATCAGCCGCAAGCCGACCGGCACTCTGCTGCTGCGTGATCTCAAGCCCGGCAAGCGGCTGTTCCTGTTGAGCTCGGGCACGGGCCTGGCGCCGTTCATGAGCCTGATCAAGGATCCGGAGCTCTACGAACGGTTCGCGACCGTGGTGCTCGTGCACGCCGTGCGCTACCGCAGCGAGCTCGCCTATCGCGACTACATCGAATGGGAGCTCACGCATCACGAGTATCTGGGCGAGCAGGTGCGCAATCAGCTGCTCTACGTGCCCACCGTGACGCGCCAGCGCTTCCGCCACGAAGGCCGCGTCACGACGTTGATCGGTACGGGGAAATTATTCGAGACCCTGGGCATTCCACCGCTCGACCCGGAGTCCGATCGCGCGATGATCTGCGGCAGTCCGGCGATGCTCACGGAGCTGTCGGAATTGCTGAACGAGCGCGGCTTTCGTCAGTCCGCGCATGTGGGCGATCCGGGCGATTACGTGATCGAGCGTGCCTTCGTCGCCCGCTAGAGATACGGCGATTCAGACATTCGAGTCCGGCGATGCCGCCTTGCGCTTCGCGATGTATTCGAGCAGTGCCTCGTCGATCGCCGGATCCATCGGCGGCGCGACGTACTCCGCCAGCTGCTTCTTCCACAGCGCATTGGCGCGCTTGGTCATGTCGGGCGAGCCTTCGGCCTCCCACTGCTCGTAGCTGTTGTTGTCGGCGAGCGGTGAACGGTAGAACGCGTTCTCAAAATTGGCTTGAGTATGGGCGCAGCCCAGGAAGTGCTTGCCGGGTCCGACCTCGTGCATGGCGTCGAGCGCCTGGCCGTTTTCCGACAGATCGACGCCCGCGAGCAGCGTGTGCATCATGCCTGCCTGATCGGCGTCCATGACGAATTTTTCGTAGCCCATGGCGAGGCCGCCCTCGAGCCATCCGGCCGTATGCAGCACGAAGTTCACGCCGGCGAGGCAGGTGGGGACCAAGGTATTGGCCGACTCGTACGCGGCTTGCGCATCCGGGATCTTCGATGCGCAAAGGCTTCCGCCCGAGCGAAACGGAATGCCGAGGCGCCGCGCGAGCGCTGCCATGGAGTACAGCACCAATGCCGGCTCGGGCGTGCCGAACGTCGGGGCCCCGGACTGCATTGAGATGGAGGAGGCGAAACTACCGAGCACCACCGGCGCGCCCGGGTTGACCAACTGCACGAATGCCAAGCCCGCCAGCGCTTCGGCGAAGGTTTGCGCCACGGTGCCGGCCACCGTCACCGGCGACATGGCGCCGGCCAGAATGAACGGCGTGATGATCAAGGCCTGATTCGCGCGCGCATAGACTTTGGCGGCGCCGAGCATGGTCGAGTCGTAAGTCATCGGCGAATTGACGTTGATGAGATTGATGATTGTGGTTTTCGGCCGGCCGGTCTTTGGATCGGTCAGCTCGTCGCCGAACACGATGTTCGCCAGGGCGACCGAGTCCGCGGCGCGCTCCGGCGCCGTCACGGAACCCATGAACGCCTTGTCGCTGTATTTCAAATGGCTGTACACCATGTCGAGGTGGCGCTTGTTGACCGGCAGGTCGACGGGCTCGCAAATCGTTCCTCCCGAATGGTGCAGCGAGTTGGCCATGTACGCGAGCTTGACGAAATTGCGAAAGTCCTCGATGCGCGCATAGCGGCGGCCCTCGTCGAGATTGCGCACGAAAGGCGAGCCATAGGCGGGCGCGAACACCGTATTCTTGCCGCCGATCAACACGCTGCGTGCCGGGTTGCGCGCGTGCTGCGTGAACTCGCGCGGCGCGGTGCGTTGAATGAGGGTGCGGCACATGCCGCGGGCGAAATGCACGCGCTCGCCCTTGACGTCGGCGCCGGCGTTCTTCCAGATCTCGAGCGCCTCGGGGTCGTCGCGAAAATCGATGCCGATCTCCTCGAGAATCGTGTCGGCGTTGCGCTCCATGAGCGCCAGACCTTCCTCGTCCAGAACCTCGTAGTACGGGATTTTGCGCGTGATGTAGGGGATCGACGCGCCGGCGCGGGCGGCCCGCGCAGCCCGCTTCGCGTCGCGGCCGCTGGGACGGCGCGCGTGACTGGTTTGGGTATGCTGTTCGTCCATCGTCGCTCTCCTACTAGGGGCCGTAGAACTCGGTTGCGATTTCGCGCAGCAGCCCCGTGACGTAGCCGCTGAAGGACCGCCATGCCTCGAGATGAAACGCGGTCTCGCGCGTGCGCCAAAGCACGATATCCGCCTTGGCCAGCACGGTCCGGGTGCACATGCCGACCGGGAATTCACTGATGTCCAAATCGAGCGGGCAACCGCCGCTCAAAATGGCGGCCGCATGCGGGCCGCTCACCTCCAATGCAAATTGCCGGTGACTGACATCGACCAGGGCGTGCGGCAGGGCGCCCAAAGTGCGTTCCAGCGCGTCGCGGGCGGCACTCGCGGATTCCGTGGGGTCGCTCGACAGAGTCCCAAACAGCAGGTACTCGTCGGGCCCGAGCCAAAGCGTCGCACGAGTTTTTTGCAGCACCGCGCGGCACGGTTCCTCGGAAAACGCCGCTCCCCATGCCGCCGCGGCGGTCGCGCGCACGCGGGCGTCGCCGTGCAGAATGAAGCGCATCGCGGGCGGCAACGGCTTCAGCCACTCGGTGGCGGGCGGCGCCGGCAAGCGGCGGGTCGCGGTTTCAGGCATTGATGCGTGCTCCGGCAGGATCGTAAAAGACCGGCGCGGTCACTTCGACCTCGATTTCGCCGCCCGGCATGGGCACGAACAAGGTTTGACCGAGACGGGCGCGGCCGCCTTCGACCAATCCCAGGGCAATCGAACACCCAAGCACGCTGCTCGCATAGGATGAGGTGACATGACCGATCAGCTGCATGGGCGGCCGCTGGCCGGATTTTGCCGCGACTTGCGCGCCCTCCTCGAGCACGATGCCGGCATCCTTGGTGCGCAGACCGACGAGCTGCTTGCGCGTGGCGGCCTGCATCGATGCGCGCTCCAGCGAACGCTTGCCGACGAAGTCCGCTTTATTCTTGCCGATGGCCCAGGACAGGCCGGCGTCGTCGGGGGTCACGGTGCCGTCGGTATCCTGTCCGACGATGATGTAGCCCTTTTCCGCACGCAGCACGTGCATGGTCTCGGTGCCGTACTCGGTGATGCCGTGCGCTTGGCCCTGCGCGTATACCGCCTCCCACACGCTCTGCCCGAAGTCCGCCGGCACATTGATTTCATAGCCCAGTTCGCCCGTGAAGCTCACGCGGAACAGCAGCATCGGCACTCCGCAAATTTGCGCCTGGGCGACGCTCATGTGCGGCCAGGCTGCGGCGCTGATATCGATTCCTTCGACCAGCGGCTCGAGCACTTGCCGCGCGTTCGGACCTTGCACGGCGATGACGGCCCATTGCTCGGTGGTCGAGGTGAGCCACACCTTGAGATCCGGCCATTCGGTTTGCCGGTAGTCCTCCATCAAGGCGAGCACGCGCGGCGCGCCGCCGGTGGTGGTGGTCACGTGGAAGCGATCCGGGCCGGTACGCGCCACCACGCCATCGTCGAAAATGAAGCCGTCTTCGCGGAGCAGTATCCCGTAACGCGAGCGGCCGACGCCCAAATTGGACCAGTTATTGACGTACAGACGGTTCATGAATTCGGCCGCATCGGGGCCGACGACTTCGATTTTGCCGAGAGTGGAGGCGTCGAATATGCCGCATGCGCCGCGCACTGCGCGGCATTCGCGCGCGACCGCGGCGTGCATGTCTTCGCCGGAGCGCGGAAAATAGCGGGCGCGCTTCCACAGAGCCGACATTCTCGAACACCGCGCCCCTGGCCTCCGCCCACGCGTGGGTCGGCGTCGTGCGCACGGGATCGAACAGATCGCCGCGCGAAATGCCGGCCATGCTGCCGAACGTGACCGGCGTGTAGGGCATGCGAAACGTGGTCAGCCCGACCTGGGGGATCGACACGTCGAGGCTCTTAGCCACGATGGCCATGGCGTTGAGATTCGAGGTCTTGCCCTGATCGGTGGCCATACCCGTGGTGGTATAGCGCTTGACGTGTTCGATGGACTCGAAGCCTTCGCGCGTGGCGAGGGCAAGATCGCGGGTGGTGACGTCGTGCTGCCAGTCGACGAAGGCCTTATCGGCGCTCGGCGCGTTCGCTTGCGGCAGCACGCCGAGGTAGGCCTCGCTGCTGCGTTCGGCCGCGTCCACCGCGAAGCGGCGCGCGCCTTGCTGCGGCGCTGATGCGGCGGCACCCGTGCGCAATGGCGCGGCAGCGCCGGCCGCCGCACCGGCTGCGGCACCGTCCGCCAACACCTCGGCAAGATCGTAAACGCCGCGGCAGGCGCCCGCCGAGCGTTCGCACTCGGCCGACGCGCCGGGCACGAAGGCCTTGAGAGTTTCGCTCCACGTCAGCTTGCCGCGCGACTGAGAAAACAAGTGCACGCTCGGGGTGTACCCGCCGGACATCAACACCACATCGCAGGCGAAACGCTGTCCGGTCTGCACCTCGCCGCCCTGCAGGCGCCCGAGGGTGATGGCCGTGACGCGCAAATCGCCTTCGGTACCGAGAACGGTCGAGCCCGCAAGCACCTCGATGCCTGCGCGGCGCACCGCGTCGGGCAGGGCGCCTGCTGCCTGCGGCGCGCAGATCCGCGACGACGACGATCTCGACGCCCGCGCTTCGAAGATCGAGCGCCGTCTGGTAGGCATCATCGCCGCAGGTCACGATGACCGCGCGCGTACCGACGCGCACGCCGATAGCGGTTCAGGTAGGTGTGCGCCGCACCGGCGAGCATGATGCCCGGCCGATCGTTGCCCGGAAAAACCAAGGGCCGCTCGATGGCGCCGGTGGCGAGCACCACCGATCGTGCGCGAACCTGCCAGAGCCGCTCACGCGGCTGCCGCTGCGGGCGGTATCGCCAGATGATCGTTCAGCCGTTGCGATCAGACCGATGAGATTGTGCGGGAAATAGCCGAAGGCGGTGATGCGCGCGAGCAATGTGACGCGATCGTTGCCGGCGAGCTTTGCGAGGCTCTGCCGCAGCCACTCGTGCGCGCTCAAGCCGTCGATCGAGGCACTCGTGTCCGCCAGCAAGCTGCCGCCCAATTCGGCGGTTTCGTCGCACACGATGACTCGGGCGCCGGCCTCGGCAGCCGCCAAGGCGGCGGCAATACCGGCGGGACCTGCGCCGACCACGAGTACGTCGCAATGCGCATAGCGCTGTGCATAGCGGTCCGGATCCGCATGCACGGGCGCGCGGCCCGAGCCCGGCGGCACGGCGAATCACGGGCTCGTACAGCCATTGCCACGCTTTGCGCGGCCACATGAATGTCTTGTAGTAAAAACCGGCGGGGAAAAACGCCGACAGCCGATCGTTGATGCGGCCGAAGTCCACCTCAAGGCTCGGCCAGCGGTTCTGGCTCTCGGCGACCAAGCCGTCGTAGAGCTCGACCTGCGTCGCCCGCAGGTTCGGCGTGACGCGTGCCGCATCCCGGCTCACCGTTACCAGGGCATTCGGCTCTTCGGAGCCGGCGGCGAGGATGCCGCGCGGCCGATGATATTTGAACGAGCGGCCGGTCAGGTGCACGCCGTTGGCGAGCAGCGCCGAGGCGAGGGTGTCGCCCGCCACTCCCTCATACGATCGGCCGTCGAACGTGAATCGCAGGCGCTGCGTCCGCTCGATCCGGCCGCCGCTCGCGGTGCGCAGGCCGCCTGCAGGCACACTCATGGCGTGGACTCGGGCGATGCAGGCGCTGCGGACGGCGAGGGCTGCGCTTCGCCCGTCTTGTAGAAGGCCAGGAAATGGTCGGTCGTCGTGTCGCGCAGGGCGTTGAAGAAGCGCCCGCAACCGCGCGCATGGCGCCAGCGTTCGGCGTGCACACCCTTGCGGTTGGTGCGCATGTACAAAAACTCCGCCCACGCTTGATCGTCGAGCTGCGCGGGCACGAGCGGCCGCGTGAGGTGCGCCTGGCCGCCGTAGGTGAACTCGATTTCCGGCCGCTTACCGCAGTAGGGACAGACAATGAGCAGCATCGAGCGTCCCGCTTCAGTGAGCCACGGCGGCTGCCGCGGCCTCGTCGATGAGGTAGCCGTCGCGGAAGCGCTCGATGGTGAACGGCGCATTGATCGGATGCGGCTCGTCCCGCGCGATGGTCCAGGCGAACACGTGCGCCGATCCGGGCGTGGCTTTGAACCCTCCGGTGCCCCAGCCGCAGTTCACGTACAGGCCGGGAACCGGCGTCTTGGCGATGATGGGCGAGCGGTCCGGCGTCACATCGACGATGCCGCCCCAATTGCGCATCATCCGCAGGCGGCGAAAGTTCGGAAACAATTCGCAGATCGCATCCAAGGTGTGCGTGTTGACGTGCAAGGCGCCGCGCTGCGTATACGAGGTGTAGGCGTCGGTACCGGCGCCGATCACCAGTTCGCCTTTGTCCGATTGACTGATGTAGGCGTGGATGGTGTTCGACATGACGACGCACGGAAATATGGGTTTCACCGGTTCGGATACCAAGGCCTGCAGCGGATAGCTCTCCAAGGGCAGGTGCACGCCGGCCAGCGCCATGATGACGCTGGTGTTGCCGGCCGCGGATACGCCCACTTTGCTCGATTGAATCACGCCGCGGGTGGTCTCGAGCGCCTCGACCGCGCCGTTCGCGCCGCGGCGGATGCCGGTCACCTCGCAATTCTCGATGATGTCGACGCCGAGTGCATCGGCGGCGCGCGCGTAGCCCCAGGCGACGGCATCGTGCCGCGCGGTGCCGCCGCGTCGCTGCAGCGCCGCGCCCAGCACCGGATAGCGGATGTTGTCCTCGATGTTGAGCGGCGGACAGAACTCCTTGGCCTGCGCCGGCTCCAGCCATTCATTGTCGACGCCGTTGCAGCGATTCGCATGCACATGCCGCTTGAACACCTGAATGTCGTGAACGGTATGCGCGAGCATCATCACGCCTCGTGGCTGAGAACATGACGTTGTAATTGAGCGCCTGCGAGAGGTTCTCCCACAGCTTCAGCGAATGATCGTAAAGCGCGGCGCTTTCATTGAACAAGTAGTTCGAGCGGATGATGGTGGTATTGCGTCCGGTGTTGCCGCCGCCGATCCAGCCCTTCTCCAGTACGGCGACATTCGTCACGCCATGTTCCTTGGCCAGATAGTATGCGGCGCCGAGACCGTGGCCGCCGCCGCCGACGATGACGGCATCGTAGCGTGCCTTCGGTTGGGGCTTGCGCCATTGCTTCTGCCAGCCGCGATGCTGCGACAGTCCGCGCCACAAGCAGCGACAGTCCGGAAAATGATTGCCTGCTCATGCGTGCCGTCTAACTCCGCAAATCCTTGTTCTCCGGATCATACGGCGAATCGACGAGAACCGTGGCGCGCTTGCGCTGCCCAAGTATCTCGATTTCGATGTCGCTGCCGACCGCGGCCAATTCCGGCTTGACGTAGCCCAACCCTAAGCTCTTCTGCAGCGCATGTCCGTAGTAGCCCGCGGTGGCGCGGCCGATGATGCGGCCCTTGCGGTCGAACAGCGGCTCGTTGCCGAGCGGATCGGCATCCGTCACGCCGTGCACCTCGAAGGTGATGAAGCGGTGCGGCACGCCGTCCTTGAGCTGCTTTTCCAGGGCTTCCTTGCCGATGAACGGTCCTTTGCTCAAGCGCACGAAGCGGTCGAGTCCCGCCTCGTAGGGCGTGTAGTCGGGAGTCAGGTCGCTGCCCCACATGCGATACGACTTCTCGAGCCGCAGCGATTCCATCGCGCGCATGCCGGCCATGCCGAATTCCGAATTCCGCGCCGGCGGCAAACACCGCGTCGAACAAGTGGTGCGCGTATTCGATTGGAAAATGCAGCTCCCAACCGAGCGCGCCGACGAAGTTGACGCGCAGCAGATACACATCGGTGGCGAGGCCGACCTCGCTCACCTGGCCTGTGAGCCACGGAAACGCCGCATTGTCGAGCGGCGCATCGACGAGTTTGGCCAGCACGTCGCGCGAGCGCGGACCGGCCACGACGAAGCAGCCGCGGCTCATGGTGATGTTCCTCAGGATCACGCTGCCGTCCTGCGGCAGGTGTTGCTGCAGGTAGTCGCTGTCGTAGCGCTCGGCGGCGCCTGCGCTCACCACGTAGAAATGCTGTTCGGCGATCTTGGTGATGGTGAACTCGGATCGGATGCCGCCGCGGCGGGTGAGTGCGTGGCAGAGCGCGATGCGCCCGATCTTGGTCGGCACCTTGTTGGCCACCAAGCCATCGAGCCAGCCCTCCGCGCCGGGTCCCGTCACTTCGTGCTTGGTGAACGGGGTCAGGTCGATGACGCCGACATGCCGGCGCAGATGCAGCGCCTCATTGCCGACATGCTCGAAGTAATTCGAGCGGCGGAAGCTCCAGTCGTCCTTGGCCGGAACTCCCGGCGGCGCGAACCAGTTGGCCCGTTCCCAGCCGTAGCGCTGCCCGAACACGGCGCCCATGCGCGCGAGCTTGTCGTAGATCGGGCTGGTCTTCGCGGGCCGCGCGTCGGGCCGCTCCTCATCCGGAAAATGGATGACGAACACATTGCGATAGGTCTCCTCGTTCTTCTGCACCACGTAGCGCTTGCCGGTGTAGGGGCCGTAGCGGCGCGGATCGACCGCCATCATGTCGATGCCCGGCTCGCCCTCGACGATCCACTCGGCCAGCTGCCAGCCGGAACCGCCGGCCGCGGTGATGCCGAAGCTATGGCCCTCGTTGAGCCAGAGATTGCGCGCGCCCCACGCGGGGCCGATCAACGGACTGCCGTCCGGCGTATAGGCGATGGGCCCGTTCACGATGTCCTTGATGCCGCAGTTGGCCAGGCTCGGCACGCGCCGCTGCGCCGCCTCGACGTGCGGCAGCAGACGCTCCAGGTCGCCTTCGAACAGGCTCTTGCCGAACCAGTCGGGCACGCCATCGGCGAAGCGCGCCGGGGCGCCGGCTTCGTAAGGACCCAAAATCCACCCCATGCGCTCTTCGCGGAGGTAGTACGACTGGTCCGACTCACGCAGCACCGCGAGCTCGCGGCCGCCGCCTTGACGATAGGCTTTCAATTCGGGCGATTCGTCGTACACGATGTATTGATGTTCGACGGGAATGGAAGGTACGTTGATGCCGAACATGCGGCCCGTCTGCCGCGCATAGTTGCCGGTGGCGCACACCACGTGCTCGGCGACGATGTCGCCCTTGTTGGTGGTCAGATGCCACTCGCCCGAGGGCGTGCGCTGCACCGCCGTGACCTCGGTCTGCTCCTGGATCTCCGCGCCGCGGCTGCGCGCGCCTTTGCGCAGCGCCATGGTGAGGTCGGCCGGGGCGATGTGGCCGTCATCGGGGTGATAGAGAGCGCCGACGATTTTGGGCGTGCCGGCGCCATCGCCGAGCTCCACCAGCGGCCATAAGTCGCGAACCTCGCTCGGGCCGATCACCTTGAAGGGCACGCCGATGGTGTTGGCCGTGCCGCAGTATTTCTGGTATTCGTCCATGCGATCGCGGCAGGTCGCGAGGCGCAGATTTCCGGTGACGTGGAAGCTTACGTCCTGGCCGGTTTCGGCGGGCAGCCGCTTGTAGAGATCCACGGAGTATTTGTGCAGCTGGCCGACCGTGTAGCTCATGTTGAACAGCGGCAGCAGGCCCGCCGCATGCCAGGTCGATCCCGCGGTCAGCTCGGCGCGCTCGAGCAGCACGGCGTCCGTCCAACCTTTGACTGCCAAATGGTAAAGCGTGCTGACGCCCACCACACCGCCGCCGATCACCACGACGCGGGCATGAGTTTTCATCCGAAATCTCCCTAGGCCAGTGCGTCAGGCAGTGTAACCACCGGGCCGCCAAACAAGACGCCAATTGCGACAGTCCCTGATGGAAATGCGCCAGGCCGGTCTAAAACCTGCCCGTGCGCGGGCTGAATCACTCCTAAATACGTCTAGAAAACGACAGACGCCTGTCGGAAACAGGCAAGAGGGTCGCGCCAATGGCATAATGACGCGGGTCATCCGCATGCGTTTTGGTCTTTCGGAGGTACCGTGGAATCGCCGGCCGTGCTGCGCAAATGCAAGTACGCATTTCTGACCTTGCCGAACTATTCGCTGATCGCGGTCGCCAATGCGCTGGAACCGCTGCGCATGGCCAATCGCTTGGTCGGCAACGATGTCTACGAATGGTCCGTCATCAGCATGGACGGGCAGGCCGTCGATGCGAGCAGCGGACTCAGTCTCACACCGACCGGTGCTCTCGACAAGTTGGGAACGGTCGATATCTTGTTCGTCTGCGGCGGAATCAACGTGCGCGAGGCGGTGTCGCCGGCGCTATTGACGGCGCTGCGGCGGCTCGCGGACCGAAGGGTGCCGCTGGGAGCGCTTTGCACCGGCGGCTATGCGCTGGCGCGCGCGGGCCTGCTCGATAATTTCAGCGCGACGATCCACTGGGAGAACCTCTCGGCGCTGCGCGAAGAATTCCCCCGGGTGCGCATCAGCGACCAATTGTTCACCATCGACCGCGACCGCTTTACCTGCTCCGGCGGCACCGCGCCCTTGGACCTCATGCTGAACCTCATTCAAGGCAAGCTGGGGCCGCGCATTTCGCAGTTGGTGTCCGAGCAATTCATCGTCGATCGGGTCCGCAAGGACACGGATCGCCAGTACATCCCGCTGCGGGCGCAGGTCGGCGTATCCCACCGCGGCTTGATCCGCGTCGCGCAGCTCATGGAGGAGAACATCGAGAAGCCCTTGAGCCTGGAGAAAATCGCCAAGTCCACGGGCCTGTCGCGCCGGCAAATCGAGCGGCTGTTCAAGCGCGATCTGAACTGCGTGCCCAAGCATTACTACCTCGAGATGCGGCTGCGCCGCGCGCGCGAGCTGCTGCTGCAGACCGCCATGCCCATCATGGACATCACCACGGCATGCGGATTTCAGTCGCCGCCGCATTTCTCCAAGTGCTATCGCATGCAGTTCGGGCACCCGCCGAGCACCGAGCGCAAAATCGGCGAACGCAAGCTTGCGGCCCCGCTCGCAGCGGATCGCGAAACCAACGAGTCCTAGCGCCCGCTATTCCGAATTGGTTTCCTTGCCGAAGCGGTAGTTGAGGCGCACGCCAAAGACGCGCGGCTCATTGGTTGTCTGGCGCAAATCGAAGTTGCCGGTATTGCTATAGACAATCGCGTTCTTGTCAGTGAGGTTGGTGATATAGAACTCGGTGAGCCAGTGGCCCCCTTCGGGGTTCAGCCCGAGGCGCAGGTTTGCAATGCTGTAACTCGGTTGTAGGATGCGCGGGAAGCCGTTGGAGCCCTCGACATGCAGGTCATTCCACATGTCTCCCTTGTGGGCCATGTCGATCTGGGCGTAGCCCCGCAGGCTCGGGGCCAGCGGATGCTCGTAGCGCAGGTTCCAGCTCCAGCTGAAGTAAGGCACATAGGGCAGCCGCTCGCCGACATTGGCTTCGAAGGTCGCGTACGGGCTGGAGATCAGATGCGAATCGGTGTAGCTGCCGGCTGCCTGCATCGACCAGTTGGCGTTCACCTTGTAGTCCACGTTCGATTCGACGCCGTAGATGCGCGCGTCTCCGACGTTGACGTAGAAGCTGCTCGGGGCACAAATATTCACGTCATAGATGATGGTCTGCAGCTGCTTCCAGTTCATGAGGTAGGCCGCGCCGTTCCACAATAGATGTCCGTTGAGGCTCGTCGTTTTCCAGCCGAGCTCATAATTGTTGAGCGTGTCAGGCACGTAGCTCTGCGGCACGCCCTTGTTGTAGCACGACTGAGGATACCCGGCATTGGAGCCGCCATCCCGGAACCCCTGGGCGAAGTCGGCATACACCATCACGTTGTCCATGAGCTTGTAGTTGATACCGAATTTGCTGTCCCATTTGTGCGATGAACCCACGTCGAGACTCGGAGTCGTAGGTGCGTAGGCGAACTGGCCGAAAGGGCTGTAGTACCTGAAACCCGAATGGAAGTGCACGACTCCCGCTTCGATGTTGAGCTTGTTGGTGATGTCGAAGCTTATATTGGAGAACTCGGTGGTCTGCAGGTAGTCGGAGCGCGTCGAGTAGGCGTACCACTCCTTGGCCGGCAGCGAAGTCGATCCCGGCGGAGTGCCGTTGTAGTAGTTGTAATATTGAAATGCGGGACTGTTCGTCCGGAGTCCCGGCATGTAGTACGTACTGCCGGAGCTGTCATCCTTGGTCTTCTCCCAGTACAGACCCACCAGCCAGTGAAAACGCCCGCCTGCTTTGGACGCGAGGCGCAGTTCATTCGACCAGCGCTGCGGATTGGTGTGGTATTCGTAGTACTGAATCGGCACGTTGCAACCGGCGTACGGCCCGGTGCCGTAGACCGGATCGTTCAGGCAGGTGACGCCCTCGTTGGAACCTTTCACGCCGAAAAACCCGCCGTAGTTCTCTATGTACTGTGAGTACTCATTCTGCTGCCGCGTGGGCAGTGCCCAGTAAGTGCTCGCGAACACGAGGTCCCCGATGCCCACGTCGCCGTCGACGTGAAAATCGAGGGTCCTGGCCTCGAAGCGATGGCTTTCCGGACCGAACCGTTCCACCGTGTAGGGCGCGAGGGTAGGATCTTCGTCCCAGGCACCGAGGGTGGCCTGGCGTTGAAAGCTGTACGTGAGGGTGGCGTTCCACTGATCGTTGAGAACCCCCTTCAAGGCCACCCTGCCACCCTCGACGTGTGCGCGGTTGTAGTCGTTGCGCGCCCACGTTGCATTGTTGGACACGGCGGTGTTGATCCAGGTGCGGGTCGTGAGCGCGTTATTGATGAAGCCGCCGTGCGAGTCGCTGAACGCGGAAAGCCGTAAACCGAGCACCCCGTCGATGATCGGGGCATTGAAAAATCCTTCGTAGGTCCAGTTTTGCTGGCCGCCATCTATATGGCCGCCGTTGAAGTCGATGCCGCCGCTGAACGCGTTCACATCCGGCTTGTTGGTGACGTAACGAATGGCGCCGGCCATGGAACTGGCGCCAAAGGTCGTACCCTGCGGGCCGTTCAGCACTTCGATGCGTTCGATGTCGTAGAGGTGCAGGTCCGGCTGGACACCCTGCCAGCTCAAGGACATGTCGTCGATGAAGAATCCCGTCGCGGAGGTGTTCGAATAATTCGGATTGCTGCCGTCGGAAACCCCGCGCATCACGAAGAACTGAGTGCCGGGGCCTTCGCTGATGAAGGAAATGGACGGCACTTTCTCGGCATAGTCATCGAACGAGGTAATGCCGAGATTCTGCATGTCCCTCTTGGTGAAGACGTCGATGCTCAAGGGCACATCCTGAAGGTTCTCTTCGCGCTTGCGCGCCGTGACGACGATTTCCTGCAGGGCGGAAGCATCCGAGGGCTGTGCCGCGGGTGCGCGCGGCGGGGCGACGGTGAGCGCTGCGGCGACAGCAAGGCTGATCTTCGAGACTGCAGCGGATCCCCGATGCGATGCGCGCACCTTCAACAAATTCAGGTCGGCACGATTGCGGTTCCGAAGCTTCATGTAAATCCCCTCGGCGGCTTATTGGTGAGAAGTGCCCGGCCGCCGGCCGGGCACTTTTCCGCATCATCCTTGGTGCGTCTTGGGTCGTCAAGGTTCTGTACGGGTGTTCAAAAAGCGTTCCACGCTGTCGCCGAGGGCCTGCCGCAGCGGTTGCAGTTCCTCTTCGAAATGCCGCCAGTAGCCGACGCCCGAGGTATATAAGGGCTGGCGCACTTGTTCGGCGCTCGCGGTGCGCACCGGCCGCCGCGTCCGGTGAAAGGACAGGCAGGCCGCCTCGAAAGGCAGGCGGCAATGATCGAGGAGGCGGCGGATATTCGCTTCCGGGTCTTGAACGAGATCCTCGTACTGCAGATGCAGCACCTTGCCGGGCAGCACGGCGTCCCAGTGGTCCATGAGCGACAGATAGCAGCGATAGTAGCGCCCCAGATCACCGAGGTCGTAGCTGAAGGTTTGACCTTCGGCGAAGTGCTGCTTGAAGGTGCTGAAACAGCAATCCATGGGATGGCGGCGCGCATCGATGATGGTTGCGTGGGGCAGGATCGTGTGAATGAGCCCAATGTGGCTGAAGTTATTGGGCAGCTTGTCGGTGAAGTGTTCGCGCCCGGAGCGCAGCGACGCGGTCTCGTCGAGATAGCGGCCGCCGAGTGCGCTGAGCAGCCCGCGCGGCGCGGAGCCGATGGTCTCCGGATATCCATCGCGGCTTGCATCCATATCGTCAAATTGGTGCGTGATGGTGATGATGTTGGGCAGCTCCATGGTGCCCTCGACGCGCGAATGGCTGGCGAGGATCTGTTCCACCAGGGTGGAACCGGAGCGCGGCAGCCCGACGATGAAGATCGGTGCGGTGTTCAGGTTCCCGCTGCCCAAACGATCGGCAAAGAATGCTGCATTGAAGAACGCGCGAATGCGCGCGGTGCGGCGTTCAAAGTGCTCGATGTCGAAGGGCGCATCGAGGCGGCGCAGTTTGTTGCCGCGGGCATAGTGCGCGAAGGCCTCGGCGTACTGCTCGCGCTGTTCGAAGGCCTTGCCGAGGGCGAAATGCAGTTGCGCAGTATTGGAGCGGTCGACTCTGCCGTTCGTGAGCAGCTGCTGCATTGCCCCGATCTCGGCATCGCTGAAGGAGTAGTTCTTGAGGTCGGCAAGGCTCCAATAGGCCTCGCCAGTCGCCGGGTTCATCGCCAGGGCCGCTTTATAGGCAGCCACGCTCTCGCTGCGCCGGCCGAGCGTCTTGTGAATATGGCCGATGGACATGCGCAATTTGACTTCTTCCGGCTTGAGCCGCGCCGCCTGCTCGTAAGCCGCAAGCGCATCCGCCTGGCGCATCAGCCGGGTCGACACCGAGGCGATCGTGATCCAGCTCTGCGGGTTTTCAGGCTCGATTTTCACCAGATGGCGTGCAGCCGCCTCCGCTTCATCGAGGCGTCCGAGGGCTATCAGCGCCTGCACCAGTCCGCGCCGCGCGAGCGGAGAGTGCGCGGACTGTTTCAGAGCATGACGCAGCAGCCGCTCGGCATCGCCGGCCTTGTCAGCCGCGAGCGAAACTGCCGCAAGACCGCACAACGCCGCCACGTGACCGGCGTCTTCCTGGAGGATCTTGCGAAAAATCCGCTCGGATGTCTTCCGATCGTCAGCCACTAGGGCGGCCGTCGCCTCATCGATTTGCTGCCGATGGGGGTCGGTGAGCCGTGCGCGCTCGAAGGCAACGCGCGCGTCCGGATACCGCTCGAGGTCGACCAGCGCGTCGCCGTAGGCAAGCCATGCGAGATGGTGATGCGGCATTTTCTCCAGCACCCGGCGCACTTCCTCGCGTGCCTGGACAGGGCGTCCATCGCGCCGGTAAGCACGCGCCAAATCCACGCGCGCGTGCGCAAAATCGGGAGCGCGGCCCAGCACAGCTTCGAGCGTCGCAATACTCTCGGAGATTTTGTCCTGGTCCAGTAAGGCGGCGCCCAGGAGCCAGAGGCAATTCAGATCGCCGGGGATCTGTGCGTCGAGCGCACGCAGCCAGCCCTCGGCCGTAGCGGCGCGGCCGGCGCGCAGCGCCGCGTGCGCTTGGGCCAAACTTTGCGCGAAGGTCGCCTGCGATGTCGATGCGGTCATGATTGCATGCGGCTGCGGAAGCTCAAAAAAGCCGAGCGTAGCATATGGCGCCGGCGCACCACCTATTGAACGTTCGATCAGCGTCGGCGCGTCAAGGCGCGGGAGTGCGCGCGGCCACGACCGCGCCGGCCATGCTGCCGCGGATGGCCGCCATCGGGTTCGCAATCCCCTCGGGCCATTGAACGGTGATCTCGCCGGCGGCCCCGGCGGCCGCCGTCAAATGCAGCACGGCACGCACCACGCCAATCCGAGCCGCGGCTTTATCGAGGGTGCCGCTGACCGCCAAGTCCTCGACCCACCGTACATGGTCCAGCGCCACATGAATGACCGACGCGTCCGTGGCGACGCGAAAGGTTCCGCCGCGCAGGCCCACCCCCTGACCCGTGGAGTTGCCGTCGAGGCGGGCCAACACATCGCCCGCGGTCATTACCGCCGCGTTGATCCAGCGCAGCAGCTCCGGGCCGGCGCGATTGCCGGGGAGCGCGGCGGCGGGATCGAGTTCTGCGGCATGCACTGCGAACCGCGGCACGAGACGCAGCGGCGGGATTCGGGCCGCGCACGAGGTATCGCCGGTTTCCAAAGTTGCGATGAAACGGCGCACGATCCGTGCGGCGCAGGAACTGCGCGCGTGGGGTAGTGCGTTTACGTGGAAGCTGTTGGCGATGCGGATTTGCCTGCCGTGCTTGAATGCGGCGGCCACCGCGGCGCCATCGGCCATGGTGGTGATATCGTCGAGTTCGCCTGAGATGATGAGCGCGGGTATGTCCGGATAGGGCGCATCCGGCGCGGCCACGTGCGAGGCCGGATGACTGGACGGCGCCACGGGCCACGCGACGCATTGATCGAGGAAACTGTAGTCGAGCGGCATGCCGCGGTATTCGTCGATGGTGAATGGCGCATAAGTGTCGGGCAGCCTGCGCCGGCGCTCCGCGATCGGCGCGGTCCCGATCGGCCGCGCGCAAGTCGGGCGGCAGCCGCATATCGAAGATCTGCGGCGGGTCCTGGCACATCACCGCTGCCGCCAGCACCGGCGCTCGATTGCATGGCATCGCCGGTCGGATCGCGGAATCCACACCGCTGATGGTCTCGGCCATGAGCCGCAGCAGCGGCTCGCGATCGCCGGCGAGTAAACGCTCTCGCCGCGGCGTCGAGATTCGCGCACCGTGGCAAAGGCGGGCGCGCCGCCGTACATGACGATGGCGAGCTGCGAGGCGTCGGCGGTGAACTCTCGCTGCTTGCCGTCGCTGTCCGCGGCGCGCGCCGGCAAGGGGCGCGACCGCAGTTCCTGCAATGCCGGCAGCATGTGTTCGATCGAGCTGCCGCGGAAGTTGCGCGCAGGGCGCGAAGCGGCGGCAGGCGATGTCGAACTTGTCGCGCATGGCCGGCGCATAGCTCGGATACCAGGCGTAGTCGGCGCCGTTCAGCGGATAGGCGCCGTCGAGCACGATGGAGCGCAGGGTATTCGGGTGACGAACGGCAAATACCTGTTCGAAATAAGTGCCGTATGAATCGCCGTACAGATCGATGCGGCGAAATGCCGAGCGCCTCGAGAATCGCCGCCAGATCGTCCGCCTGCGTACGCCGTGCTGTACAAGCGGCGCGCTGTCGCCCAACTGACCGGCCGCAGGCGCCGATCATCTCCACGGTCCACTTCGTCGGCGTTTGCAGTTCGCGGCAATCGATGGCCGCGGATTGCCCGGTGCCGCGATTGTCCATCAACACGAAGTCGCGCCGCGGCCGCAGCGGCTTGAACAACGCCAGATAGTCGTCGCGGGACTCGGTGGCGGGGTAGCCGGGCCCTCCCTCGGTGGCAACCAGGGTGCCAGCCGGCTTCCCCGATCCTGTATGAGGGTAAAACTCGAAGTGGATCGAGATGCGTCCCGGCAAGGCCCCCGTCGGATCCAGCGGACGATCGAGCATGCCGCAGTAGGCGGGCACGCCCGGGCAGGCCCGCAGTTCGATCGATCCCACCAGCAGCGGCGGCCGGCCGGCAGCCGGCCGGGATGTGCGGCTGAAACTCGGCGCACCACTCAAGAGCGTGAACACCGCGCCGAGCACCCAGCAGACCGTCGGCGCAGTACGGCGGCGCGGATGTTCTTCTGGTGAGCCCGCCATGGCCGGCGAGTTTACGCACTCCCGCGGCGCCGGCAAATCTCGCTGTCGTAAACTTCGCAATAAACGTCGCTTCGGGGCACTGCGGCTGAAGCGGAATATTGCTATCGTAGGCACGGCCAGGATTTTCAGGGAACCACCATGACTGCGCGCGACACCATGCTGAATCGTCTGCGGGGACGGAACCTCGAGACCGCCTTGGAACGCGACTTCTATTGCGAGCCCGGAGGATTACCAAGTCGATCTGGACATGATCTGGTACCGCGATTGGCTGTTCGTGGGTCACGATTGCGAGGTGTTGAATCCCGGCAACTACTTGACGGTGCAGATCGGCGAGTATCCGGTGCTGGTGGTGCGCGACCGCGACGGCGGCCTGCGCGCCTTCCACAATACCTGCCGGCATCGCGGGTCGAGAATTTGCTCCGCCGAGCGACGGCACCTCGCCGCGGCTGGTCTGTCCCTATCATCAGTGGACCTACGCGCTCGACGGACGCTTGCTGGCGGCGCGCGACATGGGCAGCGAATTCGACAAGTCGCAGCACGGCCTGAAACCGGTCCACTGCGCGAGCGTCGGCGGCTATATCTGGATTTGCCTGGCGGTGGTGGCGCCGGACTTCGAGCCGATCCGGCAGCCACCTCGAGCCGTATTTTCTGCCGCACAAGCTGCATCAGACGAAGATTGCGTTCGAGTCGACCATCATCGAACAGGCCAATTGGAAGCTGGTGTGGGAGAACAACCGCGAGTGCTACCACTGCGCGGCCAACCATCCGGAGCTGATCCGGACCTTTCCGGAGGATCCGACGGCGACCGACGGCGAGGGCGCGGCATCGAATCCGTACACCGCCGCGAAATGGGCGCACTGGGAGTCCATCGGGCTGCCGAGCAAATTTCACATCTCTGCCAACAGCCAATACCGCACCGTGCGCACGCCGCTGCTCGAAGGAGCGGTGAGCTTCACCATGTCAGGCACAGCCGCGGTGCGCCGGCCGCTGAGCGATTCGGTCACGGAACCCGACATCGGCACGCTGCTGATGTTCCACTTTCCGACGACCTGGAACCACGTGCTCGCCGATCATGCCATCTCGTTTCGCGTGCTGCCCGTCAGTCCGACCCAGACGCAGCTCACCACCAAGTGGCTGGTGCATCGCGACGCCGTCGAAGGCGTGGATTACGACCTCAAGGAGCTGACCGAGGTGTGGCTCGCGACCAATGCGGCCGACACCCGCAACTGCCAGGAAAATCAGATCGGCGTGAATTCGCCCGCCTATGATCCGGCGCCGTACTCGCCGATCCATGAGGCCGGCGTGACGCAGTTCGTGCACTGGTATTGCACGCATCTTGAGGGCAGACTATTGGAGGATGGAAGCTAAGAATTGACCAACAGCGGGCGACGGCAACCGGCAGACGCCCCGCCATGAAATATTCGGCGTGGTCACTGCTGCGCGGCGCGGTGTCGGGTCAACGCCATTGGCCGGCCGCCTGGCGCGACGCCAATCCTAAGCCCAGCTACGACGTGATCATCGTCGGCGGCGGCGGCCATGGACTCGCCGCCGCGTACTATCTGGCGAAAAATCACGGCGTCACCCGGTGGCGGTGCTCGAGCGCGGCTGGATCGGCGGCGGCAATACCGGCCGCAACACCACCATCGTGCGTTCGAATTATCTGTATCCGGAGAGCGCACGGCTCTACGATTTTTCGCTGCAGTTGTACGAAGGCCTCTCGCAGGCGCTGAATTTCAACATCATGCTGAGCCAGCGCGGCTTGGTGTTGCTCGCCCACAGCCGGCATGACCTGGATGCCATGTCGCGCTGGGCCAATGCCATGCGCATGAACGGCATTGCCGCGGAACTGCTGACGCGGGATCAAGTCGGGCGCGCTCGCCCCGGCGCTCGATCTGTCGCCGCGCGCGCGGCTGCCGGTGCTCGGCGGATTCACGCAGCGGCGCGCCGGCACGGCGCGGCATGACGCCGTCGCCTGGGGCTACGCGCGGGCCGCTTCCGCGCCTGGGCGTGGACATCATTCAGAATTGCGAAGTACCGGCTTCGTCAAGGACAGACGGCCGGGTCGTCGGGGTGGATACCAACCGCGGGCGCATTCGCGCGGAGCGCGTCGGCATCGCGGCGGCGGGTCACAGCTCGGTGCTCGCGAAGCTGGCCGGCTTTCGCCTGCCGGTGACCAGCTATGCACTGCAGGCCATGGTGAGCGAACCCATCAAGCCCATGCTCGATACGGTGATTCTGTCGCCCGGCACGGGCGCCTATGTCAGCCAGTCGGACAAGGGCGAGATCGTCATGGGCGCCATGCTCGATCTGTTTCCCTCGTATGCGCAGCGCGGCAGCTTCGCAGTGAAGCAGGCCATCATTGCGGCAACCCTTGCGCTGTTTCCCGTCCTTCAGCCGCCTGAACTTGATGCGCCAGTGGGCCGGCATCGTCGATGTGGTGCACGATTCCAGCCCCATCATCGGGCCGACGCCCATTCCCAATCTGTACATCAATTGCGGCTGGGGCACCGGCGGCTTCAAGGCCATTCCCGTGGGCGGCTGGACTCTGGCGCACGTGCTCGCGACCGGCCGCAGTCATCCGCTGGCCGAACCCTTCCAACTCGAGCGGTTCATCTCCGGCCGCCTGATCGACGAAGCCGCGGCCTCGGGAATTGCGCACTGATGATGCAGATCCCCTGCATTCACTGCGGTCTGCGCGATGAAAGCGAATTCACCTGCGGCGGCACCTCGCACCTGACGCGGCCGGCCTTGGAGCAAAGCGACCAGGCTTGGGGCGAATATCTGTTCTTTCGCGACAACCCCAAGGGCCTGCATTTCGAGCGCTGGCGGCACACCTACGGCTGCGGCCAGTGGTTCAACATTGCGCGCAATACCGTCACCCACGAAATCCTCTCCGTGTACGCCATGACGGATGCCCCGCCCCCATGACCGCCTCGCGTCTTCCCGCGCCCTGCGGCCAGCGCCTCGATCGATCGCGGCGCCTGTACTTCGAATTCAACGGCCGGCGCATGAGCGGGCATCCGGGCGATACGCTGGCCTCGGCGCTGCTGGCGAACGGGGTGCAGCTCGTGGGGCGCAGCTTCAAGCTGCATCGGCCGCGCGGCATTTTTTCCTGCGGCGTCGAGGAACCCAACGGTCTTGTCGACTTGGGCGATGGCGCCACCCGTACGCCCAACATGCGCGCCACCTTGGTGGAGTTGCACGAAGGTCTCATCGCCGCCAGCGTCAATTGCTGGCCGAGCGTCGGCTTCGATGCCGGTGCGGCCATCGAGCAGGGTGGCTGCGCTGCTGCCGGCGGGCTTTTACTACAAGACATTCAAGTGGCCGAATTGGCATGTGTTCGAGCCCACGATTCGCCGCATGGCGGGTCTCGGCCGTGCCTCCGGAGAACCCGATCCCGATCGATACGAGGAAGCGGCGGCGCAAGCCGAGGTCGTGGTGGTGGGCGGCGGGCTCGCCGGCCTTGAGCGCCGCGGTGTCCGCCGCCGAGGCGGGCGCAGACACGCTCTTGCTCGGCGAGCGGCCCCGCGCTCGGCGGTGCGCTGGCGTGGCGCGCGGATGCGCAGGTTGCCGAGCTCGTTCTGCGCGCCGAGCGCTGCGGCGTGCGCCGCATGCTGCGCACCATGGCGTTCGGTATTTACGATCACAATCTGGTATGCGCGCGCGAAGCCCTGCCGCCCGCCGGCCGCCGCGGCGGGTCGCGGCGGCATGCTGCGCGAGCGGCTGTGGAAAATTCGCGCGCGCGCCGTGATCGCCGCGACGGGAGCGTTGGAGCGCCCGATGATCTTCCCCAACAACGATCGTCCCGGCGTGATGTTGGCCGGCGCCGCCGATAAATACGCGCATGCATTCGGCGTTGCCTGCGGTCAACGAGTGGTCATCGCGGCCAACAGCGATTCCGCGTATCGGGTGGCCGCCTCGCTGCGCGCCGCGGGCGTGAATGTGATTGCGCTGGTCGATCGCCGGCCGCAGGCGGATATCGGCGCTGCGCTCGCGCAGCCGCGCACCTTCGTGAACGCCGGCATCGCCAAGGTCGGCGGCACGCAAGCGTGCGCAGCTGCACGGTCATTTCGACCGACACCATCGGTGCGCGGCCCGAACGGCTGGACTGCGATCTGATCTTGAGCGCCGGCGGCTATGCGCCGGCGGTGCACTTGCATTCGCAGGCGGGCGGGAAACTTCGCTGGGTGGAAGAGTCCGCCATGTTCGTGCCCGACGGTGCCGCGCCCGGCGTGTGGAGCGCGGGTGCCTGCGCGGGAATCTTCGCCCGCGACGCGGCGGTGAATCACGCGGCAGAGCTCGGCACCGCGGTGGCTCTTGGGCAAGCCGCACCGCCGGCGCCGGTTGGCGGCGCCGGGCGTTCGCTGGCGGCGACGCATATGGCCGGACGTGCCGGGCAAGCAGTTCGTGGACCTGCAAAACGACGTGGCCGTCGGCGACATCGGCCTGGCCGCGCAAGAGAACTATCGCTCGATCGAGCATTTGAAGCGCTATACCACCACCGGCATGGGCACCGACCAGGGCAAGACCAGCAACGTCAACGCGCTGGTGCTGATGGGAGAATTCACCGGCCGCGAGCCCGCGGAGGTGGGTACCACGAAATTCCGGCCGCCGTTCGCGCCGGTGCACGCTCGGGCTGATTGCGGGGCGCCGGGTGGGCGCCTTGTATCGGCCGCTGAAGCAGCTGCCGGCGCATGCCTGGCACGAGGCGCGCGGCGCGCTGTTCGAACAATTCGGCAACTGGGTGCGGCCGGCCGCCTATCCGCGGCCGGACGAATCCTTGGAATCTGCCGCGCAGCGCGAAGCCGGCGCGGTGCGCACGGCATGCCGGCGTGCTCGACGGCTCGCCGCTCGGCAAGCTCGAGATCTACGGCCCGGACGCAGCGCATTTTCTGGATCTCATGTACGTGGGCACGATGTCGAACCTGAAACCCGGTCAGGCACGCTACGGCCTGCTGCTGAATGAAAATGGCATCGTCGTCGACGACGGCATCGTGGCGCGCTTGGGTTCCCAGCACTTACTGGGTGAACACCACGAGCGCCGGAGTGGAACGCACGGCGGCGGCATTCGAGGAATGGCTGCAGTGCGAATATACCAAGTTTAAGGGTGCTGGTGACGCCCGTTACCTCGCGTTGGGGCAATGTCACCGTGGCCGGGCCCGCGCGCCTGGGATTGGCTCAAGGCGTTGGGTCTCGATGCGGCCTTGGCGCCCGAATCGATGCCGCACATGACCCTGCGAGAAAGCACGCTGGGATGGGGTGGCCTTGCGCGTGCTGCGGGCGAGTTTCAGCGGCGAGTTAGGCTATGAGATCAACTTGCCCGCCGACCACGTCCAGAATCTGCTCGAGCGGCTGTGGGCGCAAGCGGGCGATTTTTCCGCCGTCCCCTACGGCATCGAAGCGCTCGAGATCATGCGCACCGAAAAGGGCTACATCCACATCGGCACCGACACCGACGGTACCACGCTGCCGCAAGATATCGGTTTTGCGCGCAGCATCGAGCGCAAGGCCGCGAATTTCGTGGGCCGCCGTTCGCTGTTGCGCCCGGCGGCGCGCGATCCCGGCCGCTTTCAGTTGGTGGCGCTGTCGCCCGCCGACGGCCGCACCCGGCTCCCCGTCGGCGCGCAGATCGCCGCCGCCGCACCGCCGACCCAAACCGAAGGCCACGTGACTTCCAGCTACTGGAGTCCTGAACTCGGAGCACCGATTGCGCTCGGCATGTTGGCGCGGGGAGCGCAGCGGCTGGGGGACAAGATACGAGTCCATCACCTGGGATCGGTCATCGACGCCGTGGTGGTCAAGGCCCCGTTCATCGATCCCACGGGCAAGCGCCTGCATGGGTGATTTGCGAAGTACAGTGTTCCCCCCGGGGTTGGACGGCCTGCGCGTCGAGGCGTTGCCCGGGGTGCAGGTGGCATCGCTGCGTTACTTTGACCGCGCGGGCAGCTTCGGCGGCATGGTACAGCAGGCACTCGGCACGCCCCTGCCGCAGCCGCAACGGGCGGCGCTCAGCGCCGCAGGTGACGCCGCACAATCGGTGCTCGCGTGGCGCAGCCCCACCGAGACTCTTCTTCTATGCAGCGGGGCGGCGCTGCTTGCCGAACTCGGGCAGCGGCTGGCCGGTGCGGCGGATGGCTGCCTGGTCGACCAGACGGGCGGAATCTCTGTCTTGCGCGTGCAGGGCCGGCGCGCCGGTGAATTGCTGCAGCGGCTGGGAGCCATGACGGCAATCCCCGGCCTTGGCGAAGCTCGCGCCGCCCGCCTGGCGGAAGTGCATGTTTTGACGGTGTGCGTACAGAGCGTGGAATACCTGTTGTTCGTCGAGCGCGTCTACGCCCCTCATCTGACCGAATGGATACGCTTGACGCTCGCAGACTTCCCTTGAGGCTGCGTCAGTTGGTGTGACGGTCGGTCGCCTGTTTCTTGGCGAATTCGGCAATCATGAGGTCGACCGGCTCGTCCACGTTCGCAAGCCAATTTTCGACGTTTTCGGCGACGTCCTGCAGCGGCGTCGGCGGATCGACCGACAACGCGAGCCGCCCGAGCCGCAGAAAACCGGCCGCATGCGTAAGACCGATGGCGATGAACGCCTCCTCGGCTTCGCGCAATTGCGCAATCGCGCCGGTCTGCAGCTGCTCGTGCAGCGAACGATTCCTCGCCGCGGCCCAAAACTCGCAGGCCACGAACAGGATTCGATCGGAGCGCGAGACCTTGGCGGATCCGGTCGTCGCCGTGATGAGCACGTCGAGCAACCGGGCGCTCGTGTCAGGCTCATGTCCCTCCCAATCAGGCGTCTTCTTATTTTGCAACGGGCACCCTTCTTGGCAGTAAGTAAAGTACCGGGTGTTTAGACGTCAATTCATCGCGCATCAATCGCTCGCATCATGATCATCTTGAACTAATTCCCGCAATGTCGGTAAGGCGCGACACTGTAGAAAGCGCAGGGATGGGCGGCAGCGCCAAGCCCCTACTTTGTATCACAAACGAGCCGGACCCTCCGTGCCATAGCGCACGCAAAAAAAGCAGCTGGTCGGGGAGGAGGAGCCTGGTCAGGCGTGAAATGGCGGAAACCGCGCCATGGCCTCCAGATCGCCCAGATCCTGGTCGTTGCGGACGTAGAGGCGGCTCGCGTCGCGCATCGGTTGGAAGTCCCATGGGGTATACCGTCCGCGGCGCAGCGCCTCGTAAACCAGATGACGGCGCTGCTGGCTCGCGAGGACCGCGGCATGCAGGGAGGGCATATTCCAGCGCCGCGCCACTTCGTCCAGAAACTCGCGCACGCGCGACGTGTGCTCAAAGTCGGATGCGAGATTGCGCCGCTCGTCGGGGTCGTCCGTAAGGTCGTAAAGCTGGTCCGGATCGGCGGGCGAATGTACGAACTTGTACCGCCCGCGTTTGATCATCACCAGGGGGGCGATCGCCCCTTCAGCCAGATACTCGCCGATGACTTCGTCCCTGCCGGCGCCTCCCGCGAGCTGCGGCGCCAGACTATTGCCATCGAGCGGCGTCGGGAAGCTCGTAGGGTCGCCGCCGGCGAGCTCGCACAGCGTCGGTAGGATATCGACCAGAGAGGCAGATTCAGCCACGCGCCGCGCGGCAAAGCGTCCCGGCGCATGGACGATTAGGGGAATCCTGCAAGCCGGCTCGAAAAAACTCATCTTGTACCAGAGTCCGCGCTCGCCCAGCATGTCGCCGTGGTCGGCGAGCAACAGTACGATGGTGTCGTCGGCGAAGCCCGCATCGGCGAGGCTCGCGAGCAGCACCCCGACCTGGTCATCGACGTAGGACACCGCGCCGTAGTAAGCGCGGCGCGCGGCGCGAACTTGCGCCTCGTTCACCGGCTGCAAGTCGAGCCCGCAGACGTGGCGCAGGCGCCGGGAATGAGGATCCAGTTCGCCGGCAGCCATGCGCACGCGCGGCATGTCGATCTCGACCCCGGCATAGCGATCCCAAAACCCTTGCGGAATCACGTAGGGGTCGTGCGGATGGGTCATGGAGGCGACCATGCAGAAGGGCCGCCGGTCCTTGGCTCTGGCCATGTCGAATAATTTCTGGCGCGCGCTGAATACCACCTCGTCGTCGAAGTCGATCTGGTTGGTACGCGTGCACGGCCCCGCCTGAGTGACCGAATCCATGGAGTGATACCAGGTCGGCCGATGCTCGAAGCGGCTCCAGTCCGGCGTCCAGCCGAAGTCGGCCGGATAGATATCGGTGGTGAGCCGCTCCTCGAAACCGTGCAATTGATCGGCGCCGCAAAAGTGCATCTTGCCGCTCAATACAGTCTGGTATCCCGCGCGCCGCAGGTAGTGCGCAAAGGTGGGAACTTGCGCCGGCAATTCCGCTGCGTTGTCGTAGGCGCCGATGGCGGAAACCTGGCGGCCCGCCAGAAACGAAAACCGCGACGGTGCGCACAGCGGGCTATTGCAGTAAAACGACTCGAACACCACGCCGGCGGCGGCCAGCGCGTCCATGTGGGGCGTCTTGGCGATCTTGTTTCCATAGGCGGGCAGCGCGCGCGCGGTCAGCTGATCCGCCATCAAAATCAGAAAGTTCGGATGGTCCGACACGAGATTCTCCTTATCGCTTGCGCGGCTAGGGTTCGTTGGTAACGGTGGGATAGCCGGCGGGCAGTGCCGCGGCCGGTGATTTGCGCTGTCCCAGAAAGGGAATCGCGATCAAGGCAACGCCGGCCGCGAGCATCACGTACCAGGCCGGCGAATAGATCGAGCCGCCCGATCGTTGGATGAGCCAGGTCAGGATCATGGGCGCGAAACCGCCGAATAGCGTGAACGCGCCGTTGTATACGAGAGAGGTCCCGGTGGAGCGCACGCCGGTGGGAAAGATCTCCGACAGCGCCGCCGGGGCCACTCCGACGAAACTGGCCACCAATAGGCACACGATGGCTTGCACGATGATCAGCGTCGGCAGTGTTGGATCGGCCTTCAACCACAGGAACAGCGGCAGCACGGCAATGAACAGCAGCCCGGCGCTCAAGCCCAAACTGCGCCGTCGGCCGATTCGGTCCGACCAGGATCCGAACCAGACGCAGCCGATGACGAAGGGGATATTGCCGATCAGCGACGCGCCGAAGGCTTGGGCGGCGCTGAAACCGAACGTGTCCGCACGCTGCACGTAAGTGGGCAGGTAAATCATCAACACATAGACCGCGACGGCCCACAGCACGGCGACGCAAAAGCCGACGAACAGGCTGCGCCCGTGGTTGCGGAATATCTCGAGCAAGGGCGCCTTGGCCTTTGCCGCGTGGGCGCGCTGGCGCTCTTCGGCCTGGAAGGCGTCGGTTTCATCCAGGCTGCGGCGCAAGTACAGACCCACCGGCGCGATGGTCAGACCGAAGAGAAAGGGGATACGCCAACCCCAAGCCTGAACCTCGCTCGTGCTCAAGACCGCGGTCACCGAGAACGCCGCCAGCGCGCCCAGGATGTTGGCCATCCCCATGCTGGCTTCGAGCCACGATGCGACGCGTCCGCGCTGCGCAGGTTCGGCGCTTTCCAGCAAATAGGCCGTCGCGCCGCCGATCTCGCCGCCGGCCGAAAAGCCCTGCAGCACCCGCCCGAGCAACAACAGGAGCGGCGCGCCGATCCCGATGGCGGCATAGGTGGGGGAGAGCGCGATGATCCCGGTGCCGGCGGCCATCAACAGGATGGTCAAGGTCAGCGCTGCTTTGCGCCCGGCCCGGTCGCCGTAGTTGCCGATGAGCACCGCGCCCAGCGGGCGGACCACGAACCCCAAGCCAAAGACCAGGAAGGTTTTGAGCAGCCGCGTGTTTTTATCGTCCCCGGGGAAGAAATTACCGGCGATGTAGCCGGCAAAGAGTGCGTACACCGTGAAGTCGTACCATTCGAGCATGTTGCCGATCGAGGTTGCGACGATCGCGCGGGTTTTGTTGGGCAAGCGGCGTCTACAGGGTCGGATGAACGGGGCTGAATACGGGAGTCAGAAAATAGCGGCGCGCCAGCACTGCATAGCCTTCATAGACGAAGTTGCCGTTGCTCGAGAGGAGCGTGTCCCTGTTTTCACGGTAGAAGCGCGGAATTTCGTACCACGGCATGGTGGGCTTCAAGTGGTGCGCCACGTGCAGATTGTTGTAAAGGTACAGCAAGCCAAACAGCGCATTGGATTCCACGGAGGCGGTTCGCTCCTGAGAATCCAGCGCGGCGCGGTGTTCGGTAAATGCGCGCAGCAATCCCAAGCTCAGGCCCGGGTAGGCGACAAGGAGGCAGTACTGCCACCAGGGAAACCCGCAGACTCCGGAAATAAACCAGAACAGCAGCCCGACCGCGACGACATGCAGACCCCAGTGGGGCAAATGGCCGTAGTCGCCTTGCCGCACCCGGCGCGTCTCCTTGATCAACAAGGTCCAGAGGCGCAGCACCGGACCGATCAATAGGCGCCCGGCCATGGTTTGATTGAACATCAGCACGTGCCGCTTCAGCGCACCCATGCGCGCCCAATCCTCCTGCAATACATAATATGACTCGGTATCGACCCCCGGGATGGTCAGGTTCACGTCGCGATGATGCGTGGTATGGCTCTTGCGGTAGAGCGGATAGGGAAACCATAGCCCCAAGGGCGGAAATACCACGGCAATGCGCAGCCATGCCGGCACGCCGCGGAACGCGTGAATGGCCTCGTGCTGCAGCGAGAAGTGCCAGGCGATGAGGTAGGCGCCCACCGGCATGATCACCCACCAGGGCAGCAGGGCGTTGAACCATATCAGGAGCAGCCACGCGCCATACAGCACCAGGGCAACCACCCAGGTCGGCCCGTCCACTCGGAGAAACGCTTTCGTCACGGCATGCATTGCTGTAGCTGCAAGTTTAGCGGGTTAAAGCGAGCTCGTGAAAGGACCCGCTGCGCGAAATGCCGGATGTACCGTCGCGGCCAGAGGATGTTCGCGCCAATAGCGGCTGGCGGCGAGAAAATTCAGCCGCAACGCATCATAAGAATCCGGATCCGGGCGCACGAATCGTTCCAGCAATAAGGCCGTCATGAGAGGGGAGATGGCGGCGATTCGATGCGCTTCAAGGAACGCCTGCTGCAGGGCCTCCAGGCCGGGCTGCGAGGCGACCAGCGGCGGGATCGGCGTCGCCGCGGTTCGCGCAACCACGCGCAGTTGCGACGTCAGGTCCGGGCGAAACTTCTGCAGCAGGCTGTAGGCATAGGAATCGATGGGCGCGACCTCGGCCGCACCTTCGATCACCGCCGACATCGCGCCGAGCGGCGTCACTCGCGGCGTAATAACCTCGGCATAGAGCGGGAATCGATCCGCGACCGTCATGAGATAGTAGAGCGCGGCGAGGCACCCGGATTGAGAATCCGGAACCGTCAGCGCAATCCGGCCGCCGAAAGTGTCCGCAATGGTGCGACAGTTGCTGTCTTGCCGGACCACCATCTCGCTCCAATACTGCGGCAGGCCGCGGAATCCGGCGGGCGCGGGAACCGGGGCCGCAATCAATTCAGGACGAGGCTGGGATAACGAGAACGGCAGACCGCACATGAACACCGCGGCCTTATCCGCGCGCTGCCACAACTCGTTGATCGGTGCCGGCTCGCCGTGCTCGAGCAGCCGGATGTCGAGGCCGGCATGCGCGATCACCCCCGTGAGCAGCCGCCGCCAGAGCGCGCCTGCCTCCGGGCTCACCGAGTACATCCGCGCGTTGGCGATCATTCGGCAATATGCCGGCGCGCCGGCGCGCCCGGTTCGCGCGCATCATCCTGGTAGAATTTCGCGGCCGCATTGCTGCGAATGAACGTCGCCGCAATTTCGTGGATGGGCTGGGTGGCGGCTTTGGGTCCGATGCCGTTGAAGGGCAGCGTACCGCGAAATGCAGTCCAGACCGCCGTCGGTGCCCGCCCAAACGCGCGCGCCGGATTCTGTGATTTGCGAAGGTCCAGCCAGTACGTTCCGGTCAAGAGATCTTCGGCCAAGAGATCGACAGTGTCTTCGACTGCTGCGCGGGCGCGCGTGACCTTGAGGCGCGTCTGCGTTTGCATGTCCTCCACGTTTTGAATGAGCGCGTTGCCCTCCGGCGGCACCGGGTTGATCAGACCCTGGATTTCCTGCATCAATGCGACGGCCGCGATTTCACTGCCTTGGGTCAGATGAAAGCGCCCGGGCTCGCCCGGCGATTCGTCCGAGGACCCGATGATGGTGAAAAACTTGTTGGTGAAGCGCAGCATCCGCTGCACGACCGCCGTATCCATGTTGGCGAGCGCAATGGTGAAGGCCTCGATCTCGTTGGCGAGCGGGTACGGATCCCAGTTGGCGTTCGAGAATATGAAGCCGTGCTGGCCATGATTGCGCGGGCTGCCCTTGACATAGAACTGCGCCAATTGCGGGGTGCTGAGCTCCCACGAATCCCCGGGCGAGGCGCCGACGCGGACCGCGGGATTGTGGTCGGACGAATTCATCTGAATCAGCGCGTCATCGCGCAGCTGCGCCCAGGCTTGCCACGCGGATCCCTGCCGTATCGAGGAGGTGCGCAGGCTTTCGGGATCCTGAATGATTCTCTGCTCATCCAATTCGAACAGGTAGCTCCCCTTCAGCATCTCGAGGACGCGCGCGGCATCCCAATTCAGCCATTTGAACGGCCGGTTCGCTTGCACCGGCTGGGACAGGGGCGAGACGCTGCTGTTCATGCCGTTGAGATCGATGGCAAGGATGAGATCGGCCCAGGCAAGAGCCTCCCGGGCATCGTATAGCAGCAGCGCCGCCTGACCCGTCGAGTAGGCATTGGTGCTCTCGAGCTCGCTGTCGTCGGCTCCGAAGGGGGCGAGCGGCTCGAGACCGGCTTGGCGCAGCGCCTCGGCAGCGGGCATGCGCACGCCGCGGTAAAAGGCATTGCCCGCACCCACCATGGTCGCGCCGACGTTGGTGAAGGGCCCCAAGTCCCCTTCGCCGACGGTGCTGCGCGACTGCACGACCGGCGTAATACGCTCGTTCAGCAGGTCGAGCAGGCGTTGCGTGAGCTGCGGGCTCGCAGCTTCGAAGCTCATGGTGTTGGCTCGAACCACCAGCATGGCGCGAACGATCTCTTCATCGCCGATCTCCGGGCCGAGCCCGGCGAGCGCGCCGCGCTGGAAGATCGCGAGCTGGCGTGCTTCCAGGAGCTTCTTGTTTTCCGGCGCCAGCGGATCGCCGGTGAAGATGAACCGCTCGCGGCCGGAACCCGAACCTCGATTGAACCAATACACCGATACCCCTTCGGCGGCCGCCTCCAGCAGCAGCGCATGGGCGTCGGCGGAGCGCTGCCGGGCTTCGGGCGTCAATGCAACCTTGGCGCCGTAGCGCGCCACCTGCACCACTTGGTCGACGGTGAGGTCGTGGCCGCTCAATACCACGGTCTTGTCCGCCATGCTGGGTGTAATCGGCCGATACGGCGCGGCCGACGCAGCGCCCGCATTCGCGGCCGCCAATAACAATGCTGCCGCGACGCCAAGGCCGCTGCCGCAGGACAATGTTTGGAATGTCATTATGGAACTGGTTTCCTCTTCATCTCCCCGATCGCATACGATAACCGAGGATGGCGATTAAGGCATTGTTATCAACCGAGACGAGAGGGGACGCGATATATGAGTAATTCGATGACGCGAACGCGCGCCGTGATGATCATCGGTGCCGTCGTGGCGAGTTGGCCGGGGACGAGCGCCCCCTTGTTTGCGGCGGCGGATTACCAGCCGATAACCCCCGCCGCTCCCGCGAAAACGGTCACCCTGACCGGCCGCGACTTGACGATCGATCAGGTCGTCGAAGTCGCGAGGCTCGGGGCCAAAGTGGAACTCAGCGCGGACGCGAAACAGCGTCAAGCGGACAACCACGGCTTGCTGCTCGAGGCGGCCGCGGAGGGCATCCCGGTCTACTGGTTCAATCGCGGCGCCGGCGACCAGCGTGAGACCGTGATGTTTTCCGGCGACCCGATGAGCGCGGAGAACCGCGCGTATCTCGAGAAAACGCAGCTGCGGGAATTCCAGCGGGGCGCGTCGGCGGGCTACGGGCCGGAGGTCCGCCAGGAGGAGATTGTACGCGCGATGATGGTGGTGCGCGCCAATGCGATGACCTACAACGCGCCGAGTGCGCAGCTCTCGCAGATGCTGATCGATCTCTTGAACCGGCGCATCACACCGGTGGTGCAGTCGCGCGGCACGCTGGGCGAAGGCGATCTGGCACAGCTCAGCAATGTAGCCGCGACGATGGTGGGTGCGGGCGATGCCTATTACCAGGGTACGCTCATGCCGGCCGCCGATGCGCTGGCAAAGGCCGGACTGAAACCGATCAAGCCATTTGCCGCCGACACCAACGCACTCACCAGCAGCGATGCCTATGCCACCGGCATCGCGGCGCTGGCCGTGCACGACGCGCAAGGGGCGCTGGATTGGGCCGATCTCATCTATGCGATGGATTTGAATGGAATGAATTCCAGCATCACGCCGATCAGCACGGTAGTGCAGCGCGAGCGCCCGTTTCAGTGGCTGAACTGGGACGCGGCCCGCGTGCTCGACATGATCAAGGGCAGTTATCTGTTCGGCGACGATCCGAAACGGATCATCCAGGATCCGGAGAGCCTGCGGGCTTCGTCGATCCGTCAGGCCTCGGCCTGGGAGGAATGGGGCGCGCTGCGCGACGCAGTGGTTCTACAGATGAATTCCTCGGATCATAACCCGGCCGTGCGCACCGATCTCAAGCCCGAAGATGCGTGGGAACTGTCCACTCCGGCGATGATGAAGTACTACGTCAAAGGCGGCGAGCACAGCCGCGGCAAGGCGGGCTACATCGTGTCGAACGCCAACTGGGACCCTTACCCGATGGCGAACAAGCTCGAAGCCTTCGTCATTGCCCTTGCGAACATGGACATTGCGGTGTCGCTGCGCATCGACCGGTTCAACAATCCATTTTTCACCGCCACCATTCCGGCGCAGGTTCTGCACGCCCCGCCGGGCAGCGGGTTCGAGCTGTTTCGAGCGGGGGGCGGCGGCTTCACGCCGGTGGATCTCGAGCAGGAGATACAGAGTCTCACGAATCCGATCGCTCCCTCGGGCCAGGCCATCGTCGGTACGGTCGAGGATCTGCAGGCACAAACCCGCATCAAGGCGTACCGCGCGCGCCAGGCCGTGGATACCACGTTCGATCTGCTGGCGCACGACCTCCTGACCGCGACCTTCTGGTTGGACGTGCGCAAGACCCAAGACGGGTCGCGGGAATTCGGGGCCGGCCCCACGGCCGCGTGGCTGGCGCTTCGCAAGCTCGTGCCGCTGTTGCCGCCGGCGGAGGTGATCCCGACGCATTCGCGCGCGATGACCGCCGCCGCATTCCTGAGGAGCACTCCCGCAAGCACGTTCTATGCAGGCGTTGCGCCGATGCCGCGCTCATCGGAGAATCGATAAGGACCCACGCATCCCCGTTCCGGCACTCTGCACCAATGTGGCGACCGAGGACGCACGCAGCGCGCCGGAATGGGGCATTTACGATGCATCGATTGGCTGACTCAATTGGTATGGCGTAATGCTTTTTTTCGGCTTGGAATTCGCAGCAATGCGTGATATTGGTGCCGGAGCCGCGACTCCTCGAGTACGAGCAGCTCGGCCGGCGGGATGAAAAAAATGAAGGGAGAGGACTTTGAAGCCGAACCATAAGCTGTCGTATGCGATCTGTTCCATCCTCGGGCTGCACGGCGCGTCGACCGCCATTGCGGCGGAGGTCGGAGAGAACTCCGAGGCGCTCGGCGAAATCATTGTCACCGCGCAGCGCCGCGAGGAGAACATCCAGAACGTACCCATCACGATTCAGGCGCTGACCAGCGAAGTGATTTCGCAGTTGAACGTCGTGAATCTGGACGACTTCATCAAATTTCTACCCAATGTGACTCAAGCCACCAACGGGCCGGCGCAAGGCGAGATCTTCATGCGCGGCCTCAGCATTGGCGGCGGCGGCGGCCAAGGCGGCGGTACGACGGGCGCGTTCCCGGCGGTCGCCATTTATCTAGACGAGCAGTCCGGGCAGCTGCCCGGCCGCAACCTCGACGTCTATGCGGCGGACCTGGAGCGCATCGAGGTGCTCGAGGGCCCGCAGGGCACGCTGTTCGGCGGCGGGGCGCTGAGCGGGGTGCTCCGCTACATCACCAACAAGCCCAAGCTCAATGTCACCGAGGGCAGCGTGGATGCGGGCTATGGAACCACCGCCCACGGCGATCCGAACAGCAATGTCACCGCCGTGCTCAACCTGCCGCTCATCGAGGACACGCTGGCGGTGCGGGCGGTGATCTACAACGACCGCCAGGGCGGCTACATCAACAACGTTCCGAGCGTCTTCTCGCGGGCGTCCACCGACCTCGGCATCGCCCGCTACAACGGCGGCGTGGTGCCGACCAACAGCGTGTCCATCAACAACAACAGCATCGTCGGCAATGCCATCAACCCACTGACCTACACGGGTTTTCGTCTGTCGGCCCTGTTCAAGATCAACAGCGACTGGGACGCCTTGCTGACCCAGTCTTATCAAAATATGGACTCGCAGGGCGTTTTCTACGAGATGCCTTTCGGCACCGAGGGCGCCTCGCTCACCGCCAACGCCGTACCCATCGGAGGACAGCCGCTGCCGCGGCTGTCCGTGACGTTGTTCAACCCGTCCTTTGACAAGGACAAGTTCGAGAACACGGCGTTGGTGGTCAATGGAAAGATAGGCGACCTGAAGCTGGTCTACAGCGGCGCCTACCTGGTGAGAAACGTCGATCAGCTGCAAGACTACACGAATTATGCGCGCGGTGTGAACGCCTCGTACTATCAATGCGCGGGTATTTCAACGAATCCCGCCACCGGCAAGTGCTACTCGCCGAGCACGACTTGGTCCGAGCAGGAAAGAAACACGCACCAGAGCCATGAGCTGCGCCTGAGCTCGCCGGACGACAAGCGCATCCGCGGGCTCGTTGGAGTCTATTGGGAAAACTACACCATCGTCGACCAGACCCATTGGTCGTACGTAACGGTTCCGACGTGCTCTCCGACGGGGCTCAACGCTGATTGTTATCTGCCGCTGCAACCGTGGCCGGGCTCGCCTGCCTACATCCCGAGACCCGCCACGGGATTCTTCGACGACGTGGAGCGCGGCTACAAGCAGTTGGCGGAATTTGCGTCGCTGGACATCGATCTCATCCCGAATGCGGTGACGCTCACGGGCGGCATTCGCCACTTCAAATACGACGACAAGGAGGCAGGCGGCGACGTCGGCAGCTTTTACTGCAAGGTGGGGGGTGCCTATGGTCCCGCCGCGCCGACAACCTACTTCGGACCCTGCCAGGCGCCGTACGGAACCAACGTCAGCACCCGGACGCCCAACCGTTCGACTCCGTCCGGCAATCGGGCCCGCGGCAACCTAAGCTGGCACATCACGGAGCACGACCTGGTGTACTACACCTGGTCGCAGAGCTTCCGCGCGGGGCAGTTCAATCGAGGAACGTCCTGTCACCTGCCGGGCCCGGACAATGTCGACCAGTTCTGCGTTCCGGCTTTCACGGTACCGGACAACGTGACCAACAATGAGGTTGGCTGGAAGACCGAATGGTTCGATCAGCGCGTGCAATTCAACGGCGCGCTTTACCAGGAAATCTGGAGCAACGCGCAGACCGGCTTTTTCGACCCGCAGGGCGGCCTCGGCAACCTGGCCTTCGCCACGAATGGACCGAGCTATCGCGTCAGGGGTCTCGAGACCGGCATCATCGCTCGCGTGACGCATGGCCTGACCGTGCAGACCGCAGCCGCCTGGAACAGCCCTTCGCAGACGAACTCGCCGTACCTGGTCGACAACAACCCGGCGAGCGTCAATTTCGGCAAGAACATCACGTCGATTCCGAATCCGTACGGACCGCTCGGCAGCCCGACCGCCTATTCACCGCCGTTCAATGTCAACGCTCGCGTGCGCTACGAATGGGATTTCAACGACTACAACGCGTTCGTGCAAGTCGCCGGCCAGCACCAAGGGCACATGATCACGGCGACCGGCTATGTCCCGGCGTTTGATATGCCGGGATATTCGACCTACGATGCCGCAGCCGGCGTGTCCAAGGGTCCATGGTCCGCGCAAGTCTTCGGACAGAATCTCTCGAATGTGAATTCCAGCTTGTCGACGGACCAAGGCCAATTCATTCTGACCGAGGTGCCGCAGCGGCCGCGCGTACTCGGGATCAAGTTCGCCTACAAGTTCTCCAGTAAGTAAACGGCGCTCCGGCTTCAGGCCGGGCTCGGGCCCAAGGCTTGCTTCATGGGCCCAAGCCAGGGTTCGAAGCGGCGCCACTGGTCGACGCCTTCGCGATAGATCGGCCGGCGCACCTGCTCGGAGCTCGCGCTGTGCACGGTGCGTTCCGTCTTGTAGAACTCAAGGCAGGCGGGCTCGAACTTAAGATCGCAGAATTGCAGGAGACGGCGCACGTTCGCCTCGAGATCGTCCACCAGGTCCTCGTGCTCGACCCGCAGGATCCGGCCCGGCAGCGCGTCGTCCCAGTGAGCCATGAGTTGCGCGTACATCCGGTAGTACCGGGTGATGTCCTCGATGCTGTAGGTGAATTCCTGTCCGGAGGCGAACAGCTGCTTGTAGTTGCTGAAGCAGCAGGCGAGCGGATCTCTGCGCGCATCGATGATTTTGGCGTTGGGCAGAATCAAATGGATGAGCCCCAGATTGCGAAAATTGTTCGGCATCTTGTCGACGAAGAAGGGCTTACCCGTGCGGTATGCGCGCGTGTCGCTGATATATTTTTCGCCAAGGTGCAAGAAGTCCTCGGCGGTCAATTCCGCGAGCATGGGCGGATAGCGCGGAGTCGCGCCGGTCGGCTCGCGCCCCTGCAGGTCCTGCACCAGGCGAGGGATGTCCGCGAGTTCCATCGTCCCCTCCACCCGGGAGTGCGACGAGAGGATCTGCTCGATGAGCGTCGAGCCTGACCTCGGCAACCCCACGACGAAGATGGGCGAGCGGTCGGGGCAGCCGACACCCGGCCGCGCGGCGAAGAACTCCCGCGTGCACACGGAGGCCTGCAAGTGCGCATTGCGTTCGAGCGGCTCCGGCCGGTAGCGGCACTCGGTCTTCTTCAGGGCATTGCCGCGCTCGTACAGCGCAAAAGACTCCGCGTACTCGCCGCGGTCTTCGAGCGCCTTACCGAGCGCGAAACAGAAGTGATAGCGGTCGACAGGCTGAATGTTCGGGGAGGCCTCCGCGGCCCGCATACGGACGATTTCGGCATCCGTGAAACGATAGGTCTTGAGGTTGGCGAGACTCCAATACGCTTCACCGTAGTGCGGCCGGGACGCCGCCGCGGCGCGATACGATTCGATCGCCGCATCGGTCTGACCGATGGTCTTTAGCGCATACGCGAACGATAAGTTGAGCTCGGGGTCATTGGGCGTCTCGGCCAGAATTTCGCGGTAGCGCGGCAGGGCTTGTGCGTAGTCGCCCATGCCCGCGCATATCGTTGCGTGGGCGGTGCGGTAGATTCGGTTGTTTGGGTCGATTGTGAGGAGTTTCTCCACCTCCGCGCGCGCGCAGACATGCTTGTGGCGCGCCAGCAGCGCGATCGCGTACTCGTAGCGGGCGGCTTGATAATCCGGTGCCAGCAGCAGCACCTTTTCGAGCAGGTGCTCGGCATCGTCCACGGCGTCGAGTTTCATGCCGATCTGCGCGAGCAGCCGCAGGCCCTCAACGTGGTCTGCGTGGGTCAGCAGATACTGGCGCACGACATGTTCGGCCGCATGGATCTCGCCGTCAGCGAACATGCCGAAGGCGGTGAGGATTTCCGCAGGCAGGTTCGCGAGTTTCGCAACCTGGGCGGCGGCGTTCTCGGCATCGGCGGGGCGGCCCGTCATGCGGAACAGCACCTGCAGCGCCTTCCAGCTTGCAGGCAGCGACGGGTTCAATTTCACGGCTTGCAGGAACGCCTGGATCGCAGGCTCCGCGGAACGCATCGCGACATGACAGTGGCCGCGCTCCTGGTACAGCCGGCTATAGTCCGGGAGGCGCCTTTCCAATTCAGCCAGCATCGCCAGCGCCTCGGGAATGCGCTGCAGAAACCGCAGGCTGACCGCGATCATGTAGAGTACGTCGCGATTCCCGGGCACCTGCGCGCGCAGCTCCTGCGCAGCCGCCAACGCCGTCTCGAACGACCCGCGTTCGAGCAGCGCGCGGATGCGGCTCACTTCAGCGTCGATGGGTGTTGGCGGAGCGCCGGCGGCGGCTGCTTGCATGTCGACCGGCGCCGCGCTTCAGAATGGCGCGAGCCGCTCCACCGCGCGCAGCGTCACGGGCCCCTCGTCGGATCTGGTTTTTTCAGCTCCCAACACTTCGACGGACGCCTTTGCCATGACGATGGAGATCACGCCGTTCGGGAACAAGATCAGTTCATTGTCGCCGGATCCGTGCATGCTCGGCAGGTATTCCACGATACCGTCCGCGTTCACGTAGCGCAGGAAATGAAAGCCCATTTTGTAAAGCCCATCTTCGGGGGATCCCGTGAGGGGTCCCGGCAGCCGTCCGAGCGAGGCGTCGCCGTTCTTGACGATGGCATCGCGCCCGGCGAGAAGATCCTCGGTCAGTTCACGGTTGAGAATCTGCACCCCGCCGTAGGCGCCGTGCGCTTGATAGAGCAGGGCGATCTTCGCGAGATCGTCCAGCGTCGGATAGTATCCGGCGTTGGCCCACACGAGACCGTCGCGTCCGCCGGCTTCCCGGGTTTTGACGGCCGGCGCCTGATAGATGCCGATCGGAGCGAACACTTCCGTCTTGACGAACTCCCACAGGCGGGCCTGCGGCCCGCGCACCGACTTGAGGAAGCCCTCGATCGCGGCGCCGAGCAGGTAGTAATCCTGGTCTCGATAGCGCATGACGGTACCAGGTTCCCAGGGATAGGGACGCAAGGTCGCGGCGATCTGCCGGATCTTGTCGGCGTGCGCGGGAGCCGTGTACCAGGCGTCATAGCTGCCGCCGAGATAGCCATCGAAAATGTCGTTGGGGTGCGTTTTGGTGCTGCCCGTGCCGCCGAAACCGGTTGCCATGTTCGCCGCATCGATGAAGCGCACGCGATGCCACTTCGGATCGAGCCCCTGCACGTAGTCGCCCACCTTGAGCGTCAGCACCCAGGGGCCGTAAACCTGAGCGAGGCGCAGCAGCGCCAGCGGCGCGAACACGCTCTTGGTCTGCGAGCGCACGCCGAAGCGCATCTCCAGCGGATACGGATACGGCCCGTAGGGCGTGGCAGGATCTTGGTAATAGATCGTGCCGTCGCGCACCAGCGCCACCGCCACCTGCCACTTTGGGAGGAGCGGGCCGCCAAACCCATCGAGAGTGCCCGGTGGGATGGTTTTGATAAGCTCATTCCACGGCTTCGCCGGCAGCCGCGCAGCCAGTTCACCCAGCGCCTGCGTACGGCGCGCCGCCAGATTCGCCGAATTCCCCGCTGCGAATTCGGCCGGTGCGAAACCCCACGCGACGAAGTACTGCTTGATCATGTAGGGTCCGGTCTGTTGGACGAACTGGATCTGCAGTCCGGTCACCTGTCCCTCGCGATAGAGAAACGTCGCCAATCCCTGATGTGCATGATTTTCGGTGTCGTTGACCAGCATGATCGGGAAGGCAGCGCGCGACCAATCGCCGTCGCTCGTTTCCCGCCACACCTTGCCGAATTGCGGAATCACGCGCCAGTAGCTGGGTGTCGATCCGCCTTGGGTCTCGCGCACCATCTCGCCGCGTTGGACCGGCACCAGCAGGTCGCCGGCCGTGAAGAATTCCAGCTGCACGCCGGGAAAAATTCGCGCATCCCGCCCTTCGATGAGGGGCTGCGCCAGCACCGGCAGCGTGTCCATGCGCATGGGCTTGAGCTTGAGCACACCGGCAAAGGCGGGCGCCGGCAGCGCGCCGGCGCTCGGCGCGAATGCGCTATTCGCGACCGGCGCCTCGAGCGCTCGAGCGCCTTGGAAAACCTGTACCGGCAAAAGATCCGCGGCGCCGGCGCGCGCGACGGCGGGACTCAACGCGACCAAGGCCGCGGCAAGCAATAGGGCACTGCGCGTGCGCGAGGACATGGCGGATTTCACGCCAACGCGCCCAGAGTCGCCTTGAGAGGCCCGAGCCATGGCTCGAAGTTCCGCCACTGATCGATGCCTTCCTTGAAAATCGGCCGGCGCACCTGCTCCGAGCTGGCGGTGCGGATGCTGCGCTCGGTCTTGTAGAACTCCACGCACTGCGGTTCGAACTCGAGGCCGCAAAACTCGAGAATCCTGCGCACGTTCGCCTCCAGGTTCTCCACCACCTCTTCGTGCTGGACGCGCAGCACTTGCTGCGGCAGCACCGAATCCCAGTGCGCCATGAGCTCGACATAAGTGCGGTAGTAGCGGCCGATATCCTCGAGCCCGTAGGTGAATTCCTGGCCCGCAGCGAACAGCTGCTTGAAATTGCTGAAGCAGCACGCCAGCGCGTTGCGCCTTGCGTCGATGATCTTGGCGTTCGGCAAGATCAGGTGGATGAGCCCGAGATGGCGGAAATTGTTCGGCATCTTGTCGATGAAGCGCGGCTTGCCCGTGCGGTACACGCGCGTGTCGTTGATGTATTTCTCGCCGAACTTGAGAAAGTCGCCCGGCCCGAGCGTCTGCAGCACCGCCGGATAGCGCGGATTCTCGCTGTCGGGTTCGCGGCCCTGCAGCTCCAGGACCAGCCGCGGAATGTCCGCGAGCTCCATGGTGCCTTCGACCTGCGAATGCGATGCCAGAATCTGCTCGAGCAGCGTGGATCCGGAGCGCGGCAATCCGACTATGAATATGGGCGAGGAGTCCGGGGAGCCGACGCCGCGCCGCGCCGCGAAGAATTCCCGCGTGCAAATCGCCTGCTGCAGCCGCGTGTTGCGCTCGATGGTTTCCGGGCGATAGCGGCTCTGCGATTTCTTGAGCCGATTGCCGCGCTCGTAGTAGCGAAACGACTCCTCATATTCGCCCAGGTCCTCGAGAGCCTTGCCGAGGGCGAAGCACAGGTGGTAGCGGTCGATCAGGGCGGTCGACGGGGCTGCCTCCGTGGCGCGCATGCGCGCAATCTCATCCGCCGCGAACCGGTAGGTCTTGAGATTGGCGAGGCTCCAGTACGCATCGCCGTAGCTCGGGCGCACCGCGGCGGCGTTACGGTAGGCTTCGATCGCTTCCTGCTGGCGCCCAAGCGCCTTGAAGGAATGCGCGACCGACAAGTGCAACTCGCTGGCCGCCGCGTCCCGAGGGGACCCGGCGATGAGCTCTTGATACAGCGCGAGGGCCCGCTCATGGTCGCCGAGGCCCACATTCGCGGTCGCATAAGTCGTCTTGTAAGTCCGATTGTCCGGTTCCAGTTCGAGCAGCTTCTCGAGCTCAGCGATGCACTGAACATGCTTGTGACGCCGCAGCAGCGCCATGGCGTAGTCATAGCGGGCGGCCCGATAGTCCGGCGCGATAGCGAGCACCGCCTCGAGCAGCGTATCCGCATCATCGAGTACGTCGTGCGCCAGCCCGATGCGCGCCAGCAAGCGCATGGCCTCGACATGGTCGCCGTGTTTCAGGAGGTAGGCCCGCACGATGGCTTCGGCCGGCGCGAGGTCGTTGTCGGAGAACATGGCGGTCGCCGTGACGATCTCGGGCGGCAATTTCGCGAGCGTCGCGACATGGGCGGCGGCGGTGGCGGCGTGGTCCGGTTGGCCGGTCATCCCATAGAGCGATTGCAGGGTGCGCCAACTGGCGGGCAGGGCCGGGTTCAGATTGACTGCGCTCAAGAAGGCCTCGACGGCGCGCGGCGCATCGCGTTGCGCGACGAAGCAGTGGCCGCGTTCCTGGAACAGGCGGCTGAAGCCGGGGTACAACTGCTCCAGGCGTTCCAAGGCGGCGAGCGCCTCCGGGATCCTCTTCAGGCAGCGCAGGTTGACCGCAATCATGTAGAGCACGTCGCGGTTCTCGGGCACCGTCGCGGCCAGCGCCTCGGCTGCGGTGAGCGCCGCGCCGAATTGATTGCGCTCCATCAGCGCGCGGATGCGCAGCACCTCCGCCTCGACGGGAGATGTGGCAGGAACTATGGCGGCTGCTGGCATCATGTAAAAAAGGCGGGCCAATGCCCGCCTTTGATTCTACCGCGCCTGCCCGTCGAGCGGGTGGGGCCGCGAATCCGTCAGTGTACGTCCTTTAAAACTTATAGCCGAATTTAACTCCGATCACCCTCGGACGCACCACCGTTTCCGCCACCGCAAACTGGCCGGTGTTGGTAAACAGGCTGGCGTTCGAGTTGCTCAAGTTCTGCACGAACACGTGAGCGTTCCAGGCATCCTTCGCCACACCCGCCGAAGCATCGTAGGTCGAGTAAGCCGGATTCTCGAAGCGCAGCACCGTGGTGTTGATGCCGCTGGCCGCGAGCGACGGGTTGCTGCCGCCCTGGGTGAACGAGTGCCCCGTATGCGTCGCGCCGAATTGCACGAAGGTGTTGTAGCTATTCATCGTCCACTCATAGCGCGCGCGCAGGCTGAACTGAATGGGCGGCGAGTTGGCGCTCGGGCCGCCGATCGGGCCGAATAGATTGTTGAGCGTTTTGCAAGAGGTGGCGCTGGTGCAGGCTTCGGTGATGGGCTTGCCGAAGTTGGCGCTCTTCGGGTTGTTGTCGATCAATGATGGAGAATTGGTCTGCTCGCTCTGATTCCAGGAGGAGGCGCCCTGCACCGTCAATCCCGGCGCCACCAGTGCCACGATCGAGGTCTCGATTCCCCTGACCCGGAAGTTCTGACCGTTGGTGCCGAAAGTCAGGTTGCCGGTTTCGCCGGGATCGAAGAAGCCCGTTTGCACGTTGTCCCAGTTCTCCTGGTACAGCGTGCCGTTCCACTGCAGGCGGTGGTTCAGCCACTCGGTCTTCCAGCCGAACTCGTAGTTCGTCAGGTTGTCGGACTGATAGGTCTGCGGCAGGATGAACTGGCACACGCCGTCCGGCCCGGCGATGTGGCAGGTGTTGGTGCGGTTGAAACCGCCCGGCCGGAAGCCCTGCGAGTATGTCAGGTACGCCATGATGTCCGGCGTGATGTGATAGGTAAGATTCGCGCGGCTCTTGGTGCCGGATTCCTTGGAACTGAGATCCTTCGCATCCAGGTTGGTGGCATCTGCGATACATCCGCCCGCCGGCACACCCGCCTTCGTAGCAGCCGAAGCTGCTGGTGACGCTGCCCTTGAAGTATTCGTCGAAGTTGTAGTGTCGCGCGCCGGCGGTGACGGTCAAAACCCTGGGAATGATGTCGAAGTCGACCGATCCGAACAACGCGAATTGCTTGACCTCGCGCGTGGTGTCCTCGAAGAACGCGACGTTGTCGTTTTGGACACCGGGGTTCTCGACCGTGGTATTGGGAGCAGTGCCCACATCGGACAGGCAGCCCGTGTTGCCCACCGTGCCCGGCGCGCCATTGGACGTGCAATTGGGAATGGTCTTGTACAGCCAATCGGTCTGGTCAAAGAGCTTATTCGTTTCGTAGAACGCGCCGACGATGCCGCGGATGCGCCAGTCGTCCGGCGTGCTCAAGCGGAATTCGTGGCTCATGTGCTCGTTGCGCTCGGTTTCCCGCCACGTGGTGCTCGGTGAAAAGCAGGTCGCGGCCAGGCCGATTTTGGGCTGCGCTCCGAAGCACTGATAGTAGTCGGCATACACGCCGCGCGCGTAGTTCGTGTAGTCGCCGACCTGGTCGACGTGACGGACCAGGTAGCCGCCGGTGTAGACGGCCTTGAGGTCGCCGATCTTGCCGTTGACGGTCCAGGCCGTGTTCTCGAATTTATCCTTGTCGTACGAATTATTGAACAGCGTGACCTGGTCCGCCTGCAGCGGCGCGCCGTCGGAGGCCTTGGGCATCTGGTAGAACACGCCCTCGGAATCCATGTCCTGGTAGGTCTGCGTGATCAGGACGTTCCAGTCGTCGTTGATCTGGTACAACGCCGAGGCTCGTATCCCCTGATAGGTGACCGGATTGATGTTGTTGGCGGCGATGGCGTTGTTGTTGATGGCCGGGGAGCCGGGCGGCACACCGAACGAGGTCGCCTTGTTGGTGTTCTTGCCGGTAACCGGGTCCAAGACCGGGGTGCACAGGCCAAAACTGGTCGGAGCGCCAATCTTGCAGGCGGTCGCATAATTCGCATAGTAGATGCCGAGGTCGGTGTCCTTGCGGGTAAAGGTTCCCGGCACGTTGTCGATGTAGCCGCCGCGCCGGTCGTTGTAGATGACCGCGCGCACCGCCAGAGTGTCCTGGATCAGCGGCAAGTTCAGCACCGCCGTCAAGTCGCTGTTGGGATCGCCGTGCGCAGTCGTGCCGTAGCCGGCTTCGACATTGCCTTCGGTGACATTGAGTTTCGGCTTGTTCGTGATGTAGCGGACCACGCCCGCCTCGGCGCCGGCGCCGAACAGGGTGCCCTGCGGGCCTTCGAGGATTTCGATGCGCTCGAGGTCGGCGGCATAGATGTCGAGGTTGCGCGCCGGCAGCTGGCCGGACTGATCGTCCAAGTAAATGGCGACGTTCGGAAAGCCGCCGATCGAACCGCTCGACTGGCTGCCCGCGGAACCGACGCTGAGGCCGCGCATGAAGATGTTGCCCTGGCCGGGCCCGTTGTTGGGCGCGGTGACGTTCGGCAGATATTTCACGTAGTCGTTGAAGGTTGTCGACGCTGAGCTGGGTCAGAGTCTCAGCCGTCAAGGCCTGGATCGTGATCGGCACGTTTTGCATGTTTTCCGTGCGGCGCTGCGCCGTTACGGTGATTTCTTGGATCGAGTCGGAGGCTTCGGTGTCGGTGGCGGCAGCGGCATGGACCAACCCCCCGGCCGAGCCGCTCAAAATCGCGGCAATAGCATAGGATAACTTCTGATTTGAATTCATGCTTCCATCCCTTCCTTATAAGATGTGACCCGGCGGAACATCATCGTCGTCGTTTGTAATTAATTCAGAGAATAGCATCGCGGCGGCAAAGCGAAAGCGCTATTTTTGTTGTGGACGTGCATCGTAAGCATGCCGAATTGAGATTCGGCCATGCGGAAATTCGATTTCAGGCGTCCGCGGCACCCAGCCGCGCCGGGAATCCCGGTGCGCGCAGCGCCGTTCCGACTGAATCTTCAAGCAACTTGACGATCATCGACGACCAGGCGCCGCCGCCGTACTTTGCGCGGCCTTCGATGAAAGTTTGCTCCATGACGCCTGCGAGGCGCAGCGGCACGCCGAAGCGGCGCCCGAACTCGACCGCGAACCCAGCGTCCTTGCAGGCCAAATCCATTGTAAAACCAATGTCATAGCTGCCATTCAAGATCACCTGGCTCTCGGTCTCGTGGACGAAGCTGTTGCCTGAACTCGCGGCGATGGCCGCGAAGGCCGAGCGCAGGTCGACGCCGGCTTTGGCGCACAGCATGAGCGCTTCGCCGGCGGCGATCAGGTGAATGAAGGCCAACATGTTGGTGACGACTTTGGTGACGGTTGATTGCTCGATGCCGCCCAGATAGATGACGCGGCCGCCCATGGCCTTAAGGGCCGGCTCGTGCATTGCATACACTTGTTGCGCGCCGCCAACTAATACGGTGATATCGCCGGCCTCGGCGCGATGCACGCCGCCCGTCACCGGGCAGGCGAGGGTGGCAACCCCCAGTTCCTGCGCGCGCGCGGCGAGGGCTTCGACCTCCGCGAAATCATTGGTGCTCATCTCGATCCACGTGCTGCCCCGGCGCAGGGCCGGCAGCGCCTCGCCCAAAACGGCGGCGGTGGCGGCGGGCGAGGGCAGGCAGGTGATGAGGCAATCGCTGCCCGCCGCGAGCTCGCCTACGGCATCCGCCCAGCGTGCGCCGGCCGCCAACACCGCCTCGGCGGCGCTGCGCTTGAGGTCGTGGACGCCGACCTCGAAGCCGCCGCGGCACAAATTGACGGCGAGGTGCCGTCCAAGATTTCCGAGTCCAATGAAGCCGTAACGCAAATTCGTCTCCCCATCAGCCCAACGGGCGATCGATCATTTCCAGGTGCAACGGGCTGTCCTCGACGTAGGCGTGAGCGCGCGCCACCGCTTCGTTGAGTTCCACCCCCAGGCCGGGCGCGGTCGGCGGAATCACATAGCCCTGTTCCCAGCGAATCGGTTGGTGCAGAAGCTTCGCGTGAATTCCGCCCCATTGCTGGATGCTTTCCAGAATCAGGAAATTCGGCGAGCAGGTGGCGATCTGAATGTTCGCGGCGCCGACCACCGGGCCGCAGTAAAGATGCGGCGCAATTTGCGCGTAATGCACCTCGGCCAGGGCCGCCACTTTCTTCGCTTCGAGCAAGCCGCCCACCCTTCCCAAGTTCATTTGGATGATATTGGCCGCGCCGCTCGCCAAGACGCGCGCGAATTCGTACTTGGTGGTCGAGGCGCTCGCCGGTGGCGATGGGAATGCTGGTGCCGCGCGCCACGATCGCCATTTGCTCCGGCATTTCGGGAGGTACCGGCTCCTCGAACCACAGGGGATCGTAGGCCTCGAGTTGCCGGGCGAGGCGTATGGCGCCGGAGGTGGTGAACTGGCCATGAGTCCCCACAAGCAGGTCGGCGCGCCGTCCCACCGCTTCGCGCACCAGGCGCACCAGACGCACCGTGCGTTCGAGCTGCTTCCTGCGTGGGCTGGCGCGGATCGTAGGCGGAGAAGCCGCCGGTGGGATCGAATTTGAGGCCGGTAAACCCCTGCGCGACATACTCGGAGGCGCGCTGCGCCGAGCGGTCCGCGTCATGGTAGAACTCGTCTCCTTCACCATCGGCGGGATACAAATAGGTGTAGCTGCGCAGCCGCTCGTGCACCTTGCCGCCGAGAAGATTGTAAACCGGCTGCTCCACGGCCTTGCCGATGATGTCCCAGCAGGCCATTTCCAATCCGCTGATCACGCCCATGAGCGAGAGATCCGGGCGCAAGCTGAAACCCGAACCATAGCTCTCGCGCCACAGCGACTCGATCTGGAAGGGATCGCGGCCGTGGAAGCGCCGTGCATAGAGATCCTCGATCATCTTGCCCAGGACTTTCGGACCGAAGGTAGCCGCATACACCTCGCCCACGCCTTCGATGCCGCAGGCGGTTCTTCAATTTCAGAAACACGAAATACCGGCCGCCGAAACCCGGCGGAGGGTTGCTCACGAGAAATACTTTGACGCTGTCGAGCTTCATTTTCATCCCTTCCCAGGAGTCATCATTCTTTCAAGATTAGATCTGCGCACTTTTGCGCCACCATGACGGTCGGCGCATTGGTGTTCGCCGAGGTGACGGTCGGAAACACCGAAGCGTCCACCACGCGCAAGCGCTCGATTCCGTGCACCCTCAAGGCAGGGTCGACGACCGAGTCCGCGGCGCTTGGGCCCATACGGCAAGTGCTCACCGGGTGGTACACCGTCGAAGCCCGGGCGCGAAAATCGGCGACCAGATCGTCCGGCCCCATCGCCAGGAGATCGGGCGCAAGGGGTTCGCGAATGAGCGCCTTGATCGCCTGCGTGCGGGCCAACGTCTGCAGGAATCGGCCGCCGTGCACCACGTCGGCCAGGTCCTTCTCCGTGGAGAGATAGTTGGGCGCGATGTTGGGCGGTCGACGAAAATCCGCACTCGCGATGTCGATGCGCCCGACGCTGGTCGGCCGCGTCGGCTGGAAGCACAGATAAAACCCCGAGAATGCATCCACCTCGATGCGGGTGCGCGTCGGCATCGCCCGCGCCATACGTGACCGGATTGAAGTACAGCTGCACATCGGGACGGGAGCTGTGCGGGTCGGCGCGCACGAAGCCGCCGAATTGATTCACGCTCAAGGCCAACGGACCGCGCCGGGCCAGGAGAAAGCGCAGGCCGGCAATCAATTTGCCGGGCGCCGAGTGCAGATCGTCGTTCAAAGTCCGCTGCGTGGCCTTGAAGGAATACACGACTGCCAGGTGATCCTGGAGATTGCCGCCGACCGCGGGGCTGTCGAGCAGCGGCGTGATGCCTGCGGCCGCCAAGGTCGCCGCAGGTCCAATCCCCGACAGCTGCAGCAGCTGCGGTGAATTGACCGTGCCGGCGCAAAGAATCACTTCGCGGTTCGCCGCGGCGAATTGGGCGGCGCCGCCGCGGACATATTCCACCCCGAGGGCGCGCCGCTGATCGAAGCGGATCCGGCTCACCCACGCGTGGGTTTCGAGGCGCACGTTGCCGCGGCGCAGCGCCGGCCTCAGAAATGCGTCGGCCGCAGAACGCCGCAATCCATCGCGAATGGTGACTTGGTAGCACCCCAGGCCTTCAGGATGCGGGCCGTTGAAATCCTCCGTCCAGGCCAACTTGAGCTCCGCTGCCGCATCCCTCCAGTTGCGGCGCATTGGATGCAGAAACGGTGTCACGTCCTTGACGTCCAGCGGGCCCTCGGCGAGGACCCGGCCTGCGGCATCGACGCGCCGCTCGGATCTCTCGAAATACGGGCGCACGTCGTCCCAACCCCAGCCGACATTGCCCATTTGCCGCCAATCATCGAAATCCGCCGGCATCCCGCGGCAGTAGACCAGCGCATTGATGGAGCTCGAACCGCCCAGCACGCGGCCGCGCGGCCAATAGATACTGCGGCCGTTCAAGCCGGGATTGGCCAGGGTCTGGTACTTCCAATTGACCGCGGCGTCGGCAAACGTGCGGCCGTAGCCGATGGGCGTCTTGATCCAAAAGCGCCTGTCGGTGCCGCCGGCCTCGAGAATCAACACACGGTCGCGGCCGCCCGCCGACAAGCGCTCGGCAAGCACGCAGCCGGCGGTGCCGGCGCCGATGATTATGTAGTCAAAGGATTCCACGTACGGAGCTTAGTCTTTCGTCCCTGCGGCGCTATGCCATTTCGCGATTCGCCCATGTCATTTTTCGCACCCCTGCGACCCGTCGCGAAACGGGGGCGAACCCTGTATGGTGCGCAAGGCATGAGCACCACCGTCATCGACCTACCGCGATCTCGGGCGCCGTCATCGATCGAGCGCTGGTACGTTCTGATCCTCACGTGCTTGATTTATGCCATCAACATTGCCGACCGCTACGTCGTGTCCACGGTGCTCGAGCCGATTCGCCTGGAACTGAAGTTGAGCGATCGCGGCGTGGCGTGGCTGACCGGCGCGCCGCTCGCATTTTTTTATGTCTCCTTCGGGATATCTGATCTCGTGGTTTGCCGATCGCTCGAACCGCCGCAACATTCTTGCGGCATCGCTCGTGATTTGGTCGGCCTTCACCACGCTATGCGGGCTGTCGCGCAATTACCTGGAGTTCCTGCTCGGACGCATCGGCGTGGGGGTGGGCGAAGCCGGCGGCACGCCGCCGTCCACGGCCATCGTCTCGGACTGTTTCCCGCCGGATCGGCGCCCCATGGCGATGACGGTGCTCGCGCTCGGCGCCCCGATTGGTGCATGGCTTGGCGCCAATATGGCAGGCGCCGTCGCGCAAGCCTTCAGCTGGCGTGCCGCATTCATCGCGCTTGGGCGTGCCCGGCCTCGTGGTCGGCGTCATCGTATTCTTGACCGTGCGTGAGCCGTCGCGGGGGCGCCTGGATGCGCTCGTCGATGACATTAAACCCTCGCTCTTGGTATCAATGCGCTTCCTGTGGCAGCAGAAGGCGGCTTTCCACGTGGTCATGGGCGGCGGCCTGTGCGCTCTCTGGGGTTGGGGTTTGATTTACTGGACGCCGACCTTTCTGCAACGCGCCTACGAGCTGGATGTGGGTCAGGCCGGCGCCGTTACCGGGAACATTCATCTGGTCGGTGGATCGTTCGCGACTGTCGCGACGGCGTGGCTGCTGTCGCGCCCCTCGATGGCCGATCCGCGCCGGGTGGTTTGGCTGCTCGCCGGGGGTATCGGCTTGGCCACCATCCCGTCCGTGATCGCCTATTGGACTCACTCGCTCCTCATCTGCAAGCTGATGTTTTGGATCTTCATCCCCGCCATTTATTTTTATATCGGCCCCTGTTTCGGCTTGCTCAACAATCTCGCGCCATGCCACATGCGCAATATGTTCATCGCAGTGTCGCTGCTGGTGGCAAATATCTTCAATCTCATCGTGGCGCCGTGGGTGGTGGGGGCGCTGAGCGATTGGTTCGCCGCCACTCACGCCACCGATGCGGCATCGTTGCGCTCGGCACTGCTGTGCCTGGCGCCGACCGGTTTCTGGGCGGCTTATCATTTGTACGTGGCATCCAAGACCATCATCGCCGATCAGAAGCGCGCCATCGGCTACACGAGCAGCTGGTCTCCATAGGAGAGGGGCATGAGCAAGACCACGATCGACCGCCGCTGGCTGCCGTTGAACGCATTGCGCGCCTTCGAGGGCGTTGCGAAGCATTCGAGCTTCACCGCCGCGGCGAACGCGCTTGTTGATTTCCCAAAGCGCCTTGTCGCGCCACGTGATCGCGCTCGAAAAACTGATCGGCACCCAGCTGTTCGAGCGCAAGCCGCACGCCCTGGTGCTGACCAAGGCGGGGCAGCATCTCCTGCCGGCCGTCATGAAATCCTTCGACCGGTTGGAATATGCGCTCGATGACATTCGCAACGACGGTTCGGCCACGCTGCGCACGCTACGGGTGCAGATGCCGCCGAGCTTTGCCGTGCATCTCGCGGTGCCCATCCTGCGCGATTTTCGGCGCGCAGCCGCGGAAGTGGAGATCGATCTGGTGAGCTATTACGGGGTCGGCCCGCCGCCGAGCGACGTCGACGTGGCCGTGCTGTATTCGAAGCCCATCGTGACCGACATGGTGACGGATTTGCTCTGGCCGGTGCATTTGAGCGTGCTGTGCCACCCGACCATCGCCGCCCGCCACCAGGAAGCGAGTTTGGCCGATTTCATCGCGGCGAACGAACTTCTGCACGTGCGCATCTCGGACCTGCCGCGCCACCATCTGTGGACGCAATTTGCGCGCCAGGCGAATTTAGGCGCGGTGAATGTCGAGCGCGGCCTGGTATTCGACAACGTGATGCTCGCCGTGCAATACGCGCTGAGCGGCGAGGGCATCGCGCTGGTCGATACCTACCTATACGGCGACTACATCCGCACCGGACGACTGGCCAAGCCGTTCGAGAATACCCTCGATGACGGCTTCGGCTACTACCTGTTCATTCACCCGGAGGGCTTGAGCGATACGGCCATCGCCCTGTTCCGTTCCTGGCTGATTGAACGATTCGGCACCGGCGGCAGCGGCGCTCAGGCCAATCTGCACCTGGCGGTTTCGAACGAGTGATCCAAATTAATCGGGAGCGATCATGAAGAGCCACGCGAAAGTGGTGGTCATCGGCGGCGGCGTGGTTGGCGCCAGCGTTCTGTATCACCTGACCAAGGCGGGATGGAAGGACGTGCTGCTCATCGAGCGCGCCGAACTCACGTCGGGTTCGACCTGGCACGCGGCCGGCGGCATGCACACCGTAAACGGCGATCCCAATGTCGCGAAGCTGCAGCAATACACCATCGAGCTCTACAAGGAGATCGAACGGATCTCCGGCCAGTCCTGCGGCGTCCACATCACCGGAGGGCTGATGCTGGCCGGAACCCGCGAGCGGCTCGATTGGTTGAAGATGGCCAAGGCGCGCGGCCGGTATCTCGGCATGGACCTGGAAATCATCTCCGTCGATGAAGCCGCAAAATTATTCCCGCTGATGGAGAAGAAGCATTTCACGGGGGCGATGTACGACCCCATCGAGGGACACGTCGATCCCTATGGAGTGACGCACGCCTACGCGAAGTCCGCGCAAATCGGCGGCGCCGACATCGTGCGCCACACGCGGGTGACCGATCTCAAACCCCGTTCCGACGGGTCATGGGATGTCATCACGGACCACGGCAATGTGCACGCCGAGCATGTCGTCAACGCGGGCGGCTTGTGGGCGCGCGAAGTAGGGCGCATGGTCGGCATCGAGCTGCCCATCCTGGCGATGGAGCATCAATACCTCATCACCGGCGACATGCCGGAATTGGCCGGCAAACCCGAGCAATTGCACGCCATCGATTTCGAGGGCGAAATCTATCTGCGCCAGGAGCGCGGCGGCATGCTGATGGGCACCTACGAGCGCGCCGGGGTCCCCTGGTCGCCGGTCGCCACGCCCTGGGATTTTGGGCAGGATTTGTTGGCGAATGATTTGGAGCGCATCGCGCCCAGTCTCGAGGTCGGGTTCGCGCATTTTCCGGCGCTGGAGGCCGCCGGCATCAAGAAAATCGTGAACGGTCCGTTCACGTTCGCGCCCGACGGCAATCCCCTGGTGGGCCCGATCCGGGGCCTGCGAAACTTTTGGGTGGCGTGCGGGGTGATGGCGGGATTCAGCCAGGGCGGGGGCGTCGGCTTGGCGCTTTCCCGATGGATGGTGGACGGCGATCCGGGCGCCGACATCTGGGGCATGGATGTTGCGCGCTACGGGGACTGGACCACCCTGGCCTACACGAATGCCAAGGTGCGGGAGAACTATTCGCGCCGTTTCAGCATTCGCTTTCCCAACGAAGAATTGCCCGCCGCGCGGCCCTTTGCGCACCACGCCGATCTACGAAAGGCTGCAGGCCCAACACGCGGTCTTCGGCGATTACTGCGGTTTGGAGCATGCGCTTTGGTTTGCGCCCACCGTGGCCGAAGCAGAGGATCGCATCAGCTTCCGCCGCTCCAACGCACATCCGCATGTTGCGGCGGAGTGCAAGGCGGTGCAGAGCGGCGTGGGTCTGCTCGAAATATCGAACTACGGCAAGTTCGACATTCGCGGGCCCGGCGCCGCGGACTGGCTGTCGCACATGATGGCGAACCGCGTTCCCGCGGTTGGGCGCATCGCGCTCACACCCATGCTGAACGATCGCGGCAAGCTGATCGGCGATTTCACCATGTGCCGAATTGCCGCCGACCATGTGTTTCTCGTCGGCACCTATGCGGCCGAGACCTACTACATGCGATGGTTCGAGCGGCACATGCCCGCCGCAGGCGTATCGGTGCGGCCGTGCGCGATGGAATACGTTGGATTGTCGCTCGCGGGGCCGCATTCCCGCGCGCTGCTGCAGAGTTTGGTGCGCGACGATCTATCCACGGGCGCCTTTCCGTTCATGTCCTTCAGGCGCATGGAAATCGGCATGGTGCCGGGCTATGTCGGGCGGGTCTCCTTCACCGGCGACCTGGGCTACGAGATCTGGGTGACCACCGACTATCAGCGCGCGCTCTACGATGTTCTGCGCGAGGCGGGGCGCGCGCACGGGCTCAAGCTATTCGGCGGACGTGCGCTCAACGCCATGCGAATCGAAAAGAGCTTCGGCAGCTGGGCGCGCGAATACCGGCCCATTTACGGTCCCTTCGAAGCCGGCCTCGATCGATTCGTCGACTTCAAGAAAGGCGATTTCATCGGCCGCTCGGCGGCCGCCGAAGAAAAGGAGAGCGGCGGCGCCCTGCGTCTGGTGACGTTCAAAGTCGACGCCACAGACGCCGACGCCATCGGCGACGAGCCGATCTGGCATGACGGCAAGACCGTGGGCTGGGTCACCTCCGGTGCATTCGGCCATCGAGTCGATTACTCTCTGGCTCTCGGCTACGTGCCGGCGGCCCTGGCGAAGCTCGATACGGGGTTCGAAATCGAGATCATCGGCGAGCGCCACAAGGCGCAGCGGCTGGCGGGCGCAGCCTTCGACGCGGGCGGTAAATTGATGCGGACTTAAGGGGCGGGGGGACACATGCAAGACGCATCCGAGATCGAACAATCGAGCTACAACGGCCTCACCGAGCACACCGAAGGACTGCCGGCGGACGCCTATTTCGATCCGCGCCAGTATGAACGGGAATTGCAGCGCATCTGGTACCGCAACTGGGTGTATGTGGGCCGATCCAGCGACCTCAGTCGTGCCCGCGGCTTTCGAACGTTCGAAATCGGCGACCAGAGGATTCTCTTGGTGCGCGACGAGCAGCGCGTCCTGCAGGGCTTCTACAATACCTGCCGGCATCGCGGCGCCGCGCTGTGCCGCGAGCCCGAGGGAATGCTGCGTGCCGGGACCATCGTCTGTCCGTACCACGCGTGGGTTTACAACCTGCAGGGGGATTTGCTGCGCACGTCCTCGAAGGCCCATGCAAGCGGTTTCGACGTGGCCGATTTCCCGCTCTACCGCGTCAGCGTCAAGGAATGGAATGGATTCATCTTCGTCGCGCTTAACGATCGTCCGCCGCCGTTTGAAAAAGTCTTCGATTTGCCGCTGAATCGCCTCGACGCGTGGCCTCTGGAGGAGCTGGTGGTGGGTCATGTGCTCACCAAGACCATGCAGAGCAATTGGAAGATATTTTGGGAAAACTACAACGAGTGCCTGCATTGCCCGGGCGTGCATCCGCAGCTCTCGCAACTGGTGCCGATCTATGGCCGCGGGCTGATGGAGGAGCGCGACGACCCGCAGTGGCGCGCGCACGCCGCGGACGCGGATCCTAAATTCAAGGGTGGATTGCGCAGCGGCGCCGCAACGTGGTCCCTTGGACGGCAAGACCACCGGCGACCCGTTTCCCGGCCTCTCCGACGCGGATCGAAAGGCCGGCTATGTCTATATGACCGGCCTGCCCTCCGTATTTCTGGTGGGTCACGTCGACTACGTTCGCGTGGTGCGCTTGCTGCCCTTGGGGCCGGAACTGACGGAACTGCGCGTCGAGTACCTGTTCTCGCCGCAAACCCTGGAAGATCCGCAGTTCGACCTGCGCAACGTGGTGGATTTCACCAATCGCGTCATGACCGAGGACGCGCAGGTGTGCGAGCTCAATCAGCTGGGGCTGCGCGCGCGACCGCACATACGCGGGGTGGTCATGCCGGAAGAGTACGTGGTCCGACAATTTCACGAGTGGCTCCGCGCTGAATTGGCGCGCACTTAAAGTTGCCGCCGTGGGCGCTGCGCTCGGCGCGAGCGCCTGCGGCGGCCGCCATACCGCGGCGCCTGCGGCTGAAGAGCGGGTGTTGAATATCTACAACTGGGCCGATTACATCGGCGCCAACACCATCGCAGAGTTCGAGCGCCGCACCCACATCAAAGTGGTCTACGAATACTACGACTCCAACCAGACTCTCGAAGCGAAATTATTGGCGGGCCGATCGGGCTACGACATCGTCAGCACGACCACGGCATTTTACGGCCGGCAGATTCAGGCGGGCGCCTACCTGCCGCTCGACAGATCGAAGCTCACCCACTGGCAGAATCTCGATCCTGCCGTCTTGGCCATCCAGGCGCAGGCCGATCCCGGCAACCGCTATGCGGTGCCGTATCTCCATGCCATGAACGGCTTCGTCTACAACGTGGATCTCGTCAAGGCACGCATGCCGGACGCGCCCACGGACAGCCTGGCGATGCTGTTCGATCCCAAGGTGATCGCGCATTTCGCCGACTGCGGCGTCACGTTCCTGGATTCGCCGGAAGACGTGATCCAACTGGCGCTGGCGTACCTGCATCTGGATCCCAACTCGCGCCGCGTCGAGGATCTGCAGGCGGCCGAGCGCACCGTGATGGCGGTGCGGTCCTACATCCGCACCTTCGATTCCAACGATTACTGGCATCAGCTGGCGTCGAAGGAGGTGTGCCTCTCGATTGCGTGGTCGAGCGACTACTCGGTGGCGCAGATGCGCGCCCGCGAGGACGGCACCGGCGCACACCTCAAATTCACTCTGCCCAAGGAAGGCTCGAACATCACCTACAACGCCTTCCTCATCCCGGCGTCGGCGCCGCATCCGGAGGCGGCGCACGAGTTCTTGAATTTCATTCTGGAGCCGCAGGTCATCGCCGATATCACCAACGACATTCACTACGGCAACGACAACCTGGCGGCGCGGCCCTTCGTCAAGAGCGAGATACTGCAAGACCCCGCCGTGTATCCCCCGCCGGAATTGCGGGCACGTCTGTACCTGCCCGCCGAGCTCGGTCCCGACTACGATCGGCTGCGCACCCGCGTCTGGACGCACATCAAGACCGGACAATAGCGCTTCGGGGAGCTGATTCGCGTGGTTAAGTCAAGTGCCGGTCAAGGCGCAAGACTGTTTTTTCTGCCAGGAAAGAGTCAAATTTGAGACCTGCAGCATGCCGGCCGCATGCCTGGAAATGTAAAGTTTCGCCCCCATAAAGCACCTGGGCCGCCACGGACGAAAGGGCGGCTGTCGATAGGTGATATTTTCAGGAGTGGAACATGATTGGATTGGTAGCCCGTTGGGGCCATAACACGTTGTTGATTGCGTTGGCACTGATGACGTGCGTGCTTTTCTTCGCATTGATCAAGTAGGTGCAGCGGCCGCCGGGGCGGCCTCCAGGTCTGCCGCGGTAAGGTGCTTGGATTTCCATAGCAGCCAGCCGTAGTACCACGCGTAATAGCCCACCAGCACGAACAAAATTCCCACGGTGAGCGGACTCTTTACCATCGATGGCGCCGCGAAGGCTCGCGATGGATCGGCGGCGTGGGCTGCCTGCGCGCCCGTGTACAGCTGGATGATGCGAAACGTCAGCCGGCCTACGAACAGCAGCGATACGACGATGCCCGTATAGGTATGCGGGACATACTGCGTTTGTCCGCCGGACCTGAGGAAGCGCGTTCGCCGCGCGCCCCACACGCCTAGGGCGAGCCCGAGCGCCGCGCCAAGAAGTTCGGCTGCCAGCATTTGCGCGGACTGAAGCGCCAGCGGCAGCAAGGCGCAGGCGACCGCCGCCAGCAAAACGATTCGCACCGTGAGCCGCGCCGGCCGCAGCGCCTGCGGTCCGAAGCTGCGCCGCAATCGGCGGTAAACCGCAAAGACCACGAGAGCGGCCATAAGAAGTGGTCCGATTTGCGAAAAGTCCGGCTGCATTTCGCTGATACTACACCCGCAATGCGAAGCGAACTCACGCGCGGAGTGGGCCCGTGGGCGGCGATGGCCGTCAATGTCGCCAATATGATCGGCACCGGCGTCTTCCTCAAGACGCGGGTCATGACCTGCAACGTCGGCAGCGCGAAGACGGTGCTGGTGGTGTGGCTCGCCGCCGGTCTGCTGTCTCTGGCGGGCACTTTCTCGTACTCGGAAATTGCGGCGATGATGCCGGAGGCAGGAGGCGACTACGTCTATCTGCGCCGCGCCTATGGACGGCTGGTCGGGTTTCTCTATGGCTGGATCGCATTTACCGTTGCGCGCGCCGGATCGCAGGCCGCGCTGGCGGTGGGGCTTGCGATTTTCATGAACGTGGCGTTGGGCGGCGCCTTGGACCGCTGGCCGGTCGCGGCGGGCGCGCATGCCCAGAATTTCCATCTGAGCGGACTGACTCTCGTGGCCCTGGCGGCCATTTGGACCGTGGCGTTGATCAATTGCGCCTCGGTTGCCGCGGGCGGGCGCATGGCGCTGTTGCTGACGATCGCCAAGGTGGGACTGGTTCTCAGCGTCGGAATCGGCGCCTTCGTATTTGCAGCCGGCGACTGGGGGCACTTGGCGCAGTCCGGCATCGGCGGCACATGCGAGGGCGTGGCGAGCAGCGCGCGCGGCGGCGTTGCCGGCTTCGGCGCGGCCATGCTCGGCGCGCTCTGGGCATATGACGGCTGGCAAAACGTGGCACCGCTGTCCGGTGAAATTCGCGACCCGCAGCGCAACCTGCCGCGCGCCTTCGTCGGCGGAACACTGACCGTGGCGGCTCTCTACCTGTTCGTCAACACGGCGTATTTCTTTGCGCTCACGCCTCTCGAGGTCGCGAGCGTGCCGGCAAGCTCATCGGTGGCAACCGAGGTGCTGAAGCGCTTTCTCGGGCCGCTGGCGGTCTCGATGACGGCGGTCGCGCTGATGGTCTCCTCATTCGGCGCGCTGCATGCGAGCGTGCTCGCGAACTCACGCATCCCGTTTGCAATGGCACGCGACGGTCTGTTCTTTCGAAGCCTGGCGCGCTTGTCGCCGCGCTCGAACGTGCCGGCTCGAGCGATCTTGGCGCAGGCGGGGTGGGCCAGCGTACTGGCTCTGTCCGGCTCGTATGACACGCTGACTGACAGCGTCATTTTCGCATCCTGGCTGTTCTACGGACTGGTCACCGCATCGCTATTCGTGTTCCGGAGAACGATGCCGGACACACCCCGGCCGTACCGCGCCTGGGGGTATCCCGCGGTCCCCCTGATCTTTGTGTTCGTGACGGCGGCATTGCTCATCAATACCTTCGTGGCCTCGCCGCGCGAGGCATTGCGCGGCGCCGCCCTGCTCGCCGCAGGGCTGCCGCTTTATTGGTATTGGGCGCGTCGCGCACGGCCCGAGACCGGGGCGGCCTGAACCTCCTAAGCGTCTTCCCCCGGCAGATCGAACACCAGCACTTCGGCGTCCCGCGCATCGCTCAAGCGCAGCGCCGCGCCGTCGGTGATCCGCAATGCATCGCCGGCCTCGAGCGGCGTACCATTCGCCGTGAGCGCACCGCGCGCAACGTGCAAGTAGGTGCGTCGGCCGGGCGCCGTGCGGAATTCCGCTCGCTCATCCCCCGTGAACAGGCCCGCGTACACGCGCGCATCCTGGTGGATCAGGAGCGAGCCCTCCGCACGGTCCGGCGACACGATGAGCCGCAGCCGTCCACGCTTCTCCTGCGCTGAAAAGCGCTTTTCCTCATAGCTCGGCTCGATGTTTTTCCCGGCCGGCTGGATCCATATCTGCAGGAAGTGCACGGGCACCTTCGGGTTTGGATTGAATTCGCTATGCCGCACGCCGCTGCCGGCGCTCATGCGCTGCACGTCGCCGGGGCGGATGGTTGAGCCATTGCCCATCGAATCCTTGTGCGCAAGCTCGCCTTCGAGCACATAGCTGATGATTTCCATGTCGCGGTGGCCATGGGTGCCAAATCCCGCACCGCCTTCCACGCGGTCCTCGTTGATCACCCGCAACGGGCCGAACTCCACGTGTTCCGGATCGAAATAGTCGGCAAAGGAGAACGTGTGAAAGGACTTGAGCCAACCGTGATCGGCAAACCCTCGCTCGTTGCTGCGCCTGATGTCGTTCATAGATACCTCCTGGGGACACAATAGGGCCGAAAACACGAATTAAAAGGCGCGGTAGGACGCTCCCTACACGGTGAGGCGAAGCGCCCTGACTGCGCAGGCACTGTGATCGGGATTATGGTCTGGCGAGTTTCGTTCAAAGGGAGATCGAAGATGTCCATAGGCACCATTCTGCTCATCCTCCTGGTTCTTCTGTTGATCGGCGCACTGCCGACGTGGCCGTACAGCGGCGGCTGGGGTTACTACCCGAGCGGCGGACTGGGCCTGGTTCTGATCGTGCTGCTGGTCCTGGTCTTCAGCGGGCGGCTGTAATCGCGCAGCCCCCTCCCTGTGGTCGCGCAGGCTCGTGAAACCGCTGCAAGGATTCTTTGGCGCCGTGCCCGCACTGTTGTTCGCAGGCTGGCTGGCAGCGGCCGTGGACGAACCTGCCGACTCACAGGCTGCCGCACAGCAGCGCGACCCGTCGACGTTCGACTACTTGGTGCTCGCGAGCTTGGCCGATTCGCCGCAACTGCATGCGCTGGCGGGCTTCCGCTCATCGGCCAGCCTGCGCAACGAGCCGCCGCCGGAGCAGGACGATCCGCAACTCAAGGCGGAGGACTTGCGGCACTGAGGGCGAGCTGACCCAAGCGGCGCTCGTCGACGATGACGACGATGCCGCTGGCGACGACGATGCAGGCACCGACGATCAAACTCGAGGAGGGAGAGGCCGACCAGAAGATCCAGTCGATGGCGAAGGCCCAGAGAATGGACGTGTATTCGAATGGCCCGACCACCGCGGGTGGGGCCCGCCGAAAGGCATCCGTCAGCCACATCTGACCCAGCGCTCCGGTAACGCCAATGCCGATGAGCCAGCCCCAATCTGCGGCTGGCACCGGCCGCCAATCCGCGCTCGCGAGCACGCCGGAACCGATGCCGACCAGCAATAAATACCAGAACACCATGGACATGCTCGAGTTGCCGCGTCCCAGTCTGCGCACGGTCAACGCGCTCAGGGAGTAGCAAATCGTCGCGAGCCCGGCGGCAGCCGCCGCAATCATCGAAAAATCGTTGTGCCCCCAGGGCTTCAAGATGACCAACACGCCGCACAGGCCGAAGACGATCGCGAGCCAGCGCTTGCCCGCAACTTTCTCGCCAAGGATCGGCACCGACAGTGCGGTCATCAGGAGCGGCGCGGTCAGAAAAACCGAGTACGTTTGCGCGAGGCTCAACCGGTGCACGGCGTACACGAAGCTTGCCAGCATGCCTATGCCGAGGACTGCGCGCAGCAAATGCAGCTGCGGATTACTCGGCCGCAAGGCCCGCCACGAGCCGGCCCATGCGATCGGCGGCAGCAGGAACAGCCACGAGGAAATGCTGCGCAGACATGCCACCTGCAGCGGTCCGTAGCGCGAGGAAATGCCCTTCAACAGCGCGTCCATGATCGCGAAGATGAACACCGCCGCCGCCATGCACGCGATGCCGCGCAAGCGCTCGCGCGAGCGTTCCTGCCCGACCGGTTGAGCGATGGAGATGGACGGACGGACGGTGCTGCGCATGGCCACATCTTAGACGACGGGGCGCATGCCATGTGCCGCATCGGACGCAGCGGCGCAGCCTTTAGGCCGTGGCTCGCGCGGGCTGCGCACCCCAGGCACGCCGGCGTCCGTCCATCAATTTCAAGATCATCGGCGTCAATATCAGCTGCATGGCCAATTCCATCTTGCCGCCGGGCGCCACGATGATATTCGGCCGGGACATGAAGGAATCGTGCACCATCGACAGCAGGTAGGGAAAATCGATTCCCTTGGGATTGGAGAATCGAATGACGACGAAACTTTCGTCGGCCGCGGGAATGTAGCGCGCGGTAAACGGATTGGAAGTATCGACGGTGGGCACGCGCTGAAAATTGACGTGAGTCTGCGAAAATTGCGGACAGATGTAATTCACGTAGTCCGGCATGCGACGCAAGATGGTGTCGACGACGGCCTCGGTGGAATAGCCGCGGGTCGCCTTGTCGCGGTGGAGCTTTTGAATCCATTCCAGATTGATGATCGGAACCACGCCGATGGTAAGGTCCGCGTGCTGCGCGACATTCACCTCCGGCGTCACCACGGCCCCGTGCAGGCCCTCGTAAAACAAGAGATCGGTATCGCCGGGGATCTCCTGCCATTCGGTAAAGGTTCCCGGTTCCTGCTTGAACGGCTCCGCTTCCTTGTCGTCGTGCAGGTAGCGCCGGATCTTGCCGCGGCCGCTCGCGCCATAGCCCTGGAACAGCGCCTCGAGCTCCTTAAACAAGTTGTTCTGCGGGCCGAAATGACTGAAATGCTGATCGCCGCGCGCGGCGGCCTCCGCCATTTTCTGCTTCATCGTTTCACGGTCGTAGCGATGGAAGGAGTCGCCTTCGACAAGAACCGCGCGGATGCCTTCGCGGCGAAATATCCAGTTGAAGGTGCGCGTGACGGACGTGGTGCCGGCTCCGGACGAACCGGTGACGGCAATGATGGGATGCTTGGCTGACATGTGGTTCCTGCTTGCCGGTCAACTCTGAATGAACAACGACCGCTCCTTGAAAAGCGGCGAGCTGTAGATGCAATCGAGCCCTTGTTCGTGTTCCAAGTGATAACGCTCGATACGCTCCACTTCCGCGCGGCAGCCCAGGATGAGCGGCACCCGCTGGTGCAGCTCGCTCGGCACGAGATCCGCAATCCGCATGCGCCCGGTGGACGCCGCGCCGCCGGCCTGCTCGATCAGCATTGCCATGGGATTGGCTTCGTAGAGCAGGCGCAGCCTGCCGGATTTGACCGGCTCCTTGCTGTCCTTGGGATACATGAACAGCCCGCCGCGGATCAAGATTCGGTGCACCTCGGCCACCAGCGAGGCGATCCAACGCATGTTGAAATCCTTGCCGCGCACTCCGCCGCGGCCGGCCAGGCATTCGGTGACGTAGCGCTTGACCGGCGGCTCCCAGAATCTCTGATTGGAGGCGTTGATGGCGAACTCCTGCGATTCCTCGGGGATGGTCATACTCGGATGCGTCAGGATGAATTCACCGAAGCCGCGATCCAGCGTAAATCCATGCACGCCGCGGCCGACCGTCAATACCAGCATGGTGGTTGCGCCGTAAATCGCATATCCGGCGCACAGCTGCTGCGACCCCGGCTGCAGAAAATCATCGACCCGCGGCGTCTGCATGCCGCGCGGCGCCTGCAGCACCGAAAAGATGCTGCCGACCGGCGCGTTGATGTCGATATTGCTCGAGCCATCCAAGGGATCGAATGCGAGCAGGTATTTGCCGAGCGGATACTCGGGCGGGATTTGATAGGGCGCGGCGAGTTCTTCGGAAACCATGCCTGCGAGGTGGCCGCCGAACTCGCAGGTGCGCAAGACTATGTCGTTGGACATGACGTCCAGCTTCATCTGCGTCTCGCCCTGGATGTTCGTGATTTGCGCCGATCCGTGTGCCTCGGCCAATGCGCCGCGCCCGACGATAAAGCTGATGCGCTTGCACGCCAGCCGCACGTGGTTGAGCAGCGCGGTGAAGTCGCCGGTCGCATGCGGGAACCGGCGCTGCTCCTCGATCATGAATTCCGTGATGGTCTTTTCACGTGTGATCATGCTTCCCCCAGCCGGTCCAGTTGCCGGTCGAGCTCGCGGATGCCGACAGATCCCAACGAGGGCAACACCAGGTCGGCCGCCGTGAAATCATCGGCGCGAGTCCAAGCGCTCGGCGTCACCACCGTATAGAGGCCGGCCTGCTTGGCCGCCGCAAGCCCGTTGGCGGAATCTTCGATCGCCACGCACTCGCGGGCGGAGCGGTTCAATTCGCGCAGCACGAAGCGGTAGATTTCCGGCGCGGGCTTCTTGCGCCGGACTTGATCGCCGGCGCCGACCACCGCGAAGCGCTGCGCCGAATACCGTCCGAGCGTGCTGCGAAGCAGGGCCTCGATGTTCGCGAGAGTCGTGGTCGAGGCGATGGCCAGCTGAACGTTGGCGAGAGCTGCCTCATCGATCAGACGCTCGACGCCGTCGCGCAGCGTGAGCTGTCCCGCCTCGACCACTGCGGCGTAAATATCGGTCTTCGTCTTGTGGATGGCAGCGATGCGCTGCATGAGCGCACGCCGCTCTGCGGCGCTGAGCGGCAGGGACTCGATGTAGAACTCGAGCCGCTCCTTGCCGCCCGTCACCGACAGCAGGCGCGCATATTCCGGCCCGCTCCAATTCCAGTCCAAGCCGTGCCGGCGGAAGGCGTCGTTGAATGCCCGCCGGTGGGCCTCCTCGGTGTCCGCCAGTGTCCCGTCGACGTCGAAAATCAGCGCCTTGAGTTTCAAGCGAACACCCGGCTCGCGCGCAAGTCCTCGCCTTCGATGCTCATGAGTTCATCGCGCGTGAGCGGCCGCTCGCGCTCGGCGAACAGGCGGCTGGCCTGGCGCAGACGCGCCCGGTCCAACGCGTTGCGGATCGAGCGTGCGTTCGCAAAGTGCGGCTGCTGCATGCGCAGCGGAATGTAGTCGCGCAGCGCGGCGAGGCCCGAGGCGCTCAGCCGGTACTGCATCGCGTGCAACATGCGTTGCGCGATTTCTTCCAGCTCCTGCGGCAGGTAGTCCGGAAAGTCGAGGTGGTGCGCAATACGCGAACTCAAGCCGGGATTGGACCGGAAAAACAGGTCCATCCGATCCTTGTAGCCCGCCAAAATGACCACCAGATCGTCGCGCTGGTTTTCCATCACCTGCAGCAGGATCTCGATCGCCTCTTGTCCGTAGTCGCGCTCGTTCTCGGGGCGGTACAGGTAGTACGCTTCATCGATGAACAGCACACCGCCCATTGCCTTCTTCAGGACCTCCCTGGTTTTCGGTGCCGTGTGCCCGATGTATTGACCGACCAGGTCATCGCGCGTCACCGCCACGAGATGGCCTTTGCGCACGTACCCCAGGCGGTGCAGTATTTCCGCCATGCGCAGGGCCACCGTGGTCTTGCCCGTCCCCGGGTTACCCGTGAAAGACATGTGCAGGCTCGGCGCATCGGCGAGCAGCCCCAGATTCATGCGCAGCTTGTCGATTGCGAGCAGCGCCGCAATGTCGCGGATGCGGCTCTTCACCGGCGCGAGCCCGACGAGAGCGTTGAGGTCGTCGAGACCCAAGCCCGCGCGGCTCTGGGCGAGCACGTCGGTGATCGTGCGCACGCCGGCGACGCCGTCGGTGGGTGCCGCCGGCGCGGCCGGCGCGTCTGCCGATGCGGCGGGCGAGGGCGCGTGCCGGCCGGGAATCTGGTACAGCGGTGCAGCCATCGCGGGCACCTTACTCGCGCGCGCCGTACACGGTATAGCGCAGCGTGCGGCCGCGGCCTTCCCGCCGAGTCAAGCCGAAACCGGGTTCGTGTTCCGGCCGATTGACGATGAAGCTCATCGCGATCGATTCCACGCCGCGCGTGGAATCGAATGCCATCAGCCGGATATAGTGATGAGGAAAGGCCTTGCGGCAACTGCGAACTTCCATCATGACGCCGGCGGCATCCTTGAGATCGAACATGGGAAGGCCGAACATCTCCCAGTAGGTATTGCGCGGATGCGGGTCATCCGAGTATTCGACGCTCCATGCATAGCCTTTGCCGAGACCGTAGTCGATCTGCAGAGAAATCTCCGCGTCATTGAGTTCGGGGAGGTAGCTGAACTGGCCCTGGGTGATGCGGGCGACCGGGTTGGTCATCATACGAATTGCTCCAGTGAGTTCTAGTTCGCGACGGCGGCAGTGACCGCATAATCCGCGGTGTCGGTGGACGCGTAGTTGAAGCTGATCTCGCCCCAAGTATCGAGCGCCTGCTGCAGCGGGCTGCATGCCTTGGCGCCCTGGCGCAGGATGTGCAGTCCCTCGTGCTTGATGTCGCGCCCTTCGTTGCGCGCCTTGACCATCAATTCAAGCGCCACCCGATTGGCAACCGCGCCGGCTTGGATGCCGGCCGGGTGACCGATGGTGCCGCCGCCGAACTGCAGCACCACATCATCGCCGAACAAATCGAGGAGCAAGTGCATCTGGCCGGCGTGAATTCCGCCCGAAGCCACCGGCATCACCTTGCGCAGATCCGCCCAGTCCTGATCGAAGAATAATCCGCGCGGCAGATCTTGCTTGGTATGGCTGTCGCGGCACACGTTGTAATACCCCTGCACCGTCATGGGATCGCCTTCCAGCTTGCCCACCGCAGTTCCAGCATGCAGATGATCGACCCCCGCCAGACGCAGCCACTTGGCGATGACGCGAAAGCTGATGCCATGGTTCTTTTGCCGCGTGTAGGTCCCATGACCCGCGCGGTGCATGTGCAGGATCATGTCGTTCTTGCGGCACCAGTTGGAGATGCTCTGGATCGTCGACCAACCGACGACCAGGTCGACCATGATGATGACCGATCCCAATTCGCGGGCGAACTCCGCACGCTCGTACATGTCCTCCACGGTTGCCGCGGTGACGTTGAGGTACGAACCCTTGACCTCGCCGGTGGCCGCGCTCGCCTTGTTGACGGCATCCATCACGTTGAGGAATCGGTCGCGCCAGTGCATGAAGGGCTGCGAATTGATGTTTTCGTCGTCCTTCATGAAATCGAGACCGCCCTTCAGACCCTCGTAGACCACCCGGCCATAGTTGCGCCCGGACAGCCCGAGCTTCGGTTTGGTGGTGGCGCCCAGCAGCGGGCGGCCGAATTTATCGAGACGCTCGCGCTCGACGATGAGGCCGGTCGGAGGTCCCTTGAACGTCTTGACGTAGGCGGCGGGAATGCGGATGTCCTCCAGGCGCGCTGCCTTGAGCGGCTTGAAGCTGAAGACATTGCCGATCAGGCTCGCGGTCATGTTGGCGATGGAGCCCTCTTCGAACAGGATGATGTCGTACGCGATCCAGGCGAAGTACTGTCCCGGGTTGTTGGGCACGGGCTCAACCTGGTAGGCCTTGGCGCGGTAGCTGTCGCAGGCCGTGAGCCGGTCGGTCCACACCACGGTCCAGGTCGCCGTGCTGGATTCTCCGGCCACCGCGGCGGCGGCCTCGATGGGATCCACGCCGTCCTGCGGAGTGATCCGAAACAGGCACAGGATGTCGGTGTCCTTGGGCGAGTAGCCGCCATCCCAATAACCCATTTGCCGATACTTGAGGACCCCGGCGCTGTAGCGCTTCTTGGCGTCGCTGATGACGCCGGCTGCTGGTTTTTGCACGGTTTCTAGCATTGGCCCCTCGGAAGTGTTTGCGTTGAGGGGAGAGTAAATGGCGTTGATCGTTTTGGTACAGTCAGTTATTGTTATCTCAACGTTAAGTATTGCTTAATGAAAAACGCAACCCTTCGTCAGCTGCGAGTGTTTGCTTCGGTCGCGAGGCATTTGAGTTTCATTCGGGCGGCGGAAGAATTGAAGCTCACCCCGCCGGCCGTCTCGATGCAGATCAAGGAGTTGGAGGTCGAAGTGGGGTTGCCGCTATTCGACCGGACCAGCCGCCAGGTGTCGCTGACGATGGTCGGGGAATACATGCTGGCGCACACCCGCCGCGTGCTGTCCGCCATGCGCGATGCCGAAGATCTGGTGGCGCGCTTTCGCGGCCTGCAGACCGGACCCTTGGACGTGGGGATGGTGAGTACGGCCAAATATTTCCTGCCGCGGCTGCTCGCGCAGTTTCGGCAGGAGCATTCGGGCATCGAGATTCGGCTGCAGGTCGCCAACAACCGCGAGCAGATCGTCGAGCTGATGCAGGAGGGCGACATCGAGCTTGCCATCATGGGCAGGCCGCCCGAGGGCTGGCCGACGCGCGCCGAGCCGTTCGCGATGCATCCGCACGTGCTGGTCACCTCGATCGATCATCGCTTCACACGCATGGAGCTCGTGCCGGCGAGCGCGTTGGCGGGGGAAGAATTCATCGTGCGCGAGCCGCGCTCGGGCACGCGCGCGGCCTTCGATGAGTACATGCGTGCGCATCAAGTGGCGCCGCGCATCGTGATGCAGATGTCGAGCAATGAGGCGATCAAACAGGCGGTGATGGCCGGCATGGGCGTATCGCTGCTGTCGCTGCACACGTTGGGACTCGAACTCAACCACCACTTGATCGCCGCGCCGGAGGCGGAGGGGCTGCCGGTCATGCGCCGCTGGCACGTGGTCAATAATCTTGCGAAAACACTCTCGCCCGCGGCCGAAGCGTTCCGCTACTTCATTCTCGAGCGCGGCGAAGCCTTTCTCGCGAATCAGTTCCCCGGCCGCTAGTAACTTGCGGCGCCGGCACCGGCGGCCGCTAGTGAGCTTGCGGCCGTTTGAGCAGGTCGCCGCGGTCGACGGAACGCACGTTCACGTGCAGACGCGTGCCGCTGCGAAACGCGGTCAACGGCACCCCGCTGCCCGCCGGCCCCACCGCCCAAAGCCGTCGGTAGAACTCGGGCAGGGTGGCGACCTCGTGATCCGCGACCTGCATGATCAGATCGCCTTCGCGAAGGTCCGCCAATTGAGCGGGCCCACCTTCGGCAACTCCGGTCACATACACCTTGCCCTTCATTTCCGCGGCATACAGCCCGAGCCACGGACGCGACTGGCGCATTGTGCGGCCGCGCGTGGCCAGATCCTCGAGAATGGGTTTCAGCAAATCGATGGGCACGAACATGTTGGCGTCGATCTCCGAGCCCGCGGTGAGTTCGCGCACCAGCAAGGAGCCGATTCCGGCAAGACAACCGCTGCCATCGATCAAGGCGCAACCGGACCAATGAGGATGCGCTGGGGTCGTGAATATGGCGTCCTCCAGCAGATATTCCCAAGCGCCGGCAAACTCACGGCATGCGAAGACATGCACCGGCAGGGGCTCGGCGAATTCCGCCGCGCTGATCGTGTAGGCTTCATCACCGACGCGCAATTCCGCCGATGAGCCGAAGGGAACCGGCGCGAGATCCGCCTTCTCGAGCGGCACAACCAAGCCGAATCCGGTGACCTGGTCGTAGGCCAGGGGGTGGCCCGCCAGTTCGCGGCCGTCCGGTGTGGTCAGCCAGACATCGGTGGCCTCCGTCACCAGGTAACCGATGGTCAGGATCAATCCATCCGAATTGATGACGACGCCGCTGCCCGTGCGCTCCGATCCCAAGATGCCGGCCGTGAAGGCGTCCTCGGGGACGGTGGCCCGAAGCTTGACCATCGATCGTGAGAGGCTTTCCAAATCGAGCCCTGACATTGGGACAACGGTAGCGTGAACGGGCTTGGGTGTCACGCGCCGTCGGTGTTAGGTCAGCGCGTACCCGAACTGCGCCAGGTACCACTGCTGAAACGTGACGACTCGACGTTCATGCTCCGAGTAGCGGCCGGGCTGATAGCGCTTTGACAGAATGCCCGCCTGATTGTTCTCGGTGATCACCTTGTCCTGTTTGGTCGTCTCATCCCAACCCCAGATCATGCGCTTCACGTCGACCTCCGCGGCGTGGCCGTCGACCAGCCAGTAGAGGTCGACGTCGGTGTGCATGGTGCTGCGCGGCGTGAAGAGAAAAAGCACGGCGAAATCGTTGGTGGCGACGAGTTGCGTGAATGGGCTGAACGAGAGGTACATTCTGCCTTGATCCCATCCGAGGCGTTTGCCCATCAAGGGCGCGGCAGGCCTGCCGTCGGGAGTTTCGGTTTCGTAGCCTTCGCGGATCGTCCGCTGCAGCAGCAGCCGCAGATGCGAGGATTCGGGCCCGTCATCGACGGTGCCGATCGGACGCCCGAGGCCGGCGGCGCGGGCTTCCCACGCCTTCAGGGCGGGCAGATATTTCTCCACCGCGTCGGCGGGGCCGGAACTCGGACCCGCACCGAAGGCGATGAGCGCCTCCGGCGGATGCATGGAGCAAAACTCCGGATGTGCGGGTGCACAGTGATAGCACTCGACGAAGTTCTCCACGATCAGCTTCCAGTTGGCGGTCGTCGGGTACGATTCGGTGTGCGCGATCTTCGCGCCGGCGAAGCCGTGAAAATCGAGGTAGGGCGCGAGGCCGCCGAAGGTCGCATCGAAATCCTCGGCCGCTTGATCGGATAAATTGACGAAAATGAAGCCGTGGAACACCCGCAGGTGGCAGCGGTGCAGGCCGTTGTCTTTTTTCGAGAAATCCGCCGGCATCAGGCGGGCGGCGAGCAGCGCGCCATCAAGGCCGTAGCTCCACGCGTGGTATCCGCAGGTCAAGCGCGCGACGCGGCCCTGCGGCTTGGTGCAGATGAGCGAGCCGCGATGCCGGCAGACATTGTAAAACGCATTGATGGTCGACTCGTCGCTGCGCACGATGATGATCGATTCGGCGCCGATCTTGAAGAGAAAATAGTCGCCCTTGCTGCGGACCCGGTCGACGTGGCCGGCCACCAGCCATTTGCGGCCGATCACCCGCTCCATGTCCGCGGCGAACACCCCATCGTCGCAATAAAACCGACGATCCAAGCTGTAGCCGATCTTCGTATCCGCGGCCAAGCGCTCGACTATGCCGGGCTCACCCATGACGTTTCTCTCCTCAACATTTGATTCGCTCGTTCTTGGGGTCGTACATCGGACGCAGCGCGGCGACGGCCGGATGGCGCACGCCGGCGACCTCGATCTCATAATCATCCGCGCCGATGTCGCCGACGGCGGCGCCGTTCGCAGCTGTCACGTAGCCCAAGCCCACGGCAGCGCCCAAGGAATGGCCATACATGCCGGAGCGAATGAAGCCGACGATGGCATCGCCCTGCCAAATGGGTTCGTTGTGATACAGCAAGGGTTCGGGATGCGTGAGCTTGAATTGCAACAAACGCTTGCGGCATCCGGATTGCCGCTGCCGCAGCAGCGCCTCGCGGCCGATGAAGCCGCCGGTTTTGTCCCATTTGACCGCGAAGCCGAGGCCGGCTTCGAGCGGCGTGTCCTCGTCGGTGATGTCGTGGCCCCAGTGCCGGTAGGCCTTTTCGATGCGCAGTGAATTCAGCGCGTGATAGCCGGCATGAACCAGCCCGCAGGCGGCGCCCGCGCTCAGCAGTTCGTCGTACACGCCCTGCATGAATTCGGTGGGCACATACAGTTCCCATCCGAGCTCGCCGACGTAGGTGATGCGCGAGGCACGTACCAGGGCGAAAGCCAGTTCGATCACCTGGCTGGTGGTGAACGGGAACGCTGCATCCGATAGGTCGTTCGGAGTCAGCGACTGCAGCAATTCGCGCGCCCGCGGCCCCATCACCGAGAGCACGCCCATGCCTGACGTGACATTGGTCAACACGCAGTGTGCGCCGGGCTCGATGTGCCGCTGCAGCCAATTGAAATCCTTGCTTTCAGTTTCCGCGCCGCTGACGATCAAGTACGCCGACTCGCTGAGGCGCGTCACCGTGAGGTCCGCCTCGATGCCGCCTCTGTCGTTCAGCCACTGCGTGTAGATGATCTTCCCCGGGGCCACCGCGACGTCGTTGGCGCAAACGCGATTGAGCACGCGCTCGGCATCGGCGCCTTCGAGCCGGAATTTGGCAAACGAAGACTGGTCGAACAGGCCTACGGCGGAACGCACACCGCGATGCTCCCGCGCGCTGTGCTCAAACCAGTTCTGCCGGCCGTAGCTGTATTCGTAGCGGGGGGCGATCCCGGCGGGGGCGTACCAGTTGGGCCGTTCCCAGCCGAACGCTTCGCCGAAGCACGCACCCGCCTTGTCCAAGCGGTCGTGCAGCGCCGATTTACGCACGCCGCGCGCCGTTTCGTATTGGCGGAAGGGCCAGTGCGTCGCGTACAGCAGCCCCAGGCTTTCCGAGACGCGCGCGCGCAGATACTTGCGATTCATCTGGAACGGCAGATTGCGCCGCACGTCGACCTCCCACAGATCCACCGGCGGGTGTCCGTCGCGGATCCATTCGGAGACGACCTTGCCGATGCCGCCCGCGGATTGCAGGCCGATGGAATTGAGTCCGGCCGCGACGAAGCAGTGCGCGAGCTCGGCCGATTCGCCCAGGTGGTAGCGGACGTCGGGCGTAAAACTCTCCGGGCCGCAAAAGAATTTTTGAATGCCGGCTTGCTCCAGGGACGGGATGCGGCGCATGGCGTCGAGCAGCACGGGTTCGAAGTGGCTGAAGTCGCCGGCGATCTCGCCGAAGGCGAAATCATCGGGTATGCCATCGGCGCCCCAAGGGCGGGCGTGAGGTTCGAATGCGCCGACCAGCAGCTTGCCGGCATCGTATTTGAAGTAGCTGCAATGATCGTAGTCGCGCAGCACCGGCATATCCGGCTTGAGACCCGGCACGTCCTGGAACAGGACGTAGTAGTGCTCGCAGGCATGCAGCGGCACGGTTACACCGATGCCGGCGGCGAGATCGCGGGTCCACATCCCGCCGCACAGCACGACGTAGTCGGCGTCGATCCGCCCGCGCTCGGTTTGCACGCCGCGCACGCGCCGCCCCTCGTGATGGATGGCAGTGACCTTAAGGTCCTGGAAAATGAGCGCACCCCGGGCGCGCGCGCCCTTGGCGAGGGCTTGGGTGATGTCGACGGCGTTGGCGTAGCCGTCGCTTGGTATGTGAATGCCGCCGATGACGTCCGCGAGATCGGCGAGCGGATACAGCGCGTGAATCTCGCGCGGCCCGACCACATTCACTTCGAGCCCGAACACCTTGGCCATGGAGGCATTGCGCTTGAGCTCCTCCATGCGCCCGGCAGTGGTTGCGAGCGACAGCGATCCACATTGGCGATAGCCCGTGGCTTGTCCGGTCTCCGCCTCCAGTCCGCGGTACAGCTCGCCCGTGTAGCGGGCCAGCTGCGTCATGTTGATGCTCTGTCTGAGCTGGCCGACGAGACCGGCGGCGTGCCAGGTGGTGCCGCTGGTCAGCGTTTTGCGCTCCAGCAGAACGATGTCGTTCCAGCCCATTTTGCAAAGATGGTAGGCGACCGAGCAGCCGATGACCCCGCCGCCGACGATGACCACCCGTGCGCGGGTTGGCAGATTCGGAGCCGGCATGCTAAGCACGCATCCGTGCATTCTCGGGATCGAAGGCCGGCGCCTCGAGTACCGCCGCGGCACGCCGCTCACCCTGGATGAGCACCTCGAAGCGGCTGCCCGGCGCGGCGAATTCCGGCGCCACGCAGGCGAACGCGAGACTCTTCTTCACCCGATGTCCATAGGCGCCGGAGGTGGTCACGCCGACGCAGCGATCGCCGACGAGCACGGGCTCGCCGCCGCGCGCGTCCGTGTCGGTCGCGGCGACCTCGGCATACACGATCTTGAAATTGCGCGGCGCCTGCTCGAGAGTGGCCGCCTTGCCGACGAAGTCGGTCTTGCCGAAGTTGATGAAGCGCGGCATGATCCGCTTCCAGCATGTTCAGTTCGTTGGTGAGCTCCGACCCCCAGGCCTTGTAGCCTTTTTCGATGCGCATGCTATTGACCGCATACAGCCCATAATTCGCGATTCCGAATTTCCGGCCGGCATCCCACAAGGCTTCGTACAGTTCCGCCAAGAATCCGATCGGCGGATGCAGCTCCCAGCCAAGCTCGCCGACATAACTCACCCGCAGCGCCCGCACCGGCTGTCCCAGCAACGGGATCTCGCGCGCACGCAGCCACGGGAAAGCCTCATTGCCGAGGTCCGCATCGGTCAAGAGGCGCAATACTTCGCGCGAGCGCGGTCCGCTCAGCACGAGCACGCCGCGATCTTCAGTCACGTTCTCGATCCGCACGGCCTCGCCCGGCGCGAGGCCCTGTTGCAAGAGATCCAGATCGCGCAGTTCCGCGGCGGCGGCGGACAGGGCGTAGAAGCGAGCGCCGTCGAGCCGCGAAATCGTCATCTCGCCTTGGATCCGTCCCCCCGGCGACAGGAGGTGCACCAGCGCGATGCCGCCGGGCTTGCGCGGCACGCGATTGGCGCATACGCGATTCAAAAAAGCCTCGGCGTCGGGGCCGCTGATGTCGTACTTGGCGAACCCGGTCAGATCGAGCACCCCGACACGGTCGTGCACGGCCGCCACCTCGTCGCGCACCACCTCGAACACGTTGTTGCGCGCATAGCGATCGTCCTCGGCGCGGCCGTCGAGCGAGAACCATTTCGGGCGCTCCCAGCCGAAGGTCTCGGTGTGGACACAGCCTTGTGCCTGGAGCCTCGCGTGCAATGGACTCGTTTTGCGCGGGCGTCCTGCCATTTCTTCATCCCCCGGGGGGCGGGTGGTGAAGGTCAGTCGATAATCCTGGAACACCTTGTCGCGCACATAGGCCGCGTCGGCGAACGCTCCGAAGCGGCGCGGATCGAACTCCACCATGTTGATGTCGGCGTCGCCGTGCACCATCCACTGCGCGAGATACTTGCCGCAGCCCCCGCCTTGGGCGATGCCGAAGGAGGTGCCGCAGCACATCCAAAAGTTGCGCAGGCCGGCGGCCGGCCCGAGCAAGGGTGCCCCGTCAGGCGTGTGCGGAATCGCGCCGTTGATGACGCGTCGAATTCCCACCTCGCCGAAGATCGGCATGCGCTCGATGGCTCGCTCGAGCCAGGGTGCGATGCGATCCAAGTCGTCCGGAAACAATTCGTTCGACGCCTCCCATTCCGGGTAACCCCGCGGCGCCCAGGCTTCGCGCAGCCCGGTACTCTCATAGATTCCCATCAGGCCGGATTTCTGCTCCTGCCGGAAATACCCGGAAGTGTAGGAATCGCGCATCACGGGAATTTCCCCGCTGCGCTCGAGGAATGCCGGAATCGGATTCGTCACGACATAGTGATGCTGCATATTGGTGATGGGCGCATCGGCGCCGACCATCGCCGCCACCTGGCGCGCGTAGCAGCCGGCGGCATTGACCACCATCTCGGCAAGCACGCTGCCTTGCTCGGTCACCACCTCCCATTCACCGCCGGGACGGCGCGCAATCTCGAGGACGCGATTGTGGCGCATCACGGTCGCGCCCAATTCGCGGGCCGCCTTGGCGAGCGCATTGCAAAGGCCTGACGGGTCGCCGTGCCCGTCATCGCGGGTCCATGCCGCGGCGAGCACGTTGTCCGTCGTCAAGAACGGGTTCAGGCGCCTGATCTCGTCGAGTCCGACGATCTCCATGCGAAAGCCGATGCTCTTCGAATAGCCGTACACGTGCTTGAGCCAGGCGAGTTCACGTTCGTTGGCCGCGAGGCGCAGGCCGCCGCAGGCGTGCCAGCTTACGTATTGGCCGGTCAGGGCCTCGAGCCTGGGATACAGCTCGTTGCTGTAGGCGTGAATTTTCGCAAGGTTGTAGCTGCCGGTGATGCTTGGACACTGCCCCGCGGCATGCCACGTCGAGCCGGAGGTCAGCTCGCCTTTTTCGAGCAGCAACGTGTCGGTCCAGCCCTCCAAGGCCAGATGGTAAAGCAGGCTGGCGCCCATCATGCCGCCGCCGACCACGACCACACGCGCGTTTGTTTTCAAGAAGACCCGCTGATTGAGACGAAAGGAGGCGTATGGCCACAATAAATTGATCGTTACTCGGCATACAACCCAATACTTTGTTACCTTTGCCCACAAATTTTTTGCAGAGGCTCCCCGTGTCACCCATCCGCCCGGTCGTCGGCCTCCCGACTTTGACATGGCTGCGGGCATTCGAGGCCGCCGCCCGGACCTCGAGCTTCACCGCCGCGGCCGCGGAATTGAATCTCACCTCCGGTGCCATCAGCTACCAGATTCGTGCGCTCGAAGGGCATTTGGGCTTCGCACTGTTCGAACGCCTGCCCCGGGGCGTCAAGCTCACCCCGATGGGCGTGGCCTATCTGCCGCCCGTGCGCAAGGCCTTCGAGGAACTCGCCGATTCGACGGTGGGGCTTTTCGGCGGTTCGGAACGCGTGCAGATCACCGTGCATGCGCCTGTCTCGCTGGCCGCGTTGTGGCTTGCCCCGCAGCTGCCCGCGTTCAATCTCGCCAACCCCGCCGTCGACGTGCGGCTCGCCTCCGTGATTTGGGACAACGCCGTGCTCGACGATGCCACCGATTTGGAGATTCGCTACGGCGCGGGTCAATGGCACGGTTACCGCTCGGAACGCTTGTTGAACCAGAGCGTGCTTGCCGTATGCAGCCCGGATCTCAAGCGCGCCGCGCAGGCGAGCGGTGACCCTGCCTGCCTGCTGCCGCAGAAATTGATTCGGATCATGGGCTACGAGAATCATTGGCTCAAGGTGCGGCAGGGGCTCGGACTCGCGGATGACGCCGTGAGCACGGGCCCAAGCGTCGATACCACCATTGCCGCGTTGGAGCTCGCCGCGGTCGGCGCCGGCGTCGCCCTGGCGCACGCAATCTTTCTGAGAGCGTATTTCGCCACCGGAAGGCTGGTGCGGGCGCTGCCGCGGGAGTTTGCGGACGATAGTTCGTACTTCGTGGTCACGCCGGAGCGGCCGCAGCGAATACGCCGGGAAGTCGAGCTGTTCAAGAATTGGTTGATCGAGATTGCGGCGCGGCAATGTAATTGAGAATCGTTCGCGCCCATTGCGTGCACAATTAATGATTATTTATGGTAAATCACCCGGCAAAAGCGGGAAGATGCTCGCCGGTTCCCCCTCACAGGATCACTACAATGCAAAGAAAGATTTCGCGCCGAGCCCTCGTCAAACGCGCGCTTGTCGCCGGCGCGTTCATTCCCGCCATGGGTTTCGCGGCCCGCTCCGAGGCCGCCGCCGCGTTGCCTGCCTTGGATCCGAAGGACCCGACCGCGACGGCCTTGGGCTTCGTGCCCGACTCAACCAAAGTCGACGCAGCCGCCAATCCGACCTATAAGCCAACTCAGAAATGCAACAACTGCGCGCAGTACCAGGGCAAGCCCGGCGATGCCAGCGCAGCCTGCAACATCTTCGTCGGCAAGAGCGTACCGGCGGGCGGCTGGTGCAAGGTCTGGGCGGCCAAGCCCGCGTAAGCCGGCCGGCGAGGGCAAATTAAGCCGATCGGCGGGCAGGGCAAATTAGCGGTGAGTTCCGACCGCGGTCACGGAACGAACGTTCGGTTTGCGCCACAGTGCGGCTATGTGGCGCCACCCCGTGCTCGCGGCGATCCTGCTCGGCTACGTCGGCTGGGGAGGCTGGAATTGGGTTGCCGATCGACCGTTGCATCCGCCGGATGGCGTGCTCGCCGCGGACGAGCCGCGGCAGACCGACGTGGCAAGCGGCGCCAAAGTGCAAGTCGGGCACTGGACGCTGACCGTACGCGCCGATTATCGGGTTACCGCGCGCATCCTGGCGCGTGAACGCTACCATTTCGATGCGCTCGCGGATCTGGTCCCGGAAGATCTCGCCTTGGGCTGGGGACCCATGTCGGACAACCGGAATTTGCGCGCCGTCGATATTTCGCAATCCAATCGGTTCTACTACTGGCGCGCGCCCGCCGACTCGCCCATCGACCGCGATTCGATCATCACCCACAGCGCCAACACGCATGTCATTCCGCAGAATGCGCTGGTCGCTCGACAGCTGTCGCGGCTGCGGCCGGGACAAGTGGTCACCCTGTCGGGCGAACTGGTGGACGGGGTGCGCGACGACGGCCGGTGGATCAAGACCTCGCTGGTGCGCAATGACACGGGCGCGGGCGCATGCGAAGTCATGTTGGTGAGCGACGTCACCACCGACCTCTAAGCCGGACCCAAGGGCAACCGGCCGCCGCTAAATGCCGGCCAGCCATTCACGCAGCGCCACCGCGACCGCGTCGGGCCGCTCGATGGGCGCCATGTGCCCGGCGCCGTGCACCTCGAACAGCGTGGCGTGCGGAATCCGGCGCCGCATGGTCTCGTGCTGTGAAATCGGCGACCAGGCATCCTCACTGCCGCTGAGCAGCAGCGTCGGCACTGCGATCGTCGGCAGCACCGGCAGAGCTTCCGGCCGATTCAGCAGCGCGTTGATCTGTCCGGCGTACGACTCGGGCGTCGAACGCTCCACCATGGCCATCAGGCGCGGCATGAGCTCCGACATTCGAGCACCGCCTGCCAGGAGCGGCGGCAGCCATTCGGCCGCCAGCGCCGCCATCCCCTGCTCATAGGCCAGCCGCAGCAAGCGGGTACGGCTCTGCAGCTCACCGTCACGCACCGTATGAACACCGGTATTGAGGAGCGCGAGGCCTTGCACCCGGTGCGGCGCGGCGCGCAGCACTTCGAGCGCAACGCGTCCGCCCATGGAATGTCCCGCCGCGGTGAATTCATCGCAGGCTTCGCTCAGCACATGCTGCGCCATCGCGGCGATCGACGAGAATCCGCGAAACGACACGACCCGTACATCGGCGACATCGCCCAGGCGTTCGGGAATGTCGGCCCAAATGGTTTCATCGCACAGAAGTCCGGACAGGAGCAGGAGGCGCTGCTTCAAGGGGATGGCTCGTGATTTGGCAGCGCCCACTGTAGCATCGCAATTTCAAATTGCGCGGAGAGTGTGGTGGCCCTGGATATTCACCAAGCCGTGCGGCAAGCATGCCTGTGGCTCCCGGAAGCGGAGGAGTTCGTCTCGCACGGCGCTCCCAATTTCAGGGTGCGCGGCAAGACCTTCGCAACCTACGCCGTCAATCACCATGGCGATGGGCGAGTCGCCTTGTGGCTCAATGCGGTGCCCGGGTCGCAAGAGCTGCACGTGCGCGCGGACCCCGCGCATTTCTTCATTCCGCCATATGTCGGGCCGCGCGGCTGGCTGGGCGTGATCCTCGATCGCGGCATCGCCTGGAAGCGCGTCGCCGCGCTGGTGCGCGAGGCATACGAAAAAGCGGCGCCGGCGGAGCTGCGGGCCCGCCTCGGCGCGACGCCGCCGCTCAAGGCGCCGGCCAAGCGGCTGTCCGCCGCCGAGGTCGACCCCTTGGAATCGCCGCGCGCGCGCGGCGTGCTCAAATCGCTGCGCACGCGCTGCCTGCGGCTGCCCGAGTCGCGCGAGGCGCGCCAATTCGGCCGCCCGGTGTGGCAAGCGGGCAGGAAGACCTTTGCGTCGGCGCGTCACGACGGCGCGCGGCTCACGCTGTGCTTTTGGGTGGGCGTGGACCGGCAAGGGCTGCTCACGGCCGACGCTCGCTACCGGATTCCACCCTACATGGGCCACAACGGTTGGATCGCGCTCGATGTGGGCGCGGATTGCGACTGGCGTGAGATCGAGGCGCTGCTGCTCGAGAGCTATCGGCATTTCGCGCTCAAACGCATGCTGCAGAGGTTGCCGGCTGAGGAGCCTATCTGACTCAGACAGGCTCCAAACGCTCGGACGGGCGTGCGGCAGCCGCCGCGAGCGCCAAGGCACCGAGAACACCCGCGTTGTCGCCGAGCTCGGCCGCGACGACGTAGCGGTCGATATCGGCCAGGACTTCGCCGCGATCGATGTAGCCACCCAGCCAATGCTGCAGGCGCGGCCGAATCATCGGCAACAGTCGCTGCTGATTCATGACGCCGCCGCCCAGAATGATTCGTTGCGGCGAGACCGTGACGACCAGCGTTGCGCACAATTGGCCGAGATAGTCCGCCTCGATGCGCCACTGCGAATGCGACTCGTCGAGCATATCCAGCGACGCGCCGCTGCGGGCGAGAATGGCCGGCCCCGAAGCCATGCCTTCGAGGCAATCACGATGAAACGGGCACACGCCGGCGAAGCCCGAATCGAGGGGATGACGCCTGGGGTAGACATGGCCGATTTCCGGGTGCATGAGGCCGTGAATCGGTGCGCCGTCGACGAGCACGCCGCCGCCGATACCTGTGCCGATGGTCAGGTACACGAGGTTTCTCACGTCCCGCCCGGCCCCCCATCGATGCTCGGCCAGGGCCGCCGCGTTGACGTCGGTATCGAAGCCGACGGGTACGCGCAGTGCGCGCGCCACGCTGCCCGCGATGTCGGTGCCGGTCCATCCCGCCTTTGGAGTGAGCCCGATGAATCCGTAGCGCGGCGAGCTCTTGTCGAGCTCTACCGGACCGAAGGAGGCGACACCGATCGCCGCGAGAATCCCCAGAGAGTCGCCACGATCGCGCAGGAAGGCATGCGTCGCGCCGAGCGTCGCGGCGGGATCAGTGGTGGGAAAGCGCTGCTGCGCGAGAATCTCGCCGCGCTCGTTGCCAATGGCGCAAACGAACTTGGTGCCGCCGGCTTCGACGGCGCCGAATAAGCGAGGCTCGCGGGTCATCAAAGGAGCATAACGCATCCGCGCGACAGCCGGCCCGACGCTGATGTAAAGTGTCGCTTTGGTCTTGGGCAATTGTCATGAGCGCAGTCCTCGATCCCGCGTTGAATTCGAGCCAGCCGAGCGCCGCCTCGCGCGCCATGATCGAGCGGTTGATCAACTTCAAAACCGTGTCGCGCGACTCCAATCTGGGCTTGATCGAGTGGGTGCGCGATTACCTGCAGGGGTTCGGCGCGGTGACCCGGCTGACCTACGATGCGAGCGGCAAGAAGGCCAATTTGTTTGCGACACTCGGCGACTCGAAGAAACCCGGTTTGATTCTCTCGGGCCACTCCGACGTCGTGCCGGTGGACGGCCAGGATTGGGACACGGACCCGTTTCAGGCCGTCGAGCGCGACGGCAAGCTCTATGCGCGCGGTTCGGCGGACATGAAGGGCTTCATCGGCATCTGCCTCGCGCAGGCGCCAAAATTCGTCTCCGCCCTGAACGACAAACGCCTGGATGCACCTCTGCATTATTCATTGAGCTATGACGAGGAAGTCGGATGCATCGGGGTGCGCGGCCTGATTCGCGACCTGGAGGAGCACGGCATTCGGCCGGCCGGCTGCGTGGTCGGCGAACCCACTTCGATGCAACCCATCATCGCCCACAAGGGCACGCATCGATTCCGCTGCTCCGTGCATGGGCGCGAGGCGCATTCCAGTTATGTCACGCATGGCGTCAATGCCATCGAATACGCCGCGCGCTTGGTGGTGTTCATCCGCCAGATCGCCGAGCGCCAGGCTCAGATCGAAACGCGCGACTATGGCTTTCCGGTGCCGTACTCGACGCTGTCGACCGGCGTGATCCATGGCGGAATCGCCGCCAATGTCGTGCCCAAGGACTGCATATTTCAGTTCGACATGCGCACCTTGCCGAACACCTCGCCGGAGACCCTCTACCAGGAAATCCGCGGCCATGCGCAGCACCTCACGCGCGAGATGCGCGCCATCGACTCAGAGGCCGGCATCGAGCTCGAGTGGCTCAGTCAAACGGCGGGCCTCGCCGCGGCCGAAACCGACGCCATCGTGCAGTGGGCCATGCAGCTGTCGGGAAACAACCAGGTAGGCAAGGTGTCGTACGGCACGGAAGCAGGTCTGTTTCAGAAAATGGGAGTACCCAGCGTGATTTGCGGGCCGGGCGACATCGCGCAGGCGCATCGTCCGAACGAATTCGTGACGCTCGAGCAGCTCGCGCATTGCGAGAAATTCATCGAGCGCATTCTCGATGCGGGATACCCGGCGTAATGAGCGCCGCGGGCACACCCTCGGCGACCCCGTCGGCGGCGGCCAGTTCGACCGTGACCCCCTCGGCCGTGACGCTGGTCAAGGGCGCCTGTCCGCATGACTGCCCCGACACCTGCGCGCTCGACGTGCACGTTCGCGACGGCATCGCCATCAAGGTGACGGGCTCGGCTGCGCATGCGCCGACGGCCGGGGTGCTTTGCACCAAGGTGGCCCGCTATACCGAGCGCACCTATCACCCTGATCGCCTGCTGCATCCCATGCGGCGTGTCGGCAGGAAAGGGGAAGGGCGGTTCGAGAGGATCAGCTGGGAAGCGGCGATCGCCGAAGTGGCAAGCCGTCTCGCGCAAATCGCGGCGGATGATCCCGAGCAGATTCTGCCCTACAGCTATGCGGGGACGATGGGACTGGTGCAGGGCGAGTCGATGTCCATGCGATTTTTCCACCGGCTCGGCGCATCCCTGCTCGACCGCACGATCTGCGCCTCGGCGGGCACCGCGGGACACAAGATCACCCTCGGCAGCCGCATCGGCGTCGACGTGGAGCTGGCCGACGAAGCCAGGCTGATCATTTTCTGGGGCGCGAATGCCATCACCTCGAGCGTGCATTTCTGGGCGCGCGCGCAGGAGGCCAAGCGCCGCGGCGCAACCTTGGTCGCGATCGATCCCTACCGGTCGCTGACGGCGGAAAAGTGCCACATGCACGTGGCGTTGTTGCCCGGCACGGATTCGGCGCTGGCGCTCGGGCTCATGCACGTGCTGATCCGCGACGGTCTGATCGACCGGGAATATGTACAGCGCCATACTCTGGGCTTCGAGGCCTTGTGCGAGCGGGCGAGCCGCTACGATCCGGGGCGGGTCGCGTCGATCTGCGGCATCGATGCCGCAGAAATCGAAACGCTCGCGCGCCTGTACGGCACCACCCGGCCCGCGCTGATCCGCGCCAATTATGGGCTGCAGCGCGCGCGCGGCGGCGGCATGGCGATGCGCAATATCACGTGCCTGCCGGCCCTCGTCGGCGCCTTTCGCGATGCCGCGGGCGGCGTGCTGCTGTCGACCGGAGGCAATTTCGCGATCGACAGGCAGGCACTGGAGCGCCCTGATCTGCTGGGCGGGCGCACGCCGCGCATCATCAATATGTCCACGATCGGGCATGCGTTGGCCAATGGCGATGCGCCGATCAAGGCACTGGTCGTCTACAACTCGAATCCGGTCGCGGTGGCGCCCGATTCGACGCGGGTGGCGCGGGGTTTCGCCCGCGAGGATTTATTCACCGTCGTGCTCGAGCATTTCCAGACCGACACCGCGGACTATGCGGATATCCTGCTGCCCGCCACCACCCAACTCGAGCACCTGGACGTCGTCAAGCCTTATGGCCACTACTACCTGGTGGCCAATAATCCCGCGATATTGCCGTTGGGCGAATGCAAACCCAATACGGAAATATTCCGCTTGCTGGCCGGGGCGATGGGCTTTGCCGAGCCCTGCTTCGCGGATTCGGACGAGAGCATCGCACAGGGTGCGGTCGCCAAGGACTGGGATTTCGATGCCGTGCGTGCGGCGGGCTGGCAGCGGGTCGGACCCGCCAAGGGAGTGGCGCGCTTTGCCGACGGCGGCTTCGACACGCCGTCGGGCAAAGTCGAGTTTTTCTCGGAAAGCGCACGGGCGCAGGGCTTCGATCCCTTGCCCGATTACATCGCCCCGCAGGAAGACACGCGCAGCGCGGCAGCGAGCCGCCACCCGCTGGCGATGATCTCGCCGCCGGCGCGCAATTTTCTCAATAGCTCATTCGTCAACGTGCAAAGCCTGCGCGCCGCCGAAGGCGAACCGTGGCTGGACATCCATCCGGAGGACGCGGCGCCGCGCGGCGTGATCGCCGGCCGCTACGTGCGCGTATTCAACGACCGCGGCAGCCTCGAGCTGCGCGCCCGAGTCACCGACCGGGCCCGGCGCGGCGTGGTCGTCGCCTTGTCGGTGTGGTGGAAGAAACTCGCCCGCGACGGCAAGAATGCCAACGAGCTCACCAGCAGCGACACCCTCACCGACATGGGAAGGGCGCCGACGTTCTACGATTGCCTGGTGGAGGTCGAAGCGTTGTGAGCGCCGTGTCCGGCTGGGCTACGGTAGCGGTTGCATACGCTCGAGGCCGCAACGTAGCGGTCGCATACGCTCGAGGCGGCGACGTAACGATCGTGCACGGCGCATAGTCCATCGTCAGCCCGGACGGCGGCGAATGCGGAACTCAAGCTCGACAAGCCGGGAAGGGCGGCCTCAAGATCGAGCGGCGCCGCGTTGAATTGCCGGCAGTCGAAGCAGGACGGTGCGCGCGGCTTCATTGCCCCAGCCGGTTCCAAAATTCCCCGAACACCTGAGTCGAGAGTAGGAATCCCAGCACGCCGTTCACCAGCACCCCGAGGGTGAATGCATAAAATGGCCGCGCACCGACCGCTGCCAGCTCGCGGATTTTGGTGGTGAGCCCGATGCTCAGGAAGGCGAAGGTGAACGTCCAGGTGCGCAACGCCTGCAGCGGCGCGACCAGTCCGGGCAGTACCTCCTTTTTGTACGACGCATAGTCGTAGCCCTTCGACACCAGCGTAATGATGGCGGAGGCGACAAGAAAACCCAGCACGAACTTCGGGAAGCGGCGCCAGATCTCACCGGCATCCGGCCGTCCCTGCACGCCGGTGCGTTCCCAGCGCGTCGTGGCGACCAGCGACAGAACGAACGCCCACACTCCGATCCAGACATCGCGGCCGATCACCTTCATCAGCGTAAATGCGCTGACGGCAGCTTCGGCGTTGCCCGCGATACCCGGCACGTTGCCCGCATAGCCGCCGTAGGTCTGCGCGGCCGCGAGACCGGCGGCATCGGCAAACTCCGAGGTGCCAATCCAGGCGCCCGCCACGCCGGTGGACAAGTGCAAAGTGCGCGCCGCCAGCGGCAGAACGAAAATCATGACGATGGCCCACACGACCACCAGCGAAATGGCAACCGATACCTGGTCCTTCTTGGCCCCCACGGCGCCACCGACGGCAATGGCGCCCGATACGCCGCACACCGCGCCGCCCGTGCCCAAGGTCGCCGCCAGCCGCCGGTCGAGCCCCAATTTGACGGCGGTGAAGTAGATGACCCCGAACGTGACCAGCGAGACGATACCGGCCTGCACGATGGCAACCGGGCCGGCCCAGGCGATCAACGTCAGCGGCAGACCCGCCCCCAGCAGCACGATGCCGGTCTTGACATAGAATTCGACGCGCAGACCCGGCTCAAGCCAGCGCGGCACGCCGATCGTATTGGCGACCAGCAAGCCCAAGCCTAGCGCCACCAGCGGAGGCTCCAAGTTGTAGTGCGCCGCCAGGTCCCACAGGCCGAGAAAGTAGATGGCGGCCGCCGCGACGTACAGAGCGAGGAAAGCCGGCAGGAAGCGCGACAGCTTGATGTCGAGCGCCGCGGCGCCTGCGCCCAAGGCTGCGGCCCATAGCACGAACAGCGCCGCGTATTGCGCGCCGTGCGCGCGCAGCTGCGCGGCGACGTCGGGCAGGTGACTCCACTTTTGCGGGGCCACGGCGATCCACCTGATGCTGCCGCCGTTGGCGAACAGGGCGACCGCGGCCGCGACCAAGCTCAAGCCGATCCAAATGGCCCACCAATCATCCTTGCGCAGCAAATCGCGCCACGCGGAGCGGCGAATGAGGGCGTGAGACGGCGAACGTTCGGCGATTTCCGCCATAACCTAAGCTCCAACCAAGAGGGCTCCCGGTAAGCTAGGCGCGCAGGCGCCGTTAGTCGAATAGCCGCTCGGCATATGCAGCTACCGAACGGTTATGACGCCGGCGATTGCGGCGGCAGCCGCGCCAGGATGGCGGCGACGATCTCGGCCGGGCTGTGTGCGATGTCGCAGGCGATGACCTGCTCGTCGGCGCCCGGGGCTTCAAGCGCCGCGAACTGACTGTCGAGCAGGGATGGAGGCATGAAGTGATTCTGTCGCATTGCCAGCCGCCGTTCGATGAGCCGCCGCTCCCCGGCCAGGTGCACGAAGGTGAGGTTGGCATCCGCTTGCCGCAGCACATCCCGGTAGCGGCGCTTGAGCGCGGAGCAGGTCACCACGAGGGACTGCGCCGCCCGAGCGGCAAAGCCGATGCGCTGCGCGATGGCGTGCAGCCAGTCGTGCCGGTCGGCATCGGTCAGCGCAGTGCCGGAGGTCATGCGCTCGATGTTCGCGGCCGAGTGCAGGCTGTCGCCCTCCAGCAGGGGACACGCCAGCCGCGCGGCCAGCAGGCGCGCGATGGTGCTCTTGCCGGAACCGGACACCCCCATCACGACGATGATCGCCACTGATTAACCTCTGTTAAGTGGGGCTCTCTCGCTATGTAGACAGCCATTTGTAAAAATTACAAGAGCGCTGATGGGTGATCCAGACAATGGACTTTTCATTTTTCGTTTGCCAAGATCTACAGGCCCTGCGTTCAAAAATATAAACGCGCTCGTTGCGTGGAGATAATTCATGGAGTCAAACGTAGGCGTCGCTCGCCGCAGGAAAAATAACGGGCATGCCGCCCGGGCTCAGGAGCGCAGCCCGGAACTCGATCTGAATCAATTGCTCGATGTGCTGCGCGCCATGCAGGCGGGGGATTTCTCTGTGCGCCTGCCGGGCTCGCAGATCGGGGTCGCCGGTAAAATTTGCGATGCATTCAACAGCATCGTGGCCGCCAATCAGCGCATAGCACTCGAGCTCGAGAATGTCGGCGAAGTGGTCGGCCGTCAAGGCAAGACCCGCACCCGGGTCCGTTTCGGCCGCGCCGATGGTGCTTGGTCCGACATGGAATCATCGATCAACACCCTGATCGATGACCTCCTCTGGCCGACCACGGCAGTCACCCGCACGGTGACCGCGGTGGCACGCGGTGATTTGCTGCAGACGGTGCCGTTGGATGTGGATGGCCGCCCGCTCAAGGGCGAGTTCCTGCGCTCCGCCAACATCGTCAACACGATGATCAAGCAGCTCAGTGTATTCACCTCGGAAGTGACCCGGGTGGCGCGCGAAGTGGGCACCGACGGCAAGCTGGGCGGCCAGGCCCAGGTGCGCGAAGTCACCGGCGTCTGGAAGGACCTCACCGAGAGCGTGAACTCCATGGCGTCGAACCTGACCGCCCAGGTGCGCAACATCGCCGAGGTGACGATTGCCGTCGCCAATGGCGATCTGTCGAAAAAGATCACGGTGGACGTGCGCGGCGAGATCCTGCAGCTGAAGGAAGCGATCAACACCATGGTGGATCAGCTGCGCTCCTTCGCCTCCGAGGTGACGCGCGTGGCGCGCGAAGTCGGCACCGAAGGCAAGCTCGGCGGCCAGGCGCTGGTGCCGGGCGTGGCAGGCACCTGGAAGGACCTCACCGACTCGGTGAACGCCATGTGCGGCAATCTCACGGCGCAGGTGCGCAACATCGCGCAGGTGACCACGGCCGTCGCGCGCGGCGATTTGTCGCACAAGATCACCGTGGATGTGTCGGGGGAGATCCTCGAGCTCAAGCAGACCATGAACACCATGGTGGACCAGCTCAATGCCTTCGCCGGCGAAGTGACGCGCGTCGCGCGCGAGGTGGGCACCGAAGGGCGTCTCGGCGGCCAGGCGCAGGTACCCGGCGTCGCCGGTACCTGGAAGGATTTGACCGACAACGTCAATTCGATGGCATCGAATCTCACCGCGCAGGTGCGCAACATCGCGGAAGTCTCGACCGCCATTGCGAACGGCAACCTGGCCAAGAAAATCACCGTGACGGTGTCGGGCGAGATCCTGCAGCTCAAGGAGACCATCAATACGATGGTGGATCAGCTCAACGCGTTCGCTTCGGAAGTGACGCGCGTGGCGCGCGAGGTCGGCACCGAGGGGCGCCTCGGCGGCCAGGCGAACGTGCGCGGCGTCGCCGGTACCTGGAAGGACTTGACCGAGAACGTCAATTCCATGGCCTCGAACCTCACGGGCCAGGTGCGCAACATCGCGGAAGTCACCACCGCGGTGGCCAACGGCGACTTGTCGAAAAAGATCACCGTCGACGTGAAAGGCGAGATTCTGGAGCTCAAGGACACCATCAATACCATGGTGGACCAGCTGAACGCATTTGCCGGCGAGGTGACGCGCGTCGCGCGCGAGGTCGGCACCGAAGGCAAGCTCGGCGGCCAGGCGCAACTCAAGGGCGTGGCAGGCACGTGGAAGGACCTCACCGACTCGGTGAATTCGATGGCCGGCAACCTCACCGCGCAGGTGCGCAACATCGCGGAGGTCGCCACCGCCGTGGCGCAGGGCGACCTGTCGAAGAAAATCACCGTGACCGTGTCCGGCGAAATCCTGCTGTTGAAAGAAACGCTCAACACCATGGTCGACCAATTGCGCTCGTTCGCCGGCGAGGTGACGCGCGTGGCGCGCGAGGTCGGCACCGAAGGCCGCCTCGGCGGCCAGGCGCAGGTACCGGAAGTGGCGGGTACCTGGAAGGACCTCACCGATTCGGTGAACTCCATGGCCGGCAACCTCACCGCGCAGGTGCGCAACATCGCGGAAGTATCGACCGCGATCGCCAACGGCGATTTGTCGCGCAAGATCACGGTGGACGTGCGCGGCGAGATCCTGCAGCTGAAAGAAACGCTCAACACGATGGTCGACCAGCTCAATCGCTTCGCTTCGGAAGTCACCCGCGTGGCGCGCGAGGTGGGCACCGAGGGCAAGCTCGGCGGCCAGGCCAACGTGCCCGGAGTGGCGGGAACGTGGAAGGATCTGACCGAGAACGTCAATTCCATGGCATCGAACCTCACCGGTCAGGTGCGCAACATCGCCGAAGTGACCACGGCCGTCGCGCGCGGCGATTTGTCGCGCAAGATCACGGTCGACGTCAAGGGCGAGATCCTCGAGCTCAAGAACACCATCAACACCATGGTCGACCAGCTCAACGGCTTCGCCGGCGAGGTGACGCGCGTGGCGCGCGAGGTCGGCACGGAAGGCAAGCTCGGCGGCCAGGCGCAGGTGCCGGGCGTGGCGGGCACCTGGGCGGATCTCACCGACAACGTCAATTCGATGGCGTCGAACCTGACCGGTCAGGTGCGCAATATCGCGGAAGTCGCTACGGCGATCGCCACCGGCGACCTGTCGCGCAAGATCACGGTGGACGTGCGCGGCGAAATTCTGCTCCTGAAGGAAACGCTGAACACGATGGTGGACCAGCTGCGCTCGTTCGCCGGCGAAGTGACGCGCGTTGCGCGCGAGGTCGGCACCGACGGCCGGTTGGGCGGGCAGGCCGTGGTTCCCGGCGTGGCCGGCACCTGGAAGGACCTGACCGACAACGTGAACCTTTTGGCGGCGAATCTCACCACCCAGGTGCGCAACATCGCCGAGGTCACCACGGCGGTTGCGCGCGGCGATTTGTCGCGCAAGATCACGGTCGACGTCAAGGGCGAAATCCTCGAGCTCAAGAACACGATCAACACCATGGTCGACCAGCTCAACGGCTTCGCCGGCGAGGTGACGCGCGTGGCGCGCGAGGTCGGCACCGAAGGGCGCTTGGGCGGCCAGGCGCAGGTGCCCGGCGTCGCGGGAACCTGGAAGGACCTCACCGACACCGTCAACGTCATGGCGGCCAACCTGACCGAACAGGTGCGCGGCATCGTCAAGGTCGTGACCGCGGTTGCGAACGGCGATCTGAAACAGAATCTCACCGTCGCCTCCAAGGGCGAGGTCGCCGCATTGGCGGAGACCATCAACAACATGACGGAAACGCTGGCGACGTTCGCCGACCAGGTGACGACGGTGGCGCGCGAGGTGGGCGTCGAAGGCCGGTTGGGCGGTCAGGCCAACGTGCCCGGCGCGGCGGGAACCTGGAAGGACCTGACGGGCAACGTGAACCTACTGGCGGCGAACCTGACCACTCAGGTGCGCGCCATCGCCGAGGTCGCCACCGCGGTCACCAAGGGCGACTTGACGCGCTCCGTGCAGGTGGAGGCGCGCGGCGAGGTCGCGGAACTCAAAGACAACATCAATACCATGATCGGCAATCTGCGCCTGACGACGGATCGCAACACCGAACAGGACTGGCTCAAGACCAATCTGGCGCGCTTCACCAACATGCTGCAGGGGCAGCGCGACCTGGCGACCGTGGGCCGCATGATGCTCTCCGAGCTCGCGCCGCTGGTGGAGGCGCAGCACGGCGTCATCTACCAGGTCGAACTGGAGGGCGCCGACCAGGGCCTGAAGCTGCTGGCGGCCTATGCGGGCGATGCGGTCGACGGTTATGCGGAGAAACTGCAGCTGGGACAGGGACTCATCGGCCAGTGCGCGCGCGACGCGCGCCGCATGTTCATCACCGACATCCCGACCGACGTGGTGCCGATCCGCTCCGGCTTGTTCAAGGCGCGCCCGCGCCACGTGATCGTGCTGCCGGTGTTGTTCGAAGGTCAGGTGAAGGCGGTCATCGAGCTCGCCTCGCTCGGGTCGTTCACCGCCTTGCAGCTGTCGTTCCTCGAGCAGCTGACCATGTCCATCGGCATCGTGCTCAATTCCATCGAAGCGACGATGCAGACCGAAGGCTTGCTCAAGCAGTCGCAGCAGCTGGCAACGGAATTGCAGACCCAGCAGCGCGAGCTGCAGCAGACCAACGAGCAGCTGGAACAGAAAGCGCAGCAGCTCGCCGACCGCAACGTCGAAGTGGAGGCCAAGAACCAGGAAATCGAGCAGGCGCGGCGCGCGGTCGAGGAAAAGGCCACCGAGCTCGCGCTCACCTCGAAGTACAAATCAGAATTCCTCGCCAACATGTCCCATGAGCTGCGCACGCCGCTCAACAGCATTCTCATCCTCGGCCAGCAGCTGACGGAAAACCCCGACGGCAATTTGAGCGGCAAGCAGGTGGAGTTCGCGCGCACCATCCATGGCGCGGGCACCGATCTTCTGAACCTCATCAGCGACATTCTGGACCTGTCGAAGATCGAGTCCGGCACCGTGTCGGTGGACGCCGAAGAGGTGTATTTCAGCAACTTGCTGGAGATGATCGCCCGGCCGTTCCGCCACGAGGCGGAGAACCGGCGGCTGCAATTCGAGGTGGCGATTTCGCCGAATCTGGACCGCAGCATCATCACCGATTCGAAGCGCTTGCAGCAGGTGCTGAAGAACCTGCTGTCGAACGCGTTCAAGTTCACCGCGGAGGGCGGGGTGCGGCTCAGCGTGGCGCCGGTCGCGAGCGGCTGGAACGCTGATCATCCCACGCTGCGGCATGCGCCCACGGTCGTGTCCTTCGAAGTGGCGGACACCGGAATCGGCATTCCGCCGGAAAAGCAGCGCATCATCTTCGAAGCGTTTCAGCAGGCGGACGCGGGTACCAGCCGCAAGTACGGCGGCACCGGGCTCGGGCTCGCGATCAGCCGCGAGCTGGCCAACCTTCTGGGCGGTGAGATCCAGCTGCGCAGCACGCCCGGCAAGGGCAGCGTGTTCACGCTGTTCCTGCCGCTGACCTATCTGGGCAGCGCGAAGGCGGCATCCGGCAACCCCGCGGAGTCGATGCAGAACGCCGCGGTGCAGGCCGCGGCGCTGCGCGCGCCGGAACGCCAGGTCGAGCAGGTTCAGGACGATCGCAGCACGCTCGAGGCCGGCGACAGCGTCGTGCTCATCGTCGAAGACGACCCGCACTATGCGCGCATCATGATGGGTGCGGCCAAGGAGCAGGGGTTCAAGGTGTTGGTCGCGCAGCGCGGCGCCGACGCGCTCGCCCTGGCACGCGACCATCTGCCGACGGCCATCTCGCTCGATATCTTTCTGCCGGACATGTTGGGCTGGACGGTGCTGAGTCAACTCAAGCAGGATCCGACGACGCGGCACATCCCCGTGCAAATCGTGACCCTCGACGAGGATCGCCACCATGGGCTGGCGAGCGGCGCGTTTGCGTTCCTGCAAAAGCCCGCCACTCCGGAGGGCTTGGAGGGCGCGTTCGGGCGCATCAAGGACTACGCGGCACCGCGCCGCAAGCGTCTGTTGCTGGTCGAGGACGACGAGGCCGAACGCAAGGGCGTGTCGGAACTGCTGAGCCACGCGGACATCGAAATCACGACCGCGGACACCGGTGCCGAGGCCATGGCGCAATTGCGCGGGGGGACGGTCGATTGCGTCGTGCTCGATTTGAAGCTGCCCGATATGTCCGGCTTCGAGGTGCTGGAGCAGATCCGCGACGATGCGGCGTTGCGCGACCTGCCCGTGGTGGTGTTCACCGGCCGCGAGCTATCTGCGGACGAGGACGCTCAATTGCACACCATGGCGCGCAGCGTCGTCGTCAAGGGCGTCGAATCGCCGGAGCGGCTGCTGGACGAAACCTCGCTATTCCTGCACCGCGTGGTCGCCGATCTGCCGCCGGCCAAGCAGCGCATGCTGCAGCGTTTGCACAGCTCGGATGAGGATCTGCAGAAGCGCACGGTGCTGCTGGTGGACGACGATACACGCAATATTTTCGCCCTGAGCAGCGTGCTCGAGCGGCGCGGCATGGAGGTATTGACGGCGACCACCGGCAGCGAAGCGCTGGCGGTGCTGAACTCGCGCTCGGATGTGGCGATCGTGCTCATGGACATCATGATGCCCGGCATGGACGGCTACGAAACCATCCAGACGATTCGCGCGAAGTCCGAGTCCCGGCGGTTGCCCATTTTGGCGTTGACGGCCAAGGCCATGAAGGGCGACCGCGAGAAATGCCTGGAGGCGGGCGCCTCCGACTATCTGGCGAAGCCGGTCAACATCGAACAATTGCTCTCCGCGCTGCGTATGTGGCTGCACCGCTAAATGGACGCATCCGAACGGGTCAACATTCTGCTGGTCGACGACCAGCAGGCCAAATTGCTGAGCCATGAAGCCATCCTGGAGGAGATCGGCGAAAACCTCCTGAAGGCGTCGTCGGCGCGCCAGGCGTTCGAGTATCTGCTCAAGCACGAAATCGCCCTCGTGCTGATCGACGTGTGCATGCCCGATCTCAACGGCTTCGAGCTCGCGGGAATGATTCGCGAGCATCCACGCTTCCGCACCACCGCCATCATCTTCGTGTCGGCGATCATGATGACTTACCCCGATCAGCTGCGCGGCTATCAACTCGGCGGCGTCGATTATGTGCCGGTGCCCGTGGTTCCCGAATTGCTGCGCGCCAAGGTCAAGGTGTTCGTGGACTTGTACCGCAAGACCCGTGCACTCGAGCGCTTCAATGCGGAGCTCGAGACGCGCGTCGCCGAGCGAACCTCAGAGCTGCAGCGCTTCAATGAGCAGTTGGAGGAGCGCATCAAGGAACGCACCCGCGAACGGGAAACTGCGCTCGCGCAGCTGTTCGAAGCGCAAAAGATGGACACCATCGGGCAACTGACCGGCGGCGTCGCCCACGATTTCAACAATCTTTTGATGGCGGTACTGGGCAGCCTGACCTTGCTGGAAAAGCGGCTGCCGGACGATCCGCGCAGCCACCGCCTGCTGCAAAACGCCGTGCAAGGGGCGCAGCGGGGCGCCGCGCTCACGCAGCGGCTGCTGGCATTCTCTCGCCGGCAAGAACTCAAGCCGGAGGCCGTGGATGTGCCGCAGCTGGTCGACGGCATGCGCGAATTGCTGGAGCGCGCGTTGGGACCCGGCATCGAATTGCAGACACGGTTTCAAGCTGCGCTGCCGGCGGCACTGGTGGATGCCAATCAATTGGAGCTGGCGCTGCTCAACGTGGCGCTCAACGCGCGCGACGCCATGCCCACGGGCGGTACGCTGACCATTTCGGGGGCGCACGCGCATGAAAAGGGCGCGGCCGGCGAGAGGGCTCTGCAGCCCGGCGAGTATGTGCAGATCTTGATTGCCGATGACGGAATGGGCATGGACGAGGTGACCCTGGCCAAAGCCACCGAACCGTTCTTCACCACCAAGGGTCCGGGCAAGGGGACCGGGCTCGGTTTGTCCATGGTACATGGGCTCGCCGCGCAATCCGGGGGACTGCTGCGCATCAAGAGTCAGCCGAAGCTCGGCACGACCCTCGAGCTATGGCTGCCGATGGCGACCACCGCGGTGCCGGCGGCCGCCAATGTTCCGCCGCCTACTGCGGCGCCTCCCATCGGCCAGTGCAGAGTGCTTCTCGTCGACGACGATCTCCTGGTCATGACGGGAATCTCGGCGATGCTCGAGGACCTCGGCCATACGCCGATCGAGGCGCATTCAGGCGCGGAAGCGCTCGGCAAACTTGCGGCAGGGGTCGAGGTAGACGTAGTGATCACCGACCATGCCATGCCGGGCATGACCGGCCTGCAACTCGCGCGATCGATTCAAGAGATGTATTCGGGGCTTCCGATCATCTTGGCGACCGGCTACGCGGAGCTGCCCGCGGACCCTCAATCGCTCGGAATCCAGCGGCTGCCCAAGCCTTGCAATCAATACGAGATTGCCATGGCAATCCAGGCGGCGCTGGGGGTGCAGCAGCCGGTTCGCCTCCGGCGCGTGGCGGCCACCGACTAGGAGCCGGATGATCAGAACCGTCACCGCCCGCCGCTACGTGACACCGCTGCGGGAGGGAGGATCGCTGCCCGCCATCATCGAAGCCGATGACGACGGACTGTATGTGCTCAAATTTCGCGGCGCAGGTCAGGGACCCAAAGCCCTGATCGCCGAACTGCTTGCCGGGGAAATTGGCCGGCTGGCGGGGCTGCCGGTGCCCGAAATCGTATTCGTGGATCTGCCCGCCGAACTCGCGCGCACCGAACCCGACGCGGAAATTCAAAGCCTGATCGGCGCGAGCGCCGGCTTGAACATCGCCCTGGACTATCTGCCGGGCTCCGTCACTTTCGATCCGCTGGTGCTGGTGCCTGATGCACGCTTGGCGTCGGGCGTGGTGTGGTTCGATGCCTTCGTGTGCAACGTCGATCGGACGGTGCGCAATGTCAACATGCTGATCTGGCACCGCCGGCTCTGGCTCATCGATCACGGCGCGTCCCTGTACTTTCATCACGCTTGGAACAGCCGCGATCAGCCGGCGGCGAATCCATTCGTCTTGATCAAGGATCATGTTCTGCTTAAATTTGCGGCCGTGCTGGAGGAGGTCGATGCCGAGATGGCGGGGGTGCTGACGCCGGGCAAGCTGGCGGACATAGTCCAATTGATTCCCGGCGAATGGCTGGCAAATGACCCGGGGTTTGCCGATGCAGCGGCACAGCGCGAGGCGTATCTGAATTATTTCACTTTGCGGATGCGATCCTCCGAGATTTTCGTACGGGAGGCGCTGCGTGCACGATCTTCGCACCTATGATTATGCGATCGTGAGGGTGGTCCCGCGCGTCGAGCGCGGCGAATTCGTCAATGCGGGAGTCATTCTATCCTGCGATGTAGAACGGATTTTGCAGGCGCGCATCGAACTCGACGAGACGGCGCTGCTCGCGCTCGACGCCGCCGTGGATCTCGAGCTCGTACGCAGCACCCTCGCGGTCATCCCCGCGGTTTGCGCCGGCGGGGCGCAAGCGGGAGCCATCGGCAAGCTGTCGCCGCGCGAGCGATTTCATTGGCTGGTCGCCCCCAGGAGCACCATCGTGCAGACCTCGCCGGTTCACACGGGGCAGTGCAGCGACATCGAGGCTGCGCTCGATCATCTCATGAAGCGAATGATTCGGCGCTCAAACACGCAGCTATAGGAGCCTGTCTGAGTGCGTTGGCTATAGGCGAATGCCTACGCGAGGTGTAGGCGGCCGCCACTGCCGCCGCTTCCTCCGAAGAGCCACCATGTTTGTCCACCATCGGATCAGAGATTCAATATGAAACTTTCCTCACGGGTTTTTAGCCTCGCGGCGGCGCTGCTGCTCACCGCCGGCCTGGCGCATGCCGAGCATCACGAAGGCAAGTATGCCGCCACGATCAATCTGTTCAAAAATGCCGGCGAATCGGCTTCGTTCTTCTCCAAGAGCTACGCCTACGCCGTATTTCCCACCGTGGGCGAGGGCGCCCTCGGCGTCGGCGGCGCCTACGGCAAAGGCCAGGTGTACGTGCATGGACAATGGGTAGGCAACACCACCATGGGTCAGGTCAGCGTCGGCTTCCAGGCCGGCGGCAAGGCCTTCAGCCAGATCATCTTCTTCGAGGACAAGCGTGCCTTGGATGAGTTCGAATCGGGATCATTCGAGTTTACCGCCGGCGCCAGTGCCGTGGCGGTCACGGCCGGGGCGTCCGCCAGCGCGGGCACCAGCGGCGCTTCCGCGGGAGCAAGTGCCGGCAAGAAAGACGCGCGCGACACGGGCGTCTACGAGAAAGGCATGGCGGTATTCACCATCGCGAAGGGCGGTCTCATGTACGCCGCGGCCCTCGCCGGCCAGAAGTTCTCCTTCACGCCGCGCAGCGAGGTTCACGCATCCAACTAGCTATTTCAAGGATCGTAACAGCGATTCAACGGTCTCCGGTGCGATCGGCTTAGTCAGGTGATGGTCGAAGCCGGCATCGAAAGCGCGGCGCCGGTCTTCTTCCTGACCCCAGCCGGTGAGCGCGATCAGGATAATTGAGCTGCCCCATGGCGCGGCGCGAATTTTTCTCGCCAATTGGTAGCCGTCGAAATCCGGCAGGCCGATATCCAGCAGAATCGCATGAGGACGGAAGGTTTCCGCGAGCTCGAGTGCGTTGCGCCCGGTATACGCGGCCTGGACACGGTGGCCGGACAATTCCAAGAGCGTCGCGCAGGAGTCGGCCGCGTCCCGATTGTCATCGACGACGAGTATCTTGAGCCCTGCGCCGGTCACAGGGTTTTGCTCACGATGCGCCTATTCGCATCCTTTTTCGACGAGCGGGGTGCCTGGGTGACGGCGCGAATGGCGTCCGCCAGGGACCGCGCCGCGCCGTCATAGCCCTCCCAGGGTTTCGACTTGCCGAGCACGGCGGGCGCGCTGCGCACCGTAAATTTCATGGGATCGAGCCCACGGCGAACCTCCTTCCAATGCACCGGCATCGAGACCGGGGCGCCGTCGCGCGCGCGGGGCGACAAAACCGCCACCGCCGTGGACGTTCGGTCATTGCGCAGGTAGTCCAGGAATATCTTGCCGGTGCGCCGGCTCTTCGACATCGTGTCGAGATATTTGGCGGGTTCATCCTCGACCATTTGCGCGCAAATGATGTGCGCGAAGTTCTTGGCCACGGGCCACTGGACCGCGCTCCTGCCGGCGGTGAGCGGCGCGACCACATGCAGACCCTTGCCGCCGGTCGTCTTGCAAAACGATTCCAGGCCCGTGGCCGCGAGCCGCGCGCGGATTTCGAGCGCCGCGTCGATCACCGCGTCGAAGGCAACGTCGGGCGCAGGATCCAGATCGAAAACCAAGCGGCCGGCGACCTCCGGATCGCCGGGCGCGCAGTTCCACGGATGAATTTCCAGGGCGCCGATCTGCGCGGCCGCGACCAAGGCTTCGACTCGGTCGATTTGCACGTATGGCGCCTTGTCGCCCTTCACCTTCACCGCGCTGAGAAGCTTCGACATGCCGGGCATGGCGTGCCGCTGAAAGAATTGCTCGCTCCCCACGCCGTCCGGCACCCGGACAAGGGAGCAGGGGCGGCCGGCCAAATGCGGCAGCATCCAGGCGCCGACGTTTTCGTAATATTGAGCGAGATCGGCCTTGGTCACGGGCGCGCCGCCGGCATTCGGCCAGAGCGCCTTATCGGGTTTCGAAATGGTTACGCCCATGACGGTGAGCGTGCCCGCGCCCTTGGCCGCCGGCGCTTTCGGTGCGTTGGCGCGCTTGCGGGCAATTGGTGCCGTCGGTGTGGATGCTGCTTGCGCGGAGCGTCGTTGAGTCATGGGCTTTGCCGGTGTGGTGGTTGCGATGTCCGGATCGGTGGGCGCAGGGATTTCGGCGATGACGTCGCGGGCGGACTTGTCCTGGCGCAGGCCCTTGAAAGCAGCCTGGCGAATCATGCCGGTGCTGGTCCAGCCGGCGAATTCGATTTCGGCGACGAGAACGGGCTTCAGCCAGCGAACATTTTTTTCCTGCGCGGGCGCATCATCGCCGCTGAACGGACTGGCCGCGCGTGTCAGTTGCTTGAGCTTGGGCAAAAGATCCGCGGCAACTCTCCGCCCGTAGCCGGTCCCGATGCGCCCGACGTAGACCAGCTTTTTGTTCCGGTAAACTCCCGCCAGCAGAGAGCGAACCGTTCCTGCTTCGGTGGTCCAGCCGCCAATCACCACCTCCTGGCCCGCGCGGCATTTGGCCTTGGTCCAACTTCCGGTGCGGCCCGAACGGTAGGGGGCATTCAGCTGCTTCGACACGATGCCTTCGAAGCCCATCTTGCAGGCGGACGCAAACACGGACGGCGCATCGGATTCCAGATGCTCGAGATAACGCAGCGTGTCCGGCACATCAGCGCTCTCGAGCAGGGCTTTCAGACGGGCCTTGCGCTCCGACAAGGGCAGCGTGCGCAAGTCCTCGCGTTCCTCGAATAAAAGATCAAATGCGAAGAAAACGAGATTTTCCGAATTGCCTTCGGACAGCGCAGCCTGCAAAGCGTCGAAGCTCGGCAGCCGGTGCTCATCGAGCGCCACTATTTCGCCGTCGATCAAGCAGTCCGGAAGAGTCTGCGCGTCCCTGGCGATGGCGCTGAAGCGGTCCGTCCAATCAAGGCCGGTGCGCGTACGGATGACGACGCGGCGGTGAGCGGCTTGCAACTGCGCGCGATAGCCGTCGAGCTTCACCTCGTGCCCCCAGCTGGGCCCGTCCGGCGGCCGATCCACCAGCTTGGCCAGCTGAGGTTCGACAAACGGCGGCACCTTCGCCACCAACACCGGCTTGCGCTTCGCTGGTTTGGCCGTCACTGCGGACTTGGACGTCGGCTTTGAAGTCCACACCGCATCGGCGCGCGCCGGCTGCGCCGCCGCCAGCATGAACGGTTTCGGCCGTCTGCCCGTGCCGCCGGCAATTTGCTCGAGGGTTCGCCCCGACGCGACCGAACGATCCTCCGCGAGCAGGGCATCGCCGTCACCGGCCTTGGCCGCCTCGTCCCTGTGTTTGATCAACAGCCAGTTGGTGCGCTTGCCGCCGAAGCGGTCGCCGCGCATGCGCACCAAAACCCAACTGCCGTGGAGCCGCGTGCCCTCGAGCGTGAACTTAAGATCCCCGCTTTTGAAAGCGTCCTGCGGCGATTTATCGCCCTCGGGCTGCCAATAACCACGGTCCCACAATTGCACGGCGCCGCCGCCATACTCGCCTTTGGGGATCGTGCCCTCGAAGTCTCCGTAATCCAGGGGGTGATCCTCAACTTCGACCGCGAGACGCTTCTCCGCCGGATCGAGGGAGGGACCGCGTGTCACGGCCCAGGACTTGAACACCCCATCGAGCTCGAGCCGCAGGTCGTAGTGCAGGCGCCGCGCGGCATGCTTTTGGATGACGAACCGCAACTGGGCGGAGGGCGCCGCAGGCGTGCGTCCCGATGGCTCTGCAGTCTTCGAGAAGTCGCGCTTGGCCCGATAGACCGAGAGCCCGGGCTTGCTCATTCAAGTGCCCTGCTGATCGATCATGCGCCGGTACGCCAGCAGGTGGCGCAATGACGCCTTGGGGTTTCGAGCGCGGTCATAGAGCAGCGCGAGGTTGAAATGCGCATCGGCGAGCTGCGGATCCAGCGCCAGCGCTTCGCGATAGGCAACGATGGCGTCGGATTCGCGCTTCAAGTCCTCGAGCAGCACCGCGAGGTTGAATATGAGCAAGGGCTCCGGCTGATGCGCCCCGCGATAGACCTGCTCGGCTTCCGCAAGCCGGCCTTCGATGTGCAGAAGGCGCCCCAGATTGATCCTCGCCTCCAGATGCCGCGGATCGGCAGCGAGGCTCGCCTCATATCCGGCACGCGCGCGGTTCGGATCCGTATCCTCGAGCGCCAAGGCGCTTGCATAGAGCTCGTCGGCGGAGGTTTCCGACGGAGCGGGCGCAACGGGGCGGGTGATCACATGCAAGCCGCCTATCTCGGCGCCGAGATCCAGAGCCAAGACGTACTGGCCGGAGTCGGACTCCCAAATCAGCTTGCCCTCGCGAACGGCGATTTGATTGCCCAGCGCCGTAATTGAGGGGCGATTGGCGCCGGCGGGCAAGTTGGCGCGCAAAGCGCGCAGCGTGCGATTGATGCGTTGCGCCGAGATATTCGCGGAGCGCAGCGCCCCCGCGGTGCGCAGCATAAGCAGATCTTGGAAAGAGTAGTGCAGGCGCCCGCCGCGTTTGACGGGACTGACGTGACCGGCGCGCGTCAGTGAACGGACGGCGGAAGCAGGCAAACCAAACAGCCGCTCCAATTCCTTCGTGTTATACGCATGCATCTCATCGTCGAGCGGTTTTGCGCGAAGATGCTTGGGCTGCTGCACGTTTGGGTGCCTTCCGTTCCTTCAGATCGGAGGTCTTCGAACCGCGGGCATCGATGCTCGCGCGCAGGGCCTCCATCAAGTCGATGACATTTCCGCCCTTGTTCGACACCGGTCCTTCGGCCAGGGAGACCTCCTTGCCGTCGACCTTCCTTTGAATCGCGGCCTGCACTCTGACCTTGTGCTCATCGGCAAATTCATTGGGGTCGAAGCGCTTCGCGCCCAGCTGATCGATGAGCTGGCGCGCAAGTTTCAGTTCGGGCTCCGACACCGGCGCCGCCTCCACACCCAACTCCTTGAGGTGGCGAACCTCCGCCTGGAAATGCAGCTGGTGCATGGCGAGGCCGTCTTCCAGCGCCCTGATGATGACGATGTGCTCCTTGCCGCGCGAAATCCAGCGACCGACCGCGCACTGTCCCGATTTACGCAGCGCAGTGGCGAGCAGTGTGTAGGGCTTGGCACCGCCCTTGTCCGGCGCCAAATAATAGGTGCCGTCAAAATACACCGGGTCGACGGATTCGAGCGGCACGAACTGGCCGATATCGATCTGATGTGTCGTCGTATCCTCGAGCGCCTTGAGTTCCTCCGGACTGAACATGACGTATTGGTCCTTGGCGAACTCGTAGCCCTTGACCATTTCAGAACGCTCCACGGGCTTGCCGTCGTTCACCGCCACGTACTGCTGCTTGACCCGCGAACCGTCCGTTTGGCGCAGCAGATTGAATGAAATGCGCTCGGAAGACACGGTGGCGGAATAGAGCTTCACCGGGATGGCAACCAGCCCAAAGGAAATAGTGAGCGACGCAATCGAGCGAGCTTGGGTAGCCATGTTCCAACCATCCCTTACACCAGTGTTATGATCAAACTCTAATTCATCTGATGAAAGAAGCGCAACTTATTATATTAATGGGATTTCCAGCACAGTCGTAGGAAATCACCTGCGTCTATTTGCGCGCACTTCTCACAGCATACGCAGTGCGTTCTGCGCCGCACGTAGGTTATAGATTTTCTTATATAACAAATACTTACATTTCTTTCTTAAGAAGTTACCTAGACGGATTGCCGGCCGTTCCGAGCGAGTGACGGGCGAAGCAAGCATCGTGTCATCGCGCTCCGCGCCGCTGCATCAGCGGGGTCGACCGTTTAACGGGCGACGGGCATGATGTCGCATTTCGCGTTCAACCTGGGACTCACATGCAATCAATTACAGCTGTTCTGATGTTATTGGCCGCGCCCGTCGCGTTCGGGTACACCGCCGAGGAACTGGCCGCGAAGAACATCGATGCCAAGGGCGGCATCGACAAGCTGCACGCGATTCATTCAGTCCGTTTGTCGGGCAAATTGGTGATCAGCGGCGGCATGCTGCAGCTCGACTACGTCACGCTGGTCGAGCGCCCTGAATCAGTTCGCTATGAGGCGACGCTGCAGGGCTTGACTCAGGTGCAGGCATTTGATGGTGCACAGGCGTGGCAAATCAACCCGTTCATGGGGCGCAAAGACCCGGAGAAGCTGTCAGCCGACGACGCCAAGGGCATGGGTGAGGATGCGGCCGATGTCCTCGGTGCGCTGGTCGACTATAAACAGAAGGGCTACCAACTGGAATATCTTGGAACCGAGGATGTCGACGGCACGGAAGCGCACAAGCTGCGCGTGACCCGCGGCAACGGCGATCTCATCTACGTCTATCTCGATCCGGACTATTTTCTCGAGATCCGCACCCTCAGCCGGCGCATCGAGCACGGCGTGCCGATCGAGACGATTACCGACTATGGAGATTACGAAAAGGTGGAAGGGGTGTACCTGCCCCTGTCCGAAGAATCGCGGCAGAAGGGCTCCTCCGAGCGCCAGAAAGTACAATTTGAAACAGCCGCGATCAATGGCGCGACCGATGACGCCGTGTTTCACTTTCCCACAAAAGCCGGCAACGCGCCGGTCAGCCAGTGACGTCCGGAGTGGTCCGCATGGGTAGCAAATCAGCGATTCTGAGCGCGGTGGTATTGACGGCCGCCTACGGCGGTGCGCAGGCGGCACCAGTGCCCGCCGTCGTCGATACCGGCGCAATCTCCGGTCTCGGCGCGCGCAACATCGGTTCCGCCGCCATGAGCGGCCGCATTGCCGCGCTCGCCGGCTACGACGACCCTTCCGGAAAACTGACGCTGTTCGTCGGCGCCGCGAGCGGCGGCGTATGGAAGTCGATCGACGGCGGCAGCACGTTCAAGCCGGTGTTCGACGAACAACCGGTGCAGTCGATCGGTGCGATCGCACTCGACCCGAGCCATCCGCAAAACGTCTGGGTCGGAACCGGTGAACCGTGGACGCGCAACAGCGTCTCCATCGGCGACGGCATTTACAAGTCGACCGACGGCGGAGAAACCTGGACGCATGCCGGCCTGCCTGACTCGGAACGCATCGCCAAGATCATCGTCGATCCGCGCGCCGCGGACACGGTGTATGCCTGTGTACCGGGCAAGTTGTGGGGCGATTCGCCGGACCGCGGGCTTTACAAGACGACGGATGGCGGCCGGCAGTGGGCGCTCGTGCTCAAAGGAAGCAACCTCTCCACCGGCTGCGGCAGCATTGCAATGGATCCCAGCAATCCCGACGTGCTGTTCGGGAGCCTGTGGGACTTTCGCCGCAAGGGCTGGACGTTTCGCTCGGGCGGGGATGGACCGAAGGCGCCTTCCGCGAGCGGACTGTACCGTACGGCCGACGGCGGCAAAACCTGGACTGAACTCAAGCCGGAGAGCAACCAAGGGCTGCCGCCGAAGCCGTATGGCCGCATCGCCGTAGCCATAGCGCCGAGCAATCCGAAAACCGTGTACGCGTTCGTCGAATCGACCGACTCGAAGTTGCTGGTCTCGCACGACGGCGGGTCGACGTGGGATTCGGGCGACAAGAGCCAGTGGATGGTCTGGCGGCCCTTCTATTTCGCCAATCTCATCGTCGATCCGAAGGATGAGAAGCGCGTATTCAAGACGGACGGCGCATTGATCTTGAGCGAGGATGGCGGCAAGAGCTTCAGCACCATCGGCGGCTTCGCCGGCATGCATGGGGACGTGCACGATGTCTTCGTCGATCCGGCCAACTCGCAGCATGTGTTTGCGGGCGACGACGGCGGCTTATGGATGTCGTCCGACGGCGCCAACAAATGGTGGAAGACCGACAACCTGCCCATCTCTCAGTTCTACCACGTCAGTGTCGATGCGGCCGAGCCGTATCATGTTTACGGCGGCCTGCAGGACAACAGCGTTTGGGTCGGAGATTCGCAGTTCCCGGGAGGCATCACCAGTTCGCGCTGGGAAAACCTGTACAACGGCGATGGATTTTGGGCGTTCGTGGATCCGTCGGCTCCGGACTATGTCATCGCCGAATATCAGGGGGGCGCCGTCGCGCGCATCAACCTTCGCACCCACGAGACGCGCGACATTCAGCCGAAACTGTCCGCGGCCGACCTCAAGCGCTTCAAAAAGCTGCGGTTCAACTGGAATACACCGCTGGCGCTGTCGCCGCATGAGCCGGGGACCATTTACATCGGGGCGCAGTTTTTGATGCGCTCGCGCGATCATGGTCAAACTTGGGAACGCATCTCGCCCGATTTGTCGACCAACGATCCGCACAAGCAGCTGCAGGAGCAATCCGGCGGCATCACCGTCGACAATTCCGCCGCGGAAATGCACACCACCATTTATTCGATCAGCGAGTCGCCGCTGCAGGCGGGACTCATCTGGGTGGGCACGGACGACGGCAATCTGCAGTTGACCCGCGATGGCGGCGGACACTGGGACAATCTCACCGGCAACGTCGCGGGCTTGCCCAAGAATTCGTGGGTGAGCTGGGTGCAGGCAAGCCAGTACGCACCGGGCACGGCCTACGCGGCCTTCGATCGGCACACCTTCAGCGACATGGCGCCGTATGTCTACGCGACTCATGATTTCGGCAAGACATGGCAGCCGTTGGTTGCACCGCTCGACCCTAAAGGGGTGCGCGGGTATGCCCATGTCATCAAGGAGGACCCGGTCGAGGCACAACTGCTGTATCTCGGCACGGAGTTCGGGCTCTGGGTCTCGGTTGACGGCGGGACGCATTGGGCGCGGTTCAAGGGCGGTCAGCTACCGCCCGTTGCCGTTCGCGACCTGGCGATTCACCCTCGTGACAACGACTTGGTGATCGCCACCCACGGGCGCGGCATCTGGATCGTCGATGACATCACGCCGCTGCGCATGCTGAATCCGAATGTGACATCCGCCGACGCCGCGTTCCTGTCGGCCCGGCCGATCCAGCAACGCATCGAGGCGAATGGCGGCTGGCCGAACGGCGCCGCGGCCTTCGTGGGCGAGAATCCTGCAGCCGGCGCGGTCATCACGTATTACCAGCGTACCCGGCATTTGTTCGGCAAACTCAAGATCGAAGTGTTGGACAGCCAGGGCACCGTGATCGACGAACTGCCGGCAAGCACCCGCCGCGGTCTCAACCGCGTCGTCTGGACCATGCATTTGCGGGCGCCGCGCGTGCCGCCGGCCGCACAGGTCGCGCAGGCCGGCACTCAGGGTCCGCGCGTACTGCCCGGTGTCTATACGGTGCGGCTGGAAAAAAACGGCGCGCACTACGATACCAACCTGACGGTGGGACTCGACCCGCGGGTGAAGTGGAGCGTGAGCGACCGTCAAGCCCAGTACGCGGCGGCCATGAAGGTCTACGCCCTGTTCAACGACGAGTCGGCGCTGTTCGACCGGATCGCGGCTCTGCGTCAGCAAGTCGCCGCGGCCAGCCAACGCCCGGGAGATGCGCTGAACGCGCGGCTCACAGCGTTCGACGGGAAATTGGATGCCGTGCGCAAGGAAATAGTCGCGACCACGGAAGGCGGCGCGATTACCGGCGAAGAACGCCTGCGCGAGCACACCGATCAACTGTACGGAGCCATTACTTCATGGGAGGGTCCGCCGTCCCAATATCAGCTCGACAATAGCCTCGCCTTGCGGGCGCAATTAGTCGATATCGATGCCGAGTTTTCGCGCCTCACCAACACCGAACTGCCCGCGCTCAACAAGGCGCTGCGGGCGGCCGGCCGCAAACCGCTCGAGGTTCCCGCAGCGACCGCCTTGAACGACAAGGACGAGCCAAGCGGAACAGCCGCGACAGGCGGCGGGGCGGGGCGCGGCGATGTCGACATGCGCGGCGGGATCGAACTGCCGGCGCATCTACGGCTGTGGAACTAGCGGCGTACTGCGCCGATCAGGCGCGCTGGCCGATGGCGCGATACCGCCCGGTGCGTTCGATTCGTTTGGGCCCGCTGCGAAATGCCGAGAGCAGTTTCTTTGCGCGGCTGCTGTCGATCCGTGCGACGCACGATGCCGATTCAAAGAAGCCGTTCTCGCCGATGAGCTCGCCCGCCTGCAGGGGATCGACGTTGCAAAATCCCATTGTCCATTCGCTGAAGCTTCTGGCGGCGATCGGTTCGCGGATGATCATGGTTATGGAGGTGTGACGAGAGTCGAGCAGTATTTGCCCGTACACCTCGTCGACCGCCGCGGCTTCGCCTTCGAGTACCTGAAAGAAGCTGCCGTCGATGTACAGCAACATACCCGTGAGGTCGCACTCGGCATTGGCCATGCGCGCCCGGTCGAGCAGTGCCGGAATCTCGTATTCCTTGAAACTTGGGTTTGCCGAACTCGCGTAAATGCAGTGTATGAGCTGAGTCATGGTGTCGCGCCTGTTGCCCAATAGGGGTATCGGCAAACCCGGGCGTTCCTTGATGGGATCGGAGACGCTCCTCCGGCCGTCGGTCCAATCCCACAGGGGGGCTCGGCCCGGCGCCGACAGCGCGGCGCTCGACAAAGACCGCACACTCAAGGCCCATTGTTCGGACAGCAGACATCCATGGGCGACGGCCGGCAGCACCAACCGCTCGATTTTGCGCGCAGCGATCAATCGAGCGGAGCCCGAAATGCTCGATGCCTTCGTCCACGGATCGAGGCGCACCTGCTGCCCGGCAATGCGGTCCAGCTGTTGTGTGACGGAGACGAGACTCTCCCCGCGATGTTCGCGGCCATTCGCCGAGCGCGGCGCCGGGTGCATCTTGAGTTCTATGTGTTCGAAGAGGTTTGCAGTGCAGAGGAGAAGCTGAGCGAACTCCTCGTCAATCGCCGCGTCGCGGGTGTGCAAATCGCCGTCATCTACGACGCCGTCGGTTCGGCGCACACGGCGCCGACATTTCTGGAAACGCTGCGGCGCGCCGGCGTGCAGCTGCTGAGATTCAATCCCCTGAACCCGCTCGACGCGCGGCGCGCTTGGTCGCCCAATCGGCGCGATCATCGAAAGATCCTCATCGTCGACGGGACGGTGGCCATCGTCGGCGGCGTGAACCTAAGCTCCTCGTACGAGAGAAGCTCCTCGTACGAGACCGCCGCGTCCGGCCGCGCGGCCGGGCCCGAGCGCCGCCGCGCGACGGTGTGCCGCTGGCGCGATACCGATCTCCTGCTGCGGGGGCCGGCGGTAGCGCAACTGCAGCAGCTGTTCCTGGAGCACTGGGAGGAACAGGAGGGCGATCCCTTGCAGGAGGCTGGATTTTGCGCGCTGCCCGGCAGGTCCGGACCGGAGCGAGTCGGAATCCTCGGCAGCGCGCCCGCCTGCGGCCGCCCCTCTTATTACAACGCGCTGCTCGCGTCGCTGCGCTCGGCCGGCAGCCGAGTGTGGATCACCGCGGGCTATTTCCTGCCCACCGCCGAGCAGAACGCGGCGTTGATCGGCGCCGCGAGGCGCGGGGTGGACGTGCGCCTGGTGCTGCCGTCGCACAATGATTCCACGGCGGCGCTCGCGGTACAGCGGTTCGGCTATGCCGAATTGCTGAAGGCCGGTGTGCAAATTTATGAGCGCGAGGGAGTGATTCTGCATGCCAAAACCGTGATCGTGGACGGCTCCTGGTCGGCAGTCGGTTCTTCCAACTTCGACAAGCGCAGCGTGCGGTTCAACGACGAGGTCGATGTCGTGGTGGTCGGTGCACGCACGGCAGAGGCGTTGGCCCGGCTGTTTCTCGCCGATATTCGGCAGGCGCGCCGCATCGAGGCGGCGGCCTGGCGCGGGCGCCCGTGGCTGCAGAGAGCTCGCGAGTGGTTCTGGAAACCCTGGGAAAACCTGCTTTGATGAAACCGCCGGCCACGGCGGCGGGGCCATGCTCAGCTGCCGGTCCGCGGTTCACCCTGCGTGAGTACGATGATGTGCTGGAGCAGGACCTCGGGATCCACGGGTTTCGTCAGATGCTCATCGAAGCCGGCTTGACGGCTGCGCTGCACGTCGTCTTCCTGGCCCCAGCCCGTCAAGGCGATCAAGACCGCGCGGCGTCCCCAGGGCAGCGCTCGCAGGCGCCGCGCCACCTCGTGACCGTTCAAGTGGGGCAGACCAAGATCGAGCAGCACCACCGCCGGCTCGAGAATTTCGGCCATCTCGACCGCCATGCGTCCGTCATACGCGACGCGGGTTTGGAAGCCCGCCAGTTTCAGAAACTGCGCCAGCGAATCCGCCGCGTCAACATTGTCATCGACGATCAGGATGCGGATCCGATCGGCGCCCAGCACCGACAAATTGGAGAGGTCGGTTGGAGACTCCTGCATTGCGGGAATCTCTGCGGCGCGCGGCAGCAGCACCCGGAATTCGCTGCCGCGGCCAGGCCCGTCGCTGTGCGCCTCGATGCGCCCGCCCTGCAGCTCGACCATCTGTTTGGCAAGCGCGAGACCGATGCCCAGCCCCGTCTGGCGCGCGGTGGAGTCACCCTGGGTGAACATCTCAAAGACGTGCGGCAGCATTTCCGCCGATATTCCGCGTCCGGTGTCACGCACGCGTGCGACGATCATGGGACCGTCGACGTCCGCTGAAACCACGATCGCGCCGCCGGCGTTGGTAAATTTGATGGCGTTGTTGATCAGATTACCAATGACCTGTATGAGGCGCGTTTCGTCGCCTCGCACCAACAGCGGGAGGTCGGGAACCTGCACCTGCAGCTCATGCTCAACGGCCTGCGCGAGCGGGCGCGCCGCTTCGACCGCGTGCCTGACGACTGCCCGCAGATCGACCGCGTCGCGGCGGATTTCAAGCGTCCCGCGCGTGATGCGCGACACGTCCAAAAGGTCGTCGAGCAGGCGCGCCATGTGCGCCAGCTGGCGGTCGATCATGCGCCGCGCATCCGCGGCCATCTCCGGCGGCGTGCCCGGCTTCAACAGTTGCGAGGCATAGCGGATCGGGGCGAGCGGATTTCTGAGCTCGTGGGCGAGGGTCGCCAGGAACTCATCCTTGCGGCGATTCGAGTGGCGCAGCTGATCCTCGAGTGCGCGCCGCTCCGTCAAATCGCTGATGACGGCAACCCAGCCGACGGGCAGCGGATGATCGTTCCAGATGGGCGTGTAGGTGGCATGGATCCATCGATTCGGATCGATGCCGCTGCCCGAGGGTCCCTCGTACTCGACGGTTTCTCCGCCCAGAACGCGCTGAAAATCCGGCAAGAAGCGCTCGAACGCTTCGCGGCCGAGTATTTCCTCGATCTTGCGCCCTTGCAAGGACTCGACCGGGCCGGCCGCGGGGCTGAACCCGCGTACGTAGGCGGGGTTCGCCCAGGCATATTCCAGCTGCCGGTTGCACTGGGCGACGCCGACGGACATGGCGTTCGTCACCACCTCGAGGCGTTGCCGAGCTTGATCGCGAGCGCGGGCCGCGGCAAATCGGTCCGTCACGTCGAGGTTGAAACCGGCCCAGGAGCCAACCACGCCGTTGGCCGCTCGCAGCGGAATCCTGCGGCTCCACACGCGTCGTTCCGCACCGTCCCGGCCGCGAATCGAGTATTCCCAGTCCCAGCTCTCGCCGACCGCCTTGCAGTGCTTCCACTGGGCCGCGGCCGCCTGAATCTCGGCAGCCGGCGCTTGAACCGCGGACCACAGCCGCGTCTCGGCCTGCTCGAGCGAGGCACCCAGGAAGTCGAGATAGCGCGTGCTCGCGAATGTCAGGGCGCCGCCGGCATCTGCGCCCCACATGCCGAAATCAAACGCTTCGCTGACCGAGCGATAGCGCCGTTCGCTGAGTTCGAGCGCGTCGACGTAGCGCTTGAAGCGCGCATCGCTCTCGGCCAACGCCTGTTGAGCAGACGCCTGGGCCGCGAGCGCCTGATCGAGGCGCCGCTGGCGCTCAAAGACGCGGTAGACCAAGGCAATGATCCCGGCGCAGATGACGCCATAGACAGTCAGTTCCAGGACGAAGGGTCTGTGCGACCCTTGCGGCGACAGAAACAGATAGTCGCCAACCAGGTACCCTAGGATCGCGGCCACAACCGCGGGTCCCACGCCCCAGAACCAGCCGATTACCGCCACCGCGGCATAGAACGTACCCAGGGGATAGTGATCTCCAAGGAGAGGCCCAAGTCCCGCGCGCGCCAGCGCCGCGGCACCAATGACCAGTACGGACGCGCCGTACGGTGCGATCCGGCGCATCGTTGGATGAATGATCAACTCGTTCCCCCGAAGGATTGCTTGTAGCAACGCTCTAGGTCTGCACGCCCCACCGCAATAGGCATTGTGGAGGGCGGCTAGTAGGAAAAGTCTTACCCGCGCCCGGGCGCCAGTTTGACAGCCCTCGCCCGGCACGCTAGCGTTCGAGTGATGCGTGCACGCCAGGGAAGGTCCATTTCCTTTACCGCCTTGATTGCGGCGAGCTGCGTACTCGCCGCGCTGCTGTCGCCAAAGCTCGGGCGCGCGCAGTCCGACACTTCACAGGAAGATGCCGCCCGCGCCGCATTTCTCAAGCAGCTTCGCGAGCTCAATTGGATTCGCGGCCCGCAACAGGTGCAACTGTTCGGTAATTCGACTTTGAATGTCCCTGCGGCCTATGTGTTTCTCAATCCCGCGGACACCGCGAAGCTGCAAACCCTGGAGCACAATCTCGGCGGCGGCACGCAGTACTTTTTCGCCCCGGAAGATCTGCATTGGGGAGCAACGCTCAGTTTCAGAAGCGACGGCTACGTCAAGGACGACGAGAAAATCGATGCGGACAGTTTATTGAAGAACATAACGGAAAACACCGCAGCGGGAAACACGACCCGGCGCGAACGCGGCTGGGACGAAATGCAAGTGGTCGGCTGGCAAACTCCGCCGCATTACGACACTCAGACCCATCGCTTGGAGTGGGCGATCGATGGCAAGGATCTGAAGACAAACCAAGTCGTGGCCAACTTCAACACCCGCGTTTTGGGGCGCGGGGGAGTCATGTCGGCAGTTCTCGTCACATCTCCTGAGGCGCTGGCGGCAGGAATCGCCGAGTTCAATGGGACGCTCGCGGGCTTCGAATACACTCCAGGTCAGCGCTACGCCGAGTACCGGCCGGGCGACAAGGTCGCGAAGTACGGCCTTGCCGCGCTGGTCACCGGAGGTGCAGCGGCGATTGCCGTAAAAACCGGACTCTGGAAGGTCCTGTTGGGCGCTGCGGCTGCCGGATGGAAATTCATTGCGGCCGCGGCCGTCGCATTATCCGCCGGTATTGCCCGGCGCTTCAAACGCAAGTCCGCTTAACTAATTGTCCTACGAATTCGAATTATTTCTACTGGCGGTCCTGTTCTACCTTTACGATTCGAGCGTTCTTCTCTATTCCAACGAAGCCGTCTTGATTCGCGATCGCAGGCATCACTGGACGGCGGCGACGGGAATGGCCGGCTTCATGTTCGCCGGCCGCGTCCTCTGCGTGCTCAATCCATTTACTCCTCATTGCCCGTCTTTCCGCTTGAATTGGAATCTGTACTCTTTGGAAGCGGGCGCGAGCGATCAGAGTTGGTCAGAGCGAACCCGGCAACTGAACGCACTTGCACCCCTGACGGGGGTGGCCGGGGTCTCCCTATACGTGATTTTACCCCTGGGGCTGTTTACGGCGCTGGGTCCGTACGCCATCCTGCCGGCGCTGGCGGCCTTGTACGGATCGGCCGGGCTGGCCTTGTATCATGTCCATCGCCAAAGGCTTCTGGCCGCCCCCAACCGAAAGCGCTTCATTGGATTTGCCTTTGAATGCCTGGCTTGCCCCCCATTTGCCGTGAATATGGTAAGACGCATCACCCTTGCCGACCGCATCTCCGAGCCTCTGCCATTGGCGGCCGTTCGCCTGCTCGATGCCGGAGGCTGGGCGCATTTGAGGGGACACTGCCTCGCACGGCTTGGCGATGCCTTACAAGGCGCCGCCGAGCATTCCGCCGAAGCACACTTGCTCGAGGCACAAATGCGGCGCCTGGGCGCATTGAAGCGAGACGCTGAAAGGGGCTCGTCGTGAATGTTACTCAAGCCATCATCGGCCGCAGGAGCTGCCGCGCGTTCACCAACCAGCCGGTCGGGGTTGAAACGGTGCGAAGCATTCTGGAGACCGCGCGCCGGGCGCCGTCCGGCGGCAACCTTCAACCGTGGCATGTGCACGTGCTGGGGGGTGAACGCATGCGTGAATTCAGGGCTTTGATCGCGGACAAGCTCGCGAGTCTGCCCAACGGGGAAGGCAGTGAGTACGACATCTATCCGCCGAAGCTCAAGGATCCGTACCGAGCCCGCCGCTTCAAATGCGGCGAGGACTTGTATGCGACGATCGGCATTGCGCGCGACAATCGCGCGGGGCGGCTGGCGCAGTTCGCCAAAAATTACGATTTTTTTGGCGCTCCGATGGCGCTATTTTTTTCGATCGACCGAGAGATGGGAGCCGATCAATGGGCCGACGTAGGCATGTTCATGCAGAGCATCATGCTGCTGATTCATGAGCACGGTCTCCACTCCTGTCCGCAGGAGGCATGGGCGGTTTGGCCCAAGACGGTGGGCGAATTCCTGCAGTTGCGCCCCGAGTTGATGTTGTTCTGCGGCATGGCGGTCGGCCATGGTGACGAGACGGCGCCCATCAATCGATTGCGCACCGAGCGGGCTCCGCTCGAGGAGTTCGTTACCTTCGTGGGAATCTAACGCGGCCGCTTCGCGTCGAATTTCGACACGCCGGGGATGTCGAAATCCTCTGCTCCGGTTCGTCGTCAAGAAGAGCCCCTTGTGGGATTCCCAAGTGTTTGCAGTACGGGAGAATATCGATGAAAGTTATGGTGCTGGTCAAAGCGACCGCAGACAGTGAAGCCGGGATCATGCCGAGCCAGGCGCTCCTGACTGCGATGGGTCAGTTCAACGAGGAACTCGTAAAAGCGGGCGTCATGCTGGCGGGCGAGGGCCTGCACCCCAGCGTTCGCGGCAAGCGGGTGCGGTTTTCCGGCAATCAACGCACGGTCCTTGACGGTCCGTTCGCGGAGACCAAGGAATTGATCGCGGGGTTTTGGCTGTGGCAGGTCAAATCCATCGACGAGGCGGTCGAATGGCTGAAGCGCTGCCCCAATCCTCATCCCGGCGAGTCGGTGATCGAGATTCGGCCGGTCTTCGAAGCCGAAGATTTCGGCGAGGCCCTCACGCCCGACCTCCGCGAGCAGGGCGAGCGGCAGCGTAATCAGATCGACAAAAACGTCAAACACTGAGAACCCGGCCATACGTTCAGGTCTGTGGTGACGGTTGCAGCTTGAGGTGAGGCGCCATGAATTCAGTCATAATCGGATCGCGTGTCAATTCATCCAATGAGACAACCATGGCCTACGCATTATTGATCGTCGAGCCTTCGGGGCAACGCCAGACCAGGAGCGAGGCCGAGGGGCGCGCGCTTTACGAGCGCATGGTTCGGTTCAGCGAGGATCTGAAGTCCCGGGGCTTGCTCACGATGACCCAGTCGCTCAAGACCGACACCCAGGGCGCGCGCGTGCGGGTTCAGGGCGATCGACCAACGGTCGTCGATGGTCCATTTGCAGAGGCCAAGGAGATGATCGGCGGATTCTTCATTTTGACCTGTGAGAGCCGTGCCCAGGCGATTGCACTCGCCGAAGAATGCCCGGCGGCGAGATGGGCCACCGTGGAAGTGCGGGAACTTGGCCCGTGCTTTTCTTGAGGGCCGCGCCGGATGGATGCCGCCATGGTTGAGTCGCCCGTTCATCGGACGGTGGAGGCGGTGTGGCGGATGGAATCGGCGAAGATCATCGCCAAGCTCGCGCGCATGCTGCGCAATGTCGGCCTTGCCGAGGAGTTGGCGCAGGACGCGCTCGTCACGGCGCTCGAGCAATGGCCGCGCAACGGCACGCCGGACAACCCTGGGGCCTGGCTCATGGCGACCGCGAAAAACCGCGCACTCGACGAACTGCGGCACCGCAAACTCGTCGAGCGAAACCAGGAGGCGATCGTGAACGAAACGCTGCTCCTCGGCACACCGGCGCCGGAACCGGATCGCGCCGCCGACGATGACATCGGTGATGACCTGCTGCGGCTGATGTTCGTTGCCTGCCATCCGCTGCTCTCGACCGAGGCGCGCACCGCACTCACGCTGCGGTTGCTGGGAGGCCTTACCACCACGGAGATTGCCCGGGCGTTTCTCGTCCCCGAACCCACCATCGGGCAGCGCATCGTGCGCGCCAAGCGGACGCTCGCCGAAGCCCGCATTCCCTTCGAGGTGCCGCCCGCTGCGGAGCGGGCGGCGCGGCTGTCCTCGGTGCTCGAAGTGATCTATCTCATCTTCAATGAAGGCTATGCGGCCACCGCGGGAGAGGACTGGATGCGCCCGGCATTGTGCGACGAAGCCTTGAGATTGGGGCGCATTCTGGCGGAACTTGCGCCGCTGGAGTCGGAGGTGCACGGCCTCGTCGCGCTGATGGAGATCCAGGCATCGCGCATCGGCGCGCGCGTCGATTCCGCCGGCGAGCCGATCCTCTTGCTGGCGCAGAACCGGGGACGTTGGAGCCAACTTTTGATTCGGCGCGGGCTCGCGGCGCTGGCGCGCGCTGAGGCGCTCGGGGGCGCGTTCGGGCCGTATGCTCTGCAGGCAGCCATTGCTGCCTGCCATGCCCGGGCGCGCACGGCGGATGAAACGGACTGGGCACGAATCGTGGCGCTGTACGACGCGCTTGCGCAACTGGCGCCGTCGCCCGTCGTGGACCTGAATCGGGCCGTGGCCGTCTCGATGGCGTTTGGACCCGCTGCCGGGTTGGAACTCGTGGACGCGCTGGCGAACGAGTCGCGGCTCCAGGGCTATCACCTGCTGTCGAGCGTCCGCGGCGACTTATTGGAGAAGCTGGGACGCTTCAAGGAAGCGCGCGCCGAATTCTCGCGCGCCGCCGCGCTTGCGCAGAATGCGCGCGAGCGCACGCTGTTGCTCGGCCGTGCGGCCGCGTGCGGCACGGCCGAGCAGTAGCGCGCTCGGCCGGCAACTGATGATCGAGTCAAACCTGGATCCCTGGCCCGTTCAAGCGCTCGAGGCCACATTGGGACTGGGCGCGCAGGCGACGGCGAGCGCCGAACTGCCCCCATTGTGGCATTGGCTGTATTTCCTACGCACCGCCGCGCGCTCCGCGATCGGTCCGGACGGACATATGGTCAACCAAGAATGGGTCGATTCCACCTTGAAGCGGCGGCGCTTGTTCGCGGCGGCGCGCACGGAATTCATTCGGCCGCTGCAAATCGGCGTGCGCGCGCAAATGGCGGAGCGGGTGATCGGGCGGCGCGACACCCAAGGCAGACACGGACCCTTCCACATCCTCACCGTCGAGCATCAGTATTTTCAACACGACACGCTGTGCGTGCGCGAAGAGCGGGATATCGTCTATTTGCAAGGGCCGGTGCCGGCGCAGAGCGCTCCAAACGACGAGTTCGTGAAGATCACGGCATCCGATTCATGGGCCATGGCGCTCACGCCGGATCCGGTGATGCTGATGCGGTTTTCGGCATTGACTTTCAATTCGCACCTCATCCATTTCGACCAGCTCTACACTCAGCGCGAGGAGGGTTACCCGGAGCGCGTCGTACACGGCCCTTTGGTCGCGATCGTGCTGGCGCAATTGCTGTCGCTGAACCGGGTGGGTCGAATCGCCCGTTTCGAGTTTCGCGCGCGCAGCCCCCTGTACGTGAATCAACCCATTCAATTCATGGGCAAGCCGGAACAGGATCGGGTGGCACTCAGGGCGCTCGGGCCGTCCGGAGTGCTGGCGATGCACGCAACCGCCGTTCTGGGCTAATCCTCGCCATCGTCGACGGGCGCAAAGGCCACCCCGCGAAATACCTCTCCCGCGCGAGCCGCGCGCAAGGTGACGAAATGACCCAGCGCATCGTGATCCTTGCCGCTGGACTTCGGTGGTGTGGCGGCGTCGAGGCGGTCAGTGACTTTCACGAGCAGGTTCGGGTCGGCTCCCTGATCGCCACTGGCGCTGATCGTTGCAGTCACGGCATAGAGGGTGACGATGCCATCCTGGCCGACATGGCCGGTGATGTTGCGGCAGCCGCCGGTTGCGGGACTCAAGTCGGCCGGGTAATTCGCGACCGTGTAGGGAACGCCGATATTCAAGCCATTTTGCAGCACATAGTCCATTTGCCATGCGCCATTGACGAGAGTCCACTTTTGCACGCCGGCGGTGGCCAGGCTGGTCGCGTCCGCCACATTGCCGTTGACCGGCGGACTGACCAGCGTCCCGTCGCCCTCATCGCAAACGTACAGCGTCTTTGCATTGGCGAACCAAATCCCGAACGGGTAGGCGACCGGAGTCGCCGCACCGGTCGATGACACCCCACTTGCCAGCGTATGGGGAAATCCGGGCAGGATGGTGATCGGCAACGCCGCCAAGGCTGCGGTATCGCCGGCCGGCAACGTGCCCGCATTGCCCACCTGGTAGACCGTGTTGATGCCGTTTCCACCGCTGCCTTTGGTGACGTACAAGGTGTCCTTGAAAATCGTCATGCCACGGAAATTATTGTCCTTGCCGGCCTTATCCAGGGCATACGGCAAGCCGGTGGACGGCTCGATGACCTGATTGATTTCAAAGTCGCCTATTTTGTTGATGCTGGGCGGCACGGGCGGCGGCGCCTGGCCGGGCACGAGCAGCTCGGCGCCCGTGGAATTGACAAGTTCCTCGCCGACAATGGTGGTCGTGGTCTGCTTCTTGGATAGGTTGCCGCTGTTGTCATTCCCCACCGTGTAGTACAACCCATGTCCTTTGATCGCGGCCCGGCCATTATCGCCGCTGTAGGCGTTGCCCTCCGTTATCCGCAAATGGCCGCGCGAATCCACTTCCGCCACCGAGCGATAGTACTCGGCGACCGCTGCATTCGTCGGGTCGATCACGCCCGGCGAATTGGCATTCGAGACGTCGAACACGTTGACCGCGGTCGGGAAGCCGGGAGCGCCGCGGTAGCCCATGAAGGTGATCGACTTGCCGTCGATGGAGCGGTTCACGGCCAATTCGGATTTCGAGCTGAAGCTGGTGACGATCTCGTTGGTCGGTATTGCAAGACTGCCGATCAGATGGCCGTCCGTGGTCAGATTGTCCAGGAAGATCGGCGAGGTGATGCCGAAATGGCCATCGGCAGCACTGTTGTTAAAGACGCCGGGAAAGGTGCCGTCTGCGATGGGCGTGCTGCAGGTCACCGCGACCGGCGTCGTGCCGCCGGCGATGAGGGGGACGTTGACCGTACCCGCTACGCAGCCGGGGGGCAATAAAGTGACGCCCGGCACCAGCAGCGAGGGGGTGCCCACATAAACGCTGCGGCTGAGCACCAAGGTATCGGGCCGGAATGCGGGTTGGTCCGAGTGATCTTCGGCCCGGACGCCGGCCGCTGCCGCAGCTGCAAAGAGAAGTGCCACGAATTGCTTATTCACGCGATTGCCCTCTTGAATTTGGCGCGAGCGCAGTCGTGCGCACGCAGGAAGTTGGAGTGCTCGCGTCATAGATTATTGACGCTGTGTGACCACTTTATGAAAGCCGGTCCGCGGCGGGGCGCCTACGGCCCTCCCGGTGGGCTTTCCGACGCCAAACCGTCGCAAAACCGTCATCTCCCGGTCACGAAAATTTCTTGGTGGGGCGTTTAGGATCCAACTCCAAACATCAACGGCCGCATGGGAGTGTTGCACGATGAAACCAATGACTGTTGGCGGACTTTCTCTCGCAGTGGCCGTCCTCGCCGGCGTGGCCGCGCCTGCAGCCGCACAGAAGGCCAGCGCTCCGTATCAATTGTCCGTGTTTGCCGCAGCGCCGAGCGGCTTGAGCGCGCCCGATTCAATCGCAGTCCTTCGCGAGCACGTGTTCGTCGGCTACGGTGACGGCAATGCGCCGGACGGGTCCGACGGCAAGAGCACCCAAATCGTCGACTTTGGGATGGACGGAGCGGTCAAACATATCTATACGGTGAAGGGTCACAACGATGGGCTCAAAGTTGATCCGTCGACCCATCTGCTCTGGGCCCTGCAGAACGAGGATGCCAACGCCAATCTCGTGATCATCAATCCGGTGACCCATGAGCAAACGTTCTACAGCTTCGGTCCGACGCTTCATGGCGGCGGATACGATGATCTCGTTTTCCGCGGCTGCAAGGTGTACATCAGTGCCTCGAACCCGGCGAATAATCCCAACACCGGTCCGGCCATCGTGAGCGCCACGCTGGAGGGCAATTTCGTCGACGTGAAGCCCGTGCTCGCCGGCGAGGCGAGTGCCATCGATGTGCCCACCGACGCGATCATCAAGCTCAACCTGCAGGACCCTGACTCCATGACGCTCGACCCGCAGGGGAATATCGTCCTCGACAGTCAGGGAGATCAAGAATTGATCATCGTGAGCGATCCCGGGTCTTCCGGCCAGCGCGTGTTGCATCTGCCGCTGAGCTACCAGACGGCCTCGGGACCGATGTCCGTCGAAGTCGACGACACGGCATTCGTGACCTCGACGGAAGGGTTCATCCTGTTCGCCGACAAAGGCCTGAACAAGGTGTTTGCGCTGAAGAAGAAGGGCTTCGTCCCCGGGGCCGCCTACACCGCTGCCGACGGCGGTCCGTTCGTCGGCACGATCGACCTGACCAGCGGAGTCATCACCCCGATAGTGACAGGACTTAAGGGTCCCGGCGGCCTGGTGTTCGTTGACACGACGCGACGCGGGGACGACTCACGCGCGCCGGATGGCGCATCCTGCCGCGATCGCGGACCGGACTCGCACTAAGCGATCCCCGGTCCGCTTTTATTTACCGAGCGGCTATTTACCGAGCGGCGTGTCCGCGGCCGATTCGCCCAGCAACCCCCGGGACCCCGCGGCCAGCTCGGCGTCGAGGCGCGGTCGATCGAGCGCGCCTTCCCAGCGTGCAATCACGATGGTTGCGACGCCGTTGCCGATGATGTTGGTCAGAGCACGCGCCTCGCTCATGAACCGGTCGATGCCCAAGATCAATGCCAAACCGGCCACCGGCACCGACGGCACGACCATCAGTGTCGCGGCCAAGGTGATGAACCCGGCGCCGGTGACGCCGGAAGCGCCCTTGGACGTCAGCATCGCCACCGCGAGGATTGCGAGCTGCTGTGACAGCGTCAGATCGATGTTGAGAGCCTGCGAGACGAACAAAGCGGCCATGGTGAGGTAGATATTGGTGCCGTCTAGATTGAATGAATACCCGATGGGAATGACTAGTCCAACCAACTGCCGGGAGCACCCCAAACGTTCCAGTTTCAGCATCAGGGGAGGCAGCGCCACCTCCGACGATGAGGTGCCGAGTACCACCAGGAGCTCATCACGGATATACCGGAGGAAATACAGAATGCTGAAACCCGCCAAGCGCGCCACGAAGCCCAGCACGATGAGGATGAACAACAGACAGGTCAAATAGAAGCTTCCCATCAGTTTGAGCAGCGGCTGCAAGCTATGCACGCCGTATTTGCCCACCGTGAACGCCATGGAGCCGCCGGCGCCGAGCGGCGCAAGTTTCATCACCATGCCAATCATCTTGAAGAAGGCCTTGGAGAGCGCCTCGAAAACGAGCAACGCCGGCCGCGCCGCCTCACCCATGGACATAAGCGCCAATCCAGTCAACAGCGCCAGCAGAAGAACCTGCAGTAGATCGCCGCCATTGGTGAAGGCGTCCGTGAAGGTCTTGGGGATGATGTGCAATATGAACTCGACCGCGGACTGCTCCTTGGCCTGCTCCGCATACCGGGCGACGGCGCCCGCATCGAGCGTGGCGGGATCGACATTGAATCCCCGGCCCGGCTTCAGCACATTGATGATGGTTAGCCCGATGATCAGCGAGAAAGTGGAGACCACTTCGAAGTAGACGATCGCCTTCAAGGCAACTCTGCCGACCTGTCTTGCGCGGGCGCCGCCCGCGATCCCGAGCACGACGGTGAGAAAAATCACCGGCGCTATCAGCATCTTGATCAGCGCAATGAATCCATCGCCGAATGGCTTGAGAGCGATGCCGGTGGCCGGCCAGAAATAGCCGATCAGCGCACCGCAAACGATCGCGGTCAGCACAACCAGATAGAAGCGCGAGGCGCTGGACTTCATGACTGATCTCCGTCGCAGATTCGAGTTCTTATTTGCCGCGCCGCCGGCGGATCTGATTGCGCCTCAAGAAAGCGTGAAACGCAGCTCGCCGAGATTGCCGACCGAGCACGCAATCTGGTCGCCTGCCTTGAGCCAGCGCTGCTTGTCTTTGGGCATGCCGAGGATTACGCCGGGCGGCGTGCCGGTGAAAATCACATCGCCCGGCTCAAGGGGGAAGTGCCGGCTGATATACGACACGAGATACTCGGTGTTGTATACCAGCGAACTCGTGTTCGAATGCTGGCGCGTTTCACCATTGACGCGGCATTCGATATTCAGCTTGTTCGGGTCCTCGACCAAATCGGCGCATACGAAGTAGGGACCGATCGGAGCGAAATCGTCGAGCGTCTTACCTAGCATCCACTGATGTCCGTCGAGTTCGAGCTGAAGATCGCGTGCCGTAAAATCGTTCGACGTGCAGTAGCCGGCGATGTACCGGGATGCGTCCTCCACCTTCACGGCATGCGCGCGGCGTCCGATAACCACCAGCATTTCCACTTCGTAGTCGAATTTGGTGGCAACCTCGGTGGGAAGGCGGATGGTGGCGCCGTGACTGGTGAGCGCGTTGTTGTACTTATTGAAAAGGATCGGCACCTCCGGCACTTTCTCGCCCGCTTCCTTGGCGTGCTCGCGATAGTTCAGGCCGATACAGATGATCTTGCCCGGTTCGGCGAACAGGCGCCCATGCGTGATCTTCGCCTCATCAACGTAGAGGCGCCCGGCGTCGGGCGACTTCCGTGCGGCGGCAACGAGGCGCGTCAGTTCCGGGGCGCCCCCTCCCTGAAGCAGATCGTCGAGCGTCAGGGGCACCGGGTCGTGCAGGGCGAGTGATGCGCGGCGCACGTCGAGAATCCCGCGATCGGTTTTCACGCCGAGCGTATCGCCGTGCTCAGAGCGTATGGACAGCAGCGTCATGCCGCGCGGCATTTCATGGCCTGCTGCCGAGCGCTTGCGTCGCCGTGCCGCCGCCGTGCCGGTGGCGCTCGCGGTGGCCGCTATTCCCGCAAGCGAAGTCGCCACGGTGCCTTGCAAGAACTTACGACGGCTGGTCGTCATCGCTCAACTCCTCAGCCTTGCGGCGTCCTGAATACCACTGTTACATTGGCGTGCGGGCAGAAATCAAACCTAGATCAAGCGCAAACATAAACGCTCATACATTCATCTAGTTACGTATACTATCCAAATCGACATTGCACCACGGAACGGCGGCGCTGCGATTCGAGCCTGTCCAACACCAATTCGCGATTTTGGTGGTCCGCCAATAGTGCGGAGTGCAGATTATAATAATCGTAGGCTGGTGGAGTTAACATTTATGACGGCTAGCAACTGGGAATCGGCGCGGCGCAATTGGACGGTGACGCTGATGTTTGCGCTGACTGCCGCTTTGGCGGTGAGCGTCGTACCGTGGTACGGAATCAGCCACGGCTTTCACGCTGCAGCATGGATGTGGTTTGCGCTGCTCTTGAGTGCCAATGAACTGGCGATTACCTGCGGCTACCACCGGCTGTTCGCCCATGCCACTTATGAAGCCCGTCCGGCGCTCAAGGTTGCGTATCTTCTCTTCGGCGCCATGGCCCTTCAGAACAGCGCACTTCTGTGGAGCGCCGGGCACCGCACGCACCACCGCCACATTGATGACCCCGAGCGCGATCCATATTGCGCGCGCCGCGGCTTTTGGTTTTCGCACATCGGCTGGATGCTGCGAAATTACCCGAGCGGCGATCCGGATTTGAGCACCGTACGTGATTTGCAACGCGATCCTTGGGTGATGTGGCAACACCGCCATTATCTGCCGTTGACATTGCTGATGAATTTCGGGGTTCCGCTGCTGATCGGCTGGGCGAGCGGCGATATTCTCGGTGTCTTTTTGCTTGGCGGGATATTGCGGCTGGTCGTGAGTCATCACCTGACGTTCTGTATCAATTCCTTGGCGCACATCGTAGGTATTCAGCCCTACACCGATGAGAATACCGCACGGGACAACGCCGTCGTGGCGCTGCTGACTTTTGGCGAGGGCTATCACAATTTCCATCACATGTTCGCTCATGACTACCGCAACGGCGTGCGCTGGTGGCAGTGGGATCCGTCCAAGTGGTTCATCTACAGCATGCACTGGATCGGTCTGACAACCGATCTGAAGCGCGTGCCTTGGTTCAAGATTCGGCGGGCGCTGCTCGACAACCAATTTCGGCGCGCCGAGCGGCAATTGGCCCGCCGCACCGGCGGCGCCCAGCAAATTGAACAATTGAGAAGACGGATAGCTGAAGAGTATGAAACCTTTTGCCGGGCGGTGACCGCCTGGACGCAACTGCGCGAGCAGTGGTTGCAGGAGACCCGGCGCGCGATGACCGAGCGCTGGGAGCGGGCGCTCCTGCAGTCCCGGCTGAAAGAACTTGAATACGGATTGCAGTTACAGTCCCGCCGGATGCGGGCGCTGAGCGCTCAACTCGGATAAGCGCAGCCGACTGTGCGCTGTCGGCGGCCCCGGGGTCTACGGTGCCCAGGTGGAGTCACTTAAATGCTCGTCCATGGCTTTGCCTGGCGCGCATTGATCCGAATAATACGCGCCCTGCATGCCGCCTATTTGCCCGCGCTCCTGGTAGCTGGTGTTGTAGTAGTCAAGAGCATTCCTCTTCGCTATGGCGTCGGGAACGCCGAGCAGCCTGGCTGCGCGGTAATTTCTTTGGACGGCCTCGCATTCGGTGAGTGCCTCGTTCATCTCGCCCCGTACGTGCATGCTCTCGTGAGTAAATATATCCAGGCTCACGACTTCCAGTTCAGTCGCACGGCCGGGGTGAGCTAGATAAGACATCAAGGTATTGCACCACGGCTTCTGGATGCCGATTTCGCCGGTTCGCGGATTGGCGTGGCCCGAGGCGAGCATCTCAGAATCGAGCATCGTGTCGAACATGGTGTTGCAATGAACTTTGGCGCGATGGTTGTCGGCTAGCTCAGTAGCTTTCTCGGACAAAAAGTGTTGGAAATGCCACCTATGAACTGTCGGCCAGGCAAACAGCACGGCCAGAGCCAGCACAAAGGCAAGATAGGGCTTCGAAACCGGCGAGGGCAGATCGAAGCCGGGCGGAGCAACGAAACTACCGCGAATTTCGCGGAAAGCGCACCAACAAAAGAACAGCGAGATGAGAATCCACAGCATGAGAAGTGTCTTCGTTCCTGAGCGGCACTTGCGCCTTTGATGCCGGCAAGACTTTGTCACCGCAAGCGGTCAAAGTCTGTGAGTTGGATAACGGTCCGGATAAGTATCGAGGTGTACCGCCGCGGAGTGAGGCCGAGAACGCAACCTGCCGGCGTTTTAGAGGGAGATATCGTCAGAAGCGATATATGCCATCGAGAAATAGAGGCTACAAAGCTGGACCACTCGGGGCTACTCTTCGGCGATGCAAGATTCATTCGCGACGATGCCGAATGCTTGTTCTCACGCTCTCGCGGCACGCGCCAATGTCAGCGACCAGAGCCTCGTGCTGTGTGCCCAGTCCGGAGAACGGCGGGCCTTCGACCGGTTGGTGCTCAAGTATCGGTCCCGCATAATGGATCTGGCAATGCGCCATACGCGCAATCGCGCCGATGCGGAAGACGCCACGCAGGAAACGTTCATCAGGGCGTACCGCGGCCTTCGGCATTTTCGTTGTGACAGCGCGTTTTACACCTGGCTCTACCGCATCGCCAGCAATTGCGCCAGGAATGTTTTCATCGCACGCCGCCGTGATTCATCTAGAAAAGCCCTCGACTTCTCGGACTACCACCATGCTGTCCATCATCCAATGCCCCTGTGGGATTTGGCAACGCCCGAGGAACTGGCGCTCGCTGCGGACATTCGTGGGACGGCGAATGCCGCTCTCGCCGGTCTATCCGAAGAACAGCGCACTGCGATCACATTGCGCGAAATCGATGGATTGAGTTATCAGCAGATCGCTTCAGCGATGTCCACTCCGGTCGGCACGGTGCGTTCACGCGTTTTCAGGGCGCGCGACATCATTGATGAGAAGTTGCGTGGCGTTCACGATGGAGGCCTGGGCCGCAATACGCAGATATGCCGTGACCGAAGAGGCCTCGGCGCTTGATGGCAGCGCCGCGAAAGCCCCGTATATGGCTTTCGCGTTGTTAGCCTATATACCGCGCCCGGGTATATCGGCGGGGTAGATATATGCTCGACGGCATATCACTGGATCAACTGCGCACTTTCATTGCGGCCGCGGATGAGGGCAGTTTCTCGGCGGCCGGCCGCCGCCTGCGCCGCGCCCAGTCCGTGGTGAGTCAGACCTTGGCCAATCTCGAAGGTCAACTCGGCGTGAAACTCTTCGATCGAAGCGGACATCTTCCGGTGCTGACGGATCAAGGCCGTGCGCTTCTCGCCGATGCTCGCACGGTTGCGGGCGACGTAGACCTCCTCAAAGCGCGGGCGAAAGGCCTGGCCGGTGGTCTTGAACCTGAACTGAGTCTCGCCGTTGACGTCATGTTTCCGGACGCGACTTTCACCAAAGCAGTGGCTGCGTTTCAGAAGGAATTTCCGGCGACGCTGCTCAGATTCGACATGGAATCGAGTGCTGTGATTGAACCAGTACTCGACGGGCGCTGCGGCATTGGCATCGTGGGGTCTTGGGCGCTGGCACCCCCGCAGCTCTCTCACGAGCCGCTGCTGACGATTAGCGCGCGCACAGTCGTCGCCGCGCAGCACCCGCTCGCAACTCATCGCGGGAAGATTCCGCTGACTTCTCTTGCGCAACATATCCAGATCACGCACGTCGATCTTTCCGATCTTTCGGGAGGCTACGAACTATATCTCAAGGTCCCCAGAGTCTGGCGTCTCTCGCACCTCGGCGCCAAGCTAGCGTTCTTGCGCGCGGGCTTCGGTTTCGGCGGCATGCCACTGCATGCCATCGAGAAGGACCTAGCTTGCGGCGCGCTCGTTGAAATCACGACCGAGGATGCTCCGACCGGAGGACGCTTGATAGAAATGTGGGCCGTCTATAGGACCGACAGTCCGCCGGGTCCGGCAGGGCGTTGGTTCATCGATCGCCTCAAGCAGGCGCCACCAGCGCAGCAAATGTTGCCCCGATTGCAACCGGGTCCGGTTGCCGCGAAGGTTGCGCGCCGGCGGGCATCCGGCCGTATGCCGGCGTCGAAACGAAAGCGAAGTCGCTGACGACAAATTTGCCTCTCGATCAGCCGCCTTTGAGTCTTCTCAACGCGTGGCGAAAGAGCCGCTGATCGGTCTATCCGCGGGACACGGCATCGTTTCCGACCGCGCAATACGTTGTGACGTCTCTTTGCCGTCTTCAGCGCGTGGAAAGGCCGTCCAGAATCGTCCCGTTTCGGCGCATTGGTAAGCATACTGGAAGAGCGGGCGCCTGATTCTGGCGCTGAAATCAAAAGTATTCGGCAGAGGGTAACCGGCCGGTAGCGACGAATACTGCAGGTCTGCGCCCTCCAGCTGGGCGGTCGCGGCAGCCAGCTCCAATGTGGTCAACAACATGTGACTCAAACCTACGCGAATGCTTCTCGAAAGAATCGCGCGGGCCGTCAAGCGAGTCGTTCGTGCTGCTTCGCCCAACGAACCATCGATGATGATGAAAACCTCAGCGCGCCCGGCTTCCGGGACGCTTCGCGCTGTCTGCAAGAGAGCAGGGGGCACGAAGAAGGGTACGGTGGCGGCACCATCCACGTGCGCTTGATCACGGCTCAACCCATTTTCCGCAACCCTGATTATCACCGGCGGGAGCAAACCGGGCACGCTTGCCGACGCCACCAACACGTCGCGAAACAGTGTTCTAGCCGATGAACCGCCGTTTTTCGCGATTGCGCCCAGGTCCCAGACTACGGGCTCGCCACTCGCCACATCCGTCGTCGCTACCAGCAGCAGGCGGCCTTCGGCGGCTTCGTGCGCGATTGCTCGGATCATTTCGTCGCTGACGTATGCGTCGACCAGTTGCCGTAGCGGCCTGCCGCTGTAAACACTCGAACCGAATATCACACCCAGTCCCCGCGATTGCAGCAACCTGTCTCCTGCGACTCCGGTAAAGGCATCGAGGAGCTGCTCATCCCACGCGGGCCCGAGAAATGCAAAAGGAGCGAGCAGCGCCCCCGCGCTGACACCCGTTACCACGTCGAACGTGGGTCGCGTACCGGCGCGGGTGAGACCGGCAACGGCGCCGGCTCCGAAAGCACCACCTGCACCGCCCCCGGATAGTGCGAGGATTGTGAGCGACTTCCCCTCGTGCGCCGCGCGGAGTTGCTCGGCGGCAGTCACCGAGGACAACTCCGAGAATTGACGGTCGGAACCCAACGTGCGAAAGGTTATTGGCAGTTCCTCACGCGATGGTCCGTCGAGCGATGATTTCGATTCGCTGAGTGCGAGTCCTGCGCATCCCTCGAGCACGAGCATGCAAAGAAAGCAGAATAGGATGATCGCAGCCGCCACTCTGCGCGGGTCAAGCCGACTGACCCACGGCTCCCAGGTTCTATACGTTGTCGGCAGCCTGGCGACCGTGCTTAGGAGGGACAGTACATCGATGACGCGCACGGCCCAAGCGTAGGAGCTGGGCATCTAAGCTGCTAGCCAATATCTTTCGATACGACGTATCGCTTTGACGGATGAGCGCACCCGGCAGAACTCTGTCTTTATCGTCTCAAGCGATAGACCCCATCTAAAAATATAGGCTACCTAACTGGAAGTGGCGGCATTAACCTTCCCCGTGTGATGACACCTTGAACGAGGAGGGATCCGTGGACGATGGCGGTCGACCAGCTGCAGCCACGCGCAAAACACGGGCCCAGAGACTTCGATGGCCCTTGATGTCGCTCGCCGTTATTGCCGTCGTCGTCGGCGGTGCCTATTTCTATTTCACCGGCGGACGGTATCAGAGCACCGATGACGCGTACGCACAGGCTGCCACCGTGTCGATCAGCGCCAACGTGGCGGGCCGCGTCAGCGAGATCGACGTGCGCGACAATGAGCTCGTGCACCGCGGTGCGACGCTGTTCCGATTGGACGATGCGCCGTTCCGCATTGCCGTCAGCGACGCCGCGGCGCACCTGGGCGACACGCGGCTGCAAATCGAGTCGCTCAAGTCGACTTATCGACAGCGACAGGTTGAGCTGCGCGCTGCGCGAGATACTCAAGCGTACGCGCAACAGCAATACGATCGCCAGACCCGGCTTCTCGCGTCCGGCATCGCGTCGCAGGCGCAGTTCGATCAGGCCGCCCATGCGCTCGATGCAGCGCGGCAGCAGGTCGCCAACGTTCAGCAGCAAATCGGCGTGGCACTCGCCAATTTAGGAGGCGACGCCAACATTGCACCCGGACGTCATCCGCTGGTCGCGCAGGCGCAGGCCGCGCTCGATCGTGCGCAGCTCAACTTATCCTATACCGTGGTCAGCGCCCCGACGGATGGCGTCGTGGCCAAGGTGGAGCAGCTGCAAGTGGGCGACACGATTGCGGCATCCGCACCGGTGTTTGCCTTGGTATCGACGCGCGATGTCTGGATCGAGGCGAACTTCAAGGAAGTTCAGCTTGCCCGTATGCGCCCTGGTCAGACGGCGACCGTCAAGATCGATCGGTACCCGGGCAGGCACATTTTCAGCGAAGGTCACCAGCATGAGCCCGAGTACCGGCTCGCAGTTTTCGCTGTTGCCGCCGGAGAACGCGACCGGCAATTGGGTGAAGGTCGTCCAGCGCGTGCCGGTTCGTCTCCAGTTGACGCACGTCGATGCCGAGTTTCTATTGCAGGCGGGGCTTAAGCGCCGATGTGACCGTCGACACGCACTCGCGTGATGCCGCCCTGGCCGACGCGATCGGACCCAAATCCGCCGACGCGATATCGCCTTGAGCAGCGCCGCTGCAAGTACGTCAGAAATCGATGGAGCGCGCCGCACGCTCATCACGGTCTCTGTCATGCTGGCGTCGATCATGTCGGTCGCTCGACATCACGATCGCCAACGTCGCGCTGCCGCGCATTCAAGGCTCGGTCTCTGCCACCCAGGATCAGATGGCGTGGGTGCTGACTTCGTACATTGTGGCGGCGGCCATCATGACACCCTTGAGCGGCTGGCTCGCCGGCCAAATCGGCCGCAAGAAGGTGTTTCTGTATTCCGTCGCGGGCTTCACCGTGGCGTCCATGCTCTGCGGCGTCGCGCAATCCCTGCCGCAGATCGTCCTGGCGCGGCTGATACAAGGGCTGTGCGGAGCTGCGCTGATACCGTTGTCGCAGGCGGTGCTGCTCGATATCAACCCGCCCGCGCGTCACGCTCGCGCGATGGCCGTTTGGGTGATGGGCGCGACCTTGGGTCCGATCATCGGTCCCGCCCTCGGCGGCTGGTTGACGGAGGACTACAATTGGCGTTGGGTGTTCTACATCAATGTGCCCTTCGGGATCCTCGCATTCCTCGGCATCGCTGGCTTTTCTTCCGGAGGCGGCGATCCGCAAGTCGCGTTTCGATTTCTTCGGATTTACCGCGTTGAGTGTCGGCGATAGCTTCGTTTCAGATCATGCTTGATCGCGGTCAATTGAAGGACTGGTTCAGCTCGACGGAAATCTGGATCGAGGCCGTCGTTGCGGCAGCCGCCTTCTATTTGTTCGTCATTCACATGCTGACGACGACGGAGCAGCGCTTCGTGAGTCCTGCGCTCTTCAAGGACCGCAATTTCCTCACCGGCAATGTGTTCATTTTCGTCGTTGGGGCGGTTCTCTTTGCCACGCTCGCGCTGCTGCCGCCGTTGCTGCAGGATCTGCTCAACTACCCCGTTGTCACGACGGGTCTGGTGACGGCGCCACGCGGGGCGGGGACCCTGGCGGCGATGTTCATCGTCGGACGCCTCATGGGCAAGGTCGACATCCGCCTGATCATCGCCGCCGGCTTTGCGTTGGCTGCCGTGTCCTCGTGGCAAATGACCGGCTTCGATCTGCAGATGGACTCTGCAGTGGTCGTGTGGTCCGGCATCTTGCAGGGATTGGGTACCGGCTTTGTCTACGTGCCGCTTGCGGCCGCAACGTTCGCGACGCTGACGCCGGCACTGCGCAACGAAGGCACGGCGATCTTCAGCCTCACCCGTAACCTCGGCAGCAGCATCGGCATTTCGGTGGTGAACACGCTGCTTGACGCGCAATACGCAAATCATGCATGCGACGCTCGGCGAGCACGTGACCCGCTACAGCTCAGTTCTGCGCGCGCAGATCCCGGGCGGCGAAACGGCGAGCTTGCGCACGTTGGCGGGATTGAACGCAACCGTAACCGAGCAAGCGGCGATGATCGCCTACAACAACGATTTCAAATTGATGATGTTGCTGAGTCTGGCGGCGATCCCGTTGGTCTTTCTGTTGCGCAAGGGCGGCAGCCGCGCCGAGCCGGCACACATCGAATGATGGCAACGCGAAGCTTTCCAGTGGAATTGAAATGTATCCGCAGTTCCCGCGCAGGGACGGCAAGGGCGTTAATGGCCCTGTGCGTGTTGAGTGCGGGCGGCTGCGCTGCGGGTCCCGGCTTCACGCGCCCCGAGCCACCGCCGGCCACGCGCTATACGGCGGACACATTGCGGGGCGAGGGCGCTTCAGGCGATGACCAGATTCAACACATCGCCCTCGGCCAAAATATCCAAAGCGCGTGGTGGAGCTCTATTCCGCTCCGAGCGCCATCGATGAGCTCGTTAAACAGGCGGTGGATCACAACCGCACCTTGGCAGCATCCATGGCTACGCTTGCACAGTCCCAGGAACTCGCGTTGGCGCGAGCGGGCTCGCGGTACCCGCAAGTAGACCTTACCGCCGGAGCCGGCCGTCAGCAGTATGGGAAAGAGTTTCTCGGTCCAATTGGGATACCTCCCTTTACGTACTTCGCTGTCGGGCCCACCGTAAGCTACACTCTCGACTACACCGGGGGAGTCGCGCGAAGCGTGGAGCAACAGTACGCGCTGGCCGAGGTGGAACGACATCAACTCGACGCGGCGTATCTGACGGTCACCGGCCAGGCGGTGATGCAGACGCTCACCATCGCTTCAGCCCGGTCGCAGATTGCGACCGTTGAGACCATCCTCGCGCAGGATCGCGACAACCTGCGGCTCGTGCAGACCGCATTCGACAATGGATCGGTGGCACGCGAAGACGTCTTGAGCGCGCAGAGCCAGATTGCCAACGACATGACCCTGCTGCCGCCATTGCGCCAGGAGCTTGCCAAGGCGCGTCACGCGCTGTCGGTGGTGCTCGGGCGCGCTCCGGCCGATGAATTACCCGACGATGCGGTCCTTGCACAGATCACGCTGCCCTTACACGTGCCGGTGAGTCTACCCTCGGAGCTTGCGCATCGCCGGCCCGACATCCTGGCCGCGGAGGCGCGACTGCACGCGGCGACCAGCGCCGTGGGGGTCGCACAATCCAACCTGTATCCGAAGATCCAGCTTACTGCATCCGCCGGACAGCAATCACTCAAAGGGGACCAGTTGTTCGACAGCGCGAACAACGCGTGGAGCATCATCGCGGGTTTGACGGCGCCGATTTTCGACGGCGGGACGCGGCGCGCCGAAAAGCGTGCGGCGGTGGACGCGATGCACGCAAGCGCGGCCACCTACGAACAGACAGTTCTGGAGGCCTTCGCGCAAGTTGCCGACCTCCTGGAAGGCATTGGACCACGACGCCGAACAGCTGGACGCCCAAGATCACGCCCAACAAGCCGCTCAGAGCAGTCTCGAGCTGGCGCGCATCAGCTATAAAGAGGGCAATGCAGGGGTGCTGCAGGTATTGGACGCGGAGCGCTCGTATCAACAGGCCCGGCTTGGATATGTCAGGGCAGTGGCGCAGCGCTATCTCGACACCGTGCAGCTTTTCTTGGCACTGGGGGGCACAAGTCCGAGTGCGTCGCCTGGAGCCACTTTCTCTCAGCCGTCCCCATCCAGTCGCGAACCCGTGTAGCCAAGAAAGAAGCCACCGGATGTTCTTTGAATTTACTCGCGGAAACTTCGCCCACATGATCGATGGGTCCCGCCATGCTTTTGACCTTGACGAGCGGTTCGAAACCGCGCTGCGCAACACCGCGACGGCATGGCGGCAGGCAGTAGACCGTCGCCTTCGTCGTTTGGGTGCGAGTCGCGCGTGCTGGATGACGATCGCAGCCGCGATGCAAGCTCGCTCACCTTTGTCTCAGTCAACTCTGGCCGATGCGCTCGCGATTTCGCGTGCATCCATGGTGCAGACCATCGATCGCCTGGTGAAAGACGGGCTCGTGAAGCGGGAATCGTCGGCTTTCGACAGAAGACTGAAGCATATCGTAGTCACCGATGCCGGCGCTCATCTCTACTCTCTCCTAAAGGACGAGGTCGCAGCCGTTCGACGGCAAATGCTGGCCATTGTCGAACCGAAAGAACTTGTTCAGCTGACGGAATTCCTCGAGAAAATCCAAGAACCATTGCAGCCATCTTCGGTCAGAAGTTTGCCGGTCTCATCCAGGGTGACTCGCGAATCCGAAGGTCAAGGCAGAGGTTAAGGCGGCAAAGCTCAAGGAATCGACGGCGGGGCCGATAAGAAGTAACAATCCTGCCGCTGACGTACAAACCGCTCCCTTGGAGAACTCGATGAATTTACGCAAGTCCGTCGGCGCACGGCTGATGCTCGCCTTTGCGGCAGTAATCGTCGTACTGGGGGCCGCCGTGGTCTTGAGTATTTCCCGCCTTGCTGCGTTTGACGCAGCCGTGAATCAAATTACCGGGCCGGGGCTGGCGCAGCTCGAGATAACGAACGCGTGGTCTGTCCGTTTGCTGCAGACCGCACAGCATACGCGGAACATGTTGATTCTCGATGACAAGACCAAGATTCAAGCGGAAGTGAACTCCGTTGCGGAGGACAAACTCAAACGCAAGGGGTACCGGATTGCGCTTACCGAGCTTTCAAGCTCTGCGGCGGAGACTGCGGCTCTGCAGGCGGTAGCAGACTTGCGGATTCTCTACGTACCGCTGGAAGATGAGTTCTTGGAGGACGTCAGTGCCGGGAAGATGAAGGAGGCGAGGGAGTTGCTGCTTGAGCGAATGCGCCCCGCGCAGCTGGCGTACCTGGAAGCCCTGGGAAAATTCGGCGAATTTCAGAAGGACCAGCTTCTAGCAAAAGCAGATGCTCTGTCGGGTGCTTATCGAAGCAGCCGGTCGCTGTTGATATCGCTTTTGCTCGGCGCCGTTGCGATCGCCTGCCTACTCGCCTATTTGATCACGCGGAGCATTCGCGGCCCCCTTCTCAAGGTGATCGCCCACTTCCAACAGATGCGGCAGGGCAATTTCAAGGGTCAGATCGAGGTAACCTCGAAAGACGAGATCGGCCAAGTCCTGGGGGCGCTCAAGGCGACGCAGCAGACGCTTTTGGAGGCCTCGATCAAAGCAGCGGACTATCAAGGTCAGATCGCTGCGATCGGCAAAGCCCAGGCAGTCATCGAATTCGAACTCGACGGCACCGTGCGGACCGCCAATGACAAATTTCTCGCCGTGCTCGGGTACCGGCTGGATGACGTGAAGGGCAAAAACCATAGTTTATTTGTCGACCCCAGTTATCGGCAGAGCGCTGACTATCAGCAGTTCTGGGACAAACTGCGGCGCGGTGAACATGAGTCAGGCATCTTCAAGCGCATCGGGCAGGATGGGCGGGAAGTGTGGCTCCAGGCGAGCTACAACCCGATCTTCGACCTGGACGAGAAGCCCTACAAGGTTGTCCAGTATGCGACCGACGTGACGGAGCAGGTGCGGATGAAGAAGGATCTCGACGATGCCGTGACTGAAACACAGGCGGTGGTGAAAGCGGCAATCGAGGGTGAACTCACCGGGCGGATCTCGACATCCGGTAAGACGGGTCAGATCGAAGCCTTGTCGCTCAGTGTCAACGCGCTGCTCGGGAGCATTGCTGACGTGATTCGGACTTTGAACCAGGCCGCCGTCGAAGTGCGGACAGGCGCGGAGGAGATCTCACGCGGCAACGCCGATTTGCGCCAGCGCACCGAGGATCAGGCATGCAGTCTCGAGGAAACCGCATCTTCGATGGAGGAGATGACCTCGACAGTGAAGAACAACGCCGATAACGCCGGGCGGGCCAACCAGTTCGCCGCTGCGGCGCGGGCGCAAGCCGAACGCGGCGGCGCGGTGGTTGGTGCGGCTGTGAGCGCGATGGGCGCGATCAACGTCTCCTCGAAGCGTATCGGCGATATCATCAGCGTCATCGACGAAATTGCCTTTCAGACGAATCTGCTGGCGCTCAATGCGGCGGTCGAGGCAGCGCGGGCGGGCGAGCAGGGCCGCGGCTTTGCGGTCGTCGCATCCGAGGTTCGTAACTTGGCCTCTCGCAGCGCCAAGGCAGCCAAGGAGATCAAGGGCCTGATCCAGGACTCGGTCGCAAAGGTTACCGAAGGCACGAAGCTCGTGGACGAATCCGGCAAGGTGCTCGGAGAGATTGTCGTTGGGGTCAAGAAGGTCACCGATGTGATGTCCGAGATCGCAAACTCGAGCCGCGAACAGGCCGCGGGGATCGAGCAAGTCAACAAAGCGATAACGACAATTGACGAGAAGACGCAACAAAATGCCGCTCTGGTGGAGGATGCCTCCCGAGCTGCCCAAGCTCTGACTGAACAGGCCACGAACTTGACACAGGTGATTGCCCGCTATCGATTAGGAGAATCCAGCGCTGTAGCGGCCCTGCGAGCCGTACCTAGGCCGACCGCGGGACCGACGGCCGAACGGCGTGCGCCGACGCGACCGATGGCAAGCAACGGGAGCCGCTGGGTTCGACGCTGAGGTCGTGGAAGTCGATCGAGACGAGCGCTAATCTCTGACCGAAGTGGCATCGGGAAGGAAATTCAGGCGCTTACACCACTGATAGCCATTTCGGTATCTTTTCGGTACTATGATATATAAAACCAGTACTTACCAAACATACCTCAAGTAAATTAGGCCATACGAACTGAAACCCATGAACCCGCGCCCGTGGATGAACAAGTATGGAACAGTTGCCGTTCTCCTGATGCTTCTATTTGTTATGAATCCGGAGCTGAGGGCTTTCTTATTACTCACCAATTTCATCGGTCTAGATTTGATGATTTTCTTCATCGCAATACAGCTGCAGTTCCTGCTATCGGCGGTCCCATCAATCCAGCTCCCAATGCGTATCTTCTTGTGCGTTGCTAGCTATACGACTCTACGCTTCGCGACTCGCATGATCGCATTGCTCTTGGCGCCTGCCGACCGCGCGACAGCGGGCTTGACCACATTGCTATTTGTTTTATCAAAAAACATGTGGTGCCCAACGCTGAAACCGGACTTCCGTCCAAGACCGCATTAACTCGAATCAATGGCCGCTTGGTAATTCACTATTTTTCCGACGCAAAGTAGGCGCTCAGCTAACGCCGCCTTCTGAACGCGTGCGCACGGTTTTAAGCAAGTGATGAGTCGGCCTAGCCGAACGAATAATACCATTTAACATAATATACATTATGCGAAGGCATGGCATGTAGCAGCCAAGTTCAAATGTCCGCTTCCACCCACCTCAAATATCCGCTCTGGCGGGATGTGTCCCGGCCGGGCCGATAGGAGCCGTCTGGGCATGAATCATTCAACCAGCGTTTCCGCGTACAAATTCCAAAGAATCAGGACCTTGGGATTCACATTTGGAACCGTTTTCAAATTGGCGAATGCGGTCCTCGCACCGTCGCGATCCTTCATAGCGACCAGCGATCGACCCAGGTACACATAGGCATCATCCAGGTGCTGGACCTGATCTTTGGTCAGACTTCGATTCAGAACGGTGACTGCATCCGGATACTCTCCAAAACCATAATAGGCCTCGCCCAGCTTGACGCCGAACTCTCCCACCGAGCTGTCCGCGGCCGCCGTATTCAACTGGACGTAGCTCTTTCTATCCGCCTCGACGCGGGTTTTGAACGAATTCAAGAGACGCGTGGTGCGTTCCTTTTGTTGGTCGTGGATGAGCCCCGCGCTCATGGCCTTCTCGAGCACGGTTTGTGCCTCGGCCGGCAGGGCCGCATCGCCGAGCAGCTGCGCCATTTCGATGTAATCGCTGCCGACGGTCATTGAGTTGGTGTCGTACATCACCCGGTACAGCATCAGCGTGTTGTGGTCTTCCCGTTCATCCTGCCGCTCGATCCGCAACAAAGTGTTCCAATAGTTGGTTTTGTTGGTGAGGCGGATCAAATCGACCAACACCGACGCCATTGTGGCTGTGTCGCCGGCGTCCGAAGCGCACTGCAGCTTGAACTGGAACAGATTTTCCTTGGGAGCTTCTCCGGCCTTGCGGGCCGCAGCAACCGCCTTGTCGGCCCAACGTGCAGAGTTCGCGCAGTCCTTCTGCAGATAATAAGTCTGACTCAAAGTACCCAGATCTTCCGCGCTCGCAGCGCCTCGCGCGGCCAATTCCGTCCCGTACTCGATTGCTTTGGCGTATTGTTGATTGCTGGCACTCAGCCGGAACAGCATTCGAAAGACCCTCACGGTTTCCTGCACCGTGACAGTACCGGTCGCCAGTTCCGCTTCGTAATCAGATTGCGCTCTGCTAAAGTCCTTCAGCTTGAAGTGAGCATAGGCCTTGAATTCATCGATGGTTTTCAGGTCAAACGGGGTTAGGGGCGATATTTCCTGTGCCGCCTGCAGATCGTCCAGTACCTCACTCCACCGCCCCGCCTGAAGTGCGCTCTGCGTGGCGCGCATCTCTTTGGCGATGCCGTGACTGACGACACCCACCCTCGGCATCGTTTCATCGGACGAGACCACAGTCGCGGAGGTCGCACGCGTCGCCTCGGTAGGACTCAGATCTACAGCGGTGTCGTGCCAACGATAATTCGACGCCAGGCGGTAGCTTAGAGTCACGAAGCTTGCCGAGAGGGCGATCGCGATCAGCCCCCACACCCAAAAACCCATCGCCTTCAGCAACATCCTCATTGTCTGCCACCTGGCAAGCCGGGGTGATTCAGTATATCCCTTCAGAACATGGTGCGGCGCAGGGTCGCGAATTCAACTACCCCCTACCCGACTGTCGTTCCGATCCCCTTCTCTGCTTGATCGCCCGCAATGTCAACGGTCAGTTAGGATTCGCAACGAGCTGACTTCCATTAAATGAATATACGGGGTGAGCGTCGAAAATTGTTATCCAGTCGCCGCTGGAATTCTTTGACATATGGAAATTGCCGATCATCTGTATTTTAAGAGTCTGGCACTCCTCAGCAGTTGGCGCCTGGAATGTGAGGTGTCGAATATAATCCAAAGCGGCTTCCTGATCTTCGGGAGTCACGACAGTGCCGCCAGCGACATAGGCGTTCATAACGAAGCCGTCGTGATCGACCAGGAAACGTGCCTTCAACTGAACACCCACGCGGTTGTAGCGCTCACCAACCTCGAAAGTTGGTACGGACGGGGTCTCTTTAAGTTCTGGCTGACAGCGGGCCATTATTTCTAATGAATTTAGGTGGCGCGGTACGACCGGTTTGGCAACCGGCGATGGTGAGCCCGCCAGAGAAGGTCGATCGTTCTCGGTGGAGGCCGCCGCCGTGTCGACGGCGGTGCGCGGCGTGCTGGGATGGCGCATATGTACGAAGAATGCGATCAGCGCTACTGCACCCAGCGCATATAGGGCGCCCCGGAAGACGGGATTTTCTCTCCAGAAGTTCATAAGGGAGGTAGACGCTGTTCTGATCGGCAACGATTTTGAATCGCCTTGAGCGCCGCGGCTTGGGTGTTGTTGTCTGCACTCGGGCGATGAGCACTTTGGTACAAATTGTTTTCCCGCTGCTCACAAGCGATGGCCATGCCCTCGGGCGATCCCGCGGCGTTGATTGTCATTTGAGTCGTCTGCGAAATCATGACCAGGCGTCCGCGGATCGTGACAGTAGTGCGCGCGGTCGACTTGATGGGCGGCCCGTAGACGGCGCGCCAGCGCGGGAAGTACTTGTCGAGTTCCATCTCAGCGAAATTCGTGGTCTCGGCGCTCGAGAGAGCCCTGTAGGTTCTCATTGCCGGTTCGAGTGCTCGGAGCAGTGTTTTCGCGGTTGGTGAGTCCGTGAAGGCATGAAATTGCGGCAAGTACGGTTCGTATTCCTCGATTAGTGCGTCGAGGGCCAATCCATCGTGCCGCGCTGAATAATCCGCCACCGCTGCCGAGCCGGCGTAGAGATCGGACGGCATTGGTCCGCCACCGTCCTTCACGATGCGATGATCCAGGGTCAACGACAAAAGCTCTTGCCGCCGCCGTAACGTCGCCGCGCTCGGCGACTCTTCCGGGATGGGTTCCTGCGCGAGGAGGGAGTCAAGCGCGTCATAGAGGATGTGACGGACTTCACTCTCAAGCGCGACGTAGCGGGCGCCATCCCCGCTTCCGAGAAATGCTAGCGCCGCATCCAGATCTGCCTCATCAGCACGGGTGGCAAACTGCTGAGCCGTCACCCGCGACATTTCACTCGCGGAACGCCGCAGCGCCGTTTGGACGTCTCGGCGCAGATCAGCTTTCACGAACTCGAGAACGGAGTGCCACTTCGCATTGGCGGGCGTCCAACTGGCGTTGTCGGGATCGAGCGCCTGCACCAGGTCAGGAGCCGCGTCGTCAACCGTGCGTTGAAGCAGGAATGTCTCCGGCTCGGCTGGAGCGATGCGAAGAAGCTCCAGCATCCGTGTCGCTTTCTTGATTTTGACGCTGTTAAGCTGCGGTTCCGAGTCGGATGAGGTGGCCGCGTGCGCCTGCCCTTGGTGCTCGATTTCGATGGGTGCGCACGGCCGATCGGCGTAGGTGTTGACGCCGTTCGCGTCCACACATCGGAAGACGGCTGCGCGCACATACGAACTCACGCACAGAGCAGAGCAGATGAGCGCCGCTCCTAGTACCCACCAGGTCCGAGCACGATTGAACATCGGATTGTTGTTTCGACTGCGCATGTCCATTGCCGGGGATCGAGGCGTCGTTGGCTCTCTAGGGTCATATTAGCCATTCTGCTGCAGCGCGAACGTGCATGTCGCTCATATTTGGGGTCGGGTGGCTAGCAGGCCGCCGTGCCGGTCCTCCGGGCCGCCGCTGATAGACTCCAATCCAGGTTACTCCCACGCCTTAGCGAACTGCACCCGCGGCAGGAGGACTGAGATCCCAAGTACCGTACGAGTCACCTCGAATGAGAGTCAAATGAATACACAAACGCGCACCAATCCTTAGGCAGATCGACTACTTTCTCATCACGCATTTTCACCCGGATCACGATGGCGGCGTCACTGAGCTGTCGCAGTTGATGCCCGTACGAACGTTCATCGACCATGGCGAACGGTCACAAAGCTGCGAGTCGAATTGATGAATGCATCACAAACTCGCCAAACCCCTTCAACTATAGTCGCGGCGATCAGGGAACCAGGAGATGCCATGTCGCGCTTCATGTATTTCTCGATAACCGGACTCTTGATGTTAGCGGTAACGTTGCCGGCCTCTGCCGCGAATATTTACTGCAGTGTCGTCGGCACTAAGCAAGGTAAGTTCCAGGCGGACCCCACGGCGCGCGGTGAGGCCACACAGATTCTAGTGTATGCCCTCACGGAAGAACTCAATGTGCCCTTCGACCCTGCAAGCGGACAGGTCACCGGACGGCGGCAACACTCCCCCGTCACCATCGTCAAGGAACTCGACAAGTCCTCTCCGCAGTTCTTCGCGGCAGCGGTCACCAATGAGACGCTCCGCACCGTGACTTGTACACTGTATCGGGGCGCGGGCGGTGCGATGCAGGCGTACTACAAGATCGTACTTTCCAACGCGACCATCGTTGAGATCAAGGATAGTGGGGACGGAGTGAACGGCAGCGCACAAAGTGACGAGCGCGAACGGATTTCGTTTTCTTACCAAAAGATCGAGCTGACCGACCTCGACTCCAGTACCACCGCCATCGACGACTGGTTGTCGCCGGGATAAGGGCGGCCACCAACTCAACTACCACACGCATGGCACCAGACGATGCCGGACCCGCCTCTGGTACTCGTCGTATCCGGATAGATTCTTTGTGAGGAAGCGCTCCTCATCAAGGAGCCGCCAGATCAGAAACGGAATCATCGCCCCAACGGCGATGAACGCCCAGTACGAGCCAAGCGCCAACGGAGTGCCAAGGAGGTAGAGGGTCGCACTCGCGTACATTGGATGGCGAACAATTGCGTACGGCCCGGTGGAAATGACCTTCTGATTCTCGGTGACTTCGATTGTCGCTGATGTGAACGTATTTTCCCGGTACACCAAGAAAATCCAATAGAACCCAATCGCGACGAGGACATCCCCGGACAGCACAGCGCCACGCGGTATGGTTGACCATCCAAAGCGGTGGTCGAATGCCGGCACGACAAGAAGCGCTACAAAGCAGGCTGACGTACAGAGCATGATGAGTTTCTGAGCTCGTTCTTTCTCAGCCATCGGACCGCCGCGCATCCGGCGCTCAAGAAGTGCTGGATCCCGTCTCATGAGATAGACCGTTATGAGTGCCGATGCGCCGATGAAAATCGAGAGGTACATCCAGGCCTGCCAATAGTGAACGGTCCCCGCTGGAACGAACAGCAGAAATCCCATTACTACGCCAAGAACTACAAGTGCCAGCCAAGCTTTTGGATTAGGGCTCTTCACAGCACTACTGGCAACCCGTCCGGCATCGTCACCCCCTCGCCGCCCATCCCCGGAGTGCTGCATCGCCGCGTCGTAGGGCCCCGCTATCAACCTGCCATATTGGACGCGGACACCAGCAATTGATCGTGGAGTGCGGCCTCTTTTACTTCACTCATCGTGCACGTCCCGCCAAGGCGCGCGACTGGATGTACGCGAGCGCCGACTCGACGGCTGCATCGATCGCTTCGTCATCCTTGGTAAGTTCGGCCTCTGAAAGGTGGAACACCAGATCCACAACACTACGAATGTAATGCGGTTTCAACGAGTTGAGCGCCAAGCACGCGGCGTCGACGATCAATTCCCGATCCTTAACGACGGCGGGATAACGAGGGGCGGCCTTGAGTACCTGATCGTAGACTCGCTGCTCGTGTCGATTGTGGATCGATGAGAAATCAGTCTCCATAACGCTCCCTAACCTGCCCTAACCTGCCCTAACCTGCCCTAACCTTCACAGAATACTGGTCTTCTGGAGGCATAACATCTGTGCGTTGAAGCACACCGTCGATAGATCCATCCATGCGCCCTTGGGTGCCGCGCCCAAGGAGGACAGCGCCCGGCTGTCGCATTTGCGTGGCACTCATGCGCTGCACCATATAATTTTTTGGCTGCTTGGTGCCTGACCTCTTGACGTCTTATTTTGGCGAGTGCTTACTACTGCTCGCCGAAAAACTAAGCAACCAATTCAGGAAGAAATGGTCACGGCTGTACACCTTCGCCACTCGCCCAGTTCACGCATCGACCGTGGAACGTGCGGTTCGCGAATGCAAGGATGACACTAAAGGCGCGCCCCCCGGGCTGCAATAAACAATCAACGCTTTTAAAGGGAGAACGAGATGAGGAAGGGCACACTCACGATCACCTTGGTCGCTGCGGCTATGATAGCCGGAGCCACTGTCGCACTGGCGGACGATGATGGCTCGCGTTACAAGGATCTCTACGAACTTAAACTACTACACCAGGCCTTCCACAAGGCAGTGTCACATGCCGGAATCGACGCGGCGACTCAAGCCAAAGCCCTCGATGAAGTGCTTGCGCTCTGGACGGAGGACGGCGTTCTCATCGCGGGCGGCGTGACATACAGCGGCAAGGGCAAGCCAGGCACTCCCAGCTGCGCCCTCGGCGCGCTGACGTTGTGCGACCTTTACGCGCATCACGCCGGTGGCCTCGTGTTGGGTCACGACTGGGTCTCGCTGACACCGATTTTTACCGAAGTCGTCAAAGTGCTTGACCACGAAAATGGCCAAATCTACTTCCAGTGCATTTATTTCGACAGTAGCACCGACGAGCTCAAGTCCAATGTCACTTTCGGTCTGCCTGGGAAACCCGACACAGGCCGGGCGAAGAAGGTCAATGGCCACTGGCTGTTCTCACATGGCGAGGTCGCCTCTTTTGCGCCGCCCACGCTCGACGTGTCGCCATGACATAGGACGTCTGATCTATAAAGCCCTGCATTTCAACAAGCCGCCCGATCCGTCGGGCGGCTTTTTTCCGCTAACACGCGCCGAGTCCACAACAGACGCCCGGCCGCAGATTCGACCTCGTGCCGACGCGAGCCAATGGTCAACCCGCGTTCGGAGCTTACATTCGCGCCTCCACCGGCATCCGCCATGGAACCGGCCTACTCGTCCTCACCACCGCCGGCGACCAGATTTGCGCCATGACCCGCTTTGAGAGCAGCGTACCCCCATGGTTCGGGCTACCACGATCGCTCCCGAGCCCATAGCCAGCTTCCTTTTTGAACCAGGCGGGCATCCCGCTGTCCATGAACGTCAGTCTCCCTCTCAAGGGGCGTGCTGTTGCTCTCTCGCTACGTCCACGACGACTCGCGGCCAATGACCTTTATGGTCGTTGTACTTTTCCACGGCGTGATAGCAATCCTCCTGACGAGAGAACCGCGGCTCACACTTCCGTTGCGGATTGTCTCCGAACCGCTCATCCTCACCTTCCTCAATAAGACGCCTCCCAATCACGCGACCACAGCCGCGCCAAGCCGTTCGGCCGCAAAGCCCCGGAAGGCGAACGAGAGGGAGTCTGCGTCCGGCGAGGCCGTCCCGACTCCGAACGAGACGGCGCCCTCAGCACCGCAGCAGCCACCGCCAATCGACTGGGCACATGAAGCAGATTTAGCCGTTGAGAATAGTCTTGCCAAGGCCGAGAGAGAGAAAACTACCGAGATCTAGCGGGACTCTCGCCGAAGCAGTTGGACTGGGTGCGTCGAAACCACATGGCGCCGATGACAGCGCATATACAGTGGAACCATCCTCGCTATGAGTTTGACCCATCAATAGGGCTTCCTATCCTCTGGATCAACGATCATTGTGTAATGGTCACGGTAATGGTTTTCTGCGCAATAGGGCACATCGAGGCCAATGGTGAGATCTTCAAGAATATGCGGGAATACCTGGATGAGCGTCTTACTGATCCCTTGCCGTAGCTTGCCTACCCGTCGCTTTGACCTCGAATCGATCCGGCTCCGTCCAGGCGGTTTCGGCATTCTGCTGGGGGTCGAATCGCACCATCGTCCCTTGCAGGTCTCCGCCCTCCAGCCGGAAACGTATGTAGTGAAAGTTCTCGGCAGTATCGAGCTTGGAAAGTTCTCCAAACAGTCGAAGCACAGGGACGGGCTTAGCTCCTCCTCCGCCGCTCACCAAATAGGTGACATCGTCACGACGAAATCTTTCGTAGTTATGTATGTGGCTGCTTACGACGACGACCCGGGCTTGGAGCGAATGCGTGTGCTTGGACAGATAGCGCGCAATTTCCTTTTCGTCTTTGGCCCTTGGAAAGATAGGGTCCCGAACGGGCGGATAGTGCAGCACGACGAAGACGAACTCCACTCGGGAACCCGCATTGGTAATCTGCTGTTCAAACCAAGACCGTTGTTCGCTCCCTGGCTTGAGGGATGAATCTGAGTCCAGCAGGAGCACCAGGATCTTTGGCCCGAGAGTCACGGAATACCAGCGAAAAGAGCGCACTGCGCTCGGGACGGCTGCCTTCCACCAGTTCACAAGACAAGGGCTCACGTCTTCGTCGCACCCCCGAAACTCATGATTACCAAGCGCCGGGAATATCGGGATCTTTGCCTGCGACCAAACGGCGGTTTCCGTGCTATAAATCTCATAGTCCTCTGGATTACTGCCCTCATAAACGAGATCGCCCCCGATAAAGATCGCTGCCGGCTTTTCGCTTGCCATCCTCGCGACCAGCGCACGGCGCGCTACGACGTTCGCCACGCCATCGCGTTGAGTAAAGCGAGTATCACCATAGGCGATGAATGTCAGTGGCGCACCTGGATCTGCGATGGCGACGTCAAGCCGCGGCGCGACGTCGGCTAGTGCCCTGCTGGCGAGCACCTGCAGAATGGTGAGGGCTGAAATCTTGATCAACAGGCACATGGTTAAGAGCCTACCAGACCCTACGGGACCTGCACGCCCCGCATTAAATGAGCCCCCGCATGTGAGAACTCTTCTTGCCGCAGGTAAAATGCCGCCGATGGTCATCGGGAGATCCCAACAATGATTCGTATGATGCTGGCCGCCTTTTTGCTGAGCGTTGCACTGACTGCATCGTCGAAAACAATGCTACTCGAGCATATACCGCTCCAATGGCGACCGACGTCGTCCCTGCAGCTGGGCACGACCCAGATGACCGCCTCGACGGTTACGATAGTCCCCTTCACCGACGCTCGCGACAACAAGGAGCTTATCGGCGAGAACCGGGAGGAGGACGACACGCCTAAGCCTGTCACCACCACCGATGATGTGGGCGCTTTCGTGAGCAAGAACATCCGCCAGCTATTCGATCAGGCCGGCGTGAAGACAGTCGACAGCAATGCCAAGGTGATCATCAAGGGTGAAGTGAAGCAGTTCTTCGTGCGCGAAGCATCCACGTACAAGTCCACCGTTGCAATTCACGTGACGGTGATCGATCAAGATGGCAAGACCCTGTGGAATGGTCTCGCCTCCGGCGACGCCACTCGGTTCGGCCGCTCATACCAGGCGGAGAACTACTACGAGGTTCTTTCGGATGCCGTGGTCAATACTGTGAGCTCGATGCTGCAGGCCACCGATTTTCAGAAGGCGATGTCCGGCCACGGTATCGGGCCAACCACCTAGCGGCGGCATATCCGGCCCGCCTCGATGTCGAATCCCGCGGCTGTCGTTCGTCGTTAAGGTAAGGTGTGGTCTTTCACACCTCCCCTCGACCGGAGAATTTCCGTGGCGCTGACTCTCTATGCTCATCCGTTTGCCTCCTACTGCTGGAAGGTACTCATTGCTCTTTATGAGAATCGAGTTCCCTTTGCCTATCGCGTGATCGACGACGCGTCGGGTTGGGCGGAGCTTGAGTTGCTCTGGCCAATCAAGAAATTCCCGGTCATCCGTGATGACGATGCAGTAGTCATGGAGTCGAGCATTATCGTCGAATATCTGGCGCTCCACTATCCGGGGCCGGTGCAATTGCTACCCACCAATGACGATGCTGCCCTAAGGACGCGTTTCCTGGATCGCGTGTTTGATAATTACGTGATGACCCCGATGCAAACACTCGTGTCGAATCGCATGCGTGCCGATAACGAGAGGGACACCAAAGGAGTTGCCGACGCGCGGGCCTTGCTGGAGGCTGCGTATGCATGGCTCGATCAGCAATTGATTTTGACTCAATGGGCGACGGGCGGCGATTTTACCCTGGCGGACTGTTCCGCGGCGCCCGCGCTTTTCTACGCCGATTGGGTACATCCTATCGGCGAAGGCTACCCCGCTACTCGAGATTATCGCAAACGGCTATTGGCGCGGCCGTCTGTTGCCCGGACGATCGACGAAGCGCGCCCGTACCGCAAATTGTTTCCTTTGGGTGCCCCGGATCGCGATTGATCGTCTGCCGATCAGAATTTCGCCGTGAACGCCAGGAACAACTGCCGGCCGAATAGATCGTAAACACTGTAAGTGTTGGCCGAACCACCGGAGACGGCAAACGTGTTGATCAGTGGGGGATCCTTGTCGAGAATATTGTTCGCGCCGGCACGAAACTGCAGGATCTTATTAACGTTCCAAGTCGCCTCAAGGTCCAGATAGTTGAATCCGGGGATCCTTCCGGTGGCGAAGTCAAAGCCACCATAGCCGGTTGAATTCTGCAGCGTCGAATCCGAGCTATTATTGTCCTCGGTAACGGGACCGATAAAGCGCCACGTCAAAGATGCCGAGACATTCCATGCCGTATCCCACGTCGTGCGAAACAGGTGATGCCAGCGAGGGTTGACGGTCTGGCAAGTCGCACCAAATAGCCCGGCGCAGTCATAGGTGTGCGCTCCCGGAAGGGGCTGGGTTTCATTATGCAACAAGTAGACGCCGCTTAAGGCGAATGACACGTCACCGAAGCCCGGCGGCAAGTCAAGGCGGTAGGCAATTTGCGCATCGATACCGCTGTTAATTGCCGTTCCTAAGTTGTAATCCTTCTGAATCACATAGCCACCCCCCGCGTTGCTATTGCCGGTCAAGCTGCCGGTGGTCGGCTGGCGCACAATCTGGCTGCAATAAATCGGGTTACCCGTGGTGGCGCAATTGGACAAAATCACATTGTAGGGATAGGTGCCGATCTCGTCTTTGATCTGAATGTGATAGTAGTCGATGCTTCCGGTGAGATGCGGAATTTGGCTCGGTGCAAAGTTCACCCCTAGCGTGTACGTAGTTCCCTGCTCGGGTTTTAAAGCAGCGTTGCCACTGGTTTGTGCCGACAACTGCGAGGCGACCCCTTGGGGAATGGAGCCGCTGTTGAATTGAGCGGGTGTCACGCCCGTACGCTCACACTGGATCAAGGTCAGTGTAATGGGTGGGGCGCAGGGGTCCTGGCCTACCGACACGGTGCCGACGATCGGCGGCGTAAAGGCTTCTGCAACGCTCGGTGCGCGAATTGCCTTATCGTAGGATGCACGAAACCGGTAATCGGCGATCGGGGCGAATTGCACCTCGAATTTGTAGGTGTTCTGCTCGCCAACGGTGGTGTAGTCGGAGCGGCGGTAACCCGTATCGAACAACAGCTCCTTGGCGCCGGGCCTGTCCTGCACGAGCGGCGCGCGCAGCTCAATAAACTCCTCCGCCACCGAAATGCTGTTGTCGATAGGCGCCACGGCGCTGCCAAACCCCGACAGCAAGCCGCTTTCCTCGGCTGAATCCGGCAGCAGAGAGACATGATCATCACGATGCTCGAAACCGACATTCACACCTAGCCCTTCTGTGGCGAGCGGCGAGGTCATTCCATATTGACCCAATTTGCCGGTCACGTCGGCATGCAGAGTCCTCAAGGTCGAGGAGCCATTGGCAGTCCCCAACTCATACAGGTAGGCCAGCTGTTGTTGCGTGACCCCGCCGTCTGAGAAAATGTTGTAGGGCACGCAACCTAGCGCACCGCTGATACACACCGGGTGCGCGGCGGTGCCCGTGACCTGCAAGGCATTGGTGATGCCCTGAAAATTCAAATATTTTTGGTTGGAGTCGTAGAACGATGTATAGAAGTACTGCCCGTAGGCGTCGTAGCTCCAGGCGTCCCCGAAATTGCCCTTGGTGCCAAAAACCGCGCGGTAGTTAATATGCTCGAAGGCGGTTTCACGAGGCCCTCCCTCGATGTTGCGGCGACCGATTTCGACTAGCGCGCTCGCTGATCCCGGGCGCGCAGTATCGGCCGCAATTTGACCCGGCGTGCAGAGGACGCCCTGCTCCTGCGCACTCAACAGCGGATTGCTGCAATTGATGTAGTAGTCGCCCGCGCCGGTGGGATCGAGGGGATTGGCGTCCTTGAACAAGGCCGCGGGAGCTACTTGTTGATGAGTCTTGTCGTCCATGACGAATAATTCGGCATACGGCTTGAAATAGTCGTTAATGTCGTCATGCGCCAAGAATGCCGCGTTGTAGCGATCATCTTCGCGGGTCAGGTAAATGAGATTTTGCGAGTTGTAGTCAGCGGGCGGCGTCGTTGCGACCGAGCCGCGAGGCACGAAACTACTCCCGAATACGCTATACACCGTTCCGACATTGGGACCGCTCGCCGGATTGAACCAATTGGAGTTCGACGAGCCGCCGCAGGCGAGGCTCGTGACCGTGTTATTCGCCGCCGTCACGGGAAAGATTTGGCAGGCGCCATAATCGCGCTGGCTGCTTACCACCGGATCGGCGTGACGATAGCTTAGATAGGCGGTGACGTTGCCGTTACCATCCGCAAAGTTCGTGCCCATCAGCATATCGAAGGTCTTGTTGCGGCCATCTTGGGACGTGCCGGTAGGCGGCGTGGCGCCAAACTGTGTCGCCAACCCCTGCAAGTACTTGTCGTGGTTTTCATGCAGGTTCTCGCCGTATTGCCCGTCCACCTGGAAGCCCTGGAAGTCTCGCTTCATGATGAAATTGACCACCCCGGCGATGGCATCCGATCCATAGGCAGCGGAGGCGCCGCCGGTGACCACTTCAACCCGCTGCACCAATCCGGCGGGTATTTGATCAAGATCAGGGGCCGGCTGTGAGATGGCCGTATTGGGGGAACCAACCCCGAGTCGGCGCCCATCGATCAGCACCAAGGTGCGGCCGGGCCCGAGTCCACGCAAATCCGCGGTGGCAACGCCGCCCGCGGTCGTCAATCCCGAGCTGCCGTTGCCAAGATCTTGGCCAAGGTCGTTATTAAAGTTTTGTGGGAGCAGATTGATGAGGTCAGACACATCGGTCTTACCATACACCTGAATATCTTTCGAGGTGACGACCTGAATCGGGCTCGTGCTCACTTCATTCGGAGCGGCGATGCGCGAGCCGGTGACGATTATTTCCTGCAGCGGTTGCGATTCCGCGGGTGCCGCAATGGATTGCTGCGCGGGGACGAGGGCGGCCTGTGCCAGCATATATCGGTCCGCAGGCACATTCGCCACCTCCGCGAGGGCTATTGAGTCGATCTGCGGTTTTAGCAGCGAAACCCCGCCACCTGCAGGCAGAGGGGGAGCGCTCAACGGCACAATGGTCACGGTATTGTCGTCGAGGTAACGGTATGTCAGACCCGTTCCTGTGAGCAGTTGGTTGAACGCTTCTTCGGCCGTGATATCTCCCTCCGCTCCAAGTGTCCGCAAATCGCGAACGGTGTTGGACAGATAGAGAACCTGAAGGCCACGGCTTTGCGCAAGTTGCACGAGCGCGGGTCCGAGGCTCTGTGCGGTGATGTGAGTAGGCTTTCGAATCGAGGCATTTGCATTGTCGGCGACCGCCAGACCGACAATGGAAGCAAAAACGGCCGCAGCGACAACTGCAATTCGCATAAACGCTCCAGCACTCTTGGAGAGGCTTCTGTTCTTCGCCGGCCGATGTGGCCGCGTCTGATGACAGTAGAGCGTTGTCACATAAAAAGTGGGTATGGGGTTTAGCGCGCCTCGCGACGTACGATGCGCACGTTCTTATCCGTTTCTACGACCTGGATCGATGACTGACTGCGCAGAAAATTGATGAGCGATGCCGGATCGGTTGACGAATACACGCCGCTGATCTTGAGCATCTTGAGTTCGCGGTCTTCGATGCTGAGAGGCCTTCGATTGTACCGATTGAATTCCTCGGCCACTTCGTTCAGCGGTGTCTCCTCGAATATGAGTCGCTTCTGCAACCAAGCAGTCGCGACCGATGGATCGGCCCGAGTCGGCTTTGTCACGGTGTGAGACACGACCCTAAGCCGCTCGCCCGCCGACAGAACGATCGCCCCTTCCCCGCCGCGTCCCGAGTCGTCGAAGGTCTCGACCCGGCCCTCCACCACGGTCACGACCGTTTCGCTTTCCTTCCTGTAGACGTCGAATTCGGTCCCCACCGCCCGCACCTGAGCATCCCCGGCGCGCACCACAAAGGGCCGCTGCGCGTCCTTCGCGACGCGAAACAATGCTTGGCCTTCGAGCAGAGTCACGTCGCGCTGCCGGTCGGTCAGATGGACGCGAAGGCTTGATCGAGCATTGAGCTCGACGGTCGACCCGTCCGAGAGCGCAATGGTGCGTTGCTCTCCAATGCCCGTGGAGTAGGCGTCGGCGAGATCACCGCCGCCCCAGAATCGGAGCGTGACCAAAGCAAGCAGTGCAAGCGCGGCCGTTGCCAGCGCCGTCCGGCGCTGCTGCCGCGACCATGTACGCGGATCGAGACGCGGCTTCGCCGGGAGCGGAGTGCGAGGCGGACACGTGCCAGGGGGCGCGAGCTCAATCACGTCGATTTCGCTTCGGGCACGCGCAATGAGTGACCTGATGTCGATCTTGCCGTCCGGGTCAGACGCCGGAAGCTCGCTCCAGACACCGGAGACTTCAAGATATGCTTGGATGTGCTCGGGTGAGCGGCGCAGCCAATCGATGAAATGTAGGCGCGCCTCTCCGTTGACGTCGCCGGCACGGAACTCAATGAACCATGCCGATGCCTCGGCAACAATTCCCGGGTGAGGCTTAGCGCTCGAGGGTCCGATCTTCATAACGCCGCATCGCCCCCCGTCGCCCGCAGATTCCGGCAGTGCTCGACCGCGCGCGCTAGATATTTCTTGGCGGTTTCCCGAGACACGCCGAGTTCCTCGCCGACCTCCTGGACCGAATAACCAGCTACCCGGTGAAGAACCAGCGCTGTCGCCACGCGCGTCGGCAAATGATCGAGGATTCTCTCGAGTTCGGCAATCCGCTGAGCGTGTGCGACTTGATCGGGCGGGTCGTCGCTTGGGGAGGTTCGGAGTTCCGAGAAAACCTCCGCTATATCGACCGAGACCGGCTCGCACGAGCGCCGCACGGCATGTTGTTGAATTACATGGCTTGCAATGGTGAAAAGATATGCTTCAGGGCTACGGATGCTCTCGTAGCCTTCTACACGCAAAAGTCGCAAAAAAACCTCCTGGGCAAGGTCTGGGACGTCAGCGGTGTTGCGCAAGCGTACGGATAGAAAACGGCGCAGCCGGCTGCCGTATCGGGCCGCGATGCCCGCGACGAAGCTACGATTGTCAGGTACACCCACGCCCGTCCGCCCCAGGGTCGAATGTCACCTGGTATTAGAGCGCTTCCTGGACAAAAGTGGGTATGCTTTTGGGGGCTTATTTTGGGTTCCTTCAATCTCGCTTTGTTGTCGACTTCTCCCAGGGGACGGACATGCACAAAAAGAGCATCAGTCGTCGCGACTTCCTCGCGATGGCGGGAGCGAGCGCGGCAGCGTTCGGCGGCCCGCAATGGGCGCGCGCCGCGAGGACAACTGACGACTTTCGATCGGCCGATCTCGTGGTCTACAACGCCAAGATCTACACGGTCGATTCACGGCTGCCTCGGGGCGAGGCATTTGCCGTGAGAGGCGACCGGTTCCTAAGCGTGGGCAGCAGCGAGGAGATCCGCCGTCTCATTGGCAGGAAGACTGCAACGTTAGACGCGGGACAAATGACCATCGTGCCCGGGTTCATTGACTCCCACAATCATGCCCCTGGCAATGAACTCCTGTACGAGGTGCTTGTCGGCAACCCCTACGAAGTCGGGTTCGTGACCATTGCCGACATCATCGGCAAGCTGCGGGCGAAGGCGCAGAACACCCCACCCGATACCTGGGTAGAGGGCTATTTCTTCGACGACACCAAAGTGACCGACAAGCGCCCGCTCACAGTTCACGATCTCGATGAGGTGTCGAAGGACCTGCCGGTGGCGGTATACCACCGCGGCGGACATACGACTTTCTACAACAGCAAGGCCTTTGCGATGGCGGGCATCACCCGCGCAACCCCCGACATGGCGAGCGGCACGTACGATCGGGACTCACACGGCGATCTCAACGGACGCGTGACGGATAATGCGCGCGAGGTATTCGACAAGGTCGGCAAGCGCAGCAGCTATTCCCCCGAGGAAAACCTTCGGCGTGACCGAGACGGTCTGGCGTACATCTCCAAACAGTTTGCGCGCTTCGGACTGACCAGCGTCTGCCACGAGGGCGGCAACCTGCACGCGCTGGCGCAGGTGCGCGAACGCGGCGACTTAAAACACCGCGTGAGCTACGAGGCGGACGGCCCGGAGCTCGAGGCGATGATCACAGGCGGCATGACCACCGGCCTCGGCGATGAGTGGATTCGCATGGGCGCGACCAGTGAGCACGGTGTCGACGGCTCGTTTTCCGAGCGCACCATGGCGATGAGCGTGCCCTACCCCGGCAATTCGACCGGATATAAGGGAAATGTACTCGAGACTCAGAGCGTGCTCGATGCCTGGTGCGAGCGCGTGCACCGCGCCGGAATACAGCTCAACTGCCACGCCAACGGCGACGTCGCGATCGAGCATGTGCTCACCGCCTACGAGCGCGCGCTGCGTGCGTTGCCGCAACCCGATGCCCGGCCGAAGATCACCCATTGCACACTGATCACGGAGGACCTGGTGCGCCGGATCAAGGCCATCGGCGCCGTGCCGGCTCTGTTCACTTCTTATGCTTACTACAATCCCGACAAGTTTCACTTCTACGGAGATGAACTCATGAAGCGCTGCATGGCCTTCCGGACGCTGCTCGACGCAGGCGTCCCGGCGGCCGCTGGATCGGATTTCGATCCCGGGCCGTTCTCGCCTCTCATGGGCATGCAGGGCATGGTGACGCGTACCGGATGGAACGGCGAAGTGTGGGGAGCCAATCAACGCATTGGCGTAGGCGAAGCACTGCGCGTCAATACGCTAAACGGCGCATATGCCACGCGCGAAGAATCAATGAAGGGCTCCATTACGGCCGGTAAACTAGCCGACTTCGTCGTGCTGGAGGACGACCCGCACACGGTCGATCCGGGCAAGATCAAAGATATTCGCATTAACCGCACCGTCGTCGGCGGAACGACGGTGTACGCCGTCTAGGCAACGCGTGCGAAAAAGGCTTGGCTTGGCACCATACACTTAGATTTACATCGCCTCGACCGATCTTTACAGAACATGTGTGTGCAGCCCAAGTGAGTAGCAGATCCACCGTCGCGGCGACGGACTTCGACTTCGCTTCCGCAAAGAGCGCCTACCGGTAACGGGCGGAGCGCCGATTATGGGTATGCCAACCACCCCTTGAGCATTCAGTGAAATCGGTCGTACTCCGAGGCTCAATATTGTGAAGCTCGGCCAGGCTGCGTAGCATCCCGCCAATGCCAAGCACGATCGCCAAATACCTCCGCCATGCGATCTTCGGATGCATGGCGCTTTCAGCGCTGCTGTTCGCGCCCATCGCACCCAGCCAAAGCATCGCGTTGACCTTCGACGACGGACCCAACATGGCCGACGAGATCGGACTTGCGGCTGCCGAGCGTAATGAGGCCATTCTCGCGCAATTGGCGGAAGCTCACCTCAAGTCCATTCTATTCGTGACCAGAACCGACGCTAATGCAAGAAGAAACGAGTTGATTCGTGCGTGGGGCGCCGCGGGACACCAGATTGGAAATCATACCTCTGCTCACCCGAACTTTGACGACGTGAGCCTTGCCGAGTACGAGCGGCAATTTCAATTGTGCGATCAGGCAATCCGCAACATGCCAGGGTTCACGCCTCGGTTTCGATTTCCGTATCTGAATGAAGGCGACACCCTCGAGAAACGCGATGGTTTCAGGGCGTTTCTCGATTCGATGCACTACAAGACAGGCCCAGTTTCGGTGGATGCCAGCGACTGGTATTACAGCCAGAGGCTAACCGCCCGACTCCGAAAGAACCCAAGGGCGGACCGGCTGCCTTACCGTGACGCCTACCTCCGTCACCTGTACGACCGAGCCCAGTACTATGACGGCCTCTCTCGCAGGGTGCTCGGACGCTCCGTGGCACATGTGCTGCTGTTGCACCACAACCTGGTCAACGCGCTATTTCTGAAAAATGTAATCCAGATGTTTCGCGATAATGGATGGACGGTCATCGATTCCGAAATCGCATTTCGGGACCCGGTCTACGCGATGCATCCCAACGTTCTCCCCGCCGGCCAGAGCATTCTCTGGGCACTTGCAAAAGAAAACGGAATTCCCGGCCTGCGCTACCCAGGCGAAGATGACGTCTACGAGAAGCCAATTCTTGATCGTCTGCACCTTTGAGCGCGATGTACTAAGACATCGTGCGCGTTGACAAGGCCGTACCTTTGGACCTTTTTTCTCGCCGCGCGAGGTCTCGCAAAATGCGTGACCTCCAAGGGAACATCCGGACGAAGACTACCTCCGTACGCGGGACCGAATCCTGTCTCGCTTCAATACATATAGAACTATCACGGTACTCGTCTAAAACCTCGTCGCCGAGTTGTCAATAAACATGGAGGATCGCCGCGCCAAGCGCGATTATAGAACCCCCCTCAAGAATAAGTCGGCACGGACTCAATTTGGTCCATTGGCGGGCCAAATGAAGCTGCAAGTCGGTGAGTTCGTTCAATTGCTCGAACCGCAGAGCCTTCGGAATAAAGTAGGCGAACGACCAGGCCCGTGAGACGAAATGGGCGACCAGGGCGGCGACAATCCATGAGCGGGCGTGGGTATTCCATAGTGCCCAAAGGCTGACGAGAAGTGCAGTCTCGTACAAAGTATGAATGGGAATCCAGAAGCGCTTGCGATCCAGACCCCCGCGCCGCGGCTGAATAATTGCAAGATTGTTGGGCCACACTCTATCGACCAGCAGCGTCTCATAGATTCCGCCACCGAGTCCGACGGTGCCAAGGACGAGTGCGATGAGTGGGGTGATCACGACAGAGACGCCAGCCATGTCTGACCCGAGCGCCGCTCACGCCGCGACTGACGTAACGAACACACCCTGAATGCTCAATAGGTGACCCCGATCGTGCTCAACCATCATGCCGACCAGAGTCTTAAGGTCGATGACGCGATTCTCAAACTCGGCCCGCCGCATCCAATCCCGCACGGGCAATCCGCGCAGCAGCGCCAACGACGCAGTCCGCGCGGCGGCAAATCCGTCGATCGCCGCCGGCAACTCCAAATCGATGTAGCGCCGCTCAATGGCCATCCGATCCCCGTCCAAATTCTCAAGATCTGCGGACTCTTCCGTCAGAATTCGCCGAATTCGTATGAGATAGCCCTCCCGCTCTATATCGTGGAGATGCCATGCGTCTTCCAACGGCGAAAACAAGCTAGGATTGCGCTTGATGCGTATCTTCGTTGGATCCATTCGCTCAAACAGATCCCGTAATCGCATCGGTGTCTCTGCAAGCTGCCCGACCGCTGCTTCAATCGCTTCTTGATTCACCCGAATCTCCTTATGTCAGTTCTTGCGGATTCCTCTATTGATGTTTGTTGGCAGCTGCGCAATCGTTGCCCACCGTCGCCACCGCCGCGGAGCCTCCGTCGGCGCACCCCTTAGCTTGCGGAGGGGTGAGGTAATTAGGGAAGGCCCAGCTCTCTGGCTGTGGGGGATCAAGCATATGCAATGTCAGAAGAATCTGACAGTCGTGAGATAACGTATTGAAGTAGCGAGCCGGACGCCACCCTCAAACACCGATATCAATCTTTGTGTGAACTTTGGCGATTTCATAAGGCCTTATTTGGCAAATGGCAAGTTTGACAGACAAAAGAGCCATGACATCGCTCTTTGCGTAGGATCATCCCATGACAGACGGTTCAGTTGCGATAAGCGAGCAAGCGTTCAACCGCCCCGCCGATGCGGAAGCGGAAATCGATCTTTTGGCGTGCGAGACACATATGCCTCGCGAGCTTGTCCAAGCGGTTTATAGCCACGAACGCGCGAAACTTGAGAGGACGGCGCGGATCAAGACCTATATCCCGGTGTTGGTCCATCGGCACGTCAAAGCCTTGTTGCGCGAGCGACGCCGCGCGTAGAGACTGGGGTGGTTGCGGACATGGAGTGATTTCGACGGCACTGTCGAAATTTATGGCTGCCGCTCGTCATATTACTACCACCCGCAAAGTCGGGCCCGCACCCCATAGGGAGACCTCTTATGCGAACGATCACGCCGTGCCTCTGGTTCGATGGTAAAGCCGAAGAGGCTGCCAAATTCTACACCGCGATACTACCCGACAGTCGCATCGATAAAGTGCATCGCGCGCCGGGCAACTATCCGTCGGGCAACGCCGGGGATGTGCTGACCGTGGAATTCACTCTGATGGGCCGGCCTTTCCTCGGGCTCAATGGCGGGCCGCATTTCAAGTTCAACGAGGCTGTCTCGTTCCAAATTCCGGTCGAGACGCAGGCCGAGATTGAGCATCTGACCAATGCGCTCTCAGCAGTTCCAGAGGCCGAGCAATGCGGCTGGGTTAAGGACCGCTACGGTCTGTCCTGGCAGATCGTGCCGCGCAAGCTTCCGACCCTTCTCGGCGACGCCAATCCGGCCCGCGCCAAGCGCGCCTTCGAGTCGATGATGCGGATGAAGCGTATCGACATCGCTGCTCTCGAACGGGCTGCCGACGGCCGGGGGTAGCCGCCTGGGCTGCTATTTTAAGGTCTTGTAACCAACCCACGACGCCCTCGGATCGCCTTCCGCACGTCGGCCACTTGCACATGGCGCCGAAAAAGCACTCACGTCAGTGAGCCACAGCGCTTGACGCATGTTAGGCGTGGATTTGAAGACGCAGCACTCCCCGTCCCTGCCGCGTTGCCGCAAGCGCCCCGGGGCAATGGATGCCTGAGGGTCGAGCGGACCGTGTCGATCTCAACACCCGTCGTTCGTCATAACTCTGTCAAGTCATCAAAAAAGGGGCCATAGGCGGCCTCGTTAACCGGTAAGCAAGGAGAAATCATGGCTACTTCATCGCCGAAGAAATTCTTGGTTCTTTATCTCGTGCCGGCCGCGGTAGTGGCGGATTGGGCCAAGACCGACCCGGCAACCAAGAAGGCCGCCGAACAGAAGATGCAAAGCGACTGGGGGCACTGGATGAACGATCACGCGAAAATGATCGCCATCACGGAGGGCGCCGGAAAGACCAAAGTGGTCACCTCGGTAGGCATCGGAGACACCAAGAACGACATCATGCTGTACTCGATCGTAGAGGCGGACAACCACGACGTCGCCGCTAAGGCCTTTGCGAATCACCCGCACCTTACGATTCCACAGTCTTCGATCGAAGTCATGGAAGTCAGGGCGATGGGGCCGCACTAGCTACCTTCTCCCATACAACCGCGTAATGAGCCGCCGTGCCACTGGCTGCTTCAGAGAAATGCGCAGTGATGGTGAGGGTGTCTTCCTTGACGTGGAAGAATCGAATTTGATCGGTACCAGTCCAGACTTCGTTCCAGGAAATATCGACGTGGTGGATGACCTTGCCGCCCTCGACCGAGTATGTGCCCGCATAGGCGAACATTGTGTTGTGGAGCATTACTCGCTCATGGTCCGGAGGAGCGGGGCCGGCCGGCACAATCCGACCATCCGCGGCTCCGATCGCCTGCATGCGGCCGTCGGCTGAGTAACTCAGGTATCCCGTTGGGTTCTCTCCGTATGGCATCGACCGCTCGCCTGCGTCCGTAGTTACGACGTAGGATTTCATTTTCCATGTGCCTAACAAGGAGTTCGCGTCTGCATTGAGCGGTAACTTAGTCGCAGGTGTTTTCACGTGTGCAATGTCGCTTAAGGGACTATGGAAGTGCCATGAGAGATCCGAGCTCCCCATATTATTCTTGCTATCGAGTTTAGTCTCGAGGTCAGCGTCCTTGCGTCGGACAAATCCACCGGTCGTCCGGTCGACATCACCCCGTAGGACGGTCTGTGCGGTGCCGCGCGTACCGTGAAATTCAGGAACTCATGGGAGCGCGGATCTTCCGACAACCGACTGCACTTGTCGCAAATCAACCTCATGTCTGGCGCGGACGACAGATTGCGTTGAAAAATATCGTGTGTGTAAATCCGCTCATACATGGGTAAACATGTCGAGACAGGGGTGCAAAGCCTCCAGTCTTTTGGAGTTCAAACTCGTTTCAGTTTTGGGACAACCGGCATGAAGCAATCGATGAGCCCCCCATCCTTCTGGGAACAATCCACGAGCGAAGCATTCTGCGCCGCCGTTGTCGACTTCGTACAACGCCACGGTGCCGTGAGCGGCATAGTGAAACGCATGGAACAGTTAGGTCTCGGTGCGATCGCACGCTCCTGGCTGGCAACCGATGTACATGTCACGATCTTTAGTGAACAACTCCATGCGCTATTTGGCACAGGCGCCCTGCGCGCATTCGCTGCCAGGTTAGGTTTGGAACCCCGAGATCTCGTTCGCCGTCTCTCGCAATCGTTACCCCGAATCTTGAATCACCTCGCATCATCACAACGCCTGCAACTTCCGTGAGCCGAATTACTGTCGGGTCAGGCCGATGCCGCCCGCTCACCGGCTTTGCGGCCATACTCCAGCGCCGAGCCCCAGTGTTGAGCGCCATTCAGTTCCGAGTGGCCGATGCTGACGCGACCGTAACCTTGGCGCACGCGTTCCAGGGGACTGGGCTTGCCGTCGACACCGTAATGAAAACCGGGCGGTTCTATCAGACGTGCGTGACCCCAGCGGTTGAGCACGATGGCGGCGATGTCGCGCTCGGGTTTGAAGCCCGACGCACCGAACAGCCGTAGCATCTGCCGGCGGATCAGGAGCTCGAAGTCTGCGTAGGCGATGTTCATGAGGCGGCCCCGTGCCGCCATGCCTTGAATCGCGGCCGGCAAACCAGGGACCGGCAAACCGAGGTAAAAGCTCAATACGGCGGGTTTGTCCGGATGTAGCGGTGGGGCGTACCGGGCGGTCACCATGTTCTGGCGTAGATTGCAGCAGTAGCCGAATCCGTCGGTGTCATCGAACCAGCGGCAGGCCGTAATATCCAGATCGTACAGGAAGCGCCACTGGCGCAACGCCACATTGACGATGAGCGCCGGTGCGTAGCCGAACTGTCCGTAAGCGGTGCGCAAATCCTCGGGCATGTCCACGAGCAGGTGTTTGTTGACCCAGCCGCCGCTGGCCATGACCACCTGACCGGCGCGCACTTTGAATAGCCGTCCGCCCTGCTCGTAGACCACCGCCACCTCGGCATTACCGTCCGAATGCCGCACACGCAGGGCGGTGGCATTGAGTCGCATGCGCACGCTTTGCGTGGGGCCATCGAGGGCTCGGAAGTCGACGTTCCCGTACAGCAGACTGTCAAAATCTCGACCCGGCAGCGCCGACGGCAACAGTGCTCTCAGGAGCGCGCGCGGGAATGGCGAATTGCCGCCCGGGAACGACAGCGCCATGGGCCGGGTGGGATCTTCCACCAACTGCCGACCCAGCCGCGCGCAGGCCGCATCGGTGCTGACCCCCGCCAGCAGGCCAACGATGGGCTCGACCATGCGCGTGACGGCGGCGTCGTAGCCGCGCACGTTCTCCAGATACTCGCGGTAGGTGAGCGTATCGAGGTAGCGATTCTCCGCCTCGCTCACCGCGCCGTGATTGGCCCGCCAGCGCAACAGGTCGCGGCGCGCGACGTCCGAATAGGGCGTGTCCTCGAGCGCGGACGCCCAGATGTTGCGGCGCCAGTATGGTTTGTCGGCACCCTGTGCCCGGTCGAAGAAGTAGCCGACGTCAACCTGCGTTTCCTGAAAGCCATCCATGTTCGAATAATTGTCGCGCGCAAAACGCAGCGGCTTGAGCTCCCTGTCCCAGGGTTGCCACTGGTACTCGCGCGGCAGCGCAAACTCCTCGAAGAAGGAATCGGTGAGCGAATCGCTGCGCTGCCCCGGCAGGCCGAAGTCGTTCGAGCCCTGCGGACCCAGCAGGCGTATTCCTTCGACGTCGAATTCGTTCTGCTTTGCCTCGCCGCCCGGCATGGCATGGTTTTCGAGAATGAGGATGCGCGCGGCCGCGCCGCGCAACTGTCGGAAGCGGTGCGCGGCGCTCAGGCCGGCGATGCCGCCACCCACCACCACCAAATCGACCTGCCCGGCGTCGCGCGCGGCGGCAACGACGGCGTCGCTGTAGCCGCCGTCGCGCAGGCGATGCGCCGCCTGCACCACTGGCCAGGTGTTACCGTTGGCCCGGGCATAGTCGCCCACACCGCCATATCCGGTGAAGGTATCTGCGGTGGCAGAGCCTGCGGGAAGCGCTAGTGCGCTGCCGGCGGCGACCAGGCTGCCGTTCAAAAAGTCGCGCCGGCTGATGGGCGCATCGAGGCCCAACCAGCCCCGCTCGGTATCATTGACCGGTCGTTTCATTGTCCGTTCTCGCGGGCTACTTCGACGGCCAGTAGCGAACCAAAACACCGACGGCAATGGCGGCGGCGACGAGAAATATCAAAGCGGCGAACACACGTTGAATTGTCAAATAACTGGGTTTGCGTTTTCGATCGGCCGGATTTCCGGCGTCAGCCCCCAACCCCGGACTGACCCACAACGAGGGCGCCAGACCCTGTCCGACGGATTGAGTGACCTTCGCCAACGCCCCCGGCATCCCCAAAGCCGCCACATCAATCCACTGCGACTCGCTCAAGAAATACTCGAAAGACCGCGTGAGCGGCGCAGCGTCGGTGCGCAGCGCGACGATTCGCCGCCGCTTGGACGCTGCCCGTTCAATCTCCCTACCCACATGCGGAGAGGCGACAGCTTGTTCGGAGAGGACTAGCACGACAACCTTCGCCTCATTGATCGCCCCGACGATATCGTCGGCATACTGTGATCCGGGCATCACGTCCCGAGGCGCGAGCCAGCATCTGATACCCTGCCGTTCGAGATTCTCCACAACGGCATCCGCGATGGCCGCATCTTGCGACGCGTAACTGACGAATACGTCGCGGCCCGCACTTGTTTGATTGGCGGGGTATGGATCGATCTTCAAATCTGACAAGCCGTCGTCATACTGCTGGTAGGCCGCCCTCTGCCATGGGCAGTTTCATGGATGCCCGCAGGGGAAGCAAGAGTGAGCCGACAAAACGGGGTGGATTGCGGTTCATTCGTTCCTACATGCAATAGCGGCTTGCGCTTACTTGCATATTCGACCCCCCCGCTACACTAAAGCCACCTGACCCGAAGAACTCGCCGGAGGCGTACAAATGGCTACAGTATCGCTCGAGCGGAGGGGCCGTCATGATTCGACTCAACGCGCCGATTACACTCCGACCCCGGATCGTCGGTATTTTGTTGTACGTGGTCGCCTATGGCGGCTGAGTAATCCGTCGCTCCATCCTGAAACCCATGAGCGCCTCGTTCAGGAACTCCTGGCCGCGAGACGTGCCGTACGGGATGCCACCGACACCAAGGAGAGAATTGCAGCGCGCCTAAAAGTCGATGCCGTGAAAAAGGCACTAGGAGAACGTGGGGACGTTTGGTGGCATGACGGCGCTCCTGACTACAATCGGCGTCTTGCAGTCGAGACTCCCTATGCTGCGTGGTTTCGCCTAGATTCAGAGTGACGGTTGCACTGCGTGTGTCAAGGTCATCCCGTGCACGCCCCGAGCAGTGGAGGCCCTCTTTACAGAAAGCCCACATCATCTGTCCGTACTCCAATGCAACACGCGGCAATATCGATGTGAAGCTGGTGGTGTAAGCAGCGACATCGGCCGGGACTGACGGAGCGGAGGGGTGAGCGTGCGCTCAAGCCCTCCCACACCACCGAGCGTCGCCCATCACAATTCGCTCGAGGATCTTGTCCCCGTCACGTAATGGATGAGCGCCATGACTGGTTGCGTCACTTAAGCGCGCTGCCATGTTGACTACTGTGTCCGGTTCTTGAATTAGAACAGCCCCACACTGGAGTCAGCAATGATCAGCAGCCTTCTCATGCGCCCTATGCGCAGCGCATTGATTGTCCCGAAGTCGATTGCCACGCTATTCGTATTGGGTCTGCTGACTTTGAGCGGCTGTAGCGGCAACAACGTTGAGCCATCGACACCCACCTTGCAGTCGATTCAGGTCAGCCCCACCAATCCGAGCGTCGCGGCCGGTACCTCCATACAGTTTGCCGCCACTGCCATCTATAGCGACAACAGCCACACCGATGTGACGAGGCAGGTGGTCTGGAGCTCCTCTGTCGCCACCATCGCGACCGTCGGTGCTGCCACCGGCGATGCGGCGGGCGTCGCTCCAGGATCCGCGATTCTGAGCACAACCTTTCAGGGGCAAAGCGCCAGCACGAAGCTGACAGTCACCGCGGCGACCCTGGTGGCCATCGAGGTGAGTCCTGCTTCCCCACGGCTTGCCGCCGGAACCTCCCAGGCATTTACGGCCACTGGCAGTTTCTCTAACCACACGACCCAGAACCTGACTGCGGATGTACGCTGGTCTTTGTCTGATTCGGCGGTCGCAACCCTCAATACCAGTGGGATCGCCACCGGCGTCGGTGCCGGCAACGCGACTATCACCGCCGCTTGCGCAATTGCCAGCATTTGTGGTTCGGTCACCGGCAGCGCGACGTTGACTGTGACGGCCGCCGCTCTGGTGTCTATTGCGGTTACAGCGCCCACCCTGAGTGTCGCGCTCGGCGCGACTCAGCAGTTCATGGCCACCGGGACCTATGCCGACCATTCGACGCAGAACCTGACCGCCCAAGTCACCTGGACCTCCAGTGCAGGATCTGTCGCGACCGTCAGCAACGCCACCGGGACTGCGGGACTTGCGAGTTCGGCTACCACGGGCTCCACGACCGTTACGGCGGGCTTCGGCACGGTGACCTCCGATCCGGTGACCCTAACCATCACCGCAGCCACCCTCGTCGCCATCGCGATTACTCCTGCGACCCCAAGCATTGCACTCGGCACCCTGATTCAGCTCACGGCCACGGGGACCTATACGGATAACTCGACGCAGAATCTAACTGCGCAGGTCACCTGGGTCTCCAGCGCCGGGTCGGTTGCGACTGTCAGCAACGCCTCCTCTGCGGGACTCGCGACCTCGGTCTTGACCGGGACCACGAGCGTCACGGCCGGGCTCGGCGCGGTTACCTCAGCTCCGGTGACCCTCACGGTCACGGCCGCCACCTTGGTCTCCATCGCGATCACGCCTGCGAACTCGAGCATCGCTCTCGGCAACACGATCCAGTTCACCGCGACCGGGAGCTATACGGATAGCTCCACTCAAGATCTGACCACCCAAGTCATGTGGACATCGGACACCCCTTCGGCCGCGACGATCAGCAATGTCTCTGGCACTCAGGGTCTGGCTAGCTCGGTTGCGATCGGCACGGCAAACATCTCTGCAACGCTCGGAAGCATTGACTCGGCCAGCGTTCCCTTAGCCGTTGAGCCCCCCAGCTTCACCATACCCGGTCCCTACACCTGGATCGTTCCCGCCAACGTGAGCTCGATTCAGATAGTAGCCACCGGCGGCGGCGGCGGCGATGGCATCGATGGCTTCCCCGGCGGCGGCAACGGTGGGGTCGTGACGGCCATGCTCAGTGTCAACCCGGGCGATACGTTGCAGCTCTATGTCGGGGGCGGCGGCGGTGGCGGCGGTGGCGGCAGCGGCGGCGGCGGCGGATCGACCAATGTGAATGCTGGCGCTGTGAATCAAATAATCGCCGGCGGTGGCGGTGGTGCAGGAGTGGGCGGCGGCGGCAACGGCAACGGCGGCGCGGGCCAAGGCGGCCCGGGAGGCGGTGGTAGCGGCGGCGGCGGCGGCATCGGCGCCAGCGGCGGCGTAAACTTAAACAGCGGTGGCAACGGTAACGGTGGCCCGGGCGGCATCGGCGCCGATGAGGGTGGCAGCGCATTCGGTGCAGGTGGCCTCGGTGTCGGCGGCGGCACCGGTGCCGCAGGCGTGGCGTTCGGCGGCGGCGGCGGCGGCGGCTACGGCGGCGGCGGCGGCAACCCCTACGGCGGCGGCGGCGGAGGCAGCACCGGACCGACCGGTAGCACGTTCACGGTTGCGACGAATGGCGGAACCTCGGGATCGGCCGGTGGCGATGGATCCATCGTGATCACCATCGTCGAGTAGGCACTATCACTTCCTAATGGACGGGGTCCGGCGACGCAGCGCCGGGCGCCCGCTCTCCTACCGCCCGGTTCCGCAGGCCGCCCCGCTCCCGACGCCGATGTCAATCAGCTAGAGCGGATCCCCATCACATTCGTGCCAGCGATTTTCCCGCATCTAATGAATCAGGATGAGATGCATCACGACATTGATTGACCGAACCGGGCAACAATGGCTATCCCGCACGTCAAGTTGTATGAGCATTCGCAAACACGCGCTACTTTCGGCCATCGGATTGCTAATTGTTGCAGCCTCCTTCGCGGCGAGCGACCCGCCGTCTATTCCAGACAGAATTGAAATTCTTGACTGGTCCGACCCTGAGCGTGCGCTGCGCTCTATTCAAACGATCGAGCCTGCGCAAGGGGGTCTCGCCGCCGATATTCCAATGCTCGAAGTTCAAGGCGAAGTCTATGCCGACATGCACAAACGTGCCAAAGTTGATGGAACGATCGCGAGTCTTCACGCGATCGGTGCGCGAGGCAGTCGAACCGCAGAGCTTGCCGAGCACTTCGTGCGAGCTTACTCGCAGTTTGAACTCGGCGAGTACACCGCCGCCAGCGCCGAACTGAGTACATCCGATATCCAAGACATCAAGCTTCCGACCGAACAATACCGGTTCCTTATCTTGCGGGGCAATAGCCTGCGTTTGCAGCAGCAGGCTGAAGCGGCACTGCCCATTCTCGAACAGGCATACGCACTTGCCCAGGGTCTTCGCGACGATCCGCGTACGTTGCGTGCCTTGCTGCTCTTAGCTCGACTCAACATCGCCACGGCCAAATTTGACCTTGCATCGACGCAGCTTGAAGCCGCGAGACGACTCGCCAGTGCCTCGGGCGACGACGGCGCCCTGGCAGACGTGGAAAGCGGCACTTCCTTGATGGCCGAGCACAAGGGAGACCGAACGGCTGAGCGCCGGGCCAGCCTTTCAGAGCTCGAATATGCAAAACGCTCTGGGAGCAGCAAATGGCTGAGCCGGGCACTGATCGATTTGGGCGACTCCTATCTCAAGACGCGCAATTTCAGGGAGTCACTCAAGTATTCCAGGCTGGCCGTGTCGATTACCGGCCGCGCCGAAGACCACGACGTTGCGTTGTTTAATGAGGGTATCGCCTACATCGGCCTAGGTAAGCTCAAAGTCGGGCGGGAGCGCGCAGAGCAGGCGATCGATGACACATTGGCCAGCGATGATCTTGCGGATGCCGAAGACATGTTGCGCGAGTATGCCGATTCGCTCGAGCAAACCGAACATTTAGTCATGGCCATTGACGTGTATCGGCGTCATGACGAACTGGGCGCAAAGCTGATTTCAAGAACACGGCAGCTGGCATTCGAATTATCGGCCAAAGCGGATAGCGAACGCCGCGCCCGCGACTTCGAGTTCCTTCGCCGGGATGCCGCCCTCAAGGCGGCTGAATTGCAGGGACAACGTCTGCGCCAACAACTGGCCCTCGCCGCCACTCTATTCATTGCCTGCATCTGCGCAGCCCTAATTTGGGCATTCGTTCGCGTACGCAGAGCCAACGAGCGCCTACGCGTCAACAGTGAGATTGACGCCCTTACGGGCCTGCACAACCGACGGTTCTTTAACGACAACATCCTGCCGGTCGATGGAGGCCGCCCCACCGTCGGGTGTGTGCTGCTCATGGATATAGATCACTTCAAGCGCGTCAATGACACGTTCGGACATCCCGCAGGAGACGCAGTACTGGCCGCCGTGAGTCAGCGCCTTGCTGCGACCTTGAGGGCTGGCGATAAACTCGTCAGATGGGGCGGTGAGGAATTTCTCGCGGTACTCGACTCAATCACACCGGAACAAGCCGACCTGACCATTGCGAGGCTGCTTGCAGCGGTGCGGCAGGATCCCATCGTTTGCAATGGGCAGTCAATATACTGCACGATTTCCGTCGGTTATGCGTGCTTCCCAATGTCAGGAGCAAACCAGGACATCCGCTTGGAGACGGCCATCCGTCTTGTCGACAAGGCCCTCTACGAAGCCAAACGCCGCGGCCGTGACCGCGCCTGTCGCGTCGGCGCGGTGGGCGACGCTGACATTTCTGATCTAATCCTTAGTCACGACGTGGACATTGCGGTCGCCGGTCTCCCACTCCAATTCGTCGACATGGGAGTTGCCGCGTAGCCAGGACTCCACTTTACGGCGCCTGTATTTTCTGGGCACGTACCGCGCCAGAACCGAAATGACGGTCGGCGATCAAACTGAGAATTTCGAACATGATGGTGGCGCCCACCAGCGCGGTATTACCCGTCTGGTCGTAGGGAGGTGCGACTTCGACCACATCCCCGCCGATCAGATTCAGTCCGCGCAGCCCGCGCAAAAGCCGCTGTGCCTCCAAGGTCGTAATGCCGCCGATTTCCGGTGTTCCGGTACCGGGTGCGTATACTGGATCGAGCCCATCGACGTCGAACGAGATATAGGTGAGACCGTCTCCGACAACTCGGCGCGCTTCCGCAATGACCCGCTCAACACCCATGTCGGCGAACTCATCCATAAACACGACACGCATGCCGTGAGAAAGGGAGAAGTCGATGCCGTCCATGAAGTTCTGGCCACCGCGTATGCCGATTTGGATCGTCCGCTTTGGATCGAGCAGTCCCGCTTCCACGGCCAGACGAAACGGGGCCCCGTGCGTGAACTTTGAACCATAGAACTCGCCCCAAGTATCGGTGTGGGCGTCCACATGCACCATCCCGATCGGTGCGGCCGCCGCAATGGCCTTGAATATCGGGTAGGTGATCGAATGATCACCGCCGGCGGAGACCGGGCGGATGCCGGCCGCATGGACCTTGCGGTAAAACGCCTCGATGTCCGCGTTTTGCCTTTCCAAGTCGAATCGATGCGACAGCCGCACATCTCCCAAGTCTGCAACCCTGCATAGTTCATAGGGGTTCGTTCCGAGCGCCAGATTGAAGGTGCGCATCAGGCTCGATGCATTGCGAATTTCGCGCGGCCCGTGGCGCGCACCCGGACGGTTGGTCACCCCCAGGTCGGTTGGAACTCCGATCAGGCCAATATCGACATCCTCGAGTGTACGGGCCAGCGGCGCCCGCATGAAGGTCGCGATGTCGGTATAGCGAGGCTCTTTCATCGGATCGTAGTCGTTTGCGCCGATGGGATCAGTTTTGGTATGACGCATAGCGGTTATCCAGGCGTGAGTGCTCGGCGAGTTTGACGGCAACGAGGATGCGATTCAACCTCCCACGCATCTGCGCATAATTAGATAAACTCACAAATTGACCGAAGCCCCGAAAAGACTACGGCAGCCCACCTGGGGGAGATTTGCATGACCAAAACAGCCGGCCCCCTCAAATCCGACGTTGCGCGAGGGCTGTTCGTAGCCGTGCTGCTGTTGTTCAAGTCCGTGAGCGCCAACGCAGCACCTCCGGCCACAGGGGACAAACAAGCGGTGCTATGGGAGCGATTGCACGCGGCCATCAGCGGCATTGAGCATGACCTTGACGGTGTACTCGGAGTGGCCATCCTTGATCTGACATCGGGACAGCAGTTGCTCGTGCATCCCGACGAGGTGTTTCCGCAGGCGAGTTCCATCAAGATCGCGGTTCTCGCGGAGCTCTATCACCAAGCCGAACAATCGGCCGGCGGCACCCCGGGGAAAGCCCATCTCACGGACTCCTATGTCGTACAAACCTCAGATCTCGTGCCCGACAGCCGCATCATGGGTGGCCTGACCCCGGGGGTCACTGCACTCACCAACCGCGATCTCGCCACGATCATGGTCGCGGTCAGTGACAATTCCGCGACCAATGTGCTGATCGACCGCGTCGGCATGGACAATGTCGTCAGCCTGACGCAGCGCATGGGCCTGCCGCACACGCAGCTCCGACGCAAAATGATGGATCTGAAGGCGGCGGCCGAGGGACGCGAAAACATCTCCACGCCGCGCGAAATGATGCAGCTCCTCGAACATCTTTACCGCGGCAAAGTGATCGCACCGCCGCTGATCGACGATTTCTTTACCGTGCTGGCGACGCCCAAGGAGAGCTGGATACCCCGCAACCTGCCCGAGGGCTTGAAGATCGCCAACAAGCCCGGCGAACTCGAAGGTGTTCGCAACGACTCCGGCATTGTGTTCCTCAAGAACCGTCCGTATATCCTCTGCGTCATGACGACCTATCTCGCCAGCGAACGCGCCGGCGAAGATGCCATCACCCGTATTTCGGCCGCGTCCTATGGCCTCTTCGATCGCCTCAGCCGCGCTTCAGATTTAGGCCGAGTCATTTCACCCAGCAACGGCAGCCAGCGCTAGCGCACTGACGCAGCCAAACACAGAACGCCATGCAAACGGTCAACCACGCCTTTAAACCTCTTAAGCACCAATTCGAACTGGAGGCCGCTCACGCACTTCGCCCAGCTGCCATAGCTCAGCTGCTGCTATGGTGCACGCTGAGTACGAGTTCTTCGGGTTTCGCGGAGACGTCTCCCCCATCGCCCGACAAGCCGTCCCCGACGCCGGAGCAGATCGCTGATTGCAATAAGATCGCGCGCGAACAGCTATTTCAGAACCTGGCCAACTTTACTCGTTACGGTACAGCCAATACGACGCTGCCGCCGTCGCACCCAGGCGAAAGACGGGTCGTCTTCATGGGTGACTCAATCACCGAGTCCTGGGCGACCGTCGATCCTAGGTTCTTTGCCCGTGCGGAATTCATCGATCGTGGGATCAGCGGACAGACCACGCTGCAAATGCTGCTTCGATTTCGCCAGGACGTGGTCGCGCTCAAACCTGCAGTGGTGCACATCATGGCCGGTACCAACGACATCGCCGGCAACACCGGCCCGATGGATCTTCCGGTGACCGAGGCTAATATTGCCTCCATGGTCGATCTGGCCCGGGCCAACGGCATCCAAGTCGTGATCGGTTCAGTCTTGCCCGCAAAAGACTTCAGCTGGCACCCGGGGCTCGATCCAGGACCCACAATCCTCGCCCTCAACAAATGGCTTACGGCCTACTCGCACTTCCGGCACCTAGTCTACGTGGACTACTACGGGGCGCTTAACGATGGCGCCCTTGGAATGCGATCCGATCTCACACCCGACGGCGTGCATCCGTCGCTGCCGGGTTACCTCATCATGGATCCATTGGCAGACGCCGCCATCCGCGCCGCCCAACGGCGCCAGGCACGTTAAAATTGTTCACTTCTTTTTAGGAAGCCGCAGGGACTTCAGCAAGTTTGATCGACGAAGGTATCCGACCGTTGCGCCAAGAGTTGGATACAGCGAGTGGGCGGCAACGTATGAGGCCTCCGTCCCCGCCCTGCTCCGATCTCACACCCGAGATGCTCGCCCGGGCGGAAACCAAGAATATCTATCGTCACTTGCATGAAGGTTCAATCGAAAACACAGGTCTCGCAGGTGCCCGATACGACCTTCTCGTCATGAGCCTGGCAGACGAGCATCTCGAGCGCTTGGAGCCGGCATATTGCGAAGCTGGGAGACTATCCGCGAGGCACGGGGCGTTTGTCGTCATCGGTATGCATCCGTTCATCTTCATGTCGGGAATGCCCACCCACTTCAATGACAATCGGGGACAACCGAAGGCCATTGAGACTCACGTTCACCTCTTCAGCAATCATTTTGCTGTCGCCAAATCAGCCGGCTGGCGGCTTCAAGAAGCCATCGAAGAACTGGTCGACGACCGGTGGATCCAAGCGAAGCCAAAATGGGGACACCTTCGCGGATTCCCCGTCAACTATGGATACGTCTGGAGTCGCGCTTAGAATCAGTCGATCGATGCAGCGACTTTAATCGAGGCGTCTACGGCGGATTTCTCAATGTACCCCACCGCCCTCGGGTTGGCGGCGACGGCTTTCTTCACTGCCGCGGAATCGCGCAGTTGCTTCGGGGGGATGCCGTTGCCGGTGAACAGGATCCGCGACCAGATTGCCTTGATCTGCGCGCTGTCACGGCCCGTCACTTTCTTGTAAAACTCAACGTAGATTTCGGAACCTACCGTCTGATCGAAGAGTGTCCAGGCGTCACTTCTACCCAGATAGAGATCGCTAATCTGTTCCTTGCTGATCGCTGCCGCCGCAAGATTGACGATGACGGCGATCTCCTCCGCTCGTACGTTACAAACGGTAAAGAGAGCGAGGATCACCGCGCTCAGCGCTGACGATCTGATGTGACGTATGACGGGTGACATGACTTTAAAATACGAAGTCCAACGTCCAGCTCAGTACATTGGTTTTGTCGCCTACCCGGGCACCTGGACCAACGTCAGCAAACGAAGCAGTGTCATCCACGCTGTCGAGGACAACCCGCTGCAGCTGCAGCTTGGTGTCGAGGTTTTTGGCAAAGTCCCAGCGCACACCGGCAGCCACGGTGTGATCGTTACCCAGTGACTTGAGCCCCGACATACCCACAGCCTGCGCGCGCGTCGTGGAGTAAATCGCATAGGGCGCGAATCGGCCGAGGCGCACGCCGCCGCTGACATACCAAGCGAATATTTCACCAAAGTATTTGTCTTGGCTGTAGTTGCTATCCCCCATAACGAACCAAGCGCCCGGATCATACGTCAGTCCCGCACCGGTCACCTGCAGCCGAACCTCCGGAAATCCGGAGCCGTCGTACCTCTGATACACCAGACGCAGGCTGGTGTCGCCGTATTGCAAAGTGTCGCTGAACACCATGACCGCCGCAGGAGTGGAGGTAAATTCTACCCCGGGCAAGTCCACCGCCGTGCGACCCAGTTGAAATTGTAGATTTTGCGTGACGCTGCCCGTCTTCACCCGGTAGAGCACATCGACACCGTCGCTATGCAGACCGGCGTCCGTGTAGGCGATTTCGATGGGTATTCGAACCCAGGGTAAGGTATAGCCCACGTTCTGAGTGTCGGAGTGTTCATAGGTCGGCAAGACCATGCGACCGAGCCGCACCTTAAAGTCGGGAGTAAACCCGTACTGCAAGTTGGCCCACTCGACCGTGGGCTTAAACTCGCCGTTCGCGTCCTGGCGTGAGAGGACTTGCACCACACCGCTGAGTGCTTCGGTCAGAGTGAAATTGGCTTGGCCGCCCAAATCGCTGTCCGAGCTTGCGCTCCAACCGTTAGAGCCTGCGCCGCGGGGTTGAATCACGTTGCCGATAAAATCGGCCTTGTCATAGTCGGAATGTACTACGCCCAAGGTGCCAAATCCGCTGAACGTCACATACTGGTCGATTGTGGCGTCCGCGTGTACCACCAGCGCGACGAGCGCGAACATCGGGGCTGCGATCGCCGGAGTCAGTTTGAAGACCATGGGAACCTCGTTTTGCAACCAGCGTCGCGCGGGCGACAAATCCAGGCTGGGGCGGCCGCTGATGTGCAAGCCCGGCAGTATGTGCTTATCGGCACGATGGGAGCGCAGCTGAAGCACACTATGGGAGAACGCTTACCCTCGCGCTTCACATACTGATGCGACGAGCGGTTCTGGCGAGCGAGCAAATCGACCGTCTCCGCGCAACCGCCAATCGTTCTGCCGCCCGGGTGTTGGATGTGCGGCCTGGCGCACAACGACGCGGCCAGATTCTGTTAGCTTACGGTAGTTGGCAGGACTGAGTATTTTCCCGGCCCGCCGACCCCCGCTCAAATGATCGAGCAAGGAAGGTCGGTGCCGATCGCAGAGACAATTCGTCGCGGTTTGAATCGGGTCGCCGAACCTGCGGTCCTGTTTCCCGTGATCGCCATCCTCCTGTTGACCGCGATTTGGGCATCGACCCTTGGGCTCATCAAGCTGAAGCACTCCGATGCTGCGCATGCTGCGTCCGTGTCAAGCCGTGAGCTATTGAGCACGTACGACGCCCAGGTTTCTCGCGCTCTGCACGAAATCGATCAAACCATGAACCTCGTCAAATATTGGCGCGAAGACGACCGGAAACACGGCTCGCTCGTGGAACTCAGGGACAAGGGATTGCTGCCTCCGGACTTGCTTTTTGGCGTGAGGATTGCGAATCGTCAAGGCACCATCACCGACAGCACGCGCGGCGTTCCCGGACAAGACGTGGCCAACGAAGATTACTTTCGCAAGCAACTTGGGAGCGATAGTTTCTTTGTTGGACAGCCGGCGCGGGATCCGGCTATCGACGGCAATTTGTACTTCAGCCGCCGGGTGAACGCGGCTGACGGTGCGTTTGACGGCGTGGTCGTCGTCTCGGTGGACGCGGCCTATTTCGTCAGCGGCTATGAGACTTCAAAGTTGGGCGCCCACGGTGTATTGGCCATCGCCGGCACCGACGGGATCGTGCGCGTCCGGCGCACCGGAGAGTCTGAGTCGTCCGGTGATGCGATCGACTACGCGTCCGTCATAGCGGGATCCGGCGCAGTCGATAGGGACGTCGCGCTTTCGACCAGCAGCTGGGACGGGGAACAGCGATGGACCAGCGCTCGCCAGACCTACGGTTTTCCCATTGCAGTAATTGTTGGACTTTCGGCGGATGAGCAGCTAGCGACCGCGAATAGCGAAACGCTTAGTTATCTGCGGCGGGCGGCCTTCGGAAGCATCCTGGTCATTGTGCTCACAGCTGTCCTGGGGCGCCTAAGCTGGCAGCTAGCGCAGAGCCGAATTCGTGAGGGCGAAACCAAGCTCGCCAATCGTGCAAAGGATCTCTTTCTGGCCAGCATGAGCCACGAAATACGCACGCCCATGAACGGCATCATTGGCACACTCGATGTCCTGCACCAAAGCAGCCTCGTCGGCCCGCAGCTGGAATTGGTCAATCTGATTCGCGAGTCGGCGGACTCTCTGCTGACGATTATCGACGACATCCTGGATTTCTCTAAGATCGAGGCGGGCCGGTTGGACATCGAGCACCTCCCCATGTCGGTGGCCCAAGTCGTGGAGAAGAGTTGTAATTTGGTCAATCGACTGGCCGAGCGCCAGGGCGGCACGCTGACGGTATTCGCGGATCCGACGATACCCGCGATGTTGCTGGGGGACGCATCACGGCTGCGGCAGATACTCATCAACCTCATCAACAACGCCATTAAATTCTCCAGCGGCCGCGAGCATCCAGGACGGGTGTCGGTGCGCGCCGTGTTGGTAGATTGCCAACCGGGCACCGCGGTGGTGGAGTTTCGAGTCACCGACAACGGCATTGGCATGGATAAAGCAGCTCTAACGAGGGTCTTCACGTCCTTCACACAGGCGGACACCTCGACGACACGGAGATATGGAGGTACCGGGCTGGGGCTCGCCATTTGCAAGCAGTTGGCAAGCCTGATGGGCGGGGAGATTGCCGTCGAGACGAAGGTGAACGCGGGATCCACATTTACGGTGAGTTTGCCCTTCGATGTCGCCCCTGAACTGCCTGATCGCGCGCAGAGCGCTTCGGAGATCGAGGGACTGTCCTGTCTCGTCGTGGCCGGGCATGCGGGTCTCGCCAACGATCTGGCGACGTACCTTGAGGCGGATGGGGCTGTGGTGACACGGGCGCCGGATCTCGCCGCCGCCCGCGAATCGAACCGCGAGCGTCCGCGCGGACTGGTCGTGTGGGTCGTCGATGTCGGTGAGGATCAGTCTTCATCGGGCGAACTGCAATCCGCTCTTCGAGCCCGCGGGGATCTGGACTTGCGGGTGGTATTGGTGGTCATCGGGCGCGGCGAGCGACGCAATCCCCGAGCCGAAGCCGATGGCGTCATCATGATTGACGGCAACGCACTCAATCGTCACACGTTGGCGAAGGCCGTGGCGATCGCTGCCGGGCGCGCGTCCGCGGAGCCGGAAGCGCCTTCCGGTCAGCACAGAATTACCAAACCTCCCACTCCATCCCGCGATGAAGCCCTCCGGCAACACCGGTTGATTCTGGTGGCTGAAGATAACGAGATCAATCAAAAAGTCATCCGCCAACAACTCGATCTGCTCGGTTACACGGCCGATGTTGCGCCGACCGGTCGCGAAGCGTTCAAGCGCTTCCAAAGCGGCAACTATGCGCTGTTGTTAACGGATCTGCACATGCCGGAAATGGACGGCTACGATCTCACGCTGCAAATCCGCGTGGCCGAAGACGGCCGTGCGCGGATGCCCATCATTGCGCTGACGGCGAATGCATTACGGGGTGAATCTGAACGGTGTCTTGCCGTGGGCATGGATGACTACCTGAGCAAACCTGCGCCGCTCGCCGCTCTAGCGGCCGCGCTCGAGAAGTGGCTCCCGGCCGCTAATCCCACAGAGGCGCCGCGGGATTCATCATCAATGCCGGTACAAGTGAGCGTACTTGAAGCGCTCGTCGGAACCGACCCGCACCTCGTACATGAACTCCTTCAAGAGTTTGGAGTGAGTGCCGCCCGGTCGGCCGCGGGGATCGCCGAAGCTTGTGGAAAGCAGCGATCCAAGGAAGCTGCTGAGATTGCCCACAAGCTAAAATCGTCCGCCCGCTCGGTGGGTGCCTTGAGACTGGGTGAGCTCTGCGCTGCGATCGAGGTCGCCGGGACAGCGGGTGATCTGACAATGTTGACTGAGCTATTACCCAGCCTTGAACAAGAGATGTCCGCAGTGGACGGTTGTCTGCGTTCACTGCAAGCGCGCGATGACTCGGTTGAACGGTGTGCGTGAGACACCAATGAACGCACTGGATCCAGCCAGCACGGGAATAGTCCTGCTGGATGACGATCCTTTCATGCTCAAGCTCCTGAGCCACATGTTGGCACAGCAGGGTTACACGCGCGTCGTTGCCTGCGACTGCGGCCAAAAGGCTCTGCAACAAATCAGCGGGAACCACGAGGCGGTTGACCTGATCTTCCTGGATATCAACATGCCCGGGATGGACGGGGTCGAATTCATTCGCCGACTGGTGGAGTGCCAGTTCGGCGGCAGCGTGATTCTGGTCAGCGGCGAAAACAGCCGCATTCTGGAGAGCGTCGAGAAACTGATCAAGGCACATCAACTGACCGCGCTAGGCTGCCTACAAAAGCCCGTGAAGCCGGACGAATTGGCCCGTTTGATGAGCAGGCTGAAACGCAATGTCGGCGAACGTCGTCCCGCGCACGTCAGCCAACATTCATATAGTGCTGAACAATTTCGCGGCGCCATTTCCAATGGGGAACTCGTCAACTACTATCAGCCGAAGGTGGCGCTCGCAACGGGAGAAGTCGTGGGCATGGAGAGCCTGGTACGTTGGCAGCACCCGGTGGATGGACTGATTTTCCCGGACCAGTTTCTCGGCTTGGCCGAAGAGCACGGACTCCTCACTGAGGTGACCAGGGTGGTCCTCAGCGAAGCCATGAAGCAGGCAAAGGCCTGGAGGCTGGCGGGACATCATTTACCGATCGCCGTCAATGTATCGATGGATGATCTGACCGCACTTGATTTTCCGGATAGTGCCGAAGCCCTTGCCGTGTTGGTCGGCGTGGACCCTCGATTGTTGACTCTGGAATTAACCGAGGGGCAAGTGATGCGTCAGTTGAGCACCATACTTGATGTCCTGACCCGCCTTTCACTCAAACGCTTCCGCCTGTCGATCGACGATTTTGGTACCGGTCATTCCTCCTTGGCGCAGCTGCGCGACTTGCCATTCAACGAGCTCAAAGTGGACCGCGGCTTTGTGCATGGTGCATCAACCGATGGGACGCGCGCAGCCATCTGCAATGCGAGTCTACGAATGGCACACCAGCTTCAAATGCAGGTGGTCGGAGAAGGGATCGAGGACCAGGACGACTGGAGCTTCCTGTCTGAGATGGGATGTGATGTCGGCCAGGGTTACTTCATTGCGCGACCAATGCCTGCCGCAGACGTGATTGCCTGGATCAGTCTATGGGGCGCAAGAACGAGCGGTACCCGCCTGTTGAGGGCATGATGAAACAGTCATTCAAGTCATGACTACTGGCATCACCGCCGCAACCGACCGCCGACCCCGAGTACTTTGCGTGGACGACGACGCTTTCATGCTCAGCATTCTCTCGCGCACTATTGGAGTTGACTACGAGGTGCTGACCAGCAGCAGCGGCGCGGAGGCCTTGCAGCTGATAGAGAATTCCGAGCCTATCCAGGTCGTAGTTTCCGATCATCGAATGCCGGGCCTCTCCGGCGCACAGTTCCTGCAGGCGGTGCGCGACCAGCACCCGCTGATCGTGCGGATACTGCTGACTGGCGAGACAGAGCTCATCGAGGCCGTGGGTGCTATGAATCAGGCGGGTTTGTTTCGATTTCTCCTCAAGCCCAGCACGCGTTCCGTACTACTCGATACCCTGCAAGCCGCGGTCGCGCAATATCAATTGCAAGTTGCGGAGCGTGAGCTCCTGCAGAAGACACTAATCGGCACGATGCGTGCCCTGAGCGATGTCCTCGCTATCGCCAATCCGACGGCTTTTGGCCACGTGAGCCGCATCCAGGAATTGGCTCTTGGGGTCGCAAAGCAATTGAAGTTGCCCGAGCAATGGCCGCTCGAGTTCGCTTCAGTGGCTGCGCAGCTAGGGCATATCGCATTGCCCGAACGCACCTTGGGTCGTCTGTATGCGGGGGAAACCCTCTCGCCGGCGGAAAGCGTCCAGGTGGCTCAGTCGGCTCTTGTGGCCGAACGCATGTTGAAGCGGATCCCCCGCCTTGACCCGGTCGTCGCCATCCTGTCCAGATTGGCGGCTGGCAGGATGACCGATGACTCGCGGGCCCCCGAATCGATCGGTGCCGAGATACTGCGTGTCGTGTCGGCGTACGGGGCAGTGGAAAGAGCGACAGCATCGCGCGAAACGGCGATTCATCGTCTGCGCGCGCAAGCGGGACGGTTCGATCCTGAGGTCCTGAAGGCGCTGACCGAAATGTTAGGTCTTGAGGACGGGGGTGACGAGACAATAGAAGTGCCGATTAGTCGAGTTTGCGTCGACATGATCGTCGCGGAGGACCTTCGCACGCGGACCGGCATCCTACTCGTAACCAAAGGCTACCAAGTCTCCGAAAGCTTCGTGGCTCGACTCGGGAACTTTAACAGCGATCTCCTTCCCAGCGTGCTGCGCATACGGAAAATGCCTGTCATGCCCCTGGAGAAGACCAACACTTCGAGACGTGTGGCTGATTTATGATAACGCAGCTATTTGCGCCCGTTGCCGGCCAAGGCGGCAGTCACACCGAGGCCGATGAACACGCCACCGGTGACGTATCGTTCCCAGCGTAAGTAGTGCCCATTGCGCTTGACCCATCTGCCAGCCGTGCCGGCGACCAACGCATAAAGACCATCACTCGTCAGGCCCATCAATGTAAACAACAGACCGAGGAAGGCGACCTGAAACGCCACCGCACCGCGCGAGGGGTCGACGAATTGAGGCAAGAACGCCAGGAAGAATAGCGCCGTCTTCGGATTCAGCAGATTGACGACGAAGCCGTCGCGATAGAGACGCCTCAGACTGCGCCGCGGCAACTCAATCTGCGCGGCAGGAGTGTCAACCCGGCTGATAATCCGCCGCACCCCAATATAGATTAGATAGCCGGCCCCCACATATTTGATGACTGCGAAGGCAAGCGCCGAGGAGGCCAGCAGCGCTGATAGCCCCAGCGCCGCCGCCAACACGTGTACCAGCGTTCCCGTCGTGATACCGAAAACCGAAGCCAACCCGGCGATACGGCCCTGCTCCACGCTGCGCGCGACGATGTAGAGAACGGCCGGACCGGGTGTCAGCAGCAGCAGGATCGCCGCCACGGAAAAAACTCCGATCGATGTCGCGCTTGGAATGACGATGTCCATGCAACGAAGCTCCGTGTGTACGAATATGGCGCTACCTTAGCCGATCACGGACAACCCTGCCAACCGGAACCCCTCCCCCATCCATCACCCTGAGCCCCGCACGATTTCTCGTAGAACGATATCACCGCTTGGATGCGCTGCAGGGTTCGATTCGCGCTCATCGGGCTCCTTGCCACGCCCATGCTTTTGAAAGACGTGCGTCCGGTGATAATCCAAGTAAGCACGTTGTTTCGGGCTAAACGCTCTCGGCGTGATTGACGCGGTCAACCCCCAGTCGCTCAAAACGACGGGGTTCAGGAACTTCGAAACCAATAGCTCACCGTCGTCCGTGAAGGATATATATCCCCGGTCGAATAGATGATGAATATGCGGAGACAGCAACAATCCATTATTGGGATCGAGCTTCTCGTCATCATTCGACACGCACCACGGCTTGAAGTGACTCGCTCGCAAATGCCGCCGGTCGATCAGCCCAGTGAGGCGGCACCCAGTCTCAATTTTCTCGAGATCCTGCCTATATCGCCCGTGACCGCGCCTGGCGCGAATAAGCATCTCCTTTTCTGCCGGCCGGAGGTCCGCTCGCGCCTGCAATCGGGCCTCTTCTACGTCATCCGAGAATTGTGGGCCAAGCGATTCCTTGATCTTGCCCTCTGCCATTTCCACCTGCTGACCAAGTAAGCGACGCACGGCAGTTGCCATCGCCAAGGGTACAGGCGCCAAATACACCCCCTGGTTCTCACTGCCGTTGGCCCGAATGGGCGATTGCCTCTTGGGCAGCACCGCGCGCAGCTCTGGCGCATGGTCGCTCGGTCGTAGCGGGCTTTGAAACTCGCGAAAGCGCACCGACACCTGCCAGCCCGGCGCGTTGTCCCCGTGATCGAGAGCGATACCACGCTCTGTCGGTCTAGGAGCTTCGTACGCACGCGCCAGCACCAAACCCACGGCGCGAATGACCGCGTCAGCAAACGAATAGACAATATCCCCTGGCATCAGCCGCGTCATGTTGTCGTACGTCTCGCTGTTCGGTACTTTCTTATTCTTCTTTGGCGACCACAAATAACCGCCATCGAGCTCCAGCCGGAAAGTCTTGCTGTGATTGACCCACCAGTGGTGCGATGCCTCAGTCAACTTGTCGCCCTCGGAAGCCCGCGCAGCCGGCTTCTCGATGGCTGCGCTCAAAATAAATTGACTGAGTCGCTCTGCGTCGGTCCTTGATCTTATCCGCACGGTCCACTCTCCACGCACAGTCTCCGCCCCCGCTGTAGAGAACCGCTCTTTGAGCGCTGCAAAGCCGCCGGGCACTCTTTTCAAACCTGCCGGTAGCACGCGAAAAAGAAGGTCTTGGCGGTTTACCGTGAAGGCGAAGGGCCGCTCACCCGATGCGACCTCGTCATAAGTAAAGGTACGCTTTGGCTTGTGCCAGACAGGCTCCGCCCGCATTCCCGGCAGGTCAATGGCGGCCGCCACCAGATAGTCGAACGCCTCCCGCACCGAATCCGTTCGCAAGTATCCCCGGTGCCCGGCAAGAATCGCTTCGTCCCATGTTTTACTTTTCGCCATTAGACCCCTGCGTCGCGCGTCGCTCCCGGAGGAAATCCGCCCCCAGGTACCATCCTAAGATATCCGAAAAACCTGGGTTATATCGCTGGGATTTGGTCGAATCGGGCAAGCCAACGATTACTCCCGTTTAGCGAGTTCCCTTCTGCTGATCGTCGCCGACCAACGTGAACGTTCCCTCCATGACGGCGACACACGTTCCGCCAACATGAACGGACTCCAGGTCGCCATTGCGTACCGTCGTGCGTCCGAAAAGCAGGCTCGGGCGCCCCATGTCGACACCCTGGTGAATGCGCCACCGCCGATCGGCGACAGCAGGACGCAGTTGCGCAAGTCGAGCAATCGTCGCCGCGGTGGCACTGCCGGTCGCGGGATCCTCGAGCGTGCCGTCGAACGGTGCAAACATACGCGCGTGCAACACCACTTCTGCGGTGGAAGAAGCCTCGCGGTCGTGCGCCATGTAAGCGTAAATGCCATCGGCGCCGTCAAGCGGGAGTAGCGCCTGATAAGCCGTGAGATTCGGCTTGGCGGCGCGTAGCGCATCTCGCGAGGCTAGTTCGACGACCAAAAACGGCAGGCCGACCGACAGAACCTGCGGCGGATGGGTCTCCACAGAGATGTCGCCCGACGGCAACGACAAACACTGTGCAGCAAGCTCGCGGCTAACCTGGCTGCGAACGGATAGCGGTTCCGGGGCGCGAAGCTCTGCGCCAACGATGACCCCGCTGTCTCGGATCAGAGTGAGCGGCACCAGTCCAGCAGCCTCCTCAAACACGTACGCATCATGCACTGGATCGCCCTCGGCCTCCCGCTCGCGCGCGAGAAGAAACGCAGTTCCGACGTTTGGATGTCCTGCGAATGGAACTTCGGCTCGAGCCGTGAAGATTCGGACGTGCGCTGTGTGGGCTGGGTCTCGCGGCGGCAACACGAATGTCGTTTCGCCGTAATTGAACTCAAGCGCAATCGCCTGCATCTGGGCGGCCGATAGGCCTTCGGAGTCGAGTATCACGGCGACCGGGTTGCCGCCAAACATCCTTTTCGTGAACACATCAGCGGTCACATAGCGTCGCTTCATAAAATGACACCCCGTCCGTGCCGCATTTGCCCGGTCAATCGGGCTGGCCGACCACGCCGCGCCGTGGAAGTGAAAGCCCAAAAAGCGAAATGAAGGCGGCAAGGTACAATCCAGCGGAAATAATCAGCGTATCTGCTCCCAGTCTATCGATCGATAAACCGATCAAGAACGGCGCGAACGCCTGTCCGACGCGTGCAGGCGCCGAAATTCGACCGATTCGAGCGCCATACCCGGATGGCCCAAAGAGTGCCAAGGGCAAGGTGCCCCGTACGATTGTAAGCATGCCATTTCCCGCCCCATGAATGACCGCAAATAGCGCAGCGGCGGGAGCTCCCCCTATGGCAATCACGATCGCCGCGATAGGATGCAGGGCGCTCGCAATTTTGGCACTCAATAGCGGATTGATCCTTCGTCGAGCGCTGTACTCGACAATCCGAGCAACCACTTGTGCCGGCCCCATCAGCGAAGCTGCCGCAATCGCGGCCGCCGGTGAGGCGCCGATAGCATTAAACAGCCGCGGAAGATTCGTCGCCATTCCAATACTCACGATTCCTGCCGTCGTAAATATGAACGCAAGACGCCGCATGGCGCGATCGGCCGCTTCCTTTTGCTCCGTGATTTCAACCCCTGGCACAGACTCTACGGCGGACTCATCTTCGATTCTGCCGCTCAACGCCCAGGCGTTGAGCGGCAATCCACACGTCAAATGCAGCGCGGCCCAGGCAAAACAAGTGCCGCGCCAACCAAATGCGTGCTCGAGGAGCGTCGAAATGGGCCACCCCACGGTGCTCGAGAACCCGGCAATCAAGGTGATCCCTGTGATTGCGCTACGCGAATCATGCCCGTACAACCGGGTAAGTGAAGCGAACGCGGGCTCGTAGAGTCCCGCCGCCATCGCCACGCCCAATACGAGCCAAGCGAGAACCAAAGATGCGGGACCCGCACTTTCCCCAAGCATGATGAGGCCGATGGCAAACCCGATGTTCGATCCGCAAAGTACCCGACGACCGCCGCGCCGGTCGATCTGGCGCCCCAGAGAGGGGCCTAAGAATGCAGAGACACCCAGACCCAAGGATAGGCCGGCATAGAACCAGGTCGGCGCGACCCTGATATCACGCGCCATTGGTACGGCGAGTATGGCCGGCAAATAATATGTGGACGCCCAAGCAAGAGTTTGTGTGAACCCGAGAGTGGCTACGATTCCGAACCGGTTCTTCATCGATGTCATTCAGTCTATCAGGCCATATGCGATAACTTGACTCGAATGCGCTTTTCGATAAATGTGGCGATCGATACGAGCGGGTAGCGCCATGAACTGGGGAATCCATGTCCAACACGATCAGCCGTCGCGATTTTCTCGGCGGCACCGCGCTCGCCATTGCTGCCGGGCTGACTCCGATCGCTCAGATGCGCGCCGAACCCGTTCGCTACTATCCTCCGTCGCTGACGGGCCTGCGGGGCAGCCATCCCGGGTCATTCGAAACCGCCCATCAGGTGGGTCGCGAAGGCAAGTCCTTTAACACGTCCGGTCTCGCTATCGAAGAGAGTTTCGATTTGGTCGTGGTCGGTGGGGGCATCAGCGGATTGGCTGCCGCGTGGTTTTATCGCGAAGCGCACGGATCGTCGGCCCGCATACTGATCCTTGAAAACCACGACGATTTCGGTGGACATGCCAAGCGCAACGAATTTCGGGTCGGTGACCGCTTGCTGCTCGGATACGGGGGCACGGAGTCGCTGCAATCCCCCAAAACCTTCTTCAGCAAGACCGTAAATCGGTTGTTTCACTCGCTCGGCGTCGACCTGAAACGCTTCGACACCGCATTTGACCGCAAGCTTTACCCCTCGCTCGGCCTGACTCCGGGCGTGTACTTCGATCGCGAGAGCTTTGGGGTGGACAGGTTGGTCGTCGGCAACCCGATTGTTACCGGCGGCGACTCGTTGGCGAGCGACGCCAATCCCCGCCCGATTGAGGCGGTAGTTGCGGAGTTTCCAATGTCCGATGAGGCCCGCGGGCGCCTCATCGAATTTTTCAATCATCCGAAGGACTATCTCGCCGGAAAGTCGCAGGCAGAGAAGATCGCTCATTTGAAGAAAATCAGCTATCGCGAGTACCTGCGCAAAGATGCCGGGCTCGGGGATGAGGCGGTGAAGTTCTTCGACGCATCGACTTTCGGTCTCACAGCCATGGGTCCCGACATACTACCGGCGCTGGATGCGTGGAGCAGCCAATACACCGGCTTCGCCGGTCTCGACCTCGGGGATCTCAATGATCCGGAAGCGGCCGCCTTTGACGAGCCCTACATCTACCATTTCCCCGATGGCAATGCCTCCATCGCCCGACTTCTGGTCCGCAGCTTGATCCCCGCGGTGGCACCCGGCCGTACCATGGACGACGTGGTGCTCGCTGATTTCGACTACACGAAGCTCGACGTCGACGGCGCCCCCGTCCGGTTGCGCCTGAATAGCACGGCGGTGGCTGTCGCCAATGCCCGGAGCCGGGGCGGGCCGGTGGACATCGGTTACGTGCGAGCGGGCACCCTGCACCGCGTTCAGGCCAAACACAGCGTACTCGCCTGCTACAACATGATAATTCCGCATATCATGCCGCAGTTGCCGCCCGCGCAGAAACGCGCGCTTGCCCTCAGCGTCAAAATGCCGCTGGTCTACGTCAACGTCGCCGTACGAAATTGGCAGGCCTTCGTGAAGTTGGGCGTCAACGACATTTACAGTCCCTACGCGTACTTTTCGAACACCAAGCTGGACTTTCCCGTGGCACTCGGCGGCTATCGCAGTCCGCGCGATCCGAGCGAGCCCATGCTGCTGCATATGGAACATATACCGCTCACACCGAATAGAGGTCTCTCGAACGTCGAGCAGTTTCGCCTGGGACGGCACCTTCTGCTGAATACTCCGTTCGCGGAATACGAGAGGCGGATCGTCGAGCAACTCGACCGCATGCTGGGGCCCGGCGGATTTCAATCGGCGCGCGACATCGCCGCGATCACCGTCAATCGCTGGCCGCACGGCTATGCCTACAGTGCAGACTCCTTATTCGATGCGGAAACCGAAGGGCCCCAGCCCTATGAAATCGCCCGCAGGCGCTGCGGCAGTGTCACGATTGCCAACTCCGATGCGGGATGGAACTCCTACACGCACGAGGCAATCGATCAGGCGTGGCGCGCGGTCAACGAACTGAAGTCCGCGTGAGTGTTTCGCGCCCAAAAGGCCTCGGCTTGACCATCCGCGGCGGCCCGATGCAAGCTTCCCGCGCGTCGATCTTTTTTCAGGGAACGGTGGACATCATGCGAGCACTAAAACAGAAGGCGGCTTCATTGACTGTCGCCAGCCTTGGGCTTACGGCGCTGGTTGGCGTGGCGTTCGCCGGAAAATTGGACGCGCTCCTGGGAGATTGGGATCTCAATGTCGAAAAATCGAAATTTGAGCCCATGCCGCCCATGAAGAAATACACCATGAAGGTCATAGACGCCGGCGCGGGACATCTCCTTATCAAGAGCGACTGGATCGACGCCGATGGCACCCCCGGTCACGTGGAGTATTCCACCGCATTCGACGGCAAGCCCATTTCCATCATTGACTACCCCATTGCGGACACTGTCACCGACACTTTGGTCAACGCCACCACCTGGAAATCCGTTTGGACCAAGGATGGCAAGATCGTTGAAAGCGAGCTCGAAACGATCTCCCTGGATGGCAAAACATTCCGCGAGATCGATCGGGGGAAGGATGCCCACGGACATCAATACAAGAACCACTTGCTGTTCGAGCGGCCCTAGCGGCTGGACGATCACTCCCAACCAAGCACTTGGCATGAATCCTGCTCTGTTCCTTCCACGTATCGTCACTGTTTAGTTTAGGGGCCGAAATCCGTCTTGGCGGCAAGCAGGAGCCGCTGCCGCCGCGGAAAGCGGCAAGATTTCGCCGCTTCGCGAGATCCATTTACCTTCGAGGGAGGCCTCATGCGATTCTTGAATTCTGACAAGACCGCCGTCTTGGACCACAATGCCGCCATCGCGAGCGCGGTGGAGTGGCTCGGAAATCGGTATCTTTTGGCAAGCCCCGTCAGACGATTGACTCATCTCGACAGTGTGCCCGCCCACCCCCCACGCCGGGTGTCCCGGGTCGATCTCGCTCAGCAAAGAACTGGCTTGGGGACGCTCGCGACCACAAATCGGCGAATGCGTTGCACCTCGTGAAGTACACGCACTCACCCAGCTAAACGAGGCCCCGCCGCGCCTACTTGACATATATCATTTGGATACATGTACCTCGACACGCTCTGCCGCGCCGAGGACGCGCATCATCGCGCAATGTCGGGAATTGATTCAGCTCGGCGCACCGAGGCTCTTGACTATGTGTCGCAGGCTCTCGCGCTGCTCGAGAGGGTCCAGATTAGGTGGCGCAGGTACGCGGACACCACGCCCTTCGCAAACGCTGCGGAACCCATCGAGATGATTCTGCGCACCGCCAAGAACATCTTGACCAAGCCCACCGATGCTCATCTCGCCGATGCAGCCCGGATGCTTCCCGGGGTTATCATGGCTCTGCGGAAGATTAAGCGTGATGAATTGCTTGTCGTCATCGAGAAGACCCAAGCTGCATACGAAGCTGTGTTTAACCGGGAGTGATCCCTCGGCAACGATTGCGCCGTGACCGGCGGCAACCTATTGATTGCCAAGACGAATCTGAAACCCCGCCGTCCGTCCAAGCCAGACGGCGAACGCGTGCACACAACATAATCCTCTCCGTTCCGTCGAGTGCATTCCAACAAACTTGAACATCGACAACAGCCATCTTGTGCACAACTGCATTAACTGGCATTTTTCCCTTGCGACACTGTGGAGACCGGGACTCATGTCAAAGGAAACGAATGACGGCCGACCCAAGGAACGCCGTCCGAAGACGGAGCAGGCCACCCCACCGCCTCTCAGCGAAAAGCTCATTGCGAAACTCCAAATCGCCGTCAGCGCCGCGCAGCGCAAACGAATGCCCGATCCCAGCGATGCATCTGCGAGCGAAGCCCCCGAAAGCCAGCTCGGATCGACCCCCTAGTCGGGCTGCGGTTGCGCTGCCGGCTTCAGAGCCCCATGGCTGATGGAGGTCGATGGTACCAACAACGCGAGGATCACCGTGCCCAACGACAGCACCAGCATGGCCCAAAACGTGAGATTCAAGGCTTGGTCTAAGGCCAGGCGAATCGCCGCGGCGCCGCTGTCGAGGCCGGGTGAATGCAGCAGCTGGCGGAGCTGATCCGAAGTAATCGGCGCCAGCGTGCCCGTACGGCTCAAGCCGTGGTTAAGTACCGCCCCGAGCAAAGTGGCGCCCAACGTACTGCCCAAATTGCGCGAGAAGATATTCGACGCCGTGACGCTGCCGCGTTGCGAGGAATCGACAATTTCTTGTATGAGCACGAGCGAGGATACGCTCACCAGTCCCATGCCGAAGCCCATCACGAGAGATCCCGTTGCGGCGATGAGCGGGGACATATTGGGTGTCAAAGCGACAAAGAAAATGGCGCCCAGCGGCTGGAGCAGCGCCCCAATCACCAGCAGGCGGCGCAGGGTAAACCGGTGGAAAAGACGCGCCGCCAGGGTGGCCCCTACCGGCCAGCCGATGAGCATGGTGGTCAGTGCAAGTCCCGCCGTCGTCGGCGAGCGCTGCATGACTATCTGTACGTATATGGGCAGGAAGGTAGTGAGGCCGATAAGTGCCATACTGGCCAGCAGCGCAACACCGTTGGTCGCCGCGATGGGCCGATGACTCCAAAGTGCAAACGATACCATCGGATGGGTGACGCGACGCTCCAGCAACACGAAGACCACGGCAGCGATACAAAACAGGCCTGCCGAGGCTGCGAGTTGCGACGGGTGATGGCTACCGAGTTCGGTGAGCGCAATCAGCAGAGACGTAACCGCAACCGTGAAAGAAGCGGCGCCGCCCACGTCGATCGGGCGACGCTCATGCTTCGAGTGTTCCTTGAGGAACAGGATGAATCCAGCCGCCGCCGCAAACCCTACGGGAATGTTGATCCAAAAGATCCAGGCCCATGACACCGAGCGAATGATGAGTCCGCCCGTTACCGGCCCCGCCACCGCCGCCACTGCCCACACACTCGCGAGATACCCTTGTACCTTGCCGCGTTCGCGCGCCGGATACAGATCAGCGACAATTGTCATGGCGACGGGCTGCATGGCGCCCGCACCAACGCCTTGAATGAGGCGACAGCAAATCATAACCGGCATGGACCACGCGAAACCTGCCAACAGCGATCCCAACAGAAAAATCCCAATCCCCACGAGCATGACCGGTTTGCGGCCGTACACGTCCGCGAGATTCCCGAACACCACGGTCATGGCGGTTTGCGCCAGCAGAAACGAAGAAAACACCCAGCTATAGAGACGCAGTCCACCGAGGTCTGCGACGATTTGCGGCATCGCCGTGGATACAATGGTCGCTTCGATGGCAATCATGGCCATCGTCGTCATCACCGAGGCAATGATGAGCGCGCGCGCGGATTTCAGGTTCTGCAATGGGCGGATCTCGGAGCAGCGGAGGATGCCGGCCGGCCAAGGTCGCGGCAAGCAAAGATAGTCTACCCCACGGACCTTGGTTAGGGCACGCGGCACGCGGGCGGTGACTCTGCGGCGTTTGCCCGGTCCAGGTAGGGACTGCTGAACCCGAGCTTGCGCAATCCCGTCTGCACTTCAGGAACGCTCATAAAGAGCTTCCACAACAGGCCGGTTCGATGATTCTCCATCATAACGATGATGGGACCCTGATCGATGGCGAGGTAGATGTCACTAAACCAATTGCGCTGCTCGCAGAATGCATCGAAGAAGCCAAAAGGCCCCCAGACTTTTGTCCCATGCCGGCTTAGGAAATGACGCAAGGCAATCATGACTTCGCGAGGCGCATAGGGGAGACTCGCCAGGGACGCCGTGGGCGCGATGGTACCGTTGTCGAGATCCGGCGCGTGGGCTAAATATCCTTCCGGATCATCGCTTGCAGTGAGACCCCAGCAGGACTCCCCATACCCAAGGTAGTTGCCGGGATTAGCCACGCAGTGCGCGCGATTGATCGCCACATGGCGCTGGTTCAGTTCCCAATAGTTGGCATAACGATCTTTCAGATCGTGCGGATCGAGTCCACAAAAAGAATAATGAGTGAAGAAGAGCGGCCCGCCATACGGCATGCCCAGCGGCAACTCAATGTTGTAATAGGACCGACCATTGAGAAAACCCGGGCCCGATGCAAAACCGTGATGATAGGCCACAGGATCGACGGGGTAGCGCGGCGCAGCAGCCGCTAAAACGTAAGTGATCAAACATTCGTTCCAGCCGCGGATCTTGTGATTCATGGCCCAGTCGTTATTGGGGCTCCAATGCCAGTACAGCACCTCGCTGCCGCCTCGCGTGTACCAGTCCCACTCGACCTCCTCCCACAGCCGGGTGACGCGCGAGCGGAGAGTCTTTTCGACTGCCGTGTCGCGCTGGAAGTATTGGCGCGCACACAGCAATCCCATGCAAAGATAGGAGGTTTCCACCACATCACCGCCGTCATCCTTGCTATAGAACGGAATGGTCGCGCCCGTGCGCCCATTCAAATAGTGCGGAAACGCGCCGTGATAGACCGTCGCGGCGCTCAGCGTATCGAGTATTCTCCCCAGCCGCTCTAAAGCTGTTTCGCGGGGAATCCAGCCGCGCTCGACCGCAACGATGATCGCCATGATGCCAAAGCCAGAGCCGCCGACGGCCGTCTTGTGATTCATCCCTTCTGGCCGTGCTGTGCAGCGATCGAGTGCAAGCCCGCTGAAGGGGTGTGCGCCTTGCCAGAAGAAATTGAAAGTCTGGCGCTGAACAATCTCCAAGAGCTCCTCATCAGGCAGGGTCGCCAACGAAGCCGTGCTCGCAGTACTGACCCCCGAAACCGCAGTGCGGCGCTGCGAGGCGCGTTGGAGGTCGTGCTCGGCGGCCATAGAAGGTCTCGTGGTGATGAGGGTTTGCAATTCACTGTACGCTATCGCCGCGCCGTGTTCCCGCCCCCGCAGCGTCGATTGCCGCCGATGCGATTGAGACGTACGTCTCAGAAATCTCCGATTTGACTCGAAGGGAACGGAAAGCTCGGTATTGTCACTCCGAATACCATAAGGGGGGCGCCATGAAGTCTCTGATTAGCCTGATATACGCTAGCCGGTCGACTGACTGCTTTCACGAGCATGAGATTCCCGATTTGCTGCAACAGGTACGCGTAGCAAATGCAAAGCAAGAAATCACGGGGATGCTTCTATTTATTTGCGGTTCATTCGTGCAGGTGCTCGAGGGTCAATCAGAAATGGTTGACGCTGTTTTCAGCAGGATCATAAGGGACAAGAGGCACACCCAATCAACGCTAATCGTAAGGGAATCGATACCGGAGCGAGCGTTTGAGGGGTGGACGATGATGCACAAAACGCTGGACCCCGTCGAGGCGGGCGAACTGATTGGAGAAGTCGACTACTTCGCATCGCCCGAGTGGTTCACCCAATTCGAGGTGAGCCGTGCCAAGAAGCTTCTCTCCGCAGCCAGCTTGCGGTGGCAGATGGAGCACCGTACCGGAAAGTATCGAACACTCGGCGGCCGGACCGCGTAACGACGCGGACGCCTCGCAGGAGGTGCTCTGTCTACGCCACCGTTGCCGGGCGAGCGCCAGCGCCGGCGACATCAACATCCATTACGACGGTAGTAACGCCCTCTACGCCTTGCGCTGCCATTTCTGCCGTCTTCTTCCGCGGCACTCAAGAATTCCGATTTGACGTGGGATGAGCTCACCTTGGACCGATGGCTCGCCAATCCCAGCGCACTCGTTCCGGGAACAAAGATGTTTTTCCGGCTCGACGACGCGCAGGCTCGTGCAGACGTCATCGCCTATCTCATGGAGCTTCGCTGAGGCGCTCAGCGAGGACCCGCAGAGGCCAATTAAGAGAAGAAGGGTGAAATAAGGGCTGTTGAGTCCCAGCCCAGACTTATCTCTACAATGCTTCTTCTTATCTTCGCCATGCCCGGACTAGGGGGGCCGAGCATGCCGCCAATACTTCGGCGTCGCTATCGCTTCAGATCTTGTGCCAGGAGGCGCGAAGATTATTCATCCAGTTTTTATAAAGCCGATAGCTGTAAAGATCGTGCGTGATGACTGCATGACGCGACCGAGGTTTCGACTCAGCGGGAGCATCCGCTGGCTGCGGCGGGTTCAGCCGCAGGTTCGTCGTCGTCATGGCGTTGCCAATTTTGCCTTGATTCATAGGGTCCGCCTTCCTTGACCAACGTTAGTTACCGGGAGGGGTCAACTGATCTTCCGACAGTTTGTCAGGGCAACAGCGGCGGGTTCAGATATTTGAACGCTTTTGCGGCTCAAATCTCAGCCCCAAATATACAAAGTTAAATGCGACCCCTTACCCGCTCATCGGCGACGGCTCCATGCCCTTCTCGGCCCATGCGTCCTGCGCTCATGAGCGCCACCCTTGGACGGCGCGCAGGGTGCTCTTTAAGCGCTGGCATTCCATAATCTGACGGGCGGGCGCGAAGCCGTTATCATAGGTCGATGACGGTCACCCCCGCACAAGCCGACGAACTCAAGCGTTTGGCGAGCGATGCCATGCGCGCGCACGGCTTGGTCCCGGATTTCTCGACTGCGGCACTTGCAGAAGCGAATGCCGCGACCGTCGCGACCGACTCAGGCTCGGAGATACGCGATCTGCGCACTCTTCTATGGTCATCCATCGACAACGATGACTCACTCGATCTGGATCAGATCGAGGTCGCGGAGGCTCTAGGCGGCGGGAAATCCAAACTGCTGGTGGGGGTTGCGGATGTGGACAGTGTGGTCAAGGCCGGCACTGCCGTCGATGAGCACGCACGCGCCAATACCACCTCGGTCTACACGGCGGCGGAGGTCTTCGCGATGCTGCCGGAAAGGCTGTCCACCAATTTGACCTCCCTTGCGCAAGATCAGGATCGCCTGTGCGTGGTGATCGAGATGAGCATCGACGCCGACGGCACGTTAGGGCCGCCGGCGATTTATCGCGCCCTGGTACGCAATCGCGCGAAGCTCGCCTACCGGGGTGTTGCGGCGTGGCTGCAGGGCAATGCCGCGGCGCCCTCCCGAGTGGACGCTGTAGCGGGACTCGAGGTGCAGCTGCGCTTGCAGGATGCAATTGCACAGGCGCTAAAACGTCAACGACAGGCCAAAGGCGCACTTGATTTCGATACTGCCGAGAATCGTGCGGTCTACGAGGGTGCCGCTTTGGTCGATTTGCAGCCGGACCCGAAGAATCGCGCTCAGGAGCTAATTGAGGAATTCATGATCGCGGCCAATGGCGTGACCGCACGCTTTCTGCAGCAGCATGGCCGCACCTCGCTGCGGCGGATCTTGAGAACCCCGAAGCGCTGGGACCGCATCGTCCAGCTTGCCAAAGATGCCGGCGCAAAACTCCCAGATGCACCGGATGCGCTCGCACTGAACGCGTTTCTTACGGCGCAGCGTAACAAGGATCCGTCCCATTTTGCCGACCTCTCGCTCGCAGTCATCAAGTGTTTGGGTGCCGGCGAGTATGTTGCAGAGCGCCCGGGTCAAACACCGGAAGGACATTTCGGGCTGGCGGTGCGAGACTATACTCATTCGACCGCGCCGAACCGCCGCTTCCCCGACTTGCTGACGCAGCGTCTTGTCAAAGCGGCCTTGAAGAACCAGCCGGCGCCGTACAGCGATACCGAGTTGCCAACGCTGGCGTCGCATTGCACGGAGCAGGAAAGCAATGCCAAGAAGGTCGAGAGACAAATCGAAAAGTCAGCCGCAGCCATGCTGTTAGGTTCCCGAATTGGCACACGCTTCGAAGGAATCGTAACCGGCGCCTCAGAGAAGGGCACGTGGGTGCGCATCGAGAATCCGTCCGTCGAAGGCCGCGTGGTTAAGGGTTTCCAAGGATTCGACGTGGGCAATCATGTCCACGTGCAGCTTCTGCATGTCGATGTTGCCAGGGGTTTTATCGATTTTGCCGGGGTGCAATAGTTATGCCCGCACAGGAACAAACACCGCGGGTCGCGTATCTTGATGAAACATTCATCGGAAGCGATGCCGCACGGCCGCTGCGAATTCTCGCCGAATACTTGGAGCCTCTCGACGCCTTTCGCCGCGAGCAGATCAAGGACACCATCGTTTTTTTTGGGTCCGCCCGGCTGCGAGAGAACGGATCACTGGGGCGTTATTATCAGGAAGCACGCTCTCTCGCCCGACTCCTCACCGAATGGTCAATGAGCCTATCGTCATCGACAGGCCGGTTTGTCGTGTGTTCCGGAGGCGGGGGCGGCATTATGGAAGCTGCGAATCGAGGCGCGGCGGACGCCGGCGGGCGGAGCATCGGCCTTAATATCAGTTTGCCGCATGAACAACGCCCCAATCCCTACATTACGCCGGAGTTAGGGTTCGAGTTTCATTACTTCTTCATGCGCAAACTATGGTTCGCCCACCTTGCCAAGGCGCTGATTGTGTTTCCGGGGGGCTTCGGCACACTCGATGAACTGACTGAGATCATCACCTTGGCACAAACTAAAAAGCTCGAGCGCCAAATACCGATCTTGCTGTATGGCGAAAGCTATTGGAACGAAATCATCAATTTCAAAGCCTTGGTCCGCCATGAGGTCATTAGCGCCGAGGATCTCAACCTATTCACCTTCATCGACGAGCCCGCCGCGGCCCTTGCGTATTTGCAGCGCGTCCTTGCGGTAAGCGTCGAAGAGGAAACCCCGGCGTTTGCGCACTCGAACTGCGGGGACTCTTAGGGAGAAAACGCCATGTTCACCTACGTCTGTCTCGGCACCAGTGACTTGAGTAGAGCCACTCGTTTCTACGATGCGACGCTCGCCGCGCTCGGCTTACAGCGCTGCGTCACGGGAGACCCTGAGTGGGATCAAATTGCGGCTGGTTGGGGTACGTATCCGGGCGCTCACAAGGCTGGCGGTCCGCTCGAACTCGCACTCTGGATCGGCAGACCCTTCAACCAAGAACCCCCTACCGTTGGTAACGGCACCATGGTCGCACTCATCGCCCGCTCATGGAAGCAAGTCGATGATTTTCACGCCGCCGCGCTCACCAATGGCGGCAGCTCCGAAGGCAGCCCGGGCTTAAGACCACAATACAACCCCGACTTCTATGCCGCCTATGTCCGGGACCCCGACGGCAACAAACTGGCGGCAGTTTGCCGTGGCTTTACCGCACCGCAATGACCAAGCAGCCTAGGACAGCAGACACCGCAGATGGCGCCGGCTCACGTGTGGATGAGCCGCCCACCCGCGAATGCCCAGTTTTCCCACGACGTTTCCTTGAAACAGATCATCACGTTTTCGGTGTCAATGCCGGCGCCGGCAAGTGTACCCATTAATTCTTCGAGGAGTCTCTTCTTAACCTTGACGCTGCGTCCCACCGACCACAGGATCTCCACGAGGGCAAATTCCTCGTTTCGTTCGGTCTTAACGTCGGGATAGGACGGATCGAAGCGGAAGTCCTCCGCCTCGAGCTCGATGACCCGCTGGAACTTGTCGGCGGCAGGCACGCCGGATGAGACCAGCGCAGCGTGTACGGCATTCAAAATCGTCGTTTTGAAGGCGCTCGACTTTGGCTTGCGGACGGTGAGCGTGACGAGTGGCATGGCGACTCCTCAGGTATCTATCCGGCATTGTAGCAAACCGGCCATGCACGCATGCCATGCCTCTTCCTGATAGCCTTGTTGGCCGACATGCGGGATCAATAGGAAACAGAATGGCAAAAATTGCGTTCGTCGGGCTCGGGAACATGGGCTTGGGAATGGCCACCCGCTTGATTGAAACCGGGCACCAGCTAAGCGTGTACAACCGCACAGCTTCGCGCGCACAAACCCTTGTGCGCCAAGGGGCGCAGCTGTTTGACTCGCCCAAGCGCGCGTGCCATGGAGTCGACGCAGTGATCTCGATGGTTGCCGACGATTCGGCCTCGCGAGCGGTTTGGCTTGGAACGAACGGGATACTTGCAGCGGCGAATTTCGCCAATAACGGTTTCGCGATCGAATGCTCGACCCTGTCCCATGATTGGGTTGCGGAACTCTCAAGCCTATGTAAGGCCCGCGGGCTACGTTATCTTGATGCCCCTGTCACCGGACTTCCAGATGTTGCGATGACGGGAGCACTCACGCTGCTCGTAGGCGCAGACGCGGGTGATCTTTCTCGCGCTAGCGGTATTTTGGATCCCCTGGCTCAACGCATCATTCGATTCGGACCGGTTGGTGCCGGAACGGCTTACAAACTCATTATCAATATGATGGGCGCCGTGCAGATCGCATCAGCGGCGGAAGCTTTAGCCGTCGCTGAGCGGGTCGGCCTCAATATCGCCTCCGTCGCCGACGCGATCTCAACCAGCCAGGCAGCAAGTCCGCAGGTCGTGCGCAACACACGCCGCATGGTAGCCGATGATCACGACCGGAACATTGTATTCAGTTCCGCGCTGCGCCTGAAGGACGTGGAGTATGCAGTCCGATTCGCACGTGCCAGCGGAATCGACAGCCCGTTCGGTGCACTGGCAGAACGAATGTATCGCCAGCTGTGCGAGATGGGGCACGCCCACGTCAACGAAAGCAAGGTCATCGAGGTCTGTCGCTCTCAAATTGACTGATTTTGTATCACACGCAAGATAATTCCCACGAGCACCCGCGGCCGCGGCCTATGCCTGGCTCTTTTGTTTTGCCTCACCATGCACCCACGTTCCACCCGCGGAGTAGACTAGATGGCGACCAAATCCAAGCATTCATCGGCAGGCAAGCCCCAATCAAAGAAGGCCGACGCAATTGCCTTGCTGAAGACCGATCATCGGCAGGTCGAAGAGTGGTTTTCGCAGTTTGGCAAGACGAACAGCCAATCCAAAAAGCAGCAGCTTGCCGCCAACATCTGCGAGGCATTGACTGTGCACACCACCATCGAGGAGGAGATCTTTTATCCCGCGTTCATTGAGGCGACCGGCGATAAGGACACGCATCACGAAGCCGTCGTCGAACATGCAGGGGCTAAAGCTCTGATCGCCGAGATTCAAGGTATGTCGTCTGGCGACGATTACTTCGATGCCAAGATCACGGTGCTCTCCGAGATGATCAAGCATCATGTCAAGGAGGAAGAGCAGCCTGGCGGCATGTTCGCCGAGGCTAGAAAGTCCGGGATGGATTTGGAGGCGCTCGGCAAGCAATTGCTGGCGCGCAAGAAGCAATTGCAAGCCGAAGCCAAGGCAGCGTGAGGACCCATGTCAACGAGTAGCAAAAGCGGTAGCCGCAAGGTCGAGCGGGCCATGCACGAAATGAAGCGCGGCAAGCTCAAGAGCGGCCGATCTGGAAAAACAGTGACGAATCCAAAACAGGCAATCGCCATCGGCCTTTCCGAGGCCCGCAAGTCTGGTGCGAAAATCCCCAAAAAGAAGAAAAGCGCCGGAAAAAAATAGATATTACGGCAATCTCGTCGCCCTCGAATCGAGGGAGCCAGCGTTTCAGGCGGCCGATCTACGAGAGTCCATCGTGTAGAACTCCACGTAAGCTTCGGCTTGTCATGGTCGTTCTCGCGTCAAATTTGCAATGAACGCCGGCGCCCAAGTCTTGCCACCGTCTTGCGAGTATGATTCTTCAAAATGGTGGGAATCCGGGCTGATATCGGACCAGGTCCCTCGGACCAGGATCGACCGGCCGTTGAAGCTGTCCTGCGAGAACAGTTCCCCGCGCCCGTTCTTGAACTCCCCGATCAACGGCGATATCAAGACTCCACTTTTACTGTTGGCGAACGACTGGCTCCACTGATGCGCGTCGGGATTGTAAAGAAACAGGGTCAGCCCTTCCCAGTGGCCTTTTGGACCGTCAGCTTCGATTTCCTCCAGCTGGGCCCGGCCGTCCCAGACCTTGCGTACGGTGACGGTTCCTACCAGCTCAATCGAGTTGGCCGAGCCTGATAGTGGGTTCAAGATGCGTCTAATATGGGTTTTCCATACCCCGATGTTGAAATCGAAGTCGTGCTGGCCGTCGCGTACTTCGGCCTTAGGGGGCTGCGCGGCATTCTCGGTAGCGCCGGCGGCGAACGACAGAGCGATACCGCTCATCGTGCCAACCAGGACGCAGACGCGGAGACCTCGAACATTCATTATCGTCTCTCCATGTAGGGATGGTGGCTAAACGTGCACGGTGAAATGGCGAACGTGCGACGATATGCCCAGCCAATCTGTCGATCGATATGATGCTACAGCACAGGGGTCATTCGCTGTAGGGCCACTTGGGGGAAAAATACTTGGGCCACTCTCAATCCAAAGCCACGCAGTTCAGTCTATTGCGCGAACGGCGCTTCTTACCGTTTTTCGTCGCGCAGGCTTGCGGCGCGTTCAACGATAATCTTTTCAAAAACGTACTGGTCATACTCGTGACCTATCAGGCAACCCGCTGGAGCACGCTGCGTCCCGAATTGCTCGCGAACATCGCAGCGGGCCTCTTCATCCTGCCCTTCGTCGTGTTTTCCGGTCTTGCCGGCCAGCTAGGCGAGCGATTCGACAAGGCCCGCATTCTCAAGAGCGTAAAGGCGCTGGAAATTGCGATCATGATCGTCGCCGGTATCGGCTTTGCGCAACATTGGGTGGGGCTGCTGTTATTTGCGCTGTTCATGATGGGGGTGCATTCCACTTTCTTCGCCCCAGCCAAGTATGGGCTGTTGCCGCAGGTGCTCGATGGCAGCGAGTTGGTCGGCGGCAACGCCATCCTGGAAAGCGGCACCTTTTTGGCAATCCTGCTCGGGACTCTGGCTGCGGGTCTGCTCGCCGGGCATAGCAATACCACCTGGATCGAGGCGAGTTTGGTGATCATCGCCATCGCCGGGTTCCTGGCCAGCTTGGCGATCCCCAAATCCGAGGCCGTCTCGCCCGGCCAGCGCCTGGACTGGAATCCGTGGACCTCGACGCTGGATAACTTGCGCGCCGCACGCGAATCGCGTGCCGTGCTGCTGTCGGTGCTGGGGATGTCCTGGTTCTGGTTCTACGGCGCCTTGGTGTTGGTGCAGCTTCCGCTGTATTGCCACAATGTGCTTCACGGCGATGAGTCGCTGGTGACCATCACCATCGTCGCATTCTCGATCGGAGTTGGGATCGGCTCGTTGCTGTGCGAACGGCTGTCGGGCCGGCAGGTCGAAATCGGCCTGGTGCCATTTGGATCGATCGGATTGACGGTGTTTGCCGTTGACTGGGTTGTCGCTTCGCCGCGCGTGGATCCCGACGTGCTCTTGAACTTGCATGGGTTGCTCGCGCTGCATGGGGGCGTGCGCACGCTGCTCGATATCGGCGCGATCGGCATCTTCGGCGGCTTTTTTGTCGTACCCTTGAACGCGCTCGTGCAGCAGCGGTCGCGTCCCCAAGCCCTGGCGCGAGTGATCGGCGCCAATAGCATACTGAATGCGCTCTTCATGGTCGCTGCCGCCCTGCTTGGCGCGGTGGGACTCGCCAAAGGGCTCACAGTCCTGCAACTGATTCTGGTGGCGGCACTGCTCAATGCCCTGGTGGCGATTTACATTTACACCCTCGTGCCGGAGTTCTTACTGCGCTTCGTGTGTTGGATGTTGGTGCACACGCTCTATCGGCTGGAGAAGCGCGGTGCGCCTTTCCCCGAATCCGGCGCGGCGCTGCTCGTGTGCAATCACGTCAGTTTTGTCGACGCCTTGGTGATTTCCGCGGCCTGCCGGCGCCCGATGCGATTCATCATGGACGAGGCCATTTTTCGCGCACCCATCATTCGCACGCTGGCTTCCGGCATGAAGGCCATTCCCATCGCCTCGGCCAAGGACGATGCCACCATCCTCGAGCGAGCCTTCGAATCGATCGCCGCGGCGCTGCGCGACGGCGAGCTGGTCTGCATCTTTCCGGAGGGGCGCCTGACGCGAGACGGTGAAATCGCGGCGTTTCGGGCCGGCCTCACCCGCATCGTGACGGAAACGCCCGTGCCGGTGATTCCGATGGCGATCGAAGGATTGTGGGGTTCGATGTTTTCGCGGCGCACACCCAAAATATGGCAGCGCCTACCGCGCAAGCTTTGGCATCGTGTGGTGATCAACGTGGGTGACCCTGTCGCGCCTGAGAACGCCGTGCCCGAAGCGCTGCGCGAGCGGGTGTGCGCACTTTACGGCCATCCGAAGGGCCGCGAGGCTTAGTAACGCCAACAGTTCCCACGGTTCCAACGCGCCCCCGCCCCCTCTTGCGCCCGATCGTTCACCGCGCGTGACAATCCGTACATTTGCCTTGCCGTCATGGACGGCGGCCTCGAACTCCGTCAAAGCGGCATCGAAGTTGCCGATCATCTCATCCGTCGCTTTATCGAAGCCGGCTGCGCTGGCCTCACGGGAGTTGCGATCGGCATCGATCAACGTCGATGTCCCATGCCATGTATGCGTGCCCCCGGCGCGCAACACCAACGACCGCGTCGCAGGATCGACCACCGCGAGATCCACCAACGTCGCCGTATCTTGACTGCTCCCCCGCAAGATATACGCGCCCACAATGGTCAGGTACCCCAGGGACAACCTGTTGTCATCCGTATGCGTCACCTGGTCATACGAGACGAGTGCGATCAAATCAATGTTGTACAAGCGCTGCACGCCGTCAAGACCGGCAAAGCCTCGGGCGTTGGCCAGATAGTAATCGGGAACCACGACGATTTCGCTGACGAATTTGCGAGACGAGAAGCGCTGGCGGATGCGCTCCACAAGCACCTGTTTCTGGGCCGCGTCGAGTGCCGCGGGACCAGATGAGGCTTGCGAGGGCAGAAACGCCAGGCCGACCCGCAGGGGCACATGCAATTCGGGGATGGTGTTGGTGGCGGGAAGCGCGTTGCCGTCGGGATAGAGAAAATTCACCAAGCTCGATGAATTGCGAGTTTGCGATCGACATTGGGGCGCACAAAACACCTGATCCATGATGGCGCAACCGGACAGCATGGCGCCGAGTGCAACCAGACTCACCAGCAGTCGACTCTTCATTGCCGCTCTCCTCCGAAGAAAACAATTCCAGCGCTGCCCGAGTCTCTGCCCTTCCTCGAACGCGGCTGGCACACTGACAGAGCGGTACGATATATGCGACTTTTTATAACGAGTAATCTATTATTCGACCCATCGTATTACTTTTAGATACCATGAACGCCGAAATTGCTCATCTCATCGCAACTGTCAAACGTCAATTGAAGGCGCAAGGTAGGAACTACCGAGACGTCGCGCGTTTCCTGGAACTCTCGGAAGCGAGCGTCAAGCGCTTATTCTCGAGCGAACGATTCACCGTCGAGCGGCTGGCAAAGATAGCTGAATTACTCGGATACACGTTGGCGGAATTGCTGCAAACCGCCGCATCGTCCGTTCCGGAGCTCGATACGCTGACGAAAGCCCAGGAAGCGCAGCTCGTCTCCGACGAAAAACTGCTGATGGTCGCGGTGCTCGCGCTCAATCACTGGTCAGTCGTCGATATGGTGAATTGGTACCACATCAGCGCGGCCGAGGCAGTAAAGCGGTTGCGCATACTGGACCGCATGGGAATCATCGAACTGTTGCCGGGCGATCGTATTCGACGCCGTGCGCGCCGGGATTTTGACTGGCTTCCCAACGGCCCGATCAAGGCCTACTTCGCGAAACAAGGCGTGAGTGACTTCTTGAAGGGCCCCTATGACGACGCCGAGGAGTCCATGGATTTCTCTCACGCGATGTTGACGAAGACCGCGCAAGCGGAGTTGAAAGCGGAACTGCGGCGCCTGCGGCGCAAACTGGCGAGTCTGCATGAGGAATCAGTCCCCGCATCCCTGCGGGATAAGCGCGGAATAGGACTGCTGCTGGCGATGCGGCGGTGGGAGCCGGCAGCGTTCATGCGCCTGCGCCGCAATATCCCGGAAGGGAACTCCTCTCCACCCAATGCGAGCAACAATGGCTGATTCGCCCCCGGCTTCCACGCCGCCCTTGAGCAACATCCAACATTTCGTGGTGTTGATGCTCGAAAATCGCTCCTTCGACCAGGTGTTGGGCGCACTCAAGGCGCAGAACGCGGCCGTCGACGGCGCGCTCGACAATGAGTTTACCAACCACACGGATCCCGCCTCTCCCACCTCGCCGGCGATCGGAACGGGGCCTGCCAGCGCATTCGCCATGCCATTCGATCCCGGGCACGAATTCGAGGATGTACAGATTCAGCTCTACGGCCGTGTTCCCACCGCCGCTCGAGCGGCGGCACCGCGTAGCGATCCTGCGCCGATGAGTGGCTTCATCTACAGCGCCGAGAACGCCGCGCAGAATCCCGCCCATGCGGCCATGGTGATGCAGTGCTTCAAGGCCGCGCAGTTGCCCGTGCTCACTGCGCTCGCCAATGAGTTTGCACTGTTCAACTACTGGCACTCCTCATTGCCGGGACCGACCTGGCCCAATCGTTTTTTTGCACATGCCGGGACCTCCGGCGGATTGAGCGATAGTCCCACTGATCCTGACATCATGGCCGGATTCACTTTCCCCGGCGGTACCCTCTACCAACGCCTCGAGGCCGCCGGCAAGAACTGGCGCATCTATCACGACGGCCTGCCGCAGACTGCGGGGATCGACAGTCTGCGCGCGGAGTATTTGAATATCTTCACCAAGAATTTTCGCGAGATGAGCTTTTTCGAAAACGACCTGGCTGGCGCCGCGCTGCCGGAGTTCGTGTTCATCGAACCGAGATACGACACCGGCCATCAATATGTGAACGGCAATTCCATGCATCCCCTCAATGACGTACGCAAGGGGGAGCAGCTGGTCAAACGCGTGTATGAAGCGATTAGAGCATCGCAATTCTGGACCCACACCATGCTCATCATCACCTTCGATGAGCATGGGGCGTTCTTCGATCATGTACCACCGCCATCGGCGGTACCTCCCGGCGGCGATCAGCGCTATGCCAATCCTGCCAATCATTTCGGATTCGATCGATACGGCGTGCGCGTGCCCGCGATCGTCGTCTCGCCGTATACGCAAAAGAACACGGTCATCGGCCGCTCGCATGACGAGACCTACGACCACACTTCGATCGTCGCCACCGTCGCGAAGCGATTTGCGCTGCCCTCCCTCACGCAGCGCGACGCGGCCGCTCGAACCCTCGACAGCGCCCTGAATTTGAGCTCGCCCCGCGTGTCAACCGATGAGGCCCTCCTCACCTTGCCGCAGACGCCGGCCGATACTCTGATGACCCGCATTGTCGACTTCTTTCGTCCCTCCCCGGCGCAAGAAGCAGCACCGCTGTCCGTCGGTCAACGCGTGCAGCTGACGCTGGCGCATGCGTGCAACCTGCAAATCCTGGACCCTTCATCGAAATTGGACGCTCACCGGCGCTATCTCGCCATTCGGGGACAACAAGATGCCGTGGATTACGTGGAAGAGGTGGAAGACCGGATTCGCGCTCGCCGCCGCTCCCTACCAGCGGTATGAATCGATCAAAAGTCAGTGCTGCGGCGACCCCGCGCTTGACGGCGCTCCGCGGACCCTGAGACGGGCCGCCGAAAACCCGTGAGTTCCTCGGCGCGCCGTGGCTTGCCGCGCCGATCGTCGTAATGCTTGTACGCACAGGGGCACAAGCTGCCGGCACCGCAGGTGGGCAATGGCAGACGCGGCGCCTCATTAGACAGAAAGCGAACGGCTCGCAGCTCCCGGGCCGTGTGGCAGCTCGAAGGGGTAGTCACGATGGAGACCGCGTGCCACGGACTTTGTCGACCGGAACTTGGCATCTTGCTCCCTCCCCGCCCAATGTACCAAATGGCCGTCTCTCAGCCAAAATTAGAATAGCCTGGGGTTGCGCTCCGGGGTGTCGTCTGGGGTGGATTCCGGTCGTCAGACGATTCTTAGGCCTCGATGGCGCCTTACCGCGACTCAGGCCTCAGTGGTTCGTCGAGGCTCACGCGACAGTGCGGGCAGTGCGCAGACTTGGCCCATCCGTTTGCGGCGCGCGCGGCAATTGCGCCCAGCCGGCCCTGACACTGTGGGCATGGCGTGCGATACAGCAGCACGATGACCGCCACGAGTCCAACGAACAAGGCGGCAAGCGAAAACCAATTCAGCCAAAAACTATCGGGTGCAAACACCGCCGACAAAACACAGAAGACGATGCCCGGAAGCACGAACAGCACCGCCTCATTTCTACGCCGCTTTAGAAAATCCCTGATCGTCATGGACCCACATACTACACCCGCCACTTGCCAAACAATGAAACTGCAAATCCAATATTGGGCTTGCTCACTGTTGTTCATGGCGCGCCTGGTACCGCCGGACCTTCATCCGATTGCCGCATACCGTCATATTGCACCAGCGGCGGGAATGGTTCTTGCTCGAGTCCAGGAAAAGCCAGCGGCAAGTCTCGCTCGAGCACATGCGCACGTGATCCATAGCGCTCGATGTCAGCAGGCTTGCCGCCGATTGCGCGAGAACCCAAACCGGTAATTCCAAGCTCATCTCGAAGCGACCCCAGTCCCACCTCGCCCGCGAACGCGTCGCTGAATCTGCGGGCTGTCGCTGCCAGACCAACTCTTGATGTTCATTCGCGGCGAGAAAATGCCGCTCCAGCATCTTGATGGCCTGCAGCGGAGGTTTGCGTGCCGCACCCAGCGCGCCGTAAATAACCGCCGCAAGGGCCTCGCGCAACTCGCGTGCTCCTCGCAGCGCCTTGGTCCCGTCGGAGGATCGGTCTTGCCGGGTTAGAGCAGCAATCCGGCGCCCATCGAAGAGCTCTGACTGCTGTACGAACGCCAGCAGATCCTCGTAGCTGCCCAAGCGTTCGATCGGACCATCGGCCGCGAAGCGATTGTCGAGGGTATTGACAAGATCGAGCGCAGGGTGCGCTCCGAAAAATTGGAACCGTGCCGGCATTATCTTACTGCTTAACTGTCAAAATTGAGTTTACCGGTTATGCCTGTCGACGGCTATACTAACCGTCTATGTATAAATGGATGGTTAGTTTCAGCCGGGGGCTGGCGGCGATTCCGGCCGCTGAGGCGCTTGCCTTCGGTGCGATATACGTTTTGTGGGGTGCCACATTTCTCGCAATTCGCGTCGCCGTGCTCGAAATTCCGCCATTTTTTACGGCCGGACTGCGTTTCTTCATTGCGGGCAGCCTCCTCTACGGCTTCATGCGCGCCCGCGGGCAGCCCCGTCCTTCGCCCATCGAGTGGCGGAATTTGGCCCTTATCGGCCTCTGTATGTTCGTGCTGACCTATGGACCGCTGTTCTGGGCGGAACAATACGTGTCGTCCAGCATAACAGCGGTCATCGAAGCGACTTTGCCGATCACCACCATCACGCTGGAAGTGTTGGTGTTTCGCACACAGGCTCTCAAATGGCATGTTCTTGCAGGCGTTGCCCTGGGATTCTCAGGGGTGGCGTTGCTGCTCTTGGGCAACGGCAGTCAGCATTTGGCCGTTATCCCCTGTGTGGTAATTCTCGGGGCCGGGGTCGCATGGTCCTGCGGTGCGGTATTTTCCAGCCGGCTCACGCTTCCGTCCTCCCGGCCGCTCACGGCCGGCGCGGAGATGATGCTGGGGGGAGCTGTCCTGCTTCTGGTCTCCGCCGCGACCGGGGAGTTGCATCCATTTCCACACATGACAGTGCATGCGCTGCTTGCCGTCTCCTACTTGATCGTGTTCGGCTCGCTGATCGCCTATACGGCCTACGTCTGGCTGTTGGGACGTTTTTCGGCCACGCGTGTCTCAAGTCACGCTTACGTCAATCCCCTGGTTGCGGTGGCTTTGGGCTATTTCGCGGCCGACGAGCTCGTCACCGCGCGTACCTTGGTGGCATCGCTGCTGATCGTCGCGAGTGTATTTTTGATTCTTGCCGGAGGCGACGCCAGGCGTGCCGTAGGTGAGTGCGAGCAGTTCTTGGTCACTCGCTTGGCACGAAAATCCACAGCAGCGCGTACAACAACAGGCCGGCCCCCGCACAAATGAACAGCACGGTAAACAGCAGCCGCCATACCCAGGCTTCCATTCCAGTCGATCGCGCAATTCCCCCGCACACGCCGCCGAACCACCGGTCAGTGCGGCTGCGCCGAAACGTATTTACGGCCGACGCGAGCGGATCATTCGAGCGCGGTTGCTCGGTGTTCAGAAGACGCTCCTTCGCGCGTTTGAACTCCTCTTCGGTCAATCCACCGTTTGCGCGCAGTTCCGCCAGTTTGCTCAGTTCATCGGCAAGCGCCATGGAGCACTCCTTGAGATAGCCTTTATCGCCCTAGAACACTGCAATCGAGAAAAAGTAGCAGCGAATTTCCATCGTCATTGGCCCGCGAGCGTAATTTCGCCCACCGGCACCCCTTTTTCGGCCGCGTGCGGTAAATTGAGCGAATCATCGGCCTGCATTCAGAACTAAGCAATCTTCGGGGGACCGCTCATGCAAACGCGAGATCGTCTGGGCTCGATGGCGCGACGCACGATGGCTTACGTGCTCGCCGGCGGTCGGGGCTCTCGACTGATGGAATTGACCGACAAGCGTGCCAAACCTGCCGTCTACTTTGGCGGCAAGAGCCGCGTCATTGATTTCGCGCTATCCAACGCTCTCAATTCGGGGATACGCCACATCGGTGTCGCCACGCAGTACAAGGCGCATTCGCTGATCAGGCACCTACAGCGAGGCTGGAACTTCTTCCGGGCCGAGCGCAATGAGAGCTTCGACATCTTGCCGGCCAGCCAGCGGCTTTCGGAAACGCAGTGGTACCTGGGAACCGCAGACGCGGTGTTCCAGAACATCGACATCATCTCCAGCTCCGAACCCGAATACATGATCGTCCTCGCGGGCGATCACGTCTACAAGATGGACTACGAAATCATGCTCCAACAGCATGCCACGAGCGGCGCGGATGTAACGGTCGGCTGTATCGAGGTGCCGCGGCTGGAAGCGACCGCGTTGGGCGTGATGCACGTAGATGCCACCGATCGGATCATCAGCTTTCTGGAGAAGCCGGCAGATCCGCCGCCCATGCCGGGTAAATCCGACACGGCGCTGGCGAGCATGGGGATCTACGTCTTCAAGACCTCGTTTCTCATCGACGCCCTGCAACGGGATGCGGCTGACCCAAAATCGAACCGCGATTTTGGCAAGGACGTGATCCCGTATATCGTTCAACACGGCAAGGCGATGGCTCATCCATTCACAAAGTCCTGCGTGAAGAGCGATGCTGAGGCGGAGGCCTACTGGCGCGACGTCGGGACGGTCGATTCCTTCTGGGAGGCCAACATCGAGCTCACTGACTTGATCCCATCGCTCGATCTTTATGATACGAATTGGCCCATCTGGACCTACGCGGAAATCACCGCCCCGGCGAAATTTGTTCATCGGGAGGCCGGCCGGCGCGGATTTGCGGAAGGGTCTCTCGTTTCAGGCGGCTGCGTGGTGTCGGGCGCCGCGGTAATTCGCTCCCTGCTTTTTACCGGCGTGCACGTGCATTCGTACGTATCCCTGCAGGGTGCCGTGGTCCTTCCCTACGTCGATGTGGGTAGAAACTGCCGCCTGACCAACGTCATTGTCGATCGTGGGGTTCGCATTCCGGATGGACTCATCGTCGGCGAGGATCCTGAACTGGACGCGCGGCGGTTTCGGCGCACCGATCGCGGGATCTGTCTCATCACGCAGCCGATGATCGATCGGTTGAGCTCTGTGTCGAGGGCTTCCGGATAGGAGTCGCCGCTGCGTTCCGCCACCAATTCTGCCGATAGTCCAACCATTGCTGCAGAGCCGAGTGGGCGCAAGCTCGCGAAGGTCGCTCGTCCTGCGAGGAGGCCGCATCTTTGGCCATTAATTCCAAGATCAGCCCGTTTGGATCATTGAAGCGCAGAGAAAGAGATACACCGTGGTCCATGAGCACGTTGGTTACGCCGGCCGCATCCAGCTTGCGTTTGAGCTGCCGCACCATCGCATCCCCCTCCACTTCGAGCGCGACGCTGCGATGAGAGCCGCTGCGCGCGGTAAAGTCCTTGGGATGAAACAGCGACGTGTGCTCAAAGAACGCAAGCACGGTTCCGTCCGCAATCTCATAGAACGTGTGGCAATACATCGAGCCATCCGTGCGCAGGGGATCTTCGAGCGCGATTGTCGCGACTAGCGGCATTCCCAGAATGTCTTCGTAGAAATGGCGGGTTTCTTCGGAATCCCAGCAGGCGTAGGCCTGATGATGTATATGCCTGACCGGGTTATCGGTCGCCGTCATGCTGGTACTCGTCATGGCGGCGGAACCACGGTGCGGCTTCGTTGCGTCCCTTCGGCGCTCGGTCAAGCCACTGGTACATCCCCCACAGGCCGTCCAGTCCGCGCGCATAGGTTGAATAGCTATGGTAGAGGACGCCGTCCTCGAGCACGAAAGCGCTGAGACCCGGCCTCTCGCGCGAGTAGGTGGGGGCGTCGGTTCCGCATGTGGCGGCGAACTCGGCGACGGGCTTCGGGACCTGTGCCGCGTCCATCGCGCGAGCAGCGCGCCGGTAGTTGTACTCGACCGCACCTTCACGCTGTTGCTCCTCGGTGAACGCGACGTTGAAGTCGAAGTTGAAGCCGCTGCCGAGCGAGGATGCCCAGGGAAACGTCCACCCCATCCGCCGCTTGTACGCCTGCAGCTTGGCGAGCGGCGCCCGCGACACGGCCGAAAGCGTGACGTCGTGATTCGCAAGGTGAATGGCGAAGCCGTTGAACCCATCCGCAATCGCCGAGCAGGATGGACACCCCGCCGTGTAGTCTGGGCCAAACATGAAGTGGTAGACGAGGAGTTGCGAGCGCCCCCGGAAGAGGTCTACCAGCGAGGCGCTGCCATCGTCGGTCTCGAATCGATACGCCTTGTCGATCCGCACCCACGGCAACTCCCGGCGACGCCGGGCCAGCTCATCGCCGCGCCTCGTTAACTCCTTCTCCGCCTTGAGCAGCTCGAGCCGCGCTGCCAGCCACTCTTTACGTGTCCCGGTCATGTGCTTCGTCATCGCTCTTCTCTCCTGCCATCGGGTATCCTTCGTCGTTCGTTTCTCGATACGACGCGGTGGTTGATGGTCGGGAGACAGACTAGCGTTGAATATCGAACGGTGGGAGTGACAAGTGTGACGGGATTCCGATGGATTCGCTGATCACTGCCGCGGCGCGGGCACTGGCCGCGGGTGATCCTCTCGGCGCATTGAAGCGGGTCGCCCTGCGCGACGACGCGCCCGGTCTTGCGCTGCGTGGCATTGCGATGGCGCAGCTCGGCGATCACGCTCGAGCAAAGTCTCTACTGCGGCGCGCTGCGCGCGCCTTCGGTCCGAAAGAGGCGGTGGCCCGCGCGAGGTGCGTCGTCGCCGAGGCCGAGATCGCCCTCGTTTCACGCGATTTGGGCTGGCCCGCGAAGGCGCTCGACGCGGCGCGCGCGACTCTCGAAGAGCACGGCGACCGGGCGAACGCCGCGCATGCGCGGTATCTCGAGGTGCGGCGCCTTCTCCTGATCGGGCGCCTCGACGAGGCCGAGCGTACGCTCGCCAAGCTCGACCCCGCGCCCTTCCCGCCCGCGTCGAGGGCCGCGCACGAGCTGGTGGTCGCGGGAATCGCGATGCGGCGCCTGCAGACGAAAGCGGCCCGCGCTGCGCTGGTTCGGGCGGAGGGCGCTGCCCAGGCCGCAGGAATTCCTGCGCTCACGGCGGAGGTCGAAAGTGCATCCCTCCTTCTCAACGCGCCCGCTGCGCGCCTGATCGGGAACGGCGAGCAGCGACCCCTCCTGCTCGAGGAGGTCGAAGCTTTGCTGGCGTCGAAAACCTTTGTCGTGGACGCATGCCGTCATGTCGTACGTGACGCACGTACGGTGGTCTCGCTGGCAAGGCGCCCGGTGCTGTTCACGCTCGCACGCGCGCTGGGCGAAGCGTGGCCCGCAGACGTGCCGAGGGGCACACTCATCGCGCGGGCATTTCGGGCGAAGCGAGCCGATGAATCGCATCGGGCGCGGTTGCGGGTCGAAGTGGGGCGGCTGCGCAGGATGCTTCGCACGCTGGCCGGCGTGAGTGCGACCAAGCGGGGTTTCGCGCTGGCGCCGCTGCGCGCACGCGAAGTCGTCGTGCTGGCGCGGCTCGTCGAAGAGGAGCATGCGGCGGTGCTCGCGTTCCTCGCCGACGGTGAATCCTGGTCGAGCTCGGCTCTGGCGCTGGCGCTGGGAACGAGCCAGCGCACCGTGCAGCGGGCGCTCGACTCGCTTGCGGCGGCAAGCAAGGTGCAGTCGTTCGGTCGCGGGCGAGCTCGCCGCTGGATGACCCCGCCGGTGCCTGGTTTCGCGACGGCCTTGTTACTCCCCGCTCCTCTGCCGATCGACTAAGATACAAGCATGAGCCGATCAACCGCCGATATCGTCCGTGAGTACGGGCCCTTTCCAGGTGCCGACAACGTCGGTGGAGTGACCTATGACGGTCACAACGTCTGGTTTGCCGCTGGCGGCAAGCTGAACGCCTTCGATCCTGCGAGCGGGAAGATGCAGCGCTCGATCGATGTCGCCGCGCATGCCGGGACGGCCTTCGACGGCCAACACCTGTTTCAGCTCGCCGAGGATCGCATCCAAAAGATCGATCCGACAACCGGCCAGGTGCTCGCCACGATCCCGGCACCGGGCCGCGGCGGTGACTCGGGGCTCACGTGGGCCGAAGGGACGCTCTGGGTGGGGCAGTATCGGGACCGGAAGATCCATCAAGTCGATCCCCAGACAGGGGCGATTCTTCGCACGATCGAGTCCAACCGCTTCGTCACCGGGGTCACCTGGATCGACGGCGAACTCTGGCACGGTACGTGGGAAGGCGACGATAGCGAATTGAGGCGAATCGATCCTCGAACGGGAGAGGTCCTCGAGAGGCTCGAGATGCCGCCGGGAGTGTTCGTTTCAGGGCTCGAATCCGATGGCGGCGATCAGTTCTTCTGTGGCGGAGCCAAGAGCGGCAAGGTGAGGACAGTCCGCCGGCCCAAGCGAGGCGACGGTCAATGACAGACGGGAGTCAAGACGGCCATTTCACTGCTAGAATGCCGGCTGCTCTTGAGGTGCCGTCATGCGTCTTTACGTCGATGCCAATTTCGCGAGTCCGTACGCCCTACCCGCGTTTGTAAGCCTCATTGAGAAGGGGTTGGACTTCGACATCGAAACCCTCGATTTGGCGGCACACGCGAATCGCGACCCGAATTTCGCCAAGACGTCGATCACCCGTCGGATTCCCACCTTGATCGATGACGGGTTTGCGCTGTCGGAGTCATCAGCCATCTGCGAATACATCGACGAGACCTTTGCCGGCACGCGCCTGTACCCCCCGGACCCGCGCAGTCGCGCGAGAGCGCGTCAAATTCAAGCCTGGGTGCGTAGCGATCTCATGCCCATTCGCGACGAGCGCCCGACATATGTGGTGTTCTGCGGTGCGAAGCGCCCGGCCCTGTCGGAGCGCGCCCGCGAGGCGGCCGACACTCTGTTTTCAGCGGCTCTCGCCCTGCTGGAGGGCCGCACCGACAACCTCTTCGGCGAATGGTCGATCGCCGACGTCGATCTCGCGATGATGCTGCAACGCCTGATCGTGCTCGGCGATCCGGTGCCGCAACGACTGATCGACTATGCCGCTCACCAATGGCGCCGTCCCTCGGTGCAGCAGTGGATTCACCGGGAGCGGCCTCCGCTCGTCGAATACTGACCGGCACCAGGCTTTCCGCAATCGCGCGCTAGTCATCAAATGCCGTGTAGTGAAGAACCGTGGGTTCCATTTCAATCAGGAACGCACGATCGAAGTCATAGTACTTCGCGATCTCGTAGTCCTCGCCCGCGAACAGCTTAATCGCGTCAACGTCGTCCCAGAACGTGAGCATCTCGAAGTGCGCAACGTCCCATTCCATGCGGCAAAGGCAGAAAGCGCCGCGATTTCCCGCAATGGATTGATAATCCGGCAAAGCGACTGTGCGCATCCGATGCAGGTAGTCTGCCTTCTTCGCGGCCGGTACTGCTCCATGCCATCTGCGCGCAATCATTCCAACCTCGGCCGCGAAGCCACTTCGACTTATCCCGCCAGCATTGCGAACTGGAAAACAAGAACCGAAGCGGTGGTGACGCCGACGGCAAACAGCGCCTGCGCGATCCGAACGGTGAGAGTTTCGTTTGTCATGGCATTCTCCAATGATTGAGTTCCTCGAACGGCGCTAGATTGCACCCCCCGCCGATGCACAACAAACGCAATGCCTGAAGCTCCGTTAAGTAAACCTTAACGTGTCGACCGGCTAAGTTACGCCTCAATCACATCGACAATTGTGGCGCACGCCGCCAAGACAATTCCCACACGCGCTCGCGCCGTTGACTGACAGGAACTGCTGCCGGATCGCAAGCAAAATGAGCGGCAGATTATTGGAGTGACATGATGGCTCTTTCTTCCAAAACGGGACCGCGAAAAAAGCCAACTTCGTTTGACCCTCCTCAAGAGTCGGAGTGGCACCGCATGATTGCCGAGGCTGCCTACTTCATCTCTGAAAAACGCGGGTTTACCGGCGAGCATTCGCTCGATGACTGGCTCACCGCGGAGCAGCAGGTGAGGCAGGTGATTTCGCCCTAGCGCCGTTAACCGCTGTCCCTAATTCGCCGACGTGGCGCGCCGCAATATCTCCGCCTTCCGGCGCCGTGATACCGAGATCAAGAGCGCGGCGAGCAGCACGCTGGCCGCCAAACTTACGGCGGCATCGGTGGCATAACTGCCGGCCACTCCACGCCAGGCGTACCCCCAGCCATCCACGACCACCATGTAGGTATTCGCAATGTTGAATGCCGAAACCATGAGGCAGAAGGTCGTCGCCGCGAGCGGATTGGCGCGTCCGATCGTCTCAAACGTGATCGCCGTGGAGGCGACGATGGCGGCCGATTGGAACACGTTCTCGCCAATGAGAGCCACCGCGAAAGCCATCGGCGTGCGAGGCGACCAAATCAACGCGAGCGTGAACATCGACCCGACTATTCCGATCGCAAGGTACAGGTACCGCAAAGGCAAGAGACGATCGATCAATGGAAAGATGAGACATCCCACAATCCCGCCAATCATCACGCCCGCTCCACCGACCAGCCCAACGAAGTGGCTGGATGCAGCAAAATCATTGCCCAATCCGCCTAGAATGTTCACCAGAGAAAAAGTAGCCGCCGGTGCGATGAACAGCACGATTGCAATCAACACCTCGCGCCGCTTGAGGATGCTCAACACTTCGCGGAAAAACTGCGGAAAGCTGTCGCGTGCGAGCCGCCGATCGGGCCCCGGCGCCTGCATCCAAGGAAACACCGCAGTCGGAAGCAGCACCGCGATTCCCAGCAGGATCGCGGCCGCCGTCGGCGACAGGCGCTGTACCACTTCCCCCGTAACCATGGCCATGGCGCCGCCACCACTGATGTTCGCGATGGTTACCCAAACACTGAGCGCATGTTTTTCTTTGGCGGTGGTAATGCTCGAGAGCCAGCCGCCAAGGGCGCTCTGATAAAGATTCGCAAAGAAAAAGCCGACAACCAGCAAACCTTCCACCAGGGTGGGATGCTCGAGGTTGAGGAGCGCCAGCGACAGAAGAGCCGCGGCCACCGCCGCGGTCACCATGGAGTACCAGCGTCGACTGAATCGGACGTCCAGCACGGGGCTGACCAGAAACGTCCAGAAGCCGGGCGAAATCATCACCGCCGTCATTGCAGCTATCGTCGCCTCGGGTACATGGCGGGCGCTCAGCATCTGCGGCACCGATATCACCAGGACGCCGCCATACATACCGAACAGCGCGTTCGTCAAGCCCATCAACCAGACAGGGGCCCTCGACGGGCGAGAAGCCGCCACGGTCAGGGTATCTCCCAATGACCCGAGTTGGCGGAACGGTAGAGCGCATCAATCACCCGCATGTTGGCGATGGCATCCTCGATCGGGAATTCCTGAGTGGTCTCGTTGCGAAACACTGCCGCCACGACATCGCATTGCAGAGCAAATTGATCGACCGGTGCGAAATCTTCGAATACCGCGGAACTGCCATCCAGGCTTTTACCCGTATCGATGACGAGGCGGCAGCTGTGCTCCTTCTGCGGCGTGAAGGGAACCGAGACCTCGATGCGCCCTTCTGACCCAAGTATTACCACCCGCTGGTAGGGGGCCAGTTGCAGCGCGCTGGTGAACAACAGTTGGCCGCCGTCGGGAAAGGCCAACAGCCCGCTGGTGACCCGATCGACGCCGAGCACGGGATCGCGATCGGTCAAGGCAATCGCGCGATGCGGCTCTGTGCCGAAGAGATAGCGGGCGGTTACAATGGGATAGCAACCCACGTCGTACAGCGCGCCGCCGCCGATGTCGGCCCGATTGCGCACGTTGTTGGGGTCGAGCACCGTGAATACAAACGCCGATTGAATCGCCCTCACAGAGCCGATGCGGCCAGCTCGGACCAGAGTGCGGATGCGATGCCATTGAGGGTGGTATCGCACCATGAAAGCTTCGATCACCCGCATGCCGCTCTGATCGCGCGCGGCAACGATGGCTTGCGCCTCGGCCGCATTCAGCCCGATGGGCTTTTCGCACAGCACGTGCTTGCCAGCCTCGAGGGCCTTAACCGTCCACTCGACATGCAGATGGTTGGGCAAGGGATTGTAGATCGCGTCTATCTCGGGATCGTCCAATAGGGACTGGTAATTACCGTAACTCCGGGCGATGCCAAAGCTTGCGGCAATACTGGCTGCCCGATCCGCGTTGCGCGAGGCAATCGCCGTGACGACACCGCCTTGGCCGGCAATGATCGCCGGGATGACGCGTTTCACACCAATGTTAGCGGTGCTGAGGATGCCCCATCTGACCTTACTCATCTTAAACTCCGTCGAACCTCCCGCGGACAGTCAGTCTACCGCGCGTCGGTGGCGAATGACCGGTTAGCGGCGACGATCAGGGTCTGCCGTGTACCATCTTGGGCCGGCGGTGGTATACCTTGGAGCCGTCGGAACTACATTGATCGCTACGAATCGAACGCAAGCAATGATAGAGACATCGACCCTGCGAGGAAGCCTTCCCGCCGCCGCTCTCATCGGGTGTGTGACAACGCTCGGCTGGCAATGCACCCCGGCAGTGGCTCGTGAGCTGCGCATCGAGCATGTGACCATCGTCTCTCCAGAAAGACTTAGCCCGATGCGAGATGCTACGGTCGTCATCAGCGACGATCGAATCGTCTCAATTACCCGCCGCCCATCGTCAAACATCGCGCGCGGGACAGGAGCTACCGCCCAAGTCATCGACGGCAAAGGACTTTATCTCGCTCCCGGGCTGATTGACAGCCATGTACACACGAATGGAGTCCCCGGAATGAGTCCCGCGCAAGAACAAGCGCATCCTGACATCGCGCAAGCGGCGCGCGACCAAATCCCACGAAGCTATCTGTACTTCGGATTCACGACGCTCATCGATCTGATTTCCGTGCCTCAGTGGGTTGCACAATGGAATGCTCGCGAAGTACACCCCGACCTCTATTTCTGCGGCGGCGCACCGATTCCCGGCGGTTACCCAACAGGCTACGTGCCGAAGGCAGACTTGGCCCGAGATTTTCCTTACATGATCGTGGAACGGGGCGAGGAATCGACGGCGCCCGAAGGAGTGGATCCGGCCGTGCATACCCCCGAAGCGGTGATCTCTCGCATGAAAGCGGATGGCGCCCTCTGTGTGAAGACTTTCTACGAACGGGGTTTCGGCGAGGTGGATGAGATGCCCGCACCTCGCCTGGACACCATCCGCGCGCTGGTCAAGGCCGCGCACGTCGTTCACATGCCGGTATTTATTCACGCGAACGGCACGGACGCGCAGGAATTCGCCGTGCAGGCGGGCGCGGACATCATTGCGCATGGGCTTTGGCATTGGAACCGTGAGCCGCAGGCTACCGTTCTGACGGCGCGGGCAACGACAATCCTCGATAGCGTGCTGGCAGCAAACATGGGCTGGCAGCCGACCATGCAGGTGCTGTACGGCGAGCGCGATTTATTCGACCCCTCCTATCTTTCCGGCCCCATGCTGGTGCGAGTGGTGCCCGCGAGCGCGCTCGAGTGGTACGGATCGCCGGAGGGTCAGTGGTTTCGCGACGTCCTGGCGCCGAATGTTCTGCCAGGACCCCTGCTGGAATCACACGACCCGTCGGAACAATGGAATTCCGCTCGATCTGCCTTCGGAGCGCCAATCGCACGTAACGCCAATGCCACACGTTACATGGCTGTCCATAAAGCGCGCATTCTGTTCGGCACGGATACGCCAAGCGCACCGACGTACGCCAATCCGCCGGGCCTCAACGCCTGGCTGGAAATGCACAGGCTCATCGAAGCCGGGTTGACACCTTTTGAGGTGTTCCGTGCAGCGACCCTTACCAACGCGGCAGCACTTGGCCTCAGCCGAGAAATTGGCACCGTGCAGCCTGGCATGCGCGCCAATCTGTTGCTTTTACGGATGGATCCGACTCAGACCATTCAGGCCTACGATGAGATCGTGAAGGTCATTCTTCACGGACGAGTTCTCGATCGTGCAGACCTTGCCGCCAAGCGCTGAGGGTGCCTGTGAGCCGCCTTTGGCCGCCTAGCGAGGTGGAATATTCGGCGGTTGCTCGTCGTGCGTGACCGCGATCGCTCGAACCGGCTCGGGCGCAGGCTGTGTCCGGCGCTCAGGGACCGAGTTGCGGGCAATTTTGAGTTCTGCTCGCACACCCAGCGAACAAACGATGAGTGTCGCTGCGGTTATCAATATTCCGATAGTTAGTCGCGATGGAAAACGCATGTGCTTCACCCCTGGGCTGAATGTAGTTGTAGCTACTCACTACAACGTAATCCGGGTTTGAAACCGGCCACGGGGAGAAAGAACTCGACGGGAATGTTGCGTCGCAGCCTACCCATTGAGGGAAATGCAGCTTAAAACCGGGCGAGACGAGTCTTCAGGTGTTGCAGCGGTAGGCGATAGTGTTGCGCCAACTCTCGGTGCATGACATGGATGGCACTGGCGCCCACGGATAGCTTTTTGGCGTCGTCAACTCGGCCGAGCGCCAGGAAGCATTCGGCAAGGGCGATCTGTGCATCGGCATATCGCGGGCTCGCGTGCTGATCATATAGGTCCCCGCCCAACTCGAGCGCGCGCGTGAGCAATGGCAAGGCACTGTTGGCTCGGCCGGAAGCCAACTCGGCCTTGCCGGCCAGCAAGCTGCCCTGCATCTCCCAGCTTGAGAGATACCTGCGGTTCGCGCTGCTGCTGACGGAGGCCAGCGCCTGATTCGCGTCGTGAATCGCCGCACCGGCGTCGCCTCCTGCCAAGTCCAGCTCCGCGCGAACAATCAGTGGCTCGACACCTTGCCGCGTGACGTCGGCGGGCTTGTCTTCGCCATCCCGGTAGGTGCGAAAGACGGACGCCGCCTCGGCGGTTCGGCCCATCGCCAGCAACAGTCGCGTTTGAAGCACCACGGTCGGATTTTGGTAGATCGTAAGGGATTCGCCGGCTTGGTGGTGGGCTTGTGCCGATAGCGCCAGCAGCGACTCGGCCTCGGCATAGTGGCCGATTTCAATCATGCCGCTTGCCCGAGCCTCCAGGAGCTTGCCCATGAATTCGGGGGTGGGAGCGAATCCTGGCCCAAGGGTCAGCACGCGCGCCATCGTGTCAATCCCGCTCTCCAGGCGGCCGTAATTGACGAGGGCCCGTCCGTACCGCAGCATCGTGCGCGCCGGCCGGGACGAAGCGGCGCGAGTGCCGCTCAACTTCGCGACCTCGCCAAACTGGGTTTCCAAGATTGCCAGGCCGTCGTGGACCCTCGCGGTATCTAGCAAAAACTCCGCCAGTAGACCTTCCGCCTTGAGCGTTTGCATGACGACGTCGCCGGTTCCGGCGGCGGCGATCTTTTCCACGCGGCGAAAATCTTGCTCAGCGAGGCCAACGCTGCCGAGGCCCCAATGGGCATAGCCCAGCGCCATATCGATCGTCGTGAGCTGATCGTTCGCCGCGGCTCCCAACCCTTGCGCAAGCGACAACGCTTCCGTGGCGGCGGTTTCGGCAGCGGCAAAGCGGCCGGTGTCGACGTTGAACATGGCTTGGCCGGCCAAGGCGTTCACCAAGTTGTATGTCGAATTCGGAAGGGTTCGCCAGACACTCACCGCCCGCTCTCCATGAACCAGCGCCTTCTCGACATCGATACCGTCATAGTAATAAGCGAGTGCGTTCTCGAGTTGCGCGCGCACCTGTGAGCGCTGATCGCCGATCCCGTCCAGGATGCCTTCCGCCTCGGTGAGGGCGTGCTCTGCCTCGGCATGCAAGTCCACTCGTTCTGCCGCGTTGCCCAGCTGCAGCAGGGTTTCGGCGAGCATCATCCGGCCTTTGCGACCCGACAGCGTCCTCGCGATATCGACGCGCTTTCTGCCGAGTGCGAGCATCGGGTCCGACACGCCCAGCTCGTCGTACATATCCTCCAGGGTCTTCAGCACTCGCAGTTTGGCTTCCGGAGTCTCATTGAGCGCCCCATCGATTTGTGCCGTCCCCACGTCCAGCAGCTCGCGCGCCGTGGTCTGCCGCGCTTTGATGGGATCCGGCTGATTGACCGAATTGGCACGGAACATGTTCTCCATGAAGGCCTGAACTGCCGCCGCGGTATGCGCCTCGTCTCGCGCCAGACTCGCCTGCCACAGAGCGACGCCGAGCCCTGTGCTCAAGGCGAGAATGACCGCGGCCACCGCACCGACCAGGAGCTTGTTTCGCCGCAGCAACTTCGCCGTGCGATACCAGGCGGAATCGGGGCGTGCGAACACGGTTTCATTGGACAAATAGCGTTCTAAATCCTGTGCGAATGTGTCCGCCGTACCGTAACGATCCGCGGGAGATTTCTTGAGTGCTTTCTGAACGATCGAATCTAAATCCCCGCGCAGCTCCCTCAGCAGCAGGGCGCGGCTCATGTTGCATAGCTCGGCCTGTTCGGCAGCAGCAGATTGCGCGAGATGGGGCGCATCAGCGCTCAGGATGGCGTCTTCCAGGGCGCCGCGTGAGTCCCTTTTTGGCCTGTAGGGCCGTTGCCCGGTGAGGAGTTCGAAAAGCACGACGCCCAACGAATAGACGTCGGAGCCGGTACCCAAGGGCAGTCCGGCAATGTGCTCGGGCGAGGCATAGTCCGGCGTCAATGCTCGCCCGCCGTGGCGCGTAAGTTCGGTCTCCTGAGCTTCTCCAGCGACCGTCAGCTTGGCAATACCGAAATCCAGCAAAGACACCTGGTGCTGTGCAGTGACCAGAATATTGGAGGGCTTCAGATCCCGATGAATCACGAGCTGCGAATGGGCGTACCGCACTGCCGCGAGAACCTGCAGGAACACCTGCAGACGCTCACGTACGGTCAGGCGTGCTGAATTGCAGTACTCGAGCAGGGAGACGCCTTCGACATACTCCATGCCGAGGTAGGGCTGCCCATTTTCGCTCACCCCAGCGTCGTAGAGTCGCGCGATGTTCGGATGCGTGAGCGCCTCGAGAATTTCCCGTTCTCGCTCGAAACGTTCGGCGAAGCGGCCGTCTCGCATGAACACGTGAGGAAGCTTCAGTGCCAACGGGCGGCGCATGCGCCCGTCGCTGCGAACCGCCAACCACACCGTGCTCATTCCACCGTGACCGATTTCGCGAATCAGCCGATAGGGGCCGACTTGGGTGCCTTCGCGCCAGGCGACCGAATCCTTGATACGCTGGCGGGAGGCAATGACGTCGCTGTCGTCCAATTGCAGCGGAGCGAGTTCGTGCAGCGAGGCCGCGAGATTGACGTTCTCGGCCAACAGATGGCGCAATTGCTCGGCCAGGCGGGGCGAGTCTAGCGTCACCTTGGCGAGAAATGCAGACCGCTCGTCGTCCGCCAACTCGAGCAGCGTGTCGAGCAGACCGAATAATTGCTTCCACTCCGGGCCGTTGATCTTCAAGCGCGGCTGTTCCTGCTTATTCACGGAGCCGCAGACAGGGTCTCACGCAGAAATAGTCTGGCCTTCTGCCAATGGCGACGCACCGTGCGCGTACTGATCTGCATCGCCTCCGCGATTTCCTCCTCGCTCAATCCGGCGAAGTAGCGCATCTCGACCACCCGCACGAGAATGCCATCGATCGACTCGAGTTCCAGCAATGCGTCGTGAATTCGCAAGACCTCGTCCTCGGAAGTCGGCATCGCATTCGCGATGTCGGTATTGAGCGTCAAGGGGGCCGCACCGGAGCCGCGCTTTTCCGCGCGGTGCGCCCGCATGATGTCGACTATCACCGAACGCATGGTGTTGGCGGCATACGCGAGAAAATGCTCGCCGTCGACGATTTTGCCGCGCTCGGTATGGGCTACCCGCAGGTACGCCTCGTGCACCAGCGCAGTCGTATTGAGCCCGGCCGGCGACATGTTCCGGCGCAGCTGGCGATGCGCCAGGGAGTGCAGCTCTCGATACAGCTCTTGAAATGCCTTATTGCCGGACCGCTCATCCCCGCGCGCGGAGGAAATCTCGGCCGCTGCCGGATCCGTCACGGGCAACTCTCCATTCAATTTTTCGTTGGCGCAGCCTAAAGCGGCCTTGGGATCATGCCCGCGTATTTTCCACCACGCAAGATTGGTGCCCTGCAGCAGCCGGTGTCAGTCACATCCGACACACCTGACTAGCCTTTGAGGTCTTGGCTTCGAACCTCAGGAGTTACAAGATGCGCCATGACCTCGAGGAGCGCCTGATGCACACGCACCCGCCAATCGACCCGGATGATCCCAGCGGCACCTCGGGAGAGGATGTGCGCGAGCCGCCTCTGCCTGGCACCCAAGGTACGCCCCGTGAAGAGTTTCCGCGCAAGGGCGACCTCGTCGATCCGGAACCCGCTGCCACTAACAAATAGAGCGAGAGGCGCGGAGGGAGAGAACTGCCATGACCATTGGTGGATCAACACCGCGCGCCGGCGCCGTGTGCCGCAGCCTTCTCTTCTTTGCAGCCGCAACCCTCGCATCGTTAGCTCTGGGATCGATTGCTGGACGAGAAGGCCATTCAACCGGTGCTCATGCCGCCTTCTTCAGTGCGCGTTTCTCTGACTCGCCTCGGCGAACTGCCGGGCTCGTCGGCGCTACTGAAGAAGAGGACTCGTTCCCGGACGGGGGCAACCTCCCCGCGGATAGGTGTTCTTCGCAGCGTTGACGTCCCGGTCATGAGTGTCACCACACTCGCTGCACATCCACGTCCTTACAGCACACATGTCCAGTCCCCGCGGGACCCGTGCGGGCCCCACAGCTGCTGCATGTCTGCGTCGTGTATCGCTCGCTGACGATGCGAACGCTTCTGCCGGCGTACTCGCCCTTGTACTGCAGCTGCGCTTTGAGCATGCCCCAGCCGGCATCGAGCACGGATTTGGCCATCCGGGTCTTCGCCAGTTGCGCGCTGCTGGATCCATTCGAACGCCGGCTGGAAGCAGTTGGCCTCGCAAGTGCTTGCCGTCGACCGCCGCGAAGCCCGCGACGTCGCCTGGCGGCGAACGGACGGCTCGCGCTAAATCGAAAACGCTGCTGGCTTCTGCGCCGTCGGTTTTCCCTGCGACTGTGCTGGTGCTTGAGCAGCCTGGTCATCCTTTGCCTTGGCTCGGTGATGCCCGATGATGCAACCGACCGCTGCGCCTGCCACGGCATGATGTCCGGCCACGTGACCGACGACACCGCCCACCGCGGCGCCTTTCAAGCATCCTTTCGCACCGCTCACGCCGGGCAACCAGGCGATCGGTGCGGCAATCGCAATACTCAACAATAATTTATGCATATGGGTCTCGATGGAATGTTATTTTCCGGGCTGTCACGACACAAAGATCCGTTGTGCTGCCTACTACAACACGGTAGCAGGGCAAAAGTTGCAGCGTGAGCGTCAGGCCGGGCCTTGAGGGATCGAGCCTTGAGGGATTGCCGAAGGTGCGGGCGCCTCGTCATCGAGGCGCCCTCCTCCCAACCAAAACTTCTACCGGGGCAGTGACGGTCTAGCGGCGGTCCCAGTGTTCGTGCCGGAAGTGATCGTACCTGTCGCGGCCGTAGTCACGCCGCCAGTACCGGCCATGCCCATAGTAGTAAGGTGCGTAGTAGGCCGGTGCATACACGAACGGATCAATCACGGCGACGCCGGGAAGACCGATGCCCACACTGACATAGGGATGTGCCTCGGCGGGAGTGCTCTGCGCCACGGCGGCAACCCCGAGAGCGGTGCTTAACGCAACGGATGCAATTTTGTACATGACGGCGATCCTTTTTGGTGAACCTACAAGAAGTGCAACGCTCCGTTAGGCCCCCCGTTGACCCTCGCGAGGCTGCCGATCCGTGATCGCGGCTCCTGCCGGTCCGAAACGCGATTACGTTTACTTAATGGGACGACCAGACTCGGGCATGCCCGACAGCCGGTCATGTTTGCCCCACGCGCCGCAGCGTCGTGGGATAATCCGGCTATGGACAAGGATCGCGACCTCCTGCCGTGGATTCTGGGCGGTCTCTCGATGGCGACCGTTGCGCTCGCGATGACCGTGGCTTCGACCAACAAGACCGCGGCGCCGAGTTTAGGAGCCTCAAGCCAACCCACCGCGCATCTATTGCCCCAGGCGCCCGTTGACAACTCGCCGGCGCCGCCCCCGACACCTGTACCGGCGACGGTGCTGCCGACCTTGGCGGCCACACCTCTGCCGGCACAAATCCCGAACCAGCCGTCGGCAGCCAATCAGATTTGGGAATGCACCATCAACGGCCAAAAAACCTTTGCCGGCAGACCATGCGGCGGCAAGTCCACGCTTCGTGAAGTGGGGCCGATCAACACCATGGAAGCCGCGCCCATACTCCCGCCGTCCCGCTCCTATCAAACTCAAACCGGCTACCCGCCCGACTACTACTACCCGGGCCCGCAAGACTACCCAGGTCCGCAAGACTCTGCGGACAACTCCTATCCCATCGTCGTCGTGCGTCCATTCGTCGAGCGTCGACGTCCGGATCACACGCATCGCCCGCACGGCCAGGATCGTGGAGCCGCTGCGCGGAAGAACTAATTTCCACCGCCGGGTATAAAAATGCACGAGATCCCGATTGATGCATCGGCGGCGTCCGCTTCACGATTCACGACGGCATCGTGTACGACGCGCCGGCGCTGCTGGCCGACGTGAGGCGCATGGTGGCGGAGGCAAAGGTCCGCGAGGCGAAGGTAGGCACCTATCCACTGCCTCGCCAATGTACAAGATTAAATGTAATGTAATCGGATAGTTACACGATTTACTTAAAGACACTTATCGACTCTGCTTGCACCTGCGGTTCGATTGCTCCGCGGACCCCACTCCAGATATGCTGTATCGCATCGAGCAGTGTGAGATCAACGAATCGGGGTTGGCAGCATGAAAATAATCACCGGCCATTTTCTGAATGTCGCCATCGCCCTGCTCTGTCTGAGCGCCGCCATACCGGCCGTCGCCGATGACTTCACGCTGACCTCGCCAAGCCTTGAGGACAACGGCAAGCTCGCGGTAAAAAATGCCGGCAACGACAAATCCAATCCCAATTGTGTCGGAGAGAACATCTCTCCCCCGCTCGAATGGAAGAATCCGCCTGCTGGGACGAAGAGCTTCGCACTCACCTTGGTTGACCCAGAGGGCCGCGGCGGTCTCGGCGTGGTCCATTGGGTTGCGTACGGCATCCCCGTGTCGGTGAGCCGATTGGCGGAGGGCGAAGCGAGTAAACCCTCCGATAAATTCATTGGCGGCAAAGGCACCCGCAATCTCGACACGTACTCCGGGCCGTGCACCCCGCCCGGTGATTGGCATCACTATACGTTCACGCTCATCGCCACCGATCTGGAGCCGAAGGCTTTGCAGCCCGGGATGACGCGAGATGAACTTCTCGCCGCGCTCAACGGGCACGCGAAGGGTGCCGCAGGACTGATCGGCCGCTTCCGGCACCCGTAAGCGCCGCGCGCTCGCGGCCTTTCAACTACTTCGGCAGCGAGGTATAGCCGCGCGGTTTCTGCGGCGGAAACGCGCGCAAATGGCACTTCTTTTTGCCGCACTTCGAACATCGCATCCGCTTCGCAATATCCTCGAGCCGCGTGTCCCAACCGCATAGCCGACCGAGCGTGTGAGGTTCGGCCGTACGCTCGTGACCGCACTCGGCACACTTCAACACCAACGTATACTGGCCGAACTCATCGCTCAATTTTTCGATATGAAATCCGCGCGCCATGGCGCGGATTGTCACGAGCCTCGAGGATGGCGTCCATCCAGTAGTCCGGGTCGCTCATCCCTGTATGGGGGACAACCTCATTTTGGCGGGGCCGGAGCGGCCCCCTGTCCATTCAATTTGATGAATTGCGCCAGATTGGGATCGAGGTGAACGGCGGTCTTGACGTCGGCCGATGCCTTTTCTCCCGCACCCAAACCTCCATAGGCCATGGATCGGAAGAAATAAGCGAGCGCGATCGACGGGTCGAGACGGATGGCGGCATTTTCGTCATCGAGCGCGCGCTGGAACTCGTGCTGCTGTACATAGACGGAGCCGCGTTCCTGATATAGGGGTGCCGAGGGCTCCAGGCGGATGGCCTCGGAGTAGTCCGCCAGCGCGGCCGAATTATTGTGGGTGAACGCGTACAGGCGGCCGCGGTTGTTCAAGGCGGCAACATAGGCGGGGTTGATGCGAAGCGCTGCGTTGTAATCCTTGAGCGCCGAGTCATAATTTTCTTGCGTGACGAATAAAGCGCCGCGATTGTAATAAATCCCGGCATTATCCGGCGCGAGCTCCAGCGCCCGGTTGTAGTCCTTCAAGGCGCTGCCCTTGTCGCCGTTGGCGTCGTAGGCATTGGCACGATTGACGTGCAGACCCGCGAGCTGAATGCCCTTGAATGCTTTCGAGTCGATGGCCGTGGAGCAGGCGCGAACTTGCGCCGCGGGGGGACTGGTCTCGCACTTGTTGTAGAGCGCGAGTTGATCGGCGCTGAAGTTCTCTGCGGCCCCACACGCCGCCGCCAGCGCGAAGAGCGCAGCCATCCATCCACCTTGTGCGCGCCGGCGCCCGTGACTACTCCCCGACATTGGATCCCCTTTTCGCCACAGTGCAGCCGTTGCGCATTCTCCCCTATCGACTTGCGCCGTACCACTCTAATTTTGCGGGCTGCCCGCCGCAGGATCAGGCGCCATCGCGTCATTGTTTTGCTTGATGAGCTCGTCCGGGAGAATTTCCCCCTCCGGCATGGCGGGCGGATTGGGGACAGTGGGTCCGGAATTCTCGGCGGGAACCTGAGGCTCCTTGCCGAAATCCGCGGGATGCTCCGCCATGCGCTCGGTTTGTTCCCGCTCCGACGTCGACCAACCGCCGCCCAGATCGTTGATCAGAACGACGCTCGCGGTGAGCTCGCGCAGCTGGATCTGCAATTCGGTCTCGCGGGCGCTCAAGAACGAATTTTGCGCAACGATGACCGTCGCGTAGCTGTCGATGCCATTGCGATAGCGCACGATGGTCAGTTCCACGGCACGCTTCGCCGCCACCGTGGCGCGGTGTGACTGCGCCAGCTCCTGCGACAGGATTCGCAGCGCCGCCAGATTGTCCTCCACGGACTGAAAGGCGCTCAACACGGTTTGCCGATAGTTGGCGATCTGACTGTCGTTGAGCGCCCGCGCCTGGGCGACGGCCGCGCGACGCGCGCCGCCGTCGAACAGCACCTGCGCAAGACTTGGCCCCACCGACCAGAATCGATTTGGCGCGTCGAACAACTGGCTCAAGGCGGTCGACTCGTAGCCGGCCGAGCCGGTGAGCGTCAGGCTGGGGAAGAACGCGGCGCGGGCAACGCCGATCTGGGCATTGGACTGTGCCACCTGCCGCTCCGCGGCGGCGATGTCCGGCCGGCGCTCGAGCAGATCGGACGGGACTCCCACCGGGATGGTCGGCAGCCGTTGATTGAAGTGCCGATACGGCATGGAAAACCGGGCGGGCGCGACGCCGATCAGAACCGCGATGGCATGTTCATACTGAGCCCGAGCCACGCCCACATCGGTCGCCTGCGCCGTCGCCGACTCGAGCTGCGTTTCCGCCGTCGCGATATCGGCCTCCGAATTGACGCCGCTGGCGACCAAGGTGCGCACCAGGCGCAGGCTGGCCTTGTAGTCGGCAACGGTGGTTTCGAGAATGCGCCGCTGCTCATCCGCCACACGCAGCTGAAAATAATCCTGCGCCAACAAGCTCTGCGTGCTCAGCAGCGCGTTCGCCAATTGCGCCGCGCTGGCCTGCGCCGCATACCGATTCACCGCCACGGAATTGCGAATGCTGCCCCAGAGATCGACCTGATAAGAAGCGTCCAAGGGCAATGTGAACACATTGTGTGTGCGAGTCGAGCCCAGCGCCGCGGTGTTCGTCGCCGTGCCGGTCGTCCCCGTGGCCGGGGTGGTGCCCGTGCCGGCGCCGCTCAAGCCGGTCAGCGCGGCGCTGGATTTTCCGCGCGTCATGGCGGGGTCGAGGCTCAAGGTCGGAAACAACTGGGCTTGGGCCTCCAAGACCAGCGCATGGGCCGCGCGGTAACTCGCCTCCGCCGCTGCGATGGTCTGGTTTGATATGGCCACCCTCGCCTCGAGCTCGTCGAGCTGCGGATCCTGGTACAACTCCCACCAATGACTGCGGATGGCTGCATCGCTCGGATCGGCGATCTTCCAACCTTGCCCGCTCTGATCGCCGGCGGCGGCCTCCTTGAATGCCGCGGTCATGTTGGGTCGAGGCGGCTCGTAATGCGGCGCCAGGTTGCATCCCGCCAAAATCAGCGCGGCCAGGCCGGTTGACGCCGCTGTCGGTCGGATGCTCATGAGGTAGCCGGCGTGGCGGCGGACGCGGCGGCGTCCGGCGGTTTGGTGAAACCGAATCGTGAGACCCAGGAGTTCAGGCGGTCCATATAGAGATAAATCACCGGCGTCGTGTAGAGCGTGAGCATCTGGCTCACGATGAGCCCGCCGACGATGGAGATACCCAACGGGCGCCTGAGTTCGGCGCCCATCCCGGTGCCGATCGCGAGCGGCACGCCGCCGAGCATGGCGGCCATGGTCGTCATCATGATCGGCCTGAAACGTAGCAGGCTCGCCTCAAACACCGCCTCTTTGGGGCTCTTGTGGTCGCGCCGCTCCACCTCGATGGCGAAGTCGATCATCATGATCGCGTTTTTCTTGACGATGCCGATGAGCAGGATGATGCCGATCAAGGCGATGATGCTGAGATCCGTATGGGTGATGCGCAGCGCGAGCAGCGCCCCCACACCGGCCGAAGGCAGGGTCGACAGGATAGTGATGGGGTGAATGTAGCTCTCGTACAAAACCCCGAGCACCACATAGACGGCGGCGATGGCCGCTGCGATCAGCAGCGGTTCGGAGGCGAGCGAATCGCTGAAAGCCTGCGCCGTGCCGCTGAAGGAGCCGGTGATGGTGGACGGCACCCCGGCGCTGCGCTGCGCGGCGTTGATGGCATTCACCGCATCGCCGAGCGCGACGCCGGAGGCAAGATTGAATGAGAACGTGACGGAAGGGAACACGCTCGAGTGACTCACCGAAAGCGGCGCCGTTGTCGCCTCGAAGTGCGTGAACGCCGATATCGGCACCATCCCGCCGCCGCTGGATGAGATATAGACATTTTGCAGCGCACTCGGATCCTGCCAAAAACTAGGGTCGACCACCATGACCACGTAGTACTGATTCAAGGGCGTGTACATGGTGGCAATTTCCCGCTCCCCGAAGGCGTCATACAGGACATTGTCGATGGCCTGCGGCGTGATGCCGAGCCGTGCCGCGGTGGGGCGGTCGATCACCAGATTGGCCGATAGGCCCTTGTTCTGCGCGTCGCTGTTCACATCCGTCAGCTGATGGATGCCCTTCAAGGCTTTGAGCAGGATCGGCCCCCAATGGTTCAGCGTCGGCAGGCTATCGCTCTGGATGGTGTATTGGTATTGAGCGGCGGATTGCCGCCCGCCGATCCTCACGTCCTGCACCGCTTGCAGGTATAGCGTGGCACCGGGCACCACCGCGAGTTTCGGCCGCAGCCGATTGATGATCTGATCGGCCGTCGACTTGCGTACGTTGAGCGGCTTCAAGGAGATGAACACGCGGCCGGTGTTGGTGGTCGTTCCGCCGCCGCCGCCGGTGAATACCAGCACCGTGTCAACGGCAGGGTCTTGTTTGGCGATTGCCGCAAACTGTTGGATCTTGTTCTGCATGGCCTGGAAGGAAATGGCCTGGTCCGCGACGATGCTGCCGTTCAGGCGGCCGGTATCCTGCTGCGGGAAAAAGCCCTTGGGGGTCTCGATATACAGAAATACCGCGACGCCCACGGTCAGAATGGCGACCATCAGCACCGGCAGGGAATGCTCGAGCACCCAGCCCAGGCTCTTCTCATAGCCCTTCAAGATGCGCTCGAACGCCCGCTCGCTCGCCATGTAAAGCCTGCCGTGGGCTGCTTTTTCGCGCAACAGCATCCGGCACATCATCGGCGTCGTCGTCAGCGATACCGCCAGCGACACCAAAATCGCGATGGATAGGACCACGGCAAATTCGCGAAACAGGCGGCCGATGATTCCACCCATGAGCAGAATGGGAGTAAAGACCGCCACCAACGAGATGCTGATGGAAAGCACCGTGGAACCGATTTCGGCCGCCCCCTTCATCGCCGCCGATTCGGCGTCCATGCCCATTTCCTGATAGCGGGTGATGTTCTCCAGCACCACGATGGCATCGTCCACGACGAATCCCGTCGAGATGGTGAGCGCCATGAGCGAGAGATTGTCGATGCTGTAGCCCAACAGGTACATCGCCGCCAAGGTGCCGATGATCGAGGTCGGCACGGCGACCAGCGGGATCCAGGTGGCACGCAGTTCGCGCAGGAACACGAACACCACCAGCACCACCAGCACCACGGAGATGAGCAGGGTGCGCTCGATATCGGCTACGGACGCCCGGATCGTCTGGGTTTGATCGAGACCGATGCTCATCACGATGGACGAATCGATGCTGGCATGCAATTGCGGCAGCGCCGCCTTGATCGCATCCACGGTGGTGATGATGTTGGCGCCGGGTTGCCGGAAGATGATCAGGAGCGCGGCGCGGCTGCCGTTGGCCAATCCCATGCTGCGCACCGTTTGCACCGAGTCCTGAACCTTCGCGACGTTCGACAGGTGCACGGGCTGACCATTGCTATAGGACACGATGAGCGGCCGATAATCGGCCGCCTTCATCAGCTGATCGTTGGCGCTGATTGCCCAGCTGCCCGCGGCATCGGCCAGCCTTCCCTTGGCCAGGTTGGCATTCTGCGCCGCGATCGCTGCGCGAACATTCTCCAATCCCAGGCCGTAACCACTCAGCTGCGTCGGGTTCACATTGATCCGCACCGCCGGCGCAGAACTGCCGCCGACCAGCACCTGCCCGACGCCGCCGATCTGGGAGATCCGCTGCTCGAGCACGGTCGAGGCCGCATCGTACAGCGCCGACGGCGGCAATTTGTCGGAGGTGAGCGCGATGATCATGATCGGCGCGTCGGCCGGATTCACCTTGCGATATGTGGGATTGCTCGGCAAGTTCGCGGGCAAGTAGCTGCGTGCGGCATTGATCGCCGACTCGACGTCGCGCGCCGCCGCATCGATGCTGCGATTCAAATTGAATTGCAGGGTCACGCTGGTCTGGCCCAGCGTGCTCTGCGAGGTCATTTCGGTGACGGAAGCGATGCGCCCGAACTCGCGTTCGAGCGGAGTGGCCACCGAGGAGGCCATGATCTCTGGGCTGGCACCGGGCAGCGAAGCGGACACGGACACCGTCGGGAAATCGACCTGCGGCAACGGCGACACCGGCAGTACGCGAAACGCACCGACACCCGCCAGTGCGATGGCGACGGTGAGCAGCGTCGTCGCGATCGGCCGCTGAATGAAGGGCGCGGAGAAGTTCATGGGTTCGGCTGCGGCGGCGGCAATGCGGGTTGCGGCGGCGCCCGCCGGGCGCGCCAAGCCGCAAACCGGGCCGCCAAGCCGTCGAAGAACAGGTAAATGACGGGCGTGGTGTACAGAGTCAGCATCTGGCTGAAAATGAGCCCGCCGACAATCGCAATGCCGAGCGGCCGGCGCAGCTCGGAGCCCACCCCATGGCCGAAGGCCAGCGGCATGGCGCCGAGCATCGCCGCCATCGTGGTCATGAGGATGGGCCGAAAGCGCAGCAGACAGGCCTCGCGAATTGCCGCCAACGCGCTCTTGTGTTCCTTGCGCTCCGCCTCGAGCGCAAAGTCAATCATCATGATCGCGTTCTTTTGCACGATCCCGATCAAAAGAACGATGCCGATGATCGCCACCACGGTCAGCTCATCGCCGCAAATCAGCAGCGCCAACAACGCGCCAACGCTCGCGGAGGGCAGCGTCGAGAGAATGGTAATGGGATGGATGTAGCTCTCGTAGAGGATGCCGAGCACGATGTAGACCGTCAGCAAGGCGCTCAACACCAGGATGCCCTCGTTGCTGAGCGAGCTGACGAATGCCTGCGCGGTGCCTTGAAAGGTGCCGAGCATCGCGGCCGGCGGCGGCAGCTGCTGCTGAGCCTTTTCGATGGCGCTGACCGCCGCGCCGAGGGAGGCGCCCGGCGCCAGGTTGAACGACACCGTCGCCGCCGGAAACTGCCCCATATGGTTGATGAGAATCGGTGCGGTCACCTGCGCAGTCTTGGTGATGGCGCTCAAGGGGACCGGCGCGCCGGCCGCCGGCTGCAGATAGATATCGGCGAGATTGGCCGGGCTCGAGCGAAATTCGGGCGCCACTTCCATGATCAAGTGATACTGATTCAACTGCGTGAACAGCGTCGATACCTGGCGCTGACCGAAGCCGTCGTAGAGCGCATCATCGATGTTCTGCGCCGTCAGCCCGAGACGCGAGGCGGTGGGCCGGTCGATCTGCAGCGCGATCTGACGGCCTTGCGTCTGCAAGTCGCTCGCGACGTCCTGCAGCTCGGGCAGCTGATTCAGCCGATCGACGAAGCGCGTGACGTACTGCCCGAGCTCGATGGCATTCGGATCCTGCATGCTGTACTGGTATTCGGTGCGGCTGACGATATCGGCAACCGTAATGTCCTGCACGGGCTGCATGTACAGGCTGATCCCGGCCACCTGGGCGGCGGCGCGCTGCAGCTCGAGGATCACGTCCGTGGCCGATTTGCGCTGGTTCAGCGGCTTCAAATTGATTTGAATGCGCCCGCTGTTGAGCGTTGTGTTGGTGCCATCCACGCCGATGAACGAGGACAGGCTGTCGATCGCGGGATTCTGCAGGATCGCCGCCGCGAGCTGCTGCTGCAGCGCGGCCATCTTGGCGAACGACACCGTTTGCGTCGCTTCCGAGACCGCCTGGATCTCGCCCGTGTCCTGAACGGGAAAGAACCCCTTCGGGACGATGAACAACAGCGCAATGGTCAGCGCCAGCGTGCCCACCGCCACGGCCAAGGTGAGGCGGCGGCGCTCGAGGACCCAATCGAGCGTGCGTTCATAAAATTCCAGGATGTTGCGAAACACACGCTCCGAGGCCTGATAGAAGCGGCCGCGCTCCGCCGCGCTCTTGTGCTTGAGAAGCTTGGCGCACAACATCGGCGTCAGACTCAGCGAAATTGCCGCCGAGATCAGGATGGTGGCGCTCAAGGTGATCGCGAATTCCCGGAACAGGCGGCCGGTGATGTCGCCCATGAAGAGCAGCGGGATCAAGACGGCAATCAACGACACAGTCAGCGACATGATCGTGAACCCGATCTGCTGGGCCCCCTTGAGCGCCGCCGTCAGCGGCGCCTCGCCCTGCTCCACGTAGCGGGTGATGTTCTCGATCATCACGATGGCATCGTCGACCACGAACCCGGTGGAGATGGTGAGCGCCATCAGCGTCAGATTGTTCAGGCTGAAGCCGAGCGCATACATCGCGCCGAAAGTGCCGACCAGCGATAGCGGCACCGCGATGCCGGGGATGACGGTTGCCGCAACCGTGCGCAGGAACACGAAGATGACCGCCACCACCAGCGCGATGCAGAGCAGCAGCTCGAATTCCACGTCCGCCACCGAGGCGCGCACCGTCGTGGTGCGGTCGGTCAATACCGCCACCTTGATCACGGGAGGAATGGTGGCGCGCAGCTTCGGCAGCAGCGCCTTGATGCTGTCCACGACGCTGATGATGTTGGCGCCGGGCTGCCGCTGGATGTTCACGATGACCGCAGGCACCTTGTTCATCCAGGCGGACAGCTCCGCGTTTTCCACGCCGTCGACCACATTGGCCACATCGGTGAGCATGATGGGCGCACCGTTCTTGTAGGCCAGCACGATCTTTTTGAAGTCCGCACTGCTCGTGATCTGATCGTTGGCGCCGATTTGAAAGCTCTGCGCCGGACCGTCGAAGCTGCCCTTCGCCGTGTCGAGACTGGTGGCGATGAGCGCCGTGCGCACGTCTTCCAGGTTGAGGCCATAGGAGGCGAGTTGGGTGGGGTTGAGTTGGACGCGGACGGCAGGCTTTTGACCGCCGCTGATGGTCACCGCGCCGACGCCGGGCAGCTGCGAAATCTTCTGCGCGAGGCGCGTATCCGTATAGTCCTCGACCTGCGACAGCGGCATGGAGTCCGACATCAGCGCCAGGGTGAGAACCGGTGCGTCAGCGGGGTTGACCTTGCTGTAGATCGGCGGCATCGGCAGCTGCGCCGGCAGGTAGTTCTGCGCGGCATTGATGGCCTCCTGAACATCCTGCTCCGCGATGTCGATGTTGAGGCTCAAGTTGAATTGCAGCGTGATGACGGACGCGCCGGCCGAGCTCGAGGAGAGCATTTGACTGAGCCCGGGCACCTCGCCCAGCTGGCGTTCGAGGGGTGCGGTAATCGCCGTCGCGACGACGTCGGCGCTCGCCCCCGGATAGAACGTCATCACCTGCATGGTCGGATAATCGACCTCGGGCAAAGCCGCGATGGGCAGTTGGCGAAAGCCGATGACCCCGATCAGCAAAATCGCCGCCATCAACAAAGAGGTGGCAATCGGCCGCAGGATGAATGGCCGCGAGGGATTCATCCGGGCTTCTTTGCGGGTGGGCTGGCCTCCGCCGCTGCCTTGCGCGGTACGATTTTGGAGCCGTTCTGCAGCTTATCGAAGCCATCCGTGACCAGTTGATCGCCGACGTTGACGCCCGTGATCGCCGACATTCCCGCCTCGGTCGCCAGAATGGTGACATTGACCGACTTCACGGTGCTGTCGGGCTGCTCGACGTACACAAAAGCGGCGTCGTTGTTGCGCTGGATCGCCGCCTGCGGCACGACATTGACCTGGGTCAAGGTCTTGAGGAGCAATCTGGCGTTGACGAACTGGTTCGGAAAGAGCTCGTTGTGCGTGTTGGCGAAGCTCGCCCGCGCGCGCACCGTGCCCGTGGTGGTGTTCACTTGGTTGTCGACCGTGATCAGCGTGCCGGTCGCAATCTGGTGCAGCTTGCTGCGATCCAGCGCCTGGACGGGCAACGCATGCCCAGCGGCCATTTGCGCTGTCGCCTCCCCTATCTCATCCTCCGCAATCGTGAAGATCACGGTGATCGGCTGCAGTTGCGTGATGACGCATACCGCGGAGGTACCGTTGGCCGGCACGATATTGCCCGGGTCGATATTGCGCAGGCCCACGCGGCCGTCGATCGGCGACACGATGCGCGTGTAGTCGACATTCACCTGGGCGGCAGCCAAGTTGCCCTGGTCGAGCTTTACCGAGCCCTCATCCTGATCGACGGTGGCCTGTTGCGTCGCCAACTGCTGCTCGGGGATCGCACGTTCCTTGTAGGAATTTTGGTAGCGGACGAGGTCGATGCGGGCGTTCTTGAGGGCGGCCTCATCGCGCGAGAGCTGGCCCTGCGCTTGCAGCAGCGCGGCCACGTACGGGCGCGGATCGATCACTGCCAGGAGGTCGTTCTTCTTGACGGTCTGACCTTCTTTGAACCGCACCTCGGTGATTTCGCCCGCGACCCGGCTCACCACGCTCACGGTGTACACCGGCGTGACGGTACCAAGCGCGTCCAGGTAGACGTCGATATTGCCGAGCTTGACCGGTTCGGTGGCGACCGGTATCCCCTGCGGGCCGGATGGCTTCGCCTTGGGTTTGGACAACGCGTGCACCAGCCACCACACGCACAGCAGGACCACCACCACCACGAGTGCGGAGAGAATCCAATGCGCTTTGTTCTGGGAGCCCATGGACGAGCCGCGGGCCGAGTGTTGCGTCATGACGCCGGAGTTGCTGGTCTCGGGATGATCCATCATAGGTGGAACTCGCCAGCGAACGCGGCCCTTTGCCTATCTTGACAATGCATGGGACACGGCATCGCTGCCCTTACGATTTTCGTCAATTTTTTGCATTGTGCGGGGCACCCCGGCCGCATCTTGTACGGGGTTGCGCAATGTTCGTGTCAGAAATCGCCTACTCGATCGGAGCCGGCGCTACCTGATTAAGCGCTGAATTAACCGGAGCCGCGGCGTTGGCGCGCTGCGAGCGCGGCCACTTCGGCGACGGTTTCGCCGCCGGCACGGCGCATCAGATCGCGGCCCAAGCGCGTGAGGCCCGAGGAGCCGGGTCGAGCGCCGGCGTAATCCGCTTCCAAGTGCCCATGATTGACGACGGCAATAACGATCAGCGCCAGACTCATTTGGCGGGCCTGCAAGATCTTGGTATTCACGGCGCAAAGGATAGCTTCCGGGGCCGTAAATTTGCGCTGCAAATCGCCGGCCACGGCGTAAAAACCGTGTCGAAATCGCCGCGGCTCGCCCCCTGCGCGCGGCGGCGCTCAGTTCTCCACCACGGGCAACGCCACGTAGGATGCCGCGCTGGACGAGAAGTACACGCGTTGCGTCGCCCTGCGGTAATCGGCGGGCTTCGCCAGGAGGATGTTGGGCACGAAGGTTTGCGGATTTCGGTCATACAGCGGAAACCAGCTGGACTGCACCTGCACCATGATGCGGTGGCCCGGCAGGAACACGTGATTGTTGGCGGGCAGCGTGAAGTGATAGGCGAGCGGTTTGTTGGGTTCGATGGCTTTGGGGTTCACGAAGCTTTCGCGATAGCGGCCCCGCAAGATGTCCATGCCGACCGCGAGTTCATAGCCGCCCATCGCGGGTTGCGACGCCACTTGATCCGGATAGACGTCGATCAGCTTCACCACCCAATCACTGTCGCTGCCGCTCGTCGAGGCGAACAAGTGCACGTCCGGCTTGCCGCTTATTTTCAATGGCGCCTTGAGCACATCCGACGTGAAGGTGAGCACGTCAGTGCGGCCCGATGCCTCGCGCTGGTCATCGACCAGCCACTCCTGCCAGGTTTGTCCCGGGTCGTATCCTATTGGCTGGATCGGTCGGGCCCGGAAGGGTACGGGGCGCGCCGGATCGGAAACATATTCGGCATAGGCGGTGCGCGTCGCAGGTGGCGTGAATGCGAGCTTCTGATCCGTTTGCAGGTACAGCGCCCGACTCGTCGCCGCACAGCCGCTTTCGCAAGCCGCCGGCCAGCGGTCCAGGCGGCGCCACTGATTGGTGCCGGTCTCGAAGGCGGTAACCGCAGCCACATCGGCCTTGGGCGCACCGTCTTTCAGATACTGCGCAAGAAAGGGTCGCAGCACCGCTTCACGAAAATACTGCGCGGTATCGCTGCCGAAGCGGATCGCACCGAGGGCGCTGCCGTCGGCAATTTCCTGGCCGTGATACCAGGGCCCCATGACGAGCTTCACCATGTCGCCGCGCGTATCCTTGGGCTTGATGGCTGAATACACCGCCAGCGCGCCATAGCTATCCTCCTGATCCCACAGGCTGTGCACCAGCATCACGGGCACCTGCAACGGCTGAGCGGCGAGCAGCTTGTCCACGGCTTGATCGCTCCAGAAGGCATCGTAGGCAGGATGCGCGAGCAATTTATTCCAGAAGCCGAGCTGTTCCATGCCGTAGCGGTGCGCCAAATCGCCGGCGGAGCCGCCCTGCATAAAGAGGTCATAGTCGTCGTGGTAATTGGTCCACCACTTGACGGAGTTGTCGCGGCTGGCGACCTGCTCGTAAATATAGGCCAGGTTTTGCTGCCGAAAGGCGCCATTGTGGTACCAGTCATCGCCCATCCAGCCGTCCACCATGGGGTTCATCGGCACCGACACTTTGAGCGCGGGGTGCGGGTTCACGAGCGCCATCAGCGGCTCGAAGCCGTCGTACGAGATGCCGAGAGTGCCCACCTTGCCGTTGCTCTCAGGGACGTTCTTCACCAGCCAGTCGATGGTGTCAAAGGTGTCGGTCGAATCATCGACCGGCGTCGGATTCTGCGGGCCATGCACCGGCCGGTTCATCACGTAATCGCCTTCCGAGCCATACTTGCCGCGCACGTCCTGCATGACGCGGATATAGCCATCCTCGATGATGACGTCGGCCGCGTTGTCATAGCCTTCCAGCATCGGACCCAGGTGTCCGCTTTGGCTGTGGCTCACCAGATCCTTGGCATTGTATGGCGTGCGCGTGAGCAGCATGCCGGCCTGCGCCGCGCCTTTGGGAACCAAGATGACCGTGTGCAGCCTGACGCCGTCGCGCATCGCGATCATGACATCGCGCCACGTGTAGTCGTGGCTGTCGGTGGCTGGTGTGAATTTTTCCGGGGTCTCGCTGGGATAATCAGGATAAGCCGCCTTCGGTGGATCTTGCGCCCGCGCTGCGCCAGCGCTGAGCAGCCAGGCTGCGAGCGCCGCCCGCAGAGCACCCCAGGCAAAGACATGCCGTTTGAAATCCATCAAAGGTTCTCCCCAAAAGTTAGGGGCCTAATGTAACGGCATCCGTGATCGCCGGATAGTTACTGTGACGAGCGACCCGCCCGCTCGCCTATCGCATCGGGCGAGCATGGCGCTCGCCGGCACGGCCGGCACCGCTACTTCTTGCGCATGCCGGCCAACATTTTGGACCACTCCCGGCCCACGGCGGCGCATTTATCCTGTGTAAAGAACGATTCGTTGTCGGAGATTTCTTTTCTTATCATGTCCCAGCCTTCCTGCACGTACGCGGATTGGTCGGGCCCCTGGTTGAGCGCACGCGTCTGCTCGAGCAGGGATTTGACGGTATCTTCGGCGCTTGGGTTGCCTTTGGTCACAAACCCTTTCTTGGCGCACAGGTCGTACTGCGAGGCGGTTCCGCCGAAGTAAATGCCGAACTGCCGTGCTTGCGCCTGTTCGGAGTTCAAGGTGACCGACATGACACCCTCGCCTGCGGCGGCGATGCCGCTCACGAGCCCGGCGACTGCAACAATGGCTATGGCTTGTTTCATCGATTCTCTCCCGTGGCAAACACTGCGCTCTTCCATACGGGGCACTGAGACCTCGAGCACATATCTTATTCGCAGGTTAATTCCCAAACTGTGAGACAGTCGAAAAAAAGGCGCGGCCCCCTCGCCCGCCTCAAGCCGTAATTTCGACGCGATTGCCGTCCGGATCGAGCGCGACGCTCTCGTAATAGCCATCCCCGGTGCGGCGCGGGCCGTCAAGAATCGCAAAGCCATCGTCGCGCAGCTTGCGGGTCAATGCATCGACGGCTTCGACCGAACCCACGGAGATCGCGAGATGGGTGAGCCCCATGCGCTGCGCGCCCGGTTCGATCGCCATCGGCGACAGCATGGTGGTGTGCATGAGCTCGATTCGCGTATCGCCCGAAAAGCTGAGAAAACAGGAGGTAAACCCCTTCGCCGGGTTCACGTACTCGGCACCCGCGGCCGCACCGAAATAGCCGGCATAGAAGCGCTTTGAGCGCTCAAGATCAGTGGTCCAGAGCGCGATGTGGTCTATCCGCATGCGTGAAGTCCTGTCATGGGCCGGCCTCGCCGATGAGCGTGAAGGGCGCCCAGGCGGCCGGATCGGCGGCATTGAGCGCGCGGTTGTCGAGAATTGCCAGCGACGCCTCACGCAGCGCCTGCGCACGGGTGAGGTCGGGGTGCTCACGCCCCGCGAGCAGCATCGCGGGAATCAAGAGCGGTGCAACATCATCGCGGACCCGCCAGTGCGATACCAGCAAGGATTTGGCGCCGGCGTAAAAGAACGCCCGGGACAGGCCCGACAGACCTTCGGCCGCCGGTGCATCGGGACTCGCAGTATTGCAGGCAGATAGCAGTACCCAATCGGCGTTGAGCTGCAAGGTGGCCGCTTCCGATGCCAACAACAGCTCGTCAGCGGGCTTCGCGCCCGCCGCCAGTGCGAGCGCGGGCTCGGCGAGGTCAGAGGCATCGCCCGCGACCAACCCGTGGGTGGCGAACTCGAGCACGCGGACCATGCCCAATCGCCCGTCCCGGTTGCGCATCATCAACTCGGCCTTGGAGGCATTGCGGCCCACCAACAAGCTGCCCGGGCGGCCGTGAAGTGCCTTCATCAGCGCTTCGCCTTCGATTCGTGTGCCCGGCAGCTGCGGTAGTTCGTCGAGCGCTTCGGCGAGCGGCAGGCCATCGCGAAAATAGCTGCTGAAGCCGCGTGCGATTTTTTTGGCCGCGGGTTTTGCCGCGGTCGTGGTTCTGCGCACGAAGTCGGGATCGGCGAACGCGAGCAAGGGGTCCGAGGCGTGGCCGCGATCGGCGGGGCCGCTCTGGCGCAAGGTGCGCAGCGAACTCACCGCCGGCAACAGGCCGACGGCATAGGATCGAAGCAGCCACGGGGTCGCGCGCAGCGCTTCCGGATCCGTGTCGCCGGCGCCCTGTGGCGGGGCGGTAACCAGCAGTGCCGGGGGCAGACTGATCAACGGTCCGGACGGCACGAACAATAGGACTGGCTTGTTCTTTATCACTGCCTGAACGGCGGCATCGCCGAGCAAGGCCTGGTAGAGTTCATACGCCGCCTGTCGATTGAACGGGCCCGGGTTTACGCCGATATCCCCGAGGCCGTATGCATCGGGGTCGATCTGACTGCGCAGTTTGTTGACCCGCGCTTTGATCTCATCGCCGGAGAGACCCAGCTGCGCCCACACCAGCTGATCCTTGCTCAGCGCAAAAGTCAGCCCCTTGTCCTTGCCCTCCGCGACCACCATCACGATCAGCGCTTCGTCCGGGCGGAGCAGCACCGCATCCGCGCCCGTCTTGGCTTGCAGTGCCGCGGCGCTGATGGGTGTCGGTGAACGATAGTCCCAATAAAGCGGTGCCTTCGCTTTGATTTGCGCCGCCAGTTTTTCGATCGTTACGAGCGAATCCGCGCGGGCTTTGGCCAGCGCCTCGCTCTTTTCCAGATTGGCCGCCCCGCTTTCGCCGGCGGCCTTGGCGTAGTTCAGGGCAAGGGTGTCCCGCTCCCCAAGAGCGGCCTCATAGGCGCGGGCCTCAGCACCCACTGCGGCGGCCTCTGCAACGGTGAGTGCTGCGGAACGTGCCATTGCATCCCCGGCCGCCGACTGAACCGCACGCTGACTGGCGGCGAACGCCTCGAGTTTCAGCGCTTCGGGGCGGTCGGAAGCGGCAGTGCCCCCGCCATGGGCGGACCAATCCCACAGTGAGCGGCTCAAGCGAGTCCAGCACTTGCCGGCGTACAATTTCGCGGCGCGCGCGGCTGCACCGCTCTGTTCAGATGCGCCGCCCTGGGAAGATCGTGTCGCGCAGTCGATGCGCAAATTGGCGGTGGCAGCAGCGAATTTACCCTGCAGGGCCTGACTGTTGGCGAGGTTGGAGCGGACGGTGAGCGTCTTGGTATCGTCGGGCCCAAGGGTCTTTTCGAAGATCGCCAGCGCCCGCTGCAGCGTGGACTCGGCATCGCCGTAGCGACCCTCGGAATTGAGGAAATCGGCTAAATTATTCAGTTTGTGCGCGGTGTCCGGCGCATATTGCCGCGCCGGCGTGTCCACGATCGCCAAGGCGCGCCGCTGCAGCTGCTCTGCTTCACTGAATCGGCCCTGAAACGACACCGCGGACGCAAGATTGGCCAGAGCAAGCGAGGTGTTGAAATCCCCCTGACCGGAAGATTTTTCGAATATGGCCAACACACGCCTTTCGAGGACCTCCGCTTCCGCATACCGGCCCTGGACGGTCAGCAACGTGGCAAGGTTGTTGAGATTCAGTGCTGTGTCCGGATGATCGGGTCCCAACAGCTTTTCTCGAATCGCGACGCTATGCCGAAATAGCGGCTCAGCCTCATCAAGGCGGCTTTGCGTCAAGAACAGGCCGCCAAGGTTATCCAAGCCCTGAGCAGCCATCGCACTTTCCGAGCCGAACTTCTTTTCAAGAATCGCCAGCGAGCGCCGCCGCAGCGTTTCAGCTTCCGGATACTGGCCCTGCCTCTGCAGCGCATCGGCGAGACCGTCCAGACAATGCGCGGTGCCGGGAGCCTCGGGCCCATTGGTTGCTTCGCTGATCGCCAATGCCCGCCGCGCGAGCGGCTCGGCGTCCGCCACGTGGCCTTCGTCCTTGAGTATGACGGCGAGCGTGTCCAGGCTGATGCCGGTGTTCCCAGCGTCCGGTCCCAACGCCTTTTCATTCACCGTCAATGAGCGGCGCGCCACAGGCTCCGCCTCGGCGTATCGGCGTTGCGCAACGAGAGCATTGGCAAGCCACCCTGCCGCTGCCGCCACGGAAGAAGAGTCGGCGCCGAATTGGGTCTCCATGGCGCTCAAGGCTTGGCGCGCAACCTGTTCAAGATGGGTCCAATCTTGCGCCTGCTGCAATCGCTGCAACTCGGCAACGTAAGTGTCGTTGAACGAGGGCTGCTGCGCAGCCGCTGCGATCATTGGAGCGGACACAAGGCACGACAATCCGCCAAGGGCCTGCGCCGCCGACAACAGCATGAGGCAGGCGCGATGCCGGTGCAGCCGCGCTTCGACCGAATGCCGTGATCTAGACGCCAGACACGATCCGCACATCGCGTACGGCACCATCCGCCAATGCCGCGAGGGCTGCCTGATAACCCGGGCCCTCATGCGTGGCGATGGCATGCTCGACCGAATCAAATTCGATCACGACGGTACGTTCCACCTGGCCCGCCTCATAGGCGCGCGCGGCTGTGCCCCGCACCAAAAAACGTCCTCCGCCCGCCTCGATGGACGGGCCCGCCAGCTTGGCGTAGGCAGCAAGTTTGCCGGGATCGGAGATCTGACGATAACAGGTGATCCAGTATGCCTTCGCCATGGCGCGCGTCCTCTTCGGGTGCTGTATGGAGAGCCAGATCGTACCGCAGTCGCGATGTCAGCGGTGACACCTTGTCGGCAGGACGCGACGGCTAGGACTGAGCGGCGATTTGCGCCACCATGAGTGTGTGCGGCGCAGTCATTGCTTCGTCATACCCCCGCTGCATAATCGATGGCAACCCACTTATGGAAATGCAACCCCACCACCACGAAACTCGCACCTCCTCCGCACGATCCGCGGCCACTCAGGTGCGTGTGGAAGTCAAAGGGTTGGAGAGAACCAAGCGGCGCGAAATCAGCGCCGAGGAATTCGAGCTCATCGAGATGCGCTACCAGCAGGCGTTGGCGGTCTGGCAGCTCGAGGAGTTGTTCGCCGAGGGTCAACTCAACACTTTTTGAGCCATGCTCGACCTCGTTCTTGCCATAGTTCATCACCTGCTGGTCTTCGCAATCTTTGGCATCGTGTTTGCCGAATTCATGATCGTGCGGCCCGGCATGAGCACCGCCACCGTCGCGCGCATTGGCTCGATCGACCTATGGTATGGGGTCTTCGCGGGCGCGGTCGTGATCATCGGTTTTTGCCGGGCGATTTTTGCGGCCAAGGGCTGGGCCTATTATTCGCACAACTCATTCTTCTGGGCCAAAATCGCGACCTTCGCCGCCATCGGACTATTGTCGGTGCCGCCCACCTTGGCGTTCATCCGCTGGCGCAGATCGGGGACCGCGCCGGATGATGCGGCCGTCGGCGCGGCGCGGCGCTATCTGCACATCGAGCTCGCGCTGTTCGTGCTTCTGCCCATCTTTGCAGCAGCCATGGCACGCGGCTTTGGAGAGTTCTAGCCCGAGCGCAATTCCTTATTGGACCGCGCGTCCGCCCTTCGCTTGCTGCGCGCGGTCCGTGAGATTGTTCGCCACCCGTTGAACCGCACGCAGACTGCCCCACAGACTCGCCTGCGGTAGAAATTCAATTTTCCCTCCGCTCGCCGCGGGTTCCAGGCGAATCGTGAACCGATGAATGCCGCCGGCGGTTGACACCTCCGCGGAGGCGATCTTCGAGAACGGAATGATCTCTTCAGTCCGTCCCCTGCGAACCCTCAAATGATCCTCGCAATCCATCACCTCGTCGGCGAGACGGTGGATTTGCATTTTGCGAAAGAAATACACCTCAAAGCCGCACAAGATGCACAGGGGAATCACCGTCACCAGCGGGTTCCGCCACAAGGCGCCATTCAACACCGAGGGAGCCGCCACGAAAGCGAGCAGCGCAGCGGCGCTCAGCCACATGCCGCGCTTGAACAGCGGAGTGTTCTTGAAGGAGATGACTTGCATGGCGAGTCGCCACCCGCCCCCCTTTCCGCCTCGTGTGGGCCATTCTAGCCAATATTTGTCACCCTCCATGGGCATTCGCGTCACTTTCGCTCCGCCGCCCGTCTGCGCGCGGCGACATGGGTTCGCTCAAGCGTTTTACAGAAGCCGGAATGCACGCGGTACCGGGAGCTGGATCACGTTGCGCCGGGATTGCGCTGCGTCACCATATCCCGTGCGAAATCTGAAATTCGTTTTAACCACCAGAGCGTGTATGAAATCTGTTAACGAACTCTTGGAACTCTTCATGCGTCAGGCGCACCTCGAGCGCGCGATGAGGCAGCCCGGCGGCGCTCGCGTAATCGATGCGAGGGAGCTCGAAGCCGTTAAGCAAAAGCTCGCTGCCGTTCCCGAGGCGGTGAAGCGTGAAGCCGCGGCGGGCAGACCATGATCGAGCCAGAGATTCTGTTCCCGCTCAAATGCCCCGTCTGCTTGCGCGAATCGCTGACGGGATTTCGTATCTCGGTCGTGGTCGAGGCGCTGCAGACACTGGAGATGCGCCTTTACGCCAATTGCCATGTCACGAGCTGGGATGCGAGCGAAGCGGAGCTCGCGCATCTGCGCAAATACCTGGATGTCGTGTGGAGTGAACAGCCGGAAGAGGCCGAGTGCGTCGATCTAGCTGAGGTCAATTGAGGAGTTGACGCAGGCCGCCCCCTCCCTAAGATGGGGCTCATGAGCGCCCCCAAACATCGAGCGACGCCACCGACGCGCCCGTCCCTGATTCATCCTGCCCGCAGACCCACCGCCCCTCGGCGCGTGAGGCTCGGTCAGCGCGAGATCCTCACCCAAGGCCTCTCGCGTGAAGTCTGGCACGACTTATTCCACCATTTCATGACGGTCAGTTGGCCCCGCCTGTTCGCCACCCTGGCCAGCTTCTTTCTCGTGTTCGACGTCCTATTTGGCTTTCTGTACCACCTCGTGCCCGGCTGCATCGCCAACTTGAATCCACCCGGGTTCGCGGGCGCGTTTTTCTTCAGTGTCGAAACGCTCGCGACGGTCGGATACGGAGACATGCATCCGCAAACGCTGTATGGCCACTCGGTCGCGATGGCCGAAATCTTTGTTGGCCTCATGTCGCTGGCGCTCATCACGGGCATCATGTTTGCGCGTTTTTCCCGTCCCCGGGCGCGCTTTCTATTTACCAAGAATCTCGTCGTGCGCCCCATCGACGGCAAACTGACACTGCTCATTCGCGCTGCCAACCAGCGCCAGAACGTCGTTCAGGATGCATCCGCGCAGCTGCGCATGTTGCGCGATGAAGTGACCTCGGAAGGATTTCGCATTCGCCGCGTCCTCGATCTGCCCCTGGTCCGCTCGCAGCATCCCATGTTCATCCTCGGCTGGACCGTCATGCATCTGATCGACCACGCAAGCCCGCTCAAGGCGGAAACTGCCGAGTCCATGCGCAAATCGCGAACGTCATTCGTCCTCAGCATCAGCGGCACCGACGAAACAACGGGTCAGGTACTGATGGCGCGGGCCGAATATACCAGCGACGACATCCGCTGGAACGCCACTTTTCGCGACATCCTGGAAGAGGCCGACGATGGCACCTTGCATCTCGACTATGGCAAGTTTCACGAAGTCGAATCGCTGGCCGAGGCCGAGTCCCCGGATTCTTGAGGGGACACCAGCGCCGTAGCCCTGTGTCGCAAATCGTCACCGCAATTGGCGCCGGGCGATTATGATTGCCGGTTCTAAGGCGTCAACCCGTGGAGAGATGAGTGACAGAACTTCGTAGCCTCGAGGTCCGGTACCCTGCGAAACTGCTGGCGACCGTACTTCTCATCCTGCCGCTCGGCGCGCACACCATTGCGGCAACCGTGGCGCCGCAACTCTTCAGCGACCTGAAATGGCGCATGATCGGCCCGTTTCGCGGCGGCCGCGCGGTGGCGGTCGGCGGCGTACCGGGCTCAGGGAGCATTTTCTACTTTGGCGCGGTCGACGGCGGGGTGTGGAAGACTGTCGACGCGGGAACGGTCTGGACGCCGGTCTTCGACCATCAACCGGTGGCCTCCATTGGCGCACTCGCGGTCTCCGACGCAAACCCGAAGGTTATTTACGTCGGCACCGGGGAGAGCGACATTCGCTCCAATCTCGCCTCCGGGGCAGGCGTCTATAAATCCGTGGATGGCGGCGATACGTGGAGCTTCGCCGGCCTGGCCGACACCCGGCAGATCAGCAAAATCGTGCTCGACCCCACGAACCCCGACATCGCCTACGTCGGCGCCTTGGGTCACGCCTACGGACCCAACCCAGAGCGTGGAATCTACAGGACGCGGGACGGCGGGACGACCTGGCAGCGAACGCTCGACAAAGGCCCGAATGTCGGCGTCGCCGATCTTGCCATTGCGGTGGCCAAGCCAAGCGTGCTCATCGCCTCCCTGTGGGAGGCGCATCGCCCCCCATGGAGCACCTACGCACCGCTGGCCGGCCCTGGCAGCGGCATCTACCGCTCGCTCGATGCGGGTGAAACATGGCAGCAGTGCATCGGCCATGGCCTGCCCGAAGGGACTTGGGGGCGCAGCGGCGTCGCGGTCAGCGCCAATGGGCAACGGATGTATGCGCTCATCGAAGCCAAGCCTTCCGGACTCTACGTCTCGAACGACGGCGGTGAGAACTGGACGCTCGCCAATGCTGATGAGCGCCTCACCAGCCGGGCCTGGTACTTCAGCCGGATCACGGTGGACCCGAGCGATGCGGAGACGATTTATATTCCCAACATCGCGCTGTTCGGTTCCGTGGATGGCGGCAAGACCATCACGGTGGTGCGCGGCGCGCCCGGCGGCGATGACTATCACGAGCTGTGGGTCGATCCGAAAAATCGTGATCGACTGGTCTTGGGCACCGACCAGGGAACGAGCATCAGCCTGGATCGCGGCAGCACCTGGTCGACCTGGTACAACCAGGCCACGGCGCAGCTCTATCATGTTACGACGGATGATCGCTTTCCCTACACGGTCTACGGGGCGCAACAGGACAGCGGCGGCGTGGCGGTGCGGAGCCGATCCGATTATGGCCAGATCACGCCGCGTGATTGGTTTCCGGCCAGCGGCAGTGAGAGCGGCTACTTCGCACTTGATCCCAAGAACCCGGATATCGTCTACGCCAGCACCAGCTATGGAGGGGTCTCACGCTGGGATCGGCGCCGTTCGCTCACGCAGGATGTCTCGCCGTGGCCCGTGTCGGTGTTCGGAACCGACATCGCTAAGAGAAAGTATCGCGATCCCTGGACGCCTCCGCTCGCCTTTTCTTCCGTCGACAAGACCTCGCTCTACTTGGGGACGCAGTACGTCTTGAAAACCGTCGACGGCGGCCTGCACTGGACCGAGATCAGCCCGGATCTCACCGGCGGCAAGGTTGTCACGACCGCCACGCAGGCAGCAGCTACCGGAAGCGGCAACCCCTCGGCGCGAAACTCCATCGAAGATGCCGCAAAACCCACACCCGAGCAGGCAGTCGCTTTGGGCTACGGCACGCTCGCCACGGTCGCGCCCTCCTATGTCGACAAGGACGTCATCTGGGCGGGCAGCGATACCGGCATCATTTCCTTGACCCGCGACGGCGGCAAGACTTGGGTTGGGGTGACGCCGCCGGGCATTCAGGCCTGGAGCAAGATTTCGCTCATCGAACCTTCGCACTTCGATGCCGCCGTGGCCTACGCCGCGGTCGAGCGGCATCGCCTGGATGACCGCACCCCCTATGTCTATCGCACGCGCAACTATGGCCAAAGCTGGGACGCCATCACGACGGGCCTAGAAGCACCCAAGTTCGTGTTGGCAGTGCGCGAAGACCCGCAGCAGAAGGAGCTCCTCTACGCCGGCACCGAGTTTGGCATCGAAGTCTCCTTCGACGAGGGCGACCACTGGCAGCCGCTGCAGTTGAATCTTCCCGTCACTTCGGTGCGCGACCTGACCGTGCATGGCGATGATCTCGTGATCGCCACCCACGGGCGCTCCTTCTGGATTCTCGACGACATCACGCCGCTGCGGCAGGCCGCGCAGCGCGCACAGTCCGCAGCCGCATTTCTGTACAAGCCGCAGAGGACGGTACGCATCGACAACGACGCCTTTCCGGGCACTCCCATTCCGCCCGAGGAGCCCACTGCGGATAATCCCCCGAACGGCGCCGTGTTCGACTACTACCTCCCCGGCGCGGCACAAGCAATCGCGCTGCGTGTCTACGACGCAACCCACCAGTTGCTTCGCCACGTCACCTCCGCACCGTCACCGGCCAAACCGCCGCATGCGCCCCTGCCCATTGCCGGGCGCTGGTTTCCCAAGCCGCAGGGCCTCGGCACGTCTCCCGGAATGCACCGCTTCGTCTGGAATCTCGGTTGGGATCCTTCCGGGAACCCCGAAGACAATGAACCCGACGATGGCGAGGGCCGCGTCCCGCATGCACCCCGTGTCGCGCCCGGCACCTATACGGTCGAGCTGGAAGTGGACGGAAAAACCGTAACCACCCAACCCTTGATCCTGGTCAAAGATCCGCGCTCCTCGGCCACGCAAGCGCAGTTCGTGCAGCAATTCTCAACGAGCCACCAGATCTTTCGCGACTCGCTCGCCGGCCGCCGCGCACTGTCCGAAATCAACTCCGTGAAGGAACAGCTCGACCGGATCGGCAGCAACGCGGCCGCCGCCGCCCCGGTCATCGCCAAGGCAAAAACACTGCGCGCCGATCTCGATTCCATCGTTGAGGGAAATGCCGGCCTCGATGCAGCAACCACGGAACTCGCCACCGCGCTCAATGCCGTCGAAAGCTCGGACCGCCCGGCTCCGTCGCAGGCGCTGGCCGTGTATCGGCTCGGCCGCAGCGCATCACACGCCAAGATCCAGCAATGGAGCGCGCTCAAGAATGGAGCGCTTGCCACCTTCAACCAGGAATTGCAGACGCAAGGCCTGGCGCCGGTGACGATCACCCTGGCGATCCCCGATCGCTTGACGCAGAATTGATTCAAGGATGAAATGAATCACCGCTGCGCAGGAGAATTTCCATGAGTCACCCCCTTCGACGAGCGAGTGCGGCGCCCCAATGGCCGAGTTATACCGGAACATCGCAATACGTCGGCACCAGCCCCGTGGCCATGGTGGCGATCTATGTCGATCCTTCCCTGGGCGCCCCCGCCTTGCAGAACGCAAAAGATTTGCTCGCCGATGCCGACCGTGTGGTCGCCGCCAATAATGCAATTTTTGGCGCGCCCGGGGATCCTGTCAGCGTCATCGTGTTCGCGTTGGGCGGCCAAACCGATGGCACCGGAGGCGCGGACCACGACGCCTGCAACTACACGACCGGCGGCGCCATCGAGGTATGCGCGTCTTACGGCAACTCGATGCGGGTATCGGCGCTATTCGAAGCGGAGCTCAGCGAATGTTCGATGGGCGGCAATCTGTGCGGCCAAAATACCGGCGAAGCACTGTCACGTTGGTGTGCCGCCGTCGTCGGCAGCAATGCGCTGGCAGATTTTGCCACCGCCCCCGCGTGGGCACAGCAAGGGATGCCGGATTTCGTCAACAAGACGGATAACACCGATCAAAATGCGATCAGCACCGGCTGCGGCATGGCCTTCCTCTCGTGGCTGCAGAGCCTCGGGTACTCCTTGAACAAAATTGCACCCGCCATGGTAAAGCTCGCTACCTCCGCCACGCTAGCGCAGCTGTATGCCGTGCTGACCGGCGCGCCCCAAACCCAGGCGTGGCCCAAATTTCTCGCGGCCGCCAAGGCGTTGCCGAAGATCGTGAACGACGATCCCTTTGGCCAAACAAGTGCCAAGGGAAGGAGCAAGGGCGGTGCCGCCAAGGGCAAGAAAAAGGCTACGACCGGGAGCACGCGCCGCTCTCGCCGGTGAGGGCCGGCTGGGCCGAAGCCGGCGCGGGACGTCATGGCGGACGATAAACAACCACTCCGCCACAGCGCCTTCGCCAAAGCACTCTGTCTCGATCTGCCCTACATCTTGGACAGCGTGTGGCGGCGCGGCGAATTCAATCTCAATCGCTTGGTTCGCTACGAGATCACCTGCACATCGAACGATCAGGTGACCGGCCGCGTGAGCGAACGCCCGTTCGTGCGCATCCCGGCGTTCTGGTTCTTTCTGGTAACCCTCGTGTTCGTCGCCTATGGCCCGACTTTCGATGCGTGGTGCAGCGTCGTAGGCGCCCGCGGCACACGCAGCAACCAACGCTTGCCTTTCAGACCTTCGATCTCGTGGAACTGTTCTCACGCCTGACGCCGCCCGCGTTGAGCGACCTGTGGCATGATTTGAAGCGCCGCATCCAGTTGTACTTCCTCACCATCAACGCCTTGGTCATTGCCGTGCTGTTGGCGGGCTCGCTCTACTATGGCTACGGCGACCGCCATAACAGCGTCAAGCCGGTGGTCGCCGCAAAAGCCGTCTCCGCCGGCGCACCGCCGGCGAATCTTGCCGTCCTGCTGCAGCAGCATCCGCGCGCGTTCGTCGTCGCGGCATCCGGCGGCGGTACCCGCGCCGCCTTGTTCACGGCCACGGCTCTCGAGGGTCTGCACAAATTGGGCGTCGATAAGGAGATCGTGCTGTTGAGCGGCGTATCGGGCGGCGGGGTGGCCGAGGCATACTTTTACACTCATCGCGCGGCCCTCATCGCCGAGGACCCAACCTACGCCGAGTGGAGGCGATTTAAGAGCCGCATGACCGAGCCATTCATCGGCGATGTGCTCGAGGGCGCCGGTGAATGGCGGCTCCTCAGCCGCGAACCGTTGGGGCAACTCCTGGTTGAAAGCTTCGAACGGCGTTTGTTTCTCATCGACGATGTGCAGGCGACGATGGGACACAGCGGGGCGGCGGGAATGATTTTGAATACCACCATCGCCGCGCATCCGCAGGAAGATGCGGACCTGCTGCGCGGCGTGTTTCAGCCGCCGGATGATCCTCATCTGTCCTGCAATGCGCGACACATACCCTATGCCCTGATGGACGGCGGCCGCTTGATCTTTACCAATCTGGCGGCTCGGGAGGCGTTCCCACCCTCCGGGGCCGTGCCGACTGTGGATACCCTATTGCACATTCCCGACGTTCGCCTGCCCTATGTGGTGGTCCAGGATCAGAGCGTGCCCGTGGCGAGCGCCGCGGCGCTCAACGCGAATTTTCCGCCGGTGTTCACCAACGCGCGCGTGGATGTGGCGAGCGAGACGCCGGACCCGACCTGTCCGCTGCGCTCGTACTACGTCACCGACGGCGGAGCTACCGAAAACCTCGGACTCCTGTCCGCGCTCTACGCGCTGCGCGGCGCGCTCGAGGCCCTGCATGGCGAGCACGTGCCGGAGATCCGCCTCGTGACCATCGAAGCCTCGGCGACCACGTATGACTACACCCCGGATCGCGGATTGAACGCAGCCACCGGTGGGTCCAAGGAGCGTCTGACGGGTGGCCTTACCCAAGAATTGTTGGGCGACGTGCAGGCGCTGGCGAACACACCATCCAGCGGCAAGCCGCGCGTGCTGGTTCATGACCTCGCACTGCCGCTCGCGTTTCGCTCACGCGGCGGATTCGGCACTCATTGGATGTTCCCTGATTCCATCGTCATCGAAAATCCCCGCAAAGCCGCTCCCTTACCGTGGTATCAACATCAACTCGCTGCCTGGTTTTCCAAGGATCCGCCGACCGTGGTCGTCAACAAGCGGCAGCTCACCGATCTCTGGACCGCACTCTATGAGCCCGACCGGCGGTTTTGCGGCCAGTCGTGGGAATCAAAGGATCAGCAGCGGGTGGCCGAATGGATCTGCGGCAAAGAGTCCGCCGGCGGAGCGGATCTTGCGAAGGATATTCAGGTGACCGAGTGGCACAGTTTGATCACGTCGCTGAGTCCGGAATGTGTCAGCGTCCCCGCCGCCGCCACAGAAACCGCAACAAAAACAAGCCCGGCACCACTACAAAAAGCCACGGCACAATGTAAGCGACGGCGGTGATCGCCTGCGACACGCCATTCGACAAATTCCCCAAGAAGTCGCGGAATGCCTCGCGCACCGGACGCCAGAACGCCCGCTGTTCAGCGACCGCCAGACTTAGTGTGACGACATCCGTCGTGACGCGCTTCGTTTGATACGCCGCCTCGCCGGTTGCGCGTTCCAGGTCGCCTTGCACCGTCGACAGCTCCGAAGCGATCTTGATCGCCGCATCCACGTTGGCCGCCGCCTTCGCCTGCAACGCCAGCAATTGTTTGCGGTAATTCGTCAGCATTTCGATGCGCGTCTGCGTATCCTGTATCGAATCCGCCAGATCTTCGACCGATGTCGAGCGGTGTTCGAGCTTTCCCAGCCCGGCAACAAACGTCACCAAATCCTCGACCGCGTCCGGATCGATCCGCAGCTTGATCAGTCCCGAGGGCAACTGACCCGTGGACAGATCGGATTGAAGAATGGTGCAATGATGGTCGGAGCCGGCCGTGCACCGGTCCACAACCCGACGAAACTGCGTCTCAAGCTCACTCTCCGGCACGTCAATCGTCGCCGAGTGTTCACGACTCAAGGTGCTGCGTTCCGCCGCCGCTAACGCGCGCTGCTTCGGAGCCACCATCGCCGGCGCCATGAATGCATGCGGCGTGCTTCCTCGCGAGCAACCCCCAAGCATGGCCATCGCGAACAGGAATCCCGAAATACAAACCAGGCGGGACCTACGGTGGCCGTCGGCGTGGGCAGATGGAGAGTGGAATTTCAAATTTCGCGCTCCCGGAAATTGATGCTGCACGGTCGCACACGAACGCACGGGTTGCACGAACAATTACTTAGCCCGAACCGCGCGGTCGGCGTATGAATGATGGCAATCCACTGCGCGAGCAATTTCCATCTCTGTTGGTAGTCTTACTTAATTAAACTACATATAATCATTGTCTTACGCGTATATATTAATGTGTTTTATACCTCGAGGCACGGGCACGTCGTGCAAGAGAGTCAGTTGCTCGCCTCGCCACTCGAGGCAATCACGAGCATGCCGGGTTCGCCGCATCGTATGCAATCGCTGCCGCCGCGCTTGTCGCGCTGATCACGACCTACCTCGCGGGCGCAACGACCAAACACAAGATAGCCACGCTGATCGGAGCTGCCTTGGCCGCTTCGTACGCCGCCCTTTACGTCATCCTACTGTCGGCGGATTATGCGTTACTGTTCGGGTCGCTCCTGCTATTCCTGATACTCGCTGCGCTCATGTTGGCGACGCGACGACTCAACTGGGCAAGAATCGGGCGCGAAGATTCCGGACAATAACCGGCCCGAGCGACTCGTTTGCCGATCGACGGTCATAGTGAAAAATTGCTATTGCTTGCGCGGTTCCCGGCTCTCGAGAAGGGCCTGAATCCGCGTGAGTGAGGTCATGTAGCGATTGGTCAAGGTTTGCACCTCGGTATCTTCAATGCCCTCGGCCAAGACATTCGCGAGGGTGTCAATCGCGACCCGTACTGTCATCGACTCCGCATCGGTCAGCTTGACACCGCTTATCGTAATCTCGGCTTCATCCTGCATAGCAGCTCCACAACCATGACAATCGCATGGCGGACATTACATTAAAATGGCGCGATTCAAAGAAGATAAAACGCTTACTGATTATTCCAGGGAAACCCCGTCGCCAGCGTCATCTCGTCATTTACAGGGAATACACGGGGATAGAAGCCTGTTGCCCTCGCCCGACCAGCCCTAACCGCCGTCAGCGCGGCATCTAAATCACGTAAATCCGCCATGGAGAGCCATGGTGCCGACACCCCCTCGCTCTTGCGGCAGCAATGCGCCGTCCAGAGGACGGTATCCTTGGGCATCGTCCCGAGCAACATCCGCGCCGTTGCCTGATAGGCCGATACGCTCGCCCCCGGCAGGAAGCCATAGAGAGTGGTCGGATAGATAAAGTCCCCGATGAATAGCCGCCGATTCGTCGAATCCGACAGCGCCACAGAACTCGGCGTGTGGCCCGGTGTGGACAAAAGCCGGAGCACCCGGCCGCCAAGGTCAATGACGCCGTCTGGCGCCAGCCATTCGCCGACGCGAAACGACGGTGCCGCACGATGATCGAAAAAGCCCATATATTCGTAGCGGCTTGGTTTGAAGAGCGCTCCGGACACATCTGCCCGCGTCTCCGGTAAATCGATCATCCCCACATATTTGAAGGCGCCGACACCACCCAAATGGTCGAAGTGCAGGTGCGATACGATCACCGTGACGGGTAGTTTCGTTAAGCCCGCCACGACGCCGCTGATATCCCGGGTCCCCGAGCCAGAATCGAACAAAACCGCCCGCGTCTCGCCGACTATCAAATAAGAATAGTTCTGCTGATAGTAACGAGGCTCACCGATGGCAAAGGTGCCATCCCCCAATTCCTCGACAGCGAAGTAGTCGTCCACCATTCGGCCTCTGGCGAGGTGCGCCGGCGCGGAATCCACGATCGCATGCGGTTCGAGCCACGGCAGCAACTCCCCGTATACGTAAGGCGCAAACCATGCCGCAGCCGCAACGAGCAACAAAAGCACCCCGCCGATCATGATGGCGGCACGGATCATCCGCCATCCTCACGACAGCCCGTCACTCGAGTGCGAAGCCGAGGTCGATGGACACCTGCCACTGGGCGATTTTTCCGTCCTTGATGTAGCCGCGAGTCTCCGTAACCTTAAACCATTTGAGATTGTGCACGGTGCCTTTCCGTCAGCGAACGCTGACACCCAGACGCGGTCAATAATACCCAATCCTGTAATATCGCCGCGATAGAATAGGCTTGCCGCTTGGATCCGGCAAACCGACACAGGAGTCAAACGCAACTGCATGAATCAATCGAACCCATCCAGCCCCGCATCGTCGCGCGCCATCCTCAAACTAAGAACAGGCGTGCGAAAATCGCCGAGGGAGAGCAAAACGCCATCCCTCCCGGCAACGCGCAACACCAGCAAACTCAAACCCGGTGCTCATTGGTCAGATGAATATCGCGAGCGCATGCAAGCGGATATGGACATGTTGTCCGAATAGCTCGGCTGAGGGGACGGCACATCGAGGCGCAAGCGCCGCGCCTGTGGTTCGCTCGCGCGCCTCTGGTTCGCTCGCGCGCCTCTGGTTCGCTCGCGCGGCGGCGCGGCGTGACTAAGCGCTCTTCTGCTTGCTGGCCTCGGCGAGCTTCTTGGCGACATTGACCCGATATACGCTCATGACGATTCCGACCAATGCGAATACGCCTGCCAACAGCATATCGCCGCGCTCAAATGCGCGATATGCCATGACAATCCAGAACAAGAAGAGCACTGCGGTGACGGCTATTGGCATGACAAATTCCCTATGCATTGCGACTATTAATAATCGAAGCCTTCAACCCGGAGAATGACATAGCGCGGTTGCCAAAACCATTGAAAGCGCTGGGAATTTCGTCAAGATTGTGCAGCCCGTCACAGTAGATTGGCCGGCCTCTAGTTCAGCCAGCGCCGCGCTGACTCGGGATCGTCAGGCCGCAACTCAGGCATACTTGATGCACCATGGCACTCAAGGCAATCATCACCGGCGCGACGGGCATGGTCGGAGAAGGCGTTCTGATCGAGTGCCTGAACCATCCCGGCGTAGAGCAGGTGCTGGTCATCAATCGAAAACCGGGAGGCGTATCGCACCCAAAACTTCGCGAAATCATTCATGGCGATTTTTTTGAACTGGCGAGCATTGTGCCGCAGTTGGTCGGCTACGATGCCTGCTTCTTTTGCCTCGGCGTATCCTCTGTCGGCTTGAGCCAGGAGGAATACCGGCGCACTACCTATGACCTCACGCTCAACGTAGCCCGCACGTTGGCGAAATGTAACCCCGATCTTGCCTTTTGCTACGTCAGCGGTGCGGGTACCGACAGCAGCGAAACAGGACGAATCGCGTGGGCGCGCGTAAAGGGCGCTACCGAAAATGCCCTGATGCGGGTTTTCAAGCGGGCGTACATGTTCCGGCCCGGCTTCATGAAAGCCACACCCGGCCAGAAAAACCTCAAGAGTATCTACACGTGGTTGGCCTGGGTCTATCCCCTCGGACGAGCACTTTACCCGAAAGGGTTCTGTACCCTTCAAGAAGTGGGGCGGGCCATGATCAACGCCGCCAGCAAGGGCTATCCCAAACCGATTCTGGAAGTGGCCGACATTGTGGCGCTGGCCAAGGCTTGAAGTGCCGCGGCCGCGGCCATCATTGCCGAGTGAGAGAACCCGGCGGGTTGATGGTGAGGGTCACACTGCGCTCGGCGCCGCCGCGCAATAGACGCAGTTCGACACTTTGACCGACGCGCAGCAGCGCGAGCCCGTTGCGCAGTTGCGCGGCGCTCTCGAGCGGCACGCCGTTCATGGAGACCACCACGTCGCCCACCTTGATGCCCGCGTGATCGGCCGCGGAGCCCGGCGCAACTTCCGAAATCTCGACGCCGCGCGCATTGACGAGCTGCAGGGACTCGGCCGACTCCGGCGGCACGTCGCGCAACTTGATGCCCACAATCCCGCGTTTCACTTCGCCATAGGTGATGAGCTGCTGCATGACCGCCTTGACCATGTTCACCGGGATGGCGAAGCCGATGCCGATATTGCCCCCGCCGTCCTTGGACAGAATCGCAGAGTTGATCCCGATCAGTTCACCATTCAAGTTCACCAGTGCTCCACCGGAATTGCCGGGGTTGATCGCGGCGTCCGTTTGGATGAAGTCCTCATAGCCGCGCGGATGAACTCCGGTACGGCCGAGCGCGCTGACGATGCCGGCCGTCACCGTATGTTTCAGGCCGAAGGGATTGCCGATCGCGACCACCCAGTCGCCCACTTCCAGGCGCGATGAGTCGCCAAGCGGCATCTCCGTCAAGTGCGCTTCATTGGCCTTGAGCACCGCGATGTCGGTGCCCTCATCGCTGCCGACTACTTTGGCTTGAAAGTGCCGGTTGTCGAGCAGAGTCACCGTGATCTCGCTGGCATTCTCGATGACGTGGCGATTGGTAACGATGTAGCCGTTCTTGGCGTCCACGATCACGCCTGACCCCGCGCTCTGGAATTGGCGGACCCGCACGCCCCCGCCTTCGGGCGAGTTGAAGAATCGACGGAAGTAAGGATCCTCACGCAGCGGATTGCCCTGAACCCGCTCCGTCAGAGTACCGCGGGTGGCGATGTTAACCACCGCGGGTGAAGCGGCTTTGATCACCGGCGCAAGCGACGGTAATACCACACCGGCGGCGGTCGCCGCTGCCAGATGGAGCGCAAAGGCCGACGCCATGAGGGGCTTGAAAAGCTTTCTCACCTGCGCAAGCCCCACGGTGGGAACCGAATCGTCAGGAGCTCACTGCGAGCAGCGAATCGATCAAGCGTTCGCCGCAGGAAATGCCGAGGACGATGGCCCCGAGCCAGACCAGACCTAAGCCGGCAGCAACCGCGAGATACGGTGGTTCCCGGTCCGGCGGACTCACCGGAAGCGGCCGCAGGAGGCGCGCAATTCGTGCCGGCAGTGCCTCGGGCTGGCCAATCAGGGTGGCAGCCGCCGCACCGATTCCAAGCTGAAAGCGCAGCGAACTGAGCACGGCCGCCGCCAGATCACCGCCTTCGACGCCGGCGGCACGTGCCTCATCGTCACGTGCGTACTCCAACGCTGCAAGCCAGCCAATGAAGCGGCGCCGCGCTGGAATCCACGGCCATTGCAGGTCGGTAACGAATTGAGCCAGCCAAATGCGCAACGGATCCCGATGCCGAACGTGCGTGCGCTCATGTGCCAGGGCAGCCTGCATCGCACGTTCATCGAGATTTTTTGCGAGCTCCGGCGCGACCACGATTCGAGGCCGCAGCAGACCCACGGTTACTATTCCGTAAGCACTGGACGAGTGGCATAGCGACCACGCTGCCCGGACCAACGCGCGGCCGCCGACGATGGCGAACGGAACGGCGCCCAGGAAGATCAACATGCCGACGTGCGCCGGCACCGGATCGGGCTGCGAGAGTGCCCAACCGCACAGCCAAGCTGCGACGGTCAACGCCGGCGCGGCCGGCCACCACAGCACAAGCCAATGAAGCCGTTCCAGCTGGCGCGACGCGCACTGATTGTCAATGCGCCCCGGCCACAGGGCGAACAGCTGCAGAACCAACCCACCGAAGAGGACGATCAAGGTCGCCAAGAGAGATTCACGCTCCACGCTTCGATCTCCGGTGTGCAGCCACGGCGCGTTCCAATTCATAGAGCAGTTTTGGATCAACGGCATCGACCGCATCAACCAGCGCCGCCATGGCGGCACGCGGCGCGGGACCGAGGAGCCGGCTCACGGCATCCCTCGCACGAGCGCGCTCTACCACCTTGGGCGGGATTTTTGCACGATAGACGAATGCCTGGCCGTGCCGCTCGCGCTGGATCAATCCCTTGCCGTAAAGTCGATCGATGACTTTCGCAATCGTCGTGTAGACCAAGCCCTCTGGTTTACCCAGCAGACCATGCACGTCGCGAACGGAGGCCGAGCCGAGTTCCCAGAGCTTCGTCAGAACGACGTATTCCAGTGCGTCTGCCGGCAACTGAAAAGATGCCATGGCGGTATCGTACTACGACTGCCGTCGTACTGTTAACACCAGTGTCATGCGCGCCCTTGATGCTCGGTGCCCTCTGAATCTTGGGGAGCGGGATGGGTCATCGATTCATGCACGCGCGCTGCGCGCGGCTCTTGCTGTTGCCAGTCCTTGCCGCCGTGGCGAACATCTGTGCGGCGGATGAATCGTCCTCCGAGGCGGTCGTCGCAGACAATATCGGCCCGTCCGCAGGCCTGCCCGAAGTCGTCGTCGTCGGCAGCACGCCGCTGGTCACATCGGATTTGAATCGCGACCAAGTTCCCCATACCACCCGGGTCTTGGACGCCGGCGACATCAATCGCAGCGGCATCCCGACTCTGACCGGCGCCATTCTCGGCAATGTGGCCTCCGCAACCGTCAACGATACGGAAGGCAACGCCTTCCAGCCGGATATCCTGTTCCGCGGATTCACCGCCTCCCCGGTGGCCGGCACTCCCCAGGGACTCGCGGTCTACGTGAACGGAGCCCGCTTCAACGACGCGTTCGGCGACACGGTGAACTGGGATCTGATCCCGCCTGCGGCGATCGAGTCGGTCAATTTGGAGGCGGCAAACCCGGTCTTCGGCCTGAACGCGCTCGGCGGCTCCATCAGCGTTCGGCTCAAGAACGGGTTTACCACGCAGACGAAAAATGCAACGGCCTACGGCGGCTCCTATGGGCGCGCCTCCTCCATCTTGGAATTCGGGCAACAATACGGTGATTTCGCGGTTTATGCGACCGGCGATGCCACCCACGACAACGGCTTTCGCCAGACCAGCACTTCGGATCTGTACCGGCTCTACACCGACCTCGGCTGGCGCAGCGGCGGCGGCGAGTTGCACCTCAACATCACCGCCGCGCATGACACGCTCGGCAATCCGGGTGCCACCCCGGAGCAGGCGCTCGACGCCGGCATCTCCAACATCTTCACGGCGCCCAATACCGTCAGCAATACCTATTTGGGCTTCAATCTGAACGGCAGCCAAAAACTCGGTTCAGCCACCGCGCTGCAAGCTCTCGCGTACTTTCAAACGCTCAACCAGGTCATCCCCAATGGCACGACCGTCAACGTGGCTCCCTGCGGCAACGGCCTCTTGTGCAATGACGATGGCACGGTGGTGACCACGGTCAATGCGCAGCCGGTGACCGATTTTCTGAACGGTGGTCCTTACTCCGGCCTCAGCGTGCAGCAACTGAACAGTCACGCGTATGGAGCCGCGGCGCAGGTCACGGATGCCCAGCGGATCGGAAGCCTCGCTAATTACCTGGTGGGCGGAGTAAGTTTCGACGGCTCCGACAGTATCTTTGCAGGCGCGGCGGAGATCGGCGGCTTCAATCCGTACACCCGCGAGTTCGTGGGTCCGGGCGTCGTCCAGGATCAGCCGAGCGAAGGGGTGAACCCGGTGCGCGTGAAGAGCGACACGCGCTTTTTCGCGGTGTTCGCGAGCGATGTGCTCACCCTAGCTCCCAATCTCGACCTGACGCTTGCCGGCCGCTTCAACGATGCGCAGATCAATCTGGAGGACGAGCGCGGCGGGCCGGTGAACGGTGATCACACCTACAACCGATTCAACCCCAGCGCCGGACTCACCTACCGCTCGACCAGCTTGCTGCAATTTTACGGCAATTATGCGCAAACGAATCGTGCGCCCACCCCGCAGGAGCTTTCCTGCGCGAGCGCTGCGGCCCCTTGCAGTCTGCTGAACTTCTTCGTGGGCGACCCGAATCTGAACCAGGTCGTCGCGCATACCTATGAGGTCGGTATGCGCGGCCACACGGAAACGGCGGCCACCGCGCAATGGAGCTGGAATCTGGATGCCTACCACACCCAAGATACCAACGACATCATCTACGAGACCACCGTCTACAATCCCAACCTGGCGTTCTACACGAATGCCGGACGAACGCTGCGGCGAGGAGTCGAGGCCACTCTGCGCTATGACCGGCCGCAGCTGCACGTCAGGCTGGGCTATGCCTATACCGACGCCACGTTCCAAACTCCCCTGCTGCTCAACACGAATAGTCCGGCGGCAGATGCCAACGGGAACCAACAGGTGCTGCCGGGGGCGCGCATTCCCGGCATTCCGCTTCATCGCGGCACAGTGGTGGTGGACTACCAACTGACCGGGCGCTTCAGCGTGGGCGGCTCCGCCCAAGTGCAAAGCAATGTCTACCGCTTTGGCGATGAAGCCAATCTGACCCAGCCCGTGGGTGGATATGCGTTCGTCGACCTGAACGCCGCCTTTCGCGCGGGTGATCGCCTCACGCTGTTCGTCACCGTCAACAATGTGTTCGACAAGCGCTACTACACCTATGGATCGTTTGGACCGGTCGGCGACGTGCCCTGGCCGAACATCCCCGGCGGCGTGACCGACCCGCGTACCGCCAGCCCCGGAACGCCCATCACCGCGTATGGCGGGGTACGGCTGACCTTCTAACGGAGGAGCCCCCTCCCCGCGAGGGGAGAGGGCTTGCGCAGCGAGCCGCGCGATTTCGCGTCGAAACGCAAACTGTCAGTCGTCGTCTTCTACCTGGGTTCGCAGCCGACCCGCGAAATCGGTCGGCGGGCGAACCTTGGTCTCGCCGGGATAGGGCCGCTTGAAGTTCGTCGCCAGGTACCAGGTCAGATGGTTGACCGTATCCGGATCTTCGGCGTCAGGCTTGGTCGACTTGCCCGCGAAGATCTGCACCTTCGCCTTCTTCCAGGCCTTGGCCATGTCGCTGAGCGCAGCGGTGGCGGGGGCCACGCCTTGATCCAGCGGGACCTGGTTCTTCAAGTGATTGAACGGTTTGAAATGCTCTTGGTTCGGCATTCCTTCGACGAAGGCGGTCAACATCGGTGAGGCCACCAGGTCGAACTGGTTCATCGGCGGCAGGCCGAGAATTTGTTCGATCGTGCGGGTCATGTTGACCTGGGTGTAGTACGTGTGGTCGGTTGGCCCATGCTGAACCGCGTACGGACTGATGACGTAGCCCGGGCTGCGGTGGCCATCGACGTGATCGACGCCGTTCTGCGCGTCGTCTTCCTCGATGAATATCGCAGACGATTTCCAGACATCGCTGTGGCTGATGTAATCGATGATGCGGCCCACGGCGAGGTCGTTGTCGGCCTGTTCGGCGTGCACGGTCGGCGGGCCGCCCGTGTGGTCGTCCATGACCCAGAGGATGCTCAAGCTGGGCACCGTGCCGGCCTTGAGATCGTTGTTGAAGTCCTGCACCCACAGGTCAACCCGAAACTGGTCGGGAATGTTCAGATCGAATTGCGGGAAGTTCTTGATGAGGTGTTGCGAGACCACCGGGATCGAGGACTCGACGGCGATCGAGTTCTGATACTTGAGTGTCTTCTCCTTGCCGGCCTCGAAGTTTTGCGAGTCGGCATAGAACTGCGACCAGCTCGGGTGCCCCTGCGCGGTCGGGAAGGTCTCGTTCTCGACATATTCGCCGTAAATCTTCGTTGAAAGGCCCGCGGCCACGGTCTCCTGGAACAGGAAGCCCTTCTTCGTATACGCCAGCGCATCACCCGCATTGCCGCCCGGATAACTGCGCACCCAGTCCGGCGACTGAATGTCGTCGGCATAAGGCGCCATGGCTTCGACGATCCACTGATGGCCATCCGCCGACTGGCGGCTGGGGTCGTAGAAATTGTCGAATAGCGGGAAACGACCGATGATGTCATGCATGTTCGGCGTATCGGCGCCGCCAAAGACGGCCAATGAGGGATCGCCGTCGCCCGCAGCCACATCGCCCAGCACCTGATCGTAGGTGCGGTTTTCGCGGATGATCAGGAACACATGCTTGATCAACGACGGGTCGCCGATCCGGGCCGGAATCGGAACCGGCGGGATATTGCCGGCGCCGCCGCCTGCGGACTCGATATTCTCTCTCAGGTCCCAGTGGTTGTTCTGGTAGACATGCTTCGTCATCGACTCGAGCGTCTCCCTGTTCGGCAGCGGCACGATGCTCACGGTGCCATTGTCCTGGTGGGTGTTGTAGTCGGTCACGCCATAGTCTGTTTCGAACGAGAGTCGCGCGCCGATGCCCTTGTCGTTGGCGACGATCAGCTGCTTGTCGGGGCCGTCAAGCACGACGGAGGCCGGGGCGTACGCCACAGGGATCATGCCGAGGATGGGCTCGCGCGTCGAACCGCTCAGGTCTACGACCGCGATCGCATTCGCATTGTAGAGCGCCACGTAGGCCACGCCCGCTTTGCCGTCGACCGCGATCGAGTTCGGCCCGGCGCCGTAGATCGAGTGCTCGTGGCCCGGCAACTTGATCGGCAGCCCCAGGTTGATCGTCCGCATCACCTTGTTGGTGCGCGTGTCGATAACCGAGATGGTGTCGCTGTAGGTGTTTGCCACCAGCAACGCCTCGCCGAACCGCGCCATCCCGGTCGGGTGCAGACCGATGCCCTCGATGATGGTATCGATGACCTGCATCTTGGTCAGATCGACCACGGAAACCGAGCCGGTGATGGCGGAACCGTTCACGGGGTTGGCGACGATGGGTGCGCCGGCAGAGTAGATCTGGAAGTCCGACTCCTTCGCTTCCCGCCCGCCTTCATTGCTGATGTAGGCGATTGAGCCGTCGATCACGATGCTATGCGGCGCGTTGCCGACGCGAATCTGCGTGCCCTGCGTCAGCGACGGCGCGGTCAAGTCGATCTTGGCGAGCGTGTTGTTCTGGTTCAGAAGCGCGTAAGCGCTCTTGCCGTCCTCGGAGAACGCCACGCCGCCGGGATACGATGTACCGGACGAATAGAACGTGCCGCAGGGAGCGCCGTAGTCGCCGATCGGACTATTCGGGAAGCAGGTGATGAACGTGTTGTTGGGCGGCACCGAGACATGGGCATAGTCCGCCAGCAGGCCATTGGACGCGACGCTGGCGATGGCGATGTTGCTGCTATCCTGGCTGAACATCAGGTACTTGCCGTCCGCCGAATAAGTGATGCCGCTATAGCTACCGCTGGAGTCGCCGAACGGCAAATAGTTCTGCAGAACCACCCCGGTATGGGTGTCGAATACCTCGACCGCCTGGGTCGCACCCAGGGTCAATACCGCGGCAGTGTGGGTGTCGGAATGGGGGTTCAGAGCAATTGCCTTGGCGCGCACCCTGATGCCCAGCCCCACTTGCGTGCCGGCGGGGTTGATGATCTGGCCGTTGCTCACCACGTAAGTACCGTTTGGCTGCGGACCCGTCACGTAGGTCGGAAACGGCACGGAATGATCGGCGAACGCCGGAGCGGTAATGCCGATCGCCAACAGGCCCGCCAACGGACTCAGCCGTTTCTGCCGAGACACTCGTCGAGACGCCCTTCGAGACACCTTTCGAGACATATTGGATCTCCCCTGGTAAATGTTGCAAACCTTAAAGGACCCTTCAGTTGTGACCGGTCACCCGCGGTTCGCAGCATTTTTAGCGGAGAATTGAAACGAACATATGACAGCTGTGTGAATTTTATTCCGACGCGCCCTCGAGAAGCGCACGTAGCGAACCCAGCCAGGGTTCATAGCGTCGCCAGCGTTCGACGGAGTGGCGGTAAATCGGCTGCCGAGTCTGCCACTTGCTCGGCGTCTTCACCGAGCGCGGATTGCGCTCGGGGCGCAGGCAGGCGTCGTGCCAAGCCAAGCCGCAGCCCGCGATGATTCGCCGGATCGCGGGTTCGGGTTCGCGTGTCAGCTCTTCGTACTCGACCTCGATGAACCGCTCCGCCGGCAGCACGCTGCGCCAATGGTCGGTCAGCCGCTGATAGCTGCGAAAATACGCGACCAGTTTCGCGCCGCCGGTCGGGAACGCCAGGCTCGGGTGGAACAGCGTCTGGTGGATCGAGAGAGCCGTGTCGATCGCGGCGCGGCGGCAATGAATGATGGTGGCGCGCGGCAATGCGAGATGGATGAGGCCGGCCCAGAGGAAATTGAATGGCATCTTGTCGGTCACCCGCGCCGACTTCGGCCCGATCGCGCGCAGCACGCGAAGATAGTCGGCCGCGGCCTTGTGGAGGAATGGCGCCTCGGTTCCCGCCGGGCCCGCCTGGTGCCACGCGGCCCCGCGCTCGTTCCAGAAATTCAGCTCCCCGGCGCCGCGAACCTCCGGATGGCTGGAGACGATCTGCTCGACCAGGGTCGTGCCGGAGCGCGGCATGCCGATGATGAGTACCGGAGTCGCGTCGCCAATGCCTAGTTGCGCTGCCCGCCCGATCGTGTCCGGCGAACACCGCCCGATCAGACGGTTGACCTCGGTGTCGAACGCTGCGGAATCGAACGAGGCTGAGCCGTGGCGAAGGGCGTCGGCGGCGTCGAAGTGCCGCATCGCCCGGGCATGATCGCCAAGATCGTCCGCGGCCTTTCCCAAGGCGAGATGAACCCGCATGCGATGCGCCACTTCCAATCCCGGCGTGGCGAGGGCCGCTTCCATTCGCGCAACCAAATCCGCATCGGCCGCCGTGACGGGGCGGCACCGCACAAGATCGTAGTAGCTCCCGGCCATCAGCGGCGCGTTGGCAACCGCGCGCGTGAAGCATTCGCGGGCCTCTTCGAAACGGCCGCACTCGGCGAGCAGGTTGCCCAGCAAATCCTGCGCCAGGGCATTGGCGGGATCCAGCGCCAGCATCTGCCGCAACGCCCGTTCGGCGTCGACGTCGCGATCTTCGGCCAGCAGCGCCCGCGCCGCGCCGAGGCGTCCGAATCGCGTCTTGGGCCCCGACGCCGCCGCGCGGCGGAAGCAGCCGATCGCCTCGTCGCGGTGCCCCATGGTGTAGACCAATGCGCCGGCGCGAAACCATGCCTCCGTCAGCGTCGGCTGCAACTCGGTGGCATGGTGGTAGGCCTGGACGGCCGAGCGCAGATCACCCAGCTTTTCCAGGGCTATGCCTAAGCGAAAGTGCGCGTCCGCGTAGCGTGGGTTGCTCGCGACGGCGCGCTGAAATGCGGTGATCGCCTCCGGCACGAGATCGATCTCCAGGCAGGCCAGCCCAAGGTCGTGCTGGATGATGGGATCGAACGGCTGGAGGCGCGCCGCATCACGCAATGGCGCGATCGCGTCGGCCGGCCGCCCGGCTTTGAGCAGCTGGGTGGCCCGCGCAAGCATCGCCCTGACCTGCGTTGAGTGCGGCCCGTTGGAAGGGAGGGACATGATCCATTTTTATCACAGCCGCGGCGACGCCGCGCGGAGCGCCCACATCCGGTTTTCGCCGGCTGCCACCGGATTGCCATAGTTGCATCCCGAGAAATCCAGAATGCCTCCTTAATCTCTTGCCTGGGATCGGCAGACCGTGGGGCAAAGGAGTCACATGAACAACAAGAGCGGCTCTCGGACTTTGGCTTCCATGGCAGGCGTCGCAGCCGCAGGGATCTTGATGGCGCAAGCCGCGTGGGCAGTCTTCGACAGTGCGGCGGTGCCCGCCGGGTCCGATCTCAAGGTCGCGCGAGTCGTTCCCGAAGGGGATCAGGTTCCGGCCCCCGGCCGGCAAATCGTGGTGACTTTCGATCGGCCGGTAGTCGCTCTCGGATCGATGACGGTGGATCAAGCGCGCTCCCCGGTGGGCATTTCCCCGTCGGTGGACTGCCAATGGCACTGGCTCGACCCGCGTTCGCTCGCTTGCGAGTTGAATGCGGCGCAAGCACTGGCGCCCGCCACGCGCTATACCGTCACGGTGGCGGCAGGCATCACGGCGCAGGATGGCGCGAAACTCAAAGATGCGTACCGCTGGTCGTTCTCGACCATACGCCCCGCGATCACGGGCTATTCCTTCAGAACCTGGCGCTCCCCCGGAACGCCGGTGGTTCGCTTGGTGTTCAATCAGCCGGTGACCGAGGACACCATCGAGGCGACTCTGCGCTTCGGCAATCAATCCGGTGTGCAAGCCGCGCCCGACCCTTACGAGCGCGAGGTGGGGCGCGTTTGGCTCGTGTCGCCCCTGCAGGAATTGCCCATCGATGCGAGCACGGTGCTCGCCGTCCTGCCCGGCCTGCGCAGTTACGCAGGACCTTTGCTCGGCGTCGAACGCCGCACTGTGATTTCCTTCGATACCTTTCCCGAATTTAGCTTCTTAGGAGTCAGGTGCCTGATCGGTACGGCATCGACCTTGATTCCCGCGACCGCACTGGGTGTTGCGCAACCCGCGTGCAACCCCTTGGGCCGGGTGTCGCTCGCGTTCTCCGCACCGGTGATCGCCTCTGAAATCAAGGCGCATCTGCAACTGACTCCGGACCTGCTCAACGGCCGCACCGACTACGACCCATGGGCCAACCTTTATCCCATGAGCCGTTTGAGCTCGCCCCATCAGCGCGGCACGGAATACACCGTGGATCTGCCCGAACATCTGCGGGCCTTTCAGGACTATTCGATTTTGAGCTTGAAGGGAGTGCGCGATGAATTCGGACGGCTGCTGCGCGGGCCTCTCGCTATGGTGTTTCGCACCGACCACCGGCCGCCGCGGCTCAAGGTGACGCATCCCGTCGCGGTGCTCGAGCAGCATGCGCCGACGGCCATGCCGCTGTATGTCACCAATCTCACCGACATCGACATTCATTACCGCATGCTCACGGGCGCGGGATCGATTTCCGGCCTGACATCCAACCAGCCCATCGATCGTGCCTGGGACGTCGCGTATGCCGCGCCGGCCAAGCTGCGCGAACTGTTGGGTGGTCAATCCGGCGTCGTCACGGGAACCCTGCGGCCGCATCCCAATCCGCTCACCGTGGAGGGCTATCATTATTTCGACGAGGCGGAGAATGATCCGGGCATGCCGAGCGGGCGCGCCGATCGCGACTTCTTTGCCGAAGTCACACCCTTCCAGGTACACGCCAAACTCGGCGCCTACAACACCCTGGTCTGGGTGACCTCGCTCGATACCGGGCTCGCCGTCGCGAATGCGCGGGTTCGTCTCTACCGCGGCAATTACCAGGGACTCACCGACGAGAAGCCAACTTTAAGCGAAGCCGTGACCGACCGCGACGGCGTCGCCGTGCTCGCCGGCCGCAATGACCTTGAGCTCAAAGCCGCACCTCGATTGACCCCGGCCGACACCTTCATGGTGCGGGTTGATGCCGAGCAGGACATGGCGCTGCTGCCGCTCGATGGATCCTTCACGGTCGACACCTATCGCGCGTCGCGCGGCATCTTTTGGTCGGGTTACTCGAACGGGCGGGATCACGTCCACGCCTGGGGGACGACGGCCCAGGGGGTCTACAAGCTCGGCGACACCGTGCAATACAAGGTGTATCTGCGCAACCAGAACAACCTGACCTTGGAGCCGATGGCGGTGCGCTCGGGTTATCAGCTGGACATCGTCGATCCCACAGGCAAGATCGTCCACTCCGAACCCGATGTCACCCTCTCGCAATTCGGCGCCTACGCGGGTTCTTTCCGTGTGCCGCCGGCGGGCGCCGTGGGTTGGTACGCCTTCGTCCTCAAGCGCGAGCACCCCCTCTCCGGCGCTGACCCCGATGCGCCGCAACCCGCCTCATGGACGCCCATGCGGGTGCTCATCGCCGATTTCACGCCGGCGCCATTTCAAGTGACGAATACCTTGAACGGACAGCTGTATCACCCGGGCGATGCGGTGGGCGTGACGACGCAAGCGGCCCTGCACTCGGGCGGGCCCTATGCCAACGCCGCTTCGCGTGTGACGGCACGTCTCTTTCCGCAGGCTCTCGAGATCACCAATCCAGCGGCCGCAGGGTTCGAGTTCGCCAGCGTGCCGCCCGCCGGTGCGTGCTCCTGGCAACGCGGGCCTGATGTCCTGACGGTTCATCAAGACGATGCCGCCACGGATGCGCAGGGTGAATTCGCCACACAGTTCACGCTGCCCGATCCCGACATGTTGAGCGCCCGGCTCGAGGTCGAAAGCGCCGTGCGCGATGAGCGCGGCAAGTACGTGGCCAATCGAAGCTATGCCGAGTTCCGCGGCCGGGACCGCTACGTCGGCTTGCGCAGCGAGCGGTGGACCCTCGAGGAAGACAAACCGGCCACCGTCGAATTCCTCGTAGTCGACTCATCCGGCAAGGTGGTCGTGGGGGCGCCCGTCACCGTGTCCATCGAGGGCGAAGTGGTGAACGCGGCCCGCGTCAAGGGCGCGGGAGATGCCTACTTGACGAGTTACGCCGCGCAATGGCCGGTCGATGGCGCTTGCAGCGGCACGTCGGGAAAAGACCCGCAGGACTGCACCTTCACGCCCAGCCATCCGGGCCTTTACAGCATCACGGCCGCCATCAGCGATAGCAGGGGCCGCCCGCATACCACGGAGCTCTGCGTGTGGGTGACCGGCAAAGGACGCGTGCTCTGGGAAGAACCCGCCGACATGAGCTTGAGCGTGATTCCGGAGAAAGAGTCTTACAAGGTCGGCGAGCGCGCGCGCTATCTGGTCAAGAATCCGTTTCCGGGCGCCGAAGCCCTCATCACCGTGGAGCGATACGGCGTCATCAAGCATTGGGTGCAGCGTCTTTCGGGCAACACCCCAATGATCGAATTCACCATCGAACCCGACTTCGTGCCCGGATTTTATCTGTCGGTGATGGTCGTGTCGCCGCGCGTCGCGCCGGTCCCCGGCACCGCGCCGCTCGACAAGGAGGGCGTGGATCTCGGCCGTCCCACCTACCGCATCGGCTATCTCAAAGTGCCGGTGACCGATCCCTACAAGACCCTCGACGTTCGCATCACGAGCGACCGCGCCTCGTACAAACCGCGCGACACAGTCCGCTTGAGTCTCTCCGCGAGACGGCATGGCACGCCGGCCTCGACGGAGCCGGTCGAGTTTGCGGTCGCCGTGTTGGACGAGGCGGTGTTCGATCTCATTCAAGACGGCAAGAAATACTTCGACCCGTACCGCGGCCTGTACACGCTCGACAGTCTCGATCTCGAGAACTACAGCCTGCTCACCCGGCTTATCGGCCTGCAGAAATTCGAGAAGAAGGGTGCGAACTCGGGCGGCGACGGCGGCGCGGGCTTCGACATGCGCAGCGTCAGCAAGTACGTCGCCTACTGGAACCCTTCCGTGATCGCCGACAAACACGGCCGGGCGAGCGTGTCCTTCGAGCTGCCGGACAATCTCACCGGCTGGCGCGTGTTTGCGATCGCCACGACGCCGGGCGACCGCCTGGGGCTCGGGGACTATAAGTTCAAGAGCACCAAGCTCACCGAGCTGCGCCCCGTGCTGCCGAACCAGCTCACCTCCGGCGACCGCTTCACCGCCGGTTTCAGCGTCCTGAACCGCTCCGATCAGTCGCGCACCCTCGAGGTCGCATTGAAGGCATCCGGACCCATCGAGGGCGGAGCGGCGCAGGCTCGGCAATCCGTGACTCTAGGTCCCTTCAAGCGGGAGACGGTGTGGCTTCCCGTGACGACCTCGAGCGACGGCAGCCTCACGCTCACCGCCGGCGCCGGGGACAAGCTCGACCGCGATGCGCTGTCGCAGGTCTTGCCGGTGCACAAGCGCGTCTCGCTGGACGTCGCCGCGAGCTACGGCACCACGCTCGCGCCCGGAATCGATGAGATGTTGCAGTTTCCCGCTGACATGATGCCGAACGTGGGCGAGGTCTCGGTCAGTCTGGCACCCAGCGTGCTCGGCCATCTCGATGGCGCCATGCGCTACGTGCGCGACTATCCGTATCTGTGCTGGGAGCAGCGGCTGACGAAAGCGCTCATGGCGGTGAACTTCATCAAGCTGCGCGGCTATCTCGCCGCCGATCTTGAATGGCCGGAGGCGAACACTCTGCCGCAGACGATGCTGGATGACGCGGCGAGCTTCCAGGCCCCGAATGGCGGCATGGCCTTCTGGACTCCCGATGATGCGCGGGTGAGCCCCTATCTCTCGGCGGCCACCGCTCTGGCCTTCATTCATCTGCGCGCCGCAGGGTACCGCGTGCCGGAGGATGTCGAGAAGCGCCTCGATGACTACCTGCAGTCATTGCTGCGCTCGAACACCGCGCCGACGTTCTACAGCGAAGGGATGGTGTCGAGCGTGCGCGCCGTGGCGCTGCAGGCGCTCGCCGAACGCAGCCGCGCCTCGCTCGCCGACCTGCAGCGCTACGAGCAGTACGCCCCGCAAATGGATCTCTTTGGACTCGCCGCGTATCTCGATGCCGCGGTTCGAGTCAAGGGCGCCGAGACCCTCGCGCGCGCGCTGGCGGGGCGCATTCTGGCCCATGCCAATCAAAGCGGCGGACAGTTCCAGTTCACGGAGAACTGGGACGACGGCTACCACCAGACCTTGGGCACGCCCATGCGCAGCAACTGCGCCATACTCACCGCACTCCTGCACTACGGTGAAATGCCGGCGGGTGCGGCGCTGGTGGGCGACGTGCCGTTCAAATTGGTGCGCGCCATCACGCAAACGCGCGGCAGCCGCGATCACTGGGAGAATACCCAGGAAAACGTGTTCTGCACCACGGCGCTCACGCAGTATGCGGCGCTCTATGAAAAGGACACCCCGGTCATGCAGGCCACGGCCACGCTGGATGGTGCGATCATGGGCAGCGCAAAATTCACCGCGTTTCGGGATGCGCCCGCGCTCGTCGCGCGGCCGAACGGCGCGGCGGAGGCCGGCCGCAAGACCGCCGTTCACATCGCTCGTGAAGGCACCGGGCGTCTCTACTACACTACGCGCCTTTCGTATTCCCTCACGGATCAAGCGGCGAACGAGACCAACGCCGGCATCGAGGTGCACCGCGAGTACAGCGTGCAGCGCGACGGTCGCTGGCAGCTGCTGGCATCGCCTGTGAGCGTCACGCGTGGCGAGTTGGTGCGCGTCGATGTGTATATCTCGCTGCCGGCGGCGCGGCACTTCGTGGTGGTGGATGATCCGGTGCCCGGCGGGTTGGAGCCGGTCAACCGCGAGCTGGCGACGGCGTCGACGGTGGATGCGGACGCCACCGAGTTTCAGGCGGCGGGCGGGTCGTTCTGGTTCAAGTACTCGGACTGGAGCGAGTATGGGATCGAACTGTGGTGCTTCTATCACCGCGAGCTCAGGCACGAAGCCGCCCGCTTCTATGCGGACTATCTGCCGGCCGGACACTACCATTTGAGCTATGGCGCCCAGGCCATGGCCGAAGGTGAATTCAGCGCATCCCCGACCAAGGCCGAAGAAATGTACGACCCCGATGTCTACGGCAAAGGCCTGCCCGCCCAGGTCACGGTCGGCCATGAGTAGGCTGCTCATCGGTGCGCGCGCGTCGGCCGCGGCACTCGCCGTCGCCACGCTTGCGGTCGCCACGTGGGCGTCGACGCGCGACTTCCCGCAGGACCTCACCGCGCTCACCGGCTCGGCGGTCAAATCCCAGGTGCTGGCGCGCGATGGCACTCCCTTGAGCTACACGCTCGAGAATGCGTGGAATACCACCGACGCGCTGCCGCTCGCGGCGGTACCCGTGTTGCTGCAAAACGCGTTCATCGTCGCGGAAGATCAGCATTTCTACCAGCACCATGGCGTCGACTGGCCGGCGCGCGCAGCGGCGCTGTGGCTCGATCTGCGCCAAGGCGCACCGATTCGCGGCGCCAGCTCCATCACCGAGCAAGTCGTGCGCATGATTCATCCGCGGCCGCGCAATCTGTGGTCAAGATGGGTCGAGGGTTTCGAGGCCGCCCGCTTGGACGCACGCCTCTCCAAGAGGCAGATCCTCGAGTTCTATTTGAATCAAGTCCCCTATGCCGAACGCCGCCGCGGCGTCGCGCAGGCGGCGCACCTCTATTTCGATCGCGGGCTTGACACCCTCTCGCCCGGCGAGCAATTGGCCTTGGCGGTGCTGGTGCGCTCGCCGGCGGGAATGGACCTGCGGCACAACCCGTCCCGCGCGCGGCGCGCGCTCGAGCAGCTGGCGGACCGATTGCAGCAGCGCGGCGACCTTACCGCTGCGCAGCGTGCTCAGGTGCGCAGCGACCCCTGGGTGCTGAATGGCGCGCCGCCCGCACCTGAAGCCAGCCACTTCGTCCGCCATGCGCTGGAGGTGGGTGGAGCGGGACCCGTGTCCGCGCACGTGCGCACCACCTTGGATCCGCACACACAGCTCGTCGCGCAGAAGATCCTCGACGGCGCACTCACCGATCTCGCCAGGCGCCACGTGCATGACGGCGCCCTCCTCGTCATCGATCATCGCCGCAATGAAATTCTCGCCTGGGTGGTCGGGCGTGCCGCTTCGTCCCGCGAGGCGCCCGACTCCGCCAGCGGCTACGACACCCTACTCACCCCGCGCCAACCCGGGTCGACCATGAAGCCGCTGCTCTATGCGCTGGCACTCGAGCGCGGCTGGACTGCAGCCACCCTCATCGACGATGCGGAACTTTCGGAATCCATGAGTGGCGGTCAGCACACCTTCCACAACTACAGCCATCGGCACTATGGGCCCTTGCGGCTGCGCGAAGCACTCGGCAACTCGCTCAATATCCCGGCGGTGAAGACGCTCAGGTTCGTGGGCCAGGACGTCTTCATGGAGCGCTTGCACGCGCTGGGGGTGACCAGCCTCACCCAGCACCCGGAGTTCTACGGCGATGGCCTCGCGCTCGGCAATGGCGAGGTGTCCTTATACGAGATGGCACAAGCGTATGCGGCGCTGGCGCGGGGCGGGCTCTACCAGCCGCTCACGCTGCTGGCGAATGATTCCACGCCGCGCCCCGAAGTGAGCGTGTTCACTCCGGCGGTCGCCACGTTGATCGGCAACATCCTCGCTGATCCCGACGCGCGCATGCGCGAATTCGGGCGCGGACTGCAATTCCCGGTGGAGACCGCCATCAAAACCGGCACCTCAACGGACTATCGCGACGCCTGGGCGATTGCCTTTGACTACCGGCATACCATTGCCGTATGGATGGGCAATCTCGATGGCTCCGCGACGGATGGCGTCACCGGCGCCGTCGGGCCCGCCATGGTGCTGCGAACGCTGTTCTCCGAGTTCAATCGAAATCAGGACACGCGGCCGCTGGCGCTCAGCCGCGATCTCATGCGCGCCAAGATCTGCCGCATCGATGGACGGCTGGCCGACGATGAGTGCGACACCACGACCGAATGGTTCCTGCCGGGCACCCTGCCCCGCGCCGGCTTAAATCCTGAGCCCCCGGCACCGCAATACCGAGTGCTGCAGCCCACCCCCGGACTGCAAATCGCGCACGACCCGCGCATCCCAGCCGAGTTCGAGGCGCTGCCCATGCAAATCGCCGCCGTTCCCGGATTGTCCCAAGTCGATTGGTATGTCGATGGCAAGCTCGCCGCGCGCACCACGGACGCACGCTATCCTTGGCCGCTCGAGCGCGGCACGCATAGCGTCAAGGCATGGGTCTGGACGGATAATGGCGGCGGCGCGCACAGCACCGACGACATCCGGTTCTACGTCCGTTGAAACTCAAGGGATCTTGTAGCCGAAGGACACGCCGAGCACGCGTGGTCGAAGCGGCGTCTGTTCCACGATGAAATTGTCGGTGCTGGTAAAGGTGGATGCGTGCGAATTGGCCAGATTCTCGCCGTATAGCGTCGCGTTCCACTGATCCTTGGCGATTCCGATCGAAGCAGAAAAGCTCGAATACGCGGGATTCTCGAATCGCAGCCTTGAGGTGCCGATGCCGCTCCCGCTCGCGAAGGTTGGGTTGGATCCGGCCTGCGTAAAAGAATGCGCCGTGTGCGAGGCGCCGAACTGTGCAAAGGAATTGTAGTCCTTGAACGACCACTCGTACCGGGCCCGCAGGCTGAATTGCAGCGGCGGCGCATTCGCCGTGGGCGATCCAATCGGGCCAAATGGATTCACGACGGGCGTACAGTTGGCGCCGGTGGAGTCGCAATTTTGTGTAATGGTATGACCGTAATTGTTGCTGAGCGGATTGTTGTCGATCAGCACCGGCGAGTTCGTCTGTCGAGTCTGATTCCAGGAAGCGGCCCCCTGAACGGTGAGTCCGCCGACCACGCGGGCGACCATCGAGGTTTCGATGCCCTTGACCAGGAAGTTCTGCCCGTTTTCATTGAAGAACAAGTTGCCCAGCAGGCCGGGATCGAAGAAGGAGATCTGCACGTTGTTCCAGTTCTCTCGGTAAACGGCGCCATTCCACTGAAAACGATGGTCCAAGAACTCCGTCTTCCAGCCGATCTCGTTGTTCGTGAGCTGGTCGGATTTCCATGAGTTCCCAAGCACGTATTGATACTGGCCGTCCGTCCCGTAGATATGCTTTGTTCCCCCGTTCTCGTCGAAACCACCCGGTCTGAATCCCTGGGACCAGGTGTAATACACCATCACGTCCGGCATGATGTGCCACGTGAGATTGGCGCGGCTCTTGAACCCGGATTCCGAGCCGCGGAGGTTTTGCGCGTCGAGATTGTACGAGAACGCCGAGGTGCAGCCGCCGGGCGGCGTGCCCGCCTCGTAGCACCCGAAACTCGACATGACGCTGCCCTTGTATGAATTTTCGAACAGGAAATGGCGCGTGCCCGCGGTGAATGTCAGCACCTTGGGTACCAGATCGAAGTCGACCGAACCGAAGAACGCGGTTTGCTTCGTTTCACGCGGGGTGTCCTGATAAAATGATTCAGTCGCCGGTCGGATCCCGGCAGGGTTGACCGTGCTCCCCGGGAACGTGCCCAGGTCGGTGAAGCAGCCTACTGCGAGGGCCGCGGTACATTCCGGTATCCCCTTGTAGCTCCACGCGGTGTGATCGGCTAATTTGTTGTCCTCGTAGAACGCACCCACGATGCCGCGCACGCGCCAATCATCGGGAGTGCTCAAGCGAAACTCCTGCTGCATGTGCTTGTTCTGCTCGCTGGTGTGCCAGGAAGCGCTCGGCGAGAAGCACTTCGGCGTCAGGTCGTATTTGCCGTAGCACTGATAGTATTCGGCGTAAACCGCCCGGGAATAATTGGTGTAATCACCGGACTGCTCGACGTTGCGCACCAAGTAGCCGGCGGTATAGACGCCCTTCAAGAAGCCGAGCTTGCCGTCGACCGTCAAGGACGTCATCTCGAACTTATCGTTGTTGTAGGCCGGGTTGAACAGGGTAACCTCGAGCGGCTGCAGCGGGGCACCATCCGAGGCGTTCGGCTGTTGGTAGAACACTCCCTGCGAATGCATGTCCTGGTAGGTCTGCGCCAGCAGCACGTCCCAATCATCATTGATCTTGTACAGCAGCTGGGCGCGAATACCCTGATAAGTCACCGGATTGATGGCTCGTGCCGCGATGCTGTTGTTGTTGAGCGTGGGGCTGCCGGGCGGCACGCAAAAACCATTGTTCGGCAGTCCGTCCGGACAGTGCCCATTGGTCGCCGGGTATCCTGCGTACGCGATGCCGAGATCGGTGTTCTTGCGCGTGAAAGTCGCCGGTACGTTGTCGATGTAGCCGCCGCGCTGATCATTGTAGATGACGGCGCGCACCGCCATGTGCTCGGCGAGCAAAGGCAGGTTCAGGACCGCGGTGACATCGGAATTATTGTCCCCATGCGCGGTCGTGCCATAGCCCGCCTTCACGTTGCCTTCGGTCACGTCGATCTTGGGCTGATTCGTGATGTAGCGAATCACACCCGCTTCGGCGCCCGCGCCGAACAGCGTGCCCTGCGGGCCTTCGAGCACCTCGATACGCTCCAAATCGGCCGCATAGATGTCGAGATTGCGGTTGGGCAGCTGGCCCGATTGATTGTCGAGATAGATGGCGACGTTCGGGAACAGTCCGGTCGAGGAGCTGCCCTGGCTCGCCTGGGAACCCGCACTCAAGCCGCGCATGAACACTTCGTTCTGCCCCGGCCCGTTATTGGCGCTGGTGACATTCGGCAGGTACTTGATGTAGTCGTCAAAGGTCTGGATGTTGAGCTGCTGCAGGGCCTGGCCCGTAAAGGCCTGCATCGAGATGGGCACGTCTTGCATGCTCTGCGAGCGCCGCTGTGCCGTCACCGTGATTTCCTCGAGGGCGTCGCTTGCCCCCTCCGCGGCCGCGGCCAGGCATCTCGCGCCCGACAGCGCGCCCAGGACAGCCGCGATCGAAATGGAAAGCTTGGAATTCATCGGTCATCCCTCTTATGCGAGACAAGGCCCGGTGCTCGCCTCTTTTGTTCATTATACCCATAATAATTATACGGTGCCATACTGTGACAGGATCGTTGGCACTAAAGGAGCGACTGGTTTGGCTTCCAGAATGAGCGGCGCGCCCGAGGAGCGTAAACAAGCAATAGCGCGCGCAACCTGTCGCGCCATCATCGAGCAGGGCCTGCACCGGGTTAACCTCCGCGACATTGCCCGCGCCCTCGGCACAACGACCGGTCCACTGCAGCATTATTTTCGGAGCAAGGAGGAATTGCTCCTTTATACCAAGAACCTCCTCATCGATGAGCTGCTGCAAGACGCTCGAGATGCAGGGCTCAGGCATAGCGGGCTCGCGCGGCTGCGCATCGTGTGCGAGCGCCTGCTCCCCTTCACAGAAAAGTCGCGCAGCGCATGGCTCGTGCTGGCCGCCTTCAATGGCCGGGCAATCGGCGATGAAGAATTGACCGCGATTCAAGTGTCCCGCTACTCCAAGTGTCGCAAGTTCTTCGAGAAAGAAATCGTACTGGCCAAAGACGACGGCGTTCTGGATCCCGCGATCGACGTCGTGCCTGAAGCCATCGCCCTGGCGAGCTTCGTCGACGGGCTCGCGGTGCACATGTTGTTTCTCAGAGGTGTAACCAAACGGGAGAAACAGGCGCTCGTGCAACGATACCTGGAACGGAATTTGGCGGTGTCGCGCGCCAAGGGTTCCGATCGCCAAATCGCGAGGTAATCATCGAGCGCACCAGTATGGTGGTTACTGCCAGTTGCCCATGAGGATGAATGGCGCCCAGAAGAAAGGATGAGCGAAGGGAGCGTGCGGATCAGCCGTGAAGCTTCCGACCACCGGAGGGCCGTCCACTCGCGTCAAACCGCGTTCCGCCTTCCCTGCGCTGTCCGAATGCGCCGTGCCGCGCAGCAACGCCAATTGCGCATCCCGCAGCGCGTCAGCCTTGTCCACGTGATCGCTCTTGTGCGCCTGGTAGAGTGCACGCATCAGGAGTGCGGTGCTGCCGTCCGCCACGGGCCAGAGGGTCGCGAGCACCGCCTTGGCGCCCGCCTGTTGCGCAATGGCGCCCAGCCCTTCGACTTCGACGCCGTGGTGAGCCACGCTGTCGTCGCCGAGCGCGGTCTCGCAGGCGGACAGCGTCAGCAGCTCCACACCGTTGAAATTTAATTTGGTCTTGATCTGCGCGAGCGTCATGCGGCTGCCGTCGCCCAGCAACAGGAAGGAATCGTCCATGCTGCCCGGCGTGAACTGGAAATGGCTTGCGATATGAATGATGGGATAGCCCTGATCGAGTCCATCGCGCAGGCTGCCCTCGTTGAACTGCTTGTCGAGCATGACTTTGCCGACCAGGATGCCTTTGTCGCCGGTGATGCCGTTGAGCTCGGCGCCGACGTACGGCAGCGCCGGGTAACCATCACCGCCGCGGGTGACGCCCAGGCCCCACACCGACCACTTCGCATTGGGCAGCACGGCGAGCTTGTCGCGCACCGCCTCGGTCACCATCACCACCGACATGCTTTCAATCAAGTAGCCTTTGCCGTCATGCAATGCGGCGAACGGTAGGTAGCGCAGCGTATCGTCGAGCGACAGCATCAGCGTCCTAGCGCCCGCCTGATGAAGATCATCGGCAATCGGGCCGACCAACAATTGATAGAGCGCTTTGGCCTGCGGCAGGGGATCCTGGCTGGGGCCGCTGAGCGTCTTGCGGTACGCGGCGATCTTCTCGTTGAGGTCCTGCCGCTTGATCGGCGCCTGGCGCGCCACCACCGCATGCGGCGTGGTCAGCAGAATTTCCACGTGGTCATCCAAAATGAAATATTGTGCGAGGACGGCGTCGTGGCCCATCTCCTTGAGCGTGCCCTGGAACGCTCTGCTGAAATCGTTGATTTCCTGGCCACGGCGTTTTTGCGCCTCGGGGTCCGCGGCATTCTTGGCCACCGCCGCCGCACGGGCCTCGAATTTCGCCTGAGCCGCATCCATTTCCTTGCGCAGATCGTTCAGCCTTTCGCGCTCCTTGGGGTTGAGCTGCTTGTCCTTCTTGAACTTGTCCTGCAGCGCGCCGTACTCCTTGCCCATGATGACGTCTTTGGCGCTCAGGTCATCGAGCTCCTTCTCGGCGGCATCCAGGCTGGCGACGGTCTTGGGCGAGTCTCCGGCGGCGCCGCGCTCCGTGTAATCGTAGAATTCCTGTTCCTTGAGCATCGCCAGCACCTGCTGCGCCTCGGACAGGCGCTGTTCGGCGATCAGCAAATTCGCCAGTGTCCGATAGACGGATTTGACCTCGTCGGCGCTGACGAAGGCCTGTTGCGCCTCGGCGCTCGATCCCGCCAGATTGCCGCGCAGTTTCTGCAGGGTATTGACCGCCTCCTTGCCGAAGAAAATGGCCACCGAAGGCTGCGCCGGCTTGCCGGCCGCGTACACCTCCATCAATTCCGCGGGCACGCGCCAGGCGATCATCTGATTATCGGAAGTATGCGAGATGCGGTAGGCACGTTTCAGCAGAACCAGCGCCTCATCGTCTTTCCCGGCAGCCCGCAACAACTTGGCAAGGAGCATGCTTACCGTGGCGACATCCGGATGGTCGGGTCCCAAGTACTTCTCGTCGTTGGCGAGTGCGCGGCGGTACAGAGGCTCGGCCTCGCGATAGCGGCCGGTCTCCCGCAAGAGATCGGCGAGACCCACCAGACCCACGGTGAGAGCGGGATGGTCGGGGCGTTCGGGGCCCAAGAACTTCTCCGCGGCCGCCAGTCCACGCCGGGACAGCGGCTCGGCCTCGGCGTAGTGCCCGGAGATGCGCAGCACCTGTCCCAGATCGATCGTGTTCAAAATGACCAACGGATTGTTGGCGCCCAGTGCTTTTTCGTTGATTACCAGAGCCTGCCGCAGCGCCGCTTCGGACTTGGCGTATTGTCCCGTGAATCGGTACAGCACGCCCTGATTGATGAGACTCACGCCGACATTGGTGCTCTCGGATCCGAACCATTTCTTGTTCACGGCGAGGGCGTGGTTCAGCACGCCGTCGGCTTCGCCATACCGGCCCGTATAAATGAGTATGGCGCTAAGGGAATTGAGCAGCGTTCCGCTGAACGGCGCCTCGAATCCGGCGATCTTGTCGCAGATCGCCTGCGCGTGTCGCAACGACGTTTCGCCTCCCGTGTAGTCGGCGGTTTTGACCAGCGCCGCACCCAGCGAGGTGAGCATCAGGCCCGCGCAGACGCTCTCGGGCCCGTAGGTCTCTCCGCACGCTGCGACCGCCTTGCGAAACAGCGGGATCTCCTCCGGGTAACTCCCCGCGGCATCATGCAGCTGCGCCAGAAAGAAATAGTACGGCAGTAGTTGCGGATGAGCCGCGCCGAACATCTTTTCCTTTTCGGCCATTCCTCGTTCCAATACCGGCAGCGCCTCTTTGACTTTGCCGCGCAATCCCTGGCCATAAGCCTGAACGGCGCCCGAATCCATCTGGAACAGGCGAGCCGCCTGCGCGTAGGCCTCCGGCGTGTGCACCGTGGTCCGGGTGAAGGTGATCGTGGCGTTCACGAAATTGCAGCCGCTCAGCGCTGCCACAATCGTCTTGGCCTCGAACGCGCCCGTAAATGCGCCGTCCCCGAGCTGGCGCAACTGCATGACGCGGCTCGGCGCTGATTCTCCGGGGTAGGTCACCCCCAATTGGCCGAGATTGTTACCGGTCACGTGGGCGGGAACGATTTTGTCGCCCACCACATAGCCGTCGATGCGCTGCATGGGCGAATCGTCGCGCCCGTACACGCTAATGGTGTAGCTGGCCTCGGACGAGGTGGCCGCACAGGGATCGCCGGGGACGGAGTGGATCTGAATCTGACCTTGGTAGGTGAATGACTCGGCACGCGCGCGGCCAGAGTGACACATCAAAAATAGAACGCACATGCCAAGGGCCAATGGACGAATCTGCATGATGCTAAGACACTCCCTTCGTTGCGCCGCTCGCCCTGGCAGACCTTTCTCCGCGTCATCTTGCACACGATGACGCGTTTCAATAGGTCGCTTCACGACGGGTTTCCTGTATATTAGCGCTCGCGTTGCAATTGGGAGTCAGCATCTGCGAACGGTGCTTCGGCCCATCCGACAGGAGTCCGTTATGACAAGGTTACTGCTGCCGATCGCCCTCTGCACTGTCATCGCAGCTCAAGCTGCGCTCGCCGACGACCTGCTTCCCTCGCCACCTTCGTCCGCGCAATCACCGACGCAGTCGCAGCCCCCGGCGCAGTCACCGCCGGCGCAGGCACCCTCGCAGCAGGCCGTGGCGGACGCGCGCGCGGCCTGCGAAACAGATATACAAAAGCTTTGCACCGGTGTGCAGCCCGGCGGCGGACGAATCCTCGCCTGCCTCAAGCAGCATAAGGATCAAGTGTCGGACGGCTGCAAGCAAGCCGTCGTCAAAGCGACCAAGGGATCGAACTAGACCCGAGCGCCCCCGCGCGACCCGCTTCCCCCATCCGGCGAGGAATCCGCATGCAGATTTGCAACCGTATTGCCCGGCTCACCACCTCGCTCGCCGCCGTTGCCTTAGCCGCTGGCGCTGCGCAGGCTGCCAACCCCGCCACGCCCGCCGCCCCCGCTGCGTCCGCTGCGTCCGATCACTACTTTTTGATGAAGCAGGTGAAGATCATCGACCAAGGCCTGGGCCAGGGACGTCCGGCCTACGATCTGATGATCCCGACGACGTGGCAATTCAAGGGTTGGGTGAACGTCGGCGTCGCGGAAGGCGGCTGTTTCGCCGACTGGTTCGCAGTCGTCGGTGATGCCAAAAGCGCCGACAACTCCGTCGAGCTGGAGATTCTTCCGCAATTCACGTGGCAGTACGTCGACGACCCGGCGGCGCAGCGCCAGCTGCAGCAAGAGAATCAAAAGGCCGCCCGGGTCGGGATGAAACCGTGCCCGGTCCGCATGCCGATTCATGCGGCGGATTTTCTGCGTCAAGACATGCTGGAAAAGTATCGCAAGGGCAAGACCATCGTCTCCATCGAACCCTTTCCCGAGCTGAATCAATTTGCCCGTCATCGGCTCGGGCTCCCGCCCGATGGCACGGGCAATCCCGGCGGCGTCCATACCGAGGCGGCCCGGGCGCGCCTCGCCTTCGATGACGACAGCGGCCGGCCGGTCGAAGAATGGTTGACTGCCGTCATCGTCGTGCGTGCTCTGCAGAGCGGCCGCGGCGTCGCCTACGATTGGCATGCCATCATGATAATGTCTCTGCGCACCCCCAAAGGCCAACTCGACGCCAACGACAAGCTGTTCAAGCTGATCGCGAGCACCATCCATCCGGAGCCGGAGTGGCAGACCTGGAGCAACGGCGTCATCGCGGCGATGTATCGGAAAAAACAGGAAGAGGAGGCAAAGCAGTCGGCGATCATCGCGCAGTTTCAAAACCATGTGGCGGAAACCATCAACGGCGTCGTCGCCAACCAGCAGCGCGGCTCCAACAATGCGGCTTTCGGCGCGGATCAGCTGATCCGCGGCGTGCAGACATTCCGCGATCCCTCCAGCGGCGCCACGTTCGAGCTCAGCAACCAGTACGACCACGCATGGCTCAACGGGTCGAACCAATACGTCATGAGCGACGACCCCAACTTCAATCCAAACGGCAGAGTCAACGGCGACTGGACCTCGTTGCAAGCAGTAAGACCGCAGCCCTGAGGTAGTCCTTCGGACTCGCTGGCGCGTCTTACGGGGTCAACGCTGCGCAAAGCCAAAAGAGCACCGCGATCAGGCTTCCGCCCGGCAACGACAGCACCTCGAAGTCGACTTTCGCACCGACACGCTGGATTGCAGCGCCTATTCGCACCGCGCCTAACTCAATCAATTGCATATTCATGGCTTGTCCTGCATCGTTCGAATCTCGAGCCAGTGTAGGCACCGGCTATCGAACGTTGTGAGTGACAAGTGTGACGGGATTCGCTGCGTCATTCCCGCCGCGTAAAGCCACGACAGACCGCCGCCAGTTTATTGCCGTCGGGATCGCGCACGTAGGCGGCGTAAAAGTCCGGCGCGTAATGGAGCCGTAGCCCCGGAGGACCGTCGCAAATGCCGTCATTTGCCAAAGCGGCAGCGTGGAAGTCATCGACTTCTGTCCATGAGCGCGCGCCAAATGCAACCATACTGCCGTTGCCCACGGAGGCCGGTTTCTGATCAAATGGTTTGCCAATCCAGAACCCGAGCTCGCGAGCCCCACCATCCTCATATATGCCCCATCCAGCCGCAATCCGATCCCACTCTGGATCACCCGTGACACAGCGCCCCATGCCGAGCGGCGCCAATGTTCCGTTGTAGAAGGCGATGGCCCTGTCGAGATTGTTGGTACCGAAGTAGACGTAACTAAGCATTTCTACTCTCCCTATTGACCCGTTCGCTGATGAGGCTCTCAATGATAGGTTCTCAGTGATGATTTCCGAAAGGCTGCGATACCGGCCAGTGGCGCTCGCCGATCTCGACGGCTTCCACAGCCTCGTGCAGGATCCGTATGTCCGCCGCTACTTAATGGACGGCAACCTGTACGCTCGGGAATGGAGCCAGGAACGGGTCCTGGAAAGCGAAGGGCTGTTCGAGCGGCGCGGTGTCGGCATCTGGATGGTCACGGAACTCACGACGAATGAGCTGGTCGGCTTTTGCGGCTTTCTTGAAATCCTGCGGATTCATCCTGAGCCCCAGGTGGTGTATGCGATGTTCGAGCGCTTCTCAGGCATGGGATATGCCACCGAGATGGCGCGCGCTTCAATCGCCCACGCACGTCGTCAGTCAGGCTTCGCTGAAATCATCGCCAGCGTTGACGAGATCAACGCTGCTTCGCTGCGAATTCTAGAAAAGCTCGGCTTCGAACGAGTCGAAACTCAACAGGGCAGCTTCGGAAACGTGTTCGTATTGATGTTGAGGTAGTCGACCCGGGCTTGAAACTGTGCCAGTGTCTCCCAACATACTTGACCGGCCGAACGAGGCCGTATAGAGGGACGAGCAGAAAATGGAAACGATTGGCGCAGATTTACGCCAGATGCAACGAATCCCGCTGGCCGCATCGCATGTTGAGGCGTTGCGAGCGGCAGGCAAGATCGCCACGCATCCTGCGGGCGCGTTTCTCGCACGGACCGGCGAACCGATGGATCGCTTCGTTTATGTTGAGGAAGGCGAGATCGAAGTGGTCAATCCCTTTACTGACCAACGCCAGCTACCCTCCACAATCGGGCCGACCCAGTTCATGGGCGAGATCGCTTTTCTGAACGGCGGCGCCTGGTCGTTGCCGATGCGCGCAGTTCGAGACACGCGGGTCATCGAGGTACCGCGTGAAGCGATGCTGACGCTGATGTCTCGAATCCCGGAGATGTCCGATATCATCATCACGGTGTTTTCGGCGCGCCGCCGACGGCTGCTCGACGACCGCGACGGAAGCTTGCGGTTGATCGGCGAAGACGAGGACCGGAACGTGCGCCGCATCGCGGAGTTTGCGAGCCGGAATCACATTCCCTACAGCTCGCTAGCACTACGAAGCCCCGAAGCAGAAGCGACGGCCCGCAGCTGCTCTATCGCGGTGGGCCAGCCCGCAGTGATTTTTGGGCGCAACATAGTCGTGTCCGAGCCCACGCCCGACAAGGTCGCACGCCTGCTCGGCCTGCATCTCGATTTCCGCGACGATGAGACGTTCGACGTTCTGATCGTGGGCGGCGGTCCCGCGGGAGTCGCAGCCGGGGTCTATGCGGGGGCCGAGGGCCTGTGCGCGCTGGTCGCGGAAGACATTGCAATCGGCGGCCAGGCCGGGACCTCGAGCCGCATCGAAAATTACATGGGTTTCCCGACCGGCATTTCCGGCGCCGACCTGGTCTGGCGCGGCGAGGTACAGGCAATGAAGTTCGGTACGCGCTTCGCGATGCCGCGGCGCGTGGTGCTTCTAGAGAGGCTCGAGGACGAGACCTTCTGCGCCACCTTCGACAACGGCCAGCGCATCCGTGCCAAGGCCGTGGTGGTCGCGACGGGGGTGCAGTACCGCCGGCTGCCGCTCGACCGGCTTGCCGACTTCGAAGGTGCCGGCATTTATTATGCCGCGACCGAAATTGAGGCGCGCTACTGCAAGGGAACCGAAGCGGTCATCATTGGCGGCGGCAACTCGGCGGGACAGGCCGCGATGTTTCTCAGCCGCTCGGCCCGTTGCGTGCGCGTCTTGGTCCGCGGAGCCTCTCTTGCCGCCTCGATGTCGAGCTACCTCTCAAACCGGCTCGAAGCCGATCCTAGAATCGCAATCGAGTATGGCGCCGAGGTGAGCGCGTTGCGCGGCACGGAGCATCTTGAGGCGTTGACCATTCGTAACGCGCAAACCGGGGCGACCCGCGTCGTCGAGACGCGCGCGCTGTTCATCATGGTAGGCGCAGCGCCGAATACCGAATGGCTCTCCGGCCTGGTAAAACTCGACGATAAAGGTTTCGTGATCACCGGCGAGGGCTCGGCGTCCTCGCCCTTCGCCACCTCGCTGCCCGGCATCTTCGCGGTGGGTGATGTGCGCGCAGGCTCGGTCAAGCGCGTCGCATCCGCGGTTGGCGAGGGTTCGGTCGCGATCTCGAAAGTCTGGGAGTATGTCAACGGGAAATGGCCCCTGGCACCGCTAGTTGTCGATCCTGGGAAATCCTGAAAAGCGACGCTTTACTTTCTATCGTAGTAAGTTGTGTCTTCGACGATGCGGCCGTCCCTCACCGTATAGACAGCCATGATGCGAACACTGATAGGCTTGTCCTGCATCCCGTTCCAATGGCCGCACAGCCTGAACTGCGCATAGACATGCTTGCCAACGGATTCAAGGAGTTCAATTTCGTCTTTGGCATCGGGAATCGAGTCGAATAGCTTCCGGTAAGTTTCGGCAATCGGTTCATTTCCAACCAGACCGCGATAGTCCGGGCTATTCAGGATCGCCGTTGGCGAGTAAATTTCCTCGATACCGCCCACATCGTGCCGATTGAATGCCGCAAATTTGTGCGCCTGTTCGGACCATTACATCGCAAGATGATTAATTATGATTGGAAAAACCCGACAAGGCTCTCGAGCGCTGAAGTCGACTTTCCCATCGGCGCCCCCCAGGATTTCGCAGACCTGTGGAGATTTGGCGAATGTGCCTTCGGCGGACTGGCGGCGGCACAAACGCTTTGCGCCCCCGCAGGAGCTAAGCGAATGGATCGAGCACTTTTGGCTTGAGAGCTGGCGCGTCAAAACGAATACGACCGAAACGCGTGAACTTCTTCCGCACCCGTGCGTTCAATTGGCATTCGCGCCTGATCGGACGCGCATCTACGGGGTTCAACTGGGACGTTTCGTTCGGGAGTACAAAGGCAGCGGGCGCGTCTTCGGAATCAAATTTCGCCCAGGTGCCTTCTATCCGTTCTTTCATAAGCCCGTGTCGTCGATAGCGAGTACTTCGATTGCGGCCGCCCGCGTCTTTCCTACCGCGCCGGCCGCCGGGCAAGAAATATTCGGCTGCCGCAACCATGAGGGCATGATCGCAATGGCCACTAAATTCCTGTGCGCGATTCTGCCGCCCCCAGACCCCGACATGAAATTCGCCCATGGCATTGTCGAAACATCCTCACGGACCGTGAAGTGACACGAGTTCGCCACCTTGTCTCCCGTTTCGACGCCACGGAAAGAACGTTGCAACGGCTGTTCCAACGCTATGTTGGCGCGTCGCCGCGCTGGGTAATCAAGCGGTATCGAGCGTATGAGGCGATCGATCATTTGAATGACACGCAGCCCGCTCAGCTGGCGGCTCTCGCGCAGGATTTGGGCTATTTCGATCAGGCTCACTTTGCGAATGACTTCAAAAGCAACATTGGGCGGCCACCGTCCGAATACGCGGAATATGCATTGGGCCTAAGAGTGAAAGTCTCATGACATCCCTGCACATCCGAGCAGCCCGCGAATCAGATGCCGCGTCTGCCAATGACGCCGTCAACGCCATTGCGGCGGAGAAATGGTACCTGGCAACCGTCGACGGCTTTTCCGAAGAGCAGACCCGCGCCTTTCTCAAGCAAGTGGTCGACGGCAAGCTGCCGCAAGTGCTGGCGGTCGTCGAAGATCAAGTCGTCGGGTTCTGCGATGTCATCCCTCATACAGCCAAGGGATTCACACACGTCGGCCGTCTCGGAATGGGCGTTCGTTGCGAGTGGCGGCGCCAAGGCATCGGACATCGGCTATTGGATGCTTGCCTCTCGCTGGCGCGCAATGCCGGCATTGAAAAAATCGAACTCGAGGTATTTGCCGACAACGTCGTCGCCGTACGCCTTTACGAGTCCTTCGGCTTTGTCCATGAGGGCCTCAAGGTGCGCGGCCGAAAGCTGGAGAACCGGTATCAGGACTTGAAACTGATGGCGCGGTGGTTTTGAATAAAATGCCAGCACGAAACCAAGGAGCCATGCATGCCCAAAATCGACATCCCCGCCGTACCCGCACGTAAGGGTTCGGGCTATCCGTCTCCATTCGATGGACCCTGTAGCGCACGCACGCGGCAGCGCTTGGGCGAGGCCGGCGGCCTTCGGGATTTCGGCGTCAATCTGATGACATTGCCGCCGGGCGGCTGGTCCAGCCAGCGCCACTGGCACAGCCACGAAGACGAGTTCGTCTATCTGCTTCAAGGCGAGGTGTGGCTCATCGAAGACGGCGGTGAGACGATGTTGCGCGCAGGCGATTGCGCCACGTTTCCGAAAGGCACCCACAATGGCCATCACATGGTCAACAAATCCTCCGCGATGGCCGTCTATCTGGAGGTGGGCTCTCGCAACCCCGACGACCTCACCACTTGCTCTGATATCGACATGATGAGTTCGAACGCCGACGGCCGGTTCGTCCACAAGGATGGGACGCCCTACCCCAAGCCCGCCGCCTAATTGCGAGCATCCGGACCTACCCGCGTGTTTCGGCACTCAAGCTGATCGCTGTCGAAACCACCCGCGGTCGCTCGTCGTAGATGTGTCAACTCATTCACGGGCCGCAACGGAGAAATCGATGAACAGGAAAGACACCCCCCTCGCCACCTCTCGCCGCGGGGCTGCCGCGGCTCTTTTCGCCATTCTCTGCCTGCACTGCGGGCTTGCTCTAGCTGCAGCGACGGCCGCGTCGCCCGCTACGCCAGCCATGGCGCCGGCCGGTCAGTACCAGCTCGATAAGGCGCACGCGAGCCTGCTGCTGCGCGTGAACCATCTGGGCTTTTCTACCTATACGACGCGCTTTAGCCGCTTCGATGCGCAGCTGTCATTTGATCCGAGCAACATTCCGGCCTCCAAGGTTGTCACCACCATCGACGCCTCATCGTTCGAGATGGACGCAGCGCCGCAGGCGTGCATCGACATCGTGAAGGGACCGCAGATGCTGGATACCGTCAAGTACCCACAAATCGTCTTCAAGTCTGAACGGGTCCGGATGACCGGTTCGAAGTCGATGGAGATCTCTGGGACGCTGACGCTCCGTGGGATCACGCGCCCGTTGGTGCTCACGGCGACCTTTAACGGTGGCTATCCCGGGATGCCCAACATGGACCCGCATGCGCGAGTTGGATTTTCCGCGCACGGTTCATTCAAGCGTTCGGACTTTGGCATGGCATTTGGGATACCCGCTGCCGGCACTAATATGGGAGTCGGTGACTCGATCGACTTTTCGATCGAAGCCGAATTCAACGGGCCCGCACTGGTTACCCCTGCTGCCGAAGCCCGGTGAGTCGCTCGAAGCGTCAGTCCTTCGCCACATCGTCCCATTGGTCACCGACCGTAGACCATCGGAAATTCAGGAGCGTCGAATGGCGCGCCATCTTGAAGCGTTAGATGGGGAAACGGCGGCGATCCCGATGCGCCACGCCGCACGAAGCGCGCATCGGAACCGACCCACCGAGATGAAAAGACACGTCGGGTGACGGACGACGCGTTGGCTGGCGCGCCGTGAATGGTGCGAAAGTCGAATGCGATCGCGTCTCCCGGGGCCATGTCCCAGCCACGGATGATGAGTTGATCCCGCTGGGCATCAATGTCCGGTACGTCCTCGAATTGCTCGTTTGCATAGAGCGGGCTGCCGTCGAAACGCTTCGGCCGGTAGCCAGCCGCATTCCACCGATGCGACCCGGCGACACACTCCAGACTGACATTGCGCGAGACCGGGTCTAGAGGCGTCCAAAAGCTCACTGTGCGCTCCCCCTCCACGCAGTAGTAGGGCTGATCTTGATGCCACGGTGTAATGGTACTGTTGCCAGGCCGCTTGACCAAGATGTGGTCGTGGAAGAAGCGTGAGGTGCGCGATCCCATCAAGCGGGCTGCGACTTCGGCCGCCGGCGATTCATAGACGAATGCGCGAAATGCGGGGATGCGCTGCCAATTGCAGAGGTCCTGGAAGAACGGCGCCGACCCATCCTTTGGCTGGTAGGACCGCTCCAGCGGACTGGGATGCGCCATCACCTCCGCTACGCCTTGAGACAGCGGCTCGACCCAGTCCCGGAAGACACCGCGTAGTACCACGACCCCGTCTTTCTGAAAGTCGGCGACCGTCGAATCAGCAATGTTCATATCCGTTGCCCTCCTCGTATCAAGCATGCCGCTCGATCGAATGTGTGAGCGTGCCTCTCGTTCTCTTGCATTTCTCATTAGCCTAGGGTAATAATGCTTGCACTAGGGCAATTGGTTGTCAAGGGTATGTTGAAGTCCGTCCAAGGAACCGCCCGCGGCAAGCGCTCCTTCGAACTGCCGGGGGGACCGGACGACGAGCGGCCGCTCAATGAGCGAATCAAGCGGTTCGTGCTCGCCAAGATCGACAGCGGCGCATGGCCCGAGGGCTATCGCGTACCGTCCGAGACGGAGTTGGCGAACGCGTTCGGCACCGCGCGCATGACCGTTCACGGCGCGCTTCATGATCTTGCGGCGGCCGGCATCCTGACACGGCGTCCCGGTGCGGGAACTCGGGTCGCACCCCGCAGACCACAGTCGACGCTGCTCGAGATCCGCAACATTCACGACGAGATTGTCGAGCGCGGTCATCGGCATTCAGCCAAGGTTCACAGCCTCTCAGCCGAGACTTGCGATCTTGAGACCGCGACCGAGCTCGAACTTGCACCGGGCTCCGCGGTGTTTCATTCGGTCATTGTCCACTTTGAAGACGATCGCCCCATTCAGATTGAGAACCGCTTTGTTCGGCCTGCCTTCGCACCGCGGTATCTCAACCAGGACTTCACGCGAGCTACACCCTATGAATTCCTGATGAAACTCGGATCACTCGATGAGGTGGAGCACATCATCCAGTCGCTGATGCCGGATCGCGCCACGCGCGTATTGCTCAAGATCCCGGAAGGGGAACCCGTGCTGCACGTCAGGCGTCGCACCTGGTCCGGGGGGGCGGTGGTTAGCAGCGCACGTCTCATCCATCCCGGCTCCAGCTACAGCCTCGTGGGGCGCTTCAAGGTCGGTCGGCGAGCGACGCCGTGAGCCAAGGCCTACCGCGCGGGCTCGCGCAGGCCCCGATCACGGCCTTTCAGCTGACCGTGATCGCACTTTGCGTTGGACTCAACATGCTGGACGGATTCGATGTTCTTGCGATGTCGTTCGCGGCCTCAGGTGTCAAGGCGGACTGGCATCTGCTCGATAGTCGGCTCGGCGCGTTGCTGAGTGCCGGCCTCGTCGGCATGGGGCTAGGCTCACTGACACTCGGCCCCTGCGCGGACCGCTGGGGCCGACGCATCATCGTGCTTCTCTCAGTAGCACTCGCCGGCCTCGGCATGCTGGCTTCGGCGTTCGCGCGTAACTACGGAGAGCTGCTGGTGCTGCGAGTTCTCACCGGAATCGGCATCGGCGGCACGATTGCGAGCGTCGCCGTCATCGTATCGGAGTATGCGCCGGACAAATTGCGGGGGACCGCGCTCGCCATCTATGCAACGGGCTATTCGATCGGCGCCACTATTGGCGGCGCGCTGGCCGCCTATGCGATCCCACGTTACGGGTGGCGCGCAGCATTTGTGATCGGCGGAACCTTGTCGCTGCTCATGTTGCCGCTGGCCTGGCGCAAGTTGCCGGAGTCACTCGACTTCACCGTCTCCAACCTGAGCGGCCAAGGTTCGGTTGGCGCGAAACTTAGGCTCCTGATGAAGCCCTCAACTGTGCTGGTGTGGGTACTATTCTTTTGCACCATGGCGGGCTTTTATTTCATCCTGAGTTGGACGCCGCGTCTCCTGAATGCGGCGGGATTGAGCGCCGGCCAGGGCATGACCGGCGGAGTGCTGCTGAACCTCGGTGGCATAGCCGGCTGCGGCCTCTTCGCCTTTGCCGCGGCGCGCGCCGATACGCACCGCTTGCTGCTCGGGGCACTCGTCGGCAGTGCTCTATTGATCGTTGCGTTCGGACTCGTCATGAGCCGCCTGGACATCGCGCTATGGACCGCCTTACTGCTTGGCATCATCTCAAACGCGGCGATGGCGGGCCTGTATGCCGTCGGACCGCCGCTTTATCCGACTGCGATACGAACCACCGGCATGGGGTGGGCGATCGGCATCGGCCGCTTTGGAGCAATACTTGCGCCGCTCGCGAGCGGCGCGCTGCTCGATCGCGGCTGGTTGCCGGCGCAGCTTTATTTCTTCTTCGGCGCACCTTTTGTCGTCGCAGCTGTCGCCATTTTCCTTATAGGTCCGGCTCGCGATCCACCGGAGCACTCCGGTGCCTAGCGCCTGGCGCGCTGTCATAGTCTCTCCCTTCTCGGCCAGACGACTCCCTGCGCACGCCATTGGAGCGGGAAGAAATCGCAACGGCTCTGCTTGGGGATGATCCTCCACCAGCCGTGACCGGACCCACTCCTGCCAGCCGTGAGCAGCAGTATCGGGAAACGTAATCAGATAGGCCTTCTTGGCTCCTGCCGCGCCGCTTGCGGGCGTCATAAAGCTGCAACTACACGCCCCTACACTCACGCTTCCCCAAAACTAACAAGGAGCCATTTTATGCGCGTTTTTTCCAGCACCGCGGCACTCCTCGCAGGCCTAGCACTCGGCGCGAGTGCGGCTGTCATGACGGCGCACGCAGAGCCCAATCTGAATAGAGAAGGGATTCGGCACGTGCTCCTAATCAGCATCGACGGGATGCACTCGGTCGATTTCATCAACTGCGCGCACGGGGTCGCGTCCGTCAACAACGGCGCCCCCTACTGCCCGCGCCTCGCGGAGCTGAGCGAGCACGGCGTCGATTATCTCGACTCCAACACCTCGCGTCCGTCGGACTCCTTCCCCGGCCTCATGTCCATCGTGAGCGGCGGCCTGCCGCGCTCGCTCGGCGTGTACTACGACGTGGCCTATGACCGCTCGCTGGCACCGCCCGCGGTGACCACCGGCAATGGCCTCTCGGCCGGCAATTGCACGGCGGGTCAGTTCCCCGGCACGACGACCGAGTACGAGGAAGGCATCGACATCAACCAGGGACTGGTGAACGGCGGCGCCCCGGGCGCCGGCCTGACGGACGGCACGGCCGCCTCCATCGATCCGCAGAGGCTGGTGCGCGATCCGGCTCACGGCTGCGCGCCCGTGTATCCGTGGAACTTCGTGCGCCTCAACACGATCTTCAGCGTGGTCCATCAGGCGGGCGGCTATGCTGCCTGGTCGGATAAGCATCCGGCCTACGCTTCGGTGTCGGGCCCGCAGAGCGGCGCGCCGGTGAACCTGCCACACAACCTCGATGACTTCTATGCCCCGGAGATCAACTCCAACGTGGTGGGACTGCCCGGGGTCGCGACGCCGACCGGGGTGCACTGCGACCAGGTGCAGGATCCGAACTCCGACCTCACGGCCTGGACCAACTCGTTCGTGAACATTCAGTGCTACGATCAGCTGAAGGTCAACGGTATCTTGAACCAGATCGACGGCTGGAAACACAACCGCTCCGCGCACGCGCCGGTGCCGAACGTCTTCGGCATGAACTTCCAGGCGGTGAGCGTGGGGCAGAAGCTGATCGAGCCCGCCGCGGGAGTGGGCGGCTACAGCGACGCGGCCGGCACGCCGAACCCAGCGCTGTTGAATGAGATCCAGTACGTCGATGCCACGATCGGCCAGTTCGTCGCGGAGCTGCGCAAGCAGGGCCTGCGCGATTCGACGCTGATCGTCATCACCGCCAAGCACGGCCAGAGCCCGGTCGACACGGCGCGCTACGTCGGGATCTCGTCCGCAGGCCCGGTAACCACCTCACCCTCGCGGATCATCGACAGCTGCCTGCCGGACTCCGAGTCCAATGCCGGCAACCAGATCGGTCCGACCGAGGATGACGTATCGCTCCTATGGCTGCGCTCGACCTGCGATGCTGCCACAGAGGCCGCGCTGATCGAGTCGAGCTCGCCGGCCAGTAACAACGTGGCGGGCGTCGGGCAGATCTTCTACGGCCCGGCTATCACGCAGCTGTTCAACGCGCCCGGCCTGCCGCCCAAGGGCGATCCGCGCACACCGGACATCGTCGTCGCCTCCAACGTCGGCGTGACCTACTCCGGCAGCAAAGCCAAACACGCCGAGCACGGCGGCTTTGCGCACGATGACACCAACGTGATGCTGCTCGTCGCGCACCCCTCGTTCGAGCGCCGCACTGTCACCGTGCCGGTGGCGACCACGCAGGTGGCCCCGACCATCCTGAAGGCGCTGGGCCTCTCGCCCGCGAGCCTCTTGGGTGTGCAGATCGAGGGCACTGCGGTGCTGCCCGGCATTCCGTGGAACGACTAAACACTGCGTGTGGGCTTTGAGAACCCGGCGGCGTCCCGAGAGGAGAGGGGCGCCGCCTTTTTTATCGCGACTTTGACCATGGGGCCGCCACGCCCGCACGGCGGACCATGCAGCCGCTAGGTTTCCGGCGCAGAGCAACTCATTCGTGCGCCGTATAAGTCTCACCCACGGCAACTCGGACGTCCAAACGATTCTCCGGCGGTGGGATCGGACACATAATGTACGTGTTGAGTGAGCAATACGGGCTGCATGCTTTGTTGAAATCGAGCACCGTCTCGCCATTCGTTGGCAGCGGAGCGTGCAGGAATCTTCCGCCGCCGTACGTCTCGTTGGCGCTGGTTTGGTCTTGAAACATGACGAAGATCAACAAAAGCGCGGGCCAACTTCGATTTTTGATGGTGCGCAACACGATGAGTACCCTCGTGCAGACATCGCAGTTTATCACGCGTTCATCAAAACTCTCTCGCCTTAACCCAATTGCTCGGAGCGACGTCCGACCTCGGTCAAGTTCTGTTCTCTACCGAGCCCCCATATCGATTCGGTTGTCCCGCCTCCGCCCAAAAGACGATGAGCACGATCCAGCCAATGATCGGCAGAAAATACAAGAGCAGCCACCACGCGCTTCGGTCGGAATCGTGTAGCCGCCGCGCCCCTACCGCAAGGCTCGGTAGAAAGGTCGCGATGCTAAAAGCCCCAGACAAATTGTAGCTAACAGCCTGCAGAGCCAAACTCGCAATCACCGTGAACAAAAACCACCACCAGAACTCTGGCCTGGAGGCGCATCCGTTGAAATCTACGTACTTGATGAAACAGATTTTTATCGCTTCGATGAAGTTCATATCCCCTCCGGCCACCCAACAATCGTTGGCATTGGACTACTTCTTCCAGTGCATCGTCACCAGCATTTTCCCCCACTCCCTGGCTACCCAAGAGGTTAACGTGAGCTTACCGCAGGCCGCGAACTGCCGCTTCGCAGGAAGCGTTTCGGCGCTGCCAGCGCCAGGTATCGGGGTCGGAAGCAGTCCGACGCGCATGCCGTCCGTCGCAGGGTCCATGCCTATTCGGCATGTGAACGATGAAAACAATGTGTTGGATCGGGTGCGGGCTAAGGACTTACTGTCGCTGTCCATGGGTGATTGCCCTGGGAGTTCAAAACGATGGCGCATCAGCGTGCGAACACGAGTATCGGACGACGGGAGGCGGGACGCCGCCTTTGGGCGTCCGTGGGGATCTTGACACCGATGTTAGGCCTCGCCGCACCCACGCCGACCGGCGAGACCTTACTGTCCACTTCCGATGCGAAAGACACGCTGGCGGAAATCGTGGTCACCGCCGAAAAACGTGAGTCGACGGTGCAGAAGACGCCGTTGAGCATTACCGCCATCTCCGGGTCCGATCTTCAGTCGCGGGGCCTATCCAGTGCGCAGGATGTGGTTCGGGCGGTGCCGGGCATTGCCGTGACCTCGGCGGGACCGGGGCAGGCGCAATACGAGATTCGCGGTTTGTCCGCGAGCGGCGGGGAGTCGCCGACGATCGGCTTCTATTTGGGCGAAACGCCAATCACACCGCCCGCCACCGCCACCACCGGCAAGTCGGCCATCGATCCGGACCTCTATGACTTGGCGCGGGTCGAGGTGCTGAGGGGGCCGCAGGGTACCCTCTACGGCGCGGGATCCATGGGTGGCACGGTCAAGCTCATCCCCAACGCGCCCGATCCCGGTGGTTTCTATGGCAGCGCGCAGACCACCGTCTCGGGGACCCAGGGCGGCGGCCTCAACTATGGTGAAAAAGCCATGGTCAACCTGCCGCTCGCCGCAGATACGATGGCGCTGCGCCTCGTCGGGGAGTATGGGTACACGAGCGGCTGGATCGATCGCCTCGTAGTCCCCAATTTTCCGCTCGCGACCAACGGTGGATTGACGCGCGGGGATGTGCTCGCGGCGCCCGTGGCCGCCACGCACCGCGGCGTCAACGACGAGCGGCTCACCGGTGCGCGCGTGAGCTTGCTGATAAAGCCGAACGATGCCCTCACGATCACGCCGAGCATTTTCTATCAGCGCATTGGCCAGGGCGGCGAGAACGCCTACGACAGCGACCCGGGAACGCTGGCACACTATCAACCCTTCGACATCGCCGAGCCCTATTCCGATCGGTTCACGGTCTATAGCCTCCCCGTCACCTACAGCTTCGCCAATCTCTCGGTGACCTCCGCTACCTCCTATTGGACACGCACCAGCACACAGACTCAGGATGGCAGCGAGGCGACGCAAAATGCCTTGGGAATCCCGACCTTCGATGTCGCCGCCGGCGGGATCGGGCCGGTGGCCGCCGACGAGGCCGACCGCACGAACCAGTTCACGCAGGAAATTCGCCTGGCCTCGAGCGGCGGGGACCGCTTGCAGTGGATCGTGGGGGGCTTTTACAGCAACTACTATTTCAGCATCGATACCGGCGCCACCAACGTTCCGGGTTTGGTCACCGCCGCCGGTGGGGCGTTCGGCACGAGCAACCTGTTCAATGTGTTTTCACCGCTTCGCATCAAGGAGGAGGCGGCCTTCGTGCATGGGAGTTATCAGTTCGACCGCGGCGTGAAGTTCGAAGCCGGCGCGCGCTACTACGCCTACCAGAGCACCTTAGGCTCGGTCGCGAACGGTTTCGCCTACGGCGGCGACACGCCGGTGCTAAACGCCGCGAGTGCGTCCGCCAACGGCGTCAATCCGATGGTGAACCTGTCCTGGACGCCCGACGGGGGTCCGCTCCTGTACGCCACCGCCGCGAAAGGTTTTCGCGAGGGCGCCGGCAATTTCCCGATCCCAACCACCGGGACGGTGGGTTCGGTGTGCCTCGCCAACCTTCAAGCGATCGGCCGCAACTCGGCGCCCACCTCCTTCGATCCAGACTCGGTGTGGAGTTATGAAATCGGCGAGAAGGGACGCTTTTTCGACGGACGGGTCATTTTCAATGCCGATGCCTTCTACATCGCCTGGGACCATGTGCAGCAGCTGGTGGCGCTCGGTTGCGGGCTGTCTTTCACGGCCAACGGTCCCAACGCCTCGGTGAAGGGCGGCGAGGCGGAATTGCAGGCAAAATTGGCGCGGGGACTCACCCTCTCGCAAAGCGTGGGCTTTGCCGATGCCACGTTTTCCGAGGCCTACCCGGCCGCCGCCATCGTCGCCGGGCAACCGCTGCTCGATGCACCGCGCTGGACGGTGAGCACCAGTCTTCGCTATGAGCATCCCTGGCGCGCCTATAACCTGGTCGCGCAGGCGCAAAACAGCTATCAGAGCCCGAGCTTCGATCTTTCCTATCAGCTCAACAAACTGCCGGGCCGCGATCTGACCAACTTGCGCCTCGGGCTCGAGGCCGATAAATGGTCCGTCTACACCTTCGCCAATAATGTGTTCAATCGGCATTACGCGCTCGAGGACCTGAATCTCCTGACCTTCACGGGGCCCGATTACAATCGCGTTGCCACCAACCAGCCGCTGACCGCGGGTCTCGAGCTTGAGGTGAAATTTTAACGCCGCTGGAAATCCCATCAGCCGGAGTCAGTGACATGGATTTGGATCATTTCAATATTCGCACGCAAAAGCTCGCCGAGACGCAGCACTTTTACGAGCAGATTCTCGGACTAAACGTCGGCGCACGCCCCGTGCAGCCCTTGAACGGCGCGTGGCTCTACAATGATCGGCAGCCCGTTCTGCACCTCTTGGAGAGCGCGCCTTCCTCGCTCGCCACCGGACCTCTCGATCACGTTGCCTTTGCCTGCACAGGCCTTGGGGCGCTGCTGGCCCGCCTGGACCGCGAGGGCATCGCACGGCTTGCGCGGGCGATTCCGGGGACACCCTTCGTGCAGGTGCAGTTCCTCGATCCCAACGGCGTGATGGTCGAGGCGAATTTCACCGACGAGATCCTGGAGGGGCCGAGCGCCTCGTTGGCCACCGATGGTCACACGCACTTCGCTCAATTAAAGGCCGCCGCCTCGCGCGAGGTGCGCACCGTCGATGGCAATGGCATCACCATCGCGTACGAACGATGCGGCGCCGGACCACTCCTGCTCCTCATTCATGGCGCCGAAGCCGACCGCACCAGCTTTGCACCCGTGCTGCCCATCCTGTCGCAGCACTTCACCTGCATCACCTACGATCAACGCGACACCGGCGATACCATCAATCCAGCCGAGGACTACACGGCCGCGGACCTCGCCGATGACGCCGCGGCGCTGATCGCATCCCTTGCGCCGAAGGTGCACGTCTGGGGCAATTCGTATGGCGGCATGGTGGCGCAGGAACTGGCGCTACGGCATCCGCGCTGCATCGATTCGCTCGTCCTGGGCGTGACCTTTCAGCGCGGCGCCTCCGCGCTCGCCAATCCCGACCTCTTCCACGCACTGCGCCAGCGCCAATTGACCGACCCGGCGGCCCGCCTCGAATTGCTGTCGCTCTTCTTCTCGCCGCACACTGCCGCCCACCGTCCCGAACTCGTCAACCAGGCGCTCCAGGCGTTTTCGGCGCGAACCCCGCAATCCCAGGCGCGCCGCTCGCGGGTCACGCAGCAATTCAATTCCGAAGGACGCCTTGCGGGTATTGCTGCACGCACGCTGGCGCTGGGGGCGATGCACGACCGGGTCATCGACCCGTTGAACACCTGGCGAATTGCGCAGGAGATTCCGGGCGCCACCCTCACCATGCTCGGCGGCGTGGGGCACGCGCTCGCCTTCGAGGCACCGGATCGTACTGCGCGCGTCATTGCTGATTTTTTGCGGGACCGTGCCCGTGGCTGAGTTGCCGCAAGAGCGCGTCGCGGTCACCATCGTGGGCGGAGGCCCGATCGGCCTCACCATGGGATTGCTGCTGGGACGTTTCGGCATCCCCGCCGTCATCCTGGAGCGCAATGCCACCACTACCGATCACCCCAAGGCCCGCGGCTGTTTTGCGCGCACCATGGAGCTGTTTCGCATTTGGGGCGTCGACAAAGCGATTCGCGACCGCGGCCTGCCGGACGGCGCCGATCATTGGACCGTCGGCCGGACGGTCGCTGATTTGCGCCCTACGCGCCCGGAAATCGATCCGCAGCAAACGCCGGTTTGGAAGAGCGTAGTGGCACAGGATGCCGTCGAGGAAGAATTGCTGCAGGCCGTGCGCGGCTATGCCACCACGCAACTGCGCTTTTCGAACGAGTGCTCGAGCTTCGAGCAGGATGAGGGCGGGGTCACGGCACAGTGCCTCGACCTCAGCACGGGATCCGCCTACTCGCTGCGCAGCGAGTACCTCATCGCCTGCGATGGCGCCGGCAGCCGGATGCGCAAACTCACCGGCATCCCGATGACGGGCATCCCTTCCATCAGCTACATGGTGAACGACTACTTACGGGTGGATCTGAGCGACTTCCCCGTGGCCTGCGCGGCGGCCGGCATGATTCTCGCGCCGCACACGGCGGGAGAGCCGTGGCTCAGCTTCTTGAACTCGAACGGTCGTGATCGCTGGCTGGTGCTGCGGCGGATCGGCGCGGATCGAGACGAGCGCGCTCATATCCCAAGCGATGAGGAGATCATCGCCGACGCCAAGCGGCGCCTGGGTGTCAACCGTAAGATAGAAGTCATCAACCGTTCCACCTGGCGTTCGGCCCGCGAAGTCGCAGCGCGCTACCGCAACGAGCGGGTCTTTCTGGTCGGCGACGCGGCGCATCGGTTCCTGCCCACCGGCGGCCAAGGCATGAATACCGGCATCGCCGATGCGCACAATCTCGCCTGGAAGCTCGCGCTGGTCTTGCGCGGCGCGCTCGAGACCTCCGTGCTCGACAGCTATGACAGCGAACGGCGGCCGGTCGGCAACATCACGGCGGACTTCCAGTTGAGCACGGGCGGCCGATTGCTCGCCATGCAGCAGCATATCGAGTTGGACGACGCGGACAGCCGCAATTTTTGGCTCAACGAGCTCGAGAAGCATGTGCGAAGCGTCGGTATCACCTTGGGGCAGTGGTACCCGCAAGGCTGTCTGATTCCCGACGACACCACGCCGCCGGCGCTCGATCCGGAGCGCTACACGCCGGTCGATCGGCCCGGCCATCGCTTTCCGCATCGGTGGGTCGATGCCGCACAAACCGAATCGACCATTGACTGGTTCGACACGGCCTTTGTGTTGGTCACCGGACCCGACGCGCAGGCTTGGCGCACGGCCGGCAGCGCACTCGCCGCGGACATCCGCGCGCCGCTGCTCATCAAAACGCTCGCTTCACCGGACCGCGAGCACGGCATCCTGATCGGCGCGACTGGCGCCGTGTTGGTACGCCCCGACGGCTATGTGGCGTGGCGCTCGCCAAGCCGCTCGCCGCAGCCGCTCGAGCAGCTGCGTCAGGTGATGCGCACCTTGGGCGTGCTCATGACGCCACGCTGATGGAAGTCTTCACAGCGCGACCGGAGCTGTCCGGTATCTTCGGGGCCGTGGCCTCCACCCACTGGATCGCCTCGGCCTGCGGCATGAAAGTGCTGGAGATGGGCGGCAATGCGTTTGATGCGGCGGCGGCGACCGGCTTCGTGCTGCAGATCGTCGAGCCGCACCTGAACGGACCCGGGGGCGATGTGCCCATTCTGCTGGCGCGTCACGACGATGCCGAGCCGACCGTGATTTGCGGCCAGGGCGGCGCGCCGGCGGCCGCCACGCTCGAGGCCTTCGCAGCGCTCGGTCTTGATCTCATTCCGGGCACGGGCCTGCTCGCCGCGTGCGTACCGGGAGCCTTCGGCGCGTGGCTCACGCTGCTACGCGATTGGGGCACGCTCCCCTTGCGCAGCATTCTAGGGGCCGCCATCGACTACGCACGGCAGGGCCATCCGCTGCTGCCCGGTGCTGTCGACACCATCGCCGCGGTACGCGATCTGTTCGTGGCCGAGTGGCACAGCTCCGCGGCCGTATTCTTGCAGGATGGTGCCGTGCCCGCGGCCGGCTCGCTGTTCGCCAATCCCACCCTGGGCGCCCTCTACTCGACCGTCCTCGCGCATGCCGAGAGCGCTTCGATCGACCGACGGGCGCAGATCGATGCCGCGCTCCACTACTGGTACGAAGGCCCGGTAGCCGCCGCCATCGATCGGTTCAGCCGGACCACGGAGGCGCTCGATGTGTCCGGGCGACATCATCGCGGCCTGATTCGCGCGTCGGATCTGCACGGCTGGCGTCCGCCCATCGAGAAGGCCGTCGGCGTGGAGTATCGCGGCCAGATGCTCTACAAATGCGGCGCGTGGAGCCAGGGGCCGGCGATGCTCCAGGCGCTGCGCATTCTGGAAGCGTATCGCATCGATGACCTTGATCCGAACGGCGCCGAATTCGTCCATCTCGTGACGGAGACCATCAAGCTCGTCATGGCCGATCGCGACACGTGGTACGGCGATGAACCGGACGTACCGTTGAGTCTGCTGCTGAGCCGGCAGTATGCCGAGTCCCGGCGCGCCCTCATCGGCGCGGGCGCGAGCCAGGACTTCAGGCCCGGGACGATTGCGGGGCGGCGCGGCGCCGCGCCGCGACTCCGGCGCGCGACGACCGCGGGTACTGCTATCGCAGGCGGCGGCGAACCGACGTTCGGAGCACCGTTTGCCGCGTCTGGGATCGCCGTACTCGCGCGCGCCGCGCAGGCGGCGCGCGGCGATACCTGCCATCTCGACATTGTCGATCGCTGGGGCAATATGGTCTCGGCGACGCCCTCGGGCGGTTGGCTGCAGTCGAGTCCTGTAATTCCGGAGCTCGGGTTTGCACTGGGAACGCGATTGCAAATGTTCTGGCTTGACCCAGATCACCCCAATTCGCTCGCGCCGGGTAAGCGGCCGCGCACCACCCTGACTCCTTCCTTGTCCTTTAAGAACGGTCGGCCGTATCTGGCCTTCGGCACGCCGGGCGGCGACCAGCAGGAGCAGTGGTCGCTGCAATTTTTCTTGAAGCACGTCGATATGGGATGGCCGTTGCAACGTTGCATCGAATCGTCCGCCTTCCACACCGACCATCTGGTCGCGAGTTTTTGGCCGCGCGAGATCGCGCTGCGTTCGCTCAACCTCGAGGGGCGCTACCCCGAGGCCACGATTCAAGCGTTGCGCAATCGCGGTCATGTGGTCACGGTCGGCGGACCCTGGTCGGAAGGTCGCTTGTCGGCCTGTGCACGGGAGCCGTCCGGGCGCTTGACGATTCTGCGCGCGGGCGCAAATCCGCGCGGTATGCAGGGCTATGCCATCGCGCGCTGAGGGCTGGGCGTGGCGCTCTTCCGGCTACGCCTGGTGGGTGGTCGTCGTGCTGGCACTGGGGCTGACCTTGTCGCTGATGGATCGGCTCATCATCGCGTTGATGATCGGGCCCATCAAGCGTGATCTCGCCCTGAGCGATACCGAGATCAGCCTGCTGCAGGGCTTGGCATTCACCCTGCTCTACATCATCGCCGGATTGCCCTTGGGCCGGATCGCCGACCGCGGCAGCCGGCGCGGATTGGCGGCGCTCAGCGTCATGACCTGGAGCGTGATGACGATGATCTGTGGCCTCACCACGTCCTTCCGCCAGTTGTTTATCGCTCGGCTCGGCGTGGGTGTCGGCGAGGCGGGTCTTTCTCCGGCGGCCATCTCACTGGTCAGCGATTATTTTCCTCCGCACCAACGCGCGCGGCCGCTGGCTTTCTTGAGCATTGGCGCCACCGCGGGTGCGGGACTCGCTTTGATGTTCGCAGGTGCGATGGTACATGCCATCGGTGCGTCCGAGCGCATCGTTCTGCCCCTCCTGGGCACGGTGCGGGGCTGGCAGGCGGTGCTCTTGCTGCTCGGTGCGATCGGCGTACTGTTCAGCGGCATCTTTTTCTCCATGCGCGAACCCGAGCGGCGCGAGCGATTAACGGTGCCGAGGGCGAGCGTCGCCGATGTCGTGCACTTTGTGTGGGAGCGCGGGGGATTTTTCGCCGCGCAGTTTCTCGGACCGTCCTTTGCGGTATTGGCGCTGATCGCCTTTCACAGCTGGATGCCGACGATGTTCATTCGGCGCTTTCATTGGAATACGGCTGCGACGGGGATGGCGTACGGCGGCTGCGTCGGCCTCGCGGGCATCACGGGCATCCTCTTCGGTGGTTGGGCGGCGGAACGTGCAAGCCGCAACGGCGATCTCAGCGCGCCGCTGTCGGTGGCCACCGTCGCCGCGTTGGGCGCCGCACTTCCCATGGCCGTGGCGCCGTTGCTGCCGAACCCGTGGTGGGTGGTAGCCGTGCTTTACGTCGGGATGACCCTCCTCGTGATTCCCTCCGCCCTCGCCCCGGCCATGCTGCAGAGCATCTGCCCCAACGAGCTGCGCGGCCAAGTGTTCAGCGCGTATCTGCTGGTCATGTCGACCTTTGGCTATGCGCTGGGCCCCTTGAGTGTCGCCTCGATCACCGATCATGTGCTGCACGCGGAGAATCGCTTGCATGTGTCCCTGGCGCTCGTGGCAGCCCTCGCCGTGCCAGCCGCTGCCGTCAGTCTCGCCGCCGCACACCGCCGGCACCGCACCCTCATTGCGTGCAACCCGCATCGAGAGTGTGGTACATAAAGCGATGCCAGGCATACATGTGGATCTGCGCCAGCTGCGCTATTTCAAGGCGATTGCCGATGCCCGCAGCTTCGTTCGGGGGGCCGACCACCTGCACGTGGCGCAGTCCGCGTTGAGCCGCTCGATTGCCAAGCTCGAGGAACAGCTCGGCCGCTTGCTGTTCATCCGGCACAGCGGAGGGATCAGCCTGACGGACTCCGGCGTGCTCTTGTACCAACACGCCGAGCACGTCTTGAAGGGTATGCAGCGTCTCACCGATGAAATGGCGGCCGACAGCCAAGTGCCACGTGGCTTGGTCTCGATGGGCGCCCCACCCTCCATGCAATCGACGCTCACGGCACCGGTCGCGGCACGATTCATCAAGGCTTTTCCACACGCCTTTCTCAACGTCATCCAGGACACGAGCGCCCGCCTCCGGGAAGGCGTGGCGGGCGGACACCTCGATGTAATCGTCGTGTCATCAATGGCCCCATCGGGTGGCCTGCACTACGCGCCGCTGTTCACCGAAAGCCTGTGTTTGATCTATGCCGCGACCTCGCCACTGCACATGAAAACCCATGCTCGACTCGAGGACATGCTCGGTATCCCGCTGATTCTGTGCGGCTACCCGGATACCCTGCGCCTGTACTTGAACCAGGCGTTTGCCGATTCCGAACAGAAACCCACGGTGCGCTGCGAAGTCAATTCTGCAGGGCTGGTCGCCGATTTGGTTGCGCATGGTGCAGGGGTCGGAATCGCACCCTACGGATCCATCCCACAACAGAATCAACGCGGCTTGGTGGTCATCCCAATTCTCGGCCTCGAAGCCTCGTGGATGATCGCCACTTCCTTCGAACGCATCGGTTCGACGGCTGTGCAGCAACTGAGCAAGTTGATCGTGGATCATGTGCGGCACGCGGTGGCCAGCGGCGATTGGCCGACGGCGCGATTCGACGGCCCCGCGACATCGGATCCGGACCTGCAAAGGACGCAACTGCCCGCGTGGCAGGAGTAGTGAATCTGGCTACGCCCGCCTCATTGTTCGCGCAGCGCGTGTTTCGCTTTGTCGATCGATCGACTCACCGGCATATTTTGTAAAACCAGATCTTCGGGAGACGCACTGCATCGGTGCGCCGCCCAGTCGAGACCACTTTCTTTCGTGAAGTCAGTCACAGCCTCGATGCAATTAAGTGAGATCCGCTGAGCGTTGGTTATCCTCTTCACCGGACTGAATATTAAACGCCGAGATTCATTGAACATAAAATTTGAGTCCGCGAATTGCAAAAAAGGGAGAATTGGAATGATCAAATCAACGGTTATCACGATGGCTGCCACCTCGCTTTTGGCGCTTTCGGGTTCTGTCGATGCGACTATCACGGGTTCGACGAGCAGCACTGTCACTACCGGATCGGCGCCAGACTGCTCAGGCGCGGCTGCTTCTGCGGGAGTCATTTGGCCGCCCAATCACACGATGGTCAGCGAATCAATTGTCGGAGTGACGGATCCCTATAATCTGCCGCTGGCGATCGTCGTCACCGGCATCATGCAGGACGAATCCGTGGCCGCGATCGGGAGCGGCAATACTTCACCTGATGGGACTGGGATCGGCACCTCCACCGCGCAAATCCGTGCGGAGCGCGCGGGACCTGGAACCGGCCGAATTTATTTCATTTCCTTCAGCGCAACGAACACAACCGGTGCCGAATGTACGGGATCGGTCAGTGTGTTCGTCCCGCACGATCAGGGTCAGGGATTTACTCCCGTCGACACCGGCGATCGCTTCGATTCAACTCAAACGTATTTCTAGTTCGCCGTCGGATCCAGAGTAAGGACGGGGCACTCACGCAGCGCCGTGAGTGCCTCGCCCGCACCGACACCGTCAATTGTGGGTGGGTCCAAGGTACGTATCGAACCAAGAGAGGGTCTCCTTGATGAACTCGGTTTGCGGGACCAGATGCCCTGAATCGTAGACCACCATCTTCTTACGGTCTTCGGGAGTCCCCAGGAGACGGAACATCGGCTTCTGTGCAGTTTCCACCGGGAAGAACATGTCGTATTTGCCGTTCAGCATCAGGACCGGTTGTGTCACTCTCGGCAGATAGTTGATCTGATCCACCTCCGGCAAGGCCTTCTCCATTGCCATCCCGCCGACGTTCAACACGACGACTTTGATGCGTTTCTCCACGGCCGGAATGATCGCACCCATGAATCCCCCCCAGCTGATGCCGAGGTACGCGACCTTATCCGCTTGCATGTCCTTTCTCGTTTCGAGATAGTCGATGCTTCTCGAGTATTCTTTTCCCCACATGATCACGTGGTCCTTGTAACGAACGGTCTCGTCCGACAGATCAGATTTCAAGTCGTCCTGGCGCTCATAGGTTCCCTTGTAAATCGGGAAGATCAGGGCGCGTCCACTTTTCATGATGAAGAGCAGTCGGCTGTTGACCAGTGTCGGCTCAAATTTGCTTTCATGAATACCATTGGAACCCGAGAAAAAGACCACCGGCTGGAGTGGAGACGAATAGGTCTTCGGCAAAAAGACGTAAAGCACGAGTCGCTCGTTGTTGTAGCCGGCATCGATCGATACGACGTCGGCCTTCCACGCCTCGCCCTCCATGGTCTTTTCGATCGTTGCATGAAGCGGCGTCTTGTCATAGACGAATTGCCGGGAGAAACTCGCAAAGGTCGCATCGCTTACGGGCCTTTCCTTGGAGTAATCCCTGAATTCCCTCGACAACGGTTGTATCAGCGCGCTTTTCGCCGAATCCTCGCCGATCTCTTTAATGCATCTGAAGCCGTTGGATTCGCTCCTGTCGAGTGCCGGCTGCGTGAAGCTATCGTTGAAAGCGTAGGAGGGGTCGGTCCAACCCCCACCCAGAATAAAGCGCTGATCTCCGTCACCGCTCTCATTGAACGTCCACTCGCGCGCGTTTCCCGCGAGATCATAGACGCCGTATGAACTGAGGCCGGCGAGACTGCCTACCGCGCTCGTTGACTTGCCATTGAAATTGCTTAAGGGAAGCAGAAATTCCGAACGCCAAGTGTCGGCCACCGCCGCCCAGTGAAATACAGTCGGCAACCGCTTGTGCGCATAGGCCGCGTACGCCGCGGCCTCGTACCAGGACACGCCCGTCACCGGGTGATTCTCGGTGCCGTCGGGGTAGCTTCCCGCTTCCCAGGTTGCCGGTCCCTGTCGACCCGTTCGGTCCATGAACTTTTTGAGCGCCGCGCTCAAGGGAATCGTCTTGCCGGCCTCGACAATCGGAAAGGTCCAGTACGCTGAGTTGGTATACGCGCCCGAGTCCATGAAAGCTTTGAATTGCTTGTTCGTCACCTCGAATTTGTCGATCAGGAATTCTGGCACCTCCTTAGGGCCGTATTTCTCGAGTCCGACGATCTCCATGTCGGTCGTTGACTTGGGAATCCGCACCATGTTCTCCGGCAGGCTGCCGAGCGGATCCAATTTCAGATGTTGCACGATCGGCCGGATCCCGATCGAGAAGCTCGGCATGGCCAATTCGATGGTCTGATAGCCGGCTTTTCGAATCTCCAAGCGCAGATAATCGCGCGGCACCCTGGCCTCTTTCAGCGGACTCACACCCGAGAATCGCCATTCGTCGGCCGGGGTGTCGTAGTCCTTCCAATACACCTCAGCACCCCCAGGCTCGGTTTCAATCGACATCGTCGTGGCAATTGACGGCCACAATTTGGCCAGCGTCGGATCGTTCGGCAGGTATTTCTCCGCCGTCACGGCCATGTCGAATATCTTCCGGTTGCTGCGAAACATCTTGCCTGCCATGTCCTGAATGGCGGGCAATAGGTCGCTTCGGGCCCGCTCCTTCTGTACCCACGGCGGGATCAGAATGATGGCGGCGACGGCCAACAGAAGCACGGGCAACGCAATTTTTAGGAACTTGAACCCGTGCGATTGGCGCGGCTTGCGAAGCACGGGCGCCGGCGGCTTCTCGCTGCGGTGCACGTCCGTGGCCAGCGTGGATTGCGGCGAGATGCCAACCAGCGGCGACTGCTGCTCGGTGTTTTTCGACACGAGTCCCCGTACCCGTTCGACGAAGCTGGCAGGTGTTTCACCCCCGGGCAGGCGCGTCCATTGCACCTGCCGAAACTTCTCAGGCACGCGGGCATCTGCGTCGTGGGTCGAGTCGATCACGACGGGCAGCAGGAATGCCGTATCTTCAGCCATGTCCAGCGTGCGGCTGACAGCCAGATTCCACTCGCGCCGGAAGTAGCCCTCTTCGCGCGCCTGTGTATTGACCGAGATGATCGGCAGGAACAACCTGCAGCTTCTAATCTGCCTGCGGATTGACACATCCCAGGCTTCCCCGCCGCGCAACTCGCTCTGATCCAACCAGACCTCAACGCCGGCGCCGCGCAGTGCCTCGCAAATGCGACGAGCTGCGGCAGCGTCTTGCGAGGCGTAGCTTAAGAAGATGGCATGCGTGGGCAAACTCGAAATGAGGTCACCTCGAATTTGCGTAGGCCTGAATCAGCTCGAAGAGATAATCGCGCTCCTCGTAAAGGCCCTCGACCGACTTGCGTTCGTTGAGGCCGTGAACGCCGTTGCCGTCGGGGTCGGAGAACCGGCCCGGGACGCCATAGGTGGGAATTCCCGCAGCGTTGAGGAAGCGGCCATCGGTGGCGCCCGTAGACATCGCCGGCAGCATCGGCACGCCCGGAAAGTGCTTCTGTGCGACAGTCTTGGCGGTGCCGTAGACCAGCGGGGTCAGCGGCGGCGGGGCCGGAGTCGGGCTGATATCGCCGGTCGGGGCTATGGTCAACGACGGGTCGGCGGCGGCCTTGATCAGCTGTGAGCGGACATTGTCGATCGTGTCGCCGGGAAACATCCGGCAATTGATATTGGCTCCCGCGCGCTGTGCCAGCGCGTTGTTGGCATGGCCGCCATCCAGCATCGTTGCAACGCAGGTCGTGCGCAGCATCGAGTGATAGGTGGGATCCTTCGACACAATGGCACTCGCCTCGAGGTCGTTGGGATTGGCGATCAGCCGCATCATCGCGGCACCCGCTTCGCCTCCGGATTGTTTTGCCGTCTCGGTGAAGTAAGCGCGCGTGGTGTCGGTGAACTGCACGGGAAACTCATATTGACCGATGCGAACGAGCGCCGCGGCCAGGCTGTAAATGGCGTTGTCCGGGCGCGGGCGACTGCTGTGGCCACCGGGGTTGCTCGCCTCGATCCGGAAATCCTGGTAGACCTTCTCCCCGGCTTGAATACCGAGCGAAAGCTTCTTGCCGCTAGCATCGCGCAGGCCGACGCTTCCTTCGTTCAGGGCGAATTGGGCATCGATCCAGTCCTTGTGCTCGGTGACCAGCCAGTTGGCGCCATTGAACGCCCCACCGGTTTCCTCGCCGCAGGTCAGGGCCAGTTTCAACGGCCGGCGAAGCTTGGTTCCAGCCTGTTTCAAGCGAACGAGTGTATCTGTGAAGATCGCAGCTTGCGCCTTGTCGTCGGACGAGCCGCGGCCGTAGAAATAGCCATTCTCTTCGACCAGCACGAATGGATCGCGAGTCCAGTCCTCGCGCTTCGCCTCCACGACATCGATATGGGCGAGCAGCAGGATTGCCTTGGCCTTGGGGTCCGTTCCGTTCAGTGTCGCGACCAACCCGTCTTCTTTGGGATGGTCGGGCACACCGAACAGCCGGATATCGCCCTCTTTGTATCCGGCGGCTTTCAGCCGCGCCGCCATGCGCTGTGCTGCCAGCGTGCAGCTTCCGGCGGACAGGGTCGTATTGGTCTCGACGAGCTCCTTGTACAACTCTCGGAAACTTACCTGATCCGGACGAATTTCGGCGGTCACGGGTGCAACGAGGCTTGCGGCGAGTACGGCCGCGGTCAGAAATAGGCGCAATTTACGATCTCCCTGGCAAGTTCGACAGACTACGTCTAATTCGCGGCGACAGGCAAGAATCGCCTTGGCTTGCTTGCTGATTTTGTTTAGCGGCTCCCGAAACTGTAGGTCATACGCAATCCGACCGTCCGGGGGCGACTCACCGTGACCGCCTTGTACCCCAGGCTATAGTTCGCGAAGAGCTCGCCTCGGGTGTCGGTCAAATTCTCTGCGTAAGCCTGTAGGCGCCAGGAGTCCTTTTCCGCACCGAGCGCCGCGGTGTACGTGGTAAAGGACGGAAGGTTGTAGGCGATGGATTTGTTTTGCACGTCGAGCGTCAACCGATCAGTGGTCGACAGAGAACTCGACTGATGCACGATACCCATCTGGGTAAACGCGCGATAGGCGCCGGAGACGAACTCATAGCGGGCACGCAAGTTGTACTGGAACGTTGGCGCGCCCGGCCAGGGAACTGCCGATTGTCCCTGCCGGATTGGCGAGCGCTTTGCCGGTTGAGGGATTTACGAGCGAGGAGAAATTGATCGGTGTTCCGTCGGCCCAGAAAAAGCGCGCCTCTTTGACCAGCTCGCTGTGATTCCAGGCGAGACCCGCCTCGAGGGTCAACGCGTCGGAAGCGCGACCCTGAACAAAGCTCTCCAACCCTCGCACGCGGTAGTTGCCGCCATTGATGGTCCCGCCCGCGAGCACGCGCGCAGCGAACGCGTCGATTTGTGCGTGATCCCACTCCTCCTGGTAGATCGCACCGTCCCATTGAAGACGCGCACCCAGCCATGATGTCTTCCAGCCGAGCTCATGATTGGTCAGCGTGTCCGGCTCATAGGCAACGGGCGCAGTCCATCCTCCATGCTGATAGGCCTGGGCTTGAATCGGCAGGGGTGCTTGGCCGGGGTTGTAAGTCAATGGCGAAAGGGCGGGCGTTCCGAAGCCCCGATTGAAGCCGCCCGCTCGAAACCCCTGTGACCAGGTGTAATAGAGCAGCGCAGCGTCGCTTGCTTTCCAACTGAGATTCGCCCGGCTTCTGAAGCCGGAGTAGGTCCGGTCAAGCCCCTCTTCATTGAGATTGGTGAAGTTGTTGTGATCGATACAGGGATTCGGCGGATCAGAGATGAGTTGGCAGCCGAAACTGCCGGCAATCGAGCCTACTTCGGATGTGTTCGTATCAAAGTAGCGCGTGCCGGCGGTCAGCGTCAGCACTCGAGGGAGCAGTTCCACATCGACGGACGCATACGCCGCCTTCTGCCGATAACCGCGGGTGATGTCATTGAAAAAGGCGTCGCCGAGCGGCCGCACGTTAGGATTGTTTGATGTCACCGGATCGGGGATGAACATAGCGCCGGGCTGACAGCCGCACACCACTCGACCGTTGAGCGTGAAGTAGCCAGTCGGGGGCGCGACCGGATTGAAGTAGGGAAGCGCGGTCAGATAGAACCAGTCCCCTTGATCCTGAATCCTGTAGTTCTCGTAGAACAAGCCGCCCAAGGCCCGAATTCGCCACTCATCCGGTGTGCTGAGCCGCAGCTCCTGGGTCAGATGGGTGTTGCGTTCCACATCGCGCCAAGTCGAACTCGGTGAGAAGCATTTCGCCGCCGCCGGCGTCGGACCGGGATTCACACATTGATAATAGTCGATATAGAATCCGCTGTGCGCATACTGCGTATAGTCCTGAACTTGGTCGACATTGCGCACCATGTAAGCACCCACGTAAAGGAGCTTGAGCGCAATGACGTGCCCCTCGATGGTGATGGCAGTGTTTTCGAACCGGTCCTTGTTGTAAGAAGGATTGTAAAGCTGCGCGGTGAGGTCAGGCTGCGCCTTGCCGAACGAATCCGCGGCCATCTCGGCAAATACCCCGTCCGCTTCCATGTTCTGGTACGACTGTGCGATCAAGGCGCTCCATTCGTCGTTTAATTGGTACAACGCTTCGACGCGCACACCGCTATAAGCGACCGGATTGACGTGATTTGCGGCGATGGCAGCGTTGTTGATAACCACGCTGTTGGCCGGAACCGCGCCGCCCGCGTAGGCAATAATGCTTCGATCGGAATCGGCGCGCAAAAAAGTTGCCGGCCTATTATCGATGTATCCGCCACGCTTCTCATCGTAGATGACACCGCGCACCGCCAGCCGGTCGGGAATGATCGGAATGTTGACCATCGCTTGCAGGGCGCTGCCCGGATCGCCGTGCGCGGTTGAGGCGTATCCGGCGCTCAGGCTCCCCTCCGTTGCGTTGAGATTCGGTTTGTTGGTGATGTAGCGCAGCACGCCTGCCTGCGCGCCGGCACCGAACAAGGTGCCCTGCGGGCCTTCCAATACCTCGATGCGTTCGAGATCCGCGGCGTAAATATCCAAATTGCGACCCGGGAGCTGCGCCGATTGCTCATCGAGGTAGATCGCGACGTTCGGGAAGCTGCCGTTAGATCCTGCCGCCTGATTCGCGAAATCGCCGGTGCCAAGACCCCGGATGTAGATGTTATTTTGACTCGGGCCTACCCCGTGCGCGGTGACACCGGGCAAGTAGCTCACGAGGTCGTCGAATGTCGAGATATTGAGCCTGGCAAGCGCCGCGTTCGTCAGCACCTGAATCGTGATCGGAACGTCCTGGAGATTTTCCTCGCGGCGATTGGCGGTGACCATGACCTCAGGCAGTTGCTCGTCCGAGTTCATGTTCGTGACCCAGGATGACTGGGACGTTGCGACGATCCGGACACTATGCGCGGTCAGATACTCGAAACGCAGCCCCGTGCCCCGCAGCAGTCGCGTCAGGGCATCGTTCGCTTTCACGCCGGCGGCCACCGCATGGGACTTCTGATCGCTGACGACTCCGGACACATAAACGAGCTGCAGGCCGGTCTGGCGGGCGAACGCTTCCAGCGCCTGCGCTACAGGCTCTGCAGGAATGTCGGCGCTAAGCGCCGTCGATCCTAAGGTCTGGGCGTGCGTCGGCGGAGCATCCAACAGCGCAGGAGTGCAAATCGAGAGCGCGCGCAGCACGCCGGAGACCACGGTCGCGATGCCCGCTGATCGGTGACTCGATTGGCCTCCCATACGCTTCCATTCAGGCATTTTGTATGCCCTTGAGCTCCAGCATAACGCAGAGCGGCAGAGTTAGGCGCCGGGAGCGGCGATGCCGCGTCTCACCACACGCGAATCCGCGTCTCGGTCACTTCGACCCGCACCCCCTTGAGGCTGCGAAGGAAGGCAATGAATGCTTCCGGGTCGTCGGTGGCGAAGACCCCACTGACCTGCATTTTCTGCAGCCCCGGCGTAGCGATCTCGATGGGTTTGGGTGCGTATCGATTGAATTCCGCCGCCACCTTTTCCAGCGGTTCATGATCGAAGGCAATCTGACGATGCAGCCAGGCCGTGGCGCGCTCGGTATCGAGTGCGACAGCCTTCGGCGGCGGCCAAACGCCATTGGCGATGACGAGTTGGTGATCCGCGCCGACCCGAACGCCAGTCGATTGGGGTCCCGCCGGGCGTCCGGCTGCAGTCGACGGGCCGACCCTCACCTCTCCCTCGACCACCGTGACCACGGTTGACTCGAGCCCCAGCCGCACATCGAATTTCGTACCTAAGTCACTGACTTCGATCGATCCGGCCAACACCCGAAAAGCGCGCGCCGCCTCGTGGGCCACCTCGAAATCCGCCTCGCCCGAGCTCAACAGGGCAACCCGTTCGTGTTTGCTGTACCGGATGCTGATCGCGGTGTCGGTATTGAGGTGCAGCACCGAACCATCCGCCAAGCGGCGAGTCAGCTGTTCGCCGTGCCGTGTCTCAAAATGCAGCGCCGTCACGCTGTCAGGCGCCGCACCGGGCTGCCGATTGGGCTCCCCGTTCCATGTGAAGTACAAGCCGATACTCAAGAAGGCACACGCCGCCATCACCCCCGTCGCCGTAAGCCAGCGGCGCGGCGCGCCGACCCGAAACGCATCGCTCGGCGGATGCCGAAGCGGACGGACGCGAGACTCCTCGGCAGCGTTCGCACGCGCCAAAATCGCCTCCAGGGAATACTCAGGGTGAGCGCGGGCCTCGCGCAGGTCGCGCGCGATCACCGACACGCCGAGGAATTCCTCAATGTGAACCGGCGAGGTCTTGAGCCACGCCGCCAGGTCCGCGGATTCCTTTACATCGTGCAATCCCTCGTCATGGCCGGCGAACCAGTCGCCGGCCTGTTCGGCGATGGCAGCGCGTATTTTCTCATTGTCGGAGGTCATGGATTCAACCTAGCCGCGCCATGCGGCGTCTGCAGTGACCGAGCGCCTGGGCCACATACTTCTTGGCCATCTGAGGGGATATCTCCAGATGCAGTGCAATTTCTCTGTAGGAGAGTCCTTGCGTGAAGCGCAACTCCACCGCAGCGCGGCATTTCGGCCGCAACTGTGCGAGCACGACGCTCAGCCGTGCGACCCGTTGCGCGGCGTCCAGGTCCCCGTCGAATGCCGGCATCGTCTCGAGTTGGGCATGGGCCGGGGCATCGTCGATGCCGATACGATTCGCGAACCGCCGCTCGAGCACCGCATGTTCCTTGACGAGATTGTTGGCGACCGCATAAAGGTAGTGAACGGGGTTGCGGATCGCGGCCTGGTCGCTGATTCGCAGCATCCGCATGTAAACCTCCTGCGCTAGGTCTGGTGCATCGGATTTGCTGCGGATTCGCTGTCGAAAAAAAGCCTGCAGCGCCGCGCGATGCTCGGCGAACAGCCGCTCGACGAAGGAAGGCTTCGGCTCAGCGCTCGACATATCCACACATGAAATCGTTCCCCATCTTATATATGAGTCCGTCGCGCCCAAAACGGACACCCCTATTTATACAGTCGCAAATACAGCCATTCAGGGGTGTCCATTTCGCAGTACAAAGACTCGTTATCAACAGACCGAACATTCAAATGGGAGATGAGCTATGAAAATCGTGGACGGCTTGATGACATTAACACTTGCCGTGGCAGCAGGAAGCCTCGCTCCTGTGCCCTCCGAGGGGCAGGAGACGCCGACGACGAGCGAATACCGCTTCACGATTGTCGATTATCCGGGATCGACCAGTGCGTGCCTGGCGATCAATACCCGTCTTAATGTCGTCTGCGATGCACTTTTCAATCAAGAATTCCCGTATGTCTATGACGCCCGTTCGGGACGGATCACTTTGCCCGCGGTTGCTCCACCGGCGGGCTGGAGCGCCGCAGCGTACGGCATCAATGATTCCGGCACGGTCGTGGGCTTTGTGTATCCCCCTGACGACTCTATCGAAAACGGCTTTGTCGTCACGAGGAATGGCGAGTACCAGGAATTTTCAGTTCCGTGGGCCGCCTATACCGAGGCACGCGGAATCAATAATCGCGGCGTGATCACGGGTACGGTGTACTTCAATGGTCCCGGTTCTGCGGGCTTCATCTATGACCCAGAGACCGGCACGTACTCAGAAGTGCTACCCAGCGCCTACACCGAAGCCGTGGGCATCACCACCGATGGGCACGTCGTGGGCACGGTGTACCTCGACGCGGAAGCCAGCGGTTCGGGCGCGCCGGCCGGGCAGTACGGGTATTTGAGAGCCGCCAATGGAACAGTCACCTACTTTCGAATCAACGGCGTCGACACGTATGCGCGGGGTATTTCGGATGAGGGGAAGATTGTCGGCTATTTTGGCGCTCTTCCCTTTCCCCAGGTGACCGGCTTCGTCATAGACGTCAAAGCGCTGCATGGCTCGAAACCCCCCGCGGCCGGCTTCGTTGCGCTCGCGATTCCCGCCCGCAATCAGTTGCAGATCCCCGGTGCATTGGGAACGCTGCCGCAGGGAATCTCCATTGAAGGCGTGGTGAGCGGAGCTTTCGTCGACGGATCTGGAGATGCACACGGATTCATTGCCAGTCCGAAGGACGAGTGAAGTTCTTGAGAAGGACGAGATACAGCAATCAACCATCGAGAAGGAATTTGCCCATGACTACAATGAATACGGGACCCAACGGTTCAATGAAGACCACTATCCAAGGCACGGCGGCGATTTTCGGTGCGAGCATTCTTGCCGCGCTATTCTCGGCCCCGGCGAGTGCGTCCTGCATGGACCCAAATGCGGCATCGGGACAAGGCAGCTCGCATCCGGTGCCGCACCTGGCTCTGAACGCACCCGCGGCGTCGAGCCTTTCAGAAACAGAGGACGCCGCCCACAAAATCGTGGGGACCTGGCAGGTGAGTTACGCGACTCAAGGCGCCGTGTACGGCGTGGCCTTCATTCAGTGGCATAGCGATGGAACTGAGTGGGAAATCGTCGATTTTCCGATTCTGGGCGGCAATATCTGCCTGGGTTCGTGGAAAGCGGCGGGCGGCAACAAGGTGTCCCGGTACCACGTCGGTTGGCTGTATGCAGACGGAGCTCTCTTTGGGCATTTTATCGAGACCGAGACCGATGAAGTGTCCCGCGACGGCAACTCCTACACCGGCTACAACGACACAAAAATGTATAAACTTGACGGCACGATGTTCAATGAGGTCATCGGCACCGCGGCAGCGACGCGCATTTCACCTTAAGACAATTCGATGAGTTCGGTCGTGCTGCCGCCCTCTTCGATTAGCGGAGGACGGCAGCACGCGCTCGCCCGACGTTGCCGAAGCGCCGGCTTCAGCAGGCGAAACGATGCGGCGAAAGATCTGAAGCCGCCAATCCCTCCATGGCGACGTCTGCCGGCAAATGTTCCTGCCGCGCCAATGCCGCCGCTGCGCGCCCCATGGCGGGCGCGGTTTGGATGCCATAGCCACCCTGGCCGGCACACCAGAAGAGGCCTTCGACGTGAGGGTCGAAGCCCACGACCGGAACTCGATCGGGAGAAAACGTCCGCAGCCCAGCCCAACTGTGATTGACCCTTCGCACGTCGATTTCGAGCGCCGCTTGCACGCGATCGACACCGATTGCGACATCCAGGTCTTCAGGCTGCGCATCGCCGGGGGCCTGGGGTATTTGGTCGGCCGGCGACAGGAGAAGCTGGGTGGCGTCGGGCTTGAAATAGAATTCCTCGTCGGCATCGATGACCGCGGGCCAGCCCCGAACATCCACCCCGGCGGGTGCATCAACCAGAAGCGCAGTGCGCCTCAGAGGCTGCAGCCCGATGCGGCGCGCACCGCACGCTTCGGCGAGTTCATCCGCCCACGCCCCGGCGGCATTCACCACAATCGGTGCACCGACAGTCCCGCCCTTGAGCTCAAGGACCCAGGAGCCGTTTCGCCGCTGGATGTTCATGACCTTGTTTCCGGTCATGAGCGTGGCACCCGCGGCTCGCGCACCCCGAAGGAACCCCTGGTGCAGCGCGTCGACATCGATATCCATGGCATCGGAATCCAAGGCCGCCGCTGCGAGATACCCTGCGCGCAAAAGGGGCACTCGAGCCATGGCCTGCTTGACGCCGAGCAAGGAGAGTGCGCTCCCCGTCGCGCGAATCGCTTCGACCATCAGCTCCAATCGACTGAGTTGATCGGCTCGTGCAATGTAGAGGCATCCGCGGGGACGAAGCAGTGGGTGCTCGCAAAAGCCCGCCGGCGGCTGGTCGAAGAAGCGGCGGCTCGCTCGGGTCACTGCGCGTATCTCGCGGCCTCCATAACTGGGCGCGAACAGCGCGGCGGAGCGGCCCGTGGCGTGAAATCCCGGGCGCGATTCAGCTTCGATCAGGCAAACGGCTCCGAATGATGCAAGTTCATACGCGATCGAAGCACCGGCGATTCCGGCGCCCACAATGACAAAGTCATACTTCATCGCGCTTACGATCAGAACTTCGCGCCCAGCTCGATGCCGATGGTCCGAGGTTGAATGAATGCGGCGAGACCCGTCTGATTTTGACCGCCGCTGTTGACATACTCGGTGATACCGCGCGCGTTCGTGAGGTTGCTGCCGAAAAGCTCGACGCTGTAGTGTCCATTGTCCACACCGGCCTGCACTTTCAACGTATTGTAGACCGGCAGCTTGACGTGGGATTCAATCGTGGTAACCGAGGAGGAGAAGGCCGTATATCGCGTTCCCGTATAGGTCCAGGAACCGCCGACAAAGCCGGCAAAGCTCTCGAAGGCCGGCCACGTGTAGTCCACATTGAAAGTGTCGCTGAACTTGGGAACATAAGGCAGCGCATCACCGTTCATCCCGCCGAGCGCCACCGCGTCCGAGGTAAGCTTCGCGTCCGTAAATGCACCGAGCAGGCCGATGCTCAGGCCCTGCCAGGGGCGCCACAGAAAGTTCCACTCCACTCCCCTCGAATCCGCGCTGCCGGAATTGCCGTTGAGTCCGACCGGGCCGCTCGACGTTTGCACGAGGTCGAGAATCTGTACGTCGCTCCAGCGGATATCGAATATATCCACATCGAGGGTGAATTTCTTGTCGAACAGGTCAGCTCTCGCGCCGAGTTCGTAGTTTCGGGTCGAATCCGAGCGGTAAGGGGGTGGGTTCAGGATCAGACGATGATGGCTGATTCGGACCCCCCGGGCTGAAGCCGGTCGCCACGCGCGCGTACAGCAAAAGCTCGTCATTGACATGCCAGCGGGGCGCCACCGACCAGGTCTGGTCGCGCTCAGAGGTGTAGGTTTTCGGAAAGGTCGCGTCGGGCCCCAAGAGCACGCAGCACAGCAGCAACGACTGGGAATATTGCTTGGTGTTGGTGCTGCGGCCGCCGAACTCGATGTCGAATGCCTTGGAGAAGTGGTACGTGAAATCCGCAAAGACGGCGGATTCCTTGTAGTCCGCCGGAAGCCGGTCGCCGCCCAGCGCGGGCGCCAGAATCGTCGCCGTATCCGCAGCGCTGCGCGCGTCATACACTTGATTGAAGCCCGTCGTTTCACGCGTGAAAAAGCCGCCCGCCAACCAGTCAAACGGATTGCCGAACACGGTCGCTCCCGGATTTGAGGTCAGGCGCAATTCCTGATTGAACTTGTGCAGAGTTTCCAACTGATCGCCGAGAATGGCGATGGGCTCGCCGTACACTCCCGCCAAGGCATCGGCGAGCGTCACACCCGGTGCGAGATTCAGATCCGTCGAATCCGAACTGTACCGCTTCTTGATTTCGCCGAAGCTGCTCGCGGACATCAAGGTCGCCACCTTGAAGTCGTACTGAAGGTTCAGCGCGTAATACGACAGGTTGTCATTGATGACATGGGGGCCGGCCGTCGCATTTCTGAATCCGTTCACCGGATCGAATTGGTTTGCCGGGGGCGTAGCCGGCGTCAACGCGGCTCCGACCACCTGCACATTGTCATCGCCCCGGACTTCGAGCGCCTGATTGAACGCAGTCACGCGGATCGTGAGATCGGATGTCGGCTTCACCAGCAGCGAACCGCGCAAGCTGTACTTGTCGCCGTGATTGACGTCCTTCTGCCCAAGTTCCGGATTGCTGATCCAACCTGCAATCCCCTCCTCGACCGCGCTCACGCGCAACGCCGCCTTGTTGTCCCAGAACGGAATATTGACGACGCCCTTGGCGAACCCTGCAGTTTGTCCGCCATCGATGCTTTCCCCACCCACTTGGATCGCGCCCTCGTAGGCATTGAGATTCGGGGGAATGGTGACGTATTTGATCAAGCCGCCTTCCGCGGAGGCGCCGTACAGGGTGCCCTGCGGTCCGCGCAGCACCTCCACGCGCTGTAAATCGTAGGTATCGACATTGGCGCTGAAGAACGCACCATTGGATTGCGAGCCCGACATGAAAAACGGAATGTCATCGACCGTGGTCGCTATGGTCGCGCCCACGCTGCCGACATTCTCACCGCGCAGAACCACGCGGTTTCGCCCCGGATCGACGCTTTCGATCGAAAGGCCGGGAACCTGCGCGGCAAAGTCGGTATAGCCCAACTCCTGGCGGCGGGCGAGATCATCGCCGCTGAGCGCGGTGATGCCCATGGCGACGTCGTGCAGCTTCTCCTCCCGCTTGCTGGCAGTGACCACAATCTCCTCGAGGCCCGCGGTGGGCGTGGTGGTCTGCGCTTGGATCGAGCCTCCCGCCAACAGGAGCCCGGCGGCAACAATTTCGGCAACTCTGCGACGGATTGGCATCGGCTTCCCCATGATGGCGCGTGACGTCGGCGCTGAGCCGCGAACGAGGTTTCTATAAGGGGCAATATATTTCTATATATCTTTTCTGGCAACTTATTTCTATTTTAGGTAACGCGGTGGCCGAAAGATGCTATTTGCCATCTGCGCGATTAAAGTACGCCGGAACTAGATTTGAGGAGACAAATGAAGTCACGGTCGCCCACTGCATCGACGCCTGCACGCACGGTGGCAAAGCCCGGCGCGATGCTCAAGAAGCTCAGAATTCAGCGCGGCTGGACCCTCAAGGAGGTCAGCCGCCGCACCGGATATCCGGTCTCCACCCTGTCCAAGATCGAGAACGACCGGGTTTCGCTGACCTACGACAAACTGACGCGCATCAGCGCAGGCCTCGAGGTGGACTTCTCCAGCCTATTCGGTGCGCAGGAAGCCGCTCCGGAGGCCACGCCCTTGCAAGGACGGCGCAGCATTGCCCGTGCCGGCGAAGGCCGGTCCATCGAGTCGAAGAACTACTTGCACCTCTATCCCGCCACCGAACTCCTGCATAAGCGGCTCATCCCGATCATCGTCGACATCCGTGCGCGCAGCCTCGAGGAGTTCGGCGAACTGGTGCGCCACTCGGGCGAGGAATACGCCTATGTGCTCGAGGGGGAAATTGAGCTGCACACCAGCGCCTATGCTCCGGTGCGCCTGAAGGCCGGCGATTCGATCTACTTCGACAGCACCATGGGTCATGCTTATATTGCTGCGTCCGACGGGCCGTGCCGGGTATTGGGCGTGTGTTCCGGTACCGAAAGCCAGATGATCGCGGCGGTCGGGGGCACGCTCGCGCCCGGCGCGGCGCCGGCGCAGCCGCCCGCAGCCCCCTCGCGGCCGAAACGCACGCGGCGCCGGCCGGAGTAATCAACGACCAACCGGTCGGTGCCGGTGCACGATGTTTCTATTGTGGAAACTTTTCGTTTCTGGCAAATTGGCGCGCGCTCATCGCCCTGATCGATCCGCCTGCCCGCCGCCCGGAGAATTCCCTTGCTCACGAATAAGCTCATTGTCTGTTCGCTGGCGTTGCTTGGCTCTCTGGCGCACGCCGGTGAATCCGCGTCGGCTGCAGCGCCGGCGCACAGCCTGGAACGGGCGGATGTGGAAAGTTGGCTCGACGGTTTCATGCCGTACGCACTGGAAACCGGCGACGTCGCCGGCGCCGTGGTCGCGGTGGTCAAGAATGGCGAGGCCGTGTTGGTCAAGGGCTACGGTTACTCCGACGTTGCCCGGCGGGCGCCGGTAGATCCGCAGCGCACGCTGTTCCGGCCGGGATCAACCTCCAAGCTCTTTACCTGGACTGCCGTGATGCAGCTTGTCGAGCAGGGCAAGCTCGACCTGGATCGCGACGTCAATGACTATTTGGATTTTCGCATTCCGGCCCACGGCCCCGCGATCACGCTGCGCAACATCATGACCCATACCGCGGGATTCGAGGAGCAGGTCAAGCAGCTCATCCTCGATGATCCGCGGCAGCTGCCGCCGCTCAAGGAGTATGTGGAGCACGCGATGCCGGTGCGCCTGTTCCAGGCCGGTACCACACCCGCCTATTCGAATTACGCCACGTCGCTCGCCGGCTACATCGTGCAGCGGGTGTCCGGCCAGAGCTTCGACGATTACATTGACGCGCACATTTTCAAGCCGCTCGGGATGCTGCACGCAAGCTTCCGGCAGCCGCTGCCGCCCGCGCTCGCGGCGGATGTCTCCAAGGGCTATGAGCTCGCCTCCGAACCACCGAAGCCCTACGAAATAATCCCCCCGGCCCCGGCGGGAAGCCTTGCCGCGAGCGGGGCCGACATGGCGCGCTTCATGATTGCCCACCTCGAAGGCGGGGAATACGGCGGTGCTCGAATTCTCGAGCCGCAGACCGCGAAGATGATGCACGAAACGCCCTTGGACATGATCCCGCCGCTCAACCGGATGGTGCTCGGCTTCTACGAACAGAACTACAACGGCCACCGCGTCATCAGCCACGGCGGCGACACGGAGTACTTCCACAGCGATCTCAGCCTGTTCCTGGATGATCACGTCGGCCTCTTCATATCGATGAACAGCGCCGGACGCGACGGTGCCGCGCATGTGATTCGGCAGGGCCTGTTCCAACAGTTCGCCGATCGCTACTTTCCGGGCGCGGCGGAGCAGCGCCGAATCGATGCAAGGAGCGCCGCCGCGGATGCGCAAGTGCTGGCCGGCTACTACGACAACTCGCGCCGCATCGAAACGTCCTTCTTGAGCATTGCGAGTTTGTTGCAACCGATTCGGGTGGACGCCGGCCAGGATGGAACGGTGAGTCTGTCGCTGCTTCACGGCCTCAACGGCGCCGAACGGCACTACCAAGAAGTCCAACCCTTTGTCTGGGTCGATCCCAACAGCGGCTGGCGGCTCGCGGCCAAAATCATCAACGGACATGTGGCGCGCTTCAGTGCGGACGAAATCTCCCCCTTCATGGTTCTGGAGCCCACCCCGTGGTGGAGATCCCCCGCGTGGCTGCAGCCGGCCGCCGCGGCATCGACGGTTGCATGTCTACTGACCGCGCTGCTCTGGCCGGTCGCAGTCATCGTGCGGCGCCGGCACCATGTCGCCTTGGGACTTACCGGCCATGCCGCACGCGCGCACTTGTGGTCGCGCCTTGCGGCCGTCGCCATCGCTGCGGTCACCATCGGCTGGGCGATCCTGATTGGCGTCGGCTTGACTCACCTGACGGTTCTCGGACCGGCTCTTGACCCCTGGCTTTTCGTGATGCACCTGCTCTCCGTCATTGGATACGTCGGCGGGTGCGCAGCGCTTCTGTGGGCCGCCTACATCGCGTGGGCCGCTCGCCGGTCCTGGACTGCGCGCCTTTGGGCGACGGCGCTGGCGCTCGCCGCGCTGGTACTTGTTTGGACGGCGGGGGCCTATCATCTGATGTCGTTCCGCAGCACCTATTGACCGCCACGCACGAAACCCCTCCCCTTGCCGGCCACACCGTCGTTCTTTAAGCGCTTCCTGCTGCCCGGCTTTGCCTTCAAAGCCGTGGTCATCGGCGGCGGATATGCGACGGGCCGGGAACTCGCGGAATACTTTTTGCCCAGCGGGCCCTGGGGCGGAGTATTCGGGATGTTGCTCGCCATGGCGTGCTGGAGCATCGTCTGCTCGGCCACGTTTTTATTCGCGCGCGCGACCGGCAGTTACGAGTACGGCGCCTTTTTTCGGTCCCTGTTGGGGCCGGCCTGGTTCTTGTTCGACATCGCGTACGCCTGCCTGGTGCTCATCATGCTGTCAGTGTTCGGCGCCGCCGCAGGTGCCATCGGTGCCGCCCTGTTTGGCTGGCCGGAGCTGGCCGGCACCCTCGGACTGGTGTCGGGCATCGCAACAGTGGCCGCCTTCGGCAGCGACTCCGTCGAGCGGCTTTTCAAATACGTCACTTATTTTTTGTACGCGGTGTACGCCATCTTCGTCTGCGTCGCCTTTGTTCACTCATCGGACCAGATCCTGGCGAACTTCACGGCACCACAGTCCGCGACGGGCTGGGCGCTCGGAGGTGTCACGTACGCGGGCTACAACGTCGTGGGCGCCGTCGTCATTCTGCCGGTCCTGCGCCACCTCACCAGCCGCAAGGATGCCCTCATTGCCGGGCTCCTGGCCGGCCCTCTCGCCATGCTGCCCGCGGTGCTGTTTTATATTTGCATGGTCGCATACTACCCCGCGATCAGCTCGGCGACGCTGCCGTCGGACTATATTTTGACGCGCCTGCACGCACCCGTACTGCATGTGATTTTCCAATTGATGATCCTCGCCGCATTGCTCGAAAGCGGGACCGGCGCGGTGCACGCCGTCAATCAGCGCATGGCCGGCGTTCTTAGCCTAAGGGGGCGAACCCTGTCGACCGGGGGGCGATTCATGCTCTCGGCCGGCGTGCTGATCTTGTCCGTATTTGTAGCCACCCAGTTCGGTCTCGTGGCGCTCATCGCGCGGGGCTATCGCGCGCTGGCGTATTTGTTTATAGCCGTGTATGTCGTGCCGCTCCTGGCCTACGGCGTCTGGAGAGGCGGCGTTCGCAGCCGGGCCGATCAGACGCCGCAATGATTCGTAAAGGACGCTTAGGATGAAAACTCGCTATCTTGTTCTTCTGCTTTGGCTGGCGGCTGCCGCGCCCGCCTTCGCACAAACCTACGACATCGTACTGTCGGCCGGACGGGTGATGGATCCTGAGTCCGGCCTCGATGCCATCCGCAACGTCGGCATCGCAGGCGACCGGATCATGCGGATTTCCGAGGAGCCGCTTCACGGCAAGCGGGTCATCGATGTGCGTGGCCTCATCCTCGCACCCGGATTCATCGACCTGCATCAACACGCGCAGGATCCACAGAGCGGCCGGCTCAAGGCCTTCGATGGCGTCACTACGGCACTGGAGATGGAGATCGGCGCGCCCGATGTGGCGGCTTTTCTCCAGCGGAAAAAAGGGCGATCGTTCATCAACTACGGTACCACCGCCAGCCATGCCGCGGCCCGGTCGCGCGCTTTCGGCGCCCCCTATAGCGATCCGGTGCTGGTGCCTCCAGCGGGGCCTGCGACAGACCGGCCCGCAACGCCCGAGCAGATACAAGAAATCGAGAAACGCCTGAACTCCGAGCTCGATGCCGGCGCCCTCGGGGTCGGCATGGGTATCCAATACACGCCCGGTGCGACGCGGCTCGAGGTGATTCAGATGTTCAGGCTGGCCGCCATGCGTGGCATGCCGGTATTTACCCACGTCCGAAGCTTTGGCCGCCTTGAACCCGGCTCGAGCATCGAGGCCGTCAGCGAGGTCATCGGCGCGGCCGCGGTCTCCGGCGCATCGCTGCAGATCGTGCATATCAATAGCAGCTGCGTTGCCGACGCACCCGAATGCTTGTCGATGATCGCCGGCGCACGCGCACGCGGCCTTGACGTCACCACAGAGGCATATCCCTATATAGCGGGATTTACCAGCATCAACTCCGCGCTGTTCAATCCCGGATGGCGGGAAAAGCTCGGGGTGGGCTACGACGCGCTGCAGCTGCCCGATTCCGGGGAACGCTTGACGAAAGAGCGCTTCGATCAGCTCCACGCGGATCCCGCGCCCACCGAAGTACTCATCTTCATGAACACCGAGGAGATGGTGGACTCAGTCATTGCGAACCCCTTGGTGATGATCGCAAGCGACGGTGAAGACGGGCACCCGCGCAACGCCGGCACCTTCTCGCGCATCCTTGCACGGTACGTGCGCGAACGCGGCAGCATCACGTTGATGGACGCCCTTCGCAAGATGAGTCTCATGCCCGCCGAGCGCCTCGCGAAATCGGCGCCGGCCGCGCACCGCAAGGGGCGCCTGCAGGAAGGAGCGGATGCCGACATTGTCGCTTTCAATCCGCAGAGCGTCGCGGATCGATCGACCTACCAGGCTCCGCGCGAGCCCAGTGTGGGAATGCAGTACGTCATAGTGAACGGCTCTGTCCTGATCGACGCGGGACAATTCGTCGCCGGCAATTTCCCCGGCCGAGCGATTGCGCCGGATCCGGTAAAACATGGGCCCATCCATCATCCCTAATGACCGGTCAGCGCGAGACAGCCGTCGGATAAGGGTCCTGCATAACGGCGGAACCGGTCTCCAGCAGGGACTTCAGGTTGGAGATGATCTTCGGCCAGCCGCCCGAGACCGCCACGATTAGATTCGAGGGTTCGCGCTCGATGGTGTGGGTGATGGAGAGCTTGACCGCCGTTCCAATGGGTTCCAGTTCCAACGTGCAAAGGGAATCGCCTTCGGCTTTGAGCTCGGGCTTGTTTTGATGCTGCCAGCGGATCACCAACCGCCGTGGCGGCTCAGCCTCGACGATGTCGCCGGAGTCGCTGATGCGGCCGTCGGGGTACACCATCTTCCACGAGGATCCCGGCGTCCACTCGCTTTGGCAGTGCGTGCCGAACCAGTAGCGCTTCATAAACTCCACATCATCGGTCAGCGCCGACCATAGCTTCTCCGGCGTGGTGCGGATGTAAGTCACGTAGACAAAGGTCGATCTAGCCATGGGCTTTCTCCAGTCGTTTCTTCAGGTCCGAGAGCGCCTTGAGGCGCGGCTTTTCGAATTTGGCAATCCAGCGCTCGTAGATCTCCTGCAGCGGTACCGGATTGAGAAAGTGCAGCTTTTCGCGGCCGCGCCGCACGGTGGCGACCAGGTTAGCCGCCTCCAGCAGGTCCAGGTGCTGCGTCACGCCCTGCCGCGTCATCTCCAGGTGTTCGCACAGCTCGTTGAGTGTGCGGCCGTCGTGCGCATGCAAGAGGTCCAGCAGCTTGCGCCGGCTGGGATCGGCCAGGGCCTTGAACAGTACGTCGGTGTCGTGGCGCTCTAGCATGTTCTACACGCAAGTATTTACTTGCATATAGAATAGGCAAGTCACGCCTTGCATGTCAAGCTAATCGTTATGCGGGTGTCACTTGACGAAGACGGTGTCGGTCGGACCGTGTCCGGTGATGTAAATGACCACGGGATCTGCCTTGGTTTCCGCAAAATGCGCGGTACCACCCGGTTCGGTGTAGAAACTTCCGGGCGGCAGCGTCTTCTCGGCCGCGGCATTTGCGGCCGGGCCGTAACCGAAGTACCAGACGCCGGAGATCACAACGGCGGTGCGATTGTCACGGTGAGTATGTGCCTGGATCTTGGTGTTTGCCGGAACGCTCACGCGGATGGTGTAAGGACCGTCCTGTGTTGGGTCGCCTGACATCACGGTGGTACGAATGCCGGCGACTCCCGAAGTGCCTGCACCCGCATCGTGCGCCGGCAGCGAGTCGACCTCGCTCGGCGTGAGTCGCAGCTGAGGCGAGACCAGGGGCGCGGCATAGGCTGCGGTGAGCAGTAGACCCACTGACAGTGTGGTGATGCGCGTTTTCATTTGGCCAGGAACTCCGTGACGATCTTCACCGTTGCCTGCGGATTCTCTTCCATGATCCAGTGACCGGAGTGGGGAACGATTCCGCTGCTGACATGATCCGCGACAAATCGTAACTCATCTGCCATCCCGGTGCCGAAGGACTTCTCCCCCCCGACGCCAAACACCGGCATCGTGAGCTTGCCTCCCTGAGCCAACAGCGCCTTGTTGTCGGTGGCGTCCTGGGAAAACGCGCCAAACTGCTCAAAGGCGTCGTGCATGGCGTGCGGTTTGGCATAGAGCGCAGCATAGTGATCGCGGGTCTCGGTATCGATGGTTTTCGGATCCGCCGATAGTTCGTTGTAAAAGCGGTCGAGATAAATGCGCTCCCGTCCCTGCACCAGCCGCTCTTCGTCGGGACCGCGGAAGTTGAAGTGCCACAACAAAGGGCTGCGCAGAATGCTGTCCCAATTGCCGATACCGGGTAGCGGCGCATCGATGGCCGCCCATCGGGTAATACGCTGCGGAAATTGTGCCGCCAGCGCGTAGCCCACCATATTGCCGATGTCGTGAGTCACAAGGTCGGCTCTTTTCACGTGCAGCGCATCCATCACCCCCGCAATATCGAGGGCCTGATTTTTCTTGGTGTACCCAGAATCAGGATGCGCCGACAAGCCCATGCCGCGAAGGTCAGGCACGATGACGGTGTGGTCCTTGACCAATACGGCGGCCAGCGGGGCCCACATGTCCCCAGTATCCCCAAAACCATGCAGCAGGATAACGGCCGGCCCTTGGCCGCCGACGCGCACAAAAAGACTGGTGCCGTTGGTCTCTACCATCTGCGTATGAAACGTGCTTGGAAATGCCTCGATGCGCGCCACGGCTGGCGTGACGAGGACAGCGGCGGCCGCGATGGCTGCCAGAAATTTAAACATGAAGCCTCCAATACTCAGCGGTTACGGGTCTGTCGTGGCAGGCACTATAGTTGCCAAATGGGGTTCGCGATAGCCGATAATCAGCCGATCCAAATTTCGGCAAAACCGAACAATGCTCAAGCTTGAATTCATCGCCGCATTCTCTGCCATCGCTGAGGCCGGCTCCATAACGGGCGCCGCGCGACGGTTAGCGTTATCGAAGTCGGTTGTCAGCGAACGTCTCACCGAGCTGGAACGCGTCTTGGGTACTACGCTCGTGCGCCGGACAACGCGCAGTTTATTGTTGACCGATGACGGCAAGACTTTCCACGAACGGGCGAAGCAGATTCTGCGAGAGGTAGAGCACGCTGCCTCCGAGCTCACGGAGCGGCGCGGCACCCTCACCGGCCCCTTACGCATTTCTGCCCCCGTGAGTTTCGGTACCCTGCACCTCGGGCAGGCATTATTCGGCTTTCTCGCGAGGTACCCAGGAATTGAGCTCACGCTGGAACTCGATGACCGATTCGTGGACATTCATGCCGAAGGCTACGACGCCATTGTGCGTCACGGGCCGGTGGACGATGACCGGATCATCGTGAAGCGCCTCTCTGCCAGCAGACGCGTGTTGGTAGCATCCGCCGACTATCTGAAGCGTTTCGGCAATCCCGCTTCGCTGCAAGATCTCGGGCAGCACCGCGGCATCCTGTATGGGAATCGTGGCGCGGCGGACTGGCGCTTTCGCCTGGGCCGTAAATGGGTGCTTGCGCGGCCGCAGGTGGCCCTACGCGTCAACAATGGGTTGCTGATGCGCGATGCCGCCATTGCAGGGCTGGGAATTGCCTTGCTGGCAACTTTCTTACTCGAGAGCCCGCTCAAGAAGCGAACGCTCAAGGTTTTGGATATCGGAGCTGAGGCGGAAGGCGCAACGATCTATATCGCCTACCCCGAGCATCTGCGCTCGTCCGGAAAAATCCACGCCCTAACTGCCTGGCTCCGGCGTTCGATTGGCGAACCCGCCTATTGGGATACCGGTGCCAACCCTATCGTGCGGAGTTTTCACTCTCGCTAGCGGCAAAACCCTGCGCGGCATGTCCACTGCGTGATCAACCAGCGCAGATATTTGAAGTATCTCGGGGCTGCGCAACTACAGTGTCTTACCCCGTATTTCGGGGCCGCAAAACTACTGTGTTTACCCTCGCGACAACTACGCGGTTGCCTCCAAAATTCTACATAATTTTACAGTTGTTGCTGCCCGCGACGAACTGCCAACATAAGAATGCATTCAGAGTTGCGCTTTCCGCCGAAGTGCAGTCTTCCGAAATCCATCAACGCCCATGTAGCCAAATTATTTCTTCGGCCGCTGGCAACTCTCTCAGACTGAAGCGGTACTTATGTCATAGACAGTGACGCAACGAAGGGGACCATGGAGAAGGAGAATATATATGCGAGACCAATTGCCGGTGAGCTCAACTCAATTTAGTTTCCCGATGTCGAAGTACGCTTTTGCATTGCTGTGCTGCGCATTCAGCATCCATCCGTTGTACGCCCACGAGAATCTTGACTGGCGATACCACGGAGAAGGATTATCCAGTCAACGATATCAGGACGTCGACCAGATCAACCGTTCCAATGTCGCCAAACTGAAACCGGCGTGGATTTTCCACACCGGTGTCAGCGACCCGAACATGTCAATGGAAATGACGCCGATTGTGGTCGACGGCGTGATGTATGTCACCACCGGCGACGACGATGTCTTTGCGTTGCACGCCGCAACGGGCAAGCAAATCTGGGCGTATCACCCAACCGACATGCCTCCGCTGTCGACGCTCCCCATTTGCTGCAACAACGACAACCGGGGAGTGGCGGTAGGCAACGGGAAGGTTTTCAACGCGCGCCTCGACGCGACCTTGGTGGCCCTGGATGCAAAGTCCGGTAAGGTAGTCTGGAAAACAACCGTCGACCTCCCGAGCAACGGCGCTGCCATGACCCTTGCTCCGCAGTTCGCCGACAACAAAGTGATTGTCGGCGTTTCGGGCGCCGAATTCGGGGTACGCGGTCATTTGGACGCATACGACCCGGACACGGGGAAGCTCCTCTGGCGTTTCTGGACCACTGAGCCCAGCTCGTGGTCCGGTGACTACGTACCTTCACGGCGGCGCGTCGGTTTGGGGAACCCCCAGCTACGATCCGGACCTCCATATGCTGTATTTCAGCACCGGCAACGCCTTCCCATGGCCTTGGACCGGCGATCGCGCGGGAACGAACCTATATTCGTCATGTATCGTAGCGGTCGATGCAAGGAACGGGGAATTGAGCTGGTATTTCCAAGATGCCCACCACGATATGTGGGACTATGATGGCCCGCAACCGACCGTGCTATTCGATTTCCATGGCACTCCGGCCCTCTCCCACACTTCAAAGACGGGATACATGTTCATCGTCGACCGGCGCACCGGCGAAACGCTCTTCCCGTACAAGGAAGTGCCGGTCCCCGACGACGGCGCGGCATTTCAACACCCGTGGCCGACCCAACCCGAGTCCTCGATTGAATCCCTGACCGCGCACCATGCCGAATCGCTACCGCCCGGCGTCACCGCTGCTCCGCAGTGGACTCCGGTGCAGCCAACGCCGATGGTGTTCCAACCAATCTTCGACGGAGGAATGGAATGGCCTCCGGCGGCTTATAGCCCGCGAACGCACTTCGTCTACTCGCATGCCCGTTATGCACCCGCTGATATCGGAATCACCGATAACCCGGCGGGTGATGCGAACTGTCCATTTTCGCCGACGTGCACATTTGAATTTCTCCCAATACCCGGCAATGTGAATCACGGTGTTTACGGAGCGGTGGACACACGTACGGGAAAGGTCGCCTGGACGATCCCCGTCGTTACTACCGCACCCGACTCGGGCGTGGCAGTAGCCGGCGACCTGGTGTTCTTCGGCGACAGTACCGGGCTCTTCCATGCCGCGGATGCAGAGACGGGTGAGATCCTGTGGACCTTCGATTCCACGACCGTGCCCAATGCGGGCGGCGCAAATGGCTCTCCAGCCATTTATGACGTCAACGGCGTCGAGTACGTCGTCTACGGCTTTGGTGGCAACCCGGGCGAGAGTCCGCTACTCGGTGACGCGGTGATCGCCTTTGCGCTTCCGGTCGCGATGACGATGACTGATTCGGAGCGAGGCAACCAAGCTCGGCCTTTGCCGGGAGTTGGCCGTGGCCCGTTCTTGTGAACGGGCTGCGGCCGCCCCCGGAAGGCGGCAACGGGACCACGAGCAGGAGTTCTAGGAAGCGTGCGCTTCGAGAAGATTGGGGCAAGGATGATCCGTATCGGCACGGCCTTAGTCTTCGCCGTTTTGGCAAGCGCGGCCCTAGGCCAGACAACCCCGGCCTCGCACAGCGGCGCAGAGGCGCCCAAAGCGCCGCCCATCGTGCGGGGTCTCGATCTCTCAGCTATCGACAAGAGCGCCGACCCCTGTACCGACTTCTACCAGTATGCATGCGGCAACTGGATCAAGGACAATCCGGTTCCCAGTGACCAGGTGCGCTGGGTTCGGTCGTTCTCGCTCCTTCAGGAGCGCAACCTTGTATGAACTTCGGCAGGAACTGGCCAGAGCCGCCACGAAGCCCGCAAGCCCTCTCGAAAAGAAGTATGGCGATTTCTTTGCTGCGTGCATGGACGTTGAGGAGTTGCAAAAGAAGGGCCTCGAGCTCACTCAAGCCGGCACTCGAACGCATTGCCGCTCTCAACGACTCCAAAGACATCGCAACCCTGATCGGCGATCTAGCGGCTGCCGGGGATCCCGCGCCGCTATTCGGGTTGGATGTCGAGCCGGACCCCAAGGATTCGAAGAAGCCTATCTTGAGCATCTCCCAGGGAGGCCTGACGTTGCCGGATCGCGAGACCTATGGGGGCAACTCGCGATATATCGTCAAGCGATATGAAGCCACATAGTCCGTGTGTTCATGCTGACCGGCGATACGCTGACGCAGGCCGATGAGCGAAGCAGCGCGCTGTTCTCGGTATCGAAAGCGCGCTGGCGCAGGCTTCCACGAAGCGCGCGGAGTCAGCCGATCCGGACAAGCGCTACCACGTCCTCACTTTGGCGGATCTCGAAAAACTCGCGCCCGATTTTGACTTCAGTGTCTACTTTAATCATGTAACGCCACGGCCCATCGAAACACGTGAATGTAGCCAACCCGAATTATCTGAAGACTGTCGATAAACTGATCGTCTCTCTACCGATTGATTCCTGGAAGTCCTACTTTCGCTGGCATATCTTGAGCGAACAAGCCGCCGCGCTGCCGAAGGAATTTCGCGATGAGGATTTTGCCTTTTGGGGCGCCAATGTTGGGCGGCAAGAGAAGCCGACGCCGCGCTGGAAACAATGCGCCGCAATCACCGATCAGGCATTTGGCGAAGCCTTTGCGCAGGACTGGGTGAAGCGCAACTTCTCCCCCGCGGCCAAAGCCGGCACGGAACGGCTGGTCGACGCTCTCGAGAAGGCCCTCGCCGACGAGATTCGCACCTTGCCCTGGATGAGCGAGGAGACCAAGAAGACCGCGGAGAAGAAACTGGCGGCGATCCGAAACAGAATCGGGCACCCTCAGAAATGGCGCGATTACTCGGCTCTGAAAGTGGACCGGCATGACTTCCTCGGAGACTTGCATCGCACTGCGGTCTTCGAGCGCAATTACGTGCTGAGCAAACTGGGCAGGCCGCTGGACCCCGACGAATGGGACATGGCTCCCACGGCGCTGAAAGCCCGCTATGACCGATCGATGAATAGCCTCACCATTCCCGCCGGCATCATTCAGCCGCCGTTCTTTGACAGCGCCGCCGACCCGGCGGTCAATTTCGGCGGGATTGGCGTTTTGGCCGCGCACGAGCTCACCCATGGTTTCGACGCCCTCGGATCGAAATTCGACGAGACGCGGCAATGTGCGACGACTGGCAGAGCCTCAGACGATCGCAAGGAATTTGCCGAAGCGACGAGCTGCGAGGTAGCGCAATACAGCGAAGCTCGTGCCGAAGTCTGATGATCCGGGCGATCTGCCGCCGGTCAACACCCTCGCTGTGGCCGAAAGTACCGCCGACAACGGCGGCCTGCGCATCGCTTTTCGGGCGCTCATGGACGCCCTGGTTGCGCAAGGCAAGACGGCTGACAACAAGATCGATGGCTATACCGAGAGCCAGCGCTTCTTTCTGTCGTTCGCTCAAACCTCGTGTGAGAATCAAACCTTCCTTTCTGCCAGGCAATCAATGTCAGCCGACCCGCATTCAGTGGGACAGGTGCGCGTGAATGGCGCCGTCCAGAACTTCGAAGAGTTCGGCAAGGCGTTTCAATGCGCCAAAGGCAAGCCCATGTACCCCGAGAAATCCTGCCGGGTTTGGTAACTCAATACCAACTACTCATCGGCGTTTGCCTTGCAATGTTACGGGATGCTCTCGCTGATCTGAGTCTTGATGTCCCACAGAGCGAATTCCGGCTGGAATTCGGCTAGTTCGAGCATCCCCATGCAGACCTGCGCGCCAGCCGCAAAGGGATGACCTCTACGAAACTTGTTGGCAAGAAGGATAGCGGCCATGCACGAGATCTCCGGGCCATGGTTGCCTTTAGCGACTAACTCCCAGGTTAGGCACTTGCTTTGGCCTGCGGCGTCGATTCCAGCAGCTCGCACCCTCATTCCACCAGTGTCGCTACCAAACCGATTGAGCCACGTGCCGACACGATTTAACAAGCCGCCCCAGCCCGCAACGGGAAAACCCAAACCCGCTCGCCGACACGCGGCCATCAGCCACAACGCGTAATGCTGCAGGGATATCTCGAGGGCGGCACGGAAAGAGACCGTTTGAACTCCGGGGTAGCGCGCCGGCAATAATTGCAGATCCGGTACGTCGCACGCAGCGGCACACCGCGTGCCGAACGATAATCGTGTGCGCTGAAGCTCCTGCCATCCATGGACAACGCACCACTCGCCTTCCCGCCACCAGAGAAAGGATTCACCAGCATATCCCAACACGGCGGCGACCGTGGCTGCGCCGCGCGGCGCGTGTTGCCCAGGCGCAATAACAATGTGGATCGCCTTCAATGAAGCAAGCGATTGCGTGAGAGCATCGACGACCGCGGACGAGAGCGCCGGCAATGTACTCGCACCTGTTATCGCAAGGCGTCCCGCGGCCTCGGCCGCCGGCGCGACTGCGTTGACGAACCCAGTCACAAACTCTCTACCATCCGCAATATCAATGTAGTGGGCGTTGCACGCCATGCTCGCCAGCGCCACACGATAGTCTTGGCCTTGGAACGGCCCAGCGCAATGAATCACGAGATCCGGGCCAAGCCCCTTAAGGTCCGCAACAAAAGTTGGGCTGTCCGTATCGAGCGCCGCGACTCTGACAGACCCCAACGGCGAGCTCGGTCGACGGCTCGTTGCGATGATCTCAAGCCCGGATTCTCGGGCCAACCGTTGGCAAATCCGCGCACCAAAGTTCCCTAATCCCCCGATGACGACGACACGCATGCTCTACGGAAGGTAGCAAACACTGCGTCGCCCAAACCAACGGTATCGATTCCGTGCGAGTGTCTGGTACAGCGCATCACGCCAGCGGCGCGGAACGATGCGCGCCACCTTAAACATCCGCCACGGCCCACCCAATGCCGCGATCACATGAATCGAAGCATCGGACTCGGTAAATCGCCGGCCCTGATCCAAGACAAGGAAGGTCGCGGGATCTTCGGGATCAATGCCATATTCGACCAACAACGCCTCTCCCTCAGCGGATTGCATCGGGATTAACTGAAAGGGGGGATCGATTCGATGCCGACTCAAGAATCGCACCCATCCCGAACAAACGTGGCAAATTCCATCAAATACGATAACGCGGGCGGCAGGGTCAGGCCGCTGCATCCCGACTCTTCTTCCCACCGCGGTCGAGCAAGAGGGCAATGCCGAGGGCATCCGCGATATCTTCTGCCGCCAGCGGCTGCTTCGACGCGTACAGCAGCGCATGGATCTGGCTTACCGAACGATTGACGCCCCAGCCCTCGCCCAGGTTTCCCCATTCCAAAACAAACTGCCGGACCGGTACCATGCGTCGTTCGCCGCGTTCAGTGTTGGACGGACATCGCGTTCGGCCCGAGGCTTTGGCTCCCCGCACCGGGAAACAATGCGAAGGGGCTCCCGGTGATGAGCGTCAGTGAGCCGTCGGCCGGGGTGATCGAGAAAACCTCGATCTGGTTGTGCACGTTGTCCAGCGCATAGAGGAAGTTGTCCGGACCATCGAGCGCCAGAGCAACGGCTCGTCCGTTCGTCTGGGACAGGCCAATTTCCGTCAGGCTCGAGTTGGCGCCGAGCAGGAAGCAGTCCACGTCGGTGCCATTCGCGACATGCAGCCGTTTACCTTCCGCATCCATGACCGGCGAATGGATCAGGTAGCTGGCCGAGAATGGGCTGCCAGGAATGGCTGCCAGCGCGCCGGTGTTGGCATCGATCGAGAAGCCGGACACTTCATTCGGTTGCGATTCCGCTGCGTATAGGTGGGTGGCCGTGTGGTCAACGACCAATCCATTAGGCAAGCCTCCAGTTGCAAACGGCGTGCCCGCCACCGGCGTGAGAGCGCCGCTTGTCGTGTCCATGCTGTAGGCTGACACGCTGCTACCGGCCGTGTTCGCGGCGTATACGTACTTGCCCCCGGCGACAACGATCGCGCTGGTATTCGGGCCGGCCGCAAAGGGACTGCCGACCACTTCAACCAGGGCGCCTGTCGAGCCGATCTTGAACACCGAGACGGTGTTCGTGCTGCCGTTCGCCGTCAGTACGAATTGTCCGCTCGGATCGACGGCGATCGCTACCGACTGGGCGCTCGTCGCAAACGGACTTCCGGCGATCGAGGTCAGGTTCAGGCTCGACGGATCAATCGCGTACCCTCTGACCTCCCCGGACGAAGTGGCCACGTAAAGAAACCGCTTCTGGGGATCGATCGCTACGGCCGATGGCGTCGGCCCTTCCGGCAAAGGATCGCCGGCGATCGGTGTTGGGGCGCCCGTTTTCGTGTCAATTGAAAAAACGTCAATGGTGCCGGTCGTCGAATTCGTGACCGCGAGGAGCGTCGCGCTGGTCGGTTGCGGTGGGGGGTTGTTAGTGCCGGTGGAACCGCCGGAAGAACCTCCGCCTCCGCCCCCGCCACACGCGCAGACGCAGGTGATGAGCAACGCTCCCAGGCACGCTTGCAGCGTTGGTCGTACATCGACCGCGACCGCATCGAAGCCCTCGTTGACTTGAGCCGCCCGTTGATTCGTGTCAAGGCCGATCGATTGGACACCGGGCATCGCGTGCTCCTTAGGTGGCGCCAGTTTGGCGACCCCTCCGTCGGGCCAAGTGTGAAGCTTTACTGGCGCCGTTGCGACCGAATTCTGCCAAGCGGACGCGACAGAATATGTCTAATTCATACAGATTGACGAAGCACCTTAAAATCGGTTTCTGGTCTAAGATCACAAGATCGACTCAATACCAACTCAAATCCAAATATGCAGGGGAAGATCATGAAGGGATCGAAGCTTCTGTCAATAAAGGTGGTTTCAGCGGCGATCGCGCTGACGCTCGGCGCCGCGGGCTTGAGCCACGCCGCGGCCGGCCCGCAAAAGAATGTGCCGGGATGGGTTTCAGACGCGAACCGAGTTGCCAGCGCGGGCGACAGCGAACGCGTCACCATCGTCGCTTTCTTGAGCTTGCGCAATCAGGCGGCGCTCAAGAATCTGATCGCTGCACAATCCACACCCAGCAGCCTGCAATATGGCCGCTATTTGACGCCCGAACAATTCCATGCGCAGTTTTCGCCCCCGGCTGCGGATGTGCAGCGCGTGCAGCGCTCGCTGGAAAAAATGGGATTCCATATCGACCATACGCCTGACAGTGGGTTATTTGTGAGGGCCAGCGGCAGCGTCGCTCAAGTCAAGGCCGCCTTCGGCGTCACCCAGGACCTGTACGCGTACCAGGGCAAGGTTCTGCGCGCCAATGCCGAGACGCCGCGCATCCCGGCGTCGATTGCCGATGTCGTCAGGTACGTCGCGGGTCTCGATCAAACCCACGTACTGCTGAAGCCAAACCATATCCGACTCAATGAGCGCGTCTCCGAGGCAGCGGCGGCCGCGATCGTTCCCAACGCGCCGCCGGCCCCCGCCGCGAATGCGCCGTCCGAAGTGTGCAGCACCTTTTGGGGCGATCACAGCGCCACGCTGTCGACCGCGGCCGGGCCGTATCCCAAGACCCTGCCATGGCTGATTTGCGGCTACGACCCGCAGCAGATCCGTGCCGCGTATGGCGCGGACAAGGTGAAGGAAGACGGCTCGGGAGTGCGCGTGGGCATCGTCGATGTGTATGCCTCACCGACCATCAAGGATGACGTCAACCGCTATTCGAAAAACCACGGTCTGCCGCGGTTGACCGACCACAACTTCCGCCAGATCGTGCCAGCGGGTCTCTTCGACGTGCCGGCCAGCGATCCGTGCGGCCCTCAAGGATGGTACACAGAACAGAGCCTCGATTTTGCGGCCGTGCATTCCATGGCGCCCGGTGCGTCCATCGTCTATTCGGCCACCGCTTGCACGGATCCGGGCAACGACGGGTTGTATGAGCTCATCGATCATCATTACGCGGACATCGTCACCAATAGCTACGGCTACGGCGGGGAAGTCAATGCGGGCGTTCCGATCGATTTCATCGACGCCGAAAATCAGTATTTCCTGCAGGCTGCCGCCGAAGGCATGAGCATCTTGTTCTCCAGCGGGGATGACGGCGACGTTGCCGCGTTCAATGGAGAGGCGTCGGGATCATGGGAGGCGACCAGTCCCTATGTCACCGGTGTGGGCGGCACCAGCCTGGCGTTGTACGACAGCAGCGGCACCAAGAAGGAATGGGGTTGGGGCACCTACCGCGTCTTGATGAACGGAGTAAGCATATCGGCCGACGGTAAGAGCATCGCGACCACCGGCCCGGCTCTGCCTTTCACCTTCTACTCAGGGTCGGGCGGCGGCCCGAGCCTGGTCGAGTTGGCGCCTTCCTACCAGTCGGATGTCCCGTATGCGCTGTCTGGGTACACGACGCTGGTGGATGGCACGGTGCAAGCGCTTGGCGCCGCGTATCGGGTGACCCCCGACATCGCCATGGCTGGCGATCCGTACACTGGGTTCCTGTACGGCGAGACCCAGACGATTGCGGGCAACCCCGTCAGCGATTCCGGTTGCAAGCCAATCTCGGCGACGCTCGAATACTGCGAAGAGTCCATCGGCGGCACCAGCCTGTCGTCGCCGCTGTTTGCGGGAGTCCTGGCGCTGGTCAATCAAGCCCGCTTCAATGCTCACAAGGGCGCGGTGGGGCTCGTGAATCCGGCTCTCTACGGTCTGGGTCACGGAGATGATTCAGAATCGGAAGGGGCGGCCATCATCGATGTGAGGAAGCCGTCTTCCCCTACCGCAGTGTTACGCGGCTATCTCGGCACCCCGGGTAAGCTACGCGTCGTGACGATGAATTCGACGCCCAATCCGAACTACGTGCCCGGTGAAGATGACCAGCCGGCCGTCATTGAAGGCGCCGACACGTCATATCGGACGACCCGCGGCTATGATGAGGTGACCGGCCTCGGGACGCCGAACGTGCCGGCGCTGATCGAGGCGTTCAGGCGCTACTAGCTCCCATACTGCGAGCCAGCCGGTCAGGACTATGTGGTCCTGACCGGCTCGGCGCTCACCGCGCGCCAATCGATCAGTGCGTTCCACCGCGACGCGGGACGCCGCTGGAAATGAGAAAGACTCGTCCTGAGTGATGGCCGTGAATCCCGCTCCAGCCCGCGGTGATCAATAGTTCGGATTGACCGCGGCCGTCGACGGATCCCATGCCCACGGCATCGAAGCCAAATGTGTCGCCTGGAATTCTCGAGGTATAGGTACGAAGCAGTTGCCCATCTCGACCGTCGTAGAGATATGCGCGGCCCGCGCTCTGGGCCACGACGCTGTACTGCCAGGAGCCTATGATCAAATCCGCGCGGCCATCGCCGTTCACATCTCCCGCAATCGACTGAGTGGTTCCAAACCCCTCCCCCGCCGTCTCGCCGGTAAAGGTACGAAGCCGGCGTCCGGTTCGACCCGAGTAGACATAGGCTTTTCCGGTCTGTGGTCCCTTGCTCGCATCAGACCAATCCGAGGCAAAAATATCCGGGACTTTGTCTCCGTCCACATCGCCAAGCACAGACACGAACATGTAACCCAGAGCCACTCCGGATGAGTCCGCATCGAACTGGAACGCCGGATGTGCGGATAGGTGCCGGTACACATAAACCCGCCCTGTGTGATGCGGCCCCGCACCTGGTGCGCCGACCACCAAGAAGCGGTGGGACTTGTCTGCATACCCCGCCACGGTGCTGCCGAAGGCATCTCCCGCACGCTGCCCGCTCAGAGTCAGTAGGAGGCGGCCATCGTTGCCCGAGTAGACATAGGCGCGGCCGGCACTCTTCCCCTGCGCGGAATTGGCCGGCGCCCCCACGATTATTTCGGCATGGCCGCTACTGTCGCTGGCCGAAGCCACGTGCTCGCCAAATCGGTCACCCTGAGCCTCACCGTGCAGCGTCAGCAGCACACGGCCGTCGCGGCCCGAATACACGTAAACGGTGTCGATGCCGGGCGCGCCGGCCACGACATCCGCGATGCCGTCGCCGTTCACGTCTCCCGCGGCCTCGATGCCCGAACCGAGCTCATCACCGGGCGCGCCGTCAATGCTCCACAGCTGTGCTCCACTCAGGCCCGAGTAAACATACACGCGACCGGCATTGGCGCCGTGAATATTCTTGGTCGGCGCCGACGTGACAAAATCGTTCATGCCGTCGCCGTCGACGTCGCCGATCACACGGGCGATCCAACCGAATTGATCGCCCGCGGATTCGCCGTCCCATTCCCGGATGATGTTCACGTCCTCGACGAAAGGACGTGCAAAATCCTCCGGTCGCGGCAACAGATCCGAATAGCGCGGATCGCTTTTCCAGTCTTGCAGGTCAGGTTCCATTTCGAGTTGCGTCATATCGACTCGTCGTGTGTCCTTGGCCTTGCGCAACCACTCGAAAGCTGCATCTATTTGGCCCAATTGCGACGCGGCAATGCCGAGATACAACAAGGGCAGCGGGCTGCCAGGCTCCAGAGCAAGCGCCTTGGAATACGCCTCCTGCGACTTGCGGGACTCGTGAAGTCGCAGGTACGCGAGGCCGAGACTGCGCCAGGCGCTGGCCCGATCTTGCAGACCCGTCATCGCCGGTTCAAGAAGCCGAATAGCACCTGAATAGTCTTGATTCTGCAAGGCAGTCGCCGCCGCGGCCAGCGTCCCGGCCGGTGTCGCGACCGATGGCAGTGCGGCGGCCGCGGCATGCGACAAGATCACAGCAAGCAGACCGGCAGGTAAACAACAACTGCATCGGCAATGTCTCATTCTTGACTTCGATCCCATCCTAAAATTGGCCCATTTTTGACCTGGCTTGATTCCGTTGAGAATGGGCGGCCGCCGGCGCCGGTGTTCGAGCGAACGATAGGCACACGGTTCGGGAGCGGACTATGCCGCAAGAGGCACTGCCGCGAAGGTGAGGCCGGCGCCAAAAAACCCGGCTATCACGGCGCACGAGGTGGCCGCGCACATGATGCAGCCGTGGCATTCGGCGGCCCGCATGTTCGCCGCCGATCGAGCCCGACTCGTCGACCTTATCGAGCGAAGCGCGCACCTCGAAGTGATCGAGCAACGGTGGATGACCGTGGGCTACCCGTTTGCGATTGATCGTCGCTCGCGAAACCGGGATGGAACGCGTAGCGTCTTTCGCCGAGAGCAGCAGAAAAAATGCGAGGAGCAAAGGTGGATCCCAGCATACTGCAGCCAGCGAGCCCCGCACGACCTGACGCTGTGCAACCCAATCGGTTGCCGCATCTCGATAAAAAGATTGCCATGCTGGGTCGAATCGAAAACGCACATGATTGAGTAAGGTCGCCATCGCGGAGTTATCCGATTGCCCGACGCTCAAAAATCCGCCCGACACCCAGCCAGGGTCGGAGTCTTCGGCTAACTCGCCGCGCAGATCAACATGCGTCTCAAGTGGCGAAAGGGTGATGTCCGCAGAGGCGGTGCCATGGGCCCAAAAAGTTCTCGCCACAGCGCCATAGCCATCCTGCGTCCCTTGCACCAGTACTCCCACCCGTCGGCCCGACGCGGATTCATCGCAGGCGATCGATTGCGTTTCATGGATCACCTTCTGATGTACCTCATCGTTCCACTCCACCCACAGGTGTGTGGCCGGAATCCGCACCATATCCAGGCATCCGGCCAGGCGTGCGCCGTCCGCAAAGGCTAATTCCGCACTGGCACGCGTAAGATCATCGCCCAAAACGAAGCGCAAGGGACAGCTGGCAACTTGCGCAGCGAATTTGCCAGGGCCCGAGACCTCGTAGGGAACCGTCGACCTTCGATCGAGGGCCACCAACAGCGGCGCGTGGCAGCCGGCAACCCGGTCGAGTAAGCGCATCGCGATGGACTCCTTTGCAAAATGAACGAACGGCGCGCCTGGTATGAACCGATGCCTTGCGGGAAGTCTGCGATGTCGTCCGCCGGGGAGCGTGGCTTTTGTTGCTAAGTTCGGGCTGCACGAGCAGGTCAACCATCGGATTCGTCCCGCCGTTCGACGGTTTCGTCCCGCACTGTGATTGGAGGCCGCCGCCATAGCCCGCCACAGGCTAATATCGCAACATCTGCAACATCAGCACCCTAGGCGTCAACGAAAATGCCTCACCGAGAGCCACGCAGCGAGTCCTCTTGATCTACCGCGAGATGCCGGCCATTTGGGATGCGTCGTTTCGACAATGCTTCTACGCGAGGTGGGGCCACGAGAGTGCGGTCGTCACCGCACGAACCCGCCGCGTGGAATATCCAGAATATAGGCAATTGTTGTCGATCAAGGCGGCGATCGGCGGGTCGGAACACTACTTCGTCGACGGACGTCGTATTACCGTCGATGACGACACATTTCTGATTCTCAACGCCGACCGTAGCTACGCGAGCCGCATCGAAGACATGCGTCCGGTGCACACGTTTTCCATCTTCTTTCAGGAGAACCTGGCGGAGGAAGTACTCGAAACCCTGTCGCGGCCAGCGGAAGCACTACTCGACAATCCGCCGGACGAGGCGAGATCGCACGTCGAGTTCGACGAGCGCTTGCGCACGCACGATCAAATCGTCACGCCCGCGCTGAACTTTATTCGCCGCTCCTTGGACGCCGGTGAAAACGATGAGGCGTGGTTCGAAGAGCAATTGCACCGATTACTCGGTCGAATGTTGTCCGCCGAGCACACCCATCTTAGGACGCGCGAGCTGATTCCCTCCGCCAGACCGGCCACTCGGCGTGAACTGCATCGCCGTCTGGGGTTGGCCACCACCTTTATTCATACCTTCTTTAGAGAGGCGATCGGTCTGAAGGACATGGCATCGGCTGCACACCTGTCGACTTTTCATTTTCTTCGATTGTTCAAGGCTGTCTACGGAATGACGCCTTCCGTGTACCTGAATCATAAACGTGCCTCGGCAGCCGAGCGACTGATACGCCAATCGGACTGGACCATGATTGAAATTGCGGAGCACGTTGGATTCGGCAGCCGTGCTTCGCTGTTCCGCCACCTCAAGGCATCGGGCGGGGTCGCGCCGCGTGAGCTGCGCGGTCGCGGTCTCGATCCTTGCTAGGCAGCTCACTTGGCAGCCTAACTGCCAATCGCGGCGGCGCCCCACCCTTAGAATTTCACCTTGAATGCTGCGTATAGCTCGCGCCCCAGCTGGTCATACGTCGGGAACGAATTGGCGGCACCGCTGGCGTCGACGTTCGCAGAGACGATAGGCGGGTCTTTGTCGAAGACGTTGTTGATGCCCGCCCGAAGCTCCAAGTTGTGCAGAATCTTCCAACTGGCCGACAAATCCAGGTAGCTGATGTTCGGTAGTCTTGCGTCAAACGCGTCGAAGCTCCCGTTCGATAGAGTGGGATCCGATGTATTGCTATCGAGCGAGACCTTGCCGATGAACCGCCAGAATGCCGTCAACTCGACGTCCCACGGTGTGTTCCAAGTGACGCGCAAATTGTGGCGCCAGCGTGGAGTAATGGTCAGGCACGTCGGACCATAGAGCCCCGTGCAGTCGTAGGTGTGTGCTCCGGCGTACGGTGTCGTCGTATCAGTGAGCATATACGTGCCGGAGAGCAGAAATTCCAACGATCCCCAGCGCTCGAGTGCGTACTTATAGGCTGCCTGCACATCAATGCCGGACACGCTGGCGGCCCCGATGTTCAAGCCGGTCTGCGAGATGTATCCTCCGGTTGCGGCGCTCGAGCCCGCGATGGAGCCATTGCTGTTGCGAGAGATATATTGGCAATAGGTCGGATTGCCGGTTGCCAGGCAACTCTGCAGAATGACGGTGGCCGGTAGAACGCTCACCTCGTCCTTCAAGCTTATCTTGTAGTAATCCACGCTTCCGCTGAAGCCGGGCAGAAAGCTGGGATTGAAATTGAACCCGAATGAAAATGTGTCGGCCTGCTCGGGCTTCAACGCAACATTACCCCCCATCAGCTGCGTGCACTGCAGTGCGACACACTGTTTGATCAGGTCGGTCGTGCCACCGTTGCCGTATTCGGCCGCCGTCACGCCGCTCCTCATGCAGTCGGCTAACGAAGCGCTTGCCGGGACGAGCGCGCCGGATACCGGATCGCGAGTGGGCGCACACGGATCAACCCCAGGCGCAGCAATATTGCCTGTCGCATGCGGCGCAAACAGTTCCTGAATGTTTGGCGCCCGAATGGCGCGTTGGTAGCCGCCTCGGAACCGCAGGTCGTTCACCGGAGCGTACTGGACTTCGAACTTGTACGTGTTGACAGCCCCGGCCAGGTTGTAATCGGAATATCGGTAGGCGGTGTCGACCACGAAGTCCTTGACGCCCGCACGGTCCTGGGCGAGCGGCGCGCGCAGCTCCACGAAGCCTTCTCGAACCGATACTGTGTCGGCGAGCGCAACGGCCGCCCCGCCAAATCCCGATAGCAAACCGCCGATTTCGGCCGAATCCGGAGCAAAGGATTCGAAATCGCTGCGATGCTCGGCACCGACATTGATTCCGATTGCGTCGTTCGCCAAGGGTGATTTCAGCCCATATTTTCCCAAGTCCCCCGTGATGTCCGCGTGAAGAATCTTCTCCGTGGCTGTCCCGTAGGACGTGCCGGTGGCATAGAGATAATTGAGCTGCGCCGGAGTGACGCCTCCCTGAGTAAAGATGTTCCACGGTACGCACGGCGGACCACTGATGCAGGCGGGGTTGGCGGCTGTTCCACCGACCTGCAGTGCATTATTGATCGCGCTGTAATTGAGATAGTTGCTGTTTGAGTTAAACAGCGTCGTGGAGTAGTAGCTGCCGTAGGCATCATATTTCCAAGCGTCTAGGAAACTGCCCTGCGAGCCCGCTACCGCGCGGTAGTTGGTGTGATCCCAGAAGGAATCTCGTCCGCCGCCCTCGACATTACGCCGCCCTATATTGACGTTCGCGCAATTGGGCGATACGTAGCCGGCCGGAACGGGACTGGGGGGCGACGCGCATGGCGCGCTGGGATTGGCCCTTGCTGCCAGGATCTGCGCCGGTGTGCATAGGATCGATTGTTCCTGAGAACTCAAGAATGGATTGGAGCAATTGATGTTGAAGTTGCCGTTTCCCGTCGGATCGTTTGGATTTGTCTGGAAGAGACCTGACGGTGCGATACCGATAGTCGTCTTGTCGTCCATGAATCCGAATTGAGCGTACGGCTTGAATGAATCATTCACCTCGAGGTGAGCCATCACACCGGCGTTGTATCGCTGATCTCCCCGCGACATGTAAATGGCCGATTGGGAGTTAAAAACGGCCGGCGGATTTGAGCCCGCCTGCGGCCATGGAAGCAGCTGACTGCCAACGACCGAATAGACCGTCCCGCTCGCCGGCTGGAACCAATTCGAATTGACCGAGCCGTGGCAGGCCACGCCGCTCAGATTTTGAGTGAGATTTAACTGGCAACCCCCGAAATCACGCTGGCTGCTCGCGATGGGTACCGCATTGAGGTAACTGAAATAGGCGGTGACGTTGCCCAACCCATCGGCAAGATTCGCACCCATCAACAGATCGAAATGACGGTTTTGACCATCGTGTTCCGAACCCGAGACCACGGATTCGGCGGCGGATGCCTGCAGCCTCTGCGCCCATTGCTCGTGGTTGTCATGCCAATAGTCACCGATTTGACCGCTGATCTGTACGCCTTGGAAATCTCTCCTCAGTATGAAGTTCACGACCCCTGCGATCGCGTCAGAACCGTACGTGGCGGACGCACCACCCGTAACGATTTCGATTCGCTCCACCAGCCCGGCCGGGATTTGATCCAGATCGGGCGCCGGATTGGGATTGGCCGTATTCGGGTCGCCAATGCCGAGGCGCCTTCCATCGACCAGCACCAAAGTGCGCTGCGGACCGAGTCCCCTCAGGTCGGCGGTGGAAATGCCTCCCGGTGTCGAAAGTCCCGAGGACCTATTGCTAAAGTCGACCGAGGCATTTTGAAAATTCTGCGGAAGCTGATTGAGCAGGTCGATGATATCGGTCTTGCCGCCCTGTTCCAGCTCCTTGGATGTGACAACCTGAACCGGACTGGTACTGACCGCGTTGGGGGATGCAATTCGCGAACCCGTAACGACCACTTCTTCGAGCACTGTCTCGTTCGCCAGACCCGCGGGTTGCTGGGCCCACACTGGCGACAATGCGGCACCGATGAACAATATTAATGAGCACAATGAACCGTACGACGTTGTTGTCTGAATCACTCTGGGACTCCCTTTCTAATGTGTGCCATCGTCGGCGCGGGCGTCTCTCGGCGAGTGTCATTTCTTGCTTAGTTTGATCGGACCCGAATCTGATTCCCTCCGCTGCTTTGGCCGAGTATCTTTCATCCACCAGGCGGCACTATTACGGAGACGGCTTATGAATACGATCATTCGCAATGCGCTCGTGACCGGCGCGACTTCGGGCATCGGGCAGTGCCCAGGTAAGCCGGCCGAAGTGGCTGACGCGGTTTGCATTCCTGACATCCGACTCAGCTGCCTACGTCAATGGCGCCACGATTGCGGTCGACGGTGGCCGCACGGCAGTGTGAGCAATCACCACTCAGTTGGTCAATCGTACCCGATGCAAGAGATCGATGAATCGCGGGTCGTTGCGCAGCGGATCGAGCCGTGGATCAACATTGAGATACGTCATCCAACCTGACCGCTCCTGGTAAGCCTGGGACAGGTACCCGAGCGCTTGGTCCCTCCATCCCAACCCCGCACATATCAACGCGATATCGTAAGAAGGCACGTAGACGCGGTTGACGCGGGCGGTTAACTCGTCAAATACAGCCTGCGCTTCGACTGTTTTGCCGGTTGTTCCATAGAGGTGACCTAGCGCTGCGCTCGCGAAGGTGACGTCGCCGGACAGTTTGACCGCGATCTTAAATTCCTCCACTGCACGGTCAAACTGACCTTGCTGCTCGTAGGCCAGGCCAAAAAAATAGGCAGGCCAAAAGGAATTGGGGTGCAGCTCGCTGGTTTTCCAGCACTGCTCAACCGCTTGCTCATACTGACGCGCAAACTGATAGTGCCACGCCATGTGAATATTGATCACCAGATCAAGCGGATCGAGTTCCAGGCAGCGTTTGCTCGCGTTCAGGGACTCCTCGGTGCGGCCCACGGCCGTCAGGAAATGAGAGTACCAGTGATGGCACACAGCATAGTTTGGATTGAGCTCGAAGGCGGACTTGAATTGCGCTTCGGCCGTAGCCCAGTCCCAGTCATGGTGGGTCGTGCGGTACGCGAGTGTCGTATGCGCTTCCGCCAGTCGACCGTCGAGCTCCAATGCCTTGCCTGCGGCGGCTTGCGCTTTGGCCATTGCCTGAATCGGCGGCAGGGTCCCGTTCTCCCAGGAACCCAAAGTGACGTAGCAATCAGCCAGTCCGGCACGCGCGCGCGCAGAGTTGGGGTCCTTGTCGATCGCCCGTTCGAAGTATTCGATGGCTTTCGTAATACCCTGAGGCCGCTGCGCCCAGTAGAAGCGGCCCTTCAAATAAAGATTGTACGATTCCAGGTTTTCATGTTTCTTCGCGAGCATTGCCCCCCGTTCCTTGGCCAGCAGCTCCACCTTCAGCTGCTTTACGATCGCCAGTGTGATCTCGTCCTGAATGGCGAAAACATCCGTCATTTGTCGGTCAAATCGCTCGGACCAGAACTGATAGCCGTTGCCGGCGTCAATAAGTTGGGCAGTGACCCGGAGCCGATCGCCCGCCTTTTGAATACTGCCTTCCAGGATGGTGTCGACGTTGAGGCGCCGTCCGATCTCCCGGATATCTATTTGCTTGCCTCTAAAGGAGAACGCGGACCCGCGGGCCACCACGAAGAAGCCCTTGATATGGGTCAGTGCGTTGATGAGCTCCTCCGCCAGCCCCTCACAGAAATAGTCGTTCTCCGCGATCGTACCGATATTGACAAAGGGTAGGACGGCAATGGAGGGCGGCGGTCGCTGACCCGGCCGAACCTCGGCGCCAAGGTGGATATCGGTTCGTCGCTGCTGTGCCTGCTGCGCGAGTTGCACTAACCGATCACGGGCCTCGGGCTCATTTTTGAGCCGCAGCACCGGCAGGAAACGGGCTTGCACCGTCGCAAGGTTCGGCAGGCGCAAATTCTGTTCAAGCCGGCTGATCTGCGCGTCGCTGTAACCCACGGCAATGGACAGCGACGTCTGCGTCAGTCCCGCCCGCCGTCGGAGATAGCGAAGCAACTCGCCGAAGGTGGTTAGGCGGTTGAGGATTTCGGAGGGAATCGCTACATCCATTTTTCCCAGTTCGTCCCGGGTCGCCAACGACCTAAGGTTGCTAGACAGCGGGTATTTTTCCTGGTTGGAGAATTCTTGGCAAGAAATGTCAGGTCAAGGGACATTGCGGCGCCTATTTTGGCGCGCAGCCGCAATGGAACGGCTGTTTTGTCGATTGACCCAACCAAAGGAGATTGAAATGAAGAAGGAAGCTAAGATTCTATGGGGCGGCGCCTTGGCCGCATCGGTCGTCGCCGGCCTCGCGATGGCGACCCCCACGATCGGTGCCTGGTACAACGTCATTCTGTCGACAGGCACGGTCAACCAAGAAATCCATGCCCATGCTCATGTGGCGCTAGCCGGCACCGAGGAAGGCTTCAGTGCCGAATTGGAAACTGAAGGTGCCTCCAATGTCATCCAGCAGGAAATCAAGTTCTCTCCGGGCGGCACCACCGGTTGGCACAACCACCCGGGCATCTTGTTGCTCACTTTGGCGGCAGATTCCGGCCCCATAGACTGGTACGACGCTGCGTGCGTGAAGCGGGTTTACAAAGCGGGCGATTCGTGGACGGAAGGAACGAAATTGCACGATGTCGTCAACAGCAGCTCAATTGATGCGCACTTCCTGGTCACGTATGTCGTTGCGAAGGGTATCAGCAAGCGTACGGATCAACCCGCGCCGCCATGCGCGGCCGCGCTCGGGTTAGAGTAACGGAAGGGGGAATGCGCAGGGGCTCTTCCCTGCGCAGCACCTGCGCTTAGCCGACAGGCGCGGAACCGGCTTGGTTGCAGATTCGCCTACACGAAGCCAGCGTAGTTACACTACCAGCATCAAGTGCGCGAGAGCACCATGTAAAAAGGGGTCGCGATGACCGACATCGAGATCTTACTGGACCGAACGCGGCGCCACGCGGTGGAATTTCTGAACGGCCTGGATCGCCGCCCGGTTCATCCGACTGCGACGCTGAAAGAGCTTCGTTGCCGCTTGGGTGCGCCGCTTGAAGATCGCGGGACGGACGCCGCCCAAGTGATCGACGATCTGGTCATCGCGACGGCGGGTGGACATCTCGGGTCAGCGAGCGGCCGATCCTTTGCCTGGGTGATGGGCGGAGCGCTGCCGTCGGCCCTCGCCGCCGATTGGCTCGTGTCAACGTGGGATAACAACGCGGCGCTGTATGTATCCGCCCCGGCCGCGGCCGTCGCGGAGGAAGTTGCCGGCGAATGGGTCAAGGACGTTCTCGGGTTACCGGCGCGGGCCTCGTTCGCCTTTACGACCGGCTGTCAGATGGCGCACGCCACGTGCCTCGCCGCAGCCCGCCACGCGCTGTTGAGTGAACGGGGTTGGAATGTGGAGCGCGACGGTCTGTTTGACGCTCCCCGTATCCGTGTGCTGGCCAATGAGAACCGACACGGATCGTTGACACGCGCACTGCGGCTTCTCGGCTTCGGCTCCAATTGCGTTGAGCCGCTCGCCACCGACGCGGATTCTCGGGTCGAACCGGCTACGCTAAAGGCCGCGATCGAGCAGAAGTCCGCTGCGCCCACTATCGTCGTGCTCAATGCCGCGGATCTGAACGTGGGCGCATTCGATCCGTTTGGCGAATTGATTCCACTCGCCAAAGCGAGCGGCGCGTGGGTTCATGTGGACGGTGCGTTTGGGCTGTGGGCGCGGGCCAGCGCGCGGCACCGCTCACTGGCGGACGGAATTGAAGGGGCCGACTCCTGGGCAACCGACGCGCACAAATGGCTCAACACGCCCCAAGATATAGGCATCGCCATCGTCGCCGACCCTGAGGCGCACAAAGCTGCGATGGACATCAGCGCTGCCTACCTCTCAGCGGACGGCCACGCGCGCGACCCGCTTGACTGGACGCCCGAATGGTCGCGCCGCGCACGCGGGTTTCCGGTTTATGCCGCCTTGCGTGAGTTGGGCCGCGAAGGCACCGCGGATCTGGTCGACCGATGCTGCGAACACGCGGGTCAGTTGGTGCTCGGCCTCGGTGCTCTTCCGGGCGTCGAGGTCGTCGCTTATCCGACTCTGAATCAGGGATTAGTGCGATTTCCCGATCATCGTCCTGACGCTCCCGCTTCGGACCACGATGCTCGGACCGACCGAATGATCGAGGCAATCAATTGCGAAGGTACGGCGCTTTTTAGCGGTACCCTCTGGAAGCGTCGCCGGGCAATGCGGGTCAGCGTCGTCAATTGGCGTACGAGCAACGAGGACGTCGAACGGACAATTCGGGCCGTGGCGACGGTGCTCAATGCACGCGCTCCCGCTTAATACCCTCCATCCGGCAAATTCATCTTTCTCAAGAAAGCCTTAAAGCGCGGGTCACTGGCCACGTTATTGAGCAGAGGCTCACCGATGATTGCAATGAGGGCAGGGTCCTTCTGCCTATACGCTCGATCGAGCCATTCAAGAGCGCGCTCTCGCTCATTGCGATAGGCATAGACCATTGCGATATTAAATGCTTCGCTGTCTGCAGATTTCGTCGTAACTTGTTTCAGGGTCTCTTCTGCCTCGGTTTTGCGACCGGCGGCCTGCAAAAAGATGGGCAGGCTGGAGAGGCGGTACTCCTCGCTGTTTTCCTGTTGCGCCATCGCCAGTGCGGCGTCCGGCTTCCCCAAGGCCAGAAGCGTTTTGGCAAGCAACACACGAGTCCACCCGAAATCCGGCGCCAACCCCTGCAGCTTTCGGAACTCAATCTCCGCGTCGGCAAAGCGGCCGGCCAAATATAGTGCCTCGCCCAGATTGTAATGCACGAAGGTGGCCATTGGGTCACGATCAAGTGCAGCGTGTAGTTGTCGCAGCGCGTCGTCCCACTGTCCAAGCGTTTTGGACAAAATACCTGCAAATGTGAGCCCCAGCACGCTGGTGGGATCAATGCTGAGTCCTTGACGCAGTTCGGCCTGCGCGGTGGTCCAATCCCAATCATAGGTTCGGTGAACAAGCCCGAGCATAAAATGTGGTTCCGCCAGATCTGGGCTCAGCTGCAGCGCATGTTGCGCAAACTGTCGGGCGCGCTCGAAGCCATCATTCGGGGTACGAGTACCGGTTTCAACTTGTAGCGCCGCGATGACTGCCTTGTCGTTCCATGCGTGTGCATAGTCGGGATCGAGCTTGATCGCCTGATCCAGGTATCGGTCAGCCGCTTCCAATGACTGTTTCGAATTCTGACCACGAGCGCTCTGAGCGCGCAGGAGCAACTCGTAAGCCTCTAAGTTCTGCGTGCCACCATGCTCGCGAGTTAGAGGGCCACCCATCAACGTTATTCGAAACGCCTGCACCACGGCGTTAGCAATGTCATCTTGGACTTTAAACACGTCACTCAGATCCCGGTCGTAGGTCTGCGACCAAAGATGAAACCCGTTGTCAGCACGAATGAGTTGTACCGTGACCCGCATATGATTAGCCGATCTCCTAACGGATCCTTCTAGCACGTGCTTGACACCGAGCTCTCGCGCGATTTCGGGCACCTGTGTTGGCTTTCCCTTAAAGTAGAACGACGAAGTGCGTGCCGGCACGCGCAGGTCGGGAACTTTGGCGAGTAGATCTATGATCTCCTCCGCCATGCCATCCGCGAAGTACTCCTGATCGTGCTTTTCGCTTAGGTCCACAAACGGCAGCACGGCGATCGACTTGTCCGAAATCGCCGCGACCACCGGCGCTTGAGCGTCTCCGTGCTTTGACGACGAGAAGCGAACGGCAAGAATAGCGGCAACACTTAGAGCGATGACCATTGCCGCAGCGACAACGACACGCTTCGCAATGGTCGCAGGACCCACAGCCCGATTGATGCTTCCACGCCCGGAAACCTCCCCACCGTCCAGCCCCCGATTGGCTTTCGACGACGGTGCCCCCTGCCCTACCGCCTCAACTAACTTGGCGAACGCCGCCGCCATGCCCAACGTCGGTACGTCGATCCACTGTGACCTCGACAGAAAGTACTCGAGCTCCGCGCTTAAATTGGCCGCGTCGACCCGAAACGCCACAACCGGCTTATGCTTGGACGCCGCCCGCTCAACTTCCCTGCTCACATGTTCTGACGCCATCGCACTGGTCGACAGCACCAACACCAAAGCGCTCGCCTCGTTGATCGCCCGGACAATGGCATCCGCATACGCCGCCCCCGGCTTCACGTCGCGCGGCGCCATCCAACACGAGACGCCGCGGCTCTCTAAAAACAGACAAACCTGATTGGCCACCGCCGCATCGGCCGATGCGTAGCTCATGAATACGGTCCGAGCTCCCGCAGCCGCAGAGACGCCCGGCGACCCCGATACCGCCTCCGAGGACTCTCCCATCCCGCCCTCCGCCATGATTCGCTCCCTGCCGCAGCACGGCCAGTTTCGTGGAACCTACTGGGGGAATCAAGGGTGAGGTCGGTCGGATCAACATTGTGGCGAACGCCCCGACATGGATGACGGGGCCAGGCTTTCAGTGGATCGGCCCAGTGCGGACCGCGCTGGTTCGCCTCCTTGAGCTTCGCTTCAGCCTCGGCAGATCGCCATAGTGACTATTGAAGCTTCGAAAGGCGAGTCACATTGGCGTGAGTTTTCGCCTGGTCATAACCGGTGTCCGCTCGTTCCTTGCACGACTTTTGCGCCTCCCCAGTTAGGGCAAGACACTGTTGGATCGCGACGTTATGATCGCCGTCTGCCTGCGCTACGGCCACATCGTATGCGGATCTAGCGCCTGCATCTTTGAGATCCTTGGACGAGCCGTCAGCGTTCGCCGCAGCACTGTCGACATTCTTCGCCGCATCCTTCTGAGCGTCCGTCACTTCCGTAGAAGCTTGCTGCCGCGCCGCAGCCACGTCCGCGGCGACCGCCGCCGGAGACTTCGCACTATTGCAACCACAGGCCAATGCCGTGACTAATATTCCAATCATCGGCAATAAAAGCTTCTGCACATCAATCTCCTGATTAAACGGAGCTAAAAAAGGAGTATGACGCTTGACTTCTGAAGCACGCGTAGGACAACTCCATCAGATAAGGTAGGCAATTGGCGCGCTTTACCTCAACCTGACTGGCTTTGCCTTAACTCAAGGGCAGCTATATGCGACCCCCGCCACAGACTCGCCGGCCGCCCCGGTAACGAAAATCGTGTTTCCGCCGAGGCCCAAAGCTTGATTTTGCAAAGTTGCGTTAATCGCTTCGTTACCAATGAGCGGCGACTTGACATTCCCAACTGCCTTACAAGAGGCGACATCGCTGGGGTTCTTGGTTATCTTCACCTTCTCCGCGCCGGGCGCAAGTGCGACAGCTACACATCCCGCGGTTGCGAGCGCTACCCCGGCAATAGCTGTAAGCCGCCAATTAGTAGTCATATGGACCTCTTTCTGTGATACGCCCTAACGAGTGTAAAGCTTAATGTGCCGGCTGCGATCGCGCGCCTTGAGCCGCATTGTAGTACGCAAGAAAATCTTGAATTGCCGCGCGTACGCCGGTTTTATTGAACAAGAAAAATAATTCGTTCGCGCGCGGCGCGCGCCGAAAATAATCCTCCTCCGGGTTGCGCGGATAATCCGGACGGTGCGCAATTGCTGCCGAACTGCATGTAATCTGCTCATCCGGCGAGAGTCGTAAGTCATGCATGGACTCTAATGCAAACAATTTCCGGATTTGCAGGGCGCGCGCGGTGGGATGCGAATATATTTTTTGCACGCCGATGTGCCGTTCGCTGGGCGGCAGTGACACCAGGGTGCCGGCGGGTCCATAGGGATAATGGTTGCTGTCGGTGTGATTGGTGTAAAGCAAAAAAATGGGGTTACCTTGCCATTGCTCCAGTGCTTGGTCGAGGGCCACGCTCGTGAATTCATGATCCGGATGAGTGTCCAGCCGCGGATCGGGCATCACCACAATCCCCGGGTTCACCTTGCGCAGCACCTGCACCAAATCCTCCACCAAATGTTGCCAGGTATTGCTGCGCGCTGCACTCGATACCAGTTTGCTCAAGTTGACGCGCCGATACAGCGCCACATCGGTATTTGCACTATAGACTTCGGGAAACGTTTGGCTCGGTGCCGGATACATCGCATCCAATCGCCCGTCGAAGTAACCGAGATTGGCGGTGCGCTCTGGAGGAATATTGCCCTGCCATGGAATAGTTACGCTATCGACCGCACGCAGATAACCTTTGAGGGCGTAATGCTCCGCCGGGTCGCTGACGTTGGCACGATAATTCATGTCGCCGGCATTGCCTGCGGTAACCGTGACCACGCTGGCTTGCCGATCGGCATACAGGCCAAACGCCGCGACTTCGGCGTCGTCGGGATGAGGTGCAATCACCAAGATGCGTTGTTGCAAGTCGAGATGATTGTCGAATAAACGTAGCGTGGCTGTTTCGGCTTCGAGCGTCACCGCATGGGTCCGAATGATCACTTCGGCACCACCGGCAAGTTGCTCACGCAAGCTGCTTAAGTTTAACCAACGCACACCCACCGCATTGGTGTCGAGATACTGTTGAATGCGGAACTCGCCCACTGACACTTCAACGTAAGGGTCTTGTTCTGCGCCCCAACTGCGCACTGCGAGCAAAGCAGTGTCCCATTGAGTGACCGTGCGTGGCCAGGTGAAGCGTACGCCATCGGCAATTCTCGACAGACGGATCACATGGGTAACACTGTCTGCCGCCGCAAATTCATAAGGATCACTATCATAGTGTGCTGCGGTTGCGGCACTTGCCGCCGGCGGTACATTGACTTGGGGCCCTGATGGCGCTTGAGCGCCGCTGATCCGCGCAGTGGCCGCCAATATCGTGATAACTAACCTTGCAATGTATCTATGCATCGATGAGGTTCAATCTAGGGTTCGTTCGTGACGCCCCTGGTGGCGTTGCGAATGAGCGGTCTCGCCCACACGCCGACGCTCAACACGAATCCGAAGGTGAGATACAGAAACAGCATTCCAAATCGCAGACCGTACAGATCCCCGAGCCAGCCAATCACAAACGGCACGAGCGCACCACCCATGATCCCCGAACAAAGAATTCCGGCGAAAGGGCCGTGGTGCTGGGGTACCGAGTTTAAGCCCAGCGACACCAGCGTGGGCCACATGATCGAGGCGAAGAAACCGATGCAGGGAAAGGCCACTCGGGATGCTTCGGCCGAGCCAAACAAGGCCACCGACAGCATGCACAGCGCACCGAGTGAAAACCCGATCAATACGCGGCGACTGTCGAAGAGCTTCAGCAAGCCCATCCCTAAGAGACAGCCGGCGGTCATAAGTCCCCAGTAGTAAGCCACCGCATCCGCACCGCCTTTGTGGGGATCGACATGGTGATAGCGCTCCAGAAACGGGGACATCCAGTCGGCCGTGCCCTGCTCGCAACCGACGTAGGCAATTATCGCGAGAAAATACAGCCAGACGTATGGATTGCGCAGCAGTTGCCGGTACATGGAAAGCGTGCCCGCCGACTCTTCCGCCGTGCGCTCCACCTTGGGTAAGCGCACCAATGCGATCAGCACCACGCAAACGCCAGAGACCACGGCAAATATCCAATAAATCGATGCCCACGGAAGCGCGGGAGTGGTAATGCTGCCGAGGATTGCGTAGAGGCCCTGAAGATCGCGATGCGCGGGATCGAGGTGCCTCACGAGATCGGAATAGACCAGAGGACTCACGAAGGAAGCGGCGCCGAAGATGAGCTGCGCGAACGCTGAGTTGAATGCAAAGTGCTCCTCGCCTCCAGCCACACGCAACAGGGGATTGATCGCAACCTGCAGTACAGCCATCCCCGCCCCGATCACAAAGAGCGAAGTCACGGCCATTGAATAAGTGGGGAAAGCCGCGAAACTTGCCGCGCCGAGGGTCGCCGCAACGAAGGAGCCGACCATGGGTTTCTTTTCTCCCCAGCGCTCCACCGCAAAGCCCGCAGGAATCGACATCACGCCATAGGCAATGAAAAACGCGAACGGCAGGATCGCGGCCATCGTGAGCGACACGTGGAAGTCAGCGATGATGTCTGGAATCAATGGCCCGAGGATATTCGTGAGAAAGGAGATCACGAAGAACACGAAGAACACGACCGCAACCAGAAATCGGCTTCTGCTTCCAGTTGCGGCGCGCACCGTGTATGGGTGGTCCACTACACCACCGGCACTTGGCTGATATTGTTCTTCGGGTCCATCCAGAACGATTCGTTCACGAAGCGGCTGAAGATTTCGCGCGGCAGGATGGGGATGCGCTCGATCGGCTCCACTTTCGGGCGCACAGTATGCAGGCCGGGCATGCCGACGCGGGCATCGAACTCGTCCGCGTTGTAGGAGATGTGGTCGAAGTCATGTTCGAACCAGGGTTCGCCGATGAACTGGTAAACCGCGCGCATGGCCGCCGATGGATTGCGCGCCAGGCTTTCGTAGGTCAAGAGCAGCAAGTGGCCCGGGGCATATTGGCCGTAGAACGCATCCTTGGTGGCCTGGAAGGAGAACCCGACCATGCCGCGCGGATCGGTCAGCGCCTCGACTCGCGAGTACACCGTCGTATTGGTGTCGAACCGGAACACCTTGCTGACGCCGACCGGTTGCCTGCGTACCAGCCGTTCCATGCTGTCCAACACCCAGGACAACTGGCGAACGCACGCAATGACCTTCGCCTCCGGAAACAGCGTTTCCAGCAACAGCATCCGGCTGCACCACAGCCGGCTGGTGTCGAACACGACGCCGGCGTCCGCTTGTCCCGCGTAGAAGTTCTCGACCAGGCCGCGCAGCACTGCAACGCGCTGTTCGTCGGAGACGTCGAACGAAAAATCGTTCTTGCTGCTCGTCTCCGCCATCACCACGCCCATGATGTCGGCAAGCGGGCTGGTCATGCCCGAACGGAAACGCGGGTTCTGGTTGAGGATGGCGGCCAGGAGAGTGCTGCCCGAGCGCGGCATCCCGGAAATGAAGTGGAACTTGCGGGCTGACTTCGCGACGTGGGGTACCGCAGTCATGGGGTCACTCTCCTATAACCGCCCCAACCGGGGTGTCCAGCGGATGATAACTGGTCCGGGTTAGGGCGTGCGCGCAGTCGTCGCGAGAGTCCGGCCGAATTCAATGATTCCTCTCCTGCAGAGCGGCCGTCCGGCTCTCGACAACGACCGGAACACTGATGGTCGGAACGTTCCATCCACTCACTTCGACGACCGGCGTCACCACCCCTGGCGTCGCGAAATGCGCCGTCAAGGTGAGCGATTCGCCAGGCCACAGCGTGACGTCATTGTCGCTCCACAGGATCGGCAACATCATCTCGCCGCCCGCGGATCGCTTGATCGACACGTGCTGGAACAGCGCCACGGCCTTGGAGGATGGGGGTACCGTCAGGGTGACCGTGGCGACGTCCTCGGCGCCCTCGTGCCGAACCGTTGCCCGGACTTCTGCTGGTCGCAGCCGGTAAGGACTGCAGTGGGCGTCAAGTCCGCGTATTGCGTCACCGGCGTTAGGTACCACGTCGAATGGGCCCAGTCGAGCTCGTCAGTTTGCGTAGAAAGCCAATAGACATTCCGGCCAAGCGGTTTTCTGTCGGCGGCAGCGAGTTCGAGCTCGATGAAGTAAACGCGCGACAAGCCATTTAGCGCCGGCAGCGTCGCCAATTGACGCGTGCCGTTGCCGGCGAGATCGATGTCCTGCAGGCGCTCGTTCGAAGGCCACGCTGCCGTCCAAATTGCGTACGCGGATGACCGCGCGCAATCCATGCTCACGGGTGAGCGTGTGATTGACCACCATGATCGCGCGCGTATCGTACGAGTACTGGATGTGCACCGGCTCGTTGGCGATCTTGGCGCCGAAGTAGGCTCCGGCGGGATTCAGGAAATAATCGTATAGATGCCAGTGCAGTGAGGGCCAGGCGTTGTTGAGCATCCAGTAGATGACGCCGGTCGAGGGCTTGGCCGCATCCATGTGCGCATTGAACGCCTCGAATTGCGCCCGGACGTTGTCGTAATTTTCGAGTTGGGACTTGGCGATGTAGTCCTCAAGGCTCTTCGGTGGACCGTAGCGCTTCGCCAGCGCGGTGTCGAACGGCTCGAGCGTCGCGAATATCGACCAGGCGGCCGAAGCGTGAAACTGCCGCGCCTGCGGGTATTTCCACAGTGCCTCCAGCTCCTGCGGCGAGAGCATGCGGTTGAGGTCGTCCAGCAGCGGAATGGAGGCGCCTGCGCTGACTTCGGAGTCGAACCCGAAGGCGCCGCCCAGCTGGTCGGCATACCAATACGCCGGCGGAATCCACGAGTAGGGCCCTGCCATTTTCATACCGGACGGTCCGGTCTCGGCCGTGGCCCCGTCCACTGCCGCCGCGATGATCGGCAGCGACCAGTCTTCGGCGTGCAAGGTGTCGACGTACATCTTGGAGATCGCCGCCGGCGGCGCGTTGTCGCTGCCGATCAAAAATCCGATCACGGACGGGTGATTTCGCAGCAGTCGCGCCTCGCTCGCCATTGAGGCTGCGGCCACCTTCTCGTCCGAAGCGTCCCACGGCTCGCCGCCCGTCTTGGCCCATGATTCCCATTTGTCGCAGCACTCCCAGCCGGCGAGGATCATGATGCCGTCGCGATCGGCGAGGTCGTAGAAGCGTGCGTCCTCCAGCTTGCCCTCGCTGCGAATGGTGTTGAGCCCGAGGTTCACGATGTAACTGAATTCGGCTCTCCATGCGCTTCGGGTCGTCACGCAGGAACATGTCCGGCGCCCATCCTGCGCCGCGAATCAGGACAGGCTTGCCGTTGATGACGAACTGTTGATAACCCTGCGAGGTAAGGTGGGAGCTGACGCTGCGTATGCCGAACGTCGCGCTCGCCCGATCGGAGGTCACACCATCAACGGCGGCCGCCATCTGCAATGTGTAGAGCGGATGGGCGCCCATACCGACCGGCCACCAGACCTGCGGACGTTTAAGATCGAGGCCGGGATCGCTCTGGGGAGAAAATGACACGGTCTGCGACTGACCGGGATCGAGGTGCATGGTTCGCTTGAGCGAAACGCCCGCTACGACGCCCGTGATGGTTGCGTCATGCGCCGACGTATCGAGGTTTCGCGCCTGCACTTTGATGGTCAGCGAGGCGCGAGAGAGATCGGGAAGCGACAGCGTCGATGTCACTTGCGGAATACGTATTTGGACCGGCCCCGTCCGCACGATATCCACGCCCCGCCACGGGCCCATGTTGTTGTCCGGTGGCGTCGGGTTCCAATCGACCCAGCCTATCGACAGGCTCACCCTCGGATCGGCCGGATGCACGCGCAATGCGAGGGTGTTGCTGCCCACGTGCACCCACTGTGTCACGTCGAGCTCATGCACGGGATACGCGCCGGCGACGACGGCCTGGTCGGCGACCAGACTCCCGTTCAACCAAACATCGGCGCTCGCAATCATGCCGTTGATCCGTAGCAATGTGCGGGTCGCCTGCCCGCCTTCGGCCACGGTGAACTCGGTGCGATACCACCAGGGAATCAGGAACACGTTGCCGCTGGAATCGGGCTCCTCAGCCGCACGCAGGTTGTCGCCGTAGAACACGTTCTTATATGTGCCATTCTCCAACAGCCCCGCCATCACCGTCGCGCGGCCGCTCACGGGGTACCAGTCCTTGGTTGAATACCCGGCGGCAGGAGACCTCGCCGCCGCCTTGCTGCGCTTTGGCGCTCGACTGAATCTGCCAATGGGCGATGGCCGTTGCGGACCCGGCGTCGCCACCCACCTGAGTGGGCGCGAAGGAGGTTTCTGCGCCTGCGAACGATGCGGCCGGTCAGCGCTGCCAGCGCCGCCATCACCGCTCAAGAAATCGTATCACCACTGCCCGCGAACGCCGAAGGTGAACATGCGTTCGGCGAAGTTCGAGTGCCCGAATTGGTCCGGCCATACCAGGTAGAAGCGCTGGTACTCGTTGGTGAGGTTCGTGCCGTCCACGAATACTTCGAGGTACTTGTTGAACTTATACGCGACCGATGCATCGACGTACTGTTGAGGCGCCTCGTACTCCTCCAGGCCGGCGATGCCTCCAATGCTATCCTGATAGGCTCGCTTCGAACGGTAGTTGTACGCGACGCGAGCCTGAAAATGCTTGTCCTGGTACCAGAGAATGAAGTTCCCCGACTCGGTCGAGTTGTCCTGGAACGGGATCTCGTTGCCGGCGAGATCTCTTTCGCCGGTCTTGCTGGGCGCGTACGTGAAGTTGAACTCCATGCCGGTGTAGGAGAGGAACGACGGCAGAAACGTGAATCCCTGCCGATAGTCGAACTCCGCGCCTTGGATGCTGTTGCCCGAGCCCTGCAGCGGTTCGGTGATCGAGATGCAATGGTGGCGTACCACACCGTCCGCGTCCGGAAAATTGCAATTGATAATGGCGCCGCTCTTGATGAAGCTCTGCACGTTGATGTGGAACAACTCGAGGTTCAACATGCTCGTGGAGTTGATGTAGTACTCGAACGAAGCACCGTAGTTCGAGGAGCGCCACGGATCGAGGGTTGGATTACCGTTCGAGCTGCCCGTTGCAACCTGGTAGATCGGACCCGTCTTGGTTTCCTGCAGCGAGTAGTTCAGCGCCAAGCCTCCGCCCCACTGGCTCAAGTTGAGCGGCATCATGTTCTTCGAATAGGAGAGGCGCATGGTGAGCTGACTGGTCATATTCAGCGCGAGGTTGAGCGCCGGCAGAACGTCGTTGTAGCTGCGTTGGATGACCTGGGTACCGGCACCGGCAGGCTCGGTGATGTTTTGACCCGGAAGGCCGGTCGAATACTGGGTGATGTTGAGATTGGTGTGGATCAAGCGCGCACCCACGTTACCGCTGTACCGCATGCTGCCGAGCTCTCCGTTGAAATCGGCCTGCACATAGCTCGACAGTTCCTTCTGCCATACACCCCAACTGGTTTCAGGCGAAGCCTGTGTCGTGGTATTGGGATAAAGCGACTTCCAGTACGCCATGGGATCATCCAGGGCGTGCGGGTTCACCGCCCAGAAGGTGACCCCAGAGCCCAGCAGGTTGGTGTATTTCTGAAAGTTGTTGGCGAGGGGCCCGGCACTGTTCAACACTTGGAGCGACGACAACTGGCCGGCACGGAAGGCGCCGAGTGCGTTGCCCGCAGTACACCACGTATTGGGTGTAGTGAGGGTCGCATTACCAGCTAAGATCACATCGGAACCGGCATAGCGCACCAGACAGCCGTTGGGGTCGCTCGCCCCCATGCCGGCGTACACGGGCGTGACCAACGTGTACCCCTGGTTACTGCCGCTGCGAATGCTGTTGCGCACGCCGAAATTGAGGTGAAATGCATCATTGAATAGGTAGTGCCCATCGAAGCGCAGCGCGGTAAGCGCGGTGTCGCGGTTGTAGTCTTCGCCCGATTCCAGCGTCTTCATGGTCCAGCGTTGGGGTTTGCGAAGTCGGCGGCAAGCGATGCCGGCATGCCGATCGTAACGTTCCGGCCCGTGAAATTCGCGATGATGGGGACCGTATTCTGGGGAATACCGTTGGCGTTAAATACACGGGGCCCGCCCAGTTGAGTGGGATAGTTGAAGGTCCCGCAGGGCAATGAGCTGTTGGGGTCGGCCCACAGGCAGCCGTCGGAATCGGAGATGTTGATGTCGGTCTCGATGTAGTCCTGCTTCGCCGTTTCGCGGATGCCGCGCACGCTCCCCTTGAAAGGACCGCCATTGTCGAAATCCAACTGGACATTGAAGTTCTGCGCGGTGGATTGCCACCGGTTGACTTGCGAGTACGATTCGACGTCACCCGGCTATTTTTCGTACACCTGGGTGGTATAGATGTTCGAGCCGGCCCAGTTGGGATCTTGCGGCGCCGTGTTGTACTGACTTAGAGCGGTACTGCCGGTGTTTCTCGACTGCAATGGCAGGTAGGTCGCGCCTTGCCAATTGGTGGAGTTGAACTGGATGCCGACGGTGCGTTCCCACTGATCTTGATGTGCGTAGAAGTAATCGCTGGTCAATTTCAGCCCGTGGTCGAGGTCCGCCTGGAACGACGCGTTGGCGGCCTCGCGCTTGCGCTGAATGCTGCTGTTGTAAAGGCCGATGTCCTGGCTACCCATGAACACGCCGTTCGACTTCCCGTCGCCGTTCACATCGACACTGCCGTTGGGATTTTGCACGATGCCCTTGGGAATCGGCGCCCCGTTCCACGCACCGAGGAATCCGTTGTAGGCGGCCGCGCTGTAACCGTTCTCGCCGTGGAAGATAACGCCATACTGGTCGAGGCTCTCGCTCGCGTTTGCACCCGAACCATATTTGCCCGCCGTGCCGTACCGAGTGGTATCGGAAAAGTCACCGTGCACCAGAAAGCCCCAGCGACCATCATCATTGAATGAGACGAGACCACTGGCCTCCGGCCCCGTTTTGCGAGTGGTACTGCCCCGTTCCCCGTCGGCGGAATAGTTATAGGTGAAGCCATGCGGCAGATCCCAGGGCCGATAGGTGTGTAGATCGAGCGCACCTGAGATGCCGCTCGAGGTCTGGCCCGCGGTGGGCGACTTGATGACGTCCACCTGATTGAACAGTGTCGCAGGCAGTGTGGTGAAGTCAGGTTGTTGCGAGTCGATCTGATCCGGCGTGATGAATACTTCACCGTTCAGCATGGTGCCGACCTGAGGCAGGCCGCGCACGTCCACCGAGGTTCCAACGCCCGCGTCGCGGTTGATTTGCACGCCGGTGATGCGCTGAAGCGCGTCCGTGATGGTCACGTCGGGTAATTGACCGATGTTCTCCGCCGAGATGCTGTCCTGGATACTCGGCGCCAGGCGCTTCATTTCGATCGCGCGTATCTGCGACGCACGTACGCCGGTGACGGTGACCTCCTGCAGCTCGTCGGCGCTCAAGGTCCCGGGCTTGGCTTTCTTGGCGTCGGGCGAGGGTGTCGTCGGCCCGTCCTGTTGCGCAGGGTCAATGGGCTCCGATGCCCGGGCGGACGTCGCTGCGGCGGCGAGCAACGCCATGGATATGGCAATTGACAGGGGGTGCTTGCGATATACGTTTGACACGGCCTTTCCCTCTAGATTGTTCTCTTTCGAATCTCAGATGCCCCGCGGTGCGCGCTCATTCAGCATCACGCGCCATCGACATCCGCCCCCCAAAAATGGCGTCGTCGAGACCCTCGCCTGTCGAATCCCATGACCGATCTCCCGTTCATCCGTACTCTAAACAGCGTCTATTTATTCGGTCGATTGACGAATCAATCTCGCACGATGTGCGCCTGAGGTCAAGTATAGGTGGCTTTAATGGCGATTCAGGCTATGATTGTTCGGAGAGGTGACGAATCAATGAGTACTCCTATGCCTTCCGCACCCATCACCAGCGTGACCCGCCAGCTGTCGCGACGGAGCGTTTTCGAAGCCCTGCTGCACCGCAGCCCCATCTCGCGGGCGGACCTTGCCAAGGTGACCTCGTCTGTCGAAACAGACCATGTCGGAAGTCATCGATGCATTCGAGCAGCAGGGGCTGGTTCGCCCGGTGGGACGAACCAGCGGCAATGTCGGACGGACCGCTGTGTTGTACGAATTGAGCCCCGACGGCGGCCACGTGCTCGGCATCGACTTAGGAGCCCGGCGATTGACGGTCGCCCTCGCCGATATTGCAGGCAGAGTTCTCGCGGAGGCCGACGAACCCACCGACAGCCGCGGCGGAGCCTGGACGCTCGACCAGATCGCCCGGCTCTCGGACCGTCTGGCGCGTGACAATCACACCCATCCCAGCCGAATTCGCTCCATCGTGATGGCCACCCCCGGGGTGGTAAACCCCAAGAGCGGCGCCATCGAGATGGCTCCCAACATCACCGGCCTCGATCATCTCAATGTCGTGGGCCTGCTGGGTGAGAAACTCGGCAGTCCCGTCGTCCTTGAAAATGACATCAATCTCGCGCTGCTCGGGGAAATATGGCATGGCTGCGCGCAAAACGTTGACAACGTGGCTTTCCTCGCGCTCGGCAGCGGCGTGGGACTCGGACTCTATGTCAACGGCCGGCTCGCTCGCGGGGAGAACGGCGCCGCCGGCGAAATCGGCTATCTGCCGATCGGTGGCGATCCGCTGCAAGCCGAGTCCCGCCTGCAGGGCTGCCTCGAGTACCAGATTGGCGCCACGGGTGTCGTGCGACGATACCGGGAGGCCGGCGGTTCCGATGTGGATTCGGAGAGAGAGGTCTTTGAGCGAGCGCAGGCGGGCGATCCGATTGCCGCGTATGTGGTCGACGAGACGGCGCGGCTGACTGCTCTTGCGGCTGCGGCGGTCATCGCAACAGTGGATCCGCAACTGCTCGTTCTGGGTGGCTCGGTCGGAGCGCGTCCGGATTTTGCGGACAAGGTCGCGCGCGTGCTGTTGCAGCTCTCGGCGCGGCCGGTGGAGATTCGCACCAGTACCTTAGGCAGGCGAGCAGGCGTCGTGGGCGCCTTGTCCGTCGCGTTGCGCCGTCTCCATGATGAATTCTTCGGAGTCGCGGAGTTCGCGGCGGCGCTTCCTCTTCCGCCGCCCGCGCACCGCAGCGCACGTCAATGACGCGCGACACTGCCTATTGTTTTGCCGCGGACCTGGGCGGCACGAAGCTCGCCGCGGCGATTGCCGATGCGCAGGGCCGTATCGTGGCGGAATTGACCGAGCCCACCGACCCGCGCGGCGCCGCGTACGTGGCCGAACAGATCGCCGCCTGCGCCGAAAAACTGGCGAAAACCGCCGGGATCGAAGTCACGCGCGCGCGCCATGTCATGGTGGGAATTCCTGGAGCGATCGATCCTCGCACAGGCCGTGTTTCCCTGACTCCAAACATCGCCGGGTTGGAGGACTTCGATATCCTCGGCTTTTTGCGCGAGCCGCTTCGGACCGGATGTTGCGATCGAGAACGACGTGAATCTCGCGATGCTGGGCGAGCATGCGCTCGGGTGCGCCAGTCACTGCCGCAACGCGGCGTTCTTGGCGCTAGGAACGGGTACAGGGCTCGGCCTGCTCATCGATGACAAGCTGTTTCGGGGGGCGCATGGCTCGGCGGGGGAAATCGCGGACCTGCCGATCGGGCGCGACCCGACTTCGCAGATCCCATCTGCCGGCGGCACGTTCGAGCTCGAGGTGGGCTCACTCGCCATCGTGGATCGATACCGGCGTCAGGGTGGAACCGAGGCCGCCACGGTGCGCGACATTTTCAAGCTCCTCGAGCAAGGAGACGAAGTGGCGGCGTCGGTCCTCGACACGACGGCGCGCTGGGTGGCCCTCGCTGTAGTGACACTGCAATCGCTCCTCGATCTGGAGCTCATCGTATTCGGGGGAAGCATCGGCGTGCGTCCCGAGCTGTATGAGCGGGTCCGACGGGCCCTTCCGGCCCTCTTCTCTCGACCCATTACCATCGCACCCAGCCGGCTCGGCGATCGCGCGGGGCTCATCGGCGCCGCGTGGGCCGCGGGGCAGGCCCTGCGTCCGCGGAGCCCCACGTCACCCGAGCCAATCGAGTGACGTGGGCACAATCGAGATCAACCCACCATCACGGAGCGATGCGAACGGCCGACGACGTGCCCGGCAACTCGACCTGGAACGTTCCATTCTTGTCGTAAATCTTCGTGCTGTTGACGCCACGGTAGGAATTGCCGTCACGTGCCACCTCATCGGTCTCGTTCTCCGTGAAGTATCCGTTGTAGGCTCCGTCCTTGAAGAGCCACCCCATGTGATGACGGAACACGTGCGTTTGGTCGATCGTCTTCCACGACCCCATGCAGATGTTTCCGCCCAGCACCGGCTGATTGATCATCTCCCATTCCGTCCCGTCGCTGTGCCACTGCATGAATGCGTCCGCGAACGGGGCACCCGCCGTGGTGTATTTCACGTGCCACTGTCCCACGATGCTCTCGGCCGGGGTGCCCCTACTATTGCTGGTGGATGGCGGTGACAGGTTCAACCCAAGCGGCGTCGCTTGCTCGGCCAGGCTTCGCTCGATGACGCTCTGTTCATTGGCAGCGCTCGGGTCGGTGCATCCGGCATGGGCAGACAGCCCAAACAACGTCAGCGACGCTGCGATTGCGGTTCCGGCAAATATACTCTTCATGAAGTTCTCCCTGCGTGTGATGACTGGAATCGGCGGCCGTTGCGGAGTCGAGCCTGGGTTCTGGTTCGGTTCGAACGATCCGCAGGGGGATAGTCCCCGAGCGCACTTGGACACGCCTCGACTTTCCGACGAAATATGCCTAATGAGCGCGAATGGCACTTTTTCAGGTGTGAGTGCCAGAAATCACGATCGATCACTTGCCCCAGTGATAACTCAGCCGCAATCCGATGGTTCGCGGCGGCGTCGCCAACTCCGGATTCGAATGGCCAGGATAATAGGCATAGCCCGTCGTATCCACATAGACGACCGCGCGCTTATTGGCCACGTTGGTGACATACCCTTCGGCCTGCCACGCCCCGGCGGCGCCGTTGAGTCCGAAGCGTAGGTTGACGATGCTGTATGCCGGCTGCAGCGTTCGCTGGTTGACTTGCAGGCTATTCCACATGCTCCCCTTGTGCGCGACATCGCCTTGGGCGTACGCCGTGCGGCTCGCGATCCGCCGCTCGTAACGCGCGATCGCGCTGGCGTTGAATAGCGGCGCTTCGGGCAGGCGCTCGCCGGGAATAACCAGGAAGCTGGGATTTTGAAAGGCGTTGCTGCGCAAGCGCGCATTGTTGTAATTCCCATTGAGGGACAGATGCAAGCCGTCGACCGGCAGTATCTCCAGCGTCGTTTCCAACCCCGTGATGCGCGCGTCGCCGATATTGGCATTGAAGCCGTAGGGTGCCACGGGAATGCTCACGCCAACCTGATAATCCTTCCAGGCCATGTAATACGCCGCACTATTCCACACGAGACGGCTGCCCAAGGATTCGGTTTTCCAACCCAACTCGTAGTTATTCAAGGTGTCCGGTGTGTAGTAGGCCGGAACGTAGACCTTGGACGAGCCGACCCCGTAGTTGAATCCGCCGTCGCGAAATCCCTGTGCAAAGGTAAAATACAGCAGCGAGTGCGGCAATGGTTTGAGATTGATCCCCGCTTTCAGATTGGTCTTGTTGGACGAGGCGCTGCGATGTGCCGAAACACGGGGCAGGAAGAAGTAATTCGCATACTGCTGCGCATCCGACTGGCCCGAATGAAAGTGTTCTGCGCCGCCTTCGAGGCTCCACAAATCATTGAGGTCGAAGGTTACGTCGCCGAATTCAGAGACTTGGGAATACTCGAATGTGTCGAAGCTGCTGTAGTATTCGCCAGCCACCGGCATGGCCATGCTGCCGTAGTAGGTGATCGCGTCCTGCGCTGGCGTACCACTAAAGTTGATGTTGGGCAAATGCTCGGCGCCCGAGTATGGATTGCGGGTTTTTTCCGAATACGTCCCCACCGTCCAGTGCAGCGGGCCCGGCTTCGACTGCAGCCTCGCTTCGTTGGAAAGGCGCCTCACCGAACTGGCGACACGGCCATACATATAGGGCACCTTGCAGCCATGGTCGCCGGGTCCGCTCGCCGGATCGGTCACGCAGGTGGTGGCCTCCACAAAGCTCGCCGAGGAGCTATATTGCGAATACTCGGAGAAGTTATACAACCTCAACGAGGCCTGCGAGGAGAGACCACCGATGTAGATGAGATCGCCGATGCCCACATCGCCATCGAGGTGCAACTCCAGAAATCGCGCGTAGTTGTATCCGCCGGCGGGTGCGAACTGCCGCACTTGGCGCGGGCCGACGTTGGTGGGGTCGTCCTCCCAGGAGCCGAAATAGTTCTGCTGCTGATAATTTCCGGTCACCGTGATGTGCCAGTCCTCGCCGATATTTTGCAGCAGCGCGACGCGCCCACCCAGGATATCGCGAACGTTGAAGTCGTTGCCCGCCCACTGCGCATTGGTGGACGTGACGCCGTTGACCCACGAGCGGGTGGCGAGCACGTTGTCGATATAACCGCCCTCGCGAACGCTGAAGGCCGAGGCGCGCAGCGCGGTAAAGCCTTCGACGAGAGGGATATTCAGGTAACCTTGATAGCTCCAGTTATTTGCGCCGCCCGAAATCGCGCCCCCGTCGAAATCGACACCGGCGCTGAAGGCTTTTGGATCGGGCTTGTTCGTGATGATGCGTACCGCACCCGCCAGGGCCCCGGGACCAAACAAGGTTCCCTGCGGCCCGTTGAGCACCTCGATCCGCTCGATGTCGTACAGATGCAGGTCCGGATCATGCCCGTAGAAATCCATCGCGAGATCGTCGACCAGATAGCCCGTGGTTGAGTTGTTGCTAAATCCGTAATTCGCGGTGCTGCCGTCCGAGGCGCCGCGGATGGTGATTCGTTGCCCACCCGGACCTGTACTGATCATGGCAATCGAGGGCGACAAGGCGACGAAATCTTCGAAACGGACAATGCCCAGATCCTTGATATTTTGCGCGGTGAACACATCGAGGTTCTGCGGGACGTCCTGCACGTTCTCCGTCCGCTTGCGCGCCGTCACGACGATTTCTGCCAGGGTGTCCTCCGCAATGGCGGCAGCGGCTGCGCGCGCCGTGATGCCCGCATAAAGGACCGCACTGATGGCGCAGCTCAGCACGACTCGAGGTGCGCGGGGGGACGTGTACTCACGGGCCGCATGGATGCCCGCCCCGGCACGTTGCGAGCGATCCACCGCCGGAAAGCGCGCCAAGCAATCACCGAGACTGTGCCGCAGGGGCGCGAGTTCGCGCTCGAAGTTGCGCCAGTAGCCGATGCCCGAGGTGCTCATCGGCCGACGTACTTGTTCGGAGCTGGCTGTCCGTATCGCGCGCTTCGTCTCATGAAAGCGCAGGCACCCTGGCTCGAAAGCGAGTCGGCAATGCGCCAACACCGCGCGCATCGCTGTTTCAGGCGCGCGGACCAGTTCTTCGTAAGAGACGTGCAGCACCTTGCCGGGCAGCACGGCATCCCAGTGGTCCATCAGGGCGACATACTGCCGATAGTAGCGGCCGAGTCCCGCGAGATCGTACGTAAATGTTTGTCCCGCCGCGAAGCACTGCTTGAAGCAGCTCAAGCCCGCGTCCATCGGATGGCGGCGTACATCGATGATGGTCGCGTTGGGAAGCATCGCGTGAATCAGACCGATGTGGCTGAAGTTGTTGGGCAACTTGTCGATGAAGCGCGCGCGGCCGCTTCGCAACGGGCGGGTCTCCTCGATGTAACGTCGACCGAGCGCTTCGAGCACGGCCCGCGGCGCCGCTCGCAGGCTCTCCGGATACGCATCGCCGTCCGCGCTCAGCCGCTCGAACTCGCGCACGTAGTTTAGGATGTTGGGCAGTTCCATCGTGCCTTCGATACAGGAATGGCTGGCGAGAATTTGTTCCACGAGTGTCGATCCGGATCGCGGTAATCCGACGATGAAGATCGGCGAGTCATCGGCAACGCCGCTGCCGTGCGTAGCGTCGAAAAAACCTTGGTCCAGGCAGGAGATCAAACGGCCGCATTTGGATTCGAAGACGTCGTAATCGAAGCGGGCCTTCGAGCCTCGCAATCGATTCGCGCGCGCATAGTGTTCGAACGCCGGCGCGTACTCCTGGCGTTGTTCGCGCGCACGTCCGAGTGCGAAATGCACTAGAGCCGCGTTATCCTCATCGCCCGTGCCTGGATCGATGAGCGACTCCATCGATGCAACCTCGGCGTCGCTGAAGGTATAGTTTTTAAGATCGGCGAGGCTCCAATAAGTTTCCCCCGAGGTCGGATCTCGTTCGAGGCACTCGTGATAGACGCGCTCGCTCTCGCGGCGCCTGCCGAGCGTCTTCAGAACGTGGCCTATCGATAGATGCACCAAACGTCGCTGCGGATTGATGCGCTCCGCTTCCTGATACGCCGCCAAGGCCGCTTCGGACCGCATGAGCCGCCCTTCGATGGCGGCCAAGACGAGCCAACCTGGTTCATTGTGCGGTTCGAGATCGAGACTGCGCCGGACTGCGGCCTGCGCTTCCGGCAAACGGCCTGACTCCAGATAGGTCTGACCCAGCAGGCGCAGCGCCGAGGGGAAATACGCCGACTGTGCCAGTGCATGGCGCAGCAGTCGCTCAGCGTCGAAGGTTCGACCTACGCTCAGATGAAGGCCGGCGAGCCCACACAGCGCCCCAACGTGCGTCGCGTCTTGATGAAGAATCTCCTGATAGCGGACTTGCGCCTTGCGCGCATTTCCGTCTCGGCACGCGCGGCGCGCCAGCTTGAGTTCTCGGCGATAAATATCGAGCGCCTGTGCTTGGCGAAACGCCGCCGCAGACTTTGCGTACCGCCCCAAATCGACCAGGATGTCAGCGAGAGCCCACCACGCGGGCGCCCAGGAACGGTGAGCCCGCAGCACCTGCTGGATCTCGTCGAACGCGGCTCGAGTGCGACCTGCAACGCGGTAGGCACGTGCTAAATCGGTGCGCATCGCGAGATCTTCCGGCGCGGCAGCGACCGCCTGTTCCAGATACTCGATCGCAACGGCCCCTTTGCCCTGCGCGAGCAGTGCTCGTCCCAGCCAGTGCAAGTTGACCGGGTCTTGCGGTTGATGACGGTGAATGAGCCGCAACTGCTGTTCGGCAAATGCTGCAGCGCCCAAAGATAGCCAAGTCGGCGCGCTAACGTGCAGGAGACCAGTCCGTGGAGTGTTACCGATCATGACTTCCTTGATGTGGCGGCGGCAAGTATTGACCAAGACCTCGCTATGCGCGCCACTTTTTTACGTTTCACGCTGCTCGGCACCGGGATTCCGACGAAACTGCCAAATCGAGGTGCGAGTGCCGGCTTTTGCGGCGTGAAACTGTCAAACACCGTGAACGAGACCATGAAAGGCCTTCCACGGGGCCTTATCGCCGATCCCGCCGCGTGATTCCTTGATGGAGACTTGCTAGCATCGGACGCATGAGCACAGCCGTCACTTCGCTGCCATACCGGGAAAACTGGTTGACCCGGATTCGCCGGCGAGAGTTGTTCGTCGGCATGGGCTACGCGACCATGGTGACCTTGGTACTCATGGTGAGTTGGGACCTCGACGGGATACTGGTCAGCTTCATGCAATACGGGTTCGCGACTACTCTGGTCAAGCGCGGAACCTTCTTCGTGATCATGATGGGCCACCAACTACCGACGGTACCCGTGCTCACCGTCGCGATCAATCTGGCGCCCGCCTCGGGACCCAAACGCTACGCCTGTCTTGGATTGGTGGGCGTGCTCATGTGGGGCTTTTGCACCGCGTTTTTTTACGTGGAAGGCCAAGGCAGCCCAAACGTGGAATACGGCCTCATGGTGGCGCTCATAGTGACGGCCTGCGTTTACCGTAGCTCGGCGCGCTCCGCGACCGAGATGTTCATGCAGCGGCAGATCGAAGGAGCCGCGCTCGATGCGGACGTCAAACGCGCGCGCCTGCAACTGCTGCGTGCGCAGATCGAACCGCATTTTCTCTTCAACACGCTGGCCACGGTTCGCACGCTGGCGCGTACCGACCGAGCGGCCGCGGTCGACATGATAGACCACCTCATGCGCTATCTGTCGGAGGCGCTGCCCAAATTGCGCCAAGAAGAGTGCTGCCTCGCCGAAGAACTGCAGCTCATCGATGCGTACTTGCGCATACACCAGATTCGCATGGGGTCGCGCCTGTCCTATCAATTGCTGATACCCCAGGCGCTGCACGAACAGCGCATTCCCACCATGATCTTGCTCACCCTGGTGGAAAACGCGGTCAAGCACGGCATCAATCCTACCGTGGACGGGGGCCGCATCAGCGTCAGCGCCAACCGCGAACACGACACTTTGGTCCTCAAGGTGTCCGACTCGGGCCAAGGCCTGGCTGCGACCGACGGGCACGGCATGGGTCTCGCCAATATCCGTCGCCGCTTGATGATGCTGTATGGCGATCGCGCGATACTGTCGCTCGCCCGTCCCGCCGCGCGCGGCGTCACCGCCACCGTGTCGATACCGTTGACCGCCGCATGAGCCCCTACCTTTGCGCCGCATGGGCGAGCTTCACCTGGCGACGGGTGCTGTTCACCCAGGCGCTCGCGCAGATCGTCGCTGTTTTCATAGGGCTCGACGACTTTGGCTATTTCGGCGAATCCATCGGTCATACCAGCATGCATTTCGCGACCATGAGTGCGTATGCCTTCGTACTCCTGCCGGTGGCGTTCTGTGCCGAAGAAGCCGTCACACGGGGCGCCCGGCCAATCGTGGTGTACGCGATTCTCCTGGTGTTCATCAATCCGCTGATTGCCGTAGCCATGGCCGCGGCAATGCAGTGGCTGTACTGCGTTTTGTTCGTGGTGCCGTGGCCGCCGCAGCGCTGGGGGTTTACCGAAGCAGGCAGTCATTTCAGCGTTCCGTGCTCTCTCGCCCTGCTGGTCTACATGAACGGTCGCGCGGCCGACCGAATGCTCGAAGGCGTTCGTGGCGCCGAACTGCGGCGCGTGCAATTAGACCAGCAATTGGTGCAATCACGCCTGGCGACAGCCGAAGCGCAAATCGATCCGCAGATGTTGTTTAGCGCGTTGGCCCAGATCAAACGCGGCCTGGAAGAGTCGCAACCCCACGCCGAGAAACAGATGAACGAACTCATCCAGACGCTGCGCGCCGCGTTCGCAAGCACCGCCGCGGCTAGTTCCGAAGGCTCGTAATCCATGAAATCGCCAACCGCAGTGATCGCCGAGGATGAGCCGCTGCTGCGCGAGGAAATCCGCAACACGTTGACCGAATTGTGGCCCGAGCTCACCATCTGCGCCGAGGCGGCGGATGGCCTCCAGGCAATCGAGGCGCTGGACAACTTCCAGCCCCACATCCTGTTCCTCGATATCCAGATGCCCGGCCGCAATGGGCTCGAAGTGGCGCGGCACGCCAGCGGCAAAGCCCATGTGGTCTTCATCACCGCCTACGACGCTTACGCGGTACAAGCCTTCGAGGAAGGCGCCCTGGATTATGTCCTGAAGCCGATCTCCCCGGAGCGCATGAAGCTGACGGTGCAGCGCCTGCAGGAGCGCATGCGCGAACCGCCGGCAGACTTGAGCCACTTGGCAGACCTGCTCAAGACCATCGCCAAGCCCGAGGCGCAATACCTCAAATGGTTGACGGTCCCGCATGCCTCGGAACTGCGCGTCGTGGCGGTCGCCGAAATTCTCTACCTTCAGGCCGACAATAAATACACCACCATCGCCACGCGCTCTTCGAGCTTTCTCCTCAATTCCTCGTTGAAGGACATGCAGAGCAAGCTCGATCCCGCGGTTTTCTGGCAGATCCATCGCGGTACCGTCGTCAACATCAGTGCGATCGACACCATCTACCGCTCGTTTCGCGGCGCCTTGGAGATCAAGCTCAAGGACCGTAGCGAGCTGCTGCCGGTAAGCGCAGCGCACGCGCACCGGTTCAAGCACGCCTAGCGAAGCCGCCACGCCCGCCCAGCAACACGCGGGCTGCGTCGTCGGTGCCCCCACCCCGCTCGTTCGTTGTTAGACCGCATTCGCTCCAAAGAATCAACGTTTCGTCGGAAATCAGCGGCGCCCTCGGCGCGCGATTGAGACAGTACCCACGCGGCGCAGACAACCCATTCAAGGAGATTCTCAAATGACGACCTTCAACACCATTTCACGACGCTTCGCGATGAAGACGACGACGCTGTCTCTCGGTTCGACGAGCTGCCTCGCAGCCACCCTGCTGCTGTCGATCGGCATGCTCGGGGGCGCGGCCGCCAAGGCCGACCAATTCACGGGCGACTCCCGCTCGCAGCAGGTCAAGCTTTCCGATCTCGATCTGTCCACGGCTGACGGTCAGCAACTCGCACAAGCGCGCGTCCATGAAGTCGCGCGGACGTTGTGCTCCCGCGTTGCCGACACCCTCGACCTGTCGCATCACGAGAACTATGTCAAGTGTGTCGATACGGCGGTCGCGAAGGCTGGCGAGCAATTGCAGGCAGTCCTAAATCACCAACTGGCATCCAAGTTGGCGCGGGCCGACGTGAAGTGATGAACAACACGGGTGGATTCGCTCAAGGCAGCGAATCCATCCATGTCTCCACTCGGCGCGTTGGCGCCCGCAATTTACTGTGCGCTTTTCGCCGCCGCCAGCACATGGGCCGCATCGAGGCGGACAGTGTAATCGGGGTCGTAGTGGCGGAAGCGAACCACGCCGCTGCGATCGACGATGAAGACGGAAGGCACAGGTAGCTCATGCCTGGTAGTTCCTTGCGTCGCCTCGAGATCGATTCCATACGTCTTCATTTTTGCAAGTGCTGTCGCATCGAGGTGGAAGGCGACCCCAAAGGCGTGCGCCGCGCCCATCGACGAATCGGACAGCAGGTGATAATCCACTTTTTCCTTGAGGCTCGAGTACAGCAACCGCGGTTGATCGGTGCTCAAAAATAAAACCTGATACCCCATGGCCGCGATTTGCGGGACCACCGTGTGAAGATCTTGCATCTGGGCATTGCAGTAGGGGCACCATCCTCCCCGGTAGAAAATAATCAGAGTTGGCTGTCGCAGCGACGCAGGGTCGAATCGGAAGGCTCGACCATCAACCTCCGTGGCGACGAACTGCAGCGCCCTCGCGTTGACTTCGATCGGGGTTACACGGTGTGGATCGTCGGGCACTGCGGCGGCGGCAGCGCTGATCGCAAAGACTCCGATGATTGAAAGGAGTTGGAACACATGCATCGTGACGTTCCTATGGGGCAGATTTGGAATGGAGGCAATTTGAGTCGTGAGCGATGACCGACTGAGCAGATCGTTTATTGCTCCAGCTACGTACCGCCGGTGATCAAGCGGATGCTGCCACCAAACTTAAGGTAGGCCCAAAACCAATTGGTCAGCGTCGCGACGCGATTTCTGACGCCCAGCATGAAGGCGATGTGCACGGCTCCCCACAGCCACCATGCGGGCGCGCCCGACACCTTCAAGATGCCGAAATCCGCGACTGCAGCCTTGCGGCCGATAGTGGCGAGAGATCCCAAGTGACGATAACGAAATGCCGGCACTGGGTTACGCGATTCGACCATTGCCCGAATTTGCTTTGCCACGTACGTTCCACCTTGTTTGGCCGCCGGAGCCAACCCCGGTACAAGTTCACCTTTCCATGCCTTGCTCGCCACAGTGTCGCCGATCGCGAAAACATTGGCGAGCCCCGGTACCCGCAAGTCATCGCCCACGATCAGCCGTCCCGCCTTATCGGCGGGCGCGTTCAACCACGCCGCTGCCGGCGATGCGGCCACGCCGGCAGCCCAAAGGACGGTACGCGCTTCGATCCGAGCTCCGTCAACGGCAACCCCTGTTTCATCGATATGGTCAACGCGGCTGCCCAGATGAATTTCCACCCCCAGCTGCTCTAACGAGCGTTGTGCGATCTGTGCCAGCCGCTCCGGAAAGCTCGGCAGCAATCGAGGCGCGGCCTGGACGAGAATCACGCGGGCTTGCGCTGGATCGAACGCGCGGAAATCCTTTTCCAATCCAAAACGGGCCAATTCCGCGATCGCGCCTGCGAGCTCCACGCCCGTGGGGCCGCCCCCGACGATCAGGAAGGTTAACAATCCCATACGGTCTTGCTCGGAAGACGCCGCCTCGGCGCGTTCGAAAGCCGTCAAGATCCGGCGCCGGATTTCCAGCGCGTCTTCGATGCGCTTGATGCCCGGCGCGAAGCGCGCCCATTCATCCTTTCCGAAATAGCTGTGGGTAGCACCTGTGGCGAGCACCAGATAATCGTATGGAATGTCGCCAGTCTGGGTCGAAACCGTTTGCCGTTGCGTATCCACTCCGGTGACAGTGCCGAGCAGCAGCCGGATCGACGGCGAGTTCCGAAACATCCGGCGTGCCGGCGTCGCGATATCACCCGGAGACAGAGCCGCCGTGGCGACTTGATAGAGCAGCGGCTGGAACAGGTGATAGTTCGTGCGGTCAATGAGCGTGACTGCCACAGAGCCATCGCGCAAGCCTTGCGCGCATCGCAGGCCGCCGAACCCTGCTCCGACGATCACGACTCTCGGTAATCCTTCAAGACCATCGAGACCATGCCTCTTGATCACAGGAAAGATGCGATCGCGCAAACGCACGAGAAACTCGTCGAGCGAGACGAGCCCTCCGCCGTACACCCCGAGAATCGCCAGAAACATGAGCAAATAGATCGAGTCGGTGGCCCGTGGGTCGATCATCGAATAGGCGAACAGCCCACAGAGCAGAACGGCGGCGATATAGCGGGTCGCGAGCCCTATGAGGAGCAAAACGCCGCCCATCCAAGCGCAGGCCAGCGGAACCCGCATGGCTACGTCCAACGGCAGCCATCGCTCGAGGTCCGCGAAATCAACGCCCGGGGAACGCGAAATGGCCGCCAGGAGCAAAGCGGTTCCCAACCAAACCCGGAAAAAAGAGATGTACAGCGGCGTGCCGTACGCTCTAAGGCCCTTGGAGAAGTCGATAATTCGTGGAATGAACGGGAGGGCGCTGTCGCTCAGTCCCCGGCGCAGCAAGTGATCGGCCGATATCGGGCCCGCACCGTGAATCGCAAGCCACCCTGCCAGAGCGATCCAAAAGAGTTGAGTATCGAACGGGGTGTAGCGAAGCTGCGTGATCACCGACAGCAGTAGCAGCGGCAGTGCGGCGTATCGAGTCATGAAGCCGATCGCGAGCAGTGCGGCGCACACGATATAAATCCCCGTGCTCGCAAGCGCCGCCGAGTTCGGCGCCAGGAATGGGATCGGGTTCTCCTGGCTCGCCAGCGCGACCGTCGTCTCCCAGTGCAGTATCTGCATGAAGCCAAAGAAACCAAAGAGCTTGGCGATCCAGAGGCGAATGGCAAGTTCGATGTACGGCCACGCTATTCCGCCGAACAGAGTCCACAGTTTCGGGATTGGCCGAGTCGCCGCTGCCACTTTGGCGAGAAAGGAAGGCTTGTGGTTGCCGGCGAATTGCGTCAATTTGATGCTCCTTCCAGTGAGACCCTCCGGATCGGGAATTTATTTCCATTCACCCGCTAATTTTATGTAAATCCCAGCGATGCGAGCTAAGTGCTCGATCCAAGACCCACTTTAGCAACCCCTGAGTTTGGTATGCGGTCCTAGTTAATTTCGAAGGCTAGAACCTGCCTACGGCCACGCTGAAGCGCCGACGTACCACGTAGGTAGGGCCCTACGCTCCTTGGCGGCCGATGTCGACATACCCAATACCCATTGCTGTGGTGTTATGGTATTCCGACAGAATTCGCTAGAGTATGGCAAATGATAACTTTCAAATCCGCCGCCGGCATTTTAATGATGATGTCAGCTATTGGTTTCACCGGCTGCGATCGCGGCGAGCCCAGGTATGACCGAGATCACGCGGAAGACCGCCGCCAAGATCACGCCGACGAACGCCGCGACCCCCCTCGGGATACCCGACCCAGCGACCACGATCACGAAGTGCAACGTGACGACAGACCTCGTGACGATAAGCCGCAATAGGACGCAGTAGGAGGAGCGCTCAACGTCTCCCTCCCCACAAGTGATGCCGTCGGTTCGTCCGTTCCGCGACAATGGATCGCTTGGTACATGCATTCTGGCGAACCAGCGAACGACGCAGCCGGGCACTCCCCATGCCGTGCCTCACCAACTTTGTTGCCCAGCAGCGCGCTATGATCGGGGCGATGGTCTCAGATAAGTCGGTTGCCCGTTAGTCCTTGGCCACTATGAACTTGAGCGGCTGCGGCTTGGCGGCGATCGAGGGGCATTTCCGACTATCGGGAGCTTTTTTGTCCGCGGCTCCCCAAGCTCAACCCCCATCGCCATCGTGTTGGCATTCGCCGATATCCTCGTTCCACACGTCCGGATGCCGCTCAATGAAAGATGCCAGCAATCGTTCACATTGCGTCGAACCCATATCGATGATTTCGACACCGTGCTGACGCAACCAATCAATGCCCCCACGAAACGTTCGCGTCTCGCCCACGATCACTTTCATAATGCGGAACTGTCGCACGAGACCGCTGCAGTACCAACACGGCGCGAGCGTCGTGACCATAATGGTGTCCTGATATCGGCGCTGGCGGCCGGCTTTGCGGAACGCATCGGTTTCCGCGTGGACCGAAGGGTCGTTTTCTTGGATACGCCGATTGTGCCCTCGCCCGAGTAAGGTTCCGTCCGTATGAAAAAGTGCGGCGCCAATAGGTATCCCGCCTTCGGCCAAGCCCAACCGAGCCTCTTGAATGGCGATGTCCAGCATGGCTTGATGGTTCGAGAGCATGGGTGTCGGAACGACTTCCCGGTATCTTAGCCGACAAACGCATCAGCGCCTACGCACTCACCATTCCCTGCTCTTCCGCAAGCCCACCTCTCGCCACCGCCGCGGACCGCCGGTCAGCTTCGGTGGCTATGTAGGAGCCGATCCGGAAATCGCAATGCTAATTTCAGGTGGATGGCGAAGCGTCGCGAGAATGACGCAATAGCGCTCCGTCAGTTGGATGAGCCGCTGACGAGTCGGCTCATCAAGGTCCCCTTCGAGCTCAAAGGCAATCTTGATGTCTTGGATTCCCACGGGTGCCGTCTTGTCGACACCGAGCGTGCCGCGCGCATCCCAAACGCCTTCGGCGATCACCCTTCCGCCCGTCAATCGACAACCCATTGAACTGGCGACGGCCATGAGCGTAACGCCGGCGCACGCAGCAAGTGCCTCGAGTAGCATATCCGCAGAGCACGCATCCGCCCCCGTACCGCCGGCAGCCTGATGCAGTCCGGCCGATCGGAGTGCGTCACCCGAAAGCCGCGCCGCGATCTGCGAAGGATCGAGCACCACTTCAGCGCGTGCGCCGATCCGCGCACTTTCCGGGTTATCGCGGTATTTCTGTTTCAACGGCGCCTGTAGCGCCCGCAGCGTGGTAGCGTCCATTTCTTAGCGTCCTCAATAATGTTAATCGTTGGAACCACAGCAAGCATCTACCTTCGCCGAACGAATTCTTGGCGCGAAAGCACCGAGCCGCGGGAGCGGCGTCTGCCCTCTCACTTCCCCTTTCCACATGTTTGCTCCCGAACCGGCTCAACACCCTTGTACACCGCGTCAATCCGATCGCGCACCTGCTGTGTTGCCGCCTCTTTGCGCATCAACGCAAGCGCCTTCAAATTGTTGGCGCCGCATGTAAAACCCACGATTCGAACAACGTGGTTCAACAATGCGGGTACCCGCCGCGGCACTTCCGCCATCCGCGTAACATCCTCATCAGCGCCGACAATCGCCAGACCCTGCACCGCCGCCACAACGGCCATCGCGTCGTCGCTATGAATGGCGGAACGCAAAAGGCCGGTCGCTTCGGCGATTTCCGATTTCTCCGCCCGCACCACCGAATCGGCCTGAATCAGGCACCTCGCCATTACTGCCTGAGCGACGGGATCCGACGCCAAGGAACTGCCGGCAGTGTCCCGGCGGCGCCACGCCTTGCGCATCTCATCAACGGCATCCCCACGCTCGGGCGTGCACTGCACGTCCAACAGCGTTTGCAATGCCTTCGGATCTTTCGAAGACCCTAATGCCGCTTTGACCTGCGTCGGATCAGGCGATGGGCTGCGCGGCGCCGCCTGACGCGTCCCCGGCACCGTCACCGCCCCGCCGAACGACGTCGAACCCGGCGGCCCCTGATGCCCGCAATGCTCCATCAACTCTTTGCTGCCATCGATGAACCGATCGATCTCCACTCCCTGTTGGTTTCCAACATAGGCCCCCCGGATGGAAGCAATCCCCGCCTTCGCCTCGGGAAGGCAACTGATACCGAGCGCCGCAATTGCCGGAATCGCCAACTCCGATTGCGTCGATCCCAGTCGAACAATGGTGGCAACATCGTCCTTGACCAAAACGCCCGCAAGCCCGGTCATCGCGATACCCGCGAGCCCCCGACTCGGTTCATTCACCCCCGGCGAATTCGGCAACATACATGCCGCTTCGTCAAGCTCCCGCATCGCCCGAACCCTATCCGGACAACCAAGCGCTTCCGTGATGCTGCCCACCAGCGCGAGTGCACACGGCGCAAGATTCGCATCAGACTCCGATGGTGGAGGCGGGGAAAGATCGGCGCTTCCAAACACCAAACCCAGAGTTAAGAAAAGAGAGAAGTGCACCCAGCGTAACCGCCAGCCTCTTTGCCGACACGCGCGACCGGCATTCAAAGACGTTATGGAACTGTTCGAGCAACGCGCCTCATCCCTGACGGCAATTCGCAGGCAACAAGCCTAAATGATGCTCCTGCGACAATCCACTAGCACGTGCGTTCGATGTATTCCCCCCTCGCCCAACCATCTTGGCGCCAGGCACGGTTGGTCGCTTGCACTTGGGATTGCGACCGGATTCACTCTCCTCCGGAGCGTTTACGATAAAGCGTTGCTTGAGCGCGCGACCTGCGACGGTGGCATGCCGTAACGCGCAGCAAACGATGAGCTAAAGGAACTGGCACTTGCGTAACCCACCGCGAGACAAACCTCCATAACAGAGCGGTTGGTGGTTCGCAGCAGCGCCATGGCTCGTTCCGCGCGGCGTCGCGATAACCATCCGCGCGGCGTCTCACGGAAGACCATACGAAAACAGCGGTGATAGTGGTGGGGTGCCATCATTGCAGCCCGCCCCATCGTCACGAGCGTCCAGGCCGCCGCCAGGTCGTCTTCAACGGCTTGGCGCGCGAGATGAAGCCGTCGGAGAATCTCAAGGCGAGTCGCCGGCCGGATCGCAGTCGGGCGGAAACGCTCCCGTCGTTGTTCGGATACGGAGTCCGCCGCCTTTTCGCCCAGCGACTCGAACAGCCAACCGAGGGCATCCGGTGATGCGTTGGCGGCAACCGCCGCGGCAAGCGCATCGACTGCTCGTCCGAGAGGTCCAGTCCTCGATTCCAAGCGTCGCCAGAATGGTAAGGGACGGATGTCGTACGGCGCGTCCAGAAGAGTTTCTTGCGTGCTTACCGCGGCCCGCCAGCACTCCTCAACCAGACCCCGGCGGAATACTGCACAAAACCCACGACTCGGTTTCACAGAATCGATCGTCAGGGAATACTCATCGCCATCGGGGAGAAGAAGAAGTGTATCCGGTTTAATCAGGTAGCGCCGGTGATCGAGTCGCCATTCCACTTCGCCATGACAGACCGCTTTGATCGAGATTGGCTCAGCAAATTTAGCGACATGGCAATAGGTACCGGCGCCGGTTACGACCAAGTTCCGGGTCCCGGAGCGATCGGACTCACATTTTCCGACGTGGGGTGCTTGTTCCAACGGACGCTGCAAAATTAGCAATCGGGGAGAAGCGGGTGCCTCATTTCTTGGCCAGACTGTGCCAAACGGTCTGGAAGGTCAAGCTGGACCAATGCCGGCGTGAGTCTGAATTCTACAGGGTGAACAAGATATGAGATCGCTGCACAAGAGGAGAATAAGCCGGTGAAGACGAACCACAAACTGACGCTGGCGGTGCTGGCTGGCGTATCCATCGGCCTTGCCGCGGCCCAGGCGATTCATGCGCAACAAGCGAAGGCGCCCCCTGCCTACGTCATCGCGGAAGTCGAGAATGACCCCGTCAAAAAAGAAGACCCCGCCGCCTCACGAAGATATGCGGAGGAGGCGCCGAAATCGCTGGCCGCCTTCCAGGCTCAATACCTGGTTCGGGGCGGCAAGATTCAGACCCTCGAGGGCGAAGCACCCAAGGGCTACATCGTGGTCATCGGATTCGAGAGCATCGAGAAAGCGCGTGGGTGGTACGACTCCCCTGCCTATGAGGCGATCAAGCCCATTCGGCAAAACTCAACGAAGAGCCGCATACTTATCGCCGAAGGCGTCACCTCTCAGTAAACGAGACAACAACTTCCCAACTGCGCGACTGGTCCTGCGCCACAATGGTCAAAACGGAGGGTTGTGCCGTGATTCGACTGTACAGAGTGATTCTTCCAGTGAGCGATATCGAGCGAGCCGCGCAGTTCTATGGAGCGCTGCTCGATGCGAGCGGATCGAGAGTTTCTCCCGGGCGTCACTACTTCGGGTGCGGCGGCGTCATTCTCGCGTGCTTTGATCCTCGCGCGGATGGCGATCCCTGGGACGCCTCACCAAATCCTGACCACGTGTATTTCTCCGTGACCGATTTGGAAGGTACCCTCAGAAGTGCGCGCGACGCAGGAGCCGTCATTTTGCGCCCTATCGAAACTCAGCCCTGGGGCGAGCGAAGCTTTTATTGCACAGATCCGTTCGGCAACAAGCTGTGTTTCGTCGCGGCCGACACACTGTTTACCGCTGGGCTGCTGAACTAGCCGTGCACTAGAATACTCATCGTGTATTGAATATCTCAGGCTGCTGTCCGCTCAAGTGAGTGCCACGATGGCCTGCATCACGCCTTAGTGTTCTGGAGGTGGTCCCCGCAATCAATCACCTCGTCAGCGAGCGTACGAAACCGGGATTTTCTCCTCAACAAAAACAGAGCCGCAAGAACGCCAGCCGCAATTAAGCCGAAGAACAAAGGACGTCGGTCCCAGACAAAGTCCCCCAGCCCAACACCAAAAACATACCCACAGGGGGTCAGCGCGGCATACTCAGGGTCCGGCATATTCAAAGCGCTAATGACAAGTCCCACTGACGACACAAGCACAATAAAGAGGAGCACGGAATACCGAATGCACGCCTCTTTGTAGCCCACCGAAGTCCCGTCCACTTTAGATATGCGCATCCTCATGACAAGCTTTCCAGGAGACCCGCCGAGGCGCTTGACGAGAAACATCGAGCCTCTCCGCGACTCGCCGAGCCGCCCCCGTTTACCTCGCAACGGCGCTCAATCAAGGTACTTCCACGTAACCGCGCCGTCAAAGTGACGGATCCTACAGCTAGATACCACCGCCGGATCGAAGTTGCTGGCATTAATGCCACAGGTGTTGAGAAGGCGATGCTTTCGGTGAGAGTAGTGGGTTACGCAACCACAGTTGGCGCATCGGTAATAAAAGCGAACTCGTTTATTCCAGGAATAACGCACCAAGCCACCTCGAGGCGCCTCGATTCGAACGGAGGTCGGCCTACAGTAGGCCCACAGGGCTCCATAGCGGCGGCAGATGGAGCAATTGCAGACTGTGAGGGTGCGAGGAAGGCGGCGGACATGAATTCGAACAGCGCCGCAGTGGCACGAGGCAGTTCGAAGGGCGTACTTCGCCACGGCCTAACGATGACGTTGAGCGACGCGAGGCGGTGAGGCCGCGAAACGAAGATACCTGATCAACGCTCTCAACCTCCTTGTTCCCTCACCGAAGCTACCCACCACGCGATCGCCCGAGCCGCTTGTTAGACTCGCGTGCGCGTCAGCATAGCGATCAAGAAAAGCCCGGATCATCCGCTGATACTGCGTGCCATGTAGGCGCGCCTCTCTTTTGAAGAAATCGACGCTTCGCTTAGAAAGCGCAATCGTGACCTTCTCCAGATCCTCGCGAAATACCAACTCACAGAGAACTGCAACATCTGCGCCCTCCCATCTCTCCACAATCCCCGCCGCGCCTCCCACCCACCTCAACGTGTGGTCCACAAGTTGCGAAAGCGCTGCGCGCTTTGGCGCGCAAGCTAAAGCTATCACGAGCCCGGGCAGCTCACCCTGAAGGGGACAGAGGCCACTGGCTGCTTAGTGTCGATGGAAACCCGGCTCCCTCCTCAAGATTTCTGCGTGTCGTTGTGGTCCACGGCCACGGGATTCGTAAAAATGGTGGCGTTTGGAATAATGACGTCCCTTCCTTCTTTGGTCGTGACAATTGTCGCACGGGCCTGAATGTCGGAAACATTCCCCTCAATTCCCGTAACGCTGATGAGATCACCTAATCTGAACGGCTCCTGCAACAACAAGAGAATGCCCGCGAGGAAGTTCTGAAGAATATTTTGAAATGCAAAACCTATGGCGATGGTGCCTATACCCAGTACCTTGATCAGGTCCGCGGCCTGAAATGACGGAGCCACTATCGAGAGCGCGATCAGGAAACCTACGAGCCCGACGCTCGTGTGAACAAGCCTTGCAAACAGAAGCGCCATGCCTTGGTGCGGGAGCCGGCGCAACATGACTCGGCGTGTGAGAGACTTGGCGAGAGACGCCGCAACAAGGAACAAAATAAAAATCAGCATCCCTAAAATAAGGTTTGGCAACAGCGATAGGATTTCATTGAGCATCTTGGCAACGGTCTTCCACGCGATTGAAACATCAACTGACATAGCGCCTCCTTAAAGGGATCCCCCTCGTTTTCATTGCATACCATGCGATAGGGGCATGTAGTATTTCCCTGGGGGACTGAGAAGCGGAAGTCTTTCACACCCCCGGCCGCGTGTAGGATGTGGATTACCCGAATTGTTGTCATTTCTCCACAGATGATGTCCTAAAGGAACGTCTGGTTCTCTTCATCAGTGCGGTCCCGGCAACATCACGGCCGCCTCGGCGCTGGCCCTGGCATCTGCGCGCGCCGTCTTGTAGTCGGCTTCCGCCTGGTCCTTGCACGCCTTTTGAGCATCGCCGCTCTGCGATTCGCAAGTCGCTAGGGCCACTTTGCGGTTGCCATCGGCTTTTGCGATGGCCACATTGTAGGTTTGGCGTGCGGCGTCGTTGTTGAATTTAATCTCCTGGTCATTGACCTTCTCGTACGATTTATCCAACGCGCTCTGCGCGCGTTCTTCGCTCCTCGTCACCTCTTTGTTCGCCTTCTGCTCGGCCCTGGCTACGTCCTTCGACACATCTTCCGGCGACTTCGACTTGTTGCAGCCGGCCAGCGCCAGAGCGGCGACCACGAAAATCGGTATCAGGTATTCACGCATGCAAGTTCCTCTTATTGTAGGTACGCGATCTGGCCGCGCGTTGGGCGTGCCTCCTGAGTGCTCGATCCTCAGCAGACCATTACACAAGCAGCAAACGGCCTAGGGAATAGTACCTCGCCGTTGCCGACACCTCCAAACCAGAGATTGTTGCTCGCGACAAGGCAGCCAAAGCTTCAGGTTTCGGGCCACCGCTGGGATTGTTCCCGGATGCCAGCCGTCATCTGCCGACAGCCGTGATTTTTCCTCCGTTCAAGGCGACGGATCGTTTGGGAAGGACAGCTTGGTCAGAATGGCTTGGAAGCGCGGCTCGGCGCGTAGCGGATCGAGCAGCGGATCCCGCTTGGCGTAGGCCATGCCGGGATCCCGGAGCTTATGTGCCTTTTCCAGCCACTCGAGAGCCTCTTGGCGGTCACCCCACTGAGCCTTGATCTCTGCATATTGATACGCGGATGCCTCGCCGGCGAACTGCTGGAGCTTTGCGAATATTTCAGAAGCATCCGCTTGGCGATTGAGACCGTGATAGACGATCGCCAGGCATACGCGGCTCCGATAGTTGTCCCGGTTCTTCTCGCACGAGGACTGGGCTGCGGTCAGATTACCTGCCGAGTAATATGTGAGACCTCGCAGGCCGTAGGATTCGGCCGAATGTTCAGGATCAATGGCTATCGAATCCTGATAAGCGGCAACCGCCTCATCATATCGGCGCGCGAATCGCAGTACGTCGCCAAGCGTTCGATGGCTCAACGAATCCAGCGGGTCCAGAGCGACAGCATGGCGTGCGCCGGCAATCGCTGTCTCCGCTTGCCCGGAATACGCCGCCAGCAGACTGCAGTGATTCACGACCAGGGTGCTGCCCGGAGCGAGCGCGAGAGCATGCGCGCAGGCATCGCCGGCGGCTCCGAAGTGCAGCAATCCCACCTCGAGCTCGCTCAAGGCAACGTACCCTTCGGCGAGGCCGGGAGCGATCGCGATCGCGCGCTCGGCATCCGAACGCACGTTCTTTTGGTCCGGTTGCTGGAGGGACAACCACTCCGGGCTGTTCGTCGCACACGCCCAAGTGATCACGGCGCGGTTGGCGTACGCGAGGGCGTAATCGGGGTCGAGCGCAATGGCCTCGCTGAACGCGTCGACGGGGCCGTTGCAAACAATCGGCGTTGTCGATACTGCTATACGGGCCAGCTGCAGACCCTTTAGATACGCATCGAACGCGGCCGGATTGCTGGTGCCGCCGAGTTCGACCTTGACTGCTGAGTTCTCGAGAAGCTTTACCTTTAAAGCTCCTGTCACTGCATTTGCGATATCCGTCTGCAGCTTGAGGACATCGCCCAAATCTCGGTCGTACGTTTGGGACCAGAGGTGAAATCCAGTCACCGCGTTGATGAGCTGTGCGGTAATACGGACGGTATGTCCCGAGCGCCGGACACTTCCTTCGAGGATCGAGGCCACGTTCAATTGTCGGGCCACGGTGCCCATATTGACGTCTCTGTCCTTGAAGGAAAACGCCGAAGTACGCGCGGCGACTTGCAATTCGTTGATGCGTGCAAGGGAATTGAGCAGTTCCTCCGTGAGGCCGTCGGAGAAATAGTCCTGATCCTTGTCGCCGCTCATGTTAACGAACGGCAGCACGGCGATAGAATGCGGAGGCGGACGGAACGCCGCCGCCCCGGATTGCCTCGAAACAAACAGGCGGTACACCGCCTCGCCGCAGATCGCAATCACGATGATGGCGACAATTGCAAGCACTACCGGCTTCTGACGCTTGCGTGCCCTTGTCGAGGCAATCATTGCAGCTGCTGACGGTCGAGCGGAACCGGCCGACACTTCCTCGGTCCGCGCAGGCTCGGTCGACAGCAGGTGCTGTATCCGTTCAATGAACTCGGGAGTTACCCGTCCCGCTGGAAGTCTCATCCATTGCGATGCCGAGAACGAGTCGGGTACGTCAGCGTCGACTTCGCGCGTTTCGTCAATGCAAACTGGGACCAGGAAGGTACGACGGCGGCCCATCAGATGCGTTCGCTGGTCCGCAAGTCGCCACTCGAGCCGAAAGTATCCTTCTGCCCGAGCCTGCGTGCTTTTGGAGATGATCGGGAGGAACAGTTCGCAGTCGCGGACTTGCGCACGGATCTTCTGATCCCACGCATCCCCGCCGCGCAACTCGCTCTGATCGAAGAAGACTTCAATGCCCGCCGCGCGCAGCGATTCGCAAATCCCACGGGCCACCTCCGCATCTTGAGAGGCGTAGCTTAAGAATACCGCGTTCCTACCGTCAGCCATCCTGGGATCGATCTCGGACGGATTGGCAGAGATCCCGCCAATCTTCGTGAATGTCAGCTTAGCCTACTTGCGCGCTAAATGTTCTGGCCGGTCATGGCCAAGTGCGCGGCAAGAAAAATCAGGCGGATACGGATGCCCCGGGGCCGCCATAAAAACGAGGTCGGCGCCCTGCTGGTAAGGGACTCAATGTCTGTTCGGTATGCTCAACGCTCCGGCCATCTGGCCTTCAGAAATATATCGCAATGCTGCCAAATACTGCGATTGGCTCACCGCTCAATCCGTAGAAATCTTCGGCCTGATTGGCCCCTGTCGCGTCCAGATTTCGTATATTGACTTGCGCAGAGGAGAAATAGCGCTTGTCGAACATGTTGTCGACATGCAATGCGAAGCGGACGGCCTTTGCCAAATCCCATTTGAGGGGGATCACCTTGATGACACCTGCGCTGACCAGGAAGTAACTCGGAATTTGGGTCCTCTGCCCAGGCTCGAGTTCGCCCGCTGCAATCGGCAGGCCGGTGAAGTAGCTCGCCAATCCCTGGGAGCCGACATACTGACCTTGCAGGTCCACGTGCCAGCCGGAGAAGTCCCAGATGAGTCCGGCATTCGCCAGGACCTTCGGCACATTGGGCAATGATTGACCGGACTGGCAACTTTGTCCGGTCAGATCGGACTTTGTGACCGAAGTGCAGATGGCCTTGTTGTATGAGGCATTCACGTAGCCTTTCCACTCGCCCACCAGGAAGTGACCGAATTCGTCGGTCAATTGCATCTCCACGCCCCGGTAACGCTCGCTGCCGCCGTTCTGATATTGCGTGAAACCTGCGGCCGTGGCGCTTGAAAAGATGATGTGCGAAAAATCTTCCTGATAGCCATTGAGTGCGGCGGTAAACCTGTCTGCCTTGTAGCGCAGGCCAAACTCATAGTCCTCTGCGTATTCCGGTTTGACGACGATGGGGGCGGTGTTCGAGCCGGCGATCGCGTTGTAAAACGCCGTGATGTCCGGAAACTTCACATTCTTGCCGTAGGACGCATACACCGTGAAATTCCGGATGGGCTCGAGGCTGGCGCCGATGGTCGGAGATACGAAGCTCTCGTTCCCACTGTCAGGACCCGGGGAGGAGTAATAGAAGCCCAGCGCGTCAACATCCTTGGTGCGGGCAGCAATGTATTTCACGCCGGGTGTGATGTGAACGCGGTCGTCCCAGAAATGAATGTGGTCCTGGGCGTAAAGCGACCACATCGTGCGTGTGTCATGTTCATCCCAAGCGTCGTTGTAGCCGACGGTCATCGGCATGTTGGAGCTGCCATACCAGTACTCGCGCGAGTGCAGCCTGCCATAGTTCAGGTCCCCGCCACCCGTTACGGTGTTATTCGGCAGCTCTGCGGTGATCTTCAGCCGGTCGCCGTAAAGCGACCCGTCATAGCCGTAGAAGTGATAATCGGTGCCGCCGAAAGCGCATGTGGGCGCGCACCCGTAGCCGCTCGGCCCGGTGGACTCGCCATAGGCCTGCATTCCCGTGTAGGGGAACTTCGTGAATCCGTCGTAGCCCGCGTAGCCTGTCCAGAACGGGTAACCGGAGCCTTGGTCGTCGATGAAATAGGGTCCCGCGTAGTTCGGATTGGAGAACGAAGTCCGGGTGTAGTTGTTGTCGCCTGCGTAGGCCACATCTTCGATCGTGAGGCCGCTGCCGACTTCCGTCTTGAAACCGAGAATGCCTAGATAGTTCTTGTCCAGATTGTCCGACCGATACAGGTTGGTCGGCCACTGAAAGTCGACGTTATTGTTCAGGATGTTCTGCGGAATGAACTGTGGGGCATTGCCATGATTTCGGTTGTAGACGAAATACCCAAAGCCGTCAGAGTTGCTTCCTAGATTGGCGTTGCCGGCATAATAGAAATTGAGGTTGCGGTCGCTCGTATTCTGGAGCCAGCCTTGGCTGTCATCACTCTCGAAGGAGACCGTCTGCTTGATACCGTGCCAGTCGCCCGTGTTGAGCGTGGCGTGATAATCGATGGTGCTGAAACTGCCGAAGTCGACTCCGACATCGCCGCCCGCCTTGTCTGTTGGCTGGCGAGGGATGTAATTGATGGTACCGCCCAGAGAATTGTAGGTATTTACGGCAGGGTTATTGACGCCGCGATAGATATTGACGCTGTCGAGATCCCGGGTAATGAAGAGTACGTTGTTGCGGTTATCGGCCTGGTATGTAACGCCGCTGTTGAAGATATCGTTCAACGGCACTCCCGCCACGGTTTCGCCGAATTCACCGTCGGAAAATGAGCGGAACTTGATGCTCGTCTCCATGCCGTTGGTAGCACCCGTTGTGGCATAGATAGAGGGTTGGGTATTCAGAAGCGTCTGAATGGTTGTCGCTGGGCTGGGCGTGATGTTCAGAATCGCCTCGGGAGTGATGGTGCTCTCGCTGAATGTCGCCTGCATCGGGATGTTGTTCAACTCGGGGCGATTTCCGTTGACGATCACTGTCTCCAGCTGCGGGGGCTGGGTGGTCCCGGGCTGATCGGGACTGGCTTGCGCTTGCGCGTACGTGCTCGTAACCAAGGCCATACCCGACAACAGGACAGAAGCAGCACTGCGAATCTTTTGCCCAGCAAAGTGGACGCGCGTATCAAGTTTCATTCGTAGCTTCCGGACAACATCCCTGCCTAACTCTAACCGGCCGTCCATGACAATCAGGTTACCAACCAGATCTCGGGCGCTATCCCCTTTCGCTGCAACGCCAGCAATCGCAAGTTACGGATTTCATGTACTTTCCAGTCAAGGACGACAGCGAATCAAGGGTCGCCATAGGGCTGTCGCCCCCTAACGCAACAGAACCAGCGATCATTTGCTGCGTGCATCGTCTATGCCTCCCTTCAAACGGCGTTACCACCATTTCCTTGGTCAGAACCGCTGGTTGCGCGATTGCGCTTACGGACAAGCCGATCCCGCCATGAGAGAAGTTATGGTGAGGAGGCGGAGGTGCGCTCTTTGAGCACGTAAAACAATTTCATTTCAAAATAAGTTCGCGAATATATTCAGTGCCCAGAACTTTTCTGTATTCACTCCGGGCCACTCTGGCCTTGTTCTGAACCTCGGTGCTACCGATTACTTTCTTGGCCACTGCTTCTAGCTCGACGCCTTTATCCAAAGCCGCCATATTTTTATAAGTGATCCAGAGATATACATTGGGCTGATCCGGCGATTTTGGAGTGAGCCTGAAGACCTTGTAATCGATGATTAGCCCAGCTTTCTTCGTGGCTTCCATGGTCGGCTTCCATGTCGAATTTAGCCAATCGATGTACTCTTCGAAATGCCCGTACTCAACGTGTATGTAGTTCACCTCAGTGACCGGGCCCTCAGCATACGCGCGCTCATCCTGGGCACGTGCATTGAGCGAAAGTGAGGATGCTGCGAGACACGTGGATAAGATAATAGTTTTAATCATTTTCTCTTCACCTGTTGTGATATGTCTCTACTCGGCTAACACCCCGGGCTCCACAAAAGCACAAACTTCTCGCTCTTTGTAACGGAGACCAGACAATTCCACAAGTTCATTATTATCACGATTATAGTACTGCCTGCGCACGATCCTGGTACTCGTCAGGAAAGGCTTTAGGAGTTCCTGTCCGGTCCCCATCATCATCATCGTCGTTCTCCGCTGGTGCAAGTTGCAAACCGTCGCGCAGGATTTACCGCCAATGGCGTAAAGCGACGGGATGGCGTTGACGCTTCACGTCTCCATCGGCAAATTTCAAGGCGACAAGCGCCTGATGTGAGCGGCTCGCTTAGTTCATGGCCGCGCGGTTGAGTCGATGAACGCGTCGAGGTCGCGCTTCATTTTCGCCATCGACGGCGGATGCACGTACATCATGTGGCCGGCCTCGTAATACTTCATCTCGATGCGCGCACCCAGCCCCGGTGGCAGACCCAGATGCGCCATGACGTACTCGGTCGCGGAAAACGGTGTGGCGAGATCGTAGTAGCCGTTCAGCACCAGCACGCGCAGGTTCGCATCCTTCACCAGCGCCTCGGCGAGGTCGACGCCTGAATTGACCACCGGCTGTTCGCCGTTTGCGGTCTTGTGGGTCCACTTCCACTGGTCCCCGATGCTGAAGTTGGTGGTGTGATAGGTGGTGCCCTGCCCGAACTTCAGATCCCCGTGGTAGTAGTCGAGGAACGCCGCCGCAAAGGCGGCGCTGATCGCCGCCGACTGCGGGTCATAGTCGGTGTATTTTTCGAGCGGATCCGCGGTCGGTCCGACAAAGCGCCCGTCGAGGCGGCCGATGGTCTTGCGCTGCGCCTTCAGGAGTTCGTGCGCGAAGGCAATCTCCGACACCCGCAGGTTGGCGGCCTTCAGGTAGTCGGCCGACAGCCCCGTGTACTCGTGCATCTTCTCCGCCACGGCCTCGCGCTCGGCCTCGGACAGCCCATCGCCCTTCTGTAGCGCCGCAGCGAAGGGGCCCGCGGCGAAGGTGCGCACTTCGGTGAGGAACGGCTCGAGCGCCGCGGGCTGGTTGGGCAGCATATGGTGGTACCAGGCCACCGCGGCATACCCCGGCAGGTACACCGAGTAAGGCCGGTCGTTCCCCGGAAGCTCGGCGAATATCGCCTCGACATCGGTGGCGACCGACACGAGTATCACGCCGTTGAAGGCAAGCGAGCGTCGTCCCCGCAGGTAGTTGACGATGGCCGCCCCACGCGTGGTGCCGTAGCTCTCGCCCAACAGGTACTTCGGCGAGGTCCAGCGATTGTTGTCGCTCACGTACTGCGCGATGAAGCGGCTTATGGAATCGATGTCTGGATCGACCGCCCAGAATTCGTTGTCCTTGTGATCGCAAACCGCGTGGCTCAGGCCCGTCCCGACCGGATCGATCATCACCAGGTCGCTCTTGTCGAGCACGCCGAATTCGTTGTCCACGGTGCGATACGGGCCCGCCGGCGTCGGGCCCGGATCGGACACCACGACACGCTTGGGCCCGAGCACGCCCATGTGCAGCCACAGCGATGAGGATCCCGGTCCGCCGTTGAACGCGAACATCAGCGGCCGCGCGCCGCCGCCCTTGAGATCGTGCCGGACATAAGCGACGTAGCCAATGCTGGCGATCGGCTTGTCTTCGTCGTCGCGGATGGTCAACGTGCCAGCGGTGGCGGTGTAGTCAAATGATTTGCCGCCGACGCCAAAGCGATGCTCGGTAACCGAGCTCTCCTGCTTGGGCAGCCGCATCCACTGATCTTTCTTGTCGCCCTTGATGTCGATCCTGCACAGCTGCGAGGTGAGAACCGCTGAGGGGCTCGGCTGCTCGACCGCATGGGGTGGTTCCTGTGCGCGCGGGCGTTCGCCCGTGTACGCCACGCCGCACACACTCGCCAGGACAATAATGCCCACCGACCGCCACTTCGACATTGCGCCTCTCCCCAAAGCTTAAAGCTAGTTAATAACCCCACCCCTATAGCAGCCCGCTCCTTCGGCGCCCTCGCCATCCGCCTCGCGCCGCCCACAGGTGTTCCCCATACCGCATCCACATTCTATTACTTTTCTACCAGCTATTCTTCGTCTGGCCGGGCTGTTCGTCCGCCGCGCCCCTGAGAGAGTCCCCGGGGAGGCAGCCATCCTCATGACTTGGGTTTGCGGAACTTCAGGATGAACTGGTCGGTGTGTCCGCGAATCGTCTGGTCGAACACTTTGGCCGTGCGGGGGTCCGCCGGATTGGCGAGAATCGAACTCTCGGAGTCGAACTTGAATCCCGCGGCTTCGACCTCTCGGCGCACGGTCGAGGATTCGATGCGATGCAAGGTCTCGGTTACATTTGCGGGAGCACCCAGAGCGGCGGAATGATCGAGAATTACGTATACGCCACCGGGCTTCAGCGCACTGTAGACGGCGTTGTTAAACGCGGCGGCGTCGACCGGGCCCATGAACTCATCGTGTAGGTCGTGGTAGTTTTGGGAAATCCAGAACAGGTCGAGCTTCTCGGGGAACTCTAGTCCTTCGAGCGACGCGGCAGTCGTCACCGTTAGGTTTGGATGGGTGACGGCATAGCCCTGCAACTCCGCGACTGCCTTAACGAAATGCTGGAACTTGAAGAAGGCGGTGGGCTCCACGGCGTAAACGTGACCGCTGGAGCCGACGACGCTGGCGAAAAGGCGTGTGAAATAGCCTGCGTCAGCGACATAGTCGGCAACCTTGTCCCCCGATTTAATGCCTATGAACATCAAAGTCTGCGCCGGCTTTCGGTCAGTATCCCGTGTGGTGTCAGAGTCCGGGCGCGACGTATCGGCGACTGCCATTGTGGCGGCGGTTGAATTACTTGCGTCGTCCAAGGCATTCGCCCCGGAAACAAGCGCGACGACTGCGATCAAGATAGCCATAATTTTCATATCGACTCCTATCGTGAATTCTGGTTTAGCCCCGCGCCTCAAGCGCAAACTGCGGCACCTCGATCTCACCGCTTGCGATGTAGGTTGTTGCGCCCCCTACGCTGACCGAGGTCACAACGCCGTCGCGCTTGCGCGCTTCCGCTTCGATATCACTTCGGCGCCCGATCGAAACGCCTTGCTGAATCGAAAGACGATAGGTCACCCCGCCAAAATGGGGCTTCGATGCCATTGCCCCGACGAGGGCGGCACAAGCGCTGCCTGTCGCCGGATCTTCTTCGACGCCCAGCGCGGGTGCCCACATGCGAGCATAGAGCTTGCCGCCATCGCCTAGATTTCCTGCGAAGAAGAAGACGTGGGGGCCCCACGCGCGCGCGAGTGTTGCCGCCCAGGCGGCCCGATTGATCGCCGCCCGATCGACGACCGCGTTCGAACTCAGTTGCACGAAACAGAAAGGAACACCGATGCCCGCGAAAAAGACTTGGCTCACCTCGGCGGGCTCGATGGATAGGACGGCGGCGAGATCAGTCGGAGAAGGTGCGCCGGTTGGTACGTCGATCTTCTCCGACAACGTCAACGTGCCATGGAACCCCCCGTTTCGTTGAGCGACGTCGACCGTCACGGGACCGATATTCTCCTCCAGAATGAGCCGGATTGGATCACTAAGCCGTACGTGCTGTTTCATCATCAGCGCGCAGGCCGTGCCGACCGTGGGATGCCCCGCGAAGTCGAGTTCCGCCCGAGGTGTGAAGATGCGCACCCGACACGTGCTCGCGGGATCGTTCTTCGGCAGGACGAAGGTCGTTTCGCCAAAATTGAATTCGCGAGCGATCTTCTGCATGCCTTCGGTCGAAATGCCTGCCGCGTCAGGCAGAACCGCGAGTTGATTACCGCCGAACGGTGTCGAACTGAAAACATCGACGATGTGAAACGTGTACTTCATGAGATTAATCTCCGTGCGTCGCCTCAAGCCTTGATGACGAGGTCGATTTCAACGCAGGCCCCAAGCGGCAGCGCGGCCACCGCGATCGTCGTGCGGGCGGGAAAAGGCTGACTGAAATACTTGGCGTAGATGCCATTCATCGCGACGAAGTCACTCATGCTCGTGAGATACTTGAAGCCTGCCGCCGCCTGGCGCAGGCGCACCTGACCCGACGCGGGCTCACCGACATCGACCGCTGTCCAGTTCAGAACCTCGGGAGCGCCCGTCTGCCGAATTTGGACCGCATGAGGCATACAGACTTTCGCAAAAAGATGTACCTCTTGATATTTTGATGCAAAATACAAAATTCTACAACTTCATTATTCTCACGATTATAATGCGATTTGAGCATGATTCTGTTATTCGTCGGGAAAACGCTTAAGGAGACCCCCTTGCTCGAAGATTTACGCGCCCTCGTGGAGTTCGCGCATGCAGGGTCCATCGCCGGTGCAGCCGATCGTCTATTCCGGACGCCCTCTGCGATTACCCGGCAAGTGCAAAGGCTGGAAGCTGCATTGGGTGCGGAGTTGCTCGACCGCTCGGTAAAGCCGCCGCGTCTGAACTCGCTTGGCTCCAGGGTGCTCGAACAAGCGCGAGATCTGCTGCAGCGGACCGAGGCGCTGAAATCTCTCACGTCGAGCGACGCCGAACCTCACGGCCTCTTGCGCATCGGGCTCGCGCATGCCCTGGCCGAGGGGACGCTTATCGAACCTATCCAGGCACTGACTGAGAAATACCCCAAGGTCCGACTGCGGCTGTCGAGCGAACTTACCGGTGAACTAATTCACCGGCTGCTCGCGGGTGAACTCGACGTTGCTGCCGTACTTTTGCCCGAAGGTAAGACCGCCCCTGCACCTCTTCTGACGAATATCATCGCTCGGGACCGCATGGAGATCGTTCAAGGCGACGCAGGCAACGTTGACGGTGATTGGAAAAGTTTGGGCCGAGCACCCTGGGTGCTCAATCCGCCCGGGTGCTTTCTTCGGGCGAGCCTCATCGATCGGATGGAGCGTGCCGGCTTCACCCCCATGATCGCGGCTGAGATCCACAACATGCATATGCAGCTGGCGTTCGTTCAGTCCGGTTATGGTGTCGGGCTGCTACCCGCTCGCTTTATTGCCAGGAATCATTCTATCGACCCCGTGAAAGTATTGCGTCCCCCATCGTTTGACCTGCACCGATCCGTCGCGATAGTCCGGGTTGGGCAACTCGGCGCCTTGGGGAAGGCCGTCGAACTGTTGGCACACGGGTTTCGGCAGTTGTTTGCGGCCGCCGACACCAAAAAGCCCGTGACGAGGCACCGAAAAGGTGTGCCCGCGAATCGGCGAGTACCGCGATCGCCCAAGTAGTCTCCGGCAAACGCTACGAGAGCCGCCTCATCCTGCCAATGCGAGATCATTGCGTATTCACCCGGCGCCCATTTGGTTGGCCCATGAATGCTGACGGCCAGCAGGCCCTTTGCACCGGTCACGCTTGCACGGGAGTCCAATGCAGGGACCGCCGATCGGCTCGCTGGGACGGGCTTTCGTCATCAAAGTGCACATCGGCCACCGAAGCCCAATTTAACGACACGCCGTCGAGTACGCGTGCGTTGATGACTGCGCGCTTTCCTTGGGCAGTGTCGGTGATCGCCGCGACGAACACACCGCATTCACCGCAAATCAAGAAATCCGCGGTCCGATGTTCGAAACGATAGTACCGAACCTTCGACGGATCCTTGATGTCAACGGAAAGACTGCCCACCGGGTCCGATGTGCCAACCACGCCATGGCGCCGACAAAACGAACAGCCGTCGTGCCGCAGGCGCCAGCGCATGGGATCAATGTCGGTGCGATAGATGATTCCAAGAGCGCCACAATGGCATTTACCGTGATATTCCTGCATCTCGCACTCCTCGCGATTGACCGCACACTCGCCCATCGGGTTTCCCCGGATGCCACTGCCGTGGAGACTCCCTGCGTAATTCGTCGCGGTCCCCTGAAGTGGGCTATATTCCTTTAGCAACCTGTGTTGCCCTAAGTTCCGCGATCATGTCAATAATCGCTCATCAATGGGGGGCATGTCTCGCCTCCTTCCGCCCTCTCTCCATGATAACAATGGGAACGCATGAGAGAGGCCCCGCTACTCGTCGCGGAGCGCGGCGGCGGGTTTGGCGCGCGCCACGGGCCAGCACTGGGCGCCGACGGTGGCGAGCGCCACAAGGAGCGTCAGGGCGCTCGTTGCAATGAACAGCCACGGGTCGAGCGGCACGTGGTATGCAAAGCCTTGCAGCCAGCGATGCATGACTAGGCCGGCAACGGGCCAAGCGATGAAGTTTGCATAGAGCACGGGCCTGCTGAATTGCCATAGCAGCAGGCGCATGATGTCGCGGGTTTTGGCGCCCATCACCTTGCGTATGCCGATCTCCTTCGTCCTGCGCTCGGAACTGAAGGCCGCAATACCAAAAAGACCGAGACAGGCAATGAGGAGCGCGACCGCCTCGAGCACGGCCATGAGCTGCGTTTGGCGGATCATGTCCCGGTAGGAATCTTCCACCTGCTGATCGAAGAAAAACCGGGAAATAGGGCGGGGACTGCCGAGCCGCTTCCACAGCAGGTCAATTGACGCGAGGGTTTCAGGTATCTGGCGACCGCTCAGCTTGACGCTCATCAGTTGAAATAGACGGGGTTGGACGTAGAACACCGTGGGCCCGATTGGCTCCCGGATGGACCCCATCGGAAAATCAGTCACGACGCCGATGATTTCAGCCGGGTATTCATCGATGAGGTTGTCATCGAGCGAGCGAAGCAAGGTCAATGGAACGCTCTGACCGATGGCGTCGGCGGGAGACGCATACCCGAGCTGGTGCCGGGCTGTCTCATTGATGACCACAGGCAGCCGAAGCGGCAGCGTTGGATCATCGAGAGGGACATCCAGCTTGTGGGCGGCGGAGAAGAAACGCCCCGCCAACGGCTTGAATCCGTAGAGTTCGAGAAACCCGATATCGACGGCGCTCTCATGAATCGACAGACTCTGCCCACTGTGCAGCCGAGTCGGAATCACGACCGGATTGAGGAGTGGCGCCAGAAATGAGCACGATGCGGAGCGTACGCCCGGCAGCGCTTTAACCTCATCTTCGAATGCCTTGCGCAAGCCCCGCGGATCAGGAGCACCTGATCCTTGTCGAGCCGCAGGCTGTCGTGTGTCGCGAAATTGGTTTGTCGATACAGAATTCCCGTCGAAACCGTCAGACCGATCAAGATCGCGAATTGCAGGATGACAAGAGCCTCCCGCAAGCGATGGGACCCGATGCGACCGCCCGAACGACTGCTGAGCACCCACGCCGGTGGGAAAGCGGACAGCACGAGGGCCGGGTAGACGCCGGCGAGTGTCCCGACCAGCAAAACGGCCCCGGCGATGCCGGCGGCGAGCTCGGGATTGCGCCAGTAGTCGAAGACAATCGTTCTGCCGAGAAAAGCGTTGAATTGCGGCATCAGCACCTCGACCAGCGCGAGCGCCAACACCATGCTAAGTGCCACGTAGATCGTCGACTCACCGACGAACTGAATGACGAGATCGCTTCTGGTGGCGCCGGCGGCTTTGCGAATGCCGACTTCGATGGCGCGGCGGGTGGCGCGGGCCGTCGTCAAATTCACAAAATTGAGGCAGGCAAGCAACACTGTCAGCGCGCCGATCTCAGCCAAGGCGTAGTCCGATGTCGTGGCACCCGGACCATACAGGTGAATGGATGCGATCGGGATGAGCGTCAGTTGCACCACCGCGCTCACTTTTTCGACGCCGGCAATCTGCATGTGCCGGTCGATAAAGCCGGGTAGCGCACGAGCCAATTCATCGATCGGTGCCGAGGGGGACAGACGTATGTAGGTCAACGTATTCCAAGGTTTCTGGACCGCGGGCCCCGGCATGGCGTCGAGCACCGCTAGGCGCGAGTACGCCGCGTGCCCTGACGCAAATATTCTGGCGTCGAGGTGCGTGTTCGACGGCAAATCCATGAGCACCGCCGTCACCTGCATCGAATGCTCGCGGTTGATCTCGAGCATTTCTCCGATCGGATTGTCTCGCCCGAAATACTTGCGAGCCATTTGCCGCGTCAAAACGATCGCGTCCGGCCGCTGCAATGCCGTGCGCAAATCGCCCGCAAATACCCGGAACGGGAGGACTTCAAAGATATTTTGATCCGCCCAAGCGATGTCGTCGCTCGCCTCGAAATCGCCATGGCGAAGTCCGACCTGCTCACTCGCCAGTCGTGCGGCGCTCCGCACCCCTGGAAAGTCGAGTTTCATCCACGCGGCCACATCGGGCGGGGAGACTGGCACCAAAATCGGGCTTCTGCCCGGCACAACGCGAGTCGTGGCAACTCGATAAACATGCTGGTGGTCGGGAATGAAGCGGTCGTAGGTGAAATCGTCGCGGACGAAGAGGCCGATCAGGATCGCCGCGGCAAATCCGACCGCGAGGCCGATGATGTTGATGCCGGCGTAGAGACGATTGCGGGCGAGGTTGCGAAGCGCGGCGACAAGATAATTTCCGAACATCTCGCGGGTCCCTTACTCGTACCGCAACGCGGTGACCGGCTTGGCGCGCGCGGCTAAGAAAGCCTGACCACTCACGGTGACTAGTGCGATCACCAATGCGACGCCGCCGGCGGCCAGGAACATCCAGACCTCTAGACCCACGTGGTAGGCAAATCCTTTGAGCCAACGGTTGGCGCAATAGTAGGCAATGGGCCACGCAAGGAGGTTGGCCCATAACACCGGCTTCGAGAATTCCCAGGCAAACAGTCGCACAATGTCGGAGGAATTCGCGCCCATCGCCTTTCGGATCCCGATTTCTTTGTTGCGCCGCTCAGTGGCAAACGTGGCAAGGCCGAAGAGTCCGATACAGGCGAGGAACAACGCCAACGCGGAAAACACCGCGAAAATGATTCCCTGGCGAATCACATCCATGTACTGATGTTGCATCATCTGATTGAGGAACATCTGCGACAGGGGGCGCGATGCGTTGAGCCCCTTCCAAATCCGATCGATCGACGCTAGCGTCTCGGGGATCTTGCGGCCATCCAGCTTGACGTTGAGCATGTACAACGTGGAACGATCGACGAGATAGATTGCTGGGTCGATCTTTTCGCGCGAGATTGCGGCCGAGAAGTCCGGAGCGACTCCGATGATGGTCGAGGGCAACGGCGGCGCCCTGAGATCCGCGCCACGGATCCAAAATATCGGTTTCCCAACCGCATCCGAGGGTCTTTGAAATCCGAGTTGCTGCAGGGCAGCTTCATTGATCACGACGTTAGGCTGAAACGAGGCCGGCGCGTCCGGACTCACCGAATCGGCTCCATAGGAATTGTCGAAGAATCGGCCGGCGAGCGGCCGCAATCCATAGAGTTCGAGATAGCCGAAATCCACATAGGTCCGGCTGAACGCCAGCTTGGTTCCATCGATTCGGTGCACGAATACATGACTCACGTGGTCCCGGGCATCGCAGGCGGCCGCGCGCACGCCGGGAAGAGCTTGAATTTGATGCTGGATTGCCTCATCGCACGCCCCGGGGACCAACAGGATCTGATCCGCCGGTACGCGTAGGGTGTCATTTAACGCGAATTGGGTCTGACGATAAATGGTCGCTGTCATCAGGATGATCCCGATCAGCATGGCGAACTGCAGAATGACGAGCCCCGCTCTCACCACGCCGGCACCAGCGGTTTTGAGTGGGCCGCCCTTGAGCACCGCGGCCGGCCGGAACGAGGAGAGAGCCAGTGCTGGATAAATGCCTGCCAATGCGCCAACGGTGAATACGAGAGCCACCAGCGCACCCAAAAGCCAAGGATCTCGCCAATAGCGGAAGTCGAGATGGGCCGCGGCATAGGCATTGAACCAAGGAATCAGCAATTCCAGACAGGCCATTGCTAAAACCATGGCGATTACCACGTAGAGCACCGATTCGCCGATGAACTGGGCAATCAGACTGCGCCGCGTCGCGCCGACTACCTTGCGGATTCCCACCTCGACCGCGCGCTTGGTCGAACGCGCCGTCATCAAGGTGACGTAGTTGATGGCGGCGATCAGGACGATCAGTCCGCCGGTCGCAGCCAGTGCAAACAGAGTTTCCTTGTTCGCTCGGGGGGTCATTGCGCCGAAAGCGGGAGGACCCAGGTGGATATCACGCAGCGGAACGACAATCAGTTCCAGAGCCGGCGGCGTGAGATGCAGCGCCGCCTGCGGTCCAATGGCATGCCGTTCCAGGAACGCCGCCATGCCGTCCTTGATAGGGTCCACCGATGCGCCGGGAGCCAGGCGAAAATAGGTGTAAGCGCTATCGCCAATACTGCCTCGGTCAGCCCGGTCTGCAATCGAGAGCGGTGAGAACGAGGCGAGGCCAGATGCAAAAATATGCGCCGCCAGGTGCGAGTCGACTGGTATATCCTCGATCACGGCACCGACTCGCATCCGGTGCGTCCGATCGATCTCGATGGTTTCACCGATGGGAGCATCTCTGCCGAAGTACTTGCGCGCCGCAGCGCGAGTGAGCACGATCCCGTCGGGGCGAGCGAGGGTGGCGCTAGGATCGCCGGCGATGACCGGAAGCGGCATCACCCTGAAGAAATCGGGGTCTGCCCACGTGATGCTATCCGGCGCCTCGATGGCCCCAACGCGCAGATCACTTCCACCTTGAATGAGGCGTGCAATAGTGTCGATCGCCGGGTAATCGACCTTCAACGGCGCTGCGATATTTGGCAGCGCTGCATCTACGCGTATCGCTGCTCCGCCCGGCGGGTGATAGATCTCTGCAACGCTGAAGACACGCTCATGGCCCGGAAGGAAGGTGTCGTAATTGAACTCCGATCGTACATAAAGCGCCATCAGTATGGCCGCCGTGAATCCGACGCCAAGACCCACGATGTTGATACCCGTGTAGAGACGACTGCGCGCTAGGTTGCGCAGCGCCGCCATGAGGTAGTTGCGTAACACTTTCAGGCGGCCAGCAAGGTCTCGCTGACCACGTGACCGTCGAGGAGCTTGACGGTTCGCTGTGCGCGGGCGGCATGGACCAAGGAGTGGGTCACCATGATGACGGTGGTGCCCGACTGGGACACACCGGTGAGCAGTTCCATCACGGCCTCTCCGTTGGCCGTATCGAGGTTTCCGGTGGGTTCGTCGGCGAGAATCAGTTTGGGATTGGAGACGAGCGCCCGGGCGATCGCGACCCGCTGCTGCTGCCCGCCGGAGAGCTGCTGGGGCAGATGGCGTGCGCGATGCGCAATCCCGACGCGGTCGAGCGCTTCGGCCACTCGGCGCTTGCGTTCACCGGCAGAAACGCCTCGATAGATCAGCGCCACGTCGACGTTTTCGGTGACGTTGAGATCATCAATGAGGTTGAAGCTCTGAAAGACAAACCCTACCGCGCCTCGACGCAGAACGGTGAGGTGCCGCTCGGAGGCGCGGGCGACATCCTCGCCGAAGAAGGAGTACAGGCCGCTCGTCGGGCTGTCGAGGAGCCCCAGAATATTGAGCAGGGTGGATTTTCCACAGCCGGAGGGCCCCATGACCGCCAGAAACTCGCCGGCGCCTACCTCAAATGACACGCTGTCGAGCGCGCGCGTCTCAACCTCGGTGGTGCGGTAGATCTTGCTGACATTTTCTAATTTCAACATCGCGAGGCTCCTATGGCTTCAAATCAATGCGATCAATGCGCTCGAATCCGGTGTAGTCGGAAATAATGGCTTGTTCGCCCACCGCAAGTCCGCTCAAGACTTCGACCTGCTCGGTATTCCGACGGCCGATTTTGATGGTTCGGCGAAGCGCCGATCTGACCATCCTTGGCCAGTACGAAAATCCAGTCGCCGCCGCTGCGATCCAGAAATGCGCCGGCCGGAAGAATGGTCGCCGTTCGATCTAACCCAAGCGCCAATTTGCCTTGTAGCGCCTGTCCGGGCAGCAAACCCGCGGGCGTGGCGCCTTGAAAGGCGAAATCGACGGTGAAAGTGCCGTTTGTCACTTTGGGGTAGACGCGGGTGACTTTGAGCGTATAGGTTTTGTCCCCCATCTCGATGTCGGCGACCTGCCCATCCTGCACGCGGCCCAAAAAGTACTCGTCCACCTCCGCGGCCAGCTTGAAACCTGTTTCCGGGGTGATTTCGCCGAAGCGCTCGCCGCGGTTGCGGTTCTGGCCGACCTTCAAGTCGAGCGCCGTGAGCCTGCCCGAAACCGGAGCTCGCACCGTCAGATTGTCGAGCTTGCCGTGGGTGATCTTGAGGTCCTGCTGCAGTTTCACCATTTGGCTGTGAATCTGCGGTAGCTGCTGCGCGCGCAGTTCCTCCTGCTTGCGATTGCTCTGGTCCTGCATCGGGCGCAGTCTCAAGTCGTAATTCAATTCGTCCAGGACCTGGTCTTTGACCTCCGCCGGCTCGGCGTCATCCGCCACGAGAATTGTCCGCCGGCCGACCGAGCGCTGCAGTCGAGTGACGTCGTAGTCGATCAAAGCGAGCGCCTTCTGGTTCGCGACGCGATTCTGTTCGAGCTGAGTTTCGTAGGTCTGAAGCTGCGTGATGGACTCGACCAATCGCCCTTCGCGATCGAGCACATCGAGTTCGAGCTCCGTATTGCTCAACTCAACCAGCGGCTGTCCTTCCTGCACCATATCGCCGGCTTGAGCGAGTATGCGATCGACGCGCCCTCCTTCAAGCGCGTCGAGATAGACCGTATTCATCGGCACCACCTTGCCCCTCAACGGAATGAAGTCGTGAAACGAACCCTGCACGACGCTTCCCAAGGTGACGCTGGTGGCCGCCACCCGGAGGCTGCGTTCCGGGGTACCCAGGAAAAGGACGGCCATCGTGATGAGAAGCACGGTGACGATGGCGGCTATCCCGGATTGCAGCCAAAGTTTCCTGCGCCACCAGGGCTGCCGAATGGGGCGATCCATGCTCATGGCCCCTGCTCCCGCCAGCCGCCGCCAAGAGCCTTGTACAAGGTCACTCGATTGCTCTGCTCCGCGAGGCGCGTCGTGATCAGTGCCTGGCGCGCGGCATAATCGCTGCGTTCGGAATCGAGCACCTCGAGATAGCTGTTGCTGCCCACCGCGTGGCGCCGCTGCGAGAGCTGGAAGGCCCGGCTCGTGGCGGAGGCCAGGGCTTCCTGAGCCGCGCGCTGGCGATTCAGGGTTGCGGTCAACGCCAGTGCATCCGCGACTTCACGAAAGCCGGACTGAACGGCCTTCTCGTACTGCGCGAGCGCGATCCTCTCGTTGACGTGCGCGACGTCCAGGCCGCCGATCAGCGCGCCGCCGTGGAAGATGGGCAAGGACATCAACGGCTCGAAAGCCCAGGTGCCCGTGCCGGCCTTGAAGAGGTTCGAGAGCTGATAGCTCACCGAACCGAGATTCGCGGTCAGAGTGATGTCGGGGAAGAACGCCGCGCGTGCGGCGCCGATATCGGCGTTGGCCGCCCGCAGCGTGTGCTCGGCTTCCAGGATATCGGGGCGGCGCAGCAGTACGGCGGAAGGCAGGCCGGGCGGCAACGGGTCTAATCCCATAGTCTTCGAATCGAATTGCACGGGCAGCAATGCGGGTTCGATCGAGGTTCCTATCAGAAGCGCCAAGGCGTCGATATCCTGCGCAACATTTCCCTCGAAGCGTGCGGCGTCGGCGCGGGCCTGTTCAACCGTGGTCTGCGACTGCACGAGATCCAACGCGGACACGGTGCCCGTCTCATGCCGCTTTTTCTCCAGCGCGTAAGATTCTTCCTGACTCCTGAGTGTTTGCTGCGCCAGGCGCTCGAGTTCACGATCCGACGCGAGCGTCAGATAGGCGTTGGCTACTTCGGCGATCAGGCTCAGCTGCGCGCTGCGCCGTGCCTCAACCTGCGCCACGTATTGTTCCAAGGCGGCATGCGTTAAGCTGCGCACGCGGCCGAACAAGTCCACTTCGTAAGAGGTGATGGACAAACCCGCCTCGAAGTAGCCGGTGGTGGGCGTCGGAACGCCGTAGGTCAGGGACGCCGGTAGCTTTTCGCGGATGAAGCTGCCCGGCGCGTCGATCGACGGCAAGAGAGCGGCTCGTTGGATTCGATATTGAGCGCGGGCCTTGTCGATGTTCAGCACCGCCACGCGCAGATCTCGGTTATTCGCCAATGCGAGGCTGATCAGCTGCTGAAGTCGTGTGTCGAGGAAGAAATCGTGCCAGCCGATGTCGCGCGCCGCCACATTTTCGGGAGGGTGCTCCGGCGTCGCAGCGGGTATTGGCCACTCAGCAGGTACCGGCAACGCCGGTGCACGATACCGCGGTTCGAGCGTGCAGGCGCCGGCCACGCACAGCCAAGTCAGCATGGCGCCGCCGGCTATTGCAGTTTTCAGGCAGAGCTTGCCGCGCCCCCTGACCCGGCCGGTCAGTCGGTTCGTCACATGATGTGTCTCGTACTTCACGCCTTGAAGTGTACGGCGCAGAGCTCTTGACAAAAACAATTTATGTATCAGCGAGTTAGGGAACTTCGCGGCGCCTTTTAGCATTGAGACTGTCCGAAAATGGACACTTGGCTCGTGCTGCTGCCGTTGAATGCGCTTAAGGCCGGGGCTTCCCTTGTGAATCCGACAGCGCTGCGCTTAGGCTTACGAGCATGAATGGAGGCGCGACTATCTTAATTGCGGAGGATGATGCCGATGTCCTTCGAGCGGCTCGCATCGCTTTGACGCCATACGGCGAACGCGTCGAAACTCTCTCGACGGTCGACGGGTTGGATGAGTTGCTCGCATCCGCGTCATTCGATGTAGTGCTGCTCGATATGAATTTCGTCTCCGGAGACCGCAGTGGCGGCGACGGCTTGAATGCCCTGGCTCGCATTCAGGCTTTCGACCCGTGTCTTGCCGTGGTCCTAATGACCGCCTATGGAGGTGTTGCGCTCGCTGTGGAGGCGCTCAAACGCGGCGCCGTGGATTTTGTTCTCAAGCCTTGGCGCAATGACAAGCTCATTGCGGCGGTCATGGCTGCCGCGACTATGACCCGTACACGCCGCGAAAAGGAAACTCAGCATTTGGACGCTGTGGAAAGAGGCGCCATCGAACGTGCGCTCGCGCGTCATGAAGGCAATATCTCGCTCGCTGCCGCGGAACTCGGCCTCAGCCGCCCTGCGCTCTATCGACGCATGGCCAAACATGGGCTTTAGAGTGACGGCTACAACTCATTTCGTACTCGGAGTGTCGGTCCGAGCCATCGTGCTCGGCGGTCTGACCATTCTTTTTGTGCAGCTGGTGGTGCACACGCAACTTTATGCAACATCGTTTGTGGTAGTCGGCCTCGCCGCGGTCATCATTGCGGATCTGGCTCGCTGTATCTCGCGAGCTGACCGCCGGGTCGAGTATTTTATCGATAGCCTCAGGGCCGGCGACGCGGATGTGCCCGTGGAGACGCTAAGTGCAGCCGGGTGGTCGCGCTCGCCCTTCGATGACGCGGTGGCGAGAGTGCAGAGCGAACGCGCCGGACGGCAGCAACAGCTCGGCGCCTTGCAAACGCTGCTGGACACGGTCGCGGCCTCGTTGATCATCCTGCACTCCGACGGGCGAATCAGTCTCGCCAATCGCGCGGCGAACTTACTCGCCGGCGAACCGGTGGACAGCTTGGCGCTGATGGCGTCCGTGGGCCCGGCGGCGGCCGCGACGATCCTGGCACTCGCTCCCGGCACACGGCGGATCATGCAACTTGCGGATGGTCGGTCGGCGTTGGTGTCGGTGGCGCAATACACCATCCCGGGCCGTGAGTCTGAACGGTTGATTTCCGTGCAGCGGCTCGCCGGCGAACTCGACGCGGTGGAACTCAAGGCCTGGCAGGACATGGTGCAGGTGCTGGCGCACGAGATGATGAATTCGCTCACGCCGATTTCGTCGCTCTCCGAGAGTCTAGAGGCGCTGCTGCGCAGTGCTCGATACCGCGGCGAGGCTGGCTCGGCCGAGGCGGCGCGCGAAGTGAGCGATGCCGTGGACGCGATCAAACGACGCAGCGTTGGCCTGATGAATTTCGTGGATCGCTACCGGCAATTCGCCGACATTCCGCGCCCTGTATTGCGACCGGTTCGGCTGTCCGAGGTTATCCGCAACATCGAGCGGCTGATGACCGCGACACTGGTGGACAAAAGCATTGCATATTCGAGCCGCATCGATCCAATGGACCTGGTCGTTTCAGCGGATCCGGAACTGCTCGAACACGCATTGATCAACCTGCTCCACAACGCGATCGACGCGGTCGCGAAGACGCCGGGGCCGTGCATTGAGATAAATAACAGCTGGCTCAACGAACGGCAGATCGGTATCGCAATTGCCGATAATGGCTGCGGCGTGGCGTCGGCGTCGATTGATCAGATCTTTGTACCATTTTTCAGCACGAAACCCGGTGGGTCTGGCATTGGCCTCAGTCTCACGCGTCAAATCGCGCTCGCGCATGGTGGCCGGATTGATGTGGAGCGCCGACACTCTGGGGGAAGCGTGTTCACCCTCATTCTCCCGGTGAGCCAACCAGCTTAATCTCCGGCATACCGCGCCCGAGCCAGAATTGCCTCTTGCGAATCCGATGGGCAAGATCGATGCTGGCCAATGTAATCGCCGCACCGTCAGCAGCTCGACTCGTAACTACAGGCAAAATCACAAAATTTATGGCGGGTAATTGGACCATTGAACCGCCGACACGCCGATTTTCAGCTCGCTGCCGGGTGTTTACAGGGGTTTATTAATCAATCACTTGCAGCGTCTTGCCAAACCCCTTCCCAGGCACACCGATCATGAAGGACTTACTGGCGATCGTCGAGGGATGAGGTTCGCGCTTGCCAATCTCCGGTGTTATCAGTTGCCTATTTCGGTTCCGCCATCAGTTGCGGAGCATGCCGCGCCACATGTATCGGTCGATGCCCCGGGGGGCTCACATCCTCAGATGCGTCGAAAACCCAAGGAGCGGAATAGCATGTGGTACACAACCAGAACCACAGCGGCACCGATGGTGGCGACGAGCAGGCTTTCGAGATTGAGTCCGGTTACCCCCGACCTCCCGAAGCCGTGGAAAAGCCAACCGCCGACGACTGAACCAACGATCCCAAGAAGAACATCGAGAATAATGCCCTCCCCGTGCCGATTGACGATCTTGCTGGCAATGAAGCCGGCGACGAGTCCAAGGATGATCCACGCGAGCATTGACATGAGAGCTCCAGTGATGGCGCGAGCGCTTGCGAGCCACGCCTAACCGCTGCTTGCGGCCTATTGCGTACATACGCGAGAGCGACAATCCGATCAGACCGAGCGTACCTCAATTCCCCCGCCGACTCCGTGCACTAGCGCGCTTAGCGCGATTACACCGCAACCTGCCACGCTCGGCCATCATCGCCAGGAGGCCCCGATGCGCTTCGCCGCAGGCTGCGGCCTGAGGTCGGCAGCCGAGGGTTTCTCGAGTCGTTAAGTGGCGGGAATCATCATCGCGGAAGTGTCGACGCTCTTGACGTCCTTGACCTTCTCGGCGACACCCCTGGCGTGATCGATAGCGTCCTGGGTAAGCACGGTGCCGGTCAGCACGACGATACCATGCGTCGTGGTCACACCGATGTCGACGTCCTTGCCGATGCTGTCGGCAGCTAACTGGGATTTGACCTCGGTGGTGATTATGCCGTCTAAGGCGGCGAGCTCGTCGCTCTTGGGAGTTCCCTGGGCATCGATGGCCGTGCCGCTGGCGGCTGACGGCATCATCTGCTCACGGGCGCTATTCACGCCGTCCACTCTTTTTTTGTCGAGAGTTTCAGTTGTGTCAGCGCTACTGTGCGCCTTGGCCGGATGCCGGATACTAGCGACCTTGGGCTCGACGGCAGCGGGACTGGCGGCGTCGCCGGTTTTGGCGCCGACGCTATCTTTGTTAGTGATCGCGACAGGGGCATCCGGGATCGGAGCAACGGCGGCCGGGGCGTCCGGGATTGGAGCGACCGCGGCTGGGGCATCCGCGATCGGAGCAACGACGGCAGGGGGCTGGGCGATCTGCGCGACCGAAGGAGAGTGGTGGGAGTGCAGCGCGAGTGTGCCGGCGATGACGGCGAGCACGACGGCCATGCCGCTGGCGACACGGATCTTGAGAGATGATTCGGGATTCATGTTTGGATACTCAGTTGGTTTAGCGAATCGGAGGCTTCTACCCAGGGAGCGTGGCGGTCGATGCCGCGAAACGCACACCAGAGAGTCGAAGTTACGCCTCGATAGCCGGCTTGTCGGTTGCCTGGCGCGCTTAGCCAGCACTTTTTCGCACGCCGACGTGAGTCCGGTGCCGAAAGGTCGCGACCGCGGTGCGCCAGCTCCTATGAGTGCAAGGCACGCGCAAGCGCCCTTACTTCTGCTTCCGCCTCGCCAATCAAGCCGTGACATTCCTCAAGCGACAGGTTGAGCCGCGCCAAGACACCGCCTGAGCTGAAACTGCTGGTGTCGCTACGGTTCATCATTCTATTCGCCAGTCGCATGCCGGCAATCAAAACGTCGGTCAGCGTTGGAGGTCCCGACCGCACCGCAAGGACATCTGCCTGCATGCCCACCGCTTCGCAAACCGCATCGTCGACACGCCAATTCTTCAGCACGGCTTTGGCGATCGTGGGATGCCATGCGTCCACAAGACCCTTACCTAGAGTGACACGCGGTTGCGACGCCTCTTGCCTCGCTAATTGAACAAGAATGTAGAGATAGCCCACGCGATGGAGCAGACCCGCAGCGAACGCATCGGGCATGGCAAGCTTCAAGCGTTTGACCACCGCGCCACAGAAATGAGCAACTGCAACACTCTCGTACCACAACTCATCGAGCGGCCTCGCGATCGATCGCAGTAATTCAAGTCGTCGAACATCCTTAAAAGCATGCGCCAGGACGACGCTGTAAACCTTCTGAGCACCGAGGCGCGTCACTGCAACACTTAGGTCAATGATCACCCTGCCCGTTGCGTTGAATGCGGTCGAGTTAGCCATATTGAGCAGCTGGTTGGCGAGAGTCGGATCGGCGGAAATCGGGCGTGCAATCATCTGGGCCGAATAGTTCGGATTCTTCAGAACCTCCTGCACTTGGATGACAACTAGCGGAAAGGCGGGGAGATCAACAGTGCCGGCTTCGATGGTGGCCAGCATGCGGCGCAAAAACTCGACGGGTGCGCGCTCTTCTACTCCATGGTCCTTCGGCCCCATCTCAGCAAGCCCTTGCCGCCACGCGGCGCGTATGAATCATAGTGCGATAACTGTACTCTCTTCGAAGGGAACTGGTGCATTGCGGGCGCCCGAAATTGGGTTCTGTTGCATCTAGGGAATTTGCAGTTGAAAAGACGCGCTGGAGATCCGAATACCGGGAGGCCATCAATCACGAATGACGTCATTTCAAGTTTTTTGTGACTGTTGTCCGCGAATGCAACACGACCCCCCTCTTCCCGGGCACACCAAGGCACACTCCTGGCATACTCATTCTGAGTTGGTCATATTCCTGGTACAGCGATTCACGGTCTGGGCCGAGAGCCGAGTGCCCCGCCGCTAAACCGTCAGGGCGACGATCTTCCCCTTTTCCCAAACGTAGATCGGAACACCGTGCATACGGGCAGTTCGGCGCGCGTCCTTGGCAGCTCGGCGCAGAACGCGCCCTACCTTCGCTGAAGTCGTGAGGACCATCCTGCCAGTTCGCTTGATCTTCATTCGATTTTCTCCAGAAGCCGCGGCTCTCGCCCAGAATTGTCGTATACCGTGCACACGTCCGCCACTGTTGCAGCGCCGATGAACTGGGCGCATTCATTGGCACTGCCCCGTTTGCAGCGACAACGGATTCATCAGCAGCTGGCAGAACACTCTTTGGGACGGGTTCGCTGTAAACAAAAACGCTCATTAGGCAGCGTCTACTACGCGCTTCCTGGTCTTACTTCAGATCAGCCGACCCTCGGATATTTAGTCCGAACGTCGGCGGTGCGCGCAAGTGTAGGAATTTGTGCCGTTGTATGATTTGCACTGCGAAAAGCTAACTTATAAACTAAGGTAAGTATATTGCATAACTTATTGTTGTTATTGGTTTGCAGGGAGGGAATTGAAGACCGTCATTATCTTGCGGAATTCAAAGAGTTTTTTGAGAATCGGAAAAAAGTTACCCTCAATATTGACCCACGAAAGGCGTGGCTGTTGGTGGAAGTCCTCGGACACCCACCCCTTCCTTACATTGTGAGCCTACCCCGATTTGAGCTTCTCTTCCGCATACAACGACAGCTCGATCATTCGCTCCAGCAGCTGCTCCGCCGATGCTCCTGCGAAGTTCTTGAGCACCAGCTCTTTGACGTAAAGGCGCACCAAGTAGCGGAGCTGCAGCGACCGATTGCGCGTCGCGAATACAAAGTCGCGATGACCACTGTTGACGACGATGATGTTGCGTTCGGTATCGAAACGGCATCGCCAGAGTTCGCCGGCCGCCCGCTCAAACGTATAGCCCGGCAGGCCGCGCGCATTGACGACGGCTGGACTCATGGCAGTTGCCAGGTTGTCGGTCACGGTAATGAGCGCCTCTGCGGTACAGGTAATGTCCCTCTGGGTCACCGTGACCCCTAAGCGCGCGAGACCTGGCATAGCCGGCGCTCGGTACTCAACCTCCTGGTCGGTGATCGCCTGCAACGCACCCTCGCCATCCAACATCTGCCATGCAAATTGCAAGTCATCGACGACACGCCGCCGCGATCGATCGCGTGGCAACGCCCGGAACTTGCGAGTCTCGTTAAGCGGCGTCGTACTCGCGGCCGGCGACACCACGACGCCGAACAAGGGCCCCGCATAATCAAAGAACTGCCGCTGCGTCGAATCGGTTCGCGCCGATTGCGGCAGCCCTGGCAAAAGTTCCTCCAGATCCGTGCCGTCGGGGACGCCGCCGACGCCGAGTCTCGCGGCACCACCCTCCTGACGTGCTCGGCTTTGCACGTCAAACCAGTCATATTCCTCGCGCGGCAGCGCGAGCATCGCCTCGTGAAAAGCCTTTTGAATTGCTTTTAAGGATTGTTGGCTCGCCTGCTCTTCCTCTGCTCGTTGCTGTTCTTCGATTAGACTCTTGACGTACGATTCCAGGGGCTCAAGTGCCGCGACGAGCGCGGCATAGCGCTCGTCCTGAACAATACCGCTCCGAGTCCCCGGTGTGAGGTTCAGGAACGGTACATCGACCAGGCCCTGTACGTAACGCGACGACCAGGGACTATGTTCCAAGCCCGGTAGCGTCGAGAGATCCTCAATCACGCGCGTACCGGCGCGCGTCAATGCCACCCGCGCGGTCTCATTGGGCTCGGCAAGGTACAATTCCGCGTACGCATCCCCGTAGACGGTGCGGATCGCGGGCAATTGGTGCAGCAATCGACCCTCGAACTTCCGCGGCTCGACTTCGTATTGTTTGCGCGCCAGCTTGTCGATCACGGTAACCCGGACTTGCGCGTCCCGAATTCGGTCACGCAATTCCGAGGCTAGGTACCATTGGATCTTCTCGCCGCTTAAGCTGCGAATTCCCTCGAGCAGCGGGCTGATCTTGAGTTCAGTACCCTTCTCCGCGAACAACACCCGGCGTGGACTGACCTCGTACCGCGAATCACCCTTGCTCATCGTCATTTGATACGCGCGCTGGTCGGTTCCGGTCGAGATCATCGTCAAGCGCTCGCCAACCGTCCAGAAGCTCAACAGACCAATACCGAACTCCCCCTGCAATCCGGCGCCATTGCCGTCCGCTTTGAGGTGTCTCTTGATCGAATCGCAGATGTGGGTGGCGACGTACTTGAAGTCAGGAAGTCCCTCGGGATCGCGCGGAACCCCGTCGCCGTCATCCTTGATTGCCAGATAATGCGCGCCGTGTTCTCGGCCGCGAGTGATCGTGATGGTCTTCGCGTGTGCGTCGATGCTGTTCTCGACGAACTCGGCAATCGCTTTAAGCGGATTGCTCTGTGACAGCGCGATAATGCGGATCGCATTCCAGTCATCCCCGATTCGGAGTTTGCCGCTGTCCCTATTTTTGGATTTCATACTGCGCAGCACTCATCATCATTATCGTTCACGCCTCGGGCATCTGCGCTAGAAGTGTCTCGAGGGTTTTGAGCAGCTCGCCGGCTCGAGTTGAGGCAATCTCATAGACGCGTCGATGATCGAGCGTCGCATAGCCGTGGGCGAGAACGTTGCGAAACGCCACGACTAGGTCGCCGTCCGGAATTTTGCCAAACAACACTGCGTCGAGTTTTCGCAGTTGACCTAACGCATCGCCCGCGATTTCCAACTGGCGCTCCACCGCCGATTGACACAACTCATCCGCAAGATATTCTCCGAGCGAGCGATTTCCCAGGAACTTGGAGACTCGCCGCAGCGCGAGTAGCGCTGTCTCCAGAAAAACATCAGGCCGCAGAGGCATAGATAGGCACTTTCGTGTGTTCTATGATGCGTTTGAGACGCGTATCGGGCATCGACTCCAATTCCACCAGATCCACCGGCCGTGATAGCAAGTGTTCCAGCGCCGCCTTAAAATCAAAGTATTGACGCGCCAACGAATCGTCGCCGGGCGGCCCAAAGTTCACAGCCGCATCGACGTCGCTCGATGTTGGATTAAAGTCGCTACGCAAAACAGAACCAAACAGCGCGAGCTCGCGGACCCCATAACGTTTGCACAGTTGCGCGATGTCTCCGCGCAGGTGCTCGATCATCGCCGGTACTATACCAACGGCGTGTTTTTCCACGCGAGAGCCAGTCATGCGTGTTGCCATCCTTTCAGCGACGGATTGTTGCACTTTCTCATTGCGGCCGTTATGGATCATCAAACGGGGCGCCAAAATGTCCACGAGACCCGGTGTCTTTAAAATCAAATCGCGAAGCTCCTCGAAGATGGGCGCCAACGCATTAGCTTGATAGTGTTTCTGATTACCGATTCGTCTGACGGTCACTAAGTCGGCTGCCTCGAGCTGAGCGAGCTCACGTTGAACAGCACCTGACCCAGAACGTGCCAAGGCGATCAGCTCATTTGCATAGAAACTTCGCTCATGGTATCCAAACAAGAGGGCCAAGACGCGCTGTTGTACCTTCGTAAACAGGGCGTCGGCAGCGCCAAAACGTACCGGCGCTCGACTACTCGGTTTCCGCTTCTTGGTACCCATTTTGGGTATCTTACTACCCAATTTGGGTATTTGCCAGGGAGGGATTGAAAATCACGATTATCCTGCTGAATCTAAAACTATTTTTGAGTTTCCGGAAAACGTTACCCCTAATTTGAACCCACAAAAGGCATGGCTGTTGGCGGACGTGCTCGGACGTTGTACCGTGCGTCGCGGCGACGGTTAGTCGACCGATCGGCGCTCCCTTCACAGACACTCGAAGTCCGATTTCCCGATGGACCAGCCGGCTCGCAGCCCCAACATCGAGAGAAATTGTGGCCGCTAGTCCGCCAAACCCATCACGAACGCTAATGCGATATTAACTCGCGCAACCTCCTTGTCGTCGAGTTAGCCAACGTGCCGTCCGATTGGTTCGCGTCGGATCGTGATCGATCGTCACCCGAAAGTCGGGTGCATCGCTGCAGTCGGAAGTCATCTGGCAGACCACGACCGACGCATGTGCCGCGGGCAAGGCATCCCTGTGAACGATCCCCTTCCCAGGCACACCAGGGCACGTTCCCGGCATACCCAATCTGAGTTGGTCACATTCCCTGGTACGGCGATTCACGGTCTGGGCCGCGTGTCGCGTGTCCTGCCGCTAAGCCGTCAGGGCGACGATCTTCCCCTTTTCCCAAACGTAGATCGGAACACCGTGCATACGGGCAGTCCGGCGCGCGTCCTTGGCAGCTCGGCGCAGAGCACGCCCTACCTTCGCTGCAGTCGTGGGGACCATCTTGCCAGTTCGCTTGATCTTCATTCGCTTTTCTCCAGTAGCCGCGGCTCTCGCCCAGAATTGTCGTATACCGTCCACACGTCCGCCAGTGTCTGGTAGATACGTCTGAAGTTCTTCCCCCCGCGCGAGAAGCGCCGCATGACGTCTGATCGGGGTACGTCGTGGCCACCTTCGCGAACCCTAGCGGCAATCCGTTTCAGCGCGAGCCCGGTGGATTGCAGCTTCAGGTACACGATTTCAATCTTGTAACCAGCCCGTTTCCACGCTCGGATGCGGCGAACATATCCCAACCCGCTGAAGATCGTCTCGAACGCAAAATCCACCCGCTTCGCGGCAAAGTGGTCGAGTTGTTGGAGGACAAGCCGCCCAGCTTTCATTGCGGCGAGTCCCGGCTTGAGCGGTGATAACCCGATTGCGAGGAGATCCGCGTTCACGAAATGGATGACCCCCTCGTCCTCTGGTAAATATCGGCGGGCAAATGTGGTCTTGCCTGCACCGTTCGGTCCAGCGATCACGATACAGCGGGGTGTCTTCTTTCGCTTGGGCATTCGGGAAGCATACAGATTCCGTAGAGATTTGGACGGTACGATCGCGTTTCGGGGTTCGTCGGCTCACGACCTTGGCAGACCAATCTGAGTTGGTCCCGTTCCCGGACTAGCCCCCAATAGGCGTGGCTGTTGGTGGACGCCCGCGGACGATAGTCGTTCTTCCGCATCCCCCTCAGGGCCTTCAGCCCTTCTCGCGCTTCGCTGCCAATGTTCGATGACGAGAGTTTCCGTGAGATGCAGAACGTCTTGATGTACACCTTTTATTGAAAACGCAACGTTTTACCGATCGAATTGGATCTCGCCTTACAGAGTAAGGCGCTACCCAGAGCGATATCGCTCAGCGATAATCCGCGGTGCCAGAATAAAATCGTTTCCTCATCGCTTTCCCGGCCGGGCTTTAGGTGCGCGACGATCTCTCCTAGCTCCGCATGCAATGTACGTTCAGTAAGTTTGCCGGAATCCACATGTTGGCGCAGCGCGCCAAAGGGCAACCCCTTGCGACATTGGCCCCAGTCGTCGACCACGATTTTGTCCATGACGTCGGTGAGTGATAACTCCACGGCGCTCATTGTCCCGTAGGGAATGACAAGCGCGCCACGCTTGATCCACTCGGTCTTTAGCAGTGGTTCTGGTTCGATGAGACGCGACGCCTCGACCACGATGTCGGCACCGGTGACGCATTTTTCCCAATCCTCTACTGCAACGACGGGTTTGCCCAATTCCTTGGATAACCTCGTGGCCAGCGCTTCCCGGCTCTCCGCACGCTTGGAATGCACACGAATTTCAGCGAAATTAAAAAAATAATTGAGTAATCGGATGTTCCAGTACGATGTACCGCGCGCGCCAATGTGGCCGAGTACCGTGCTGTCCTTGCGTGCCAAGTACTTGGCGCCAAGCGCGGTCATGGCTCCCGTCCGCATCTCTGTCAAAGATGTGGCGTTGATGATTGCTAACGGCACGCCCGTCGACGGATCGAACAGCGCCAGCAAACCCAGCTCGGAAGGCAACTCGCGCTTAAAGTTCTCGACGAAGTCGCCTACCACTTTGACACCTGCGAGCGCGAGCGGATGCACGACGCCGCGCAGCACATTGAAATGTCCAATCGCCGAATTATGTGGCACCAAATGGACTCGCGGTTCAATGACCACCGCTCGCTTACCCTGTGCATCGAGTGCCGTCTCAACGGAGTCAAGGATTTCGCGATCGCTGAGCGCTATTCGCTCGACGTCTTGACCGCTGAGATAGATCAGATCAATGTGTTGCAATCTGCTGACTCTCCTGAACGATCTGAAAGCGCCGTAGATCATATTCCGGATTGATCAATATGGCCGCCACCGCTCCCAGCGTGGCGACGAGAACTCCGACGAAGAGGTAACCCGTCCGAAATCCCCCGATCGGATTCGCGTTGATGTCCACCATGCGACCCATCATAAGGGGCGCGCACACGCCCGCGAGGGTATGAATCGAGTTCGAGACTCCGAGCATCGCACCGCGTTGCGATGCGGGCGAAATCTCGCCCATGAGTGCCGGACCAAGCGTGAAGATGACACTGCCGATTGAACACGCCAGTCCCACGAGGAAGATCTTGAGGGGCCCCATCCCGACGAAAGGGAAGCAGGCCATCGAGAGGCCGGCGATGATGACGCACAGAGTACCCACCAGGCCGCGAGCAACTCGACTCGATAAACCCGACAAGGAGAGTCTTTGCGACAGATATGCAACCCCAGGCGCAAGCACTATTTGCATGGCCGAAGGCAGCGCAATGACCCATGCCGCGTGTGCAGGATCCATCCCCAAGGCCCTAATCAGATAATTAGGCAGCCATACTAGATTGAGCGCGATGATCCAGTACGCCGCAAATCCAGCCAAATAGAATCCTACGGCCGTACGGCTCATCAGCAGATGTCGATACGGCACCCGTTGCCGAAATTCGGATTCGTGCCCGAATGACGGGAGCGCCGGCCACTCTTCGACAAAAGCAAGCCAACAAACTACCCAAACCAGGCCGACCACGCCTAAGGTGCCGAATGACGCGTGCCAACCAAAGTGATCGATGATCCAGATGATCAGCGGCGCGACGAGCCCGGCGCCGAAAGCCGCGCCGCTAGCGACAATGCTCGTGGGTAACGCTCGATGTGCATTGGCAAACCACTTGTACACGGCATGCACCGCCACCGGGAAGGCCGGTCCCTCGGCTGCGCCTAGAACTACGCGACTGCCCACCAGCAAGGGGAAACTGGAGGCCATGCTCATCGGCAACAGCGCCGCCGACCAAACGACACCCATGATCCACATGAGAGTCTTGGTGCTGAAGCGATTGGAGAGAAACCCAACCGTTACGCCGGAGGCAAAAAATAGCAGAAAAAATGCGCTGCCCAGCATGCCGAATTGAGTGTGACTCAGTTGCAATTCCTGCATGATCGGCACGCTGGCTAAGCCGACGACCGCCTTGTCCGCAAAATTGATCAACATAAAAACGAACACTAAAGCGACAACAGTCCGTGCTTGTCGCGACGATCTTAGGGGATGCATGTCGCAACACCCGCCGACGCGCCGGAGGAGGAAAATAGTGTCAATTGCTCTCTCACTCGAGATACTACTTCGCGACGTCAACCCTAAAGTCCGTGGAGTCAGGGGCTTCGAGGAAAGGCCTCGATCGGGCCGTCCAGTGCGCTAATCGGCGCTCCCTTCAGCGGCACTCGAAGTCCGATTCCCGACGGGCCAACTGCTCGCAGCCCCACCAACATCAAGAAAAATTGTGGCCGCTAGTCCGCCAAGCCCATCACGAACGCCAAGGCGATATTAAGTCGCGCAACATCCTTGTCGTCGAGGTGGCCAATTTGCGGTCCGATTCGTTCGCGCCGGATCGTGACAGGCTTGTCGGCCACGACCTGCGATTGCACCCGTAAGCCATTCCTCTCGCTCGGATCGATCGTCACCCGAAAGTCGGGTGCATCGCTGCAGTCGGAGGTCATCTGGCAGACCACGACCGACGCATGTGCCGCGGGCAAGGCATCCGTTTGAACGATCACCGCCGGACGTGGCTTACCGTAGTCGCCCGTTGCTGCAACCGTCACCACGTCGCCGCGCCTCATCGGGCATCAAATTCCGAAACCGCTTCGATCCACCCGAGAGCGTCCAACTCACGCGATTGATCCAGGCCAGCCACCTCCTTCGCGATGCGTCTACGGACCACTTTCGATCGCGCATCGGGCACGATCAACCGCAACTCGCGGAGGCCGCGCGCACGACGCCGCTCACGCATGGACTTCATTCGATCAGCCGCTAACGCCATACCATTTCTCCGTCTGTAACGCGTTACAGCGTAACGCGTTACAGAATACAAAGCAAACTGTGGCCGACATTGCTGGAGACGGGTTTTCATGCATTATATCCCATATAATCAATACGTTATGTTGCAGGGAGGGAATTGAACCCCCGACACGCGGATTTTCAGCCCGCTTTCGGGTATTCCAGGGGTTTATCAATCAACCACTTGCAGCGTCTTGCCGACCCCTTCCCAGGCACACCAAGGCACAATCCTGGCACACTCAATCTGAGTTGGTCACATTCCTGGCACAGAACTCAAATGCTTGAATCTGAGCACCCGTTGTCCGTACGTTGTACGGATGATACAATGAGCCCGTCCAGAAGCTAGGACCAATAAAATGCGCAGCTCCACGAAACGCCGAGAGGACCGCCTCGAGGTTCGCTTGACCCCCAAGGCGAAGTCGATTCTGAAGCGCGCGGCGTCGGTCGAACGCAAGACCGTCAGTGCCTTCATTCTCGATAAGGGCTTGTCGGCAGCCGCCGAGACGCTCGCCGACCGCCGCGAGTTCTCACTGAGCGCCAAGCAGTATGACGCCTTTGTCGCAGCGCTCGATGCGCCGCCGAAATCCCGCCCGCGCCTTGAAAAGCTTCTCAGAACGCCCAGCGTTCTTGAGTGAGCGAACTCGGCGCGATCGAGAAGCTGCGCCGCGAGCACCTGCTCGACCGCTTCGACTGCGGCAAGGAGGATTTGAATCGCTACTTGATACGCCAAGCATGGAATAACCAGCAGGCCCATAGCGCACAGACCTATGTCCTCGCAAAGGACCTGCGCGTCCTCGGTTACTACAGTCTTGCGGCCGGATCCGTTTCTCATGAGCAGGGAACCGAGCGGGTCAAGAAAGGCCTGGCGCGGCATCCCATACCCGTGATCCTGCTGGCGCGGCTTGCCGTGGATGTGTCGATCCATGGCAAAGGCGTCGGGTCGGCGCTGCTCAAGGATGCCCTGCTACGGACCGCGCAAGCGGCCGAAACAATCGGCGCCAGGGCGCTGCTGGTGCATGCCAAAGATGACGAGGCCAGGGCCTTCTATGAACACTTCAACTTTGAGCCTAGCCCGAGCGACCCGTACCATTTGTTGCTCATCATGAAGGACTTGCTGGCGATCGTCGCAGGATGAGATGGGTAATACCTGTCAATGCGGCTCTGTTGCACTTGCGGCGCTTGGACGCTTAGGGCTTCTTGGCCACAACCTTACCGTCCTCCCAAACGTAAATCGGCGTTCCGTGCATCCGCGCCACCTCTCGGGCAGTACGTGCGGCACGCCGCATCCCCCGACCGACACCGGCGGCAAAGCTCTCCGGCTTCTTTGGCGACTTACGTCGAGTGGTCATGGTCCGCGCTCCAGCAATCTCGGTTTGGATTCGGAATTCTCATATATTGCCCAATGATCCGCCAGCGGCTGATACACATTAAGGAAATTGGTCCACCCGCGCTTGAATCGTCGTATCACATCGGTTCGCGGGACATCGTGGCCCCCCTGCCTTACTCGGCTCGCGATCCTACTCAGCGCTAACTGGGGCGAAGCAAGTCGAATGTAGACGATTTCGATCAAATAGCCCTGCCCCTTCCAATCCTCGAGACGCTTCGCGTAGTGCAAGCCGCTCAACGTACTCTCAAAGGCGAACTCGGCCCTCGCTTCGACCAAGCGGTTAAGTTCTCGGAGGACCATGCGACCGGCCGCTATGGCTGCGAGTTCCGGGCGCAACGGCGAAATCCCACCGGCGATCAGATCGGCATTAACGAAGTGAATGAGCTTGGTGCAGGATTTCGTGTGAATGGACCCACCTGATTTCGTCGGAATGGGACCACCCGATTTCGGGGTAATGGACCCACCCGATTTCGTCCCAATGGGACCACCGGCCGGAGCCGCTTTTCGACCCTGAGCGGCGCGTGTGATTGTGCGTCGTCCGGGCTCCAGGAGCGGACGGCGATGCCAGCACAGATTGGTCGGTTTTCCAGGGTAGCTTTGATCCGGGTGCTCCCCGATCGCGGCTCCTGCGCCGTCTGCGGCGGTCCGTTTTCCGCCATCACCCCTCAAAAGCCGGGCTTCGGCCCGCTCACACCGCAATCCAGTACCGTCGTGGCACATCACGAACGGGAGAGCTGGATGGCGCGAAGGAAGCTGACGGTGGATAGACACGAGGAAATCAAACGCCGCCTGGCCGACGGACGGAGCCTGCGAGAGATCGCCACCGCCTTGGGTTGCTCGCGGCGCCTGGTGCGCCAGATCCGCGACGGCGAGCGCCTGACGCACGAGACGGCGGCGAGCCCGGATCCGCTGTGGATGTCGCAGCTCGAATGGCCGGTGATCATCCACGAGCTCGGGCTCGGCCACCCGATGAAATTTATCTGGGAGGAGCGCGCGAAGGCGCTCATCACCTACCCGAACTTCTGGAAACAGTTTTATCGCAAGTTCCCGCAGTACCGCGAGGCGACGATCACGGCCCGCGAGTTCGAGCCCGGCGGAACGGGTGGAAGTCGATTACGCCGGCGATCCGATCGAGTGGTACGAGATCAAGACCGGCGAGATCCACAAAGCCTACGTGTTCGTCTCAGGGCTGGGGTTTAGTCAATTGCTCTTCGCCTGGGCGGCGGAGGACATGAAAAGCCGCAACTGGCTCGGCTGCCACCGGCGGATGTATGAGTGGTACGGCGGCGTGCCTCACGTGACTGTCCCGGACTGCTTGAAGACCGGCGTCGTCAAATGCCATCTGTACGATCCCGATCTGAATGAAGACTACGCGTATTTAGCCGCGCACTTCTCCACCGCAATCGTTCCGGCACGCGTGAGAAAGCCGAAGGATAAGGCAATTTGCGAGGGACTCGTAAAAATCCTGATGCGCTACTTCCGGTTCCGCTTCCGTCGCTCCCGATTTACCTCGATCGCCGAGATCAATCGTGCGCTGATGGTGTGCGTCGAGCGCATCAACGACCAAACCCACCGCCGCTTTGGTGTCTCCCGCCGCGAGCGCTTCGAGAAGATCGAGAAAGCCGCGCTCAAGACGTTGCCGAGTGTGGAATACGACGGCGGCGAGTGGAAGACGGCGAAGCTGCACCCCGACTGTTACGTCGCCGTCGATGGCGATTACTACAGCGCCCCGCATATCCACCGCGGCAAAAGGCTACGAATCAAGCTCACCGAGCACCATGTCGAGATCTTCCTCAATCTCGAGCGCTTGGCGATCCATCCGCGGTGCCGGCAGAAAATGGGGATGCGGATCAAGATCCTCGCGCACTTCCCGGCGAACTCCGTCGCGTTCTACGAGGCGACGCCGCAGAAACTGCTGTCGCAATCGCGCTTCATCCATCCCGACCTCAACACGTTGTTCCTCGAGCTGTTCAACGCCGACGTCTACGCCCATATCCGTCGCGCCATGGGCTTGGTCTCCGCATGCACCAAGGAAATCAGTCGCTCCGGACACGCTCTGGCGAACGAGCACATCGGCACCGCCATCGCCACCATGCGCCGCTACAACCGCATCCGCACGCCGTACTTCCAGGAGTTGCTCAAGCAGGCGGGCAAACAATCCATGAACCCGCAGCCGACCCGCGACATCGTGCGCCGGCCCGGCAATCCCTTCCTTCGGTACGTTGGCGGCGCCGCGCTGCAGGCCACTGACGAACCCTCCATCCCACCGACTGCAGCGCAGGAGAACTTACCCTTATGAGTATCGCTATCGCCAAGAACCACATGGCCGAGATGAACATGCTCGGCATGCTTGCTGTCCTAGATAAAACCCTGGCCGAGGCCACCCGCGACAAAATCAGCTACACCGAGTTCGCCGATATCCTGTTGCAGGCCGAAGCCGACTATCGCCAGGAGCGAAAAACCGTCAACCGCATCAAAGCCGCCAAGTTCACCGTGCGTCCGGCCTTCGAGGACTTTGACTTCACCGCGGAGCGCTCGATCACGAAGGCGGAAATCAAAGAGATCTACACGCTCGGATGGCTCAACGATGCGCGTCCACTGCTACTGATCGGTGAAACGGGTGTCGGCAAAACGTTCATTGCCCAGGCGGTCGGCCTGCACGCCTGCGCCAGCGGCAAATCGGTGCTCTACATGAGCATCACCGCGCTCCAGGAAAACCTTGCCATCGCCCGTTCCAGCGGCAGCTACCTTCGCTATCGCGCAAAACTCGCCAAGTTCGATCTCATCATTTTTGACGAGATGGGGATGCGGAAATTTACCGCGACCGAAGCGCAAGATCTGTGCGAAATCATCGAAGAACGATCCATCGATAAGTCGGTCGCCTTTACCTCCCAGCTCCCCGTGGCTCACTGGAACGAAGTCATCTCCGATACCGTTATCTTCGACGCCATCCGGGATCGCCTCGAGCACTCCGCGCTCACCGTCAACATTACCGGCCCCACCTATCGGGGCGTCAAAGCTCGAAAACTTGCCTCAAAGAAAAAGGTCGCGTAGAACTCTCAAACCGCGGCTCCGCCGGTAACCCATGCAAGGTGGGTCCATTTACCCGAAACCGGGCGGGTCCATTACGAGAAATCGTGCACTTGGCAATCCCAGGTAAATAGTCGCGGGCAAATGTTGTCTTTCCAGCGCCATTGGGTGGAGGAGCGCTGTACCGATCCCACGTCCATGGAATGCTGGGCTCACCACTCCGAAGATGAGCCACGCGCAGCGCGATATTAAGAAAGGAGTCCAGCCTATACCTCCTACGGCCACCGGACGGTCTTCAGCGCAGAGCACGACCTTTAAATAGTCCGGCCGATCAAGAAAATCTGCAAAGAAAACGACGAACCCATCCGGGAACCGACCTACCTCGTTGTCTCGATAAATAGCCAAACATTCGTCACGGTCAGCAGAATCATATAGCCGCAATGTGATGCCGGTGGGCAGCGGTTTGGTGTCGGCTATACGAAAGCGCGCGCGCCGATAGATAACTGCCCGAATGGGAGACTGAAGGCGCATTGGTTGCTCGGCAATCTAAGCCGACTTTGCCATGGTTGATCTCACTCACTTACCCCATCCGACGTCCGTATCTCCGTGATCAGCTCCTGCGCCGCATAAAACAACGGCGACAGCACGTGGCGATTCTCGCCAAACTCCCTCTCCGGCGCGTCCGCGGTTAACACCCCGTTCGAAGTGAGCACATAAAATCGCGTGTGCCCCGGCCGCGGCAGCGGATACTCGACCGCCGGTACCAAATGGCCCAAGTTATGCGCCGCGAACGCCACCAACGACCGTGCCGCCACCGCCGGTCCTGGGTGTCCACCCGCCCCGATGATCCCACCGCCATTGCTAAAGTACAGACTCGCGGTTCCATCCGACAATGCCAGAAGACTCACCACCGCCTCGGGGTAACCCGTCTCCATCAGCACCCCAAACACCGCGTCCGCGGCGCCGACTTGAGCGGCCGTTATCTGCAACGCCTGTGCCCGCAGTCCCCGGTACGGTTCCGCCAGCACGTAGTCCATTACCCACCTCCCTGTCTCTGCATGGTGCTCCCTATCAACCGCTGCTGTTTGCGCCCGCGGTTCGCGCAATCACCGCCCGCGCATTAAGATCCTCCGCAATTGCCCGCGCCTCCGTGAAATCGGTCTTCGATACGTCCTCGGTCAGAAACTCAATCTGCTTTCCGACCTCCGTCGGCTGAATGAACTCAACGATGACGGTACTCATGAGACTGGGACCAGGCGAGAGGCTCGCTCGGGCGATGTTCGTGATCGGTACGATCAACTGTATCCGGCCTTTGTAGATCTGAAGGTGGTCCCCGCAATCAAGCACCTCGTCCGCGAAAGTGTGAAACCTCGTATTTTTTCGCAAGAAATACAGGTATAGCGCGCACAGAAGACCTGCCGAGATGAGATCCATGTAGAGATGTGGTCGGCCCAGGAGCCAGTCCGTCAGGCTCACCACAAAAAATACAGCGGCAGCACTCGCCCATAGTGCTCGCTTGTACGCGCGGGTGCTCTTCCGGGAGAGGAGGTTCGACGATTCAATGCTCACTTGCCGGACCTCGAACGCGCCACCTGACACTTCCAACACACCTCGAAGTTTCCCGGATTCTCCTCCGCACAACTCGCGCAGGTCCACGCGGGCTTTCCCACATCCGCAGACTCGATTCCCCGTTGCTCCTCGAAGAACTGATCTTCCGCTGCCTGCTCTCTCGCTGCCCTCGCCTGCGGATAGTCGACGACCTCCCCGTCTCGCAGGTAGCGCAGTTGCAGCAGCCGCGGAAAGTAATGCCGCTGCAGAATAAAACCGCCAACGTAGATCGCCCCCAGACAGAGTAAGGCAACCCTCGCAGAGGGGGTACCGCTATTGAGCGGAATTGCCTGGCCGACTAAGAAAAGGAGCGCAAACGGTATCCCAAATACCAAGACATAACTCAGCCGGGCACGACCCTGCAGAACCCGGAGTTTGACCCCGCACGTCGGGCACACAATACCCAACGCACCACTAAGACTGGTCCCCCGGCTCTGCTTAGACGCCGCCGCCCAAAAGGCGCGGAGCGCAACCTCAGAATTGCATTGTGGACAGCTAGGTGGATCGAAAATCCCCATACTTTTAGTCAGCGCTCACACAGTCACGCACGAATCACCACTGTACCCGCCAGATAATCATGTATTGCGCGCCGCTTTTCGCTGATCAGCAGCACGGCTATTTCGCTCAACAACCACACATCGATGACTATATTTCCCGGTTGATACCAAACTGGTGCGACCAGCTCAAGTTGCCTCAACCTCGTCTCTCGCGTTAATTGCGAATACTCGGAGACTGGCATGTTCAAGGCAGCCACTACCAAAGCCGCCGAATACAAGGCCGATAAAAGTAGGAGAACTGAACACCGGATGCCCGCCTCCTTGTACCCGACTGGGCCTCCGTCCAACGTTGCGATTCGCATTCTCAAGATTATTTTGCCGGGTGATCCACCGAATCTCTTGACCAGATAGACATTAAAAAGCAAGAAGATAATTAGCACTCCGAGTTGACTGATGACGAAGCCCTCTTGGGACCTCCAGGGAACCCGCGTTACGAACGCCCCATACGGCAAAAGGAGTGCCAAATCGAGAAGGTGTGCGACGAGTCTCCGCCAGAAACTCACATAGACCAGATCGCCTCCCGCTTTTCCGCCAAGCGTCAATAACCCCGCACTATCTGACGATTCAATCTCAGTGTTTTCTAATTCCACTTGGAACCGCCCTGCTTTCACCGCCCTTGCTTTCTTCAGCCCACGCGCTTACTTGGCCGACTGGTCCACGACCTGCGCCAATTTTCCCACCTTGCGCGGCCACTGCAGGTAAGGCGTTAGACTGGCGCGATCGTCGTCCGTGAGCGACACGGCAAGCACCCGACCGACCGCTCGAACCTGCGGCCACGGTGCCTTCGCCGCGATCCCCGCCGTGAACCCCATGAGCCGCTCCACGTTTTCCAGCGGCGACGTCATCGCCAACGACTTGAGATCGTACACACAACCGTACTCAAAGGAGTTCATCCGCTTGCCCCATTCATCGATGCGCCAAGCTAGCCTTGTATGCTCACAGAGCATGAAATTCACGATGTCGACGCCCTTAGCCTCCGGACCCCGCAAATCCGCGCGAACGCCCTTCAGACGACGGTGAAACCACTCTGCAAATCCCCAATGGGTTTGAGACAGCTTGCGCTGAAGATCCTCATCCTCGGACAAGAAGTAAATTCGGACGCTAGCGATAGTCATCGCCGCAAGCTCCTAATTGCATCATGCCGCAAATTACCGCCACGCCGGCGGCTCGCCTTTCACCGAGCAAATCAGCAACATCAACAACGACGACGCCAACACGAGACACAAAAAGCCGACAAGGTGACGAGGCATGAGCGCCACCCACCCCTGCCACTTGGTCGGAGGGCCCCATCCCCAGCGTTTCCGCTTGGCCGGAAACCAATATTGATCGCGACCCTCCATACCTTTTCCTCCCTGCTCACCATGTCCTTTCGTGCTACCCCACAAAGACCCGACCTAATGCCGGACTGCTCGGTCGCGATTCGCCTAAGACATCCACATCACACGAATCAACCATTGAACACCCGGTAGCTGATACGGCGAACGCTTCTCGCAACTACTCGATCGTTTCTCCTGTAGGAACTGACCGCCTACGGCGGAACGTGAATGCGGCTCTTAATATGCTTCAGGTTCGCGACGATCGTGAAAGTCATGATGACCAACAAGGACCACGAACTCCATTTGCCTAGATGAACTACCGCCCATGCGCCAATCTGATTCGGGTATCTCCAAACACCAAAGAAGGTACTGATATTCTCCGCAAGCCAAATGAAAAACCCGATCAGCACGAATGCCAAAAGGAGAGGAATGCTCCGATCCCGATCCAGCGGCCGAAAGATCACGGTCGCCCGCGCGTAAAGTCCCAATGTGCAGGCTGCGATATACCATCGATAGTCACCGATGTAATGATGCGTAAAGAAATTCGCATAAATCGCAAGCGCATTCAGTCCCGCCATCCAATAGGGCGGATGATGCCGAATTCGGACGTCCAACAATCTCCACGCTTGGATGACATAGCTACCCACCGCCGCATACATAAAACCGGAAAAGAGCGGAACCCCCAGGACCTTCGAGTAGGCAAAGTCAGGGTAGGCCCACGACCGAATTCCCGCCGAAGTCTTGAACACCTCGAGAAGAGGCAAATCGCCTTGAACTCATCGACCGTTTCAAGTTTCGCCCAGACCATCCACCCCTGGATCATCAAAGCGATTACCAAGAGAACATCGTACCGAGGGAGTCCCCACAGCCCGCTACGCGGAACGGAAAATACGGCAGTAAAGAACAGCACGACGAACAAACACGCCCGCGCTTCGCCAAAATAAAAGAACTCGACCATAAAACGCCGAAGGCCAGTGAGGCTCAGCCGCGGCCCGAAATCGAGCAGACGCCCATCGAGCGTTAGCAACGACATCGGAATAGACCTTAAGAAAATACGAGCCGAATTCAACATCCGTTACTGCTCACTCACGTCCTCGGCATATCGAAGGCGCGGATCTCGCGATCGCTCGAACTGATCGTTACCCGTCACTTCCAGACGCCCTGACGAATGCCAACCACCGCGCCTGTACACAAGAGTAGAGCCGTGAAGAGCCCAGTCGCGATCGCATACCAGGTGTTCTGGGCAAACTCGTATAGCAACACCGTCACTAATGCCAGTACCAAACCAAGCAAAACGCATCCAACGGCCGTACCAACCGCGGGCTCTGCGAGCGCGACGTTCTCCCGTTTGGCGCTGCGATACTCAACAACTTGTAACAAACCCCAAGAGATTCCAGCTCCGCAGCACGCCACTATTTGCACCATCGGGCCATCCAACACAAATGGGGAAGGCCCCATTAGCACGAAGCAAAGGAAGGCCGCCGACAAAATGGCAACGATGCCACCGAATACGGGCTCGTAGGACCTCAAAACTGTGCGCATGACTCAGACGGCCAACGATCAGGCTGGGCGACGCGGGATTGCACCAACGATAAACGAAACTGATCTATTCCCATCATCGACTTCCCTCCTTGGCTGATCAGGCGCGGCCCCGCGATCGCTGGAATAGATCCTCAAACACTCGACTGCGGAGGGCGCAAAAGAGATCCTAAATAGAAGCCCACCGCAGAGGAAAAAAGGAATGCGTGCAGCGTTTTAAATCGTATCATAGACGCATTTAGCTCCGGATGGCTCGTCGCGAGGCTGCTGGCGCATCCAATGGCAGCCATAGAGGCGCCTGCCCACGCAAGAAAAGGCGGCACGCGCAGTGCGCAGGCCACGCCTAGGGAAATAATGAGACCCTCCGCACCGGCATAGGCGGAGCCAAAAACTAAAAGAACAGATCGCGCGCGCGCGCTGGGTTGTGATGGAGATCGGTCAATGCGATAAACCAAGAGCTCGTGAGAACACCATAGCCGACATGTGTCATGACCAATGCCCAACCCCGAAGCCAAATGATCGCGCCAAAAGCGCCCACGATAACCACGATGGGTAATTTTAGGGCGAGGAGGATACGGGGATTCAAACAAGTGTCCTCATCGCCTCGGCTCGTCAGATACCGCTGACTTTGCGTCGACTTGAGCACCCTGCGAGTCCGGCAGGTTCCCATAAGCCCCGGACAGTGGGAAGCCCAGTTGCTCGTCGGCGCCAGCCAACCGAACTTGTGCCAGATGCGGAATCAAGTACTTCTGCACCAGCAAAATCGCAGACCCGAGCGCCACGAGTCCCAGGACCTGAAACATCTGGCTCAAGACAACATGAGCGCGGCGCATCCATTCACCCATGAACCAAGCGCCTCCAAAGGCGACCGCCCAGAGTAGAAACAGAAACACCCAAATGCGGCTCTGCACGACCCGGAGCTTGACCCGGCAATTCGGGCAGACGATGCCAATCCTACCTTTGAGAACCCCAGATCTTGTGACGAGGCCGTAGGCAGAGCTGCGCGAGAATTCCCAAAGAACCTTCAGCGGCAAACCGCTGTCGCACTCAGGGCACCGAGAATCGTGAAGAAGCGGCATTTAACGTCCAAGTTGAGCGGCCGCACACTCACCCGTATCCGCGCGTCTGGCACTTTGGCGGTTCATTCGGATCATCGACTCTCCCTGTAAAGCCAACGGTTGATCCATCGTTCTAAGTTGTCGCGATCGGCAGCAGTCTTCGAGGTATCCGGATCCAGGTCGCGAAGTGTCCGCATTTTAAAGCCTCGGACGCCGATCAACACAAATTACGCCCCTACGATGAAGAGGACGCCGTAACCGAACGTTACGCCGTGAGACGGCTGCGTTCGCGGTAGAAAGGACACCACCGCGACGATTACACCAACGAGGGCCGCGAGCGCGCCATGATCTGCAAACCTGAAGGACGACGGGAGCAACGCAGGCCATTGCTCCCGCCCGGCCAGGTACAGCGGACGGCGATGCTCCTTGAAGCGATGCTACCGTCCCGATTCACCGCCTAGTTCGGTGAAGGCACGCGCGTCCATTCACGAGTCACAAGTACCGCGGGCGTCACAAGAGCAGAGGGCGTCCTCTGGGCGTCTCGGATCGCGGTGACGCGCAACTGGCCATCGTCCTCGGTGGCATGGGTGATGACAAAATCATCCATCTGGGTCGTCACGACACCAGTCGATGAGGTGAGAACGCGAGTAAAAACACCGGTGCCATTGCAATTGAGCGTGGTGACGCTGCCCTTCTGTGTGCCGGTGATGACCGTCCTGGCTCCGGTTGTCGAGCCCGCTACAGGTTCGTTGAGAATGAAAGTGCCCGTCAGATTACCTTCGTTGTCGAGTTGCCTCACTCCGTACGCGATTGCGATGCCCCCTTCATAGTAGCCGGTGACCGCATACGTCCCCTTAAGGCTCGCGAGGGTGAAACAGGGTGTGTCGGCTTTCGCGTGAGAGACACCCAGAAGGGTAAAGACGACTATCGCTGTCGAGACAGACAAACTGTTCTTGCTGCGCATCGGTTTTGCTCCTGTTGTTTCTTATAGCGGGCTTCGGATCCGCGAAGTCCTGCTCGCGATTATGCCGCAAGTCCCGTTGCAAGCACATGTTAGGACGAAGGCAAATCGGCCAGGGCCGTCGGTGCACTCGGCGGCACGGTCATCTGCCCAGAAAGCAGGTTTCGTGCCGAGAGTGTCACAGGAACCTAGAAACGAGTTTCTGCATCGCACAATAGACCCGCAAGGGCATGGGGTCATTTCGACCGAGTTTTCCATGAGCTCCTTGCGATCATTCTATCTTCGATAGCTGGGCGTCGGTTCGACGAGACTACTAATCTCGTCGAAAACGCCGACCTCGCGCTCGCCCGGCGACGGCGAGTCAGCGCGCGAGCCCGACCGCGATGCTCTGGCATCCTGCCTCGCTGCGGCCCTGCCCGGACCGACTCGCCTGCGCAATCCTGCTTCGCTCGCGGACCAGCCGATACTTCCGCGTATCGGCGTTCGGCGCATCCGCCTCACCCATGTCCGGTCGTTCGATCGGTCCGACAAGATTTTGTATCTCGTCGAAAAGGCCTCCGATCTCACCCTCCCGGACTTTCGTCCGTTGCTGCTTCCCCGCAGCAATTTCATCTACGTACTCGCTCTGCCGCAAATCTCGATGAATTCGCCAATTATTCCCGGCCTCACCCGCCGCAGCCGCATATACGCTTACATACCCCGCCCTCCACCGACAAGTATTCTCCGATGGCCGGGCTATTCGTCCGCTGTGCTCCGCTGTCCCTGCTGCGCAGCGGTCCGGCCACTACATCCCTATAGTGGCGTTCGCCAGCATGCGGCTCACCCTGCACTCGCCCGGCGACAGCGGCCCAGAGGCGCGCCGCCACAGACCCGAGTGCTCCACGGTGGCGGTCCAGCCCTCGCATATGCTCGGGCGCTCGCTCCGAACGTGCCGACATTGAGTCGGCCCGTTGGAAGCCGCGCTCACCCACTCCGCCTTCCGGACGCTGTGCGTCCGTTGCTACTTCCCTGTAGCAATGCTCCGTGCATGCGGTACTTACCCGAATCTCGATGATCGAAGCATTTATGCGAGGCGCCATTTCTTGTCGCTACCCCTACGCTAACGCCCCCGACCAGCCAGCACCGCACGGAGCCCTCCATGAACAACCGCAATCAGCATAATTCCAATCGCACATCCTCAATCCAATTAACTCCTCCCCCAAGCGCCGCGCCGTCGACGACTCCGACCCACCTCAACGTCTTCACCGTCGAGGAATACGAGAAAGACGGAAAAACGCAAAAGAAGTGGACCAAGATCGGCGCGGCATTTCCGCACAAGGAGGGCTCGGGCTTCAGCGTCGAACTGAAGGCCTTCCCCATCGACGGCCGCCTCGTCGTCCTGCCGCCCGACAACAACGATGAGCGATCTAAATAAGTAAATCCATCAACCAGTGACTTTCGGGGCCCGCGGGGGCCCTCTTCTTGTCACCCGTTGGCGATTGGCAGCTCAGTAAGAATGAAAACAACGTCGCGCTTCGACGCGTGCTGACACTCAAGGTGTGACATTGACGTTCCGCACGGCACACCTCGGCCTCCCCGCCGCTGCACTAAGTTCTCGTATTGTCGTGGTTCGTCGGTTCGAGACTCATCGCACCTCCGGGACCTTCTAGAATCCCGGGCCCACCGCCCACGCATCGCGTATCGATCTATTTTCGAATCGGCGGCAAGTTCATGCTGATCATCGACACGGTATCCACACCCGCGATCTTGCAGATCGGCTGCGAGAAGTCGTTTGCCAGACTGGGCACGGGCACGAGTCCCTGGTAGTTGATGTTGTCGTCGCCCTTCGCGCTGACCCCGCCCGGCACCCAGTCGAGCGCCAGATTGTTGCGGGTCCGCCAGGCGATGTTGTGGTCCGCACAGGAAGTATCGCCGCTGACGCCGATTCCGCCGATCAGCTGCTTCTTTGAGTTATACAGGGCGAGACCGCCGCCGAACACGTTCACACCGCCGATGCGACGACCCACCATCGGATCGTCGCTCTCGCCGAAGTTTGCCGCGGGTCCTCGATAGGCGGTGTCGGTATCCACCGGATTGCTGGCCTGCAGGCCGTAGAGAGTTCCTCCCGGTTGAACCGCCGCATACAGATTGGCGGTGGATAGGGCGAGTCCTGGCAGGCTGAAGGCGTTGGCGGTGTTGGCCTTCTGCGCCGAGATTGCGCGGCTGCCGGGCCATTGCGACCCGCGATCCGAACCCGTGAAGGCAACCGCACAGACGATACCGTCCCGGTTGACCACGGTCCCCCACATGTCGAGATTGAAGCCGCCGTTCGACGCCGCCCGGGCGCTTTCCAGCGCGCCCTTGAGCTGCTGGTGCGTGGGTAGACTGGCGCATGCGTTGTCGGAATCACTGGCATGCGCGGCCACCGCGCTGCACGTCAACGCCGCGGCGAACAGTCCAACGAAGACGGTCCTGGTGGAATGAATCATTGAAACCTCCTGCTCATTGATTGTTGTTGATCCCTTCCACCGCCTTATACCGCGGAAAGATTGCCTCTTCTAGGGGCACGATTAGGTACTCTTGGTGCATCGCACGAGATTGGTCACTTGACCCAGCCCTCTTTCACTACCCGCCGTTCGTCAAACGTTCCGCGCGGATAATCCCGCTTCGTCTTTCGGACAAACCTAGCGCCGCGCTACTTGAACTGTCTGGCGCAGCTCCCCAAGTTCCGCCATCTGTTGCTTCAGCTGCTTCAATTCTGCTGCCTGTGCCGCGAGCGCGCGTTGTTGCTGCTGCAGTGCGTTGAGCAACATCGGCGCGAGTTCCTCGTACCGCAGCCCCTGAATCGCACCCTCCTCGTTGCGAATGACGAGTTCCGGGTACACCGCCGCGACCTCTTCGGCGATCAGGCCATACTGGCGCACGCGCTTAGCATCGGCCCGATAGCGAAACGTGACCGGGCGGAGCCGGTCCAGGCCACGGGTTGTTTCGCCCATGGACTCCACCGCGGTTTTGTAGCGCTCGGAGGACATCGTGGTGCCGAGCTGACCCGACGAATTGACATACACCGCATTGCCGGTCACCAGGGTACCGGAGATGCCAACAATGTAGGTGCTCGACTGCACGCCCGGGCTGCCAATGCGTATCACCCCATTGTCCGCAAGTACACCCGCATTGCCGATATCGATGTTGTCGCTGCCCGTCGATATGGCGCTTCCCGCGGCGAACCCCAGCGCCACGTTGTAGTTACCCACCGTCGCGGTGCCCAGCGCATCGAAGCCGTCGGCGGTATTGCCGTATCCGCTGCTGTCGGCCAATGTATTGTAGCCACTGGCGGTATTGAACCAACCCGCCGTATTTCTATACAGCGCCTGATAACCGATGCCTGTATTGTAGTTCCCCGTGATGTTTTCACCCAGCGCAAAGTTTCCGAACGCCGTGTTGCTTATGCCGGTCGTATTGGCGTACAGCGTGTCCAACCCAAAAGCTGCGTTCTCTGCACCGCTCGTGTTCGAGTAGAGAGCGAAATATCCGAATGCATTGTTGTTGGCGCCGGAAGTGTTGGAGTACAGCGGCTGGGCTCCGAACGCGGTATTCGAGGATCCCGTTGAGTTGACATCGAGCGCGTACCATCCCGCGGCGGTATTGCCCATGCCGCTTCCAAAAAACAGCATCGCCCCGGTGCCCATCGCGGTATTGGCGGACGAGTCGCTTGTGACGACGTCAGGCGGTTGCTTTCCAGCCGCGACGCTCAACATCAACAGCGACACCGCCGCTGCTCCCCAGACCCTAACCATTCCAGCTGCACGCATGACTACTCCTTTTAAATGGTGATTTTGAAATCCTTCCCCACGTCCGAAAGATCCAATCGAAGGTCCAATCCGGACATCCCACTTCCGAGCTGCTTGTTGCCCGCTGCTTGCACACTCTGTGCGCGGTTCGTCAAAAGTCCTCAACACGACATAAAAAAATTTAAGTCATGCTAAGGAGTAACGTAAATCTCAGGCGAATTGGGCCATTCGGCCTGCGCCTCCAGCGTGCATGCCTTGTTGCTGGCGGGTGCTTGGCAGCCACCGCAATCGAGACGGTGTAGAGGCTTATGAAGCGTTATAGATCGCTAACACATTGAAATAGCAGCGCCTTCCGAAGATCGGCGGATAGAATTTGACGGGTTGAGGACAGCGCTCCGGGTAATTACGCAAGAGAGCGTAATCTGGCGTGATCACGATTCTTTCCTGAGCGCTTGACGCCGGGTGCGCAACTCAGCGCGAATGCCCGCAACACCGATGTATCGACCAGTTCTCGACGAAGCGGTACTTGCATCGCAGCCCGTGCCTGCCGGTAAATCTCGGTGCGATCATCAATCCCGCCGTCAGTGATGCGCCTCAAGGGCCTCGTGCATACGGCCGGGCGATCTCATGGGACTAGTGCGGTGTCCAGGTCCAACCGGTGATTCGCCCTCCCGCGGGACGCGGTTCAAAGTTGGCGGTGTGAGGCCTACGCTGTCACAAAAGTGGGTTACGGTTGTTCGGCACTTCACGGAGGACGCACCATGGAATTCATCATCTGGGTTGAGACCAGAGTTGCAGGTCGCACGGCCGATATTCAGCAGGTTGCCTCGGTCGAGCGGCCGGCTGGCATAAAGGCAGCGGAGGAAATTGGCCTCTCATTGGCGGACGGCAAAGTCGTCATCAGAGATATTCAGCGTCGCATCGTTGAGATGCAGTTTCGAGTTGAAAGCAAACTAAGTCGGCTCTGCCCCAATTGTCAGTCTTTGCAAAGGGTTAAAGATTCGAGGCCGCGAAGCTTTCGCACTGTATTTGGCGTGGTCAAGGTCGCCAGCAGTCGGTATCTGCGATGCGGGTGCCGCGGTGGTGTCGGACAGACAGTATCTCCCTTATGGTTTTTGCGGCACCGACGCACGACACCAGAGCTCGAATACCTGCTGGCGAGTTGGGGCAGTCGAATGCCCTATCGCCGCGCCGCCGAGTTGCCAGGAGAACTGCTGCCTCTGCAAACCAGCCCTGTGGCACAGAGTAGCGTGCGCCGCCGCACGCTCGCGGTGGGACATCAACTCGACGAACGAGTCACCGTTCCAGACGAATACGATTTCCCGGATGTCGAGCGCACACCCATTACTCCCCGAAAGCAGCTTACGATAGCAATCGACGGTACATACGTGCGATCGGACCGATTGACAGGAATGACGCAGCACTATGTTATTGCTGGCCGGGTCGAAGCGGACGGCCAACTGGGCGGATCTTTTGCCTGGGTCGCACAGAGTGCGGATGACGCTCGGCGCTTCATCCGCTCGACGCTTGAAACGCACGGTTGGACGCCTAAATCACGCGTTGTCGTACTCGCGGCTGGCGCAGACGGACTAACCGGCCTAGTGCAGCGTGCGACCGAGAATTCTGCGCAACCGATTCTTGATTGGTTTCACATCAGTATGCGACTCCGAGCTATCGAGCAGATGGTCGCCAAAACGGCGGCCGTTGTCGAAGCCATAAATCCGATCCTCGCTGGGATGATTCGAGAAAAGCTCCCTCGAGTACGCTACCAAATGTGGAACGGTCTGTGGGCCAACGCAATCAGCCGAATGCGAAGCATTTTCATGAGTGCTGGACAGGTCGTTGACGGGCTTACCACAGCAGGCATGGAAGTGCACCTGCCGAGTCCGGGATGAATCACTTGGTGAACCAAAGAATGGGAAACATCAGCCGATGCGCTGGTCAGCAGAGGGGGCGCACCTTCTTTTACAAGTGCGGTGCGCGGTGGTCGATCGGCGTCTCGAAGATCTGTTCCGCGAACGATATCCGATGTTCAGGGCATTCACGCCGGCTATGTCAGCTGCTCATTTGTGACAGTACACCCCCATCTTTGAACCGCGTCCAAGACGATGATCCAAGGACGCTAGGCCGAGCTAGATGATGCGTCACGAGACGCTTGCGCCCGCAGAGCGTCGTAGACATCGCCCATGACGGATTCGGCCGTTGGCCAGCGGCCGGCACCTCGTCCGCATGCGGTTAGCTCGTCGCCATTCATCATAGTCAGGTGATGGCATTCCACTCGCGCTCGAGAGCAGCAAATGGCGACCCAGCGGGCACCCGCTCGAACTGTATCCCGGCGCTTATGCTTCCTGCACCCCGCACCGCGAAGGCGAGTTGGCGCAGCCGACCACCGGTCTTAGCCGATTCCCGAGCTGCCTGGGCCACGGATTCATCGAGGGAATGAACGGGCGCCGGAGCGACTTCCGCTCCGAATGCGTGGCTCGCAAGGATCTGCAGTTTCCGGGCAGCGTCCCGCCCGCTCAAATCTTCACTCGGATCCGCTTCCGCAAAGCCAGAGCGCTGAGCGTCAGCTACGGCGGTGGCAAGAGTTTCTCCGCGAGCACAGGCGTCCAGGACAAAATTGCAGGTGCCGTTGAGCACTGCAACGAGCGACTTGATCTCACCGCGTGCTGCCGCTTTCCTCACGACCTCGAGCATCGGCGCGCGCTTCCGCCCACAGCGGCTGTTTCGCTCTACGTGTCCACTCGCCCGACGATCCAAGGCGGGAAATGCTAGTTCCTCAAAGAGGGCATGACATGCAAAGCATCAAGACCGCCATTCTCGATGTGGCATTTGAAGCGGGAGGCCCTCGTGGCGGACCACCGATCCTATTGCTACATGGATGGCCGGACGACATTCGCGAATGGAGTGCCATCACTAGGCATCTTGAGAAGGCTGGCTTCTATTGGGTAGCACCTTGGGTCCGAGGATTTGGTGCCACCCGATTTCTTTCATCAAGCACCCTTCGAGACGGTAGCGGGGTGGCCCTGACGCAGGATGTGATCGACATCGCGGATGCTTTGGGTTTTGAGAGGTTTTCTGTTATCGGCCATGATTGGGGCGCGCGAACCGCCTACACCCTGGCCGCACTGTGGCCGGAGCGCCTTGCGAGCATTACCGCATGCTCCTTGTCGTATTCTCCCGGCGGGCGCTTTGCGACGCCCACCTTCGAGCAATCCCAACGCTGGTGGTATCAGTGGTTCATGTCGACTGAACCCGGCGCGGCGGCCGTGCGCACGGACCCGATTGGCTTTGCCCGTCATCAATGGACATCCTGGAGTGAACCCGGCTGGTTCAGCGACGCTGAATTCGAAGCGACCGCGGAAAGCTTCAAGAATCCCGATTGGACCGCCATCACGCTACACGCTTATCGGAGTCGCTGGAGGAAAGAGCCGGCAGATCAGCGATACCAGGCGTTGAAATCGCGACTTGCCGCCGTCGAAACCATCAGAACTCCCACGTTGATGATTCAGGGCGATGTGGATCGCTGCAATCCACCCTCGGAATCTGAAGATCAAGCGCGGCATTTCACGGGCCCCTACAAACGCGCGCTGCTAAAGGATCTCCGTCCATTGGGCCTGGCGAAGCTCGCCCGGTCGGACAAATACCAGCGGAGCAAGACGCAGGGCGCAGCGCGTGACGAACGCGCCTTTGTAGCCGTCGATGGCGCGGAGCAACTCGCCCACCGCCCCCGGTTCGGTGATTGAGGCGAGATGCTTCTCTTGGGTCGGCGCCAACGCACCACTCAAGTCCCGCGACGGATCTCGGTCGGCGCGGCCGGTGGCGATCGCAAATCGGAATACCCGCCCGCATACTTGGAGTGCCCGGTGCGCCGTCTCGTTCGCGCCACGGGACTCGCCCCGTCGCAGAACCGCGAGAAGCTCCGGCGCGGTGATGCCCTTGATCGGTCGCGCACCCAGCCAGGGGAACACGTTGAGTTCGAGCCGGCGGATGATCTTGTCCGCATGACCTCTTGCCCACCGCGTCGAGAACATTCCGAACCACTCTCGCGCAATGGCCTCGAAGGTATTCTCGGTGCTCTCGATCAGGGCGATCTTGGCAGCCTTGCGTTGCTCGCCCGGATCGATGCCGGCGGCGACTTGCCGGCGTGCCTCTTCGCGTTTTTCTCGCGCGGCGGCGAGCGGTACGTCCGGGTACACGCCGAGCGAGATCCGACGTTCCTTGCCGGCGAAACGATACTTGAAGCGCCACCATTTGCCGCCCTGTGGCGAGATTTCGAGGTACATCCCACGACCGTCCGAAAGTCGCAGTGTTTTGGCTTGCGGTTTCGTCTTATCAATCAATAGCTTGGAAAGCATTGGGGGCAACTCCTCCGTGGGTTTGAAGAAGGCTGGGGGCAACTCGACGTTTTTGACTGACTTTTGGGGGCAACTCTGAGAAAAGTTGCCCCCAGTTGCCCCCAGCTTGGAAAGCACACCAAAAGACTGGCTTTGAACGACGCTTGGAATTATAGTCTTTTTAATCAAAGACTTACACCGTACCCAGGCGTAGTCTAGCGCGCTGGGGCGTAGTCGGAAGGGGGTCAAATGGTGGCCAGGGAGGGAATTGAACCCCCGACACGCGGATTTTCAGTCCGCTGCTCTACCAACTGAGCTACCTGGCCGTACGGGATCGCGTATTAGACACAGGCTTAAGTAGATCGTCAACTACGGCTTATAAATCAAGGCATTACGTGAAGCGTTTCGGCACCGCTCGCCGAATCGCAATTTGATTCCCCGCTCCCATTGGGACCGGTGATCAAATTCAATGGCCCGAGCGGGACTGCAGGCTGCCATCAATCGTGGGACCGACTTTCCCGATACACCCGGCACGCAGCTCACCAAACGCCGCATTAGACGGACCAAGGTAGCAACACAATCTTGCCGCCGAGTCCGCCTCTGTCAATGCGAGCATGGACCTCGCTCGCGGCGGCGAGCGGCAGTCGCTCGATCACGACCGGCCGAATGGCACCGTAGCGCAACAGCTGGAACAGCGCGGCCATGTCGGCCATGAACTCCTCTGGGTGAGTCGAACGGCGCGCCGTGATGCTATAGAAGACAGCGCTACGGCCGCTGAAAAGGAAGCTCAATGCGCTCCACACTTTGAGCCTCGCCAAGCCGAGAGCTGCGGCGACGAGGCTCTCGCGGCCCACGGCCATCGTTTGCGACCCGTAACCAACCATCAGCCCTCGGGGCGCAAGGCACGCAAACGAACGGCCGAAGTGCGCACCGCCAATCGCGTCACAGGCGATTTCAACTCCAGCGCCGCCTGGAGTCAGTTTGCGCACGGAAGTCACGAAGTCACCCGCCTTGTAGTCGATCGCCGCGGCCCCGAAGCGCTCAATCACCGGCAGGTTCGGCGCAGAACACGTGCCAATCGCTTGGAGGCCGAGATGGCGCGCCAAGTCGAGCAGCGCGGTGCCGACCGTGCCCGAAGCGCCGATGACGAGAATCGTCGCGCCCGACGGCAGGTGGCGGCAGCGAGTCAACATCTGAAAGGCAGTCAGGTAGGCAAGAGGAATGCACACCGCTTCGGCAGGATCGGTGCCCGCCGGGACAGGCACCAGAAATTGCGCCGGGCGGATCGCATACTGTGCATAGCCGCCCACCACACACAGATCCGCGACCATCTCGCCCTCGGACGGTGTGACCACTCCGGGGCCCCTCTTCTCAACGACGCCAACGATGTCATAGCCAGGCGTAAACGGCAGCGGTCCCTTAAAATCCGGATAACGTCCGCGCCGAATCATCGTATCGGTAAAGCCGGTGCCGGCGGCGAGCACCTTGATCCGAACCTCTCCAGCTCCTGGCTCAGGAATCACCGGCTCCTGCACCATTTCTAGGACGTCGGGACCTCCGAAACGAGAGATGCGCAGGTGTTGCCAAGGCATTGAATGAGCATAAGCGCACGGTCGTTGCGCGTCGAGGTGCACGCTGAACCTTGGCGAGTCAGTCAGGTTGAGGTTTGCAAATGATTGTCGCGAAACTCAAGCCACCGCGCAGCGCTGGTCAACTGCTGGCCTCCCAGCATCGGCGACTGAGAGGCGTGACTCGGCCTCGCCTCACGGCCTTCGGCCGTTGCCACCGCGTGGCCTCGCACTCCTGCTTCGCTAGCGGACCCGCCCCGACAATTCTGCGGGGGCGTTCGCCACGGTGTTGCTCACCCTGTGGCAAATGCGATTTCATGACGTTATCGATACCAGCACCGGCCGCGCCTGCCCGGGCGACACGTTGACGATCATTTGCCCCCCAACGCTGCGAAACAGGCGATTGGCTGTTCGAATTCGATTACATACCCTTAATGGCCGCGGTATAGGCCGAATAGAGTCGAGAACCGCGATCGCGAGCGCGTATCCTTGTACTCAATCGCTCATCGCCAGCGAATAGTGGCGTAATTTCGATTGAACCCTTTGAAGGAGTACGACGATGATAAAGAATTTTCTATTGGTGCTGGCAGCAATGACCCTCGGCGCAACCGCATTCGCCCAAGTTGAGCCCGCCGCAAAGGAGACTGGCAAAGCCGTCGCTGAAACGACCAAAGAAGCCGGCCACAACGTCAAGGCGGCAACGGAAAGCGAGCCAAACAAGTCGATCGATAAGACGAAGGCGCACATCCACAAGGCCAAGGCACATGCGCATAAACATGAAGCCAAGAAGGCCGCTGACGCCGCAGTGCATTAGGATCGATGCGCGATGGAGTCGTTCATCCACGCGGCCTCATCGAAACCTCAGATGAATTCAGGCGCCTCCTGAGGCGAGGCGCCCGATTCTGGTACTGCCAGGGTTCTTCGTCTGGCCGGACGTGAGCCGCATAGCGCCGACCAAGGCGCGCAGCACCAGAACATCAACGGCTAGCACCGCACGCACGAGAACAAAAGAGATTACATCCATTCGGATGCGACCTACCGGACGATGGTGGAGTCGCCTGATAACAGCAGCAAACGGCCATAGGACCAGAGTGAGACCGCCCACGACCGTACTGACGAGTATCGCGGGCACGATCAAAGTTGCGCTCTAGCGCCAGGGGATATCGGCCACCGGGGGCGTATCGGCGGGAGGTGGCTCTAATCTGAAGCTGCTCATACCGAATCAACGATTTGCTCACTGCCAAGGCCTCCGGCTTTGGTGTCGAGGCCCCCCCGCCCAGCGCGGCAATGGCATAAACTGCGCGCAGATAAGGCAATGAACTATGGGATGACGTCCAGTCGACGTCCTTAAGGGGGAGCACGGACTTCTTCTTCGAAAAAGGGGCAGCGCCCGCGTAATCCGCATTGGGAGGGCTGTGAGTCGGAGTCTTAGGAACTTGGCCATGCTCTGCCTCTTGGCGCTCACTGTTTTGGGCAATACGCCGAGTCGCGCGAATGAACCAGTCTGCGCGACGGCACCAGCCTGGACGCCGTGCCAATTATTCCCGCCCGGGCCGTCGATCGCAGATCACAGCGGCAATCACGACCACGAATTCTTCTGGATTCTCTTCAACGTCTACGCGGATGAATGGAATCGGATGCCGCCCGCCGATCCGCATGCGCCACCGACGCGGCGCCCGGAGACCGAGGTCCCGCCGGCGCCGATGACGAGCCCGCCGATGCCCTTCACCGACTGGCCGATCGGAGCGACGCAGGTGATTGGCGGCGCGACGCCAAATTCGGTGGACAGTCCTCTCATGGCGGCACTGCTCGACGGTGCGCCGATCGGCAAACCGCTCGAGAACGCGCATGTCCAGATTTATGGCTGGATCGACGCCGGCGGCAACGTCAGCAGCGCAACCCACGGCTTTGGCGGCAACGCGCCGGTGGCCGACTCCTTCACCCAAAACACCGTGCAACTCGATCAGGCCGTCGTCTACATCGAACGCGTGCCCGACACGGTGCAGAAAACCAGCGTCGACTGGGGCATCCGTTTCGCGCCGATGTACGGGGAGAACTATCGTTACACCACTGCGCTCGGCTTTTTCAGCAACCAACTTGTCAATCAAAATCGGTTCAACGGTTTCGACATGCCGATGGCCTACGGAGAAGTCTTCGTCCCGTTCGTCGCGGACGGCGTGCTGTTCCGTTTCGGCCGGTACATCACGCTGCCCGACATCGAGGCCCAGCTCGCGCCGAACGACTATCTCTATACGCGATCGATCACTTATTCCGTCGACAACTACAGCACGACTGGTGTCAACGGGAGCCTGAAGATCAACAGGAACTGGCTGCTGCAGGCGGGCATCGGCGGGGGCACCGAGACCCTGCCATGGAATTCACGGTCAATCAGCATTCTCGGCTATACCGGTCCGCGGGATCCTGGCGCTCAGGCGTCCGTATCGGGCTGCGTCCAGTACCAGACCAATTCAGGCCGCGACGCAATCTATCTCTGCGTCGACGACCTGAACAACGCCCGCTGGGGCTACAACAACATGAACTGGTACGGCGGCACGTACTATCACAAGTTTAACGAGCAGGTTCACGTCGCGTTCGAAGGCTATTACATGTATCAACGCGACGTGTGGAACAAAGCTTATAAGGGCCCAGGCTACGTCAACAATCCGATCGATCCCTATTTCGGCACGGCCTGGTACGGCATGGTGAACCCGCCGCGCCAGGCGATCTGCGATACCGTATTGCCAACATGACATGAAGGGCCAGCGCACGGGGTACGCCACGCGCTACATCGACATCGCGGCCGGCTGGCAGCATTGGATCGGCCCGCAAATCGAGGTCCGCCCCGAGATTGGCTACTACCGGGCGCCCGATGTCGCGGCCTTCGACAATGGCACCGCTCGGCGCCTCTGGTTCTTCGGCGGAGACGTGGTTTGGCATTTCTGAAAGGAGTCGTGCGACGGGGACGCCGGTCAGGCTCGGCCGGCTATGGTTGAACCGATCCGGAAATGGCAACGTTAACTGGATGGCGAAGCGTTGCGAGAATGACGCAATAGCGCTCCGTCAGTTGAATGAGGCCTGACGAGTCGGCTCATCAAGATCCCCTTGGAGTTCAAAGGCAATCTTAATGTCTTGGATTCCCACGGGTGCCGTCTTGTCGACACCGAGCGTACCGCGCGCGTCCCAACGCCTTCGGCGAACCCTTCCGCCCGTCAATGGACAACCCATTGAAGTAGCGACCGCCATGAGCGTAACGCCGGCGCACGCAGCAAGTGCCTCGAGCAGCATATCCGCAGAGCACGCATCCGCCCCCGTACCGCCAGCCGCCTGATGCAATCCGGCCGATCGGAGCGCGCCACCCGCGAGCCGCGCCGCGATCTGCGACGGATCCAGTACCACTTCCGCGCGTGCGACGATCCGCGCGCTTTCCGGGTCATCGCGGTATTTCTGTTTCAACGGCGCCGGTAGCGCCCGCAGCGTGGTAGCGTCCATTTCTGAGCGTCCTCAGTAATGTTAATCGTTGGAACCACCGCAGCATCGACCTTCGCTGAACCATCTTCATCTTGGCGCGAAGCGCTGAGCTGCGGGAGCGGCGTCTAGTATTCTCGGCTGGTCGGGCGTTCGTCCGTGCACCCACCCGCCCCCTCGGCGCTGTCAATGATATCAGCGCGCGCTTACAATCAGATGGACGACGCGCACGAGTCACCGGGCAACAAAACAGCCATGGCTACTCAGAGGAACTCCCCGCCGGTACTCACCGAATTGAAGCTCTCACCCGCGTGCTACGTTCTGGTATGCACAACGGAGCCCCCGTGGCGAACACACAGACAGTGATAGAGTACCCGAAGAGTGCTACGCCCGCGCCTGCGAAACGCTCAATCAGATCATCGATGTCGGCTAAGATCGATTAGGCAAAGCATTTCGAGGACTCATCGGTGTCATCGACGATAAAATCGCAATTACGTAGCAACGCAATCGCGATCATTAGTCTGATTGTGGCCTTGTCGAGCTTTAGCTACACGGCGTGGCGTACCGAGCGCAGTGAACATAACCGCACAACCCGTCAAGCCGGATTCCAAATGCTCGTCGCTCTCGGGGAGATGAAGCAAATTGTCTATCGCGGTCACTACGATCACGACGCCGTGCGCGGCAATCCCCGTTCAGGGTGGGTCTATGTTGAGACCATCCACGATTTCAGCTCAGCAATGCCAGAGCCCGTACCCGCGAAGGCCAACGCTCTGATGCAAAGCTGGCAAAAGCACTGGGAAGGCATCGGCAAGGAGGACGCGGACGCCGATGCAGTAACCGATGCCATCGACGAGTGTCGCGCCGCCGTGGTTGAAACCCTCCGAATGTTGCGCTGACTGCACATATGCGTTCACTCAGAATTGCATCTCCTTGACCGATCTTTACAGTTCCCGGGTGTACCGAATCATCCCGCCTGCGTTAGGGTAGTAACAGCGTAACAGCGTCATTGGCGAGATCGGAATTGGCCACCGCCGCAGAAGGAACCACGTGAAAGCTCTAATTCTCATGATTCTTGTCTCCATTGCAGGCTGCGCAGCACTGGGCTCGACCCCGGGAACCCCGGTGGCTAGCGGTTCCCCCGCCGCTGCGACGGGCATCGACTTCGCTCCGGCACCGAGCGCTCCTCCGTTCCCAGATCAAAACATAGGGCCACGCATCATTATGCCCGTGACCGGGGGAGCTCCCGTCATCGGTATCCCACTCGGCGGCGATATGTACCTACCAGTCACGGGCGGAACGCCGGTCGTGGGCATGCCACTCACTCCTTAACGACCACTCCGACGTCCAAGATCCGCACTCAGCATAGGATTTGCTGCCATGAAATATTCGATCGTCCCCTTATTCGCAACTGCGACCCTGCTTGCGGGATGCATCTCTCTGTCGGTGCCAGGCGGCTTCTCGCCTATCCGAGGACCGCTATCTCAGCAAACACCTGTACCGACCTATATCGCAAAGATGAGTGGCCTACTCTCTGGCATGGTTTCAGTCAGTCTTGCTAATGGCGAGGTATGCCAGGGGCCATGGGCATTCGTGTCGCAGACGAGCCCGAACAACGCCAACTCAAGCGCTGCGAGTCCGGTACCACCCGACATGGCCGCCGATTGGGACCTCATGTATGGAATCGGCTTTTACACAGCTCACGTCGTCGGTAATAAACTCTACGCCCGAGCAACTTTAACCGGAAACACCGGCTCGATCCTCTACGTCGAACTGAGCAATGAAACCAATTCTCGCGGTAACACTAAAGGCGTCGCCCAAGACAACCACGGCAACATTTTCAAGGTGAGCGTATATAACTGAACGCGAACGCTCAGCTAACCCCGCCTCTCGATAGTTAGATTGGCCGGAATTCCGATTTCAGCGTTGGGCACGGTCTCAAGACCTGTGCGCTCCCATGGCTCGATCAACCCTGGTACCGACTTAAACAATGGATGGCACAGCGGTACTTGGACCGTGCGCCACCGCTGGCGCAGCACCCCACTGCGCACGGATAGCTTTCCCAGCAAATGCTTCCACTCATAGGATATCTGCCCAGTGGTGGTCGAAATGGAGTCTACCGAACGCAAGGGGCCAATCTTCGTCTTATCGAAGGCGTAGCCACGCGCTGTTGCTTCGGAATGAATTGCCGCAAGATAGGCATTGATGGCGCAACGAGGCAGAGCATGCGCCCGAAAGCGTTCCAGCTGCGGATGGTGGCGATAGCCTCGAGTTTGCCCGCGCAATACCGCGCGAGCGAGTAGTGCTTCACGCCACAGCGCAACCAAGCCCTGTGGATCAAGGTACTGTGGATGGATTGTCCAGAGTCGCATCGTACGGGTGGCGACTAGCAATTAATTAGCTGACGAATGTGGCGCATACGAATCATTCGATCATCCCTGCAATCGCGCATTCCCCCTCTGCGAAGGCATGTAAACCAAAGGCGCCAAACGGTGCGCCGGGCGGATTTCACTCCTGGCATTCGCAACGGCGCTCTCAAGCAAGAGTGCGAACCTTCGGTTCACGCGCGTAGTAGCGCCGGCCAGCGGCTTCGATGAAAGCCTCACCTAGCCCGGTGATCCCCTCGTCCGCTTCGACACCCGCCTTGTCGAGCAACCGTGTGGCAGCTTTGGTGGCGCCGATTGCCTTAAGGTGGCCGAAAGCGTCCATGACGAACTGCACGGCAGCGGCCTCCTTGAGCAGCGCTAGGCAGCCCTTCTCCGACAGCACAATCGCCACGGCGTCGAAGATCTGCGAAGGAGAACCGGCCAGTTGCCCGTCCGCCTTGAGCGTCGAGCCGTCGGCAAGCTTGGTACTGCCGACCCTCGGGGCGACCAGCATCGACTTGCCGCCGGCGGACTTGACTGCTTTTACCAGCTTCTGGATTTCGCCGCCGTCCGAACCATCGGCGATCAGGATGCCGATGTTGCGGCCCTCGATCGTCGCCTTCATGTTCTTCTGGATCGACAGGGCATCGCTGGGCGGCATGTCGATCGGCGCACGCGCCGCCTTAGCTTTAGCCGGAACCTTGATGCCGAGCCCCACCGCCACGCGCGTTGCCAGCTCCTCATCGACATTGCGCAAGTTAGCCACCACTCTGACCGGCACTGCCTCGAGCGCAACCTTGGACAGTTCGAAAGTGAACGATGATGCAATATGTGCCCGCTCGTTATCAGTCTGCGATTTCCAGAAAAGGCGCGCCTGGCTGTAATGGTCGGCGAACAACTCGGCGCGCACACGCAGCTTGTCACCCTGCTCATCGTTTTCGACGCGACCGGGGGCGCTGGCAAAGCCGGTTACCGAGCATTCGCGCGGCCCCCCTTCTTCGCCGTGTGCGGCTAGACTGTTCGGCTCGTAGTTGGCACGACCGGTGGGCACGTTCATCTGCATCTGCCCGTCGCGCTGAAAGTTCATCATTGGGCATTTCGGCGCATTGATCGGTATCTGATGGAAATTGGCAGTGCCCAGCCGCGATTTCTGCGTATCGAGATAGGAGAAAAGCCGGCCCTGCAACAGCGGGTCGTTGGAGAAGTCTACTCCGGGGACGATATTGGCGGGACAAAACGCCACCTGCTCGGTCTCGGCGAAGAAGTTGTCCGGATTGCGGTCAAGCACCATACGCCCCACCAGCCTCACCGGCACGTCTTCCTCGGGGATCAGCTTCGTCGCATCGAGCACGTCGTAAGGCTGCGCATCCGCAAATGCCTGATCGAACATCTGCAGACCCAGTTCCCATTCCGGATAGGCGCCACTGGCGATCGATTCGTGCAGGTCACGACGGTGGTAATCGTTATCCGCGGCTTGGAGCTTGAGCGCCTCGTCCCACAGCGTCGACTGCATGCCGAGCTTCGGTTTCCAGTGGAATTTGCAGAATGTAACCTTGCCCCTGGCATTGACCAGCTTGAACGTGTGGATGCCGAAACCTTCGATGGTGCGCAAGGACCGCGGGATTGCGCGGTCGGACATCGCCCACATCAGCATATGCGTGGTCTCGGGCATGAGCGAAGCCCAGTCCCAGAAGGTGTCGTGCGCACTGCCCGCCTGTGGATAGGCACGGTCGGCCTCCATCTTTACGGCGTGAATCAGGTCCGGAAACTTAATTGCATCCTGGATGAAGAATACCGGGATGTTATTGCCGACGAGATCCCAGTTGCCTTGCTGCGTATAGAATTTGACCGCGAAGCCGCGCACATCGCGCGGAGTATCCACCGAACCCGCGCCGCCGGCCACCGTCGAGAAGCGCGCAAATACCGGCGTCTTCTCCCCGGCCCGCTGGAACAGGTCCGCCTTGGTCACATTGGCGAGACTCTTGTACAGCTCGAAGTAGCCATGGGCCGCGGAGCCGCGGGCATGAACAATGCGCTCCGGAATGCGCTCATGGTCGAAGTGGAAGATCTTTTCGCGCAGCACAAAGTCTTCCAGCAGCGTTGGGCCGCGCGCCCCCGCCTTGAGGCTGTTCTGGTTGTCGGAAACACGAATGCCCTGATTGGTGGTCAGTTGGCTTTCAGCTCCCGGGGAACCCGGTTTGGGCACACGCTGATGAGTCTCGCCGCCGCGGCCTGTGTCGGTGTCGAATCCGGGCTTGTTCGCCATAGAGTGTTCTCCGCCTATTGAGTAGTGTTCAATCAGACGCGAGATGGGGCCAAGAGTTCAGTAGGGGAACCAGCCCGGGCATGCCAGACGGTGGCAGCAATTCGTGGAGGATGGACTGATGTCGGCGCGCGCTTACGACTGACAGTGCCAATTGCTGGCTGATCTAGTTTGACTTCAGGCTCAAGATGTAGTTTTTCCACCGCTCAGCAGCGAGGCCATTCCAATGAGTTCTGAACGCCCTGAGGAATTCGAGCCACCGGTAAGCAGAGTGCCGCCAACGTCCGACGCTACACGTGGGCTCTCCGATACTACCCACCACGAAGCCACAGTCTTGGTTCGTGGTGAGACTATTCACGACCCGGAGCCGACGTCACCGCTCAAGGACGCAGCGCCAAAAGATAAGGAGAAGACTGCGCGTCGGGAAGTCTCCGAAGCCAAAATTAAAATGCAGAGTCGCCTCCCGGCTCTCGATGACGATCCCGACGTCGGCGTTCAGAAAGAACAAACCGTCATCAGAGACGGCAAAGCGGATCTGGCATTTACGGGCACCCTCCTCGCTTCCGCCGCTCCGTCTTCGCCGTCCCCGGAGCATTGGCAAGAGTATCGGATCTATGAGACGAATGGCGGGAAGCACGTGTTCTCAAAGGTGACCCGCAGCGTGTTCGCGCAAGACCAAGATGCTCACGAGGCAGATGTATTTGACCCTTCTCCCTCTTCGGTGCCGTCGCAGTTGCTAAGAAGCGCGCGTGAGCTCGCCCGCTCGCGGCCCCTGACATGGATGGATGCGGCGGTCGCCTTTTTTGGATATGACCCACTGGCCAAGACTCTTTATCGAAAGTTAAGTGCTAAATTTGAGGAACGCATTAGTTAAGAAACCAGGGCTCGAGCCGCGGGCGTCCCTGTCGTGGGCCTAACTATACGATCCACGATACGCAAGAGAGCTGCAATGACAGAGTGGCCCGCGGCTTCGCCCCGCCTGACGAACCCAAGTCAGTCCCACCATTTCTGCCCGTGCGGGCTCAATCGAACAGGCTGAGAATGTTTTGATACTTTTCGATGTAGCCGCTATTTTCGCGGTTGTAACGCGGAATGCTGACTGCTCGCACCACAGAGGCTTCCTCGCGCCAGACACAGGGGCAGGCGACTGCGGATCCCGGGGTGAGCTGGCCCGCGCGGCGCAGCTCGTCGAGCTGGACGCCCATGCTGTCGAGCGCACGATAAAGCTTTGCGACGTTGCGCGGGCCGCCGTTGTAGGCGGCGACTGCAAAGATGCCAAGCACTTCCGGATTGGTGCGATAGGCAGAGCGGATTTCACCGCTCATTTGTGATAGCTCGAGGTCCAGCAGGCAGACGGCCGCCTTCATTGCGTTCGGCAGGCGGGTCGCGCCCCGCTCGAAGTTTGGGTCCAGCTGCGCGCCGCGGCACTTGCGCACGACGAGCGAATAGGTGCCATTGCCGTGCCGGTTGGTGAACTGCATGGGACCCAGCGCTTTGGCGCTCGAGACGCTGTAGCGATACGCTTCCTCGCGCTTCAGCCCGTACTGGTTGAGTACCTCCTCGAATGCATCTCTGCCCTTCTCGAGAAAGTCCTCGTCGTCGGTCTGTTCTATCACCGCGAGCGTCGTGATCACCTCAGCTGGTATCACATCGGCGAGCAGCTCGCCCGGAAAGGCCGCGCTCGGTACGTTCGCGTTACGAAGTTCATCGATGGCGCGCCGTGCGGTGGTGAGCAGGAAATCCCTGCCGCCCGTGACTAAGCGCGGGTCAAGGGTATCCTTAGTATACGGCAGGTAGACGATGGGTCGTGCCGTCGCCACCGCCTCGCGCCAGCGTTTCTTCTTGATGAGGGTGTTGTCGAATACCGGGAACTTACGGCCGTAGACCTTCAGCTCCTCGCCGCCGCGCGAGAATGCGAACATCAGCCGCTCGGCCCCTGTGCCGTTCACGTGCCGCGCCTCAATACCGGGCGTGCGCACTGCGAAGGGCAGTGGTCCGTGGCCGGGCTTCCATTTCACTGGCGGGCGGGGGATCTCCAAGTGAGCAATGGTCCACTTCTTCTGCGCCTCGCTCCACAACGCGAACGCGACCGGTCGGCCGCGCAGCACCTCACGGCCGCCCTTACCGGTGAAGACGTACTGCAGTTCCACGTCGCGCAGCTGCGCCTGGCCCTCGGCGACCAAGTCGCGGATGACGAGGTGACGCTCGCGCCCCTCCACGACCAACTCCGGCAAGCCCTCAGTCCTGGGCGGCGCCTCGCGCTGCTCCGACTCGGCGACGGCCGCCGGAACCTCGGCCTCACCCTCGTCTTTGGCTTCGTTCGCGGCCACCGGGAGGTCCTGCACATCGACCGCGGCGGCGGTTTCTGGGACCAGCGTTGGGTCGTCCACTGCCTCGATGCGGCCGCCTGAGGAGGCGCACGCGGAGCAGAGCAGGAGGCCCAGGAGCGGCAGCGCAGTTGAGGCACTGCGGGAGACGCGCAGCGTGGAACTCAGAAATGTAGAAGCGGGCGGTAGGAGTGACATCGTAGTGCGATGATACCTCGAACGGCACGCCGCACGACCTCGAAGCGCGCGACGTGCTTCGCAGTTTGTCGTTCCGACTTGGCTTTGACCGATCAACCGCCGAAATACCGCCCCTTCGATTATCTCCGCATGCTCCTCGTGACGCGCGCTACCTCTTGCATTCGATCGCTCGCTACAGTCAATTCACCGACCGGTCACGTCGAGGCGGCAGCGTCGGCGTGCCGATCTCAGCCGAGTGGCCTCGGTACCAATAGACCGTCCCCTTCTCGAATTTCGTCATGAGGCCGAAGCCGTCGGGAGTGGGCACCTCATCGGTGAGGGGATAGCCAAAACGCTGGACGCCGCCCTCCTGCAGAAATTTCGCGCGAATCTCGCCGATCACATAGTGCGGCCCCGTCTGCGGTGAGGCGAAGATCGACGCCTCGATCGGCTGCGCCGGCTCACGCTTCATGCCGGGACTGCACATGGGCTCTTCGATCTTGACCGTGGGTGGGACGCTCACGCGACCCCATCCTCCTCCGGAAATCCGCGAGCGATAGTCCTGCCGAATCCCTTTCTCCCCGTCGCGAACGAGATCCCCGACCGGGGTACCCAGGACGCCCGCTTCACCGCCCATGTTGAGCCATTTTCGGCGCGCCGCGGCCTCGAGCGGCAGGTCGCGCACCCATAGCCCCCTCTTTCCTCCTTTCCGCTGCAGGCCATAGACCTGAAACAGATTAAAGCTCGGCAGCACGACGCGGCCATCCGCGATCGTGGGTGCCGTAAATTTGGCGAACGCCACCGGGTCATTGCCGTTGTTCCACAGTTCCTTGAGATTCGCGGCCTCATGGGCGTACAAAATGGCCGGTGTCGGAGACCCATACATACTGTTCGCTTGTTGAACGACGGTCCACACGATGCCGTTGAGACGACCATGCGCTGAAACCGAACTGAATCCCCCGGGCATCCCATCCGCGGCTGGTCGCACGGTGGCCACGTGGGCAGGAGTCTGGTTAACGACTCCTGAGGAGATGTCATAGTCGAACGCCTTTAAGTAGTCCTTCTCCGGCATCTTGTAGATGAGCGCATGCGTCGGTGAATGCTGCCAAAAGACCGGCCCCGTATGGATGTTGGGTCCGAACGATTCGCCATTCTGATAGTCGACTGGGTCGATGTAGCAACTGAGACCCACATCAGCCACTCCATAGGATGACGCCGGCGGACAAGCTGTCGTATAGGAGCCCGGTGAGTTGTACGGATACACCCCAGGCCCAAAGTGGAACGTGTTGAAGAACGCCTGAAAGCTCACGGGCGAGGTCGCAAGATTGCTCTGCGACAGGACAAAAAACTGACCGTCTTTCCCACCACCGATGAGCATCCCATTGGGCAGCAACATGGGACCGCCAGAACCCAAGTCGGTATCACCATTTTTGTAGCTGAGCGCATTGGGGGGTTGATATTGCGACACCAAGGATAACGACGTCCCATCGCCCACAAGTTTGACGAACGAATCGCCCAGCGGCGCCAAGCTCGGACCTGTGTCGTTGCCGGTTTGATAGAAGATGGAGCCATCGTCCGCCCCTGCAAGGCCGTTGCCGGACGCCCAGACACCCATTCCGCCGTTTGGATAGGACTGAGAATTCGTGAAAACCCCTGCCGGTGCAAAATCACTGGCCCGATAGCCGATGATCCAGCCGCGATAAGGGTCACTCGGACAGGCTACATCGCACGTGTAAGTCGCATAACCCAGATAAACCGTGCCCTTCTGCAGCAACAGTCCGGGCCGCTGACGCTGACAGTCATGATTGAATACAAAGCCGTTGATGGGATCCTTGACCGGACTCGTTGGTCCGCCGATCTGCTGCTTGGGGTGCGTATCCAGCCCAGTCGTGATGTCCAATGCGTGCAGGTAGTCGTAGCCCGCTCCTGTACTGCCCGTCTGGTCCCGCGCCACCACGTACATCGTCGCGCCACTCACGTCGATGACGGGTGTACTCGTGATGCCGACGATCTGCGGATCGGTTTCATCGCAAATGTTTCCCACTTGCCCACTGCCCAGTGACGCGCGCCACAGCCATTTGGTCGATTCCGCGACGTTGACCGGCGAGGCCGGCGGTGGATTCCCGGGGCCCGTGGCCGGCACCATGATCGTGGTGTCGGCGGAGTAGTCATCGGCGTCGAACGCGTAGACCAGATCCTCGGCGGTTGCCACGAAAATGACATTCTTGGTCTGACCCTTGATTTTGACGCCATGCACATAGAGCGGTTGCGCCAACAATGTCCCCACCACGTGTCGCTCGAAGAGCAGGCCAAAGTTCGGTCCGCTCACCGTGGCCGGAGTCAGGATTTTTTCCGCCAACTGCGCCCCCTGACGCGCATTGTTGTTATGCTGCGTGACGACGTTCTGCGCGGCGCAGTTCACCGTGACAACGTTCGAACTCGGACTGACGAGGGCGCCGATATACTCCACCACCGAGACCTGATCGCCCACGGCGAAAGCGGACGGCGGCGCAATCGACAGCGGCACATCGCCGGGCGCTGCGCCACCGTTCCCCACCACCACACTGTTTTTGCGCAGAACCAGCGTCGCATCAATCGTGGTATTGCGTACCGTCACGACTGACTGTGCGGGGCAGATGGGCCCGACCAACACCGGCGGCGGAATGGCGCTCACCGGCACTAGTGGCGTCGAAGTAACACTCGGCGAACACAGCGATTGCTGCGCGGAAATCGACCACACCGAAACAATGGTCGATACGGGCATCCAGTTGTCAGACCCGGTCGCCAACCCAGACCCAATGGGACTTGCGTGGTCGAACGCCTGAATGGTGGCCCCCGTATATAAGCCATGCATCGTCAGCGCATCGTTGCCCACAATGGGTTGATCGAGCTGCGGTGGGAGCATGGGGCTCGGATCCGCCAGAACGGGCTGAGCCATGGACGCCTTACTGGGTGGCGCCGAGCAAGACGCCTGAGTGGCGGTAATCTGATGGTTGACGGTGAGTGCAGTCGTATAGGTGGGATCCCAGTTGCTCCCCCAGTCGTTCGGTGTGAAGCCGTTGCCAATCGTGGCATTGCCGGCGCTCACGTCCTCAACCGCCACCGTGACGCCAGGCAGCAAGTCGTCGACGGCCACGATGTTTCCGCATGCGTATAGGTGACTGTCCACCGCGGGTGGCGGCAATGGATTCGGCAGCGCACCGACGATGACAGGCGGATTTGACGCAAGACTTTGCAAGCCGTTAACAAACTGCTTTGCCCTGAGCTTGTCGCCGGTGTGTAAAGCGTGCGTCAGCTTGATTGCGCTGAACCCGAACTTGGGCGTGGCCGTCCCAATCACCGGCCCACCATTCAGGTAGATCCGGACCGTCGCCTTTGGGATGTACGATTCCACATAGACGTGTGTCGTGCACTCGTCGACCGCAGCAATCACCGGCGGCGATAGGGTCGAACGTCCCTCGGTCCGGCCACCCTTGATTGGGTAATTGGGATTGATATAAACGTCTCTCGCCGGTGCAGGTAACGCGCAAACCACAATTGCAGCGCAGGCGATCAACTTCAATGCATTGCTCCCTATGCGCATGTCCCTCTCCCTCGTTCAGTGCGATCTTCTTGATGATGCCTTTACAAAAGCGGCCCCAGGCTTTTCCATAGGATCAGGGCTACCCGATCGGGACTACTATTTGTCTTTGCGCGTCGACGGAGTGAAAGTGATTCCGACCAGCAATCCTTCGGGAGAAAGGAGACGAGTGACAGTTTGAGTCCCACGCGTCACTGTGCCAGCATGCGCGCATCAATACCATGGCCGAGAGTGAACGAGGATCCTACTGCGCTGACCATGGCCGTCTTGCGGTTCGAGGCCAGTCGACTCGCGCAGACGATAAGTGGCCTCGATGCCAGTGCAGTGACCCGCGAGGAGGTTCTCAATTCGATAGGACTTAAGCTTCGCGCCCGTCCAGGCAAGCGTCTGATCCGACGCGGCGAACAGATGCAGACCGCCGACAACCCCCAAGAGAGGCTTGTCGCCGTCGATGGTTCGCGCGTACTCGACGATATTGACGATGCCGGCGTGGCCGCAGCCCGTCAGAATCACAATTCCCTCATTCGTGTTGAAAACCAACGCCGAATCCTCCGGCACGTTATCTTCCACGCGCCCCTGCGTTGTCACCAACGACAGCCCCGGAAACCAGTTCTTTTCCGTGTTTGGCCGAGGCACCGGACCGGTCAGCCAGACTCCTGGATAAAGCTCCGTAGGCTTGTCATGGATGATGAATACACCGCCCGTAGCGAGGTATTCCTCCTTAATCAGTCGTAATCCATTGTGATCTTCGCCGCCTTGGTCCAAGCGCGGCTCGAAGATACGAGCCCCCACATGCACCCGACTCATCGCACGCGGGTTTGCTTTGGCAAACTCGCGGCGCAACGCCATCAGCCCCCCAACATGGTCCGAATGATTGTGTGACAACACCACATCCTCTACGTCCGACAAGTCAATGTGCAGCGCCCTCGCATTCATGATGACCATGTTCGTCGGATGCGCCGGTGTCATAGAGAATCTTGTGCCCATCCGCTTCCACTAACGCCGAGTAGCCCCACTCGCCGTCTCCCAGACGCGGATCGCCTGCGACATTGGTCACGAGTACCGTGATCTTCAGCGCATGCACCAGAGGAATGCTCGCGTCCCCTGCCGCCGCGGCCGGCGTTGAGCACAACAGTACCGCCGTCAGGCACGCTGTTGCAGATCGAAGCCCCCTCAACAACGTCCGTCTCTTTTGTAATGCCAGCATGATCTTCTCCAATTTCGCCTCCCGATTATGTGCAAACACAGAAGCCTTCAACCTTCATATGGCTGATGTGTCCTACTCCGGCAAATTCATCTTCTTGAGGAACGCTTTGAAGCGAGGGTCTGTTTCGAGACTCTTGAGTGGCATTTCCACCTTGACGCTAATGAACACGTCGCTCGTCAGTGCTCTCTGATTTTGGGAATTGTCAGTCATTCCGCTAAGTTAATTTTCTGAAGAAGCGCCTTGAAGCGCGGGTCCCCGTGAAGGTTTTGCAAATCGGGCTCGGCCGTAATCGGCGGTATTCCGATGACAGATGGGTCGTGCTGTAAATACGCCCCGTCCAGCCAAGAGAAGGCTTGGTCACGCTCGCCACGAAGAGCATGTAGCGTCGCTATATTGTACCGTTGCTCCGCCCCATACTTCTTTTCCAATTGGCTAAGAGCCGCGTCTGCATCGGCTTGACGTGCAAGAACGATGTAGGCTCGCGCGCGGGCAAAAGCTCGGTATCCTGGATCGCGTTCCTTCTCGATCTCCGCCAGTGCCGCCTCGTGTTGCCCAAGCGCTAGAAGGGCTCGGCTAAGTGGCAGATGCGACGCAGGCACCATAGGATTCAGTTCTACAGCCTTGCGTGCGGCAGCTTCCGCCTCCGTAAACTGGCCCAAAACATAATGAACTTCGGCCAAGTACAGTTGTGCCTCGGAGTTCAGCGGGTCCTGCGCGCTTGCCAGCTCCCAGAGCTGCAAAGCAACCATTGGCCTGCCGCGTAGCATCGCTGGCGCGCCCGCTTGCGTGAGAGCCGTCGTACTGGATGGATCCAAGGCGCGGGCCTTATCAATCTCCACCGCCACCTTCGACCAATCCCAATCAAACCAGAAGCGAATCTCCGCCAGTGCCTCATGCGCGACGCCGAGGTTTGGATTGATGGTCACAGCGCGTTCGGCATCATTCAGTGCAAGCGTTCGTTGCTGTTGCACTGTGCGACCCTGCGGCAGAAATCCACTGTTCCACACATATGTCAGTGCCATCGAAAGCTCAGCCCAAGCCACAGCGTAATCCACGCTACCCTCAAGAACGTGCCCGACCATAAGTCGGCGTGCGATTGTCGGGATGTCTTCGGATTTCCCCTTGAAGTAAAACGACGATGTCCGCGCCGGGACATGCAGCCCAGGAACTTTGGCAAGCAGATCCAGTATCTCCTCGGCCATCCCATCTGCGAAATACTCCTGATCCTTCTTCTCGCTCATGTCCGCAAACGGCAGCACCGCGATCGATTTATCCGAAACCGCCGCCTCGGTCGGTGCCTGCCCCTTCATCGGCCAGAAATGAAAGCCAACTCCAACTGCAATAGCCACCCCAACCAGCACCACCGCCGCGACCGCTACTCGCGTCGAGACTCTAGATCGCCTTCCCGTCAAAATGACAGGCTCTGCATCGCTAGATCCCTCAGCTCCAGTCGCGCCTGAAGTGGGTCCGGAGGCCTGACCTATCGACTCCGACAGCCTGCTCAACGCCACAGGCATCCCCAATTCCGCCACATTAATCCACTGCGATTCGCTCAAGAAATATTCCAGCCCCGGTGTTAGCGCCGCCGCATCGATCTTCAGCGCAATGATCTGTTTATGTTTCGACGCCGCGCGCTCTATTTCTCGACCCACATGCGAAGACCCGACCGCAGCTTTGCGACAGCACCAGGACCAGCGTTTTCGCCTCATTGATCGCTCTGACGATGGCATCCGCATACTGAGCACCCGGTTTGACATCCCGAGGCGCGATCCAGCACCTAATCCCCTGATGCTCCAGAGCGTCGACAACCGCATTGGCAACCGCCGCATCTTGCGACGCATAGCTGACGAACATGTCGCGTCCTGAGGCTGCCTGATTGGGGGAGTCCTCGCTCATTCCGGCAAATTCATCTTCTTGAGGAATGCCTTGTAGCGTGGGTCGCCTTCAAGGTTCTTGAAAAGGGGATCACCCTTAATGATGTATAAGTCTTCGTCCCTCAATTCATAGGCCCGCTCCAGCCACTCTAGGGCGTGATCTTTTTCACCACGATAAGCGTACACGCGCGCAATTTCCGAGGGCCAGGACGTTCCATTTTGTCGAATGGCCTCAGCGAGCTGCGCATCTGACTCACTTTTTTTGCCAGCTGCGAAAAGCGTCATCGCGGACCCCTCGAATTGTCCATCATCTACAGTTTCTCTTTTGAACTCTGCCAGTGCGGCCTCCAGATGTCCCTGAAGCATCAAAGCTTCGCCGAGGAAATACTGTCCAGAACCCCACTTTGGCGCGATTTGCAGCCCGCGACGGATCGACTCTTCGGCTTCGGAGAACTGCCCCGTGTGCAGATAGATATTCCATCCTAGGACCATATGGGCTACGGGATTCAATGGATCGAGTTGCACGCCCTCGATGCCAAATTGCCGAGCCTCAGCCAACTGACCACGCGCGGCCGCCAACTGAGACGCGAAAGTGGCGCCGTAGCTCTGTCGCGGACCCAGGGCGAATGCTTGTTGCAATTCTCTATCCGCCCCGGCCCAGTCCCAGTCATAGAAAAGATGAATCTCTGCCAGTGAGATGTGGGGCGAGCTGCTACTTGGATCCAATCGCTGCGCGAGTAGCGCAGCTTCGCGAGCCCGCTCGAATGCGGTCCGCGTAGGCAACCAACCCTCGGTACCGATAAACGCATACGTCCTAGCCAGTCCATCTGCGGCAGGGGCAAAGGAGGGGTCCAAAGATAGCGCCTGCTGAAAGTTAGCGACCGCCGCTTGACAGCTTTCGCGGGACTGATGGCTTTCGGACTGCAACGCGCGCAAATACGCCTCAAGGGCTTGCGCTGACTTGACCGATGGTCGAGTTGTGGTCCCAACCTCGACGGCAAGCTGCAGCGCGCGAGCGAGTTCGGCCGCAATAGTATCCTGCACCTGGAGCACATCGAGCAGGTCCGAGTCGAAATGGTCCGACCAACGCTGCGATCCTGTTCTTGCATCCACTAGCTGCGCGGCGACCCGAACGCGATTCGCCTCTTTTCGCACGCTACCTTCCAAGAGATAGGCAACGCCAAGCGCGGCCCCGATCTTGCCTGGATCCGCGCTACCGCCCCGGAACTGGAAGGATGACGCGCGTCCCACAACCTTGAGACCCGGTACCTGGGCCAACCGATCGAGCACTTCCTCAGCAATACCGTCCGCAAAGTACTCTTGATCCTTTTTCTGACTCATATCGGTAAACGGCAGCACCGCAATCGACTTATCCGAGACCGCTGCAGCCACCGGCGCTTGGCTCTCGCCGTGCTTCGACTGCCAGAACAGAACTGCCAGCACCCCGCCGATACCTAAGACAATAACAACTGCCGCGACGACAACCACCCGTTTCGCCACGCTCGCAGTACCGACGGCCTGATTAATGCTTCCACGGCCGGCAGCGCCGCCACCGCGCGACCCCGGATTGACTGGCTTCGCAGATCCCCACCCCACCGCCTCAGCCAACTTGACCAACGCCCCCGCCATCCCGAGCGAGGGCACATCGACCCACTGCGACCTCGACAAAAAATACTCGAGCTCCGCGCTCAAAGCAGCCGCGTCGACTCGAAATGCCACAATCGGCTTGTGCTTGGATCCCGCCCGCTCGACTTCCCTGCTGACATGTTCTGACGCCACTGGCACCGGCCGACAGCACCAACACCAACGCACTCGCCTCATTGATCGCCCGGACAATGGCATCCGCATACACCGTACCCGGCTTCACATCCCGCGGCGCCATCCAGCAGGGCACCCCGCGACTCTCTAAATACTCACAAACCTGATTGGCCACCGCCGCATCGGGTGATGCGTAGCTCAAGAATACCGTCTGGGATCCCGCAGCCGCAGAGCCGCTCGGCGGTTCAGATACCGCCTTCGAGGATTTACCGATCCCGCCCTCCGCCATTGTTCGCTCCCTGCCGCAGCACGGCCAGTTTCCTGGATGCCCACAGGGGAAGCAAGTTGGGCGGCCGACGCGATCGGAGCACCGAAGGGGACAAGGCGGACGATACGCCCTCTACCGAACTGTCATTTGGCGCACTCTCAGCCGATGAATGGCTCCCCACTCCGCCAGAGCAAGCAGTGCTGGTGGTAGCGTTTCACCATACGGGGAAAGGCTGTACTCGGTGTGGGGGTGTGCACCTGGCAGTACGCTACGCTGAACGATCGTACTCACCTCGAGTTGCCGGAGATGTTCCGTCAGAACCTTCTGCGTGCAGCCCGGGACGCCGGCGCTGCGATTCAAGGCTGATAGGGACCCTTCGTCTCGCCCCATCCCCACTTGGGCATGGGCGCATTCTTATCAATAGGATTCTCAGTCGTGCCAGAATTGAGGACGGCCAGCCGTGAGCCCCATTCCAAATACCCTACTAACGCTGAGCGGAACTCCGGATCATCCGGCAGTTTGAGTTGATCAGCGGTATCGAGCAGCAGCGCCATCCAATGCTTGCGCTGGTCATCGGTTAAGTGACGGCCGAGATGCTTCGCCACCATCGTCGAGTGTCGATGGATTCCATCCCCGCTGTAAAGAGTGGGTCCGCCGAGGACTTCGGCAACGAAGTGGGCGACGGTTCGAAAGTGCTCCGAAGACATCTTCGCAAAAACGGGCGCGAGAACGGGGTCAGCCGGAACTCGCTCATAGAACTTCATGAAAAGGGTCTCGAGCCGCTCGATGCCGCCCGCCCAGTCGTACAGCGTAGGAATTGCCTTTGTCTCCATCAGCCCTCATTGACGATCGAATTCCCGGCCTAACCCATCGCTACAGAGGCATGGGTGGCATCTGATACGCACCCTTGCCCAACAACGGCGGCGCCAAAGCCGCGACTATTGTGCTACGGAATTTGAACGTCTGCTACGGAGAAGGCAACTCTAACTCGCGACGGCTGGTGTAGGCCCGCAACCCGCCGGCACCCACTACGCCGCGCAGCGGTGGAGAACGCCCTTTAGGGCGGCCCCAAGGCTTGCGAGGGGTGAGACGCATGCGTCGAACGGGTGTACACGGAAGTACGCCCTGGGCTTGCGCGAAGCAGGGACTGCGCAGCGCAATGAGGTATACATGCCGCATAACCGCCGCGGCATCGGCTTCACCGCAAAGCTATAGAAGCGCAAGAATCTCCTAATTCGCGAAAACCGAGACCTTTCTCTGTCGCCGATAAAGCCACAACAGAAGCGCCATCACAGAACCGCCCGGCAGAACCAGTTCCATCAGCGCGTACGGTGCCACCGCGCGTAATCTCGCGACGACCGCCGCTGTGTACGCCATGAGCCTGGGCCGCGCCTTGAAAGGCGACAAGGATTCAGTTACAGACATCATGTCGATCTTGCCTAAATTACGTTGCCTACCCCATAGACGAATGAGCAGCGCAACAATCGACACGGCTAGCCCACCAGCATCGCGAACTGGAACACAAGAACGGAAGCCGTCGTAACACCCACGGCAAACAACGTCTGCGCGATCCGGGCGGCAAGGATTTCGTTGTTCATCTGCATTCTCCGTTGATTGAATTGCTCGAACGGTGCTTAGGTTGCACCGCCCGCCCATGCACAACAAACGCAATTCCTGATGGTCGGTTAAGCAAAACTTAACTCGGCATCGCACCTCGGGTTTGCACAAAAGAGTAGCTTGTTGTGAAATCGATCAATAACCGACTCTCGCGAGGTCCTCAAATGCACCATTCCCGCCTCTGAGCCGTGCTGATCGACTGCCGGACCTCCGATGTCGATGGCGCAGCGCGCTACTGGGGCGAGGCGCAGGGCCGCCCCGTGGATTCCAACCATTCGGGCAGTCGCGGCAACTACCTCATGCTGGAAACGCCGCCCGACGAACGCATCGTGGAGATCCAGCGCGCAGATCATGAGAGCCGGGTGCACATAGACATCGAAACCGACGATATCCCTGCCGAAGTAGCGCGTCTAACGAAGCTCGGCGCCAAAGTGGTGGACCGCCTCGAACGCTGGGTGGTGATGGAAGCGCCGACCGGCCAACGCTTCTGCGTCGTCAGGGTACAGCGTCCCGGTTTCCCGAAAAATGCCAACCACTGGGACTAGTTTAGCCAAGTATGAACTGCACCACCGATTGGGTGAGCAAAGCCGAGGACCTCGATGCCCGCGGGTGGACGCTATTGCCGGATTTGATTACGGCGGACCAATGTCGCCGACTGTCCTCACTCTATAACCGCTCCACGGAGTTCCGCAGTCGTGTGGTCATGTCCCGCCATGGCTTCGGGTGCGGCGAGTATCAATACTTCGCCTATCCGCTCCCCGCTCTCGTTCAAGAATTGCGTACGACCCTTTATCCCCACTTAGCACCAATTGCAAACACGTGGCATGAGCGAATGGGGCTCGACGTCCGATTCCCGCCGACGCATGCGCAATTCATCGAGCGCTGTCACGCCGCAGGGCAGACCAAACCTACGCCACTGTTATTGCAATACGGCGCCGGGGACTACAATTGCTTGCACCAGGACTTATACGGCGAGCACGTATTCCCGCTGCAAATTGCGGTGCTCCTTGCCAAGCCAGGCCGAGATTTCGAGGGCGGAGACTTTGTCGTAACCGAACAGAGACCTCGGATGCAGTCTCGGGTCGAAGTGGTGCCCCTCACTCAAGGCGACGGTGTGATGTTCGCCGTGAACACTCGTCCCGTCCGGGGGACCCGCGGCGATTATCGGGTTCACATGCGCCATGGAGTCAGCACGCTGCGTAAGGGGCATCGCCACACCCTCGGCATCATTTTTCATGACGCGAATTAAGCGAAAGCGTGCGCGCCGATAGAAAACCGCCCTAATTGGAGATGGGAGGTACTCAATTTTGCTGCGGCTAACGATGCGCTGCGTCTCGAAGGCAAATATCCATTCAACCAACTATGGCACTCGTTTGAGGTCCATTATCCAATCCGTTTCCCACGTTTTACCACCGTCGGTTGATTCTGCCTGCTCCCAGTGACCTGAGGTGGGTGTGATCTGGGACCATATAAGCCGTGTGCGGACTGGTTTCCCGCCTTCGGTATCGTCGTTCGCGTAGAACGTTCCTACGCCATTGTGGAAGCTGCCTCTCACAGGCGGATCCATCGGACCAAGTGGCGTCCTGCTGTCCATCCACCAGATCGACCACTGCCCCGTCTTGGCGTCGAACGATCGGGGAGCTACGCCGCGGTAAGTGCCGCCCGGAACTTCGAACACGGTGTCGTCGACATTAGCGTAGCCACCCATCAATGGCTGGCAGAATAATGTCCCTTCGAATTCGACCCACTCGTGACTGTTGACGAGGCGATGCTTCAGCTTTCGATGATGGACTTGCCAGTGTCCGAATAAAAAATCGAAGTCATGCAGTCCGGGCGGCTCGCGATCCGCATGACTCTCTTGCCCCAACCCCGGAGAAGACTGCGCCACAGTGAGCCGCGACGACGCTAGGCCTATCCCCAGGCACAAGATCACAACCATGCGATGACGGATTTCCACGTATGACTCCTCTTCGTACCGAAATACCTGCCGGCCCCAGTTTAGCGCATGGCTGAAGCAATCAGGCGATTACACGTTTCGCCTTTTGATCAATGCGACAGCGTGCGGTGGGCAGGCACGACTCGATCACCGCGTTTGACATGAGGCTTATACGCTTCACGGCACCCCAGCCCGCCACGACAAGGAATGCGTCAATGAATAACCGCAACAACAGAATTCCAGCCGGCCATCCTCAATTCAATTAACGCCCCCTCCGGCCGCAGCCCCGGCGTCGCCTTTCCCCACAAGGGAAGGTCCCGGATTCACGATCGAATTGAAAGCGTTTCCGGTCGACGGCCGGCTCGTCCTGCCCCCGGACAACGATCGACGAAGCGAAGCGTAGATCACAAACTTGGCAGTATGGCAAAGTTTGGACACCGGAGGGCCCGGCCGACGGTGGTCCCGAGCGCTACGCGAGGGACGAAGCGCAAAGCGCTGAGCAAACGCCCTTTAGGGCGGCCCAGAGCCAACGCGAGGGGTGAGGCGCACAGCGCCGAATACCACCGATCCCATAAGTAAATCCATCAACCAACTACTTTCGGGGCCCTCGGGGCCCCTCTTCTGGTGACCCGTTGGCGATTGGCATCTAAGTTAGAATTCAAACAAGCCCTTCCTCTCGCACCGACAATCGATCAGGGCCGATACGCGCTCGTCCCGACAACACATCGCGCTAGAACCCGCCTCGTTCAGGGTTTCAATCTTCCAAAATACCGACGACTGCGCTGTACTATTTTGCGGACACTGTGCCAATAGGCGACACATTGCGCCATGCGGCAAACGCGTTCTTACTGCTCACCCACGCAGTTCTGTGAGTCCAACCGGGCCCCCTTGCCGCGCGTCGAATCACCAGTCGGTATGTGCCGACCGTTCACACTTCCATTTTCAATATTGGAGAGACTGATGAGAAAGATTCTGCTATGCGCGGCATTGATCACGGCCAGCGCAGTTCATGCCCAAACGAGCTACACTCTGGCCGATGTCGCGACCCACGCAACCGCCACCGATTGCTGGATGGTGCTCAACACCACCAAGGTGTACAACTTCACTCCGTTCGTATCGATGCATCCCGGAGGCAGCGCGATGGTGCCGTACTGTGGAAAGGAAGGTGACACCGGTTTTGCAAGTGTTCCGCATAGCTCCAATGCCGTGGCTCTTGAAACTACCTATCTCATCGGAACGCTGGCTGCCGCTCCGGCGCCCATCAGCGTAACGCTCACACCAGCCAACGCGAACGTGAAGGTGGGCGGAACAGAGCAATTTACGCCGACGGTCGTGGGTTCAACTGCCGGTGTCGCGTGGACCCTGGCGCCAGCAACCCTTGGGACGATCAGCGCCAGTGGGCTGTTCACCGGCGTCGTGTCCGGGCAAGGCACCGTGACCGCGGCATCCACCCAGGATGCGACCAAAACCGCGAGCGCGGTGATTACAGTGAGCGCCGCGACACCGCCGCCGCCGAGCACCATTACGGTGTCGGTCACGCCGTCCGCTTTGTCATTAAATACCGGTGCGACTCACCAATTCACGGCGACTCTGACCAACTCCTCGCTCGGGGTGACTTGGGCGGCTACCGCTGCGGTAGGAAAGATCAGTGCGACGGGGATATTCACAGCAGGCATGGTCCCTGCCTCTGGGAAGATCACCGCAACATCGGTGCAAGACCCGACCAAGTCCGCGTCCGTACAGGTGACACTCACGGCAGTAACCACCGTTCCGCCGTCGAATTGCCCGCCGCCGAAACGGCGCCATGATGACGGCCAATCGGGTACTGATGATTGAGATAAATGAAGAGTGCTGGGCCGGATATGAGTCCGGCCCAGTTCTTCGCACGAGTAGGTTTTGAAAGACGGCGCCGCAAGACGGGGCTTGAGTTGAAAAAAGTCACCCGACAGTTTATTGAGGGATCCCTTCCCCAGACCTCACCGCATTGGCCCTCTCCGCATACGGCAGCGGCATCCTTGTCGACCTCTACCCGCCGGCCTTGGTAATCGCCACCAAGTCAACGTCCAACTCCGCGAGGTCCCGAGCGGCGTCCACCCGCACAGAGTGCCCACTCACCTCCGCCACGAACCCCCCGAACGGCTTTGTTGCTGAAATGTGGCGCATCGCCAATTTCATTTCGACCAATCAGCCGCCCTCAGCCGCACCGCGGCCTGCTGGCAATGCGTACGGCACACGCACAGCATGATCGGAAACATGTTACACGTGGTTGGCCTCTTGAGGCGTTGAATAGATCGCGGGCCGCAACGGCTTTCCCTCATTGTTTGAGAATGACCCATTTACATGTTGAAACGCCTCCGCGGTCATTTTTCAAATGACCTTTCGATCGACCTTGGCACCGCCAATACCTTGATTTACGTCAAGTCGCGAGGAATCGTGCTGAACGAACCCTCCGTCGTCGCTGTGCAAAGCGAGCCAGGCCGCGGCGGGAAGATCGTGCTCGCGATCGGTGCGGAGGCAAAGAAGATGCTCGGACGGACCCCGGGGCACATCACCACCGTGCGGCCGATGAAGGACGGCGTCATCGCGGACTTCACGTACACCGAGAAAATGCTGCAGTACTTCATCAACAAAGTTCATGGCGATCGTTTTTTTAGCCCAAGCCCTCGCGTGCTTGTCTGCGTACCCTTCGGCTCAACCCAAGTGGAACGACGTGCCATTAAAGAGTCCGCCGAAGGTGCCGGCGCGCGCAGTGTCGATATCGTCCCTGAACCGATGGCCGCCGCGGTCGGTGCAGGTTTACCCGTGCACGAGGCACGCGGCTCGATGGTCCTCGACATCGGTGGCGGCACCTCCGAAATAGCCGTGGTGTCGCTAAATGGCATCGTCTACGCCGCGAGCGTTCGCATGGGCGGGGATAAGTTTGACGAAGCAATCATCCAGTACGTGCGCCGTCACTACGGCATCTTGATCGGGGAGGCTACCGCAGAGCGCATCAAGATTGAAATCGGTTCGGCCTATCCCGGCGAGCAAGTGCGCGAAATCACCGTCCGGGGAAGAAATCTCTCGGAAGGGGTACCGCGCGCCTTCACGTTGAACTCGAATGAAATACTACAAGCTCTCGAGGAACCCTTGCAGGGGATCCTGAGCGCGGTGAGGCACGCGCTGGAAAAAACGCCGCCCGATATCGGCAGTGACGTGGCCGAAAGTGGCATCGTGCTCAGCGGTGGTGGTGCATTGCTGCGCAACATCGATCAGTTGATCATGAAAGAGACCGGGCTGCCCGTGGTGATCGCGGATGATCCACTGACGTGTGTGGCGCGCGGCGGCGGACGGATCCTCGAGCTCACAGAGGAACACGGACGAGGAATCTTTGATCTGCAGTGAAGTTCTTCGTGCGCGAAGAATCCACCTATAAGTCCACGGTGGAAATTCATCTGACACTGATCGATCGCTCGATGCTACAGGCCGCCGATTTTCAGAAGGCGATGTCCCGACCCGATATCGGGCCTACCTCGCATCCCGCCTATTTCATTTTCGTGTAATCGTCGCTGTAATGATCCGGATACTCGGCCACGACGCCGGTCACGCTGCCGCTTTTGCCATTCTGAAAGTTGAACTCGAGGTCAACTCCGACGCAATAGAATTTGGTTTGCGTAAAAGGGCGAAGCTCGCATCGCCCGGCCGGGCCTGAGCTCGCGAGCTCGCCTTTCTCGTAGGTGATCTTTATCCGATCGTCCTGATATCGATACTCCCCCACGTAGGATGCCAAGATCTGGGCGGGCACCGGTGGACTTGGCACGACGGTGTCGACATCCACTTTGTAATTGACCAGTGCGGCCCGCGCTCCGATGTTGCCCGGATAGCTTTGCAACGCTTGAGTCAGATAACCGATCGCGCGCGCATCGTCTTTCTGCATGCCTGCAACCTCCGCGAGCTGGGAAAGTGTCTGGGTATTCGTGGGATCGCGCTCCAGCATCTTTCGACCGATGGCTTCTGCGTCGGCGAAGCGGTCTCTGCTCGACAGCTCCCAGACCATCCCGGCATAGGTCGCCAACGGCACCTCCACCGGGTACCCCAGTCGCTTGGACACTTCCACGTAGTGCCGCTCCAAGCTCGACAATCCAGCTTGATCGAATAACGCGATCGGATCCGCTGTCCGATAGCCCTTGAAGATGGCCTGGAGTCCTTCGTAAATGCTCAGATAGGGGATGGTGCCATGGTCTTCATCCGGTGAGCGCTTGAATTGCCAGCGGAGGTCAGGGATCTTGCTCTCTTCGAGCACCGCCGACAGTTTCCAGGCGCCACCCAACATCTCCTGACCTTCGCTGCCGATGGTGAGATAAAGATCAGCGCGCAAATCCTTGTGGGCGGCAAAGAAGGGCGGGGACGCCTTGACTAAAGCTTGGTCGTCCCACCAGAGAGAGGGACTGATGGCGATATACCCCTGGAATACGTCCGGGCGATTCATGAGTGCATAGACGGCGAACAAACCTCCCAACGAATGGCCAACCAACACGCGATAAGGACGCGTTCGATACGTGCGATCGATGGTGGGCAACAATTCGTCGGCGATGAAGGCGAGAAACTTGTCCGCGCCTCCCGCCGACCCTCCAAAGGCCTTGGCGGGCCGGGAGGGCGTCATGTCGCGGGTTCGGTTCGTGTTCTTGATGCCAACGACAATCATCGGAGGAATACGACCGTTGTCGGAAAGCATATCTACCGCTGCGGCCGCGAGCGTGAACTCAGACTCCGGATCCTGCAATATCAGGACCGGATAGGCGTCTTTTCCAAACTTATACTTAAAGGGGGTATGAATGAAGTACGTTCGGGTTTCCGCTAGCACCTTCGACTCGATTTGGAATTTGTTGCCGATGACGACAGGATAAGTCTGGCTCTCCGCGCCCCACACTCCAAGTGATGAAACCGAGGCCCACACTGCCAGTATGGCGGGCAGCAATAATCGGGGCAAAGCAGGTTTTTTCACTGTCGATCCTTCCGTCCGTCAAGAGTCGTGCGGGTATTGGAGTCGTTGTAAAAACCTGCCACAGCGCTCCTACTACTCTTCAGACCCCGAGTCGTCGCGGCCCGCGGCGGCGGCCGCCCTCGCCATCCCCGACCTCCCCGCATTGATCTTCTCGGCATACTGCAGCGGCATTCGCGTCGACTTCCAACCGCCAGCCTGCGTAATCGCCGCCAAGTCGATATCGAGCTCCGTGAGATCCTGCGTTGCCCCGACTCGCGTCGAATGCCCACTCACTCGGGCGACATACCGCTCCGGCATCCCTATCCACCGCGCCGCCCGCTTGAAGATCGGCGCAATGCTCCCCGGATTCAGCGCCCCCCCTTGGGTTTGACGGATCAACCGCCGAAATACCGCCCCCTCAGTGATCCCCGAATGCTCCAACCAAACCTTGAGCCAGCGACACGTCTCCCGCGATAGATACGCCACCCTCCCCTGCCCTTGCTGGTCGGTCTTACCGCGACGGATCAGCGCCTGTCCAGTGCCGTCCGGGTGAAAATCGATGTCCTTAACCTCAATTGCCACGAGCTCGCCGCGTCGTGCAAGCGTCTCATAGGCCACGCACAGCAGGGCTCTTTCACGGTCCGCGCGGAGGCCGTCGCCGGCACTCTCAATGAACTCCTTGATGTCCTTCCAGCCCAACGGGTGTGCTTGATCCTGTCGGGCGGAGGTCTCCCGTCCCATCTTTTTGAGTCCCGATCGGACGGCTTCGCTCGAGCAGGGATTCAATAAACCGGCCGCGATGTGTGCTCGCGCGATCGTCGCCACATAGCGCCTCACCGTTGCGGGCTTCTTCCCGGCCTTCACTTGGGTAGCGATGAATGCGCGGATTGTCTTCGGATCCGCCGGCAGATACGCCTCTCCCCGAGATTCGCAAAACGCCTGGAAGATCGCGCCATCCGCCTTCTGGGCACGGAGCGTATTGGCCGAATACGCGCCCTCGGCAAGCGCCTGCCACTCGAGCGACGCGGTGAACGGCCCTTGCATCGTCGGTTGTGCAGCGACCCCGCCGGATTCCATATCTGTGCCTGGCGGAATCGGTTTCATCTGAATCCTCGAGGTCTGCGCTGAGCTCTCCCTTGTGCGCCACGCCTGACCTCATATGGATGTTGACTATTGAGCATCACCATCCGCGAGCGCTTTGCGGGCTTTGAATGCCGCGACGCAGATCGGCAAGTCATGGAACATTCTTGGTATCGTTCCGCCGGTCGCGCCGCGGCGCACCGAATTGCCATAGTCTTTCCAGACACGCTCGCAGTATGCGGGATCATTGGTTTGATCCGCCTTGCATTTTGCAATCTCCGCATCGCGAAGCGGCTTGATCTTGGCTTCCCGTTCCGCCTCGCACTTCGCCTCAAGCGCCGCGACGTCGCTCGCTCGATCCGCAAAGACGACGACTGGGCAGACGCAGACGGCGACCAAAGTTGCGATAGCAAGCCTGCGGCGATTCCAAAAAGCCTGAGATAAGTCTGGCGGCATCCGACCCATAGTCTATCAGCTTTAAATGATATATGCGATAACTTCTATTATCGAACGTACAAACCCCTGTTGACGTTTTGTCAGATAAGACTATCATTTCAGTAAGGACAGAACTAGAAGACACTCACGATGCGCCTTACACCCGTCATGCAGCGATACATCGTCCACTGGGGAGAGATGGGCACCCGATGGGGTATGAATCGCTCCGTAGCGCAAATCCACGCCTTACTCTACTTGTCCGCCGAAGGCCTGCATGCCGACGAGATCGCCGAAACGCTCGGCATCGCCCGCTCCAACGTCAGCGTCGGATTGAAAGAATTGATTGCCTGGAACCTCGTTCAAATCACGCACGCGCTCGGCGACCGGCGCGATTTCTTCACCGCACAGCATGATCCCTGGGAGGTCATCCGCGTCATCATCGAGGGGCGCAAGCGGCGCGAGATTGATCCCACCGTCGTGGTACTGCGCGAGTGCGTGGCACTGCTCGAGGCCGACACCGAGACCCCCGCCAATGTTCGCGATCGACTGACGGGGCAACTGGAATTCCTCGAGACCGTCACGAGTTGGTACGACTCGATTAAGACGCTGCCCCGCAAAACCCTCCTCAAAATGATGCGGCTCGGACATCGCATCGCCAAAGTCATCGGCGAATGAGCCACTATCATGAACACCGTCGCCTCTGCCGTCGGTCGCATCGCCTCAGGCAGCGAGTCGGCGCTGCGGCACCACGGCTTGCAGTTCGTACTGGGCCAGCCGGCATGGTCACGTCTCCCAGCAGCGGTTCGCGCCCGGTTTGCTGAGCCGCCGCTGGCGGTCGACTACGTCGGCGAGTTCGAGGTCGTGCGTGCAAGCACGCTGGGGCGCCTGGTGGCGCTCGTCTGTCAGCTGCTCGGCACCCCGGTCGTCCCGCGCACCGGCCTGCGCGTCCCAGCCATCGTCCATGTCGGCCCCACTCGGAGCGGCGTCGCCTGGAATCGGGAGTACCGCTGGCCGGATTCCCAACCGTGTGTCGTGCGCTCGACCAAGATCATCGACTCGTTGGGGAACCTCGAGGAACGGCTTCCCGCACGTCTGTGCATGCCTTTGAAAGTGTACGAACAAGGCGGCGTTCTACACTTCGTGAGCCGCGGTTACTACTTCGATTTTGGCAAGCGACGCGGCGGACGGCGCTTCACAGTGCCACTTCCGGGCCTGTTGTCGCCGGGGACGACGCATGTCGAGCACCGCGACGAACCGAACGGCTGGTTCCGCTTCACGATGACCGTCACGCATCCCCTCTTGGGTGAAATGTTCTATCAGACGGGCCGCTTTCGAGCGACAGGAGCGCAATCATGACCCTTCTATTCACGTTGATCGTGGTTCAGGCGTTGCTCGGCGCCTTCGACAACCTGTGGCACCACGAAATCACCGAAAAGCTTCCGAGTAAGCGAGCGGCGGCCGGCGAGCTTACGCTGCACGCAGCCCGAGAATTTCTGTACGCGTTCTTATTCTTTGCCTTCGCCTGGTATGAGTGGCGTGGCGTGTGGTCCGTGCTGATTGGCACAGTGTTGGCCGCCGAGGTCATCATTACCCTCGCCGACTTCATCGTCGAAGATCGGACTCGGCACCTCCCGAAGCTCGAGCGCGTACTTCACACCGTCCTTGCGATGAACATGGGCGCGGTACTCATGGTCCTCGCACCCATTCTCCATGCATGGTGGTCGGCACCCACCGCCGTAATTCACGCGGCGTACGGCGCCATGTCATGGGTGTTCACGGCCTGCTCAGTTGGTGTCTTGGCCTGGTCGGTGCGCAACGCGCTCGCCGTACTGCGCCACCGGCGCCCACCCGAGTGGGTGCGTAATCCCCTCAAAACATTAGCAATACCGTCCGGTCGCACCATCCTCATTACCGGCGCCACCGGATTCATCGGTGGCCAACTCGTCCGTCGATTGCTGACTCGGGGTGATGCCATCATCGTGTTGACCCGCGATGCCGATCGGGCGCTCGACCGCTTTGGCCCGCACGTGCAAATCACCACCGATCTTAAAGCTCTGGCCACGGACACCCGCATCGACGCCGTCGTGAACCTCGCCGGTGAGCCGATTCTCGGGGTGCCCTGGACTCGGGCTCGGCGGGCTGCCCTGCTTCGCAGCCGCATCGACACCACGCGCGCATTGATTGAGCTATTTGCAATCCTGGATCGCCCGCCGCGCGTTCTGATCGGCGCGAGCGCAGTGGGTTACTATGGCGTTCGAGGCGACGAAGCACTCGACGAGCGCGCCGCTCCGCAGCCGATATTCCAGTCCAGACTCTGCCAAGAATGGGAAGCAATGTCGCGCGCTGCCGAATCGCTCGGCGTTCGCGTGGTAGCTCTGCGACTGGGTCTAGTGCTTGCCCGAGATGGAGGTGCGCTGCCATCGCTCGCGCGGCCAGTCCGCATGGGGCTGGGCGCCATCCTTGGGTCCGGTCGTCAATGGATGTCCTGGATTCACATCGACGATGTGCTGCGCCTGTTTGAATTCGCGCTCGGGAATCCGGCACTCCGTGGTGCCGTCAATGCCGTCGCGCCGGTGTCAGTGACTCATGCGCAATTTCAACTCGAGCTCGCTCGTACGTTGCGCCGCCCCATGGGGCTGCGTGTCCCCGCTGGGATCCTGCGCACCCTATTGGGCGACATGGCACAGCTCCTGGTGGACGGACAGCGGGTGGTGCCGGTTCGGGCCGTCACTGCGGGATTCGTTTTTCAGTATCCTGAAATGGGTGCCGCGCTTCGCCAGTTGGTCGGCCGCACTTCGATGACATCTGTGATCCGCCGCCAGTCCGTCTACTACAACGGCGCCTGCCCGGTCTGCAGGGTAGAAATGAATCACTATTCCCGACGTTGTGGGACAGCGGCGGTCCCTGTGAGGTTTGTCGACTCGTCGATAAAATACGACGACCTGGCGGAGTACGGACTTCGCCGCGAGCATCTGCAGCGTCGCCTCTACCTCAAGCTGGCCAATGGACAGATCGTGAGCGGTGTTGCAGCACTCACCAGCCTTTGGGCACAGACACCGGGTTATCAGTGGCTATCAAAGGTCGTGGGCTTACCGATCGTGCGGCCCATCACGGAGATGTTTTACGACCACATCGCAGTGCCGATCCTGGCCGTAGTCGAAAACTGGTACCCGCCCGAACCGCTCAGTCGTGGCAGGATCTTGGGTTCGTGAAACTCGATAGGCGTGTGTCATCTCCCCCGCCCGCAAGCCATGTCAGTGAGCGCTGATAGAAAAACGAGCAGTAAGACCGTCAATGGATTCCCTACTGATCCGTTGTAATCGCCGGAATGAAGCCTTGAGTGTTGGGAAACGGAAATCACGGGGAGTTCAAATGCCGCGAGCTTTATGGAAAGGTGCCATTTCCTTCGGGTTGATTTATGTGCCCGTCGAGCTGCATACCGCCTCGAGAGAAAATACGTTGCCGCTGCATATGCTCGACAATCGCGACTTCGCACCTGTCGGATATCAACGCGTGAACAAAACAACGGGAAAAGAAGTCGATTGGTCTCACATCGTCAAAGGATACGAGTATAAGAAGGGCGATTACGTCGCCCTCACCGACGCCGATTTCAAACATGCCAACGTGAAGGCCTCTGAAACCATCCAGATCGATACTTTCTGCGATATCTCTCAAATTCCTGCGATGTACTACGAGAAACCGTATTATTTGGCGCCCGCTCGAGGCGGTGAAAAAGTCTATACGCTCTTGCGGCAGGCGCTTGAGTCGACTGGCAAAGTAGCGGTGGCAACGTTCGTGATGCACCAGCGGCAGCATCTGTGTGCAATCGCTCCCCAGGGGGCATCGTTGATGCTATTGACGCTGCGCTTTGCCGACGAAGTCCTTCCCGCAACCGAACGCAATTCCACGGCCAAGATCACGTCAGCAGAACTGGCAATGGCGAAGCAGCTGGTCCTGAGCATGGAAGGTAATTTCACCGCCAATAAATTTAAGGACACATACCGAACGGATCTTAGACGGCGCGTTCAAGAGAAAATACGCAATAAAGAGACTCATTCCCTGAATGTCGAAGAGCCGGCTAGCGACCAGCGACCCAAGGCACAGGTGATTGATCTCATGGAGGCGCTCAAGGCGAGCCTGAAGAAATCCGGCCACAGGGGCGCGCCGAAGGTCGCACGTAAGTCGAGCAACGCGCGAAAGCGCGCCTGAGCGGCGTCTGATCTCCGTCATCAATTCTTAAACTCTTCGACGACCTCAATCAGCCCCACGATATTCGCATTGAACTCCGCCAAGTCCTCCGCCGGAATCCAATACTCCGTGTGAGTGGCACCCCCGACCGTTTGCACCGGGAACCGCTCTAGGTATGACGCCTTCACGGCAAAGCGCAGCGCGAACCCGGCTCCGCTGGCTTTCACATTCCAGTCTCGCGCAATCTGCGCCGCATACGCTAGGTTCGTGACGGGATAGAAAATTGGTTGATCTGGTAACCGCGGTGGAAACTGCCGCCAACCCGAATCTTTGATCAATTCCAGTTCCTTGGGTCCCACGGGCCGAAAGAGCGTGACAGTATCCATAAGCTCCCAACTATACCCGCCCGTTCAGAGGCATTGGCGGCGGCACCTCCGGCTTTGGGATGCTTTTGTTACCATGGCTACCTTGGCTTACAGGGGAGATCGGTTTGACGGCTTTGGAGATCGCGGCGAACGCCATCATGGCCGTATCCATCGGGCTCGCGGCGCGGAATAGCGTCCATACTTGGCCGACCGGCGTGTTGGGCTGCCTGCTCTTCGCCATCGTGTTCGTGCGAAATCAACTCTATGCAGACGCCACCCTACAAGTCTTCTTTGTCGCTACGAGCCTCGCCGGATGGTGGCACTGGCTTCATCCCGCACAGCCCGTACGTGTACTAGAGCGGCCTTCTGGCTCGCGGTCAACACCATTTCGGTTGCCTTGTTCGCCTCGCGTGGCCTCACACTGACTGCGACGCTGTATGCGGCGTATTGGATTAACGCTTGGTATGGCTGGTGGCGCTGGCACCGGGACCGTGCGCAGGCAGCCACTCTCTTGCATGCGGCATCATGAACTGCGTCGCGATTCGGCAGCGCCATTTCGCCTTAGGTTTGGTGGTGGGCAAGTTCTCGCCCCTGCACTTGGGTCATGAACGGTTGATTGAACAGGCGGCACAGCGCTGTGATCGACTCATTATTTTGAGTTACGCGAATCCCGAGTTAGAGCGCTGCGATGGGTCCCAAAGAAGACGCTGGCTCGCTGCGCGCTGTCCCGACCACGAGAGCATTGTGATTGACCAGTATTGGCTGAGCCACGAATGCGCGGCCCGCGGGATCCCCTCGCGTCAACTACCCGCCAACGATTCAAGCGATGAGACGCAGCAACAATTCCTTGCGTGGCTTCTAGTGCATGTTCTCAGGAGGTCGCCCGATGCGATCTTCTGCAGCGAAGCCTATGGCCCCGAATGTGCCAAGGTCCTGACTAAGGCCCTCGGCCGCACTGTTGAGGCAGTGATCGTTGACTTAGATCGTCGTCACATCCCGGTGAGCGCGAGTCAGATTCGCCAGGACCCGCAGCTTAAGCAGCGTTGGCTGTCGCCCGAGGTGCGCGCGGCGTTCGTCCACCGCGTAGCCGTGGTCGGCGGAGAATCCAGTGGCAAGACGACCTTGACTGCCGCCTTGGCGAGTCACTTCAACACTACATGGGCATCCGAATACGGTAGAGAGCTATGGGACGCCCAATCGGGAATCCTCAGCGAGCCCGATTTGTTAAAGATCGCTCACGAGCAAATTCGACGTGAGGAGACAGGACTGCAATTAGCGAATCGCTACCTTTTTTGCGACACCTCGCCGCTGACCACCGCGGGCTACAGCGGTTGGATGTTTGGCAGGGTCAACCCACAGCTCGCCGCGCTCGCAGCTCGTACCTACGATGCAATCGTGCTCTGCCAAACGGATTTTCCCTTTGTGCAAGACGGAACCAGGCGCAACGACGCATTTCGGTTGCAGCAGCACGCGTGGTACCAAGAACGGCTCAGCCAATTGGCCTGCCCGATATTCGAGGCCGCTGGCGATGTCCCAGGGCGAGTATCGAGCGTGTCACGGTGGCTATCAACTCTGGACACGCAGTAGTCCGACTTCTGCAGAGCAGGTGCTATTTCGGCGCCGCCTGTTCGGAGTGATACTGTGCTAACTCCCTTCCGAGGCGATACATTCCTGTGAATGCGATTGTTCCCTTCCCGCGAATAGGCTCTGCGAGGCCGTAAGTGAGCACGAGCACTCCAACATCCTCGCCGTGGTCTTCAAGAACGTAGCGGTCGATCCGTGCGCCACTACTGTCCTCTGTACCCTGCTTTTTGAGGGAATACACCTGCTCTAGAGCGACGACTACGTCATGGGGCACAAATACATCAGCCAACATGATGGCGAATATGTCGTTGGTGCCGTCACCGCCGAGAAACACTCGATGTCCCGAGAAGTTTGTGGCGTACGAGACCTTGGCATTGATCAATGCGTTGAACTCGGGCGGTGTTTTTTTCCAGTGAGAGGCGGCCGCCAGAGAATCCAAGACGCTGGTCGGTCCCTTCTTTCGCGCTTCGCCGATCAACCCGATCATTGTGTGTGCGGCCTGTGTCGAGACCGACACAGTGGGTTTCGCCGGGAGTACCGATTGTATCGGAGGGGATTCTGCGGCCATTTGACCGGCGGAGGGCGTCGGGATCGCGATTGAGCCATCCCCGATCAGCACCAGCACCATTGCCCAGAGGGGTGACCACCCTGCTCCAGATGAAGTCTCCCGCCTCACAGGCAAGAGCCGACTGTGCCACATTCTGCCCTCTCCGCAGCTATCCAAAGCACTCTTCTCGCAACGTTGACTTAGCCGAAATGAACGATACGCGCTGGGATTCTCACCAACGATGGGTAATTACACTCCCGAGGGAGTAGAAATACGTATGCCGCATGCCCTGGGAACCGATGCTGAAGGCTCCCGACCCACCTGCTTGCACTGCACCAAAAAGCGCTCGTCACGGTTACGAGCGTGACAGAGGCAATGCTTTACGCACTGAGCACGGATTCACAACCGTTTAAATAAATTCAAGACAGCGGGCGCAATTCGGATTTGCAGCGCTAGATCCCGCCGTTCCAATAGCGCTTGAATTTGGTTAGAGGCCTGAGCTATCGACTCTGACAGACCTCTTGCCGGCGTCGAACGTGACTCTTCCCGCCACCTGCTCCCGTATCGATCAGTATGTGCTCACTATGATCAATTACGAGAAAGGCGTTGACGGACAGCCGCAGTCTTCCATCGACCAACTCGACCTGCGCCGGGAGGTCGGACCCAAATGGACGGTTACCGGCCTGACGCCGCCGGCTGACCGGCATATCGACGTGGCCGTCCCGCAAGGCGATCACGTGAAGCTCACCAAATGCGTAGCGAACGTAGTTGGGTCCGAAATCCAGCTTCTTCATGTCAACCGCTCTTCCCTTTTTTTGAGCGCTCCATTCACCACCTTTCGGTGCACGAGGCCAGACCCCTAAATCGGATCAGGCTTGGAAAGCATCGAAGTATGGAAGTTACTCTAAAAACTTCTACCATAAGAGATAAATTATGCTATAGAGGAGTCTCCTATAGAAGAATATCTTTTTTGGAGGACACGATGTACGAACGCAGCGAGACCATAGATACCTGGACGCTCTACATCGACGGACAATGGAGATCGGCGACGGGCGATGGCCACTTCGACAGCATCGACCCCTTCACCGGGAAAGTCTGGTCTCGAGTGCCACGCGCGACAGCCGAAGATGTCGATATGGCAGTGCGTGCTGCGCATCGAGCGTTCACTTCGGGCCCGTGGGCGAACATGACCCCCACCCAGCGCGGCCGGCTCCTATATAAGCTCGGTGACCTGGTCGCGGCGCACGCAGAAAAGCTCGGCGAGTTGGAGGTTCGAGACAACGGCAAGCTACTGGCCGAGATGCTTGGCCAAATGCGTTACCTACCAGAGTGGTTTTACTATTACGGGGGATTGGCAGATAAGATCGAGGGTTCGGTGACCCCGGCCGAACGGCCAGGGATGATGCATTACATCCGCTACGAGCCCGTCGGGGTCGTAGCCGCCATTTCTCCCTGGAATTCACCGCTGGTCTTGACGGTGTGGAAGCTCGCACCGGCGCTCGCCGCTGGAAATACCGTGGTGGTGAAGCCGTCGGAGTACTCCTCCGCTTCAATGCTGTACTTGGCAAGACTATTTGAAGCGGCCGGGTTCCCTCCTGGCGTCGTCAATGTCATTACGGGAGTCGGCAGTGAGACCGGAGAGGCCTTGGTCAACCACCCGCTGGTGGAGCGGATTGCCTTCACCGGCGGCGAGGCCGGCGGCCGGGCCGTCTACCAAGCCGCTGCAAAATCCTTCAAGCGGGTTTCCTTGGAACTCGGCGGCAAGTCGCCGAACATCGTCTTTGACGATGCCGATCTCGATGATGCCGTCAAAGGCGCCATCGCCGGCGTGTTTGCCGCCGCAGGGCAGACCTGTATGGCCGGTTCTCGGCTTCTCGTTCAAGAGTCCATACACGATGCCTTAGTCGAGAAGCTAGTCGCCTTCGCCGGTAGCGCCAAACTTGGCGATCCGATGCGAAGCGATACCGATATCGGTCCGATCGCAACGCCGCCGCAGTTCGAAAAAATCCTCAAGTACATCGCCATCGCGAAGGGCGAAGGGGCCACCTGTGTTCTCGGCGGAGAACGGGCAAGCGGTCGTGATCTGGATGGCGGGCTGTTCATCAAACCCACGATCTTTACCAATGTAGATAACCGTATGCGGATCGCGCAGGAAGAGGTTTTCGGACCCGTTTTGTCGGTCATCCGCTTCAAGACCGAGGACGAAGCCGTCCAAATCGCGAATGACTCGTTGTACGGGCTTGCCGCGGGAATTTGGACACAAAATCTGGCTCGCGCCATCAACCTTCCAGCTCGTCTTAGAGCCGGTACGGTCTGGGTCAATGCCTACCGCGTCGTGAGTTACCTGGCGCCCTTTGGCGGTTTCAAGAACTCCGGTATAGGCCGCGAAAACGGCAAAGAGGCGATCCGCGAGTATCTCGAAGCCAAGAGCGTCTTCTTGAATACCCAACGTGGTGTGCCATCCCCGTTCGTCATGCGGCTGCCAAGCGTCCAATGAGCCCATTCTCACGTTGATGAAGGAATCGCATCACAACCGACGTCGGCATCGCTGACATGACGCCTGATGGAGTGCAAGAGGTCGGAGCGCACCGAGGTGCGCAAATCTGGAGGGACGTGACCGCTCTCGCTGGACTCTTTCTCTGTGGGGCGCTCGGGTTCGGAGTCGGGGCCTATGCATTTACTCAATTTCTGGGTCCGTTGGCCGGCGAGTTCGGGTGGGGACGGGCTGCGCTCGGGGGCCTGATGAGTGCATTCTGGCTCGCGGCCCCTTTTGCCTTGGTATCGGCCTATCTGTTTGATGGCGTCGGAATTCGCGCACTGATACTCATCGGTGGACTCCTCGAAGCTCTTGGAGCCGCCGGAATGACGTTCGCATCCGAGCCCAAAGAATTCTACTTCCTGCGCTTTTGTATGGGAGTCGGCAAAGTCGTCATCGTGACACCGATCCCCGCAACCGCTGCAAGGCTCTTTCCGCGAAAACCGGGCTTAGCTATCGCAATAACCTTCTGTGGTTGGCACGTCGGCGGATTGATAATGGCACCGCTAACTGAGGAGCTGATTGCATCCTTGGGATGGCGCCACGCCCTTGTTTGGATGTCGGTAATCATCATCCTCGGAATCTTGGTGGCAGTGGCAATGCTGGGAGATCCACGAAGACGCGGCGTCGCACATATCACTTCTAACGTCGCGGCGGTCGAGGGATCCGGCGCATTGGACAACAACGCCTCCCGACTGCATATCGCGGCGCTCATGGCCATTGGATTGAGCACGATCGCTTTCTACTTGTGTTACACGGGCCTGCTTGGACAGCTCAGCCCCCTGTTGGCAGACAGCGGCTTCACCAGTCGAGAAGTCGGAACACTCACTGGTGGGGTTGCAATTTCGGCCGCGGTCGGTGTGATTTTCGCAGGTGGCATCATTCAATGGGTCAGTATGCGACTCAGCGGTTCAGGCACGTTGCTGCTGATGGGCGCAACAGCACTTGGTGCCGCATGCGTGGGACCTGCAGTCTCGCATTGGGTGGCGTACAGCGTAGTGGTTGTACTGGGCACCCTGATGGGCGGAGGCGACCCGATCTTCGCAGATGCGATAAGACGTACGGTGTTTCAACATCAATTCGCGAGAGCCTATGGGTGGTGGTATCTGCTGTGTCTGTGCTCGTGCGCTGCGGGTCCCTATGTCGTCGGAGCGGCATTTGACCGAACGGGTAGCTATCACCTGGTGTTCAACGCCATAGCAATCGCCTGTGTAATCACAGCAGGCTTGTGGCTATGGGTCATCCGACGATCATCCGCCCGGAGTGCGTAGCGCGTTGCATGTTGCACGTTGGCCCCACCTTCCGACGCCGCTTCAATGGGTCATCCCTGCGGTTGCAAGCTCGTCCATGACCTGTTTGGTCGCCTGATACGCGAGATCTACTATTTCGTCGATTTCCGATTTGGATACGACGAGAGGCGGCGCGAACCCTAAGATATCGCCGTGCGGCATCGCTCGTGCAATTAACCCTCGATCCCGAGCCGCCTTCGAAATGCGAATTCCCACCTTGAGTTCCGAGTCGAATCGCCGTTTGGTCTGGCGATCTGCAACAAACTCCACAGCACCGAGTAGGCCGATGCCTCTGACCTCTCCGACGATATCCAGCTGCGTAAATCGCTCCTGGAGTCGCTTTTGGAAATGCGCGCCGATGTCGCGCGCGCGCTCAGCAAGTTTTTCCTTCTCGACTATATCGAGGACTGCGTTTGCAGCAGCCACTGATATCGGGTGGCCGGTATAGGTATATCCATGGGAAAACGGTCGCGCCCGACCCGCCGCTTCTTCGATAACCGCGTAGACCTTCTCGCCAACGATCGCTCCGGAAAGCGGTGCGTAACCCGAGGTTAAACCTTTGGCCACTGTCACAAGATCGGGATCTATCCCGTACAGCGTGCAGCCAAAGTCCGCACCGAGTCGGCCGAATGCGCAAACCACCTCGTCAGCAATCAAAAGCACGTCGTAGCGCTTAAGTACTGCCTGGATTTCGCGCCAGTAGCCGGCGGGAGGCGGAATGATCCCCCCTGTCCCCATCACCGGCTCGGCGATAAAGGCACCGACCGTTTCCGGCCCCTCTCGCACAATCAGCGCCTCCAGCTCCGCGGCACGGCGGCTGGAGAAGGACTCTTCCGTCTCCCCTGGCTCAGAACCCCAATAGTAGTGTGGAACTCCTGTGTGCAGGATGCCCGGAACGGGAAGATCCATATCGTCATGGTAGAAGGACAGGCCTGTCATCGAGCCCGCAATCACTGAGCAGCCGTGGAAGCCGCGTAGCCGCGAAATAATTTTTTTCTTCTTAGGCTGACCGCGAAGATTGTTGTAATACCAAACGAGCTTGGCCTGGGTCTCGTTGGCGTCCGAGCCGGACATCCCGAAAAATACTTTGCTCGGCCGGCCCGGGGCCATACGCACAAGACGGTCCGCTAGGAATGCGAGCCCTTCGGTCGTATGAGCCGCGAATGAGTGGTAGTACGCCAACTTGTAGGCCTGTTGCGCTATCGCCTCTGCAACTTCAGTCCGGCCATACCCGATGTTGACGCAGTAGAGGCCCGCAAAGCCATCGATGTAGCTACGTCCCTGCGCGTCTTGGATCCGGATGCCTTTACCTCCCGTTACGATTGTGGGATCGCCCAGCTTGCCACTTGCGAATTCCTTGAGCTGAGTGGCGGGGTGCAGAACGCTGGAGCGATCGAGCTGGGCAATCGTGCTGATCTCTGTCATGGCATTTCTTCCAGGCGACTCAAGGATTGTTTTTCCTTCTCTCAAGTTCGAACCTTTATCTATTATAGAAGAAATTGGTATACTTTGGAAGATGATAATCTCGAGGAATCACATCCGCCTTGATTCAGACGAATTCTTGCGTCTCGATTTCGGGCGTAGTGCCCTGCGAAGGCGTCCAAGCCAGGATCACGCGCCTGCCGACGGAGGTTCGTGCGGGGCCGAGTCAATGGAGTTGGGCCATGAGCGTGGTAAGGTATGTGATGAGCAATGAGAGCGGAACGGTGATCCGGAATGGCTAGGCCAGCGGCGCCAAAGGCTGCACGACAAGACCCGGTGGGTCGCGCATTTGGTGATCGGGTTCGATCCCTTCGGGAACAGGGCGACTTGACGCTCGAGCAACTCTCGAAGCTGTCGGGTGTGAGTCGCGCAATGCTTTCTCAAGTTGAACGGGGTGGCAAGAGCCCTACCATTGGAATTGCGAAGCGCATCGCGCATGGGCTCGGTGCCTCGTTTTCATCCCTGGTGGGTGATGAAGGCGCGGCGCGGCGCACATTTGCGCTCGTGCGCAAAGATCAACGGCAGGTGTTTCGAGATGCGGAAACTGGATTTGAGCGCCACCTGCTATCACCCCTCATGGCGGGAATGCCCGTCGAGGTGGTGCTGCATCGCCTTCCAGCCAAAACATCGACCGGCAAGTTGCCTCCCTACCCAAGTGGCGTAACCAAACACGTGTTGGCATCCCGGGGAAGAGTCATCGTCGGGGTCGAAAACGTTGAAACCGTCCTAGAGGAAGGCGATTCTCTCTATTTCGAGGCCAATGCGGAACATTGGTTCGAGAATCGGTCTTCGCGTGCGGCCGAATACTACCTCATCATATCCGCTGCTCAGACGTTTCCTCGCCGCAACGATGCCGGGTCCTAAGTAGCTGCCTACCCATCCGCGTGACCCCTGGCCAACCCATCGGAGGAGCGCTGCGCCTACCACCACCCCCGACGCTTAAACCACAAGATCGGCAGCAAGGTACTGAGCGCAATGAGCGCCAGCACGTACGGATAGCCCCAACGCCAACTGAGCTCCGGCATGTTGTGGAAATTCATGCCGTACATGCTCGCGATGAGCGTCGGAGGAACCCCGACCACCGATACAATGGTGAGCACCTTGAAGATGTCGTTCTGCTCGGTGTTGATAAAACCAAGAATCGCGTCCAACAGGAATTGCGTCTTACCCGATAGATGAGCTTCGAAGTCGACCAACGAGGAAAGGTCCTGTTGTGCCGTGACCAAGCGCGTTTTCTGTTCCGGCAACAACCAATCTGCCGCCATTTTCAGGACGAACCCGATGATGCGCTGCAGACCGAGCACACTCTCGCGAATGCGCGACAGTTGGTCCCCCGCGGTCCCAACTGCATTGAGACTTTCGCGCAGGGCGCCCGCGATGCGCTTGTCCACCTGCCCAGGGGATCCCTTCGGACAGAACGCGGTTGCCGAGACCGCCGCAAGATCACTGCTCAACTTCTCGAGCCGATCGGCAGCGAAATCGACCATGCTATCGATGAGGGCCGCAAACGCGGATGTGCTGCCGACGTCCAGGCCCTGTTTGACTCGCGCCTCGACGGGATCAAAGCCGTGAACCTCGGAGTAACGCACGGTGACCAAGACCTGCGGGGAGAGAATAAATCCCAGCGGCACTGGCACGAAGCCGGCGGCCTCGTCTTGTAGCGAGAGCGGCATGCTGACGTACAGCACCTGTCCGTCCGCTCGGAGGCGGCTTGAAGCCTCGATCTCCTGCAAAGAGTGCCGCGAAGGCACTTGGATGCCCGCTTCGGCCGCCACTCGCGCGATCTCATCCGATGTGGGATTGAACAAATCAATCCAGAAGGGCTTCTCCCGTTCCGAGCCTCGGTCGCCGACTTCCGCGATATGTGCATTCAACATGAGGCCAACCTAAGGAGGAGCGTCGCAATTGATGGAGTGCAGCCTATCACTGATGCAGCCAGCCCCAAGTGCTAGGATTTCATCCGCCGCCATAAAATCAACCAACCGGATTCGTTCCGTCACGGATGTAACGATGAAAATTGATAGGGTCTCCCGACTCCTCCTGCACCTCGTGCTGGGTACGTGGACGCTGTTCGGGTCATTGGCGGTGTCTGCGGTGACGGAGAAAGCCCAGCCGTTCGTCATCGGCGAGCAATTCCAGATCGAGTCCAAGGTGCTGGGGGAGACCCGGACCTATATTATTCATACGCCGTCATCCTATAAGAGCGGGAACGAAGCTTATCCCGTGCTCGTACTGCAGGACGGGGATGGTCACTTCGGATACACGACCTCTGCGGTCGAAATGCTCTCGGGGAATGGCCGGATCCCACCGATGATTGTCGTCGGCATCAACAACACCGACCGCGCGCGCGACATGACGCCTACCAAACCCACCACCGGCTTTGGCGGCACCCCCTGGACCCAGCCGGCCGGGGGCGCGGACAAGTTCCTGTCCTTCATCGCCGATGAGCTGCTGCCGACGGTCGACCGCAACTATCGCACCCGTCCTTATCGCGTGCTGATCGGCCATTCGTTGGGAGGTTTGTTCGCGGTCTACGCGCTCATGAACCGCCCGGAAGTCTTCAATGCCTACCTCATCATCAGTCCGTCGCTCTGGTGGGACGACCAGGTCTTGGTCAAGGCGGCGCAGCCATTTTTCGCCGCTCACAAGGATCTGCGCGCCGATCTCTACATGACGATCGGAAGCGAGGGTCAGGCGATGCTGGGCGGCGCGTGGAAACTGGCGGCGGTGCTCGAAGAGAGCAAGCTCCCCGATCTGCACTGGCAATTCAAGCGCACCCCCGAAGAGGACCATGGCACCATTCCCTTTATAAGCACCTGGGAAGGACTCCAGGCAATCTTTGGAGGCTATCGGATTGCAGATCCCATCGCGTTATTCGAGGAGGGAGGGGTGGCGGCTTTCGAACGACACTATGCCGACGTATCCAAACGTTTGGGGTATACCGTTCAAGTGCCGCTCGGCCTATATGGTCGGGTGTTATGGGATCTCGCGTCTCGCGAACGCTTTGCCGAGGCCGAAGAGATCGGTAAGAAAATGCTGGAGCTCGATCCGAAAAACGCCATGACTCTTGGCGGGCTGGCTCAAGTCGCGGCCATGCAGAAAGACGATGCGCGCGCCATCGGTTATCTGACTCAAGCGCTACAGCTGTATCCGGGAAATACCCAGGCGCGGGCGATGCTCGCGAAATACCAAGTCGACGTCGACAAGATTGTGCCGAGCCTCGAGCTGTCCGCCAAGGAGGTGGCGCCATACGTGGGTGAATACCGATTCAAGGATGAACTGATGAAGGTCGTTTACGTAAAAGGCAAACTCACGCGCACCACCCCCACCGGAAATTGCGAGCTGCGCGCCATGACGCGCACCAAGTTTTATTGCGTCGATGCCGAGGTGGAGCTCACGTTCAACGAGGAGCACCGCGGGCGCGTCGTCGGCGTCACGGCTGAGTACCCGGATCATAATGACGAGTACCGGAAAGTGAAGTGACGCGAGCGTTTGGATGGCGTCTGTCGCGCCAACTTACCCGCACATAATTATAACATTATCAATGTGTTACTAGATTCATTTAAAAGACCAATTATGCTCGTTTTGAGGTCGGTAAGCGGTCCGCCCAGAATCACTACGAGGGGCAGGGCCACCGGCTTAGAATCAAACCCCCGCTCGGTTCCGTGGCTCCGCGACCGACTTCGGCGAACCTCTCCCCGGTTGACGCACTTTCGTGTCTTTCGCTGTGTGCATCTCCAGCAACGCCAACCAAAACTTCTTCTTATGCGGCGAACTCCCGAAGGTCCGGTGGATCTCTCTGCGCAAACGCTTAATTTCAGCCTCGTCCATGTTTTGATTCTGGCACCAATTAGTTGCAGTTGTGTTTCCTCAAAACGGGTGCGTTTGCGCAGAAATGAATTTTGATATTCCAGAAGTTCTATCTTCTTCCGACTGTGCCACTATCGTCGCGCCCGCGCCAGCCCCAAGGCCCGTCGCTTCGCACTCCCGCCCCCAAAGATCGCCGACACCCGGGCTTGTGCGAAGGCGCGAACGGCTGCAAGATCAAACGCGAGACCGCCACGATGTGAACTATTGCCGGAGACCCATCCATGCCCATCCTGGCACGCTGGTATTTCGACGTCGTGTCCCCTTACGCCTACCTACAGCTGGCAGACCTTAACCAGCTTCCAGCCACGGTATCGATCGACCCTAAACCTGTGCTCCTCGGCGCGCTCTTGAAAGCCGCGGGTATCACAGCGCCTGCCGCGGTACCCGCGAAGCGCCTGCATCTGTATCGGCAGTGCGCATGGCTCGCAAAGGCACGCGGAATTCCTTTTGTCATGCCGCCGCGACATCCCTTCAGCTCATTGGCCGCGCTCCGCCTGCTCTGCTCGCTCGGTCCCACCCTGGATCACGTCAGGCTTGCATTCGGCTTGGTGTTTGGCGAAGGGCATGATCCGTCGACAGCCGACGGGCTCGAGCAGCTGGGCAAGCGACTCCACATCCCATCGCCGCAGACCGCCGCATCCGACGACGCCAACAAATCCAAATTGCGCGCGAACACCGACGAGGCGCTGGCCCTCGGCGTCTGGGGCGTGCCCACTTTCGTCGTCCACGGTCAACTGTTCTGGGGCACCGACACCTTGCCGATGATGCTCGCTTTTCTGCGTGACCCGAAGATATTCGACACGCCGGAGATGCAGCGCTTCGATCACCTGCCATCAGCAGGCGTGTAACAAGTTGTGTCCGCTTCGCGAGCGGCGGCTATCGATTTAAGGCGCACTGCACTACCATGCGGGTCAGCCATGCGATTGCTGCAAAGACTTGGGCTTTTTCAACCACGCCGGAGGGAATCGTGCTCCCAGAATTCAAGAAAAATACCAATATTGGGGTGGGTATCGGGATCGTCTTGCAAATCGTCGGAAGAGTCCTCTCCAACGATGGAATGATTGGAATTGGGTTCATCGTGCTCTTGGCCGGGGCCATCGTTTTCATTTGGGGCTGCGGACAATACGCCAAGGCCAAAGGCTATTCGCCTTGGTTTGGTTTGCTAGGACTCTTGAGTATTCTCGGCCTTATCGCACTCGTGTTCTTTCCAGACAAGCACAAGGACGCGTAACGAAACACACGTCATCGCCCACGGGGGCTTTGTGCAGCAACCACAATCGGCCGCCCGATCAACCTAGCTCTTTTACCACACGCGTAGGCGTTTTCCTTTCCCTACAGCCGAAGTTGGCCTACAGACTGGCCGCGAGCATCCCGTTTAACTGTGAATTGTGGGATCGCGTCGTCGATGATTAGAAGTGGCGACAAGCGATCTGAATTACTGGCTCAGAGTACGCAATTTTTTATAAATTAAACGGGGATCTTAAAATGCTTCACTACGCCATTGTGTTTCTCGTCATCGCATTGATTGCCGCCGTCTTCGGCTTCGGTGGGATCGCAGTCGGCGCTGCCGGCATCGCCAAGGTGCTATTCGTCGTGTTCCTTATCGGGGCTGTCGTATCGTTCTTTATGCACAGTCGGCGCGTCTAACCGTTTTGGAACAATTACCCCAAATTTAAACATTCAAGGAGATTGTACGTGGATAACGTATCGAACAATTTCGGCAAGCAGAGTCAAGATTTAGCCGATAAAACCGCGGATAAGGTTCAAAGCGGGATTCGCACCGCCCAAGACGCCGCCAAACGAGGCGCTGACAAGCTGTCCGAGGGTGTTGAAAACGCTCGGCGCAGCACGGGACCCTCGGTTGCCAAGGCTACAGACCAAGTTCAGTCGGTTGCCAATCAGGCCATGGATTCGCTCGGTAACGCCTCTAAACGGGTGCGGGCGACCGTCGCGGATGTCGGCGATAGCGTGGTCACGTACACGCAAGATAATCCCGTCAAGGCGATCCTCATCTCCGCCGCGGTGGGCGCGATAATTGCAACGGCGGTGACGACCCTGAGTCGGTCGCAGGATTGATCGGCTGGCTTTCCCAGAACTCCTGGGCGCCGCTGCAGCAGATATTGGAAATCGAAAAGGACTAGGATCGGCGCCCCGTAAGCCCGATCCCTTTCCCTGCCCTCCGGACTCCGTCCAAGCAGACGGACCTCAAAGAATCCGCATGACCTTCGGTCAATCGCGAATCGTCGAAGACAAATTGTGAGCACGGTCACTGTTCAGGGTGCGGCAGTTGCGTAGGTTCGAGACATTATGCTTGAGACAGGAAAGCGCTCACGTAACGCGGATGTTCCACTCGCCTTCCAGCTACGCTGGCACAGGCGAATCGCTTATTTCCTGATCGCCGCTTCGATATTGGTACTTCGGCACATTTAGAATCCCGTCAATTCCCGCAGGCCCCTTACGCGCACCCTTCGCCGAGCTTGGGTCGTTCGCCACTCTTATCAATCGCCAATTGGTTTGACTGCTGAACCCATTTATAGATACTTGTCGATACATCCGAAGTCCCCTGAGGGACCGCTCTGAATTGTCGATCCAGTCGCCCTGAAGGGTGTCATGAATGAAAAGAAGAGACGTTGTGTGCGGTACCTTGGCGCTTCTAGCTGCACCTTCGCTGGCCCAAAGCGCCCCGATCGCCGCAATAAGGGACTATGAACGCGACAGTGGCGGCCACGTCGGTCTTTGTGCGGAGAACCTCCGCACAGGTGCGAAAATAGCCTGGAGGGCTCATGAGCGCTTCGTCATGTGCAGTACATTCAAGGCATCGCTCGCCGCCTGCGTCCTGGCCAGCGCCGAACACGGTCAGGTTCGCCTGGACGAACTGATCGCCTATGGCCCCGATGACTTGATGGATTACGCGCCCGTCGCCAAGCAGAACTTGGAAAAAGGAGCTATGTCGGTGGCCGAGATGTGCGAGGCCGCCGTTGAGCTCAGCGACAACACCTGTGCCAACGCTCTGTTGGCGCGCGTCGGCGGCCCGTCCGCCCTAACCGCATTTTGGCGATCCATCGGCGATGCGGTGAGCCGTCTGGATCACAACGAACCGGAGCTGAACCGCTCGCCTCCCAGCGATCCGCACGACACCACCACGCCCACCGCCATGGCCGGCAACCTGGGGAGACTTATACTCGGGACGGCGCTGTCGCCAAACTCCCGCGAGCTCCTCACAGGCTGGATGCTGGGTTGCAAGACCGGAGACAACCGCTTGCGCGCCGGCCTGCCCAAAGGCTGGCGGGTCGGCGACAAGACCGGCAACAACGGCAAAGACGCATCTGGCGACATCGCCGTGACCTGGTCCACGCGCGGCGACCCGGTGTTGATCTGCGCGTACACCCAGGGTGGTGCGCCGACACCTCGCCAGGTCGAGGCTGTCTTTGCGGGGATCGGGCGCTTCGTGGGAATGCATTTCTCTTGAGAATAATCGAAGCCCTGCGCGCGGCGACCCGCGTGATGGTCTTCACCGGCGCTGGGGTATCGGCTGAAAGCGGCATTCCCACGTTTCGCGACAAACAGACCGGGTTGTGGGAGAAATTCGATGCAGCCGAACTTGCGACCCCGGACGCATTCGAACGCGATCCACCCTTGGTGTGGAGCTGGTACGAATGGCGCCGAGCATTGGTGCGAAAAGCCGAGCCCAACGCCGGGCATCGGGCGATTGCTGCCATGGAAACGCGCATTCCACACTTCACCCTGGTGACGCAGAATGTCGATGATCTGCACGAGCGTGCCGGCAGCACAGCAGTCATCCACCTTCACGGCGAGCTCTCAAAGCCCTATTGCGAGGCCTGCCGCCAACCGCATATCCAGACCCAAGTGCCCCGAGATTTTCAAAAAGGTGGCGAGCGAATGAACCCGCCGCGCTGCGGGTCTTGTGGCGCCAGGATTCGTCCCGGGGTCGTCTGGTTCGGTGAGCGCCTTCCAGAGGCTCCCTGGGTGGCCGCCCGAGAGGCAGCAAAGCGGTGCGAAGTGTTCCTCTGCTGCGGCACGTCGGCGTTGGTGCAACCAGCCGCCTCCCTCGTCGACATCGCCATCGACGCAGGCGCCACGACCGTTCAGGTAAATCTCAATCCGACTGACCTCGACGGCGCGGTGACAGTTGCCATTCGCGGTCCGTCCGGCACTGTGTTGCCGCAGCTGGTGTCGGAAACCTGGGGACGCCTCTGATCGCTTCGCAGCTGAATCGCCCTACCTCAATTTCGCGCGTATGATCGAGTTCACATGTCGGTCCCATCCGAACTTGAAATCACACAGTTGCTGCATACGGATACTCTAACGCTGCGCAATGTCCGTTGCAGCGGTGCGTGCCGTCATCGGAGTGAGGAAGAATCTACCTCGGCTACCTACCTGGTGTTCCCGTATCGCGGTGTATACCTACGGCATGTCGGTAGCGACCAAGCGGTCGCGGACGCCAACCAACTGCTGTTTTTCAATGCGACCGAAGGTTATCAAGTAAGTCATCCGATGGGCGGCGGCGATGCCAGCCTTTCCCTCTCGCTATCGCCGATCGTGCTCCAAGAACTCGCGCCCAAATCTCTGTTAAAACGTGAAGAAGGGAGCGGTTTTAGTCGCACGCATCAGCGTATTGATCCACGGGCGCAAGCGTTGGTGGCGGTGCTTCGCCATAATCTGGCCAACGGGACCATCGAGCCATTGGAGGCCGAAGGCCTGGTGCTTACCCTGGTGTGCCGTGCATTGGGACCCCGCACATCGCACCAACCCGCCGCGACCCGTTCACGCCGAAGGCTAGCCGACCGGGTGAAGGTCTTATTGGCGAGCGATCTCTCAAGACGCTGGAGCCTGGCGGAAATTGCCGGGGAGATCCGCGGCTCGCCGGTTTATTTGACGCAAGTGTTCCAACAGACCGAGGGTATACCGCTGTATCGCTATCAGCTGCGCCTGCGTCTTGCGCGAGCTCTGGACCTGATCCCTCGATACGACGATTTGTCCACTTTGGCTGCAGATCTCGGATTTTCCAGCCATAGCCATTTCACTGCCGCTTTTCGACAAGCCTATGGCCGATCGCCGACGGCCTTCAAACAATCGGCCCAACCCGGGTGAAAGTCGCTAAAGATTTCGACAGCGGCCATTGACCCCAGATGGTCTCCTACGCTTGCCCCGGAATGAGGGCGGACTACGGAGATAAGACGATGACTCAAAAAACCTGTGCGGCCTGCGATTGCCCACTCGACGAGACGGCCATCAAGGTCACAATCGGCACGCGCGTTGTGGAAGTCTGCTGTGAGGAGTGCGCGCAGAAGCTGCGTGAGTCCCTGCCGAGCAAGAACCCGTGAACGGTAAAGACTTCTTTGCGAACCGGCGCCAAGCAACCACTCCATCCGGGCACATCAGCTACGTCGAGCGTGGCAGCGGCCCAGTGGCGCTGTTTGTGCACGGTGTGTTGCTGAACGGCTATTTATGGAGGCACCAGCTTGCGGAACTGAGCGATATCAGGCGTTGCATTGCCGTAGATTTGATGGCTCACGGCAATACGGAGATATCTGCCACCCAAGACGTATCGGTAAGTGCTAATGCCCACATGCTGGCGCAGTTTCTGGACGCGCTGCACATCGATCAAGTCGACTTGGTGGGCAACGACAGCGGTGGCGGCATCTGTCAGATATTTTCAGCCCTGTACCCGAAACGAGTTCGCAGTCTGGTACTGACCGACTGCGATGCCCACGACAATTGGCCACCTGAAGCGTTCAAGGGATTTGTCGGCATGGTCGCGGCGGGTGGTCTTGCGAAAACGCTCAACGCAATGCTTGGCGACAAATCGATCTACCGGTCACCCCAGGCACTGGGATTAGCCTACGAGCGTCCCGAGGCAGTATCGGACGATACCATCGAGACGTACGTGCGGCCGCATGTCGGCTCGCCGCAGCGCACCCACGACCTGGAGCGATTCGTCAATGCGTTCGACTGCCGCCACACCGTCGAGATTGAAGGCGCTCTGCGACGATTACCGGCGCCGACGCTCATTGTCTGGGGCACGGACGACATATTCTTCGATGTGAAGTGGTCGCATTGGCTGGAGAAGACCATTCTGGGCGCGAAGAGGCGGGTGGAGTTCAGGGATGCCCGCATCTTTTTTCCAGAAGAACGCGCCTGCGAGTTTAACAGCGAGGTAAGAGCGCACTGGGCGCATTCATAGGCGGAGCTCGAAGAAAACCAGCCAATCCTTCAGCTTCGGGGGGCAGTCGTAGTATGGATCAATCCGCTGGAAACCCAGCTTCGAATAGAGCGCCTGGGCTTCTTGCTGCCTCCAGCTGGTATCAAGTCGCATGATTGCATATCCCGCAGCCCTTGCGTCGCGAATGATCGCCTCGCCCAGTGCCCTACCAATTCCTTTGCCTTGATATTGGGGGTACAGAAACATGCGCTTCATCTCACATGCTTGTCTGTCGATTCGGCGCAGCGCCACGCAGCCTGCCGGCTTATCGCCGTAGCGTGCTAGAAAAAGCTGTCCATCAGGCGGTGTGTACTTGCCCGGCAAGGAAGCGAGTTCTTCCTCAAACTCATTCTTGTCGAAATACTCGTCGATCAGCGTCAAGTCTTCTACGTGCCGCTCGCGATGCCACGCGACAAAGGCCCGCATCAGTGCTCGAACATCATCTACGTCGGCAGTAGTCTCTGGGCGCCTTACTGTTATCACGAACACCTCTCCCGCCTGACCCCGATTGCGGTCACAATGCTAAAGGACTGCGTTTGCGAGTGAATTATACGTGCGCCCAGTCCATCGCGACCTCATCAAAAATGACGAGATTACAATAGATCCCTCTTGATGATGCTCGGCGTCTCTCTGCGGAATATCTCCACGTCGCCTTTCTTGGCCACCACCCACTCTTTCAGATGGAACTCTTCAGCGGTAGCCGTCAAGTCGCCGCCGTATTGGATCGTGCAATCCCAATCGTCGCGCTTCCAGCGATCAGTGTGGTCGAATTTCATGCGGCAGCTGGTCGGATCCCCCTCGGTGATCTCGATGGTTCGGCTCGAGGCGGTCGTACGGGTGGTACCGACCGCCGATATGAACGTGGTAGTCGGCTCGCCTTCCCTGTCATATCGGATTCGTCCCGTCGCATCGCGAATCGGCATCTGCGCAGGCGCGGGGCTCGCGAGTGGTGTCTTGCCGCTGGCAGCGTGGATGACCGGGATCGTGAACGGCGCTTCCTTTCGAGGAATGGGTCGCACGGGGAGAACGAGGTGTGAGGCGCCGAGTGCGATATGAAGCGTTGCGATCTGCGGCGAGGGCCAAATCAGCGGCCACAAGCTCTCCGAAACCGCAACTCGGATGCGATTTCCCCTTTTGAATCGATGCGCGATCAGGTACAGAGGTAGCTCGACATCGTAGAACTCGCCGGGCTTCAAGGCCGTTGGTTGTTCCATCGAATCGCGACGAGTCAGATTGAGCACGCTGTAGGTCACCAGCCAGGATTCTCCCTGCGGCGTCACTTCCGTGAGACGGACCGCGATCTGGGCGACCGGAACATCGGCTCTGACTCGAATCTTCGCGATGGGAAGCCCCAGGATTTCCAAGTCGCGGTCCAACGGTGCGGAGTCGAACGGCAGCGAGTTCCGGTCGTCGGGGGTTTGCTCGAACTCGGTCGGGCGGCCATAGACCCATTGCGGCTTGGTCAACCCGACGATTTTGTCGCCCACATACTTCACGTGGTCGCGAGAACTTGGCTTCGGCGACAGCCGGCCGCCGGCGTCGAAGTAAAGGTTCGAGGATCGGTTGCTCGGAGAGGGCCAGACATGCTCTGCCACCCAGCGGCCGGGCACCTCGGCGGGAAAGGCTTCCGAGTCCGCCTCGTACATCATGTAGACCCTGAACATGGGCTCATTCATGATTCCGGTCTCTTTACCCTCGAGCCACTGCTGCCACCAGCGCACCTCTTCATAGGGCCAGTCGAGCCCGAGGGGCGTTGCGAGATTGGGGAAGATGTGACCCCAGGGGCCGATCAGACCCTTGCGCGGAACTTTGAGATTGGCGAGCAGGTCGCCGATGATGCTCTCGTAGGGATCTCCCCACCCATCGATGACATAGACCGGGCATTTGATGGCGGCATAGTCAGTCGCGATGGAGCCGCGCTTCCAGTAGGCGTCGTAGCGCTGATGCGTCGACCACGTTTGTAGTATGGCAGGCGTCGCATCCAGACGCTGACGCCACATCGCTTCCCAGGCTGCCCCAGCCACTTGCGGATCCGGTGGAGCTGCCATGTCGCCCTTGAAGGACGCACCCCAGCCCATATTCTGCTCGCCGTAGGCGCCGCCCATGTAGTGAGCATCGCCGGTATGGCGATCGACGACGCATCCCATGGGCATAATCGCCTTGAGCTCGGGAGGCCGCATGGCGGCGATCTGCAGCGCGTTAATTCCACCCCAGGAAATGCCCCGCATCCCTACCGATCCGTTCGACCAGGATTGCCTGGCGAGCCAGGCAATGACCTGGACGCCATCGGTCAGTTCGGGGACGTCGTACTCATCGACCATGATTCCTTCAGAATTTCCGGTGCCGCGGATATCGACCCGAACAAAGGCGACCCCATAGGGCGCGAGATTCTCACCGGTCTTATCATCGCGCCATCTCAAATCATCCCATAGGCGGTAGGGAAGGTATTCCCACACCACCGGCACGACATGGGTTTCAGCTTGCGCCGGCATCCAGATTCGGGCGGCCAGTCGCACCCCGTCCTGCATTGGAATCCACTCGTTCTCGATGACTTTGAATGGCTGCTTGGCCGGCAATCTCCAGGCGGGAGCGGAGCCGGATCGGAGGCTGGTCGGCGCGAGCGAATCGCCGAAGGCGGCGAGCGAGGCTGAGGCAGCGGTGCCGATCAGGACATTGCGGCGGGAAATAGCCATCGAACCCCCTTACAAACCCATCTCTTCAGTCACGCGTCATCCGTTGTCACAATCGAATTTCGCGACCAACGATTTAGGCGCGACCAACCGCCACGCGCGCCCCAGGAGGTCTGGAATGGTACTGGGATCGACGGCGGAGAACCGCACCAGTATCCACGGATAATCGCGGTAATGATCAGTGACGAAAAATACTCTCGGATCGGACTGCATGAGAATCTCACGATCGAGCAAATTCATGCGCAGAACGAAACATTCCCCGCTCTGATGCACACGCGCCAACAGCTTTCCGCGCACCTTGAGCGCCGGAGTCCCGTATGAAGTGGAGTCCTCAACGCCCGGAAACTCGTGCGCCGCCAAGCGCACTTGCTCGAAAGTCACCGCTGCGCGCTTTGTCCGGCTCTTCGGAGGCTTGGTCAATGAATGTGCTCTATATAGTTGCGACGCGGAGATGCGTCGGCGTTACCAGGGTCCAATTTTTGTCAGGCAATATAGCCCCAAACATCGCACTCGGGTAGATTTCGAGCTAGAGTCGTTTGAGGTAAACGCGAGATTTTTACCGGACTGCCCGTCGAGAATCCGACTAGACCAAGGAGACTGGTGAAATGTGCAACATCGCATCGCCAAGGAGGACACCGCGGTGTTCGGGAGGACTAGCCTTCGCCGTGCTTCTCGCGATCGTGGCTGCCACGAGGCCCGCTCTGGCCGACTCCGGCTCTACCAGCACCGGCGGTCCGGCCCCCGATGAAATCTCTTACTTCGGCGAGCGCGTGTACAGCCTTAGGGAGTGGCCACCGGATACGGGCTATGGCATTTTTTACCGAAGGATATTCGCGCCCTACTTCGCAGCGAGCGTCGGCTACCTTAATGACGCCCACTTTCCGGGTCATCACCGGGATGGAGTTACCGCAGAGGCTTGGCTGCCGATCGTTCCGCTCACGAACCGATTCACCCTGAGCGTGGGCGGGGGTCCGTTCTATTACTACGATACGGTGTTCGCCCAAAATAATGGCGGGTATGCGGACGCCCATGGCTGGGCCTGGCTGGCCAGTCTCGACGCGACCATTCAGCCTTGGACGTCGGGCCCGTGGCGTCATCTGTTCTTTGAAGGGCGAATCGACTACACGTCTCCGTCGAAGAGCATAGAGACCACCTCCTTCGGCATCGGGATTGGGTACCGAGGACTTTCTGATATCCACGACACCGACTCGGAAGTTGCGGCGGGGTTTGCCGCAAATGAAATCGTCGCATCCTATTGGAAGACGGTGACAAACAGTTTCAACTCGTCATCGCACACTGCAAGAGCGGAGGCCATCGACTATCGTCGACAGATTTGCAAGGAGCTACGTTTTTCGGTCGGCTTTCTCAACGAGGGCGATACTCAGCTGATTCGCCGCAATGGCATTACCACGGAGGGTTGGTTGGAGCCCAGTTTCAACTCCGGTCTTTGGTCAATTGGTGCAGGATTCGGCTTTTATACCGCGATCGATAAATACAGGCCGGCTCCCGGACGGCACGTCTCGGACGTTGTGTCTCTCACGCTGAGTCTTCGGCCGATCAATAATTTTGATGTGCGATTGCTCTGGCACCGTATCGTGACGGACTACAACCGTGACGCCGATATTCTCCTTTGGGGCCTGGGTTATCGTTTTTGATTGCAACTGCGCACCAATTCGGCCCTTAGGGTAAGGCTACCGCCGATATCTGTCATCGATTGAATGTCGCCACAGCACTTCCTTCACTGCGTGCGATTGAGCCTTGCGCAATATCACAGACGCGCGCTCTCGCGTGGGCTGAATGTTCTGAAGAAGATTTGGCAGATTGATTGACCGCCATATGCCCTGCCCGGTTTTTTTGACTTCGGCCGGCCGCAGATCTTTGAAGTGATGAAAATAGGAGGTAGGCCGCTGGAATACTGTTCTCTGGAGTATCGAGAACCGCTCCACGTACCATTGCTCTACATCATTTTCATCCGCGTCGAGGTAGATGCTAAAGTCAAAGTAGTCTGCGGCCACGGCGGCGCCATCCGGCGACGACCTCTGCAAGACATTGAGCCCTTCGAGAATCAGGACTTGCGGCTGGTTTATGGTTTGAAATTCTTCTGGGACAATATCGTACAACTCATGGGAGTAGACGGGGACCCGAAGCTCCGACTTCCCTGCTTTCAGCTCCTCCAGAAACACCAGCATTCGTTCGAGATCATAGCTTTCTGGAAAACCCTTGCGGCGCATTAGGTTTCGCTTTTCGAGAATTACGGTTGGCCACAAAAAGCCGTCTGTCGCGACCAATTCTACGGTGCGGCTCGCCTGCGCCAGCAAGGCGCGCAGAACCCTGGCGAAGGTGCTCTTTCCAACTGCTACGCTGCCGGCCACTGCAATGACGAAAGGACGAACGCCATTGGCCTCCATTTGAACATCAAGGAGACGGCAAAGAGGCCCAATGACCTCCTCCACCTCCGATAAGGGCATCGGCTCGTTGACGCCCTTGAGCAATGTCAGCGCGGCCGGGGCAAGCCGGTAGCCTCCCGCATCGAATCGCGCCCACTGTTGTCGAGTGAAGGAATCGTAGAAGTATGACGACGTGTCACGTCTCATTGGATCCGACCCCCGTCCGGCCTGCATCCCCATTACTGCGCCTCGATATCGCTGCGGGTCAGCAGGTAATCGAGGCCGCCGACGCGATACCAGCGATATCCGTAGGCTTCGAGCATTACGCGATGCTTCCCGTCGGGGTTAGCTTGGCTGTGATCTTCTGACAACAGATTTATCAGCACCCGGCCGCTCTCACCCGCAATTCCCGAAGAAAACCTAACCTCTTTGGGAGTGGATGCAAAGTTGTGCAGGAAAAGCACCGAATTATTTCGCCAGTCATACCGCACGGCGAGAACCGACGCCTGACGCGTCGCAATCAGCTCGAAGTCGCCCCAACCGATCTCCGGTACTTCCTTGCGCATTCGAATGATGCGCTCCGTCCAATTCAGCATGGAGTTCGGGTCGCGCCGCTGACGCGCGGCGTTGATATGCTCATAGCCGAATGGGCCAGTCTTGATGACCGGGACGATGGGTTTGGCACATTTAGTGAATCCCGCCTGCGGTTCATTCGACCATTGCATCGGGGTTCGAGCGCATTGCCGCTCCGGCAACGCCAGATTATCTCCCATCCCCAATTCGTCTCCATACCGAAGCACCGGAGTGCCCGGCAAGGTAAACATCAAGCTATAGGCAAGCTCGATCCGCCGCCGGTCCCCGCCCAGCATCGGGGCGAGGCGGCGGCGGATGCCTCGACCGTACAACCGCATCCCGGGTTCCGGACCGAACGCCGCGAAGACCGATTGACGCTGCCGCTGCGTCAAGCGTCCTAAATCCAACTCATCGTGATTGCGCAAGAACATTCCCCATTGCGCGGTCTTTGGCCGTGGCTTGGTGGCTTTCAGCGATTTTCGAAGCGGTCGAGAATCACTCGTTGCCAAGGCGTAGAAAAGATTCTGATTGGCCTGAAAATTGAACATCATGTGCATCCGCTCACCGTCACGACCGAAATATTGCATATCCGTGTCCGGTAGAACATTCGCCTCAGCTAAGATAATGGCGTCGCCCTTCCGCCATTGCAGGAATTCGCGCATCATTCGCAGCATGTCGTACTGTTCCACGGGCTTGCGTACCTGCGGCCCCTTGGTCGAGATCACAAAGGGCACCGCGTCCATTCGAAATCCTGAGACACCGAGTTGAATCCAAAACCCCATTATCTTGAGAATTTCTGCTTGGACCTGCGGGTTCGAAGTATTGAGATCCGGCTGGAAGTCGTAAAATCGGTGGAAGTACCAGGCGCGCGCCTCGGAATCGAAACTCCAGGTCGATTTCTGGACCCCCGGAAATACCATTCCCTTGTTTGAATCACGCGGTTTTTTCTTCGACCATACGTACCAATCGCGATACGGCGACTCCGGGTCGCGCCGGGCATCCTTGAACCACGCATGCTGATCGGAGGTGTGATTCACCACTAAGTCGATGAGGACCCGAATTCCCCTTTGTTTGGCGGCGTGGGTGAACTCGACGAAGTCCCCGAGCGTCCCGTAGCGCGCGTCGACCTCGTAATAGTTGGAGATATCGTAGCCATCGTCCCGACAGGGGGAGGCCTGAAACGGCATCAGCCAGATGGCGGTGACCCCAAGACCGGACAAATAATCCAGCCGTCGCATCAGGCCGGCAAAGTCCCCCACCCCATCGCCATTGGCATCCATATACGTGGCGACAGAGAGGCAATAGATCACCGCATTTTTGTACCAAAGGTCGTTGATCATGCTGCCGGAGCTCCTTCGTTTTCCGTGAGCGCGACGATCACCCCTTCGTTCGCCCTCAGACTGACCTTCCCGGCGCATAGATCGGCCCGGTCCATGTGCGTGGAGAGCAATGTTCGGCCGCTCGCCATGTTCGAATCGAATGAAAGCACACAAGGTGCGGCGCCGAAATTCAGGGCTATCAAGAAGCGCTGATTGGGCAAGTGTCGCACGTAAGCGAGCAAATCGCCCGTGGCGGTGATCGGCTCATAGTCGCCAATGGCGAGCGCAGGATGGGACCTGCGCAATGCAAGCAGCTGCCGATACAACATCAAACTAGACGACCGCTCCTCCTCTTCCGTCTTTACATTGACGGTCGCATAGTCGGGCGATACGGGTAGCCACGGGTTGTGGATGCTGAACCCTGCATGCTGAGAACCATCCCATTGCATCGGGGTGCGGCACGGATCACGGCCCAGCCCTTTTCCGGGCACATTTCTCTCCAAGGGATCCTGAACCCGATTGCTGGGGATTGCGACGTTGATCATGCCGAGCTCATCGCCATAGTACAGCGTGGGCGTACCCCGCAAGGTGAGAATCAGAACGGCAGCAACCCTTGCCTGTGAGGCACCCACTCGGGAGGCGATGCGAGGGTTATCATGATTTCCCAGCACCCAATTGGGCCACGCGCCGCGCGGCAGCGCCCCCTCATAACGGGTAATGATCTCGGCGATCTCACGCGCTTTCCAGCTCGAATGCAGCAACTGGAAATTAAAGGGCAGCTGAACACCGCGCAGATGCGCACCGTAATAACCCATCAACTTCTCAAGCGGCAAATAAATCTCACCGATGAGGACCCGCTCGTCAAACTCGTTCGCTACGTCGCGCAGCCCCGCGACCACGCTTTGAACTTCCGGCCTATCCGACGTATAGAGTGGAATCTGGCTCTGGAAGACCGGCATGCCGCGCTCGTAAGCCGGGTTGGGTGGGTTATCGCGCCACTCATCATCTTTGATGAGCAGCCAAAGCACATCGATGCGGAATCCGTCGACGCCCCTCTTGAACCAGAATCGAAGGACGTCATGCATGGCGGCCACCACGTCAGGGTGGCGCCAATTAAGGTCGGGTTGCTCCTTTAGGAACGCATGGTAGTAGTACTGACGCCTCGTCCCGTCCCATTCCCAGGCGCTGCCGCCAAAATTGCTCAGCCAATTGTTCGGTGGGCCACCACCAGCCGCCGAGTCGCGCCACAGATACCAATCGCGCTTCGGACCCGTGCGGCTCGATCGCGATTCCTGGAACCAAGGATGCTGACTCGAGGTGTGATTGGGCACATAGTCGAGAATCAGTTTCATCCCGCGATGCTTGATCTGCGCCTGCAACTCATCGAAGTCGGCTAAGGTACCGAATATTGGATCAATATCGGTGTAATCAGAAATATCGTAACCGAAGTCGGCCATCGGGGACGAATAGATAGGCGACAGCCACAATGCATCGACGCCAAGGGCAGCACAATAATCCAAGCGTTGCGCTATGCCGCGTAAATCGCCAATTCCATCTGCGTCGGCATCCTGGAATGAACGCGGATAGATTTGATAAATGACGCCACTCTGCCACCATTCGGTCATAAGGTTGTCAGCTCAGCATGTTGAGCATCAGTTCTCCGCACGGCGCGGGGGTCGCGAAACTCAGTTTAACCTCGCGGCAAGCGACAAATGCAGTTCAAACGGCCCCTTATTTGCGTAGGACTGCACCGATGGGATCGATATGGACTCGGAACGCGCAACGCTTGTTCGCTCACAAGAGCGGGCGCACTATCCAGGAATGCTTCAGAAGATGTTTCATTCGGAGCCCGGTGACCTGGCCAAGTTGGGCGAGCTTATTGGAGATATTCGAGTCGGACTTCTGACAACGATGGATCGCGATGGCGGCTTCCACACTCGGCCGGTTCAAACACTGCAGGTGGAAGCCGATCGAACCCTTTGGTTTTTTACCGACTGGAGCAGCCCAAAGGTGGGAGAGCTGTATCATGACGTAAGGGTGAGTCTCGGATATGCAGATTCTGCCAAGCATGTGTACGTCGCCGTGTCCGGTTCTGGTCGCTTGATTCGCGATATCGAAAAAGCAAAGCAACTATGGAGCGTCGAGCAGCGTGCCTACTACCCCGAGGGCCCAGAAGACGAGCGCCTCGCGTTGTTGCGTGTCGATATCGAGCGGGCAGAATATTGGATCGCTCCGGGACGAATCTCGTATCTCGTGGCCGCGATCACCGCTGCGGTAACGCGCACACCGGTCGGCGTGGTTGGTGAGGACCGCAAGATCGATTAGGCCCAGCAAACCGACTCACGGCTCATCGGCGGGACCCAATACCTGGTGCTTGAGCAACATTCGGACTCCGCTCGCCCACCCATCCGGACCTCCCGCAAAGTTGGCGTCCTGTTGATTGAGGACTTTGCCGGTATGAGCGTCGCTAATTTGGACCAGCACGTAGTAGTCCGTCTGAGTGACTCTTCTCACCACTCCGAGAAGCGCCTGTTCGGCCCCGACCTGCGACGCAATACCGGCCTCACACCCGTTGCAGTTTCGCAGTGACTTTGCCTTGACCGGCTCCGCGTCGATATTGCTCACGTCAACCAGGATGAACCGTCCGGACTTCTCCAACATCCGTCGCGCCTCGCTGCTGACCTTCTCCATCACGGCCGCATTATTTGCGCTCTGGCCTAGCAGTGATGCCGCGGGACTCACATCTTCCATCTCGAAATCAAAGACGGCGAGCTTGACTACCGTGGGTCTCGGCGGGGGCGGCTCAACGGGAGCGCCGGGCGGGCGCACGCATTCGGCATAACCGCTGATGGGATTTACGACAGCCTCCTCGCACTGCACAGCGGGTCCAGGAATCTTAACCTCGGACGGTTCGCTCGAAAGCGCGACTCCTGAGCGCCCGGTCAGTGCCGCACCCAGCACAATTAAGCAGACAACGGCCGTGATATTGAATTTTTGCACGACATCGCTCCTCGGCCGGCAATTCCGGCGCACACCTACACCGATCGGCCGATTGGGCCATGATCGGGCGCATCTGACAAGGGCAATTTGGCCGCCGAGGCGCCGCCGCTTATTTGGACCTATCGGATGGTTGGCCACGCCCAGCCATCACGCCCTGTTCTCGCAGTGTGTCGAGATAGAGCTCGAGCGCCCCAGCTGCAAACTCCCGCGCTTCTATCTCATATTTGTTCTGCCAGTAACCGCAACGCTCGCACTCCACCACATACCGCCAGCGCGTCAGGTACCCAGGCCGCCACTGGCATAGGACGTGATAGTACTCATGCAAGAGCAGCTCCGGACTTGCAACGAATTCCGCTCCGCTCATCGCGAGCAGGATGCGGTCGGGTCGCGTGGTCGCAGACATGCCTCGATGAAGCTTCGCGTAGCGAGAGCGCTCGATCACGATCACACCATCCGCCGGTTCCTCGAATACCCGCTCGAGTGCCGCGGCGACTGCTCGTGGAAGGAGGTACCGTCGTCCGATCATCTAACCCTCACATCAATGGCGCAAGCATGCGGAGATTAAGGAAAACTAATCGACTGTAAACGACTTCGAATCACGTGGACTTCTGCGACGAGCAGACTCCGACATACCACATATCGTGGATGGACGAACCTAGGGAGTTGCCATGTTGCCGCATCATAAAATCCCCCCGCTTATGCTTGCGCTGCTGATGATACCGGCGCTGCTAGTCACGGAGTCAACCTTGGCCGCTGCACGCCTCGACGAAGCCCCGTCTAAGACCGTGCGGTATCACGATCTCAATTTGAATAGTCCGGAGGGTATTGCCAGCTTATATGAACGAATCCAAGCTGCCGCGCTCGATGTCTGCAAGTCCGCAGAAGGTCCCTGGCGCCAGGGCCTCGAATCTTGGAACGAATGGAATTGGTGCGTCAGTCACGCGATTGCAGATGCCGTGTACTCGGTGCACAACGAGAAGCTGAGCACCTATCATTGGCAGAAAATCCGTACTCGGAGATTCCATTAGACCGACAACAGAGCACCGGGAAACGGGGACCGAAAACGGCCAGACACAACCGCCGCCTGCCTTTATAGTACTGCGAATATTGCAATGAGATCGACGCATGGACAGCAAAACCGATTACGTCCTAGGTACTCACGATGAGGAAATCGCCCGGCTTGGTACGCAGCATCAAGTGTGGCGCCCTTATATGCTCGATGCCTGGACGCGCGCCGGACTCACTCGCGGCTCGAGAATGGTCGATTTTGGGGCCGGTCCCGGCTACGCAACATGCGACGCCGCGGAGATCGTGGGTCGACACGGCCAGGTCACGGCCGTCGAACGCTCGCCCGCATTTCTGAACCATGCCAGGGAGCAGATTCAGCGGCGCGACTTCCCCTGGGTTACCCTTCATTCTGCGGACCTCATCCGCGACGATCTCGCACTGACCGAATTCGACCTCGCTTGGTGCCGATGGGTGGCATCGTTTGTCGCTGCGCCGGCCATCCTGCTGCAGAGAATTTCGGATTCGCTACGATCTGGCGGCCGAGCCGTTTTCCACGAATACCAAGACTACGCGACTTGGCGAGTCATCCCAAACAGCGAGCGGCTGGACAATTTCGTCCGCGGCGTCATGTCCAGCTGGCGCGCCTCGGGAGGCGAACCCAATATCGCCGCCTCGCTGATTTCAATGATAGGCGGGGCGGGCATGCAAGTCATCGAGGTGCGCCCCCTCATTTTTTCGGTTCGGCCGGCGCATTTCGCGTGGGCTTGGCCGGCGTCATTCATTGCCAGCAATTCACATCGGCTGGTCGAGTTAGGTCAAATGACGCGCGAAGATGCCGATGCGTTGCAGATCGAATGGCTTGCACTGGAGCAGAACCCCGACACAGTCATGATCACGCCACTGGTTCTGGAGATCATCGCCGTAAAGCGCTAGCGCGACTAACGCGCTGACCGCTCAGCCCGGCGCCTCGTAGACGCCGGCGTCGCGCGCGCCAGCGCCTGCCAGACCGAGCGCCATGGCGCGGCCGAGGCCACGCCCACCCCCAGTTACGATCGCGACCTTGCCGTCAAGGGAGAATGCCATCTAGTTAGATTCCGGCGGCTTTGCCGGAATCGTTTTCTCGATCGGCAATCCCTCAATGACCCGTCGAGAACTGGCATTCAGTCCCGCGAGTGATTGCTCCAAGGTGTCCTCGACCTTCCACGAATAGGTGCTGCTGCTGGTGCGCATGAACCGGTGTGTTCCCACGTAGGTTACCGTATCCGCCTTGACCGCGAATGGCACCCGACTGAACGTGCTCACTCCCAGCTTCATTCCCGAGACGATTCCGCCGAACGAGTAGCCGCCGGGCCTTAGCTTGAAAAGATAGGTCTTGTTCGGCGTGAATGGTGCGAACACCGCGCCGCTCCAGAAACTGTCGGACTTCAACGGAAGAGTCCCGGACATGTCGGATTGAACGGTAATCAGCACGTAGCCGCGGTTGGCGGGCGCGCTGACCGCCGTGCCGGTGAGGCCCGGCAACCACTGCGCAACGATCACCAACATGACCGACTTGGCTACACGACGAACCATTCTATTCATGCGGGCTCCTGGGACGCGGATCCGCATTAGATCATCGTGGATCAACCGAGTTCTACGGATATGGCGCAACGTCGCCAAGAAAGTTGATTCCTTGTCTGCCGTTGCACGAGCACGCCGTATTGGGGGGGCCCTGGGCACCGCAAACCAAGGGCGGTCCGCCGGGCGAGAGAGCGGGAGTCAGGCGTGCATCGCTAACGCAGGCCAACGGAACTGGTCTCGCAAATTCCGCAGGGCAGTTCGTCGGCATGAAAGCCACCATTGCCGGTCCATTCTGATACGGATCGAACACCACCGACTCTCCCGCGTTGAGACTCTCCAACGCATAGGAACGGCCGGCCGTGGCCCGCATCATCGGTACACGTAACGCATCAGGGACGGTGTCGCGAACCGCAAACAGTTGAATCATTGACGCACACTGACTTGTATATCGGATCTTTGTTCCTGCCTGCTGTCTATGACCGACGCTCGCCAGCCGTTCCCAAACGCCGGATTGCGCGTTGCGCGAGTAGGCGTCCAGGCAGCCGCAGTGAATAAGCGCTGGCGCGACCGCAATCGGCGATTGATCAACCCAACCAGCAGTCCTCGGCGATCGTTCCTCAACCGGCACTTGCGGGGATTCCTTGGAAACGGGCTCGTCCACGCTGGAAGGTTTAGCCTCCTTGCCGGGACTGCACCCCCCGCCAACGATTGCCGCAATTGCGCAAACAAGGCCTGCGATGAGTACTTTGTCCATTTCGTGCTTCCCTGAGGTGATGAACTCCGAGGACTCCCCCTTCCCGCCCTCCGCCATAACCGCTCCCTGCCGCAGCAGGGGCAGTGTCGCGGATGCCGCTGCCGCAAGCAAGCGGCCAAGGCGCCCGGCTAGCGGTACTTTTCGCGAGACGGCGCCGACTGAAAAGCCTTGTCGCTAATGATATTCATGTCTCGCGCAAACGACATATTGCGTGGAAAAATATCGTGTGTGTAAATCCCCCCATACAGGGGCAAACCCGTCACGAGATAGCGGGTCTGCCGGCAACGGGCGGGAGAATTCCTATGAATCGCGTAGTGCAGATCATTGCAGTAACCGGCGTGATGTTTGTCGGTGCGCAAGCACATGCTGTTGATTCCACGAGTCAGTCGGTGAGCAAACGTCAGATGATCGTGCAGATGGTCGATTGTATGAAAAAGCGAATGTCTGCCGACAAGAGCCGCTCGTATAATGAAGCGATGAAAGCCTGCAAAGACCAGATAAACAGGGAAAGCGATGACCTTTCGTCCGGCGCTCTTGTGGCGTCCGACGCCAGGGCGAAACCGTGATGCCGCGATGAGGCGCGCCGATCCTCTTTGGCACGCGTAATCCTTGAACTGTTCCACAGCGACAAAAACCCAAAATAGCGGGCCAATCGATATTTTCCCCCGGGGCTCTGGTGCAAGCTCTCGCCATAGATGCAAATTTGGCCTTCAGATCGCAGGACACGGCGGAGAAATGTATGAAGCCCCCAAGCCAGAACGCTTGCGCACTGGTGTCGGTTAATGATCGAACCCTTCGCGACATCGTTGAACAGGGATTCTTCGGTGCGCCTGGTAGCCTTGCCGACGCGCGGTCGGCCTGCGCTGAGCTACTATTCGCCCGCGCGCTCATCGCGGCTCAAACCGCCAGAATCGCGCAGCTCGCGGCGACGGTGTAGCGTCGAGGCTCGCGCGCTATTGAACTGAAACCACCCGTTCGTCCCGCGGACGCGGCTCAATTTGAGCCTGCGTTGCGCGGAAGGCGAAATTGGCGAGCAGCCGCAGCAACAATGGCAACACAAACACATCGTCGACGATACCTAAAAATGGGATTGCGAAGTTAAACGGCTCGAGGGCGAAAAATGCCAAGGCGATCGTCGCCGGTACGAGCCACCGCGGACGGTTCGGGTGCCGCAGGGCGACCCATAAGAGGCGCAGATCCTGAGCTCCTAATCGCCAAACCCTGAACAGCCGTCGCATAGCAACTCCTGAGGCTGAGGAAGTCTTAACACAATAATGGCGATAAATCGCCTTTCAAGTGCGATTCTTTGCCGCCTCTCACATTGGCAGCCGTTCATCCTGGTGTAGGCTCGCGCGTGCATGGCAGCCCTTTGCGGCATAGGAACCTAAGGATTGGACGGATGACCATCGTCGAGCAACGCACCCACACCCGGTATGCACTGCTGCGTCAACCCGTAGGGGAATTTCGGCTGCACACCCCAACCGCCGACTATCCGATCAAGGTCATCAACGATATTTCGAGTTCCGGGATGCGGATCTATCTTGATCGAGGTCGTTTCATCATCGGTATACAATTGCTGAGCCCGATGCTGCTGATGGCCATGTCCGGAACCTACTGATCCAAGGCCGAAAATGCACTCACTCGAGCCGGAGTATGTGGAGCTCCATGCGGCAAACCTCATCGAGGAGTCCACGGCATTGCGGGCGATTGCCCTGGCACGCGGCGAAATATTCTCGGTGTTCGAGGAAATTCGCTTTCTGCTCTATGCAGCCGTTGCGGCCATCACCGCGGGTGTCGGTATTCTGGTCAAGCAGAATCTCGACCACATCGGTCCCCTGACCCTGATTTTGACCCTCGCACTGGCCGCGGCAGTTTGTTACGCGACTGCAATTCGCACGCGATTGCGCCACGCGCCACGCTCGATCGTCGGTGACTACGTCCTGTTGCTGGGGGCGCTCATCGTGAGCGCCGATGTGGGGTACGCGGAGTCGCAGTTCCACTGGCTAGGCACCCATTGGTCCTGGTATCTCTTGATCCTTGCGGCGGTGCACGCAGCCACGGCGTATGCGCTGGATTCGCGCCTGGTGCTGTCGGTGGCGCTCACCTCGCTCGCCGGGTGGTTCGGTCTCGGACATATCGGCAGTCCTTTGCAGCTGGACGGCGTGATCCGCAATTCGGGGGGTGAGGCGATGCTTTGCGCCGGGGTGATCCTGCTTTGGCGATTGATCCATGGACGGCTGGGTGGAGCGACGCAGTTTCTCGACGTCTTTGAACATTTTGCAGCGAATGTGGCTTTCTGGGGCGCGTTGGCGCTCTGCGGTAGCGCGGACACGCGATGGGTGGCCGTCGTGGCCCTCGTGGTGTTCGCCATTGTCTCGATCCGTCATGGCCTTCGCACCGGTCAGGAAGCATTTGTCATTTACGGCATCGGCTATGCGGCGTTCGGACTCTGCATCGTCGAGGCGCAAACCATCGGCGAAACGGTAATTGCTGTGGCCATGGCCCTGGGGACGGTGGTCGCTGCGCTGATTCTGCTGTGGCAGTTTCATCAACGGCTGAAGGCGATCGCGGCGTGATGTTCTCTCGTCCCACAGCGCAGCAGGAGCGTTGGATACAGGTTGCTGCTCGTTTGGGCGCCGGGCGCGGCACGCCCTGGCTGGCCGATCGGTGCGGCGGTTGGACGGCAGCCACGACGATCGCGCGATGCGCATTCTTCGCTCTCGGCCTGCTAGCCGCTGGATTGACGGCGGCAATCTTCGGTCTCATCAACGTACCCGGCTATCTCCTCATCACGGGTTTGGCCGCGATCGGCGCCGCAGAGTGGCTGATCCTTGATAAGCACCTCTTCGGCGCGGGGATCGAAGAGGCGCTTGAGGTATCGGGCTTGCTCATGATCGCCCTGCAAATAGTCCATCCGTTCGTCAATTCATCTGCGGTTCGCGCCCCGCTCCTCATCGCGCTGGCCTTCGCGGTGGCGGGCTTGCGGCTGCTCAATCCCCTCTTCATCACCCTCTCAGCCGTGGCACTATCGTTCGCCGTGGAATCTGCGGGCGCGCTGCACGGGGGTCCCTCGGCATTTCCCGCGTCAATGGCGGCCGCGTTTTGCCTCGCAGTCGCCGTGGCTGCGCTGTTCATTGGCCGCGCTCAGTTCCAGCGTCCGGCGCACGATCGGACGCTCAATTGGCTGATCGTCGCCATGCCCTTGGCCGCGTATCTCTGGGTCGAGAGCAGGAATACCTCCGGCCTCACGCTCGGCTTGCTGCGGCAGGCTCCCCTCCGTTCCATTTCCGCTCTGGTGCTTCTGGCTTATGGAATCGCGGCCCTGATCGCGGGGATTCGGCGACGCGCCCATCCACCGATCATGGCGTTCATTCTCTGCGCAGGGTGCATGGCCTATGAGCTTCGCAACCTGACTGGCTTGTCCCTTCAAGTCAAATTGATCGGTTGGGGAAGCGTCGTGCTGCTGCTGACGCTGGCACTGGATCGCCATTTGCGTACGCCGCGCCGCGGAATCACCTCGCAACGATTTGAGGAGAACGACGGCCCCTTCGATCTTTTGCAACTCGCCGGCGCCGGCGCTCTCGCACCTCCCTCCATCCAAGATTCCGGCCCACAATTCAAAGGTGGTGGCGGCGCGGGCGCCGGCGGCGGTGCCAGCGGCAGTTATTGACGCGAGCCCGCGCCGAGTCTCTCAGCCATACAGTGACCGGGCCGACCCACTACTGTATGAGTTATACAACAGCGATCCACAGGCCGTCGGCGCTAAATTTGGCGCCATGGAGTATGCCAAGCTCGAGACAGCCGCCCTCGCCCACGTCGATGATTCGTACTTCTACGGCGCGTACTGCCGCAAGTGCAAGCACGCCGCCCGGCTGTCGCTCGAGAACCTGCGTGTGCGTCTCGGCGACACCTTTCCGCTGAGAAGGGTCAAAGATCGCCTACGGTGCGAGCGCTGCAGATCTCGGCAGATCGTGATCACCTTCCTGGCGCCCGATCAGAAGACCGGCAACGTGGCGAATCTTTTTCAAGAAATGCCGCGCAATTGACCGCGTCGAGTCGGCTCATTTGCCGAGATTGTAGACCGGCGTTGCGCCATTCTGAATGAATGTGCAATTGGCTTTTCCATTCGGGCCGCACACGGCGAATTGCATCTTGATCGTCTCCAGCTGGATGAACTGTTCGGGCGATAGATGCATCGCCTCGCGGTACGCATTATCGGCGCTGGCGCGGCTTTGCTCCGCTTTCATTCGTTCGTCTTCCGCCATCTTTACCTGTTTCTCAGTCTGAATGCGTTGCTCCTGAGTTGCCGTTTCGACCCGTTGGTTCTTGATCGAGTCGGGCGGATTGGCGCGGCCCACCGTCATCGTGATGAGTTTGACCGGCAGTCCCTTATCCTTGATGAACGCCGTCATGGCATCGCGGATCTCTTCGTCGATGGCGTCCAATGCCGTCGTACTGATCGCCGTCTCGTTCATGCCGCGCTTGCGTACCGCTTGCCTGACCATCGTCCAGAAGGGTTGTTCGACATTGTTTTTATACCAGTTCGGCCCAAAGTTCTTGATCAATGCCACCGAGTCCGTGACCTGCAACGCCACGATGGCGTGAAAACTGACGGGAACGCCATCCGAAGTCATGGTGTCGGCGAGCTCCGCGTCGAACCGCTGCGGCTGCATGTAGACATCCACGCCATCCGTGGTTAAGGCGCCAAAGGTGCGCCCTGTTTTCACCGGCTCCGGCTCCACTCCACCATGACCAAAAAAGATCGGCTTATCGATCAGCACGATTTCATGGCCGGCGTCCGGCGAAAAGCTGCTGCATCCAGCGGCCGCAATGCAAAGCGCGAACAGGCTCGCCGTTCGAATCCCTGGCTTTATTTGAAGTTTCATCAGTCGTTTCCTCTGCTACGCCATCACATCCAAACCATCTTCTCGGACGCCAACTCGCTCTCTCCATCAAATCGATACGCAAGCAGAGGTCCACTCTTGGCGACACTGTAATCCACGCACGCGAATTGCGGCGAAATCACCGCGGGCGGACCGGAAAACCAATAATGCCCGAACAGCACCGGCGGCCCTGCATACGGATGTCCCTTCCATTCCGCCGGCAACGGCACATCCGGAATCCGACTTTCACTTCCCGGCGGCACGATGGCGGCGTCGCGGAAGGTCTTGGCCTGCGGCAGCCACCACCGCACCCGGACTTCGTGTCGACTCTTCCCTTCCTTGTCCTGAAAAGAAGCACCGTCGGGAAGTGTAATCTCCGGTCCCTTGCACACGATCTCGATCGCCTCGTACACCGGATGCCCCTTGCGGCTTCCGAGCAGGATGGCCTCCTCGGTCAAGGTCTGATTCGGTCCCAGCAGCGGTCGGAGCGAGTCCATTGACTCCTGGTGCCAACATGCATGCACCACGCGCAAGCCCGGAAGATCCAGCCACAGCGGCAGGGTCTTGAACCAAGACGTGATCTCCTTTTGCCGCGGCGTCCCCTCGACCACCTCCAAAAACGCCTGATGCTGCTCGCGATTTCCCGGCTTGTGATGATCCCGCAAGAACTTGCCCGGATGCTCCGGATCCGGCGTCACCCAGGCAATCGCGTTGAATTCGTGGTTTCCGAGAACGCACTGAGCCGATCCGGCCTGCACCATCCCCCGCACCAAGTCGACGGTTGCCAACTGCTTCGGGCCACGATCGATCAAATCCCCCACGAAGATGGCGGTGCGGCTCTCATGAGCCCACACGCCACCCGTCTCGCGATACCCCAGTTTGTCGAGAAGGCCGGTGACCTTGTCGAACTCGCCATGGATATCCCCCATGACGTCAAAACGATTCGTCACCGTTCACCTCCCTTGACCTTAAAGCCCATCACCGGCCGCGACGCCATGCTGTCCTGATCCGCTATTTCGCCAGCTCCATCGCATTCAGCACGAAAGAATAGATATCTGCGGTCTCCTCTATTCGCTTCGCCACCGGTTTGCCGGCCCCATGCCCCGCCCGCAGGTCGATGCGGATCAGGATTGGCCTGCCTTGCGGGTCCGCATTCTGCATCGCCGCCGCGAACTTGAAGCTGTGCGCCGGGAATACGCGATCATCGTGATCCCCCGTGAGGATCAGGGTTGCGGGATAGGCGAGGTTCGCACGAACGTTGTGGACCGGTGAGTAAGCGCGCAGCGCCTTGAACTCGTCTTCGTGGTCGACCGACCCGTAGTCGGCCTCCCAGGCCCTGCCGACCGTGAATTCTCGAAAGCGCAACATGTCCATGACCCCGACTTGCGCCACCGCCACCGCAAATAAATCCGGCCGCTGCTCTTCCACCGCGCCGATCAGCAAGCCGCCGTTGGATGCGCCATTGATGGCCAAGCGCTCGCGGCTGGTCCAGCGATTCGCAATCAAATACTCCGCCGCCGCGATGAAGTCGTCGAACACATTCTGCTTGTGCGTCTTCATTCCCGCTTCGTGCCACGCCCTCCCGTACTCCCCTCCGCCGCGCAAGTTCGCCACCGCGTAAACGCCCCCGAGCTCGAGCCATGCCGCCACCGCCGGCGAGAATGTCGGAAGCAATGAATCACTGAAGCCGCCGTATCCATAGAGAATCGTCGGATGACTGCTATCGAGCGCCAAGCCGCGCCGTGCGGTGACGAACATGGGCACCCGCGTTCCATCCTTGCTGGTGTAGAACACCTGCTTCGTCTCATAGTCCGCCGGCTTGAATCCGCTTAAGGCAGGCGCGCGCCACAGCGCCGTTTGCCCGGTCTTGAGATCCAGCCGGTAAATCGATGCCGGAGTGGTGTAGTCCGCGTATGCGTAGTACGTCACCGCATCCTCGATGCGCCCCGCAAAGCCGCTCGCCTTACCCAATCCCGGCAAGACCACATCCCCCAGCGGTTTACCCGCCGGCGAGAACCGTTTCACCACGCTGTGCGCATCATGCAGATACTGCGCGATGATCTGATGCCCGACCAACGACGCGCCATCGAGGGTGTCGGCCGACTCGGCTATGACGCTGCGCCAGTGTTCCCGCTCCGGCTTGGCCAGGTCGATCGCGACAACGCGGTAGCGCGGTGCGTCGTCGTCGGTTTGCACGTACAGCGTCGAACCGATATTGCCGATGAAGGTATAGTTCGCGCGCGGCTCGGCGATGACCGGTTTGACCGCCGCATCAGCGGTCAGGTCCGCCACCAAGAGCGTGTTCTTCACGTCCGTCCCGTGGTTGGCCGTGACGATGAGGTAGCGCCCGTCATCCGTCACCTGCGCCCCGACAAACCAGTCCGGTTCGTCGGGGCGGACATAGACCTTCGCGTCCTGCGTCTCCGCCGTTCCCAGCTTGTGAAAGAACACGGTGTGATATTGATTCTGCGCCTTCAGCGATTGGCCGGCGTCCGTCGCTTTGAAGCCGCTGTAATAGAAACCACTGCCGTCCTTGCGCCAGGATGCGCCGGTAAACTTGGCCCACCGCAGCTGGTCCGGCAGATCCTTGCCGCTCGCCACCTCGCGCACGTGCCAGGTCTCCCAATCAGAACCCGCTTCGGAGAGGCCATAGGCCATCAACTTGCCGTCGTCGCTGTACCCGGCACCCTTAAAAGCCACGGTCCCATCCGCCGACAACTCGTTCGGATCCAGCATCACCCGCGCCGGCTTTTGCGGATCCGTGGTCATGAACAACACCGATTGATTCTGCAGCCCATCGTTGTGGGTAAAGAACCATCCCGCTCCATGCTTCTCCGGGGCACCCCAGCGCTCGAAGTTCCAGATCTCCTTCAGCCGCTGCGCGATCCGGTCGCGCCCGGGAATCGCCGCGAGATAATCACTGGTGAGTTTCGCCTCCGCCTCCACCCACGCCCGTGTCGCCGGCGCGTCCACGTCTTCCATCCAGCGATACGGATCGGCGACCAGGGTGCCGTTGTAGCCATCGATCTGCTCGCCGCGCGCCGCGCTGGGATAGCGCAGCTCAGCCGACGCCGGCGCGACACCTGCGACTGCATTTCCCGGCAGAGTTCCTTGCAAGGCGGCGAGGGTCAACAGCAACAAACCGCGAATTTTGCCCATAGCGTTTATTATCCATGACGCTCCGATTAAACGCCCGGGTTATCGAGTGTCAGTGCTCGCTCGGCTCCGCCTTGAAGTCCGGATAGCGAGCCAGAAGTTCGCGAATCCGCATCAAACCTACCGCCGGCAGAAACCGGTCGGCATCGTCGTGCGAGACGTCGGCGGGATCGTCAGCCGAACGCAGCCCCGAGAGCACGCCCGACACGCGCAAGTGAAACGCCACGCGCCGGCGGAACAATTGCAGCAGCGCCCGCTGTTCCGCGCTTCCCGAATCGCCGAGCGAATAGTTGCGCGGGAAATCGCCGTAGGCGCAAACGAACTCGCTGAATGTCAGCCTTGATTCGGTGTAGGCCTTCACTAGGGAATCGTGGGCATCAAGAAGAGCGCTGATTTCCGACGCGGTCATGTGTTTCCTGGCGGTCTCCGGCAGGCATTATCGCATCGAATGGCAATAATCAGCCGGGCGGTCTAACCGCCCGGCTGGTCGCCTCAACCGCTGCCGCCGCCGCCGCCTTCTTTGATAGTTAGATTATTAACCACTCGCTGCTCGCCGACCGCGTCGTTTGCCGCCCGGATCGCTTTCTGCAAATCCTGCGCCGAAGATACGAATCCATTCAACACTACTTTCCCCTTTTCCATCGACACGACGATATGCTTGTCGTCCAAACCGGGATTTGAGTGCAACGCCTGCTTCACTTGCCCCGTCAAATCGCCTTTCGGTGTGGGGGCAGTTTGCTCGCTGCCGCTCGATGCATATCCATCTTGCGCGTGCACACCCACCGAAACTAAACCGAGGCCCAGCGCTGCAGCGAGACCCATCGTACTCATGCTCTTTTGAAGATTCATCGGCAACCTCTCGTGAATGTCAGTGTTTAAGATTTCCAACGCCGCGAATAGTCTCCCGGCTCGGCAGGATCTGTCGGTAGGGGTAAAAGCCTCGACGTTTAGCAGGAATCGACCGGCGCGCGCACTTCGCCTACACCGTGCCGAGCGATACGCCTACAGCCGGCGAACCCAGCCTGCCTTCTGCCCGCGATTTGTAGGCGAATCGGAATGGTTGATTGCGCCTAGGTCCTGCTTTCTCCGCCGCCGCATTACGTTATCGTGAGGCCATAAGTATCGGTGGCTCTCCGATGAGCCTTGTTTTCGAGTGCCTCGCAAGAGCGCAATTCCCCATGGAGACCTTTATGAAAGTAATTGCTGCAGTCCTTGTATCCACCTTCGTGTTTGGCAGTGCCATCGCACAAACCTCCGACCCATCATCATCATCATCGTCCAGCCCGCGGGCGTCGGCCGCGACGTCAGGCTCGACAACGGCGAATTCCGATGCCAAGCGTGATGCTGCGGTCGAAAAACATATCGATCAGCTTCACACCACGCTCAAGATCACCCCGGCCCAAGAAGCGCAATGGAATGAAGTCGCGGGAACCATGCGCGATAACGCCAAGGAAATGGATCGAGTGATCGATAAGCGCGCCGCAAGCGCTGCGAACGCGACGGCGGTCGACGATTTGAAGGCCTATGCCGACATCGCGCAGACTCACGCGAACGGGGTCAAGAAACTTGCCACCGCCTTCTCCGGCTTGTATTCCGCCATGTCCGACGAGCAGAAAAAAGCGGCCGATGAGGCCTTCAATCATCGCGGCCATGACGGCAAGCGCGTCGCCAGTCGATAAATAAACTGCGCCGCGGCAACTGTGCAGCGGCTGCGAGGAGTTCTAATGAATATTCAAATTCGGTCACTTGGCATGGTCGCACTGATGATGGCGACCTCCGCCGCATACGCTGATGCCCGCGTCAGCGTCGATATCAATCCGTTTGGTTGGGGAGCCCCGCCTCCCGTGGTCTATGCGCCGCCCCGCGAATATGCTCCGCCACCCGTGGTCTATTACGGCGGGGGCCATTGGGGCGATCGACGCGAGGGGCGCGACCGTGACCACGGTCGGGACCATGACCGCGGTCGGTCCGATCACCACGATGACGGCGATCGCCGACGCTGATATCGATACTCTGAGTTGTAAATCCTGAGGGCGTGAACGACGACGCGCGGCGCCGCCGGCGGGGTGTGAAAAGCATCCCGCCGGCGGCTCGCGTAGGCAGAATCGCTGCACGACGCAGCAACAATAATGACGCTATAATTAAATAATATAATCAATATATTACACTCCTAATCTCACCTGAATTATTCACCGCTTGCTGCGAGCAAGCCAGCTTAATTTAAGCCCCATGATTTGCGTGAGGTGCCCGCCATATAGTTGACACCGTTCGCAGATGAAAGCTCCGCGACCGCCTACAGTCAGGTCTGACCACAGCGAGGCACGGACGCATGGCGACACATCAGGCGATCTTTGAGCCATGCCGCGGATTGATTCAGCGGCTGGCGATGCTGTCCATTCTCCTCGGCTTGGGCGCGCCCGTCGTGAACGCCGACGAGATGACGGTCCGCACCGACCTCAAATCCGAAAGCGCCCGCCTGCTCGAGCAGCGCGACATGGCAGCCTACGATCAACGCGCCACGGAGCTCAGGCGCACCCGCGAACGCACTCCCGCCGGCATCTGGAAGCTGTCTCTCTTCTACAAGGGCCCGGACAATTGGCCGGCTGCGCAGCCCGAGGCACCGATCTGGACCCAGATCGAGGCCGTGGCCGACATGTACCTGCGCGAGCACGCGGATTCTCCCTCGGCCATTGTAGCCTGCGCGCGCATCCTGGTGTCGCACGCCTGGACGTATCGCGGCAGCGGTTGGGGCAGAGACCTCTCGGACGCGCAGCGCAACGGCTTCGACACCTTTCTGGAACGCGCGCGCACAGTACTCGACCAGCACCGCGACGTCGGCAGCGGCGATCCGGAGTGGTACTCGCTGCGGATCCAGGTCATGAACGGTCAAGGTGTCGATAAGGCGACGATCTTGGCGTTGGCGCGCGAAGCTCTCGACCGTGAACCTACGTACCAGCCCATAGACTACGTGGCTGCAAATGCCCTGCTTCCCAAATGGGGCGGTAGTGCGCAGCAACTGCAGGAGTTCGTGGCGCTCGCCATCGCCAAATCCTCCGCGGCCGAAGGCACTCAGGCCTACGCCAGAATCATGTTCAACATCGCGCGCGCCGATCCCGAACCGGTCGCCGCTCTCGCGCAGGTAGGCGTTAAGTGGCCGGTCTTGAAGACGAGTCTGAGCGAAATCGCGGTGGCATACCCCGATCCATGGAACCTCAATGCCGAACGCGCCATGGCCTGCCTCGTGGGTACCGAGACTGATTACAACGCGGTCCTATCCGCCGACTTCATCTCCGTGGCATGGTTTGATTCGCTGCGCTCGTGGCCCGAGTGTCAGCGGCGACAGGAGCGCGCCCAGCAACCGACAATCGCCTCCTGGGCGCAGGCGTTCATCGGCACTGCGCCTTCCGCGGATTTTCTCGCAGCGGTTCTGGGAGGTGCCTTGGTGGCGTTGGCCGCTCTGTACTTCGCACGGCATCCCCGCCTCGAGGAGCCCACCCTGCTGGATGAGGTCGTGGGCGCTCAGCCGGCGAGCGGCGGCGAGTCCCCCCGAATCTATTCCACATCTCCCGCCTGGAAGGCCGGCATCGTGCTGCTCGCCGGGATATTTCTGCTGGGAAGCCTGGCCGCAGCCTGGGAATTTGGGGTGATCATCGACACGCGAGCAACGCCTTTGGGTCTCATTCTGGTGTTCTTCCTCGCGATGGTTGCGTCCGGTGCGGCCTTTTGCATCGTCGACACACTGGTATCCAAGATTGTCCTGAAAAGGGATCGGCTGGAAATTCACGAGTTATGGCGCGTGCGCCGCATCCTGCGCGCCGATATCGAATCGCAACAAACTCTCCGCCCACCGAATTCGCCGGCGGTGCTGCAGCTACGCCTCAAAGCGCCGGGTCAACGCAAGATCAAGTTGCCCATCATGTGGACCCCGGATGCGGCGTGGCAGGCCTGGTTCGCGCTGATTCCGGATGTCGATGCCGAGGCGGCAAAGGCCTTTGAAGCAGCGATCGACAACAACGCGGAGCTCGGCGCGACACCGACGGAGCGCCGGCAGCGGCTCGCCGCTGCGCGCTCCCTGGCGCGCAACGCCACGTGGGCAAACGTGGGCTTGATGGCGTGGGCCTTTCTGTATCCGCGCCCCTATGGCCTCCTCCTCCTCGTGCTCGCGGCATTGCCGTGGGTTGCGGTTTGGATCATGGCCCGAGCGCCCGGCCTTTATACGCTGAACGCGCCGCGCGGCAGCGGCCGACCGGATCTCACCCTGCTGCTGATCTCACCGGGATTTCTTTTGATGCTTCGAGCATTGCAAGATGTGCAAATCCTCGATTGGCATGCAGTGCTCGTCGGCGCAGCACTGGTCGCGCTCGTATTGATGGGCGGCGTCCTCTGGGCACTTCCGTCCGCGCGGGAGAAGCCCGGCATTGCCGCATTGACCCTCGCCCTGGCGATGGCCTACGGCTACGGCGTCGTCGCGCTCGGCAATGCCGTGCTGGATCGCTCCAGCGGCGCGTCGTATGCGACCACGGTGTACGGCAAACATGTCACCAGCGGACGGAACAGAACGCCGAAACTGCGCTTGGGTCCCTGGGGTCCGCGAACCACCGAGGACGATGTGACGGTGCCGTGGGATTTGTACCGCAGTGCCAGCGTCGGCCAGACGGTGTGCGTGCTGCTTCGCCCGGGGGCCTTCGGCATTCGCTGGTATCGCCTTGCTCCGTGCCAGCCGACCTAAGGGAGCGGCTTCGCTATTCCCGAAGTTTCACGACGGCATCATCCCGGTCCGCGATCCACATCGTGACGCGGGAGTCGGACCACTGGCCGTTGTCTTGCTCTATCACGGTCTCCCCCGCCTGGCGCTGCGCAAAGACCCACGCGAGGAGCGCTTCGCGCGCCGTATCGAGCGTGGAATAGCCTTGACGATCCCCCGTCTTTGAGCTGCGCAGATAGTAAGGGTGTTCCCCTTCAGCCGGCATTTACCGGTCCTGCGCCGGTTTGGCGCGCGCGTCCGAGGCAATGAAGGACTTCGCCGGGTCTTCTTCCTCTCTGTTTGTCGCGTCCTTGCACGCGCGTATCGCATCCCTGTAGGAGACGGTTCGGTTTGCCACGCGCTTCTTCACGCAATCGATCATCTGTTCGACCGCCTGCCGTTTGTCGGCGGCGGACCGCTGTGTTGCATCCGCGAATGCCGGTGTATTGATGCAGGTTACCCCGCCCAGGACGACACCGGTCGCAATGCATCTTATTCGTATGTTTCGAGACACGCCCATGGGGCCAGTTTGCCCTTTGGATCCCCGGCCGCAATGGCGAACCCTCGTCATTTGATGTGGGTTTTCTCCGACTGGAGGCACGAGAGGCGCAGGGAGGGCCGGTTTAAATGCAGTAAAATCAGCGCCAATGGCGGTCTTGGCCGCCCGGGCCGCCCGCGAGGTACGAATGGAAGACCGAATCCTGGTGCTGTATGGATCCTACCGGTCGGAGCGCATGGGCATCCGGCTGGCCGACTTCGTGGTGACCAATCTTCGCGCACGCGGTGAGTCGCCCGAGCTGATCGATGCGAAAGTCGTCGGACTGCCAATGCTGGATCGCATGCACAAGGAGTATGCGAGGGGCGCGGCACCCGCCGCAATGGAGGCTCTGGCGGCCAAGATTCGCAGCGCCGATGCCTTCATATTTGTCGTCGGCGAATACAACTGGGGCATGCAGCCCGGTTTGAAGAATCTCACCGACCATTTTCTCGAGGAATGGTTCTGGCGGCCCGCCGCGATCGTGAGCTATTCCGCCGGACGCCTGTCGGGCGCGAGGTCCAATTTCCTGTGGCATGGAACTCTTTCCGAGATGGGGATGGTGGTGATCTCCAGCACCCTCACCGTCGGTCCCATTTCACACACGCTGAGCGCGAGCGGCGAGCCCACGGGCGAAGCTGGACTCACCTTGAAAAAGGCATTTCCTCGATTTGCCGACGATCTGGCGTGGTGGACCCAGGCTGCTCGAGATCAGCGCGCCCGCAGGGCGCCCCCCTATTGAGTGCGCGTTCCATCCAACCCTTGCGTTGCCGAGCAGCAACTGCGCTGCTCTTGAATGGGAGGACAGGCGACTGTTCCGTAAGAACAAAACACGCAGCAATAGCCGGCCTTCGGTTTAAGCAACGTCTTGCAGTGGGTGCATTCGTAAAAATACTGACACGCATCCGTCGGCATGACCGCTTGCTGCGCGTGGCCGCAGTTTGGGCACGTCAGGACGCTGTCCAGGATGACCGTGCTCATGCTCACGGCTTCGAAATGACCTTCGAAGGAAAGCCTGCGTCCGTTGTCGCCTGAGTGAGCTTCGCCGAGCTCGCCTTGTCAGGGTCAAAGGTAACGGTCGCCATTTTTTTATCAAAATCGACCGTCGTTGCGCTAACCCCAGGCACACGCTCAAGCGCTTTTTTGACCACGATCGGACAAGTACCGCAGGTCATATTTTCCACCGCCAGGGTGGCGGTCTGTGGAGGCGCCGCGTAGGCGGCGGCGAACAGCAGGCTCAATAGAGACATAGAACCGAGAGCGAGGCGACGCATGAGGGGTTTTCCTTCAGCTGATCAGAAACGGGGCGTACCACGGGAATGCACTGAGCGCCGCAAGTCCGATGACGACGATCCAAAAGATTTGTCGCTGCCGCCGTTGCAACCGCGGATCCGTGCAGGCTTCACCGGGAGCGCATCGAGCAGGAACGATATACAGCTGACGAAACGCCAAGCCTAGAAAGACCAACATGGCGCCAATGAAGATCGGCCGATAGGGTTCGAGCGCCGTCAACTGGCTGATCCAAGCACCACTGATTCCCAGGGTCAGCAACACCAGCGGCGCGACGCAGCAAAGCGAGCCGACGATCGCTGCCAACACGCCGGCCCACAATTGCTTGGTTGCGGTCTGCATGGACGCGTAGCCTACACCACGCACCAAGCTACGGGGTCAAGTATCAGCCAGCCCCCGAAACGCTCGCGCGGATTGCTCGGAGCGGGTGCAGACTGAACTGGCTCAGTGGGGCCTTGCGCTGCCGGCGATACAGCCATAACAGCAGTGCCATCAACGAGCCCCCTGGCAGTACGAGTTCTATCAGCGCATACGGCGCGAGCTCTCGCAGTCTCGCCACGATGGCCGCTGCAGAGATGCCAAATTTCAACATTGCCGGCGTGCGCTGCGCGTCGCGGCCGCCGCGAGATCCTTGCTGCGCGTTGAACGTCGATGTGGTTTCCGTTGCGGGCTTCATTGTAATCTCGCTTAAATGATCGTTGACTTACCTTAAAGACGAATCCCGCGGCTCGGAATCGACACCGTCGAAGAAAAAAAACCGAGTGAGGGTGCGGGCTAACCCGCCAACATCGCGACCTGCAACACGAGAACCGAGACGGCGGTGGCGGTGACGGCGAGCAGGGCCTGGGCGACCCGTCCGGCAAGGATTGGATTGATCATGTGATTCTCCGTTGAGTGAATTCATCCGACGGAGAACAGATTGCACCGCGCGCCGATGCACAACAAACACAGTGCCTGACGCGCTGTTAAGGAATACTTAAGTATCCGCAGCTGGTTAGGGTGCCCGCCTCAAGGCGAAACCCCTCAGTCCAGCTTCCGATAAGCACGCTCGTCGTAGAGGGCTCCCAGCATCGGCGCGAGCCCTTCGCGATAGGCTTGAGCGGTCGCCGCCTTCTGGTGTGCCTGCCATGCCGCCGGATCGATCCAGCTCTCGACGACGGTAAAATGATTGGTATGCGGTGGCAGGGTCTGCAGAATGTCCAAACGCTGCAGGCCCGTTTCTGCGCGGGTACCCTCCATATAGTGTTTCAGAATTCGGTCGTAATCCGCGACGAAGGGGGGCAGCACGTCGACATGGACCAGGAGGGTTATCGCGTGCGAGCCGAGGGTCGCCGCGGACCCCAAGGAATAGGCGGTGTGCACTCGCACGTCCAAGGGAGCGAGCTGCAGCGGTTTTAATTCGCGCCTCAATAGTTCCATCGCCGCGGCGTTGCCGTGAGTCTCGAATGCGGCGCTATCGCGCCAAACTTCGACGAGGGCAAAACCGCTGGCCCGACCCTCCTGCGCAAAGACATCGATGCCTGCTGCGCCAGGCTCACGGCGGCTCTCGGCGCGATATACCTTGAGTGCGGCAGCCGCTCGCGGGGCGGCGCTCGCCAGCACATCGGCATACACGACGACATGCACGGGTTGAGATGACTCGGGCGCCGCGGCCGTTGCCGCGAATGCCAACTGCGCAAAGATGCACGATAGGAACACGAATTTCATTGTGATCACCTCGCAACTTACGGCGATTGCGGCGGCCAAGCCAGGCGTACATTAACGCCTAGCCAGGGGGCTCGGCTACCCGCATAATTCCGCCCCATGGCCCGGCGAAGCGCACCAGTCAACCGCAATGTTATCTGGTCTTGGCAGCTCAAAATCGAACTGCTCGATGTAGTGCCGACGGTTTGGCGCCGTCTCATCGTGCCCGAAACCATCAAGCTGCCGAAGCTGCATCGCATATTTCAGGCTGCGCTTGGCTGGACCAACAGTCACCTGCACGAATTCGTCATCGGCGGCGTCCGCTACAGTGAACCCGATCCGGATTTTGACGAAGAGCTGCAGCAGGTCGATGAGCGCAAGGTCGTGTTGCAAAAAGCTCTTGGGATGGATGCGCGCTGCTTCGACTACGTGTATGACTTCGGCGATGACTGGCATCATGTGGTGTTGGTCGAGGACCAACACATCCATGCCGAGCGGCCGGCATCCATTCGCTGCGATGACGGTGCGAACGCCTGCCCGCCGGAAGACGTAGGCGGCGCGCTCCGCTACGCGGAGTTCCTTGCCGCAATCGCCGACCCCACTCACGAGGAACACGGCGCATTCCAGGAATGGTCAGGAGGTGAGTTTGATCCGCGGCATTTTGATCTAGAGGCCACCAACCGGATGGTGGCTAAAATAAAGTCTTAATTCAATAACTTGAGATGTTTTCTTTATATTGTACATCATCGCTGCGCGGAGTAAACCATGATCGCCCACACGAGTCTTGGCATCAGCAACTATCGCAAATCAAAAACGTTCTATTCCAAGATACTCGGCCCGCTGGGCTACAAAAACAATATGGAGTTCGGCACATCCGCGGGCTTCAACGACGGCAAGAACACGGATCTGTGGATCGTCAAACAAAAGACCGTAGTGCCGACGCACTTGGCCTTTCAGGCGCGCAGCCGCAAGCAGGTCGAGGCCTTTCACAAGGCCGCTTTGGCGGCAGGCGCCACCGACAACGGCGCTCCTGGTTATCGCGACTATTCCCCGGGTTACTACGCTGCGTTCGTACTGGATCCTGATGGCAACAACATCGAGGCGGTTTGGTACGACCCCCGCAAAAACAAGTAACGGCGTGATCCACCCCTCAGTTCATGAAGTCCCCTACGCACGCTTTCTGCGGCAATCGGGGTTACGCCTATTGCGAGAGCTCCTGAATCATGGAGACCACGCCCGCCAGAACGGCGCCGCCCACCCGCAGATGGCAGCCTTGAATCTCCGCCCGAGTAAATGACTGTCCCACGGTTCGACCCTTGACGGAGATTTCGATTTTGGACCCGCTGGGAACAGGATCCGCCGGTTCGATGTCAACGAACGTAATGCTGCCGAAAAACCCATGCGTGACGAGCCGGCTTTTTATTTCGTGCCTGATCTTGCTCAGACCCGTGTCGAATTCCTCTCTCGTCAGCTTATCTTCCATGGGGGCGCTCTCCAGAGCTTAATCGCAGACTCCACGTTACACCGATTCGCCGGCGCGAGTATCAGTGAGTAGTTGATCTTGGCGCTGCGTGATACCCTCCTCTCTTCGTGGCAAAGCGTGGGCACAACGATTGAGAGTCCTCGTACTGATTACACTGGCCGGGCTTTCGGCCTGCGGGTGGTTCGCGCGCAGGCCGCCGCCCCCGGACCCGACAGAGCTCATCGTGACCGGCGCGCCGGTGGCTTCGCTCGTATTCATCGACGGCGTGCAATCCGGACAACCCACGGCGAGCAACGATCATCCGCAGATTCTCAATGTCGCGGCCGGCGACCACAAAGTGGAAATTCACGTGGGTGACACGGTCGTCTATCGAGAGGACACCTATGTCGCTGCCGGCGAACGCCGCGTGGTCATGGTCCTGTCGGGTTTGAGTCGCTAAGCCGCAAGGATTGCGGCATCTAAAAGGTCCAGCTCCCCATGAGCCCCACCGTGCGCGGCTGCAAGGTGTAGGCGTATACCAAAGCGGACCCGGGAGCGTCCGCGTAGCGCTGCAGCATGGGCCGCTCATCCGCGACGTTATTCGCGAACAGCCGGACATTGACGCCGCGCCAGGTCAGGCCCAACTGCAGATTGAGCAGATTGTAGGCTGGGTCGGCGCTGAGTGCCGGCGCATAAGAAAGACTGTTTGGATCGTGCTCGGTAAAGGGCCCCGGATTGTGGCTGCGAGCGATTTCCTCGGCACGCAGGTAGGCGCTCGTGGTGGCGGTGAGAGGCCATTCGTAGCGAGCGCTCGCGCTGCCGCTCCAGGGTGCCGGCACGGACGGAACGCCGCCTACGACGGTGCCCCGATCGACGATGACTTGTCCGCCCGCGGTTCGCAGCGTTCGGGTGTAGCGGACATCGAGATAGCCCACCGCCACCGCGAGCTGCAGTCGATCGGTCAACCAGGCGTCCGCGCTGATATCGAAGCCGGTGCTCCTTGCGACGCCGGCATTGGTGGTGAAGCTGTTGCCGCAGGAATCCGCGAAGCGCTCCTGGATCCCGTCCCAGCGAATGTCGAATAGGTTCGTGTCGAGGCGCAGGCGGCGGTCGAACAGCTCATTCTTGGTGCCAACCTCGAAGCTCCAGACCGAATCCGGTCCGAAGGATGAGGGGTCCACCGTGCCGCCGCATCGTGCCGGTGTCCCGGGACCGCCCGCGCGAAATCCCTTCGCGATCGCGGCATAGAATAAATTGCGGCTGTCGGGCTGGTAGGACAGATCGAAGCGGGGCGTGGGCGGAAGCGTTTCACGATCACTGATCGAGGCGAACGGTGCGGATCCCGTATTGGCGAAGCCCGCGGTATGCGAGGAACCTTGGCTTTGCAGCCAACCCACGCGCATTCCAGCGCCGGCGCTCCAGGAGGAATTCAGCGACCCGCGGAGCTGGCCGAATGCCGAGCTCTCGGTGACGGTTTCGTAGTCATCGTCCAATATTCCAGGGTTGGCCGGTGCCGTGAGCAGGAAAGTATCCTGCGTCGAGTCTTGGCGCAGCTTCGAATAAAAGAGTCCGCCGAGCCACTTGAACGGTGCTCCGGAATCGGCCGAGGTGAGCCGCACCTCCTCGGAGAGCTGTATTTGATGCAGGGTCAACAGAGTCGGAACGGCGTCCGTATAAGAAGTCGGGAACGCCGGACCCAACGGGTTGCCGAAGCCGCCGAAATACACGACCCCGGCGACATTCGTGGTATCGACCGTCGCGGCCGCCTGACGATCGACATAGGAGGTGATGGCCGTCAAGTTTGCGGCGCCCAGTCGATCCGTCACAGCGAGCGACCCGATCATCAGGTCGTCCTCGGCAGGCTGGCGCAACAGTTTGCCGTTCTCCAGAATTCTCGGCGTCGGCGGATCCGCATAAAACGCGGGTGTGTCGTGCAGGTTCATGGATTGATAGCTGAACGAAGGCGTGATGCGCACCGCATCGCCCGGCTCGAATGCCAGACTGATGCGCACCGCCCGGCTCGCGGAGCGATTCGCATCGGCATCCACCACCGCGCCCGTAAACGGATCGATGCGATCCACGTAGCCGCCGTCGGCGCGGTACCAAGCGCTGATTCGGGCACCCACGGCGCCTTCGACCAGCGGACCGCCCACGGCGGCACCGGCTTCGAAGTTGCTGCCGCCGCGCTCCGTCGTCGAGACCTCGGTACGATACAGCTGGCTCGCGGTGGTGGTGCTCGGTTCATTGGTGATGAAGCGGATCGCCCCACCCTCGGCGCCCCGCCCGAACAGGACTCCCTGCGGGCCGCGCAGCACTTCGACCTGCGCCAGATCAAAGGTCACGGGGTATGCATTGCCGAACGTGGTGTGCGGAGTCTGAATCGGCGTGTCGTCGACATAGAGGCCCGTCGTTGCATCCCCTTTGTCGGCACTGATTCCGCGGATCGCGATATTGGTGAGGATTGCCGGACCGTATTGCGGGCTAAAATCGTATTCGATGCCCGTGGCGAGGGCGGCGATGCCCCCGATCCCCTGAATTCCAGCCGCCACCAAGTCATCGGGCGACAGCACGCTGATGCTCATGGGGACCGTGCTCAAGAATTCGTCCCGCTTCGTCGCCGAGACCACGACCTCCTCCAGCGAATCAGCGGCGGATGAGCTGCCGTCGGTCGATTTCGAGTCGGGAATCGTTGCGGGAGCGTGCGCCCTCGGGCGCTCGAATATCTTGATGGTGCGGTCGTTGAGAAACTGAAATTCGAGGCCCGTGCCTTCGAGGAGGCGCGTCAAGGCCAGCGTCGCCGGCAGACCGGCCGGCACGGCCTGCGACGTCTTTCCGAGTGCTAATTGCGACACGTACACGAGTTGCAGATGCGTCGACGAGATGAACGCCGCCAAGGCCTGTTCCAGGGGCAGCGCCGCGATGGCCGCCGGGACCGGGCGCAGAGGCGGTGCATCGTCGATCGCCAGCGCATAGGTCCGGCCGACCAACAACAGACACAGCGCGCACAGCGCGGTTGGGCGGCCTAACCGCACCCTGCGTTCTCCCTTTTTGTATCTTGATCGCTTGGGGAGAGACTCTAGCCCGAAGCGTCGGGGGTTCGCCAGTCGCTGCGTGTTTCCGGCGACACGGCAGGGAGCCGGGTCTTGCTAGGGGATCCGCCGCCGCGCAGGCGGCTGCCTGCGCGGCGCGGCGTTTGATTGCCCACATCAATTGCTGGCGAGTTGCACCACCGCGCCTTTATCGCCCTTGGTGCGCAGCTGATGATACTGCGACAACAGCGGACGATTGACGCTGGCAACGGCATCCGCGATGGCCTGGTTCACGCAGGCGCGGTGCTTTTCCACGAGCCCCAGGACTCGGCTGTCGAGAGACTCGCAGACGCCGTTCGCGGCCTGGCGGATCCGGCTATAAACCGTAATCGCGCCGTCGATCTTGGAAAGATCGACATCGGCATAACGTACAACATACTGATGCCGCTCCTTCGTCGCGGACTGGTCGTTCGAGGATGCATGCGCTGCACTGCACCCGATAACTGCTGCGAGGCCGATCGTGACGGCGCGAAGGGCGATGGTCGTGGTCTTGTTCATTTTGATCTCCTTGAAAAATGGTGTTTGGCTGTCGGCGATGGGAATGCTAGGCCCGCAGGGCGCGCCATTGAATCGCGAGAAATGACTAGAGAAGCGACCCAGGGACCGCCAGCCCGCCCTCATCCGAAATGATTAGGCGCCGCCGCGGCGCGGCGTCCATGCACCGCGCTGCGGCCGACGAACGCCATTTACCGGGCTTTGCCTGCGAGCCGCGCCTTGGGCGAATCCGCTTTGGAATGCCGGCCGAGGATCATCTGTCGCGCCATCTCCAGAGGATCTCCCTCAATTTTACCATCCCTCGCCGCGCCCCCCTCGCGTGCTGCACCGAGCTTCGCAGCTGTCGTTGCTGCGGCTGGACGGCCGACGATCATCTCGCGCGCCTGTTCCTGTGGGTCGGGTACGCTCGCGCTGGCCATGGTCGCCAGCGAATGCGGCTGCGCATCGCGGGTTGAGGATCTGCTCCCCAAGAGAAGCTCTCGGGCCTGCTCCTGTCCATCTTGAATCGGCTGCGCCGCAGCGGCGACGCCCGCGCCGGCCAGCGCGAGCAGGCAAAGAGATCGGGCGATTCTGGAAGTCATTGCGCTTTTCATAGAGCTCTCCAATTGCGTTGCGGGTGAATTGATACTGTCCATGTATATACATATATCATGACCCGCAAAGAACTTTCCAACTGTTTATGTATATGCATATACCTGGGCGCGCACTGGACTCGTCATGCATATACATGTATCATCCGCATGCTGTGAAACTGCAATCCTTGCCTTGCTATTGCGCCACGTTGCGCCAGGCCGCCCGGGCCGCCACCTCCTTCTACGAAGAGGCGCTCGCGGACAGCGGCGTCCGTGCGACGCAATTTACGATCCTGCAGCTGCTCAAGACGGTACCCGACCTGCAGACGACGGAGGTCGGCCAGCTCATGGGCATTGACCAGACGACCGCAACTCGAACTCTGGCGTTGATGCGAAAAAGCAAGCTCGTGGGAGACTTCAGGGGCGCCGATCGGCGCGAGCGGCGTTGGCGCCTGACGCCGCACGGCGAGGCAACCTTTCGCAGAGTCCTGCCGAAATGGGAGTCCGCTCAAGCCATGGTCGAGCGGCGCCTCGGACGTACCGAGGCGGCCGCGCTCAAGAAATTCGCGTTTCGCGCAGCGTGTGAGTTCTCGGCCGCGCAAGAGAGCTGATCAAAAGGGGTGAGCGTCGCCCCGCCCGCGGGTCAAGGACCGCGGTTCCACCACCAGCCGGCACCGAACAGCGCCACCATCATCAACGAGGCGACCAGCTTGATGAGGGTACCGAATATCAAGCCGAGCCATGCGCCCATGCCGACGTGGGCCGAGCGCAATGGGCTGCGGCCGGCGGCGAGTTCGCCGAGCACCGCGCCGATGAAAGGTCCGAGCAGCAACCCGGGCAGCCCGAAGACCAAGCCGATCACCGTGCCCGCAAAGGCGCCCCACACCGCCTGCCGACTCGCCCCTACGCGTTTAGCGCCCAAGGCACCGGCAAGCAGGTCGGCCGTCAGTCCAATCCCACCGATGACCGCGATGCCCACGAGCCATCCTGGGCCGAGGTGCCGGTAATGATCCACACCGGCAGTCAGCCATATTCCGCCGAAGATCAAGGGAATGCCCGGCACGGCGGGGATGATTGCGCCGGCCAGCCCCACCAACATCAGCGTGGCCGCGAGCGTATACAAGAGCATCGGCATCATTGGTGCTAGCCTATGCGCTTGGCCGGTGGTTAAAAGGACCGCGCGGCGGCGATGGTGAGCTGAACTAAAGATCAGTCGCCCGCCGGCCTCCCTTCCGGCGCTCCTGTCCGCGGTAGCGACTGAGACCGGGACTCCAGGGATCTTGAGTCCGTCGCGAGAAGCTGCGCCGGTCCTCGTGATGCCGGTACGCACATCGGCACTCGGCGCTCATCGTGCAAGTCTTGAGCGGCAGCTGCAGCGCTTCTTTCGATAAGAAGCGCGTCCCCAGGAGAGCGAGCGCCTCCGGGCAACAGGCGGTGGTGCTCACGATCGACACCGCGTGCCAGGGGCTGTACTGCGCACAGGGAGCCGCAGATTGCCTCACCTCGGGCGATTTAATCAGCCGTTTCCACTTGAACATCATCGACGTCGCCTCACCGGTACACCATGCGCGGAGACTAATCGTCCCCCTATCCGTACCAAGAGTGGATGGCGAGGATTTCCGCTACCTCCATTTCGCGCCAGAGACGCAGCTGAGTGAACCCCACACATTCCAAGACTTGTGCGCCGCAGCATCCCAGCCTTTGGATATCTCAACCCCCCATCCGGGAACGAATGAGGTAGCGGAAAGATTGGCTGGGCACTCTTATATGACAGCGCCCACACAGGCAACGCCCGGACAACGCATGGCGGATCCAAAAAGAATGCTGATCGAGCGGCTGTTCGCGCACCATCGCGCGGCGCTGCAGGCGTTCTTTTATCGGCGGGTCAGGGCCAAGGACGATACCGCGGATCTGGTCCAGGAGGTTTATTTGCGCATGCTGCGAGTCAAGGACACGGACGCCATCAAGAATCCGGAAGGATATCTATTCACGGTGGCCAGCAACCTCGTGTTTGAACAATCGGTGCTCAACCGCCGCCAGCCGACTTCGAGCGAAACCGACCGGCCGCCTGATCACGCGGATGGCGCGCCGGACGGCTTCGAAGAGATGTTCGACCTGGCCGCCCGAGTCTCGCGATTGCGCAAAGTCCTGGCGCAACTGCCGCCCAAGTGCCAGGCCGCTGTCCACATGAAATATCAACATGGATTGAAATATGACGAGATCGCCCGGCAGCTCGATATCTCACCGCACATGGTGCAGAAATATCTGGGAATCGCGCTGGCCCATTGCCGCCGCCGTATGGCAGGACTGAAATGACATGAACACCTCCGAACAGCAGATTCGTTCCGCCATCACCGAGCTGGCGGCCGATTGGTACATCGCCCACCGGAGCGGTCCGCTGCCAGAGAGCGAGCGCGGGGCATTCCTTGGCTGGCTGAAATCCTCGCCGGTCCATATCGAGGAATACCTCGGGGTCGCAGCCCTCGACCGCATCCTCCCCGAGGTCACCCGGCATCCCCGCATCCCCTTGGCAGCGTTGGCGGCGATGGCACGCGAGGACTCGTCCGTTGGCGTCGTGGAACTGCTCCCTTACTTACGCGTGAGTGCACCGGCAACCGCGCCGAGTCGGCCCGCGCGCGGCTTCTTCTGGCAAGCTGCCGCCGCATTCGGCGTATTGTGCGCGGTGGTCATCGGCGTGTTGTGGGTGATGCGCGCTGCACCCTCGCGCGATCATCCGGTCATCTACCAGACCGCCCATGGTGAGCAGGGAACTTGGCGTTTGCCCGACGGCTCGACCCTGCGCCTCGACTCCGAGACGGCCGTGACAGTGCATTATTCATCGGCCGGACGGCTGGTGGAGCTCGACCGCGGCCAACTGTGGGTGGCTGTCGCACACGACGATCGCAGACCCTTTCAGGTCCGTGCCGGAGCCGCGGAAGTGTCGGCCGTAGGCACCGAATTCGATGTCTATCGCATGCGCTCCTCGACTCGGGTCACGGTCCTGCAGGGCCAGGTTGCGGTATCCGTCCTGAATGCCGGCACGCCGCGCACGCTGCGCGTCGCCGCCGACCAGGAAGTGCAACTCATGGACGGAATGCTGCCGGATGCCGCGGCACCGGCCCATCGAGGCGAGACCTTGGCGTGGCTCGAGAAAAAAATCGTATTCGAACGGCGGCCGCTGGGCGAGGTCGCTGAGGAGTTCAATCGCTATAACGCAGTTCCCTTCACCATCGATGACCCCGCGCTGCGCCGCCTGCCGATCAGCGGCTCTTTCGATGCAGCCGATGTCGAATCCTTTGCCGCATTTCTGCAATCCCTGCAGGGTGTGCGGGTTGAGAAGCTTCCGGACGCCTTTAAAATCACGGCGTCACGGCGTTAATCCGGCGCCGCGCCCGCGGCCCTCGCCTCTCTCGGCACCGACATGACTTTGGCGTCGGTTTCCGCTATACCATTGAAATACAACAAGCACTCCCGAATTTAAGTCCGGGACACAACATGGGGGTTCCATTCTCTGTTCCGGCCGATTGCCGCAATCGCACTGTATTGCTGCCTGGGCGGTTGGGTCCTGGCAGCGGCGCCGAGCGAACCCTCGCCCGGCCACCCCCTGCTGACCGACATTCCGGCCGAACCGCTCCCGGAGGCGCTGCAGTCATTCATCAATCAGACCGGCCTGCAGCTGGCTTATCTCTCGACACTGGCCGAAGGCAAGGTCTCGCAGGCGGCGCCGGCCGGGCTGACGGCCGCCGCGGCCATGGCGCGCTTGCTCGCGGGCACCGGGCTCGATTTCAGTTTTCTCAATGAACGCACCATCAGGCTATTCGAAGGCCACCCCGCTCGCGCCGCTCCTGTCGGTCATTCACCAGAACACGGCCCCCCTGCCGCGCCGTTCATTCCGGAAGTCGTCGTCACAGCGAACAAGCGCGTGGAGTTTCTGAGGGATGTCCCCGTCAGCGCGACCGTGTTCACCGGCGATGCTCTGGACGAAGCCGGCGTTACCAACATCGCCGAGATCGCCGCGATGACGCCCGGAGTGGAGTACGACTTCAATGCGCAATGGGGAGGCGGAGTACTCACGAATGTTGCCATCCGCGGCATCGATTCCAAAGTGGGCACCTCGACCACCGGCGTCTTTTTAAATGATGCTCCCATCCAAGCCCGCAATGGCAACTTCGGCAACCCCTACCCTGTGACCTTCGACCTTGCCCGGGTGGAGATCTTGCGCGGCCCGCAAGGCACATTATTCGGGGCCGGCGCCGAAGGCGGCGCCATTCGCTTCATAACAAATGAGCCCAGTACCGCCACGTTCAGCAGCCTGTCGCGCGTGGAACTTGCCGACACGCAGTATGGCGGCATGAGCTATGAAGCGGGCACCGCCGTTGGCGGTCCGCTCATCGACGGTCTCGTGGGCGTGCGCGTCGCCGCCTGGTATCGAGACGACGCCGGCTACATTGATCGCGTCGATCCATTCACCGGCGCGCCCGTCGACCGGAATTCCAACGAGGCGCGCACCGATGCATTTCGCTTGAGCTTCGCGGTGGAGCCGAACGACGCGCTGCGCATCACGCCGCTGATTGCGTACCAGTCGCTGAAGATTGCCGATACCTCCAGCTTTTACGAGTACCTGTCCGATCCCGATGCCGGCATCTTTCGCAACGGCAAGCTGGTGAGCCAGCCGATGCACGATAGCTTTACTCTCGCCGCCTTTAAACTCGAGTACCGTTTCTCGCACGCAAGCTTGACGGTGGCCTCCGCCTACTTCGATCGAACCGCCGCAGCGACCGTTGATACCACAAACGAAGCGGGAGCGGTTTTCTATGGGGGCTTCGGCAACCCTCTCGGCCCCGCCTACCCCAGCTCCTACGCGGATGCCGTGCCGAGTTTGACATCCCTGCACCAGATCGTGCTGTCGCAGGAAGTGCGGCTGATGTCGTCCGATCGAGACGCGCCGCTGCGCTGGACGGCGGGGTTGTTCTACTCGCGGGCGCGCCAGGACGAGCGGGCGTTTACCTACCCCATCGCGACGCCTGCGAATCCCGGGGTGTATTCCAATGAGGATGACACGGACACCCTGGGCTCCGCATTCGGCAATCTCGAGCTGCTCATCGCGCCCCATTGGAGAACGCGTCTCGGCGTGCGCGTCGATGATGCGCGCAGCGAATTTACGCAATTCGCGGGCGGCTTCGCCTATGCGGGAGCTCCGCCATTCTCGCACGGGGTCATGGATGAGAAGCCGGTCACCCCACAATTCAACCTCGAGTATGAAGCGGCCGATCACAATCTCACCTACGCGACCATCGCCAAGGGTTTTCGCGTGGGTGGGATCAACACCGGCCTGCCCATCCAGTGTGAGCTGCGCGGAGTGCCTTCCGCGTATGCCTCCGATTCGGTGTGGAGCTACGAGATTGGTACGAAGCGCCGCGCGCTCGATGAGCGATTGCAGCTGGCAGCGAGCCTGTTCTACCTGCGCTGGAATCGCATCCAAGAGCACGAGGTGCCGGCTTGCGGATTTGGATTTGTGGCCAACGCGGGTGAAGCCACCGGCAAGGGATTCGATCTTAGCTTGGACGCCGTCCTGACGGATGGGCTGACCGCCGGATTGGCGATGGAATCAGTCGATGTGCGCTACGATGACAACGTCATTGTCAATGGCTACGTCATCGTCGATCGCGGCGCGGCCGTAGGCGGCGTTCCGCATGTTCCGGCTCCCTGGAATGGATCGCTGTATCTTCGATATCAACGCTCGATCAGCGCGCTCACCGAGGCCTACGCTCGCGCCGAGGGTCTCATTCACAGCCACAATCCCGGACCCTTTTCGGAGCTGGATCCAAAATCGATCAGCTACTCGCCGCGCTATACCGCAGATCCGGCGACCGAACAGATGAATCTTCAGCTGGGACTCGCCTGGCCGCATTGGGATGTGAAAATGTTCGTGAACAATGCGCTGAATTCACTTCCGATTCTGCAGCGCAATGCCGATGCCGGCAACTCCTCGCTCATCTACGGCTATACGTTCCGACCGCGGACCGTGGGCATCACGAGTACATGCAAATTTTGAGGGGCGCGATTGCAATTTTTGCAAACCGTTCACGCCTTGGATGTCTGGGAGAATGTGAAAGAATACTGAAACGCTCTTGTGATGTTGAACGACTAGCTTTCCTCCGGCTCATCAAACTTAAACCTGGAGGGAGCGATGCTTCAATACATCACGAGAACTGCGCGGACCACAATCGGGGCGGGTGTTTTTGCCGCCGCCCTGTCCGCCTTGAGTTTGGGCGCAGCAGTGCCCGCCGATGCCGACCCATCCGTCAACGACATCAGAACCGCCTCGCCGATCAAGCACGTCATCATCATCGTCGGAGAAAATCGCAGCTTCGATCACCTGTTTGCAACCTATGTGCCGAAGAACAAGGAGGAAAGGGTACGCAATCTCCTGTCCGAGCACATCATCAATGCCGACGGCACGCCGGGTACGAAGTTCGCAAAAGCGCATCAGTACCAGATCACCTCTGCGCCGAATGGCGGAAAATTCTTCAGCAGCGCGGATCTCAAGAACAAGACGCTGTACGGCACCCTGCCGCCGCCCGATGTGGCAGGGGTGGGAGCGGTGTCTCCGTATGCGGGCATACTGAGCATTCCGGGCGGAAATCCCGGCCTGCCGCCCCAAGATCAATTTCTCTTCGGCACGGGCGGCACCGGACTTAGCTTCACATTGGGTCCGGACACCCGCATCACGAATGTCAATGATCTGCCGCCGGGGCCGTTTCAGATGACCGGACCGACCATGCCCTTCGACGCCTTTACCGGCGACACCATCCATCAGTACTTCCAGATGGTGCAGCAGGTGGATTGCGCCATCGACGCGGAACACGTGACCCGGGAGAATCCGACCGGCTGTCTGCACGACCTGCAATCGGCGGTTACCACGACCTACAGCACGCCGCCGACGGGCACGCCGCACGACACCGGCCAGACCATGGCGTTCTTCAATATGCAGCAAGGCGATGCGCCGCTGTTCAAGTCCCTCGCCGATGAGTACACGATCAGCGACAACTATCACCAGCCGGTATTGGGCGGCACGGGCCCGGACAGCCAGCCGCTCGGCTTCGCCGACCAGGTGTTCTTCAGCGACGGCAACGGCCATCCCGCCACGCCGGCCGCGGCCAACATCTATAACCCCGACCCGCAGGCCGGCACCCTCAACCTGTATACGCAGCGTGCGCAGTGGTTTGATTGCGCCGACGAGACTCAGCCCGGGATCAGTGCAATCACGAGCTACTTGAAGTCACTGCCCTATGCCGTGCAGACCAAGTGCGGTGCAGGCGAGTATTGGCAGGCGGTCAATGTGAACCCCGCTTTCACGCCGAAGGGTTTGGCCCAGAGCGGGCTCGTGGTGCCGCCCACCCAGCAGCGAAGCATCGGCGATGTGCTGAGCGCCCACAATATTTCTTGGAAATACTATGGCGGCGGGTTCAATGCCGATGGCACGTCGAGCCCATTCAACGGGAGCTACTGCAACATCTGCAATCCCTTCGAATATCAGGCCAATTACCCGTCCGTGGTGGCCGATCATATGCGCGACGTCACCGATCTGTTCACCGACATTGCGAATGGCACCCTGCCGGCCGTGTCCTATGTGAAGCCTGACGGCACCATGGACGGGCACCCGGCCTCTTCGAAATGGACTCTGTTCGAGGCCTTCGCAAAAAACATCATCGAGCTCGCCCAGAGCAACCCGCAGCAGTGGGCTGAGACCGCGATTTTCGTCACGGTGGACGAAGGCGGCGGCTTTTACGACTCGAGCTTCATTCAGCCGGTGGATTTCTTCGGGACGGGTCCGCGCATTCCGATGATTGCCGTGTCACCGTTCTCGCGGGGAGGCCATGTCAGCCACGTGTACAACGAGCATTCTTCGTTCGTGAAATTCGTCGAACGGAACTGGAAGATTCGCGGCACGCTGAGCGGGCGCAGCCGTGACAATCTGCCGAATCCGGTACAGGACGAGGATAATGGCTACGTGCCGCGCAATATGCCGGCCATCGGCGACTTGTTCGATCTGTTCAATTTCGATCACCGCGATTGATCGGCAGGCGCCGGCGGCCCCGAGCCGCCGGCGCTCTTTGACCGCCCTACCCTCCAGGCGACGGCCGCGCGGGGCGCCGGCGCTGACGGACTTTTCTGACGCCGCAATGAGCGTTGCCAGCATTTAAATTGCGCGCCCGCGAGGCCCATCATGATGTTCGATCCCGCCCACAGGCAACCCCGGGAAGCATCGTGACCATAACCAGACGAACAGTACTGACGGGCGGCGCCGCGCTCGCCGCGGTAGGGGCAGAACCGTTGTTGGCGGCCGCCGATGAAAAGACGAATCGGGCGCTCACCGGCACGACGCCGGTCACACTGCGGGTAAACGGCCAACGGCGCGAAATGCTCCTCGACGTGCGCGTCACGGTACTGGATGCCCTGCGCGAGCACTGGCATTTGACCGGCTCGAAGAAGGGCTGCGACCACGGCCAGTGCGGCGCCTGCACGGTTCACATCGATGGCGAGCGCGTGCTGTCGTGCCTCACGCTCGCCGTGGCCGCGCAGGGCAAGCACATCGAAACCATCGAGGGGCTCGCGGGCAAGGACGGCCAGCTGCATCCGATGCAGCAGGCCTTCATCGATCAGGACGCATTTCAGTGCGGCTATTGCACCCCGGGTCAAATCATGTCCGCGGTGGCGTGCGTTCGGGAAGGTCACGCCAAAACCGATGCCGACATCCAAGAATACATGAGCGGCAATCTGTGCCGGTGCGCCGCGTATCCGAAGATTGTCGCGGCGATCAAACAGGCGCGCGATCGCATGGAGCGCACCTGATGCGCCCGTTCGCCTTCGAACGCGCCGATGATCTGGCGCAGGCCTCGCGTCTTGGGGCGGCCACGGGCCAAGGTCAAATCGATGCGAAGACTCAGTACCTGGCCGGTGGTACGACGCTGATTGACTTGATGAAGCTCGATGTCTTGAGGCCTGAGCGCGTCATCGACATTGGCGCGCTGCGACGTTCCTACGATTTCATCGACGTGGGTGCGGCGGGCTTGCATGTCGGGGCGTTCGCCAAGATGTCCGCGGTCGCCGCTCACGCCGGAGTCATGGAAGGATATCCTGCAATCGCCGAGAGCCTGCAGCTCGCCGCGAGTGCGCAATTGCGCAACATGGCAACGCTCGGCGGCAACGTCTTGCAGCGGACACGGTGCAGCTACTTCCGCGATCCTACCTGGACCGCCTGCAACAAACGCAACCCGGGCTCCGGCTGCGCTGCACTCCAAGGCTACAACCGCAACCACGCGGTGCTTGGCGTCGATGACACCTGTATCGCGCAGTATCCCGGCGATTTCGCGGTGGCGCTCGTTGCGCTGGAAGCGCAGTTGGAATTGCACGGACCGATGGGCCCGCGCCGCGTGACCGTGGAGTCGCTGCACACGCCCCTCAACGGCCAGCCGCATGTCGAGACCTCGCTGCGTTCGGGGGAGATCATCACCGGCATTCTGGTCCCGGCTGCCGCCTGGAACCGCCGCTCGCTGTACCTGAAGGTGCGAGATCGGACGTCCTACGAGTTTGCCATCTCCTCGGCCGCGGTGGCGCTCGACCTGGATGGCGAGAGAGTGCGGCAAGCTCGAATCGGACTCGGCGGCATGGCGTATCGGCCCTGGCGATCAACCGAAGCGGAGCAGTCTCTGATGGGCAAGGTCCTCACAGAGGCGAACGCCGAAATTGCCGCAGCAGCCGCGCTCAAGAGCGCCAGGACTCACGGCGACAATGACTACAAGCCGGAGCTTGCGCGGCGCACGCTGGTTCGCGCCCTGCTGCAGGCCAAATCGATGTCACCGGCCGCGGGAGCCTAGCGGACATGCAGGACAAACTCGGCAACTTATTCGGCAAAGCCACATCCCGCGTCGATGGCGTCGCCAAGGTGACGGGACGCGCCCGATTTGCCGCGGACGAACCGGTGGCGAACCCCGCCTTCGCTTATCTCGTGACCAGTGCGATCGCCCGCGGTCGAATCGGCAGCTTCAACCTCGGTGGCGCCAAGGAAGTGCGCGGGGTGCTCGATATCCTGACGTATGAAAACGTCGGCAACCAGGCAAAGCCCATGCCCGGGCCGGACGGCAAGCCCTCGACCACTTCGCTGGAGAACGATCGCATCTGGCACGCCGGACAGATCATCGCCATCGTGGTCGCCGACACCTATGAGGCCGCACGCGAGGCCGCGCACAAGGTTGAGGTGAATTACCTGCCCGAGCCGCCCAGCGCTACCTTTGATTCCGCGGGCGTGCAAACCGAGCCGCACCAGCCGGGCGAAGGCGGCGATCCAGAAAAGGGCAATGCGGCCGGTGCGTTCGCCGCCGCGCCCGTGAAGCTTGAGGCTCGCTACTCAACGCCCACGCAACATCACAATCCGATCGAGTTATTCACCACCACGTGTGCATGGGACGGGACGAAGCTTGATATCTATGAGCCTTCGCAATTCATGTGGGGCACAAAAGCGTCCACGGCCACGCGGCTCGACCTCGATCCGGATGACGTTCGGGCCATTTCACGCTACATAGGCGGCGCGTTCGGCTCCAAGGGCCCTAATCCAAGGACGGCTTGGGTGGCACTCGCGGCAAAGCGCGTGGGGCGTCCGGTCAAGCTCGTTCCGACCCGCGATCAGGGCTTCACCATTGCCACCTATCGCGCCGAGACCCGCCACCAAATGAAATTGGGTGCGACAGCCGATGGGAAACTCTTGGCATTTTCCCATGAGGGGTGGGAAGTCACGTCGCGCCCCTCCGGTTACAACGTGGCGGGGGTCGATACCACGGCCCGCATGTACGCCTGCCCCCACATTGCGACCGCGGTGAACGTGGTGCATGCGGATCGCAATACACCCGGCTTCATGCGAGCGCCCCCGGAAACACCCTACATGTTCGCCCTCGAAAGTGCGATGGACGAGCTCGCCTATGAGCTCAACATGGACCCGATCGAGCTGCGTCGCGTCAACGACACGCAGGTCGATCCGGTGAAGGGGATTCCCTTTTCGTCAAGATCGCTCATGCAATGCTTCGATCAGGCAGCGGCACGCTTCGGTTGGGCGCAGCGCAATCCGAAGCCGGGCTCGATGCAGGATGGCGATTGGCAGGTGGGCTTCGGGTGCGCCACGGCGTGCTATCCGACCAATATCGGCCCCGCGGCCGTTCGGATCTCGGTCACCTCGAACGGCAAGGCGGTGGTCGGGTTGGCTGGACACGAAATAGGGACGGGGGCTTACACGACCGTTGCGATTGCCGCTGCGCGCGGACTCGGACTGAGAGTCGAGGATGTGACGGTGCACATGGGTGACAGCGATCTGCCCCCGGTCATGATCGCGGGCGGCTCGAACAATGCTGCTTCAGCCACGCACGCCGTCGCCAAGGCCTGCGAGGAGATCCGACGCCGCATTGCGGACGCGGCGGTGAAGAGCGGTGACAGCCCGTTCAGGGGCTCGGACCCTGCGACATTGAAACTGGCCAATGGCGAATTGGTGGGCGCGACGACCGGGCGCGAGAGCTTGAGCGAGGCAGTGTCCCGTGCGGGGCATCGGCTCGAGGTCTATGCCGAAAACGTACCGGAGGGGTTGCCTCCCAACGCCGTGGCCGACATGATGAAAGGCAAACCCGCCATGCTCAGAGGCTTTGGGCGCAAAGATGTCACCGCATTCTCCTTCGGCGCTCACTTCGTCGAGGTGCGGGTGCATCGTCTCACCCGCGAAATCCGGGTGCCGCGTGTTGTTTCGGCATTCGCCGCGGGCACGATTGTGAATCCAAAGACCGCCTACAGCCAGTTCATGGGCGGCGCCATCTGGGGATTGTCATCGGCTCTGCTCGAAGTGACGGAAATGGACAGAGGAACGGCGCGCTACGTCAACGACAACCTGGCGGACTACCTCGTGCCCGTGAACGCGGATGTGCCATCCGTCGAGATCATCATCGTGCCGGAGCAGGATGACCGGGTGAATCCGCTCGGCATCAAAGGCATCGGCGAAATCGGCATCGTCGGCATGAATGCGGCTGTTGCCAATGCAGTGTTCCATGCCACCGAAAAGCGCGTACGGGACCTGCCGATCAGGCCCGAAAAGCTGCTCTAATTTGGGCGGCCGCAATTCGCTTCGGATCATCGCGATCCTGGGCTTGGGTCTCGCCTCAGCGGGTATGGGCCAGATTTTGATGGAGCCGCACGAAAAGTTCGTTTGCACTTTTGGCGCGGCCACGCGGGTCGTCAGCATTTACAGCCAAACCGCATCGAGCGCCGATCACGCGAAAGGTCCCTGTCGTGTCGACTACACCAAGGACGGCAAGACCAACACCCTGTGGTCGTCGAATTCTGATCAGACCTTTTGCACGAAGAAAGCGCTATCGTTGGTAACGCACCTCATCCAAGGCAGCTTCTCCTGCAAGCCTCAATCGGTCGATCTGCCGAATGAGCCCGATCCGCCGATTGGACGGCGGTAGTACAACCGCTGCGGCCGAGATAAGCTACCGCCGCTCGGCGGTCCCCATCTTTCGAGGAAGATCTTATGTTGCGGAAATTCTCGGCACTCCTGCTGCTTTTGTTGGCAGGTGCGACGCAGGCGGCGGAGCACTTCGACGGCACGACCTGGTGGAATACCGTGAAGGTGCTGGCGGATGATAAGTTCGAAGGCCGTGATACCGGCAGCGAGGGCGAGCGCCAGGCACAAGCGTACATCGTGGGCCGGCTCAAAGCGCTCGGCGTCGCACCCGCCGGGACAAACGGCTACTACCAAACGGTCAAGCTGCGCACCCTCGAGATTCAAGAGGCCGACTCAACGCTCGCGCTCAAACGGGACGGGCACGCACAGTCGCTCACGCTCGGGGAACAAGCCTTCTTCAGCACGCGCGTCATGCCGGCGCCAAAGCTCGAGGCACCGCTGGTCTTCGTCGGCTACGGACTCAATATCCCCGAGAAAGGCTACAACGATTTTGCCGGGCTTGATCTCAAGGGCAAGGTCGCGGTCGTATTCACAGGTTCGCCCGCCGAAATTCCATCGGCCTTGAGCGCGCACTACCAATCACGCGCGGAACGCTACAAGGCGCTCAAGGCTGCCGGGGCGATCGGCCTCATCAGCATCCCCAATCCCGCCTCCATGGACGTTCCTTGGTCACGCATGTCCCTGAACCGCAATCATCCCAGCATGGACTTGATCGGCCCGGAATTCGACGAAACAGCGGGGGCCCAACTCGCGGTCACCTTCAACCCGGCCTACGCGGACTTGCTGCTCGAGGGAACGGGCCATACCTTCAGCGAGATTGCCGCGCTCGGCAAAGACCGCCAAGCCCTGCCGCGTTTCCCCCTGCTCGTCTCAGTGAGCGCCACCACTCATACGAGTACGCATGACGTAGAGTCCACGAACATCGTCGGCCAAATTGCGGGCAAGGACCCGAAACTCAAGAGCGAATACGTCGTCTTGTCAGCGCACATCGATCATCTCGGCATTGGCGAGCCCATCAATGGCGACCGTGTCTACAATGGCGCCATGGACAATGGATCGGGCAGCGCACTGCTGCTCGACATCGCCCGCACGCTGCAGCACCCTCGGGTCCCACTCAAGCGCTCCGTGCTCCTCGTCTGGGTTACGGGCGAGGAGAAAGGGCTGCTCGGGTCCAAGTTCTTCGCCGCTCATCCGACCGTCGCGGCCACGTCAATGGTGGCCGACATCAACACCGACATGTTTCTGCCGATTGTGCCGCTCAAGATCTTGACCGTCTATGGACTGGCGGAATCCGACCTCGGTGATCGCGTGAGCACAGTTGCCGAACGCCTCGGCCTTCGCGTCCAAGGGGACCCGGCACCCCTGCGCAACGTCTTCATCCGCAGCGACCAGTACAATTTCATCCGTGAAGGCGTCCCTTCCGTAATGATCGATGTGGGCTACACGCCGGGCACGCCCGAGGAGCAGATCTTCAAAGACTGGCGCACCGAGCGGTATCATGCGCCGTCCGACGACACGCAACAGCCCGTCGACCTCGCGACCGCAGCCGCCTACGAAGAGGTTATCCGGGCGTTGACCATCGAGGTCGCCAATGACCCCAAGAGGCCGCTTTGGAAGCAGGACAGTTTTTTTAGACGCTACGCGGCCGGCGGAGCTAACTGAATGAGATTCTTATTGGCAATGACGATGGCGCTGGCCTTCTCGGGGACGGTGCACGCGGATGATCCGGCCCCGCCCATTCCGTCCTCGGTCATCAGCGACCCGGCGCCGGACCCCGATCATCCGCCGCGCTCGGCGCAGGTGCTCGTTCCCAGCCATGGTCTCGGAATGAACGGCTTGTTCTATCTCGCGGGTGGCGCGGGAGCGCACCCGACGTTCGTGCTTCTGCACGGCTTTCCCGGCAACGAGCAAAATCTGGACCTGGCCCAGGCCATTCGGCGTGCTGGCTGGAACGTGCTGACCCTGCATTACCGGGGGTCTTGGGGCAGTCCCGGAGTGTTTTCGATCGCCCACGTGTTGCAGGACGCGGATGCGGCGGTGACCTTTGTTCGCCGACCCGAGATCGCGGAGAAATTTGCAATCGATACGCGGCGGATCGTTCTCGGCGGCCACAGCATGGGGGGTTTTGCGAGCGCAGCCCATGTCAGATTTGATGCCGCTCTGCTCGGTGCGGTACTGATCGACGCATGGAATGTCGGTGCGGACGGGGAAGGGCTGAGCAAGGTTAGCGGCGTCGAGCGCGCGGCCCTGGCCGCGAAGGAGTTCGACGACCTCGGCAATTCCTTGCGGGGTGCCACGGCAACGAGCATTGCCGAAGAGATCGTGGCGCACCGCGCCGATTGGAACTATCAGTCCTGGGCCGCGCGCCTGAACCGCCGGCCGCTCCTCGTCATTGGCGCGTCACGCGCGCTGGGCGAGGATAATCGTCAGCTCGCCGAAGCGGTGACCCGCGCCGGTGGAAAAGTTACGGCGATAACATTCCCGAGCGACCATAGCTTTCAAGATCACCGGATCGCCCTCGCAGCGGCAGTCATCGATTGGCTGCAAAAGCTTCATTAGTTGACACCTGCGGCCCCCTTCAGACTACCATCGGGCTGGTGAGACACGGCCACCGCGCCAAGGGGGCAGGCTGTGAACGAGGTTCGTTCCGGGCGGATTGAGTTGCGCCATTCGGCGCAATGGATTTTGAGCGCCCTATTGTTTTTGAGTCCGGTAGCGAGTCGAAGTACCGACGGCGCCGCGCCCGCCGGCCGGTTGGCGACCCTCATCGAGCTCAACGGCCCCATCGGGCCCGCCATGAGCCGCTACGTCGAGCACGCGCTCACGGATGCCGAGGAGGAGCACAGCGCTGTCGTCGTCCTTCAAATGGATACGCCCGGCGGTCTCGACACCTCCATGCGCGATATCATCAAGGCAATTCTCGCCTCGCCGGTGCCGGTGGTGGCCTATGTGGCACCGAGCGGCGCTCGCGCGGCAAGTGCGGGTACCTACATCCTCTATGCCTGCCATGTCGCCGCGATGGCCCCGGCGACCAACCTCGGTGCGGCCACGCCGATTTCGATTGGCGGTGAGCCGGGTACGCCGCCGGCCGAACCGGCGGCCAACTCCAGCGACGATAAGAAGCTGCAAAGTCCGCGTGAGATCCCCGCAGGCACGGCCAGCGAGCGAAAAGCGGTGAATGACGCCGTTGCCTACATCCACGGGCTGGCGCAACTGCGCGGCCGAAATGCCGTTTGGGCTGAAGCTGCCGTGCGCGGCGCGGCGAGTCTCTCCGCCGCCGACGCGCGCGAGCAGAACGTCATCGACATCGTCGCGAAAGACATCCCGGATCTCTTGCTGCAGCTTGAGGGCCGCAAGGTCAGCGCGGCGGGTCATGAATTGGTGCTCGATACCCGGGGACTTGCGCTGCGGAGCGTTGCGCCGGACTGGCGCACCCGGGTGCTGTTGATATTGACTCACCCCACCATTGCCTATGGGCTGTTGTTGGTCGGCATCTACGGCTTGCTGCTGGAAGGCTATAACCCCGGCGCGGTCCTGCCCGGTGTGGTCGGCGCCCTGTCCCTGCTGCTCGGGCTTTACGGTTTGCAACTGTTGGCGGTCAATTACGCGGGCCTCGCACTCATGGCGCTCGGGATCGGCTTGATCGTCACGGAATTCTTCATGCCGGCATTTGGATCGCTCGGCGTCGGCGGCCTCGCCGCATTTGTCATCGGCTCCCTCATTTTGTTCGACAATCATGCGGCCGGGATGCGAGTCGCATTGCCCTTGATCATCGGCATCGCCGTGGCCGGCGGCCTCGTCATCGTTGCCATCATCCGGCTGGCGGCGCACGCGCGCCGCCGGCCCCCGAGCACCGGCGTCGAGACCATGATCGGCGCGACCGTCGAAGCAATCGGTGATTGTCGGGACCAGTGCGTCGTGCGCTTCGGCGGAGAGTTGTGGAACGCTCGCACCGCGAGTCCACTGCGCGCGGGTCAACGGGCCCGCATCGTCAAAGTCGTGGAACTGACGCTATGGGTGGAACCGCTGCAGAATTAGAAGGAGTCGCGCCATGAGCCTTTCGTTGCCAATCGTCGTCGTCATATTGCTGCTGGTGGTCATGAGTTCGGTACGCATCCTGAAGGAATACGAGCGCGGGGTGATGTTCACGCTCGGCCGGTTTACGGGCGTCAAGGGCCCCGGCGTGCGCCTGGTGCTGCCGCTCATTCAGCAAATGAAGAAGGTGGAACTGCGCATTGTGGTGCTGAATGTGCCGAAGCAGGACGTGATATCCAGGGACAACGTGTCGGTGAAAGTCAGCGCCGTGGTTTATTTTCGTATCGTCGACCCCGAGAAGGCCATTCTGCAGGTCACCAATCCCTGGGAAGCGACCAGTCAGCTCGCACAGACGACGCTGCGTTCAGTGGCCGGACAGCACGAAATGGATGAAATGCTGGCCCAACGCGATAAGCTCAACGCCGCCATTCAGCACATACTCGATGCCAATACCGCCGCCTGGGGCATGAAGGTGAGCAATGTCGAAATCAAAGACATTGACCTCGACGAAACCATGATCCGGGCGATGGCTCGACAAGCCGAAGCCGAACGCGGCAGACGCGCCAAGGTGATCCATGCGGAAGGCGAGAAGCAAGCGGCGCAATCACTGGCCGAGGCGGCCAAGCTTCTTTCCAACGAACCCGCGTCGTTGCAGCTGCGCTACCTGCAGACGCTTGCCGATATCTCCAGCGAAAAAAGCTCGACGATCGTATTCCCCTTGCCCATCGATCTGATCGCACCGCTCTTGCGAGCCGCGCAGCGCGCAGCGGAATCCCCTTGATTAAAGCGGGCTAGCGCGCCGAATTTACTGGGAGCAGGCGGTCGTACTCCCTCTTGACCACCGCATAGCACTCGCAGCTGCGCTTCTCCAGTCCCGCCCGGTCGAGCACCGTGATGCGGCCGCGCGCATATTGAATCAACCCTGCGTGCTGCAACTTGAGCGCACCCTCGGTCACGCCCTCGCGGCGTACCCCCAGCATGTTGGCGATCAGCTCCTGCGTCATTACCAGTTCGTTGCCTTCCAGACGGTCCAAGCTCAGCAGCAGCCAACGGCAGAGTTGCTGATCGAGCGAGTGGTGCCGGTTGCATACCGCGGTTTGTGCCATTTGGGTAATGAGCGCCTGGGTGTAGCGCAGCAAGAGATGCAGCACCGGCCCCGCTCGATTGAATTCATCCTTCAAGACTTGCGCTTTCAACCGCACACCCTTTCCGGCGCTCTGCACCACCGCGCGGCTGGTGGTGGATTCTCCGCCCATGAACAGAGAAATGCCGACGATGCCTTCATTGCCGACGACTGCAATTTCTGCGGCGGCGCCGCTTTCCATGACGTAGAGCAGCGAAACGATGGCCGTCGTTGGAAAATAGACGTGGCTCAGCGTGCCGCCCGACTCGTACAGCACTTCGCCCAACGGCAAATCGATGGATTCCAGCAGCGGCATCCAGCGATGCGCCTCCACCTGCGGCAGCGCAGAGAGCAACTGGTTCTTTGAAACGTCTGACGAAAAAATCCCCACGGAACTCCAAGGTTTATATAAGTGTTAGGGCACTCGCAATGCCACGACAGGCCAAGACATCCTAATACACATCGGCGAACTCCAACCCGACAATTCCAGCTTTGCTCCGGCCCCGAATGACAGGACAGCGCTATGTGCCCTACCGTACAGACATAGGAAAGAGTTTGACCTATTCTGGAGTGCGCCCCACGACTTTTTTAATGCGATCGCGCAGAAGCGTAGGTGCGCCAAATGCAATAGGAGCCGTATTACGTACGGCAACGTACGGAATGGCCTGGTCAGTAAGACTTACAATTGCAGCGGGCGCGATGGACGCATTGGGAGACTCCAATGACTGACGTGTACGTCTATTACTTCTTGCGATCTCATGGACCGACCGGCGAGAAGAGCCCGTCCAAACGGCGAGCCACGCTTGCAACGATCAAGGATAGGGGCGAACCCGTCATGGAATCACAGATCGTCGTCGATCACACCGAGGTGGACGGCAACGGTTTTCTGATTGGCGGCATTGACTACGAGTCGCAGCCTGCGGATGAGAGTTGGGCGCAAATCAGGTCGCTCGAAAGAAGAGCCCTTTCAAGGGACTGCGAGGCGCTGCAATTGGATGAAGGCACCGATGGGGCCCGCAAATACATGCTCAGCTTGGAAAGCCGGGAACTGCGCAGTCAGGCTAGAAAACTCAAGAACCATCGCGCCGAGGTGCTGGCCGGTGAGCTCGCCCAGCGGATCGACGCGCAAGTCTTTGCCACCCTCGGGAGTCCGATCGCCGGTTAGAGGATCGCCGATTGGGGCAATTCTCGGCAACACGGGCCCTCACCGGTTGATTTCGTTTCCGCGCGACGTCTAATTACGAAGACCCGGCCAGGCGAGCGATACATGGACACGTGGCGTGGCCATTTCCCCATCACCCATTTCGTGCTGCGTGCGCTGCTGAACAAGCGCAACGGCGCGGACGCGGCCGATTTTTCGAGGGCGGAGGCGGTCCTTCTGGCGGCCTGCCAATTCTGGGCGGCGGCTGCCACCCGGCAACTCCCCGACTACCTTGGCGCCGACCCGGTGCCCAAGCTTCTCGTTGCCTTCGAGGCATTTTCAGAGATTGGCGCCGTGCGGGTCGCCAGTGCTCTGCGAGTGGCGGTAGGTGCTTATCCGGATGGGGCGCTGCGGGGAAAAGCGCTCGATCTCGAAGCGCGTCTGTTGGACACCGAAGACGCCATCGATCGTTTGATCGCACAATTTGCGGCGGTACATTTGGCGGACGCTTCTTCCGGGAAGAACCACGGATATCCGCAGCCGCGTTTGGTCGACCCCGGAATGATGGATGACGGTGACGACGTACAGCACGGGGCCGATGAGCGGCTCTGAATCGATGGCTGGCGATGGGCGTCCCGCCTTTGGGGACAAGTGGTCCGGGCACTTTCCTATCGCTCACGAGGTGTTGCTGTCGATTTTGCTGAGGGCGGCTGCCGGGGACAAGGACTTCACGCGCGCCGAACGCATCTTGTACACGACCTGCGAGTTCTGGGCGGCGATTCAAGCGCGGTCGATCGTCACGCATCTCGGTTCGAAGACCGCCAAAAACTTACGCAATGCGGTCGTCGCTTTTTCCGAGATTGGCGCCGTACGCGTCGCGAGCACCTTGACCGTGGGCTGTAACGACCTGACGAACACACTCACGACACAGCGGCTTCTTGATGGTCTTGCCGCGCTCGAGAACGAATTGTCCAAGACATTGGATCCCGTCGATCAGCTGATTGCCCGATATGCGACCGGCATACAGGCAAGGCCCCGCTTACCGGCCCGGCATTGAGGCTTTTCAGTTCACCGTCACATTGACCGGCGCCGAAGCAATGCCATTGGCCACAACGGCGAGCGAACTGGCGCCAATCTCCGTGACCGACGGCACATCGAACGAAGTGGACACGATGGTGCTGCCGGTCGCGACCCCCATGCTGCTGTGGCCGTGGGTGCGCGCATAGACCACATGGCCCGACGCCGTATTCGTGATTCGTACCAACGGATAGTTGGTGGCGGCGTTAAGTTCATCACCGACATCGGCGGCCTGCGACAAGCCGTTGAACTGCGTGCCTGAAATCGGGTAGGTCGTTCCGCGCGTCACGCTCGCCGGCGCAGCGGTGACGGCGGGCGCCCAGGCCGGATTCGCGCTGCCTGCGCCACTGTAGATCTGGGTTACGCCTCCGCTCACAAGCGTCTGACCGTTGGGCAGCGGCAGCACGAAGTAAAACGTGTTTCCGCCGTTGTTGGGCAGGACTCCGGTGACCGGCATGGCGGTGCCGTCATATTCGTAAAACTGGCCCGACGTCGCGGCGATCAGCACATGACCGGAGGGCAGCAAGGCGGCACTGGCGTCCGCGGCGTCGTCGCCGGCGGCGAAATCAGGTCCGACGGTAAAGCTGCCGGGATCCGCAGGCGTTGTGCCCGGTGTGTAGATGGCCGTGTGAGCGGGAGATCCGCTGGTTGCGGCGCCGGTGGCGAAGACCCTGCCATCGGGGAGCAGTAGCGCCGGGCCAATTTCGCCGGGCGGAAAATAGACGCCCGTCGGCCCCGGGCCGTAGGTGACGCCGCCCACCACCTGGACCGGCGCGGGACCATAAGTCATGCCGCCGGGGGTGTCCGAGGGCGAGGTCAGCACCGTCGGCGTGTTGCCGTCGCCGTACCATTGACCGGCGGCGGGATCGTAGTGCTCGGCGTGCGCAGGATTGCCGACATCGATGGTAAAGAGGTCGCCGTCAGGCAGCAACGTCCAGCCCTCTTCGGCGAAATCATCCGCCTTGCCGGCGGCCGGCACCGAGGTCCAGGTCAGGCTCACGGGGTCCAAGCGCCACATATCCCGCCCGAGCTTGGCGCCAAAAATAAAGCCGCCGTCGGGCAGCACGGCCGAAGGCGAATCGCCGATATAGGCGACACCGGGCGGCGCGGCAATCATCGTCCATCGATCTGCGACCGGGTCATAGATCGCGGACATGTTGGTGAGCCCGCTGGGGGCGAACGGCAGGCTGTATTGGTTCTGGTTATATTCCCCGCCGACGAACAGAACCCGCCCGTCGGCGAGTACGGCCTGCGAGCCGGCATACGGAGCGTACCCGGCGGGCGGACTGGCCAGCACGCGCCAGGTGCCGTTGACGTAGCCACCGTCGTCGGCGGGCACCAGATCGTAGAATACGCCGGCATCGTTGATCGACTGCATCATGACGCTGCCGTCGGTCAAGAGCAGTGCCAGATAGCCGGGTTCCGGCGGCTGATTGGCGAGTGCCGTGAATCGGACCGGGATGCAGGCGACCGCCACATTCGTGACGTTCGCGGTACCGATGGTGCCGGATCCGTTGCTGACCTCGCACTGCTGCGCGGGCGGCTGCGTCGCCACGCTCACTGAGTAAGCGGCACCCGTCGTGAGGCCGCCCACGAAGGTGAATGCACCCGGCGTGGCTACCGCAAGACCCGCGCCGGCATTATCTTGCAGCACCAAGCCTGCGCCGTTGAGTCCGGTCACAGTGCCACCGACCGTGTAGGTGGCCATCGGCGCGGATGAGTGGCCGCCGCCGCCGCACGCGCCGAGCGAGGTCAGCAGCATCGTGACCCCGACCCTCGCCAAATGCGGCCGCTGAGATTCTGTCATCGCGGATACTCACGCATGAGCAGATGACACAAGGCCGCGAATGCCGGCAGCGTTATCGGGTCGTTCGCCGCGCTGGTCGCGATCGGATGCGAGCAAAACCGCGCGATGACGGTTTCGGCCTGCGGCGCGACGTACAGCCGCTGACCGTGGATGCCCCGGCCCTCGAACACGCCCAGTGAGTTGTGAGAGACCCACCACATGTTGCGATACGAATAGCCGGGCAATAGCGTGTAGCCGGCCGGAGCGAATCTGTCGCGCTCGGAACCGCGCCGAATATCGGCGACGACCTCCGCGGGAATGACCTGCTTGCCGCCCCATGCACCCTCACAGCGCATCAATTCGCCGAAGCGGCACATATCGCGCAGACAGGCGCTGAGGCCCCCGCCGCCCATCGCGACGCCGATTGAATCGACGGCCAGATAACCGTCCTCTTCGCAGCCGATTCGCGACCAAATCCGTTCACTCAACATGTCGGGCAACGCCACGCCGGTGGCGCGCGCCATGATCCAGCACATCACTTCCGTGTTCACGGTCTTGTAATCGAACACTGCGCCATGCGCACCCGCTTTGCGCAGCGTGACGAGATAATCGTAGTAATTGCCGGGGCCTGCATAATCCAGGCGGCGCGCGCGCAGCCCGCCGGCGCGCGCATAGGCCCAGATATCCGCTCGCGGATCCGCATAGTCTTCGGAGTAATCGACACCGATCTGCATGTCGAGCACCTGGCGCAGCGTCGCATCCCGATAGGCCGTCGAGCCCATCTCAGGCAGGTAATACGGCACCACCTTTGCCTCATCCAATACGCGTTCGTGAATCAGCGTCGCCGCCAGCGTGGCCGCGTACGACTTCGTGATCGAAAAGCAGGCGTGCGGCCGCTGCGGTTGCAGCGCTCCGAAATAGCGCTCGTAGACGCGCACCCCGCGATGCAGGACGATGACGCCGTCGGTGTAGGTTGGTGCGAGCGAGTCCGCCCAGGTGCGGCGCCGCCCCTGCAGATCCTCGAACGTCAGCGCATCGATCCGCGCCTCGCCCGCAGGCGTGGCGGCGCCAAGATCGCTCGCCGCGCCGGCACCGCGCCATACGCCGGCCGTCGGCACCAGCTCGCGCATATGCGACAAGCTCCAGCGGATCTGCGGGAACTCCAGATACCGGTCGTCTTCGAAGCGGATGCGCTTACCGAGCGGCGGCGGTGAGCCTTGCATCAGCTTCAGCGCCTGCGGATCCGATGCAATGCCGTCCGGGTATTCGGTGCCGTCAAATTCCATCGTGCCGGTTTTCATGGCGCTCCCCACTGGCCCTCAAAACGGCTCGTTATGGCTGCGCAGCTCCATCTCCCAGCTCCACGCGCCCGGCGGTTGCCGCAGAGCGGCCATGTAGGAATCGGCGATCGCCTGCGGCGTGAATGCGCCCACTGCAGGGCTGCCCTGAACGACCGCCCCATCGATGACGAAGTGCACCACGTGAATTCCCGCGGGCCCCAGTTCGCGCGCCAGACTCTGCGCGAGACCCCGCACCGCGAATTTTCCCATCGCAAACACCGACGAGCGCGCGAACCCCTTGACGCCGGCCGTCGCGCCCGTAAAGAAAATGCTGCCGCTCCGCCGCGGCAGCATCCGCCGAGCCGCTTCCTGTGCCGTGACCAGTGCGCCGATGGCGGTTGTCCGAACGGCGGCTGCAGCGGCATCGATATCCAGGCTCAATAAATCCCCGCGGATACGTGCGCTGGGATTGAAGAGCACGACTTCGGGCTCCCCGAGCGCGCCGTCCACATCTTGAAATAGCTTGACCAGACTGTCAGTGGACGAGGCGTCGGCCTGAAACGGCGCCGCCCCCAACCCGGCCGCCAACGGCTGCAGCTTTCCCGGATCACGCGCCGCCAGCGCCACTTGATAGCCATCGGCAATCAGCGACTCGCCAAACGCGGCGCTGATCCCCGGACCCGCACCAACGATCAATGCGACGGGTTTGCTCACGGCGCGCCCCGACTCAGGTGAGCGTAATGCCGGTACTGGCCTGCCAAAAACCATCCCTCAACCATGCTGCCCTCCTCACGCACCACCACATGAGCGTCATATGCAAAGCGCCCCAGGGTTCGGCGCACGGAATAAAGCAGCTGTACCCTGGCAGATCGTCCTGGGTGTGCAATCCCCATGCCCCGAGCCGCGGAACGAAATCGACCTGTTCGAGTTCCAGTTCATTGAGCCGACGACAGAGCTCCGCCGCGTTCGGCGGCGAACGCGTCAGCGGCAGAGAAATGGTTGCCAGATAGCCGGCGCCGGCGATCGGATGCGGCACTCCCGTATTGACCTGCAGCAGGGCCGTCGCGGCCTGCGGATCGATCGCTCGCGATGGGCAATCGCCGCTGAGCGCAAGCTCCGCCCACACCGACGTTGCGTTGTTGGACGCCGCCAAGCCGCGTTCCTGCAAGGTCGCAGTGGCGGCTATCAGAGCGGGTTCATCCAATGGCTTTGGCCATCGACTGGGCATGGCGTGGTGCGCCCGCTGTTGCTTGAGCACCGCGGCCGAGGTCATCGCCAATGCGCTGGACCGGCCCAGCGGCAGCTGCCCCCCGAAGGCGTTGAGAATGAGTTGCACCGCGAGATGCGCGGCGGGCTCGTTGCCATAGATCGAATACTGCGCCTTCTGCCGCAATCGACCGTCGTTGAGATGGTAGGCGCCATAGACCGACCACGCGTTGAGCCGCTGCACGCCGGTCGCGTGAAAAGGCGGCACGGCCGCCGCATTGTATTCGGCGACAATTTCCGCAACCGCAACGAGACTCATGCCTTCACCAGCTTCGTTGACGGGCAAGATCCGCAGGGTACTTGTCCCCGACCCCTCCGGATGCACGCGCCGATAGCCGTCCTCGAGCCGCTCGAGAGGATGCGGCGCCAGCGCTTTGTGAATGCGCTCTTCTACTTCAGTGCTCATCGAGTGTCCTTCCACCCCACGGTCGATGCCCACGGTGAACGCTCGGACGGATTCGTCGAGGTGTATAATCGAACCACTTCCCGGAGGTGCTTATGACCCCTTATCTGCGCGCTGCCAGTGCAACCGCCCCACTCTTGGTCCTCGCCGCCTGCGCGGCCACGACGGCGGGCGTCAAGCCCAACGCCGCCGTGCCGGGGCCGGTTGCGGTCAATCCCGCGTGCCTCAATCATACCGCCAGTCGAATTCCCGACAGTGCCGCGGGCTGCTCGGCATTTGGCCGATCCTATTCGAGCGAGGACATCCAACGTACCGGCTCTGTCACCGCGGATGAGGCGTTGCGGCTGTTGGATCCTACGGTCACGGTCCATCGCTAGATTCATCGCGGCGCTGCGCGCGGCGATGATTGGCCGGGTGGGGTGAGCTTGGCGAACAGCACGCCGGCCGCCAATCCGACCGCCATCTGGGCCGCGAGACCCATCGTGCCGCGCGCACCGAAAATGCCCACCGTTCCCAGCACCATTTTCAGCGCTGTGAATTGCACGAAGATCCCCAGCGCCCCGGCGGCGCCGAAGACGATCACGCGATGGCCGCTGAAACGGGCCAAGACCCCTGCGCTTAAGAGTGCGAGCCCCAAGGCGATCGAGGTCACCAAGCCGTATGAGCGGATCATGCCGCGCAGATCGTGCGCGGCCCAAGCCACGCGATCGGATATCGGGATGGCGGCAGGCGCCGTGCCGCCGGCATGGCCTGCGGCCAGGGACCAAGCCTCTTGCACGAAGTACGAATGGGCAGCCGAGCCCAACACCACCATCACGGCGGCGGCAACGACAAATGCGGCGATCCGGCGTAGCATCGTTGCCATCGTAACGGATGATCGTTCCTTGCAGGAGATTGACACGCGAATCTCATCCGTGCTGGCCGTCGCGGCGGCGGCCATGATTGCCGGGACGGCGATGGCCGGTGTGGCTCCCGAACCGCTGCGCCCACCACCGCCTCCGCCGCAGCCGGCCAAGGTGGTCAAGACCGGATATCAAGTCACGGAAATTGCCAAAGGACTCGATCATCCGTGGTCGATGGCTTTTTTGCCGGACGGTTCCTTGCTGGTGACCGAGCGCGTGGGCCGGCTGCGGCTGATCAAGGGCGGCTCGCTGCAGCTGCAGCCCATCGGCGGTGTCCCGGCCGTGCATATCGGCAGCCAGGCGGGACTGTTTGACATCGTCCTGCATCCGGACTTCGCACGGAACAACATCGTCTTTCTGACTTATGCGGCAGGTACCAAGTCCGCCAACGGCACGCGCGTGGCGCGCGCCCGCTTGGAGGGCGGCAAGCTCCAAGATTTGCAGGTAATCTTTCAAGCCATGCCGTTGAAAAGCGGAGACAACCACTACGGCGGGCGCATGGCCTTCCTCCCCGACGGCACCTTCGCACTGACGATCGGCGAGGGCTTCGAATATCGCGAACAGGCGCAGGACCTGAGTTCCGATCTGGGCAAAATCGTCCGCCTGAAAGAGGACGGCAGCGTACCGCAGGACAATCCGTTCGTCGGAGAAGCGGCCGCCCGTCCCGAGATCTATTCGTGGGGCCATCGCAACCCGCAGGGCTTGCTCTTCGATGCACCGAGCGGCCGGCTCTACGAAACGGAGCATGGACCGCGCGGCGGCGACGAATTGAACATCATCGAGGCACACAAGAACTACGGCTGGCCGGTGATCACGTACGGGATGGACTATTCGGGCGCCTATGTGTCGCCCTATACGCAGCGCGCGGGACTCGAGCAGCCCGTGATCTACTGGACGCCGTCGATCGCGCCATCGGGACTCGCCCTGTATCGCGGCGACAAGTTCCCTGCGTGGCGGGGCGACCTGTTCGTCGGGGCGTTGGCGTTCAAGCATCTGCGCCGCGTGCATCTCGACCCGCTCGGCAACGTGGCCGACCAAGAAGAATTACTCAACGATCAACACTCGCGCATCCGCGACGTGCGGGCGGCGCCGGACGGCTATCTCTATGTCTGCACGGACGAGACGGACGGACGCGTGCTGCGACTCGAGCCGCCGAACTGACGTGCGGCGCGCTTTCGCGGTCTATCTGTGGGTCGTGGCAGCCGCGAGCGCAGTGCCGGTCGGCGGCGAACGTGCGCTGGCAGGCGAGCTATGCCCAAAGGGGTGGTGGGCGGATGTCATGGTCGGCTCATACCACATACATCCGTACAAGCACTTCGATGACTTCAATCCGGGCGTCGGCCTCGAGTGTTCAGTCACGCCGCAATGGGCGGCGTCCATCGGCTACTTTCGCAATTCCTTGGACCGGCCCTCATTCTACGCAGGGGCAATCCTTACCCCGGAGTTCGCACACTGGAGCTGGTTTCGGCTGGGTGCCATGGGCGGGATCATCACGGGCTATAACTACGGCCAAATCGGCCTGGGGCCCAATAATCGAACCGGACCCATATTGGCCCCGACGGCAATCACCCGGTTCGGGAGATTCGCCGCGAACTTTATATTGATTCCACCAATTCACGCCGACAATTTGCCGTTCACCGTCGGCCTGCAGGCGAAATACCGCTTCCGGTAGGCCCCTCGCGGGCGGCCGCGCCAATCCTCAGAGAAAAATCAGCATTTTTCTTCGCTTCATCAGCCCTTCATCAGGCGCCACGCCCGAGGCCGGCCGCACAATCCGCCGCACACGCACCGCGCGATCGACTCCACGATCGCGCACAAATTGCGCAGGGAGCTAAAATGAATACTTTCTTCTCTCGCCGGCGAACCGCCCAGCTCGGCACCCTTCTCCTGTTGAGCGGCCTGCTGGGCGCTCTTCTGGACGGCTGTGCATCCTCGCGTCTGCTCAAGAATCCCAAGCCGTCCACCGTGGCGGACGTCGGCTGGGCGGCAACCGCGCCCGAAGGGCTGACCGTCGAGGTGCATCAGCTCATCTTTCGCAATAGTGGCGGCACTTGGGTGCGCAACGCGAACTGGGACGAGTACGTGCTCACGATCACGAATGGCTCTGCGGACGCCATCGAGATTCAGGAAATCGATCTGTACAGCGACAGGCTCCCCGCGCCCGAGGCCAGCAGCACCTCGCGCGAACAGCTGGATGCGCGCTCGAACCGCACCCTGCGCACAATGAAAGACGCCGGCATCGTCGCCGGCGTCGGTATCGTCGGGCCCTCCGCGCTGATCATCGCCAGCGTCGGCACGAGCGGCGGCATGCTGTCGGCGTCGACCGCCGGAGCGGCGGGGGCGGCCATCGGGATCGTCGCGATACCCGTCGGCCTCATCGGCGGCACCTCCTACGTCATCAGCCGCCATCGCCAGGACAAAAAGGACCGGGTACTGCTGGATCGCCGTCTCACCGAGCGCGGCTACGGCGTGCCGCTGCAAATCGCTGCGCAATCTCAAATGACCAAAAGCGCTTTCTTCCCCATCACCCCGTCGCCGTCACGCCTCGTGCTCAACTATTCCATCGGCGGCGAGGCTCGCCAGGTCGCGCTTGAATTGCCCGACCTCGCGGGCCTGCATTTAAAGACACCGGCCGTGAAGGCGCCGCCGCCGATCACGGCCCGGGTTGTCGCCGGGAAAGACTCCTAGGAGAAGTTCCCGTTTCTTGGGCGCCACGGCGTAGGGTGCGCTCGCTCGCTTGCGCGGCGCACGGCGGCGGCGTAAATCCGATCAGAAGGGCCAAGTACTGCATCGGATCGAAAGGAGTCGGATCATGACCTACACCTACGCTGAGTCGCCGCTGTTGTCAGGCCGCAAGGGTGCCGCCCTTGCCGCGGTCGTGCTGCTGCATCTGGTGCTGGGATTCGCTCTGTATTCAGGGCTTGGCGCGCAGATCAAAAAAGCACTCGACCCCGCACCATTGAATCTCATCCCGATCGAGCGGCCCCCGGAACCCGTCAGACCAATGCCGCGGATGCCCGTGATCAAGGAGCTGAAGCTCTATGTAGTACCTCCCGAAATCCCCCCGTCGCTGCCGCAGGCTGAACCCGAGCTTACCGTCGAGGATGCGCCGCCCGAGCCGCACCACATGGTTCAGCCAAACGTGCCGCAACCGAGCGCCCGCGTCCCTGCCCGCCTGGACCCGAAGCGTCCGCTGCGAATCGGCGAGGCCTACTATCCGGATGCATCGAGGCGCGCCAACGAAATGGGGCGCTGTGTGGTGCAGGTGACGGTGGCGGTCGACGGCCGGATCACGGCAGCCGTCATTCAATCCAGCACGGGATTCAATCGATTGGATCTGGCCTGTGTGAATGCCGTGCGCGGCCAGCGCATGCTGCCGGCATTCGAGGACGGCAAGCCCATCGAGAGCAGCGTTGCCATTCCGATCATGTGGAATCTCACCGAGAAGTAGTGGCGCCGGCGTTGCCGCAGCGGCCGTTGCGCAGGTTCTATTGCGGTCCGTACCTCATCCCCGCGGCGTGAGCAGCATTTTCATCCCATGCCGGGCCCGCAGCGTGATCAGGCCCTGAGGCTCGACGGGATGTCCTGGCAGCAGTCGCAAGCGGTAGCGTTGCGCAATGGTCGCGAGCAGCAGCGTCGCTTCGGCCATGGCAAAGGCCGCTCCAATACAGATGCGCCGCCCGCCGCCGAAGGGAAGGTACGAGAAGCGCGGCCGAGCGGCACACTGCGCCGGCGAGAAGCGCTCCGGATCGAATCGTCCCGGCTGCTGCCACAGCGCGCGGTGCCGATGCAGCACCCACGGGGCGATCAGCACGGCCGATCCCTTGGGCACGTGCAGGCCGGCCACCGTGTCGTCCGCCAGTGCCTCGCGGCCGATGGTATGGACCGGCGGATACAGCCGCATGGACTCTTCGATCACCATTCGAGTGTAGGGGAGCTTGCCCAAATCCTCCGCCTCGGGTGCACGCCCGCCGAGCACGGCCTTAAGTTCGGCATGCAGTTTCGCCTCCTCAGCCGCATGTTGCGACAAGAGATACCAAATCCAGGTCATCGCCATGGCGGTGGTTTCATGCCCGGCCATGAAGATCGTAATGACGTGATCACGCACTTCCTGCGCGCTCATGCCGCCGCCGGTTTGCTCGTCGCGCGCCGCGATCAGACGCGCCAGCAAATCCTTGCGACCGTCGTCGGGATTGCTCGAGCGCAGCTTGATCAGCCGGTCGATTTCCTCGTCGAACTCGCCGAGCGTGCGAGCGGCGACGTTGAGCCGCCTCAAACCGGCGAGCCAGGCAGGAAGCCCCAGGAAATCCATCATGTTGGGGCGCATCTGCGCTTGATAGCGTCCGGCGCTTCGCTCCATGATGGCGACGATGCGGTCGGAATCGGTGGAAAACATGGTGCGGGAAATGATGTTGAGCGTCACCTGCATCATCGCCGGGGCGACGTCGATGCCGGCGCCCGTGCCCGTGTCGGCGCCCAGATTGCCCCAGGCGGCCAGCATCTCCTGCGCAGCCGCCGTCATGATCGGCGCATAGCCGGCGATGCTGCGCTGGTCAAAGGCCGGCGACATGGTGCGGCGATGGCGCCGCCATGTCTCTCCCTCCGAGGTGATGAGCCCACGGCCGAGGCCGGGCTCGAGAATGCGGCGAGTGATCTCGGTCTTCTGATAGTTAGACGCGTTGTCGAGCAGAACGTGCTTGATTGCCGCCGGGTCGTTGACCAGGAAGCGGCGTCGGCCGAACATCTTCCTCTCGATGACGCCGCGCTCGTAGGCTTCTGCGGCATAGGTCGCAATCATGTTGTCGTGCAGGGTGCGAAAAAACTCCAACAGCGGCAGCCGACCACGGCGCGGCGCCGGCGCGGGCAGCACCGGAGCGATTACCGATTCGTCGCCGCTAGCCATGCCGACAACTCCTGCGAAGTGGCCTCAACCGGCATTGTACTGCAGGGCAATCATTGCGCGGCGAGTTCGTCCATGACCTTCACCAACGCCGAACGGATGCCGGGCTCGGTCGCTGAGTGACCGGCGTCCTCGACGAGGATGAGCCGTGACCCGGGCCAGGCACGATGCAGCTCCGTCGCTGAGATCGGGGGACACAGCAGATCGTAACGGCCCTGCACGATGGTGGCCGGAAGGTGCGAAATGCGTCCCATGCGTCTCAGCAATTGATCCTCGGGCTGGTAGCGATTGTTGCGGAAGTAGTGAACCTCGATGCGCGCCATGGCATACGCCACTGATTCCTGAGTCGCGCCGGCGATTCTCGTCGAATCGGGAATCAAGTTGGCCAGCGTCGCCTCGAAAACACTCCAGCGGCGCGCAGCGGCCAGCCGCACGGCGCGATCCGGATGGTCGAGCAGCTTCGCGTAGGACTCCAGGAGATCACCGTCGCGCAGCTCGGGCGGGAGGCCGTCGAGCAGCGCCTCCCAAGCCTCCGGCCGGAATAATCGCCCGACCTCGAAGAGCCAGCGAATCTCCCATTCACGCATCAAGAAAATGCCGCGCAAAATGAGGCTCCTGCACGCTGCGGGGAATTCCTGGGCGTAGGCCAGCGCCAGCGTCGAACCCCATGAGCCGCCGAAAACATGCCAGGTGTCGATCGCGCGCAGCTGGCGCAGTGTTTCCAAATCAGCGATGAGGTGTGCGGTGGTGTTGCTGCGCAGTTCGCCGTTGGGCGTCGATCGGCCGGCACCGCGCTGATCGAACAGGATGACTCGATAGCGCGTCGGATCAAAGAAGCGCCGGCTGGTGGCGGAGCAGCCGCCGCCGGGTCCGCCATGCAGGAAAACCACTGGAACGCCCTGCGGGTTGCCGCACTCCTCCCAGTACAGCGAGTGAATGGCATCGACTCCTACACGCCCCGATGTGTAAGGTTCGATCTCTGGATATAAATCGCGTGTGGTCATGGTCAACTTCGCCCGACGATTTCGCCGCCGCTCGCCTTGTTGCAGGTATCCCTCACAAGCTTCACAAATCTTTGCGATCCCACCGCGGAAACAGCGCAGATTCGCCGGTCCGCCATCGTTGCAAATGAACTAGGTTTGCGAAATACTAATCCGGATAAGAACTCGCCCCACGTCGATTCTGCAGCGATCGGATCATTCGAGCCGATCCAAACGTGGGAGCATAAACGGCATGACAGGGGGAAGGTGCAATGGATCGCCCACGTTGCTCAGCCTGCTTTTCTGTTGGGTTCCCACACCCGCTCCCCTCACGCGCACACCTCATCGACCCGGCCACAACTCGCACGTTTGGATAGCAACAGGGGGACGACAATGAGCAAAAGTAGCATGCATTCGCCACCGATACGCTGGAGCCGCCTCGGGCAACCGGCAATACTAGCGCTGGGGATATTCGCCGGCGCGGCATGGTCCGCAAACGATCTCGACACGCTGAATCCACCGGGCGTCACCCATCCGGACGGCTCGAACACCTATAACACGATATGGCTCGGCCACAACGACCTGCAAGGCCGCACCGTGTACCAGACGACCGTGCACACCCAGGGCGATCGGGTGATCGCCTATGCCGGGCACTTCGCGGGGAAGATGCTGAATCCGATGACCGGGGTGACGGAAGAGAACGGGACGTCCATCGTCGACGTGACCGATCCCCGTAATCCCAAGTACCTCAAGCATCTGGTTGCCAATAACGGGGGTTCGCGCATGGTGAAGCTATGCGACGGCAACGATCTGCCGAAGGGGGCGCGCAACCACACCTACATGCTGCGGGAGAACGGTGCCCTTGCGCACGAAGTGTGGGACGTCACCGAACCGGCCAATCCGATGCTGGTCTCGACGCCGGTGAGCGGCCTCGATGTCACCCACCGCAATTGGTGGGACTGCAAGACCGGCATTGCCTACATCGTCGGCGGTGCCACGAAGTCGACCGACCCCGCTCCCGACGGCTGGAATACAAATAGCAGTCCGAATCAGCACTTGAAGATCTACGATCTCGGCGATCCCGCCCATCCGAAATACATCATGGATTTCGGTTACCCGGGTCAGAATCCCGGCTCGACCTTCCTCCTGCCGGGAACTGAAACGACCACCAAGGTCGTGCCGCCCGGCGTGCATGGCCCGATCGTGGTCAGCACCCTTAACGGCGAGCCGGTGAACCGGCTCTATATGCCGTACGGCGTGGGCTCCAACGGCATCATCCAGATCAACGACCTCACCAAGGTTCTGCCGCCGCCCTATGGCACCGGCAGCTACGCGAATCCGGCCCGTCCCACCGACGCCGAGCTGCTGCAGGGGCAGATCGGCGTCGTCTATATGCCCGGCGCCGAGGGCGGCCACTCGGCGATGCCGATCTACGGAATCCATTTAAAGCAGTATGTCAACTTTACGAACAATAACGTACGCGACATTCTTGCCGTGAGTTCCGAGGAGACGGACAACCGCTGCACGGGATCGCCGCACCTGATGTACCTGCTGGACATTACGAGTCAAATCGGTCAGGGCGGTAGCACCAGTGCGGAACAGCACCCCTGGCCCATCTCCACCGTGACCGTCGATGACTTCTCGGGGCGCCCCAACTTCTGTTCGCGCGGCACGCGCTTCGGCGTGCACTCGCCGGCCGAGAACTTCCAGGACCCGTCTTACGGCAGATTGCTCACCAGTGCGTGGTTCGACGCCGGCATACGGGTCACCGATATCCGTGATCCCTACCACCCGCGGGAAGTGGCGCATTTCATCGCGCCGGTGAATAAGTTCACGCAGCCCAGCTCCGCGGTGATCAATGGCGTCACCTATACGGCGCTGGATGTGTCCTGCGACAACACCGACGTCGACAATCGGGGTCTGCGCTATTGCGGCGACCGAGTGGGCGGCGGGCTCGACATCGTGCGCTTGACGGGCGAAGCCGCGGAAATCGCCCGAGGCGACACAGACGATTGAAGCCGTCGAGCCTACGGCACAGGAGCGGCGCCCGAGTTGTGGGCGCCGCTCTGATCTGCATCGCGCTTTCCGTCGCAGCGGCGGCCAGCGACCTTACCGTCATCTCTTTCGGCCGTGCCGACCGTGCCGCGATTGCCGCGGCTTACGTCGAACCGTTTTCCAAAGCGACCGGCATTGCGGTGCATTCGTTGTCCTACGATGGCCAGGTCACCGAACTCACGCAGATGGTGCACGCCGGCGCGCCGGTGTGGGATGTCATGCAGGTCGAGTCACGCACCCTGCAACAGGGGTGTCGACAGGGATTGTTTGAAAAGCTCGATCCGGCGCGCGTTCCAGCCGCTGCCGATCTCATACCCGGCGCCCTGTCGGAGTGCGGTGTGGGAATTTTCACCTGGGCGCAGGCACTGGTCTATTCCGATCAGCTCCGCGATGCGCCGCGATCGTGGGCCGATTTCTGGGATACCCGCAAATACCCGGGCAAACGCGCGCTGCGGCGCAGCGCCAAATATACCCTGGAGATCGCGCTGCTGGCCGATGGCGTCGAGCCCAAGGATGTGTACCCCACGCTCGCGACCGAAGCCGGAGTGCGACGTGCATTTGGGAAACTGGAACAAATCCGCAAGGATACGATCTGGTGGGAGGCCGCCCCGCAGCCCGGAGCGCTGCTGGCGGCCGGCCAGGTCAGCATGAGTTCCGCCTACACGCTGTGGTTCGATCCCGCCCAAGAGCGCAATCGTCACACCCGCATTGCCTGGCGCCAAAGCCTCTACGACATGGACAGCTGGGCGATTCCGGCCGGCACACCCAAACGCGACGATGCCTACCGATTCATTGCCTTTTCGAGCACCGCGCAACCGCAGAAAGCACTGTCCGAACACATGACGTACGGACCGACCAACCGCAACGCACTCGGCCTGCTGCCGACGCGCCTCGCCGCGGTGCTCCCGTCGTCGAACCTCGCGGGCGCGCTGCGCGTCGACACCGCGTTCTGGATCGAGCACGGCGACGCACTGGAACGACGCTTCAATTCCTGGGCCCCCGCCATCTGCCGCCAGCAAGACGACGAAGACGATGACGACTACTTCGACCTGCCGGTGTGTCAGGACGCGCAGGGCAACATGCGCATCAGCCGCGGAGTCGTCACCGCGAGCCGCATCGGCCAGCCCGGTAATGCCGGCGAGGTATCACGAACCATCAGCATTACCATGAGCGATGCAATGCGCTTCACACCCGATCGCATCGAAGTGCGCAAGGGCGAGACCGTTCGCTTCGTGCTGCAGAACGAAGGACAATTGCGCCACGAACTCGTGTTAGGCGAGCCGGAGGCGTTGCGCCGGCACGCAGCCATGATGCAGATGATGCCCGACATGCTGCACAGCGGACCCAATATGGCGAGCCTCGCGCCGGGCGAGCACGGCGAATTGATCTGGAAATTCACGCGCACCGGCACGGTCAGTTTTGCCTGCCTGCAGAGCGGGCACCTGGAGGCCGGCATGCGCGGCGCGGTCGCGGTTCAGTGAGAGTCGTCGCCGCTACAGTCCCTGCGGTAATTTTGGCGGCTTTGCACTGACCACCGCATCATCCGGTGCCGGTATCTTTGCGCCCCCGTTGGCCAGCAACGCGGGCAGCGGCTGCGCGTTGGCTCCTCCCCACGGTGCCGGCGCTGCGGGTGCGGGCGTCGGGCTGGGCGCCTGCGGCTGCACGATGCTGCTGCCAAAAGCCGGCGGAGCCGGGCGAGTCAACGCGGGGTCGACGTATCCAGCCAGGGAGGCGGAGGTATCCACCCGGGGAATGGCAAATGGCGCCAGGCCGAAAAGATCGATTACGGTCTTGAGGATCACCGCATGCGAATGCCAGTGGTTGTCGATCCCCTGCTTGACATGTCCACCGAACAGAAGCATTGGGATCCGCGAACCGCCGATGAGCTGAAAGCCCGCGGGATGCAGAGCATCGATGGTTGTTTCCGCGTTCGGCGTGGACACATGATCTGCATATCCACCCCAGTCGTCCCAGGTCAGAATGAAAACCGTGTCGGCCCAGCCGCCCGCCTTGACGACCGCATCCACCCGTTGCCACGATAGGTTCTGCCCCTGGGTGACATACTGGGGATTGGGAGTTTGATCCGGTGCATGCTCATCGTAGCCCGCCGGGCTCCACACGAAACAGAAATCCGGCAGCGTTCCTGCAGCGGCCATCGCAGTGAATGCGTCATCGCTCGGCTGCGTGGACGTATGGATGCTCTGGCGGCTCGTCGGATCCGACAGTTCCTGATAGAACTTCAAAGGATAAAGATCGGATCCGGTAAATGCGCCCCACGTGTGTCCGCCCGCCTGCACATGTTTGAAGATGGTCGGTAAGTCCCACACCGGAGATGTCCCGCTCGGCGGATTGCGCAGCGTCGGCGTCTGCCCGCCGACGGCGAGCATGTGGCCCGGCGTGGAATTGGTGCCGAGGCCGAAGTGGTAGTCGCAATAGGTGAACTGCTTGGCGAGCCAGCTGTAGAACGGCAGGATGGCATCGTTATCGATTTGCAGCAGCGTCGGCGCGTAGTCGCCCATTTTGTAGTGCACCCACGCGTCCCGATCGTGCTGCGGATCGGGCAGAGGCGGTGATTTGAGAAGTTTTCCGCGATTTTGGATATTGGCACCCCAAGCCGACAGCGTGGGAAAGTAGAAGTCGGGGGTCTTGTTTTCCTGCATCAGGATCACAACGCGTACCATGACAAAAAACTCCTGCAATATGCCGAGCAGCGGCCTGCAATCTGGTCAGTAGACCATGAGAAAAGTGCATCCTACATTGGCAGCGTTACAAGGGAGTTTCCCATGGCCAGGCCAGATATCCCAAGAGCGGTCACCGCGTACCGCCTGTGAGGCCTCAACTGCCGACTCAGTCGGCGGCGCGGGCGAAGATTATCTGGCCATCAAGCACCGTCATGTCGACCTGTACACTGTGAATTTCGAGCGGCGCGACTTCGAACAGATTTCGGTGCAACACAACGAGATCCGCTGCCTTTCCCACGGCCAGTGACCCTCGCGTAACATCGTCGTGCATGAGATAAGCGCCTGCGGCCGTATATGCAACGAGCGCCTGTTCGAGATCAACCCGGTTTTGGGGATTCCAGACAAGGTCCTCTTTTCCGTCGAGATCCTTTCCTCCGGGATAACGGTGGGTAGTCGCGGTCTCCAAGCCGTCGAGGGGCGACACCCCGGTAACGGGCCAGTCGGAACCCCAAACAAGAATGGCACCCGACTCCAACAGTTGACGAGTGGGATAGAGGTGCTGACTGCGCTCGGGGCCAAACAGGCGCGGCGCAAATACCGTCTCCCACACATCACCGAGACTCCAGAGGGGCGTCATGTTGGCGATCACCTTCAGAGATCTGAAACGGGGAATATCGGCAGCATCAATCAGGCATAAGTGCGCGAGGGTATGACGGTTATCGTGAAACCCATTGCTGCGCCTTGCTTCCGCAAACGCATCAAGTGCCGCACGCACCGCACCGTCACCCTGCGTGTGCATATGGACCTGAATGCCTGCCGCGTCGAGGCGCGTGACCAGGCGATTGAGCCTGTCCTGTTCGACGAAAAGCTTGCCCTTGCCGAATCGTTGCGGATCATCGCTATAGGGCTGCAGTAAAACAACAGTATGCGATCCGTAGGCTCCATCGAGGAAAATTTTCACGCAGGCGGCGCGAAGCCGACGGCCGGAAAAGGCGGCCCGTTGCGCCAGGAACGCACGAATTTGAGCATCATCATCTTCCGCCGGATTGAAGTGTTGGCAGAGATTCGCTCGGATTTCCAGTTTGCCGCGCTGCTCGAGAGTTTGGTATGCGCTGGCGATTTCAGGAGTGACGTCTGCGTCCTCCAGTGCCGTAAAACCCAGCCGATTCATTTCGCGCAGCGCAGCCGACAAATCCCGCACCCACTCCTCGGGTGAGCGCGGCGGAATGACAGACGTAACCAGGTCCATCGCGGATTCTTGTAGCGCACCCGATGGTTGACCATTGGCGTCGTGTTCGATACGGCCATTCGCGGGATTGGAAGTCTTGGCGGTGACGTGCGCGGCAGCCAATGCCCGGGAATTGGCCCAACCTTCGTGTCCGGAGTTGTCGTCCAGATACGCTGGCCGGTCCGGGACCGCCGCATCGAGCATCTGCCGCGTGGGCTGGCCGCTCGGAAGAAATGCCGATTCGTCCCAACCGCTGCCCACGATCCATGCCTTGTCCCGATGCGCCAGGGCATAGGTTCGAATCCGGTCGATCACTTGCTCGCGGCGGGCCAAGCCGTGAAGGTCGAGGGAATTGACCGGATCAGGGGCATCTGCGGGATGAACATGGGAATCTTGAAAGCCGGGCAGCAGCATGCGGTGGTCCAAATCGACGATCCGGGTAGCGGGGCCGGCGAAGGTTTCAGCAGTCGCGTCGTCACCCACGTACATAATGCGACCGCCGGTGACCACCAGCGCGGATGCCCAGCTTCGCGCGGCATCGACTGTATAGACCGCCCCATTCACGAAAACCAGGTCGGCTGGCCCGGCAGCCGGGGCATGCGTCGAGTAAAACAACGCCACCACGGCAGGTGCAACATGAGATAGCATTTTGCCGGCGATAGAGAAATTGGGCATTGAATTCCGCCTCTTGCTGCGAGGTATGGTAGAGCCGGGCCGTTTCGCACGACCCCGCAGGTCAGGTGGGCTCGACTATCACGGCAGTGCCATAGCAGAGGACTTCGGCCGCGCCTACCATCGGCCCTGTGTCGTATCGAACACCCACGACAGCATTTGCACCGAGCCTTCTAGCGTGTGTGATCATCAATTGAAACGACTCTTCCCTTGCGGCTTCGCAAAGTTCAGAAAATATTCCGACTCGCCCACCAAAGAGGGTCCTAAGTCCGCCCAATATACTTAACGGTAGTGATCTCGTTCGTACCGTAATTCCTCGGACAACTCCGAGCGACTTTGTGATGCGAAATCCGGAGAGCTCGAATGTCGTCGTAGTTTGCATGGTGTCTATGATATTCCGGTAGTAGCGAGTCCCAACGCGATAGGGCGAACGGGGTGAGCTTATGGCATGATTCGTACGGGCCGCAAGGATCTACATAACTGACAGATCGTAGGGCAGGGATGCGAATAAGAATACAGGGACGTGTTGTGCCCCTAATTCTGGCAGGCGCACTCGCCCTGCCGATGATTGCGCTCGCTGCGCGTACTGACTGGCGAGAGATGGCCGTCGGCCATTTTGAACTGCTCAGCACGCTGAGCGACTCCGGGACGCGGGACGTGGCGCGGCAGTTGCAGGCATTTGAGGAGACCGTGGGTGAAATGCTGCTGACGGGTGATCGGCCGCCCGACACACCGACACGTATTTACCTGCTGGGCGATGCGGACTTCAATCGATACGCGGCGTTTCGCCCGGGCCTCGGGGGCTTCTTTCACGAGGGTCGCTTCCAGAACGTCATGGTTGTCAACGCCGACAAGCCATTCGACTTCGTACGGGTGGCGGTGTTTCATGAATTCGTCCATTACATCCAACGCAGCACCAGCACGCAAAGATTTCCTCCGTGGTTTATGGAAGGTTATGCCGAGCTGTTTAGCGGTTTTCAGCTCAAAGGGAACAAGCTGTCTGTCGGCGAGCTGCCGGCCGGCGTAAGGTTCAACTGGATATTATGGATCCCGGTGGAACGGTTGCTCGCAGTCAAGCAAACCGATCCGGAGTATCGGAACGAAGGTCTCGCCTCGCAGTTTTATGCGGAATCTTGGGGATTGGTGCACCTGCTATTATTTGACGACAAGACTCTCTACCCTCCCACTCGCCGCTATCTCGAATACATGGATGACGGATTTTCCGAGCCAGAAGCGTTTTCGCGTGCATTTCCGTTCGACAAGGCCGCCCTCGACGAGCATCTCAGGAAGTTTCTGGCTAAAAGAGTCATCCATGTAAAGGTTGCTACTCTGCGCGGGGCTTTGGTCGTCGATCAAGCAGCGCTGACCCGGCTGACGCCGGCGCAGGCGGATACAGAATTGACGCGCATGATCTGGCAGCTCAACAAACCCAAGGCGATGATCGATGAGTTGGTCGCCAAAGTGGCGGCCGAGCGGGCCCATGATCCGGCGGCGCGCGCCCTTGTCGCCAGAATTGCGGCACATCAGGGCGAGCCAACGTCAATTGATGATCTTGCCGAGTCGTTGGCCAAAGGCGGCAGTAACGATCCGCAGGTGCGCATCGACGTCGCCGATGCATTAGTCAACGCAAAGGGGGATAGCGCCAACAGGCAAGCGCTCGCTATTCTCAACGATCTGCTGCAATTGGAGGTTCCGCCGGTCGAAGCGGTCGAATTGTGGACTAGCGCAGCCGAACGAATTGGGGGAAACGACGCGCACATTGTTGCCGTATTGCAGCCGCTGCTCATACGGGTGCCCCACGATACGGCGGCGCTCCAATCATTGGCGCGGGCCTATGAAAATCTGGGTGACAAAACCAAGGCCCGCGACGCCTACAATCAAATCATCCTAGTGAGCCACTCACCGGAAGAGCGACACTGGGCGCAGCAGCAGGCCGATTCTGCAAGGCTCCAAGACTCACCAACGCCGGCCTCGCGCTAAAGAAGTTACCGCCCGACGCTTACCATTCGGCGATGCATATGGGTCGCCGTGACATAGTCGTATTACCTGTCCTCGCGCCGGCGCAATTCCTTTTCGAGTTCCAGCATGGAAGATCGGACGAATTCTACGACACGATCATGTCGGTTGGACGCCGCCCAACCCATCTCGTTGCAGCGGCGCTCGGCGTCCGAGACTGCTCGCTGTGCGGCGGCTAGTTCCGGCGCAGCGCGACTATCGGCCGTCGTCAGGCGTTTGTTTTGCCATTTAAGGTGCCCCAAGTGACTGCCCGCCACATCGAGGAGGCGGCTCGCGACGGAGGTATATGCTCGCATCGCGGTGAACCAGGCGCGCTGGGCGCGGTTCGTGTCGGTTTGATTGTCGGAGAGGCTGTCCTTCAGCTGGCTCGCGAGCGGCTCAGCAAGATCGGCGGTTCTTACCTGCTCTTGCTCCTCTGCCCAGAGCTGTTCGTTTGCGTCCGTGAATCCATCGTTCTTTGCACTGAAGTCGTTGAGCCGCTGTCGTGCGATGCGAATGCCTTCGCTGGTCGTCAAATCGATCCCTTGATACATGTTGGCAACTTCGACGTCGCCATACGTGTCTAGAATACGCCGAATTGCTGCAAGATATGTCTTCTCGCTCGCGATCAAATTCTCCAGTAGATGTTGCAGCTTCTTGAATTGGACTCCCGTTTGCTCCGCGAGCACGGCAGGAGCTGGAGTCGGCACTTCGAGTGCGTGCGCAGTGGCAAATGCCGCGGACAGAACCACCAGACTTAGGAGATAGGTTAATAGTGGCATGCTTCTTCGTCCGTGGAGAGAGTGCCGTCGTTTGATTGTAGCGCCCTGCCCCAGCTTTCGCGTTGTTTCCGTTCTAGCGGGTACAGATCGGCTCAACGGATAGGAGGTAAGACTGGCCGGTTTGGTAGGAATCGCCGCGTGCCCGATCCGCGGCCGCCGTCGCCAATCCGAGACGCTTTTATCCGCAAACGAGGCAATGCGCTCCGGCGTGTTGGCGCTAGTTGGCGCCTGCGTCACAAGAAACGCGCGCGCATTCGAGTACGCTTCAAAAGTGTGGAAAGCGGCCGGCGCCAGGAGGTCGAGCCCTTCGGCGGGCGCCGGAGAGACCTCTCTGAGGCGCAACGCCTTCCAGTTGTATTGGATTTTAGGAGTTTGTCCCATGAGCGCCCAAATGTTTTCGCTGCGCGCGCGCGTATCGCGCATGCTGCGAGCGATTCCTCAGCCCCTGCAGTCGCGCGTCGCCCGCGCCCCGCTCTTGGATGCGCTGTGGCTCACCTATGCGAGACTCGCAGAGGCGAATCCCGACTGCCATGAGGCGCCCGGTTTCCTGTCGACCGCGGCCGCGCGAGTGCAGGCGGACGCCCTCCAAGCGGCAAAGGCACGCGATCCCGTCTCCACCGCGGACCTCATCGACGTGATCGTGCGGGCGATCGGCTCTCTGCACTTGCAGAGAATCGAGGAGCTCCAAGCGCTTCGCGCGCGCCTCACCGCTGCGGTGATCCAATGCAGCGCTCCTCCCCCGCGGGACGGGTCCGCGCGGCTGGTGTAGCGGGCACTGCATCGCTGGGCAATAATGCCTGGTGATCGTTCATCTCATCGACGGAACCTACGAGCTGTTTCGCCACTTCTATGGCCTGCGCCGCTTTACCAAGGGCCAAGATCGGCCGTTCGGCGCCGTCGTCGGCCTGCTCAACACCGTCCTACAGATGATCGAGGAAGGTGCGACGCACGTAGGAGTAGCGACGGACCATGTCATCGAATCCTTCCGCAACGAGCTTTGGAGCGGCTACAAGACCGGCGAGGGCATCGAGCCCGCCCTCTTCGCACAGTTTGAACCGCTCGAACATGCCCTCGGCGACATGGGTGTCGCCGTTTGGCCGATGATCGAACTCGAGGCTGACGATGGGCTGGCCTCTGCCGCCGCTCTCGCCTCCCAGGATTCTCGCGTCGAGAAAGTCTGCATTTGGACACCCGACAAGGATCTTGCGCAATGTGTGGACGGGGATCGCATCGTACAGGTGGACCGCAAGAGCAAGGCCATTCGAAACGCGGAGGGCGTGCGCGCCAAGTTTGGAGTCACTCCGGCGCTGATCCCGGATTATCTGGCGCTGGTCGGCGACGCCGCGGATGGGTATCCCGGCATTCCCGGGATCGGCGCAAAAACTGCAGCGAGCCTCCTGATGCGCCACGGCCGGATCGAGGACTTTCCGCCGCAGCTGCTCGGCGAGCGCCGCGAACTCGCGTTGTTATTCAAAAGGCTGGCGACCCTTCGAGCCGATGCACCGCTCTTTAAGGACGTCGATGAATTACGCTGGCGCGGACCCACCCGGACATTTGCCGACTGCGCCGCGAGGCTTGGCGACGCTCGACTGCTCGCTCGTGCCGAAAAGGCCTTTGCCCAACCGGCCGCGCGCTAACGGGCGCCGGAAGAATCAGAACCGAGCGCAGCCGGATATAGCTCTTTCCAGAACCCACACTGATGCGCTTTCGCCGCGTCGAACGTGCCCACATGCCCAGGCTCCAGGCGCATTACGTCGCGAGGCGAACGGAAAGCGGGCCATGCCGCGGAACCCGGCCCCGAGGGATGACCGGTACGCGCAAATTCACTCCAATACGCAATCATCTGACGCGACAACGGCTGCGAACGCGGCGGCAAGTCCGGACCGTCAATGTGCTTGTTGAACGAGATGTGCGGATAGAAGTAAAGAAGCTCGGCCGAGTGCACCGCGCCCGTTTCCGAACTGGGCTTCGGCATCACCGACGGCGCGCCTTGGTCTGCGAATTCGAACTCGTACACCGGAACAAAGCGCGAGGCAAGGCGCGCAGTCTCGAGGTACAGGCAATTGTTGAGAGGACCTCCCGGCATGAAATCCGACTCCGCGCGGCCCACCGCAGCCGCGGGTGAAAGATCAGCAGTCAGGGGATAGCGCTTTGCGACCGTGGCAGCGTTCTCGCCGTAACTCGCGTGCAGCCGCTGCACATAGTTATCGCGCGTAATGACGCCGCCGGCTTGGATTTCGTAGACCACGTAGAGGCCCATCTCATCGCTGTTGCCGCCGTTGATCATGGGCACCCTGACGAACTGACCCGTCGCGAAGGCTTCCGCGCCTTCGCGCGGCACACTGATGGATCCCACGCCCAAGCCAAAGGCGCGCACGTCCGTACCGCCGACGGTGACCTGCGCCTCGAGCAGTTCGTGCACGGACTTTTCGCGCAAACACGCAACCGCGGTCGCCGGATCCGTGCAATGTACGAGGCGGGCGATCTTGACGCCGGTTTGCGCCGCCTCCTCGGCGGTGCGCAACTGAATCGTGCAGCCGATGCTTTGGATGATCGCCTTTTCGAACAGACCCGCTGATTCATGCGGAGCGATCAGCTGCATGCACACGCTGGCTGCGCCGGCTGACTCGCCGGCCAGGGTGACGTTTTGGGCATCTCCGCCAAATGCGCCGATATTGCGCTTCACCCATCGCAGCGCCTCGCGCTGATCCTCGAGCCCGAGACTGCCGTTGTGGGCGGGATCAAATGCGGGATGTGCCATGAAGCCGAACGCACCCAAACGGTAGTTGATCGACACGATAACGACATCACCCAAGCGTGCGAAATAATCCAGAGGATAGATGTCGGCGGAGCCGCCGACATAAGCTCCGCCGTGGATCCATACGACCACGGGCGTGCCGTGCTGCCCGCCGCGCGCCGCGGCGCGCGCCGCAGGCACCGTGATATTGAGATACAGACAATCCTCGCTGTCGCTGGCATCGGTTTGGCCATATCGAGACACCTGCGGGCAGGGGCTCTTATACTGAGTTGCATCGAGCGTGCCGGCCCAACGAGTCTGCGGCGCAGGCGGTGCAAACCTGAGATCCCCGAGCGGGGGCAACGCAAACGGGATTCCCTTGAACTCCCGCACGCCTTTACCTTGGAGACCGCGCAGCGCTCCCGTATCGGTTTCCACCCGCAGCGGATCGGACGATTCCGCCGCCCAGGACGCGCATGTCGCAAGGCCCGCGAACACGAGGAACGCCGTCATCCCGCCGATCAATTTAGGCATCATAGAGATCTCGACTTTGGGATTCCCGGTCAACCGGCTCGGATGGCGTCGGCGATATAGGTCGCCTCGTTCGCCCGCGCACGGCTCTCCTCGCGTCCCAAGGGCGAAGAGGCCATGCTCGTGTTGCTCCACAAGGCCGCACGTTTCTTGCACAGTGCCGCGCAACGCTCGCGCTCGCCGAGCAGGGCCTGACGCAATGCTTCGTCGAGATGCACGCTGATTCGTGAAACCATTTCTCTCGAAACCGGCACACCGATGTCATACAGAATCTCGTGCGCAAGGATCTGGGTCGCCGCTGTGTCGGCGACCGATGTCTGATCGGTCATCGTTATAGGCTCTTTTCGGTGGTTCACTGCCCGCACGCTACTCGTAGAGCAAAACCCATGTCAACCCGCGCCAGCACCGCGCTCGCCATCGCAGGCGATACGGCCAACATTATAATGCCGGGATGAGCCTGCTTTATACATTCACACGGGTGACCCTTATCGATTTGCCGTTGCTCGAATCGTGGCTGCATGCGCCCGAACTCATTGCTTGGTGGGGCGACCCGGTTGTGCAAGCGCAGCTGCTGCGAACGGACATCGATGAGCCGCGCATGCGCATGGAACTCGTGCTGTTTGAGGGGCGCGCATTCGCTTACGCACAAAGTTATGAAGTGCACGCCTGGCCGCAGCCGCATCTTGAGCATCTGCCGGCGGGGTCACGCGCCATCGACACCTTCATCGGCGATGCGAAGATGATCGGTCGAGGTCACGGCTCGGCCTTTCTCAGAATCCTGGCATTGCGGATGCTGGCCGAGGGTGCACCGATGGTCGCCATCGATCCCACGGCAGCGAACCTGCGCGCGATCCGCGCCTATACCAAAGCAGGCTTTCGCATCGACTCACAGTTCATCAGCCATGAGGGTGCGGGGATGCTGATGCTATTCGACGGCTGATGCCGTGATCGGCATTCGTCGAATACTCCATCGTCGTCGTTGCGCGCATCATTTGTCGTCAATTGCGTTTCTGAAAATATTACATCTGTCGCGATGTAGAAATTGCGAAATATCTTTCCGGCCGATCACGATGCAAGCGATTGATGCGCGATGCATTGGCGTCTAAAGGTCCGTAATTAACTTATCCCAGAGACGTGCTTGTTCCCAACAAGCACGTTTATGTCTGCCGCTGCGGCAAAAATTCCAGTGCGCGATCCGGCGCACGATCTGTCATGAATGCAACGAATAGGAGAAAAGTCATGTGGAAGGGTATGGCACTGCTGCTGATGTCGATGACTGCCGCGGCCGGAATGGTTCACTTGAAAAACCCACCTGCACCGGCGGGCTTTCCCCCCTTCAGCATAACCGACGTACCGTATCAGTACGTCACGGGGCTCGACGCCAACGGCAATGTGACGGGCGTCGTGACCTACTATGCCAACGGCGGCGGACACGAAACGGCGTTTGTGACCTGGGACATGACGGGCAAGCCTTTGTCCGCGGTGCCCTGCTCGCAGACCTACTGCGCGCCCATGGTTTACGGGCCGCTGCAAGAAGTCGGCGGGTACCCGGTGTTCGTGACCGCGCTTAAAGAGGGCTATACCATCGGCATTTTCGACGGTGCGCCGCGCGTGGCCGTCATCATGGCGCCTTAGCGAGGACCTGCTTCACTACCTCGCCGCCCTTCATCACGAAGGCCACGGACTGCAGGACGGCCACATCCGCAAGCGGGTCGCCCGCGACCGCGATGAGATCGCCGAAGCGGCCGACTGCGATGGCGCCGACATCTCCCGGCCGACCGAGCGCCTCGGCCGCCGTGACCGTGGCTGCCTGAATCGCCTGCATGGGCGACATTCCCCACGTCACCATCGTGACGAATTGTTTGGCGTTGTCTCCATTGGGGTAAACGCCGCCGTCGGTGCCGAACACCATTTTCACGCCGGCCTTGGTCGCCGCACGAAATGTCTCGCGCTGCTTCAGACCAATCATTCGCTCCTTCTCCAGCGACTCCTTGAACACTCCGTTTTTCTCGCCTTCGGCGAGAATGTAATCATCATCGTAGACGTCCATCGAGAAATAGGTGCCGCGCTGTTTCGCAAGCGTGAATGCCTCCTCGTCGGCGAGGCTCGCATGTTCGATCGTGTCGACTCCCGCGCGGATCGCATCTTTGATGCCGGACGTGCCATGCGCATGCACCGCCACCTTGAGTCCGAGCATGTGAGCCTCGTCCACGATCGCCTTCATCTCGGCGAGGTCATACTGCTGGGCGCCGACGGAATCCGTCTTCGAAAGCACGCCGCCGGTGCCGCAAAATTTGATGACCTCGGCACCGTACTTGCGCAGTTTGCGCACCATGGCGCGCAATTCGTCGGGCCCGTTCGCGATGGCGGCGCCCGGCGTCTTGATCGAAGGAGGGAAGCGCGTGTCATCGCAATGTCCACCGGTAGCGCCGATGGCGTAGGTCGCCGGTACGATCCGGGGTCCCGGAATGTATCCGCGCTCGATGCCCTGCTTCAGGGCGACGTCGTCAAAATTACTCGAACCGACATTCCGAACGGTGGTGAATCCCGCTTCCAGCGTACGCCGGGCATTCGCGACACCGACGACCGTCCAAAAGTTGTCGGTGAACTCCAGCTTCCGATAGCCGCTGATTCGCGGATCGCTGGTGAGATGCACATGCATGTCGATCAAGCCGGGCAGCAGTGTCATGCCCTGCAGATCGATTCGCCGCGCGCCGGCGGCGACGGGCGACCCCTGTGCCGCCACCCCAGTGATCCGGCCGTCCGTTATCGTTACCTGGGGATGTTCCACGACGCGGCCTGCGACCACATCCAGCATGCGATCGGCCGTAACCACGACCGTGTCGGCGTGCACCCGGGTTGTCGCGGCAAATAGAGCGCACACGGCCAGAAGGCCCACGAAAGTCTTCCGGATCAAGATCCCTCCCCGCCCGCGATCTTATCGAACCATCACCTCGACCGGAGCGGAGGCAATGCCGTTGGCCACCACGACCAATTTGCTACGTCCCGTTTCCTGGCCCGCCGGCACATCGAAATGCGTGCTCACGCGGCCAACGAACGGACCGACGCCCATACTGCTGTGATCGTGCGTTCGGCTGTAAAACACGTGGCCGGTTGCGTCGTTCGTGATGCGCACCAGCGGATAGTTGGTTGCCGCTTGGACATCGTCGCCATAGGCCGCCGCCTGCGACATGCCGTTGAACAGGGTCCCTTCGACCTCGTAGGAGCGACCGGGTCTCACTTCGTCCGGGGCGGACGTTACATGCGGCGCCGGCGCCTCACTGTCGTCATCATCGAAATTGCGCTTGGGGTTATAGACCGCTACTACGTAGAAATCGGTGAGCATGATCTGGCCGGTGGGCAGGACCAGAAAGTTGCCGTAGTAAGACGAATCGATCGCCGCGTTGGGAGACGGGGGAACCTCCGTCAACCTTCGCCCGTCCCACTCAAAGAAAGTTGCGGGCGTCTGAAACACCAACGGGCTCGTCATCAATAGTACTTTGCCGTTCGGTTCGAGCGCCGCCGGCCCATCGGCAATGTCGAGCGAGTCGGGAAACGTCGGGCCTGCGGTCCACTTTCCGGCGTACGAGTTGTAGATTGCCGTGTTCCCGGCGCCGCAGCTGTTCGATCCGGCGTAAAACACGGTCCCGTCGGGGCGCAATACACCGGGTCCCAGCTCGAACGAGGCCACTTTCTCTCCGCCGCAAGCGGCCGCGGAGTCCCACAGTTGCACCGGCGTATTTCCGGCACTCCTCCAGGAGCCGCTCCTCGGATTGTAGATTTCGGAGTTCATGCCGTTTGGGATGTACGGAAAGGGTGCGATCGGAACATAGGCATCGACGGTCAAAACCTTGCCGTTGGGCAGCAGAGTCCAGCCTTCTTCGTCATTGGGATCGAACTTGCCGCTGCCGGTGGGAGTCCAGGTCAAGGTCCTGGCATCGAGCAGAGCCGCCTGATTGGTGCAGCAATTGGCTTGCATGAACGTGCCGTCGAACAACACCACGCCCTGCGAATCGCCGATCGACGACCACCCGAGAGGGGGATTTACCGACGTCCAAGTGTCCGATACCGGATCGTAGATCGCGCCCAGATTGGTCCACACGGGCTGTAGGAAATTGTATTCTCCGCCTTCGATGATGACCCGGCCATCGGCGAGCACGGCGGAGGAATGATACAGAGGACTGTAGCCGGCGGGCGTTGAGGCCACCTGAGTCCAAGTGCCGTTGACGTAGCTGCCGAACTGGTCGGGGGTGAGCTTCCACCAATCCTGGCATCCGGCATCTTGCAGGAGCACGGTGCCGTCGGTGAGCAACAACGGGTTACCCGGGCCACAATCGACCGGATCGAGAACCGGCGGTTGGTTTGTCAGAAGTTGCCACGGTGAGGTCGAGGAAGTCGCCGCATTCGCCGTCACTGCCGCCGCGTGGATCTGGGTCTTTTTCGGCGGCAGCGGCTTCAACAAAGGAAACGATTGGGCGGCCGCACGGCCGCCGACGAGCGTCGCCACGAGCCCGAGCGCAAGCAACTGTCGCATCATGATTTTCATGGTTAGCACCCCGTAGATCGGCCATTGTTGTTCATTTTTGCGGCTCACGGCCGACAGCTGACCGTCGGGTGCGCGAGCGTGAATCAGGGCATGACGCTACGTCCGGACGGGTCCGGCCGTCAAGACAAATTATCGCTTCTACTTCAGCTCGGTGATGACGGCATGGGCTTTGCCGTTGACGAGAATTTCACTGTGTGTGCGGTTTCGAGTGCTGAATCGCACATCGCCGAACCGGTTTTCGTTGATCACACTCTTGCCATCCGGTGTAACCGACTTCAAGGCGCCGGTCGCCTCGAAGACCACGAGGGCATCCTTGTCGTGAAAATGCATGGGTGTGGGTTCACCCGGGCGCCAAATATAATCCCAGACGATAACCTGGGAGTTTTCCAGCAGTTTCTTCACGTGCTTTCGCGGAAACGCGAGTGGATAGCCGGTTTCATTGGCGAGCGGGACCACGGGGAGGCCCTTCAGCTCGATCACGATGGTGCGTACACCGCTCTTACCCGGGCGATCCCCCTGATGGCCGAAGCGCGCAGTGCCTTTCTGCGACAGGGAAACTTCGACGAAATCATGCTGTGCAGGCGGCAAAACCGTCGCCGTGTCCCACACCGTCACATGCTCGTTGTCGATGAGCGGCTCGGCGCCGCGAGCCCACGCCGCGAAGCTCAGCGCACAGAGAATCAGGGCGATCTTTCGCATACGCCGATTGTAATTCAGCGTGCGTCTTTGGTCGAATGGCGTTCATTGCGTCGACGGCTCGCCGCCCGCACTGTGTCTGATCAAGGCTTGGTAGAAGCGAATCAGATCCGCGTAGTTGGCCACGGCCATGCGTTCATCGGTGCCGTGGAAGCGTGACAAGTCTTCGGCGCGGGCGCGCACGGGAGAGAAACGAAAAATATCCTCCGCGACCGCGCCCATATGCCGCGAGTCCGTGCCACCGATCATGAGGCCGGGAGCCACCACTACATCCGGGAACAACTCGCGGATCGTCCGGTTGAGCACCTGGTACGCGGCCGAGTTGTGCGAGGCGACCGGGGAGGCCTCGGTCGCAGGCGGGACGACCTCGATCGCCACGCGATCGTCGCCGATCACGTGCCTGACATGATCAACGACGGCCGCAGCGCTGTCGCCCGGGATGAGTCTGAAATTCACCAGCGCTTCAGCTTGGCCCGGGAGCACGTTCTCTTTATTGCCACCCTTGATGACGGTGATCGCCGTGGTGGTGCGCAGCATCGCGTTGGTCGAAGGTGCCAGCTCGAGCTGTGCACGAATCAGCGGTCCGAACAGCCAGCGGTTCGACAGGACCACCCGGTTGATTCCGTGCATTTCCGGAACGACAGCGTCGAACATGTCGGCCGCCACGCCGCCGATCGCCGCCGGCATCGGCGATGCCTCGAGGCGCACCAGCGAACGCGCCAGCGTGCCGATCGCGGATGTCTTTGACGGCATCGAGGAATGACCGGCGGCCGCCGCCGCGGTCAGTCGCAGGGTCACCGAACCCTTCTCGGCCACACCCACCACGGCGACCGGCGCCGCAACCCCCGGCATGATGCCCTCGGCAATCAGCAGTCCCTCATCCAGTGCAAACTCACAGCGGACGCCGCGTCTGGCAAGCAGCGTCGCGATGGCCGATGCACCTTCGGCGCCGCCATTTTCTTCGTCGTGTCCGAATGCAAGGTAGATGGTGCGGCGAGGCTTGAAGCCCGTCGCGGCAAGTGAATCAACGGCCTCGAGAATCGCCATCAGGTTGCCCTTGTCGTCCCAGGCACCGCGTCCCCAAATGAACCCGTCGCGGATTTCGCCGCCGAACGGCTCGGCATGCCACTGCTTCTCGGTGCCAGGCGCAACCGGTACCACGTCCTGGTGTGCCATGAGCAGAATCGGCTTCGCGCGGGCGTCCCGCCCGACCCAGGTGTAGAGCAAGCTGTAGCCGCCGACGATTTCGCGGGTGAGCGCAGCGTGCGCACTCGGGAACGAGTCAACCAGGTAGGCCTGAAATTTCAGCAGTTCGGCCCGGCTCTCCTGCGACGGAGTTTCATAGGAGATGGTGCGAAACTGCACGGCGCGCGCCAGGCGCTCCGCGACGGCGGGTTCGTCGATGGCGGTGCGGACCGCAGCCGGGACCACGATCTGCTGCGACGTGCGCCTCAGCGTATTTACGGTGAGAACCGCAGCGAGCAGAACCAGGGCGACGGCGGACCAGCTTAGAGCATGTCGGAGCATATGATGTGGATTCAGTGCATTCAGCCGGGCGGCAGCCGCCGTGCGCGCACCGGCCACGGTCCTGGGTTGATCGTGAGCCCCGCGATCCGGCCACGCGCGTCGCGTTCGAGATGCAAACGATCAGCCCGTGGCGTCCCCAGTTCAAATTCGTCGATCCCGACCGCTCCCAGGGATACCCACCGCCCCACCGGCAGGTAGAGGCTATCTTGCCCGGTCACGCCAATCTCGAGACCCCCGCCCGCGCGCCTAATTTCGGCGATGACGCCGGGTGCGAATTCATATCGCCCAACATAGACATTGATCGATGCGGACGTGAGAGCGACCTCCGCGCGGGGCCGAGCCGCCGGAAGCTCCGGTGCACTTGCGAGAACAGCGTCCCACGCTGCTTCCGATGCGAGCGTGCCAAGATCGGGCATGCCTAGCTCGGTGTTCTTCACTTCTCCTGTGGTTACCGCAAAGAGCGTGTCGCCATCGAACTCGGTTCCGAACGGCTGGATTGCGCGAGCCATTGAGTTATGCACCTGAACCGCTAACCGCTGCAGCGCCCAGTATGGAAGCGCCTGGTTCGTTACGACGACCGTGATGGTCGTATTGGCGGTCGGCCCGGACTGTTTCCCGACGCTGGCATCGCCCAGCTTCGCCCCGACGAGCGCGGCGAGATGCGAGGAGAGCCGCTCGGCGATGAGGCCGCAGTCGCCTGCGACGGGATGCGAACAGCGCAACATCCGGCCGTTTCGATCCACAATGGATCCCAACGCATTCACCACGGTAACGACCAGAACCTTGATGTTCCCCGACTGGCGGAAAGCCGCGCCCTGGCCGGAATGCTGGCGGTCGCCGAAGTAGCCGCCCTGCATCGCGAAACGACCCGCCCCGCGCGCGCCCATGGGAATCCAACCGCTTCGCGCGCCCTCGAGCGCGGCGCGAGCGAGCCTCTCGTCCGGGGTGATGGCGTTGAATCGCCGCCCGCCCAGATCGAAGATAATCGCCCCGGGAACCACTGCAATATTGTGCCAGTCGCCGGGAGCGGCGGTCTTTTCCTTAAGAGCATTCGCAACGCCAGTCGCAAATGCGAGGCCGTACGCAGAACCGCCCGCAAGCGCGATCGCATTGACGAACGGCTCTTCATACGCAAGCCGCAATGCGTCCGTATTGACGGTGCCGGGGGCGCCGCCGCGCACGTCGACCGCGGCCATGACCGGCTTGCGGAACAGAAGTACGGTCGCCCCTGTCGGGCCTTCTTCGTATTCGGCAACGCCGATCTGTACCGCAGGGAAATCGAATGTCAGCGACGGTCCCTCGAAGGATGCCCGCGGCAGAGGTAAAGGCTCAGCGGGCCGCGCATCGGCATGAAGCTGCGCATGGGCAGCGAGCGGCGCTGCGAGTAGAGCGGCGCAGAGGATAACTTCTATCCGCATCGAATGGCTCCCGTCCAGTCTGCAGCGGTGATAATCATGCCAAGCATACATTGCCGCGCGTTTTGTATTGCGTGCTACTCTCGTTTGATGTGGCACTATCGCGCGCTGTCCTTAACGTTGACCCTGCTGCTGTGCTGCCGCCCCGCCCTCGCCGAGAACAACCCTCGGCCCGGCTCATACTTTGACCAGACGGGCCGCGGGGATGTACTGACCGGCGGCGTCCGCCTGATCACCGTCCAGACTCCCAAGGGCCCCTTCCGGGTGTGGACCAAGCGGGTCGGCAATAATCCGCGCATCAAGGTGCTCCTGCTGCATGGCGGACCGGCAGCCACCCACGAATACTTTGAAGCGCTGGACGCGTATTTCCCGGGTGCCGGCATCGAGTACTACTACTATGACCAGCTAGGCTCGGCCTATAGCGACCAGCCGGACCAGCCGGACCTCTGGGCACTGCCGCGTTTCGTCGAGGAGGTCGAGCAGGTGCGCCAGGCACTGAAGCTCGACAAGGGAAATTTTTATTTGCTGGGCCATTCCTGGGGCGGCCTCCTCGCCCTGGAATACGCCCTCAAATACCAGAAGAACCTCAAAGGCCTCATTATTTCGAACATGGTGCCGAGCATCCCGGCGTACAACCGCTACGCCCGGGAAGTCCTGATGCCGGCCATGGATCCAAAAGTCCTGGCCGAAATCCAGAGTCTCGAGGCGGCCGGCAAATACGAGGATCCTCGCTACGAGGAGTTGCTATCCAGCAATTTCTACAATCAGCATTTCCTGCGCATGCCGCCCGCCGAGTGGCCCGACCCGGTAGCGCGCGCGTTCGGCAAGATCAACAAGAAGATCTACATCCCCATGCAAGGGCCGAGCGAGATGGGTGCGAGCGGCCAGCTTGCCAATTGGGATCGCACCGCCGACTTGGGCAGGATCACCGTACCGACCCTCGCCATCGGGGCGCACTACGACACCATGGAGCCGGCACAGATGAAGCTGATCGCCGACCGCGTTCGCCACGGCCGCTACCTTTACTGCCCGAATGGCAGTCATCTTGCGATCTACGATGATCAAGAGGTCTACATGACCGGGCTCATCCGCTTCATTGTGGATGTCGATGCGGGGCGATTCTGAGATGCCCTTTCGTCTCGGAGCACGTTCATTTTGTGATAAACGGGGCAATTTAAACCCTTGACGCATGGGCCGGGACGGGCGATATAGAGAGCTGATAGGCCGAATGCTCCAGCCCCAAGTCTCGGAAAAGCGGGCATCGCCGAACCGGCAGCTAGGCCCGGCTAACGAGACAGGAAAAGCATCCCCGCTTGGCGTTGTGCAGGTGGATATAGGCGACTCTGGTGTCCGAAAACATCGTCTGGATTGCCGAGGTGGTATCACTGCCATCGCACACCGTCGCGTCGGTCATTTGGCCGGCATCGTCGTAGGCGCGAACCGATATGAGACGCCGTCGCACGTAGTCCGGCACCACCCCCGGATCGAGGCGGCCTTGAGACGCCCCTTTGCGCACAAATATGGGGCCCGATGCCCGGTACGGCGAATTGGCCGGCTGATGCTCGAAGGGGAGCAAGAGGAGTTCTTCGCCGATTTCGGCGTCGATGAGACTCACGCGGCAAGGATAACCAGGATTTGCTGCGGCGACGACGCGCTGAACATTGCATGCGGCGAGTTCTGAATCCGGAAGATCGAACAGGGGCGCAAACGGTTCACTCGGGAGACCGACCAACTGAAACGAAGTCATAAGAGGGACCTGCCATGAGCGGTTGAGAGGAGCTCATGGTCGCGCACCATCGGCCTCAAGTCTGGCCGTTTCCGGACATCGAATTTCGATTTATCTCGCGAACGCTGCACCACGCAAAGCAACTGCTGTATCGTCTTGCGCAGGAAACTCAATTTCAGGCGGGCGCATGAGAAGCAATATCCGCATTATTACATCTCGCATGCTAATCACGGCTTTCTTCGCCGTTGCTGCAGGTGGTGTCGCAAAGGACGCTCCGGATTTCGTACGCATCAGTCCCGCCGATGTGCATTGGCAGGACATCCCCGATGGGCATGGGGCACAGGAAGCGACCTTGCTGGGGAACCCAGACAAGCCCGGCATGTATGTGGTGCGCGTCAAGTTTCCGCCGCACGTGATGGATCGTCCGCATTGGCACCCGAACGCTCGATACGTGACGGTGCTCGAGGGAACCTGGTACGCGGGCACGGGCAATACCTTTGACGTTGCCCACGCGGTACCTTTGCCGCCGGGCAGCTTCATGTTGCACCCGGCGAAAGCGGTCCATTGGGACGGCTCGGGCGGGAATGAGCCCGTGATCGTGCAGATTGTCGGCGAAGGTCCGGGCGAGTCAACGCCGGTCGATCCCGCAAAGCCTTTCTGGATCGAAGTCCCGCATTAGCGGGGTTACGCGTTCATTCTTTCGCGGCGAATGGGCTGGTGGCGTAGATCACCGGGCGCGTGGGTGCGTTGGCGATGTTTTCGACCAGCCTGTAGAAGAACGTGTCAAATTGTGCGGCGGCCTTGAAGTCCACAGGCTGCGTGAGATCATCCTGCGGGCGGTGATAGCGGAGTTGATACCACTCGCGATAGCGCGTCTCGGCTTCGGTATTGCGGTCGTAGCCGAAAATGAAGCTAATGGCAGGAACATGGACCGTGAGGAACGGGTACTGGTCGGCGCGATGCAGCAAGTTGCGCTCGGGCTCAGTATCAGCGCGGATTTCGATGTGCATGGGTGCGGCGACCGCGCGCGCCGTGTCGCCGAGGGTCGTGTCTGCCAGTGCCTCGGCCGTGAGCATGCGCAGCGGGAAGAGCGGCCGCAGCTGGTCGAGGTTGACGTCGGCGGCGAGTTGTTTGACCGGCACCGTCGGATGTGCGACGAACCAATAGGAGCCGAGAAGACCCTTCTCTTCGCCCGTAAAGGCTGCAAACAGGATGCTGCGCTTCGGCGCGGGCAGCCGGTGCACCTTGATGTTGTGTGCCATCTGAATCAACAGCGCCACGTAAGCCGCATCATCCAGAGTGCCATTGTAGAGATCGTCGCCGTTGACCGGCGTGCCAAAGCCGTAACCGTCGAGATGCGCAGCGATCACCACGTACTCGCCGCCGAGCTTCGGGTCAGCACCGGGAAGCGTCGCGAGGATATTCGGCGATGCGATGTCGCGTCGCGTGAGTGAGAGTCGAACACGCAGCGTGGCGGGGATTTCAAAATTCGGCAGCGGCTGCCGAGTGCCGCCCAGCTTGAGGATCGACGCGGCATCTTGACCGGTGCCGGCAAACAGTGTGTCGGCCGCCTCGGCCTTGATGCGCATTACGGCAAGCGCAGACCGGGATCCAGTCACCGCCTCTTTCTGGGATCGAAGCTTGACGCTGCGAGCATAAGCGACGGGCCAGCGCGGCGGTTCGATGGTGAAGTAAGGATCATCAATGTTAATTAGGCCGAGCGCCTTGCCGTCGCGTGCGTTAGCCGCGCGCTCCGCACCACCGGGCAATCCCTCGCGCTGGGTACCAAAGCACACGACGATCCGTCCGGCAATGTCGCCCATCGCGTCCTTGCCGCAATAGCCGCGAAAGGTCAGAGCGGCCTGCATCTCAGCGGGCAATTCTTCAACGGGTGTAATGCTGACCTGCTGCAAAAAAGCGAGTGCAGTTTCCGAGCCATCCGGGTGGACGAGCGTGAAGCTTGTGCCCTCAGGAGTCACGGCGACTTCATGCATGGGCACAGCTTGGAAGTAGCTGCCGTTCTCGCCTGCGGGTCGGAGTCCCGCCGCTTTGAAGCGGGCCGCAACGTACTCGGCCGCGCGCTGATAGGCTGCGGAACCAGTGTCCCGGCCTTCCATGCTGTCGCCCGACAAGGCTTCCGTCGTGTGCCACCAGGCGCGCGTATCGGCATCGGGGATCTCCCCGTCGCGCGGATGAAGCTGCGATTGGGCCGTCAACTGGGCCGGCAGGGCGCAGACGAGCAACGCAATGAGGGGGAGCCGGTTCATATCTCGGATGTCAGCTCATGCGGCGCACTCGACCGCGACGCGCCGGAGTTTGCACCGAACTTCGGCGAGCGGTCAAACCTTAGAGTTGCAGGTTGAACGATTTGCACTTAGGTTTGCAGTGGAATACGGCAGCATTTTTCGGCATCGTGGTGATCAATGTCGCGATGGGAGAATTATCTTGAGCACGTCTGATGACGATGGGCCGGTCTTCGCCGAGCCGTGGCAGGCCCAGGCGTTCGCGCTCGCCGTTCGGTTGTCTGCTCAAGGGCATTTTACCTGGAACGAATGGGCAGCTGCCTTGGCTGCGGAGCTAAAGGCCGATGCAGCGCGCGGTGAACCCGACGATGGTTCGCGGTACTACCACTGCTGGCTGGCGGCTCTGGAGAATCTCGTGGTGTCGAAACGCCTGTCTGACGCGGCGACCCTCTCGGCGCAAAGGGAGGCCTGGGGCGAAGCGTATCGGCGTACTCCGCATGGTAAGCCGGTCGAATTGAAGGGCGATCCGGCCTGAGCGGCCGGCTTTGAAGACTCAAGGCGACTTGGATCGCCCGTACATCATTCCTACGACCATGATGCCCAAAGGCACGGCGAATCGACAAAGCACCGCCGTAAAATACACGAGCTGACGCGGAATCTCGGCATCAAGATTACCGGCTATTGCAGCCGAAGCCGGGGCAGCGGCGAGGACGACGAAGTGGCAGATCGCAAATGAGATGGCCGCCGCAGTCACGACCGACCTTGACCTTGAGGTCGAAGCCAGGCGCAGCAAGCCGTCCACTAAGCGAAACTTATGCGCCATCGAACCGATCCTTGTGTGTCTACGCGCGCCCATTGTGATCGGCATGTCGGCCGACAACCGCGAATCAGGTCTCAATTGACGACGCCTGCGAGATACGCCGCCAGCATCTTGCGCGCCTCCGCGACCAACGCCTGTCCGCCCTCCTCTTGCTCCTTTGCCAAAGTCGGCACCATCTTCAAGACGTGGGCGATGATGACAGCGGCCGCGGCCGCGGTCTTCTGCGCCAGCTTAGGGTTGGCGGCTCGCAAGATCGCGGCAATTTGGCGGCGCGTGGCGCCGCGCAGCGGTTTGCGGCGCTCGACGATGCCGGCGACGGAGCTGGAGAGCGCGGCCGCGGCATCGCGATCCCAACGGGCATCCAGCATCAGATGCACCAGCCGGTCCGCCAACCGCACCGCCGACAGGCCCGGCGCGCGTTTCGCGAGGTCTTCCAACAGCGAAGCCACGCGCTGCACATAGCGGCTGAAAAGAGCTTCCGCCAGCAGTTCCTTGGACGGAAAGAACTGGTACAGCGAGCCGATCGACGCACCCGCACGCTGCGCGATCTGGGTCATCGTCGTTGCGTCGTAGCCGTTTTCAGCGAACAACACCGCGCCCGCGTCCAGCAGCTCCGTCACCCGCTGCACACCGCGGGCGCGTTTGGGTACTTTGGCCACCGCTGCTTCAGTTGACATTTGTGAGTCTCCCTCATAAACTAGTTTATGAGTCTCTCTCATATATCGTCGATGCGCAAGGCCCCGCGGGCGGAGCCGCGCGCATTTCACACCAGGAGCAACGTCATGGTTGAACTCGATCCTAAGTCCACCGCCCTCATCCTCATCGACCTGCAAAAGGGCATCCTCGGTAACGCGCTCACGCCAACCACCGCCGAGGAACTTTTGGCGCGCGGTCAGGCCCTCGCCGAGCGTTTTCGAGCCGCGCGCGCCCTGGTGGTGCTGGTAAACGTGGGTTTCTCGGCGGACGGCGGCGACATGCTGCGGCCACGGGTGGACGAGCCGCCGCCGATTCCCAAAGGCGGGTTTCCCGAGGGATGGGCCGAATTTCCGCCCGGGTTGCAGCAGCCGGGCGACCTTAAGATCACCAAGCGGCAGTGGGGTGCGTTCTACGGCACCGAGCTCGACCTGCAGCTGCGCCGCCGCGGCATCCGCACCATTGTGCTCGGCGGCGTCTCCACTCAAATTGGGGTGGAATCAACGGCGCGCCAGGCCTACGAGCACGGCTACGAGCTGCTGATCGTCAAGGACGCGACGACCAGTTCGGTCGCTGAAGGCCACGAAATGTCGATGAAGCATATCCTGCCGCGGCTGGCGCGACTGGTTCGAACCAGCGACATCACGCTGACCCGCGGCTAGCGCCGGGTGATACCAACCGCCGCCTCGCTCAGCGCTGCACCAACCCCCCTCAAATGGGGTGTGCTGCTCGCTGCTTCGTTGGTATTCATCGTTCCGCTCGAGCTGATTCATCTGCCCGCCGCCCTGTTGCTCGGCGCCATGGCCGCTGCGATTCTGGTCGCGGTATTCGACGGCAACTTGGCGGTGCCTCGTTGGCCCTATGTCCTGGCGCAGGGTCTGATCGGCTGCCTCGTGGCACGCAGCATCGGCCCCGCCATCCTGGCGAATATGCTCCGGCAATGGCCGCTGTTCCTCGCCGGGGTTTGCTCGGTGCTGGTCATCAGCACATCGCTCGGCATCTTGCTCGCGCGCTGGAAAGTGTTGCCCGGAACGACGGCGGTGTGGGGTTCCGCACCCGGCGCCGCCACGGTGATGGTACTGATGTCCGAAGGCTTCGGCGGCGACGCGCGGCTGGTAGCCTACATGCAATTCCTGCGAGTGATGATGGTGGCCCTCGCGGCCTCGGTCGTCGCGCGTCTCTGGGGCCCGCACGGCGGCGGCATCAGAGCTGCCATTGACTGGTTTCCGGCCGTACCTGCGGGACCGCTGTGGGGGACTCTGGCGCTGGCCGTGATCGGCGCCCTCGCCGGCGCCTGGTCCAAAATACCCGCCGGCCCCCTGCTCATCCCGCTGTTCGCGGGCATCGCGCTCTCCTGCACGCACCTCATCGCCATTACCCTGCCTCCCTGGCTGATGGCGGGTTGCTACACTTTGGTCGGTTGGTCCATCGGCCTCCGGTTCACCCGCGAGATCGTGCTCTACGCCGCGCGCGTCTTTCCAAAGATCGCCGCCTCGACGTTCACGCTCATCGTGCTGTGCGGCGGTCTGGCATGGCTGCTGCACATTTCGGTGGGTATCGACCCGCTAACCGCCTATCTTGCCACCAGCCCCGGAGGCGCTGATTCGGTGGCCATCATTGCAGCCTCCTCCCAAGTGGACCAGCCCTTCGTCATGGCCATGCAGATGGCGCGGTTCATACTCGTGTTGCTGGTGGGGCCGACATTGGCAAGAACCGTGGCGCGCTGGACCGGCAGTTGATCCTCGGCACGCCGCCGCTCAGGTCTTGATCAGCCGTGAATGCAGCTTTGCGCCGAGCCAGGTGAGCAGCGGCAGCGATCCGAGAAAGACGAGATGGTACCAGAGCGGGACCTTGGTCCATACGTGGTAGTGCGTGGGCAGGAATATCGCCAACAGAGCGATGGCGAGCGCGGCGATGGCGCGGCGATTGCCGCGGGAAATCCAGGCGCTCGCAAATCCGGCGGCGATCGACGGGACTGCGCCGGGAAGCGCGAGCCTCGCGATCATCATGGGCAAGGTGAATTGCAGCTGCGGCTCCGCTGCGGCGTATCCTGGAATAGCGAATCGCAGCGGGATATCGAGCACCGTCGCGCAAACCACCCAGACCACCAGACCGATGATGACGGCAACGCTTGCGCGAATCACGGCCGTCTCCCACCCAAATTCCGCATGGATGGATCAGGCACTGCGCTCCCCCATCGAAGTGCGCCCAACACGCCGGCAGTGAGCGCAAAGCAGATGCCAATTCGCCAGCGGTGCTGCGGCGACAAGGCCTGCAGATAGGCGGGGATGCCGAGCTGATAGAGCCAGGTCACCAGGCTGAGTGCGAGTGCGGCACAGAATGTTGCGAACGACGCCCGGTGATTTCGCACACTGAGGTAGAGCGACACGCTGAACAACACGACCACAAAACCCATCAGCACAAACAATCCGGGCGGCATTGCGGCCGCGAACGGCACGAATTGATCGTACTGAAATTCCCTCATCCACCATCCCAAGGCCGAGGCCATCCGTTGGTAGCCAAGCCGGGCGGCCAAGGCAATGCTTACATTGAAGGCACTGCTGACGATGAAAATCACGATCCACAGGATTCCGAGCGAGTGCGTCGAGAACAGTCTCCGCACGCGCAACACGCGGAAGCGCTCGGCGGCACAGGCGCAAACGCTGCCGAGGGCCCAGTGCAGCGCCTCGCGGTCGTCATCGATGTGCTGCGCTTCGGCGCGCATCGCAGTCCCCCAGGTCAATCGTTCGGCAGGCAACAACGCAGCGCCCAAGCGCAGCGCGGTCTGCGTCAGCCGTCGCCGCCATGTCAGCGGGTGAATCACGCGCCCAACTTCATCGGCTTGGGCAGTGCGCCCACATTCGAGTTTGCCCTTTGCTCGCGCGCCAGAGCCAGACCTGCGGCGGTCGGCCGGTACAAGTGTCGAGGGGGCTTACCGGGTTGGTCCGATTCGGTCCATCGCGCATCGAGCAGTCCTTGGTCGCTGAGACGCATCAGCAGTGGATACAGAGTCCCCGACTTGAGACCTGTCTCCTTCGCCAGCTCGTAGCCGTGCCGCCAAACGCGCGGCCGTTCCAGCAGCGCGGCCAGCAACAGGTGGGTTTGGCGCGAGGCATTCGGTGGACGCGGCATGCCTTATATCAACATAGGTAGAGTTATGAGTCAAGAAATCGGTAGCTCGGCATGCGCGCGGTCCGTTGTGCCATCCTTGTCAAGGCGAGCCGCAGACGAGAATACGATAGCCGACATCCAGCTCCGTAAGGCCCACGATCGCGCCGTAGCGACGCTGCCATTCCCCGGTTTGTAGATCTTGCCGCAGCCGCTCCAGACCTTCGGAGGGCTCCTTGAATTTTGCAAAGGTCGATATCGCGGATCGGACTCCATCGCTGAGATACGCCTCCGGGCGGCGCCAATACGCGCCCAGAAAGCCGTCGCTGCAGTCATGCGGAACCATCAATTTGAAAACGGTGATATCGCCAAGCAGACGGCTGACTTCCCGCAGCGTTGGAAAGATCTCTCGGTCGGCTGCCGATGCGCCCGGGAAGTAGTCGCTCAACCAAAATCCGGGACCTTCAGGATCCCATGTCACGATGACGACCCGGCGGCGTGCCACGCGCCGAAGCTCCAGCAGTCCCTGTTCCAGACCCGGCCAGTGATGGATGGTGAGGATAGCCATGGCTGCGTCGAAGGCCGCGTCGCGGAACGGCAAGGCCGTTGCCGTCGCTTGTACAGCGGGGGCGACGTGCGCCCGCTGTTGAATCATCACAATCGAGGGTTCAACAGCGATAACCTTTCTGTCAGGCGGCTCATACGAGCCAGTGCCTGCGCCGACATTCACGACCGTGAGGGCATCGCCTAAACTGTGGACGATCGCATCGCGGATTTGCGGATCCGGCCGCCGATATTGTCGATAGTGCTGCCCGATGGAGTCGTAGAGTGCGGCCACATTTCAATTTTATCATCGCGGTGATTGCGGCGACGCACCCAGTAGCGACAAACTAGTACTACCCCAAGGATACGATCCGGCAACCGGCTTGTTCACCTGCGATATCGCGGTTCCGGTGGCGAGCCTTCGTTCCTAGTGCGGTCTGCCAATCAACCGGTAGCCCGCGGCTTTCAAACTGGCATCGACGCGGGCCACTTCGGCTGCGTCGACCTCGGAGACTGTGCGGACATCGCAGCTGGATCCGCTGGCAAGTCTCAGCTCGTCTCTCAGGAATGCGGCGACATCGCTGCACGGAACGGCGCTGCCTTGCGCCTCATCGTGGAGAGCTACGACGCAGGCGTGGCGCACGCCGTCGATCGTAACGATTGCGTCGGGTTTCTCGGCCGGTGCGCAACCCCCGAGCACCGTGAGAACCATGCATACACCAATCAGTGTGCGCAGTGCGTTCATAGCCGCCAACCCCTTGAAACTCTGGTTCAGCGAGTATCCTTGCAGCCCGCCAAGGCGTCGTCCAGCTCGATCCGCGAAATCGTCCCGGCGTGATAATCCGTCAGCCATATGGCCCCGTGTCCGATCCCCAGCGAGTCGCCGCCCGGACCCACCCACTGACAGAGCAACGCGGCCGTAGCGCCATCGATCATCGAGAGCGGCACCTTCGCGACCGTCGTCCAAATCATTCCACCCCCAAAGCTGATGTCGCCACCTTTGCCGGGTGTCCCCAAGGCCGTCGTGTGGGTGGCCTGTGCGGTCTGCGTGTCGACGCGCGTCAACGATCCATCGCCCTGATTGAGTGTCCACACCGCCCCGGCACCCGCGGTCAAGAATCGCGGGCCAGGCCCGGTGCGAGCGGTCGCGAGCACCGCACCCGTGGCCGCGTCGACGCCCGTCAATTCAGACCCGTCGGCACGCGTCACCCAGATCCGGCCATCGTAATACAAAGGATTGTGCGAACCCGCCGGTAGGCGGACTATCTGACGGATGGCTCCGCTGCCGGGATCTATGCGCGCCAGCGAGCCATCATTGTCGACCACGAGCCAAACGCTGTCCGCACTCGTCGTGACGCCGCCCTCCGCAGCCGCGGGGCCCATCATGAACACGTTGGCCAATTCGCCGGATTTCAGATCCACCCGCGCCAATGTTGCAGGCTTCCCGCACAGTGGAACCCACAGACTGCCGAAGCCGGCCGCGAGACCCGAGCACGGCTCGCCTTGCAGCTTCACGGTCGCGACCCGCGTGTTCGTCGTTGGATCAATCCGATGTACGGCAAACGGACCCGTACTTCCGACCCAGACCGCGTCGGCGGTGATGGCGACCCAATCGGCGGTCTTCCCCAAGTGGATCGTTGCCGTTCGCTTTAGCTCGCCGATCGACCGGGGTGCAACGGCGCGCTCGAGTTTTGCAGCGGCGAGACTCCTGCCGGGCGAGAGGATCAATGCCGCGGCGGTCAATGCCGGCAGCAATCCAGCCATTACGGACTCTGGAATGACGAACCCCTGGGAATTGACGAGTCTCCGCATACACGAGCGCGCTTCTTTATCTTGACGACAATCTAACATGGCGATCCAGAAACTTGAACGCACACCCTTCGCCAACCTTCCAGCTATAATTCGAGCCCATGCCGATATCACGCCGCGATTCATGAGTCCGATTCACGGAGGCGTCGTGATCTCATTCCTCGTGTTGTGCCGCGCAATCGTCCACCGAGCGATGCGTGCCGGCGTTCTCTGCGCGGCCGGACTCGCGGCGGGCGTGGGCGCGGCGCAAGCAGCGGGTTTCACTCTGGAGCAGATCTTGAGCGCGCCCTTTCCTTCCGGGCTCGTCGCAGCGCCGGCGGGCAGCCGGCTGGGGTGGGTCAGCAACTCCGAAGGGCGCCGCAATATTTGGCTTGCGACCCCTGATGCCGGCGGCTCGGGATATTCGTCGCGGCAGCTGACGCACTACACGCGGGACGATGGTCAAGACATCGGCGACATCGCCTTTGTTCCGCGGCGCGACGCCCTACTCTACGTGCGCGGCGGCGACTTCGAGAATCCGGACAAGCCCGCGCCAAACCCTGCCCACCTCACGTCCGGCTCGGAGCAGGACATCTATCGAGTCGACTTCAAAGGCGGTCCCCCCGTCAAGTTGGCCGAGGGTCATGCGCCGCTGGTCTCGCCGGCCGGCGATCGCGTCGTCTTCCTGCACAAGGGCGAAGTCTGGACTCTGGCGCTTCGCCCGGGCGCGAAGCCGGCGCAGCTGTTCAAGGCACGCGGCGAATCCGATTCGCTTCGCTTCTCGCCTGACGGCACAAAGCTGGCTTTCGTCAGCAACCGTGGAGACCACAGCTTCATCGGTGTCTATTCGATTGCCGACCGGTCGCTGCGCTGGATCGACGCCAGTTTCGGCAATGACCTCGAGCCGCGCTGGTCGCCGGACGGCACGCGCATCGCGTTCCTGCGTCTGCCCTATACTCACGATGAGGTGGGCATCGGGCCGCACCGAACCGGCGAGCCATGGTCGATTCGTGTGGCAACGCTCGCCGACGCCCGCACCGTGGAGGTGTACCGGGCTCCGCGCGGCGCGGGTAGTGTGTTCAATGCGCTGAGCTCCGACACGCAATTGTTTTGGATGGCCGGTGACCGGCTGGTGTTCCCAGCCGAGAACGACGGATGGTTGCATCTGTACGCCATCCCCGCCGCCGGCGGCGAGGCGCATCTGCTGACGCCCGGAAATTTCGAGATCGAGTACGCGGCGGCAAGCCGAGACGGTACCCACTTGGTCTATGCCGGCAATGCGGGTGATATCGACCGTCGCCATTTGTGGCGGCTGACACTGCCCGACGGTGCGCTTGAACCATTGACGAGCGGCGCAGGAATCGAGACCGCGCCGGTCATCGCGAGCGACGGGGTCACGGTCGGGCTGTTGCGCTCGGATGCAAAGTTGCCGATGCGCGCGGCGGTCCTGCGCAGCGGGAAACCGTGCGTCGACCTCGTTCGGGATGCGCTTCCCGCGGATTTTCCGGGGTCCCTGGTGACGCCTGAGTCCGTGCAGCTGCCCGCCCGCGCCGGGGTCGCCGCGCACGCACAGCTATTCCTGCCGCAAACGGACAGCTCGACGCCGCGCCATCCCGCCGTGGTGTTCATGCACGGCGGCCCGGTTCGACAAATGCTGCTCGGCTGGCACTACATGGACTACTACAGCAACGCGTACGGCCTGAATCAATATCTGGCGAGCCGCGGCTACGTCGTGCTGGCCCTCAACTACCGCTCGGGAATCGGCTATGGTCTCGACTACCGCGAAGCGGAGCACTTCGGCGCCGCCGGCGCCAGCGAATACAATGACCTGCTGGCGGCAGCCGATTTTTTGCGCGCCCGGCCGGAGGTGGATGGAGCACGGCTCGGCCTGTGGGGCGGAAGCTACGGGGGCTATATGACTGCCCTCGGCCTGTCGCGCAACTCGGATCTTTTTGCAGCCGGCGTCGACCTGCACGGCGTGCACGACTGGCATCACTGGAGCCTGGAGCAACGGGGCGGCCGCGATTACTACGCCCTCGATGCGCCCGCCGATGCGCTCGCCACGGCGCTCGCGGCCTCGCCGATCAGCGCGGTATCGACGTGGCGTTCACCGGTGCTGCTGATTCACGGCGACGACGACCGCAACGTGGCATTCTCGGAAACGGTGCGGCTCACCGAGGCTCTGCGTAAGCAGGGCGTCGACTACTCCGAACTCGTATTCCCGGATGAGATTCATGACTTCCTGCGACACGAGACTTGGCTGCGCGCCTACCACGCCACCGCGAATTTCCTTGATCAAAAGCTGGCACGCTGAAGTGCTCTGAGCAACGCGGATGACCAAGGGTAGAGACAGTGGTATGCCGGCGGTCGAGCAATGGGAGTCGTTTTTCGACGCAGCCGGCATCGTCGAGTCGCTGGGCTGTTGTCGCCTGACAGGAGACGTCGTCGAGTTCGGCTGCGGCTATGGTACGTTCACGATCCCGGCCGCTCAGAGAACATCGGGCACGGTCTTTGCACTCGACATCGATCCGCTGATGGTGGCGGCAACGGCGGCTCGTGCCGCACAGGCCGGCTTGCCGAACGTCAGGGTCGAGCAGCGCGACTTCGTCACGCAAGGTTGCGGGCGCGAACCGCAGTCGTCGAGCTTCGCCATGCTATTCAATATCCTGCACATCGAAGACCCTGTCGGGCTGCTGACGGAGAGTTACCGCGTCCTGCGTCCCGGCGGATTGGTCGGAGTGATTCATTGGAACCACGACGTTCGCACACCGCGAGGGCCGCCGCTCGATATCCGTCCGCCGCCCGGGCAATGCCGCGCTTGGGGCGAAGAAGCAGGACTGCGCTGGATCCGCAACGAAATCCTGCCGGACTCCCCATGGCATTGGGGGATGGTGCTGGCGAGGCCCGAGTAGCCGCGTCCCATGACCACGCCTTCGTCACGTCCGACGCTCGTTCTGCTGCCAGGCCTCGACGGGACCGGCAAATTATTCTCCGAGTTGGTGCGCGCGCTGGGCTCCGCCATCGATGCGCAAATCGTCCCTTATCCCGTAGACCGACCGTTGGGATATGCGGAGCTCGAGGCGCTGGTGCGCGCGGCATTGCCGGCGGACCGCCGCTTCGTCGTACTGGGGGAATCATTTTCCGGACCCATTGCCATTCGGATCGGCGCGGATCCGCCGGCGGGTCTTGCGGGCGTCATCCTGAGCGCTACATTCGCCAAGAATCCCTACCCGCTGCTCGGGTGGGCACGGCCGTTGGCCGCGTGGTTTCCGCTCAAATCCCTACCGCGCTGGTTGCGGGCGCCATTGATGTGGGGGTCGCTCGCGTCGGACCGCGCCCCGGCCCAGTTGAACCGAGCCATGGCCGCAGTCTCGGCGGATGTGATTCGGCACCGCGTCGCCGTGCTGCTCGCCGTGGACGCGAGCGCGGCACTCGCGCGTGTACGCCTGCCCATTCTGGTGTTGCAAGCGGCGCACGATCTCGTCATACCACGCTCAGCGACGCAATGGATTCTGCGGACCGCACCTCATGCGCAGCTGGTTGAGATCGACGGGCCTCACTTATTATTGCAAACGCAGCCGGAGGAATGTGCGGCCGCGGTGATCCGATTCGTGCGCTCGGCGATCCCGTGAATCAGGACTTGAACTGCTTGAAGATCCGCTCGATCATCGTATCGCTCACGACGCTTTCGATCACTTCAATCTGCGACTCGTCCACGAAGTCGATCGTATCCGATTGACGCAGCGGCTTTTTCGGCGCCGCCGGCATGCTGTTCCGGCTTGCCGGATCCTTGCTCGCCCACTTGTCAGACATGAAAGCAAAATAATCGTCCATCGTAGAGTTGCTCATCGAACTTGGCTCCGGTCCAAAAGTTAACGTCGAGCGCCATGCACCAGCGCACGCGAAAAGTATGTCGCAAGGCAGCGAACTGAAATATGTAACTGACCGCAGATCGCTCGTTTTCAGGTTTTTGCTTAACAAAAACCGCCCCTCGAGGCCCATTCCGGCCGAATGCCGTGAACCCGCGCACAGATGAACGCCGGCGCAGCATCGACACCGTCAAGCTTTCGAGATTCGACGCGTTTCGGTATTATATGGGCATATGCCCGTGAATGACCGGACCAAGCCGAGCCAGGCCGCTCCCCCGCTGCCCCGCAATGCCTGCACCTGCGGGAGCTTGCGCAAGGCGTCTCGGCGAATTTCGCAGTTCTACGACACCGCGCTCGCGCCGGTCGGCATCAAATCCACCCAGTACTCGATCCTCTCGGAAGTGGATCGCGGCAGCCTCGAGGGTCCGGTCACGATGTGCGAACTCGCGACGGCGATGGTCATGGATCGATCGACGTTGGGCCATAACCTCAAGCCTCTGGAACGGGACGATCTGGTGATCCTGCGGCTATCGGCCGACGATCGGCGCAAGCGCTACGTCGAGTTGACGAAGAAGGGCCGGCTGACGCTTCGCAAGTCCCGCCGCCTGTGGCAGCACGCCGAGGGGCGCTTCGAAAGCATTTTCGGCAAAAAACCGGCGGCGGAACTCAGAGCCGTCCTGTTGAGCATTGCGGGCAACAAGGAACTGGACTCTCTTCCGATTCTCTAGCTCGTTCGTGCGCCGGCAGGCGGCCACGTGCGATATGCCAATTGACTTATTAGGGTGGTTCGCCTACATTTCCGAGTTATTAAGGGCATATGCCCCTATCTAACGAATCCTACTTCAGCAGCCTCCGCGCGATTGTCATTTCTACAAATACTTGCAACTCGGTGAACGCACGTACCTACAATCGAGCCGCAGCGCGTCGATGCAATGCACGTCGCGCGGCGCAGCATGACGGAGATCCGTCCGCCCCCTAGCCGTTAGCGGCCGCGATCCAATCGGAGCAGATCATGTGGATTGTCAGAGTAGCCCTGCAGCGCCCCTACACCTTCATCATGCTGGCGGTGCTGATCGTGTTGATGGGCGGCTACGCCATTCTGAAAACGGCGACGGACATATTTCCGAACATCAAGATTCCGATTGCCGCGGTGATTTGGCGCTACAACGGCATCCTACCCGAGGAAATCGCGAACCGCATCGTGCTGTTCTCCGAACGCATCGCCCAAACCACCGTCAATGACGTCGAGCACACCGAGTCCCAATCGGTCTATGGAACGGCGGTGGTCAAGTATTTCTTCCAGCCCGATGTCGACCAGGATCTGTCCTTCGCGCAGATCACCGCAGTGTCGCAAACTCAGCTGGCGTTTTCACCGCCGGGTACCACGCCGCCCTTCGTCTTGTCCTACAACGCCTCCAGCGTGCCGATTCTGCAGCTGGCCCTGTCGAGCGATAGCCTGCCCGAGTCGCAAATCTACGATCTCGGCAACACCATCCTGCGCACGCAATTGGCCACGGTCGCCGGCGCGTCCATACCCTTTCCGTTCGGCGGCAAGCAGCGCCAGGTGCAGGTGGATCTCGATCCGCAGGCGCTGCGCGCGAACGGCTTGTCCGCAAACGACGTGGTCAACGCAATCGGCGCTCAGAACCTGATCCTGCCGGCGGGAACTCAGAAGATGGGCGCGCTCGAGTACTTCATCAAGCTCAACGCGAGTCCCAATCAAATCGAGGATTTGAACGGTCTGCCGATCCGCACGCATAACGGCACCGTGACCTATGTCCGGGATGTGGCGCATGTCCGCGACGGCTATTCGCCGCAGACCAACATGGTGCGCCTGGAAGGACGGCGCGCCGTGCTGATGAGCGTACTGAAGACCGGCAAGGCGTCCACGATCGACATCATCAACAGCATCAATCAGAAGCTGCCGCAGATCCGCGCGTCGCTGCCGGCCGATCTGAAAATCGAGGCGCTCAGCGACCAATCGGTGTTCGTGCGCGGCGCCATCACCGGCGTCGTGCGCGAGGCGGTGATCGCCGGCGCGCTGACGGGCCTGCTCATCCTGCTGTTTCTCGGCAGTTGGCGCAGCACGCTGATCATCACGATTTCGATCCCGCTGTCGATTCTGGCATCGATTTGCTGTCTGTCGGCGCTGGGCGAGACGATCAACATCATGACTCTCGGCGGGCTCGCGCTGGCGGTCGGCATCTTGGTCGATGACGCGACGGTCACGATCGAGAACATCAATTACCATCTCGAGCACGGCAAGGATGTGGAAACCGCGATTCTCGACGGTGCGCACCAGATCGCCCTGCCGGCGCTGGTCTCGACCCTGTCGATCTGCATCGTGTTCGTACCCATGTTCTTGCTGGCCGGCATCGCCAAATTCCTGTTCATCCCGCTGGCCGAAGCGGTCGTATTCGCGATGCTGGCCTCGTACATCCTCTCGCGCACCCTGGTTCCCACGCTCGCGAAGTTCTGGCTCAAAAAGCACGACGGCGGCGCGAAGCCCCACGTCCGCAACTTTCTGGCGCGCTTTCAGGAGCGCTTCGAACGACGCTTCGAGAAAATGCGCGACGGGTATCGCGTGCTGCTGGGGACGGCGCTGCACACCGGCCCGCGCTTTGCCGCGATATTCCTGGGCTCGATGGCCGCCACGGCCCTGCTGGCCTTCCCGCTCGGGCCGCTGCCCGGGCTCGGCCAGGATTTTTTCCCGTCGGTCGACGGCGGTCAAATCAAGCTGCACCTGCGCGCGCGTACGGGGACGCGAATCGAGGAAACCGCGGCGCTCTGCGATGCGGTCGAAGCGACGATCCGCGAGGTGGTCCCGAAGGATCAAATAGCGAACATCGTCGATAACCTGGGCCTTCCCTACAGCGGCATCAATCTGGCGTACAGCACGTCGGCGCCCGTCGGTCCTGGCGATGCCGATATATTCGTGAATCTCAACGAAAACCATCGGCCGACCGCGGATTTCGTCCGCGAGCTGCGCACCAAACTCGCTGCCGCCTATCCATCGACGTCGTTTGCGTTCCTGCCGGCGGATATGATCACCCAGATATTGAATTTCGGGCTACCCTCGCCGATCGACGTGCAGATCGTCGGCTTCAATGTGCAGGGCAACCGTGCATTCGCCAACGCGCTGATGCAGAAACTGCACGGCGTGGCCGGCGCGGTCGACCTGCACATCCAGCAATCCGGCGACTATCCGCAGTTCAACGTCGACGTCGACCGCACCAAGGCCCAGCTGGTCGGTCTGACCGAACAGACCGTGGCCAGCAATATGCTGGTGTCGCTGTCCGGCAGCTTCCAGACCTCACCGTCGTTCTGGGTGGATCCAAAAAGCGGCACGCAATACCAAGTCGCGAGTCAGACGCCGCAATTTCGCCTGGAAAGCCTCAACGATCTCGGCAATACCCCGCTCAGCGGCGGGGTCGGCGGTTCGTCGCAGATACTGTCGAACCTGGCCAGCATCCATCGCAGCGTGGCCCCTGCGGTCGTGACCCACTACAACGCAACCCCGGCCATCGATATCTACGGATCGGTTCAGGATACGGATCTTGGATACGTATCCGCGCAAATCAACCGAATCATCGGCGAGTCGCAAAAGGACTTGCCGAAGGGCTCGCATGTCGTGCTGCGCGGCCAGGCACAGACGATGAAGGCGTCGTTCAGTGGCCTGTTGATCGGCCTGGTGGGTGCCATCGTGCTGGTATACATGCTGATCGTGGTGAATTTTCAATCCCTGCTCGACCCGTTCATCATCATCACCGCCCTCCCCGCCGCATTGGCCGGAATCGTCTGGATGCTGTTCCTGACCCACACGACGGTCAGCGTTCCGGCGCTGACGGGAGCAATCATGTGCATGGGCGTGGCCACGGCGAACAGCGTGCTGGTGGTGAGTTTTGCGCGCGAGCGCATGAACGCCGGCGACAACGCGTTCGAGGCGGCGCTGGAAGCCGGATTCACGCGGCTACGGCCGGTTCTGATGACGGCTTTGGCCATGATCATCGGCATGATCCCCATGGCATTGGGGCTGGGGGATGGCGGCGAACAAAATGCACCGCTGGGACGGGCGGTCATCGGTGGTCTCCTCTTTGCAACCGTCGCCACCCTGTTCTTCGTACCGACCGTATTTTCGATCATTCACGGGCGCCCCGCGTCGCACCCGATTCATTCCGTGGAGACTCCCAATGCCTGAGCCAAGCGCCGACGCGTCGGACAAGAACTTGCGCCATAAGATCCGCCGCTACTCGCTGATTCTGCTCGTCGTCGCACTGTGCCTCGCGGTGTGGGGCGAGGTCAGCCGCGTGCGGGCGCGTGCATCGCTCGGCAAGGAAGCGGCGCAAGCGGCGATTCCCACGGTGGTCACCGTCAGCCCCAATCGCACGCCGCTCGGCGAGGAACTGGTGCTTCCCGGCACCGTCCAGGCCTATATCGAGGCACCCATCTACGCCCGCACCAACGGCTATCTCAAGGAGTGGCGCACCGATATCGGCACCCAGGTGACCAAGGGCCAATTGTTGGGCGAGATCGACACGCCGGAAGTCGACCGGCAGCTGGCCCAAGCGGAGGCCGATCTCGCGACCGCGCGCGCCAACGAGTCGCTGTCGAACAGCACCAATGTGCGCTGGAAGGGATTGCTCGCCACGGAATCGGTCTCCAAACAGGACGCCGATGAAAAGGCCGGCGACGCCGCCGCCAAGAAAGCCGCCGCCGATTCGGCGGCCGCCAATGTGGCGCGGCTGCGCGACCTCACGTCGTTCAAGCGCGTCGTGGCTCCCTTCGACGGCGTCATCACCGCGCGCAACACCGACATTGGAGCGTTGATCAATGCCGGCCAAAGCACCGGAGCCGAGCTGTTTCGCATTGCGGATATGCATAAGTTGCGCATCTTCGTGCAAGTGCCGGAGGCCTATGCCGCCGCAACCCGTCCCGGACTCGAAGCGGATCTGCGGTTTGCCGAGCAGCCGAGCAGGACATTTACGGCGCGAACGGTCCGTACCTCGAACGCCCTCGACCCCACGCTCCGGACCTTGCAAGTGGAACTCGAATTGGACAACGCGAAGCGCGACATATTCCCCGGCGCCTATGCGGAGGTGCATTTCAAGCTCCCCGCCAGCGCCGAGAGCTTGCGTTTGCCGGCGAATACGGTGTTGTTTCGGGCAGCCGGATTGCAGGTGGCCACGATCGACGGACAGAAGCGCGTGAAGCTCAAGAGCATCGTGCAAGGGCGCGACTTCGGCAGCACCATCGAGGTACTTTCGGGCGTCGAGGCCGACGAGGTGGTGATTCTCAATCCGCCCGACTCGCTCACCGACGGCGTGGTCGTGCGCATTGCTCCGAGCAAACCCACATGAACGGTTCGCTCCCGGGCGCAACGTTGCTGCTCATCGGCGCTCTGACGGCGTGCTCGTTCGCGCCCGTCTACAAAACCCCGCAGAGCGTGCCGGTCACGGACGCATACAAGGAGTCCGGCGACTGGAAGGCGGCCGGAGACTGGAAGGCGGCCGAACCCGTGGACAACCAAAACCGCGGTGCGTGGTGGACGCTATTCCAGGATTCGCAACTGGACGCACTCGAAGCGAAGGTGGGCGACGCCAACCAAGATTTGAAGGCCGCTTTCGCGCGGCTGCAGCAGGCACGTGCCGCCACGCGAATCGCGCGCGCGGACCTCTTCCCGACGCTCACCGTCGGCTCTTCCGCGAACCGCGCCAAGGTCTCGGTCAATTCGCCGACATACGTGCCGGGCCGCAATCCCATCTACAACAACTTCGACTTGGAAGCCGATTTATCCTACGAATTCGACGTCTGGGGCCGGGTACGCAACGCGGTGACGTCGGCGAGGGCCGGCCAGCAGGCAAGTGCCGCCGACCTTGCGACTCTGAACCTGTCGATTCACGCCGAACTTGCGACCGACTATTTCACCCTGCGCGCCGAGGACGCTCAGCAAGTGCTCCTCGATAAAACCGTGGCGGACTACGCCCTCTCGCTGCAGCTGACCCAAAACCTCTACAATGGCGGCGGCGCGGCAATTGCGGACGTGGACCAGGCACAGGCGCAGCTCGAGACCGCGCGCACCCAGGCCGCCGATATCCGGCTGCAACGCGCGCAAACCGAACACGCCATCGCAGTGCTGCTCGGCGAAAACCCATCGGCGTTCCATGCGGAGCCGAACCCGCTGCCGCTGGAATTTACCCCCCCGCCCATCGATCCCGGCCTGCCCTCGTCTCTCTTGGAACGGCGCCCGGACGTCGCCGCGGCTGAACGGCGGGTGGCGGCCGCCAACGCACAGATCGGCGTGGCGCGGGCAGCGTATTTTCCCGTGTTCAGTCTGGCCGCCGCAGCGGGTTTCGACAGCACGAGATCCTCCAACTGGCTCACCGCACCCAGCCGATTGTGGTCGCTCGGTCCCGCTGCCGCCGTGCTGACCGTGTTCGACGCCGGCCGGCATCGAGCGCAGACCGCGCAAGCGAAGGCGATTTACGACGAGCAGGTCGCAGGTTATCGAAGCACCGTACTCGGCGCCTATCAGGAGGTCGAAGACAATTTGGCCGCCCTTCGCCAATTGCAGCAGGAAAGCATCAGTGAAGCGGCGGCCGTGGCCGCGACCGGCAAAGCCCTGCAACAGGCGCAGTACCGCTACAAGGCGGGACTGGTCACCTATCTCGAGGTCGCGACCAGCGAAAATACTGCTCTACAGGCCGAGCTCTCGAATGTGACCATTCTGCAGCGCCGAATGAACGCGAGCGTGCTGCTGGTGAAAGCCCTGGGCGGCGGGTGGCACGACTCGCTCAACGTTGCGCGCCGAGACTGAGATATTGAGGCGCCGGCGCCGCTAAATCCCGCGCATGCACGGCCTCTGCGCCCGCGTCTGCGAGTCGTCCGATCGTTTCCACGCTGTCGGATACGAGGCGCCATTGGGTGTCGGCCGGCGCACTGCCGGCGTCCTCCATGGCGAATAGGATGGCATCGCGCAAAATCGGCATTGACGGGGAATACACCAACAGCCCCTCGCGCGCGACCGCGGTTTCCGCCACGTGCAAAGCGGCGCACAAGCGCCGCTTGACCTCGACATCGAGCGCGTCGGTATCGCGCGAGCGCTGGATGTCGTGCCGGATGACGTCGCTGACGACTCGACCATCGCGCTGCAATACCGGCAGCTCGCGGGCCCACGCCTCGGGCGGACAGGCCTTGTTCTCAGTCTTGAGCTCGACGAAGGGGTTGATCTCCACGGGATAGATGCGGCACACCAACGGCCGGCGCTCGTAGATTCCGCAGCGCATGTCCGCCAGCAGATTCGGGCAGCCCTCGGGTATGTGAGCGACGAGGATTGCGATGACACGCACCTGCACGGATCCGCTCCTCGCCGCAAACGACCGCCTCTTGAAATGCGCGCGTCTCGGATCCGCAATCGGCGCCGGCTCGGGCCACAGCGACGCCTCGCAGGCGAGCTGCACCTGATGACCCGCGTCCAGCCAGTCGAGGGTCTCCTGCACGGTCAGCGGAATCTTGGTTTTTTGACAGCACTTTCCGCATTGCGTGCAGCCGAAATTCACGTCCACTTCAAATGCTCACTGGCGGGGTCGCTGCCCGGCAAATGAGCTCACAAGGAGCCTGATCTCAGCAACTTCTCGAGATCCGCAAGCGGCACGGGCTTGGGGAGATGGTGGTCGAACCCAGCTTCGAGCGATTGTCGGCGTGCTTCGGGCGTGTCATAGCCGCTGACGGCGATCAGCAGCGAGCTCGTGAGACGCGGGATCTTGCGCAGCTGCCTCGCGACTTCATAGCCGCTGACGTCCGGCAGGCCGATGTCCAGCAGCACCGCGGTCGGCTCAAACTTCAGAGCCGCATCCAGCGCCTCCCTACCGGTGGCTGCCGTCGTCACCGCGTGCCCCACCATCGACAATAGAGCGCTGGTGCTTTCTCGAATATCGGGGTTGTCATCGACGATGAGTACGCGTTGCGATTTGAGCTCTCGACGTGCGGCCGTATTGGAGTCCGCAATGGCCGACGCCTCACTCGCGATGCGCCGGCTCAACGGCACTCGAATCGTAAACCTGCTTCCGCGGCCGCGGCCCTCGCTGTAGGCGCTCACCTGACCGCCGTGCAGCTGGACCAGAGTCCGAACGAGACAAAGGCCAATGCCCAATCCTCCCTGTGAGTGCGCCAACGATCGGTCGGCTTGCGTAAAGAGCTCGAACAGCCGAGGCAAAAGCTCCGCGTCGACTCCTTCGCCATTATCCGTGATTTCCATCACAGCGGAGGGCTGGTCTACCGAAAGCGGGTCGGCCGTCAGGGCGACCTCGATGCGGCCGCCCCTGCCCGTATACTTATGCGCATTATTGAGAAGATTGCTCACGACCTGCTCGAGACGCGTCGGGTCGCCATCGACAATGACGGGTTCCACCGGCACCTTGACGCTCAGCGTCTGCTTTTCCGCCTCGAACTGCGGAGCGAGCAAATCCGCCGCACGACGTACCACCTCGCCCATGTCGGTACGCTCGAGCCTGAGGTGGATCTGGCCGTTGGCCGCACGCGCCGCATCGAGCAGATCGCCGACCAGGCGCGACATGTGGTGTACTTGCCGCTCGATCAGGTCACGCGCCTTGGCGCTCACGTCGGCATCCGCCGGCGCCAACCTCAAAACGTGGGCGGCGTTGCGTAGCGGGGCGAGGGGGTTGCGCAGCTCATGGGCGAGAATTGCGAGAAATTCGTTTTTATGCCGATCCGCCTCCGCCAGTTCCGCCACGCGGTTGCGCAGGCTATTCTGCGTTTGCACCAGCTTATTGATGTCGATGAGGACGATGGTGGCACCGTCGACGGTATCGTCCGCTGTTCGGTAGGGGCGAATCCGCAGCTGATACCAGGTCCCCTCGCGGCTCTGCACTTCGATTTCGCGCCCGGTACCTGTCTGGATGGCATCCGATAGCAAGCTCGGCAGATTTTCCATGCCGAGGTTGTGATTCATATTGTCGAGCGGCCTGCCGACATCGGATGGCACTATGTTGAATATCTTCTGTGCGAGCGGCGTGAAGCGCCGAATCCGCATGTCGCGCCACACCATCACGACGGCCATTTGCACGCTGCTGAACACGTTGTTGAGATCATCGTTCGCAAGATCGAGCGCGTTGTTGCGAAGACGTAATTCCTCGTTGACCGTCGTTAGTTCTTCGTTGCTCGATTGGATTTCCTCCTTCGATGTCTCCAGCTCTTCGTTCGTGCTTTGCAGCTCTTCATTGGCCGAGCGGATTTCCTCGTTGGCGGACTGCAGGTCATCATTGGCCGCCTCCAACGACTCGATGGTCGACTCCAAATGCTCGCGTGTCGCCGCCAGCTCCTTGGTCAGCAGCGCGATTCGGCTCTCTTGGTCGGCGGACCCCACACTTACCGCCTGCGATGTTTCTGACGGGCCGGGGTTTACCCGCTCGAACAACACCCAGTAGCAACGCGCCGATCTTGAGGGGAACTCTACCGGCAGCACACGTATGCCAACGGTCTGCACGCCCGCCTCGGTGTCCAAGGCCGCTTCCGCGGCGAGTGCCGCCCCCTTTTGTTCGGCGGCCTCGTTCAGCACCGCCCGAAGCGCCGCAAACAGGCCTTCGCGCGCCAACCTGAATATATTCAGGCTCGCCTTGCCATCACTCAATGTCAAATAGGGCGTGGTGTCGCCGCGCAATTGCAGAATCTCGCCGTCGGCGTCGATGAGTACGCCGGGCGGAACATAACTTTTGAGCAACACCGCGTCCGCCGTGCGCTGGCGTTCGGACGCCGATTCCCGATTGCCGACAGTGCCCAGTCTGGCGGGCTGGAACAGGGGCCGCGATCCATCGCGCCCGAGCGGAAAAGCATCCTCGAGGCGGCGCAGCACGCCGCGCTTGGCGTAGAACTTATGTCTTGCATCGAGCTGCTCGAACAGGTCGTGATAATGGCTGATCGATTCCGAAGCTCCCAGGAAAAGGACTCCCGATGGCTTCAATGCGAAATGCAATTTCGGCAGCAGCTGACGCTGCAGCTGGCCCTGGAAATAAATGAGCAAGTTGCGGCAGCTCACCAAATCCATGCGCGAAAACGGCGGATCGGCGAGCGCATTGTGCTCCGCGAAGATGCACATTTCCCGGATCGATTTCTTGATGACGTAGCCGGCGTCCCCCTCGGTAAAGAAGCGCGTGAGCCGCGCCCCGGATACATCCTGTGCGATCGAGCGCGGATACCAGCCACGGCGCGCGCGCTCGATGGAATGGCCGTTGACGTCGGTGCCGAACACGGACACCGTCTTTTCCAGCTTCGCCTCGTCGATGTATTCCAGCAATGCGATGGCCAGCGAATATGCCTCTTCTCCCGTCGAGCAGCCGACGATCCAGACCCGGATCGGCTCGCTGGAGCCGGCAGACGCAAGGCGCGGGAAAATCGTGGCCTTGAGCGCATCAAAACTCTCCGGATCACGAAAAAAATTGGTAACGCTGATGAGAATGTCCTGATACAGCGCATCCATCTCTTCGGGCTTTTCGCGCAGCAGCTCCCGGTACTCAGCCAAGCTGCGGAGATTCCTCAAGGCCATGCGCCGGTTGATACGGCGATGAAGCGTGTTAGGCTTGTACTGCGAAAAATCCACCTGCAGCTTCTCGCGCAGAATTGCCAGGACATCATCGACGCGGCCCGATTGGTCGGCGGGATCGACGGGATCTGCGCCGAATGCGAGCTCCGGCAGCGTCGCCAATTCGCCCAGCTTCGCTGCGAGCTCGCGCGGCGACAACACGAAATCGACGCATCCGGTATTGATGGCGCTTTGCGGCATGCTCGAGTATTGCGCGGTGCCGTCCTGGGCAAATGTGATGCCGCCGCGCGATTTGATCGCCTCGACCCCTCTCGATCCGTCGCCGCCCGTTCCGGAAAATATGATTCCAACGGCGCGGTTGCCGTGATTCTGCGCTAGAGTGGTAAAGAAAATGTCCACCGAGAGGTGCAGGCCCGGTGGGCGCTCGCTCAGCCGCAAGTGTCCGTCACTCATCGTCAGCGTGCGGTTCGGAGGAATCACGTAGATACAGTTCGGTTCGAGCAGCGGGCTGTCTTCGACTTCCATCACCGGCATGCGAGTCGTGCGCGCCAGGAGCGCGGACAAATGGCTTTCATGCTCTGCGGCCAAGTGCTGAATGATGACGAACGCCATGCCGGTGTCGGGCGGCAGTGCGTTGAAAAACTCCGAATACGCCTGCAGACCGCCGGCCGAAGCGCCAATCCCCACGATAGCGATGGGAGATGCAGGGTTATTGTTCATCCCGCAGCACCGGCCCAGCCGGAAGATGGGTATCCTCGACGGTCAAAAAATCTCCGATGTAGGACGGGGCGCATGGTTGTGGAAGGGTACTACAGCGTGGACTGGAGGTCCGAATAAAGCGCCCCCGGGGATGCGCACCTGCAGTAGGCGCATTCCGACAGCAGAAATCACGACGCGACGATGGCGTATCGCGCAATCGGCCTCGAGTGGCTCCGATTTGGTGCGGCGCGACGTCCGCACGCGGCTCGTCCGCGCTGCAAATGCACTCGCCCTTACATAATGAAACGAACTGTCACAGTCTCCCTACAGCCCCCGATTCCGCGCGTGGTTAGAGTCGGCAAAGCGTTAGCCGGAGAACCGCATGATATTTTCATCAGCCGACCGCCTACAGACACCGCAGCAGCGGCTTCGCCGGCATCTAGAAAATTCGAAAGTCTCGGCAGCATTTTTCTCGCCCGGCTGCGGAGCGAGCGGCACAACCCGCGCGTACCTCACAGCGACGCCGAAGGAACCAATCCAATCTCGCCTGGCCAAACAAGCATATGCATTTATCGCGTCGTGCGTTTCACCCTGAAGGACTGTCGGGGAAATCCTTACACATTGATTTGCCCGACTCGCGCTAACGCAACGCGACGGCGTAATGCCGCGCGCCATGCGATGAACTCTGCGCACATGCTGCATCTCATGGACGCGGCCCCTGCTATAATGTTTTGTTTGTGCGCTACCGCACCTATTGCATAGAGGGAACTGGCATGGCATTGGCGCTCGGCCCGGGAGAAAATTTGCTGCTCGCGAGCCTGCCGGAAGAAACGTTGGCTCGCTGGTTGCCGCACCTGGAGCCGGTGGACATGCCGTTGGGCAAGGTGCTCTATGAACCTGGCGCCACTCTGCTGCATGTTTACTTTCCTACTTCGGCCATTATCTCGCTGCTGTATGTAATGGAAGACGGCGCTTCCGCCGAGATAGCGGTGGTTGGCTTCGACGGGATCGTCGGCATTTCGCGTTTCATGGGCGGCGAATCGACGCCGAGCCGCGCGGTGGTGCAAAGCGGCGGTACCGGCTATCGGCTGAAGGCGAGCTTGATGCTGGAGGAATTCAATCGCGCGGGGCCTGTGATGCACCTGTTACTGCGCTATACCCAGGCATTGATTACCCAAATGGCACAGACTGCGGTGTGCAACCGCCACCATACGCTCGATCAGCAACTATGCCGTTGGCTGTTGCTGAGCTTGGATCGGCTGCGCTCGAACCAGCTGGTGATGACACAGGAATTGATCGCCAACATGCTGGGAGTGCGCCGCGAGGGGGTCACGGCCGCCGCGGGACGCTTGCATAAGGCGGGGCTGATCGACTACCAACGGGGTCATATCACCGTGCTGGATCGATCGCAACTCGAGCTCCGCACCTGCGAGTGCTACGCCGTGGTGAAGAAAGAATACGATCGCCTGCTCCCGTCAATGCTCGCGAGTTGACACCAAGACGAGATCGCCTCGCGGCTTCACTTCCTGCCGGCGCGGGTCTGTGCTACTTGCTGGGCGATCGCCTGCGCGAGGGTCACCGATTCGTGCGCGCGATCCACACGCAGGTCGCGGATGGAGTCGGTTTCCAGATCGATGGCGTACGACACGACGCCGAGCAGGGTCGCCTTGGTCTTGGCGAACAGCAGCTCCTCGCCCGTGTAAGGGTCGGTTTGCACTTCGCCCTGTGAGTCGATCTCGGCCACGCGCCTGGCGATCAAGCACGTCTCGATCGGTTCGCAGCCATTCTTGGCAAGAATGAGCACCATTCCGGGTTTCATGTCCCGAATGATCGGGTACTCCAAAATGACCACGACGTTTTCGCTCGGAGTCTGCTCAGTCGCCAGCGTCGAACCGACCAACAGAAGCTGCCCGCGGCCGGCGGCAGCCACGGCCTTGGCATCCGCGAGCGCGGCGAGCGCGGTGTGTGCCAGCTCCGGGCGAACGTTCGCCGGCGCGACCGACGCGTACAACCCTATGGCCCAGGCGCACAGCGCCGCCAAACCCTGTTTCATGAGATGCCTTCCCTGCGAATCAAGTGCTTCTCTAGCATCAAATTGAACTGAAGACTGCCGCGATTCCGTGTCACGGGTTCCAGAAATGCCACTTTCTTCCTGCTCCGGGAGTGCAGCAGGCGCTTGACAGGCCGTTCGAGCGTTTCCGGCGGAAATAAACCGGCCTGCTTGCCGGTCTTTGACATGTGTACCATTGGGGCGCCCGCCTGAGCCGGATGGCAAGGCGCGGCGTTTATAAAAAAATCCTTGGGGGCGTTCATGAAACTATTCGTACGATGGCTCATCGAGTGGCCGAGGCAGATCGCGCAGCATTTGACTTGGTTGGCGCCGCTCTTTGCACGAATTACCGTCGGATGGGTATTCATGTGGAGCGGATGGGGCAAGCTGCAGGCCCTGCCCCAGGTGACGGAGAACTTCGTGGGCTGGGGGATCCCATTGCCCCATCTCCTCGCTCCCTTTGTCTCCGGGGTGGAGTTTTTCGGCGGATTATTCTTGCTCGCCGGCCTCCTGACCCGCATTTCGGCAGGGGCTCTCGGGATCACGATGATTGTCGCCATTCGATCGGCGAAATGGGGCGACGTCGATTCGCTCGAGACCTTGCTCGGTTTCGATGAGTTCGAATATCTGGCGCTATTCCTGTGGCTGGCCATCGCCGGGGCGGGCACGGTTTCGGTGGATCACTGGCTGGAGCGCTGGTATCGAGGCGCAAGCGCATCGAAGAACTGACTGCCACCGGGCCGCATGGTGCAATGCAATGGGCCGCTGGCCCTATACTGCGCCTCTATGCAATCAGTCATCCGGTTGCCCACCGCCTTGCAGCGCCGCCTCGACGGTACCATCAGCACGCTTTTGACGAGCCAGCAAAGCCGCACCGTCGACTTCGGCCGGCCGCTGCGGGAAGAGGCGTTGGTCGGCCCGGATTCCGTATCGTGGCGCATTTTCAAAAACCCGGTCGCTCTATTCGTCGGCGGCGTCGCCGCCGTGATACTTGAACTGGCGGAGCCGTCGGTTCGAGCGGGAGTGTGGGAACATTCGTCATTCCGCAAGGATCCCATCGGACGCCTGCGGCGCACCGGATTGGCGGCAATGGTCACGGTTTATGGAGCCCGCAGCGTTGCGGAACCCATGATTGCCGGGGTGGTGCGCAGGCATGCGGCTGTCGATGGCGAAACGCCGGCGGGAATCCGCTACGCGGCCAACGATCCTCGCCTGCTCGAGTGGGTGCACGCCACCGCGGCATTCAGCTTTGCCGAGGCGTACAGCCGCTACGTTGCTGCCTTGAGCACGTGCGAGTTCGACGGGTTCTACCGAGAGGGGACGCCCGCCGCCCGGCTCTACGGTGCGGTCGAGACTCCTCAATCGGTCGGCGCGATGCAGGATCTGTTCGACTCCATGCGCGGCCGATTGGACCGCTCTCCCGTCGTGTTTCAGTTCCTGGAGATCATGCGCGAAACCGCCACCTTTCCACGTCCGTTTCTCTGGCTGCAGCCCATATTGGTGCGCGCCGCGGTGGATTTGGTGCCGGTGTGGATCCGCCAGCTGCTCGGGCTGACCGAGTCGCAGGGACTGCGCCCGCGCGAGAGGTGGCTGGTCAAATGGGCGGGCGATATCTCGAATCGAATCATTCCCTTGGAGAGTCCCGCGACCCAGTCCTGTCTGCGGCTCGGCCTGCCCGCCACGCACCTGTACACGTGAATGCACCGGTGCGGGCGTGTCGGCGACCGAGATCACATCGATTGAATGTATTGCGCGAGCGCCTCCAAGTCTGATCTGTTCAAGGCACTGGCGTACGGGCGCATGATGTCCGTACTGCGCAAGTTGCTCTGAAAAGAGCGCATCTGATTCAAAAAATATTGCGGGTGCTGTCCGGCCAACCTCGGGAAATCCAGCATCCCCTCGCCCTTCGATCCATGACACGAGCCGCAGGGCGGCACCTGCCGCGTGTTGAGGCCGAGCTCATAGATCTCTTTGCCGCGTGCCTGCATCGTCCGGTCGCCGCTCGCGTCGGAACGAGCCGGTTTTGCCGACGAATAATACTGGGCCAGTCCGTCGATCTGCGCATCATCGAGGGCCGCAGCCATCCCCCACATGAAGGCCAATGCATCGGGATCGCCGCGGCTGCGGGACCTAAATGCCTTCAGCTGCGCGGCCAGGTAATTTGCCGGCTGGGCTGCAAGGTTCGGAAACTTGGGCACGATGCTGGTGCCCTGGGCGCCATGACAGGTTCCGCAGGTGCTGACCGCGATTCGTTCGGCACTGGAACGTGCTTCCGGAGTGAGTTCGGCGGATTGCGCCAGCGCTGCCGTCATCGCCAACGTAATCGCCGCTGTAATGAGACGACGAATGTTCATTGCCCTACCCTCCTTATCGCCCGAATTTCTTCTGTCGGCCTTTGGGTCGCCCGTGCTCCCAGGTCACTGCATCAATAAGCAAACCACGTCAGGATATAAACCGTGTTGTTGTCGTGCGCATTGCGGCCGTAACCGTCGTAGTTCGTGCTGCCGCCGTTGAACTTCGTATAACTTGTGTACTGCAGCGACAGCTTTACGTTGAGCCACGGCACATAATTCGCCTCGGCGATCCACCCCGTGGTGTTCGGACTGCCATTCGCACTCGTGGTGACGCCGGGCTTCGATCCAATCCCATAAAGCACCGCATCGGTGCTGCCCGTGGTCGAGAAATAACTGGCGGAGCCGCCCCACTTGCGGCCGTAGTAATACGTGCCGGTGACCCGGGTGGTGTTCAGAGCATCCCGCGGATTGGCACTGTTGCCCGATGCGAAACTTGCATCCAGCGTCTGCGATTCGTGGATATGGGTGGCCGCCATCGAGAAGATGTGCGTGTCGCCGAGAAACTGGTATTGGACATCCTCTGCGACATCCTGAAACCGATTGGTCGCCCCCTGCAGAGTCGTCGGTGTCGTTGCGGACGCGGCTCCGGGCAGCACCTTGAAGGTCGCGCCATAGGCGCCAATCTCCAGGGAGTGCTGAGCCCACTGCTGCTCATAAGCGACGCGCCAGTACGGGGCGACCCCGCTCACCACGTTCGAAGCGGTTCCGTCGAGCGGACCGGCGGCTCCGGTAATCGGATTTGAGTAGCCTTGCAGCGCCGAACGATAAACGCCGAGTTCCGCATACGCCGATTCATTCCAGAGCGCATAGGCGCTCAAGCCTGCGACGGATTGCCCGAAAGTGCCGTCGATAGCGGTACCGGCGAGCGGCGAGACGTTGGCATTCGATGATTGGTACGGAAAGCCAAACGCCGGGGTTGTGTTCCAAAGATCCTGCAGGGTCGGATTGTTGTTCAACGATAGGCCATAGACGAGGGGCCTCTCATTGGGGAGGACCACCACGTCGGCAAAGCGGATATCGGTATTGTCGATCCCAACGGTGCCGCTGCCATTGTCATACGTCAGCTGTCCGAACACACCGACTTGCGGCGCAATCTTCCCCGCATAGAAAATGCTCACTTGCTGAGGAAAAGCAACCGTGCCGTTCTGGGCCCTGCCCGGCAGGCCGCTGCTGTCAGGCACAGCCTTGGCGAGTTGCGTATCCGAGACCTGCACCATCATGGACAGCGGCGGCAGCTGGTTGAGCGACAAGCGCTGCTCCTTCTCGGCCGTCATGCCTTGCACCTGCGGCAGGCTCGTGAGGGTGTAGCCATTCGCCTTGAACATGCGGCCAAAATGCGTCAGCTCGGGAAACACGGTGTGGCAGGCTTCGCACGACAGGCCGGTCTGACGAGCAAAGCTCGGCACCGCGAGGGCGGACGGGTTCATCAAAAAAACGCCCGCGGTTACCGCTCCCAGCAGAATTGCGGTCCGCTCGACGAAGGAATTGAAATCCATGCGGCGTGCGCGGCGGAAATATATCTCACACGGATATATCTCGCTGAGCACCATGGTCGACTCGGTGTTCTCTGGCATGAACACCAAGTTATGTCGTCATTTTTTTTCAGACAATACTTGCTATGCCCCATAAAGGCTCGAGGGAACAACGTATCTTTGCAGTGTAGGAAAGGGAGTAGGTGAGCAATGAGCGAACTGTTTTCGCGCATCGCCGCGCGACGCGAGCACTCATTTTGCTCACGCCGACTTCGTGAGATTTATTTCTTCACATCGATTAAACCGTTCGCGCGCGAAACGGTACTCACTGGCCGTGCGTGCCTTTCGCAGCATCGCGCGGCAGTGACCGGCAGCCGTGGGACGGCGCCTGGCGTACCGCCGAGCGCGGTGGCGGCGAGGAATTCGCGAGGAGGATATTCATCATCCAAACATCATCGGCGGTGTCGCTCGCCTCGGGGCGGTCCCGGCCAATACCGTTCAAGAATGCCAGTGCAGCGTTCATGTAAACCTCACTTCACGACTAGTGGCTCAAGGACGCGCCCAGAATTGCGCACCGCGCATTGCAGCTGAACAGGCGCAGCGCTGATTCGCGCGCGGGAATCGTCTTACCGCGGCGCCCGCTTACCCAGCGCCGCGCGACATGGCGCCGTTGCTGACGGCACGTCTGGGCCGGCGCCGACAGCGGCCGCAGAAGCTGATGCTCAGGATGAGAAGGATCGACATTTGAACCAGGAGGTGCGCCGTGATTCGAAAACTACCGTCGGGTGAATATCGGCTGTATTCGCGCAAAGTGAATCCGAAAACCGGCAAGCGGCGAAACCTAGGTACCTTCGCCTCGAAGTCGGCGGCAGCGAAGCATGAACAGGCAGTGCAGTACTTCAAGCGGCACTGATCTGAAGGCGTCACGGAAAGCGGATCAATCGCGCGAAAAGCCGACGCGGCGAGTAGGAAGGGTCTGACGACCGACGGTGCTTGTTTGCCCTAGAAAACCACGCCGGCTGCCATAAGCTTGGTACATGATATTTTGGAACTGTTTTTGGCGCGGTAGGCATGGGCAACCGCCAAACGATCGGGACAGTCCGCATGCAAAATGAAGTGTCCACGGCGTCGCCGCCCCGAGATCGGGTACTCCCGGTCCCGGATGCGGACTTGCTCGATCGCGTGACCGAGCTCGATGCGCTGGTGACTTTTCTTCAGGCCGACTTCGAACAGAAGAGCAGCGTGGTTGCCCGCAAGCTGCATGACGAGATAGGCGGCGCCGTGATTGGCGCAATGATGGACGTGGCCTGGATAGAACAGCACGATTCCGAGCTCACCTCCGATACCTCCATGCGCCTAGGACGGGTGAAGGACGGATTGCGGGGCGCAATCGATTTGGCGAGGACGATGGTCGAGGAACTGCGACCCACGCTGCTCGACTCGGTGGGTTTATTCGCCGCACTGAGTTGGCAATTCAGGCGCGGCTGCGCAAATGCCGGGATCGGTTATCAGGAAACGTATCCGGAATCGGCGCCCGAGATGGAAGCCAACAGGCTGATCGCCCTGTTCCGCATCGTGCAGGAAGCCTTCAACGTTGCGGTCCAACAAGAATCGGTGAGCGTGGTCAATCTATCGGTCGAGACGACCGGCAGCCACCTCATGGTGCAACTCGCGGACGACCGCCGGCAACCCTCGATCCCGACCGGCCGGGATGTGCTATCGAACCCCATGTCCTCGATTTTTCATCGAGTGAAGCAGTTGAACGGGCAGGCCGCCGTCATGTCGCCCGCCGCGGGAGGGTCCGTATTTCGCGTAACGATACCGCTGAACCGAGATTAGAAATAACACACAATATATCTCATAATTGATTGATAACAATAGTAACATTTCTCAGAGCGGCCCACGTGGCGCAGCGGATGAGGAGCTGGATAAGTTGAATGCCTAATTCGGTCAACATGGCAGTGGCCGGCGACCCGCGGCCTTCGTCCGAGCTTGGCTTTCTCGCGGGGGGCGGCGAGATGGGGGCGCGAATGCGCGCTCTCGACTGGACCCGTACGCCGCTGGGGGTTCCGAGCCGCTGGCCTCAATCGCTGAAGACCATCGTGCGGGTGATGCTCGATTCGCGCTACGCGATGTGGATGCTGTGGGGACCGGAATTAACCTTTTTTTGCAATGATGCGTATCTGCCCACCGTCGGCATTAAGGCCAGTTGGGTGCTTGGGGCCCGCTCGGACAAGGTGTGGGAAGAGATTTGGCCGGACATCGGGCCGCGCATCACGCAGGTTCTCGAGCTAGGACAGGCCACGTGGGATGAGGGATTGCTGCTCTTCTTGGAACGCAGCGGCTTTGCCGAAGAGACCTACCATACGTTCTCGTACAGCCCCGTCTACAACGACGAAAGCCGCATCGCCGGCATGCTGTGCGTCGTCACGGAAGTAACCAATCGGGTGATCGGCGAACGGCGGCTGAGAGTTCTGCGCGACTTGGCGGCGCACCCCGTGGGCCTGGAAAGCGTCGACAGGAGCTGCGAGCGCTCGTGCGAGGTATTGGGACAATCCCGCCTGGATACGCCCTTTGCCGCCCTCTACCTCAGGGACGCCGACGCACCCCGCCTGCGCCGCGCGGCCCACACGACGGGCGCGGGCGGCACGCTGCCCGCAACGCTCGACATCGACGATCCGGCCTGGCCGGTACGGCAATTGATGCAGGACGAAGCCAATCAAGAGTTGAACGGCCTGCCGCGAATGGGGATCACCATCCCCTCAGGTCCTTGGCCCGACCTCGTCCAGCGCGCCCTGTTGCTGCCCCTGAAGTGCGCGGGTTCAGAGAGTCTCGCCGGTCTGCTCATGGTTGGAATCAGTCCGCGGCGGCCGCTCGACGGCGAGTACCGTTCCTTCCTCGAGCTCGTGGCGCGCCAAATAGCGAGCGCCATTGGCGATGCGCGGGCCTATGAAACCCAGCGCCGGCGCGCCGAGGCGTTGGCGGAGATCGACCGCGCCAAAACGGTCTTCTTTTCGAACGTCAGCCACGAGTTTCGAACGCCCTTGACCCTCATGCTCGGCCCCTTGGAGCAGATGACTGCCGAGGGCGGTCTGCCCCTCGCCGCGCGCGAACAGCTGCACCTGGTCCATCGCAACTCGTTGCGGCTTCTGAAGCTCGTCAATTCGTTGCTCGATTTCGCGCGCATCGAAGCCGGGCGCGTTCATGCATCGTTCGAGCCGGCCGATTTGGCCGCATTGACGCGCGATCTGGCGAGTACTTTCCGTTCCGCAATCGAGCGTGCCGGCCTGGCTTACGTCGTCGATTGCGAGGACCTGGGCGAGCCTGTGTATATCGACCGCGAGATGTGGGAGAAAATAGTCCTCAACCTGCTTTCGAACGCCTTCAAGTTCACGCTGCGGGGACAGATCGCCGTGGGCTTGCGCCGCGACCATGCGCACGCCGTGCTTACCGTCGCCGATACCGGCGTCGGCATTGCCGATGAGGAAATCCCGCGTCTGTTCGAGCGATTTCACCGCGTCGAGGGCGGCGAAGCACGCACCCGGGAGGGATCAGGTATCGGGCTCGCGCTGGTTCAGGAGTTGGTCAAACTGCACGGCGCAGCCGTGGACGTAATGAGTGAACCGGGGCGCGGGACGACATTTAGCGTGCGTGTTCCGCTTGGCGCCGCGCATCTGCCGCCGGAGAGTGTGCACGCGGCGCGCCCGCACAGCATTGCGACGCTCGGTGCACGGGCGTTCGTCCAAGAGGCCTTGCGCTGGCTGCCGGACGCCAAGGTCGAAACCACAGCGACGCTGCCCACCCTGCTCGATCCATCGCATCCGGTCCGGGATCCGCGCTTTGCAGCCACCTTTGGCGCACGCGTGCTCCTCGCTGACGACAACGCCGACATGCGCGCGTATGTGCGTGAGCTTCTGACACCGGCTTACGCGATCGAGGCGGTTGCCGATGGCGAGCAGGCGCTGGCCGCCGCCCGCCGGGAGCGGCCCGACTTGATTCTGACCGACGTCATGATGCCGCGCCTCGATGGCTTCGGACTGTTGGCGGCGATTCGCGAGGATGAGTCGCTGCGCAGCGTGCCGGTCGTCATCCTCTCGGCGCGCGCCGGCGAGGAGGCGAGAATCGAGGGTTTCGATGCCGGTGCGGACGACTATCTCGTCAAGCCCTTCTCGGCGCGCGAACTCATTGCGCGGGTCGGCGCTCTGCTCGAGCTCGGCAACATGCGCCGCGAAGCCGAGCACGCGCTGCGCCTGCGCACCGCGCAGTTGCAGGATGCGGATCGGCAAAAGGACGAGTTTCTAGCCATGCTGGCGCATGAATTGCGCAATCCGCTGGCGCCGATACAGAACGCCAGCGCCCTGCTGGCCGCCATCGCCCAACATGAACCGCGGGTGCAGTTCGGCGTCGGGGTCATCAAAAGACAGGTCACGCAGTTGACCCGTCTCGTCGATGATCTGCTCGACGTCTCGCGAATCACCCAGGGACGAATCGAGTTGAAGCGCGAGCCGCTCGAGCTCGGCAGCATCATTGCGCAGGCCATCGAGGTCGTAGACTCCCTCATTCGCGAACAGAGGCACAAGGTTTCCATTGCCGCGGGATACCAGCCCCTGTATGTGCTCGGCGACAATGCACGTCTCGTGCAGTGCGTCGGCAATGTGCTCACGAATGCGGCGAAGTACACCGATCCCGACGGCGAGATCAAGATTCGCTCCTACTCCAGCGGCACCACCGCGGTTTTGGAGATCACCGACAATGGCGTGGGGATCTCGCCCGATCTGCTGCCGCGAATTTTCGACCTGTTCGTGCAGAGCGAGCGCACCCTCGATCGTTCGCAAGGCGGATTGGGCATCGGCCTGTCGGTCGTCAAGCGGCTCGTTGAAATGCACGGCGGCCAGGTGCAGGCAAGCAGCGAGGGGCTTGGCCGCGGCGCGACGTTCGAGATTCGGCTGCCGCTGATCGAGCGCCCGCGCGCCCCGGTCGATCTGCGCCCGGAGTCGCGCCTGTCTCGGCAAAAAATATTGATAGTCGACGACAATGTGGATGCGGCCGATACCCTGGCCCTGCTGCTCGAACTCGAGGGCCACGAGACTCAGGCGGTTTATCTGTCCACCGAGGCGATCGAGCGGGCAACCTGGTTCAAGCCCGATGTCGTGCTGCTGGACATCGGCCTCCCGGTCATGAATGGCTACGAGCTCGCCCAGAAATTCCGATCCACAGCGGAGTTGGCCGGCGTGCGTCTCGTCGCTCTGACCGGCTACGGAAAGAGCGAGGACCAGCAGCGGGCGAAGGCGGCTGGCTTCGATGATCACCTGGTGAAGCCGGTCGACGCGGCGACGCTCAACGCAGCGCTCGCCCAGGCCGCACGCGACGCTTGATGGCGAACGGATTCGCGCGCGCCGCGAGCGCGTGCTCCGCCAGCAGAAACGCCGCGGCATTCCATGACTGCCCGGGCATGCCCCGCGGCGCCAGCGTCCTGCCGTGCAGCCATTCCGTGAACGACCAGTCGCGCAGGGCGCAGGCCCGCGCCAGCCCGACGAGATCGGTTTTGGCCTGCTCGATCCGGCCCGCCGACACCAGCGCGGCAATCCAAAAGCCGCCCACCATCGGCCAGATGCCGCCGTTGTGATACTGCCAGACGAGATTCTGCCGGTGACGCCCCATGTAGGCCCGCCACAGCGAGCTATCCCGCTTGATCGGACGGGTGACTGCGCGCACCGGGTAGGGTTCATTCACCTGCGCGAGCGTGAGCGCGTCCAGCGTCCGTTTGCACGCGCGCGCGTCGGCGAGTCCGAGGAGAATGGCCAACACATTGCCGAATACATCGCCCTCTTCGCCGAAGAACGAGAAGTTGACGAAACTCAAGTAGAGGTCGCGATCGCGTCCGTCCCGCAGAGCATAGTCATTGAGCAGCCGGGCGCGGCGATACTGCGCGAGGCCTGCTGAAAACGGATGGAACAGCCCGTTGAAATTCGCGCGCGTCTCCTCGGCCTGCGCGACGCGGAAGAGGCGTTTCACGTAGTACCACAGGGCGTTGGTATAGAGAACGAACCCGGAGCGCGGCATGATGTCGGCCCAGTCGCTGGCTTCGTTTTGCTGCAACAGAAAAAAGCGCTGGTGCTCCTGTGCCAACAGCCATTGAATCGCGAGCTTGATGTGCTTGGCGTAGCGCCGCCGCAACCCCCGTGCACGGCGGCCTCGATCGAGAAACGCGAGCGCGATCAGCCACCACAACGTCGAATCGATGCATCCCAGATACCAGAAATCCGCTTCCTGCTTCTGCAGATCCACGAACTTGGCAATCTGCCCGTTCGGCGCCTGGTGCTGCGCCAAGGTGTGCAAACCCGCGGCGGCTGCGTCCTCCAAGAGCCGGTCGCCGGAGACCGCCATTGCGATCGCACACACGGCCGCGTCGCGCCCGAATATGGCGGTATATCCCCGCTTCCGGGCGCGCGCACCGGGGGACGCAGCCAATATCCCTTCGGGGGCCAGATTCCGCTGCAATAGCGCAACCGAGCGCTGATGGCAGGCGTCGAGCAGCGAGGGTTCATCCAAACGTCGGGTGACGGAGCTCATTGGACGGGGATGATAGCGGGATCGCGTTCCTACCGCAGTGCATCAGATTTGGCCGCTTGAAAATTCGCCCCCGTGAACCTATACGGACTCGGACTGCCCTATAGTTGGACGGTAATTAATCGCGGAGAGATCGATGGCAACGGGTTGGGCCGCCGAAGGCGCGGTGCAGGATCAAATAGACGCGACCGTCAAGGACGGGATCGAGCGGGCCAAGAGCCGGCTGCCTCAGGGGCCGAGCCTGACTCACTGCGCGGAGTGCGGCAGCGAGATTCCCGAGGCTCGCCGGCTCGCGGTTCCCGGTGTGCGCCTGTGCGTCTCCTGTCAGGACGCGAGCGATCATGAGGCCGCGCACAGCGCCGGCTATAACAGGCGCGGCAGCAAGGACAGCCAGCTGCGCTGAGAGCCCGCCACCCTGAGGCCGCGCCTGTCTGCCTCCTTATGCCTGCGGCGCGGCCAGCAATTGGACCCAGTACAGGCCGTGCTTGGCAGCCTGACCCGGCGCGTAAGCGATGCCCATTTCGGCGAAGCGGGGATCCATGATGTTCTCGCAGTGACCGGGACTGTCGAGCCAGCCTTGGACCACTTCCTCCGCCGATTTCGGGCCGTAGGCAATATTTTCACCGACGAGTTTTTCGTGGTAGCCGACGGCACGCACGCGGTCGGCCGGCGAATGCCCGGCGCGATCTTCGTGTTCAAAATAATTGTGCTGGGCCATGTCGCTGGCATGACCGAACGCGACGCCCGCAAGCGTACCGGATAATTTCACGGCCGGCGCCGGCCCGAAGGATCGCTCGCCGCAGCGCGCACCGCGGGCGCGCACCTCGTTGACGAGCTCGAGCGCGCGCGTCGCCAGCACCGGGGCCTGCGCACGGGAAGGCAGTACCAAGGCCGCGGCCAGCACGAGCCAAGTGTCCGCGCCGTGGCGATAGATGCCTATGTCGTGCAAGCTGGGGTTTAGGACCGTGCGGCAGCTCGAGCGCTTGAGCAGTTGCAGCGTGGCTGACTCCGGTCCGTTGATGTGCAAACCGGCCGTGGCTTCGGCCTCGTAGCCGCTGTGTTCAGCCGCGGTCCCAGGCGAGCGCCCGCCCGCCCATAGTTGCGCGGCCCGATCCAACAGCGGATTGTGATGCAATCGCGCAGCCGCCGGCAGGATGCCGCCGCAGCCGCCTTCGCGAAGCGATTGCACGGTGGCGAGCGCCTCCGCCCGCGCCGGCAACGCTGCCGTGAGCCCGCTCAAGAGGACCCCCATGCAGCATAGTGATCTGTGCATCCAGCGATTCAACGGTACTGCTCCCAAAGCGACTGCCGCAATCGCGACACTACCCTTAGGAACGCGCCGCGACCGTGTCCGATGACCGTTGGCGGCGGAACTCGATCACAGAATTCGCAGGAGTTGCGCAACGAGCGACTCACGCGCGCGCGCTCGTCGGTGAGCAGAATGTTGCCGGCCTGCCGCTCGCACGCCGGCGGGTGCTAAATCGTCGCCGCGCCCTGCCGATCGACTCGCCGGGGCCACGACATCATGCGATCGACGGCATCATTCTCCATCGATAATTTCATGATCTGCAGGCGCTCCTTCGAGGTGGCATCCCACTTCACCTCATCGTAGGCGCAGCGCAGCTCGATGGGCTCGCCGGTCTCGAGTTTGCGCTTGATTTCAAGTTTGGAAACCGACACGGCGCTATGACGCTTGCAAACACTACAGGTGATTGGAACGAAGATCGCTTCCATCGGTCGATGTCCCTTGATGTTTGTTATGAGGAGCGAGCGGCGAACTCTACAGCAGTGGGCCGGCGCCGTGAAGCGGCGGCATTGAATGAGTGGCGCCGTGGTCGCGAAACCGTTGCGCCGCCCGCTCCCACGAATGGGCTCTTTCTCTATCTAATTCAATAGATCACGCGATATACATCGGAATCGACGCGAATACCGCGGCGTAAGTCGCGAACGTTGCGCCGCTGCATTGCGCATAGGACAATCGCGCGCTTGCCGGGGATCGCCGGCTTCAGTAGGTATGACCATGCACATGCGCTTCTTCGGTGCGATCGCTCTGGCGGCCACGATGCAGACGACCGTGATCGCACAGGAGGCGCCCATGACGCCGCTGCGGCCCGATCAACTGACCTACCTCGCTCTCTACAAGGAGCTGGTCGAGACCAACACGACGCTGTCGGCGGGAAGCTGCACGCTGGCAGCAGAGCGGCTGGCCGCCCATCTGAAGTCGGCGGGCTACGCGGATACCGATGTCACGTTATTTTCGACGCCCGAGCATCCCAAGGAGGGTGGCCTGGTCGCGATGCTGCCGGGAACCAGCAAAACGGCCAAGCCCATGCTGCTGCTCGGCCACCTCGATGTCGTTGAGGCCAAGCGCGCCGATTGGACCCGCGATCCATTTACGCTCGTCGAGGAAAACGGCTATTTCTACGGACGCGGTACGGCCGACATGAAGGCGATGGATGCGACCTGGGTCGATGCGCTGATGCGATTCAAGCAGAGCGGCTACCGCCCCAAGCGCACCATCAAGCTGGCGCTGACCTGCGGCGAAGAGACGACTTACGCATTCAACGGTGCCGATTGGCTGGCCAAGAACCGGCCGGACTTGATCTCGGCTGCGTTCGCGTTGAACGAGGGCGGCGGCGGCCGCACCGATGGTCACGGCAAGCTGCTGGTGCAGTCGATGCAGGTCGGGGAAAAGGCCGCACAGAACTATCGGCTCGAGACCGTGAACGCCGGCGGCCACAGTTCGATTCCCGTCCGCGACAACGCGATTTATCAGCTCGCCGATGCACTCGCCAAGGTGCGCGATCATGAGTTCGCGGTGAAATTCTCGGCTACCACCCGCGTGTTCTTCGCCAAAGCGGGTGCAGCGCGCGGCGACGAGCTGGGTGCGGCCATGGTTGCCCTTGCGAAAAATCCTGACGACGCGGCCGCGGAGGCGATCGTCTCAAAGGACCGCAGCTATCACAGCATGCTGCGCACCACCTGCGTCGCCACCTTGTTGGAAGGCGGCCACGCCAACAACGCGCTGCCGCAGCGCGCCGCGGCCAACGTCAATTGCCGCATCTTCCCCGGCGAGACCGTGGAAGGCACGCAGGCCGCTTTGGTGGCAGCGATCGCTGATCCCGGCGTCAAAGTGACATTGGTTGCACCGGTCCGACCGGTCGCGGTGCCGCCGCCGCTCGACCCGAAAGTCATCGCGCCGGCCGAAAAGCTGGTGGCGAAATATTTCCCCGGCGTGCCCTTGATCCCCTCCATGTCGACAGGCGCGACCGACGGGATTTTTCTCGAGGCGATCGGCATTCCGGTGTATGGGGTGCCCGGCGGCTGGGGCGATCCCGACGGCAATGGTGTGCACGGGCTCAACGAGCGGCGCAGCGTGCGCTCGATCTTCGTCGGCCGCGATTTCCTGACCGACCTCGTCAAGCTCTACGCGGATTCGAACTAGGCGCGAAGCGCGCATGCGAATCTCCGGCACGCACTACCGCACCATCTGGCCCGTCGCAGCGGGAGCCATCCGCGTCATCGACCAGTCGCGCCTGCCGTTCGAATTCCGGACCGTCGATCTCGAGACCCTCGATGACGTTGCCGAGGCGATCCGCACGATGGTGGTGCGCGGCGCTCCGCTGATCGGCGCGGCTGCCGCCTACGGCGTCGCGCTGGCGCTGCGCGCGGACGCCTCGGATGCCCACCTCGAGGAAGCGCTGCGCGTATTGCGCGCGACGCGTCCGACGGCCGTCAACTTGAGCTGGGCGTTGACGAGAATGCGCGGCGTGCTGGCAGGAGTCGCGCCCAAGCAGCGCGCGGCAGCCGCCTATCGAGAGGCGGCGGAGATCTGTGATGCGGACGTCGAACAGTGCCGTGCCATCGGCTTTCACGGCCTGGAGATCATCCGCAAGGCGGCCAAGACCGCCGGCCGCAGGGTCAACATCCTGACTCACTGCAACGCCGGGTGGCTCGCCTGTGTCGATTGGGGCACGGCGCTTGCGCCCATTTATATGGCTCACGATGCGGGGATGGAACTTCACGTCTGGGTGGATGAAACCCGGCCGCGCAATCAGGGCGCCGCCCTCACGGCCTTCGAACTGGGAGCGCATGAAGTGCCCCACACCGTGATCGCCGACAATCTGGGCGGTCATCTCATGCAACGCGGCGAGGTGGATTTAGTTCTCGTCGGCAGCGACCGCGTCACCGCGTCGGGGGACGTATGCAACAAGGTCGGCACATACCTCAAGGCGCTGGCTGCCCATGACAACGGCGTGCCCTTCTATGTGGCGTTCCCCGTGAGCACCATCGACTGGTCCCTCGATCGGGGCGGCGATATTCCGATCGAGGAACGGTCGGCGCGGGAGCTCACGCACGTCACCGGTCAGAATTCCGCCGGCGCGCTCGAGACGGTGCGAGTGGTGCCGCAGGGAAGCCCCGCCCTCAATCTCGCCTTCGACGTGACGCCCGCCCGGCTGGTGACTGCCTTGATCACCGAGCGCGGCGTGTGCCGCGCCACGCGCAGCGACTTGAGCAACATTCATCCCGAGCGGCGCGCGGCAGGATGACGGACGAAACCTTACGTGAAACGGTGATTGCGGCCTGTCGCGAACTGCAGCGCCGCGGCCTCACTCACGGCACCTCCGGCAATATCAGCGTGCGCCGTGATGAGCGGGGATTCTTCATCAGTCCCTCCGGAGTGCCTTACGACACTCTCGAAGCCCGGCATGTGCCGTTCATGGAAATGGACGGCCGCTGGTTCGGCCACCGCCGGCCGTCCAGCGAGTGGCGATTTCATCGCGACATATTCGCGTCGCGTGCCGACGTTTGCGCCATCGTTCACACCCATTCGCGCAGCGCCACGGCGCTCGCGTGCAGCGGGCGGGGCATTCCGGCGTTCCATTACATGGTGGCGGCCGCGGGCGGTGCGGATATCCGCTGCGCGCCCTACCACACCTTCGGGACGCAAGCTCTGTCGGACGCCGCCGTGGCCGCATTGGAAGGCCGCTTGGCGTGTTTGCTCGCCAATCACGGCGTGATCGCCGTCGGCGCAGATCTGCCAGCCGCCCTTGCGCTGGCCGGCGAAGTCGAGAATCTCGCCGCGCAATACTGTGCGGCGCTGGCCGTCGGCGAGGTCCGCATCCTCGACGAAGGCGAAATGCTGCGCGTGCTGGAAAAATTTCGCACCTACGGCCGGCAGGAAGCGGCCGATCCCGGGCTGGTGTTTGCCGGGGAGACCTGATCTTGCCGCATGCACCAACGCCCTATCGCATGCTCGATCAGCAGAGCTTGCGCGCACTCGTCGCCGGTTTGAGCGATGTTCGCGCACGGCTCGGGGGACGCCCGGAAGACTGGCAGGTTCGAGAAGTGGGTGATGGCAATCTCAATCTCGTGTTCATCGTGGAAGGCGAGCAGGGTTCGGTCTGTCTCAAGCAAGCCCTGCCCTACGTGCGTGCCGCCGGCCCGTCCTGGCCCATGTCCCCGGAGCGGGCATTTTTCGAAAATGCCTACTATCGCGCGGTGGCTCCGCACGTTGCACGGCGGATACCGAAAATTTACCACTATGACGCCGAGCTCTATTGCACGCTGATGGAGCGGCTTTCGCCCCACATCATCTTGCGGCATGGTTTGATTGCAGGCCGGCGCTATCCGAATCTCGCCGCGCACATGGGCGAGTACGTCGCCGAAGCCTGCTTCTTCACGTCCGACCTGGCAGAGCCGTTCGAGCGAAAAATGGATCGCATGGCGCAGTTCGCCGCCAACAAGCCGCTCATCCGCATCACGGTCGATCTGATTTTTACGGATCCGTATCGTCTCAGCGAGCGCAATCATCACACTTCCCCGCAACTCGACGCCCTTGCCGCGGAGGTTCGAGCGGACGGCCCGCTCAAGGCGGCGGCGGCACGCTTCGGCGAGAAGTTTCTCAACTTCCCGCAGGCACTCCTGCACGGGGACCTGCACTCCGGGTCGGTGATGGTCACCGCCGATGACACCCGGGTGATCGATCCTGAGTTCGCCTTCTGCGGGCCCATCGGCTTTGATTTGGGTGCCTTTTTCGGCAACCTTTTGCTCAGCTGGTACTCGCAGCCCGGGCACGCGGCCGCGGACGATGACCGCGTTGCCTATCAGGCATGGATCCTCGACCAGGCACGTATTTTCTGGGACACCTTCCGCCGCCGCTTTCTCGCGCTGTGGGCCGAGCATTCAACCGGCGATGTCTACCCTGCGAACCTATTCGCCGCACCCCAAGATCGCGCTGCGCTGCAGGCGGTGCGGCATCGCTACGTAGATTCGATATTCGCGGACATGCTGGGGTTTGGCGCCTGCAAGATGATCCGCCGCATCCTAGGGTTCGCCCATGTGATCGACTTCGATTCGATCCCGGATGCGGACTTGCGCGGCCGATGCGAAGCGAACGCGCTGGCGCTGGCGCGTCTGTGGCTCACGCATCCCGAGCAGTTTTCCTCGATCGACGCCGTGCTCGAGGCAGTGCAAGAATGCCCGATTTGACGCCTGGAGTGACGGAATTGCGAGACGCGGTTCCGGCGCCCGACTTCATCCGCGCAGGCGGTGAAATGGGCGCCTTGATGCGCGCGCATGATTGGCGAGCTAGCGGACTGGGGCTACCCGATGCCTGGCCGCAATCCTTAAGAACCGCAGTTCGCTTGCTGCTCAATAGCGGACATCCCATGTACATCTGGTGGGGTCCGGAACTCATTTGCTTCTACAATGATGCATACCGCCAATCTATCGGTCCGGAGCGGCATCCGGGATCGTTGGGGCGCAAAGCGCGCGAGGTGTGGGGCGAGATCTGGCACATTATCGGCCCCCAGATCACGCAGGTCATGTCCGGCGGCGGCGCCACTTGGCATGAGAACGCGTTGGTCCCCATCACGCGCAATGGCCGTCGAGAAGACGTGTATTGGACGTACAGCTATAGCCCGATAGACGACGGCGATGCCGCCACGGGCGTCGGGGGCGTTCTCGTCGTGTGCACCGAGACCACCCAACAGGTGCTGAGCGCACGCCGTGCCACCGAAGAGAGTCGAAGGTTTTCCGAATTGTTCGAGCAGGCGCCGAGTTTCATGGCGATGTTGCGCGGCCCGGAACATCGGTTTGAGCTTGCCAATCCCAGCTACCTGAAGCTGATCGGACATCGCGACATCCTCGGCCGCACGGTCGCGGAGGCCATCCCCGAAGCTGGTGAACAAGGCTATGTCGAGCTTCTCGATAGGGTTTATCGGACCGGCGAACCCTATGCCGCCAACGGCGTGAGATACGCGGCGCGGCCCGTGGCCGGCGGCCCGCTCGAGGAACACCACCTCGACTTTGTGTATCAGCCGATCAAAGACGCCACTGGCACCGTCACCGGTGTGTTCGTGGAGGGGATTGACGTGACTGGCCGCGCCATTGCGGACGCCGCACTTCGCGAAAGCGAGCGGCAGCTTCGGCTGGCGACCGACGCCGCAGAAATCGGGTTGTGGGACCTCGACGTCGGCAGCGATACGCTGTATTGGCCTGCGCGGGTCAAGGCGATGTTTGGAATCTCGGCGGACGCTGCCATTTCCATGGCCGATTTCTACGCTGGGCTCCACCCGGACGATAAAGGCCCAACCAGTGCCGCATTTGCTGCTGCGTTGGATCCGGCACTGCGAGCGCTATATGACGTCGAATATCGGACCATCGGCAAGGAAGATGGGCTCGTTCGATGGGTCGCTGCAAAGGGCCGAGCGCTGTTCGAGGGCAACCGCTGCGTACGCGTCATCGGCACAGCCATCGACATCACCTCTCGCAAAATCACTGATGAGAAGCTTCGTGAACTGAAGGAGGAATTGGAACGGCGGGTGGCCGAAGTGCTCGCCGAGCGCAAGATACTCGCCGACATCGTGGAGTCGACGGACGCGAAGGTGCTGGTTCTTGACAGGGATTTCTGCATCATGGCGATCAACCGCGCAACCACGGACGAGTTGCACCGAGTCTACGGTTTCCGTGCTGCAGTGGGAGATAACCTGCTGCAAGCCCTCGAACGCTTTCCGGAAGAACGGGAGCACGTTCGCCACTATTGGAGTCGGGCGCTCGCGGGGGAGGAATTCACGGCGACGGACGAATTTGGGCACTCGAGCCTGCGCCGCCGGCACTACGAAATGAAATTCAACTCGTTGCGAGACCGCAGCGGTGACCTGGTCGGCGCCTTCCAGTTCGTCCATGACGTCACCGAGCGGCTGCGCGATCAAGCGCGCCTGGCGGAGGCCGAGACCCATTTGCGCCAGGCACAAAAGATCGATGCGCTCGGTCAGCTGACCGGCGGAGTCGCCCACGATTTCAATAACCTTCTCATGGTCATTTCGGGCGGCCTCAGCCTGCTGGAACGCGCGACGGAACCGGAGCGTCGCCAGCGCATCGTTGCTCAAATGCGGCAAGCCACCGATCGGGGGGCCTCGCTAAGCCGTCAGCTACTAGCCTTTGCGCGGCGCCAGCCGCTCAAGCCGGAGCCCGTCGACCTGCGCCGTCAGATCGATGGGATGCGCGATCTGCTGGACCGCACCCTGCGCGGCGACGTGCTCGTGAAGACAGAACTTGCCGCTGATCTCTGGCCCATCAAGGTGGACCCAGCCGAACTGGAACTGGTCGTTTTGAATTTGTGCGTGAATGCGCGCGATGCGATGCCCGCCGGCGGCACGATCACGATCACGGCGAGCAATGTCGAGAATATGCGCCAGGGCGAGCTGGCAGGAGACTTCGTGTCGCTGTGCGTCGAGGATTGCGGGACGGGCATGTCGGACGAGGTGCTGGCCCATATTTTTGAACCCTTTTTCACCACCAAAGAAATCGGCAAGGGCTCGGGGCTCGGTCTTCCCCAAGTATATGGGTTTGCCCAGCAGTCCGGCGGCGCCGTCAAGGTCGACACCTTCGTGGGCCGGGGTACCAAGATGATCCTACTACTGCCGAGAACCGAAGCACCGGCCGTTGAACACAAGGTGCCGGTGGTTGACTCGGACACGACGGCGCGCCGCCGGACACTGCGGGGGTCCGTCCTGCTGGTTGAGGATGACGATGAGGTCGCGTCGCTCGTCACCGAAATGCTCTCGGAATTGGGCTACCATGCTACGCGCGCGGCGAGTGCGCAAGGCGCTCTCGGTGCCCTGGCAGATGATCGCGCTGTGGATCTGGTGTTCTCCGATGTCCTGATGCCGGGCGCCATGAACGGCATCGAATTGGCGCGTGAAATACGCAGGCGACGGCCGCAACTGCCGATCTTGCTGACTTCCGGATACTCCGGAGCGGCCTTCAAGGACGCGGCGTCTGAAAATATCAATGTTCTGCGCAAACCCTACGAAATTCGCGCCTTGGATTCTGCGCTGCGCGCCGCTCTCGCGAATTTGCGGCGCCGCGAGTAGGCCGGCCCCGACCGGCGGCTGCGTGTGGGGCGCTTCTGACAAAGGGAGACAGTCTCGGCCTACCGCAATCCGCGGACCCCTGCGCCAGAATCGACGTTTAGGAAACCTCAACGGGGCGAAAGATGAAAAAAGCCAAGCTTCTCCGCGACCTGACCAACGATACCGAACTGCTGCTCGACAGACTGGGCAATGATCAAAGCCAGGAAGTGCGCGACTTGCGAGAACGATTGAACAAGACTCTCAGCGAGGCGAAAGAGGTAATGGCGGACGCCAAGAGCCAGGCAAACGAGGCCATCAAGAATTACGCAGTGTCGGTGGATGATTATGTGCACGATTCGCCGTGGATCGCCCTGGGTACGGCCGTGGCGGCTGCAGGCGTGATGGGTTTCCTTGCCGGGAGCCTGTTAAACAACAACCGGCGCATTTGGAACTAATTGACCCCACTTAACCGCTCGGCCGCGAGCAACAAGGCCAGTCGCATGAGTTACGAAAAACACGTCAGTCATTTGATCGATGGTGCACAAGAATTGGTGCACAAATTGCGCAATACGCAAAACCCCGACATTCAACGGCTTCGCGATCGCGTGGACGCGTTTGTGGCGGATGCCAAGCAGGATAAATCGGAGCGGCGTGCACGCTCGATGAGCATTAGCCGCGTTCCCGGTTCGCTGGTCGAGTACGTGAACGAACATCCCTTTCTTGCCGTCGTCACCGCGGCTTCCCTGGCCTGGACGTTGGGGCATCTGTCCTCGGCCGCCCGCGGCAGGACGGCGACGCACCGCTAACGAAAGAGGCGACGCACCGTTGAAGGTGCGTCGCCCGTTTTCCAACGCAGATGCGCTGGACTCGGCGCCTAGATGCGGCTCCGCCCGTTCATCAAGAAGGTGACCACCGCACCGATCAAGAACACAACGAACAGAACTTTTGCAATGCCGGCAGCCCCGGCCGCAATGCCGCCGAAACCGAACACGGCTGCAATCAGCGCGATCACAAGAAACACAACAGCATAGTGAAGCATGACGATCCTCTCTGAGTGCATTGGCACTCGTGCGCCACAAATTAGCGGGCTGCTGCGGGAGCGACAAGCCGCGGAACGCCACTAGCGAGCGTCGGAGACAGCCTACAGGCGAAGCGAGTCCGGCGGCCTCGCCGCCGGACGGTCGCCGGCCAGAGTCTAGTTGTCGAGCGCGATCTTGATCCGCTTCGGCTGCGCCTTGGGTTGTTTGGGGATCACGATCTGCAGAACCCCATGCTTGCCGGCGGCCCTAACACCATTGGAGTCCACCGTCTCGGGCAGCGAGAAACGCCGGTAAAATCGGCCCTGCGGTCGCTCACTGCGCTCACGCTGAAGGTCGCTTTCAGTTTGATCTTTGGCACGATTGCCCACGACCGACAACACGCCCTGCTCCAGGGTGATTTCCACCCCGTTGGGATCCACCCCGGGGATGTCGATCTTCAATACAAACCGATCTGCATATTCCTCGATATCTGCAGCGGGAATCCAGTCGGCGGTGGCCGCGGAACTCGCACTGTTACTGCCTGTGTCGCCATCGAAGTACTGATTCAGATGGCGTTGCAACTGGTTGAGTACGGTCCACGGCTCATTGCGCGAAACGTTCATGTTCAATACCTCCGTTGTGGTTAGCTTGGTTAAGCGAGAGACACAGGGGCATATAGGGCGGGGCGGAATGTTTTCAAGAGCAAAGCGCGGAAGATCACAACCTACAGTTAGTATACACGGTAACATATTGATTTTATTATTATAATCATACCGCCGCAGTCGCGTCGGCTCGCCGCTCGCCTCGGGCGGCTTACTTCCGCCGCAGCGAGAGGCGCCTCATCGGCAGCATGCGCAAGATCGAGTCGCGGTACGAGATACTCGAACGCAGTACGCACCCGGACGATAACGTGAACGCAAACACGCCGCGGCCCACGGTCTCAACATACGCAACGGCGCGAATGTTCAAGAGCAGCGAGCGTTCGATGCGGACGAACCCCACGTGGGCCAAGTCGGCCGACAGACGCTTGATGGTATCCCTGCTGATGTAATTTGCGTTTCCCCGGCGGATCGTCACGTAGTTGCCATCCGACTCGATGTAATCGATCGTTTCTGGGTTCATCGGATAGAGCCGGTGCTCACGCTCCCCGATCAGAAGCTTGCCGGTCGGGTCACAGCGTTGCCGGGCTCGTTCGATCGACTGGTCAAAGCGATCGGCGCTCACCGGCTTGACCAAGCAGTCGAGCGCACCCACCGCAAACGCGGTCACGGCGTGATCGGCGCGCACCGTAACCATGATGCCGAGTGGCCGTCGCGTCATGCGTCTCGAGCACAACACGTCGAATCCGGTCATATCCGGCAATTCTACGTCGAGGAGCATCACGTCCGGGTGAAGCTTCTCGGCGGCCTCGATCGCGGCCAAGCCGGACTCGGCCTCTCCGATCACATCAACATCCTCGTTGCGCTCGCAAAGCTGGATCAGGTCGGATCGTGCATGTGGTTCGTCATCCACCACGAGAAGTTTCATCGACGCGCTCTCCCGTTAAGTGACGGACGGTCTCGCAGCGCACTCCATCGTGCGTGCGCGATTACAAGATAAGAACCGATGGCCCCGTCTCTATCCAGGTGCAGAGATCGAGTTCGTCCCCGGAACCGACCGGATCGTCCCAGCCGCGGCCTCCAGTGGCCCCGCCCTGCCGTCGGGCGCCCTTCCCGGCCCTAAGATTGAAACTTCCCCGCAAAGCCTTCAAGATCCGCCCTGCACGCCCCCGCACGTGCCTGCCGCGGCGGGCGTGGCGTCGTTGCGGTGCGATGCCTGCATAGCCTTGGAGACGGTAATGGGAAACGTCGATGGCGGACTTTCTGCGCTTGCCGACCATCTGCAGGCGCGGCGCGGCGATATCCTGCAAGCGTGGCGCCACGCCATCGACAAGGATCCGACGCTGACCACCAGCGAATCCCTGCCTCGCGTTGAATTGTACGACCACATTCCCGCACTGCTCTCGACCTTCGAACAGCAGTTGCGCGCCGGTGCCGCGATGTCCCATAACGAGGCCGGACACGCTCCGGCGGCCGCGCACGGCCTCCAGCGCTGGCAACAGGGATATGACCTGCGCGAAGTGACCCGCGAATTGGGCAAACTCAATGAAATCGTGGTATCCGAATTGGAGGCCTACCGCTACACGGACTCGAGGCAGGCGCGCGACGCGCGGCGGCTGTGGGCAGCGCTCTGCAGTACCGGCATCGAGGAGAGCGTCAGCCAATATTTTCAACTGCAGCAGCAGGAGGCGGTCGGCCACGTCGAGGATCTGGAGAGCGCGCTGCAGCAGCTGCGTCAGCTCGAACAGCAGCGGGCGGATCTCTGGAGACAGGCCGCGCACGATCTGCGCGGCAACCTCGGGGTGGTGGCGAATGCCACCGTAGGGCTCACGCAAGGCGGCCTCCCGGACACGTCGCGCGACGCATTCGTGCGGATTTTGATGCGCAACCTGACCTCGCTCCATCATCTGCTCAACGACGTTACCGATCTCGCGCGCCTGCAGGCGGGCCGTGAAGAGCGACGCGTCGACTCGATCGACATATCGTCAGTTCTTCAGCAGCTCTGCGAGGGCATACGCCCTCTCGCGCAGCAGCGCCGCTTGTTTCTGCGCTGTAATGGACCGCAGGGATTCGCCGTCGAAGGCGATGAAGTCAAGATACGGCGCATCGCGCAGAACCTGATACTGAATGCCGTCAAGTTTACCCGCGACGGCGGCATCACCGTCCTCTGGGGCGACAGCACGGCAAATGATCCCAAGCGTTGGGAGCTCTGCGTCACCGACTCGGGACCCGGCCTGCACAGCGGTTCCGATGAGCCGCTGACGCAGGCGCTCGAGAAGGCTCAGGAACAATCCGTGGGCGCCGCGAAGGCGCCCGCGTGACGACCGGCCAGTGTCTTCCCCGGAGCCGGGCTCGGCGCCGCGGCCGGCCGACGAACTTCCCTCGGTAATCGCGACGGGCGAAGGGCTCGGTCTATCCATCGTGAAGCGGCTCTGCGACATGCTGGACGCGAAGATCGAGATGAAGTCGGAGACAGGCGTGGGAACCACGTTCCGTATCCTGTTCCCACGACACTATCCGGCTTGAAACAATATTCAAACCGCAGCGGCGAGCGGCGGCGGTTCTTGCACCCGTACCTCGTTTGCCTGCTCGCCTGCGCAGCCATCGGTATTTTTGCAGCCATCGTCGTCAATAAATCGGTGCTGCTGCGCCAGGCCGAACTCACCGCAACGCAGTGGCGCGACCTCGTGGCGACCAACGAGCGCACGCTGGGCGCGTTGCGGGATGCAGAAACCGGCCAGCGCGGCTATCTCTTGACCCGGCAAGCCGATTACCTCGAACCATACCAATTCGCGAGCCGCCGAGTACCCGAGCTTACCCAGCTGCTGGAGAGTTTGACGCGCGACCTTCCCGACCAGCGAATCAAGGCGCAACAAATCACGGAGCTCGCCCGACAGAAACTCACCGAACTAGCGGCGACGATAGTGTTCGCTCAAAGCGGCAACACCCGTGAGGCGATGGAGCTGGTATCCACGAACCGCGGCAAGGCACTTATGGATCAAATTCGTGCCTTGGCAGACGACATCGATACGGGCGCCCGTCAGCGCGCCCTCGCCTATCGGGCCGCTGCCGATCGGCAGACTCGTGAATTGATCGCCGGCGTCATTCTCATGTCCGGACTCAGCGTCATCTTGCTCGTCAGTCTCACCTATATCTTGAGGCGCGACGGTCGGCGCATTCGGGAGACCGCAGCGCAGCTTGCCACTACCTTGCGCTCGATCGGCGATGCGGTCGTGACGACCGATGCGACGGGCAACGTCACCTTTCTCAACCCCGTCGCAGCCGATTTGGTGCATAGTGCGGGGCTGCCGACGCCGGCGCCCTTCAAAGGTGTATTCCGGCTCATCAATGAAATCACGGGAGCCGAGGCAGAAGATCCGATCGGACGGGTGCTGCGCGAGGGCAAGATCATTGGACTGGCGAATCACACCGCATTGCTTCGCCCGGACGGCACGTCCATCTCGATCGAGGACAGCGCCGCGCCGCTGTTGGACGATGATGGGCGGATTCGCGGCGTAGTATTCGTCTTCAAGGACATTACCGAGCGGCGCCGCGCAGAGGCGGCGCTCGCCGAAACGCGCGAGCAATTGCACACAAAAATCGAAGCGCTCAAGAGGACCGAGGAGGAATTGCGGGCAGCGGACCGCCAGAAAGATGCGTTTCTCGCCACCCTGGCGCATGAGCTGCGCAATCCGGTGGCACCGATTCGCCATGCGGTCAAATTGCTGGACAACGAGGGCCTCGGCGCGGAGCAACTGCAATGGGCGCGCAGTGTGATCGCGCGGCAGGCCGAGCATATGTCTCGTCTGCTCGATGATCTGCTGGATTCGGCGCGCATCACGCGCGGCGAGCTCTCGCTGAAGTTGGCGCCGGTGGATCTGAGCTCCATCGTTTCCGACGCATTGGACGTTGCAAAACCGCTGATCGAGCGAAAGGGCCACGAATTGCAAGTAATTTTGCCGCCGCGTCCGGTCACGGTGATGGTCGACGGAATACGCATCGCCCAGGTTCTTTCCAATTTGTTGACGAACGCCGCAAAATACACCGACTCATCGGGACGGATCGTGCTCACGGCATCCTTGAACGAAGCGCACCTTCTGATCTCGGTCAAGGACTCCGGCGTCGGTATTCAGCCGGAGACCATGCCGCGTCTATTCTGGATGTTCAGCCAAATCAAATCGACCACCGATCGATCGGAGGGTGGTCTTGGCATCGGGCTCGCGCTGGCCAAAGAGCTGGTCAAGCTTCACGGCGGTACCATCGAGGTACACAGCGGCGGCGAGAACCAGGGCAGCGAGTTCACCGTCAAGCTGCCTTTGAGTGTGATGCTGGCTGACACGCCCATGGAGCGGCCGGAGGCGGCGCGGAAAGCCAAGCATGACCCGCGCCTCATATTGATCGCCGATGACAACGTTGATGCCGCTGCAAGTCTCGGCATGCTGCTGGAGTTGACCGGAAATGAGGTCTTGGTAACCCACAGCGGAACCGATGCGATTGCGGCTGCACGGCTGCACCGCCCCTCGGTCGTCATTCTCGATATCGGCATGCCGCAGGTTGACGGATACGAGGTGGCCGCCGCGCTGCGCCGCGAGGCGCGCGGCAGCGAATTGCTGCTCATCGCCCTCACCGGATGGGGACAAACCGAGGACAAGCAGCGCGCCTTGCAAGCCGGCTTCGACTACCATTTCACCAAGCCGGTCGATTTGGACGCGATTCACAAGACCATCGCCGCGCACACAGGGCGCGGATGACGTGCAGCTTGCTCGCAGCCGCCGGGATGTAGGAAAGGGCTTGCGCGCGGACGTTCCCAGGGGGAATTGAAAGCCCCGCGAAATGCATCAAGCTGTGCGACATGGGCCCCAACGATGGCAATCCTTCGCGAAGGCAGCTGCTTCGCGATATGTCGGCAGGCCTCGCGGTCGCTGCCGCGAGCACTTTGCCCGGCGCGAGCGCCGCTCGAATTCAAGACCCGGCTCAAGACCCGCTGCCGGCGAAATTCGACCCGGTAACCCGATACCCACATCCGCCGTTCCCCGCTCAACAACAGGAGTGGCCGGGCCTGGCGTCGAAAATGAATCCGCGGCCGGACCATGGCGAGAAGAGCTATAAGGGATCCGGCCGACTGGCAGGGCGAAAGGCGCTCCTTACCGGCGGCGACAGCGGCATGGGACGCGCCGCCGCGATCGCGTTCGCGCGCGAAGGCGCAGACGTCGCAATCAACTATCTGCCCGTCGAGGAACCCGACGCCCGCGAGGTCATCGACCTTATCCGCCGGGAAGGTCGCAAGGCCATCGCGCTTCCTGGCGACATACGCAACGAAAGCTTTTGCGGCAAACTGGTGGCCGATGCCGTGGCTCAGCTGGGCGGACTCGATATCCTGGTCAACAATGCCGCCCGGCAAGTCTCGAAGCCGTCGATTCTGGAAATCTCCACCGAGCAATTCGACGCGACGTTCAAAACCAACGTGTACGCAATGTTCTGGATCACCAAGGCTGCGGTCCCGCACATGGCTCCGGGCGCCACGATCATCAATACGGCGTCCGTGAACGCCTACGACCCGGGTGAAGACATCATCGACTACGCCGCCACCAAGGGGGCCATTGCCATTTTCACCAAGGGCCTTGCCAAACAGCTCGCCAAGCAGGGCATTCGAGTGAACGCCGTGGCGCCGGGACCTATCTGGACGCCGCTGCAGCCGAGCGGCGGCCAGGCGCCCGACAAGCTGCCGATGTTTGGTGCCGACACGCCAATGCATCGCCCCGGTCAACCAGCAGAACTCGCTCCGATCTATGTTTTGCTGGCGTCGAGCGAATCGAGCTATTCGACCGGCCAAGTCTATGGGGCCGTGGGCGGCCGGGGCGGCCCGTGAGATGAAGCGCAAGCAACTCCGCTTTGGGATTGGATTCAAACCGGTGCTCGAGAATGGTCGCTCGCAAGCGGCGCAAATGGTCATCGAACCGGGCAAAGCCGAAGGAGGCCCGAAGAACCGTCATCGCGGCGCTGACCAGTGGCTGTACGTGATTTCCGGAAGCGGCGTCGCGAAAATCAAGGGTCATCGATATCCGTTGCGTTCGGGCACGCTCCTGTTGATCGAGCACGAAGATCAGCACGAGATCCGCAATACCGGCCGCTCTCTGCTGAGAACTCTGAACTTCTATGTCCCCCCAGCCTACAGCCGGTCCGGGAACGAGTTGTCTCCCGCACGGCCCTGAATGGAGAATCTCGATGGACTCACTCAAAGGTATGCGCATAGCGATTTTGGCGACCGACGGCTTCGAACAGTCCGAATTGACGGAACCCCGCAAGGCTCTGGATGCCGCGGGCGCCGATACGGAGGTGATATCACCCAAAGCCGGCAAGATTCGCGGCTGGAACCATAAGGAATGGGGTGAGGATGTTGCGGTGGATCAGGCACTGGACCAAGCGGATCCCGATGCGTTTGACGCCTTGGTGCTTCCGGGCGGCGTCATGAATCCGGACTCGCTGCGCATGCAGCCCCGTGCGGTGGCTTTCGTGAAATCCTTCTTCGATGCCGGCAAACCGGTCGGTGCCATCTGCCATGGCCCGTGGACCATCGTGGAGAGCGGCGCCGCTCGAGGCCACCGTATGACCTCCTGGCCGTCGCTCAAAACGGACATTCAGAACTCGGGTGCAGATTGGGTAGACGAGGAAGTGGTGGTCGATGTCAATCTCGTCACCAGCCGCAAGCCCGACGATATCCCGGCCTTCAATCGAGAAATCATCAAGCTGTTCAGCCGGGCGCGATCCGAGGAAACCGCTGCTCGACGCTGACCCCCGGTGGCTTACGCGCGGCGGTGGGCGCGTTTCCCACCGCCGACGCCCGTAAGCAGCGCGCTCACTTTTTGGTCGTGCCCGCCGAGTCGTCGTACTTCGCGTGCTGTCGACCAGCCTTCTCTGCGTCCGCCAGGTCCGCCTGTTCTTCCTGCCGCACTTTTGGCCCTTCCTGAATCTTTTGCTTGCCGCGCTTGGAATTGACGAATTCCCGTTCGGCGGTATTGAACCGCTCGGCGGCTTCCGGATTCCCCTCGCCATGATTCGACGGTGGCTGCTTCTGCATGGTGTTGCTCCTTGAGTGTTGAATGCATTATTGATCATTCCGAATGTGTGCTCTCATTTCCTCCGATCAGCCCCCGTAGAACAGTGGCGAGATCGGCCTGCCTGAACGGCTTCGACAAGCGCGGCAGATGCGAAGGTAAGCCCTCGACTTCGGCAAATCCCGATACGATGAGCACCGGCACTTCCGAACGCTCGGCGATGACGATGTGCGCCAAATCGACGCCGGTCATGCCTGGCATCAAATGATCCGTGATGAGGACGTCGATGGCATCGCCACGGCGCAGCACGTCGAGCGCTTCTTTTGCCGAGGCGGCTTCGATCACCTTGAAGCCTAGTTCTGTGAGCATATCGGCCGTTGCGAGCCGGATCATTTCCTCATCATCCACCAGCAGCGCCGTGCCGGAATGATCCGGCATGCTGGAACCTGCCGTCTTGGCCTCGGCAGCGTCTGCGATCTGCGCACTGACGGGCAGCCAAAGCTCGGCGTTGGTGCCGGCTCCTGGCGTGCTGGTGATGCACAGCGCCCCCCCTAGCTGGGATGCCAGCCCGTGCACCATGGACAGGCCCAGGCCGGTCCCCTTCCCGACGCCCTTCGTTGAAAAGAACGGCTCGATCGCGCGCCTCAACGTAGATGGGTCCATGCCGCAGCCGCTGTCGGCGACCGACAGGCAAATATATTTGCCGGGCTCGAGAGAAGTTCGATGCGGCCCCTCGATGGTGCGGCAAGTCGCGGAGATCGTCAGTGTGCCGCCGTCGGGCATCGCATCGCGCGCGTTTACGCTCAAATTGAGAATCGCCATTTCAAGCTGATTGGGATCGGCGTTGGCGGCGGGCAGCTTGTCCTCGATGTCGAGGACCACTTGTATTTGCGGCCCCGTCGTGCTGTCGACGAGACCGCTGATCTCCTCCATGAGCATTCCGACATGCACGGGCACGGGCTGGAGAGGTTGCCGGCGCGCGAACGCCAGCAGCCGCTGCACCAGCACCTTGGCGCGCTCAGCGGACTTCATGGCGTTCACAATGAGCCGCTGCTCCCGCTCGCCGCCCACGCGGCGCCGGTGCAGCAGGTCCAAGCTGCCGACGATCGGCATCAGCAAATTGTTGAAGTCGTGGGCTACGCCGCCCGTGAGCTGACCCATCGCATCAAGCTTTTGAGATTGATGCAAAGCCTCCTCCGCGTGCTTTCGATCCGTCAGCTCGAGCGCCTCAGGGACAACGGCCACCACCAACCCACTGCCGTCGCGGACCGGCCGGAGCGAAAAATCAAACCACCGCCAGCCGCCGACCGGAAGATTCACATATATTTCCTGGCGCACGATGCTGCCGGACGCGGCAGCCTGCACCGCCGCGCGAACGGTCTCCGGCAGACCCGGCGTCGCGGCGAACCACGGACTTTCCCAGAACGCCATGCCAAGGAGCTGGTCGAGTCTTTTGTCGATGGCCGACAGCGCGGTCTTGTTGGCATCCAGAAGCTGGCCCGTGGGCGACAGCAGCCCCTGGAAAAGGTAGGTCGTCTCAAAGATCGCCCGAAGGCGGCTTTGCGCTATTGCCAGCGTGTCCGCGGAGAGCTTCTCTGCCGTGATGTCGCGCCCGTAGCCGTAGACCAGATCGCCCTCGACCGAAGTGCGCCATGAAATCCAGCACACCGCGCCATCCTTCCGAATCAAGCGATTTTCGAAATGGGTCAGGTCATGCGCTGCGACCGAGGGATCGAGGCCGCTTTCCGTCAATGCGGCATCATCGGGATGAGTGAATTTCAAAATTTTGTGGCCCACCACCTCATCGCAGGCGTGCCCGAGCATGCGCGTCCACGCCGGACTGACCGCCCGAAAGACTCCGTCTGCGCCGATGACGATCAGTAGATCGCGGGAGTTCGCCCAAACCCGGTCTCGTTCCTTGGTTTGCTTGGCGACAAGGTCGGCCAGCATCGAGTTCATGTCTCGGAGCGCGGATTCGGAATGAAATTGGTGGGTGACGTCGAAACCTTCGATGAATATCGCGGTCGCCCTGCCGGTGCTGTCGATCATGGGCTCGGAGATGAAATCAAGATAGTGTTCCTCAGCCGGGCCGCCCGGGCGGGGTTGCAACATGAGGCGGGTGTGTTGGCCCAGGTGACGCGTACCCGACCGGTACACCGTGTCCAACATATCGATGAACCCCTGTCCCTGCAGCTCGGGCAGCGCGTCGCGGATGGGCTTTCCGATGTAATCGCGATCCCCGACCACCCGAATATAGGCATCATTGACGAATTCAAATACATGATTGGGGCCGCGCAGAACGGCGATGAACCCCGGCGCCTTTTGAAATAGCTGCCGCTGCCGCAGCAGCTCATCGGTCGCGCGACGCTGGTTTGGCATGGACCTTCAGGAGGCTCGATGGTCGCCCGTGCGGCGGACCTTGTCGCCCCTGCGGCGGACCTTACAGAACCTTGTCCCGGATGCCGCCGAAGGAATCGTTTCCATGTGATGCTCCGTGACAGTCCAGCGGCCGAACGAGGTGAATCAACGACCGCAGTGTTGCACGGAAGGCGCGCGTCCGAAGATCGTGAGATTTCAGCAAATGAAGCAGGAATGCACCTACTCGAGTAGGGCTTTTCCTACACGGGACTCGCGTTTTCTACCTACAGCTTGGGTATGCGAACCCGGCTGATCATGAGCGAGCCGGATATTCCATACAGCAGTACCAGTGGATGGAGCGAATACCCTGCAATCGAAATCGCGCCGAACCATAATCGGCCGCCGATGGCGTCGAGGTACGCGGCAATCATCATCACGCAGACCAGGACTGCCGAGGTCGGAATCGGCGTGCCCTCGAAGTACTTGACCTTGCCGGATCCGTCCGCCAATTCTTCGGCCGTCACGTTGTAGCGCGCGAGACGCGATACTCCGCAGGCTACGAAGTAGCCCAAAACCACGCGGTCATACAGGCCCTGCATGCCGCAACCGTAACCGATTATCGCGGGCGTCACCCCAAAAGAGACGACGTCCGCCAGAGAATCCAGTTCACGGCCCATGGCGGAATGTGTCTGCCGCCACCGCGCAACCCGGCCGTCGACGATATCGAAGATGAGCGCGGCGATGACCAGCGCTCCCGCGAAATAGATGTGCCGCACATTGTCTGTCTGCACGTAGGTGATGATGGAGAACAGCCCCGCCGTCCCGCAGACGGCGTTCCCCAAGGTGAACCAGTCCGCCAAGTGGAACTCGCGAATCATCGAGAAAGGCTTCTTTTGCTCATCGGCCGGCATTGGCTGATCCTACCATTCGCGGCCGCATGATTGCCTCATTCGGCCGTTCATTCGCTATGATGGCAGCGTGAGAATCGCCACCTACAATGTAAACAGCGTCAATGCTCGCCTTCCGAACCTGTTGCGCTGGCTCGAGCAAACAACACCGGATGTCGTCTGCCTGCAGGAATTGAAGGCCCCCCAGGAAAACTTCCCGGAGGCCGCAATTCGCGACGCCGGCTACGGGGTAATCTGGCACGGGCAGAAAAGCTGGAACGGCGTCGCCATTCTCGCCCGAGGATCGCAGCCGGTGGAGATACGGCGCGCGCTGCCCGGCGACCCCGATGACGTTCATAGCCGATATATCGAGGCGCAGATCGATGATGTGGTGATCGGATGTCTCTATCTGCCTAATGGCAATCCGGCGCCCGGCCCGAAGTTCGAATACAAGCTGCGCTGGCTGAATCGGCTGCTGGCTCACGCCGCTGAACTGCGCCTGTCCGGAGCGCCCGTAGTCCTCGCCGGCGATTACAACGTGATACCCACGGAGGCGGACGTATATAAGCCCGAACGCTGGGTGGACGATGCCCTGTTTCGAATCGAAGTTCGCGAGGCCTTCGCGCACCTGCTCAAGCACGGCTGGGTCGATTCGTTGCGTACCATCCATCCGCACACGACGATCTACACGTTCTGGGATTATTTCCGCAACGCCTATGGGCGCGACGCCGGACTGCGTATCGACCATCTACTGCTCAGCCCCAGCCTCGCCGACCGCTTGACCGACGCCGGAGTCGACCGGGAGGTTCGCGGCTGGGACAAGGCGAGCGACCACGCGCCGGTCTGGACGAAATTGGCAGACCGGCGCTGATTGGATCAGCTGATGCCGTTGCCGGCGGCCACCGCCTGAATCTTCTTCAAGTGCGCCCGCAACGTCGGCAAGGTCGCGATCGCATATGCCTTCGCATCCGGATCCTGGCCCGAGGCCGCCTCCTTCTTGAACAAGGCGATGTCTTCCTGGTGATCCTTGATCATCCCCTTGACATACGATTTGTCGAAGGTGTCTCCCGACAGCACTTCCAGTTTGGTCTTGGTGGCCATCTGGCCGACGCTCGGGCTCGTCGGCAGGGAGATATTCTTCGCCGCGGCGACCGCCTTGAGTTTTTCGTTAGCTGCGCTGTGATCCTTGACCATCATGGCGCCGAAATCCTTGACGCTCTGGTTGCTTGATTTTTGCTGCGCCAGGCTGCCCAGTTCGACCTCCGCCATGCCTCCTTCCGCCGCATGCTTGTAGAAGGCGGAGTCTGGGCTCGAATCGGCACCAAACGCGGCAAGGGGGGCTATCAGTACCATACCAACCAATAAGCGCTTCATTTCAATCTCCTCAATTTTTGTGTGTCGCCAAGAAGGTGGGTATGGTCGGCGAGCCGTGAGTGGATTCCCATAGTCGAAACTCGCCGGCCATCGTCGGTGCACTCTTACCCCACGGGCCTTCAGGCGGCACTTCTCGAGATCCGACAGGCGAATGCGCAATTGACCGACAGGACCCAGGGTTGGCGGCCCTAGCAACGTCGCGGGTTAGCGTCAAGACTCCCACAAGGCGATTCCACCGCGTTCAAGGAGTTCACATGACATTCATAGCTTGGATCATTCTCGGGCTCATATCTGGATTCATCGCAAGTAAGCTGGTGAATAGGACCGGTGAGGGTGTTCTTCTCGACATTATTCTCGGGATCGTCGGTGCCTTCGTGGGTGGATGGCTGTTCAACAGGTTCGGCATGGTCGGCGTGACCGGCCTCAACATCTACAGCATGGTGGTCGCAGCGATCGGCGCCATCGTGGTGCTGGTCATTTACCACGCTTTGGTGCGCCGCCGGGTTTAGAGACTACCTGCCGCCGGGGCGGCTGCAATGTGTACGGATACTTCTGACGTGAAGAGGTCGCGGCCGCCTACAGCAGGAGCCCGCCCCTGCGCTCTAGAATATGGCGCTATGGCCCGCTTGAGCACCGCCATCGCAGAGCCCCTCGATTGAACGCACGCTGTGTGGAACCGGAGATGGCGAAGGTGGTAATGAACGCCACCGGAGACGCCGTGCTCGGGATCGACACGTCGGACCGATTGACGTACGTCAACAAGGTGGCTCAGCAATTGCTCGCGTGTGAGGCCTCGTCGTTGTACGGCGTCGAGTTCGCCCAGGCGTGCCGGATCTACAACGTCGATTCCAAGACCAATCTCTCCAACCTGATGGCCGTCGCCCAAGCCGCGCAATTGGCCGCACCGGCGATACGAGGCAGCGTGCTCGTGCGCAGCGACGGTGCCGAAGTGCCGATCGAATACTCCATCTCCCCTCTCTACGATCCGCGCGGAGTGCTTTCCGGGGCGGTGTTCGTGTTCCGCGACTTGAGCGAGTCGCTCGCAATGACCGAACGCATGTCCTATCTCGCGCATCACGATTTTCTGACCGACCTCCCCAATCGAATACTTCTCAATGACCGCCTGAGTCAATGCATCGTCTCAGCCGAGCGCCACAATCGGCGGCTCGCCATCCTGTTTCTGGACTTGGACGGCTTCAAGCTCATCAACGATTCCCTGGGCCACTCGATCGGGGATGAATTGCTGAAGGAAGTGGCGCAGCGGCTGATAGTGTGCGTGAGGCGCTCGGACACCGTGAGCCGGCAAGGAGGCGACGAATTCGTGGTGCTGCTTGCCGAAGTAAGCACCGCGCAAGATGCGGCGGTGACCGCGGAAAAGATCCGCGTCGCGCTGGCAGCGCCCTACTTCATTTCGAGTCATCAGCTTCACTTGCAGTGCAGCATCGGGATCAGCGTATTTCCCGACGACGGCCGCGACGTCGATACCCTGGTCAGAAGCGCCGATATGGCCATGTATCACGCGAAGGAGACCGGCCGCAATCGCGTTCAGTTCTTCGAGAACGAGATGAACGAGCGGGTCGTGAGGCGGCAATCGATGATCCAGGCTCTGAATGAAGCACTGATCCGCAACGAATTCGTGCTTCATTACCAGCCAGCCTACAATCTACAAACGTCGGAAATCAAAAGCGTCGAGGCGCTGATCCGCTGGCAGCGGCCCTCCCACGGCCTGGTAAACCCGGGTCACTTCATCTCGATCGCGGAGGATTCCGGGCTCATCGAATCGATCGGGCAATGGGTTCTGCGGGAAGCCTGTACCCAGGCGCGCGCGTGGATCGGCGCCGGCCTGCCGATCGAACGAGTATCGGTGAACGTCTCGGCGGTCGAATTCAATCGCAAGGCGTTTTTGGACGGCGTTCGCACCGTGCTCAAGGAGACGGGCCTGGAGCCCTGGCGGCTCGAAATCGAACTCACCGAAACCGCGGTTATGCGCGACGTCATGGCAACCTCCCATGTATTGGAGGAGCTGAGCGCCGACGGCGTACGCTTCGCCATGGACGACTTCGGAACAGGGTACTCGAGCCTCAATCACCTGATGCTGTTTCCGATCAACACTTTGAAGATTGATAAATCGTTTGTGCAGGACGTTCTCACCAACGCGAATGCCGCCACCATTGTGACCGCGATCGTCCAATTGGGTAAGAGTCTCGAATTGGAGGTGATTGCCGAAGGCATCGAGACCGACGAACAATTGCGATTCCTGGCGCTTCGCGGCTGCGATTCCGGACAAGGCTATTATTTTGGTCCGCCCGTGAGTGCCGGCGAAGTACCCAGACACTTCGAGACGCGGCGATGGTCTGCCCATCAAGCCCCGGCCGGGTGAGGGGCCCGACGCGCCCCTTCCACCGGCATTAGAGCTGCCTTAGCGGCAATACTCACCGTGCTCGACGCACTCGTGCCAGGTGTGCTCGCGGTAATACCGATGGTGGTCGCGGTCGTAGTAGCCTTCGCGCGGCTCCGCCACGACGCATGCCGACGCCATCGCAATCAGTCCCAGCAGAAACCCGCCCTTAACAAGGCCATGTGCAATTGTCATAAATCACTCCGGCAGTGAGAACTGCCACAGCGTAGCGCGCCGACGGCGGCACGCCATCGGCGGTGGTCGGCCCTCGCTGTAGGCTTCGCTCCTACAGCTCGACTTCAAGCGATGCGCACTCATCACCAAGGAGCTGCTCAAGGCTCGCGCTTGCCAACCGGGGCAACCCGGGTAATCATCACGCGCTGAGGGAGTGTTTCTTATGGAAGTGGCTCTAACACCGCTCGAGTTCGCACGGCGCGCGCGAAAACTCTACCCCCACCGGGAAGCGGTGGTCGATAACGATCGGCGCTTCACCTACGCCGAATTCTTGGATCGCTGCGACCGCTGGTCGGCCGCCCTGCAGAAGCTCGGCGCCGCACCGGGCGACCGAATTGCCGTCATATCGCCGAACACGCATGCGATGCTCGAAGCGTTCTACGCCATACCGCAGGTCGGGGCCATCATCGTGCCCCTCAACTATCGGCTGACGCCCGAGGACTTCCTCTACATGATCGAGCACAGCGGCGCCGCGGTCGTGTGCGTCCATTCCGATCAAATGGACGCGGTGGATCAGATTCGCGGGCGCCTGAAGGGTGTGCGCCATTTCGTCGCGTTCGAGAACCATCGATCGGGATGGCTTGACTACGAATCATTGATCTCGCAGGCGCCGAGCGGCTTTCGACGCGTCGACATCGCGGAAACCGATGTCATTTCCGTCAACTATACGAGCGGCACCACGTCGCGCCCCAAGGGCGTGATGATCACGCATCGCAATGCATGGATGAACTCGGTCGGCACGCTCGTGCATCACCCGATGTCGACATCGGACCGGTATTTGTGGACGCTGCCGATGTTTCACGCCAACGGCTGGACCTTCGTTTGGACCGTGACCGCAGTCGGCGCAAAGCACATTTGTCTGCGCAAGGTGGAGCCTGCGAGGATTTATTCGCTGATCGAGAGCGAAAAGGTCACCGTCCTCTGCGCCGCGCCCACCGTGCTCATCGGGATTGCCAACGGTCCTGCGGAGGACCGGCGCCGCCTGCCGAAGGGGGTTCAGGTGATCACCGCCGGCGCCCCGCCCGCCCCCGCCACCATCGAATGCATCGAGGGTGCAATCGGCTGGCATCTCACCCACGTGTACGGATTGAGTGAAACGGCGCCATTCATCACCGTGTGCGAGCGGCGCTCCGAGCATGCAGACCTTGATACGCGCGAGAGGTCCATCATCAAGGCGCGCCAGGGAGTCGAGCTGATCACGTCCGGCGAAACCACCGTCGTCGATGAAAATTCCATCGAAGTCCCGCACGACGGCGAAACGCTCGGAGAGATCGTGACCCGGGGCAACGTCGTGATGCGCGGTTATTACAATGATCCGGATGCGACCGCCACCGCTCTTCGGGGAGGTTGGTTTCACACCGGCGACGCCGCGGTCATCCACCCGGATGGATACATTGAAATTAGAGACCGCTTCAAGGATGTGATCATCAGCGGCGGAGAAAACATTTCTTCGATAGAAGTCGAAGGAGTGCTCCTGCAGCACTCGGCGATTCTCGAGGTGGCCGTCGTTGGGGTCGCCGACGAAAAATGGGGCGAAACACCCCACGCATTCGTGGTTCTGCGCAGCGGCGCAGCCGCGAACGCAGAGGCGCTGCGTGAGTTTGCGCGCGCGAACCTGGCGCACTTCAAGGTTCCAAGCGCCTATATCTTCATTGCGGAACTGCCCAAGACCGCAACCGGCAAAATTCAGAAGTTCTTGCTGAGAAAACAAGGCAGCGCCATCAGCAGACAATAGCGTGACACCCTCTCCGCAAGCAGCCGTTCGATTGACGCAGTTGGCACCTTATTGTACGATTGTTCAATTAGCGGCCTGCGGCCGGACTGGAGCATATCCATGAATCAGCACAAATTTGTGGCGGACGGCGCTAACGAGGCGCTGTTGGATTCCGCCCGGATCGTCCACGGAGAAGTCGAGGTGAGCTGGAAACACGCGGCTCCGCCCTCGCAGTTCTCGCCATTCTGGCTGCGCGATCATTGCCGCGCCAAGCACAGCCTGAACCCCGATACCCTGCAGCGCGAGGTCGACACGTTCTGCATTCCGCAGCAGATCGCGCCGGCGAAAATCGAGATCAAGGACGGCGGCCGCACACTTGCCATCGACTGGGCTCACGACGCGAGCATCAGCACATATCCCGCCGACTTCCTCTGGGACATCGCGCGGCACGAGGGTCGGCCGCCGGGGCCGCGGCGCAGGCTGTGGGACCGCGACTCGATGGGCAAGGACTTCCCGAGCGTAAGTCATGCGGAGGTCATGGGTTCCGATGCCGGGCTGCTGCATTGGCTGTCGCTGGTCGAAGAGTTCGGCTTCGCGCTGGTCCTCGGCGCGGAAGCTTCCATGGCGGGCACCGAAGCGCTGGTCAAACGTGTGGGTTACGTTCGCGAAACCATCTTTGGCGGGATGTGGGAATTCTCCGCCAACATGGCGTTCAAGGACACGGCCTACACCTCGGTCGCCATAGGCCCCCACACCGACGGCACGTACAGCAACGACTCACCGGGCTTGCAGATGTTCCAGTGTTTGGCATTCGACGGCTCCGGTGGGGACAGCACGCTCGTCGATGGCTTCAAGGTGGCGGAGACCATCCGCAATAGCGATGCAAGGGCATTCGAAATATTGACGGAAGTCAAAGTGCCCGCTCACTACCTGGGCGACGGCGTTCATTTGCGCGCCGAGCATCCGATCATCGCCCTCGATCATCGCGGCGATGTGACCCAGATTGCCTACAACAACTATGATCGCGCGCCGTTCACGCTGCCGCCGGCGCGCATGACGGAGTTTTATCGCGCGTTGGCGCTTTTCAACCGCTTGATCAATGATCCGACCTACGAGATCTCGATGCGGCTGCTGCCGGGAACGGTATTGCTGTTCGATAATTGGCGCACTTTGCACGGCCGCCACGCCTTCAAGGGGCATCGGCACATGTGCGGCGCTTATCTCAACATGGAAGACTTCCAGAGCAAGCTGCGCATCTTGCGCCGGTCAGGGAACGAGGCCGCTGGAGCAAAAACATGAGCCGCTTCGCGGCGGCGATCGCGGCGTCCCTCATTTTGGCGGCGCCGATCCCGGCGGCAGCGGCGCCCGCGGCCGGCGCAGATCCCCAACCGACGGATCCGGTCGCCGCTCTGGTCGGGCGTCTCGAGCTTGAACGATATAAAGCCACCGTCAAAGGCCTGACGCGCTTCGGTGATCGCCGCCAGGGAACGGATCGCAACCGCGCGGCGGTGGACTGGATCGAGGCGCAGCTGAAGAGCTACGGCTGCGCGAACATCTCGCGGCTCAAGTACACCTACTTGCCGAGCGAGGCGCCGCACCCCAGCGGGCCGCCCAGTGTGGGGGCGGACAGGTCGGTGGGCGGCGCACGCTATCGTGGCGTAAAAGCTGCTACGGGTGTCAATGTAGATCCGAAGCTGCAGCCGGATGAGAAGCTGCGCGCGCTTAATTCCCAGCCCAGCGAGGGCGGCACCCGCGAAGAAGTCTATTGCACGAAGATCGGCAGCGCGCACCCGGATGAAATGTACATCGTCGGCGCACATATGGATGGTCACGGTTGGGGCGAGGCGGCCAACGATGATGGCTCAGGAACGGCGCTGGTCATGGAATTGGCGCGCATTCTGTCGGCGCCCGACGTCAAGACCGAACGCTCGATCCGCTTCGTGCTGTGGAACAACGAAGAAACCGGTCTCAACGGCGCTTGGGCCTACGTCGCGCAGCGGGCGGCGCTGCAGGGCAAGGAAGACCCGGCCGGCTCCGGACGCTATCCGGAGCCCAAATGGCTGGGCATGATCCAGCACGACATGATGCTTTTCGATCATGGGATGCCTCGCCCGGACGGCAGCGTCGCGAAGGAGCAGCGTGCGGAAGCGGACGTGAACATCGAATTTCAATCGCTCGCCAAGTCCGCGGATGGGGCGCAGAAATTGGCGTGGGCTTTCTACGCTGCGAACGAAAGCTATGCCACCGACTACCCCGCTGCCGTGGGGCCGCACATGACCAATACCGATAGCACGCCGTTCATGGATCTGGTGCCCGCCATCAGCCTGCGCGAGAACGAGCGCGGACGAGAGATCGGCGCCGGCTGGGATCCCCAGTGGCATCAGCCGACGGATGTCTACGCGACCTACAGCGACGCAGATTTCCGGTTGGGGTTGAACGCAGCGCAGACCACTCTCGGCGCGATCGGCCGGCTCTGCGGCGCAACCGTCACGCCTTGAAGCTCAGCGTTCGAGGAACGCATTGATGATCGGGTTCAGCCATTCCGACCGCCCGGAAAAAGTAGCGTGATCCGTGCCCGGTAGGATGCACAACTGCGAGTCCGGCAGAGCATGGAATATTTTGAGGGTATGTTCGAGCGTGATGGCATCCCGATCGCCGGAAATCACCAGCACGGGCTGCTGGATTTTTGCGAGCATCCCCAGATTGAGTTCCGCATCGGTGGGGGATGTCAGCCACAGATGCGCAAGCTTCTCATCGATCGTCTTGGGGTGCGGACTCTGCGTGGCGCGCAGCTCATCGAGATCCTCGGCATTGAGACCCTCGGGCGCGACATTGACCCCGCTGATGACGAGCCGCCGCACCAAGTCGGGGTGGCGGACGGCCAGCATCAGCGCCAGGATTCCACCGTCGCTGAACCCCACGACGTCGACATGGTTCAGTTCGAGGTGCCGCAGCAGGGTCGCCGTATCATCCATCATGCCGGTATAGGTCAGCGGACCGGGCACATCCGGGGTGCGGCCCTGACCGACTTGATCGGGCGCCACGATGCGGTGCCGCTGCGAGAACACGTCGAGCTGCCGGGCAAATGAATGTTCGCCTGAATCTCCGCCACCGTGCAGCAGCACCAGCGTGGGGCCGCTGCCGCGGGTGGCATAGTAGATTTTGTGGCCATGAATCGTCGCCCAGTGCCACTCGGCGGGCGCAATCAACGCATTGGCCGAATGCGACAGGAGCGACCACGATAGTCCCAATATCAGGATCATCGCGCCGCCTTTCTCTGCCTGTCCCATGCACGGCATACTAACCGAGTGACGACGGCCGTCCCTCAACCCGTGACGATATTCGTTACCGAAGCCATCAGCGTCTCCGGCCTGTGGCAGTGTGCGCCCGAATCCAAGGCTTCATTGGTGCTCGCCCATGGCGCCGGGGCCGGCATGCATCACCCGTTCCTCGCGGGCGTGGCAAATGAACTTGAGGGCCTCGGAGTTGCCACCCTGCGTTATCAGTTCCCCTACGCTGAGCATCACGGCAAGCGGCCGGATCCGCCCGCGCTCTGCCACGCAACCGTTCGCGCTGCAGTCGGCACGGCGCTGCAGCTCGCGCCCCGCCTCCCCTTGTTCGCCGGCGGCAAGTCATTCGGCGGCCGCATGACCTCGCAGGCGCAAGCCGTATCGCCGCTCGCGCAAGTGCGCGGCATCGTCTTTCTGGGGTTTCCGCTCCACCCTCCAAAACAGCCGTCCGAAGCCAGGGCGGAGCATCTCTTCAAGGTCGGTATCCCGCTGCTGTTTCTCCAAGGCACACATGACGCATTCGCCGAATTGTCGCTGCTGCAGCCTTTGGCAATGCGGCTCGGTGAGCGGGCGACCTTGACGTTGTTTCAAGATGCGGATCACTCCTTCCACGTTCCGGCCCGCTCCGGCCGCACCGACGCACAAGTGCAAACCGCTATGTTGGGAGCACTCGCCGCTTGGATCCGCTCCGTTGTCGCCGCCGGCGACAGCTGATGTTGCGCCGCAAGGCGCGGCCGCGGTGGCCGGGCGGGACGCCGTTTCAGATGAGACTGCAGGCTAATGTGGGCCACCGAACAGAAAGTTTCCTCGGTCCCGGCTAAACAAACGCAGGGGAAATCAATCCACCGAAATGTCGGGTGCTCATGCTGCTACAAGAATTGCCGACGAAAATGGTCCGACATGTGATCAAAAGTGTCACCTGGGCCGATGTCAATGCGCCGGCGGTCCGTGCGCGGCGCCGATTCGTCAATCGTAACCGCCCGGCCCGCTCGTCGGCCACCTGGCACTTTTACTACCTGACGAACGGCGCGAGAATCGTCCTGCTGCGCAAGATCCGGTCCCTGATTACTCGTCTCGGCCGCTAATCCCCCGCTCGGAATCCGCCCGGTATGTACGGCAACGCACAGACGATTGCCCGGGCGGATGGTGACATGCGAGTCTGACCACTTCTTACTGAGTTCCTTCAGGGTGAGCCAACCAAAGGGTGCCGAGCCGCATCGTCACGATACTCGGCCCGGCGCTCACCCTTTTTTTTGCTGCGCTCTTATTCATTCCTGTCGAGAGCCGCATCGTCCATGTCCAGACGGAAGTACAGCGCCTTGCGCAGCGAATGAATCGCGATTTTGGTATCGCGGATGGCGGCTGCTTTATTGCCGCCGAAATCGTCGGGCGCGGCTTCCATTTCGTGCAGCGCTTCGCGCATATGGTGGATTGCTTACTTGAGCCGGCCCGACTTCGGTACGGCCGCGACGGCGTCATGACCGTGCAGGTGCGGATGAGTTGCCGCTCGCTCGGCTTCGGTGGTTTTCTCGCGCGCCAGCAGGTCCTTGTCGCTCGCCGCCTTTTCCTTCATTGCCGGACTTTCGCTTTTCGGATGATTGTTGCGCATCAGGGAACTCCATTGGAAAGGCATTGCAGTGTAGTCGGGGGCCGCCTTGCGCGATGTAGGGGCTTGCCGCAGGCGTTACCGCACTGCACCATTCCATGTTGGTAAAACGCGACAATGGTTTGCCGGCGCCTGTGCGACGCCCGGAGCTACTGCCTTATCCGACATCTACCGCGCTAACATGCGGCGTTGTCTGACATACAGAACCCGCGCCGCCATTCAAAGTGTGGTCAACGACCGGCCGGTTGAGTCGTTGTACAAGAGACCATGGATTGAGACCTATGATTGAAGCTCGTGCCGCCGCCGTCAGCCAGCCTGGAGCCAACATGGACAGCGAATTGCGCAACCGCCTCCATGAACTGGCCCGCGGCGAGTATAGCGAGGCTGAGTTCGTTGGCCAGATTTCGAGTCTGGTGCGGGCCGCGCCCGACTCCGCGGGAAATGTGCTCGTTGCGATCAACCAACAGTTCATCCGCGGCGAGATTTCGGCCGACGAGTTTCGGGCCAAGGCGTCGAAAATCATCGGCCGTGGAACAGAAACCCTGCCCTACTCCGCCACCCTCGATCTTCGGACCCATCCGGCCGAACGACCCGCCGATTCGCAAGATGATTCGAGTCCGTTCGCAGGCGTTGAAATCGGCCGCGTGTTGCGCGATCGCTATGTGCTCGAGAAGCGCTTGGGCAGCGGCGGCATGGGAACGGTATTCAAGGCCCTCGATCGCTACCGCGCCGACCTTCCCCCCGCCAATCAATACGTGGCGATCAAAATACTGCATGAAAAGTCCGACAATCGCGAGGAGCTGCTCGCCAACCTGCGGCGCGAGTTTTACTGCACACAGAGGCTGTCCCATCGCAATATCGTCAAGGTTTACGAACTGGACCGCGACGGCGAGCTGGATTTCTTCACGATGGAGCTGCTCGAAGGGGACTTGCTGAGCAGCGTGACGGAGCGCCTGCACCCGCTGCCGATGGCGCGGCCCTATGCGTGGGCGATCATACGCGAGATCGGGGCCGGCCTCGCGCATGCGCATGCGCGCAACGTCGTGCATGGCGATCTCAAACCGCATAACATCATGATCACGCAGTCGGGGGAAGTGCGCATACTCGACTTTGGCGCGTCGAGCACCGCCACCACCCAGGCCGCGGATGCGCCCGTCCGCAGACCGATGACTTCCGCGCTGACGCCTGCCTATGCATGCTGCGAACTTCTGGCCGGGCGATCCGCCGACCCGCGCGATGATCTCTATGCGTTCGCCTGTCTCTCCTACGAATTGCTGGCCGGCGCACATCCGTTCCAGCGCCGGCCATCGACGGTCGCGCGGGATCTCGGCATCGTGCCGGATCGGCCGCCGCGATTGAGCGGGCAGCAATGGAAGACCCTTACCATGGGCTTGTCCTGGCATCGCGGCGGCCGTTCGATATTGGTACGCACCTGGCTCGACAGGCTATCGACCGAGCGGGCGGCGGCGAAGCAATTGCCGCGCGCCCGCGACATAGAGCCGGCACCGGCTCCGGCGCGGCCATTGGCGTCGTTCAAGGCGGCCACGGCGTTCGCCGTCTTGCTGGTCACCGTATCCGTGTGGCTGTCGTTGGTTCGCGTGGCGCCGGCCGGAAAGTCCCGCGACAATGGCGGCCCGACGACGCTCGCCGCAAACTCCCGATCGGGCATTGGGTCGGACGCAAACCCGCTGGCGGACTTCGGACCGATGCAAGCCAGTCTGGGAGACACCGGTCCGTTCGATACCCTGCCGGAGCTTCCGCAAGCTGCCTCGCTCGCCGATGCCACGAAGCGGGATGCGATAAGGCCGAAGTCTGCGACCGTGCTCGAGCCCATCGTGGTGGTGGCGAGGAACTATCGAGTCCGCTCTGGGGAGAACTTTGCCGAAATTCGCGTGCATCGCTCTTCCCAGTTGCGCGGGGACACGGCATTCGTCTGGTGGACCGAGGCTGCCTCGGCAAAACCCGGCATCGATTATGTGCACCAGGGAAAAGTCACCCAGTTGATTCCCCGGGGCAGAAACTCCACCAGCTTTTTCATCAAGCTGCTGCCGGCCGCCTCCAGAAGCCAGGATGAAATGTTTTACATTGCCATCGCAGAAGCCGGCTCCGCCGGCGCGGCGGTTCGGGTCGAACGCGCCGCAGTTTGGCTGCCGCCGACACACAATCATTCGTAGCTAAGTCGGCCCCACCGATCGCCCGCGGACTCCGCCGCGGCAGCGCCGCTGCTCCTGCGGCCAGTGGCCGAAACTGCACTTTCCTGTACGATACGCGCCGTCCTCAACGGAGTAGAAAAATATGACGCGTGGGTTCGTTTCGTCTGTTGCCATCTTAGTCGTGCTCGTGCTAGCGCCATGGCTGTGTAATGCCGCCGCCCCCGACCTTGATCCGGCCTTGCTCGGCGGCATGAAATGGCGCCAGATCGGCCCATTCCGCGGCGGCCGCGTGGTCGCGGTCACCGGCGTGCCGGGGGATCCCGGCACCTGGTATTTCGGCGCGGTCGCCGGCGGCGTGTGGAAGAGCACCGATGTCGGCGCTTCATGGAAGCCCATGTTCGACGACCAGAAGATCGCATCGATCGGTGCGATCGCGGTCGCCGACTCGGACCACAACGTCATCTATGTCGGCACGGGGGAAGCTTGTCCGCGCGGCAATATCACGTACGGCGACGGCGTCTACAAATCAGTGGACGCGGGCCGCACTTGGAAGAACATGGGGCTCAAGGACACGCGGCAGATCGGCGCCCTGATCGTGCATCCCCACAACCCCGACATCGTGCTGGTCGCCGCCCTCGGACATGCCTTCGGTCCGAACGAGGAACGCGGCGTGTTCCGCAGTGCCGACGGCGGCCAGACCTGGAGCAAGGTCTTGTACAAGGACCGGGACACCGGCGCGATCGACGTGGTATTCGATCCCGGCAATCCCAACACGGTCTACGCCTCCCTGTGGCAGATGCGCCGCCAGCCCTGGAATTTTTCGAGCGGCGGCCCGGGTTCCGGCCTGTACAAATCGACGGACGCCGGACTCACGTGGAAACATCTCGAGGGACATGGACTGCCCTCGGGGATTCTCGGACGTATCGGCGTGTCGGTGGCGGGCGCGGGATCAGGGCGCGTGTATGCCATGATCGAAGCGGCCGAGGGCGGCCTGTTCCGCTCGGACAATGCCGGCGATAGCTGGACTCGGGTCAATGACGACCATCGTTTCCGACAGCGCGCCTGGTATTACAGCCATGTATTTGCCGACCCTGTCTCTCCCGACGTCGTGTACGTGCTCGACACCGGTGCCTTCCGCTCCGCGGACGGCGGCAAAACTTTCGAGTTGATGCCGGCCCCGCATGGCGATCATCATGCGCTGTGGATCGATCCCAAGGATCCGCGCCGCCTGATCAACGGCAGCGATGGCGGTACCAGCATCTCCGTGGACGGCGGCAAATCATGGACCCAGCCGTACAATCAGCCCACCGCACAGTTCTATCACGTGGCCGTCGACAATCGCTGGCCGTACCGCGTGTACGGCGCGCAGCAGGACAATTCGACGATCGCCATCGCGAGCCGCGACGATGAGGGAGTCATCGGCCGCCAGGATTGGTTCGACGTCGGCGGCGGCGAAAGCGGTTTCATTGCGCCGGATCCGAAGGATCCGGAGATCATCTACGCGAATTCGGACAGCGGGCAGATGACCCGCCTCGATCACCGCACCAACAATCTGCGCGATGTCTCGGTGTATCCGCTCGATGTGTCGGGCAACGGCGCCGCGGACCTGCAATTCCGCCTGCAATGGACCGAACCGTTGTTCGTCTCGGTGCATGATTCCAATGTTCTGTACACGGCGGCGCAATTCGTGATGCGCAGCCCCGACCAGGGGCGCACCTGGAAGGCCATCAGCCCGGATCTCACCCGCAACGACAAGAGCAAACAACAGCCTTCGGGCGGATCAATCACGCTCGACATCACCAGCGTCGAGTACTACGACACCGTTTTTGCACTGGGCGAGTCGCCGCGGCAACAGGGATTGCTCTGGGCCGGGACCGATGATGGTCTGATTCAAGTGACGCGCAATGATGGCCAGACTTGGGCCGACGTCACGCCGAAGGACATGCCGGCGTGGAGCATGGTGAGCCTAATCGATCCCTCGCCGCACGATGCGGCCACGGCCTATGTCGCGGTCGATCGCCACAAGCTCGACGACTTGAAACCGCTCATCTACCGCACTCACGATTTCGGCAAGACGTGGACTCGAATCGTCAACGGCATCCCGGATGGAGCCTTTGTACGCGCCGTGCGCGAAGACCCTGCGGCCAAGGGCCTGCTCTACGCCGGCACGGAACTCGGCGTGTACTTTTCGGCCGACGATGGCGCTCATTGGCACGCGCTGCAGCTCAATCTGCCGACCACGCCGGTCCATGACCTCGTCGTCAAGGACAATGATCTGGTGGCCGCCACTCATGGCCGCTCGTTCTGGATACTCGACGACCTGTCGCCGCTGCGCCAGACAGCCGCCGGCATCACCGCCGGCGATTTCCACCTGTTCCAGCCGGCGCATGCGTTCAAGCTGCATTATCCCAATCAAGTCGAGCGCCGCTTGCCGGTCGGCGACAACCCTCCTGCAGGTGCGGTGATCGATTACTACCTGAAGACCAAGCCTGCCGAGGACGCGGTCATCACGCTCGAGGTGCTCACCGGCGAGGGCAAGCTGGTTCGCCGCATATCGAATCACCGGCCCTCGAATGGTTTCGAGCAGCCGGAAGAATGGACCGACCGCGAGAAACCGGCGGATGTGATTCCGGATGCCGCCGGCGGCAATCGCTTCGCGTGGGACCTTCGCTGGGAGGATCCGGAGAAAATCCCCGGCGCGTTCTACGCCGACGACGGTCCGCGCGGACCCTTGGTCACGCCGGGCCACTACCAGGTGCGCCTGACCGTGGGCGGCAAAAGCCAAACCGCGCCGCTCGAAGTCGTGCCGGATCCCAGATTGCACGGCCAGATCACGGACCAAGAAGTGCATGAACTGGCGGACTTGTCGATGCAGACCTGGACCGACATCGATTCACTGCACAAGGCCGTGAACCAGATTCGTGAGACGCGGGCGCGCCTCGAGATCGTCAAGAAATGGAGCAAGGATAACGGCGAGGCCAAGCCGGTCATCGATGCGGCGAATGAGCTTGCGGCCAAGCTGGCGCCGATCGAAGGGCGCTTGCTGCAGGTCAAGATGGCCGCCTCGGAGGACAACCTGCGCTATCCGAACATGCTGAACGAACAGTACGACACCTTCTCGGTCACGCTCGACTCCGAGGATTTTGGCCCCACCGAGTCGCAGCGGCAGGTCTACACCTACCTGCACGGCGAGCTGGCCGCGGTGCTCGCCAAGTGGCGCTCCGTATCCGACACTGATTTACCGGCGTTTCAAGCTTTGATGCGCGCCCACGGCGTGCCCGCCATCGGCGTCACGCACGGGTCATGAACCACGGGAGCCTCGCGAGCCGCGCGTGCCTCGCGGCACTGGCCGTGGCGCTCGCGCTGCCGGCCGCAGCTGCCTCAGCGGCAGCCGCAACCGCGGCGGAGGCACCGGTCTCCGCAGCTCAGGCGCTGCAATGGCGTCTGGTCGGACCGTTTCGCGGCGGCCGTACGCGCGCGGTGACCGGCATTCCCGGTCAGCCCGAGACTTTTCTGATTGGCGCGGTGAACGGCGGCGTCTGGAAGACCACCGATTACGGCCGGACCTGGAATCCCGTGTTCGATTCGGCGCCGACGCAATCCATCGGCGCCATAGTTGTGGCGCCATCCGATCCGAGCATCATCTACGTGGCCAGCGGCGAGGGCCTGGCGCGGCCGGATTTGTCGGTCGGCAACGGCATCTATCGTTCTTCGGATGCGGGCTCAAGTTGGACCCACCTGGCGCTCGATGACGCTCAGCAGATTCCAGACCTCGCCGTGGACCCGCGCGATCCGAACCGGCTGTATGCGGCGGTCTTGGGGCACCCGTACGGCGCGAATGCGCAACGCGGGATCTTTCGCTCGCAGGATGGCGGGAGGAACTGGACCCGGGTACTGCACACCGATGACGACACGGGCGGCTCCTGCATCAAAATCGATCCGCATGATTCGAACGTGCTGTACGCCGCCCTTTGGAGCGTGCGCTCCGGCCCGTGGGAAGATAAGAACGTCTTCAACGGATCGACGGGCGGCCTCTACAAGTCCTCCGACGGCGGCGACCATTGGCGCCGCTTGACGCAAGGCTTGCCGGAGAATCTGGCGCAAATCGAAGTGGCGGTGGCACCGAGCCAGCCGGGCCGTTTGTATGCGACGGTCGCGACCACCGCCGAAGGCGATTACAGCTCGGCGGCGGGCTTGGGCGTGTACCGGTCGAATGACGGCGGCGAAACGTGGGTACGCGCCACCAGCGATCCGCGGCCGGCGCTGCGCATCGGCGGCGGCGATCTGCCGATCATCAAGGTCGATCCGCGCAATGCCGACGTGCTCTACAGCGCGAGCTTGGTGACGGTGAAGTCGACGGACGGCGGCGCGCATTGGTCGTCGCTGCGCGGATCTCCCGGCGGCGACGACTACCAGAATCTTTGGATCAGTCCGGATGACCCCCGCCACATCGCGCTGGTCAGCGATCAGGGCGCCATCATCACCGTCAACGGCGGTGCGACCTGGAGTTCCTGGCTCAATCAGCCGACCGCCCAGCTCTACCACATCGGCGTCACCGATACATTCCCGTATCGGATCTGCTCAGGCCAGCAGGAGAGCGGTTCGGTCTGCATCGCCGCGCGCGGCAACGACGGCGAGATCACGTTTCGCGACTGGCATCCGGTCGGCGTAATCGAGTACGGGTATGTGGTGCCCGATCCTCTGGACCCCGACGTCGTCTATGGCTCGGGCCGCAATGTCGTGACGAAGACGCATTTGTCGACCGGGCAGGTGCAGGACATCACGCCGATTCCGCTCAAAGGCGCGGGGGTGCGCGTGGATCGCACCGAGCCGCTGCTGTTTTCTCCGCAAGACCCGCACCGCATGTATTACGCGGCCAACCATCTCTACGAGACCACCGATGGCGGTCAACACTGGCGCGTCATCAGCCCGGACCTTTCGCGAGAGAACCCGGGCGCGCCGTCGAGCGTCGGCAGTCTGCACTTGCCGAAGGCCGACCTGCAGCGCGGCGCCATCTACGCGGCGAGCGCTTCCGCTCTCGCCGATGGGCTCATCTGGACCGGCACCGACGACGGTTTGGTCTGGGTGACGCACGACGGCGGCAAGCAGTGGCAAAACGTGACGCCGCCTGCGCTCACTGCGTGGAGCAAGGTGACGCAAATCGAGGCCTCGCATTTCGATCCCCAGGTCGCCTACGTGTCGGTGAGCCGGTTTCGCGTCGATGATTTGCGGCCCTATGTTTACCGAACCCGCGACGGCGGCCGGACTTGGAGCCCGATCACCGGCGGGCTGCCGGAGGATGCGCCGGTCAACACCGTGCGCGAGGATCTGAGCCGTCGCGGCCTGCTGTTCGCCGGCACCGAGAAGAGCGTGTGGGTCTCCTACGACGACGGCGATCATTGGAATTCCCTGCAGCTCAATTTACCCCACACCTCGATGCGAGACCTGGCGATTCACGGGTCAGACCTCATCGTGGCCACGCATGGACGATCATTTTGGGTGCTGGATGACATCAGTCCGCTTCGGCAGTTCGCCGCGCCTGCCGCGGCGCGCGAGGCCCTGCTGCTGAAGCCGGCGCCGGCGGTGCGCATCAAGCGCAGCACCGGCAGCGACACGCCGATTCAGCCCGATGAACCGGCGGCACGCAATCCGCCGGATGGCGCGGTGATCGACTACTACCTCGCCCACGATGTCGGCCGCACCGTCGCCATCGAGATACTCGACTCGAGCGGCACCGTGGTACGACGCGCCTCGAGTGCGGATCCGCCCGCCTTCACGCAAGCGCAGCTGGAACGCGAGTTGATACCGGCGTACTGGATTCGCATGACACCGCCCCCCTCGGCGAGCGCCGGCATGCATCGCTGGGTCTGGGATTTGCACTATGCGCCGCCCCGCAGTGCGAAGCGCACGTTTCCGATTTCCGCGGTGCCCGGCGATACCCCGCAGGAGCCCTTGGGTCCGCCGGCGAATCCCGGGACCTACCGGGTGCGCCTGAGCGTCGGTCCGCATCAGTGGGAGCAGGCGCTCCGCGTGAGCGCGGATCCGCGCATCAAACTCAGTGGCGAGGATTTCTCTGCCCAGTTCGATGTTGCGCGGCGCCTCGCCGCCGCGCTCGACGGCAGTACCGGCGCATTGCTCGAGGCGCGCTCGATCCGCGCGCAGCTGACCGATCTCGGCGCACGCGCCGATGCCGGGCTGGCCCCGCGAATTCGCTCGCTCGATCTGCACATCGCCGCCCTGCTCGAATCCGCCGACGATGGCGCTGCGCCCGTCCGGGGGCTCGAACGCCTCAACGGCGATTTGCTGACTCTTTACACTCAAGTCACCGATGCCGACGCCGCGCCGACGGCGGTACAGTCGAGCGAGACCGAACTCGCGCTCAAAGACTGGAGCCGCATCGAATCGGAATGGCGAACTCTGCGCGACGGCGAAGCAGCCGGACTCGATCGAGAACTGCTCAAGGCCCGGCTGCCGCGTCTGCGCTTCGATATCGAACCGCCGCGAAACCTCGAGTTCGCCGACGAAGAGTAGCGCGCAAGCGGGCGCGGCCGCGTGGAGTTGCCGCATGAGGTAGGTGCCCAACGAAGCGAGAAAGGTTTAATCTGGCGCGCATCGACGTCGCCGGAATCCATTCGCTCATGGACGATCGCACATCCATCACGCTCGCTCACCATCGATCGCGGATACGCGCGCGGCTCGCTGCAGCATGTCTCTGCACGCTGTTCCTGCCGCGCTGGAATCATGCCGCCGAATCGTGGGGAGGATCGCTCGCCGTCACGAGCGACTACTTCGTGCGCGGAATTTCGCGCAGCAATGATGGTGCGGCAGCTCAGGCGGATCTACACGTCGCAACCGACAGCGGACTCATCGCCGGTGTTTTTGCATCCAGCGTCAAATTCGACGAGGGCGATCACCGCAACGCGGAATTGAGCGGGTTCATCGGCTATGCGTGGCAGCCCGGCAGCGCCTGGCGCGCAAAAATTCTGGCGAGCTATTACGGCTACGTGCGAAACGACTCCGGGTCGCAGTACAATTACGCGGAGCTCGGCTTCGAGGCGGCTTTTGATGATTGGCTCGACGTCGACCTCGTGTATTCGCCTGATGCGCCGCGTTATGTTTCAGACAGGGGGTTGGCCGGAGTCACCGCCGAAACCGCCGAAGTCACCGCGCGCACTCCCTGGAGCCACCGCGTGGCCGCGACCGTAGGCGCGGGCTACTCCCTGCTCGGCGGGGCGGGCGGCGGCGGTTATGTCTATTGGAGTGCCGGGGGCGTCGTGGATCTTGCACCGTGGTCGGTTTCCCTGGCCTATGTCAATACCAACGCCGAGGCCGCGGCATTGTTTTATAGTGCTGCAGCGCATAACCGCTGGACCGCCACGGTCATTTGGCGTTTCTAGAGGCAACTTTTTCACGCAGCGGTGGTACTTACCCCCATATGGTTGCAAATGCCCGCCAATACTCGAAGGAGCAGGACGAAGACCTGTTGGGCGCGGTCGCCCGCGGCGACGCCCAAGCGCTCGACGTGCTCTATTTGGGCTATCACCGGCGCTTGGCGCGGTTCTTGTCGCGAATTACGCCGCGTTACGACGCCGTTGAAGAAATCATCAACGACACCTTCATGGTCGTATGGCAGCACGCCAAGGAATTTCGGGGCGCCTCGCGGGTCTCGACCTGGATCATCGGGATCGCCTACCGCATCGCGCTCAAGTCGCTGCGCGGCAATGATGGACTGCAGCGCGCCAAGAGCAGCAACGACCTGCCCGAGGAATCCGTCGATCCGACGGCGGCCACGGAAATGCACGATTGGATCGCGCAGGCGTTGAATCGATTGCCGCTGGAGCAGCGCCTGACCATGGAGCTTGCCTACCACATGGGACATTCGATCGACGAGATAGCGGCAATCACCGATTGCCCGGCGGGCACGGTGAAGGCGCGCATGTTCCATGCGCGCGATAAGCTGCGGCACTTTCTGCCGGCATTGGGCGGGCAAAAACCACTATGAATACCTCACATCCACCGACGGCCGAGCACCGGGATATCTGGGAACTGCTGCCGTGGTACGTCAACGGCCGGCTGGGCGAGCCTGACCGTGGGCGCGTCGAGGCGCATCTGCGCGTGTGCGGTGCGTGCCGCGACGAATGGGCCGCGCAGCGGCAGATCTACCAGGTCATCTCCGCCGATACCGCCGTCGAGCAAATGCCGATGGCCGGCCTCAACAAGCTGCGGCAGCGCATCGCGAAAACCGCGGTCGCCGATGCAGTCGACTCGCCGCCGCAACCAGCGCGCCCCGCCGCCGCCTGGCGCCCGCGCGCGGCGGCGATTGCGGCCTCGCTGGCCGCCATAACCGCGGCGGTGAGCATCCCGGCGACGCTGCACTGGCAGGCACAGCGGCACGGCGGTTCGCCTGCTTATTACACGGTCACTGCGGCGGCGGTGCCGCAGGCCGGCGCGGTCATTCGAGCCGTGTTTGCCCCGACCGTGACCTTATCCGAATTACAGAGCTTGCTCGATGATGCGCATTTGCGGATCGTTTCCGGCCCCACGGAAGCGGGCGTATATTCCCTGGCCATGAGCGGACCCCAATCGATCGATTGGTCGCTGCGCAAATTGCGCGGACACGATACGGTGCGCTTTGCCGAGTCGATCGGGCCGGGAACGGGTGCGGTGCCGCCCCCATGAATTTTCGGCCGCTGGCCGCGCTGCTGACCGTTGGTTTGTGTGCCTGCACGCACATGCGGTTGCCGCCGCCGGTCTCGGCCCAACGGCTGAGCGATGAACCGGAGCGCTACATAGTGGCCGGGGTCGACAATGAGGAGCAGATGCCTGCCGGACATGCAGGCAGTTCACCCAAAGGATACGACGGCTTGACCCTGTATGGGCCGACCTCCCGCGCCGCGCGGGTGCTCAAGGGTGTCGAACACGACTACGGGCTGCGCGAAGTGACGGCGTGGCCGATCGCGCCATTGCACATGCACTGCGCCGTGCTCGAGCTGTCCGCGAACGCGGATCGAGCCGCGGTAATCGCCTCCTTGACCCAGGATCGGCGGGTGAGAATCGCGCAGCCCCTGCAAACGTTCGCCACGCAGACCGCCGTCTACGATGATCCCTATGTCGGCCTGCAGCGGGGCTTTCAACAAATGGACGTATCGGAGGCGCACGCCTGGTCCCGCGGGGAGGGAATCCGAATCGCGATCATCGATACCGGCGTTGATACCCGGCATCCCGATTTGCGCGGCGCGGTCGTGCAAATCGGCAATTTCGTTGATTCCGACGCCGAGCAATTTCGCCGCGATCGGCACGGTACGGAGCTCGCCGGTATCATCGCCGCGGTGGCGAACAACCACGAAGGAATTGTCGGCGTGGCTCCCGGCGCGCGATTGGCGGTGTTCAAGGCGTGCTGGCAGCTGCACGACGATGCCGACGCGGCGCGCTGTAATTCGTTCACCCTCGCGCAGGCGCTCACCGCGGCCTTGGACGCTCACGTTCACATCGTCAATCTGAGTCTGAGCGGGCCTGCGGATCCGTTGCTGCGCGATCTCATCCGCGAGGGGCTTAGGCGCGGAATCCTGTTCATCGGCGCAGCTCCCGCCGAACCCTCGAAGGGCGACGATCATTTCCTGGCGGTCGACGGGGTGATCGAGGTGGACAATGGCGGCACCGAGACAACCTCCGGCAGCGCGGTGCGCGCGCCGCTGCACGCGCCGGGACAGGAGATTCTCACGCTGCTGCCGGGTGGCCGCTATGATTTTGCCTCCGGCACCTCCTTGTCGACCGCCCATGTCACCGGCACCGTTGCCTTGCTGCTCGGACGCAATGCTAATTTGACGTCGGCGGCGGTATATCGGCTGCTGCAGGACACGACGGTGCATCTTGATCAGCCGGGCGGCGGCGACAGCATCAACGCCTGCGCCGCAATCACCACGTTGCTGGGGAGCGGGGAATGCGCTGCCGGCATGCGCAGCGCAGGAACCCCCTCTCGTCACTCTTCCACCGGCAATCCATAGACGGCAAGACTGTTGGTCACGTCGTCGATGACGGCATAGTTGAAGGCGCCGCCGTGCAACACGGTATCGATGCCGAACGCCCCGCCCTGGCTCGGATCGACGTCGTACTCGCGCACGAAGTGTCCCGATCGGTCGAATTCCACGATTTCGCTGGGATGCAGCGGATCGGAATTGACGGCATCGCCGTTCGCCGTGAGCAGATGACCGTTGGGTGCGAGGCGCAACGCGAGCGGGCCGCGCAAGTGCGCATCGGCAAACACGAGCTTACCGCGGCCGCCGGCATTGGAGACCTGGCTCGCATGGGGCACCGCGTAAATGGCATTGTCGCCGGTGGACGCCACGTACAATGTGTCGGACTCCGCATCGAACGCGAGACCCGTGGGCCCGAGCACAACTGCCGCGGCATTCGGCACATGAGTGTAGCCGCTGGCCACTTGCGTTTTCTTCGTAACCACAACGCCCGTGCCCGACACGGCAAGGTCGAAGCGCGACACGGTGCCGTTCAGAACGCTGGACACGAACACCTGTGCCCAGGTGCCATGATCTTCCACCGCCAGATCCCACGGACCATCGAGCAGCTTCGCATCGGTCAAGGTTTGAACGGCTTTGCCGTGACGATCGATGACCTGCAGCGCGCCCTGGCCGGCGGTCGCGGCAGTGCCGTCCGTGGTGGGTAGGTTGCCGACCAGAACGAACCCGCCCTTCAACACGCCGAGCGCCGTGCTCAAGCCCGGCAGCGCACTTGCGAAAAACATCGTGGCGGCTCCGGGGGGCGCAATGGTACCGGTGGGCGTAAATTGAATAATCGTCGTCCCCGTGCCCTGGATATTGGAGCTGGCGTTGAAGTTGGCGACCAGCACGTCGCCGGCTGCGATCGAACCGCCGCCGGGAAACCCTTCCGGGACGAACGCGACGCCGTACGGATTGATGTCCCCATTGGAGGGCACCGTGGAGGAATTGATGAGCTTCGGAATGAAGGCGTCGTGGGCCGCGGCGTCCTGCACGGCGGCGAGACCGCCGCTTGCCGCCAGCAAGATTATGGAGAGCGCGCGGCGCAGATTGCGAGCGCCCCGCGCTGAGTGTCGATTAATCATGATGGGTCCCCTGTCGTTGGATTGTTGATCGGAGCGCGCAAGCGCTTGGGCGCCGTCCTTGTTACGTAGCCAATCGTAGGTACCTGCCCCGGGGCTATTGGTTGCCGTCCGGGCCGTTTTTTTTGGAGACACGGCCCGGCAAGGCTGCCTTTACACCAGCATTCGTAAGACAAAAAGGTATATTGCTGGCAGGGCACACCGAGGAAGCACTGCATGTTCAAGGCATTGGTGGTGGATAACGCCGGTGGGTCGGTCATCGCCGCGGTACAGCAACTGGATGAGTCTTTGTTGCCGCCCGGCAATGTCACTCTCGCGGTGGAATACAGTACGGTCAATTACAAGGACGGCCTGGTCGTCACCGGCGCCGGGGGCCTTGTGAAGCAGTATCCCCATGTGCCCGGTATCGACATGGCGGGCAGCGTGATCAAGAGCGACGATCCCAAGTACAAGCCGGGCGACAAGGTCATCCTAACCGGCTGGCGGGTCGGCGAGGTGCGTTGGGGCGGTCTGGCCCAGCGAGCCGCCGCGAACGGCGAATGGCTGGTGCCGCTGCCGGCCGCCCTCAGCACGCGCCAAGCCATGGCGATCGGCACCGCCGGCTTTACCGCAATGCTCGCGGTCATCGCGCTCGAAGCGCAGGGGCTCATGCCAAAGTCGGGCGAGGTGCTGGTCACCGGCGCCGCCGGGGGAGTCGGATCCGTGGCCACGGCCATCCTGGCGAAGCGCGGCTATCAAGTGGTCGCTTCGACCGGACGCCCCGAAACTCATGACTATCTCAAGAGTCTCGGAGCGACCACGATCATCGACCGCTCGGGATTCTCCGATTCCGCCAAACGGCCGCTCGAGGGCGAACGCTGGGCGGCCTGCATCGATTCGGTGGGCGGCAATACGCTCGCCCGGGTTCTCGCACAGACGAAGTACGGAGGCGCGGTCGCCGCGGTAGGCCTCGCCGGCGGCAGCAAGCTCGACCACACCGTCATTCCGTTCCTATTGCGCGGCGTCAGCCTGCTCGGCATCGACTCCGTGATGTGTCCCATGCCGCGCCGGCTCGAGGCATGGAACCGCCTGCAATCCGACCTGCCGCTTGATCAATTGGAGGCGATCATGGTCACCGGCCGCCTCGACGAAGTGCCGCGCCTGGCCGCGGAGATCCTCAAAGGCCAGGTGCGCGGGCGCGTGGTCATCGATGTCAATCGCTGATTGGCCGAGAGCGGCGGTCCGGATTTGCAAGCTGCTGGGTGCGTGGCCGCTGCGTGCGTGGCCGCTGGGTGCGTGGCTGCTTTTGAGCGGACTGCCGGCCTCCTCGCAGGGCGTCGAATCCAGCGGTACGCAGGGAAGCGGCCTGTCGCTGCTGGTGCTGGGTTCCGGCGGCCCGGGCGCCACGGGGCGCGCGGGCGCGGGCTACATCGTATCGCTCGACGGCCGGCCGCGCATCCTGGTGGACGCCGGTCCCGGAACCTTTGCGCGCGCCGGGGAAGCGAACGTGGATTTCAGCCGCATCGACACGGTGCTGTTGACTCACTTGCACGTCGATCATGCCGCGGAATTGCCGGGGCTGATCAAGGCCAGGATCGTGGCCGAGCGCAGCGGCGCGGAATTCAATATCTTCGGACCTCCGGGCAGTCCCGGCGGGCCGGACGCGGCACGTTTCCCCTCCACCACAAAATTTGTCGATTTGATGTTCGGAGCGCAGGGCGCCTTCAGCTACTTGCGCGACTTCGCCGGGCACTTGACGCTGCATGCGCACAATGTCATGCGCAGCGCGCGGCCGCAGGTGCTCCTCAACGCGGATGGTTTGACGCTGTCGGCCATCACGGGACATCACGGCGATGCGCCCAGCGTCGTGTATCGAATCGATTACCGTGGCCGCAGCATGACTTTCAGCGGCGACATCGACGCCGCCGGGCATGCGGCGCTCACGCGGCTCGCGCAAAACACGGATATGCTGATTTTCGATGCCGTTGTGCTCGATCCGCCGGACTCGCCCGCCGTGCTTTACACGCTGCACACGCCGCCGCGCGAGATTGGCCGCATCGCGCAGCGCACTGGAGCGAAGATGCTGCTGCTCAGTCACCTCAATCCAACCATCGACGCCGCGCGCGACGCCGTGCGCGCGTCCATCCAGGCCAGCTACACGGGTCCCATTGAATTCGCGCGCGACGGCTGGCGCGACGCACAGCAGTAGCAGCTGCAGCAGCCGCGACGCGGTCCGTCAGCGGGTTGCCGGCGCCGCGAGCAGCGCGGTGGATGCCGGCCGCTCGGCGCGCAGTCTCTCGGCAACCTTTTCCGCTGCCGCCATGACACGCAGCACATTTTCACCCGCGAGCTTGGCCACGTCGGCATCCGTCCAGCCGCGGCGCATCAGCTCTTCCAGCAGCGCCGGATATCGATCCACGCCAGCCAGCCCAACGGGCGCATCCCCGATCCCATCGAAATCCGAGCCCAAGCCGACGTGATCGACGCCTGCAACCTGTTTGATGTGATCGACGTGGTCGGCGACCTGCGCCAACGTGGTTGCCGGGCGCGGGTGTTTTTGCTCCCAGTCCGCGAGCGCCGCCTTCGCACGTTCCGGCTGACCGATGTACAGGCCGACATACGGCGGGCTGTTGAAGCGGGTGCGCTCCGCGGCTTGATCGGCATCCCAGCGATTACGCGCGTCCGACACGTAGCCGGGGGCGAAATTGACCATCACCACTCCGCCATTCGCGGCCACGGATCGAAGGATGTCGTCGGGCACGTTGCGCGGGTGATCGACCAGCGCGCGTGCCGAGGAGTGCGAGAAAATGACGGGCGCCGCGCTTGCGCCAAGTGCGGCCCGCATTGTGTCGGGCGATACGTGGCTCAAGTCGACCAGCATGCCGAGGCGGTTCATTTCGCGAACGACCTCGATGCCGAATGGCGATAGACCATGAAGAACCGGTTTGTCGGTTGCAGAGTCCGCCCACGCGGTGTTGGTGGTGTGGGTGAGCGTCATGTAGCGCGCGCCCGCGTCATACATCTGGCGCAGTACTGCCAGGGAATTGTTGATTTGATGCCCCCCTTCGATGCCGATCATGGCGGCAATCTTGTGCGAGCGGTGAATGCGGCGCACATCCGCCGCGGTGTAGGCCATTTCCAAATCGGCGGGATAGCGCTCCGCCATGCGCTTCACCAGATCTATCTGCTCGAGCGTCGTCTGGACCGCCTCGAACCCCTTCGTTTCGGTCGGTATCCACACCGACCAGAATTGCCCGCCCATGTGGCCGGCACGCAGGCGCGGAATATCCGTCATGAGCGGAGCCGCACCCTCGGGAGCCGGCAAATGCGCGGTGTCGGCTCGCAAATCAACCGCGGCGAGATCGCCCTTGAACCGCTCGCGGATCTCCCATGGCAAATCATTGTGGCCGTCGATCAGCGGGGTCCGCAGCAGAATCTGCTCGACGCGCCGCTGGTAGTCGTCCGCGCGCACGGCCAGCGAAACGCCCAGCAACAGCAGAGCCAAGCCGACCGCCATGCCGCGGGCCGCCCCTGCACGGGCCTGTCCGGTCATTTCTACGGTTTGCATGGAGACCTCATTTAATATGGTACTGTACGATAACATCGTATCTTCCTGTTTATATTCGTTTCTACTCCAAGCTCAGGACGGCCTCCTAAATCATAATTGACGTTATGGCGCTATATTGTCTATCATGTACATGTGAACATAATCCAGCCCCCGCCAGTGGAACCGGCCGACGCGCGCCAAGCGGCGGTGTTGGAAGCTGCCGTCAGCGTGTTCGCCCGCTTTGGCTTCCGCAAGGCCTCGATGGATGAAGTGGCCCGCGCCGCGGGCGTCTCGCGGCAAGGCCTGTATTTGCAGTTTGCCAACAAGGAAGAATTGTTTCGCAAGGCGCTGAAGCATTCGCTCAACAATCAGTTGAGCGCAGCCGCCGCGGCCCTCGCCCGCAGCGAAGACGGCCTGGAAATCAGACTCATTGCGGCCTGCGATGCATGGTCCGGACGCTTTGTCGGATCGCTCGGCGCGGATGCCGCGGATCTCATGTGCGCGAGCACCTCGCTCGCGGGCTCGACGCTCGCCCACTACGAGGCAGAATTCGAGCAGGCACTGACGCGCGCCATCGCGGATTCGCCGCTGAACGGTTTTTGCACCACGGCTGATCTCCGCCCCGCGGACTTGGCGCGCACTCTGCATGCCACCGCGCGGGGCCTCAAGCAAAGTTGCGCATCTCGGCAAGAATTTGTGAAGGGTATGACGGTCGCCGCGCGCATGTTCTGCGCGCCGTTGAAGCAGCACAGGTAGCGAGGTATTTCGATGCTCAACTCAATTCCATTTGGCGCGCTCTCGACCGCAGATAAAGTGCTTGCCGGGGTCGATCTCACGGGGCGGCGCATCGTGGTCACGGGATGCAATTCCGGGCTCGGTTTCGAAACCATGAACGCGCTTGCGGCCAACGGTGCGCTCGTGATCGGTCTCTCCCGCTCGCTCGCCGATGCCCGCGCGGCTTGCGCCAAGGCGGATCCCTCCTGCATTCCCTTGGCGTGCGACCTGGCAGATCTGGAATCGGTCGCCGCGGCGGCCGACTCGATCCGCGCCCTTCAAGGTCCGTTGGACGCCATCGTCGCCAATGCCGGCATCGCCAACCCGCCGGATTTGCAGACCCGCTGCGGCGTCGAGATGCAGTTCTTCGTCAATCACATCGGCCACTTCGCCCTGGTGAATCGTCTCCTCGACCTGGTACGCAATGGCACCGGGCGCATCGTCATCGTCGGCAGCCGCGCCAGCATCACGCACGCGCCGGTTGAAGGCATCATGTTCGATAATCTCGACGGCCGCAGATCCTACGACCCTTTCGTGTTCTATGGGCAATCCAAGTTCGCGAACGCGCTGTTCGCCAAAGAATTATCACGCCGTCTCACCGCCCGCGGCATCGCCGTCAATTCGGTTCACCCCGGCGCCACGCGAGGCACCGGCCTCAACAAGTACCTGACCCTGCCGCTGCGAATCGCCCTGGCGGCGGCGAAACCCTTCTTCAAGTCGGCGCGGCGCGGCGCGGCAACCCAGGCGTTGCTGGCTGCGAGCCCGCAGGTCAGCGGCATCACCGGCGAGTATTGGGCCAATTGTCAGATTGCCAAAGGCAACCCGCTGCTCGAGGATCTCGAGCTCGCCCGGCGGCTGTGGGATGTTTCGCAGGACATCATCTTGCGGCACAGTGCCGGAGCCGCGAACGCGCTGCGCGAGGCGGCCTGAACGGCAGCGGCGCCGCTCACAGCCCGGTCAGGGCTTGAGCTGCGCGCGAATCTCGCCGGGCTTGTGCTCGGCGCTGTGGACGTTGACGTACAATTTACCGGCCTTGAAATTCGCGTACTGATCGGCGGTGAGTTTGGCGCCTGCGGGAACCTTCCACACACCCGCGGTGCTCTGCTCGAGGGTGATGATGGGCGGCCCGCTTTGGCCCGCCGCACCCACGTGAATGTGCGCCGCCTTCCCATCGATCCCGGTTGTCTTGATGGTGCCGCTGACGGATTTGTTCGCGGCGATGGAAATGGTTCCGCTGCCCGATGCGGCCGTGGTCACGGGCGGCGTCTCTTCCGCACCGCTCAAATTGACCTTCACGTCGACGGCGAAAGCGGACGCGCTGAATGCCATGACCGCGGCCCCAGCCAGCAGGGCGCGAGCGGCGGATACGCGGAGCAGCTGACTCATGATGACTTCCCCAATGACTGTGATGCGGCGCGCTTCATTATACCGACCGTCGCCGCGTGCAGGAGCACTTTTGAATATATCACGTGAAATCGCAGCAGCAGCCGCATCCCGCCGCCGAGGGCTGCGGTTCCGCTCCGATTGTCGCGTGCGGACGCAACGGCCGACCCGAACTGCAGCAGAGTCCGCTCGGCGCCCACGGGCTCGGCGCGAAACCACGAGCGCGTGCGCTCGTATCGATCGCACATCAGCAATTGCGTGTTCGTGCGCTGACCGACATACCACACCGCGAACGATGCCGCCGATCCATCCGCGAGCGCACGCGCCGCGGCGTCGTTCGAGGGCATGCCGACGCACACCTGCAGAATCAGCCGTTCGATTCGAAATACGGGCGAGGTGTAGAAGGCAAACACGTACTCCGCCAAACTCACCGCCCGCTCCACCGTGACCGAAAAGCAGTCGCCATAGGCCCCCCAACGTTCGGGGCGCACACCGCCGCGATAGGTGTTGAGCAGCGCATCCTGCGGCAGTGCCTCTCGTGCAATCGATCGCATCGTCCCACCCGCCCGTCAATCCGTTACAGTGCTCGTCGTGGCAATTCGAATCGTGCGCCTGGGCACCGACCGCATCCCCGGCGAAGGCCTGCGAATCGGCACCGTGAGGCGCCCGCCCCGGGGTATTCTGAAAACGGAGTATGCCTCAAAGAACTTCTACGACGTGTGGCTGCCGACGCTGGCGCCGAGCCCGGATACGGTGAAACTCGCGCTGGCGGCGCGATCCGAGCGGGATTGGAGCCGATTCGTGAAGAAGTACCGCCGCGAGATGGGCGGCACCCACGAGACGGCCGCGCTGAATCTGCTCGCCGCCCTGTCGCATCATGCCGACTTCTCCGTCGGCTGCTACTGCGCCGATGAGTCGCGATGCCACCGCTCGGTGCTGCGCGCCCTCCTGCTCGAGCGCCGCGCCCAGCTGAAATAGCGCGACCGCGCGGGGCGAGCTCACCCCCGCAAATCGAGTAAGTCGTTCAGGCTGCGCGCTTCTGCAGTCGGCAAAATGCCCAGCTGCTCGACCGGGTCGCCGGCGCGATTAACCCACACCGTGCGGTAGCCAAACCACGTCGCGCAGCAGGCGTCCCAGCCGTTCGACGAGACGAAAACCAAGCGCTCGGCGGGACAATCGAAGGCCGCGGCGCCGAGACGATACACCTCCGGCGCGGTCTTGAATTTGCGCACGCTGTCCGCACTCAGCACATGCGTGAATAGGCCAGACATGCCGGCCGCGGAAATTGCGCTCTCGAGCATTGCTAGAGTTCCGTTCGACAGTATGGCGAGACGGATTCCGCGTGCGCGAAGCCGTTCGAGCGCGGGCAGCGCTTCGGGAAAAGCCGGCAAGCGGCCATAGTGCCGCAGCAGCTCCTGGCATTGATCTTCGGCGAGATTCAGCCGCAACCGCGCGCAGGAATGAACCAGCGCGTCCTTGGTGACCGCCGCAAAATCGACGTACCGATCGCACAGCGTGCGCAGCTTCGAATAGTCGAGCTGCTTTTCGCGCCATGACGCCGCGAGCGCGGCACCGTAGCCCGGAAACAATTCCTCGGCGACCGCGCTCAACGAGCTTAAGTCGAACAGCGTCCCATAGGCGTCAAAAAGAATGCCGCCCGGGATGCGGCGGGATTCGTCGCCGTCTGCGCAATGGTTGCCGGCCAATGGATCGCCGCGTCGGTGGCCTAGGTGCGGCCCAGATTCTCCGCTGCGAAATTCCAGTTGGCAAGCTTGTCGATCAATGCATTCACGTAGTCGACGCGCCGGTTCTGGTAATCCAGATAATAAGCATGCTCCCATACGTCGATGGTCAGCAGCGGCTTTGATCCCAGCGCGAGCGGTGAATCCGCGTTGCCCGTCTTGATGATCTTGAGCTTTTCGCCGTCCTGCACCAACCATGCCCAGCCGCTGCCGAATTCTCCCACGGCGGCCTTCGACAATTCCTTTTTGCAGGCATCGACTGTGCCAAAGGACGATTCCATCAGGCGCTTGAGCATTGCCGGCGGCTCCCCGCCGCCGCTCGGCCGCATGCTGCGCCAATAGAAGTTGTGATTCCACGCCTGTCCGGCATTGTGGAAGATGTCCGCGTGATCCGGCTGATTGGCGGTTGCCTTGACGATCTTCTCGAGCGGCATGTCCGCAAACTCGGTCCCCGCGATGAGCTTGTTCAACGTATCGACGTAGGTCTTGTGATGCTTGCCGTGGTGAAAACCGAGGGTATTCGCGGAAATGACCGGCTGCAGCGCGCTTTGCTCATAGGGCAGCGGCGGCAGCGTGACGGGGGAAGCGGTGGGGGTTGCCGTGTTCATGGACGTTCCTGCGGTGAGTAAAGTAGCGTCCCATGGTAGGGAGAAGACCGGCAGCGGCACCATCGGCATCCGTTACGCTGAGACGTAGGCATACTCTGACTCAGAAGGCGTACGGCACCACCAGGCGAACGTCGTGCAGCGGTAGACGCGCCTCGTGCAGCCGTGCCGGCGACAGCGCGGACACATGAGTCCCGCCGCTCATGCCTTTGATGCACAGCCGCACGTCGCCGCTCTTGGTGTTGATCCGCACCCGGGCATGCCCGTCCTCGTTGGTGAACTGCAGCCGCGATCCGGGACCGTAGCGCGACTCGGCGGCCTTGGGTCCGAAGCAATTCTTGATGTCGCCGCTGAAGGATTGCACATCAAACTCCGCGGCCGGCGCGGCGGCGAACATCAGGCTCAAGTCGCCGCTCACCGATTCGCCTTCGATCTGTCCGTCAGGCGCCAGCGCAAGCGTCGCTTTCATATCGCCGGACACGCTTTTGAAGCGGCCGCGCTTGATCTCGGCGAGCTCGATGTTGGCTTTGCCGCTGACGGTGCTGAAGTCCACCTCGCCGCCTCCGCCCGTCAGTTGGACATCGCCGCTGATGGTCCTGATTTCAATTGCCTTGGCGGCACGCGCGTTCAGACGTACCTCGCCGCTCACCGTGGTTGCATGAACATCGCCTCCGGCATCGCCGCTCAAATTGCCGCTCACCGATTGCAGCTTCAGATCGCCCAAGACTCCCGCGGTCTTGAAGTCGGTGCTGACCAGGGTGACCGTCACCGCGCTCTTCGCCGGAACATGCACCACGAGGCGCGCCTCGTCGTCGGAACCCCAGGCGTGAGAGGAGCGCGATACGACATGGATGGACGTTCGGTTGCCGGTGCCCGTCACATCGACCCGCTCGATGTTATCGCCCGCGGTACCGCTGACCTCGATCTCGCTCCGATCCCAGCCGTCAACCTCGAGCTTGCCCGATACGATGACGATCTCGATCTCGCCGCGAGGGTCGGCGGCGCGGCGCTCCTCGATGGTCCGTCCGGCGTGCACCAGCGACCATGGGACAAGCAGCGACGCCAGTGCGCAGATTGCAATCCGGCCGGCATAGCCCGCCGCAGACAGTGATTTGAACATGGGTCAGGTCCTCGTCATCGTGGTTTGTGTGGCCCGCACGACGTTGTCGTACAGGTCGAGCTCGTCGTGCCAGGTGCTCTGCCAGAGCTGCTCCAGCAGCGGGCTTCCGGGGTCGCTCGCCAATGCCTTGCGGATATCTTCGTGAGCCTGACGAATGACCACCAAGCTGGCCTCGATGCGCGAGCGCGTGGCCGGATCGAGAAGCCTCAACCGCTCGCGAAACGTGACTTCGAGCGAAGCGCGCGCGGCCACGTAGCTCGGATTGCGCGGTTCGTCGAAGCTCGAAGCGGTCACCGCGACCGATGCTGTGGGCGCGGCCACGCGCTCCTTGAGCACCGCCCAGGTCAGAGCACTCGCCACGCAGGCGCCGGCAAGTCCGGCCGCTGCCGCCCACACCAGCGGGCGCGCACGGCGCGGCTTAGGCTGCAGGCGGCCGGCGATACCAGTCCAGAGATTTCGCGGCGGCGCGATGTCGCGCGGCAGATTCGCGAGCCGTTCATCGAGAGCCTTGTCCCAACGGTCGTTCATGACATCTCCAATCCGAGGGCGGCGGCCAGCAGACCGCGCGCCCGATGCAATTGCGCTTTGCAGGTGCCTTCGGCAATGCCCAATGTCCGGGCCGCTTCGGCATGACTAAATCCATACAACCCCACCAACACCAGCACGTGGCGCGCGCCGTCCGGAAGAGCCGCGATCGCGCGCTCCAGGTCCAGCGGTGCTTCGCTGCCGGGATCCGCGACCTCGGGCAGGCCGGTCGCGGGTTCCGCCACTTCGTACGCGACGCGCAATCCCCGGCGTCGCGCGAGTACGGTGTGCACGGCGATGCGGTGCAGCCAGGTGGAGAATCGACTCCGTTGCTCAAAGCCGGTCAGGGCACGCCAAGCGGCCACGAAAGACTCCTGCGTACAGTCCTCGGCCGCTTCGCGCTGACCGGTGAGGCGCAGGCACAAACCGTAGACCCGCGGGGAGAACTGCCGGTACAGCTGTTCGAAAGCGGCCAGGTCGCCGCCGGCCGCAGCGGCAATCAGTTCGACCGGCTCAACAGCCGCTTCCATCGCACCCGCAGCCCGCAGCATTTGAACCGTCCCCACTAAATATCACCCGATGGCCTTCACCTAGCCATTAGAGGCGAGCGGGAGGGCAAAGGTTTAAAGGGCTCGCGGCGCTCGCGCGACAGCGGCGGCAACCTAAGGGTGTCAGCGTTTCACTTCTTCGACGACGGCCTGACCCGAGACGCGCGCCTGCACCAGGGCCCAGCACAGGCCGAGCGTCAACAAGCACGCCATCATGAGGAGGACCACCCAGACGACTGCGTTATGGTTGGCAAGGCTGAACCAGCCCCAACTCGTGAAGAGCCAAACCATGGCCGCAAAGAAGGCTACGCCCAAGACGACGCCCACCGTGCCCAAGGATCGCCAGGTGGCGTGCAAAAAAAACAGCCACAACGCCGACAAACCGATACCCACCACCACTTGCAGCGGTTCGAGGTGGGGGAAATGGCCGGCGATCCAGCCAACGAATGAGTATCCCGTCGGGTTGAACGTGGCAAAGACCAAAATGAGCGACGCCAGGAAGCGCCCGATTACCCCGCCGATGGTCAGATTTCGCATGCAGTTACCCCTGGTAGAGTCCGGTTATGGTGTTCACGGCAGTCTCCGCTTCGGCGCGGTCGGGCAACGTGGTGGCGTCATTGAAACCATAATAGTCGTCGTTGCCGATGACTTGGAATACCATTCCGTCGCGGCGCGGGACGAAGGAAACGCCCTTGTAGATCAGTCCATAGTTGACGTCCGGCTGAGGAATCATGCGCGCCAACTGTCCGCGTACGGGTGTGATCGATTCATCGCCGAATAGCGCGCGCGCGCCGTAGCCCGTGGCGTTGATCAGTACTTTTTCCCGCAATTTGGCCAGGTCGGCCGGCGTGTGAAATTCCGCGATCTCGATTTTTCCGCCGTTGGCGAGAAAGTCCCCCATGAGCAGCCTGGCATAGGCCGTGATGTTGAACATCATCAGCGTATTGCGCCGCAGATAGTGTTCGCCCAACGGGTGACTGCCGGGCGTGAAGTCCTCGCTGCGCGGTATCAGATCGGCGATCAGCTCGCGTTGCAGCTCGGCGAACTTCGGCCGCGTATCGTTCTGCAAGCCGCCTCGGCGCGGGCTGGCCGGGTCATCGGAGACGTAGTAGCTGTCGATGTATTCCACCGGATTGCCCGGCAGGCCGAGCAGGGTCTGGTACGTTTGAAACGATCGGCGGGCCATGTTCGCCCACAGCTGCTTGAACTCCGGCGTCGCGTTCTCCTCGAGGCAAATGCGCGAATCCGGTGTCCACAAACCCGTCGCGAGCGATGAACGCACATTCGGCGGCAGCTCCTTTGCATAGATGGTGACGCGGGCGCCGGCACGCTGCAGCAGCAGGCCGGAGGTGAGCCCCAGGGCGCCGCAGCCGATCACTGCGATGTCGGTGTCGCCGCCCGCCATCGCCTTCTCTACCGCGATGCTGCTCGATCCCCAAGACAGCGACCAGCCGCTGCCGCCATGACCGTAGTTGTGCACGACGATTTTCTGTCCAATCCGCTCGGCCTCGATGCGAGGCCCCTGAGCGCGAAAAGGCCGTGTGCAGACGGTGATTTGGGTGATCCGGTCGGTGCCTGCGCGCAGCGGCGCCAGCTGCAGCGTGGCAGCGGCAGGTGTGCGGCGTTTGACGGCAAGGCCGCCGCTGCAGGCATCGACGGCGCCGATCAACAGCGCCGCACCCGCGCCCGCCAACAAGCGGCGCCGGCCCAGCTGCCTCTGGAGCGGCGTCATTTGAGCTCTATCTCCACGAACCGAAATTCGAAATCGTTGGCATTGACGACGTTGTGGGCGACGCCCGCGCGGCGCGCGTAGGACGCACCAGCCTCGAGGGTGGCTTGTCTCGCACCTGCGGCCTCCTCGAGACGCAGCGTGCCGCTCGTCAGCGGCACGACGATATAGTCGTACGCGTGCACATGGTGTCCGGTGTCAGCCCCGGGAGCGAAGCGCCATTCCGTCACGATCACACGGTCGTTTTCGACTTGAACCTTCGCCACTGCCTTCACGATTTCTCATCCCCCCGGCGCTCGACGCGTGCCGCCGCACAAGAATAACGCATCAAGGATTGCCCTGCGTGCCCGCCGCAACGGTCGAAATGAGTCCTCATCTGGGGTACGATGCGACCTTCATGCCGCCGGTGATCCTCTGCCCCGCCTGTGATTTGGCGCATCGACACACGACCCCCGCAGGCGGACCGACTCGATGCGCACGCTGCCGTGCGCCGTTGCAGCGGCCCGTGCATACCGCGATCGAGACCGCCATCGCCTTGAGTATTTGCGCCCTGGTGCTTTGGTGGTTGGGCAACGCCTACCCGCTGGTCACCATGCACGTCGGCGGCAGCTCGCGCGAAACGACGCTGATGGGCGCCGCGCAAGGTCTATACGCTCAAAATTACAAAACGCTCGGCGTCCTCGTTTTCCTGACCACCGTCATCGCTCCGTTGGTGCAAATCGCGACGCTGCTGTGCGTATTGATTCCATTGTGGCGCAGACGAGCGTCGATCGGCCAGAATGCGCTCATTCGCCTGCTCTCTCGGGCACGGCTCTGGAGTTTCATGGAAGTATTCATGTTGGGCGCGCTGGTCGCGCTGGTGCGCCTCTCCAAATTTGCGCACGTGGTGCCGGGAATCGCGCTGTGGTCCTGCGCGTTGCTCATGCTGTGCCTGTCCGCGCTGGCAAGCGTCGCCGCGCCCGAGCAGCTTTGGGCATGGGCCGTCCGGAGTCAGGAATGACCCCACCAGCCACCGGCCGCAGCCTGGGTCTCATGATGTGCCTGCATTGCCGCTTGACGGTGCGCGACGTGAAGCTGCCGCGCTCGCAGTGTCCCCGCTGCCATGCGCGCCTGCACCAGCGCAAGCCGTACAGCCTTGCCGTCACCGCGTCGTTGCTCGGCGCCGCCGCCGTGCTCTACGTCCCGGCCAACGTGCTGCCGGTGATGGATACGCGGACCTTGTTCGACAACGAAAGCGACACCATCATGAGCGGCGTACTGGTGTTGCTGCATTCCGGATCCTGGCCCATCGCCGTGCTGGTATTCATCGCCAGCATCGTCGTGCCGCTGCTCAAGATACTCGCGCTCGGGGTGCTGCTATTGACCGTCTGGCGCGGCTCGCCGCGCGGCCGTCTGCAGCGCAGCCAGCTGTTTCGGATGGTGGAGTTCATCGGACGCTGGTCGATGCTCGACGTTTACGCCATTTCACTACTGGCCACGTTGGTGCAGGTCCAGTCGTTCGCGTCGATCATCGTCGGCTGGGGAGCCTGGGCCTTCGGGGCGGTCGTGGTGCTCACGCTGCTCGCGGCGCGCAGTTTCGATGAGCGGCTGTTGTGGGATTCACCGCGGCATGACTGATCCGCCGCACCCCGCCTTGGACGAGCTTCCGAGCGCCGTGCCGGCGCGCTCGCGCTGGGGACGGCTGCCGCTCATCTGGATCTTGCCGGCCGTGGTGATACTGGCCGGCGCCTTCGTCGTCATCCACGAGAAGCTTGCTCAAGGAATCAGCATCGAGATCCGCTTCTACAACGCCGAAGACCTGGAAGCGAACAAGACCAAGGTCCGCTACAAGGATGTCGAGATCGGCGAAGTGACCGACATTCACGTAGCCAAGGATCGTCGGGAGGTCATCGTCACCGCGATGATTCACCGCGACGCCGCCGAGTATCTCGTGGATGACACCCGGTTCTGGGTGGTGCGGCCGCGGGTGTCAGCCGCCGGCATCACGGGCTTGGGAACCCTGGTTTCCGGCGCCTACATCAGCGTCGACGTGGGCCGATCAACGATCCGCAGCCGGCGCTTCGTCGGTCTGGAAGTGCCCCCCATCGTCACGGCGGACCTGCCGGGACGGCAATTCATTTTGCATGCGGACGACCTGGGATCATTGAGCATCGGTTCGTTGGTCTTCTATCGCCACATCGTCGCGGGTCAAGTGGTGGGCTATGAGCTCGACCGCGGCGGGGGCGGCGTGACGATCAAGATATTCCTCAATGCGCCCTTTGACGGCTTCGTCACCAGCGGGTCGCGCTTCTGGCAGGCGAGCGGCATCGACATGTCGCTGAGCTCCGACGGAGTCAAGCTGCGCACGGAATCCCTGACATCCATCCTGCAAGGCGGCGTGACATTCAGGGCCCTGCCCGGCAGCGCAATGGCGCCGGTTGCCGCGGACACGACGTTTACGCTGTATACGGACGAGGACCGTGCGATGCGTCCCACGGAGACGGAGGTTCGCACCTTTGTCATGTATTTCAAGGGATCGCTGCGCGGGCTGTCGGCCGGCGCACCGGTCGAGTTGCACGGGATCGGGGTGGGCGAGGTCAGAAGCGTGGACGTGGAGTACGACCGCGATGCGGCCGCATTGCGCTTTCCCGTGGTCGTGGATTTGTATCCGCAGCGCATACGCGGCAGAAAAGCGCGCGGCACGCGGCTATCGGCTGCCCAGGAGGGTCCGGAGATGGTGAGCCGCACGCTCATCGACAGCTTGGTGGCGCACGGACTGCGCGCCGAATTGAAGTCGGGCAACTTGCTGACAGGACAGAAATACGTGGATCTGGATGTGCACGCGGATGCGCCTGCGGAGAAGATTTGGTGGAAGGAGCAGCCCGCTGTTTTTCCCACCGTCTCGAACGGTCTCGACGAAATTCAGGACTCCGTGGCGGGGATTGCTCGAAAACTGGACAAAGTACCGTTCGATCAGATTTCGGTGCGACTGCTCTCCACCATGACGACCCTCGAGCAGACTTTGAAGAGCACGGATCAATTGATGCGGCACGTCGACGGCAGCCTGGCGCCGCAGATCGAGGCGACCTTGGCCGAGGCCCAGGCTGCCATGAAAAACGCCAAGGACCTGTTGGCGCAAGACGCTCCTCTGCAGAGCGATCTGGGAGCGATGCTGTTGCAATTGTCGCGAGCGGCGAAATCGGTCACCGCCTTGGTCGATTACCTCGAGCGCCATCCGGAATCCCTGCTGCGCGGCAAGCCGGGAGACTCACCGTGAAATCACTCATCGCCCTGCTCACTTCATGCCTGCTTTGCGCGTGCGCCGCGGTGCGGCCGGACCATTACTATATTTTGAGCTCGCAGCCCCCGGGCGACGTTGCGCCACGCTCGGCCTCCGCCAGGCAGGTGCTGCTCAGAGTGTCATTGCCTTCCTTGGTGGATCGTCCCGAGATGCTGCTCAACACGGCGGGGGATGCCGTTACGGTGTTGGAACATGAACGATGGGCCGCTCCGCTGACCGATCTCGCCGCCCAAACCCTGGCGCGGGACCTCGAACGGCGCCGTGCCGATTTGCTGGTCGCGGGCCCGGCGCTGAGTCATCTGGGGGAGCCAGCCCTCAAAGTGACGGTCGAAGTGGTGCAGGTGACGGCGCGCAGAGGCCAGCAGGTGAGCATCGATGCGCACTGGCGGATTGCGGACCTGCTCGCCGGCAAGGAGTGGGCGGGCGGCGAGGTATTCAAGGCACCGTTGGCAGAAGAGGATTACGCAGGCGTCGCACGCGCGTTGAGCGATTGCCTGGGTCTGCTCGCGGACCGGTTGATAGCGCAACTACCGCCGGGCCAGTGAGCGCGGCAAGGCTGATGAGCTCCCCCGGACAAGGATCGTGATCGATACACGATACGCCTCGAGCCGTCCCGAGGCGCACCGGGTACACAAATCGACTCCGGCGCACCGTCGCGCCGTCGCGCGATCAATCCGGCTGAACCGCGATATCGTTATGGACCGATTTCACACCCTCGGTGTCCTTGGCGATCAGGCCGGCCATGTCGGCCGCATCCTGGGTGGGGGCTCGCCCGCTCAACCAGACCACGCCATTCGCATCGGTATCCACTCTGATCTTGGTCAGGGTGGTCAAATGCTTCGCGGCCAGTTTCGATTTCACCTTGGTCGTGATGACCGAATCCTTGACGAAGTGGTGCTCCCCGCCGGAAGCGTACTCATCGGCGAAAGCCATCGGCGCACAAGCAACACCGGCAGCCAGCATGCCAGCTAGTATCAAACGTCTCATTATTTTCTCCTGCAACTGTCGCCCACATTGGGCTTCATTCTCGGCCGCCAGAGTGGCTCAATGCGCCGGCCGCATCTGTAGGCGCGGACAGTGAGCGCGTGACGGTCATATCCCACACGCCTGGAGCATCAACCGCGCACGAATGCCGCGGCGCTCGGGCGGTCGCCGGCGGCGACGGCACCGCGCGCTTCATGTTCGGGCATCGACAACAGGCGGGCAGTATTGACCAGCGCCATATGCGTCAAGGCCTGCGGGAAATTGCCGAGCATGCGCTTGCGCCGCGGATCGTACTCTTCGGCAAACAGGCCCAGGTCGTTGCTCAACGCGAGCAACCGCTCGAACAATGATTCCGCCTCCGCACGACGCCCGGTCAAGAGGTAGCTGTCCGCCAGCCAGAACGAGCACGGCAGAAATGCGCCCTCCCCGGCCGGCAGCGCGTCGACATGCGTGCCGGTCGCATATCGAATGACCAATCCGTCCACCACCAAGCAGCGTTCGATGGCGGCAATGGTGCCGAGCACCCGCGGATCGTCGGCGGGCAGGAATCCCACCTGAGGGATCAAGAGCAGACTGGCATCGAAGTACGGGGACTCGTACGCCTGCACGAAGGAATTGCTGCGCGAGTCGAATCCCTGATCGCAGACCTGGGCGTGGATGATGTCGCGCAGCTCCCGCCAGCGCGCGATCGGACCCTCGAGGCCGTCTTGTTCCGCATCCTTGATGGCCCGGTCGAAAGCGACCCAGGCCATGATTTTTGAATGCGTGAAATGCCGGCGCGGTCCACGCACTTCCCACAGACCGTCGTCGGGGAGTTCCCAATGGGACTCCAAAAATTTCAGCAGGGCGACCTGCACCTTCCAGGCCTCCGGTTCCGGCGGCAGGCCGGCGGCCCGCGCCAGATGCAGGGTATCCATGACCTCGCCGTAGACATCCAGCTGGAATTGCTTCGCGGCCGCGTTACCGACGCGCACCGGCGTCGAGTTCATGTAGCCAGGCAGCCACGGCAATTCCTGTTCATCGAGGCGCCGTACGCCGGTTACGCCGTACAGAATCTGCAGATCGTCGGGCGCACCCGCAACCGCGCGCAGCAACCATTCGCGCCAGGCTGCAGCCTCGCCTTCATAGCCCGCCAGCAACAATGCGTTCAGCGTAAACGTGGCGTCGCGCAGCCAGCAATAGCGGTAGTCCCAATTGCGCACGCCCCCGGGCTCCTCGGGCAAGGACGTGGTGGGTGCCGCGATCAGCCCGCCCGTCGGCTCGTAGGTGAGCGCCTTCAGCGTGATGAGTGAGCGCGCGACGGCGTCGCGCCAGCGGCCCTGATAGGTACAGCGGCTGGACCACTCGTGCCACAGACCCTGGGTCTGCGTGAGTGCTTGCCCGGCATCGACCGTCCCGGGGGACTCGGCATGCGAGGGACGGTAATTGAGCACGAAGGACTGGCGCTCGCCCGCGCTCACGCAAAACTTCGCCACGCTGTGCAGATTCTCGCCCTCGACGGCGACGGTGGATGACAATTCCAACGTGTCCGGTCCCGCAGTGAGCAACAGTCCTTCACCGGACCGGTGAACCCATGGCACGATGGAGCCGTAATCGAATCGGACCCGCAATTCCATGCGCATGCTGACGCGGCCGCTCAAGCCCTCGACGATGCGAATGATGTCCCACCGCTGATCCGACAGCGGCATGAAGTCGATCACGCGCACGGATCCTTCGTCGGTGTCGAATTCGGTCTCGAGCACCAGGCTGTCGCCGCGATACTTGCGCCGCACCTGACGCACCGGCGCGGCCGGAGCCAGCAGCCAGCGGCCGTGCTCGGGGCCCCCCAGCAGCGCGGCGAAACACGCGCCCGAGTCGAATCGCGGCAGGCATAGCCAATCGATGGAACCATCGCTGCCGACCAGGGCGGCCGTATGACAATCGCCGACCAGGGCGTAGTTCTCGATCGGCAGAGACATGCTTCACTCCTGAGCCGAAGCATATTCAAGCGGACCGCCCGCTGCCTACCCCGTGCACGCGTCGGCGGATTCCTACAAATCCACCCGCAGCGTTGAAATTCGGGTACCGTTGCGGTGATAAATCCACGCGGAGCCGCCATGAAATATCGCCCCCTCGGCGACAGCCAGATCACCGTTTCGGAGATCGCGTTCGGTTCCTGGCTCACCTTTTCAGGCGGCGCGCAGAAAGAGGCCGCCATCGCCTGCGTGCATCGCGCCCTCGATCGCGGCATCACTTTGATCGACACGGCCAATGTCTACGGCCGGGGCGCCGCCGAGCAAGTCTTGGGCGAGGCGCTCGCCGGTATCCGCCGCGACAGCTACGTGCTCGCCACCAAACTCTTCTTTCCGATGAGCAGCACCGATCGAGGACTGTCGCGCGCGCAGATTTTCAAGCAGCTCGACGCGTCGCTGGCGCGGCTCCGCGTGAGCCATGTCGATCTGTATCAATGTCATCGGTACGACGCCGACACCCCCTTGGAAGAGACGATGCAGGCCTTGGGCGAGGTCGTGAAGGCAGGCAAGGTGCGCTGCATCGGCTTCTCCGAGTGGCCGGTCGACCGCGTGCAAGCGGCGCTCGCCATCGCCCCGGTGAAGTTCGTATCGAGCCAGCCGCAATATTCGCTGCTGCATCGGGATCCGGAACGGGCGCTGATCCCGATGTCGATTCGCTGCGGCATCTCGCAGATCGTATGGTCGCCGCTGGCGCAGGGTGTTCTCACCGGAAAATATCTCCCGCGCGCCGCGCTGCCCCAGGACAGCCGCGCCGCCGACGCCGCGATCAACGGCTTCATCAAGCCCGAATGGCTGCAGCCGAAAGTGCTGGAGGCCGTGCAGAAGCTGCGGCCGCTCGCGGCTCAAGCAGGCCTCACGCCCGCGCAATTCGCGCTCGCCTGGATATTGCGGCAGCCGAATGTCGCATCGGCGATTACCGGCGCCTCGCGCCCCGAACAAGTCGATGAGAACGCAGCCGCGTCGGGGCACGCGGCGGAGCCGGACTTGTTCCGCGAGGCCGAACGAATCATTGAAGACGCCATCCCCGGTGAACGGACCTAAGGGGTGACTGTGGATTGGCGACTATTTGCGCTCGGCTCGGCTTTTTTCGCCGCTCTGACGGCCATCTTCGGCAAGGTCGGCGTGTCCGAGATCAATTCCGACCTGGCAACCTTTCTGCGCACGCTCGTCATTCTCGTGGTGGCGGCGCTCATCATCTTTGCGCGGCACGAGTGGCAGCGGCCTGACTCCCTGTCTGCGAAGGGAGTGATATTTCTGGTGCTATCGGGGATTGCGACCGGCCTGTCGTGGCTTTGTTATTATCGCGCGCTGCAAACGGGCCCTGCGTCGCGGGTTGCGCCGATCGACAAGCTCAGCGTCATTTTCGTCGTACTGTTTGCCGTGTCATTTCTCGGCGAACGGCTCACCTGGAAGGTGGGCTTGGGAAGTGCGTTGATCACGCTCGGCGCCGTCCTGATGGCGCTGTGAGTGCCCGTGCACCGCCGACGGCGCGGTCGCCGAGGACGGCGCGGTGCACGGGCGAGTATGCCGCGGCCGCGGGGTCGCGCTTACCTCGAAGCATCCTTGGAAGCATCCTTGTTCGAGTCTTCCACGTGCTTCTTGGCATCGCCAAATTTGGCTTGAGCCGCACCGACGTTCTTGTTGATGTTGCCTTTCACCTGCTGAGTGGTGCTGCCGGTTGCCTTGCCCGCAACCTCCTGCACCTTGCCCGCCGCTTCCTTGGCGCGGCCTTCCACTTGATCTTTGTTAATGCCCATGGTCGCTCCTGAAACAACGCCGGCGGATTGCCGACGTCAGCGATGTTACGCGGCACGAGTTTTTCACTTGTAGGATGGAACATCCATCCGCTGTCGGAAAACCGACAATTCGAGGCGCCGTCCGCCGGCGCGGTCAGTGCGGTGGTTGCCGCCCAAGCCTGTCTGCGGTCTCGGCCCATATTTCCCGTGCCCACCGCATCAACAGCGCGGCTTCCGCCCAACGATCCGACAGCTCGCGCCCCTGCGCATCGGTAAGGGCATAATCGGGCGGCCCAAGTTCGCACAGGAAGACCATTGCGGCATCATCGTCTGCGTGGCGTGCACACCAGGACGCAAATCCCTGCCGCCACCATTCGCGAAACAGCGTCACCCACTTCGCGTTCTGCGGAAAATTCAGGGCCACTTGAATCTGTCCGCGCGCCGCTACGCGGCCTTGAAACGAGTCGGAACGTTCGAGCACCGCCGTTATCAAAGTCTGCAGTTGCGCCGGCGGCGGACAGGGCATCTCACGGTCCACCACGTAGTGCGACAGATCTGCGGCCAAGCGCATCTGCGGAATCGCATCGAGCAGTTGCACCGTCGTATACAGATCGTTGGTGATGCAGTTGCGGTGCGTCTCGAACTGGATCGGCATGGCTTCCTGCTCGGCGAGCCGCAGCCAACGCTCGATCACCGGCACCATGTCGGCGAGCTTGACGGGCATTTCCTGGCCGATCACGACCACAAACGGCGCGGCGATCTGGTGCGCCAGCTCGAGCGCCGGCCGCAATGCCTCGGTGGTGGCCGGAAAAGCCGTCAAGCCGCCGGCCAAACCCGTGCGCCGAAAATGCGGCACGGTCGCCCGCGCTTGTTCCAGGGTGAGAGCGCCGAGATCGATAGCCATTCCCTCGAAACCGGCCTCGCGCACGCGATCGAATTTTTCGGCCAGTGCGGCCTCGGGTACGGCCAGCCGGTCCATCGCCCACAACGCTTGATAAACCAGCAGCCGGTTAGCCATGCGGCGGATCGGCAATCCAGGTGCGCTCGTCGGAGTAATCGGCTTCCGTCCTACCGCGGGCGAAGGCGCGCAGCACCGCCATTTGAAAGCCGAGGTAGGTCATTGATGGCGGCGCCGAGCCGCGCGACGTGAATATGGCTTCGTGCAGCTCACGCAGTCGGTGGAACGGCACCCCGGGGAAAGCATGGTGAGCGGTGTGATATTGCATCTGCCAGCCGAGCCAGCGCATGAGCGCGTTGGTGCGCGTGCTGCGCGTGTTGATCAGCACGTTGTCTTCGTGAGGCAGGCCGAGGTGCTCCATCGTGTTCTGCAGCTGGTGAACTCCCTTCATCGCCAGCATCGGTGCAAGCCAGAGAATGGCCGCAGCCCAGCTCTGCGCCCACACCGAGACGCCCGCAATGCAGGCATAGCCGGCAAGATGCAGACGTGCTTCACGAATCAGTTCGGCGCGGCGTGTCGCCGGCAGATACGGCTCGGTGACGATTCCGGCGGAGAAGCGCACGATGCGGCGCCAGCGCGTGTACCAATAGCTGACCCCCGACATCCACATGAGGTATGAGCTCAGCGTATAGCGCTCGCGCGCCAATTCGCCATCGCGCGCCCAATCCTGGGTGAATCGGTGGTGAGCCATGTGCTGCACTTGATCGAAAGTGCGCGGATAGAAAAGCACGAAGCCGAAGATCCGCCCGACCCACTCATTCGGCCAACCCGTGCGGAACACGGTCCAATGACTGAGCTCATGCTGCCCGGCATACAGGAAGTTGAGCAACACGCCGTGAATCATGAATACCGGCAACGCCAGCACGCTGCCGCGGGTGAGCCAGAGCAGCGTGCCCGTGACTCCGATGGCCCCGACATGCGACAGCGTCTGGATCGTACCCTGGCGGTTCGATGCAGCGCACAGGGCGCGCAGCTTGGCACCCTCGATGACATCGCGCCGCACGAAAATCTCGTCCACCGCTTAAAGCTCCCGCCGAAACCCCGCATCCTACGACGCTGATGATCCGATAGCCATGGCCCGGCGATTCCCGGCTACTGCGCGTGGTCCGCCTCGACCTTCGCCACCGCAGGGCGCGCCGCCAGGATTTTCGCGTGCGCCTCGAGCTTTGGCAGGCGGCTGTACAATTCGATCTTGTTGCCGGGATACCAGCTGGCCAGCATGTAGAGGTAGGGATCGGCGCTCGAGTAGCTGCCTCCGAGCACGTAGGGCCCGAGCCCCTGGCTGATGAGCCCCAGGTAAGCGCAATAATCGGTGGTAGCCTGCTCGCGGATGACCTCGACATCCGCCTCGCCGCGGGTCGAATAGCGCGCTGAATAATAGATCCGCAGCACCGCCTCGTAGACATTGGCCGAGAGAAACACCATCCACTGCAGGAAGGCAGCGTGGCGGTTGGAGCCGGGCTGCGGCGCCAGGCCAGCTTTCGGATGACTCAGCGCGAGGTGGATCAGCATCGCGGCCGACTCGAACATCACGGTGCCGTCCGGCAGCATCAATGCCGGCACCCGGCCGGTGGGATTGGTGGCGCGGAAGCTCGCGACCTCGGCCGCTTCGCTGCCCACCCAGATGCGCTCGTAGGAAGCGCCGATCTCTTCGAGTGCGATCTGCACGGCGAATGAACCTGATCCCGGCCGTCCATAAAGCTTGTACATCGAGTCATTCCCCCTCTCTTGATGCTCCGCATAGTACGTCCCGGAGTCTCGATTGTCGCGATTTGAAGTATCCTCTGCGCTCGTCGAACGACAAAAGGGATGACCATGCTATCGAGACGCGGGTTTTTTGAGGGAGCTGCCGGCGCCTCGCTGCTGGCCATCGGCGCACGCGCGCTGCCCAATGCAGCGGGCGCCGAGCTGAAGTCCATCACTGCCGGTGCCAAACCGATCTCGGCCGAAGAGCGGCGCGGCCGGGTCGCGAAGGTGCAGACGCTCATGGAGCAGAGCAAGATGGCAGCGCTGCTCATCGAGCCTGGCGCAACGCTCGACTACTTCACGGGAATCAAGTGGCGGCGTTCCGAACGCATCACGCTCGCCATCATTCCCGCGCGCGGCGAGCTGGTGGTCGTGACGCCTGCCTTCGAGGAACCCTCGGTGCGCGAAACCCTGCAGGTGGGAGGCGATGTGCGGCCTTGGAACGAGCATGAGAGCCCGTTCGAACGGATTGTTCAAGGTTTGCGCGACCGCGGCGGCGCCTCCGGAACCGTGGCCGTGGAATCCACGGTGCGGTTCTTCATCGTCGACGGCCTGCGCCAGGCATCGAGCGCCTATTCGTTCGTCTCGGCCGATCCCCTGGTGCGTGCGTGCCGTCTGATCAAGTCGCCGGCGGAGCTGGCGCTCCTGCAATTGGCGAACGATGTGACTATCGGAGCGCTGCGCTCGGTGCACGCGCGCGTCGAGCGCGGCATGAATGCGGCGGATATCGCCGCTCTCATGGACCGCAGCAGCGACGCGCTCGGCGGTTCGCCGGAGTTTTCGCTGGTGCTGTTGAATGAGGCTTCCGCCTATCCGCATGGGTCGATACAGGCCCAAACCGTGCGCCAGGGCTCGATTGTCTTGATGGACTGCGGCTGCTCGGTGCACGGCTATCAATCCGACATATCGCGAACCTGGGTGGTCGGCGAGGCGAGCGCACGCCAGCGCAAGGTGTGGAACACCGTGAAGCGCGGCCAGGAAATCGCGCTCGAGACGGCGAAGATCGGCGTGCCGACGGGAGCGATCGACGATGCGGTGCGCCGCTACTACGAGCGGGAAGGTTGGGGTCCCGGCTACAAATTGCCGGGACTCTCGCACCGCACGGGGCACGGCATCGGGATGGACGGCCACGAGCCCGCCTACCTGGTACACGGTGATGCCACGCCGCTCGAGGCCGGCATGTGCTTCTCCGACGAGCCGGGAATCTATATTCCCGGTGAATTTGGCGTGCGTTTGGAGGACTGCTGGACCATGGCCGCGTCCGGTCCCAAGCTCTTCACACCTCTGGCGAAATCGTTGGATGAGCCTATTTGAGCCGCGCGCGGCGTACGCCGCGGTGATCGTCGTGCCGTCATTGCTGATCTGGCTGTATTTGTTTTTTGCGCATGGCCGGTTCTGGCAATCCGCTCCGCAACTGGCGCCCGCGACGCCACCGGAATTCCCGGATGTGGATATCGTGGTGCCCGCACGCGATGAGGCGGACACCATCGGGGCGGCGATCGGTTCGTTGATCGCGCAGGATTATGCGGGCCGCTTCCGAGTCATCCTGGTCGATGACAATTCGACGGACGGCACTGCCGCCTTGGCGGGCGCGGCGGCGCGGCTGACCGTGATCTCCCTGCAGTCAAAACCTGCCGGTTGGTCCGGAAAATTGTGGGCCCTCGCCCAAGGCGTTGCGGCGAGTCGCGCGGCCGTGCTGCTGTTTACCGACGCCGATATCGTGCACGACCCGCGCCACCTGTCGACGCTGGTCGCGAAGCTGCTGCAGTCCCGCCTGGACCTCGTGAGCGAGATGGTGCGCCTGGAATGCTCGAGCTTCGCCGAGCGCGCACTGGTGCCCGCCTTCGTCTATTTTTTTCAAATGCTGTATCCGTTCAATCGAGTCAACGACCCGCAATCGTCGGTGGCCGCAGCCGCCGGCGGCACAGTCCTGATCCGCCGCGAGGCGCTGCAGCGCATTGGCGGCATCGATTCGATCAAGGACTGCCTGATCGACGATGTGGCGCTGGCCCGGGCCGTCAAGGCTTGCGGTTCGATCTTTCTCGGCCATTCCGGCCTCGCCGCTTCCATACGCCCGTATCGGTCGTTTGCCGACATTTGGCACATGATTTCCCGCACGGCCTTTACCCAATTGCGCCATTCGCCGGCACTGTTGACGCTCACCCTGTTCGGTCTCGGCGTGGTGTGGTGGGTGCCGGCGGCGGCGCTCGTGCTCGGGCACGGCTGGGTACTCGGCTGCGGTGCGGTTGCATTTGGCCTCTCCGCGGGCAGCTACCAACCCACCCTGGCACGCTACGCGCGCAGCCCCCTTTGGGCGCTCGCTCTACCGCTGATCGCGCTTTTTTACATGGCGGCGACGCTCGGCTCCGCGCTCAACTATTGGCGCGGGCGAGGCGCCCGCTGGAAGAGCCGCGCCTACGGTGCCGGCTGACTCGACCCTGGCCGGCGATAGGAGGAAACTGCGGGCAGCAACCGACACAATTCGAGCATCTCACGCCAGGGACATACTCACGCCAGGGACATATTTGTGCCGTTCAGAAAATCGGTCGCCGGGCGGTCGCAAGACCGTGAGAGCCCGGGTTTACTGCGCCTGGTTTATCCGCCGGCGCTCAACTGGATACTGCTTGCCTACGCCGTGGTGGCGGTGGCCATCGGCTGGGCATACGCCGCCTCGCGCGGCCACGCGGACTACGAACAGACCCTGGAGGGGGAGCGCAATAGGCTGCGCAGCGTAGCCGCGGCCCTGCAAGCCGGCACGTCGGCGATGCTGAATGACGGCGTCGGAGCGGCCGCGGCAGGCGCCAACGAGCTGCAATCCGCGGGGGGACTGATTCGCGCGAGCCGCGCAGAAATCATCGCGACCCTGCAAAAACAACTCACCGGCGGGGACTACGTGCGCTTTCTGTTCCTCACCGACGGCACACGCTTCGCGCTCGCCAGCCGCGATGCTGCTTCCGGAGGTCTATTTGTGCCCGCATGGTTGACGGTCGCGGCCGTGCCTGGGTCCAACAATACCTGGGTGGGCGCCCCAATCGCCGACCCCGAGCGGCCGGATGATCTCGTCATCCCGGTTGCGCAGCGGGTTGCATGGGGTGAAGGGTTGACGCTGTGGGCCGGCGCGCTGTTCAGTTTTGCCGGCTTTGACCAGCTGTACCGCCAATCCAGCGAGCAGGTCGCCACGATGGGGTTGTTTGCAGCCGACGGCACGATTCTGCTCCGCGAGCCGAAAATTGGCGGCCGCGATGCGTCTGCCGGCGTCAACGTGGGCTCGAACGAGGTGTTTCGCCGCGCAATCTCGGCGGGCGATTCGGGCGTCGTCGAGGGTTATGGATCCATCATCAAAAAGCAGATGATCTATGCTTACGATCTGGTGAACGGCTATCCCATCTACCTCGCCGCCGGCCAGTCCAAGGATGCGGCGCTTGCACCTTGGCGCGAGCGGCGCCGGATGAGCATGGCGGCCACCGCGGCATTCAGCGCGCTGGTGCTGGCGATGACCGCGCTCTTGAACCACTACGTACTGACCTTGCGCCGGCGCGAGCATCACTACCGGACGCTGTTCAATAACGCGCAATTCAGCGTATTCGTTCTCGAGGGCGCGCGCTTCGTGGAAGCGAATCGCACGGCCGTTCGAATGTTCGGTCTCGACGATGAGCGCTCCGCGGCGGGATTGGCCCCCTGGGATCTCTCGCCGGAACATCAGCCCGACGGGCGCCGCTCGGACGAACTCGCGCGTGAACGGATCGCCACCGCCCTGCGCGAGGGAGGCACGACATTTGAATGGCTGCACAAGCGCGCCGACACCGGCGAGAGTTTTCCGGCGGAGGTTGACCTGTCGAGTCTCACCGCGGGCGGCACGGTGCTCGCGCTGGCCGTAGTACACGATGTAACGCTGCGCAAACGCGCCGAACAGGAGCTGCGGCTCTTGTCGGCGGAGCTGATGCGGCTGCAGGACGACGAGCGTCGGCGAATCGGACGAGATCTGCACGATTCGACCGGCCAGACTCTCGCCGCGTTGGAGCTGGGCCTTGCGCGGCTTCTGCATGACACAGAGTCGATCACGGGCGCGGCCCGCGAACGGCTCGAACACTGTGCCCGCCTCGCAACGCAGTGCTCGACGGAGATCCGAACGGCGTCGTATCTGCTGCATCCGCCGCTGCTCGATGAACTGGGGCTGCTCAGCGCGCTGCGCTGGCTGGCGGACGGATTTCGCGAACGCAGCGCGATCGAAGTGCGCCTGGATCTGCCGGAGACGATGAATCGGCTGCCGCCGGATGATGAGCTCTGCCTGTTTCGGATTGCTCAGGAGGCGCTCACCAATGTGCATCGGCATGCCGAGAGCCCGTGGGTGGCCGTCAGACTCAAAGTACAATCCGACAGTGTCATGCTCGAGATCGAGGACGCCGGACGCGGCATGCCCACCTACGCCGCAGCAAATTCCGTCAGGGACCGGCCCGTGGGAGTCGGCCTCGCGGGCATGCGCGAGCGCATCCGCCAGATAGGAGGAACCCTTTCAGTGGAATCAACCAGTACTGGAACCCGGGTCCGCACGACGATATCGATTGCCCGGCAACACGATACGCTCACTGCGGCCTGAGGATCCTTTCGGGAAAACGCCATGAAGTCCGTACGCATTTTAATCGCGGACGATCATGAGCTCTTCCGGCGCGGCATCGCCGCCGAACTGACCCAGGTGCCCGGGTGGGTCGTGGCCGCGGACGTGGCCAACGGCAGAGACGCCGCGGCGGCGGCGGCCGAGATCAAGCCGGACATCATCGTGCTCGACCTGACGATGCCCGAGCTCAATGGTCTCGAGGCTGCGCGCAAAATCATCGCCGCCGACCCTGCTGCGCGCATTCTCATTTTGACCGCGCACGAGTCGGAGCAGGTCGTTCGCGAGGTGTTGAGCGCGGGAGCGCGGGGCTATGTTTTGAAATCCGATGCGGGCCGGGTGCTGGTGACCGCGGTGCAGGCACTGCTCGACGGGAGGTATTTCTTCACCTCGACAGTCGCGCAGATGGTTCTTGACGGCTACCTTCGCAACGAAGCGCGTGACGCCGACGCCGCGCACACGCTGTCGGCGCGCGAGCGGGAAATCGTGCAGTTGCTTGCGGAAGGAAACAGCAACAAGGACATTGCCCGGGTACTTGACATAAGCGTCAACACCGCCGAGACGCATCGCAGCAACATCATGCGCAAAATGGGCTTCACATCGCTGGCGGAACTCGTCCGCTACGCCATCCGGAACAGAATGATCGAACCTTGATTGTGTTGCGACGCGCAACTGCGGGCCGCTCCTACCGGCCTTTCTTGCCGCCGATACCCATTCTTCGCGATGCCGCGTTGAGCTCATCGACGCTACCGTGTCGGGCTGAAGTTGGGATGGCTACAAGGCTCGATCTATGACTGTTCTCACAACCGACGCCTGGGCATTGGCACTGGCGGCGGTGATGGCGATACTCGTATCGCATACCACTCTCACCCTCGCGCGGCGAGTCTCGACGGTCAGCGCTCGCAACAGCGCATGCGTCGTGCTGGCGAGCTCACTCGCGTTGGGATTCGGCCTGTGGGCCACGAATTTCGTCCAAGTCATGTCGCTGTGGCTGCCGGAACGGCCGAACGTCGGGATCTCCTGGTTCGTGCTGCCGTTTGCGGTTGCGGCGGCGACTCAGGCGTGCGCGCTCCTCTTCATCGCGAGCCGCAAGCCGGACGCGGCCGCCATCACAGGCGCCGCCTTCGCTCTCGCGGTCGGGGCCGGCATGACCCGCTGTGCTGCGCTCGACGAGCTGCCCGGCTTGCTGGTGCTGCAGGAGGAATTGCCATGGATAGGCGGTTCGTTCGTGATCGCGTTCGCGACCTTCCTGGCAGCGCTCTGGGTTTGGTTCAGAGACCCCCACGACCGTTCCTGGCGCGGCGCTTGCGGGCGTATGCTGGCAATGCTCGCGGCCGCGATAGGCATCCTCGCCACCAGCGCGCAGTCGCTGGCGAACTCGCGGCTGCTGTTGCACGCCTGCTGTGCGGAGCCGGCATCGCCCGGCCGGCTGCTCGCGATCAGCGTCGCGGCGCTCGGCTGCGCGGTCTTGAGCGTCGCTCTGGTGATTGCCATTTGCTGCACCCGGCTCAAGGACCGGGCGGGGCGCAACACGCGTGAACTCGAAGCAATCGACGCCCGCCTGCAGTACCTGGTGACCCATGATTCGCTCACGGGACTGCCGAACCGGCAACGCTTCAAGGATCGCCTCGCGAGTTCCATCGCCGACACTCAGCGCGCCGGACGGTCGCTTGCGATTGTGGTGTTCGATCTCGATCGCTTCAGCGCCATCAATCATTCGCTGGGGTCTGGCGTCGGCGATTGGCTGCTGACCGAGGTCGCGCGCCGCGTCGCCGCGGTCGCCTCGCATTCGACGGCAACGCTTGCGCGCCTCGACGGCGACGAATTCGCGGTTCTCATCGAGCACGTGGCCGCGCGCTTGGAGGCGCAGACGGTCGCAGCCGCCATACTTGCGGCGTTCGAGGAGCCGATGCAGGCCAACGGCATGGCGTTGTGCGTTCGGGCCAGCATCGGCGTCAGCGTGTGGCCCGATGATGGCCGGCGCAGCGACGATTTGCTGGCGAACGCGGAAGTCGCCATGTCGATCGCCAAAGAGCGCGGCGGCGGTCAGATCCTGTTCTTCGAGCCGGGCATGACCGATTCGATGCACGAGCGTCTGGCGCAAGAAAACGATCTACGGCGTGCGCTCGCGGCCGGGGAATTCGAACTCTACTACCAGCCGGAAATTTCGATCAAGACGGGAAGGATCGTGGCCGCGGAAGCTTTGCTGCGCTGGCGCCATCCGGCCAAGGGGATCATCGGGCCGAACTCCTTCATCCCGCTTGCCGAAGAGACGGGGCTGATGATCCCGCTCGGCGAATGGGCGCTGCGCGAGGCTTGCCGGCAGGCGCGCGCGTGGCAGGTCGACCTCGGCACCTCGTTCCCCGTGGCGGTGAATCTATCGGCCACTCAGTTTCGCCAGCCGAACATCCTGCCGATGATCCGCGGCGCATTAGCCGATGCCAGGCTCGACGCCGGCGCTCTGGAGATCGAATTGACCGAAAGCGCGCTGATGACCGATCCGGAGGAATCCGCCGGCGTGCTGAAGCAATTGCGCCGGATGGGTGTGAGCGTCGCCATCGATGATTTCGGTACGGGTTATTCGAGTTTGAGCTACCTGCGGCGTTTCCCGATCGACAAGTTGAAAATCGACCGCAGCTTCATCCGGGACCTCACGATCAACCGCACGGATGAGTCGATCGTGCGTGCGATCGTGTCGCTCGCCCGCAGCGTCGGCCTGCGGGTCGTCGCGGAGGGGATCGAATCGGCGGAGCAGCTCGAGTGCGTGGCCCGCCTCGAATGCGATCAATGGCAGGGTTACCACTGCTGCGCGCCGCAGACCGCCGCGTACTTCGAGGCCATGCTCGGCGATCTCAGCGGCACCCGGACCGGTTTCGCCGCAACGCTGGCCGCGCTCGTGGCGCGTGGAACAGAGCCATGATCAAGGCCATCCCGCGTGCCGGCCTCGCCCGCCGCGTTCTCATCGTCGATGAGCATCCCATCGTGCGCCTGGGCCTGCGCCGCGTCATTGAACGCGAGCAGGATCTGACCGTGTGCGGGGAGGCGGAGAACGCGAACGATACGCGCGCCGCCATCGCGGAACTCGATCCGGATCTTCTGATCTGCGAAATCAGCCTCAGGCAGAGCGATGGCATCGAATTGGTGCGCTACGTGCGCGCGCACCATCCGCAGCTGCCGATCCTCGTGCTGTCGACGCTCGACGAAGCCGTCTATGCCGAGCGCATGCTGTCCGTCGGCGCAAACGGCTACATCACCAAGGAGGCCCCGAGCGAACAGTTTCTGGTGTCGTTGCGCCGCGTTTTGAATGGCGACATTTACGTCTCGGAGGCCGTCGGCCACAGCATGATCCGTAAACTCGCCGCCGGGGAATCCTATCTCTCTGCGGACCCGATCGAGCGCCTCAGCAACCGTGAGCTGCAGGTTCTGCTGATGATCGGCAAAGGCATGAGTACGCGGGAATCGGCGCACGCGCTGCACTTGAGCGTCAAGACCGTCGAATCGCATCGACAGCGCATCAAGCGCAAGCTGAATCTACGAACGGGGCTGCAGTTGGTGCACTACGCGTTGCAGGCCGCTAACCCGTCGCCGCAGCCGTCATCTGGGGCGACTCCCGCAAGGCTTGGACCTTGACCGAGAACTCATCCAGGGTGACGTCGTGGGGAAAGCAATCCGTGCGATATTCGAGGTTGCGCAAGCTGAAGTTCTTGGTGATGAGGTCCTTCATTTCCCGCACCAGTTCGCAGTCGCCGTCGCCCATGAAGCTCGGGTTGCGCGAGGTCAATCGCAGCGCGGTCCAGCGGGCCTTGACCGCCGCAGACCCTGCCGTGTCGGCCGCCGGCGCCAGCGTGTAGAAATCGGCGTCGACAAATGCGTCGTGGCTGGGCCCGTTGAACGGGCCGGGGCAGCCGCTCGCCCTCACGTGAACGTCCTTGCGGGCGCCAAAATGCAGCAGGATCCGACTCACTTGCTCTTCCAGGCCGTCGCAGCTATAGAGCGTGGTGACCCCGATGTAGCTGAACGACACCTTGTGATGCTGCCAGGTGCTGTCAACGACATCCCCGGCCGGTGGGGCGGCCCTGTGCGCCGCAGCGCGGGCAATGGGCGCCCGGTATGCGAGGCCGATCAGCAGCGCCGCAAGACTCGCGAGTGAAATCCCCAATCGAATCGTTCTTCTCATGACGATGACCTCAAGTTTCGCAAACCAACCGCCGCATCTCCTTCCTTAAGACGCCCAATCCCCGAGCTAGTTCAACATCCGCGCTGCGATCCCGTGCTCCTCCGGCTGGCTTCGACCACGGTGACCGCGGTCATGTTGACGATACGCCGCACCGTGGCCGCCGGGGTCAGAATGTGGGCAGGCGCGGCGCAGCCGAGCAAGATGGGACCCACGGCGACGTTGTTGCCCGCCGCCGACTTGAGCAGGTTATAAGCAATGTTGGCGCTGTCCAAATTGGGGCAGACCAAGAGGTTGGCGCTGCCCAGCAGCGTGCTGCCCGGAAGTATCGCCCGGCGGGCGGCCTCCTCGAGCGCACAGTCGCCGTGCATTTCGCCGTCTACCTCGAGATCCGGCAGGCATTCGTGCAACAGCGCCAACGTGGCGCGCATCTTGAGGGCCGAGGGCGCGTCGCTGCTGCCGAAATTCGAATGCGACAGCAGCGCCACTTTCGGAACGAGCCCGAAGGCGCACAGCTGATCCGCGGCCAGCTGCGTGATCTCCGCCAGTTGCGCCGCCGTGGGATCGAGATTGACGTGCGTATCCACGATGAATACCTGGCGGCCCGGCAGGATGAGGCCGCTCATCGCCCCGTACACGTTGGCGCCGGCGCGGCGTCCAAGGACCTGATCGAGGTAGCGCAGGTGCCGCGCGGTGGTGCTGATGGTGCCGCAGATCAAGCCATCCGCCTCGCCCTTCTTCAGCAGCATCGCCGCGATCAACGTGGTGCGGCGGCGCATTTCAAGCTTGGCGTATTGGGCCGTCACGCCGTCGCGCTCGGTGAGCTTGTGGTAGGCCTGCCAGTACTCGCGGTATCGGTCATCGTGTTCGGGGTTGACGACGGTGACGTGTTCACCGATCCGCAAGCGCAGGCCGTGACGCTTGATGCCGCGCTCGATCACCGCCGGGCGGCCGACGAGAATGGGCGTCGCGAGCTTTTCATCGACGATGATTTGCGCGGCTCTGAAGCACGCGCTCATCCTCGCCTTCCGCATACACGATGCGGTTGCGGTCCGCGGGCAGGGTACGCGCCGCGGCGTAAATCGGCTGCATGAGCGTGCCGCTGTGATAGACGAACTGCAGCAGGCGCTGCCCATAGGCTTCCAGGTCGACGATGGGTCGAGTCGCCACGCCCGACTCCATGGCGGCCTTGGCGACTGCCGGCGCGATCTTGACGATCAAGCGCGGGTCGAAGGGCTTGGGGATGAGATAATCCGGACCGAAACGCCAGATCCTCATTTCCCCCATACGCGGCGGCGACCACGTCGCTCTGCTCCTGGCGCGCCAATTCCGCGATGGCGTGGACGGCGGCGATTTCCATCTGGCGCGTGATGGTGGTCGCGCCGACGTCCAACGCGCCGCGAAATATGAAGGGGAAGCACAGTACATTGTTGACCTGATTGGGATAGTCGCTACGGCCCGTGGCGATCACCGCATCATCGCGCACCGCCCGGACCTCCTCGGGCAGGATTTCCGGCGTCGGGTTGGCGAGTGCAAGGATCAGCGGCCGCGAGGCCATCTTCCCGACCATGCTCTGCGTGAGGACTCCGCCGGCCGACAAGCCGAGGAACACGTCCGCACCGCCGATGACATCATCCAAGATGCGCGCCTGGGTGCGCTGGGCGAAGCGGATCTTCTCCGGATCCATCAACTCCTGCCGACCCTCGTAGACGACCCCGGCAAGGTCGGTCAACCACACGTGCTCGCGCACGAGGCCGAGATCGAGCAGCAATTCCACGCAGGCCAGCGCCGCCGCGCCGGCGCCGCTCACCACCATTTTGACCTTTCCGATGTCCTTGCCGACCACCTGCAATCCATTGAAGCAGGCGGCGCCGACGATGATCGCGGTGCCATGCTGGTCGTCGTGGAACACCGGAATTTTCATGCGCCTGCGCAATTCCCGCTCGACGATGAAGCATTCCGGCGCTTTGATGTCCTCGAGATTGATGGCGCCGAAGGTGGGCTCGAGGGCGGCGATCAGCTCGACCAGCTTGAGCGGATCGCGCTGCTCGACCTCGATGTCGAACACGTCGATGCCGGCGAACTTCTTGAACAGCACCGCCTTGCCTTCCATCACCGGTTTGGCGGCCAGCGGGCCGATGGCCCCCAAGCCGAGCACCGCCGTGCCGTTGGTGATGACTCCGACCAAATTGCCGCGCGCGGTAAAGCGGAACACATTGAGCGGGTCCTCGACGATGGCCTCACAGGCGGCCGCGACGCCGGGCGAGTAGGCCAGCGCCAGGTCGCTCTGGTTGAGCAGTTGCTTGGTGGCCGTAACGGAGAGTTTTCCGGGAGTCGGAAATTCGTGATAATCGAGGGCCGCCTTCTTACGGGCTTCCTTGACGTCGTCGCTCTTCATGAGGCGGTCCTAAGGTTTGCATTGCAGGATCCGACATTGTAAGGGCGCGGCGCGGCAATTGGGACTAAACTCCTTCCGGGGCGATTCGGTGGTTATCTTTCAGCGGGAGGATGCGACCATGGGCACTACACTCGTCAGCGGCGAGGATCAAATTTTGCATCTCGAGGTCATGCGGGTTCCGGTTTACCGGCCCCTCGTGTGGCTGCGGGACGGCTGGCGCGACATGCGCCGGCACTGGGGCACCAGCCTGGGCTACGGTGCATTGATCGTGGCGTTGGGCTGGACCTTATTGATATTTTGCGGCACCCACCCGTACTTCGTCGCCGCCGCGATTTCCGGATTCCTGCTGGTCGGCCCGCTGATGTCGGCGGGGCTTTGCGAGATGTCGCGGCGCTACTCCCTCGGCCAGCCCGCCAATTTCGACGACTCGCTGGACGGATTTGTGCGCAATGCCCCGGCGCTGTTTGAGTTCGGCGTCATCTTGGCCATTTGCGCCGCCGTCTGGTTCGGTGTGTCGGCGCTGCTGCTCGGCACCGTGTTTCACGTTGCGGCGCCCGATATCCGCGAGACTCTGTACCGTGGATTTCTCGATTCGACCAACCGCTCGCAGGTCGTGGCGTATATCGTCATTGGCGGACTGCTGGCAACCGGGGTGTTCAGCGTATCGGTCGTGGCGATTCCGCTCATCATCGATCGGCACGCCTCCGCCGGCCAAGCCATGCGCGCCAGCGTCAACGCCGTCATTCACAACATACCCGCGATGATTCTCTGGAGTGCGTTGATCCTGGCGCTCACCATCGTCGGCTACGCGCCGCTGCTCACCGGTCTGCTCGTGATTGCACCGCTCCTGGGGCACGCCACCTGGCATGCCTACAAGGGAATGATTCGCTGACGATGCAGGATCTGGCAGCAGAGCTCAACACCGAAGGGTACGCCATCGTCCGCGGCTTTCTCTCGCCGGCGCAAACGGCGCAGCTGAGCACGGAAACCCACCGCCTCTACGAGGAGGGGCTCAAGCATCACGCGACGTATCGGGACAAGAACCTGCTGTTCGAGGTGCTCGACGATCCCAGGGCCAAGCGCCGCGTGGTGCTGCAGGCGCACTGGACGGCCTGGCTGAGTCCATTCATGGAAGAGGTCCGCCGCAGCGAGCAGTTCTTTCGGGTGCTCGAGCCTTTCTTGGGCCCAGATATCAAGCAGATCTCGCATCAAGTGCATTGGAAGCCGCCGGGCGCGAAATACACCTCTTATAGATTTCACCAGGACGCGCGGTTTCGCGCCGGAAACATCAAGGACTTCTCCTACGCCCGCAGCACGCTGACGACGGGGCTCGCCATCGATCGGCAGACCGCGGCGAACGGCGCGTTGCGCGTCATTCCACGCAGTCACCGGCTGGGATATCTGGGTTTGTCCGACGACGGGCCGATCATGGTCGGCCAGACCCAGGATGATGAACTGCGGCGCGCCGGTCTCGATCCCAAGAACGTCGTCACCTGCGAGATGGAGCCCGGCGATTTGCTGCTCTGGACGCTGTTCACCGTGCACGGCTCGGCGGCCAACGTCAGCGACTACGATCGGCGGTTCATGATCATGAGTTATGTGCGGGCGCAGGACAGCGAGCGAGGCGAATGGGCATTTCGCGGCGGCGTGTCCACCCCGCTGGGCGATGAGCCGCAGATATGCAAGTACGAGGAGCTGCGCGAGCGGCCCGGCCCTTTCTACGTCGAATCCGACTGGACTGAGGAGGCCAAGGCCAGCGATCGGGCGATCCCGAGTGAGGCGAGCAAGTAATGAATGCACGCCCACCCGAAAAACATCAAGGTCACCAAGAGTCCGTGTCGGGTGGCGCTCGCCAGCGTGGCATGACAGGCTGATTGGGCTGCCGCGCTCGCCGGCGCCGCGGCTGCGCCGCCCGGGCAGCTGACTCTGAAAGAGGCGCCGCCAACGTGCGGCGTACCGCCCACGCCGCCCTGTGAATTGAAATCGATCTCGGCAAAGCGGTCGATCACCCAGCCCGTGAATAGAGGACCGCCGCCGAGCGCGAACACGCTCAGGCAAATGTACAGCACGGCCGTCGCGGTGGCGCGCCTGCCTTTCGCGACCACATTCTGCACCACGCCGAAGGTCGGTCCGAGCGAGGCGTACTGAAAGAATCCTGCGAGTGCCAGCAGGCCCGCGGCCGCCCTCCAGTGCGGCTGTACTACCGCAATCAGATACAACGGCACCGCGATGCAGCCGCCAATCGCTGGAACCAGCGCGTACCAGCGCGCGTCCCGTCGGGCCAGACCATCGGCAACGAGTCCGCCCGCCACGATCCCGAAACCCACCGCGACTCCGCCCGCGAGCCCGGCAATGATGCCGATCGTGCCGTAGTCAAGATCGAAGGTGCGGCTGAAGTAAGCGGGTACAAAGGCATAGAAGCCGTAGGCGGCAAAGGCGCCGATGCTGACGCCGAGAACCATGTGGCGGACCGGCCGGTCAGCGAGCAGAGTTCGGACGACGGCGCTGAGCTCACGGAATTCTGATCGGAGCGAAAATGGCGGCAAAATGTGCCGGTCGCGATGACCCTGCACCGCCGCCTCTGAATGGCCGCGCAGCGGCTCGCGAATGGTGGCTTTGATCAGCAGCGCGATCGCGAGCCCCGGCAGTCCCACCAGGGCACAGGCCGCGCGCCACCCCCAGTGTTGGGCCGCAAAGCCGCCCGCCACGGCCGCCAGCAGATACCCGAGCGAGGTCCCGCACGAATAGACCGAGAGCGCCGAGGTTCGGCGCGACGGCTCGAAGTAGTCCGATATCAAGGAATGCGCCGGCGGCGAGCAGCCGGACTCGGCGACGCCGACGCCGACCCTGATCAACAAGAGCTGCGGGAAGCTCGATGCCGCCCCGCACAGCGCGCTCAAGGCCGACCAGATGATGAGCGCCGCGGTGATGATGTTGACGCGGCTGACGCGCTCGGCGAGCCGCGCAATGGGGATTCCGCCGAACGCATACAGCACGGCGAACGCGGTCCCCCCGAGCAAACCCAACTGGGTGTCGCTCAACTTGAGGTCGAGCTTCATCGACTGACTGATGATGGAAATGATGTTGCGGTCCATCGCATTGAAGGTGTATGCCGTCATCAGCAGCAGCACCACGCCGCGCTTGTATGCCGCGGAGTATCGGGTCGGTTCGGGCTTCATCGCCCCATTCTCGCCCATCTCTCGGGCCCGGCCCGCAATTAATGCTCGGGTTGCGCTCTCGCTTCGCGGCGCAGGAATGCCAGCACCAGGGTTTCCGCCTTGCGCGGAGCCGCGAGACTCAGGCTGCCGTTGAACACCCTGTGAATGAGGCCCGAGCGCCAGGAGTCGAATACCGCGGGGTTGATATAGGATTTGCGGCACACAGCCGGCGTATTGCGCAGCTTGACGGCCACTTGCTTGACCACGTCGGCGATGGCCTTGCGCAGGACCCGTTCGCTCGGCGCCTCCGGCAACGGCGTACGCGCGAGCAGAGTGATGGCGTGCAAGGTTGCACCCCAGGTGCGAAAATCCTTGGCGGTGAAATCATCGCCCATCGCTTCACGCAGATAATCGTTTACCTGGCCGGAATCGATGGGACAGCGCTGGCCGTCGTCGCTCACGTATTGGAACAGATGCTGGCCCGGAATTTCCTGGCAGCGGCGCATGATTTGCGCGATGCGCTTGTCGCCGATGTGCACCTCGTGCTGGACGCCGCCTTTGCCGCGGAAATTCAACACCGCACGTCCGTCGCGGATGAAGCTGACATGGCGGTTGCGCAGGGTGGTAAGGCCGAAGCTCTTGTTGTCGCGCGCGTATTCAGAATTGCCGATGCGCACGCGGGTGGCATCGAGAATGCTGACGACGACTGCCAGAACCTTCTCGCGCGGCAGTCCGTCCAGCCCCAAGTCACGCTTGAGCTTGCGCCGCAATTTCGGCAGCGCCTCGCCGAACGCCACCATGCGGTCGAACTTCGCACTGTCGCGCACCTGCCGCCATTCGGGATGATAGCGGTATTGCTTGCGGCCGCGCGCATCGCGGCCGGTTGCCTGCAGATGGCCGCGCGCCTCCATGGAAATCCACACGTCGCGATAGGCCGGCGGAATCGCGAGGCTGGCGATGCGCTTCAGTTCCTTGGCCGCGGCGAGCCGGCGGTTTTCCGGAGTCAGGTAGCGAAAGCCTTTGCCGGCGCGCAGACGCCGAATCCCGGGCTCGGCATCCGACACGTAGACGAGGCCGGCCTCGATCGCCATTTGCGCCGCTTCGGCGGCGACGCCGGTGAGTGCTGCAGCTGCTTGTGGAGATCTTAAGGTCATGGCGTCGGATTGTTAGCCATTCGAATCTCGCCGCGCTAGGGAGATTCGCGCCGACCTGGTAATTCTGTGACGTAATTCTGTGACGCGTTAGTTAGAAAATGTCGTCGGAGATTTCCTACACCATTCGCCGCGGGCGGCAGCACCCCGATTTGCCTTAATCCGGCCGCTCAGATGTCGAGCGCCAGCGCCTTTTTTCCGCGCACCGCGAGCACGAGATAATACAGCACGCCGATGGCGATCCAGCACGCGCCGAGGAGCTTCGCAGCCCGGTCCATTTCGTACAACACGTAGACGATGATCGCCAATCCCGTCATGGGAAATACCAAGTGCCGCATCCAATCGCCGCTGCGGCGGCGATGAAAGTAGTGGTTGACGACGGACAAATGCAGGAGCACGAAGCCGCTCAACGCGCCGAAATTGACGATCTGGGCAAGACCATCCACGTGGCCGGAGAAGAATAATCCGACCAGCAGCGATACCAGCGCCACCGCAAGCGTGCTCACGTAGGGAGTTTTATAGCGCGGATGCACCTTGGCGAGGATCGCGGGCAGCTTCCCGTCGCGGGACATCGCGAAAAGGATGCGCGAAACGGCCGCCTGGGCGGCCATCGCGTTGGCGATCGCCGAAGCGATCACGGTTGCCAAAACCGTGACCAGCCTGAGCCACGCTCCGCCGGCGCGCTGCGCCACCTCGTAGAACGCCGTCTCAGACGAGGTGAACCGCATCCCGCGCGCCAAATCCGTGGCGATCCAGGTTTGCAGCATGAACAGCGCGCCGACCAGCAGCAGCGACAGCACTGTCGCTCGGCCGACGGCAGTCAGGTGTCCCCGGCTCTCTTCCGAGAGGGTCGAGATGCCATCAAAGCCGAGGAACGACAGCACCGCAATCGATGTCGCTCCGGCCACGGTCGACAAGGAAAACACCTGAGGATCGTAGATCGGTTTGAGCGTGAGGGAGCCCGCGCCCGCGCCGCCATACAGGGCGATGAGTCCGAGCACGACGAACAGCCCGAGCGTCGCCAGTTCCATCACGAGCATGTAGCGGTTGACGCGCGCCGTGAACTCGATGCCGAGCAGGTTGACCGTCGCATTGAAGGAGATGAACGCGGCCAGCCAAATCCACCCCGGAACGCCCGGCAGAATCGGCCGCAGCGCCACGGCGCTGATCAGATACAGGAGCGAGGGCACCAGAATGTAATCGAGAAGGATGAGCCAGCCGGAGAAAAAACCGGCGATCTCGTGCAGGCCGCGCTGTGCATAGGTATACACGGATCCCGCCAAGGGAAACGCCCGCGACATGGCGGCGTAGCTCAGCGCGGTGAAGAACATGCCGATGAGACCCACCAGGTACGCCAGCGGCACCATGCCCTTGGCTTCATTCCAGACGAAACCAAAGACCCCGAAAGGCGCGATCGGCACCATGAATATCATGCCGTAGATGACCAGATCCTTGGTCGTGAGGACGCGGTTCAGTTGTTCTTTGTAGCCGAATTCTTGGAGCGACATGGCGCCGCAGTCTAGTTGAATATCGTGCATGGCGCCCCTCGGGATTCCGTACAATGCGCGCATGGCGACAGCGCACCCCCGCACCATCCATCAACACCACTTTGGCTGGGACCATGGTTTCCCGCCCGTGGTGCGCATCGCGCCCGGCGAGTCGCTGGAATTCGATGCCCCGGATTCCTCCGGCGCACAGCTCTCCGCCGGTTCCACGGTCGATGATGTGGCGCGGCTGGATTTCTCCAAGGTCAATCCGGTTGCGGGTCCGGTATTCGTCGACGGCGCAGAGCCGGGCGACGTGCTGAAGGTCACCTTGCTGTCCTTCGTTCCTTCGGGCTGGGGCTGGACCGCGAACATTCCCGGGTTCGGGCTGCTCGCGGATGAGTTCAAGGAACCTGCGCTGCATCTGTGGCGTTACGACCCGCAAACCCTCGCGCCGGCGCTGTTCGGCCGCTGGGCCAAAGTACCCCTCAAGCCCTTCACAGGAACCATCGGTGTGGCTCCTGCCGCGGCCGGCCTGCACAGCATCGTCCCGCCGCGCCGCGTCGGCGGCAACATGGATGTGCGTGACATCGCGCTCGGCACGGAATTATTTCTGCCGGTCGAGGTCGCCGGCGCACTGTTTTCCGTGGGCGATACGCACGCCGCGCAAGGCGACGGCGAGGTGTGCGGCACGGCCATCGAAAGCCCCATGCGGGTCGCCCTGCGGTTTGACCTGCTGAAGCAAACACCGCTCGCCTTCCCGCGCTTCCGGACGGCGGGACCGGTCTGCCGCCACCTCGACGCCAAGGGGTACGAGGTGACCACCGGCATCGGTCCGGATTTGATGGAGGCCGCGCGCGCCTCGGTGAGGTCGATGATCGCCCTGCTCGGCCGTCAGCACGCGATGCCTGCCGTCGACGCGTACCTCTTGTGCAGTGTGTGCGGCGACCTGCGGATCAGCGAAATCGTCGACCTCCCCAACTGGACCGTGTCGTTCTACCTGCCGCGCATCGTGTTCGACTGACGGACGCGCGGAACGCTCAGACCGGGGGCTCCTGGGCCAGCTGCACCAGCATCTTTCCGGTGTTCGCGCCGTTGAACAAGCCGATCAACGCTGCGGGCGCCTCTTCGATGCCCTGCAGGATGGTGCTGCGGTAGTGGACGAGTCCTTCGCGCAGCCATCCCTTCATGTCGGCGAGAAATTGCGCGCGCAGGGGTTCGAACTCGTAAAACACGAAGCCCCGCATCGTCAGACGGTTGTAGATCATGTTCGACAGCGTGGTTACCGGCTGCGAAATCGCGCCAAAATTATTGTAGGCCGAGATCATGCCGCACACCGCAATGCGTCCCAGCGGATTCATGCGCGGCAGCGCCGCGTTCAAATGCTCGCCGCCCACATTGTCGAAGTACACGTCGATGCCGCGCGGCGCAGCTACTTTAAGCGCGGTGCGCAGCTCCTGTGTTTTGTAGTTGATGACCGCATCCAGCTTGAGCTCGTCCTTGAGCCAACGGCATTTATCGTCCGAACCGGCACTGCCGATCACATAGCAGCCCCTGATCTTCGCGATCTGCGCCGCGATGCTGCCGACGGCGCCTGCGGCGGCCGAGACGAATACGTTTTCACCCTGCTTGACGGCGCCGATGACCAGCAGCCCGCCATACGCCGTCAGGCCTGTCAGCCCCAACACGCTCATGTAGGCAGGCAGCGGCATGCCGTCGGGATCCAATTTCGACAGCCCCTCGCCCGACGAAACATAGTACTGGCGAAAGCCGTGCATCGACTCCACGAGGTCGCCTTCCGCGTAGGCGGCATCGCGCGATTTGAGCACGCGGCCGATCGCGCCGCCAATCATGGCTTTGTTGAGCGCGGTCTGTCCGGCCAAACGCGGCCGCATGGCCGGGTCGACCGACATGTAGATATTCTCAACCAGCAGCTCACCGGCGCCCGGGTCGGAGACATCGGTTTCCACGATCCCAAACTGCCCGAGCGTCGGAACACCTTGCGGCCGCTCGAGCAGATGGACTTCTTTGCTGCGCATGGGGTGCGATTATATTGAGCGCGAGCCGGGGTTTTCGTTTATTTTTGACTCGACTAGAGGACTTAGGAGCCAGCATGCGAACAAGCGACCGAGCACTGACGATGGGATTGTGCGCGACGGCAGCGACTTTGGGTCTGGCCTCGGTCATCCCGGGGCATGCTGCCGGTGCATCGAGGCACTATGACCTGCCCGCGACGCCGGACAACGTTCAATGGGGCTGGTACGACCCGAAAGAGAAGCCCAAACTCTCCATTCACTCCGGCGACACCGTATCCATCGAGACCCTCGCGCATTCACTCGGCCAGATCAAGCCGGGCGTGGGCATGGAGGAGATCATCAAGCTGCGCAAGGAGAATGACGGCGGCGGTCCGCATTCGATCACCGGGCCGATCTACGTCGAGGAAGCGGAACCCGGCGATACCCTCGAGGTGCAGATTCTCAAAATCGTGCCCAAGGCGGATGCGTTCAACTTCAATCTCCCGGGCACTGAATTTCCCAGCGTCGGTCTCTTGCCGGCGGAATTTCCCGCCGGTTTCGTGCGGTACTACAAATTGGACCTGGCCAAGATGGAGACGGTGTTCAAACCGGGGATCGTCATCGATCTGAAACCCTTTCCCGGGACATTTGCCGTCGGCGTGGACCCGAACGAGCCGGAGGCCAAGGCGGGGCCGCCGATTCACGACGCCAAGGGCCGCACGAGCACCCTGCGGCCGTGGAAGAACGGTTCGAACATGGATCTCAGCGAGCTGCAGGTAGGGTCCACCTTGTATCTTCCCGTGTTTCTCAAGGGCGGTCTGATCTGGACCGGCGATTCGCACTGCCGCCAAGGCAACGGCGAGGTCAACCTGACGGCGCTCGAGTGCGCGTACAAGGAGATCGAGATTCGGCCCATCGTGCGCAAGGACTTGAAAACCGAATGGCCGTGGGCGGAAACTAAAACTCACTGGATTTTCATGGGTTACGATGAGGATCTAAATCAGGCGATGAAGATAGCGGTGGAGCAGACGGTGCATTGGCTGTCCACACAATCCATCGTCCCGATGAGCCGCGAAGAGGCCTACGCGCTTTCCTCGATCGTGGGCGATTGCCGGGTCACGCAGGTCGTCGATATCCGCAAGGGTGTGCACTGCATGATTCCGAAATCGGTCTTCATCCACCGGCCGCACGAGCCGGCCCCCGCTTCCCCTCGTTGAAGCGCTGCGTCAACGCCTTACGTATCTGCTGCGTTATGTAAGCGGCGGTACACTACCGCGACCACTTGCTGGAGCGCGACTTCATGAACAGATACTGGAAACTGGCGGCCCTCTGCGGCGCCCTGTGCCCTGCCTTGCTCAACCCACGGACCAGCTTGGCGGGCGATCCGCCGGCATCAGAGCCAGGCACCTGGCAGAAGCATCAGTATTCCTTCCAGTTCATGGGCTTTACCTCCACGTATTCCTGTGACGGTCTGGCCGACAAGGTCAAAGTGCTGTTGCTCGCGGCGGGAGCGCGGCACGACGTGAAATCGACACCCGGGGCCTGCGCTTCGGGCTTTGGCAGGCCGGACAAATTCGCTCGGGCCGACCTGACCTTCTACACGCTGGCACCGTCCGGCGGAAACACGCCGCCGGAGGGCAAGCCGGTCGATGGACGCTGGCTGCCGGTGTCCTTTACCAACCGCTCACCGCGCGAACTCGCCGTGGGCGACTGCGAGCTGGTCGAACAGTTTCGCAACAATGTATTGCCTATGTTCACCACCCGCAACGTGGACAACCATACCACCTGTATTCCGCATGAGGATTCCGGTTCGGTGATCAGCCTACGCTTTGAATCGTTCGCGGCATTGCCTCACAGATAATGCTCATCGCGCAAACGTCCGCCGAGCGCTGCGGAGATGCTGGCTATGAACGCGCCCACCAGCATCGATAAAGCCGTATAAATGGCGGCCTCGGCAGCGGCCTTTCGCGCAGCGTCCGCATCCGCCTTCGCCTTCATCACCGCGTCCTGAGTGTTTGCAACGAACTCATCGACGCGCTTCTGTGCGTCAGCCTGCGATGAGCCCGTGCGCACGGCGACCAATTCAACGAGGTAGCGCCGATCTGCGTCAGAGACAGTGCCGGTCGACCACGAGTTCGCGACGATGTGGGCCACTTCGCCGCGCGCGTCCGCCAGCCCTTGGCCATTCACGGCAGCGCCGGTAGTGCGGAATAATTTATCCACCCCATAGGCGCCGTGAGCGTTCCCCTGTGTCTGCGCCGTCGGCGGCATCGCGGCGCCTTGCATCATCGATGCCGCCCCCGACGCTGCCGCGCCGACGGCATGCGCGCCGCCCTCAACCACCGCGGACACCGACGCCGCAGCCGCCGCGGCGACCAGCACCGTCGCCACGGCCCACGTGATCAACCCATGGGCCGTGTCCCGGAAGAACACTTCGTGCGTGTGGGTGCCGATCCATCGTGTCCGCAAGCGGCCGGTGATGTAGCCGCCGACTCCGGACGATACCCACTGCATTACGATCAGCCAGATCGCCGTCGTCATCGCGAATGTCGTCGCGGTCACGCCATGCCCCGGCCAGGGAGAAATCTCAGCGAATCCCAGCCCGGAGCCTAGCGCCAACAAGACCAGTGAAACCGCCGCTGCCACGAATGCCCCGGCGATGATGGCCGGCCAAGAGGCGGCGGATCCCAAACGAAGATGTTCGGGGCGCGGTTCCAGTGTTTGTTTTTCTAATATTTGTTCCATGCGATTCACGTTCAGTGGTGCGAACACATGGCCAATAACAAGATGATTGGCAGAGGAACGCCCAGCATCCAAAGGAGAATTCCGCGACCCATGATTTGTATTCCTTGTAATATCGTTTTGAGGACATTGCCGCCGTTGCGGTACACACTGCGAGGAAACATTGCCCGCGTTCGCTTCCCTTATCCAGTCCCGAACTGAGCCTTCTTCTGTCAGGTCTTTCTTACGAAGTCTGCCTGCACGATGCACGGCTGCGCTCGGCATGAGTGCGATCACCGTGCTGTTCGCGAGCTGCGCGAGCGGACCGCCGGCCGCTGCGCCCGCGGCGCTGAGCCCGGATCAGGCACGCGCGATGATCGAGAAGTCCGTGCCGCGCACCGCGTCGGACCGGGCCGGCTGGGCCGCCGACATGTATGCCGCCTTCAGTGTGTTGGGCATAGAACCCACGCACGAGAACATCTGCGCGGTGGTTGCAGTGACCGAGCAGGAGTCCGGATTTCGCGTCGATCCCGTGATTCCGGGATTACCGGCCATCGCCTGGGGGGAGATCGACAGGCGCGCCCAGCACGCGGGAGTGCCGCCGACGGTGGTGCGCACCGCATTGCAGCTCAAGTCCCCATCCGGCCGCAGCTATGCCGAAAGGATCGACCGCGCGCGGACCGAGAAGGATCTGAGCGACATCTATGAAGATTTCATCGGGGCGATCCCTTTGGGCCAGACGCTGTTTGCGGAACGAAACCCGATTCGCACGCGCGGACCCATGCAGGTCAATATTGCGTTTGCCGAGCGGTTCGCCACGGCCAGGCCCTACCCTTATCCCGTGAAGACCAGCATTGCGGACGAGGTGTTCACGCGCCGCGGCAGCCTGTATTTCGGCACGGCGCATCTGTTGGCCTACCCCGCTCCCTACGACGGCTATCTCTATCGCTTCGCCGACTTCAATGCCGGTCAATATGCGAGCCGCAACGCCGCGTTTCAGAGCGCCGTCAGCAGCGCCTCGGGGATTGCGCTGACGCCGGATGGCGCGCTGCTGCCGCACGACGCCGATGCACGGACCGCCGGCAGCACCGAGCTGGCGCTGCGCGCGCTCGGCAAGCGGTTGAACATGGGAGACGGCGCCATTCACGATGCGCTCGAGAAAGGCAAAACCGCGGACTTCGAGAAAACACAGCTCTATCAACGGGTGTTCGCGCTCGCCGCACAGGCGAAGGGTGGCTCCTTGCCGCCCGCGCTGCTGCCGCGGATCGAGCTGCACGGCCCAAAAATCGCGCGCAGGTTGACTACCGAGTGGTACGCGCATCGCGTCGAGCAGCGCTTCAGACGCTGTCTCGAGCTCTAGAAGCTTCGGAGAGCCCTAATTTCGAGTTGACTTGGCCGCCGCCTGCCCGCTGCGCCTTTCGCGCACGTAGCGCTCGTCGGTAATCTCGATGACCGCATGCTTACCCGTGGCGCCGACGTCCTTGCACGCCCTGAGAGACTGATCCGCAAAACGCTGCCGCTCGGCGGCGCTCACGCGTTTGATGGCGGGCTTGTCGTAGAAGGCGGCAAGATAGCTGGCGACCGCGCTCGCGGCGATCTCTTCGCTGAAAAATCCCAGGCGCAATGCATGCACTATGCGGCCCTGGTCGATACCGGCGACGCAGTACAGTCGATACACGCTGAAGATGTCCAGGTTGGGCACGGTTTCCGGATCGAAAGCTTCCTCCGACAACGACAGCTGGATCACGAACCAACGGGACGCTTGCTCATCGTTCAATTCCAGCTGCGTCAACGCGCGCACCGTCTGCGTGCTCTCGAGGTCGGGCAAGGGCGTGCTGAGCTTATGCACCGGGCCCGGCGGCGGTACGGGGGGCATTGGCGCCTTGATCGGCGGCACGGCCGCAGCCAGCGGCTTGGGCTGGGGTGCGCGCACGGGAACCTTCTGTTCGGCTCTCAGCACGGGCGGCGCGACGGCCGGCGGCATGACCGATAGCGCGGGCTTCGCGGCAGGCGGGCGCACCGAGACCTTCTGTTCGACCGTCAGCACGGGCGGTGAGGCGACGGGCGGCGCCATTGCAGGCGCGAACTTCGCGACGGGCTGGGGCGCCGTTGCAGGCGCGGGCCTTACGACGGGTTGCGGCGCCACGATTGCAGGCGCGGGCTTCGCGGCGGGTTGCGGCGGCATGACTGCAGCCGCGAGCTTCGCGGCGGGCGCCGGCACGATTGCAACCGCGGGCTTCGCCGCGGGCGGCGGCGACACAGCCTTCGGCTGCAGGTTGGCGATGACACGCAGGTCCTCGCCGTCCGCTGTGGCGGTCAATGCGCCGGGATAGATGTCTCGCACTATCTTGAGAATTGCATCGGCCTCGTCTTCGCTGGTGAACGGCCCGACCCGCAGCCGGTAGCGGGGACGCCGGTCCTCGACGCGTTGCAGCTGGTACATTTGCACGTGCTCGCACCCGGCAAGGCTCTTCGCCGGCAAGGCGATCGGCGCGGATGAGGTGGTGAGATTGATCACGAAGGGTCCGGATCCGCCGAGACGAATCGTCTCCGGCAATGGTGCGAACAAATCATCGATGCCTAAATGCCAAATGTCCCCGCTCAACGCGCTATCGATCGGTGCACTCATGGTTGTTTTCCGCGGACGGTTGGAATGTCTGAAGCATAGTGACCAAGCGTGTGCGGCGAAACCGTGATGGGCGTCTCCGCGCGGCGACATGCTCTGGTTTATGTCAAAGCAATCCCGCATATGTCGCGTCGGCGTACACCTCGCGCCCGTCGAGATACGTCGCGATCACCTGCGTGCTGTGCAAATCGAAAGCGTCAATCGCGAAGATATCGCGATCGAGCACGATGAAATCCCCGCGCTTGCCGATCTCGAGGCTGCCGGTCGTGTGCTCCTGCTTCAGCGCCGAGGCGGCGTTGATGGTATAGGCTTCGACCATATCCTGCAGGGTCAGGCTCTCTTCCGGCAAAAGCGCGCGCTGGCCCTTGGCCGCCGAGCGCGTGATGGCGTGCTCCATCGCGATGAAGGCGTCGAAGCTGCTGACACTCCAATCGCTGCCGCCGACGATCAGGGCGCCGGCATCGCGCAGCGAGCGCGCCGGATAGAGGTACCTGGAGCGCTGCTGCCCGAGATAGGGAATGGTCGCCTGGTCGATGTAGTCATCGCGCAGCGCCCACAGCAATTGGAAATTGGCGATCACGCCCAATTCCTTGAAGCGCGGCAAGTCGGCTGGATCGATCAATTCCAAATGCGCGATCTGGTCGCGGTTGTCCAAGGCACCGTTACGGCGCCGCGCGTAAGCAATCGCGTCCAACGACGAGCGCACCGCCCGGTCGCCGATGGCATGGACGTGCACAGTCAGGCCGGCGGCATCCACCGCAGCCACGATCCGATTCAGATTGTCCTGCGTAAAATACGACGGACCCCGGTTGTGGGTGGGATGGCCGTGGGCATCAAGATAGGGTTGCAGCAGTGCCGCGGTCTGCGATGGATACTCGATGACGCCGTCCGCGAAGATCTTCACGGCGTCGGCGCGCAGGAAATCAGGATCGATCGCCCACTTCGCGCGAAACTTGGCGGCCTCGTCGGCCAATGCCGCGGCGGGCTTGCGCAGATTCCACAGGTGGTATGAGCCGCGCACCCGCATATTCAGCCGATGGGCGTCATACAGCTGCTTGTAGATCTGCATCGTGTGATCATCCACGTCGGCATCCTGCACCGACGTGATGCCGGTCGCGCGCATCGAGTCCAATGCCGCGTCGAGCTGCGCCGCCTCATGCTCGAGGCTTACCGCCGGCCGCGCGGCCAAAGCCAGGTCGGTGGCGCCGTCACGCAGCGTGCCCGTGGGCCGGCGCGCGGTGTCGCGCTCGATATGTCCCCCGGGGGAATCTGCGGTGCCGGCCGTAATGTGCGCGAGCTGCAGGGCGCGCGAGTTCGCCCAGACGGTGTGGCCATCTGAGCCCTCGAGCAGCAGGGGTTGATCGAGCAGCATGGAGTCGAGGTCCGCCAGCGTGAGCGTCAGGCCGGAGGGATTCACCATGATCACCTCGAACCACTGCCCGTGCCCGGCCGGATGCGCCGTCAAGCAGGCCGCAACTCGGTGCTTGATGTCCGCGGGGGTCAGCGGTTGGTCTTCGAGGCTGCACTTGCCCAGATCCTGCGCGCTCTGCGCCGGATGCGTGTGCGCATCGATGATTCCGGGCAGCACCACGCGGCCGCCCAGATCGACCTTGCGCGTGCCCGGGCCGATGAGCGCGCCGATGTCTTCATCGGTACCGACGGCCACGATGCCGTTGCCGCGCAGCGCCAGCGCCTGCACGACGCTGCGGTCGGCATCCTCCGTGTGGATCTTGCCGTGAAGCAATACGAGGTCGGCCGGCGCCGCTGCCGCCGCCGCGGCGCTGCATCCAAGCACGGCCGCCGGCACGAGTGTCCAAAAATAGCGCGTCAGCATCGATCCGCTCCGGGCCCGGCCATGCTACGCGGGCGATGCAAAGCGCATGACTTCGCCGGTCATCAACTCGAGCATCTGCGCAACCCGCGGCACGTGACAGGCGCCCGCATCGTCGAACACCTGTTCCGCCGAATTGATGGCGACGCCCATGGGCGTCGGCCAGCCGCGCAGCGCATGCACGATGTCGCGCAGGGCGCCCAAGGTATTCACCGCCGCGGACCAGCCGCCCGCCGTCGCGATGCAGCCGACGGCGCGGCCGCTAAAGTAGGGCCGCACATCCGTGCGCAAATCTTCTGCATAGTCCAACGCGTTCTTGACCAAGCCCGAGATGCTGCCGTGGTACCCGGGCGAACCCAAAACGATGCCGTCGGCGAGGGCGAGATCCGCGACGAGATCGCGGGCCGCATCGCTGCGTTCCGCGTTGTCGGGTTGATACAGCGGCAATTGCAGGGACGAACCGCTGATGAGCTTGGTCCTCGCGCCCGCGCGCTGCGCGGCGTCGAGCACGTAGCGCATGGCCCGCTCGGTGGTCGAATTGGCGCGCAGAGTTCCGCCGACCGCAACGATATAGGGTGCACTCATGGGCCAGATCCTACACGGTATGAGGGCAATTGATCAGTGGGCGGTGTCGGCTGCTCGCGCCGCGAACGGCGGTTTGGCGAGCCACAAAAAGGGTATCAATAGCAGGTAAATCCAGGCCAACACGTGGAAAACGTCGTTGACCCCCAAGGTCATGGCCTGCGTCGTGATGGCGCGATCCACGTATTCGAAGGCGCCGGTGCCGGAGATTCCGAGGTTGCCGAGCTGCGCCTGAAAATTGGTCCAACCCCCGGCGGCATCGCGGATGTGTTCCGTCAGTACGGCATGATGATAATCCGTGCGCCGGTTCCACAAGAACACGGTCATGGCGGTCGCGATGCTGCCTGACATGGTGCGAACGAAGTTGCTCAAGCCCGAGGCCGAGGCGAGCTCGCTGGGCGGGATCCCGGACAGCATGATTTGATTCAGCGGCAGGAAGAAAAAGGCGATCCCCAAACCCTGCAGAAAACGCGGCGTGGCAAATTGCGCGAAGCTCGCGGTGTCATTGAGCGTGGCGGCCCAAAAAATGGCGAAGGCGAACACGCAGAACGCGAAGCTCGCGGCGAGACGCAGATTCAAGCGGTTCATGTTGCGTCCGACGATGGGCGCCGCCACCAAGGCCAGCAATCCCACCGGTGCCACCGCGAGGCCCGCCCAGGTCGCGGTGTAACCGACCGTAGTCTGCAGCCACAGGGGAAAGATGATGTTCACGCCGGACAGGGCGAAATAGGCAAAGCCGATGACGACGGTACCCACGCGAAAATTACGCCGTCCGAACAGGTGCAGATCGATCACAGGGTGCTTGTCGGTGAGCTCCCACGGAATGAGAAATGCGACGCTGACCAGCGATACCAGGCCGGCCGTGACGATGACGGGCGAACTGAACCAATCCTGTTCATTGCCGTTGTCGAGCATGAACTGCAGGCTGCCGACGCCGATGACCAGCAGCGCGAGCCCGATGACGTCGATGGGTAATTTCAGCTTCTTGGATTCCCGGTGCCGCAGAATCGACCAGCTCGCCGCCGCCGCAAAGGCCCCCACCGGCAGATTGATATAGAACAGCCACGGCCAAGACAGATTATCGGTGATCCAACCGCCGATGATCGGTCCGAAAATCGGCGCAATGATGATCACCATGGACCACAGCGCAATCGCCATACCCCGCCGTTCGATCGGGTAATTGCGCAGCAAGATGGCCTGCGCCACCGACATCATGGGTCCCGACACCAGCCCCTGGATGAGGCGCGCTCCGACCAGCATCGGCAGGCTGGTGGCCAGCCCGCAGACGGCCGAGAAGCACATGAACAACAAAATGGAAGTCACGAAGGTTCTGACTTCTCCGAAGCGCCGGCCTATCCATCCGGTGAGCGGCTGCATGATCGCCGCCGCGAGCATGTACGAACTGACGGTCCAGGTTCCCTCCGAAGTGCTGACCCCCAAACTGCCGGAAATGGCCGGAACGGAGACATTGACGATGGTCATGTCAAGAATCTCCATGAACGACGCGGTGGCAATCGCCGCCGTCAGGAACAGCAGCTTGCCGCCGCGCAACGGCGGATACTCATACGTTGCAGCAGGCGCGGCCGCGGACTCAGCCATGAGGGGTGGGTCTAAGGAGTTTGAAGGTTGCGGCGCACGACGGCGTCGGCTTCGGCGCTGGCTTTGTCGAGGTCCAGGACATAGACCTGGGTGTCGCCGACCGGCGCGTCGGCCGCGCTCGTCGCAAGGACCGGGCCGTCGCGACTCGTCGTATCCACCGTCACGGTGGCGGATAGACCCACGCGCAGCGGCGACTTCTTGAGATCGTTGTCGTCGATTTGAATTCGCACCGGCACGCGCTGCACGACCTTGATCCAGTTGCCGGAGGCGTTTTGCGCCGGCAGCAAGGCGAAGGCGGCACCGGTACCGGCCGCCATGCCCTTGACGTGGCCGTGGAATATGAACGATCCGCCGTAAAGATCGCTGCGCACTTGAGCCGGTTGTCCGATCCGCAGGTGCCGCAACTGGACTTCCTTGAAATTCGCGTCCACCCATAATGCGTTGAGCGGGATCACGGTCATGAGCGCCTGCCCCGCCTGGATGTGCTGACCCAATTGCACGCTGCGCTCGGCCACAAAGCCCGTGACCGGCGCCACCACGGCGTTGCGGTTCACGGCGATCCATGCATCGCGATACGCCGCCTTCGCCTGCAGCACCGCTGGATTGTCCTCGACTTGCGCGCCGTCGATGAGCGCGTGCGCGGCGGCGGACTGCCGCTCCGCCTGCGCCAGCGCGGCACGGGCCATGTCGACGCTTTCGCGGGCATGGCGCACCTCCTCCGGTGCAATCGCCTTGTCCGTCAGCAGGGGCTCACGCTTCGCAAGATCGGCCTGCGCCCGCACCAGTTCGAGCTTTCTCGTCTCGATGACGGCGTCGTATTGACCCGCCGTCAATTTTTCCTGGCGCACTTGACGAACGGCCTGGGCCAGCGCGCTCGCCGCGCGGCTCAAACTGGTATCCGCGTCGACGGGATCGAGACGCACCAGCACCTGGCCGGCCTTCGCCAGCTGCGTGTCATCGGCGAGCACCGCAACGACCGTGCCGGAAATCTGCGCCGAAATCACCACCTTATTGCCGTTCACATAGGCATCGTCGGTCTGCTCCCGCTTCGACAGAACCAGCACCCAGTACGCCGCCCACAGCAAGCCGAGCACGATGAATATCGCCGCGATGAGAAGCAGGATTTTGGTGCGCTTGCCGTTGGCAGGCGCGGGAGCTGCAGGTGCTACGTTTGCGTTCATGGTGTCGTCGTTACAGCGGGTTGGGTGTTGGCCAGTTTTTGTGGGTTTTCGTAGCCGCCGCCGAGGGCGCGCTGTAGAGCGATGTCGGCCGAAAGCGCCGCCGCGTCGAGCAGCAGCAAGGCGTCGCGCTGCTCGATCCAGGATTCCGTCGCGGTGAGTTCGGCCCTTGCGTCGGTGAGCCCCTGTCTCACGCGGGCCGCCGCGCTGCTCTCGAGCTGGCGTGCCGCCTCGACCTCGAGGCTGCGCTGGGTTCGCTGTGCGACGATGTGCGCCCGGGTCGATGCCTGCGTCGCCACCTCCTGCGCCGCGCCGACCAGGGTTTCTCGATAGCTTGCGACGGCTGAATCGATGGCAGCCTGCGAGGCGCCATAGCGCGCCTTGAGCCGGCCGGCGTCGAATATCGGCAAATGGATCGCCGCTGTCGCCTGAGGGACGCGGCTGCCGTACTCGAGCAATTTACCGACGTCGATGCTTGAGAGACCCAGCAGCGCATTGATGGTGACGTCGGGAAAGAATTCGGCGCGTGCGGAGTCTAGATTCCGCTCCGCCGCCTCCACGCGCCAGCGGCTGGCGGTGATGTCCGCGCGCCGTGCGATCAAGTCTATCTTGACGTCGTCGGGTAGATTGCCCGACAGCGCCGGCAGCGGTTTCGCCTGCAGCGCGGGCAGTTCCGCGATCGAGCGGCCGGCCAGTCCCGCCAGCGCCACCACGCGCAGCTGCGCCGATCCTTCCAGGGCGGCGATCTGCTCGCGCGTCCCCGCCAGGGCAAGCTCGGAGCGCTGGGTATCATCCGCGGGATCCAAATCCGCGTTGACGCGCTCCGCGGCGATCGCGCCTTCACGCTCCACGATGGCCGCGCGATCACGCGCGAGCGCGAGGCGAGCTTGATCCGCCTGCCAGCCAAAATAAGTATCGGCAATCGAGCTCGCAAGCATCAGTGCGGCGGCGCTGCGGTCGGCCTGCGCCGCGTGCGCCTGATCGACGGCCGCTTCCACCAAGGCCCGCTGTTTTCCCCACCAATCGAAGGTATAGCTCGCCTGCAGCCCAAGATCAGCCTGGTTGTACCAGGTGAATCCCAGCAATTGCGGCGGGATCAGGCCGTTGTCGCTCAGACGCTGCCGTTCCATGTCGGCGCTGGCTTCAACGTGTGCACCTGACGCCGCGCCTGCTATGCGCACCGACTGGCGCGCCGAATCGAAGCGTGCGTGCGCTGTTGCCAGGCTCGGGGAGGTTCCCACGGCGAGCTCGATCAGCTGATCGAGCGTCGGATCTTGATAGCGCTTCCACCATTCCGCCGCCGGCCAGTCGCCGCCCGAAGCAAACTCGAATCCGTCGAGCGGCGCCGTGCTCGTCAGCTGCACCGGCTTCGGCTTCGGCGGCAGTCCGGCACAGCCGACGCCGGCCACGGCAACGGCGATGAGCAGCGATCGCCAGCGGGTCACTCGGCGCGCTCCGGCGCTTCGGGCTTGGGCGCGTCGGCGTCCGGCGCGCGCTGCAGGTTCATGTACAGGTGCTTCAATTGCGCGATCAACTGCCGCTGCTCTGCTTCCGGGAAACCGACCAGCATGCCGCGCAGCGGCGCGAACATTTTCGGCAGCAGCTGACGTACGAACTCCTCGCCCTGCGGAGTTATGCGCAGCACCATGCGTCGCCGGTCTTGATCACTCAGGACGCGCGTAATGAGATCCCGGCCCACCAGCGAATCACAGATGCGCGACATATTGGCGGGACTCTGCGCCGCACGAGAACACAGATCACCGGGGTGCGCGACGCCATCGGGCTGCGAGAACAAGGTCGTGAGAACGCGAAACTCGGCTTCGGCGAGGCCGAACGGCCGGATTTTTTGATCGAATGTTGCCGCTACGTCGCGTCCCATGTGGAGCAGCAATCGGCATAGAAGGATCTCGTTGAGCGGCACGTCGGGCATGCGGGCGCTCAGGGCTCGCAGATTCGCTTCCAGTAGGTCGAATTGAGAATCACCGATATTCATTTGCATACTAACCGTTAAGTATAATATATTTTAGCAATGAATAACCAATTCGTAAATAGTTCTTGCGCTGCGATTACACGCATGTCATTTTTTATGGGTAGATTCATGTCGTTTTCGGCCAGTGTCACTCGTCTAACCCCTGAACGGTCGATTAGCAAGGTTGCAGCACTGCAAGGGACTGCGTCGGCCCAATAAGGCATTTGACATATGAAGAAACTCCTTTCGAAGAGCGTCCTCGCGGGCGCGTGTGCAGCCGCGGTGACGGGATTGCTCGCGGCCTGTGCCGTCGGACCCAACTTCAAGGCGCCGCCGGCGCCGCACAACGCAGGCTTTGCCCCGCCCGGTCAGATGCCCGCCGCAACCACGGCAACCGAGACGGCGGGCGGCCAAGCGCAGCGCTTCGTCGACGGCATGGACATTCCCGGCCAATGGTGGACCTTGTTCCAGTCCGCCGAGCTCAATGCGCTCATCGACCGCGCGCTCGCGAACAGCCCGACTCTGCAGGCGGCGCAAGCCGCGCTGCGGCAGGCGAACGAGATCGCCGCCGCGCAGCGCGGCAGCTACTATCCGAGCGTCTCCGGAACGGTGGAAAGCCAGCGTCAAAAGGGCTCCGGCGCCGCGTTAGGCATTCCGGGATTCCCCAGCTCTTATTACTACAATCTGCAGACCGCTTCGGTGAACGTGTCGTACACACTGGATGTGTTCGGCGGCACCCGGCGCCAAGTGGAGGCCCTGCAGGCGCAGGCCGAGTACCAGCGGTTTGCGCTCGAGGCAAGCTACCTGACGCTCACCGCGAATATCGTCACCGGGGCCATCAACGAGGCCTCGTTGCGCGCGCAGATCGCCGCGACGGAGGAAATCGCGGGCTCGCAAACGCGGCAGCTCGAGATCTCCCAGCGCCGCTTCGCGGCCGGCGCAACCTCGCGCGCCGACGTGTTGCAGCAGCAAGCGACACTGCAGGGCACGCTCGCCACTTTGCCTGGCCTGCGCATCCAACTCGCGCAGCAACGCAACCAGCTGGCGGCCTACTTGGGTGCTCTGCCGTCCGAGGACGCGGGCGCGCAATTCACTCTGGACTCGATCAAGCTGCCGCAGGACGTGCCCGTGAGCCTGCCGTCGAAATTCGTCGAGCAGCGTCCCGACGTGCGCGAATACTCCGCGCTGCTGCATCAGGCCACGGCGCAGATCGGGGTGGCCACGGCGAATATGCTGCCGCAGATCACCTTGACCGGAAGCTACGGGCAGGACGCGGCGACCTGGTCGAATTTATTTTCGGCCGGTTCGAACGTATACAGCCTCATCGGTTCTCTGACGCAGCCGATTTTCAAGGGCGGACAGCTCTTGCATCAGCGCCGCGCTGCGGTTGCGGCCGCGCAGGAAGCCGCCGCCAACTATCAGGCCACCGTCGTCAACGCCTTTGAAAACGTGTCGGACACCCTGTATGCACTGCAGGGCGACGCGGACGCGTTGGCGGCGCAAACCATCGCCGAGGGCACCGCCAGCCACAGTCTGTTGTTGGTTCAAGCGCAATACAAGAGCGGCGGCGCGAGCATCGTGCAGGTGCTGAGCGCGGAACAAAGCCAGCAGACCGCGGCCGTGGCTCTGGTGAAGGCGCGCGCGCAGCGCTTTGCGGACACGGCCGCGCTGTTTCAGGCGCTCGGCGGCGGCTGGTGGAATCGCAGCGACGCGCTTGCGGACAATTCAACTTCGGCGGGTCACCAGCCGGCGCAATGATGATTGCTTGCTGACTCGACGACCCACATCTTTAAAAGAATCGAGAGAGAATTCCGTGACGAAACGTATGATCATCATGATTTTGGGGGTACTCCTCTTGGTTGCCGTGATCGGCTTCGTGGTGTTCCGGAACATCATGAAACAGATTGCCCAGGGATCGATGCCCCAGCCCGCGGTGGTGGTGACGGCCATGAAGGCCACCCAGCAGGAATGGCAGCCGCAGCTGAATGCGGTCGGCAGCCTGCGCGCCGTTCGCGGCGTGGACGTCACCACCGAAATCGCAGGCTTGGTGCGCGAGATCCGCTTCAAATCGGGCGATGAAACCAAGGCGGGCGCAGTCCTGGTCCAGCTGAACGCGGATTCGGATCTCGCGCAGCTGGCCTCGCTCAAGGCGGCCGCCGACTTGGCGCAGGTCACCCTGACACGCGACCAGGCTCAACTGGCGGCCGAGGCGATCTCCCAGGCGCAGGTCGACAGCGACGCAGCCGATTTGAAGAGCAAGCGCGCCCAGGTTGACAGCCAGCAGGCGACCATCGACAAGAAGACGATTCGCGCGCCGTTCGCGGGTCGGCTCGGCATCACGCTCGTCAATCCCGGCCAGTACCTCAATCCGGGCGACAAGGTGGTGACGCTGCAGACCATCGATCCGATCTACATCGACTTCAATCTGCCCCAACAGCAAATCAGCGGCGTATCGCTCGGCCAACCGGTGACGGTCCTGAGCGATGCCTATCTCGGCCAGCCGTTCAGCGGCCAGGTGACGGCGATCGATGCCAAGGTTGATACCGCCACCCGCAACGTGCAGATCGAGGCCACAGTCGCGAATCCGAAGCGGCTGCTGTTGCCCGGCATGTTCGGACGCGCCGCGGTCGACTCCGGCGAGAAGAAAGCCTATCTGACGCTTCCTCAGACGGCGATCACCTACAACCCGTACGGCGCAACCGTGTTCGTCGCCGACGACAAGAAAGATGCGAAAGGCAATCCTCAACTTCAGGCGCAGCAGGTGTTCATCACGCCGGGGCCGACGCGGGGCGATCAGGTCGCAATTTTGAAGGGCGTGACCGAGGGGGCGATGGTGGTCACCGGTGGACAGCTCAAATTGAAGAATGGCACGCCGGTACGCATCGACAATAGCGTGCAGCCGGCCAACGACCAAAGCCCAACCCCTCAAGAACGATGAGTCTCGAGCCATGAATTTTACCGATCTTTTCATCAGGCGCCCGGTTCTGGCGGTGGTCATCAGCTTGATGATCCTGGTACTGGGTTTACGCTCGCTCGGCAGCTTGCCGATCAACCAGTATCCGCACACCGAAAACGCCGTCGTCACCGTCACCACCGCTTACTACGGCGCGGACGCCGCGACCGTGGCTGGCTTCATCACCCAGCCGCTCGAGTCGGCGATCGCACAGGCGCAGGGCATCGATTACCTGTCTTCGTCGAGCACCACCGGGATCTCGACGATCACGGCGACCCTGCGATTGAACTATGACTCAAATCGCGCGCTGACCGAAATCAACACGCAGGTCAATTCGGTCAAGAACCAATTGCCGCCCCAGGCCCAGCAGCCGGTGTTGACGGTGCAGGTCGGCCAGACGATCGACGCGATGTACTTGGGGTTCTACAGCGACACCATCCCCAGCAACAATGTCACCGACTATCTGGTCCGGGTGGTCAAGCCCAAACTCGACTCGCTGGACGGCGTGCAGACCGCCGAGATCCTGGGCGCCCGTCAATTCGCGCTGCGCGCGTGGCTCGACGCCTCGAAGCTCGCGGCGCACAGCGTCACGGCGCAGGACGTGTTCGCGGCGTTGGGCAACAACAACTACCTGGCGGCGGTGGGCAGCAGCAAAGGCCAGATGGTCACCGTCGACATGACCGCGGGCACTGATCTGCATTCGGTCGATGAGTTTCGGCAGTTGGTGATCAAGCAGGTGGGTGACTCGATCGTGCGTCTCGAGGATGTCGCCGAGGTCACGCTCGGCGCCGAGAACTATGATCTGAACGTCGCCTTCAGCGGTCAGCGTTCGGTGTTCATCGGCATCAAGGTGGCGCCGCGGGCGAACATTCTCTCCGTCGCCCAGCGCGTCCGTACGGCCTTTCCGGAGCTGCAGTCGCAGCTGCCGACCGGGGTCACCGGTAAAATCGCCTACGACTCGACCACGTTCATCACCACGTCCATCTCCGAGGTCGTGAAAACGCTGGCGGAATCGTTGGTCATCGTGACCATCGTCATCTTCCTCTTCCTCGGCAGTCTGCGCGCGGTCATCATACCCGTGATCGCCATGCCGCTGTCGCTGGTCGGCACCTTCTTCGTCATGCTGGTGTTGGGGTACTCGATCAATCTCTTGACCTTGCTGGCGCTGGTGCTGGCCATCGGACTCGTGGTCGATGACGCCATCATCGTCGTCGAGAACGTGGATCGGCACATGCGGGAGGAGCATCGGTCGCCGCTCGACGCCGCCCTCATCGCGGCGCGCGAACTCGGCGGCCCGATCATCGCCATGACGATCGTGCTGGTTGCCGTGTACGTGCCGATCGGCTTTCAGGGCGGTCTCACCGGCGCCTTGTTCACCGAGTTCGCGTTCTCGCTGGCGGGCGCGGTGACCGTGTCCGGAATCGTCGCGCTGACGCTCTCTCCCATGATGTGCGCAACATTCTTCCGCTCCAGCCAGGATACCGGCCGCCTGGTCAAGTTCATCGATCGAAATTTCGAACGGTTTCGCGAGCGCTATCACCGCATGCTGCATGCCTTGCTCGATACCGTGCCGGTCGTGCTCGTGATGGGCGTGCTGCTGGTGCTGGTGCTGCTGGCGTGCTTCAAATTCACCAAGTCGGAACTGGCGCCGGAGGAGGACCAGGGCGTCGTACTCGCGCATATCCAAGGCCCGCCCAACGCTACTGCACAGCAGATGCAGACCTACGCGGATCAGGTATTCCAAGTTGCCAGCCGGGAGCCCGAGTACGCGCAGATGTTCCAGATCACGGGCGTACCGACCATCAACCAGGGCATCGGCGGCGCACTGTTCAAGCCGTGGGATCAACGCACTCGTAGCGCACATGAACTGCAGCTCGACTTGCAGCAGAAATGGGCGCAGATCGCCGGCGCGCAGGTGTTCGCCTTCCAGTTCCCCCCGCTGCCGGGCTCGAGCGGCTACCCGGTGCAGTTCGTGATCACGACCACGGAGCCTTTCCAGAATCTCAACGACGTCGCCCAGGCCGTGGTTGCCAAGGCCATGGCTGCGCATGCGTTCTATTTCGCGGACATCGACTTGAAGCTCGACAAGCCGCAGGCCACCATCGAGGTGGATCGCGACAAGGTGGCCGCATTGGGCCTCAGTGAGTCCGACGTGGGCAGCGCCTTGGGCGCCGCCTTGGGTGGCGGCTACGTCAACTACTTCTCGATCTCTGGGCGCTCGTACAAGGTGATTCCGCAGGTCCTGCAGACGGACCGGCTGAATCCCGAGCAGGTGTTGGATTACTACATCCGCACTCCCTCGGGCGCCACCTTGCCGGCGAGCACCGTGGCGCACATCAAGTATTCGGTGGTACCCGAGTCGATCAACCGGTTCCAGCAGCTGAATTCGGTGACCATCGCCGGCGTCAGCGGCATGGCTCAGGGAGATATTCTCAAGCTGCTCAAGGACACGACCCTGCAAGTCGCACCCAGCGGATACACCGTCGATTATGCGGGCCAGTCGCGCCAGTTCGTACAGGAGTCCGGGGGCTTTTTCGTCACCCTCGGCTTCGCCATCATCATCGTGTTTCTGGCGCTCGCCGCGCAGTTCGAAAGCTTCCGCGATCCGATCGTGATTCTCGTGTCGGTGCCGTTGGCGCTCCTCGGGGCGGTGATGTTCATGACCATGGGGTTCGCCTCGCTCAACATCTATACGCAGGTGGGTCTGGTGACCCTTCTCGGCCTGATCAGCAAACACGGCATTCTGATCGTGCAGTTCGCCAACGAGCTGCAGCGGACGCTGGGACGCTCGAAGCGCGAGGCGATCGAAGAGGCTGCTTCGGTGCGCTTGCGGCCGATTCTCATGACGACTGCCGCCATGGTGCTGGGCGTCGTGCCTCTGGTCATCGCCTCGGGCGCCGGTGCCGCCGGCCGCCACGACATGGGGCTGGTGATCTTTGCGGGATTATCGATCGGCACGCTGTTCACATTGTTCGTGGTGCCCGCCGTCTACATGGCGATCGGCGCCGATCACTCGACACACTATGCCGCCGAGAGCGGGGACGTGCCGGCGGCTGCGGCTCCGTGATGCCGCGGCCGCGACGGACCCTTGAGGCATGGCTGCGCCTGAGGAATTAGCGCCCCTCACGGGCGCCGCCAAGATCCTCGGCACGGTGTCGCTGGCGCTCGCCACGTTCATGAACGTGCTCGACACGTCGATTGCAAACGTGTCGCTGTCCTCGATCGGCGGCGATCTCGGCGTGTCGACGACGCAAGTCACCTGGGTCATCACTTCCTTCGGTGTGGCCAACGCCATCGCGGTGCCGTTGACCGGTTGGCTGAGCCAGCGCTTCGGAGCGGTGCGCCTCTTTACGGCGTCGATCGTGCTGTTCTCGATCGCTTCGCTGCTTTGCGGATTGTCCAGGTCCCTGCAGGAACTGATCGTCTTCCGCGTGCTGCAGGGCGCAGTCGCCGGGCCCATGATCCCGCTGTCGCAGGCCTTGCTGCTGTCGAGCTTCTCCAAAGCCAAGGCGGGTACCGCGCTCGCCATTTGGGCGATGACCACGCTGGTCGCCCCGGTGATGGGCCCGCTCTTGGGGGGCTGGATAACCGACAATATTTCCTGGCCGTGGATTTTCTACATCAATATCCCCGTCGGCGTGTTCGCGGCGGCCGCGACCTGGGGGATCTACGCTTCGCGCGAAACCGCGCGCCGCAAGCTGCCCATCGACGGCGTGGGCTTGGGCTTGCTCATCGTGTGGGTGGGCGCACTGCAAATCATGCTGGACAAGGGCCAGGAACTCGACTGGTTTCACTCCTCGACCATCGTTGCACTGGCCGTGATCGCCGTGATCGTGTTCTGCTTCTTCGTCGCCTGGGAGCTGTTCGACAACCCCTATCCGGTGGTGGACCTGCGGCTGTTCAAGCGGCGTAATTTCTGGACCGGAACCCTTGCTTTCGCACTGGGTTACGGCGTGTTCTTCGGCAATGTAGTGGTGCTGCCGCTGTGGCTGCAGCAGTACATGGGATATACGGCCACCGAAGCCGGCATGCTGACCGCGCCGGTGGGAATTCTGGCGCTGCTGCTCTCGCCCCTGGTCGGGCGCTGGGTGGGCAAATTCGACCCGCGCTGGCTGGCCAGTGTGGCCTTCCTGATTTTTGCGATAGCGCTCTACATGCGCACCGCCTACAACACCCAGGCGAATTTCGGTTTCCTGGTGGTACCCATCATCGTGCAGGGTGCCGGCATGGCATTTTTCTTCGTGCCGCTGGTCAGCTTGGTGCTCTCGGGGCTTCCCCCGGATCGAGTGCCCGCCGCATCCGGTTTGTCGAACTTCGCGCGCATCGTGTCGGGCAGCTTCGGCACCTCGATTGCAACGACGCTATGGGACAACCGCGCGATCTTGCATCACGCCCAGCTCACCGAATACGTCAATCCTTCGAGCACGGCCACGACGGATTACTTGCGGACGCTGCAGAGCGGCGGCCTGTCCTCCGCCCAAGCCGGTGCCGCCATCGACCGCAGTATCGAAGTCGAGTCGCACCTCCTCGCCGCGAACGATTTGTTCTGGATTTCCTCGATTTTGTTTCTGCTCATGATCGGTGTGATCTGGTTGGCACGGCCGGTCAAGGCGAACTTGGCACCGGGCGCCGCTGGCGGCGCCCACTAGTTTAAAATTCAACTGCTTACAACTATTACATGATCGCAATTCTAGAAATCCTTCCGAAGTGGGCCTAAAGGCCGCCTCGGCAGTGGTTCTGCCGACTGCTTCATAGAGTTCACAAAAACCGCGTTGCGTTTCTGCGATTGTCTTGTATATTCCGATTGCAGAGTCTTGATTTAACAAGATTCAAGCGGGGATTTCAGCCTCGAAACCACTTTAAGGTTTCAGCGTTTGTTTAATCACGAGGCGTCCATGATCAGTGCCTGGGATTGTTTCCATTACGCAACTTTAGAGTTGGTGCGCTCGACCCCCATCAAGCAGCGCTTGATCTCAGCTTACCGTCGCCACCTCGCGGCACTCCCCGAAGACCAATTACCGAGCGAGGTGCGAGAAATTTTCGGTCATGTCATGCGCGTCCTGCGCGGCGTGCAACCACTGCCGGGAGAGGACGCGGTGGCCGCGTCGGTGCGCAAGATGTCAAATCAAGAAGCCGATGAATGCGCGTCGCTGATCGTGGAGATCTTCGGCTTGATGTCCCGGTTCAATGTGGTGGCGAGCCGACCGGCCGCGGTGGTGCAGCTGCACAGCGTGGATTGCGCTCCGGCGGACTACGAAACGCCGGCGCTGATCGCGCATAACTAGTACTCGGCGCTGCGCGACGCCTGGTCCTAGTCAAGCTTGAATTCAATGGTGTCCCAGCGCGTCGTTTCTTGATGCCGCGCCTGGCGGCGCAGCGAGTCGATCAAGTTACGCTCGTTCCACGCGCTCACCTCATCGGCAAGATCCTTGATGGCCTTCGGCAGCGGTTCCGTCGAGCCAAAATTCTCCATGGCGACGATCGGCTTGTCGGCGGCCTTGGCAAAATTCATTTCGAACAGAATCAGCTCCGGCGCAATCTGGTACACCGCCGGCAGCACGATGATGACCTCGCTCGGCGCGATTTGCCGCCGCAGGTCTTCACGCTGCGATTCTTTGTCGATGGGCCGCTTCGCCTGGGGCTGGCTGGTATTGAGGTAGTAGAAAGTTCCTGACGCCTCGAGATACTCGAATATTCGCGTGTAGTCGTCGTTTTCCAGCCACGCGTGCGTGACGAAGAGGCGTATGGGATTCACCCGAGTCGACATGACCCTAGTGTATACAATGGTCATGCGCGAAGCACCGGGCGCCGATACAATGAGCCGGGTGCGATTGCTGATTTACAATATACGATATGCCACCGGATCCGGGCCCGCATTCCACCTTCCCGTGCCGGGAGCCGGCTACCTTCGCTCGAGCCGCCAGGTTCTGTCGCGGATCACCGACTTCATCAAGGAGCAGGACCCTGACGTCGTCGGCCTGATCGAAGTCGATACCGGATCGATCCGCACCGGCATGGTCAACCAGGCGGATTTCATCGCACGCTCGCTCGGCCATTATTCGACGTTCGAGTGCAAGTATGGCGTGTCCTCGGTGAATCACCTGGTACCCATCGTGCGCAAGCAAGCGAACGCGTTTCTGGCGGCGCCGCGCGTGCGCGGCGAGCGCTTTCATTATTTCGACACCGGCATCAAACGCTTGATCATCGAGCTGGAGCTCGATGATGTGGCGATTTTTCTGGTGCACCTGTCCCTGAAGTTCCGGCATCGGCAATACCAGCTGCGCTATTTGTATGATTTGGTGCGCAAGACTCAAAAGCCCGTCATCGTGGCCGGCGACTTCAACACCTACTGGGGCGACCACGAGCTCTATTTGTTCACTCAGGCGGCCGGCTTGACCAGCGCCAATCTGCATGGCTTGCCCTCCTATCCGAGCCGCAGCCCGCGCAAAGAGCTTGATTTCATTCTGCACAGCGGCCAGATCGAGGTGAATCGCTTCGCCATACCGGACGTGCATTTCTCCGATCATCTACCGCTGATCTGCGACTTCACCATCCATCCGCGCATTCGGCAGGCGGCTTGATGGCCGACACGCCGAGCTGGACCCTGGAGGTCGACGCCGACCGCGTGGCATGGTTGGTGCTGGATACCCCCGGTGTCTCGACCAACGTTCTGTCCGCCGGCGTGCTGCGCGATCTGGCGGCACAACTCGCGGATCTCGCCGGGAGAAGGCCCGCCGGCGTCGTGATTCGCTCCGCCAAGCCGAACGGTTTCGTTGCGGGCGCCGACATCAAGGAATTCGTGCCGATCCGAACCCCCGAGCAGGGCTATGAGCTGGTGCGGGCCGGACAGGCCGTCCTGCAAACGCTCGCGGATCTGCCCTGCCCCAGCGTCGCAGCCCTGCACGGCTTCGTGCTGGGGGGCGGCCTCGAACTGGCGCTCGCCTGCTCATACAGGGTGGCGGCGGACGATGCCACGCTGTCCTTGGGCTTTCCCGAGGTCCTGCTCGGCATCCATCCCGGATTCGGCGGCACGGTGCGCAGCGTGCAGCTCGTCGGTGTGCGGCCCGCTCTCGACCTCATGCTCAAGGGCAAACCTTGCAAGGGCGCGCGTGCGCTTGCGCTGAATTTGATCGATGAGCTCGTGCCGCCGCCCGCGCTGCTCGAACGCGCCAAGTCGCGCGTCCTGCGGGCACCGCCCAAGGCCGCCGCTCCGTTCGTCGACAAGCTGTTGAACTTAGGATTGGCACGTCCCTTCGTTGCCAGACAGGCTGCATCGGCGTTGCGGCACAGCGTGCGGCGCGAGCATTACCCGGCACCCTACGCCATTCTCGATCTGTGGCAGCGTTACGGCGCGGCCGGAGCCGAGAGCTATGAGGCGGAGGCACGCTCCATCAGCGATCTCATGTGCACGTCCACGTCGCGCAACCTCGTGCGGGTATTCATGCTGCAGAACCGGCTGAAGAGCCTGGGCGGCAGGTCGCCGGTCGATTTTCGGCGCGTGCACGTCATCGGTGCCGGCGTCATGGGCGGTGATATCGCCGCGTGGTCGGCGTACCGCGGCATGACGGTTACGTTGCAGGATCGCTCTGCGGAGCTGATTCAACCGGCCATGGATCGCGCCCGCAGCTTTTTCGACAAGCGCCTCAAGGATCCGGCGGCGGCAGCCGCGGCGTTGGCGCGAATGCGGATGGACGTGAGCGGCGAGGCTGCCGCCGATGCCGACGTGGTCATCGAAGCCATCTTCGAGAATCTCGACGCCAAGCGGGCTCTGTACGCGGAGCTCGAACCCAAGCTCAAACCGACCGCCATCTTCGCCACCAATACCTCGAGCATCATGATAGAGACCTTGAGCGAGGGATTGCGGGATCCGGGCCGGCTGGTCGGCATCCATTTCTTCAATCCCGTGGCGCAGCTGCAGCTGGTGGAAATCGTGCAGGGAGCGAGCACGCAGCCGCAGGTGCTGCAAAGCGCGCTGCAGTTCACCCGCAAGCTCGACAAGCTGCCGCTGCCTTGCAAAAGCGCGCCCGGCTTCGTCGTGAACCGCATCTTGACTCCCTATGTCAACGAAGCGCTGTTCGCGCTGGAAGGCGGCATTCCCGCCGCGGTGATCGACCACGTCGGCCAGGCATTCGGCATGCCGGTGGGGCCGATCGAACTGACCGACCTGGTCGGCTTGGACGTCTCGCTCCATGTGGGCAGGGTGCTCGCGGGCGCGCTGCAGCGGCAAGTACCGCAGGTGTTGGTCAAGTTGGTGGAGCAGAAGAAACTCGGGCGCAAGAGCGGGGAAGGATTCTACGTCTGGCGGGAAGGCAAGCCCGTCAAGGTCGAAGCGCCCCAAATCGCCCCACCGGATGATCTGGAGGACCGGTTGATACTGCCGATGCTCAACGAGGCCGTCGCCTGCCTTCGCGAAGGAGTCATAGAAGATGCCGATTTGTTGGACGCCGGCGCCATATTTGCCACCGGATTCGCGCCTTTTCGCGGCGGTCCGCTGCAGTACGCCAAGGCCCGCGGCATTGCGAACGTCACCGCCCGCCTCGAGGAACTTGCGCGGCGCCATGGCGAGCGCTTTCGGCCGGACCCGGGCTGGCAGACCTTTTCTGCCTGATGCGCCGCGCTCTGTGACCCACTGCGTGGGCGGATCTACCGTCGCCTATGGTAGGATTCGCAACCAAAATCATAGGGTTAAAGGCGGCGCATTGCTCGATGGATGAACGACCTCTCGATCTCGCGGTCCTGCGGACTTTCTCGCCTCTCGACGGCTTGAAGGCGGAGAACCTGCATGCGCTCGCCCGCAAGACCCACATTCGCGAATTGGCCGCGGCGCGCGTTCTATTCAAGGAAGGCGACACCGACAAGCGCACCTTCTATCTCGTAGCCGGCAGCGTCGAGCTGCGCGCGGACGACAAGCTCATAGGCACGCTGCGGGCCGGCACTCCCGAAGCGCGTGCGGCAATCGCTCCCGGTCTGCCGCGCAAGTTCACCGCGCGCGCCGCGACCGACATCGAGTACATCGTCATCGACAGCGATTTACTCGACGTGCTGTTGACCTGGGACCAAACCGGGCAATACGAGGTGGCCGAGTTGCGGGGCGACGGTCTCGACGTGACCGGCGACTGGATGACCACGCTGCTGCAAACCAAGGCTTTTCACCGCATCCCGCCCGCGAATATCCAGGCGATCTTCATGCGCATGCAGCGCATCAACTATCGCGCCGGCGATGTGGTCATCAAGCAGGGAACCGAGGGCGATTATTTTTACGTCGTCGTGGCCGGAAAATGCGTCGTGATGCGCGAAACGCCGCTCAACAAGGAAGGCATCAAGCTCGCCGAGTTGGGCCCGGGCGACAGCTTCGGCGAGGAGGCGTTGATCGCCGAGGCGAAGCGCAACGCGACGGTCACCATGGCCGCCGACGGGACGCTCATGCGGCTCGGCAAGAATGACTTTCAGACCTTGCTCAACGAACCTCTGCTGCAATGGGTGGAGCAAGACAAGGCCAGGGAGATCGTCGCGGCCGGCGGCAAATGGCTGGACGTGCGCTTGCCCAGCGAATTCCAGAACTTCCGCATCGATGGTGCGGTCAATATTCCACTGTATTTCATTCGTCTGAAGCTCAATGCCTTGGACAAGAACACGCCGTACGTGGTGTGCTGCGACACCGGCCGCCGCAGCTCCGCGGCCGCGTATATCCTGAGCGAACGCGGCTTCGAAGCCTATGTACTCAAGGGTGGCCTCGCCGCCACCGAGGCCGCCCGCTCGCGCAGAGGTTGAATCGAGTGCCGAGGACGTTTCGCGGAGAAGAGCCCCGCTTTCCCGAGGCGGGTGCCATCGAAGAGTACAAGTCGCGCTCCATGATCGAGGAGTACCGCGGCCTCGCCATCGTGTTCGCCATCCTGTTTCTCGCCTTGGCGGTGTACTTCGTCAAGTCGGTCCTGGCGGCGCCGACACCTAAGCCGCCGCCGACCCAGTCCGTCTACATCGAGATGGTGCCGCAGGACACGCCGCCGCAACCGCAGCGCTAGCCGCTTCGGCCCAAGCAGCGGCTACTGCGCAAGCACCGGCGCGACCCCAGGTTTGCGGGCAAAGGGCCGTTCGCAGCGTAAAAAATTGCCGCGACCCGCCTTGGAAGTCACCTCTCCGTCGGCGCACAGCACCTCGCCGCGCGAGATCGTGACGACGGGCCAGCCCGTGACTTGCATGCCCTCATACGGAGTGTGATCGACGGCATGGTGCAGCATCTCGTTGCGGATCGTGACTTTCCTGTCCGCATCCCAAATTGCAAAATCCGCGTCCGATCCCAAGGCGATGACGCCCTTCCTCGGATACAGACCGTACAATTTCGCGGGGGTGGTGGTGGTGATATCCACGAATTGATTCAGCGTCAGCCGCTGTTGCGGCTGCGTGGCCGAGAACAGCAGCGGCAGGCGCGTCTCGATCCCCGGGATTCCGTTGAGCACGTCGCTGAAGGGCTTGTGCGCGCCGCCCGCGATCTTGTCGGCATAATTCCACGGCGAGTGGTCGGAGGAAAACACTGCGAGCGTGCCATCCAGCAGCCCGCGCCACATGTCCGGCTGATTGGCGCGGCCGCGCGGCGGCGGGGTGCAAACGCACTTGGCGCCGCTCATGTCCACGGTGTCGATGTCTTCCGAAGACAAAAAGAGATATTGCGGGCAGGTCTCCGCAAAGATCGGCAGACCGCGCGCCTGGGCGCGCCGAATTTCCTCGACCACGGTGCCGGAGGAGACGTGCACGATGAGGATGGGCGTATCGAGGAGCTCGGCGAAACTTATGGCGCGGTAGGCCGCTTCGCGCTCGCCGATGTCCGGGTGCGCCGTCACATGGTAGCGCAGCTCGGTCTTGCGCAATTCGAGCAGGCGGTCGGTCAGCCAGCGGATGCAGGCATCGTTCTCGGCGTGCACCATGACCATGACTCCCTCGCGCCGCGCGAGCTCGAGTACCGACAAGACCTCGTAGTCGTCGAGCTTGAGACCTTCGTACGTGAGGTAGAGCTTGATCGATGTGCAGCCCTGCTCGATCAGCTCGGGCAATTCCTTGGTCAGCACATGGGGCGTCGCATCGCCGACGATCAGATGGAATCCGTAGTCGACATGCGCCTTGGAGTGCGCGCGATGGTGGTAGTCATCGACGATGGCGCGCAAGGACTGGCCGCGCATTTGCATGGCAAACGGCATCACGGTGGTGTTGCCGCCGCAGAGCGCCGACAAGGTGCCGCTGCGAAAATCATCGGCCGTGCTGCGTCCAGCCCAGGGCTGCTGATCCATGTGGCAGTGGCTGTCCACGCCTCCCGGCAGCACCAGCCGTCCGGCGGCATCGATGATCTTGCGCGCCTGCAGGGCCTGCGGCCCAATGTGAGCGATCAGCCCATCGCGCACGCCGACATTCGTCCGAGCGGGGCCTTCCGGCAGCACGACCGTCCCGCCGCTGATGGCGAGGTCGTAGACATCGGGCGAAGATTGACCGGGCGGGTGTGCCATCGGTATTGCGGCCGCTCCGCGGTGTAATGGCTTGGCCAAGTGTCCGGCAAGTCTGTATCTTTAACTGCGCATCGTCAATCGATTCGAAACCCCCAGTGAGTGCGAACTTTTTCAGCGCGAGTTGCGGTCTATGGCAGATATTTTGATCGTCGGCGGCGGCATCGCCGGCGCCGGGGCGGCCTACGAACTCGCCGCATTCGCTTCGGTGATCGTGCTCGAGCGCGAGCCGCACTGCGGCTATCATTCGACCGGGCGCTCCGCAGCGAGTTTCACCGAGAACTACGGCGGCACCCTCATCAGGCGCCTCGCCATCGCCAGCCGCACATTTCTGGAATCGCCGCCCGCCGCTTTCAGCGACCATCCCTTGTTGTCGTCGCGCGGCATGTTCACCATCGCGCGCGCGGATCAACTTGGCCTGCTGCAAAGTCAGTTGACGGTTGCGCAAGCGCTGGTGCCCAGCATCCGGCAGATCGAGGTCGCCGCCGCCATCGCACGCGTGCCGATACTTCGGCCCGATTATGTCGCCGGGGTATTCGAAGAGCCGCACTCCAAGGAGTTGGACGTTCATGGTCTGCATCAGGGGTTCCTTAAGGGGGCCAGGGCCCGCGGCGCCCGGCTCGTGGTCAACGCGGAGGTCGAGGCGATCGAGCGCAACGGGGGTGAGTGGAGCATCACGACGACGGCCGGCACCTTTGCAGCGCCGATCATCATCAACGCGGCCGGCGCCTGGGCGGATGCCATCGCGCACCTGGCGGGCGTCAGCCCCGTCGGCTTGGTGCCGAAGCGGCGGACGGCCTTCTTGATTCCCGCACCGGCCGATCTTACGGGGTGGCCCATGGTCAACGACGTGGCGGAAGAATTCTATTTCAAACCGGATGCGGGCCAGCTGTTCGTCTCGCCCGCCGACGCGACGCCGAGTGCTCCGATGGATGTCTATCCCGAGGATCTCGACGTGGCGGCGGGAGTCGAGCGCTTCGAACGCGCCACCACCGTGAGCGTGCAGCGAGTGACGCGGGCGTGGGCCGGATTGCGCACCTTTGCCCGCGACGGCTCGCCGGTCGTCGGGTTCGACGGCGGAGTCGAGGGATTTTTCTGGCTGGCGGGACAGGGAGGCTATGGCATCAAGACTTCGCCGGCTCTGTCGCGTGTCTGCGCCGCGTTGATCCGCGATCGGCGCCTCCCCGGCGATTTACTCGAACTCGGCGTGACGGCCGCGGAATTGTCGCCCGAGCGCCTGCGCGCCGCCGCCCACTCCTGAATTGCCTGCACCTTTACGGAAGCTATCCATGACCATCCAACGTTTCGAGAATGGCACCCGCTTTTGCCGCGTGTTGAGCCACAACGGCACCGTCTACCTGGCCGGCATGACCGCCGACGACACCTCCGGCGACGTCGTCCAGCAGACCCGCGCCACGCTGGCGAAAATCGATCACTATCTCGCGATGGCCGGATCCGACAAGAGCCAATTGCTGAGCGCGGTGATTTGGCTGCGCGACATCGCCGACTTCGAGCGCATGAACGGCGTCTGGGACGCTTGGATCGATCGCTCGGCCATGCCGGTGCGCGCGACCGTCGAGGCGCGGTTGGCGGGCGATGAGTACCGCGTGGAGATCATGGTGACGGCGGCCCTCTGAGCTCACGCGACATGACATTGCGCAGCGATTGCCGGCACGCCTTGCTTCCCAAGCTCCGCGATCAGTTGCGCGACGGACTGATGGATCGCCGCACGTTCATTCGCTTCGCGACGCTCCTTGGCGTGGCGGCCGGTGCCGCCTACGCCATGGCCGGTATTGCCGCGCCCGCCATGGCGGGCGATACCATGCCCTTCCCGGCCGTCGACACGGCCGCCAAGCGCGGCGGCAAGCTGCGCATCGCGCAAATGGTGACGCGGATGCGGGATCCGGCGACCTACAGCTGGAACGAGATGTCCAATCAGACGCGGCCGATTCTCGAATATCTGACCATGGTGGGTCCCGACAACATCGTGCGGCCGATGCTGGTCGAGTCTTGGCAGCCCTCGAGCGACCTTAAAACATGGACGCTGCACGTGCGGCAGGGCGTGATGTGGCACAACGGCGAGGAACTGACCGCCGAGCACGTAGCCTGGAACATTCGCCGCTGGGCGGATCCCACCCTGGGGTCGTCCAATTTCGGCCTGTCGACTTTCGCCGCGCTCACCGAATTCACCGGCGGCAAGGATTCGAAGGGAAAGCCGCTGCGGCGGCCGCTTGGGAACGGCGTCGAGGTGCTGGACAGGCACACCCTGCGCCTCAATCTGGCAAAACCCGTGCTGTCGGTCGCGGAAGATTGCGCCGAGTATTGCGCGCTGATCGTGCATCCGTCCTTCGTCGCGCCGCTGTCGCACCAACCCATCGGTACCGGACCGTTCACGCTCGCGGAGCTGCGCGTCGGCGAGCGCTGCATCCTGAAACGCGTCACCAAGACCAGCGACGGCAGGGATTTCGTCTACTGGGGCGGGGAGGTGTATCTCGACGAGATTCACTTCTATCATTACGAGCAGGAAAACCAGACGGCGGCGCTCGCATCCGGCAGCGTCGATGCCATCTACGAGCTGACCGTCGAGCAGCTTGAATTGGCGCAATCCATTCCCGGGGCACAGATCCTCTCGGTCGAGACCGCGCAAACCCTGTGCTGCCGCATGCAGGTCGACGTGAAACCCTTCGACGATATTCGCGTGCGCCGCGCGGTGGTCAAAGCGGCTGATAACGCAGCGATCAAGAACCTGGTGTTCGGCGCGCACGGCTCGGTCGCCGGCAACTTTCACGTAGCCCCCATTCATCCGGAGTATTTTCCCCTGCCGCCGGCGGCGCGCGACGTGGCCGGCGCGAGGCAGCTGCTCAAAGAGGCCGGCTACGAGAACGGCATCGACCTGACCATCTCGGTCGGCAACAACGATGGCCCCTGGCATCAAGCGGTGTGCGAGGCGCTGCGCGATCAGCTCAAGGAAGCAGGGATCAACCTGGCGGTCAACGTGCTGCCCCCGACGAAGTATTGGGAGGTATGGAATAAAGTGCCGTTCGGCGCCACCTCCTGGTCGCACCGTCCGCTCGGCACCATGGCGCTCGCGCAGGCTTATCGCAGCGGCGCCTCCTGGAACGAAACGCACTTTTCGGATCCGGAATTCGATGCCGCACTGTCGGAGGCCGAGGCAACCATCGATGTGGCCGAACGCCGGCTCAAGATGCAGAAAGTCGAGAACATCCTGCGGGATGCCGCGGTGGTGGTACAGCCGTTTTGGCGGCCGGTGTTCAGCCTTGCCTCCGCCCGGGTGCACGGCTACAAACCGCATCCCGCGCGCCAGATTCAGATCACCAAGGTTTGGATGAGCTGAGCCAAGCCTCGCGCATGCAAAAACTCCTCCTCCGCCGCCTGCTGCAGATGCTGTTGATCATGCTGAGCGTGTCGGCGCTGCTGTTCGCGATCTTCGACAGCGAGCAATTTCGCAAGAAGGTCGCCGTCGCGGAGCTCGGCGGATTCGGCATTGCCACGTTGTCGGATGACGATTACCACGCGTGGCTCGAGCAGAAAGGGCTGAATCAGCCGTTCATGCAGCGCTACGTGAAGTGGCTCGGGGCGATCGCCCGCGGCGACCTCGGCGGATCCTCCGAAAAGGACGTTCCCGTCGCCACTCTGCTCAAAGAGAGCTTGTCGAACACCGCCATCCTGGCGTTCTTCACCTTTCTGATCATGATCCCGGTGTCGCTCACGCTGGGGGTGCTGGCCGGCGTCAGCGAGGGATCGGCGCTCGACAGGACCATTTCCTTCATCGCGGTCTTTACGACCTCGATCCCGCAAATCGCGACCGCGGCCCTGCTCACGGTCACCTTGGCGCTGGGTCTGGGATGGGTGCCCACCAAATCGGCCATGATCGACGGTTGGTCCTTTCGCGAGCTCGTACTGCCGTTGTTGACGCTGTTGATTTACGACATCGGCTACCTGGTCCGCATGACGCGCGCCTGCATGGCCGAGGTGATGGGTTCCCAATATATTCGCACCGCTCTCCTCAAGGGCCTGCCGCGCCGCCGGGTGATTCTCACCCATGCGCTGCGCAACGCGTTGGTCGTTCCCGTCACGCTTGATCTTTCTGGAACTCAACGGCGTGCTCTCCCAGGTCGTGGTGGTCGAGGTTTTTTTCCAGTACCACGGTTTCGGCCGTATGCTGTTCGACGCCGCGAACTTCGGCGATATCCAGGTGTTGCAGGCGGCCACGCTGGTGGCGGTATGCGTTGCCGTGGTGTCGCAGCTGCTGTCGGACGTAGCGTACGGGTATCTCAATCCGCGCATTCGCTTCGGGTGACGGTTGCGCACGCGAACCGCCGTGGTATTGCTCATGTTGATCTGGCTGCCGCTGGTGTCGTATGTCATGTTCCGTCCGGCTTTCGGTGCCGCCGCACAGTACGTCCTGCTGCCCGCGATACCGGCGGTGATCGTGCTGTACGGCATGGCCGTGCGCCGGTGGCGCGAGTCCTGGGTGGCGATGCTTGGGCTTACGCTGGTCTGCTTCTGGCTGCTGATGGCGGTGACGGCGCCGTACCTGCCGCTCGCCGATCCGAACAAGCCGCTGGTGCCGCTGCTGCCCCCGGGATCGGTCAGGCACGGCATGCTGTTCCTGCTGGGTTCGGACATGCGGGGGCGCGACGTGCTGTCGCGCACGCTGTGGGGCTGCCAGCGGGTGCTGGTGTGGGGCATCACGGCCACCTCGGTTGCCTATGTGGTCGGAACGCTCTGTGGGTTGATCGGCGGCTATCTCGGCGGCTGGTGGGACGAGCTCGTCTCCTTCATCGGCAACGTCCTCCTGTCATTTCCGGTGATGGTGCTGTTCATCCTGGTGCTCAACGTGCTCGGTCAGAGCGGCTTCAATATCATCATCGCGGTCACCTGCTCCTCGGCACCCATCATCATGCGCATCGTGCGCGGCCTGACGTTGGACGCGAAGCCGCGCGACTACATCCAGGCTGCGCAGACTCGCGGCGAGCACCCGCTGTGGATCATGTTGGTGGAATTGCTGCCGAATGTCCGCGGACCGCTCATCGTCGACGCCTGTCTGCGGCTGGGCTACACCACGGTCGCCATCACCACGCTGACATTTCTCGGCCTCGGCCTGCAGCCGCCGGACCCGGACTGGGGATTGATGATCAAGGAAGCAGCGCCCGCCGCCCTGCTGTGGAAGTACTCGTACATGCTGATCGTGCCGGCGCTGGCGGTGTCGAGCCTGATCCTGGGTTTCAACCTCATTGCCGACGGCCTGCGCGAAATGAGCCAGAGGGACTCCTGATGGCGACGATGACCTTGGGCGTGGCCGCAGCGGACGTGCCGATTTTGGAGTGCCGCAATCTGTCGGTTCCTATGCGGGCCGCGACGGGCTGATCCCGGCGGTCATCGACTTCAATCTCACGCTGCTGCGCGGCGAGGCGCATGGTTTGGTGGGAGAGTCCGGCTGCGGCAAATCGACCATTGCGCTCGCCATCATGCGTCACCTGGGCACCGCCGGCCGAATCGTCGGCGGTCAGATCCTATTCCAGGGCCGCGATATCTTGACCATGAGCGGCGAAGAGCTGCGCAGCATTCGCGGCGCCGCCATTGCCATGATCTATCAAGAGCCGATGGCATCGCTGAATCCATCCATGACCATCGGCGAGCAGCTGATCGAAGTGCCCATGTACCACGAAAGCGTGACTCGGCGCCGCGGCCCGGGTTCGCGCACAGCGCGATGCTCGAGCGCGTGCGCCTCGCCGACGGCGAGCGCATGATGGGCTCCTACCCGCATCAGATCTCCGGCGGCCAGCAGCAGCGCATCGTCATCGCCATGGCGCTGCTGTCGAATCCGCAGCTGCTGCTGCTGGACGAGCCGACGACCGCTCTCGACGTCACCGTGGAGGCGGGAATCGTCGATCTCATCCGCGACATCTCGGCCGAATTCGGCACCTGCATGCTCTACATCTCGCACAATCTTGGGGTTGGTGCGCGAGACCTGTGATCGCATCACGGTGATGTATTGCGGGCAGGCGGTGGAGAGCGGGCCGATCGCCACAGTATTTCGCAGCATGCGCCATCCTTACACACGGGGCCTGTTCGCCGCCATACCCGCGCTCGGCACGGACAAGAACACGCGCCCGCTGGCCGCGATTGCGGGGCAGTTGCCGTCGGCCGGCGCGCTGCCGTCCGGCTGTGCCTTCGGACCGCGCTGCGATTATTTCGTTGCCGGACGCTGCGACGGCGCCGCGGTCGCGATGCATCGCGTCGGCTGCGATGCCGAGCACGCGTCGCGCTGCCTGCGGATTGCCGAGATCGACTGGAGCGCACCGCGCAGCAACGACCTGCGCAAAAGCGCCGGCAGCTTCGGAGCACCGATTCTCGAGGTCAACGAGCTGACGAAGCGCTACGGGCAGGTGGTCGCGAACGATCGCCTGACCTTCGGCGCCCGGCGCGGCGAGACCGTCGCCATCGTCGGCGAATCGGGATGCGGCAAATCCACGTTCGCGAGATCTTGATGGGTCTCACGCAGGCCACTTCGGGATCGGTCGAACTCGCGCGATCTGGAGCTCAGCCGGCTGCCCGTCACGCGAAGGAACCGCGAGACCATTCGTTCGCTGCAGATGATCTTCCAGAACCCCTTCGACACGCTCAATCCGAGCCACACCGTCGGCGCCCAGATTGCGCGCGTGATCCGCAAGTTCGGGCGTCGAGCGCGATGAAGTCCGAATCCGGCAGCGCGTGCTCGAGCTGCTCGATCTGGTGAAGCTGCCGCGCGATTTCGCGGAGCGCCGGCCCCGGCAATTATCGGGCGGTCAGAAACAGCGCGTCGGCGTGGCGCGCGCCTTCGCCGGCAATCCGGCGGTGGTGGTGGCGGACGAACCCGTGTCCGCGCTCGATGTGTCCGTGCAAGCCGCGGTGACCGAGCTGCTGATCGACATCCAGCGCCGCAATGCCACGACGCTGCTGTTCATCAGTCACGATCTCTCGGTCGTGCGCTATCTCGCGGACCGAATCATCGTCATGTATCTGGGGCAGATCATGGAACAGGGCACGACGCAGGAGGTGTTCGCGCCGCCCTATCATCCGTATACCGAGGCGTTGCTCGCCGCCATCCCGATTGCCGATCAACGCTTCATCAAGCGCAAGGTGCTGCTGACGGGGGAGATTCCGTCGGCATCGGATCCACCGCCCGGATGCCGATTTTCGACCCGCTGTTCGCACCGGATATCCGGGACCTGCGATGTCCTGCCCCCGCCGCTGCAGGAGTTCTCGCCGAGTCACCGCATCGCCTGCCACCTGCCGCGTGAGAAGCTATTGTCGATGAGGCCCGTCTTTGAAGAGGAAACTGCATCATGAGTCGATTTCTAACCTTGGCAGCATGCCAGACCGGTCCCATTCAGCGCAGCGCATCGCGCCGGGAGACCGTGGGGCGTCTGGTGCATCTGTTGGAACGAGCCGCGGCAGCGGGCGCGGAACTCGCCGTGTTCCCCGAGATGGCGCTGACCACGTTTTTTCCGCGTTGGCAGCTCGACGATCCGCGCGAAGTCGACGCCTTCTATGAGACCGAAATCCCGGGGCGGCTGACGCAGCCGCTGTTCGATGCCGCGCGCCGGCTCGGCATCGGCTTTGCATTGGGGTTTGCGGAGCTCGCCCTGGAGCAGGGCCGCAAGCGCCGCTTCAACTCCATTTGCCTGGCGGGCGCGGATGGCACCGTCATCGGCCGCTTCCGCAAAATCCACATTCCCGGTTCCGAGGCAGCGGAGGCAGGTGTGACCACGCACTTGGAGCGCCGCTATTTCGAGCCCGGCGATCTTGGCTTTCCGGTTTATTCTTTCCGCGGCGTTCGCATCGGCATGTCCCTGTGCAACGATCGCCGCTGGCCCGAGACCTATCGCATGCTCTGCCTCAACGGGGCACAGGTGGTGTTGATCGGCTACAACACGCCGGTGGTGCTCGAGGAGGCGCCGGCTCTGGCGCACCTGCGCATGTTTCACAATCATCTGCCGATGCAGGCGGGCGCCTATCAAAACACGCTCTGGGTCGCGGCCGCCGCGAAAGCCGGCCTCGAGGACGGCCAGGCGCTCATCGGCGGCTCCTGCATCATCGCTCCCACGGGCGAGATGGCGGCGCTGGCGACATCCATCGAGGATGAAGTCGTGGTGCATCGCGCGGACCTCGACCTGATCGCGGTGTGCCAGCGCGTGAACTTCGACTTCGCGCGCTATCGGAGGCCCGGCGAGTACGCTCTGATTGCCGAGCGCGCCGGACCGGTGGTCTCGTGATCGCGCGCCGCGCCCTCGCCGTCCTGGCGATCCTGGCCTGCGCCCGCGCAGAGGCTGAAGGCCTGCTCACATTGAACGCCGATGCGTATTTTCCGGAGGGACCGATCTGGTACCACGGCAGGCTGTACTACGTCGAATACGGCCGCAACGCCGTGATGACGTGGGATGGGAAAAAGAACCGGGTATTCTCGGCCGAGCGCGGCTGCGGACAATCCGCGGTCGCGCCCTTTGGGCACGATGAATTCCTCACCACCTGCTACGACAATGGCAGTATCGGGCGCATGGCGGCGGATGGCACCGTGCTGCCCGCATACCGGCACGACAAGGACGGCAATCCGTTCCTCGGGCCGAACGATCTCGCGCCCGACGCCCGCGGCGGGATGTACTTCACCGCCTCCGGCCACTTGGGGCCGGTGATCGACGCCAAGGTGTTCTACATCTCCGCGGCCCGCACGATCAGCCGAGTCGCGGACGATTTGCACAATGCGAACGGCCTGGCGGTATCGCCCGACGGCAAGATTCTGTACGTGGTCGAGACCGAGGAGCACCGCCTGCTACAGTTCCAAATCGGGCCAGACGGCAGCCTGTCCGATCGGCGGGTGTTCGTGAATCTCGACGATCTGGTCAATCACGCGGCGCCGATTTGGCCCGATGGTGTGAAGGTGTCCTCCACGGGGGATCTGTACGTGGGGCAGAGCCCACGCGATCTACACATGGCCTTGCTCGGTCAGATCTTCGTGATCGACGCGGCGGGAAAACTCCTGCGCACCTTGACCCTGCCGTCGCCAAAGGTCCCCAATCTCGCGTTCAGCCCCGATGAGAAGACCCTCTATGTGACCGCGGTCGATGAGATCGACAAGGCGCCGTGGCACGGCAAAGTCTACGCCCTGCCGAACAAATGACCGGCGACCGGCCGGGCGCCTGGGGCGCACTCAGAATTTAAAGGCGAATTTCACACCGAGCACCCGCGGCCTGGTGATGACCTCCGCCGGAATGAACTGCGTACTCGAGGTGAATACGCTCTTGATCGCATTGGTCAAGTTCTGGGCGTAAAACTCCGCCGTCCACGCATCCTTCGCCACGCCGATCGATGCGTCGAACTCAGAGTACGCGGGATCTTCAAACCTGAGCTGCGTGGTGCTCACGCTCGAACCGGCGGACAGCGCGGGGTTGCTGCCGGACTGGGTGAACGAATGGCCGGTATGCGTGGCGCCGGCTTGCGCATAAGCGTTATAGGAGCTCACCGTCCACTGGTACCGCAGGCGCAAGTTGAACTGCAGCGGCGGCGAATTGGCGCTCGGACTGCCGGGGGGTCCGTATGGATTCACAACGCTCAAGATCGGCTGCCCAAATTCGGCCTTGGTCGCCGGGTTGGACAGCAGCGCGGGATTATTGGCGATCAGATAAGGCGAGTTGGTCTGTACGCTGCTGTTCCAGGAAGCCCCGCCCTGCGCCGTCAGGCCCTGGGTGATCAACGCGATAATGGAGGTCTCCACACCGCGGACCCGGTAGTTCGGTCCATTCACGCCGAAGCCGACATTGCCGAGCACCCCCGGGTCGAAAAAGTTGACCTGCACGTTGTTCCAGTCTTCTTGATAGACCGCCCCGTTCCATTGCAGGCGGCGATCGAAGAATTCGGATTTCCAGCCGAACTCGTTATTGGTCAGATTGTCGGAGGTGAACGACAGCGGCGAGCAATACTGGGCGACACCCTGTGCGCCCGGAATGTAGCAGGCGGAATTCCGATTGAAAGCGCCGGGGCGGAACCCCTGCGACCAGGTGTAGTAAACCAGTGCATCCGGCAGGACGTGCCACGTCACATTGGCGCGGCTCTTGAAGCCCTTGTACTTCGTATGCAGATTCTCAGCGTCGACGTTGGTTGCAGACGCCAAGCATGGACCAGGGCCTGCTTCGTAACAGCCGAAGCTGCCGCTGACCGCACCCTTCTCGGTGTTGTCGAAATCGTAATGGCGAGTTCCCGCCGTTACCGTCAGCACCTTGGGAATGATGTCGAAATCCAGCGAGGTGAAAAACGCCAACTGTTTGTAGCCGCGGTGGACGTCATTGAAGAATGCGACATTGTCATTGCGCGTATTGGGATTGGACGCGCTCGTGCCGGGAGCCGGCGCAACATCGGTCAAACACCCCGCGGTAACGGTCGTGGTACACGCCGGCAAGGTCTTGTAGAGCCAGTTCAGCTGGTCTTGAATCTTGAGCTCTTCCCAAAAAGCGCCGACGATGCCGCGAAAACGCCAATCGTCCGGGGTGCTCAGTCGAAACTCATGACTCTGATGGGAATTGTGTTCCGTCTCGTTCCAGGTGGTGCTCGGCGAGTAACACTTCGAAGCCAATCCATTCGCCGGCTCGGCGCCATGGCACTGGTAGTAGTCCGCATACACACCGCGTGCATAATTCGTATAGTCCTGGATCTGGCTCACGTTGCGCAGCAGATACGCGCCGGTATACACCGCTTTGAGGTCACCGAATCGCCCGTTGAGCGTGAAAGCCGTATTCTCGAACCTATCCTTGTTGAAGGAATCGTTGAACAGCGTGACCGATTGCTGGGGCAGCGGCGCACCGTCGGAGGCGTTGGGCGTCTGGTAAAAGACCCCTTCGGCGTCGATGCTCTGGTAGCTTTGGGTAAGAAGGGCATTCCAATCGGAATTGATATCCCAAAGAGCCGACGCGCGCAGCCCTTGATAGGTGACCGGGTTGATCGCCCTGGCGGCGATGCTGTAGTTATTGATGGCCGCGCTGTCCGGGGGGACCTGACAGGGGGTGGTGGTTGGCCCGCAGCCCGCCGGATACTGGGCATAGCCGATGCCAATATCGCTTGCCTTGCGCGTAAATGTGGCCGGCACGTTGTTGATGTAGCCGCCCCGCCGGTCGTTGTATATGACGCCGCGGACCGCGAGGGTATCGGCAATCAGCGGCAGATTGAGGACTGCGGTCAGATCGCTATTGGGGTCGCCACCCGCGGTCGTGCCGTAGCCGGCGGACACGCTACCCTCCGTCACGTTGATCTTCGGCTTGTTGGTGATGTAGCGAATGACGCCCGCCTGAGCGCCGGCGCCGAACAAGGTCCCCTGCGGCCCCTCGAGGACCTCGACGCGCTCCAAGTCCGCCGCATAGACATCGAGGTTGCGGCCCGGCAGTTGGCCTGACTGGTCATCCAGATAGATGGCGACGTTCGGGAACCCCGTAATCGAACCCCCGGATTGGGTACCGTTGTCTCCGGCACTTAGGCCCCGCATGAAAATTTGCGCTTGGCCAGGGCCCGCGGTCGGTGCCGACACGTTGGGAAGATATTTGATGAGATCGTCGAATGTCGTGATATTCAATTGCGCCAGGGTTTCGCTGGTCAGCGCCTGGATCGCGATCGGCACATTTTGAATGTTTTCGGTGCGGCGCTGTGCAGTCACCGTGATTTCTTGAATTTGATCGCCGGCCGAACTAGCGTCCGTAGCCGTCGCCGACACCGCGGGGCCGGCCGCGCCGCCGCCCAGAATGGCCGCCACCGCATAAGATAACTTCGAGTGTGTACGCATGGTGCATCCCGTTTCTATTTTTGGAGTGATTCCAACACACTCCCCCCGAAGCTTCAGTCGCGGTGTTTTTTTTATCGCGACCACTTGTTATCATAAATTTAACTGGTATGGAAGAATTTTGCACCGGAGGTAACCTCAGTGTGGTTGCCACGCGCAAAGCGCTCCATTCGCCGGCCTCATGTCAGGCAGGCGCCACCGCCGATGGCTCAGCGCACCGCAATTGCGTCATACTGGCGCGAACATCCAACGGAGATACGGCGCAGATTCTCAAACGCACATAAAGGGAGGAACGGCCATGGCGAAGGGCGATGCTTTCATAGAGGATTTCAAAAAACTCCTCGAGTCGATTCCCAGCAATTACTCCTTGCCCCAGTGGCAATTTGCTTACCGACAAGTCTCGTACTTGATGGGTATGAAAATTCTCGGGAAATTCTCGGCCGATGTCGTCGGGCCGGACCCCTCCGGACCGCCGCCTGCCGGGCCGCAGCCTGCGCTCGGGCCAGGCGCCCCGCCGCCCCGCGAAGTAAGTTACGGACAGTCCGGGGGTGGCCATCCGAGCGTCATCTGCGGTGTCGTATGCGCCGTTTTGGGAATAGGTTCTCCAGGCGGCCCAAACCCGCCCGGCTCGTAATGGACGCTAGGGTGTCTTGACACTCTCCATGAGCCGATCGTTGGATCGGTTCACTTGAGTCATGAGCTCCCGGAAATCGCCCCTCGGCTGCAGTGAAGCGAAGTAGGGTTCATGCGTTGCCCACCATGAGCGGCGCCAGCCGAGTTTGACCGCCTTCTCGAGATCTCGCATCGCATCGTCGCCCTGCCCTTCGAGTGCGAAGACTTTGGCGCGCAGCTCATAAGTTGCGTTGCGTTCGACGCCTGAGGCGATCATATCGTTCAGCATTGTCAGCACGCTGTTCAGTTCCCGCAGCGCCGCATCGCGCTCATCGAGCGCAAGCTCCGCGACGGCAAGATCAAGCCGATAGGAAGTACCCTCGAGCCGCGCGCCTCGCGCAAAAAAAGGCCATTCTGCATAGCCCGGGATGCGATCGGGCGCGACCACCGCCCGCGAGATGAGATCTTTGACTGCAGCCGCCTCCCCCAACAGCATCCGCGAGTAGGCCGCCTCGAATAACCCAATGGCGTGCGGCGATTGATCGAGACTTGCGGCGGCGAGATACCTGCGCAACGCATCTGCACCGCCCTCGCGGTAAACGACTCGCGCCAACGCGATGTCTGCGTAATCTTCATTCTTCGTGGCGCGGCGCCCGAGCTCGATGGCTTCGCGCGCGGGAGCCGCAAGCCCCACGAAGAGGAACAGATTGGCTCGCGTCAAATACAAATTGAAATCCCCGGGTTCGGCTTTCAGCGACTCTGCGTTCCAGCGCAAAGCCTCGTCGATCCGGCCACGCGATTCTGCGAGCCACGCCAAGCCGTCGACGGGGGATGCGCCGCTTGGTTGCAATATGCGCGCACGCTCGCAGGCCCTGGCGGCTTCCTCGTACTGCGCCAGGTCGTCCAAGACCGTGCACCGTTGTTCCTGCAATGTAAAATTAAGCGGGTCCAATGCCGCCGCGCGGTCATAGCTCTTGAGAGACTCGCGGGGCTGGCCGTGAAAGAGGCGAATCCTGCCGATCTCAGCAAATGCACTCATGTCGCTCGGATTCAAAGAAATGGCGAGCTGCAAGTCATCGAGGGCTTCCTTCGTTCTGGACTGGGCCGCGCGCAGCGCTCCCCGAGCCGTGTAGGCGGCGGACATGCGGTCATCGAGGCGCAGCGCAGAGGCGATCAGGGGCTCCATTTGCGCGGCCACGTCGGCCACCGGAAGGTCGTGAAAGAACCCCTGATTCAAGCGAGCCCACGCGAGCTGGGTATAGGCGGGCACAAACTTTGGATCCGCGTTCAATACTTGCCGAAAAAGATCAATAGCACGGTCGGTTGATTCGGGCGTCAGTTGCGTGGCGTTGTAGCGCCCAAGCAAGAACAACTGATAGGCCTGCGAGTCCGCGGTGCGCCTCGCGGCGAACTGGCGCTCCGAATCCGGGTTCAGGCGGACTTTCAATGTCCCAGCCACCGAACGCGATATGTCTTCTTGCATCAAAATCGCGTCCGCCACCGGCCGGTCGAAGTTTTCCGACCACAGATGGTAGCCATTGCGCGCATCGATGAGTTGCACGGTAACTCGCATGTGATCGCCCGAACGACGCATGGAGCCCTCGACCACGTGATTCGTATCGAGCTCCTTGCCGATCGTGCGTACGTCTTCGCCTCGCCCGCGAAAAGCGAAGGCGGACGTGCGCGCCACGACGCGCAATGTAGGAATCTGCGATAGCCAGTTGGACAATTCCTCCGTGAGACCGTCGCAAAACGCCTGGTCGGTCTGATCCTTGGACAGGTCGATGAATGGCAGCACCACGATCGAGTTGATGGATCCCGCCGATCGGTTGAATAGCCGAGCGCTCGTCCAGACGAGGGCACCGACAAAGGTGATTGCGAGAAGCGCCGCACCACCTACGACGAGCGGTCGCACGTGCCGCCGTGTCGCTGCCGGCACAGGAGACATCGTGGGCACCCCCACAAGGGACACTTTCGGGCTTGCCGAGCCGACCCTTTCGACCGGCGCAATGAGCCGATAACCCTTGCGCGGAACGGTCGTAATGTATGTCGGATGCGGATCCACATCCCCGAGGAGCTTGCGTAATTGCGACACGGCTTGATAAACCGAGGCGGATCCGACCACGACGCCGCTCCACACCTCGGTGAGCAGTCGATCGACGCTGACCACCTCACCGGCAGAGTTCGCCAGGCACAGGAGCAGCCGCATGGTCCGCGGCTCGAGCTTCTGGGTTTCCGTGCCGCGAGTGATGGTGTCTAGCGTGGGATCGACGAACCATTCGCCGATCTGCACCGCGCCGCCGGGATTCTCGGTCTGCATCCGACACGTCTCCTGGCACACGTCTCCTGGCACAAGTATACGACTTGTGGTTCGAAGGCGACGATTCGGGGCGTGCTCTATTGCAGTGCGTACGCATCACTAAAAGCCGGCGCCGCCGGTGCGTCCTTCGACGCCACGGCAGCGCCGGGATCCGTCACTTGCTGGCCAGCCGAATGTCCCCGCCGAAGCGCAGCGAGGTCAGTGCGGGCGCATCCACCTTGCGAACTGCGTTGTCGATCGCGGTGTCAACGCACACCTTCTCGGCCACGCGCAGCACGGCATCGCCGCCTATCGAGAGGTCGCAGACGTAACGCGCCGCAGCACGAATGCGCTGGTAGAGAACCTTGGCTCCCTCCGCCTTCGAGATATCCAAATCGCTGTATTTCACCGTCTTCGACGGCAGGCTTTCCTGCGCGCCCGCGGTTGCTACCAGCGTGCAGGCCCATCCCGCTACCATGAGGCAGTAGATGATCGTCAAGGTCTTGTTCCGGTTCAGTGTGATCATGGTCGAATCCTCCAGGTCTAGTTTCAGAACTCGCCACCGACATTGCATCGGTGGCTTGGAGCACGGTGTAAGCGCGGCTCCGAACGAAGTCCTAAAGCGTTCCTAAAGGATGACTAAAGATTGTCTGAAGCCCGCGGATCAACCACTTGGGAGTGTGGTCGGGCTCAGGTCACATGGTGTGCGTGGGCTTATCTCCGCCCAACGCACCGGCCAGATAGTTCTCGATCTTCTTTTGGGTGTTGCCGCGGTCTTGATCGCTGAACTGCACGCCGATGCCGGCGGTGCGCTTGCCCTGTGCGCCCTTCGGGGTCATCCAGATGACCCGCCCGGCCACGGGCAGCTTTTCTTCTTCGCCCATCAGATTCAGCAGCATGAACACTTCGTCGCCCAGGCGGTAATTGCTGTTCGTCGGAATGAACAGGCCACCGTTCTTCACGAAAGGCATATAGGCGAGATACAGCGCGCTCTTATCCTTGATCGTAAGGGTCAGCAAACCTGGTTTGTTACTTGGGCTTCGCAATTCCTACCGTTCCTGCCAAAGGTCTTCAGGCCGCCAAGGCGGCGCGGCCGCCGAGCAGCAATGCCTCGAGCGCCAGTTGTTGATTCATGCCGGTCGATGACAGACGCCGCAACTCGCGGGCGGCATCGAGCAGCTCGAATAGGGCTCTTATCTTGGCCTTAAGTAAAGCGGCAGGCAAGCGGACCGGTTCCGCACTTTGATGCGAAGTGCCGCCGCCGATCCATTCATGTACGCGACGTGTGATCCAGTTCTCAAGCCAGACCAGGCGCAGCCCGGCATCGGACTGCATCCAGCGCTCGGCAAGCAAGCTCACATCCACCGAACCGGCCGCCAGCTGCTTCAAGGACCCCTGCATCTCTGCATCCAGCACGGCGACTCCCGCCGCATCCAGTTCCCGCGCCAGCAGCGGCGCGCCGCCCGCCAGGGCGAGAGCCGCTGCCCACGAGTGCGGGACCGAGGCGCCCGCATGCGCTTCCAGCCATGCAATCGCGGCCGCACTCGGCGGCGGCGACAGGCTGAGGCGCAAACAGCGGCTGGCGATGGTCGCCGGCAGGCGGTGGGTCGGCCGCGCGATCAGCACCAGGACGGTATTCGCGGTGGGCTCCTCCAGGGTTTTCAAGAAGGCATTGGCACCATTGGCATTGAGCAGCTCGGCGCCCTCGATGACGCCCACTTTATAGCCGCCGCGATAACTCTTGAGCGCCAGAGTGTCGATCAAGGCGCGCACCTGGTCGACCTTGATCTGCTGCGCGTCCTCCTCGATCCGTACGACATGCGAGTCCGGATGGCTGTCGGAGCGCAGCAATTGGCAGGAGGCGCACACGCCGCACGGGCGTCGCCCCGTCGACTCGCACAGCGCCAAAGCAGTGATCCAATTCGCCAGTTGCTCCGCGCCTAGTCCGGGGGCCGCCAGCAGCAACAAGGAGTGCGGCAGTCGCTGCGCCGCAAACGCGGCGCGCAGACGCTGCTGCGCGCTGTTGAGCCACGGCAGGGAGTCGGCGCTCAGGATATCCATGAGCGCGCCTCCAGCACGGCGAGGATTTGTGCAGCAACCCGTTCGACGGATTGGCTCGCATCGATGACGGCGATCCGAGCAGGCTCAGCGGCCGCGCGCGCTAGATAGGCGTCGCGCACGCGCTCGAAAAACTCGGCACGTTCGCTTTCGAAGCGGTCGGCCGCGGCACCGGCATTGCGCTGCCGCGCCCGCTGCAATGCCTGCTCCACCGGCGCATCGAGCAGCACGGTCAGATCGGGACGGCGCGCCCCGAGCACCATGCTTTCGAGCTGTTGGATGTGCTCGGCCTCAAGGCCGCGGCCGCCTCCCTGATAGGCATAGGTGGCATCGATGAAGCGATCGCACAGCACCCACTGCCCGGCCCTTAAGTTGGGCTCCACGTGGTTGGTCAGATGCACCGCGCGCGCCGCGAACATCAGCAGCAGTTCGGCCGTCGGCGGTAGAGCTTCGCCGCGCGAGTTATCGAGAACGACGTCGCGGATTCGCTCGGCCAAGGGCGTACCGCCGGGCTCGCGCGTCACCACATGGGCGATGCCGCGGTCGCTCAAGCTATGCGAGAGCCGTGCGACCTGGGTCGATTTGCCCACGCCCTCGATCCCCTCGACGGTCAAAAATCGCCCCGGTGGTACCAGGCTCATCGCACCCCGCCTCCTGCCGCCGTCTTCTGGCGCTGATGCGCCACGTAGGATGCGACGGCCGCGTTGTGCGCCTCGAGCGTCGCGGAGAACACGTGACTGCCGTCGTCCTTGGGCGAGGCGACAAAATAAATGGCGTCGGTTTTCTCCGGGTGCGCAGTGGCGCGGATCACCGCGGCGCTGGGCAGTGCAATCGGTGTCGGCGGAAGGCCGGTGCGGGTATAGGTGTTGTACGGCCCATCGGTGCGCAGGTCCACTGTGCGAATGTCCCCGTCGTAGCGATCCCCCAATCCGTAGATCACGGTCGGATCAGCCTGCAAACGCATGCCGATGCTGAGACGATGCAGATACAGGCCGGCGATGAGCCCGAGCTCTTGCGGCAGGCCGCTCTCCTTTTCGATGATGGACGCCATGATCAATAGTTCACGCGAATCGCGCAGCGGCAGGCCCGGATCGCGTTCCGTCCAGGCCGACTCCAACTCTCGGCTGAGCGCGGCGTGCGCCTGGCGCAGCACTTCGATGTCGGTCGTGCCGGCGACGAAGCGGTAGGTTTCGGGCAGGAATTGACCTTCCGAATCGAGACCCGGGAGTCCCAACTTGTCCATGAGATCCGCTGCCTTGTCGGTCAGGGTTACGGTGACATCGGGATTGCGCCGCAGCGCGGCGAGCATGTCCTGCACCCGCCAACCATCGACGATGGTGAACGAGTGCAGCAGCACCTGGCCGTTCACCATTTTGGTCAGCAGTTCACGGGGTGTCGTGCCGGGTTGAATCTCATACTCTCCGGCTTTGACCGCCGGCGCGAGGCCGCGGATCCGCGCGAACACCACCCAGGCCCGCGGGTGGGCAATGACGCCCTGGGCCGCCAGCTCGGCCGCGACCCGGGCGAAGCTCGAGCCCGGAGCGACCTTGAAACGCAGCGGCGCCGCGACCCGCAGCGGCTCATCGAGACTGCGCACGCCGAACCAAACCACGGCGGCGGCAGCCGAAGCGAGCAGCAACAGGATAAGCAGCAGACCAAAGCGCCAGGCGCGGCTCAAAGGAGATCCAGCCGTTCACGGAAACGAGTCGCGGTCTCGAACGCCGTGTAGTGCAGACGCTCCCTGCCGCGCCCGATCACCGCGACCGATTTCAATCCGACGACGGCGTTGCTCATGAACACCTCCTCGGCGTCGCGCAAGTCCTGCCAGCGTATGCGGCGCTCGGTCACGCGCAGCTGGAGATCGGCGGCCGTGGCCATGATCCAGCGGCGCATCACGCCGGCCACACCGCAACGATCGAGCACCGGCGTCATCAGGTTGGATCCACGTCTCAGAAACAAGTTCGACATCGTACCGCAGACGACGTTTTCGTCCACGTCCCGCATCAATCCCTCCCAGATGCGCGCATCGCTCCATTCGGCACGGGCCAGCACCGATTCCAGGCGATTCAGGGTCTTGAGGCCGGCAAGCCGCGGATTCAAGCCGAGCCGCGTCGTGCAGAGGCGCAGCCGCGCCGGCGTCGCGCCGTGCCTCTGCAGGCCGAGCGGCAATGGATGCAGGGTGAGGATGCGCGTGCTGCGTTCGCGGCCCGTCGGCCCATAGCCGCGCCGGCCCACTCCGCGCGTGACGATGAGCTTCAATACGCCTTCGCGCCGCCGCCCGGCGATGGAGTTGATTTCCCGGCGCAGCAGGCGGCTGGAGGGGCCCGCAATGCCGAGGCGCTGGCATCCTTGGGCAAGCCGCTCTAAATGATATTCCAGGAGACGGACCCGGCCGCGGCGGATGCGCATGGTTTCGAACACCCCGTCGCCATAGTGCAATCCGCGATCGCGAATGTCGATCCGCGTGCCCTGGCGGCCGTTGATCCACGCGTTCACGGCGTTGCCAGTGCGCGCAGCAGCCCCTCGGCCTTGGCGCGGGTCTCGGCCAATTCCTGCGCAGGGTTCGAGTCCGCGACGATTCCGGCGCCGGCACGGAACTTGAACAAGCCGCCCTGGGCGGTGATGGTGCGAATCAGGATGTTGAGATCACAGCTGCCGTCGCGGTTCAAATAACCGATGGAACCCGTGTAGGCGCCGCGTCCGACCGCTTCGAGCTCGGCAATGATCTCCATGCAGCGCACCTTGGGACAGCCGGTTATCGTGCCGCCGGGAAACAGGGCGCGGATCACATCGACGGGCGATACGTCGTTGCGCAGTCGTCCGCTGACATTCGAGACGATGTGATGCACGTGGGCATAGGTTTCGACGCTCATGTACTCGTCGACCCGCACCGAGCCGCCGGCGCAGACCCGGCCCAAATCGTTGCGCTCCAGATCGATCAGCATCACGTGCTCGGCGCGTTCCTTCTCGTTGCCCAGCAGCGATTGCACCAGCGCCGCATCGGCCTCCGCCGTGGCGCCGCGCGGCCGGGTCCCGGCTATCGGGCGCGTGGCCACCGTGTTGCCCCGAATCGACACCAGCCGCTCGGGGGAGGAACTCAGGCAGGCAAAATCGCCGTCCTGCAGCAGCGCCGCGAACGGGCTGGGATTGGTCGCGCGCAGCCGCCGGTAAACGGCGACGGGATCGACGCTGCGCGCCGCTCTCGCAGCCCAACCGCGCGATAAATTGGCTTGATACACATCGCCCGCCGCGATGTACTCGAGAGCGCGGCGCACTGCATCGAGAAAGATCTGCAGGATCGTCCTCCTGCAGATCGAACGCAGGCAGATCGAATGCGGGGAGATCGAATGCGGCACGTTGCCCGGCCGGCGACGCGCGCAGCTCGAGGGCACGGCTCTCGAACTCGTCGAGCAAGTATTCGAATCCGCTTTCCGCCACCAGCCATGCCTGACCGGTTGCGCGATCGCGAATCCACGCGGCCGGCGCACGGATGGCCAAGGCGGCCACGGGATCCGCGCTGCGCGGCAAGATCAGGCGTGATTCGATCTCCGCTGCCAGCTCATAGCCGAGATACAGCAGCCAGCCGCCGGTGAACGGCAGCGGCGACACGGCCTCGGGCAAGCGCAAAGCGGTCCACCAACTCTCGCAGCGCCGCCAGAAAGCCTTGCCGGCCGGCGTGGGGACCGGACAGGCGGCCGTCCGAACCGAGCCGCAGAGACTCGCCGCTCGCCATGGCCAAGATGTCGAATCGGCTGCCGAGCCCGGCAGCCATGCCGACGCCGCTCTCGAGCAGTCCCGGGTATGCAGCCGGATACTTCTCGAGGAGAGTCAGCGGCTCAAATTCGGCGGAAAATGAGCGAACCGTTGGTGCCACCGAACCCAAATGAATTGGAGAGCGAGTATTCGATCGGCATTTTACGCGCGGTATTGGGAACGTAATCGAGATCGCAGCCCTCGCCCGGAGTGTGCAAATTGATGGTGGGCGGCGCCACTTGATCGCGCAGCGCCAGCACCGAGAAGATCGCCTCGACGGCCCCGGCGGCTCCCAACAGATGGCCGGTCATCGACTTGGTCGAACTGACCGCCAATTTATCGGCCGCCGGCCCAAAAGCGCGGCGGATCGCGAGCGTCTCGGCGCGATCGCCCAAGCTCGGTCGAAGTGGCGTGCGCATTGACGTACTGCACCCGCTCCGGGCTCAATTGCGCGTCGCTGAGCGCCTTGGCCATCGCCTTGCGGGCCCCCTCGCCGTCTTCCGGCGGCGCCGTGACATGGAAGGCATCCCCGCTCATCCCGAACCCGACGATCTCGGCATAGATCTTCGCGCCGCGCGCCTTCGCGTGTTCGTACTCCTCGAGCATCATGGCGCCGGCACCGTCGCCCATGACGAAGCCATCGCGATCCTTATCCCAGGGACGGCTCGCGCCTTGCGGGTCGTCATTGCGCTGTGACAACGCCTTCGCCTGAGCAAAGCCGCTCATCCCGGTGACGCAGGTCGCCATTTCCGAACCGCCCGGCCAGCATCGCGTCCGCCTCGCCGTACTGAATGAGCCGCATCGCGAGCCCGATGGCATGGGTCGAGGTGGTGCAGGCGGTGGCGACGGCGAGATTCGGACCGGTGATGTTGAAGGCGATCGACAGATGCCCGCTGACCAGATTGATGATGCTGGCGGGAATGAAAAACGGCGACACCTTCTTCGGCGAATGAGTCTCCAGATACTTGTCGTAGGTGTCCTCGATCGACTCCAGGCCGCCCATGCCGGACCCCATCAAGATTCCGATGCGATCCGAGTTGGCCTCCGTGACCACCAAGCCTGAGTCGCGCATGGCCTGCATGCCGGCGACGACGCCGTACTGCATGAAGGCGTCCATGCGGCGCGCATCCTTCGCGCTCATGTAGGGCTCGAGATTCAGTTCCCGGATCTCACCGCCGAAATGCGTGGGGAAACTGGCAGTGTCGAAGCGCGCCACAGGCGCGATGCCGCTGCGGCCGGACAGGATCGAAGCCCACGCGCTCGCCACGTCGTTGCCCACCGGCGAGACGATCCCAAGACCCGTAACAACGACGCGTCGTTTGCTCAACAGCGACTCCTCACGTGGATTTGCCTAAGTGCCCAAGCGCCTTTGCGGCGTTCAGGGCAATGCCACGCCGCCCAATGGGGGTCAGGCCTTGCCCTTGTGCGAATTGATATAGTCGATGGCTTGCTGAACCGTGGTGATCTTCTCGGCGTCCTCGTCGGGAATCTCCGTCTCGAATTCTTCCTCGAGCGCCATCACCAGTTCAACCGTATCCAGCGAGTCTGCACCTAGATCGTCGACGAACGAGGCATCGTTGGTGACTTCTTCTTCTTTCACGCCCAACTGTTCGGCCACGATCTTCTTAACCTGCTGCTCAACAGTACTCATCGTTATGGTGTCCTCTCGGAATTGCTATTTATGCGCTGAACTGACTTAAGCCCGCGACCAGCCTTAAGAATCGACAGGGCGCGTATTTTATGTGAACGCGGCGGCGGCGGCTACCTGGAACGCACATTTGGTCCTTGGCCGCCCCGGTTCGTATTGACAAACCCGCGCGAATTAGGGCGACCAACCTTCACGGCATGTACATTCCGCCGTTCACATGCAAGGTCTCGCCGGTGATATAGGCACCGTCGGGCGAGCACAGAAACGCGACCGCCCCGGCGATATCCGCCGGTTGCCCGAGCCTCCCCAAGGGGATCTGGGCGTTCAGGGCGGTGCGCTGCGCCTCGGCCAGGGCTCGAGTCATGTCGGTGTCGATGAACCCCGGCGCGATCGCATTGGCCGTAATGCCGCGCGAGCCTACTTCCCGAGCCAGCGACTTCGTGAATCCGATGATTCCCGCCTTGGCGGCGGCATAGTTGGCCTGGCCGGGATTTCCGGTCACACCCACGACCGAGGTAATGCTCACGATACGGCCCTTGCGCGCCTTCATCATGCCGCGCAGGACCGCTTTGGAGAGCCGGAAAACGGAAGCCAGATTGGTGTCGAGCACCGCGTCCCAATCCTCCTCTTTCATACGCAACAGCAGCGTGTCGCGGGTGATGCCGGCGTTATTGCAAAGGATGCCGACCAGCCCCTCGTTGGCCTCGATGTCCTTCGAGCAGCGCCTCGATCGACTCAGGCTTTCCCACATCGAGAACGGCGCCGCGGCCGCCGTTCGAGCTAAGGCTCGCACTGATCCGGGCGGCCCCTTCCGCCGTCGTGGCGGTGCCGATGACGCGGGCGCCATCCCGGGCGAGGCGCTCGGCGATGGCCGCGCCAATGCCGCGCGAGGCGCCGGTCACCAAGGCAATTTCTCCGTTCAACATGCTGCGTCCTCGTTAGATTTTTAGTGCCGCGAGCGCATCGTCCAGGGATTGTGGATCCTCCAGCGCGATCATTTTGAGATCCCGATTCTTGTCCACGCGCCGGTTCAAGCCCGTCAACACCTTGCCGGGACCACATTCCACGATGTGGGTCGCGCCTGCCGTGATCATGGTGCGCACCGTGGCCGCCCAATACACCGGCGTATACAGCTGCTTGACCAGCCCGGCGCGGATACTCTCCGCGGTCGCGTGTGCTTTGACGTCGACGCCGTACACGGCGACGCCGCGGGCCGGCGTCAAGGCGATGCTGTCCAATCGGACGTGCAGCTGCTCCGCCGCCGGCTGCATGAGCGAGCTGTGCGCAGGTACGCTGATCGGCAATGCCAGCGCCCGCCGGGCCCCTTTCGCGGTGGCGATCTCGATGGCACGCGCAACGGCCGTGGCAACACCCGCAATCACCACCTGCCCGGGCGCATTGAAATTCACCGCCTCCACCACCTCGCCCTGCGCGGCCTCATTGCAAGCTTCGTCGATGTCGATGTCCTCGAGGCCGAGGATTGCGGCCATGGCGCCCTGCCCCGGAGGCACGGCCGCCTGCATCAACTCGCCGCGGTATCTCACCAAATCGACGGCGGTCTTGAAATCCAGGGTGCCGGCGGCGACCAGCGCCGTGAATTCGCCCAGGCTGTGGCCCGCCATCATTGCCGGCTGAGGTCCACCGCGCTCCCGCCACAGCCGATAGGTGGCGGTCCCGGCAGTCAGCATCGCCGGCTGAGTGCACTCGGTGGAATTCAGCGCTTCGAGCGGTCCCTCTTGGCAGCGCTGCCACAGATCGTAGCCCAGAACCTGCGAGGCTTCGGCAAAGGTCGCCTCGATCACCGGATAGACTTTCGCCAGAGCACTCATCATGCCGATGGACTGCGAACCTTGGCCGGGAAAGACGAACGCTAGTGACATGAAATAAGCCTCTAGGCGCGGGAGCGCCGGCGAATTATAACGATCCTCGCGGACAGTGCAGCCCCGACGACAAACCCGCCGCACGCCCCGTACAAATGGGCATCGACCACGACCAGGGGCGCCGTGGCGCCGCCCCACTGTTCCCAGGCAAGCTTCGCAGACAAGCCGATAAGCAGAATCCAGCGATCCCAGGCGCGTTCCGCCAGGTGCTTCGCGGTGCCCGCGGCCATCACCGAATGCAGAACTCCGGAGGCGCCGACATACCAACCGACACGCGGACTCAGCCACCACAGACCCGAACTGATGGCCAGCGCACCGGCGCAGACGATCGCGCACCATTCCACCGCATCGTAGTCCTGCGCGAACAGGGACCACATCAGCACCAGGCCCAGCTCGTTCAACAGCAGATGGTGCGCATCCAGATGCACGATGTGGGCTGTGAGCAACCGCCACCAACCGCCGGCTGCAATTGCACTGCGATCATAGCGTAAGAGCTGACTGACGCTGTCGCCAAGACCCAACACCGCATCCAATACCAGGAAAATCCCGAGCAACCAAAGCCATCGGCCGCGATCCCACTGGAGTGCGGCCGCAATCTCTGCAAAGGGGTTTGCGGCCTCACGCGGCATCGGAGTTGCCTATTTTGGTATCATTCATGGAATTTTCGAGGTCAACATGCGTAATGCTCAGAGCGGTTTTACTCTCATCGAAATCATGGTGGTGGTCGTCATTCTCGCAGTGCTCGGTGCGCTCGTGGTGCCAAAAATCCTGGAAAATGTCGACAAGGCGCGCGTTACCCGCGCGCAGAGCGATATTCGTGCGATTCAAACGGCCCTCGACCTGTACCGCCTCGACAACTTCAAATACCCGACCACTGAACAGGGACTGCAGGCGCTGGTCAAACAACCGGCCGACCCCACGATCACCAATTACCGCTCCGGCGGCTACTTGGGGTCGCTGCCGAAGGATCCGTGGAACAATCAGTATCAATACGTGAGCCCGGGCCCCGACGGCCGTGATTACGACATCATCACGTACGGGCGCGACGGCAAACCCGGGGGCGAAGGCTACGACGCGGACATCAGCAGCTCGACTCTCGAACAGCGATAGCCGCGCACGATGGTGCCGCAGCATGCGCAGCAAGGGCTTCACTTTGGTCGAGATTTTGGTGGTCGTGGTGATCATGGCCATCGTCATCGGGCTCGCGATCCTGTCGATCGGTACCACCGGGCGCGACACCCAGTTGGACGAAGAGAGCCGGCGCATCGAGGGGTTGGTCGGGCTGCTGCACGAGCGCGCGCTGTTGGAAGGCCGCGACTTCGGCCTGCGCATCGAGCCTGCCGCCTATGAATTCGTCGTGTACGAGCCGCGCCGCGATCGCTGGATGACGCTCGACCAGGAACACGAATTCCGCCATCGCGACTTGCCCAAGGGCCTGAGTTTCCAGCTGGAACTCGATTCCCAGGTCGTCGTGATCAAACCCATCGACCGGACTCTGGCGAGCGATGCGGCGCCGCCCGGCCCGCAAGTGGCCATTGCAGCCAGCGGCGAAGGGACGCCATTTCGCCTGATCTTGCTGCGCGATGGCTCGACGGCGAAAGCCTCGGTGGATGGCGATGCGCTCGGCAAGGTCAGCCGCGTAAGTTCGGACCACCCGGCGGAGAAACGCACGTGAAGCGCGGGCACGCGCGAACGATCCGCAGCTGCCGCGGCTTCACGCTGGTCGAAGTGCTGGTCGCCTTGATGATCGTCGCCATCGGACTCGCCGCCCTGATGCAGACGGTGAGCAGTACCGCACGGACCAGCGGCTATCTTCGCGATAAGACTCTCGCACAGTGGATGGCGCTCAACCGGCTCTCCGAGGTGCGTTTGAACCTGACCAAATTCGGCCAAAATACCGACACTGGGGAAATTTACTTTGCCAACCGAACCTGGCACTACGATACCCGCTACTTCGATACCAGCATCGCCACGATGAAGCGCGTGGTGGTGCGCATCTATGCCGGGGACGCCAAGACCAAGGGGAATCCAGTCGCCGAATCCACCGGATTCTTGGGATCGGCGCTGGGCACGCCCGGCGGCTCCAACGCCGTGGACTGGACCCTCGGCACCGTTGTGCCCGCGGGTGCGCCCGGGACAACTCCCGGGATACCCGGCGCGCCCAATCCCGGGGTGACGCCGCCCGCGCCGGTTTCCCCGACTCTGCCCGGCGGCGGCGCGACGCCCACGCCGACCCCCACGCCCACGCCCACGCCGCCGAGCAACTGAGCCGACGATGCGCAAATCATGCCGCCCTGCCGCCGGTTTTACCCTGATTGAAATCCTGGTGGCACTCCTGATTCTGGGGATCATGTCGGCTCTGGGGTATGGAACCTACCGTGCCGCGCGCATTTCCGCGGAACGCACCGAAGAGTCGCTGAAGCGCTCGCGCGAGATCGAATTCGGGATGCGCATGATGGTGCAGGACATCGTCGAAACGGTGCCCCGCCCGGTGCGCGATATCATGGGTCAAACGCGTGTGGCGGCCATGCAGGGAACGAGCGGATTCGGTACGCTCACGCCGATACCGAGCTCGATCGGAGGCACGGGCTCGAGTTCCAGTTCGAACTCGAGCTCCAGCTCAGGAATGAGCTTTACCAGCATGAGCTTCAACTCAGGCTCGAGCACTGCTGCCCATACGAATTCGAGCGCGGCGCCGATCGTGGATTTGACGCGAACCGGTTGGTCGAACACGGCAGGCCAGCAGCGCAGCACTCTGCAACGCGTGTCATACGGTCTGGTCGATGACGTGCTCAAGCGCAGCTACCAGGTGCACTTGGACAACGTGCAGGGGGCCACACCGGTGGTGCAAGACCTGTTCACGGGCGTCAAGGCCATCCAGCTGCGCTACCTCGACAGCAACCAAGCCTGGCAATCCCAATGGCCGCCGCCCGGCCTGCCCCAGGCTGAAGGCCTATCGAACCGCCCGGTGGCCGTGGAACTCATCATCGAATTCAAGGATTGGGGACGGATTCGCCGGCTGATCGAGGTCGCCGGTTGAAGTCCAACAGACCTATCCGGAGCATGAAAAATCAACGCGGCGTGGCGTTGATCATCGCTCTCATCCTGGTGGCTCTCGCCACCATTCTGGCCTCGAAACTCACCTTCGACGGATTTCTCGAGCGGCGGCGTGCCATCGGGGTGCTGGCTGCGGAGCAGGCCCTGCATTTCGGCCTGGGTGCCGAAGCGCTGGCCGCCGATGTGCTCGCTCAGGATGCGCAGAACAGCGCCAGTCAAACCACGCTGGCAGCACCTTGGGCCCAGCCGACCCAGCCGCTGCCGATCACCCCTCAGGATGACCCCGAAGGCGAACCCATCGGCACCTTGCAGGGTGAGTTGGAAGACATGCAGGGCCGTTTCAATCTGAACAGCCTCGGTCGGGTCATCATGGACCAAAAGCTGCAAACGCCCGTGCAGGATCCGCAGCCGCTCGCGCAGTTCCAGCGGCTGCTGACTTCGGTCGGGGTCGAACCCAAGTGGGCGGCTATCGCGCGCGATTGGATCGACGCCGACGATATTCCCGGGACTCCCGATGGCGCCGAGGACCAGATCTACACCTCGCAGATACCGCCCTACCGCACCGGCAACTGGCCCATGATGTCGCCCAGCGAGTTGATGAATATGCCGGGATTCGGCGCGGATCGGTACCGCCTGATTGCTCCCTACGTCACCGCCTTGCCCGACGCGACCGCACCGCTCAATATCTGCACGGCGTCCGCGGTGGTGCTCGAGAGCCTTTCGGAGAACCTGAGCGGCGAATACAGCCCCCAGGTGCTGGCCAATGGACGCAAGACCGGCTGCTTTCCCGATCTGAACGCCTTCAGGAATGTGGTCGGACCCAAATTTATCGGGGCGATCAACGGTCGCTACGGTACAACCAGCCAGTATTTCCAATTGACCACTCGGGTTACCCTTGGCACTACGGAGTTCACCTTGTACAGTCTTTTGAAGCGCGGCAACGGCAAGACAACCCCCCTGCTGCGCTCCTTCGGGACCCCGTAACGCCATGCCACAAACACTACTGCTGCGCCTGCCCCCGCCCGGTCAAGAAGAGACCGAGTGGCTCGTGATGGATGATGCGGGCGATGCGGGTACGACTCGACAGCGCGGATCCCTCACCCTGGCCGCGGCCGTCTCGCGTACCGGCAAGGTCGTGGCGCTCGCGCCGTCAACCCAGATTCTTCTGGCGGAGCCAGAGCTGCCCCCCGGCAGCGGCGTCAAGCTCGCCCGAGCGGTGCCCTTCGCCCTGGAAGAACACTTGACCGAAGACATCGATCACCTGACTTTTGCCGTCGGCCGGCGCCGCGCCGGCGGCGCGACACCGGTGGCCGCGGTGTCGCGCGCCGTCTTGCAAGGGTGGATATCGGACTTGGAGGCCGCCGGGCTCGAGCCTCTGGCGATCTACCCGGACATTTCGCTGATGCCGGAGAACCCGGCCCAGACGGTGTTATGGCTGGAAAAGGAGCGGCTCGCCGTGCGCCGCCCCGGCGCGCTGCCGTTCGCCGTGGAACTCTCGCCGGTGAGCGAAGCGTTGGTGGTGGCTGGAGTGATCGCCGACCCACTCGATACCGCCGGTGAACTCAAGGTGCCCGAGAACGCGGTGCTGTACGTCACGCGCGAAGATTGGGCCCGCTCGCAGCAGGAGTTCGAACGCCTCGCGGAGAAATTCGATTCGCTGAAGGTACAGCTTCTGCCTGACGGACCGCTGCCGTGGCTGGCGCGCGGCCTTGACAGCGGCGATGCGGTCAACCTCCTGCAGGGCGAGTTTGCCCGCAATACGAACTTCGGCACACGCTGGCGTCAATGGCGCATGGCGGCTCTGCTGGCGTCGATCTTGCTCGGCGTGCACGTCGCTGCGCAGGCGCTGCAGATCCGCCAGGCCAAACATGAAACAGCCACGCTCGACGAGCAAATCGCGAGTGTTTTCTCCGCCGCCATGCCCGCCGAGAGGCTGCAGGATGCGCGCCGCCAGATGCAGTCCCGGCTCGATCGCATCCATAAATCGGGAGCGAGTCCCGAATATTTCCTGCGCACCTTGCAGGTCGTGAGCGGCGCGCTGGCGGTGACTCCGAAGACCGAGATCCAGGCCCTGAGCTATCGCGAGGACTCCGTCGATATGAGGGTGAGCGCCCCGAGCCTTGCGTCTCTCTCGCAGCTGTCGCAGGTGATCGGCAAGCAAGGCATGACGGCGGAAATTCAATCCTCGACGCCGGTAGCCGGCGGCGTGGAAGCGCATATGCAGCTGCGCGGCCTCACGCCGAAGGCGCACCGATGAACAAACTCAGCGCCTGGTATGCCGGTTTGCAGCCACGCGAACAGCGCATGGTCGCGGTTGGCGGGGTCTGCGTGGCGGTTCTGATCTTGCTGTTCGGCATATTGATGCCGCTGCAATCGGCGGTGTCGAGCGCGGTCAAGCGCAATGAAACCAAGCGCGAGGATCTAGCCTGGATGCGGGTCAATGCCCCGGAGATCCGCGCCTCAGGCGGTCAGCTGCCCGCCGACACGGGCGAGGCGCCGGTGGTGTTGGTCGACAGGGTCGGCCGCGAGGCAGGTCTCGGCAGCGCTCTGCGCGGCACCCAGCCCAACGGCACCGGAGTCCGCGTGCAACTCGAGGCCGCGCCCTTCGACACCTTGGTTTCTTGGCTCGCCACGCTCGACGAGCGCTATGGCCTCGCGATCGAGTCGATCACCGTGGATCGCACTGCCCAGCCGGGAACGGTGAATGCCAGCATCACGTTCAGCCAGCCGCAACGCTGAAGCGGCTCCGCGTTCGCGAAACCTTTGGCCCGCCGTCCTCATCGGAGTCGCGGCGCTGCTCGCCGTGTGCATCGCCGCGCTGCCCGCTTCGGTGATCACGCATTTTCTGCCGCCGTCGGTACGCGCAGGGGATTTTTCCGGCAGCATTTGGCACGGCTCTGCGGGCAAGATCAGCGTCAATGCGCGCGACGCCGGAGCGCTCGAATGGCGGCTGCATCCGGCGGCACTGTTCGGCTTGCGCGTGTCGACAGACCTGCATTGGGTCAAAACCAGCTTCGTCATCGACGCTTCGGCCTCGCTCGACGCACACGGCTTCACGGCGCACGCCGTCAAAGGCGGCGGACCTATCGAGGATCTGCAGGATCTAGGCGTTGCGGTCGGGTGGCATGGCATCGCGGACGTCAACTTTAGTGAGCTCAAGGGTGATTTCACCAAACCGCTGGGCGCGGTCGGGGATCTGCGAGTCTCGAATCTCAGTTCCGCGCAAATTGCCGACGGCGCAGACTTGGGCGGCTACGATCTGCACGTGGCGCAAAGCGCGGCGGGCTCGGACGGCAACGTGACGGCGCAGCTCGTCGATACCGGCGGTCCCCTGGAAGTGCAGACGCTCATCCACTACGCCCCGAATGAGCGTACCGGCACGCTGAGCGGAACATTGAAAGAACGCCCGGACGCGCCCGCGGCATTACGCAATCAGTTGGAAAATCTCTCGCAACTGCGCGGCCGGGACCCGCAGGGGCGCATTCCCGTGGACCTGGAGTTCAACCTCTAGAGCAGCACGCGCCTCGCGCACCTGGCAGCGGATGCCTGCATTTCGTGGCGAACAGGTCGCTTTAATCGATTGACGCACCGCTGCTGGACGCGCGATATTGAAAGCTATTAGGCCCTATGCTCCAGCCCAATCGTGAAGATAGTATTTCATGCCTGAACGCTTGGCCTGCTCACTATCTGCGGGCTGTCCCTGGAAGTAGCGAGCTCAACCGAGTTTCGCGAGGACTGTACCTCGCGATTCCGCAGCGCCGGTCAAGTAAGCGGTGACGTCGGCGCAGTCGGATTGGATTTGTCGGCTAGATCATCAGCCACGGGCTGCCCTGTCGAACCTCGATCAGCGTCGGGCGGTCCGCGACGAGAGCATCCCGCACGGATTGCGCCAAATGTTCGGCGCTCGCGGCGCGCGTGGCATGACAACCGAGGCTCTCCGCCAATTGCAGGAAGGCCGGGCTCTTGGGCTCCACGCCGATGCGCGGAATCTGCCGCTGGTCCATTTGTTCCACGATCGCGTTCAGGGCATCGTTATTCCACACGACGACGGGTAGTGCGAGATGTTCTTCCGCCGCGGTGGCCAGCTCGCTGACCGTGAACATGATCCCGCCGTCGCCCGCGACGGCGATCACCGGCCGATGCGGCGCGCCGATCTTGGCGCCAACGGCCATCGGCAAGGCGACGCCCAGGGAACAATAAGTGCCGGAATAATACCAGCAGCGTTCCATTTCCATCGGCATTGCGAAAGAGCCGGTGTACACAATCTGCGTGGCGTCGCCCATCACGATTGCGTCAATGGGAAGGGCTGACCGCAGTATCTCCCATACGCGCGCGTGCTGCTTTTCGAGGTCGGTCATACTCGCGGCATTGCGCGCGAGGATATCGCGGACCCACATCTCGCCTTGCGATCGCTGCGTCGTCGGCTTGCGGCCGGCAAGGGCGGACGACAGGGCGAGCATCGCGGCACGGGCGTCGGCTTGAATGGGCACGGCCGCGGAATACATGGATGTCAATTCCGTGGGATCGATGTCGATCCGAATGATATCGCCCGAAATATCGAGCTTCGGCAGGAAGTGGTCGCCTTGGCCGACTTCCGAGCCAACCAGGAGCACCACGTCGGCGTCGGCCAGCGCCTGTTGGCTCGATTTCTGTACGATTGAGCAGCCCAGACTCAAGGAGTGGGATTCCGGAAGAATCCCCTTGCCGGCGTTGGTGGAAAGAACCGGAGCACCGATGCGCTCGGCGATCGCAATCAGTGCCTGGCGCGTGCCGACCGCGCCGCCACCGACGAGAATCAGAGGGCGCTTTGCCTGTGCGAGGCGATCCGCAGCCTCGTCGATCGCCGCCGGATCGGGCATCGGCAAGGACGGGGCGCGGCGGGTCTTCCAGTCGTCCTCGACGGATTCCGGAAGGACGTCCCGCGGCAGCGACAGATGAACCGGACGAGGTCGGCTGCTGCGAAACACCGCATAGGCACGGGCAATCAATTCTGGCAGCTCCTCCGGATATCGGACCATGGCGCTGAACGCGGTGAACCCGGCCGTGACCGCGGATTGGTCGGCGAGCTCGTGGATCGCTCCCCAGCCTTTCCCCTGAGTGCGCGTGGCGCACGCTCCCGATAGCACGAGCATGGGCTGCGAATCGCAGTAAGACTGGGCGATGCCGGTCGCCGCGTTGGTGACGCCAGGGCCGGCAATGATCGTGCAAACGCCGGGCTTGCCGGTCGCGCGCGCATAGCCGTCGGCCATGAGGCTGGCGCCCTGCTCGTTGCGACACTGCACGTGGCGGACCCCAGCGAATCCGATGCCACGATACAGCTCGACCGTCATCGTCCCGGCCATGCCGAACACCGTGTCGACATCATAGGCCGCGAGTAATTTCATCACGGCCTCGCCGCAGGTCATGGCTTTCACGCGCTTACTCCCGTGTTCGGCTGAGATTACTACGTTTCGAATTGGATCACGCGACGCACTTGCCTCCTACGGCCCGCATCATTATCGTCAACTCAGTCCAGAGGAACTGGAGAGACAATTTATGCTGGAAATTCGACCGACTTGCGAGAACTGTGGAGTTCAATTGTTACCCAATTCCCTGGAGGCGATGATTTGTTCTTTTGAGTGCACGTTCTGTCGAACATGCGTGGAAGATATACTCGGCAACGTATGCCCGAATTGTGGCGGTGGATTCAGCGCACGACCCATTCGTCCAGCACACCCATGGCGGGGCGAGAATTATCTGACCGCAGTCCCCGCCTCCGCCGAGATAATCTCAAAACCGGTCGACCGCGAGTCACATACAGCGTTTGCGGCGGCCATAAGGACCATTCCGCCTGAAATGCGCTAGCGCTTACGAGACCACATCGAAGGTCAGTCCGGAGTGGGCCGTCAGCCTCTGGATCAAGCGGTCGCCGAAGATCGTGGCGGGCGTCCAGAAACCGCCGGGCGTGGCGACCTTATCGATGTCGAGCGCGAGGCACGCGGCGGCCTGGCCAAGCATCTTGGCGGTCGAGCCGTAACCTGGGTCGCGGTCGCCCGTCACCTTGGTGCGTATCTGCCGACCGTCCGCACTCGTACCGAGAAAGCGCAAGTCGAAGGAACCCGTGCGCTGCGCCTCGGGACTCGGGCCCTCGCCCGGCTTGGGCAGCACGAAGCGTTCGAGTGCCGCGCGCGCCGGACGGATGGCAGCCGCGAGCATGAAACTGGAGAGTCCCGCGGCCATGACGGTGGCAGCGAACCGACCCTTCAATCCGCGGCCCATGAGGAGCGCCTCGTCGTAAGTGAAGTCGGCGCCATATGCGTGTTCCGTCAGCGCGTTCGTCCGCTGGACAATGCGGGTGTTGATGCCGCTCATCATGAACGGCGCAACCCAGGCGCCAAAGTCGACATCGAATTGCGCCGATCTGACGTCGGGTTGCCGTACCTTTGGCCCACTCCCGGCCGGGCACAGCGAATAGGGGTCAGCGAGCTCTTTGCGAAGCGCAGGGTCCGCGGCAGCCTCCTTGACAACGTTCATCAGGCTGGCGATGGTGCCACCCGAGAGCTCGCCACGCATCACCCTGACGCGCATCTTGACGCGCGCGCACGGCGCGCCCAGTTGTCTCATCGCCTGGCGTTGCAGGAAGTGCACGCCCATGTCCGACGGGATGGAGTCGAATCCGCAACAATGCACGACGCGCGCGCCGGAATCTCGGGCCGCAACCTCGTAGCGTTGCACCATGCGGCGAATCCACTGCACCTCGCCGCTGAGGTCGCAGTAATCCGTCCCGGACTCAGCGCAAGCCTTGACCAGAGGCTCGCCATAGAGCGCGTACGGGCCGACCGTCGACACAACGACGCGCGTCGACGAGCAGAGCATGCGCAACGATGCCTCGTCGGCGGCGTCGGCAACAACGAGCGGCAGCGTCCCAGCCTTGTCCCCGAGCGAACTGCGCAGCTCCTCGAGTTTCACCTTCGAGCGACCGGCCGCGCCCCACTTCATCTCGCCCTGCGCGCCGAAGACTTCCCACAGATAGCGGCAAAGAATTTTGCCCACGAAACTCGTGGCGCCGAAAGCAACCAGGTCATAGGGCCGAGTACTCATGGTCGTCCCATTCTGCACCGCCGTTCACGATTCCTCGCCGATCTTCAGCGGAAAACCCGCCTCACGCCATGCTTTCATGCCACCGTCAAGAGCCACGGCGCTTCGGAATCCCATCTGGCGCAGCGTGGCCGTCGCCAGCGTCGAGATGCGACCAAACTCGCAGTAAACAAGAATCCGCCTGGTCGGGTCGGTCAGTTCCTGATTGACGCGCAGTTCCAGCTGGCCGCGCGGCAATAGCCGTGCTCCCGGAATGTGGCCTTCTTTAAAGGCATCGCGCTCGCGAACGTCGAGCACAATCAGGTCACTGCTCCTCGACTTAAGACAGCCGCTTAATTCCACGAGCGACATGAACGGCACGATTGCCGCGGCTTCGGCAAGCATTTGCGCCACGGTCTTGCCGCCGGTCATATTGGTGCGAAGCGCCTCGGTGACGTGCGTGGGCATGGTGAGATTGAGGCTTTGCATCATCTCGATGAAGGCGGTTCGGTCGCTTTTCTGCAGCCGCGGATTCTCCGCCAGCTCCTGACCGATGGTCGAATGAGAGCGACCCTTGTATTCGTGCGCCGGAAACACCTTAAGTAACGGATCGAGCTTCAAAATCCCCTCAAAAAGGCTCTCATGCAGCGCTCCTGCGTCACCGCTTGGCAGGTCCGTGCGCCCCGTGCCTCCAATGAGCAGCGTATCGCCGGTGAATACGCGATCCTCGACGCGCAGACACATGGAATCGCTTGTGTGGCCGGGAGTATGCAGTGCCTGCAGCCGCAGCTCTCCAACTACGAGGAGCTCACCGCCCTGCAGGCGCAGGTCGACGAATGGAGCCGGGCTCGCGCTGTGCATTACCACCGGCACTCTGAGTTGGCGGGCGAGCTGCTGGGTCGCGGAGAAATGATCCGCGTGCGTGTGCGTATCGACGAGATACCGAATGCGCAAACCATCCCTTGCAGCCAGCGCGATGTACCGGTCGATCTGGCTCAGCTCCGGGTCGATCAGCGCAGCGGCGCAAGTCTTCTCGCATCCGATCACATAGGACCGGCAGCCGCCTGTCGATACTGTTTCGAATAACATTGGACGCTCCGTAAACCCTATCGCCGCGTTGTAACGTGGAGCGGAGTCTCCTATCGATCATACCGATTTCCGGGGAAAGTGGACGTCCGTCGATCTAGGCTAGAAGCGCGCTAAATTGGCAGTGGTTGGACTCCGATCAATCGGACGTGCAGCCAATGTTCGAAAACAACGTAAATCACAAGGCCGGCCACAATGGCGATGCCGTCATTCATTTTCATGGACGGCGCCATGGGAATCGGCCGCTGTGTACGCCACCTGAACGAAAGGCGGTCTGCAACCGCCCACGCAAGGAAGCTGCCAAAGAGGGTGACGTTGGCAAGCATGCCGGTCGCGATCAGATGCGCCACTGCCCATAGCATGACGCTGAGCAGCATTGGATGCTTGAAAGCGCCTTTAAGGCGACCCGGGAGATACGCGGCCAGAAACAATGTGAACACAGGAAGCATGAGAACGGCCGCGATGTAGTGGGTCCAGGCCGGTGGCGCGTATAGCACCACCGGATTCCGACGTGCGATGCCATAGCCCCAAATAAGGACAATTAAGCCCGCTATCGTTATCAGTGAATACAGACCTCTCCAGGCATTGCCCAAGCGGGTAGCAGTTCGGTCGCGCCAAGCCGGTGCAACGATTGATATCGAATGCATTCCGAGGAAGAGAACCAGACCGAGCACCAAGTAGATCATCGGTTCGACTCCTTAGCGAGGAGCCTGGCACATAGCGCAGGCGCACCAGAAAGTCAAACCTTATGCGGCGCTGCTTTAGAGCTTCGAACCACCGTCGACGCGCAGCGTGTCGCCGGTGATCCACTGGGCCTGATCGGAGGCGAGGAAGGCAATCGCGGCGGCGATCTCTTCGGTTGTGGCCAGGCGCTTGAGTGCCTGAATTCCCAGGGCAAATTCGCGTCCCGCGTCCGTCTTGGCGAAGTTCGACATCTCGGTCGGCACCACGCCCGGGGCCACCGCATTGACGCGGATTCCCTGTTCGCCGAGCGCGGCGGCGAAATGCTTAACCAAGGTGTCGATAGCGCCTTTGGTAGCCGCGTACGCGGACAAATTGCCGACCACGGCATGTGCAGCGAGCGAGGAGAGCAGGATCACGCTGCTGCCCTTGCACATGACGGGCAACAGTTGTTGCACCAGAAAGTACGGAGCGCGCACGTTGACCGCGAATAACGCATCGAAATCCTCGACGGTGGTCTCCGCGATCGAGGCCGCCTTGGCGATTCCCGCGTTGGCGACGAGAATGTCCAGGCGGCCACCAATGAGGGCGCGCACACGTTCGGCCAGGAGATGGGGTCCATCCGCCGCCCGCAGATCGGCGGCGACCCTTTCTGCCTTGCCGCCGGCGTTGCGAATGTCGGTAACGACGGTCAACGCTTCCTTCTCGCCGCGGCTGTAGTGAACGATAACTTGAGCGCCGCCCTGCGCGAGCGCCAACGCGGTCGCGCGGCCGATGCCTCGGGAGGCGCCTGTGATCAGCGCGGTCCTGCCTGAGAGATTGCTTTGAATGTTCATGTCGTAACTCCTGGTGTCTAGGTATGACTGGACTGTATGGGCTGTGCAGAGCCCACCAGCCTGGAGAATGCTTGCCAGGCCTCCAAAACCCGCCTTTGGACGCAATTTATCGAGAGCTAGCGTCAATCAAAAAGACTTTGTAAGCTTAAGAGGCATGCTCTGAAAGCATGGGTCAGACCCGGGAGGAAGCCTTGGAGCTGCGGCACCTTCGATACTTCGTCGCTGTCGCCGAAACGAAGAACCTGACGTTGGCGGCGGAGCAGCGATTGCACACCTCGCAGCCTTCGTTGAGCCGGCAGATTCGCGATTTGGAATATCAGGTCGGCTGCGAGCTGTTCAGCCGAAGCGCGCGTGGTGTGGAATTGACCGCTGCCGGCCGCGCGTTTCTCGACCACGCGCGCTTGGCATTGATCCAGGTGGACTCGGCCATCGAGGCGGCCCGTCGCGCGACGAACCCCATCAAGAAGCGCTTTGCCCTCGGCTTCCTGACTGGGTTGGAGATCACGTGGCTGGCCGCGGCCATGCAAATCCTGCGAGAGGAGTTGCCGTCCGTCGATGTCACCGTATCCAGCGACTATTCACCGGAGTTGGCGGAAGGGTTGCAGCGCGGCCGACTCGATCTCGCGTTCATGCGTGCCGAACCGAACTTCGACCTGGCGTATACGCTCGTGGGCTGTGAACCGTTGGTGGCATTGATGTCGAGCGATCATCCGTTGACGTCGCATGACCTCATCCATCCGCAACAACTGGTGGGCGAACCTTTCATCGCGATGGTGAAAAAGGCCCAGTTCGCGCGCACCGTAATTGATGCCTATCTAGAACGTTCGGGCGTGCAGATCACGCCCGTTCAGGGAGCGGACAATCCGGCGATGGTCATGTCCTTGGTGGCGTCACTGCGCGGTGTGTCGCTGGTCCCCGCATATCTGCAGGCGCTCATGCCATGGTCGGTGGTAAGTCGCCCACTTGCCGGCCAGGTGCCGACGATCGATCTGGTGGCCGGTCACAGCAAGACGAACGAATCTCCGGTGCTGAAGGTGTTTCTCTCACGCATGCAGGAGTTGATCGTGCTCGCGTCAGCCGTCTCGCCGACGGCTGCCGCTGCCGCGCAAATCAAGTCTTATCCGGTGGCGTCGACATGACGGTTGCGCCCCGGCCAAAGTCGAACGGTCGCATGACGGGTCGTGCTTCAATCTAGGCCCATCATGGTGTTCGCGATCAAAGCGGAGGTTGTCGATTCGCGGGCGAGGACGTTCGCGTTCACCGCGTACAAGACAATGTATGGCGGCAAGCTGATTGCCGAAGGTGACACGGTTTTCGTGTTCGCGAGCGAGAACGAGGGCGGCCAAGGACTCATCGCGCGCGGTATCGTCACTCAAGCCGAAGCAATCGCAAAGAAGCGGGGCATCGCCCGCCAGACGCCGCGAGTGAGCGTCACGATCAGACGAACGGCGCTTGCGAAGCGACCGCTGGGTCGCCGCGAGCTCAAGCATCTCACCGACTGGAATGACGGTCAGCCTGGAACTGAACTTAATTTCAAATTTTATCGGCAAGCAACCAATAAGATCGTCGGCATCTCAGATGAGACGGCGGCGTTCCTCAGCAAGTGCTTCTAGATTTAGGAGAGCACCAGTGAAACCTGCACGGAAGGACGCGCATAGGTCCGGCAAGAGCAAGGCGGTGACCGGAAAGAAGCCCAAAGGATTCACGCACGAGGAGCGAGACGCGATGAGGGAGCGCCTCCAGGAGATAAGGGCAGCCGACGGCTGCGGGCGGCGTGCTGGCAAAGTGGACGGGGAAAGCGCCGTGCTTGCGAAAATCGCCGAGCTACCGCAGCCGGATCGTACCCTTGGCGAGCGGCTCCACGCAATCATCAAAGCCAGCGCGCCAGCCCTTTCGCCGAGAACCTGGTACGGGATGCCCGCGTATGCCAAGGACGGTAATGTCGTCTGCTTCTTCCAGAGTGCGCAGAAGTTCAAGACGAGATACACGACGCTCGGCTTCAGCGACAAGGCGAGCCTCGACGAAGGCCACATGTGGCCGACCGCCTTCGCGCTCAAGGAGCTGACTGCCGCCGAAGAGGCACAGATCTGCGCTCTCGTGAAGAAGGCGGCGAGCTGAGCAGGGCGACCGGCCGGTCAGGGGTTCACCGCGTTGATCTTGCGAATAAAGTCGATGATCTTTTGTCCGGATTCCTTCGGGTAGCTTCCGTCGCCGTTGTGATCGAACGCTGACTTGCTGTCTGAATGGCGGCCGAAATTGTGAGTCAAGTCCTCAGGAGCAGGTCGCATGATTCGAAATGCATTGCTGCTGGTGACGTTAACCGGCTGCACCAACATCGCTTTGGCGCAGGAGTTTCCCGTGTGGGAGCGCCTGCTAAGCCACTACAGCGGGAAGACGGACGAGACTCCGGTGCCGTCGATGAAAATGGGCAGGCACATGCAGATGTCGCTGAAGGGCGATCCGGCGCCCGGAGACGCAGCACGCGCCGCACAAATCCTCGCTGCCGCAGATGCGGTGCTTTCCCATTACCGCGACGTCACGACGGCAATGCGCGATGGTTACAAACCTTTTTTCCCCACCGGCAAGATGGGTGAAGAGGTCCATTACACCAACTACCGCTATCGGCGTAAGGAGCAGCAGCAGGTCGACTACAGCCGACCTGGATCAATTCTCTACAAGCGCACTGCCGAAGGATTGAAAGCGGTCGGGGTGATGTACACCGCCCCGGTTGATGCGTCGCCACAGCAGCTCGATGCAATTGCTCCGTTGAGCTTCGCAACCTGGCATCGACATGTGGACTTTTGCGGCGGCCCGAGAAATTTGCCAGCGAGCGAGCAATTCGGACCGAAAGCGCGTTTTGGGCCGCAAGGCAGTATCCACACCGTGGAGGCGTGCAAGGCGGCGCAGGGATTGTGGATTCCCGTGGTCTTGAATTGGATGACTCATGTCTACCCGAACACACAGGAAAAATGGGGCGGGATGGATATGGACTTGGAAGCGGGCGATCCCGACGCTGACAGTGCCCCGTAACAGGTCATTCTCCTCCGCCCATCCGTTCAACCCATTGAGCGCGCCACTTGCCGGCCTCGAACGGATCCGCAAAGTACTGTGTTTCCCGTGCAACCTTGTCGCCGCTGAATTCCATGATGCTTACCGTGTAGGAAGGCTTCCCGTCATACTTCAGAATATACTCGGTGATCCAAAGATCACCGCTGCCAATGATTCGCCGCACAGCGAAGCGCTTTTTGCTCGGCTGATTGGTGCGCGTGACCTGTATGTTGCGCCGGCCGCGGATTCGCTCGCCTGACTGAGGGTATTCCAGCACCGCATCCTCGAGATAGATTTCGTGCTCCGTTTCAAAGTCATTGGCATCGGATGCACTCCAATGCCGATCCAGTGCCGTACGTATCTCTTGAGCTCCCATACGATCCTCCGGTGTCTGACGGCAGTCATCTTACCTAATCGTGTTGCCATCGGAATCCGCAACGATCGCTCAGTTCGGGTACAGGTGACACGGCCAGCATCATTTGTCGTATAGTCCGATGCTGCACGGAGATCTATTTCGCTTCTCCGTGGCACCGCGCTGCAACGGTCGAATAATCAATACGGGGAACAACATGCAGGGCATATCAAAGATCTGTCTGGTCATGATGGCCGCAGCGATCGTATCGCTGGCGTGGCCCAGTCACGCCGACGCACGAGGAGTCAGGGCTCTCCCAGCCGCACGAGGCGCCGTGCGCCAAGCTAACGTTCAAGCTGCCGTCAGCGCGAATAAAGTGCAGGCCTCTCCTTGGGCACCGCTGAATAATCAGCCGACCTTTCTGGCCGGTGGCGCCAGCACCGCAATGCTGCTCACCGATGGCACCGTTCTTGTGCAAGATACCTGTGCCACGGATTGGTGGCGATTGACTCCGGACCAATACGGCAGCTACGTCAACGGCACTTGGACGCAGGTGGCATCGACGCCGATTGGCTATGCCCCGTTCTCTAACTCCGCTGCGGTGCTGCCGGACGGTCGGCTCATTCTCGAGGGCGGCGAATACAACTGCGCTGTCGACCCGGTCAATCCGGTTTGGACCGCCCTCGGGGCGATTTATGATCCGGTTGCCAATTCCTGGACCCCGGTGGCGCCGCCCCCGTTCTTCAGTGTCATTGAAATCGTTCCGGGAATCTTCGGACAAACGATCGGTGATGCTCAGAGCGTGGTATTGGCCAACGGCACTTACATGCAGGCCGATTGCTGTACCACACAGAGCGCATTGCTCGACGCGAAGAGCATGACCTGGACGCCGACCGGTAGAAACAAGTTCGACCCGAATGACGAGGAAGGGTGGACGTTATTGCCCGGTGGAGAAGTGCTTACGGTTGATGCATACGTTCCGATCGCTCCATTTCCGTACGAGCCGAAGGGGACGAATTCGGAGATCTACAACCCCAGGACGGGTGCCTGGAGATCCGCCGGCAGTACGATCGTGCAGCTTTGGGATTCGGCAGCTGTTTGCGGTGGGGAAAACGTGGGCACTTTCGAAGTGGGTCCCGCGGTGCTGCGTTCGGACGGGACCGTCTTTTATACGGGTTCGGATACCTGTCCCAACGGGCGCGGCAAGACGGCGATCTACGATTCGTATGCAAGAACCTGGACCCCGGGACCCAAGTTTCCGGTGGTCGACGGGGTTACCGACATCAATATTGCAGACGGCCCCGCTTCCTGGGAGCCAAACGACAAAGTCTTGATGATGGCGAGTCCTGGCTACTCAAACCCTCCCTCGACGTTCTTCGAATGGGACGGTCATGACTTGACGGTTGTTCCGGGCCCTCCCAATGCCGCGACCGAAGGGTCATCCAACGGGAATATGCTGGTGCTTCCCACCGGACAAATTCTGTTCACCGACCTTACCAACGACGTCGAGATCTATACGCCCACCATCACAGAACGCGATGAGGAGAGTGAACGGCATATCGCGCCGGTGATTTTTAACGCTCCCCGAGAGGTCAAACGAGGGGGCTCATATGAAGTCTCAGGCATCCGCTTCAACGGAGTCACTCAGGGAGCTGCCTTCGGCGATGATGAGCAGATGGCGACCAATTTCCCGCTCGTGCGGATCACAAACCTGATTACTTCCCATGTTTTTTACGGGCGCACCCACGATCACAGCAGTATGGCGGTGGCATCGCATGCAGAAGTTTCCACGCACGTCGAAGTGTCGAACGAGCAGGAGCCGGGTCCCAGCATCCTGCAGGTCGTTGCGAACGGGATAGCGTCGGAGCCTGTTTTTGTCATCGTCCGGTAGCAAAACCGAGCCACGGCACATTTGACCTATGCACCATTCCCGCCTCTGCGCCGTGCTGATCGACTGCCGGACTTCCGATTTGGACGGGGCCGCGCGCTTCTGGGGCGAAGCGCTCGGTCGCCCCGTGGATTCCACCCATCCGGGCAGCCGCGGCAATTACCTCATGCTGCAGACCCCGGCTGACGAGCCCATCGTGCAGATCCAGCGCGTGGATCACGAAAGCCGGGTTCATATAGACATCGAGACCGACGATATCGCCGCCGAAGTGGCGCGCTTGACGAAGCTCGGTGCCAAGACGGTGGCGCGACTCGAACGCTGGGTGGTGATGGAGGCGCCGACCGGTCAGCGCTTCTGCGTCGTGAGGATACAGCGCCCTGGTTTTCCTAAGAATGCCAACCGCTGGGAGTAACCCAGCCATTCGCAGCTCTCGCAGCAGGTCCTACGCCGGCCACTCGCGCCACGCGTGCATCAGCGGGAAATAAAGGAGTATGCGGGCTATGCGTCTTCGTAACCCATGGTCGAGTCTTACCCAACTTGCTTTGCTCCTAACGCTTGTCAATCTTGGTGGGTGCTCTGAGCTGGGCGTATTGCTGGGCATGCGCACCAGGCTGGATAAACTGCCGGTGACATCCATTTCGTCGTCGATGGTCGGCAAAGCCAGCCCTATCACGGCACTGGCGCCAGGTGGTTCAGCGCGGCTCGTTGTTGTGGCGACGACGCAGGACGGCAAGCAGTTAGTTACAGCTGGAGCTGGCAAGGGCAACGTATTGCTGGACAGTTTTGTGTTTACCGCCAACCTGGCGCAAGTCGACAAGCGCGGCAGAGTCACGTTACCGGCGGATCCGCGGATTACCGACGGTAAGGTTCCGGTCATTCATATTGCGACCGTGGGGCACCCTGATGTGGTCGCCGATCTCGACATTGGCGTGCGCTACGATGTCCCTTTCGTGGCCAACCTGTCCGGCACCAATGGCGCGAACGGGATAGATGGCTTTAACGGGTTGGATGGGTCGTCGGGAGCTGATGCGATGTCCGCGCCGCCAGATCCCATCACTGGCATGCCTGGTCCACAAGGTCCGGGCGGGAACGGCGGTGCCGGCGGTAACGGTAGTGACGGTGGCAATGGGTGGGATGGGGCACCCGGAGCAGCCGTACACGTGTGGCTGCGGCTTGAGCCGGGCACGGACAACTTGCTTCAGGCCAAGGTGACCGGCGGTGCGCGTGAGATGTTCTACCTGATCGATGCGAAAGGCGGCTCTCTAAAAGTAACGGCTGACGGTGGTGCCGGCGGTTCCGGCGGTATCGGGGGCCGAGCCGGTCGTGGAGGTACAGGGGGACTGGGCAACCCCAATGGATTTACTGGCAGAGATGGATTTGCCGGTTCAGATGGCCGGCGCGGAAATGGTGGCGCTGCTGGCACAATTGCAGTGTCGGTCGATCCGGCCGCGCAGCCGTTCGAGGGAGTCCTGAGCCTTTCCAATCATAGCGGCTCTGGGCAGAAAGGCCCGGCGCCGGCGTTCGTGATCGAAACAGTGTTGCCGCTGTGGTGAGCAAGTGTTCGCACTACCGTTGATGATCCAGGGGCTGACTGACATTTCCATCTGTTGCGCTGATAATTCGAAAGGTTTGCAATTTTCATTGCTTGGAATTGGTCATCGGTGATCGGCGGTGCAGGAGTACTCGTTCGATGCCGGTGGTGGTCTGACTGGCTCCTGGCGGCCCTATTCTGTTGAAAAACTCCTTTTTTAGTTCGAAGCGATTTTTCATTTGAATTGACATACAGCCGTAGAACCGCGGAAAACATGCGGTATGACGCACTGAGCGAATCTGAGCACGGACATCGCCAAAAATCGCAATTCCCTCGGCTCGTGAAAATTACAGGCTTTCTAAAGCCCTAGGATTTTCCACAAAATTCGCCTGGGGAGTTTTTCAACAGAATAGGCCAACTGCGGCCATACGGGCACTCAGAATGCCTACCCGATAGCGGACATTCCAGTCTGAACTTGTCCCGCAGTGAACGACGCCCCTGGTGGTGCTAATCTACGCCACTGCGGATTGCAGGTTCACAAATGGGGCATGCCAGTGAGCAACTCGTGCAGACTCGTGGCAAGCGCGCCGCCAGTTAATGCGGTGCCCGCAGGTGGAGCAGCCTTTTCGCGTAGAACATTCCTCGACGCGTCATTGGCAGCCGTAGTGGGAGCGATAATGGGATCGCAAGCTGGTGCGAAGGAAGCCGCAAGTACAGGCGCGGACCCGAGATTGGCGCCGTCGTCGGAGGCGCTAGCGTTTCTGAGTATTGAGCACGCGTCCGCTCTCGTCAGAACGAAGAAAGTCTCGCCCGTGGAGCTGACCCAGGCGTGTCTTAGCCGAATTGAGCGGCTCAATCCGCAGCTAAACGCCTTCATCACGGTGACGGCGGAATCCGCGCTAGCCGAGGCGCGTCAGGCCGAGGTCGAAATTCAGCAGCACCGCTGGCGGGGCGCCCTGCATGGCGTCCCGATCGCCTTGAAGGACCTGGTCGATACCGCTGGCGTGCGTACGACGGCAGGGAGTGAGCTGTTCAAGGATCGCATTCCCGCGCAGGACGCGGAGGTCGTGCGGCGGCTCAAGGCGGCTGGGGCCGTATTTCTCGGCAAGCTCAACATGCATGAGTTCGCTTACGGCGGCAGCTCCGCGGTTAGTTTTTTTGGTCCCGTTCGCAATCCCTGGAATCTCGCTCATAGTCCGGGCGGTTCGTCGGGAGGGTCCGCGGCCGCTGTCGCGGCGCACCTCTGTTTCGGCGCGATCGGCTCCGACACAGGCGGTTCTATTCGCGAACCGGCGGCATACTGCGGTATCGTCGGACTCAAGCCAACTTACGGGCGCGTGAGCACGGCAGGAGCAATTCCGTTGTCGTGGTCGTTGGACCATCTGGGTCCCATGACGCGCACGACGGTGGACGCTGCTTTGATGCTCCAGGTCTTGGCCGGCTACGACCCGCGGGACAACGGTAGCCTCGATATGAGCGTCCCGGATTACGCTGCGGCCATGCGGTCTGCGACGTCCTCGTTGCGGGTTGGCATCCCGCGTGACTTCTTCTTCGAGGGGCTTGATCCCGATATACAAGCGGCCATGGAGGCGGCTCTGTCTGACTTAAAGAACCTGACCCGCGTACAGCTCGACGTCGCACCGCTGGCGACGGACGGCAGCTACGCCTCAGTGATGAATCCGTGCATTGCCATCCTGCAGGCAGAAGCTTACGCATACCATCAGGACTACGTTGCCAAGAGTCCAGAGCTTTACCAGAAGCCGACCCTTGAGAGAATTCTGGCCGGGGCTAAGGTATCGACTCCGACCTATATTCAGAGCCGGCGCCAGATGGAGCAGCTTCGCCGCTCCGTGTCACGGGGATTGGATGGTGTGGATCTGTTGATCACCCCGACCACTCCCATACTCCCTTTTGAGATCGCCGATCTGCAATCGGACCCCACTACGATGCGACCGAAGGAAGTACACATGCTTCGCAACACCCGGCCGTTCGACATGTTTGGGGCGCCTACGATCTCCGTGCCCTGTGGATTTACGAGATCCGGCCTGCCAATTGGCATGCAAATCACTGGCGCTCTTGGCGATGAAGGAACAGTTCTCCGTTTAGCCCGTGCTTACGAGCAAGCCACCGAGTGGCACAAGCGGCGGGCGATTCCTGAGCAAAAGGCGTAACGCGGCCAGGCCATCAATTGCGAGCCGTCGCTACACGAAGCAATCGGCGAAAGGGATTTTCGGTCACATCCCCAAAAATGACGGCCTAAATGAACGAGTTAAAGGACCGGCATGATTGTGTCACATGGAATTGATTCTTCTATGGTGCATCGGCGCCAATGCTCGTTTTGGGAAAGTTCGCGATTTGATTGCTCGGAAGCGGCCTGTCGCATCCGGCCGTTTGGGGTCGACTTGGCGACCGATGGTTGTGCTTGATGCAGATCACCAAACTGAAACGGACCATTGTTATTGGGCTTTTTTGCGCGCTTGCCGCCTGCTACGGCATTGATAAGCGGAACATCGTGCGAATGGAAGTATTTGAAGATCACGTCTCTGTTGATGGCGTGCAATCGGACCAGCCAATACAACAGGTTGTTGACGCGCAGACTCAGAGCCGTAAGGCGCATGTACTATTTATTCCGCGGCAGCCGCTAAGTGCAGCGAGGCGTGAGGAAATGAAGCGCGCTATTGACAAGCTCTATCCATCATCGGGGGTAGGTATAAGGCGAGTGCAGTTCCCGTGCTCGACAACCCCAAGTTCAACGTGTCGCTGACCCCCTAGTCACCGATTCGCAAGTCTGATGCCGGAAAGCCGACAGTGCCCACCGGCAGTAGAGGTCGAGAGGGTGAGTTCGCTGGCGAACTCCGTCCATGGGCGGCAGGCGGCCAGTTGCGGTACTAGCGCACACTGGAATGCTTGCCGGCTGGTAGCCTTAGCAGCCTGCAGTAAGCTGAACCGATGTTTAACGATCCACGCATCCTATGCACCCAGCGCGCGCAGATCGTAGAATGCACGGGAATGACTCTGCGGCAATACCTTGCTGATTCGAAATACCAGGCTTGCTACTGGCTTTCTAGCGTTTGCTATATCCTCGGTTTTGGCGCCGCGACTTATTTGCTTGCACCAGTAATCGGCGGCGCTATCGTTGTTGTGCTGGGAGTTCCGAGCCTGATGCTCATGTTCTTCTTTGGCCCGTTCCTGTTTCGCCTCATCCGTTGCCCGCGCTGCTCGGCGCGTCTCGGAGCACTCGGGTATTGGGCCGTCATGACTAAGGCGCAAGGTGAAGGCGGCCGGTTTCGCCAAGTTCGGCCTATCGCGCTTAAGCAGATCGAGCGTCTCGGCAAGTGCCCCAACTGCGGCCTGCGTCTCGACGAAGAGATCGGCGCGGCACCGACCTAGAGGCAGCTTGGGTTGGTGATTCGACGGCTTGGCGATGCGACAGGCTCCATCCGGCCAATGCCGGCCACACGAGCAGAGCCTCAATTTTCTATATAGCGGACATTGGAACGATCTTCGAGGGACCGAAGGAATTGCGTCGGGACCGCACCGAGACTTAGCTCGGAAACTTCAACTCCCGCTCAATTGCCTGAAAGCGCGGCTCTTTGCGCAAGGGGTCCAGGAGCGGGTCGGTCTTAAGCTGCACCAGGCCCGGATCCCGCAAGCGCAGCGCCGTCTCGAGCCATTCGAGCGCCCTAGGCAGATTGCCCCACTGTGCGTAGATCGTGGCGTACTGGTACGCCCCACCATCGCCGCCCCATGCCCTGAATTTCGCAAGCTCGGCTTCCGCGTCTGCGTGCCTGCCGAGCTTGTCATAGATCACCGCGAGGCATTGTTGACTGTACCAGTAGTCCGGCTTCGTCTCGCATGAGGCGCGCGCGCTCTTAAGATCCCCAAGCCCGTAAAAGCTAAGCCCGCGTTCCGCGTAGGTCGCCTTGAAGTCCGGGTCCAGACTGATGACCTCCGCAAAAGCCGCAACCGCCTCCTCATAGCGGTGGGCCGCATACAGCGCCCGGCCTAGCGCGGTATGGGTCACGCGAGCGAGCGGGTCGAGTACGACGGCGCGGCGGGTGGCTGCAAGGCCGGCATCAAAGTTCCCCATGCGGGCTGCAAATTGGCCGCTACTTCGCAAAACCTCGGCATTGCCCGGCGCGAGCGCAAGGGCGCGCTCGTAGGCCTCACTCGCCTGCGTGAAGTCGAGCTTTCCTAAGTCCGATACGGCCGCCAATGCGACGTGGGTTTGAGCCAGATCCGGTGCAAGTGCGAGCGCCTGTCGCGCATCGGCCTGCGCCTTGTCAAAGCCCTCATGCATTGCCGCCGGGGTCGTGGCCTGCGCGGCGACGGTGGAAAGGGCCATCGATCGATCTGCGAATGCGAGCGCATAGTGCGGATCCAGGCGAATCGCTTCGGTGTATGCGGCAATCGCGGCGAGGTCTTGGACGTACTCGCCTCGCCCGAGGGCGACGTGCGCAACGCCCATATACGGTTTGGCGATACCACGATCATGGTCAGCGAGGCGCGGGGAAGCTTCGAGCCATCGCGTGGAACGTACTATCTCTACGTCGAGGACGCCGACGCATCCATGGCTCGTGCGGTCGCAGCCGGCGGACGGTCTCTCGGGCCTGTCGCCAACATGCCCTACAACGATCGACAGGGTGGGGTTGCGGACCCCTCCGGCAACATCTGGTGGCTGTCGCAGCGCCTGGTACCAGGTCCTTATTGAGTCGCGCGGCCTCAGCGCGACGCGTTGCGGCTGGCAACGCCAAGTCTTGCGTCACATGAGCGAATCCTGCCCTCGATTGGTACCGACGCTGTCTATTCGTATTTGAGTAGGCTGCCTGGAAGCTGCCACTCGTGAGAGTCTCCTGTGGGCAGCCACGAGCCAGTGGACGACGGTAGCCCCGCCAGCGGCTCGACCCCGCACACGAGCGGCTATGGCGCGGCGAATCGACGGCCAATGAGTACTCTCGTCCCCGTAGCCCTCGGATGCGACCCGGCAGTTATCGGGCCGAAGAATGGGAAGCATAGAGCACTTATTGGGACCAGCGCTCCTGGGCCGTTCGGCCGCTGTAGGCGCAACCCTTACACGAACTGTTGAAAAGGTCAGCTACTCCGATTCACACGCTCGGTCTAGATTGGGAACACACGTAAGGAGATGCTCGACATGGCTGGAAAACACACGATTCTTTTTCACGCTGTCCTCGTCGGCTTGGTGGCATTAAGTTCGGGATGCGTTGTTCACGAGGGCAGCAGTGCAGCGCGCGAAGAAGGGTATCGCGAAGGCTACTATGATCGCGACCACCATCGCTACTACCATGAACATTCGTGGCACGAATGCGTGGAAAACGACCCGTATTGCCGGTAGCGAAGCTGCTTTAAAGTGCGGCGGTGCAAACCGCCGACCTTCTGATGCCGTCGGCTGGGACTAACCCAGCCGTTCGCGAAGCGATGCGTCACCGCCTCTCGCCGCAGGCTTACGCCGCCCACTCGCGCCATGCGCGCATCAGCGGGAAATAGAGTCCCAGGCGCACCGGTTCGGGCCCTAGTCTCTTGACCAGCATGGCATAGCGCTGCAGCTGCGATCTATAGCGCTCGACCTCTCGGTCGAGAAATTCTTCGACACCGCTGCCGCTGTGTTGACTCGTCTTGTAGTCGATGATCCAACGCACTCCCTGCTCGTCGATGAAACTACGGTCAATGACCACGCGCGCGATTTCGCCGCGCAGCGCCCCCGAACCCCCCGGCAATCGGCCCGACAGAGCGTGTTCGCGCAGTGCTTCGCGGGCGTTCTGCAAAATCCAGCGCCCGCGCGAATCGCGGTGCACCGCGATCAGCGCATCGACGACCCGGCCGACAGCGCCCTGCAGGCGCTCGGCCGGTACCCCGTGCAGTGCCAGCCAACGGCTGAAGTGTATTTCCCGTCCACGAATGCGCTCCTCGTCGGCGCTCGCCGCATCCATCGCCTGCAGCTCGGCGTGCACCAGGATGCCGACGCGGCGTGCCGTCTCTCCCGCCCAGTCGAAAACCGGTGTCTCCACGCGCGTCCCCGGCGGCACCGACATGACATCGGCGGTCGCGGGCCCGCCATGCAGACGGGGCACCCAATTCCGCGGCACTCGGGACAGAGGTCCGCCGCGCGGCACATACGCCGCCTGACTGGGCGGCGCTTGGACGGGTACGGCGAGCGCAAATTCCGCACCGACGACCGGCCACAGCACGGCAAGCAAACTGCCCGCGCGCGGCGGCGCGGCGCGGCGCGGCGTGCCGCCCTCTTCCGCCGGCGCCGCGGGCCCATCCGCACCGGTTATCACCGCCGTCAATCGCAGCTGCCATTTCGCGCGGGTACATGCCACGTACAGCAGGCGCTGTGCCTCGAGGCCGGCCGCATCGCGCAGCTGATGGCGCAAAAATTCGAACAATCGGTCGCGCTCGGCGCCGACAGCCGGGCGCGCCGCCATCACCATGCCGTCGCGGCCGGTGCGGGCGAACTGGTGCGAGACCAACAATTGATCGCGGCCGCGCGGCACATGGCGATCGAGTGCCGGCACCACCACCAGGTCGAATTCCAGCCCTTTGGCCTTGTGGATGGTCATGATCTCCACATTGCTGGATACGCCATGATCGGCGTACAGGTCAGCGAAGCTGCCCGGCAACTCCGCGGCATCGGGCAGGCCGCGCTGTTCCAGCTCGCGTAGCCGCGCGAACGCGGCGCCCGCGAGCTCGAGGTCCTGCGGCGAAGCGGCGCAGCTCGCACCGCCGATGGCGAGCCAGGTGCGTTCCACCCAGCGTGCGATCGAGCTGTCGTTGCGCACGCGAAACGCAGCCTCCAGCACCGAGTGCACACGCCGGCAGCGTGCTCGACCCTCCGCGCTCAGCCGCTGCAACACGGCTTCATCCGCCAGTGCCTCCCAGACGAGGGGCGCTGCGCGCGCTATCTGCAGGAGGTCGGCCAAGCCGATGCCGGCCCAGGGCGCACGCAGTATCGCGAGCCACGCCGTGCGGTCGCCGAGATGCAGCAGCGCGCAAACCAGCATGATGACGTCGCGCACGACGGCACGATCCTGCAGCGGCTCGATGTCCACGGCCCGAAACGCGATGCCGCGAGCGCGCAAGGCCGCCGCGATTTCGCCCGCGTGCGTTCGTGCGCGCACCAGGATCGCGATGCGCCACTCGGCATGCCGCTCGAGTTGCGCCGCGATCATCTCGGCGATGGCGGCCGATTCCTCGCCACGGGACGCAAAGCCGCGCAACCCAACGCCCGGCGATGCCGACGATTCGTCTGATTCCGCCACGGCGGCCGTGCTCGGGCGAAATGCGATGGCGCCGCGCGCGCGATCGTCGGCGCGCGGCAGGACGCGCGCGAAGCAGTCGTTGGTCCACTCCACCAGCGGCTTGGCGGAGCGGAAATTATCGCGTAAGCGCTGCACGTCGAAACGCAGTTCGCCGATTCCGTCCTCGGCAAGTTCCAGGAATGCTCTGACCTCCGCTTGCCGGAAGCCGTAAATCGACTGCATCGGATCACCGACGCAAAATACGCTGCGCCCATCCCCCGTCTGCCACCCGGCCGTCAATAGCCGCAGCAGTTCGAGCTGAGCACTCGAGGTGTCCTGGAATTCATCCACCAGAACATGCTGCAGGCGGTAGTCGAGGCGCAAACCCAAATCGGTCGGCGCGTCGGCGTTGCCCAAGGCACGCAACGCCGCCAACGACACGGCCGGGAAGTCCGCCGCCCCTTGCTCGCGAAATACTTGATCCAGTTCCGCCGCGGCCAGCACCAACACCTGCGCGACCTCGCGAACTCGCCCCCACTGGTCGTCGCTGTAGGCCGGCGGCGGCAGGTTGCGAATTTCCACCAGGGTTTGCCGCGCGGCCGGCGCGTGCTCGAGTTCCTGCAGGAGGTCGAGCATCGGCGCCTTGTCCGCGCACTGCGGGTCAAAACCGTCGTTCTTGGTGAGCCGCTTGCGAAATTCACCGGTCGCGGTCAGCAACAGTCTCGCGACGGCGCACCAGCGCGCGTGATCCGTCGCATCGGCACGCAGCGGCGAGCCGTCCTGCGCCCAGTCCGAGAGATCCGGACGCACCGCACGCGCGCGTTGTGCCGCACCGTGCACCAAGCGCGACAGCGCAGCGATCCGCTCGGCACCGAGAGCGTCGCGCGCGCGAATCAACACCCGCGATATCAAGATCCGCAAATCCTCATCGAGGTGTTGGCGGACCCGCTGCAGCTGGGCCTCATCGAGGGCGCTCGCCGCCTGCAATCGTCCCGCCAGCAGCGGCAGCCAGCGGTCGCGGCTCGGCAGCATGTCGGCGATGAGCCCCAAGAGCTGACGCCAGCGCTGATCGTCGAGCGCCAGCACCCGGTCGACCGCAACACCGAACCGATCCTCTCCTTCGTGCGCCAAAGCGCGGCGCGCCGCCTCCTCGTAGCACAGCGTCGCATCGGGGAGAACTTGAAACGCGGCGCCGGCACCGGCGGAAATGGGCAGTTGGCTGGCGAGCCAGGCGTTGAACGCGTCGATGGTCTCGATGCGCAGCCGCGTCGGCTGGCGCTCGATGTCCAGATGCAGGGCATCGAGATGCCGCCGCGCGAGCTTCGCCAAATTCCACGTCTCGCGGTTCATGTGCTCGGGACAGCGTTCGCGGCGCGCGGCGTCGAGCGCGAGCAGCACCCGTTCCCGCATTTCCTGCGCGGCGCGGCGCGTGAACGTGAGTGCCAAGATGCGCTCGGGCGCATCGGCGAGCGCGAGCAGCCGCAGGTAACGCTGGGTGAGCAAGGTCGTCTTGCCGGATCCTGCGGGCGCCTGAACCAATACCGAGCCCTCCGCCGCGATGGCTTGCTCGCGGGCCGACGCGTCGGACGCGGGGTCAGTCATGCGCCTCCACTGCGTCTTCGAGCGGCGCCGGCACGCGGCACAGGCCTTGCAATCGGCAGGACTTGCAGGCTTGGGCGGTAGGCGCCACGGCGGCGCGGCCCGCCGCGAAATCCGCAGCGAGCTTCTCGATGCGCTGCGACCATGCCTCGACCAACGCCGCCAGGCTCCCCATGCCTTCGAGGGTCGTCTCGCGGCCGCGCGGCTTGAAGATTGCCGGCCGTTCCGCTTCGGCCACGAAGCTGCAATCGGCAGCGTTCACATGGGCGTACGCGACCGCGACCAACGCCGTCGGCTGCAGCAGCGCGTACAGCGGCAGCTGCGGATTGTCCGGCCGCTCGCCGCGCCAGTCGGTCGCTGCCTTGCCGGTTTTGTAGTCGATCAGGATGCGGGCCCCATCCGCCAGCCGGTCTACGCGATCGATGCGCACCGCGAAGTCGAGACCCGCGTGGCGTGCAGTCTGGCCGAACTCCAACTGTTCCACTTCGAAGGGCTCGCGCTGGCGTTCGGTGTCCAGCCATTTGCGCAGCACATTTCCCATGCGCTCGCGCTCTCGCAGCCGCCAGCGCGGGCCGGGATCGCGTAGCCGGCACACCTTTGCCAGCGCCCGCGCAATCCCCTCCTCCACCAACTGTGCCTGTGCATTCGGTGAAATTGCGAGCAGGGCGCGCGAGTTGCGCAACCGCGACCACACGAGTTCGAGCGCGTGATGAATCAGCTCACCGCGCTCGCGGTCGTTGAATCCGGGCACCGGCCGCTCCAGGCGATCGGTGCCGAGGCGAGTCTCGGCGAAGCCGCGAAACGCACAGCGCGACTGCGCCCGCAATGTGGACACGCCGCGCGTGCGCTCATCCGCGGCAAACTCGGGCGCGATTTCATCCGTGATCTGCTCGAGCACGGGCCGGTCTTGCAGAAGCGCATGCCAATGCGGCCTCGGCAGCGCCGTCGCCGGCAGGGCAGCGTCGCCCGGCAGGAGCGGGCTGGGCGCGGCCAAGCGTCCGTCGCCGGGGTCCGCATAGCTGAACACGCAGCGGGCTGCGCGCGCAGCCCATCGGCTCTGCAGCTCGAGTGCGGACTGCAGTTGCGACTCGGGCGACGCGGCGATCACACCGAAATCCCGCTGCAAGCTCACCGGCAGCAATGCGATGGGTTCAACCGGCGGCGGCCAGCTCTCATCGTCGCAGCCGCTGACCCACAGGCCCGTGTAATTGAGCCACGGATCCGTGATCTGTGCGCTCACCCACACGGGCGGAATGCCGGTCTGCGCCTGAAACGCGGTGTCATGCGCCGCACGCCGCAAGATGCGCTGCGCCGACCGGCGCGATTGCGAGCCGAACAGCGCATCCGCGGTCGCGAGTTGGCCGAGAAGTTCGCGGAAGCGCTCTGCCGCCTGATACTCCACGCTCGACCAGCGGTGCCGCAGCGCCCAGGGTCCAAAGTCCAGGGCCTTGATCCACACTGCGACCCAGCGGCTGATGGGATGGCTGCCGCGCAGGTCTTCGAGCGCCCGCGCTGCAGCGCTCAGCCGCTGCAACGCGGCGACGGCGCCCATTCCGTGCCGAGTCGCAATGCGTTCGGCGACGCTGAGCCAGGTTGCCAAATCGGCTTCGCTCGGGCCAACTTTGCGCAACAGCACATCGAGCCGGGCCGCAGTGCCGGCTTCGGCCGCCGCAGCGTGCAATTCCGGCGCACGCAGCAGCGTGCTGAATCGCTCGAAGGGGACCGAATCCGCGCTCGCGGCCAACATCTCCAACGCAGCACGCACGGGGGCGAACTCGGCAAGCGGGGTGCCGCCGGCCACCGCGTAGGGCGCACCGCCGGCACTGTCCGACAAAGTAAAACGCTGCGGCGCCAAGGCCGCATCGAAGGCGTCCACCACTTCGGCGCGGCGCCGATTGAGGTCGGGGATGCAGACCCACGCTCGAAATCCACCGCTTAAGCGCAAATTCTCAAGCGCCCAGTCGGCGATCGCCGCCAGCTCGTGCACGGGCGATGCGCCATGCAGGCGTACCGCCGCGCGTGACACTTGGATGGCAGGCGCCAGCATCCGCGCATGGCGCAGCAGCCATTGGCGCGCCATCGGCCGCCATACCGGACTCTCGATCCACACGAGCGGATCGGCAGGCGGCGGTGTCAGGCTCAGCAGTTCATCCGCGATGAGGCAATCCAGCTCCCGGCAGCGTTCGTCGATGCTCCGGTTCCAGCCGAGAAATGCCCGTGACTCTTCCGACGCCGAGCCGTGCTCGACGACAGCGAGCAACGGAATACCGTATTCATGCAGTGCGCGGCGCGCACGGCGTGCGGCGCGCGCGGCGCCGTTGGGTTCGAGAATATCTTGGCCCAGCGCGCTCGAATCGATGACTTCGCGCCACAGCTCGCGCTCTTCGATGTCGCCGAGGACGCGCGGCGCGCCGGCGTCCTGCAGCTGCCGCCGGGCGTGTTGTTCCCGCAGCCAGCTGCCGAAATCGAGCACACGCGGGGTGGGCCAAACCTCGAGTCCAGCCTCGAGGTGAGCGCGCTCCACCGCATCGAACAGCGCCGCCGCAAGTTCGGTATTGGGCGCGAGGACGGTATGGCCGGCGGTGACGGCCGCCATCAGGCCGCTCACATCGGATTCCGGGCTCAGTGTTGCTGAACCTTGGCGGCGGATCCGACCAACTGCAGCTCCGGCCGCGCCGCAGACTGCGCTTCGAGTACTTCTTCGATTCGCGCAAACACGGTTGCCAGCACCTGCGGCTCGGGCAGATTGGTGATGCGAAAGCAATTGCGGTAAGGCACGTTGAAGCTCACGCCCGGCGCTATCAAGACGTGCTTGTTCTCGAGCAGATCGAGCGCAAATGCCTGATCGTCGAAATCGGGCAGCAGGTCCGGGCGCACCTCGACGAAGGAATAGAGCGCTCCCATGGGACGCGCGAGGCGTAAATACTTGCTGCGCGCGACGCCGTCGAGAATGGCCTGGCGCGATTCGTACAGTCGTCCGCCGGGGCGCGTCAGTTCGCGGATGCTTTGATACCCCCCCAACGCCGTTTGCACCGCCCACTGGCCGGGAACATTGCTGCAAAGGCGCAGCGACGACAGCAATTCCAGACCGTTGAGATATTCGCCCGCACTTTCGATATCGCCGGAAAAGGCGGCCCAGCCGACACGGTAGCCGCAGGCCCGATAGACCTTGGACAGGCCGCTCATCGTGCAGCATAGGGTGTTGTGAACGAGCGTCGCCATGGGCACGAATTCCGCATCGTCGTAGAGGATCTGGTCGTAGATCTCATCGGACAGCACTACCAGCCGATGTTTCTCCGCCATTTGCGCAATCGCGGCCAATGTCTCGCGCGGATATACCGCGCCGGTCGGATTGTTGGGATTGACGATGACGATGGCACGCGTGCGCTTGGTCACCAGCGCCTCGATGTCCTGCGGATCGGGAATGAACGAGCGCGTCGCAAGGCACGGATAGTGAACTGCACGGCCGGTGTTGAGGTTCACGGCGGCGGTCCACAACGGATAGTCCGGGCTCGGCACCAATACCTCGTCGCCGGGATTCAACAGGGCGCGCAGGGTCAGATCGATCAGTTCGCTGACGCCATTGCCGATGAACACCTCCTCGGCCGTGACACCGCGCACCCCGCGCTCCTGCTGCTGCATCACAACGGCCTCGCGCGCCGGGAAAATGCCCTTCTGGTGCACATATCCTTCGCTGTGGCGCAGATTCTCGATCATCGCCAAGCGCATGGTCTCCGGCGTCCTGAATCCAAAGGCGTAGGGGTTGCCGATGTTGAGCGACACGATATCGTAGCCCAATCGTTCCAATGCCAGGGCGCGGCGGGCCAGCTTACCGCGGATCTCATAGCGCACGTTGGCGAGGCCATCGCTGGGACGAACCGGTTTCCGCTGTGTCATGCGCGAAGAATAACGGAATCCCGGCCGGACGTCGCGGTCACGGCCCGGCGCACTCCTTAGAAGGCTGGCGGCTCAGGAGCCGGCCAATTCTCGAATCTTGCCGATGCCGAAACGCCACACCTTGCCGATTTCCACGTGCGGCATCGACGGGATCTCGGCCGGATCGACGATGACGTCGACGATGGCCGGGCCCGGCGTCGATAGCGCCAGCGCCACGGTCGCGCGCAACGCCTGCGGCTGGGTGACCCGGTAACCGCGAGCGCCGCACGCCGCGGCGAACATGGCGAAGTCCGGATTCTTGAATTGCGCCCCCTTGCTGAACACGGGAAGGCCGGCCTCCTCCATCTCCAGATGGACCAGGCCCCAGCCGGAATTGTTGAACACGATGACCTTCACCGGCAGGCGATGCTGCACGGATGTCACGAACTCCTGCATCAGCATCGCAAAGCCGCCGTCGCCGCACATGGCTATCACCTGCCGGTTGGTGTCTAGGGCCTGCACGCCGTTGGCCATGCCGAGCGCCACGCCCACCGCGGCGTTGTTGAACGATCCGGTGATTCGCTGACGTCCGCGGGGGCGCAGCCAGTTCGCCGACCAGAGCGTCACCTCGCCCGTGTCCACACAGAAGACCGCGTCCTCGGCTGCAAGATCGCTGACCGTGCGGGCGAGCGCCTGTGGATGAATGCGATCCTTGCTGCGGGCCGGGTCGGCCTTTTTGTCGAGCATTTCCTTCCACGAAGCCCACTGCTTCTGCGCGGTGCGCAGCAAGCCGTCGTCGCTCTTGCTTTGCACCTTGGCGAGCAAGGCGGCGACGCTGGGGCGGCTCGAGCCCACAACTGCCTGGGCCACCGGCACCCGGCGCCCGATGGCGTGCGCCCGCTCATCGATCTGAATCACCGGTGTCTTGTGCGGCAGAAATTCCGTGTACGGGTAATCGCTGCCGATCATGATGAGCACATCGCAGTCGTGGACCGCGTCGTACCCCGCTTTCGAGCCGATGAGACCGAGACCGCCGACGACTTGCGGGTCGTCGAAAGGGTACAGGTCGAGCGCGCGATAGGTATGCACGATCGGGGCATTGAGCTTTTGCGCCAGCGCCGCCACCTCGGCCTTCGCGGAGTGCGCGCCGAAGCCTGCGAAGATCGCCACCGACTTGGCGGCGTCGATGATTCGCGCGGCACCGTCAAGATCCGCTTCGGCCGCCGCGAACTCGGGACGCGGCCGCAGCGTCGCCATGCTGAGCGCGGGGTGCGATGTTTTGGCACCGAATATATCCTGCGGAATATTGAGCAGCGCGACGCCGCGCGATCCGTAGGCGGCTGCTATGGCCTCGTGGATTTGCGCGGGGGCGGCGTCGGCAGAATTGACCGAGGCTGCATAGACACAGGCGTCGCGAAACGACTGTACATGATCGGCCGCCTGCAAGTAGTCGATCCCGCCCTTGCTCGTCGGCACGTCGCCGGCGATGGCCAGCACCGGCGCGTGATCATGGCTTGCTTCGTAGAGTCCGGCGAGCAGATGAGTGGCGCCGGGCCCGGTCGTGCCGGCGCAAACACCGAGGCGGCCGGTGAGTTTGGCCTGTCCCGTCGCCGCGAGGGCAGCGCCCTCCTCGTGACGGACTCCGAACCAGGACATGCGCTCATTGCGGCGTACGGCATCCGTGAATGGATTGAGCGCGTCGCCGACGATGCCGAATATCTGGTTGCAGCCGAGTTCGGCGAGGGTGGAGGTCAAAAGCTCGCCGACTGTCTGGCTCACGGTAGCGCCTCGTTTTGGCCCGGAAACAACAAATGCTAGCGAATCGGCGCGTCGTTGCCGCCCGTCCGCCACCTTAAAGTCGTGTAGTAGCCGTCCGACGCCAGCCCCCAAACTCATGTCGGCGCAAACCTGACATTCGTTGGCGATTTCCTCCCCTTGCGACGAGGGACGCAGGGCGGATACTGATCCGCCTGGCATGGATTTCCGCAGCGCAGTGCGGCATCTTTTTCGGGGAGAGCTTCGGTGAAATTCATAATTCTTGCAGTCGCACTGACCGGCGCATTGGCGGGCGCGCAGGCACTGGCTGCGGACGCGTCGATTCAGAATGCGTCCGTGGTGAATAAGCGCCAGATGGTGGGCTGCATGACCAAGCGAATGTCGGCCAGCCGAACCGTCTCCTACAATGATGCCAAGAAGGCGTGCACCGCCCAGTTGAAGCCGCAGGCCGACATCGCGCCCCATCCCCTGACGGCCGCCCGCTAGGCGAGTTCCCGAGCGCGGTGGCAGGCCGCCCAGTGCCCGGTGGTCGTCTCCTCGAGCGCCGGTACCGCTTGTGCGCAAACGGCCAGTGCATGGATGCAGCGATCACGAAACGCACATCCCGTGACGGGCGGCAGCGGCGCAGCGGCCTCGGGCAGCGGCGGCGGCAGAGCGGCGCGCTGCACGGGCATCGATGGGAGCACGGCCGCCAATAGCGCTCGAGTGTAGGGGTGGATCGGCGCGGCGAACAACTCGTCGCGCGGCGCGACCTCCACCAGCCTGCCCGCATACATGACCAATATTCGATGACTCAAATGCCGGACGATCGCAAGATTGTGGCTGATGAACAGCATCGCGGTGCCGGCATCGCGCTGCAGATCGAGCAGCAAGTTGACGATCTGCCCTTGGATGGAGACGTCCAGCGAGCTGACCGGCTCGTCGCATATCAAGAATTTCGGGCTCAAGATCATGGCCCGGGCGATGCCGATGCGCTGGCATTGTCCGCCGCTGAATTCATGCGGGTAGCGGCCGATCATCTCGGGCGTAAGGCCTACACGCTCCAGCATCGCGCCAACTCGCGTTCTGCGCGCGCCGGCGTCCAAGCCGGGTTCAAAAATCCGCAGCGGCTCGGCGATCGATTCCCCCACCGTCATCCGCGGGTCCAAACTCGCGAGCGGGTCTTGAAACACGATTTGCAAGTCGCGGCGCAGCCGCCGCAACACCGTCGGCGCGCACGACACCAAGTCCTGTCCGCGCCACACCACGGTACCTCGGCAAGGGCGCACCAGTTGCAGGATGGCGCGCGCCAATGTCGATTTGCCGGAACCTGATTCGCCGACGAGACCAAGCGTTTCGCCGGCAAAAAGCCCGAAGCTCACATCAGAGAGCGCCACGCGCGCGCCATATTGCACCCGCAGGCCGGTGACTTGCAGCAAGACGTCGGTCACGGAAGCCACGGCATTCACGGCGGCAGCGGAAAGTGGCAGGCCACTCGGCGCGCCTCGCCGCCGATCTTCACCTCGCCGCCGGCAGCGCCGAGATCCTCGAGCAGCGGCCGCTCGGTCCAACAGCGCGCCGCGGCACGGCCACAGCGCGGCGCGAACGCGCATCCCTCGAGGGCCTCGCCCGACTGCGGCGGTTGCCCGGGGAGCGTCGGCAGCCGCTGGAGTCGCGGGCCCGACAAACTGGGGATGCATTTCAACAGCTCCGCGGTGTACGGATGCCAGGCGTGATGGAACAACTCGACGGTTGCGGCGCTTTCGACGATCCTTCCTGAGTACATGACGAGAATCCGGTCGCAGAGGGTGGCCACCACGGCGAGGTCATGGCTGATCAGCACCATTGCCATGCCGAACTCTCCGCGCATCGCCCTCAAAAGATCGATCACCTGTGCCTGTACGGTGACGTCGAGCGCCGTCGTCGGCTCGTCGGCGATCATGAGCAGGGGATCGCACAGCAAGCTCATACCGATCATCACGCGCTGGCGCAGTCCGCCGGAGAGCTCATGCGGATATTGATTCAGCCGGCGCTCCGGTTCCGGCACGCCGACGCGCTCAAGCATGCGCCGCGCGGCGAGCCGCGCCTCGTGCCACGACCTGCCCGCATGGCACACCAAGACTTCCGCGAGCTGCGTGCCAATTTTCAAATGCGGAGTCAACGAGGTCATCGGATCCTGGAACACCATGGAAAGCTTGGCGCCGCGGATGCGATTCAGGCGTTCACGGCCGAGGCCCAATAAGTCCTCTCCCCCGAAGCGCACACTGCCTTCGGCTCTGCCGTTGCCGGCCAGCAAGCCCATCGCCGCCATGAAGACTTGCGTCTTGCCGGATCCGGATTCGCCGACGATGCCGACGCACTCGCCCGCCGCCACGGCCAACGATACCTGCCGCACGGCGCAGATCTCCTGATCGGGCTGCGCGAACCTGACCGTCAAATCCGTGATGCACAACACCGGCGGCAATTCAGCGCTCCTTCACGTCGAGCGCATCGCGCAGGCCGTCGCCAAGAATATTGAGCGCCAGCAGCAGCATGGCCAGCAACCCGCCAGGGACCAGCAATATCCAAGGCGCCGCCTCCATTTCGCCCGCGCCCTCGGCGATCAACGCGCCGAGGCTGGCATGCGGCTCCTGGATGCCCAAACCGAGAAAACTCAGAAAACTCTCGAACATGATGATTTGCGGCACCGTAAGCGTGGCGTAGACGACGACGGGTCCGATGACGTTCGGAATCACGTGCTTGGCGATGATGCGTGCGGTGCCGGCTCCCGACGCCACCGCGGCCTCGATGAACTCGCGCTGCCGAACGCTCAAGGTCTGACCGCGCACGATGCGCGCCATGGTGAGCCATCCCACCGCACCGATCGACAAGAACAATAAATACACGCTGCGGCCGAAAATGACGGTCAAGAAAATGACGAAAAAGACCAGCGGCAACCCGCTCAAGATCTCGATGCCCCGCATCATCACGTGGTCGGTACGCCCACCGATGTAGCCGGACACGGCGCCGTAGCCGATACCGACCAACAAACTGACCGCGCTCGCCACCAACCCGACGGCGAGCGAGATCCGCGCCCCCTCGAGCGTGCGTGCGAATAGATCGCGCCCCAGCCGATCGGTGCCGAACCAATGCGCGCCAGCCCAAGCGGGTTGCGACGCCACGTGCGACCAATCGAGCGTCTCGCTGCCGTTTGGATTGAACCACGGCCCGACCAACGTCAGCGCCACGATGCTCAAGATGACGGCCAGCGCGCACATGGCGGCGGGATTTGCCCGCAATCGCCGTGCGGCATCGTCGATGAGAGTGCTCATCGTCCGAACCTGACGCGAGGATCGAGCCAGGCGTAGAGAAGATCGACGAGCAGACCCATGACGATGAGCAGCGTCGAGTAGATGATCACCATGCCCATGACCAGGGTGTAGTCCCGGTTGAGCGCGCCTTGCACCATATATCGTCCGATGCCGGGCAACCCTGCGATCGATTCAACGACCAGCGAACCGGTCATGATGGACGCGATCGCCGGGGGCAGATAGCTCGCCACCGGCAACAGGGCGGGACGCAATGCATGCCGCACCAACACCGTGTGCAGCGGCAACCCCTTGGCAAACGCCGTGCGGATGAAATGGCTGCGCAGCACCTCGAGCATGCTCGCGCGAACCAGGCGCGCGATCACGCTGAGCGGCGGCAGCGCCAAGGCGACGACCGGCAGCGCCAGGTGTCGGATTGAATCCGGCTCCCACCCGGCCACCGGCAGCCAATGCAGGTAAATGCCGAACAACAAGCCGAGAAACGGCAGCACCACGAAGGTGGGAATCGCGATGCCGACGACGGCCAGCGACATTGAGGCGTAGTCGGCTGGGCGGTTGTGGTGAAGCGCCGCGAAGGTACCGATGGGAACGCCGAGGATCAAGGCCAGCCCCATGGCGATCGACCCGAGCTCGAACGTCACCGGAAAGCCCTGGCCGATGAGCTCGGTCACCGAAAAATCCTTGTACTTGAACGAAGGGCCGAAATCGCCGTGCAGAACGGCCGCAAGGTAGTGTCCATACTGGGTCCAGATCGGCTGGTCCAGGCCGTAAGCACGCTGCAGGTTGGCCATGATTTCGGGCGGCAGGGTTTGCTCTTGATCAAAGGGACCACCCGGGGCCGCACGGATGAGAAAGAACGCCAGCGTAACGATGATGAACAGGGTTGGAACCGCGCCGGCGAGGCGGGTCAGGAAGTAGCGAAGCATCTGACGCAAGTCTATCGGCTGACCGCAAGGTGGACAAGCAAAGCGCCGATCCTTAAACTAGCGGCCCCCATTCGTTCGAGGTTTCATGGAATCAACACGCCCAATCCGTGCGCTGATGCGCGGCCTCGATGCACTGACGGTTTTGAATCTGCGCGACGGCGCCACGGTATCGGAAGTAGCCCAAGAGATTCGTCTCCCGCGCACCACCGTCTACCGAATATTGGAAACCCTGTGCAATGCCGGATTCGTCTTTCGGGATGGAGCGGATGACCGATACCGATTGACCATTCTGGTGCGGGCCTTGAGCGACGGCTTCGACGACGAGGCGTGGGTGACTCAGATCGCGAAGCCGTTCATCCATGACCTGTGCCGCGAAATCGTCTGGCCGGTCGCCATCGCCACCCTCTCCGGAACGACCATGCTGGTGCGCGAGTCCACCGATCACAGCAGCCCGCTGGCGATCGAACGATATTCCGCCGGGTTTCGCACGCCGCTGCTGGCAACGGCAGCCGGGCGCGTCTATCTGGCAAACACACCCGCGCAGCAGCGCGAAATGCTCATCGAAATTCTGGCTCGCTCGGGCAAGGAAGAGGACAAGCCCGCGCGTGCGCGCGCCGAGCTTGCGCGCACGCTCGGCGAGATCCAGGCCTCGGGATTCGCGACGGCCACGCGCTCCCGCCGCCTGATGGAGGAAATCAGCATCGCCGTCCCGGTCCTGCTGCACGACCGTGTGCTGGCCTGCCTGACGGTCCGATTTGCAGCCTCCGCCGTGCCTCTGAAGAACGGCCTCGAACGCTTCCTGCCGAAGCTGCGCCAGTGCGCGGCCAAGATCAGCGCTCTTTTTGCGGAACAACAAACCGAGGCGAGCCTGAAGAACGCCGCGGAGACCGCAGTATAATTGCGCTCCTATCAAAAATTATCGGACGGGGTCGCCGCGACCCCGTAAATTTCGGCGCGTAGCGCCTGACAAGGGGAAAGAAAACCAATGCAGAAGATCATGGTCTGTATCAAGCGCGTCGTCGACTACAACGTGCGCATCCGCGTCAAACCCGACGGCAGCGGCGTGATGCTCGATGGCGTCAAGATGAGCGTCAATCCGTTCGATGAAATTGCGCTCGAAGAGTCGCTGCGCATCAAGGAGCGCGGCACGAACATCGAGGTCGTCGCGGTCAGCATCGGCGTCGCCGACACCCAGCAGCAGCTGCGTACCGCGTTGGCAATGGGTGCCGATCGCGCGATTTTGGTCCAGACGGACGCGCCCGTGGAGCCGCTCACTGCCGCGCAAACGTTTCTCGCGCTGGCCAAGAAAGAGAACCCGGATCTGATCTTTTTGGGCAAACAGGCCATCGACGACGACGCGAACCAAACCGGCCAGATGCTGGCGGCGATCTGGGAGCGGCCGCAGGCGACCTACGCCTCGAAGGTGGAGATCTCGGGCAGCAAGGCATCGGTCACGCGCGAGGTCGACGCGGGATTGGAAACCATCGAGGTGGACCTGCCGGCCGTGGTGACGGTGGATCTGCGCTTGAACGAGCCGCGGTACGTGAAATTGCCGGACATCATGAAGGCCAAGAAGAAGCCCTTGGACGTGACGTCGCTCGAAGCGCTGGGCGTGAGCGCGGGCGTACTGCTCAAGACCATCAAGACCGAGCCGCCGGCCAACCGCCAGAAAGGCGTGATGGTGAAGGATGTGGCTGAATTGGTCGACATACTCAAGAAGAAGGGCTTGATCTAATGCACAAGGTTCTCATTGTCGGCGAACACGATGGCAAGGCGCTGAATCCCGCGACGGCGAAATGCGTCGCCTGCGCGAGCGGCATTCCGGATGCTGAGACCACCATAGTCCTGTTCGGTGCGGACACCTCCGCCGTCGCCGCCCAGGCCGCCGCCATCGCGGGAGTCAAATCCGTGCTGCGCGTGGATCGGCCCGAGAACGAGCATCCGCTGGCCGCGATCTTCGCGCCGCAGCTGGCAGCGTTGACTGCCGACTTCACGCATGTGTTCGGCCCTTCGACGAGCTTCGGCAAGGATCTCATGCCGCGCGTCGCGGCATTGCTCGGTGCGCCGCAGGTGAGCGATTTGATGGCGGTCGAGGGGGCCTATCGGTTCCGGCGGCCGACCTACGCCGGGAACGCCATCGTGACGGTGGAAGCCGATCCCGCGCGAAAGCTCGTTGCAACCGTGCGCGTCGCGTCCTTCGAAGCGGCCAAGAGCGGCGGCACCGCCGCCGTCGAGTCCCGGAGCATCAGCGTCCCGCTGCCCACGCATACCCGCTACGTGGGCGCGAAGAGTGGTTCGACCGATCGCCCTGATCTGCAGACCGCCAAGCGCGTGGTGTCCGGCGGCCGTGCACTCGGCAGCGCTGAGAACTTCAAGCTGTTGTTCAGCCTCGCGGACAAGATCGGGGCGGCCGTGGGTGCATCGCGCGCCGCCGTCGACGCCGGGTATGCGCCGAACGAGATGCAGGTAGGCCAGACGGGCAAGATCATTTCCCCCGAAATCTACATTGCCATCGGCATCTCGGGTGCCATCCAGCACCTGACGGGCATCAAGGACGCGCGCACCATTGTCGCGATCAACAAGGACGGCGAAGCGCCTATCTTCGAGGTGGCCGACGTCGGTTTGGTGGGCGACCTGTTCCAGATCGTGCCGGAGCTCGAGCGCTTGATAGGCGGTTAGCTGACGTCGACCGCGGCAGCCGCGGCGTCGATGGCTTGGATCAAGAGATCCGCGTGCTCGCGGCGGAAAGGCAGCGGCGGCCGGAGCTTGAGGATGCTGGCGTGGGGCCCCTCGTAGCCGATCAGGATGGCGAATTGCGATGCCAGCGCGTTGACGATCCGCTGGTTGCGCGGTTTCGACGGCGCACCATCTCGCCCCAGCACCTCGAGGCCGAGAAGCAGGCCCGAGCCACGCACTTCGCCCAGGCATTCGTGCCGGGCGGCGAGGCCTTGCAGCTGTTCGCGCAAATACCCTCCGGTGTCTGCGGCATTCGCCATGAGCGCTTCGACATCGAGTACTTCGAGGACCGCAAGTCCGGCAGCGGCCGCCACGGCGTTGCCGCCGAAGGTCGAGAAGAAGCCGAATTTCGCTTGAAAGGCCTCGATCAAGTCGCGATTGGCCACCACTACACCCATCGGATAGCCGTTGCCCACCGGCTTGCCCATGGTCACGATGTCGGGCTCGATGCCACGCCGCTCGAATCCCCAGAAATGCGAACCGGAGCGGCCCAATCCATATTGCACTTCGTCGGCAACAACCAGGCTGCCGGCGGCGCGCACGCGCGACGTCACCATCGCCGCCCAGGCAGCGGGCGGATCAAAGATGCCGCTGCTGGTAATCGCGGTGTCGATGAAGAAGGCTGCCGGCGCAAACCCGCGCTCGGCCAGCGCGGCAACCGCCTGATCGGCGTCGCGCGCCGCCGCGGTCAATTCCGCGGCACTCGGGTCGTCATTGACGCGCAAGCCGCGCGGCGGCGGCGCGATCGTCGCGACTCGCGGGTCACGCGGCCGTCCGGCGCTTAGGCTGAGCGCTGCCGCGGCCTCCGTAATGCCGTGGTAGGCGTGCTCCATCACGAGGCCGCCGCGGTTTTCCGTCGCCATCTGCGCCATGCGCCACGCCACGTCGTTGGCCTCGCTCCCGGAATTGACGAAGATGCATGCATCGAGGTGCGCCGGCAGCCGGGCCGTCAGCTGCTCGGCATATTCCAGAATCTTTTCATGCAGGTAGCGGGTGTGCGTGGCAAGAATTGCCGTTTGCCTTTGAATCGCTGCCACGACCGTCGGATGCGTGTGTCCCACATGCGGCACGTTGTTGTAGACGTCCAGGTACGCCCGCCCCCGCACGTCGTACAGCCACACCCCCGCGCCGCGCACCAGGTGCAGCGGCTTCTCATAGAAGAGCTCGGCGCCAGCGCCCATCAGCCGGTGGCGCCGCGCGAGATCGACCGGCTGCGCACGATCGACCGGCGGCGCTCCCGCGGGCGCAGGCTGGTGCGGCGTCGCAGTTCCCGCCGCCTCGTGCCATGCACGGGTCAGATCGTGTGCGCCAGCATCCAATAACTCTTGCAGCGAGCGCGCGCTGTTCACGGCGGCGCGATCTAGCACCCGGGCGCCGTCGAGGTCGTGCTGGCGGCGCCAGGCATGCACGAGCACAGTGGTGGCGTGGCGCGCCGTGACGATGTCGTACAGCAACTCGATTTCGTTGGCCTCAAGGGTCCGGCCCTGCGCATAGCCATGCAGCACCGCTCCCGTCGAACTTAAGGGTGCCAAAGCTTCGGTCAAGAGCTCCGACATCGCCACCGCAGGCTCCAAAATCAGGGGCGCGTGAATCATGTCACCGAAATCGAGAATGCCGCAGATCGAGCGACCATCGTCCTCCACCAACAAGTTGGCAGCGTGGCAGTCGCCGTGGATGGCTTGACTGCGCAGGCCTCGCAGCCGGGGCAGGCAGGCGCGAAACGCGTCCGCGACCCGTTCGACGGCGGCACGCAGCGGCGCCGATTCGATGTAGTTCGAAAATTCAACGAGCTCGGGTAGTCGCCGCACGTCCCACGCCAGGCGTCGGGTCAAGGTCGGATGAAAAAAGCCCTGCAGAGCCCGGTCCAAGCGCGCCAGGGTGGCGCCCATATTTTGCAGCAGGCCTAGGCTGGGGCTGGATTCCGCGAGCAGGCGCCCCGGCAGGAAACTCATGAGGCAGGTGCTATAGTCGATTCCGTCGCGCGCGACGCGCCCGATCGCTTCTCCCTGCTGTGTAGGGAGGAGCCGCGGTACCGGGAGGGTGGGATCTTGCTCCGCCAAATGGTCGAGAACGCTTACGAGGCAGTCGGTGCTGTCGGCGTCTTCTCCTAGGCCGATCTTGAGCACGAACTCGCGCGGCGCCGCAGCCGGCGCCTCCGCGGTACGCAGACGAAAGTTGCTGTCCCGCTCCCCCGGCAACGCGCTCGCCGAGACGGCCAGTCCGTAGAGATCGCGCGCGATGCGCTCAGCTTCCGCCAGACGCAATGACGGCCGCGCGGTCCGCAGAGCTAGCAAGGCCGTTAGAGCTGTTTGAGAACGAACTCGGCCGCGGACACCTTGAATTCACCCGGCGCCTCGACATTGACGTGGGTGGCGACCCCATTTTTGACGATGATGGCGAACCGCTGGCCGCGGACCCCCATACCGAATTTCGAGCCGTCCATTTCCAGTCCCAGGGCCTTGGCATACGTGCCGTTGCCGTCCGCCAACATCAGGATCTTGTCGCCGACGCCGCCGTGCTTGCCCCATGCGTTCATCACGAACACATCGTTCACCGCCGTGCAGGCGATGGTATCCACGCCCTTGGCCTTGATCTGACCTGCTAGTTCAACAAAACCCGGTAAGTGCTTGGCATCGCACGTGGGAGTGAACGCCCCTGGGACCGAAAACAGCACCACCGTCTTACCGGCAAAGAGTTGGTCGGTCGTCATCTTTTGCGGCCCGTCCCCGGTCATCCGTGTGAACGTGCCCTCGGGCATCTTGTCGCCGGCTTTGATAGTCATTGCAATTCTCCTGTGTCGTCCGACTATCGACCGAGTGTGTCAGCGTACAGTTCCCACAGCTTGAGAACTCGCGGGCTGATGTTCGGTACACTCTTGAGGCCCGCAAACGCCTTCTTGGCATCTGCAATGTTCTTTTGCGCAACTTGCGCCCGGCCGAGATACACGTACCCCTCGTCCTGATGCTTGATCTGACCTTTTTGAATGCCACGGTTCAGCGTCGTGATGGAGTTCGGGTAATCGCCGAAGCCGTAATAGACCTCGCCCAGCTTGACGTCGAGCTCGCCCGCCGGGTTCTTGGTGGCCTCGGCGTCCAATTGCGTCAGGCCCTTCTTGTCGGCCTCAGCCCGCGTCTTGAAGGAGTTCAATAGGCGCGTGGTGCGTTCCTTTTGTTGGTCGTTGATGAGCCCCGCGCTCATGGCCTTCTCGAGCACGGTTTGTGCCTCGGCCGGCAGGGCCGCATCGCCGAGCAGCTGCGCCATTTCGATGTAATCGCTGCCGGCGGTCATCGAGTTGGTGTCGTACATCACCCGGTACAGCATCAGCGTGTTGTGGTCTTCCCGTTCATCCTGCCGCTCGATCCGCAACAAAGTGTTCCAGTAGTTGGTCTTGTTGGTGAGGCGAATCAGATCGACCAATACCGCGGCCATCGCGGCCGTGTCGCCGGCGTCCGAAGCGCATTGCAGCTTGAACTGGAACAGATTTTCCTTGGGAGCCTCTCCGGCCTTGCGGGCCGCGGCAACCGCCTTGTCGGCCCATACGGCCGAGTTCTTGCAATCCTTCTGCAGGTAATAGAGCTGAGCCATGATTCCCAGGTCATCCGGCGTCGCCTGACCTGATTCCGCCACCTGCTTGCCGTATTCGATCGCCTTGGCGTTTTGCTGGGTGCTGGCGGTGATTTTGAACAGTGTGCGGGTGGTCTTGGCCAGTTCATCGGGCGTGTACGCGCCGGTCGCAATGGCTTCTTCGTAGGACTTTTGCGCGTTCTTCAGGTCATTGAGCTTGACGTAGGCAAACGCCTTGTAGTCATAGATGGTCTTCTTGTCGAAGGCATTCAGCCCGGGCTTCGTTTCCGCCGCTTCCAAATTCTTGATGGTCTCGGCCCACTGCTGGGCCTGCATCGCCTTTTGCGCCGCCATCATTTCCTTGGCGATGACGCGGCTGATCTGCTGGCCCTTGTCCTTGTCGGCGGAGAAAGCCGCCTGCGGAATTGCGCCCGCGCAAACCAGCGCCAGCACCGCCAAGCTCAAATAGCCGGCGCGGGACTTAACCGGCCGGTGCCCAATGTCGAGTATCGAATGAGTCATTACCAAACCTCGCTGACAAGTCTTAAATTTATTTTGCGCTAAATAAGTGACGGTCGGGGCATCGCGTCCAAACAAACGGCGCGCCAACCCCGCTTTGGGGAAGACGCGCCGTAATACCACCTAGGGATGCCAAATCAGAAATAGTCGTTGTTGACGAATCCTATCTTCTTCAAGCCGCGGTGCTGTAAGTCAGCCAAGGTCTGCGCCACGATTTCGTACTTGGCAAACTTGTCGACCGAGATGTGAACTTCGGGTTGAGGCGTTTTCTGCGCTTCCTGGCTGATGTAGCCCTGCAAGGTCGGGCGATCCACCGGGCTCTTGTTCCACAGCAGCGTGCCGTCGAAATCGATGGTCAAGTCGATCACTTCCGGCGGCGGCGGGGGCACGAAATTCGGCGGCGGCGGCAGCGGGTTATCGATCTTCACCGCGTGCGTCATGCTCGGAATCGTGATGATGAAAATGATCAGCAGCACCAGCATGACGTCGATCAACGGCGTCATGTTGATGTCGGAGTAAGACTGGCCTTCGCCGCTCCCGCCTACATTCATGGCCATGCGTGCTTTCTCCTACGTTCCGGGGCCGAAGTGATCGGGTGTGGTGATGAACGCCACTTTGCGAATGCCGATCTGCTGCGTGGCAACGAGCACCTGGCCCACGAACTGGTAGCGGACGTTGGCATCACCCCGGATGTGCACTTCGGGCTGCGGTTCCTCGCGCGCGATACCGCGCAGCTTCTGCTTCAGCTCCTCCTGGCCGGACAGAACCTTGGTGTTCCAATAAATGTCGCCCTGCTTGTCGATCGCGATGGTGATGTTTTCCGGCTTGGTCTGCGTCGGCAAATTGGTTGCCTTCGGCAGATCCAGCTGTACCTGCTGGATGATGACCCGAATCGTAATGATAAAGATGATGAGGAGCACCAACATCACGTCCACGAGCGGCGTGACATTGATGTCCGACATTGCTTCGGCTTCTTCCCCACCGACATTGATCGCCATAAGCTTGCGTTTCCTAGCGTGCGGCCGCGGGTGCGTTGGGTTTGCCGATGACCGGCGGCGGCGCCGAGCCCTTATCCATGCCCAGTCCCATCTTGGCGCCCGAAATCAGGTAGGCGTGAAGCTCGTGGGTGAAGTGGCTGACCATTTCCTGCACGCCCTTATTGCGACGCAACAGAATGTTGTAGCCCAGCACCGCAGGCACCGCGACGGCGAGGCCGATGGCGGTCATGATCAATGCCTCACCGACGGGTCCGGCCACCTTGTCGATGGACGCCTGTCCGGCGACGCCGATGGCGATCAGTGCGTGGTAGATGCCGATGACCGTGCCGAGCAGGCCGACGAAGGGCGCGGTGGCGCCGACCGAGGCGAGCACCGGCAAGCCCGACTGCATGCGGCTGATCACCGTGTCCGCAGTGCGCTGCAGCGACTCGGTAATCCACTCGCTGGTGCCGATGGCGCCCGACAGACGCGTCTTGTTGGTCTCGTGATACTCGTACGCCTGCCTGCCGGTTTCGGCCAGCGCGCGAAACGGGTTGGAGGTGCCCTTCAATTTATTCAGCGCATCCGTCAGGCTGGACGATGACCAGAATTCGCGTTCGGCCTCGATCGCCTGCTTGCGCTGGCGGCGCTGGTCGAAAAATTTCGTGATCATGATGAACCAGGTCAGCAGCGACATGATCAACAAGATCGCAAGGATTGACCTGGCAATGATATCGCCGTTCGCGATCAGGGCCCCAAGGCCATATGGGTTTTCAACAGCTGTCTCTTGCATTGACCGATTCCCTCTAATAGAAAAGCGTAGTAATAGTTAGAAATTGACTCTTAGGTTCAGTGATCGCTACTTGCCCGTGAGTTTCCAGACAATCGGAATGGATATGGTCTTCTCGACCGGCTTGCCGTTTTCGGTCGCCGGTATCAGGCGCTGTCCGTGCACCCCTTTCAAACAAGCTTCGTCCAAGCGCGGAAAGCCCGAGCTCGTCTGAATGGATTCATTGGTGATCTTGCCGTCCACGGCGACCGTCATGAGCACGACGCACCGGCCTTCCTCGTTGGCACGCTTGGAGGCATCGGGATAATAGTCTTCACCGATCTTGAGCGGATGCTTCGGATCCATATGTGCAGGCGTGCCCGGCGCGGGCGGCGCCGCAGCTACCGGCGGCGGCGGCGGCCGATTCACCTGAGTCGTCTGCGTGATGGCGGTCGTTTCGACCTGAGGCGCCTGAATGTCCACGAATTCCGGCGGCGGCACATACGGTTTGATTTCTTCGAGCTTAGGCGGCGGCGGCGGCGGCTTGTCGACGTCCTTGGGCTTGTCGATTTGAGCGATCTCGACCGGCGGAATAATCGTCTGTACCAGCTTGCCGGCCAACCCGGTGTAAAACGCCCAAACCATAAGCACGTGGAGCAGGATGACGGCGAGAAAGGCGGCGCCTCTCCGGCCCGAAAACAGTGATGGCTCTTCGTATTTATACATAAGTCTATGCGACCCTACCCCTGAATCGATTCATCGAGAAACGCCGTGCGAAGCGTGTCCCTTACGACGTCTCGCAGGCACGCCACCTTCCACGCAGCGTCCCTTCCTTTCCCTTCGGCGAGTAAAGAGACTGACACATATCGCGGCAAGACTGCAAGCGCGACTTTACCTGAGGAACGACCTTCTCGGAGCGCCGGCATCACTATGTCTTTGCGCCGCGCGCGGCGACTTCCTCCAGGTCGGTTACCGCGCCCAAGGATGCGCTGCTGACCTGCCGCGCATACTTTGCCAACGCCCCGCGCCGCGCGTATGGTTTCGGAGGCGCCCATGATTTACGCCGGCGCTTGAGTTCCGCCGCGCCGACTTGCAAGCTGATTTCACGACGCTCTGCATCAATCGTGATGCGATCGCCGGTCCTGACCAAGGCCAGCGGGCCGCCGAGCGCCGCCTCCGGCGATATATGACCCACCACGAAGCCATGGCTGCCGCCGGAAAACCGGCCGTCGGTGATCAGCGCAACCTCTTTTCCCAAGCCCTTGCCCATGATGGCGCCCGTGGGACTCAGCATTTCGCGCATTCCCGGGCCGCCTTTCGGGCCTTCGTAGCGAATGACCACCACGTCGCCGGCCCGAACTTCCCCGTCCAAGATTCCCTGCAACGAGTCCTCTTCGGAGTTGAATACGCGTGCCTTTCCCTCGAAACGCAGCCCCTCCTTACCGGTAATTTTTGCAACTGCCCCATCCGGCGCGAGATTCCCGTACAGGACCACCAAGTGGCTGTTCTTCTTTATAGGATCACGCAGCGGCCGCACGATCTGCTGACCGTCGGGATACGGAGCGACCTGGCGTAGATTCTCGCCCATGGTAGCGCCCGTGACGGTCAGGCAATCGCCGTGCAGCAAGCCCGCATCCAATAGCGTTTTCATCAGAGGCTGGATTCCGCCGATGGCCACGAGCTCGGACATCGAATAGCGTCCGCTCGGACGCAAATCCGCCAGCACCGGAACGCGTTTGCCGATGCGTGTGAAATCTTCGAGGTTCAGTTTGATGTTTGCGGAGGAGGCGATGGCCATCAAGTGCAGTACGGCGTTGGTCGATCCGCCGAGCGCGATGACCACCGTGATGGCGTTTTCAAACGCCCGGCGGGTCAAGATGCGCCGCGGGGTCAAGCCGAGCTTGATCAGGCCGACCACGGCCGCCCCGGCGCGCGCGCAATCCTCCCGTTTCTGCGCGGAGATGGCGTCCTGCGCCGAGCTGTTGGGCAGGCTCATACCGAGGGCCTCGATCGCCGACGCCATGGTGTTGGCCGTGTACATTCCGGAACAGGAGCCGGGTCCCGGGATCGCGGTGCGCTCGACGAATCTGAGCTGCTGCTCGCTCACCGTGCCTTGCGCATAACCGCCGACTGCTTCGAACACGGACACGATGTCGCGCCGATCGGCTCCAGGGCGGATGGTGCCGCCATAGACGAACACCGCGGGCCGGTCGAGCCGCGCCAGCGCCATCAGACAGCCGGGCATGTTCTTGTCGCAGCCGCCGATCGCCACCACGCCGTCGAAGCCCTGAGCGCCGACCACCGTTTCTATCGAGTCGGCGATCACCTCCCGCGATACCAGGGAGTAGCGCATGCCGGGTGTGCCCATTGAAATGCCGTCGGAGACGGTGATGGTACTGAAAGTAATCGGCTTCGCGCCCGCGGCCTCGACCCCTCCGGCGGCCAAGCGGGCCAGCTCATCGATGTGCATATTGCAGGGCGTCAAGTTGCTCCAGGTCGAGGCGATGCCCACCTGCGGCTTGTCGAAATCCGCATCGACAAAACCGACGGCGCGCAGCATCGCTCGGCTCGGCGATTGCTTCACCCCCTCGACGACGATGCGCGAGTAGCGACGGGGATCGATGGCGGCGGATTTTTTTGGCATGGGCTTCAGATTGAATAACGGAGGAGTGAATGACGCGTGTCGAGCATAACCATGCGCGTTGCCGCCGCGCAACGCTAGAGAGTGCCGTAGCGCTGCACCAGATATCGATAGACACCGCGCACGCCCTGCGCCTCGGCGCCGATGCTGCGGCCGGCGCGCTCCTTGGAATTCCAGGCGTAAAGGTCGATATGCAGCCACGGCGTCGACTCGCTGACGAAGCGCTTCAAGAACAGCGCGCCGAATATCGCTCCGGCGAACGTCGAGGAAGCAACATTGTTCAAATCCGCAATTTTGCTGGAGAGCTCATCCTCGTAGCCCGGCCAAAGCGGCATGGGCCACAGAGGATCGTGCTCGGTGCCGGCAGCGGCCGCGAGCTCCTGCACGAGCCCCAAGTCGTTGCCAAACAACGCCGGCAATTCCGGGCCGAGCGCGACGCGCGCCGCGCCGGTCAGGGTCGCGAAGTCGATCAGCAAATTCGGGCGCTCGGCATCGGCGAACGCCAACGCATCGCAGAGCACCAGGCGGCCCTCCGCGTCGGTGTTGCCGACCTCCACCGTCAAGCCCTTGCGCGTAGTCAGCACGTCTCCGGGCCGATAGGCGTTGCCGCCGACGGCGTTCTCCACCGCCGGCACCAGCACGCGGAGCTCGGCGCGAAGCTTCACGCTCATGAGCATATGGGCCAGCGCGAGCGCCACCGCGGCGCCGCCCATGTCCTTCTTCATGAGGGCCATGCCGGATCCCGATTTGAGATCGAGGCCGCCGCTGTCGAAGCACACGCCCTTCCCCACCAGGGTCAAGCGCGGATAGCTTTCGCCGGGGCGCGGTGTCCAGCGCAGCTCGACCAGCCGCGGCGCTGCGCTGCTGGCGCGGCCGACGGCATGAATGGCGGGAAAATTTGCGCTGAGCAAGCCCTCGCCCACCCACTCTTGATAGGCGGCTTGATGCCGCTCCGCGAGCTTCTGGACCGTGGCCGCAAGCTCTGCGGGACCAAAATCCTGCGCCGGCGTGTTGATCCAATCGCGCGCCATGCGCAGCGACTCCGCCGCCAGCGCGACAAATTGCGCGTCGGCGTTCGGTGGCGCTTCGACGCTCGCAATGTCGCTCTTCGCCGGCCGATAGCGGTCGAACCGGTAGCCGCCATAGGCGAACCCTAAGCACAATTGCGTTGCCTCTGCGGCGCTGAATGCTTGCGCAAGCCGGAAGCGGCGCGGCGGCAGCCGCTCGACGAAGCCGGCCGCATGCCACAGCGACAATTCCCCGCTGCGCCGGCCCAAGCCGCCCACCGCGGCAGCGATGCCGCCCGCGGCATTCGGCACGAGCACGACCCGATGTCTCTCCGCCTTGAAATTCTGCTGCGTGAGCCAGGCCGCCACCTCGGGGGTTTGCGTCGCGCACCAGGCGTCGACCTCGTGCTCGTACAGCAACCATAGCGGGATCGAATCGCTGCTATCGAAATTCATCCGATATTAGGCACAGAAACCCTGATCCTGAGGACGGATGGGACGCGCCGCTCCTACGTTGAATTACCACTGCATTCGTCCCATAATACCAAGTTGCCAGCCAATTGCGGCGGCGCGAATTTTTACCGGACCCCGCCTGAGGCTAGAAGTCTGCAAGGCGGGGTCTTGCATTTTAGAGGTTGGGGATTGGGCTACAGGAGAATTTAATGCGTTTGTATTCGCAGAAGGACGTCGACAAGAAAGCGCTGCGCGGCGCGCGCATCGCCGTCCTGGGTTACGGCAGCCAGGGGCGCGCGCATGCGCTCAATTTGCGCGACAGCGGCTACGACGTCGTGGTCGGCGTGCGCAAGGGCGACAGCTGGAACAAGGCCAAGAAAGACGGCCTGAAAGTGCTGGAACCGGCCGCCGCGGTCAAGGGCGCACAATTGGTGGCAATGCTGGTGCCGGATCTCACCCAGAAACCCCTGTATGCGGAGCTCAAGAACCTCATCGAAAAAGGCGCGACCCTGCTGTTCGCGCACGGCTTCAATATTCATTTCAAGCAAATCAAACCGCGCAAGGATCTGGACGTGGTGCTGATCGCACCGAAGGGTCCGGGCGATCTGGTGCGCCGCCAATACCAGCAGGGCCGCGGCGTGCCCTGCCTGATTGCCGTGGCGCAGGACCCGTCCAAGCATGCCAAGGCGAAGGCGCTGGCCTATGCGGACGGCATCGGGGGCACGCGCGGCGGCGTTTTGGAAACCACTTTTGGCGAGGAGACGGAGACGGATCTTTTCGGAGAGCAGGCGGTGCTGTGCGGCGGCGCGACCGAACTCGTTGTCAAAGGCTACGAGACGCTGGTCGAAGCGGGTTACCAGCCCGCGGTCGCGTACTATGAATGCCTGCACGAACTGAAGCTGATCGTCGATCTGCTGCACGAGGGCGGCATCACGAAAATGCACCGCTTCATCAGCGAGACGGCCAAGTATGGCGATCTCACGCGCGGTCCGCGCATCGTCAACAAGGCCACCAAGAAGGAAATGCGCAAGATCCTCACCGAGATCCAGCAAGGCAAATTTGCGCGCCAATGGATTGCGGAGAACAAGGGCGGCCGGCGCAAGTACTCCAAGCTGCTGAAAGCGGATCTGACGCATTCGATCGAAAAGGTCGGCGCGCAGCTGCGCGCCCGCATGCCTTGGCTGGAATCCGGTAAGGCCTGAAGACCGTGACCGCACGCACCCTGTTCGACAAGGTATGGGCGGCACACGAGGTCGTTGCAGAAACACCGGACACGCCGGCGGTGCTGTATATCGATCTGCACCTCATTCACGAGGTCACGTCGCCGCAGGCCTTCAGCACGCTCAAGACGCTGAATTTGCCGGTGCGCCGTCCCGACCGGACGCTGGCGACCATGGATCACTCGACGCCGACCAGCACCGAACAGGTGTTCGGGAAGGTGCCGATCAAGGTGGACGCGGCGGCGAAACAAGTGCGTCAACTCGAACAGAACGCCGCCGAGTTCGGTGTCGAACTGTTCGGCATGCGCGACTCGCGGCGCGGCATCGTGCACGTCATCAGTCCGGAGCTCGGAGCGACGCAGCCCGGCATGACCATCGTCTGCGGCGACAGCCATACCAGCACGCACGGCGCGTTCGGCGCGTTGGCGTTCGGCATCGGCACCACGGAAGTCGGGCATGTATTCGCCACCCAGTCGCTGCTGCAGCGCAAGCCGAAAACCTTTGCGGTGAACGTCGAAGGCCGGCTGCGCGCCGGGGTGACCGCCAAGGATTTGATCCTGGCCGTCATCGGCAAGATCGGCGTGTCCGGCGGCACAGGTCATGTGTTCGAATATCGCGGATCGGCCATTCGCGCGCTGTCCATGGATGAGCGGATGACGGTGTGCAACATGTCGATCGAGGCCGGCGCACGCGCCGGGATGATCGCTCCGGACGAGGTGACCTTTGCCTATCTCAAGGGCAGGCCGCGGGCTCCCGCGGCTGCGGATTGGGACGCCGCGGTGGCGCGTTGGCGAAATTTGGTCACCGATGTTGACGCCGAGTTCGACGCCGCCGTGGACATCGACGCCTCGTCGGTCGAACCGATGATCACCTATGGTACGAATCCCGGAATGGTGCTCCCGATCGGATCGTCGATTCCAACCCGGGCCGGGGACGAGGTTTTCGACAAGGCGTTGCGATACATGGGATTCCACGGCGGCGAAGCCATGCTCGGCAAGCCCGTGAACGTCGTATTCATCGGCAGCTGCACCAACGGACGGCTCGCCGATTTACAGGCCGCCGCGCACATACTTCAGGGCCGCAAAGTGGCGCCCGGCGTGCGCCTGCTCATCGTGCCGGGATCGCAACAGATCAAGCGCGAAGCCGAAGCAGCCGGATATGCCGACATTTTCAAGGCGGCGGGCGCGGATTGGCGCGAGTCCGGCTGCTCGATGTGCCTGGGGATGAACGGCGATACCGTCGGCGCCGGCCAATATTCCATCAGCACCAGCAACCGCAACTTCGAAGGCCGCCAAGGCGTGGGCGCGCGTACCTTGCTGGTCAGCCCGTTCACCGCGGCGGCGAGCGCCGTGCGCGGCCGGATCACCGATCCACGGGAGCTCTTGTAGTGGAACCCATGCTTCGCGTTCATGCCAAGACGGCGGTGATCCCCTCGAGCAACATCGACACCGATCAAATCATCCCGGCGCGATTTTTGACGACCACGACCAAGGAGGGCTTGGGAAGGCAGCTGTTCGCCGATTGGCGCTATCGAGCCGACGGCTCGCCCAATCCCGACTTCGCGCTCAACCGGCCGGAGGCGCGCGGCGCCGCCGTGCTGGTTGCGGGCCGCAATTTCGGCTGCGGCTCGTCGCGCGAACACGCCCCGTGGGCGCTGCTCGACTACGGCTTTCGCGCCGTGATCAGTACCGAGATCGCGGACATCTTTCGCGGCAACTCCTTGAAGAATGGCTTGTTGCCGATCGTGGTGGACGATGCGACCGCGAGTTGGCTGCTCGACAACCCCGGCGCCGAAGTCGACATCGATCTTGAGTCGACCCTTCTCACGCTGCCGACCGGCGTGTCCGTGTCATTCCCGTTGGAAGCCTTTGCACGGCACTGTCTATTGAATGGAATCGATGAGCTTGGCTTCCTGCGCGGCAAGCTGGCCGACATCGAACGTTACGAAGCGGCGCTACCCGGGGAGCCTGTCTGAGTATTCCGCGTGGCCGTGACCGAACGGATTTGCCGCAAGTGAAGGCGCTCATTGCAGTTCTTGCCGGCGACGGCATTGGCGGCGAGGTCACGGCCGAGGCCGTGCGCGTGCTCGGCGCGGTGGCGGCGCGTTTTGGACATGCCTTTGAATTCCAAGCGGCGCTGCTGGGCGGCGCTGCCATCGATGCGACCGGCGAGGCTCTGCCTGCGGCGACGCTGACCCTGGCGCGGCGCGCGGACGCCATTTTGCTGGGAGCCGTCGGCGGTCCGAAGTGGCCGGCTGATGCGCCGGTGCGCCCCGAGCAGGGCCTGCTGCAGCTGCGCAAGGCGCTCGGCCTGTTCGCCAATCTGCGCCCCGTGGTGCCCCATCCGGCCGTGCTCGATGCCTCGCCGATCAAGGCGGAAATCCTCAGTGGCGTGGACATCATGGTGGTGCGCGAGCTGACCGGCGGCATCTATTTCGGCGACAAGTCGCGCACCGCGACCGAGGCCGTCGATGTGTGCCGCTACTCGGTGGAGGAGATCGAGCGCGTGGTGCGCCTCGCGGCCGGATTGGCGCGTACGCGCCGCCGCCGCCTGACGTCGATCGACAAGGCCAATGTGCTCGAGACCTCGCGCCTGTGGCGTGCGGTGGTCGAGCGCATCATGCCCGGCGAATTTCCCGACGTCGCCTTCGAGCACATGCTGGTCGATGCTGCCGCCATGCACCTTTTGAAGCGGCCGCGCGACTTCGACGTGATCGTCACCGAAAACATGTTCGGCGACATTCTCACCGATGAAGCCTCGATGCTGGCGGGCTCCATGGGGTTGTTGCCGTCCGCATCTTTGGGCGCCGGTTTGCGCGGCGGTCTGTTCGAGCCCATCCATGGATCCGCCCCGGACATCGCCGGCCGCGGCATCGCCAATCCGTACGGCGCGATTTTGAGCGCCGCGCTGCTGCTGCGCTACTCCCTGCAATTGGAGAACGAAGCGCGCGCCGTCGAGGCGGCGGTGTCGCGCGCCATCGAAACGGGCGCGCTGCCGGCCGATTTGGCAGCCGCGCGGCCCGCCGCGGGCGCGGGCATTACGACGCGTGCCGCCGGAGATGCGGTGCTGGCTGGACTCTGAGCGCGCGCTCGAGCCCGGCGGACAAATCGGCCACCAGATCCGCCGGGTCTTCGATGCCAACCGAAACCCGCAGCAGCCCCGAACCGATGCCCGCGCGCACCCGCGCCGATTCCTCCATGCCGGCATGGGTCATGCTCGCCGGATGCGAGATGAGACTCTCGACCCCGCCGAGGGACTCGGCGAGAGTGAAGCACTCGAGCCCCGTCAGGAAGGCTTCGACAGCCGCTTCGCCCCCCTTGAGCTCGAAGCTCAACATGGCACCAAAGCCGCTCTGCTGACGGCGCGCAATCTCGTGACCGGGATGATCGGGCAGACCCGGGTAGTACACCCGCTCGACGCCGGCATGCTGGGACAAGAAGTCCACGACCGCCGCCGTGTTCTCGGCATGCACGCGCATGCGCGAATGCAGCGTGCGCACGCCGCGCAGGGTCATGAAGCTGTCGAACGGCGCGCCCGTGACGCCGATCGCATTCGCCCACCAGGCCAGGCTATCGTTGAGCTCCTGGGTGGCGGCGATGACAGCGCCGCCGACGACGTCGCTGTGCCCGTTCAGGTACTTGGTGGTGGAGTGCATCACGAGGTCGGCGCCGAGCGACAGCGGCTGCTGCCATAGAGGAGAGAGGAAGGTATTGTCGACCACCGCCAATGCGCCGACGGCATGCGCCGCATCGGCGATCGCGCGAATATCGACCACCCGCAACAAGGGATTGCTCGGCGTCTCAATCCAAACCAGGTTTGCCCCCGCCCCGAGGGCCGAGCGCAACACGGCGGCATCGGCCTGATCGACAAAATCGGCAACGATTTTTCCCTGCGCATGCAGCGCGGCCAGCAATCGATAGGTGCCGCCGTAGCAATCGTAGGGAGCAATGACTCGCGCGCCATGCGGCAAGGTCGCGAGGATCAGGGTGATGGCCGCGAGCCCGGTGCAGGTCACAACCGAGCCGGCGCCGCCCTCCAGATCCGCCAAGGCCCTGGACAATTGATCGCGAGTCGGATTGCCGGAGCGTGTGTAGTCGTACTTGCGCGGCTTGCCGTACTTCTCGAAGGCGAAATTCGTCGACAAATAAATCGGCGGCACCACCGAGCCGTGCTGCGCATCCGACTCGAGCCCGGCGCGCACCGAGCGCGTTGCGATGGCTTTCTTTTTTGGGGGGGTGTTCGTGCTCATGTCCATGGCTCCGCGAGGGCTGATTTGATGATGGGTGTCAGGGCCGCGCCTTCCTTCAAAAAGGCGTCATGCCCGAAAATGGAATTGATTTCGATGAGTTGCCGCGGGCCGTTGAGGCGTGCGGACAGGGCCTGCATGTCGGCGAACGGCACCAGCTGATCCTCGCGCACCGCGATCAGGGTCGCCGGCGTATGCACGCGCGTCGCGTCCACCTCGTGCAGGTCGATCGATTCGCTCAACACGAGAAAGGATTCGGCGCGGTATTTCTGCACGTAGTCATCGCCGCGGGCGAACAGATAATCCTCGATCGGAAATTGAAATCGATCCGCAGTGCGCGTGGGCGCGCCGCCGAAGCGCAGTTGAAATTCCACGTTGCTGCGATAGGTCGCCATCGCCAGCGCGCGCGCGAGCTTGAGTCCCGACGGCCCGTCGCCGCGCGCGATCGCCTCGCGCACGATCTGCCGCTGCACGCTGCGCCAGGCGGTCGACAGCACCTGGGCCTTGTCGGCAGCGCTCAAGATCACGATGTGCCGCACCAGTTCGGCGTAGCGCTCCGCAAAACACAGCGCCACCATCCCGCCGTAGGAGGCGCCGACGATGGCATGCAGCGGCTTCAGCTTGAGATGCCGGACGACGGCGCTTAGCGCGTCGGCTTGATCATAGGAGCTCAAGGGCGGAAACTTCCCGCCGCTTTGCGGCGTGGAACTGTGGCCGTGGCCGCCGAGGTAGTCGATGCCGAGAACGCGGTAGAGCCTGGTGTCCACGCCCTGCCCATCCCCAACGAGCTCCGGCCACCACCCGTCCGCGCCCGTAACGATCCGGTGCGCGGAAATGCCGCCGAGGACCGCGATCACCGGGGCATCGTCGCGGCCAATCAGCCGGAACGCCACCTTTGCATCGGGCAGGACATCGCCGTAGTGCAGGGCAAAGGGCTGCGGCAGCCCCAGGGTTTGGTCGATTTGAACTGCAGATTTATCGGCCACGTAGCGCTCGCTCTCGATAGAGGTTGACATAACCCCTGTAGCGCCGGCGCCGTTGCCATTGCAGCGGGCCTGAAAAAGCCGTGCAATCGCCGCCTATCTACCGGAATCGGGCGTTGGCCCGGCTCCGCAGGAGTTGGCACCGTTCCCAAGCTTCCTCGCGGTAGCTCGAGTGGTTGCCCCGGCTTCTAAGGGCCTTTCCCTCAGCCGGTCTAGATAAGCTGCGCGAATTTTAGGCACTCCCCCCGTGTGCGTCAAGGCATTTTGCGCGCCGCCGCTTGCACCACTCACGATAATGCATTAATGTACTAGTGCATTAATACATTGATAGAAGCGAACGGATCGACCCTGACATGAAAACCAACCGCCCGGTCACCCTGCGCCAGGAGCAGCAGCATGAGCGCGCGCTGTGCACGGCCATATTGGCGCTGCGCAACGTCGAGGAGTGCCGCAGCTTCTTCCGCGACCTGTGCACGCCGGCGGAGTTGCAGGCGATGGCGGATCGTTGGGCGGTGGTCGAGCTGCTCGAGCGCGGTCTGCCCTATCGCGAGATCCACCGCCAGACCGGGGTCAGCGTCACCACGATCGGCCGCGTCGCGCGCTATCTGACTTCCGGAAACGGCGGCTACCGGGCCGTGACCGAGCGGCTGAAGCTCAATGGGTGACCCGTGAATTCCCCGGATCCGATGCGCCTGAAGATCGCCGTACAAAAGAGCGGCCGCCTCACCGACAGCTCGCTCGACCTCTTGTCGCGCTGCGGCCTCAAATTCAGCCGCGGCAAGGACCAGTTGATGTGCTACGGGGAGAACATGCCGCTCGACGTGCTGTTCGTGCGCGACGACGACATACCGGATCTGGTGCAGGAGGATGTATGCGATCTAGGGCTGGTCGGGCTGAACGTGGTCGAAGAGAAACGCCTGGCATTCGCCGCGCGCGGCGTTGCGCCGCTGTTCGAGACGGTGCAGCTCCTGGATTTCGGGCGCTGCAAATTATGCATCGCCGTGCCGGACGGATTCGACTACCGCGGCGCCCAATCGCTGCAGGGCAAACGCATCGCGACGACGTATCCACAGATCTTGGGACGCTTCCTGGCGGAGCGCCGGATCGCCGCCGAGGTCGTGGTCCTGTCCGGCTCCGTGGAGATAGCGCCGCGCCTTGGGCGCGCGGATTTGATCTGCGACCTGGTGTCGACCGGCTCGACGCTGGCGGCGAACCACCTGCGCCAGGCGGAGGTCGTGTTCGAGAGCCAAGCCGCGCTGATTCGCACGCCGGTGCCGATTGCCGCGGAGAAACAGGAGTGGGCGCGGCGCCTGCTCATGCGCATCGACGGCGTTGAGCAGGTCAAGGGCAGCAAGTACATCATGCTGCATGCCCCGCGCTCGGCATTGCCCGCGATCGCGAAGCTGCTGCCGGGCAGCGAGGCACCGACCGTCATTCCGCTGGAAGGCCGCGGGGACCGGGTGGCGGTGCACGCGGTGTGCCGCGAAAGCGTATTTTGGGAGACGCTCGAGCAACTGAAGGGCGCGGGCGCCACTTCGGTGCTGGTGCTGCCGGTCGAGAAAATGCTGGCGTAGCGGCAAGCCGTCGGCCATTCCATCATGCGCATTCTGCACTGGAAATCACTGACCGCGGCCGAGCAGCACAACGCTTTGCGCCGCCCCTCCCAAAGCAACACCGCGCAAGTTGCGGCGGCCGCGCGGGACATCATCGACGCCGTGCGCCGCGACGGCGACGCCGCGGTGCTGGCCCTCACTGAAAAGTTCGACCGGGCACGTCTCGAATCGCTGCGGGTCAGCGCCGCCGAGTTCGCAGCGGCCGAGCGTGCCCTGAATGCCGTGCAGAGCGCCGCCTTGGAACGCGCGATCGCGAACGTGCGGCAGTTCCACGCCGCGCAAACCACTCCGCCGCTGCGTGTCGAAACCGCACCGGGCGTGGTATGCGAGCGCTTCAGTGTTCCGATCCACGCGGTGGGCCTGTATGTACCCGCGGGGTCCGCCCCGCTGCCTTCCACCGCCATCATGCTGGCAGTTCCCGCCGCCATCGCAGCATGCCCGGTGCGCGTGATGTGCACGCCACCGGCGCGCAACGGCGCGGTGGACGCCGCGGTTCTGGTGGCCGCGCGCAAATCGGGCATCGACCAGGTATTCAAAGTCGGCGGCGCGCAAGCCATCGCCGCCATGGCCTACGGCACGGCCACCATCCCCAAGTGCGACAAAGTGTTCGGGCCCGGCAATGCATTCGTCACGGCCGCGAAAATGCTGGTGGCGCAGGATGCCGCCGGTGCGGCGGCAGACCTGCCGGCCGGCGTGACCGAGGTGATGGTGATTGCGGACGACACCGCCCGCGCCGAATTCGTCGCGGCGGACCTCTTGGCGCAGGCCGAGCACAGTCCCGACGCCCAGGCGCTGCTGGTCACCACGTCGACGCGACTGGCGCAGGAAGTCGCGCAGCAGGTGCAGCGGCAATGCGCGTCGCTCTCGCGAGCGGGAATACTGGCGAAGTCCATTCTGCACATGCGCGCGTTGATCGCCGACACGCTCGAGACCGCGTTCGCGATCGCCAATGCCTATGCTCCCGAGCATCTGCTGCTCGAGATCCGCGAGCCGCGCCGTTGGCTCGGGCAGGTGAGCGCCGCGGGGGCGGTGTTCCTGGGACACTGGTCGCCTGAATCCCTGGGCGATTACTGCAGCGGGCCCAACCACACCCTGCCCACTTACGGCTACGCCAAGGCCTACAGCGGTCTCTCGCTGGAGGATTTTCAGAAGCGCATCACGGTGCAGGAGCTGACACCCGCCGGCCTTGCCGGGTTGGGGCCCACGGCACAGATACTGGCGAATCTCGAGGGGTTGGATGCGCACGCGGCGGCGGTGAGCATCCGGCTCGCCGCGCTCGACGCGCCGGCACACGCCGAAGGGTCGGCCTAAATGACTGCCGGTCGACGTCAATGACTGCCGTCGTGTCGCTGGCGCGCCCCGAGATCGTCACACTGAAAGCCTATGCGCACGCGGCGTGGCTACCGTCGCTGACGCGTCTGCACGCCAACGAAGCGCCCTGGCGCCCGGCAGGCGATACCACCGCGGCGGGCCTCAATCGCTATCCGGAGCCGCAGCCCCAGGCTTTGATCGAGAAGTTGGCCCGGCTGTACGCCGTTCCTCCACAAAGCGTGCTCGCGACGCGTGGCGCCGACGAAGCCATCGATGTGCTGTCGCGCATTTACCTGCGCGCCGGCGCGGACGCGATTCTGCAATGCACGCCGACCTTCGGCATGTACCAGGTCGCCGCGCGAATTCAAGGCGCCGGCGTCATCGAGGTTGCGCTGGAACGCGAGCGCGGCTGGGCGCTGGACCCCGAGCGGCTGCTCGCCGCCTGGCAGCCGGCCGTCAAGCTCGTGTACCTGTGCTCGCCGAACAATCCGACGGCGAATCTGCTCGACGGGGCGGCGCTCGAGCGAATCTGCACCGCACTCGAAGGCAAGGCCATCGTCGTGATCGACGAGGCCTACGTCGAGTGGTCGCGTTCGCCAAGCCGCACTCGCTGGCTGGAGCGTTTCTCGACGCTGGCGATTTTGCGCACGCTGTCCAAGGCGCACGCGCTGGCCGGCGCCCGGATCGGCGCGCTGCTGGCGAGCCCTGCGCTCATTGAATTGGCCAGGCGGGTCGTGCCACCCTACTCTCTCGCACAATCAGCAGTGGAGGCGGCCTTGCATGCCTTGAATCCCGCCGAACTTGCAGCCGCGCAGGCGCGGCTCGACGGGTTATTAACGGAGCGCGAACGCTTGGGCCGCGGCCTCGCGGCTTCACCCTGGGTGGAGCGGGTGTGGCCGAGCGACGCCAATTTCCTGCTCATCGATTGCAGCGATGCCGACCGCTTCATGAGCGGCGCCCTCGCCGGCGGTCTGATCGTGCGCGACCTGCGCGCCAATCCGGCGTTGCCGCGCTCGCTGCGCGTCTCGGTCGGGACCCGCGAGCAGAACGACGCGCTGCTGCGCAGCGTGGGGGCGGCGGCGTGAGCAGCATGGGCATGAGCCTGGGCGGCCAACGAGTCCTGTTCCTGGACCGCGACGGCACCTTGAACGAGGAGACCGCCGACGAGCAGATCGACAGCCTGGAGAAGGTTCGCCTCATGCCCGGCGTGGTGCCGGCACTGCTCGAGCTCAAAGCCGCAGGCTTCGCCTTCGTCATGGTGACGAATCAGGACGGCCTGGGCACGCCGGCCTTTCCGCGAGAAAGATTCGAGCACGCCCACCGCTTCATTCTGGACCTGTTCGCGTCCCAGGGAATCGAGTTCGAGGCCGTGTGCATCTGCCCGCATTTCAAGCGCGAGGACTGCGCGTGCCGCAAGCCCAAGCTCGGCATGGTGCAGGAATACCTCGCATCGCACACGATCGACAAGGCGCGCAGCTTCATGATCGGCGATCGCGACACGGATCTGGAATTCGCGGCGAATTTGGGCGTGCAGGGCCTGCGGATTCGGCTGGACGGCGCGGTGGACGAAACCTGGCCTGCCATCTCGCGGCGCATTCTCGAGCAGGCGCGCCGCGCGCGGGTGCACCGCAAGACCAAGGAAACCGACGTGCGGATCGATCTGGATTTATCGCGCGACGGCCCGAGCACCATCGCCACCGGCCTGGGGTTCTTCGATCACATGCTGGAACAAATCGCGAAGCACGGCGGTTTCGCCCTGGATCTCAAGTGCAGCGGCGATCTGCACATCGACGAGCACCATACGGTGGAAGATTGCGCGCTGGCCTTAGGTGTAGCTTTGCGCGAGGCGCTTGGCGACAAGCGCGGGATTGCCCGCTACGGATTCTTGCTGGCCATGGACGAGGCGGAAGCGCAGGTTGCGCTCGATCTTTCGGGACGGCCCTACTTCGTGTGGGAAGGACGCTTCAATCGCGAGAAAATCGGCGAGCTGCCGACCGAACTCGTGCCGCATTTCTTCCGCTCGCTCGCGGAGACTCTGGGGGCCGCGCTGCACATCAGCGTGCGCGGCGAGAATTCGCACCACATGGTTGAGTCCTGCTTCAAAGGCGTCGGGCGCAGCCTGCGTCAGGCCATCCGGCTCGAAGGCCGCGAATTGCCGACCACGAAGGGAGCCTTGTGAGCGCGCGCCAAATCGTGATCGTCGCCAACGGCGGCGCGAACATCGCCTCGCTGCAATTCGCGCTGGAGCGTTTGCATGCTGCCTCGGCCGTGTCCGCGGACGCCGCCGCGATTCGCGCCGCAAGCCACGTCATCCTTCCCGGAGTGGGCGCCGCCGCGGACGCCATGGCGCGGCTGCGCCAGAACCGGCTCGATGCCTTGATCCCGGCATTGCGGCAGCCGGTGCTCGGCATTTGCCTCGGGATGCAACTCATGTTCGAGTCATCCGAGGAAGGCGATGCACAGTGCCTCGGCATCATTCCCGGCCGCGCCGCGCGCTTCGCGACGGCCTCGACGCGACCCGTGCCGCACATGGGCTGGAACACCCTCGACATTGGGCGGCCTTGCCCGCTGCTCGCGGGAATCGCGAATGGCGACTACGCCTACTTCGTGCACAGCTATGCGCTGCACTTGAGCGCGGCGACGACCGCGAGCACCGACTACGGCGCGCCCTTCAGCGCCTGCGTGCAGTGGCGCAATTTCTACGGCGCGCAATTCCACCCCGAGCGCTCCGCGGCGGTGGGCGCGCGCCTGCTGCAGAATTTTCTGGCGCTCGCCTGAAGAGCCGCTTAGGTTGCCGCCGCATGCGCCTGATACCCGCCATCGACTTGAAAGCCGGCCGCTGCGTGCGCCTGCTGCACGGCGATTTCGCCAACGAAACGCGCTACGACGCCGATCCCGGGTCGCTGCTGGCAAAATACCGCAGCTGGGGCGCCGATTGGCTGCATGTGGTGGATCTGGATGGCGCCAGGGACGGCAGCCTCGGCAATCGAACGCTCATCGCAGAGTTGGCGGCGCAGCGGACCGTCAAATTGCAGGTGGGCGGTGGATTGCGCGATATCGCCGCGGTGACGCGAATGCTCGATCTAGGCGCCGCTCGCGTGGTGATCGGCAGCGCCGCGGTCACGCGGGCCGGCGATGTGCGGCACTGGCTCGACCAGGTCGGCCCGGACCGCATGACTCTCGCGTTCGACGTGCGGCTGGACGATGAGGGCATTCCGCGTGTCGCAACTCATGGCTGGCAGCGGCAGTCCGATCTCTCGCTGTGGAGCGCACTGGACGATTTCGCGGGCTCGCAGCTCATGCACGTGCTGTGCACGGATGTGGGCCGCGACGGCGCACTATCGGGCCCGAACCTCGAACTCTATCGCGAAGCCGCGCGCCGCCACCCGCATATTCAGTGGCAGGCCTCGGGCGGCATTCGCGATGCCCGCGACCTGCACGCGCTGACCGCGGCCGGCGCGGCGGCCGCCATCAGCGGCAAGGCGCTGCTCGAGGAACTCATTCCGCTCGAGGATTTGCAGCCATTCTTGCCAAACGCATAATCCCCTGTTTGGACGTTCGCGACGGGCTCGTCGTCAAGGGCGTGCGCTTCCGCGATCATCGCGTCGTCGGCGACATACTGGAGCTCGCGGCACGCTACCGCGACGAAGGCGCCGATGAGCTGGTGTTCTACGATATTTCCGCGAGTCCCCAGGATCGCTCGGTGGAGCGCTCTTGGGTGACGCGCGTGGCGCGCACTCTCGATATTCCGTTTTGCGTGGCCGGCGGAATCCGCTCCGTGGCGCAGGCCGAATCGGTGTTGGCGGCCGGCGCTGAAAAAATCTCCGTCAATTCGCCCGCGCTCGAGCGTCCCGACTTGATCAACGAGTTGAGCGAACGATTCGGCGCGCAATGCGTGGTGGTGGGAGTGGACAGCCAGACCTTTGAGGCAGGCTATCGCGTGCAGCAATTCACCGGCGATACCTTGCGCACCCGCGACACGTCGCGCAACACCATCGATTGGGTCATCGAGGCGCAGCGGCGCGGCGCGGGCGAGATCGTGCTCAATTGCATGTCGAGCGACGGCGTGCGCCGCGGCTATGACATTGCGCAACTGCGTGCCGTGCGCGCCGTGTGCAGCGTGCCGCTGATCGCCTCGGGCGGCGCCGGCGCGGTCGAGCATTTTGCCGAAGTTTTCCAATCGGCCGGCGTGGATGCGGCGCTCGCGGCAAGCGTGTTCCATTCCGGCGAAATCTCGATCCCCACATTGAAGCGCCGGCTGCGCGGCGCCGGCATCGAGGTGCGCCCTTGACGGCAGAAAAACTCCCGGACCCCTGGGAAACACTGGACTGGAACAAAGGCAACGGCCTGCTGCCGGCCATCGTTCAAGACGCGGGCAGCGGCGCGGTGCTCATGCTGGGTTATATGAATCGCGAGGCGCTTGCCGCCACGCTGGCGACCGGCGATGTCACCTTTTGGAGCCGCAGCAAGGATCGGCTATGGACCAAGGGCGAGAGTTCGGGCCACTTCCTCAAGCTCAAAGAGATCGCCGCCGATTGCGACGGCGACACGCTGCTGATCACGGCGCACGCACTGGGGCCCGCCTGCCACAAAGGCACGCCCACCTGCTGGGGCGAGAGTCCGCCCCAAGCGTCCGCGCAGCCGCTCGCATTCCTGGGATTTCTCGAGGAGCTGATCGCGCAGCGGATCGCCACGCGGCCCCCGGGCAGCTATACCGCCAAGCTGCTCGATCAAGGCATGCGCCGGATCGCCCAGAAGGTCGGCGAGGAAGGACTCGAATTGGCGTTGGCGGGCGTGGCGCAGTCGGACCCGGAGATCATCGGCGAGGCGGCCGACCTGTTGTACCACACGCTGTTGCTGCTGAAGGCCAAAGGCCTGTCGCTGTCGCAGGTCGTCATCGAGCTCGAAAGGCGGCATGCCGCGCGTGCCGGGCAGATCGAGTAACACCCCCCTCTTGGGCGTCATGGGCGAACTCTCCGAAACGGGCGCCGCAACTTGCGCGCACGGATCATTGGCATTGGTTCGACGTGGCGCCCATTATCGGCGTGGTGCGCTAAGATGATGTAGGGGATCGATCGAGATTGGGGGCCGAGTGACAGGCGCTTTCAATCAAGGCGAGGAGTCATTGCATGCCAACCCAGGTTGAATCCCGGGTCCCGATTTTGGGCGGTGCGTCCTTCGGCTATCTCGCGGTTGCGGTGCCCGCTTCAGTCGGCTTTTTGATCGCGACAACCATTGGAATGACCACCGGGGTGGTCTTGAAATCGAGCGGCTCTTCATGGTGGCACACCGCACACTATCTCGCGGCTCTCCTGACTTGGTCGCAATGGCTGGGATTGGGCGCGTGGGCCGTGGTAACCGGGGCGCTCGTATCAGCCGGTGCCCGGCGTTTATCGTTGGGGCTTTTGTTGGCGGTCGTGGCACTGTTTGCCGGCGCACTTGTGCCCGTCGGACTTGTGTTGTTCGCTGGCGCGTTGAATCACGTATGGCCCGGGACAACCGGTCCTACCGACGTTCCCGCGCTTACTTTGCTTCTGTTGCTTTACTCGCTGGTGTTTCCGTGGGCCCTGGGTCTAACCATTCGACGCATAATCGTGCTTTAGCTCCGAATCTGCTTTTTACGCAGGGTGCGGGGGCGGTACAAACAAGATGGATGCGGCCGCGGGTAGTGGCATAGTGGGGAAACATTCTTGACGATCCGGGAATACATTGTTCGACGGGGCAAGTGGCTCAATGGCGTCACACTTTTCGGGCTTGTAGTCGTTTTGCTGTTTGCGTTCCTCCCTCATTCATCTGTGCCCAAGAATGTCTATCGTGGCTGGCTACTGGCGACGGTCGTTCCCTTGATGTCCCTGATATTTGCGATCGGCTGGCGGACTCGGTGTCCGCGTTGCGGAGGGGGGCTGTACTCACTGGTAAGGTCGACCCGCAGCCCCAAAACCGATATCGATCATGAGTGTCCGCACTGCGGGGTCAGCATTGATGAGCCGATGAAGATATCGCCCGAGCGTTGAGCGAGAAAGGGCCGTTGCTAGGCGCGGCGCCCGCGCGACAATCCCAATATGCCGTCTTCGGTTTGTGTGATGTTGCTTCCGCTGGTGGGATTCAGGCTTTCTGGCTCATCTTCTGCATCGCCTGTTGCATGTCCGCTGGGCTGACGTCTCGAACGTGAGTGGCGACGGACCAGCGATGGCCAAATGGATCTTCGAGCTGACCATATCGATCGCCCCAGAACATGTCGGCCACGGGCATGGTGACTTTTGCGCCCGCGGCGACAGCGCGGGCCGTGAATGCATCGACGTCATCGACATACAGGTGAATGACTACGGGCGAGCCCTTGAGCGCCTTCGGGCCGAGCGATCCCCACTCGGGCATTTCATCGACGAGCATCACGGTGGAATCGCCGATGCGGATGCTCGCGTGAATGAGTTTTCCGCCCGGGCCGGGGATCCGGGCGGTTTCGGTCGCCCCGAAGGCCTTTTTGTAAAAGTCGATGGCAGCGCCGGCACCGGCGCAGACCAAATGAGGCGTGACGGTGTGCATCCCCTCGGGAATGGGATTTACGGATTGGGTGGCCATGCTTCGCTCCTGTTGGCTGTAACGGAATTGTACGAAAAACTTGCGCCGTAACCGATTACCAGTTCAGATCCGTCAGCAGCCCTGCGTAGACTTCGATCCCGTCCCACAGGTTTCCGAGCCGCAGGTTCTCGTTTTGGGCGTGCTGGTTGTCGTCGTAATTGGCGATGCTGACACCGGCCATGGGCGCGTGGAGTTGGCCCACGATATCGGCCATGCCAGAGCTTGCACCCACGATCGGCAGCTCGATCGGGTGATAACCGACCGTGCGGCCGATTGAGGCGACTACGGCCTTGGAGGCGGGCAGGTCGAGCGAGGTCTTGGTCGCGATTGCGCCGCCTTTGTCCCAGACGACCTTGACGATCTTGGAGTGCAAGAGGCGGGTCTCGAGGTCCGGCTCGTCGCGCACAATGAACCAGTCCTGCCGGGTGAGGTAGTTCTCGAGCAGCTCGCGCGTATGTTCGGGCGTCTCGCCGGGCGCGAGGCGGAAATCGAAAGAGGCGTCGGCCTGGGTCGCTATGGCGTTGGCGGCGGTCGGGCCTTCGTCGCCGACGTGGATGGCGCGTACATTCAAGGTGGGCTCGAGATAGCCGTCGGCCAGTCGCGCGGGGCCGATGTTGCGGCCCAGACCCAGCGCGTGCTTAAGCTGGTCCTCGACGGGCGGCATGGCCGCAAAGGCTGCCTTGTCCGCCGCCGAGACGGGCGCAACGTCGTCGTAGAAGTGCGGAATGAGGATATGACCGTCGTCGTCGCGAAGGCTCGCGATGAGATTAGCGATCATCACCGACGGGCTAGGCGCCCAGCTGCCGTAGTGGCCGTCGTGCAGCGGCTTGGTCGGCCCGTAGACGGTCATGGTCAGGCTCGTAATACCGCGGTTGCCGAAGTTGACCATTTGCTTGCCGCTCTGGTGCATCGGCCCGTCGCCCATGATCATGAGGTCGCACTGTAGTAGGTCGAGGTTCTTGGCAACCAGCGCCGAGAAATGTGGGGAGCCCTGCTCCTCTTCGCCCTCGTAGAGCAGCTTGATGTTGACCGTCGGTTTGATGTGGGCGGCCTTGAGCGCATCGAGCGCCGAGAACATCGCTTGGACCGTGGCCTTGTCGTCGCCGGCAGAGCGGGCGAAGAGCCGCCAATCCGGATCGAGGGGGCCCGTCGCATTTTGCCAGTCGACGGGCTTGGCCTCGGGAAGCGCGGTGCGCATCGACGGCTGAAACGGGCTCGAGATCCAGCCCCTCTGGCCGATCGGCTGGCCATCATAGTGTGCGTAGAAGATCACCGTACGCTTCGCGCCCGGGACCTTCATCTCGGCGAAGACCGAAGGCGGCGTGCCGGGCTCGGCAGTCAGGAGGCGGGTCTCGAAGCCCCGCGACTTCAACTGGCCTTCGATGTAGGCCGCGTTCTTCTCGACGTCGGCGACGTTGGTCGCGACGTTTGGCATCGAAAGTAACGTAACGAAATCGGCGACAATCGCCTTCTCGTGCGCCTTGCGCCAGACGCGCACGGCGTCCCGCGGACTGGCGGCCTGGGCAGTGGAGATCGCCAACCCCAACGCACAGATCATCGCTGCGCAGGGCAGCAGAGTTTCAAATCTTGCAGGCATAGTGGTCGAACTCGCTTTGGCGCCTCGGTTGAGGACCTCTGGTCCGCCCCGATCATAAAGTGCCCTGCCCTTTGCGTCATGTGCTTATTCAGTTGGAATCCGCCAGGCACATGAACGCGGGCACGGGCCGCCCGGCTGCTCGCAGCCAATTTGCCATCGCGTTGACGACAGGCATCACTGCTGGACGTTGCGTCATGCGATCCCGCCACTGCAGAAGCCTTGGTGTCGCAGCGGTCATGGGTGCACTTTGACGTTCTCCAAAAAGCGACGCCATGTAGAAGGCAATGTCGGCGAATGAGTAGTCGCCCGCAAGCCACGGCGCAGTAGTCAGCAGTTTTTCCATCTGAGCATAGTAGCTGGTGGCCGCCGCGATGCTCGACATGGCAAGTGCCTCTCCGAGATTCTTCTGCAGGCCCATGAGGCGGATGATGTGCGGGAAATAGACTTCATCGGACTCGTGCTCCAACCGACGCGCCCGCGCACGCTCCACCGTGTCGCGCGGCCACAGCGCCGGCGTGGGCTGCAGATCTTCGAGATACTCAAAAATCTGCGTCGAATCGACAATCTCGAGGTTACCGTGCACTAACACAGGCACTTGCCCTTTCGGGTTGATGCGCGATACCTCGGGGTGCTTCGGGCTGTAGCCGAGATGAGAGTCGTAGGCGACCATGACCAGCTCGAAATCCAAGCCCTTCTCGAGCGCAGCGATTTGCGCCTTGGCGCCGAACATACTGAGGGGGCCAGAATAGAGCGTGAACGACGTCATGCGATGAGCGCGGTCGCGGCCGAGCGTGCGACTCTCCGGCAAGTTGAATTCACACCGGCTCCTTGGCCGGCACCGATTGTGCGCGCCCGCCCAAGCGCTCGCGAAACTCGGTCCGCACCAGCCACAGACTGATGCACGCCTGCAGAGTGACGCTCGCGACCGACACATACCATAGCTGGATCAGCTGAAACCCCGGCTGCGACGCGAGCCACAATGCCGGCACGACGAAGCTGACGAGGCGGCTCGCCGAGCTCAACACCGCCGGCACCGTGTGGGCCAGGCCTTGAAATACCGCCGAGCAGGTGAACACCAGCCCGGTGGCGGCGAAATTCCAGGAAATCACCTGCAGGAACTGGGTGCCGACGGCCGCCGCGCCGGGTTGCGCCGTGAACGCGTGAACGGCCCACGACGCGCACCACTGACAAAACAGCGTCAGGCCCACCATGATGCAAGTACCGATCAACACCGCGAGCCCGAAGGTTTCGCGCACGCGGGCGTAGCGGCCGGCGCCGAAGTTCTGTCCGACGATGGGCGCCGTGGCAAACGCCACCGCCATCGCCGGCAGGAACATGCTTTGCATGAGCCGCTGACCGATGCCGAATCCTGCCTGCGCATCGGCGCCGAAGCGGCGGATGATCAAGTAGATCACCGCCATATAAATGAACATGAGCGCAAATTCGCCGCCGGCGGGCAGTCCGACGCGCAGCAGCCGCCCCCACACGGCGAGCTGCGGGCGCCACGCGGTCGATTCGAACGCAACGTATTTTTCCAGGCGGCGGAAGTACAGGCCGAGCAGCACCACGCCGACGCCGACAGACAGCGAACTCGCGAGGCCGGCGCCGGCGACGCCGAGCGGGTGACCCGTACCCCAACCCGCGATCAGCACCGGCGCCAATACCGCGTTGAGCAGCACCGTCGCCACCTGCACGATCATCGTCGGTTGCACGATGCCGGTGCCGCGCAGCGCCGACCCCATCGCGACCAGCGCGAACTGCAGCCCCAGACTCGGCAAAAACCAGTACAGGTAAATCGTGCCGGCCCGCACGGTGGCGGCGTCCGAACCCAGGGTCTGCATGTACGCATGGCCGAAGCCGTAGCCGAATATCAACGTGATCAACGCGCAACTGGCCGATAGCACCAAACACTGATTGAAGATCAGGGTGGCATCCGCCCTATCCCTGCGCCCGACGGCCTGCGAAATCAGCGCAACGGTGCCGACACCGAGCACCTGCGTGAGCGAAAACACGATGAACATGACATTGCCGGCGGCGCCGACGCCCGCGATCGACGCACCGCCCAGGCCGGCGACGAAGTACAAGTCGATGAGAAAGTACAGCGTTTGAAAGAACATGCCGGCGGCGATCGGTACCGCCATTTGCAGAATGTTCTTGGCAATCGAGCCGTCGGTCAGGTCCTTCATCCTTCGTCCTCCGTGCGATCAGGTTTTGCGCAACGACGCTGCGTCGCGCGCGAGCGCTTCGATACCGCTCCAATCGCCGGCCGCCAGCATCGCCTTGGGTGCCACCCACGAACCGCCCACGCAGACCACGTTGGGCAGCGCCAAATACTCCGCCGCGGTCGCACGCGTGATGCCGCCGGTCGGGCAAAACAGAACATCGGGAAACGGCGCGCCGAGCGCCTGCAGCATGGCGACGCCGCCGGCCTGCTGCGCAGGAAACAGCTTCAGCACATTGAATCCCGCGGCGCGCGCCGTGATCAATTCAGTGGGCGTCATGACGCCGGGCAGCAGCGGAAACCGTGCACCGCGCGAGGCGGCTGCAAGCTCCGGCGTCAGCCCCGGAGTCACGCCGAACTGCGCACCGACCCGGCCGGCGGCGGCGAAGTCCACTGCGCGTGTGAGCGTGCCGACGCCGATGATGGCGTCGGGGACCGCCTTGCGCATCGCCTCGATGGCCGCGAGCGCCACCGGCGTGCGCAGCGTGATCTCGAGCACGCGCAATCCGCCTGCCGCCAGGGCGCGCGCCAGCGGCACCGCCGTTTCGAGTTCGGTGATGGTGAGCACCGGTATGACCGGGGCCAGGTCGACAATTTCGCGGATATTCACGGTGTCCTCGGGGTTGGGCGATGCGGCGTGCCGCGCGGCGCGGTCACATCAAAGACAGGGCGCCGGATTCCGCGTCGCCTGCAGCACGCCGCAGGCTCGCAAACAATTCTCGGCCGCAACCATGCTCGTTGTGCGCAAGATCGAGATCGGGCACGTCCCGTTGCCGCCAGACCTGCTCGGCAACTTTCGCCTCGAGGACTCCGGCGTGACAATCCAAACGGATCAGGTCGCCGTCGCGGACCTTGCCGAGGGCGCCGCCGCTCAAGGCTTCGGGCGTGACGTGAATGGCGGCGGGCACGCTGCCGGATGCGCCCGACATGCGGCCGTCCGTGACGAGGGCCACCTGGAAACCCCTGCTCTGCAGCGACGCCAGCGACGGCGTCAACTTGTGCAGCTCCGGCATTCCGTTGGCGCGCGGCCCTTGAAAGCGCACCACGGCCACGAAATCCCGCACCAGCTTGCCGGCTTTGAATGCGGCGAGGACTTCGTCCTGATCGTTGAACACCAACGCCTGCGCCTCGACGACGTGATGCTCATGCTTCATTGCCGAAGTCTTGATCACGGCCCGGCCCAGATTGCCGGTGAGCAGCCGCAGGCCGCCGTGACTGCTGAAAGGCTCGGCGACCGGCCGCAGCACATCGAGATCGCCGCTCGAGGCGGGCGCGGCGCGCCACGCCAAGCGGCCGTCGTCCAGCCACGGCTCCAAGGCGTAGCCGGCCAATCCCCGGCCGACGACGGTCATGGTATCGCCATGCAGAAATCCGCCGCCGAGCAGTTCGCGAATCAAGAACGCCATGCCGCCCATCACATGGAAGCGATTGACGTCGGCGCTGCCGTTCGGATAAATCCGCGTCAACAGCGGCACCACCGCCGATAGGTCGCTGAAATCGTCCCAGGTGATGGTGATTCCGGCACAGCGCGCAATCGCCACCAGGTGCAGCGTATGGTTGGTGGAGCCGCCGGTCGCCAGCAACCCAACGATGCCGTTCACGATGGCCGCTTCGTCGATGACGCTCGCCAGCGGCAGATACTCATCCGACAACGCGGTGATGCGCGCCGCGCGTTGCGCGGCGGCGGCCGTCAAGGCGTCGCGCAGCGGCGTATTGGGCGGCACGAACGCGGCCCCCGGCATGTGCAGACCCATCACTTCCATCAACATCTGATTGCTGTTGGCGGTACCGTAAAACGTGCAGGTTCCCGCCGTGTGATAACTGCCCGCCTCCGATTCAAGCAGCTCGTCTCGGCCGGCCTTGCCCTCGGCGTAGAGCTGACGTATGCGCGCCTTCTCCTTGTTCGGAACGCCGGAAGGCATGGGGCCGCCCGGGACAAAGATCACGGGCAGGTGACCAAACGCCAGAGCGCCCATCAGCATGCCGGGAACGATTTTGTCGCAGATGCCGAGGCACAGCGCCGAGTCGAACATGTTGTGCGCCAGCGCGACGCCCGTCGCCATCGCGATCACATCGCGGCTGAACAGCGACAACTCCATGCCGGGCTGGCCCTGCGTCACACCGTCGCACATGGCGGGCACCCCGCCGGCGAATTGCGCGATCGCGCCGGCTTCGCGCGCCGCCCGCTTGATGACGGCCGGATAGCGTTCCAAGGGCTGGTGCGCGGATAGCATGTCGTTGTACGCCGACACGATGGCAACATTGGGCCAGCGCATGAGCTTGAGGGCCTCTTTATCGCCGGTTTCCGCAGCGGCAAAGCCGTGAGCCAGATTGGTGCACGACAGTCCTGCGCGTGCCGAACCGCGCAGGCGCGCCGACTCCATGCGCGCCAGGTATTCCGCGCGGCTGCCTCGGCTGCGCTCGCGGATGCGGTCGGTGACTTCACGCACGCGGACGTGAACGGTCGGTGATTCCCGGGGCATGGCTCATTGTGCCACATCGACGGGGTCGCCTCGACCTCGTAGATTCACTCGAAGCGCCTTACAAGTACGCGCACGCAAATGCTACGCTCCCGAGCGGGCAATCACGGAATCCTTACACGGTGGCGGTACTCCCGACTTTCGACATGCTGCTTTTCGGCGGCACCGGCGACTTGGTGACGCGTAAATTGCTGCCGGCGCTGTATCGCCGCTATGCGGCCGGGCAGGTATCGGCGCAGTCGCGCATCTTCGGCGTCGCGCGCACGGCGCTGTCGCGCACCGAATATCTGTTTCAAGCGGAACGCGCTTGCCGGGAGTTTCTCGGCAAGGAATTCGCCCCGCCGCAGTGGGCGGAGTTCAGCAGCTTGCTGAACTACGTCAAACTGGATGCGGCGGCCGCTGCGGACTATGCGGCGCTCACGACGATGCTGCAGGGCCGCGAGGAGTTCGTGCGCGTGTTCTTTTTTTCCACCGCATCGAACCTGTTTGCCACGATTTGCGCGAATTTGGCCAAAGCCGGCGTCGTGACGGCCCTGTCGAGGGTGGTGCTGGAGAAGCCGCTCGGGCACGACACCCCCTCCGCCGACCTGATCAACACGGAAGTCGCGGCAGTGTTCGCCGAGAAGCAGATTTACCGCATCGATCACTACCTGGGCAAAGAAGCGGTGCAGAATCTGATGGCGCTGCGCTTTGGCAACGCGCTGTTCGAACCGCTGTGGCGCCGCGGCTTGGTGCGGCATGTGCAGATCACGGTGGCGGAGGAACTCGGGGTGGAGCGGCGCGGACATTTCTACGACAAGACCGGCGCCCTGCGCGACATGGTGCAGAACCACTTGTTGCAGCTGCTTTGCATCATGGCCATGGAGCCGCCGGCCAGCAGCGATCCGGACGCCGTGCGCGACGAGAAGCTCAAGGTGCTGCGGGCGCTGCGTCCCTTGCGCGATCGCGATGTGCTCACCAAAACGGTGCGCGGTCAGTACAAGGCGGGCGCCGTGCGCGGTGCACCGGTGCCGGGCTATCTCGAGGAGGCGGACATTGCCCCCGACAGCAGCACGGAAACTTTCACGGCGCTCAAGGTTGAAATCGATACCTGGCGCTGGGCCGGAGTGCCGTTTTACCTGCGCACCGGCAAGCGGCTGGCGGATCGCCTGACGGAGCTCGTCGTGACCTTCGACGAAGTACCGCACCCGATCTTCGAAAAACCCACCACGCATACCGCGAATGAGCTGGTGATCCGGCTGCAGCCGGACGAAAGCATCACACTGACCATACTGGCCAAGAACCCGGGGGAAGGAATGCGATTGAAACCGGTTAGTCTGGCGCTCGACTTGGGGGAGACATTCAAGACCCGAAGCCTTGACGCCTATGAGCGGCTGCTGATGGACACAGTCAAGGGCAACCTGACCTTGTTCATGCGCCGCGACGAACTCGACGCCGCCTGGGGCTGGATCGATCCGATTCGCGCCGGCTGGGAGCAATACGACGAGCGGCCCAAGAGCTATGTCGCCGGCAGCTGGGGACCGGCGGCCTCGAGCGCCATGATCGGGCGCGACGGATATGCGTGGCATGATGAACTCTGAGGCACCGCCGCTGCAGCGCTACGCCGACCTGGAGACGCTGTCGCGCGAGCTCGCGCTGCAAATCGCAGCGGCTCTCGCCGCGGCCATCGCCGCACGCGGGCTCGCGAGCCTGGTCGTTTCAGGCGGCCGATCACCCGTGCGCTTGTTCGAGATCCTGCGCACCCAGCCGCTCGAATGGGGCCGCGTCTGCATCGCCCTGGCCGATGAACGCTGGGTCGACCCGCAGGATGCCGCGAGCAACGAACGCCTGGTGCGCGACGTGCTGCTGCAAGATCATGCCGCGCCGGCCCGATTCCACGGCCTGAAGAACGGCGCGCCCACACCGGATCTCGGCGCCGTATCCGCATGGGAGACATTTGCGCGGGTGCCGCGCCCATTCGATACCGTGATACTGGGGATGGGCGATGATGGCCACACGGCGTCCCTGTTCCCGGGCTCGCCGAATTTGCCGAGCGCCTTGAACGCGTCCGCCGCCGCGGGATGCGTCGGCATGTGGTCCCCGGTGCCGCCGCAGCCTCGCTTGAGCTTGAATTTGTCGGCGCTGCTCGACTCGCGGCGCGTGGTGCTGCTCATCAATGGGGAATCGAAATCGCGGACCCTGACCGCGGCCCGTGCGGACGGCCCGGTGCAAGACATGCCGGTGCGCGCCGTGCTGCGTCAATCGCGCACGCCGGTCGACGTGATGTGGTCGCCGTGATGTGGCCGCCGCAAAGATGCCGCAAGTGACCTCGCTGCAGCTCGATGATGACCGCACTGCCCTCAGCAAGGAGGCCCTGAAGAATGCCTTCCTCGACGATCTATTCTATATGCAGGGCAAATTTCCGGCGCTCGCAACCAAGAACGACTACTACATGGCGCTCGCCTATGCGGTGCGCGACCGCATGCTGCAGCGCTGGATCAGTACGGCAGCCACCTACACCCAGCAGGCCTCGCGAACCGTGGCGTATATGTCGGCTGAATTTCTGATGGGGCCGCACCTGGGCAACAACCTCATCAATCTCGGAATTTTCGAGCGCGTCAAACAGTGCATGACCGAGCTCGGACTGAACTTCGAGGAGCTGCTGCACCAAGAAGAAGAGCCCGGACTCGGCAACGGCGGCCTCGGTCGCCTGGCGGCGTGCTTCATCGACTCCATGGCGACGCTCGAAGTGCCCTCCGTGGGCTACGGCATACGCTACGAATTCGGCATTTTCCATCAGGAAATCGTCGACGGCTGGCAGGTCGAGAAGGCCGACAAATGGCTGCGCTTCGGCAACCCCTGGGAACTGGTGCGGCCCGAGTGGGCCGTGCAAGTCAAATTCGGCGGCAAGGCCGAACCGTTCGTCGACGAGCACAACCGCACTCAGGTGCGCTGGGTGCCGCAGAAGACCGTCATGGGGGTGCCGTACGATACCCCCATCCTGGGCTACCAGACCAACACCGCGAACACGCTGCGGCTGTGGCGCTCGGAGGCGCCGGAATCCTTCGATTTCGCGATTTTCAACAGCGGCGACTACTACGGAGCCGTCAATCAGAGGGTCGCGTCCGAGAACTTGAGCAAGGTTCTCTACCCGAACGACGAGCAGCAGCGCGGCAAGGAGCTGCGGCTCGAGCAGCAATATTTCTTCGTGTCGTGCTCCCTGCAGGACATGCTGCGCATCCTGCGCACCCAGAAGCTGTCCGTGGACCAGTTCCACGTGAAATTCGCCGTGCAGCTCAATGATACGCACCCCGCGATCGCGATAGCGGAATTGATGCGCTTGCTGGTCGATGAGTCTTCGCTGCCGTGGGCCGAGGCGTGGAGCGTCACGTGCCGGACCTTCGCATACACCAACCACACCTTGCTGCCGGAGGCTCTGGAGCGCTGGACGCTGGAAGTTTTCGGCCGCGTGCTGCCGCGGCATCTGCAAATCATCCAGCAAATCAACGCGCAGTTCCTCGAGGAGGTCCGGATCCGCTTTTCCGGCGACGAAGCGCGCATCGCCCGCATGTCGCTGATCGACGAGACCGGCGAGCGCTACGTGCGCATGGCGCACCTCGCCTGCGTCGGCAGCCACGCGATCAACGGCGTGGCCGAGCTGCATTCGGAACTGCTGAAGCGCGACGTGCTGAAGGACTTCTACGAGCTGTGGCCGCAGAAATTCAGCAACAAGACCAACGGCGTCACGCCGCGCCGCTGGATGGTGCTGTCGAATCCGCGGCTCGCGGATCTCATTTCAGAGCACATAGGCGCCGACTGGATCAAGGATCTGGCGCAGCTCAAGAAATTGGAGCCGCTGGCCGAGAACCCTGAATTTCGCGCCCGCTGGCGCGAGATCAAGCAGGCCAACAAGCGGGCATTCGCCGCCCTCGCCCTGCAGCGTACCGGCATCGTGATCGACCCCCAATCCGTTTTCGACGTACTGGTGAAGCGCATTCACGAATACAAGAGGCAGCATCTGCAAGTGCTGCACATCGTGTCCCTCTATCACAGGATCAAATCGGATCGCGCGTTCGAGATGCCGCCGCGCACCTTCATTTTCGGCGGCAAGGCGGCTCCCGGATATCATCTCGCCAAGCTCATGATCAAGCTGATCACCGCGGTCGGCGACGTGGTCAATCGCGACCCGGCGATGCGGGACCGTTTGAAAGTGGTGTTTCTGCCGAACTTCAACGTGACCAACGGCCAACGCGTGTACCCGGCCGCGGACTTGTCGGAACAGATCTCCACCGCCGGCAAGGAGGCGTCCGGCACCGGCAACATGAAATTTTCGATGAACGGCGCGCTCACCATCGGCACGCTCGACGGCGCCAACATCGAGATCCGCGAGGAGGTGGGCGCCGAGAACTTCTTCTTGTTCGGATTGAGCGCGGCGGAAGTCCAGGCCCTGAAGACCGAGGGCTACCGGCCCATGGATTATTACAATGCCAATCAGGCCCTGCGCGAGGTCATCGACCTCATCCGCGCCGGCGTTTTTTCCGGCGGCGATACGGAGCTGTTTCGCCCGCTGATCGACGGACTATTGAATCAAGATCCCTATCTGTTGCTCGCGGACTTTCAGTCCTATGTCGAGTGCCAGGCGAGGGTGTCCGAGGCCTATGGGCAGCCGGAGCGCTGGACGCGCATGTCGATCCTGAACAGCGCGCGCTGCGGCAAGTTTTCCTCGGACCGTACCGTTCGCGAATACTGCGCGGATATCTGGCGCGTCCAGCCGGTGCCGATTCACCTGCTCACACATGCGGAAGCAGGAATCGCATAGTCCTGCGCAGCGGCTCGGCGGCACCCCACAAGAGCTGATCCCCGACGGTAAAGGCGGCGAGATAATCCCCGCCCATCGCGAGCTTGCGCAGGCGGCCGATGGGTATGTTCATGCTGCCGCTGACCGCGGCCGGCGAAAGTTCGCGGATCGAGGATTCGCGGTCATTCGGAACCACGCGCACCCAGGGATTGGCGCCGGCGAGCAATTGCTCGATCTCGGCCAACGGCAAATCGCGCTTGAGCTTGATCGTCAGCGCCTGCGAGTGGCAGCGCATCGCGCTCACCCGGACGCAAATGCCTTCGATCGGCACGGGCTGCGCCTCCGTTCCCATGATCTTGTTCGCTTCGGCACCCGCCTTCCATTCCTCGCGGCTCTGCCCGGCGCCCAAATCCTTGTCGATCCAGGGAATCAGGCTCGCCGCGAGCGGTACGCCGAATTGCGCCCGCGGAAACTCCGGACTCGCGAGCGCCGCGCTCACGGCGCGATCGATGTCGAGAATGCCGGCCGCGGGGTCCTGCAATAGCGCTGCGGCCGAGGCATGCAATGCGCCCATCTGTTCCAATAATTCGCGCATGTGCTTCGCACCGGCACCGGATGCCGACTGGTAGGTCATGGCGGTGATCCAATCGACCACGCCCGCCCGCAGCAGTCCGCCCACGGCCATCAGCATCAGCGATACCGTGCAATTCCCGCCGATGAAATCCTTGATGCCCTGCTCGCGGGCGGTCTGCATCACCGGCAGGTTCACCGGATCGAGCACGATGACGGCATCGCTGCGCATGCGCAGGGTCGAGGCTGCGTCGATCCAGTAGCCCTGCCAACCCGCCGCGCGCAGGCGAGGATGCACCACCTCGGTGTAATCGCCGCCCTGGGCGCTGATGAGGATGGGCAGTTTCGCGAGCGCCGCGATGTCGTTGGCGTCCTGCACCTTGGCGGGGGGCGCCGAGCTCCCGGCCGTGCCGTGGAATGCGCCGGCGCCGCCGATGTCGGGTCCCGCCCCGCCGGCCTGCGAGGTGCTGAAAAACGTCGGCGCGACGAACTCGAAATCGCGCTCCGCGCGCATTCTGTCGAGCAGCACCGATCCCACCATGCCGCGCCAGCCGATGATGCCGATTTGTTTCATAGGTCGATCATAAACTCAGCCGCGGGAGGACGCCGATTATAGTTCGACGCCATCGCGAAACCGTAGGCGCCGCAGGTCGCGATGAGAAGCACGTCTCCTTCTTGCGTTCGCGGCAGCCAGCGATCCGACCCAAGCTGATCCGCGGTCTCGCAGATCGGGCCGACCACGGTGACCGGATGGCTCAGTGGCTCCTCGAGGCGCGTGAGATTTCGAATGTCGTGATGCGCGCCGTACAGGGCGGGCCTGATCAAGGAATTCATGCCGGTCGCGATGCCCACATACTGAAGGTCGCCCTTGCCCTTCAGCTGGGTCACGACCGCCACCAGCACGCCGGCCTTGGCCACCAAGAACCGCCCCGGCTCCATCCAAAACTCGAAGCGCGGAAAGCTCTTCGCCAGTCCGGCGACGCCGCGATCCAGCTTGCCCAAATCTATTTCGCCGTGGCCGAGCTGCTCGGGCACGCCGATTCCGCCGCCCAGGTTGATCACCCCGACGTGCGGAAACCGCGCCGCCAAATCGCTCAGCAGCGCACCGGTCTCGGTCCAGTTGGCCACGTCGAAAATGCCGCTGCCGGTGTGCGCGTGCAGGCCGGTCACTCGAACGGCGGCGCTCTCCGTCAATGCGACCAGCTCATCGGCGTCGGCGAGCGGCACGCCGAATTTCGAGTGGACTCCCGCGGTGCGCACATGGCTGTGATGACCGCGGCCGAAGCCGGGATCGATGCGCAGGAATATCTCCCTGCCGCGAAACACGTGCGGCCACATCTTGAGCGGGTAGAGATTGTCGAGGGTGACCCGCACTCCCCTGGCGAATGCCGCCTCGTATTCGCTGCGGGCGGCAAAATTGGGAGTGAACAGCACGCGTTCGGCAGCGAGCCCGGGTACCGAGGCGAACGCGTGCTCGAGCTCTCCGGGCGACACGCACTCCAGGGTCAGTCCTGCGGCGTACATGCGCCGCAAAATCTCCGGATGCCAATTGGCCTTCATCGCGTAGGCCCAGCGCTTTACCGATGTCACGCGTTGCACCGCGGCTATGGCCTCATCCACGGCCGCGGCGTCGTAGACGAATGCCGCCGACTCGCGTGTGGCGATCTCGATCAAGCGGCGGCGCTTGTGCGGCTGCTCCCACCAGTTAAGCGGCGGCGCGGCGCCCTTTTGCTCGGCGAACAGCTGCTGCCAAGTGGGGCCCAACACCTTGTCGGAGCCGATGCGCTGGATCAGCCGCTCGTGCAGCTGCTGTACCAGGCGATCGCCTTGCGCCTCATCGATCACGAAAGTGAAATTCAAGTCGTTCGCGGCCTGCGTCACCAGGTAGATCTTCTGATCCTGGAACAGTTCGAAAGCCGAACCCAGCTCGTGCAAGATCCCGCGAATGTTGTGGCCCAACAGACTCAAACTGGCGCAAGGCCCGATGATCTCGACACGGCACAGGTCCGCGAGCGCCGCGCTCAGGCGCTCGAGCGCCGCCGGGTCCAGGGTATTGGCCGTGGGATCCAGCGACACGGTGACGTTGGTCTCCGAGGTGGACACCAGGTCGACCGACAGACCCTCTTGCTTGAAGATCTGGAATGCGTCGGCCAGAAACCCCACTTGATGCCACATTCCCGGGCTTTCCATCGACACCAGCGTGATGCCCTTTTTGATGGCGATGGCTTTGACCTGAGCGGCACTGTCGGCGACATTCGCCGATACGATCGTGCCCTCGAGTCCCGGCGCCTGCGTGGCGTACACATGCAGGGGAATCTTGTATTGGCGCAGCGGCAGGACGCAACGCGGGTGCAGTACCTTGGCGCCGTTGCTCGCGATTTCCTGTGCTTCGTCGTAATGCAAGGCGCGCAACAGCCGTGCGGTGGGAACGGCGTGCGGATTGGCGCTGAACATACCGGGAACGTCGGTCCAGATCTCGAGGCGCGCCGCGCTCAGCTTGGCCGCAAAATACGCGCCCGAGGTGTCCGACCCGCCGCGGCCCAGCAGTACGGTCTCGCCGGCTTGGTTCGACGCAATGAAACCCTGGGTGATCACCACCTGCTCGAGCGCCCGCCATTGGCCCTGCAGCTGCGAGTCGGGCGTGAAATCGCAGGTGGCGGACAGGAGGCCCGCCTTGCGGGTCGCGCCGGGCCGGGTATCGGCGCGCAGAACCTTACGCGCGTCCGCCCAGGCAGTGGCGATGCCCTGCGCGTTCAAGAATGCCGCCCCCAGGGTGGTTGCCAGAAGTTCACCCATTGCCATCACGCGCGCGCGCAGGCCGTCGTTCACGTCATGGCTGCGCTGCGCCAGCTGCGCCATTTCCTCGAGCTCGCGCATGAAGCCTTCAAACTCTGGACCCGGCACGATGCCAAGGGCGCGCGCGAGATCCCGGTGCCGCGCATCGATTTCGCCGAGCGCGCCGACGTGGGTTCCGGCGGCCGCCGCGGCCAACAAGGATTCGAGCCGATCGGTGATGCCGGATAGGGCCGAATGGACGATCACCGGCCTCAAGGAGGCGGCGATGCGGGCGCGCACGACATCCGCGATGTTGTGCCAATTGGCCGCGGAGGACACGCTCGTGCCCCCGAACTTGAGCACGACCCAAGCTTGACTATTTTCCGGCACAGCGGTGAAGCGCCGAGACTTTGAGCTAATCGTCTTCGAAGATGTCGCGCAGTTCTTTTTCTAACTGGCGCTCGGCGAGTACGTCCTCGACTCGGCTCCAAGCCGCCTTGCCGCGTTTGTTCGCCGCGGCAGCCGCCTTCGGGCGCCGCTCGGTGCGCTCCAATAGGGGATCGAAGTCGTGTGATTCTTCGGCTTCCCCGAGAAACTCATCGTCGATATCAAAATGTTCGTCTTCGCGTTCACTCATTGTTCGAGAAAAGCCCTTGAAATCAATAGGATCGATCAGCCCCACCCGGTGAAGCTGCGCACTATAGCCGATTCTGCCCGCCATTCAACTAGCAGAGCGAAAACAGGCCGCCTCTCAAGTCCCCTCAGGTTCCCGTGCGAGCCTTGTCAGCCCGCGCCGGCAACGCCTCCTGTGCCACCGCCCGGTTGACCGCCGAGAAGATCGCCAGCAGCGAGGCAGTAATGATATTGGGGTGCATCCCGGCGCCAAACAAGGTGCGGCGCGATCGAGTGGTAATCTCGATGTAGGACACCGCCTTGGCGGCGCTTCCCTGGCCCCGGGAATGCTCCTCGTACGACAATACATCGAATGGCAGCGCGACCGCTTTGACCATGGCCTCGATGGGCCCGGATCCCTGACCATGCCAAGTCTCCAGCCGACCGTCATTCTCGACCTGCAGGGTTATGCGCTCGCTGTCCGCGCCGTCGGTGGAGGTGGCGAGCTGGTGTGAACGGTACATGAAGGGCGTACGGCGGGTCAGATACTCGCTCTCGAAAAGCGCCCATAACTCTTGAGAAGTCAATTCCTTACCGGTGATATCTGCGCGCGCTTGTACGACCTGGCTGAACTCGATCTGCAGCCGGCGCGGCATCACCAACTGGTAGTCGCGCTCCAGGAGATAGGCCACCCCGCCCTTGCCGGATTGACTATTGACCCGAATGATCGAGTCGTAGGACCGGCCGAGGTCCGCGGGATCGATCGGCAAGTACGGAACATCCCAGATATCCGCCTCGCTGCGCGCCGCCAACCCCTTTTTGATGGCGTCCTGATGGGAGCCTGAAAACGCCGTGAACACCAGGTCGCCAACATAGGGGTGGCGGGGATGGATGGGCAATTGGTTGCACGCCTCCGCACAGCGTGCCGCCTCATTAATATTCGCAAAATCCAATTTTGGATCAATGCCTTGCGAATAAAGATTAAGAGCCAACGTTACTATATCGACATTCCCGGTGCGCTCGCCGTTGCCGAACAGTGTGCCCTCGATGCGTTCCGCACCGGCCATCACGGCGAGTTCGGCCGCTGCCACCGCCGTGCCGCGATCATTATGGGGATGCACGCTCAACACCAAGGAATCCCGCCCCCGAACGTGCCGCAGGAACCACTCGATCTGATCCGCGTACACATTGGGGGTGGCCATTTCCACCGTAGCCGGCAAATTGAGGATCGACTTGTGCTGCGGGGTCGGTTCCCAGACGGCATTGACCGCGTCGCAAATCTCGACCGCAAAGTCGAGCTCCGTGCCCGTGAAGCTCTCCGGGCTGTATTGAAACACCCATTCGGTATCGCGTTGGCGCAGCGCATGCTCGCGCACCGCGGCAGCGCCCCGCACGGCAATATCGATGATACCGGCACGGTCGAGCCGAAATACCACGCGGCGCTGTGCCGCCGAGGTGGAGTTGTAGACATGCATGATGGCGCGGCGCGCACCTTGCAAAGACTCGTAGGTGCGGGCGATGAGTTCGGGCCGCGCCTGCGTCAGTACCTGGATGGTGACGTCGTCCGGAACCAGGTTGCCCTCGATGATTTCGCGCACGAAGTCGAAATCGGTTTGCGAGGCAGCGGGAAATCCGACCTCGATCTCCTTGAAGCCGATCTTGACCAGCATGTCGAACATGCGGCGCTTGCGGCCCGCATCCATCGGTTCGATGAGCGCTTGGTTGCCATCACGCAGATCCACGCTGCACCACACCGGTGGGGCCTCGATGACGCGGCTGGGCCAGGTCCTATCGCTCAACCCCACGGGGGAAAAGGCACGATACTTGGTCGACGGATTACGCAACATGGTGTTCTCTCATTCGCGCTACGGCTGATCTCAAAAGCGCCATCGAACGTGTGGCGCAGCTGTTGATTATTTCCGGTCTTGTAAGCGCCGACCGTTAGCGCGGAGTATGTGGCGCCTAGCGGCGCAGCAGCAGGGCAAGCGACCCCGGCAGCGTACCGCCGCGGGTGATTTCGACTGGCTTGCAGGCAGAAGCGCGCATTGGCGCCGAATCTAGCATCCGCCGCGCACCGGGCGCAATAGCGGCTTAAGATACCGTGGGCCTTCCACCAGCGAGCCGGCCGTGCAACACGCGAGCGCCACCCATACCGTTTTCAACCAGACACCGCCCCTGGGCGAATACAACATATTCGCCACCGACGCGGCACTGCGGGAAGCGGTACGGCGCGAGGGGGCGGCCGCAGCCCTCCCTGATCTCGATGCAGCGGGAGCCGCCTTGGGCACCGCGGCGGCCTTCGACGATGGGCGCAGCGCCAACCGCAACCCGCCGGTGCTGCATAGCTTCAACGTACAGGGCGAACGCATCGATTCGGTCGAATTCCATCCGGCCTGGCACCGCTTGATGCAGGGCATCGCGGCCCGCGGCTACCACGCCGGGCCGTGGGCGCGGGTCGAAGGGGCTGCGGTCCCCGGGGCGCACGCCGCGCGCGCGGCGGGCTACCTGATGCAGGCGCAGGTGGAGTGCGGCACGCTGTGTCCGACCACGATGACTTATGGCGCGATCGCGGCGATGCGACGCGATGCGTGGCTGGAGCGGGATTGGGTGTCCCGCATCGTGACGCGCGACTACGACCCGCGCGACATCCCCATTGAGCTCAAGCGCGGCGGCCTGATCGGCATGGGCATGACCGAAAAGCAGGGAGGCTCGGATGTGCGCGCCAACAGTTCCCGCGCGGTCGCTGCGGCGGATGGGTCATACCGCATCACCGGGCATAAGTGGTTTTTCTCGGCACCGCAATGCGATGCGCACCTGGTGCTGGCGCAAACCGACGGACGATTGTCATGCTTTTTCATGCCGCGCCGGCTGCCCGACGGGACGCTCAACGGCATCCACATCCAGCGCCTGAAGGACAAACTGGGCAATCGCTCCAACGCCTCGTCCGAGGTCGAATTCATCGATGCCTGGGCGCACCGCATCGGCGAGGAAGGCCGCGGCATCGCCACCATTCTCGAAATGGGTACGTACACACGCCTCGACTGCGTCACCGGCACGGCGGGGATGATGCGGCAAGCCGTGGTGCAGTCCTTGCATCATGCCCGCCACCGCAGGGCATTCGGCGCGCTGCTCATCGATCAACCGCTGATGCAAAGCGTGCTCGCCGACCTCGCAATCGAATCGGAGGCCGCCACGGTGCTGGCGATGCGCCTGGCCCGCGCCTTCGACAGCGATCTGGACCGCGAGATTGCGCTGCGCCGTGCGCTGACCTCCGCCGCCAAATTCTGGGTTTGCAAACGCGGTTGCGAACTGGCCGCGGAAGCCATGGAAGTTCTGGGCGGCAATGGCTACACCGAGGAAATGCCGCTGGCGCGCATGGTGCGGGAGATGCCGGTCAACTCGATCTGGGAGGGGTCGGGCAATATCATGTGCCTGGATGTCTTGCGCGCGTTCGGCAAATCGACGGCCACCCGCGAGGCGGTGCTGGATGAACTCGAGTGCGCCCGCGGCAGCCACCCACATTTCGATGCGGCGTTCGAAAAGTTTGCCACGGCAGTCGATGCGCCCGCATTGTCCGAAGCGCATGCGCGCCGCTTCACGCAGACTCTTGCCACCTTGATGCAGGCGAGCGTGTTGCTGAGTGCCGCGGCAACCCCCGCATCGCGAGCGGTGGCCGAAGGATTCTGCGCGACTCGATTGGACCCCGATTCGGGCTGGGGCGCCGTGTTCGGCGCCGCCGGCACGGCGCTCGACGTCAAGGCCATCCTGGATCGCGCCTGGGTCGAACCCCAGGAGCCTGTCTGAGTATTCCGCGTGGCCGCGACCGCGCCTCGCTACTGCTTCAGAGTCACCCACACCAGATCGATCGGATCCTTGCCGATGTTGCCCGACTCGTGCCCTTCGCTCAGGTCGATGGTGGGCATCCACCCGACTTCGCCGTCCGGCGAGGGCTCAGGGTAGGCATGTTCGCCCTCGCGCTTCGATCGCGCAGCCCACTGGCCGCCCTTGATGTGGATGTAAAGCATGTCCGGATGGTGTGCGTGCACGCCCTCCCACTGGCCGGGATTCACGGTGAAGCGCTGCACGATCACTAGATCGTTTTCCAGCAGATCTTCTCCCGGGATGTTCGGATAATTGAGGTAGCGGTACTTCGGCGCCTGGCCGGGCCGGGGCGCCGAGGCCACCGGCTTGAGCGCCACCGAGATCATCTCGATCGGCGCCGGACCGGTGTTGGTGCTGCCGGCGTCGGTGTCATCGCCGGCACCCCTCCAGGCGACCCGGCCGTCTCGCCACAGCGTCGCGCGCCCGGCTTGGGAAGTCAGCACACCGCCTTTGACGAATACCAACAGCTGATTGCCCGCGCGCGTGCAGCGGCCGGTCGACTGCCCGGGCTGGACGGTGAACTTCTGGACCAAGACTCGCGCGTTATCCAAAAGCACGTCGCCCTTGAGATTCGCGCAGAGCGGCCCGTGCTCCGCGGAGGTCGCGGCGATCGCGCGCAACGGCAGTCCAATCGACGCCAGCAACGGCACCATCAATCCCCATCGAACGGCCTTAAGAACCATCATCGGACACCTTCCGTCGTCCAACCCTGAAGCTGATTCTTGACGATCGCCGCGAGAATCCGGGCGTGCCGGTCGTCATCGTTGAGCGCGGGCACCAGCGTCAATCGCTCGCCGCCCAATTCCAGAAACTTGTCGCGGTATTCGATCGCGACTTCTTCCAGCGTTTCCAAGCAATCCACCGCGAACGACGGCGACACCACGGTCACCTGGCGAATCCCCCTGCCGGCCAAGGACTTGAGCGTGTCCTCGGTATAGGGTTGCAGCCAGACCACGGATCCAAAGCGCGACTGGTAGCAGTGCGAATAGGCGTCCGGCGCCAGCCCAAGCCGCGCCGCGACCAGCCGCGTCGTCGCTTCGGCTTGCGCCTGATAGGGATCGCCCTCGGCGACGTAGGCGGCGGGAATCCCATGGTAGGAGAACAGCAGATGCGAACGCTCGCCGACCTCCGTCCAATGCTGCTCGATGCGCGCCGTCAATGCCGCGATATATCCGGCGTCATCGTAGTAATCGTTGACGAAACGGGTCTCCGGCAGCCAGCGCCATCGCTGCAGAGCTTGCGTGGTTCGATCGAACACCGAACCCGTCGTCGACGAGCAGTACTGCGGATAAAGCGGCAGAATGAGCAGCTTTTTCACGTTTTGCGCGGCCAGGCTCTGGAGGGCATTCGCGATGCTGGGATTGCCATAAGTCATGGCCAAGGCGACCCGCACCCGATCGCCAAGGCTTTCACGCAGCACCGCGCCGATTTTCTCGGTGAGGCCCTTGGAATACACCGCGAGCGGCGAGCCGCCGCTCATCCAGATCTTGCGATACTTGCGCAGCGTCTTGAGCGGACGCAGCGGCAGCACCACGCCGTACAGGAGCGGCAGCCAAATCAGGCGGGAGGTATTGATCACCCGGCGATCGGCGAGGAACTCGCGCAAGTAGCGTTGCACCGCAAAGTAGGACGGCGAATCCGGCGTGCCGAGGTTCACGGCCAGCACGCCGATGCGTGCGGGCGCCGCCGGCACTGCGTCCGCGTGCGCCACGGCGCGATAATACGTCATTGAGCAAATCCTTAAGATGATCGGCCTGCACAGTATACTGCGTAGAAGATGAAGCCCCGCAGCGCGTAAACCCGAAATGATGTGGCTGAGCCCGAGCGAAATCGAAGCGCTGCATCTGAGCTTGAGCGTGGCGGCTCGCAGCGTCGGGTTCAGCCTGCCGCTCGCCATCGCCTTTTCTTGGGTGCTGACGCGGCGCCGCTTCCTCGGCCACACGCTGCTCGACGCCTTCGTGCATCTGCCGCTGGTGCTGCCCCCGGTGGTGATCGGCTACTTGTTGCTGGTGCTGTTCGGCACCCGGGGCCCCATAGGCTCATGGCTGCAGCGAACCGCCGGTATCGAGCTCATCTTCACGCGCAATGGCGCCGCGCTCGCGACGGCCGTGATGTCCTTCCCGCTCATGGTCCGCGCCATGCGCATCTCCCTGGAAAACGTCGATGCGGGCCTGGAAGAAGCCGCCCGCACCTTAGGGGCCGGTGCCTTCGACCGCTTCGCGACGATCACTTTGCCCTTGATGCTGCCGGGAGTGCTGGCCGGCGCCATCACGGCGTTCTCCGCATCTCTCGGCGAGTTCGGTGCGGTGATTACCTTCGTCTCGAATATTCCGGGAGAGACCCGCACCTTGCCGCTGGCGCTGTATTCGGCGCTGCAGACTCCGGGCGGCGACGCGGCCGCGGCCCGGCTCGCCGGCATTTCCGTGGTCCTGGGTTTGTGCGGGCTTTTGCTCTCCGAGTGGTTCGCGCGGCGCGTGCGGCGGATGCTGGGCCGGTAATGCTGACCGTTGCCGTCAAGAAGCGCCGCGGCGATTTTACGCTCGATGCGCAATTCGACCTCCCGACTCCGGGCGTCGTCACCCTATTCGGCCGATCCGGCTGCGGCAAGACGACGTTGGTCAACATCATCGCGGGGCTTCTCGATGCCGATCATGGACGGGTGGCGCTGGACGCGGACGTGCTGCTCGATACCGAACATGGCATCGACGTTCCGGCCGAGGTCCGCCGCATGGGTTACGTGTTCCAGGACGCCCGGCTTTTTCCGCACCTGAGCGTGGCCGCCAATCTGCGCTACGCGGCGCGGCGCGCGCGCGGGCAGCCCTACGTCGGCTTCGATGCGGTGACATCGCTGCTCGACCTCGGATTCTTGATGGACCGGCGCGTCCGTCGGCTCTCGGGAGGCGAAAGGCAACGGGTGGCGATCGGCCGAGCGCTGCTGTCTCAGCCACGCCTGCTGCTGCTGGACGAGCCGTTGGCATCGCTCGATGCGGCGCGCCGCGAGGAGGTGCTGCCGTATTTGGAGACGCTGCGCGATCAGCTGGCCATTCCCATGGTGTACGTCAGTCATAATTTCGACGAAGTTTTGCGGCTCGCGACCCACATCGTGCTGCTCGAAGCGGGTCGAACCGTGGCCCAGGGCGGCATCGGCGAGATGAGCCTGAACCCGGTGGTAAGGACCATCATCGGCGCCGACGCGGTCGGCGCCGTCATCGACGGTACCGTACTGGGTGTCGATTCCGCGAGCGGCTTGACGCGAGTGCAAGTGGGTTCCGGTGAGCTCATGGTGCAGGCTGCACAGGCGGCGGTCGGCGCGAAATTGCGCGTGCAATTACTGGCGCGCGATCTCATCGTGGCGACGCAGCTGCCGCGATATTTGAGCGTGCGCAACAGTTTGGCCGGAGTGGTCACTACGATCGCGAACGACGGTGCAAATTCTGATTTGATCGGCATCGACATCGGCGGTACCGAAATCATGGCCCGGGTCACCCGGGCGGCCACCCGCGACCTGTCGATCATTCCCGGCTTGCCGGTTTGGGCGCTGGTGAAAGCCGCGGCGCTGCGGGCGCGCCCTATTTCAAACGCGTCCCCAGGTGCAAAATAGCCACAATGTGGTCGCCCGGCTGCAAACCCAGCACCGCCTTCACGGCGGGGTCATATGCCGCAGCTCCGGTTTTCCACATGACCCCGTACCCCAAGCCGTGCGCGGCAAGAAACAGATTTTCGACCGCGGCGCCGACGGCGATGACCTGTTCAATCTCCGGCACCTTGGTGCTGGCACGATCCACGACGCAGGCCGCGACGACGACGGTCGGCGAGCGTAGGAACTTATCTCGCTCCGCAGCCACCTGCTCCTCGGTCATCGCCGGTAAACGCGTACGCTTGGCCGCAGCGGCCGCGGTCGCAAACGATTCGCGCGCGCTCCCGCTCGGCACGATGAACCGCCATGGCTTCAGGCGGCCGTGATCGGGCGCGTGATCGGCCGCCCGCAGCAGCCGCTCGAGTTCCTCCGGGCTGGGGCCGGGCAGCGTCAGGCGTCCGGCAGATGATCGCGTGTCAATGGCGTCGAATAATTCCATCAGGAGCCCCGCAAAAGATAAACAACGAGAAAATAAAGCATATCGGCTATGATTTGAGCCCGGGACCGCCGGGCAGCGGCGTCTCGAAAGTATACCCGTAGAGTCTTCCAAGGAGTCTTCAATGAACCGTATTGCTTTGGCCTCGATGGCCGCGCTCGTGAGCGCGAGCGCGTTCGCAGCGCCGGTCACCTATGTTATCGATCCCGCGCACACTTACCCCAGTTTCGAAGCCGACCATATGGGCGGCCTATCCGTATGGCGCGGTAAGTTCACCACCACTTCCGGGAAGGTCGTGTACGACAAGGCTGCGAAATCCGGCTCCCTCGACGTGACGGTGGACATGAGTTCGGTCGACTTCGGCATGCCAAAATTGAACGAGCACGCCAAATCTGCGGAGATCTTCGATGTCGCGAAGTTCCCGACGGCGACGTTCACAGGAAAGTTCACCAAATTCAACGGCGACGCGCCGGCCGAAGCTCAGGGCACACTGAACATGCACGGCGTCACGAAGCCCGTGACGCTCACCATCAACTCCTTTCTCTGCAAACCGAACCCGATGAACAAGAAAGAAGTTTGCGGCGCGGATGCTTCGGCCACCTTCAACCGCGCCGATTTCGGCGTCAATTTCGGCGAGAAGTACGGCTTCAAGATGGACACCAAGCTGCAGATCCAGGTGGAAGGCAGCCCGGCCGGCGCAAGTCCGATCGGCTGATTCGCGACGCGAATTTTGCCGGGGAACTTTGGGCCCGGCGCGCAGCGATGCGCGCCGGGCTTAGGCCATCGCCTACGCTCCGCGGCTCGGCCACATCCGTTTGAGGACACCATCGTGTTGAATGAAATGGTGCCACAGGGCCGCCAGCGCGTGCACCCCCGCCAAGGCAAACAGCGCGTAGGCCAGATAACCGTGAATATCCTCGGTGGGGTGAAACACGGCCTTATTTGATTTCACGCCGAAATTGACCTGGAAAATTCCGAAATCGAACACGCGTCCGTGCCAGATGAAGGTCACGATCCCCAGGATCGGGATGACAAACATCAGTGCGTACAGCGTGAAGTGCACCGGCGCCGACAGCCGTCGCGAGAATGCGCCGATTTCCGCGGGCAGCACCGGAGGGCTATGGGCCAGCCGCCACCCGAATCGCGCGAACAGCAGGAACCACAGGAGCAGACCGACCAGCGCGTGCACGTTGATCCAGAACGCCTGAGTTTCCTTGGGCCAGGAATCGTGCATGAGACCCAAGCCGCCGACCACGACGACCAGCACGAACATGCTCCAGTGAAACAGCATGGCCACAGGCCCGTAGCATTCAGGCGCACCCGCCGGCGTGGATTGCAAGGGGTCTGTTTTCACCACATTCTCTCCTCGGACAGCGGGCGGCACATTATGGGCAAGTTTACCGGCGTTTCCAATCCATGATACTTTGCCATACAAAGTACTTAGGTCAATGGCCGACGCAGTCGAAATTTCACACCTTTCCGATACGGCGCTATGGGTCGCCGCTCTGCGCGGGCAAGAGCAAGAGCGTCCTGACGCGGCGTTTCATGATCCGTTGGCGGCCACGCTCGCGGGGATTCGGGGGCGAACGATTGCCGCATCGATGCCGCGCTCTGCCCTCGTCGCTTGGGCCGTGGCCATGCGCACGACCGCCATCGACAGGCTGATCAACGAGGGGCTTACCCTGGGGATAGATTCCGTGCTCAATTTGGGTGCGGGAATGGACGCGCGGCCCTTCAGGCTGAATCTTCCGGCGCGCCTGCGCTGGATCGAGGTGGATTTTCCGAATGTCGTCGAATTCAAGGACGCGGCACTGCGCGAGCACAGGCCCGCCTGCAGCGTTGAGCGGGTGGGATTGAATCTATTCGACCGGTCCTCGCGCAACGAAATGCTTGCCCGGTTTGGTTCGCAAAACGAGAACACCTTGGTGATCGCCGAAGGTGTCATTCCATATTTCTCCAACGACGACGCGGCAGCGCTTGCCGTGGATTTAGCGTCGATCGCCGCATTTCGCCATTGGATCATCGATTTTGAAAACGCCGGGAAGCGCGAGATGCCCCGTGCTTGGGCGAAGCGGCTTAAAAGCGCGCCGTTTCAATTTCAGGTGGCCGATTGGTTCGAGTTCTTCGAACGATTGGGCTGGCAGCCCGACAAGGTGATAACCAGCGCGGAGCAGTCAGCACTGATCAACAGGCCCTATCCGCATGCTTTCCCACTGGGCTTGCTCATGTATGCCCTCCCCGCTGCCATTCGACAGCGGATTCTCAGCCTGAGCGGTGCTGTGTTGCTCCGAAGGCAGCCGCTCGAGCGCAGACCTACCGCGGCGGATCCGGCGCAGCGGCCAGCACCCGTTGCACCATGTCGCGAAAATCGGCTTCCTGCCAGGAGCTGAAATCCAGACTCACGGAGGCAATGATCTCGGCCTGATCGATCGTGACGTCGCTCACCGTGAAACACTTGACCGACACTCCGTCGCTGGCGACGAACCGTGCGGTCCAGGTGTCATCGTCGTAGGCTCGCGAGGACATCGGCTTGCCGTTTTCGAGGATCTTGCCAAGCCGATCGCCGTTGGGAATCGGCGACAGAAACTGCATCATGTCCGCCGTATCGGCGAGCAGCGCAGTTGCCATGGAAACGTTCATGGCTGGCAAGTGTAACCGACAATTATCGTGCCGAGGCGGTGACCTGCGCTTCGAGGGAGGCGCAATCCGCGTCCTTCGCTAGACCGGGATCGACGAAGGCCAGCGCCCCGGCCAGCGGCGTCAATACGGCGCTGAGAGCCACCGCTGCAGCCGTCTGACCGGCAGCATTACGCGCCTGGACGGCGATTGCGGGGTGCACCAAGGTTCCCCGCACCAACACCGGCGTGCGCAGCCGAAAGAGGCGCAGACTCTTGGGATGACCGCGCAGCGCGAAGTCGAGCGACTCTGAATCGAGACGAAGCTGACCTTCGCCCGTGATCAGGACCGGGTCCGTATCGACGACCAAGCTTTGTGCGTTGAGCGTGCCGTCGTGCGCTTGGAAGCCGGCGACGATGCAGCGGATGCCTGTCTCCTTTTTGTCCTTCGCGAGCATGAGACCGAGCGCGCGCAGGTCGATGCCCGCCAGTTCCGCCAGCGAGGAACGGATGGTGCCGTGCGTAACCACGGCGGTCACCGTCCCGTCGGCGCTCGCGGCCACCTGATGGATCGAACGTCCTTGGCCCTTCACCATCACGCGAGCCTGCAGGGCTCCTTCGGCCGGCGGCTGATTGCCCTCTTTGTGGTCAAACTCTCCGAGCTGCGCGCCCGTGAGCTTGAGGTCGACCTCGGAGGTGGGACTGTCCGTTCGCGCGTCGAGCCTGAGATGAGCCGTCAGCTTGCCGTCATATACATCAGCGAGCAACGGCGCTACGACTACGATTCCGTGGTCGATCGTCATCTTCGCCGAGACCTCGTGCAGCGGTACGCGACCCACCTCTACACGGTGCGCGCGAACCTGCACCACCCAATCGCCGCGGCGCATGGCGCTCGGATTGAGCATTGCATTGGATAGCAGGAGTTTGCCGGCATCGGGGTCGTGCTCGCGGCCCGCCGCGAGCAACCCAATGTCCCGGGTGCGAACCAATTTCGACTCGAAGTCCGCTGCGAATTTCGCCCGTCCGCCCGTGCTGTCAATGGAGACATTCGCCTGTACATCGCTCTGTCCGCTTGTCACGGTCAATTGACTGAATCGCGTGTGCGTTCCGCGACGCGCGACTTTTCCCGAAAGGCGATAGCGGCCGGTATTGATCAAATTCACACCGGTGAGCAGGTATAGGTCCAGAAGGTCCTCTCCCGCGGCGGCGAATTCGGCGTCGATGTCATCGAAGTCGAAAGCCTGCATCAGCGAGCCGCTGCCTGTGAGGTGCGAACCGCTCGACTGCTCTGCAAAGACGAAGCCATAGGGGTGTTTGCGGCTGGCCGCCGCAAGGGGATCGCCGGTAATTTCAAAGGTAGCCGCCTTCCCATTCAGTTCACCCGCACCCTCGATGCGCAGCGGCGGCATTGCTTCTGTGCCTTGCACGTCCCCCGCCGACACCGTACCGTCGAATTGCAGGTGGCGAAGCGCGTCATCGAGCACGACGCGTGCGCCGCGCATCGACAGACTGCGGATGAGCGGCAGTTCGGCTTGCGGACCTCGGTCCGGGTCTGACCGCTGCCAATTCGCATGGCCCTTGGCGTCGCGGATGAGATGAAGGGTTGCGCCGTCCATCTCCAGCCGCCGAGCGCCGGACGAATGTCCAAAGCCCGGTAGTTGGAACATCCATGCGAGCTTGTCGATTTCCGCCGTCACCCCCGGGGGCGTCCAGGACGGGTTGCCTATGGTCAAGTGCTCGGCGGCCACCTGCGGATGACGCGACAGCAAGTGTGTTTCGATGCTCTCGATTTCAATCTTGCGCCCCGCGTGAGCGGTCAACGCGCGGATCAAGGGCCGATGAAAATAACCGGCATCCAGCACGGCGCACACGACCACGACCGCCGCCACCAGCGCCGTCAACGCCAGCGCCGTCGATATCAATACGCGTCGGATGAGCAGCCGGGTCTTCATTGGAATCCGGCGATCATGCGGGCCGGATGCACCTGCGTCGAGCGGCACGAGGCCAATTCGGTTGTAGGCGCCCGCCTATGCTCCTCTAGTACGCCGCCGACGTCGGGCCGATGTGCCGTCCTACTTCATGCGCCCGGCCGCAACCGTATAGTCCCGGGCGAGTCAGCGCGACTCGAAGTGATGAGGAGAAAAACATGCGGATAGTAATGACCTCGGCCATAGCGCTCTGTGCCGTGCTGGCAGCAGGTTGCGACAGGCCCAAGTCGCCGGACGCAGTTGCGCACGATGTTGCGGCAGCTCAGCAGAAGGCATCCAACGAAGTGTCCAGCAGCGAGAAAGACGCATCCAAGGACATCGGCAACGCCGCCGACAAAGTCGGCGATAAATTGACCGACCTCAACAACGTCGCCGCCAAGGATGAGCAAAACATTGCCATTGCGAAGGCGGATGGCGACCGCAAGGTGGCGCTGGCCAAGTGTTCAGCTCTCGCGGGCGATGCGCAGAAAAAGTGCAAGGACGAAGCCGACGCGGATTACAACGCGGCCAAGGCGAACGCCAAAGCCGACGCCGTCGCAGCCAAGCAATAGACAGCGCTGCCGCCGGCACGCGCGGCGGCCGTATTCACGGCTCAATGCCGGTTTTCAGTCGATGAATACGGCCGCCCACGTTTGGGTTTCGATCCCTGCTCGTGAGCGTACGCGTAGGTGAACTCCGCCCCGAATAAGAATATCAGCGCCGAGTAGTACACCCACAGCAACAGCACGACGAACGAACCGGCGGCGCCGTAGGCCGAGGCGAATGCAACCCTGCCGAGATACACCACAATGATCTGCTTGCCGATCGCGAACAATACCGTCGTGACCAGCGCGCCCACCCACACGTCGCTCCACGCAAATTGTTCGCGGGGAACGTACTTGTAGATCATTGCAAATAACACGGTGGTGATGAGGATTCCCAGGATCACGTCCGCGCTCAAAACCACCGAGTGCCAATTCGATACGAAACCACCGAACCACGTACCCAAGCCCTCGAGGCCGGCGCTGATGATAAGCGACACCAGCAGCAGGAAGCCGACGCCGAGCACAAGACCGAATGACAGCAGCCGCGCCCGCAGCAGCGGCCACAAGCCCACACCGCGCCGCTCCGGGGGCGTGCGCCAGATGCGGTTCAGCGAATTTTGCAGCTCGGCGAACACGCTGGTTGCGCCGACCAGCAGCGCCACGATTCCCGCCGCCTTGGACAGCGCGTTCGTGCCGCTGTATTTGGCGCTGAGCATCAACGTATGAATCGCCTCGGCCCCCGTGCTGCCCAATAACAAGCGCATCTGCGTGAGGATGTGCGATTGCACCGCATCCACAGATATGAAAGCGCTCGCAATCCAAACGACGATGAGCAATATCGGCGCAATGGAGAACAGCGTAAAGAATGCGATCGCAGCGCCCATGCTCGAGGCTTCGTCTTCGAACCACGACGCCACCGACTGCTTGAGGATTTTCTTCAGCCTGCGCGCATCCATCGAAATGCCCTTCGGAATCCTGCCGATTTGCCGTGATTATGGCCGCACGGCGCCCTCACGCACACATTTGCTTGCTGTCGGCGCAATCCTACATGGGCAGAATCCCGCCACCTTTGCCGCGGCCGAGGATTGCCTACAGCGGCGATTCAAGGTTTGGCCTTATGGTGCTACCGCAACATCAATCATCGGAGGTGTACACATGTCGACCCATAATGATGACAAGAGTCAGAGCGAGAGCGGAGGCCAGCAACACCAGGGCGGCCAGAAAAGTCCCGGCCAGCAGAATCAAGGCGGGCAGCGCGGACAGCCCGGGCAGCAAGACCAAGGTGGGCAACGCGGACAGCCCGGGCAGCAGAATCAAGGTCAACGCGAAAGCGGCGGCGGCCAACAGGGCGGCGGATCCAACCGGGACAAGAGCGGCGATATGAGCCAAAAGGAAGGATCCAAGAAGTAAGTTGATGACGAGGCATGTTCAAGCGAGCGAGCCGGCGCGCCAAGTTGCGCCGGTTCGCTCGCGGCGCGAGGCTCACCGATGCGGGTTTTATCTGGTTTTAATCCTGGCCTTCGGTCTGTGCACGGCTGTGAACGATGCAAGACCCGGAATTGCGCAGGCAGCCGACCGGGCCGCGCTTTCGGCTAATCCCCGATTGGATCGAAGCGGCCGCACGCGCGTTGGCAAAGCATCGTTTTACGCCGACAAGTTTGCCGGCCGTACCATGGCGGACGGCACGCCCATGAGCCCGTACGGCGACAATGCCGCTAGCAAAACGCTGCCGCTCGGGACAAAAGCTTTGGTAACCAATCTGGAGACCGGGCGTACCGCGAGGGTCACCATTCGCGACCGGGGTCCTTATGTCAAAGGCCGAATCGTCGATCTCTCGCCGTCCACCGCTCGACGGATCGGGATCGACCGCAAGGAAGGGGTTGCCATGGTCGAAGTGACGCCGATCGTGGTTCCGGCGCCGAAGTAGTATTCTGCGCATTGTCCAGCTAGATGGAGCAAGTCAGTTGCCGCTGACCTCATTCGAAAGAGGCAAGCTCAAGATCGCGGCTCATGTGCGCGAGGAGCTCGAGCTTGCCGGCATCAACTTCGAGTCGATCCGGTGTAAATCCGGCGGTACGCAAACGCATCGCGACACGGCGAGAGTCATCATCACCGTCAACGGAAGCTCGATGCACTTGGACCTGCACGCGCACGAGGTCGAAGAATGCGAGGCAATCGTCTTCGGAGAAACTTGGCGCAAGATTGCCGGCTTGATCGAGCGCCTCAAGTAGCCCAATTGGGCCGCGGTTGATACCGGCGGCCTGCCGCTAGCCGGTCGGGAAAATCGCGCGCTGCACCAGCCAGACGAGCGCCACGGCGGCAATGACCGCTGATCCCCACGGCATGAAGGCACGTCTATAAAATCCGCCTGTACGAATGGCGTAGATAACGGGCATGACGGCGAGCACCACGGCCAATTGTCCCGCCTCGATCCCTAAATTGAACGCGATCAACGAGACCAGGCGCGCGCCCTGCGGCAAACCCATGTCGGCGAGGACCGACGCGAAGCCAAATCCGTGCAGCAAACCGAATGCGAAAGCGATTCGAGCACGCGTCTCCGTGACGACGGGGAAGATGTTGTTCAGCGCGGCTATGATGATCGAACCCGCGATGACCGACTCGGTGAGCCGGCTCGGCAGCCGCACGATGTCGAGGGCGGCCAAGGTCAGAGTCAGGGAATGTGCCAGGGTAAATGCCGTTACCACCTTGAAAACGCTGATGAGCGCCGGACGGGCCTGGGGGACCGGCTCCCACCGGCCGTCCTTGCGCAATAATACGGCCGGCAGCAACAAAGACAGCAAGAAGAGCAAATGATCGATGCCGCTCAAGATGTGCCAGATGCCGGCGTGAAAATAGTCGACGAAGGCGCGCAGGCGCGAGGGCGCGAACACGGCGAAGGCGGCCGGCGCCGCGGCGCCGCCGAGAACTCCCGTCTGCACGGCGGAGCCTGCGGTAAGGGTCAGCAGGCCGCGGTGCGAAGGATCGATACCTTCCATGATCGTGTAGCGAATCGTCAACTGCCGCACCTCGGCCGCGCATTGCGCCCTGAACGACAGCCACGCATAACTGCCGTCGACACGATCATTGACTGCGAGAGACTGGAAGGACAGCGGACAATCCTGGTTTTGGGCCGTTATCGCTACATGTTGCGCGAGATACCGCGCGAGTTGCGGTTCGCCCTCGCGTAACTCGCCCCAGGTGACTTTGCCGTCGCCGTTGCCGTCGACCCGGACGGCGAGCTCGACATCGCGCACCGCGAGCTCGATGGAACCCGACACGGTCTGACCGGAGACATTCGCGACCAAGAAGCCGTTGCTCGCGACGTGGGCATGAGCCGTGCCGGCGAGCGCGACGGCGAAGAGGAACAGCGGCGCAAACCACCGGTGGGTTCTCACGTCGCGCCGTACGGCTCGAGCCGCACGTCCTGGAGACCGGTTTGCTTCACAAATTGCACGGCGGCCGCAGCCGCCGAAGCCTGATGCGCCGCCTGTGCCGCGCGCAGCAGAATCAATACATCGTCGGGCTCGCGCTGCACGCGCCAATTGTCCTCGGCGGCGGCCAGCGCGGCCGCCGGTTGCTGCCGCACATCCAGCATAAAGCGTGCCTGCTCGCGCCGATGAACGGCGTCGCCCCGCTGCTCTTCGACCTCGAATGCGCCCGATAGCAGCGCCTCGGCATGCGAGCCCGCACCGTCCCGCAGCTGGCGGTGAGCGATGGCAATCCGCAGCAGCATGGGCTCCATCGACTCGTGTCCGGCCAACAACTGCAGCGTTTCTGCCGCTCGGCCATGCCGCAAGAAGAGGTCAGCGCACGCCGTGCGCATGTAGAAATCCTCGGGCGCAATTTGCAATCCCTCGCGAAACCAATGCTCGGCGGCTTCATCGTTGCCCGCGCGCTCGGCCATTTCCCCGAGCTCCGAATAGCGCCACGCGCGCACGTTCGGAGGAAGCTCTTGCGAGGGCAGCGCGCCGATGGCCGCATACGCCTCCGGCAAGTGTCCGGTCAATCCACGCAGGCTTTGCGTGCACAAAGCGGTGACTGCCGGATCCGCCGCGCCGGCCATATGCTCGCAGGAGAGCATGGCTTCACTGTAACGGCCGAGCACCCGCAGCACGATCGCACGGGTGAGCCACGCTTGTGCGTCGTTGGGGCTGGCTTGCAACGCCCGGTCAAGCTCCGCAAGAGACGCATCGAACGCGTGGCGGCTTTGCAGGATGGTCGCGCTCAACACCAGCACCTGCGGCGCCACCTTTGGCTGCTGCATCCACGGCGCCAGGATCGCTTCGGCGTACCCCAAGAATCGCAAATCCCCGGTGGTGCGCGCCCGGGAGATATCGAACTGCGCGAGCGGCAATGCGATGTCGAGGCGCGCGGCCGTCAGGGCGCGGGCCGGGGTGCCCGCATGCCTCGCGCCGGCGGGGAGTTCTGCGAGCACCTGGGCGTCGCTCGACGGAATATACGGTGCAGCCCGCACCGCGCCCGCCCCGGTCAGTGCGATAACTGCCGCGCAGAACCAGCCGCCGCGGACCAATTGCCCGGGCTGGGATTGATTCATAGGTCGAACTCCGGTTGAGCGGTGATCGATCTAGGTATTCGGTGCGGAACGGCTTTTGGATGCAGCCCTAATGCACGTGGAGGCGCAGCAAGTCTCCTTGTGATGCAGTGCCCGGATTTCCCTTAGCCCGTGTGATCAAATTCGAGCCTCGCAATTGGGCCCCACGTCAATGAGTGATATCGACAGCTCCGCTCAGTCCCCGTGCATTCGGAATTGCTGCCTGGACGACGACCTTACCTGCCTCGGCTGCTTTCGATCCCTGGAGGAGATCAAAGAATGGGGGGTTGTCGATGATCTTCGGCGCCATGTCATTCTGCAAAACGCCAATCGGCGGAGGGAGGCGTACCGGATACTAAGGCGAGAGTGACCGTCATGCGGCAAGTTCACCCTGCGAGCGAAACGCACAGAGGCGCGCTCTGGTCGTACAATTTGCTCTCGCGCGTGGCGCAGGGTATCGTTGATTTCATGAGGCGCCAGCTCATCGCTTTGATCGTTATGGTCGCACTCGGCCTGCAAGGGTCGCTGGTTGCTTTTGCTGCAGCGACTGCGCTGATGCCGCCCGACTGCGCATCGTCGGCTGCGGCTCAGGATGCGTCGCAGAAGTCGTGCTGCCCGAGCGGGCTGCACACATCAGGCTGCTGCCTGGATGCCTGTTTGGCAACTGTCGCCATCGTTATGTCACCCGCACCCTCCGTTTGGTACGGTGGCACGGCATCCGCCGTGCAATTCCGTTCGGCGAGCTTCTCTTCTTGCGGCGATTCGCCGCTCATCCGTCCACCCATTCTCTAAAGCCCCTTAGGTTCCGTCGTTAACGATGGCGCCGCAGCGACTCTCACCGGGTCGCTCCGTGATGGCGTGCGTGTGAGCTTTGGAGAAATAGTCATGTTTCGTTCTTTCCCGGGCGCGTGCGTCGCGCTCGTCATCGCGACACCCACGATCGCGAAGCCGATCGCGTTTGCCGACGGCACAACCGTGATGGCTGAATACGGTGCCGGCACGATGCAAGAGCTTCAGATTTTTTATGCACCGCGCTTCGATTACTCGATCGGTGGCGGCCATGTGGACTTCACCAGCGACATCGACGGCCACACCGAGCACATCTCGTACGCACGCCTGAACTGGCTCACGCATCGCTGGAATCTCGATGCCGCACAAGCCAATGTTTTCGTGTGGGGCGGCGCGGGCTCCGCGACGGGCAATACGTTTACCGGCTCGCGGATCGCCGGCAATGCCGGTCTGCAAGCGGACTACGAGACGCGCCGCGTCTACGCCTCGCTAAAGACGGATTTGCAGCGAAGCTCTCAATTCTCGGAGCGTGTAGATACATTGCAGCTCGGGATAGCGCCATACAAACATGACTACGGGGGTCTTGCGACCTGGTTCGTCTTTCAGGCGCGTCATTACACCGACAATCTGCACCGTGGAATGGAGACCGCCGCGTTGCTGCGCCTCTTTAAAGGGGGCGCGTGGGTCGAGGCCGGCGTCACCAACGCCGGCAAACTCCAAGCCATGGCCATGTTCAATTTCTAACAGGAAACATCTCATGAAACGCCTTCAAGTGACTCTAGCCCTGATTCTGCTCACCATTGCGGCGACCACCAGCGCGGCCGCAACGATCGAGATGACCGTCAATGGATTGGTTTGCGCCTTCTGCGCACAGGGTATCGAAAAGAAGCTCAGGAAATTCCCGGCCACCGATGAGGTCGTGGTCAATCTTGAGCATCGCCTGGTCGCCGTCGCGCTCAAGGAAGGTCAAGATATCTCCGACACCGATTTGCGCAAGGCATTGACCGATGCGGGCTACACGGTGAAAGCGATCGCGCGTACCGAAACGCCGATCGCCGACGTACGCGACAGGCTCAAGGAGGCAAAACCGTGAACAAGCCTCCATTCGCCCGGAATGCGGGCCTCGCGGCGGGTGCGCTGCTTGCCAGCTCCGCCACTTTGGTGTGCTGCGTACTACCGGCGGTACTCGTGGCTCTCGGCGCCGGCGCCGCCCTTGCGGGTCTCGTCACGGCCGTGCCGCAGCTAATCTGGCTGAGCGAGCACAAGCCCTGGGTGTTCACCATTGCCGGCGTTCTGTTGGGCGTGAGCGGCATCGCGCTCTGGGTGGGGCGGCGCGCGCCGTGTCCGGCTGATCCTCAACTCGCGCGTTCGTGCCAGCGCTTGCGGCGGATCAGCGCAATGCTGTATGCGGCCGCCCTCGGGAGTTTCTTGTTAGGGGCAGCGTTCGCATTCGTTCTACCCGTTCTCGCCTAGTCGGCCGGCAGGGGGACTGACGGCCCCCGATGAGCGGGCGCCGTTCGGCGCCCGCTCACATTGGACTCAATCGCCGCCGGATGGGTCGACAGGCGTTATTGTCCCGAATAAGCCATGAGTCTCACCGGCGGGGCCCGCCGTGAAATACAGCGAATCGGATTGCGACTTGCGGCCGCCGCCCAGAATCAAGGTCCACAAACCGTCGATCACCAGGGCCTTGCCATCGGCGCCGTCCAACTCATCGATGAAATGCCCGTCCTCGCCGAATACGTTGATCCTGCCGTTGCCGAAGTTGCCGACGAGGATGTCGCCGCTGAATCGGCCGAAGGCATACGACGCACGCGCGACGCCCCAGGGCGAATCGAGCGGCCCGCGACTGACCAGGCGTCGCAGCAGATGGCCATCAGTATCGAACACGTCGACAAAGCCGTGGCCCCGGCCTGGCACATCGTCGTGCTTTTGAGGGTTCTGCATCGCGTACGTCACGAAGAGATCGCCATCGATATTCGCTATACCGAAGGGGGCGTAGCCGGCAGGGATCCCGGGGTCCTTGAAATTACCGTCGGTCGTTGCCGGTGTGAATAGTCCGTTGGGTCCCGTGGGTCCGAACACGTCGATCGTACCGCCGCGGAAGTTGGTGGCGAAGAGAAACACTCCTTTGACGTTGACGCCAACCACCAAACCTTTGTAGACGGCGCCGTTGGCGGCATTGGGGGATGCCGAATTGTCGATCGCGAGGACCGCGTTGTCCGCGGGGGTTAGTCCGCCGGTCCACGCGGAAAGCGTGCCGTCTTCCGTGGCAAAAATGAACGAAGCCGGCAACTTTGTGCCGGGGACGAGGAAGGCTGTGGAAGGGTTCCAAACCATGCCGGTGGGCGCCGCGGGCGCGACCTTCGGCGGATTCTTCGGGTCGACTGTGTGACAGGCGTTGCCCGGAATGATGTTGCCCGGCAGCGGAATCGCGACCTGAAGGGGTATTGTTGAACCGTCACCTCCATAAAGCGTCGAACAACCCGTTGCGTTGTCATTGATCCAGAACGGACTGCCCGCGGGGGTGAACGCGACGCCCCATGCATTTTGCAGCACCGGATCCAACACCGCCGCGCCGCCGCTGATGTCAGAGACAAGTGGTGTGACTTGGTACGCGTTGCGATGCCCTGCGGAGTCTCCATCGTCGGCGATTGCGGCTGCGGCGCCAAGGGCCGAGGCTGCGATGATCGCACCTGCGGTAAGGCAGCGAGAAATTACGCTCATGTTGCTTATGCTCCTGTTGATTCGGTGGTCTGTGCCGGACGCAGTCAGTTCGCTATCCCTCCGGCTCCTGCTTGAATTCCGCATGCCGATCGACAAGCGGCATTTCAGCCCATGTGAGTTCCACTCGCTCAACGATTGGTTGCGCATCGGTGATGACGCGCGATCTTTCTCGAGACTGAAGCTTGAAATATTTCTGTCGCCATCCACCTGCCGGGCACACTCTCGGTTCAGGAAATGCCGGGAAGCCGCAGCGGATGGGTTATCGCTCAGTCTTCGTCGGTTACCGGCCGGTGCTGGGGGAGCGTCGCGCCGCTCTTGCCGGAGCTGTGTACAAATTTCAATCTGACACGATGTGAGACTTTTCCTACGGCTAGAGGGCTGACCGAACGGATACCCGTTGTAGGAGCCGTCTGATAAATCTCTCGCGATGTCTGATACCGCACGTACGGTGGCTCTGTGCTGCTACAAACACCGCGCCGTGGTTTTGGAGCGTTGCGATCAGTGCAAATCTGATTATGCGTGCCCGGAATTTAAATCCAAGGCGGCGGTCGTGGAATTCAATGCCCTGATACCGCCGTCGATGTTACTCGCGCCCCTGCCTATCGAGCTATGGCCAAATATGTGCGGGTACATGGCGCGCCAGAGGCCGCAGCCATCGACCGACTCCAATTCCAATGAATCCACTCCCTCTCCGTTGCGGCGATTTGTCTCGACCCTTGTAAATCGCAATCCCAATTCCTCCTAGCTGGAATCTGCTTGGTCTAGTTGTCCGCCAGGCTTGGACTCTGTGCGAGCGCTTTCATCAGCCGATACGTAAATTCCACGTCCTCTTTGAACGCGACCACCCCTATTCGCTCATCTCGCCCATGTGCGCGACCGTCATCCAAATCGTCAAACATTGCGTCAATCCCGTAGCTCGGAATGCCGCGCGCACGCGCGTAGCGACTGTCGCTGGCTCCCGGTGACATTTCAGGTAGAACAACGACACTGGGCCAAATACCGTGTGCGACGCCCTCTACAGCGCGCACGAGTGCAGGAGCCAACGCCGACTCTGGATTGGGTGAGGCAGGGGTAATAGTGCTGATCGCCACGAGCGGGTCGGCGAGGACGGTCTGCAGCGTCTCTTGCACTGATTCCGCCGACTCACCCGGAACGACCCGACATTGAATTGTCGCCCGGGCACGCTGTGGCAATGCATTCTCGGCGTGGCCGCCGTCAATCATCGTCGCGGTGCAGGTCGTTCGCAGCATAATGTTCGTCTCGACGACTGCGGACAACCGATCGACCGCAGCCTGGTCGGTGCTTCCAAGGCTGATTGCCAACATATCGGCCCGTACCTGTCCCTGCTCGAGCTCCGCGCGTCGCGCAAAATACTGCTTGGTTGTGGCCGTCAAATGCACCGGGAAGCGAAATTGCGACAAGCGTGCGAGCGCGCTCGATAGCCGATAGATTGGATTTTCAGCAGTAGGCCGGGAACTATGGCCACCCTTATCGGTGGCTTGTATCGTGAAGGTCAAAAAGTTCTTCTCGCTCGTCTGCACGGCAACGTAGAGCTTGCGCCCAGATTTCATTCCGGCTTCGCCGCCATCCGGATTGACCACGAGTTGTGCGTCGATGAGATCTCGATGAGCCTCGAGGAGCCACTGAACACCATTGGCGTCCCCACCCGCCTCCTCATCGGCCGTAAACGCCACGATCACGTCGCGTGCGGGATGAAACCCTTCCCGCTTCAGTCGCATGAGACTCGCGGCCATGGCCACATCCTGGCCCTTCATGTCGATCACGCCGCGTCCATATAGCCAACCGTCTTTTTCGGTCAAACTAAACGGATCGACGCTCCAGTCTTCCGCTTTCGCTTCGACGACATCCAAATGACCTATATATAGGATCGGTCGTCCTTTCCCGAGGCCGTGCAATCGCACGACGAGGTTGCCCTTGGTGGGGTGATCCGTGGGGACGAGCAATGCGACATCCTGAGGCGCGAAGCCCGCCGCAAGAAACCGGTCGGCGAGCATCTTCGCCGCCTCGGTAGAGCCGTGCGCATGCGTAGTATTAATTTCCACCAATTGTTTCAGCAGATCGCGCGCCGGCGCCTGCGTCTGCCCGGCTTGGGAGTCGGTTGACAGGGCCGTTGCCGGAGGCAGGCACGCAAATAAAACGAGCAAGACAACGGAGAATTTGTTCATTGGGAGGATTCGGATGAGAATGCCAGAAGAGGATGGCGGCGTCGAAATGAAGCGCGCCGAGAATCGTATCATATGGATCGGCTGCCGGCGCCCGGTTGGGATTCCGGTCATTGGCAATGATGTAAAACAATCGCGCAGACCCAGATCCAATGCGATAATTTCAGCGGGATACGACCGTTTCGATTCACCACCCTCTTAAGTAAGGTCTTGCATGCCCAAAGTCACTTTCAATGGCTTCGCCGGGGGAACGCACACCGTCGATGTGCCCCCGGGCACTACGCTGATGCGCGCTGCCACCGACAACCGTGTGCCGGGCATCGACGGAGATTGCGGCGGCAATTGTGCCTGTGCCACCTGCCACGTCTATGTTGATCCAGAATGGTCAGACCGGGTCGGAGCACGCACCGCGACCGAGAACGATATGCTTAATCTTGTTACGGACCTGCGCTGCAACTCGCGCCTAGCCTGCCAGATCACACTGACGGATGCTCTGAATGGGCTCGTGGTTAACCTGCCTGAATCCCAACATTGAATCAGCCGCACAGCCAGGAGGTGCTCCGTGAAAACCATTGATTGCCTCGAGTCGGCCGCGATCCACGCCGCCGCACGCGCGCGGCTGGCTGTTCTACCGCTCGGGGAACTAAATCCGGCCGATCCACAAGGATTCGTCGACGATACAGTAGGATATCTTTTTGAGCGCCTTCGCCGCGAGGATCCCGTTCATCGCTCGCACAGTCCGATCCCGGGAATCGACACTTATTGGTCGGTTACACGCTACCGGGACATCATGCAGGTTGATACCAGCCACAACATTTATTCGTCGGAAGACGGCATCACCCTGATGGACTTCCCGCCCGGCGATGAACAGAAACTGCAGATGTTCATTGCAATGGACCCGCCCAAGCATGACGAACAGCGCAAGGCAGTCAGCTCGATTGTCGCGCCGGCGAACCTTAACAACTGGCAGGACCTGATACGCGAGCGAACAGGCAAGGTACTCGACAGTCTGCCCCGTAATGAAACATTCAACTGGGTAGACTTGGTGTCAATCGAGCTCACCACTTACATGCTCGCGACGCTCTTTGACTTTCCCGTGGAAGACCGCCGCCTGCTGACGCACTGGTCGGACATCTCCACGGCCAACAAGCTGACCAATCCGGACGCGCCCGAGCCGGAAGTGCGCATGGCCGAATTGCGCAAGATGCTGCAGTATTTCACTCGGCTGTGGAACGAGCGCGTCAACGCGCCGCCCCGTACTGACCTCATATCGATGCTGGCACACGGGCCGGCGACGAGAAACATGGGGCCCGCACAGTTCATGGGCAACCTGGTGTTGCTGATCGTGGGCGGCAATGACACAACGCGAAATTCAATGACGGGCGGACTCCTGGCCTTGCACGGCCATCCGCAGGAGATGGCCAAGCTGCGCGCCGATCCCGCACTGGTCGACAGCCTTGTGCCCGAAATCATCCGCTGGCAGACACCGCTGGCCTACATGCGGCGCACTGCACTCGTCGATACGGAATTGGGCGGCAAGCAAATCCGGAAAGGCGACAAGCTGGCGATGTGGTACCTGTCGGGCAACCGCGATGAGTCCGCGATTCCAGAGCCAAACCACTTCATCGTCGATCGACGAGCGGCCGCGCCAGCATCTGTCCTTCGGCTTTGGCATCCACCGCTGCGTCGGCAACCGCCTGGCGGAGCTGCAGTTGAAGATCCTCTGGGAGGAACTCCTGCGGCGCTTTGAAGCGATTGAGGTCGTGGGCGAACCGACGCGCGTTCGGTCGTCGTTCGTGCGTGGCTTCAGTCATCTTCCGGTGCGGATCCCAGCGTAAGGGAACAACGATCGAGCCACAACAAGAGCACCCAAGGCACCAGCCAACTGCGCGCCGATGAATGCCGGCACGTCAGTCGGACGGATACCGGCGAACGTGTCCGAGAGCGAGCGGGCGATCGTGATCGCTGGATTAGCGAACGAGGTCGATGCCGTAAACCAATACGCCGCTCCGATCCAAGCTCCGATCATCCACGGCGCATCTTCGGAGCGGTGGCGGCCGATCACAACGAGCAGTAGGCCGAAGGTCGCTACGCCTTCCGCAAGCCATTGGGCGGCCCCGGTACGCACGTGTGTGGAGAGTTGCCAGACGGGTAAACCGAACATGGCATGCGCCATCCAGGCCCCGGCGCAACAGCCTACAATCTGTATGGCCGTGTACGAGCCCGCATCTTGCCATGTGAGATGCCCCCGCAAGGCTTCGATGATGGACACCGCCGGATTGAAGTGAGCGCCACTCACAGGGCCAAGCAGTGCGATGAGCGTAGCGAGCACGGCTACGGTCGCAGCTGTATTCGCCAGGAGCGCAACGCCCATGTTACCGCCGCTAAGGCGTTCCGCCATGATCCCCGAACCGACTACGGTGGCTGCTAGTAGCAGCGACCCAAGGCACTCCCCGGCAAGTCGACGCGGCAGCGGTTGCGTGCGAGCAGTCATTGCAACTTGCCGATCTCATCGACCTTTTTGCCGAGCGAAAGTCGATCAAGACTCGCCAGTGGCAGAGACACAAACACGTCTATTCGCCGCTCAAGCATCCTGAACGCGTCTCGGAACGCATTCGACTGAACGAGTTCGGTGCCTTCGACGGCCGCCGGGTCTGCCAGTCCCCAATGTGCCGTCGTCGGGTGCCCGGGCCATACCGGACATACCTCACCCGCTGCGTTGTCGCAGACCGTGAATATAAAATCGAGGGCCGGCGCGGTTGGCTGGGCGAACTCATCCCATGCCTTGCTTCGAAGCCCTTCGGTGGAGAATCCCTCACGCTCCAACAAAGCCAAGGCCAAAGGATGGACCGCCCCCTTCGGATGGCTCCCCGCGCTGAACGCCTTGAACCGGCCTTTGCCTCGGTTGTTCAAGATGGCTTCGGCGAGGATGCTGCGTGCGGAGTTTCCAGTGCACAGGAAAAGGACGTTGTAGACGCGATCAGTCATGCGACATCCTCGCTCGTGAGGACATCAACGACTTCGACATGCAGACTGCAGACGCCGGACACAACGAGCGGAACTCGGCGCTCTGCTTGATTTCTTCGGGCACGTGGCGCCGATCAATGATCTCGTACCCAATTGCGCGGAAAAACTTCTCGGCGGTTTCGGTCAACAGCACGAGCTGCTCAACGTCGTCGGCTCGAGCCTCGTGTTCGAGCCGCGCGACGAGCTCGTGCCCCATGCCACGCTGTTGATAACTGGGCGCGACGGCCAGCGAGCGCAGCAACGCGCGCGCTCCGAATCGCTCCATCCCGACCACTCCAATGAGTGCGCCCTCGGCTTCAAGTACCCACAACTGCAGACAGGAGACGCTCGTAAGATCATCGGTCGGGAGCCCGGCAGCTTGGAGAAGCGCCCGCACAGCCGTTAAGTCGGCGTCTTGGCCGAGCCGGATTGTGGGCTGTCGCGACGACATCACTACACGCAGCACCCAGATTGCTTGGTTTTCGGTTCGCTCGTCGTGGCCGGTGCGCAGCACGCAATTTGTCGTGCGGCCCCTCCGGACTCGATGGGAACGATGGAAGTCCCATGGCCGAACACCGGGGTGTCATCACCGTAGACGGGAATGTCGCCGAGGGTGTGGAATGTTTCCCAGGCAATCCCCGTCGGGTCGGTCACCCAGTACTTGTCGGAGCGGGCATAGCAGCACGCCTGTTCATCCTCCTGGATCAGTCGAGCGTCGGCTGCTGTCAGTTGCGCGTGCATTCCCCGCAGCTCTTCAGCGCTGTCGACCTGAAAACCCAAGTGATTGACACCGACGGGTTGGCGGCGCGTAGAGACGGCGAAATTTATGCGCGGATCATCGAGCATCCACTTGGCGTAATCGGCTTCGATCTTCGACGGCTCAGCCCCAAAAAGCGCCGAATAGAAGCCGATACTCCTTGCAAGATCGTTCACAGAAACATGAATATGGAAGCGTTTCATGCGCGTTGTCTCTTGGTGGTTGAAATCTCAGCAGTTACCGGACCGCATTCCGGGCCGCAGGCCTGGTCAGCGAGAGCACAGCAATTCTCGGTGAGAAACCCTACCAGTTGGTTCATGTGAACGAAGTTTGGACGGTAGTAGAGAAACCGCCCGTCGCGACGCACATCGACTAGCCCCGCTTGCTGCAACTCTTTTAGATGAAACGACAGCGTCGGTGATGACACATTAAGTTTTTCGCCGAGCTGGGTGGGGGTGTAACCCTCGGGACCTCGCTTCACGAGCATCCTGAAGATGGCCAGTCGGCTTTCCTGAGCCAGGGCGGCAAGGCTCTCCACCGCGTCTCTCGTTTTCATGATTCGAAAGATATCGAATTATAGGGAATAAATCAAGGCATGGACGTAGGCGCAGCCCACAGACTCGCCAGAACCTCCCACAACGACGTGGGCGCCTGCGCACCGCCTCAGAGGCGGCCGACGGCATCGGCCCCCGTTCAATCAATAAGCGTTACCATTCTATTGGCGCGTTATTGAACTCTCGGAGCGAGTTGCCGAGCTGTCACGTCATCGCTGTTTGCGCGCTTGAAGTCCTTTTTTGCGGCATAGGCGGATGATCGGAATCGAAAGGCTAGAACGTCCTTCGGATTGAGGGCAATTGCTGCGGAGAGATCATCGATTGCGCGATCATATTCGTGCTGGCTGAGTCGCGCGTACCCGCGACCGCGGACGGCTTCCGCGTCGTCTGACCTGAGTGCAATCGCCCGGTTGTAATCGTCTATGGCACCGGCATTGTCACCATGCTTCTGTCTTAGGAAAGCTCGCTGCAGATATGCGTCGGTCGCATCAGGTTTGATACGAACGGCTTGATCAAAATCGGCGATAGCCCGGTCCTCGTGGCCACTCATCCTGTAGGCCTGTCCACGATTTAAGTAGGCGGCAAACTGCATCGAGTCAAGCGCAATGACTTGACTGAAGTCAGGAATGGCCCTGCCCCATTCGGACCTGCCAAGAAACGCGACACCGCGATTCATGAATGCGCCTGTCGCTCGTGGATCGAGGGCGATAGCTTGACTGAAATCAGCGATTGCCCGATCCTGATCGCCTTGGGCAATGTACTCGTCTCCCCGCGCCTTGTATGCCTGTGCATCTCCCCGGTTTAGCTCGATTGCCCTGCTAAACTCAGATAGCGCACCCTTCGAGTCACCGGTCGCCTGCAGGCCAAGGCCTAAGTCTAAATGGGCATCGGCGGCGTTGGGATTCAATCTAATTGCTTCGGTTGCGTCGGTCACCGCTTTGGCATTGTCTCCCTTGGCGCGATAAGCGAACCCGCGGTCGCGCCACGCAATCGCATTTGTCGGGTTGAGTGCGATCGATTTGCTGAAGTCAGCGATTGCCCGATCTTGATCACCGCTATGTGCATAGACGCTGCCCCGGCTGATATAAATCGCGGATTCCTTGGGGGTTAAGAGCACCGCCCGGTCAAGATCAGCAATCGCCCGCTCTTTGTCTTCGCGCTTGATAAAGATTGCTGCTCGGTTGACGTAAGCTGAGGCTAGCTTTGGGTCCAACTTCACGGCCTCACCGTAGCTGGTTAGTGCCTGATCTTGGTCGCCCTTCTGCACGTAGAGCAGTCCGAGGTTTAAGTAAATCTTCGCTTTCGAGCTGCGCCCGCCGGAGAGCATTAAGACCGTGGTGTAGTCGGCGATGGAATGATCAACGTCGCCGATCGCTTGGTAGTAGTAACCCCGATTTTGCAGTGCCATCGCGTGGCCATCAGGATCTTCTCGTTTGTCATCAATGATTCGCGTGCAGGCGGCGATTGCCGCTCGCGGAGCGGCGGAGTTGCACTGGTAACGATATCCGTCATTACCCGCCTCATGGTTTGGACCCACTTGTCCCGCCAGTGACGACATCGTGCCGAGCATGACGAAGACAAAGAGAAAGAGAGGTACGCTCGCAACCACGACCGCGTCACGAATCGCAATGAGCGAGGTGGAGTATCCAGGCAGCGAATCGGGACGACCTTGAAGTTCGCGTCCGAAATTCGCCGTCTGAACGGTCTTGTCTTGGAGGGTTCCGTAGGCGAAGAGCAGCACACCTAAATTCGACAAATCGCTCATTGAGCAATAGTAACTCCCGGACTTAACCGATGCACACCGCGTCGCCGGTGTCGAGGGACATGAACCGCCCGGACGTGTCAGGTGGGCAGAATAAGCTGTGGCGGCGCGCGCCGCTGCGAGCCCCGCGCAAATGCGTAGTAGAGCATTCCCGGCACGAGCAGACCCACAATCCAGGAGATATCCACTCCGCCGAGCGGCTCGACCAGCGGGCCTGTGTAGAACGCCGTGGAAAGAAAGGGGATCTGAACCAGGATTCCGATCAGATAGATTGCGATGCCTGTCATATTCCATCGGCCATAGCGACCGTCAGGATCGGATAACGCCGGCACATCGTAACGCGACCGAGTGAAGCAATAGTAGTCGATCAGATTGATCGCGCTCCACGGCGTGAATACCGCGAGCAGACACAGGATAAATGCCTCGAACGCCTTCAGAAAGGAGTGACGCCCGGTCAGCGCGAGCAGTGCCGAGACGCCGACCATCAGGACAATGTACAAGAACCGGTGCCATACCGAGATCCGAAGGCCGCGTCGAAAGCCGGTTACTATCGTCGCCATCGACATGAAACTTCCGTAGGCGTTCAACGATGTGACCGTGACCTTGCCGAATGCGATGCTGAAGTAAAGCAGACCCGCGACGGCGCCCGTGGATCCGAGACTCACGATATAGGCCACCTCATGATGCTCGAATTGCTTACCCGCGAGCGCCGCGGCGAGAACGCCGAAGGTCATCGATATCTGCGAACCGATGACTGATCCGAGGCCCACGGCCGTGAATACCCGTGCCACCGACGTGTTTCTCGGCAAATAGCGGGAATAGTCGGCCACGTATGGGCCGTAGGCGATCTGCCATGACGCCGATAAGGACATCGCCAGTAGAAACTTGCTCAACGAAAAATGGCGCTCGGCCAGCAAGGCGGCGATTTCATGGGACGCAAACAATCTGCTGAACATGTAGAGGAATGCGGCTATGCCGACGATGCTCGCAACTCGCCCGAGAAGATGGATGAATCGATACCCAAGCAGCGTCACGATTACGATGAAGCAACTGAAGATCACGATGCCGAAGCCATCGTCGACGTGGAGCAGTTGACCGACTGCTTGCCCGGCCAACACGCAGCCACTGGCAGAAAAGCCGATGTACATCAGGCACACCGCCACGATTGGTATAACAGCGCCATAAATGCCGAACTGCACGCGGCAAGAGATCATCTGGGGCAGCCCGAGCTGCGGGCCCTGCGCAGCGTGAAGTGCCATGACGGCACCGCCGATCAACTGACCCAGCAAGAGTGCCACCAATGACCAAAACACGTCGCCGCCGAATACCACGGCAAGGGCACCGGTCACGATCGCGGTAATTTGCAGATTGGCTGCGAGCCACAATGTGAATTGACTGGCGAGCCCGCCATGCCGCTCCGCATCGGGCACATAGTCGATCGATCGGAGCTCGATCGAAGCGGGCACTGACTTATGAGCGTCCGAGACGGGCATCGTGTTCCCTCACCGCCGCAACGTCGTCCCGATGTCGTAGCGTCTTGCGACCTGCCCGGGAATTGGCACCGTAGTCGCCGCGAGCGCGAGTTGCGCAGACTGGTCGATTTGCGCCGTGGTCACCGTGCCCGAATACCGTCTATTGAGTCCCGCGTAGTGGCAGTCGCTCAAAGTGACGTCCAGAGTAAACGATCGCGGCGTCAAACCAGGCGCCCATAGACCCAAAAGAGTGCAGCCATTATCAGGGCTAACCCCCGACACTTTGCCGTCCGCGCTGAACGTAAGCACCAACGGAACCACTGAGTGCGCCTCTTCCAGCTCTCGGCCGTTCTCGGCGCTTTGAAACTGTGTCTGACCGCGCCACTGGCCCACGACGGAGTCGGGCGCCGTTGCCTGATTACCCGCCGCCTCGGAAGACGTTGCGGCCGCAGTTGTGTCACACGGCGTGTCGGTGAGGACAGTCTGACCGTCCTTGATGCAGCGATAAATCGGCGTCTTCGCCGACCCGTGCGATCCCAGCATTATCAAGACAATCGCTGAGAAAACCCACTTAGTGTTATTCATATGCTGTCATCATGAGGTGCCTATCCCGTTGCACCGCGAACGAGGCTGAATGATAGTCTTATATTGCGGCCCAATTGCGGATGAGCGCAATATCGCGTACTCATCGACACAGTACCGGAGCATGTATGTGCGAACATGACGACCTAGATGAATTTGCCCGACGCGCAGGCGACTTGACGCGACGCCGATTCAGCGTGATGGCACTTGGTGCCGGAATCGTGGCGGCGTTGCCGAAGCTAGCAAATGCCGCGGAGACTCAAGGAACCGATGTTGAGATAAAGACCCCGGACGGGACGGCCGATGCCTATTTCGTGCATCCGAAGACCGGTAAATATCCCGGCGTGCTTATTTGGCCCGATATTTTTGGACTTCGCCCAGCATTTAGGGAAATGGCCACCCGACTCGCCGAGTCTGGCTATGCAGTCGTGGTCATCAATCCATTCTATCGCACGAAAAAAGCGCCGACAGCGCCGGATCATCCAGATTTCAACGATCCTCCGACGCGGCAGGCATTGATGACCCTGGCGGGGTCGTTGACTCCCGATACTGCTGTGACCGATGCCAAGGCATTCGTCGCGTTTCTGGACAGTCAGCCGTCCGTCGACAAGAAACGCAAAATTGCTACCACCGGATACTGCATGGGCGGCCCCTTCGTCTTGCGCACGGCTGCGACCTTGCCGGACCGCATTGGTGCGGGCGCCACCTTTCACGGCGGCGGCCTTGTAACCGAGAAACCCGACAGTCCGCACCTCCTCATTCCACACATGAAGGCGCACTATCTCATTGCGATCGCTGAAAATGACGACAAGCGCGAACCGGAAACCAAGAATGTGCTGCGCGAATCATTCGCGAAGGCGCACTTACCCGCGGAAATTGAAGTGTATGCCGGTACCATGCACGGTTGGTGTCCCCCCGATTCGCATGTATATGACAAGGAGCAGGCGGAGAAGGCCTGGAGCCGCATGCTGGCCCTCTTCAGCAATTCGCTGGCGTAGACTCACAGCCAACCTTGTCATCATTCTGTCCCGCCTGAGGCATTAGCCCGCTTTCACGTCTGCTTCGTGCTTTCGGAACGCAGCTTCTCCAGCGTCGGACACCTCGACCCACTTCCGGTCAGGCGAAGCCTCGGCGTCATAGTTGTCGTGCCAGTTCCACCACTTGTACGGCGGACTTTGGGGGTAACCCTGTGGCGAATCTTCCCAAGTCTCCTGACGGCCGAGCGGGGTGATGTCAAGGTAGCTCCAGGTGGTCCCCATCGCCTCGTCGCCGCGGCCGTTGATTAGGTATGTGCGGAAGACCTTGTTGCCGTCGCGGATGAATGCATTGTGGCCGTGCCACTCGTCCACGCCGAAATCGGTGTCGAAGCTGTCTGTGATGGTGTACCAGGGCATCTTCCAGCCCATCCGCGCCTTCAGGCGCGCGATGTCCTTCTGCGATGCGCGCGAGGCATAGGCGAGTGTGGTGTCGCGGGCGTTCAGATGGGCCAGTTGGGCGACCTGATCGGCCCCCAGGGAGCAGCCGCGGCAGGCGTGCTCGGGCCAGCCAAACACCCCGGGCTCGAAGAAGGCGCGATAGACGATCAACTGACGGCGGCCCTCGAACAATTCGATCAGGCTTACCCTGCCCTTCGGTCCGTCGAACTCGTACTTCTTGCCTACAGCAAGCCAAGGCATCCGCCGGCGCTCGGCGGCCAGCGCGTCACGGGAGCGTGTCAAGGCCTTCTCCTTCACGAGGAGTTGCTGGCGCGCAGCCTCCCATTCCTGCGGCGACACGATCGGGGGCCTGCTCATCGCGAGACGCCCGTTCTCGTGTTCCTGGTCTCTCTCTTTGCTCGTTGCCATCTTAAATCTCCTAGGTTTTCTGAAACAGACCGAGACGATTCGCTCTGAAGATTTTTCTGAACTTGCCGATGCACACCGCCAGAATTCCTCCCGTGGATCCGGCTGAGGCGACCATTACTGCTGTGGTTGCGATGCATGCTGGGCACATATGTCTCTCCTATGAACTTCCAATTCGTCGACGCCTGAGTGCAATACTGATGCAGGTATGGAGAGGCCGGGGAGTGACAAGTGTGGCGGGAATCCTATGGACTCGCCGATCACTGCCGCGGCGCGCGCCCGCGCTGCGGCTATTTAAGTCGTCTTTGCCTTTTATTGACGGCCCGAAGGTACCATTGTACGCTGGTACCATTCTCGCAGCGAAATACCCCATGCCGAAATCACCCAAAACAATTGAGATCGAGCGTGTACAGACCGGAGTCCGCGTTGAACGAAGGCTCCTCAAGGTGCTGAAGGCGCTGGCCGACTACAAGAATATGACGCTCGGCGATCTGCTGGAGGGCATTGTGCTCCACGCCTTTGAGGGCAAAGCACCGTTCTCGGCTGAAACATTGCGCAAGATCGGGGAACTTAAGGGAATCTATGACCTAGATCTTGATGCGAGTGGGAGTCATCGTCTCAAGGAGCGGTCATGACCCACCATGAGCTGATCTCGAGACTAGCGAGCTCAAAGCCGCACGCCACTCCTCGATCATCTGCGAATAGTGCTCGGGATTGAGAAAATCGCGAACGAAGGGACGCGCTTCTTCGCTTAAGGCGGTCAGCGTGTAGCGGACACTGACATCTGTTCCTCCGCCGGGCGGCTCAGTGCAGATCACATCGACCAAGCCGATGTTTGAACCATACGCCAGGCGGGCATAACTGACACGTCCCTCCGCAGGCCGGTAATCAATCACAATCCAAACGGTCTCCTGGCCATGATGATTCATTGTGCGAAATGCACTGCCGCGCTCCTCGGCACCCGCCAGCAGCACAGGATCCCATCCGGGTGCCCATGCACGCTCGCCAAGAGCGGTGAACAAGGGAAACACGTGCATGCGCGGCGCGCCGAGATGAAAACTGCGAAGTTGTGTCTCAGGTTGCGCGGAACTCACCGAAGTACTCCCGAGCGACGCCAGCTCACGCCATGCCCGCCAGTCAATACCAATGGACCATGGTACCAACGTACCAAAGATCAACGACCGGCACAAGAGAATTCGCGACCCGCTAAGTCCTCGGGGCACTGCGCAGCGTCCCCTCCCTAATTACATTCGCCAGCAACACATCCACAAGGGTACCGCCACTCGCTCCGCCACCGGCGACAATATCCGGCACCAGTTTGACGCCGGATTTCGCAAGAGCCTCGGCAACTTGCACGACCGCATAATTGCCCGATTCCATTGAGGCGATCTTCAGTTTGATCACCTCCGCTTCCGCACCACCGACCGCTCGAGTCTTTGACGCTTCCGCGTCTCCGACCGTGCGCGTTACAGTGGCGTCTGCTTCGGCATTGATCGTCTTGGCTCGCGCCTGACCCTCAGCAGATTTGACGTTCGCCTGCGCGTTGAAATCGGCAATTGCTACCTGGCGCTCCGCATCGACCACTTTGGCTTGTGTCACCGCCAAGGCATTGGCTTGTTCGAACTGCTGGCGCACCACCTGTGCCAGCCGCTGCGTTTCGTACGTGACGCGCTCTTGCTCTGCTAATTTTCGATCGGTGAGCGTCTTCATCAGCGCTTCCGGCGGTACGATGTCGCCAATCAGGGTATCAACCGCCCCGACATTGTATTCCTTGAGGGCCAAAGAGATCGAATCGCGCGCCTCGCCTTGGCGCAGCGAGCGATTCTTCAGAAAGTCGATGATGTCGGAGCCTTGGGCGGCATTGCGGAAATAGTTGCCGATCGTGGGCTCGAGTACCTGAGTGACCAGAGCCGACATACTGCCGAATCGTGCGATCACCTTAGGTGCGTCATTGCGCGGAATGTGGATGATCTGTGAAACGTCGAGATTGAATTTGAAGCCATCGGCCGATCGAACTGTGATCGTCGAGAGGTTGGCATCAAGTTGGTGCGCTTCGGTCTTGCCGGTGGCCCAATTAAGCACCACGTTGGCGGTGGGGACATTGGTCACCTGGTGCGTATACGGGTTAATCGGATATTTACCCGGATCTAGTGGCTCAACCCAAACGCCCTTGTCGCCGCGATTCACCAGATTTCCATGCCGAAAGGCGTCGCCAGAGACGTCCTTTCCTTCCTTACCAACATAAGCAATGACGACTCCGACGTGTGCGATTGGCACTTCCGTCATATCGACCAGTTCAATCGTAGCGAAGCTCGGATTGATGAAATACCGGCCTGCGAGCAGGACTTGCTCTTGCAAGCCCTTGCTGCCCTTACCATCGACAAAGACTTGTGGGCTTTGGAACATGTTATGGCCCTCGATGACGGGCCCGGCGATTTCACCTGAGGACAGCGCCAATCCCTCGCGCGTGGTAACGATCCCGACTTTGTTATCGGGTATATCGAGGGCATCGGCCAGTTGGACAGAAAATAGAAATGGATTAATCCGGTAGCTCCCTGGCGCGATGAGCGCCATCTGTGGGCCGCGCTCGCCTCCGCCGGCGATAAAAGCCGGCGCATCCTGGAAAGAATCGCATTCAACGTGACGCGCGATGACTCGTCCCCCGCTCAAGGGGACGCCGTCACGCGCTTCGATGACACCGACCTGGCCCGGCGGTACAACGATCGCATCCGTAAGAGTGACCGAGAAAAGGAGGGTGTTGAGTCGGTAGGTACCGGGCGGAATCAACCCCATTTGAGGGCCTCTCTGACCTCCGTTTTCAAGGAACGCCCGAGCGTCTTGAAACAGAATTTCACCAATTCGACTTCGAATTGCCACGGCCACATTCCGAGGTGAAGTCCGGGAGGCAGCGTGTCAGATTGATACCCTGCTTCGCCGTTCAGCGCAATAATTCGTCCCGCGGGTAAGCGTCGATTCTTGCCGAAGATCACAAACCTCTTCGTCACTACCCCGACGCTGTCATCCGGAACGAGAATGACGCCGCAGAGTGCGAGGATCCATCGATAGCACCCAAAGAGAATTAATACGCCAAGCGCGACTGCAATGAGCCGCCAGTGATTCAAAACGTAGTCCATGTTGGTTCATCCCTATTTCTCTTCTATCCCTGCAGATCCATCTTCCGTGGCAGTCAGGTATCTTTGTTCCTACTCGCAATCATTTCGGCTTCTTAAAGCGAAACAAGAACTGGTCCGTGTGACCGCGGACGGACGGGTCGAACACATTTTTGGTGTGATCGTCGGCCTTGTTTGCAAGAATCGAGCTCTCGGCATCCAGCTTGAATCCGGCTGCCAGCACATCCGTCTTCACTCTTGCCGGATCGATCCGGTGCAATGTATCGGTTGCGCCGATCCCTGAACCCGCTATTGCTGCGTGATCCAAGACGACATAGACACCGCCTGGCTTCAGGGCGGCAAATACAGCCTTGTTGAATGCGGGTACATCCGCCGGTCCCATAAACTTGTCGTAGAGATCGTGATAGTTCTGTCGAATGAACACGGCATCGAGTCCCGACGGCAATGCCGATGCGACCGGATCCTCACTGACGATGATATTGGGCGACTGACTCGCCAGCGCTTTCATCCGCGTTAATGCTTCGGGATGGGCTTTGACGACTTCGGCCGTTTCAACCGCGTAAACTTTTCCGGACGGCCCGACGGCCTGCGCAAGTGATGCGGTAAGGCGCCCCGCCACGATGTCGGCTACTTTGTCTCCTTTCTTAAGCCCGATAAATTCGACAACTTCGGGTGCCTTCCAAGCGGGATCGACGGTGGGCGCGGCGGATTGCGAAAATGCGCTCGTTCCAGCGCCTATTGAGATAGCCAACGTTAAAAATAATCCGAGCTTTCGCATGTGCCAATCCCTCTTGTTAGTTACAAAGTAAGCAGCATTTGCGGACCAGTCTGACGCCGGCGATAGTCATCGGAGCCAGCTGGTAATTTGGATCTGTGCGCATAGACTACCGCCACGCCGGCGGCTCACCCTTCACGGAGCAGATCAGCAGCATGAGCAAGACCGTCGCCAAGACAAAGCACAGGAAGCCAACGAGGTGACGCGGCATGAGAGCGACTGCCGCCAGAATATTCGCCCCAAAAATTCCCAGAAGAACCGCCCATCCCTGCCAACCGGTCGGAGGTCCCCAACCCCAGCCTCGACGCTTGGCCGGAAACCAATATTGATCGCGATCCTTCATAAGAGCGTTCCTCCCTGTTTCCAGCTGCCATCCGCATCGGCACTTGCGTGCCTCCCTGAGCACTTCTCCGAAGCCGCTTCATTATAGCGCATTGCCACGTCAATCGAGGCCCCTCTACCCGCACTGATAGCTCACATCGAGTCTGTCGCCCGGCATGCGCTAGAATATTGGTAATGACGCCTCTCGATAAATCCCTGAAACGTGTACTGAAGATCAATGGGCGCGACTACGTGATCACCCTGACCCCTGATGCGCTCAAAATTACTCAGAAGGGACATCGCCTCGGAGTGGAACTCAAGTGGCCGGATCTAGTCAGCGGAGACAGCGCTCTCGCCGTGGCGCTTCACGCCTCCATCGGCAAATTCCAAGACGCAGCCCCATTGGCCGCAGCCCACCCGCCAAAAGCTGCCGCTCGCCCAACCGTGAAACCAAAGGCAACCGCCACAATCGGCCGCCTTAGAACGCGCAATCGCGGCGCGCCAAAGCGCTCGCGCTGACCGGTCCGATCGGCAAACGTAGTTACTCCGTCTTAAACGGCGGTCGGGGTACTGACTCGCACGTCGCACCCATAATTTCGCGCGCCGACCCGACGCTGACGAACCTCCAATACAACCGCGCAATGCAGTCACTCCACTCGGTATGTCCTTGGCCCCGAGCCACGATCTCGACACGATCGGTAAACCCAGTGGCCGCATGCTGCATGAACCAGAGCGGAGTGCCGCCGTCGGCGTCACCGGAGACGAACATCGTCGGCACCGATGAATCCACGGGGCTTCGGTATTTTGCTGGGAGCACGCTCTTTGGCCATGGTTTGCAGGCGGTCTGTTGCTGGCGCACGCGGTAGTCACCCAGGAAGGTGCCCCGGGTTTGTTGCGCGATCTCCTTTTCATCGAGGAACGGTATGTCCTCATTGCAGGTGATCGCGAATAGCAGACCCAAGCTCAGATTCGAATCGACGTTCCGAGCCTGGGCTAGAATCCCCTCGACGATCGGGTTCCAATTGTTAAGGTAAGCCTGATGGATTAACCACGGTAGCGGCGCCGCGCTCTTTGGCCGGTAGAGCAGGGAGCGAAACCACTCCACCACGCGACCGCGCTCAAGTGATGCGATACCTGTACTTCCAGGAATCGACACGCGCACGCCGAATGTGAGTCGCGCGACTACCTGATCGAGCTCTGCGCTCAAATTCGGAAAAGCGCCGCGGCACGCCGAATCGGCGGCGCACTCACCAAGGATGCCGTTGAGTGCTTCCTGAGCCGTCTTGGCCATGGGCAGCGGTTGGGCGACGTCAATTGGCACCACGCTACCGAGGTACGCGGTGCGTACACTCTTCGGGTAGGCACGTAAATACACCACGGCCGCCCGCGTCCCGTAAGACCCCGCGGATAGGTTAAGCGATCCATAGCCAAGAGTACTCCGCACGTGCTCGAGGTCGCTCGCAAAGCGGAGGTAGCCGTACTGAGTCAGGTCTGCGCGCGTGCGTAACTGTCGTTCACATCGATTCACCGCTGCACCAGGAAACAGGTCACGCAGACTCGCCCCCATATGCTTGGACGAATAAAGGTCGCAATGCAGGGCGGCTGATTGACCCGTGCCTCGTTGGTCAACCAACAACAGATCTCGATTGGTTCGCAACGCCGCGAATTGGTCCGCATATATCGCGGCCGCGCTGATCGCATCCTCGCCTGGTCCCCCCATTATGGGAACGATTGGATCGGAAAGCGCCGCACCATCCGTGGCCGGGATGACAGCCACGTGAATTGGAAGCTGCCGTCCATTTGGCCGATGGGGATTCTCAGGCACAGGGAACACACCGCAGCGCGCAACTTGTGCGACCCCAGGCAACGTGCAGGACGAAAGTTCCAAAGCTGCCGGCTTGATCGCAGGCGCCGCCACGTCGGCTTGCGCGGACTCTATGAGTAGGGCCATCAGGAACGACGAGGCGAATAGAGTCCGCAAGAACTTATGAACTCGCTTGCCCGTGCTCCGCGGCCGCCATCGCGACCTCATCCCCGGCCGCCGACACATCGCCCCAACACCGCATCGAAATTCTGTTTCCATCGTCCCCCCGCCCGGCACTGGAGAGTCAGAGGCGTGACACTGATTCGCCTCCCGAAATGCATTTTCGCCGCCATCGCGGCATGAACATTTTACAAATGTGTCGCCAACAACGGTCAGTTTTCTTTTGACTAGCGCCGGCCCGACAATGGTGTTCGCTAGAGTCATGTAGTGTCTGCCGACTCATTCACGTGTCCATTAGCTTTAGATGGAGGCCAACACGATGAACGATCCAATTGTTAGGTTTCCCGTCAAGTGCCCGTGTTGTGGTCAGGAATCCCTGGTCCGCGAGGATTTAGGCGTCATCACGAATAGGTTCTTAAATGACTGCCCGATAAAATTGCACGCCGACTGCGAATACCACCGCTTGGTGTGGGTCGCGAGTGAAATCGAACGCAACCAGATTCAAGACTATGCCGCAACCGCCAAGTTCTCGGTTGTTACCCGATCGCACGGCCTGCGGCGTCTTGCACGGTGGCTCGCGCTCTCTATGCGAGTTCAAGGCACGGCGTAGAACGCTACTCCGTACGGCGCTCACGGATGGGTTCAATTGACGCGGGTCTGATCCGTGATCCAGTTGACTTCCCAGTTCTTGCCACCATCGTTCGAGAACGATTGCTCGAAATGTGGGGACTTTGACCCGAGCGCCGACCAATCGAATTTCACCAGAATGCTCTTGTCATCGAGCGTGTCTTGCGCGTAGAACTCGCCATGCCCCGCCTTGAACTGCCCGATTTGCGGCGCAACGATGAGTCCGTCCTTGCTGTTGGCCCAATACAGGCGCCATTCGTGCGTCTTGGGATTAAAGAGCCGCAGCGTGAGACCCACGATCTGCCCCGTGGAGCCCTCCACATTGAGCGTGTCGAGCTGCGCGCGGCCACGCCAGAGTGGCGAGCAGTCGCCGTTCCCCGTGAGATCGATCCACTGGGTCGAGCCGGTGAGCGGCTTCAAACGTCGTTTCAAGTGATAGTTCCAGCGCCCCAACAACGGCTCGAAGTCGCGTTGTCCGGGTTGCTCGTTTAAAGTTCCCGCGCCCGATGAGGTCGCCTCCTCGGCAGCACCGATGCGCACCATGTCAGAAATCCAGTTGACGTCCCAGTTCTTGCCGCCATCCTCCGAAAACGCCTGCTCGAAATGCGCGGAGGTCGGCGTGATCTTGGACCAAACGTAGCGCACCAGGATGCTCTTGCCGTCGGAGCTGTCCTGCGCATAGAACTCGCCCTGGCCGTGATTGAACCGGCCAACTTGCGCACTCGACAGAACCCCGTCCCGACTGTTCGCCCAGTACAGACTCCATTGGTGCGTTTCCGGGTTATAGGTACGCAGCGTCAATCCTTCGACGTGGCCGCTCGGGCTCTCAGTGAAAAACTCGTTGAGATTTGCCCGGCCGCCCCAGACCTTGCGATAGATTCCGTAGCCATCAGAGTCCGTCCAACGGTCGGTTCCTGCCACCTTGCGCTTCATGTGCACCGTCCAACGCCCGAAGATGAAGTCAAAGTCGTGTTGCCCGTCTCGCAGCTCGCTCGCGGCAGGCGGCGAATCCGCGGCTGGAGATCGCGTGGCAAAAAGGCCCAGGCCCACGGCCAGGAGCAGTGCGGACTTCAAGGCACACGCGGCGATCTTCGTTTGGCGTCGATGCATGATTACCCGTCCATGATTCAAGTGAGTTTCAACGCCGGGCGCGCACGCGGCGCGATGCCTGGGAAGCTTAGGCGCGCGGCGATTAGTCGCATAACGATAGTTCTTGACCTTCATGTGAAGCTCAGCTTCAAATGAAGCGTGCCCAAAACCCTTCCGCCCTTGGAATCCTTGCGCGTATTCGCCGCCTGTGTGCGGCTGGGAAATTTTTCGCGCGCCGCCGCGGAGCTGGGCATCACGCCGACAGCCGTCAGCCAGCGCATGCGCGCCCTCGAGGCGCAAATCGGTGTGACGCTGTTTCTGCGCCATGGGCCCAAATTGACCACCACCGATCGGGCCCGGGCACTCGGGCAACGTATCAGCGACGCCCTGGCCATCATGCACGGCGCGGTCAATGACTGCCGCCGCATCAAGCATCCGCTGCGGGTCACCTGCGCGCCGACGTTTGCCGCGCGCTGGCTGGTGCCGCGCCTGGTGACCTATCAGACATTGCCAGGCGCGAATCCCATCGCCCTCGACGCGACCCAGTCTCAATCGCCGCAGGGTTCGTTCGACGTCGCCATTCGCAGCGGACGCGGACCCTGGTCGGGTTATGAGTCGGTGCGACTGCTTTCCGACCACGGCACGCCGATGTTGAGTCCGAAGTGGGCGACACCAGGCAGTCGCATGACAGTGAAGAAGCTGTTGCGCGTACCCTTGATCCCGGATTCGCGGTGGGTCGAGTGGTTCAAGTTGGCCGGTGTTGCCAACGCCAAGCCGCAATTTGTTGCCGCGCGCTTTCCCAACTATGAACTCGAAGCACTGGCCGCGGTTCAAGGGATTGGCGCCGCGTTGTTGTCACCCGATCTCTTCGCGCAGTTCATCGCGCAGGGCACGCTGGTGGCCCCGTTCGCGTCGACAGTGGAGGGTCCGAGCAGCTACTGGCTGCTCTGGACCAAGGAGTGCGCCGACGCGCATTTTCTCCGCTGGATGAAATCGCAATTCGGCATCGCGTAAGCTCTGCGCCATCAATTCGGTAAAGGCCCAAGTGTTATTGCGTGAGTTGACAGCCGCACTTTGTTCGATATAACAATGGCGCTATGAATGATTCGGTCGAATGGCAAGTCTCCAGAATTGCTGCCGCGATTGGCGAACCGACGCGAGCTCGCATTCTGTATTGCCTGTTGGATGGTCATTCCCGCACCAGCACGGAGCTTGCGATCGTCTCGGAGGTGAGTCCCTCGACCGCCAGCGATCATCTCGCGCGACTGAAGGGCGAAGGACTTGTGGCGGTGCTTGCGCAGGGCAAGCATCGCTATTACAGCCTTGATGGCAGCAACGTGGCCGCCGCACTCGAAGCATTGACGGTCGTGGCCGGGCAACCCAAGCACAAATTCATACCCAGCACTCCGAGTCGCCTACGCGCCGCCCGGACTTGTTATGACCACATGGCGGGAGAGGTGGCCGTGGCGCTGCATGATCGATTCACTCGGCTTGGCTGGCTTGTTAGCGAGGCGCATGACGCCGGTTATGCCCTGACTCAGGAAGGTGTCACTGCGTTCGCGCATCTCGGCATTGACTTGGATGCGACCCGCGCGCTGCGCCGACGCTTCGCGTTTCCCTGCATGGATTGGAGCGAGCGGCGCCCCCACTTGGCCGGCGCCCTCGGCGCGGCTGTTCTCAAGCTGGCGATCAAGAGACGCTGGGTAATCCAAGATCTCGATAGTCGTGCGCTCAGCATTACGGCAAGCGGCCGGCGAGAATTGAACAGCCGCTTCGGCCTCAAGGCCTAGAAGCTCCGGCGCGACGCTCCCTCGATCCTGGTCAATCCCCCGCGGGACGCTCGAACGTACCCTCGACGATCTCGACGAAATTGCGCTCTTCGCGAAGAATTAAACGTTTGTCGTAGGCCATCGCGAGGTTCTGGCGCGCTTCGGGATCCGCTTTCAGGCGACTCCGGTACGCCTCGTACGCGGCAAGACTCTCGAATGCAATCAACCCCCACGCGACATCGTTGGTTCCCTCATATGGTAGAAAGTAGCCGAGCAGATGCCCTCCACAGCGGGGAATTATCCGACCCCAATTCTGTGCGTATTGCTCAAATGCGGCTCTTTGATGCGGGTCGATCTGGTAGCGGATAAAGCATGTAATGCGCATCACTCTCCCCCCTGACGGTGCGTCTGGTTGTTTGGTGTCGGCCGGCAGTGCGCGTGTCCCGACCAACGCGGCGAGCCCGACTGCCACTTCCCGGCGATTGAGCAGCATGATGGGAGGCTAAACGCATTCCGCATTAACGCTTCGCTCTTAGCCGAAGTATTGCCTGCGGGCGGTGCAGGACCTTACGTAATAACTTGCCGTGAAGTGCGGTCTTGTGAAAAGGCAGCCGTTTCTAATGGAGACATTTCATGATTGACCGTCGATTGTTTAATCTCATGCTCGCCTCAAGCGCTTTGACCTCTATGGCGCCTGGGGTGAGGGCGCAAGAGCGCGTGACGCGCGCGAAAAATGTGGTTTTGGTGCATGGACTTTACGCGGACGGCTCTTGTTGGCTGGACGTCATCGCGCACTTGCAGAAGGCCGGTCTAAATGCCACTGCCGTGCAAAATCCGCTCCAGTCCCTCGCCCTGGATGCAGCAGCTACTCGCCGGATTCTTGCATTGCAGGACGGACCGACCGTTCTCGTCGGCCACTCCTTCGCGGGCACGATCATCAGCGAGACCGGGATCGACCCTATCGTTTCGGCCCTGGTTTATGTGGCTGCCCGTGCTCCCGATGCGGGAGAGGACTTCAGCGCACTCGCCGCACAATATCCCAAACCACCCGCGTCCGCCGGTGTCGTAAGAGCCAATGGCTATTTTTGGTTGAGCGAAGAGGCATTTCTAAGAGATTTTGCCGGCGATGTTGATCCCGCACGCGCACGTGCCTTGTATGCAGTTCAAGGTCGGGTAGCGGACGAACTCGTAACAGCAAAGACGTCCGCAGCCGCATGGAAGGTCAAGCCAAGCTGGTACCAAGTTTCGAGCAACGATCGCACGATCGATCCAAACCTCGAGAGATTTCTCGCCAAACGAATGAATGCAACCGTGGTAGAGTTGGCATCAAGTCACTTGTCTCTTATTTCCCACTCGAAAGCGATCGCGGATCTCATTCTCGCCGCCGCCGGGCAGCTACCCGATGCCGATGGCAAGGTTCTCAATTCGACTTCGCATCGAGGCTGAAGGCGACCTTTCCATGACCACTTTATGGGATAAGCTGAATCTGAAGGAGGGTCAAGAGGCTGTGGTCTTGAATGCGCCGAAGTCCTTTGCAGCGGCACTCAAAACGCTTCCGCAGAGCCTCGTTCAGCAGCACATCTCAGCGATCAAGAACCTGACGTTTGTGCTGGTATTTGCGGAGAGGAAATCGGAACTCGACAAGTTGTCGGCAGCCGTCATTGCGAAGGCGTCTGGGGACGCTGTTCTCTGGTTCGCATATCCAAAGGGCACGTCCAAGACGCTCGCGTGCGATTTCAACCGCGACAGGGGTTGGGATGTTCTTCGGGCATCCGGTTTCGATACGGTGCGGCAAGTTTCGATTGACGAGGATTGGTCCGCACTGCGATTTCGCCGAACCGAGTTCATCAATCACACGTCTCGATAGCTGCCCTGGACCGGGCCAGCCCGGTGGCCAAGCAACTCTCTGTTCAAGCAGGAGGCTCAATCTTCGTCGTGTACTTGATTCGTTCCATCGAGAACAGAGCGCTCACTTCGCCGAGGCCCGGGACCTTTGTGATCAGTTGCTTGTACACGCGGTCGTAACCCGCAATGTCGGCGACGATGACCTTGAGCATGTAATCGACGTCGCCGCCCATTCGGTGGCATTCCGCGATCTCGGCAATCGAGCGAATGGCAGCCGCAAAGCGCTTCACCCATTCTGAGGTGTGTTCCCGGATCTTGATGCGCACAAAAACAGTGACGTTGAGCCCCACCTTTTCCGGGTCGAGCACGGCAACGCGGGCGCGAATGATGCCCTCGGACTCCATTCGCTTGATGCGCCGCCAGCAAGGGTTGACCGACAACCCAACGCGTGCCGCGATGTCCTGAAGCGGCATGGACGCATCATCTTGCAGCAGAGAGAGCAGTTTGCGATCGATCGAATCCATGACTAGAAATAGCACGAAATTCTAAATATTCAAGCATTATAAGAAATATTTGGGAGCATTTTCCATCCGAATAGATTTATCCTCGGGACTGGCGAACTCCAGATGAGGCGTTTCTCATGTCTTTCTTGCGCAGCATGTTCATCGAACATCCCGCATCCGTCGACGAAACGTACTTGCAGCATTTCATCAGCGCGCTGGGTTTCGGCACGAAGATGATCCTCGCCGGCGTTGCCTGCATGGTCCATGGTTTATTGCCCGCTATATTCGTGACCCGGGGCAGCGACACGGTTTGCGCGCTGCATGAGAGAATGATGGTGAGCCGCCGCAAAAGTGGCCGGAACGGCATAAACTAGCAAGCCGCATCATCTCCTGGAGGGGGGCCCGTATCGTGATCTGCAGACAATCGCAGGCGACTCGGCGCAACTTGCTGAGAGGTTTGGGGGCAATGGCGGCAACTGCCCTTGCCGGTCCGGCGATCGGGGCGCATCCAGCTGCCACCGGACGAATTGTCCTGCCGTTTCAAAACGGCGAACGTGACCTCGTGGCTTTCCCGCAAAAGCGGCCCCTGATCGTTCTCACCAGCCGGCCGCCCCAGCTGGAAACGCCCTTCTCCGTGTTCGACCATGGGCCGTTAACCCCCAACGATGCGTTTTTCGTGCGCTACCACTGGAGCGGCATTCCCACGACCGTCGATGCGCAAGCCTTTCGGCTGCGCGTCTCGGGCAAAGTGAACGTTTCGCTCGAGCTTTCCCTCGCTGAATTGAAGCGGCTTGCAGAACCGCTGGAGTTTGTTGCCGTCAACCAATGCTCCGGCAACAGCCGCGGCTACTTCACTCCACGGGTCAACGGCGGGCAGCTGTCGAACGGCGCCATGGGCAATGCCCGCTGGACCGGCGTGCCGCTGAAGAAAGTGCTCGAGAAGGCAGGAGTACAGGCGGGAGCCGTTCAAGTGAGCTTGGGCGGACTGGATCGGCCGCTGCTTGAAGCAAGCCCGCGATTTGTCAAAGCGCTGCCGATCGAGCACGCACTCGATGGCGAAGTCATGATCGCCTGGGCGATGAACGGCGAGGATCTGCCGATGTTGAACGGCTATCCATTGCGTCTGGTGGTCCCGGGGCACTACGGCACCTATTGGGTCAAACACGTGTCCGAGATCAACGTGCTCGACACGGCCTACGATGGTTTCTGGATGAGCCGAGCCTACCGCATCCCGGACAATGCGTGTGCCTGCGCGGAACCGGGCACGGTGCCCGCGGCGACGGTCCCCATCAATCGCTTCAATGTCCGTTCCTTCGTTACCAGTCTCAGCGACGGAGGGACAGTGCCCGTCGGCCGCACCACGCCGGTGCGAGGAATTGCGTTCGACGGCGGGTACGGGATCTCCGAGGTGGCGTTCTCGGCCGACGGCGGTCGCTCCTGGAGCAATGCATCTTTGGGCCGCGACTTGGGCAAATATTCTTTTCGGACCTGGACGGTGCCGTTCAAGCCCGCAACGCGAGGGCTCTATTCGCTCAAGGTGCGCGCGGCAAATCGCAGGGGCGAGACTCAGCCGATGGTCGCGACCTGGAACCCCGCCGGTTACATGCGCAACGTGGTCGAGACCACGAATGTTTCTGCAGTGTGAGGGCGTTCATCCATGAGACGCTGCAATTTTTCGCGCCTCCGAATTCCGCACCTGCTCCTGGGGCTGACCGTTGGGTTACCAACCGCGTCCGCGCTGGAGGTCAGACTGCCGCCGGAAACGGCGAGCTTCAGACCCAGCGACCTGCCCGGGTACGCCCTCGTGCAACGAGACTGCCTGATTTGCCATTCCGCCCACTACGTTCAATATCAGCCATCCCCATCGCCGCGTGCTTACTGGGAAGCCACCGTCAAGAAGATGCAAAAGCCCTTTGGAGCCCCGTTCGCCGACGACGATATTCCAGCGATCGTGGACTACCTGGTCAAGACTTACGGCACCGAATGAACCGCACGCGGGGCTTCGGCGATCACCGGATCGCTGTCAGCGATGAAGATGTGGATTGCTGTTGATCCGTTTGGCCTCGTCTTGCTTTTTCGTCCGACACGGAGGGAACCCCAAAGACGCTGTCGGAAAGCAATTCTCGGACTAGAGCGAAAAGTCCGATGAGCATTAGACTTACAAATCCAACAACCAACGCACCTATAACTAGAAGACGCATTAGCAGATCCCCCCAGTACTCCAGCAATTCCATATTCGTCACGCGTTCCCACAACGCTCCTATGAATCTCAACCGCAATGGCTCGTCCATCCGTGCTGAGAGAGTAGAACGAAGGCTTCTCACTTTGTAGCCTATATTTCTCGATAGGATGTATCTGTCGGACAGATGTGTTGATGGCCGAAAAGTCCCCTTCGCCTGATGGCGTCCGCGACCGGGATGGGGACCATCTCTTCCCACCGAAGATCATTGTCCTTAATCTTCTTAAGTACGTCGCGCGAGAATATGCCGAGGATGTTGGTGTCGAATCCCACTATGTAGTCGATGTAGTGATTCTCGAGAAGGTGGGTGTAGAGGCTTGCGAGGTGGTCCACAATTCTCACGTTCTTCGCGCTGATCAGGACGTTCGGCGCGAATGACTGGAGCGACGCGCCAATCCCGCTGGACTCTAGGATGTACCTCGCGTACGCCTCCTTCGTCATCGGGTACACGTATAGCTTGACCGAGTTTCTAAACAGGCGGCCGAAGGCCTCCAGAATGCCTCCCTCGAGATTCTCGTAGTACTTTTCATTGAATATTTCCAGCAGATTGTTGATCCCGATGGCAACCCCGATCATCTCCTTCGTGTAGCGCCGGAAATATGAGGTCAACCGGTAGTACTCGGAGTAGTTGGAGATCAGGACCGTAAAGCCGATATCAGCCAAAAGGTCGACCCGCGATAGAAAATCGTGGGCATCAAGCGTGCCCGTGGAGAGCAGATTGTTCATCGTGATCTCCATTAGGACGATCACCTCCGTGCCTTTCACCTGTGGCTCCTGCACGAACTGGGCTGTTGCACAGGTGATCATGTCGACGTTGACATGGGTCACGGGCCGGAAACTGCCTCTTTCCACGAGGATCGACTTCTTGTGAAGAACCTCGGACGGCTGGAGAACGTCACCCTGCCGGCCGAACATGACCGCGTTAGTGAGTCCGAACTCCACGAGGTATAGCGACATCAGACGGTTGTCTACGTTCTCGAAGGAGTGCCCCGAAAAACGCAGCATGTCGACCTCTATCCTGTCGGTACCGAGGTTGTCCTGGAGCGATTCAATTAATTTCCTCGGATCGGAGCGGTAGTAAAGGGCGCCATAGACCAGGTTGACGCCAACGATGCCGAGAGCCTGTTGCTGCAGGGCCGCGGCTTTATCCCACATGTGGACATGCAATACGATCTCAGACGGCTCGCCCATCGGCTCGGTTTGAAACCGGATCCCGAGCCAGCCGTGGGCTTCATTCGTGCCCTTGAAGTTGCTGGTCGCAACTGTGTCTGCGAAGACGAAGAAACTCGTATTGTTGCCGCGCTTAGCTGAAAGACGCTCGATCAGCAGGCCGTATTCATGGTCCAGCATCAGGTTCAGGCGCTCGCTTGACACATACCTTGGCGCCTTCCCATAAATGGCGTCGCTGAATACCATGTCGTAGGCTGAGATGGACTTGGCGATGGTGCCCGACGCTCCGCCGGCATGGAAGAACTCTCGCGCGACCTCTTGCCCGGCCCCGATCTCCGCAAACGTGCCGTACTTGGGTACGTCCAAATTTATCGTGAGCGCTTTCTGTGTCGTCGTTAGAAGTTCGTTACTGTCATTCATGTTGCCAGATTAGTATCGGGGCCCAGCGCTGAATAGCCGGCATCTTTCGATAGCTCCCATCGTCTCGAGCGATACCCACTCTCGCGCGTGATCAAGATGGCACCGCGAAATCCGCGCGCCATTTAGAATCTAGTGCGATTCGCCCGCGGGGCAATCGATGAGTTGTTGAATTATCGTTTCGAGACGACGGGAAAGACTCGCGTGATTTGCGTTGACCAACGCCTTGGTGCCAATGACCTTGCGAAAGAGTTGGAAGCCCACGACCAGGGCGAGGATCATTGCGGCTCTCTCTCCTGCGTTAGGACCCGAGAGTGAAGCTTTCAAAAGCCGCTCGAAATGCCCGGCGATGTTCTTCCGCAAAATCTCTGCCGCCCGCGGATTCGGCGCCGAGCGCAGGATCAGAAGCAATGCATCGGTGGGTTCGGTTTTAGACATGATCTTGGCGGCCAGCCGCTTTGCCAACATCGTTGAGTCACCGTCAAAGATTCGATGATCAGAACAAATTATCTCGACGGTGGCGGCAAATAGTTCCTCTTTGGAGCCGAAATACCGATTCACTAGAACGCCGGTCACACCGGCCATCTGCGCGATTTCCCGAACGCCAACACCGTCGTAGCCATAGCGCGAGAACGCGGCCAAGGCCGAACGCAGAATCGCCTCGCGCGTAGCGGCCGCATTTCGCGGCCGCTTGGATCGGAGCGGTAGATCTGTGTTTTGGATCATGAACAAGCCTGCGGGCCTTAAAAGTCCGCGACAAGTATACATTTGTGTACATCATTAGCGCAATTTTTAAGCGTAAATCGGATGTTTTTTCTCCGCCATGTATACACCTGTTGACTTGTTTGCCCCTCAATTATACGATCGTATACATAAATTAATGCGCAAATCGAGAGGCGTCCATGCAAGCCACGAATGCACGCCTGTTGCCGAGGTGACTATATGCTGGACGGCGTTTCACTCGATCAACTCCGCACCTTTATTGCGGCCGCCGATGAGGGCAGCTTCTCGGCGGCCAGCCGCCGCCTGAGGCGGGCTCAGTCCGTGGTGAGCCAGACGCTGGCGAATTTGGAAGGGCAACTCGGGGTCAAGCTCTTCGATCGCCGCGCCCGCTTGCCGGTCCTGACTGACCAGGGTCGCGCACTGCTCGCCGATGCACGCGCGGTGGCGGGTGACGTAGATCTCTTCAAGGCCCGGGCGAAGCGAATGGCCGGTGGGCTTGAGCCAGAACTGAGCGTGGTCGTCGACGTCGTTTTTCCGCTGGCGCCGTTCACTGCCACCGTGGCCGCGTTTCAGAAGGAATTCCCCACAACCCTGTTGCGGTTCGATGTCGAGTCGAGCGCGGTGATGGAGCCGGTGCTCGACGGGCGCTGCGCGATCGGCGTTATGGCGTCCTTGAAAGTTGCGGCGCCGCAGCTCACCCGGGAGCGGCTGCTGGCGTTCATGTCGCCCATGGTCGTCTCGCCGCAGCACCCGCTGGCAACCTATGGCGCGCCGATTCCGGCGGCCATCCTCGCCGAGCACATCCAGCTCGTCCACGCCGATCCTTCGGATCTGTCGCGACCCGGCGGGTTCGGGTTGCTGTCACCGAAAGTGTGGCGTCTCTCCCATCTCGGGGCCAAGCTCGCCTTCCTGCGCGCAGGACTTGGATTTGGCCTCATGCCGCTGCACATGATTGAGGCGGATCTGGCCAACGGCGCGCTCATTCAGATCACGGGCGAGTCCGCACCGCCTGAGGGCCACCTCATCGCCATGTTGGCGGTGTATCGGACAGATAACCCCCCGGGGCCGGCCGGACGTTGGTTCATCGACCGACTCAAGCACGAAGACGCACGGTGGCTGAAAGAGCGCGCCCTCCGATCGACGGTCACGACCGCCCCGCGCGAGCGGCCGCCCCGCCGTTCGTTCGCACTGATCCGATCGTTGTCAGGTAGCGAGTTGCCCGCGGTAAATCGATAAAGGATCGCACGATGCACAATCGCACTCTTTCGCCTTTCCACCGCACGTCGATGCTCGGCCTCGTCTGCGTCTCGATACTGACGGCGTGCTCGTCCGCCAAACCCGCAGTCCAAAGCCCACCACCGGAAGTCGGCGTGGTGACGCTGCATTCGCAAGCCGTAACCATCACCACCGATCTGCCAGGCCGCACCGCCGCCTATCGCGTCGCCGAGGTGCGCCCGCAGGTGACCGGCGTGGTGCTGAAGCGCCTGTTCACCGAAGGCGGTGACGTAAAGGCGGGCCAGCCGCTCTATCAGATCAATCCGGCGCCGTTTCAGGCCAATCTGGAAAGCGCACAGGCTTCGCTGGCGCGCGCCCGGGCGACATTGATATCGGCCACGCTGCTGACGCAGCGCTATCAGCCACTGACGCAGGCACACGCCGTCAGTCAGCAGAGCTACGACAACGCCGTCGCCGCGCAGGCCCAGGCTGACGCGGATGTCGCCTCAGCCAAGGCGGCCGTCGATACCGCACAGATCAACTTGACCTATACCCGGGTGCTGTCGCCGATTTCAGGGCGCACCGGCCGTTCTTCAGTGACCGAAGGTGCGCTGGTGGCTGCCAACCAAAGTACCGCGCTGGTGGTCGTTCAGCAGCTCGACCCGATCTATGTCGACGTGACGCAACCCAGCACGACGCTGCTGCGCTGCTGCGCGTTACGCAGGACACACTGAGCAGCCAGGAGGGATCTTACGATCTCACCAAAATGAGTTACGGTGGCGGCATTGCCACCTTGCTCGATCTGCGCCAGGCAGAAACCTCGGTCGATACCGCGCGCGCCAATCTCGCCCAGTACACGCGCCAGGTCGCGCAGGATCAGAACGCACTGGTGCTGCTCCTTGGGACGCCGCTGCCGGCGGATCTGCCGCCGGGCGCCGGACTCGACCAGGAGCGGCTGCTGGCGGATCTACCGGTGAGCCTCCCTTCGGATCTGCTGGTGCGCCGCCCCGACATACTCGCGGCCGAACATAATCTGATGGCGGCCAATGCCAACATCGGCGCAGCGCGCGCGGCGTTCTTCCCGAGCATCACGCTAACCGGTAATTTTGGCACCGCCAACACGCAGCTGTCGGGATTGTTTGATCACGGCTCGACGGCCTGGACATTTTCACCGCGGATCAGCCTGCCGATCTTCTCGGGCGGAGCCAATGTGGCTTCGCTCAATCTGGCGAATGTACAGAAGAACATCAACGTCGTGCAGTACGAGCAAACCATTCAGACTGCCTTTCGCGAAGTGGCCGACGCCCTCGCCGGTCGAGGTACACTCGATGGTCAGATCGCCGCCGACGAGGCGTTGGTGGAGGCAACCAGCGACAGCTACACGCTGTCAGACATGCGTTTCCGCGATGGCATCGACAACTATCTCAACGTGCTCGACTCACAGCGCTCACTGTATTCGGCGCAGCAGACACTCATCGGGGTGAAGCTGTCACGATTGCAGAATTTGGTGACTCTGTACAAGGCGCTGGGCGGCGGCTGGACTGAGCACAGTTGGCAGAATGCCAACGTCATGGCCGCCCCGGCTCCGCGGACGGGGACTCCGCGAATTGCTCTGCGTGTGCACGAGACGCAGGTCTCCAAGAAACATATTTACATTGATTCTTGATACTCTATAAGCTGTTGATGTACATCGTTAAATAGTGAGACGGCTGGCTATTGACCTTCCGGTCTAAGCGCCTGTTTTCAAAGTTATTTAATTTCTCAATTGTCACGCCAGCGGCGCTGTGCGGCGATCGCCGCCGCACAGCGCGGGCGATTAGCGGGTCTGGCCAGATGCAAGCATGATCGGCTTGGGTGCTGAGTTCTTCGCGTTGTAAACCGAGTACAACGCCGGCTGGTCGACCTTGGTCACCGCCTCAGAGATCGCTTTGTGAACGCAGCGACCGAAGTGAGTCTTCGACGCAAGGCCGCGGCCATCTAAAGTCTCGCAAACCCCGTTGGCCGCGACGCTTATGCGTGCATAGAGCGCGGCCGCACCGGCAGGACTGGAAACGTTGAGATCCGCATATTTCACCATCGTCTGGTTGGCGCCCGTTGCGTCGCCGGCCCGGCACATTGCGGTGAAGCTCAAGACCAGCGCGCTGAAAAGCACGGTGACGGTCATGCGGTGAAGATTAGTGGACTGGGTTGTGGTGTTCATCGTCATCTCCTGGAATATCGGTATGGGTTCATCGGGTATTGGCAGATCGGTCGTTCCGTCGAGGCGGTCTTTCGACCCATTTGGCTGCTGCCTCATTCATACAGACGCTGTCCGAGGACCAAACCCGACATTCCGTTCAGGCCCTAACAGCCAGGACGAACCTTTATGGTAAACGTGGTACTTGAGACGGAGCAGCATTGCCGTGGTACAAGTCACGTGGACGCGTTATCTTCGCCCGTGTCGAATCCGAACAGGATGCCGAGACACTCGATGAATCTAACTGAGCTACTCGGACGGATACAGGCGGGCGACACGGAAGCGCGCGATACGCTGTTTGCAGCCGCGTATACCGAGCTGCACCGGATAGCACGCGCCCGGCTGCGGGACGGCGGACGCAACACCGTGCTGGACACGACCTGCCTGGTGCACGAATCGTATTTGCGGTTTGTACATGCCGGGGAACTTCGTGCCGAAGACCGGCGGGCTTTCTTCGCCTACGCCTCGCAAGTGATGCGTTCAGTGATCGTCAACAGCGTGCGCGAGCGGATCGCACAGAAGCGGGGTGGCGGTGGGCGGTTTTTAACGTTATCAACCAGCCTGGCGGCCAATATTGCTGACGGCGAGGACACGGTTCTCAAAGTACACGAGGCGCTCGAGGACTTGGAGAAGGCAGACCCTCGTTTGGCCCAGGTGGCGCAGATGCGCTACTTTGGCGGTTACAGCGAGCAGGAAATTGCGGAGACGCTGGACATTACGGAACGCACCGTACAACGCGATTGGGAGAAGGCGCGGCTGATCCTCGCGGCGGCGCTGCGGTAATCAACGACCGCTTCGCCGTGCGATCGGTCCTCGCATTGACACATCGATGACACTATCCGTTGCTCAGATGGCGTTGATGAGCCGCCTGCTGGATGAGGCACTGCCGCTCGATGCGGCCGCTCGCCGCGACTGGCTCGAGAGGCTCTCGCCCGAATACCGGGAACTTGCGCAACACTTGCGTGAGGCGCTGCTGCCGGGAGATTCTCAGGCTGCGGAATTAAAGTCATTGTCGACGCTGCCGAAGCTCGGCGCCGCAGACCACGACGGTCCGGTTACCGCAACCGGCCTGCAGTCCGGGGCGCGCATGGGCCCGTACGAGTTGATTGGACTCTTAGGCGCCGGGGGCATGGCCGAGGTTTGGCTGGCGCGGCGTGCCGACGGCGCCTTCAAGCGCGAGGTGGCGCTGAAGCTGCCGATCCTGACGAAGCTGCGAGCCGATCTCGAGCAGCGCTTTGCCCGCGAGCGAGACATCTTGGCGAGCCTGGAGCATCCACTCATTGCGCGTCTCTACGATGCGGGCATTGATCCTACTGGTTTGCCTTACTTGGCGATGGAGTACGTTCGGGGTCAACAGTTGACGAACTGGTGCGATGCGCATTGTCTTGGGATCCCGAAGCGTCTCGAGTTAATTCTGCAGGTTCTCGAGGCGGTGCAATACGCGCACGAGAAACAAGTCATTCATCGGGACCTCAAGCCCTCCAACATTCTCGTAACTGAGTCTGGACAGGTGCGACTGCTCGACTTCGGCGTCTCGAAGTTGCTGGGTGTCGCCGATGATAAGGTACAGACGCAATTGACGAGTATCTACGGCCGCGCGCTCACGCCTGACTATGCCAGCCCCGAGCTGTTGCACGGGGATAGCGTCGATGCTCGCAGCGACATCTATTCCGTGGGCGTGTTGCTGTACGAAATGCTGACCGGCGTTCGACCCTACCGACTCAAGGGCGCGGCTTCGATCGGCGTGCTCGAGCATGCCATCGCCACGATTGATGTAAAAAAACCCAGCACCCAGTGCGAGCCCGGTGCGAGCGCGGCGCGCAATACCACGCCGGAAAGATTGACGCGGCAACTGCACGGCGATTTGGATGCCATCGTGCTCAAAGCACTCGCAAAGGAACCAGCTGAGCGATACCAAAGTGCCGATGCGTTGGCGGATGATTTGCGACGCCATCTTCATCACGAAGCCATCCGAGCCCGCCTCGATACGCCAGGCTACCGGCTACGGACATTTACATCTCGCCACCGCACGCTCGCAAGGCTGGGCGCTGTAGCGGCAGTCCTGCTGATCACGGGCCTGCTCGCCTGGGTTGCGGCTGAAATGGGTTACTTTTGGCGTAATCCCCTTGCCAACGCCAAATACACTCGCCTCTTGGACTTCCCCGGGACCGAGCGCGCGGCGACAATTTCGCGCGACGGAAAATTCGTGGCATTTCTCGGGGAGCGGGACGGGCAAAACGATGTCTTGCTCAGCGAGGTGGGCAGCGGCGCCTACCGCAACTTGACTAACGGCGACGCAGGCGAGCTCGCTCCCCCCTCCGAGATTCGCGCGCTCGGCTTTTCTATGGACTCGTCGCTCGTGACCGTCTGGACGAGACGGGGGGGCGGCTCGCAGCCCGGCGACGTCAATATCTTAGCCGTGCCGACGGCCGGCGGTCCACTGCAGCCATATCTGCGGGAGGCCGGCGAGTTCGATTGGTCCCACGACGGCAAGCGGCTCGTCTACCACACGACCGCACCAGGCGATCCGCTGTTCGTGCGGGAGCCGGGAAAGATCGGGGAGCGCGCGGATCGTAGGATTTATGTTGCACCGGCGGGGGTGCATTGCCACTTTCCGATGTGGTCGCCCGACGATGCATTCATCTATTTTGTCCGCGGTGTGCCACTCCATGACTGGGACATCTGGCGAATTCGGCCATCCGGCGTGGGACTCGAACGACTAACGTTTCACAACACGCTCGTCTCTTATCCCGTGATGCTCGACCGGCGCACACTGCTCTACCTTGCGACCGATGCGGATGGATCCGGGCCGTGGATGTATACCGTGGACGTCGCACGACGCCTTCCGCATCGCGTCAGCTCCGGACTCGAAAGGTTTACGTCGCTTGCCGCAAGCGCTGATGGCGCGCGCCTGGTCGCGACCATTGCCAAAACAAGCAGCAGTGTTTGGCGCATGCCGCTCACGGGGGATCGCGGTACTGCGACTGCGCAAGCGGCCCATCTCTTGTTTCCGCGAATGCCATGACACCACGGCTGGGTGCGGACTTTCTCTTGTATGTTTCGTGGCGAGGCGACCGACAAGGCATCTGGTCGTTGAAGCACGCAACCACCCGCGAGATCTGGAGCAGCGCACAGTCGCGAATCGTTGGCGAGCCGGCCATTGCCCCCGATGGGCAACACATCGCCTTCTCGGTCGAGGACGGCGGAAAAACGCTGCTATACGTCATGGACCAAGATGGCGCGCGTGTCAGAGTGCTGTCTGATTCGCTTGCATTGCGGGGTAATCCGGCGTGGGCTCCCGATGGGCAATCGATCGTGTCTGCGGTCGTCCGCGACGGCGAGCCGCGGCTGACGCGCATCTCCATGAATGGCGACCCGCCGTTTCCCCTGGTGTCGGAGTATTCACTTAATCCAGTCTGGTCACCCGATGGCCGATTCCTGATCTATTCAGGCGCAGACGTCGGCACGACCTTTCCCCTGCGGGCCGCCGCCGGGGACGGCCGCCCGTATCCTCTGCCGACCGTGATACTGTCGCGCGGAGCACGGGCTGCGTTTTTTCGAGACGCGCAAACGCTCATCATTCTAGGCGGTGATATCGGCCACCAGAACGCTTCGCTCCTCGATCTACAATCCGGCGTCCAGCGCAGACTCGTCGAGCTTCCGGCGGACTTCGTCGTTCGCAACTTCGACATCTCGGCTGCGGGCTCGGAAATTGTGTTCGATCGACTACAGGTGAACTCGGATATTGCGGTGATAGAGCGCACGCGTTGAAGAGTTAGCTATCACCGCTCCTGCAGGCGTCTGTCCCCAGTAACTTGGTGAGCCGAATGTCGGGTTTGGCACCCGGAAGGTGTCTCTATGGGTGAGGCAGCGAATTGCCAGGAGACCGCCATGAAAACGACCACTTCCACACCCCTTTGCACCCTGGTTGTCGGTTCGCGACCGCTGCGTTTTGAAAAGGGGTGGCATGTGAAAACAACTCTGCGCGATGTCTTTCACTTTATCCTCCCCGGGCTCTTACTGATAGCGCTTAGCGCGTGCGGTGGCGGTGGCGGTGGCGGTGGCGGTGGCGGTGGCGGCACGAGTCAATCATCGATCAATCAGCCCGTATCCAGCGGATCTAGTCCCAACCCCGTCCCGACGATCAGTGCTCTCTCTTCGAGCTGCGCTCCCGCAGGAGAACAGTTCGTTGATGCAGTAGACAATCAATTGACAGTAGTTGGGTCAGATTTTGTGGCGGGTTCGGTCGTGCGCTGGAACGGTAGCGACCGGCCGACCACTAGTAACGGCAGCATCAACGGACTCACTGCTCAGATTTCGGCGAGTGACATCGCCGCAGCCGGGACAGCCGTGGTCACAGTCTTCAATCCTGCACCCGGCGGGGGTAGCTCGAATTCGTTGACCTTCACCATAACGACAGGAGCAGTTGATCCGCAATCAATCGTTGTGGACCCTGCCGGAAAGTTCGCCTATGTAATGAATGGCGGCTGCGATGGCGGGGTTGGTGGCTACGTGTCCATGTACACGATCAACCCCTCTACCGGGGCCCTGGCGTCTACAGGACCACCGGTATCAACATACGGATTCGGTCTCTACCCCGGGTCCATCACCGTAGATCCTTTCGGCAAGTTCGTCTTCGTGACAAATGAAGGGGATCCGTGGGGTTATGAGGCTGGCTCTAATGGCAGCGTTGCGATGTACGCCATCGACGCCACGACCGGGGCCTTAACCTCCACAGGAACGATAAACGGAAATTGTCCGGGGTTGTGCAATCCCTCGTCGATGGCCGTGGATCCATCCGGCAAGTTCGCTTATGTGGTGACTGGCGGCGCTGGTGTTCCATTCAACGTCGGGATGTACACCGTCAACGCCACGACCGGGGCCTTAGCGTCCATAGGGACGATCGCCGCGGTACCAGTCCCTATCTCCGTAGCCGTGGATCCGGCAGGCAATTTCGTTTGCGTGGCGACAGTGAACGCCACGCCAGGATCGGCCGGCAGCTTGTCCATGTACGCGATAAACGCCACGACTGGGGCCTTAGCATCCACAGGGACGATCGCCGCGGGAACAGATCCGGTCTCCGTAGCCGTGGATCCTGCGGGTAAGTTCGCCTACGTAACCAATTCCGGCTCGAACGATGTCTCGATATACACCATCGACGCCACGACCAGGGCCTTAACATCGATGGGGACAATCGCCGCAGGAACAGATCCTGTCACCGCAGCCGTGGATCCTGCGGGCAAGTTCGCCTACGTAACGAATTCCGGCTCGAACGATGTCTCGATATACACCATCGACGCCACGACCGGGGCCTTAACGTCCATAGGAACAATAGCCGCAGGATCGACTCCTACCTCCATCGCCATCCATCCGTCCGGCAAGTTCGCCTACGTAACGAATTCAGGCTCGAACGATGTCTCAATGTACGGGATCGATTCTGCCACCGGTGCCTTGACGCTCATAGGGACGATAGGCACATGAAGTAGTGCTCGATTGCCGCAATTGCAAGTGATCACTACGTTCGGGGGTAAAGGCGGGGAAATAGATCTTCGAGCGCGTCGGCGGGAAAACGCAGCGAAACGGCTCCTTTCGGTGTTTCAGACGCAAGCAAACCCGCTCGCAGAACATCGTTCAGTACCCTGCGGGCCGATCGTTCGGGAAGCCCCGTAATTCGGGCCACTTCGCCCCGCTCGAGTTGCCCGCGAAATAGCGCTTCCTGCAGCAGCGCGATTGCCTCTGGCTTCATGTCCTGGCTACGGAGCACATACCCCTTTAATCGCTCTGCGAGACGATCAAGTTCGAACAGACCGCTCATGAAGGTAATCTGATCGAGACAAACCCTGAGGAACCAGAGAACGAATTCCTGTAGCGCCTTCTGCGAGAGGCTTCCGCGCCCGTCGAGGTCGCCTTCTCTGGGCGAATCTGCGCGATCCATCATCTGTTTGTAGTCCGCACGACTTTTTAACCCGCGCGCCAATCCTCGCGAGATCGACCAAAGACCTCGCGAGCCGATGTTCGCCGACCATGCCATCGCGTGGCTCATCAGGCGGCTTACCCGCCCGTTGCCATCTAGAAACGGATGTATGTAGTTAAACCGATGGTGGGCCGAGGCGATCGCCATGGTCTGAGTAGCTCTTCCCATCTGTTGGACCTGAAAGCGTTCCTCGAAATAGCGCATGAAATCCGCGACGCAAGCGCTGGAGGGCGGCATGTGTCGCCCCACTTCGACATCCTCTTCTCGACGAGTCCGCCACTCACCGGGTGCCATCCGGAGTTCAACTCGTCCCGTCTGGATGAGGAGCATGGCTTCGGGGGCGTCGCGGTAGAATTCACGGTGAAGCCATAAAACGAATGCTCTCGAGGCCGGTGGCGGCAATGTGCCGTCATTACCCATGCGATCAACTTCTCGCTGCACTCGCACGTGTGCGGCCGCCTCGAGTTGCAGATTCCGTCGCCCCTCGTCTTTGTCGAATTCTCCGGCAAGGGCGCGCTCTATGTCTCGTGGCCGGGTGTTATGACCTTCAATGAGATTGCTGTAGTAGGTGTTCATCACCCGTACAACATCGGCAAGATTGGCAGCCGTGCGCGAGTGCAGCGCCTTGCCGAGCGTCGCTGACGAGGCCGCCAATTCGGCAATCACGTCCGCGATATCGGTGGTCGGCTCTTCCAGCCGGGCCGGCTCAATCCTTGCGACGCTTTCTGCACTCATGTTGGCCGATCTTTCCGGTTCTTTAACGCATTAAATTACCTAAATATTATAGAATAATACACCAATTTTGGCCGATCTTTTGGCCGATCTTGGCGGTCGGCGGGCGCGACCGTGAATCGCAGTTGCACCTGAATTGGCTTGCGCAATCAGAGGCTATCACTCCTATCAAGCGCGCCTAGCAGTTCTCGAACGGCCGTTCAACTTATCTCTGCGCGCCTGGCATAGAAGCGCAGCGCCGCTTCCTCGAAATCACCGACGAGGAACTCCGCGATTGGCCGCGTATACCAATTGAAGGCCGTGCTCACCCGATACTTCATGCGTACCCGAAGTTCTGTGCCGGATCCCACACGGAGCAGTTCATATTCCGTGTCAATCACATCGAAATACGCGCCACGATCCTGACATGATCGTCCAATGCTCCGGCCGGAAACGAGTCGCTCGCAAAGCGATATAGCCAACGAACCCTGAGGTTCGGCTGCCAGTCGGCAGCTATCTGGTCAAAATGGATACCTTTTCCCATTGTGATGTGGCGCACTTCCGTGCCGTCAGCCAATTCCGTGACGGCCGATGATGGCACCGGTACGCCTATGCGGTACATCCACGCGATGCCGATTTCTTCCGGCCGAATGTTTCTTGCCAAAATCAGCTGCGCCCATACTTTCTCGGGAGTCGCTGCGACAACATATGCACGCTCGACAGTTTGTACATCTCGGGGGAGTGAAAGATTCTGTTCAAGGCCACCGAGCATGAGAGGCAAAGCCGTGAATCCATAGATCGCCGGCCGTGCTGATTTCGTCCATCGACATAGGGCGCCCATCAAGAGCCCTCCGAATCCGCCCACGAACGCGAAGAGTGGCACCGCGAGGACAGCGCAGATCAGACCTTCCACCCTGATCACCATGGTGCCGATAACAAACAGCGCGTTCGCGGCGGCGGCCGCGAAGTAGTAGTAAGCCCAACTGCGGCGACCGGTACGCTCCGCCGCGTATATGGTTACCGCGCCCA
>CAWFQX010000006.1:1535000-2020312 GCA_963818075.1 uncultured Gammaproteobacteria bacterium | reverse complement strand
GCAGCCCGTGCTCGCCGGCTGCCGCGATCTCCAGGGCGCGCTTGGCCGTGAACTGACCGCGAACCTCGGCCAAGTCCTCGACGGGCCTATCGGCGCTCGGCACCGCGCGCGCGTCCGCGATATCTCCGGCACTTGCGGCCGGCGACAGCGTCGCTGCGCCGCGCAGCGCGGCGCAGACCTGGTGCAAGTCGCTGGCCAGCTTGAGCTTCGCATGTCGGAGCAGACTCGCTTCGAGCCCATTGGCGAAGGGCAAAATCAATTCTCTTCCGGAACGCGAACCTGCGATCAGCGCCGGCAGCAGTTTGGGAGTCTGACGTAGCTCGCCCCCCAGCGATAACTCGCCGTAGAACTCGCGCCGCTCGAGGGCGCCGGGCGGTATTTTTCCGGCGGCCGCCAGGATCCCGACGGCGATGGGCAAATCGAAGCGTCCGCCCTCCTTCGGCAATTCGGCGGGCGACAAATTGACCGTGATCCGGCCCGTGGGAAACTCGAACCCGCTGGTGACGAGCGCGGAGTGCACCCGCTCCTTGCTTTCGCGAACCACCGCCTCGGGCAGGCCGACCATTGCAAATGCCGGCAGCCCGCTTCCCAGGTGGACTTCCACTCGGACCAAGGGTGCCGCAAGCCCCAACGGCGCGCGGCTCAGTACCGTGCTCACGTCCTTGTGGCGGCTCACGACGATCCTTGGGCTGGTTGATCCCTGGGGCTTGCTATTGCGGCGTGAGCTTGCCTTCGATCTCTTTCAAGCGCGCCTCCATGGCGGTCAATTTGGCTTGGGTTCGCTCCAGAATGGCCGCTTGCACATCGAATTCTTGCCGGCTGACCAGATCGAGTTTGCTGAGCTGAGCCTGCAGCACAGCCTTGAAATTGCCCTCCAAATCCCGCCCAAATGCCCGCACGGACTCGGGTACGGACTCCGCCAGACGCCGCGCCAACTCATCCAAACCGCTCGAATTGATAAAACTCATTTGACCTCCTTAACGCCTGCCTTCCTGCACTCCCGTAACGCACCCCACGGGGCAAATCGCGCCATGTCGGTGCATTGCACCGCCCCCTACTGCGCAACCCGTTGATTTGAGGCGCGGTCCGGCTGGCATGGAAGCTGCAATGTTGAATATCAATAGTACGCGGAAGCGGTGCGGGAGGCTTACGTCTAAACCGGTGAATGCGGGGAAAAATGCATGAAGCTGATCACCGCCGTCATCAAGCCATTCAAGGTTGACGAGGTTCGGCAAGCGGTGGCAGACATCGGCATTCAGGGAGTCACGGTCACCGAGGTGCATGGATACGGACGGCAGCACGGGCACACGGAGATCTATCGCGGGGCGGAGTATCGGGTCGATTTTTTGCCCAAGGCCAAGATCGAACTCGCGGTGGACGATTCGATTGCGGAGCAGGTGATGGAGGCGGTCTGTAACGTCGCGAGGACGGGGAAAACGGGTGATGGCAAGGTGTGGGTACTTGAGCTGGAACAGGCGCTGCGCGTGCGGACCGGCGAAACCGGCCCGGATGCCATCTAGGAGGCATGCATGAATATGGATCGCAAATCGTTGACACTGCGCGAGGATTTCACAGGCCTCGCCCGCTACCGAGCGAGGCCAAAACTTCTGACGTTTTAGGAGCATCTCGCGCCGGCAAGCCAGCCAACTCCCCCGTCGGTGCGATATCCCGGCGGCGCGGATCCTGCAAAGGGTCCGCGCCGTTTTTTAATATTCGCGCGCCCGGCGCAAGACGCCATGGGTTTATACAATAGAAATATTCATTTCTCCATGCTGTACTGCAGCATATTCCGTTGATTTCCGCTGCTAGACTGTGCCTGTAATCGAATTTCGGAGATCGTCCGCATGAAAATGCTCATCGCCATCATAAAACCATTCAAGCTTGACGATGTCCGCGCCGCCCTGGCCGAGGTTGGGATACAAGGCATTACCGTGACAGAGGTCAAAGGCTTTGGCCGTCAAAAAGGTCACACTGAACTCTATCGAGGCGCCGAATACGTCGTCGATTTCCTGCCCAAGGTGAAGCTCGAACTGGCGGTGGATGACGAGCAAGTAGACCGGGTGGTAGAGGCCATCATCGAAACGGCGCGTACGGGTAAAATTGGCGACGGCAAGATATTCGTTGCGGATCTGGGGCAGGCGGTGAGAATTCGCACCGGTGAGGCCGGGTCGCACGCGTTGTAGAATGTAGCTTTGAAGCGAGGATCGGACAATGAAACGCCTTCTGTTGTTCGCGGCCTTGATCGCCTGGTCGGGCATGTCCGGCGCCGTCGTCTACAAATGGCTCGATGCGCAAGGCAAGGTGCAATACGGCGACCGCCCGCCGAACGGCGTGCATGCGGAAGTGGTCGAGGGGCTTGGAGGGCATGCGCCGAACTCCGCGCCGGCGCGCGCGCCCGAGCCGACGCCGAAGGTCGCCAATCAACCGGCTCCTGACGACGCCGGCGCCAAGAAGGCGGTGCAAGACGATGTCGCTCAGACTCGCGCCAAGGAATGTTCCGAAGCGCAGGAGCGCTACCGGAAACTGATCGAAGGCCGGCGGCTGTTCAAGACCGGCGATAACGGCGAGCGCCAGTATTTGACGTCCGACGAAATCGACTCGCAGCGACTGGACGCAAAGCGCGACATCGACACCATCTGCAACAGCGCCACCTAGAAGCCCTTCTCAGCGACCCTGAATCCGGTTCTGACGCGCTTTGCCGCCCGCTGCGCAAAGCCTTACCCTAGCGTCTGATCATTCATCAGCCGGGATGAGGGCGTATGCAAACTGGTTTCGTCGGATTGGGTGCCATGGGCGCGAATATGGCGCGCAGTCTGCAACGCGCCGGTCTGTTGACCGGCGTCTGGAATAGAACCGCCGAAAAGGCCCAGGCGCTCGCCGGCGAACTGCACTGTCTCGCCTTTGCCAACTTGACGGAACTCGCCGGGAATTGCGAGGCCGTTGTGATTTGCGTGTCCGCCGACGAGGACGTGCGCGCCGTGGTGGCGGATCTCGAGCCGGGATTGAGCCCGAACATGATCGTCATGGACTGCTCCACCGTCGGCGCCGGCACGGCGCGGGCTCTGCACACGCAACTCGACGCGCTCGGCGTCGGCTTTCTCGACTGTCCTGTGAGCGGCGGCGTGGAGGGCGCGCGCACGGCATCGCTTGCCATCATGGTGGGCGGCGACGAACCGGTATTCCGGCGTGCCCAGCCGATCTTGGAAGCGATGGGGAAAAACGTTGCCTATCTCGGCGCGAGCGGCGCCGGCCAGGCGGCGAAGGCCACGAATCAAATCATGTGTGCGGGCATCATCCAAGCCGTCGGCGAAGCGATGGCCTTTGCGCATGCGGAGGGCTTGCCGCTCGACCGATTGATCGAGCTCTTGGGCAAGGGAGCGGGCTCGAGTTGGTACTTCGTGCATCGCGCGCCCTTCATGGCCCACAATCACTATCCCGCAGGCTTTCGCGTGCGGCTGCACGCCAAGGATTTGCGGATCTGCCGCGAAATGGCGGCGCAGCACGGCGCGCAACTGCCCGTGGTGGAATCGACGCTGGCACAATACGCGCAGCTGATCATCAAGGGCTTCGGCGATGAGGACATCTCGTCCATCTACCGGCTGAAGTCCGCGCTGTTTCCCGCCAAGCCGGGAAGCCCGCCGGAATCGGCATGAGCATATCGTCGGCCGCGCCGCTGCGGATCGCGACCCGCAAGAGTCAGCTGGCCATGTGGCAAGCCGAGCACGTTGCGACGTTGCTGCGCCGGGCGCATGCCGGCCTCGAGGTCGAGCTCGTGCCGATGCTCACTCAAGGCGATCGCATCCAGGATCGTAGCCTCGCCGCCATCGGCGGCAAGGGTCTGTTCATCAAGGAACTCGAGGTGGCCCTGGAGGAGCGGCGCGCCGATATTGCCGTACATTCGATGAAGGATTTGCCGGGCGAGCTTCCCGCGGGGCTGACCATCGCGGCGGTGCTCGAGCGCGCGGACCCGCGCGATGCGTTGCTGTCCAAAGCGGCGGCGCGGCTCGAGGATTTGCCGCAGGGCGCTCGCATGGGCACCTCCAGCCTGCGGCGCCAGGCGCAGCTAATGGCGGCGCGGCCGGATTTGCGGATCGAGCCTCTGCGCGGCAATGTCGATACCCGGCTGCGGCGGCTCGATGCGGGCGCGATGGATGCCATCGTACTGGCTTGCGCGGGACTGATGCGATTGGGCTTGGAATCGCGCATCACCGCGCGCCTCGACCCCGCCGTTTCCCTGCCCGCGGTCGCGCAGGGCGTGATCGGGATCGAGTGCCGCGGCGCGGACACGCGCACGCTCGCTCTGCTCCGCGTGCTCGAGCACGGTGACACGCGCATTGCCATGGACGCGGAGCGGGCGTTCGCTCACCGGCTCGGCGGCAGCTGTCAATCGCCGATCGCGGCGCATGCACGGCTCGAGGGTCGGCGCTTGATACTCGATGGCCTGGTGGCGGAGCCGGATGGCTCGCTGCTGCTGCGCGACTCCCTGGCCGGCAGCGTCGATGCCCCTGCCGCTTTGGGGCACCAATTGGCCGAGCGGATTCTGGCCGCAGGCGCGCGATCGCTGCTCGAGCGCCTGCGCGCCGGTTGAGCCCCGATGCCTGCATTGCACGGTCTCGGCGTTCTGGTCACTCGGGCCGAGCAACAGGCGATGCCGCTGTGCCGCCTATTGGAAACTGAAGGCGCGAGCACACTGCGATTGCCGGCCATTGAGATCAAGGCCGTCGGCAATCGGCGTGAAACGATGGCGCAGCTGGGTGCACTCGAGGCTTTTGATGTCGTCATCTTTACCAGCACCAACGCCGTGCGGTTCGGCGCCTCTCTGCTCGATCAAAAGCGCGACTTGACACTGGCCGCCATCGGCCCGGCCACCGCTCGGGCCTTGAACCTGGCCGGATATCGAGTGGCGGTGCAGCCGCGCGAATCGTTCGACTCCGAAGGGCTGCTGATGCATCCAAGGCTGGAACATCCTGCGGGCCGCCGAATATTGATCGTCAAAGGCGTTGGCGGCCGTCCATTCTTGGAGCAGGAGCTGGCGCAGCGCGGCGCGCAAGTGGTCACCGCCGAAGTCTATCAACGTGTGCCGGCGGCTCCGGGCCCCGCGCTCCTAGCCGCTGTGCTCGATGCCTTTATCTTGGGAGCGGTGCAGGTGATCACCGCGACCAGCCTGGATATTGCCGCCAACCTGCTCCTCATCGGCGGTTCCGCGCTGCGCGGGGAGTTCGAGCGCGTGCACTGGCTGGTGCCCGGCGAGCGCATCGAGCACGGCCTGCGCGAGCTGGGCTTGGCCGCGCCCGTGGTGCAGGCGGACTCCGCCGACGATCACGATTTGGTCGCTGCGCTCATCCGTTGGCGCTCGAGCGTATCCGGCGCATAATCGAAGGAATCGAAGAACAGGCGGTCCGCGGCGACTCCGCGCGCAGCGAATTCGCGCCGTACCGCCGCTATCATCGCCGGCGGACCGGCGGCATACACGTCGTATTCGTGCAGATCGCCAATGTTCTGCAGCACCGCCTCATGCACCCAGCCGCGGGCGCCCGGCCACTCGGGCGAAGGTTCGGACAGCACGGGCACATACCGCAGGCGCGCGGGACCGGCTGCCGGCTGGCGGCCGGCTGCGAACTCTTCGAGCGCCTCGTGGGCATAAAGGTCGCGCTCGCTGCGCACGCCCCAGTACAGAGTCATGTCGCGCTCGATGCCGTTCTCGAGGACGTGCCGCAGAATGCTGAGCAGCGGCGCGAGCCCCGTCCCGCCGCCCACGAGCAGCATCGGTGCGGCGCCTGCCCGGTACGCGAAGTTTCCGAGCGGCCCTTCGATGGTCAGCAGCGCGCTTTGTGCGTGCGCGTCGAACAGCGGTGCCGAGAATTCGCCGCCCGCCACCCGTCGCACGTGAAGTTCGAGCACTCGCGCAGCGTGCGGCGGCGAGGCGATCGAGAAGCTGCGGCGCCGCCCGCCGGGCAGCATGATGTCGATATATTGGCCGGCCTGGAAACGGAATTCTTCGGCTACCGGTAGCCGCAGATGGAGACCCATGACATCGTGCGACAGGGGCACGGCGCGCTCGATGCGGGCCGGCAGCCGCATGACCCGCGCTTGGGTTGGCGTGGTGATTTCGCGGGTCTCGATGATGAGATCGCTGCATGCGCGCGCCTGACACAGCAGCACGAAACCGTCGGCAATTTCGGCATCGGAGAGTCCCAGCGGCGGACCATGGGGGTAGCAAATCTCGCCCTGCAGGACGCGGGCGCGGCACGAGCCGCAATTCCCGCCCTTGCAGCTATGAGGCAAATTTAACGATGCGCCGAGCGCTGCATCGAGCAGCGATTGATCCGGTGCCGCACTGAAGCTCAAATCGGACTTGAATAAACTGATACGCAAGGGTGTTCCTGAGAACACCATAGCATGCTGCGGCCGCCGCTAGGCCGCCGGTTGGCTGCGCTTACTGCCGAGCCATTCGCCGATCGGCTCCCATTGCTTCCAGTCCGGCCAGGCGAGATATTCAGGCAGTTCCTGCACGCCCATGCCGCGCGCGTAGGCGCGCACGTAATTCTGCGCCTCGCGCAGGCACCCGAGATAGGGCACCTTGAGTTTGTTCAGGTACTGATCCAGCTCTTCGTAGATCAACGTATATTCGCGAACGCGATTGGCGACGACGGCCAGGCGCGCTTGGCGCCGCGACACCTTGCCGATTTCGAGCAATTCCGCCATGAAATGTCCGCACGCTTTCATGTCGATGCTGGACGGGAGCACCGGCACGATGATGGTTTCAGCACGGCGCACCAGCTCGTTAAGCTCCGTGCCGTGGACGCGAGCCGGCGCGTCGATGACCAAAACCTCGGTGTTGCGTGCCACGCTGCGCAGGCCGTCTTCGAACGCGGCGACGCCGCTGATGGTGGGCAGATCCCCGGGGCGCTGCGCCAGCCAATCGAGGCTGGAACGTTGCGGGTCATAGTCCGCAATGCAGACTCGGCGGCCCTCGTGGGCAAAAAATACGGCGATATTGGTCGCCAGAGTGCTCTTCCCGCATCCACCTTTTGCGTTCAATACCATTACGTGGCGCATAATCCCCCGCTGTTGTTGTTTTCACTAAGGTAAAACTCGAGGCAAAGTTGCGCAACCCCCGCTCGCGACAAACCGACGCATCAGCTATGCTCTCGAGTCATGCGCATCGACTTTCTGAAGATGCAAGGCCTGGGAAACGATTTCTTGGTATTTGACGCCGCCGCTGATGCGCAACCGGATTCAAACAGGCTGCGCGCCCTCGCCGACCGGCATACCGGTATCGGCTTCGATCAAGCGTTGATGCTGGAAGGACCGCGGGATGCGGACAGCCGCGCGTTCTACCGCATCTTCAATTCCGATGGCAGCGAAGCCGAGCAATGCGGCAACGGCGCGCGTTGTATCGCGGCACTCTTGTACGCGCGCGCACCGGAACTGGGCCGCGACCTTAAGATGGGAAGCGTGGGCGGTACGGTTCGCGCGCACGTCCGCGACGACGGCTTGGTGTCGGTGGACATGGGCGTACCGAACTTCGATCCGCGCGCCCTGCCGATGGATGCCGAAGCCGAAGTGCCCCTGTACTCTTTGAACGTCGACGGCGCCGATGTCGAAATAGGCGCGGTCTCGATGGGCAATCCGCACGCGGTGCTGCGCGTGCCCGATGTTAAAACCGCGCCGCTCGAACGGCTTGGGCCCAGTATCGAGCGTCACCTGCGATTTCCGCGGGGCGCCAACGTAGGATTCATGCAAATCGTGGAGCGCGGCCGCATTCGCCTGCGGGTATTCGAACGCGGCGTGGGCGAGACCCGGGCCTGCGGCACGGGGGCGTGCGCCGCGGTCGCAGTCGGCAGCCGGCATGGGCTGCTGGATGAGGACGTGCAAGTCGAGCTGCCCGGCGGCACCGCCACGGTTTCGTGGCCGGCGCATACTGGGCACATATGGCTCACAGGACCGGCAACGCCGGTGTTTACTGGATCGATCGACATTTAACGGGACGTACGGGAGCTCAATAATGACAACCAGTCAGGCGCGCGGAATCAAGCAGGATGGCCTCAACGACGCCAGTGTCGCGGACTACCTGCAGACTTATCCGGATTTCTTCGAGCGTAATTCTCCGCTGCTGGCCAAGCTGCGGCTGCCGCATCTGCGGGACGTGGGCGCCACGGTGAGCCTGGTCGAGCGCCAGGTGGAGGTGCTGCGCGAGCGCAATCAGTCGCTGGAACGCAAGTTGAAGGAACTCGTCGATGTGGCCCGCGCCAACGACGCACTGGCCGACCGCATTCATCGCCTGAGCCAGCGCCTCATCCGCGCGCATACCCTGTTGGAAACCATCAATGCGGTCGAGACGTCGCTGCGCGAGGATTTCGACGCCATGCATTCGGTGCTGGTGCTGTTCCTGGAGCAGGCGCCATCCCTGGAGGCGGAGGCGGGCCGGTTCTTGCGCTCGGGCAGACCGGCGGATGCCGACATCAAGACATTCGAATCGCTGCTCCAATCCGGCAAGCCGCGCTGCGGACAGGTGCGCGATGGGCAACGTGATTATCTCTTCGGCAAGGACTCGGTCGAAATCGGCTCGGTGGCCCTCACGCCCCTGGGTCCGAAGGGTGAGTTGGGTATTCTGGCGATCGGCGCCAGCGATGCCGAGCGTTTCCATCCGGCAATGAGCACGGAATTCCTCTCCCGCATCGGCGAGCTCGTGACCTACGCCCTGATGCGCTGACCCGCAATGCATTCGGGCGAGCGCGCATGGATCGATCGATTCTTATCGCATCTCGCGCACGAACGGCGCGTGAGCCCACATACCATTGCCGCCTATGGCCATGATTTGCACGCGCTTGCGGAATTCGGCGGAGCGCATCGATCGAGGACGTGGAGCAAACTTGGGTCTTCGCACATGCGGGCGTTTGCCGCCGCCCAGCATGGAGCGGGCATGAGCCCGCGCAGCATTCAGCGGCGCCTGTCGGCGGCGCGTACCTTTTACGAGTTCCTGATGCGCGAAGGCCATTGCGCGCGCAATCCGGCGCAGGGTGTGAGCGCGCCGAAGACCAAGAAGCGGCTGCCGGCGACACTGGACGCCGATCAAATGGGCCGGCTGCTGGCGTTTCGGGTGGATGGAACGCTCTCCGCCCGCGATAAGGCCATCATGGAATTGTTCTATTCCTCCGGACTGCGCTTGGCCGAGCTCGTCAGTTTGGACGTCACTGCGGTCGACCTCAAAGACCGCACGGTGCGTGTGCTCGGCAAGGGCAGCAAGACGAGAATCGTGCCGATCGGCCGGCAGGCGATCGCTGCATTGAAACAATGGCTGCAGGCGCGCGCAGCTCTCGTCAAAAACGGTACAGCCGCACTCTTCGTGGGAAAGAGCGGCCGCCGCCTGTCGGTGCGAGCGGTGCAGCTGCGCGTCGGCGCCTGGGGACGGCGGCAGGGCATCGGCGTGCATATCCACCCCCATATGTTCCGCCACTCATTCGCCACGCACTTGCTCGAGTCGAGCGGTGATTTGCGCGGTGTGCAAGAATTGCTCGGTCACGCCGATATCGGCACTACCCAAATCTATACCCACCTTGATTTCCAGCACCTGGCAACGGTGTACGAGGCTGCGCATCCGCGCGCCCGCCGCCGCAGCGCTTGAAAGGCCACCCCTCAAGCCCCACTTCAGCTTTCCTATGACTCACGATCCCGAGCGAATCTACGGAACCACGATTCTGGCCGTGCGGCGTCATGGGAAGGTGGCCGTCGGCGGCGACGGACAAGTAACCCTGGGGCAAAGCGTCATGAAGAGCAACGCCCGCAAGGTACGCCGCCTGTACGGCGGTAAAGTGCTTGCCGGCTTTGCGGGAGGCACCGCCGATGCTTTCACGCTGTTCGAGCGCTTCGAGGGAAAGCTCGAGAAATACGGCAATCTGACCCGTGCCGCCATCGAATTGGCCAAGGACTGGCGTTCCGACCGAAGCCTGCGCCGGCTCGAGGCCCTGCTGTGCGTCGCGGATACGGAAAGCACCTACGTCATATCGGGCAATGGCGACGTGATCGAACCCGAGCACGACTTGATTGCCATTGGCTCCGGGGGAGGCTTCGCGCAGGCCGCGGCGCTGGCCTTCATGCAGGGAGAGATGTCCGCGCGCGATATCGTCGAACGCTCGCTCAATATTGCCGCAGACATCTGCATCTACACGAATCGCAGTCTGACGATCGAGGAACTGTAGGCCCCATGTCGCAGATGACCCCGCGTGAAATCGTCGAAGAGCTGGACAAGCATATCGTCGGCCAGAAGGCCGCCAAACGAGCAGTTGCGATTGCCTTGCGTAACCGCTGGCGGCGCAGCCAGGTCGCCGAAGGGCTGCGCCCGGAGATCACCCCGAAAAACATTCTCATGATCGGCCCTACCGGTGTGGGCAAGACCGAAATTGCACGCCGCTTGGCGCGGCTGGCCAAGGCGCCATTCATCAAGGTCGAGGCCACCAAGTTCACTGAAGTTGGCTATGTTGGACGCGAAGTGGATTCGATCGTACGCGATCTGGTAGAGATCTCCGTGAAAATGACCCGCGAGGAAGAACTCGCCAAGGTGCGGCACCGCGCCGCCGACAGTGCCGAAGACCGCGTCCTCGACGCGCTGTTGCCGCGCGCCTCCGCCTCCGCAGGATTCACCGCCGAAGCTGCGCCGCGCGACAACGATACGCGGCAGCGCTTTCGGAAAATGTTGCGCGAGGGGCATTTGGACGAGCGGGAGATCGAAATCGAAGTGCGCGCCGCGACCACGGGCGTCGAGATCATGGCACCCCCGGGGATGGAGGAAATGACCCAGCAGCTGCAGGGTATGTTCCAGAACCTCGGGCAGGGCCGCACGCGCCAGCGCAAGCTCAAGATCAAGGAGGCGCTCAAACTCTTGGTCGATGAAGAAGCGTCGAAGATGATCAACGAGGAAGAATTGAAGGTTCGCGCGGTCGAGAATGCCGAACAGAACGGCATCGTCTTCATCGACGAAATCGACAAGATCGCCCGCCGCCAGGAAACCATGGGGGCCGATGTCTCGCGCGAAGGCGTACAGCGCGACCTCCTGCCGTTGGTCGAGGGATGCACCGTGAATACCAAGTACGGCACGGTGAAGACTGATCACGTGTTATTCATTGCTTCGGGCGCATTCCACATGTCGAAGCCCTCCGACTTGATTCCGGAACTGCAAGGCCGCTTGCCGATCCGCGTCGAGCTCGAGCCCTTGGTGGTCGACGATTTCGTGCGAATCTTGACCGAACCCGATGCGTCGTTGTGCCGTCAGTACACCGCGCTGCTGGCCACCGAGGGCGTGAGCCTGGAATTCGCCGTTTCCGGCGTGCAGCGCCTTGCCGAAGTGGCTTTCGAGGTCAATGAGCGCACGGAGAACATCGGCGCGCGACGCCTGCACACCGTCATGGAGCGGCTGCTGGAGACCGTGTCTTTCGACGCCGCGGACCGCAACGGCACCCATGTCCTCATCAATCGCGAATACGTCGAGGGCAATCTCGGCGAGCTCGCGAAGGATCAGGATTTATCGCGGTACATTCTTTGAACGGAGCGGTTCTCATGCCTCAGCCGACCGAGATCAAATTGCGCACCCAGTCGCGCATTCTCGACGTGCATTTCGATGACGGATCGCATTTCGAACTGCCGTTCGAGTACTTGCGGGTGTTCTCCCCATCGGCCGAGGTGACGGGCCACGGCGGGGGCGAGGGCATACTGCAGACCGGCAAGCAGAATGTCGGCATCAAGGGGGTCGAACCAGTGGGCAACTACGCCCTGCGTCTGCTGTTCGACGACGGTCACAACACGGGTCTCTACACATGGACCCTCCTGCACGACCTCGGCCGCAATTTTCGGCGCAACTGGGCGCGCTACCTGGAACGCTGCGCCGCAGCCGAGAAAACCGGCTAGGCTCCCAGTCCCCCGGCGCCCTACCTCGCGCGGTGCGCCGACTCAAGTCGGCTACAATGCAGGCAATTATTGAGGGGCGCCATGGACAACTCCGGCCGCAAGGTCGATTTCGGTTTTGAGAAGGTCGCCTGGGACGAAAAGGCGCAGCGCGTGCGCTCGGTATTCGCGTCGGTGGCGGGCAAATACGATGTCATGAACGATCTTCTGTCGTTCGGCGTGCACCGTCTGTGGAAGCGCTTCACCCTCTCGTTGACCGGGCTCAAGGCAGGGCAGCGCGCGCTCGACGTTGCCGGCGGCACCGGCGATCTCGCCGCAGGAATGCTGCGGCAAGTCGGCAAGTCAGGAAGAGTGGTGTTGTCTGACGTGAACCCTGCCATGCTTGACGTCGGCCGCGACCGGCTGCTGGATCAGGGATTCGTGGGCAATGTCGAGTGCGTCCTCGCCGATGCCGAGCGTCTGCCCTTCGAGGACAACTCCTTCGACTGCGTCACGATTGGATTTGGGCTCCGCAATGTGACCGACAAGGCGGCCGCGCTCAAGTCCATGCACCGCGTGCTGAAGCCCGGCGGCCAACTGTTGGTGCTGGAGTTTTCAACGCCCGTGGCACCCGGTCTCAAACCAATCTACGACGCCTATTCCTTCAACGTGCTGCCGCTGCTGGGAAGGCTCGTGGCGCAGGACGCGGCGAGCTACCGATATCTCGCCGAGTCGATCCGCATGCACCCGGATCAAGAAACGCTGCTCGAGATGCTGCGCACCGCCGGCTTCGTTCAGACGCGCTACCATAATCTGACCGGCGGTATAGTCGCTCTGCATCGCGGCTATAAGATCTGATGCCTGCCACCGCCGCCTGGCTCGCATCGGCCGAAGCCCTGCTCAATCGAGGCGTCGACGCCTCGGCGCGGGCGGCCGCGCTTGCGCGCCGCCTCGAGGGGACCGCATTGCAGGTCGACATCGAGGGATTCACCAGCATTCGAGCGTCCGCCGCCGGCGGCCGGCTGGCGCTGATGACAGGCGAGGATGCCGGGGCGGCCCATGCCGCAGAGGCCCATGCAGACGCGACCATTTCAGGATCGCCGTCCGCGCTCTTGCAGCTGCTCAAAGGCGGGACGAATCGGCAGGGGAGGCCGGCGCCCGCGGGCCGTCCTGCGCAAATTCGCGGAGACGCGGAAATCGCCAACCTGTATCGCGAGCTATTCGGTTTGGCGCGGCCTGATCCAGAGGAGGAGCTGTCTCGATGGATAGGCGACTTTCCCGCCCGCCGCCTATCGCTATTCGCACAACGGCTGCTCGAGGCGTTACGCCGCACGCGGCGCACCGCCGGCGAAAACATTGCCGAATATTTGCAGGAGGAAGGCCGCGATCTCGTCAACAGGACCGAGCTCGACGAGTTCTTGCGCGGCGTCGACGAGGTGCGGGAGACCACCGACCGGATCGAGGCCCGGCTCGTCTACCTCGAGCGACGCCTGCAGGGTGCTGCTTGATGCGGCCTCGAGTCCTCGCACGGCTGCTGCAAATTCAACGCGCATTGGTGAGGCACGGGCTCGACGACTTCGTGCGTGCGACTCATCTTTACCGGCCGTTTCGCTTTCTCGTGTATCTCTCGCCATGGACTTGGTTCCAACGCAGCATCGGCGTCACCCGCGGCGAGCGGCTGCGCTTGGCACTCGAGGAACTCGGGCCGATTTTCGTCAAATTCGGCCAGGCCCTGTCCACGCGGCGCGACCTGCTGCCCGCGGATATTGCCGACGAGTTGGCGAAGCTACAGGACCGCGTACCGCCGTTCGAAGGCACGATTGCCGCCGCGTCGATCGAAAAGGCCTTTGGACTTCCGATTGCCGATATCTTCTTAAGCTTCGAGACGTCGCCGCTCGCCGCGGCCTCGATTGCCCAAGTGCACGTGGCCACGCTCAAGAGCGGCCACGAGGTCATAGTCAAAATACTGCGCCCCGGAATGCGCGAGATCATCGATCTCGATCTCGAGGTGCTGCAGTATCTCGCCGAGCTCGCCGATCAGTACTGGGTGGAGGCGCGCCGACTGCGCCCGGTCGACCTGGTGTGCGAATACCGCAAGACCATTCTCGATGAACTGGACCTGCTGCGCGAAGCCGGCAACGCTTCGCAACTGAAGCGCAATTTCGCCGGCTCATCGTTGTTGTACGTGCCTGAGGTTCACTGGGACTACTGCCGGGTCAACGTGATGGTCATGGAGAGAATTCACGGCGTCGTCATCAGCGATGTCGAGGAATTGCGCGCCCGCGGTACGAACATACGCAAGCTGGCGGAGAACGGCGTGGAGATTTTTTTCACGCAGGTGTTCCGCGATAATTTTTTTCACGCGGACATGCATCCGGGCAATATCTTCGTGCAGACCGACGATCCGCAGAGCCCGCGCTATGCGGCGGTGGATTTCGGCATCGTGGGCACCCTCCAACCGCGCGACCAGCATTACCTCGCCGAGAATTTCATGGCGTTTTTCGACCGCGACTATGCCCGGGTCGCGGCGCTGCACGTGGAATCGGGATGGGTGCCGCGCGGGACGCGGGTCGATGAGCTGGAAACCGCAGTGCGCACGGTCTGCGAGCCGATATTCAACAAGCCCCTGAAGGACATTTCTTTCGCGCAAGTGCTGCTGCGGCTGTTCGAAACCGCACGCCGCTTCGACATGCAGGTGCAGCCGCAGTTGATCCTGCTGCAGAAAACGCTGTTCAACATCGAAGGCCTGGGCCGGCAGTTGTATCCCGAGCTCGACCTATGGCAGACGGCACAGCCGTACCTGCGCAAGTGGATGCGTGCCAGAACCAGCCCCCGGGCCATGCTGCGGCAAATTCGCGCCCGCTGGCCCGACACACTGATGGCGCTGCAGCAGGTGCCGCAAGTGTTCCGCACCGCCGTGCGCGATGCGGCGCAGGGCGGCCTGCGGTTGCAGCTGGAAGACGCCGCCGTGGCGCAGTTGCGCGCGGAAATACGGCACAGCGACTCGCGCCGGGATGCCGCCATTGCGGCGGCAGTGCTGTGGCTGTCGGGATTGGTATGGCTCGCGTTTGCGACGCGAATTTCCTGGCTGGGTTGGTCGCAGATGACGGCGGCCATCGCGCTCTTCGTTTGGTCGCGGTCTTTGAAGTCGCGCGGCAAATGAGAATCCCGATCGAAAGTTCGACCAGCTACCGCGGCCGCAACGCGCGGCCGAATTGGCTCATCCTCGCGGCCTTCATCGCCGCCGCCCTAGGCGCCGGAGCACTCGGCGCGTTATTCTCCCCCGCCGTGTCGGCGGCGGCGAATCATTGGTATGCCCTGCTCGCGAAGCCGCACTGGGCGCCGCCCAACAGCTGGTTTGCACCGGTGTGGACCGGGCTCTACGTGATGATGGGCGCTTCCGCATGGCTCATTTGGCGCGAACGCTACCATCGCGGGCGAAGTCCGGCGCTGGCGGCCTACGCGATTCAGCTCATCATCAATGCTGCGTGGGCACCGCTGTTCTTCGGCGCCAAGAACATCGGCGCGGGATTGTTCGTCATCGTCGCGCTGTGGCTGTCGATCGTTTGGACTGTACGTGAGTTTGCGGTGGTGAAGCCCGCCGCGGCGTGGCTCCTGGTGCCGTACCTGGTCTGGGTCAGCTTCGCGAGCGCCCTGAATCTCTCGCTCTGGAAGCTCAATCAGTGACGCCGCCGCACCGCCCGTTGTAGGCGTAGGATTACGTCTGCCTGCGCTGCGATCCGATCGCGCGGCGGCCGACGTTCCTTCATGCTACGGCGCCCAGCTGAGACTACCTTGACCATTCTCTGTGTCACACATCGAACCGAGTACCGCTACCGACAGCCCGTCCTCCTGGGCCCCCACCGGCTGATGTGCCGGCCGCGGGACAGCCACGATCTGCGTCTTCTCGACACCGGCATCAAGATAACGCCGCAACCTGCCGCTCTGCGCTGGATGCACGACGTGTTCGGCAACTCGATCGCAATCGCCACATTCTCCGAGCCCGCATCGCAGCTTGAGTTCGAGTCCACATTTCGCGCCGAGCACTTCCCGCTCCCCGAGCGCACGCTCGTCATCGACGACTACGCCGCGACTCTGCCCCTCAGCTACTCGGCGTCGGAGGACGTGGACTTGGGATCATCGAAAGCCAGGCATTATCCGGATCCCGAGCATAAGCTCGACGCCTGGGTAAAGGCGCTGCTGGAGAAGACACCGGGGCTCAAGACGCTCGACGTGCTGATGGCCATGATCAACGCGATCAAATCCGAGTTCAGCTACATGCGGCGCGAGGAAGTCGGGGTGCAAACACCCGTGGAAACGCTCGAGCTGGGGAGCGGCAGCTGCCGCGATTTCGCCGTGTTCATGATGGATGCGGTGCGTTTCCTCGGGTTGGCGGCCCAGTTCGTCTCCGGGTATCTCTACGACGAAGCGCTGATCGATGCAGGGGGCGGTCTGGTGGGAGGCGGCGCCACGCACGCCTGGATTCAGGTGTACCTGCCGGGAGTCGGTTGGGTGGAATTCGACCCGACCAATGCTCTGGTGGGCGGCCGCAATTTGATCCGTGTCGCGGTGGCGCGCGAGGCGGCTCAAGCCGCGCCGCTCGTCGGCTCCTTCACTGGAATTCCAGGCGATTTCCTCGCCCTGCACGTCGCGGTCGAAGTTACCGCAGAGTGATCAAAGACGTGCCATCGAGATATTTTCGCAGGCGCGGCCGCGGGCGCGCGCTGTTGGATCGCCCTGCGGCGATCGGCGAGCCTATTTCCGCGGAGATCTTCAGCGTCGAACGGCTCGAGCAGCATGCTGAGAGCTTGGCCAAAGCGCAGGAGGTGTCGGCAACGCAAACCGCCGGCGTGTCGCTGCGCCGCCGTCTGCGCGCCAATGCGCTCACCCTCGACGCGGCCTTTCGCGCGCTCATAGCCGGAATTCGCAGGGGTCGTGCGGTGACGCCGGCGGCCGAATGGCTGGTGGACAACTACTACATCGTCGACGAGCACATCCGTGCCGTGCGGCGCGATCTGCCGTCGGGATTTTACAAGCAGCTGCCGAAGCTCTCGCATGGACCTCTGCGCGGCTATCCGCGGGTCTATGGATTGGCTTGGGCGATTGTCGCGCATTCGGACAGCCGCTTCGAGCTCGATACGCTGTACCGATTCTGCCGTGCCTACCAGCGGGTTCAGCCGCTGAAGATCGGCGAGCTTTGGGCGATTGCCATCACTTTGCGCGTGGTGCTGATCGAAAACTTGACGCGGCTCGCGGCCGGCATCGTGTCGCGGCTGGCGCTGCGCGAACGGGCGGATGCCTTGGCCGACGAGTGGCTGTCGGATGCCGCCGCGCAAATGGGCCCGAGCACCGCCGCGCGCGCCGCGGAAGCGCAGCGCCTCGGGAACGCGTTCGGCGCGCAGTTGTTTCAACGGCTGCGCGATCATGACCCGGAAACCACGCCCGCCCTGGCGTGGCTGCACCGGACATTTGCCGCCCAAGGCACCACCGCCGATGAAATGGTACACAGCGAGCATCAGCGCCAGGGCGCGGTGAATTTGAGCGTCCGCAACGTCATCACGAGCTTGCGGCTCATATCATCCGTCGATTGGGCAAAATTTTTCGAAAGCGTCAGCCTCGTCGACGAGGTGATGCGCGAGCGCAGTTCGTACGCTACCTTCGATTTTTCGACCCGCGACCTTTACCGGCACGCGATCGAAGAGATTTCGCGCCGCTCGCACTGCACGGAAATGGACGTGGCGCGCCGCGCCCTGGATTTGGCGCAGCGCGCTGCAGTTGCGGGCGGCGCGCACGCACGCGCATCGGAGCCGCACCACGCGGCCGAACCCGGCTACTACTTGGTGGCGGCGGGGCGGCCCGAGCTGGAGCGTGAGCTCGGATACCGCACGCCTTGGATTCAGCGCTTGACGCGTTGTACGCGTGCCGCGGGCTTGCTGGGATACGCCGGCAGCATCGTCGCCTTGAGCCTTGCGATGACCGCCGCGATGGTCCACGTCGCGGGTCCGCCGGGTCCCGCCCTCCTGCTCACGGCGGCCATCGTGGCGCTCGCGCTGTTGGCGGCGTCCGACATAGCCGTCAGCATCGTCAATCTTTGGGTGACCCATCTCTGCGACGCCAGAGTGCTGCCGGGCCTGGAGCTCGTGGACGGGGTTCCCACGGAGTTGCGTTCGGTGATCGCCGTGCCGATTCTGCTTACCAGCATTGCCGACATCCAAGAGTCGGTACGTAGAATCGAGGTTCATTACCTGGCCACTCAAGACGGCGACATTCGCTTCGCGCTGCTCAGCGATTGGACGGACTCGGCCGGCGAGACCACTGCGGAGGACGCGGAGTTGCTGGCCGCCGCGGCCGCCGGTATCGCACGGCTGAACCGAGTGCACGGCAGCGTGCACGGCGACGACCGCTTCCTGCTGCTGCATCGCAAGCGCCTTTGGAACCAAGCCCAAGGGTGCTGGATGGGTTGGGAACGCAAGCGCGGCAAGCTTCACGAGTTCAACCTCCTGCTGCGCGGATCGAAGGACACGAGCTTCGTGCCCGTCGGCGGCCGGCCGCCGCAGTCGCCCGCCGGCGTGCGCTACGTCATCAGTCTGGACGCCGACACGCGCCTGCCGCGCGGCGCGGCGCTGTCGCTCATCGGCAAAATGGCCCATCCGCTGAACCGGCCCGTCGTCGACGCAGCTCGACAGCGCGTAACGGCAGGGTACGGGATACTGCAGCCGCGGGTGACGCCGTCCCTGCCCATCGGTCGCGAGGGGTCATTCTTTCAAAGGGTTTTTTCGGGCCCCAGCGGCATCGATCCTTACGCTTTCGCGGTCTCGGACGTCTATCAGGACATGTTCGGCGAGGGCTCGTACAGCGGCAAGGGAATCTACGACGTCACCGCTTTCGAGGCGACGCTCGCGAACCGGGTCGGCGACAATCGTCTGCTCAGTCACGATCTGTTCGAAGGCGTTTACGCCCGCTGCGGCCTCGCCTCCGATGTCGAGGTGGTGGAGGAATATCCGTCGCGCTACGGCGTGGCGACGGCGCGCCAGCACCGTTGGACGCGCGGCGATTGGCAGTTGCTGCCCTGGGTGCTGGGCGCATACCCGTCGCTGCCGGCGCTCGGGCGCTGGAAGATGTTCGACAATTTGCGAAGATCCAGCGTGGTGCCGGCAGTTCTCGCGGGATTCGCGCTGTGCTGGCTGGGATCCGCGCCGCTTGCATGGAGCCTGTTTTTTCTCGCGTCCATCGTGCTGCCGCCGCTGTTGCCGTTCATCGTCGCACAGTTGCTGCGCTTCGCGGACTTCACCAGGGAAGGCTATTTGCGCACCTTGGCGCGGGAGGCTAAGGCTGCGGCCGCACTGATCGGCTTGAGGCTCGTCTTCTGGGCGGATCAGGCTTGGACCATGAGCGACGCCATCGTTCGAACTCTGTATCGCCTCTGCGTCTCACGGCGCAATCTCCTGCAATGGACCACGACGGCACAATCGCACGCGCGAGCGTCGGACACGATGCTCGGAGTCTTCCGCAGCATGTCCGGCAGCCTGTTGCTGGTGTCGGGCTTGACCCTGCTGCTGTTGGTCGCAGGGCGCGGAGTGCCGTGGATCACCGTACCGCTCCTGCTGACGTGGCTGTGCGCGCCGCTGATCGCGCGATCCGTGAGCCTGCCGGCGCGCGCCACGCGCCGGCAGGGTTTGACCGCGGACGATCGGCATCGCCTGCGCATCATGGCGCGCCAAACCTGGAGCTTCTTCGACACCTTCGTCACGGCGCAGCAGAACATGTTGCCGCCGGACAATTTTCAAGAAATTCCGAATGCCGTGATCGCCAATCGCACCTCGCCGACGAATATCGGCCTGTACCTGTTGTCCGTCGTGTCGGCGCGCGAATTCGGCTGGATCGGCACGTTTGACGCTCTCGACAGGCTGGAAGCCGCGTTCTCCTCGCTCGATAAGCTGGAGCGGTATCGCGGTCATTTCTATAACTGGTACGACACCCACGATCTGCGGCCGCTCGATCCGAAGTACATCTCCACCGTGGACAGCGGCAATTTTGCCGGGCACTTGCTGGCGCTCGAAGGCGTGTGCCGCCAATGGTCGGCCGAATCGTCCCTGACTCGGATCGACGTGAGCGGAATGCTGGACACGCTCGAGCAAATGCAGGACGTCGCGCGCGTGCTCAACGACGGCCGGCGCAATTACGGCGTGTCGCCGCGCCAGCTGGACACCGCGGTCGAAGTCCTGCGCGCATCGCTCTCGTCGATGAACTCGGACAGCCGCGCGCTGTCTCTCGCAGCCATCCTCCAGCAAGCCGAAGGCATCCGCGACATCGCCCAGGCATTGACGGATGAGCGTCCGGAGGGCAGCAACGCGCCGCTGCTGCATTGGTCGGACATGCTGCGTACCAATGTGCTGAGCCACCTGCGCGACTCGCAGGCGGACGCCGCGGCCGTGGCTCGGCTCGGCGCGCGGCTGGAAGCCCTCAGGCAGCGCGCGCACGCGCTCGCGATGTCCATGGAATTTGGATTCTTGCTCGAGCCGGTGCGGCAACTCCTGACCATCGGCTATCGGGTGGGCGACCGCACGCAGGATCCCAGTTGCTACGATCTCCTGGCGTCGGAGGCGCGGCTGGCAAGCTTCGTGGCGATTGCCAAGGGAGATTTGCCGGTTCGGCATTGGTTCAGGCTGGGTCGCACGCTCACCCCCGTCGACGGTGGATCCGCGCTGGTCTCCTGGTCCGGCTCGATGTTTGAATATCTCATGCCGATCCTCGTCATGCGCGAGCCCGAAGGCAGCCTGCTCGGCGAAACCTCACGGCTGATCGTCAGACGCCAAATCGAGTATGGGAGTGAGCGAAATCTGCCCTGGGGCGTGTCCGAGTCGGCCTTCAATGCCCGGGATCGGGAATTCACCTATCAGTACTCCAGTTTTGGGGTTCCCGGTCTGGGCCTGCAGCGCGGCTTGGGTGACGAGGCCGTGGTGGCGCCCTATGCCACCGGACTTGCAGCAATGGTCGATCCCGCAGCGGCCATCCGTAATTTCGAGCGCTTGCAGAAGCTTGGCGGACGCGGTCCGTTCGGTTGGTACGAAGCGCTCGACTTCTCGCCGGCGCGCCTGCCCGAGGGCGTCTCGGTGGCGCCGGTGCGCGCCTACATGGCGCACCACCAGGGCATGATATTGGTGGCTATTGCCAACGTCTTGAAAGACGGTATGTTGCGCGGATACTTTCACTCGAATCCGGCCGTACAGGCCACTGAGCTGCTCTTGCAGGAACGAACACCGCGCGATTCCGATCTGTCTTCGCAGCGCACCGACGATATGCAGTCGGCACCGGAACTGCGCGAAGAACTGACTGCCGTCGCACCGCGCCGCTTCAACTCCCCGCATCACGTCGCGCCGCGCACGCATCTCTTGTCGAACGGCAACTATTCCGTGATGTTGACCGCCGCCGGATCCGGGTACAGCCGGTGGCGGGGCATCGCGGTCACCCGCTGGCGCGAGGATCCGACCTGCGATCCCTGGGGTTGCTACATTTTCCTGCGCGACGTGGTCAGCGGCCAGGTTTGGTCGGCCGGATACCAGCCCGTGGGACGCGAGCCGGACAGTTACGACGTGGCTTTTTTCGAGGATCATGCGGAAATCACCCGCAGGGACGGTCGCATCCTCACCTCGACCGAGATCCTGGTGTCGAGCGAAGACGATGCGGAGGTGCGCCGGGTTTCGGTGACCAACCAAGGAAACCGCGTCAGTGAAATCGAACTGACGACCTACGCCGAAGTCGTGCTGGCGGCGGCGGATGCCGACTCCGCGCACCCCGCATTCTCGAAGCTGTTCGTGCGCACCGAATTCATTGCCGATTCCGGGGCGCTGCTCGCCACCCGGCGCGGGCGAGAACCCGACGATCCCCAGCTTTGGATGGCCCACTTGAGCGCGCTGGAAGGCGCGGGCATCGGTGGCTTGCAGTTCGAGACGGATCGCGCGCGCTTTCTGGGCCGCGGCCGCGATCTGCGCAACGCCGTTTCGATCATGGACGCCCGCCCGCTGTCCAACACGACGGGGACGGTACTCGACCCCGTGGTTTCGCTGCGGCGCCGCGTGCGAATCGCGCCCGGTGAAACTGCGCGCATTGCATTTTGGACCAGCATCAGCGCCAGCCGCGAGGATGCCATTGCACTGATCGACAAGCATCGGGACATGGCCGCCTTCGAGCGCGCAAAGACCCTGGCATGGACCCAGGCACAGGTACAGCTGCGCTATCTGGGGATCGATTTCGAAGAAGCGCAGCAATTTCAGCGCATCGCCAACCGGGTGCTTTACTCCGATTCCTCGCTGCGCGCATCCCGCGACATTCTCGAAAAAAATGCATTGGGCCCGTCGGCTCTGTGGCCGCAAGGCATCTCAGGAGATCTGCCGATCGTGCTGGTCAGGATTGACGATGAGAGCGATATGGAGATCGTCAGACAGCTGCTGCGCGCGCACGAGTACTGGCGGCTCAAGCGCCTGGCGGTGGATCTCGTCATTTTGAATGAGCGTCCGCCGTCGTACGCGTCGGAACTGCAGCAAGCGCTGGATGCCGCGATCCGAACCGCGCAAAGCCGGCGCGACGAGGACGGCACGCGGCGCGGCGCGGTGTTCTCGCTGCGGTCGGACCTCCTGCTCTCGCCCGTCCGCGATCTGCTGCAGACGGCCGCGCGTGCCGTATTCGTCGCGCGGAGCGGTACCTTGAGCGATCAGCTCGCACGGCTCCGGGAACCGGATCCGGTGCCGCGGCAACGCGCGCGCGGCGGCGGGCGGACGGCGCAGGACACTGCCGCGCGCACCACGCCGCAACTCGAGTTCTTCAACGGGCTCGGCGGGTTTGCCGGGGACGGCCGCGAATACGTCGTGATGCTCGACGAAGGGCAGTGGACGCCGGCGCCGTGGATCAACGTGATCGCCAACGCGCAGTTCGGATGTCAAGTCTCGGCGGACGGCTCCGGCAGCACCTGGTCGCTGAATGCGCAGCAGAACCAAATTACCCCGTGGTGCAACGACCCGGTCAGCGACGCGCCCGCAGAGGCCATTTACCTTCGTGACGAAGACAACGGGGATCTATGGAGCGCAACCCCCTTACCCATTCGTGAACCGACCCATGCCTTCGTGGTTCGCCACGGCTTCGGATACAGCCGGTTCGAACACACCTCGCACGGCGTTTCGTTGGATCTGGTGCAATTCGTGCCGCTCGAGGACTCGCTGAAGATATCGCGTCTCAAGATCATCAATCGATCGGCGCAATCCCGGCGGCTTTCGGTCACTCACTACCTTGACTGGGTGCTCGGCAACCAACGCAGCCGAACGGCAGCGTTTATCGTGACTGAGATCGAACCGAAGACCCGGGCCCTGCTGGCGCGCAATCCGTGGAGCACGGATTTTCACGCGCGCATTGCGTTCATGGACATGGGAGGCCGGCAGCAAGCCTGCACCGCCGACCGCGCCGAGTTCATCGGCCGCCACGGATCTCTGGACGAACCCAAGGCATTGCTCGATGCGCAACCCTTGTCGAATCGCGTTGGCGGCGGCCTTGACCCCTGCGGCGCGATGCAGACCAAGTTGACGTTGGGTCCCGGGGAAGCCGCCGAGCTCTCCTTCCTGATCGGCGAGGAAGCATCGTCGGAGGCGGCCGTTGCGCTCATAGAACGCTACCGATCGCGTGATCTCGACGCTGCGCTGAAGGAGGTAACGGATTTCTGGGATCAGACGCTGGGCGCAGTCCAGGTGAAGACGCCCGATCGCTCGCTGGACATCCTGGTCAACGGCTGGTTGCTGTATCAGACACTCGTGTGCCGCGTGTGGGCGCGGACGGCATTCTATCAATCGAGCGGAGCGTACGGTTTCCGGGATCAACTGCAGGATGTCATGGCGCTGATGGTCTCGACACCGAGTATTGCCCGGGAGCACATCCTGCGCGCCGCAGGGCGCCAGTTCGAGGAGGGAGACGTTCAGCATTGGTGGCTGCCTACGACCGGCCAGGGAGTCAAAACCCGCGTGTCCGACGATCGCATTTGGCTCCCCTTCGTGCTCGCCCACTACCTGGAAGTCACGGAGGACTTTGCCATGCTGGATGAGCAGGTGCCGTTCCTGTCAGGCGGTCCCCTGCCCGCCGATAGCCACGAGGCCTTTTCCGCCCCTGAGTCGGCCACGGCCGGCTCGCTGTTCGAGCACTGCGTCCGCGCCCTTGATTCGAGCCTCGCGATTGGATCGCACGGCCTGCCGCTGTTCGGCACCGGGGATTGGAACGACGGAATGAATCGAGTCGGAGCTCAAGGACGCGGTGAGAGCGTTTGGCTCGGCTGGTTTCTGCACGCCGCGTTGCTGCGGTTCGCGCCGATCGCCGAGCGCCGCGGCGAGTCCGCCACGGCCGCCGCGTGGCGCAAACATGCGTTCGCGCTGCAGCAGGCCATCGAGCGGGAAGCGTGGGACGGCGACTGGTACCGGCGCGGCTACTTCGACGACGGTACGCCTTTGGGATCGGTCGCGAGCGATGAGTGTAGGATCGATTCCATTGCTCAATCCTGGGCAGTGATCTCAGGCGCGGCGGAGCCCGAGCGCGCCTTGCGCGCGATGTCGGCCGTCAACGCACAGCTCGTCAGCCGCAGCGAGGGCCTGGTGCAGCTGTTCACGCCGGCGTTCGATCACACCGCTCACGACCCCGGCTACATCAAGGCGTATCCCCCGGGCATCCGCGAAAATGGCGGCCAGTACACTCACGCCGCCATGTGGACGACCCTCGCGTTTGCGCTATTGGGCGATGGCGACCGCGCAGGGGAACTGTTCTCGATCCTCAATCCCATCAATCATGCGAGCACCCGTGCCGGCATTCATCGCTACAAGGTCGAACCCTATGTCGCGTGCGCCGACGTGTACTCCTCCGCTCAACATGTCGGCCGCGGGGGTTGGACCTGGTATACGGGATCGGCCGGGTGGATGTACCGCACCGCGGTGGAGGGAATCCTCGGCATCCAATTGCGGGGTCGGGTTCTCGCGGTCAATCCCTGCATTCCCCGCGCGTGGGCCGGCTTCGAAATCACTTATAAATTCGGGGCCTCGCGCTACCGCATCGCAGTGGAGAATCCGCACGGCGTCAGCCGAGGCATCATGCGCGCGACGCTGGATGGCCGGGAGATTTCAGGCACGCCCTGTGAGATCGCGCTCGTCGATGACGGCAACTATCACTATGGACAGGTGACGCTCGGCTGAGCGTGCGGCTCCTCCTCAGAGTTGCTTTGCACGCAGTGCCGCGAAGGCGCGCACCAGCAGCATCCGGCCGATTGCAGTGGCCGGCAACATTCGCAGAAGCCGCAATGCCAGGGCGGGCCTGGCGGCGATCAGGCCCGCAGCAAGGGCTCCCAAGGTGCCGAGTCCGCGGCCGCTCATGAGCATTTGTAAGGTACGGCTGCGTGGAAATCCCCCGTGCCGGGCACCCGTACCGCCGTCGGCCTCGGACTGAGTGGGCGGGGGCTCGAACACAGTTCGCAATTCCTCGCGGGACTGCGCGAGCCTGACGAGAATGGCGGCTCTGGCTGCTTCGGTGTGATCCGTCATGCGCGGCTCACTCCTCTTCCGACGTCAAGATGCGTTCGAGAAGCGCGCGATCCGCGTGCCATTCCCGGCGCACGGAACCGAGGAACTCCGACTTCGCGCGCGCGACCTTGATTCGGTACCAGGCCGACACGATCGCGGCAACCAAGAATCCGCCCCCCATCCAGGCAATTGCGGTCATCCGGTAAGGCGTGTCCCACGTATAAGCCACCACCGCGAGACAGCCCATGAGCAGCGCAAACAAAGCACAAATCGCGAGGATGGCGGAAATGACGAGTTCCGCCGCCAGCTCTCGTTGCGCCCGGCCCAAATCCAAACTGACGAGGTCGATATAAGCGACCAGATGCCGCAGCAGCGCCGGCGCTGCTCTCGGCAGTAACCAGAGTAGGCGCACCGTCGGCGACCTAGGATCGGCGGGTCGCTAGAATCCCCACAACCGCACCGACCAGCGCGGCAATGCCGATCGCCTGCCATGGGCTGTCGCGCACATAATCGTCCGCCGTACTTGCCACATCCTGTGCCCGCTGGCGTAAAGCGTCGGCCCCGTCAGCCAGGCTCTGCTTGGTCGCATCGACCGCGCGCTGCACCTTGCTGCGCACCCGCACAACGTCCGCATCCTTCAAGTCCGCGATCCGCGCCATCAGGTCTTCGACGTCCGCAAGCAAATTCTTGATTTCGCTCGAAGCGGCCGCTTTGATATCGCTTACGCCCTCGCTCAAATCGTTCTTGAGCCGTCGGCCGCTCGCGCGCAGATGCTCTCCCTCGACTGTGCTTTCCATTTGCTATCTCCTATCGAACACAAGGAACAAAATCAGAGGTATTGTGTTGGCAGCCGCAGCTCCCCGCCATCGGTTCCACACCCCCCGTCCTGTAGGAATCGCCTCACATGCTAAACTTTACACGTTAAGACACGGCAATCACATGAAAATCCTGGGCGAGGAACTGGGCGAACTCGGTCGATGGTACATCGCCGTACCGCCGCTGCTGCTGATCGGCTTCCTCGTCGGCCTGTTCTTCCTGGCAGCCGCCGGACAGTCCAGACTCAATGCGGCCAATGAGCGCGTGCACGCCTCGCAGCTGCGGCAACAAGCCTTGAGCGAGTTCATCGCTCTGATCAACGATGCCGAGTCCGGCCAGCGCGGCTATCTCTTGACGGGCGAAAGCTCCTATCTGCAGCCGTACACGGAAGCGGTGGCGTCGGTCGAGGCTGCGCTCGATCGGGTGCGCGGCGCCTACGGCGGGCGCGATGACAGCGCCGAATTGCGGGAGTTGCGGATCCTGACCGGCGAAAAACTCGGCGAGCTCGAGGATACGCTCGCGCTCTTCAGGAAAAGAGGGGCCGCTCCTGCGCTGAACGTGGTGCGAACGGACGTGGGCAAGCGCACCATGGACGACATCTCCAGGATCATCGGCGACATGCGCATCGTCGAGGCGCGGGAACTGGCGGCGGCCACGTCGCAATGGCAGTCGGATTTTCGCCTGTCGCGATGGGTATCGACAGCCGGGGTGATTCTCAATATTGGTCTGGTGCTGCTCGCGACGCGCCTCGTCTACGGCGACATGCGCCGGCGCGCTCGCCAGGCCATCAACCTACGCGATCAGAAGCAGGATCTGGAACAGCAGGTCGACGAACGAACCCGTGAATTGACCGCGCTCTCGACTCATTTACAGGGCGTATCGGAGCAGGAGAAGTCGGCCCTGTCGCGCGAATTGCACGATGAGCTCGGCGGCTTGCTGGTGGCCGCCCGCATGGATTTGTCATGGCTGCAGCAGCGGCTGCCGACCAGCGACCCGGCCATCGAGCAGCGCTTCCGCCGCATCCACGAATCCTTGAGCGCGGGTGTCGATTTGAAACGCCGGGTGGTGGAGGAACTGAGACCCACCCTGCTCGACAACATGGGTTTGTTCGCGGCACTGCGCTGGCAATTCAAAGAAACCTGCCGGCGCGCCGGACTCAGCTGCACGGAAACCATTCCGGATTCGGAACTCAAGTTCAGTCCGGATGCCGCCATCGGGGTGTTCCGCATCGCCCAAGAAGCATTGACCAACATACTGAAGCACGCAGAGGCGAAGTCGGCGGCCCTGGTCATCGGCATCGAGAACGATACGTTCTCGATGCGCGTTGCGGATGACGGCAGGGGAATCCCCTCGAGCCGGCTGCAGAACATAACCTCGCACGGCCTTGCGTCCATGCGCCACCGAATCGCCGCCCTCGGCGGCACCTGGGAAGTGCGCAGTCCCGGGAGCGGCGGCACCGTCGTGATCGCAATGATTCCGCTGAACAGAATGCTGTTGTCGGTTCCGGTCCTAGCCCCCGCCGCCGCCGGCGAGGGCTGAGCCGCAACCCCCGCGCGCGATCAGCTGCGCGGTGCGACAGGCGTGCCGTTGTCTCCGCCGATCACTACTTCGACGCGGCGGTTCAGCTGGCGGCCTCCCGAATCGGTGTTGTTGGCAACCGGGTAGGCTTTACCGTAGCCCTGGGTCGAGATTCTCGAGGCATCGATGCCCCGCACCAATAACGCCGACTTGACCGCATCTGCCCGGCGGCGGGACAGCTCTTCGTTGTAGGAGTCCGAGCCGACGCTGTCCGTGAAGCCGTCGATTTGCACCCGCCGCTCCTTGTGTTCGGCCAGGAACTGCGCGAGCTGGTCCAGCTTGCGGCTGGAGCCCGGGTTCAATTCCGCTCTGCCGGTATCGAACAACACGTCGCCGAGAGTCAGCACCAATCCGCGCGATGTGGGCGTCGCCTTCAGCTGGTCCACCTCGGCTTGCAGACGCGCCGCCTCCTGGGTGGCCTGCGCCGCCTGTTGCGCTGCTTGATCGCGCTGATCGAGCGCTTCGTTGGCCGCCATTTTGGCCTCGTTGGTGGCCATCTTGGCGTTCTGCACCTCGCGATTGCGAGTGGCCAACACGATCTGGTCCCGCTCAGCCTGGCCTGCCGCCACTCGGGCGTCGTCCGCTTTCGCCGCGGCATGCATTTGCGCGAGCCGGGCGTTCTGGGCGGCCATGTACGCGGGTTGCGCAATCGCCGCTTCATTGTGGTGCAACGCGGCGTCATCCGCTATGGCGAGGTCTTTCCTCGCCGTCTCCAAATCGAGCGCGGCATACTTGCTGACATTCGGATCCGCTTCGGCCGTTTGCACCGCGGCGTGCGCACTTTCCAGCGCAGCGTTGGGTTGCGGAGTCGACACGCAGGCGCACAAAGCCAGCCCCAACCCCATTCCCGTGAGTAGTTTCATTTTCATATCGGCACCTTATTGGTTGGATTGCGTGTTGCGCATGGATTCACTGCGCAAAGCCTGCATGCTGGCATCAAATTCCATGGCAGCTTTGTGCGCCCGCTGTTGCTGAGCCGTCGCTTCTGCCAGGCGTGCATCCACATTGGCCTGCTCAGCCAGCTGATTGGCGGGCACCGCCTCGCGGTCCGCCGCCGCCTTTTCGGCGCGCGCCAACTTGTCGCGGGCGGCCGCCATTTCCACCGGCGCAAGCTCGGGGGCGCCGGACTGCTCGGCGCGCTGCACAGACTCCTTCGCCACGGCAATTTTTTCGTTCGGGATCGGGGTGCTGGCGCATGCCGCCAACCCGATGGCAATGACGGCGCACGCGGCGGCGCCCTGGGAGAATCTTGATAACTGCTTCAGCATATATTTACTCCGGTGCATGTCGGTACTCCTGTCGGAGGCGGCTCGAGGGCCGCGCATCCTATGCGATCGGCGAACAATGTTAGTCGGGTTGCGTCGACGTTGATGTCGGACGCGCCGCCGTGATGTCCGTGGGGAGTGCTGAAGGGCGTGTAGGCGATGCGGCAGCAGCGTGCGGCGCGCAATCTTAAAAGGGATCAGTGTTTCGCGAGGTGCGATTCGCAGATTTCGTGCAGCACCTCCGGCAGCCTGCCGTAGTCGCGGGCCTTGTCCAAAAAGTGCGTCGCGCCAAGAGCCATCGCGGCGTTCTTGTATTCGGGCAGGTCGTAGTTCGTCAAGACGATGATTCGCGGCTTCAGCTGCGCAGTGGCGAGCGCGCGCATCACGCCGAAACCGGTGCCCTGCTTCAGGTGCAGGTCCAGAATGATCACGTCCACGGAATCACGCTTAGCCGACGCCACCGCCGTCGCTTCGGTATCCGCGGTGCCGATCAACTCCACTTGGGGAATTTGGCGGATCGCTTCAGTCAATCGCTCCGTCAGCACTTTGGAGTCTTCGACGAGCAGGACTCTCAAACACTGAGCCATTGACATTGTGTCCATAAATCGTGGGTACATCGCGATCGCAGTGTAGCGCCATGCTTCGCGCAGCGGCCAGACCGGCTTCGCAGGTTGTGATGTAGGACGTTTCTCACAGATCGTGGCTTACTGAATCAGTCCGTTGCGCAAGGCGTAGGACGTGATGTCCGCATTCGCGGTGAAACTCATCTTTTCCAGAATACGGCTGCGGTAGGTGCTCACGGTTTTCACGCTGAGGCTGAGTTCGTTGGCGATGTCGGAGACGCCGCGTCCGGCCGCGAGTTTACAGAATATCTGGAATTCCCGGGTCGAGAGGCGCGCATGCAGCGGCTTGTCCGGGTCGCCATCGAGATCGGCAACCAGAATTTCGGCCAACGCGGCGCTGACATAACGCCGGCCCGACAACACCGTGCGCACCGCCTTCATCAGTTCATCGGGCGCGCTGTCCTTCGATAGATAGCCGCTTGCGCCGGCGCGCAGAACATTGACCGCGTATTGCTGTTCCGGCAGCCCGCTCATCACGAGCACGCGTACCCCTGGATGACCGGTCTGAATGTGGCGCAGGATATCCAGCCCGCTGCGATCCGGCATGTGAATATCGAGCAGCACGAGATCCCAATCTTGCTCGCGCAGCAGATCGAGCGTTTCATTGCCGCTGGCAGCCTCGCCCACCGCATTGATGTTCGGATCGGCCTCGAGGAATTGCTTGAACCCGGCGCGAACCACCGCGTGATCGTCCGCGATCAGTACTCTTGACACTATTTTCTCCGTGGGGCGCTTATGTGTGCGCGCACTCTTGATTCTGCGAATAACCGTTGAGCTTGTTATACAGCGTCTTGAGACTACAGCCCAGTGCGTCGGCAGCCCGCCGCTTGTTGCCCTTGAAATAGTCCAGGGTCGCCTCGATCAGCGAGCGCTCCATGTCGTAGATTCGCGATCCCACTCGAATGTTGAGCCGCTCGCGGTCGCTCAGCGGGTTTCCCTCCCGCCCCGCACCCGGAATCAAGGGCGCCAAATCCAGCACCACATCTCCTAGAATGAACGCGCGCTCGATGCAATTCTTGAGCTCACGCACGTTGCCCGGCCAAGAATGCTGCTTCAACATCATTCTCGCCAGCGCCGACAGGCGTTTTTGGGTCCCGGTGCGCGCATTCAGGCCGGCCAGGAAGTGCTCGGCCAGCAGCTCCACGTCATCGCCTCGGCTGCGCAGCGGCGGCATCTCGATCGGAAACACGGCCAGTCGGTACAGCAAGTCCTCGCGCAATTGGCCGCTGTGCACGGCCTGCAATGGGCAACGGTTGGTCGACGCGATGACGCGCACATCGGACGTAAACTCCGCGGATGCGCCGACCCGGTAGAACTTTTGAGTCTCCAAAACCCGCAGCAGACGAATCTGCATATCGAGGGGCATTTCGGTGACTTCGTCGAGGAGCAGCGTGCCGCCCGCGGCCCGCTCGAACACCCCTGCGTGCGCACGCTCTGTTCCGCTGACGCTGTCGTTGGCGTGACCGAACAGCTCCGACTCGATGAGTCCTGCCGGTATGGCACCGCAATTGACTGCAATGAAAGGTCCGGCGCGCCGCGCACTGCATTCGTGAATTGAGCGCGCCGCCAATTCCTTGCCCGACCCGCTTTCGCCGGTCAACAGCACGCTTGCTTCGGTGGGCCCGACCCGCTCGATAAGTCGAAACACCTCCAGCATGACCGGGGATGCGCCCAACATGGAACCGTCTGCGGCTATCGGCGCCGACAGCCCCGCAATTCGATGGGTGACGCTGCTCATACTGACACTGCTCATTGCAAACCTCCTACGCGTTCGTGTAATCGTTACACCGAACACTGCGAGATTTGTAACCTGTGCAGCACGACGTCGCCAGGGACAGGCGCTGATCTGGAGCTCAGAATTCGCGCTATTTCATGTCAGTGTTTGTCTGACACGCCGCTTCAGGAACCCTGCAGCTATGGCGTCTGCGACGCTGCTGCCCCGCAGCGCCAGCAGCTGGTGAATTGCGGTTCGAGCAGCTCGCCGCAGATCTCGCAGGTCCAGCAGGCCCCACTCGGCGCCGCGGCCGCGCGAGCCAGGGCGCGGAGGGCGGCTGCTTCATCCGCGTCCTCGACATACAGTTGCGGCCAGGTTTCCAACATCGGCAAATCGCCCAGCGCCCCGGCCAGGTACTGGTTGCGCAATTCGCTTTCGATCCCGGCGGTGAGCAGCACGTTGCGCGCATGCGCGACTTGGATGAGCGACCCCGCCCGGAACACTCGCTTCATTCGCGCAGCGACCTCAGAAAGGCTCCCACATCCTCGCCTCGCTCCAAGACCTCCACCAAGGCGGAGCCGACCACCACGCCGTCCACATGGCCCGCAAAGCGCGCCACCTGCTCACGCGAACGGATACCGAAGCCCGCACACACAGGGATGTCGGAACAGCGCTTGACTCGATCCATGTACTCGAGCACCTCGGGGGGCACGCCCGTCGAGGGCCCTTTGCCCGCTCCCGTGGTGCCCGTCATGGTCACGGCGTAGACAAAGCCCTTGGCGCCCCGGCACAACATCGCCAGCCGCTCGGGCGGCGTCACCGGAGTCACCATCTGCACCAAGGCCAGGCCTGCGCCGTCGAGCGCCTTCCTGAGGTCGTCGCTCTCCTCGAACGGCAGGTCCGGAACGATGAAGCCGGCGACACCGGCCGCTGCCGCCGCTCGAGGCAGCGCACCCAGCCCGTACTGGAGCAGTGGGTTCAAGTAGCTCATCAAGAGAATGGGGGCGGCGTAGCGCGGCTGCAGCGATTCGAGCTCCTCGAGTATCCACGCCAGGGTGACTCCGTCCGCCAGGGCCACGTAACTCGCCCGTTGGATGGTGGTGCCGTCGGCCATCGGATCGCTGAACGGAACCCCGATTTCAACTACATCGCAAACTTGGGCCACCGCGGCCAGGTTGGCCTTGAACGCGCGCCGCGAAGGGAATCCGGCTGTGAGGAAACCCACCAGCGCCGGCCGGCCACGCCCGGCGGCCGCTTGAATGGCAGCGGCGACCGCGTCACGCGGCGCAGACGGCTGCGCCTCGTTGATCACCCGCTGTCCTTCAAGAGCGCGCTCTGCAAGAGCGTGCTCTGCAGAATGGACATGTCCTTGTCGCCCCTGCCGGAGCAGCCGATGAGAATCCTCGCACCGCGGTGTTCAGCGGCGTAGCGCCGCGCACCGAAGAACGCATGCGCAGTTTCGATGGCCGGCAGAATGCCCTCGTACTTGGCGCATTCCGCAAGCGCATCCAGGGCCTCGTCGTCCGTCGCGGATTCATAGACGGCGCGCCCGCTTCTCATCAGGTAGGCATGCTCGGGGCCGACGCCTGAGTAATCCAGACCGGCGGACACCGAATGAGTTTCGCGTACCTGGCCATGAGCGTCCTGCAGTATCAGCGTGTAGCTGCCCTGCAAGACTCCTGGAGTCCCGAAGGTCAGCGAGGCCGCATTGTCCCCGAGTCCGGCGCCGCGGCCGCCCGCCTCCACCCCGATCAGCTTCACCGCCGCGTCGCCCAAAAAGGGATGAAACAAGCCGATGGCGTTCGAGCCGCCGCCCACGCATGCCACGGCGGCGTCCGGCAAGCCGCCCGCAGATTCCAGCATCTGTGCCCGCGCCTCGCGCCCAATCACTGCCTGCAGTTCGCGCACCAGGTAGGGATACGGGTGCGGCCCCACCGCGGAGCCCAAGTTGTAGTACGTGCCGTCGGGGTCGGACACCCAATCACGCAATGCCTCGTCGATGGCCGCGCGCAAGGTCGCATCGCCGCTGGTCACGGGCACCACCGTGGCCCCCAGCAGTTGCATGCGTCCGACGTTGGGCGCCTGCCGCTCCACGTCGACCGCCCCCATGTAGACCACGCAGGGCAGTCCCAAGCGCGCGGCCGCCGCAGCGCTCGCCACCCCATGCTGCCCCGCGCCGGTTTCGGCAATGATCCGCTTGGCACCCAGGCGCTTCGCCAACAGCGTTTGACCCACAGCGTTGTTGATCTTGTGCGCGCCGGTATGAGCCAGATCCTCACGTTTGAGCCAGACCTCGGCCCCCCAACGTTTGCTCAATGTCGGCGCATGGGAAAGAGCGGTGGGCCGCCCCGCCCACGTCTTCAGCTCGTGATTGAACTCGGCCTGAAATTCAGCGTCGTGCAAGAAGCGCTCGACGCCCGCCTGCAGCCGGTCGAGCGCCGGCACCAAGGTCTCCGGAACATAGCGGCCTCCGAAAGCGCCGTAACGGCCGCGCGCATCAGGATAGCCGGTCGCCGCCGCAGCGTGCTGCCGTGCTGAATTCATGCGTCATTCTCCAGGCTTGCCGCGGCGGCGCGCGCCGCCCTGACAAACTCGTGAATTTTTGCCGGGTCCTTGACTCCCGGAACCTCCTCGACTCCGCTGCTGACGTCCACGCCGAAGGGGCGCACCGCCTGGATTGCCTCGGCCACATTTTGGGGGGACAGGCCGCCGGCGAGAATCACCTCGGTTTGCCGCGCGAGCTCCGCCGCGCGCCCCCAATCGGCCAGCTCGCCGATGCCGCTCGACGGGCCTTCGAACAACATGCGCCCCGGCAGCGGATTTGGCGTCTTTCGGCCGAAACGCACCACGGGAAGCACCTTGATATGCGCCGGAATCTTCAGTTCGCGCAAGTCCTCGACGTCGGTTTGAAAATAATCCGGCTTCAGTATTCGACAGATTTCGTCGACCTTCATCTGCAGCGGATGCTGTGCAACCGCGATGCGCAAAATCCCCGGGGGGGCGAGCGCCGCAAGTTGCGCCGCCTGTCCGGGCGTCACCTGCCGCGGACTCGGCGCGAAGACGAAGCCGATCGCGTCGACGTTGGCCTCCGCGGCAGCAGCCACCGCATCTGCACTGGTGATGCCGCAAATTTTTATCCACATGGCGCCGAGTGTAGCCATTTAGCGTTGCACTGTGCGGGTCGCCGCGAAAATTTCGCGGAGCAGCTGCGCCGGATCGTCGCGCGCCATCAGGGCGGTACCGACCAGCGCCAGCCGATAGCCCAGCTCCCCTGCGTGGCGCGCATCGGCGGCCGAGGCGACGCCGCTCTCGGCGACCGCCGGCCAACCCGCGGGCAGCAGCGGCGCCAGCTCCGCGAACCGTTCCTGCGCCACCGCCAGAGTTTGCAGATCGCGGCAGTTCACGCCGATCAATATCGGCTCCGCGCGAGCGCGCGCCGCCGCGAGATCGCGCGCGGTTCCCAAATCGACCGCGTCGAACGCCTCCAGCAGCACGAACATGCCGTGCTCGGCCGCGGTATCCAAGAGCTCGATGATCCGCCCGCGAGTCAACATTCGCAGGATCACGAGGACTCCGCCCGCGCCGGCGGCGCGCGCTTCCAATACCTGGTAGGGATCGACCAGGAAATCCTTGCGCATCGCCGGCACCCCCAGCGGGGCCAGCGCCGCCGCAGCCTGGCGCAAATGCTCCAGTGACCCGTCGAAACGAGTGGGTTCGGTCAGAACCGACACCGCCGCGGCACCACCACGCGCGTAGGCGGTGACGCGCCCCAACCAATCCTGGCTTGCATCGTGGAGCGCCCCGGCGGCCGGGGAACGCAGTTTGAGTTCCGCGATGACATCGAACCCCAAGGCCGACAAGCGCAAGGGTGCGCTGGGCGGCGCAGCCCGGGCGCGGCGCGCCAAAGCGTCCGCCGGCTCATTTTGAAGCGCCTGCGCCACGCGCGCCGCGCTCGAGCGAGCCATGTCGTCGAGAAAGCCGCTCAACTGTTCGCACCCCTCGAGGAGATCTGGCGGCTTGCTGCCGCAAATTCCCGCAAGCCTCCCAGCCACTCCTGCGCCCGGCCGCTGTCCACGGCTGCGCGCGCCAAGTCGATTCCTGCTTGCACGGATGCCGCACGGCCGGCAACGTGCAAGGCGAGGCCGCACTGCAGGATCAGAGCGCAAAAATGCGGACCGCGATCGCGGCCTGCAAAGACATCGAGCAATGCAGCAAGATTCGCCGCCGCCTCGCCGCCGGCCAAGTCGCGCGGATGACAGGGCGCCAGCATGAATTCCCCGGGATCGATGTCGTAGCGGCGAATCCCGGCACGAGTCACGTCGAACGCCATAAAAGGACCGATGGGTGTCGCCTCGTCCCAACCCGCGGCCCCGTGCACGACCCAGGCGCGCTCGATGTCCATCCCCGCCAAGGTACCGGCCATCAGCTCCGCAGCGGCCGCGTCGTAGGCACCGATCAAGCGGAAACGCGGCGCCGCGGGATTCGTCAGCGGTCCGAGCAGATTGAAGACGGTGCGAATGCCGAGCGCGGCGCGGATCGGCGCCACAGCCTGCATCGCGGGGTGATAATACGGCGCAAATAAAAACGTGAACCCGGTGGCAGCAAAACATTGCTGCGCCTGACGTTCGTCCAGCGGCAAAACGAATCCGAGTGCCTCGATCAGATCCGCGCTGCCGCTGCGGCTGGAAATGGCGCGATTGCCATGCTTGACGACCGGCAGCCCGCAGGCGGCCGCCAGCAGCGCCGCGCCGGTCGATAAGTTGAGACTGCCCGAGGCGTCGCCGCCGGTGCCGACGATGTCGATCGCGTCAAGACCCGCCGGCAATTCCGGCCGGCGCGCAAGCGTTCTCATGGCAACGGCAAAACCTCGGACCTCGGCCGGCGTGACGCCTTTGGCGCGCAATGCGGCCAGCAGCGCGCCGGCCATTGCGGGCGCGAGCTCGCCGGTGGTCAACAACCTGAGGAGCGCCGCCGCCTCGGCTTCGTCAAGGTCGCGTCGTTGCACGAGGGCGTCGAGCGTGTGGCGCGGATGTGTCACGGTTCAAGCCTTGAGAAAATTTCCCATGAGAATCGGGCCATCCGGCGTCAGCACGCTTTCAGGGTGAAACTGCACCCCTTCGATCGGCAATGAACGATGCCGCACGCCCATGATCTCGCCTTGCGCGGTCCGCGCCGTGACTTCGAGCACGGCCGGGACGCTTGCTGCGTCCGCAATCAGCGAATGATAGCGGCCGGCCTCGAAGTCCTGCGGCAGGCCGGCGAAAAGACCCTTGCCGTCGTGCTGGACGGGCGACACCTTGCCGTGCATGAGGCGCGAGGCACGCACCACTTTGCCTCCGAAGACCTCGACCAAGGATTGATGGCCGAGACAGACGCCGAAAATCGGTATGCGTCCGGCGAATGCGTGAATCATTCGCATGGAAATGCCCGCGTCGCGCGGCGTGCCGGGCCCGGGCGAAATAACCAAGTGCGAATGATCCTGTCGCAATGCCTCATCGACGGTGATGGCATCGTTGCGATGCACGTCGACCAGCGCGCCCAGCACCAAAAACGCCTGCACCAGGTTGTAGGTGAATGAATCGTAGTTGTCGATCAAGAGAATCTTCGGCCTCACTTCAGAGACCCCCCGCTGCCAGTTCCAGCGCGCGGCGCAGCACGGCGCTCTTCGCCATCAACTCATCGTATTCGGCGCGCGGGGAACTATCGGCGACGATACCGCCCCCCGCCTGGTAGCTGTAAGAGTCGCCCCGGAACACCAGCGTGCGGATCGTGATCGCTTGGTCCATGTCGCCGCGTCGGCCGAAATAGCCGACCGTTCCGCCGTAGAGTTGCCGGCCCACCGGCTCGAGTTCGTCGATGATCTCCATCGCCCGAACCTTCGGCGCGCCCACCAAGGTGCCGGCGGGAAAGGTCGCGGCAAACAGGTCAAATGCATCCTGTCCGGGCCGCAGCCGCCCATTGACGCCGCTGACGATGTGCATGATGTGACTGTAGCGCTCGATCACGCGATACGGATCGACCGCCACGGAGCCCGCGGTCGCGACCCTGCCCAAGTCGTTGCGCGCCAAATCGACCAACATCACGTGCTCGGCATTTTCTTTGGGATCCGCCTTGAGCTCCGCCTCCAGCTCGGCGTCGCGGGCGGCATCGGCGCCGCGCGGACGCGAGCCCGCAATCGGGCGCAACTGAGCGTAGCCGCCGTGGCACTTCACCAGCGCCTCAGGCGAGGAGCCCACCACGGTAATGTCGCCGAGCTCGCAGAAATACATGTAAGGCGAGGGATTGAGCAGCCGCAGTGCCCGATATACCTCGAAGGGCTGCAGTGAATGCCGGCCCTCGAACCGTGATGCCAGCACCAGCTGATAGACATCGCCGGAAGCGATGTATTCCTGCGCGCGATGAACTCGCGCGGCATGAGCCTCTTCCGTCAGCGACGGCGTTGCCGGTGAGAAGCCCCCCGGAGCGAGCGCCGCCGATACCCCGCCGCGCAACGCGCGTATCACCTCGCGCCTCAGGCTCTGCCGTTCGGCCTCGCTGCCATCATGCAGCAGCGCTACGGTGCGAGTCAGGTGATCGAAGACCAGCAAGGACCGCGGTGCGACATAATGGGCGTGCGGCGTCTCGGTTGCATCGAGACTGCGGCCCGTCACACGCTCGAAGTAGCGGACCGCATCGTATGCGGTATAGCCGACCAGGCCGCCGAGCAGCGGCACCCCCGGCACTTCCGGCAGCGGCTGCGGCGCCTGGCGCAGCGCGTCGCGCAGGGCATTCAGGAGCTCGAGCTTGGTTTGCGGCCTGCGGGAGCGAACGCCGCCGACGGCGAGCCCTGCGGCGTCCAAGCGCACTTCCAGACAATCGCCGAAGCCGATGAAGGAATATCGCGCCAGCCGCTCGCCTCCCTCGACGCTTTCCAGCAAAAATCTCGGCCGAAAGGGTTTGAGCTTCAGATACGCCGACACCGGCGTATCGAGATCGGCGGCAATGTCAAAAGGCGGCTTCATGCGTTCAACTAAGCAAATCTCACGGACAGCAAAAAACCCACCACCGTTTTTAAGGCGGAGATGGGTTCTGGATACCGACGAACTAGATTAAATCTCGACCAACCAGCGCCCACTCCTTGAGGTCGGAGCGCGCCACCACCAAGCCTTGCGCAGGATGCTCAACGTCGACATGTCAAGAGTATCGCCTTGCCGAGCAGACAGCGTCAAGCTGGCTTACTCAGACAGGCTCCTTCCTCGCTTCCGCCTCGAGGCTCCTCTTGAATTTGCGGGTCAGCTCGACGAATCGCGGCGTAAGGCCGATGTCCTCGTAGAGAGGATCGCCCCGGTCGTCCCTGGAAATGACTTTCGGACCGCGCTCATAGGGCATGGCGGCGGCGATTTCGTCGAGGCCGGCGCGCAGCAGATCGGCGATGATCACCTCGATCGGCTGGCCGGGAAACAATTCGGCCAGGGCATGCAGGCGCGCAGCGTCGTCCAGATCCAAGCGGATCGAGTATTCCCTCGCGGTCCGCAGCGGCGCCGCTTCCTTCTTCCAGTGATCGAGCAAGGGCTTGAATTTCACGACTGCTCCGCCATTACCAGGCTATAAGGATATGCACATTATAGACCTGGGGTTCGGCGCGCACCGCGACCCAGTACCATTCTTCAGCCCGAGGCCAAGCACATGAGCGCGCATCCCTCACCCCATGGCGCGGGTACGCTCGGCCAGGCGCCGCCGGCGGCCGACCCGGGCGGCCTGCAGCGTAGCTGGCTGGGAGTGTTCGCTTACAGCAGGCGCGCGCTTGTGCTCGTGTGGACCACCAACAAAGAGCTCAGCATTACGCTTGCCGTACTCACGTTGATTGCCGGCGTACTGCCGGCGGCGGTGGCCTTCATCGGCGCGCAGATCGTCGACGCGGTGATCCATGCTGCCGAGTGGCACCGTCAAACCGGTGCGACGCTGCTCACCCCGGTGGTGAAGTACGTCGGGCTCGAGGCTTTGGCGGTCGCCGCGACATCCATGGCGCAGCGAGGCATCTCGCTCGCGCAGTCGCTGCTGCGCGCGCAGCTGGGCCAGCGCGTCAACGTCATGATTCTGGAAAAGGCGTTGACTCTGGATTTGACGCAATTCGAAGACTCGGAATTCTACGATAAGTTGACGCGTGCGCGCCGCGAGGCATCGAGCCGCCCGTTGAGCCTGGTGATGCGCACCTTCGGGCTCCTGCAAAACGCGATCTCACTGGTGTCCTTCGGCGGCCTGCTCATCCGCTTCTCCCCCTGGGCGGTCGTGCTGTTGATCTTGGCCGGATTGCCCGCGTTCCTGGCGGAGGCGAAATTCTCCGGCGAAGCGTTTCGCCTGTTCCGCTGGCGCGCTCCCGAGTCGCGGATGCAGATTTATCTGGAATCCGTGCTGGCGCGCGAGGACACGGCCAAGGAGGTCAAGCTATTCGAATTGGGGCCGCGCTTGCTGGATCGATACCGCGACATATTCACGCGTTTGTACCGCGAAGACCGCGATCTGACGTTGCGCCGCGATGGCTGGGGCTTTGGCTTGGGATTGGTGGGAACCGCGGCGCTTTACGGCGGCTATGCGTGGATCGCGGCGGAAACGGTGCTGGGCGCGATGACGGTGGGTCAAATGACCATGTACTTGATGTTGTTTCGCCAGGGGCAGACCGCGGTCAGCGCCGCTCTGTCGGCAGTCAGCGGCCTCTATGAAGACAATCTCTATCTGTCCAATCTGTTTGAATACCTGGAGCAGCCCGTCGGCAGCAGCCGCGGCGATGTCAAGCGCGGCCCGAATCCCGGCGACGGCATCCGCTTCGAGAACGTCGAGTTCGTCTATCCGGGCGCCACCGCGCCCGCATTATCGGACATCGATCTGCATGTTCGGCCGGGCGAGAGTCTCGCGCTGGTCGGCCAAAACGGCTCGGGCAAGACGACATTGATCAAGTTGCTGACCCGCCTCTATCAACCGACCCGGGGGCGGATCCTCCTGGATGGACTCGACCTTCGCGAGTGGGACGAGACCACGCTCCGCCAGCGTATCGGGGTCATTTTCCAAGACTTCGCCCGCTACCAAATGCTCGTGGGCGAGAACATCGGAGCGGGCGACGCGCGCGCCTTCGAGGACGAGGCACGCTGGCGCAGCGCGGCGGTCCAGGGCTTGGCCGCGGAATTCGTCGAGGCGCTGCCGGCGGGTTATCACACCCAATTGGGCAAGTGGTTCAAGGATGGACGCGAGCTGTCGGGTGGCCAGTGGCAGAAAATCGCCCTGGCCCGCGCCTTCATGCGCAACGAGGCGGACATCTTGGTGCTCGACGAGCCGACCGCCGCCATCGATGCCGGAGCGGAAGCGGAGGTGTTCGAACACTTCCGGGAATTGACGCGCAATCGCATCGCCATCGTCATCTCGCATCGCTTCTCCACGGTGCGCATGACCGACCAAATATTGGTGCTCGAAGAAGGCCGCATCGTGGAGCGCGGCAGCCATGAATCACTGATGGCGGCCGACGGCCGCTACGCGAAGCTATTCACTTTGCAGGCGCGCGGGTATCGTTAGGTGATGAACGGACCAACCCGCATTGTCCTCGCCCTCTGTGCTCTCGCGCTCGGCGCGTGCCGCCGCGAAGCGCCGCAGCCCGAAGCCACCGCCCTGCTCACGCCGGGGATGTACCGGGCCGTACTCGAGCTGCCGGCAGGCGAATTGCCTTTCGGGCTCGAGATCGAGCCCGAAGGCGCGGCGACCGTGGGGTACCTGGTCAACGGCAAGGAGCGGGTGAGGCTGAGCGAAGTTACGGTCGTAGGCAGGCACCTGGAGATGCGCATGCCGGGATACGAGAATCGGCTGATCGCCGACGCCAAGGACGGCCGGCTGCTGGGCGAGGTCGTGCTGTCCAAGGCGGGCGGGATTCAGCAGCACATCAGGCTGCACGCGCAGTTGGGGCAGGCCTACCGCTTCTTCGAAAAAACCGCGAGCGATCCGAAGGACGTGTCGGGGCGCTGGGCGGTGACGTTCACCAGCGACGACGGCAAACCCGAGGCGGCGGTCGGCGAATTCACCCAATCGGGCGATGCCGTCAGCGGCACATTCTTGGCGGAGACCGGCGATCACCGCTTCCTCGCCGGACAGGTCCAGGGCGATGAGCTCTACCTCTCGACCTTCGACGGTGCCCATGCGTTCTTGTACAAGGCGAAGGTCAATTCCGACGGTGCTCTGGCGGGCGATTTCTGGGTCGGGACGGCGCACCACGAGCATTGGGTCGGCAAGCGCGACCCGAACGCCGCGTTGCCCGATGCGTATTCGCTGACGTCGATGCGCGCCGGCGCCAGGCATTTCGATTTTGCATTCCCGGACCTTGACGGCAAAATGGTGACCTCCAAGGACCCGGCGTTTCGAGGCAAGGTTCTGCTCGTGGCGCTGGCGGGCAGCTGGTGCCCGAACTGCCACGACGAGGCTGCATTTCTCGAGCCCCTATACCGGGAATATCGCGGCCGGGGCGTGGAAGTCGTCTCCCTGATGTTCGAGCACTTCGGCGACTTTCCGCAGGCCGCCGCGGCGACATCAAGATTTCGGCAGCATTACGCCATCGAATACACCACGCTGATCGCCGGCATTTCGGACAAGGATGAGGCCGCGAAAAAGCTGCCGATGTTGGAGCGCGTGTACGCCTTTCCGACCACGATTTTCGTCGATCGCAGGGGCAACGTGCGCAAGATCCATACCGGCTTTTCCGGCCCGGCCACCGGAGATCACTACACGCAATTCGAGCACGAAGTGAAAGCCACTTTGGATCAGTTGCTCGCGGAGTCTTGACATGCCCTCCTTCGACGTCGTTTCGGAAATCGACACCCATGAGTTGACGAACGCGGTCGATCAGGCCATCCGAGAGCTGGGACAGCGTTTCGATTTCAAAGGCACCGACGCGACTTTCGAGCTCGAGGAGACGACGGTGACCCTGATCGCCCCCGCCGACTTTCAGCTCAAGCAAATGCTGGAAATCCTCAAGCTCAAGATAGCGAAGCGCGGCATCGATGTCGCCTCTCTGGACGTGCAGGATCCTGAGATCAATCTGGCGCGGGCCAAGCAGCTCGCGATCTTGAAGCACGGAATCGACGCGGAGACCGGCAAGAAAATCTCGCGCCTCATCAAGGATTCCAAGCTCAAAGTGCAGGCGCAAATTCAGGGCGACAAGGTCCGAGTGATCGGCAAAAAGCGCGACGATCTGCAGGAAGCCATCGCATTCCTGCGCAAGGCGGCGCTCGGCGTGCCGCTGCAATTCAATAACTTTCGCGACTGATGCCGGAAGGTGGGAGCCTAGCCGCGTGCGGCGAGGTCTTGCAGCAGACGCACCAGCCCCTGGAGCTCGTCGCGCCCGGTATCTGAAACGGCGCAGTACTCGAGATTCCCCGATCGCCAGAACACGAAGCGATAGCCGTTGCGAATCGCGTCGGGGGGCAGCGGCCGGCCGGTGCCGGCCCAACTGAAGACATTGATCACGTGCGCGCCGTGTTGGTACACCACGACCGCGGCGCGCTGGTGGTCCAGATAGTCCGCGCGGCCGCCGATGAGCCGGTAGCCCTGCGCTTCGAAATCGGCGACCACCGGCGAGACGTCCGCATGCTCCGCAAACCACGGCTTCACGGTATGCCTGTCGGTCGAGACCACATCGATGAGATGTGCCGGCATGAGCGAGCGCACATGAGCATTCGCCAGCTCGTCGAGCAACGGACTACCCAGCCGCGGCGCGAGGAGAAGAAATGCCAGGCTCGCCGCCAGGGCGGTGCCGCAGGCTCCGCCGAAAGCCCCCGCCCAAAAGGAACGCGGCCGCCAGACCCGAGACGAGGACCCTCCCTTGAGCGGAGCGATCGCAGGATTCGCCGCGCTCTCCTCATCCAATGCCCGCATGACCCGCGCGCGCAGCTCCGGCGGCGTACGCACATAAGCCGAGTCTTGACGCAGCGCGGTGCGTACCTGCTCAAGGTTTAGCAGCAGCTCGCGGCACTCGGGGCAGTGTTCGATGTGCCGCTCGATATCGGCGGCGGAAACCGCGTCCATTTCGGCGTCGAAGTACGCCTGTACGCGCAGGGATTCAACGCACGGCACGCGTCGCTCCTTCGGCTTCCTGCAGCCACCGCGCCTTCAACGCCGCCCGCGAGCGCGCCAGCCGCGACATCACGGTCCCGATCGGCACGTTCGTGACCAGCGCAATCTGACGATAGTCCATTTCTTCGATTTCCCGCAGCATCAAAACCGTGCGGTGCTCCTCGGGCAATGCCGCAATCAGACGCTCGAGAGTGCGCTGCTCATCCCGGAGGATGGTGTCATTCTCGGGATCGGGGGTCGCCGCCGTCATGGCATGGCCGTCTTGCGCATCGTGTTCCTCCGGCAGCGGCACGAAGCCGCAGCGTTGCCGTTGTTTGAGCGCGGTCGAGTGGCAGTTTTTCACGATCGCCAGCAGCCAAGCCTTCGCATCGGAGCCGCGCAGGCCGTCAAAACCGCGAAAAGCGCGCAGGACGGCTTCCTGCACGACGTCATCCGCATCGCCCGGCGCATGCGACAACCATCGGGCAAACCTGTACGCCGCGTCCAAATGCGGCAAAACCTGCGCCTCGAATCGAGCGCGTTTCTCATCCATAGATGCTAAGACTCACGGCAGCCCTAGTTTATTCCCCTGCGGCGCACCTGTCCCCAGGAGCAGGTGCTCCTGGATGGGCACGAACCTGTTCGCGGCACGAATCAGCGAGGCGGCGGTGAGCTCCGCGACGCCGTAGACTTCGACCGTAACCGCGTGCCGTTCGCGGATTTTTCGCACCAGCAGATCGAAATCGCCGTCGCCCGAGGCGAGCACGACGACATCCGCCTGCGGCGCGAATTCGAGCACGTCCAAGGTGATGCCCACGTCCCAGTCGCCTTTGGCGGAGCCGTCGTTTCTCTGAATGAAGGGCCGCAGTTTCACTTCGAATCCGATCGCGCGCAGGATGTTCTGAAATTGATATTGCTTCGCATCGCCGCGGTCGATCGCGAACGCCGTCGCCTTCACGACCTGCCTGCCGCGGGTGGCTTCGTCCCAAAAACTGTTGTAATCGAAATGGCGTGAGAAGCGCTGCCGCGTCGTGTAGTAGATGTTCTGCACATCGACGAAGACCGCCACTTTTTCAGGGGAATGCGTCACAGCCGCAAAAAGTAGGGTATGGCGATGAGGATTGCTCCGACGCCTACGAGCAGCATCGTGTTGGGCACGAAATACGGGAAGATCATCAACCCGAGCCCGCAAACCAGCGGTACCACCGCGCGTTGCTTCTTGCCGTAAATGAAATAGCCCAGTCCGATCGAGCCGAACAGCAATCCCCAGAGCAGCACGGCTGTCATTGCTTGGCGGGCGCGCCCATCTTTGCCGGCTCTATTCCCTTCGAATAGATCACCGTGCCGTCGAGCTTGACGATGATGGCGTCGATGTCCTCGATGCGGTTGTAGATCTCCATGGCCCTTTCCGGTCCCAACACGAACGCCGTCTTGGACAAGCCGTCGGTTCGCGTGGCGTAGGGGCCGATCACGGTTGCGCTTCGCACCTTGCTAGCGGAGCGGCCGGTGCGGGGATCGATGATGTGATGGTAGCGCACGCCGTTCTCCTCGAAGAACCGCTCGTAGTCGCCTGAAGTCGAAATCGCCGCATCGGCCAGGGGAATCCGGGTGATCACCGACCCCTCCCCCTTGCGCGGGTCGCGTATCCCGACCATCCAGGGCTTGCCGAACCGATCCCCGATGATGCGGCTGTCGCCACCCGCGGAGACATACGCCCGGGTGAAGCCCTGCGATTGCAGAACTTCGATGCCCTTGTCCACCGAGTAGCCCTTGGCGATGCCGCCGAGGTCGATGCGCACGCCTTTCTGCGAGAATTGCACCGTCTGATTCTTCGGATCGAGCAGCACGTGGCGGAAATTGACCGCCGGCAAGGCCTTGTCGATCTGCGCATCATCCGGATGGACGTGTTTGCGGAAGTCGTACATATAGCCGACGCTCGCGTAAGTAATGTCGAACGCCCCGTCGGTCAGGACGGAATACTCCTTGGCCGTCACCAGCAAATCGAATAATTCCTTGCTGATCTTCATCGGACCGTCGGCCGCCTTGGCGTTGACTTGCGAGACCTCGCTGGTGGGCTTGTAGGTGCTCATCGAATCATCGATGTGCCGCATTTCGTCGAGCACGGCGTCGATGGCGCGCTCGGCCTTCGGCTCATCGTCGGCCCATAGTTCCACGGTGATCCGCGTGCCCATGATGCCGTCCGTGACGCGCCGCACCCAGTCTGCGTGCGCCGGTGCGGCGAGGCACACGAATGCCGTCAAGTACGCGGTGGGCTTCAGTATTTGCAGTCTCATGAGCTAGCCTGGCCGTTTGCGGGGCGCGTGCCGCCACTGCATGATCACCAAGGCGCTGCCGACCATCCCGCCCAAATGCGCGAAGTGCGCCACTCCCGATTGACTGCCGGTAACGCCCTGCAGCAGCTCGATGCCGGCATAGAGCGTGGCGAACAGCCAAGTCGGCATCGGAATCAGAAAGTACACGGCAACTTTGCTCTTGGGGAACATGACCGCATAGGCGAGAATCAACCCGAATACCCCGCCGGAAGCGCCGATCGTCGGCCCCGGCGGCGCACCGAACAGCATCGGCACGAACAATTGAGTCAGCGCAGCGGTGACCACCGACGCGAAGTAGCATGCGAGCAGGCGCCGCGGCCCGACGAAGCGCTCGATTTGAGTACCGAACATCCACAGTCCCAGCATGTTGAACAGCAGATGCGTGATGTTATCGGTACTATGCAAGAACGCATACGTGATGATCTGCCAAGAGTGGAAATACGAGACACCGCCGATGGGCTGCAGCGGCCACAGCGCGAACACCCCGTCGAGAGCGCCGCCCGACTGCAGCTGCAGGAGGAACACGAGCACGTTCGCGGCGATCAAGATGGTGACGGCGGTGAATTTCATGTGTGGCGGTGCATTCTACCCGTGCTGAAGGCCAAACCCCCGTGAAAGCGGTATTCCTGGACTACGACACCGTGTCGAACGGCGATCTCGACGAATCGGCCCTGCGCGCCGCCGTCGATGAATTGGTTCTGTGCAACTCGGATGATGCCAAGACCGCGGAGCGTATTCGCGACGTCGAGATCGTCTTGCAGAACAAGGTTGAATTGTCGCGGGAATTGCTGCAGGGGGCTGCGAAGCTCAAGCTGGTTGCCGCCGCCGGGACGGGTACCAATAACATCGATGTCGCCGCCGCGCGCGATCTTGGCATAGCCGTGTGCAATGTTCGCGGCTACTGCACCTCGTCGGTGGTGCAGCATGTGTGGGCACTGATTTTGAGCCTGACCCGCCATGTGGGCGACTATGCGCGGCTGGTGGGCAATGGCTCGTGGACGCGCAACGAAACGCACACGGTGCTATCAAGGCCGATCCGCGAGCTCGACGGTTGCATCTTCGGCGTGGTCGGTTGGGGCGAGTTGGGCCGCGGCGCCGCACGGATTGCGGAAGCCTTCGGCATGCGCGTAGTTCTCGCCAACCGCCCTGGCGGACCTCCAAGTCCTGGGCGGATGGAACTGGATCCACTGCTCGCCATGGCGGATATCGTTTCGCTGCACTGTCCGCTCAATGACGCCACGCGCGGCCTGATCGGCGCACGCGAACTTGCGCTCATGAAATCCGACGCGCTTTTGATCAACACCGCCCGCGGCGCGCTCATAGACGGCCGTGCCCTGGCGGCGGCGCTCAAGTCGGGCCGGCTCGGCGGCGCGGGTATCGATGTCCTGGCGCACGAGCCGCCGCCAAGCGGCGATCCATTGCTCGATCCGGACATTCCGAATCTGATCGTGACGCCGCACGTGGCGTGGGCGGCGCGCGAGGCCCGGCAGCGGTGTCTCGACGAGATGGCCGCCAATATCCGGGATTTTGCGGGCGGCGGACGCCGCTCGCGCGTCGTATAGGAGCCTGCCTTAAGGCTCCTAGCCCCGCGCTTGCTTCTTTTCCCGCTTCGCAGCGCGCTTTTCCTCCAACGTCTTGGTCGGTTTCTTTTTCTCTTCTTTCTTTCGGTCCATGCCCTTGCCCATGATTCACTCCTGGTTACTGACAATCGAACATCATTTTTTCGCGGTACGCGGGCTCAACTTTTTGCGCATCAAGGGCCGGCCACCGGGGCTGCGACTCCCGGCGTCGCGGTCGGTGGGATGCCGGCCCGTCGCGTCTCGCGGCGGCTTCGCTGGTTTCTCGTAGACCCGGCTGATCCGAAGCTCGCGCCCGACTACACGTACCTGTTGCAACTCCGCGAATATCTGCTTCGGCATGCCTTCCGGCAAGTCGACGAAGCTGTAATCCTCCCGTATGTCGACGCGGCCGATATGCACTCCCTCGATTCCGGCCTCGTTGGCAATGGCGCCAACGATGTTGCCGGGCTTGATTCCATGGACTGACCCGACTTCGATACGAAAAGTTTCCATGTGGCCGGCGCCGGTTTTGGCGCGGGACTTTCGCTCCGGGGCGGAATCCGCCGGGCGCGATCTGGCGGCGGGCGGCGCAACGGCCTGTTCATCATCGGGTAGCCGCGGCCGCTCCGCTGCACGTTCCGCCGGGCGTTCCGATTTACCCGCCAGCAGCAACGGCGTCGTGCCCTGCGACAGGCTCGCGAGCGCGGCGGCGATGTCGATGAGCGGCAGACCGGTTTCCGCCTCGAACTGTTCCAATACGGGCCTGAATGCCGCTGCCTCGCCCTTGGCGATGGTCTCCGTGACCCGCTGTTTGAATTTCGTGATCCGCAGCGCATTGACCGCGTCAACGGTCGGCAGGTTCATCGGCTCGATCACCTGCCGCGTGGCGCGCTCGATGGCACGCAGCATGTTGCGCTCCCGGGGCGCAATGAACAGGATCGCCTCGCCGTTGCGCCCCGCCCGGCCCGTTCGGCCGATACGATGCACGTAGGATTCGGTGTCATACGGCACGTCGTAGTTGACCACATGTCCGATGCGCTCGACATCCAGGCCGCGGGCCGCTACATCGGTGGCGACCAGGATGTCGATTTGACCGGCTTTGAGCCGGGCGACGGTGCGCTCGCGTTGCGGCTGCGGAATGTCGCCGTTGAGCGGCGCTGCGGCAAAACCCCGTGCTTCGAGCTTCTCGGCGAGCTCAACCGTGGCCTGCTTGGTACGGGTGAATACCAGCATGCCGTCAAAGGGTTCGGCCTCGAGTATCCGCGTCAGCGCATCCAGCTTGTGCATGCCGCTGACCATCCAGTAGCGCTGACGGATGTTGGTGGCCGTGCTGGTCTTGCTCTTGATCGTGACCTCGACCGGCGAGCGCAGATGCTTGGAGGCTATGCGGCGGATCGGCGCGGGGATGGTGGCGGAGAACAACGCCACCTGCCGCTGCGCCGGCGTCTGTTCGAGGATGCTTTCGACGGCATCGACAAAACCCATGCGCAGCATTTCGTCAGCCTCGTCTAGGATCAACAGCGTCAGCCCCGTCAGCTTCAGCGTGCCGCGGTTCATGTGATCGATGACCCGTCCCGGCGTTCCCACGACCACGTGCACGCCGCGCCGCAGCGCGTTGAGTTGCGGCTGGTAGCTTTGGCCGCCATAGATGGGCAGCACGTGAAATCCCTTGAGGTGCGCCGCGTACTTGAGAAACGCCTCCGCCACCTGCAGCGCGAGTTCGCGGGTCGGCACCAGCACCAGTACTTGCGGCTCATGCTTGGACAGATCGATGCGGGTCAACGCGGGCAGGGCAAAGGCCGCGGTCTTGCCCGTTCCGGTCTGGGCCTGGCCCAGCATATCGGCTCCCGACAGCAGTACGGGGATGGTCGCGGCCTGAATCGGCGATGGCGACTCATAGCCCACGTCGATCAAGGCGCGCAGCACCGGCTCCGACAATGCAAGGTCGCGGAAGCTTATTGCACTCGGAATGTCGTCGTCCGCGGGAACTGCACTCATGGGAATCGCCTTAGGGAGGTAACGGCAAGTCTAGCGGTTTAGCCGGGTATTGCTACCATGCGCGCCATGGGCCGCATATTCGAAGTCAGAAAGCACGCGATGTTTGCGCGTTGGAATCGGATGGCAAAGCAGTTCACCCGCGTTGCCAAGGACATCGCTATTGCAGTGCATTCCGGGGGTCCCGACCCTTCGGCCAACCCCACTCTGCGGCGGGTGCTGCAGAATGCACGTGCCGTCAACATGCCGAAGGACAAGACGGACGCGGCGATCCGCCGCGCCTCGGGCAAGGAGGCGGCCAATTATCAGGAAATCATCTACGAGGGCTACGCGCCGCATGGCGTGGCACTGCTCGTCGAAACCGCGACCGACAACCCCACGCGCACGGTGGCCGGCGTGCGCAACATTTTCGCCAAAGGCGGCGGCAATCTCGGCGCCACCGGCAGCGTCAGCTTCTTGTTCAAGAAAATGGGCGTGTTTCGCTTGGACCCTGCTGCCGTCAAGGACCAGGACGAGCTCGAACTGGATTTGATCGACTATGGACTCGACGAGATGGGCGAGAGCACCGGCGATAAGGGCGAGCCTCAATTGGTGATTCGCGGCGCCTTCAACGATTTTGGCAAATTGCAGGAGGCTCTCGAGAAACGCGGCATCGCGCCGCTGTCCGCCGAACACGAGTACATCTGTGCGGTGCCGATCGAACTGCCTGAAGATCAGGCTGCCGAGGTCTTGGCCCTGATCGACAAGCTCGAACAGGATGATGACGTGCAAAAGGTCTTCCATTCCCTGGCGTGAGCCGTTCGGCCCATCTAGGGAGTCTTAAGCATTGTTCATCCTGTCATCCTTAGGTGCCCCAGGGCGTTCTACTCCTGAGATGTAAAACTTTGGGAGACACCATGCGTAGGACCAGTAAATTATTGATTTCATTATGTTTAATGGCAGCCACCTTGACGGGTTGCGTGGTCGCCCCTGTGGGTTGGCACCGCGGTTACTACGGGCCGCGCGTGGCGGTAGTCGCGCCCGCGCCGGTCGTCGTGGTACGGCCATAATTGCAACCGGCGTGGGGCGGTGCGAAATTCGCTGAAGTATGGCGGCTCACCCGTTTCGCATCGTTAACGTGTTCACCCAGCATCGGGGAGCGTTGAGCGGCAATCCACTCTGCGTGTTCGAAGACGGCTCGGGTTTCGACACGGATGTCATGCAGGCGCTGGCCCGGCAGTTCAACTTGTCCGAGACCACGTTCATTCTGCCATCCTCACGCGCCGATGCGCGCGTGAGGATTTTCACGCCGACCTATGAGATGCCATTCGCCGGGCACCCGACCCTGGGGACGGCGCATGTTTGCCGGGCGCTTGGGTTGGCAAGAGAGGCACTGCGCTTGGAAATGGCGGCGGGCGTGATCGGCGTGCGGGCTGAGGGAGACCGCTGGACACTGACCGCTCCCACGCCGACCTGGCGCGAGTTCGACGAATCGCGCAGCGTTTTGGCCCAAGCGCTGGGCGTCGATGAGCGCGATATCGGCGAACGACCCCTGTGGATGAAGGCTGGGAAAGAGCAGCTCGTGGTACCGCTCGCCTCGGTCGAAGCGGTACGCCGCGTATCGCCTCAACCGCAGGCTCTGCAGAAGCTGCGCAGCGCGGACGGCGCCAGCATGGCCTATGTGTTTGCCATGAAGGACTCCGGCACCGCCCTGGCGCGGTTTTTCTTCCAGCAGGGACCCGCCATTCTCGAGGATCCCGCAACCGGTTCCGCGACCGCGAATTTCGGCGGGTGGTGCCTGGCCATGCAGCGCGTGCTGCCGGTCGAAATCCAGATTTCGCAGGGCGAGTTCGTGGGCCGCCCCTCGTCCCTGCATCTTGAGGTCTCCCCGCAACGGGAGATTCTCGTCGGCGGCGACGTGATCGAACTCGGCAGCGGTACGATCTGCCTCGACTAGGTCTTCTCGACTAGGTCTTGACCCTTTCGTGATTGATGATGGCGTATGCCCAGCGCACGACGGGCTGGAGGCGCGGCGAAACCATGCTTTGAGCCTTGGCGAAATCCACCCAGCACGCTTCATGATGCTCGGGCACACCGAGGTCGGGATTGACCGGCAACCGTACCTGCGTTTCCTTGCTGCGTGCGATGTAATACCGGGAGATTTTGCCCTTGTTGTAGGGACCGGTGTCCATGAACGCCATTCCCCAGTCGAAAGACAGGTCGTCGAGCGTCGTCTCTTCCCGGACTTCGCGCAGGGCGGCGTCGATCGGCTCCTCCCCCGCCTCGACCAGACCCTTGGGGAAATCCCAATTGCGATAGGCGCGCAGCAGCAGGAATTTCAGCTTGCGCTGCGCCAGGCTCACCACCACAACCCCCGCGGACAGTCGATGGGGTGGGGCAGCTGCAGGCATTCTCGTTCTCCCTAAGGACTCCGGCACTACGCGGCGGCGGACAGCGGCGCACGGATAAGGTAGTCGAAAGCGCTCAGTGAAGCCTTCGCCCCCTCGCCAACCGCAATCACGATCTGCTTATAGGGTACTACGGTGCAATCGCCGGCGGCGAAAACACCGGGCACGGAGGTCTGGCCGCGCGCATCGACTTCGACCTCGCCGTGGCGCGAGAGCTCGAGAGTGCCCTTCAGCCAGTCCGTATTCGGCTGAAGGCCGATCTGTACGAACACGCCGGCGAGTTCCACGGTATGCAGAGCGCCGCTCTGCCTGTCCCTGTAGACGAGTCCATTGACGCGTTCGCCGTCGCCGGTCACCTCCGTGGTTTGCGCACCGGTGATGATGGTCACGTTGGGCAGGCTGCGCAGCTTTGCGGTGAGAACGGCGTCCGCACGCAGCTGCGCTTCGTACTCGAGCAGCGACACATGGCCGACGAGGCCGGCGAGATCGATTGCCGCCTCGACGCCGGAGTTGCCGCCGCCGATCACGGCGACGCGCTTGCCCTTGAACAGAGGACCGTCGCAATGCGGACAGTATGCGACGCCGCGGTTGCGGTATTCGCGCTCCCCCGGGACGTTGATTTCGCGCCAGCGTGCGCCCGTCGCAATGATCACCGACTTCGCCGTCAAAGCGCCTCCGCCGGCGAATCTCACTTCGATCAAATCGCCGGGGATCAGCGCCTCCGCGCGCTGCAGACTCATGATGTCGACCTCGTAGTCGCCGACGTGCTGCTCGAGGCCGGACGCCAATGCGTGGCCTTCAGTCGCCTTCATCGAGACGAAGTTCTCGATGCCCAAAGTGTCGAGCAACTGCCCGCCGAGGCGCTCGGCCGCGATGCCGGTGCGAATGCCCTTGCGGGCTGCGTAAATCGCCGCCGCAGCTCCGGCCGGACCGCCGCCGATCACCAGAACATCGAAGGGCGCTTTGGCATCCAGACCGGCGCTCGCCGCAGCGGCGGAGCCCGCATCCAGCTTGGCGAGGATCTCGTTGAGCTCCATGCGCCCTTGTCCGAATGGCTGGCCGTTCAAGAACACGGCGGGCACGGCCATCACCTGGCGCCGCTGCACCTCGTCTTGAAACAGCGCTCCGTCGATCATGGTGTGATGCACGTTCGGATTGAGCGCCGCCATCGTGTTCAAGGCCTGCACCACGTCGGGGCAACTTTGGCAGGTGAGTGAAACGACTGTTTCGAAGCGGTAGTCGCCGTCCAGATTGCGGATCCTTTCGACTACCGCGGGATCCACTTTCGGCGGATAGCCGCCGGTGTGAAGCAGCGCCAGCACCAGGGACGTGAATTCATGACCCATCGGCAATCCGGCGAAACGCACCCGAGGCAGCGCCTCGGGCGGGTGCAGCGCGAACGAAGGCTTCAGCTGCGCGTCGTCGCGCCGCACATCAATCGTGATCAACTCGGATGCCGAGGCGATGTCCGCCAGCAGATCGAGCATCTCGCGTGAGCCGTCGCCGTCGTCGACCGATGCCGAGATTTCCACCGGCTGGGATATTCGCTGCAAATAGCCCTTCAACTGCGTCTTTAGGCTGCTGTCTAGCATGACCGGCTCAGATTCTGCCGACCAAATCCAAGGACGGTGCCAGCGTCTGGGCGCCCGGAGTCCATTTGGCCGGGCAAACCTCGCCCGGGTGCGACGCGACGTATTGCGCCGCCTTCACTTTGCGCAGCAGCTCCCTGGCGTCGCGTCCGATGCCGTTGTCGTGCACTTCCATGATCTTGATCAGACCCTTGGGGTCGATGACGAAAGTACCGCGCAGCGCGAGACCTTCCTCTTCGATCAAGACCTCGAAATTACGCGCGAGTTGCGCGGTGGGGTCGCCGACCAGCGGGTATTGCACCTTCACGATCGTATCGGAGGTGTCGTGCCACGCCTTGTGGGCGAAGTGCGTGTCCGTGGATACGCCGTATATTTCCACACCCAGCTTCTTGAATTCGCCGTAGTTATCGGCGAGATCGCCGAGCTCGGTCGGGCAGACGAAGGTGAAATCCGCGGGGTAGAACACCAGGACGGACCACTTGCCCTTCAGGGTTTCATGGGTTACCGGCACGAATTTGCCGTTGTGGTACGCGGTCGCCTTGAAGGGCTTGATTTCGGTATTGATCAGGGACATTGAATTGATCCTCGCAGATGGTTCTTGAAGCACGGGAGCCATGCTAGCAACCGGGCGGTCATTTGATAATTGGATAATAACGATGATCTTGATAGAGTGCGTCTATTGCCATGGTGGCAAGATTGGGACACAGGCGATGAATCTCAAGGATCTCAAGTATCTGGTCGCGCTGGCCGACACCGGCCACTTCGGCAAAGCGGCCGAACGGACCTTCGTGAGCCAACCCACGCTGTCCGCTCAGCTCAAGAAGCTGGAGGACTATCTCGGCGTCAAGCTGGTGGAGCGCCAACCGAAGAACGTGCAGCTCACCGAGGTGGGCAGGCAGGTCGTGGTGCGCGCCCGCCGCATGTTGAGCGAAGGCGACGAAATCGTCGCTCTCGCCCGCAACAACACCGATCCGTTCGCCGGCAAGCTCAAGATGGCCTTGATTCCAACGATCGGCCCCTATCTCTTGCCGCGAGTGATGCCGAAGCTTCGCAAGGCGCTGCCCAACTTGAGTCTCATGTTGTACGAGTACCAGACCGAGCCGCTGCTGAAGCGCTTGCGCGACGGCGAAATAGATGTTGGGCTAATGGCGCTGCCCGCCGCACAGGACGGCATCGAGTCGCGCGCGCTCTACCAGGAGGAATTCACGGTTGCGCTGCCGAACGATCATGCGCTGTGCGCCAAATCGACGATCAAGGTGGCGGATCTCAAAGGCCACACGCTGCTGCTGCTCGAGGACGGTCACTGCCTGCGCGACCAGGCCCTGGAAGTCTGCAGCCGGGTCGACGTGCATGAGGCCGAGGATTTTCGCGCGACCAGTCTCGAAACCCTGCGGCAAATGGTGGTCGCGGGCCTCGGCATCACCTTGCTCCCGGAACTAGCCGTCGAGTCGCCGTTCGGCTCGCAGCGGGGCCTGGCGGTGCGCCGGTTCGCCAAGCCGACACCGTCCCGCAGCGTGGGCGCGGTTTGGCGCAAATCCAGCACGCGAACTCCCGTCATCGCCGCGGTGTGTGACGTCATCGATCGCTTCATGACCAGCAGGAGCTAGCGTGCTCTCAGCCAAGAGCGCCGATTGGGCATTTCATGCGGACGACGCGGTGGTGCTCGAAGCGCTCGCCAGCGGCGGCCACGCGGGGAGCCTGCGGGAATACTTCGGCGCACCGGCCTACGCGGAACTGTCGGCGCTCGCGGCCGGCGCGAAGGCCATCAAGAAATCGTCCGGCCCGCGGGTCTTGATTCTGCCCGGAATCATGGGTTCGAAACTCGGGGGGCCGACCCGCGCGGGGGCGAGATCTACGGTGCTGTGGATCGATCCCTTGCAGATTGCAGCGGGCCGCTTGACCGCGCTGACTCTCCCTTCGGGTAAGTCGCTCGAGGCGACCGGAGTACTGCTGTTCTCGTATGCGCGGCTGAAATTGCAGCTGCAAATCGCCGGCTGCGACGTGAGCTTTTATCCCTATGACTGGCGCCTCGGCCTGGATGGCCTGGGCGCGGCGCTGGCGGCGCGGATCGCGCGGGACGGACGGCCGGTCGTCCTGGTGGCACACAGCATGGGCGGCCTGGTGGCGCGTGCGGCGGCGCATATTTTGCCGAAGCGCCTGGTGCGCAAGCTCATCATGTTGGGTGCGCCCAATCAGGGCTCGTTTGCGCCGGTGCAGGCCCTGCGGGGAACTTATCCATTTGTCCGCCATTTGGCGACGTTGGATCGCAGGCACTCGGCGGAGTATCTCGCTCAAAGAGTTTTTTGTACGTTTCCCGGCCTCTACGAGATGCTGCCGCCGCCGCAACGCGTCAGAGGCATGGACTTATTCGATGCGCGCTGTTGGCCCGGCGACGGCCCAAGACCCAACGTCAAGCTGCTCGCCCGGGCCGCGGCGGCACGGGCTGGATTGGCGCCGGTGGACGCGCGGATGGTCAACATCGCCGGCGTCAACCAGGAAACCGTGGTCGGTATGCGCCGCACCGCCGCTGGATTCGAGTACGCGATGAGCCGCAGCGGCGATGGCACCGTACCGCTCTCACTGGCTCGGCTTCCCAAGCTCAAGTGCTATTTCGTGGACGAAGCGCACGCCGATCTCGCGAACAACCCACGGGTGATTCAGGCAATCATCGATCTCGTGCGGCGCGGCCGCACCTTGTCTCTGCCGCAGCGCTGGCAAGGCAAACCCGGAATCGTGCGGCGCATCGACGATGCGCAGCTGCGCCTGGAAGGCACCGAGAAGATCGACTGGCGGCGCCTCAGCCCGGCACAACGAGAAGCAGTTTTTGCTCAATTGGACAGCGGCCGCCTCCTGCCGGCGGCACGGCATCCCGTCGCCTAGGAGCCTTGAGAAGGCTCTGGAATCGTGACGGCCGTCTCGGCCTCGGTGTTTCGGCCTCTGCTTTGGCCGACCTTATGCCGATCATTTCACATATTCCGCGCGCGGGACGCGTCATGATAAGCGTTGAGAGGAATGCTCGAGTCATGAACGCCCGCACCATTGCACAAGGAAATCCGCCGACCGCCGCCCCGCGCTTCGATCGGAAGTTCATCGAAGATCACCAGCTGGTCGAGCGCTATCTGCAGGGCAAGCTGCCGTTCAAAGGCGCACGCGATCTCGAGCAGTGGTGCCGCGCGCATCCCGAGTATTTGAATGAACTCAATTTGTCGGAACGCGCCCAAGCGAGCCTCAAACTGCTCGAAGCCAGCGGCCGGCCCGCGGATTTGGGCGAGCCAAAGCCGCCCTGGTGGAAATCGTTCTATGTGTTGATCGGCTTGGGGGCGGTTGCTGCCTTAAGTCTGATTGCGTTTTGGGTCCTGCTCGGCAAATACGTGCTATTGCGCGGCGAGCTCGACGAAACCCGCATGACGATGAGCCGCGGTTCGCTGGTTCAACCCGCGACATCGAGCGAAATGCGCATCACGCCGGACCGCGCCCCGGGCATCGATCGGGCAAGGATCGTGGTGAGCCGCAGCGCACCGCAGCTCATGGATCTGCATATCGATCTCGGCTACACCAACAAGCTGATGCAATTCCGCATGTTCGTCGACAAGCAGGATCAGGGACGCGCCCTGGTTTTGAACAATCTACTCAAGGATTCGAACGGCGAATTGCGCATCACGCTCAATTCCACGGGACTTGCCGCGGGCATCTACACGGCGCGGATCGAGGCGCTGCCGTTTCGCGGCAGCCCCATTCCGCTGGGTTGGTTGATCCTCGAAGTGAAATGACGTTCATTCGTCGCGCAAGGTGTTGATGGGCGGAGTGTTGACCACGCGGCGCGTCGCCAGGGTGCCGCTCAAGCCGACGAGAATCGTGCCGCACACGAGACCAACCACCCACACCTTGGGATCGAGGGTGTACTGCAGCGAAAACAAGCGGCGCGCCAGCACCCAGCCGATTCCGGTGGCGCCGAACGCCGCCAAGGTGCCCGACAAAAACCCGAGCGCGGAGAATTCGGCGGCGACGCCCTGCAATACAGTGCCGCGGCTGGCACCCAGGGTGCGCAGCATGGCGCTTTCATAACGGCGCTCGTCGCGCGTCGACTGCACCGCCGCCAGCAGCACCACGACGCCGGCCACCAGCGTGAACAGGAAGACGTACTGCACGGCCAGCGACGCACGATCCATGATGTCGCGGATTTGCTTGAGAATGGCGTCGACGTCGAATACCGAAATCGTCGGAAAGCGGCTGACTAGGTCGGCCAGTGCCGGCCGCTGCGGCGGCGTTAGGTACACGCTGGTCATGTAGGTACCGGCGGCTGCGTCGAGGAGCCCGGGCGGGAATACCAGAAAGAAATTCGGTCGGAAGCTGTCCCAGCGAATTTTGCGGATGCTGGCTACTGTCACCGTCAAGGGCTCGCCGGCGACATCGAAGCTCAACTTGTCTCCCAATTTCAGCTGCAAGGCCTCTTGATATTCCGTTGAAATGGAGACCAAGTGCTTGCCGATATCGGCGGCTGTCCACCAAGACCCGGCAATCACCTGGTTGTCCTCCATCACTGCGGCGGACGATGTCAGGTTTTGTTCCCGCTCCAGGAACCCGCGGGCGGAATCGCCGTGCAGTTTCAGCGACTCGCTGGGACGCGAGTTGATCGCGGTGATGCGCGCGCGCACCATGAGAAACATCGCCGGCTGACCCAATCCGTGCGCCGCCAAGAATTCATCCAGGGGTTGGCGCTCTTCGGGCCGGATATTGATCAGAAAATTATTGGGCGCATCGGCGGGCAGGCTGCGCCGCCAATCTTTGAGAAGATCGCCGCGCACCACCGCCAGCAACAGCAGCACCATCAATCCCAATCCAAAGGCGACGATTTGGACGACGCTGTCGCCACCGCGCCGCGAGACATTGGCGAGTCCGTAACGCCATGCGACACCCACGCCGCCGCGCAGCCGACCCGTGAGCCGGACCAATCCGTAGCCCGCCACGGTGAGCACCAATCCCACGCCGAGCACGCCGGCAAGAACGGAGAGCACCAACTCGGTGTCGCGCACCAGGCTCCACAAAATGGCGCACAGCGCCGCCAGCGCCAGCACGTAACTCAAGCCGTAGCGCAGCGGCGGCGCGCTCACGGTCTTGCGCAGCACCCGGGCCGGCGGCGTGCTCTTCAATTGCAGCAGCGGCGGCAGAGCGAAGCCGATGAGCATGGCGAGAACGGTGACGAGCGCGATGGGCAGCGGCGCCAGCGACGCCGCAGGCAGTTCCGTGCGGATGAGGTCCCGCAAAACCCATGCCAGACCTACTTGAGCGAAATAGCCGAGGAACGCGCCGACGGCCACGGCAAACACCGCCAGGAGCGCCAATTCTATGATCGAGATTGCCAGCACGAATCCTTGCGAGGCGCCCATGCACTTCATCAATGCCACGGCATCGATGTGGCGGATTGCATAGCGTCTGGCGCCCATCGCCACCGCCACCGCTGCGAGCAGCACCGAAGCGAGACTGGCCAGATTCAGAAAGCGGCTCGCGCGATCGATGGCGGAATTCAGTTGACGGCTCGATTCGTCGACCTCGCGCAGGCGCTCGCCGGGCGCCTTGGTCGACAGCAGGTATTCGCGAAATCCTGCGATTGCCGCCGCCGGGCCTGCGAACAGGGCGGCGTAAGTCACACGGCTGCCGGGTTGAATCAATTGAGTCGACGCCACGTCGTCGAGGTTCAGCATCGCGGCAGGTGCGAGATTCACGAAGCCGGTGCCCTGATCGGGGCGGTAATCGAGCACCTCGGTCACGCGAAACGAGGCCGCGCCGATCTTCAACGGCGTTCCCAGCGCTATTTTCAACCGGGCAATGATGCGCGCGTCGATCCAAACCTCGCCGCGGTCGGGAATGCGCTCGGTGGCGCGCGCGACGCCGAAAGGCGTATCCGCGATGCGCAGACGCCCGCGTAACGGATAGCCCGCCGACACCGCATTGAGCGCCGTCAGCTGACTCTCATCGCCGCTGAATATTGCGGTAGGAAAAGACATGATCAGCGCGCTCTTCAATCCCCGGGCTCGCGCTTCGGCAAAATAGCGCTCCGCGATGGGGTTGGGGGATTCCAGGCGCAGATCGGCCGCGAGCACCTCGGCTGCTTGCGCGCGCACTCCCTGGGAGATGCGGCTGGTGAAGAACCCGACGGCCGTCAAGGACAGAACAGCCACCGACAGGGCCAGAAACAGCACCGAGAGCTCGCCGGATTTGAGGTCGCGCCACAGGTTGCGTAAGGCGAAGCGCAGCACTTGCATCAGTTCACCGTGTGGCCGGCATCGAGCTCCAGGATGCGATTGCAGCGCCCGGCGAGCCCCCGGTCATGCGTGACCAGGACCAACGTGCTGCCCGCGCTGCGATTGAGATCGAACAAGAGATCGGTGATGCGCTGCCCGGTTGCCGTATCCAAATTGCCCGTCGGTTCATCCGCAAACAGGACGGCCGGATGCGTGACGAAGGCGCGTGCAATGGCCACGCGCTGCTGTTCGCCGCCGGATAATTGCTTCGGGTAATGGGCGAGGCGCGGCGTCAAGCCGACTTGCGCCAGCGCGGTGGCCGCCGCCTGCCGCGCGTCGCGGCTCTGCCTGAGCTCGAGCGGCAGCATGACGTTTTCCACGGCGGTGAGCGACGGAATCAAATGAAATGACTGAAACACGAATCCCACGTGCGCACCGCGAATGGCGGCTCGGCCGTCCTCGTCGAGCAGGGTTATGTCGACGCCCGCGATCGACACTCGACCCGTGCTCGGCGAGTCGAGTCCCGCGAGCAATGCCAGCAGAGTGGATTTGCCGGCGCCGGAAGCCCCGACTATCGCCAAGGTCTCGCCGGTTCGCACAATGAGGCTCACATCGGCGAGAATCGTGAGTTCGCCCTCCGGGCTTGCGACGGTTTTGGATACATTGCTCGCCTCGAGAACGATTTGATCTTGCATTGAGGAGCGCCTGTGAAACGCCTGTTGATCCTGTTGGCGGTGTTTGTGTCCGTCTCGGCCAAGGCCGAAACGCCGGTGATTCTCGTGTTCGGCGATAGCATCAGTGCCGGCTACGGCCTGGCGCGCGTAGAACAGGGCTGGGTGGCGTTGCTGCAAACGAGGCTCAAGGTTGAAGATTACGGTTACCAAGTCATCAACGCCAGCGTTAGCGGCGAGACCACCGCGGGCGGCCTCGCGCGGCTGCCGCGGGCGCTCGACCTGCATCACCCCAAGATCGTCATTCTGGAATTGGGCGGCAACGACGGATTACGCGCGCTGCCCATCGCGCAGATGCGCGCCAATTTGGTGCGCATGGTCGAGCTCGCGGCGGCCGCCGGCGCGAGAGTACTGCTCTTGGGGATGCGCATACCGCCCAACTATGGCCCTGAATACACTGAACAATTTCGCTCGACTTACAGCGATCTGGCGCGCGACAAAAAACTCCCCCTGGTGCCCTTCCTACTCGCCGACATCGCGCAGTCCCCGAATCTCATGCAAGGGGATGGAATACATCCCAACGAGCTCGGGCAGCCGAAGCTGCTGGCCAATGTCTGGCCATCGTTGCAGCCGCTGCTGCACCACTAGGAGCCTGTCTCCTGGCAGCCCGCGCGCTCGGGCGTCACTTCTGGCCATCGAGCCATTCGGCGACGCCGCCGTGGCTCGAGCAAGTCCCTGAGTGGTGCTGCGATTTCGAGTAAGTGCCATCCTTGCACTTGGCAGTCGCTCCGGTGGGGTCGGTGTTGCCGGCCTTTGCCGTAGGCGCAGACTTCGAAGCCGTCGAGGACTTGGGCTGGGCGGCCGCCGCAGCCGGTGCAGGCGCAGCCGGTGCAGCCGCCGGAGCAGCGGGAGCCGCCGCAGGAGCCGGCGCCGCTGCGGCCGCCGGGGTGGAAGCGGCTTTCTGCACGCCGCCATGACCGCTGCACGCACCGCGGCCGGTGGCCGTGGATGTCGTACCGTCCTTGCAGGTTGTGGGGGCGGCGGTGTCCGCTGCGCGCGCCGGCAGCGCCAAGGCGAATCCCAGCAGGGACACCGCGAGAAGACCGGCACGATATATGTTCTTCATGATTTCACTCCCAGTTTTATTTCGAGGTTTAAGCGCCTCAATGAGACCCGGCAATCGGCAGTATCGTGGTGACATTCATCACGAACGGTGTGTGCTGGCGGCCCGACCCCGCCTGAAACAGAACCCCATCGACGCTGACATGTGAATTCTCGATGACATTCTGCGGGAATTCCGCGATACCGACCAGCTGCACGTCGTTCGCCGGCAGGCAATGGTGGCTTTGGGCGGGTGCGTAGACATAGGCAGTCCGATCGAGCGCCAACACCGGGACATTGTCCATGCCGTCGGCGCTCGGGTAATCGTGAAAATGAACGCGCCCCGTCAGGTTATTTTTAACCGGCTGTTGAAACAGGCAGGGCCCGTAGCCGATGACGCAGCCGCTCAAGCCGAGATACGCACCGATGAAGGATGCTCGCCAAATTCTCATCGTCGGCTCCCCATCAAACCACGGCCGCAGTGTGCTCTCGGATTCGAGCCTTGCATATTAAAATGACCGATGCCGGCGCCACGGCGCCGGGAGCGGTGGGTTCGCGGCACAATTTGCTCCTCGTGCGGGTGCGGCGGCTCGTCCATCCCCTAAGTTTACTCCGGTAAGGATTTGCTGGCATCGCGAGCGGGTGCTATACACGCGAGGGGTCGCTTCGACCCCGTTGACGGTTGCGCGAAGCGCATCAAGGGAGATTGCCGAGTGGATCGAAACTGGCTGTTGCAATACCCGCCTCAAGTACCGGCTGATATTGACGCCGACAGCTACGCTTCGCTGCGGGACATTTTCGAGGAGGCGTGCGCCGCGCACGGCCATGCGCCCGCATTCACCAACATGGGCGCAAGCTTGAGCTTCGTTCAGCTCGATGAGCTCAGCCGCGCGTTTGCGGCATGGCTGCAGCAAAGGTCCGGTTTGAGCAAGGGCGATCGTGTGGCGCTCATGATGCCCAATATTCTGCAGTATCCGATCGCCCTGTTCGGCGTGCTGCGGGCCGGTATGGTGGTGGTCAACACCAATCCGCTCTATACGGCGCGCGAGCTCGAGCACCAGCTGAAAGACTCGGGGGCGAAAGCGATCGTCATCGTTGAGAACTTCGTGCACGTGCTGCAGCAGGTGCTGCCGCGCACGGATCTGAAAAACGTACTCATCACGCGCATCGGCGATTTGCTGGGCGTGCCGCGCGGCTTCATCGTCAACTTCGTCTTGAAGCACGTGCGCAAGCAGATACCCGAGTGGAAAATGCCGGGCGCGTCGACCTTCAAGCGCGCTTTGGGCAGCGGCCTTGGACTGAAACTCGAGCCGGTTCCCTTGACGGGCGAGGACGTCGCCTTCCTGCAGTACACGGGCGGAACGACCGGCGTTGCGAAGGCTGCGGTTCTCACCCACCGCAACATGGTCGCCAACGTGCTGCAGGCGGCCGCCTGGGTGACTCCCTCGCTCAAGGCCAACGAAGCGCGCATTGTCATTACCGCGCTGCCGCTCTATCACATCTTTGCGCTCACGAGCAATTGCCTCGCCTTCCTCTCGCTCGGCGCCCGCAACGTGTTGATCACGAATCCGCGCGATTTCAAAGCGTTCGTGGCCGAGCTGAAAAAGTACAAATTCAATTTCATCAGCGGCGTCAACACGCTGTTCAACGCCCTCCTGCACACTGCGGGCTTCGAGACCGTGGACTTCAGCGCGCTGCGCGTCACGTTTGCGGGCGGCATGGCGCTGCAGGGCGTCGTCGCCGCCCGTTGGAAGGAAGTGACCGGCTGCGTCGTGACGCAGGGATGGGGGTTGACCGAAACCTCCCCGATCGCCACCGCCAATCCGCCCGGCCTCGATTTCAACGGTTCCATCGGCCTGCCGGTTCCCTCGACCGATATCTCGATCCGCGACGATGCCGGCAAGGAGCTGCCCGAGAACGGCGTCGGCGAGATCTGCGTGTTCGGGCCGCAGGTGATGCGCGGCTATTGGAACCGCCCGGATGAGACCGAGAAGGTGATGTTCGGCGATTGGCTGCGCACCGGAGACATCGGTCGCATGGACGCCGCCGGCTTCGTCTTCATCGAGGATCGAAAGAAGGACATGATTCTGGTGTCCGGTTTCAACGTCTACCCAAACGAGATCGAGAGCGTCATCGCCGCGCATCCCGGGGTCCTGGAAGTCGCCGCCGTCGCGCAGCCTGACGAGAACTCCGGCGAAGTTGTCGCGCTGTTCGTGGTCAAGAAGGACCCGAACCTCACCGCGGAAACGTTGATCGCCTTCGCCCGCACCGAATTGACCGGCTACAAGGTCCCGCGGCACGTCTATTTCCGCAGCGAGTTGCCCAAGACCAACGTCGGCAAAATCTTGCGCCGCGCGCTGCGCGACGAGTTGCGAAGCGCGCCGGCCAAGGCGGCGGGCTAGCTCCGCTCGGTGGGGTAGCCCCGGACGGTCTCGACGAGCAGCGCCACGCGATCCGGGTGGACGTCCGGCGTGATGCCGTGGCCCAAATTGAAAACGTGGCCGGGACCCGCGCCGTAGCTCTCGAGCACACGCAGTGTTTCCGCGCGCAGCGCCTCGGGCGGCGCAAACAAAGCCGAAGGATCGAGATTGCCTTGCAGCGCCACCCGGCCGGCGACGGCTTCGCGCGCCTGCTTGAGGTCGGTGGTCCAATCGACGCCGACGGCGTCGCAGCCGATGGCCGCGATTTTTGGCAGCCAGGCGCCGCCGCCCTTGGTGAACACAATGTTGGGGACTCTGCGTCCCTCGGATTTTCGCGTCAGCGCATCGATCACCTGCGCCATGTGGTGCAGGGAAAATTCCTCGTATTGCGCCGGGGTCAGGACGCCGCCCCAGGTATCGAACAGCATCACGGCTTGTGCGCCGGCGGCGATTTGCGCGTTCAAGTACAGAATCGTCGCCTTGGCGAGAAGATCGAGCAAACGGTGCAGTTGCCGCGGCGCTTCGTACATCATTCGCTTGATCTGGCCGAAGGTCTTGCTGCCGCCCCCTTCCACCATGTATGTAGCCACGGTCCATGGGCTGCCCGCGAAGCCGATCAGGGGCACCCGCCCGTGCAGTTCGCGGCGCACCAGGGCGACTGCGTCGATCACGTACTTGAGCTCCTGCCCCGGGTCGGGCACGACGAGCCGATCGATGTCGGCCGGCGAGCGGACCGGGTGCTCGAACTTGGGACCTTCGCCGGCCTCGAATTCCAATCCTAAGTTCATCGCATGCGGAATCGTGAGAATGTCCGAAAACAAGATGGCGGCATCGAGCGGAAATCGGTTGACGGGCTGCAAGGTGATCTCGCACGCGATCTCGGGGTTGGTGCACATCTCGAGAAAGCCGCCGGCCCGCTGCCGAGTCGCGCGGTATTCGGGCAGATAACGGCCCGCCTGGCGCATCAGCCAAATCGGCCGGCGCGGCGTCGGTTCGCGCAGCAGGGCGCGCAGCAGCAAATCATTGGTGAGGACCGCGGTCATGCCGTTCAGGTTCGTTCAGCCGGATCGAACAATCTGCGATGCTCGAGAATGGCGTATCGGTCCGTCATTCCCGCAATGTAATCCGCCACCGCACGAGCGCGTCCTGCGGGTCCTTGCACCAATTCAAGCCGCGATCCGGTGGTCTTGTGCTCGTCCGGCATCAGGGTGGGATCGTTGAAGAATGCGTCGAACAGCTCCCGTACCACGCGGCGCGCCTTCGCGGTCATGCGCCGCACCTTGTAATGCTTATACACATATTCGCGCAGAAATGTCTTGAGTGCGTGGTTGAGCTCGCGCGTCCTCTCGCTGAAGCCGATCAGCGGCCCCCGATGGGATCTTACTTCTGCGATCGACCGCACCCCGGAGGCCGCGAGGCGCGCGGCGGATGAGTCGATCAAGTCGGTGACCAGGTGATTTATCATGCGGCGCAGAATCTCATATACCTGCCTGCGCCCCGCGAGGATCGGGTACTTCGAGTGCACCTCGCCGTGATATTCGCGGAACAACGGCACGACGAGCAACTGCTCCACCGTGATGAGGCCGGCGCGAATGCCGTCCTCAACGTCGTGGTTGTTGTAGGCGATTTCGTCGGCGAAGTTTGCGAGTTGCGCCTCGAGTCCAGGCTGCTGCCGGTTGATGAAGCGCTCGCCGACGTCGCCGAGCTGAAGCGCATTGTTGTAAGAACAATGCTTGAGGATTCCCTCGCGGCACTCGAAACTCAGGTTCAGGCCGTCGAAATCCGCGTAGTGCTCCTCGAGCTCGTCGACCACGCGCAGCGACTGCAGATTGTGCTCGAATCCGCCGAAATCCGTCATGCATTCGTTCAATGCATCCTGGCCGGCATGCCCGAACGGCGTATGGCCCAGATCGTGCGCGAGGCAAATTGCTTCGGACAGCACCTCGTTGAGCTTGAGCGCCCGGGCGATGGTGCGCGCGATTTGCGCCACCTCGAGCGAATGCGTCAACCGGGTCCTGTACAGATCGCCTTCGTGATTGACGAAAACTTGAGTCTTGTAGACGAGCCGGCGGAACGCGGTCGAATGGACGATGCGATCGCGGTCCCGTTGATATTCCGAGCGGTAAGCAGGCTTGGGTTCGGCGTAGCGGCGCCCGCGGGAGTGCTCCTCGAGGGCGGCATAGGCGGCGAGGGCGCTCATCCGAAGTGCTCCGCCAACGTGGCATCGAGCGCGGCTTGGCCGTAGTCCCCGGTCACGATGGCGCGTCCCAATTTTTCGAGAAGCACCAGCCGCAGCGAGCCGCCAAGCACCTTCTTGTCCATTTGCATCAATTCCCAGGCTCGGGCCGCACCGATGCGCGGTGCCTCGGTGGGCAAGCCGGCTTTGACGAGGATGTCGCGCAGGCGATCGGCCGTGGCGGCATCGATCAGCTCCAGGCGATGCGACAAACTCGCGGCGATCAGCATCCCCACGCCCACCGCTTCGCCGTGCAGATAGGCCGTGTAACCGGTGGAGGCTTCGATGGCATGGCCAAATGTGTGTCCGAAATTCAAGATGGCCCGCAGGTTCTGTTCGCGTTCGTCCTTGGCCACCACGGTGGCCTTGATCTCGCAGGACCTCGCGATGGCATAAGTCAGCGCATCGACGTCGCGCGCGAGCAAGAGATCCATGTTGTTGTCCAGCCAATCGAACAGCAGCGGATCCCAAACGCAGCCGTACTTGATCACTTCGGCCAGCCCGGCGCTCAACTCCCGGTCCGGCAGAGTGGCGAGCGTGTCGGTGTCCGAGATGACGCAGAGCGGCTGATAGAACGCACCGATCAAGTTCTTGCCGCCCGAATGATTGACCCCGGTCTTGCCGCCGACCGAAGAGTCGACTTGCGCCAGCAGCGTCGTCGGAAATTGCACGTAGCCGACCCCGCGCTGGTAGCTTGCCGCGGCAAAGCCCGCAATGTCGCCGACTACGCCGCCGCCCAAGGCCAGCACGGTGGCATCGCGATTCATCTTCTGGCCGACCAGCGCGTCGAATACCCATCCGGCCGTCTGCAGGGTTTTGTGCTGCTCGCCGTCCGGCAAGATGCATTCGGCGACCCTTCTTGTGGCCAGACCGCCGGTCAATTTTGCGAGATACAGGCGCGCGACGGTCGCATTGGTGACGATCATCAGGTCCCGGCCGCGAATGTGGAAGTCCAGCAACTCCCGATTCGTAAGCAATCCCGAGCCGATCGTGATGGGATAGCGTGAATGTCCTACGTCTACCTGAAGCGTTTGCACGGTGCTGATTATACGAACCTTACGGCGCCTGCGCCCGCCGAAGCGCATGTTGAATCTCTTCCGCCACGAGCTGCACGCGCCGGCCATCCGTGGAAACGGTGAAATCGGCTATTTGGGCGTACAAGATTGCCCGGCGCTGCATCAATTCATGAAGCTTGCGTTCGGGATCCGTGTCGTTCAGCAAGGGCCGGTGGCGCGCATGGCGCGTGCGCTCCAGCTGTTGATCGATCGAAGTCGCGAGGTACACCACCATGCCGCGCCCGGCGAGCGCACGGCGGTTGTCCTCGTCGATCACCGCGCCGCCGCCGGTGGCCAGCACGATCGACTCCAGGCGAGTCAGGCGATCGATGGATTCCTTTTCGCGGATCCGGAAGCCGGATTCTCCTTCCTTCTCGAAAATGAAGGCGATATCGACGCCGGTTCTGGCCTCGATATCCGCGTCGCTGTCGTGAAAGGTAAAGCGCAGCATGCGTGCCAGATGGCGCCCCACGGCGGTCTTGCCCGAACCCATCGGACCGACCAGAAACACGTTGCGCTTGCCCATCATGCAGGCATTTTGTATCAATTCTCCCCTGACAAATGAAAAAACCGCCAGGGTTTGGCGGTTTTCTCAAGTCTGCCGTCGGAGCAGCGTTTAGTAGAGATTCGATCCCTCACGCAGAATCTTCGGCGTAATGAAAATCAACAATTCCTTCTTGTTGTCGATCTTGATCGTGCTCTTGAATAGGTTGCCCAGGATGGGGATGTCGGCCAGCCAAGGCACCTTGTTGGCCGAAAAGGATTTGGTGGTTTCGAGGATACCGCCCAGAACCACGGTCTGGCCGTCGTTGACCAGGACTTGGGTGATGATTTGACGGGTGTCGATCGACGGCACGGAGCCGCCGGTGGCGCTCGTCACCTGTGCGCCGACGGAATCGTCGCTGACGTCGATATCCAGCACCACGCGGTTGTCGGGCGTGATCAACGGCGTCACCTTGAGCGAGAGCACGGCATTCTTGAACTGCGTCGTGGTGGCGCCGCTCGAAGCCGATTCCTGATAGGGAATCTCCACACCCTGCATGATGGAGGCCTGCTTTTGGTTCGCCGTGATGATGCGCGGCGAGGAGATCGTTTCGCTCTTGCCCTCATTTTGAGCCGCCGAGAGTTCCAGATCGAGGAGGTGGGTCCCGGACAACAGGGACACGCCGATGCTGCCGTTGACATTCGTCGCCGGCAGATTCACTTGATAGCGGCTCGCCAGGGGCGCGGTCAAGGGACCGCCCGTGGCCGAGCCAATGGTATCGCTGGCGACGTTGGAGCCGGATACGGACAGGAGACTGCCGTTGGCCGTGGTGGCGCTGGTAAGACCGAGCTTGGCACCCAGGTCGCGCTCGAAGGTATCGTCCACAATTACGATGCGCGCTTCGATCAACACCTGCTTGACCGGTACGTCGAGCGTCTGCACCAGGCGGCGGATGTCGGCCAGATTTTCCGAAGTGTCCTGCACCAGCAGCGTGTTGGTGCGCTCATCGACCGACAGGCTGCCGCGCGGCGACAGCATGGAGTTCCGGCCGCCACTGCCGGCGGAGGCTCCGGCGGTGGGCCTGATCAGCTTCGCGAGATCCGCCACCTTGGCGTAGTTGACCTGCATGAATTCGGTGCGCACGGGCGCGAGTTCCTGCACTTCCTTGTGCGCGGCGAGCTCGGCCTTCTCGCGCGACGCGAGTTCCGCGGTCGGCCCAATGATGATCACATTGTCCTGGCGGCGCTTGTCCAGACCCTTGGTGCGCAGGACGATGTCGAGCGCCTGATCCCAGGGCACGTTTTGCAGGCGGAGCGTCAGGTTCCCCGTGACCGAGTCGCTGACCACGATGTTCTGGCCGCTGGTATCGGCCAGCAGCTGCAATACCGAGCGCACATCGATGTCCTGGAAATTCAACGTCAAACGCTCGCCGGTGTACTCCTTCTTCTCGTCGGCGGCGGTGCGCTTGAGCGAGGGCTTGATCTCGATGGTGTACTGATTGTCGGACTGGTAGGCCAATTGTTCGAAGTCGCCTTGCGCGCTGATCACCAGCCGCGAACTGCCTTCCACCCGCAGCGCGTCGACGGTTTGCACGGGGGTCGCAAAGTCCATGACGTCATAGCGGCGCATGAGGTTCTTCGGCATCAGCGTACCGGAAAAGTCGACCACGACTTGATTGCCTTCCTGCCGCACGTTGACGGGCGTGCGCGGATCGGTCAGCTGCACGATCACCCGGCCGGTGCCGTCGGCGCCGCGCCGGAAATCGATGGTTTTGATCGCCCGCTCGACCGGCGTCGCCGCCTGGCCGGCGGCAGCGCCCGCGCGAGCCGTGGCCGATTGAGCGGCAGCCGCGCCTGGCTGGCCGCCGAGGGTGACGATGATGGTATCGCCGTCCACCTTGGTGGTGTACGGCAGCAAGGAGTCCACGTTGACGACCACGCGGGTGCGGCCATTGGCCTCGGCGGCGAGCACCGTGTCGACGCCTCCCGAGCGAACGTCGAAGCGCCGCGTCGTCAGTGCAAGGGTGGTGTTCGGCAGGTCGAACGCGATGCGCGCCGGCTTGTCGATCGTGAACGGCAGAGGCTCGGGAGCCGGGCCGCTCAAGTGCAGTTTGAGCTGCACCTGTTGACCCGCTAAGGTCTGAACGTCGATTGCGTCGAGCTTGAGCGGTTCCTGGGCACGTACCGTGAACCCGATTGCGCCCAAGGCGACGAGCGCTATCGCGCCGATCGCCGACGTTCGTATCTTGAATCTAATCATGCTCTCTTCTCCCTGTGGCCTCAATTGGCCAACGCCAACGAGGCCGGTCGCTCGATATAGCCGCCGAGACCATCCGGAATGATTTCGACCAGGCTAATTTTGCCGCCGGTAATTTCCGTCACTTTGCCGTCGTTCTGGCCGAGATAGTTCCCCGGCTGAACCTTGTGCACGAGGCCGTCTTTGGACTGCACCAGCCCGTAGAAGCTGCCGCCCACTTTGAAGGTGCCGACCATTTTCAGCGTGTCGAGCGAAAAGCCTTCCAAAAATTCGCGGTTGCGCCGCGAGCTTGGCCGCACCCCGGCCAGGCCGCCCGAATTCGGACCCTGCGGCTGAAACGGCGACCGCAGCCTCGAGGCGCTGTACACATAGGTTTCGTACGGCTTTACTTCGGGCAGCGCCTGGATGCGCCCGCCCGGTTTTTTCTTGGTATCGGCAATCCATTTCTCCAGATCCGACTGGCCGCCGGAGCATCCCGCGGCAACCAGGCCGGCGAGCACGGCGCCGATGAGGCCCGCTTTGCCGGTGATTCTCACGTCGCACCTCCGGCCTTCTTCTTCGCCGGGTGCGCGCCGCCTTCATCCTCGATGTAGCGGTAGGTTTTCGCCGTCACGTCCATGGTCAAATTGTCGTAGCCGCCCTTTGCATCAACCGGCGCGATCTGAATGTCGTGCAGCGTGACGATGCGCGGCAGGGCGGCGATGCCGCTGACGAAGTTGCCGAAATCATGGTAGGTGCCGACCAATTTGATCTTGATCGGCAGCTCCGCGTAAAAGCCGTTGCTCTTCTCGCCGCCGGGCTGGAACAGCTTTTCCTGCAATCCCGCCGCGAGACCGGTCTGGGAAATATCGACCAGAAGATTCGGAACTTCGGTTTTGCCGGGCAATTGCCGCAGCATCGCGCCGAAACTGCGCTCCATTTCCGCGAGCTGCGTCCGGTAGGCGTCAAGATTGGCGGCGCGCTGCTGCTTGCTTTCGAATTGCGAGCGCAGATCCAGCTCATCCGCTTGTGCTTTCTGCAAGACCGGCCGGTCGTCGTTCCAAACGAACAGGTACCAGGCGACGGACGAACACACTGCGAATATCACCGCAATGAAGAAACCGCGCACCGGCAGCGGCCAGCGGCCGACGTCGCGTGGATCGAGAGTTCGGAGCTGATCGAAAAATTTCATTTCGCCGCAACCTTCTTCACCGTTGTTTCGCCGCCGTGTTCGAGATCCACACCAACTACGTCGCTGGTCAGCGTGAAATTCGAGCCGCCCGTCGGGGAGTCCTTGGCGGACTCGACCACCTGCAGCACCGGGTTATCCATCCATACCGAGCCGTCGATATTGCGCATGAACGTCGACACGCGCGTGCTCGACTGCGCGATGCCGTGAATCTCGAGCTTGTTGCCGGTCTGCTTGATCGCAGTGAGGTATATGCCTTCGGGGACCGTCTTCACGATTTCATCGAACAGATGCACGATTTCCGGCCGCTTGCGCTGCAGCTTCTCGATGATCTCCATGCGCGCGACCAGGCGCTGCTTGCGATTCTCGAGATCCTGGATGTCGGCGATCTGCGCGTCGAGCTTGACGATCTCCTTCTTCAGAAGATTGTTCTTCTCGATCTGCGATTCGGTCCAGCCCGCGTACAGGAGCTTGCCGACGCCGAGCAGCACGATGGAGGCGATCACGGCGCCGCCCGCGGCGACCATGAACTCGCGGCGCCGGACTTTGCGTTCTTGTTCGCGCCAGGGAAGTAGATTTATACGCGGCATGGCTGCTCTTTAGTCGAAGCTTCGCAGCGCGAGGCCGCAGGCTGTGAGTAACGCGGTGGCATCGCGGCCTACTGCTTGCGCCTTGGCCTTGGACGACACCTTCATGTTGCCGAGCGGGTCACCCTTGTCCGCCGGCACGCCGACGCGGCTCGAGATCACCTCCGCCACGCCCGGTATGTTGGCGCAACCGCCGCAAATCAATATTTGGTCGGGCTGCGAGCGGCCGCTGCCGGATGCCAGATAGAATTGCAGCGAGCGGCTGACCTGCTGCGTCATGTCGTCGATGAAGGGATCGAGCACTTCGGGTTGGTAGTTGCTGGGCAATCCGCCTTCCTTCTTGGCGCGGCCCGCTTCTTCCATCGAGAGCCCGTAGGTACGCATGATCTCCTCGGTGAGCTGCTGTCCGCCGAAGGCGAAATCTCGGGTGTAGATGACGCGCATGTCGCGCAGCACGCTGAATGTCGTGCTGCTGGCGCCGAAATCGACCACCGCGACGGTACGGTCGAGGCCGCCGTCCGGCATTTGGTGGCGCATCAGGGCGCAGGCATTTTCGAGCGCGAAAGCCTCCACGTCCACGAGGTGCGTCGTGAGGCCCGAAGCTTGGACCGCAGCCTGGCGCTGCTCGACGTTCTCGGTGCGCGTCGCGACCAGCAGTACGTCGAGCATGTCCGGATCTTTTTCCGAGGGACCGACGACCTGATAGTCGTAGCTGACTTCTTCCATGGGAAAGGGAATGTACTGGTCGGCCTGCATCTCGACCTGGCCTTCGAGCTCGTTCTCGCCGAGGCTTTTCGGCATTTGAATCACTTTCGTGATGGCGGCGTCGCCTGAGATCGCGATGGCGGCGAGCCGGCTCTTGGCGCCAGAGCGCTTCACGGCGCGGCGAATCGCTTCGCCGACCGCCTCCGCGTCGACGATGGCCTTCTCGTTGATGGCGTTATGCGGCGTGGGTTCCGCGGCATAGGACTCAACGCGATACTGGCCGCCGGACATCGTGAGCTCGATCAGCTTCACCGACGAGGTGGTTATGTCAAGTCCCAATAGCGGACGATATCTTTTGCCGAACGACCACACAGCTTTTTTCCTTTTTCGCTCAGTACCTTGGACGCCCAAACTGGTGCACGAGACTACTTAGCCCGCGCAAACTTAGCAAGAAACTGTTAAATAGAACGTGAAGCTACTCACGGTAATCACCGCCGGGCAGCATGCCGCAGCGCAAAGTGGTATCTGCGACAAATCCCGCGCGATCTAGCCTCGCTTCAGTCATCCGTTCAGACCTCGTCACCCACAAGTTCAGGGGCGAATGGTTAAGCTTGGTCTGGCAACCCCGCTATCCCGTGGGGTGTAAGCCCGGTGGACCGGTGGCTTTGCGTCCTCATCTTTCGATGAGTATGCCCATGTATCCGGCGGTAATATGCTCAGCATGCTATCGCCAGTGCAATAAGTTAGAACTCTTTGCTGTGACCAAACGTTACCTAGTTCTCATCTCGCGCATTTGCGCATGTCTCGTTGGTGCAATAGCGTTAATTGCGTTCGCCAACGTCTGTGCTTATGTTTACTTGAAGCCCGCCCTGCCGGATGTTGACAGCCTGCGCGACGTGCAGCTACAGGTTCCGCTGCGCGTCTATACCCGCGACGGGAAATTGATCGCCGCCATCGGCGAGCAGCGCCGGATCCCGGTGCGCTACGAACAGCTGCCCAAAAGGCTCATTCAGGCATTCCTAGCGACCGAGGACGATCGCTTTTTCAGGCACCATGGTGTTGATTGGCAAGGGATTTTGCGTGCGGCCGTGGCGAATCTCAAAGCCGGCGGCATTCGCCAGGGGGCGAGCACCATCACCATGCAGGTGGCGCGCGATATGTTTTTGACCCCGCGGCGCGACATGAAACGCAAAATGAGCGAAATCTACATTTCGCTCTTGATGGAGTCGGAATTCACCAAGGAAGAAATCTTCTCGCTGTACGTCAACAAGATCTTCCTCGGCCAGCGCTCCTACGGCGTGGGCGCCGCGGCGGAGGTGTATTTCGGCAAGAGCTTGGACCAATTGACGGTGGCTGAAATGGCCACCCTGGCGGGGATTCCGACCGCTCCCTCCGTGGTCAATCCTGTGGCGAGCGCCGAGGCTGCCAAGGTCCGCCGCGCGCACGTGCTGGGGCGAATGCTCGACCTCGGCTACATCACCCAGGCCGAATACGATGAGGCCAAGAATAGCCCCATGGAATCAAGGCTCCACAGCTCCTCGATCGAGGTGGACGCGCAATACGTGGCCGAGATGGTACGCAATGAAATGCAGGCCAAGTACGGCGACGATGTCTATACGGCCGGCTACAAGGTGTACACCACCGTCGATTCGCGCTTGCAGGCGGCGGCGACCGTGGGGCTGCGGACCGGGCTCCTGGAATACGATCGCCGCCACGGCTACCGCGGTGCAACCGCGAAGGTGGATCTGTCCAAGATCACCACTCCCGCAGAGTTCGAGGGCCAACTCGAGGAATTCCCCATCATCGGCGGCCTGCGGCCGGCGATCGTGGAGAAGGTCGAGGCGAAGAGCGCGAAGATCTACGTCAAAGACATCGGTGAAGCCACATTGCCCTGGGAGAAGCTGTCCTGGGCAAGGCGCGAATTGCCGGACGAAAAGACCGACCGGGCGCCTACGGGGGCGGCGGAGATTCTGGCTCGGGGCGATGTGATCTACACGGTGGGCCGGACAGCCGAATCGCTGCTGTTCGTGCAGGTGCCGGAGGCGCAAAGCGCTCTCGTGTCGGTAGATCCGCGGGACGGGGCGGTGGTGGCCCTGGTCGGCGGCTTTGATTACTTCCAAAGCAAGTTCAACCGGGTGACGCAGGCGCGCCGCCAGCCTGGATCGGGTTTCAAACCCTTCGTGTACGCGGCTGCGTTCGACAAGGGCTATACCCCGGCCAGCGTCGTGTTGGACGCACCCATCGTGATCGACGCCACGGGGATGGAGCAGGCGTGGCGGCCCAAGGAGATGGAGAACAAATTCTACGGCCCGATCCGTCTGCGCGAAGCACTGACCTTCTCGCGCAATCTCGTCTCGGTCCGGCTGATGCGCGCCCTCGGCGGGGACTACACCTGGAATTACGTGACCCGCTTCGGCTTCGACAAGTCGCAGTTGCCGAACGACCTGACCCTGGCGCTCGGCACCGCAGAATTGAGCCCGCTGCAGGTGGCCATCGGCTATTCCACGTTTGCCAACGGGGGCTACAAGGTGGGCGCCTACACCATCGACCGGATCGAAGACGCGAGCGGTAAAGTCCTGCAGCAGGCGACTCCCGCGCTGGCCTGCTTCGAATGCGATCGCATCAGCGATCCGGCCACGATCAGGAGCGCCGCCGGCGCTCGCACGACGCTGATCGACGAGGCGCCGCACGACGGCAAGACGCTGATTCCCCCGAAGAATTTGGCGCCGCAGATCATCCGTCCCCAGGTGGCCTATTTGCTGGCCGACATGATGAAGGATGTCATCCGCCGCGGCACCGGAGTGCGTGCGCGGACGTTGAATCGCGAGGATATCGCCGGCAAAACCGGCACGACCAACGACCAGCGTGACGCCTGGTTCAACGGCTTCAACGGCGATCTCGAGACGACGGTCTGGGTCGGCTTCGATCAGGACCGAAGCTTGGGCGAGGGCGAGCAGGGCGGCCGTACAGCCGTGCCGGCCTGGACCTACTTCATGCACGAAGCGCTGGCCGGCGCCCCCAAGCACGGGGTCCCGGTGCCCGACGGCATAGTAACCGTGCGCATATCTCCCGAAACAGGTCTGCTTGCGAGCAGCGACAATCCCAACGGCATCATGGAGAAATTCATCGAGGGCAATCTGCCCAAACCCGAGGCATACGAAGGGCCGAACAACCCGAATCCGATGAACGACGGCGACAAGCCGCTATTTTAGGGTTTAAAGAATCATGGCAAAGAAATTTTCGCAGCGTGCAGAAGATTTGCGCCGCGCTCTCGCTCAGGAAGCCGCGCGCATCATGGCCGAACATGGGATCGGGGATTTCCTGCAGGCGAAGCGCAAGGCCGCAGACCGGCTCGGCGTGAACGACGTCGCGGTGTTGCCGAAAAACATCGAAATCGAAGCGGCTCTGCGCGAGCACCAGAGATTGTTCGGGCGCGATTCGCACGACGTGACCCTCAAGGAACAGCGCCGCATCGCCCTGCATACGATGCGAATGCTGGACGAGTTCCAGCCGCGCCTGGTCGGTTCCGTGCTTACGGGCACCGCCACGAATTACAGCGACATCAATCTGCATTTGTTTGCGGATCGGTCCGAGTCGGTCGCGATACGGCTGCTCGAAATCGGCGTACCGCATGAATTTTACGAGCGGCGCGTCAAAATGGATGCCGAGCGCAGCATCAACTATCCGGCGCTGCGTTTCGAGGCCGACGGTCGAACCGTCGACGCCACCGTGTTCCCCATCGATGGGATCAGGCAATCGCCCTACTCGCCCGTCGACGGCCGGCCGATGAAGCGGGCGGACGCCCGCGAAGTGTCGGAGCTGGTGGGCCCCAACTAACGCTCGACCGGCAGCAAGATCGCAGTCGCGATCGCGTAAACCGAGAGGCGCAACATGCGCAGCAGCCGGGCTGCGTCGCCGGCTTGCGTGACCAAACACTCGCTCAGCACGCCGTGGCCCATGATGATCATGCAGCTCGCCGCGGACCGGACTTCTGCAGCGTCCGCGTTGGGAACGAAATGGCACATTGCGCTGCTGACCGACGCGACTACCGCGGCGTCGTGGGCCTGCTCGGCTTCGCGTAGTTCCGGAATCGCGCCGATCAGGCGCACGACCGCGAGTACGCCGGGCTGATTTCGATAGAGTGCCTGCACCTCGCGCAACATCCGGTCCAGATACCCGAACAAATCCGGAATCGCACTGCGAGCGGGGTGAAGCGCCTCGACGATCTCGCGGATGCGGCGCAACCACTGCGTGCCGAGATGCAGGACAATGGATTCCTTGTTCGGAAAGTACTCGTAAACCGCGCCGATCGAGACGCCTGCAGTGAGGGCGATGCGCCGCGTCGTGGCTCGTTCAACGCCCTCGCGCTCGATGAGTCCGACAGCGGCGTCGAGGACCGTGCCGAAAGTCCGCTGCGCACGGGCTTGCGACGGCTGCCGGCGCATGCCGAGGCCGCGCCGCTGCGGCGCAAGGTTTAAGCGAGACGACTTCACTGGCACGCGATTCGCCCTCTCCGCAATAAACCGAACAATAAATCAGCTCTCTGCCCCGGTCAAACGTCAGATCGGCAAATTTACGTCATCCGCACCTTTGACTCCGATTAAATGTTCAGTTTAACATCGCGGCCTGATTGAGCAGCGCCACTCAAACTTCAAAGAGCCTAGCCAACATGCGTGGACCCGCTGCACCCCTTCTATGGATCGCGATGCTGCTTCCGGGAGCGAGCGTGGCGGCCAGAGCTTCGGCCGACTTGGTCGTCACGGAGGCGCGCATCTATACGGCCGCGGCGGACCATCGCTACGCCGAGGCGCTTGCGGTCAGCGGCGGCAGGCTGGTCTACGTTGGCAGCAAGAGCGGCGCGGGCGAGTGGATCGGGCCGGCCACCCGCGTCGAAAGCCTGCACGGCAAGCTGGTCTTGCCCGGAATCATCGACTCGCACATCCATCCCAGCGGCATTGTTGATCTCGACGTTTGCGACCTCGACAGCAAACCCATGCCGCTCGCGCGGCTGACGGACTTGGTGCGCGGCTGCATAGAGCGCTACAGGACTCCGGCCGGCGAGTGGGTGAACGTCAGGCAGTGGAACTTCTCCGACGACAATCAACCCGACAGCGCCCATCCAACCTTGCGCGCTGCGCTCGATCTTGCCTCGACCCAGCATCCCATTCAGCTGCTCGGCAACGACGGACATCATGGGGCCTTCAACAGCGTGGCGCTCGCCCGCGCCAAGAATGCCAAAGGCGAACGCATCGGCTTTTCGCGTGCGACGCTCGCGGCCGATTTTGCCGGGGTCGCCAAGCTCGTCGGCGTCGACGCGAAGGGCGAGCCGAACGGCACCGCCAATGAGGAAGCGCGCTACATCATGGATGCGACGTTTCTCCTGTTGGTGGACCTGCCTGAGGTGATGAAGGCGCCGGAGCGCATCACGCAGCGCCTGAATAGTGTCGGTATAACCGGGATGCTGGATGCTGCGGTCGCACCGGAACTGCTGCCGATGTATGACGCGCTGGAGAAGAGCGGCAAGCTCACTGTGCGAACCACGCTCGCACAGTGGTACGACCCCGAGAATTATCGCAGCGCCGGGGGCACGATCGATTACGACCGCATGGTGCGCGAGGCAAGCGCCGTTCGCGCGAAGTACGCGAACGATGCGCTCATTCGCGCCGACGTGGTCAAGCTCTTCGCCGACGGCGTGCTCGAGGGCAATCCGAATGCCGTGCCGCCGACCCTGCCGGAAGTCGCGTCGCTGCATGCCTACCTGCAGCCGATTTTCGGCAGGGACGGTCAAGGGCGCCTCACCGTGACGGGCTACGTCGACACGGGCTCGACGCTCTGCCAAGACGTGCGTATCCACGCCGCGAAGTACGCCAATCCGGACGCGGCCGCCGCTTTCCTCAAGGCTAACGGCTACCACCCCGGTCAGTGCGCCATCAGCACCGGGCAGCTGCAGCATGACCGCGCCGTGATCCTGGAGTTCGTGCGCCGGTTCCACCTGGCGGGCTTCAATCTGCACATTCACGCGATCAACGACGCGGCCGTGCGGACGGCGGTCGACGCGATCGAGCAGGCGCGCGCCGCCGACGGCATCGCCACCCAGCACGATGCGCTGGCGCACGTGCAGGTCGTGAATCCCGAGGACGTGAAGCGCATCGGCCGAGACCACCTGTACCTGGCCTGCACCTTCTCATGGGCCAACTTCGAGCCGGAGTACGATATGACGGTCGTACCATTCTTCGACAAAGTGACGGGCAATAGCTACGCGGCGCTGCACCCGGCGAACGGCTACTACGAGAGCGCCGTATATCCTTTCAAGGCCCTTGAAGATGCCGGCGGCATCCTGCTCGGCGGCTCGGACGCCCCGGTCAATACCCGCAGTCCGCAGCCTTTCGTGAATATTGCGACCGCGGTGACTCGGCAACTGCCGGGGCAGCCGCCGATCACGCCGGCGCAACGCATCTCCATTCAAAGCGCCATTGACGCCTATACCATCCGTGGCGCGCGTTACCTCAACCGCGACCGCGAGACGGGTTCCATCGAGGTCGGCAAGTCGGCCGACTTCATCATTCTCGACCGCGACATCGTGAAGCTCGCCGAGGCGGCCCAGGGACAAGATATTGCGAACACGCAGGTGCTCGAGACCTGGTTCAGGGGCGAGAGGGTTTACAAGCAGCCAGAAAATCGAAGCGGATCAGCTCCTCATCGATGAGAGTTTCTTGAACAACGATGGTAGGAAAGAACTAGAATAAATCGGGTGCCGCTTGTGGGGAAAAGGCAACAATTAGGGGTACGCAAATGCGTTGGGATGCAATTATAAAGCGATGTTCATGGCCAATCACTGTGGCGGGCTTGCTTGCGTGGCCAGCCGCGTCGATGGCGGTGGGTGCAGATGCCGAGACGACACCAGGCAGCGGTCTTGAAGAGATTGTCGTTACCGCGACGCGGCGCACCGAACGTCTGCAAGACGTACCAATCAGCGTCATGGCATTCAGCCAGGAGAAGCTCGATGCGCAGGGGCTCAAAAACATCGACGACCTGTCGCGCTTGTCGCCGGGAGTCAACTTTCAGCGCAATGGCATGAGCTCGGCGGGCAACTACAACGACGAAGGCTCCGACATCAACATCCGCGGCGTCGACTCAACGGCCGGCACCTCGACCACCGGCATCTATATTGACGACTCGCCGATTCAGACCCGCCACATCGGATTCGGCTCCATCAACGCCTTTCCGGCGCTGTTCGACCTCGACCGGGTCGAGGTGCTGCGCGGACCCCAGGGCACGCTGTTCGGGGCCGGCGCCGAGGGCGGCGTGGTGCGCTTCATAGCGCCCGAACCCAACGTGAACAAATCCGCGGGCTACGCTCGGGTGGATGCCGCCACGACCGACGGCGGCGCCCCGAGCTACGAAGGCGGCGCCGCCTTCGGCGCGCCCATCATCGACGACGTGCTGGCATTTCGCGCCAGCGTCTCGTTCCGGCGCGATGGCGGCTGGGTGGACCGCGTCGGCTACTCGCTGTCCCCGAACAACACGGTGGCGCTGCCCACCCCCGTCTACAACGGCAATACCACCGAGGCGAACGCGAACTCTTCGGAGACCACGACGGCCCGGCTCGCCGTCAAGTGGAAGGTCAGCGATACGCTCGAGATCTCGCCGTCGGTCTACTACCAGCGCCTGCAGATCAGCGACACTTCGGCCTACTGGATCTCGCTCTCCGATCCTGCCTCGAACGTTTATCGCAACGGGAATTTCGGGACCAATCCGAGCAACGATGCGTTCACGTTGAGCGCCGTCAAGATCCAGTGGAATTTCGGTTTCGCGTCGCTGTTCTCCAATACTTCGTTTTACGACCGAAATCAAAATGCGACATCAGACTACACACAATACCTGCGCGCGACCTGGAACTCATTCGGTGAGTTGGCCAACGTATTTCCGTCAGCGGGCGACAATGGCTATGCACTGTTTGAGGACGATCAGCGCAACTTCTATCAGGAATTCCGGCTGGCTTCGAGCGATACCGATGCGCGGATCGTCTGGAACGCCGGGCTCTTTTTCTCGCATTTGAGCGAGAATGTACCCGAGAGCATCATCGATCAGACGCTGAATTCCGAAGTGCTCAGCTTCTCCGGTCCCACCCCTGCGGTGCCGGTGTGTGCGCCGCCCACGCTGCCGTGCCCCAACGGACTGATCTTCAATGGGCCGATCGACCGGGTCGTCGATAAGCAGATCGCGGCTTTCGGCGAAGTGGCCTTCAAGTTGACCGACACGTTCAAGGCGACGGTGGGCCTGCGCGTCTCGAAAGTCGACTACACCGGCTCGGTGAATGAGACCGGACCGTTTCTCGGAACCACCATCATCACATCGTCGAGCGCCACCGAAAAGCCCGTGACGCCCAAGGCCGTACTGTCGTGGCAGCCGGATCACGACAACCTCGTGTATGTAAGCGGTTCCAAGGGCTTCCGCCCCGGCGGTCCCAACGTCGGCGTCGGCAGCATCTGCCAAAGCAACCTCACGTCCCTCGGGCTGAGTGTGGTGCCCCCGCAGTACTCTTCGGACAATCTGTGGAGCTACGAGATCGGCAGCAAGAACACCTTCCTTGACCATCGGCTGCAAATCAACACCAGCCTGTTTTATATCGATTGGAACAACATCCAGCAGAACGTGTATCTGCCGGTTTGCGGCGAGCAATTCACCGCCAATCTTGGAAAGGCAAAGAGCGAAGGCGGCGATGTCGAGGTGCTCTACCGGCCGGTCGACGCGCTGACCTTCGATCTTACGGCGGCCTATACCGACGCCCGGTTGACGAAATCCTCTTGCGCCGGGACGTTGACCTACAACGCCGCCAGCGCGAGCTGCACCGGCGGCCAGCTCGTCGCCAGCCCCATCGCCACCAATGGCGATGCGCTGCTCGGCGCACCATGGGCCTTCACGGCATCGGCCGAATATCACTTTCCCGAGTGGGCGGCTCGCATGCCCTATGCGCGACTCGACTTCCAGCATTCGACTGCCCAGAAGTCCCTGCTGCCGGGCCAGGACGACAACAATGGGCTGTTTGACAAGACCCTTCCGGGATTGCCCGTCGTCAACAACCTCTCACTGCGGGCGGGGCTTCGCTTCAGCGGCTTCGATATCTCGGCGTACGCGAACAATCTGACCAACGCCCACCCGCAGCTGTTCGAATCGCGCGATATCGCGCCATTCGCGCTCGGGCCCGGCACCGGAGGCGCGACCGGTCCGACGACCGATACGCTGTACTTCGCTCGCGGCGTGCGGCCGCGCACCATCGGGGTCACCGCGACGTATCGCTACTGACCGGCTTCCCCTGCCAAACCGCCATCATGTTGGGCGAGCCCTGAGCCCGCACGCCGTTGTCGGTCAGGATCTCATCGGTGGCCGCCAGCATCGCCGCGCGCGAAAATACCAAGGCCTCATTGCCCTTTTGATCGAACTCGATCGTGACGAAGGGATCCTTGAGGTCGCGGAGCAGGGAAACGAGGTGCTCGAGACTGCGCACGTGGGTGCCATTGATCGAATACACCACCGATCCCGCGGGGTTCGAGTAGCCGTTGGCGAGCTTGTGTGGGAAGAACGGCGAGGAGATGACCACGAACTCCTGCGTTTCCGCATCCGGCGGATCGAGCGCGCGGGTGATCAACGGGCTTTTCACGGCGCCCAGCATTCGCAGCAGACCGGCGTTGTTCTCCAGGTTCGACAGCAATTGCCAGGTGGCGGTTGAAAACACCAGCGGGCCGTAGATGAAGTACGAGGGGTATCCGCCGCGCAAATCGGCAACCAGGGTGGGGTGCTCCGCGGACACGGGCAGTTGTATCTGCATGGATTTGCCGCCCCTGACGAGGGTCAGCGGCACCTTGTCGTCATTCGCCAGGCGCTGCACCAGGTAGGTGAAACTGACCCGAAGGTCCTTGTCCAGCTTGATCATGCCCTGATTGTCGATGGGAGTGTCGCCGATGCGGGTCAGAACGTCCCATTCCTTCAGGGGATATGCAGCATCGGTCTTGTACGGGCGGTGCACCACCATTCCTTCGACGCCCTTGTCCAGCTTGAGGTAGTCGCGCAGCGCCGGATTTTCCAGCGTTTGCAACTCGTCGTACATGGCGGGCTTGCCGTGGTAGCGGCCCTCGGCGATGTCTTTCAAGAACAATTCGACTTCTTCGTTGGGGATGATGTAGCCGATGTTCTGCGTGTCGCCTCCCAGCTTGCTGAAGGCGAGGCCGATCATCTTGTCGCCCGCGATCGCGGGGCCGCCGCTGTTGCCAGGGTTGATCGCAGCATCGACCTGGATGCGCAGTCCCGACACCGGATAGTTATAGGACACGAACTCGATACGCGACACGATTCCCTTGGTGATGGACAGCGAGTTGCCGCCGGTCGGGAATCCATATGCCAATACCGCATCCTTGATCCGCGGCAGCTTGCTGGCGCGCGACACCGGCGGATGCCCGTCGAAGAAGGCCGCGTCGTCGAGCTCAAGGACGGCCAAGTCGATGCCGGGTGCCACCGCTACGACCGTGGCCGGCAGCTTGTCGCCCGCCGCATTCGCCTGAATCTGTACCTGGCTGGCGTACAGAACCACATGGGCATTGGTCAATATGCGCTTGCCTTCGATCACCACGCCCGAGGCGGTCACGTCGCCCGGCGCCTGTTTGGCCCAAGGCTTGAAGGGATCCGGGTAGCGCATGGTGGCGAACACCTTCACCACCGAGTTCTCGATCGCTGGCACCGCATCGATACCGGCCGCGCGCGCCTTCGCCCCTTCAGCCGCGGACGCGGTCAAGGCGCAAAGTGCAGCGAATCCGACCAATCCAAGCCGCGTTGAAACTGTCATGTTTGCTTATCGAGTCCTATTTGCCGTCGACGGAGAAGGCAAGCAGAGCGTTTCCTGAATTGACGTACACCGTGCCGTTCACGATGGTCGCTCCGCCGTGATCCAAGGGGCCGCCGCTCGCCTTGATACCGTTCTTGGTTTGAAAATCTTTGGCGGTATCGAAATCCCAGAGGATCTTGCCGTCGATGGTCGAATACGCGCGCAAATGCCCGTCCATCGATCCCGAGAATGCGCTGCCCGGCATGACCGTGACCGCCTGCGCTTGTGCGTGCGAGCAATTGCGGTCGGTCCATGCGCAGGCCGGTTCCGGCGAGGCGGTGTGCCAGCGCGCAGCGCCGGTGGTCATATCGAGCGCCGTCAAACTCCCGGATGCATTCGCAGGCTGAGCCAACTGACCGGAGATGGCCACGTAGAGATTGCGGTGATCCGCGGCGCTGCCCCAGGCAACCCCACCCGGGGTGCCCGCCACCGCCGCGCTCGCCGCAGCCGCGCCCGCACTCCCCGCTGCGCCCGCGGCCGCGTCGCCAATCCTCGTCTGCCAGAGAATTTCGCCGCCGTGATCGGGATCCAGTCCGTAAACGATCCCTGACTTTTGCCCTGCCAGCAGGACCTGATTGCCGGTCGCCAGCGTCCGCAGCACGGGGGGACTTGAAAAGCCGGCGCCGGCCGGTCCGGCATCCGGCCGGACCAGCTGCTTGACCCAGCGCAGCTTGCCGCTGACCGAATCGAAGGCCACTACGGCATCCGTGAGAGATTGCTCGAGTCCGGTCGGGGAGCTGCCGGTCGCGACGTACACCACATTGCGCTTGGCATCGATCGTGGGTGACGAGGAGACCGCCGCACCCGCCGGGCCGAATTCCTGCACGCCCGCGCTATTCCTGCGGGTCGGCTGCGGCTCCTCGAGAACCGTGTAGCTCTTCCACAAGGTCCGGCCGCTGGCGATGTCGAGCGCAACCACGCTGCCGCGGAAAGTGCAGCAGCTGTAGCCCGGGTCGGCGGCCGCAGCGTCCTCGGTCGAGGACACGGCCACGTACAGGTGGTCGCCGTACAGCGTCGGCGCCCCCACGATGCGCGCCAGCGGGTGCGTGTCCACTTGAGTCTTCCACAACAGAGTTCCCTTCTGTGCATCCAGCGCATACACGGTGCCGGAATCGTCCCCGAAAAACGCGGCGCTCGGCGCCTTGATGACATCGAGATGCGCCAACGTGCGTTTCAGCTTGCGCGGCAACGCTGCGACCCTCGCACGCGCCAGTTCCCCGATGGTCACTGCCGTGCGGCTGCCCGCCGCGGAGTCATACGTCCAATAAGTGCAGCCCGTTTTGGAATCGAGCGAGTAAACCCGGCCGGAGGAACTGGTGACGAATAGCCGCTCGTCCACCACGGTCGGCTGGCCGAATTCGGTGCCGCTCGGGTAGCCGTAAGCCCATTTCAAGGCGAGCTTCGCCACGTCGCTGGCGCGAATCGCGGGCTCGGGCTGATATCGCGTGTTGTCGAGGCTGCGGCCCCAGCCGTTCCATTGCACGCTGCCCAAGGCCACGGGCCCGGACGGGCTCGGGCAGTCGCTGTTCCCCAAGGCAATATTCGCGGCGCCGCTGAGCGCCAATGCCGCCAAGCTCAAGGCTGCGTGCGATCGCGCCGCCATCGATCAGCGCTTATCTATCGGCTGGTAATCCCGCTGCGTGGGGCCGGTGTAGAGCTGGCGCGGCCGCCCGATCCTCATGTGCGGATCCGACACCATTTCCTGCCACTGCGCCACCCAGCCGGCGGTACGCGCGATCGCAAACATGACAGTGAACATGGAGCGTGGAATCCCGAGCGCGCTGTAGATGATGCCGGAGTAGAAATCCACATTGGGGTACAGCTTGCGCGATACGAAATACTCGTCCTTGAGCGCAATTTCCTCCAATTTGAGCGACAGCTCGAACAGCGGATTGTCGGTCTTGCCCAGCTTCTCGAGCACGCGATAGCACATGCCGCGGATGATCTTCGCGCGCGGGTCGAAGTTCTTGTAGACGCGGTGCCCGAATCCCATCAGGCGCACGTGGTCGCTCTTGTCCTTGACGCGCACCAGAAATTTATCGATGTTTGCGACCGAGCCGATGCCGTACAGCATGTCGAGGACGGCTTCATTCGCGCCGCCGTGCGCCGGCCCCCACAGAGCGGATACGCCGGCCGATATCGCCGCGTAAGGGTTTGCCCCGGTGCTGCCGGCCAAGCGCACCGTCGAGGTGCTGGCGTTTTGCTCGTGATCCGCATGGAGGATGAACAAGAGATCCAGCGCTTCGGCGGCGACGGGGTCGATCGCATACTGCTCGCAGGGCACCGCGAAGAACATATTGAGCATGTTCGCGCAGTAGCGCAGATCATTGCGCGGGTAAATGAACGGTTGGCCGAGCGTGTGCTTGTAGGCCGCAGCGGCGATGGTCGGCAGCTTCGCGATGATTCGATGCGCGAAAATCTCGCGATGCCGCGGATTATCGATGTCCGTGGTGTCGTGATAGAAGGCGGCCATCGATGCGACCACTGCGGACACCATGGCCATGGGGTGCGCGTCGTGATGAAAGCCCTGGAAAAAGCGCAGCAATTGCTCGTTGACCATGGTGTGCCGCATGATCGAATTCTGAAACTCGCAGAGCTGCGTTTTGGTGGGCAAACCGCCGTAGATGAGCAAATTCGCCACTTCGAGATAGCTCGACTTCTCCGCGAGCTGCTCCACCGGATAGCCGCGATACAAGAGGACGCCCGCGTCGCCGTCGATGTAGGTGATCTTGCTCTCGGTGCTTGCCGTCGCCATGAAGCCCGGGTCGAACGTGAACACTCCTTGTTCCTTGGTCAAATTGGAAATGTCGAGCGCTTCGGGCCCGATGGTTCCCGAAACGGCGTTCAGGAACGTCGCCTTTCCGGTCGCGAGATTCTTGAGTTCGTATTTCGTGCTCATGCGCTTTTCCGACGGATGGTCGCTTTAGGTTCCGCAGCCTTGCACGGCCGAACATCGGAATCAAGGGAGCACGGCATAACGCTCGCGCGCAGGCGGCGCCGGATCAGCGCTGCGCGGAACTCGCGAGTCGTCAGCCGATTTTAAGCTTTCGCAGCCGCCGCATACTTCTTGCGGAATTTGTCGACGCGGCCGCCGGTATCCACAATTTTCTGCTTGCCGGTATAGAACGGATGGCAATTGGAGCAAACTTCGACCTGCAGATCCTGGCCAATGGTCGAGCGCGTCTCGAACTTGTTGCCGCAGGTGCAGGTGACGGAGATGAGTTTGTATTCTGGATGGATGCCGGCTTTCATGGGAACCTCGATATGACGCTGGCAGAATCGACGGGCACCGATCTTAGGTGCGCATCGCCACGCCGCAAAGTAAGCCGCACATGGTATCCGCCCCGCTCGATTACCACAAGATGTAGCGTGTAAGCCTTTGTCTGACACGGTTTTGGGCATTTGTCCACAATAACTGTGGATAAGTCTGTGGATGGCAGCCGAGTCGCCCGATTCAGACAGCGGAAATTCGAGTAATTGTTAACTTGGTCAAAAAATAGACAAGTCATTTTTTTTAGTTATTTCAATTACTTGGGGGCTGCATCTGACCTAATGCAGATGCAATGTGTCGTAGGTACCCCTTTATGCGGGGGCCCACTCCCCGTGTGCATAAGCTTAGGCGAGAAAACTGGCCTGCAGATCATTTAAGAAGCGCCGGCCGAATTCCGTGGGGCGCCAGCCGTCGGCCAGCCGCTCCAGGAGCCCGCGTGCCTCGCCCGCGGCGAGTTTGACGGCCACCGAATCAAGGTCGAGACCGGTCCGCTGCCGGTAATCGCGCTCGGTGAACCCCTCGTTGAGGCGCAGCGCGTTCAGCATGAACTCGAACGGCAAATCCTTGGGAAGAATCCAACTCTCGCCGATGGCGCTCGCTCGGGCTTGGTATTCGCGCGGTTGCTTGGGCTTCGTGGTGCGCAAGATGCGCTGCGGGAGCGCGAGCGTGAGTTTTCCGTGCGCGCCGGCTCCTACGCCCAAGTAATCGCCGAACAGCCAATAGTTGAGGTTGTGCCGGCAGCGAGCGCCCTCGCGCGCGTATGCCGAGACTTCGTATTGCACATAGCCTGCCTCGGCCAGGAGCGCTTGACCCGCGCATTGCAGACCCCACGCGGCATCCTCGTCGGGCAAGGGCGGCGGCCGCGCATGAAACACCGTGCCCGGCTCGAGCGTGAGCTGGTAGTAGGAAATGTGCGAAGGCTGGAGCGCGCACGCGGTGCGCACATCATCGAGCGCTTCCTCCAGCGTCTGCAGCGGCAGGGCGTACATCAAATCGAGATTGAAGTTGTCCAGTTTCGCCGCGCGCAGTTCCGCCACCGCGCGGTGCGTGTCCTCCGCCGAATGAATGCGTCCCAAGGCCTGCAGCGCCCGCGGCGCAAAAGACTGCGCCCCCAACGACACGCGATTGATGCCGGCATCCCGATAGCCCGAGAATCGGCCGCGTTCGATGGTTCCCGGATTGGCTTCGAGGGTGACTTCGGCATCGTGCGCGAATGCGATGCGATCTCGCAGGGCGCCGAGCAGTCGGCCGAAATCTTCGGGCTGGAACAGGCTCGGCGTGCCGCCGCCGAAGAATACCGTGTCGATCCGCCGGTCCCTGACCTGGGGCAGCTGCGCGTCGAAATCGCGGATCAGCGCCTCGATGTACGACGCGTCAGGTGCGGCCGATTTCAATTGATGCGAATTGAAGTCGCAGTAAGGGCACTTGCGTACGCACCAGGGCATGTGCACGTACAACGCCAGCGACTGCTGCTCTATCGCGGCCGGCATCTCGGTCACGGGCGCACCGGCAGCCGACCTGGCGCACGCAATTGATCGCGCAGCGCGCGCATGGCGCGGCCCCGATGACTCAGCCGGTTCTTTTCCTTAGGATCGAGCTCTGCGGCCGTCAGCCCAAGTTCAGGCAGCCAAAAGTACGGGTCGTAGCCGAAGCCGCCCGAGCCGCGCGGCGCGTCGAGAATGATCCCCTCCCAAACTGCTTCGGCAATCACGGGTGCGGCATCGTCGATGCCGTTCACGAACGCCATTGCACAGCGGTAGCGCGCCCGGCGCTGCTCGCCGCTCATGCCCGCGAGCGCGTCCAGAAGCTTGGCGTTGTTGGCCGCGTCGCCGGCGCCCGCGCCGGCATAGCGAGCCGAGAAAATGCCGGGCGCGCCGCCCAGGGCGTCGACCTCGAGACCGGAGTCGTCGGCGATCGCCGCCATGCCCTGCGCCGCGGCATGCCTCGCCTTCAACAACGCGTTCTCGACGAAGCTCACCCCGGACTCTTCGGGCGGCGTCATTGCGAGTTCGCCGAGACTGTGCAGATCGAAGGGAAGGTCCGCCAGCAGCGCCCGGAACTCACGCAGCTTGCCGGGATTCGCCGTTGCGATGACCAGGGGCCAAGGTGGAATACTCAGACAGGCTCCTAGGCGGCAAGAGCGCCTGCTTGAGCGGCATGCAGGCGGGCGATCCCCAGTGTGGCGAGGTCCAGCAATTGCTCGAGCTCGTGGCGGCGGAAAGCATGGCCCTCTGCGGTGCCCTGCACCTCGACGAAAGCGCCGCCGCTGTTCATGACGACGTTCATATCCGTCTCGGCGTTCGAGTCCTCGGCATAATCCAGGTCGAGCACCGGCGTGCCGCGGTAGATGCCGACGGATACGGCGGCCACCTGGCCGTGCAGCGGGTTTGCACTGATGACGCGCCGCCTGAGCAGCGTTTCGACGGCATCCGCCAACGCCACGAACCCGCCGGTGATGGCCGCCGTCCGAGTTCCGCCGTCCGCTTGCAGCACATCGCAGTCGATGGTCACGGTGCGTTCCCCCAAGCCCTTCAAGTCGACCACCGCCCGGAGCGCGCGAGCAATCAAACGTTGAATCTCCTGGGTGCGGCCCGTCTGACGGCCGCGCGCAGCCTCGCGCGCCGATCGCGTATGAGTGGCGCGCGGCAGCATACCGTACTCGGCGGTCACCCAGCCTTGCGACTGCCCGCGCAAAAATGAGGGCACGCTGTCTTCGACGCTGGCTGTGCACAAGACTCGTGTGGCACCGAACCCCACCAAAACCGAGCCCTCGGCATGCTTGGTATAGCCGCGCTCGAAACTTAAAGTGCGCAACTCGTCGGGTGCCCGACCGCTCGGTCGCAGGCTCACGCCGCCCGCCAGCGTAGCGCGGCCGCACTGGCGTTATCGCTGTATGGCGCGGAGGCTTCCACCGCTTGCGTCCCGAGATCCGTCAGCGACTCGCGCAAGGGTTTGCCGGCGGTTTGAGCAAAGCGCACGAAATCCTGATCGCGCAGGTTCGCCCAAACGCCGTCCGTGCATAGCAGCAGGACGTCGCCGGCCTTGAGCTTGCGCCGCGTCGAGATGGTCATCTCCGGCAAGGCCGCATCGCCGCCGAGGCAGCATTCGACGTAGTTGCGCATCGGATGTCCGTGAACCTCGGCCTCGGTGATCAAGCCTTCCCGCAGCAGCACTTCGACGTGGCTGTGATCGCGCGTGCGTTCGAGCACCTGCGACTGGCGCAATTGATAGATGCGGCTATCGCCCACATGCGCCCAATACGCGGCGGAGTCCTGCACCAGGCACAGCGCGCAGGTCGCGCGCGGGCGCGCTTCCACGCTCAGCCCAACCCCGAGCTTCACGACCTCTTCGTGCGCGCGGCCCAGCGACAGGTGCAAGAAGCCCAGCGGATCGAAAATAGGATGCGGCGCCTGCCAAAATGATTCGAGCAGCGTCGCCAACGCGGTTTCGGCGGCACGCGCGCCCTCGGCATGGCCGCCCATGCCGTCGATCACGACCAGCAGCACGGCATTGTCGGCGGCTGCCACCGCGACCCGGTCTTGGTTCTCTTCGCGGTGGCCGATGAGGCTGACATCCGCGGTCTCGATCTGCAATGTCAGCTCCTGGGCTTCTGTTAAACTGCAACGCAAGGATTATGGCCGATTCTAGCGCAGACCCCTATGATTCGTAGCATGACCGGCTTTGCGCGACGCGAGCGGCAGTTCCCTTGGGGATTGTTGGCCTGGGAACTGAAGACGGTCAATCATCGCTTTCTGGAAATGGGATGTCGGTTGCCCGAGGAGTTTCGCGTCGGCGAAGCGGAGTTCCGGCAGGCCATCGCCGCCGCCATACGCCGCGGGAAGGTCGAGTGTTCCCTGCATTTTCGCCCCGCCGTGATGGCGGGCGCATTCGAGGTCGACGCCGCGCTGCTGGGCAGCCTCATGCAGCGAGCGCAGCAAATTGCCGCGCAGGCGGGCGGCGCGGCGCGCATCGACGTCCTGGAATTGCTGCGCTGGCCGGGCGTCATCCGCGACGGCACACGCGACCACGCGCCGATGATCGCAGCCGCGCATGCGCTGCTCGCCGACGCACTGGCGGAGCTCGCCCGCTCCCGCGACAGCGAGGGAGCACGGCTGCGCGACGCGCTGGAACAGCGCTGCGCCGGGCTGATTGAATTCGCCGCACACGTAGTGGACCGGCTGCCGGAGGTGCGGGCGCGCATGCGCACGAAATTGCTGGAGCGCATCGCACAGCTGGTGAGCGACGTCGACCACGAACGGCTTGAACAGGAGCTCGCGATCCTGGCGCAGCGGCTCGATGTGGACGAGGAACTCGACCGCCTCGGCGGCCACGTTGACGAAGTGCGCAAGACTTTCGGCGGCCACGAAGCGGCCGGACGGCGCCTCGATTTCCTGATGCAGGAGCTCAATCGCGAAGCCAATACGCTGTCGTCCAAGTCCCAGGACATAGAGACCACGCGTGCGGCGGTCGATATGAAGGTGCTGATCGAGCAGATGCGCGAGCAAGTGCAGAACATCGAGTAGCCACCGATGCCGCGCGGACGCCTTTACGTCGTTTCGGCCCCTTCGGGAGCGGGCAAAACCAGCCTGGTGAAGGCCTTGATGGAGCGCGAGCCGCGTATCCGTTATTCCGTGTCTTATACGACGCGCAAGCCGCGGCCCAACGAGGTCGCCGGGCGCGACTACCACTTCGTCGACGTCGAGCGCTTCGACGAGATGGCCGCCCAAGGCGAGTTCCTCGAACACGCCCGGGTCTTCGACAATTGCTACGGCACCGGCGTGCGCGCGGTGGAAGAAGCGCTCGCACTCGGCGAACAGCTGTTGTTGGAGATCGACTGGCAGGGCGCACGGCAGGTCAGAGGCCGCCTGCCCGAGGCACGCAGCATTTTCATCCTGCCGCCGTCCCGCGATTCATTGCAGCAGAGGCTCAAAGCCCGCAGCACCGATGCGGACGCGGTGATTGAGCGCAGGCTCAAGGACGCCGCGCAGGACATCACGCACTTCGGGGAATTCGATTATGTGGTGATCAACGACCGCTTCGACCGCGCGCTCGCCGACTTGCAGGCCATCGTCGAGGATCGCGGCGGCCAGTTGACCGCGCAGAGGGCCGAAGTGGCGTCGCTTGCGGCGAAATTGCTGGCCGGCGCTTAGAATAGCTCGAGGCGCGCACAATTGGCCGAACTGGGAGCCTGTCTGAGTATTTCGCGCGAGCCGCGTTGGCTCTGCAAGGGAGCGGATGCAAGGCGCACGGCTCCGGCCGTGGTTGATTCCACGGCCAAGTCGTGCAACGCCGCAGACGCCCCTTGCAGAGCCAACCCGGAGGGACCGGACGCGGCCACGCGGAATACTCAGACAGGCTCCCAGGGATTTCTGCTATTCTGACAATCCCTTCAATGGAACCTTGAGTATGGCGCGTATCACAGTCGAAGACTGCCTGCAGAACGAACCCAATCTATTCAATCTGGTGTTGTTGGCCGCGAAGCGGGCCCGGCGCCTGGCGAACGGTGCCGAAGCCACCTTGGAATGGGAAAACGACAAGCCGACTGTGGTGGCGCTGCGCGAGATTGCCGCCGGAAATATCACGCTCGAAATGTTGGAAGAGCCCGAAGAGCCGGTCCCGCCGCCGGTGAGCGAGCTGGACATGCCGTCGGATTTTCGTGCGCCGCAACTCGGCCTTGGGGACTAACCAAGACCGGCCTCCCCAAGAGCGACGATGGACTATGCGTCTTCCATACTCGGTTTCCTACCCGGTGGAAGACGGTCCACCGGGATCAGCCAGCTCTTAGACAAGCTCGAAGCGTATCTGCCTCCTCCGCAAGTCGAGCGGGTGAGGGAGGCTTATGAGTTCGGCGCGGAAAAGCACCGCGGCCAGAAGCGCGTTTCGGGCGAGCCGTACATCACCCACCCGGTCGCCGTCGCCGATATTCTCGCCGATCTGCGTCTGGACGCCGACACGCTGGTCGCGGCAATTCTGCACGACGTCATCGAAGACACGCCGACCGCCAAGGCCGAGATAGCGTCGATCTTCGGACAGGTCGTGGCCGAGTTGGTCGACGGCGTCAGCAAGCTGGACCAGATTCAGTTCAAGAACCGTCAGGAGGCGCAAGCCGAAAGCTTCCGCAAGATGCTGCTGGCGATGGTGCGCGATATCCGCGTCATCATGGTCAAACTTGCCGACCGCATGCACAACATGCGCACCCTCGGCGTGATGCCGCCGATCAAGCGGCGCCGCAGCGCCCGGGAAACCTTGGAAATCTATGCGCCGATCGCCGAGCGGCTCGGCCTGTATGCGGTCAAGCTCGAGCTCGAGGATCTGGGGTTTCGGGCCTTGTATCCGTACCGCTACCGGGTTCTCGAACGCGAATTGAAGCGCGCGCGCGGCAATCAAAAGGAATTCATCGGCAAGATCGCCGAGACGTTCAAGGCCGCGCTGCACAAGTCGGGGATTGCCGGCGCGGTGGAGGGGCGCGAAAAGCATCTCTACAGCATCTACAAGAAGATGCAGAACAAGAAAATCTCCCTCAACGAAATGGTCGACGTGTACGGCTTTCGCATCATCGTCGACAGCGCCGATACCTGCTATCGCGCCTTGGGATTGGTGCACGGCGTCCACAAGCCCATGCCGGGACGCTTCAAGGACTACATCGCCATACCGCGGGTCAACGGCTACCAGTCGCTGCACACGACCTTGTTCGGACCCAACGGCGTGCCCATCGAGGTGCAGATTCGCTCGGAACAAATGCACCGCGTCGCCGAGTCCGGCATCGCCGCGCATTGGAAATACAAGTCCGGCGGCGATTCGTTCGGCGGCATCGAACACGATCGCGCCCGCGAATGGCTGGCCAGCCTGGTGCAGATTCAGGAAGGCGGCAGCTCCGAGGAATTCCTCGAGAGCGTCAAGGTCGATCTGTTTCCCGACAAGGTGTACGTGTTCACCCCCAAGGGGAAAATATTGCGGCTGCCGAGCGGCGCGACCGCGGTGGATTTTGCCTATGCCATCCACACGGACGTCGGCAACCGCTGCGTGGCCGCCAAGGTCGACCGGCGCCTGGTGCCGCTGCGCACGCCGCTGCGCAACGGGCAGACCGTGGAAATCATCACGGCGAAGGGCGCCACGCCGAACCCCTCATGGTCGAGCTTCCTGGTCACGGCCAAGGCGCGTGCCGCGATTCGGCAGTACCTGAAGAACCTCAAGCGCGGCGAGGCCCTGGAGCTCGGCCGGCGGCTGCTCGAGCTCGCGCTCGAGGAGTTCTCGCTCAGCCTGAAGAAGATTCCGCCGGCGGAAATCGAGGCCGTGGTCAAGGAGCTGAACTTGAAGGACGCGGCCGAGCTCTACGAGAAAATCGGCTTGGGCGAGCGGTTGGCGCCATTGGTTGCGCGCCGTTTGCAGCCTGCGCATGTCGGCGCCGACCATAGCGCGGTGCATAGCGGTCCCCTGATGATCGCCGGCACGGAAGGCCTGCTGGTCACGTATGCACGCTGCTGCTTTCCGATTCCGAACGATCCCATCATGGCTTATTTGAGCGCCGGCCGCGGCGTGATGATTCATCGGCAGAATTGCGGTAATCTCGCCGAGTATCGCAAGCAGCCGGACAAGTGGCTGTCGGTTGCGTGGGAAGCGACGGAAGGCCGCTTGTTCAGCTGCGAGATCCAGCTGGACATCAATAATCGGGTCGGCGTGCTGGCCGCGGTCGCTTCCAGCATTGCGGAAACCGAAACCAATATCGACCAGGTGTCGTTGGAAGAACGCGACGTGAACAGCTCGTCTCTCAAGTTTCAGCTCCAGGTGCGCGACCGCAAGCACCTCGCGCGCGTAATCAAGACCATCCGCCGCATGCCGGACGTGCAGCGGGTATTTCGCACCCTGGCTTGAAATCCATGAGCAAACAAATCATTTCGACGCAGGACGCTCCCGCCGCCATCGGCGTTTATTCGCAGGCCGTGCGGGTGGGCAATACCATTTGGGTATCGGGTCAGATTCCGCTGGACCCGAAGACCAAGGAACTGGTGCAGGGCGATGTGGAAGCGCAGGTGCGCCAGGTGTTCGAGAACCTGAAGGCGATTGTCGCGGCCGCGGGCGCGAGCTTCGACGACGTCGTCAAGGCGACGGTCTTCTTGATCGACCTCTCTCACTTCGGGCTGGTCAACAAGGTGATGGCCGAGTATTTCCGCGAGCCGTATCCCGCGCGGGCCGCGGTCGGCGTGGCGGCGCTGCCGCGCGGAGCCCAGGTCGAAGTGGAGTGCATCGTCGCTCTGTGACCCTACTCAAGCCGGTGACGGTGCTGCGCGGCGTCGGCGATTCGCTCGCCTTGCGGCTGCGCGCCTTGGGTGTCGAGACCACTCAGGATCTCCTGTTTCTCTTGCCGTTGCGCTACGAGGACAGAACGCGTGTCGTGCCTCTGGGAGAATTGCGGCCCGGGCAACGCGCGGCGGTGGAGGGTCAGGTGCTGCTCACCGAGACGGTATTTCGCGGGCGCCGGCAGATGCTCTGCAAGATCGGCGACGGTTCGGGCTTTCTGACGCTGCGCTTTTTCTACTTCACCGCGCAACAGCAGAATGGGCTCGCGCGCGGCACGCGCATCCGCTGCTTCGGCGAAGCGCGCCGCGGCCCCATGGGTCTGGAAATGGTGCATCCGGAATACAGGCGCGTCGATGCGAATGCCGCCGAGGCGCCCGAGGAACATCTCACCCCCATATATCCCGGCACGGAGGGCCTCACCCAGGGCCGCTTGCGCATGCTGGTCGGCATGGCGCTGGATCAAACCCACGCCGGAGACGTCGAGGACTGGCTGCCCGCATCCGTCCTCGCCGACTCGCGCCTGCCGACGCTCCGCGACGCGTTGAACTATGTGCATCGGCCGCCGGTGGACGCTCCGGTGGACTTGTTGTTGAGCGGTCGCCATCCGGCTCAGCGCCGCCTGGCTTTCGAGGAGTTGCTCGCGCACCAGCTGTCGCTCAAGCTGCTGCGCCGGCGCATTCAGAGCGATCCTGGCTGGCCGCTGCAATCGGACGGCACCCTCAAAGCCAGCTTGCTGGCTGCGCTGCCGTTTCAGTTGACGCCGGCGCAAACCCGGGCGCTGCGCGAGATCGAGGACGACCTTAAGCAAGCCAAACCGATGCTGCGCCTGGTGCAGGGCGACGTGGGCTGCGGCAAGACCTTGGTTGCGGCGTTGGCCGCGACACAAGCCGTGCAGTCGGGCCGGCAGGCGGCGCTCATGGCGCCGACCGAGCTTCTGGCCGACCAGCATGCACAGAATTTTCGGCGCTGGTTCGAGCCGCTGGGGGTTGCCGTGGCGCTTTTGACGGGGCGGCAAACCGGCAAGGCACGCAGCGCCGTCTTGCAGGGGATCCGCGCCGGGCACGCGCCCATCGTCGTGGGCACACATGCCCTGTTTCAAGAGAGCGTCGAGTTCGCCGCACTCGCCTTGGTCATCGTCGATGAACAGCATCGCTTCGGCGTGCATCAGCGCTTGAGCCTGCGCGAAAAAGGCGCATCCCAGGAGCACCAGCCGCATCAACTGATCATGACCGCGACGCCGATTCCGCGCACCCTGGCGATGACCGCCTACGCCGATCTCGATGTCTCGGTGATCGATGAGCTGCCGCCGGGCCGCACGCCCGTGAAGACCGTCGTACTGGCAGAGGCGCGCCGCGATGAGGTGGTGCAGCGGATTCGAACCGCCTGTCTCGAAGGACGGCAGACCTATTGGGTTTGCCCGCTCATCGATGAATCGGAGGAGATGCCCTACCAGGCCGCAGAGGAAACCGCTGCCGCCCTGGCCGCCGCGCTGCCCGAGCTCTGCGTCGGGCTGGTTCACGGCCGCATGCCGTCCGCCGCGAAGGAAGGCACCATGCGGCGCTTCAAGGACGGAAAAATCCAGCTCTTGGTGGCAACCACGGTGATCGAAGTGGGCGTCGACGTGCCGAACGCCACACTCATGGTCATCGAGAATGCCGAACGCCTCGGACTCGCGCAGCTGCACCAACTGCGCGGCCGCGTCGGCCGCGGTCAGCACGCAAGCTCCTGCCTGCTGCTGTACCGCGCGCCGCTGTCACCGCTCGCGCGGGAACGCCTGGCGGTGATGCGCGACACCAACGACGGCTTCGAAGTGGCGCGGCGCGATCTCGAATTGCGCGGACCCGGCGAGCTGCTCGGAACGCGCCAGACCGGTCTCGCGCAAATGCGCGTCGCCGATTTGATGCGCGACGCCGATCTCTTGCCGCGGGTGCAGATCGCGGCGGAAGCGCTGCTGCGCGATTGGCCGCTGCACGTCGCGCCGCTGGTCGGCCGATGGGTTGGGCATGCGGAGCATTACGGCCGCGTCGGGTAGAATGGCGCATGAGATTGCCGCGCTCAGGTGTCGAGCTGATCGAGCGGGTCGCCGAGCGCTGGCGATGGATCGCCTATCGCATCCGCTTCCATCCGTTCACCACCCAGGAACTGCCGAGAATCTTCGACGGTCTGCGCGAGTACGCACGCCTCATGCGCTTGGATCGGCCGATCGGCATCTGGCTGCTGCTCTGGCCGACGCTGTGGGCGTTGTGGATCAGCAGCCGCGGCAAACCGAATCCTCGAATATTCCTTATTTTCGTGGCGGGTACCGTGCTCATGCGCTGCGCCGGCTGCGCCATCAATGATTACGCCGACCGCAGCTTCGACCCGCACGTGGCGCGCACCAAGGATCGGCCCTTGGCGGCGGGGCGCATCTCGACGCTCGAGGCATTGGTATTGTTCGCCGCGCTGTCCTTGGCGGCCTTGATGCTGGCGCTGCAGTTGAACAAGCCGACGCTGCTGCTGGCCGTGGCGGGCGGGTTTCTGGCGGTCAGCTACCCTTTCGTGAAGCGCTTTCTGCCGGTGCCGCAGATGTATCTGGGGGTCACCTTCGGCTGGGGAATTCCCATGGCGTTCGAGGCGCAGTTCGAGCAAATACCGCGCGTCGCGTGGCTGCTGTTGCTGGCGAACGTGCTGTGGGTCACCGTATACGACACGATGTATGCCATGGTGGATCGCGACGACGACGTCAAGATCGGGGTACGCTCGACGGCAATCGTTTTCGGCGATTCGGATCGCCACATCATCGCGGTGCTGCAGCTCATGACGCTACTCTGCCTGTATCTCGTCGGCCGGACGATTCACATGGGTTGGTGGTACTACGGCGGATTGTGGGCCGGCGCGGCGTTCTTCGCCTATCAGTTGTGGCTGATACGGGCGCGGGATCGCGACGGCTGCTTTCGGGCCTTCCTCAACAACAACTATTTCGGCATGGCCGTATTCATCGGCATGGCGTTGGAATACCTGTTTGTACGCTGATGCCGCCGCGCTGCTGCTGGTTATCTCCGCCGCGTGCGCCGGTTGCGGCGGCGATGCCGCGGATCTCGCCCCCATAAGACTCTTGCACAGTCCGCCGGTCGGGCAACTGGACGCCCAGCACTTAAGATCGCTGTCGATGGAATGCGAGAAGTATCCCGCCGTGGGTTCGATGCGCGGCCGCTACGATGCCGAGTATTGCAGCGCTGCCATCGCCGCTTGGGCCGACGCACCGTTGCAGATGGTACCCGCTCAATGAGGAGGATTTGTGGCAGTTCGCAATGATTGGACGCTGGCAGAAGTGAAGGCGCTGTTCGCTCTGCCCTTCTTGGAATTGATGTTCACGGCACTCGAGGTGCACCGGACTTTTCAGGCGCCGAACAGCGTGCAGATCAGCACGCTGCTCAGCATCAAGACGGGCGCCTGTCCCGAGGACTGTGCTTACTGCCCACAGAGCGTGCGTTTCGATACGGGATTGGAGACGCAGGAGCTGCTCGAGATCGAAGAGGTTGCTGCGCGCGCGCGCGCTGCCAGGGAGGCCGGCGCCACCCGCTTCTGCATGGGCGCGGCGTATCGATCGCCTCGACGCAAGGATCTCAACAAGGTTCTCGCCATGATCCGCGAGGTGAAGGCGCTCGGAATGGAGACCTGCGCGACCCTCGGCATGTTGACGCCGCAGCAGGCGCACGAGCTCAAGGCGGCCGGGCTCGATTACTACAACCACAATCTGGACACCTCGCCGCGGTACTACGCAAAAATCATCACGACCCGCACCTTCCAGGATCGGCTCGACACGCTCGAGGCCGTGCGCGGCGCCGGCATGAAAGTCTGCTGCGGCGGGATCGTCGGCATGGGCGAGGAACCCGAAGATCGAGCCGAGCTCCTGCACATTCTCGCGACCTTGCCCGAGCACCCGCAAAGCGTCCCGATCAACCAGCTGGTGCGCGTCCCGGGCACCCCGCTCGAGCACGCCGCGGCCTTGGACCCCTTCGATTTCGTGCGTACCGTCGCCGTCGCGCGCATTCTCATGCCGCAGAGCTGCGTGCGATTGTCGGCGGGCCGCGGCGAGATGAGCGACGAATTGCAGGCGCTGTGCTTCCTGGCGGGCGCCAATTCCATTTTTTATGGCGAAAAGCTTCTGACCACCGGAAATCCGGACACGCAGCACGATCAAAGCCTGTTCCGGCGGCTGAAAATCGCCGTGCAGGCAGCGGTGTGAACGCGGACTACGCACTCGATGCCGCGCGGGTGCGACGCTCGTTCGATCGCGCGGCAGCGACCTACGATGCGGCTGCCGTGCTGCACGCCGAGGTGCGCAACAACCTTCTGGCGCGCCTCGATCTGATGGCATTGGCGCCGCGCGTGGCGGTGGACGCCGGTGCCGGCACCGGCCACGCCTCGCGCGCGCTCAAGCGCCGCTACCCCAGATCGTTGGTCATAGCCTTGGACATCTCGCAGTGCATGCTGCAAGCCGCCGCCCGCCAGCAAACCTGGCTGCGCCGCTTTGCGCGCGTGTGCGCGGATGCCGAGCGGCTACCATTGGCGGACGGCAGCGTCGACTTGATTCTCAGCAATCTCATGCTGCAGTGGTGCAGTCCTGATCCTGTGTTCGCGGAGTTTCGCCGCGTGCTCGCGCCGCACGGCCTCTTCTGCTTCACCACGCTGGGTCCGGACACCCTGCGCGAGCTGCGCAGCGCTTGGGCGAAGGTGGATTCGCGCACCCACGTCAATCAATTCATCGACATGCACGACATCGGCGATGCGCTGGTACGCGCCGGCTTCGCCTCGCCGGTGCTGGATGTGGAGCGCTACACCCTGACCTACCTTGACCTGCCTCGGGTTGCCGCGGATCTCAAGGCCACCGGCGCCCGCAACGCAACGAGGGGCCGGGCGCGCGGCCTCACCGGGCGCCGTCAATTCGCAGGACTTAAGGCCGCGTATGAGGCATTCCGGCAGGACGGCCGGTTGCCGGCGACCTACGAAGTGATTTTTGGCCACGCTTGGACCCCGGCCGGCGCCGCGTCGCGCGGCGCGCGCGAAGGTACGAGCGTGTCGCTCGAGGACGTCAAGCAGCAATTGCGCGCACGGCGCCAACGGCAAGCATAAAAGGGGGCAGCTGAGTTATTCTAGGATGCATGGAACAGCGCATCGAACTTCAGCCAAATTGTTCGCTGAAGCCTGCCGGCGCGATGCTTCTTTTTGTATCTACGTGCCTGTTTTCCATGGGTTTTGCTCTATTTTTCGTGTTCCGCGGCTTCTGGCCGGTGCTCCCCTTCGCAGCTCTCGAAATGCTGGCGCTCGGCCTCGCCCTGCAGACCAGCATGCGGCGCGGGAATTACTCCCAAACGGTGCTGATCACGGACTCTCAAATCAGTCTCGTGACCCGCTCGCGGCACGGCGCGCAAAAACAAGAGTTTGCGCGGCATTGGGCGAAGGTTAGACTTCGCAGTCCGCCGAGGCGCCATGGCACGAGCCAGCTGACCATCGAGAGCCGCGGGCGGGCCTACGAAGTGGGCAGTTTCCTCACCGAGGAAGACCGGTGCCGCCTGGCAGAGCGTTTACGTTACTTGGTAGGCGGAATGAACGAATCGCCGCCGATTGAAATCGATAGAACTGTAGGGGATCCGTTTAGATGAGCATGACTTCCGAACCGCGACGCAACGCCTGGGCTCGAGCGCTTGGTCCAGCCGCCTTCGGGTTGGCGGCTGAGGCCCACGCCAATACCTCGAATGGTTATAACCTGCCTCTTGGCGTCACCTCCTTGAGCCGCGACATCTACACCCTGCACATGGAGATCTTCTGGGTGTGCGTGGCCATCGCGGTGGTGGTCTTCGGCGTGATGATTTATGCCCTGGTGAAATTCCGCCATTCGCAGGGCGCGATAGCCGACACGACCTTGGTGCACAGCACCAAGGTGGAAATCATTTGGACCATCATTCCGGTCGTGATCCTGGTGGTGATGGCGATTCCGGCCGCGAAGGTCATCCTCATGATGGAGGACACGCGCAACTCGGAACTGTCGATCCGGGTCACCGCCTACCAGTGGAAATGGCAGTATCAGTACATGGATGCCGGCGAGGGAATTAATTTCTTTTCGACGCTGGCGCGCGACTCGAATTTCGCGCGCGAGCTGCGTTCGGGCATCGATCCTAAGACGGTCCCGAACTATCTGCTGGAAGTGGATCATCCGCTGGTCATCCCGAGCGGCACCAAGGTGCGCCTGCTGCTGACCTCGCAGGATGTGATCCATGCCTGGTGGGTCCCCGATTTCGGCGCCAAGCGCTCCGCCGTCCCGGGCTTCGTCAATGAATTGTGGTTCAGGGTCGACCCCGGCAAGGAAGGCATCTACCGCGGACAGTGCACTTCGCTGTGCGGCCGCGACCATGGCTTCATGCCCATCGTGGTGGACGTGCGCACGCCCGATGATTTCAAAAAATGGGTCGAGGCGCAGAAAGCGGCGGCCAAGCCGGCGGTCGCGCAGGTTGTCGCGAACCAGTGATTTTCTTCAGCACCGTACCTTACACGAGAGAGCTCAAGCACCATGGCTAACGCCCATACGAGCGATACCGCTCACCACGACGACCACCATGATCAGCCGGCGACCGGGATCACGCGTTGGCTGTTTGCGACCAACCACAAAGACATCGGCACCATGTATCTGGTGTTCAGCCTGATCATGTTTTTCATCGGCGGCGCGATGGCGATGGTCATTCGGGCGGAGCTGTTTCAACCCGGCCTGCAGCTCGTCGATCCGGTGCTCTTCAATCAGCTCACCACCAATCATGCGCTGGTCATGATATTCGGCGCGGTCATGCCGGCGTTCGTCGGCCTTGCCAATTGGATGATTCCGATGCAAATCGGCGCACCCGACATGGCATTGCCGCGCATGAACAACTTTAGCTTCTGGATTCTGCCGTTCGCCTTCACCCTGTTGCTGTCGACGTTCTTGGTCCCGGGCGGAGCCGCCGCAGGCGGCTGGACCCTGTATCCGCCACTGTCCCTGCAGACCGGCGACGCCTTTCCCATGCTGATTTTCGCGATCCACATGATGGGCATCTCCTCGATCATGGGTGCGATCAACGTCATCGTGACCATTATGAACATGCGGGCTCCCGGCATGAATTTGCTGAAAATGCCGCTGTTTGCGTGGTCCTGGCTGATTACCGCGTATCTGCTGATCGCTGTGATGCCGGTATTGGCGGGCGCCGTGACCATGCTGCTCACCGATCACTTCTTCGGGACGAGTTTCTTCAATGCGGCGGGCGGCGGCGACCCGGTGATGTTCGAGCACATTTTCTGGTTCTTCGGACACCCCGAGGTCTACATCATGATCCTGCCGGCGTTCGGCATCATTTCGGAGATCCTGCCGACCTTCTCGCGCAAACCCCTGTTCGGTGCGACTTCGATGATCTACGCCATCGCGTCGATCGCGTTCCTGTCCTTCATCGTCTGGGGCCACCACATGTTCGTAGACGGCATGCCGCTGGCCGCGCAATTGTTCTACATGATTTCGACCATGCTGATTGCGGTGCCCACCGGCGTGAAGGTGTTCAACTGGACGGCGACGATGTGGCGCGGCTCGCTGTCATTCGAGCCCCCGATGCTGTTCGCCATCGCGTTCCTGTTTCTCTTTTCCATCGGCGGCTTTTCCGGCTTGATGCTCGCGATCGTGCCGGCCGACTTCCAATACAATCAGACCTACTTCGTTGTCGCGCACTTTCACTACGTCCTGGTGCCGGGCGCCATATTCGGCATCATGGCCGGGGTGTACTACTGGCTGCCGAAATGGACCGGCCACATGTACAACATGACGCTGGCCAAGACGCACTTCTGGCTGTCGGCGATCTTCGTCAATGTTCTGTTCTTCCCGCAGCATTTTCTGGGACTGGCGGGCATGCCGCGCCGCATTCCCGACTATGCGGTGCAGTTCACCGACTGGAACATGGTGTCGTCGATCGGCGGGTTCGCTTTCGGCCTGTCGCAGTTCCTGTTCGTCATCGTGATCGTGCAGTGCGTGCGCGGCGGCAAGCCGGCGACCGCCGAGGTGTGGACGGGAGCGCGTCCCACGGGACTCGAGTGGACCTTATCGTCGCCGCCGCCGTATCACAGCTTCACCGAGGCTCCCCAGATCCAATGAACAGTTCGGTAAGACGCCGCGTCCGTAATGGCGCGCTGGGCTTGGGTGTACTGGCGCTGGCATTTTATCTGGGCTTCATCGTGCTCCTGGTGCTGCGCAGTCATCACTGATGGACGCGAGCGACTCGAAAAAGCGCGCAAACCGCAAGCTGCTCCGGGCGCTGCTGATCATGACCGCCGGCAGCTTCGCCTTCGGCTGGGCTTTGGTGCCGCTGTATGACGTCTTGTGCCGAGCTGCGGGGATCGGCAATGCGGAAGCCAAGGCCGGGAAGTCGGTGGTTCAGGAGGCGCTCGATCCCAACCGGGAGGTGACGATCGAGTTCATCGCCGAGGAGGCGTCGGTGGGCAGCTTCGATTTCCAGCCGAAAGTCGCGTCGATGCGCATTCATCCGGGAAAGCTCTACGACGCGGTGTTCCATGCCAAGAATTTGACCGGGCAGCCCGCCGTGGCGCAGGCAGTCCCCAGCATCTCGCCCACCGGCACGGCGAAGTACTTCCATAAGACCGAGTGCTTTTGCTTCACCCCGCAGAAATTTGCCGGCGGCGAGGCGCGCGACATGCCGGTGCGGTTCATCGTGGACTCAGGGTTGCCGAGCGATGTGGATAAGCTCACCCTGGCGTACACCATCTACGACACGACCGCGACGGCGGCCGCGCAATCGGCAACACGTCCATAGCCAAACGTCTTAAACTCATGTTTTCATTCAACGGTTAGAGATCGAATCATGGCGCAAGCGCACGCGGATGCAGAAAAATACTATATCCCTCACGGCAGCCCGTGGCCCATCTTCGGATCCGTAACGCTGTTCACGTTGATGTCGGGCGCCATCGCCACTCTCGACGGATGGCTGCCGGCCTATGCCCTGATCCCGGGCTTCGTCATGCTGGCGCTGCTGTTCATCTTCTGGTTCCACACCGTCATCGACGAGAACCAGCGGGGCATCTACAACATGGCGGTGGACCGATCGTTCCGCATGGGAATGATGTGGTTCATTTTCTCCGAAGTGATGTTCTTCGCCGCTTTCTTCGGTGCGCTGTTCTACGCGCGCAATTTCGCCGTTCCCTGGCTCTCGGGCGACGGCGTAAAGATCTTCACCAAGCTCTTGTTGTGGAACGATTACGACGGGATCTGGCCCACCAATGGTCCGGCGGCCGTAGGCCCGCGGCCCAACGGCACATTTGAAACCATACCGGCGCTGGGTTTGCCCGCGGTCAACACCGCCATCCTGCTGACGAGCAGCGTCACGGTCACGATCGCGCATCACGCCCTGATCGCCGGACACCGCACACGCCTCAAGATATTCCTGGCCGCCACCTTCTTGTTGGGCTTCACTTTCGTGGGCCTGCAGGCCACGGAATATCACGAGGCCTACACCGAACTCGGGCTGCAGCTCGGTACCGGCATCTACGGCTCGACCTTTTTCATGCTGACCGGCTTTCACGGCATGCACGTTACGGTGGGCGCCATCATGCTGACGGTCATCTGGTTCCGGGTGATGAAAGGCCATTTCACGCCGCAGCGCCACTTCGGATTCGAGGCCGTCGCGTGGTACTGGCACTTCGTCGACGTGGTATGGCTCGGGCTGTTTACTTTCGTCTATTGGCTGTAGCCCGGCACCACGTGCTGCGGCTCGATCCACCCGCTGTAATAGGCGACGATCAGCAGCACGAATAACGCCACCGACAGGCCGATGCGCCAAGCCAACGCCTTGACCATCTTGGCGCCGTCTTCAGGCTTGCGGCTCGTCAGGTGGAACAGCGCCTTGCCCAGGCTGATCAAGATCAGCACCAGCATCGCAATCACGAGATATTTGAATTCCACTGCAAGCAGTATATCGTGGCAATTAAAATAGGTTCCCGCATCTTCGCCCCGCGGGTGTTCACGACCCTGCTCACGGTGGGTTTGATAGTGCTGCTGATATCGCTCGGCCGCTGGCAGTTGCGCCGCGCCGACGAAAAGCGCGTGCTGTTCGATTCGTTCGCCGCGGGAAGCGACGCGACGCAACCGCTGGATCTGCACACACCCCCCGTAAGACGGTACCAACACATCGAAGCCAGCGGCCACTACGATCAGGACCGGCAGGTATTGATCGACAACATGGTCAATGCCGAGCGCGCCGGCTACTTCGTGATTACGCCGTTCGCCCTGACCGGGGGCGGTTGGGTGTTGGTGAATCGCGGCTGGGTGCCTTTGGGACCGAGCCGTGCCGCGCGGCCCGCCATCCCCGTTGCCGCCAACACCCGCCTGGTGCGCGGCCGCGCCGACCATATGCCAAGTCCCGGTATCCAGATGGGAACCAAGGCGGCGCTCGCACCGCCCTATCCCGTAGTCGCAAGTTTTCCCAGCCGACTTGAAATCGCGCAGCTGCTCGGCGAATCCTCCTGGACCCGCGCGACGGATTTGGTGCTGCTCGACCCCGGCGAGCCCGATGGGTACGTGCGCAATTGGTCGGCGCCCGGGTTCCCGCCCATGCGCCACATCGGCTACGCAGTGCAGTGGTTCGCCCTGGCGCTGACTTTGGCGGTCATCTACGTCGTCACCAATTTGCGGCGCGGCCGATGACGGATTCCGGCGCCCAAGACCGCCGGCGACGGCGAGTGCTGGTCGGCCTGGCGCTGATATTCTTTGCGCCCGTCGGGCTAGCCTTCTATTTGTACTACGGCCACGCTGGCTGGCACCCCGGCGGCCGCGTCAACACCGGGGTATTGATCGAGCCCGCGCGGCCGCTGCCGGCGCTGAATCTCTTGCAGGGCAAGTGGACATTGCTGCTGGTCGAATCGGGGGCGTGTACCGAATCCTGCCGCGCGCGGCTATACGACACGCGGCAAGTCCGGCTGGCCCTGGATCGCGACATGAAGCGCGTGCAGCGCGTGTTCATCGCCGAGGGCGGCTGCTGCGATGCGGAGTTTCTGCACGACCAGCATCCGGACTTGATCAAATTGCAGCCCGCCGCGGCAGCACCCGTGCTCGCTCTCCTGCCGCAGGAAGGTGCCGGCGCGGCCCGCGCGCCGCGCGTCTATCTGATCGACCCGCTGGGCAATCTCATGATGTTCTATGCCGCCGACGCCAAGCCCAAGGGCATGCTCGACGATCTGAAGCGATTGCTGCGGCTTTCCTCCATAGGTTAGGAACCTGCATGGAATCGCAACGGCGTCTCTACTGGTTCCGGCGAATGGCTCTCGCGGGCGCGCTGCTCGCAGCGGCCGTCGTCGTGCTCGGCGCCTGGGTGCGCCTCACCGATGCCGGCTTGGGTTGCCCGGATTGGCCGGGCTGTTACGGGCATATTTACCCGAACTCCGGCGGCAAGCCACTGCACGAGATGATTCATCGGTATTTCGCGGGTACTTTGGTCGTGGTCATTACGATCCTGCTGCTATGGACGGCGCGCTTTCGCAAGGACCCCGGCCAACCCATAATTGCGGTCGCGCTGCTATTCGTCATCGTCTGCTTGCAGGCCGCTCTCGGCGCCCTGACGGTGACTCTGCTGCTCAAGCCCTTGATCGTCACCGCGCACTTGCTGGGCGGCCTCACCACTCTTGGGCTCCTGTCGTGGCTGTCCCGGATGCCGCCGACGAGGGCTGCAGCCGACCTCGATACGGCTCTGCAGAAATTTGCCTTGGCGGGGCTCGCCGTACTGACGCTGCAAATCGCACTCGGCGGTTGGACCAGCACCAACTACGCCGCCGCCGCCTGTCCGGATTTTCCGACCTGCCAACGCGCGTGGTGGCCGCGAATGGATTACCGGGATGCCTTCGTCTTGTGGCGTGGACTCGACATCGATTACGAAGGCGGGGTGCTGGCAAATCCTGCGCGGATCGCGATCCACGTTACGCATCGACTGGGCGCGCTGCTGGCGGGCTCGGTGTTGATCGGCCTCGGAATCTTCACCGCCGTGCGGGCCCATAACCCGCGCCTCGCGCGCGCCGGGCGCCTATTGACGCTTGCCGTCGTCATCCAGATTGCGATCGGTGTGGCGATGGTGCATTGGGGCGTCCCTTTGAGCCTGGCGACCCTGCACAATGCCGGCGACGCTCTCTTGGTGATCAGCATCGCGACTCTGCTGCGCGCCCTCTGGCCGGCCCCCGGTTCGCCGGCCGCCGCAATCAGCGTGGTACCCTTGCATCGTGCCGACACTTCCCGATAGCCCCCGAATCGCCCTCGTCGGCAGCAGCAGCCGATGGCGGGATTTCCTCGAGCTCACCAAGCCCAAGGTCAGCCTGCTGATCGTGTTCACCGCGGTGGTCGGCATGGTGTTGGCGTCGCCGGGGCTGGTGCCGCTGCCCGCGCTGCTGTTCGGCACCGTCGGCATCGCATTGGCATCGGGGTCCGCCGCCGCCTTCAACCATGTGCTCGACCGGCGCGTCGATGAGCACATGGCGCGCACCCGCCGGCGGCCATTGCCCACCGGGCATTTGCAGACCCGGCATGCGGTCGCGTTCGCGGCCGTGCTCGGCCTCGCGTCCATGTCCATCCTGTGGCTCCTCGTCAATCGCCTCACGGCCGCACTGACCTTCTGCTCGCTGATCGGTTACGCCATGGTTTATACGATGTGGTTGAAACGCGCGACGCCCCAGAACATCGTGATCGGCGGTGCCGCGGGCGCCGCGCCGCCGGTGCTCGGCTGGGCGGCCGTCACCAATTCGATCGATCCGCAGGCGCTGCTCCTGTTCCTGATCATTTTCACCTGGACCCCGCCGCATTTTTGGGCTCTCGCGATCGCGCGGCGCGACGACTACGCCAAAGTCGGCATTCCCATGCTGCCCGTGACTCACGGCATCCCGTACACCCGCCTGCAAATCGTGCTCTACACCATTCTGCTGGTGCTGACCACGCTGCTGCCGTATCTCACCGGAATGAGCGGTTTCATTTACCTGGCATCGGCGCTAGCGCTGAACGGCCGCTTCCTCTACTACGTGCTGGCGCTGCAACGCGGACGGCGGCCCGACCTACCGATACGCACGTTCAGGTTTTCCATTACCTATCTGCTGCTGTTGTTCGCAGCGCTGATTCTCGATCACTATTTCTTGTTCAAGGAATAAACGAGGTCAGCACTAGGCGCAACGCGCCTCGGCAATCCCGTATATACGCCCGTCACACTTCGCCCAACACTCGCCCACAGGATTTCTTCACGGGTGGGGTGCGATCATGTTGGGATGCCGTCGTTTGCTGCTTCAAGCCTTAGGGGTCGGATTGTGCGTTGCCCTGGCATCCCCGGCTCCGGCGGTGCCGAGCTTTGCCCGCCAGACCGGCATGGCGTGCGCCGCCTGCCACACCGTGTTTCCCGAGCTCACACCCTTCGGCCGGGAGTTCAAGCTGAATGGCTACGTGCTCGACAACATCAAGCAAATCAAGGGAATCACGGTCGAGAACCGCGAAACGCTGGCCCTCAGCTCACTGCCGCCCCTCAGCATGATGCTGCAGATCTCGTACACGCACACCGGCGCCGCGCTTGCGGACAGCGCGGTGACGGGCGCGTCGGCCAAAGACGGCGATGTGCTGTTTCCGCAGCAGGCGAGCTTTTTCTATGCCGGTAAGATTGCCGATGGCCTGGGCGCCTTCGTGCAGCTCACCTATGACGGTGTCGGCGACAGTTTCGGCTTCGACAATACCGACATCCGCTATGCGAAACGTCTGGACTTCGGCGGCGCTGCGGACTCGCCTCACCCCAACGTGCTGTTCGGGGTCACCGTGAACAATGGGCCCACGGTGCAAGACGTCTGGAACACCACGGCTGCCTGGGGCTTTCCCTATTCCGGCAGCAGCGTGGCGCCGACCCCGAACGCCTCGGCCAAACTCGACAGCGGCGCCGGCGGCATCGGCCAGAACGCTGCCGGAATCGGCGTCTACACGTGGATCGACAACAGCATCTATGCTGAATTCAGCGTGTACGGCGCGGCCATCCGCGGCGGCAGCCATCCTCTGGACAGCACGCAGAGCAACGTCATTCACGGTATATCGCCGTACTGGCGACTCGCGTATGAATACCGCTGGGATCGCAACAGTTTGTCCGTCGGCACCTACGGCATACAGACCAAGATGCATCCGGGCACCGGGACGCCGCTCGCGGGACCGACGGATCGCTACACCGACACGGCCGTCGACGTGCAGTACCAGTTCATCGGCGAGGAGCATTTGTTCACCGTGCTGTCGACTTACATCCGCGAAAAGCAGAAGCTCGATGCGAGCGTCATGGATCAATTCGCACAGAACAGCAGCAATGACCTCAAGACCTTCAAGCTGGTCGGCGAATACAGCTACCAACGCATGATCGGCGGCTCGCTCGGCTTCTTCGAGACAACGGGCACTTCCGACACGGGTTTGTATCCCTCGAGCTCGCTGGCCGTGCCGCTGCCGGTCACTGGGAGCGCGACGAGCAGTCCCGATTCGCGCGGCTTCGTCGGCGAAATCAATTACTTGCCGTGGCTCAACACCAAGCTGCAATTGCAGTACGTGAGCTACGACAAATTCAATGGCGCAAAGCTGAACTACGACGGCTTGGGGCGCAACGCCTCGGATAACAACACGTTGTACATGCTCGGTTGGATTTTGTTTTGATGCCGGTTAATCCTGGACGCGGGAGAAGAGCGATGAGAATGAGTCATTTGGCAATTGCGCTCGGCGCGTCGCTGTACTGCGCCTGCGCGCAGAGTGCGGACCTCACCCCTGATGCACAGCATGCGGCCGCGAAGACCGCAGCCGAGGTCTGCGGCTCGTGCCATGGTGCGAACGGCCGCAGCATCTCGCCGACGTTCCCCAATCTGGCCGGGCAGACCGCGCCATACCTCGAAACCCAGCTCAAGGCGTTCAAGGATCAGTCGCGGGCGGATCCTGACGCACAGGCCTATATGTGGGGCATGTCGGCGCAGTTGAGCGACGGCATGATCAGTGCGCTCGCTGCCTATTTTGCGGGACAGCCCCCGGCGCCGCCGGCCAAATCCGGCGACCCGGCACTGATCGCCAAAGGCAAGCGTTTGTTCGAGGAGGGTGTGCCGGCGCGCCAGATCCCGCCTTGTGCGTCGTGCCACGGTTCCCACGCCGAAGGGCAGGTGGTGTTTCCGCGCCTCGCCGGCCAGCACGCTCCCTATCTCTTGAAGCAGCTGCTGGTGATTCAAAATGTGTTGCGCACCGCGCCCGTCATGCACGGTGTGATCAAGGATCTGACCAAGGACCAGATGCAATCCGTGGTCGCCTACCTCGAGTCGATTTAAGCCAGTTTTTCGGTGCCAATGGGCAGGACACGCAGTCTCCTGCCCGTGGCGGCGAATATCGCGTTGCAAAGCGCGGGGGCGACCAGCGGCACCGCGGCTTCGCCGATGCCGCCGGGCGCCTCGTCGCTGTCCACGAGATGCACCTCGAGCTCGGGCATTTCGTTGTTGCGCAGCACCCGATAATTGTTGAAGTTGGTCTGCTGCACCTTGCCGCCTGCGATCGTCACATTCCCCCAACGGGCGGCCGACAGACCGAAAACGATGCCGCTTTGGATCTGTGATTCGACGATCCTTGGATTGACCATCTGGCCGCAATCTACGACGCAGACGATCTTGTGCACGAAGAGCTCACCGCCGACGACGGAGATTTCCGCCACCTGCGCCAGGTGACTCGTATAACCCTCCATCAGCGCCACGCCCTGGTGGCGGCCCGCGGGCGCCTTGCCCCAACCGGCTCGTTCGGCCGCGAGCTCGAGTACGCGCCGCTGGCGCGGCTTGTTGGCAAGTTGCCGCATTCGAAAATCGTAGGGATTCATGCCGGCGGCCGCCGCGAGCTCATCCATGAAGCTTTCGATCACGAAGCAATTCGGCGCGTGGCTCACGGAGCGCATGTAGCCCACATCGATGCCGATTTCCTGCCGCGAATAGCTCACCGCGAGGTTCGGCACATCGTAGAGATTATTGACCGCGGCCTCGATCACCGAATCGTCGACGCCCTTGACCGGCGGAAACATGCGTTCGGTGATGGAGGGACTGGTGATGTGCAATTTCCAGGCGATCACTTTCCCGGCCGCATCGACGCCGCCGCTGACCTCTTCGTATGCCGGCGGACGGTAGGTGTCATGAGTCATGTCATCTTCGCGAGTCCAAATGACCTTGACGGGAACGCCGACCGCCTTCGAGGCTTCGACCGCCGCGGGAATGAAATCGATGTCCAGCCGCCGGCCGAAGCCGCCGCCGATCAAGGTGGTATGGACCCTGACTTGGGCCGGCAACAACCCAGCCGCCGCGGCCGCCGTCGTTTGCGCGACCTGTTGAACTTGCGTCCCCACGTACAAGTCGCAGCTGTTGCCCTTGACGTCGGCCGTGCAATTCATCGGCTCCATGCACGCGTGCGCCAGCAGCGGCAGGTAGTACGCGGCGCTCAAGCTCAGCTTCGCCGACTTGAGTGCCGCCGCCACATCGCCATCGGTGCGCGCCGCGAGGCCGGGTCCGCCAGCAGCGGTTTTTTTCAACAGCGCGTGGATGGCGGCATTGTCGAGCTGGACGTTGGCGCCGGGATCCCAAGTGATATTGAGCGCGCGGCGAGCCTGCAACGCCTGCCAGAAATGATCGGCCACCACCACGACGCCGGTGCCGCTCCGCAGCACCTTGCGCACCCCCGGCATTTTCTCGGCTGTTGCCGAGTCGAGCGCCGCCACCTTGCCGCCCAGCACGGGACTCTGCGCGAGTGCGGCATACAGCATTCCGGGCAGTTTGACATCGAGACCGAACTCGGCGCTGCCGTCGACCTTGTCCGGCGTATCGATGCGGGCCCGCGGCTTGCCGATGATCTGGAAAGCGCTCTTGGGCTTTAATTTGACGTCTTTGGGAACCGGCATCTGCGCGGCCGAGTCGGCCAGCTGGCCGTAGGTCAGGACCTTGCCCTGTGCGTTGGTGATGCTGCCATTCTCGGCGCGGCACTGCGCCGGATCCACGCGCCAGCGCTTGGCCGCAGCCGCAACCAGCATGGTGCGCGCGGTTGCCCCCGCCATGCGCAGCTTGTCCCATGCGTCCTGCACGCTGTTGCTGGTCCCCGTTACCTGGCCCCCGTTTCCGGGATTGATATACGCGTCGCCCACCGGTGCCGCCTCGATTCGGATCGAATCGAAATTGATGTTCAATTCCTCGGCCAGCAGCATGGGCAGCGCGGTGTATACGCCCTGGCCCATCTCGGAGCGATCGACGATGATGGTGATGGAATTGTCGCCGGCTATTTTAAGCCAAGCATTCAGTTGGCCGCCCGCGGCACCGGCCGCCGCAGCCGAACTCGACCGGCCGCCGGGTCTGGGCAGCGCCAGCGCCAGTATCAAGCCGCCGCCGACGCTGGCCGTCGCGCTCAGAAAGTCGCGACGGCTCGGATCGGAAACGGGCCTCACTTCGGCGCGCCCTTCTCGAGCAATTCCGCCGCGCGGTGAATCGCCCGGCGGATTCTTGGGTACGTACCGCACCGGCAAATATTGCCGGACATGGCGGCATCGATATCGGCGTCGCTGGGTTTGGGATTGCCCTTGAGCAGCGCAGCCGCGGACATGATTTGCCCGGACTGACAATAACCGCACTGCGGTACGTCGATTTCGAGCCAAGCTTTCTGCACCGCGTGACTGCGGTCGCGCGATAGACCTTCGATCGTCGTAATGGACTTGCCGGACACGGCGCTCACGGGCAGCACGCAGGATCGCGTCGCGGCGCCGTCGATGTGCACGGTGCACGCTCCGCACAGAGCCATGCCGCAACCATACTTGGTGCCGGTCATTCCGAGGTGATCGCGCAGCACCCAGAGCAGCGGCGTATCGGGCTGGGCGTCGACGTTAACCAGCTGATTGTTCACGGTAATTGATATCACTGTAGTTCCGTTGGCGGGTATCCCGGCAGGCCGCAATGGTAGGATGACGTGATGCCGACTGCAACGAGCTTCTATCCGCGCATTTTTGCGCTCGTCGTCGCCGGCGCCCTGGGCTACGCCCTGATCCTGATTTTCGCGCCATTTGTCGGCCCCATGGCCTGGGCCGCGTTTCTCGCATTCCTGCTGTATCCGCTGAATCTGCGCTTGCGCCGGCGATTTTCGGGCCGGGGGATTGCGGCGGGTGTGCTGACGGTGCTCGCGCCGGTCACCATCCTGTTGCCCCTGAGCGCGCTGTCGATCGATTTCGTGACGCAGATTTCGGCGCTCTTGCAGAAGCTGCAAAAATCCGCCGCCGAACTCGACATCAAATCGTTTTCCGATCTGCAGCAATTTCCCTGGATCGCGCGCATCAACGTGTGGCTGGAGGCGCACGCCGGCGTGTCGGCGGAGCAGATTCAATCCTGGCTGGTTTCGGGCACCCGCGAGGTTCTGCAGCGCGCCGCCACCTTGAGCGGCGGTTTCTTTCTCGGCGCCTTGGGATCGCTGCTCGGATTCGCAGTGATGTTGTTCCTGCTGTTCTTTTTCCTGCGCGACGGCGATGGCATGCTGGCGCGGGCGCGCCGCCTGATTCCGCTCGACGATGAGCGCAAGGAACGGCTGTTCCGGCAATTGAGCGGCGTCACCCGCGCCATCGTCATCGGCACCAGCGTCACTGCCCTGCTGCAGGGGGTCTTGATCGGCATCGGGTTCACGATCGCGCGCCTGCCCTCGCCGGTGGTGTTCGGGGTCCTGGCCGCGCTCCTGTCCATGTTGCCCGTGGGCGGCGCCGCCTTCGTGTGGGGCCCCGCTGTAATCTGGCTGTTCGTCGACGGCCGCTGGGGCTACGGTATATTCATGCTCGCCTGGGGCATCCTGCTCGGCGGCCTCGACAATGTCCTAAGACCCATGCTGATCTCCGGGCGGGCAAGAATCTCCGCCTTGGCCGTGTTCATCGGCGTTCTGGGCGGGATACCCGCATTCGGCTCCATCGGCATCATCGCCGGCCCGGTGGTGCTGTCCCTGGCCCTGGCCCTGATCGAGTTTGCCGAGGAAAGCCGGTCGCGCACGCCCTCACCTTAAGCCTCAAGTACAATCCGCGCCCTTATGGACGTATCTCATCTTCTCGACGGGCTGAACGATCATCAGCGGCAGGCGGTTGCCTCGCCGTTGGGGGCCGCCCTGATTCTGGCCGGCGCGGGCAGCGGCAAGACCCGCGTCTTGGTACATCGGGTCGCCTGGTTGATCCAGGTGGAGGGCGCCTCGCCGAACAGCATCCTCGCGGTCACGTTCACCAACAAGGCCGCGGCCGAAATGCGCAGCCGCATCGAAACCTTGCTGGGGTTGCCGAGCGGCGCCATGTGGTTGGGCACCTTCCATGGATTGGCCCATCGGCTGCTGCGCATCCATTGGCGCGAAGCGCTCCTGCCGCAAAGCTTCCAGATCTTGGACTCCGAGGACCAGGCGCGCGTGCTGCGCAAGGTATTGAAGGCGCTGGATCTCGACGAGACCCGCTGGATACCGCGCGAGATCCTGTGGTTCATCAACGCGCAGAAGGACGAGGGTCATCGCGCCAAGCACATCAAGGATGACGGCGATCCGACACGCCGCCAACTGATCAAGATCTACCAGGCCTATGAAGAGGCGTGTCAGCGCGCCGGAGCCGTGGATTTTGCCGAGCTGCTGCTGCGCGCCTTCGAACTGTGGCGCGACAACCCGCCGCTGCTGCAGCACTACCGCACCCGCTTTCGCCACGTCCTGGTGGATGAGTTTCAGGACACCAACGCCATTCAGTACCAGTGGCTGATGCTGCTGACCGGGCCACAAGGGTTGCCGTTCGTCGTGGGCGACGACGACCAGTCCATCTATCGGTGGCGCGGCGCGCGCGTGGAGAACCTGCAGCAGTTTCGCCGCGATTTTCCGCAGGCGGTTCTGTACAAGCTGGAGCAGAACTACCGTTCAACCGGCACCATATTGAAGGCCGCCAACGCCCTGATCGCGAACAATGCCGGGCGGCTCGGCAAGACATTGTGGACCAGCGGCGAGGATGGCGAGCGCGTCAAGGTGTACGCAGCCTTCAATGAGCGCGACGAAGCCGACTTCGTGGTGAATCGGATACGCGATTGGGTCGCGCACGGCGGCGCGCGCCGCGAAGTGGCCGTTCTGTACCGCTCGAACGCGCAGTCGCGGGTCTTCGAAGAGGCTTTTCTCAACGCGCGCATGCCGTATCGAGTTTACGGCGGCTTGCGCTTCTTCGAGCGCGCCGAGATCAAGGACGCGCTCGCCTACCTGCGCCTCATCGCCAGCCGCGCGGACGACACCTCGTTCGAGCGGGTCGTGAATCTACCGGTCCGCGGCATCGGCGCGAAAACCATGGATACGGTACGTGATTTCGCCAGGAGCCAGGCGACCTCCCTTTGGAACGGCGCGCAGAGCTCCATGCAGGGCGCGCTGCCGCAAAGGGCCGCGCTGGCACTGCAGGCCTTCATGGCGCTGATCGACAAGTTGGCGCATGAGATCCAGGGTCTGGAACTTCACGAACAGGTCGATCACGTCATTCAAATGAGCGGGCTCATCGAGCACTTCAAGAAGGAAAAGGGCGAGCGGGGCGAAGGGCGGATCGAGAATTTGCTGGAGCTGGTCAGCGCCGCGCGCGGATTTTCCCCGGAAAGCGAGGCCGAAGCCGAATTATCGCCGCTCGAGTCCTTTCTGGCGCATGCGGTTCTGGAATCCGGCGAAGGCCAGGCGGATCCTTACGATGATTGCGTACAGATGATGACGCTGCATTCGGCCAAGGGCCTGGAGTTTCCCGTGGTGTTTCTCGCCGGCATGGAAGACGGGCTGTTCCCGCACCAGCGTTCCGTCGCCGATTTGGCAGGCCTCGAAGAGGAGCGCCGCCTCTGCTACGTCGGCGCCACCCGGGCGATGCGCCAGCTTTACATCACGTATGCCGAGCAGCGCCGTCTCTATGGCGTGGATACCTACGGGCAGCCCTCGCGCTTCATCGGCGAACTGCCGCCCGAGCTGGTGGAGGAAATCCGCCCGCGCCTGCAGGTGTCGCGGCCGGTATTCGTGAGGCGCAGCAGCAGCCTGGACGAGCCGCCCGCCGCGAATATGCGCATGGGCAGCCGGGTGCGGCATTCGAAATTCGGCGACGGGGTCGTGCTCAATTTCGAGGGCAACGGACCGCATGCCCGCGTCCAGGTCAATTTTGAGAGACAGGGGACGAAGTGGCTGATGCTGTCTTACGCCAATCTCGTTCGTGTAGAGTAATACGGCTGTGAAAATCATCATTTTGGGCGCTGGACAAGTTGGCCGCACGGCGGCATATCACCTCTCGCGGGAGGAAGCGAATGACGTCACCGTCATCGACATGAACGAGGAGATCCTGCGCGATCTGCAGGATCGGCTCGACATTCGCACCGTGAACGGCAACGCGGCGAGCCCGCGAATCCTGGAGGCCGCCGGGATCGCCGCCACCGATATTCTCGTCGCACTGACCAACAGCGACGAGGTCAACATGCTGGCCTGCCACATCGCCTGGACCTTGTACCGCACGCCGAAGAAAATTGCGCGCGTGCGCTCGGCCGACTTCACGGAACGGGACAGGTTGTTCGGCGAGAACGCGATCGCGGTGGACGTTTGGATCAGCCCCGAACAGCTGGTGACGGAGTACGTCGCGCGATTGATTCGATATCCCGGTGCGTTGCAGGTGCTGGATTTCGCCGATGGCCGCGTGCGCCTGGTCGGGATTCGCGCCCTGCAGGGCGGTCCTCTGGTGGGGCAGGCGCTGCGAACCCTGCGCGAGCACATTCCCACGGCGGATGCGCGCGTCGCCGCCATTTACCGGGCCGGCAAAAGCGTCAAACCCGAGGGCGACACGGTGGTCGAGGATGGCGACGAGGTGTTCTTCCTCGCGGCGCGCAAGGATATTCGCGTCGTCATGAAGGAAATGCGCCGCGAAGAGGCGCCCGCGCGCCGCGTCGTCATTGCGGGCGGCGGCAATATCGGCGTACGCCTGGCAAGCGAATTGGAAGACCGGAACCAGGTGAAGCTGATCGAACGCGACGGCAAGCGGGCGAGAAAAGTCTCCGAGCAGTTGAAAAGCACCACGGTTCTGCACGGCGATGCAGCGGACGAGGAATTGCTGCTCGAAGAGAACATCGACAGCGCCGACGTGTTTGCCGCCCTGACGAATTCCGAGGAGGCGAACATCCTGTCGGCCATGCTCGCCAAGCGCTTGGGCGCGCACAAGGTCATGGCGCTGATCAACAAACCCTCGTACGCGGAGTTGATCGAAAGCGGCTCGATCGATGTCGCAATATCGCCGCAAACGGTGACGATCGGCTCGCTGCTCGCGCACGTGCGGCGCGGCGACGTCGTGCGCGTGCATTCGCTGCGGCGCGGCGCGGCCGAGGCGCTCGAGGTGGTGGTCCATGGCGATGCAGACAGCTCGAAAGTCATCGGGCGCCGCATCGAGGACATCTCCCTGCCCGAGGGTACGACCTTGGGGGCGGTGGTCCGCGGCGAGGATGTGATCATCGCGCATCACGACACCACCGTGCAGCCGGACGATCACTTGATTCTCTTCTTGACGGACCGCCGGCACATCGAAGCCGTCGAAAAGCTCTTTCAAGGCTCCGCCTCCTTCTTGTGAAAGACATCTTACTGCCGGTCGCGCACGTCTTTGCCCTCGTCATGATGGTATTCGCCGTGACCATGCTGGCGCCCCTGGTGCTCGCCGTGTGGGCGCTCGATGCGGCTCTCTGGTCCTTCGTCATCTCCGCACTGGCGACCTTCGTGCTCGGCGCAACGTTGTGGCTCGCCACGCGGCGCTTCAAGCGCGAGCTCAAGACCCGGGACGGGTTGATGCTGGTTGCGCTCACGTGGGTCGCTCTGCCGGCGGTGGCCGGCTTTCCGCTCTGGCATTTTCTGCCCATCGATTTCACCGAAGCGTACTTCGAGGCGGCGTCGGGCCTGACCACCACGGGCGGCACCGTGCTCTCGGGACTCGAATTCCTGCCGCGGTCCATCAATCTTTGGCGCCATTTGCTGAGCTGGCTCGGAGGCATGGGCATCATCGTGCTGGCCGTGGCCATCCTGCCGATGCTGGGCGTCGGCGGCATGCAGATCTATCGCGCGGAAATGCCGGGCCCGATGAAGGACACCAAGCTCACGCCGCGCATCGGTCAGACCGCGAAGCTCTTGTGGGCGGTGTACGCCGGACTCACGGCCTCCTGCATCGTTTCCTTGAGGTTTGCCGGGATGGGCTGGTTCGACGCCGTCTGCCACGGCTTCTCGGCGCTCGCGCTCGGCGGCTTCTCCACGTATGACGCGAGCATCGGGCACTTCAATTCACTGCCCATCGAGATGGTGCTGACCGTATTTCAGGTGTTGGCCGCCTTGAATTTCGCGACGCACTACCTCGCCTGGAGCCAGCGCGGAGTCTGGGCCTATTTTCGGGATGCGGAGGCGAAGGCGATCTTGGGCGTGCTCGGCGCGAGTTGCATCGGCATATCCTTGTTCCTGTATTTCAAAGGCAGCTATGCCGACTACCCGACGGCGCTGCGCCACGCCGTCTTCAACGTCGTATCCATTGCGACGGACAGCGGGCTGCACACCCAGGATTATTCAAAGTGGCCGATATTCGCGCCCATGTGGATGATGTTCTTGAGCTGCATCGTGGCGAGCTCCGGGTCCACGGGCGGCGGCATCAAGATGATACGTACCTTGGTGTTGACCAAGCAGGCGCATCGCGAGCTCAATCAGCTGGTGCATCCGAACATGGTGCGTCCGCTCAAGGTCGGCGGCACGGTGATCGCCAACCGCGTGGTGTTCGCGGTACTGGCGTTCGTGTTTCTCTACTTCATGAGCATCGTGACGCTGATCTTCGTGCAGCTGGCCAGCGGCTTGGATTTCATGACCTCGCTGTCCGCCATCCTTGCCTGCATCAACAATGCCGGCCCCGGCCTAGGATTGGTCGGCCCCGGCAGCAACTACGGCGTCTTGAGCGATTTCCAAACCTGGGTGTGCTCGGCGGCGATGCTGCTCGGCCGTCTCGAGGTATTCACCATTCTGGTGCTATTCACGCCGACGCTGTGGCGGAAATGAGCGCGGCAAGCGATCACACCCAATCCTTCGCGAGCTTCCTGCCGGCGAAGAACAAAAGCAGCGCCGCAATCAAATAAAAGCTCGTGCCCGCCAAAATGGCATAGCGCAGGGATTCCGAGCCGAAGCGCGCCCGCGTCAAGTCCGATACCACGCCGATCAATGTCGTGCCGAGTCCGATGCCGATGAGATTGTTGATGAACAAGAACAGTGCCGAGGCCGTGGCGCGCATGTTGCTTGGGACGAGGTGCTGGACCGCCGCCAACACCGGACCCAGCCACACGAGTCCAAGCGCAGTCGGCACCAGCAGCACGGCGAAGCTGATCCAAAGCGTCGTAGATAGAACGCCGGCCGCATAGAACGGCAGGGTCGCAAGAAAGGCCATCGCCGGAATATAGGCATACATCGCCTTGCGCTTCCCGCCGTATCGGTCGGCGAGCGCACCGCCGAACCATATGCCGATCAGTCCGCCGACGAGCACCAGGGCGCCGAAACCCAACGACGCGTGCAGCAAAGTCAAATGAAAGCTGCGCACCAGGAACGACGGTGCCCAGAAAAATAGGCCGTATCCCATCATGGAGGCGGACGCGGCGCCCAGCGACAATCCCCAAAAACTCGCCTTGCCGGCGAGCACGCCCATGACCTCGACCAAGGAGGGGGCGGGCGCGCCGTCGATGCGTTCTGGATCGAGCGCACCGCGCTCGGGCTCGCGGACGGTTAATTTCAGCAGCGGCGTAATGAGAAGACCCGCGACCCCGACGATGAAGAACGCCATGCGCCAGCTCATCAGGCTGGTGATGTAGCCCCCCAGCACGATGCCGAGGGCGGCACCAATGGGGATGCCGAACGAGTACACGCTCAATGCTCTCGCGCGCTCCTTGGCCGGAAAGTAATCACAGATGAGGGAATAGGCCGGAGCGACACCGCCCGCCTCGCCGACACCCACTCCCACGCGGGCCAGGAAGAGCTGTACGAAGCTGTGGGTGAGTCCGCACGCCGCGGTCATGAGGCTCCACAACGCGAGCGCCGCGGTCATGATGCTCGTTCGGCTGACCCTGTCTGCCATCCGCGCGATCGGTATTCCGAGCAGCGTGTAGAACAAGGCAAACGCGAGGCCGCCCATCAGTCCCAGCTGCGAGTCGGACAAATGCAGCTCTGCCTTGATCGGCACGGCCAGGATGCCGACGATCTGCCGGTCGATGAAGTTGAACGTGTACACGATGAGCAGGACTACGAGCACATACGAGCGGTAGCCCAACGATGCCGCTTGGGGGGCGGCGGTGACGGGGGCGGCGCTCACGCGGGCGGCGCCGGCAAAATTCGCGATAGAAAGCCGTCCAAGGCCGCGATGCATTCAGGCTCGTCGAGCAGGGGTACGTGGCCTCGATTCGCGACTTCCAATTGCTCCAAGCCGGGATTCTCGTGCTTCATGCGCGCAAAGACGGCGGCGCTCAAGATGTCCGAGCGTGCGCCGCGAATCGCCAGCGTCGGGACGCTGCGCAGCGCCTGCCACAGCGGCCATAGGTCGAGGGCGGCCGCCGGGGCCGCGCGCAGGGCCGCGCCGATACCGGGATCGGCGTCGATCTCGACGATGCCGGCCGCATTCTCGCGAAAGCCGCGCCGCGCAAGCGCTGCCCAGCGGTCCCCTGGGAGGTCCGGCCATGCGTCGCCGAACATGGCCTGAGTCTGGGCGACCGCCACGCTCCAGGTGCCTGCGGGCGGCAGCCGGCCCGCATATTGCTTGATGCGCTCGACTCCCACGGGGTCGATTTCCGGACCGACATCGTTCAGGACCATGCCGGCGATGCGGCCGGGCTGGCCGAACCCCAGCATCATCGCGAGCATGCCGCCGAGCGAAGTACCGACGACCGCGACGCGCGCCGAGTCCACCCTGTCGAGCAGCGCCGCAATGTCCTGAACATAGACCGCGGGCTGGTAATTTTGAATTTGCGGGTCGCGCGCCGAGAAACCCCGCCCCCGCAAATCGGGGACGATCACGCGATAGCGCCGCTTGAGATGCGGCGCCAGATCCTCGAAATCACGGCTGTTGCGCGTCAATCCGTGCAGGCAGAGCACCGTCGGCGCGCTCGCGTCGGGTCCCGGATAAACGCGCGAATACAGGCGCAGCCCGTCATGGCTCTGCCAGTCGATCTCCACATACTGCTCCGCCAATCGATTTCTCCGGTTAATAAACGACGTCGGCCAGCTCTTGTCGCAATTCGCGCTTCAGCACTTTACCGTTGGCGTTGCGCGGCAGGATCGCGCGAAAGACTACGCCTCGAATCCGTTGCTGCTTGCCGACGCGCGCGTTGGTCCATTCGACCAGCGACTGCGCAGCCGGCGGCGCGCCGCCCGCCGGCACGACCACGGCCACCGGAGTCTCGCCCCACTGAACACTGCGCACGCCGACGACCGCCACGTCCGCGACCTCGGGATGCGCGCGCATCACCGCTTCGATATCCGCCGGATAGATATTCTGCGCGCCCGACAGGATCATGTCTTTCTTGCGGTCGACGATGTAGAGGAAGCCGTCGGCGTCGAGCCGCCCGAGATCCCCGGTGCGCAGCCATCGGCGTCCCAGACTGTCCGTCCAGGTCGCCTCGCCGCTGGCGGCGTCGTTGCCGTGGTAGCCCGACATGAGCAATGGGCTCGAGCCGACGATCTCGCCCGTTTCGCCCGCTGCCACGTCAAGATCATCGTCGCCGATGATACGCAGGTCGGTGCCGAGAAAGGGCTTGCCTACCGAATCCGTCTTGCTCGCGAAATCCTCGGGCGCAAGGATGGTGCACAGCCCCTCCGTGAGGCCGTACAGCTCGATCAGGTGGCAGTCGAAGCGCCGCGGAAACTCGCGTTTGATGTCCAGCGCTAACGGCGAGCCGCAGCACATGAGCGTATCGAGACTCGACAGATCGTGCCGTTCGAGATCCGCGACGCCCAGCAGCTTCTCCAGCTGCAGCGGCACGAAGGTTCCGTGCGACACGCGCTCGCGCGCCATCAGCAGGACGGCCGCAGCGGCGTCGAAGCTCGGCACGACGACCATCGTCCCGCCCACCAGCACGGTGCAGAGCATGGCGACCCAGGTGATGTTCGAAAACAGTCCCAGGGAGCATAACGTCACGCAGTCCTCGCGATAGCGAAGCGCCAGCGCCAGATCGACCGCCCAGTGCATGCGGGAAGCATGCGTATGAACGATGCCCTTGGGCGACCCGGTGGTGCCCGAGCTATAGATGATGTTGCATTCCTGTAGGGGCCCGACCTCGCCGCGCCACTGCGGCGACTGTGCCGTCAGCCAGCTGTTGAATTCCAACCAACCGAAGCCCGCCTCGCCCAAGCCCACGCGCGCTGCCCGGGCAACCACCTCGGACTGCGCGCGCAACTCGTCGATGCGCCGGCAGTGCCGCTCGGATGCAAATATGGCGCGGGCGTCGGCATCCTCGATCATTCGCGCCACCGCGCTGTCGCTGATGGATGGGTTCAGCGGCACCGCCACGCCGCCGAAGCGCAGGATGCCGAACAACAACACCACCATCTCCAGGCTGTTGTCCATGAGCACGGCAATTCGATCGCCGGCGCAAAGCCCGAGGATCCCGAGGCCGCCGGCCGCACGCGCCGTCTCGCGCTCGAACTCCCGCCACGTGAGGCGCCGCTCACCTTCGATCAGCGCCGTGCGGGCGCCGCGCCATTTCCCATGCAGCGCGATGAGGCCGGGCAGCGTGACTTGCGGTGCCTGGAACCAGGCCATTGCCTTGCGCGGCTTCCGTTAGAAGTGGTACTGCGCCGTGACCTGGTAGGTGCGCGGCGGTCCATAGAAGCCGATTTGGCTCACGTTGGCGAGCAGGCCGGTGCCCGTGCCGCCGAAATCATAGCCCGCGACGCGGTACCAGCGATCCAGCAAATTCTTGCCGTCAAGCGAGAAGCGCCACGCGCCGCCGTTGGTCGTGAAAGCAAGCCCGGCATCGATCAGGCCGTACGCCGGCTGATCGGTCACGCTGGCGGTGGTGTTGGCCACCTTGGTGAAGCTGCGCCAGTCCCAGCCGGCGCGAGCCAACAGAGCGCCCGCGGGCAGCTGCCAGGTGTAGGCCGCCTTGGTGGCAACCGTCCAGGCCGGGGCGTTGATGGGCCGATTCAAGTCGGCGATGTTCACCGGCGGTGAATTCACCGAACAACCCGGCGTGAGCGCGGTGCAGCCGATCAAGAAGTCCTGATAGTACGAGTCGAGATAGCCGACGTTGACCCCGAGGGTGAGCGCTTTGACGGGCCGCCACGCTGACTCGATCTCCACGCCCTGATTGATCTGCTTGCCGGCGTTCAAGACTGCCGTGACGTTCTGTGGCGCGCCGCCGGTATCGACGAATTGCTGCACGCCGATCTGCGCGTTCTTGTAGGGGTCGTAGAACAACGTCAAATTCAACTGCAGGGTGTCGGCGAGCAGGGTCGATTTCAGCCCAAGCTCGTAGCTATCCGCGGTCTCGGAGTTATAGCCGTTTTCAGTCTGTGGATAGACCGCCGCGTTGCCGCGCATATCGAAGCCGCCGCTCTTGAAGCCCTTGCTGTACGAGACATAGGTCATGATCTGCGGCGTGATGTGAAAGTCGACGCCGAGGCGCGGCGACACGTTCGAGAATGTGCGGCTGTTGGTGTAGTCCGTGAGTATTCCCGCGGCGGGCGTCGGGAACAGAAAGAATCCGCTCGGCGGCTTCGACGGATCGAAAAAAGTCTCGTTGGCCGCAAGCTGGGTCGGACCGATGCTCGCGTATTGAGCCTGATAAACCGAGGCGGTTTTGCGGTCCTGATTCCAGCGCAGGCCGGCATCGAGGTTGAGGGAGTCGGTCAGCTTCCAGGCCGTATCGGCGTACGCCGCCGTGCTTTTCGTCTGAACGCAGCCGTCGACGATGGAGGTCAGGTAGAGGTCAAGAGCGGTCGCCAGCACTCCCACCGAGGCGTTGTAGGTGCCGCATGCCGTGCTATTCATATAAAAGAGGCCGCCGACCGCCTTGACGATGTCGTTGGTGAAGGTCAACTGGCCTTCGCCCGAGGCCTGGTGCTCGCGGTACTGCGCCGGGACCTGGAATAGATTTGCGTCCAATTCCTCGAAGTCGATGAATTGCCGGCCGTGGCCGTCACGGTAGGCGCCCACCAGCTTGAGATCGAGGTTTTGGGCCAATCCCTGCGTGTAGGTGGCCGCGAGACCGTTGCGGAAATAGCGGTCCTGGTCGACCGGCATGTCGGTGCGCGTGTCGTAGCGGCTGTCCGTCGGCGGCGCCAGCGCGTTGTTGAGGCGCTCGCCGCCGGAGGCGTTCGAATCATCCTGGGTGGTATCGGCGACGATCTTGAGCTTGGAGCTTTGGCCCCAAACAATCGTCAAATTGGCGCGCCCCGCGAGCACGTCGCGGTTCGAGACGTCTTCACCGAGGTGGTTGTAGGGGCTCGGCGTCGTGCCGGGCTCGGCGACCACGTGCCCGTAGCCGTCGTGATGCAGATCGGCAACTGCGATGCCGAAGTACACGCTATCGGCAATGACGGGGGTGGAGGCGGAGAGCTTCACGTCGCGCTCGCCGTAATTGCCGCCGGTGATCGAGGCGGTGACGGAGGCGGGGCCGGCGATATCGCGCGTCACGTACTTGATCGCGCCGGCGATGGTGTTCTTGCCGTACAGGGTGCCCTGCGGTCCGCGCAGAATTTCCAGCCGATCCACATCGTACACATCGAGCAGCGCCGCCTGCGGCCGCGCCAGGTACACATCGTCGATGTACACCCCGACGCCCGGCTCGAAGCCCCACAAGGGATCGCTCTGGCCGACGCCGCGTATATAGACGTTGATGGTGCTGCTGGTCGCGCGGTCGCTGGAGATCTTCATGTTGGGCACGAAGCTGTTGAGGTCGCCGAGCGAGGTGACGGCCTGCTGCTCCAGCGTGGCGGCGCTGATCGCGGTCACGGCCACGGGCACGTCCTGAAGATTCTCCGCGCGGCGCCGTGCGGTCACCACGATCTCGGCCAATCCGTCGGCCGGCGCCGCAGACGGCGGGATCTGCGCGCGCGCCGGCGGAGCCTGCAGCGACACCGCGGCGATGACCGCCGCCGCCCGGGCAAGCAAATTCGCAATGGTTTTATTCATGATCCCCTCCCCGAAAATTCTAATTATGTCCACGGCCCTCAACGGTCGTTGAGGGAGTATTCAACGATCGTTGAGGAATAGTCAAGGGGGCCCGGCTCCGCCGCCGGCCGTTGCAGCGGCGGTGCTAACCTTGGAGAATGGTTCGATGATCGTAACGCGCCGCAAAATCACGGGCAGGAAAAAAACCGGGCCGAAGCCCGGCAAGGAGCGCATCCTCGACGCGGCTGAGCGCCTGTTCGCGCGGCATGGCTTCTACGGTATTTCGGTGCGCGACATCACCGAGGAGGCCGGGGTCGATGTTGCTTTGGTCAGCTACCATTTCGGCGGCAAGCGCGAGCTGTTTGCGGCCGTTTTCCAGCGGCGCGCCGAGCTGCTGAATCCCGAGCGGCTCGCGATGCTGGAGGAGGTGCGGCGTGCGGCTCTACCCGGCGTGCCGACGTTGGAGGAGATCGTCAATGCCTTCACCTACCCCTTGTTGGAGCGTTCGGCACGCGGCGGCCCCGGTTGGAAGAGTTATTTCGCGCTGGTTGCGCAGGTCAACAATTCTCCGGAATGGGCGCCGGTGCTGATGACGCAGCACTTCGACCCGTTGGTCGCGCGATTCATCGCAGTACTCCGCGAAGCTCTGCCCGGCTGCTCGGCGCGGGAGATTTACTGGGGCTACCAATTCCTCACCGGGGCGCTCACCTTGACCTTCGCCGAGACGGGGCGCATCGACACCTTGTCGGGCGGCTTGTGCAGATCGTCCGACCTCGACAGCGTCCACGAGCGCCTCGCGCCGTACGTCGCGGCTGGTTTTCGGGCGCTGTGCGGCCGCGCGAACGCCGGCAAGCCCATCCGTTCTAAGAAACGATGATTGGATTGTTGCAGCGCGTCACAGACGCCGCCGTGGAGATCGACGGCAGGCGCGTCGCGACCATCGGCCCCGGCCTCCTGGTGCTGGTCGGGGTTCGCCCAGCGGACGACGCAGCGGCCGCCGTGCGGCTGCTCGAGCGGGTGCTGCGGTACCGGGTCTTCGAGGACCCAGCCGGAAAGATGAATGTGAGCCTGCTCGAGACCGGGGGCGATCTCCTGCTGGTGCCGCAATTCACCTTGGCGGCCGATACCCATAAGGGTTTGCGGGCCGGATTCTCGACCGCGGCCGCTCCGGCACTCGGCCGGTCATTGTTCGAGGCCATGGCCCAAGCGGCGCGCGCCCGGCACCCCAGGGTCGAAACCGGCGTTTTCGGCGCCCATATGCGGGTTTCTCTGACCAATGACGGGCCCGTGACGTTCTGGCTGGAAAGTTAGACCGAACGCGCATCGATCCCCCGCGGTCCAATGTCATAATCCCTTTGGCGTATTATTGGCGCCCTGCTGGATTTTACTTTCGGATCGGAGAAGCGACATGTTCGATTCAAAAATGCTATTGGTCATTTTGCTCATAGCCTTGGTCATATTCGGCACCAAGCGCTTGCGCAGCATCGGTTCGGACCTGGGCGCCGCGGTCAAGGGCTTCAAGCAGTCCATGAGCGACGGCGAAGCCGAAGAAAACCTGAAGCAGCTCAAGCAAGAGAAGGACGCGGACTTCGACGCCGGCGCAGCGCGCCGCGAGGCCGATGCCAAGGTACCCCCGAAAACCAACGCCTGATGCCGCATGCTTGATGTCGGGTTCTCGGAGATCCTCCTCACCTCGGCCATAGCACTCATCGTGCTGGGTCCGGAGCGGCTGCCCAAGGTTGCACGCCAAGTCGGCAACTGGATGGGCCGGGCGCGCGCCATGGCGCGCCAATTGAGCGAGCAGCTGGAGCGCGAAGTCAGCGCGGAAGAGCTCCTGAAAGCGCAAACCAAACCTGCCCCGGCCAGCGCTGCGTCGGGCAGCGCTGCGCAGGGCGACGCCAAACCTCCCGAGTCCATAGCGCCGCCCGCACCGGAGCCGGTCTATGGACAGCCCGCGTCCGCGACCACCGCGGCCGCCATGCACGCATCCGATCCTCCTCCCGCCGATTCAAAACCGCCCCATGAATGAGCCGGGCGATCCCGGCGAGCTTGCCGAAGGTACGCTGATCTCGCACTTGCTGGAGTTGCGCGATCGCCTGCTCAAGGCGATGTTGGCGGTGGGGATTTGCTTCGTGCCCTGCGCCTACTACATGAACCAGCTGTTCACGTTCGTGGCCGATCCATTGATCCACAAATTGCCGGCGGGCGCGACCCTGATCGCGACCAGCGTGGTGGCTCCGTTCACCGTGCCGTTCAAGATGGCGCTGTTGCTTGCCCTGGGGCTCGCCATGCCCTTCGTGCTGTATCAAGCATGGGCGTTCGTTGCGCCCGGGTTGTACCGGCATGAAAAGAAGCTCGCCGTGCCGCTGCTCGTATCCAGCGTGCTGTTGTTCTACCTGGGCGCTGCCTTCGCCTACTACGTGGTGTTCCCGGTCATGCTGAGCTTTTTCGTCGCCACCACCCCCCATGGCGTACAGATGATGACGGACATGGGCAGCTATCTGGATTTCGTGATGGTCCTGCTGCTCGCCTTCGGTTTGGCCTTCGAAGTGCCGGTGGCTACTGTACTATTGGTGTGGACGGGGTTTGTCAGGCTCGCGACACTCAAGAAAAATCGCGGTTTCGTGTTACTCGGGATATTCATCTTCGCCGCCTTCGTGACGCCGCCCGACGCGGTGTCGCAGAGTGCCATGGCGGTACCGATGTATTTTCTCTATGAGATAGGGATCATCATGGCCGGACTATTGCTCAAGGACAAAATAGCGGCGCGCGCCAAAGAAGAAGCGGAACAGGCTGAGCGCGAAGCCGGAGTTTAGGAGCTCCTAGTTGAGTGCAACCTTTTTCGGGCATCCGCGCGGCCTCGCCACGCTGTTCTTCACGGAGATGTGGGAGCGATTCACCTACTACGGCATGCGCGCCGTCCTGGTGCTGTTCCTGGTCGCTGCGGTGGCCGGCGGCGGCTTCGGCATCGACGACAAGACGGCGACGGCGATCTACGGGCTGTACACCGCGGGGGTGTACTTGGCGGCGCTGCCCGGAGGGTGGATTGCGGATCGACTGATCGGCGCGCAGCGCGCCGTGCTCATCGGCGGTCTGGCCATTACACTCGGCAATGCCCTGCTGGCGGTGTCCGCGACCCCGCGCGGATTCTATATTGGCCTGGTGGTGATCGTCATCGGCGTCGGATTGCTCAAGCCCAACGTCAGTGCCATCGTTGCGGGCCTCTATCCGGAAGGCGGTGCGCGGCTCGATTCCGGATTTACGGTGTTCTACATCGGAATCAATGTCGGCGGCGTCCTCGGGCCCTTCGTCACGGGGCTGGCTCAGGTCTACTTCGGCCTGCGCGCGGGGTTCGCCGCGGCCGCGTTCTTCATGGCCGTCGGCGTGGTGCAGTTTTATTTTACGCGCAAGCATCTGGGTACCGCGGGCGCCTTCGTCGCTGCCGGCGGCGTGCGCGGCGCCGGCATTGCCCGTCAATGGCTCTACCTGTGGGTGGCGGTCGGCCTGTCATCGCTGCTGCTGGCGGCGGTTGGCTTCGGCTGGATTGCGGTGAACCCGGTCAATCTGGCGCAGGTTGTTACCTATGTGATATTCGCGATGGTCGTGCTGTACTTCCTGTACTACTTCAGCGCGGCGGGCCTTGACGCCGAAGAACGCAAGCGCGGCGTCGTGCTCGTGGTGTTGTTCGCCGGCAGCGTCCTCTTCTGGTCGGGCTACGAACAGGCCGGCTCGAGCCTGAACCTGTTTGCGGAACGCTACACGGATCGCGCCGTTGGATGGCTGCACTTCGTGATCCCCGCGGGCTGGTTTCAATCGCTGAACTCGGCCTTCATCATCCTGTTCGCGCCGTTCTTTGCCTGGGCTTGGATCGCGCTGGCCAGGCGCAATCTCAATCCGTCGGCGCCGGCCAAATTTGCCCTCGGGGTCATGTTGATGGGTTCGGGCTTTCTGGTCATGGCGGCCGCGGCCGCGATCGTCGCTTCCGGCTCGAAAGTGTTGCCGTACTGGTTGATACTGACGTATCTGCTGCACACTTTCGGCGAACTTTGCTTGAGCCCCGTGGGCTTGAGCTACTACACGAAATTGACCCCCAAGCGCTTCGTCGGACAAATGATGGGAATGTGGTTCCTGTCGCTCTCGCTCGGCAATCTGGTGGCCGGCCTGATCGCCGGCGAATTCGATGCCAACAACGTCGCCGCGATGCCGGCGCAATACATGCACATCGTTTATTTCGCAGTTGGTTTGGGCGCCGCCCTCCTGATCCTCAGCCACCCGGTAAAAAAATTGATGGGGAGTGTCCGATGAATCCCGCACCGCAGCTCACGCTGAAGGCCATCCTTCTGTCCATCATCCTCACGGTCATACTCGCATCGGCGAATGCCTATGTCGGTCTGTTCGCCGGCATCACGGTGGCGACGGCGATTCCGGCCGCGGTCATTTCGATGGCGGTTCTGCCGCTGTTCGGACGCTCCAACATCCTCGAAAACAACATCGTGGCCACCGGCGCCTCCGCCGGCACGTCGATCTCGGCAGGCGCGATCTTTACCCTGCCCGCCCTCATCTTGCTGCATCACTGGACGAGCTTCGATTACTGGTGGACATTGGCCATCGTCGGCTTGGGCGGCCTGCTCGGCGTTCTGTTTTCGGTGCCGCTGCGCCGCACGCTGATCATCGAGCAGAAGCTGCGCTTTCCCGAGGGCATCGCAGCCGCCGCGGTCCTGAAAGTCGGCGCGAATCCGGGCGCGGGAGCGAAATTTCTGGCGCTCGCCAGCGTCGTCGGCGGAGGCTTCAAATTCATCACCTCGGGCTTGCGGCTGCTGCCGGAGACCTTCACCCTCAAGGGATTCGTCGGCGAGCGCGGCATTGCCTTCTTCGGCTATGGCTTCTCGCCGGCGCTGCTCGGAGTCGGCTACATCGTCGGGCTCAATGTCGCGATCCTGATCGCGGCCGGCGGCCTGTTCTCCTGGTGGCTGGCGATTCCCGTGTACAACAGCTACTTCTTCAACCAGGACCCGGTGCTGCTGCACAAACTGGTCGGCCTCAATGCGGAAGACGCGGCGTTCGCGATCTGGCGCGCGCAAGTCCGCTACATCGGGGTCGGGTGCATGTTGACGGGCGCGCTGTGGGCGCTCTGGTCGCTGCGCAATTCCCTGTGGTCTGCCGTTCGCAGCGGCTTGAAGGTCGGCGCGCGCGGTGCCGCCGACATTCCGCACACTGAGCGCGATCTGCCGATGGGCGCGGTGCTTATCTGCATTGCGCTGTTCGTCATCCCGCTCTTTTTCTTGTACTACCTGGTGGTGGGCAGCATCGGCGTCGCGCTGGCCATGGCCGTCATCATGATCGTCGCCGGTTTCTTGTTTTCCTCGGTGAGCGGCTACATGGCCGGCCTCGTCGGATCGTCGAACAATCCCGTCTCCGGCATCACGATCTGCACCATTTTGTTCGCCTCCCTGGTTCTCATGTGGATGGTGGGCGGCAAATCCGCGATCGGCGCCGTGGCGGTGGTATTCATCGGCGCGGTGGTATGCAACGCGGCGGCGGTGGCCGGAGACAACCTGCAGGATCTGAAGGCCGGACAGCTCGTCGGTGCCACGCCCTGGCGTCAACAGGTGATGCTCTGCGTCGGCGTGGTGGCGAGCGCGGCGGTCATGGCCCCCGTGATGAATGTCTTGTTGTTTGCCTACGGCATCGGCGAACCTGCGCATGCCGGCGTCAAGGCGTTGCCGGCGCCGCAGGCCAATCTGGTCCGGTCGGTGGCCGAGGGCATGTTCGGCGGCACCTTGCCTGTCGGCATGATCGCCATCGGTGCCGCGATCGGCGCACTGATCATCATCTTCGATCTCTACCTGAAGCGCCGCGGCTCGCGCTGGAGCGCGCCGGTGTTGGCGGTGGCCGTCGGAATCTATCTGCCGCTGGATGTGTCCACACCCATTCTGGCCGGCGGCATCGTCGCGGAAATGGTCGCGCACTGGCATGCCAGGCATAGCGGCGGCGGCGACCATGAGTTGCTCAAGCAGAACGGCATGTTGTTTGCCGCGGGCCTCATCACCGGCGAAGCGCTGGTCGGCATTTTCATCGCCATGTGCATCTGGATCAGCAAGAACCCGGACGTCCTCGCGATGGCCAAAGAGTTGCCCGGCGGACAATGGTGGGCCGCCGCGCTGCTGCTCGGGATTTGCTACTGGATTTTCCGCGCCGGCACGCCGCGACGGGCCGCTTAAGGGCAACGGTTGGATTGCGCGACCCACGTTATTCCGCGAAAGTCATGCTTGCGCTCTGCACCATCTACCTGGTGTGGGGCTCGAGCTTTTTATTCACCAAGATCGCCGTCGCCAACCTGCCGCCGGCGCTGTTCTCCGGTATTCGCTTTGTCACGGCGGGTACCGTACTCGCGCTCATAGCGAGCATCTGGAACGGCAGCGCGTTCCCCAAGCGCCTGATCGAATGGCGCCACGTCATCGTCGCGGGCTTCCTTTTGGTATTCGTCAGCAATGGCCTGAATACCTGGTCGATGCGCTACCTGGCATCCAATCAATCGGCGCTGCTCAACGGCACGGCGGCGTTCTGGATCGCCGGCCTCGGCGTCTTCGGTCGCCGCGGCCACCCGTTGACGCGTTGGGCCGTTCTTGGATTGACCATCGGGTTTCTCGGAGCCGCGCTCATGCTGATTCCGAAGGAACCCTCGGGCACCAAGAGCTATCTGGCGCAAGCCGGCGTCTTGGCGGCATGCCTGTCGTGGTCGCTCGGCACCTTGTACTACCGCAGCATCGACACCGAGTTGAGTTCGCTCATGTTCATGGCGCTGCAGATGTGCATGGGCGGTTTGATGCTGCTCGGCGTCGGCATCGCCCACGGCGATTTGGCACACTGGGCTCCGAGCACGTCCGGCTTGATCGCGCTCTTTTATCTGACCTTCTTCAGTTCCTGCTTGGCGTATACAGCCTACGGGTGGCTGAGCCTGCATAGCACTCCAGCCTTGATCGGCACCTACGGCTACGTGAACCCCGCGATCGCTTCGTTCCTCGGCTGGCAATTTCTGCACGAGCATCTATCCGCGGCACAGCTCGTCGGCATGGTAGTCATCATCGTCGGCGTGAGCATGTTGACGCTCCCCGGCGGCAGCCTTACCGATCCGAAAACGCTCGCCGAGCCAAAGACGCAATAGCCGGCCCCGCGGGCGGTCAGCGGCGCTTCACGTACACTTCGACCTTGCCCTTGCCGCCCACGAACCAGGATCCGACGAAGCTGACCACGCTCACGAGCACCGAGGTCCAAAACGCGGACCAAAAGCCCGCCACATGCATGCCGGGCAGCATCCATGCGACCAGTGCCACCATGCCGGCGTTGATCACCAGCAGGAACAGGCCGAGAGTGACGATGGTCATCGGCAGGGTAAGCACGATGGCAATCGGCCTAACGATGGAATTGACGATCCCCAGCAGCACACCGGCAAGAATCAAGGTGCCAGGAGTGTCGATCGAGACTCCGTTGACCCAGACGGTCGCCAGCCATAAACCCAGCGCAACGATGAGTGCGCGCAGTAGAAACCCGAGCATGGTTGCATTTCCTAGGCGCTGCGCGCCGAATTCAACGGGGTCGAAGCGACCCCGACCGATTTTGCTCGCTGCAAAAGCATTAAATCAATAATCGAGTCCGGCCAGCGGCGGGTCTTTGGGGGGTGCGGTCTTGGCTTTTTTGGGAACCGGCGGACTCTCGAGCGTCACCTTGATGCGCGCCATGAGGCGCTCCCAGCCCATGCGAATGCGCACGTAGGTCCGGTCCCAGGCAGCGGCCTCCGGGATCCCTGACCCCAGCAACCGCAACGAAGCGGTGCCCTTGCCTTTGCGCACATCCAGGATGAAGTCATCAACCAAGGCGCTGTCGCCAGGCGGCCAATTGCTGCCGCTGAGGTAGATCAACCTCAGCCGCCGATTCACGTCGAAAATATCGATATGCGCTTCGCGACCGTCCTCGTTGCGCTTGCCGATGCGATACAAGCCGCCCTTGCGAGGATCGATTTCCGCGTCCTGGCCGGACCAGATTCGGATCAGCCCGGGATCGGTCAAGGCGCGCCACACTCGAGCGACGGGCACGTCGATCTCGACCAAGTGGGCATAGCCGCGCGTGCCGCTGCGGGCGGATTTACGATGTACACTCATGTCGATAGCCTGACCCAAAGGCGCCGGCGGCGCAGTGCTAGAATCTCTCAACGGACGAGGAACATCCATGGCTTATGTTGACATTGTGACCGCGCTCGCAGTTCTGCAGTTCTTTGTGTTCGGCTTCAAAGTCGGCCGTGCGCGCGGCCGCTACGGCGTGAAGGCGCCGGTCATTACCGGCAACGAGATCTTTGAACGGCATTTTCGCGTCCAGCAAAACACCCTGGAGTTGCTCATCGCCCTGGTCCCCGGTCTGTATCTCTATAGCCGATACTGGAGCCCGGTGATCGCGGCCGTGCTCGGGGTGATCTATCTCATCGGCCGCGAGGTCTATGCGGCCGCCTATGTCAAGGAGCCGGCCAAGCGCAGCGCCGGCTACGGCCTGAGCTTTCTGCCCACCGCCATTTTGGTGGTGGGCGGTCTGGCCGGCGCGGTTCGGCAGCTCATCGCGCACTAGGACAGGCTCCTAAGCTCATCTTGCATTGGCCGAGCATTTAGCCGATATTCGCATCTTAGCCTTGGGGTGGCCTTTCAGGCCTGAGACGTCGGTAAACCGGCGAACCCGTTGAACCTGATCCGGTTAGTACCGGCGTAGGGAGCAGGTGAATGAAGTTTCCGACGCTTTGGACAGGATCGCTCCTGTGTCTTTTTGCGGCGCTGCCGGCGCTGCCGGCCGACGACACGCTGCAGGAGATCGTGGTCACCGCGACCTTGCGCGCCACCAGCATGGCGGATCTGCCGCAGAGCGTGACCGTACTCGATGGCGACACGCTGCGCGCGGCCGGCGTGCAGCACTTCGAGGATGTGCTCGGCCTGATACCCGACCTCAACTGGGCCGCGGGAACTTCGCGGCCGCGTTTTTTCCAGCTCCGCGGCATCGGCGAGGTGGAGCAGTATCAAGGCGCGCCCAACCCTTCAGTCGGCTTTCTGATCGACGATATCGATTTCTCCGGTGTCGGCATGCCGGCGACACTATTCGACACCCGGCAGATCGAAGTTCTGCGCGGGCCGCAGGGCACGGCATACGGGGCCAACGCGTTGGCGGGATTGATCAGCGTGCGAACGGTGGATCCGGGCAACGAGTTCGAGCTCGTGAGCGAAGTCACGGGCGCCGACTACGATACGCGCTCCGCGAGCCTTGCCGTGGGCGACGGCTTCGCCGGAGGCAGCGCCGGCTGGCGTCTGGTTGCGCAACAATACCTGAGCGACGGCTTCCGCCACGACGCCTATTTGAACGAGAATTCCACCAACGGCTACGACGAGGGGACGCTGCGCGGCAAGCTGCGCTGGCAGCTCACCGATACTCTGAGGGCGGACCTGACGCTGATGCACGTGAACATCGACAACGGCTACGATGCTTGGTCGATCAATAACACTTACACGACTTACTCGAACCAGCCCGGCCGCGATGCGCAACTTTCCAATGGCGCGGCGCTGCGTCTGGTCGATACGATTGACGGCGTCGGAGAGCTCCGCAGCGTCACGAGCGCAGCCAATTCCAAGATCACGTATTCGTTCGACGGCGACTGGGGCAACGATCCCTACTGGGCCGCCACCACGGGTTTCGCGCCCTATGATTATTTTCAGAGCGACAATCGAAACCGGCGCACTCTCGCTGAGGATCTGCGCCTGACCGGCCAGCACTGGCTGGCGGGCGTGTACGCGCTGCGCATGACTGAATCTGACCGCCAAATGTTCATTTGGGACGCCTTCGATGCCGGCCCGGGCGGTGCCCCCGGCGCAGGCAGCAGCGGACTCGACAGCAAGTACAGCGCGACGAACGCGGCGCTCTACGGCTCCTTGGACGCAGATCTCGGTAAGCGCGCAACGGTATCCGGCGGCCTGCGATTGGAGCAACGCGAGGCGCGGTACGCCGACTCCGCCGATGTCCAGACTCCGTTTCCGAAAGAGACGAACCACATGATCGGCGGCAATCTTTCCTGGGAATATCGCGCCGCAGACGGGGAGCATTTCTACGCCACGCTCGCGCGCGGCTACAAGGGCGGCGGGTTCAATATCGGCTCGCAAATCCTGGCCGAACAGCGCGGTTTCGGTCCCGAGTCGCTGTGGAGCATCGAGACGGGCCTGAAATACGCGCCGCGCGACAATCCCTTGCAGCTGCAGACCGACGTGTTTTACATGCGGCGCCAGAACATGCAGGTGTATCTCTCCGAGCAGCTGCAGCAGAACAATCCCTTGGACTATGTGTTCTACACCCAGAACGCGAGCGACGGCGAGAACTACGGGCTGGAAATGGAAGCGGCGTACCACGAGGATACCCGCTGGCAATTCTCGGCAGGCGCTTCGCTGCTGCGTACGCGCTATCTGAAGGTGACCGGACTGTTTGGAGATTTGGGGCTGGACGGCCGCGCGCAGCCGTTCGCGCCGGGCTACAAACTATCCGCGGCCGTGGAGTATCACCACCCGGCCGGCTGGTTCGCGCGTCTGGACGCCTCGGCCATCGACAGCTTCTACTACTACACGAGCGACGCGCAAACCTCGAAGGCCTACAACCTGGAGAACGTCCGCGTCGGCTACCGTGCGGGTTCTTGGACCACGAGCCTGTGGGTTCGCAATCTCTTCGATGCCGGCTACGCCCAGCAGGGCTTCTATTTTGGATTGATCCCGCCGAACTTCCCCACCCAAACTTTTCTGCAGCTGGGCGACCCCCGCCAGGTGGGAATCACCGTCAACTACGCGCTGCGTCGTTAAGTCGTCGGACCGCTCGGGTTCGGCGCGCGCACCGGAGCGGCTTTGGTCGCCTCGGCCGGCGCTTCGCCTTCGAGCAAATACGCGTCCAGAACCTTGCGGGCGATGGGGGCCGCCGCGGTTGCGCCGAATCCGGCGTTCTCGACCAACACGGAGATCGCGATCTTGGGCTCATCAGCCGGCGCGAAAGCGATGAACCACGCGTGTTCGCGTTTGCGCTCATCGGCTTCCTTGTGTTTCGTGCTTTCGGTTTGCTTCACGGTCACCACCTGAGCGGTGCCCGTCTTGCCGGCCCATTGGTATTTCGAGCCCGCACCGGCCACGTGCGCGGTACCGGTCGGGGAAACTGCTCCTTCCATCCCGTCGAAGACCACGCTCCATTGCTCGTCGGTGGCGATATCCACCGGTTTCATGAGGGTGGGGCTGCGCGGCACCACCGTCACTGTTCCAGGGGCGCGCGTCGCCGCAACCAGCCGCGGCGCGGCGATGATTTTGCCGCGCTCGGCAATTTCGGCGGCAAAGTGCGCCTGCTGCAGTGGAGTGACCGTGATTGGACCCTGGCCAATGCCCATGCTGACGGTCTCGCCCGGAAACCATACCTGGTCCGCCTTGCGCTTAAAGACTTTTCGCTTCCATTCGGGCGAGGCATACAGACCGGGCTTTTCGCCCGGAATATCGATTCCGGTCAATTCGCCGTAGCCGAAGGCGCTCATGAACTCATGCATGTGGTCGATGCCCATTTTTTCGGCGACCCGATAAAAGTACACGTCGCAGGATCGGGAAATGGCGCTGCGCATATCAACATTGTGATGCACCTCGTCATCCCGATACTTATTGCTGCTGCCGGGGAGGGTGAAGAAGCCCGGGCAGTACGTGACTTGCTGCGGCGAAATGACGCCGTACTTTTGCGCCGCCAATGCGTACAGCGGCTTCACCGTCGAGCCCGGCGGATACGCTCCCCTCAATGCGCGGTTCAATAAAGGCACATCGATATTGTTTGACAGCGCCGCATACTGTGCCACCGACAGGCCGCGCACGAAATTATTCGGATCGAATCCCGGCGTGCTGGCGAGCGCGATGACATCGCCGGTTCGCGGGTCGAGCGCCACCACCGAGCCGCGCTTGCCGGCTAGGGCGTCTTCCGCGACCTTCTGCACGCGCATATCCATCCCCAAGATCAAATCGTCGCCCGCCACCGGCGGACGGGTATTGAGCCGCGGCGCGAAATCTCCCTGCTTGTCCACCGGCCGCCCCGCGGCGTTCACGAGAATTTCCCTGGAACCGCGCTTGCCGTGAAGCTGCTGCTCGTATGCGGCTTCGACGCCGAGCTTGCCGATGAGGCTGGTGCCCGCGTACTCGTCGGTGTCGATTTGCTTCATGTCCTGTTCGTTGATGGCGCTCACGTAGCCGATGGCGTGAACGGCCATCTCACCGAACGGGTAATGCCGCGCCAGGCGTGTGCGGATATCGACGCCCGAAAATTGGTAGCGATGCACGGCGAACAGCGCCATCTCTTCTTCGTTCAGCTGCAGTTTGATCGGCACGCTCTCGTACACCTTGTGGAGCAGGATGGTGCGCCGGATGTTGGCGACTTCTTCCGGGTGAAGCAGCCCGATGTCGGCCAGCAGGGCGAGGGTCGCATCGAGCGACTTGGTGTCCCCGACCTGTTCGCGCACCAGTTCGATTTGATACGCCGGCAGATTGTCGGCGAGCACCACCCCGTGGCGATCCAGGATCAAGCCGCGGCTCGGCGGAATCGGCTCGGTGCGAATGCGGTTGCCCTGCGACAACGTCGCGTAGTAGTCGTGCTTCAGCACCTGCAGATAGAAGAGGCGGCCGGCAACCGCCATCAGCAATGCACCGGCGATGACGCCCGCTACGATGCTGCGGACCGCAAACAGCCGGTTTTCGGCAAAATAGTTTTTTATCCGCGACTGGCGGCTGCGTACCATCAGCGCATCGACACTTGAACCCGCGGGTTCGCGCCCGCCTCCATCCACGTCTTGATCCGCTTGGCATCAGCCACCCGCGTGTACTTGCCGAACGAGTCCAGCAGCACGATGACGACCGAGCGGCCTTCGATGACCGCGGCCATGACCAGGCACTTGCCGGCCTCGGTGATATAGCCGGTCTTCTGCACGATGATGTTCCAGGTCGGGTTCGCCACCAGGTTGTCGGTGTTATGGAATTCGACCAGGTGGCGGCGGACTTTCACGGCATAGCGCCGGTCGGTCGAATACTCGCGGATGCTGGGGTTGCGCGCGGCGGCCATCACGAGCTTGGAAAGATCTTCCGGGCTCGCCACGTTCTGGCTCGACAGGCCCGTCGGGTCGACAAAATGCGCATTGGTCATGCCGAGCGCGGCGGCCTTGGCATTCATGGCGGCGACCATCGCCGGCATTCCGCCCGGGTAGTTGTTCCCGAGTGCGTGCGCCGCACGGTTTTCGGACGACATCAGCGCCAGGTGCATCAGGTCGCCCCGGGTCAGGGTGGTGCCGACGGCCAGGCGCGAAAAGCCGCCTTTGGGGAAGTCTCGGTCGGCCTCGGTGATCTGAATCGGCTCATCGAGAGGCTGCTTGGCATCGAGGACCACCAGGGCGGTCATCAGCTTGGTGATGGAAGCGATCGGCATCGGCACGTCGGAATGCCGCGAATACAGCACCGAGGAGTCGCTTTGATCGATGATCAGCACCGAGCTCGACTTGAGTTTCGGATCGTGGATGGGGTTCGCGTTGGCCGCAAATGCCAGCAGGGCTAGACTCAAGCCGGCTGCCGCGCGCTTAAGCTTGGACGGCTCTTTCGGGTTCGACGCCATTAACGATCTTCCATGTGCTCGGGGAAAGACTGCAAGCTGACATATGTCAATCACGTCGGGACGTGATGCAGCGCTAACTTTGCCATTAATTTTCCGAAAGTCCAGCACATTCAGAGATTTGCCTATGCTGGGAGCCTAGGCGCTCGCTTCGCTGCCGGGAGCTCGGCGCAGCTCTTTGTCGCGGTACATCTTGCGATCGGCAATGCTGAGCAGTTCGCGCATGTCGCGCGCATCTTTGGGGTAATTCACGACGCCGATGCTGACGCTGCAGCGGATCATGCGCGAGCGCAGATCGAGGGTGGTCTTGAAGACGTTGTGCCGCACTCGCTTGACCACCGCCTCGGCGATCTCCGGCGACGCGCCGGGCAGCAGCACCGCAAACTCGTCGCCGCCGAAGCGCGCGGCGTAGTCGGTATTGCGAATGCTTCTTTGCAGACATTGCGCGACCAGCGTGATGGCGCTGTTTCCCGCCTCGTGGCCGAAGGCATCATTGATGTCCTTGAGCTTGTCCATGTCGATCATCAGCAGCGCGTATACGCCGCGCTCGCGCTCGGCGGAATCGTGCGCGCGCTGCCACACTTCATTGAACATGCGCAGATTGTAGAGCCCGGTCAATGTGTCGGTTTGCGCCAGATTTTCGATGCGCTCGCGTGCCTCCGTGATATCCGCCGACAGCGTCGTCGTCAGATAGGCGACCAGTAGAAAGGGCGCCAACTGGCCCACCGCATGGCTGGCGTAGACCAACGAGAGGACATCGACATTTGGGGTCGCGGCGGCCAGCAGCACATGGCAAACCGCGACCACCGCCACTTGCAGCAGAGTCACCAGCCGTCCGAGGGTGAGCGCGCTCAGGATGATCGGCAACAAGTAGAGGTTGAGCAGAGGACTCGTGCTCTTCCCGGTGAACCAGAGCACGCCGGTGATGAATATCACCATGCACCAGGACTCGATCAGCAGCCGTGTTCGAGTGCGCCGCGGGAAGAAGCGGCGTGCCCGAAACATGACGATGGCGCCCGCGAAGGCGCCCAACAGGGCTATCACCGGCCACAGCGGGGTCTCCGGCGACCGCGACCACACGAGCACCAGGGCGGCCAGCGCCAGGCACAGGATTTCGATGGACCGGGTGCTGCGCACGCGCCTACCTCGGGCGAATCGCCGCGGATACCGAGCTGCTGCCGCCGACGGTCGGAACTTTGAGCTCCTGAACCGCGCGCCGCACTTCGGCGTCCCGCTGCAGCAGCGGCGCATCGGCGGGCGCCGGCTCAGCCTGCGGCTTCGGGTCGCGCTCGAGCTCGATGTCGGGAGCGATGCCCCGGTGATTGATGGATATCCCCGACGGCGTGTAATAGAGCGACGTGGTGAGCTTGATGGCTCGGTCCCCGGCGAGGGGAATGACCGTTTGCACCGAGCCCTTGCCGAATGTGGTGCGGCCCATGAGCTTGGCGCGATGGTTGTCTTTGAGGGCGCCGGCGACGATTTCCGCCGCCGACGCGGATCCGCCGTTGATCAGCACCACGATCGGTGCGCCGTTGAGTGCATCGCCCGGCGTCGCATCCATTTCAAATTTCGACTCCGGCGTGCGTCCTTTCGCGGTCACGATGACACCGGAGTCGAGAAAGGTATCGGAGACCGAGACTGCCGCCTCGAGCACGCCGCCCGGATTGTTGCGCAAATCGAGCACCAGCCCCTTGAGCGGCGCCGCGTTGCGCTTGCGCAGTTCCTTGAGCGCGGCTTCCAGATCATCCCCGGTGGTTTCGCTGAATTGAGAGATGCGCACATACCCCATGCCGGGTTCGAGCAATTCCGACCTCACGCTGCGCAATTCGACGCGCGAGCGCTTCAGCGTGAATTGCAGGGGTTCGGCGCCGCCCTCACGCAAAATGCCGATCTTTACCGTGGTTCCTTCCTTGCCGCGCATGCGGCCAATCGTGTCCGCCAGGGTGGTCGTATTCACCGGAATGCCGTCGATCGTCGCGATGACATCGCCGGTGCGAATGCCGGCGGCGGCCGCAGGCGAGCCTTCGAACGGCGACACCACCACGACCTCGTCGTCTTCCATCGACACCTCGATGCCCACGCCCGAGTACTGGCCGGAACTCGAGATCTTGACCTCGTCGTACTCCTCGCCGTCGAGATACGCCGAATAGGGATCCAGGGAGGACACCATGCCGCGAATGGCCGCCTGCAACAGCTGGTGGTCGTCGACCGGATTCACGTACTCATGCTTCACCCGCTCCAGCACGTCGGCGAGCATGCGCGCGTCCTGCCATGGCAGGTCGGTCCGCAGCGCTTCCGGCTTGTCGGCGAGCACCATGCCGGCCAGTCCGAGCGACACGCCCACACTCAACCCCAAGGCGAGCGGCAGGATATTGCGGGATCTAGGTTTCATCAACACAGCAGCATACGTGCGGCGGCGATCCGCCGCTAGGGCGAGGCTCACGCGGAATACTCAGACAGGCTCCTACCCGAGCGCCGCCGTTTTACCGATTGACGGATCGAACAAGCCGGTGGAGGTGGCGAAGCATGAATACAGCGGCAGGTCGTGAATCGCATCATCCAGCGCCAGCGGCTTGCCGATGAAAAAGCCCTGGCCGTAGTCGACGCCCAATTGTGCAGCGCAGGCGCGGATCGCGTCGGTCTCGACGTGCGTCGCCACGGTTTCCAGGCCAAAGGAGTGCGCCAGCGCGGCGATGGACAGGACCATGGATTGCGACTGGGCATTGTCGATGAGATCCCGGCTTAGGGCCCCGTCGAGCTTGATGCAGGAGACCGGCAATGCGTTCAAGCGAGTGAGCGCACCCATGTCGCCGCCGACGCTGTCGAGTGCGAACGAGATACCCTGCTCGCGCAATCGGCACATGAACGGCGCAATGGTGGCGAGGTGCTCGCTCGCAGGATGCTCGGGGAACTCGAAGCCTAGGGTGCCGGGCTCGATGCGGCTCTGGCGGACGAGGTCGGCCAACATGCGCCAGAACTCGCCGTCGGCCAGCGAGGCCGCCGACAGATTCAACGAGAACTTCGCAGGGTGCTGCCGCAGCATCTGCCGGTGATCGGCCAGCCGCTCGATGGCCTGCTCGACCACCCAGCGATCGACGGCGCGGTGCAGATCCGGAGCAGCGCCGGCGCCCATGAGTTTATCGAAGCCGATCCGGGTGCCATCCGCCGCACGCATGCGCAGCAGAATCTCGAAGCGCGGATCGGCCGGCGCCGAGCTCAAGGGCAAAATCGGCTGCGCCAGAAGCTCGAGAGTTTCCGCCGCCAGCGCGGCGCCGACTTGGACGGCAAGAGCCGGGCGAGCCGCGCCGCTCTGCTCGCCGCCATAGAAAACTTCCACCCGGTTGCGGCCGCGTTCGTTCGCCGTTTGGCACGCGAGCTCGGCGGCGGCCAGTGCCGGGCCGACGCTTCCATCGGGTTCGGCGAGACGGGCGACGCCGATGCTCAACGACACCAGCAACGGTTTGTCGCCGCGCGTGCGGCTCAAGGGGATGGCCGCGCTGCGCAGTTCCTCGGCAATCCGGGCCGCGGGTTCGATGCCGCACCCCGGCACGAACATGCAGAACCGGTCGCCTCCCAGCCGCGCCGCCAGCGTGCCCTCGCGCGCGCGCCGCGACAGGAGGTTCGCAACACCCTGAATGACCTCGTCGCCGACATGCATGCCGTGGTTCTCGTTGACCACGTTCAGTTGATCGATGTCGACATACAGCAATGCGTGGCTGCATTGCCGGCGATCGCGCGCGGCCAAGCGGGTCGCGGCCTGCGACCTGAACGCCGCCGATGTCAGCAGGCCGGTCAGCGAGTCGAAGTTCGAGACCATGATCCGTGCAGCCTGGAGCGCCAGGAGCTCCACGGCCCCGGCATCGCGCGGCTGAAAATCAGGATCGCCGTCCGCGCGGAACACGGCGAGCACGCCGACGACCCGATTGACCTCATTGCGTATGGGCGCCGAAATAGCCTTGAACGGCATGCGGTTGGCGACCAGCGTGCGCCCGTGCAGCTGGGCACGCGTCATCAGGTGGCGATGCATTTGCGCGAGGACGTCGCTCTCGATGCCGCTGGCTTGATCCGCCCGCTTGCGGCAAATCGTCAATTTCCGCTCCGGCAGCAGAATCGCCGCCGCCACTCCCGCGAGACGCTCGTTTGCCAGCGTCGGAATGTCTTCGAGAGTCTCGAGGCCGTCGGGCGCTGCGCCGCGTGCAGAGAGTTCGCTCTGCAGGCAGTCGAGCACCGGCTTGATCAGCGCATAAATACCGCGCAGGTCGAGCCGCGCCTCACTCGTCGGCAGCGCGATGACGAGAAGACCGGTGAGTTCGCCGAGCGCGCCGCGGAGCCGGAATCCGTAGCGTGATTCGGCGCTGTCCTGAGTTTCCATCAGGCCGTCGATCTCGCGGTCGCGCAAGGACGGTTCACTCAGCAACAGGGAAAGCGCGTATTGCACCCGGGATGAGTTCGCAGGATCGCTCGACCAGTGGGAGGTACCGTCGGCGCTCGCGAACAAGATGTGGCTGATTCCCGGACTCAAGCGCGCGAGCAAGCGCGCATAGGATTTCCAAGTTTCAACCGATGCTGTCATCAACCTGAGAATCCGACAATTGCCGCCCCGAATCCAGGAAGTGTTCGGCAGTTCTTGTCATGCGACATAATCTAAGGATTCTTCTTCAGCCAATCCTTGGGGTCCACGGTTTTACGGCCTTGGCGTATTTCAAAGTACAGCTGCGGGTCGGCGCCGCCGGCGTCGCTCAAGGCCGCGATCACGTCGCCCGGAGCGACCCAGTCACCCACGGATTTGTAGAGAACCTCGGCGTGACCGTAAAGCGTCATGTAGCCGCCGCCGTGCCCGATGATGAGCAGGAGCCCCAAGCCCTGCAGCCAATCGGCGTACACGACGCGGCCGAAGTAGGCGGCGCGCACTTTGGCGCCGCGGGCCGCTGCGATCATTTCGCCGTGGCTGTAGTGCGCCGTCACCTGCCCGAGCACCGGCCACGGCAGTTTGCCGCGCATGTGATCGAAGCTCTGCGTCGCGTCGATCGGAAAATCCTGCAAAACGCGGGCCAGGTCCGCCACCAGCGACTCGACCGCCTGTTCCTCGCGCTTTAAATTGGCAAGCTCCTGATTGCCGCTCGACACTTGCCTGGAGAGCGCCGCCAGCGCGTCGGCGCGCTCGGCGCGGGCATTTTCCACCGCGGCCACTTCGCCGCTCGCCTCGCTCTCGAGAGTGTGCAGTTGCGCGCTTTGTTGATCGATTTCCGCCACCAGCTGCTGCAGCTTGAGTTCCCGTCCTTGAATGACTTCGATCTTGCTGCCGCGCTGCTCCGCCAAGTATCCGTAGTAGGCGAGCGTGCGTCCGAGGCTGGCCGGATTGCTCTGATTCAACAGCAGCTTGAGCTCAACCTGCCGGCCGATCATGTACGCCGCGCGCACTTGCTCCGCCAGGGCGGCGCGCTCGGCCTGCAGCGCATTTTGCGTGGCCGCCTGCTCGCCGCGCAGCTCCGTTCGGCGCCGCTCCGCCGCGATTTTTTCGACGCGCAGATTTTCCAGCCGCCGGCGCTTCGCGGTAATGAGGAGTTCCGCCGCGCGCAGCCGCGAGCTCAGTGCATCGCGCTCCTTGAGCTCGTCGCCCAGGCGGTTGGTGAGCGCCGCGATCTTCGCGCGCACGGCCGCGAGCTTTGCCTGCGCCTGCTCGGAGCCCGTGGGCGCGGCCGCCGCCGGCGAGGCGCCGCTGCACCATAGAGCGGCGAACGCAGCGGCCGCGCACAGGCATCTCGAGCTAAAGTTGCAAGCGAGGTTCATGTGGACGGCAAGCATACAAGCCTTGTGCCCGCTGCTATACTTATCGGCCCGAAAAACCTATTGTGCGGGCCGCATGCAGCGACTGTTCGAGTACATTGGCCATCATCCCTATCTGGCGACCGCGGCGGTGCTGGCGGCAGCGTTCGTGGTTTTCTACGAAATCCGCGAGCGGCTGCAGGCATTTGCCGCGCTCTCCGCGATGCAGGCGGTGCGCCTCATGAATCAGGGTGCTCTCGTGCTCGACCTGCGGGGCAAGGAATCGTACGACGCGGGCCATATCGGCGACGCGCGCAACGTACCCGCGGCGGACCTCGAGGCGCAGGCCGAAAGCTTGAAGAAATGGCGCGATAAGACCGTGATTACGTATTGCGACAGCGGCACCAGCGGCGCCAATGCTGCGCGAACGCTGATGAAGCTCGGCTTCACCAAAGTGTTCAATCTGCACGGCGGCTTGAATGCCTGGGTCAAGGACAACCTACCGTTGGCGAAGACGGCGTCGGGCGGCAAGGCAAGCTCGAAATGACCCGGGCGGTCGTGACGGTGTACGTGTCGGACTGGTGTCCGTACTGCGAGCGGGCCAAGGGTCTGTTGAATCAAAAGAACGTGCCGTTCAGCGAGATCAACGTCGAGGATGAGCCCAAGTTTCGCGAAGAGATGATGGCGCGCAGCAAGCGGCGCACCGTCCCGCAAATTTTCATCGGCGACAAGCACATCGGCGGCTGCGACGATTTATTCGAACTCGATCGCAGTGGGGAACTCGATCGCTTAATCCAGGGGGCTTGATGAACGAGGTTAGAACTCCGGGGCCAGAGGCCAACATCGGCGGCGTGCAAGTGAGCCTGCAAAGCGTTTACTTGAAGGATTGCTCCTATGAGTCGCCGAATGGTCCGCGGCTGCCGAACAATCAAGCGTGGGAGCCCAAATTTCAGCTCAACATGAATACCTCCGCGGAGGAGCTGGCGGCCGATGTCCGCGAGGTGCTGTTGACCATCACGCTCGAGGCGAAGCAAGGAGAGGCGACGCTCTATCTGGTCGAAGTAAAGCAGGCGGGCGTGTTCTCGATCGCCGGTGCGTCGGTGGACGATTTGAAGCGCCTGATCGGCAGCTTTTGCCCGAGCGTCCTGTTTCCTTACGCGCGAGAGGTGATCTCGGATTTGATCGTGAAGGGCGGTTTCCCGAATTTTCTCCTCCCCTTGGTCAACTTCGACGCCCTGTTTGCGCAGGCGTCGGAGGTGCCGCAACAGGGTCTGGTCAACTAGGGATAGATGCAGTACCGGCGCGCAGAACCGATCACGGTCGTCGGTGCCGGTTCCTGGGGCACGGCGCTCGCCATTCAACTGGCCCGCGAAGGGCACGCCACGAAGTTGTGGGGACGCGACGGCGCGCAGCTCGACGCCATGCGGCGTGCGCGCTGCAATACGCGTTACTTGCCCGACGCCGCCTTCCCGGCGAGTTTGCGCGTCGTCGACGAACTCAGTGAGGCGCTGAACGGCGCAGGCGATGCGCTGATCGCCGTGCCGTCGCACGCATTTCGCGCCACCTTGGAAAGCATCAAACCGCACTTAGGCGTGGGCACGCGGGTCGCGTGGGCAACCAAGGGATTCGAGATCCGCAGCGGTCTCTTGCCTCACCAGGTCGCGCTCGAGGTCTTGGGTTCCCGATCGGGAGCGGTGCTGTCAGGCCCGACCTTTGCCAAGGAAGTCGGCGCCGGTCTGCCGACCGCCATGACGGTCGCCTCCGAGGATGTGCGCTTCGCCAAGGAACTGGCATTGAGCCTGTCGGGACCGAACTTCCGCGCCTATACGCAAACCGATATCACCGGCGTCGAGGTGGGCGGCGCGGTCAAGAACGTGATTGCGATCGGATCAGGCATCGCCGACGGCATGGGCTTCGGCGCCAACACTCGAGTGGCGCTGATCACGCGCGGCCTCGCCGAAATGATGCGTCTCGGCGTCAAGCTCGGCGCCGTGCGCGAGACCTTCATGGGGCTTGCCGGTTTGGGCGATCTGGTCCTGACTTGCACCGACGATCAATCGCGCAATCGCCGGTTCGGCATGGCGTTGGGCCAGGGTCGATCCACGAGCCAAGCACAGGCTGAGATTCATCAAGTCGTGGAAGGACTACCCGCCGCCGGCTCGATTCATGCCGTTGCGCAGCGCCTCGGCGTAGACATGCCGATATGCCGCGAAGTATACCGGGTCATGCACGAAGACAAGCCGGTTCGAGCCGCGGTGCAAGCGCTGATGGAGCGTGAGGTTCGTTCAGAGACTGAATGATGTCGCGGCGCCGGTAAAGCCGATTTGCCGCCATGCTTCGTAGGCAACGAGCGCGACGGCGTTGGATAGATTGATGCTGCGGCTGTGCGGCTGCATCGGAATGAATACACAGTTGTCGCGCCCGGCCGCGCTTAACGCGGTGTCCGGCAAGCCGCGCGTTTCGGGTCCGAACAAGAATGCGTCGCCGGCACGATACTGAACGTCGCTGTAGCGATGGCGGCCTCCGGTTTCCACCGCGAACAGCCGCGCTTGGCCAAGTTCGAGCAAACAATCGCTCAAGCTCGCGTGGACTTTGACGCACGCCAGGTCGTGATAGTCGAGCCCCGATCGCTGCAGGCTCTTGTCATCCAGGCGGAAGCCCAGGGGCCTTACCAAGTGCAGCGTCGCGCCGCTGTTCGCGCACAGGCGAATGGCGTTGCCGGTATTCGGAGGAATCTCGGGCTCGAACAGCACGACGTGGAACATTATGGGGGTGGCGGCCGCGCCAGAATCACACGCTGGGTCGGATAGTCGAATTCGACGCCCAAGCGGCGAAATTCATCGATGATGCGAAAATTCACGGCCTGCTGCAGATCGAGCAGCGGATTCAGATTGGGCTGCTGCACGAAGTACGAGAGCTCGAAGTGCAGGGCCGAATCGCCCAGGGTCTTCAAATGGCAACGCTCGAAACGGGCGTTCGCCTGCTCGCGCACGATGCCCTCGAGCAGCCGCGGGATGCTCTTCAGCTTCTCGCTGGGCGTCTCGTAGGCCACGCGAATGGTCGCCAGCGCGCGCTGTTCTTGGGCGCGGCCGAAATTCCGCACGCGGCTCTTCAGGATATCGGCATTGGAGAGGATGATTTGCTCGCCGCTCTCGCTGCGCAAGCGCGTGGTCTTGATGCCGATATGCTCCACCTTGCCGATAAAGGTGTCGAGCGACAGGCTGTCGCCCACCACGAACGGCTTGTCGAGCGCGATCGACAGAGAGGCGAACAAATCACCCAGAACGTTCTGCAGAGCGAGCGCGACCGCCACGCCGCCGACCCCCAAACCTGCGAGCAGCGCGGTGATGTTGACGCCCACGTTGTCGAGCGCCACCAGCACCAACAACGACCAAATGACGAGGCGCGCGACGAAATTGATGATGTCCAGCGATCCGGCGAAAACCTGATCCGCACCTCGCTCCAGCTGCTTCGACTCGAGATAGAAGCGCACCGATCGGCCCGCCCACAGTCCGGCTTGCAGCAGGATCAGGGTCAGCACGAAACGGGAGACGACGTACTGGATTCGATCCGGCAGATTCAAGCTGTCTTGCGCCGCGTACAGCGCGATGGCGAAAAACAGGAACTGCCGGGTGTTGCCGGCGAGGTAGGCGATCAGCCTGATCGGCAGACGGTGTTGAGCGACCGAGTATTTCTTGTAGCGCGAAGCAATCAGCTGCCGCACGATCCAAAGCCCGGTCCAGACCGCGACGGCCACGATCCCGGCGATCAGCCAATCGCTGATTGAATTGCTGAGCAGCAGCCGCTGCATCGCGTCGATTTTATGCGAGAAGAAAGCGCCCATTGGTTTTCATTATAAACCCCTGCTAGGCGACGTCCTCCATCCCCAATTCCTTCATCTTGCGGGACAGCGTGTTGCGGCCCCAGCCCAGAAGCTTGGCTGCGTCCTGCTTGAGACCGTCGGCCTTGCGCAAGGCCACGCGAATCAAGATGCGCTCGACCTCGGGAACCGCTTGATCCAGCAGCCGTCGCGTGCCCGCGTCCAATTCCTGCTCCGCCCAATGCGAAAGCTTGGCCATCCAATCGTGATTCGCGGCGTGTCCGGCCGGGACGCCGCCGAGATCGGGCGGGATGTCCTCGGCGCGAATCTCGCGCCCTGGCGCGGTCACGGTCAGGCGCCGGCAGGCATTGACGAGTTGGCGGACATTCCCCGGCCAATCGAAGGTGACGAGCGCGGTTTCCGCCGGCGTGGTCAGCAGTTTCGGCTCGACCCCGAGTTCCTGCCCGGCGACCGCCAGATAATGCCGCAATAGTTCGGGGATGTCCTCGCGCCGCTCGCGCAGCGGCGGGATTTCGATGCGGATCACGTTCAGCCGGTGCAGCAGATCCTCGCGAAAGTGGCCGGAACCCACGCGTTTTTCCAAATCTTGATGAGTCGCGGCGATGACCCGCACATCGACCTTGACGGGCGTTTGACCGCCGACTCGATAGAACTCGCCCTCCGCCAACACGCGCAGCAGCCGCGTCTGCAGCGCAGGCGACATGTCGCCGATTTCGTCGAGAAACAAGGTCCCGCCGTCGGCTTGCTCGAAGCGCCCGCGGCGCAGGGCATCGGCGCCGGTGAATGCGCCCTTCTCGTGCCCGAACAGCTCCGACTCCAAGAGATCCGCGGTAAAGGCCGCGGTGTTGAGGGCGACGAAGGCCTTGTTGGAGCGCGGACTGTGGCGATGCAGAGCGCGCGCCACCAGCTCCTTGCCCGTGCCCGATTCGCCGGTGATCAACACCGTCATGCTGGAGCGCGACAGCCTGCCCACCGCGCGGAACACCTGCTGCATCGCTGCGGCCTGGCCGAGCAATTCGGGGATGCTGCGCCGTGCGGCTTCGGCGTCGATGGAGACGGTGGCCTGCTGCGCGGCGCGACGTACCAGGTCCACCGCCTTGTCGATGTCGAAGGGCTTGGGCAGGTACTCGAATGCGCCGCCTTGATAGGCCGCGACCGCCGCGTCCAAGTCGGAGTGCGCGGTCATCACGATGACGGGCAGGCCGGGGCGCGTCGCTTGAATTTCCTTGAGCAGCTCGAGGCCGCTGCGTCCCGGCATCCGGATGTCGGTCATCAGCACGTCGGGGGCGCCGGAGCGCAGGGCGGTCAAGACATTGTCGGCCTGGTCGAAACACTTGGCGGTCATGCCGCTGCCTTTCAGCGCCTTCTCGAGCACCCAACGGATGGAGGCATCGTCGTCGACCAACCAGACTTGCAGCGGCTTCGAGTTCATGCGGAGTCCATTGGCAGAGAAATGACGAATATGGTTCTACCCGGGGCGCTGTCGAATTCGATCAGGCCGCCATGACGGCTGACCAGGTCCTGAGCAATCCCTAGCCCGAGGCCGGTACCGTCGGCGCGTCCGGACACCAGCGGATAGAAAATCGTGTCGCGAATTTCCGGGAGCACACCCGGGCCGTTGTCCTCGAATTGGATGGAGGCGACCAGCCGGTGGGGCTGCGCGCCTACGCTCGCATTGTTCGCGGCGCGAGTTCGAAGTATCAGCCGCGGCGACTGCACGTGTCCGCCGGACAGCGCCTGCAGGGCATTGCGGCCCAGATTCAGCATGGCCTGAATGATGTGGTTCGGGTCGACGGTGAGGGGCGGCAGGCTCGGATCGTAGTCGCGCTCGACGGTGACGCCTTCGGGCGCCTCACTGCGCAGCAGGTGGTAGACGCGCTCGAGCAGCTCGTGCACGTTGATCAGCTGCTTCGCGGGCGGGCGCCCGGGCCCGAGCATGGAGTCGAGCAGATTCGTCAGCCGGTCCGCTTCGCTGATGATGACGCGCGTGTATTCGCGCAACGCCGGATCGAGGAGTTCCCGTTCGAGCAGCTGCGCGGCGCCGCGCAAGCCGCCGAGCGGGTTTTTGATTTCGTGCGCGAGCTGGCGGACCATCAATCGGCTCCCGCCCAATTGAGCGAGCAGCGCGTTCTCGCGGGTCAGGCGCCGATGTTGGGTGATGTCTTCGATTTCCAGCAGCAACCGTACATTGTCCGCGCCGAGCGTGATTTGGGTTACCGCGCAATCGAGGATGCGGTCGACTCCTCCGGGCGCGGGCCACGCGAGTTCGCGCTGCACCAGCCCTTCGTTGCCGTGACGCGCGCGATCGAACAGCGGCAGCAGGGTCTCCGCGCCCTTCACCAACTCCGTGATGCTGCGGCCGAGCGCTTGATTGGGACCCAAACCCAGCAGCGTTTGCGCAGCCGAGTTCAAGTAGCCGACACGCAAGCCCTGATCCAGCAGAAACACGCTGGTCACCAGGCCATCGAGCAGCTCGGTGCCGGCAACGTGAATGACGTCCAACTTGATTTCAGCGGCCAATCGGTGCGTCCCGTCGGCCGAACAGAGAGGTTATGGCTTCTGGTGCTGGGGCGACAGCTCGGAAGGCTGCCGAACGTAGAAGGTGACGCTGTCGGTGCTGCGCGATTCGCCCGATTGCGGATCGGTGATGGTCGCGGAGATGGCGTAGGTGCCGCGATCCAAATGCGGCAGCTTGAATTGAGTTGCGTTCGACCCTTGATCCTCGACTTCTTTGCCGTTCAGACGCCACGAGAGGGTGTGATTCGCCTTGATGGACGGCTCCAGCGTCAAACCCACGTTGATGGGCTCGTCGCCGAAGAAGGTTTGATTGGCAACCGGCGAAGCGATGGCAAACTCGGTGTAACCCAGCCCGGGCGCCTCTCTCTGCGCGCCGGCCGGCGCCACGTCCAGGTTCGAGCGCGCGGGCGCAACCGCGCCATTGAGCGAGCCCGCCGACGTGTGGATCTTCTCGGCGCCGGGCGCCGGTTGGTCCGAAAAATGGATCACCCCATCGGCGTCGGTCCATTTGTAAACCACGGCTGCGTGGCCCGCAAACGCTGCGAGCGCGGCCAGCACGATCCATGGTCTCCAAGGGTGCATAAGTCCAAAGCATAGACCTATCGTCTCCCGGCCACAAAACAAGGTGACGGCGGCGTGATCGCCGTCACCTTCGGGCTCGCAACCTGCAATAAGTCACAGGCTGTAGTACATCTCGACTTCGATCGGATGCGTCGTCATGCGCACGCGCGTCACTTCCTTCATCTTCAACTCGATGTAGGCGTCGATCAGATCGTCGGTAAAGACGCCCCCGGCCTTGAGGAACCCACGGTCCTTGTCCAAATAGTCGAGCGCCATGTCGAGGGAATGGCAAACCGTCGGTATCTTCTTGTCCTCTTCCGGTTCCAGGTCGTAGAGATCCTTGTCGCCGGGTTCGCCGGGATGAATCTTGTTTTGAATGCCGTCGATACCCGCGAGCATCATGGAAGCAAACGCAAAATAGGGATTGGCGGTTGCATCGGGAAAGCGCACCTCGATGCGCCGGCCCTTGGGGTTGGCAATCCAGGGAATGCGAATCGAGGCGGAGCGGTTGCGCGCGGAATAGGCGAGTTTCACCGGCGCCTCGAAACCAGGCACCAGGCGCTTGTAGCTATTGGTGCTGGCATTGGTGAACGCGTTGATGGCACGCGCGTGCTTGATGATGCCGCCGATGTAATAAAGAGCGATGTCCGAGAGGCCGCCGTACTTGTCGCCGGCAAACAGTGCTTTGCCCTCTTTTTGCAGCGATTGATGTACGTGCATGCCGCTGCCGTTGTCGCCGACGATGGGCTTCGGCATGAACGTCAGTGTCTTTCCGTAGCCATGGGCGACGTTCTGCAGGGCGTACTTGAGAATCTGCACTTCATCGGCTTTCTTGGTCAGCGTATTCGCCGCCACGTTGATTTCACCCTGGCCGGAGGTCGCCACTTCGTGGTGATGCACTTCGAACTTCAAGCCCATTTCTTCGCAAGCCATGGACATCGCGGTGCGAATGTCCTGCTGAGAATCGACCGGCGGCACCGGGAAGTAGCCGCCCTTGATGCCGGGGCGATGGCCTTTGTTGCCGTCTTCATAGGTCTTGCCGGAATTCCAGGAGCCTTCGTAGGAGTCAACTTCGTAGGCGCAGCCGTTCATGCCGGAGCTGACGGTGACGTTGTCGAAAATAAAGAATTCGTTCTCGGGGCCAAACAGCGCCGAGTCGGCGATTCCGGAGGACTTGAGATAGGCTTCCGCGCGCTTGGCGAGGGAGCGCGGGTCGCGCTCATAGCCCTGCATGGTCATGGGTTCGATCACATCGCAGCGCAGGTCGACGGTCGTCTCTTCATAGAAGGGATCGATGACCGCGGTGGCAGGGTCCGGCATCAAAATCATGTCCGACTCGTTGATCCCCTTCCAGCCGGCGATCGAGGAGCCGTCGAACATCTTGCCATCCTTGAAAAAGCCCTCGTCCACCAGCCGTGTCGGGATGGTGACGTGGTGTTCCTTGCCGATCGTGTCGGTAAACCGAAGATCGGCGAATTTCGCCTCTTTTTCCGTGATTAATTTTAGAACATCGGCGGGAGTCATTGGCGTCCTCGCGTTTAGGTTTTATAGGCCCGAGCAAAGGCCTCGGTGCAGTCGACAATGCAGCTAATGTGCCATTGCGGTGCGCATATGGATCAAGTACTTGCAGCCGGGCAGCGAGAGCTCGTGCATCATAATGGATCACGGGCACGAAGTGGCGCCCCGAATTGGTGCATTTGCGATGTATTTGAGGGGGTTGGTGGCGCCGCGGGCCCGCTTATCCGCAACAGTGAGCGAATTGGGTGCACGATAGAAGCCGAGACCCTCTCTGCAAGGACACGCAGAACCGGCGTCGCTATACTCGCGGACTTTGCCTTCGCCGCGAGCATCCGATGGCCTCCGCTCTGCCCAAGCCGCCCCGCACCTTCCAAGATCTCATTTTTGCACTGCAGAAATATTGGTCCGGGCAGGGCTGCATCATTTTGCAGCCCTACGACATGGAAATGGGCGCCGGCACGTTTCACTCGGCAACGTTTTTGCGCGCGGTCGGCCCGGAACCGTGGAGCGCGGCCTACGTGCAGCCCTCGCGCCGGCCAACCGACGGCCGCTACGGTAATAACCCGTTTCGTCTGCAGCATTACTATCAATTCCAAGTCTGCATCAAGCCCTCGCCCGACGACTTTCAGGAACTGTACTTGGGTTCCCTGCGGGCCCTGGGGTTCGACCTCTTGACCCATGACATCCGCTTCGTTGAAGACAATTGGGAATCGCCCACCCTGGGTGCCTGGGGACTGGGCTGGGAAGTGTGGCTGAACGGCATGGAAGTCTCGCAATTCACCTACTTCCAGCAAGTGGGGGGCCTGGACTGCCGACCCGTGATGGGCGAGATCACTTACGGTCTCGAGCGGCTTGGCATGTACATCCAAGGCAAGGAAAGCATCTTCGATATCGTGTGGACCGACGGTCCGTTTGGTACGGTCACCTACGGCGACGTGTTCCACCAGAACGAAGTCGAGCAGTCCACGTATAACTTTGAAAAGGCCGACACCGCGGTGCTGTCGGGCGCGTTCGAGGCGCACGAGACCGCCTGCCGGCGGCTACTCGAGGACAAATTGGTGCTGCCCGCCTATGAGCAAATGGTCAAGGCCTCGCACGTGTTCAACTTGCTGGACGCGCGCCACGCGGTCTCCGTGACGGAACGGCAACGCTACATTCTCCGCGTGCGCACTCTGGCGCGCGGCGTAGCCGAGGCGTATCGCGCCAGCCGTGAGGCGCTGGGTTATCCGCTCATCAAGAATCCGGCAGCGGAGCCGGTCGCCCGATGATCGCGCAGGATTTGTTGTTGGAGCTGGGCACGGAGGAATTGCCGCCGCGCACGCTGCCGATCTTGTCGAATGCCTTGACCGAGGGATTGCGCTCAGGGTTGGATGCCGCCGGCATTCCGCACGGCCCGGTGCAGGGCTTCGCCACGCCGCGACGGCTCGCTGTGCGGGTGCAGAAACTTGCGCCGCACCAGCCGGACAAGCAGGTCGAGCGGCGCGGGCCGCCGCTCGACCGATCCTTCGATGCCCATGGGGCACCGACCCAAGCTGCCATCGCATTCGCCAAGAATTGCGGTGTGCCGGTGGCGGATCTCGAGCGGCTTGAAACCGACAAAGGCGCGTGGCTGATATTCCGGGGCACCGAGCGAGGCGCGGCCACGGCGAGCCTGCTCGGCGGCATCGTCAATCAAGCCATCGCCGAGTTGCCGATCGCCAAACGCATGCGCTGGGGCAGCCGCAGCGCGGAGTTCGTCAGGCCCGTGCATAGCGTGGTCCTGCTATACGGCGAGACGGTGATTCCCGCCGAGGTGCTCGGACTTGCGACCGGCCGCGTGACCTTCGGCCACCGCTTTCATGCGCCGAACCCCATCGTGCTGAAATCGGCCAAGGGCTACGAGAGCCGCCTGCGCCGCGCCAAGGTGGTGGCGGATTTCGCCGCGCGCCGCGAGCTGATTCGCGCCGGCGTGACCGCGGCGGCCGCTTCGGCCGACGGCGGCCGCGCGTTGATCGAAGCTGCATTGCTCGATGAAGTCACCGCGCTGGTTGAGTGGCCGGTACCCATCGCAGGGAGATTCGAAGCGCGATTTTTGAGCCTACCGCGCGAGGTTGTGATCGCAACGGTGCAGGACCATCAACGTTATTTCGCGGTCGAGGGCGCCGACGGCAAGCTGTCGGGCTGGTTCGTCACGGTCAGCAACATCGAGAGCCGTGACCCGTCCAAGGTGCGGGAGGGCAACGAACGGGTGGTTCGGCCTCGCTTAAGCGACGCCGCGTTCTTTTGGGAGCAAGACCTCAAGGTATCGCTCGAGACGCACGCGGCCAAGCTTGGCGGCATGACGTTTCAGGCCAAGTTGGGCAGCTACGCCGACAAGACGCTGCGCGTGAAAGCGCTGGCGCAAATGGTCGGCAGCCGCATCGGCGCCGGCGCCGATGTCGGGCGAGCCGCCGAACTCGCGAAAGCCGACCTAATGACCGCGATGGTGGGCGAATTTCCCGAACTACAGGGCACCATGGGCCGCTATTACGCGGAGGCGCAAGGAGAACCGGAAGAATTGGCGTTGGCGCTGCAGGAACACTACCTGCCGCGATACGCAGGCGACTCGCTGCCCGCCACCAAGACCGGCCAGGCCGTCGCGATCGCCGACAAGCTCGATACGCTGGTGGGGATTTTCGCCATCGAACAGCGACCGACCGGTGCCAAGGATCCGTTCGGCTTGCGGCGCGCTGCCTTAGGGCTGTTGCGCATCTTGCTCGAGGCCCGGTTGGACCTGGATTTATTCGAGCTGCTGGGTGCATCGGCGGCAGCGCAACCGGTGCAGCGCGCGGGCGTGATCGATGAGGTTTACGACTTCATCGCCGAACGGCTGCGCGGCTTGCTGTTGGAAGAATCCGGCACAACGGTCGAAATGCTCGACGCGGTGCTTGCGAACCGGCCTGGCTCGCCGCTCGATGCGGTCATGCGCCTGCACGCGCTGAAGGAATTCTTGCTGCTGCCGGAGGCCGGTGTTCTCGCCGCCATCAACAAGCGCATCGCGAACATCCTGAAGAAGACCTCGCTTGGGCCGGATGTTGCCGTCAACGCCGCCGCCCTGACCGAGCTCGCTGAGAGACAACTGCACGACGCCCTGCGCGATGTTCGCGTACCCGTACAGGACGCGGTCGCCGGTCGCCGTTATGCGCAGAGTCTTAAGTCATTGGTGGCCTTGCGAGCGCCGGTGGACAATTTCTTCGAGCGCATCATGGTGATGGACGAGGACGTCGGGCGGCGCAACAACCGCTTGGCGCTGCTGCGCGACGTACAGCTGCTGCTCGGCGGCGTCGCCGACCTCAAGCGGCTGCCGGGCTGAGCCAACGCCCGTGCAGCTGTTCCGGTCGCTGCTATTCACCACGTACATGATGGCTTCTGCGTGTCTGTTCGGCGCCGTGATGGCGTTGGGATTCTGGTTGCCCTACCGCGCGCAGTTTGCGATCGCGCGCTGCTGGGCGCGCATCCTGTTTTGGATTCTGGAGCGCTTGTGCGGCCTCAAGTTCACCGTCGAAGGCCGCGAGCGCATTCCGCCCGGCAACCACATCGTGATGAGCAATCACACGTCCGCTTGGGAAACCGTGGCGCAATTTTTGATTTTCCCGCCGCAGGTGTGGGTGCTGAAACGTGAATTGCTGTGGATTCCGTTTGTTGGTTGGGGACTGAAACTGCTGCGGCCCATCGCCATCAATCGCGGCGAGGGCCACCGCGCCGTGAATCAGGTGATCGAACAGGGCCAGTCGCGTCTCAAGGACGGCCTGTGGATCATCATCTTTCCTGAAGGAACCCGGGTGGTTGCGGGCGAAACCCGCAAGTTCGGAGTGAGCGGCGCCATGCTCGCGATCGCATCCGGCAAGAGCGTGGTGCCCCTGTCCCACAATGCCGGCACATTCTGGCCGAGGCGCGGTTTCTTGAAAAAGCCCGGCACGATCCGGGTGATCATCGGCGAGCCGATCGAGCCCGCCGGCAAGAACCCGCGGCAGCTCAATGAAGAGGTGAAGCAATCGATCGAAGCCGGGCTGGCGCGCATCGCGTCGCCGTGAGGCAGGAAGTAACACGCGTGTTACTCACGGCTGGAAGATTTCTTCGATTCGCCTTCTGAAGAGTTTCGCGATGGCAAAAGCGAGCGGCAGGCTCGGGTCGTAGCGGCCGGTTTCAATGGCGTTCACGGTCTGGCGCGACACTCCCAGCTGCTTCGCCAGATCGCCTTGCGTCCAGCCACGCTCTGCGCGCAGGTTCGGGACTGAATTGGTCATTTGCCCGTTGCAATGAGTCTGAGCATCTGCGCCACGAAGACCGCCCAAACGATGTTGGATATCCACGCAGTGCTCAAATGGGGAAAGCCCAGCAGTTCCATGTAGAAATAGACCAAGGAAAGGGCGGCTACGACGATCGCCGCCAGCGCCGCGGCCTGCAAGATGCGTAGCCGGATATATTCATCGCAGCGACCGTACGCGCGCACCGTCAGCGCAATCAAAGCCAGCCCAGGCAAGATCGGCGCCAAAATGACAGCTGTTCTCAATGGACCTGCATGCAGCGAGGTCAACGCCCAGATTGCTGCGGCGAGCGCAGCTAGGTAAACCGCCATGGCCGCGCCGAACTGACGCCTCCAAATGACCAGCACTCGTCGAGTATCGGACTGCATAGCGCTTCCTGTCAGGTCGGTGATGTAAAGGACGCTTTACTATCAACGACGGTCGTCCGGCTGTCAAGCATCCTTTACATTTATATCATTCAACTGACTGAAAATGAAGGATAAACAAGCACATTTGCGCGGTGACTTTGCGGCCCGTTGTTATATAATAACTGTATATAACACCAGCCTCTAGGAGCCCCTCATGGACGGTCCCTCATCGCTCGCCGCTACCTGTTCCCTCGAAGAACTCGAAGCGCAAATCACCGCACTCGCCGGCCAGCTGAACGCGGCGAATTTCCGATGGCTCATGCTGATCGCCGAGTTCGACCGACGGCATGGCTGGGCGGATGGAAAACTGCACTCCTGCGCGCACTGGCTGAACTTCAAGGTCGGACTGAACTTGGGCGCCGCACGCGAGAAGGTGCGCGTCGCGCATGCACTGGCGGGGTTGCCTAAGATCGCCGCCTCCATGGGCCGGGGTGAATTGAGTTACTCCAAGGTCAGGGCGCTGACCCGAGTGGCCTGCCCGGCCACCGAGGAGGCCTTACTCATGATCGCCCTGCACGGCACCGCCTATCATGTGGAGCGCCTGGTGCAGGGCTACCGCCGGGCGCAGGAAGCGGAGGAGCTTTCCCGCGAGGCGCAGCAGCACACCCACCGCAGCGTGAACTACCACTATGCGGAGGACGGCAGCCTGCTCTTGAAAGCCCGGTTGCCGGCCGTCGCGGGGGCCCTGCTGATCAAGGCGCTCGATGCCGCCCTCGAGAGCCTGCCGGAGAACACGATCTCCGCCGACGTGGTCGCGGAGCGGCCGATCCCGTACGAGTCGCGGCGTGCCGATGCGCTCGCCGCCGTGGCGGAGAGCTTCCTCGCCAATTCACACGCCACCTCGACTAGCGCCGACCGTTACCAGGTCATCGTGCACGTCGATGCCGAGACTTTGCACCAGCGCCGCGCCGGGCGCAGCGAGATCGAGGGCGGACCCTCCCTCCCCGTCGAGACCGTGCGCCGTCTCGCCTGCGATGCGAGCCTGCTGCGCGTACTCGAGAATCCGCAGGGCGAGCCGCTCGATGTCGGGCGCAAGACGCGCAGCATCCCACCGCCTATCCGCCGCGCGCTCAACAGCCGCGACGGCGGCTGTCGCTTCCCCGGCTGCACTCACCAACGCTATGTCGATGCCCATCACATCGAACATTGGGCCGAGGGCGGCGAAACGAAGCTCGCGAATCTCGTGACTCTGTGCCGTCTGCATCACCGCCTGGTGCACGAGGGGGAGATCACGATCGAGACCACGGCCGCCGGCGGCTGGCGTTTCCTGCATCCGGACGGCCGTCATTTCGAGGTGATCCGCTGCACCAAGGTGTACGACGCGGACGACCTGGAGGACACGCACGCAGCCCTCGGCATTGACATCGATGAGGACACCGCAGCCACGCGCTGGCGCGGCGAGCGCATGGACTATGACCTCGGCGTGTGGGCACTGTGCCGCCAGGCCGAGCGCGCCCGCGAGAAATATGACACTCCCGCGGAAACGTCCGAAGGTTCTATCTGCGCAAGCGCGACGCCCTGAGAGCACCCCGGCAGATACGATCCAGAAGCTCGGGAAATTCGATGCCGGCGGCTTTCGCAGCCTGGGGCAGGAGACTGGTCGCAGTCATGCCGGGCAGCGAGTTTGCCTCCAGGCACCAGAATCCGCCGGCGGCATCGCGGCGGAAATCGGTGCGGCTGTAAGCGCCGAGTTTCAACACCTGGTGCACGCGCCGCGCGTAGTCCTGCAGCAGCGCGGACTCAGCCGGCGGAATCTCAGCCGGAAACGTTTCACGCGCGCCGCCCGCTTGGTACTTGGACTCATAGTCGAAGACCTCGCCCGGCGCAATGATCTCCCCAACCGGGAGAGCGGCGCCGTCCAGGACGCCCACCGTGAACTCGCGCCCGGCAATGAAGCGCTCCACCATGACTTCGTCATCGAAGCGCAGCGCCTGAGCGATTGCGTCCGGCAACTGCGCCGCTGCGCGCACCACGGTCAAGCCCACGGTCGATCCCTGCTTGTTGGGTTTCACGACCACGGGCCAACCCAGCGCTGCGCCCACCTCATGGCTTAGCGTAGGCGCCATCAGCCAATCCGGCGTTGGAACGCCGGCCGAGCGAAACAGTCGCTTACTCAGGTCCTTGTCCATCGCCGCGGCGCTCGCGATGTGATTGCTGCCGGTGTACGCAACACCCGCCAAGTCGAGCACCGCTTGAATGCGCCCATCCTCGCCGGCGCCGCCGTGCAGCGCCAGGAACACCACGTCCGCGTCGCGAAAGTCGGCGACGGGCGTCAATGCCAGCGCGCCGCTGCGCATCCGCGTGATCTCTGTATCCGACGGCGGCAGCGCACCGACCGCGGCCGAGAGCAAGCGTCGCTCCTCGGCAAATCCCAAGCGTCCGGTTGCGGTATCGACGGCAAATACTTCGTGACCGAGATCGCGCAACGCCGGAATGATTTGCGCCGCGCTCGCAATCGACACATCGCGCTCCTCACTCGTACCGCCGAATAGCACGGCAATTTTCATGCCGCGTACATTGCGGCTCGCACGAACAATACGCAACAATGTATTTATGAGCGCACCCAGTGAGATTGTTCATTTGAGTCCCCGTCCGCAGTTGCGTGCCGGGGCGCTGCACCTGATGGAGACCGTCGGCCAGTCGCTGGCCGCCATCGCGCCGACGCTGACGCCGGCGCTCAATATCTCGGTTGTCGCGGGTCTTGCCGGACTCGGGTGCTGGATGTCGTATTTCATCGGCACCTTGGGCGTGGTCATCGTTGCGGCCAGCGTGGGCGTGCTGGCGTCGCGGCATCCGGAAGCGGGATCGTATTTCGTCTACATCGGCCGCAGCTTCGGGCCGCTCGTCGGCGCGCTCGCCGGATGGTCGATGATCAGCGCCTATATGTTCACCGCCGTGGCGGTGGCGCTTTCGTTCGCCATTTTTCTGGGCGATTTCCTGACCGCCCTCGGCATCAAGGCCGGCATGGTGCCGACGACCTTATCGATGCTGGTCTTCATCGCGACGGTGACCTATGCAGCTTATCGGGACGTCAAGTTGTCCTCACTTGTCGGTCTGATCCTGGAAATCATCTCCGTCGGCATCATGATCGTCATCACCGCCTTCTTTGTCCACGCCAAGGGCACGGTAATTGATCCGGCCCAGCTCAAGATCGCCTCCTTCCATTACGGCGGCGTGTTCTCCGCACTGCCCTTCGTGATTTTCAGCTTCGTCGGCTTCGAAAGCTCGGCGACGCTGGCGAAGGAATCAGCCAATCCACGCAGGAACATACCGCTGGCGGTGATCGGGTGTGCGACATTCGCGGGCATCTTCTTCACGCTGATGGCCTATTTGATGGTATTCGGCATCGGTGACGACACGGCGACGCTCGGCAAGAGCGCCGCGCCCTTCGGCGATGTGGCCGCCAAGGCCGGTCTCGGCTGGGCAACCGTGGTCGTGTATTTCGCGGCCATGATCAGCGTGTTCGCCTGCTGCCTCGCCAGCATCAACGCAGCCGCGCGCCTGCTCTTCTCCATGGGCAAGTATCGGTTCTTGCACCGCTCGATGGGACTGGTCCACGACACGCACCGCACGCCGCATCGCGCCATCCTGCTGTGCGGCGGCCTGCTGGCGTTGATCTGCCTCGCCATGCTGCCCGCCGGGCTGTTGGATGCATTTGGCTACGCCGGCACTTTCGCGAGCTTTGGATTCGTCGTGGTTTATTTCGCACTCTGTATCGTGGCACCGATGGATTTGCAGAAGAGCAGCGAGATGAAGGCGCGCCACGTTTTGCTCGGGTTTGCGGGCGCTGCGCTGATGTTGTTCGTGGTCGTGGGCAGCGTTTACCCGATCCCTCAGTATCCCTACAACGTCCTGCCCTATTTGTTTTTCGTGTACATGACGGTCGGCGGCGTCTGGTTTGCGGTTCTGAAGGCGAAGTCTCCGCAGACCCTGGCTTCAATCCAACACGATATGGAGGGTGGCTAAAAACTCGAGAATCGCCTCATTCACGAGTTGTGGGCGCTCTTGCTGGATGAAATGTCCGGCGCCGTCGATGAGCAATTTTCGGCGCAACCCGGGCACCGTCGTCGATAGAGCCTTGAGGGCGGCGGCGCCCGAACCAAACTCCACCACGGGATCGGCGCTGCCGGCGATGAACAAGGCTGGTTGGTGGATCAGCGCGCCCGCCCACGGCGCCGTGAGTTCCCAGTTGCGGTCGATGTTGCGGTACCAATTGAGGCCGCCGCGAAATCCGCTGCGCGAAAATTCCGCGCTCATATGATCAAGATCGGCATCGGCAAGCCAGGACGGCAGGTGCACGGGGTCGAGCGTGTTGGCGAGCCATCCCTTGCCCGGCTGCAGCGTGAGTCTCCGGGTCTCGGGCGGCGCGTCTCCCGAGATCGAAAACAGCACGCGGCGTAGCGCCGTGCGCGGATCACGCTCGAATTCAGCCTCGGCTACGCCTGGCTCTTGAAAGTGAAACCAATAGTGGGAGAGCTGTCCGGCCTTGCGCAACATCTGCAGCGGCGGCGCCGGGCCGCGCTGGCGAAAGGGCACACTGAGAGCGGCGACGGCGGGAAATACGTCCGGCCGAAACAAGGCCGCGTGCCACGCGATGTTGGCTCCCCAATCATGCCCGACGATCACGGCTTGGCTTTCGCCGAGCACGCTCACGAGCCCGACCATGTCGCCTACGATATCGAGGATGCTATACGCCGAGATCGTGGCAGGAGCCTCGGTGCGTCCATAGCCGCGCATGTCCGGCGCGACTGCGCGAAACCCGGCGGCGGCGAGCGCCGCCAGTTGATCGCGCCACGAATACCAACCTTCCGGAAACCCATGGCACAGCAAGACGAGGGGTCCGGTTCCCTGCTCCGCGTAGTGGATCCCGATGCCGTTGGCGGTGGCATCGCGATGTTGAAGACCGGTCGCCATCGTGCCTTCTTGGGTTCGTAGCCGAATCGTATCGTATACTTTTGCGGTTCATGCTCACAATCGTTCTCTTCCTCGGGTCCGCCGCCGCGATTTATTTTGCGTGCGAATATTTCGTCAACGGCGTCGAGTGGCTCGGCCGCAAGCTGGGGGTGGGAGAGACTGCGACCGGCACCGTCCTTGCGGCCTTCGGCACTGCGCTGCCCGAAAGCGCGGTGACTTTCGTGGCTGTGGTCTTCGGTCGAGACAGCGCCCAAAAGGACATCGGCGTCGGCGCGGCCTTGGGCGGCCCGATGGTGCTCGCCACCATCTCGTATGCCGTCGTCGGTTTTGCGATGTTCTGGAATCACAAACGCCTCGGCCGTAAGACGCATGTCATCGAGTGCGATTCGACCAGGTTGCGGCGCGACCAAGCGTGGTTCCTGTCCATTTTCATCGTCAAACTGGCGCTCGGTCTGCTGGTATTTCACTACAAGCCTTGGTTCGGAGCGGCATTCCTGATCGCATACGCCGTGTATCTGCTGCGGGAATTGCGCGGCGTGCAAGTCACGAGCCAGGAGCTCCTCGAGCCTCTGAAGCTGCACCCGCATGGCGATCCGGGCTTGCTCTGGTCCCTGCTGCAGACCGGGCTGGCGCTCATCGCCATCGCGATTGCCTCCAAGGTGTTCGTGAGTCAGCTCGAAAACATCGGCGTCTGGGCGGGACTGTCGCCGCAGCTGGTGGCGCTGCTGTTGAGCCCGGTCGCCACCGAGCTGCCGGAAACGATGAACGCGCTGATCTGGGTGCGACAGGGTAAGGAGCGGCTCGCGCTTGCCAACATTTCGGGAGCGATGATGATACAGGCCACCATTCCCACCGCGCTGGGCTTGGCCTTTACCTCATGGATGTTCTCGCGCGAACTGATTGTCTCCGGAATCGTCACCATGGTGGCGGTCACGATTCTGCTGGGACTGTTCTCGAAGAACTCCGTCAACGCCCGATTGCTGATGCCCCTCGCCGGGCTGTATGCGCTCTTCGTCGCCGTCATTGCCCTGGCGTAGCGCCGCTCAACACCTGCAGGAACCGCGCCCGCTCGATGTTGCCGCCGCTCAGCACTACCGCAAGGTTTTTGCCGGCCATTTTGTGCCGTTCTTGCAAGAGCGCGGCGAGAGGGGCGGCGCCCGCGCCTTCAGCGATCTGGTGCGTGTCGTCGAAATAGATCCGCATGGCCTCGGCGATCTCCTCTTCAGTGACCTCGACGATGCGAGACGCCCCGCCGCAAATCTTCGCAATCGCCTCCGCGTGCGGCTCTCGTGTCGCCAATCCATCGGCAAAGGTTCTCGCGGTCGGTGCGTTGACGACGCGGCGCGCGGCGAATGACAGCGCCGTGGCCGGGGCCAGCGCCGCACCCACGCCGATGATTTCAGTCTTGAGACCCAGCAGGTCGCGCACGGTAATCAACCCCGTGATGCCGGATCCCATGCCGACCCCGACGTACACTGCGTCGAGTGAGGCGACCGAGCGGAACAGTTCGAGGGCGTAGGTCGCGACTCCGGTGACGAGGTCGCGATGGAACGACGGCACGAAGTGCAGTCCCTCCGCTGCGGCCACGCGAAAGGCCTCGTGCTTCGCCGCATCGAAGTCCTCGCCGAACTCGACGACGCGCGCGCCAAAGCCGGCGATGGCCGAATTCTGGTCCTCCGAGTTGTTGCGCGGCACGTAAATGGTCGCCGCAATGCCGGCGCGCGCAGCGGCGTACGCGATGGATTGGCCATGATTGCCGCGGGTCGCCGATATGACGCCGGGAAATTTTTGGCCGGCGCGGGTCAGCCGGTCCATGTACACGAGTCCGCCGCGGACCTTGAACGCGCCGGTCGGCGTGTGATTCTCGTGCTTCACCCAGACGGTGCAGCCGGCGCGCACTTTGAGCTTCGGCCAAGCGTATTGCGGCGTCGGTGCCATCACGCGGCCGACGAGCGCCGCGGCCCGCTCCAATTCAGTCAAGTCAAACGCAGCGTCATGCGACATCCGGGCCGGATTTTAGCACGGCCATTGCCGGAGGCAGCACGATCGAGAACGCCGAACCTCTGCCTTGCTCGGAACGCACCTGCAGTTCGAGCTTGAGCAGGTGGGCCAGGCGCTTGACGATGTTCAATCCCAATCCATAGCCGTCCTGCCCGCCGTTGGCCGGGACCTCGACCTGGTGGAACTCGTCGAAGATATACAGCAGCTGTTCGGGTGAAATGCCGATGCCGGTATCGAGCACTTCGATGCGAACCCCGGCCGCTTCGTGCAGGCAATGCACTCGGACTCGACCCGCCCGCGTGTAATGGATGGCATTTGAAACGAGATTTTCCAATATCTTGCGCACCAACTTGGGATCGCTACGCACCACGCCATCGCAAGTCCCGATCTCTAACCGCAGGCCCTTGTCGGCCGCAATCTCCGTGAATTCCCCCTGCAGGTCGCGTAATAACGCCGCCAGCTCAAAGTCGGTCGGCTTGGGGCTGACTGCTCCGGAATCGAGGTTGCCGATGTCGAACAGGTCGGTGAGCAGTCTCGACATCGTGTCGATTGCCCGCTCTTGTTGCGACAGAGCTTCGAGGGCGGCCGGGCCGCTGACATGCCGGCGCAGATCTTCGTTTCGGAGCGCCAGGGTTTGCAACGGCTGGCGCAGCTCGCGGCCTGCCGCGTCCAGAAAGCGTCTTCTGCCCTGGTTGGCGCGGTCGGCGAGTTCGCGCATGGCTTCGACGGCGTCACGGGCCACGAGCAGTTCGCCTTCCGCTTGCTTGCGCTCGGTCACATCGCGAATGGCGGCGGCGAAGAGCGTTCGTCCGACGTCCTCGATGGGGCTGAGACTGACTTCGAGCGGAAACTCCGAGCCGTCGCGCCGGCGGCCGTAGAGATCGAGACCGGCTCCCATGGCACGCGCGCTCACGTTGTTGCCGAAGGCGCCGCGGTGGCCCACGTGGCGTGCGCGAAAGCGCTCGGGCAAGAGCTTTTCGATGCTCTCGCCGATGATCTCCTCGGCCGAGTAGCCGAATAGCGCGCAGACCCGGCGATTCGCAAACCAGACGGTGCCGAAGGCATCGATGACGATCAGCGCATCCGGGGCGTCGTGAAAGACGCTGCGCGCGAGAGCCGGGGAAATGGCGACCATCGAGGCAGCTCCTTTGCGATCGACCGACGAGGAAATCGTCAGCCAGATGCCACCCAGTGACGACCCCCCGTAGCTGGCGGCATGCCATGTTTCAATGGCATTTGGGCTACGGGCGGGCAGCCTCGGACATCGATGAGAAGACGCCGTAGATTTCAGGGTAGGCGATCTCTGGGCTGAGCAATAGCACGTGGGCGAGAACCCCCATGCCGAGCGCCAACTTATCGAGGTTATCGATGCCGGGATTGACCTCGCGCCGCTCTAGGGCGCCGATGTAGGTTCTTTTCAATCCACACCGCAGGCCCAATTCTTCCTGGGACCATCGAAACAGCGACCGGCAGGCGCGCAGATTCGACGCCAGGCTGACGCGCGACGCTTTTCTTCTGAGCTTCTTTAGATTGCCCATGGGACGAGTATGCGCCCTTACCGCGCCGGGGAGTCTCGCGAAACGGTATAGAATTGAGCCTGTGACTGGCTTGACCCTTCCAACCGAACCGATCGGCAGTATCCCTCGGCCGAAGCCCCTGTTGGATGCAATCGAAGCGAAACAGGGGTGTGCGACGGACCCCGGCCTCGAGCCCCTCTATGAGGCGGCTGTCAAGGACACGATCGAGCGGTTCGAGGCCACCGGGTCGCCCGTCATCACGGATGGGGAGCAGCGCAAGTACCATAACTTCTGGACCTATGCCGTGCATGGGTCGCCCAATACGTCTCCGGATGGATTCAAAATCCCTTTCGCGGCGGGGCATACGCGGCGGATGCCCCGCTTGCACACGAAACCGTTCCGCTACCAGCGCTATGCGGATCAGTACTTGACCGAGGCGCTGCGCTTCACGCGCCGCCCGCTGAAGCAAGCCGTCATTTCGCCCTCGGCTTTGAGTCTTCTGTATCCGGCACAGGGCATCGCGGACTATCCCCGAGAGCAATTCATCGACGACCTGCTACATGAGCACGTCACCGAAGTCCGGCGCTGTTTGGAAAAAGGCGCGGTGACCGTGCAGATCGACTTCACCGAGGGTCGCTTGGCGATGAAGATAGACCCGTCCGGGCTGCTTCTGGGGCGTTTTGTCGAGCTCAACAATCTCGCGCTGGCGCGATTCTCGAGCGCCGAGCGGCGTCTGCTCGGTGTTCATACCTGTCCCGGGGGCGATATGGATTCCACCCACAGCGCGGATGTCGATTATGCGGAGCTGATTCCCAGTCTCTTCCTGCTCGACGTCAGAAATTTCTATGTGGCATTGGCGGCCGAGCGCGATCGCGCGTATGTCCTGCGAATGATTCGGGACCGCATTCAGCCGGGTCAGCGGGTGTTCGTTGGTGTGGTTTCACCGATCGATGCACGGATCGAGACTGCCGAGGAGGTGCGCGACCGGGTTTTAGAGGCGGCGCAATATATACCCGTTGAGCAGCTTGGCACGACGGACGATTGCGGTTTCGCGCCATTTTGCGACGACAATTCGACCAGTCGCGAAACCGCATTCGCCAAAATAAAATCCCGGGTGCAGGGCACCGCACTTGCGGCCGCGGAACTGGGGCGCTTTATTGACAAGCGATGACGAGGATACGCAGCTTCGCCTGGTTGCCCTCCGAAACGCGGAGGAAATCCTGCGCGCCCGCAATCGCGCTGAACAGGAATTGCGAGACGCCAAGGAAAGCCTGGAGCATAAGAACCGCGAGCTCGAGCAGCAGCGCGAGTGGTTTCAGGTCACGCTGTCCAGCATCGGCGATGCCGTTATCACGACGGATTCACGGGGGTGCGTCACGTTCTTGAATCCCATCGCCGAAAAACTGACGGGCTGGACGTCGGCCGAGGCGACGGGCCAGCCTCTGTCGGCGGTGTTCAATATCATCAATGAGGTCACGCGCGAACCCATCGAGCATCCCGTGAACAAGGTGCTCCGCCATGGGCGCATGGTCGGCCTTGCCAACCACACCGCCCTGGTCAACCGTCGCGGCGCCGTCACGGCGATCGAGGACAGCGCTGCGCCGATTCGCGATTCATCCGGCAACGTCACCGGTGCGGTCATGGTTTTCCACGACGTCACCGCCCGGCGTCTTGCCGAGAGCGCGCTCAATGAAAGCGAATTGCGCTTCCGCACCATCTTCAACCAGGCGGCGGTGGGAATCGCCGTGACGGATCTGGACGGCAAGTTCCTGCAAGTCAACCAAAAGTTCGCCGATGTTTTCGGTTATACGGCCGCAGAATTGCAGCGGCTTACATTTTTGCAGCTCACGCATCCCGATGATTTGGCGGCCGCCAGGGACACCCTCGATCGTCTCGTCACGGAGAGGGCGACGAATGCAGTCCTTGAGAAACGATGCGTGCGCAAGGACGGCGGCGTCATCTGGTCGCTCAGCACCACCACGATGATCAAGGAGGCGAGCGGCCGCCCGCCATGTCTCATCGGGATCGTCGAGGATATTACCAGCCGCAAACTCGCCGAGGAGGCGCAGGCCCGGCTGGTTGCGGTGATCGCCTCATCGGACGATTCGATCATCAGCATGACGCTGGAAGGCGTGGTGCTGAGCTGGAATCGCGGCGCTGAACTCATGTATGGGTATTCGGCCGGCGAAATGATCGGACATACGACCGCCGTGCTCATTCCGGAGAACCGGCTTGATGAAGAGCCGGCGATCCTGCGGCGAATCCGCGCGCGCGAGCGTATCGAGCATTTCGAGACCGTTCGGCGGCGCAAGGATGGCGGCCTATTGGATGTTTCGATCGCCGTTTCGCCGATCGAGGATACGCGTGGAAATATCATCGGGGCGTCGAAGATCACCCGCGACATCACCGAGAGCAAACGTGCGGAGGCCGCGCTGCGCGAGACGGATCGGCGCAAGGATGAATTCCTGGCAACGCTTGCCCACGAGTTGCGCAACCCTCTGGCGCCCATCCGGCAAGCGGCGCTGGTATCCAGAGCCGAAGGAGCGTCCGATGCGCAAAAACGCTGGAGCCACGATGTGATCAGCCGGCAGGTGCATCACATGTCGCTGCTGCTCGACGACCTGCTCGATGTGTCGCGCATCACGCGAGGCACGCTTGAACTGCGATTGGAAATGGCGGACTTGCGGGACATCGTCGATGCCGCCGTCGAAGCGGCGCGGCCGAGTATCGACGCCAAGCGCCATGGCTTCTCGGTACAACTGCCCGACCACCCGCTGCAAATTTTGGTGGACCCGCTGCGCATGGCGCAGATCCTGTCGAACCTACTGACCAATGCGGCGAAATATACGGATGCGGCCGGGCGGATCGAACTGCGGGCGCACTACAGCGACGAGCAAGTCACCGTCGTCGTCACGGATTCGGGAATCGGTATTCCGCGCGCTGCCATCAAGAGCGTGTTCGAGATGTTTTCACAAGTCAAATCGGCGCAGGACCGCTCCGAAGGAGGGTTGGGTATAGGGCTCGCGCTCGCCAAAGGCTTGGTTGAACTGCACGGGGGAAGCATAGAGGCGCGGAGTGCGGGAATCGGGCGCGGCAGCCAATTCATCATGCGCCTGCCGCGGCGCGCACATGATATCAAATCGACCTCGGACGCGGCCCGTGGCCGGCACGCGCCGGCGGCGCCACGGCGCATCTTGGTCGCCGACGACAACCGAGACGCGGCAGAGAGCCTGGCAATGCTGCTGCAAATCGACGGACACGAGTTGCGGGTGGAATACGATGGTCGGGGCGCCATGGCGGCGTTCGCGGACTTTACGCCGCAAGTTGCGCTATTGGACATCGGCATGCCCGGCTTCAATGGTTACGAGGTGGCGCGCCGGGTGCGGGAACGCGAAGCCGGCGACGCCGTAGTGCTCATAGCCCTCACGGGCTGGGGCCAGGAGCGCGACCGGGAAATGGCGCTGGCGGCGGGATTCAATCATCACTTCACGAAGCCGATTGACCCCGAGCGCATCCACGAGATTCTGCGCGGGCTTGCCTAGATGTCCAGATTCGAAACCTGCAGCGCGTTCTTCTCGATGAATTCGCGCCGCGGTTCCACGGCATCGCCCATCAGCGTCGTGAAAATGTCGTCGGCCGCAACCACGTCCTCGATGCGCACTTGCATGAGCCGGCGCGTTTCCGGGTTGATGGTCGTGTCCCACAATTGACTGGCGTTCATTTCGCCCAGCCCCTTGTAGCGTTGAATGGTCTGGCCCTTCTTGGCCTGTTCGAACAGCCACGTCATGGCGACCTTGAAGCTCGCCACTTCCTGGCGTTCATCGCCGCGCTGAATGAAGGCGCCCGGCCCCATCAAATCACTCAAGGTCTGCGCGAGTTCCGCGATCCGCAGGTATTCCGCCGATTCGAAAAACTCCCGCGGTATATGCTTCTCGGAAACGAGGCCGTGCTCGAGCCGCTGCAGATTGACGCGGTGGCCGCCGCTCGCCATGGTCTCCACGGTGACGCGATAGCGCCGCGACACATCGTCGAGCGAGTTGAGCCGCTGCTCCAGATTCCGGCACCAATCACGCAGCGCGTCGGCACGATCGAATGCCTCCGTGCTCAACACCGGCACGTACAGCAGCTGCTCGAGGAAGCGCTCATCGTAACGCCGCGCCCAGCGCCGCACGATGGCCTGCACCTCGACGTATTTTCTTGCGAGTGATTCCAGGCCCAGGCCCGACAGAGGCGGCGCCTCGGCCGTGACGTGCAGCGCCGCGCCGTCGATGGCCGTGCCCAGCAGCACGGCATTCAACTCCAGATCGTCCTTGACGTAGGTTTCCTGCTTGCCCTTCTTCACTTTGTAAAGCGGCGGCTGCGCGATGTAAATGTGGCCGCGCTCGATGAGTATGGGCATTTGCCGGTAGAAAAAAGTCAGCAGCAGCGTTCGTATGTGCGATCCATCGACGTCCGCATCCGTCATAATTATGATGCGGTGGTAGCGCAATTTGTCGACGTTGAAATCGTCGCGCCCGATGCCGCAACCCAACGCGGTGATGAGAGTGCCGACTTCTGCGGACGCCAGCATCTTGTCGAAGCGCGCCTTCTCGACGTTGAGGATTTTTCCCTTCAGCGGCAGGATGGCCTGAGTGCGCCGGTCGCGGCCCTGCTTGGCGGAGCCGCCGGCGGAATCGCCTTCGACCAGGAACATCTCCGAGAGCGCGGGATCTTTCTCCTGGCAATCGGCCAGTTTGCCGGGCAGACCCGCGATGTCGAGCGCGCCCTTGCGCCTCGTCATTTCGCGCGCCTTGCGCGCGGCCTCGCGCGCGTAGGCGGCCTCGAGAATTTTGTTGACGATGGCGCGCGCTTCCTGAGGGTGCTCCAGCAGAAACTCCTCGAGGCGCCCGGCGACCGCGGACTCGACCACTCCCTTGACCTCCGAAGACACGAGCTTGTCCTTGGTCTGCGAGGAGAATTTGGGGTCCGGCAGCTTCACCGACAATATCGCCGTGAGCCCTTCGCGCGAATCATCGCCCGTCGTTTGGATTTTTTCTTTTTTTGCGGCGAGTTCTTTTTCGATGTAGTTGTTGAGAGTCCTGGTGAGAGCCGCCCGATAGCCCGCGAGGTGCGTGCCGCCGTCCTTTTGCGGAATGTTGTTCGTGTAGCAATACATGCTCTCTTGGTAGGAGTCGTTCCATTGCATCGCCACTTCCACCTGCGTGTTGCCGTCGCGGGTTTGGAACCACAGCACCGTGGGATGCACCGCAGTCTTGCTGCGATTCAAGTGAGTGACGAAGGCCTTGAGGCCGCCTTCGTGCTGGAAAACCTCCGTCTTTTCGTCGCGCTCGTCGATTAGTTCGATGCGCACGCCTGAGTTGAGAAACGACAATTCGCGCAGACGTTTCGCGAGAGTGTCGTAGTTGAAGGAGATATGGGTGAAAATCTGCGAGCTCGGTTTGAAGCGCAGCGTCGTGCCTTTCTCGTCGGTATCGCCGATGGCCGCGAGCGGCGCCTGCGGCTCGCCCAGCCGATATTCTTGCCGATGCAGCTTGCCGTCGCGCCGGATCAGCAACTCCAAATAATCGGAGAGCGCATTGACGACCGAGATGCCCACGCCGTGCAGGCCGCCTGACACCTTGTACGATGTGTCGTCGAACTTGCCGCCGGAATGCAGCACGGTCATGATGACTTCCGCCGCGGAGCGGCCTTCTTCGGCGTGGATATCCACAGGAATTCCACGGCCGTTATCGGACACGGTCACCGATTCGTCGGCGTGAATGGTGACCACCACGCGGTCACAGTGTCCCGCCAACGCCTCGTCGATGGCGTTGTCCACCACCTCGAATACCATGTGGTGCAACCCGCTGCCGTCGTCGGTATCGCCGATGTACATTCCGGGCCGCTTTCGAACGGCGTCTAATCCACGTAAGACTTTGATTTTGCTGGAATCGTAGACGTCGCTATCGGCCATGATGGATCCTATTTGGAGACCCGCCATTCTAACAGTTTTCGGTGCCGATAACGAATCTGTTTGCTTGATAAATCCCAGTCAAATCATTCGGTTGCAAACACGATTTGGGTGCCGGCGCGCCGCCATTCCGCGCCGCGGTTCCACGTGGAACATGGCTTTGGCCCTAGGCGTCGACGACGTTTCCAGCCTCGATCTTGTAGTGCCTGCCGGGTGTGCCGAATTCCGAGAATTCCGGATGCAGCGTGGTCACGATGAGCTGCACGGACTGCGCGGAGACCTCCGAGATCAACCGGGTCAAGCGCTCGTTATCTAGCTCCGCTGCGGGGTCGTCGAGCAGCAGGCTTGGCCTCACGGCTGAATCGGGCGGGAATAACTTCACCTGGGCCATCAACAGCGCGGCCGCCAGCAACTTCTGCTGCCCCCTGGAGACTCGATCCTTCGCACCGACGCCATTCAATCGAATCGCCAACTCAGCCCGATGCGGTCCCACCTGGGTCACCCCGCTCTCCTCGTCGTGCTGCAGACTCTGTTGCAAGGCCTCCGCCAAAGTGAGCCCGCGGGCCCATCCGGGCCGGTAACTGATCGCTAGCTCCATGCCGAGCAGATGGCGGGTCGTGCTCGCCGCCTGCTCGGTCAGGGCGTCCACATACCGGGTGCGTGCCGCCGACAAGGACTCGCCGTAGCGCACCAAATCTCCATCCCACGCGGCTGTTACCGGCCGCGGCTGTCGCGACCTCAAGGCGGCGTTCCGCTGCTTTAACGACTGCTGGAATCTCTGCCAGTCCTCCACGAATCTTGGTTCCACGTGGAACACACCCCAATCCAGGAACCGCCGGCGGCGGCTGGGACCCTCCTCGATCAAGCGATGAATTTCCGGATCGATGATTTGCACTGGCAGCAGGGGTGCCAATTCGGCCAACGAATTGACTCTCGCGCCGCCCAACCTGGCGCGCACGCCATCGACGGAACCCTCTACACCCAGCGACACTTGGCGGCCGAAGGCATCGACTTCGCCGAACACGACAAATCTCTCGCTGCCGTGCCGAATCAAGTGCTCGAGCCGCCGCGTCCGAAATGATCGCCCACGGCCCAGCACATAGATGGCTTCGAGTAGGCTGGTTTTCCCGGAGGCGTTGGCGCCGCTGATCAGCGTGAATCGGGAATCAAGATCAAGACCGGCCGACTGCAAGCAGCGGAAATCCGTTACTTGCACCCGGCCGAGCGACAATTCAAAGCCTCATTGGCATCACGACATACCGTGCGGAGGCATTCCCCGGCGAGCGAATCAGGCAGCTGCTATTGCTGTCCGTCAAGCCGAGCTCTACTTCCTGCCCGTCGATTGCCGCCAGGGCATCGAGCAGATAATTCACATTGAAGCCCACTTCGAGGTCGCTGCCGTCGTAGCCCACCTCGATTTCCTCTTCGGCTTCCTCTTGTTCGGGGTTGTGCGCCTGTACCGTTACCACGTTCTTTTTCACGGTAACGCGAATGCCGCGGTACTTTTCGTTCGAAAGAATGGCCGTCCGCTGCAAAGCCTGCCGCAAAATGTCGCGATCCGCGCGAATGGCGGCGGCTGGCGCGGCCGGGATTACCCGCGAGTATTCCGGGAAACGGCCGTCAATTAACTTCGATGTGAAGCGAACATCGCCGATCTGGGCACGAATGTGGTTTGTACCTATCCCTAAGTCAGCTACACCCTCGTCGGTCAGCACCCGCTGCAGCTCCAGCACACCCTTGCGCGGCACGATCACCTGCTGCGACGTCTTCGCCTTCGCCGCCAACGCGGTCTCGCACAGAGCCAGGCGATGACCGTCGGTCGCCACCGCGCGCAGCAGCTGGCCGTCGATCTCCAGCAGCATGCCGTTCAGGTAGTAGCGAACATCCTGCTGAGCCATGGAAAAATGGGTCTTCTCCAGCAAACGCAGCAATTCCTTGCGCGGCAGCCGCACGGTTTGCTGGGCATTGATGTCGTCAATCACCGGAAATTCAGCGGCGGGCAGCGTGGATAGGCTGAAGCGGCTGCGGCCCGCCTTGATCACCACTTTCTCGCCTTCGACGGCCAGGGACACCGATAGCTTTTCCGGCAGTGCACGCAGAATGTCCAAGAATTTACGGCCGGGAACCGTGATGTCGCCGGCCTCTTGCACCGCCACCTCGGTCGAAGCCACCAACTCCACTTCCAAGTCAGTGGCGGTAATCCATAGCTGTCCCTGGCGAACGCCAAGCAACACGTTGGCCAGCACCGGCATGGTTTGGCGCCGCTCCACCACCCCGATCACCGCCTGCAATGGGGCCAGTAATTTTTCGCGCTCAGCCGTCAATTTCATGGGAACACCCGTCTCACCAATCTTAGATTTAGAATCTTAAAAGAGATTATTACTATGATTATGAAGCAACCGCCCTTTCGGTATAACTCCCTTAACTAGTTAATAATCAATACCTTACGTCGGCCACAAGTACCTCACACTCCTGTCCACCAGCAGCGTGGAAGCTGTCATCGACTTGTGGATATCTTTATCCACAGCGTCGTGCACAGCTTTTCCTACCCTATCCAGCCAGGGTTCTCAACAAGTTCATATAGTCCTCGCCGATGCGCCGTTCGCTCTCGCGTAACTCCTTGACTCGCCTGCATGCATGCAACACCGTCGTGTGATCCCGGCCGCCAAAAGCGTCGCCGATCTCCGGCAGGCTGTGATTGGTCAATTCCTTCGCCAGCGCCATTGCAACTTGACGCGGACGGGCGATGGAACGGCTGCGGCGCTTCGACAACAAATCGGCAATGCGAATTTTGTAGTATTCAGCGACCGTCTTCTGAATATTCTCCACGGTCACGAGCTTCTCTTGCAGCGCCAGTAAGTCGCGCAATGCCTCCTTGACCAGATCCAGCGTGATGGGCCGCCCGGTAAAGTTCGACGTCGCTACCACCCGACGCAAGGCACCCTCGAGTTCGCGCACGTTCGAGCGGATCCGCTTGGCGACAAAAAACGCGACTTCTTCCGGCAAATCGACCTGCGACATCGCCGCCTTGCTCATCAGGATGGCGACGCAGGTCTCGAGTTCCGGAGGTTCGATCGCGACCGTCAATCCCCAGCCGAATCTCGACTTCAATCGCTCTTCGAGCCCGTCGACCTCCTTCGGATAGCGATCGCAGGTCAATATCACCTGCTGCTGGCTTTCCAACAGTGCGTTGAAAGTGTGGAAAAACTCTTCCTGCGAGCGCTCCTTCCCGGCAAAAAACTGAATATCGTCGATCATCAAGGCGTCCAGGGAGCGATAGGCAGTCTTGAAATCGTTGATGGTGTTGTGCTGCAGGGCCTTCACCATGTCCCCCACGAAGCGCTCGCTGTGCACGTATGCGACCCGCGCCTCTGAATTCTTTTCCTTGATTTTGTTGGCCACCGCATGCATGAGGTGCGTCTTGCCGAGGCCGACGCCGCCGTAGATGAACAGCGGGTTATAGGCCCTGCCGGGATTTCCAGCGACTTGAATTGCCGCCGCCTTGGCGAGCTGATTGCTCTTTCCCTCGACGAAACTGTCGAAAGTGAAGCCGGAATTGATCGGACCGCCCAACAGCGAAGGCGCGAGCCTGCGGGTTCGGGCCGAAGCGCCATTGGCGGCTGAGTGGCTGCCGTTGACCGTCACCGACGGGGCCGCGACGCCCGCCCGCGTACCCACATCGAGCACGAGCTCCGGGGCGGGCTCTTCAGCGAACGCCCGAATGAGCTCCTTGATCCTGGGCAGGGAGTTCTGGCCCAGCCATTCGATCACATAACGGTTGGGCGCCAGCAGCTTGAGCTCGCCCTCACGTTCGATCGCCTGCAGGGGTCGCACCCAGGTGTTGAACTGCTGCTCCGGGAGTTCGCTCTCGAGCACTCGCAGACAGCGGTTCCATAGCGACTCCGACAAGAGCGCTCTCCTCAAGATTCAGGCAAAGGGGCAAAGTGCACGAAAGGGCAGGGAGTCTAGCTCCAACTTGCCGGGGCGTCTATTGACACATCCATCCTCGCTCAGTACCCTTGCCGCCTTTCGTAAGTCTCCCAATTCATTGATTTGGCCCGTGGTTTTTGCTTGAGTTGCGCTATGAAACGAACTTTCAATCCCAGTAATTTACATCGTGCCCGCACCCACGGCTTTCGCGCGCGCATGGCCACGAAGAGCGGCCGCCGATTGCTCGCCCGCCGCCGTGCCAAGGGGCGCAAGCGCCTCTGTCCCTGACGCAATAATCAGGACTGTCTAACGATCCCCCGGGATTATCAACTGACGTTCGAGCCGCGCAAGCGTTTGCACCAGCCGGCCGAATTTCGCGAAGTGAAGCGGCGCGGCAGAAAGTTCGCCGACGCATTTTTTAGTTTATCGGTCCTGGCCAATCATGAAACTTATCCTCGGTTAGGATTGAGCATAGCGACGCGCACCTTCGGCACGGCGGTGGCACGCAATCGCATCAAACGCCTCACACGAGAGTCCTTTCGCTTGAACCAACACTCACTGCCGCCGGTCGATGTCACGGTTTCCGCCCGCGCCGCGGCGCGCGCGGCCAGCCCGCGCGATTTGCGCGCGAGCCTCGAGCGAGCACTGGAGTCGATCGCCGAACGATGTCACCCGTGAGCCGCCTCTTGTTGTGCCTGATCCGCGGCTACCAGCTCAGCTTGAGTCCATGGCTCGGTGCGTCACTGCCGCTTTTATCCCAGCTGCTCGTGCTATGCGCATACGCGATCGAACGCCATGGAGCCTGGCGCGGTCTTGGCTTGGCCTGCGCCGCCTGCTGCGCTGTCATCCCTTGAACGCGGGCGGCTACGACCCTGTGCCGGGCAAGAGAATGATCAATGCCTAACACCCGCATGCTCCTGTGGTTTGCGCTGGCTGCAATCCTGTATCTGAACTACGAAGCGTGGATGCACGATTATCCGGCGTCGGGCATGTCGGGCGCCGCCGCTCCATCGGCCGGCACATCTTCCGGCAGCCCGGCGGGCACGCTCGGCGACACGCTGCCGCAGGCCCCGACTACGGCGCCCACCGCGGCGCCAACGCCAGCGCCCGCACCTGCCTCGGCGCCCGCCGCCGCAGACACCTTCGCGGCGCCGCCGGCGAGCGCCGGGGCCGCGCCGGACGCGAGCTCCTCCGCGCAGCTGCATGTCAGCACCGATGTGCTCGATATCCTCATCAATCTGAAAGGCGGCGAGCTCGATCAAGCCGATCTGAAGGAATATCCGCAGCGCAAGGACACGCCGAATATTCCGGTACGGCTCTTGAGCCGCGATCCGGCCGTACCTGCTGCAGACGCGGTCTGCTCGGCCGCCGCCGGGCGAAGCCGCGCCGACGCATCTCGCGCTGTGGAGCTCGGCCGAGAAATCTTTCGTGCTCGGCCCGAGCGACAAGGAACTGCGTGTGCCGTTGACGTGGACGCGACGGTCAGGGTCTGACGCGTCACCAAGACCTTCGTCTTCACGCGCGGCCTGTATTCCATCGACCTCACCTACGACGTCGACAACGGCGGCGCCGCGCCGCGCAAGCTGGCGCCGTATTCGCAATTCCTGCGCATTGGGAGCATGCCTCGCGTTCCTATTTCGACGTCGAGACGTATTCCTTCAAAGGACCCGCGTGTACGACGGCGCGAAGTCCCACGACCTCAACGTGGAAAGCGAGACCGACGGCAAGTTCTCCGAGACCATCACCAATGGCTGGCTGGCCTCGCTTGCAGCATCAATTCGTGTCGGCCATCGTGCCGCCCGCCGGATCAGCCCTACAAGTACCAGCTGCAGGTGCGCGACAAGGAATATCTGCTGAGCGCCACCGGCCCGATGAGCGAGGTCGCCGCCGGCGCAAAAACCCAGTTCCGCGAGAAATTGTTCGTCGGCCCCAAATTGCAGTCGCAGCTGGCGGCGACCGGCTCCGCACCTGGAGCGCACGGTCGACTTCGGCATTTTGACCGTGCTCGCGCAGCCCCTGTTCGCGACCCTCAACTGGGTCCATGGCCTCGTCGGCAATTGGGGCTGGGCCATCATCATCGTCACGGCTCTGATCAAACTCTTGTTCTATCCGTTGAGCCAGGCGAGCGGCCGTTCGATGGCCAAAATGCGCACCGTCGCACCGCGCATGAAGCAGATCCAGGAGACCTTCAAGGACGACCGCGAAAAGCTCGGACGCGCCATGATGGAGCTGTACAAGAAGGAAAAAATCAATCCTCTGGCCGGTTGCCTGCCCATGCTGGTCCAGATTCCCTTCTTCATTTCGTTTTACCGCGTATTGCTGGAGAGCGTGGAAATGCGCCAGGCGCCGTTTCTGCTGTGGGTCAACGACCTGTCCTCGCGCGATCCCTACTTTGTGCTGCCCTTGCTGATGGGTGCCGCCATGTTCGCCCAGTTCAAGCTGAATCCGGCGCCGCCCGATCCCATGCAGGCGAAAATCATGCAGTTCATGCCGCTGGTCATGACGGGCATGATGGCGTGGTTCCCCTGCGGCCTGGTGCTTTATTGGCTGACCAATACGCTGTTGACCATCGCGCAGCAGTGGCGCGTCAACCAAGTGGTCGAAGCCGAGGCCGCCAAGCTGCGCGACGTGAACTCGCCGGACACCATCGCCGCCGTCGCCAGCGCTCCCGGGCGGGGCGCGGTGGGTGTCATTCGAGTCTCAGGTCCGCTCGTGCCGCGGATCGCGATCGGCATTCTCGGCGTGCTGCCCGCGCCGCGGCACGCTCGGCTGTCGAGTTTTCTCGATGCAGAGGGCTCGAGCCTCGATGCGGGCCTGGCCTTGTACTTTCCGGCGCCCGCTTCCTATACGGGCGAAGATGTCCTGGAGTTGCAGGGTCACGGCGGCGCACTCATCGTCGACCTGGTATTGCGGCGCCTGCTCGAGCTGGGCTGCCGCATGGCGCGGCCCGGCGAGTTCAGCGAACGCGCCTTTTTGAACGGCAAGATCGACATCGCCCAGGCCGAAGCGATTGCCGACCTGATCGATGCCGGCACCGCCGCCGCGGCCCGGGCCGCGGTGCGCTCCATGCAGGGCGAATTCTCCGCCTGCATCGCCGACCTGAAGTCGCGAATCACGAACTTGAGGGCCTATGTGGAGGCCGCCATCGATTTCCCCGACGAGGAAATCGATTTCCTTTCCGCGGCGAGCGCTGCGCGAGCGGCTCGCGGCGGTCTTCAGCCGCTTCGAGTCGATCGCGGCGGCGGCGCGCCAAGGCGCCTTGCTGCGCGAAGGTTTGCACGTCGTGATCGCAGGCTTGCCCAACGCCGGAAAATCCAGCTTGATGAATCGCCTCGCGGGCGACGACGTCGCCATCGTCACCGATGTGCCCGGCACGACCCGCGACGTGCTGCGCCAGCAGGTGCATCTCGACGGCTTGCCTTTGAACTTGGTGGATACCGCCGGCCTGCGCGCCGCGCTCGATGCAGTGGAGGCCGAGGGCGTGCGGCGTGCGCACAGCGAAATCGCGCGCGCCGATCGCGTGCTCTATGTCGTGGATGCGGGCATCGCCGCCGATTCGCAATCGTTGGCCGCGCAGCTCGAGCAACTGCCGCCCGGGATTCCGGTCACGCTGGTGTTCAACAAAATCGATCTCAGCGCCATGCCCGCGCGGCTCGATGACGCCGCCGCCCCGCCGCGAGTTTTCTTGAGCGCCCGCACCGGCGCAGGGTTGGACCTCCTGCGCACTCACCTCTCGAAGGGCGCCGGCTACCTCAAGGCCGAGTCCGGCGCGTTCGCCGCGCGCCGCCGCCATCTCGATGCACTCGCCCGCGCGCGCCGCCACGTGCAATGCGCCGCCGATACTTGGGTCGAAAAACGCGGGCTTCGAATTATTCGCAGAAGAACTGAGGCTCGCGCAGCTGGCCTTGAGCGAGATCACCGGCGAGTTCACCAGCGAGGATTTGCTGGGCGAGATCTTCGGCAGCTTTTGTATCGGAAAGTGACGCCGGCGGCGGCGCGATCGTCAAACGCTTTGCTTGTCCCGCTGCAGTTCCGACAAATCGACATCCGTCGTCTCGGTATCAATCAAGCGCGCCAGGCGGGCGGAGACCCCGAGAACCGCCAAAATGGCAACGGTGGCGACCGCCGTAATCACCGGAAAACGCCAGAATAACCACACCATGGTCAGTGCGGACAACGCCAATATTGCCAAAAGCGCGGCGATATTCGCCCGCGAGTGCGACGCCTGAGTCATGCCAGCTCCCCTCATATACGGTATTTAACTTCCGCGTACTTTATACAGGTTATGTTACTAAACGGCTATACAGGAAAAACCCCAACAGACCGAAAACTGCGTGGGTGTTTAACGGGGCAGGGCACCTAGCCGAGCATGGTCTCGCGGCGCCAATGGCGGGCGGTCAATACCATCAATAGCAGCGCAAGCCCAAGCGAGCCAAGGCCGACACCCACACGTCGCGCGCTGCAACAGCCTCGTCCTTGAGCACGCTGGTCATCAGCAAATGCTGGCTCAAGGATGGGATCAACATAAGTGAACTGTGGGTTTTCAGCGAGTAAATACTGGCAAATGCGATCGGCAAAGTCGGCACCAAGAGAACGGCCGTGAGGTAGGTCTGAGCCTCGCGATAACTGCGGGTGAACGAGGCGACGAAGGTCATGAGGGCGGCGCCCAAGGGCACGAAGGGCAGGCAAATCGCAAAGAAAATCAGCGCAGTGCCCACACCCAAGTTCGCACTCATGCCGAGTTTTTCCAGCGGCACGAAACGAAATACACAAACGAAGGCCGAGAGGCTCAGGCCCAAGGATATGCACATGTAGGCACAGGTGGCCAGAATCTTGCCGCCGACCAAGCTCGAGCGCGCCACCGGCAGGCTGAGCAGCGCCTCCAGGGAACCTCGTTCCCGCTCCCCTGCCGTGGAATCGATGGCCAGATACAATCCGCCCATCAATACCGCGAACAAGACGAAGTAGGTCATGAAGCCGAGCACCACCACGGCTCGGCCGGTGGGCGTTGCCACGTCGACCTCGTTCACGGCCACCGGCACCGTGAGCAGCGGATTCACCCCGCGGATCTCGAGCCGCAGTTGCGCGATACCGCTGGCGTAGCTTCCCAGCATCATCCTGGCGCGATCCGCGCTTTTCCGGGTTTGCGAGTCCGCGCTGTCCGCCACCAGCAGCACGGGCGCCGGCTTCGCCGCGGTGAAGCGCGGGCCGTAATCCATCGGGAATGATGAGCACGACTTGCGCAGTGCCGCCGCGGACGGCGGCGCGTGCCTCATTCTCCGACAGCGCCGCCATGGTCAGCTTGACGCCCTGTGCTTCCAGATAGTGCGTAAGCCCGGGCGCATTGCCGCTGCCCGATATCGTGAGCCTGAGCGGCTCGTCCGCCTCGACGACGCTCTGACTGAGCATGCGCGACACCATGAGACCGAACAGCAGGGGTCCGAACAGGGGTCCGAACAGCAGCGCCGACAGCAAGGTTCGCCGATCGCGCAGGTTCTCCACAAATTCCTTGGCGAAAACGCTGAACAGCGCGTGCACTTCAGCTCACCCCTTCGGTATCGCCGAGCACCTGCAGAAACGCCTCTTCCAGGGAGGCCGCGCCGCTCCGCTCTGCCGAATCGAGTCCACGGTGGCATCCGCCAGCACACGGCCGTGGCCGATGATCACGACTCGATCGCAGAGCGCCGCCACCTCTTGCATGACGTGAGAGGAGAACAGCACGCAGCGACCTTGGGCTTTCAGTGAGAGCAGCATCTCGCGCAGGTTGCGGATCGCCATCACATCCAACCCGTTGGTCGGTTCATCGAGCACGATATTGCCGGGATCGTGGATCAGTGCGCGAGCCAGTGCCACCTTGATGCGCTGGCCTTGCGACAAGCCCTTGGCGCGCCGTTCGATGAAGCTTTCCAAGCCCAGGAGGCGGGCGAGCTCGGCGGTGCGGGACCGCAGAAGGTCGTCGCCGATCCCGTGCAGCGTTCCGAAATAGTGGATGTTTTCGCGCGCCGTCAGATTGCCGTAAAGACCCGCGGCATGCGGCAGCACGCCGAGGTGCGCGCGCGCCTTCGAGGTCTCGCCGCGGATGTCGATGCCGTCGATCGATGCCTTGCCGCTGTCCGGCGTCAGCACTCCGTACAACATGCGCAAGGTCGTCGACTTGCCGGCTCCGTTGGCTCCCAGGATGCCGGTGATCGCACCGTCGTGCGCCACGAAGGAGATGTCGCGGACGGCCTCGATATCGCCGAATCGCTTGCTCAAATTCGTGGCCTCGATCATGCCGCGCCCCTCCTCATGGCGCCGGGCCCGTCATGCTCACGAAGAACGGCGCGGGACGATGCCGCTTGAGGCAGCCGGCGTCGAGCTTTTCCGGCGTTGCTGCGTCCAAAAACTCCGCCATCAGTCTTGGTATGCAGCCCGTTGCCACCTGGCCATGTCCCTCGCCGCTCAATATCAGGTGCAAGTGCCGCGCAAGTCCTTCTGCGGCGCGTTCCGCATCCGCGGGCGGCGTCACCGGATCGGCCTCGCCCGACAACAGCAGGGTGGGGACGTCGCTCACCAAGGGACTGTGCAGGTCGGCATCCACCGGCCCGCGCGGCCATAGCTTGCAGATTTCCGCAAATGCATCGAGCTGATCCGCGCCCTGATAGGTTTGAGCGATCACCGCCCGGTCGGCATCTGCCGCGAAGAACGGCACGTCTTCACTGCAGATGACGCTGTTCTGCATGCCGCTCGACAGCTGATCGCCCACTTGCCGTGCGGTCATGATGGTTTGCGCGGCGAGCGGCGCCAGCGCCCCTTGAGCCGCTCGATGAATGAGGGTGGGCAGCAACGAGGCCTGGGTGGCGCTATACGATAGAAATCTCAAGCTCGCGCTCAGCATGCTGCGATTGAATTCGATTTTGAGCGGCAGCCCGCTGTTCGGGATCATCCAAGACGAGCGGCGATTTTTGCGGCCCGAATTGCCGGCGCAGGGCATCGAGCTCGCTGCGGAGCAGTGGATACGCCGTGGCGCAATCCTGCGATTCCGTGCAGCGCGCCACGATGAGGTCCAAGGCGCGCTGGCCGTCCAACGGCGTTGCCGGGCCTATGCTCTGCTGCGGAAAGGTCACTCCGTCCAGGATGACGGCATGCACCGCTTGCGGAAATCGCCGCATGTAGAGCTGCGCCACCCGCGTGCCGTAAGAAGCGGCATAGAGGTCGATTGTCGTGAAGCCGAGCACGGTGCGCACCGCCTCGAGATCGGCCACCGCCACACTGCTGGTGTAGAAGCGCACCCGCTCGCCATATTTTTGCAGGCAAGCCAGGGTCGCCTGGCGCAGCGCCGGCATGACGTCGCTCGGCGGCTGCCAGTCATCGGGATATTCGCAGGTCAGCGGCGCGGATCGGCCGGTGCCGCGTTGATCGACCAGCACGATGTCGTGATTGCGATTTACCCGCGCGAACGCCGCGGCCAAGCCCGTGTACATGGCGGTGGCCCCCTGACCCGGCCCTCCGGCCAGCAGAAACAAGGGCGCCGCCGCGGCGCGCCGGTTGAGCGCGGGCACCACTGCAACCCTCAAGTCGATGCTGGCGCCGGCGGGCTGCGTGCGGTCCAAAGGAACGCTGAGCACGCCGCAGCGCGCCGGAATCGATGCCAGACGCAGCGGATGTTCGAGGCGGCACTCGTGCAGAGCAAGCCGTGCCGCCGGTGCGGCAGGGGCCGGCCACGGCAACAAGGCGCTCCAGAGGGCGCTGAATACGAGAGCCTTCCACATTTCCCCGATTGTAGGGGATTCGCTATCCTTAGCCATGACCGTCATTCGCGAAGCGGATGTGATTGCCAGCGTCGCCGACGCCTTGCAGTACATTTCCTACTATCACTCCCCGGATTTCATTCGCGCCATGGGCAGCGCGTACGAGATGGAACAGAGTCCATCCGCCCGCGATGCCATTGCGCAAATTCTCACGAACTCGCGCATGTGCGCCGAGGGCCATCGGCCGATTTGTCAGGACACCGGCATCGTCGTGGTGTTCGTGAAAGTGGGCATGGGCGTGCGCTGGCAGGCAACGCTCGATCTGGAAGCGATGATCAACGAGGGCGTGCGCCAAGCCTATCTCAATCCCGACAACAAGCTGCGCGCGTCGATCGTGTCCGATCCTGCATTCAAGCGCATCAACACACGCGACAACACGCCCGCGGTGATCCACACCGAATTCGTTCCCGGAGCTGAGGTCGAGATCACCGTTGCCGCGAAGGGCGGCGGCTCGGAAAACAAAGCCATGTTTGCCATGCTGAACCCTTCCGATTCCGTGGCCGACTGGGTGCTGGAGATGGTGCCCGAGATGGGCGCCGGCTGGTGTCCGCCCGGAATGCTGGGAGTGGGCATCGGCGGGAGTGCCGAGAAGGCCATGCTGCTCGCGAAGAAGTCATTGATGGACCCCATCGACATCGGCGAGCTGATTGCGCGCGGGCCTGAAACTAAGCTCGAGGAACTGCGCTTGGAGATATTCCAACGAGTCAACGCTCTCGGGCTGGGGGCGCAGGGACTGGGCGGCCTCACCACCGTGCTCGACGTGAAGATACTGGACTACCCGACGCACGCCGCCTCCCTGCCGGCGGCGGTCATTCCCAACTGCGCCGCCACGCGTCACATCCATTTCACTCTGGATGGTTCGGGCCCCGCGCTCCTCGAGCCGCCGGATCTTGAGCTGTGGCCGAAGGTGCAGTGGGCGCCCGACGTCGGCGCCCGGCGCGTGTCTCTCGATGGCCTCGACCGGGCCGAGATTGCGCGCTGGAAGCCGGGCGAGCGTTTGTTGCTGTCGGGAAAGCTCTTGACCGGCCGCGACGCTGCGCACAAGCGTATTTGCTGCACTGTTGGATGCCGGCCAGCCGCTGCCGGAGGGCTTGGATTTTCACGGCCGCGTCATCTATTACGTCGGACCGGTGGATCCCGTCGGTACGGAAGTCGTGGGACCTGCGGGTCCGACCACGGCCAATCGCATGGATCGGTTCACCGACACCATGCTGGGCAAGGCCGGACTGCTCGCGATGGTTGGCAAGGCCGAGCGCGGCCCTGAGACCGTCGCAACCATTGCGAAGCACCGTTCCGCCTATTTGATTGCCGTGGGCGGCGCCGCCTTCCTGGTCTCAAACGCGATTCGCGGCAGCCGCATCGTGGCCTTCCCCGACCTCGGGATGGAAGCGGTGTATGAATTCGAAGTGCGCGACATGCCGGTCACGGTGGCGGTCAGCGCAGACGGAATCTCCGTGCATGAGACGGGGCCGAAGGCCTGGGCGGGTAAATTTGCCGGCATCCCGCTGACGGTGGAGTAGCGGGCTTTAGTATTTGACCGAGCAGCCGTACGGCCGGGTGACCGGATGGGCGACCGGGCTGCCCTGCACCACCGCCAGCATGGCATCCCTGAGATACGGCTCGGCGGTGGGGATGTCGGCGACGTCGGCAGTCGCGATGCTGTCGATGCCGCCCATGTACTGCAGCGCGCCATTCTTGTCGATGACGAACATATGGGGCGTGGTCTTCGCGCCATACAGTCGGCCGAGAGTTCCCTTGGGGTCCAGCAACACGGCGGTCGGTGCGGCGCCGCGCGACTGGGTCAGTGCATCCGCGGCGGGTCCGTTGACGTAGCCCTGTTTGCCGGGGGCGGAGGAAATCACCGACAGCCACACGACGCCGTCTTTTTGGGCCAACGTTTGGATGCTCTGCATGTTGCCGCTGGTGTAGTGCTTGCGCGTGTAGGGGCAGTCGGCGTTGGTCCACTCCAAGACCACGACCTTGCCGCGCAATTGGCTCAAGCTGTGCGATGCGCCCTGACTGTCCGTAGCCGTGAAATCGGGGGCGGGCTGGCCGACCTGCGGGGCGGCGACGGCCGCGGTGGCGACGGCTGCCGTCGCGACGATCAGGCTCGTGAACACTGCGGCGATGCGGGGAAGGATGCTCATAGGATTGCTTAGTCGCGTAAATTGCTTAGTCGCGTAAATAGGGCCATGAGTTCCCTGGCGCTTTTATATCGGCCCGATTAGAGTGCGGCATGCGTTTTGGTGCGGAATTCGGGGTAATCGTGATCGGCGGCGGCCATGCAGGCACCGAAGCCGCGCTGGCGGCTGCGCGCATGGGCCAGCGCACCCTGCTGCTCACCAACAACATCGAGACGCTGGGGCAAATGAGTTGCAATCCAGCCATCGGCGGGATCGGCAAGGGCCACCTGGTGAAGGAGATCGACGCCTTGGGCGGCGCCATGGCGCTTGCCGCCGACGCGGCCGGCATCCAGTTTCGCACCCTCAATGCCAGCAAGGGGCCGGCGGTCCGCGCCACGCGGGCGCAAGCGGACCGGCAACTCTACAAGCGGGCGATCCGCCGCATGCTCGAGAACCAAGCGAATCTGACCTTGTTCCAGCAAGAAGCGGCTGATCTCAAAATCGAGGGCGAGCGGGTGGTCGGCGTGGTCACGCAGAGCGGCGTGGAGTTTCGGGCGCGCGCCATCGTGTTGACGGTCGGCACATTTTTGGGCGGCAAGATTCACGTCGGTTTGGAGAGCCATCCCGGCGGCCGTGCCGGCGACCCGCCGTCGACGAATCTGGCCGCGCGGCTGCGCGAGTTGAAGTTGCGGGTCGGCCGCTTGAAAACCGGCACACCGCCGCGAATCGATGGCCGCAGCATCGATTTTTCGGGTTTGCGCGAACAGCACGGCGACCAGCCGCGGCCGGTATTCTCCTACTTGAAAACGCAGGCGGAGCACCCGCGTCAGTTGCCCTGCCACATCACGGCCACCAACGAGCGCACTCACGCCATCATCCGCGGCGCCAGCGCGCGCTCGCCCATGTTCACCGGCTTGATCGAAGGGACCGGCCCGCGCTACTGTCCTTCGGTCGAGGACAAGGTGGTGCGATTTGCGGACAAGCGCTCGCATCAGATTTTCGTCGAGCCCGAAGGCCTGGACACCCACGAGGTTTACCCCAACGGCATCTCCACGAGTCTGCCGTTCGACGTGCAATGCGAGTTCGTGCGCACCATCGCCGGGTTCGAGCGTGCCCACATCACCCGCCCGGGTTACGCCATCGAATACGACTTCTTCGATCCGCGCGATCTGAAATTCAGCTTGGAGAGCAAGTTTCTCGCCGGCTTGTTTTTCGCCGGACAAATCAACGGCACCACGGGCTACGAAGAAGCCGCGGCGCAGGGGCTGCTCGCGGGCGCCAATGCGGCGCGCCTCGCGGATGAGTACGATGCGTGGTGGCCGAAACGCAGCGATGCCTACATCGGGGTGCTCATCGATGATCTGATCACGCGCGGCGCCCCCGAGCCCTACCGAATGTTCACCAGCCGCGCCGAGTACCGGTTGAGCTTGCGCGAAGACAATGCGGACCTGCGCCTCACGGCGCACGGCCGTGAGCTCAAGCTGGTCGACGACGCGCGTTGGGAATTTTTTCAGCGCAAGCGCGCGGCGGTGGCATCCGAGGTTTCGCGGCTGGCCGCGGCGGTGGTGCATCCCGCCGACGTGGACTTGAAGTTGCTCGCCAAACTGGGCTCCCCGCTGTTGCGCGAGGTGCATGCCTTGGATCTACTGCGCCGTCCGGAATTGGCGTATGACGATTTGGATCATGTGGCACCGCCGGACGGTTCCGCCGACGCGCAGTGGCGCGGCGATGAGCGCCTGGCAACCCAAGTGAAGCTGCAAGTCGACGTCCAGGCCAAATACTCCGGGTATCTCAAGCGCCAGAGCGAGGAAATCGAGCGGCAGCAGCGCAACGAAGATTTGCGGCTGCCGGAGAACATCGACTACGGCGCCGTCCGCGGACTGTCGAACGAAGCCTGCCAGCGGTTGCGCGACGTGCGTCCTCAAACCCTGGGCCAAGCCGCGCGCATTCCGGGGCTGACGCCGGCGGCCGTGTCGCTGTTGCTGGTGCATCTCAAGAAGCGTGATCGCGCAGCGTGACGAGTTTCTACGATTTCTCGGTGCAGGCTCTCGACGGCAGCGAGGGATTGCTCGGCCCCTTGCGCGGCAAAGTGACCTTGGCGGTCAACGTCGCCAGCAAGTGCGGCTACACGCCGCAATATGCCGGCTTGGAAGATCTGTACCGGGAGCTCAAGGATCAAAACTTCGTCGTGGTCGGCTTTCCCTGCAACCAATTCGGTGCGCAGGAACCCGGCACCGCCGCCGAGATCCGGGATTTCTGTTCCCGGAACTTCGATGTGACCTTCCCGCTGGCGGCGAAAATCGACGTCAAGGGCGCGCATCAGCATCCCCTCTACGCTTGGCTGACCGCCAAGGACAACGGGTTTCCCGGGGAGATCGGCTGGAATTTCGAAAAATTCCTGATCGATCGCGATGGTCGCCTGGTCAACCGCTACCCGTCGGCTGCCAAGCCGACGGACCCGACTTTCCTGCAGGATCTAGCGGATGTTTTGTGAGCGGCGGCTGGCGAGTGGCAATTTGTCCCTCCACTCTTTAACATCGACGCTCTCAATGATCCCGCCGCCCGGAGAATTTAGATGATTTCTCGATTGAATGCGCTGATGTGGCTTGGCACGGCGTTGAGTTTGAGTTGGACACTCGGCGCGCACGCCGCGGGCGACCCGGTACAAGGCGAGAAGAAGTTCTATACCTGCTACGGATGCCATGGCCTCGAGGATTACCGGAACGCGTACCCGGACTACACCGTTCCCCGGCTCCGCCATCAGCACGCCGCCTATATCGTCGCGGCGCTGCAGGAGTATCGCAGCGGCGAGCGCCCGCATGCGACCATGCACGCGCAGGCCGTTTCGTTGTCCGACCAAGACATGGAAGACATCGGCGCCTACCTGCAGGGGGCCCCCGCGAAACCCAGTGCGGCGGTGAACGGCAAGGCACCGAAGCAAGTCGCCGCGTGCGTCGCCTGTCATGGCGAGAACGGTCTGGGCGTCGAGGCGCCGCTCACACCGAAGCCCGCCGTGCTGGCGGGCCAGCACGTCGATTATCTGGAACAGGCTCTGGCCGCCTATCGCAACGGCCGGCGCAAGAATGTGGTCATGGCCGGCATGGCGAAGCTGCTCACCACCGACGAAGACGTCAAGATCGCGGCGGCGTATTTTGCAAGCCAGGCTTCACCCCTGGCCACGGCGACCATCGACAGCAAGTAGTAGGTCACTTACTCAAGACGAGGAATTGCGCGAACGCCCGGTAGTAGGCGTCGCGATTCTGCTTTTTGCGAAAGCCGTGGCCTTCGTCGCCGGCCTGCAGGTACCACACCTCGCCGCCCCTGGCGCGCACGCGATTGACGATCTGCTCGGCTTCGCTCACGGGTACCCGCGGATCGTTCTTGCCGTGCACGATGAGCAGGGGGCGGGAAATGCGCTCCGCATTTGTCAGCGGTGAAATCCGCCGTAGGAATACCCGCATGTCGGGATCGCGCTCGTCGCCGTACTCGGCGCGGCGTTGATTCTGGCGATACGGCGCGGTATTGGTCAAAAAGCTGACGAAGTCGGCGATGCCCGCCAAGTCCACCCCGCCGCGCAGGCGGTCGCTGAAATCCACCAGGGCGGCGAGAGTCAAATAGCCGCCGTACGATGCGCCGGACACCACCACGTGCTTGGCGTCATACGCGCTCTGCAGGCGCAGCCAGACGAGCAGTGCGCCGATATCCTTGACGGCATCCTCGCGCAGCTTGCCGTTGTCGAGCGCCAAATAGCTTTTCCCGTAGCCGGAGGAGCCGCGCACATTGGGGGCAACGACGGCAAATCCGAGCTCATTCACGACGAACTGCAGCCACGGATCGAAGCCGGGACGGAACTGCGATTCGGGGCCGCCATGCAAGGCAATGAGCACCGGGTGCGGCCCCGGAGTCGTCGGCTCGTAGACATACAGAGGTATTTCACGCTGCCGGCCATCGACGCGGTCGAAGGTCGGAAAATGCGTGAGCCGCGGCATCACGAACTTCGCCGTGTCGACTGCACCCGCCTCGCTGTGCGTCCAGGCCTCCAAATGATTCGATGCGATGTCGAGCACATAGGCATCGCGCGGCCGATTCGGCGCCGCAAAACCGAACGCAAGGCGATTGCCCTCCGCGTCGAAGCTCAAGGAGTCGATGATCCCGGGCGCAGCGAGCCTGGGCGGGTTCAAATCCTGGTGTGCCTTGAGATCGAGCAGATTGAGTTTGTCGATTCCGCCCTCGTTGCTGACGTAGGCCAGATAATGGCCGTCGCGCGATATCGACACTTCCTCGATGTCCCAGGGAATCAAGCCTGAGATCACGGTCTTCTCGCCGCTGAAGAAATTGACGTACCGCAGCTGCGCAAACTCGCCGTCGCGGTTCGAGATCAAGTACACGCCCTGGCCGTCGCGTGAGAATCTGGCGCCCACGATTCCGACCTTGGCCGGCGTCGGGTCCACCTCGCGCTTTTGCCCCGTGTACAGATCCACCACGTACAAGTATGCCTCGGAGATCGACAGGTACTTCAAAACCAGGAGCTTGCGGTCGTCCGGCGACCAATCGAGCGGATACCAGTTGGCGCCGTCGCCCCCGGTGACGGCGAGCCGCGGCAGCGACCCGGCTTCCGGCTCGACGACGTCGATGTCATAGCTCACGCCGTCGCGAGCGGTGCTGAAGAACGCGACTTCGCGTCCGGAGTTCGACCACACCGGACCCCCGTTCAGCGACTTGCCGTCACTCAGGAGCTTGAGGGTAGGCTCGCCCAGATGCTGATAGTAGAGTTGGGCGTTCTCGTTGCCGCCCACATCCTTGAGGTACACGTAGGCGCTGCGGCCGGGATCGGGCGAAAATGCGCCCTGCGTGATCGGTTCGCGCTGAAACGTGAGCTGCCGGCGCTCGCCCCCAGGGCGCTCCACGAGATGCAGTTGGTCGACGTCGCCAAACCGGGTGGATATCAGCAGCTGACCTTTCGGCGAGAAGCCGAGCGGAGTCGCCTGGCGCGCGTTCAGGTAGGCATCGAGTTTCTCGCTCAAACCCGGCGCGGCTTCGGGGATGTTGTCGAAGATCAAATTACCGCGCTCCAGCCGCGGCAGCGCCGCAGCCGGATCGGCGAGCAGGAACGGCGCCGCCGACAACAGCAGCAAAAAAATGCGCGTCATGATGACTATGTTCTCACACCGCGGCCATAATGGTATCGATGGCAGCCTACGAACATCTGATGAAATCCTACGACGTCGGCGACCAGCTCGATGAGATCGCGAGCGCGGATCCGCCCGCCTACCTGCGCCGCTGCTTTGCCGAAGGCAATTCCGCACCCCAGTTATCTTGGAGCCGGGTGCAGCAGCTCGCCGTCTGCGCCATGGTCCTCGACGCCATCGTCAACAGCCGCGACTACGAGCAATTCGAGCATGAATTGATCGCGGACTGGCGAGTGCACTACGCGAGCGCCTGCGCCAAGCTCAAGGACACCGCGGCGCAAGCCCTGCGTCGGGTCCTCGACCGCGAACGGCCGCAGGAGCCGGAGGCCGCCGCGGAACTCGAGGAGCTCGCAACCAGCTTGAGCCGCGGCATCTCGCCGTGATTCGAATGGCGCTGTGTGCGGCGCTGCCCTTGGCCTTGGCCGGCTGCCGCGCCCCGCCGCCCCGAGTCGGCGCACCGGATCGCAGCGCGCCGCCGCCTGCGCATGAGCTTGAGCTTGGATCCGATGATTGGCACAGTCTCGTCATCGCCCCCTTCGGCAGCGTGCTCAAGGACGTTCCCATGGCGCTGCACGAGGTGCTGCTGTTTCGGGACGATGGCGCCGCCGACAACGCGGCCGCGGCATCGGAGTGCTACGCGGCCGATGCGCCCGCGCCTCGTTTCTTGGGGCGCACGCCCGATGAGTACGTGCTGTGCTTCAAGCAGGATCGCTTGGCGCGCATTCAAGCTGCCGTGCTTCTGCCGGCCGCTGAAGCGGACGGCGTGTTCGCCGCGGCGTGTGCTGCCTGGGGCGCCGCCCCCCCTGACTGTGAAGGCCGCGACGGCGCCATTCGCTTCCGCGGCCGGCTCGAGCAGGAAGCGGAATCGACCTTGTCCATCATCCTAGACGACGCTGCCGATCCTTGAGCAGCCCGCCCCCGACGCGAGATTCCGAACTCGAACTGCTCGCCGCGGGCGCGCGCGACATCGGGATCGACTTGAATGCGGCCGGCGCTGAGACGCTGCTCAAGCTCGTGGACGAGCTCGAGCTCGGCAACTCGCAGTTCAATCTGACGGCAATCCGCGACCGCTTGGGGATGCTGCGCAAACACGTCTTGGACAGCCTGACCCTGCAACCCTACCTGCGCGGCATTCGTATTGCAGATATCGGCACCGGCGCAGGCTTTCCCGGCTTGCCGCTCGCCATCGTCAACCCGCAACGGCGTTTTACCTTGGTCGAGGCCACCGGCAAGAAGGCCCGGTTCGCCGAGCAGACGGCGCTCAACCTGCGGTGCGGCAATGTGCGAGTCGAGCACATCCGCGCGGAAAGCTATAGGCCGTTCAAACTTTTCGATACAGTGGTGGCGCGGGCGCTGGCTCCGCTTAAGGATTTTGCCGCCTATGCGGGCCACTTGTGCGCTCCGGGCGGGCGCTTGCTGGCGATGAAGGGAAAGCGGCCGGACGAGGAGATCTCCGCGCTTCCCAAATCGTTTCGCGTCCTGGCGGTGCACCGCCTCAAGGTGCCCGGGCTGGACGACGAGCGGCATCTTGTGGAACTCTCACCGGTCCGGCCCAAATCGAGCAAACCATGAAGCGGGTCATCGCAGTTGCAAATCAAAAGGGCGGGGTCGGAAAGACCACCACCGCCGTCAACCTCGCCGCCTCGCTGACGGCAACCAAACGGCGCGTGCTGCTGATCGATCTCGATCCCCAGGGCAATGCCACCATGGGATGCGGAGTCGACAAGCATTCTCAATCACGCACGAGCTGCGATGTGCTGCTCGGCGATTGCGCCGCAATCGAGGCGCTGGTGCCGGTCGAGTACGGCGGTTTCATGTTGATGCCGTCGAACCAGGATCTCACGGCAGCCGAGGTGCGCCTGCTCGGCATGATGACCGGCCGGGAGTTCAAATTGCGCAATGCGCTGAAGCCCGTGCGCGAGGATTTCGACGTGATTCTGATCGACTGCCCGCCGTCGCTCAACATGCTGACGCTGAACGCGCTGGTCGCCGCGGATTCGGTCATGGTTCCGATGCAGTGCGAGTACTACGCGCTCGAGGGCTTGAGTTCCTTGGTGCAGACCATCGAACAGATTCGTGCCAGCATCAATCCGGATTTGGAAATCGAAGGACTGCTCCGCACCATGTTCGATCCGCGCAATAATCTCGCCAATGAGGTGTCCGCGCAGTTGATCGAGCACTTCGGCGAGAAGGTATTTCGCACGATGATTCCGCGCAATGTGCGGCTCGCCGAGGCGCCGAGTTTCGGCAAGCCCGCGCTTTTTCACGACAAGGAGTCGCGCGGCGCCATGGCATATCTCGCGCTCGCCGGCGAGATGATTCGCCGCGACGACCTGCCGCCCGCGCCCGTATAATCGACCGATGTCAGGCAAAAAACCGTCTCTGGGTCGAGGTCTCGCCGAGCTCTCCCCCCTGCTCGCGAAACGCGCGGGCGCGCCGCTCTATGAGCCGCCGGTGCCTGAGCCGCCCACGCTCGCCGGCGACCGGTTGGCGAATTTGCCGCTCGATTTGCTGCAGCGGGGCAAGTTTCAGCCGCGCGTCGACATGCGCACCGAGACGTTGAGCGAACTGGCAGACTCGATCAAATCTCAGGGCTTGGTGCAGCCCATCCTGGTGCGCCCCGTGGGAGGCCGCAATCCGGGTGAATCGCAGCGCTATGAAATCATCGCCGGCGAGCGGCGCTGGCGGGCCGCGCAAATGGCCGGGCTCACGGAGATTCCCGCGGTCATTCGCGACGTGCCGGATGAAGCGGCCGTCTCGATGGCCCTCATCGAAAACATTCAGCGCGAGGACCTCAATCCCCTGGAGGAAGCGAGTGCGCTGCTGCGGCTGATCGAGGAGTTCGGATTGACGCACCAGGCGGCCGCGGAAGCCGTCGGGCGCTCGCGCGCCGCCGTGAGCAACTTGTTGCGCCTCATGGAGCTGGCCGACGAGGTCAAGGAGCTGCTGGAGCAGCGCCGCATTGAAATGGGCCACGCGCGCGCGCTGCTCGGCTTGAATTCGCGCCGCCAGCAGATCGAAGTGGCCGGCCTGGTGGCGAAAAAATCGCTGTCGGTGCGCGATACGGAGGCATTGGTGCGACGCATCATGAACCCGCCTTCCGCCGGCCCGCAGGCAGTCTGCGGCGGTGGATCCGGATATTCACCGCCTGGAGCGCGAATTGGCGGACAAACTCGGCGCCAAGGTGGCGTTCCAGCACACGGCCTCCGGCAAGGGGAAGCTCGTCGTGAGCTACAACAGCTTGGACGAACTCGAGGGCATTCTCGGGCATATCCAGTAGAACGCCTTGATGCAGCGGGGCTGCCTCTCTATAATGCGCCGGCAATTTTGACTGGCGACGGCTCATAATGTGCAACCCGAGAGTAGCGCCGCCGGTTCGGTTCCCTTCGCGATGAGTGACGTCCTGGTCCGCAGTTACCGCCTGGTCGTTCGGGTCGTGCTTCTGCAAGCAGGCTGCGCGGCATTAGTCGCGTCTGTGTTTCTTGTGTTCAAAGGCGCGCACCCAGCCATCGCGGCGCTGGTGGGCGGTTTGATCGTGGCTGCCGGAAGTGCGGTGTTCGGTTGGCGCTTGTTCAAGCCCGGGATTGCGGGCTGGCGCCACGCTCACGACGGCGATGTATGCCGGTGTGGCGCTGAAGTGGTTATGGTTCGCGATCGCCCTGTATTTGGCGCTCGCGCGGTTGAAACTCGACGCGGCGCCGCTATTGATAGGAGTGGTGGCCGCGCAATTGGGATATTGGGTCGGATTAGTCCGGCTCAAATGACGATTGGGGACTTATGCGTTTCGGAATCACGGCGGAAGAAGATGCTTCGGGCGGGGTGACAGGCTACATCAAGCACCACCTGACTCATTACACCGTGGATACGGGGCACGGCACGTTCTGGTCCTTCCACATCGACAGCATCATTTTTACCCTCATCATTTCCTTCGTTTTCATTTTGGTGCTGGCCCTCGCCGCGCGCCGCGCGACCAGCGGCGTGCCGGGTAAATTGCAAGCCGCAGTGGAGATACTGGTCGAAGGCGTCGATGGTATGGTGAAGGACACCTATCACGGCTCGAATAAATTCATCGCGCCGCTCGCCATCACGATCTTCTGCATCGTGTTCCTCGAAAATTTCATGGATATCCTCCCCGTCGATGCGCTGCCCGCAGCCGCCAAGCTGTTCGGCGTCGAGCATCTTCGCACGGTGGCTACGGCCGACCTCAATACGACGGTCGGCATGGCGCTCGGCGTGTTTCTGCTCATCCAATGGGTGGGTATAACGCACAAGGGTCTCGGTGCATTTGCCGGGGAGTGGTTCACTGCTCCGTTTCATGCCCACAACATCGTGCTCAAACTGCTGCTGGCGCCCATCAATTTCGCATTTCGAATCATCGAAGAAGTCGTGCGCCCCCTTTCGTTATCGATGCGATTGTTCGGCAACATGTACGCCGGCGAGCTCATATTCCTGCTGATTGCCTGCTTCACGCTGGGCGCGGCGCTCAATCACGTGTCGACCTACTTTCTCGGCGCGGGCCAATTCGTCGCCGGCGTCATATGGACCGCGTTCCATTACCTCATCATCACGCTGCAGGCGTTCATTTTCGGCGTGCTGACCATCGTGTACGTGGGCATTGCGGCCGAGAAACACTAGATTCGATTCATCAAGACATTAAAGACCGGAGACAATAATGGACAATGTGACCCAGATCGCTCAACTCATGAGCTCCACCGTGATTGCAGCAGGCTTGGTGATCGGCCTAGGTGGTGCGGGCGCCGCCATCGGCTTCGGTCTTCTGGGCGGCAAATTTCTCGAGAGCTCGGCCCGTCAGCCGGAGCTCACCAACATGCTGCAGACCAAGATGTTCATCGTTGCGGGCCTGTTGGACGCCGTGCCGATCATCGGCGTGGCCGTCGGCTTCTTGCTGCTGTACGCCAATCCCTTCCTGGGCGCGCTCGGTCTCAAATAACCAGCGCCGCGTGGGTGCCTGAACGGCGCTCAGCAAGGAGTACGCAATGAACTTAGCAATTACGCTGGTCATCCAAGGGGTCGTGTTCTTCCTGGTCGCCTGGGCGGTCATGAAATTCTTCTGGCCCTGGCTCATGGGAGCCATCGAGGAGCGGCAGAAGAAGATTGCTGACGGCCTGGCGGCGGCCAGCAAAAGCGAAAAGGATCTGGCGCAGGCCGAGGAGCGCTCCAAGGAAATCATCCGCGAGGCGCGCGAGCGTGCGGCGCAAATCGTCGATCTTGCGGGCAAGCGCTCGAACGAGATCGTCGAGGAAGCCAAGGGAACGGCATCGAGCGAAGCGCAGCGCCTGGTGTCTCAAGCGCATGACGAGGTGGCACGAGAGAGCTCGCGCGCGCGCGAACAACTGAGCAAGGAAGTGGGAAAGATCGCGGTGGCGGGAGCGTCGCGTCTGCTCGGGCGCGAGATCGACGCGAAGACTCACGCCGAGCTCCTGGACAAATTGGCTGCCGAGGTCGCGCGTGGCTGAGCGCGCCACCATCGCGCGGCCCTATGCAAAAGCCGCGTTCCAATACGCACGCGATGCAAATGCCTTTGCGCAGTGGTCGCGGGGCCTCGCGACGCTGGCCGAGATCGTCGCCGATCCGCGAGTCGCAGAGCTCACCAAGAACCCGTCGCTGACCGCGGCCGACCTGGCCGGTCTCGTGATCGATGTCGCGGGAGATAAGCTCGACGCCAGCATGCAGAACTTCGTGCGCGTGCTGGCCGAGAATCATCGCCTGCTGCTGCTGCCGGAAATTGCCGCACATTACGAGCAATTCCGCGCGGCGGTGGAGAATACGGTCGATGTCGAGGTGACGTCGGCTGTGCCGCTGAACGACGCACAAGCGCAAAAGCTCAAACAAGCCTTGAGCACGCGGCTCAAGCGCCAGGTGCACATGCGCACCGCCGTCGATTCGACGCTATTGGGAGGCGCGGTGGTGCGCGCCGGGGATCTGGTCATCGACGGTTCGCTGAGGGGCCGCCTGGAACGGCTCGCCACGGAATTGGGAAGCTAAACTGATTTAGAGGATTGATATGTCCATCAAGGCATCGGAAATAAGCGACCTGATCAAGGCGCGCATCGAAAAATTCCAATCCGCCAACGAGGCGCGCAACGTCGGCGCGGTGGTGAGCGTCACCGACGGCATCGTACGCATCCATGGGTTGGCCGATGCGCGCTACGGTGAAATGCTCGAGTTCGTCGGCAACACCTTCGGCTTGGCGCTGAACCTCGAGCAGGATTCGGTGGGCGCCGTGGTGCTCGGCGACTACAAGCACATTTCGGAAGGGTCGGTGGTCAAAACCACGGGCCGCATCCTCGAAGTGCCGGTGGGCCCCGAGCTTCTCGGCCGCGTCGTCGATGCGCTCGGACTGCCCATCGACGGCAAAGGCCCGGTGAATGCCAAGCTCAAATCGCCGCTCGAGCGCGTGGCGCCGGGCGTGATTTTCCGCAAGAGCGTGTCGCAGCCGGTGCAGACCGGCCTCAAAGCCATCGACGCCATGGTGCCGATCGGCCGCGGCCAGCGCGAGCTCATCATCGGCGACCGCCAGACCGGCAAGACTGCGGTCGCCATCGACACCATCATCAATCAGAAGGGCACGGGCGTTAAGTGCGTTTATGTGGCCATCGGGCAGAAGCAAAGCTCCATCGCCAACGTGGTGCGCAAGCTCGAAGAGCACGGCGCCATGGGCCACACCATCATCGTGGCGGCCTCCGCCTCGACGCCCGCAGCGATGCAGTACCTCGCGCCCTATGGCGGGTGCGCGATGGGCGAGTACTTCATGGACAACGGCGAAGATGCGCTGATCGTGTACGACGATTTGTCCAAGCAGGCCGTCGCCTATCGACAGATCTCGCTGCTCCTGCGCCGCCCGCCGGGACGCGAAGCGTATCCCGGTGACGTGTTCTACCTGCACTCGCGCCTGCTGGAAAGATCCGCGCGGGTCAACGAGGAATACGTGGAAAAAATCACCAATGGCCGCGTCAAGGGCAAGACCGGCTCGCTGACCGGCCTGCCTATCATCGAAACCCAGGCCGGCGACGTCACGGCCTTCGTGCCCACCAATGTCATTTCGATCACCGACGGCCAGATCTTCCTGGAAACCGACTTGTTCAACGCCGGCATGCGCCCGGCCATCAACGCCGGCATTTCCGTGTCGCGCGTAGGCGGCGCCGCGCAGACCAACATCATCAAGAAGCTGGGCGGCAGCGTCCGCCTGGCTCTCGCGCAATTCCGCGAGCTCGCGGCCTTTTCGCAGTTCGCCTCGGACTTGGACGAATCGACGCGCAAGCAGCTGGAGCGCGGCCAGCGCGTCAGCGAGCTGATGAAGCAGAAACAGTACGCGCCCATGTCGGTGGCCGAGATGTCGCTGTCGCTGTTTGCCGGCAACAACGGCTACTTCGACAAGGTCGATCGCCGCAAGGTGGTGGAAACGGAGGCCGCATTGCAGTCGTTCGCACGCTCGGGCTATGCGGACTTGCTGAAGGGCATCAATGCAAAGCCGGATCTGTCGAAGGACGTCGAAGCCGCACTGAAAAAGTGCTGCGACGAATTCTTCGCGACCCTGTAGGCAAGGTGTAAGAGAAGGCAATGGCAGGCGCAAAAGAGATCCGCGGCAAGATCGCGAGTATCAAGAATACTCAGAAGATCACCAAGGCCATGGAAATGGTGGCCGCGAGCAAGATGCGCAAGGCGCAGGACCGGATGCGGGCCGCGCGCCCCTATGCGGAGAAGATCCGCAAGATCATTGGCCATCTGCGGCAGGTGAACCTGGAATACAAGCATCCCTTCACGCTGGAGCGGCCGGTCAAGTCGGTCGGCATCATCGTCATCAGCACGGACCGCGGCTTGTGCGGCTCCTTGAACCTGAACCTCTTCAAGGCGGCTTTGAGCGCCATTCGCGAAGCGCAGGGCAAGAACGCCAAGATCTACTTGTGCGTCATCGGTTCGAAGGCGCTCGGTTTCTTTCGGCGCCTCGCCGGCGTCGAGATTTCAGCGTCGGTCACGCACCTGGGCGACAAGCCGCGGGTGATCGAGTTGATAGGCACCAGCAAAGTCATGCTCGACTTCTACAGCGAGGCGAAGATCGACCGGCTGCTGCTGGTGCACAACGTGTTCGTCAATACGATGACGCAAAAGGCCGTGGTCTCGCAGCTGCTGCCGCTGCAGACCATCGACAAGGACGAGCTTCAGGAGCGCTGGGACTATATCTACGAGCCTGATGCCAGCGATTTTCTCGACGGCATTCTGATGCGCTACATCGAATCGCAGGTGTTCCAAGGCGCGGTCGAAAATGTGGCCTGCGAAATGGCGGCGCGCATGGTGGCCATGAAGAGCGCATCCGACAACGCCGGCAAGCTCATCGACGAGCTGCAACTCATTTACAACAAGGCCCGTCAGGCCGCGATCACGAAAGAGCTTTCGGAAATCGTCGGCGGCGCGGCAGCGGTTTAAATCAGGTTGGGTTAGAGGACCGAGTTTCGTTATACGGCTTAATTTTAAATCGGCGCGCAGCGCCGCTAATATTCGGGGTTGCGCAGCAACCCCGTTGAAAGGTGAATAGAAAATGTCCAGCGGCAAAATCGTGCAAATCATCGGCGCGGTCATCGATGTGGAATTCCCACGCGATCAGATTCCCAAGGTCTACGACGCGCTCAAGCTCGATGACGTGGACTTGACCCTCGAAGTGCAGCAGCAATTGGGCGACGGCATCGTGCGCACGATCGCCATGGGGCCGTCCGAAGGCCTGCGCCGCGGTCTCAGCGTGAAGGGTACGGGCAAGGGCATCACAGTGCCGGTGGGCGCCGGCACGCTCGGCAGAATCATGGACGTGCTCGGCAAGCCGCAGGACGAGAAGGGTGCGGTGCAGGCGACGGAATACCTGCCCATTCACCGGCCCGCCCCGGCCTATGACGAACAGGCGGGCGGTCAAGATCTTCTCGTTACCGGGATCAAGGTGATCGATTTGCTCGTGCCGTTCGCCAAGGGCGGCAAGGTGGGCCTGTTCGGCGGCGCCGGCGTGGGCAAGACCGTGAACATGCTCGAGCTCATCAACAACATCGCCAAGCAGTACAGCGGCCTCTCGGTATTTGCCGGCGTCGGCGAGCGCACCCGCGAGGGCAACGACTTCTATCACGAGATGATCGAGTCGGGCGTCATCGACAAGGACAATCTGGCCAACTCCAAAGTGGCCATGGTGTACGGCCAGATGAACGAGCCGCCGGGCAACCGCCTGCGCGTGGCGCTCACCGGCCTCACGATGGCGGAATATTTCCGCGACGAGAAACAGGCCTCAGGCAAAGGCCGCGACGTGTTGTTCTTCGTCGACAACATCTACCGCTATACGCTCGCCGGAACCGAAGTGTCGGCATTGCTCGGCCGCATGCCCTCTGCGGTGGGATATCAGCCGACGCTGGCGGAGGAAATGGGCGTGCTGCAGGAGCGCATCACCTCGACCAAGACGGGTTCGATCACCTCCATTCAAGCCGTGTACGTTCCGGCGGACGACTTGACGGACCCCTCGCCCGCCACGACCTTTGCGCACTTGGACGCGACGGTGGTGCTGTCGCGGCAGATTGCCTCCATAGGCATCTATCCCGCGGTCGATCCGCTGGATTCCACCAGCCGCCAGCTGGATCCTCTGGTGGTGGGTCAGGATCACTACGATACCGCGCGCGGCGTGCAGGCCGTGCTGCAGCGCTACAAGGAATTGCAGGACATCATCGCGATCCTCGGCATGGACGAGCTCTCCGAAGAAGACAAATTGAGCGTATATCGCGCGCGCAAGATCCAGCGATTCCTGTCCCAGCCCTTCAACGTGGCCAAGGTGTTCACCGGGCAAGACGGCAAGATCGTGCCGCTCAAGGACACCATCAGGGGCTTCAAGGCCATCATCGCCGGCGAATACGATCACCTGCCCGAGCAGGCGTTCTACATGATCGGCGCCATCGAAGAAGCCGTCGAAAAAGCCAAGACCTTGGCTTGAGCAGAATCATGGCCCACACCATTCACGTCGACATCGTCAGCGCCGAAGGCAGCATCTTTTCGGGCGAGGCGACCATGGTGTTCGTGCCGGGCTCGCAGGGCGAACTCGGCATCACGCCCCGCCATGCGCCGCTGCTCACCACGCTGAAGGCCGGCGAAGTCCGCGTGCAGTCCGAAGGCCAGGAAGAACAATCGTTCTACGTCGGCGGCGGCGCGCTCGAAATTCAACCCCATCTCGTGACGGTGCTCGCGGATACGGCGGCGCGGGCGCACGATCTGGACGAAGCAGCCGCCATCGCGGCGAAACAGCGCGCCGAAGACGCCATGCGCGAGCGCACCGACAAGGTCGATATCGCCGAGGCGCAGGTGGAGCTGGCCCGCGCCGTGGCACAATTACGAACCATCGAGCGTTTGCGTAAGAAACGCTAGGGGTCTTGCGCGCACGGGAGTCTGCATGCAACTTTCGGTCGTCATTCTGGCAGCAGGCCAGGGCAAGCGGATGAATTCCGACCTACCGAAGGTGCTGCAGCCGTTGGCGGGGCAGCCGCTTCTGCAGCACGTGATTCGCACGGCGCAGGAGCTTCGAGCCGGCCAATATCTATGTGGTTTACGGCCATGGCGGCGCGCAAGTGCAGGCGGCCTTGGGCGCCGCCCCCGTCGAATGGGTGCTGCAGGCGAAGCAGCTGGGCACCGGTCATGCCGTGATGCAGGCCATGTGCGTCATACCGGACGAGCACATCGTGTTGGTGTTGTACGGCGACGTGCCGCTGATCCGCGCCGCCTCCCTGGAAAAACTGGTCGCGGCAGCCCGCGGCGGCGCGTTGGCCGTGTTGTCCGTGGAGCTCGACGACTCTTCGGGCTATGGGCGCATCGTGCGCGGTGCCGACGGCGCCGTCAGCGCCATCGTCGAGCATCAGGATGCTAGCCCGGATGTGCTCAAGATTCGCGAAGTCAACTCGGGACTCATGGCGGCTCCGGCCGGACGCCTACGCGAATGGTTGCTGGGGTTGGGTAGCAACAATTCGCAGCGCGAGTTCTATCTCACCGACGTGGTTGCGGGGGCGGTGCTCGCCGGCGACCGCGTCCAAGCGGAGCGAATCGAACAGGCCTGGCAAGTCGCCGGCGTCAACGACAAGATCCAGCTCGCCCACGTGGAAGCCCTGTACCGCCGCGAACGGGCCGAAGATTTAATGCTCGCCGGCGCGACGCTGATCGATCCGCAGCGCATCGATATACGCGGCGATGTTGAGGTCGGCCGCGACGTGCTCATCGACGTCAACGCGGTCTTGAGCGGCAGCGTACGGTTGGGCAGTGGCGTGAAGATCGGACCCAATTGCGTGATCAGCAATTCAGAGCTCGGCGCCGGCACGGAGGTGTATGCGAACAGCATCATCGACAATGCCCGCATCGCGGAGAACTGCCGCATCGGTCCGTTTGCGCGCGTGCGCCCCGACACGGTTTTGCATCGCGACGTGCACATCGGCAATTTCGTCGAGGTCAAGAACAGCGAAATCGGCGCCGGCAGCAAGGCGAACCACCTGAGCTACGTGGGCGACGCTCACGTCGGCAGCGGCGTCAATGTCGGCGCCGGCAGCATCACCTGCAATTACGACGGCCAGAATAAATGGCCCACCCTTATCGAGGATAACGCCTTCATCGGTTCGGGCAGCATGCTGGTGGCACCGGTGCAAATCGGCGCCGGCTCGACCATCGGCGCCGGCTCGACCATTACCGAGAATGCCCCGCAAGGAGAGCTCACGCTCACGCGCGCGGCGCAAAAGACGGTTGCCGGGTGGACCAGGCCGAGAAAGCTCAACAAGGAAGAGAAGGCGGCGATGATCGATGCCGCGCTCAAGCACCCTAGCACCCGCGGTATTAAGAAAAGATAAAAATTCTCCCGAGAGGGAGCGGCAGCACGTGTTCGTCGGCAGCGGGCTGCGTTTGTTCTTAACGCTTTTCTTACACGCTGCGCCCTTTTCTTGACAACCTTTGGTCAATCGACGATCTATCCCGATCGTACACTGGGCCGCCGTGGACGATGAGGATGAGATCAATGACTTTGCAAAGGTCTTCGTGGAGTCTGATCGCCGTTCTGGCTGCTGGTTTCGCCGCTCCGATGGCCCAAGCGCAGGAACACTCGGCGCCAACGGTGGTGAGACCGGCAGCTGGGACCATCGTGGGCGTCGTTACGAATGCCGCGAAGGTCCCTATTGCCGGTGCGACGGTGACGGCCGCCCGGGTCGACGGCGCCAGCATTCGCGCCACGGTGTCGAGCAGCGACGGAATCTATTCGTTCCCCGATCTCGCACCCGGCGAGTGGTCTGTCACCGTGCAGGTCGATGAATACCCGGATGCGACGGCGCCTTCGCTGCAGGTCGTCGCCGGCAAAGCGACTCGGCGCGACCTGGCAATGAACATCGCGCCGTCGGCTTCCACGCCTCTGCCTGCGCTCGCGGCCTCGACAACACCTGAAAAACCTGCGCCACTCGTAGCGGCGGCCAAACCCGCGGCGCCGGATGCGCAGTCGGTTCCCGATGCCCTGCACTCGCCTGACGCCACCGAAGGTGTCGACAATTTTACGCCGTTCGCCTTCGGAGATTTCACCTGGCTGAACGGTTCACCGCGCAACAAGGCACCGGTATTCGACACCAAGTTCTTCACGCCCGACATCCGCTTCGATGTGCACTACATGGACGACTTGAACCACCCCAAGGACCATACCATCGTCGGCTCGACGGAATCGTTCCGATCCGGCGAATTCCAGTTGGAACAGGTGAGCTTAGGCGGTGATTTCCATTGGGAAAACGTTCGTGCCCGATTCCTGTCGATGATGGGATTGTTTGCCACGACCACACCGCGCAATGACGCAAGCTCCGGCGTCGGACAATGGGACCTGCCCGACGCCTATCGGTATCTTTCGGAAGCGAATGCAGGCTATCACTTCGACGTGGCCCATGGACTCAACGTCGACGCCGGAATCTTCGTTTCATACATTGGGCTGTTCAGCTACTATAACTTTGACAACTGGACCTACCAGCCCTCCTATGTGTCATCGAACACACCCTGGTTCTTCAATGGGCTGCGCATCCAGTATTTTCCGACCAACACGCTGAAAATCGAGCCTTGGATCATCAACGGCTGGCAGTCCTACGGCAGGTATAACAAGAATCTCGGCTTTGGTGGCCAGATCCTTTGGCAGCCCAACGAAAATCTCAAGTTGGTCTTCAACAACTATGGCGTCGGCGAGGATAACCTCGCCTATTCCACGCCAGGCGGGCCGCCCAATCCGATACGCAACGCAAATCGAGTCCACACCGACGATAGTATCGAGTTCAAATTCTACGACAACAAAATGAACGGCAAGGGATTGTCCAAGGCGGCCTTTTCATTCACGTTCGACGCGGGTTGCGAATACGGCGGCGGGGTGGGTGGGCTGTCCTGCACGGGCGGACCCAACAAGACTGCCTTTCTCGGCTGGATGATGTACAACCGCTTCTGGTTCGACAACGACCTATACGCGATCACTCTTGGCGGCGGCTCGATGAGCAATCCGGGCCGGTATCTGACCCTGCTGCCGCCCATCAACGGAGCGACTGCGGTCACCGGTAGTCCTTACTTCACGGAAAACCCCGGTCAGCCCGTTTTTCAATGGGACGCGACGCTCAATCTTCAGTACATGCCCAAACAGTGGATCACCTGGTGGGCGGAAGCCGGATTTCGCCATTCGAGCATTCCCTACTTCTCAGGCCAGGGCGGCGTCACGCCGCCCTTTGGGAACAACGGCTCGCCTTCACAGTACGTCTGCAACGACGGCGTTCCCGCCGGAACCAACCTGACGAGCACCTCGTGCGCGAACGATGGCGGCGTCTGGTATCCGGACCTGCGCACGCGCCAGACCGTGGTTTCGGGCGGGGTGTTGGTTAAATTCTGAACGAGCGGCGCTCAGTGCGAATCATGGAGGCTGTTTTGCTTTGCTGGATCGCTCCGTTGGCATTTTGCGCGGACGCAGGAACCGTCTCGGCCGGCCCCGCCGAAACCAACGGACCTGCGAGCGGCTGCGGCAGGGGCTCGGAAAACGAGAGCTTCTTCGCGCGGCTCAAGGACAGCTATAAGTCGCATCTTGCCTGGGACGGCGGCGATCCGAGTGCGCCGACCCCGACCCTCGCCGGTGGCATGGAAGTCCCGGAGTCAAATCCGCCCTGGCCGTATTCGACCTGGAATATCGGCGGGTCCGAAGCCATCGGCGTCGAGAACATGTACTACAACGCTCTCATGGACGCACTGTATTGCGGCGAGGGCGGCCAGAAGCTTAAAGATAGCCGGTTCACGATTTACGGATGGCTCGAGCCGGGCGGGAACATCAGCTCTTCCCACTCACGGTTCAACTATACAACCGGCACCGGAGGTAATTTCCCCGCGGCCTATTCGTTCGAACCGAATACCGTGCAGCTCGATCAGGCGGCGCTGTATTTCGAGCGCACCCCCGATGAAGTGCAGCGCGAGCATTTCGATTGGGGTGGCCGCTTCGCCGGATTGTATGGAACGGACTACAAGTACACATTCAGCAACGGCATCTTCAGCAATCAGTATGTGAACAGCGCCAGGCAATACGGCTTCGATCCCGTCATGTACTACCTGGATTTTTGGTTTCCAAAAATCGCCGAGGGCACGAATGTGCGCGTCGGCCGCTATATCTCCATACCCGACATCGAGGCGCAGCTGGCGCCGAACAACCTCACTTATAGCCATTCCTTGCTCTACACCTATGATCCCTACACCCAGAACGGCGTCGTAGCCACGACCCGGCTCAGCAAGAACTGGCAGATTCAAGAGGAGCTGTCCGCCGGCAACGACGTCGCACCCTGGGTGAAGAGCGAACGCCACTTGACGCCGGCGGCCTGCGTCATCTGGACCTCGGATTCGGGCAACGACGACCTCTACCCTTGCATGAACACGCTCAACGACGGCAACTGGCGCTGGAACAACGTCCAGCATGCCGTGATCACGTGGTATCACAAGTTCGATTCGCAGTGGCACATGGATACCGAGGCCTGGTACATGTGGCAGAGCCATACGCCCAACGTAAATAATCCGGCAGGCTTGGCGTTCATCGGTGAACGCTATTCGTACTTGAGGTATGGCGCGCCGGGCGGCGCCATTTGCAACCCGGCCGTGGTCTTTTGCTATTCCTATGAGTGGGCGATCGTGAATTACCTCAACTATCAGATGGGGCCGCGCGACATCGCCACTTTCCGCACCGACTATCTGAACGATGCGCGCGGCCAACGCACCGGATTCAAGACTCGCTACTACGAGTTCGATCTCGGCTACACGCATTGGGTCGGCGATGCGCTGGAACTACGGCCGGAGCTGCGCTTCGAGCACGCTCGCGACGCCGATGCCTACGACAACCCCACCGCGACCCTTGGCGCCGGGCGGAATTCACAGGCCATGGTCGCCGTGGACGCGATCTTGCATTTCTGAAGAGAAAATCGCTGGCGCGAAAAACGTATTGTTAATATTGGAGGTATGATCCCACGCCGCCCGCGCACAGGGACTATTGCCGAATTCCGTCACGGGGATAACGAATGAGTGAGGTGGAAAACGATCCCGAGCGGCCGGCGAGCGGCCAGAAGTCGATCGACCGGCGCGCGTGGTCACATGAACGCCAATGGCGTGCGGTGGGTCTCGCGGCTGCGGTGGCGGTCATTGCCGTACTGGCCCTATGGTTGGGCGGCCGTGTCTTCGGCCCGCACGAGGCGCCCGCCGCCGGGCCGCCCACGCCGCCCGGTACCTTCCGCGCCACGGCTCAACAGCTCAAGACCTTGACCTTCGAAACGGTCGCACTGCATGGCTTCGTCAGCGAAGAATTGACGGAGGGCAAGATCGCCGTAAACGCGGATCGAGCGACGCCGCTGTTCTCCCCTTACTCGGGCCGGGTGCTGCGGGTCATCGCCGGATTGGGCGATACCGTCAAACAGGGCGCACCGCTCGCCACGATCGAAGCTTCGGAATTCGTGCAAGCGCAGAATGATCTCAGCACCGCGGCGGCTCAGATCAAACTGGCGCGCATCAACGAGACACGCAAGCATGCCTTGTACGACGCCAAAGGCGGCAGCTTGCAGGATTGGCAGCAGGCCCAGTCGGACCTCACGGCTACGACCACCGCTTACGCCGCGGTACGCAACCGTTTGCGGATCCTGGGCAAGTCGGAAGCAGAGATCACGGCGCTCGAGTCCGCGCAGACCATCAATCCCGTCGCGACGCTGAGCGCGCCAATTTCCGGTGTGGTCGTCGATCGCCAATTGGGTCCTGGCCAGTACGTGCAAGCGGCAAGCGGCACACCGGTCTACACCATTGCCGATCCCTCGAACGTGTGGTTGCTCGCCAATGTGCGCGAGACGGATGCCGGGCTCGTTCACCTGGGCCAAGCCGTCGAAGTTCATGTACTGGCCTACCCAAAGCGCCCCTTCAAGGCGCGCGTGACTTATGTTGCCGCCGAGCTTGACCCGACCACCCACCGGCTGCCGGTGCGGGCGGAGATCGACAATCGCGATGGCGCGCTCAAGCCCGAGATGTTCGCCACTTTCCGCATTCTCACGGGCGACGCGGCAGAAGCGCCGGCAGTGCCGGAAGGGGCCGTCGTCTATGAAGGAAATGCCGCCCACGTCTGGGTGGCGGCAGGCGAGGGCTTGCTCAGCCTTCGCGCCATCCGCACCGGCCGCAGCAATGACGGGCTGGTCGAGGTGCTGGAGGGCCTGAAGCCGGGCGAACGAGTCGTGACGAAGGGCGGTTTGTTCATCGATCAAGTGGCAGTGCCCGCCTCCTCATGAATTCGATCGTCACCTTCGCACTCCGTCAGCGGGTGCTGATGGTCGTCATGCTGGTGATGATGCTGGGTGCCGGCATCGCCAGCTTTCTGGCGCTGAACATCGAGGCCTATCCCGATCCCGTGCCGCCGCTCGTCGATGTGGTTACCCAGAGCACGGGGCAATCGGCCGAGGAAATCGAGCGCTACATCACGATCCCGCTCGAGATCCAAATGGCCGGCATCCCCAATGTGCAGGCGATACGCACGATTTCGCTGTTCGGTCTTTCGGATGTGAAGGTTCAGTTTACCTACGACTTTACCTACAGCCAAGCCGAGCAATGGGTGACCAACCGCCTGTCGCAGCTCGGGGCGCTGCCGAACGGTGCGCAGCCGCAGATTTCGCCCACCAGCCCGATCGGCGAGATCTTCCGCTACCGGGTGGTCGGGCCCCCAAATTATTCGGTTACGGACCTCAAGACTCTCGAGGATTGGGTGCTGGAGCGGCGCTTCAAGGCAGTACCCGGGGTAATCGACGTGACCGGCTGGGGCGGCAAGACCAAGACTTACGACATCGCCATCGATCAACGCAAACTCATGGGCTACGGTCTGTCGGTACCGCAGGTCTTGACCGCCCTCGGCAACGCGAACATCAATGTCGGCGGCCAAACGGTGAATTTCGGCGCCCAGTCCGCGGTGGTGCGCGGCGTCGGGCTCATTCACTCGGCCGACGAGATTCGCCAGACGCTGATCGCCAACAACCAGGGTGCGCCGATCGTCATCGGCGATGTGGCCACGGTGAGCATCGGCAATCTGCCCCGCCTCGGCATCGCGGGATTCAACGACTCCGACGACATCGTTCAGGGCATCGTGCTCATGCGCCGCGGCGCCAAAAGCGTGCCGACGATCAAGCGCGTCGAAGCCGAAGTGGACAAGATCAACGAGAGCGGCATCTTGCCGCCCGGCGTCAGCATCGAGCGCATTTACGATCGCAGCGATCTGATACACATCACCACGCACACCGTGCTGCACAACATGGTCGCGGGTGTGCTGCTCATTTTTTTGCTGCAGTGGGCCTTTCTCGGCAATCTGCGCAGCGCCTTCATCGTGGCGATGACCATCCCGTTTGCATTGTCATTCGCCATCGGGCTCATGGTGCTGCGCGGCGAGTCCGCGAACCTGCTGTCGGTCGGCGCCATCGACTTTGGATTGGTGGTGGATGCCACCGTCATCATGGTCGAGAATATCTATCGGCACCTTGCCGAGGCGTCCGCGCATTTGGGTCACGGACCCAGCACTTTGCACCGCATGCGGGTGCGCAGCGGTTTTCGCGGCAAAACGGGCACGATTTCCATTGCCGCGGCCGAGGTGAGCCAGTCGATCTTTTTCGCGGCGGCCATCATCATCGCCGGCTTCGTGCCGCTGTTCACGTTGTCCGGCATCGAGGGCCACATTTTCGGTCCCATGGCCAAGACCTACGCGTATGCCATCGCCGGAGGATTGATCGCGACCTTCACGATCGCGCCGGCATTGAGTTTGATTTTATTTCCGCAGGTGATCGAAGAGCGGGAAACGCCCGTGGTCCGCGGCCTGCGGCGCGTCTACCAGCCCGCGCTCGAGTTCGTGCTCGCCAATCGCATCGTCACCTTCGCAGGCGTAGGCTTGATCGCGGTGCTGGCTGTGTTCGCGGTGCGTTCCTTGGGGCTGGAGTTCTTGCCGAAACTCGAGGAAGGCAACCTATGGGTTCGCGCCACCTTTCCGCAATCGATTTCGCTGGAAGATAGCGACGTATACGTCAACCGCATGCGCGTGCTGATGAGCAGGTATCCTGAGGTGCAGACCGTGGTTTCGCAGCATGGCCGGCCCGACGACGGCACCGACGCCACGGGTTTCTTCAACGCTGAATTTTTCGTGCCCTTGAAGCCGTTCGAGACATGGCCGGCGGGCATGGACAAGGACAAGCTCACCCAAGACATGATGGATGCCTTGAATCAGCAATTCCCCGGCGTCGACTTCAATTTCTCGCAGTACATCCAGGACAACGTCGAAGAAGCGGCATCCGGCGTGAAAGGCGAGAACTCCGTCAAGGTGTACGGCAACGATTTGGAAACTTTGGAGAAGACGGCGAAGGAGATTGCGGCTGTGTTGGCAAAAATACCCGGTATCACGGACCTGGCGGTCCTGCGATCGCTGGGTCAACCGACGATTCGCATCGACGTGGACCGCGTGCGAGCGGCTCGCTACGGGCTTGCGCCCGGCGACGTCAATGCGGTGGTTCAGTCGGCGATCGGCGGCCAGAGTGCCGGCGACCTGTACGAAGGAACCAGCGACCGGCACTTTCCGATGATGGTGCGATTGGCCGTTCCCTTCCGGCAGAACCTCGACGCGATTCGCCATATTCCGATCGCGGCGCCCGCGAGCACCGGCGCAGGCTCCATTCAAGTGCCCCTCGAGGATGTCGCCGACGTGCGTTTGGTGTCCGGCGCGGCGTTCATCTATCGCGAACAGCAGCAGCGCTACGTGCCCATAAAATTCAGCGTGCGCGGCCGCGATCTCGGCAGTGCCGTACTCGAAGCACAGCGCGCCGTGGATGCCAAAGGTCTATTGCCGGGCGGTTACCGCCTCGAGTGGGTGGGCGAATTCGGCAATCTCCAGGATGCCATCGCGCGCTTGAGCGTCGCCGTGCCGTTTTCGATCGCCCTGATCGTGCTCCTGCTCTATCTCAACTTCGGCGGCCTGCGCGACGCGTTGCTCGCTGCGAGCGTCATTCCCATGGCGCTGCTCGGCGGTATCTTTGCTCTGTGGGTGACGGGCACGCCGTTCAGCGTGTCCTCGGCCATCGGGTTCGTCGCGCTGTTCGGCATCGCCGCCATGGACGGCATTCTCGTGCTCTCGTACTACCACCTAAGCCTCGAATCAGGACTCGATCGTGCCGGCGCCATGCTGCAAACCTGCCGGACGCAGCTGCGGCCGGTGATGATGACTTGCATCGTGGCTTGCGTAGGACTGATCCCCGCAGCGCTGTCGAGGGGCATTGGTTCGCAGGTGCAGCGTCCTTTGGCCTTGGTCGTGGTGGGTGGCATGCTGCTCGCGCCGGTCTTGATATTGCTGGTGCTGCCGGTGCTCGTTCTGAAATTCTCCACGGCCCGCGAGATTCCTGCGGAGGAACCACGGGAGGCAAGCGAGTGAGCCGGGCGCTGCCGCGCAGACTCGCCGCGCTCGCGGCCTTGAGCGCGTGCGCCTGCGTCGGCCCAAATTTTCACCGACCGGCGCCGCCGGCAGTGGAGCGCTACACGGTCGACCCGCTGGCCGCCGCGACCGCCGAGGCGGAGGGGCCGGGAGGAGCCGCGCAGCGCTTCCTGACCGACCAGGAGGTGCCGCGAGATTGGTGGAAACTGTTTGGTTCGGCAGAACTCGATTCGCTGGTGAGCGAGGCGCTGCATGCCAATCCCGACGTGCGCTCGGCGCAGGCCGCGCTGCGGCAAGCCCTCGAGAACACGGCCGCCCAGCGCGGCGCCTTTTTCCCCACCGTGCAGGGCAGTTTCGATGCCAGCCGCAATCTCAATGCCGTGGGCGTGCTTGCGCCCAATCTTGCCTCCGGGACGGCGCTCTACAATTTGTTTACGCCGCAGGTTACGGTTAGCTATGTGCCGGACATATTCGGCGCGAACCGACGGCAGGTGGAGTCGCTCGTCGCCCAGGCCGAAGCGAGCCGTTTCCAGCTCGATGCCACCTATCTCACGCTCACCGCAAATGTGGTGACGGCGGCAATCCAGGAAGCGGGCCTCAGGGCCCAAATCGCAGGCACTCGCCGCGTCATCGAACTCGAGCGCGAATCGCTCGCGGTGCTGCGCCGCGAATTGGAGCTCGGCGCCATTGCCGAAGGAGACGTGTTCGCTCAGGACGCCGCGTTGGCACAATTGGAAGCCACCCTGCCGCCGTTGGATCGTCAGTTGCAGCAAGTGCGTGATTCGCTGGCCGCGCTGACCGGCCGCTTGCCCGCCGACCTCAAGCCTCGCCGGCTCGAGCTGGACCAGCTGGTGCTACCCACCGATTTGCCTCTGGGTATTCCGTCCCAACTGGTCGAACGGCGTCCCGACGTTCGAGCGGCCGAGGCGCAATTGCATGCCGCCACGGCGCAAGTCGGCGTCGCGACCGCCAACCTGTTGCCGCAGCTCACCATTACGGGCGACATCGGCAGTTCGGCCACGGCGATGCGCGATCTATTCAAAGCCGGCACCGGATTCTGGAGCATCGGAACCAATGCGACGCAAACCCTGTTTGCGGGCGGCACGCTGCTCCACCGCAAACGCGCGGCCGATGCTGCGCTCGATCAAGCGGGTGCGATGTACCAGTCCGCCGTGTTGACCGCATTTCAAAACGTCGCGGATGCATTGCACGCACTCGACACGGACGCCGATGCCCTGAATGCCGCGAGCCGTGCGATGAGCGCGTCGCAGAAGAGCCTGGACGTGGTGCGGCATCAGCTCGAGCTCGGCTCCGTCAGTTACTTGGCGCTCCTCAACGCCGAGCAGAGCTACCAGCAAGCCGTGGTTTCACTCGCGCAGGCCCGCTCCAATCGCTATGCCGACACGGCAGCCTTGTTCCAAGCTCTCGGCGGTTCGATCACCGAGTGACGGGCGCCACCAGCAAGGCCTTTGCGTACATGGCGTGCAGCCGTCCGATGCCGCGCGCCAGGTGCATGAGCAGCGTCAGCAGCAGCACGCCCGTCAATACCATCAGCGGCAAGGCCCACAGGGAACCGAGCCATGCCGGGCTCGTCTGCACATCCGGGGGTATGCCGAACCACTCGTAGCGCCCGGCGGTTGCGACGAGCGGTGCGAAAATGAAGGCGAGACTCACCGATAAGCCGACCACCGCCATGACGAAGTAAGCGATGCCGAGCGGCAACATCAGGATCAAATAGGCAAGCGTGGTCCAAGTGCGTCGATCCTTCAGCATCTGCGAGACGCGCGCCCAAAAACCCGGTGTGTTGCCCTGATGCAGCGGACGCCGCGGCATGCGCTCACCCGTCATCGCCTCGATCAGGCGCCCTTCGGCGAGGGAAACGACGCGGCTCAGCGCCACGAAGGCGAGAAAGAACGGTATGCCTATGACGAGCACGGCCAGCCCCGCGGATAGGCACAAGCCGGTCACTGCGAAGGTAAAATAGATGACGCCCGTGGCGAGCGACAGGAACATGAAGAACAGCGATGTGTAGGCGCGCGGATCGAGGAACACGCTGAAAAATGCGCCGGTCCCGCTTTTGGGCGCGCGCCGCGGGGTTGTCATCGCTGCCTTTACCTTCGCTTCGGTGTCGCGATAGGCGCTCGCGACCTCATCGGGCGCTCCATACGTCGAGGCGATGAGTTCCAGCACATCGGATTCAGACTTGTCCGAGTGCGCCGCCACTTCGGCCCGCAAATACTCCTCGGCGTCGTAGAGCGCGTCTTGAATGAGCGCGGAATCTTCGCCCGCGAGCTCCTCCCGCAATGCCTTGAGGTATTGATCTATCGACCGTGGTGCACTGCGATTCATGACGAGTTTCCTGTTTCGATGAAGCGATCGATGAAGCTGCGTGTCGCCTGCCAAATGGTCCGCCATTCGGCGAGAACGGCGCGCCCCTGTTCGGTAATGCGGTAGTAGCGCCGTGGGGGTCCCGAGTACGAGGGCACGATGCGGCTGGTCAGGAGGTCAGCGGCCGATAGGGCACGCAGCACGGGATAAATGGTGCCTTCCTTGAAGATCGAAGTACCGTCATTGGCGAGGGCGAGGCGCTTCGCGATCTCGTATCCGTACAGATCCTCGCTGGAGCCATCGAGGACGGCCAGCAGGACCAGCCCCACCAGGCCGCCGTTCAGCTCTTTTTGAAATTTCCGACCGCTGCTATCATCCATTTACCCATACTGTATAGTGACCAGTAGTAGATAGCAACCAGTATGAAAAGCTAGTTAGTAGCGGCCGCGGGTGCACTGGATTTCCGTTCGGGCTCGGGCACACTAGGCGCCATTTTTAAATAAACGGGCAGTCCCAAATGTGCGGAATCGTAGGCGTGGTGGCCGAGCGCAACTCAGTCCCTATTTTGATGGAGGGCTTAAGGCGACTGGAATATCGCGGCTATGATTCTGCGGGGATCGCGGTCATCGAAGACGGACGGGTCGCCCGCCTGCGCACGGTCGGTAAGGTAAAAATTCTTCAGGATGCACTCGATGCGGCCCCCATCGGCGGCCAGGTGGGCATCGCGCATACGAGGTGGGCCACTCACGGCGTACCGACGACGCTGAATGCCCACCCGCACATCTCTCGCGACGGGATCGCAATCGTGCACAACGGCATTATAGAGAATCACGAGACCCTGCGATCCGATCTGAAACGCTTGGGCTACATATTCACCTCCGAAACCGATACCGAGGTGATCGCGCACCGCATTCACCACCACCTGGAGGGCTCGGCCGATCTGTTCGACGCGGTTCGTAAGACCATCGCCGAATTGCACGGTGCCTATGCACTGGCGGTGGTGTGCGAGGCCGATCCGGAGTGCATCGTAGTGGCGCGTGAGGGCTGCCCCGTGGTCGTCGGACTCGGCATCGGCGAAAACTTCGTCGCCTCAGACGTCGCCGCACTGTTACCCGTGACGCGCCGCTTCATGTTCCTGGAGGAAGGCGACGTCGCCGAGATACGCCGCCAGGTGGATCACCATCCTGGACTCACGGGGCGCGCGCGCCGAGCGCGTGATTCGCGAAAGCGAGCTGCCGGCCGATGCCGTGGAACGGGGCCAGTACCGCCACTTCATGCTCAAGGAGATTCACGAGCAGCCGCGGGCGATTGCGCAAACCTTGGAGGAACGGGTCGCCGGCGGCAAGCTGCTGGATGCGGCATTTGGACCCGCCGCCCACCAAGTATTCAAGCAGGTCAAGGCCGTGCACATTGCGGCCTGCGGCACCAGTTTCCACGCGGGCCTCGTGGCCAGCTATTTCATTGAACAAATCTGTCGGATCCCGGCGCGCATCGAGATTGCCAGCGAATACCGTTACCGCGATCCTGTGATCACGCCGGATACCCTGTTCGTCACCATATCGCAGTCCGGCGAAACCGCCGATACCTTGGCCGCGCTGCGCAATGCCAGGCGGGCGGATTATCTGTCGACTCTCACCATTTGCAACGTTGCGGAAAGCTCGATGGTTCGGGAGTCCGAACTTAAGCTCCTGACGCGGGCCGGACCCGAGATCGGGGTTGCATCGACCAAGGCGTTTACGACGCAGCTGACCGCACTCGCAATGCTCACCATCGCGCTGGCCAGGAACCGGCACCCGGCGATCGAGGAGCGCGAGCTGATCTCGCAATTGCTGCAGCTGCCCGGGCTCATCGAGAAGACTCTGAAACTGGACGCGACCATACAAATGCTCGCCGAGGCGTTCGCGGACAAGCATCACGCCCTGTTTCTGGGCAGAGGTCCGCTGCATGCCATCGCCATGGAGGGTGCGCTCAAGCTCAAGGAAATCTCGTACATTCACGCCGAAGGCTACGCCGCCGCCGAGCTCAAACATGGCCCGTTGGCGCTGATAGACGAAGACATGCCGGTGGTCGCGGTGGCGCCCAACAACGAATTGCTGGAGAAGCTCAAATCCAATCTCCAGGAAGTGCGCGCGCGCGGCGGGCAACTGTTCGTGTTCGCCGATCCTCAGGCGCGCATGCACAGCGAGGCTGGAGTGACGGTGATTGAGATGCCCGCGCCCGTATCCGAACTGCAGGCCCCGATCGTGTTCGCCATTCCGATGCAGCTGCTCGCATACCACGTTGCCGTGCTCAAGGGCACCGATGTCGATCAACCGCGCAATCTGGCGAAGAGCCTCACGGTTGAATGAACGGCGCCTTCGACTCGGCGTACTTTCGCAAGTACTACTTTGACCCGGCGACTCGCGTGACGAGCGCGGCTGAAATGCGCCGCCGGGCGCAATTGATCGCCGCCGTGGTGCGCCAGGCCGGCATACCGGTCCGCTCCATCCTCGATGCGGGCTGCGGCGTTGGGCTGTTGCGCAAACCGTTCGCCGCGGCGCTGCCGCGTGCCCGTTATCAGGGTCTCGAGACCAGCGACTATCTCTGCGCCCGATATCGCTGGACCAAGGGTTCGGTGGTCGATTTTGCGCCGCGCACGCCCAGCGATCTCGTGATCTGCTACGACGTGCTGCAGTATCTCGATGATCGCGCCGCCGCGCGCGCCATCGCGAACCTGGCGCGGCTGACGCGGGCCGCGTTATATGTTTCCGCGCTGACCGAACAGGATTGGCGCGCGAACTGCGACCGCACCCGCACCGACCGATCCGTTCATCTGAGATCCGGGGACTGGTACCGGCGGCGGCTGCAAAGGCGCTTCAACTATTTGGGTTTTGGTGTCTGGCTGCGCAAGAACGCGACCGCAATCGTCTGGGAAATGGAGCGGCCTTAAGGCTCCTAGAGGTTGTCCAATATCCACGATACCAGCGCGGCGTGCACGGCTTCGCCCGCGCCAAGGTCTGCGCGGCTGTGATTGATCAGTGAGACGAGCACATAGGTCCGGCCGCTGCCGGCCGTAACGTAGCCGGCAACTCCGCTCACGCCGTCGAGGTGCCCGGTCTTCAAGCGCACCGCACCCACCGGGCTCGTCTTCATGCGCGACCGCAACGTGCCGTCGATGCCGGCCAACGGCAAGGATGCGATGAATTCGGGCGCATACCGGCTGCGATGGGCCACGCTCAAGATCTGCGCCATTTGCAGCGCAGAGACATGCGTGCTGCGGGACAATCCGGAACCGTTGTCGATTTCCATGGATCGATCATCGAGGCCGCGTTCGCGGCACCACTCCGCGATCGCCTCCGCGCCCTTCTCGAGCGTTGCCGGGCCGCCGAATCGCTCCTGGCCGATGGTCAGGAGCATATGCCGTGCCATCAAATTGCTGCTGTATTTGTTGGTCAGGCGCACGATCTCGCCCAAGGTCAAGGAGTCGAAGCTGAGCAGCGCCTGAGCATCCGCGGGCGCCGCCTCGATGCGCAGCTTGCCCAGGAACTCTCCGCCCAGTTCGCGCCACAGCTCGACGAAGGTCCCGAACGCGTAGGTGGCGGGGTGCAGCAGCACGCGGGTAAAGCTGCGCTCGGCGCAATGCGCCGACAGGGCGCCGCTGAATACCACCCGATCCCAACCCGCCGAGGCCACTTTGAAATCGACTCTGCCGGCGGCGCCGTTGCAGCGTCCCGCGGCAAAGCGCACATGGTTGTCAATCGCGAGATTGGCCGGGGCGGGGTTGGCAATCACGTCGACCCGCCGTGCATCGACATCGGGCTGCACCCGAAACTCGATCGATTGGAAATTCACCATCAGTGCATCAGGGAGCACGTTATAGGGGCGATTCGGCCGCCCGTCGAATTCTCCGGGATCCTCCGCAGGCAAGGAAAATGCGGTGTTGTCGATGACGATGTCGCCGTGGATGGCTTTAAGTCCCTTGGCTCGCAACGCGCCCGCGAAGCTCCACCATCGCTCCAGGGTCATGTAAGGATCGCCGCCACCCTGCAGGATCAGGTCGCCGTCGAGCACTCCGCCGCGCAGCGCCCCGCGGATCGACGCTCGCGTGTGCCAGGTGTACGCCGGCCCCAGCAAATCCAAAGCGGCGAACGTCGTGACCACTTTGATCGTGGAGGCGGGACTGCGCGGCGTGTCCGGATTCTGGCCGAACGAGAGGCGGCCGGAGTCTGGATCGACGATGGCGAAACTCACCGCGCTCGGCGGCAGCCGCTGCGCGGCAATAACCGCCGTTACCGGCGCCGGCACTTCCGCGCCGGCGGCTGTCCACGCACACGCCGACATGCACCCGAGCACCAGGATCGCGATCCTCGCATGCATAAACCTTCTCACGTGAGCGGCAGCGCGATGCGAGCCCAAGCGCGGGACCACCATCGCAGAAAAAGTACCACTCCCAAGCAGCACACATACGCCAGGGCGGCAAACCACCCGCCCAGCGCACCCAAGCCGAACTGCGGCAGCCACGACACCCAGCCGCCGCCCGGTGCAAACGATAAGCTGTGCGCCAACGGCACGAAAAGCAGCCAGGATAACGCAAGCACCATCACGGCCGGAAGGCGCACATCCCCCGCGCCGCGCAGACACGCGCTGCTGCTGATATTCAGGCCATCGAACAATTGATAGCCGGCGGCAATCCACAGCAGCACGCATGCCCGGGACGCCACGGCGGCGGCCTGCGGATCGGAGCGGTTGATGAAGAACGGCAACACCCACGGGCCGGCGGCGGCGAGCAACAGCCCGATGGCCCCCATGTAGAGCACCGCCATCGCGATGATCCCATTGCCGATCTTGAACGCCCAATCGCGGCGGTGCGCACCGATCGCCTGCCCGACCAATGTGGTGCCCGCCATGGCGACGCCGACCGCGGGCATGTAGCAAAAGGATGTGAGCATCATGACGATCTGCGTGGACGCGCCGTCGACCGTGCCGAGCCGCACCTGCATCAATTGGAACAGTGCAAATCCGAGAATGTCCGCTGCAATCAGCAGTCCCATGGGAAATCCCAGCTTGCAGCTGGCGCAGCAGCGCCCGCCCATGCAGCCGGGTGGTGAGACGCGACCCGATAGCGCTGGGTGAGTCGCGCGGCTCAAGAATAAAACGGCCGCCGTCGCCACGCCGATCATCTGCGCGACATTGGTTGCCCAGCCGGACCCGGCCACGCCCATTCCGAGCTCGAACATGAACAGTTGATTTAGCAGGGCGTTCGCCACGGCCACGCCGACCGTCACCCACAGCGTGATGGCCGGACGGCCGATGCCGTTGAAGAAACCCAACAGCGACCACAGCGCGATGCCGAACGGTGCGCCGAGCATGCGCGGAAACCAGTATTCGAGCGCGAGCCGCAGGGTATCCGGGGCTATGCCGAACGGGGCGAAAATCCACGAGCCCGTCAGGCTTAAGCATACAAACAGGGGCGCCGTGAGGAGCGATGCCCACAACGCGGTCCAGGTCGCCTGTGAGGCGCGCGTATAGCGATGACCGCCATACGCCTGCGCCACCAGCGTCTGCACCGTCAATGCGACGCCGCCGAACAGCAGCAGGCATACCAGAATCGGCCAGTACACGGCGCCGATGGCCGACGTCGCCGCCGGGGACAGCCGGCCGATGAACCAGGTGTCCGTCGCGTTCAGCACGGCTTGCACCGCGCTGTTCAACATGAACGGAAATGCCAGCACGGCCACTGCTTTGGGAGTCGAGCTGCGGGCGGCCGCTCGAACTCAAGCGCAGTCCGGGGAGTAGTTTTATCGGCGCGTCCATCTAGGCGTAGGATGCTTGAGTGCAATCAAACATGCGATGCAATTTGCCGGGGAACGTTTCTGACGCGGAACGTTGGGCAGGGCAGGTGGCGGTTGTCGCGCGGCGAACCCGAACACGTCGAGGTATTCGTGCTGGGCGCAGCTGCGCCGACGGGAGAATCTTCACGGGCACTCGAGGTCCGCGACATCGACATCGAATGGCGCGCAGACTCGGTTTGGTTGCGATTCATCGCGGACGGACGGTCCATGGCCGTCCAGGCGCAAGGCGCGATCGTGCATGAGCCGCTGCCGCGCCTCTACGCAGCTCTGCCGCTGGCCCGCCTCGAGGAGCCGGGGCGCCGTTTTTGGCGCCGGGTATTTCGCCTGGTCCGGATCCCCGGCGGCCGGTATTTACTCGGGGTTCTGGCGCGCCGTTCGCGCGGACGGCACTGAAATCCGCGACCTGGATCACAATAAAGCGCGACTACGGTAAAGCATACGGGGGCAAACCCTTGCCCGTTACGTTGAATTGGGACGCTCGTCAAGGATGCGGCAGCGCCTTTGTCGCACATTGACCCATGAGCCGGAAGATTCGCAACCGTGAGGACATGGCCGCAGTGCTGGATATGAAGTCTACAGTCGCCGAGCACCCCGTCGCGGACTCCTCGTTCGACCCCTATGGCCGATTGCTGCGGATGCTCATGCCGAGTCTGCGCGGCGTGGTCGTGCATGACGGCTTCTCCAATCTGGTTTGGGCATCGGACGAATGGGACCTGGCCGACGAGCCCGGCATCATCAAGGAAACCATCGCGAATGCCCTGTCGGATGCGGCGGAATATCCGGGAGTCGTGCGCACCCTGGACGCCGACCGCGCCGTGTACTGTTTCGCGATTCGCGGCGAGCACATCGAGTTGCTGGGGGTCGTCAGCCTGATCGCCCGCCTGTCGGGAAAGCAATCGGAGGCGCGGCCCCTGCAGACCGTTCGCCAGCTGGTGCAGCCGGCATTGGAGTGCCTGCGGCGCGAGCTTTCACTGCGTTCGAAACTGGGCTCCCGCGAGCGCGATCTTGATGTGCGCGAACGCGATCTCGATCTCATGCTGGAAATTTCTTCGCATCAATCGGCGGCCGCGAGCGATGCCGACGAATTCGGCCTCATCATGAAGACCGGCCTCGACCGCATGGGCTGCGCGCTGGCGGCATTGTGGGTGCCGGACAAGAACATCGCGCTGTCGCTGACGCGCAGCGGCCAGCCCATGTCGCCGGAGTCGCTGCAGCGTGCGCAGCATCATCTGATGGCGTGGATGCAGCTGCAGCAGCGCACCATCGTCGTCAATCATATCTCCAAGGTGGCGAGCGACGTCGCGGCGCCATACAAGATCCTGGCCTGCCCGGTGCGCCACCCCTCGGAACGCGTCATGGGCGTGCTCGCCCTGTTCAATCCGCCGAGCGCGCAAGATTTCGATTTGCATCAAACGCGCATCGCCGAGGTGCTGGCAAAGAGAGCGACCAGCATCATCCAGGCTCAATACGATTCCAGCACCGGCCTCATGACCCGCCAGGCGTTCGAACGCCAGGCCTCGGCGCTGCTCGGGTCGACGGCGTCCGCGAATACGCACATCATTCTCTATCTCGACATCGACCGGCTGCACGTCATCAACGAAACCTTCGGCATGCACGTGGGCGACGATGTGATCGTCAGCGTCGCCGAATGCATGGCCAAGTCCCTGCCGGCGGGAGCCTTGTCGGCGCGAATCTCCGGCGATCGCCTCGCCGCCCTCATTCCCAATTCAAATATGGACGAAGCGGCGATCGTCGCGGAAAAAATTCGTGCGGCAGCCGCCGCCATCGTGCCGCGCGCCGGGCAGGGTTCCTTCGAAGTGTCGGTGTGCCTCGGCGCCGCGCCGATTGGCCGCTCCGACAACCCGCTGGCGCACGCACTGGCCACCGCGGAGATCGCCTGCAAGGCGGCCAAGGATCGCGGCCGCAATCGCGTCGAGATATTCCAGGATTCCGATCAGAGCATCATCCGGCGCCACACCGACATCTTGGTCATCGGCAAGCTGCGCGACGCGCTCGGCAACGACAGCTTTCGTCTCGATGCGCAGCCCATTCTGCCGTTGCGGGGCAACTACGGCCGCCCGCGCTTCGAGCTGCTGATCCGTATGTTGGGCGATCGCGGTGAAATCATCCCGCCGGGCAAGTTTCTTTCGGCGGCGGAGCGCTACCAGCTCATGCCCACGGTGGATCGCTGGGTGGTGCGCCGCGCCTGTGAGTTGCTCGGCAAACACAGCGCTTCGGTAGGCGAGGATATCGCGCGCTTCGCCATCAATCTTTCCGGCCAATCGTTGCAGGACGAGTCGTTCCTGCCGTTCGTGATCGAGCAGATCAAGAGCAGCGGCCTGGCGCCGGGAGTGCTGTGCTTTGAACTCACCGAAACGGCGACCATCGGCAATTTGGCCAACGCGCAGAATTTCATGCGCAGTTTGCAAGACCTCGGTTGTCAGTTCGCGCTCGACGATTTCGGCACCGGCGTGAGTTCGCTGGCCTATCTCAAGGATTTGTCGGTCAATTATCTGAAGATCGACGGCACCTTCGTCCGCGACGCGATCACCAATTCGCGTTCGGAATCGATGATCAAGGCCATCGCTCAGCTGGCCAAGGTCATGTGCATGGAGACCATCGCCGAGTACGTCGAAACCGACGTCCTGCGCGCGCGCATGGCGGATCTGGGAGTCGACTACGGACAAGGTTTCGCAATGGGCAGGGCGCAGCCGCTCGAGGATCTGCTGCGGGAGCTCGCGATCTACGAAGCCACGGTCAGCGATTGGGCCGGGACCGGCGAGCCCGAGTCAGCACAGTCCTACAGAGATTTGCAGTAAAACGCCCACAGCGCGCGGACTCCCGGCGTGAGTCAATGAGTTCCCTAGTCAATGAGCCGGAGCTTCCCCATGCTGATACTCACACGCCGCACCGGCGAGAGTTTGCGCATCGGCGACGATGTTGAAGTGACCGTGATGGCGGTGAACGGCTCTCAAGTTCGCATCGGCATCAAGGCGCCTCGCAACGTAGCCGTCGACCGCGAGGAAATCGCAGAGCGCAAACAGCGCGAACGCGAGCCTCTGCGCGGCACCGCGGAGCCGGCGTCGACGCGCTGACCTTCAGAAGGCGGTTCACTAGCCGATTGCCGGGGAAATCGCAAGAATTTCTCGAATTTGAACGCCGCTTGTATTTGATGCCTGTTTCGGGCACAAAATATGCGTCATGACCCCATCAACGCATGCGCCCGAGCTACTCGTGCAAACCTGGTTCAATACGGAGCGTCCGCTGCTGCTGTCGGGTCTGCGCGGCCGCATAGTCGTGCTTGCGGCGTTCCAGGCACTGTGCCCGAATTCGATCAGCAGCGGGATTCCCCAGGCGCGGAGGATTTACGAGACCTTCGAGCCGACGGATGTGGCGGTGATCGGCTTGCACGCCACCTTCGAACATCATGACGCCTTCAGCACGGCGATGCTCAAGGCGTTCATCCAGGAATATCGACTGAAGTTTCCGATCGCACTCGATGAGCCGAATCCGTCGAGCCCGATCCCGCACACCATGGAGCGCTATAAAATGCGCGGCACGCCCAGCCTGGTGCTGATCGATCGGAATGGATACGTGCGCAAACACGCATTTGGCGCAGTGGACGATCTGCGCATCGGCGCCGAGATCGGCGCTCTCATTCAGGAGCTGGCTACTGCCGGCGCTGAACCAGAGCTCAGCGGCCTAGTAGCGAAGCGGATCCGAATTCGGGCGCGCTGCGCCGCAGACTTGCCATCGCGCAGAATCGGCTTATAGCGCCATTGCTCGAGCGCGCTGATCGCAGCCTGCTCGAACACGCCGGCAGTGCTGGTGGCGTGGACGGCAATATCCTGCACCGCGCCGCTCTCGGCGATGGTAAAATCCAATTCCACCCAACCCTCGGTCTTGTTTAAAGTCGCCTTGCTCGGATAAGTGGGATTTACCGACTTGACGAGCGGGAGGCCGCCGGCGTCGACGACGTTCGCGAGAAATATCCGGCGGCTCAGGGCTGCGTCCAAATCGTGCTGTACGGCACTCGCTTCGCGCGAGGTGAAGCCGATCGCGGCTGCCTCGTCGAGCCAGCTGCGCGCGGCATCGTATTGCGCGAGGGCTAGCGCGCGCTGTGCCTTGTCCGTAAGGCGGTTCCCGAGATCCTGCATCGCGCCCGCGAGACCGGCGTTGCTCGGGTCCCGGCCGCGCAACGTCAGCAGGTAGTACTTGGCGCTGTCGTTGGCCGGTTCGATGAGCCGATCCTGCTGCAAGCGTTCCTTGCCGCTCTTCAGCAGCTGAGCCGACACAGCGGCGTCCGCTTCGCGGCGCGCACCGGCGAGCAAGCCTTGCGCAGCCGCGAGGTCGGTCGCGGCCGCGATACCATTGGCGGCCTCGAGCAGATCGGACGCGCGCGCAAAATCGCGGGTGTCGATGGCGCTCGCGCATCTCCGTAAGAAGCCGCGCCGCCAGCGCTTTCTGCGCCTCCAGCGCGGCCGCGTTATTCGGATCGATCCGCAACGCCTCCAGCACGTAAAAACGTGCGCTGTCGCGCGCCGGATCGATCAGCTGCGCGTCCTTCATGCGTTGGGCGGCGAGTCCGACGAAATTGGTCAGTTTGTCCGCATCGGCTTGCAATTCATTGTGCACACGCACCGCGTTCTGTGCCGTCTTCACCTGTTCGCGCGATTTCGCGAGCTGCGCAGTCAGAAACGCAATGCGGCCGCCGTCGGCACCGGCCATGCGCGCCGCCGCGATCGCGGCCGCCGCGTCGTCCAGACGTTCTTCGAGCATCGCGTTTTCGGCGCGCGCCAACAGGCGCTCGCGAACCTCCGCGAGGCCGGCGCGGGCCGCAGGGTCGCCGGGGTTGCGCGCCTGCGCTTGGCTGTAAAGATCGAGCGCATTGTCGCCCGCGGGCTCGGTCAATCGATTCGCTGCGAGCGCGGCCGCGGCCTGCGCAAGCAGCGGCGATTCCTCCGGCGACGGACGGGCGACACCGGTGCCATGCGGCGGAGCGGCTTCCTGCTCCGAGCTCCTGTGTGTGACCCAAACGGCGAGCGCGATCGCACCCAAGGCGCCGAGCGCGCCGGCGATGAGCACACCGCGATTGGATTGCGGTTGGCGTTTGACCGGAGCGGGCACCGCCGCGCGCCTGCGTTGCTCGTCATATTTCTTGACCGCCGCCTCGGCGAACAATTTGGCACGGGCCGGCGACATGGGTTTGTGGATGAATCGATAGACTGTGCCGGTGCTGATCAGCCCGGCGAGCGCAGTCTCTGCGTCCCGGTTGCCGGCGACCTCGATCACGAGATCCGGGAATTGACGTTTGATCTGTCCAATGAATACCGGTCGGAGCTTCGGTCAGCGTGTCCACGTCGAGCACCAAGATGCCCACTCCACCGGCCACCAAGAGATCGCTCACCTTGTCGGCGGAACCCACATGCCATAGCCGGCGGGCACCGCCCACCGCCTCGCGCAGGGTTTGCAAAAATATCTCGTCAGTGGTCAGCACCACGAGTTCAACGATGTCGCTCGCGAGGCTGAACCGCAGTGCATCCAGCGTGGCGCCCTCTTCGTCGGAAGCTAGCACCGATTGTTTCCTTTCATTGAGACCTTGATCGCGACACGGGACTGACCGCACTGCAGCACCGCTGGGCAACAGCACTAGGCTAGTGTCATTCCATGGGCGACGCTATACGATACGGAGTCTGAAGACACAGACAATGTCTGTTGCACTGCGACAAGCTAATTCTGTGATACGACACTCAACTGTGGGGCGGCAGGCGCTCATGGCGGGGGAGCATTGAGCGGATCAATCGGGATTACGTCAAAATTGCCGGTGGACCAGCGCGCCGCGCTGGAACAACTGCTGTTCTTCAACGTCAACCAACATCGGGTGCGTGTCGGCATCCAGCAATCCATAGAAACTTATGGAGTTCCGGAGATTCACGAGCAAGACGGCAGCCTGCGGGTGCGCGTGGGCGATATCGCAGGCGTGCAAACGCTGTTCGCGGTATCCGACATCGGCAGACCCTTAGGCGTCGCCGTTTTCGTGCGCGCGGCGCATGAAAGATTCGCTGTCCTGCATCTTGGCTTGGAGCCGCGCCTCAGCATGACGCCGGAGCTCAACACCCGCGTGCTGCTGAAACTGATGCACGAAATCCGCAGCACGGCGCGCCGCACGCGCGGAGTCGATTGCATCGAGCTGGTATACAAGGATTCCCACGCCGTGCGCCTGCACGGTTGAACCCAAGCGAGCGCCCGATGGCGAGCCAACCCGATCGGCGCACACTGGGTGCGCAGCGTCATACCGACGGCAAACTGCGCTGTGCCTGGTGCCCCGCGGACCCCTTGTATATTGCCTATCACGATGCCGAATGGGGGGTGCCCCAGCATTGCGACCGGCAGCTGTTCGAAATGCTGTGTCTCGAAGGCGCGCAGGCAGGCTTGAGCTGGCTCACCATTTTGCGCAAGCGCGCGACCTACCGCACGGCGTTCGACGGTTTCGACGCCGAGAAAATGGCCAGATATGGCTTGCGCAAGCGCAGGCGCTTGCTGCTCGATCCCGGCATCGTCAGGAATCGGCTCAAGATCGAAGCCTTCATTGCCAATGCCCGCGCGTACCTTGAGATCCAGGCCAAGTCGGGTTCGTTCGACAACTACATTTGGCAGTTTACCGGCGGGAAAACACTGCGCCGGCGGCCGCTGTACCTGGGCGGCATCGCCCAATCCACGGCCGAGAGCGATGCGATGAGCAAGGATCTGAAGCGCAGCGGCTTCCGTTTTGTCGGTTCCACCATTTGCTACGCATTCATGCAGGCCGTGGGAATCGTCGATGAACATCAACGCTACTGCTGGGTGGCACAAAGGAAATCGGCATGAAGGAAAGGAGTGCGTCGCGGCTCTTGCGGCTGCGGCTGGGCGTGGCGGCGATCCTCTCGGCCGCTCTGTGGGCGCCGAGTTTTGCAGAGCCGCCGAAACCGCCCTTAAGGCCGCTCGATGTCTTCGATCTGCAATGGGCGAGCGATCCGCAAGTTTCGCCGGATGGCCGCAGCATCGCCTACGTGCGCATGAATTTCGACATCAAGACCGATCGTCCGCGCGGGGTCATCTGGCTGGTCGGCGCGGACGGCAAGCACCCGCGGCCCCTGTCCAGCGCCGCAACGAGCAACGCGCCGCGCTGGTCCCCGGACGGCACGCGCCTGGCGTACCTCGGGGCGGCCGCGGACGGCTCGACCCAGTTATTCATCTATTGGATGGAGAGCGGCGCCACGGCCGCCATCAGCAATTTCACCGAATCGCCCGAAGGGCTGGCCTGGTCCCCCGACGGACGCTGGCTTGGTTTTACCATGGCGGTTCCCGCCGAACGCAAACCCCTCAAGGTGGAACTGCCGGAAGCGCCCAAGAACGCCAAATGGGCCGATCCCCCGAAGCTCATCGATAGGATGGTGTTCCGCGTTGACGGCGCGGGCTATTTACCGAACGTGTTCAGCCAGCTCTTTATCATCGGCGCGGACGGCGGTGCGGCCCGCCAACTCACACAGGGTGACTTCGACACACACGGCACCCCTGCCTTCACGGTTGACGGCAAGAGCGTGTTGATCACGGCGAACAGACGCGCCGACGCGGACTATGAGCCGCTCGACAGCGAAATCTACCGCGTGGATCTCGAGGACAGCTCGATTCACGCACTCACCGATCGACGCGGTCCGGATCGCAATCCCGTGGTGTCGCCCGACGGCAAGCATGTCGCCTACCTGGGATTCGACGACAAAAGATTGGGATACCAAGCGACGCAGCTGTACGTCATGGACAGCGACGGCACCCATTCACATTCGATCACGCCGGCTCTCGATCGAGACGCCGCGGCGCCGCACTGGACCGGCGACAGCCGGCAATTGATTTTTCAGTACGACGACCGCGGCTCCACCAAGATCGCGGCAATCGATCTTGGCGGCAAGGTTCGCGTTCTGGCCGATGATCTCGGCGGCAACGACGTCAGCCGGCCCTATTCCGGGGGATCGTTCTCGATCGCCGCCGCCGCCAAGGGCGCGAGCCCCCGATTCGCCTATACCCGGGCTGCGGCCCTCGTCCCCGCGGCGCTGGCCACCGGCACCTCGAAGAGCGATATCGTGACGCTCACCGCGCTATCGGACACGTTGCTCAGTGAGCGGTCGCTTGGCGCGGTGGAGGAGATCTCCTTTGACTCGTCGGTCGACCGCCGCCACATCCAAGGATGGATCGTCAAACCGCCGGACTTCGATCCGTCGAGGAAATACCCGTTGCTGCTCGAGATTCACGGCGGACCGTTTGCGAGCTACGGGCCGAGCTTCGCGGCGGAAATACAGCTGTACGCTGCCGCCGGCTACGTCGTGCTTTATCTCAATCCGCGCGGCAGCACCGGCTACGGCGAGGAGTTCGCCGACCTGATTCACCACGATTATCCCGACAACGATTACGGCGACCTCATGTCCGGCGTGGACGCCGTGCTCGGCCGCGGCTACATCGACGGTGAGCGCCTGTTTGTAACGGGGGGCAGCGGCGGGGGCGTGCTCACCGCCTGGATCGTCGGCCACACCGATCGATTCCGCGCCGCCGTGGTGGTCAAGCCGGTGATCAACTGGGCGAGCTTCGTGTTGACCGCCGATATGACCAACTATTTCTACCGCTACTGGTTCGACGCATTTCCGTGGGATGACCTGCAGTCCTATTGGAAGCGTTCACCGCTTGCCTACGTTGGCCAGGTACACACGCCGACCATGCTGATGACCGGCGAAGCGGACTTCCGCACTCCGTCGAGCGAGGCGGAACAATTCTATCAAGCCCTGAAATTGCGCCGCATCGATACCGCCTTGGTGCGCGTTCCCAATGCCTCGCACGACATCTCGGCTCGTCCCAGCCTGCTCATCGACAAGGTGGCCTACGTGCTGGCCTGGTTCAAGGCGCACGACGTCAAATCGCCGTGAATCACGTTTTATCGATGCTCTGCGCGGTCTGACCGAACAGAATCCGCCGCGACTCTTCGGTGACCGTCGGATTGGTGTTGATCGCCGCACCACGCTCATAGGCGCGCACCGTGGCAGGACGGCCCTTGACGGCATCGAACCAGCGCTGCAGATGCGGGAAGTCGCCGAGATTCTGGCCCTGCGCTTCGTGCGGAACCACCCAGGGATACGCCGCCATGTCGGCAATCGAGTAGGCTCCGGCGATGAAGTCACGGTCGGCAAGACGCTTGTTGAGCACCCCATACAGGCGATTGGTCTCATTCACGTAGCGCTCGATGGCATACGGAATTTTCTCCGGGGCATACCGGGAAAAATGATGATTCTGACCGGCCATGGGCCCGAGGCCGCCCACTTGCCAGAACAGCCACTGCATCGTTTCCACGCGGCCGCGCAAATCCTGCGCGATGAACTGCTCGCTCTTGTCCGCCAGGTACAGCAAGATCGCGCCGGACTCGAACACGGAGATCGGCGCGCCGCGCTCCATAGGCGTGTGGTCGACAATGGCCGGCATGCGGTTGTTCGGCGAGATCTCGAGGAATTTAGGCTGGAATTGCTCGCCCTTGCCGATGTCCACCGGAATGATGGTGTAAGGCATGCCCGTCTCTTCGAGAAACAGCGTGATCTTGTGCCCGTTGGGCGTCGGCCAATAATACAAGTCGATCATGGGTGCACCTCCGGCGGGTCGACCGCCACTTTGTGTTCTCGCAGTATCGCTATGCAGACGTCCTCTTCGCGAGGGCTGGCGCGCATCTGCGCGAGCCGTGCGCGGGCGCGCGCATTTTTGGTCCATGGCAGCAAGGGGTTATCGAACCTGGCCGCGGCCGCCACGCGCCACTCCAATACGCGCCGGCGTTCGGCGATCGCGCGCACCTCCTTGCTGTCCGGCGCGAGCAGGCGCTTTTCGATGCCGAAACCGATGAGCTGCGCGACGGCGGTGTCGCCGTGTTGCATGGTCTTGGATAGCCTCAAACAGAGGTCGCGCCGTTCGGGATATGCGGCCGATTCCCGGCAAGCCTCGACCAACGGCCCGAAGGGCGGAATGACCTTGCCGCTAGCGATGCCGCTCACCACCGCAAATCTCGCGGAATCGGCGGCCGCGTAGGCGCCGGACAATTCGCCGCGCGCGGCATCGAGCGCATCGAACATCAACACCACGATGCGATTCCAATAGAAATCGAAGTGCGACTCGCGGGCCATGTCCGCGAGCACCCGATCGACTTCGGTCGTGTCCTTGTCCCGCTGTGCGAGCGCGAGCGTCGGCAACCAGGCCGCAGCGTTGTCCGGGTCGACCCAACGCATGACGGTTGCAATGTCGCGAATGTCGCAGGCGGAGGCCTGGGCGCACAGCTGCAGGCGCAGCCAGCCGATGGCCGCATTCTGCGGCGCGAGCTCGCTGGCGCGAGTGGCCAGATCCAGCGCTGCCAGTTCCGATCGCGTGACGGTGAGAGCCGCGGCCGTGGCCAGCGAGTTTGCATCTGCGCGCGCCCCGAGCACCTGCGCAGCCTGGGCGGTCCACGCTGCGTATTTATCGGATTCTGTGCGGGCGTGTGTTTTGGACGCGGAAGCGGCCGCCGGGTGGACCGCGGCGAGCGCAAGGAGCAGCACACAGTGCTTGACCATGCTACTTGAGACCGACGCTAGATGCTGGCGCGGCTTCCGGCAGCCGTCAGTCCCGCAGTGATTGCCAGCCGCATGGCGTCCTCCACCGAAATGTCGAGAGGCTGGATGCGGTCGCGCGGCAGGTAAATCGTATAGCCGCCGAATGCATAACTCATGGGAAAATACACCGTGACCCAGTCCTGCCCGCCATGCGCATGCAGCACCGACGGTACGTCTTCGCGGGTGACGAAGCCGATCGCATGCACGTCGGCGAAGCGGGCCAGCACCACGCGCTGCAGATCGCGCTTCTCGCCGCTGCCCGAGGGCAGCAAGCTCACCACGTCGCGGAATCCGCCGTAGAGCGTCTTCACGAACGGAATGCGGCCCAAAAAATCGTCCCAGTACTTGAGCAGGATCTTGCCCGCATAGGCGTTCACCAAGCTGCCGACGATCAGCAGCAGCAGAAAGCCCGCGATCAATCCAAGCCCGGGCCAATAGTGCTCCTGGCTAACGATGCCCAACCCAATCAGCGCATGCCGCAGCCAGCCCTCGACCGTGTGCACCAGCCACCAAATCACATAGACCGTCAAGGCCAGCGGCAGCACGGTCACCAAACCGCTCATGGTCAGCGTCAATATCTTGCGCATGGGTCAATCATCGCATGATCAGGCTCAGCGCGCCGCAACCGCACAGAACGTCTGCGAGGTTCGCTGGTATTCGATATTCTGCGCCAACGCCGCATTTTTCTGATTCCACACGAAATATTGCGTAACCACCGATGCGCCGTGCGCACGCGAGATGGAGAGCAGCCTGCTGTCGCGCCGGAACAGCACAGCTTCTTCGGTCCGGCACGGGAGGATGCCCAGAATCTCGGCAGGTAGATTGGGCAATCCCTGGACGGCTCCGGTGTTCCAATCCACCAGCACGAGCCGGCCGCATGCCGGTCCGCAGGGCGTCACCGTTGCCGTCACATGGCCGGCGAAGTTCGGGCCGCCCGCCAGCGCGCGCTGCACCAGCTCACGATCCTCTTCGGACAAATCGGTGCCGCCGAAATCGATCTTAGGCTGTGCAGCGGCCTCGAATGCGGCGCTCGGATATTCGGAGAAACGCGGCGCGCTCAAGGGTTCTGAATTGAAGCGCGCCCCGCCGCCGGCCGCAACGCCGGCCAGAATGCCGTCGAGCTGCTCGGCGACCGCATCCGTCAAGTACCAATCGTCGATCGTCACCGCGGGATGCGGTGCCTTCGCGGTGACGGTGACGGGGACCAGCGCGTGATCCTCGCATCGGCCTTCGACATGCGGCTCGCACAGGCTGTACTGCGTATAGGCTCCATAGACGTTGGGCGCGCCGGTCTCGTTCGGCGCCAAGAACAAGAGGTAACGGCCGAAGGGCACTTCGACGCTAAAATTCGCCTGCCCGCGTACGAGCTGCACGGAATGCACCCGCGCAGTATCGACGTCGGAGGCATAGACGGTCAGGGACGGTACCAGCTGACTCGGGAAGGTGATGGAGCCCTCGATCGCGGCCGCGCCTGCGCCCGCGGCCTGCAGCGCCGCCGCGGCCGCCAACGACAAGCGCACGAGAAACTCATATCCCAAAGCGGGCTCCTAGGGCTGTCGCGGCAGAACGAATCTCAAGCCCTGGTAATTCAACACCACTCCGTCGCGGCGAATGCGTTCGAGCATGGGGCCTTCCTGCAGCGTCGCACCTTCGTGATATTTGCGCATGTTGATGTACACGAAGCGCTCTGACGGCTTGGTCGCATACACGTGAACGTCGAGGTGCAACTCGGGCAGCGCTTGCGAACCCGTCAAGCTGATTTCATTGATCGAGGGCAGCAACTCCTCGATTTGCGCACCGGCGTCCGGGTCGGTCAACAACGGGTCGGACCGGTGTACGCGGTGTGCCGCCGGGCGCGGCGGCGCGGGCTCCATGGCAACCGGGCTGACCGGTGCCGCGACCGGAATTTCCGGCGCGTATACCGGCGCCGGGTCCAGCGGACTGAAGTGCTGCGGCACGGGCGGCGGGGCGTCGGCATTAGGGGCCATCGCGGTATCGGCCGGCCGTGCCGCCGGCGCCGCCGGAGCGCCTTTTCGCATCAAGACAAACGCCAATACGAGCAAATTGATGGCCAGCAACACGCCCAGCGCAATTGCCCAACCGGGCAGGCGGTTGCGACGCTGCGCGACGCGCGTGTCCATCAGGCCCGGCACGGATTGGCGCTGCCGTTCGATTTCCGATTTCTTCAGCGCGTCGAGAATGAAGGACATGTCGAATCCTAACCGCCCCGCGGTGCGCTGGGGAGCAGCAAGGGCGAGCCAGGTTCGGCCAACGCCGTATCGAGTACGAGCTGGGTTTGCACTCCGGCAATGCCGTCGACGGTCAGGCGATGTTCGCGCTGGAAGTTCTGCACGGCAATCGCCAGTTCTTCGTCGTAAACATCGCCGTGCTCCGGATCCGAAGCGGCGCCCTGCAGGGCATTGAGGCTGCGCCGCAGCCATCGGACTTCATCCCCCTTCATGCCTACCGTCAACAGCCGGGTGCGCGCGGTCTTGGGCTTCCAAACGACGGTGAACTCTCCGAACCAATCGCGCGAAATCTCATCGACAGGCACTCTTTCGTTGTGTTCGCCCAAATTCAACGTCGCGAACCGATCGTCCAGCGCGGACAGCACCACGCGGTGCCGCTGTCCGTGATCGTCGGTCAGCGTCAGAATGGCCGGCCGGTTCAAGGCTCTGACTTGCGCCCAGGAGCCGCGTTGCTCCAGGCAGGATAATCCCGCCTTTGCCGCCTGCCCGCACGGGTCCTTGTCATCCCCCATGGCCGTGCCCCACAGCGCCAGCAGGCGGCGGAAGGCGGCCGCATCTCCCGTATTGGCGCTGTTGGTGGCGAGCAAAGTGTTGATGGACGCGGCCTTTGGCGCGGGCGCCGTCGGCGCAGGCGCTGCGGCCGCGGACCCTGGCGCCGTCGCACCGCCCGCCGCGACGGTGCGCGCGGGAAGTGCCGCCTGCCCGGTCGCGGCGTGCAGCGCCGCGTTGCCCGGCTTGTTGGCGGCGTGCAGCGGGAAAATTTGCCGCTGCCACAGCAGCCAGCCGAATACGGCGATGCCGGCGAGACCGGCCAATCCTAAAGCTGCGGCGAGCCAGCCCAGCCACGCCGGCAGAAATCGCCGCCCGTAGACCTCGGCCGCCGCCTGCCGCACCAGCGAGGGGGTGACCTTGCGCGTCTCCTGGGTGTAGGCGCCCAGCAAGGCGCGGTCGCAAGTCACATTGATCACGCGCGGGATGCCCGCCGACAAGCGGTGAATTTCGCCGAGCGCCGCGGGCGTGAATATCTCCTCGGCGGCACCCGCAACGCGCAGCCGATGGCGCACGTAGCCCCGGGTTTCCTCGCGGGACAGAGGTTCCAAATGGTATCGGCCGGTGATTCGCTGAGCCAATTGGCGCAGATCGGTGCGGTCGAGCAGCTCGCGAAGTTCCGGCTGCCCGATGAGAATGATCTGCAGCAGCTTCTGCGTGGGAGTCTCCAGATTGGTCAAGAGCCGGACCTGTTCCAACACATCGGCTGACAGGTTCTGGGCCTCGTCCACGATCACGATGATGCGCCGCCCTTCGGCGTGGGCCGCCAGCAGCCGCCGATTCAGCGCGTCGACCATTTGCTTGACGCTGTCGCGATCCGCGTCGGCAATGCCGAGACCCAGCTCTTCGCAGATGGTCAGCAGAAACTCGACGGGCGTCACTCGCGGATTCAATATGACTGCCACGTCCGCATGATGCGGAACGCGCGATAGCAGAGTCCGCACGACGGTCGTTTTTCCCGTGCCCACTTCCCCGGTCAGCTGGATGAAGCCCCCGGATTCGTTGATGCCGTACAACAAATGCGCCAGGGCTTCGGCATGGCGCTCGCTCAAATAAAGATAACGTGGGTCCGGCGTGATCGCGAAGGGCTTTTCGTTGAGGCCGAAGAAGCGCAGGTACATGGCTTAGCCGGTCCGCGGCAACAAACTGGCACGAGTCAACATGTCATATCCGAACCGGTCCCGGATGCCGTCGATCGCAGAGTCCAGCCGTGACCCGCGCGCCGGGCCGTCCACGAACAGATCCCCTTGCGTCGCCATTTGCAAATTGCTGACCCCGACTCCCAGCAGGCGCACCGCAGCATTCGGTTGAGTCGCCAGCCATTGCTCGAGCAGCGACTTTGCGGCCGCCGCGACCACGCCCGAATCCTGCGTCGGGCGTCCAAAGGTGCACCGCCGAGTGTACGTCGTGAAATCGGCGCGTCGGACTTTTATGCTGACGGTGCCGGCCGTGAGTTCGTGCGCGCGAAGCCGCGCGGCCGCCCTGTCGGCGAGACGCAGCAATTGCACTGTGAGCGGCGCCGCGCCGCGAATGTCGTCGGCGAAGGTCTCTTCCGCACTGATCGATTTCTCTGCGCGATTCGGTTCGACGGGCCGGTCGTCGAGTCCCGCCGCGCGGTCGCGCATGGACTTGCCGTGCTTGCCGAACAGGCGCCACAACACCGCGTCGCTTGCGTCGCGCAATTCCCCGAAGGTGCGTATTCCCGCCGCATGCACCGCCAGCAAGGTCTTCGGGCCGACGCCGGATAGTTTCTCCACGGGCAGGGCGGCGAGGATCTCGCGCATATTGTCGGCCCCGATCCGGCACATGCCGTCGGGCTTGTTCAGATCGGAGGCGATTTTCGCCAGCAGTTTGTTCGGCGCGATTCCCACGGATGCGGTGAGGCCGGTTTGCCCGGCGATGCGGCGCCGGATTTCGCCGCCGATCGTCACCGCGCTGCCCAGCAGCGCATGACTTGAGGTCACGTCGAGAAACGCTTCATCCAGGGAGAGTCCCTCCACGAGCGGCGTGAACTGGTGAAAAATCGCGAACACTTGTTCGGAAACCTCCTGGTAGCGCGCCATTCGCGGCGGCACGCAGACGGCCTCCGGGCAGCGGCGCAGCGCCTCACGCATGGGCATCGCCGAGCGCACGCCGAAGCGGCGCACCGCATAACTGGCGGCGGCCACGACTCCACGGCTGCCGCCCCCGACGATCAGAGGCTTGCCTCTGAGTTCGGGGCGGTCGCGCTCTTCCACGGACGCATAAAATGCGTCCATGTCGATGTGCAGTATGGCCCGGGCGTCGCTGCGCCGCATCCGATCACTCCACGGTGATGGTGATTTTCTTCGAGTGCAGCGGCGGATCGAAAGAGTTGTGCAGGTAGTCTGCAAAGACGAGCTCGAGCGTGTGCTTGCCGGGAGCCAGCGTGAGCATGGTCTCGGTTTGACCCTTGCCGAAGTGCAGTATCTTGTCGGTGGCGGGCAGCGGCGCATTCAACTTGAGCTCACTCAAGTCGGTATCGACCAATAAATGGTGGTGCCCGGTGTTGTCGAATTTGACCCCCGCCGGCGCGACTCCCATTCCCTTCAGTCCAAAGCTCACGGTGAACGGTCCGTGCACGGTCGCGCCGTCGCGCGGCGCGATGATGTAAACCTCGGCATTCGGCGCCGGTGCCGAGCGGTCTTGCGCCAGGGCGAGGGTCGTCATCAGAGTGACGCCCAGTGCGAGCAGTAGACGATTCATGCGGATCTCCTCAAAAGTGCAGACGACCGCTCCATCTTACAGCTGCGGCAGAGCATAGACGAATACGGCTAGCCTGCCCGTCCCGCGGCCAGTTCCTGCGGCGCGAAATCATCGACAGCGAGCAGCTTGGAGACCTTGGCATCGTAATCGCGGAGCACTGCCGCCTCGGCCTCGCTCAGGATGCCGGTGTCCAAGGCCTGCGATATTTGTCCCGGGAGATCCAGGGCGTCGATGCGGCCGGTCTTGATGCCGTCGACGCGAATGCGCTTTTCCAGGGATTCGGCCATGGTCGAGAGAATCAGCGCCTCTTGCAGCAATCCTGCGGGGTTGTGCGACTGCTGCGTCTTGTAGATGTCCCGGCTCAGCCGCTCCCTGGCCGCCGTCGGGTGCATGATCAGATCGGCGATATCGCGTCCCAGGCGGTCGCTGGGCGGAAAATACGTCAGGCCGCGCGGAAAGATGAGCAGGCGCATGAGTGCAGCGAGGGGACGGTTCGGAAAATTGCGCAGAAATAAATGCAGCTGTTCCTGCGCCTGATAAAGCAGGCTGCGGCAGGCCCACTCGACCAGCGGCAGATCCTCAGGCAAGCGGCCCTGATTCTCGTGGTGCTTCAATACCATCGAAGCCAGGTACATCGACGACAGCACATCCCCCAAGCGGGCCGACAAGGTCTCCTTCTTCTTGAGGTAGCCGCCGAGCGCCAGCATGGCGACATCGGTCGCCAGCGCAAATGACGCGCTGTAGCGGTTTACATGCTGAAAATAACGTGCGGTCGCCCCGGTCCGCGGCACCCGCGTGAAGCGTGCCAGGGTCAGCCCCAGGATCGCTGAACGCGCAGCATTGGAGATTGCAAACCCCACGTGACCCATGAGCGCGCGATCGAACTCGAGCGCGCCGGCGTCGTGATCGGGATTGCGCGCCGCATTCATTTCACGCAGCACGAAAGGGTGGCAGCGCACGGCTCCCTGCCCGAAGATGATCAGGCTGCGCGTCAGGATATTGGCGCCTTCGACTGTGATCGCCACCGGAACGATCTGGTATCCGCGTCCCAAATAGTTGTTCGGCCCGAGGCAAATGCCCTTGCCGCCGTGCACGTCCATCGCATCGTTGGCGATCATCCGGCCGAATTCGGTCGCGTGATATTTCAACATGGCCGACGGCACCGAAGGTTTTTCGCCGCCGTCGATCGCGCCGGCGGTGACCGAGCGCGCGGCATCCATGATATAGGTGCGCGCCGCCATGCGCGCCAGCACCTGCTCCACGCCTTCGAAGCGCCCGATGGGCATGTTGAACTGGCGCCGGATGCGCGCGTAAGCCGCCGAGGCATACACCGCCGCCTGCGCCCCGCCGGTGGCGTTGGAAGGCAGCGAAATACAGCGGCCCACCGACAGTTGCTCGACCAACATGCGCCATCCTTGGCCTGCCATGGCAAAGCCGCCGATGATGGCGTCGATGGGCACGAATACATCGACCCCCTGGATCGGACCGTTCTGAAAGGCGACGTTCAGCGGGAAGTGCCGCCGGCCGATGCTGACCCCGGGCGTGTCCCGCGGAATCAAGGCGCAGGTGATTCCGAGATCCTTGACGTCGCCCATCAGCCGCTCGGGATCGAACAAGCGGAACGCCAATCCGACCACTGTGGCGACCGGCGCCAGCGTAATGTAGCGCTTGGAGAAGTTGAGCTTGATCCCGATGATGTCCGCACCCTGCCAGCGGCCCTTGCAGATCACGCCGGTGTCGGGAATGGAGGCCGCATCGGAGCCTGCACGGGGACCGGTGAGTGCGAAACACGGCACTTCCTCGCCGCACGCGAGGCGCGGCAGGAAATAATTTTTTTGTTCGTCGGTACCGTAGTGCAGCAGGAGTTCCGCCGGGCCCAGGGAGTTTGGCACGGCGATGGTCGAGGACGCCGTGCCCGAACGCGAGGCGATCTTGGCGAGCACGCAGGAATGCGCGTACGCCGAGAATTCCAGGCCGCCGTAGCGCTTGGGAATGATCATGGCGAAAAAACCGTTCGACTTGATGAAAGACCAAACTTCAGGCGGCAGGTCGGCCCGCACGTGCGTAATATCCCAATCATCGAGCATCGCGCACAGGTCTTCGCACGGGCCGTCGAGAAAAGCCTGCTCAGCCTCGTTGAGCGTCGGCGCCTTTGCCGACATGAGTTTTTGCCAGTCCGGGCCCCCGGTGAATAATTCTCCATCCCACCATACCGTGCCCGCATCCAGGGCTTCGCGTTCCGTGGCCGACATCGAAGGCAGCAGGCGTCGGTAACTCCTCAAGAAGGGCCGCGTCACGAGGCGCAGCCGCAATGGCCGTACATTCAGAAGTACAACCAAGACATAGGGGATGGTGAGCGATATCTTCCACCACTCCGGCGCCGTGCCGAGCACCCAGTATGCGGCCAGCAGAAGCCCAAGAACGCAGCAACTTAAGCGCAGGCTCGCGCGGCGATAGGCGAGCGTGAGGACGATTGCCAGTAACGCCGCGGCCCACAGTAGCGACGCAGCCCAGATCAGATGAGATCCTTCACGCCGTCCCGCTCTTCCAGCAATTCGCGATGGGTGGCCTGCATCTTCTCGCGGCTGAAATCGCTGATGCTGAGCCCCTGAACGATGCTGTACTCGCCGTTCTTGCAGGTCACGGGATGGGAATAGATCACGCCCTCCGGAATGCCGTAGCTGCCGTCCGACGTTACCGCCATGCTGACCCAATCGCCCGGCGGCGTGCCAAGCATCCAATCGTGAACGTGGTCGAGCGCCGCGGCCGCGGCGGAGGCCGCGGATGAGGTGCCGCGCGCCTTGATGACGGCCGCGCCGCGCTGCTGTACGGTGGGAATATAGGTGTCCTTGAACCAACTTCCCTCGACCACCGACAGCGCCGGTACGCCTCGGACCGTGGCGTGATTGAGATCGGGATATTGGGTCGCCGAATGGTTTCCCCAGATGATGACTCTCTTGACCTCCGCCAGGGGCGCGCCGCTCTTCTCGGTGAGCTGTGCCAATCCCCGGTTGTGATCCAGTCGGGTCATCGCCGTGAATCGATTGGGCGGCAGCGAGGGCGCGTTGCGTTGTGCGATCAGCGCGTTGGTGTTGGCGGGGTTGCCCACAACGAGCACGCGCACGTCGCGGTTCGCGACCGCGTCGAGCGCCTTGCCTTGGGCAGAGAAAATCTTGGCGTTCTCGAGCAGCAGATCCTTGCGTTCCATGCCCGGCCCACGCGGCCGCGCGCCGACCAGCATGGCGAAATTACAGTCCTTGAAAGCGGCGGCGGCCTCGCTCGTCGCCGTCACTTTGTTCAGCGTCGGGAAGGCGCAGTCGTTCAACTCCATCACCACGCCCTGTACCGCCGCGTTCGCCGCCGGAATCTCCAGCAAGTTCAGGTTGACCGGTTGATCGGCACCGAGCATCTGACCGGATGCGACGCGAAACGCAAGCGCGTAGCCGATATTTCCCGCAGCGCCCGTGATGGTGACAGTGACTGGCTTTTTCATGACTAGCTCCCGGCAAAAACGAGGAATGTTAGCCGAAATCGCCGGCCCCCGGGGGCGGCCGGAACCGCCTACTGCGGAGCAGCCGCATAATGGGGATAGGTGTTGCGAAAGCGGCGCAATTCCGCGTCCGCCTCGCCGTTGCGTCCGGCTCGGCGCAGCGCGGCGATGTGGGCGAGCCACTCCGCTGGCGGCCGCGTGCGCAAGGATTCGCCGCCGTAGGCGGCGACACGTACCAGGTGCGGGGCATCGTCGGCGCGTTTGGCGCTGCGCGGCTGCCCGAACGCGATGGCGAGCACGAGCGCCACCGACAGCAACAGGCTTGCGGCCAGTGCCAGCGGCGCCAAGCATGGCGACTTGCGGCGTGCTTCCGTCGCGCGCTTGAGCACGCGGCGATCGAGGGCGGGCGGCGGCGACGGCGCCGATTCACTGCGGTAGCGCCGCGACAGGACGCTGTCGCGGCGTAAATACTCGTCCAATTCGTCAGGCGGATCCATTGATCAGCGTGTCCTTCAAATCTCTGCCGGTCCGCAGCGGCGGCGCGGCGGGGAACCGCGCCGCGGCCAACGATTTTTTCAATTTACGGATCGCATAGCGCAGTCGGCTTTTGGCCGTCTCGACGCCGACATCCGTGACGCGCGCGATTTCCTCGATGGTCAAGCCGGTTTCTTCGTGCAACAAGAATGCCTCGCGCTGCTCCTGCGGCAGGGCGCCCAACGCCGCAAGCAGCGCGGACTGCTGCTCGGCGAGTTCCGCAAGTCCATCGGGACGCTGGTACTCGGGAACCTCGGGTTCCGCGGTCTGGGGAAGGCTGGCATCCGGCCGCTCACTCCGACGCGCGAGGAGATCGCGGCGGATGAAATCGACGCTGCAGTTGTGCGCGATATGAAACAAATAGGTCGCGAATTTTGCGCGCGCCTGATAGCGGCCGCGCGTGGCGATCAGGCGCGACCAAACCTCTTGAAACAAGTCCGCGGCCGCGCCCGCGTTACGTACTTGACGCAACAGATAGCGGTAAAGAGGACCTTTGTGACGCGTATAGAGCGCTGCAAATGCCTGCGCGTCACCGTCTCGGTACCGCACCATCAACGTTGCGTCCTCATCAAGGGACTGCATACGAGAAAGCATACGCCACCGCGGCGGCTGCAGGTTCTTGCTGCGCGGCAACATGGGGGAATTACCCGGCTCAAAAAAGATTTGGTATGGGTGCTTGCATGTACCAGTGTTGTATGTAACTATATCACCAAGTCACCGAAACACCTCGATGACTACCAACCAAGGAGACTCACATGACCACCCAGCTCTCAACCAAGCTCGCCGCCCTCGCCGTCGCCCTGATGATGAACACCCTGATCGTTGGCGCAGTGGCCTATATGTTCAACAGCCAGGTGCAGCAGCATGCGACCTTCAGCTCGCTAGCCCACAGCGCCGCATCGGGCTCGCACGAAGCCGTCTGACCGACCGAAGGCCTGCGTTGGCTTAACTAGTGTGCTATAGACCCACAACAGCAGATCGAGTGAGGAAATGGACCCTAATTGGAACGACAACCAACCCATCTATCGCCAGCTGCGCGATCGAATGGTTGCCCTCATTCTGGAGGGTGCGCTCAAGGAGGGTGACCCACTGCCCTCCGTGCGCGCGGTTGCCGCCGATTACCGGCTCAATCCGCTCACGGTGCTCAAGGGGTATCAGCAATTGGTCGACGAACGCCTGGTCGAGAAGCGTCGTGGCCGGGGCATGTACGTCAGCGAAGGTGCCCGGCGGCTATTGTTGGCCGGAGAGCGCGAACGGTTCCTCAACGAGGAGTGGCCGCAGATCCTGGCGGTCATCCGCCGTCTCGGATTCTCCGCGCAGGAACTGTTCGCGCAAACACCCGCAGTCACCCATCCGGCTCCGCCACCTCGCGGCGGCTTGCCTACGGAAGAATGAGAAACATCATGTCTGCGCTCATCGAAGCTCGTGATTTGACCAAGAAGTACGGCGCGCACGTTGCGCTCGATCGGATCAACTTTTCCGTGGCAGCCGGGCGCATCGTCGGCCTCATCGGCCCGAACGGCGCCGGCAAGACCAGCGCTCTGCGCGCGGTCCTCGGCCTCACGGCCTACGAAGGGCAGCTGCAAGTCCTGGGACGCGAACCGTTTCGCGAACGTGCCGCCCTCATGCGCGATGCCTGCTTCATTGCCGATGTCGCGGTGCTGCCGGCCTGGTTGCGGGTCGACCATGCCATCGACTTCGTCGCGGGCGTGCACCCGCGATTTCGCCGGGACCGGGCCGCGGCACTACTGGCCAAGACCGGGATCACGGGCAGGCGCCGCATCCGCGAATTATCGAAGGGCATGAAGACACAGGTGCATCTGGCGTTGACCATGGCCATCGATGCCAAATTGCTGGTGCTCGACGAGCCCACCTTGGGGCTCGACATTCTCGCGCGCAGCGCATTCTACGATGCGCTGGTCAATGACTACATGGACGAGACGCGGACCATACTCATCACGACGCACCAGGTCGAAGAGGTAGAGAATCTGCTCACCGACGTGCTGTTCATCGACAAGGGCCACATCGTTCTCGATGCTTCGCTCGACGACATCGCCACCCGCTACGCGGCGGTGGCCGTCGCCGGCGATCGCCTCGATGCGGCGCGGACCGAGAAGCCGTTCTTCGAACGCCGCATGCTTGGCAAAGTGATCCTGTATTTCGAGCGGCCCGATTTGGAAAAACTCGCGGAGTTCGGCGAGATCCACACGCCGAGCGTCGCGGATCTATTCGTCGCCAAGCTGTCCGGAGGCGCCGAATGAACACCTATCTCTGGCTCATGCGCCGGGAATTTTGGGAGAACCGCGCGATCTGGCTGGTTCCCGCCGCGCTCGGCGTGCTGTTGGTTCTGGCCGCGTTGTTCGGCGGCTACCGGGTGGTGGGCGCCGTCGACCTCACGACCGTTCGTTCCGTGATCCAAGCCGGTGCGCTCGACGGGATGATCATGATCTCGATGACGTTCTTCGGCGTCATGGCGATCTATTCCACCTGGTACCTCCTGGACTGCCTGTACGGCGATCGCAAGGATCGCAGCATCCTGTTCTGGAAATCCATGCCGATATCGGATGCGGCCACTGTCGTGAGCAAATTGGGAATGGCGCTGATCCTCATTCCTCTCTGTTATTTTGCGTTCGCCGACCTGACGATCCTCCTGATGGCCTTCATCCTCTCCGTGCGGTCGGGAGCATCCATGGGCAGCTCCCTGTGGCGCGGCGATCTCTGGCTTGAGATCCAAGTACTCTGGCTCTACCTGATAGTGACGACCGCCATCTGGTATCTGCCGGTCGCAGGGTGGCTTTTGGCCGTGTCGGCCTGGGCGAAGCGCGCCGTGATTCTGTGGTCGATCCTTCCGCCGCTGGCATTGGTGCTCGCGGAGCGCGTGTTCCTCGGCACTCACGTGATCGCGCGCCTACTCGGGGCACGGCTGGGGACCATCAGCTACGCTTCGCACGCGTTCCAATACTCGCCCGGAAACGAGAACTGGATAAACACCGAGATCGGCCATGACGCCACCATCACCACTCCGGTGAGCGTGTATCGCTTCGTCAATGCAAGCGGATTCTTTTCCAGCCCGGAAACCTGGATCGGCGCAGCGGCCGGGATCGCCCTCATCGTCTGCGCCATCCAATTGCGGATGCGGCGTACCGAGATCTGACAGCGCTCGAGGCTTGGGACGCATTGTTTCTTGGGATTCACGACCAAGCAGTGCAAAATAGCGGACTCATTTGATTCCGCCATCTCGAAGGAGCGCCGATGTACAAGACGAAGATTGACCTTCCGGAGAAGGTCCGCCGCAACGTGATCGTCATACTCAACGATCGATTGGCCGATGCGATCGATCTGCAGAGCCAGGTCAAACAAGCACACTGGAACGTGAAAGGCCCGAATTTCATCGCACTGCACGAGTTATTCGACAAGATTTCCGACCTGGTCCTCGAGCAAATCGACGAAATCGCCGAGCGCGTGACGAGCTTGGGCGGCACCGCCGAAGGCACCGTGGCCGTGGCCGCGAAGCGCAGCAAATTGAAGAACTATCCGTTGAGCATCACGGCGGGCAAGGACCATCTGTTCTACTTGTCGACCCAGCTGTCGGTATGGGCGAAGGCGGTGCGGACGGCCATCGACGACACCGACAAATTGGGCGACGCGGACACGGCGGATCTATTCACCGGGATTTCCCGCGACGTCGACAAGTATCTTTGGTTTCTCGAAGCGCATCTGCAAGAGAAGGCCTGATGGCGGGCTTGCGGCGTCGACGGCCCGCAGGGACCGGGTCTCGAATCGGCAGTCGCCACGTTGCGCGGCCTGCTCACGTCCGAGGAGACCTTGGAGGCGTGGGCGGTGCAGCATCGCCTGTATGCCCTGACGCATCGCCGGGTTTGCATCGCCGCGACCAGCGGGCGCTTCATCTCGCTCAATCGCCGCTTGCTCGGCGGCTACGACTCGGCGGACATTCGCTGGCAGGACCTCAAGGAAACCCGCATCAGCGCGGGAATTCTTGCGGCGGACCTCACCGTGATCGCACAGGCGAGCTCCGACCTCAATATCGGCTCCGAAGTAAACCGCATCTGGACCTTTGCCGGTCTGCGCAAGGATCAGGCGCAGGCCATGTATCGGATCTGCCAGCAGCACGACCAGGTGTGGCGCGAGAAGCGCCGGATCCGGGAACTCGAGGAATTGCGCGCAAAATCCGGCGGCGTGCAAATCGGCGGCGGTCAAAGCCCCTACAGCGGCGCGGAGAGCGCGGGCGCAGGAATCAGAGCCGGCTCGACGGCTGCGGCAGGCGCGCGAAATGCTCGATGCCAAACTCATCAGCGACTCCGAATTCGAGTCGATCAAGGCCAAGATCGTTTCCGGCCTGTGAAGGAGCTCGGAGGCTCCTAACCGAATAGGTACGCGAAGTAGCTGTTGCGCAGCCGATTGAGCGGGTCGGTCCGCTGCCGCAGCGCCCGAAACAGCTTGACGCGTTCGCCGAACGATTTCGCGACGTGCTCGGGCTGCAAGGCGCGGGTTTGATTGAACGTGGGCGTGCCGCCCAAGCCAGACGCGAAATCATTGAAGTCGATCAAAAAGTCATCCCAGCCTTCGTCGCCCGTGGACGAGGGCTCGAGGGTGAACATGGGGCCGGTGTAGCTGGCGCTGAACAGAGCGAACCCTTGTCCTGATGCAGCCGGCTTGCGCCGCTGACGACGTTGCAGCGGTAGCGGTTTTTCTTGTAATAGGACTTGCAGAACGAATAGTATTCGGCCAGCACCTTCGGGAAAGTCGGCCTCGCGGAAACGCCCACAGGCTGTAGGTATGGCGCGCCTTCCACGCTTCGACCGGCAGGTCCCGCATCCACTCATGCGCATACATCATTACGCCCGCGCGTGCTGCGGTCGATCGTCGCGCGCAGCGCCTTTTGCATCACGGCACGAAGTCCGGGCGCAGCCAGCACGCTGCCGACGGTCGAGCCGAATGCCGGCAACACGTTGCGCATCACGGAATTGCGAATCTGCCAAATCCCCGAGCGGCTCAGCGGACGCCGATTCGTCGAGCGTGCGGCGTTCGACCGTGATCCGGTCGTTGAACGGCGAGATGTGCAGACGCAGTGCGCCGGGCGCTCGGATGATCGAGGCGAAGCGGCGCGCTGAATTCCTTGAGCGACAGCACCTGATAGTCGATTTTGACCGGCGTCAGCGGCCGCACGCGAAGCACGACCTCGTGCACGACGCCCAACAGGCCAAAGCTCGAGCGCAGCACGCGCATCAGGTCGCGTTCCCGCTCGGTGACGATCATCTGCTTGCCCTGCGGCGTGATCAGCTTGATTTCCGTGACGCAGGAGGAGAGCTGCGCGACGCCCGGCGCCGTACGAGGCCTGCGGCAGCGTGGTGACGGCGAGCGCGCCCAGGGAAATCTGGCCCATTTCGGGCGTCAACGGCAGTTCGAGCCCGCGCTCGGCGAGCGCGTGCACCAAGGTGCCCACACGTACCCCGGCCTGCGCCCGCACGAAGGTCTCGCCGAATTCCAGGATTTTGTCGAGTCGCACCGGTGTCGACCGTCGTGCCGCCGTCGCCGCCCACGCAGCGCGTCTGCGAATAATCGGCACCCACCATCCGAATCGGGGTGGGATAGCTCTTGGTTTTGCTGAGAACGGTCGGCAGGTCCTCGAATCGCTTGAGCTTGAGCACCAGCCGCGGCCGGCGATAAATACCGGATGAGTCCGCGCTGCGCGAACGAGTGACTTTACTGACCATATGCTTCCCCCGGAAGACAAAAATGAGCTGAACCGCATGCTGTCGGGGGGTACAAAACCGGACGGTTTCGCGGTGCACATTGCACCAAACAAGACACTGGCGACCCCGCTATCGTCAGACTTCTCTACAGAAGCCCCTTAGACCGGTGGTTTTGCGTCCCCACCTTTCGGCGGGTTTGCCCTTAAACAGCCCTACTACTATGCGACGGATGTGCCGTCGCCTGTAAAGGGCTTTTTTCAACCCATCAGCAAGCAGGGTTTCGGCGTGCTCGACCGCCTCCGGGGTGCCGCACACGACCACCACATCCCCCTCCTTGAACAGGGTATCCTCGCCGGGGTCGCGACCGACGATGCCGTCCCGGCGCACCGCGCTGACCGCGGCCCTCGAGCCGCGGGCGGCCAGCTCCGCGATGCTGCGGCCGACCGCCCAGGCGTGCGGCGGCAGAATGACGCTGTGCAGTTCCTCGCGAAAGGCATGGCGTGTCGTCGAGGTGCTCGGCATCGGCGGCGGGAAAATATTGGCGCAGCATGCTGTAGCGATGACTGCGAATATCGTTGACCGTCCGGATCACCCTCGGCACGGGCAGCTTCAGCAGCAGCAACAGGTGCGACAACAACATGAGGCTGGCCTCGAAGGTCTCCGGCACGACCTCCGTCGCTCCCGCCGACTGCAATTGCTCGAGCTTGGTGTCGTCCTGGGTGCGCACCAGAATCGGCACGTCGCCGCGCAGATCGCGAACCGCCCGCAGGATGCGCAGCGCCACCTCGGGGTTGGCAAAAGTGATCACCACGCAGCTGGCGCGGGCGACGCCGACATTCTCCAAGACCTTGGCCTCGCCCGCGTCGCCGTAAATGATGGGGTCGCCCGCCTGTCTGCCGGCGCGGATCCGGTACGAGCGTCCAGGTCGAGCGCAATGTACTCGAAGCCGGTTTGTTCGAGCACGCGGGCAATATTCTGGCCGACCCGGCCGAAACCGCAGATGACCACGTGATCGCGCTCGGCGACGGCGAGAGTCGCCTGAGTGTCGCGCATCGCTGCGCTGTCCGGAGGGCCGGATTCGCCGAGCAACGCACGGGTTATGCGCCGATTGTGCCGGATGAGGATCGGCGATAAGACCATGCTCAGAACGATGGCGGCGAGCAGCGGCTGCACCACGGCCGGATCCGAGAGCTCGCGTCGGAGCAGCAGGGTCAACAGCGCGAAGCCGAACTCGCCGCCCTGGCCCACCACCACGCCGGTACGCAATGACTTGAACCAGCTTGCTGTCGCGGGCTTCGCCGCGAAAGTGACCACCGCCGCCTTCAGCAGCAACATTCCGGCGAGCAGCGTCGCAACCAGCGGAAAATGGCGCAGCAGCAGGCCGACATCGAGCAGCATGCCGACGGTGATGAAGAACAAGCCGAGCAGCACGTCGCGATAGGAGCGGATCGTCGCCTCGATCTGATGGCGAAACTCGGTCTCCGCCAGCATCATGCCCGCGAGAAAGGCGCCGAGCGCGAGCGACAAGCCTACTGCGTGAGTCGCCCAGGCCGAGGCCAGCACCGCGAGCAACACGGCCAGCGAAAACAGCTCCGCCGAACGAACCGAGGCGATGGCCAGGAACAGCGGCCGCAGCAGCCAGCGTCCGGCGGCAAGCACCAAGAGCAGCGCGAGAACCGCTATGCCGATGGCGCTCGCGACATTCACGGCGCTCGGCGGACTGCCCGCCGCCGCTCAAGCTCCGAGACCAAGGCGAGAAACAGCGGAAAGCTCAGATCCTGAAACAGGCAGATGGCCACGGCGAGCCGGCCATGGGTGCGGTTGTTCTCCGATTGCTCGGTGAGCTGCGCAATGATGATGGCCGTCGAAGACATGGCCATGGCGCCGCCGATCACCACCGCCACCGCCGGGGCGACATCGAAGGCCAGGATGGCTCCCGCCGCGACGATGCCGGTGGTGACGAGCACCTGCGCGCCGCCCACGCCGAGCACTTCCCAGCGCATCGCGACCAAGCGCGGCAAGGAGAACTCCAGTCCCAAGGTAAACACCAGGAATACCACGCCGAAGTCCGCCAACAGCCGGGTCGTTTCGTTATCCGCCGCGAGCGCGAGCGCGTGCGGCCCGAGCAGCATCCCGACCGCGAGATATCCCAGAATCGCCGGCAGTTTCAACTTGCGCACGCCCGCTACCACGCACACCGACGCGGTGAGCAGGATCAGGATTTGCAGCAGCGGATCGTTATGATGCCATGACGTCCTGCTAGCATATAGCGATGAGTCCAAGTATGACCGTCCTCAAGCTCGAGGGAGCAGCCGAGGATTGGCATCTGCACCTTAGCGGCGACTGGTCATTGGCGGCAATGGCGCAAATCGAGGCGCAGCTCGACGGTCTGCCCGATCCGCTGCAGGGCGCGCTGGTCTGCGATTGGTCGCGCGCCGAGGCACCGGGGATCGGGACCGGTCTGGGCATTGCTGATGCGCTTGGGCGTAATCGGCAGCCAGCGCCTGGACGTGCGGCACTCGGGCAATCCACCGCATTTTTTGCCCTTGCTGCAGAAGCTCGATGCCGATCGGCACGCGCCGCGGGCCGCTGCCGCCGAGCCTAGTTTGCATCGCTCGGTGGGCAATCTAGGACGATGGGCCGTGCTTCAGGGGACCGAGGCGCATGCGGTGGTCAGCTTTTTTGGCCGCATTTTGAGGGTCTTGAGCGCGGCATTGTCCCGGCCGCGGGCGCTTCGCCCCTCGTCGCTGGCACGCCACATCTATGAGACGGGCATCACCGCCATCCCCATCGTCTCGCTCATTGCCTTCCTGATCAGCGTGATCGTGGCCTACCTGGGGGCGCAGCAGCTGAACCGCTTTGGCGCCGACATTTTCGTCGTGGATCTCGTGACCATTTCGGTGCTGCGTGAAATGGGCGTGCTGCTCACCGCCATCATCGTCGCCGGACGATCGGGCAGTGCTTTCACGGCCGAGATCGGCGTCATGCAAATCAACGAGGAAACCGACGCGCTGCGCGCGATGGGAATGAACCCCATCGAACTGCTGGTGGTTCCCCGGGTACTCGCCCTCGTCATCGCGATGCCCCTGCTGACCGTGATCGCCGATGCCATGGGACTGGCCGGCGGTGGACTCTTGTCGCTGGTCAACCTGCACATCCCCCTGCCGCAATTCATCAATCGGCTGCGCGAATCGATCTCGCCCACGACCTTTTGGGCGGGGATGGTGAAGGCGCCGGTATTTGCGCTGTTGATAGCCATGGTGGGTACTTACCGCGGCATGCAGGTGAGGGATTCCGCCCGGGAGCTCGGCCGCTTGACCACGGTTGCCGTGGTGGAATCGATTTTCCTCGTCATTCTGGCCGACGCCCTGTTCGCCGTCCTGTTCGTGCAGATCGGATTCTGATGCCCGAAGCCAGTGCAACCCCGGTGGTTCGGGTTCGCGGGCTCGTCAGCCGCTTTGGCGCACAGGTGGTGCACGACGGGCTCGACATGGAGGTGGCCCCGGGCGAGATCTTCGGCGTCGTCGGCGGTTCGGGAACGCGGCAAGACCGTGTTGTTGCGCACGATTCTCGGGTTGCGCGAGCCGGACGGCGGTACCGTCGAATTGTACGGCAAGGACGTGCAGCAAATGGCGGTCGCGGACCGCAATGCGCTGGTGCAAAGCTATGGAGTAACGTTCCAAAGCGGCGCTTTGATCAGCTCCTTGACCGTCGCGCAGAACATCCAGCTGCCGCTGCGCGAATATTTGCCGGCGTCCGAGCGGACCTTCGACGAGCTCGCGGAATTGAATCTGGCCCTGGTTGGGCTGGCGGCGGAGGACGGCAAAAAATACCCCTCGCAATTGTCCGGCGGGATGGTGAAACGCGCCGCCCTGGCGCGCGCACTCAGCCTCGAACCCAAGCTCCTGCTGCTGGACGAACCGACCGCCGGCCTGGATCCCATTTCCGCCGCCGCCTTCGATGAGCTACTGTTGTATCTTCATTCGCAACTGCGCCTCACCGTCGTCATGATTACGCATGATTTGGATACCTTGTTTCGAACCTGCACGCGCGTTGGGGTGATCGTCGATCGACGCATGATCAGCGGCACCTTGGCTGAATTGATGCAGAATCAGAATCCGTGGATACATGACTATTTTCACGGGCCGAGAGCGCGCGCCGCCGAAAAGGACGGACATGGATAGGGATGCGAACTACTTCGCGGTCGGCGCCTTCGTGCTGCTGGTGAGCGCCATGGCCCTGTCCTTCGTGCTCTGGTACACCAATCAGCAGGACAAACGCATCTATCTGCGTTATGAAATCTATTTCCCGGGCACCGTCAGCGGACTCACGCCGGGCAGCCCGGTACGCTATCTCGGGGTCGACGTCGGCAAGGTGGGGCGCATCCTGATCGACCCGCAGCAGCGCAACCGCGTGCTGGTTCTCGCCGATATCGAAGCCACCGCGCCGATCGATGGGCGCACGCGCGCTTCCTTGAGTCTGCTCGGCATCACCGGCTTGCTGTACATCGATTTGAAGCAGGATCTGCAGGCCAACGCGCCCGGCGGCTCGCTGGCGGAGGGTTTGCACTATCCCGTGATTCGCTCCGCGCCGTCGGATTTCGACGTGCTGTTGACCAACCTGCCGGCATTGACCACCCACCTCGTGGAGCTGGCCGATCGCTTCAACCAGGCATTCAGCGACGAGAACGTGCGTTCATTCAGGTCGATCCTGGAGAACGCGCGGGTCGCGAGCGAGCGCCTGCCGGGCACGTTGCGCGACGTGCAGGAAATGGTGGCCGACGTCCGCCATGCCAGCCAGGACGTGCAGGGCGCGGCCGCCGACTTGCGGGCCATCGAAGAGCACTCCGCACCCGACATCGAAACCGCCATTGCGCAAATAAGGCACATCTCGGACAACCTGGCGAAGACCTCCGACCAATTGGAGCACTTCGTCGCCGACAACGAACCGGGAGTTTCGCGCTTCACGCATCAGAGCCTGCCGGAACTGGAACAACTGCTGCGCGAGAGCCGCCAGGCGGCGCGCGATTTTCGCGATTTGTCGCGCAGCCTCAAGCAAAACCCCTCGCAGCTCATCTATGAGCCGAACTACCGCGGCGTCGAGGTGGCGAAGTGAATCGCTTCGTCCAGCGCGCGCTCGTCGTTGCGGCACTTTGCCTCGCAGCCTGTACGGGCTCGCTGTTCCGCAGCCATGCCGCCCCGCCCACCTCCTACATGCTGTCCGCGCGACCGGCATCGCATGGAGAGCCTGCGCCGGCCGCCGAAATTCCGGTCGATCTGGCGGTGCTCAAACCCAAGGCGCGCGCCGGCCTCGAATCCGATCGCATCGCCGTGCTGTATCCGGATCGGCGCCTGGATTATTTCGCCGACGCTCGCTGGAGCGGACCCTTGGGTGAGGTGCTGCAGGACTTCGCGGTGCAAGAGCTCCACTCGCACCTCAATTTGCGCACCGTCAGCGGCGATGCGTCGGTATTCGCGAGCGCCTACTGGCTGGAAATCGAGATCACGGATTTTCAGGCCGAATACACTTCCGCGGCGGCGGCGCCCACGGTGCATGTGGGTTTGCGTGCGCGCCTCGGCAGTTCCGGCGACCGGCATCTCGTCGGGCAGTTCACGGCCACAGCGCTTAAGGCCGCCGCCGAGAACCGGTTGAGCTCGATCGTGGACGCATTTGCGAGCGCGGCGGATGCGTCATTGGCGGAGATCGCAGCGCAGACCGGGGAAAAACTCGCCGCGGCCTCAGAAGCTCGATAGACCGCTGGCTTCGGCAAATCGATAATGCCAATAATCCGCGGCCGACGCAGCGGCGAACTTGGCGTCGGTGGCGGCAACCGACCAGGCTTCGGAAAAATACTCGGTTGCCGCGCGCGCCGCCGCGGTGCGCACCGGCATGCGTAGCTCGACACTGGCGGCGAGATTCAGATCGCCGAGGTTGCGCCTGGTGTAGTTCGCCGTGCCCAAATTCACCCACACGTCGCCGCCGTGCCGGAGCAGCAGGAGCTTCGGCAGCGTGGCGGCGTCGCCGCCCAAGTACCAGCGAATTTCGATGCGGCCGCCGCCGCCGCGCAGCAGTTCATCGGCCGCCGCCTGGTTCGGCTCACGGTTGCGCGCCAGCAGCACTTGCAGGCTTGCACCGCGCGCGGCCGCACGCAGCGCGGCCGCGATCAGCCGCCGATCACTGAGGTTCTCCACGGCGATGCCGAGCCGATCGCCGCCGCCGGCCGCCCCGATCGCGTCGAGCAGCGCGGTTTCGATGGCGCCTTCGGTGAGAAACCGCGCATCGATGGAACCCACGCCGCGATCGTCCATGGAGGGACCCACGGGCAGGCGGTCGTCATCCGTGGACCAAGCCGCCACTTGCAGCTCGCCGGCGATGATTGCGCGCGCCAGCGGTCCCCGCAGTGTCAGGCTCGCGGCGGCGCCGGCCGGCGCGATGATGGCGACCCAGCCTCCTGACCCATCGTCGGCAACGACGAGCTGCCGCTGGTCCGACTTGCAGTTGCGCGCGCGTGCCAGCGCCGGCAGCGTGGCGCGCCCCGGCGTCTCGTCGAACGGGTCGCTCCACCAACCGAACGCCAGGCGCCAGATTCCGGAATAAAGCGGATTGGAATCGCGCAATCGATCGAGCCGCACACGCGCCACGATGACGCCGGCCTGTTCCAGTGACGTGAGCGTCAGCGCCGGGCTGCCGCCGAACGCCTCATTGGCGGGGTCGGTCACGAGCACGACCTTGAGATGGGGCCGCAGATGCTTGCGCGCCAACAAGCGTTGCGCAAGCTCTCGCGTCACCGGGGAGCGGTCGAGCACGATCAACTGTTCGGCATGATCGATTGCCGCCAAGTCGGTCGGAACGACAGCACGGCGCCGCGGCGACTCATACAGGAAATCGACGTCTGCATCCGATAAGCGTACGGTCTGGGAGACGAGGTGGGTGCCCGGCGGCAACGGCTTCGCGATGTTCCAGAACATGAGCGACAGCCAGGCGAGCAGCAACGCCAGCAACAGAATCTTCGCGCCCCGCACCGTCAGTCCGGATGCTCGGTCGTGGCCAGGGCGGCCTCGATCGCCGTCCCCACATCCATCCATCGCGTCTCCAAGCCGGCTGCGTCGCGGGTCAGTTCGGCGTGCTGGGCCTGCAGTCCGCCATGCATGGGGTTTTTGCACAGCTCCGCCTCCACCAGCGTTCGCTGTTCGGCAATCGCGGCAATGCGCTCCTCGATCTGCTCGATTTCGCGGCGCAGCTCGCCCAGTCGGCCGCGCGATTTCGAAGCGCCTTTAACTGCCCCCCGCGGCGCCCGCTTGGGCGTTTGCTTGATCGGCGCAGCCGGCGCCATCTGACCGCGCACGCGCGCGCTTTGCTGGTAATCATCCAAGTCGCCATCGAACACTTCGAGCTTGCCGCCGGCGACCAGCCACAGCGAATCGGCCACCGTTTTGATCAAGTGCCGGTCGTGGGACACGATCAACATGCCGCCCTCGAAGCTTTGCAGCGCGACGGTCAGCGCGTGGCGCATGTCGATGTCGAGGTGATTGGTCGGCTCATCGAGCAGCAACAGATTGGGCCGCCGAGCCACCAGCAGGGCCAGAGTCAGCCGCGCCTTTTCGCCGCCGGAAAACCGCTCGACGGGGACGAACGCACGATCGCCCTCGAAGCCGAACATCCCAAGGTGGTCGCGCACGCGCTGCTCATCGCCCGTGGCGAAATCAGGTCCGCCCAAACTGCGCAGGTGCCAGAAGGCGTCGCAATCCGGCTGCAACTGTTCCATCTGCTGCTGCGCAAAGTAGCCGATGCTCAAATCCGCGGCGGGCGTGCGCGTGCCCGCCAGCGGCGCGGCGAAGCCCGCCAGCATCTTCATCAGCGTCGATTTGCCGGCGCCATTGGGCCCGAGAAGCGCGACGCGGTCCAGCGGTCCGATCGATACGTTGATGCCGGCGACGATGCGCATCTCCGCATAGCCGCAGACGGCGTTCTCCACGGTCAACAGAGGGCGCGGTGTCTTGAGGGGGGCCGCAAATTCGAATTCGAACGGGCTATCGACGTGCGCCGGCACGATGCGCTCCATGCGCTCGAGCATTTTCAGCCGGCTCTGCGCCTGCCGCGACTTGGTGGCGCTGGCGCGAAAGCGGTTCACGAAGGAGGTGATTTCCGCCACGCGCTTGATCTGCCGCGCTTGGAGCACGCGCTCAAGCGCGAGCTCAGCCGCGCGCTTCTGTTCGAATTGCGAATAGTTGCCCGAGTAGGCGTGGATGGCGCGGTTCTCGATGTGCAGCACCCGGTCGATGACGGCATCGAGGAATTCGCGATCGTGGGAAATCATCATCAGCGTGCCGGAAAAAGCGGTCAGCCAGTCCTCCAGCCAGACGATGGCATCGAGATCCAGGTGGTTGGTGGGTTCGTCGAGCAGCAGGAGATCTGCGCGCGAGCACAGTGCGCGCGCCATGGCCAATCGCACGCGCCAGCCGCCGGAAAACTCCGCCACCTTGCGCTCATGATCCGCGGTTTTGAAGCCGAGCCCATGCATGATCGCCGCGGCACGTGCCCTGGCGCGATAGCCGTCGATTGCCTGCAGCGACCCATAAGCGTTGGCGAGGATCATGGGCGCGTCGCGCCGCTCGGCATCCTCGATGGCGGCGAGTACCGCGCGCAACTCCGCGTCGCCGTCCAATACGAATTCGATCGCGGCGCGGTCGCTGGCGGCGACCTCTTGCTCCACATGGGCGATTTTCAGTTTCGGCGGCCGATCGATATCGCCGCGGTCGGGGTTAAGCTCGCCGCGAATCGCCGCAAACAGGCTGGATTTTCCGGAGCCGTTGGCGCCCGTGATCCCGACCTTGTTGCCGCGGAACACGGTGAAATTGACCTGCTCGAACAGCGGCTCCGGACCGCGCCGCAAGGTGAGATCCCGAGCAGATAACACGCTGGAAGGCTACGAAGACAATCGGAGCGGCCGCAGCAGCGCGGGCACGCACAATTTGGCGTGGTAGGCGGTGCCGCCGGCCTGGCCGGACAGAATGCCGAGCAATTTGCCCGCTTCCATGGCGTCGCCGAACAGGCGGCCTTGCGCATAGTAGCAGCCATGCTTGCGCAGAAATTCGAGCTGTTCGCTGGCTTCCACGCCTTCCGCGATCACTTCGAGATCGAGGCTCTTGCCCATGTCGATGATGGTGCGGACGATGGCCGCGTCGTCCGAGTCCACTGCGACGTCGCGCACGAAAGACTGGTCGATTTTCAACGTGCCGATGGGAAATTGCTGCAACGCGGACAGCGATGAGTAGCCGGTGCCGAAATCATCGATGGCCAGGTTCAAGCCCATGGCGTACAGCTCGTTCAAGAGCCCGATGGTGCGTTTCGGATCGGTCATCAAGGTGGTTTCCGTCACTTCCAATTCGAAACACGTGGGCGATACGTTGTGCTTGCGGAACACGCCGCGGCAACGCGAAATGAAGCTCGCCTGTTTGAGCTGGCGCAGCGAAAGATTGATGGCGATCCGGCCCGGCTCCGGCACGGTCTTCTGCCACTCGCGGTAGTCCGAACAGACGCGATTCAAGACCCATTCGCCGATATCCAAGATCAGACTGGTCTCTTCGGCGAGGGGAATGAATTGCGACGGAGATATGTCGCCGTGGCCCGGCAGGCGCCAGCGTAGCAGCGCCTCGGCCCCGACCACGCGGCCGTCGCGCAGATCCACTTTGGACTGATACAGGATCACCAACTCATCGCGTTCGAGCGCCCGCCGCAACTTGCTCTTCAGCATCAATCTTTCGACTGCCGCGGCATTCATTTCGGGTACGTAGAAGGCGCAGGAGTTGCCGCCGTTCTGCTTCGAGTGATACATCGCCGCGTCGGCGTTGCGGATCAAATCGATGACATTTTCTGCGTCGTACGGGCAGATGGCGACGCCGACGCTGGCGGTCAGGTACACCTCCTGCTGGTTCACGTAAAACGTGCGGCTTATTTCATCGAGCAGCGTGCGGGCGAGGGCGCCGATGCCGGCGCGGTTGTCGACATCCATCGGCAGATCATCGATGAACATGGCGAACTCATCGCCCGCCAAACGGCCGATGACGGTGTCCTTGCTCAAGTTTCTGGTGAGGCGCTCGCTCAGGATCTCCAATGTACGATCGCCGGCGGCGTGTCCAAAGGTGTCGTTGACCTCCTTGAACCGATCCAGATCCAGGTAGAGCAATGCGAGCGAGCGCTGGCTGCGCCGCGCCCGCGCAATTGCCTGTTGCAGCAGGTGCTGAAACTGCATGCGATTCGGCATTTTGGTGAGCGTGTCGTAGCGGGCCAGATACCGGATGCGCCGTTCGGCACGCTTGCGCTCGGTTATATTGCGCGCAACGTAGATGTTTCCCTGGAACTGCGGATCAGCCGTGGTGATCGAGGAAGCGGCCATGGAGACGGGAATGGTTTGGCCGCTGGCCGTGCGCAGTACGGTTTCGCGGGCTTCCGGCGCCGAGTTGCTCCAGTCGAAGGCGTTGCGGTGCGCTTCGTCGATGAAGCTCCCCAAGGGCTTGCCCAACAAATCCGCTTCCTGGTAGCCGAGCAGCCGTTGTGCGGCCTCGTTGCAGCTCTTCACGATGCCGTCCGGCGAGGTCACCAGCACGGCGTCGCTCAGGCTGTTGAGCACCGTGTTCAGGTAATTCTTGGTGATGGTGGTTTCGTTCAGCTTCTGGCGCATGCGCTCGAGCGCGAATTGCAGGTCGCCGAGCTCATCGTGGCGCACCACGGCGAGCGGCTCGGTGTAATCGCCCTGGCCGATCCGGTCCGCGCTCTTGACCAGCGCCGAGATGGGCCCCGCCAGCTGCCGGGCGATGAACCAGGCGCCGGCCAGCCCCAACACCAGCAGCGGCAAGGTGATGCCGGCAAGCAAACCGCGCATGCGCTTGATCTGCATGCCTTGCTGGCTTTCCAGCTGCTTGCGTATGCTGGCCAGAGTCTCGCGCATCTCGGAGCGGCTCATGGAGATCCGCAAACTGCCGACACGCTGCACCGGCGCCGACACCAGGTTAGAGTGCACGGTGCTTTGGAATACGAACCAGTCGCTCGACTGCTGCGCCGCGGGATCGCCGCCGCTGAACAGCACCGTTCCATGGGCGTCGAAAACCTCGACTCTTTCGATGTCGCGCTCGTCGAGCAGCCGCTCGGCGATTGCTGCGACCGCGGCTTTATTGCCCGATGCGAGCGCGGGCGCGAGCGAAGTGCCGGTGATCTCGCTTAGAGAGCTCGCGCGAGTTTCCAGGTCGGCTTCCAATTTCTGCGCGACGGTGGCATAGGTGAGCTGGTTGACGTCCGCCGCATCGACCCGATGTTCGTAGTACGACAGCCCGCCCAGCAGCAGCGACAGCACCGCCCCGACCGCCAGTGCGAGCAGCAGATACTTGGTTTTTAGGCTTCGCGCCATTGATTACACCGGCCGTTCGCGTTCTGGAACTGCCTGGGATGATACTCGTTCACGCCAATCCCTATAAGGGGCCAGTACAATCTGCTTTGATGGATCCGAAATATGCGCATTGACATCTATTCCGACACGGTTTGTCCCTGGTGCTACCTCGGTAAACGGCGCTTCGAGCTCGCGCTGGCTGCGCGCCCACAGTACGAGGCTCGCGTGACCTGGCGGCCTTTCGAGCTGAATCCCGAATTGCCCCCCGAGGGCGTCGAGCGCTCGGCGTACCTGGCCGCCCGCTTGGGCGGTGCGGAACGCGTGGCGGAGGCGCAAGCCGAATTGATGCGCCAGGGTGCGGCCAGCGGCATCGAATTCCGCTTCGATTTGATGACCCGCATGCCAAATACCCGGCGGTCCCACCTGCTGATCGCGCATGCGGCGCGCTCCGGCCGGCAGACGGCCGTCAAAGAGCGAATCATGCACGCCTATTTCGAGCAGGGCTGCGACATCGGGGATATCGAGGAACTGGTGCGGCTGGGTGTCGAGGCAGGGCTCGCGGAGCGCGAGTCACGCTCGGCACTCGTTTTGCGGTCCGGTCAAGATGGGGTGGTCGCCGCCGAGCGTCATGCCGGCGTTCTCGGGATCACGGGCGTGCCAACCTTCGTCTTCGATGGCCAGTACACCATCTCCGGCGCCCAGGAGGTGGGCACGCTCACCCGGGTCTTCGACCAGGTCGCCGAGTTTGCGGCGGCCCGCGTTGTGTCGTGAACGACGGCGAGCTCACCGGCCAAAGCCGGACCCACATTACCGACGTTTCCGATCCGGATTGTGCGTTGCACAATCACGTCATCGCCCCATTCTTACACTTACGCCGCGCCGCCCTGGCCGATGGCTTCGACTTGATACCCCAAAGCAGTTTTCGCGATTTCTCGCGCCAATTGATGATCTGGAATCAGAAATTCAGCGGCGCAAAGCCCATGGTCGACGCGGCGGGACTGCCCGTCGAAACGAGCAAGCTCGACGCCGCCGAGCGCGTCGAGGCGATTTTGCTCTGGTCCGCCCTCCCCGGGGCGAGCCGGCACCACTGGGGCACCGACGTCGATCTCATCGATCGGCGCGCCGTCGCGCCAGGTTACCGGGTGCAGCTCACGCCGCAGGAGTTCGAGCCGGGCGGTCCCTTCTCAGCGCTGGCGGAATGGTTGGCGGACAATGCGGCCCGATTTGGGTTTTTCCGCCCGTTTCGCGGTGTATTGTCGGGCGTCCAGCCCGAACCCTGGCATTTCAGCTTCGCGCCCATCGCGGAGAACGCCCGCCGCCGGCTGACCCCGGGGGTGCTGCATCGGGCCATCGCCACGGCCGCGCTACTTGGGAAAGATGCAGTGCTCGCGCGGCTCGATGAGCTGCATGCGCGCTACGTCGCGGCCATCGATTGGCCTTAGGGGCTAAGAGAGGTTCTAAAGCTTGGGCTAAGCCCAGAGGGCCTTCAGATGGGTCAGCATCAGGCCGCGCACCTGCCCGAGCTGGTTCTCGCCCGCAGTGAAGAGCGGCGGATTTCGTCTCAGCATCGGCCATCGCTCGGTGCGCAGGACGCGGTGCAGGTAGCCCAGATTCCGGTCGATCGCTTCGAGGTAGGGATTCTTGCCGCCGAACAGCGGTTCGACATAACGGTAGGCGTGTTCGAATTCCCCTTCCAGCCGCTGCACGCGGGTTTCGCGCACGAACTCCGGCGTCTGCCTGAGCAAATCCAAACCCGAGCTGTATCGGATCTGCAGGGCGCCATCGATGCCCGTCGCCGCGGCAATTCCGCCGAGCACGAACTCCGGGTACAGCCGATCGCGGCACTTCTCGAGATAACAACGATCCGCCATTTGTGCGATCAAGTCCGCCGTGCCCAGCAGGTGGCCGAGCTTTCGATCGCGCGGATCGGCGAGCAGGATCTGGTCGAGTTTGATTTCATAGCCCGTGAAATGCACGATGCGCGTCGATATCGGCACCCAAGCTTCCATGCCGATGGTCGGCAGGTAGCGGGCGAGGAAACGCGCGCTGCGGGTCACGTGGTAGAGCGTGAACTCGGCGCCGTTGCGATGCTGCTTGTCGCCGAATTCCCGAATGTATCCCGCATCGTGAAACAAAGACGTGACGAGTGCCATCACCGCGCGCTCGGCGCCAAAGCGCATGCGCGGCTCGACGCTGCGCTCGTACCCGACCAGCATGCGCGCCATCGCCAGGGTCATGTCGAGCGAGTGCTGGCGATCGTGATAAACGGTATCGACGCCGTGGTAGCCCGGCATACGGCCGGTAAAGAGCTTGTCGAACTCCTCGAACGTAACCGCCAGCCGATCGAAAGACTCGCCCGGAAAGGCGGCCGTGAACAGCTCGCGCACTGCGACGGTCACCGCTGCCGTGGAGCTGACTTGTACCGAATTCGTAACGTCATAGTCGTTACGGCGTAGGTCGTGCATCCACGGAAGTCTAGGCTCTTGGCGCCGTTCGCGCCATGTGCCTGGTTCTCCTTTTGCCGCGCACGACGGCAACATTATTGTCAAATAGCCTGGGAGCCTGGCGGCCCTAGTAGACCTTGAGTCCGCCGAATTTGCGCTTGATGCGACGGGCCAGGGTTGCGTAACCGAGCCAGAAGCCGCAGCCGAGCGCGGCGAGGAGCGGCAGTGCCGCCATCCACGGCCGCTTGGCGGCCGCGGCTGCAATGCCGGCCAAGACGCCCGCCGGCGTGGCGGTGCCGCCCATGGTTGCCGCGCCCGGAGCGGCGGCCGTCGGTGCCCCAAGCTGGGATGCGGCGTCGAGCGCCGCTTGCATGCTCGAGAGCTCGCGCTTGAGCTGCTCGACCTCGCTGCGCGCTGCCGCCTCGGCCAGCGCCGGGGTCGTCGCGCGGCTGCGGTCGAGTTCCTCTTCGAGTTGCTTAACGCGCACCGTCGCGGGTACCACGGTGGTGAGGTAGATGGTTTTCACCCAACCCGTGGTGCCGTCGCCCAAGCGGACCTGGGTGAACTCCCCGTTGACGCTCAGGGTGTCAACGCTGGCTCCGGAATGCAGGGTGGCAAGCCGCTGGCCTTGGCTGTTCTGTTCGGCGTAGACGCCGAGCACGAGCTCATCGCTGACGAAGGCGGTCGCCGCGCGGGCGCTCCCTGCCGTGAGCATCAGCATCGGCAGCAGGGCAGTGCAGAATCTCACGCCGCGATGCCGGTTTGTTTGAGCAGCGCGCGAACGTCCGGCTCGCGGCCGCGAAACAGAACGAAGGCGTCCATCGCGTCCAAGCTGCCGCCTCTGCTAAGAATCGAGTCGAGAAAACGCGTCGCGGTGACGCCGTCGAACACCCCGGCCTCCTCGAATGCTTCGAATGCGTCGGCAGCGAGGACCTCCGCCCATTTGTAGCTGTAGTAGCCCGCGGCGTATCCGCCCGCGAATATGTGCGCGAAGCTCGCCGGCATCCGGTTGAAGGGGGCCGCCGGCACGACTGCCACGCGCTGCCGTACGCCGGCGAGCGTCGCGGCGACGCGCGCACCCTTTGCAGCGTCGAAGTTTGCGTGCAGCTCAAAATCAAAGCTCGCGAGCTCGATTTGCCGCAGCGTGTCGAGCGCCGCGTTGAAGGTGCGCGTCCCCAACAAACGCCGCAGCATGTCGACCGGCAAGGTTTCGCCGGTTGTCACATGGGCGGAGATCAGCGGCAAGACCTCCGGCCGCCACGCGAAGTTCTCCATGAACTGGCTCGGCAGCTCTACCGCGTCCCACGCTACGCCGTTGATGCCGGCGATGCTGGGGTAGGCCACGCGCGTCAGCATGTGGTGCAATCCGTGGCCGAATTCATGAAACAAGGTGGTCACTTCGTCATGCGTCAGGAGCGCGGCTGCGCTGCCGACGGGAGCGGTAAAATTGCATACCAGCTGCGCCACCGGGATCGCCTCACCCAACGGCAGGGATTTGGCGATGATGCATTCGTCCATCCAGGCGCCGCTGCGCTTCTCGGTGCGCGAATACGGATCCAGGTAGAACCCAGCCACCACCCGCCCGCCCGCATCGAGCAGATCGTAGTAGCGCACGCTGGGATGCCAAACGCCGACGCCCGGCCGTTCACGCACGCTGATGCCGTAGAGGCGGCGAATCAGTGCAAATAAACCGCCCAATACCTTGGGCAGCGGAAAATACGGGCGCAGCGCCTCCTGCGATACCTTGAAGCGGCTTTCCTGCAGCCGATCGCTGTAGAACGCAACGTCCCAGGCATCGAGCTTGCGGCCCGCGAATTCCTCGAGCTCGGCAAATTCCTGGCGTGCCGCCGGCATGCAGCGCCGCGCCAGGTCGTCCAAAAAGGCGAGCACCTGCCTGCTGCTCTTCGCCATGCGCGTGGCCAGGGCGTAATCGGCGTAATTATCGAAGCCTACCAAGCGCGCCAACTCGTGGCGCAACGGCAGGATGTCGGCAATGATGGGATTATTGTCGAATCGCCCGGCGCTCGGCCCCAATTCGGAGGCCCGCGTGACCCAGGCTTCGTAAATATCGCGGCGCAGCTGCACGCTCGCGGCGCTCGACATGACCGTCATGTACGTCGGCTGATCGAGCTTGAACAGCCAGCCGGGTTCATTTGCTTCACGCGCAACGAAGGCGGCCCTATCGACGGCATTCGCCGGCAGGCCCTCGAGTTCCGCCTCGTCGGTGACGCTGCGCGTGTAGGCGCGCCCGGCGTCGAGCACATTCTCGGAAAATTTGGTCGCCAACTGCGCCAGGCGCTGCGCGACCTCGCGGTAGCGGTCCTTGTCCTCGGCGCGCAGATCGACGCCGGCGAGGCGAAAATCACGCAGCGCGTTCTCCACCACCTTGAGCTGCGCGGGATCGAGCGCGCTGCCCTCATGCTGCAGCACGTAGGCGTATCCCGCCTGCAGCGCGGCGTTCTGGCCGAGTTCCGAGGAGTAAGCGGTCAGCAGCGGCACGCATTCGTTGTACGCCTCGCGCATGTCCGCCGAATTGGCGACTGCGTTCAAATGACCTATGGGGCTCCAAACGCGGCTCAAGGTGTAGCTCAATTCCTCCACCGGTACGACCAGCGAAGCGAATGTCGGCCGGGGCAGAGCGGTCAATTCCGCGAGGCGCGCTCGATTCTCCGCGAGCACTTTCTCCAAGGCCGGGCGCGCATGGCTTGCCGCGATGCGGCCGAATGCGGGCAGCGATTCCAATTCAAGCAGAGGGTTATTCACCGCCGCAATTCTATCAGACGTGCGTCAACATCCAGGTGAGAGCGGCAGCGCTGCCCACGAACCCGCCGACTCCTGCAAGGGCGCGCCGGCGGAATCGCTGCGCGAGCGATTCGCCGTCGGATACGGCCAGCAGAAATGCGCGGCCATCCCCAGGATCGCCCAGCACGTTCACGCTTGGGCTGAGCGGTTCCGTCGCGCGTCCCTCGAGGACCTGTTGGCGCGCGGCCGCGCGGGCCTGCTCCCATTCTGCCGCGCTCAACGTCCCGTCGTGATTGGCGTCGAAGCGCGCCAGCAGCGCTTTCTGGTCTTGCTTCCACTCGTGCAGCAGTTCGGTTACCGCGGCGTCGGGGTCTTGGACGCTGACGCCGCCGGTACTGCGAAACGCGCCGAGTGCGCACACGTGGTCGTTCGGCTGCAAGCGATACTCGGTGTAGCGGTATCTGCCCGACGAGCATGCGTCGACCAGCCAGCCGAAGACTCCGGTGCCGCTCGGTATGCGCACGTCCGGCCACTCCGATGATCCGTACCAGACGTCGGTATTGCCGGGGAACACCTCGGCGCCGCGCGGATCGACGAGGCATCGGCCGGTGCCGTCGTCGAGAAGGAACGGCGCCTCGCTGGTCTGGCTGTCTATGGTGGACCACGAACGCGACCGGCCGCTGCGGCTGCGTTCCTCGATTTTGTAGCGCCACCAAGTGCAGGGAATGCCGGTCAATGGCCCCTTGTTCTCGGCATTCGGCGGCATGACCCCGTGGCCGCTGAGCTCGACATAGCCCTGCGCTGCGGAGCGGATGCGCGAGGTCGGCGTGTCCTCGATGGCGCGATTCTTGGCCCACGATTTGCAGGCCAGCCAAAACGAGTAGACCGCGGCCGCCGCGAGTCCGAGCATGATGAGCCAAATTTTGAATCGATCGCCGGACATGGCCGGATTGAATCCCTAGGTGCTGCTGAACAGCGCGCCCACGTCCACGTCGCGCTTCTCCTCGCTCGTGAATTCCAGGAGGTGCGCCGGCAGGAAGCCGAATCTCTGCGCGATCATGACGTCCGGAAACACCTTCACGCGGATATTGTTCAGATTGACCTGGTCGTTGTAGAGCTCGCGGCGGTCGGCGATGGACTCTTCGAGGGCGGTGATCCTGCCCTGCAATTGCTTGAAGGTTTCATCGGTCTTGAGCTGCGGATAGTTCTCGGCCACTGCGAACAAGCGCCCGACGCCGACGCGCAGCTGCTGCTCCGCCGCGCCGACGGCGGCTACGTTGCCCGAGTCGCTCGCTTGACTGACCGAGGCGCGGGCGCGCATGACCTTCTCGAGCGTATCTTGCTCGAACTGCATGTAGCGCTTGCAGGTTTCGACGAGCTTCGGCAACTCGTCGTGACGCTGTTTCAACAGCACATCGATATTGGCCCACGCGACCTTGACGTTTTCGCGCAGGTTCACCAGCCCGTTGTAGATGCCGGCGACGTAAGCAATCAAGACCACGATCAAGGCGAGGATCACGACGAGACCGATCACGACAGCACCTCATCCGGCAGTTTGGGGCGCGGGCAGTATATCATCGGGGTTCAACGGCCTTTCACGATGGAGTTCACAGTGCCGGAGCAATCCTTCGATCTCATCAGCATCGGTGGCGGCAGCGGCGGCCTCGCCTGCGCGCAGCGTGCCGCCGAGTTCGGCGCCAAGGCCGCGGTGATCGAATCGCACCGCTTGGGAGGAACCTGCGTGAACGTCGGTTGCGTTCCCAAGAAGGTCATGTGGAACGCCGCGAGTGTGGCATTGGGTCTCGCCGATGCGAACGACTATGGATTCGACCTCACTCTGGGCGGCAACGATTGGCCGGTTCTGAAGCGCAAGCGCGACGCGTACGTGCTGCGCCTGAACGGCATCTACGAGCGCAATCTGGCGACCAAGGGCGTGACCTACGTGCGCGGCGCCGCCCGCTTCCTCGACAAGAATGCGGTCGAGGTAAACGGCGCGCGCTTGACCGCGCGGCACATCGTGATCGCGACCGGCGGCAAAGCCGTGGTGCCGGAGTTGCCGGGCGCCGAGCTGGGCATCACGTCCGACGGTTTTTTTGCCCTCGAGCAGCGGCCGAAGCGCGTCGCCATTGCCGGCAGCGGCTATGTCGCCTGCGAGCTGGCTGGAGCGTTCCACGAGCTTGGCAGCGAAGTGGAGCTCTTCATTCGCAAGGACCATTTGCTGACGAGTTTCGATCCCATGCTGGGAAAATCCTTGATGCGCGAGATGCGCGATCGGGGCATCGTCATCCACCTGCACTCCGTACCGACCGGAGTTCGCGAATCGCCGGGCGGGAAGACCCTGGCAATGGCGGACGGACGGGAATTCCCGGGGTTCGACTGCCTGCTGTGGGCGGTCGGGCGCAGGGCCAATGTGAGCGGTCTCGACCTCGGAAGGACCGGCGTTGCGCTCGATGACTGCGATTTCGTCATCACCGACGGCTTTCAGAACACCAACGTGCCGGGCATCTATGCAATCGGGGACGTTGCCGGTCGCGCCGCCCTGACGCCCGTGGCGATCGCCGCCGGCAGGCGCTTGAGCGATCGTCTGTTCGGCGGTCAAGCCGATCGCCGCCTGGAATACGGCATGATCCCGACGGTCGTTTTTACCCACCCTCCCATCGGTACCGTGGGTGCCAGCGAAGCAGAGGCACGCGCCCAGTATGGAGACGCAGTGAAGGTGTACGTCGCCGACTTCACGCCGATGTACCACGCCTTGACGACGCGAAAAACGCACACCGATATGAAGCTGGTTTGCGTGGGACCGGAACAACGGATCGTCGGCTGTCACATCATCGGCACCGGCGCCGACGAGATGCTGCAGGGATTCGCCGTGGCGATCCGCATGGGAGCGACCAAGCAGGACTTCGACGACACCGTGGCGATTCATCCCACCAGCGCCGAGGAGTTGGTCACGATGCGTTAGGCCCCTCGCCGATGCCGCCTGACTAAGCGAGCTTAGCTATGCTGCGCAAGGGCTTGCAGAACGGGTTGGGTATCCGGCCGTATGCCGCGCCAAAGCAAGAATGATTCCGCCGCCTGCTCGACCAGCATGCCCCATCCCTTGGTCGTACGCCCGGCGTGCAAGGATTTGGCCCATACCGTGAAGGGGGTGTGGCCGCGGCCGTACGCCATGTCGTAGCAAACCGTCTCTTCGCCAACGAGCCCGACCGGCAATGTGGGCATTTCGCCATGCAGACTCGCCGACGTGGCGTTGACGATGAGGTCGTAGGGCGGACCCTGGATTTCGGTGAAACCGCAGGCGGAAATCAACCCTAGGTCGGCGAACTCGTCGGCCAATTTGCGGGCTCTGTCGGGCGTTCGGTTGGCAATGACCAGCTCTCTCAAGTCGCGCTCCAGCAAGGGACCCAACACGCCGCGCACGGCGCCGCCGGCCCCGAGAATCAACACGCGCTTGTTGGCGAGACTGATTCCGAGGTTGCGTTCGAGATCGGCCATCAACCCCAGCCCGTCGGTGTTGTCGCCGAGCAGGGAGGTATCCTTGAAGAAGGCGATCGTGTTCACCGCCTGCGCGCGTTCGGCGCGGGGCGTGAGTTCGTTGACCAGCTCCGCCGCCGCTTGCTTATGCGGCAGAGTGACGTTCAGGCCGCGCACGCCGCTCGCGAACAAGCGCAGCGCTTCACGCCGAAAGTTATCCGGCGCAATGTCGAATAGCCGGTATACCAAGTTCTGGGCGGTCGCCTTGGCGAACATCCCGTGTATGAACGGCGACCAGCTGTGCGCGACGGGATGGCCGACAACTCCGTATTGATCGGGCGTGTCCGGCGCCACGCTCACTCCGCGAGCCACTCTGCGGCGCGCTTGGCGAAATAAGTCAAAATGCCGTCTGCCCCCGCGCGCTTCATGGAAACCAATGTTTCCAGAGCCACCGCGCGTTCATCGATCCAACCATTGCCGGCCGCCGCCATGATCATTGCGTACTCGCCGCTCACCTGGTAGACGAAAGTCGGCATGCCGAAGCGATCCTTGACGCGCCGCACAATGTCAAGGTACGGCAGACCCGGCTTAATCATGACCATGTCGGCCCCCTCGCTGATGTCGAGCGCCACTTCGCGCAGCGCCTCGTCGGAGTTGCCGGGGTCCATTTGATAGGTGTGCTTGCTGCCTGTGCCCAATTGTCCGGCCGACCCGACGGCCTCGCGAAACGGGCCGTAAAAGCTCGAGGCATATTTGGCCGCATACGCCAAAATCCGCGTATGCACCAATCCGGCGGTTTCGAACGCCGCGCGAATCGCAGCGATGCGTCCGTCCATCATGTCCGAGGGTGCAACCACGTCGGCCCCGGCATCCGCGTGCGAGCGTGCCTGGCGTACCAGCGTTTCCACGGTCAGATCGTTCTGCACATAGCCGTTGGCGTCGATCAGGCCATCCTGGCCGTGGGTCGTGAAGGGATCGAGGGCGACGTCGGTAATGACGCCGAGACCCGGGAACTCCTTCTTTACCGCGCGCACCGCCACCTGCGCGATGCCGTTCGGGTTCCAGGACTCGCGCGCATCGAGCGTCTTTTTCTCCTGCGGCGTGACCGGAAACAGGGCGATGGCCGGCACTTTGAGGCGGAGCAGCGCCTCGCACTCGCGCAAAGCTTGATCGACGGATAGCCGCTCGATCCCCGGCATGGAGGCCACCGGCTGGCGCTCGCCGCGCCCTTCGACCACGAACATCGGGTAAATCAACGCATCCACGCTCAAGTGGGTTTCACGCATCATTCGGCGGGAGAAATCATCGCGCCGCATGCGCCGCATGCGGATGTTCGGAAATGATTTGGCGGTCGTTCCGGTCATCTTGACTGTGACTCCTGACTTAAGCTTCAGCCCGGCGAATTCGGCGCGCCTGCCCCCGGTTTGGCCTTTTGCGAGTCCGCGCCGGCGGCGTAACGCGGTAATATCGCGGGCGAGAAATCTCACGCCGGGTGCTGATTTAACCATGAAGGATCAGGTTGGCGGAAATCACAAGCGCGCCCGCTTTGAGGCATTGTGCCGATCGCTGCGCCCGGATCTGCTCCGTTTCGCCTTCTGGTTGTCCCGCGACCGCGCCTTGGCGGAAGACGTGGTTCAGGAAACCATGCTGCGTGCCTGGAAGGCTCAGGACTCGCTGCTGGACGAGGCTGCCGCCAAACCTTGGTTCCTGACCATCATCCGCCGGGAATTCGCGCGCAGCTTTGAGCGCAAGCGATTCGTGACCGTGGATGTCGATGAGTTGGTGGCGCGCGAGGAGCCGATGCTCGCCGCCGCCGAGGAGCAGAATCTCGCTGAAATGCGTGCCGCCTTGTTCAAATTGCCCGATGAGTACCGGGAGCCGCTGGTGCTGCAGGTGCTGATGGGCTTCTCCACCGCCGAAATTGCCCGCGAACTCGGGCTGTCGGGCGCCGCAGTACTGACGCGGCTGTTTCGCGCTCGCAAGCAGCTGCGCGCGCTGTGCGGCGAGGATACGAGCTTGGATCCGGAAGAATGATCGACTGTACCCGATACCGACAATCGATGCTTGCCCAGCCGCAGGGCGGGGATCCGGCGCTGCGCGAGCACCGCGCCAGCTGCCACGACTGCAATCTATTCACGGAGCGCCTGCTGCGTTTCGAGTCGGGCTTGCAGCGCGCCATGCGCGTGACCGTTGCGGACGCGGTGGTGCCGCTACGCGCCAAGGCGCCGCGGCGCTCGCCGAACTTTCGCTCGGGCTGGGCCATGGCGGCAGGGGTGCTGATGGCAGTCGTGGTTGCCGGAGGCCTCTGGCTCGGCGTCCCGCGATCCAGCCTCGCCGCCGACGTGGTCACGCACATGCGGGAGGAGCCGCAGGCGTGGCGCCGCACCGATGTGCCGGTGCCGAGTGCCGCGCTGCAGAATGTGCTGCACGATGCTCAAATGCACCTGGCCGCCGGGGCCGACGTCGTGAGCTATGCCAGCAGCTGCCACTTCCGCGGTCATCAGGTACCGCACCTGGTCATACAAACCGAGTCGGGGCCGGTCACCGTGATGGTTCTGGTACATGAACATGCGCGAAAACCAGTGCAGTTCGATGAACAGGGTTACCGCGGGGTGATCGTGCCCGTTGCCGGTCACGGCAGCCTGGCGGTGCTCACCCGCGGTCCGGCCACGGACTTCGGGACCATCGAGCACATCGCCCATCGAGTGCTCGATTCCATCGTTTGGACCGAAGGTGCCCCGGCTCCGCGGCTTTAGATGCCCACTTCGCCGAGCAAGTCGATCAGTCGCCGCGCACTCGCCGCCAATGTCGGGTGATCGGCCTCGAACTGAACCGCGATTCTTTCCAACCGGTCTGGCAGCGACAGCTGCGCCTCGGAGGGCGGATCGGCGGGTTTGTCGATCAAGCGACTGACGTCCTTCATCAGGTCGTTCAAGCGTTCCCTGGAGCTCGGGTCCGCTCGGAGCGCATCGGACAACTGCTCGTGCAGCTTTGCGACGAGATCACGTAAGGAATCTTGATCCATATTTTTGTCCTGAAAGAGTGTGCACTTGCGTAGGATGAGTCCGGCTATTGTGCCACTCGCTCCGGAGTGAGGCGGCCCACTTCTACATAGCCGGCTCCGGGGGTGGCGATGCCGCCGTGAATTGCCGAATAAGCGTCGGCGAGGTACTGATCCGCGCCGTAGGGGGGGTTCACGATCAGCAGGCCGCTGCCGGCGAGTCCGACGCCCGCGTCGTCGGGGTGAATGGCAAGGTCCGCAAACAGCATTTTCGGAATTCGCAGCGCCTCGAACCGCGCATGCACCATGCTGCGCTGTGCGGCGCTGCGGATCGGGTACCACATGAGATAGATCCCGTTCGGCCAACGCCGATATGCTTCCGCAAAAGCCTGCAGCATCACCTTCAGTTCATCGAGGCTTTCGTACGGCGGGTCGATCAAAACCAAGCCGCGTCGTTCCTCCGGGGGCAGAAATGCCTTGAGCGCGGCATAACCGTCGCCGATCTCGGTGCGCACGCGGCCCAAGGACTCGATCTCCCGCTCCGCCGCGCGCGCTTCCGCAGGCTGGAGCTCAACGAACAGGGCGCGATCCTGAGGACGCAGGCTGTCGGCAATCAAGGCGGGCGAACCCGGATACCGCGCCAGGCGTTTGCCGCGCCGCGCCCGAATTGCCGCAAAGTAGCTGACTAGGGCCGGCGCGCCGATACTGGTCTCTATCAAGCGCTGCACGCCCCGCGCCGCCTCGCCGGATTGGTGCGCTTCCGGGGCCTGCATGTCGTAATAGCCGCGGCCGGCATGGCTGTCCAGCGCGAAAAACGCGGCGTCTTTGCGCTTGAGCGCGCCGACGCAATACGTCAGGCCGACGTGTTTCGCCACATCCGCAAAGTTTCCCGCGTGATAAATGTGCTTGTAGTTCACCGCCCGGCATTGTGCCTGCGTCGGCGCGTCCCGTGGCGATTAACCGCTTGAGGTCACGCCGCGCGCAAGGCCTCCGCCACCGGCAGTCGTGCTGCACGCAGCGCCGGAAAGAACCCGCCGAGGAGGCCGATGGCGCAGGCCCAGGCGATGCCCGTGATGATCAACGCCCGGGTGACGGTCAGCTGGAATACGACCTGCGCGAAAGCGCCGCCGAGCGTGCTCACGGTGTGCCCGTTGAAGAACAGCCAGGCGAGGGCGGCACCGATCACGCCCCCCAGCAGGGACAAGAGCAGCGCCTCGATCATGACCGACAGCAGCACCGGCACGGCGCCGAAACCGATCGCCCGCAAAGTGGCGATTTCCAGCCCACGCGCGGCCACCGCCGAGTACATGCTGTTGAGCGCGCCGAACATCGCACCGATCGCCATGATGACGGCCACGGTGTTGCCCACGATGTTGATGGCCTTGGTGAGCGCCTTGGATTGCGCCGCGTAGTACTCCGGCTCGCGCTGCACGTCGACTTTCAGCTGCGGATCGGTGGTGAGCGCATCCTTGAAGCGGGTGAATTCCGCCGCGCTCGCGAGCAGAGCGACCGCCGAGCTGTAGCCGTTCCGCTCGATGGATGAGCCCACCGTGTCGACGTCGGCGAGCAGCTCGGATTCATGCACGTCGCCGTTGCTCGTGAACATTCCGGTAACCGTCCAATCGGCGTTGCGCAGATGCAGCACGCTGCCGACGGTGAGCCCGCGAAATTGCTTGACGGCGCCGGCGCCCGCGATGAGCTCGCGCACCGCCGGACGAAACATGCGGCCGTTGACGACTTTGAGCTCCGGGCGCACCTCGGCAAGCTCGAGGCCGACTCCGCGCAGCGTGATGTTGGCGTCGGTGCCGGTATCGATTTTGGGTATGTTCACCACCGTCACGAGCTCGCTCGACAGCACTGCCTTGCCCTCCGAATTCCGTGCGAGGCCCGGCGCATTGCTGATGGTGTCGACATCGGCCCGCGTGAGGTTGCTGTTGAGCTCGGCGTCGGAACCGCCGCGCAGGATGATGGCGCGATCGGCGCGGCCGCTATCCGCCAGGGTGTGGCGGAATCCGGCGCCCATGGCCAGCACCGAGACCAAAACCGCGACCACGCCGGCGATGCCGATGACGATGACGCTGGAGGCGCCGATGCGCTGCGGCAATGTTTGCAGGCTCATGGAGATCGCGGCGACCAACTGCTTGAACATGGCGGTTCCTGAAGCTATGCAGCGTTCAGCGCTTGTCCGCCAGCGCATCGACGATATTCAATCGGCCGGCACGCAGTGCCGGCGGCAAACCGACGATCACCGCCAGCAGTACCGCGGCGACGATTCCGGGGAGCAGCGCCTCGGGTGAAAGTTCCACGCCCTGCAAACCGAGCTTGATGATGGGCAGCGCCGCGTAGCTCAAGCCCAGCCCGATGAGCGCGGCAATCACGCACAACAGCAGGGATTCGCCGATCACCAAGCCGAGCACCTTGCCGTCGCCGAAGCCGATGGTTTTGAGCACTGCAAGCTCCGGCGTGCGTTCGCGCACCGACTGCATCATCGTGTTGCCGGTCAGAAACAGCAAGGTGAAGAACACCGCTCCCAAGATGGCGCGCAAAACGAAGCCGATGTCGCCGAATTGTTTCATGAACGCCAACGCGAAATCCTTGGCCGGCTGGGTCTTGGTCTCGTTGGGAGAATTCGCGAACAAGGCATCGATCCGGCCGGAGATCGCGCCGGACTGCGACGGGTCGGCGACGCGCTCCTCGAACCAGCCCACGGTGCCCTTGCCAAAGCTGCGCCCCTCGTCGAACAGGTCGTAGTGGAACAGCAGGGTCGACGCCTGCTGGCCGGCCTGGGTGGGATCCTTGGCATCGAAGGTGCCGACGATGTCGAAGGTCCAGTCGAGCGAGCCGTCCTTTTTCTGCGTCCAGATGGTCGAATGCAGCGGCACCCTGTCGCCGACCTTCCAGCCGAATTTCTTCATCAGCGCCGAATTGACCAGCGCGCCGCTGCGCGTGTTGCGGTACGCCTGCATCTCAACGCTGCTGAAAATGAACTCGTCCTTGTGCAAATTGAAATAGGTGTCGGTGTCGACCGGGAGCGCGAACACGAAGTTCTTCGACTCCTGATAGTACGCTCCGAACCAGCTGATCCAAGTCACCTCGGCCACGCCCGGCACCGCGCGGATTTCCTGCGCGTCGGAAAACGGCAGCGACAGGGTGATCGAATACTTGTTGGTCGTGATCAGCTTGTCCGCCCCGGTTGCGCCGCCGCTCGGATGCGCGAAGGCGTAGTCGACGGTTTCCAACACGCCGAACAGGAGAAAGGCCACGACCACGGACAGCAGGGTGAAGATGGTCCGGGTTTTCTTGCGCCACAGCGTGGCCCAGATGAGCGGAAAGTATTTCATGGGCGTTCCCGCTAGGCAGCCAGCGTTCCCGCTTCCAGCAAGGTGCCCTTGTCCATGTGCAGCTGACGGCTGGCGAACTCGGCGGCTTTGGGGTCGTGAGTGACCATGACGATGCTCTTGCCGTGCTCGCGATTCAGCATCTGCAGGAGATGCAGCACGTCGTCGGCGGACTTGCGGTCGAGGTCGCCGGTGGGTTCGTCGCAGACCAGCAGGGTCGGGTCGGCCACCAGCGCACGCGCGATGGCGACGCGTTGCGCCTGGCCGCCGGACAGCTCGCCCGGCTTGTGTTTGGCGCGATCGGCGATGCCGACCAGGGTCAGCGCGGCCAGCGCATTGGCTTTGCGCTGTGCGCCGGACAGATGGGTGAGCAACAGCGGCAGCTCCACGTTGCGCTGCGCGCTCAACATGGGCATCAAGTTGTAGAACTGGAACACGAATCCAACATGGCGAGCGCGCCAGCGCGCCAGTGCGCCCTGCCCCAGCCGATCGAGGCGCTGGCCGGCGACGGTGATCTCGCCGGCGGTCGCGGTGTCGAGGCCGCCGATCAGGTTCAGGAGGGTGGTCTTGCCGGAGCCGCTCGGGCCCATCAGCGCGACGAAGTCGCCTTTGGCAATGTCGAGGCTCAGGTGCTGCAGTACCTCCACGCTCTGCTTGCCGCGAACATACCGCTTGTCGACGTTGCGCAGGGATACGATGGCATCACTCATGTTCTAACGCTCCTGTTCGACGCGAACCTTGGCGCCGTCCTTCAGCTGGTTGAAATCGCCCACCGCGACACGCTCTCCCGCAGTCAGTCCCGACAGAACGGTGATACTGTCGCTGCTCCCGGCTCCAAGGCGGACCGCGCGCCGCTCGAGGGTGTCGCCGTGCGCGACAAAAACCGCGCCGGCCGCGCCGGATCCCTGTACCGCGTTGCTCGGGAGCGTCACGCCGGCCGCAACCTTGCCCCTCTGTTCCGGCCCGGGCTCGTCCAAAAACGACACGCGCACACCCATCTCCGGCAGGATGCGCGCGTCCTTCTGATCGAGCGCTATGCGCACGGTCACGGTGCCCTTGCTGCGGTCGGCGGTCGGAATCACGGCGATGACGTGCGCGGGAATCTGCCAGTCCGGGTAGGCATTGAGCCTGGCGGTGGCTTGTTGGGCCGGCCGCACTCGGTTGATGAAATTCTCATTGACGTCCACCTGGATTTCAAGCGAATCCATGTCGACGATGGTGCCGATGCCGGTTCGTGTGAAACCGCCGCCGGCGGAGACCGGTGAAACCATTTCGCCGGGTTGCGCAGCCTTGACCGTGACGACGCCGGAGAACGGCGCCCGCACGATGGTATCGTCGAGATTGCGCTCGGCGACGCTCATGGCGCGGGCCACGACATCGACATTGCTGCGCTGAGTGGCGAGTTGCGCCCGCAGCCCATCCACGCTGGTCTGCGCATTGTCCACCGCCGCCTGGCTGACAAAGTGCCCTTGCATCAGGCTCTTCTGGCGGTCGTAGTCGCGCTGCGCATTGGTGAGATTGACCTGGGTTTCGGTCAGGCTGGCCTTGGCAAACTCGAGTTGCGCACTGGCTTGATTCAGCGCGGCACGGATGTTGGTGTCATCGAGCTTGGCGATGATCTGGCCGGCCTTGACGTGGTCACCTTCCTCGATATCGAGTTCCACCATCTTGGCGGTGATCTTGGAGGCCACCGTGGCCTGGCGGCGCGCCACGACGTATCCCGAGGCGTCCAGAATCGAGCCGGCAGCGGCTCCCTCACCGGCAATGGCCCGCGCCGTCACAATATGCACGGACACGCCGTTGGGTCTCATCCACCACCAGACTGCGATGCCGGCCGCTGCCAGCAGCACAAACGCTAGCGTCAGCCAGATCCAGGCTTTGCCGGATGGCGCCGACTCGCTGCCTCGATCGATGCGCAGCTGATTGAGAAGGGCGGATTGGTCATCCATTAGTTGTTGCTGCGAAGCTCGCTGCTAGGCATCCCCGGAGTCAGGCATGTAATCATAAAAGACCTGTATGACGCCAATGGTCACGACTCACGCCTCGGGGAGGCGGTGCTAGAGTATTCCCATCGAGGTGACCCATGGCGCTCGGCGCCACGATCTACGTGTTCAAAATCGATCTTGCCGACTCGGACCGCGGCGTCTATCAGCCGTTGGAGCTGCGAGTGGCGCGTCATCCGTCGGAAACCGAGGATCATTTGCTGACGCGCGTGCTGGCGTACTGCCTCGAATACACCGAAGGCATTTCATTCTCGAACGGATTGTTCGATTCGGATCAGCCGACCATTGCGGTACGCGATCTGACCGGCCAGCTCCGCGTGTGGATCGACGTCGGCGCTCCGGAAGCGGCGCGCCTGCACCGGGCGGCCAAGCTCGCGCCGCGCGTGGCCATCTACACCAACAAAGACGCGGTGCAGCTCGCCGCGCGGCTGGGGGCAGAACGGATTCATCGCGTCGCGGCGATGGAACTCTATGCGGTGGATCGCGACTGGCTGGCGAGCGTCGCGGCGCGCCTCACGCGGCGAATGGAGTTCACTCTGACGGTGGCCGAGCAACACCTCTACCTGTCGCTCGGCGAGGAAACGTTGGCCGGCGTGATCGCACGAGTGCAGATCGGGGGCTAGGAATGCGCGGGACCGAGCTCGTCGAGATAGGCTCTCGGCCGCAGAAAATCTTCGTACAGACGGGCTTCGGGCGATCCTGCTTCAGGGTGCCAATCGTAGTCCCAGCGAGCCAGCGGCGGCAGGGACATCAGAATCGACTCGGTGCGGCCCCGCGATTGCAAGCCGAACAGGGTGCCACGATCGTAGACCAGATTGAATTCCACATAGCGGCCGCGCCGGTAGAGCTGAAACTGACGCTCTCGCTCGCCGAAGCCAAGGTCTTTGCGGCGTTGGATGATCGGAAGATATGCCGGTAAAAAGTGATCGCCCACGCTTCGCAACAGGGCGAAGCACCGCTCGAAACCACCTCTGTTGAGGTCGTCGAAGAACAGCCCGCCGACGCCGCGCGTCTCATTCCGATGCGGCAGGAAGAAGTAGCGGTCGCACCACTCCTTATATTCGGCATAGGTCTGCGCGCCGAACGGTTGGCAGGCGTCGCGAGCCGTGCGGTGCCAATGCAGGACATCTTCGTCATACGGATAGTAAGGCGTGAGATCGAAGCCGCCGCCGAACCACCAGTGAGCGGGGCCGGCGCCCGGCGTGGCGACCAGGAACCGGACATTGCAGTGGGTGGTGGGCGCATGCGGATTTCGCGGATGAAACACCAGCGACAGCCCCATGGCCTCGAACGGCGCGCCGGCGATTTCAGGACGTGAGTTGGAGGCGGACGCCGGCATCTTCTCGCCGAACACGTGCGAGAACGACACGCCTGCGCGTTCGAACACCGTGCCCTCGCTCAAAACGCGGCTCTCGCCGCCGCCGCCTTCCGGTCTCACCCAGGGATCACGCCGGAATTTTGCGGCGTCGATCGCTTCCACGGCCGCCGTGATGCGGTCATGCAAGTCGTTCAAGTAGCGCTTGACCGCGGTTGCATCCATTGGAGGCTAGGTCTTCTTGGCGGAACTCTTTTTGGCTTTGGCCTTGGGCTTGGCTTTGGCGGCCTTGGGCTTCGGCGCGGTGAGGTCTGCGGGCGCTTTCTTGTCGGCTGACGCCTTCGCGCCCTTGGCGGCCAGCCGCGTCGGCTTTGCCCGCACGGCGGCAGTCTCGGGCTGGTCGGCCGCGCCCGCCGCCTTGGCCGCCTGCCCTTTGGGCGTGCCCTTGCCATTCTGCCCCTTGGGCTTGCGGCCCCACTTACCGAAGGTGCGCACCGGCGCCGCCGCCAGCAGGGTTTGGCACTCCTCCAAGGTCAAGCTCTTCGGCTCCTTGTCCTTCGGGATTTTCGCATTGCGCGATTTGTCGGTGATATAGGGGCCATAGCGGCCGTTGAGCACCTGTATGCCGGCGTCGGGAAAGTCCAGGATCAGCCGATTGGCGTCCGCGATTTCCTTGTCGCGAATGACCTCCAATGCGCGCTCGTGCGTGATTTCATAGGGGTCGTCGGTTTTGAGCGAAACGTACTTGGCGCCGTATTTCACATAGGGACCAAACCGGCCGACATTGGCCGTGATCTCCTCGCCCTGGGCCGTCAGACCAAGCTTGCGCGGCAGTTTGAACAGCTCCATCGCTTCCGTGTGCGTGATTGCATCCATCTTTTGGCCGGGGCGCAGGCCGGCGAAGCGCGGCTTGTCCGCGTCGTCCTTGGTGCCGATCTGCACGAAGGGACCGAATCGCCCCATGCGGACGCTCATCGGTTTTCCGCTCGCGGGATCCACCCCCAAGTCCCGGGCTTGCGCCACTTCCTCGCGGCTCACCGAGGATTCCGTATGGTTCACCAGATCGATGAACGGCTTCCAGAACTTCTCGAGCAGCGGCACCCATTCTTGCTCGCCGTTCGCCACCGCATCGAGCGAATCTTCCATCTTGGCGGTGAAATCATAGTCCACGTAGGTCGTGAAATATTGCGTCAAGAACCGGCTGACGATCTTGCCGATGTCGGTCGCCGTGAAGCGCCGGCTTTCGATATCGACGTATTGACGATCGCGCAAAGTGGAAATGATGGACGCGTAAGTCGACGGCCGCCCGATGCCGTATTCCTCGAGTGCCTTGACCAGCGACGCCTCGGAAAACCGGGGCGGCGGCTCGGTGAAATGCTGCGTCGGCACGATGCCGGTCAACTTGACCCGATCGCCTTGCTGCATCGGCGGCAGTACATGATCCGAATCGTCCTGCACGACGTCGTCCATGCCTTCCTGGTAGACGGAGATGTAGCCCGGCTTCACCAGGGTCGAGCCGTTCGCCCGCAGCACGTTTCGCTTCGGGCCGTCGCCGCCCGCGAGCATCTCCACGGCGACCGTATCGAAGATCGCCGGCGCCATTTGGCAGGCCACGGTGCGCTTCCAGATCAGCGAGTACAGCCGGAACTGATCGCTCTCCATTTTCTGTTCGATGTCCGCGGGCAGGACGTTGGCGGCGGTAGGGCGAATGGCCTCGTGCGCTTCCTGCGCGTTCTTCGACTTGGTCTTGTAGATCCGGGGCTCTTCGGCTAGCCCTTCCTGCCCGTACAGCTGCACGATGACGTCGCGAATCTGGCCGATGGCCTCTTGCGCGAGATTCAGCGAGTCGGTGCGCATATAGGTGATGAGACCGACCTGACCCTCGCCGATGTCGACCCCTTCGTACAGCTGCTGCGCGACGCGCATCGTTTTCTGCGCACTGAAGCCCAGTTTGCGGGCGGCCTCCTGCTGCAAAGTCGAGGTCGTAAACGGCGGCGCGGGATTGCGCTTGCGCTGCTTGCGATCCACGTTGAGCACGGTGAGCTCGCCGTGCGCGGCGGCTTGCAGCGTACGCTCGACCTCGCGGGCGTCGGCTTCCGTCGTGAAGCTGAACTGTTCGACCTTGGCGCCCTTATACTCGACCAGCTTGCCCGGAAACTTCTGCTCCGAATGCAGCAGTTCGGCGTCGATGGACCAGTATTCGCGCGCGACGAACGCCGCGATTTCGTCTTCGCGCTCGCAAATCATGCGCAGCGCCGGACTCTGCACACGGCCCGCCGAGAGTCCCGGCCGCACCTTTTTCCACAGCAGCGGCGACAGGTTGAATCCGACCAAGAAATCGAGCGCACGTCGCGCCTGCTGGGCATTGACGAGATCCACGGACAACTCGCGCGGACTCAAGATTGCCTCTTGCACCGAGTTCTTGGTGATCTCGTAGAACACGACGCGGCGCACATCCTTGCCCTTCAACTCGCCCTGGGCCTTGAGGAGCTCGTACAGATGCCAGGATATGGCCTCGCCCTCGCGGTCGGGATCGGTCGCGAGATACAGCGATTTCGCCTTCTTGAGCGCGCGCGAAATGGCGTCGATGTGCTTTTGATTGCGTTCGACGACCTGGTATTTCATGGCGAAGTGATGGGTCGGATCGACGGCGCCTTCCTTGGGCACGAGGTCGCGAACGTGACCATAGGAGGCGAGGACTTCGAAATCCTTGCCGAGGTACTTCTTTATGGACTTCACCTTGCCGGGTGATTCCACGATAACGAGGTTGGTGCTCAAAGTCGCCTAATGCAATGCGTCAGAGCGCTCTTCGAAGACCAGGTCTTCCATCTGCGCGTAAGCGGATTCTTGTCCGGGTTGACTGAAAAGCACCATCAAGACGACCCATTTTACTTGTTCGATGTCGATTTCGTCGGCTTCGAGCGCCATGAGGCGGTCGATGACGAGTTCGCGCTGTGTGCCGGAGAGTATCCGCACGTTCTCCAGGTACATGAGGTAACCGCGCACGTCGGTGTCAAGCCGCAGCAGCTCCTGGCTGCTAAACACCCGCACGGCGCGTGCGGTGGCTTCCGCGACCTTGCCCAGCTGTTCGCCGGACAAGCCGTCCAGCCATTCGAGAGCGCGTTCGATGTCGGGTTCCGCGAAACCCGCCTTATCCAGCTCGAGTTTCAAGACATCGCGATCCGGCCGCGGCTCGTCGTCGGCGCTCATATAATTCTCGAACAGATAGATGAGCAGATCGAGAACGTTATCTTTCACCTCCGGCTCCTAACGACTCGGGAGTAGCGGCCCCCGGGGGCGGCCTGAACGTGGCCTTCGAGCTCGAGGATCAGCATCATCGAGGACACGGCTTCTGGTTTGAATCCGGTACGAACGACCAACACATCGAGGTCCGCGGGATCAAAGCCGAGCGCATCTAACAAGATTTTGTGTTCCTTGTCCATGCCCGATGCGGGAATGGGCGCCGCGGCGGCCCCCGCCGGGCCTTGGGTAACACCTGCGAAAAACGCTGAAAAGTTCAACTCGCTCAATATGTCATGCGCGGTTTCTGTCAGTTTGGCCCCCTGCCGGATCAATTCGTGGCAGCCGCGGCTCAAGGGACTATGGATCGATCCCGGAATCGCGAACACCTCACGGCCCAAGTCGAGCGCCAGCCGCGCGGTGATCAGAGAGCCGCTGCGACGCGCCGCTTCGACCACCAAAGTGCCGAGGCTAAGGGCCGCGATCAACGCGTTCCGCTGCGGAAAATGCGCCGGCCGAGGGGGACTGCCGAGCGGAAATGCGCTGATCAAGGCACCCTGGCGCTGAATTTCCGCAGCCATGGGACGATTATTGGACGGGTAGACGACATCGACCCCCGATCCGAGCACCGCCAGCGTGATTCCCTGCGCCTTAAGAGCGCCACGGTGTGCCGCACTATCAATCCCGACGGCAAGTCCGCTGGTGACGGTGAGCCCGCGCGCAGCGAGACATTCGCCGAATTCCTCCGCAGTGTCCCGGCCTTGCGCCGTCGGATTGCGGCTGCCGACGATGGCCAGTTGAGGATCGTTCAAGGCGTCGAGGTTGCCGGCGACGTATAGCGCAATCGGGTGGCGCGCCGCCGAACGCAGCAGGGCCGGGTAGCGCGGGTCCGTGAATGGCACGATGCAATGGCGGGGATTTTCCAGCCAGGCGCGTTCCGCACGGCTCAATTGTGCCTCGGCGCCGGACAAGAACTCGCGCGCCGGCGGCGGCATGCCGGCCTGCGCGCGCGCCGCATCGGACGCCTGGATGATGCCGCGGGCCGCCCCGAACACCGCCAGTGCTCTGGCGAGGGTGCACGTGTCGAGCGCCGGCGCGCGTGTGAGCGTCATCCACGCCGAAGACTCGTCGGCTCCTTGCATTGCGCCGATTATCGGCCGGGCGCAACCGCGGCGCCGCGCCTTTACTTAACCTCAACGTGCAGATTTGCGCCGCGTCGGCGGCCGGGCACGGAGGGACTTAAGGGTTTTCCACTCGATCGGCTACGCGAATGACGTTCGTGGCTTCCATGATCAAGCCGTAACTCAAATGGTCGAATGTCTTGAACACCATGAAGGTGCCGGACCGTTCATCGGGAAGCCGGACCTTCTCGGAATGCAGCCGGGTCGTCGAATTAAGGAATCCCCTGTTCGCGTTGTCGCGAATGACCTCGCCGGCCTGGTACACCGCCAACACGTTGCCCGGCGCGAGCCCGTCGGCGGCGCCGCGATTGATGACCACGACCTCGTACTGACCGATGACGGTGACGCCGTTCGATACCGCCATGATGCTGCCGCTGGTCTTGACCTTGGGCGCGCTGGGGATGAAGTCGAGCGGCACGTCGATGCCGCCCGCGAACAATTTATCTCCGGCTTCGGTTTCGCGCGCCGATTCGGTCATCATGAGGGTGACCGGATCGCCGCCGCGGGTCACATGACCGGCGCCGGTGAAGATGCCGTCGTAACCCACGATGCGGTTATCGTCCGGATCGCGCAGCGCGTCGCCGACCCGCACCACGTTGTAGTGAGTACCGAGTTCGACGGGACTGGTAAATCCGCGTGCATACAGGGTATCGCCGTCGGCCATGATCACGTGCATGTCGCGGGTCGCCAGCACATAGGGCGCCGTCGCGATCTGTTCTTTGGCGAGTACCGAGGGCTTCGACATGAAGGCGGCGACGGTTTCATACGGGATGGTGGTGATTGCACCCTCGAGCGGCTGACTGCGCACTCGCGGCAACACCCGCGCGGCGTCCCCGCGCTGCAACATGATGGTCGGCCGACCTTCGATATAGACCAAACGCAGCGTGTCGCCCGGGTAGATCAAATGCGGATTCTGGATCTGCGGATTGACTTGCCAGATTTCCGGCCAAAACCACGGATCGCGCAAGAACACCTTGGCGATGCCCCACAAGGTATCGCCGCGCTTCACGACATAGCTGTCCGGAGCGTTGGGGTTGATTGCGACCCCGCCCGCGGGCGCCTCTGTCGCCGGCGCCGTGGCGGACGCACCGGCGCCCGCATCGACCGCCGCTTCCATCGCGGTTCTATCGTCGCCGACCACCGTGCCTTCCACCGTGTTGTCGGGCGCCACCACCGGTACCGGTGCCGTCACGGGCCGATCGGTTTCACATCCCGCGAGTACCGCCACCGATAGAGTCGTGAGGGCAATAATTTTAGACCTAAGCATTCGTTTCGCTCCGTTGCCGCAGCTTGAAGTCGCTGACTGGCTGGTATACTGCCGACCTGCCGCCAAAGACTGGGACGTATCGCCCGTTTTTGCCCTTTGCCAACGCCGCACGCGCTGCAAGACGGGCATTAAGTTAAGCAGCGGCGGAACTTTAGCAACATTCCTCGGCCAAAAACACGATATTGCTCTCATAACTCCCATGACAAAGCTCGCAATTCTGGAGTATCCCGATCCGAGGCTGCGTAAGAAGGCCGCACCGCTGACGGAAGTCGATGACGCAATGCGTCAACTGGCCGACGATATGCTCGAGACCATGTACGCGCATAAGGGCGTCGGTCTCGCGGCTACCCAGGTGGATGTGCACGTGCGGCTGATCGTGCTCGACGTCAGCGAGGAACGCGATCGGCCGCTGGTGCTGTTCAACCCCGAGATCCTCAAGCTGGAAGGCTCCGGTCCGGGCGAAGAGGGATGCCTGTCCGTGCCGGGCATTTACGACAAAGTGTCGCGCGCGACCAATATCTGCGTGCGCGCACTGGGTCGCGACGGACAGCCGTTCGAGATGGACGCGGATGGCCTGCTCGCAGTCTGCATCCAACATGAGGCGGACCATCTCGAAGGCAAACTATTCGTCGACTACTTATCGGAGCTCAAGCGCCAGCTGATTCGCCGGCGCCTCGAAAAGGAGCGCAAACAGCGATCCACAGGGGGCGAAACTCGCGCCGCAGCGCGCGGCGTGGCGACGCCCAGCGCAGTGATGCTGAGCGCTCGACCCCCGGCTCTTTGAGCCTTGAGCACCGTTCTTCCTTCCCTCCGGCTGGGCTTCGCCGGCACGCCGGAGTTTGCCGTTCCGGCGCTTGACGCGCTGCGACAGGCATACCGGGTCTGCGCCGTATTCACCCAACCCGACCGCCCGGCCGGGCGCGGTCAGGCATTGCGCGAGAGTCCGGTCAAAGCGCTGGCAGTCGCGCATGGCATTCGCCTGCATCAACCGGCGAGCTTCAAGTCGCCGGAAGCATTGGAGATTTTGCGCGGCTTGGCGCTCGACGCACTGGTGGTGGTTGCCTACGGCTTACTGCTGCCGCCGGCCGCACTGACCTTACCCAAACTCGGTTGCATCAACATCCACGCCTCGCTGCTGCCGCGTTGGCGGGGCGCGGCGCCGATCCAACGAGCCATTCTGGCGGGAGACCCACACACCGGCGTCACCATCATGCGCATGGACGAGGGCCTCGACACCGGTCCCATGCTTGCTGCGCGAGCCATGGACATCCACGCCGACGACACCGCCGGGAGCGTGCACGATCGCCTTGCGCGGGCGGGCGCCGATCTCATCGTCGAAGCGTTGGCTGCGCTCAACTCTGGCCGCATCCGTGAGGAACCGCAGTCCACCGCGGGCGTCACCTACGCCGCGAAAATCACCAAGGCCGAAGCGCTCATCGATTGGCGTGAGGATGCGCTGCAGATTTGGCGCCGCGTCCGCGCCTTCAATCCCTGGCCGATTGCCGAGACGCGCCTCGATGGCGCGCAGCTCCGCATCTGGGATGCCGAATTGCGCGACTCTGATTTGCGCGCCGGCGCCGCGCCGGAAATCGAACCCGGCACGGTGCTGGCCGCCGCGGATGACGGCATCGACGTGGCGTGCGGCACCGGCGTGTTGCGGATTCTTCGCCTGCAGCTCACCGGCCGAAAACCGCTCTTGGCCCGCGAATTCATCCAGGGACAGCGGCTCGACCACGCGCGCTTTGCGGCAGCATGAACGCCGCAGCCGCCAGTGCGCGTTCCCTGGCCGCGCATGCCGTGGCCCGGATACTGCGCGAGGGCGTGACCCTGGACGCTGCGCTCAAGGATGCGCTTGCCGCGGCCAACCCCCAGCTCGCGCCTGCGGTGCGCTCGCTCAGCTACGGAGCGGTGCGCGGCTACTATCGCCATGAGGCGCTCTTGGGCCGGCTCTTGTCGACGCCGGTGAGGTCCTTGGATTTCCTGGTTCGCGCACTGCTGTCGGTCGCGCTTTACGAGCTCGAGGATGAGAGGACGCCGCAATATGCCGTGGTCGATGCAGCCGTGCAGACCGCGAAAGTCACCGATGCCGCGCGCGCCGCGGGACTCATCAACGCGGTGCTGCGCCGTTACCTGCGCGAGCGCCAGAGTTTGGACGCGGACATTGCACGCAATCCAGCCACTCGCCATGCCGCGCCGGTGTGGCTCGCCGATCGCCTGCGCGCCGATTGGCCGGTGCGGTGGACCCAGCTGCTGGCCGCGGGTGACGCTCAAGCGCCGATGTGGCTGCGGGTCAATTGCGAGCGCACCAGCATCGACGCCTATCTTGAGAAGCTGCGCGAGGCCGGGATCGGCGCGCGCGCTGAGGCGCGCGTGCCCGCGGCGGTGGTGCTGGATGCGCCGTGCGATGTGCAGGACCTGCCCGGGTTTTCGCAGGGCGTGGTTTCCGTGCAGGACTTGGGAGCGCAATGCGTCGCATTTCCCTTGGGGCTTGCGGCGGGTCAACGGGTGCTCGATGGGTGCGCCGCGCCCGGCGGAAAAACGGCGCTCATCGCCGAACGGGAACCACATTTGAGCAGACTGGTGGCGGTCGACATCGACCCGCAGCGCCTCGCCCGAGTTCAAGAGAACTTGAACCGCGGACAACTCCGTGCCGAACTCATCAGCGGCGACCTAGGCCTGTCCGCGACTTGGTGGGACGGTGTCCCGTTCGATCGCATATTGCTGGATGCGCCCTGCTCAGCCTTAGGAGTGATCCGCCGTCATCCCGATATCCGTCTGCGCAAGTCCCCGTCCGATATCGACAAATTGCCGGCGCTGCAAGCCCGCTTGCTGCACTCGGCGTGGAACATGCTGGCGCCCGGAGGCCGTCTTGTGTATGTCACCTGCACCGTGACGCGCAGCGAAAATCGCGATCTTCTCGCCACGTTCTTGCGCAGCACCCCCGATGCAAGCGTGCTCCCGGCCGAGAGCTGGGAAGGTTGGCCGAATTTTGGCGAGGCAGATGAATTCGGCAGGCAAATTCTTCCCGGGGAGGCGGGTGCCGACGGCTTCTATTATGCTGCCCTGACAAGACAATGAACGCCGTGCGATCCAAGCCCTCACTCCGTTTCCGCCGTCGCCGACCGCTGTCGATCGGATGGCTGTGCTGCACGGCAGCCGCGGCGGCGCTGTGGATGACGCCGCTGCACGCCGACGGGCTCGAGGGGCGCTTCGAAGTCCGCTCCGCCGATCTGCAGCTCAAGGACGGCGTTTATCACTTGAACGTGCACATGGATCTACCCGTCGGCGACGCGGTGCGGCGCGGACTCGCCGAAGGCGTGCCGCTCGCCTTGGAGCTCGACTTGGACATCGAGCGGGTGCGCCAGCTGTTGCCGAATTCGCGCGTTGCGGAGCTGACGCAGCGCTACCATTTGCAGTACAACGCGGTCAGCGCGCGTTATGTGCTACGCAATGACAATAGCGGTCAACAGGAGTCGTTGAGCACCATCGATGCCGCGATCGAGCACCTTTCCGAAGTTCGCGGCCTGCCGGCTCTCGACAAAGCCTTGATCAGCGCCGACCGCCGCTACGAGGCCAGCGTGCGGGCCAAGCTGGATTACGGCGCGGTGCCGTTCACCATGCGGGTGGTGATGTTTTGGGTCAACGAATGGCATCGCGAAAGCGACTGGTACACATGGACGCTGCAGCCTTGATTCGCAAATACGGTTCGACCGTGCTGGGCGGCATCGGCGTGGTGCTGTGGCTGGTCGCGCTGTATCTGCTGGCGTCGGCGGCGCAGAATTCGGCCAGGTTCGAGCGGTGGATGCCGTGGATCCTGCTGATCAATATCTCCGGGCTCCTGACCTTGGTGTTGCTGCTCGCCGGCAAGCTGACCCGCTTGGTGCGCGACTACAGCCGGCACGTCCCGGGGTCGCGCCTGAAGGGCCGCACTGTCGCCATTTTCAGCGCCCTGGCCGTGGCGCCGATCCTGGTCGTCTACTACTTCTCCCTGCAATTCATCAATCGGGGCATCGATAGCTGGTTCGAACTGGAGGTGAGCCAGGGACTCAAGGACACACGCGAACTGGCGCATGCCGCTCTCGAGGTTAGGAAGGGCGAATTCCTGCAGCACACGCAGGTGGTCGCGCACACCTTGTCTGCGAGCTCGGATATCGAGCTGCTCGGCACCCTGGATCGCGAGCGGCGCGAAAGCACGGCGCTCGAATTCACGATCGTGGGCGCACAGGCGCAAATTCTCGCGACGAGTTCCGATCGTCCCATGGACACGCTGCCGGTGCCCGCGACCGATGAAATGATGCTGCAGCTGCGGCGCGGCCGGCCGTACGTGAGTCTGGACACCGACTCGGTGGGCGGCTATCTGATTCGCGCGGCGGCACCGCTCGATGCCCGCAGCGGAGGCGCCCGAGTACTGATCGCGCTGTATCCCGTGCCGCTGCAGTTGAGCCAGCTTGCCGACACGGTGCAGCGCTCCTATACCCAGTACGCCAATCTCGTGCAGCTGCGCGGCCCGCTCAAGTCGACGTTCGTCTTGATCTTGACGTTCGTGGTGTTGATGTCGTTGATCGCCGCGGTCTACGGCGCCTTCTTCGCGGCGCAGCGGCTGGTGCAGCCGGTGCAGGACCTGATCGCCGGTACGCGCGCCGTGGCGAAAGGCAATTACGACACCAAGCTGCCGCTGCCATCGCGCGACGAACTGGGCTTTCTCGTGACCTCGTTCAACGACATGACCAAGCGCTTGGCCAGGGCACGCGAGGAAACGCGGCGCAGCCAGCAAGCGGTGGAGGCCGAACGAGCCGGACTTGCCGTGATTCTCGCGCGCTTGTCGACGGGAGTGGTGTCGCTCGAGGCGGACCTGACCGTGCGGACGGCGAATCAGGCGGCAAGCGCCATCCTCGGGATAGATCTCGAGGCCGCCGTCGGCAAACGGTTCGACGAGTCCATCAGCGACACGACGCTGTTCACCCAGTTTCTGGCGGCGCTCAAGATGCATCTGGGCGCCGAGGACCTTGATTGGCGCAGCCAGGTCGAGCTCTTGTCCGACTCCGGCAAACGGGTGCTCATGTGCGCCTGCACGGCGTTGCCCAATGACTTGGGCGGCGCGCCCGGCGTGGTCTTGGTGTTCGACGACATCACGACCCTGCTGCAGGCGCAGCGCGACGCGGCATGGGGCGAAGTGGCGCGCCGCCTGGCGCACGAAATCAAAAACCCGCTGACGCCGATTCAACTGTCCGCCGAGCGCATGCGGCGCAAGTTCTTGGGGCAAATGAATCCCCAGGACGCTCAAATCCTGGAGCGTGCAACCACCACCATTGTGGCGCAAGTGGATGCGATGAAGCAGATGGTCAACGCATTCAGCGAGTATGCGCGCGCTCCCGACATGCATTTTTCGCGCTTCGACCTCAACCAGCTCATCACCGAAGTCGCCGATCTCTACCGGGCCCAGGAGTCGAGCGCCGACCTCAAATTGCTGTTGGACCCTGAGTTGCCGCCCATCTCGGCGGACCGGATGCGGATCCGCCAGATTCTCAACAATCTGGTGACCAACTCGCTGGAGGCGCTCGAGGGCCGGACGGAGGCCTGCATCGAGATCGAAACTCATGTGGCCGAGGAAGGTCCCAAACACATAGCGTCGGTGGCAATTGTCGTGACCGACAATGGACCGGGGTTCCAGCGGGACTTGATCGGAACCGTGTTCGACCCCTATGTCACGAGCAAACCCAAGGGCACGGGCCTCGGGCTTGCGATCGTGAAGAAGATCGTCGAAGAACACGGCGGCCGCATTGAGGCGGATAATCGGCGCAGCGGCGGCGCCCGCGTGCGAATTCTATTGCCGTTGGGCGACAGCGCGCGTTCCACGGGGACGCGGGAGCCGCGCAAAGGCGAACACAGGAGAGAACGTGTATGACCGCTTCGAGAATACTGGTGGTGGACGACGAGGCGGATATCCGCGGTTTGCTCAAAGAGATTCTTTCGGAAGAAGGGTATGAGGTGGAGGTTGCGGCTGACGCGACGCAGGCGCGTTCTTCGCGCGCGGCCCAGGTTCCCGACCTCGTGTTGCTGGATATCTGGATGCCGGATACGGACGGCATCACCTTGTTGCGGGAATGGTCGATGACCGATGGCTACGATTGTCCGGTGGTGATGATGTCCGGACACGGCACTGTCGAGACCGCGGTCGAAGCGACCCGCCTCGGCGCCTTTGATTTCGTCGAGAAGCCGCTGTCGTTGACCAAACTACTGCGCACGGTGGAACGGGCGCTCGACGCCGGGCGCCGCAAGCGGCTATCGGCGCGCGCGCAAGGATCGACGCTCGCCGTGCCCATCGGCAAGAGCAAGGTGACCCAGGCGCTGCGGGAACAGGTGCAGCACGCCGCATCCAGCTCATCGCCGGTGCTGCTGCTGGGCGAATTGGGATCCGGACGGGAGGCCTACGCGCGCTACCTCCATTCGCTGAGCGCGCGCGCCTCGAAGCCCTTCTTCATGGTGGTTGCAGCGAGCTTGGGAGCCGATCCGTCCGCGGCGCTGTTCGGCAGCGAACGGGATGGGCGAATCGAATTGGGCGCATTCGATCAAGCGGCCGGCGGAACCCTGTACCTGAACGGATTGGAGGATTTGAACAGCGAAGCGCAGCGCGCGCTGGCGGGAGCCATCGAGCAGAACGGCTACACCCGCGTGGGCGGCCGGCAGCGGCTGCCGCTCAACGTGCGCTGGATCAGCTCGGCGCAGGACACATTCGAATTGCGCGCTTCTCCGGAGCCTTTCCGACGCGATCTGGTGGCGCAGTTGAACGTGATCATTCTGCGCGTGCCAAGCCTGCGCGATTATGCCGAGGACGTGCCCGACCTTTTGCGCTACTACGTCGATCGCCTGGTCGACGACCAGCATCTGCCGCTGCGGCGCTTCAGTGTGGCCGCACAGAACCGGCTGCGAAACTATCCCTGGCCCGGCAACATTGGCGAACTGAAGAATCTGGTGCAGCGCGTGCTGATTCTCGGCGTGGGCGAAGAGATTCGGCTGGAGGAGATCGAGCGCGAACTGGCGGTGAAAATGGCGGTGGACGAGCCGCTGGTGAAGCAAGACTTGCTGGCGCTGCCGCTGCGCGAGGCGCGCGAACAATTCGAGCGCGCCTACCTGCAGCAGCAGCTGCTCCTGTGCAACGGCAAGGTGGGTCAGCTGGCCAAGCGGGTGGGCATGGAGCGCACGCATTTGTATCGAAAGTTGCGGGCATTAGGGGTCGATTTTCGGCAATTAGGCGAAGACTAGCGCCGATCTTTCTCTGGGGCGGGAGTTGCTCGGTTGGCGGGCCGTCGATCCTCGGGATAGGCAGCGGCCAGGCAACGGAAAAGGCGCAGTTGCCTTGCCGCTACCTATCCCGACGAGCGAAGACACTCGAACCGGTCAACACCACCCCACCGAAAGTGATCGGCGGCCGTTGACCGAACGGCGGCGTCGGCGGTGTGATGTCAGCGGAGCGGGCCACGCAACTGCTTGGGGGGCGAGGTAGCCGGAAGGCAACTGCTGCCTTGTCGTTGCCTTCCGGCTACCTCTCCCCCAAAGCCTTGCGCCCCGCTCAACATCAAAGCGCTGAGCTAGTCGCCGACCCGGATCACGAGAACGTCGACGTCCGCCTTGCGCAGGATCTGCCGCAAGCGATTTAGTTCGTCCAGCTTTGAAATCGGACCGATGCGGATGCGGTGCCAGGTATCGTTGTCCACGGAGACTTTCTGCACTTTGGATTCGACGCCTTGCAGCGCGAGCTTCGCGCGTACGCGATCCGCATCGGCGAAATTCTTGTACGAGCCGGCCTGCAGAACGTACGTTCCGCGGCGAGTCTCGGGGATGGATTTCGTGTCCGGCCTTACATCCTTGTCCTTCTCCGGAACCACCATCTCGAATTTCGGCAGCATGTCGTAGAAGTCGTAGGCTTTTCCCGGCTCTTCGGCACCGGTGTCCGTGGTATCGCCATCGGGCAGCTCATTGCCGTGTGATTTGCGCTTCTCGGCCTTGCCGGTTCTGGCAAGCGGCGCGTCCGGCCGATGGTCTTTGATGTACACGATGCCGGCCACGCCGAGACCCACGGCCAGGCCGCACACGACGCCCATCCACCCGGAGAAGCCCGCGGGCTTGCGGCGTTTGGTCTTGTAGTCGCGGCCGCGTGGATTGCTCAGACGGGCTCCTAGCTCTACATCGTCTCGGGCGCGGATACGCCCAGGAGTTCGAGGCCGTTGCGGATGACGGTCTGCGCCGCCAGCGCGAGAGCCAGCCGAGCGTCGCGTAGGCCCGCATCCTCCACGATGAACTGATGGGCGCTGTAGTTCGTATGGAAGTCGTGTGACAGGTCGCGCAGGTAGTGCACCAAGGTATGCGGTGCGCGCTGCGCCGCGCACTGCCGCACGACTTCCGGAAAGGCGCCGATCCGCTTGATCAATTGCAGTTCCTGCGTCTCGGCCAGCTTGCCCAAGGAAACCACGCCGTGCGCTGCGTCGTGGGCGAGTCCGCGCTCCTGCAGTTGCCGCATCACGCTCGCGACCCGCGCGTGCGCGTACTGGATGTAGTACACAGGGTTGTCGTTCGAGCGGGAGGTTGCCAGCTCCATGTCGAAATCCAGATGCTGATCGTTGCTGCGCATGACATAGAAAAGGCGTGCCGCGTCGTTGCCCACTTCCTTGCGCAAGTCGCGCAATGTGACGAACTCGCCGGAGCGGGTCGACATTTGCGCCTTTTCTCCGCCGCGGAACAGCGACACGAATTGCACTAGGCGCACCTCGAAGGAATCGACCGGGCCGCCGAGCGCCGCCAAGCCGGCACGCAGCCGGGTGATGTAACCGTGATGATCGGCGCCCCAGATGTACAGTAGATGATCGAAGCCGCGCTCTAGCTTGTTGAAGACATAGGCAATGTCCGACGCAAAGTACGTCTTGACGCCGTTCTCGCGGATCATCACGCGGTCCTTCTCGTCGCCGTAGTCGGTACTTTTGAACCACAATGCGCCGTCCTTGACGTAGGCGTGTCCGCCCTTTTTCAGCGCGTCTATTGCGCGCTCCACCGCACCGTCGTCGCTCAAGGAGCGCTCGGAAAACCAGCAATCGAAGGTGACGCCGAATTCGCGCAGATCCTCGCGTATGTCGCCCAAGATTTCCCCGAGCGCCAGGTCGAGCACGCGGCGGAATGCGGCTTCGCCGATGAGCGCCCGCGTGCGGGCAATGAGCGCATCGATGTGCGCGTCCTTATCGCCTCCCTGCGGTTCATCCGGCGGCAGATTCTTGAAGATTTCGGCCGCGCCATGCCGCAGGCCCAAGCCCTCCGCGGCGAACAGGCGTTCGCCGATGGCGGCAATGTAGTCGCCCCGATAACCGTTCGCGGGAAAGGCGACGCGTTCGCCGCACTGCTCCAGATACCGCAGCCACGTGCTCACCGCCAGGATTTCCATCTGACGTCCCGCATCGTTGACGTAGTACTCGCGCTCCACGCGCCAGCCCACCGCCTCCAGCAGATTCGCGACCGTCGCACCGAACGCGGCGTGCCGGCCGTGGCCCACGTGCAGCGGACCCGTGGGATTTGCCGACACGAATTCCACCTGTACCGATCGGCCGCCGCCCACCGTCGACCGGCCGTACCGGCGCCCCTCGCTCAGCACCCTGCCGATCTCCGCGTGATAGGCGTCATTCGCCAAGAAGAAGTTGATGAAGCCGGCACCCGCGATCTCGACCTTGGCCACCGCCGGGCTCGAGGGCAGCATGCGCACCAGCGCCTCGGCCAGTTTGCGCGGATTCTGGCGCGTTGCCTTGGCGAGCCGCATCGCAAGGTTGCTCGCGAAATCACCGTGCTGCGGGTCGCGCGTGTTCTCGACCTCGACGCTCGAACCGCGCGCGGCGAGCGGCACGATGTCTTCCGGCAGTGCTGCCAAGGCTTGCGTCAGCAATTTTTCGATCAATGTCTTCAAGGCGGATCCCAAGGGTTCTGGAGTACAAAGGGTCGGCAGTTTAGCGCCGCGCGCGCCCGGAATCCTCTCAATCCACTTCGAGCGGATCGACGTCGATGGACCAGCGCAGGCCGGGCGGCCCCGGCAGCTCATCCACCAGCGGCAGCCAATTCTTGAGAAAGCGCTGCAAATTGGCGCGCGACGCCGTCTCGACCAGGAGGTGCGCGCGAAAGTGATCGGCCCGCCGCGCCATCAAGGCGCTCGCTGGCCCCAGCACTTTGACCGCCGCTTCGCGCAGCCGACCGCTGGAGTCGACCGCGGCGCGCAAAAATGCGTCCAGCCCCAAGCTGTCCTTGGCTTCCGCACGCAGCATGGCGAGCCGCGAGTAGGGCGGCCAACCGGCCTCGCGGCGTTCTTCCAGGGCGCTCTGCGCGAAGCCCTCGTAGCCGTCCTTGATGAGTCGATTCAACAACGGGTGTTCGGGAAACTGCGTCTGAATCAGGACTTCTCCGGCCAGGCGCCCGCGCCCCGCGCGGCCGGCGACCTGCGTGATGGTCTGCGCCAAGCGCTCGGTGGCGCGGAAGTCGCTGGCGAACAACCCCTGATCGGCATCCAAGATCACCACCAAACTGACCTCGGGGAAGTGATGGCCCTTGGTGAGCATCTGCGTGCCGATCAGAATTCGCGCCTCGCCGCTGCGCACGCGGTCGAGCACGCCCGCCACGGCGCCCCTCCCTGACGCCGTGTCTCGATCCAGCCGCGCCAGCGGCGCGTGCGGAAACAAACGTTCCAGGGTCTCCTCGACCCGTTCGGTCCCCTGACCCACGGCATGCAATGCCTGCCCACAGCTTGCGCAAATCGTCGGGACCGGACCGTGCGCGCCGCAGTGATGGCAGCGTAGCTGCTGGGCGCGGCGGTGCAAGGTCATGCGCGCATCGCAATGCGAACATGGCGCGACCCAGCCGCAGGCATTGCAGAAGAGACTCGGTGCATATCCGCGGCGATTCAAGAACACGATGATCTGACCGCCCGCCTGCAGATGCTGCGCCATCGCCTGCATCGCCGGGGTCGACAATCCCTGTTCGGCGGCGTGTCTGCGCAGGTCGACCAGCGTCATTCGCGGCGGTTGCGCCTCCCCTGCGCGCTGCGGCAACAGGTGTTTGAAATAGCGCCCGGTCGCGGAATTCTCCAAGGTTTCCAGCGATGGCGTCGCGGAGCCCAAAATGACGGGCACCGCCGCACCGCGCGCGCGGATCACTGCGAGATCGCGTGCTGAATAGCGAAATCCTTCGTGCTGCTTGTACGAGGGGTCGTGCTCTTCGTCGACGACGATGAGCGCGAGCTTGGGCAGGGACGTGAATACGGCGGAGCGCGTTCCGATGATGATCTGCGCCTCGCCATTGTGGGCCGCCCGCCAGGCGTCGCGCCGTTCAGCGCCGCTTAAGCCCGAATGCACCGCCACCACCCCTGAGCTGAAGCGGAGGCGAAACCGGTCCACCAGCTGCGGCGTCAAGGCGATCTCGGGCACCAGCACGAGGGCCTGGCCTCCGGCGGCGATCGCGGCCGCGATGACGCGCAAATACACCTCGGTCTTGCCGCTGCCGGTGACACCATAGAGGAGATGTGCCGCATAGCGGGGCAGGGAGGCGAGAATGGCGGCGACGCACTGCGCTTGGTGCTCGGTGAGCGTCACTTCGCTGGGACGCGAGGTGAGCGCCGCCGCTTCCGGCACCTCCGCTTGGGTGATCCAGCCGCGCGCCGCCAGCGCCCGCAATTGCGCCGGCCTGAAGGCTTCACCCACCTCATCCGCTGTGGCTCGGGCGCGCTCCGCGAGCCAGGCGAGCAGGGCTCGTTGTTGCGGAGCGCGCCGCCCGCTGGGAACCGACAGTTCGCGCCGTCCGGTTGGGCTCACGCACCACCACTCGACGGTCTGCAGCGCAGCCTGACCCGCCCGCAGACTCACCGGCAATGCCGCGGCAAACACAGGCCCAAGCGGGTGGTGATAGTAGTCGGCTGCCCAACGGAGCAGGTCGAAGGTCACCGGGTCGACGACCGGCCGCTCGTCCAAAATGTCGAGTGCGGCCTTAAGCTTCTGGGCTGCGACCGCCGATTCGCCCGCGACGCCAACCAGGATGCCGACGAGCTGGCGGCGGCCGAACGGAACACGCACCCGCACCCCGAGAGGCGGCGCCGCCATACCTTGCAAGTGCGCCGGCGGTCGATAGTCGAAGATGCGGCGCAAAGGCGTATCTAACGCGATCTGGAGAATCATCGGTCCTTTGTCCACAAAACGTGTGGATAAGTCTGTTGAGAACCTTAGGATCATCTACTTAAGTGCCCGTTCCGTTTCGGGGTCCTTTCAAAATGGCCAAAAAGTACCCTAAATAGAAATGAATCTATCAAATTCAATAAGTTAGAACGTCCTCTAGATTCCGCCCTGAGGTGTTGATTGCAAATATTGCAGTGGAAGTCACAGTCGATGTGCGTAAGTCGCTGATCTTGGCCAACCGCGCCGTCAACCGCAGCGGCGGATGGGCGTTTATACCTGGAACGGCGACGGTCCGTCGACGTCAAGGGGACGAGGCATGTCCGGCTTTGATACGCTGAACGCAGCTTGGATGGTCCGGGATGGTCCCGCTCCAGCACCTGAGGAAGCGGTTCTGGAGTACACGCGAGAACTCGAGAAATTCTTGGCTGAGATCGAGCGCCGTGCCTTTCGCATGGCGCAGGTGGCGCTGCGTGATCCGGACGACGCGCTGGACGCGGTGCAAGACGCGATGCTCAAGCTCGCGCGCAATTACGCGTCGCGGCCGAGCACCGAGTGGCGGCCGCTGTTCTATCGAATTTTGGAAAATGGCATACGCGATCTGCAACGGCGGCGGTCCGTGCGCAAGCGCTTCATGACTTGGCTGCCGGGTGCGAAAGAGGATCCGGACAACGAAGCCCAGGACCCGCTCGATAATGTGGCGGATGCGGGGCCGCCCATCCCTGAGGTGCTGATGCAGGGGCAGGCGATGCAGCAGCTCGAGGTTAGCTTGCGAGCCTTGCCGGCGCGCCAGCGGGAAGCATTTATGCTGCGTAATTTCGAGGGTTTGGATGTGGCTGAAACGGCCACCGCCATGGGCTGCTCGCAAGGCAGCGTCAAGACGCATTACTCGCGCGCCGTGCATGCGCTGCGCGAACAACTGGGCGAGGTTTGGTGATGAACGAGCAACATTCGGAACCCCGCGACTCTTTCGAGGAGCGCAGCCGCGCGCTGTTTCTCGAAAGTGTCGACGGCTTGGACTTTGCGCTGCGCTCGCGTCTCACGCAGGCGCGCAATGCCGCGCTCGAAGCCGCCACGCGACGTCCGTCCTGGTTTTCCCGATTCGGGGTGCTGGCGCCGGCCGGAGTGACCGCAGCCGCAGTGCTGGGCGCGTTCCTTTGGCTGGGATCGCCATTGGGTCAGCACGCCGCTACAGTAGCTGATGGCTCGAATCTCGAAGATCTGGAACTTGTCGCGTCTGCGGACGAGGGTTCGGGCGACGCCATGGACATGCTGCAAGACGATATTGAATTCTATGATTGGGCGGAGAAGGCCGCGAGTTCGGGACCGGCAGCCTCGAGTTGACTTGAATTGGGGGCGGCTTTGGCTGTTGGTCGGCGTTACCGCGTGCGCGGTAGCTCATGCCACGCCGCCACCGCCGCCGCCTCCGTCGCAGTCACAGTCGCAGTCACCCGAGGCGTCGCACCAGTCGACACCGCAGGGCGCGCCCGACGATGATTTCATCGAGTTCTTGGGCGCGGATGATGTGGGTGATGCAGCTTGGTGGGAGTTCTTGAAAAGGGTGCCGCCGCGCGGAGGAAATCCTCCCGCAACGCCTCCCCAGGAAGGAAAGTGATGATCAGGGCCTGGTTCGTCTGTGCAAGTTTGCTGTTCGCGGCGGCGAGCGCCGTCGCGCAGGCTCCCATTGCGCCGGCGCCCACATCTCCGGCTCCGGCAGCACCCGCGGCTGCGGCAGCACCTGCGGCTCCCAAGGCATGGTCTTCGATGACTCCGCAGCAGCAGCAATTACTGCACACCTATCAAGATAAGTGGGATAGCTTGCCCGCGGATCGCCAACAGGCGCTGGCAAAAGGCAGTCAGCGGTGGCTGTCGATGACGCCCGAGCAACGTTCGAGCGCGCAGCAGCGTTTCACTCAATGGCGCGCCATGCCGCCGGAGCAGCGGCAGCAGCTGCGCCAACGCTGGCAGCAGTTCAAAAGCCTGCCGCCGGAACAGCAGCAGCGGGTACGAGAATCGTTCAACCGGTTTCGGCAGATGCCGCCGGAAAGGCGCCAGGAATTGCGCAGGCAGTGGCGCCAGATGAGTCCGGCCCAGCGCCGCAGCGTGACCCAGCATCCGCCGCAGCGGCGCATCCCCCACTAGGCTGGCCCCTGGGTTCAAGGCCGATAACTGCGCTCGGCATGTGCCATCACGTCCTCGCGGCTGAAGAGCACGTCGCGGAATTGTCCCTGGGTGAACATCTGCGCTTGGTCGGTGAAGTGGGGCGACGCTGGGTCGCCGCTTTCGCCGCCGCTCATGATGGCCTTGGCGTGAGGGACCGGACCGAATTCCACCGCGGCGACGAAGCTGTTGCCGACCGACCCATAGATTTTCCTGGTATTGCGCGGATACGAGGACTCGAACGATGCCAGCGCGCCCCATGCGGAGGAAGCAAAGCCCACCGGGAGGCTGGCTTTGGCATCGTCGAAGGGCTGCACGATGTCGTCGGTCAAGCGTTGGAAACGGTTGATTTCGCCCCACGGGATCTGCCAGCGGCCGAAGTCGCGCTGCAATTTTGCGACGGCCGCGGTCAGCGCATCGATGCGCTCGGCCGGCGTCAGGTGTCCGACCAAGTAGTCGTAAACCGGCTGGCCGGCCGCCCTCGCCGCCGTACTCCTGCGCTCGATCAGCTCGCGGCCCCAGAAGACGGCGACGGCTGTCGGCACCGAATCGGCCGCGGTGCGCCGATCCCAACTCCGTAAGATTCCGATCGGGCCCGCGAGGCTCTGCGCGCCGCGGATCCTCCGCCGGCAATGCGTCAAAGTCTTGCAACAAAGGCGGCAGCAGCACCTCGAAAGCCGTGAGGTGGCTGTCGTAGCCGGCGGCGATCAGGCTATCCAAGGTGACATCGTGGATGTTCTGCAGAACCTCGACGGCATGAATGCCGCGCGGATTCTCCCCCCTGATCCACATGTACGCTGGAAAGTCTTCCCGCTTCGGACTGGCGGAACCGGCTGCCGAGAACGGCCAGTTGTTGGTGTTTTGGATCCACCCACTGCTCGGGTTGAGCAGCGTGATCATCTCTTCGATGGCATGCGGACCGTGCCATTCGGTCGCGGGATCGCTGCCGTCAACAGGCTGGGTAAAATCGAACTTTGGGTCGCGCCGCGGAATGAAATTCCCATGGAAGTAGGCGATTGTGCCGTCGGCATCGGCGTACACGGTATTGTTGGAAGTATCGGTCCGCATGTCCTGGATTTTGCGGAATGACGCATAGTCTGTCGTCTTGGTGCGCAAGTACGACTGAGCCAGCGCCGGCACCGGATCCTCCAGCAGCTTCACCGCGATCCAACGGGTGGTGTCGGCGCGGACGATGGGGCCGTGATGGCTGTGATACGCGGTGAATGTTCGATGTCCCAGGCGGCCGCCTTGCTTGAACGAAATGGTAATTTGACCCATCTGCAATTTTCTCAATGCGCCGCCGTACCGGTAGTAGAGTCCATCGGGCTTCCTGACGATGCTCTCGGCATATTCGTCGACGGCGTCCCCGCCATACGAGGTGTGCATCCAGCCGTTGCGCGCATTGAATCCCTGATAGACGAAAAATTGGCCCCAGGTCACCGCGCCATACACGTTCAGTCCCTGCTCACTGACCATCTGCAGTTCCGAGCGGAAGTAATACGAGGTGTGCGGGTTTATCCAGAGCAGGGCGTGCCCCGACGCGCTGCGCCCGGGCGCGATGGCGAAACCGTTGGAGCCGCCGGGAACCGGCTCTGCCGCCTCAACCGCCGCCGTGGCGGCGAGCGTCTGCGGCCGCGGTTGCCGGGCGTAGAATTCCCGAAGCTTAAGTGTGTCGACGCTTTCAATATCGCCGCCAATGCTGCCTTCAGTAAACGACAGCGCCATCCAAGGCTCGAAGCGACGGATGACCTTCGGCGTAACGGCGGGATGTTTCGACAGAAAGTAATTCAATCCGTCCGACCAAGCCACCATCAACGACTTGAGCCACGCCGGGCTCTCGCGAAAAGCCTGCCGCAGGCGGCGCGGATCGACGAACAGACGCTCTCGAAGATCGCTGAATACGGCTGCCTCGCCTTCGGCTTGCGCCAACATCCCCAGGCTGACGAGGTAGTTCCGCTCGATGCGGGCGAAGTCGTCCTCGGCTTGCGCATAGATGGTACCGAACACCGTGTCCGCGTCGGTTTTGCCATAGATATGCGCGATGCCCCAGTTGTCGCGGACGATGCGGACGTTCTCGGCATGCTGCCGCTGGCGAGCCGGGCCGCCGATGGCCGCGGCGTTCGCCGCCGCACTGCTCAGGGCGCATAGAATCGCGAGGACGAGAATTCTCATGGCGACGCAGGCCTCCGGTGCGTAGCATCGCGCAATGCGCGATCCCTTGCCCGCCGTTTCGCTCCTGCTGATCCTGGCTTGCCCGCTGCGTGCGGAGCCGCCGCGCGCGGCCGCGACGTTCAGTGTCTCCGACAAAGAGCTGCCGGTGCCCGGCTGGTGCTGGTGGCGTACGGCGATATGCGTTTTACCGACACGGCGGAAACCGCCGCCAGCAACCCGGCAGCGCGTCAGGCACTGATCGCCAAGATCGCCACCGAGAAGCCGGCGGCGATCTTCATCAACGGCGACATCACCTGGCACGGCATCGACTCCGACTACGCGGTGTATCGCGACGAGACCCGCTCCTGGCGCAAGCGGCATTTGCGCGTCTACCCGGCGCTTGGCAACCATGAATTCTCGGCCTGCCTGCCGGAGGTGTGTCTCGAGCGCTGGTGGAGCGCGTTTCCTCGAATTGCGCGGGCGGCGCTGGTATTCGGTCGCCATCGGCACGCGGGCGGTGAGCATGCAGCTCGACAGCGACGCGTCGTTGTTGCCGGGACAGTGAACAAAGAATCTGGTTCGAAAGCCAAGTCGCTGGACTCGACTCCGCGGTTCGGCTGGTGTTGATCATCATGCACCACCCGCCCGTGGCGGACCTGCAAACGAGCAAGCAGCCGGATCACAACCCGCGCCCGAACGAACTCGCACTGGCCGAGTATCTGCAGACGGTCGCACCGCGGTCGGCGGCGCAGTTCGTCGTGGTCGCGGGCCACGTCCACAATTACGAGCGGTTCGCGCGAGGACGGCGTGGTGTACCTGGTGTCGGGCGGCGGCGGCGCCGTACCCTATGAGGTGGACCGCACGCCATCGGACCAGTATCAAAGCGCCGATTTCCCCAACTACCACTACGTGCGCATCGAATTGAACGGCGACCGGCTGGTCGGCGAAATGATCCGGCTCGAAGATTACGCAGCACCGGCGCCCAAGCGCTGGCAAACCCGCGATCGCTTCGAGCTCAGCCTGCGGCCTTGACGGCCTGAATAAGCTGACTCACGGCCGCCTGTGCGTCGCCATACAGCATGCGCGTTTGATCGAGCACGAACAGCGCATTGTCGATGCCGGAAAAGCCCTGGCCCTGACCGCGCTTGATGACGATGACGTTTTTCGCCTTGTCGGCATTCAGAATCGGCATTCCGAATATCGGGCTCGAGCGGTTGGCGCGGGCATCCGGATTGACCACGTCGTTGGCGCCGATGATCAGCGCCACATCGGCGGTTTCGAACTCGGCGTTGATCTCGTCCAGGTCCGATATCAAGTCGTAGGGCACGCCGGCCTCCGCGAGCAGCACGTTCATGTGGCCCGGCATGCGGCCCGGCGACCGGATGAATGGCGAACCGCACCTTGACGCCATGATCGATCAGCAGCTGCGCGAGCTCCCAAACCTTGTGCTGCGCCTGCGCCACGGCCAAACCATAGCCCGGCACGATGATGATCTTTTGCGAGTACGCCATCATGACTCCGGCATCCGAAGCTTCGATGGCTTTCTGGGAACCGGTGACGCCGGCGCCGCCCGCGGACGAACTCTCGCCGAAGTTCGAGAACAGCACATTGCCGAGCGAACGGTTCATGGCCTTCGCCATCAGCTGCGTGAGCAACGTGCCGGCCGCACCGACCACGGTGCCGGCGATGATCATGGCGGCGTTGTCGAGCACGAAGCCTTCGAAGCCGACCGCGAGACCGGTCAGCGCGTTGTACAGCGAAATCACCACCGGCATGTCGGCGCCGCCGATGGGCAAGGTCATGGCGATGCCGAGCAGCAAGGAGGAGGCAAAGAACAAGGAAACCGCGGGCAGGCCGGCCAGCGGCAGCCCGGAGTCGGCGCCGGCGACGACCAGGTAGCCCAGGCCGAGGGTTACCAGCAAGATCGCCAGATTCACGAATTTCTGGCCGCCGAAGCGCACCGACTTGGTGATCAAGCCCTGCAATTTCGCGAACGCGATCAGACTGCCGCTGAACGATACCGAGCCGATGAAGCCGCCGACGGCGGCGATGATGAGGTGCACGATGCCATGCTCGCCGCCGCGAAACAGCTGCACGGCGGCGATGGCGGCCGCGGCGCCGCCGCCCATGCCGTTGTACAGCGCGATCATTTGCGGCATGTCGGTCATGGCGACGCGCTTGCCGCTGACCCAGGCAAGAATGCCGCCGACCGCGATGGCGCCGATGACCAGCAGCAAATTGAAGGACGAAGCGCCCATGAAAGCCAAGGTCACGACGGTGGCCAGAACCATGCCGGCGCCGGCCCAGCGCACGCCGCTCACGGCGGTGACGCGGCGAGCTCATGCGTTTCAGGCCGAGGATGAACAGCGCCGCTGCCACCAGATAGGAAAGCTGCGTCAGGGTTTGAACGTCGGAAGGGGAAGGCATCATCAAGGTCCTTGTTTTTCTGCCGGCGGAGACGAACATCTTCAACATCCGTTCGGTCACCACGTAGCCGCCCACGGCGTTGCCCGCGGCGAGGATCACGCCGATGACGCCGATGACGCGCAACAGCGTGCTGTCGGCCGCGGCCAGTGCGACCATCGCGCCGACCAAGACGATGCCATGGACGAAGTTCGAGCCGGACATGAGCGGGGTGTGCAGGATGACCGGCACGCGGGAAATGACTTCGTAGCCGGTGAACGCCGCCAACATGAATATATAGAGCGCTATGACGCCGTCGATCATGGTTACTGTCCCTCTATCGCTTTGCGCGTCGCTTCGTGCTTGATTTGGCCGTCGTGCGTGAGCACGGCCGCCGGCGAACACCTCGTCGTTCCAATCGATTGCCAGCTCACCCTTCGCGAGCGCCGGCTTCAGCAGATTGAACAGATTGCGCGAATACATTTCACTCGCGTGATAGGGCAGCGAGGCGGGCAGATTCACGGGACCCACGATCTTGACGCCGCCGTGCACGACGGTTTCGCCGGCGCGAGTCAGTTCGCAGTTGCCGCCCTGCTCGGCCGCGATGTCGACGATCACTGAGCCGGACTTCATGCGCTCGACTGCGGCCTGGGTGATGATTCGCGGCGCAGGCCGTCCCGGCACCGAGGCGGTGCTGATCACGGCATCGCTTGCGGCGATTCGCGCATCCAGAACTTCCTGTTGTTTGGTCTTCTCCTCGGCGGTGAGCTCGCGGGCATAGCCGCCGGCGCCCTCGGCGGTGACGCCGGTTTCGATGAACTTGGCGCCCAGCGATTTCACCTGGTCCTTGGTCGCGCTGCGTACGTCATACGCCTCGACCACCGCCCCCAAACGCTTCGCCGTGGCGATTGCCTGCAAACCGGCGACGCCCGCTCCGATGACCAGGACGGAAGCCGGACGGATGGTGCCCGCAGCCGTCGTCAGCATGGGCAGAAACCTTTCCAGCGTGTTGGCAGCGATCAACACCGCCTTATAGCCCGACACGGATCCCTGCGAGGACAGTGCGTCCATCGACTGCGCACGGGAAATGCGCGGCACCAGCTCCATCGCGAAGCTGGTGACCCCGTGGTCCTTGAGTGCACGGACCAGATCGGGCCGCGCGTAGGCCTGCATGTAGCCGATCACCACCGTGCCTTTGCGGAGCGCGTTCACTTCGGCAAGGCTCGGCGGCTGAACCTTCAGCAACACGTCGGCAGACGCAAAGACGGCGGCCGCATCGCCGAACTCGACGTCCGTATAGAGAGCGTCCGGGAAATGGGCCCGCGTTCCAGCGCCGCGTTCGATCAGCACGCGAACGCCGGACGCGCGCAGTTTGGCGGCGATTTCCGGGACCACGGCGACACGAGTTTCTGTAGGCTGGGTTTCCCTCAGGACACCGACGACGACGGCCATGCAGATCTCTCCCAAAACCTTAAGTTCATGCCAAACATTGAATTATGGCATAAGACTCGACTATCTTTAGTATGTTATGAAGCCGATGCTCAATCACAGGCAGCACCTATTGGACTGGCGGGACGACATCGCGGTGGTGGCGCATGGGTACCCGCTGTCGCAACAGATTCTGCGCACCGACGTGTCCGGAATGCCGCTGGAGTGGGTGGATTACCGGGAAGCCGCTCGTCTTTATCACACCGAGCAGGTGGCCTATACCTGCGGAACGCTGCTGTACCGGCTCTACGGAGGCACTTGTGCGAGAACCGGGCTGCGGACCATCGTGGACGTGAACTCGATCATTGCGACGCTCGGGACCTCGGGCAACCCGGGGAATCTGCGCGGCGCGTCGTACACGCCGCCGCTCAATAATCAGACCCTGTTCCGGCGCGACGCGTATCTATGCCTGTACTGCGGCGCGCGCTTCACCTATAGCCTGCTGTCGCGGGACCACGTGACGCCGTTCAGCCGCGGCGGCCACGATATCTGGAGCAACGTGGTGTCAGCGTGCCGTCGTTGCAACAATGCCAAGGCGTCGCGGACTCCGGAGCAGGCGGGCATGCAGCTGCTTGCGGTCCCGTTCACCCCGACCTACGCCGAGTACATCTTCTTGAAAGGCCGCCGCGTACTCGCCGATCAGATGGAATACCTGATCGCGCATTTCCCACGCTCGAGCCCGCTGCACGAGCGCATGCAACGCTGGCCGATGTGAGCGCGGACGCTGGTAACGCGCCGGCGCGGCCCGGCGTCGTCTACCATGTCGACGCCAGCTATTTCATTTTCCGGGCTTACCATTCCATGCCGCCGGACATGGTGGACGGCGACGGCAATGCCACCCATGCCTTGTACGGCTTTGCGCGTTTCCTGTCGGATTTATTGGAGCAGGTTCGCCCGGAGCGCATCGGCGTCGCCTTCGACCTGAGCACGCGCCACGAAACGTCGTTCCGCAACGGCATTTATCCGCCATACAAAGCCAACCGCGAGGCACCCCCCGCCGATCTGGAGCGGCAATTCGCGCTGTGCCGCGAGTTTTGCCGGCACATCGGGCGTCGCCGAGTTCGCGAGCAAGATGTACGAAGCCGATGACATCATCGGAACCCTGGTTGCGCGTTCGCGTGCCGCCGGTCTGCGCAGCATATTGGTGACCCGCGACAAGGATTTATCGCAGCTCATCCGCGACGGCGACGTGTTCTGGGACTACAGCGGCAACACTCGATACCACTATCACGATATCGGGCCGCGTTTCGGCGCGACGCCGGAGCTCATCGCGGATTTTCTGGCGCTGACCGGCGACAGCGTGGACAATATTCCCGGGGTGCCCGGGGTCGGGAGAAAAACCGCGACCGAGCTGTTTGCGGTCTTCGGCTCGCTCGACGAGCTATATGCCAATCTCCATCGCATACCCGCGATGAAGCTGCGGGGCGCCGCCGCGATCGCGGCCAGACTCATCGCGCACAAGGAAGCGGCATATCTGGCGCGGCGCTTGACCGGCATCGTGTGCGACATTCCGCTTGACGCGACGCTCGATGACTTGAAGCGGCGGCAACCGGACGGCGCGGCGCTCGAGTTATTTTTCAACACGCATGGCTTCGGCAGCATCTTGCGCCAACAGGCGCGCCGGATCGCCGCCGGCGCGCACACCTAAGAACGTAGCTGGCAATTCAAGCCGGGGAGCTCAAGATGGCCAAGAAAGACATTCAATCCGTGCTGCACGAAGAACGGGTATTCAAGCCGTCCGAGCGGTTCCGCAAACAAGCCGCGCTCAAGGCCGGCGACCTAGAGGATATGCACGCAAAAGCCGCGAATGACTATGTCGGCTTCTGGGCGGATCTCGCGACTGCGGAGATCGATTGGCATCGGCCCTTCACGGTGGCCTTGGACGACGGTGAAGCGCCCAACTACCGCTGGTTCGTCGATGGTCAATTGAACGTCTCGCACAATTGTCTCGACGTGCATTTGCGCGATCGCGGTGCGAAGACCGCGATCGTGTTCGAGGGCGAGCCGGGCGATGTGCGGACGCTGACCTACGCCGAGCTGCACGGCGAGGTATGCCGGTTTGCGAACGCGCTGAAAAATTCCGGCATTGGGCGCGGCGACCGCGTGGTGATTTACATGCCCTTGATTCCGGAGGCCGTGATCGCCATGCAGGCCTGCGCGCGCATCGGCGCCGTGCATTCCGTGGTGTTCGGCGGCTTTTCGGCCAACGCCGTCAAGGATCGCATCGAAGACGCGGGCGCCAAGCTGGTCATCACCGCCGATGGCGGTTGGCGCGGCGGCAATCCGATCGAGCTCAAGCTCGCGGTCGACAAGGCGCTCGCCGATGGCTGTGCCAGCGTGGAAAAAGTCATCGTCTACGCCCGCACGGGCGGCGTCTGTCCCATGCGCGCCGGCCGCGATGTCTGGTGGCGGGATGCGGTGTCCGGACAGAGCGCCACTTGCGAACCTGAGTGGGTGGATGCGGAGCATCCTCTGTTCCTGCTCTATACCTCGGGATCGACCGGCAGACCGAAGGGCATCCAGCATTCCAGCGGCGGATACCTGCTCAATGCCAAGACCAGCAGCCGCTGGGTATTCGACCTCAAGGACAGCGATGTGTTTTGGTGCACGGCCGACGTCGGCTGGGTCACCGGACATACTTACGTCGCCTACGGGCCGCTGGCGGCCGGCGCCACGGTCCTCATGTACGAAGGCGCGCCGACCTTTCCCGACGGCGGGCGCTTCTGGAAGATCTGCGAGACACACGGCGTCACGATTTTCTATACGGCCCCGACCGCGATACGCGCGCTCATGAAATTAGGCGACGCCGTGCCGCGCAAATACGATTTGCGCAAGCTGCGCTTGCTGGGCAGCGTCGGTGAACCCATCAATCCTGAAGCCTGGATGTGGTACCACAAGGTCATCGGCGCCGAGCGCTGTCCCATCGTGGATACGTGGTGGCAGACAGAAACCGGGGCCATCATGATGTCGCCCATCCCCGGCGTGACACCGACCAAGCCCGGCTCCTGCGCCAAGCCCCTGCCGGGAATATTCGCCGACATCGTCGATGACGAGGGGCGTTCCGTAAAAACCCCCGACGCCGGCGGCTACCTCGTGATCAAGCGGCCGTGGCCCTCGATGCTGCGGACGATCTGGGGGGACAACGAGCGCTATCTCAAGACCTACTGGGAGAAATTCCGTGATCGCTTCTACGTTGCCGGGGACTCCGCGCGCCGCGACAAGGATGGATATTACTGGATCATGGGCCGTATCGATGACGTACTGAACGTCGCCGGCCACCGGCTCGGAACCATGGAAATCGAATCGGCGCTGGTGGCTCATCCGCACGTTGCCGAGGCCGCCGTGGTGAGCAAGCCTCACGACATCAAGGGCGAATCGGTCTTCGCCTATGTGGTGCTCAATATCGCGCGGCCCGAATCGAGCAACGCACAGTCTCTCATAGAAGAACTGCGCGTCTGGGTCGGCGAACAGCTGAGTCCCATCGCCAAGCCCGATGAAATCCGTTTGACCGACAATCTACCGAAGACCCGGTCCGGAAAAATAATGCGCCGGCTGCTGCGCTCGATCGCGCGGGGCGAGGAGATCACGCAGGACATGTCGACACTCGAGAATCCGGCGATACTCGAGCAGCTGCGCGGCGGGGCAGCGCCGCCCCCCGCATTGAAGAAAAATGCCGGCGTGCGAACTCGCGTCAAGGCGGCGAAGCCTGCGAAGGCGGCGGCCAAACGGGGCAAGCGAACAGCGCGAGTCAGGCGCACAGTTGTGGCGGCAAAATCGCGCCGCGCCGCCGTCAAGCCGGTGCGCGGCAAGCCGGTGCGCGGCAAGCCGGTGCGGGGCAAGCCGGTGCAGGGCAAGCCGCGCGGCAAGAAATAATTCAGTCCGGCAATTTCATCTTGTCTTGCAACGCCTGGAAGCGGGGCGAGCCGTGGAGGTTGCGCAGCAGCGGGTCAACTTTGAGGGCTACCATGCTGGCTTCGTGTTGCCTATACGCGCGCTCGAGCCAAGTGAGCGCCGCATCCGTTTCCCTCCGATAGGCATGAACTATGCCGATGTCATAGGCGTCAACGTCGGCGAATTTGCTCTCGAGCTGGCGCAGCGCCAGGTCTGCGTCGGTCTGGCGCTCCGTGGCCGAGTAGACGAGTGCGAGAATGGGGAGCCTGCTGACTTCGTCGGTCTCGCCCTGTGCCTCCGCGAGCGCGTCTGCAAACTTGCCCATCAGCAGCGCCGTCGTGGCGGCGTAGGCGTGGGCACCAGAATAGGCTGGGTCGAGCTCTAGCAGACGGTGCTGAACCGCGGCCGCCTCTTCGAGCTGTCCCCCGTCGATAAGGATCCAACCCAGAGTAAAGAGACTGCTGGTATCGAGCGGATTGCGCGTAAGTTCTTGGGACTGCTGCCGGATGACGTCTTCAAACCGCCCCGTCATGAACGCCGTCATTATCTGCAGGTCATAGTACGCGTAATTGCCCTCGACGCCATTCGGATCGAGCGCGATGGCCCGCTCGAACTCGCGCTTGGCCGCCGTCCAATCCCAGCGGAAATTCAGGTAAATGCGGCCCAGCCAGCGATGCGCAACCGCTAGATTGGGATCGATCGAGAGCGCCCGCTGCAGCGCCTCGCGAGCCTTGGTTTCCTGCTCGGACTGAGAGTATTTCGCGCTGTATCCTCGCACGATGTAGACGCGTGCGAGCTTCGCCCAGGCGAGCGCATAATTCGGATCGAGCTTCAACGCCTGTTTGTACTGCTCGATCGCCAGGTCGTAGTCGCCCGAATGGTTGCGTTCATAGATGAAGTTGCCCTTGAGCAGCAGGTTGTACGCCTCGATATTTTGTTCCTTGCCGGCGGAGTCGGCGGTGCCGTGCGTCAAAGTCGCCTTGAGCGCCTCCACCACCGTCGCAGCGATCTCATCTTGAACCTTGAATATGTCACTCATCTGGCGGTCATAACTTTGCGACCAGAGGTGCGTGCCGTCCGAGGCCCGAATCAGCTGAGCAGTGATGCGCACGGCATGGCCGGAGGTGCGCACGCTGCCTTCGAGCAGGTTTGCGACTCCCAGCTTTTCGGCAATCGTGCGGACGTCTTCATTCTTGCCTTTGAACTGGAATGACGAGGTCCGCGCGATCACTTTCAAGTCCGCGGAATGCGCCAGGTGGTCGATCAGCTCCTCCGACAGGCCGTCCGAGAAGTACTCCTGGTCCTTCTTCTCGCTCATGTCCACGAAGGGAAGCACTGCAATCGACTTCTCCGGGATCGTGTATTGGGGCACGACGGCTTGAACGGCGGGCGCAGGCACGGGCTTTGCCTCCGCGACATGCTTCGTGAGCATCAATCTGTCAATGGCAATGTAGCCGGCCCCGATGACGGCAACCGCCGCAATCAGCAGCACCGCCGATCGTGATCGCCCAGAGGTGCGCGCTGCATCGTTGACCGGGGTCGCTGCTGCCGGAGCGGCCGACGGTCGAGAGTGCAGCGGCGCACGCGGTTGCGAGGGCGACAAGAGACGCAAGACACGCTCTACAAAAGCGGGCGGCGTCTGTCCTTCCGGAAGGCGCGTCCATTGCACCGCGCGAAACGACTCCGGGACCTCGGCCTCTTGGTCGTTCGTGTCGTCGATGACGACCGGCACGATAAACGGCTTGCCGTCCGCCATGTCGTGCGTGCGATCGACTGCAAGTTTCCATTCACGCCTGAAGTAGCCCTCCAGCCGAGCCTGCGTCGTGCTCGAGATGATCGGCACGAACAATGCGCAATCGTGGATGTGCCTCCTGATCTGCCGGTCCCAGGCATCGCCGCCCCGCAATTCGCTCTGGTCGAACCAAACCTCGACGCCCGCGGATCGGAGCGCGTCGCAGATGTGCCGTGCGGCTTTCGCATCCTGCGAGGCGTAGCTCAGGAAAACGGCCCCAGTGGATTCGGTCATCGGCCAGCGCTCGTGTCTGCAAAATTGGTCCAGCCGCTTGAATTTGCGCGCACGAGCATTCCTTCGATGTCCTCCCTTGTCTCGGCAAACAGTATGCCTCACGGGCGCTCGGATGAGTTGCCCGGGGGTAACCCGGGAGCGACGCCGCGAGCAGCTGGTGAGCGATGGTGAAGTTCCAACCACGGCAAGTGACGGTTGACCGCCGCCACCCGGAACAGCGCCAGTCAGGTCACCCCTGCTGCAGCGCGAGGGGCGCGACGTACTCGTCGGCATCCGCCGGTTCCCGCGCGCTGAAGGAGCTGGTCGCCATGTCGACCGGATCCCGCGAAGCTGGCTCTTGGCCTGCGTCGAGCCGGAGCAGGGGGCCGATCAGCACTCTATATGGCCACTGCCCGCCGCACGCGTCAAGCTGTATAACTGCCCTAATCGCCGAGAAAGGCGCGATCTTTGCGCGTGGGACGGCCAGCTCGGGATATGTCGAAAAGCACAGACTCACGGCGCCGGCTCGGTTAGAATCCCGTCCGCCGGCTCGGGGGGCGGTTCGCACAACGACGCCGCCTCAGCCGAGTATCCCCATGAGTGCAACCGCGGCTGAGCCGGCCGTTATCAATTTGATCGGACAAAGATGCTTTCTACTTCCAACGTCGCCATTCAGTTCGGCGCGAAACCTCTCTTCGAACAAGTCACGGTCAAGTTTGCCGATGGAAATCGCTATGGCTTGATCGGGGCGAACGGCTCCGGCAAGACCACGCTCATGAAGCTGCTGGGGGGCGATCTCGAACCGAGCGCCGGCGACGTCATGCTGCAAACCGGCATGCGTCTCGGCAAGCTGAATCAAAATCAGTTCGGCTACGAGGATGAGCGTGTGCTCGATGTGGTCATGCGCGGTCACACCGAACTGTGGGCTGCGATGAAGGAGCGCGATCGCATTTACGCCGACCCGAATGCGACCGATGACGACTACATGAAGGCGGCCGAGCTCGAGGGCGTGTTCGCCGAATACGGCGGCTACGATGCCGAGGCCCGGGCGGGCAGCATCCTGACCGATGCCGGCATTCACGAATCGCGGCACAACGGACCGATGCGCGAGGTACCGCCGGGCCTCAAGCTGCGCGTGTTGCTCGCGCAGGCGCTGTTTTCGAGACCGGACGTACTGCTGCTGGACGAGCCGACCAACAATCTCGACATCAATTCCATCCGCTGGCTGGAAAGCGCGCTCAACAACTACGACGCCACCATGGTGATCATCAGCCACGATCGGCACTTCTTGAATCAGGTCTGCACCCACATGGCGGATCTGGATTTTCAACAGCTGAAAATTTATCCCGGCAACTACGACGACTTCATGCTGGCGTCGGTTCAAGCGCGGGCGCGCGTCGAAGCCGCGAACGCGAAAGCCAAAGACCGGATCTCCGACCTGCAGGAATTCGTGCGGCGCTTCTCCGCGAATGCGTCCAAGGCGCGCCAGGCGACGTCGCGCAAGAAGCAGCTCGAAAAAATCAAGATCGAGGAGATCAGGCCGTCGTCGCGGCAGAACCCATACATCCGCTTCGAGCAAGGCAAGAAGCTGTATCGTTCGGCGGTATCGGTCGAGAAGCTGTCTTTCAGCTATCCAGGGTCGGACGAGAACGTGCTCAACGATCTGACCTTCAATGTGGAAGGCGGCGAGCGCATCGCCATCATCGGTCCGAATGGCGCCGGCAAGACCACACTGATGCGCTGTCTTGCCGGCGAGTTGCGGCCCACCGCCGGCCGAATCGTTTGGGTGGAAAACGCTCAAGCAGGCTACATGCCGCAGGATCCGCAAGCCGAGTTCGACGACAAGGCCGATCTATTTTCGTGGATGTCGCAATACACGGGCAAGGCCGATGACGATCAGATCGTGCGTGCGACTTTGGGGAGGCTGCTGTTTTCGGGCGAGGAGACCAAGAAGTCGGTGAAGGTTCTTTCCGGCGGCGAGAAGGGCCGCATGATCTACGGCAAACTGATGTTGACCAAGCCGAATGTGCTGTTGATGGACGAACCCACCAACCACATGGATATGGAAACCATCGAGTCGCTGCAAATCGGTCTCGAGCACTATCCCGGCACTCTCATTTTCGTGTCGCACGATCGCGAGTTCGTGGGCGGCCTCGCCACGCGCATCATCGAACTGCGCCCGGGCGGCAGCGTTACGGATTTCCGGGGCACCTACGATGAGTACCTCAAGGGCCAGGGAATCGAGGTATAGGGGGATGACGGTGCGGAACTTAGCGGCTGGCTCGTGCGTATGTATTCTGCTCTCGGCATCCTCTGCGGCGGCGCCGCCGGCCGACACGGTCAGCCTCAACCGCATCGCCGATGCAGCCTTCAACCATGGCGAAGTGGTCGACATCGCAGCCTATCTAGCCGATCAAATCGGCGGGCGAATGACCAATTCTCCCGCCATGCGCCAGGCCGAGCGATGGACGCAGGAGAAGCTCAAAGGCTGGGGATTGAAGGACGTCAGAACCGAGGCCTTCGATTTTGGCCGCGGGTGGTGGATAGAGTCCGCCCGGGTGCGGATGACGGTGCCGCGTTCACTCGAATTGCGCGGCATTCCCATCGCCTGGACACCCGCCACCAAGGGTGTGTTGACCGCGCCGGTCATCGTTGCGCCCATGCTCAACGACAAGGATTTTGCGGATTGGAAGGGCAAGTTGTCGGGAAAAATCGTCCTGGTGACCTGGCCCGCGCCGCCGAAGGATGACGCTGACGCTCCCTTCCAGCGGCTCAGCGACGCTGACGTGGCGAAACTGGACAAGTATCAGGAGCCGACGTTTGATCCGGAAGCGAGGCAGAAGCGCGTGGAGCGGTTTCGCTTCAGAGCCAAGCTGGACACCTTCTTGGCCGAAGAGGGTGCCGTGGCTTGGGTGCAGATGTCGCGAGTCGAAGGCCGGCTGGTGCATGGCGAAGGCTATGCGTACCGAGTAGGCAAAACACCCAAGCTACCGGCCCTGGAGCTCGCAGCCGAGGACTACCGGCGCCTCACCCGCCTCGCGACGCTCGGCGGCGTCACGCTCGAAATCGACAGCCGCGTTCACTTCGAGGATGCCGATCACAACGCCTACAACATCCTTGCGGACATTCCGGGCCGTGATCCCCAAGCTGGCTACGTGATGGCCGGCGCGCACCTCGACAGTTGGGTCGCGGGGGATGGCGCTGCCGACAACGGCGCCGGCAGCGCGGTGGTGATGGAGGCTGCCCGCATCCTAGCGAGTATCGGCGTGCAGCCCAGGCGGACCATCCGATTCGCTCTTTGGGCCGGCGAGGAGCAGGGGCTGCTTGGCTCCGGCGCATATGTCGAGAAGCATCTCGCGCGGCGCGCGCCGCAAACCGATCCGGCGCTCGCGGACATTCCACCGTATTTTTCCCTGGAGACCTTTCCGGTACAGACTCTGCCGGGATTTGCGGACATGGCGGCATACTTCAATCTCGACAACGGCTCCGGCAAGATCCGCGGTATCTACACGGAAGGCAATTTCACGGTGGTGCCGATTTTTCGCGAATGGCTGTCCCCGTTTGCAAGCCTGGGGGCAGCCGCCGTGGTGGCGCAACCCACGGATGCGACGGACCACGTTTTCATGAGCCGACTCGGCCTGCCGGCGTTTCAATTCATCCAAGATCCCCTCGATTATGAAACCAGAGTTCACCACACCGACCTCGACACCTTCGATCACTTGCGCCCCGAAGACCTGCGGCAGGCCGCGGTAGTCCTCGCGAGTGTCCTCCTGGATGCGGCCAATATCGACCGGCCCTTGCCGCGCAAGGTTCTGCCCAGTCAACCCGAGGTCACGGATCCCTTCCATTATCCGGACCCGGCTAAGAAATAGCGCCCGCGATTTTCGCTTCTCCGCCACAAAGCCGCGGCCCGGACTGCCTCAAGCCCGCTTGACCCGCCCGCGCCTAAAATCGGCGATGATCTCCCGTGCGGCGTTGTGGCCGGGCGCACCGGTCACGCCCCCGCCGGGATGCGTGCCGGATCCGCACATATAGAGTCCCTTCAAGGGTCCGCGATAATCGCCGTGTCCCAACATCGGCCGCGCCGAGAACATCTGGTCCAAACTGAGTGCGCCATGAAAGATATCGCCGCCGATCAGGCCGAAGGTCCGCTCGAGGTCGAGCGGACTCATGATCTGCCGTCCCAGCACCGAGGCCTTGAAATTCGGCGCATGACTGTTCACGAGATCGATCATGACGTCCGCCACTTGTTCGCGGTGCGCGTCCCATGAAGCCCCATCCGGCAGCACCGGAGCGACGTGTTGACAGAACAGGCTGGCCACGTGCTGGCCCGCGGGCGCCAAGCTGTCGTCCAGAGTCGAGGGAATCAGCATTTCGACGATGGGGCGCTTCGACCATCCGCCGGCCTTGGCATCGAGATACGCCTGCTCCATGTAGGCCAGGCTCGGCGCCATGATGATGCCGGAAGTATGATGCTCGGCGAGGGATCGGCCGGGCAATACCGTGAAGTCGGGCAACTCCGATAGAGCGACGTTCATGCGAAATGTCCCGGACCCGCAGCGCCAGTGGCTGATGCGCTCGCGAAAGTCCTGCGGCAGAGCCGCAGGATCGATCAGTGAGCCGTACAAGAGCTTAGGATTCAAGTTCGATACGACGCTGCGCGCACGAATCGCATCGCCTCGCTCGGTGACGACACCGACGGCGCGGCCGGCTTCAACCAGCACCTCGCGCACCGGGCTCGACACTCGAATCTCCACCCCGCGTTCGACCGCCGCTTTGGCCATGGCCTGGCTGATCGCGCCCATGCCGCCGATCGCATGTCCCCAGGCACCCTTCTTGCCGTTGACTTCGCCGAACACGTGATGCAGCAAGACATAGGCAGAGCCTGCTGCATACGGACTCGCGTAGTTGCCGACGATGCCGTCGAAGCCATACGCCGCCTTGATCGGCGCACTTTCGAACCAGACATCCAAATAATCGCCCGCGGATTTGACGAACAAGTCCAGCAGTTCACGGCGCATCGGCATGTCAAGCTTGGAAATTCGCCTGCCGAGGCGCGCACTGCGCAGCAATTCCGGCAACGCGTCAAGCCAACTGCCGGCGGTGACATTCGGCGGCGTCTCGAGCACCAGATCGCGCAACACGTCCGCAATTACCCCGAGGCGATCGGCGTAAGCGGCCAGCCGGGCGGCGTCGCGTGGCGAGAACTTCGCCACCTCTTGCTCGGTCTTGCCGGCGCCGATCTTGAGGTACCGGGCTGCGTCGAGCGGCAGAAAATTGGCGAGCTTGCGCTCGACAACGCGCAAGCCGTGCCGCGGCAGGTCCAAGTCCCGGATGACCTTGGGATTGAGCAGCGAGACAGTGTACGCCGCGACGGAATTGCGGAAGCCCGGGTGAAATTCCTCCGTCACGGCCGCGCCGCCGACCACGTCGCGCCGTTCGAGCACGGTTACTTTGAGGCCGGCCGCCGCCAGATACGCGGCGCAGACGAGCCCGTTGTGCCCGCCACCGACGATCACCACGTCCCGTGGCGTCGAATCAACCACGCCGTTTCGGCGCGGCGTCCGCTTTGGCGGCTCGCGTTGCCGCCAAAAGCCGGGGAAAACCGCCCTGGCATAGCGCGTTGACCCAATCCTCGCACAGCGCGATTGCCTCGCGCGGCTTGAAGACCGTGGGGCTCAGGCTCAACTCGACCCAGAACCCGTCGAGCAGCGCGGAGAGCGCAATTGCGGCCGGCCGCGGCCGGAACGGCGGCGCTGCGCCGGAGTCGACCAACTGTCCGAGCAGCGACTCCAGGACCGCACGGTACTTGCCGTAGGTGCTGAAGTGCACGGCACGTATTTCGGCCGAATGGGCCACCATGCTCCAAAACACCAGCCACACGTTAAATAACTGCGGATCGAGGATCTCGGGCGCGAACGAAGCGCGGAAAAAATTGCTCAATCGTTCGCGCGGCGACACCGTTTTGTTTTCCGCCTGGCGGCGGATCGAGTCGAGCAGCGATAGAGCCAGCGTTTCGTAGGTTTCCGCGATGAGGCCGGACTTGCTGGGAAAATGATGGTTGATCAAGCCGATCGAAACTCCGGCCGCGGCGCTGATCCGGCGCACTGAGACGCCTTCATGGCCATGCTGCTTCAAGCAGCGCAGAGTGGCGGCGACCAGCGCCTCACGCCGCACTTCGGGAGTCGCACGGTGAAATTTCGGTACATGCCGCTTGGTTGCCATTTCTTGTCCTTTTGGCGGATTATACCGAAGCGTGGGCCTCTGACTCGTTCTACAACGGCCGTTCGCCGACGAAGGTCCCGATTCGCTCGGTTACGTAGCGCCTGATGTCGAGGTTATGGTCTTCCATCGGCGCGTAGTAGCCCTGTGAATGGACTCGTGAGTTGATTCCATTTTGGACGCCGGCGCATACCTCCCAATCTTGCCGGTTGACCAGATCCCAGAAATCCACCGCGTCCGAGGCGTCAAACCCGGGCTTGGCCATCTCATGGGGCTCGAACAGAAAATGGCAGATGATGGCCGTGCGTTCAGGGCCGAGGGGCTGCAGGATGAACGCCGCGACATGATCGCAGGCCACGCTCAAGAAGAGATTGGGGTAGACAAGTTCGCCCTTGTGCCGAACCTGTTCGTCCGCGTCAAGGCCTGGAAAGGCGCGCCGCACGGTAGATCCGCTGCGCGTGAAGGTATAGGCCCCGTCGCGGTGCGGGATGCCGCGATTCCAATCCAGATGGGCGCCGCCTGCCTCGCGAAACGCGGGCACCAGGGCGCAGAGCTCCGGATGCACTCCGCCGCAGTGGTAGCATTCATTATAGTTTTCGCAAATGACCTTCCAATTCGCCGCGACTTCGTAGCGAATGGTGGCGCCTATTCTCAAGCTGCTCAAAGGATAGCGCCGCAACCGCTCCGGGATGCCGTCCAATTGGGCGGCCAGCGGTTTGGCCTCTGCCGGGGTCAAATTCAAGAATACGAATCCACCCCAGCTGTCGACGCCGACGGGATACAGATGGAAGTCGTCCTTTTTGAACCCCGCGACGCCGCTCAAGTGCGGTGCGGCGACCAGTGCGCCGTCGAAGTCGTAGGACCATTGGTGGTACGGGCACACGATCAAGCGCGCGGCGCTGATTCCGCCGGGAAGCGCCACGCTCATGGCCTGCGTTTCCGCCGGCGTCCTGCAAAGACGCGATCCACGGTGCCGGCAAACATTGTAGAAAGCCCGCAATTGGCCCGCGCGATTGCGCACAATGAGCACGCTCTCGCCGAGCACGTCCAACACGAGGTGGTCCCCGGGCTGCCGCAATTCTTCCTCGCGGCATACGCCAAGCCACTCGCGGCAGAAAATGCGCTCTTTTTCGGCTTTGTATACCTCCGTGCTGCGATACCAGCTGGAGGGCAGAGTGCGTTCCAATTGCGCGGCGCTCATATCGGAAAGTCCCTCGTATAGCTTGACGTCTTGGGTTCCGCATCGAACTCCCGGGCGTAGCGATGTCCGCTGTGAACCGCGTGCACGATGGCTCCGGGGGCGAGCGCGTCGCCGATGCGCGTGACCGCCGCGATGCCGGCGCTCTTGAGATCGGCACCTCTGGCGATGAGCGATTGATACAGATCGTCGCGCGGCACCCGCACTCCGACCAGTACCAGCGAGTTGCAGGCGAGGCGTTTTTCCGTGCCGCTGTACACATCCGCGAGCGTGACGGCCCCGCCATCGAAGCCCGTCACGCGCTGCAGCGTATGAATCGCAACCTGCGCCTTGATGAGTGCACGATGCACCAGCGGCAGCTCGTTGGTCATGAATGTCCACGCGGACGCGTTGCCCGCAGTGGTCACATAGGTCACATCGACGCCGGACTTGGCCAGCTGCTCGGCAATGGCGCCGGCCAGGTAGTAATTGTCGAAATCGAACACGACCACGGGACCCGGCGGTACGACACCCGCGGCCAGATCATCGGGCGTGTAGACGGCCGGCCAGGCCAATTCCTCGGTCGGAAACTCCAGGGTCGAATACAGCATCTTGGTCCAGCGCGCGCCGGTCGCGATGACGACGTGGCGATGTTCCAGGCCCAGAATATCGTCCACACTCAGCGCGCTGCCGGGATACATGCTGACATTCGGCCGGGCGCGCAGCTGACCCAAACGCCAGTCGGCAACCCGGCCCCAGGTCTTGAGTCCCGGAAGCGCGGTTTCAAAACGCAATCGGCCGCCGAATTCCTTGGCCGAGTCGGCGATGGTCACCGTATAGCCGCGGCGCGCGAGCGTCGTGGCGCACTCGAGGCCGGCCGGACCACCGCCCACGATCAGGACGGCTGCGTCGCTGGCCGGCGGCGCAAACCGCTCGGGATGCCAGCCGCGGCGCCACTCCTCACCGGCGGTGGGATTCTGAGTGCAGCGCACCGGAACTCCGTCGTGCCAGCTCGAGATGCATATGTTGCAGCCGATGCATTCCCGGATCTCGTGCTCCCGGCCCTCATCGATCTTCTTCGGCAGGAATGGGTCCGCGATGGAGGGTCTTGCGCCGCCGATCAAATCGAGGATTCCGCGCCGTACCTGGGACACCATCACGTCCGGCGAAGTGAAGCGCCCGACGCCCACCACCGGCCGTGTGGTCAGCTGCTTGACGAAGTTGACGATGGGTTCGTGGCTGCCCTCGGGGGCAAACCGCGAAGGCGCGCAATCGGTGGGACTGGAATCCATCTTGACGTCCCACAGGTCCGGCACATCGGCGAGCAGCGCCACTACTTCGTGCGCCTCGGAGACGGCGTTGCGGCCGGGTCTGCCGCGCAGTTCTTCCATGCTGATGCGCAGCGCGACGGCACACTTGTCGCCGACGGCGTCGCGTGTCACGTCCAGCAGTTCACGCACCAAGCGGACGCGATTCTCGATCGAACCGCCATAGGCGTCGGTGCGGCGGTTGTATTCCGGCAGCAGAAATTCATAGGGCAGATAGCCCATGCCGGCGTAAACGTAGACGATGTCGAAGCCCGCCTGCATGGCGCGGCGCGCACCTGCGGCCTGCCAGCGCAGCAAATCCTGGATGTCGGCCGTGTCCATGGCTCGCGGACGCAGATTGCCCATGAATCCCAAATGGGTCGACAGCCAGGGCATGCCCGAGGGCGACAGGGGCGCCATTCGGCTGGTGCGGTTCAACGTGCATGCACCCCCATGCCACAGTTCGACTCCGGCCAACGCCCCGTGCCGGTGCACGGCATCGGTCATCAAGGCGTGGGAACGGATGTCCCGGTCGTCCCACAGGATGGCAAATGGCAGCGGCGAGTCGTCCGAACTCTGATGGATCGACACCGCGCCGGTGCAGACCACGCCCCAGCCGCCTTCCGCCTTGGTCTCGCGGAAGCTGGCGCGCACCTGCGGCAGCGAATTGGTCATGCCGCTCGCGTGCGGCACCTGATAGAAGCGATTCGGCGCCGTCACGGGGCCGATGCGCACCGGTTCGAATAAGACATCAAAGCGCGGATTGCGCGCCATGGCGGATCCCTTGCATGCTGCGGCTCGAAGAGTGCCCGCAGAGTAATTGATCGATCGTACAGTAGCAACCGCTGCCCGAAAGCACGGGGCTACGCGGCGGCGCACGCGGGCGGACGCTGCGCCAAGGATGGCCTGCTTAAGGACCGCGCGTCAGGCGGCGCGGTATGCTCGGAAGTCCAGACCGAGCGCGCTCGCCACCGCATCGTGGGTCAATTGACCGGCGTGGACATTGAGGCCTCTGCCCAAGCCGGGATCGTTCGCGATCGCTTGCCGCCACCCATGGTCGGCCAGCGCCCTCACGTACGGCAATGTCGCGTTCGTCAGGGCGAACGTCGACGTGCGCGGCACTGCGCCCGGCATATTCGTGACGCAATAGTGAATCACCCCGTCGAGCACGTAGGTCGGCTCGGCATGCGTGGTGGGCCGGCTGGTTTCGAAACAGCCCCCCTGATCGATGGCGATATCGACCAGCACTGCGCCGGGCTTCATGGTCTTGACCATCGCTCGGGTCACGAGCTTGGGCGCCGCGGCGCCGGCAATCAGCACCGCGCCGATGACGAGGTCCGCATCTCGAACGAGCTCTTCGATCGCGTGCGCGGTCGAGTACACGGTCTTCAATTGGCTGCCGAAGATGGATGACAGCTCGCGCAGCCGCTTGACGGATCGGTCGACCACAGTGACGTCGGCGCGCATGCCGACGGCCATTTCCGCCGCGTGTGTCCCGGATACGCCGCCGCCCAGCACTACGACCTTTGCGGGGGCCACGCCCGGCACTCCGCCGAGCAGGACTCCGAATCCGCCATTGGCCTTTTGCAGGCTGTTGGCCCCTACCTGCACGGACATGCGGCCGGCGACTTCGCTCATCGGAGTGAGCAGAGGCAACGAACCGTCAGGCGCGGTGACGGTCTCGTAGGCAATCGCGGTTGAGCCCGAGGCGAGCAGCGCCTGCGCCTGGGCTAGATCCGCCGCCAGATGCAGATAGGTGAACAACGTTTGCCCGCTGCGCAGCTGCCGGCATTCGGCGATTTGCGGCTCCTTGACCTTCACGATGAGATCGCTGCTCGCGAAGATGTCCTGCGCACCAGCTGCGATCAGCGCGCCCGCCGCTTGATAGTGCGCATCCTCGAAGCCGATGCCCGAACCGGCGCCGCTCTGCACGAGCACCTGGTGTCCCGAATCGACCAGCTCGCGAACGCCCGCCGGCACCAGTCCAACACGGTACTCGTGAATCTTGATCTCTTTGGGGACGCCGATTTTCATGAGTCGCTCCGTTCGCTGCGGCCAAGTTGGGGTATCGCTAGGGTACGTAAGCCCGTCATCGGAAAATTGCAAAAACTGGTCCCAGAACAGGGGGCAATGGCAGAATACGGCGATCAACAGCCATTTCGTGCAAGAAACTGCCGAAACCGCGGAGGGGACATCAAATGAAATTGGATCGATACGATCGGGCCATCGTGCGCACCCTGCAGCTCGACGGCCGAATCACCAACAGTCAATTGGCCGAAGGCGTCAACTTGTCGGAGTCCGCCTGCCTTAGACGGGTTCGCGCCCTCGAGGAGTCGGGCTTCATCGAGGGGTACACCGCTTTGATCAATCAGCAGAAGGCCGGCTGTCCAGTGAACGTGTTCGTCAACATCACCTTGGAGCGCCAGGAGCAGGCTCATCTGCACGCGTTTGAGGAGGCGGCGCGCAAGGTCCCCGAGGTCATGGAGTGCTATCTCATGTCCGGCGAATATGACTACTTGTTGCGGGTTGTGCTGGCCGACACCGCCGATTTTGAACGGCTGCACAGTCAGCATCTCACGCGATTGCCGAATGTTGCCCGGGTGCATTCGAGTTTCGCGTTGCGCACGGTGCAGCACTCGCGCGAGCTGCCGGTGCGCTAGACAGGGTGTCTAGTTCTTGGGCTTCAGCGCCAAAACGAAACTTATTTTCACAGCGTCAGCCACCCACTCGGTGCTCTTCCAGTCGCCTTGCCCCGCGCCGAAATCCAAACGCTTAAGTTTGGCGCTCCCCTCCAAAGTCGCGCCCGTGCCGGCCTGAGTGAACTTAAAATCGATCGGTACGTCCTTCGTCACGCCGCGCAACGTCAGCGCTCCCACCGCCGTATAACCGGTCGCGGTCTTGGCGAAGCTGCGAGTGACGTAGTGCGCCGTCGGAAAGTGCGCCACGTCGAAAATGTCGGCACCGCGGATGGTCGTATCGCGATCTTTGTCCATGGTATCCGCCGAATTCAGATCGATTTGCACGTCGAAATGCGAGCTCGCGAGCGCCTCCGGCGCGAACTCGATGTCCGCGGTGAATTTATGGAAAACACCCTTGAATTCGGCGCCGGCCTGCACGCCGACGAATTCCAAGCGGCTTTGGTGCGCGTCGGCCGAATAGCCGGTCGGGGCACCGGCCGCGGCAGACGCGGCCCAGACAGTTGCGGCGGCGAGCAAGACAATCGATGCGGCGCGGCGTCCACTCATGATCGGTCCTCCGATTTGGCCCTATCCAATTTGACGAACGGCAGCATGCGCAACAGCACATCGTCCTTATTCCAGAAATGATGCTTGAGCGCTGCCAGGATGTGCAATACCGCAATGACGAAAAGAGCGTCGCCCAGAATGTGATGCGTCGAACGGAGTACGTCGAACGCCGCTTCGTTCTTGGCTATCAGATTCGGCCAGGTGAACAGACCGAACCAACTGACCGAGTAGTTCTTCGCCGACGACATCAGCCATCCCGTCATCGGCATCGCGAACAGCAGCACATAGAACGCGACGTGAGTGATCCGGGCGAGCACCTGCTCCAAGTGCGTCATACCGGCAGGCAGTTCGGGAGGCGGGTTCTTCAGCCGCCACAGCAGGCGCAGGATGGCCAGCATCAGTACCGTCATGCCGAAGCTCTTGTGGCGGGCGAGCAGCGCCAATTTGTGCGCCCCGATCGGCAGATCGTCCGCCGAAATCGCCAGCACGAACTGCGTCACGACCAGCCCGGCGATGAGCCAATGCAATGTTTGCGCGACCGCGGTGTAGCGCCCCGAAGAGGTTCGAATTGGCATGCCGTTGCCTCCGCGCGCAAACTTGCGCGACTCAAGTTTAGCAAGACAGCGGGGCCCTGCTCGTGTTCAAAATCGTTGGAATCGCGATTCTGGCATTGTCGCTGGCTGCCTGCGGCGCGCTCAAGGCCCGCCACGCCGCGCCGCCAAGCCCCGCAGCCGCTCCGAGTCTCGAGCTGCCGCTGCCGGGCCGGGCCTACCAAGTCGACGAAAATCGATCTGAGCTCCGAATCCTCGTGTACCGCGCCGGCCCTCTGGCGCGCTTCGGGCACAATCACGTCATGATCAATCGCAGAGTTCACGGAGCGGTCAACCTGGGAGAGAAAGGTGCTTCGGCAGTTTGGCTCCGTGTGCCGGTCGCCGAATTCATCGTCGACGAGCCGCAAGCGCGCCGCGAAGAAGGCCCGGATTTCGCCGCCGAAGTTCCTGACGATGCCCGATCGGGAACTTTGCACAATATGCTGAGTGCGGCGGTTCTCGACGCTGCCGAGTATCCCGACATCAGCATCAACGGCATCGCCGCCGCAGGTCCGCCGGACTCGGGCGTCGCCCCGCTGGTTGCGACCCTCACGATCGGCGTTGCGGGACATGAATCGAAGATCGAGGTGCCTTTCGTACTTGAAAGCGACTCGGGGCGCTTGTCGGCAAGCGGATCTTTCGAACTGCGCCAAACCGCGCTCGGGCTCACTCCGTACAGCTTGATGCTCGGCGCGTTGCAAGTTCAGGATGCGATGACGGTCAAGTTCCGCTTGGTCGCCACCGCAAATTAGCGCACTTAAGCACTCACCTTTCAGCTGCTTCGGTCAGCAGAATCGGCGTCCCCTCCGGGGCGGTCAAGACCGCAGCGGGGATTTGGCGCAGCGGCGCCGGTATTTCGCCGGTCGGCGATATGCCGATGTCGGCGAGGTGCGCCAAGGTTCCTCCGACATCGTCGACTTCGAACCGCAGCGTCGAGCGGCGCAGATGCGCCGGGTTATACAACCCGAGGTCGATGTAGTCGCTGGTGCACGAAACGTGGGGCAGACGGTCTTGCGTCTCGTCGATCCCGACAAAGCCGAATTGTTCCCAGTAGGCCTTCGCCGCTTCAAGGTCGGGCGTGGGGAGGGCGATCTCCAGGAAATAGCCGCACCGCGACGTGTCATTGCCGTCGCGCTTGCTCGGCGAAAAGGTGCGCGCCTCGATCAGCCTAACCAGCTGACCGGAAGGATCGAACCAGCCGATTTCGTTGAACACGTCGTTGCCGAGACGGCGGAATTCGAACTCCATTCCCAAGCCCTCGAGCGTCCCCAGGTACTTGAGCAATCCCGGCCTCACGAAAGTCACCGAGGGGGCCGCCATCGGCTCTTGATGCAGTCCGAGACAAATCCTGCCGTCGGTCACGACCGCGTAGGGATGGAACCAGGCTTCGCCGACTGCCGCCTGGGAGAATCCGAGTCTCGTGTAGAAATCCAGGGATGCCTGAATGTCCGGCGTCGCGACCGAGAATTCCAGGAACCGTCCGAGCATCACGGGTCCGCTAACTCACTCCGCCGACGCATACGTATTTCAGCTCGGTGTAGTCGAGGATCCCGTACTTCGAGCCCTCGCGACCGATTCCCGATTCCTTCATGCCGCCGAACGGCGCCACTTCGGTGGAAATGATGCCGGTGTTGAGCCCAACGATTCCATATTCGATGGCTTCGGTCACCCGCCAACTCCGCGCCAGATCGCGGGTATATAAATATGCCGCCAGGCCGAACTCCGTGTCGTTGGCCATGGAAATTGCCTCGGCTTCCGTCTGGAATTTGAACAGCGGCGCCACCGGACCGAAGGTTTCTTCGCGCGCCACCAGCATGTTGGCCGTCACCCCGGTGAGGATGGTGGGTTCGAAGAACGTCCCCCCCAGAGCGTGCCGTTTGCCGCCCAACTTGACGGATGCGCCCTTGGCCACCGCGTCCGCGATATGTTCCTCGATTTTGGCGATCGCCTTGGCGTCGATCAGAGGGCCCTGGTCGGTGACGCCGGCCAGTCCGTCGCCGACGCGCAATTTGCCGACGGCTTCGTGAAGTTTGCGCGCAAACTCGTCGTACACGCCGGCCTGCACCAACAGTCGATTGGCGCAAACACAGGTCTGACCGGTGTTCCGATACTTGCTCGCGATGGCTCCCTGCACCGCCGCGTCCAGATCGGCGTCGTCGAAGACGATGAATGGAGCGTTTCCGCCGAGCTCGAGCGATATCTTCTTTACCGTAGCGGCACATTGCGCCATCAATTTCTTGCCGATTTCCGTAGATCCGGTGAAGGTCAGCTTACGGACGGCGGGGTTCGAGGTCATCTCGCCGCCGATCGCGGCGGCAGAACCCGTGATGACGTTGAATACCCCCTTCGGGATGCCGGCCCGATGGCTGAGCTCCGCCAACGCGAGCGCGGAATACGGCGTCTGGGTGGCCGGCTTGCAGACCATCGTGCATCCCGCCGCCAGCGCAGGCCCCGCCTTGCGGGTGATCATCGCAGCCGGAAAGTTCCATGGGGTGATGGCCGCGACCACGCCCACCGGCTGCCGCAGCACGAGAATCCGCTTGTCGGGCTGGTGACCGGGAATGATATCGCCGTACAGGCGCTTGGCTTCTTCTGCAAACCACTCGATGAAAGAAGCAGCGTAGACGATTTCGCCTTTGGACTCCGCCAAAGGCTTTCCCTGCTCCGCGGTCATGAGCGTGGCGAGGTCCTCCTGATGCACGAGCAGAAGCTCGAACCAGCGCCGCAGTGCCGCGGCGCGATCCTTGGCGGTGCGGGCCGCCCAGGCAGGCAGGGCAGCGGCAGCGCATGCGATGGCACGGCGACACTCGACGGCGCCCATGTTCGGTATGAGTCCGATTTTTTCGGCCGTGGCGGGGTTGTGCACGGCCAGCGTGCCGCCGTTTTCCGCGCCCATCCAGGCGCCGTCGATGAAGCACAGCTCGCGCAGCAGCAGAGGATCTTTGAGTTGCATGGTCAGCAGGATATCGTGTTCAGCAAACTCGTCAACGCTCCAGGATGGCGGTGACGCCCATGCCGCCGGCCGTGCAGATCGAGATCAGACCGCGCTTCGCCTGATGCTCATCGAGAATCTTGGCGAGCGTGGCGACGATCCGCGCGCCGGTCGCGGCAAAGGGGTGGCCTATCGCGAGGCTGCCGCCTTTCACGTTGAGCTTGGATCGATCGATGCTGCCGAGTGCGCCGGGCAGTCTTAGCTTGTCGCGGCAGAATACCGGGTCCGCCCAGGCCTTGAGCGTGCACAGCACCTGACCGGCGAACGCCTCGTGGATTTCGTAAAAGTCGAAGTCCTGCAGTGCAAGCTGCGCGTCGCTCAGCATTCGCGGTACGGCATAAGCGGGCGCCATCAGCAGGCCCTCTTTTTTATCGATGTAGTCGACCGCCGCCACTTTGCCGTAACTCAAGTACGCCAGCACCGGCAGGTTGCGCTCGCGCGCCCATGCTTCGCACGCGAGCAGCACCGCCGACGCGCCGTCGGTCATCGGTGTCGAATTGCCCGCCGTCAAGGTGCCGGCTCCCGATGCGTCGAATACCGGCTTCAGCTTGGCGAGTTTTTCGAGACTGGTGTCGGGGCGAATGTTATTGTCCTGGGCGACGCCGAGGTAGTCGCGCACCAATTCCTTGTAGAACCCGGAGGCGTAGGCGGCGGAGGCTTTTTGATGGCTTTCGAGCGCCAATTGGTCCTGCTCGGCGCGAGTGATGCCCCAGGTCTTGACCATGAGTTCCGTACTTTCGCCCATCGACAATCCGGTTCGCGGCTCGGCGATGCCCGGCAGCACCGGGCGCAGATTTTTCGGCCGCAAACCGAGCCAAGGTCGCGCGCGTTCGCCGAACGTCCTGCCCCGATAACTTCGCAGCAACAGCTGCTGAAAACTCCTCGGGTAGACCACGGGAGGATCGCTCACGGTATCGACGCCCCCCGCAATCGCGCAATCGATCTGGCCGAGCGCAATTTTGTTGCCGACCGAAATCGCCGCTTCCAGGCTGGTACCGCAGGCGCGCTGCAAATCCAACCCCGGCGTTTCCGCCGCGAGTCCGGACCCGAGCACCGATTCGCGCGTGAGATTCCATTGGCTGGAATGCTTCATGACCGCCCCGGCGGCGACGTCGTCGAGCCGCTGTCCTTGCAGCCCGTAGCGCTCCACCACGCCGCGCAACGCCGCGGTCAGCATGTCTTGATTGCCTACGTGAGCGTAGGCGCCGTTGCCGCGGACAAACGGAATGCGCACACCGCCGATGATTGCGACGCGCCGCGGACTTGTTCCGACCAACATAGGGCTCTCCCGCACATACCGGAAACCTAAGCGTCGATTATGAACCTACCTGCCGGCTTATAATCATTGGATGAGTCGTTTTTCGCCGCTGCGTTCGCTCGCACTCGCCTTTTTGGGACTCGCCGCCTGCGGCAGAGCCCCTGCACCGCCGCCCTCCCCGGCGGCGAACGCGGTGGCGCCGCACGAGAACTTGAACAGGATCGTCGAGCGATATTGGGACGAACGCGCGCCCGCCGGGGTTTCGATAGCGCCGCAATTCCTGGCGGATTCCCTGGGCCTGGAACGGCGTTTTCTCGCCGAGGTGCTCGCCGCGCCGCGCGCCCCGCTGGATGCGGATGCTGCCCTGACGTACGACATCTTCAAGAGACAGCGCGAATTGGCCATCGAAGCCTTCACCTATCCGAGCGAGCTCTTGCCGGTCAATCCCTTCGATTCAATGCCGCTTGAGTTCGCACGCGCGGCTGCGAGGTTCGGCCAGCAGCCGCGCAAGACCGACGAGGAATTCGCCCAATGGCAGCTGCGGATCGATGACTACGTCCGCTGGACCGAGCAAGCGATCGCGAATATGCGCGAGGGAATGCGCCGCGGCTACACCTCGCCGCGGGTACTGATGGAGCGGATGCTGCCGCTGCTGCAAGGCCTCGGCGAAGATGCTCCCGGCAACGTGTTCTACGCCACGAGGCTCGAGGGCGCGGTCAAAAGCAAGCTCCTGCCCGCCTATCGCGAGCTGCACGATTTCATTCGAGCCGAATATTTGCCGCGTGCGCGGGCCAGCGTCGATTTGTCGGCGCTGCCGCTGGGTGCGTCCTGGTACGCCATGTTGGTGAAGCGCGCGACGGGGAGCCAGTTACGGTCGAACGAGATCCACGCCATCGGAGCGACGGAAGTCGACCGGATCCGGGCGCGCCTGCTCGCGATGCCCGCGGGCGCGCCGGCTGCCGGCCCCGCCAATCTCAAGGACGCGTACCAAGAGCTGAAGGTGCAAACGCTCGCGGCGATGCCTAGCTTGTTTTCAAGCCCGCCGCCGACTGACTTCGAAATTCTGGTACTCGGCGCGTCGAGCGAGGCAACAGCTGTGCTCGCCTATCGTCCCGCCGGCCCGCAGAGCGGGGCGCCCGCCATCCTGTATGTGAATGCCGCTCCGACCTCGGGCAGGCCCGCGGTCTTGGAGAGCGCAGGGTTTCTCAGCGAAGCCGTTCCAGGGCGCCACTATCAATCCGCGCTTCAGCAGGCGCGCAGCGACTTGCCGAGATTCCGCCGCTTCGGCACCGACCCGGCCTTCGTCGAGGGGTGGGCCCTGTATGCGGCGTCCCTCGGCGAGGAAATGGGCCTGTACCACGACGATGAAGCCCGCCGAGGCGCTTTGTTGGGCCAATTGAAATGTGCGGTCGCGCTGGTCGTCGACACCGGCCTGCACGCGCAAGGCTGGACGCACGCGCAAGCGGCCGAGTATCTGCGCACACAGCTCATGCTCGGCGATGGCGACGCCAATTTGATGACCGACCGCTTCGTGGCATTGCCGGGTGACGCGTTGGCGTGCAAGATGGGCGAACTCAAGTTCCAGGCGCTGCTTACCCGAGCGCGACAGTTGCTGGGTGCGCGCTTCGATATCCGCGAATTTCATTCCGAGGTCCTCAAGGACGGTGCCATGCCGCTCGACATTCTCGAGGCAAAAATGCAGCTCTGGCTGGAGGCTCGCCGCTGATGCAAGCGCATTCGAACAACCGCCAGGCGGCGATATCGGTCGAACCGCGTGGATCGGTAGGAGTCAGACTAACTCGTGCGCTCGTCACTCATCATCGTCTTGCTCTGCCTGGCGGTCCCTGCGGTGCCCGCCGCGGACCTCGCACAGGAATCCGCACAGCATGGCGACATCGAAGTGGCCGTGTCGCTGGACGCCGCGGAACAGAGCGGCAGTGCCAGCGCATCGGTCAGAATTCATGCGCACCGCGAGGTGGTGTGGTCCCTGATCACGAGCTGCGCAGAGGCGTTGCGTCTGGTTCCGGGCCTGGTCGCCTGCGACGTGATTGAAACGGCGCCGGACCGCACGTGGCAGCGGATTCGGCATGTGTTGGACTACTCCTGGTACGCGCCCAAACTGACCTATGAAATTCGTGCATCCTATGATCGGCCCTCCCGCGTGTCGATCGAACGCATCTCGGGCGACCTGCGCGTCTTGCGTGGATCGTGGGCATTGCAGAGCGACGGCGAGGAGACGGTCGCGCACTACGCCGTGGACCTGGCGCCGGGTTTTTGGGTGCCGCGATGGATCGTGCGGGCCGCCCTGCGGCGCGACTTGCCGAAGATGCTGCGTGCGCTGCGCGCGCGTGCCGAGTTCCTCGAAAACCAGAAACCGCGGTAGCGAACCCAAGCTGGGCCGCCTGCTCCTGCTGGCGTGGACCGCGACGGCGCTCGGGCTCGGCGCGTGTGAGCGCGAGCCGGAACCGCCGCCGCCACGGGTCAAACAGGTATTCCATTTGAATCCCTACGAGAAGGATTTCGGCTATTCGCAGGCCGTGCTGATCGACAAAACCCTGTATATTTCCGGCTCGGTGGCCGCGGATGAGACCGGGCGGCTGGTGGCGCCGGGCGATATGGCCGGGCAACTGCGCGCCGCCTACGGCAATGTACGCCGCACGCTCGCCGCGCACGGGGCCGGGTTCGGCGAGGTCGTCAAAGAGACGATCTATACCACCAACATGGACGCCTTGGTGAAAGCCTCCGACTTGAGGTTCGAGTATTACGACAAGGAGCGCCTGCCGACGACCTCCTGGGTACAGGTGCAGCGTTTGGTCGACCCGGGGTTCCTGGTTGAAATCGAGGTGATCGCAGAGCTGCCATAGAGGATCGAGGTATTGCGTAACGTGGTCGATAAGCAATTCGAGCGCCGTCTCGCGGGGCTCATCAATTCGGGTGAACGAGGAGTGTTGCGCGGCGGCCGCAAGGGCGTCGAGAAGGAGTCGCTGCGCGTCTCGCCGGCCGGCGACATCGTGCAGACGCGGCATCCCGAGGCTCTCGGCGCCCCGCTCACCAACGAGCACATCACCACGGATTTTTCCGAGTCGCTCATCGAGCTGGTCACGCCGCCGTTCGGCGAAACCTGGGAGCTGCTGCAGTACTTGTGCGACATCCACCAATTCGTTTATCGCCATTTGAACGACGAATTGCTGTGGGCGACCAGCATGCCCTGCGCTCTCGAGGGCGACGCCAGCATTCCGCTTGCACAATTCGGCAGCTCCAACGTCGGCCGCATGAAGACCGTATATCGGCACGGTCTGGGAGTCCGCTACGGGCGCATCATGCAGGCGATTTCCGGCGTGCATTTCAATTATTCCTTTTCCGCCCGCTTGTGGGGCGTGCTGGAGGACGTCAACCAGTCGAAACAGGCGCGGCAAAGCTTCGTGTCCGAGCAGTACTTCGGCGTGCTGCGCAACTATCGGCGCTACGGCTGGCTCGTCCTGTATCTGTTCGGGACCTCGCCCGCGGTGTCGAAGAGCTTTTTTGCCGGACGCGACAGCACCATCCCTCAGCTCGACGCGGACACTTTCTACGAGCCGTACGGCACGTCTCTGCGCATGAGCGACATCGGCTATCGAAACAAGAATCAAGCGACGGTGAGCGTGTCGGTCAACAGCCTGGAGGAGTACGTGCGCGATCTGTCGCGCGCGATGGCTACCCCCTATCCGCCGTACGAGAAGATCGGCGTCAAGGTCGACGGCGAGTACCGGCAACTCAATGCCAACATCCTGCAGATAGAGAACGAATACTACAGCTTCATCCGGCCAAAGCGGGTCGCGCGCTCCGGCGAGCGGCCCACCAAGGCATTGCAACGGGCCGGCGTGGAATACGTCGAGGTGCGCGCGCTGGACGTGAGCGCGTTCGATCCGGTCGGCGTCAACCAGAACAAACTGCGATTCCTGGAGGCATTTCTCGCGCTCTGTCTCCTGCGTGAGAGCGCGCCGATCGGCCAGAGCGAACAGGCGAGCCTGGACGCCAACCATTTGTTGGTTGCGCGGCGCGGCCGCGAACCGAAGCTGATGCTGAAGCGCGATGGCCGTGATTTTCCCATGCTCGATTGGGCACGCGAGCTGCTCGACGCGATGCAAGGCCTGTGCGAGATGCTCGATCATGGCGAGACTGCGCGCCCGTACACCTCGGCTCTCGAACAGCAGCGCGCGAAGATCGACGACGTCGAGCGCACGCCGTCGGCGCGCCTGCTGGCGGACATGCGGCAGAGCGGCGAGATCGTTTTTCCAGCTGGCGCAGCGCATGTCGAAGCTGCACAAGGACTACTTTCTCGGGCTATATCCGCCCAACGAGCGCCGTTTGGCGGAGTTTGCGGCAGCGGCGCGCGAATCGCGCGAGGCGCAAGCGCGAGTCGAGGCCGCCGACAACACGGATTTCGATACCTATCTCGCGCACTATCTGCGCGATTGAGATGGGCCCGGCGCGCCACGACATGGTATCTTGATTTGACATAATGCGGACCACCGACCGCGCAGGTTTTGGTCCAAAGAGTGGCCCAGGTCATTGAGGTGGTCCGGCCGCCTCTAGTACGGTGCACGGAATGAGCAATCCCGATCGACTCCCCACGGCGGATCTGCCGGATTCTCCGCAGGCTCGCCAGCTGCAAGCGGGTTTCCCTTGGCTGACATTCAGTCCGGAACTCGAGCCGGAATTCCGGCGCACGCAACTCGATGAGCACTTGCTCTACACGCGCGTGAATTTGGCTCTGGCGGTGGTCATTTCGATCGCGTTTACCGCCATGGATTCCGCGGTGCTCGGCCGTGAGCTCAACCGAATTCCCAGCATGATCCATGTGCTGGTGATCATTCCCACGCTGCTGATCGGGCTGGCGGCGACCTTCTCGCAACACCGTCATCGGATCTATCCGCCGTTCGCGATGATCTCGGCGACCATTCTCGGTCTGGGCGTGGCCGCGACTCAGATCGTCGCCGCTCTCGGCGGCATGCCGATACTGTTTCCGTGCATGATGTTGACCATCACGTTCATTTATTTCATGGGCGGCCTGATTTTTTATCACGCGGTTGCGGCGAATATGATCGTGATGTTCGTCTACCTGGCCGCGGGCACCACCCTGCAGTTGCCGGGCCGCGAGTTCGCCTATGACGCGCTGGCGATGGTCGCCGCCAATCTGTTCGGCGCCACAGTCGTCTACATGCATGAAAAAACCAGCCGCATGCGCTTTCTCGAGGCCTGCCTGCTGCGGGAAATGGTGGCGCGGGATGGCCTGACCGGCATCCAGAACCGGCGCATGTTCGACCAGCACATCGAGCGCGTCTGGCAGCAGGCCGTGCGCGACGGCGAACGGGTGGCGGTGCTGCTCGCCGACATCGATTGCTTCAAGGACTACAACGACCGCTACGGACATCAGGCAGGCGACGAATGCCTGCGAGCCGTCGCCGTGTGCCTCAGTCAGTGCGCGCGCCGGCCGCTCGATTTCGTGGCGCGCTACGGCGGAGAGGAGTTTGCGGTCATTTTGTACGAGGCCAGCCGCGAATACGTCGCCGAGGTGCTGACGCGAATTCAGCGATCCATCGCGGAGCTCAACATCCCGCACGAGGCATCGCGGGTGGCCAGCCGGCTGACGGTGAGCATCGGCGCGGCCTTTATCCTGCCGAGCAGCGCCCGCACGCACGAGGGCTTGATTCAATTGGCCGACGAAGCCTTGTATAGCGCCAAGGAACAAGGCAGAAATCGTGTGGTCGTCATGGAGGCCGAATACCACACGATGAGAACCGGCCGCTTCGAAAAGCGGCGCGGACAGGGCGGCCTCTAGAAGCCCGCCTCAGCATTCGCCATGCTCATGCCCGGTAGATCGCAATCCGCGGCTCTTCCCCGGATTTTCGACTGGCGCGAAACATACCTTCCGAGTTGAATTCCATGGCGATTTCGCCGCTCGGATCGATCGCGATGACGCCGCCCTCGCCGTGCAGCGCCGGAAGTTCTTCCAGGACGACTTCGCGCACTGCATCGCCCAAGCTGCGGGCGCCGAAGCGCATCCGCGCGCAGATATCGTGCGCGACGGCGGCGCGAATGAATACTTCCCCATGGCCGGTGGCCGACACGGCGCAGGAGCGGTCGTCCGCATAAGTACCGGCGCCGATAATGGGGGAATCGCCGACTCGGCTGAACCGCTTTCCGGTCATCCCGCCGGTCGAGGTGGCGGCAGCCAGGCGCCCGTCATCGTCGAGCGCCACAGCTCCGACCGTACCCACATGGGAGATCGTCAGCGCCGACAGTCCGGCATCGCCGCTGCGGACGCGTTCGAGCTGGCGCCAACGCTCGGGAGTATGAAAATAGCTTTGCGGCACCAGTGCGACGCCGCGGCTCAAGGCGAACTCCTCCGCTCCCGCCCCGCTCAGCATCACGTATTCCGAATGCTCCATGACGGCGCGCGCCAGATCGATCGGGTTCTTGATGTGAGTCAGGCCGCTTACCGCCCCGGCCCGCAGCGTGCGTCCGTCCATGATCGCCGCATCCAGTTCGTTGCGGCCGTCGTGGGTGAACACGGAACCGCGGCCTGCGTTGAACAGCGGATTATCCTCCAGCACCCTCACGGCGCGCGTCACTGCGTCCAGACTCGTGCCTCGTGCCTGGAGCACGGCGTAACCGGCGTCGAGCGCCTCTGCCAAGCCGGCCCGATAATTCAATTCCTGCTCGCCGCGCATTTCCGCGCGCGGCAAGGTCCCTGCTCCGCCATGAATCGCTAGCCCGAACATTCAGGAGCCTAGGCTAGCACGGCTACTGACCCTGCCGCTGCGGCACGGTCACCTTCAGTCCATCCAAATCCGCCGTGATTTGAATCTGGCAGCTGAGGCGGCTGTTGGCGCGCGGCTCCCAGGCCGTCTCCAGCATGCCTTCCTCCATTTCCTCGCGCGGTTCGAGCCGCGCCAGCCACTCGGGATCGACGTAGACATGGCAGGTCGCGCACATGCAGGCGCCGCCGCACAGCGCCACCACGCCTTGCACGCCATTTTGGCGCGCCGCCTCCATCAAGGTCAGCCCAAGCGGCGCGTTGATCTCGCGCCGGCCGCCGCCGGGCTCGGTGAACACGATCTTGGGCATCAAATCGAATCTTTGAGCGACACGTGGTTGTCCGCCAGCTTCTCCGGATTCAACAGCGCGCGCTCGGCGATGAGTTTGCGCGCCGCCATATAGTCCTTCGAATGATTAACGGCTTCCACAGCAACCAATTCCCTGCCCTTGAGATAGCAGATGCTGAAGCTGCGCGTGGCCGGATCGCCCCGCAGCACTTGGCCGTCGAAGTCCTGCGAAAGTCCGACGATGAGCAGCTTGTTGTCGAACTGATCCGACCAGAACCACGGCACTCGATCGTGCGCGACCGGCCGATCCAGCAGACTGAGCGCCGCCGACTTCGCCTGCTCAAATGCGTTATCGACCGATTCGAGGCGGACTCGCCGGCCGAAGCGCAAGCTTGGATGGTTGGTGCAGTCGCCGGCGGCATGGATGGAGGCATCGCTGGTGCGGCAGTACTCGTCGACCACGATGCCGTTGTCGCAGGCCAACCCCGCACGGCTCGCGAGCTCAGTGGTCGCAATGGCGCCGACGCCGACGATGACGAGGTCCGCAGCATGAACGCTGCCGTCGGCGCAGACCACCCGTTCGACCCGTCCGGCGCCTTCGAGACGGATCACCCGCATGTCGCATAGGATGCGGACGCCGTGCCCGCGATGTTCCTGCGCGAAGTATTCCGAGACCACGGGCGCGACCACACGGTTCATGATCCGGTCGGCCATTTCCAGCACCGTGACTTCGCAGCCCAGGTGGCGGCAGGTCGCCGCCGTTTCGAGTCCAATGTAGCCGCCGCCGACGACGACGACCCGGGCAGCGGGCTTCAAGGCCGCCTGAATGGGCGGCACATCGGCGAGACCGCGCAGATAGTGCACGCCTGCAAGAGTCGCTCCCGGGCAGGTCAAGCGGCGCGGTCCTGCGCCGAGACACAGCAACAAGCGGTCATAGCCCAATCGTTCGCCGTCCGCGAGCTCGACTTGCCGCGCGGCGGCATCGAGCCGCACGGCTTGAACTCCCAGCTTGAGCTCGACGCGATGTTCGTCGTAAAAGGCGCGGTGACGGAACAGGAGGCGGTCGGCCGACATTTCGCCGGACAGGTATTTTTTGGAAAGCGGCGGACGCTGGTATGGAAGCTGCGGCTCATCGCCGATCAACACCAAACGGCCGCCAAAACCCTCGCGCCGGAGGGTGTCGATTGCCTGCGCGCCGGCCTGGCCGCCGCCTACGATGAGGATGGTGGAGATGATCGGACTCCTCGGAACTGACCGCAGCTTCGATTGGGCACGCCTTTATAGCGGGTCGGAGGCGCCTCGGATAGGGCTTTAGGCCCAACCCGCATATGGCCGTGCCTGTTGCTCGCAATCGTAATAGTATTGTCGCGACGGCCCAAATGAGTCTTGTCGCGGAGAGTCTGATGAAATTGATCACTGCCATTATCAAGCCCTTCAAACTCGACGACGTGCGTGCGGCGCTTTCCGAAATTGGGGTCTCAGGCATGACGGTCACCGAGGTCAAGGGCTTCGGACGCCAGCGCGGCCACACCGAGCTGTACCGCGGCGCGGAGTATGTCGTCGATTTCGTGCCCAAGACGCGCATCGAAGTTGCCGTCAAGAATGAGCTGGTCGACCAAGTGATGGAGGCGATCGTCGGCGCATCAAAAACGGGGAAGGTCGGCGACGGCAAGATCTTCGTCACCGACATCCTGCGGGTTCTTCGCATCCGCACCGGCGAGACCGACAACGCCGCGTTGTAGCCGCTTCGTCGGATGAAACTATCCGACGGTTGCAGGCTGATTGGGTTCGCGGTCCTGGCCGCGGCAATATCCGAACCGGGGCTGGCGGCGAAGTTCACCGATCAAGAACACACCCGCATCGAGGAGCCGCGTCCCGCGGATGTGCCGAGCGATAGCGAGTTGGAAGCGGCCGGGGCCGTCATCGGCAAGGTCGACCTCGACATTCGCAATATTTTCGACCAGACCGATCCGCGCGAGACCAATGGGCTGTTTCGGCTCGCGAACCGCCTGCATATACGCACCAAACGTTCCAGCATTCAGGCGCAACTGTTGTTCGCGAGCGGGGACAGATATCGCGCGCGCAAACTCGCGGAAACCGAGCGTGCCCTACGCCTGCTGAGCTACATCTACGACGCCCGAATCGTGCCGGTGCACTACGCCGACGGCAAGGTCGATATCAAGGTGATCACCAAGGATGTGTGGACCTTGAGTCCGGGCCTCTCCTTCGGCCGCGCCGGCGGCTCGAACAGCACCAATTTCAACCTGCAGGACACGAATTTTCTCGGCTGGGGCAAGGCCCTGCAGGTGTCGCACGGCAGCACCGTCGACCGCACCAGCAACACCGTGGCGTGGACCGACCCGAACGTGTTCGGCTCGAAATGGACCTCGGCCGCCGCCTACGTCGGCTCGAGCGACGGTACTGAACGCGTCGCGCAGATCGCGCATCCCTTCTATTCGCTCGATACGCCATGGAGCACGCAGATTACGGCCGTCAAATATGACCGCACCATCTCGCGCTACAATCTCGGCGAGAAAGTCGACCAATTCAACGACAACGAATCCTCGTACGAACTGAGCGGCGGTCTTTCCAACGGTTTGGTCGACGGCTGGACCAAGCGACTCACGTTCGGTGTGCGCTACGATCGCAATTTGTTCTTGCCGACACCGGGTACGGGCATCCCCGCGCGGCAGCTGCCGCCGGACCGGACTCTGTCCTATCCCTTCGTCGGCTTCGATATCCTGCAGGACAAGTACCAGAAAATCGGCGACGAAAATCAGATCGGCCGCACCGAGGATCTATATTTCGGCACCGAGGTTTCGGGCCAGGTGGGTTGGGTGAATTCGGCGTTTGGTGCGGATCGCAACGCCTTACTGCTGACGGCGCACCTGCTGCGCGGTATCGAATTGACCGAGCTGCAGCAGATATTCATGACGAGCAATTTCACGTCGCGCATCGAGGATGGCCAGGCGCGCAATCTGATCGCCGACGCCGGCGCCAAATATTACTGGCGCTGGCGCACGGATTGGCTGCTGTACGCGGAACTGTCGGGGACCGTCACGGATTCACTCGATCCGGACCTGCAGGTTCTCCTCGGCGGCGACAATGGCCTGCGCGGGTATCCCTTGCGCTACGAGTCCGGCACGTCGCGGGCGCTGCTGACCGTGGAGCAGCGGTTCTACACCGACTGGTATCCGTTTCGCTTGGTGCGGGTGGGCGGCGCCATATTTGCCGACGTGGGCCGCACCTGGGGCAGCGGCGTGATCGGCAACAGCGATCCGGGTCTGCTGCGCGATGTGGGATTCGGCCTCCGGATCGGCAATACACGCTCGGGACTCGGCAATGTGCTGCACATCGATTTCGCGTTTCCGCTGAACCATATCGCCGGGATCAAACCCTTCCAATTCTTGGTGCAGACCATGCAAAGCTTTTGAGCGCGGGAACCGCTACCCCTGCGCCGACTTGCGGCGCCGCGATACGAGCCACAGGAAGCCGATGCAGACCCCGAAGTTCAGCACCCACCACCAGAGTTGCCGTGCGGAGTTCTTGTCGTCCGCCCCAGCTAAGCCGGCCGCGACTTGCAGCGCGCCCTTGAGCGTCTCGTGCACCGCGCCCCCCGCTACCTGGAATTCCACCCCGGCCGTGCCTGGGAGCCTCAAGTCCGGAGTCTGCAATGTGAAGCCGCCGTCGGCCTCCGCGGCGGTCGGGTGCGCAACGCCGCGCAGCAGCACCGTTACGGCGACGTCGCGGACCGGCGCGTTGTCGAGCAAACGACTCAGGTGAATGTTCATCCGGTCATCCTGCACCACCCCGACCGCCAGCAAATCGGCCGAGCGCGCTTCGATGCGCGCCGGTGCCGGCGTCGCGGCATTGCCGGCCGCCATAGCCGGCGCCATGGCGGCGATGCCGAGGACGGTAATCGCGCCGGCGAAGCATAGCGCGGCTGGCCGCCTCAAAGCAGGAAGCCCCAGATCCCCATCACGGTGCCGGCAATGCTGGAGAGCACGCCGAGAATCGGGAAAAAACTCTTGCGCGCCAGGAAGTACAAGGAACAGAGCACGAGGCCGAGCTCCAGCAAACCCTCGCCGATGTCGAAGCGCAGAGCGCGAACCTCTTCGACGTCGCTTTCGTCATCCTTGGCCTTGGCGTCCTGCTGGATCTTTTCGGCGTCAGCAGCGTATTTGGCGCGCGCCGCCTCGAGCTTTTGCAATGGGGCTTCCGCCTTGGCCGGGTCCGCACCCAGGGTGTGCAGCAGGGTCACCGCGACCTCGCTCGTGTATTCGCGAATCTTCTTGGCCTGATAGTACGCCCACGCATCGTTCGATTCGGTCCTGTGGATGACCGCATCCGTATGAGCACGGTGCGAGGCGATGGTGACCACCGAAAGAAAAATGCCGACCACTCCCACCAAGATTCCGACACGGCGGGTGTATGGATCAGCCGCGTGTTCGGGTTTGACCTCGATCTCAGGCATGAACGATATCCTTACTTGACTGCGTGCAGGCGCGGATTGGAGCGTGCGATCCCGAGCACGCCGCTGCGTACGACTTCGACGATGTCGCCGAACGCGGCGACGCTCGCAATGAATTCCCCGATCTCGATTTCAGTGCTCGTGAGCTCCACGATGTAGCTCGAGGGGTTGGCAGAGAGCACCCTGCCGCCGACGCGGCGCAGCAACGTACCCACGGCCTCGATGTCCCCGGGTGCGATCTGCAGCTTGATCAGCAGCAATTCGCGCGCCAGGTGGTGTTCGCTGGTCATGTCCTCGACGGCCACCACGTCCACCAGCTTCAAGAGCTGCGCGTTGATCTGCGCAATGACCTGATCGGAGCCAATCGTGACGAGCGTGACCCGCGATACGGTGGGGTCGTTGGTGGGAGCCACCGACAGCGACTCGATGTTGTAGCCGCGAGTGGAGATCAGGCCGGTCACGCGCGTGAGGGCGCCCGCTTCGTTTTGCAGGAGTATTGCTATGAGATGCCGCATCGGCCCACAAGCATACGGGAGGGCAGCACTTGGGCGCCAGGGCGAGAACTGCTAGTCTTTCCCCGTGAAAGAGCGCTATGACATGTTAAATTCAGCCGCACACCCCCTGGCGGGCGCCACCATGACCGGCGCGGACATGCTGGTGCAGGTGCTCGCGGACGAGGGCGTCGACACGATATTCGGCTACAGCGGCGGCGCAATCCTGCCGATCTACGATGCCGTATTTCGCTACAACCAGCTGCACCAATCGGCCATGCCGCTCATCGTGCCGGCCAATGAACAGGGTGCGGGTTTCATGGCGGCGGGCTTCGCTCGAGCCAGCGGCCGCGTGGGCGTGGCACTGGTCACTTCGGGCCCAGGGGCTACGAATACGGTCACTCCCGTGCGCGATTCGATGGCGGATTCCGTGCCGATCGTGGTCATTTGCGGGCAAGTCCCGACGACGGCCATCGGCACGGACGCCTTTCAAGAGGCGCCCGTGCCGAGCATCATGGGCGCGGTGGCCAAGCACGTTTTCCTGATCACCGACCCGACCAAATTGGAGGCTACGGTACGCACCGCGTTCGAAATCGCCCGCACCGGCCGGCCCGGCCCGGTGGTACTCGACGTGCCGAAGGACGTGCAGAACTGGAAAGGCGTATTTCACGGCACCGGAAGCCTGCCGGTGCCCGGCTACCGGCAGCGGATGAATCGCCTGGAAGCGAGCAAGGTTCCCGAGGCTGCGTGCGCCGAGTTGTTTGCGGCGCTGGGCGCTGCGCAGCGCCCGCTGATCTATGCGGGCGGCGGCGTGATCAACGGCGGAGCGGCGCACAGCTTGCGCGACTTCGCGGAAGCATTTCAGATACCGGTCGTCACGACGCTGATGGGAATCGGAGCCGTCGATACGACGCATCCCTTGTCGATGCGCATGCTCGGGATGCACGGTGCGGCCTTCGCCAATTACGCCGTCGACGACTGCGACTGTCTGCTGGCGCTCGGTGCGCGCTTCGACGATCGCGTCGCCGGCAATCCGACCAAATTTGCCGGCGGCGCCAAATTCATCGCGCATTTCGACATCGATGCCTCGGAGATCAACAAGGTCAAGCGGGTGGACTGGAGTCACGTGGGCTTGATGCCGGATGCCTTGCTCAGCTTGCTCGACTATGGCAACCGCAAGGGCTTCAAACGCGACTGGTCGGAGTGGCATCGCCACTGCGGTGAGCTGCGCGCGAAATACGCCATGAACTACGCTCGCGACAGCGAGTTGATACAGCCGTACTACGTCATCGAAGAGATCAACCGGCTCACCCAAGGCGAGGCCATCATCACGACGGGCGTAGGCCAGCACCAGATGTGGGCCGCGCAGTATTTCGATTTCCGCAGCCCGCGCCTCTGGCTCACCTCGGGCAGCATGGGCACCATGGGTTTTGGCCTGCCTGCCGCGGTGGGCGCCCAGTATGCGCAGCGCAAACGCATGGTGATCGACATCGACGGCGACGCCAGCATTCGGATGAATATCGGCGAACTCGAAACCGTCACGACTTACGATCTGCCCATCAAGGTCGTTGTGCTCAACAATTGCGGGGACGGCATGGTGAAGCAGTGGCAGAAGCTGTTCCACAGCGGCCGCTTGAGCGCCAGCGACAAGAGCCTGCATACCAAGGATTTCGTCAAGGCGGCGCTGGCCGACGGCTTCAAATATGCCGTGCGCCTCGACAAGAAAGCCGATGTGCCGCGCGTCATCGACGAATTCATCCGCTTCGGCGGCGCCGCGTTCCTCGAAGTCATGATCGATCCGGACGCCGGCGTCTATCCCATGGTGGGTCCCGGGCAGGCATACGCGGACATGATCACCGGCGAGCACATTCCGTCGCGCACCAAGGTCGACATCAAAACACCGGACGCTTCGGAAATGTTTTGATCCGTGGGAGCGGTGCTACCACGCGCCGACGTTGGGCATGGTGGTCCAAGGCTCCGCCGGCGTCAGCGCCGAGCCCTTCTGCAGCAGCTCGATCGAAATGTTGTCCGGCGAGCGGACGAATGCCATACGGCCGTCGCGCGGGGGCCGGTTGATGGTGACTCCGTGCTCCATCAGCCGCCGGCAAGCAGCGTAGATGTCATCCACCGCATAGGCCAAATGCCCGAAATTGCGCCCGCCGGGATAGGCTTGGCTGTCCCAATTGTGGGTGAGCTCGACCTGGGCGCTCTCGTCGCCGCGTGCCGCCAGGAACACCAGCGTGTAGCGCCCTTCCGGGTAATCCCGGCGCGATAATTCAACGAGGCCAAGGGCGTCCCGATAGAAGCGCAGTGATTGCTCGACGTCCGTCACCCGAACCATGCTGTGCAGATATTTCATCGACGATTAACCTCGCGAAATGCTGCGAATTTGGCGCAAGCGCGGCGCAAAAGCAAACCTCCGTCCTTACCCCGGGTGTTGTTCATTTGTCACAATTTGGCGACACATTTGACATAGTGCAACAATAGCCAAACTTTCGGCTATAACTACTAGATTCATATGTATTATCTGTTATGCTCCAGTCGTCGACGCAGCGCGCAATTTGAAACCAGCGTTACTTAGTTGCAACACTGGAATGAGACAAACAAGGTCGAACGTAAGGGCACTGCCACGTACGTATCTTCCGCTTAAGGACGTGTCGGGTTTTTACCTAGCACCTGTTCCACTCGAATTCCCCGGCAAGTCCGGGGATTCTTTTCTTCGCCACCCCCGTTACCCGGATACCCCTGGGTACCGTAAAGTCGCATCTGCGCCGCGCGCCGGCGGCGTGCGTTGTTGATGAAAAGGACCATGGATGCGAATTAGTGACGGGTTTACGGATGCGATCGGCAACACGCCGCTGATTCGCCTGCGCCGCTTGAGCGAAGAAACGGGGTGCGAGATCCTGGGCAAAGCCGAGTTCATGAATCCGGGCGGTTCGGTGAAGGATCGCGCGGCGAAGTGGATCGTTTTGGACGCTGAGAGGCGCGGACTCTTGAAACCGGGTGGTACCGTGGTCGAAGGGACTGCGGGCAACACGGGCATCGGCTTGGCGCATGTCTGCAATGCGCGCGGCTATCGATGCGTGATCGTCATGCCCGACAATCAGGCGGCCGAAAAATATCAAATCATCGAAGCTCTGGGGGCGCAATTGCGCAAGGTACCCGCCGTGCCCTACAGCAATCCGAATCAATACCAAAAGGTGGCGGGTCGCCTGGCGGAGGAGTTGCCTGACGCGATTTGGGCAAATCAATTCGACAATACCGCGAACCGCGACGCGCACTTCGAGTCGACGGGCCCCGAGATTTGGCGAGAGACCGACGGCAAAATCGACGCCTTCTGCGCGTCCACGGGCACCGGGGGCACGCTTGCCGGCGTAGCCCGCTATTTGAAGTCGAAGTCCAGCGCGGTTCGAATCGTGCTCGTCGATCCTCCCGGCAGCGCGCTGTACCACTACGTCAAGGACGGCGAATTGAAAACCGACGGCGGTTCATCGATCACCGAGGGTATCGGCACCGGCCGCGTGACCGCGAATCTCGAGGGTACCCCGATCGACGACGCGCTGCGGATCCCGGATGCGCTCACCATGCACTTCGTTTATCGGCTGCTGCGCGAAGAGGGGCTGCTGCTCGGCAGCACGGCGGGAATCAATGTCGCAGCGGCTGCGGCGCTGGCGAAACAATTGGGTCCCGGGCATACCATCGTCACGATTTTGTGCGACGGCGGAGCGAAGTATCAATCGCGGCTGTTCAACAAAGACTGGATCAAGGAGCGTGGGTTTCTCGAAGCCATCGGTCAAGAGCCGGTCTGAGAACGCCACGCAGCCTGGTTTGGCTCCGCGGCGTCAAGCCGTTTGCGAGAAGTCGGCTGCAGCCTCGACGTTGAACCAAGCGAGCGCAGAGTGCAGCCCGACAACGTCGCCGACGATGAGCAGCGCCGGTGCCTGCAAGTTCGCACCGGCAGCGGCACTGCGAATCGTGGCGAGGGTTGCGGTGACCACGCGTTGTTCGGACGCCGTGCCCTGCGCGACGATGGCCGCCGGGCGCGTGTCCGGGGCGCCGTGCGACAGCAGCATCTCCGCGATTCGATCTAGTCGCGCCAGCCCCATATAGAACACCGCGGTGGCGCCGGGCATCGCGAGCGCCCGCCAGTCGGGCTCGGGGCCGTGACCCTGCCCATGACCGGTAACGAACGTCACGCTATGCGCATGTTCGCGATGCGTCAGCGGAATACCCGCGTATGCCGCCGCCCCCAACGCCGCGGTAATGCCGGGCACCACCGAAAAATTGATGCGCGCCGCCGCGAGCGCCTGCAACTCTTCGCCGCCGCGCCCGAAGACGAACGGATCGCCGCCCTTGAGGCGCACCACGCGCCTGCCTTGATTCGCGTGCTCGATGAGCAATGCGTTGATCTCCTGCTGCGTGCTGCCGATATTGCCGGCCGCTTTGCCCACGCAGATGCGCTGCGCATCGCGCCGTGCGAGATCGAGCACCGCGGGTGGCACCAGTCGATCGTGCAGGATCACGTCGGCATCCTGCAGCGCGCGCAGCCCTTTGAGCGTCAAGAGCTCCGGATCGCCGGGGCCTGCGCCCACCAGGGTCACCTCGCCGAGGGCGTGCGGCGCAGCCGACGTCGCGGCCAGCAAGCGTCGTGCAATGCGCGTCGCGCCCTGCTTGTCGCCCGCGATGAAGCGCCGCGCCGCGGGGCCGTCGACGATAGCTTCGAAAAATCTGCGGCGCGCGCCGCCCTGGCGCAGCCTGCGGCGCGAGGTTTCGCGCAACGTCCGCAGCCACGACGCCAATTCGCCGATTCCGGCGGGAATCAGCGCCTCAAGGCGCTCGCGCAGGCGGCGCGCCAACACCGGCGACGCGCCGCCGGTTGAGACCGCGACCAGCACGGGATCGCGATCGATGATGGCGGGCACGATGAAGCGCGAGCTTTCCGCGTCGTCGACCACATTGACCGGAATGTTGCGCGACTCGCTCAACGACGCGATCCATCGATTGACCGCGCGGCGCGAGGTCGCAACGATGACCAGACGCGCACCCTGCAGATCGTCGGGCGAGAATTCCCGAATGAAAAGCTGTACCTTGCCGGCGGCGGCACGCGACATGAGCTCAGGCGCAATATCCGGCGCGACCACGCTGATCAATGCGCCGGTGCGCTCCAATAATGAGATTTTGCGGAGCGCCACTTCGCCGCCGCCGACGATGAGCACTTTTTGGCCGCTGAGATCGAAGAAGACCGGAAAGTAATTCAATTGGAGAACCCCATGCGGTGCCGAGGATGCAGGCCGCACTCGCGAGATTCGCCGCGCTCCCACCACCAGCGGCCCGCGCGGGCGTCCTCGCCGGGCTGAACCGCACGCGTGCACGGCGCGCAGCCGATGCTCGGAAAGCCGCTGTCATGCAATGTGTTGTACGGCAACCGCTTTTTGCGGATGTAGTCCCACACCTCGTTCTCCGACCATTCGAGCAGCGGACTCACCTTGTGAAGACCGTATTCGCCGTCCCATTCCACGGGCGTCGCCAGCGCCCTGCTGGCCGATTGACCCCGCCTGATGCCCGTAACCCAGGCGCGGCGGCCCGCGACGGCGCGGCGGAAAGGCTCCACTTTGCGGACGCCGCAGCACCCACGACGCTGATCGAGGCCGTTGCGGAATCCGTTGATGCCGTTCTCTCCGACCCAGCCCTCCAAATCCACGGTTTTGGGATAATAGATGGTCAAGGCGCGGCCGTAGCGTTGCTGTATCCGATCGATGAGATCATAGGTCTCAGGATACAGCCGCCCGGTATCGATGCTGAAGATCTCGATTTCCGGCACGGCACCCCAAATCAAATCGGTGAGCACGACGGATTCAGACCCTAAGCTATTGGCATAGCACACGTTTTTGAACTCCGAGACTGCGCTTCGGAGCTGTGAAATGCTGTCCTCGGCGCGGTCGCGCAGGGATTTCGGTAGCTCGGACAATGGGGTCTCGACGGTTCGCTGCGGCTAGGGAGAGAAACTATAAGGCGGCGCCATCCCGCGTGAAACACACTTTCGCGCATGAGGACATGCGCTTTTGTGATGGCGACGAGCTAAGCGTTGGCCGCTCTAAACTTATATTCTATGGTGATAAGCACCCACGACGATAAGGCCGGACGCCGATGAAGTTCCAGCAATTGCGCTATCTGGTAGCAGTCCATGAAAACGGCCTGAATATCACCGCGGCGGCGCGGCAGCTGCACACCTCGCAACCCGGAGTCAGCCGCCAGCTGAAGCTCCTGGAGGAGGAACTCGGCTTTCAGCTGTTCGAGCGCGAGGGCCGCGCGCTGACGCGGACCACCGACGCGGGCGAGGAGATCATTTCGCGCGCCGCCAGCATCCTGCGTGAAATGCAGAACATTCGCCGCACCTCTGCGGAGCTGCGCAAGGCCGACGGCGGTACGCTGTCGATCGCGACCACACACACACAGGCGCGTTATGTTCTGCCGGAGGTGATCCGGGCATTTCGGCTCAAGTATCCGAAGGTGCGGCTGCACCTGCACCAAGGCACATCGGAGCAAATTGCCGAAATGGTCGCGCGCGACCGCGTCGATTTCGCCATAGCCACGGGCTCGGAGGAGCAATTTCCGCATTTGGTGCGTCTGCCGGTGTATCGGTGGCACCGAGCGGTGGTCGTGCCGCGCGGTCACCCCCTGGCATCGTCCGGCAAACTCACTCTCAAGAAGCTGGCCGAATACCCGATCGTCACCTATGTATTCAGCATTTCCGGCCGATCCTCGCTGCCGGCGCTGTTCGAGACGGCCGGCCTGTCGCTCGACGTCGCGCTGACGGCGCGCGACTCGGACGTGATCAAGACTTATGTGCGCATCGGTTTGGGCGTGGGCATTTTGGCCCGGCTGGCCATCGACCCCGCGACCGATGCGGATCTCGTCGTTCTGGATGCCTCCCACCTCTTCGAAGGCCACACGACGTGGATCGGCTTCCGCCGCAGCGCGTTGCTGCGCGCCTACATGTACGAGTTCATCGAGCTGCTGGCACCTCACCTGCCGCGCAAATTGGTGCGCGAAACCGAGAAATTGGAGACCCAGGAAGAGGTGGACCGCATTTTGGGCGATCTGCATATTCCGCTGCGCGACATGCCGTAAGCGCATATGCAGATGACGGGATGTTAGTTCCGGCGCTGAAGTTCAGCCGCTAGCCTGGCTTGAGGCTCACCGTCGAGCGCGCTTTTGGGTGGGTGTCATGATCGAGGACAATGTCAGACGCGTCAGGCGCGAGTATTTCTGGTTCGCGCTGACGTTGATGGTCATCCTGCTGGGTTCGGCGGCGCACGCGGCAACCGTCACGCTGCTGAACGTTTCCTACGACCCCACCCGCGAACTGTATGAGGACTACGACAAGGCATTCGCGGCTTACTGGAAGGACAAAACCGGCGATACCGTCGCGTCAATCAAAGCCACGGCGGATCGGGTAAACAAGCACGCTCGGTGATCGACGGACTCGAAGCCGACGTGGTGACCTTGGCATTGGCCTATGACATCGATGCGCTGGCGGCGCAAGGCGGCCTGATCCCGGCGAACTGGCAGACGCGGCTGCCGAACAACAGCACGCCCTTATACCTCGACCATCGTGTTTCTGGTGCGCAAGGGCAATCCGAAAAATATTCACGATTGGAGCGATTTGGTGCGGCCGGGAGTTTCGGTCATCACGCCCAGTCCGAAAACCTCGGGCGGCGCTCGCTGGAATTATCTGGCCGCCTGGGCTTGGGCGCTGAAGCAGCCCGGCGGCAACGATGCCACCGCCGAAGCGTTCGTCAAGAAGCTGTACCACAATGTGCCGGTCCTCGATTCCGGAGCGCGCGGTTCAACGGTTACGTTCGTGCGAACGCGGCATCGGCGATGTGTTGCTGGCGTGGGAGAATGAAGCTTATCTGGCCGTCAAGGAGCTGGGTCCGGCCAAGTTCGACATCGTAGCGCCCAGCTTCAGCATCGTGGCGGAGCCGCCGGTCAGCATCGTGGATCAGAACGTCGATCAGCATGGCACGCGCAAGGTCGCCGAGGAATACTTGAAATATCTTTATTCCAAACAGGGCCAGGAGATTGCGGCGAAGCACTTTTATCGTCCGCGGGACTCCGGCGTTGCGGCCGAGTACGCAGCGCAATTCGCAAACGTCCCGCGGTTGGTTACCATCGACGCCGTATTCGGCGGTTGGACCCAGGCCCAGGCCACGCACTTCGCGGACCATGGTACCTTCGACCGCATCTACGGTCAGTAACCCTTAAGTCCTGAATGGCTTTCAGGATCCCCATGGCAATGCCCATCGCAGCGGTCGAAGAACTCACCAAACCCGCGCCGCGGCGGCGCCCGCAGCGCGTGCTGCCCGGCTTTGGGCTGACCTTGGGCTACACCATGCTGTATCTGTCGCTGCTCGTGCTGATCCCCCTGTCGGCGGTGTTCATCCGCAGTCTCGGGTCGGGTTGGGGACATTTCTGGAACGTGGTGACCGCGCCCCAGGGTCTTGGCGTCGCTGCGCTTGAGTTTCGGCGCTTCGCTTGATCGCCGCGCTGATCAACGCAGTTTTCGGGCTTATCGTCGCCTGGGTGCTGGTGCGCTACACCTTTCCTTTCAAGCGGCTCGTCGACGCCATGGTGGACCTGCCGTTTGCCCTGCCCACGGCGGTGGCCGGCATCGCATTGACCGCGCTGTATGCGCCCAACGGCTGGCTCGGAATTGAGCTGCAGTCATTCGGGATCAGCGTGGCATTCACGCCCCTAGGGATCGTCGTCGCGCTGACGTTCATCGGCTTGCCGTTCGTGGTGCGCACCTTGCAGCCGGTGCTCGAGGACCTGGACCGGGAGGTGGAGCAGGCGGCGGCGACGCTCGGCGCCTCGGCGGCACAAGCCTTTGCGCGTGTCATACTGCCGGCGCTGTGGCCGGCCGTGCTCACCGGATTTGCGCTCGCTTTGCGCGCGCCGTCGGTGAATATGGATCGGTGATCTTCATCGCGGGCAACATGCCCATGAAATCCGAAATTGCGCCGCTTCTGATCGTCACCAAATTGGAGCAGTACGATTATGCCGGCGCCACCGCAATCGCGGTCGTGATGCTGGTCCTGTCCTTCGCACTCATGCTCGGAATCAACGCCTTGCAACACTGGGCCCTGTCGCGACATGGCGGCCGCTGAAGCGCTGCCCACAGGCCGCGGGCAGGGCCTGGTCCGCCTGGCGTTGATTGCCGTGGCGCTGCTGTTCCTGGGCCTTTTCCTGCTCATGCCGCTGCTGGTCGTGTTCGTGCAGGCGCTGGCCAAGGGCATCGGCGCGTACTTCGTCGCCATCTCCGATCCGGTGGCGTGGGCCGCAGTGAAGCTCACGCTTTACGTCGCGGCCATCGCGGTTCCCTGCAATCTGGTGTTCGGCGTAGCCGCCGCGTGGGCGATCGCCAAATTCAATTTTCGCGGCAAGAGCGCCCTGATCACGCTCATCGACCTGCCGTTTGCGGTGTCGCCCGTCATTGCCGGACTTGTCTTCATGCTGCTGTTCGGTTCGCATGGCTGGTTCGGCGGCTTTCTCCGGATGCACCACATCCGCGTCGTGTTCGCGGTGCCCGGGCATCGTGCTCGCCACCATCTTCGTCACGTTTCCATTCATTGCCCGAGAGCTCATTCCGGTGATGCAGGCGCAGGGCAAGGACGATGAAGAAACCGCGCTCTCGCTCGGTGCCACGCGGCTGGCAGACATTTTGGCGCGTCACGCTGCCCAATATTCGCTGGGGCCTCCTGTACGGCGTCTTGCTTTGCAATGCCAGAGCCATGGGCGAGTTCGGCGCGGTTTCGGTGGTCTCCGGCCACATTCGCGGCCTGACCAACACCATGCCTTTGCACGTCGAGATTCTTTACAACGAATACAACTACACGGCGGCGTTTGCAGTCGCCTCGCTGCTCGCCCTGCTGGCGCTGCTGACTTTGGCGGGCAAGAGCTTTCTTGGAATGGCGGCAACCGGAGCTGCGGCATGCGGTCGCCGCAGCGCACGATCGGACGCGGAGGATAAATACATGAGCATCGCCCTGCGCGGCATAGGCAAACAGTTCGGCGAATTCGCCGCAGTGAAGAACATCGATCTGGACGTGCCGACCGGCGCGTTGATCGCGCTGCTCGGTCCCTCGGGGTGCGGTAAGACGACCCTGCTGCGCATCATCGCCGGACTCGAGACCCCGGACGAGGGGCAGGTTCTGTTCGATGGCCGGGATGCGACCCTGTGGCCGATTCGCGATCGCAAGGTCGGATTCGTGTTCCAGCACTACGCGCTGTTCCGCCACATGTCGGTTTACGAAAACGTCGCCTTCGGGCTCAAGGTCAAGCCGCGCCGCGAACGGCCGGCAGCGCGCGGAGATTCGCAAAAAGGTGCAGTCACTGCTCGAATTGGTGCAGCTCGACTGGGCCGGCGAGCGCTACCCCGCGCAGCTGTCGGGCGGCCAGAGGCAGCGGGTTGCGCTCGCACGCGCGCTGGCGGTCGACCCCGACGTGCTGCTGCTGGATGAGCCCTTCGGCGCCCTCGACAGCCAAGTGCGCCATGAACTGCGCCGCTGGCTGCGCCGCCTGCATGACGAACTGCATTTCACCAGCATTTTCGTGACGCATGATCAGCAGGAAGCGATTGAGGTTGCCGACACCATCGTGCGTGCTCAATCGCGGACGTATCGAGCAATTCGGCGTTCCCAGCGAAGTCTATGATTTGCCGACCTCGGCATTCGTGCATCGATTCCTCGGGCAGGTCAACGAATTGCCGGTGCAATTGCAGGGCGGCCGCGCCATGCTGGGGCCGATCGAGATTTCGCCCGCCGCCGCGCTCCGGGCCGGAGCCGCGGACCACATGGCGCTGATCCGGCCGCATGAGATCGAAATCGGTCCCGAGGCGTCGGGCTGGCCTGCGACGGTCGCCGCGGTGCGCGTGATCGGGCCGATCGTGCGGTTGGAACTTCGCGCCGAGGGCCGGCCGGCCAATGAACCGCTGGAGGCGGAAATCAGCCGCGAGCGCTACGAGAGCGAGCACTTCGGCGTCGGTCAGAAAGTGGGCCTACGCTTCAGGCGTTGGCAGGTGTATCCCGCTAACGGCGCTGCAGCTTGAGCGGCAGTCCCGCGTCGTTCGCCGGCTGATAGGCCCAGGAAAAGGTCGACAGCGCCGCACCTGCGGCTTCGATGTCGGCATCGGGCAATTCGAAGCTGTTGAAGCCGCAGCGCGCCATGAAAAACAACTGGTCGCGCCGTACGTAGCCGGTGGCACGCAACTCGCCCGCGAATTTCCACTGTTCGCGCAGCACGCGCGCCTGCGAATAGCCGCGTCCGTCGCTGGGTCCGGGAAACTCCGCGGCAATCAGGGCAAATCGCGAGATGTCGGGCGCCAGCGCCTCCACCCGGTGAGCCGGCAGCAGAACGACACCCAACCGGCCGCCGCGCGCAATCCACGCGTCGCGCTCGCTCTGCCATTGGGCGAAAGGCAGGATCAGCGCCGCCGGCGCGCCGTCGGCGGCTTCGCCGACGTACGACCAATCGTCGTCGACGATTCGGCCGTCACGCAGCAATCGGCGCGGCATACACCCTTTCCTTGAATGGCTTCACGCCGAGACGGCGCACCGTATCGATGAATCGTTCATCCGCGCTGCCGCTCCTCGACATAGACCTCGAGGAGCCGCGCAATCGTTTCGGGGACATCGGCCTTGGCCACCGACGGGCCGATGACCTTTCCTAAGGACGCGTCCGCGCCCGCAGCGCCGCCGATGGTGATCTGGTACCACTCCTCGCCGCTCTTATCCACGCCGAGAATGCCGATGTGCCCGACGTGATGGTGCCCGCAGGCATTCATGCAGCCCGACATCTTGATCTCGAGCTCGCCCAAATCGTAGAGGTAATCGTAGTCGTCGAATCGGTCATTGATGAGCTTCGCCACATCGATCGAGCCGGCGTTCGCGAGACTGCAAAAATCCAGCCCCGGGCAGCAGATCATATCGGTCAAGGTGCCGATGTTCGGCGTTGCGAGACCCGCGGCGTCGAGCGCCTGCCAGAGCTCGAAGGTCTCGATCCTGCTCGACGTCGGCGAGCAGCAGATTCTGGGTGTGAGTGACGCGCACTTCGCCGAAGCTATAGCGATCGGCGAGATCCGCGAGCAGTTCCATCTGGGTATCGGTGATGTCGCCGGGTGCCACGTCGGGTTTCTTGAGCGATACGTAGACGGCACGGTAGCCGGGCATTTTGTGCGCCACCGTGTTGTAGCGGTACCAAGCGCGAAACGCCGTGCTTTTCCCGGCTGCGGGTTCGCTGTCCGGCAGGCTCCGATAAGCCGGCGGATTGAAGAAGCTGCGCAGGCGCGCGATCTCAGCGTCATCGACCCGCGGACCGCCGGCGCGCGTCAATTCCCACTCGTCTTCAACGCGCCTGCGAAACTCTTCAATTCCCAACGAGCGCACCAGAATCTTGATGCGGGCCTTGTGTATGTTGTCGCGCCGGCCTTCCAAGTTGTAGACGCGCAATATGGCTTCAAGATACGACAGCAGGTGCGCGCGCGGCAGGAACTCGCGCACCACCTGACCGATGATGGGCGTGCGGCCAAGACCGCCTCCCGCCAGAATTTCAAAGCCGAGCTCGCCGCCGGGCCCGCGTACGATATGTACGCCGACATCATGAACCAGCGAGGCGGCTCGATCCTGCGCGGCTCCCGTGACCGCAATCTTGAATTTGCGCGGCAGGTAGGTGAATTCGGGATGGAAGGTCGACCACTGACGGATGAGCTCGCACCACGGGCGCGGATCCTCCAACTCCTCGGGAGTCACCCCCGCCAGGTGATCGGAAGTGGTGTTGCGGATGCAATTGCCGCTGGTCTGAATCGCGTGCATTTCCACCTGCGCGAGTTCCGCCAGAATATCCGGAACTTGTTCGAGCTTGGGCCAGTTGAACTGGATGTTCTGGCGCGTGGTGAAATGCCCGTAGCCGCGATCGTAGCGGCGCGCAATGCTCCCCAAAGCGCGCAGTTGCGTCGAGGACAAGCAGACCATACGGGATCGCGACCCGCAGCATCGGTGCGTGGCGCTGCAGGTACAGGCCATTGCGCAGGCGCAGATGGCGAAACTCGTCCTCGCTCAGTTCGCCCGCGAGGAATCGGCGCGTCTGGTCGCGAAATTGTGCGACGCGCTCATCAACCAGCGTTTTGTCGACCACGTCATACCGATACATACCGGCGACGATACGGCGGTGTCCCTCGAGCCGCCAATTACCGGTAGGCATGAGCTTATGACTGCCGGTCCTAGGAGCCCAAGCCGTCCGCCTGGCAGCCGACTTTGCCAAGGGATTCCCGAAACCGTGATTTGCTCGGCAGAGGGAATCTCAAGTTACGGGCAGCATCGCCGGAATCAATCTAGGGGTCCGCATTGGCTACTGATCTCACGGAAGTCATCGTCGCGCCGGACACTTATCATGTCTCGCCCGAACCCATGCTCATGATCGCCGATCTGCACGGGGCCCTCGCGCTTTGCCTGCATGACGAGGGTCGGGCCGTGGGCGGCCTGCTGCATTTGCGATTCATGGGGGGAACCGGCCGCCCCAGCGACGTGACCGACAACACCTTGAGTTCGGTGCTGGTCGTGCTCGACCGCTTCAAACGCGCGGTGCTCGGCAACGCAGCGCGCGGCGATGAAGTGCAGGCGCGGATTCTTGCGCACGCGCTGCCGCCGACCGATGCCGGCGAGCCCAGTGCCTCGCTGGTCGATTTGATTCAAGCGGATCTCGCCGACGGCAAAATTGCCTGCGGCACCCAGACGACGCGCCGAACCGAGGCGCTGCGTGTGTGCTTTCAGCCGGTTGAAGGCCGAGTGTGGGTCTGCGGACCGACAGATTTGCGAGCGGCGCCTCGAACAAACCGCTCCGCGGGCTAAAGCCTCGCCGAATCCCGTACCCGCGGCGGCGGGTTCCATTTAAGATTGCGGCATGCGTCTCGTCGTCGTAGTGGCCGTGATGTGTTTTGCCGGGTGCGCGAGCGAAAAGCTCGAGCAAGCGCCGCCTGCCGGCGTGGATTTCAGCGGCAGCTGGAGCCTCAATGTGGCCGACAGCGATGATCCGCAGCGCCTGATCCAAGCCCAATTCAATGCCCCAGCGGCCGGGCAGAGCAGCACCTCGCCCTCGGGCGGGGGCGGCCGAGGTGGCCGCCAGGGCGGGGCTCGCGGCGGAGCGGGCGGCGCTTATCCAGGGGGTCCGGCTCCCGTCATGCCGTCGGTGGCGTTGCTCAGCGAAGGCCTCCGGTGGCCCGGTAAGCAGCTCGAAGTCAAGCAAGTGGCGGGAGTCGTGGCCTTTATTTCGGAGGGCGTCAACCGCGTCTGTCAACCCACGGAGCCGGGACACCGACATCATCCGTCCAGCGCGGATGGTGCGTCTTCGGGGCGCGATGCGCGGCCTCGAGCGCGCGATGCGCCGGTCGCGCATTGTGGTTGGATGGAGAAGACGTTGATCGTGCGCGGCGGTGATCCGGACGATGACCACCCGCCGTTCGAGGAGCATTACAGTCTCTCCGATGATGGTCGGCGTCTCGTCGAGGTGGTCGAATTCAAGGGCGGCCGTTCCAGCGGATTCACGATGTCGCGCGTCTGGGACCGTGGGCAATAAAAAAGCCGGGCAGTTTGCCCGGCTTTTAGGTCCCCATGCCTTATGTGACGCTTTTATTGCGCCTGGCGAAGATTGGTCTTTTTGCTGTCCCTACAATCCTATTGCGTCCGAGCAACACTCTAATCCCGCGCCGCTGTCGAAGCTAGCCCTATTGCAAAGAAGTGCAAAATATTAATGTAGGGAAAAAGCAACAACGAGGGCCCCGTCGGCCTGCAGCGCGGGTCAAAATGGCGACTTCGCGTATCCTTGCCGCAGGAAACGCCCGTTGTTGGAGAGTCAAGAGTGGTTAAGGCTTCAAAGTTACCCGTTCCGCCCGTTACGATCCGCACGCGCCGAGCGTATTTTGACTGTCGATTCGGGCAATTGCATGTGCGCACGGCATTTCCGACCACGGGCGGTTTCGATGAGCAAGTGACTTTGATCTGTCTGCATGCCGCCGATGCCACGAGCCGTGCCTTCAGCCGCCTCCTGACAGATCTTGCCGGCGTGCGCTCGGTCTACGCCCCCGATCTGCCCGGCCACGGCGAATCGGACTCCTCCCCGACGCGCAGCATTGCCGACGCCGCACTCGCGATTGCCGATCTGGCCAGCGATTTACGCCTGCGTCAGATCGACCTGCTCGGGGTTCAATATGGGGCCGAGGTGGCTGTGGCGCTCGCGGCGGCGCGGCCCGAACTCGTGCGACGCTTGGTGTTGGTGGGGGGGCCGGCCGTGGACCGCTCCTCGCCGGCCAAGCATCAGCGCTTGATGATCGACATCAAGACTTACGGGGACGATCCCTCCGCCGCGCCCGCCCAGACCCTGGCGCAGCAAATCGGCTCGTTCTTGTTCGGTCAGCCTTAGATTTCAGTTGAGGCTCAACAAGTACATCAGCGAGACGGGCGTCTGTTCGAGGCGCGAGGCGGACAAGTGGATCGACGCGGGCCGGGTCACCTGCAACGGTCACGTGGCGACTTTGGGCACGCGGGTCAGCGAAGGCGACAAGGTCTGCATCGACGGTGAGCCGATCGGCGCCAAGAAACAGCAGATTTACATTGCCCTCAACAAGCCGGTCGGCGTCACCTGCACCACCGAGGCCCATATCGAGGACAACGTCATCGATCTCATCGGGTATCCGGAGCGCATCTTTCCGATCGGCAGACTGGACAAGGACTCGGAGGGGCTCATCCTCCTGACCAACAACGGAGACATCGTCAACGAAATTCTCCGTTCCGAGAACAATCACGAAAAAGAGTACCTCGTGACGGTGGATCGCTCCATCACCGACCTGGCGCTCAAGATGATGGCGGACGGCGTGAAAATCATGGGCGAACTGACCAAGCCAGCCCAAGTCATCCGCGTCGATCAGCGGTCGTTTCGCATCATTCTCACCCAGGGGTTGAACCGGCAGATCCGCCGGATGTGCTCTGCGCTCGGCTACCGAGCGCAGCGTCTGCAACGCGTGCGAATCATGAACGTCCACCTGGGAAGTTTGAACCCCGGGCAGTGGCGCCACCTCACGGCGCGCGAACTCGCGGGCTTGCTGCCGCGCTGAAGACCCCCGCTAATTGGCGCGCAGTGCCGACGCGGCGAGACCTTCCGACCATTGGCGGGCGCTGGTGACGCGCCAGTCGGGATCTTCGGCCCTCGCAGCCAGCCAGCGGAAAAAATCGTGGTGTTGAGTGGTCCAATACGCGTAACTATAGAGTACCCCGCCGGTGCTCGACTCGACCGTAAAACGTCTACGAAATCCGAAGCTTGCCAAGCCGCGCGTACAAGTGATGCGGGGCGAATTCTCAGCCAATGCGTACTGGTTCGGACCAATTTGCAAACGCAAGCGTCCCGCTCGTCCATACACACAGATGTTGGGTTGCGCGGCGCGAATCAACGCAACGCCGTGCACCAAGGGCGGCGGGGTGTCAAAGGCGGTCCACGTCCCGCCCAGCGCGTGCCATTGCAGCGCCATGCTGTGGCGGCGGAAATCGATCACCGGAATGGTCGTGGCGTTTTCGGACGTCATGCCCGCAGCATGCCGCATTCACGGCCCGTTGAAAATCTGGAGCGGCGAAAATCTTAGCGGGCGGCGGTAGCGGTGGGAGTATCCGCAAACGCGTCTTGCACGATGGCCGCGGTGAGAAGCTGGGGCAGAATGAGGGGCTCGGATGAACCCGGCCTCGAGTTGTACACCACGTACAGCGGCACTCCAGCGCGCCCGAAAGCGGCCAGGGCCTGGGTGATATGCGGGTCTCGATTGGTCCAATCGCCCTTCATCAGCGTCACGTTCTTATTGCGGAAGACTTCCTGCACAGCGGCGTCGGCGAACGCATTGCGCTCGTTGACCAGACAGGTCAAACACCAGCTGGCGGTGAAGTTAACCAGCAGCGGCCGCCCGGCCGCAGTGAGCGCGGCTACTTGGGCGGCATCGTAGGGCTGCCACTCATCCGAGGCGTGCACGCCTCCCGCGGCGACGCCAGGAGAAGCCGCGGCAACCTCCGCGAAGCGCATGGGTAGGACGAAGGCGAGCAGTACCGCGAGGCTTGCCGTGACGAGCGCGGCCACGCGACCGCCGGCAGACCCCGACTTGGACTTTTGATAAGCCCAGGCCGCCAATGCGATGAGCACCGCGCCCGCCAAAGCCGCGCCCAAGCCGATCGACGAGGTCTGCTGCGCGAGCACCCACAACAGCCACGCCGCCGATGCATAGATCGGGAACGCAAAAAACTGCTTGAGCGTATCCATCCACGCACCCGGCCTCGGCAGGGCGCGGCGCATCCAAGGCGCGAACGACAACAGCAAGTACGGCAATGCAAGCCCCAAACCCAGCGCCGCAAAAATGCACAGCGCGTAGATCGGCGGCTGGGTGAGTGCGGCGCCGATCGCAAACGCCATGTACGGTGCCGTGCACGGCGTCGCGACCAGCGTCGTGAGCACCCCCGTGAAAAACGAGGCCTGGTAGCTGTCGCCTTGTGTGAGGCTGTCGCCGACGCCTGCCAGCCCGGCACCGATCTCGAAGACGCCGGATAGGTTGAGGCCTACGGCGAGCAGCAGATACACGAGCAGCGTGACGAACAGCGGCGACTGCAGCTGGAAGCCCCAACCGATTTGTTCACCCCCCGCACGCAGCGCCAGCATTGCAGCCGCGAGGCACAGCATCGAGCTCACGACACCGGCCGCGAACACCAGACCCTTGGTGCGAACAGCAGCGGGATGCCGCTTTGCCTGCTCGACCAGCCCAATGGCTTTGATCGACAGCACCGGGAAAACGCAGGGCATCAAATTCAGGATCAACCCCCCGAGGATGGCCGACAGGAGCAGGACAGGCAGCGAGGTCGCGGTTTTCTCCGCGGGGGTGGCCGCGGCCGAGGCGGGCGCGGTCCCACCGAGACCCGAGAAGCGCGCAGCGATTTCCATGGGCACGACGCTCAAGTCGTTGCCGTTCTGTTCGGTCGCCAGGAGCACGCCGCGGATCGTCCCTGACTGGGGCGGCTGGTCGCCCAGCTTCAATGCGAGTTCGACGCCGTCTTTGGCGCGGGTCAGCGTCTGTGGTGCCGCGTATTCGATGCCGCCTTCGTCATAGGGGAAGAATGCCAATGACTTGATTTGCGACAGTGCGGCGCCCCATTCCTTGCCGAGCGAGATCACCAGTTGACCGTCGCGGATACGCGCGCTGCTCGCCGCAGGCGCAGCGCCCGGCAGTTCGCTGCGGGCGGCCGCGAACAGTGCCGCGTCTTTGGGATCGGCGGCGCCCGGTTGCGGGCTCACCGGCAGCTTCAATTGCAATTCGGCGTCTTCCGGAATGCACACGTCGGAGCAGACCAGCCAGCTCGCCTTGGCCGACAGCACGACCGGCGCACCCGCCTTCAGGTCCTTGGGAGCGACGATGTTCACCAGATGCGCCGCATGGCCGGCGTAGCCGTAATTGACCAGGGGCGGGAGCTCGAAGCGATGCGGAGTCGGCCAGATGATGTCGCTTGCCGAGAATCCCGGCGGCAGCTGCCACTTGAGGGCGGTAGCCTGGCCCGAGTCACCGGGATTGCGCCAATAGGTATGCCAGCCGTCGCGTATGTTGAATTCCAGGGCGACCCAGAAGGACTGGCCCGGGGCGATGGAGCTCACTTCGCTGGCCAAATGTGCCCGGACGTTGTCGGTGGCAACCACATTGCCCGACAGCGGAAACGCCGCCGGCGAGGCCAGCAACAAGCCCAACAGCCAAAATGTCACGTTGCGCATAGCCTATGGTACCCAATTGAGCGCGGCAAAACCTTTGGGCTCGGAGGGCTGTGGAGCAACTCACAGTCCAGGCTCCTTAGCCGCCATACCGCAGAGCGGTCGCTTGCGCTAATGTAGCCGTCCATCAACGAAAACGCCCATGCAAGAAAACTACGTAGAACGCATTCTCAAAGCCAAGGTGTATGACGTCGCCGTCGAGACGTCGCTGGAATCGGCGCCGCGCCTGTCGCGACGCCTGAACAATCGCATCTTGTTCAAACGTGAAGACCTTCAGCCGGTGTTTTCGTTCAAAATTCGCGGCGCGTACAACAAGATCGCCCAATTGTCGCCGATCAGCGCGCAGCGCGGCGTGATCTGCGCGTCGGCCGGCAACCATGCCCAGGGTGTGGCATTGGGCGCCCGCACGCGCGGCATTCCGGCCGTCATCGTCATGCCATTGACCACACCCGAGATCAAAGTGCAGGCGGTCGCCGACCTTGGCGGGGAAATCGTGCTGCACGGCGACGACTATGACCAAGCCTACGAACACGCACTCGATCTCGGTCGCGCGCGCGGCCTGGTCTTCGTGCACCCCTTCGACGACCCCGACGTGATTGCCGGACAAGGCACCATCGCCATGGAAATCCTGCGCCAGCACCACGGCGACGACATCGATGCGATTTTCGTCCCTGTGGGCGGCGGCGGCCTCATCGCCGGAATTGCCGCCTTTGCGAAGTCGCTGTATCCGCGCATCAAGATCATCGGCGTGGAGCCGGAAGACGCAGCCGGAATGTTCGAGTCGCTGCGCGCCGGGAAACGCGTCACGCTCGATCGGGTGGGCATGTTTGCCGACGGCGTCGCGGTGCGCCGCGTGGGGGAGGAGACGTTTCGGCTTGCCCGCGCGTATGTGGATGAAATCATCTTGGTGACGACGGATCAGATCTGCGCCGCCATCCAGGATATTTTTCAAGATACGCGCTCCATTGCCGAGCCGGCGGGCGCTCTGGCCGTCGCGGGGATCAAGAAATACGTGGCGCGCGAGAATTGCGCGGCGCGCACGCTCATCGCGATCAACGGCGGCGCCAACATGAACTTCGATCGCCTGCGGTACGTGGCGGAACGCGCGGATTTGGGTGCCCAGCGCGAGGCGCTGTTCGCCGTGGAGATGCCGGAGGCACCGGGCTCGTTCCTGCGCTTCTGCGAACTGCTGGACCGGCAAAGCGTCACGGAGTTCAGCTACCGGTATGGAGACTCGCAGGCCGCGCAAGTCTTCGTCAGTCTCGCCCTCACTCAAGGGCGTGTGGAGCGCGACGGGCTGCTGCGCAGCATTGCGGCCGCGGGCTTTGCCGTGCGCGACATGACCGATAATGAAATGGCCAAGCTGCACGTGCGCTACATGGTGGGTGGCCAGGCGCGCGATCTCGCCGATGAGCGGCTGTATCGCTTCGAATTTCCGGAGCGCCCGGGGGCGCTGCTCAAGTTTCTGCAGGCGATCGGCACCGCCTGGAACGTCAGCTTATTTCACTATCGCAATCACGGCTCGGATCACGGGCGCGTTCTCGCCGGCATCCAGGTTCCCCTCGAAACGCGTACCGACTTCCTGCTGCATCTCAACGAACTGCATTACCCCTATACCGAAGAGACCGACAACCCGGCTTACAAGATTTTTCTCGGCGGCTGACTAATGCGCTGCGCTGGCGGTCTGCAAAGGCTGCGGACGCACGGCTTTGAGCCAATCCTGCGCGCGGCGCACTACGGGATCATCGGGCCCCTTCGCATTCAGCAGCGCGGGCACGGCGGTCGCGAGCTCATCGGCAGATTGCTGCGAACGGCCGAGATGGGCGAGGGCATAGGCATGAATGGCACGGGCCTGGGCTGTCGGCGCACTCGAGGCCGGCAAAATCGCCGTCAAAATCTTCAGCGACTGCTCGCTCAGGGCAAGCGCCTCGTCGGATTTGCCGCTATCCACCAGCAGCCGCGCCAGATACATGAGTGCTGACGCCCGATAGAGGTGATTGGCCGGCAGCGTTTTATCGTAGATCGCGAGCGCCTGCCGAAATTCGCTCTCGGCGTCCGCCAAGTTTCCCTGATCGTGCAGCAGCATCGCCAAGCTCACCCGGGTGTACCCGACTTTGTAGTTGTCGGGACCATACACGGCAAGCTTCGCATCGAGGGCACCGCGCAACAGTGGTTCCGCTTCGGCCAATCGGCCTTCACGCTGCAACAGCAGCCCGAGATTACCCTTGACCAAGGCAGTCTCGGGATGTCGCTCGCCATAGGTGCGCTCGTGGCGGCGAATGGCCTCCCGATAGAGGCTCTCAGCCTTCGGTAGATCACCCATGTTTTGCGCCACGATCGCAAGATTGTTCAGACGCAAGGTTACGCGAGCATGATTGTCGCCGAGCACTCGCCGATCGATTTCGAGCGACCGCTCGTAGGTTTGCTTCGCCAGTGCCCACTGCTGCTCGCGGGTGTACACCGTCGCCAAATCGTCGAGCACCAACGATATGTCGGCTTGCGGGGCACGGGCGGTTTCCAGGATACCGAGGCTGCGGATCAGCAAATCCTTGGCCTCGCCGTTCTGACTTTGTTGAAGCCTGAGCATGCCAAGTTCCCAGAGTGCGTGCCCCGATTCCAGACTGGCCGCGCCAAAATTGTTTTGTGCGAGGTGCAGCGCCTCCTGCAGGGGTGCTTCTGCCTCGGGAAGCTTGCCGGCGCCGATGCGTGCGCGGCCGAGCTCCAGCAATGTATTGACTCGCGACCTGTCGTGAGCCTCTGGCTGCAGTTGCAAAGACTCGTCCAATATCGGCAGCGCGTCCTGATACTGCCCGAGGCTGTCGTAGACGGCACCCACGGTGGAGAGCAACGCGGCCTTGGTTTCCGGCTGGTCATTGAGCCCGTCCCGCAGGCGCTTCGCGCTCGTGTCCAACAATTCGCGGGCGGTGACTTTGTTGCCGCGGTTCTCTTCCGGATCCGACAGTTTGAACAGATCGACGAGAAATTTTGAGACCTCTTCGGCGCGGACCCTTTCATGCTCGGCCCGTTCGCGCTGAACCGCGACCCGATCGCGTTCCGCGGCGATGCGCACCGACTGTACATAGGTCGTGGTCGCGAAAGCCACGATCAGGAATATCGCGCTCGCCCCCGCCGTCACCGGCAGCCAGTGGCGCCTCACGAACTTCGATGTGCGGTAGGACATCGTGTCGCGACGGGCGATGACGGGCTTGCCGTCCAGATACCGCTGGATATCGCTGGCCATCTGCTGCGCGGACGCATAGCGGCGCTCGGGCTCCTTGCGCATCGCCATGATCACCATGTTGTCCAGGTCGCCGTACAGTGCCCGCCGCAGGCGCGCGGGACTCAAGTCGCGCGCCTCGGCGATGCTGCGTGTTTCCGCGGAATCGTCTGCGCCGATGGAGTGACTCGGCAGCGGCGGGTCTTTTTCACAGATCGCGCGCTCGATATCCGCGAGGCGCATGGTCGGAATGACGAAGGGGCTGGTTCCGGTCAACAATTTGTACAGCAGGACGCCCAACACGTAGACGTCGCTCGAAGTGGTGATCGCCTGTCCACGGATCTGTTCGGGGCTCGCATGGTCGGGCGTCATGACGCGTACGTCGGCATGCGTAACGGCCAGAGTATGGCGCCCCGCCTGACGCTCATCCAATAATTTGGCGATGCCGAAATCAAGCAGTTTGGGCACGCCGGCCGCCGTGACCAAAATGTTTGAGGGCTTGAGATCGCGATGCACGACGAGGTTTTGATGCGCGTAATGCACCGCGGAACAAACGGTTTGAAATAAGCTCAGCCGCGCCGCAATATCGAGCCGGTTCGAGTCGCAGAAAGCGTCGATGGGAATGCCGTCGACGTACTCCATGACGATGTACGCGGTGCCGTCCGGCAGCGAGCCACCGTCCAAAAGATGCGCAATGTTGGGGTGATCGAGCTGAGCGAGGATTTGACGCTCGATCTTGAGCCGCGACTGAACTCCGCGGGCGAGCGCGCTGCCGAATACCACTTTGATGGCTACTTGCTGCTCGAACTCGGCGTCCGCGCGTTCGGCAAGGTAAACTTCCCCCATGCCGCCCACACCCAAGGTGCGCAGCACTCGATAAGGCCCTATGCGGTCTCCTTCCATTGTTCAAAGCATGCGCCCCGATGCAGGAGTACCGCAAACGTGGCCCGCTCTTGCGGCCGGGTGCTGCTTGAGTGTATGTAAGTAACGCCTCATCGCGCAGCGCAGGAGTGAGATCGACATGCCAAACGGACACGACCCCAACAAATCACCGCCTCCTCCGGGAACGGGGACTGGCACAGGCACAGGCACAGGCACTGGCACCGGGAGCGGCACCGGGAGCGGCACGGGAACAGGATCGGGCGGCGTAACCCCGGAATCGGGGGGAAATGAGCCGCCGCAGAGCCAGAAGGCGATCGCCGCCGCCGCCGCGGTGGGCGGTCTCATCGGCGGAGTGGTCGGTGCATTGATCGGCAGCGGGATGCATCACTAGTTGGATGCCGTGACTGCGTACCAGGTGCTGCGTGAGCCGCGGCACGAGACTCTGCAAGTACGCGGTCTCGACATGCATCTGACACGGTGGGGGCCGGAGCCTTCGGAGTCCGTGCCGCCGGTATTTCTGCTGCATGGCTGGCTCGATAGCGGCGAGACCTTTCAGTTCATGGTCGATGCGCTGCGGCGCGATTGGCCGCTTGTGGCGCTCGACTGGCGCGGTTTTGGCCGCAGCGAGTGGCCGCAGCAGGGCTATTGGTTTCCGGACTATCTCGGGGATCTCGACGCATTGCTTGATGAGCTGTCGCCGGGAGCGCCCGCCCGCCTAGTGGGCCACAGCATGGGCGGCAATATTGCCTGCTCATACGCGGGCATTCGCCCGGAGCGAGTGCGCTGCGTCATCAATCTGGAAGGATTCGGACTTGCGCGGACCTCATCGGCGCAAGCGCCGGGGCGAATGCGTAAATGGTTGGATCAATTGAGGACGCCGGCGGCACGCAGGGACTATGCCTCGTTCGAGGAACTGGCCGCCATCATTCGCTTCCGCTATCCGCGCTTTTCGGCGGCACAAGCGGCGTTCGTAGCGGAGGCCTGGGGCAAGCGCGATGGCGCCGGCCGCGTGCGGCTGGCGGGCGATCCGCGCCACCACTGGGTGAATCCGATACTCTACAAGCGCGAAGATACCGAAGCGTGCTGGCGCGAGCTGCGCGCGCCCCTGCTGATGCTGGTGGGAGAAGAGTCGGATCATATGGCGAAACTCGGCGCCGACGGCACGACGGCGGCATTTCGCGCCCTGTTTCCCCATATTGAAATTGTGCCGATCGCGGGCGCGGGACACATGCTGCACATCGAAAGACCGGAACTCGTGGCACCGTTGGTCGAATCGTTTCTGGACACTCATTAGATGCCGCGCCGCATTTATCCGACTCGTTTCGGGCAGATGCACCTGCGCCTCACCCTCGGGAAAGGTGTGCCGCTGGTGCTGCTGCACATGTCGCCTCGCTCTGGTGCGATGTGGGAATTGCTGCAGGAGAGATTGGAACGCCCGACCTATGCGCCCGATCGACTGGGATATGGCTTTTCCGACGCGCCACCGTGGGCCTTGTCGCTCGAGCAGTACGCCCAGAGCACGGTTGACACGCTCGACGCGGCGGGGATCGACGGCGACCTCGACCTCTTGGGAATTCACATAGGAGCCATCGAAGCGATCGAGGTGGCCCACCAAATCGGCGCACGCGTCCGGCGGATCATCGCCGTCGGCGTGCCGCTGTTCTCGATCGAGGAGCAGCAACGCCAGCTGGAAAAATACAGCGAACAGCCGCTAAGACCGGCAACCGAGGGCGGCCACGTGCTCGGCGCGTGGCGTGGCGGCTTCGCATTTCGCCATCCACCTTACGATCTTGCCGACGTGCACCGCAGATTTGTGGAACATGTGCTGGCGGCGAATCCGGGCGCGGCGTTTCGCGCCATGTGCGGATACCCGATAGAAAAAAAACTGAAGAGCCTGAAGACGCCGTTGACGGTATTTGCGCCGCACGATGACATCATTCAGCAAACTTTGCGGGTCAAACCTCTGCTCAAACCCGGCGCCAATTACGTCGACTTGCCGGAGCTCGGACATGACCCGTTCCACGCCGCCGTCGACCGGATGGCTACGCTCGTGAATCGCACCCTGCCTCCCTGACGGGCGCCGCCGCGATGGAAGTCTCCAAAGTGCCGCCGGCGGATGTTGCCGCCGCCCGTACGGGGACCTCAACGCTCACCGGCCATGGAGCACCCATGGCAGCCACGATTGCGGCGCTGCCGGACCGGGCCGATATCCGACCGCTCGATATTTCGGGCGCGTTGCAGATCTTGCTCGCGGAGGTGCGCGCCGGACTCGATCTGCCGCTCGATGCGGTCATGCTGGTGGTGCCCGAGCAGGCGGCGCGCGCGCTGCTCGAGATTTTCCTGCAGGGACTGCCCGAAGATCCGCGCAATGAACCGGCGTGGAGTTCCGCGCTGCTGCGCATGGAAGCGGCGATTCAATCGGGCATGGAGCGGGCCCTCAGCATCGTGACCCAATGGCGGGATGTGCCGCCGGCGGTTGCGGATGCAGTGAAGGAAGCACGCGCGCAGTTCGCATCCGCCCTCGACGATGACCCGCAGAACCCATTGTGGTTGCGCCCCGAGTGGCTGGGTCTGGTTCCGCTGATGCAGCGATTTCGCCGCCGCCGCCGTAATGCGCGGCGCCGGTTGGTCGATCCCGATTATCCCTCGGGGAACCTGGACGAGGGCGAGGAGCCCGGTCGCTGAGGATGGCTGCCGTCGTTCAAGGCACGAGGATGATCTTGCCCATGCGCCGCTTTGCCAAAAACTCCTGCTGCGCGAGCACGATGGCGCAGAGCGGATGTACTCCCGCCAACAGCGGTTTGATTTCGCCCCTCTCGATGTAACCCACGAGATGGCCAAATACCTCGCTTTCGAGCACCGTACAGCCGAGCAAGCGAAGATCCTTGAGATATAAAGTCCGCAGATCCAGTTCGACGATGGGTCCGCCGATGGCGCCGGCCACCGCGTAACGGCCGCCGCGCCGCAGTACCTCGAGCAGCGCCGGGAATCGCACGCCGCCAACCACATCGACGACCGCGTCGATTCCTTCGCGTCCGAATTCCGCCGTCGGATCGGCATCCGGCGCGATCACTCGAGCGGCGCCCAAGGAGGCGACCGCTGCCGCTTTCGCAGCGCTTGCGACCGCGAATACGGTGGCGCCTCGGCGCCTCGCCAGTTGCACCGCGGCCGAACCAACACCGCCGGACGCGCCGGTCACGAGCACGGTCTCGCCTGACCTCAGGTTCAGGCGCGTCAGCATGTTTTCGGCGGCCGAGTAGCCACACGGAAACGTGGCGAGTTCGGCATCCGTCAGGCCGCTCGCAATGGCATGAGCGTGCGCGGCAGGAACTCTGGCGAATTCTGCAAACGCACCATCGCACTCCGAGCCGAAATAGATCGCCTGGGCTCGACCCGTGGCGTCCGTCATCCGAAACACGGGCTCGACCAGCACCCGCTCGCCGATTCGCCGCGGGTCGACGCCGTCTCCAACGGCGGCGATGCGGCCGCAGGCATCGGCACCTTGGATGCGCGGAAAGGTCGGCGGCAAACCGGTCCAGCCCGCGTCCTCGGAGCGCGCGGCCGGGATGCCGGACGCGCCGGCTTGCGCCGTAGTGCCCTCGATTACGGAACGGGAGTACCAGGCCGTGCGTGTGTTGATATCGGTGTTGTTCACGCCCGCCGCGCCCACGCGGATCAGCACTTCGCCGGCGCGGGGCGCAGCGACGGGCACGTCATCCCGGTATTCGAGCTGCTCGAACCCGCCGTGACCATTGAGAAGAACCGCCTTCATTCAGCGCGCGCGCCGCCGGCGGCGACTCTTGGGTCCGGCTGCGGCGATCGCCGCGGATTTTCGCGCCCACAGCACGCATTCATCCGCGTCTTCAAGAACATCCGCCGGCGCTTCGTAGTAAGTCATGCTCAACTGGGGCCGGTCCGCATAGGGGCGAAATCGCCCCATGCCGCGCGCCTCATAGTCCGGCCGATTGGAGTCGTCCACTTTGAAATACAGAGTATCGCCGAAAATGAGCCCAAAGATTCGCTCCCCGTGATACAGCCCGACGCCGCCGAACATGCGCCGCGCGATCACATGGCCGAGGCCGGCAAGCTGCTCGAGCACGTACTTCAAGAAATCTTCGTTGACGGCCATGGTGGAAGCCTGCATCGACAGTGTGCACGCAATATCTTACGATGCCCGCGATGAATTGGAAGCCACATCTGCCGGAGATATTTCTCGGCATTTCTCTGGGGATGATTGCCGCAGAGGCGGCTCTCGGAAGCATCGCGGCGATCAAGGCTCGCTACCGGGCGAGCGACACCTACGCATCGCTCGGCATGCAGGCCGGCAATATTGCGATGAACCTCGTCATGGCCGGCATCGTCTTTGCCGGGCTGTCGGCGGCGTATGAGCACCGTCTGTTCACGATATCGCCGGCCTCACCATGGGCGTGGCTCACGATTTTCTTCCTCGATGATTTCATTTATTACTGGTTCCACCGCATCAGTCACGAGTGCCGCTTTTGGTGGGCCGCGCACGTCAATCATCACTCTTCGCAGGAATACAACCTCTCGACCGCGGTGCGTCAGAGTTGGACGAGCGTGATCGTGGGCACGTGGACGCCGTGGATCCCCCTGGCTTTCCTCGGATTCCCGCCGACCATGATTCTGGCTCAGCAGAGCTTCAATCTGTTCTATCAGTTTTGGATTCACACCGAGGTGGTGCATCGCATGCCCGCCTGGTTCGAATACTTGTTCAACACGCCCTCGAATCACCGCGTCCATCATGCGTCCAATCCGCGTTATCTCGACCGCAATTACGCTGGCGTCCTGATGGTATGGGATCGCCTATTCGGCTCCTTCGCCGCAGAGCGGGACGATGAGCCTGCTCGCTATGGGATCGTCAAGAATATCGAGACCTTCAATCCGATACGAATTGCCTTTCACGAATGGCTTGCCATCCTGAGCGATGTGAGTGCCGCTCGCTCACTGCGCGAGGCGGCGGGCGTAGTCTTCGGTCCGCCCGGTTGGCGCGCCGACGGCCAAGGGCTCACGTCGAAGAATATCCGCAACGGCCTCGAGGTGCGTCATGGCGGTTGACTGCAAACTGAGCGGCCTATCGGGCAACGAGATCTATTGCATGCGGCTGCAGGGGCTGACTCCAAGCGGCGTGCTGATCGGGAACAGCATCCAATCGATGGGGTTCCTCGGCGGCGTCAGGTCGGCATTGCGCGGCATCGTCGGCGGCGAGATTCCCGATGTCACGAACATGATTCATGAGGGCCGCGAGGCGGCGTTCGACCGCATGCGGACCGAGGCGAACCGCGAACAGGTTCATGGAGTCGTCGGGGTGACCTCGGAACTGCGCAGTCTCGCCGGCAATTCCGAGTTTCTATTTGTCGGGTCCGGCGTCACGCGCGCGCAGGGAAGCGCGCTGTTTACCAGTGCCGGCGACGCCCAGGAGCTGTATTGCCACATGGATGCAGGCTACGATCCGAGAGAGTTCGTGTTCGGCAATATTGCCTACTCGGTGGGCGCGGTCGGCGGCATCAAAGCTGCCTTTCGCAGTTTCGTCAAAGGCGAGATCGGCGATCTCACGACGCTCATTTACGATGCGCGCGAGCAGGTCTTCGACCGTGTGAAGAACGAGGCGGCCGCGCTCGGCGCCGAGGAAGTCGTTGGCATCAAGACCTACATCATCGAGCTTGGATCGAGCTTGGTCGAAATTTTTGCGGTGGGCACGGCGGTCCGGAAGCTGTCCGGCATGGGAGTCAAAACCCAGACGCTGCCGGCGCAGGCGATCATTCGCGACAAGGACACCTGGCTGAGCGGTTCCGGCAGCTTTGACTTGACGGCAATCCGCGCGGGCGGCTAAGAGTATTTGCTTGAATCTTCGCCCGCATCCGTCCGGTGCCATCGCCTTGCTGGTCATCGCATGCTCGCTCGCGTTCGGCATTGCGTCCGCACGGCATCGAAGTGAGCCGAGCGCCGGGGCGCCCGGCGACTTCACGTACTATTTGCTCTCTTTATCATGGTCCCCGGCGTACTGCGTTTCGTCGCCGGCCGCCGCTGAGTGCAACGGGCCGCGACGATTTGGGTTCATCGTCCACGGACTGTGGCCGCAATACGAACAGGGCTGGCCCGAACATTGCGACGTGCGCCGCGCGGTCCCCGACGATGTGGTGCGGGGCATCGCCGACCTGATGCCGGCCCGCGGCCTCGTCTTCCACGAATGGTCAACGCACGGCACGTGCAGCGGGTTGGAGCCAGCGGTGTTCTTTGACCTGGTGCGCCGAGCCTATGCAGACATCGTGATTCCGCAACCCCTGTCGAACCCTGCGCAAGCGCTCGAACTCGCGCCGGCCGCGGTAAAGGACGCATTTCTGCGCGCCAATCCTCGTCTTCAGCCGCGGTCAATCGTGGTGACCTGCACCGGGCAAGGCGCACCGCGGCTGAGGGAGGTGCACATTTGTCTCGACCGAAATCTGACGCCGCGCGCCTGTTCCCCCGGCGCCATGCGCGGCGCCTGCAAAGCGCCGCAGGTGATCATCCCTCCAATACGCTGATGCACCAGGAGAGTCGTCGCTCACTTTCATCGCAAATCGAGACCGGCGGCCATTCCGCGGGAGCTTTTTGCGGTATTGTCGGCGCTGCATTGCGCCAAGGCTTGCTTTTCGGCCCGTGGGTCGCCATGTATCAACTAGGATGAACCGTATGGAACAGCACGATCATTCTGACCACGACCACGACCACGACCACGACCACGACCACGGTCACGGGCATGCGTTGACCGGCCAGGCAATCAATACCCGCATGGCCATCGCGGTGGCGCTCAACCTGATTTTCGTGATGATCGAGGCCAGCTTTGGATTCTTGTCGAACTCAGTGGCATTGATCGCCGATGCCGGCCATAACTTGAGCGACGTGTTGGGGTTGGTGTGCGCGTGGACAGCCATGTATTTGGGGCGGCGGCCACCCGGCGCCAGGTTCACCTATGGTTTGGGACGCTCCTCGGTGCTGGCAGCGTTGGCGAACGCGGTTTTGCTGTTGATGGCGTGCGGCGCCATCGCCTGGGAGGCCGTGGGCCGGCTTGCCGCACCGCCCGCCGTGGCGGGGGCAACCGTGATCGGCGTCGCCGCCAGCGGCATCGTGATCAATGGCGTATGTGCCTGGTTGCTGCACGCCGGGAGTCACGGCGATCTGAACCGCCGCAGTGCCTTCATCCACATGATGGGCGATGCCGCAGTCTCGGTCGGCGTGCTGTTGTCGGGTGCGCTCATTTTGCTCACCGGTTGGAGCCGGCTGGACCCCATCGTCAGTCTGCTGATCGTCGCGGCGATCTTGGTCAGCACCTGGGGACTGCTGCGAGATTCATTGCATTTATCGCTCGACGGCGTGCCGGCGAGCGTCAATTCCTCGGCCGTCATGTCCTACCTGGCCGATCAGCGGGGGGTGACCGACGTGCACGATCTGCACATCTGGGCGCTCAGCACCACGAGCGTGGCTCTGACGGCGCATTTGGTCGTGCCGGAACGGGGCGCGGATCAAGCGCTGCTGGACTACCTCACTCCCGATCTTAAGCGCCGCTTTCACATTCATCATGCCACCCTGCAGATCGAGCGCGACCGCTGCGAACACGGATGCGAAGCCGAAGCCTGATTACTTAGCGCGCGATCACAGAGGAGCTTCGCGTACCTGTCCTTGAGCCGCAGCCTTAAAACTTTGTGGCCCCAAGAGCGCACCTGCTATCCTCGGCCCGAAGGCCGCGCGAGCCGTTTCCGTCGATTTGCAGGGAGAATCAGGCATGTCCAATGAAAGTGCGATACGCCGCGAGGTTGGCGCCATCGCTCTGATGTTCACCGGCTTGGGATCGATTATCGGATCCGGTTGGCTATTCGGCGCCTGGCGTGCCGCCCAGCTGGCTGGGCCCGGTGCGATCTATTCCTGGATGATCGGGGCGGTCATTATCCTGTTCGTGGCATTCACCTATGCGGAACTCGGCGCCATGTTTCCGGAGTCCGGCGGCGCGGTGCGCTACGGACACTACTCGCATGGCTCGCTGGTAGGGTTCGTCGCCGGCTGGGCCGCTTGGATTGCCATCGTGTCGGTGATTCCGGTGGAGGCTGAAGCATCGGTGCAATACATGAGCTCCTGGCCGTGGGAATGGGCGCAGCAGTTGTACGTGCACGCCGCCAACGGCAGGGGCGAGTTGACGGTGCCGGGTCTGTCGATTTCCGCGGCGCTCGTGGTTGTTTACTTTCTGCTCAATTTTTGGAGCGTGAAGGTTTTCGCCGATACCAACAGCGCCATCACCTTCTTCAAGCTCATCGTGCCGGCCGCCACTGCAATCGCACTGGTGTGCACCGGCTTTCACTGGGAGAACTTCCAGGTGGGCGTCCATGGTGGCCGCCACGTCGGCAATGTCGCGGCGATACTCACCGCCGTTGCCACGAGCGGCATCGTCTTCAGCTATAACGGATTCCAAAGCCCGGTGAACCTGGCGGGTGAGGCGCGCCATCCGGGACGCAGCGTGCCCTTCGCCATATTCGGTTCGATCGCGCTGAGTACGGTGGTGTACCTGATGCTGCAGGTCGCATTCATCGGGACGGTGGCGCCCGATCATTTACACGAAGGCTGGGCGGCGCTCGAATACAGTTCGCCGTTCGCGCAGCTTGCGCTGGCGCTCAATCTGAACTGGCTCGCCCTGCTGCTTTACGCGGATGCGTTCGTCAGCCCGAGCGGCACCGGCACGACGTATACCGCGACCACCGCGCGCATGATCTACGCCATGGAACGCAGCGGCACCATACCGGAAGTATTCGGCCGCGTGCACCCCCGTTTCGGCATCCCGCGCCCGGCCATGTGGTTCAACCTGCTGGTGTCCTTCATCTTTTTGTTCTTCTTCCGCGGTTGGGGCAAATTGGCGGCCGTCATCTCGGTGGCCACCATCATCACTTACCTCGTCGTGCCGATCAGCGTGATGGTGCTCCGGCGCACCGCGCCGGCGCTGCACCGGCCGCTGCGCGTACCCGGTCTGCCTGTGCTGGCGCCGATGGCCTTCGTGCTCGCCAGCCTGATGCTGTTCTGGGCGCGCTGGCCGCACACCGGTGAGATCATGCTGCTGTTGATCCTTCCGCTACCCGTGTATCTGTACTACCAGGCTCGGGCAGGCTGGCGCAATTTCGGCCTGCAAATGCGCGCTGCCTGGTGGCTGCTCGCCTATTTGCTGGCAATGACCGGGCTGTCCTGGGCCGGCAGCAGGGAGTTCGAAGGCCACGATTACATCAGCTACGGCTGGGATCAGCTTTGCGTTGCGCTGGCCTCGCTGGTTTTCTACTTTTGGGGGCTGCGCAGCGGCTGGCGTACGCCCGCGATCGAGGCGGCGGAAACACCGAAAAATACCTAGGCTCCTAGCAGCGCCGCTGTCAGCGGAGCCGGCTCAATCGTTCAAGACCGTCGTGCTGACCGGCCAAGTCACGGCCGGCGGCTCGACGCCGAGCGGCGAATCGTGATTGGGATCGAAGCCGCTCAGTTGCCGTCGCAGCCACGTCACGAAGCGCTCGTCGCTGGCGCGGCGCACATCATCGCTGCCGCGAGCATAGTCCTCGAGCGCATCCTGGGCGATCACGATGCGGATCATCCGCGATCTTTTGCCGGCACGGAACGAGCCGCCCGCCAGCCGCCACGTGGCCAGTATCATCATGTCGTGCGCTCCGCGCGGTACCAGGATGCGCGGGTCCTCGCCGAGCTGACCTTTGACGAGTTCGCGAAAATGATTGCTATAGTCCTTCATCGAGTCGCCGAATTGTGAGGGCTCACGGTGACGAAGACAATTTATCTTCCGTAGCCACGGCATTCAGCGAGGCGGAGAACGCGGGCGCGCGCGGCGCGTGGGCTCGGCACTGTAAGGATCCTCCGGCCAATAGTGTTTCGGGTATCGGCCCTTCAGGTCCTTCTTCACTTCGTGATACCCACGATTCCAAAAGCTCACCAGATCACGGGTAATTTGCACCGGGCGCCGCGCCGGCGACAGCAATTTCAGCAGCAGAGGCAGCCGGCCGGCGGCGACGCTCGGGGTCTCGCTCAGTCCGAACATTTCCTGCAGGCGCACCGACAGGGTGGGAATCTCGCCATCCAGATAGTCGATCGGAATATTCGAGCCGCTGGGCACCGTGAAATGCGTGGGCGCCTCCCGTTCCAGGATCACGCCTTGTGCGTAGCTCAAGCGCGACTGCAGTGCGCCGCGCAAGTCGATCCGCGCAAAGTGCTCGCGGCGGGTCATGGCCGCAATCCAGGGCGACGCCCATTCCTCGAGGCCCTCGGCGAGCGCCGCGTCGCTCAAATCCGGCCAAGGCTGCGGGGCTGGGACGGCGTGTTGCCGCATCAACATCACGCGTGCCTGCCACTGCCGCAACTCCGGAGTCCACGGCAGGCGCGCAATACCCATCTCGCGCAGGCCGCAGAGCGCAGCCTTTTGCAGGGCCAAGCTGTCGGGATTGCGAAGGTCGGCCGATTCCAGCAGCAGCGCGCCCAGGCGGCGCTCGCGCCGCGAGCTCACGGCCTGCTCGCGTTCGTCCCAAAAGATGTCGGCGCGCTCGAGTATTTGCGCCGAAAAGTGCTCATGAAGATCCTTGAGGCGCACGGGGGCCGCGAGAAATATGCGCGCCTCCCGTTCGGCCCCGTCGAGTTCGGCCGCGACGATGTACTCGGCCTTGGAGAGCGCCTGCGGTTCCGCAAAGTGCGCGCCCCGGCCGTTCGACAGCAAGTAACGTCCGCCATTGCCACGCGCTTGGCCGATACGATCCGGGTAGGCCCACGCCAGCAGTATCCCGGTCCATTCGTGCGGATCCGCCGCATCGTGGCGGGCGCCCGCAAATTCGCGCTGCCAGTGCGCAGAGCTGCGCTTCGCCTGGTTCATGGCGCGAGCATCCACGATGATTCCTGGCGGGAGATCCCGCACATCGCCGCGCATGACCGCCACGCGCAGCCGCAAGTCCACATCGCGCGCAGCAGGGCCGGCGCGCAAGATGTCGCGCTCGCTCAAAATCGCCGCCAGGTCGCACGCTAAACGCGCCGCGCCGTGCTCGCGCGCCCTGACGAGCATGTGACCCAGGCGCGGATGAGTTCCGAGCTTCGCCAGCATTCTGCCGTGCGGCGTGATGCGCGCGGCGGAATCGATGGCCTCGAGCTGGCGCAGCAGGTCGCGCGCCTGCGCGAGCGGTGCCGCGGGCGGCGGATCGAGCCAGCGCAAACTCGCGGCGTCCACCGCCCCCCAGCAACTGAGCTCGAGGGCCAGCGGGGCAAGATCCGCATGCAGAATTTCGGGCGCCGTTTGCGGCGCTAGCGTCGCCTGCGTGCCTTCGGACCAGAGCCGGTAGCAGGTGCCCTCCTCCAAGCGCCCGGCACGGCCGCGGCGTTGGTCCGCGGCCGCTTGCGACACCTTGGTGGTGATCAGATGACTCATGCCGGTGGCGGGATCGAACTCTGCGTAGCGGCGCAGACCGGAATCGACGACCACGCGAATGCCCTCGATCGTCAGGCTGGTTTCCGCAATGCTGGTGGCGAGCACGACCTTGCGCTGTCCCGCGGACACCGGAGCCAGGGCGGCATCCTGCGCCGCGCCCTCCAGCTCCCCATACAGCGGCAGCACGCGCACCCGGGGATCGAGGCCCGCATCCTCGAGCGCGCGCTGCACGCGGCGAATCTCCGCGGCGCCGGGCAGGAAACACAGGATGTCGCCGTCGTGATCGCGCAAGGCATTGCGGATCACTTGCGCGGTTTGTTGCTCAAGGTTGACCTCCGGGCGCCGTGCAACGAAGTGAGTCGCGACCTCGAAGCTGCGGCCGCGGGCGGCGATGATCGGCGCGTCGTCCAGCAGACGGGCGATGGGCTGCACATCCAGAGTCGCCGACATCACCAGAAGGCGCAGATCCTCGCGCAAATTTTGCTGGCTCTCGATGCACAGCGCCAATCCCAGATCGGCGTTCAAACTGCGCTCGTGAAACTCATCGAAGATCACGCAACCGATGCCGCTCAGGCCCGAGTCATCCTGCAACATGCGCGTGAGGATGCCTTCCGTGACCACTTCAATGCGCGTCTCGCGGCTAACCCGTGTCTCGAGCCGGGTGCGAAATCCGACGCTTCTGCCGACGGCTTCGCCGAGCAGCTGCGCCATGCGGCCGGCGACGGCGCGCGCCGCGATCCGCCGCGGTTCGAGCATCAAGATTTTTCGGTCTCCGAGCCAGGGACTTGGCCGCAGGAAAAGCGGCACGATGGTGCTCTTGCCGGCGCCCGGCGGAGCCTCCAATAGCACGCTGCGACGGCTCGTCAGGGCCTCGGCCAAGGCGGGAAGCGCTTCATTGATCGGTAGATGGGGGAGCGATGGCGGACTCACGAGCGCCCAAAGATAACCCACGGGCGGCCTCCTCAGCGCATGTTAAGATGCGCCCCGTCGGGCCTGTAGCTCAGTTGGTTAGAGCAGGGGACTCATCAACAAATGGTGCCTTCGCATCGCAAGGTGCGAAGTGGACGGGATGAATTCAGGGAAACCTTAACAGTTCGAGCTGATGGCAACCCTGAGCCAAGCCGGCGGTACACCGCCGGAAGGTGCAGAGACTACCTGAGCGCTGCAGTTGCGCTTAATGACAGGCTAGAGCTTCCCGCACCCCTCTGGGGTGAAGAGATAGTCCACTCCCTCCGGAAACGGCGGGGCCGAAGTGAATCCCTTGGTCCTCGGTTCGAGTCCGAGCGGGCCCACCAACTTATTGAATAATAAGGAAAATATCTGGCAGCGACCGCAGTAACACGCGTGTTACTCGTGCGAGCAAGTTGACGGGCGGCCCTCATTTACTCGTTGGTCCCGGGTGCCCGATCCTTGAGCCAAGCGCGCAGCCATTCCTTGAGGTCCTGCTGCAATTGTTTGCGCAGTTGCTTGTCGATGTGCTTGTTCAATTTAATGCCATAGCGTCCGTCGTGCGCGGACAACTGAAAAAGCACCCTGCCGCCATCCTTGATCGATTCCGCGCGTACCCGTGGCGACCTTCGCTTTGGCGCGGCGGCCACCAGTTCGGCGAATACGCCGTCCGGCGAGGGCGCCGGGCTGCGCTTGGCGAGTTCTTCGGCCACGGCCTCGAACTTCGGGCCGCGAGCTGCCGCCGCACCGGCGAGCTCTGAGCTCCAGCGCAGCGATATTCGTCGCGGATCGCGGAACGCGGCGAGGACGCAATCGGGCAACGAGGCCAAAGCAATGTACCTCCCGACATTTTGCTTCGACTGACCGGTCGCAACGCTGATGGCTTCTTGGGTGGGAAAAACCTCCGCATCGAGCCATCGCTGGAACATGCTGCCGGTCTCGTACGGCGAGAGATCTTCGCGATCGGCGTTTTCGCGGTACATCTTTAATACGAGTTCACGGGTGTCGTCGGCCGCCGCGTCGACGATCGCCAGGATGGGAAAGCCCTTATTGGTTGATGCATCGAGGGCCAGACAAGCGGCATGGCGACGGTGACCCGAGATGATTTCAAATTCGACGGGTTGGGCGTCCTTCACAGGGCGCACCCGAATCGGCGTTTCTTGCCCGTGGGCGGCCAGGCTCTTGGTGAGCTGGATGAATTTGGGATCATGGAGCAGGAGCGATCGATCGTCGCGATTCCTGAACTTGGTCGCGCGAATCTTCTTGGGATCGAGCTGCAGCAGCAAGTGACGGCCGTCGGTCTCGTTCGATGGTGCGCCACTCGCCGTCATGGTTACTGAGTTCCTAAGGTGTTAATCGGGGCAGCCGCTCACCCAAGTCTAACGTGCAAGTTCAGCGAGCAGTAAGCCGCGATCGCCCGGGGGCTACACTATCCTAGCAGATATGCTGCATCGCAATATCAATTCAGAATCCGCGAGCAACTTGGGTATCACGCAGCCTCGGCATGCTGATATGTCGAAACCGCATGATCCGAGAGGATGTCTTGTAGTTCCCGCGTGCTTCGACCCTCCGGCGTCAGCCACGCGTCGACATGCCGGGGCTGTAGATTGATGATGCAGCGATCGTGGCCCGCCGCAGCCACGTCGGCCGGCGGCTCGTCGGTGATGGCGGCAAATCCGCGCATGTCCGGTTCCGATGGATCCATCCAATGTGACCAGAGGCAGGCGATCAGCATGGTTTGCGGCGGACTGGGCGTGAACTGCAGGACTATGTTCTGTTCCGACTCGTCGGCACGCAGCGCGCGCCGTTGAGAGGCGTGCAGTTTGACGTTCTCGTAGAAGCTTTCGACGACCATGACGGCATGGGTGTGGCCGAATTGCTCGCCCCAGAACTTTTCGAGGTTGTCGCGCCGAGCGTTGTAAAGGCCTGGGAACTTCTTGTCGTAATTCGCCGGCTTGCCGGCCGGACGGCAGAAGTAGCGCATCGGTGTGAGTACATTGATACCGTCCTTCTTGATGATCACGCCTGCATGGACCATCGGGAAAATGCGGTTGTCGTCGGGCTCTGTATCAGTGCGGCGCAAATTCGACAGCTTCGTGGTCAGCGCCTCGATTTTACCGGTGGCAATCCGAACGTCTTCGCGCGCCTTCTTGGTTTCCCTTTCTTTGAGGGAGCGCTCGGCGTTGACGCAGCGGGTCTTCTGATTGAACAGGTCCGCCTCGAACTTCGAGGCCAATCGGGAACGATGTTCATCGATGGCGGCCTTGATGCGGCGTTCCTGGTCGGTCGACGGCTGGTCAAAATTTGCCTCGAAGCCGCGCGAGATGTTGATGGCGGGGTACTCGAGCCGCCGAAAGAAAAGCTTTTCGGCCTCAGCGTAGTCGAGGCTGAGTCCAAACTGGCGATGCAGTTTGCGGGCGGTCTGTATGACTTGGGCGGAGTAGCACATGAGAAGGATTTTACGCGCGCGGCCACGGCAATCGGGTATCCCCAAGTTTACATAAGGCGATTCCCGCGCGCTCCCATGAGCGCAGGTCGGTCGGCGACTGCGGGCGACGTTGACTTCCGCTATTTCCGAGCGTAGACGCATGCGAAGGTTCCGCCTCTCGGGCGGATGCTGAAGCAACAACGAATGAAGGGAGCAACCAAGATGTCAACGATTCGGTTCCGCGAGAGCGGCCGGGTTGCGCTATGCGCGGCCCTGATCCTGGGAATCCAACTCCTGCCGCTTGCCGCGCGCTCAGCGCCGCACGCTGCAGTCAGCGGCGTCAACGGCGACGGCTCTGTGCCGCGGGATTTTCTGAAAAACGCGACACCGCACATGAGCGCGCACGGCGCCAAGGGTCTTGACGGCAAGTCCGGCAAGTCCAACGCGGCGTTGAGCACCGGTGTCCCGGGCATCGATTCGTTGACCAATTGGGTGGGTCAATTCACGGCGCCCGGTTTCGATCCGAACGGCAATCCGCAATCGGTGTGGCCGTTCTCGATGGTGGGCCATTCGCCGCAGTCCGGCATATCGACCACCATCCGCGCGCCAATCATCCCCGTCGTCGTCGACCTGCTCGATGCCAAGGGCAACATCGCAGTATCGAGTACCGGCGCGAAGCTGTCGGATAATCCCGCGTCCATCCTGCGGCCGTTGCTCAAATCGCCGATGTTTGCGTCATTTCAGTACTACTCTGGGTTTACCCAGTTTACCGACGCGCAGCAGCGGGCCCAGTTCTGGAACATCATTTCTCGCGGCGAGGATGATGAAAATGACAGCGCAAATGGCTGGCACACGCTGCTCAATCCCGAGGTCAAGACCGCCCGGCACATGCGGGTTCCGTTCGGAGAATACGTCTATGCCGCCAATGCCGACGGCAGCTGCTGCGCCTTCATTGAGGTCGATGTCAATACGTTCAGCAATCTGCTGTTCCCGCCCACCTATCCGGTCGACAATTCAACGCCAATCGGCGCCGCGGAACTGGCCGGGGACATGACCACGCACGACATCTCGAGCTTGATATTCAAGGACGTGTATTTGTATCAAAACGGCGATCCCGCGCAATGCTGCATCATCGGTTTTCACTCCTATGACTTCGAGCCGGGCATACCGAGCAATGGCAACCTGCCGCGCGAATACGTCATGATGTATGCGAGCTGGATCAGCAACGGTCTGTTCAACGGGGGATTCCAGGATATCACCGCCTACAGCCATGAGATGGCGGAGACGTTCAACGATCCGTTCGTGGACAATATCACGCCGTGGTGGCTGTCGGTCGACGCGTTCACCGGCAACGGCAATTGCCAGGACGATCTCGAGGTGGGCGATGTCGTCGAGGTGCTGTCCACCACGCCGACGTTTGCCGTGCAGTTGAACGGGCAAACCTATCATCCGCAAAACGTCGCGGATTTCTCCTGGTTCGCATTCGACTCGCCGTCCAAGGCGCAGCACAAAGCGTACTCGTTCCCGGACGAGACGACCCTGCCTGCGCTGTCGCCGGCAAATCTCCTGCCGGGGTGCGTGCCGGCGCCGTGAATTTTGCGCCGCCCCGGGTCATGATGGCCCGGGGCGTATCCTTCAGGCGCTTTGCGGCCGCCGCGATAGCCGCCAGCCTTCGCCGGCGTAGATCAGCAGTGCCGTCCAGATGACTGTGAAACCAATCGCGCGCGTGCGTTCGAAAGGCTCGTGCAGCGCGAATACGCCGCAGGCAAATTGCAATGTCGGCGCGATATATTGCAGCAGCCCCACGGTCGAGTAGGGAAGCAGCCTGGTTCCGTAAGCGAACAGGAACAGGGTGATTGCAGTGAGTGGGCCGGTTCCGATCAGCAGCGCCGTGGCGGTGAGCCCCGCATGGCCCAACGCGCCGTTGCCGGCGAATTCGCACCACAGCAGGTACAGAGCGGCGAGGGGAAAGAGCACCAGCGTTTCAATCGCGAGTCCGGGCAAGGCGTCGACTTTCACGACCTTGCGGATCAGGCCGTAGCTCGCAAACGAGAACGCAAGGGTCAGCGCGATCCAAGGCAAGCCGCCGGCCATGATGGTCAGATACGTGACGCCCGCAGCGGCCAGCGCAACTGCCGTCCATTGCAGGCGGGTGAGCTTCTCGGCAAGAAGGACGACCCCCAGCAACACATTGACCAGGGGACCGATGAAATAACCGAGGCTGGTTTCCACGACGTGACCGTTCATGACGCCCCAAACGTAGACGAGCCAATTGACGGATATCAACGTTGCCGTCAGAGCGAGCCGCCAGACCACGCCGCGGTCGGCGAGCGGCGCGCGGAGCGCAGGCAGTTCGCGCCGCATGATGATCCACGCGAGCACGCAGACACATGACCACACCACGCGGTGGGCGATGACCTGGATTGCGGAAACCTCACGCAGAAGGTGGAAATAGAGCGGAAATAGACCCCAGATCGCGAAAGCGGCCGCCGCCGGAACGAAACCCTTGCTCGCGGCTTTCATTGACTGCCAGCTGTGATGAGCACACTCCTCCGAAAAGCGTGGGTTGCAATGGGTCTTCGCCGCCGGATTGATGATACCAAACTAGCGGCAGTAGGCGATTCCCTGCATCCGCGCGCGGCTCGATTGCGAATATCAGTCAAGTACCACAACGATGGGAGGGACCCAATCATGCGCAGCCGCTGGTTCATCTTGAGTGCTTGGGCGTGTGCGGCGCTCATGATGGCGGCACAAACGGGAGCCGCGACGCCGATTGCCTGGCAGACGCGCTGGAGCGATGCACTGTTTACGCAGGCCAAGCGCGAACATCGCTTTGTCCTGCTCGATCTGCACGCCGTATGGTGTCACTGGTGTCACGTCATGGACGAAAAAACCTACGGTGATCCACAAGTCCAGGCATTGGTTGCTAAGTACTACGTGACGGTCAGCGTCGACGCCGATGAATATCCGGATCTCGCCAGCCGTTACGGGGACTGGGGATGGCCCGCGACGATAGTGCTAGCGGCCGACGGCAGCGAAATCGTCAAGCGGCGCGGATATATTCCGGCGGCGCAAATGGCGTCACTGTTGCAGGCGATCGTCGACGATCCAAGCCCCGGCCCATCCGTGGCACCGGCGGACGTGATCGCCCGAGGCGGCAGCCGCCTCGGGGGGCAGCAGCGCGCCGCGCTGACCGAAGCATACGAGCGGCTCTACGACGATGAGCACGGCGCCTGGGGAGATGTTCACAAATTCATCGACGCTGCCGCACTCGAACTTACCTACTCGAATATTGACGAGGGCGACAAGGCGGCCCTGCGGCGGGGGCGGCAGACGCTCGACGCGAACCTGCATCTGATCGACCCAGTATGGGGCGGCGTCTATCAGTACTCCGATGAGGTCGACTGGCTGTCGCCGCACTACGAGAAGCTGATGTCGTTTCAGGCCGATGACCTGCGCCTCTACAGCGAGGCTTATGCGCGCTGGCAGGATCCGCGGTACCTCGCGGCGGCGGCCGCGCTGTACGGTTACATGAGCCAGTTCCTTGCCGCACCCGACGGCGGCTTTTATTCAAGTCAGGATGCCGACGTGTCAGCCGACATGAGCGGGCATGAATTCTATTCGAAGGACGACGCCGCGCGGCGCGCAATCGGAATGCCGCATGTCGATTCTCACGAATATGCACGCGAGACGGGCTGGGCGATTCGCGGGCTTTGCAAGTACTACGACATCACGGGTAAGCAGGATGTGCTGGCCACCGCCGAACGCTCCGGGCGCTGGTTGCTCACCCAGCGGCTGCGTGCCGATGGATCCTTCCGCCACGACATCCAGGATCGCGGCGGTCCTTTTTTGGACGATGCCCTGGCCGCGAGCCAGGCCTTCGTCGCGCTGTATCGCTCCAGCGGCGAGAAGGTGTGGCTAGAATCCGCGGCTGCGGCTCTTGATTACATAGACGGACACCTGCGCGACCCCAGGGCGGGGTATATCGCTGCGCCGCGCGCCGACCGGGCCGTAGGCGTGTTCCGCGACGCGGTGCGTCAACCGGAACAGAACGCCTCGCTGGTACGTGCAGCGAACTTCGTCTACTACTACACCGGCAATCAGCGCTACAAGGCCATGACAAGACGCGGCATGAAGTACCTCGCCGCGTTTGCCCGCGCCGCCCCCGCGCAGTTGCATGCGGAGATCTTGCTGGCGGATCGCGAGTTGTCGAGCGCGCCGATTCACATCACCGTGGTCGGCCGCAAGGGCGACCGGCAGGCGCAGGCCCTGCATCGCGCGGCGTTGCGCTATCCGGCCGATTATTTGCAGATCGATTGGTGGGATCCCGACGAGGGCCGGCTGCCGAATCCGGAGATTCAGTACCCGCAACTCGAGCGGGCAGCCGCCTTTGCGTGCAGCGGCAGCGCCTGCTCGATGCCGGTGTTCGAAGCCGACGAGATCGTGCCGGCGGTGCGTGCCGCGCTCGCGCCCTAGACTCGATCCTCGGCGACGATCGGCGCTACCAGCGCTGTTTCATCGGCAAACCGTCTTCGATCGCGTAATAATCGGATTTATCCGCGACGAATATGTGCTCCTCTACCGTGAGGCCGGTCGGAGTATCGAGCGTTCCGGCCGTGATGCTGATCGCATCGCGGCCACGCTGCTTCCAAAACAGATTGCCGCCGCAGCGGCTGCAGAACCCGCGCTCGGCCGTGTCCGACGACTGGTACCACACGAGAGTGTCGGAGGCCGTGAGTTCGACATTGGCCGAGGGCGCGCTCGTCATTGCGGCGTAATGTCCGCTCGTGCGGCGGCACTGCGAGCAGTGGCAGGCTAGGATGCCGCGCAGCGCGCCGCGGATGCGATAGCGAACGCCCCCGCACAAGCACCCGCCGGCATGCGTTGTTCTGATTTCCATAGTCCTTACCAGCAGGCACCGCGGTCAGGAGCGGTGTTTCAGCAACGGCGCCGACAAGCGAGATACGGTCAGCGATGCGGATGCGGCGTGCCGCCTGGCAGGCGCGTGAGGCCGCGCCGCAACCGCACGCAGCAGTTCCCGGACGGCGTCGGGTGCAAACTCGCACCACTCCAGGCCCATTCCGTACTTGTTCTTGCGCACCACGTACGCCTCGACCACCGGCGACTCATGCTTGGGCCAGAGCGGCAAATCGATGGCGACCCGGACGCGGGACAACGCTCGCGCCGCGAATTCCGCCTCGACCAGCGCGCCGCTGACGCTCAAATCGGTGAGTCTGCCGTCCCTTACTGAGAAGCGGTGCGCGCTAACTCGGACCGGAAAATCCACCCGAACGCGCTCGCCCCAGCGATGTTCCATGGCGTTATGCTTTCACAAATCTAAGCCGCATCGCATCAGATAAACGCGAAAATGGTGTCCGACAATTCCTACACAAGGGGCACGGCCAAGGGCCGCCCCGGATGCGCCGCGTCGGCCTATCCGATGAGTCGTTGCCGGCGTTTTTCCATCAAAGTATTGTAAACCTCGATGATCGTTCGATTGACGTTCTCGATGAAGTGAGGACTCAGGTCGCGTTCTATCCGTCGCCGCGGCGCGGAAGCCTGCTTGCGCAAGATGGCGGCCAGCGCCTGAACATCACCGATCGGAAAAAGATCGCCTCCGTATTCCTCAATCAACTCTCGACAGCCATCGGCGGTCGAGGCAACAATCGGCAGCCCCGCATCGAAGGCCTCCAGCATTACCAGCGGCAAAGGTTCGCGGCGCGAAGGGCAGACAAACAGATCGAAGGCCTGATAGTAATCCTTGATGTTTTTTCGGAAGCCCGGCATGGTCATATTTGGGCCGAGAAGCCGCTCGAGCCTATTGCGTTCCCGGCCTTCGCCAAGGATGACGAGGCGCGCGTTGGGCAAGTCGGCGACGCGAAAGGCCTCGATCAGACTGTCCAAACCTTTGCTGTGCGCGAGACGCGCTACTGCGCCCACAAGATATTGTTCGGGCGAGACGCCAAGCGACTTGCGTAGCGCCGCGATTTCAGCGGTCTCCAGCCGGCGATGCGGAGTGAACAGCTGATTGAGCTTGAACACCTTGCCCTGGTAAGTAGGCGGAATCTCCCGCACCTGCCAATGGGCGTTGCAAATAAGGCCGTCCAGCTCCAAGAAATGCGGGCCATTGACCCTATTGTGCAAAGTCGCGACCGACGGCGCCTTGGTATGCGCGCGCGCAATGATCCGTCCGGATCTTCGCAGGTGCGTATGAATTACATCCGGAATAAATCCCTGAACCTCCCGCTCAACGGCTCGCTGAGTACCGAGCCAAGTCGGCACTTTGGATACTTGCACCTGGTTCGACACTGCGTCGAGAATGGACGTGCCGAACCGGCTTCTATGCAGGCGCCGCACGACCAGCATGACCTCGTGCTCGGCCGCCTGATAGCTCGCCAGTTCCGCGGCATAGCGTTCGGAGCCGGCGAAGCCGCGGGACAGGATGACGTGCATTACGCGCATGGATGGCTACTATAGTTGATCGGAGCGCGCGGCCGCTGGCGTGCGATGGATCAATCCGGCTTCGTCGCTCTAAAATCGTCGGGAAAGGTACAGAAGTCCGGTCTCGATCTTATAGAAGCTATCCGGCCGCGGGCCTTGGGGATCGGTCGCCAGCAAATGATCGCGCGCGACATTCTGTGCATAGCGAAAATCGATGCCCAGATCCCACTTCGGCAGGACATTTCGCCATAGGGCGCCGAGACCGGCGTATTGCGAATAAGCGGGTGTCGCCAGATTGTATCGGGCGACGCCGGCGAACAGCCCGAGCGCGAGGTGCTCGGTGAAGCGATACCGATAATCGATGGCGCGCACGCCGAGCAGCAAATGTCCGTCCACTTGATCCGCTTCCGCACGCACGCCCAAATCGTTGTTGGCGGATACTGCGCGGCGCGCCCCGACGCCGATATGGGGATCGAAACCCCATTTGCTCGTGGTGGCCGGGATGGTCGGCTGCAGAGTTGCGCGCACTTGATTGAGGTTCATGCCGGCATCGACGAAGACTTCCGCTCCATGCGCGTCGGGACCGCCGCCATAGGAATCCTCGTTGAGGGAGCCGTCGTCCCTGGTGCGCTCATCACCGCCGTAGCGCACGAACCCGGACAATCGCGAGAACGACTTGCCGTAAACGTCGCGCCCGCCCAACACCTCGCCGCCGATTGTCAGGTCCTTCCAAGGCCGCGAGTAGCGCACCGTGAAATCGTAGTAATGATGGTAGGGAAATGGGACGTTCCCCGAAGAATACACGCGCGAGTCGCCGCCGTAATAGGTCTGGTCCGCGACCGCACGTACGCGCTCCTCTAAATACCCGCCGAACGGCGGTTCCCAGCCTACGCGCAGCATCTGCATGCGCGCGCCGACGCCGTCGCCGAAGTTGCGCTGGTCCGCGCCCCAGTTGCCGAGCACAAGCCGGTCATCGGTCATGCCGTCCAGGAAAATATTGTGGACGTACCAGATGTTCTGCCATTCCGAGATTTCGTAAGTGACATCAAAGTAGCGCGCGATCCGCGGGATATCGATGCCGGCGGTGAGAGCCGCGTTGCCGAGCAGGTAGCTGCCCCCATCCGTGGTGTCCTCGCCGGCGTACTGGAAATACACCGCGAAGGGAGTCTTGCCGGGAAATAGGAAGCGGCTGATGTAGGAGGCCTGCTGGTTGCCTTGATTCTGCGAAGCGCCGCTGGGTTTGAAAAAATCCCGCAGCAGAAAGCGCGCGGAACCCGGCAGGCCGCTGCCGCCACCGTATTCCAGTAATCTATTGATGCCGAGCGACCAACCCGGAAAGGGCTCTACCGATACCTGCATTCCGAAAAGGCGGGGACTGCCGCTGCTCTGTACGCCGTTGTAGAGAATGTTCTCGCCGGGCTGAGACAGGCGGGTCAGGAAGAATTCGTATTGGATTCCAAGCCTGGTAAACGGCTCGTAATTCGACAAAGTCACGGACGGGGTGCTCGGTGCTTCGGTGCTGATCAGCATGCTGCTGTCGGTGGCGGGCGACCACCAATGATCGCGGTAGCCGATATCGAGCTGCGCCCAATTGAAGCCGAGACTCAGCATGGAGCCTGTGGGTTCGGAGCGGCCCTTGTAGGCGATTGCTCCGCCGCTCAGCAGAACATAGTCATTGGGCTGCACAAATCCCTGCGCCGACAACTCCCAATCGCTCTTCACCGGCAATCCGTGCGCATTCGGCACGGCGCCGGGATCGCGGTCGTGCGCGATCGCGCCGGTCGCGCTGGCATGCGTCACGGCATAGTCGCGCGAGTAGCGCTGCAGATAGCGCTTGACCTTGGTGCACAGCGGCTTGTCGACCATGCATGCCTGCGGCAGCGCGTCCTCGACCAGCGCGACGGCGAATGGCCGCTTGAGAATGGGTTCGTCCGCTAGAATGAGCACCCGTTCGATCTGCCGTTCCATTTCCGGTTCGAGGTTGAGCGGCAAATAGCCGCTGACCCCACCCGCTGCGGCAACTTGCGTCAACGCAGCCAGCATGCACACGAACGCGATTTCCGCCCTCGATTCCTTGATCCATGCCGCGATATTCAATAGTGTCCACCGGCCGTTAATCTTTGCGGCAGTACACGATATGATGCGTGAGACGGTCAAGGCTTTTATCATTCGAGGATAGCTTTTGTACTTGCCAGCGTATTTCGAGGAAAAGCGCGCCGACGTACTGCACGGCCTGATGCGTGCCCGTCCGCTGGCGACGCTGGTGGCGGTGTGCGATTCCGGAATCGTCGCCAACCACATTCCGGTCGAAACCTTGAGCGAACCCGCTCCGTACGGGCTGATCCGAGGTCACATCGCGCGCGCCAACCCCTTGTGGCGCACGTATCGCGCCGACTCCGAAGCGCTGGCGATTTTCCAGGGACCGCAGACCTACATCTCGCCCTCCTTCTATCCTTCCAAGCAGGAGACCGGCGAAGTGGTTCCCACATGGGATTACGCGGTGGTACACGCACGTGGCAGCTTGCGCTTCATACAGGACACCGAGTGGCTGCGGGCGTTGGTGACGCGATTGACCAATGCGCATGAGGCATCGCGGCAGGCGCCCTGGAGCATTGACGACGCCCCGCCGCCCTACATCGAAAAAATGCTGTCCATGATCGTTGGATTCGAGTTTTCGGTGGCCAGTTTGATGGGTAAATGGAAACTCAGCCAGAATCATCCGGCCGCCAATCGACGCGGGGTGGTGGAGGGACTGCGGGCCGCTCCCGGTGCGGAACCCGCTGAAGTTGCGGACATGCTCTCCTCCTTGGAGGCGGAGCGCGGAGACGGGCCGCTCGGCTAGGTCCGGCTGGTCGGATGCGGCGGCCCTCATGAACGTCATTCAGACCGAGCGTTTGGCGCTGCGCCGGCTCGAATTGCACGACGCGGAATTCATTCTGGAGTTGCTGAATGAAGCTGCGTTCCTGCGATTCATCGGCGATAAAGGGGTACGCAGCACGGCCGACGCCCGTGCTTACATCTTGAAGGGTCCGATGGACAGCTATTGGCGCTACGGCTTCGGCTTGTACGCGACCTGCCTGCACGACGGCACGCGGGTTGGGATCTGTGGGTTGGTCAAGCGCGACGGTCTGGCGGACGCCGACGTGGGTTTCGCCTTTCTGTCGCGGCACTGCTCCATGGGATATGCCGTCGAGTCTGCCTCGGCAGTCCTGGACCACGCCAGGCAAGTGTTGGGTCTGCAGCGCATCGTCGCCATCACGGCACCCGAGAATTTGGGTTCGATCGCCGTGCTCGAGAAAATCGGGCTCAAGTTCGAACGCATGATCAGGCTCGGTGAAGGCAGCCCCGAACTCAAGCTATTCGGGCCCGCTGTGCTTTAATGGCGATTTACGGAACCTAAATCGCGGAGATGACAATGCACCCCTTCCCCCACCACTACGCCGTCAACGCATCCGTGCGACCCGTTGGAGACGTGCCGCTGTCGACGGACGGCGTCAGGATCATCGAATCCGCACCGCCCAAGGAATTCGACGGCCCCGGCAACCAGTGGTCGCCCGAGGGCCTGTTGACCGCGGCCGTTGCAGACTGCTTCGTTCTCAGTTTCCGGGCGATTGCGGCGGCATCGAAATTCCCGTGGGTCAGCCTCGAGGCCAGAACCCAGGGCACCCTGGATCGCATCGACGGTAAGATGCGCTTCACCCGCTTCGATACGCACGCCAAACTCCACGTGCCCGAGGGCACGGACATCGAACGCGGGAAGAAGCTGCTCGAAAAGGCCGAACTCGCGTGCTTGGTCGCCAACTCGCTCAACAGCGAGCGCCACCTCACCGCCGAGGTCGTCTTCGGCTAACTTGTCATGCGCTTCGCGCAATTTTCAACGGGGTCGAAACGACCCCGACTTTGAGGGCGGGGCCGATGCGGCCCCAACTAATCATCCATCAGGAAGCTGCGCAGCTGCTCGCTGCGGCTCGGGTGGCGCAGCTTGCGCAGCGCCTTGGCCTCGATTTGCCGGATCCGCTCGCGAGTCACGTCGAACTGCTTGCCCACTTCTTCGAGCGTGTGGTCCGTGTTCATGTCGATGCCGAACCGCATGCGCAAAACCTTCGCCTCGCGCGGGGTTAGCTGCGCCAGCACCGAGTGCGTGGTTTCGCGCAAGGACTCGGTGGTCGCCGAGTCGATGGGCGAGGACACGGATGTATCCTCGATGAAGTCGCCCAAATGCGAGTCCTCGTCGTCGCCGATCGGCGTCTCCATGGAGATCGGTTCCTTGGCGATCTTGAGCACCTTGCGAACCTTGTCTTCCGGCATTTCCATGCGCACCGCCAGTTCCTCGGGCGTGGGTTCGCGGCCCATCTCCTGGAGCATCTGACGGGAGATGCGGTTCAGCTTGTTGATCGTTTCGATCATGTGCACCGGAATGCGGATCGTGCGCGCTTGGTCGGCGATGGAGCGCGTGATCGCCTGGCGAATCCACCACGTCGCGTAAGTCGAGAATTTATAACCGCGGCGATACTCGAACTTGTCGACGGCCTTCATCAAACCGATGTTGCCCTCCTGGATCAGGTCCAGGAACTGCAGGCCGCGATTGGTGTATTTCTTGGCTATCGAAATCACCAAACGCAGGTTGGCCTCGACCATTTCCTTCTTCGCGCGCCGGGCTTTGGCCTCGCCGATCGAGACCTCGCGGTTGATTTCCTTGATCTCGCTGATCAGCACGTGGAACAAGCCCTCGAGGTCCTTCAGCTTGTTCTGGCGCCGCTCCACTTCATCCTTGAATTTGGCGAGCGGCGCGGAATAGCGCTTCTTCGCCTTGATGTGCTTGTCGAGCCAGCGCGTGCTGGTCTCGTTCTTTGGAAACGTCGAAATGAAGTCTTTGCGCGGCATGCCGGCCTGCTTGATGCACAGGAACATGATTTCCTTCTCGAGCAGCCGCACCTCGGTCACGTGCTCGCGCAGATTGTCGATCAGTTGATCGAACATCTTCGGGCTGAGTTTCAATTCCATCAGCTCGCCGCAGATCTTCTTGCGGATTTTCAAGGTCTTGGGATCTTTCGAGCCCAGCTTGTCCAGCGCATTCAAGAACTGGTGGTAAACCTTCGCGATCGAATTGAAGCGCTTCGCGGCTTCTTCGGGATCAGGACCCGTGTCGATGACTTCCTCGTCCTCGTCGGCCTCCGTCTCGTCATCGTCGTTGGCGGCCTCTTCGCGCTCGAGCGCCATCATTTTTGGATTCTGCGGCTGCGCGATCTCATCCGGCGCGTTGGGGTCCACGAAGCCGACAATGACGTCGACCAGGCGCATCTGACCGGCCTTAACCGTCTCGTAATGCCGCAGCAGCAAGTCGTACGTGCCCGGGTAGCTGCCGAGCGCGATCTTCACCGCTTCCAAGCCCTCTTCGATGCGCTTCGCGATGCGAATCTCGCCTTCGCGGGTCAACAACTCCACGGTGCCCATTTCGCGCATGTACATGCGCACCGGGTCCGTCGTGCGTCCGAATTCAGCATCGAGATTGGCGAGCGCCGCGGTGGCTTCTTCCACGGCTTCTTCGTCCGGCGCCGCGGTGGCATCCGTCAACAACAACGACTCGGCATCCGGCGCCTTTTCGTACACCGGAATTCCCATGTCATTGATCATATTGACGATGTCTTCGATCTGTTCCGGATCGACGATTTCGCTCGGCAGGTGATCGTTGACCTCGGCGTACGTGAGGTAGCCCTGCTCCTTGCCGCGCGCGATCAACAGTTTCAGTTGCGACTGACGTTCGTCTGCAATTTGAGTCGCTGTGCCGGTTGGCGCTTTTTTGATCAAGGTGGACGCCTCGTTAGAGATCTATGGATATAAATGCAAGCCGACAAGTATACGATCCTGGCCACTGGGTAGCCACTCAAGCGTTAAGACTAGGGGGTAGCTCGGGATTGACCCTTGGATTTGAGCAGAAGACTTAATTCGGCCTTTTCCTCGTAATTCAACCCCAATTCCTCCGCTTTTCGCAATAAATCGTCCATCCGGCGGCCCGGCCCATATTCCTCGAGCAGTTTCGCAACCGCCATCTGCAGCTCTTTGGCGGCCGACTCGGGGTCCGCCACCAGCGGCTCAGCCATGGCGAGTTCGGCCAAACGGCCATATTCGGGAAGATCCCGCCAGCGCTCGAGCAGCATCGCCGTGCTCGGGCTCAAGACCGCCGCTGCCTGCATGAGCAGTTCCTTGAGCACCGCAACACCCGGTTTGTCCAATCGCCCGAGAGCTTGCGGGTCCCGCACGGCCGCCGCCGCCGCCGGGTGATGCAGGACCAAGGTGATGGCCTGCGTCAGTAAATTGCCGCGCCCAACGCTCATTCGACCGCGGTGTTGGACCGTGGGTTCCGGGCGGTCCGTGAGGGGCCGTTTTGCCTCGCCGGTCATGAAGGACTTCTAGCGTCGCCGCGGGCATGCTGACCCGCGCGGCGAGCCGATCGGCCAGCATTTCCCGGTAAATGCCTTCCGGCATGCGGGCAAACAGGGGCGCCGCCAGGGCTTTGAGCTTGGCGCGGCCGTCGACGTGGTTGAGGTCCACGTCGGCCATCAATTGTTGGATGAGATACTCGGACAGGGGGAGCGCCGTGTTCAGACGGTTTTCGAATGCTTGCGGCACCCTCTGCCGCGACCAGCGTGTCGGGGTCGTGACCTTCAGGCAGGAACATGAACTTGAGCTCGCGGCCGTCGCGCGCCAAGCCTATGGAGTTTTCCAGCGCGCGCCAGGCGGCTTGCCGCCCGGCGCGATCGCCGTCGAAGCAGAACACCACTTCGCTCGTCAGTCGGAATATCTTGTTGAGATGTTCCTGGGTGGTGGCGGTGCCGAGGGTGGCCACGGCATAGGTGATCCCGGCTTGGTGCAACCGCACCACATCCATGTATCCTTCGACGATCATCAGGCGGGTGAAATCCGCGCGCGCCTGCCGCGCTTCGTACAACCCATAGAGCTCGCGTCCCTTGTGAAACAGAGGCGTTTCAGGGGAATTGAGGTATTTGGGTTCACCCTGATCGATGATTCTTCCGCCAAAACCGATGACGCGCCCGCGCGAATCCCGGATCGGAAACATCAGCCGATCTCGAAAGCGATCGTAAAAACCGGCCGCGCGTTCGCCGCCGCGCGTGTCGCGCTCGATGATGAGGCCGAGCCGATGCAGCTCGCGCCGCTCCTCCTCCTGCGCCCCAAAGCGGTTGAGCAGCGCATCCCAGGAATCCGGCGCATACCCCAGTGCAAACTTCACTTGGATCTCTGCATCGATTCCACGCGCAGTCACGTAGCTGCGGGCGCGGTCGTTGTCAGCCAAGTTCTGCTCAAAAAAGCGTGCGACCCGCGCCATCACCTGGTGCAGGTCGGGGCCGCCGGTGTCGGCGATCCGCAGGGCCTCGCGCGGCATTTCCATGCCCGCGCGCTGCGCGAGGTCCGCGACGGCATCGAAGAACTCCATCTTTTCGTACTGCATGAGAAAGCCGATCACGGTGCCGTGCGCGCCGCAGCCGAAGCAGTGGTAGAACTGCTTGTCGGGACTCACCCAAAAGGACGGCGTTTTCTCGTTGTGGAAGGGACAGCAGGCCTTGAATTCACGGCCTGCTTTTTTCAGCGGTACCCGGGCGCCGATGATCTCGACGATATCGGACCGGGCGACGATCTCGTCGATGAACGGCTGTGGAATGCGGCCGGCCATAAACCCGCCCGCGATTCAACCTGGCCCAAGCTTGGCTTTGATTATGGCCCCCACCTTGCCCAAATCGGCGCGGCCCTGCGCCTTGCCCTTGATGACGGCCATGACCTTTCCCATGTCCTTGATGCTGGTCGCGCCCGTCGCTGCGACGGCCTCAGCGATCAGGGCGTCGATCTCGGCAGCACTCAGCTGGGAAGGCAGGTAGCCCTGCAGCAGGGTGATTTCCGCGGCCTCTTTCTCGACCAGATCCTGGCGATTGCCGGCCTGAAATTGCACCAACGACTCTTTTCGCTGCTTGATCATTTTTTCAAGCACGCTCAAGACTTGGGTGTCGTCGAGAACGATGCGTTCGTCGACTTCGCGCTGCTTGATGGCGGAGGTGATCATGCGGATGAGCCCGAGCCGCTCCTTCTCGCCGGCGCGCATCGCGGCCTTCATGTCATCCGTAATTCGCTCTTTTAGAGACATCCTGAGGCGGACAACCCCTAGTAGGAAGGCCGAGGCGGGGCGGCCGGCGGGGGGCTGGCGGGGGCGCCGCCGGTGCCGCGCATATTCTCTCGCGACAGGCGCTTCAAATGCCGTTTTACCGCGGCGGCCTTTTTTCGCTTACGTTCTTGGGTGGGCTTCTCGTAGAATTCACGCCGCCGAAGCTCAGTGAGGACGCCGGCTTTTTCGCAGGCTCGCTTGAAGCGGCGCAAGGCGGCGTCAAAATACTCATTCTCGCGAACACGAACGCTGGGCATTCAAACCTCAAAATGTAGGGCGCGGCCGCCGGCATTCGGCGACAGGGGGGCGCATTCTAAAGTGCGCCCCTGTAAAAGGCAAAGTCTGAGCGAAAGACCGGGGTTTATGCGTGTAATTGGCATCGAAAGCTCTTGCGACGAGACGGCGGTCGCGGTTTATGACGCCGAACTCGGCCTCATGTCGCACTGCCTGCACAGCCAGGTTGCAATGCACCAGGCTTATGGGGGCGTGGTGCCTGAATTGGCCTCGCGGGACCACGTCCGGCGTCTGCTGCCGTTGGTCCGGCAGGCGCTGGCCGAGGCCAAGTCGGATCGCGGCGCGATTGACGCCGTGGCCTATACCGCGGGACCGGGCCTCATCGGCGCATTGCTGGTCGGGGCGGGCTTTGCCTCGAGCCTGGGGTATGCCTGGGGAAAGCCGACGCTCGGGATACACCATCTGGAAGGCCATCTGCTGGCGCCCCTGTTGGAGCCCGACCCGCCCGCCTTCCCCTTTCTGGCGTTGCTCGTGTCGGGCGGTCACACCCAACTCGTGGATGTGGCCGGACTCGGGAAGTACCGGATCTTGGGTGAAACCCTGGACGACGCCGCGGGCGAGGCCTTCGACAAGACCGCGAAGCTCTTAGGGTTGCCCTATCCGGGCGGGGCGGCGCTGGCGGGGCTGGCCGAGCAGGGCCGCGCCGGTCGCTTCGTGTTTCCACGGCCGATGCTCGATCGCCCCGGCCTCGATTTCAGTTTCAGTGGCTTGAAGACCGCCGCCCTAGTAGCCTTGCGGGGCCGCGTTTTGGACGACGCGATTCGCGCAGACGTCGCGCGCGGTTTCCAGGACGCAGTGGTCGAGACGCTCGCCGAGAAGTGCCGCCGAGCCCTGGCGTCTGCCGGCCATCGGCGCCTGGTCATTGCGGGCGGCGTCGGTGCGAATATTCGCTTGCGCGAGCGGCTGGGGGAAGTGGTGCGCGGCGCGGGTGCCGAATTGTATTTTCCGCGCGCCGAGTTTTGCACCGACAACGGGGCAATGATCGCGCTGGCGGGCTGCATGCGGTTGGCGGCCGGCATGCAGCCGGACGGCGGCATGGCCGCGCGGGCGAATTGGGAACTCGGAGAAGCGGGAGCAACAGGGATCTGACGCTTTAATGGACAAAATCTTCATACACGCGCTCAAGACCGAAGCGATCATCGGCATTTTCGATTGGGAACGACAGGTCAAGCAGACGGTCATCGTCGATATCGAGATCGGCGTGGATGTCACCAAGGCTGCGTTATCCGATTCAATCGACGACACGCTCAACTACAAGCGGGTTGCCAAGCGCGTCCTGGCGTTCGTCGAGGCATCGAGCTTTCACCTGGTCGAAACCCTTGCCGAGCACATCGCCATGCTGATTCTGGAGGACTTCGGCATCGCGTGGGTCCGCCTAAGCTTGAGCAAACCGGGCGCCATCCGCAGCTCGCGCGACGTGGGTGTGTCCATCGAGCGGGGCCGCGATCATCTGGAGCAGTGGCGCGCGCATGCGGCGGCTGCCAAGCGCTGACCGGACACTCGCCGCCCCCCGATGCCGCAACCCATTATTCTCGATGGCTCCCTGACCTGGCGCCAAGTGAGCGAGGTCGCCGGAGGCGCACCGCTCGCGCTCGGCGCCCAAGCGCAGTCGAGAATCCGCGCGGCTCGCTCGCTCGTGGATTCCATAGTCGCCAAAGGCGTGCGCGCTTACGGGGTAAATACCGGGGTTGGCGCGCTCTGCGACGTGGTGATCCCTCAATCCAAGCTGGAGCAGCTTTCGCGAAACATCGTGATGAGCCACGCAGTAGGCCTGGGGCCTCCCCTCGAGGCGACAGCCGTGCGCGCCATCATCGCCGCGGCCATCAACAATTTCGCGCACGGCTCTTCCGGCGTTCGACCAGCCGTCGTCGAAGGATTGCTCGCGTTGCTCGAGCATGATTGCATCCCGGAGGTGCCGTCCCATGGGTCGGTGGGATACTTGACGCACATGGCGCACATAGCGCTGGTGCTGCTCGGCGCGGGGAGGGCGCGGCTGCTTGACCGGCCGATGAGCGGCGCTGAGGCGCTGGAGGCGATGCACCTGGCGCCGCTGGTGTTGGCGTCCAAGGAGGGCTTGAGTCTCGTCAACGGCACCCCCTGCGCCACCGGTCTGGCGGCGATCGCTTTGGCAAGAATGCAGCGGCTGCTCGACTGGGCGGATGTCGTGGCGGCGATGACATTCGAAAATCTGCGCGGTCAAATCGCGGTATTCGATGCCGATGCGGTGGGGCTGCGCGTATCGGCGGGAGTTGCCGAGGTCGGCGAGCGGCTGCGCGCCATCTTGAGCGGCAGTGGCATCCTTCGGGAGAGTGCCGGCCGGCGCACCCAGGATCCCTTAAGCCTGCGCGCCGTCCCACAGGTGCATGGCGCCGTGCGCGACCTCCACGCGCATGCCGGTCGGGTGGTGGACGATGAGCTCAAGTCGGTGACCGACAATCCCGCCGTCGCCGGCACGGCGGATGCGCCGCGCGCGCTGTCGGGCGCGCAGGCCGTCGGCGCAGCGCTTGGCCTCACGGTGGATTCGCTGGCCGTTGCCGCGGCGGAATTGGCGGCCATGTCGGAGCGCCGTGTGGATCGTCTGGTGAACCCGCTGCTCAGCCGTCTGCCGGCCTTTCTCGCGACCGATGATGGCACGGGTTCGGGATTCATGATCGCGCAGTACACGGCGGTCTCATTGGTTGCGGATAACCGACGTCTCGCCGCGCCCGCGAGCTTGGACGGCGGGGTCACATCCGGGCTGCAGGAAGATCACTTGAGCCATGCCACTCCCGGCGCCCTCAAGCTGCTCCAGATCATCGACAATGCCGAGAGCATCGTCGCGATCGAATTGCTGGCGGCGGTGCAGGCCTACGAGCTGCAGCGCGATGATTGCGCCCGGGCAGCGCAAACCGACGCCGTGTACCGGCAGGTCCGCGGCCTGGTTCCTCAATTCAGAGACGATCGTCCCTTAGGCGCCGACATTCGAACGGCTCGAGAGCTGCTGCGGCGGCCGCCGCCGCAATTGCGCGCGGCGGCTCAGTAGGCTCCTAGATGCTGCGGCCGCCGTCGACGGCGATGATTTGACCGGTGATATACGGCGCATCCTTCGCCAGGAAGAGCGCGGTACGTGCAACGTCCTGCGGGGTGCCCTGGCGCTTGAGCGCGGTCTTGTCGATGATTTCGCGCTTCAATTCGTCCTCCATGTCGCTTTCCGGCCAAAGCACCGGTCCCGGAGCGATGCCGTTGACCCGGATTTCCGGCCCCAATTCGCGCGCCAACGCCCGCGTCAACATCGCAAGCCCCGCTTTGGCGGTGCTGTACAGCAGGTGTCCCTTGAGCGGTCGCAGCGCGTGGATGTCGATCATGTTGATGATGAGTCCGCGCTGCAAGCCCAAGCTGGGCACGGCCGCTTGCGAGAGAAACAACGGTGCCTTTAAATTGCTATCCATGAGATCGTCCCACTGCGGCAGCGTGATGCCCCCGACCGGCGTCGGGTAAAAGCTCGATGCATTGTTGATCAGAATGTCCAAGCGTCCAAACTCCAGCAGCGCGGCGGCCACCAATTTTTCCGAGGCCTCCGCCGTCGAGAGATGCGCAGCGTGGATCGCGGCGGAATGGGGACGTACTTGATTGAGCTGGTCCGCCAAGGCCATCGCGGCGGCGGCGGAGGCGCGGTAATGGATGAGTATGTTCGCCCCGGCCGCGTGCAGCGTGCGCGCGATTTCTGCGCCTACCCGGCGCGCGCCGCCGGTGATCAGAACCACTCGGTCCTGCAGCGCAGAACTCTCAATATTGGGTTTCATGGCCATCAACCATAGCGCAACGGATTTGCGGCGTGAACTCATGCTGAATGACGCGCAAGCGCGGCACTGCGCGCGCATGCGGGAATATCTCGCCGCGGAGATTACCGCCGCGGGCTGGTTGAGCTTCGAGCGATTCATGGATTTGGCGCTGTACGCGCCGGGCTTGGGCTATTACGCGGCGGGTGCGCACAAACTGGGCGTCGGCGGCGATTTCACGACTGCTCCGGAAGTTTCACACCTGTTTGGCGCCTGCCTCGCACGGCAGTGTGCCGAAGTCTTGAGCGAGCTCGAAGGAGGATCCATTCTGGAAATAGGCGCCGGCAGCGGGCGGCTTGCAGTGGACATTCTGCGGCGTCTCGAGCAGCTGGATCATTTGCCCAAGTGCTACTGGATTCTCGAAATCAGCGCCGACTTGCGCGAGCGTCAGCGCCGCTACATCGCGCAGCACTTGCCGCACGTGCAGTCCCGCGTCCATTGGCTCGATCGGCCTCCCGACACGGCCTTCGATGGCCTCATCCTCGCCAATGAAGTGCTGGATGCTCTGCCTGTCACCCGCTTTCGCTGGCATCGCGATCGCGTGGAGGAGCTCGGAGTCGTGATCGACGACCGCCGCTTCGTGTGGGAATCGCGGCCGGCGGGTCCACCGCTGACGGAGGCCTGCCGCCGACGGTGGCAGGCGGGCGGCAACTGGGATGACGGATATGTGTCGGAGTATTGCCCGCGTCTAATCCCTTGGACGCAGAGCGTCACCCAAAACCTTCGCAGCGGCGCCGTCCTGTGGCTCGACTATGGCCTGCCGCGCCCGCAGTACTACTTACCGGAGCGGCACGAGGGCACATTGATGTGCCATTTCCAGCAACGCGCGCACGCCGATCCGTTTCTCTACCCCGGACTGCAGGACATCACCGCGTGGGTGGACTATACCGAGCTTGCGGAAGGCTCCCGCGCGGCCGGCTTCACGCTCGCTGGGTTCACCACGCAGAGCTTCTTTCTCGCCGGTTTGCGGATAGACCATGAAATGCAAACGATTGCCGGCGGCGACGCCAACAAGTTCGCGCACTTGGCCAGTGAGGCACGCCAGCTGATGATGCCCGGCGAGATGGGCGAACGATTCAAGGCCATGGCGTGGCTGCGCGGCCTGGAGCTGCCGCTGGCCGGCTTCGCATTGCAGGACCTGCGGCACACGTTGTGATAAGAATCAAAACCTTGCAATGAAACGCACCGAATCTACCGGCGCACCGGATGACCCGCGTTTCGACCGGCGCGTGGTGCTGTGGTTGAGCCTCGGCTATCCGCTGCTCTACGCACTCGGCTACCTGTCGAAGTCGGGGGCGGGTTCGGCTGCAATCTGGCCGGCGCATGCACTCACATTCGCGGCCTTCATGCTTCTGCCGGTGCGGCGGTGGCCGCTCGTCGCTCTCGGTGTCCTATCGTGGGAGCTGCTGTCGCGGCCGTTCCTGTACTGGGTGACGATACAATCCCATCCCTCGTTGGCGGACACCTGCGGCTATGCCTTTGCCAACATCCTGACGGCGGCAGGTCCGGCCGCCTTGGCGCGGATGATGCGGCTGTTCCGCTGGCAGGAGCGCTTTACGCTGGTGATATCGCCGCTCTGGATCGTGGCGCTCTTTGTCGGATCGATACCGGGCGCCTTGCTCGGAGCGGTGATGCGGGCGAGCGCCGCGGAGATTGCGTTCGTGCCGGCGGACATGGGGCTGTGGGTGCTCGCATCGGTGCTCACCATCGTCACGTGCGGGCCGATGGTGTTCGGCCTCATCCTCGGCTTTGAGGAAGCGGCACGGACTCCGGCGCGCGCCTGGGAAGGATGGACGATCTCGTTCATTATCCTGGCGCTGTTCACGTGGTTCGCCCTCGAACCCGGGATGAACGTCGATCCGCTGGTGCAGCCCATGCTCTTCGCGGCCCCGCTCGTCTGGCTGGCACTGCGCTTTTCGCGCCAGGCGACGAACCTCGGCGTGGTGATCGTGGCGATCGGTCTCGTGCTCTTTGCCGGTCACGGAGTAGGCATCTATCGCGGCCTGGCAGGCATCGACGACTGGCAGCATATCGTCATCTCGGTGGATGTGTTTCTCGTCATCGGTTGCGGCGGCGCGCTGTTGGTGAATCTCATGACGCTGAAACAGCGGGCGCTCCTCGACGAGCTCGCCAATGAGCATCTGGCGCTGCGCGACTATGCGCGTGCCTTGGGCGTTGCGGAGGAGACCGCACGCCGCAAGACGGCGGCCGATTTGCACGACGGCATCGGCCAGGTTCTGGCCGGGCAGAGCATGACGCTCGCCGCCATGCGCGCGCACGCGAGCGGCTCGACGCTCTGCGTACTGCTCGATGAGGCGACCCAGGCTTCCCGCGAGGCGCAGGAGGGCTTGCGCGCGATGATTCAGGACCTCACGCCCCCGGGGCTCGATCATGCATCGCTCGATGAGACGCTGCGCTGGCTGGCTGAATTCTTCGAGACGCGCTTCGGCTTTCATGTGGCGTGGCGCGTGAGCGGCGAAATGGAGCTTCCCCGCGAGCGGCTGCGCCTGATTTACCGTTGCGTCCGCGAGCTCTTGATGAACGCGCGCAAGCACTCCCAGCGCCGCTCCGCCGAGGTGGAAGTCGATCTATCGCCCGCCGCCGTGGAAATCATGGTAGTCGACGAAGGCGTCGGCTTCGATTCGCGGCGTGCCGAGCCGCTGTCCGGCTTCGGCCTGGCGCAGTTGCGAGAGCGCGTGCGGGCCGCCGGCGGCACCCTCGACTTCGATACGGTCATCGGCGAGGGGTGCCGCGTGACGGTAAGGTTGCCGTCGCCGACACCCGTTCTTTAGGCGACGATGCCGGATTTAGACCGGATCACGGCGACTTCAGAACAGGCGCTCCATCCTACTTTCAAGGTAGGATTGAACCGGCAGGGAAGCAAACAAGAACAACCATCGGGTGTCGATCGCGTGAGTTGGTAGGCTTCGACTCGAAAAATATCATTTCTGGGGATACAAGCATGAACTCGAACCCAAGGTTATCGTGTGCGATCGCGGCAATCCTGAGCGGCGCGTCCGGCGGCCTCGTGCACGCCGCGGCGGCGTCCGATGCCGATACCAGTTCGGACGCGATTCAGGAAATCACCGTGACCGCTCAGCGGCGCACGGAGAACATGCAGAACGTCCCCATCCAGATCCAGGCGCTCACCGGCGAAACCCTGACGCAACTGAGCGTCGAGACGTTCGATGACTTCGTCAAGTACCTGCCAAATGTGACAACTGCCACCAACGGCCCGGGGCAGGGCGTCATCTTCATGCGCGGTCTCGCCACTTCCACGCTGGCCACGCAGGGTTCGAGCGGCATCGGCAGTTTCCCGAACGTCGCGGTATACCTCGATGATCAATCAGGTCAGTTGCCCGGCCGAAACTTGGATGTCTACGCCGCCGATATCGAACGCATCGAGGTGCTCGAAGGGCCGCAGGGCACCTTGTTCGGCGCCGGCGCGCAGGCCGGCGTGCTGCGCTACATCACGAACAAGCCCAAGCTCGACGTGACCGAGGGTAGTGTCAACGCGGGATATGCCACGACCAGCGGCGGCGATCCCAGCAGCAACGGCGAAGCGATGATCAACCTGCCGCTGATTCCCGATACCTTGGCCGTGCGCGGCGTCATCTACAGCGACACCCGCGGCGGCTACATCAACAATGTGCCCGGCACCTTCAGCCGCCTGCCGACCGACATCGGCATCCACTATGCCGGCTATGCGACCGGATGCAGCACCAACGTGACTCCGGTGAACGGTCAGTGCGCCAGCGGCACGCCCACGGGTTTCGGCGTGCCGCCCGGCACCGCATCGGTCAACAACAACAGCCTGGTCGCGAATGCCATCAATCCCGTGACCTACCAGGGTGTGCGCGCGTCGGCCCTGTTCAAATTGAACGAGGATTGGAATGCGCTGCTGGTGCAGTCGTACCAGGATATGCACTCGGAGGGGGTCTTTTACGTCACGCCCAAGAGCTCTGCCGGAGAGGTATTGCCCGACCTTGCCGTGCAGCTGTACACCCCGGCGCATAACTACGACAGGTTTGAGAACACCGCGCTGACGATCAACGGCCGAATCGGCGACCTCAAGCTCGTGTACGCGGGCAGCTACATGGTTCGCAAAATCGACCAGGTGGGCGACTATACGAATTACGCGCGCGGCGTGTTCGCCGACTACTATCAGTGCGTCGGGCCGTCCTCGCCCACCACGACCGGAAAATGCTATTCGCCCATCGCATCGTGGCGCGAGACCGATACCGCCACCCACGACAGTCAGGAATTCCGCATCAGCACCCCGGATGACTGGCGGGTGCGGGGCATCGGCGGGGTTTTCTGGGAAGACTACAGCATCGCGGAGAACATCGACTGGATGTACAAGAGCTTGCCGGCCTGTACGACCACCGTGACGAGCGGCTGCTTGACCGACGTGGGTCCCGCGCCCGGAGCGCAAGTGCGCAACCCGAACGTGCGCGGCGACACCACCTCGTTCTTCGACGACGTCACGCGCGGCTATACGCAGAAGGCGCTATTCGGATCGGTGGACTTCGACATCATTCCCAAGACTCTGACGCTGACCGCCGGCACCCGCTACTATCAAATCGACACCACCGCGGTGGGCAGTTCGATCAGCAGCTTCGGCTGTATGAACGACGGGCCGCCGCCCTGCACCGGCAACGTGCCGTACAGCAATGATTTGAGCGCTCACGATCTCAACATCACTTATAAGGGATTCAAGAGCCGCGCCAACTTGAGTTGGCGGCCCATGGACGACGTGTTGCTGTACTACACGTGGTCGCAAGGATTCAGACCGGGCGGATTCAATCGCGGCTCGCAATTGATCAATCATACCAATGCGACGGTCGACGGAGTCGCGCCGAGCGGCCCGGTCAATGGGGCGATTTACACTTACCAAACCCCCCAGTCCTATGCGCCCGACACGCTGGTCAACAACGAAATCGGCTGGAAGACGCAATGGTTCGATCGGCGGCTGGAATTCAACGGCGCGGTCTATCAAGAGGACTGGAAAGACGTTCAAGTGCAGATTTTCGAATCATGCTGCTATGGAAATTTAAGCTTCGTGATCAATGGCCCCGACTATCGGGTACGCGGCCTTGAAACCGAAATGGTCGCCCGTGTGACCCACGAATTGACGGTCATTGGATCGGCGTCCTGGAACAGCAGCAACTTATCGAATGCGCCCCTGTTGAAGCAGCCCAATGGCCAGCCCATCGTCATTCCGGTCTTGGCGGGCCAAAATAATTATGGGGGCAGCGCGTTCGGGCAGCCGGATACTCCGCTGGCTGAATCACCGCCCTTCCAGGCCAGCCTGCGCGCGCGCTACGAGTTCTTGGTCGGCGACTACAAGGCATTTTGGCAGGTCGGCGGCACGCATCAGGCGCACTCCTATTCGGCCACCGGAAACATTCAAACCTACGACCAAGCCGGCTTTTCGACCTACGACGCGTCGGTCGGTGTGGCGAAAGATGCGTGGACTGCCCAGTTTTTCGGGCAGAACCTTACCAATTCGCGCGCCAATCTATTCGAGAACGGCAACCAATTCGTAACGGCCGAGACCATCAATCGACCGCGAACGATGGGTGTGAAGTTCGGTTATAAATTCTGAAGGACCCGGAGCGACCGGCTATTTCGTCCAGCGATATACGGCGCCAGGAAACGGCGCCTTCCAAGGGTCGAAAACCCCCGTGATGAAAACCGTACCGGCACCATCCGCGCCGAAGTTCACGTTGGTCACGTAAGGTGTGGGTACGGTGATGATGCGCACCAGCCGCTTGGCGTCGCTCACCACCAGCACTCGGCCCGAACCGTTTTGCGCAATGTAGTAGTTGCCGTCGGGACCTAATTTGAGGCCGTCGGGTCCATTGTAGGCGTCCCCGTGGGCGGTGGGCGCGGCGAGGTCTTGCAGGCGCGCCCACACGCTGCGCGTCCCCAAGGTGCCGCCGGCACCGATGGGAAACGAGAGAATGCGGCCTGCCAGCATTTCAGCCACCAGCAAGTTCTTGCCGTCCTTGGACAGCGTCAGGCCGTTCGAATAGTGGATGAGGTTGGCCACTTCGACGAGAGAGTCCGTGCCAGGCGCGAGATAGAGGATGGTGCCGCTGATCGGCGCTTTCAGGTCATAGATGCCGGAGGCGGAGAAGTAAATTCCACCGGCGCCGTCCGCCGTGAAATCATTCGGGCCGGTGAAGGGCTTGCCCGAGCTGTCCTTATCGATGACGCGGGTTTGCTTGCCGGTCTCGTCGAGCTCGACAATGGCGTTCATGTCGTAACACGCGACCAGCAGGTGATTGCGGCGGTAGCTGATGAGTCCGGAGGCGCCGCAATGCTCGCCCCGCCAATAGTCCGTGGCACGCCGGCCATCCCAGATCTTGATCCCGGGGCCGGCGTATTCCACGTACAGCAGCTTGCCGTCCCGCCACAGCGGGCCCTCCGGATAGGCGGCCGCGCCGATGAGCACGGTCTTCGCCTGCGAAACGCCGGCGAGGCTTGCCGCCGCAACCATCAACCACACTCCGACGCGCGACGTCATGGGCGGATCTCCTACCCGGTGGAAGGATGGTGCGCGGCGGAGCGCGCGCGCAGTTCTGCGATTGCCTGCACGCGCCGCTGATGCAGGAGCTCTGCAATCCGCGCTCCGGTGTGCGCCGCGATGTCTTCGGGCGAGGGCTTGATCGCGGCGGCGGCGTCGCGCGCGGCGTGCAAGTATTGTCTCTGCGGATAGGGTTCATGCTCCAACCCCGTGCGGCCGCGCGAGTCCGCCTCGCACGCCAGCAGCGCCTGCGCGAATCGCTCGGGACGGCGGAACGCGTCGGCGCGCTCCATGAACTCGAGAACCGTCTTTGGCTTGAGTTCGAAAGCACGGTGCACGATGCCGTGGTAGCGAGCGACGAGGATCGCGAGGTCGCGGTAATCACCCGGCAGGCGCAGGCGCTCGGCCAGCGCTTCGACCAGCGCAACGCTGCGCTCCTCGTGACCTCGATGGCTCGGCCACTGCTCGCACGGCGTCGCACCCTTGCCGAGATCATGCACCAACGCCGCGAACCGAACCTGCGGTTCGCCGCTCAGTAAGGCGGCTTGATCGAGCACCATCAGAGTGTGCACGCCGGTGTCGATTTCCGGGTGCCACTGCGCCGGCTGCGGCACGCCAAACAGCGCGTCGATTTCCGGATAGACCGGCTGCAACGCCGCGCACGCGCGCAGCACGGCGAAGAACTCGCTCGCCTTGGGCTCGCGCAGGGCTTTCTCGGTTTCCTGCCAGACGCGCTCCGGGACCAACGAGTCGACCTCGTGCCGCTCCACCATGGTGCGCATCAATTCCAGGGTCTCGGGCGCCACGTGAAACCCCAGCGGCGCGAAGCGTGCGGCAAAGCGCGCCGCGCGCAGCACGCGCACCGGATCCTCGACAAAGGCCGGCGACACATGGCGCAGCAGGCGCGCGTCGAGATCGCGTTTGCCGCCATGGGGGTCGATCAACGTACCGTCGGGCGCCAGCGCCATGGCGTTGATGGTGAGGTCGCGGCGTGCAAGATCCTCTTCGAGCGAGACACCCGGCCCGAATTCGACCGTAAAGCCGCGGTAGCCCGGCCCCACCTTGCGCTCGAGCCGCGCCAGAGCGTATTCCTCGTGAGTTACGGGGTGCAGGAACACCGGGAAGTCGCGTCCGACCTCGCGATAATTCAGACGCAACAACTCCTCGCGGGTGCCTCCGACCACAACCCAATCGCGCTCCTTGACCGCTTGCCCAAGCAAGGCGTCCCGAACGGCTCCGCCAACCAGATACACTTGCATGCGTGAATATTAGCAGCATAACCGCGCCCGCCCGCGCCGCGGTCGGCGTGGCGCTGATTGCGCTGTGTAGCGCCGGTTGCTATTTATTGCAGAGCGTCCAAGGCCAGCTGACCCTGATGTCCAAGCGCGAACCGATCAACCATGTGATCAGCAAGCCATCGACGCCCCCCGTGCTGCGGGCCCAACTCGAGACGATCGCCGCGATTCGCGACTTCGCCAGCCGCGAGCTCGGCTTGCCGGATAACGGCAGCTACCGCAGTTACGCGGATCTTGGCCGCCCCTACGTGGTTTGGAACGTGGTAGCCGCACCGGAGTTCTCGGTCGACGCCAAGCAATGGTGTTATCCCATCGTCGGCTGCGTCGCCTATCGCGGCTATTTCGCCGAACGCAAGGCGCGCCGCTTTGCGCAAGCGCTGCGCGGCCGGGGATTCGACGTCACGGTGGGCGGCGTTGCGGCGTATTCCACCCTGGGTCACTTCAACGACCCCGTGCTCAACACCATGATGGGTTGGAACGACGTCGAGCTCGCAGCGATCATATTCCATGAGCTTACCCATCAGCTGCTGTATGTGCCGAACGACTCATCCTTCAACGAAGCGCTCGCGACGACAATCGAGGAGGAAGGGGTGCGGCGCTGGCTGCTCGCTCAACACCGCGACGCGGATTTGGCGAGCCACCTGGTCCGGCAGGAGCACTATGCCAAGGTCATCGAGCTCCTGAGCGCGACGCGCGCCGAACTTCGCGCCGTGTACGCCTCGGCACTCGGACCCGACCTCATGCGCGAGAAAAAGCGCGCCGCGTTCACCGCGATGCGCGCCTCCTTCGCGCAGCTCAAAGCCGGCTGGGGCGGCCACGCTCCGTTCGAAACCTGGTTCGACGGAGACCTCAACAATGCGCACCTGGCGTCGGTCGCCACCTATTTCGCCTGCGTGCCGGGCTTCGAGCGCGAACTCGAGGCCGCGGGCGGCAACCTCAGCGCCTTTTACGCCCGGGTCCGCGCGCTCGCAAAACTCGATCAGGCCGAACGCGACGCTCGCCTCTGCGGTGCGGCTGATGCTGGGTCAAATGGCATAGATACCGCCGCCTTCGTACAACAGGGCCAATTCGAACGCCAGGCCGATGGCGAACACAATGGTGACGGCAAGCAGACCTTGTGCGAGCCTTTCAACGAGATTGATCTGATTCATGACGTACTCCGAATTGCTTTTGTCCCCGGCGACGGACACATTGCGCCATGCGCCCATCCGCAACAAACGCAGTCTCTGACAGCCGATTAAGGAAAACTTAAAGTGCCAGCCGCCTTCGACCGTTTGCCGTTGGGAGCCCTGCGCGTCTTCGAGGCCGTGGCCACTCACTTGAGCTTCTCGGCTGCCGCCGAGGCGCTCAACGTCACACCCGCCGCCGTCAGCCAGCAGATCAAGGCGTTGGAAGGGTACATTCAGGTGCCGCTGTTTCGGCGCACCGGCCGGCGCGTTGAAATCACCGACGAGGGTTTGGAATTGCTGCCCGCCGTGCGTGTCGGGCTCGAGAAGCTCGAGTCCGCCCTGCAGCAGATCAAGCATTATCGGCGCGCGGGCCCACTGCAGATCACCACGCTATCATCGTTTCTGCAGATCTGGTTGCTGCCGCGCATCCGCTCGTTCAGGCGCAAACATCCCAACGTCGAATTGCGCTTCCACACCTCGCGCGAGCTGGTGGATTTCTCGCGCACGACCAACCATGTCGCCATCCGCTTCGGCCGCGGCGATTACGCCAATCTGCACAGCGAAAAGATCCTCGATGATTGGTTGGTGCCGGTGGCCAGCCCCGATCTCCTCAAGCAATACGGCATGATCGAGCGCGGATCGAGCTCGAGCAAATACCCGCTGCTCGAAAGCGGCGATGAGCCATGGAGCGCCTGGAGCCAAACCGGCGAGGAGGCCGCATGGCTGTCGCGGGTGCCGAGCATCGAAGATTCGGCCGGGTTATTGGCGGCGGCGGAAGAGGGCTTGGGCTACGCGCTGGCGCGTTGGACGCTGGTGACGCGCGCTCTGCAGAAGGGCACGCTGCGTCTCGCGGGGCGTGGCGCGCTGCCCTACGGCCTGGCCTATTATTTCGTATGCCCGAAGAATTTCCTGACGCTGCCCAAAGTGGCGCAGTTTCGCGAGTGGCTGTTGGCCGCTGCGCGCGACTTTCCGGGTCCCCCTGCGCCGGGTGGCCATTAGGCTTGCCGTGAATGCGGGGATGATCGACCTCGAACATGAGATCGATGCGCTCATGGGCGCCTACCAGGGCGCGGTACCCGGCGCCTGTGTCGTCGTACTACAGGGCGGCGCGCCCGTCGTGCGGCGCGCCTACGGCCTCGCGGACGTCGAAAGCCGGGTCGCCGCGACGACCGCGACCAACTATCGTCTGGCGTCGCTCACCAAGCAATTCACGGCGGCCGCGATATTGCTGCTGGCGCAAGATCGGCTACTCTCGATCGACGACTCGGTCCGGCGATGGCTGCCGATGCCGCAGGCGGCCGAGGGAATGTCGATCCGCCACCTGCTCACGCATACGTCCGGACTGGTCGACTTCGAGGACCTGATCCCGCGGGGCGCCACTGCGCAGCTGCGCGACGCGGATGTGCTGCGGCTGCTGCACGACGAAAATCGCGGTTATTTTCCGCCGGGAACGAGCTACCGCTACAGCAACAGCGGCTACGTCCTGCTGGCGCTCATCGTCGCACGCGCTGCGGGAGAGGGTTTCGCGGCGTTTCTGCGCCGGCGAATTTTTCTGCCGCTCGGCATGCGGAGCAGCGTCGCGTTCGAAGCGGGGGTTTCAGCCGTCGCCGAGCGCGCCTTCGGCCATAGCTGGTCGCCGCCGCTCTGGGTGCGCACGGATCAGAGTCTGACGAGCGCGACGCTCGGCGATGGCGGAATCTATTCCTCCATCGATGATCTTGCGCACTGGGATGCTGCGCTCGGCGACGATCGGCTGCTGCGTCCTGCGTCGCTGCGTCTGGCGTTTGAGTCGGCGACGCCGACCGACGACCCGGCCGTCGGCTATGCCTTCGGGTGGCGCGTCACCGGCGACACTCGCTGGCATTCGGGCGAGTCCGTCGGATTCCGCCATGCCATCGTGCGCAACCTTGCGGATCGCTCTTCGGTCATCGTGCTGACGAATCGCGACGCTCCGGAGCCTTACCGGACGGCACTGGCAATCGCCGGGCTTTGGCGGTCCGCGCGCCAAACTGCAAGCTTCTAGGTTGCGAGCAGCGCCGCGGCGAGCACATCTGTCCCGGTACGCACGGGATCGCACACCGGCAGTCCCAGCTCCGCCGTCAGGCGCCGAAAATATTCTTCACGTTCGGCGTCGGAGAGACTCGAGGAATTGATGCTCAAGCCCACACAGCGTACCGCCGGGTTGGTGAGGCGGCCGGCGCGCAGATAGTCGTCGATTGCGGCCCGCAGATCGGGAATCGGAAAATCCGGGTATTCGTCGATCGTACGCCGCGACGGGTCGTGGCATAACACGATGGCATCGGGCTGCGACCCATGCAATAGGCCGAGGGTCACGCCCGCATAGGCCGGATGGAACAGCGATCCCTGTCCCTCGATCACATCCCAGTGATCAGGGGCATTGTCGGGGGATAGCTCCTCCGCGGCGCCGGCGATGAAATCGGCGACCACCGCATCGATGGCGATGCCTGCGCCCGAAATCATGATGCCGGTCTGACCGGTGGCGCGAAACGATGCGTCCGCTCCGCGCCGCCGCAAACTCTCGGCGAGAGCCAAGGCCGTGTATTTCTTGCCGAGCGCGCAATCCGTCCCGACCGTCAAGACCCGCTTGCCGCTGCGTTTGCGGCCGCTCGCGGCGCCATAAGTCCGGTCACTGTGCCGTACGTCGACGAGCCGTACGCCGCGCCGCGCCGCGGCTTGAACCAGAACGGGAAAGGAAGTCAGGCGCGTGTGCAGACCGCTTACGACGTCGAGTCCGGCCTCGGCCGCCGCCGCCAACTCGGCGACCCAATGCGACGGCAGGCTGCCGCCGGTCGGTGCAATACCGACGATGATCGAACCGGCGCCGCGCGCAGCGGCCTGCTGGGGCGAAACGCGCTCGAGGCCGAGAGTGACGCTGCAGCCCGGCAAGCTCCATTCGCCGAGCACGTCCGCGCCACACCAATCCTTGAGGCCGAACGCCGTCTTCGCCGTGAGCTTGTCGCGCACGTCGCCGAGAAAAAGCAGATAGGGCTTGCGCAGTCGATGCATGTTGGAGCGCTGCGCCGACGGCGCTATGGCTGGACGGCTTTGTTGCGGCCGGCACTGGCGCGATTGTGGCTGAGGCGCGCGTTGTCTTCGAAAGCACCCAAATATTGGCGCGCGGATGCCAGCATCGATTGCGGCTTGATGCCGAGCCTTGCAAGGCCGTTCTCGGTGCACACGCTGTCGACGGTCAAGGAGCGATAGTTGTCGCTGGAGAAAGGACGTCCCGGCACGAAATCCATGGCGAGCGCCTGCATGCGTGCCACCGGGTCGGGCAATCCGACGATCCAGCGGCGCCGGCCGGTGAGCTTGGCTACAAGTGCGACGATTTCCCGCAGAGAGTAGATTTGCGGGCCGCCCAGCTCGTAAGTTTGACGGCTGGAGGCGCCGCCGTGCAGACAGCGAATGATGGCCTCGACCACATCATCGACCAGCACCGGTTGAAAGCGAGCGTCGGGCTTCGCCAGCGGAAACACCCAGGGGACGGCGGCGAGCAGCGCTGCGAAGCGGTTGAGGAACGCATCGCCCGGGCCGAACATCACTGACGGCTGGAAAATGGTCCAGTCCAGCGCCGCGCTGGTCTCGCGGATCAGCTGTTCCGCCTCGCCCTTGGAACGTAGGTAGTAGCTCGGCGCGTCCACCGCGGCCTTCAGTGCCGACACTTGCAGGAGCCGGGTGACGCCTGCGGACCGCGCCGCCTGCAGCACGCCCCGAGTGAGCTCGGTATGCGCGCGTCTGAACCCCGAGCCGCCGAATCCGCGCTCATTGAGGATGCCGACGAGATTGATCACCACATCTTTGCCGCGGAAGCGCTCGCTCAGCTGCGCGGGCGAGTACACCTCGCAATTTTCCAAGGTCAGGCCGGGAAGCACCAACAGATGCTTGTGCTGTTCCCGGTCGCGCGACAAAACGGTGACCCGGCGGCCGTCCTTGATCAGGCGCGCGACCAGACGAGTGCCGAGGAAGCCGGTGCCGCCGAGAACTGCTATGGATTGCGGCCGCATCGGCTCAGCGAATTTGAATCAGCTGCACGCTGGAACCGCGCCGCACGTTGAGAACCAGGACGTTGGCGTTCTTCGCCGCTTCCTTGAGGCCCTTGGTGTTGGCAATGGGCGTGCGGCCCACGCCCACGATCATATCGTTGGCGCGCAGGCCATTTTGCGCCGCTGGGCTGCCTTCCTGGATCGTTTTCACGAGAACTCCGCCGTTGTCGGGCGCGTCGTGCAGTTCCGCCCCCTCCAGCCCCTTGTTGATGTCCACGGCGTTGGCCGTTTCGAGGTCACCGCGCTCCGCGATGAGCGCGGTGACCTTGAGCGCCTTGCCGTCGCGCAGCAGGCCGATCTCGACTTTGTCGCCGATTCGCAGCATGCCGATGGTGTTGCGCAGTTCGCTCGCGTCCTTCATGGTGACGCTGTTGATCGAGGTGATGATGTCGCCTGTCTTGACCCCCGCCCGCTCCGCCGCCGAGCCCTGCGCCACCCCTGCCACGAGTGCACCGCTCGATTCACTGAGCCCAAATTCCTTGGCGATATCCGGGGTCACATTGTAGATATTGACGCCGAGCACACCGCGCTTCACTTGGCCGTACTTGATCAATTGATCCATCACGCCCTTGGCCATATTGACCGGGATCGCGAAACCGATGCCGATGTTGCCGCCGCTGCGCGACAGAATGGCGGAATTGATGCCGACCAATTCGCCGCGCAGGTTCACCAAGGCGCCGCCGGAATTTCCCGGATTGATCGAGGCATCGGTCTGAATGAAATCTTCATAGCCCTCCGGGTTGATCCCCGTGCGGCTGAGTGCGCTGACGATGCCGGCGGTCACCGTATGCTGCAGACCGAACGGGTTGCCGATGGCAACCACGTAGTCCCCAACCTCGAGCCGGGCCGAATCACCCAGCGTCATGGCGATGAGATTCGGCTGCTTGGCCTGCAGGACGGCGATATCCGCGCCCTCGTCGCTGCCGATGACCTTGGCGGAAAAGCTGCGGTTGTCGAGCAGCGTGATGGTGATTTCGCTGGCGTTCTCGACCACATGGTGATTGGTGATGATGTAGCCGTTCTTGGCGTCGACGATCACGCCCGAGCCCGCGCTTTGGAACTGACGCTCACGCGGTCTCGAATCGGGCGGAGCATCGAAGAAGCGGCGAAAAAATGGGTCGTCGAGCAGAGGATTGCGCTGGCCGGGTTCCTCTTTGATCGTCCCACGCGTCGCAATGTTGACCACGGCCGGCGAAACACGCTTGACCATCGGCGCCAGGGAGGGCATCGGCGCAGCGTCCGCGACCGGCGCCGGCGAGGCGGCGTAAGCAGGTCGGACAACCACGATCGCCGGCCCGGCGGCGAGCGCCGCGGCGAGCGCCGCCGCCGCAAGATTGACACGCAGATTCATTTGCAGTCCTTCCGTTCGATATCTACCCGGCGGGCGAAACGAGGCCGGACGAGTAACCGTCCGGCCCGTTAAGATCGCCAAGATAATTGCGCAATATTACACGGAAGATTGCGCGCGGGGTGCGGCCCTCTTAGGCCGCTTCCACCGTGATCCGGTGCGGCTGCACCTGCGCCGCCTTCGGAATTGTGACTTCCAGCACACCATTGAGGAACTTCGCCTTGATGCTCTCCGCATCCGCCGAATCCGGCAGGCTGAAACGGCGCTGGAACTCCCCGGTAATCCGCTCCACCCGGCGATAGCCCTCGCGCGCTTCGCGCTTGCCGTCCTCGCGCTTTCCGCGAATGGTGAGCACGCCTTGATCGGCGGTGATCTCCACCGCTTTCGGATCTACACCCGGCAGATCCACATGCAGTGCGAATTGGTTCGCTTCCTCGTGAATATCCACGGGCGGCAACCACGCGCCGGAATCCGCGGCCGTCGTCAACGGCGCGCCGAACAAGCGATCGATATCCTTCTGGAGCCGGCTGACGAGTGCCCAAGGCTCATAACGTACAACGGTCATTGCAAATACTCCTGGTAAAAATGTTGCGTAGAAATTGGGGTCAATTCATTTTCAAATTGCGCGCATGGACAGCAACGTTGGGGTTGCCGCCGCGGTTTTCAACGGCGGCGCGGCCGGCGCGCTGCGGCCAAAAACTGAGACGTGGTTCAAAGTCAATGGGACATAATGTGGATAAGGTGTGCAAACACAATATGTTGCGATTCGGGTTTTTTCCGCTTGACCGGACCGTTCCGAAGTGTAATCAGCCAATTTCTCGGGTTATTTTTATAACATGCTGATATTTAATAGTTTTTTATATCAAAAAATGTATGAGAAATCTCTTGACGATGATCGGGGCTGCGCCTTAACCTCTTAGCCCGCACACAATATGTTGTGGTCGGTAGTTCGCGTTAGTCCCCGTCGGTCTTCACTCAAGCATCAATCTCGCTTTTTCGAAGGACCGCCGCAGTTGTATTTATTTTTGGCGAGACAATTATAAGGGAGCGGCTCCAATACCCATGAATACGGTGGTCAAAATACAGCCCAAAGACATTGGCGATATTTCATTCCAGGAAGCGTCGTTTGACATCTGGGACAAGAAATATCGTCTTACTGCCAAGGATGGTTCGCCCATCGACAATTCGATGGACGACACCTATAAGCGCGTGGCGCGCGCTCTCGCCGATGTCGAGAGCGACGAGTCTCGCGAACGATGGTACGAGTCGTTTTTGTGGGCGCTGCGCCATGGCGCCATTCCCGCCGGCCGGGTTACCTCGAACGCCGGTGCGCTCGAGCACAAGCCGGCGACTTCGACGATCAACTGCACCGTATCCGGCACCATCCGCGACTCGATGGACGACATATTGAACAAGGTGCATGAGGCCGGCCTCACCCTCAAGGCGGGATGCGGCATCGGGTATGAATTCTCGACACTGCGTCCGCGCGGTGCATACGTGTCGGGCGCGGGCGCCTACACGTCCGGCCCTCTGTCGTTCATGGATATATACGACAAGATGTGTTTTACCGTGTCTTCGGCCGGCGGCCGGCGCGGCGCTCAAATGGGTACTTTCGACATCGGGCACCCCGATGTTTTGGAGTTCATCCGCGCCAAGCGCGAGAGCGGTCGTTTGCGGCAATTCAACCTGTCATTGCTCGTCACCGATGAATTCATGAAGGCCGTGAAGAAGGACGGCGAATGGCAATTGGCGTTTCCGCTGGGACTGCGCGAATACGAGGCATGCTCGCCGGCGGAGCGGCCCGATCTCGAGGATGCCTCGAAGTACGTGTGGCGCGAGTGGCCGTACACCGACGGGTATGTCGCGAACGAAGAGGGCCTGGTTGCCTGCAAGATCTACAAGACTTTGCCGGCGCGCCGCGTGTGGGACGTGATCATGTCCTCCACATACGATTTTGCCGAGCCCGGCTTCATCCTCGTCGATAAGGTCAACGAGATGAACAACAATTGGTGGACCGAAAACATCCGCGCCACCAACCCATGCGGGGAGCAACCGCTTCCAGCCTATGGCTCATGCCTCCTGGGCTCGGTGAATCTCACCAAATTCGTCGTCGATCCGTTCACGGAGAATGCGCGATTCGATTGGGAGACGTACCGCAAAGTCGTGAAGGTGTTCACCCGCATGCTCGACAACGTCGTCGAGATCAACGGCTTGCCGTTGGCGCCGCAACGCGGCGAGATCATGCGCAAGCGCCGCCACGGCATGGGCTTTTTGGGATTGGGCTCGACCATCACCCTGCTTTGCATGAAGTACGGCTCGAAAAAGTCGGTGGCGTTCACTCAGAACGTCTCGCGCGAAATGGCCGTGGCAGGCTGGGAAGCGGCTCTCGATCTCGCGCGCGAGAAGGGTCCTGCGCCGATCATGAACGAAGAGTTCACGGTCACGCGCGCCATGCTGCGCAAGCGGCCGGAGATGGTGAAGGACGGCTGGCGCGTCGGCGCGCGCATTTCCGGCCGGGTGCTGCACGCGCGCTACAGCCGCTATATGCAGCGCATCGCCGAGGCTTCGCCGGAACTGGTGGATGAGCTCGCCGAGGTCGGTGCGCGTTTTACCCATCACACCTCGATCGCGCCGACCGGCACGATCTCGCTGTCGCTCGCCAACAACGCGTCGAACGGCATCGAACCCTCGTTCGCGCACCACTACTTCCGCAATGTGATTCGTGAAGGCAAGAAGTCGAAGGAAAAGGTCGACGTATTCTCATTCGAGCTGCTGGCCTACCGCGAACTCGTGAATTCCCGCGCCATGCCGGATTCGCAGAACCCGGCGGAAAAGCTGCCCGAATATTTTATTTCCGCGGAGGACATCGGCCCGAAGGAGCACGTCGATATTCAGGCGGCGGCGCAGCTGTGGGTGGACTCGTCGATATCCAAGACGGCAAATGTCCCGACCAATTACAAGTACGAGGATTTCAAAGACATCTACATGTATGCCTTCGAGCAGGGACTCAAGGGCTGCACGACGTTTCGCTTCAATCCGGAGGCATTCCAGGGAGTCCTGGTCAAGGAGGACGACCTCAAGAACACGACCTATGTGTTCACCCTGGAGGACGGCACCGAGGTCGAAGCGCGGGGCGATCAGGAGATTGAATACGACGGGGAAATGCACACCGCCGCCAATCTCTACGATGCGCTGAAAGAAGGCTATTACGGGAAATTCTGATCATGGCTCACATCAAGATCGACAAGAAGATTGCCAAATACCGGGTGCAGAAACCGGAGGCGAAAGACGCGCCCGCGGCGGCGGCCAAAGATCCGCCGAAGGCGCAAGACAACGTCATTTGGATGCACGAGAAGCTCGAGCGGCCCGAGGTTCTGATCGGCTCGACCTACAAGATCAAGACTCCCGTGTCCGACCACGCCATGTACGTCACCATCAACGACATCGTGCTCAATGAAGGCACGCCGCACGAGCAGCGGCGGCCGTTCGAGGTGTTCATCAACTCGAAGAATCTCGACCATTTTCAATGGATCGTCGCGCTGACTCGGGTCATTTCCGCGGTCTTTCGCAAGGGCGGCGATACCACCTTCCTGGTCGACGAATTGAAGGCGGTGTTCGATCCGAAGGGCGGATACTGGCAGCCCGGCGGTAAATTCATGCCGTCGACCATCGCCGAGCTCGGCTACGTGATCGAGCGTCACCTGCAATCGATCGGATTGCTGAAGAAGCCCGAGCTCGACGTGCATCAGCGCAAGTTGGTGCAGGAGAAGCGCGCTGAGTTCGAGGCTCGCGCCAAGCAAACCGACGCCTTTGCAAAATCGCATTTCCCCGAAGGCGCGCAGTTGTGCGCGAAATGCAGCACCGCCGCCGTGGTGATGATGGACGGCTGCAATACATGTTTGAATTGCGGCGACTCCAAGTGCGGATAATAATTCGCCGATAGGTAAGCTAATCAAGCTGGTGGCGTTCGGGCTCCTACTGGCGCCGCTTCTGCACCCTGTCGCGGCAGGCGCCGAGCCGGCCGACCCTTTCGCTCGCCCGGCGGAACTCGAAGCGGACGTGCGCTTTTGGATTCGCGTCTATACCGAGGTCACCACTGATCAGGGCCTGCTGCACGACGACTGGAACCTGGCGCTGGTTTATGAGGTGCTGCGCTTCGATCCCGCCGACTCGCCGGCGCAGCGGGAACGGCGCGTGGCAGAAGCGAAGGCGCGCTACACCAGCCTGCTGAAGCGATTTGCGGCGGGTTCGACCGACAATCTCACACCCCACGAAACTCGCATCCTGCACGCTTTCGGCGCGGCGGCCGGCCCCCGCGACTTCCACGACGCGATCGAGCGCATACGCTTCCAATTGGGCCAAGCCGATCGGTTTCATGAAGGTTTGATCCGGGCCGCGGCATGGGAAAAGCAGATTGCGCGCACCTTGACTCAGCATGGCGTGCCGGCCGAGATCGCGGCGCTGCCGCACGTCGAATCCTCGTTCAATCTGGCGGCCTACTCGAAGGTGGGCGCCGCCGGACTGTGGCAATTCATGCCATCCACCGCAAGGCGCTTCATGCGCGTCGACGGCGTCGTCGACCAGCGTCTGGACCCGTACAGCGCCACCGAAGCCGCCGCCAACTTGATGCTGTACAACTTTCATCTGCTCGGCACCTGGCCGCTCGCGGTGACCGCATACAACCATGGGCCGGGGGGTTTGCGGCGGGCGCAGGACGAGTTGGGCACCAGCGACATCGCCGTCATCGTCAAGCGCTACCAGGGTAAGACCTTCGGCTTCGCCTCGCGCAATTTTTACGTGGCATTCCTCGCGGCGCTCGAAGTCGATCGCCATGCGGAGCGCTACTTCGGGCCCATCACTCGTCTGCCGGACACCGACAGCACGCCGGTCGAACTGCCGGACTATATCCCGGTGGACGCGCTGGCGAGGGCGTTCAAGGTCGACATGGGAGCGCTGCGCGTGCTCAATCCGGCATTGCGGCCGCCGATCTGGAGCGGCAGCCGACTCGTGCCGCGCGGTTATATGCTGCGGCTGCCCGGCATTCCGCCGCAAGCCGAAATCGCCGCGGCATGGGAGCGCTTGCCGCCGGCGCAGCGGTATTTGGCCCAGCGCAATGACGGCAGCCACAAAGTTCGGCGCGGCGAAACCTTGGCGAGTATTGCGGCAGTGAGCGGCGTGAGTTTGAGCCGATTGTTGGCGGCGAATGGCTGGAACGCCGCCCACGCAGTCGCCCGCGGCGAGAGCGTGCGAATTCCGCTGCCGGCGTCGCGCGCGGAAGGCGCGGTGGGAGCCCCGTCGGAGGCCCCGCCAGCCGTCGCGGCCCTGCCGCCTGCAGCCGCCGTGGAAGCGCTGCCGGAGCTGGAGGTCATGGCCGAGAGGTACGTACGCCCGCCGGAGGAACCCGTTTCCGCGCGGCAGACCGGCACCACGGCCTTGCTGCCGGCCGCTGCGCCCTCGGGCAGTTCGGACACCACGGATTACAGCGTCGGCGCCGACGGCACGGTGATCGTGCAGGCAGCGGAAACCTTGGGTCATTACGCCGATTGGTCGGGAATCGGCTCGCAGGCGCTGCGCTCGCTGAACAAACTGCACAAGAACGCGATGGTGACGCTCGGCCGCAAGGTCAAACTGGATCTCTCACGAGTGAGCGCCGAACAATTCGCAACGGCGCGCCGCGAGTACCACCGCCGGCTCCAAGAGGAGTATTTTGCCGGCCACCGCATTGCGGGCACCGAGACCTACTCGGTCAAGCACGGCGATTCCTTGTGGATCATCGCGCAACAACACGCCGATTTGCCCGTTTGGCTGGTGGCGCAGTACAACCCCGATGTGGACTTCAATGACGTGCGGCCGGGCACTGCGATCACGCTGCCGCGCGTGGAAGTCATCAATCGCCAGTGAGGCCGCGCGACCGCAGGTACTGGGTGAGAATGGCGCCGCTATCCGACGTGGAAGCAAAAGCGCTGGATGCGCCCGGCGCGCGAACTTGGAGCTCGAGCTTGCGGCTCCCCGCCATGCGTTTCAAGCTCTCGACGTCAAGGGCGAAGTACGCGGTTTGGCCCCACGAAACGACCTGCCGATACGGGGCGTGTCCGAGCGGCGGCGCCTCCATGAGGGTCAGCGCCAGCGGACCGTCGTCGAGGATCAGTGCGACGGCAGCCGGAGCATGAATGTCGCCGGGTTGCTGGTCGATGCCGGGGGCAATATGCACCCACAGCCCGTAGCTCAAGGTGCCGCTGCGATTCCATTCGATCGGGCCCAAATAGGCGAAGCTCATGTGCTTGCGGGAGACCAGTACCGCATTTTGCGTGCCCGGTACGAGCTCGATCGGTTCTTTGAGCACGCCCACGGTCATGCCGGTGCGATCGTCGAGGACTTCCACCGGCTTCAAGGAGGATTGGCCGGCGCAGCCGGCCAGCCAGACGAGCAAAACCACCGAAATCAATGGACCACGCATTTGTCTCAAGTATACCGAGACGTGAGCTAGAGCCGATTATGTCTTGCCGACTACACGCTATAATTTTACGAATGAGCATTCGAATCGCTCTCTGGCCGGCGAAGCCCCTGTGGGTGCTCGCGGCGCTGGTGGGCTGCATGACGGCTGGGGTGGCGGGGGTCTCGGCCGAAGAAATCGCCGCCGCCGACCGGGTGGTCGTGCACAAGGCGGAACACAAGCTATACCTGTACAGCGGCGAGCGCCTGCTGGGCGAGTACAAGGTGCAGCTGGGGTTGAGCCCATCGGGCCAGAAGGAACGCGAGCACGATTTTCGGACCCCGGAGGGCCGTTACTATCTGACCCGGCGCAACGTCCGCAGCGATTACTTTCTGGCCATTCAGGTGTCCTACCCCAACAAAGCGGACGAACAGCGGGCGCGCAAGATGCGCTGGGCCCCCGGCGGCTCGATCATGATTCACGGCTTCCCCAATCAGCCCAAGCATCCGGCCTCGTACTACGAGTCGAACGATTGGACCGATGGCTGCATCGCGCTGTCCAATTCGGACATGGTCGAGGTGTGGATGCGCACCCAAGACAATATTCCGATCGACATTTACCCGTAACAGGCACCGCGTGGAAACCACGATTCTATCGTCAGACTTGGTCGATGCGCGTGTCGCTCCCAAGGGCAGCCTGGAGCATCTGTCGCAGCAAGAAATTGCGAAACTGCTCGATTCCGGGCAAGGCGGCCTGTATCCCTTGTTCCGCAAGTGCGCGCTGGCCGTCCTCAATTCGGGCAGCGACATCGACGATACGCGGCTGATCTTCGAGAAGTACCGAGACTTCGACCTGCGCATCGTGCGCCAGGCCTGGGGCATCAAGCTCGAGATCAAAAACGCGCCGGCGGCCGCCTTCGTCGACGGCGTGATGATCCGGGGATTGAAGGAGCATCTGTTCGCCGTGCTGCGCGACGTCGTGTTCATTTCCAACGAAATCATGGAAAGCGGGCGCTTCGACCTCACTTCCTCCGCCAGCATCACCAATGCGGTATTTCATATCCTGCGCAATGCACGCGTCCTGGAGACGCAGATGCGGCCGAATCTGGTGGTCTGCTGGGGCGGTCATTCCATCCGCCGCATCGAATACGATTACACCAAGAAGGTCGGCTATGAGCTCGGGCTTCGCGGGCTCGACGTCTGCACGGGATGCGGTCCCGGCGCCATGAAGGGACCCATGAAGGGCGCCACCATCGGGCACTCGAAGCAGCGCATCGTCGATGGACGTTACCTGGGCGTCACCGAACCCGGCATCATCGCGGCCGAACCGCCCAATCCGATCGTCAGTCAACTGGTGATCATGCCGGATATCGAGAAGCGCCTGGAGGCATTCGTCCGGCTGGGTCACGGCATCGTCGTTTTTCCGGGCGGCGCCGGCACGGCCGAGGAAATCCTGTACTTGCTCGGCATCTTGCTCGATCCGGCCAATCGTGATCTGCCTTTTCCCGTGGTTTTCACGGGTCCCGCCGACAGTGCCGAGTATTTCGAACAAATTCATCGCTTCATCGGCGCGACATTGGGGCCGGCCGCGCAATCCCGCTATCAGATCATCATCGACGACCCCGCGGCCGTGGCGCGCGCCATGGTGCAAGGCCTGGGCTCAGGTCCGCGATTTCCGCCGGCAGGCAAGCGATTCATACGGCTACAACTGGCTGCTGCGGATTCCACTGGAATTCCAGCGGCCGTTCGAGGTTTCGCACGAGTCGATGCGGGCGCTGCGGCTGTCGCGCGATCAGCCGGCGCACGAGCGCGCCGCGAACTTGCGGCGCGCATTCTCCGGCATCGTGGCGGGAAACATCAAGGAATATGGCATCAACGCCATCGAGCGCTTCGGTCCCTTCGAGCTCGCCGGCGAACCGTCGATCATGGAGCCTCTCGATCGGTTGTTGCGTTCCTTCGTGGCCCAAGGCCGCATGAAATTCACGGGCGCCGAATACACCCCCTGCTACCGACTCGTGGCATGAGCGAACCGCATCGCATCCGCTATCGCTTCGATTTGCCGGATGGATCGCAGAAGACGCTGGATTTCACCTTTGATCCGGGGGATTTCCGCCTCGCCAACCCGGCGCCCGCGGTTGCCGCCTTTTTGGACCGCCCTTACGTTCAATCAATGCGCCAACTGCCCGCTCAGCGCCGCAGAACACCCGCATTGCCCGGCGGCATTGCAAATGGCGTCGGCGATCGAGCCGCTCAAAGCCCTGGTCTCATTCGATACGGTCGGCGTGACGGTCACGCAAGCCGAGCGCACGATATACGCCGAAACGACCGCCCAGCAGGCCATGAGTTCCGTGCTCGGCTTGATCATGGCGACGGCGGGTTGTCCATGGACCGACCGCTTTCGGCCGATGGCGCGCTTCCATCTGCCGTTCGCGAGCGAAGCCGAAACGCGTCTATCGCAGCATCGGCATGTTCCTGCTGGCGCGCGAATTGACCGGTGCGAGCGATGGCCGCGGGTTCGCCGCCCTGGAAAGGCTCTACGAGAATTTGCATGTCGTGAACCGCGACATGTCGCGCCGCCTGGGCGCGGCCGCGCCGAGCGATCCCGCGCGCAACGCGATGGCGCTGCTCGACGCCTACACGACATTGCTGCCGGCCGCACTCGAATCCTCGCTCGAGGAACTGAAGCCTCTTTTCGACGCCTGGTGAGGCGCGCATTCGGGGCGATTTAACTTACCGTGACAGTCTCTGAGAGGCGCATCCCAATGCTCGTCGCCGGCTTGCGACAGCACGGAAGCCCCTGTGACACAGTTCCTGCCATAGACGCTGCGCGACACTTACTGTCGTGTACATCGACAGAGGCACAAGAGATGAGCGAATTTAAAAATCACACTCGATACAGCGGCGTGGACCGTCGGGCTCCTCGCGCTGAGCCGGGCGCGCTCAAGCCAGGTGCCGTCGTGCCGCGAGAGCTTACAAGACCGGCGGCCGCCACGGGGCGATCACCACCAACCTCTACAATTGGCACAGCTACAAGAACTGGGCGGAAAAAATCCGCGGTTCCTGGGAAGACAAGAAATAGCTCAAGGCCGATGATCCGGGCTGCCGCGCAGCCCCTAGGCGGTTTCCCGCCACGCACCCTCCTTGGCCTTCAACCACGCCAGCATCGGCTGCCAGTCCGCCAGATCCTGTTCCACGAGGTGGTGCTTCATTTCGTGCAAGCCGATGCCCTGTTCGGCGGCGCGCACGTAGTTCTGCGAGTCGCGCAGGGTCGCAACCACCGGAATGCGCAAGGTTTCGAGAAATCGCATCAACGACTGATAGATCAGCGTATTGCGTTTGACGCGATTGGCGACCACGCCGATGCGGTTCTCGTCGCGCCTGACCTTGGCAATCAGCAGAAGGTCGGCGATGCACTTCGAACAGGCATGAATATCGATATCCGAGGGCAGTACCGGCACGATGATGGCGTCGGCGCTGTTGGTAAATTCCGGCATGTCGTGCGCCGTCACGGCGGCGGGAGTATCGACCACGACATGCGCCGCGTCCGACGGAATGCGCATCTGGAAAGCCCGCGTCATGCGCGAGTTACGTTCGAAAGCCGCGATACCGTGAATGAATGCCTGTTCGGGTTTGCGCTTCTTCAGCCACCGCGTGCTCGAGCCCTGCGGGTCGTTATCCGACAACAGCGGACGATCCCCCTGGCTCGCAAAATAACTGGCGAGATTCGTGGCTATCGTCGTTTTACCCGAACCGCCTTTCGGATTCAGGACGAGAATTCGCTGCATGTAGGGCTTTAGCCTACGCAGCCCCAAGCACCATAGCAAGGGTGTGATCGGACTCACGGTGGGGGCCGGGTCGGTCGCCTACACTCGAGTCCAATGGAGTGGATGCTGCAAGTTTTCGACGAAATCGATGACGCTCATCGGCGCGCTGCGGTTCTGCTGCGCCGGACTGGCCGCCGAGATCGGTCTGGTGGTTGCCGGCGGCCTCGGCATCGGCGCAATTGGCGCCGCGCTGGCGACGGGCGCCGAATTTTCCTTAATCTGCTGCGCGTCGATCATGCTGGCCTTAGGCGCAGCTCTGAAATTCCATCAATCGCACCTCCAATCCGGCCTTAAGCCGCTGCGCGGCGATCCTTCGCCGCTGTAATCACTTAAGATAGCGGCCATGACATGCATTGGCCCCCTGCGTAGATTCGCTGGTGTCGTCCTCCTCGGAATGATCGCGGCCTGCAGCGGCGGCGAGCCTGCTGCGGTGCCCGCGAAGGGTGTCAACACGATGCAGTCCGTGGAACTCAAAACGGGAACGGGTGAAGGCATAACCGCCGGCAAGATTGCGGTCGTGAACTACACCGGCTGGCTGTACGACGCCTCGGCAAAGGACAATAAGGGCAAGCAATTCGACAGCTCGCTTAAGGCTGGCCAGCCTTTTCGCTTCCCGGTGGGCGCCGGTCAGGTCATCAAGGGTTGGGATCAGGGCGTCCTCGACCTGAAAGTAGGGGGAAGCCGGCGGCTCATCATTCCCCCGGAACTGGCCTACGGCGACAGCGGCGCCGGCGGCGTCATACCGCCGGGCGCCACGTTGGTGTTCGACATCGATCTCGTCGCGATCGAATGATGCATTCGGAGCGGCCGACCACAGCCGCCCCGAATCTGAAAAAAATCAGTTCACGAATTCCTTGAGGTTCTTGAGCGCGGCTATGCGCACTTTCTTGCTCGCGGGTTTCGCCTTGAACATCATTTTCTCGCCGTTGAAAGGATTGACTCCCTCACGCGCCTTCGTGGCCGGTTTCTTCACGACTTTCATCTTCAGAAGTCCAGGCATCGTAAATAGGCCGTGACTGCGAAGACTCTTCTTGATCGAGGCGGAAAGCGAGTCAAACACGGCTCCGACCTGCTTCTTAGTGAGCTCTGTTTCCTTCGATATGCTAGCGAGAATCTCAGACTTGGTCGGTGCTGCATTCTTTTTCGCCATATTAAATCTCCTGCTTAGTTTGCGAGCGCGGGCATCAAATGCCCACAATTTCAACTCGGCGCCGAAAATAACATAGAAAAAAGCCGATGTTTAGCGCAATTGCGAAAAAAGATTCGGGCGCGACGGCGCGGAACATACTGGTTTTTCAGGCGTCCGCGTCGATTCGAACTCGGCTGCGGCGGTGGCGAGCGTCTCGTTCACAGTGATTTCAGGCATGTAGGAGACGATGTTCAACGAAGCAGCACCAGCAGCCGCAGCAGCGCGCCGATCGCGATCGACACCCAAAGCACCGAGAAATCTATTTGACCGATCGGCGGAATGATCCGGCGCACCGGCCTTAAGATGGGTTCGCAGAGTTGCGACAGCAGCCGGACGCCGGGAGCGTAGCCGCCCGGCGACACGAAACTCGTCAATGCATAGAGGAGAAGGGCGAACAAGTAGATGTAGAGCACCAAATCAGCCAGATCGACCAAGGCGATGCGGAGAAACAGGCTGACGTCGGTGACGCTTGCGCCCGCCAGGGCGAATATGGCGAAAGTCCGCAGCGCAGTGACCAATATCACCGCGACCACCGTCGCGGTATCGATCTTGCCGATGGGCGGCAGCACGCGGCGGAGCGGCATTACCAGCCAATTCGTCACGCGCACGATGGCATCGGCAACGGGGTCGCGAAAATCCGCCCGCACCCACTGGAATAGCAGACGCAGCACAAACGCCAGCGTCAGCAGCAAGAACAGCATATCGACGATGTATCTGATCGCTTCCATGGATATTCTTACGGGCGCGCCGAACTCGGCGGCGAGTTCGGCGGAGCGGCGATCGGCTGCCGCCACCGCATGAGCGACGATAGCACGGAGGCCGGCGGCGTCGAGTACCTCGAGTGCTGCAGCGGTCGTGCCCCCCTTCGAAGTGACCTGCTCGCGCAGCGTTGCGAGCGACTCGCGCGATTCGCGCGCCATTTGCGCCGCTCCAAACGCGGTTTCCAAGGTCAATTGATGAGCCACTTCGTTGGGCAGACCGCGCTCGTGAGCGGCAGCCTCGAGCGCTTCCATGAACAAGAAGAAATACGCCGGCCCGCTGCCGGAAAGCGCGGTGACCGTATCCATCTGCGACTCATGTTCCACCCACACCGTGGCGCTGACGGCGGCCATGATCATCTCCGCGAGAGCCCGGTTGGCGGCGCCGACGCTTGCCGGTGCATACAAACCGGTGGCGCCGAAGCCATTGAGCGCGGGCCGATTCGGCATGGTCCGAATCACGGGCACCCGGGGCCCGAACCAGCGCGCGAGGGCTGCATGGGGAATCCCGGCCGCGACCGAAATCAACAGGGGATGCGTCTCGGCCATGTGCGGCGCAAGGCCCAGCGCGACGGCGCGCATTTGCTGGGGTTTGACGGCAAGTATCACCACCTCGGCGCCCTTCACCGCGGCCGCGTTGTCGGGGGCGGTCGTCACGCCAAACTGGCGGACCAGCCGTTGCAGCTGCTCGTGGCTCGGATCCGCAACGATAATGCGCTCGTTCGGCAGGCCGCGTTTGGTTAAGCCCCCGATCAGTGCGGCGGCCATGTTGCCGCCGCCGATGAACGCAAGCCTACGTATGTTGTTCATGTCCGTCCCCGTTTGTGTCCTGCCCGGCTCTCAAAGTTCAGGCCGCGCGCGGCCCGAATAGCGCGGTCCCAATGCGGACCAAGGTCGCGCCTTCGGATATCGCAGACTCGAAGTCGCCGCTCATCCCCATCGACAGTGTATCGAGCTTCCGGCCGTTCGCGTTCAGCTCTTCGAGCAGAATGCGAAGGCGCGCGAACACGGCTCGCTCGGCAGCCGCATTCGCCTGCGGCGGCGGTACGGACATCAATCCGCGCAGGCGGACCTTGGGTAGTTCCGCAGCGGCGGCCGCCAGTTGGCCAACCTGTCCCGGCTCCACGCCCCCCTTGCTCGGCTCCGGCACCAGCTTGACCTGGATGCAGAGGTTGAGCGGCGGCGCGTGGTGGGGCCGCTGCTCCGACAGGCGCCTTGCGATGCTCAAACGATCGATGCTGTGCACCCAATCGAAGCTCTCGGCGATCGCCCGGGTCTTGTTGGATTGGATTTGACCAATGAAGTGCCAGCGCAGCGGCAGGTCGGCGAGCTGGCGCATCTTGTCCAAAGCCTCCTGCAGATAGTTTTCGCCGAAATCCGTGACGCCGCACGTGGCGGCCCCCCTGATGGTTTCGGCAGTCTGTGCCTTGGTGACGGCGACCAAAGTGACCGCGGCCGGGTCTCGTCCGGCGGCAACGGCCGCCTGACGTATCCGAGACCGGACGTGGTTCACATGAAGCGTCGAATTCTGCGGACCAATTAACATATTGGGTGGCGACACCCTCTTATATACTGCTAGTGGCTCAAGTGGCCGAATTAGGAGCCGTAAATGGCGGTTGATATCGCGCAGCTTCTCGCCTTTGCGGTGAAGAACAACGCGTCGGATCTGCACCTGTCGGCCGGAGTCCCGCCGATGATTCGCGTGGACGGCGACATGAAGCGCGTCAACATGCCTGCCCTGGTGCATAAAGAAGTGCACAGCATGGTGTACGACATCATGAACGACAAGCAGCGCAAAGCTTTCGAAGAGTTCTTCGAGACGGACTTTTCGTTCGAAATCCCCAAGTTGGCGCGCTTCCGCGTCAACGCCTTCAACCAAAATCGCGGTGCCGGAGCGGTGTTCCGCAACATTCCGTCCACCATCCTGTCCCTGGACGAACTGAACGCGCCCAAGACATTCAAAGATCTGTGCATGCTTCCCCGCGGTCTCGTGCTGGTCACCGGGCCCACCGGGTCGGGCAAGTCGACCACGCTTGCCGGCATGGTCAATCACTGCAATGACAACCGTCCCGACCACATTATCACGATCGAGGACCCCATAGAGTTCGTGCACGAGAGCAAGCGCTGCCTGGTCAACCAGCGCGAAGTGCACCGCGATACCTTGGGTTTCAGCGAGGCGCTGCGGTCCGCGCTGCGCGAAGATCCCGATGTCGTGCTCGTGGGTGAAATGCGCGATTTGGAGACCATCCGCCTGGCGCTTGACGGCAGCGGAAACCGGACATCTGGTGTTCGGCACCTTGCATACGAGCTCCGCCGCCAAGACCATCGACCGCATCGTGGACGTGTTTCCGGCGTCGGAAAAGGAAATGGTCCGTGCCATGATGTCCGAGAGTCTGCGGGCGGTCATATCGCAAACGTTGATGAAGCGGGTCGGCGGCGGCCGTATTGCGGCGCACGAAATCATGATTGGTACGCCCGCCATACGGAACTTGATTCGCGAGGGTAAGATCGCGCAAATGTATTCTGCGATTCAAACGGGCCAAGGCCAGGGCATGCAGACCCTGGATCAATGCCTGCAAGAACTCGTGCAGAAGGGCGTCGTGAGCCGCGAAGAGGCCAAGTACAAGGCGCAGAACAAGGACAGCATCTAATGGAACGAGAACAAGCAATTCGCCTGATGCAGGATCTGCTTCGGCGCATGGTCGAAAAGAAGGGTTCGGATTTGTTCATCACCGCCGGCTTTCCGCCTGCGATCAAGGTGGACGGCGAGATCCGTCCGCAGTCCGATCGCTCCTTGAGCCCCGAGCAGAGCGCCGGCCTCGTCCGCGCCATCATGAACGACCGGCAAACCAAGGAATTCGATGCCACCAAGGAATGCAATTTCGCGATTGCACCGCCCGGGATCGGCCGTTTTCGCGTCAGCGCATTCGTGCAGCAGGGGTTTACCGGCGCCGTACTGCGCACCATCAATGCCAAGATTCCGACATTCGAGGAGCTGGAATTACCGCCGATCCTGCGGGAGGTCGTCCTCTCCAAGCGCGGCTTCGTGATCCTGGTGGGAGGCACCGGGTCGGGCAAGTCCACCTCGCTGGCGGCGATGGTCGGTTTTCGGAATGAAAAGACCCGCGGCCACATCGTCACCATCGAAGACCCCGTGGAATACGTTCACGCGCACAAGGGCTGCGTGGTGACGCACCGCGAAGTCGGTGTCGACTGCGAAAGCTGGCACCTTGCCCTGAAGAACACACTGCGCCAGGCGCCGGATGTGATTCTGATCGGCGAAATTCGCGACCGCGAGACCATGGAATACGGCATTCAATTCGCCGAGACGGGACATTTGGTGCTGGCCACGCTGCATGCCAATAGCTCGAACCAGGCAATCGACCGCATCATCAATTTCTTCCCTGAAGAGAGGCGCGAGCAGTTGCTCATGGATTTGAGCTTGAACATCCGCGCGCTGATCTCGCAGCGGCTGATACCGCGCGAAGCGGGCACCGGCCGCATCGCGGCCATGGAAATCATGCTGGCCTCGCCGCTGATCTCGGATTTGATCTTCAAGGGCGAAGTCTCGAAGATCAAGGAAGTGATGGCGCGCTCCAACCGGCTCGGAATGAAGACCTTCGATCAGGCGCTGTTCGAACTGTACGAGGCGGGATTGATCTCCTACGAAGACGCGCTGCGCAATGCAGATTCGAAGAACGAGCTGCGTCTGCGGGTGAAGCTCGAGAGCAAGCGGGAAATGAAGAACCCGGAAGAGGGCGGTCAATCGCTGCAAATCGTCGAGGAAGAAGAAGGCCAGGTGTTCTAATCCATGTCTGCGTCGCCCGACGTTCCGGCTCAGGTGATGAACACCAAGCCGCTGTTCAAGCTAATGGTCGAGCGCAAGGCGTCGGACTTGTTTTTTACCTGCAACGCGCCCGTCAAGATCAAGATCGAGGGCAAGATATTCCCGGTCAACAAACAGGTCTTGAGCCCTGAGACTGTCCGCCAAGCGGCGCTCGGGCTGATGACGCAGGAACAAATCGAGTACTTCAACGAGGAACTGGAGATCGATTTCGCGATTTCGGAGTCCGGCCTGGGCCGCTTCCGGGTCAACGTCTTCTATCAGCGCGGTTATCCCGCGATGGTGCTGCGCTACATTACGGCGGAGATGCCGAGACTCGAAGATCTCGGCATGCCCGACATCTTGAAAGAGCTGGTGATGTTGAAGCGCGGCATGATCCTCATGGTGGGCGCGGCGGGCGCCGGCAAATCCACCACGCTTGCCGCCATGATCAATTACCGCAATGAAACCTCGTCCGATCATATCCTGACCATCGAGGATCCGATCGAGTTTCTGCACACCAACAAGAAGTCCATCGTGAATCAGCGCGAGGTGGGTCTGGACACCAAATCGTTCGCCCGCGCCCTGCGCAGCGCCGTGCGCTCGGCGCCGGATGTGATCCTGGTCGGCGAAATCCGCGACCGCGAGACGATGGAGGCCGCCATTGCGCTCGCCGGCACCGGGCACCTGTGCATCGCCACCTTGCACGCCAACAACTGCGCCGAGACGCTGGATCGCATCATCAACATGTTTCCGCGCGACCAGCACAACCAGATATTCCTGGATCTGTCGCAATACCTGCGCGCCATCCTGTCGCAGCGCCTGGTGCACGCGAAGACCGGTTCGCGGGTGGCGGCGTCCGAGGTGATGGTCAACACCCCCTACATGTCGGAACTCATCAAGAAGGGCGATGTCATCGGCGTGAAGGAGGCGATCCGCACCGGCACGGAGCGCGGCATGCTGAGCTTCGACAGCTCGCTCTACAATCTGGTGCGCGAGGGCCGAATCGAGCTCGAGGAAGCGTTGTCGAGCGCGGATTCGCGCACCAATCTCGAAGCCAAGATCAATTTCGGCTGAAGCTGGATCTCGCAGCGCTCGAGATTTTGCTCGAACTCCCGGCTGCATACTTCCCACCCGGATTTCAGGGCGTGTTCCCGGCAGGCCGTCGGATTGATCTTGAGCGCTCGCAGCGCCGCGGCCGCGAGATCGGAATCGAGGGCGCCCGTGACGCCGTCCTCGATGACGTCGATCGGACCGGTCACGGGGTACGCGGCCACGGGCACACCGCACGCCATGGCCTCGAGATTGACCAGGCCGAATGTGTCGGTGCGGCTCGGGAACACCATGACATCGGCCGCCGCCAAATGGCGTGCCAAATCCTCGCCGAAGCGGTAGCCCAAGAAAGTCGCGTGAGGGTACTGCTTCATGAGCCGCGGGCGTTCGGGACCGTCGCCGATGACGACCTTGCTGCCGGTCCAATCCATTTTCAAGAACGCGTCGATGTTCTTTTCGACGGCGATACGCCCCACGTAGGCGGCAATCGGCCGCGGCAACGCGAGCAAATTCTTGGCGTAGGGCTTGAAAATCCCGGTGTCCACGCCGCGGCGCCAGGTCGCGAGATTCCGAAAGCCGTGTTCCGCGAGATCGCGGCGCACCGAGGGCGTACTCACCATGCAGCGCGCAGCCGCGCCGTGAAACCAGCGCAACGCCCGGTAGGATGCCTTGAGCGGGATCGGGAAGCGCGCGCGCAGGTATTGGGGAAATTGCGTGTGATAGGAGGTCGTGAAGGGCACGGCGTGGCGCATGCAAAAGCGCCTGGCGCTCATGCCCAGCGGGCCTTCCGTCGCGATGTGCAGCGCCTGCGGCGAGAACGCCAGAATGCTGCGTTCCACCTTCTTGTAAGGCAGGATGGAGAGGCGGATTTCAGGGTAGGTGGGGCAGGCGACGCTGTGAAAATCGCCCGGGTTGATGATTCTGACTTCATGATCGAAGCGGCCGAGCCAGGCGGCGGTCTGCGCCAAAGTACTGACCACGCCGTTGGTCTGTGGAAACCACGCGTCGGTGACGATCATGACTCTCATGCCCGGCAACCATCGCATGACGGGATGACGATACGATGACTGCGACGCGGTTCGCATTGCGGGCCGCACGGGATGTCTTGTAATAGGCTTGTAACGGAAATCCTATATTTGCTTCATAGCGGCCTTATGTTGCAATCTCGAGGAAACACTATGCAAAGCTTTTGGGCGGAACTGCGCACACAGCGCTGGGATGATCATCGCTACTACCATCACAGCCGAATCAACCAGTCCCTGCACCTATTGAGTGCGCTCAGCTTCATCATCGCCTATGTCACTGCGTTCACGGACCCTGCCAAGTCGGCATTGATCGGCTGGCTGGTATCCATGGTGAGCCGGCAATCCGGGCACTTCTTCTTCGAGCCCAAGGGCTACGATGCGGTCAACCGCGCCACGCACGAGTACAAGGAGAAGATCAAGGTGGGGTACAACCTCAAGCGCAAGGTGATTCTGCACGCCGTGTGGGCGCTATAGTCCGGCGCTGCTGTGGCTGGATCCGACCTTCTTCGGGCTGTTTCATGGCGCCGCCAACGGGCAGGAATTCCTGCGCCACGTAGGGGAGATCTGGCTCATCGTCGGCATCGGCGCGCTGTTGTTCCGTACCGTGCACCTCTTCTTCCTGAAGGATGTTCAGACCGGGCTCGTATGGCTGACCAAAATCATCACCGACCCGTTCAACGACGTGAAGACCTATTACAAGGCGCCGCTTTACTTGATGCGCGGCGAGCTCATCGATCCCATGGGCGGAGTGGAAGCCGAAGCCCATCGAGCCTGAACCATTTCCTTGAATACGCGGCGCCGGATGGATTTGTTGGTGAGTTGAGGTTCCTTCCACCACCACCCATCCCGCTGCATGTCCTGGGCCGCCGACAGTATTCTGTCGGCGACCTCGGCGAAGTCCGCGTCGGTGTAGTTCAAGCTGAAAATGAGGCGTCCCGTCCCCACCCAGCTCAGGGAAAGTCCCGCGGCGCGCAGATAATATTGAAACATCCAGTTGTATCGCGACGGCGACGGGTAGTAGATCGTCCAAATCGACGAGAGGTTGGCCACGCGCACCGGCAGCTGCGCCGCCGCCAAGCGTTCGTTGAGCGCCTGCGCGCGCGCATTCCACACGGTGTCGAGATCGCGGTAGAGGCTGCGTACGGCATCGGTCTCGAGCCTGGTCAAGAACTCGCACATCGCGCCCATGACATAGGGATGCGAATTGAACGTGCCCCGGGCAAAGCAGATATCGGCGGGCCGATCTTCGCGAAAGCGTCGCATGAACTTGGGCTTGCCGCACAACACTCCGACGGGCAGCCCGCCGCCCACGGTCTTGCCGTAGGTGACCATGTCGGCGCGCACGCCGAAATATTCCTGTGCGCCGCCGATGCCGAGGCGAAAGCCGACGAACACTTCGTCGAAAATCAGCACGATGCCCCGCGCGCTGCACACTTCGCGCAGTTGCGCGAGCCATGCGGCGTAGGCGGCACGGTCGAAATGCGCGCTGGCGTCCGCTGTCGATGAGCGTCGAGTCGCCGGGTGCGCCGACTGTTGGGATGCAATGCCTGCAGCGGATTGACCAGTACGCAGGCGATATCGCGGCGCCGGCGCAGCACCCGCAGGCTGTCCGGGTGCATGTCTTTCAAGGTGTAGGTTTCGCGGGCCGCCAGCGGATTGCCGACGCCGGGCTGCACGTCGCCCCACCAGCCGTGATAGGCGCCGCAGAAGCGGACCAGGTGAGTTCGCCCGGTGTGGTAGCGCGCGAGCCGCACTGCCTGCATGACGGCTTCGGTGCCCGACATGTGGAAGGAAATCTCTTCCAGTCCGGAAATCTGCAGCAGGCGCCGCACGTTATAGGCAGTCACCGGATGATAGGCGCCCAGCACCGGTCCCAAGCCGCGCACCCGCTCGCTGCCGCGTTCGATGCACTCCTTATAGAAGTCGTAGCCGAACACGTTGACCCCGTAGGAACCGGTCAAATCGTACGACCGATTGCCGTCGAGATCGGTGACCGTCACCCCGGAGGAGGACTCGAGAAAAACGCCCGCGGTGAGGTGCCGGCGCACGAAGGCGCTGAATTGAAACGGCACGCGGTAGCGCGAAGTGAATTGCAGATCGGAGACGCCGCCGGCGATTTCGCCGGGTGAGCTCGGCCGTCTTGCGAAAGCGCTCGGCAAACAGGGCGGCCAGCCGCATGAAGCCCGCGCGGCGCGTGGCCGCAATGTCCTCGGGAGCCCCATCCACGCGGAAGAAGACCGATTCGCCGTACTCGTAGAACGGCACCAGTGCTGCGAAGCGGCGCGCCATGCGCGAATGCCCGCTCAACGAGCGATGCTTGGCACGCGAGAGCTGCAGCCGCATCTGCAATTTGTAGAGCGCCGTCACAAGCGCGAAGCCGCCCAACGCAATCAAGAATATGGTAATGGCAGTCATCCTCGGTTCGAATCTCTTGGCGGCGAACTCTATTGCAGACGAATGACAGTGAGATGACCGTACGAGTCCCTGATCGCGCGAGTGGTTCAGCAGGAGGACATCAACTTTCTGCTGACCAACCGCGTTCCGCGCGGCGTGCTGACGCATTTCATGGGGTGGCTGAGCCGGATCGAGCAGCCTTGGGTCTGCGCCGTCTGCATGGCCCTATGGCGGCTGTTTTCCGATCTCGATCTGAGCGAGGCGAAGAAGACGCGCTTCACGAGCCTGCATGATTGCTTTACGCGCGAACTCAAAGCGGGTGCGCGTCCCATCGATCCGGACCCGCGTGTGCTGGTCAGCCCCTGCGACGCGCTGGTCGGGGCATGTGGAACGGTGATCGAAGGATCGGCGCTGCAGGCGAAGGGCTATCCCTTATCCTCTGCTGGATCTGCTCGGCGATGCGGCATTGGTGCGCTACTACCAGGGCGGCCAGTACGCGACGTTGCGTCTCACCTCGAGCATGTATCACCGCTTCCACGCACCGGCCGACTGCCGTGTGGAACAAGTCAACTACATTTCCGGCGATACCTGGAACGTAAATCCCATCGCGCTGCAGCGGGTGGAGCGATTGTTCTGCAAGAACGAACGGGCGGTCATTCGCTGCCGGCTGCCGCAGCACGGCGCCTTGGTGACGCTCGTACCCGTGGCCGCGATTTTGGTCGCCAGCATGCGTCTAAAATTTCTCGACGTCTTGCTGCACCTTCGCTATCGCGGACCCAATGTCATCCCCTGCGACGCCGCGCTGCGCCGGGGAGACGAAATGGGCTGGTTCGAGCATGGCTCCACCATCCTCGTGTTTGCGCCGCGCGGCGCCGCGCTGAGCGAAGGAATCCACGAAGGCAGCCGCATACGAATGGGCCAGGCCTTGATGCGAATCGATCTAGAAACTCTGCTTGTACTGCAGTAGCACCGTCAAAGGCTGCAGGGTCGCAACCTGGGGAATGATCGTGCCCGCCGCATAATTCTGATACTGCGCGTACCCCACGTAGCCGATATCACCGAGGTTCGGTTTGGCATTCGTGAGGTTGTGAACATTGAGCGAGATCTCAGTTTGGTTGCGATTGATGCCCAAGCGCGCGTTGGCCAGCGAATAGGCGGGCCGTGTGGCTTCGGCACCGTAGCCTCCGTTGAGCAGCGCAACACTATCGCCGGTATAGCTGTAGTCAGCCGACACGAAACCGTCGATGCTGCTGCTGAGCGGCTGGGTATAAACGCCGCCGAGCGAGACGGTCCAAGCAGGTGTCCCTAGGATCCTTGATCCTGACTCGACGCCCACGATTCCAAGGGCGCCGGGTTCCGTGATCTTTGTCTTCTCATAGCCCGCGCCAAAGCGCACTTGGAGGGCCTTGGAGAGGTGGCCTGCAAGTTCGATTTCGCCGCCGTTGATTGTTGCGGCGTCGCCGTTGATGTCGAAGTAATAGCCGCAGGGAAGCGCGATTTGCTGTTGGATATTTTTCCAATCGATGTGGAATGCCGCCGCGGAAAACAGCAGGCCTGGGTTCGGCAGCTGCACTTTCGTGCCCACCTCATAACTCCATAGCGTGTCCGACTTCAGCTGGGTGATATCCGTTACCGGCAATTGAGGCAAGGAACAGAAAGGCGCGTAGGCCTGGGCGCCCCCGGCTCTGAATCCCTTGGAGGCGGAGGCATAAACCATGGTCGCCTCGGTCGCCTGGTAAGACAGCCCGACTTTTGGATCGGTGCCGGATTGGCTGTTGCGCTGCGGATCGCTCAACGTCGCACCGAAGTTCATGAAGCCGTCGGCCGTGAAATCTGTCTCCTGGGAGAGCCAGTAGCGGCGCGCTCCGGCGGTCAGCGTGAATTTCTCGAGGAACTTGTAATACAGTTCGCCGAATATCGACTTATCTTTTTGGATGCCTGGATTTGTTTGCGTCCAGATTTCGTCGTTCGGCCAAGCTCCGACCACGGTATTGCCGACCGTCGCCGCCGGCAGACCGATGGCAAAGGTGGGCGGAATGTAGAACTTCGTGTGCGTCTGCGAGTAGAAGGCGCCGACCGTGCCGCTGAGGTTGTACACCGGATCGAAGGCCACGCGCATTTCTTCGGTGATCTGGTCGTGATAGTGCTCGCCGTCCCAGAGATAGGGCTGGTTGGGAAGGCCGCTGACCTGATAGTAGTTCGTCAATACCTGCTGAGTGCCGTAGGTCGAGTCCTCGATGTCTTGAGTATGGCGGTAGAAGAAGCTGGTCGAAGAGACGAACGACCAGCCTTGGCCCGCGTATTTGAGGTCGAGCGACGGCAACGCCCAGACGTCGGAGGCCCGCGGCTGAACATCGAAGGCTCGATTGAGCGTGTAGTCCGGGGTGAAGGCGGGCAGGGGCGCGAAGGTAGCCGGAAAGCCATGATCGGTCGTATTTTGAAACATGATCCGCAGCGTGGCGTCGAATTTGTCCGTCACGCGCAGTAACGCCGCCAGCGATCCGCCGAAGGTGCTCACCGCACCTTGATTGCCGACGCTGGTGCGCGGCGCCGCAAGATTGGGGTCGGCGACTGCGGGGCTCGAGGGATCGGGAAACGTGCGCGTGAGGTAGCCCGCGTCGTGGTTGAAAAACAGGACCGTGCGGAGCGCCAGCTTGTCCGGCACCAGCACCAGATTGCCGATGATGCTGCCGCCGCCGTCGGCGCTGCCGCCGCCGGACGTCCAGCCGGCCTGCGTGGTGAAGCTGAATTCATCCTTCGTGAGATTGGGTTTCTTGGTGATGAGACGAACGTTGCCGCCGAGGGAGCTCTCGCCGAAGAGAGTGCCCTGCGGTCCCTTCAAAACCTCGATATTGTCTATATCCAGCACCCGCGGATCCACCGACCCCGGAACCGGTGTGTCGTCGATGTAGAAGCCCGTAGCCCCGGCCGTCCCGTACAGGTTCTGGCCGGTGATGCCGCGGATTGCCACGGTGCGCGCGTCGGCGATGCCGGTTGGACCGCCGCCGTAGCTGAAGGACACGTTGGGTGTCTTGGTGGCGTAGTCGGTAAAAGACTGAATGTTGTAGTTCTCCAGGGACTCCGCGGTGAACACCGTGATGCTGACCGGGACGGTAGCCAACGACTCGTCGCGCTTGCGCGCGGTGACGGTGATGGCCTCCATGGATTCGGTATCGGCCGCCGCCGAGTCGGCGGCAGCGGCGGCATGCGCACCGCCCGGCATCGCAGCGCCGCAGATGGCCAACAGTCCGATCATTCGCGCAGCCGCGGCCCGCTTCGGCGCCGCGCTTTCCCCATCGTGCATAGCGTTACTCCCAGAAGAGATGAACGAACCGGCAATTTGTTATATTGTTTCGATAATAATATAAAAAGAAACGCTCGGCAACGAGCCGCCTTTCGGGACCGGTTTTCGCGCCCCCGACGGGCTCCATGGCGGGGCGGCGCCGCGGCGGACTTCGTGAGGCGCTTTACAAAGGTTGCGGCAGCAGCTAAACAATGGCGGCACCGCCACGATTGAGGAACGGAAACGGCCATGCTGAAGGGGAAAACCGCGTTGGTTACCGGCGCGACGTCGGGCATCGGCTGCGCCATTGCAAGGGAGCTCGCGGCCTCGGGCGCGAACGTGATGCTGACGGGCCGCAATCTCGCGGCAGGCGCTGCGCTCGCGAGCGAACTGGGCGGGCGGTTTCTGGCGGGCGACATCGTCGAGGCGGCTTTTCCGGATCGCTTGGTCGCCGCGACGTTGACTGCGTTCGGGGGCATCGACATTCTCGTCAACAATGCCGGTATCACGCATCGCGGCAGCATTCTCCAAACCAGCGACGACGACTGGTCGCGCGTCATGGACGTGAACGTGACGGCGCTGATGCGTTGTTCGCGCGCAGCCCTCAAGCACATGGTCGCCGTGGGTCGCGGCACAATCGTCAACATCGCATCGGACTTTGCGGTGGTCGCCGGGGCCGGCGAAGCCGTTTACTGCACCTCGAAGGGGGCGGTTTTGCAGCTCACCAAGGCGATGGCCCTGGATCACGGACCCCAGGGCATCCGGGTCAATGCCGTCTGTCCCGGCGACGTCGAGACCCCAATGTTGCTGGAAGGCATCCAATCCGGCGGCGAGGAGATCGCTGCCGGTCTGGCGCGTAAGGGTGCAGAGTTCGCCCTCGGCAGGGTCGGCCGACCGGGCGAGGTCGCCAAGGTCGTTGCCTTCCTGGCTTCCGACGCCGCCAGCTACGTCACCGGCGCCGCCTGGCTGGTCGACGGCGGCAACACCGCCGCCTAGAGGCTGTTTGACCGATTGCCTTTTTTCATGCTCGCTCCGCGAGCCTATCAGGCGGGTGAGACGCACCGCGTCGAACGGGTGGCCATGGATGGCCACCCCGGGCTTGCGAGCAGCAGGGATAGCGCAGCGCAATGCGCTTCGACCCCGTTAATTCGCGCGTCAGCGCATCAAAGAGGCCGGCGGTGGCGCGTGAGCGTGGCGGCAATCGACGCCAGCACCGACATGCGCACCGCGACGCCGTTATTCACTTGCTCGCGGATGACGGAACGCGGGCCATCCGCCACGTCCGATGCGATCTCCACGCCGCGGTTCATCGGCCCGGGATGCATGACGAGCACACTGGGTGCGGCTAATTTCAAACGCTTGGCATCCAAACCGAAATCGTGGAAATAGGCGGCATCGTCGAGCGACGCAGCCTGCGCCATGCGCTCTTTTTGAATCCGCAGCATCATGACGACGTCGGCTCCTGCGATTCCGTCCTCGATCCGAGTGAAGCGCGCGGCGCCGCGAAACTCGCCCTCCCCCGGCAGCAGCGCTTCCGGAGCCACCAGCCGCAGATCCGTCGTTCCCAGCGTGGTGAGCGCCTGATGCGCCGAGCGCGCGACCCGCGAGTGCTTGATATCGCCGACGATGGCCACCTTGAGGCCGGCGAAGCGGCGCTTGTGGGTGCGGATGGTGAGGACATCGAGCAGTCCCTGGGTGGGGTGAGATACATGCGCCTCGCCCGCGCTGATCACCGAGACGTGCGGGGCGACGTGGTCGATCAGAAATTCCGGCATGCCTGCTTCCGAATCGCGGATCACGAACACATCGGTGTTCATGGCCTCGAGGGTGTAAATCGTATCCAACATGCTTTCGCCCTTGGCCCGCGAGCTCGAGTGCAGGTCCAAATTGAGCACGTGTGCGCCCAAACGGCGGCTGGCGAGGTCGAACGACGCGCGGGTTCGCGTGCTCGGCTCGAAGAAGAGGTTGGCCAGGGTGACGCCGGCGAGTTCGCGGCCCTCGTAGGCAGGTTGCCCCGGCAGGCGCCGGTAGCTCTCCGCGCGGTCGAGAATCGTCGTCAACGCATCGCGCGTCAAGCCGTCGAGGGTAATGAGGTGGCGCAGGCCCCCGGCGTTGTCTTGTTGTGAACGCATTTGCGCCTCATGTATTTTCGGTGAACCAACGTTCCAAGATGACGCAGGCCGCCGCTGCATCGACATCGGCCTTGACGACGCGCCGCCGGCGCAGACCGGAGGACCGCGCCGACTTGAGCCGTGCTTCGGCTTCCCTCGACGAATAGCGCTCGTCGACCAAGACCGTCTGGAGGCCGAAGCGGCGCCCAAGTTCGGCGGCGAACCTGCGCGCGGCAGTCGTCATTGTCCCGTCGGAACCGTCAACATTATACGGCAGGCCGACAACGACCAGGGCCGGTTGCCATTCGCGCAGCAGCGCGCCGATTGCCTCCCAGCGCGGGCCGCCTTCACCCGTTGGCACGGCGCCCTGGGGTGCAGCCGTGCGGCTGACCGTGTCGCCGCTGGCGACGCCGATGCGCCGGCGTCCAAAATCGAAAGCCAGGACTACCCGCGGCGCGCCGCCGGCGGGTCCCGCAGGTGCGGCCGGCGGAGGCGCGGCCGGACCGACTGGTTCAGGCATTGCCGCTGATCGGACTGATGCGCGACAGCTCCACTCCCAACAAGCGTCCCGCGGCCTCCCAGCGGGATTCGAACGGCAGCTCGAAAATCAGGCCGGGGTCCACCGGCGCGCTGAGCCAGGCGTTTGCTCGGATCTCATCTTCCAACTGTCCGCCGTCCCAGCCGGCATAGCCCAAGGCGACGACGGCTTCGGCGGGACCCTGGCCGCGCGCCATGGCTGCCAATATATCGCGCGACGTCGTGACATGGATGACGTCGGACACTTTCAGAGTCGAGTCCCACTCGCCGCCGGCCCGATGCACGACAAAGCCGCGGTCGGTCTGCATCGGGCCGCCGCGCAGCACCTGGCGCTCCCGCAGCGGCCCCTTGGCGAGCTCGATTTCCAGCTGCTCGAAAATTTCTCCCATGCGCATCGGCAGCGGCTTGTTGAGGATGAGTCCGAGCGCCCCGCGCGAGCTGTGATCGCACACCAGCGCAACGGTCTGCGCAAAATTGGGATCGCCCATCGCCGGCATGGCGATCAGCAACTGATTGGTCAGGTAGCCCGAGTCGCTAATGGCTCGGCTCCGAATAAAATACGCCGGTACCCTGTGACGCGCCGCCCAAGAACTGCCATTCGTACGCGATGCGAATTTCGTCGTGTTTGGCGCTCAATTCGCCGGGAAACGGATCGAAGGGCGCGGCGAGCTTCAGGATTCTCATGGCCGCTTCGTCGATTTCCGGGTGTCCGCTGGTGCGCCGAACGATGGTTTGCAGAAGGTTGCCGTTGGAACCGATGGTCACTTCGATCACCGGAGTGCCGGAAAGCTTCTGGCGCCGCGCGATGTCCGGGAAATTCATCGTGCCGACGCGCTCGATCTTGCGGCGCCAGCTATCCAAGTAGACGGCGACATCCGACTCCCGGGTGTCCGCGGCGATCCATAGCTGGTGCATCGCCTCGCCCCGCATCCGCAGCTCCACGCCGTCGTCATTGGGAGTCATGGCAAGGTCGGGCCGTTTTTCCAGCAACAACGGCAGTTGGGACGGCACCGGAGCGGCGGTGGACGATGCGAAATACAAAATCTTTTGTCCCGGCTGTTGCGTGGAGATGAGCTCCTCATCACCCGTGACGGTACCGGCCTGCAGCGCCGCCAGTCCCTCGCCGCTCGGGATGCCGGGGCGCTCGACCGGCATCAGGGAAGATTTGGGTATCAAGGTGCGCTCGCGTTTCAAGGTATTGCCGGAACCCCGCTGAGTACGCTCGGAAAGGTATTGCGCATTGGGGTTCTGCGCAACACTCGGCGCCTGATCGTTGACCAAGATGACTTCCAAGGCCCGCGCGTCGTCGCCGTTCGTCTTGCCGAACGGCGCACTGAACGTCACGCCCAGGATCACGATCCCATGAATCAGCGCCGCCAAAAAGCAGGTCGTGAGCATGCGGTCGCTCGCAGGCGGCAGTCCGGCCCGCAGCATGTCGCCGGCTTGATAGGTATCGGGGGTCACGCAGCGCTCAAAGTCCCGTGGATCGCGTCCACCAGCATCGCACCAATGTCGACACCGTGCTTCTTGTTTAGTTCGCGGATCCCGGTTGGGCTCGTGACATTGATCTCAGTAACGTAATCGCCGATGACATCGAGTCCGACGAAGATCATTCCGGCCGCCTTGAGTTTGGGGCCGATTTGCGAGCACAGCCACCGGTCGCGCTGGTTGAGCGCGCGGCTCTCGGCGCGCGCGCCGGCCGCCAAATTACCCCGGTGGTCATCGGCCAAGGGTATCCGCTTCAGCGCAAAGGGCACCGGTTCTCCGTCCACGAGAAGAATCCGGCAATCCCCGGCCGTGACGATTTCCGGCAGATAACGCTGCACGATGGCGTACTTCGTACCGTAGTCGGTCAGGGTCTCGAACACCACATTGCGATTCTTGTCGCCCTGTTCCAGGACGAAAATGGACTTGCCGCCCATGCCGTCCAGGGGTTTGCACACCGCCTTGCCCTGCTCGCGCAGGAATTCGCTCATATCGTGCATGTCGCGGGTGATGAGCGTGGGCGCGCAGCACTCGGGAAACCAGGCCGTGTACACCTTCTCGTTCATATCCCTCAGGCCTTGCGGCCGGTTGCATACGAGCGCGCCTTGGGCTTCGGCGCGATCGAGAATGTACGTGGTATAAATGTACTCGGTATCGAAGGGCGGGTCTTTGCGCATCAGAATGACGTCGAATTCACCCAGTTTGGCGTTTTGCGCCGCGCCGAGCACGAACCAACGCTCCAGGTCATCGAAGACTTGGAGCGGCGCCAGACGGCCCCAGGCGACGCCGTCGCGCAGCCACAGGTCCTTCTGTTCAGCATAAAAGAGCTGCCAGCCGCGCGCTTGTGCCGCCACGAGGATTGCCAGGGTGCTGTCTTTGGGGGGCTTGATGGCTGCAATCGGGTCCATAACCACGACGAGACGGACGCGGGGAGACATGCTCATAACTTCCGGGGCCTCAAAAATTTCTGCGGCACTCAAGTCTAGCGCACGCGGACGCAGGCAGGCGCCGCGCTGGCTGACTTGAGAAAACTGTGAACCACGCCACCGTTGTTTGCCGCAGCTTACCGCGAAATGTGCACTCCATACCGTGGCTTGCACGGCCCGGATATGTTAAAAAGCCACAAGATTCCAGCACCTACGCACACGTAGCCTTGAGGTTCTCTAAAGCCAGATTCATGGAGAGCATGATCACCAACGGTAAGCCGAAGCTCACGGGACTCAAAGTTCTCGTGATCGACGACAGCAAGACGATCCGGCGGACCGCCGAAACGCTCCTGACCAAGGAGGGCTGCGAAGTGTTCACCGCGGTCGATGGGTTCGACGCGCTCTCCAAGATCGCCGACCATCAGCCCGACATCGTCTTCGTGGATATCATGATGCCGCGCCTCGACGGCTACCAAACTTGCTCGCTGATCAAGCACAACAAGGTGTTCCGGCAGATCCCGGTCATCATGCTGTCGAGCAAGGACGGGTTGTTCGACCGGGCCCGAGGCCGGATCGTCGGCTCGGAGCACTATTTGACGAAGCCGTTCACCAAAGACGAATTACTGGGCGCGATCGAAGCTCACGTCGGCAAATGACGGAGACATAAGAATGGCATTGATTCTCATTGTTGACGATTCACCCACCGAGGTATTCGTCATGCAAAAGGCTCTGGAGAAGCACGGATTCAAGACCGCCGCGGCCGAGAACGGCGAAGAAGGCGTTCGCAAGGCGAAGGCCATGAAGCCGGACCTCATTTTCATGGACATCGTCATGCCGGGCGTGAACGGTTATCAAGCCACCCGGATGCTGGTCAACGACCCGGAGACAAGCCTGATACCGATCATCATGGTGACCACGAAGGGTCAAGAAACGGATCGGGTATGGGGCCTGCGCCAGGGTGCAGTGGACTATCTGGTCAAGCCCGTGTCGGCTCAGGCGCTGGTCGAGAAGGCACAGGCCGCGCTGGCCGTATGACCACTGCGATGAGCGGGGCGGAGGTCAGCTTGCGCGCTTGCGCGACCGTCCATTCGAATTGCTCAAGGAACTCGAGAAACGCAGCCGCGCGGTGGCGACCGGGTCGGTCGCAGAAAGCAGTGCGGGGCGCGAGTGGGTGGGTGTGGCGTTTCGCATGGGCGGCGAGACGTTCTTGGTGGCGCGCGAGGAAACGCGGGAGGTATTGGGCTATCCGGCGGTGGTGACACGCATTCCCGGCGCCAAGAGTTGGGTAAAGGGACTCGCGAACATTCGCGGGCAATTGCTGCCGATGCTGGATCTGCGGCAGTTTCTCGGCAGCGGCGCGACCGTCTCCGGCCGCAATACCCGCATCGTCGTGGTCAACCATCGGGAGATACCGGCGGGGCTGATGGTGGACGAAGTGCTCGGTTTCCGGCGTTTTGCCGAAGCGGAATTCAACGCCGAAGCGCCGCCGACGGTGATTCGCTGCGATAGTTTTCTCGCCGGAGCTTTCCGCCGCGGCGGCGAAGTCTGGCCGGTATTGAGTTTGAAGAGTTTGGTGGAGAGCCCGAGCTTTTTACAGGCCGCGAGCTAGGCTCCGCTGGAAGATAGATGAGCACGCGAAACGATACAGGTTCTGGGGTGAATTTCTTGCCCGTGCTGGCGGGGCTGATCGCGCTCTGCCTGGCCGGCGCCGCCGCCCTGACTCTGCTCGCGCACAATGCCGCTCCTGCGGGGACACCCGCCGAACTCTCCCTCGTGGTGCAGCGCGTGCCCTATGAAGCGCAAAACGCGCTGCGCGGCGAAGCGAGCGCCTTCGATGCGCTCGCCAAAAGCGCGGCGCGGCTGAAGAGCTTGCGCGCCGGCCATGGCGAGCGGGGGCGCGGGCACCGACGCGCGAAGCGGCGCCGGTCCGGCTGCCGCGGCCGGCAAAGACAACTGGAGCAAATTGAACGAGGGCATCGCCACGGTCGGTGAGGCTCGCGCCCCAGTGGAGACCATTCAAGCATCGAATCAAGAGGCGCGCGAATTGGCGCCCAAGCTGCTGTCGGAGCTCGGCGATCTTGCCAGCGCGGTCGGCGTGCAAAAGCTCGAGGGAATGAGCCGCTACCTGGAGCGTTTCGAGCTCATGGTGCAGCGTATCCAGCAGGACCTGAACGGTCTCGCGTCGGGCGTGAGCGATGCGGCGCCGGCCGCGCAACGCCTCGCCGACAGCCTGGAGTTCCTCAATCAGGTCATGCGCGGCCTATCGGGCGAGGAATCCGGCCTCGCGCTATCGAAGGTCACCGGGGCGGATGCCGAGCAGCGCTTGAAGACCGTGGTCGCCCGCAATCAGCAATACGGCAACGCGGTGCGCAAGGCGATCGGCGCCGCCGAACCGCTTTCCAAGGCGCAAGCCGCGGCGCGCAGCCTGCCGGCTGTGGCGAGCAGCCTGGCAGCCGAATTGGGCGATGCGCCGGCGCTCCGGGCCGATTCCGGCGCGAGCTACAAGCCCTGGGTCGTGGCGTTGTTGGTCCTGGCCGCAGCGCTGCTGGCGGCGCTGGTGTGGATCTACTCGAAAACCGCCAATGTGCGGCGCACCAGCGAGCTGCGCGTGCGCGAGAACGAACGCAATCAAGAAGCCATCATGCGGCTGCTCGACGAACTGTCGAGTCTCGCCGACGGCGACCTGACCGTGCAGGCGACGGTTACGGAAGACATCACGGGCGCGATCGCCGACTCGATCAATTACGCCATCGAAGCGCTGCGCGAGCTCGTCACGACCATCAACGACAGCGCCATCCAATTGGACGGGGCCACCAAGCAAACGCAGGCCGCCGCGGCGCACATGGCCAAGGCGAGCAGCGCGCAGTCGCGGCAAATCTCCTCCGCCAGCGAATCCATGGCCGACATGGCCGCCTCGATCGAGGAGGTTTCCGGAAATTCCGAGCGCTGCTCGGACGTGGCCCGTCACTCGGTCGACATCGCGCATAAGGGCGGCGATGCGGTCCGCCGCACCATCGACGGCATGAATGCGATCCGCGAAACCATCCAGGAAACCAGCAAGCGCATCAAGCGCCTGGGCGAGAGTTCCCAGGAAATCGGCAACATCGTGGAGCTCATCAACGATATCGCCGAGCAGACCAATATTCTGGCGCTCAATGCCTCCATTCAGGCCTCCATGGCCGGCGAGGCAGGCCGCGGCTTCGCGGTGGTGGCCGATGAAGTGCAGCGATTGGCGGAGCGCGCCGCAAACGCCACCAAGCAGATCGAGGTGCTGGTGCGCACCATCCAAACCGACACCAACGAGGCGGTAGTTTCCATGGAGCGCAGCACCACCGACGTGGTGGGCGGCGCGCTGCTCGCTGAAAATGCCGGCGCCGCCCTCGAAGAGATCGAGCAGGTTTCCAATCAAATCGCGAGTTTGGTGCAAAACATCTCGGCGAGCGCGCGGCAGCAGGCGATGGCATCCGGGAGCATCTCGAAGAACATGCAGGTCGTGCGCGAAATATCGGCACAGACGGCCGAAGGCTCGACGGCGACTTCCACTTCGATCGCCAAACTGGCGGCCCTCTCGGCGCAGCTGCGCAAATCCGTGGCGGGATTCCGCCTGCCGGATTACGGCGGCGGCACCACCACGCTCGGAGCCTCGTCCACGCGGCTGCAGGCGTTGAGCGAACCTGCGGCGGGCGGCGGCCAAGGAAGGCGGCAACACCAGCACGACCGGCAATTCCGGAAAAATGCGCAAGGCCAGCGGCTTCGGCTCTTGAGGCGCCAAACGATTCCGGCATGACCGATATCAGTTCCCAAACCCTGCACATCGTTGCCAAAGAGCTTGCGGCGACGCTGAACGATGCGCGCGCCTCGCTCGAGGCGTACGCGGAGCGTTCGGACCAGCGAGTGTTGCTGGAGAAGTGCGCCGACCAACTGCATTCCGCCCATGGAGTCCTGCGTTTGGTCGAGGTGTACGGCGCGGCGCTGCTGGCCGAGGAAATGGAGCACGTCACCCGCTACTTGCTGAGCTCGGACAATGACCAGAAGCGTCAAGTCGATGGCCTCGATGCACTGATGCGAGCAATGGTGCAGTTGCCGACCTACCTGGAGCGGGTTTTGTCGGGCGGCCGGGATCTGGCCTTGGTGCTGCTGCCGCTGCTCAACGACTTGCGGTCCGTGCGCGGCAGTCCCGCTGTTGTCCGAGGGCACGCTGCTGCTGCTGAATCTGAAATCCGATCAGCCGGCACAGCCGCAATCGCAGCGGCAGGGCGAGCAGGCGATCACGGTGGCGCAGTGGGCCAGACGCCTGCGGCCGCGATTCCAAATCGGACTATTGGGGTACATCCGCGGCGAGCGCACGGTGCAGAATCTGGAGATTCTGTCGAAGGTGGCCGAGAAGCTCGAGCAGGTCGCGACCACCCAGCCGGTATTCCAGCTGTGGTGGGTCGTCGGCGCCATTCTGGAGGCGCTGCGCGCCAATGGCTTGGAGGGCAGTGCGACGCTCAAGCGCCTGCTCGGCCAGGCGGACCGGCAGATCAAGGCGCTCTACGAACTCGGCGAAGGGCGCTATTGCGAGGACCCGCCGGTCGATCTCTTGAACAACCTGTTGTACTACGTCGCTCGAGCATCGAATTCCGGCGGCCGCATTGCCGCGGTACGCGCCTCGTTCAAGCTCTCGGAGCTTCTGCCGGTCGACGACTCGATCGAACACGAGCGCGAAAGCCTGTCGGCGCCCAGCGTGAAGCTGATGCGCACGGTGGCCGCCGCCATCAAGGAGGATCTCTCCAAGGTCAAGGATGTGCTCGATATATTCGTGCGCCGCGGCGGCGGCCACAGCGAGGAACTCGCGCCGCAGCTCGAGTTGCTGAAGAAGATCAGCGACACGCTGGGAGTGTTGGGTCTTGGGGAGTTGCGGCAGCGTGTCCAGGAAGAGATTGCCGAGCTAGTCTGCCATCGTCAGCGACGGCAAGGCACCGTCCGAGGAGTCCCTGATCAAGGTGGCCGGCGTGCTGCTCTCGGTGGAAGACAGCCTCGACGATCAGTTGGTGCGTCTGATATTGCCCACCGCAGCGGAAGGTGCGGCCGCCGATTTGCCGCCCGATCAGGATCTCGAATTCAGACTGGTCAGTGAAGCGGTGCTGCGCGAGTGCATCGTCAACATGGCGCGCATCAAGGAGGCCGTGTCGATTGCCGTGCAGAAGCAGGGCGAATTTCCGCCGCAGGGCCTCGACAACGTGCCGCAGCTGCTGCGCGGCATCACCGCGGGGCTCTTGATGCTGGGCAAGGGCAGGGCGGTGGAATTGATGGATGCGATCGGTGCGCAGGTGCGCAAGCTCATCGAGCCCGGGGCGCCGGCGCCGGACGCCATCCGCTTGGAGAGGGTCGCGGACGCCATCGTCAGCATCGAGTACTACATGGAAACGCTGCAAAGCGGGCGCACCGATCCATGGTACATGCTGGACAACGCCGAAATCTGCATCAAGACGCTGGCGGACGAGGCCCCGTCGCGGGTCCCGAACATCAGCATCTCGGCCAGCGACGCCGCCAGGACCGTCAAGCTCGATCCGGCCGAAACGCTCGCACTGGAGCGCACCAAACGCGCCCACGCGGCGACCAACCCGTTGATCGCCGTTCCCGAGCCGGAACCGGTCGACCCGCAATTCGTCGAGCTGTTCATCGAGGAAGCCAAGGAAGAGATCGCATCGATTCAGCGCAGCTTCCCGCAATGGGACCAAAATCCAATGGATTTGGAGTCATTGGCACTCATGCGCCGCAGCTTTCACACTCTGAAGGGCAGCGGACGCATGGTTGGGGCGCGGGCGATCGCGGAATTTGGCTGGTCAATCGAGAATTTGCTGAATCGCATCATCGACAAGACGCTGTCGCGCACGCCCGGAATGATGACGCTGCTGCGAAGCGGCGTCGCCGCCCTGCCGCAACTGGTGGAGCAATTGGAAACCGGGCGACACAACCCGGTGCCGATCGAGGCGTTGATGGCGCGCGCCTTTGCCTACGCCGACGGCCGCGAAGCCGATCAGGGTACGGTGACATTGGCACCGGAGGATCGCCCTGCGGCCGCCGCTCCCGCTGCACCCGCTGCACCGGCCGCGTCCGCCGCACCCCCCGCATTCGCAGAACCCGCAGAACCCGCCGAGTCCCAACCGCCGGCGATGGATCCCTTGCTGCACGATATCTACAGCAAGGAGACTTCGAGCCATCTGGCCGAAATACGCGAATATTTGCGCAAGCGCACCGGTCAGCCGGCGCCGCACGAATTGCCTGAGTCGGTGTATCGCGCCATCCACACCTTGAGCGGCACTCGAAGATGGCCGAAGCGCGGCACGGCATCCGTATCACCGAACCGCTGAATCACGTCATGCGCAAAGTCTTTGACAGTGGTCACGGGCTGTCGGATCTGGGGCTTGCGACTTTGGGCGATGCGGTTCGCGCGATCGACAACGTCGTATCACACATCAATGAATCGACCGCCTTTTTCTCGGAACATCCCTCGCTGCTCACGCGCCTGCATGATGTCGAGGCCGAACTCGAGGCTGACATCGCCCGCGCCGCCATCGACACCAGTGCATCGGCCCTCGTCCCGGCGCTCACCGTAGTCCCCGAGGCCGTATCCGCGGCCGCGCCCGTCGCGGTGCCCGAGGCTGCGGCGGACACGACGTCCGCGGCTGCGTGGACTGCGGCCGCCGCGGCCGCGCCGATGGAAGTTGAAGACGCGGCGCCGGCCGAGGATTTCGACCACGAGATCGCGAACATCTACAGCGAAGAGGCGACCGAATTGCTCGAAGCGGCGCAGCTATCGCTGGCCGCCTGGAATCGCGACCGCAAGGACAAACAACGAGTTGCGGAGCTGCAGCGTCAATTGCACACCCTGAAAGGCGGCGCCCGAATGGCCGGCATCAGCGCCATGGGCGATTTGAGCCATGAGCTCGAGACATTGGTGATCCAGATCGACGGCGGAACCGTGGTCGGCGACGATCATGCGCATGCCGTCATGCAGGCGAGTCTCGATACACTCGCGAGCATGCGCGATTTGGTGAGCAACGGCGCCCTGCCGACCGCCGCGGCCGCCCTGATCGCGCAAATCCGAGATTTGGCGAATCCCGCACGCCCCACGGCGTTCGCTGCTGCGTCATCGGCTGCCCCCGCCGCGCCGGCCGCTGCCCCGCCGGCGGCGGCGCCGGTCGATTTGGCCGCGTCCGCCGCTCCGTCGGTGCAAGTGCGCGTCCCGGCCGCCGCGAGCGAGGATTCTCTTGCGAGTCTCGAGTTGAGCAGCACCCCGGTATTGCCCGGACGCGAAACCGCGCCCACCACGGAACGCGTGGAAATGGCGCGCGTCGATGCGGATCTGCTCGACACCATGCTCAACAATGCGGGGGAAGTGAGCATCTTCCGGGCTCGCCTCGATCAGCAGGTCAATTCGATCGACTTCAACCTCGCAGAATTGGCGCGCACCGTGACGCGCCTCAAGGAGCAGTTGCGCGGCCTCGAGATGGAAACCGAGGCGCAGGTTCTGAACCGCCATCAGGACGTGGAACCGCGGCGCAGCGATTTCGACCCGCTCGAGCTGGACCGATATTCCTCTCTGCAGCAGTACTCGCGCGCCCTCGCCGAGACCTCGAGCGACGTGGCGAGCATCCAGGGATTGCTCGAGACCTTGACGCGCGAAGCCCAGAATCTCCTCACCCAGCAGGCGCGCGTGATCACGGAGCTTCAGAACAGCCTGATGCGCACGCGCATGGTGCCGTTCCAGCGCCATGTGCAGCGGCTGACGCGCCTGGTACGCCAAGCGGCGAACGACACCGGCAAGCGCGCGGAGCTGGTCGTGCAGGGCGCTGCCGCGGAACTCGATCGGCAGATGCTGGAGCGCATGGTGCCGCCTCTGGAACACATGCTGCGCAATGCCGTGGTGCACGGCATCGAGTCTACGGAACGCCGCGCCGCGCTCGGTAAGCCGGATGTGGGCCGCATTTCGGTCAGCTTGGAGCGCGACGGCGCGGAGGTCGTGATCGTGGTTGCCGACGACGGCGCCGGCATCAGCGTCAAGCTGATTCGCGAGAAGGCGATCGCCCTGGGGCTTGCCGATCCGCACGCAAAACTCACGGATGAGGAAGCCGTGCAGCTCATTTTGGAGCCCGGCTTCAGCACCGCGGGCCATGTCACGCAGGCGGCCGGGCGCGGCGTCGGCATGGACGTCGTGGCCACCGAAGTAAAGAAGCTCGGCGGCGGACTGTTCATCGACACGACTCCGGGCAAGGGATCGCGGTTTACGATCCGCCTGCCCTTCACGCTGGCAATCAGTCAGGCCTTGATCGTGCGTGTTGCCGAGGAAACCTATGCCTTGCCTCTTGCCACGGTGGAAGGCGTGGTGCGCCTGCCGCGGAACATCGTCGCCAGGCATCTGGGCAAGGACGCGCCTTTGTTCGAATACGGCGGCCAAAAGTACCGCTTCCAGCAGCTGGGTTCCTTCGTGGGCCTGGGTGCCACGCGTCTTCCTGAATCGGACGTTTCGATTTCGGTGGTACTGATCCGCGCGGGCGAGCACTCCACCGCCCTGGTCACGGACGAATTGGTGGGCAGCCGCGAAATTGTCGTGAAATCATTGGGACCGCAGATTTCAGGCATCCGCGGAATTGCCGGCGCGACGATTCTCGGCGACGGCCGCATCGTCATCATTCTCGACATGGGCTCGCTGGTGCGCTCGGAGTGGCGCGCGCGCCCCGCCGAAACGGCGGTTCTCGATCAACGCGACCGACGCACTTTCGCGTTGGTCGTCGACGATTCCATCACCGTGCGCCGCGTGACGCAGCGGCTGCTCGAGCGCAACGGCATGCGCGTGTTGACGGCCAAGGACGGCGTGGACGCCGTCTCGCTGCTGCAGGAGCATCTGCCGGACATCATCTTGCTCGACATCGAAATGCCGCGGATGGACGGTTACGAGGTGGCCGCGCACGTTCGAAACGATCCGCGCCTCAAGGACATTCCGATCGTGATGATCACTTCCAGGGTCAGCGAAAAGCACCGAGCGCGCGCCATCGAACTGGGCGTCGACGACTATCTCGGCAAGCCGTACCAGGAAAGCCAATTGCTCGATGCCATCGAGCCGCTCGTCAATCGCCGCAGCGCCATCGCGAAGTAGCCGCCATGTCCGACCTGCGCGACGAGTTGTACAGCTTGCTGGTGCCACTGGCGGGGGAGCGATTGATCGTCCCGCGTGCCTGCGTCGCCGAGGTCATCGGGTATCAGGCACCGGCCGAAATGACCAATGCGCCCCCGTGGTACGCGGGCGTCGTGAGCTGGGGCGGCCGCAGCGTACCGGTGGTGTCCTTCGAAGGCGCATTTGGCCAAACGCTGCCGATGGTCTCCAGCCGCACGCGAATCGTGATTTTTCACGCCTCCGGCGGCAGCTTGCAGTCCGGATACTTCGGCATGTTGACTCAAGGGTTCCCGCAACTCGTGCGCGTCAACGCCGACGTGCTGCGGCCGGATCCCTCGCGCAGCTTTCCCGAGCGCTCGCCGATCATCTGCCAGGTACGGATGGTGAACGAGACGCCGCTGATCCCCGATTTGGAGCGCTTGGAGCAAATGATCGCCGAGGAGACCTCGGTGATGCCAACCTAAAAAACGAATCGATAAAAGACAGGGAGTGTCCATGGTTCTTCGAAATCTAACGATGATCGCAATATTGGCCGGTGCTTCGCCATTGGGGGCGCAGGCCGTCAAGCCCTTCGATGCCGCCGCCGCCTTCGGAGCGCGCAACAGCGTCACGCACCTAAGACTCTCGCCGAATGGCATGAGCGTCGTTTATGTCGCTCCGGACAGGGGAGCGGGATCAGTCGCTTTCACGCTCGATCTGGCGAAGGGATCGGTGCCGCGGCCGGTGCTGGCCGCGAATGGCAGACCGGACCGCATCGGCAGATGCGAATGGGTGTCGAATCAACGGCTGGTGTGTGAAGTCTATTTCGTCACCAAGCGCAGCGCGATACTGGAGCCGGTGCTGTTTACCCGGCTCATGGCATTGAACTCGGACGGCGGCAATCCGAGGGTGCTGAGCACCATCGAAAATCCCTTCAGTCACGGATTGCAGCTGGGCGGCGGGCGCGTCATCGACTGGCTGCCCGACGAGGATGGCGCTGCGCTCATCGAGCGGGTTCACCTGGCCGATGATCGCATCGGCAGCCGGCTTGGAGATTCCAAGCGTGGAATAGCCGTTGATTGGATCGATACCCAAACCCTCGCGACCAGGTCCGTCGAACAACCGCGCAACGGGGTATTCGACTATCTCAGTGACGGGCGCGGAACAGTTCGTATTATGGGCCTGGCCACGACACAGGCTGCAGGCCAGCTGAAGGGCATGTTCTATTATTCGTACCGGCCCCGGGGTTCGCGCGAGTGGCAGAAGTTGAGCGAATACAACGAGCGGGAGCACAGCGGCTTCTATCCGGCCGCGGTCGACCGCGATCTCAATGTGGTGTATGGCTTCAAAAAGAAAGACGGCAGGCTCGCGGTCTATACGATCACCCTGGATGAGTCGCTGCAAGAGAACCTGATCTATGCGCGGCCCGATGTGGATGTGGATGAACTGATAACAATCGGCCGCCGCAAACGCGTCGTGGGAGTGTCCTATGCCACCGATGTGAGAAAGGCCGTGTACTTCGATCAACCCATCGACAAGATGGCCGCCTCGCTATCGCGGGCGCTACCAGGGAATCCCGTGATCTCGATCGTCGATTCGAGCATGGATGAAAGCAAACTGCTGGTGCTTGCGGGCGGCGACACGGATCCCGGGGTCTACTATCTGTTCGACAAGAGCGCACGTCAGCTGCAAACGTTTCTGGTCATCAGGAACGAGCTGGAGGGCGTGAAGCTGGCCAAGGTGAAAGCCCAGAGCTATCTCGCTGCCGACGGCACTCTGGTGCCGGGCTATCTCACCCTGCCCCCGGGCCGAGAGGATGCGAAGGGCCTTCCCGCAATCGTGCTGCCGCATGGCGGCCCGAGTGCCCGAGACGAGTGGGGCTTCGACTGGCTGGCTCAATTCTATGCGTCGCGCGGATTTGCGGTGCTGCAGCCCAATTTTCGCGGATCGAGCGGCTATGGCGACGCCTGGTTCCAACAGAACGGATTCAAGTCCTGGCGTACGGCCATCGGCGATGTATTGGATGCCGGGCGTTGGTTGGTCGCCGAAGGGATCGCCGATCCCGCCAAACTAGGCGTCGTCGGTTGGTCCTACGGCGGCTACGCCGCGCTGCAGTCGGCGGTGGTGGATCCCTCGGTATTCAAGGCAGTAGTCGCCATCGCTCCGGTCACCGACCTACAGGCGCTCAAGGATCAGCACAGATATTGGGCCGACTACAATTTAGTAAGCGATTTCGTCGGTGATGGGCCTCACATGCGGGCGGGTTCGCCGGCCGAGAACGCCGACAAGATCAAGGTGCCGGTGCTGCTCTTTCACGGCGCGCTCGATCGCAACGTGGCCATCGAACAGTCGATGCGAATGGCTGAGCGCTTGCAAAGCGCAGGCGTTCCTCACGAACTGGTGACGTGGGATGGACTCGATCACTATCTGGAGGATTCGACTGCGCGCAGGGAAATGCTCGGCAAAAGCGATGCTTTCCTGCGCCAAGCGATGGGTATTTCATCGATTGCATCATTGCAATAAGCCGAACACGGCGACGCTGTTCGTCGTGCCCACGAACACCTTTCCGTCGGCAATGGCCGGCGTGATGAATTTATTGCCGATCCCGAAATGATCCCGATTTCCGGCGGCTTGATTGCTGTTGTAGAGCTCGTGCTGGAGGTTGGCGGCATCAAGGGCGTGCAGCACCGCCGGATTGGAGTTCTCGTGCGCCCAGACGATGGCGGCGGCAGTTCCGTTTGCAGAAATCGCCGGAGCGGTGCCCGGAAAACCGAACAGCGTCGCCGACTGGGATTGGGGGGTCGCCGGGAGTTTGGCGCCCGATACCGTGAACGCCTTCAGGGTGTCGCCGACGTCGCCGTAGTAGACGGTGCCGTTGAAATACGCGGGTGTCGAAAAGACGCCGCCCACCAGAGCACCGCTCACCTGCTGCCAAATTTGGCTGTTGCCGGACGGGTTGAATTTCCCCATGGCGTCGCGATCGACGACGTAGATGTTGCCGTCCTTGCCCGCTCCGATGACGAGGTGCCGGACGGCCTGGGTGGAGTCGGTCATATCCGGCAGCAGCATGGCTCCGCCCGAGCCCAGATCCTCGTCGGCGGCCGATTCGGCAACTTCGTTGTACATCGCAAAATAATCGACCACGCTCAATGAACCGCCGGCCGTCGATAGCTTGAGAAAGGAGTTGCCGAAATCCCGGTTCTTCGGAAAACCATTCGCGTCCAGCGCCGTTTCGAAGGCGCCGTTTGCCGTCAACAGGTAAATGTTGCCGGCGGAATCGGCCGACGGGCCGCCGCCGCTCATCCAAATTGCCGGTCCGGTGCCGCCGCTGTTGGGCGCGACGTTGAGCGTGGCGGTGCGCGACAGAGTGCTCGCGGAATAGGCAATGATCCAGCCGTAGTACGGGGCGCCATCGCAGTGTGAAGTCCAACTCGTGTAGATGGTCCCGTTGAGCGACAGCAACGCCGCCCGTTCTTCGTACTGCCCGGGACTGAACGTGGAGGTGCCGCCGCCGGCGGTCGGGTATGTCGCCGCGATCTCCGCCGGGCCCTTGAGCAATTCTGCTCCGGTGACGAGATCGAGGGCATGCAGCCGCTGATGATAGGCCGATGCGGCGTCCTTCGACATGGCGACCACATAGAGGGTGCCATGCGCCCCGGCGCTGCGATCGATCACGGGCGTGGACGTGATGCCGATTTCAGGAACCACCTGACTGCAGCCGTGCGTGTCGCTCAGGGTTTCCCCCGATGCGAGCAGCGACGTCTGCCACAGAACCGAGCCCGTATCGGCGTCGAAGGCGTAGACCGAGTCGTGCTCGGTGGCCACATACACGACGTTGTGAGCGGAGCCCGACACACTGAGTTGCGACACGTAGAGCGGCTGGGCATCCACCTTCCCGTCCACCATCAAGTTGCGCAGCAAGCCGAAAGTGGCGGAGGTCACATTGGCGGGAGTCAGGGTCGATTCGGCAAGATTTTGGCCGGTGCGGCTCAGATCGTTTTTATACGTGAGCACATCGGTACCGGCGTGTATGGCGACGCTTGCCACGAGCAGCTTGGCGCCGCGGCTGGTCGTGCTGCCGTTTGCGTCGCTGACGACGACGGCGAAGATGCTGCCGCTGTCGCTGAGCGCCGCGGCCGGCGTCGTATAAATCGGCGCGGTCGCGCCGGCGATCGGCGCCGCATTTTTCTGCCACTGATAGCTCAAGCTCCCCGTCCCCGTTGCCGTCACAGTGAAGATTGCCGGCTGCCCGGACGACACGCTCTGATCCGACGGTTGCACGGTGATCGCAGGTGCGGAGGTCATCGAGTTGGAGGAAGGTGGGGCCGAGCTAACGCTTGCGCCGTTGCCGCCGCATGCAGCGAGCAGTACGGAGGCGGCCAGGCCGAGTACGAAGGGAGTTTTTGGGTGCATGGGGCGGTTCAATACCGGATCCGATGCCAATTACAGCAGATATGCGTTGTGAAATGAGCGTCCGAACAGCGCCATTCCTTGTCTGAATCCGCTTACATGTCGCCGCGGCGCGCCTGCAGCCACACCAGGGCCGCAATGGCGGCCGTCTCGGCGCGCAGAATGCGGGGACCCAGTCCGGCTCGAGAATATCCCGTCACTCGAAAAGCTTCGAGTTCATCGGCGGCGAAGCCGCCCTCCGGTCCAATTGCAATTTCAGCCGTACTGCCGCGATCTTGCGCCGGGAGGAGCGCATGCGCCGCGGAATCCGGTTCGAATACCAGTTTCGGCCCGGTGCCGGGATCGGACTCGCCGAGGTAGTTGAGCAGCGGCTGCGGCGGCTCGACCGCCGGAATGCGATTGCGGCCGCACTGTTCGCAGGCGCTCACGGCCACCGCCCGCCAATGCATCGCTTTCGATTGTGCGTGGGCCTGGTCGAGCCGCACGACGCTGCGTTGGCTCAATACCGGCACGATCCGCGCGACGCCGAGCTCCGTGGCCTTCTGCACGATGAAATCCATGCGGTCGCCCCGCGGCACGCATTGGACGAGCGTTATGGCAAATGGTGATTCTCGATCCACGCTGCGGCCGTCGCCGACGGCGGCCGACACGCGCTTGCCGCGCACAGCCTGGATCGTGCCGGTGAACTCGCGCCCATCGCCGTTGAACAAAATCACCTGATCCCCGCTGCGCGCCCGCAACACCTTTACGAGGTGCGCGGCGGTGTCCGGGGGCAGCTCGACCAAGCCGCCAACAGTCAGCTCGCCCTCGACATACACTCGCGTCAAGCGCACGGTGCGCGCTCGAAATCTGCCCGATTTTCGACGGTGAGTTTCATCTCGGCGGAATTGTCGCATATGCTACCGGCCTGGCTGTATCGGGTGCCTCAAGGACATGAATTTGCAGGTCGATCTCGAGACGGGGCTGATGCGCGGGGCGAAACAAATCGCTTCGCCGAACTACGACGCACGACCCGCGGGGGTCGAGGCGGACCTGATCGTCATTCATGGCATCAGCCTGCCGCCCGGAGAATTCGGCGGCCCTTGGATCGAGCGCTTATTCACCAATGCTTTGCCCGCGGAGATTCACCCTTATTTCGCCGAAGTGGCGCCTTTGCGCGTGTCCTCGCATTTGGTCGTGCAGCGCGACGGGGCGCTGACGCAATACGTGAGCTTCGCGGATCGCGCCTGGCATGCCGGCCAGTCGAATTATCAGGGCCGCGCGGCCTGCAACGATTTCTCGGTGGGTGTCGAGCTCGAGGGAACCGATACGCTGCCGTACGAGGCGACGCAGTACGAGGCACTTGCCGAAGTCGTGGCTGCGCTGTGCGTCGCCTATCCTCGTCTGTCTGCGGACCGCCTGGTGGGACATAGCGACATTGCGCCCGGCCGCAAGACCGATCCCGGCCCCGCCTTCGACTGGCCGCGGGCCCGGGGCCTGATCGGCGCCGCTTGCAGACAGGGGCCGCCGCGGCGCTAGCTCCAAGGCGCCGGCCTCAGACGTGAACTTGGTCACGTTTCCGCGGCCATATATACCTGGCTGAACCCACAGATTTTCCCGGAAAGGCCGACACTTAGTGGGTGCTTTGAAACCATGCTAGGTGGCCGGGAGGGCTTTTGATTCGTTGGTTCGCGGACCTTCCCATTGAGCGCAAGCTGCGCGTGGTCATCTTGGTTCCCGCAATCGCCGTTTTCGCCGTGGCGATGGTCGTGCACGTCGCGATGAATCTGATGCATTTGCGCGACGACTTGCTGTGGAGCGCCGCGCGCGTCGCGCGAGTCACCGGCGCGAGCACGATCGACGCGCTGCGGCAGGGCGACGACAAGGCGGCGCTCAAGGCCGTGGGCGGTCTGCGCGAAGAGTGGCTGGTGAGCGATGCCGAAATCCTGGCGGCGAACGGCCGCAGGATCGCCACCTACCGGCGCGGGCAAAGCGACGCGCTGCTCGAGTCGGCAGCCGCGCAAAACGCCTCGGCCATTCCGCGTTCGACGCCGCTCGTGGATCCCCAGCATCCGCAGCTGTACCTGCGAGGCACGCAATTCCACATCATTGCGGCCGTCGCGCGCACCGGCGATGTCATAGGGTACATCGACATTCTCGTGCCGTTCGAGGTGATCTACCCAGAGTGGCCTGCATACCTCGTGATCACGCTCGCGGCGATCCTTGCCGCCGTGCTGTCGGCGAACTGGCTCGCTGCGCGCCTGCAGCAGCAAATCTCCGGTCCCATCGTGAATTTGGCGCAGACCATGCAGCGGGTGTCCTTGGAACAGGACTACAGCCTGCGAGTCGAGCGAAATTCCGAAGATGAAGTGGGTTCGCTTATCGACGGCTTCAATCAAATGCTGGCGCAGATTCGCCATCGCGACTCGCGTCTGGAAAAGTACCGCCAATTCCTCGAGCAGCAGGTCGAGGAGCGCACGATCAATCTCGGCAATGCCAATCTCGAGCTCAAGCTCGCGATCGCGGAGGCTAATCGCGCCAAGGAAGCGGCCGAGCGCGCCAGCAGTGCCAAAAGCGAGTTTCTGGCGCGCATGAGTCACGAGATCCGCACGCCGATGAATGGCGTGATGGGCATGTCGGAACTGCTGCAGTCGACCGAGCTCACGCCGCGGCAACGCCATCTCTCGGAAACCATTTCGCATTCGGCCGAAGCGCTGCTGCAGATCATCAACGACATCCTGGATTTCTCGAAAGTCGAAGCCGGAAAACTCGAGCTCGAGCGCGTCGAATTCGGCTTGCGCGAAGCCGTGGAAGAAACCATCGAGATCTTCGCCGGCCGGGCCCATGCGAAGCGGCTGGAACTGGCCTGTGCCATCGAGCTCGACGTACCCGGCACGGTATGGGGCGATCCGATGCGGCTGCGCCAGATTCTGATCAATTTCGTCGGCAACGCCATCAAGTTCACGGATTCCGGCGAGGTTATCGTGCGGGTGCGGACAGCCGGCGCGGATGGCTTGCTGCGATTCGAGGTCATCGATACGGGCATCGGGATATCCGAGGAAGTCCAAGGCCGCATATTCAATTCCTTCAGCCAGGCGGACTCGTTCACGACGCGAAAATATGGCGGCACCGGCTTGGGACTGGCCATCTGCAGGCAGCTCGCCGCCTTGATGGGCGGCGAAATCGGCGTCCAGAGTGCGCTCGGCCGGGGCGCGACATTTTGGTTCGAGGTTCGCCTGGAGCCCGCCGAAGCGACCCCGACTCTGACTCGCCTGCAGCGGCTGAATCTCGCCGGCCTGCGCGCGCTCATCGTGGACGACAACGCCAGCAATCGCGAAATCTTGCAGCAGCATCTAGAGTCATGCGGCGTCGAGGTCACCACTGCGGAAACGAGCGCCGCGGCGCTGGCTGCGCTGAACGCCGCCGGCGGACCCGCGTTCGATCTCGGCTTGGTGGACGACCAAATGCCAGGCGAAGACGGCTTTCAGCTGGCGCAACTCATCCGTCAGGACCCCCGCTGGCCGGCAATGCGCCTCATTTTGCTGACCACGCGCGACGATCACGATAGCGGCGAAAGCGCGCGTCTGTTCGCGGCCGTCCTCGCCAAACCGCTGCGCAGGTCGCAGCTTTTCGCCTGTATCGCCCGCGTCATGAGCGGCCAGCCGGGAACCGCGCCGGAAGCGCTGCCGGGAGCGACGCCCGCGGCCGCGCCTCCTCCGGCGGTGCGCGGAGCCGCACCAAGAATTCTTCTGGTCGAGGACAATCCCGTCAATCGCGAGGTGGCTGTCGCCATGCTCGAGAATTTGGGGTGCGCCACCGAGGCCGCGGAGAACGGCTGGCTGGCCATCGAAGCGATGACGGCGACGACGTACGACGCGGTATTGATGGATTGTCAAATGCCCATCATGGACGGATTGACCGCGGCCGGCGAGATAAGACGGCGCGAACACACGTCGGGAGCCGCCCGCGTGCCCATCATTGCACTCACGGCGAATGCGATGGAAGGCGAGCGCGAACGGTGTCTCGCGGCCGGAATGGACGACTTCCTGAGCAAGCCCTTTACGCAGCGGCAATTGGCAACGCTGCTGAGACGATGGCTGGCGCTGCGCGTGCTGCCGGAGTCGGAGCGGCGCGATCTGTCGCGAGTGCCGCTGATCGATTCCGGCGTGCTGCGCAATATCGCCGCGCTCGCTAAACCGACCCTCCTGAATTCGATGATCGACTTGTACTTGCAGCATTCGCCGGGTTTGATCGGAGCCATCGAAACCGCAGCCGCGAATATGCAGGTGGAGGCGCTCACACAGGCCGTGCACACGCTCAAATCCAGCACCTCGAATTTGGGGGGCACGCGCCTCGCGATGGTGGCCAAGGAATGCGAGGCCCTGGTGCGCGGCGGCGGAATCACCCAGGTCGCGCCGGTCGTGGCGAAAATTCGCCGCGAATATCTGGATTTCTGCGGCGCCCTGGCGCGCGAACGGTCACCCAATGCCGCGTAATGGTTACGCGCAGACTAAAGGAAACGATGAACACACTCGACAATCAAGCCAACGGTCCCGCAACGGTACTGGTCGTGGACGACGATGCCGGCGCCAGACTGCTGGTTGGAACCGCCTTGGAGATGGCGGGCTTTCGCGTCATCGCAGCGGCCGACGGTGCGAGCGCGCTCGGTCAGTTCCGCGAGCAGCCCGCGGATTGCGTGGTGCTCGATGTCGTCATGCCGGGCATGAACGGTTTCGACGTTTGCAGTGCGCTGCGTGCTTTGCCCGAGAGCCGCCATGTGCCGATTTTGATGCAGACCAGCCTCGACGATATGGAGTCGGTCAATCGCGCCTACAACGCCGGGGCCACGGATTTCTCGTCCAAGGGCATCAATCCGATGCTCCTGGCGCAACGCGTCAAATTCTTGGTCCGCGCCAAACAAACTCAAGATCAACTGCGCGAGAGCGAGGCACGGGTGCGCTACCTCGCGTACTACGACCCGCTCACCGCCCTGCCGAACCGTCAACGCTTGCTGCAGATATTGGAGCAGCAGGTGGAGTGGGCCCTGCCGCGGCAGCGCGGGCTCGCGGTGTTGATGCTCGATGTCGACAATTTCTCCCGCATCAACGACACGCAAGGGCAGGCGGTGGGCGACGCCCTGCTGAAGGAGGTCGCACATCGGCTGCAAAACTGCCTGCGCGATTCGCAGCGCTCCGTGGATCGTGCGGATGAATCCGCCGAGAAGATAGATATCACCGACTGGGTGGCGCGCACCGGCGGCGACGAATTCGCACTGGCGCTCCCAGGCATCTCCACGGCCGAGGCGGCCCAAGCCGTGGCGCAACGTGTGCAGCTGGCATTGGCCCGGCCCTTCGTCTTCGCACAGGCAGAAATCCCGCTGTCGGCGACCATGGGCATCAGTTTGTTCCCGGGCGACGCGGCGACTGCCGGCGCCCTCATCAAGAATGCCGACGCGGCCATGCATCACGGCAAGAAGACGGGGCATGGAGGGCTTGAATTCTTCAACAAATCCATCAGCACGCGTGCGGCCAGGCATCTGTCCATGGAAGCCGATTTGCGCAAGGCGGTGGAGCGGGGCGAATTCACCTTGAATTATCAGCCGCGTCTGGCACTCAAGGATTTGCGGGTCGAGGCGGTCGAGGCGCTGCTGCGCTGGCGGCACCCGCAACGCGGTTTCGTCGCGCCCGACGAGTTCATTCCGCTCGCCGAACAAACCGGCTTGATCGTCGAAATCGGCGATTGGGTGCTGCGCGAGGCATGTGCGCAGGCCCGCCGCTGGCGCGACGCCGGCGGCCCGGGGTGGCAAGTCGCGGTGAACGTGTCAGGCGTGCAATTTCGTGACGGCAGCCTGGTGTCGCGCGTCGCGCACGCGGTGGATGCCGCGGGGATCGATTCGCGCATGATCGAACTGGAATTCACCGAGGGCGCCTTGATCGAATATTCGGCCGCGGTGAACAAGGCGGTCAAGTCGCTCAAGGAGCTTGGGGTGGCCACGGCGCTGGACGATTTCGGCACCGGCTACAGTTCACTGTCGTATCTGCGGCACTTTCCGATCGACACGCTCAAGATCGACCGGGTATTCGTGCGCGACATCGCCTCGAAGAACGGCGGCAATGCGCCGCTGGTCGACGCCATCATCGCCATGGCGAAAAGCTTGGGGTTGGCGACGGTGGCCGAGGGCGTCGAGACCGAAGCACAGTGGCAGTACCTGAAAACCCGGGACGCCAACCAGGTGCAGGGCTTCTTGTTTTGCCGGCCGCTGGCGATTGCCGCCTTGGAGAGCTGGCACGCCGATTGGATGCATGCCAATGAGTTAAAGTCGGCAGGCTTCGCCTAGGAATACTTGCTCTAGGTTCCCGGCCTTCGTTATTTTCGCGTGCGCCGCCAGATCACCTCGGTGCCTTGCTCGTGGCGAGCCAGCACGCGCGCCAGCACGAACAGGAGATCGGACAAGCGATTCAGATATTTGAGGGCCTCGGGCGATACGCTTTCGGTTCGCGCCAGCGACCAACAGCGGCGCTCGGCGCGCCGGCAAACGGCGCGAGCGACATGGCAGGCCGCCGCTGCCGGTCCGCCGCCGGGCAGTATGAACTCCTTCAAGGGCGGCAAGGCTTCGTTGAATTCGTCCAACACCGTTTCGAGCCGATCGACATGCGCCGCCTCGATCATGCGATGCCCGGGAATGCACAATTCACCTCCCAGGTCGAACAGGTCGTGCTGGACTTCCGTGAGACAGCCGGCGATGCCCGGCGGCAGCGTGGCAACGCTCAAGACCACGCCGATCGCGCTGTTGGCCTCGTCGACGGTGCCGTAGGCCTCGACCCGCAGATTTTCCTTCGGCACCCGCGATCCGTCGCCGAGGCCCGTGCTGCCGTCATCGCCGGTACGCGTATATATCTTGCTAAGCCGGTTGCCCATCGCGTGAATTCTCCATGGCCTAAGATGCGACGAAGCGTCACGGACGACGCGATCCAACGGCGGCGGTTGCGCAACGGCAGTGTAGCTTCAGACGCCACCTGCAAATAACGCATGGCTCATGCCGCGCTCGTTTCCGCTCTTTCTCATCGATTATTGCAGAAACAGATGTTGATGGGGGTAGCTGATTTCCGTAGATTGGGAAGATCGCTAGGGGGAGTCGATGCCCATCCACGTTATACCCTGCATCCGCACGCTCCGTCTCAAAGTGATGACCGAAGCCTACGCATGGCTGAATGCAGCTGCGGTCGAAGTCAATCAGGTGTGGAATTGGGCCAATGAGACGAGCTATAAGGCGGCACGCCCGTTTGCGGGCCCGGGGAAATGGCTGAGCGGATTTGATCTAAATATGCTCTCGGCAGGCGCGACCGATTATTTTGGGCATATCGGTTCTGAGACCATTCAGCGGGTGAACGCGGAGTTCGCTACCCGGCGGCGGCAGTTCAAGAAGGCGAAGCTGCGCTGGCGAGTCAGCCGGGGAACGAAGCGCTCGCTCGGCTGGATCCCCTTCAAAGCCGTGCAGGTGAAGCGCAAGGGCAAGTCCCTGCGCTTCTCGGGGAAGGCGTTTCGGGTGTTCGAGAGGGAGCTTCTCGAGGGGACCCGCTGGAAGTGCGGCTGCTTCGCCCAAGATTCGGTCGGGGACTGGTGGCTGTGTCTTCCCGTCGAACAAGCAGTGGAACCCTCGGTCGCCCCAAACGAGGCGGTGGGCCTGGATCTAGGGCTCCGGGACACGGCGGCGACGAGCGACGGGGATAAGCTCGAGGCGGGGCGCTTTTACCGACAAATTGAGGTGAAGATAGCCCAGGCCCAACGGCGGGGTCACAAGCGTCAGGCAAAGCGACTCCATCGCACGGCCGCGCGCCGGCGCAAAGAGGCCTTGCATAAGTTCTCCAGAACGATCATCGATCAATATCAGAGCATCATCGTAGGAGATGTGAGCAGCGCGCAACTGGCGAAGACGCGGATGGCCAAGTCCGTGCTCGATGCCGGCTGGGGCATGCTCAAAGCGCAGCTGCAGTACAAGGGCGAGTACGCCGGCAGAAGCGTTCGCATCGTCAGCGAGCGATACACGACGCAGACATGCAGCAGCTGTGGGGCCCGCATGGGTCCCACGGGACTGGACATGTGTGCTGTAAGGACGTGGATGTGCAGCGAGTGTGGTGACACTCATGACCGGGACGTCAACGCTGCGAAGAACATCCTATCCGCGGGGAGGTTGCCCCCGTCCGGGAACGAGTCCTCTTCTGAAGCGGCGCCGACGAGCACGGCAATTCGCCGATGCGAGTCAGGGAAACGCGCGCTGAAGAAGGCGGCATGAGCACCGGGGTTGCGGCAGTGACTCCTTCACCCGAACTCAAGGCGGCCCTCGACGCTGCGGAGCAGGCCGCCGGCATCGCGCGCGCATTGTTCCAACGCAATATCGAGGTACGCATCAAGGCGGATAAATCGCCCGTGACGGAAGCCGACGTGCGCTGCGAAATCGCGATTCGCGAGATTCTCGAGGCGCGGTTTCCCGCGCACGGATTCTTCGGCGAGGAAACCGGATCGCGCGACGCAGATGCCGAGAGTCTTTGGCTGGTGGATCCCATCGACGGCACCAAGGCGTTCGTGCGCGAATACCCGATGTTCTCCACGCAGATCGCGCTGATGCGTCGCGGCGAGATCGTGCTCGGCGTGTCGAGCGCGCCGGTGTACGGCGAACTCAGCTTTGCCGAACGCGGCTGCGGCGCGTATTTGAACGGCAAACCCATCGCCGTCAGCCAGGTTGCGACGCTCGAGGCAGCGGCGTTGTCTTCCGGCAACATGAAATCACTGGCGAGCGGCGGCCAGTGGGCCCGCTACGGCGCGCTGGTCGCACGAGTCGGCCGCATTCGCGGCTATGGCGATTTTCTGCATTATCATTTGCTGGCGAGCGGCAAGATCGACGCGGTGATCGAAACCGATGTCAATATTCTCGATATCGCGGCATGTGCGGCGATCGTCAGCGAGGCGGGCGGCCGCTTCACGGACCTGAACGGCGCGCCGCTCAACCTCCAATCCACCTCGGTGCTCGCAACCAACGCACGCCTGCATGCCCCGGTCCTGGCGGCGTTGAGCCAGGAGCGTTGAGACCGCCCTAAGCTTGGAAGAACACCCGCCGTGGCCCGATCTGCGCGGCTTCGAAGCGCGTGTCATACAGCGCCGACAGATGCTGCGGGGTGAGGATATTCGCGACGTTGCCGCAATGCCACGCGCCATCCTTGCCGAGCAGCAGGGCGGCGTCGGCAAATCGCGCCGCGAGATTCGGATCGTGCAGCGTGACTATGACGGCCGCGCCGCCGTCCGCGCGCTCGCGCAGCAGCTGCAGCGCCTCGAGCTGGTGATTCGGGTCGAGCTGGTTGGTAGGCTCATCCAACAAGAAGAGGCGCGGTGTTTGCGCGAGGACCGCCGCCAGCGCGGCGCGCCGCCGCTCGCCGCCCGACAGGGTGAGCACGTCGCGCTCCTCGTAACCTGCCAGCCCCACCGCGGCGAGCGCATCCGAAGCGATGGCGAGGTCGCGGGCCGATTCCCACTGCCACCGCGCAATATGCGGATGCCGGCCCAGCAGCACCGTTTCAATGACGCTCGCAGGGAATGGGTCCTCGACATTTTGCGGCAAAAGCGCCAATTCGCGCGCGAGCGCGCGGCGCGGCCATTGCGCCAGCGGCCGGCCCGAGATCAATACCTCGCCCCTCCTGGGCGGGCGCAGGCCGGCAAAGGTATGCAGCGAGAGACTCTTGCCGGAACCGTTCGGGCCGAGAACCGCCAGCATCGAACCTTCATGCACTTGCAGATCGAGCCCGCTCACCAGGATTCGTGATCCGACGCAAACATCGATGCTGCGGCACTCGAGCAGGGCCGCCGCGTTTTCCGCCGCGGCCTCAGCGTGCATGCTGAGGCCAGCGTATTTCGAGCGCGGTGCTCGGGCCAATGACCACTTCGTCCAGGTTGTCCACTTGTTCCCAGTGATCGGGTGCGAGCATGCGCCGTCCCGCCATCAGCTCCGCCGTCAGCTGCGGATAAAGGGGCCGCTGGGCCGGATCACCGTAGCCGTCGGGGAAGCGCGGCGCATCATCGGCGAGGTTGTACTTGTCCGTGGCGCCCACCGTGTGCAGCAATTCGTGGGCGATCACCACATCGTTCGCACCGTTCATCGTCGGTGCCGCAAACGCGTAAACCACACCGATGAGCCCCTTCGTCAGGCCCAAAGAATGCGGCACTCTGGGCGTCAGCGCCGGATCGTGATAGAGAACGAACATGCGAATATCCTCGGGGTCATGCGCATGTCCGCTGGCTCGCCAGGCCCAGTACCTCAGCCGCAAACTCCACAGTGCCGTCGCCAGAAGTCCGGCGTCCGCGGGCCGCGACGGCGGACGATCGTGCAATTCGGCCCTGAGCCGGGTTCTGATCGGCTCGCCGGTGTCCAAATGATAGCGCGCGGCCTCGCGCGCGAAAAACCGATCGATCGGTTTAAAACGCTCGAGGTCGAGCGCTGCGAGATACGCTTGCGTTGCCGGACTGTCATCCGCGGCGATCGGGTAGAGCGCAACGTACAGAGGCTCATGCCAGCGCGTGCTGCGATAACGATCCTGCCAGGTCGTCACGGCTACCACGAGCAAGACCAGCAGCAATATCAAGATGCGCAGCATCTTGAAGCCGCCGCCCCCGGTCGGCGTCACTCGGCGGACTCGACACTGAACTCCGCGACTTCACCATCTGTCGCAGCATAGGACACCAGCATGGGCCGGCAGCACACGGGGCAATCCTCGATGTAGGACTGCTCGGGTACTGAGAGGTCGAGGGTCAGGTTGATGGTTTGCCAGCAGTGTGGACAGGTGGCGTCCTGGCCTTGGAGACGGTTCATTGTGCGGTCGATCACATTATGGCGATTGCAACCAATAATACCCCCTGGACAGGGCGTTTCGGGGTAGGGACCGCTATACTTAAAGACTGGCTGGGGCACAGTTTCGAGGAATCATGGAGCCAACCGATACTTCAAAATCCGACTATTTCCATAGGGTTGTAGATTGCCAATGGGCCTGTCCGGCACACACGGATGTCCCCGAATACATCCGGCTGATCGCCCAGGGCGAGTTCACCGCCGCCTACATGGTGAATCGAGAATCCAACGTATTTCCGGGCATTCTCGGCCGAGTCTGCGATAGACCCTGCGAACCCGCCTGCCGCCGCGGGCGAATCGAGGCCAAACCGGTTGCCATCTGCCGCTTGAAACGCGTCGCCTCGGATCATCGTGACGACATCACCGCGCTGCTGCCCAAGGCGCCGCGCCAGAAGAACGGCAAGCGCATTGCCTGCATCGGCGCAGGACCTGCGTCGCTGACCGTCGCCAACGACCTGTTGCCGATGGGCTACGAAGTCACGATATTTGAACAATACGCCGTGCCGGGCGGTTTGATGCGCACCAATATCCCGGCATTCCGCCTGCCGGCCAAGGTGCTGGACGAAGAAATCGGCTACATCGTCGACATGGGTGCGGATCTGCGCCTGAACACCCCGGTCAAGAGCTTGCGCCGGCTGCTGGAAGCGGAGGAATTCGATGCCGTCTTCGTGGGCTCGGGGGCGCCCAAAGGCAAGGAGCTCGAACTGCCTGGCCGCCATGACACCGACCGCGTGCATATCGGCATCACCTGGCTGGAATCGGTCGCCTTCGCCCATGTCGACCGCATCGGCGAGCGAGTCTTGATCATCGGCGTCGGCAATACCGCGATGGACTGCTGCCGCAGCTCCCTGCGCCTCGGTGCGAAGCAAGTGAAGGTCATGGCGCGCAAGCCGCGCGAGTTCTTCAAGGCGTCCGAATGGGAGCTCGAAGATGCCGAAGGCGAGAACGTCGCAATCGTGGTCAACCATGCGCCCAAGTCCTTCGTTACCGAGGGCGGGCGCCTGCTCGGCATGATGTTCGAGAAACTCGAATACGACGTCGAGCGCGGCGAAATCACCGCAACGCGCAGCCTCGGCGATGTCTTTTTCCCATGCGACGATGTCATTCTCGCAATCGGTCAGGAAAACGCCTTTCCGTGGATCGAGGCGGGCATCGGCATCGAGCTTGATAAGTGGAATGTCCCCAAGGTGGACAAGACCACGTATCAATCCACGCTTCCGCAAGTGTTTTTCGGCGGCGATGCGGCATTCGGGCCCAAGAACATCATATGGTCCGTTGAACACGGTCATCAGGCCGCCATCTCGATTCATAAGTTCTGCCATGACGAGCCCGTCAAGGAGCGCATGCCGCGCGGCGTGAGCTTGTCGAGCCGCAAGATGGGCATGCACGAATGGGCCTACAAGAACGAGTACAACGGCGTGGCGCGGCGCCTCGTGCCGCACGTCGGACTGATCGAGCGCTTCAAGAAGATCAACATCGAAGTCGAGCTCGGGTTTACCGCCGAAGAGGCGGCCCTCGAGGTGCAGCGCTGCTTGAATTGCGACGTGCAGACGGTATTCGCGGCGAAGCTCTGCATTGAATGCGACGCATGCATCGATATCTGTCCGGTCGACTGCCTCACGATCACGCAGAACGGCACGGAGGCGGAGCTCCGCAGCCACTTGACGGCGCCTGCCGCCAATCGATCTCAGGCACTGTACGTCTCGGCGCCGCTGCCGCAGACGGCGCGGGTCATGGTCAAGGACGAGGACGTCTGCGTGCACTGCGGCTTGTGCGCGGAGCGCTGCCCGACCGCCGCCTGGGACATGCAAAAGTCGACAATTCACATTCCGCGCGCAGTCGATGAGGAGGTCTCAGCATGCCCGGCGTAACTGCCAATGCCAATCGCGTGAACGATTTCGTGGTGAAATTCGCCAACGTCAACGGCACCGGATCGGCCAGCGCGAATTCGCTCATCATGAAGGCGATCTTTCGCATGGGCGTGCCGGTAACGGGCAAGAACTATTTCCCGTCGAACATTCAGGGTCTGCCGACCTGGTACGAGATCCGGGTGACCCGCGATGGCTACCAGGCCCGTGCCAGCCACGTCGACATCATGGTGGCCATGAACGCGGAAACCTACTCGCGCGACGTTCGCGAGTTGGTTTCCGGCGGCTATCTGCTTTATGACTCGACCTGGCCGCGCAGCTCGCTGTTGCAGCGCGGCGACATCACCGTGATCGAGGTGCCGCTCGCCAAAATCGTGAACGAAAATTTCGACGGCGTGCGCAACCGGATCCTGTTGAAGAACATCGCCTATGCCGGCGTGCTGGCCGCGTTGATCGACGTCGATCTGCAGGTGATCAGCGGACTTTTGAGCGAGAGCTATGGCAAGAAGCCGAAGCTGCTCGACTCGAACACCAAGGCTTTGCGTCTCGGCTACGACTACGTCAAACAGAATCTGATAGCGCCGCTGCCGCTGCGGGTCGAGCACATGGACAAGACCCGCGGCCACATCATGATCGACGGCAACACGGCCGCGGGCCTGGGCTGCGTCTACGCCGGCGCAACGGTGGGCGCCTGGTATCCCATCACGCCGTCCACCTCGCTGATGGACGCATTCAAGGGCTTTTGCGAGCGCTATCGCGTCGATCCGCAGACCGGCGAGCGCAATTTCGCGATCCTGCAAGCCGAAGACGAACTGGCTGCCGTCGGCATGGTGCTCGGCGCATCGTGGAACGGTGCGCGCGCCTTCACGCCGACCAGCGGGCCGGGCATTTCGTTGATGAACGAATTCGTCGGTTTGGCGTATTACGCCGAGGTGCCGTGCGTGATTTTCGACGTGCAGCGGGTCGGCCCATCGACCGGCATGCCGACGCGAACGCAGCAGTCTGACCTCTTGATTTGCGCCTACGCCTCGCACGGCGATACGCGGCACGTGCTGCTGTTTCCGGCAAATCCCGAGGAATGCTTCTACATGGCGGCGCAGGCTTTCGATCTGGCCGAGCGCCTGCAGACCCCGGTGTTCGTGCTCTCCGACCTCGACATCGGGATGAACGATTGGATGTGCCCGGATCTTCAATGGGACGATGCCTACCGGCCCGATCGGGGCAAGATTCTCTCGCCCGAGGAACTCGCCGGCCTCGAGAAGTTTTACCGCTATGTGGACCGCGACGACGATGCCATCACGTACCGCACGCTGCCGGGGTCCAGCGCCAAGGGCGCCTACTTCACGCGCGGCTCGGGCCACAATCAATACGGCGGCTACACCGAGGATTCCGCCGAATACCAGGTCGTGCTCGATCGGCTGAAGCGAAAGTTCGCGAACGCGCCGAAGTATTTGCCCAAGCCGGTGATCACGGCGATGGGCGGGAATGAGGTCGGGATCGTGAGCGTGGGTAGTTGCGATGGCGCGATCCGCGAAGCGCTCGACGTGCTGAGAAGGCAGAAAATCGAGGTGGACTATTTGCGCGTCAAGGCATTTCCGTTCAACAACGATGTTGAAACCTTCTTGAAATCGCATTCGACCATTTTCGTCGTCGAGCAAAATCGCGATGCGCAGCTCAAGTCCCTCCTGACCCTCGAGACCGCGGTGGAGAAGTCCAAGCTATTTTCGATTCTGAGCTACAGCGGATTCCCGATGTCGGCCGAGCCGATCGTCAACGGCATCAGAGCCAAGCTCGCCGAAGCGCCGCGGCTGACCGCGGTTCCCCGAGCCTGAGCGAGTTCAACCATGTCATACATCAACAAGCCCAAAGTCGCCCATCCGTCGCTGCCGACCAATTCGCTCGGGATGACGCGCCGTCAATACGAAGGCAGCATGTCGACCTTATGCGCCGGGTGCGGCCACGATTCGGTAACGGCCTCGATCATCGAGGCTTGCTGGGGTCTCGCGCTGCGCCCCGAACAGCTGGTGAAGCTGTCGGGCATCGGCTGTTCATCGAAGACCACCGCGTATTTCGTGAGCGGCTCGCATGGATTCAATTCGGTGCACGGGCGCATGCCGTCGATCGCGAGCGGGGCCAATGCGGCCAATCGGCGCCTCACCTATGTCGGAGTATCCGGTGACGGCGACTCACTCTCCATCGGCATCGGTCAATTGGTGCACGCGATCCGCCGCAACGTAAACATGCTGTATTTGATCGAGAACAACGGCGTTTACGGTTTGACCAAGGGACAGTTCTCGGCCTCCGCCGATATCGGCACCAAGGCCAAGCGCGGCGACATCAATTCTTCGCCGCCGATCGATCCGGTGTTGCTGGCGCTGACTCTGGGTGCGACGTTCGTCGCGCGCAGCTTCTCCGGCGACAAGGCGCAGCTCGTGCCGCTGATTCAAGCCGGCATGCGCCACAACGGCTTCGCCCTGATCGATGTGCTCTCGCCATGCGTGACCTTCAACGATCACGAGGGCTCGACCAAGAGCTACACTTTCACGCGCGAGCACTACCATGCGGCGGTCGAGGCGGATTTCGTGCCGCGGGCGCAGGAAATTGCGGTCGACTATGCCGAAGGCGAGTCGATACCCGTGAGCCTGCACGACGGCAGCCAGGTGGTGCTGCGAAAGCTCGACCCCACCTACGACCCGACGGACAGGACGGCCGCGTACAACTACATAGGGACCAAGCTCAAAGCCGGCGAATACGTCACGGGACTGATCCACATCGACGAAACCGACTCCACCGAGTTCCACAATCTCAACCGCACCGCCGCGGCTCCGCTTAACAGCATTCCGTACGAGAAGCTGTCTCCGGGGCGCGCCGCGCTCGACAAGCTGATGGCGCGGTACCGGTAAGCGGCCTACCGCCGGGCTGCCTAGCGGTCATTGGCCGCCGCGAGCCGCGTCTCGGCGGCCGCCACCATCGCCTTGAATCGAGGATCTTGGCGCAGGGGATCTAGGTCGGGATCGGCTTTGGCGTGGTTCAACCAGGCAATGGCCATCGTCTCGAACACCGGTCCGAGCAGTTCGAGTGCCGCGTCGGATTGCTTCAAATAGGTCGTCAGGCTGCAGGCAAAGTTGTAGCGCGCGTTCATATTGTCCGGATCGATCAGCAAGGCACGGCTGATCCAATCCTTGGCGCGTTCCTCCTCTCCCAGAGTCGCCAGCGCAATGGCCCCATAGGCCATCGCCGTACCGTTGTTCGGATCCTGCGCCAGCGTCTTTTCCGTGCGCGCGAGCGTGATGCGCGCGACCCGCCGGGCCGCGTCGAGATTGCCGAGGGCGGTGTAGCAGGTGAGCAGCAGAGAACCGGAATTCAGATCCGACTCCATCAGGCTCATCGATTTTTCGTAGTAACGAGCCGCCTCGTCGAGCCGCTGCTGGCTGAATCGCAAGTACGCCGCCGACCGGTTGACCTCGTAGGACTCGGGGTCGAGACGCACGGCAACATCGATCTCGGCCGCAGCCTCTTCGTGACGGCCGTGCTGGGATAGAATTCGGGCCTTGACGGCATGGGCCTCAGCCAAATTGGCATCCAGCACGAGCGCCCGCTCGGCCTGTACCAAACCGTCTTCACCGTGTCGGCCATTGACGAAGCGCAAGTTCATGTGCCCGATGGCCATCAGCGCCCAGGCGCGCGAATAGCGGGGGTCGATTTCGACGGCGCGGTTGCACAGCCTGATGATCGTCTCCGATCGACGGGCATCGGCCTCATGGCCGGTGACGTAGGACTGCCGCGCCATGAGGTAAAGATTGTAGGCTTCGACATTTTCCGTGCCGCGCTGCTCGATCGCCTTCTTCTCTTCGGGCAGGAGCTTGAGCCGCAGGGCCTTGACGATGGCTTCGGAGATTTCCGCCTGCAGCGCGAAGATGTCGTTCAAATCGCGGTCGTAGCGCTCGGCCCAGACGTGATCGTTGCTCAGACCGTCGACCAGCTGGGCGGTAATGCGAACGCGGCCGCCCGCCTTGCGCACGCTGCCTTCGAGGACGTGGCCTACTTTGAGCTCGCGTGCGAGTTTCGGGACGTCAACGTGCTTGCCCTTGTACATGAATGCACTGTTGCGCGAAACGACGGCCAGTGCCGAGACCTTACTCAGATCGGTGATGATGTCCTCGGTGATGCCGTCGCTGAAGTACTCCTGCTCCTGATCGCCGCTCATGTTGGCGAAAGGCAGGACGCAGATCGCGACGCGAGGCGCGGTGACGGATGCCGGCGGCGCCGAGCCGGCCGCCTTGCCGGATTGCGTGCGTTGCCGCTTGATGACGGCGGCGAGCGAACGCAGCAGATCCTGGAACGGTGCGCTGGCTGGGTTCTCTCCCCACTTGTCGAGGTCGGTCGTCTGAATCGCACGCACGTCGATCGGCAGGCGAGCGTCTTCGAACCGCACGGGAACCAGGATGCCGCGCTCGGCGGCATCACGCGCCTCGCCGCGCACCCAGCGAGAACTCACGGATGTCGGGGTCCAGACCACCAGCACGGCATGGGCCGCCTGCAGCTCCGCGTCGATCTGGTCGTCGAATTGCTGGCCGGCGTCAATCTCCGGGTCCCACCAGACCGACCAGCCTTTGGCCTCGATCGCGGCCACGAGCGGCGCGACGCGCGCTTTGTCGCTGCGGGCGTAGGAAACGAACACGTCGGCCATCCCGGATGCACCTCAACTTGGACTCTTGCCAGCCAATGGCGGCACCATAGCTTAACTCGGCTCGGGCGGCGGGCGGATAGAATCCTGGAGGCTTAAGGCTGCAGGCGAGTGACCGACCATGGCCCGCCGGCCGCGCCCGGTGTTGCGCCCGCCGATCTCGTCCAGCGTGCACGGTCGTGGATGCGGAACTCGCCCTCCACCCAGAGCTCCACGGCGTCGGCACGCAGACGATAGCCGCCCCAATGGGGCGGGCGCGGCACATCCACAGCGACCCGGTCGGGTTCGGGAGCGCCGGGGCCGTCATAGGGAATGCCAAAACGGCGCGCCGTGGCGGCGACGCTGCGTTCGAGCGCCTGACGCGATTCGACGGGTTCGCTTTGCTCGCTGGCCCACGCACCGAGGCGGCTCTGCCAGGGCCGGGTGCGAAAGTATGCGTCGTTCTCTGCGTCCGATAGTGTTTCGACGGACCCCTCCACACGCACCTGCCGGTGGCGGTGGTCCCAGTGAAATACCAATGCGGCCCGGCCGGTGGCGGCGAGTTCCCTGCCCTTCCGCGATCGGTAGTTGGTGTAGAAAAGAATGCAGCCCCGCTCAGGGTCGATCTCCTTGCAGAGCACGACCCGCGCCGACGGGTGGCCGCGATCGTCCACGGTCGCCAAGACCATGGCATTGGGATTGGGCTGCGCCGCATCGCGCCCGGCCTGCGCCAGCCATTCGGCGACGACCGTGAGCGGATTCGGCGGCAATGGATCGGGCAGCGTTTCGGTCCAAGGTGTCTTTATGCTGCCACTCATAAGACAATGGTAGCCGCGGCGGCGCACTTGCGATAGCCGAAGCCGGCCTTAAGGTGGGCACGGCAATTTGAGGGGTCCTTGTCTATGAATCTCGATGAATTGCGCACCGCTCTGACCGATCTCGACGCACAGTTGGTGGAACTCGTTGCGCGCCGCCAGGCATTGAGCGAGCAGGTGGCCGCCGTCAAACGGGCCACGGGACGCGCGACCCGGGACTTCGGTCGCGAGCGGGAGGTGATCTTGCGGGGCCGTACTGCGGCGGCGGGGCTCGGGGTTTCGCCCGACCTGGTCGAATCACTGCTGCGACAGCTCATACAGTCCTCGCTGGCCACCCAGGAGCAGGCGCGGGTTGCCGCCCAGGCGCACGGCAGCGGCAAAACTGCACTGGTAATCGGCGGCCGCGGCAAGATGGGCGGCTGGTTCGCGGAGTTTCTCGCCTCGCAGGGTTTCCGCGTTGCCATTGCCGACCCCCAAGGTAGCCTTCCAGGATTCGACAGCGTTCCGCAGTGGCGCGAAGATCCGCTGGATTTCGACATGATCGTGCTGGCCACTCCCTTGAGCGCCACCGCCGGCCTGCTGGAGTTCTTGGCGCAGCGCGCACCGCGCGGGCTGATTTTCGACTTAGGTTCGCTCAAGACCCCTCTTCGGGCCGGCCTCGAGGCATTGGTGAGAGCCGGCTGCCGGGTGACGTCGCTGCATCCCATGTTTGGACCGGATACTGAATTGCTGTCGGGTCGGCACGTGATCTTCATCGACCTGGGGAATGCCGAGGCCTTGCAGGAAGCACAGGAATTGTTCGCGCCGACGATGGCGGAGCGCGTCGTCATGGGTCTGGATGAGCACGATCGCTTGATCGCCTATGTATTGGGGTTGTCGCACGCGCTCAATATCGCCTTCTTTACCGCGCTCGCGGACAGCGGCGAAGCAGCTCCCAGACTGGCGAAGCTGTCGAGCACCACGTTCGATTCGCAACTCGAGGTTGCCAGCCGGGTCGCGGCCGAAAGTCCTGAGCTGTATTTCGAGATCCAGAGCTTGAATGAGTACGGCGGCGAATCGCTGCTGGCATTACAACTGGCGGTCGAGCGTCTCATCGCCACGGTGAAGACGGGCAATGGGGCCGAATTCGGCGCCATCATGAATCGCGGCCGGGCGTACCTGGACGTACGGGCGGCGGCGCGCGCGGGCTAAAGCGCCGCAGAGGTTTCAGTCATGGACATGGATGAGCTCAATCGGGAGAACGACGACCTCAAGAAGCGTCTCTTGGAAATGACCGCGGAGGCCGCCAACAACGAGTCGATCTTGAAGCGCACGCAGGCGCGGGAATTGACCCTGCTGCGGGCCGACAGCTTGGCGCAACTGCTGCGCGCCATGGTCGACGGCTTGCGCGAGTCCTATTCCCTCGACGCCGTCAGCGTCGTGCTGCTCGACCCGCAGCATGAGATACGGCACTTGCTGATAGCCGGCGGCGACCGGCCGGAGGAATTCAAACAAATCTTTTTCGTCGACTCGTTGGTCGGACTCGCGCCGCAGCTGGCTGCCCTGCACAAACCCTGGCTTGGTCCCTTCGTCGGGGCGGATCACCATCTGCTGTTTCCGGGCGCCGCCAATCTCAAGAGCGCGGCGTTGGTGCCGCTGCCGCGCAAGGACCGCGCCACCGGCGCTTTGTGCTTCGGCAGCCGCGATCCGACGCGTTTCACGCGTCACCATGGAACCGATTTTTTGGGGCACTTGGGTGCCGTGGCCGCGGTTTGTCTCGAGAATGCGGTCAACCGTACGCGCTTGCTGCGAGCCGGCATTACCGACTTCCTCACGGGCTGGCACAACCGCCGTTATCTGCAGCAACGACTGAAGGAAGAGTTGGCGCGTGCGCAGCGGCACGGCGGAAGCATGGCCTGCTTGATGATCGACATCGATCTGTTCAAAGGCGTGAACGACGGTTATGGACATCTGGCGGGCGACAATGCACTCAAAGAGATTGCACACCGCGTCGAAGGGCAAATTCGCAGCATGGACACGGCGGCCCGTTTCGGGGGCGATGAATTGGCAGTGCTGATGCCGGAGGCAACTGCGGCCGAGGCGGCGACGCTGGGGGAACGCATTCGCGAAGTCATCGCCGCCGAGCCCTTCGCCCTGACGGCCCACATCGAACGCAGCTTGACCGTGTCGGTCGGTGTGGCGGCAGTGGCGCCGGGTCGCCATGAGACGGACATGAAGGCCATGGCGGACGGTCTTCTGGCCGATGCGGATGCGGCGCTCTACCGGGCCAAGGCGCTCGGGCGAAATCGCGTCCAGGTGGGTGCGGGATGAGGGCCCGCCGCGTTACAATCGACTGCGCTCGAGGGGGAGAACAATGAACAAGAAATTTCTTATCGCCTGGATCGTGCTGTTCGTGGCTTGGTTCATCGGCAGTTTTGTCGTCCACGGCGTGCTGCTGCGGCCCGACTACATGCAATTGACCAACCTGTTCCGCGCGGAAGGCGATGAACAAAGATACTTTCCCCTGATGTTCCTCGCGCACGCGATTCTGTCCGGCGCGTTCGTGTGGATCTATGCGCGGGGCGTTGAGGCGAAGCCGTGGTTGGCGCAGGGTGTGCGCTTCGGGGTGGCGGTCGCCCTCCTGACGGTCGTGCCAACTTACATGATCTACTTCGTCGTGCAGCCGATGCCCGGTGCGGTGGTCATCAAGCAGATCGTTTTCGATGGCGCCCTGATGGTGATACTGGGGCTGATCGTCGCTCGACTGTACCGATCTTAGAGCGAATGTTCAGACGGCAGGGCGCCGAAAAGGCCGCGTTAGCACTGCTGATAGGCTGACTGAAGCGGCAAGCGTGCGGTGAATCGAGTTCCGGATTGTTCAGTCGAGTTGACCGTCAAGCGTCCGCCGTGAGCGCGGACGATTTGCGAGCAAATATGCAGTCCTAAACCGAGTCCTTGCCGGCTCACGGAGGTGGAATAGCGCCAAAAGGGCTCGAATACCTTGTCAAGACTGTCGGCTGGAATCGGTTCGCCTTCATTCCAGACCTCCAACACGAGATCACTTTCATCGGTAGAGGCGCTGACCTTTACCGGACTGTCGGGCGCCCCGTGAGTCAACGCGTTGCCGATCAAATTGGAGGCAACCTGCTGGACCCGCCCCAGGTCGCACCGGACCGTACGAGTCACGTTGAAGTCGACCACGATCTGTCGCTGCGGATGACCATCTTGAAGTTCTTTGACCACGGCTTGCAAACCCGCTTCGATGTCATGCACGTCATCGATGCGAACGCCGATTCCTCCCCCGAGACGGCCTCGCGCAAAGTCGAGCACATCGTCGATCAGTGACGACATGCGTTTCGCATTCGCTTTGATTCTCGTCGCCAGACCGAACAACACGGGATCGGCGAGCTTTCTTGCCAGAAGCTCGCTGCTGGCAAGAATGGCCTGCAGGGGATTGCGCAAATCGTGCCCCAAAATCGCAATGAATTGCTCGCGCAGTTCGCTTGCGGCGCGCTCATCGCGCAGTGCGTTTTGTTCGCGTTGACGCGTCATTTCATGATCGAGCTGAATGGCGATCAGCCGGGCGAATCGCTGGAACATTCCTAAAACTTTGGGGTCGGATACTTTGGCCGGGGCCGGATCGAGCGCACACAAATTGCCGAAATATCGGCCGGTAGCCAGCACGATGGGCACGGAGACATAGCTCTCGATGTTGTAAGTGAGCGGTGTGTGATGGCCGCGGTATCGAAGATCGATGCTTGCGTGATCTATCGCGATTGGTGTCAGCGCTCTTTTCGATTCCAGGCATAGCGTCGATTCGACGGCCAACTGGCCACCGACCTTGATCCCGAAGTTTATATCGTCCTTGACCGCGCAGGCTGTCCAGGTCTTTTCGGTGACCCGGGCAACCGCTGCGAATCGCATGCCGGTGGTTTCACACAATACATCCAGCAGCGTGGGTATGGCCTCGATGCGACTTACCGCAAGCGTATCTCGTGCAATTTCGTCGGGAGAATCGCCAGGCGTGGCGGCGAGCACAGAGAGTTCTTGAGGTGGCTGTGCGGGCATTGGTGAAACGTCACGTATTACTTAAAATGCGATCCCGATACTGCACTCAATATCCCGCTGTACTTGCCGAGCAGCTTGAGGGTAGACGGAGAAACTACCAGGAGGCTGGCGCGCTTGTCGGTGGGATGTTTGCGCCTGACGACGATTCCTTGTTCGATCAGCGCGGCCAACTTGCGGCGTACGGTGCCGCGCGAGCAAATATCGAGGAGATAGAGCCCTTTCAGCGTGAGGGGACGACCGCACTCTTCTTCAAAGCCGATTTCTAGAACGATATCGAAATCGAAGACCGAGTTCATGAACGGAAGCTGCAACCTTTCGAACTCTCTTATTTTTCTTAGCCCTGCGAACAACTTCATGGTTCAAGCCGCTCAACCAGGGTGACCGCCTCATACTGCGTCGATCCGACCGCTACCGCAAGCCTTATTAGGCTCACTTTTGAACCCTATCGCCTTACGAGGTGATGCGGCGCTCACGCCGCATCAGCACGAGGAACAGGGGCACGCCGATCAGCGCGGTAAGCGCGCCCACCGGCAGCTGCCGGGGTGATGCGGCGATGCGCGCCAGCGTGTCCGCCAGCGTCAAGAGCGTGCCGCCCAGCAGGATCGATGCCGGCACCACGATGCGGTGATTGCTGCCCGCGACCAGCCGCACCAGATGCGGCGTGACCAACCCGATGAAACCTATGCCGCCCGCGGTGGTGACCGCCGTGGCGGTCAGCGCGGCGGTCGCGCAGAACAGCGCAATTCGCGAGGGCGTGAGCGCCACGCCGAGGGATTGAGATTCGATTTCGCCACGTGCCAACACGTTCAAGCTGCGCGCTCCGGCGATGGCGAGACCGCCGAATATCAGCAGCGTGCACAACGCGGCGGGCGAGAACGGCGCGAATGAGAGGTCCCCCATCAGCCAGAACAGCATGCCCCGCAATCGCGTTTCGTCGCCGAGTGCGAGCATCAGGCTGATTACTGCCGCAAAGCCCGACGCGACGACCACGCCGTTGAGCAGCAGTCTTTGCGGCGTCCAGCCGCCGCGGGCATGGGCCAGCGCAAACACCAAGAGGGTCGCGCCCAGGGCGCCGGCGCCCGCCGCCCAGTCGACCATCAAACCGCCGAGGCCCAACAACATCGCCCCGAGGGCCGCTACGGCGGCACCCCCCGAAATTCCGAGCACGTACGGGTCGGCAAGCGAATTTCGCAGCAGAACCTGCATTAGCACGCCGGCCAGCGCCAGCAGGCCCCCGGTGCTGAAGGCATTCAGAGCGCGCGGCAGGCGCAGCTCCAAGATCACTTCGCGGATCACCGGATCGCCGCCGCTCAGCGCCGCGAAGACGCTGTCCAGGCGCACGGACGTGGTGCCGACCGAAATGGCCAGTCCTAAGCTCAATATCGCGAGCAGCGACAAAATCAAGAGCAGTCTGGCGGGTTGCATCAGGCTACCTTAGGACCCGTGCGCGGCGACCACAAGCGGCCCATCGTTTGTGGAACAATTGGGCCAATGTCCATCCAACCCAGCATCGACTACATCGACAAGGACGGTTTTCGCGCCAATGTGGGCATCGTGCTGACCCGTGGGTCCGGGGAAGTGTTTTTGGGCGGCCGGGTGGGAGGCCGCGGCTGGCAGTTCCCTCAAGGCGGCGTCAACCGCGGTGAGCGTGTCGAGGAGGCCCTGTTTCGCGAGCTCAAGGAGGAAATCGGCTTGGAACGCTCGGAGGTGGAGGTATTGGGCGCCACTCAGGGCTGGTTGCGGTATCGCCTCCCGCGACAATACGTACGCGACCGCTGCATCGGACAGAAGCAGCGCTGGTTTCTATTGAAGCTCCTGGCCGACGAATCGAAGCTGCGGTTCGATGCCACCGACACGCCGGAGTTCGACCGCTGGCGCTGGACCGACTTCTGGACGCCGGTGCGTGAGGTCGTGTATTTCAAGCGCAGAGTCTACGTGCGGGCGCTGCACGATCTGGGCCAATTGATGTTTCCGCAGGGCCTGCCACCGTACCCAGAGTGGTGGCCCGAAATCCAGGCTGCCAAAACTTAAAGGACGTGTGCGACGCATGCGTCGCACGGGTGACCAGGGATGGTCACCCCGGGCTTGCGCGTAGCATGGATGCGCAGCGCAATGCGCTTCGACCCCGTCAATAGTTGCGCGAAGCGCTAACCAGGCTTGATCACGGCGAGTAGCACGATGGCGATCAGCAACAGCGAAGGAACCTCATTGAATGCGCGATACCACCGGGCGCTGCGCCGGTTGCTACCTTGCGCAAAATCACGCATCAGCCGGTAGCAGAAGAAGTGATACGCGATCACCACGAGCACGAACACGAGCTTGATCCGCAGCCAACTCATCGTGAGGTAAATGGGCGACTCGACCAGCATCGCCGCGCCGAAGCCGACGCTGGCAACCCCGCCAATGGTCATGAGCGCAAACAAGCGGCGCTCCATGAGACGGAAGCGCTCAAGGCTGATTGGGTCGTCCGCGTCCGCGTGATAGACATAGAGCCGCGGCAGATAGAACAGGCCGGCGAACCAGGTGATCACCGCAATGATGTGAAATGCCTTGAGCCAGAGCATCAGTGTTCCCATCTGATTGCATCGTATACTAACGCCTCCTACCCTTGATGTGCGGCGCGGTATCGATGTATGGCGGATTCGTTCGGCAATCTGGTCGTCAGAGCCCATGCGCCGAAGCGTCGGGCGGTGCTGTTGGGCGCGGCCGTGCTGCTGGCCCTCGCCGTGCTGTACGCTGCGTTCGAACTCGGCCGGTACGACGCCGGCTTTCGGGTGGTCGATTCCGTGCGGGGTGCATTTTCGGCCAGCGCGCGGATTCGCAGTCTCGAGGCGGAGAATGCAAAACAGCACAGCCAATTGGAAGCCGCGGAGGTGGCGCGGCGCGTCGATCAAGAGGGCTACAAGCAGGTCAATAAAAGCCTCGGCGACATGCAAAGTCAGATTGCGCGCCTGAATCAGGACTTGTCGTTTTACCGGGGTTTGGTACAACCCGATTCGGTCATTCACGTGAAAGTGCAGCAGATGCAGATCGTGCCGGACACCGTTCCAGGTCAGTACCACCTCAAATTCGTGTTGATGCAGACCGGCAAGCCGGACAAAGAGGTGGCGGGCAGTGCTGCAATCACCATTGACGGGCTGCAGCAGGGTAAGCCCTCGAGCGTGACCCTTGGTCAGGTGGCGCCTAGCCGGCATGTCAGCCTGGCATACTCCTTTCGTTACTTTCAGGATTACGACGAACCCATCCAATTGCCGCAGGGGTTCGAGCCGACACGCGTCGGGATCGAGATCCACAGCGGCAAAGACCGAGATCCCAGTCATAGTTTTCGACAGGCGTTCGTCTGGAAGGCTCAGGGAATGTCGGTCGAAACTGAGGCCAATCCGACCAAGGGTGAAGCAGATGTTCAAACCGAAACAGACTAAGAACGCAAACGTCGGCACCTTGATCGGCCCAAAGACTCGAATCAACGGCGATGTCGAATTTACCGGCGGCTTGCACCTGGACGGCTATATCAACGGCAACGTCAAAGGCGACTCGAACGAAAGCACCTTCCTGTCGGTGAGCCAGCAGGGCGGGATCGAAGGCTCGGTCATCGCACCCAACGTCATCCTGAACGGCATCGTCAAGGGCGACATCGATGCGACCGGCAGGGTCGAGCTCGGCGCCAATGCACGCGTACTCGGCAATGTTCGCTACACCATCATTGAAACGGCGGTTGGCGCCCAAATCAATGGGAAATTGATCCACCGGGCGGGTCCCGGCGGCGGTATGAGTGAACCGGGTCCCAAACAGGGTCCGGAACTTTGATTGGCCGGCGGCCGACGGAGTAGAATGGCGGCATGAGTGCGACACCTGAATCGAGAACTGCGGCCGAATCGGCCCCGCCCCCGCCCGATGTGCTGGTTTTCACCGACGCCGCGGCGGGCAAGGTCGGCGAATTGATCCGCGAGGAAGCGAATCCGAACCTCAAATTGCGGGTTTTCGTCTCCGGCGGCGGATGTTCTGGCTTCCAGTACGGCTTCACCTTCGATGAGAAGATCGAGGACGGTGATTTCTGCGTCGAAAACCACGGCGTGCAGCTGCTGGTCGACCCGATGAGCGCGCAATACTTGATGGGCGCCGAAATCGACTACAAAGAGGATCTGCAGGGCGCGCAGTTCGTCATTCGCAACCCAAACGCGAAAACAACCTGCGGTTGCGGGTCTTCATTTTCCGCGTAAGAAGTTGGCCGCCTAGATGAGCGGCGGTCTTGTCGTGCCCGACGTGCTCGCGGCCGTCGATTTGGGCTCAAACAGTTTTCATATGGTCGTGGCGCGATATTCCCACGGCCAGCTGGTCATCCTCGATCGGCTCCGCGAAATGGTGCGTCTGGCCGCCGGCTTGGGCGATAGCGGCCGGCTGGATGAGGCGGCGACCGAGCGCGCACTGCGCTGCCTCGAGCGCTTCGGGCAGCGGTTGCGAGCCATGCACGCCGACAGCGTGCGGGTGGTCGGCACCAACGCCCTGCGCCGCGCCAAGCGCAAGCGCTGGTTCCTGGAGCGCGCCCGCGCCGCGCTCGGTCATCCCATCGAAATCATCTCCGGGCTGGAAGAGGCACGCCTGATCTACTCCGGGGTCGTGCACACGAGTCCGATGAGCCCGGACAAGCGCTTGGTGATCGATATTGGCGGGGGATCGACCGAGGTGGTGATCGGCGAGGGGTTCAATCCCCTGCTGCTCGAAAGCCTGTCGGTGGGGTGCGTGGGCTTGAGCGCCGTGTGCTTCGACGACGGCAAGATTTCCGAAAAGCGCTTCGAACGCGCGCGCACCGCGGTCAGGCTCGAGCTCGAGCCCATTCAGGAGGCGTACCGCAAGCTCGGTTGGCTGCAGGCGTCCGGCAGTTCCGGCACGGTGCGCGTGATCGGCGATGTGCTGCGCCGTCTCAATCCCGAGTCGCCGCGCATTACTCTCGACAATCTGCGCTCTCTGGCCGAGCGCGTGATTGCGGCCGGTCACGTCGACGAACTCGATCTAGAGGACGTGGACGCGGAGCGCGCGCCGGTGTTTCCCGCGGGACTCGCGATTCTCCTCGAGATCGTCGAGAACTTCGCCATCGACCGCGTTCGAGTCGCCGAAGGCGCCATGCGCGAGGGCCTGCTGTACGACCTGATGGGCCGCTTCACCGACGAAGATGCCCGCGTGCGCAGCGTGCGCGCCATGGAATTGCGCTATCACGTCGACGGGGTCCAGGCGGATCGAGTCGAAGCGACGGCGATTGCGCTGCTCGAGCAGGTCGAATCGGACTGGGGGTTGGAGGATCCGCTGGCGGAGTCGGTGCTGCGCTGGGCGGCGCGACTGCACGAGACCGGGCTGGACATCGCTCACTCGAAGTATCAGCGGCACAGCGCCTACCTGCTGCAGCATGCCGACATGCCGGGCTTTCCGCGCGAGGAACAGTTGCTGCTGTCTGCTTTGGTCGGCGGCCATCGCCGGCAAGTGTCTTTCGAATCGCTGGAGGATTTGCTGCCGCCCTGGGATCGGCTGGCGGAATTTCTGATGGTGGTGCTGCGCCTCGCTGTGCTGCTGCACCGCGGGCGCAGTCCGCAGCCGCTGCCGGAGGTGCAGCTCAAGGTGAAGGGTCGCACCGTCAATATGGGATTGCCGCAAGGCTGGATGAAGGAGCATCCGCTCACCCTCGAAGATCTCGAGCAAGAGCGGCAGTATCTCAAGGAAGCCGGCTTTCGCCTTAATATCGTCTGAGCTTAAGCCTCAAGCGTCGGTGAGCGGGACGCGCTCGTCGTACAGGTTGAGGAGACGCGCCTGCGCGCTCAAGGCCGCGCCGCCCTCGGCGCGCGAGTAATGGCCGTCGCTATCCATCACCCACGCCTGCGTATCGTCCTCCAGATAGAGTTGCAGGTCCTCGGCGACTCGCGCCTGCAAGGCGGGTTCCTCCACCGGGAATGCAACCTCGATGCGGCGGAATAGATTCCGATCCATCCAATCCGCGCTGCCGCAGTAGATCTCGCGCGCTCCGGCGTTCTCGAAATAATAGACGCGGGAATGTTCGAGGAAGCGGCCGACGATGGAGCGCACCTTGATCCGCTCGGACACGCCCGGCACGCCGGGCCGCAAGCAGCACAGACCGCGCACGATGAGGTCGATATCCACGCCGGCGCGCGAAGCCCGGTACAGGGCCTGGATGATGACGGGCTCGGTGAGCGCGTTGAGTTTCGCGATGATGCGGGCGGGCTTACCTGCTCTGGCGTGGGCGCATTCCCGCTCGATGTCGGCCAGCAGCGCTTGATGCAAGCTGAATGGTGCGTGCAGCAGCTTGCGCAGGCGCGGCACGCGCGTGAGTCCGGTCAATTGCAGGAATATCTCGTGGATGTCCTCGCCGACCGACTCATCGGCGGTCAGCAGGCCGTAGTCCGTGTAGAGCCGCGCGGTCTTGGGATGATAGTTGCCCGTGCCCATGTGGCAGTAGCGCCGCAGGCCTTTTTCCTCGCGCCGCACCACCATGACGAGCTTGGCGTGCGTCTTGAAGCCGAACACGCCATACATGACGTGGGCGCCGGCTTCCTGCAGCCGGGTCGCGAGCTCGATGTTCGCTTCTTCGTCGAAGCGCGCCCGCAGCTCGATGATGACGGTCACGTCCTTGCCCGCCTGTGCGGCCTCGGCGAGCGCGCTGACGATCGCGGAATCGCTGCCGGCGCGATACAAGGTCTGCTTGATGGCCAGCACCTGTGGGTCGCTGGCCGCCTGCTTGATGAAATCCGTGACGGGGCCGAAGCCCTGAAACGGGTGATGCAGAAGCACGTCGGCGGCGCGCAACGTGGTGAAAATATCGCTGCCCATGCGCAGGCGCTCCGGAATGCTCGGCGCGAACGGCGCGTACTTGAGTTCCGTGCGGTCCACCAAATCGTATACCGCCATCAGCCGGTTGAGGTTCACCTGGCCCGACACCTTGTAGAGATCGTCGCCGGTGAGTCCGAATTGGCCGAGCAGGTAGGCCAGGATGTCATCGGGACAGTCGTGGGCGGTCTCCAATCGGACGGCATCCCCGAAGCGCCGTTGGGCGAGTTCGCCCTCGACGGCGCGCAGCAGGTCGTCGACTTCTTCCTGCTCGACGAACAAGTCGCTGTTGCGCGTGACCCGGAATTGGTAGCAGCCGCGCATATTCATGCCGGCGAACAGCTTCGAGACGAATGCCTCGACGATGGTGCCCAGGAACACGAAGTTGCGGCTGCCGAGCTCGTCGGGCAGCTTGATCAGGCGCGGCAGGGAACGCGGGGCCTGCACCACCGCGAGACCGCTGTTGCGGCCGAAGCCGTCCTCGCCTTCGACCACTACCGCGAAATTCAAGCTCTTGTTGAGTATTTTTGGAAACGGCCGCGCCGGGTCCAGAGCCAGCGGGCTCAACACCGGCTCGACCTCGCGGCTGAAATAGTCGGCAAGCCATGCTGCCTGGGCCTCGGTCCACATTTCGGGGGACACGAACACCACGCCGCTCTGGCTCAATTCCGGCATGAGCACATCGTTCAGCAGCTGGTACTGCTCGTCGACCAGGCGCACGGCACGGGTGCGAATCGCTTTCAGCTGTTCCGGAACCGACAATCCATCCGGTCCGCCTTGCACCGCGCCGGCTTCCAACAGCTCTTTGAGACTGGCGACGCGGATCTCGAAGAATTCGTCGAGGTTCGCGCAGGAGATGCACAGGAACTTCACCCGCTCCAGCAGGGGGATGCGGCCGTCCTTGGCCTGATCCAGCACGCGCTGGTTGAACTCCAGGAACGAGAGCTCTCGATTGAGATAGAGCTGCGGCGTTTGGAGGTCGGTGTCGTTCATGGCTGCGAAGTCTGGCGGTGCCGGTATGACAGTATGATGAAGCTCACGCGTAACGGTACACGCCGCCCAAGATTCTGGGGCCGGCGGCCCCGGTCACGCTGGCGGCGCTCGACGTCAGTCCCTCGAGCGTGCGCCGCGCAAACCAGCCGAAGGCAACCGCCTCGACGTAATCCGGATCCAGACCGAGCGTGGCGGTGGTGGCGACCCGGTTCGGCGCCATCAATTGCGCGATGGCTTGCAGCAGTCCGGCGTTGTGCGCCCCGCCGCCGCATACGTAGAGGGCTGCGCCGGGGGCGTACCGGCGCACCGCCGTCGCGACCGTGACTGCCGTAAATTGCTGCAAGGTCGCCTGCACATCCTGCGGCCGCCGCTCGATGAGGCCGAGCTTCCGCTCGAGCCAGGGCATGTTGAAGAGCTCGCGGCCGGTGCTCTTGGGCGGGCTCATGCTCAAGTAGGGCTCATCCAGAAGCTGCTGCAGCAGGGCATCGTCGCAACGTCCCGTGCCGGCCCAGGCGCCGCCCGGGTCGAAATCCCCGCCTTGATGCAGCGCCATCCAGGCATCGAGCAAGCGGTTGGCCGGCCCCGTGTCGAAGCCGGTGACGGTAGTGCCGCGCCGCAGGATTGTGATGTTTGCGATACCGCCCAAATTGGCGATGACGCGATCTTCGGCGTCGCTGCGAAATACCTGGTCGTGGAACACCGGCAGCAGCGGCGCGCCTTGTCCGCCGGCGGCCACGTCGCGGCGGCGAAAATCCGCCACGACCGTGATGCCGGTCATTTCGGCCAGGGTATTGGGATCGCCGATCTGCCACGTGAAGGGCGTCGGCAAATCCGGGCGGTGGCGCAGCGTCTGACCGTGGCTGCCGATCGCTGTCACACGCTTGGGGTCGACCCCGGCATCGCGCAGCAACGCGAGTGCGGCTTCGGCAAAGCCCTTGGCCAATCCCACATCGAGTTGACCGAGTTCGTCGAGGGCAACGCGGTCGGGAGAATCGAGGACGCGCGCGATGCGGCGCTTTAGGGCAGGGTCGAGCGCGGTGGCGCTGACGGCAACGAGCGCCAACGGCGACACGTCGAAATCGACGAGGGCGGCATCGATTGCGTCCACGCTGGTTCCGGACATGAGACCGAGATAGAAGCCCATTGGGTTGCCAGGCCCTGTAGCGTTATTCGCTCGAGAACCGCGGCCGATCGTCGCCCAGGATGGAACTCGAATCGTTGAGGACTGAGGATACGCTAAACATGCTGCTGGCCAGCGGTTCGCCGGCGGGAAGAGCGGTGACCAGCGGGCCGCCCGCGTTGGCCGCGGGCCGGCCTGCCGACAAATCGGCGAGCAGCGGCGCGGTCGCAGCACGAAATCTTTGCAGAGTTTCCGCGGGCAGCGGCTCGGCGCCCTGCAGGTGCACGGTCTGCGGATTCTTGTGCGCGCCGTTGACGATGTACTCGTAATGCAGGTGAGGACCGGTGGCGAGTCCGGTCATCCCCACGTAGCCGATGACGTCGCCCTGCTTGATGGAAGTGCCGACGCGGATCTGTTTGGCAAAGCGCGACATATGACCGTACAAGGTCGACACGCTACTGCCATGGGCCAATACCACCGCATTGCCATAGCCGCCGCGTGCTCCGGCGAAGCTCACGCGACCATCGCCCGCCGCATGCACCGGAGTGCCGGTCGGGGCCGCATAATCGGTGCCCATGTGCCCGCGAATGCGGTTCAAGATGGGATGCAGGCGGTGTGGGTTGAATACCGAGCTGACTCGGGTGAATTCAACCGGCGCCCGCAAAAACGCCTTGCGCATGGGCAAACCGCCCGGCGTGTAGTAGCCCGCGCCGCGCGAGGCCTCCGCTGCGAAGCGCACCGCCTGATAGACCTTGCCGCTGTTGACGAATTCGGCCGCCAACACCTCGCCGTCGCGCAAGTACTTCCCGTCTTGAAAGATCTGTTCGTAGACGGCGGTGAAGCGGTCACCCTCGCGGATGTCGAGCACGAAGTCGATATCCCAGGCGAACACGGCCGCGAGTTTCAGCGCTATGCCGTCGGAAATACCGGCCGCTTCGGCTGCCTGAAACAGCGACGAATCGATGGTTGCGGAGGCGGTGCGAATGCGCGTCTGCACCGGGTCGACGATCATTTGCGCCGTGAAGCCGGCCGCTTGACGCACGATTTTCAGGGTTTGGGTTTCGCTGACCTTGCGCGTGAGCTCTTCGATCCGTCCGCCGGTGTGCGTAAGGTAGATCGCGTCGCCCGGTTTGAGGTAGTCCAAGCTCGCGCGAATGCCGGGCATCTGACGAATGGCCGCCAGATCAGCGGTATCCAGCGCCATGCGGCGAAAGATGGCATCCAGCGTGTCGTTTCTGCCAACGCGCAGTTCGAGCGCCGCCGAGCCGGGCGGGCTCGTCTGAGGCGCGGCGCCCAGGGTAGGCAAGGCGGCCGCGGGCGGAAGGTTGCGGGACATCGAGGGGGCGGGCGCGACGATCGCCGAAGCGGCGGAATCGCCGGCGGCGTGCCAGAGAAGGAGAACGGCGCTCGCCGCCGCCGCGTACAGTGCGAGCCGAATTACCTGCCTTTTGATTCGCCGGGATGATGGTGCAGGGACGGAATTATTGCGATGCAATAGAAATATCCTAGCGAGACGGGCCTCAAGGCTAGCCGCGGCCTTCCGCCCGGTCAATCGAGCAGTCGCTCATTTCAGCGCCGGCAGCAGCCTCGAAATCTCCTCGGCAGGCAATGGACGATTGAAGAGATATCCCTGAGCCTCGTCGCAGCCGAGGGAGTGCAGTCGCACTGCCTGTTCTTCCGTTTCGACGCCCTCGGCAACCACATGGATGCGCAAGGCCTGCGCCAGATTGATGATGGTGGAGACGATGGCCATGTGCTCGGCGCTGATGGTCATCCCGGCCACGAAAGCGCGGTCGATCTTGAGCCCATCCAACGGCAGTTGTGCGATCTGGCTGAGTCCCGAGTAGCCGGTGCCAAAGTCATCCATGAATATCTGCAGCCCGCCCTCGCGCAAACGCTGGAGTTTTTGCACATTGGCCCCGGTGTTCTGGGCGACCATGGTCTCGGTGATCTCAATGTCGATTCCGCTCGCACGGCTTTGGATGGGGCCCAGGGCTTTGAGGACCGTGACGACAAAATCGGGCTGCCTCAGCTGCACCTCGGACACATTGACGGCGACGCGCGGAACATCGAGTCCCTGCGCCTTCCACCGTCGCATGTCGGCCGCCGCCTGTTCCAGCACCCAGCGCCCCACCTCGACGATCAACCCGGACTCCTCGAGCAGCGGCACGAAGTCGAGCGGCGACACCAATCCGACCCCCGGGTCATTCCAGCGGATCAATGCCTCCAGACCCAGAATTCGACGGGTCCCGAGATCGACTTTCGTCTGATAGTGCAGAACGAATTCTTGTTGAGTCACGGCGCGGCGCAAGCGGCTTTCGAGGTCGAGGCGCTGGGTGACTCGTGCGTTCATCTCCGCCGAGTAGAAGAGGTAGGGATCGGCGGCATCCTTGGCGCGCTTGAGCGCGGCTTCTGCGTTCGCGAACAGCTCTTCGGCCGTGTCCGCATCCGCCGGATACACCGCGATGCCGACTTTGGCCATGGTACGGAGTTCAATGTCATCGACGATCAGCGGCTCGGCGAACGAGTCGATGATCCAGCGCGCCATGGATGTGCCCGGAAGATCGGGAACGACGACGGCGAACCGATCCCCGCCGATGCGCGCCGCAGTCGCGAACTCGCTTATTGTCCGCTGCAGCCGATTGGCGAGTTCCTTGAGCACCCGGTCGCCGGCGTGGCGGCCCAGGGTGTCGTTGATCCTTTTGAACCGCTGCAAGTCGATGATCATGACCGCGACCTGGCGCACCTCGACACGCGCCGCGTGCAATGCCTGCCCCAAGCGGTCGAAGAACAATTGGCGATTGGCGAGCCCCGTCAGCGTGTCGTAGTAAGAAACGTAAGTCAGCTTTTCTTCTTTGCCGATGTAGTCGAGCGCAAACGAAATGTCGCCCGCAAGATCCTTCAGCAACCGCAGTTCTTCATGGTCGAAAAAGCCGGTGTCGCCCGCGTAGAGCACCATCACCCCTACGGCGCGGTCGTCGACCAGCAGGGGCATCGCCACTTGCGAACGAAAGCCGCGCGCCAGCGCCTCGCGCTTCAGCAAGGGCCGGGAAGAGGCGTCGACGTCGTTGATCACCACCATCTTCTTGGTGCGAATCGCCTCGCCCACCGGGCCTGGATCCTCCGCTCGATTCGCGAGCGTCAATCCGATCTCTTGCAGATAGCCTTCGTCGACACCCTCCCAGGCCGAGGGCGTCGCCTTGAGCGCACCCGGTTCCACCAGTCCGATCCACGCCATCTTGAATCCGCCGTCGCGCACGGCGATGCGGCAGGATTCGCGCAGCAACTCGCCCCGTTCGCGAACGCGCACAATGGCCGAGTTGATGCCGCTCAGCACCGCCTGTATGCGGCTCAGGCGTGCGATCCGTTCCTGCTGCAATCGCTGATCGGTGATGTCGCGGGTCACGCCGCGGAAGCCGGCGACGTTGCCGGCGGTGTCGAGCAGCGGCATGGCATTGCTGTCGAGCCAGCGAACTCCGCCGCTCGTGTGCCGATACTGCAACACCAGCTCGCGCCAGCCGCTCCTCTCCGTAATTGCCCGCTGCAGCCGCTCGTCCAGCGTATGTCGGGCGCCCGGCGGCAGGATGTCGAGGCAGCTCTTGCCGATCAGCTGATCCGGAGCCACTCCCAGGATCGCATTCACCGCCGGACTGCAGAAACTATAGGCCCCGTCCGCGTTCAGCTCCCATATCCACTCCTGCGTGGCCTCGGCAATCGAGCGAAACCTCTCCTCGCTCGCGCGCAGCGCCCGCTCCGCATCGATGCGGTCGGTAATGTCTTGTATCTGACAGATGAAGTAATGCGCTTCGCCCGCGCGCAGCCAGACCAGGGAGCTGCTGAGCTGGGTCCACACGACTCGGCCATCCTGACGGACGAAGCGCTTGTTGGTCTGATAAGTCTCGATCATTCGGTCGAGCATCTGCCGCACCTGGAGGGCGTCGGCATTTCTGTCGTCCGGATAGGTGAGCGATTGAACATCGGTGGCGAGCAACTCCTTCTCGCCGTACCCGAGAATGGAGCACAGCGCGGGATTGACGCTGAGCCAGCGGCCGTCGGGTGCGACCAGAGCCGTGCCCACGGATGAAAAATGCATGGCAAAGCGGAAGCGCTCTTCGCTTTCTTCGAGCTCGTGCTGAGCCCACCGCTTGGCGTCGCGGTCTTCGGCTTCGCGCAGCGCCCGCTCGATCGCCGGCACCAGGCGCGCGCGGCCTTCCTTGAGCACATAATCGACCGCGCCCTGCTTCAGCGCGCGGATGGCGCGTTCCTCGCCGATGGTGCCGGACACAAAGATGAATGGCGTGTCGGGCCGGCGTAGTCTGGCAATCTGCAATGCCTCCATGCCATCGAAGCGCGGTAGCGTGTAGTCGGAAAGGATCAGATCGGGCGCGAACGCCGCGAGTTCCGTTTCGTATTCGGCGCTCGTCTCCACTCGGCGGCTGACGACATCGAGGCCGCGCAGGCGCATCTCCCGCAGCAGAATTTCAGCGTCCTCCGCGCGATCCTCGACGAGCAGAACCTTGATTTGGCGGCGCGCGTTCATGAACTCGGAATGCGATTCAAGACTGCCCAGTAGAGGCCGGCCTGGGAAATGACCGTGGTGAACGCCGAGAATTCGACCGGTTTGACCAGGTAGCTATTGACCCCCAACTTGTAGCTCTCGGCGACGTCCCTCTCCTCCGCCGAGGACGTGAGCACGACGACGGGAATCATTTTCGTCCGCTCGTCGCTCTTCAGGCGCCGCAACACGTCGATGCCCCCCACCCTAGGCATCTTGAGGTCGAGCAGAATGAGCCGGGGCTGGCCGCCGCGGCGCTGGCTGTACGCGCCCTCGCGAAAGACGAACTCGAGGGCCTCGACGCCGTCGCGCAGGCGCACCACGGTATTGACCAGGTTGCTCTTGCGCAGCGCGCGGACGATGAGTTCCGCGTCGGCATCGCTGTCCTCGACCAGTAAAATCTCCACCGCCTCAAAGTCATCCAATGCGCTCTCCCGATGGCAATGCGAATGAAAATACGGCGCCCTTGTCGACCCAACCTTCCGCCCACACCCGTCCGCCATGTCGCGTCACGACGCGGTGCACGATGGCGAGCCCCACGCCGGTGCCGCCGAACTCATCGGCGCGATGCAAGCGCTGGAACACGCGGAACAGCTGTCCCGCGTACTGCATGTTGAAACCCACGCCGTTGTCGCGGACGCAGTAGTGGTTTTCCGAGCCGACCTGGCGGCCGCTGACCTGGATCAATGGTTGCGCCGCCTTGCCGCTGTACTTGACCGCATTGGCGATGAGATTGGTCCATACCTGGCGCAACAAGCCTCGATCGCCGTGCGCGGGCGGCAGGGGATCGACTTCAATGTGCGGGACC
>CAWFQX010000006.1:0-1530000 GCA_963818075.1 uncultured Gammaproteobacteria bacterium | reverse complement strand
TCTTAGTGGAACAGTCTGGAAAGTCTGGCCATAGCGGGTGATAGCCCCGTACATGAAAAGGCAAGCGCATGGAGCACAAAGAGTAGGGCGGGACACGTGCAATCCTGCCTGAACATAGGGGGACCATCCTCTAAGGCTAAATACTCTCTGTCGACCGATAGTGAACTAGTACCGTGAGGGAAAGGCGAAAAGAACCCCGGAGAGGGGAGTGAAATAGAACCTGAAACCGTGTGCGTACAAGCAGTGGGAGCCTCCGCAAGGGGGTGACTGCGTACCTTTTGTATAATGGGTCAGCGAGTTACTTTTAGTGGCAAGGCTAACCGAATAGGGGAGCCGTAGGGAAACCGAGTCTTAATCGGGCGTTTCAGTCGCTAGGAGTAGACCCGAAGCCAGTCGATCTATCCATGTCCAGGGTGAAAGTAGGGTAACACCTACCGGAGGCCCGAACGAACCACTGTTGCAATAGTGCGTCGATGAGGTGTGGATAGGAGTGAAAGGCTAATCAAGGCTGGCGATAGCTGGTTCTCCCCGAAAGCTATTTAGGTAGTGCCTCGTGTCATTCACCCTGGGGGGTAGAGCACTGTTTAGACTAGGGGAACATCCCGTTCTACCAAATCTATGCAAACTCCGAATACCCAGGAGTGTTATCACGGGAGACACACGGCGGGTGCTAACGTCCGTCGTGAAGAGGGAAATAACCCAGACCATCAGCTAAGGTCCCAAAGTTTCGGCTAAGTGGTAAACGATGTGGGAAGGCTAAAACAGCTAGGAGGTTGGCTTAGAAGCAGCCATCCTTTAAAGAAAGCGTAATAGCTCACTAGTCTAGTCGGCCTGCGCGGAAGATTTAACGGGGCTTAAGCCGAGCACCGAAGCTATGGGTGTAATTATCTTCGGATAGTTACGCGGTAGGGGAGCGTTCTGTAAGCCTGCGAAGGTGAACTGCGAGGTTTGCTGGAGGTATCAGAAGTGCGAATGCTGACATGAGTAACGTTAATGCGGGTGAAAAACCCGCACGCCGAAAACCCAAGGTTTCCTGAGCTATGTTAATCAGCTGAGGGTGAGTCGGATCCTAAGGCGAGACCGAAAGGTGTAGTCGATGGAAAGCAGGTTAATATTCCTGCACCGATTATTACTGCGATGGGGTGACGGAGAAGGCTAAACAATCCGGGGTTGGTTCCCGGTTCAAGGTCGTAGGGAGAGATTCCAGGTAAATCCGGAGTCTCGTTAATCCCAAGAACTGAGTACGAGGACTCTTCGGAGTTCGAAGTTGTTGATGCCACGCTTCCAGGAAAAGCCTCTAAGCTTCAGGTAATAATTGTCCGTACCGCAAACCGACACTGGTGGGTGAGGAGAAAATTCTAAGGCGCTTGAGAGAACTCGGGTTAAGGAACTCTGCAATTTGACACCGTAACTTCGGGAGAAGGTGTGCCTTTGATGGTGAGAGGATTTACTCCTCAAGCTGTTAGAGGTCTCAGATAATCGGGGGCTGCGACTGTTTACCAAAAACACAGGACTCTGCGAACACGAAAGTGGATGTATAGGGTCTGACGCCTGCCCGGTGCCGGAAGGTTAATTGATGGGGTCAGCCGCAAGGCGAAGCTCTTGATCGAAGCCCCGGTAAACGGCGGCCGTAACTATAGGCATTGGTAGACGAGAGAGTCGAGTCGACGATGTAGAGTTCGTGGGTAAGAAAATTGGGACAACTTCTATAGTTGTAGTTACGTTAATAAACTTGGCTATATGCTGGAAACACTGAGTATCTGTTGGTACTCGTCACTTGGGCGGCTGAGTGGCAGTGAAAATCTAACAGTGCAGTCAATCAGCAGGAAAGGCCGGCTTTCGCCGGAATCCTCAGAGACTTTACGCCAGGCTCCCTTTTCGGGGAGATGATAAAGTCCGAACTGCATGGCGACATGCAGGAGTTAGGCGCAATGCATAACTCCACAAACACGTTGATTTTGCGTGTTGTGTAACGACCAGAACGGTCCTAAGGTAGCGAAATTCCTTGTCGGGTAAGTAACATTGCCCGGGGTGATGGCAACATCGTTCCAGATAACCGGCTCAAATCGGTGGAACCCTAACGACGTCTGTGCAAGTGCGTCGAGGGCAATACCGAGGGTAAGATTCGAGGCAACTCGTTTCCCCGTAACGACTCAGGGTTTGAGACCCCTGGATGGTTTAGACATCTAATCCATAACACGCCGGCTCTGATAATTGTCTATGCATCTAAATTCCTACATTTCAGGTTTCGTGGATGGCGAAGGCTGCTTCTGCGTTTCATTCCAACCCAGCAAACGTCATTGCTTGGGCTGGGAGGTTCGACCGAGTTTCTCGGTCAGCCAGAACGCGGATCGAGCTCAGCTTCTCTACGTCATCAAGGAAAAGTGGAATTGCGGATCCATACGACCAGATCGATCGGACAAGACGATCAAATTCGAAGTGAGAAATCTCAGTGAGTTGGTATCGACAGTGATACCTCACTTCCGAGCTAATCCACTGATGTCATCCAAGCAAAACGACTTCAACAAATTCGCGGGAGTTTGTAAGTTGATGAGCGAAGGTAAGCATCGCGAAATTGACGGTTTTGGGAAGATCGTTCGGTTGTCGATGGAGATGAATCCATCGGGCAAGCGAAAATACTTCGGCAGCGAGCTGCTCAACTCGTTGCGATCAGATGAACGTATAGTCTATGCCACGAGTAATCGTGGAAATCATGAAGTTCCGACCTGCACGAATGGCGTAACGCTGGCCCCACTGTCTCGACCCGAGACTCAGTGAACTTGAAATCGCTGTGAAGATGCGGCGTAGCTGCGGAAAGACGGAAAGACCCCGTGAACCTTTACTATAGCTTTACACTGAACTTTGAATTTGTTTGTGTAGGATAGCTGGGAGCCTACGAAGTGGGGACGCTAGTCTTCATGGAGGCAACCTTGAAATACCAGCCTGACAACTTCGCAGTTCTAACCTTGGCCCGTAATCCGGGTTGGGGACAGTGTATGGTGGGTAGTTTGACTGGGGCGGTCTCCTCCCAAAGAGTAACGGAGGAGTGCAAAGGTACCCTCAGCGCGGTCGGTCATCGCGCATAGAGTGCAATCGCATAAGGGTGCTTAACTGTGAGACGGACATGTCGAACAGGTACGAAAGTAGGTGATAGTGATCCGGTGGTTCTGTATGGAAGGGCCATCGCTCAACGGATAAAAGGTACTCCGGGGATAACAGGCTTATTCCTCCCAAGAGTCCACATCGACGGAGGAGTTTGGCACCTCGATGTCGGCTCATCACATCCTGGGGCTGTAGCAGGTCCCAAGGGTATGGCTGTTCGCCATTTAAAGTGGTACGCGAGCTGGGTTCAGAACGTCGTGAGACAGTAGACTTGTGCTGTCGTTAAATTTGGCTATTTGCTGGAAACTCTGAGTATCTGACGGTACTCATCGCTCGATGGCGGGCGGTAGTGAAAATCTGTCAGTGCAGACAATCAGCAGGAAAGGTCAAAGTCTTGGAAGATCATTACATTGCGGGATTTGTCGATGGAGAGGGCAGTTTTCACGTTGCCTTCCAAAGAAATCCTGATGTGCGAATCGGGTGGCAAGCTGTCCCTGAATTCCACGTGAGCCAAGATGTTTCAAGCAGACACGTTCTCGAAGCAATTCGAGATCGGTTGAACTGCGGAAACATCAAGGCAAATCATCGTGGCAGCAGGAACGACCGAACACACGTGCTCGTCGTCAGAAATCGACAAGACCTCACGATGAAGGTGATTCCATTCTTCGATCGATATCGATTGCATACAGTGAAAAAGAATGACTTCGAGTCGTTCAAGCGGATCGTCGTGATGATGAATTCTGAACTTCATCGATCGGCGGACGGTTTCAAAGAAATCGTCAGCATCGCTTATTCAATGAATGCAAATGGTTCGAGAAGAAGAGTCAACCAAGAAGCAATTCTTGGGACTTTGAAATCCTCAGAGACTATACGCCGAAGGTCACAAGGGCAGATGCAGCCCGAAGTGATCAAGATATAGTCCGAACTGCATAGCGATATGCAGACTTTGCCTCGCGGCAAAGCGCCACCCAAACGGGTGGTCAGTACTCTCCGGATAGGGAGAGGAAGTAACAGAATGTCGGTCCCTATCTTCCGTAGCCGTTGGAGATTTGAGGGTGAGTTGCTCCTAGTACGAGAGGACCGGAGTGAACGTATCTCTGGTGTTCCGGTTGTCACGCCAGTGGCACTGCCGGGTAGCTATATACGGACGGGATAACCGCTGAAAGCATCTAAGCGGGAAGCCCCCCCCAAGATTAGATCTCCCTAGACCTTTAAGGTCTCTAAAGGGCCGTCGAAGACTACGACGTTGATAGGCTGGGTGTGTACGCGCAGTAATGCGTTTAGCTAACCAGTACTAATTGCCCGTGAGGCTTGACCATATAACACCCAAGCGATTTGCCTAACGTCGAATCGTGTGTGGGAAATCAATTGATGACTTGAATGCGACTAAACGTCGAAACAAATTGTGCGAATTAGCGGCGGGAGCTGGACATGACCAGCTCCCGTTGCGACCGGTTTGCCTGGCGGCCATAGCGAGTGGGAACCACCCGATCCCTTTTCGAACTCGGAAGTGAAAACGCTCTGCGCCGATGCTAGTGTCGACTTTGTCGATGTGAAAGTAGGTCACTGCCAGGCTCTTAATTTGATGAAAACGAAACCCCCGTCGGCGCAAGCCGGCGGGGGTTTTTTGCTGGCCCATTTCCGATAGTTATTTCATCCCGGCCGGCGGCTCGACGCCTGAATAAACGAAGCGCGTCTCCACGTGATTTTTTTCCGCGATTCCATTCATCGAGAGTTCGATTTTCTGGCGCAAAGGCAACGCGCTTGCCTTGGATATCCAAATCTGCCCGTCGCTTTTGCCGACCTCCGATTCGCTGTGAAGTGTGTATACCGTCGCGCTGACGCCCTCCACCGTTTCATCCCGCACCGCACGGCAACTGGTCTTGGAGTTCTTGCGATTCTCCTCGTCCTGCTTCAGCGTCTCCTCCGGCGTGATGGTGCTGGTCTGCCACTTTCCGTCGTGCAGGATGTAAGTCGTCTTCCCCGTAAAGATCATTTCACCCTTCTGCTGGGTGCTGCCGGGCGCATCGCTCGACTGAACCAGAAATTGGTGGTTCGGAGTTCTCACTAAATGGGTAATCGCGTCGAATACAGGTTTGCACGAGTCGTCGTTCGCGATTGCGGCTGGCGTGCAAATCGACGCGGAAGCGCCAAAAATAATCGCGCAGATCCAAGAAGAGAGACGTAGGCGCTGCGCACTGTAATCGTTCATTTCGACTTCCCGTCGATTCCCCTCACGCGAGGGTTCTGCCGCCACCCCGTGCGGTGCCGATCAACCACCTTTCTTCTTCAGCTCACCCTCAGGCGTATCGATCGTTCCATCGTCGTTGATGTCGATGGGAAAGTCGTATTGGGAACCGTCGACCCAGCGCAAATAGATCTTTCCGCCACCGGTCCAGCATTCGGCCTCCTTCTCGCTGGTCTGTGCACTCAACTTCCCATTGGTCATCACCATGTCGGGCTCGCGAAGCGTCGCCTTGCCCGAGTGGAACATGATGGTGGGTCCTGGGCCCGCTGCCGGTCCATACCTTCCCTCGAACTTCCCGGCGCAGCTCGCGAGGCCCGGCTTTGGGGCTTGTCCGGCCTGGAATGCCGGCGCTGCCGGTGCCGCCGCCACGAAACGCAGATCGTGATAGCTCGCCAGCAGGAACCGGTTTCCCGACACCGCGACCTTGTATTCCGTTTCGATGCCGTCCGCGATAGAGACGATCTCGCCGTCCATCCAGCCGACTCCGCGGGCGTTGACCTGCACCTTGTCGTGCAGGTGATAGGCACGGTCGACGCCGGCGGCGCCAGCTTGGGCGCGTGCTGCCGCAGGGACCAGGGCCAGGATCAGCAGCGACAGAACCACTGCCATCGAGACGACTTTCGGAATACGCATCGCGGACCCCCTTTTTTGGCTCGCCCGACCGTCTCTGGTCTCTGGGCGATGCCGCCGCCGGCCGCCGCTATGGCCGCCGGAGAACCAGTGTTCTGCCAATTGTGCACCGTCCGCCGGTTCCGATCCAGGACGCCGGCGCAGCCGGCAGATTGCCATTGACCCTCAATCTCCATTGCGCAAATATGGCCATCGGGAACGGGACCTTCGCCTAAAAATCAGTAAAAATCAGGGAGAAAATCAAATGGCCGGGTACGAAACGCAACAAGTCGATGGAGCAACCGAGATCTCGACGACACCGGAGACGGTGCCCCCGCCGTGGGCGCTGGTAGCCATCCCCGGCACGCTACTGGTCCTGATCGCGCTATCCATGAAGTTCATCTACGGTGTGATTGCAGCCGGCTTCTGCTACGGAGCGATGTACCTCCTGATGCATTCGAAACAAGCCACGCTGTACCGGACGCCCGCAAAATTTCGCGTCTCGCCCAAGGGCGTCGAAGTTGGCGGCACGACCATCGCGAAAGACGCCATTCACCGCGTGATCGTTCGCAACCACGTTCTCAAGGCCGCCGAGGGCATCATCGTCGTCGCGAATCCCAACGTAAATTCAGGTCAGCAGAACACGGTATCGGGAATGAACTGGGCCATCAGCAAGCTGGGGCCGATCTCGTACCGGGTCGATGTCGAGGCACGTGGTGTTCCCACCACTCTGGCCGGCGGCCTGACGGAACCTGTCGCGTCGGCAATCATGGCCGACGTCAGCAAGGTGCTGCAGCTCCCCTGAAGTCGCGGGCAGGCCCGCTCGCTACCCGCGTTTGATCAAGCCGTGGCGCTTTTTGCCGACTGCGAGGCGCGCCGTGCCTCGCTCATCCAGATCCGCACCGGAAATGGCGGCGGTCGCAGATTGCACCGGCTGATCGTTCAATTTCACGCCGCCCTGTTCGATGAGCCGCCGCGCCTCGCTCTTCGAGGCGGCCATGTGCAGCGCCACCACCGCGTCCAAAACCGATATCTGCATCTCTGACCCCAAGGTCAGGGTGGGAAGGCCATCGGCGGTACCGCCGGTGAAGGCCTGGGCCGCCGTGTCGACCGCCTCTCGCGCCGCGGCATCGCCGTGGCACAGGCGTGTGGCCTCGGTGGCGAGGATTTTCTTGGCCTCATTGATCTCCGCCCCTTGTAGGCTCTCGAGACGACGAATCTCCGCCAGCGGCAGGTCGGTGAACATGCGCAGGAAGCGCCCCACATCGCCGTCCTCGGTATTACGCCAATACTGCCAATAATCGTAGGCCGACAGGCGCTTGTTGCTGAGCCACACCGCGCCGCTCGCCGTCTTGCCCATCTTGGCGCCCGAGGACGTGGTGATGAGCGGCGAGGTGAGTCCGAACAGCTCCTGCTCCCGCACGCGGCGTCCGAGTTCAACCCCCTGCAGGATGTTGCCCCACTGATCCGAGCCGCCCATCTGCAGGATGCAGCCGTAGCGCTTGTTCAGCTCCACGAAGTCGTAGCCCTGCAAAATCATGTAATTGAATTCGAGGAAGGTGAGCGGCTGTTCGCGCTCGAGGCGCAGCTTCACGCTGTCCATGGTGAGCATTCGATTGATCGAAAAATGGCGGCCGATCTCTCGGAGGAAAGGGATGTATTGCAGGCCCGATAACCAGTCGTCGTTGTTGGCCATCACTGCCCCGGACGGGGACTCGTCGAAGCGAAGAAAATGGCCGAAAATCTCGCGAATCCCGGCGATATTGGCATTGATCTGTTGGTCCGTGAGGAGCTGGCGCGTTTCATCGCGTCCCGACGGATCTCCGACCTTGGTGGTGCCGCCGCCCATCAGCACGATGGGACGGTGACCGGACTGCTGCAGGCGGCGCAGCAGCATGATCTGCACCAGGCTGCCCACGTGCAGGCTGTCCGCGGTGGCGTCGAAACCGATATATGCAGTGACAATACCCGAGCTCGCCCGGTTGTCGAGTCCGGCGGCGTCGGTCTGCTGATGGATGTAGCCGCGCTCGCCAAGCATGTGCAGGAAATCGGACTTGAATTCAATCATGATTTGGCGGCGTCATCGATATGTCTGGACATAATGATACACGCCGACTGACCCTGGAGGGCCCCGTCCCCAATGGCGAACGGTCGTAGTGTGTTCAGGGCGGCGTTATTCCGGGCGAACCACTTGGCGGCGGAACGGCATCGCGTCAAACTGTAGCTGCAGAAGAACAAACGACGAGCCTTAGGTCGTCGCGAGACGGAGCAGTATCAAGAGGGGATATTGTCATGCCATGGATTGCGCGCTTTTTCTTGTTGCTGCTCGTTTGCTGGATATCTCGCGCGGCGGCGACGCCACCGCCAGCCGAGGCATTCGGCACCCTTCCGGTTGAGACGGATGTTGTGCTCAGCCCGGACGGTCACTGGCTCGCATGGCAAGACCATAGTGAACCGAAGCCGCGGGTCGTCATGTTCGATTTGCCTGGCAGAAAGGTCCAGCGCATTCTCGCGGTTCCCGAACGCACAAAGCTCCGATACCTGGTATGGAACGACAACCAGACACTCCTCATCGTCCTCAGTGAGACAAGCGAGGCGAAGGCCAGCACGGGGCTTTCCAAAGAGTACTTTCGGACCATCGCACAGGATGTGAATGGCGGAAACGGCCGCATGCTGCCCATGAACGACCTTTATACCGGCGCCGCCCACTATTCGCGCGCGCCGCCGCTTGCGAACCTCGTCGCGGCCCGCACATCGAAACCGAACACTGTGATCGTTTCTACCTATGGGAAATGCCACGCGGTCGCAGGGAGTTGCTTGTTGGAGGTCGACACGCGCACTGGGGTGGGGATCGTGATAAACGTCGGCAATGAATTCACAACCATGTGGGTGGTCGACCGGGACGGCCGCGCGGTAGCCCGCGAGGACTGGGACTGGCACCATCACAGCTATCGCGTATTTGTTCTGCTGGAAAATGGTCTCAGGGAAATTCTTCGTAGGGATGATAGTGAACGTCCAACGCTGGTCGGGCTACTCGCCGATCGATCCGCGGTCGTGCTGCTCGCAACAAACGGGCGGAGCCATCGGGCCGCATGGGCGTTGCCCTTGGACGGTTCACCTATGAAGCTATTGGCAGAGGACCCCGATGCGGACATTACGAACGTGCGCATCGACTACTACACCGGCGCAATTATCGGAGTCTATGTCAGCGGCTCCGTGACCAGCGTGCACTGGCTGGATCAGGTAGCCCAGCAGCGCTACGAAGTCTTGCAGCGCGCCTTCCCGGGGCGCGAGGTGCAGGTCTATGACTGGAGCGCGGACGGCACGAAGACACTTGCGCTGGTGCAAACGCCATCAAGTCCACCTGTGTACTACCTGGTCGACTTTACCACGCATAGGGCGGACATCGCCGGAGAAGAATATCCTGCGCTCGCCGGCGTTTCGCTCGGCGACGTCAAGCAGATCGAATACAAGGCCCGTGACGGTACGACGATTCCTGCCTACCTGACGACACCTCCGGGCGAGCCCACGAAACCCCTCCCGCTCGTCGTGCTTGCGCACGGGGGTCCGCATGCGCGGGACTACTTCAAGTTCGATTGGATGGTACAGTTCCTCGCGAGCCGCGGCTACTCAGTCTTGCAGCCGCAATTTCGCGGGTCGACCGGCTTCGGCGATGCCTTCAAGGAGGCGGGATATCGCCAGTGGGGCGGACTGATGCAGGATGACGTCACCGATGGTGTGCATGCCCTGATCGACCAGGGCATCGCCGATCCCCGCAGGGTCTGCATCGTGGGCGCGTCCTACGGAGGCTACGCCGCGCTAGCCGGCGCCGCGTTCACCCCTGACCTATACTCTTGCGCAGTGAGTATAAACGGCGTGACGGATCTGCCCGCATTGATGCGTGAAGAAGTGCCCATTTACAGTGGCTGGATATCCGTTTCCCTCTCCGAGTGGAAAATGCGAATTGGCGCGCCGAACGACCCGAACCTCGCCGCAAAGTCGCCGATAAATGCCGTAAAGTCGATCAAAGCGCCAGTCCTCATCATTTACGGAACCGGTGACGGTGTGGTGCCGAATGCGCAGTCAGATCAGATGGCGCGTGCTTTGAAGGCGGCCGGCAAAAGTGTCGCGGTGACCACGCTGCCGGGCGAGGATCATTGGTTGTCGCTCACGGGGACACGCGTACACGTCCTGAAGGATCTCGACGCATTTCTGGGAGAACATCTCTAGGTCATACCCAACGAGCGACAAGACCGACTCCACATCGTGGTAACGCGATACCATCGTGCCCGTGTCCGCAGTCCGATATGAACCTGAGTCCAACGTCGAAACCGTCGACGTGCTGATCGTCGGCGCCGGGCTGTCGGGCATTGGTGCCGCGCTCCATCTGCAGCGCCGCTGCCCTGCGAAAACATACGCCATCCTCGAGGCGCGCGGTGCCATCGGCGGGACCTGGGATCTGTTTAAATTTCCCGGCGTGCGCTCCGACTCCGACATGTACACGCTCGGCTATTCCTTTCGGCCGTGGACCAACGCCAATGCGATCGCGCACGGAGAATCGATCCGGCGGTACATCGTTGACGCCGCGCGGGAGGAGGGCATCGACGAACACATCCGCTTTGCGCACAGGGTCACCAACGCCTCATGGAGCAGCGGCGCTGCGCGCTGGACGATTGAAGCGCGGCGCACCGACCAGAGTTCGGTGCGGTTTAGTTGCCGATTTCTTTACCTCTGCAGCGGCTACTACGATTACGAATCGGCCTATCGCCCGGACTTTGCGAATGAGGCATCGTTCAAGGGTACGGTGGTGCATCCGCAGTTCTGGCCCGAGCAGTTGGACTATGCGGGCAAGCGGGTAATCGTCATCGGCAGCGGCGCCACCGCGGTCACGTTGATTCCGGAAATGGCGAAGCGCGCCGCCCACGTCACCATGCTGCAGCGCTCGCCCTCCTATGTGTTCAACCTGCCCACGGTGGATGCTATGGCGGCAACGCTCCGGCGCTTCCTGCCGGCGCGCACGGCTTACTCGCTGGTGCGAATGAAGAACCTTCTCATCAGCATGGCGATGTTTCAATTTGCCCGGCGGTGGCCGGCATTGGCGAAGCGGCGGCTGATTCGAATGGTTCGCGAGCGGTTGCCTGCAACCTTCGATATCGACCGGCATTTCACGCCGCGCTACAACGTGTGGGACCAGCGCGTCTGCGTAGTCACCGACGGCGACCTGTTCGAAGCGATCGGCAGCGGCGCGGTCACGGTCGTCACGGACGAGATCGATGCCTTCACCGGCCACGGAATCCTTCTGAAGTCCGGCGCTCGTTTGGCGGCCGATGTCGTGGTGGTGGCGACCGGCCTCAAGCTCAACCTGCTTGGTGACATCGGGTTCACCGTGAACGGTGCGCGGGTCGAGGCGTCGCAGGCCATGGCCTACAAGGGCGCGATGCTGAGCGGTGTGCCCAACATGGCGTACGCGTTCGGTTATACGAATGCCTCGTGGACGCTCAAGGCGGACCTCACGGCGAACTACGTGTGCCGCCTGCTGCGGCATATGGATTCGCACGGCTACGCAATAGCCGTACCCCGGCCCGATCCGGCGCTCGCCGAGCAGCCTTTTTTGGCCTTCACGTCCGGTTATGTAGTTCGAGCCCTGAAGATCCTTCCGAAGCAGGGTTCCCGGCGTCCGTGGAAGGTGTACCAGAACTATTTTCTGGACGCGCTCACTCTGCGCTGCGCCCGGATCGATGATGGCATTCTTGATTTCGAGCGCGCGCGGGCGCGGCATGCGGCGTGAACCTCGCGGGCCGCACCGCGGTGATCACCGGTGCCGGCAGCGGCATTGGACGTGCCCTTGCCGTGTCGCTGGCGGATCGGCACTGCCATCTCGCGCTGGCCGATATCGACGATGCCGCGCTATCGCAGACCGGTGTTTTGGTCGAGAACCGCGCCGTGAAAGTGAGCCTGCATCATTTGGATGTGGCCGACCCGCATGCCGTGGCGGCCCTGCCCAAGGCGGTTGCGCAGCGGCACCCGCAGGTGGATCTGCTGTTCAACAATGCCGGCGTCGCGCTCGGCGGCTCCTTCGAGGAAGTGAGCGAAGCCGATTTTCAGTGGCTGTTCGACATCAATTTCTGGGGTGTGGTGCGCATGTCGCGCGCCTTCCTGCCGGTTCTCAAGCAAAGCGACGCAGCACGCATCGTCAACATCTCGAGCCTGTTCGGCCTGATTTCCCCGCCGGGGCAGGCGGCGTATTCGGCCAGCAAATTTGCGGTGCGCGGCTTTTCCAATGCGTTGCGCCACGAGCTCGAGGGTTCGACGGTGGCGGTGACCGTGGTCCATCCGGGCGGAGTGGCGACCTCCATCGCGAGGAATGCGCGCAAGTCCCAAGGCAAATCCGCGCTAGAAGTCGCACAGACCCTCGCTCGAGTGGAGAGATTGCTGCGCATGCCGCCGCACGACGCCGCTGAAATCATCGTCAGGGGAGTGGCTAAAGGTAAAGCGCGCATCTTGGTCGGCATGGATGCCAGGGTCGCCTCGCTCATCGAGAGATTGATGCCGGTGTCCTATTGGAATTTGCTGGGCCGCGGCTTGCGATGAGGGCCGCGCCGATTTTCATTGGGCTGGTGGCAATAATCCTGTTTCTCGCGGCCGGGCTGGCGCTTTTCACGCTCTATATCCGCCGGCGCGTGGAAGCGGCTGTGCCTCCCCTCGGCCGCTTCGTGCAGGTGGGCGAAACGCGGCTGCACATCGTGGAACAGGGTTCGGGTCCGGCGCTCGTGCTGGTGCATGGCCTGGGGGCGCAGCTGCGAAACTTTACCTACGCCTTGGCCGCGCGGCTGGCGGCGGATTTTCACGTCATCTGCGTTGATCGTCCCGGCTGCGGATACTCGACGCGGCCCGCGCAGGTGCCGGCATCGCTGACGGGTCAGGCGGCTACCATCGCAGCACTCATCGCAGCGCTCGGCCTCGAGAGGCCGATCATCGTCGGTCACTCGTACGGCGGCGCCATCGCGCTCGCCTTGGCCTTGAATCATCCCGCGGCCGTCGGCGGCCTGGCCTTGCTGGCGCCGTTGACTCATGCGCAGGACGCGGCTCCGCCGGCCTTCCGTGATTTGGTGATTGCTTCGCGGGGTTTGAGAAAGCTCGTTGCGTGGACGATCGCGATACCGGCGTCCCTGGCTACCGGTGCCAGGATCCTGAATCTGGTATTCCGTCCCGATGCGGTGCCGGCTGATTTTGCCACTGCGGCGGGCGGCCTGCTGGCGATGCGGCCGGGCCAATTTTTCGCGGCGTCGTCCGACTTGGTGGCCGTGAACGACGATCTGCCGGCCATGATGCAGCGCTATCCGTCGATCCGTGTCCCGGTCGGCATTCTATTCGGCCGCAGCGATCAGATCCTCAGCCACGAACAACACGGCATCGCCATGCAGTCGAAGATCGACGGCCTGACCCTATCTATCGTCGAGGGCGGGCACATGCTGCCCATCACGGCTCCCGAAGCAACAGCCCGCTGGATTACCGAGTTCGCGCGCCGCGTTCCTGGCAGTGGGGCCCTGGGGCCCATTTAGTACGCGGTCCCATCCTTGCGGGCGAAGCCCGCGCGGCCCTTCAGGAAGCGCAAGTCGATATCCGAATACTCTCCCTCATCCTCGGCGCTCTTGCGCGATCCGACCTCGAGTACAACTGCCTCTCGCGGGGATCGATTCAGCAAGTGATGTCCGTCCGGCACCCCCGCCTTGAACCCGGCGCAATCTCCGGCACGCAGAATTTCCTCGCCGGCGTCGCTGACGAGCACCACCTCGCCCTCCAAGATGTAGATGAACTCATCCTCGGCTGAATGCCAATGCCGCTGGCTGGACCAGGTGCCGGGCGCCAGGCGCAGCAAGTTCACGCCGAAGTCCGACAGGTTTGCCGCATCCCCGAGGCGCTGCCGCGAGCGTGCCGCGCAGGGCGCATCGAAGGGCGGCGGATACCTCGATCCCTTGACCACCGGCACCGCATCCACATCGATCCGCTTGGCCATTAGTCCCTGCCTTAAGAGCCTACGTACATTGCGCCGCGCCGACCGCGCGAATCCGCTCCTGAGACTGCGGCATCCACCAGTGCTCGACGGCCGCGGTGATTCCCGCAAGATCAAGGCCGGCCGCCGCGAGACAGGTCTCGCGCGAACCATGTTCGATGAAGCGGTCCGGTATGCCGATATGCAGCAGCGGCAATTGCACGCCATGGGCGGCGAGCAGTTCGCCGACGCCCGCGCCGGCGCCGCCGATGATGGCGTTCTCCTCGATCGTGACGATGGCGCGATGACGCCCAGCCAGCGTCAGGACCAGCTTCTCGTCGAGCGGCTTGACGAAGCGCATGTTGACCAGCGTGGCATCGAGGCGCTCGGCGATCTTGCGCGCGGAGTCGACCAGGGCGCCGAAGGCGAGAATCGCGAGCCCGCTGCGGCCTTCGCGCCTTACTTGAGCGCGCCCGAGCGGCAGGGCCGTCATTTCCGCCGCGATGGCGGCCCCGGGGCCCGTGCCGCGCGGGTAGCGTATCGCAGAAGGAGTGGACAGCGTGGTCGCCGTGTACAGCATCTGGCGGCACTCGTTCTCGTCCGCCGGCGCCATGATCACCATGTTGGGAATACAGCGTAGAAAAGTCAGATCGTAGCTGCCCTGGTGGGTTGCACCGTCGCTGCCGACCAGGCCAGCCCGGTCGAGCGCAAAAATCACCGGCAGATTCTGCAGCGCGACGTCGTGAATGAGCTGGTCGTAGGCGCGCTGCAGGAAAGTCGAATAAATCGCGACCACCGGTTTGAATCCCTCGGCCGCGAGTCCCGCGGCGAAGGTGACCGCATGTTGCTCGGCGATTGCAACGTCGTAGTAGCGCTCGGGGAATCGCTTGGAGAATTCAACGAGGCCGGAGCCTTCGCGCATTGCGGGGGTAATCCCGACGATGGTGGGATCGCGTTCGGCCATGTCGCACAGCCACTTGCCGAAAATCTGCGAGTAGGTGGGCCCGGCGCTCGCTTCCTTGAATATCATCCCGCTCGCGGGATCGAACGGTCCCGGGCCGTGCCACTTGATCGGATCCGCCTCCGCGGGCGCGTAGCCCTTGCCTTTGCGCGTGACGACATGCAGAAACTGGGGTCCGCGCAATTTTTGTAAGTTGCGCAAGGTGCCGACCAGCGCCTTGACGTCGTGACCGTCAATGGGCCCGATGTAATTGAACCCCATTTCCTCGAACAAGGTGCCCGGGAGCACCATCCCTTTAATGTGCTCTTCCGAGCGGCGCGCGAGTTCCCACACGGTGGGCATCTGGCGCAGCACCTTCTTGCCGCTTTCGCGCAGATGCGAGTACATGCGGCCCGACAAGGCTCGCGCCAGATAATTGGACAGGGCGCCGACATTCTCCGATATCGACATATCGTTGTCGTTGAGGACGATCAGGAGATCCGTCGGCAGTGAACCGGCGTGGTTCAGCGCCTCGAAGGCCATGCCCGCGGTCAGCGCGCCGTCGCCGATGATGGCCACGGCCCGGCGCTCCTCCCCGCGTTGCGCCGCCGCTACGGCCATCCCTAGGGCCGCGCTGATCGATGTGCTGGAGTGCCCGACGCCGAAAGTGTCGTATTCGCTTTCCGCGCGGGTGGGAAATGGCGCGAGACCCTGGTGCTGCTTGATGGTATGGAGCCGATCGCGGCGGCCCGTCAGGACCTTGTGCGGGTAGGCTTGGTGCCCCACGTCCCAAACAAGCCGGTCGTAAGGGGTGTTAAACACGTAATGCAGGGCAATGGTGAGCTCGACCGTACCCAAACCCGCGGCAAAATGACCCCCGCGGGTGCTGACGCTGTGGATCAGGAACTGACGCAGCTCCTGAGACAGCTCGGTAAGCTTGGCGATCGGCAAATGGCGCAGATCGGCCGGCGTTTCAATGGCATCGAGCAGGGGGTAGCTGGCGGAGGGGGCGCTCATCTACGGCAGTTTATACTGTGGAGGCGCCCCAGTGGCAACGGCCCGCACCGGATGTTGCAAATTTGCACCACGGGCGGCCCGCTGAGATGATGCTATCCTTCAGGGTTTCCGAGATACTGTTCGCATGGATTCCGTCAGTTCAGATGAAGTCTATCAAGACCAGATTCTCCCCCACGTCTCGCGCACCTTTGCGCTGACGATTCCGCAATTGCCTGCGGATCTGCGCACGGCGGTCACCTGTGCCTATCTGCTGTGCCGGATCGCCGATACCATCGAGGACGAACCGGCCCTATCGCCCCCTGAGACCCTGGCGTTCTTGCAGCGCTTCAGCGAGATGCTGCTGGGCCGCGGCGACCCCGAGCCGCTGGCCAGGGAAATCGCGCCGCGGCTGTCGGAACGGACCTTGGCGGCCGAGCGTGATCTGGTGTGCAACATGGAGCGCGTCGTCGGCGTGCTGGCGCAGCTCAATGCGCCGCAGCGGGCGGCAATCCAGCGCTGCGTCGAGCTCATGTGCCAGGGGATGCCGCGTTTTCAGTTCAGCGCGAGCCTCAAGGGCCTGGCCCGGTCGAGCGACCTGGACGATTACTGCTACTACGTGGCGGGCGTGGTCGGCGAAATGCTCACCGACTTGTTTTGCGACTACTCGCCGCAGATCGCCCGCCGGCGTGCGGCCCTGTCGGCCATCGCAGCCTCGTTTGCGCAGGGGCTGCAGATGACCAATATTCTCAAGGACGTCTGGGAGGACCGCGGCCGCGGCGCCTGCTGGCTGCCCCAAGAGGTGTTCACGCGTCATGGCGTCGATCTTGGCGATCTCGCGAGCGAGCCGTTCGATCCGTGCTTCGGCGCCGGCTTGCGCGAGCTGGTGGGCGTGGCGCATGCGCATTTGCGCAATGCGCTCGATTACACCTTGCTGATTCCCGGCAAGGAAACCGGCATACGTCGCTTCTGTTTGTGGGCGATCGGGCTGGCCGTGCTCACGCTGCGCAAGATCGAGCACAACCCGCGCTTCACGGCCGGCGCCCAGGTGAAGGTGACGCGGTCCGCGGTCGCCATGACGCGCCTGTTGACGAATGTCGCGGGACGCAGCGACTGGATGCTGCGGCTGCTGTTTGCGCAAGCCGCGCGCGGTCTGCCTGCTGGCACGCCTCTCCGACCTGCGCCGCCCGCGGCCGGCTCCGCCGAATCTCGACGCAGCGACGGTCGATGAGCCGGAGCATGCGCTGCGCCGCTCCTACGGGAACTCCGGATCTTGAGCCGCATCGCGCCGAAACCCGGTACTTATCCGGTACCAGAGCCGGATCTGCGTGACGGCATCGTCTCGCACACGCTGCGCCGGGTCAGTGATTCGCCGTTGGATCACGCCGTCCAAGAGGCGCGCGATGCGCTCATCGCTCGGCAAGACTCCTCCGGCTACTGGCTGTTCGAGCTCGAGGCGGACTGCACCATCCCGGCCGAGTACATCATGATGATGCACTTCTTGGACGAGATCGACGCCGCGCTCGAAGCGAAGCTCTGCCGTTACCTGCGCGCCGCACAAGACCAACATGGCGGCTGGCCGCTGTATCACGGCGGCGACTTCAATATCAGCTGCTCGGTGAAGGCCTACTATGCCCTGAAGCTCGCCGGGGACGATGTCGGGGCGCCCCATATGGAGCGGGCGCGGACTGCGATACTGGCGCATGGCGGTGCTGCTAGCGTCAATGTGTTCACGCGCATTGCGCTCGCCCTGTTCGGCCAACTGCCGTGGCGCGGCGTGCCCTATATTCCCGTCGAAATCATGCTGCTGCCGCGCTGGTTCGCGTTTCATGTGGACAAGGTGGCGTACTGGTCGCGCACCGTGATGGTGCCGCTGTTCATCTTATGCACCCGCAAGCCGGTCGCGAAAAACCCGCGCAAGGTGCACATTCGCGAGCTGTTCACGACTGCGCCGGAAAAGGAGCGAGACTATTTCCGGCGTAAGGGGTTCGTGGCCAAGCTGTTCCTGGCGGCCGACCGGCTCGGGCGCCTGATCGATCCGCTGATTCCGGCCTCCGTTCGCGAAAAAGCCACCCGCCGTGCCGAAGCTTGGATGCTCGAGCGGCTGAACGGCGAGGATGGCCTCGGCGCCATCTTTCCGGCCATGGTCAACGCCTTGGAAGCGATGGTGATCCTGGGGTATGCCGCGGACGACCCGCGGCGCGTCACCGCCAAACGCGCGCTGCAAAAGCTGCTGGTCGTCGGCCCCTCGAGCGCCTACTGCCAGCCGTGCGTTTCGCCGATTTGGGACACGGCGCTCGCGAGTCTGGCCATGCAGGAGGCGGACGATGCGGCCGCATCCGAGGCGTCGACTCGCGCGCTCGACTGGCTGCAAGCGCGCCAGCTTCTCGACGAGCCCGCCGACTGGCAGGTCAAACGCCCGGATCTGTCGGGCGGTGGTTGGGCGTTTCAATTCGCGAACAGCTACTACCCGGATCTTGACGACACGGCTGTGGTCGTGTGGGCGATGCATCAGGCCCGCGATTCCGCCCGCTACTCGGACAGTGTGCGCCGCGCACTCGACTGGCTGGTCGGAATGCAGAGCAAGGACGGCGGTTTCGCCGCCTTCGACGCCGACAACACCAGCTATTATCTCAATGCGATTCCCTTCGCCGATCATGGTGCGCTGCTCGATCCCCCCACGAGCGATGTCACCGCGCGCGTGGTGACGGTGCTGGCCCGCATCGGCCGCCCACAAGATCGGCAGGCTCTCGAGCGTGCGATCGATTACCTGCGCCGGCAACAAGAGGCCGACGGGTCATGGTTCGGCCGCTGGGGCACCAACTACATTTACGGTACCTGGTCGGTGCTGATGGCGTTCGCGCAAGTGCAAGCCGGCACCGCCGATCCGGCCGTAGCGCGGGCAGTCGAATGGTTGAAGCGCAAGCAGAACCCGGACGGCGGCTGGGGCGAAAGCAACGATACCTACGCGCAAGGGCCCGGTGTGAGCGGACACTTCCCAAGCACCGCCTACCAGAGCGCCTGGGCGCTGCTGGGGTTGCTCGCGGCGGGGGAGGCTCGATCGGAAGCCGCGCATCGCGGTGCCGAGTTCCTGATGCGCACGCAGCAAGCGGATGGGCTGTGGAGCGACCCGAGTTTCACCGCGCCGGGATTTCCGCGCGTGTTCTATTTGCGCTATCACGGCTATTCCGCCTACTTCCCGCTGTGGGCGCTGGCTGCCTACCGCACCTTGACGCGCCGCGGACGTAGCAATTGAATCGAGTGGGCGTCGTCACGGCGCTCGCGGTCGGAAGCGCGCACCTTGGGCAAGGCGGTGCGGCGGCGGGATGGATTGGCGTCTCTCGGCGATGGCACGCTGCTCGCCGTCGGCGGCATGGGCGGCGAGCTCGCCGCGGGCGCCGCCCGTCGCCTCGTGGATGCAGGGGTCGCCGGCTTGCTGAGCTTCGGGTTCGCCGGCGGCCTCGATCCTAGTTTGAGCGCCGGAACCGTCGTCTGCCCGACCGAGATCATTTCCGGCACCGGCGCGCGAATCTCGACCTCGGCGGATTGGCGCGAGCGGCTGCGCGTTGCGACCCGTGCGCCGCTGCCGCTGGTGGGGGGTACGCTGCTCACCCGCAGCGCGCCGATCGACTCCGTCGCCGGCAAGGCCTTGGCGTTTCGCGAAACAGGTGCGGTCGCGGTCGACATGGAGAGCCTGAGCGTGGCACAAGTCGCGGCCGCGTTTGGTGTGCCGTTCATTGCTGTGCGCGTGATCGTGGACACGGCCTCGGACGAACTGCCGCAAGCCGTATTGGCCGCCACCCGCGACGGCAGCTTGGAGGTGGGCCGATTGCTGGGCGGACTCGCGCGAGCCCCCTCGGAGCTGGCCGCGTTGATCCGCCTCGCGCAGCGTTATCGAGCGGCGACGCGTTCGTTGACGGCAGTTGCGCGCGCCGCCGTGTCTACACCGCAGGTTTTGGGCACCCGGGTAGTATGAAGGCGCTGGTCACCGGTGCGACCGGCTTCGTCGGCGCAGCGGTCGCCAGGGCCCTGTGCGCTGCCGGTTGGGAGGTTCGCGTGCTCGCGCGCCCGGGCTCGGACCGCAGCAATTTACGGCAGCTCGCGCTGCAGGTGGTGGAAGGCGATCTGGCTGACGTGGCGTCGCTCGAGCGTGCGCTGGAGGGTTGCGCGGCACTGTTTCACGTCGCGGCGGATTATCGGCTCGGCGCCCGTGATCCGGCGCCCCTGTATCGCACCAACGTGGACGGCACCCGCAACATCTTGAAAGCCGCGCGCAACGCCGCCGTCGGGCGGGTGGTTTACACCAGCAGCGTCGCCACCGTCGGCATACCAGCCAACGGCGTGCCGGGAGAGGAGAGCACCCCGGTGCTCTTGAGCGACATGATCGGCCATTACAAGCGCTCGAAGTATCTTGCGGAAGAAGTGGCACGCGAGGCGGCGCGGGCGGGTCTGTCCGTGGTGATCGTCAATCCGTCGACGCCGGTGGGGCCCGGCGACATCAAACCCACGCCGACCGGTCAGCTGATGCTCGATGCCGCCGCGGGGAGAATGCCCGCCTATGTCGATACCGGCCTCAACATCGTGCACGTCGATGACGTCGCTGCCGGGCATCTGCTGGCGTATGAACGCGGCAAATCGGGGGAGCGCTACATCCTCGGCGGCCAGGACATGACGCTGCGCGAAATCCTGGGCGTGATCGCGGCGCTGGTAGGCCGCAAACCCCCGGCGGTTCGCCTGCCGTACGCGGTGATCCTGCCGCTGGCCTATGTCGCCGAGGCGTTCACCAGGGTGTCGGGCCGCAGCGGCCGACTGACGCTGGAAGGCCTGCGCATGTCGCGCAAACGCATGTATTTCAGCAGCGCCAAGGCGGCGCGGGAGCTCGGTTACAATTCGCGGCCGCCGCTCGCAGCGTTCGAGGACGCGGTGGGCTGGTTTCGCGAGCGCGGGCTGCTCACCTAACCGCGCTTGGCGGCGAAGGCTCGCTGACCTTCCACTCCCTGCCAGATCAGCAATATGGGCACACCGACCGCAATGTCGCGCGCCCTCTTGATCAGCGATACGGCCAGCCCGAATTCCGCACCGACGCCGAACAGCGGCGCCAGCACCGCGTACGCGGCTTCCTGCACACCCAAGGCGTTCGGCACGAACACGGCGGCACTGCGCGCCGCGGAGATCAGACTCTCGATGGCAATCACCGCGGCAAGGTCAGCATGTGCCCCGATCAGCCGAAACGCGATCCACGTGCCGATCGCGCTCGCGATCCAGCTTGCCAAATGCAGCGCCGCGGACAGTCCGACGCGCACCGGGGATCGATAGATGGCATCGAAGCTGGCGGCTACCGCCGCAGTGGCTGCGCCGGCACCGCGGAGCAGGCGCGCGGCAAGTTTTCCGGTCATCCACTGGCCGTAGCGCTGCAAGCCAAGAAACAGAGCGCCCCCGACCGCGGCCAGCACGAGGCCGATCAATGAAATCTTCGTCAGCGAGGCGGCATATGCGGATCGCGGCGCGTGTGCGCTCAAGATCGCGAGTCCCAGCGCGATAAAGGCGATCTGCGCCAGCAGCTCAGTGGTTACGTCGACGACGGTCGAGGCAAAGGCAAGCGCCGGCGCAACGCCTTGCAGGATTGCCGCCCGGGCGCCGAGCACGATTCCGCCGAGCTGCGAAAACGGCAGCACTTCGGTGGCTGCATCCCGCACCATCCGCGCTCGTACGAAAACCCAGGCGGCCGCCCGGCCCGGTGCCGGCTGCAAAACGTACCAAGCCATCCCAAGCGGCACGAACAGCGCGGCCGCGTACAAACTTAAGGCCGCAAAGCCGCCCCAGCCGATCGCGACCGCCGCCGAGAACACGGCGGCGAGCCCGACGAACATGACGAGGTAGAGAGCGAGTGCGACTCCGAGAACCGCGATGATGGTTACGCGCAACTTCATGGGCGGCGCCGGCGCGAGGTACTAGGACACGCGCGGTTTGGATTTCGAGCGCATGCAGCGGCGCGCCAATGCGGCGAGCGCCGGCACCGCGAAGGGCCGGAGCAAACGCTGATCGTAGCGGCTCATGCGGCGGCTGTTTTCGGCGACGCAAATGTCGAGCAGCTCGGCGACGTCGATATCATCGCCGACGGACTTCGCGCCAGTCACGGTGAAATTGTTGTCCTGCACGCCGCCGCCCACGTTGCGGGCCAGGCCAAGCCGCTCCCAGATGAGAAACACCCAGACGGCCAGCACTTTGAGCTCGAACCACGGCCGGCGCCACAGCGGCATGGTGCGGCGATGCCACGCCGCCCAATTGACGAAGAACAGAATGTGACGCGCCTCTTCCTGGATGACGGGTTCGAATGTGTCAACCAGCGCCTCGGGAAAAAACCCGGAGCGTTTCGCCGATTCGAACAGGCCGAACGCGAAGAAGCTGTCGATGCACTCGCTGTAGCCAGTGACCATGAAGGCCCATTCGGGTTTGCCCTGCGCGGTGTACTCAGGCTCCGGTGCCAATGCAATCGAGTACGCGGCTACCATGTTGGAGAGCACGTGCTTGTGTCGTCCCTCCTCGGAGGCGTTGAGCTCGATCGCTTCGCGCAACAAGGGATCAGTGGTGACCGCGGCGTAGGAGGCGACGTTGAGCCGCGCGCGCCCCTCCGTTTGGACCGCGATATCCCAGATGGGCAGGTTCACCAAGCGCGCGCGCGCCTCGGCGTCGAGCTCGGGCCAATCGATCACCGCCGGTTTGTAGGGATTGAAAGTATCGAGCAGCGTGCGGCAGAACAGCTTTTTGTGCGCATCGCTGCCCAAGCGGATCGGGCCCTCGCCGAGGGACGCTGGCCTGACGGAGGATTGGCTGATCGTCGACGGAGAACTCAAGGGATGCACACTCCAAATTCCTGGGGGACGATGCAATGGCGGCCGCGAGGCTGGCGCCGACGTTTCGCGAGCGGCTATGATCCGCCCATGGACGAATTTCACGACAACTGCAGCGCTGCCGCAAGTGCTGCCGCGGGCGCGGACGCGCTGATTCTGGTCGACGAATCCGACCGCGGGGTCGGAACTTTAAGCAAGATCGAGTGTCACGAGGGCCGCGGTGTCCTACACCGGGCGTTCTCATTGCTGATTTTCGGCGCCGGCGGCGAGCTCCTGATACAACAGAGGTCCGCGGCCAAACGCCTGTGGCCCTTATATTGGTCGAACAGCTGCTGCAGCCATCCACGCAGCGGCGAAACCATGGAGGCCGCGATCCACCGCCGTCTGCACGAAGAGTTGGGGCTGCGCTGCCCGCTGCAATTCTTGTTCAAGTTCCAATACCAGGCGCAATTCGACGCGACCGGCGCGGAGAACGAGCTTTGCTCGGTATTCATCGGCGGCAGCACCGGTCCGGTCACCATCAATGCCGAGGAAATTCATGCCTGGCGCTGGGTCAGCCCAGAGGCGCTGCACCTGGAAATGACGGCACGTGGTGGGAACTTTACGCCCTGGTTCAAGATCGAATGGGCCCGCGTTTGGCGGGATCACCGCGCTCAAGTGCTTGGTTTGCAATCTGAATTGGGCACCGGGGGCCGCTCGCGGTAATATAGGGCATGGCCATTCCACTCCTGCAAATGTACAAGGTCGCCCGCTATATCGCCGGGCGCAAGTTGCGCGGCGATAAGCGCTATCCGCTGGTGCTCATGTTGGAACCGCTGTTCCAATGCAATCTCGCCTGCTCCGGCTGCGGCAAGATCGACTATCCGAAGGAGATCCTGCAAAAGCGCGTCAGCGTCGACGACGCCTTGCGCGCGGTCGACGAATGCGGCGCGCCCATCGTGTCGATTCCCGGCGGGGAGCCGCTCATCCACAAGGAGATGCCGCAGATCGTGGCGGGCATCGTGGCGCGCAAGAAATTCGTCTATCTCTGCACCAACGCGATTCTGCTCGCGAAACATATCGATGAATATCAGCCCTCGCCCTACCTCACATTCTCGATTCATCTGGACGGCAATCGGCAGCGGCATGACGAATCGGTGTGCCAAGAGGGGGTCTTCGACAAAGCGGTCGCGGCGATTCAATTGGCGAAAGCCAAGGGCTTTCGCGTAACCATCAATTGCACCTTGTTCAACGGCGAGGATCCGGCGGATGTGGCCGACTTTTTCGACACGGCCACAGCGCTCGGCGTCGAAGGCATCACCGTCTCGCCTGGGTACAGCTACCACCACGCGCCGAAACAGGACGTGTTCCTCGGGCGCAACGCCAGCAAGCAGCTGTTCCGCGGCATATTCAGCCGCCGCCGCCGGCCTTCAGGCAAGCAGTGGTCGTTCAATCACTCCGCGCTGTTCCTGGACTTCCTCGCCGGCAATCAGACCTATCAGTGCACGCCTTGGAGCAACCCCACTTACAACATTTTCGGTTGGCAACGGCCCTGTTATCTCCTGTCGGATGAGGGCTACGCGCCGAGCTACCGGTCGCTGATCGAGGACACCGAGTGGGATAAATACGGCGTCGGCAAGAATCCGCGCTGCGACAACTGCATGGCGCATTGCGGCTTCGAGGGCACGGCGGTCAATGATGCATTCAGTCATCCGCTCAAGGCGTTGCAGGTTTGGATGCGCGGACCGCGCATTGCGGGACCCATGGCGCCCGACCTCCCCATCAAGTACGCGGCCGCGGCGCGTGCCCCGACGGTCGCGGCAATCCCCTTAAGCGAAATCAAGCGCGTGAGCCGCGAGGGCGCATGAGGCTGGAGAACGACCAGGCTTCACGCGCGTGAACGACGCGGCTGATCGGGCACAGGAGGAGCCAGCGAGCGCCGAGGAATTCGGTGCGCAGCTCGAAAGCTGGCGTGAGCGCATGGAACGCGCGTTGGCGGCGCGTCTGCCGCAACCGGACCTGGTGCCGGCCCGCTTGCACGAGGCGATGCGCTACAGCGTGCTGGGCGGCGGCAAGCGCATACGGCCCGCCTTGTTGTTCGCCACCGCGCTCACGTTGGGTCTGTCGGAAGATGAGGTCGAAGCGGCCGCCTGCTCCATCGAGTTGGTGCACGTTTACTCGCTGGTGCACGATGACCTGCCGGCGATGGATGACGACGACATGCGCCGCGGCCGGCCCACCTGCCACAAGGCATTCGATGAGGCCACCGCGCTGCTGGTGGGCGACGCGTTGCAGCCGCTGGCATTTCAATTGCTCGCCGTCGATGAGGCGCTGCCGGCCTCGCCGGCCATCCGTTTACGCCTGATCGATCTGCTGGCGCAGGCCATCGGCACCTTTGGCATGGCCGGCGGCCAGGCTATCGACCTGGCAGTGCAGGGCATGCGGCTCGACATCGGACAGGTGGAGGACATGCACGCGCGCAAGACCGGGGCCCTGATTCGCGCCAGCGTATTGATGGCCGCCGAATGCGCACCGTCCCTCGACACGAGCCTGTACGGCGCGCTCAACCGCTTCGCGACGGCAGTGGGTCTCGCCTTCCAAATTCAGGATGACCTCCTCGACCTGACCGGCGATGCACTCACGCTGGGCAAGGCGACGGGAGCCGACAGCGAACGCGCCAAGCCCACGCATCCGGCGATCATCGGTATCGCGGCTTCGCAGCAGCGCGTGCGCCTGCTGCACAATCAGGCGATCAGTGCGCTTGCGCCGTTTGGCGAGCGGGCGCAGCCACTACGCTCCCTGGCCCATTGGCTGCTGTCGCGGCAGTACTGACGCGCGCTGAAAACCCACAAAGTGCCATGTTGCATGGCGATTTATGACGTCTTCGAGGCATTTCGTCGCCGCAATTGGCTGCAAAGCAGCATTTCCGCCCAAAAAGTTGAAAATTTTATAAATCGGCGTTGACAGCGGCCGGACATAAGCTGATCTTAGTGACTAAGTCGCGGGCCGCGGTTTGGCCCAACCGCCGCGGAATTCCAAGCGTCACCGGAGGATGTGAAGGGTGCACCGCAGTGCCATCAGTCATGCGCGTCTGATGCGCGAATCGACCGACCGTGTCGAAATCGCTTTGCATAGCGACGATGATAGAGAGCACCTGGTCGCGCAGCGCATCTTCGAGAATCCGAAGGCCTGGGAGCTGTGGGAGTGCGAGCACTCGAGCCTGATGCGCCAAGTCGCCGATTACAGCGTTTTGCGGTCGCAGGCCGTGGCGCTCAGGCACACCGCGCTGCGCTTGATTCACGGCAAGGCGCTGTTCGAATACCTGCGCAGGAACGAGGTGCGCGGCCTCGAGCGCACGCAGATCCTGCAGCACTTTTATCCCACTCGCGGCTATCACTACGCGGTCATCGCGGAACACAGCGGCTATCTGCGCAAGGCGTGCAGCTACCTCTGCGCCAGCCACGTCGGTACCGGCTTGGTTCAGGACCCGGCGTTTCTCGACCCGATGCAGCACTACGAAGATCTGTATCGAGAATATTTCCGTCTCTACTGCGCCACGCTGTTCCCCAAAAATGGCGTCGAGTCGGCGTCGGAGCTGGCATTGTTGCCGTTGCTCAAGCATCAGCTCACACGAGTGGCGCTGGCTGATACTTAATCCGCGCCAGGCCGCGCCGCGCGTGAAGCGCGAGAGCGAGCTGCGCCGCCCGCTGGGCGACACGCAGCGGTTGCCGATTCTCAAGCCTTGACCTCGAGCCGCCCGGGGCGATTTACCATTTTCGGGCCGCAATTCTTGTTATCGTTTGCGGAATGAGCGCGCAGTACGGTTGCATCCGCCCTTGCAGTCGATCCGAATAAGCTCTCAAGGTCAGCCATGAACCCGTCCGTACTGCAACGCATAGCGAGCGGCGATTCTGCCGCCGTGCGCGACTGCATCGAGCAGTACGGTGCGCTCATTTGGAGTTTGGCGCGGCGCCTGTCGCGTTCGCCGTCGGATGCCGAGGACGCGACGCAGGAGATTTTTCTCGACATCTGGCGCAGTGCCGGCCGTTTCGATGCGGCGCAAGGCTCCGACAAGGTGTTTATCGCGATGATTGCCCGGCGCCGGCTGATCGACCGCTTGCGCAAGGCCAGCGCCGAACCTCCCATGGATCCCGTCGAGACCTTGGAAGCGGTGGCCTGGGCGGATCCTGGCACCGCGTCGGAGACATCGCTCGAGGCCGAACAAGCCACGCGCGCATTGGCGGAGCTCCGTCCCGAGCAGAGGCAGGTATTGGAGCTCGGGCTCCTGCACGGCCTGACTCAGTCCGAAATCGCCGCGCGCTTGCAGATGCCGCTGGGAACGGTGAAATCATTCATGCGCCGAGGCCTCATCAGGGTGCGCGAATATATGAACGTAGACGCCCAAGGCGTCTTGAGCGAGGGTTGATGTCCGAGACGGGTCCACAAGATCAGCCCGACGAAGCCATGGTGGACTTGCTGATCAAGCAGGTCACCGACGGGCTGTCGCCGGCTGAGCAGCGCGCGCTCGATGTGCTGGACAGCGCGGTGGTGAGCGCCCATTTGCGGGACTTCGAACGCGCCGCGGCTGCGATTGCGCTCGCCGGCAGCGCGAATGCGCCGCCGCTGCCGCCGGATTTGGCGCGGCGCGTGGCGCGTCAGGCGGAACAGCATTTCGGCGCGGTGGCCGGCGCAGACAAACCCATCGATATCGCCGCCGCGCGCAGCGCGGCCGGGGCGCGTGCCCCGGCCGCAGCGCCGCGGTCCGGCGCTTATGGTTGGCTCGCGGCGGCCGCATGCCTGGTGCTGGCCGTCGTCGCGTGGAATCGTCCGCAGCCACAGGCGCCGACGGTGCAGGTGAGCCCGCCCCCCGCTGTGGTTCCGGTGCCGGCCGTTCCGACGGCGCCCCCGACGCCGGCCGAGGAGCGCGCTGCGCTGCTCGCCAAAGCGGACTCGCTCAAAGTGACCTTCGGCGCCACCAAGGATCCGGCGGCGCACGGCGTCAGCGGCGATGTGGTGTGGGATCCGGCCACGCAGCGCGGCTTCATGCGCTTGGTCGGATTGGCGCCGAATGACCCCTCGATGCACCAGTATCAACTTTGGATTTTCGATGGCGGCCGCGACAAGCGCTATCCGGTGGACGGCGGCGTCTTCGACGTCCCCGCGAACGCAACCGAAGTCGTGCTCCCGATCCGCGCCGCGCTGCCGGTGCTGTCGCCAAAGGCGTTTGCGGTGACCATCGAGAAGCCGGGCGGCGTCGTGGTGTCCGGCCGCGAGCACGTAGTGGCGCTCGGCGCCGCCGGCTAGGGCGGAAACCGCGCCTAAGCTTCAGGCCAACGCCGCTTTGCGCTCCTTCGCGGACGGCGGCGTCCACAAATAAATCCACGTTTCCGTCAGCGCCCGGCCGTCGATGCGCAAGTACATTCGCATGTCGATCGGCTCGACCCCGTCGTCCGGCGGCTTCACGTCGAACAGCGCGCGGTAGCCGTGAAATTCGTCGACGTAGTGCGCGGTCACGTGTTCGACCTGACCGCGCGAAGTGGTGATCACCGCTTCGACGGGCGTGTCCCTGGGGAGGGCGCCGAGTTCGCCGCCGGCGAAGTCCACCGCGAAGTGCCAGGAGTAGTACTGGCGCTTGAGACCCACCGTGCCGCCGATGCCGGTGCGCGTCGCGATGGTCTGCGCGAGCGGCGAGGCGTACGGCATGTGCGTACCCCAATGGAGGCGGTATCCGAACAGCAACTCCTGGCCGGCTTTGGGCTTCTCGGCCGGATTCCAGAACGCGACGATGTTGTCGAAGGTTTCGTCCACGGTCGGGATCTCCACCAATTGCACCGAGCCCTTGCCCCAGCCGCCGCGGCTTGGGTTCGACCCACAGGCTCGGCCGGCGGTCGTAGTACACGCCGTCGTCTTGGTAGTGATCGAAATTGCGATCCCGCTGCAACAAGCCGAAACCGCGCGGGTTGTCGTCGAGAAGCGAGCTGAAGTGCAATTGCCCGGGGTTCGTGAGCGGGCGCCAGATCCACTCGCCGGCGCCGGTCCACATCGACAAGCCGTCGGAATCGTGAATTTCCGGGCGCCAATCGTTCGCCCCGCGCCGATCGTTCTCGCCGTAGAAGAACATGCTGGTGAGCGGCGCCACACCCAGGCGCTCGATCGGCTTGCGCGGATACAGTGCGCTGTCGATGTCCATGACCATGGTGCCGCCGGGAACGAGTTGAAAGCGCAGCGCGCCGGCGATACTTGGCGAGTCCATCAAGGCGTACATGGTCAGAGTGCCCGAATCCTTCGGCGGCCGCTCGAACCAAAAAGAGGTAAAGCGCGGGAACTCCTCCGGACGCGGAAACGCCGTGTCCACCGCCAGCGCGCGCGCCGACAAGCCGTACTGCCGCGTATCGCCGCCCACCGCCCGAAAATAGCTCGCGCCGAGAAACGCCGCCACGTCATCCTTCCAGTCCGTCACGAACTGCACGCGAAAGCCGGCAAAGCCCACGTGGTCGCGCATCAATTTCGGATCGATGCCGGCCTTGTCGAATTCGAACATCGCCGGGTCATAGACGATTTCGTGCGCCTGGCCGTCGACGATTTCGTAGAGGCGCACGGCCTCGGTGAAAGTGCGGCCGACATGGAAGAACTGCAGGCGAAACTCGAGGCCGGCATTGCCCCACAGTGCGTGGTCGGCGCGAAAGCGCAGCGATTGAAATTGATCGTAGCTGAGCTTCGCCATCGCCGGCGGCTGAACATCTTGCGAGGCTTGAAAGGGATTGCCGGCGAGCTTGCGCGCCTGCCCCTTGAGCCAGGCATAGTCGAAGGGTTGGATGGGCTGCGCCGCGGGCGCCGCGGGTGCGGGCACGGGTGCGGCAGGCCCCGCCACCGGCGGGGCCGCGGCGGCGAATTGCGGATAGGCCAGGCGGGCGGCGGCCAGCGCCATGGCTGATTTGAGTATTGCGCGTCGTCGAACCATCGTTCTTTCCTCTAAATCAGAAATAAGGGGTGCTCGCCGTCCGGCAGCAGTGCGAGTTGATTCAGCAATCGAGCGTCGCCCGCGATTTCAACGCGCTCGATGGCGGTCAGCCACGCAAGCGCCTCGTCGAGCGAGCGGGCATCCTTCAGCTTCTGCTCGGCGGTGAAGGCGTAGGGATCGGGATGGCCGCGCGGATCCGCGGGCCGCGCCAAATTGCCGTTGATGTGCGTCAGACGCGACTCGCGATTGCGCGCCAGGTGGCGCAGCCCGTCGTCCGGCCCGGCGGACGCCTCCCGCACCAACTCCTCGCGCCGCGCCACCAGCGCAGGCGTTTCGGCCTCCTCCGGCGTGCGCAGCAGCGCCAAGCGCGCGAGCCAGCCCCCCAGCCGTTCGCTGCCGCTGGCGCGCGACAGGGGCACTGCCAGAAACAGCCCGAGCAGCGCCGGCGACAGCCACGCGAGCAGCGGCGGCGAGAGAAACCACACGATGACGGCGGTCACGCAACTCAAAAACATGTGCCGCTTGTGATAGTGCCACGCATCCGACCAGCTGGTGCCGCGGCCGTCGCGGCGCTGCGGTTTCCAGCCGGAGTCGCGTCCCATGAACACTTCGAAGACATGCCGGCTCTGGATCAACATGAGCACCGGCGCGTACAGCGCCGAGAGAATGACCTCCAACGAGACGCTCGCGGCGACTCCGATGACGCCGCCGCCGCCGTGCCGGATGCGTTTCGACAGCAGGGCGTGGAGCAGGCCCAGCATCTTCGGAATCAACAGCACCACCATGCTGAACCAGAACAGGGTCATCATCAATTCGACGTTGAATCTCGGCCACGTGGGGAACAGCTGAAAGTCGTGATTGAAATATTCGGGACGAATGAGGTGCGACTGCACCGCGAGTGCGAAGCCGATGCCGAGCATCACCAGCCACAGCGGCGAGGATAGGTAGCTCATGATGCCGACGCCGAGATGCATCCGGCTGGTGAAGCTCAGGCCCGCGGAGCCGATGATTTTCATGTGCTGCAGGTTGCCCTGCGCCCAGCGGCGGTCGCGCACGGCGACATCGATGAGCGACGGCGGCGATTCCTCCCAGGAGCCGCCGCAGTCGGTGGCCATGCGCACCTTCCAGCCGCTGCGGCGCATCAGCGCCGCCTCGACGAAATCATGCGAGAGGATGAAGCCGCCGAAGGGCTTGCGGCCCGCGAGCTCGGGCAGGCCGCAGTGCTGCGCGAACGCTGCCATGCGAATGATGGCATTGTGTCCCCAATAATTGCCGCTGTCGCCGGACCACGCGCTCAAGCCGCGCGTGATGACGGGTCCGTAGACGCAGCCCGCGAATTGCTGCAGGCGGCCGAAGAAAGTCGTCGCGCCGATCAGCTGCGGAGCGGTCTGCAGTATCCCGAGATCTGGATCGGCGTTCATGGCCTGCACCAGCCTTCGCAGGGTCGGCGCATCGATCAAACTGTCGGCGTCGAGCACGACCATGTGCTGGTAGCGGCCGCCCCAACGCCGCACGAAGTCCTCGATGTTGCCGGATTTGCGCGCGATGTTCTGCCAGCGCCGCCGGTACCAGACCGGCATGATGGCGAGCAGCGAATTGCGCAACTGACTCACGCGCAGGGTTTCGCGGATCCACGCATCGGCGTTGGTCGAGTCCGAAAGAATTACGATCTCGAAGCACCGTTGCGCGTGAATTCCGGCCAGCGCTTCGGCCATGGCTTGCAGCGCCGCCGTGGTGCGCAGCGGATCCTCATTGTAAATGGGCATCACGAGCGCGGTGAGCGAAGCCGCTGCGTCCGGCTGCGGGACGGAGTCGCGCCGCTTCGAGGCGCCCGCCAGAACCGAGCCTGCCGCGAACGCGATCCAGCCCAGGGATACCGCAAAGAAGAAAATCATCAAGCCTTGCAGCAGAGTCATGCTCGCGAAGCGAACCACCTGCAGCATTTGATACACGCCGTACGTGGTGACCCCGACCGTGACGGCCGCCAAAATGAAGCGCGCGTACAGCACGGCGGCGCCCGCCGCGCGCCGCGGGCGCCGCGACGGCGAGTAGCGCAGCTCCTGCGGCGGCATGTCCACGGGGCTCTCAGGCGGCATGCCGCCCGACGCAGTCCGCGGTTCGAACGCGGCGGCGGGATTCAGCTGGGGGTCCATCGATACAGCCATGTCTCAGTGACCGGTTTGTCGCCGCGCATGATTCGCAAGCGCAATTCGATGAGATCGGCGTCGCGGGGGTCCAGCTCGAAGCTCGCGCGCAGGCCATGCAATGCGCCGTTCGACATGACCGTGGCGTTCGAAATTCTGCCGGCCGACGAGCTTGCGTCGAGGCGCAGACCGTCGACTTTTTCGCCGGCGCCGACGAAATCCAACAAAAAGACGCGCCGCTTGCCGTCGAGGCTGGCGCCCGAGCGGGTGGCGACGGTTTTGCCCACGGACGGCAGCGGCGGTTCCGCGCACCAGACGATCCGGTAGGCGAAGTGCGCCGGATGTCCCGAGGTCAGCGGCTGCGCAGTACGCCAAAATGTCACGACATTGTCGTTGGTCTCGCGCCCCGACGGAATCTCGACCAGCTCGACGGAGCCGGGGCCCCAATCGCCCTGGGGTTCCACCCACGCGCTCGGCCGCCGCTCATATTGCGCCTCGAAATCCTGAAAGTCGCTCTGCTGCCGGGACCGCTGCACGAGGCCGAAACCCCGCGGCTGCTGCGTCGTGAAGGTGGAGACTTGCAGCTTGAGCGGATTCGCGAGCTGCCGGAATATGTGTTCGCCGGACTGCGACTCGATTTGCAGGCCGTCCGAGTCGTGCACTTCCGGCCGGTAGTCATCGAGGCGCCCGCGGTTCGTTTCGTCGAACAGAAACATCGACGTAAGCGGCGCAATGCCGGCGACGTGCACCTCGGTGCGCGGGAACAGCGTGAGATCCACGTCCGTGAGCGTCTCGACTCCCGGCTGCACGGTGAACCGGTACGCGCCGGTCGCCGATTCGCTTTCCAGCAGGGCGTAGATGACGATGGCATTCGCGCGCGGACCCGGGCGCTCGATCCAGAAGTGCGTGAACGCCGGAAATTCCTCGCCCGACGGCTCGGCGGTGTTGATCGCGAGGCCGCGCGCGGACAATCCGTAAAGAAGGCTCTTGCCGACGGCGCGGAAATAGCTCGCGCCCTGAAACACCAGGAATTCGTCCCAGACTTTGTTCGAATTGATTCGACTGCGGATGCGGAAGCCGGACAGCGGCAGCGACACTTTGCTCAATTGCGCCGTTAGGGTGGACTGCATTTGGAACATCGCCGGCGTGGCGGTCACATCCTGCGCCATGCCGTCTTCAACCGTGGACACCGTGACCACGGTCTGCACCGTGGAACCAGCGCGCAACAGCTCGAGGCGAAACGGCAATTTCTCGTTGCGCCAGATGCCCGCGTCGGGGTTGAAGCGAATGCTGCGGTACTGCTCCGGGCTCAATTTGTCGAGGCCGGCCGGCAGACGATTGCGCTGCGGGGCGTACGGCGTGGTTGCGCGGCGCTTGGCATCCGCGAGCAGAATATCGAAGGTAAAAGGGTAGGTCGCGGGCGCCGCGTCGGAAGCCGGTGAGTTCTCGGCGCGCACGTCGACCATGACGAGTGCGAGCGCGAGTACCAGCATTGATTTGGCAATTGAAACCGGCAAGGCTCCCCCAACTTTAAGCCCCGGAAGGACTGATGCACTGATTTGCCGGAAGGGCCCACCCATTGGGGTATTTGCAGCGGATCCAGCCGTCTAACCTTGATGAAACTGGCGAAGTCTGTCAACGGGCATTGCATCCGGCGGCCCTGATATAGTGCCGCACGTGGCGGCCCCCTCATCGTCTGTCCAGGAACCGCAAAGCGCCCCAGCGGTGCTCTTGGTGCGGCCGGCGAGTTTCGGGTTCAATCCGCAAACGGCGGCCAGCAACGCCTTCCAGCGTGCGCCTGCGCCCGGCGGGGCCGAAACGCAGGGGTTGGTCTTGAGCGAGTTCGACGCTCTGGCGACGGCGCTGCAGCGTGCCGGCGTGGAAGTCCTGATTGCGGCCGACACCCTGCAGCCGCCCAAGCCGGACGCCATTTTTCCCAACAATTGGGTGAGCTTTCACGGCGACGGCACCGTGACGTTGTATCCGATGCTGGCGCCCAACCGCCGTGCCGAACGGCGCGAGGACATTCTCGAACAAGTGGTGCGCGAGGGCCAATTCCGCGTGTCGCGCACCATTGACCTCACGCATCGCGAGGCGGAGGGAAAGTTTCTCGAGGGCACGGGCAGCCTGGTGCTCGATCGGGCGCATCGCGTGGCCTATGCCAGCTTGTCGCCGCGTACCGATCTCGATGTGCTCGGGGAATTTGCGCAGGTGCTGGACTACGAGCTCGTGACCTTCGAGACCGAGGACGCCGCTGCGCAGCCGGTGTATCACACCAATGTCGTGATGGCGATCGGCAGCGGGTTCGCGGTGATTTGCGGCGCGGCGATCGCGCAGCCGCTGCACCGCGAGGCGGTGTTCAACCGGCTGCGGGCCGGCGGCCACGACATCATCGACATCACGCAACGCCAGATGTCCGAGTTCGCCGCGAACCTGCTGGAATTGGCGCCGGCGGGCGGCCCGGTCATCGCACTGTCGACGACGGCGTGGCGCAGTCTTGCAGCGGCGCAGCGGCGGGTCCTTGAGTCGCACGCGCAGCTGATTCCGGCCGCAATTCCCACCATCGAGCGCATCGGAGGCGGCGGCGTACGCTGCATGTTGGCGGAGCTGCACCTGCCGAAGCGGGGTCGGATAGGCCTAGGCTCCTAAGTAGGGCGGCCATTGCTTCTGATGTCATAATAATCGCCGCATGCTGGAACTCGGCGTCAAGATGCTCATTGCCTACCTGCTCGGCACGTTGCTGGGAAGCTTGGTTTTAGGCCGTTTGCGCGGCATCGATATCCGCAGCATGGGCAGCGGGAATGCGGGGGCGACCAATGCGCTGCGCACCCAGGGCAAGCTGTTCGGCATCCTGGTGCTCATCATCGACATCGCCAAAGGCGTGATCGCGGTCTGGTGGCTGCCGACGGCGGTGTTGCCGGCCGTCGGAATCGATCCCGGTCTGCCGCGCGAGTGGCTGACGCTCGCCTGCGGCCTCGCCGTGATCGTCGGGCACGTCTATCCGGTATGGTTCAGCTTCCGGGGCGGCAAAGGGGCGGCGACCGTGGTCGGAGTCGTCGCGGCCCTGGAACTGCGCCTGCTCGTGCCCATGCTGCTTTGCTGGTTCGCCGTGCTGCTGCTGACGGGTTACGTGAGTCTTGCCACCATGTTGGCCGGCGTCGCCCTGATCGCCGCCGCCCACGTGCTGGAGCCGAACAATGAGCCGCTGCTGGTTTTTTGCTGGCTGGTGACCGCATTCGTGATTTACACCCATCGCAGCAACATCGTGCGCATGCGTTCCGGGCAGGAGAACCGGGTACGACGGCTATGGCTGTTTCGATCACGAACCGCCTGAGCGATCCGTCGCTGCTGGTACTGCTGGCGGATGGCCGCCTGCATTCCGGCGAATGGCTGGCGGGTCAGCTCGACATGAGCCGCGCCGCGGTCTGGAAAGGGGTGCAGCGTTTGCGCGGCATGGGACTCGATGTGGTGGCGCAGCCGCGGCGCGGGTACCACCTGTCGGAGCCGGTGGAACTGCTCGATGCGCAGCGCATCAGCGCGCAAATCGGTCCGGAGCGCTCGAGGCTGCTGCGCAAACTCGAACTGCTGTTCGAGGTGGATTCGACCAACACCCGGCTCCTCGGCAACGCGGCGCCGCCCGTGGGCAGCGCGGATGCTTGTCTTAGCGAGATTCAACACGCGGGTCGCGGGCGCAGGGGGCGACGCTGGATTGCACCGTTCGGGAGCGGGGTCGCCTTGTCGGTGGCCTGGACCTTCGGCGCCGGGGCACGTACTTTGCCGGCCTTGAGCTTGGCCGTCGGCGTGGCCGTAGCGCGGGCTGCGCAACGCGCCGGCGCCCGCGGCGTGACGCTCAAATGGCCTAACGATATTTGGTTCGCGGAGCGCAAGATCGGCGGGGTGCTCGTTGAGCTGCGGGCGGAGGCGAGCGGACCCGCCCATGTGGTAATCGGTGTGGGCGTCAACGCGACCCTGCCGGCGGCGGCGCGCCGCGAGATCGAAGCGGGCGGCGCATGCGTCGCTGCCGTGGCGGACGCCTGCGCCGTGGCGCCGTCGCGCAATGTGCTTGCAGGGGCCATCTTGGACGAACTTTTGAGAATGCTGGCACAATTCGAGCGTGAGGGCTTCGCCGCGTTCCGGGACGCCTGGATGGCTCTCGATTCGCTGCACGGAAGGCCCGCTCGCGTGCTGCTGGCGGATGCGGTTATCGTGGGTACGGCGCGGGGGGTGGATCAGGAAGGGGCGTTGCTGCTCGAAACCGGGCACGGAATGCAACGTTTCGTGTCCGGCGAGGCCAGTTTGCGCGTGGGAGAGGAGGACGCTTGACGCTGCTAAAGAGCATTGTGGTGTGCTTGGTGCTGGCCAATGTCGGCTATTTCTTGTGGGCCCGCGGCATTGCCACGACGGCCGAACAGCCGGCGCCGGCGGCACCGATGCCGACCTTGCGGCTGAGGTCCGAATCAACCCGCACCGAAGGTGCCGCGGCCGGCAGCACCGCCCCCACCACCACTGGCGCCACCGCCGGCGGGGCCGCCCCGGGCACCGGCGGCGGCGCAAGCAGCGCCGAGACGGGCGAGGGTGCGAAGACGGGCCTCCTGACGAGCGTGAAGCGTTGCATCAGCGTGGGTCCATTCCGCGATGTGTCCGAAGCCGCCCACGCCGCGACCACGCTGCGCAGCGCCGGCTACGATCCGAGGCAGCGTGTCGCCGAGGGCGACGTCTGGGCGGGCGTCTGGGTCTATCTGCCGCTGCCGCCCGCGCGATCCAACGCAGAGCAGCTCTTGGTCAAGCTCAAAGCAGGCGGCATTGACGATGCCCTGGAGATGCCGGGTCCCAATGAAGGCTCGGTCATCTCGCTCGGCCTTTACAGCGAACCCAAGCGCGCCCAAGCGCGAGTGGCTCAGGCTCAGGCGCTGGGCTTCAATCCGGGTATCGCCGACCGCAAGCGCACCGGCAATGTGTATTGGATAGACATCGATTTGAAGCCAACCGAGAGTTTATTGAACCCCGCCGATTTACAGGGGGAAAGCGGCCACATCGTGCGCCTCGAAGTGAAAGGGTGCCCCTCGACCGCGGGCGCGTCGACATGAAGGCCGCCGCCGCCATGCTGCGGTTCTCTAGCGCCATCGGCGCCGCGATCGGCTACGGTTGTTTGTTGGCCTTCCTGGCGCTGGTGGGAGCGCAAGTTTACCGCTGGTTTCGCGACGGCGAATGGACGCACGTTGGTTTGGCCGAGGGGCTGCGCGAGGGACTGCTGCATTGTTGCGTGAAAGACGGTACGAGCGGTCGAATCGCAACCTTCATGCAGTGGCTCGACGCGCCCGAGCACTGGCTCGGCCTGCACAAGGTGTTCGAGGTCGTCCCTGCATCGCTCGCATTGTTCGCAGTGAGCATCGTGGGGAATTGCCTGTTCATCTACAGCCGGGATCGCCTCGAGGGACGCTGAGCCCGCGTCGGAAGCGAATCAATCGACCTTCAGGCGGATAAACGCCATCGCGCCTTGAGGATCGGTGCGGCCGTAGAGAGACGCCAAGGTGTCCGGCACGAAGTTGAATGCGTAGAGCGCTCCCGCGCCGACTTTGACGTGCCGGGTCAATCGAAAATCGCGAATCGCGCCGATCGATGTTTTGCCCACGGTGTACGCGGTGCCCTGCAGCGGGCCCATGATGATCAGCTCATCGTTCCTTTCGCGCTCGACCCGGGCAAACAAGGTCCAGAGATCGGTCGGTTGCAAGGAGCTCTCGAGCACATAGGCGTTCAATGCCTCCTCGGCCGTGCTGCGACGCCTACCCCATGCCACCGTCGTCGACCACGCGGTTTGCTCACCGAGTCGCCGCGTGTAAATGGCGCTCGCCGAGAAGCGCTCGTCATTCTTTTCGGGCTGCAGCTGCTCGGGGCTAATTTGATTGGCCCAAGAGGCCTGCATGGACCATTCGCGCGTCGGATTCCAGGAAAGCCTCGCACTGGTTGAATCAAGTGCGCCGTGCTCGATGTTGTACCGGAACTCATCCGGTTCGCGGCCGTGAAAACGCGATGCCTCGATTTTCCACGCATCGTGTATCACGCCAACCGTCACCACGCCGTCGGTGATGTGCGTGGAGTCCAGCCAATGATGAGCGATGGAAGCTTCCGGACTGTCCGAAATCGATTGCCGGTGCATGAAGGCCGGTGGACCGAAAGCCGGCTCGCCGGGCAGGCCTGCGTAGAGAAAGACACTGTCTGCACCGGTGAGCGCATGCGAATAAATGCCCGAGAGCTCCATGATCAGATCGTGCGGATGCTGCCGATCGACGAGAGGCGTCGTGCCGTTGGCGGTCTCTCCGGTCGCGAGCAGCAAGGGATAGCCTGATTTGCCCATCAAGGGCTCCGGGCTCACCATCGCGCGAAATTGCAGGGTATCACCGCTCTCGAAATGCCGATTGGCCATTCCCATCGCCATGCCGGATACAAAGGTGTCGGTATCGCCGCGCGGCCCCTGCTGCCAATCATAGACGCCGTTGAGCAGCGTATGTCCCATGAGCATCCAGTCGCCCTCCATGAGATGCACGCCGCCGTGCGTGGAACTATCGGGTTGCCAGGACGTGCCGGACGCCTCACGCGTCATGGGATACGAGCCGAGCGCGCCCATCATCATGTGATCCATCGAGTCGTCACTCGCCATAGACGTGTGGTTCATGTCGTCCGCAGCGCGCGCCGTGATGGCGGCCGCGTCGCAAACCGCGATGAGCGCAAGCGCGCCAAGCACATGCTTCAGATGCCAATTTCTATCGTTCACGAAGGTTCTCCGCATACACCTTGATGGACACTGCTCGCGGCCAACTTCGGTTGGCTCGCGCTTCAGTTGGGAACGCGGCAGCGGCGCCGCGTCAGGTCAGGCGGGCGTGAAGCGAGGGGGTCGATCCAGGCGATCGAGAGCGATGATGGGCGGCCGTACGATGACGGCGCTGGAGATTTCCGGGGCCGCGGGGAGCGCAGCGACGCCGTGCGAGGCGGTCACAGTCATCGCGGCGCCGCAGCAGCATTTGCAGCAAGAGTGGTCTGAGTGCTGATGAGTTGCCTGCGACCCGTGGGCGCAGTGATCCTGCGCGGCGAACGCGCCGGCTGCGCTTGCGGCGCGCGGGTTCGCTGCTTCATGTTGCCCGCAGGTTACCGCCGCAAAACTCTGCAGCGGCAGCAGCAAGGACAGCCACATGAATGCGGCGCGAAAAGTTCGGCGGAATCTCATCTCGAGCGAAAACATACCACCGCGCGGGCAATAATACACGCCCACCGATCAGGTCTTGGGGTACGCTTGGAATTTCCGCGGCCCTAAGCAATGGAGGCGTGATGCTGCTGAAGAATGCGTTGATTGCCGTCAGCGTTGCCGCAATGCTCCTGGCAGGTCCTGTATTCGGGCATGCCAAGCTGCTCAGCACTCTGCCGGCCGCCGATGCGCAGCTGCCGGCCGCGCCGGCATCGTTGACCCTGTCGTTCAACGAGAATGTACGGCTTGCAGTCCTGACCCTGACGGCGGACGGGAAGAGCATTCCCGTGACAGTTGATCGAGGACTGCCGCCCGCGCCGCAAGTCAGCGTTCCGTTGCCGGCACTCGCGGCCGGAACGTACCAGGTGCAGTGGAGCGCTTTGTCCGCCGCCGACGGTCATGTCACGAAGGGCACGTTCTCCTTCGTGATCGCAGGTTCAACGGCGGCGCCGGCGGCATCGCCACGCTGAGCCGGTGCCCGCGTCCCTAGGACTGTGGGATGCTGCGGTGATCGCTGCCAAAGCGGTCACTTACGCCGCCACTTTCGGCGCCGCCGGTGCGGTTTTTTTTCTCACCGCGTGCGGGTCGTTGCTTACTCGCGGGGATCTCCTGCAAATTCGGCGCCTGGTGCTCGGCTTGGCGCCGCTGGCGGTATTCGGCGGCGCCGCACAGATCCTGGCATCTGCGGCCTCGATGAGCGGTGGTGCAGCCGGAATGTGGGATGGTTCCTTGATAGGCATGGTCTGGCAAACCGGTGCGGGCCGCATGAACGGCATGCGCGCAGCCGGTCTGCTGTTGGCGGCGGTGACGGCGTGGTCACAGCGCGCTTCCTGGTGGTCCTGCTTGGGCGCCGCGGCGGCAGCGACATCGTTTGCCTGGAGCGGGCATGCGCGTGCGCTCAATCCGGACGTGCTGCCGATTCTTCTCCTGAGCGTGCATCTTCTGGGAATCGCGTTCTGGCTGGGCGCATTGCTGCCTTTGAGCTGGGTCGCGCGAGGCGGCGACCTGCCGCGCATCGCCGCGGCAGCAGCACGCTTTGGTGCGGCTGCCCTCGTCGTCGTAGCCGCGTTGGTCATCGCCGGAGCGGCGCTCTTGTGGCTGCTGCTCGGCCATTCGATGGCACTGTGGACCAGCACCTACGGCCGCTGGCTGATTTTCAAGCTGGCGTTGGTTGCCTGTATATTGTGCTTGGCGGCATTCAACAAGTGGCGGTTGACGCCGCGCTTGCTGGCCGGCGACGGCCGCGCCGCAGCGAGACTGCGCAGGACCATCCGGTTCGAATTGCTGGTGGGCGGTGCGATCCTGGCGGTCACCGCGGCATTTACCACCATCACCGGGCCGCCGGCGCTGTCGGATGCGGCTGCGGCAGTGCGCGACTACAATTGCGGGGCGTTTCGACCAAGCTGAAGAGGTATGACATGCGAATTCTGCAGATCGTGGGCGCGATTCTGATTGCCGGCGGGCTTTTCGTTCTGATCAAGTCACCTTCCTATTCGAGCGAAAAGAGCGTGTTCAAGATCGGCGATGTCGAAGCGAAAGTCGCCCAGCAGCAGACGATCCCGCCGTGGCTGGGCGGCGCCGCGCTCGCGGGCGGGCTGGTTCTGATCATCGTCGGCGCCCGCAAGCCGTAGCCATTCTATGTGCGCTATCGCACATATTGCCTTCGAAGCCAAGCGAGCCAGGAACTGTCATGATCGGGTGATATGTACGCTGGCAGACGGTTGCGATCGCGAAATTGATGCATACTCGGCCGGACAAGCGCACGGAGCACTATAGCCGGGCACGCGTGCACCCAGGGGGACACGGCAATGACGGCCGCCGAGAATCATTTGATCGAGCTGCTGCCGCGCAGCGACCGCCGGCACTTGCTGGCCATCTGCGAGCCGACGGATTTGGAGATGGCCCAGGTGCTGCAGGAAAGCGGCAGCCGCACGCCGCACGTCTATTTCCCTATCGATGCCACGATCTCGCTGGTCACCCCCATCGACGGCAAGCCGGCACTCGAGGTGGGCATGGTCGGCAGCGAAGGCATGGTCGGCGCGCAAGTCGTCCTCGGCGTCATGACCACCCCGCTGCACGCCGTGGTCCAAGGGCCCGGCAAGGCGTGGTCGGTCGCTTCACTGCCATTTCGGCGCGAACTGGCGCGCAGTCCCGCACTGCGGCAGTGTCTGGATCGCTATCTATGCGTGGTCATGGCGCAGTTGGCGGTCTCGGCGGCCTGTCTGCGCTTTCATCTCATCGGTCCGCGCCTGGCACGCTGGTTGCTGATGACCCAGGACCGGGCTCACGCCAGCACCTTCCACGTGACCCACGAGTTCCTGGCATACATGCTCGGCGTACGGCGAGTCGGCATCACCGCGGCCGCCGGTGCCTTGCAGCGCGCTGGAGTCATCGAATATCACCGCGGGGAAGTCATCGTGCTGAATCGCCGCGGGCTCGAGGCGGCGGCGTGCGCATGCTACGCGGCCGACCGAAAATCCTACGCAGAGCTGCTGCACTAGGAGCCTGTCTGAGTCCGCGTCCTCACTTTGTCAGCTGTTTGCGCAGCGCGCGCAATTCGCGGCGGCGCGCGGCACTCGTTTTTGGGTAGCTCAATTCGAGCGCGTCAAGCGTATCGAGCACGATGCGCGACACGATGAGGCGCGTGTTCCGTTTGTCGTCGGCCGGAACCACGTACCACGGGGCGTGCTTGGTGCTGGTAGCGCTCAAGGCTTTCTCGTAGGCCTGCATGTAGGCGTTCCAGAAGCCGCGCTCCTCGACGTCCGCGAGGCTGAATTTCCAGTTCTTTTCCGGCCGGTCGATGCGGTCGATGAAGCGCTTGCGTTGCTCCTCCTTTGAGATGTGCAGGAAGAACTTGATGATGCGCGTGCCGTTGCGGTCCAAGTGTCTTTCCAAATTCAGGATCGAGCGATATCGGTCATGCCAGATGGTTTTCTCGTGCAGCTTGCCCGGCAAGCCCTCGCCGCGCAGGATCTGCGGATGTACCCGGGCAATCAGAACTTCCTCGTAGTATGAACGGTTGAAGATTCCGATCCGGCCGCGCTCCGGCAGGTCGCGGGTCGTGCGCCATAGAAAGTCGTGCTGCAGTTCGGCGGCGCTCGGATGCTTGAAGCTGAATACCTGGCAGCCCTGAGGGTTGACGCCCGACATGACATGCGCGATCGCACCGTCTTTGCCCGCGGCATCCATGGCCTGAAAAATCAACAATATCGCGTAGCGGTTTGATGCATAGAGCAACTCTTGTTGCGCGCTGAGCTCCTTGACGTGCTTGCTCAGCAGGTCCTGATATTGCGCGGTCGTCCGGTACACGGGCGACACGAGCGTCGGCCACTGCTCGAGCTCGATCTCATCGCCTTCGCGCACGCGAAAATCGCCGGACTTGATGTGCATCGCATTCCTCATACCTGGCCGCGTTCAGTTTAAGTCCGCGGACAAGGAAAAGCCGAGATAATCCGTGCGCCGGTAGGCGCTTTCTGACAGCTACCTACTGCGCACGCGTACAGAGGTTTGCGCCGATTGCGCGCACCATGCACGCTCAAGTGACGCGGCAGGGTGCGCGCGCACAAGGAAAAACTCAATGGGCGGCGTTCGCAATTATCGGCTGAAGTTCGTCTTGGCCTTCGGCGTGGCTTCGCTGCTGTCGGCAGCAGGCCCATCGACATCGGACGCGGCGTCGTTCGAGTTGCCGCCGCTCAACTCGCCCGCCAGTTCCGAACACCACGTCGGCAAGGTCGTCTGGGCCGAATTGGTGACGCCCGATCTCGCCGCGGCCGAGCGCTTCTATGGCGGACTTCTCGGCTGGACCTTTCAAAGCATTCATACCGGCATGTCCGACTATGCGGTGGCCCTGGCAGATGGCCGTCCCGTCGGAGGCCTATACCAAAAAGCGATTCCGGCCGGCGAGCATCGCCAGTCCGCATGGCTGACCTTTATCGCCGTTCGAGACGTCGACGCTGCGAAGCAGGCAGCGTTGGCGCACGGAGCCAAAGTCGTGTCGGATGCCAAGAGCTACCCGGCGCGGGGTAAGCAGGCCGTATTGGCCGATCCGGAGGGTGCCGTGTTTGCGATGCTGGCGTCGAGCAGCGGCGATGCGCCGGATTTGCTCGCGGTCCCCGGGGAGTGGATCTGGAGCTCATTGCTGTCGCAGGATGCCGGGACCGAGGCCGCCTTTTATCAACAGGTGTTTTCCTACGATGTCTTCGACTTGGCGAGCGAGGACGGTTTGGAGCACGTGATTCTGTCGAGCGACGATTTCGCCCGCGCGAGCGTCAATAGCTTCCCGCCCGGTGCTGCACGCCGGCATCCGCATTGGCTCAACTTCATCAGAGTCGACCACACCATCGACGCAGTGGCCAAGGCCGTGTCGGCGGGCGGGCGTGTCCTGGTCGAGCCGCACGTCGACCGCCACGGCGGCCAGGTTGCCGTTGTCGCTGATCCGGCGGGAGCGCCGTTCGGGTTGATGGAATGGACCGACGGCGACAGCAAGGTAGAGCCGAAATGAATGTCCCGCGCATCCCTTGGTTGGCCCCGGGACTCGCGCTGCTCGCGCTGGTCCTCGGCTCTTGCGCGGTAACGGGCGTGGGCGTCGAGGGCTCCGCCGGCTATGGCTACGATGCCGGCTATTACGAACCCTGGGGCTACGACTATGGAGGCTGGGGGCACGGCTATCGTGTGGGACCCGGACGCGGCGGTGATCGGCGCGGCGGCGGCGATCGCGGCGGCGAGCGTCAGTCGCGGCCGTATCGCCCGGCACCCGCGTCGCGGCCCACCCCGTCGATTCCGCACGGCTCGCGCGGTTCCCGCCACTGACGCGCGGCCCGCGCGCTGCTACTATCGGGAACTCTTGGGTTCGCTGGAGTTCTGCGGATTGCTCGACTCGATACCCCGCTCCGACGCGCGGCAGACGCGCCGCATCCTGTTTGCGAGTCTCATCGGCACGACCATCGAGTTTTTTGACTTCTATATTTACGCCACGGCCGCGGTGCTGGTGTTTCCCAAGCTGTTCTTTCCGAAAGGCGATCCGGCCACGGCGATGCTGCAGTCGTTGGCTACCTTCGCACTGGCATTCTTCGCGCGTCCCATTGGCTCGGCGCTGTTCGGCCATTTCGGCGACCGCATCGGACGCAAGGCGACCCTGGTCACCGCGCTGCTGACGATGGGCATTTCGACGGTGTGCATCGGGCTGTTGCCGACGTATGCATCCATCGGCGTGCCGGCGGCGGCTTTGCTGGCGCTTTGCAGAATAGGGCAGGGTGTGGGTTTGGGCGGCGAGTGGGGCGGCGCCGTACTGCTGGCGACTGAAAACGCGCCGCCCGGCAAGCAAGCCTGGTACGGATGCTTCCCGCAACTCGGCGCACCGCTCGGATTCTTGTGCTCGACCGGCGTGTTCCTGCTGATGAGCAATCATCTGACTGAGACGCAGTTGCTCAGTTGGGGTTGGCGGATACCTTTTTTGGCCAGTGCCGCGTTGGTGCTGGTGGGGTTGTATGTGCGGCTGCAGCTGGTCGAAACCCCCGACTTTCAGCGCAGCATTGCCCGCGGCGAACGAGTGCGGGTGCCGTTCGCGGTGGTGTTCGCGAAATATCCTCGCCGGCTCGTGCTGGGAACGTTGGGGGCGATCACCGCGTTCGTCGTCTTTTATCTCATGACCGTGTTCGCTTTGGGATGGGCGACCGGCTCGCTCGGATTCCCCCGCCAAGAGTTTTTGATCTTGCAGATGGTGGGAGTGCTGTTCTTCGGCCTGGCGATCCCGATCTCCGCGATCATCGGCGACCGGATCAGCGAGCGCGTGATGCTGATGATTGCCGCGGCCTTGATCATCGCTTTCGGGTTCGCATTCCGACCGCTGTTCTCCTCTCACGAGGAGCACAGCGTCTTCGTGTTCTTGGCGCTGGGTTTTACCTTGACCGGCCTCATCTATGGTCCGCTCGGCAGCGCGCTCGCAAAAATGTTCCCGACCGCGGTGCGCTACACCGGCACATCGCTATCCTTCAATATCGCGGGGATTCTGGGCGCCTCTCTGGCGCCCTCGGTAGCAACGTTCCTGGCTCTGCACTACGGCGTTGCCTATGTGGGGTACTATCTGTCGGCGGCCGGCCTCGTTACCTTGATCGCATTGCTGCTGATGAGAACCGACACTTGGGGAGATCGACCATGACTCGCAATCCATTCAAGCGTTCGGCGTCGGCGCTCCTTTGCGCACTGAGTCTGTGTGCGGCAGGCCATGCAAATGCCGACGCCTACGACGCGGCGGTCGCCAATCCTGGCCGCAGCGCCGCAGATGTGAAACGAGACGCATTGGACCACCCGGCCGAGCTGCTGCGTCTCGCCGGCATCAAACCGGGCATGCGAGTTGCGGATGTGCTCGCGGGCGACGGGTATTATAGCGAGCTTGCGAGCTCTATCGTGGGTCCGAAGGGCAAGGTGCTCATGATCAACAATGCCGCCTTCGATCATTGGAGCGAAGGCCCACTGCAGGCGCGCTTGGCATCGGATCGCCTGGCCAACGTCGAGCATCAAACGCTCGATCTCAACCATATGAACCTTGCGCCCGCCAGCTTGGATGCGATTCTCTTGGTCAAGGTGTATCACGATCTGTACTGGATCGATCCGGAAGGCGTCTGGCCGAAAGTCGACACCCGGGGCGTGCTCGACCAGCTGGCGCACGCGCTGAAACCCGGCGGAGTTTTATTGTTGGTGGACCATTCGGCCAAGGCGGGAAGCGGCACTGCTGCCGCATCGCCGCTGCATCGCATCGACGAAGCCTACGCGATCAAGGATTTCGAATCTCACGGTTTCAAGGTCGCCGCCAAAAGCGAACTGTTGCGCAGGCCGGACGATGCGCGCGATCAGATCAGCTACAAAGGCGCCGCCCTCGGCAAGACCGATCGTTTCGTGCTGGTGCTGCGCAAGACCGCGAGTTGAGTGGTCATTTCGGCTGCACGATCAAAATCGAAAGGCTGTCCGGGACGACGCTGGGACCCGGATGCGGTTGCTCGTCGGTCGCCGGTGGTGTGGGTCCCAATTTTGCGGCTGCCATGTAAATTCTGTGCGCGGCGGGATCGAGCACCATGGTGCGTGCGCTTACCTGAGTCGTCACCGTCGCCAGCACCGTATAGTCATCCGGAGTCTCCTGGTGGATCTCCGTCAATGTGCCGTCCACGCCGTTCGAACTGAACACCAAGCCCAGGTCGGCGTCGTACGCCGCTGCGTCCGGTCCCCGGCCGATCACGATACGGGCAACGCGCTTGCCCGATAGGGAATCGGTCACCGCCATGACTTGGTTCTCGCAGACTGAAAACAATCGGTGATGCATCGCGTCGAGCGCGAGGCCCGTGGGGTTCGTGCATTCCGGCAGGGACCAAGTCGCCTTTATAGCCAGCGAATTCGCGTCGACGGCGACCAGCTTGCCCGGCTCCGATTTGATGTTCACGTACACCATCCCCGCCGCGTCCGTCGCCATGAATTCCGGCGGTCCGGGAAGCGGGATGGTCGCCGCGACTTGCAGCGTTTCCGCATCGAGCACCGAGAGATTCGACGATTCGCCGTTGGCGGTGATGATGTAGTTGTGGCGCGGCTCGTACAGGATGGCATCCGGATTCTTGCCGGAGACCGGGACTTCTTGAATTACCCGCAGCGTGTCGAGCTCGAATACCGAGACGGTGTTGCTGCGGCCATTGCTGGTGAAGCCGCGCTTCAGCGCCGGCGCGAACCCGATTCCGTGAACCCCCGCGGTGCCGGCAATCGTTGCCACCAGTTTGCCGCTGATGGCTTCCACGACGTCGACGTGATCGCCGCGGCTGACGAACAGCCGCGCACCGCTCGCCTCCAGCGCCAGGTAATCCCACCCGCCGTTGCCGGGCAGGTGGAAACTCTTCGATACCGTGTACACCGGCGTGGGAAGCGGAGAAGTATCGGCTGCCAGGCTCGCGCCGGCGGCCGTCTGCAGCAGTGCGCACACGACGAACACGAGATGACGCAACACGGAGACTCCTCGTCGACCAAAGCTCAGTCTACCCGCAAGGAGCCTCTCTGAGTATTCCCAGCGGCCGCGACGCTCCGGGCAAGGGCCAGGAAACGCAGCGTTTGCGCGGTGTAATTTCTACAAGACGAGGGATATCATCGAGTCATGCGGCGAGATTACTTGGGCAATCCGGTCGGCGCACTTCACGATTCCACGCTGCGGGGCATCGATGATTTCGTCGCGGGCTTGCTGGGGTACGAAAGGCGCGCAGAACACATTCTCGCCGCCGCCGATGCGGAGCCGGCATCCTGCATTGCCAATGCGTACGCAGGGCTGCTGTGGATGTTGCTGGAAGCGCCCGCGGGCGCGCGGCGCGCCGCCAAATATCTTGGCGCCGCCGAGGCCGCGGCGCCGTCTGCCACGCGGCGCGAGCAGCTCAATACGGCGGTGCTGCGGGCGTGGGTGGTCGGCGACCCCGCGCTCGCACTGCGGCTGTGCGAGCAGACTTCGGACGAATTTCCGCGCGATCTCGTCATCGTCAAAACGCACCAGTATTTCGAGTTCAATCGCGGCAACGCGCCGGAGATGTTGCGCGTCGCTTTGAAGGCGGCGGCGGCGAACGCCGATGTTCCCTACGTGCACGGCATGGCGGCGTTCGCCTACGAGCAATGCCACCTCCTGAACGAAGCCGAAGCCGAGGCACGGACGGCGCTCGAGATGCTGCGCAAGGAGCCGTGGGCGCAGCACGCACTGGCGCACGTTCACTTGACGCGCGGCCACATCGACGAGGGAGCACGCTTCCTCGAACAGGCGGCGGATACGTGGACGGATCTGAACTCGTTCATGATCACGCACATTTGGTGGCATCTGGCACTGTTCTATCTGAGCCAGGGGCGCGCTCAAAAAGTTCTGCAACTCTATGACCGTCATTGCTGGGGGGTGGCCAAGGACTACTCGCAGGATCAGATCGGTGCGGTATCGCTGCTCGCTAGGCTCGAGATCGCGGGCGCCGACGTGGGGCCGCGCTGGCAGGAACTCGGGTGCCATCTCGCTGCGCGCGCACGCGATACGACGCTGCCGTTTCTGACGCTCCAATATCTGTATGGACTGGCGCGTGCGCAGCGTCCGGAGGCGGACACGCTGCTGGACGTGGTGCGGCGCCACGCCGATTCGGCGCCGTTGTTCACGCGCGAGGTATGGCGGGAGGTCGTGCTGCCCGGCTGCGAGGGACTCTACGCCTACGCGCGCGGCGATTTCGGCGCGGCCTGGCGCCATCTGGCGGCGAGCGTGCCGCGCATGGCGCAGGCCGGCGGCAGTCACGCGCAGCGCGACCTGTTCGCTCAAATCTTGTTGGATACCGCAGTCAAGAGCGGGCGGGCGGCCATCGCCCAACAAATGCTGGAGCTCAGGCGCGCGGCGGATCCGAACGGCGCTCCGCTCAACATGGCGCTGGCCGGTGTGTACGACGATCTGGGTTTGCCGGAACTTGGGCGCAGAGCGCGCGAACGAGCCATGCTTACACGGGCCCGGCACCCGGATTGAGACCACCATGGGAACCTCGATGTCCAGCGACGCCACGGAAGCTTTGTTCAAGACGATCGATGAGCGGCGCGACGAACTCGTCGAGCTGACGCGCGCGCTGATCCGCTTTCCGACGGTGAACCCGCCGGGAGAGGCGTATCTTGCCTGCGCGGAATTCATCGGCCAGCGCCTGCGCACCCGCGGGTTCGCCGTCGATTATGTGCATGCGGCAGGCACGCCGGGCGACAGCGAACACTACCCGCGCATCAACGTCATTGCGCGCCGCACCGGGACGGATGCGGGGCCGTGCGTGCACTTCAATAGCCATATCGATGTGGTGCAGGCCGGCAGCGGATGGACTTTGGACCCGTTCGCCGCCGTGGTGAAACAAGGCAGAGTCTATGGCCGGGGCGCGTGCGACATGAAAGGAGGCCTTGCGGCGTCCATCATCGCGGTCGAAGCGCTGGTCGACTCCGGCGCGAAGTTGCCGGGTACACTCGAGATCTCCGGCACCGTCGACGAAGAGTCGGGGGGCTACGGCGGCGTGCATTATTTGGCGGAGCGCGGCTGGTTCACCCCGCCGCGCGTCGATCACGTCATCATCCCGGAACCGCTCAACGTCGATCGCGTCTGCATCGGCCATCGCGGCGTGTGGTGGGCCGAGATTGAAACCTACGGCCGCATTGCGCATGGTTCGATGCCCTTCCTCGGTGATTGCGCCGTACGCCACATGCATGCCGTCCTCGATCGCTTCGAGCGCGATCTCTACCCCAAGCTCGCGGCACGGCGCACGGAGATGCCCGTGGTGCCTTCGGGCGCGCGTCATTCGACGCTGAATATCAATTCGATTCATGGTGGCCAGCAGGAAACGGCGGGATATCCCGCACCTCTGGTGGCGGATTCCTGCCGCATGGTTATCGACCGCAGGTTGCTGATCGAGGAAAGCCTCGACGGCGTCAAGCGCGAAATACGCGACCTGCTGGACCGGTTGACCGAAGAGCGCGCGGGGTTTCGCTACAGCATCCGGGACATTTTCGAAGTGCGTCCCACCCTGGCCGACCGCGATGGCCCCGTGGCCCGCAGCACCGCGGCGGCCATCCACCGTGTGCTGGGCCGGCAACCCGAGTTCATTTGTTCACCGGGCACTTACGATCAGAAGCACATCGATCGCGTCGGCAAGTTGCGCGATTGCATCGCCTACGGTCCGGGAATTCTCGATCTGGCGCATCAACCGGACGAATATGTGGTGATCGAGGACATGGTCAACTCGGCCAAGGTAATGGCGCTGGCCGCCCGCTCGCTGCTGTGCCGAACGTTCATACCCTGAGGGTGCTCCGCGCCGCTAGCGCGGCTGCGCCGCGATGACCGCCAATCCCTGCAGAACCAGATCCGGAACGATCTCGCCGCGTGAGCGCATCGTGCCCGTGATCATGCCGGCATCGCCGCCGGTGATGAACAATTTGGGCTTGGTGCCGGTGCTCTGCTCGATCACTTCGGCGGCCCGGTCGGCCATCCCCGCCAATGCAAAAACGGCGCCGCGCGACACGGCGCCGATGGTGTTGTTGGCCAACACACCGGCCAGCGAGGGCGTGCTGTGCGCAACCGCGTCGGCGATATCGCTGGTCTTGCTCATCAGGGCTTCGCGCATCATGTGAATGCCGGGCACGATCAGCCCGCCGAGATGCTGGCCGCCGGCATCCACACTGTCGACCTTGACCGCCGTACCGGCATCGACCACGCATAGCGCCGAGCGCGCCTTGGTCCACGCCCCGATCAAGGCCAGCCAACGGTCGGCTCCCAAGAGAGACGGATCGAGATAGCCGTTGGTGAGCCCGTGAAACTCCTGCGTCGCGGTCACGAATTCGATCTCGACGCGAAACACCTTTTTCGTGAGACGAGCCAGCGCCTTCGCCATCGCCGGCCCCGCGACGTTGGAAACCAGCACCCGGCTCGGGCGTTGGCCGGATTCGAACAAGGCGTTGGTCCAAATGCCGGGCTTCGCGTCACGGTGCACGACGGCCTGTTGATCCGACAGCCCGGTACTCGTGAGCCACGCCCACTTCATGCGGGTGTTTCCCACGTCGATGACCAAAATCATGTGCAGCTGGTTACCTAAATGCGCCGTGAATCGCGAATACTACCTTGAATCAGCCACTTAGGTGGGGCGCTGCCGGCTTGGAGCCGGCGGCGTCGAGTGTGGCCAGCACGGCATACACGGCCTGCGATACGCGCTCCTCGATTTCCGCCGCGTTGCCGCAGATGCACCGGATATCGGATATGGGCATCGACGCCCGTCGCCGCAGAAACTCAGCTGCACGCGCGGTTGCCCGTCGCCGCCGGTACTCGATGCAGTGGCTCTTTGGATTTCCTTGGATTGCCGCATGATTTCCTCCCACTCATCCTTGAGGACATTGGTCACTGCCGCGGACAGCTTCTCCTTGGCCGCGGCAAAGTCGATTCCCGCAGGAAGGCCGAGGGTAATCTCGCGCCAGACGAAGTTGACGCCGTGCATTTGCTTGAACAGTCCGCTCGATACTTGAAATACGATCGAATTGGCAAATGCGACGACGCGTCCCGTCGGCCCCGACAACCCCTTGCCGCCGAGTTCCATGAGATGCATTCTGACCAACCCTAAGTCGATGACTTCACCCGTCACCTCGCCGATCTGCACTCTGTCGCCGACGCGAACTCCATACTTTCCGATCAGAAAGAAATAGCCGACGATGGAAACGAGAACGCTTTGCATGGCGACGGCGAGACCCGCCGTGATGAGGCCGGCAAAGGTTACGATCGAACCCAATTCGCTGGCAAACGCAAAGCCCGACGATCATCACCACGAGGCACCATAGCGCGATCCGGCGCAGCAGCAGAAATTGGTAGCGACGGCGCGAATCTTGTACGTAACGCAGCACCGCGCGGCGCCAAACCTCGGCGGCGGCGAACACGATCGCCAACAGCACCGCGAGCACGGCAACGCGCACTCCGAGCGTCTTGAGAGCGTTGCGGTATTGGTTCTTGACGGCATCGCGCCAATTGCCCAAGTTGCGGCGGTACTGGCTGAGCAGCACGATTTCCTTGCTCAACGGGATCATCAGCGCCGACGTTTGCTTGAACTGATTCGACAAGGCGTCGAGTTGATCGCGCACCTGCTTGAGCGCCGCACTGTCCGCTGTATCCGCCTGCGCCGCCAATGCATCGCCGCGCGTCGACAACCCCTTCAACTGGCTGATGAGCGGCGTGCGCAGCTGTGCGAAGGTCGCTTGCAGAGCTGCGGTCCGCTGGTCCACGGCGTTGATAGTGGCGGCCTTCTCGGAAAGGCGTATTACGTTCGCAGCCAAATCCCAGATGCCGTAGCGTGCCGCGGCAATGCCGCTGGCGCCGGTGAGCGACGCGATGGACGCCGGAGTCGAGGACGCAGTGGCCCCCGGCGCGGCGGCAGCGGGCGCCGCGGGGCTCGCAGCCGCGGCTGGCGCGCCCACCGATGCCGGCGTGGTCACGGCCATGGCGTCGATTTGTGCCTTCAGCGCGCTCGGGCTGAAGCCATTCGTGTCGTTTTGGCTGGAGAAACTCGACATGGCGGAGAGCAGACTTTTTCTCGCGTCGATAAGTTCGAGTTCGCCTTGCAGCTCGGATATTTTGGCCTGCAGGTCAGGCTTCTGCGCAGGACGTGCCTTCGCAAGCTGCGCAAGGGCTGCGTCCAATTCGGCTTGGACCTGGGTGGCTTGCGCCGCGAATTTGTTTTGCAGCTGAGTCAGCGATTGTGCATGCGCCGGAATCCTTGGGCTGCGGCTGCTTGGCGAGAATCTCGGCATTGGCCCGCGCCAGTTCAAAGGCGAGGCTAATGACTTGATTCGCCGTCTGCCGATTGTCATACAGGATCAGGAGATCGCTCGGCTCGCTGGCCGCCTGTTGTTGGATGCCGAGTGTGCGGTACCAGTCGATCGTTTGATCGAGGATCTGGATGACCTGCTGGCCGGTCATCGGCGCGACCGCGGACGGTGCCGCCGGTGCCGCCGCGAGGCCGGCGCCACCGGTGAGGCTGGTGCCGCCGATGATGCCGGTGCCGCCGGTGCCGCCGGTGCCGCCGGTGAGGCTGGTGCCGCGGATGAGGCCGGAGTTGCGGCGGCCGCGCCGGGCGCTTGTGCCGCGGTAGTTGTGGCCGCCGGCGCAGCCGCGGCGACCGATGCGTTCAGTGCGAGCCACAGCGTCAGCACCGCCCTCAAGACCCCTTGATGAGGATTTGGCTTGGACATAACTCAATCGTACCCTTTTGATACCGGCGAAAGACGCTACCATATGTCGTTGCAGCGCGGGCCGCTCGTGCGGTGTGTTGTTCTTTATCGGGTAAGAATCATGTTCGAGTTGAAGCAGGCGATTGCCGATGTGGCGGATTTCCCACGCCCGGGTATTTTATTTCGTGATATTTCGCCATTGCTGCGCGACCATTTCGGCGCCACGGTGCAGGCCTTGGATGCGTTGCTGACCGAAGCAGAGTGGGGCTGAGGTCGATGCATTGGCTGGCATCGAGTCGCGCGGCTTCATTCTCGGTGCAGCCCTTGCCGTGCACCGCGGTAAAGGTTTTGTCTTGGTGCGCAAGCAGGGCAAACTGCCGCCGCCGGTGGTGGATGTGGCCTATGACCTCGAATACGGTTCGGGCGTATTGGAAATGCAACGCGGCACGGGACGCTTGATGCTGATCGATGATGTGCTCGCCACCGGCGGCACGATGACGGCGTCCGCCGAACTATGCTTGCGCGCCGGCTATCAGCTTCGAGCATTGGTGGCTCTCATCGATTTGAACCTGGTCAAGGACTATTCGTGGCGGAGCCTGCGCTTGCGTGCAGTCATCCATTATTAGTATGAGATGCCCGAGTTGCCGCGCACTCTTGTAGTCGTCGCGTTGCGCACCGAATCCCAGGGTGTATTCGAGGCGGCGGGTATTCCGGTGCTCTATTGCGGGGTTGGCAAAGTCAACGCAGCGTTCGCTCTCGCACGCGAGTTGGCCCGCTACACACTGCACGGACTCAAGATGCCCCTGGTGCTGAACTTTGGATCTGCGGGAAGCCGCGTTCACGCCGCGGGCACGCTGGTGGGTTGCCACGAGATCGTGCAACGAGACATGGACGTGCGCGGCCTGGGATTTGCATTGGGGGTCACGCCGTACGATGAGACTCCGCCGCGTCTGCGCTTCGAACCGGTGTTCGAGCACTTGCCGGCTGCGGTGTGCGGGAGCGGCGATTCGTTCGCCATGGGAGCCACCGAGCTCGCGTGCGAGGTCGTCGACATGGAGGCTTATGCGCTCGCCAAAGTGTGCTGGTACGAGCGGGCGCCATTCGCCTGCGCCAAATACGTGAGCGACGGGGCGGATCATGCGGCTGCGGACGAATGGCAGCGCAATCAACATAAGGCAGCCGACGAATTTCTGCGCCTGTATCGCGGCGCCGTACGGTGAGATTGGCGGCGCTGGCTTGGGTTCTTGCGGCGACGCTGCCGGCGACCGCCGGCGCCGCGGTGTACGTCGTGGTCGGACCCACGCCGATCCCGGACGGTGATGCCCGGTCATCCGGCGACATCACGGTCGTCAACGAGAAGCTGGCGTTCGCGCTGGCAGTCGGATCGCCGGTCCCCTACGGCGTGCCGCGCGGCGCACTCATCGACGTCGCGCCGGTGGTGGACGGTAAAATCGGCCGCGATTGCGTGGTGTTCGCGGACTTCATCCCCGATAACTGGTCGGCTTGGCCCAATACGTTCCAACACATCGAGATTGTCGAGCGCGGCCCGCGGCGCGTCGTCGTGCGCACGGTGCGGGACTGGGGCAAGGTGACTGTGACCACGCTGTACAGTCTCGAATCGAACGCCGACTCGGTCGAGATTCGCGCGACCATGACCAATAGGGGTGCCGCGCTGGCGGATCTCAAGTCGGGCATGACGCTGTGGCCGAAGGGCGGATATCTCTTCGGCGTTCCCGGATTGGCGGGCGTGGCGCAGGGCGCGATGAGCGGGGCGCTGGCCGACCGAGTGGTCGCCTATGATGAAAAATGGACGGTGGCACTGCACGCGCCGTATGCCGACCGCATCGCCGACGGCTCGAAGGACATGTACCGGTCGCACTCGCTGGCAGCCGGCGCTGCCCGCGTCTTCGAGGCTTGGTTGCAAGTTGGCTCGAGCGGCGATCTCAAGCCGATCATCGCGGCGGAAATCGCGCGCAAGCACCTGGCATCGGGAATCATTCGCGGCGTGGTCAGCGGCGGCGATGGCAAGGCGGTCGAGACGCCGGTGGTCGTGATCGAGCAGCAAGGCAAGCCCTACGCATGGGTGTTGGGCCGCAGCGGCGCCTACGAGTTCACGCTTCCGGTGGGCGACTACGCGCTCTATGCCACCGCCAAGAATTATTCGCAAAGCGAGCGGATTGCCGTGCATGTGGCCGCCGGCGCGGCGGTCGTGCACGATTTCCGGGATTTGCATCAGCCCGGAAGCATCCAATGGACGGTCTCGGATGCGCGCAGCGGCAAGCCCTTGGATGCGCGCATCAGCATCGAGCGCGGCCAGAAGCCATTGGTGGAATTTCTGGGCCGGAGCACGTTTTTCACCGACCTCGAGCGCCAGGGCCGCGCCGACCTGTCGATCGCGCCCGGCAACTATCTCTTTACGGTGTCGGCGGGCGGAGGTTTCCTGTCCGAGAAGCTCAAAGTCGAAGTTGCCGTGGCTCCAGGCGGCGTGCAGACGGCAACCGCCGCGCTGACGCCGCTGTTCGATCCGCCGGCGCGGCATTGGTATTCGGCGGATCTGCATCACCACGCCGATCAGGCGGAGGCGGTGACCCCGCCCGCGGATTTGGCGCGTTCGCAGCTGGCCGCCGGGCTCGATCTGTTGTTCGTCAGCGATCACGATTCGTTGGTGAACCACCCGCCATTGCAGGCAATCGCCGACCGCCGCGGCGTGGCCTTTATCCCGAGCATCGAGCTGTCCGCGTCCTGGGGTCATTTCAACGCGTATCCGTTGTCGCCCGGTCAGGAACTGAGACTCGACACCGGGACCGCGACCATCGATGACATCCTCAAGGAGGGCCGGCGCCTCGGCGCGACGGTGGTGCAGGTGAACCATCCCTTCATCCCGTACGGCTATTTCACCAGCGTAGCCGCAGGCGTGGCGCCGGGCGGATTCAATCCGGCCTTCGATCTCGTCGAGATCAATGCAGAAGAGCCCGCCGATGATGTGAAAGTGCTGCAAACCCTGTGGAGTTTCTGGAATGACGGGCATCGCTACTACTTGGCCGCCGGCACCGATACGCACGATGTGTGGCACGCCGAATCGGGGGCGGTGCGCACCTTCGCTCACATCGACGGTGCAGTGACCGCCCAGGCATTCGCGCAGGCGCTCAAGGGCGGCCATGCCTACGTGACGTTCGGGCCATTGATCTTTCCGTCGGTGATGTTCGGCGATGAGCTCAAAGTGCACCCCGGCGAGCCGTTTGTGCTCGGCTTCGACCTAAAATCCGTCGCCGGCGTCGCCCAAGCCAAGCTGATCGGGTCCGGGGCGGTGCTCAAAACCGAGACCTTTCAAACTCCGCAGGAAGTGCATGTCGACTTCACGCAGAGCACCCGCCGCCGGGCTTGGTATGCATTGATCGTGGAAGATGCACAGGGTCACAAAGCCTATACGGACCCGATCTGGGTCGATGCCGTCGACTCGCCGTTCAATGCTCCCAATGGCCGTTGACGTGCTGCCATTGCGAACCGACTTGATCCCATCGGTCGGCAACCCAGTGAGCTCCCCGATGCGCATACACGAAGCGCCCCGGCACCCAGGAATACGCCGAACCACTCCATTCCCAGTAGCCGGGAGCCCACACATAGCCGTCGCGCGGCGCGGGCGCTCGTTCGTCGCGGGCGGCGGGAGGGGCTACATCGGGTGCACTGCCGGCGAAGGCCCCCATCGACCCGCCGATTGCGCCGGCGCCAAGCCACAGCGTGGCCAACAATGCTTTGCTTACGAGCTTCATTTCCGCACTCCTTGTGTTGAACACTTGACTACACCGATCGGTGTAAGTAAAACGTTCTTCATGCCGCCTGTCAAGCAAAAATTACACAGATCTGTGCAATCATGAGCCGCTGGGCCGCCAAAGAGGCGATGCAGGAGCGGATTCTCGAGACTGCCGGCCGTCTGTTCTATGGACAGGGCATCCGCGCGGTTGGCGTGGATACGATCGCGGCGGAAATCGGCATCAGCAAGCGCACGCTCTATAATTATTTCCCGTCGAAGGACGAACTCGTCGTCGCCTATCTGTCGCGGCACTGCATCGCGCCCAAAACATCCGATAGGCCCCTGCTCGAGCAAATCCTTTACATGTTCGACTGGCTCGAACGTTGGTTCGCGAGCGATACCTTCCGGGGCTGCCGCTTCGTCAATGCAATAGCCGAGTTGGGCGACGTCGCGCATCCGGGCACCAAGATAGCCGTGGCCTTCAAGGAGCAGCGGCGCCTGTGGCTGCGTGATGCACTGACTCGACTGAATGCCGCGGACCCCGACGCTTTGGCAACCCAAATCGCGATCTTGGCGGAAGGCGCCATCATCGCGGCGCTGGTCCGCGGCGATCCCGGCATGGCCGGCGCCGCCAAGGCGGCGGCGCGGGTCTTGTTGACCGCGGCCGGCATCAACGACCCGGACGCTGCCGCGCTGCCGGCCGGACGTGCAGCGCCGCGCAGGAAACCGCGGCGCGTCGCGCGGCGGGCGCGAACTTAAGCGTCTCGGAATCCGCGGCCACGCGGAATACTCAGACAGGGTCCTAGCCTACCAACCCACCGCCTGCCCGTCTTTGCGGTGATCCGATGCGCCCCGGTACACGCCGGCGATCGGCTCCTCGGCACCGGCACCGGCACCGGCATCGGCATCTAGCGCGCGGCGTTGCGTGGTCGGGAGCCGGCGGCGCGGTGAAGGGCGTGAACGAAATGGCCTGATACCCGCCCATGTCCTCGCCGTTGGCTGAGACCACGGTGTGTCCGAACGCTTGCAACTGAGAGCCAAGCAACTCGTACAGACTCGACTCGAGTTGCACCGTGTTCGTGGCTTGGGCGTGCGAGAAACGCGCGGCATCGCCGGCCGCCTGCAAATTGGCGCCGTGGTCGATCAGATTGAGCAGCACCTGCACGTGCCCCTGCGCCTGCTGCGCGCCGCCCATGAGGCCAAATGCGGCGAGTGGCCGGCCGTCCTTCATGACGAATCCCGGCAGCAGGGTGTGGAACGGCCGTTTGCCCGGAGCGATGAGATTCGGGCTGCGCGGATTCAACGAGAAGAGCGCGGCGCGGTCGTTCAGCACGAAGCCGTAGCCCGGCACCGTGATTCCGGAGCCGAAGGTGTCGTAGATACTGTAAATGAACGACACCATGTTGCCCCACCGGTCCGCCGTGACCAGATAGACCGTACCTCCCACCGGATCGCCGCGGGCTTCCGGCACGCTCGCCTTGCGCAAATCGATTCGCCGGCATTGCTCGGCGGCATAGGTCTTCGAGATGAGCTTCGACAGCGGAACCTGAGCAAATTCCGGGTCGGCGTTGTAGGCGTACAGATCCGCGTAGGCAAGCTTCTTGGCCTCGATGAGCACATGCCAGTAGAGCGCCGACTTCGGACCCAGCGCCGCGAGGTCGACCCCCAACTTGGGCGCGCAGAGCTCGAGGATGTTGAGCATTTCCAATACCGCGAACCCCTGCGTATTGGGCGGAAACTCGTACACATCGTAGCCATGGTAATTCGTGCTCATCGGCGCCGCCCAATCCGCCCGCGTGGCCGCGAGGTCAGCCGCAGTGAAGGTTCCGCCGAGCGCGCGCGATTTCGCCAAGATGGCCGATGCGATCTCGCCCCGGTAGAACGCATCACGTCCCTGCGTCTGCAGGACGCGAAACGCATGCGCGAGATCCACGTTGCGAAACACACTGTAGGTGGCCGGCGGCTTGCCACCGACCAGATAGGTCTTGACCGAATCGGCGTCCGACCCGAGAACCTCGGCACCGTAGATCCAATCATTATGGATGCGCTCACTGACGGCGAACCCCTGCTCGGCAAGAGCGACCGCCGGCTGCAGCAACTCCTTGAAGCCCAGAGTTCCGGCCCGCTTGAGCAAGACATCCCAGGCATCCACCGTGCCTGGAACGGTGGCCGAGTCGATGCCATGCTGCGGCATCTGCTGCGCCGATCCGCGCGCGGCGAGGTGCTGCGGCGTCGCCCCGGACGGCGCACGGCCGCTGCCGTTCAGAGCCACCAGCTGCTTCTCCTTCGCCAGCCATGCGATCACGAAGACATCGCCGCCGATTCCCGCACTGCCCGGTTCAACGACGTTCATGACGGCTGCCGCCGCCACCGCCGCGTCGATCGCATTGCCGCCGTTTTTCAATATCTGCAGACCCGCCTGCGCGGCCAGCGGCTGGCTGGTGGCCACCATTCCATTTCGTGCCAGCACCTCCGAGCGCGACTGCGCCAGCCAGCCGCTCGCGCGGTCACCGCGGGTCGCGGCGAAGTCGGCGGCTTGGTTCGGCGGGGCTGCTAGCATGATTCCCAGTACCACAACATGAGCGATCGCCGCGCGCGCGAATCGGCGCTCACGCACCGGCCGCGTCCAGCCGCGCCTTCTGCGCGAGATTGGCGCTGCGCCATAAGTACAGCGCAAGCAACGGGCAGGCGCCCGTGCGCATAGCGTGAGGTTCGTTGCCGGCGTGATGAATCAGCGTGCCTGGATGCAGGTCCCGCCAGTCCTTGTCGCCTTGTTGCCAAGCGGCTGTGCCGCTCAACGGCAGGTACCATTCCTCGGCTTCGTGACGGTGGCGCGGATAGTGAGTGGCCGGGCCCAGCATGAGGAACCCGCAGGCGATCCGCTCGCTAGCGAGGGGCCCATGTGCGCCGAAAATTTCGCTCCATCCGTAATTGTCGAGAAATGTGCCGTCCAATTCGTGCGCCGAGTACGTTTGGCGCCAGCCCAGCGACGGCGCGGCCCGCGCGACGGCGGCCACCAAGTCGTTGCCGAATGCGGCGGCATCGGCGGCAATCTGCGGCAGCCACCGCAGCACCGGCAAACCGGCCGCCGCCACCGGGCGCAATCGGCCGTCGCGCGGCCAATCGGAGAGCAAAGGAGCGAGCGCAGGCTGCCTCAGACTCTCCAACAGCAGCTTGATTTGCGCCGCGATATTCAGGGGCGTCGTCATGTTCTCCTTGCGCGTCGGACGATCAATTATACTGAAGTGCCGATAGTCACGCAGTGCGGAGAGTTCGTGTCGCCCAAGTTTTCGTTGACCGAAGGACCGATTCCGCGGACGTTGCTGGCCTTTTCCTTGCCCATCTTGTTCGGCAACGTACTGCAATCGATCAACGGGTCGGTCAACGCGATTTGGGTTGGCAAGTTCTTGGGTGCGGCGTCCCTTGCTGCGGTGGGAAATGCAAATGTCCTGATGTTCCTGTTGTTCGGCGTGCTGTTCGGATTTTCGATGGCCTCGACCATTCTGGTAGCGCAATGCGTGGGCGCCAAGAACATTGCCGAGGCGAAGCGCGTGGTCGGCACCAGTGCGGTTTTTTTCCTGGGCCTGTCGCTCGCCATGAGTCTGATCGGATTTGCCGCGGCCAACCGGCTGGTCGCCTGGCTGGGTACGCCGGCGGATGCCCTGCCGCTGGCGCTCACCTACATGCGCATCATTTTCCTGGCGCTGCCCTTCATGGGCGGCTTGTTTTTCTTGATGGCGGTACTGCGCGGCGCGGGCGATTCGCGAACCCCGTTCGTTTATCTGTCGATGGCTGTCGCGCTCGATATCCTGCTCAATCCCGCGCTGATCTTCGGCTTGGGTCCGATCCCGCGATTGGGGATAGCGGGCTCGGCGATCGCGACGTTGATCGCCCAGGCACTGAGCTTTTTCGCGCTGGTGGTGCATCTTTACAGAACCGATCACTTCTTGTGCATCCGTCGCCACGAGTTGCGCCTGTTCCAGGTCGATTGGTCCTTGGTGCGATTGTTGGTGACGAAGGGAATTCCCATGGGAGTGCAGATGTTCGTGATCTCTTCCAGCATGATCGCGCTCATCTCGCTGGTGAATCGCTTTGGCTCGCAGGAGACCGCGGCCTTCAATGCAGCGATGCAGCTGTGGAACTACGTTCAAATGCCGGCGCTCGCCATCGGTGCCGCGGCCTCTTCGATGGCTGCGCAAAACGTCGGCGCCGGCAGGTGGGATCGCGTGGGCAAGGTTGCCACCACGGGAGTGCTGTTCAATTTCCTCATCGGCGGCTCCTTGATCACGGCCGTCTTCGTGTTCAACCAGCATGCCCTGAGCCTGTTTTTGCCCGCCCACGGCGCGGCCTTGGACCTGTCTGTGCACCTCAACCGCATCGTCATCTGGTCATTTCTATTCTTCGGCACGTCGATCGTGCTTTTCGGAGTGGTGCGCGCGACCGGCGCCGTGATCGCGCCGCTCATCATGCTGATCATCTCGTTATGGTTGATCCGCGTGCCATTTGCCTTTTCGGTCCTGGATCGCTGGCAAGCCGATGCGATCTGGTGGAGCTTTCCGATCTCGTCCGTCGTCTCCATGCTGATGGCCGTTGCGTACTACCGCTTCGGCGGGTGGCGCAAGGTCCGCATGGGGGTGGCGACCCGGGCCGCGTCGGCGCCCGGCGTTTGATGCGGCCGCTGGCAGTACGGTGCGGCGCGTTCGGCGACATGGTGTTGTTGACCGCGTTGATCCGCATGCTGCATGCGCAGTTTCATTGCGCGGTGGACATCGTGACCTCAGGTCAGTGGAGCGAGCCGTTGCTGCGCGGCCAGCCGGGCGTGGGGGAAATCTGGACCCTGCGCAGCCGCAAGACTCCGTACTGGCTGAGTGCGGATCAGAGATCCGTGGTGCGGCGCCTGCGCGCGCGGGGCGCGGGTCCGACTTGGTATTGCGACGGCAGCGATGCGGCGCGGCCGTTGCTGGCGCGCGCCGGAATTCCGGACGGGTTGATCGTGGACGTCAAGGACCACCCGTTGTTGCCCGGCGAACATGCGACCGAACAATGGCGCCGCCTCGCGCAAATCATGCCATCAGCGTTCGGCGCGCCGTCAGAGGCAGCTGGCGCTGCCCTCGAAGCCGCGGTCCCACCAGGATGTTATCTGGAAGTGAGCGAACGGCAGCGCGGCGAGCTGGACGAATGGCTGCGTGCTCGGGGACTCGCCGCGGCGCCCTTGATTCTGATTCAGATCGGCAACAAGCGCACGATGCGGCGCGGGCTGCGGCGGCTGGCGGTCAACCACAAGTACTGGCCGAACGAGCGTTGGGCCGAGGTGCTGCGCCACGTACGGCAGCGCCATCCGGATCACGCCATCGTGTTGCTGGGTACGGGGCCCGAATATGCGCTCAACCAGGAAGTTGCCGGGTTGGCGGATGTCGGCCGGCTGTATAACGCCGCCGACGATCTGCCCATTCCGCGGCTGGTCGCGTTGCTGGCGCGCGCCGCCGGCTTGATCACCGTCGATTCGGGGCCGGGGCACGCCGCCGCGGCGGTGGGATGTCCCCTGGTCGTGCTGTTCGGCAAGGCGCTGCCGTCCCTGTATCGGCCGTGGGGTACGGCGGGAGCGGACGTCAAGATGCTGTGCGGTGAGGTGGCAGGGCAGCCCGACATGATGGGAATCGCTGCGCGCAGCGTGATTGCGGCATGGTCCGATTTGAAATTGCGCGCCTGACGCCCCGTGCGCGCCTGGCGCCCCCCGAGGGGCGCGACGCGGGGTGCGTCATCTCGCGCCGGCGCGCAACATGTCCTGAGTCACCAGTACCACGCCGCGCTTGGTGACGAAGAAGCGCTGCCGGTCGACCGCATGATCCTTGCCGATCTCGGTGTCATCGGGAATCACGCAGCCCTCATCGAGAATGCAGCGCGTGATCTTGCAGCGGCGGCCGATGGTCACGCTCGGCAACAGCACCGAGCTCTCGATGCTGCTGCTGTCTTCGATACGCACGTCATTCGACAGCAGGGACTCCTTCACGTAGGCACCCGAAATGATGCAGCCGCCGGCGACCATGGAGTTGACCGCCATCCCGCGCCGGCCTTCCTCGTCCAGCACGAACTTGGCGGGCGGCTGCTGCGCCTGGTAGGTCCAGATGGGCCACTGATGATCGTAGATGTTCAGTTCAGGATTGAGCGATACCAGTTCCATGTTCGCTTCGTACAGTGCATCGACATTGCCCACGTCGCGCCAGTAATTCTGCGCGCGCGTTTCGACGTCGTGGAACGGATAGGCAAATACCCGCAGGCGCGCCAACGCGGGAGGAATGATGTTCCTGCCGAAATCGTGATTGCTGGACTCGTTGGCCGCATCGTCGGTCAGCATCTTTTCCAGGCGGTCGATGCCGATGACGTAAATGCCCATGGACGCGCGCGCCAAATTTTCCTGGCCGATGATCGGATCGGGATTTTGCGGCTTTTCCGCGAACTTGGTGACGCGATTCGTGTCATCGGTGGTCATGATGCCGAACTCGTTGGCGCGCTCCAACGGCACGTCCACGACGCCGACGGTGATGTCGGCCTCGCACTGCTCGTGGTAGGCGATCATCGGACCGTAGTCCATTTTGTAGATGTGATCGCCCGCCAGAATCAGCACGTGCGTCGGGTGGTGCGACCTAATGAAGTCCAGATTCTGGTACACCGAGTCGGCGGTGCCGCGGTACCAGTGGGTGCCGATTTGCTGCTGAGCGGGAATCAGCTCGACGAACTCGCCGAGCTCGCCGCGCAGATAGCTCCAGCCGCGCTGGATGTGCTGGATCAAGGACTGCGCCTTGTACTGCGTCAGCACCGCGATTTGACGAATCCCGGAATTCACGCAGTTCGACAGGACGAAATCGATGATGCGGAACTTACCGCCGAACGGAGTCGCCGGCTTGCAGCGATGCTGCGTCAATGCCTTGAGCCGCTCGCCGCGTCCTCCGGCCATGACCACCGCCAGCGTACCGCTCGTCAATCGGCTGACATAGCGTCCAGTATTGCGCGCAGCGTGTCGCATACCCTTCAGCGTGCCACACTCGTCAGATGCCTGCACGTATTCTCGCGCCGCCGCCGAGGCCTTTGCTAGACTCCAACCAATGTCTGCATTGAAGCTGTGTGTCTTGAGTTCGGAGTTCTTGCCATACGCAAAGACCGGCGGACTTGCCGATGTTGCCGGGGCGCTGGTGCAAAATCTGCGGCTCCTGGGTCACGAAGTACATGCCTTCATGCCGCTGTATTCGGTGGTTCGGTCAGCGCACCCCGATCTGCAGCCCGTGCTCGGTGCGCAACAGGTGCCGCTGGTCATCGGCGAGACGGAATACCGCTTCTCAGTGCGAACCGAGAGCTTCCCCGGCACGGACATCGCGACGTACTTCATCGACTGCCCGGAGTTGTTCGACCGCCCGGACTTCTATACCACCGACCCGGACGAACATCGGCGCTTTTTGTTGTTCACCCGGGCGGCGCTCGAAACGTGCCGCAGGCTTAAGATCGCGACGGACATATTTCATTGCAATGACTGGCACACGGCATTCCTCCCGCTGTACTTGCAAACGCTCTATGCATCCGATCCACTGCTGTCCCGCGCGCGGTCGGTGTTGACGATTCATAACATCGGCTATCAGGGCATCATGGGGAGCGGCGCCGAGCCCGATTTGGGGCTGGCCGACGCCGCGGCGCGGCTGGATGCCGGCGATCGGGCGCGGGGAGTGATCAACTCCTTGAAAACAGGAATAAAGTTTGCAGATTTGGTTACCACGGTCAGCCCGACCTACGCGCGTGAAATTTGCGAGGGCCCGCTCGGTATGGGCATGCAGGACACCCTGCGAGCGCGCAAGGATCGAGTAGCCGGGATCCTGAACGGCGTCGATTACCGGGAATGGGATCCGCGGCACGACCCCCATCTCACCGCGCATTACGGACCGCAGGATTTGAGCGGCAAGCGCACCAACAAGGAACTGCTGATAGAGAACACACGTCTCGAGATGGTGCCGGCGCGGCCGTTGATCGGCATGGTGACCCGGCTCGCCGAACAGAAGGGCATCGATCTCCTATTCGACGCGTTGCCGAGCTTGTTGCAGACGCGCGATTTCGGCGTCGTCGTATTGGGAAGCGGCGAGCAGCGTTACGCGACGTTTTTCGAGGAGCTGGTGCGGCGCTTTCCGGGTCGCGTGGCATTTCGCTCGGGGTACGATGAATCTCTGGCGCATTTGATCGAGGCCGGGAGCGACCTATTCCTGATGCCGTCCCGCTATGAGCCCTGCGGCTTGAATCAGATGTACAGTCTGCGGTACGGAACGATTCCGATCGTGCGCAAGACCGGCGGTCTGGCCGATTCCGTGCAACATTTCGACCCCGGCAGCGGCGCAGGCACCGGCTGCGTCTTCAATGACTACGACTCCGCGGCGGTGATCTGGGCCGTGGGGACCGCGCTCGATTGGCACGCCGATCCGAAGAGCTGGCAACAGCTGACCCAAAATGCAATGGCGCAGGATTTTTCCTGGCCCCGGCAGATCCTCGAATATGATGCGCTCTACCGCGCATTGCTCGGCGGCTGATAGGGATCCCGTTCGAGCAGCGCGTAGCGGCGGCCGTTGGGCAGCGAATAGATTTTCGCCACCCGTAGTCCCGCCGCCCCCAGCCAAGCTGGCCCTGATCGGTCGTCGGAGGGCTGCGCCTCGCGGCCTCGCCATGGCCCAAAACCATCCCTTTGCCGTTGCGCGAGCGAACCTGCGTGGCCGGGCAGCAGCACGACGATGAGACTTTGCGGTGCGGCGCCGACATCGGCTTTGAGGCGATCAACAGCGGCCACATCGATTGGACCGGGTATCAGGCCGACGGTGGTTCGCGCATACACGTCGATGATTGCCCGAGTCGTCTCGTCCGGCGCAAACAGAATCAAAGGCTTGCCCGCCGCGTCATGCCGGATGGCGCGAGCGATCGACGCTAAGTCCTGCCAGGAATCGACCTGGCGGTACGCCTGTGATGCCGGCCCCACCAGCAGCGCACAGTAAGCCAGGAACAGCGACCAGAACGCGCGCCGCATTCGATCGCGCCCCGCCGCCGCCCATGCACGCATCGCGAGCCACGCCGCGACGATCAAACCGGCCGCGGGGATCACAATGAAAGCCGCCCGCGAATTCATCGTGTCCCAGGCGTCGACGGCGATCAACCCCAACGCAAAGACAATGACCACCATCCCCGCCAGCAGCAGTGCGGCGGTGGCGCGCAACGCGCGCAGATCCCAGCGGTCCGCGCCCGCCGAGATTTCCTGCGACCACCAGGCGAGCAGCAATGCGACGCCGGGAAGTGCCGGGGCAAAATAGATGTTCCGCGCAGTCGCGGCCAGGGACAGCATGGCCAGCGCCGGCAGCGAGGCGGCGAGGGCGAAACGAACCGGGCGATAGTCGTCGAAGGAAATGCCGCGCCGTTGCCAGGCGCGGCGCAGGGCGGCGATGACCAGCAGCGTCCAGGGAAAGAGATAGAGCGGCAACTCGAGCAGGTATTTCCCGGGAAAATTGCGGTGTGCGGCCGTATATTGGAGTGCGCCCGGGGCATCGACGTGCGTGAATCGGCCGACCAAATTGTTCCAGAAAAACACCTTCAGATGAGCCGCGCCATCCGCTCCCGCGTATACGAACCCGATCCACGTGCATATCATTGCGGCCTGCAGCACCAACCCCACGTACAGTTCCCAGCGGAGGAGTTCACGCCAACGCTTCTCCCAGATGGCGAGGGTCACGATGGCCAGCGCGGGGACCATCCAAGCGGCGGCGCTCTTGCTGAGAAAGCCCACACCCAAGGCCGCATGCATCCATAAGTAGCCGCGCACGCGTTCACGTGTGTTCGCCGCATAAAAACCCCGGTATGCGCCCAACAGGGCGACCGCGACCGCGGCGAGCAGGGGCGCATCGGTCGCAAGCCAGATGGCGACCTGGTAGGAAAGCAGGAAGGTGCTCATGGCGGCAGCACCGGCCACGCCCGCGAGCCGTCCGGCGCAGCGTCGCGCCAACAAGCCCACGCCGAGCGCGGTGATCATGGCGTACAGCAGATTGGGCAAGCGCGCGATCCAGGCGTCGGTGCCGACCAGGCGGATGGGGATGGCCGCGAGCCAATATGTCAGCGGTGGCTTTTCACAGAAGGCGTCGCCCGCCAGCTGCGGGACCGCCTTGTCCGCCTGCCAGGTCATGCGCCAGGCAAGGTCCGCTTCGCGCGGCTCATCCGGAGTCCAGTAGCCGCGCCCGAACATGCCGACGCACCAAATCAGCAGCAGCGTCGCCGAAACCAGGGCAAGCGGTGAGCGGAGCAGTTTCAGCGCGCATGGCATTTCGCTGACTATACTTCACGGGGCGGGGAGGAACCCGGGCAGGTCAAGTAAAGGCGTCCACTGCCGATACAGCGATTGACCCATGTCAAACATTTACACACCCGCCGCCGTGCACTTTGGGCGCCGCATACGCATTGCGTATGTCGTGGCGCTGGTGTTGTTGTTTCTCGCCAGGATGTGGACCGTGCACGGCGTGCATGGATTTCTCGGATCGGATGCGGGACATGGCCAGATCGCCGGCATCGCCGGCGGCCTCTCCGGGCAGTCGACCCAGGTCATGCACGCGGCGTTTGTTCGCGTCTACGCACCGCAGACGGCGGCCGACGACAGCCTCGATCGAGCGATTGAGAATTGGCTTGCGCAGCAGGCCCGGGTGGGGCGGCTGTTGGAGCGAGTCTGCGCCGGCGACCATGCGCTGTGCATTCACTTTCGCGCCCTCGATGCGCGAATGCTCGCCGTCGCGGCGGGTGCGCGCGCCGCCCCTCGAGCGTCGCCCACCGAGCGCACCGCGGCGTTGGAGCGGCTCGCGGCGCTGCAGGGCGGCTACGTTGCGGCGGCCGATGCGTGGGTCGGTGAGCTGGGCGCGCGCTTCACTGCGGAAGCCGAGGCGCAGCAGCACACGCTGCTGCTGTGGGCCATTGCTCAAGTGCTCGCCACCGTTCTGGTGGTGGCATTGATTGTGGAACCGGTCATCCGGCGGCTGCAGCGCGAGCGTACCGATGGCGATCGGTCGAAAGAGGCGGCGGAGCGCGCGAATCGCGCAAAGAGCGAGTTTCTCGCAACGATGAGCCATGAAATTCGCACACCCATGAACGGCGTGCTCGGTTTCGCAAACCTGTTGCGGGACACACCGCTCAACAACGAGCAGCGCGATTTCGTCCGCACCATCGAGAGATCAGGCCAGAGTCTCCTTGCCATCCTCAACGACATCCTCGACTTTTCAAAGATCGAAGCCGGCGCAATGACGTTGGAGAAAATCCCGTTCGATCTGTCGGAGGCGATCGAGGAAGTGGCCGTACTGATGGCGGGAAAAGCCGAGGAGAAGCACTTGGAGCTGGGCCTGTCCATCGCGCCGGCCGTACCGGAACGTGTGGTCGCGGACCCGGGGCGCCTCAAGCAGGTTTTGGTGAACCTGATCGGCAACGCGATCAAATTTACAACGCTGGGCTGCGTGCACCTCGAGGTAACCGCGATCAGCCAGGATGGCAATTGCTCGCTGCGGTTCAGTGTGCACGACACCGGCATTGGAATCCCGCACGCCGCTCAGGCGGCGTTGTTTCAAAAATTCACCCAGGCGGACGCATCCACGACCCGTCGCTACGGGGGTACGGGCTTGGGCCTCGCCATCTGCCGCCAACTCGTCGACCTCATGGGCGGCAGGATTGGAATCGACAGCACGCCCGGCGCCGGCTCGACGTTTTGGTTCACGATGCCCGTCAATGTGACCGAAGCGATGGACTCCTGCGCAGCGGCCCCGGAGATCGTCGGGCGGCGCGTTCTCATCGTCGATGATCTGGAAATGAACCGGCGCGTGCTCGAGTCTCGGCTGAGCGGTTGGGGCGCCGAATGCACAAGCGCTGAGGGTGGTCGGCAGGCACTGGCCATCTTGCAGCAAGCGTTCGCGGCCGGCCGGCCGTTCGATATCGCCCTGCTCGACCACTTGATGCCCGATGTCGATGGAGCCGAGCTCGGCCAAATGCTTCATGCAGATCCTCGGTTTGGCGAACTGAGGCTCATCCTCCTCACATCGGCTGAGCAACTCGGCAGCGCCAGGGAGCTATTGGCGCGCGGGTTTTCCGCCTACTTGACCAAACCGTTGGTGCGGTCGCGGCTGCTACGCGACGCCATGTGCCGCGCGCTGTCGCCTTGGACGGCAGAACCGACGCTCGTCTGCGCATCGCCGCCGGGAGCCGAGGTCGCCGCCCCGGCGGCGGCCAACCGCATCCGAGTGCTGGTGGCGGAAGACAACTCGGTGAATCAACTGGTGGCGGTGCGTTTGCTCGAGCGGCTGGGATGCCGGGTCGACGTCGCCGGTAACGGCGCTGAGGCGGTGCAGATGGCGAGCCGGCTGCCGTACAGCCTCATATTCATGGACTGCCACATGCCCGAGATGGACGGATTCGAAGCGACAATGGAAATTCGCCGCCGCGAGAATGAACTGGGTCTGATGGCCATGCCCATCATCGCGCTGACGGCGAGCGTGCTCCAGGAAGATCGCGACCGGTGCGTATCCTCCGGCATGGATGACATCATCGGCAAGCCCGTACAGCCGGCGGAGCTCGCACAGATGCTGGAGCGCTTCGCTCCCCGGGGTGCCGCCGTCGCAGCAGCGTAGCAGCCGCAATCTCATCCCTTGCGGCGCGGGCAGCGCCAGTATACTTGGCGCTTCACAAAGGAGCGCGCATGGCATTCACTGACTATACTGCACGGGGCGGCGTCGCCGTGATCACCCTGAAAAATCCGCCCGTCAATGCCTTGAGCGTGGGCCTGCGGACCGCGGTCGCGGACGGACTCGAACGCGCAACGAGCGATGCGTCCATCGGAGCGGTGGTGATTGCCGGATCCGCAACCGCGTTTTGCGGCGGCGCCGACGTCGGCGAGTTCGGTTTGCCCGCCATGTCGGCGAGCCCTTCCCTCACGGACTTGCTGTTGCTGATCGAGACGTCGCCCAAACCGGTGGTGGCGGCGATCACCGGACTCGCATTGGGCGGTGGACTGGAACTTTGCATGGCGTGCCACTACCGCGCCGCGGTCGCGGCGGCACCTCTCGGAATGCCCGAGGTCAAGCTGGGCCTTTTGCCGGGCGCGGGCGGCACGCAGCGGCTGCCGCGCCTGGTGGGCGTGGAGCGCGCGCTCGACATGATCGTGAGCGGCAAGCCCGTGCCTGCCCGCGATCTGGCGCAGACGGGTTTGCTCGACTCGACGGCGGATGGCGATGCACTGCCGGCGGCCATGGCCCTGGCGGAGCGCATCATCGCCGAGAAATTGCCGCTGAAGAAAGCCCGCGACGCGAAAATCGACCTGCCGAACGCCGCGGCGTTTTTCGCACATGCACGCGGCGCCGTCGCGCCGCTCGCCAAGCATTACCCGGCACCGCTCAAATGCATCGACGCGATCGAGGCGGCAGTCGCCAAGCCGTTCGACGAGGGAATGGAAGTCGAGCAATCCTTGTTCATCGAATTATTGAACAGCCCCGAGTCGCAGTCTCTGCGGCACGCGTTTTTCGCCATGCGCGCCGCCGCCAAGATTCCCGACGTGCCGAGCGGCACGCCGCTGCGCGCCGTCAAATCGGTGGCCGTGATCGGCGCCGGCACCATGGGGGGCGGCATCGCAATGAATTTCGCCAATGCCGGCATCCCGGTTACCGTGCTCGAGACGACCCAGGCGGCGCTCGACAAGGGATTGGGCACCGTGCGCAAGAATTATGAAAACACGCTGAAGAAAGGCCGGCTGACTCAAATTGAATTCGACCGGCGGATCAACCTCATCACCGGCACGCTGGCGTACGACGACCTCAAGAGCGCCGACCTCATCATCGAGGCGGTGTTCGAAGATATGCAGGTCAAGAAGCAGGTGTTCGAAAAGCTGGACCAGGTCGCGAAGAGCGGCGCGATTCTCGCATCGAATACCTCGACCTTGGACTTGAACCAGATCGCGGATTTCACGCAACGTCCGCAGGATGTCATCGGCCTGCATTTCTTCAGTCCGGCGAATGTCAGCGCCTTGCTCGAGATCGTGCGCGGCGCCAAAACCGCCAAGGATGTGGTGGCGACCGGCATGGCCGTGTCCAAGCAAATCAAGAAAGTCGGCGTCATCTCCGGTGTCTGCGACGGTTTCATCGGCAATCGAATGATGAACGCCTATTTTCGCCAAATGGAGCTGCTGTTGGACGTGGGAGCCTTTCCGCAGCAGATCGACCGGGCGATGGAGAAATTCGGTTTCGCGATGGGGCCGTTTCGCGTCGGCGATCTCGCGGGCAACGATATTCTTTGGTACATCCGCAAACGCATGTACGTCGAATATCCCGACCGCGTATTCTCCAAGATCCCGGATCGGATCTGCGAATTGGGGCGATTCGGTCAGAAGACCGGCGCCGGCTGGTACGACTACAAGGCCGGCGACCGCACGCCCGTCCCGTCCGATGTGGTCAATCAGATCGTACTCGAGGAGTCGGCTCGCCTGGGGCTGCCGCAACGCGAGATCGGCGACGAGGAGATCGTGCAGCGTGCACTGTATTCACTCGTCAATGAAGGTGCGCGCATTCTCGAGGAAGGCATTGCAGTGCGCGCCTCGGACATTGACGTCGTTTACCTGACCGGCTATGGATTTCCGGATTTTCGCGGCGGACCGCTCTTCTATGCCGATACGGTCGGCTTGGCCAATATCTTGCGCACGATGCGCAAATTTGCGGCGGGATATCAGGGAGACGCTTGGGAGCCGGCGCCATTGCTCAAGCGGCTCGCCGCCGAGGGCAAAACCTTCGCCTCCTGGGAAGGTCTCGCAAAAGCTTAGTCGGCCGCCGCCGGTTAGTCCGCCGCCACCGGCGTAGGGCCGCTCGCGGCCGGCCGCCGCACGAGAAAGCACAGCGGAATCAGCGCGACGCACAGCCACGCGGATAAATAGAAGAGATCGAGCGAAGACAGCAGGTAGCTTTGTCCAACCAGGGCTTGGGTCATCGCGCCCGCGGCGGTCTGATCGTTCATCCCGAACTGGTGCAGCTGCGTAAGCGATTGTTGATAGCTGGGCGCGTAGACGTTGATGGTATCCGCGAGCCGCGTCTGATGCAGCGCTTCGCGCCGATCCCAGAAAGTGGTGGTGAGCGAGGTGGCGAAGCTGCCGGCGGTGATGCGCAGGAAATTCGACAGGCCCGACGCGGCGGGTATCTTCTGCGGCGGGAGGCCATCGAAGATGACGGCGAGCATGGAGACGAAGAACAATCCCATGGCGAAGCCCTGCACCAGTTGCGGCGCCATGAATGCGATGAAGCTGGCATCGGAGGTGAGGCCGGCACGCATGAAATAGGAGGCCGCGTAAAAGGCGAAAGAGCTTGCGGCAAGCACGCGCGGGTCGAAGCGGCGCATCAAGCGTCCGATCATGAGCGAGGTCAGCACGGCAGTCACGCCGCTCGGAGCGGAGACCAAGCCGGCCCAGGTGGCCGTATAGCCCAGGAAGCTTTGCAGCCACAGGGGCATCAGGACGACATTGCCGAAGAAGACCGCGTAGCCCAAGCACAGTGCGACGGTGCCGAGCGAGAAGCTGCGCGACTTGAACAGGCTCAGGTCCACGATGGGATGCCGTTCGGTCAGTTCCCAGATCAGCCAGGCAGCGAAGGCAATGGCGGTGACGGCGAGCAGCGCCACGATGAGGGGCGAATTGAACCAGTCGAGATCCTTTCCCTTGTCAAGCATGATCTGCAGCGCACCTACCCACAGGAACAGGAGCAGCAGCCCGACGCGATCGATGGGCAGCTTGCGGGTCGGGGTCTCGTGGGATTTGAGATTGTTCCAGCACAGCAGCGCGCAGAACACCCCCACGGGTACGTTGATGAGGAAGATCCACGGCCATACATAGTTGTCCGAGATGTAGCCGCCGAGCAGGGGTCCCGCGATGGGCGCCACCAGTGTGGTCAACGACCAGATGGCGAGCGCCGTGTTGCGCTTGGAGGGACCGAATACTTCGATCAGGAGCGCCTGGCTGCCGGGGATCATCGGGCCCGAAACCGCGCCCTGCAGCACGCGAAATGCAATCAGGGACGGGAGACTCCAGGCCAACCCGCAGAGCAGGGAAGCGATGGTGAACAGCGCCACCGAAATGACGAAAGTACGCACCACGCCGAAGCGCTGCATGAGCCACCCGGTGAGCGGCACCGACACGCCGTTGGCGACCGCGAACGAGGTGATCACCCAGGTACCCTGATCGGCGCTCACCCCTAAGTTGCCCGCGATGGTCGGAATGGAGACATTCGCGATGGAGGTGTCGAGCACCTGCATGAACGTGCCCAAGGCCAGGGCCACCGCGGTCACGGCCTTGCGGCTGCCGACGAGGGCCGAGGCCTGACCAACGATGCCGGGATTTGCGCTCACGACCCCGCGCTCACGAGCCCGCGGCCATCATCCGTGTGCCGATCTCGGCGCCGGCCTTTCCCTTGCGGCTGAGCCGCGCCGGCTCGTGCGCCTTGGGGCCGGCATTGTCGGCGATGATTTCCGCGATCCGTACTCCGACCGCCGGATCATCGCCCGCACTCTGTTGCGTCGGCTGCGGCACATTGCGCACGGCCATGGTCATGAGGGGACCGGAGGTGTCATGCAAATCCACCCGGACCGTGGTTGACAGTCCGACGCGCAGCGGATGCGCTTTGAGCTCGTTGGGATCCAACAGAATGCGCACCGGCAGGCGCTGCACGATCTTGATCCAGTTCCCCGAAGCGTTCTGCGACGGCAGCAACGCAAAGGCACTGCCGCTGCCCGCGGCGATGCCGACCAGGTGACCGTGGTAGGTCACATGGTGCCCGTACAGATCGGTGTGCACGGTCACGGGTTGGCCGGCGCGCATGCGCTCGAGCTGCCCTTCCTTGAAGTTGGCGTCGACCCAGACATCGTCGAGCGGCACCACCGCCAGGAGCGGCGACCCGGCCGCCACCCGCTGCCCGACCTGCACAGAGCGTTTGGCGATCACGCCGCTGACCGGCGAGATGAGTTCGGTGCGGTGCAGGGCGAGTGCCGCGTTGCGGACGGCGGCCGCCGCGGCCAGCACCTGCGGATGATCCGCAATGGTGGTGCCGTCGATCTGGGCAACCGTCTGACTCAATTGCTGGCGGGCGGCGGCGACGTTCGCGCGTGTGGTGGTCACCGCGTCGCGGGCGTGCGAAAGCTCTTCGGCGGAAATGGCGCCGTCGGCGATGAGTCCGCCGCGCCGCTGCAAGTCGTCGTCCGCCGTTCGTTCTGCCTGTTCCCGCTGATCGATCTGGGCACGCAATTCCTTGTCCTGCGCGAACAGGCCGCGTACCTGGCGCACGGCGCGGGCCAGATCCGCTTCCGCATTGGCCTCGGCTATCTTCGCATCCGCGGGGTCGAGTTCCAGCAGCGACTGCCCGGCGTGCACGAGCTGCGTGTCATCCGCGTTCAGGGCGATGACGGTGCCGGGAATTTCGCTGGTCACCTGCACCACGTCGCCGTTGACGTAGGCGTCGTCGGTGGACTCGTAATAGCGGCCGTCGAAAAACCAGTAGCCCAAATAGCCGAGGCCGGAGAGCACGACCACGGCGCCCAATCCGAACAAACCTAGGCGGCGCGTTCGCCCCGGGGCCTGGGGGCCGGGAGATTGGGTGGGTTGGGACTCGGATGTCGCTGAAGGTTCTTGCGTGCTCATGGGTTTGTCCGCGTAAGGATTCCGGAAGAAGTGTCTGGGCGAGGTGCATCGGCGAGTGCGCCGGAAGCGCGGGGATCGAAGCTGCCGCCGACTGCGAGGAGCAGAGTCACCCTGGAGACAGCCTGGCTGGTCAGGATGTCAACCATGGACTGGCGCGCGGTGAGTACCTGCGTTTCCGCGTTGAGCACCGACAGGTAGCTTGCCAGTCCGGCCCGATAGCGTTCCTCGGCCAATCGATAGGCGGCTTCGGTGGCCTCGAGCGTTTGCTGCTGGTCGAGCTGCTCCCGCTCCAGCGCGTCCAGGCGCGTGATTTGATCGGCCGTCTGCTGCACGGCGCGCAGCACGGTGTCGTTGTAGCCGCCAATCGCCGCATCGAGCTGCGCCTCGCTGCCCCGATATTCCGCGCGCAGTCGGCCGCCGTCGAACAGCGGCAGCGAGATGAGCGGGCCGGCACCGTAGCCCCGGGCGCTCGACTGCACTAGATTACTCATGCCGAACGCGCCGAAGCCTGCCAGCGCGCGCAAATTCACACTCGGGTAGAACGCCGCTTTGGACGCCAGGCGCTGTGCATCGGCCGCTTCCACCGTCAGGCGTGACGACAGCACATCGGGCCGGCGCGCGAGCAGGTTGATGGGCAGCGCGGTTGGGACCGGCAGTGCCGCCTCCACATGGAGCACCGGCCGTTGGATCGATGCATAGGCGTCGGCGCCTTGTCCGGTCAATGCAGCCAGCTGGTGGACCGCAAGATCCGCTGCCGCCTGGGCCTGCGCGCGCGCCACCCTTGCCTGCGGCAACTGGCCTTCCGCTTCACGCAATTCGAGCTGCGTATCGAGCCCGGCGGCCACACGGCGGCGGGTGATGTTGACGATGTTCTGGCGCTGCGCCTCGGAGCGTTCTGCAATGTCTACGAGCGCGTATTCGCGGTACAGCTCGACGTAGGCTTGGGTGATCGCGCCGGCGAGCATGAGCCGCGCATTGTCCACATCGAACCGAGCGGACTGAGTCAGATCCTGCGCGCGATGCACGGCGTCGGCCTGGCGTCCCCAGAAATCAAGATCCCAGCTTAAGGTGGCGCCGGCCTGCCCCATCCAGAAGCTGTGTCCCGCGAGCGGCGGCGGGATGAGGTAGTTCTGCGGGGCACGCTGGTACAACGCGCTCGCATCGAGGTTGGCACTCGGCAGCAATCCCGCGCGCGCCGATTGGGCCTGAGCGAGCGCTTCGCCCACTCGGGCTTGGGCCTGGGTGAGGGTCGGGCTGTCTTTGAGCCCCAGCCGAATCAGTCGATCGAGCTGCGGGTCCTGAAAGGAATCCCACCAGCCGTCGGCCGCCGGCTCGGCGGCAACGCCGGTCAGACCAACGGTGTCATTCGCCAGCTGCCGCGGATGCGGAGCTTCCTTCGGCGGCAAGACGCATCCCGCGAAGACGACGGAGCTCATCAGCAACCAGATCTTGAGGTGCATGGCGAATCTCAGATGTCCGCGCCGACTGCCGCCGCCTGCGGCTCGGCGGGCGATTGCAGCGAGTTATTGAGCTTGATCAGTAGGCGCTGGAATTCCTTGACCTCGGCGCTGCTGAAGTCGGCCAACGCCAGGTTGAGTTTGTCCACGACCAAGGGGATGAGACCCTCGATCGCTGCGCGGCCCGCCGGGGTCAGTTGCAACTCCACTTTGCGCCGATCGCGATCGCGGCGAATACGCTCCAAAAGGCCACGCTCCGCCAATTGGTCGATGACGCGAGTGAGTGCGCCGCTGTTGTGGCGATACTGGATACAGATGTCCTTGGGGTTCACCGCGATGCCATCCCGCAGCCACGACAAGATGACCCACTGGATGAAGGTAAACCCATGCTCCTCGACCAACGGTTCCATGACATCCAACATCAAGGAATGCGCGCGCTTCATGAGGTAGCCGATGCTGGTCTGCGCCCGGTAGCTCGATACTTGATAATGCTGCTTGGACATTTAATGCCTCGGCACTTACTGCTTAGGCAGCGATTATCCGCAAACAGCCGCCGCTGTCAACTGTTTCTTGGGGGCGGCCGGCTGCGGATGATGAAAAGCATTAAAGATCCGGGGGTTACGGCCACTCCAGACCCGACTCGGTTGCCGCCCGAACCTCGTCCGGGTAGGCTTTTGCCGTGCGCATCAGTCTTTTTTTGGCCGTGTTGGCCTGCATCACGGCCGCGGTTCTGATGCAGAGTTCGCACCTCGAGGCGCGCCTGCTGCGCACGGATCCCGACTCGCTGCCAACCCAGACCGCGCTGATGGGATTCGCCCGCAGCCGCGGCGAGGCGCTGTTCGAGGCGCATTGCGCGGCCTGTCATGGCACTCGGGGACAGGCAGATCCCGCCCGCGGCATTCCCGATTTGAGAGACGACGATTGGCTGTACGGCACGGGCTCGGTGAGCGACATCGAACAAATCATCAAGTTTGGGATTCGCTCCCACCACCCGAAAGCTTGGAACCTCGCCATCATGCCCGCCTATGCGACCGCACGCCCCAGCATCCGGGATGACAAGATCCCCCCGCTGTCTCCGGGAAACATTCGCGATCTCGTCGAATTCCTGATGCGCGAGCAGGGGCGAAGGGCAGATGCGGCGGCCGCGGAGCGCGGCGCCGGACTGTTCGGCGGCGCCGCCGGCTGCTATGACTGTCACGCGGCGGACGGCAAGGGCGACGCGGCGATCGGCGCGCCGAATTTGACCGATGAAATCACGCTCTACGGCGACGGCAGCCGCGAATCGCTGTCGATGTCCATCGCCAATGGCCGGCAAGGCATGTGCCCAGCCTGGGCGGCCCGCATCAGCGCGGCGGGAATTCGCGAGGTGGCACTCTTCGTCTACTCGCTGTCGCATCCGCAGGGTGCGGCGGCGCCTGCGGCTCCCGGAGCGGGATAGCATGGCAAACCTAAGATCTTTCGTGCTCATGGGCGCCGGCGCGCTGCTCGGACTCCTGATGGCGGGTTACTCGCTGTTCACGGCGCGCGGCACCTCCACGTTGATCGTGCCGCCCGAGGACGTCGCGTTGGTGAATCAGCAGCCCATCTCGCGCAGCGATTACCTGCAGCAATTGCAGACTCTCTACAACGTGGATTTGCAGCACGCGACGCCGGCGCAGCGGCGCAAGGTACTGGACGACATGATTCGCGAGGAACTGTTCGTGCAAAGGGGCAAGGAGCTCGATGTTGCGTCGACGGATCCGGACGTGCGCGCCGCCATGGTCAACGCGGTCGAGCAGGAAATCGCCGCCGACGCCGTCACTACCCAGCCGACCGAACCGCAACTGCGCGGCTACTATGCCGCGCATCAGGCGCGCTATGCCAGCGAAGGCATGATGACCGTGCGCGACTATGTGTTTCCCCCAGGCGAATCGAGCGCGGCGGCGCAAGCGGCCGCAGGATTCGCGAGCAGCGCGCCGACGCCGGCGCTGCTGGCCCGGTGGCACGCGTCGGACTCGGGCAAGGTGTCGGGCGAGGAATTTTATTTTGCCGCCAAGATTCACCTGGGAGAGGGGCTCTTCGAAGCGGCCCGCAACCTGCGCGACGGCGGCGCGTCGGCTCCCATCGCGCGTCCGGACGGCATCCATGTGCTGTACATGTTCAAGAACACCAAACCGGTGCCGATGGATTTCGCCGCCGCGCGCGATCAGGTCTTGACGGACTACCGCAATGACGCGATCGTGCATTTGCGCACCGGCGATGAGGCCTTCCTGCGCAAGCGCGCCAACATCTTGATTGCGGACGACGTAGGCCAGTGACCCCGGATGGGAAGCGGCTGCGCAGATCGACACCGGCGCTGCTCATTGTTTTAGTCGCGGCGCTCCTGGGTGCACCCGGCGCCGGCGCTCATACGCGCAGCCAGTCCCATTCCGTGTGGGAGATCAACGGCGCCGCGGTCGACCTGGTGATGACGATCCCGGTCTTGGAGGCGAATCGCCTGTCGCTCGATCAGAGCGCGCCGCCGGATGATCGCGTGAAGAGCTACCTGACCGAGCGCGTTTATCCCGTGGCCGGCGGCAGGCGTTGTCAGCTGGTGCCGCCGGTTCAGACATTGTCGTCGGCAGCGGGCTTTCGCAAATACGACTTCACGTTCGCGTGCGCCTCGCCCAACGACTTGCAAATCCATTCGGCCGCCTTCTTCGATTTGGTCGCAAGCCACACGAATTTCGCACAGGTGCAAAATGCGCTGACCGGGGAATTCACGGAACAGCTGCTCACCGTCGAACATCAGACGGTGGATGTGACCGGCGGCGAGGGGGGCCGCCTCAAGAGCGCACGCTTCACCGAGTTCATCCGGATGGGCGTGATGCATATCTTCACCGGCGTCGATCACATGTCTTTTCTCTTGGGATTGGTGCTGATTTCGCGCCGGCTCCGCGATCTGGTGTTCGTGGTCACCGGGTTCACGATCGGCCACAGCTTGACGCTGGCGTTGGCGGTGACCGGGGTGTTGCGTCCGCACGCGGAATATATCGACGCCTTGGTGGCGCTCACCATCGCCCTGATCGGCGCGGAAAACATCGTCGTGCAGACCCGGAAATCCACGTTCGTGGCGCTCGCCGTCGGCGGCTCGCTCGCCTTCATGGCCTTGCTGCGCTGGTGGGGCTTTGGCGGCCTGCCGAGCCTGCTGCTCCTCGGCGCGGGGTTATTCACCGCCAACTACCTCATGATTTCCGGGCGTCTGCGCGATGCGGGGCGCCTGCGCATTATGATTACGTTGGTGTTCGGCTTGATCCACGGCTTCGGCTTTGCGGCCGACCTGCTCGAGCTGCAGCTGCCGCCCGAGCGCCTGGCCGAGCTTTTGGTGGGCTTCAATGTCGGTGTGGAGCTCGGACAGTTGATCCTGGTGGCCGGCGCGATGCTGCTGGCCGGGACACTGGCGAAGTCCCGATTCGCGCTACCGCGCCCGGTGGTGGTCGATGTGGCATCATCCTTCCTGGTGGCGCTGGGCGTATTCTGGTTCGTAAGCCGGAGCTTCGCGTGAACGTTCAGCGGCCAAATTACGCTAGAGTTAGGCTCTGCAGCAGCTCGTGCCGGGGAACCCATGATTCTGTATGGCCATGCGTTGAGTTCGGCGTCATACCGGGTGCGAATCGCATTGGCTCTGAAAGGCTTGCAGGTCACGTCGGTGCTATTGGACTTGCGCGCAGGCGAGCAGCGGCTGGAAGAATACCTGCGGATCAATAGCCAAGGCTTGGTGCCTGCCCTGGCCTTGGACGACGGCGCGGTGCTCACCCAATCCGTGGCCATCATCGAGTATCTGGATGAAATCTATCCGCACCCGCCGCTGTTGCCGCAATCGCCGTTGGCGCGTGCGCGTGTGCGGGCGCTGTCGCAGGCGATCACCTGCGATGTGCACCCTTTGAATAATTTGCGGGTGCTGAAATATCTCGAGAATGAACTGCGGCTCGACAAGGCGACGCGGGACACGTGGTACCGGCACTGGGTGCAGATTGGCTTCGAGGCGCTGGAGCTTTGGCTGGTCCGAGACGGGGCGAGCGGCCGCTTCTGCCACGGCGACGCGCCCACACTGGCGGACGTGTGCCTGGTGCCCCAGGTGGCCAATGCGCGGCGCTTCGCGGTGGATCTCGGTCCCTATCCACGCATCGCCGGGATCGACGCCGCCTGTCGCGAATTGGCGGAGTTTCAAGCCGCGGCACCGGAACGGCAAGGTTAAGAGGTTCGAACCTGCGCCTCGAGTCATGACGATCCCGCTGCAGAGCATTCCTCGAGTGACTCAAGCTGAGGCGCTCGCGGCGGCGCGCGAGCAGTATGGACTGGCCGGCGCGCTGTCGGCATTGCCGAGCGAACGCGATCAAAATTTCTTGATCGCCGACGCGCACCGCGGCAAGTTTGTCTTGAAAATAGCGAATTCGAGCGATGCATTGGCATTGCTGGATTGCCAGAATCAGGCCATGCGGCAGGTCGAGAAGCGGGTGGCTGACTTTCGCGTGCAGCGAGTCGTACCCTCGCTCGAGGGCGCTGATATCACCACGATCCACTGCGGCCGCTCGGGCAGCGACCACTGGATGCGGTTGCTGACGTGGATCGACGGCGCGGTGCTCGCGGATGGCGCGGCGCGCGGCCCGGTTCTGTACGAGTCGATTGGCGCGGGCATGGCCAAGATCGACGCTGCGCTGTGCGATTTTTCCCATCCGGCCATGCGCCGCGTTCTGCAATGGGACCTGCGCCGGGCGGAAATGGCTCGGGAGCACGCGGCGCTGCTGCCGCAGGCTCGGCGGACCCATGTCGAACGCCTGTTCTCGCAATGGCGGGAGATCGACTGGACGGGCCTGAGGCACAGCGCAATCCACGGCGACGCAAACGACCACAACGTTCTCGTAGTCGATGGGCGCATGGCGGGGTTGCTGGACTTCGGCGATATGGTCTATTCGGCCACGGTCTGCGACCTGGCAGTCGTGCTTGCCTATGGCATGCTGGGCGAGGACGAGCCGCTGTCGGTCGCCGCGCAGGTCATCCGCGCATATCACCGCGACTATCCGCTCACCGAAGCGGAGCAGCGGGCGCTATATCCCTTGATCCTGGCGCGCCTCGGCATGAGTGTCTGCTATTCCGCGCATAACCGGGCGCGCAATCCCCACGATGCCTATCAGGTGGTGAGCGAGGCTGCGGCCTGGGACCTGCTGGACAAGCTGGAATGCTGGCCGGCAGAGGAGGCGCTGGCCTTGATTCGCGCGTCATGCGCGCTCAATAGTGCGGTGGCCGCTCTTCCTCGATAACCCGAGGGTTCTCATCGGACTGCGCGCCGCCGAGCCGTTGGGCGATGGCGTTGAGCTTTGCCTCGATGGCCTGGATCTCCGTGTGCTGACGGAACACGACGTCGCTCAAATCGGCGGCGGCGCGCTCCAGGAAGGCGATCTTGGTCTGGATCTGCTCCAGGGCTTCGTTGTTCATTAGCGGAGTGTAGACCTTCGCACCGAACCGGCTAATTTGTGGTCTTCGGACAGGTGAAGTCATCGTCGCCCTGCTTGGCGGCCTTCGGCACATCCTTCTTCCAGTCCGGTGGAACATCGAAGCGGCCCGCGGGAACCGCCTCGGTGTTGATGGCGACGGTTTCCGTGGTAAATGACGCCAGTTGCACCAGTTGCGCATAGGGATCCGGCGCGAGCGGCGCCGCCGGCGCAACGGCGGGCGCAGCGGCGGGCGCTGAGCTCGCGGTGGATGCCGCGTCGGGCGGGGTCGCCGTGCTGCCTGCCGCGGCTGCGTCGTCGGTCTTCTTCTTGTGGAACAGCCCGCCTAGCGCGGAGCCGATGGCCTTGCCCGCGGCCTGGCCCGCTTGTGCGACATTGGCGATGGGGTTGGGACTGCCGGCGGCAGTATCGGCGCTGCTGGAACCGTTCGACTTCATCTTTGCAGTGGCGCTGCACTGCTGCCCGCCCATCATGACGCGCAGTGAGGTCTTCAGCGGCTGGCCCTTGAGGTCGCTTGATTTATCGGTCAACTGCTTGATCTGCGCCTGATATGGCGCGAGGAACTTGGCGAACTCGCCGCTCAATGCGCCTTGCTCGTCGGTGAGTCCCAGTTTCTTCGCGTAGGCCTGATTGAATGCGTGCCGGTCCTCCACGCCGGGGAGCTTGTCCTGAGTCAACCACAGATCGATGGCGACCACGGTGTCGCAGACGTCGCCGGTGTCCTTGTTGGTGCAAGTCTCCGTCAGCGTTGTCACCGTGCGCTGCGCGTCGTGACCCGCGATAGAAGCTTTATCGTCCGTTTTGCGAACATCGATCTTCGGCGGCGACATTTCGCATTTGGATTTGTCGATGGGCTGCTGCCGTGGAGATACCGGGCACGAACGCATCTTCTCGAGCCTCGCCTGCATTTTTGCGCGCATTTGCGCCAGCTCCTCCGGCGTCGCAAAGATGTCTTCGCGGTAGCTCTTCTTGTCCGGCTCCAGGTGCCAGGTGAGCCCACGGTCGAGCCGCACGATTTCGCCGCCGCGAACGTTGCCGCACACCAGCGACAGCATGCCTTCGCAGTGCGACTCGGTGTCCTCGCGCTTCTTGTCGGCCGCGATGTTGGTGGTGGTCGAGCCGTGCGTGCGGATGACGGAGGCCACGTCCAGCGTCATTTTCTGTTCGACGGTGACGTCCGCTCGTGCGGCGGCGGTCGCGAGCGCGGCGCCGGCCATGAGGCAGGCAGACCGCAGAATTTGCACCGAGTGGGTTTTCATTGGGGACTCCCTAAAAAAGAATAGCGCAGAAACATCTGGCTGCCGCCGAGACGCACATCGGTCAGAGTGCCCCAGAGCGGTCGGCGGGGCGCAAATTGCTTGCCCATCACGAGGCCGAGCCGGCGGTCGCCCGACTCGCGGCCGGCTATTTGCGGCGCGAGCGTCAAGAACTGCTCATCGATCAGCCGCTCCCAGTAGAACGAACCGAGTAAATGCGGGCCGCCTTCGACGAGCACCCGTTTGCCGGGAGTTGCGCGCGTCACCTCCTCGAGAATGGCGCGCGGCGCGAGCCTGCCGCCGGCGCTGCGCATCGCGCGAATCCCGACCGAGGCAGGAGGCTTTTGCCGGGCCAGGCGCTTGGCGCCCGCCGGCGTGGTCAGGATCAATACCGGCACGCGCCCGGACGAAAATATGGGCAGCCGCAGATCGATGTTGCCGCTCGCGCTGACGATCACGTTCAGCGCCATGCGCCGCTCGAGGAGCGCATCGCGCAGCCGCCGATAATCGTTGGCGAGTTCGGGACAGATGGCCTCCGGCGTCCAAACCTGCCGAGAGTCGGCGCCGAAGGTCCCGGAGCCGACGATGACCACATCCGCAACGGCACGCAGCAAGCCCATTACCATGCGGTCCTGAGCACTGAAACCGCTGATATCTCCGCCGCCCGAATGTCCTTTGACCTGCAGCGACACCACGCCGTCCAGGGTGCTCACGAAATTGCTGAACACCTGCGGACGCGAACGCGGGACGGGCATGCGAAAATTTCCGTACAGGCGCGCGAGTTTTGACGGCAGCGGCAGCAGCCGGCCGCGCTTGGAATCGAGAAGCGTCCGAAGCGGTGCGAGAGCGGTGTTGGCGGGCATGCGTTGATCGCGAAGTTTTGTAAATACTACCAAGAACACACCCGCGTCGGAGGGGTAATCAAAATTAGCTTGTTTCGGCGAGGGCAATGGTCCCAATATCGAAAAGGGCCTCGAGAATTGCGCGAGAGAAGGATGACATAAATGACGGCGAGCGACACCTCCTCGGCCCGGGAGAGTCGAATTCACGGATGGCTCGTGCGGCTCACGCTCGCGGCGCTCCTTTCCGGCGCCGCCATTGCGCACGGCGCGGAAACTTCTGCGCCGGCGATTGCCCCGCCGCCCGCACCGGGGCCGGCCGCGGGCCTTGCCGATTCGGCGGGCTTGCGTGCGACGGTATTCGGCGCGCCGCCGCAGAATCTGGCGCCGATGCCGAGCCGAGTGCCGCTTGCCGAAATCAATATTGCGCTGCCGTGGGCGCGGCCGGTGCCGGATGTGTTCTGGTTCGACCGCAAGCTGCGAGTCTGGCTCTCGGTGCAGCCCCGGCCGGCTCCCTTGGCCATCGTTATATCGGGCACGGGCAGCGACGGCAACACCGCCAAGCTCTCGACGCTGCGCGGCGCGCTGTACGGTGCCGGTTATCACGTGCTGACGATGCCGTCACCGACATTTCCGGGCTTCATCGTGTCGGCGTCGAGCACCGGCGTCGCGGGCGACCTGATGCAGGACGGCCGCGATTTGTACGCAGCAATGCAGGAGATCGTCGCACGCCTGCCCCGCAAGGTGCGAATCACCGAGATCGACGTGCTCGGCTACAGTTTGGGCGGCGCCAATGCGGCCATCGTCAAGGCGATCGATGCCGCGCAAGGCAAGCTCAAGATCCACCGCGCCGTCATGATCGATCCGCCGGTCAGCTTGTTCGCATCGATCGGCCGGCTCGACAAGCTGTTCGCCGTCGACGTCGGCTCGAGCGACGATGCGATCGAACGCATGTACCGCAGGCTTTACGCGGAACTCGCGAATTTATACCGGGCATCCGATCGGGTGCAAATCGACGAGGAATTCATCCTCGGTGCGGCCGCGGCCATTCTCAAAACCGATGCGGAATTCTCGGCGGCGATTGCGTTGAGCTTTCGCATCGATCTGGTGAATGTATTTTTTGCAGGCGATATGTACGCCGGTACCGGCGTGGTCGTCGATCCGAAGCATCCGCCGAAAGTCGGCGATTCGCTCGAGGAGACGCAACGCCAATTGCGCCTGAAGCCGTTCGCGGAGTATTTCACGAAGGTCTTCGCGCCCTATTACTTGAAGCAACGGCCGGATGCGACCGCGGCCTCTTTGATTGCCGGCAATCGTCTCGACGTCATCGGCGACACGCTGCGCAATGATCCCGATTACTATGCCCAGACCAACAGCGACGATGTCATACTCGACGCGCGGGAACTGGAGTGGCTCAAGGACACTCTCGGCTCGAGGATCGCCGTCTACGACCACGGCGGCCATCTGGGCAACATCGGTGAGCGGCAGCAAGTGTCGGACATGCTGCAGATGCTCGGCGGTAACTGGGCCGGGACCGCCCATTGAGGGCCGCCCCCTGGCTGTGCTTGCTCGCGTTGGCGGCCGCCGGCTGCGCGTCGCAGAGCATGAGCATTCACAGCGTGCCCGCCGAACATCCCGCGGCCGACGATGCCGCCGCCGTGGAGAGCGCGGCGGCGTTCGCCGCGGCGGCGGCCACGCAGAGCGCGGCCGCGTCCGAAGCCGGCCGCACCGGCCAAGGCGCCGCGGCAATGTTCCCGGCGGTGACTCCGGCGGACGCGCCATCCATGCAGACCTACGATCCTTGGGAACGCCTGAACCGCTTCACCTACCGCTTCAATGCGCGGTTCGATGAGGCGGTGTTTCTGCGCGTGGCGAACGCGTACGCCCGAGTCCCGGCGCCGATTCGCTCCGGCGTGCACAACTTTTTCGGCAATCTGTCCGAGGTCGACAGCGTGATCAACTATGGCCTGCAATGGCGGCTCAAGCTTGGCGCGCGCAGCTTGGGGCGCTTCGTGATCAACTCGACCATCGGCATCGGCGGTCTGTTCGACGCGGCGGCGAAGCTTGGATTGCAGGGCGCGCCGACCGGCCTGAGCGCGACGCTGGCCAAGTGGGGGATGCACCCGGGACCGTATCTCGTCATTCCATTTCTCGGGCCGTCCACGCTGCGCGACGGCATCGGTTTTGCCGGCGACTACGGCACCTCGTATGCCATCGACGTCGCCAAGCTGTATCGCGGCAACGTGTCGTGGGGATTGGGCGGTCTCAATGCGGTCGATCAGCGCTCGAACATCAATTTTCGCTACTATTCGACCGGCTCGCCCTTCGAGTATGAAAATATCCGATTCCTGTACGTGCGCAAGCGCTTGATCGAGGATGAAGGGCTGCGCGCGAAGCCTGCGCACGAGGGGGCGAAATCGGAGACTCAAACGGAGAACGCCGACCAGCCGGCGGGGAAGTGATTTAAGCGCGCGCGCTGCCGGTCGCCGGCCCGCTCACGCCACGCCCCGCTCCGCCAGGAACCCGCCGAGAATTTTCGCCGTGTGACTCTTGTTGGGCTTGCGCACGATGTTCTCCGGAGCACCCTGCGCAACTATCAGGCCGCCGCCGTCGCCGCCTTCGGGGCCCAAATCGACGATCCAATCCGCCTCGGCCATGATGTCGAGATTGTGTTCGATGACGATGACGGTATTGCCGGAATCGACCAGACGATGCAGGACGTGTACGAGCTTTTCGACGTCCGCCATGTGCAGGCCCACCGTGGGCTCATCGAGCACGTACAGAGTGTGCTGGCCCTCGCGGCGCGCGGTGTCCAATCCGAGCGCATCGGTCCGTACTTTCGTGAGTTCAGTGACCAGCTTGATTCGCTGGCTCTCGCCGCCCGAAAGCGTCGGGCTGGGTTGACCCAGCGTGAGGTAGCCGAGACCGACGTCCGCGAGCAGGCTCAAGGGATGGCTGATGCTGCGCTGGGCGGCGAAGAACTCGAGCGCGTCGTCGACGCTCATCGCGAGCGTGTCGCCGATGCTTCTGCCCTTGAACAAGACTGCCAGGGTCTCCGGATTGAAGCGCTTGCCGCCGCAGACGTCGCACATGACTTGCACGTCGGGCAAGAAGCTCATTTCGATGCGCTGCATCCCCTGGCCTTCGCAGGCCTCGCAGCGGCCGCCGGCGGTATTGAAGGAAAACCGGCTGGCCGTAAATCCGCGAATGCGCGCTTCGGTGGTATCCGCGTAAAGGCGCCGGATGGAATCCCAAAACCCGATATAGGTGGCGGGGCAGGAGCGGGGCGTTTTGCCGATGGGAGTTTGATCGACCTCGAGGACGCGGCTGAGCTTCTGCCAGCCCGTGATTGCGTCGCATCCCACGACCGGAATATCTGAGTCTGCGGGCACGCTCGGTCCGTCGCGGCCGCACCAACAAGCGCTGCAAATTGCGCAGCAACACGTCGCGTGCCAGGGAGGACTTGCCGGAACCCGACACGCCCGTGACCACGGTCAATCGGGCCAAGCGGAATTCGCGCGACGACGTTGCGAAGATTGTGCAGGGCGGCGCCGCTGATATCGATCGCCGGCGTATTGCGATCGATGCTGCGGCGGCGGGAGCGCGAATGCTGCAGCGGGGCCGCAAGACAGCGGCCGGTCGCAGAGACCCCGGAGGCGGCAAGTTCCGCGGCGGTTCCTTGCGCGACCACGTGGCCGCCGCGAGTACCCGCACCGGGACCCAGGTCGATCACCCGGTCGGCGCGGCGAATGGTGTCTTCGTCGTGCTCGACCACGACCAGCGTATTGCCCTTGGCACGCAGCCTGTCCAGTGTGCCGAGGAGTGCGGCGTTGTCGCGCGGGTGCAGGCCGATGGTCGGCTCGTCGAGGACGTAGCACACGCCTTGTAGATTCGAGCCGAGCTGCGCCGCCAGGCGAATGCGCTGAGCCTCGCCGCCGGACAGAGTCGGGGCGGCGCGATTCAATTGCAGATAACCGAGACCCACATCGCACAGAAATCGGGTGCGTGCGGCAAGCTCCGCCAGCAGGTCGCGCGCGATGTCGCGCTCGCGGCCGACCAGCTCGAGCTTCTGCAGGTTGGCGGCGAACTCTCGCACCGGCAGGTCGGCCAGCGCGGCGATCGATCGTTCGCGGAACCGGACGTGCAGCGCGACGCTGTTCAGGCGCTGGCCGGCGCAGTCCGGACAGATGACGGGCTGGCCGTCCTCCGCCAGCGCGCCGTCTGCCTGTGCCTCGCCCACGTCTTGCCAAGCGGCCTCCTCGCCGCGTCGAGAGGCGTCGAACTGCTCCAATTGCAAACCGGTGCCGAAGCAGCTCTTGCACCAACCATGCTTCGAATTGAAGGAGAATAGCCGCGGATCGAGCTCCGGGAATCCCGTGCCGCAGTTCGGGCAGGCGCGTTTCGTGGAAAAGATGTTCACCGAGGCCGCGGCGCCGGGGCCGCCCGCCGCAGCGACGTGCACCACGCCGCGGCCGTGTTCCAACGCGAGATCGAGGACACGCCGCAACTCAGGTTCGCGCGCCGCGCTGACGTTGAGCGTGGCCACGGGGAGCTCGATGTTGTGTTCGATGAAGCGGTCGAGCCGCGGCCACTTTGCGGTCGGCAGAAGTTTGCCGTCGACTTGCAGCTCGGCAAATCCCTTGCCGCGCGCCCATTTGGCGAGAGCGGTATACAGGCCCTTGCGCGCGACGATCAACGGTGCCAGCACGGTGATCTCTCGCCCGCGGTAGTCCTTGAGCAGACGCGCGGCGATGGCATCCGCCGACTGCGGTTCGATGCGCGCCTCGCAGGCCGGACAGTACTGAACTCCGAGCTTCACATACAGCAGGCGCAGAAAATGATAAATCTCGGTGAGAGTCGCCACGGTGCTCTTGTGGCCGCCGCGGCTGGTGCGCTGCTCGATGGCGACGGTGGGCGGAATGCCGAAAATCGCGTCGACGTCGGGCCGCGAGGCGGGCTGTACGAACTGCCGGGCGTAGGCGTTCAGGGACTCGAGATAGCGGCGCTGTCCTTCCGCGAACAGGATATCGAATGCCAGGGTGCTCTTGCCGCTGCCCGACACGCCCGTAATGACGGTGAATCGATTGAGACCCAGACTCACATCGACATTCTTGAGATTGTGTTCGCGCGCGCCGTGAATCTCGATCGACAGCGGCGCGCCGTAAGGTAGATCGCGGTCCCGAACGCCGGGCTCTGCCGCCGGTTTTGCCGTGCGCCCGGCCGGCAGGCCGGGCGGCGCCGCCTGCTCGGCTTCGAGCAGCGCGCGTCCGGTGTGCGAGGCGTCGATGCGCATGATACCGGCGGGCGTGCCGGCGCCGACGATGCTGCCGCCCGCCGGCGCCGCCCTCGGGTCCGAGGTCGATGACCCAATCGGCGGCACGCACGACATCCAGATTGTGCTCGATCACCAGCAGCGAATGGCCGGCGTCGATCAAACGCCGGAAGGCGCGCAGCAGCTTCGCGACATCGTCGAAATGCAGCCCGGTGGTCGGTTCATCGAACAAGAACAGCGAGCCTTTGCGGGGCGCGGCATCGGTGCCGCGCGTGGAACTGCGGCGCACGGCATTCTCGGCGAGATGTCCCGCAAGCTTGAGGCGCTGCGCCTCGCCTCCGGACAGAGTGGGCACGGGTTGGCCCAAGCGCAGGTAGTCGAGGCCGACCTCGGCGAGCGGCGCGAGGCGCAGGCACACGTCCGCGTCGGCGGCGAAAAAGCGCAGCGCTTCGGAGACGGTCAGATCGAGGATATCGGCAATGCTCTTCGGCGGCGCGTCGCCGCGCGACAACCGCACCTCGAGGACTTCCGCCCGGTAGCGCCGGCCATCGCAATCGGGACAGCGTAGGTAGACGTCGGAGAGAAACTGCATCTCCACGTGCTCGAAGCCGTTGCCGCCGCACCCCGGACAGCGGCCGTTCCCGGCGTTGAAACTGAAGGTGCCGGCGGTGTATTTGCGCTCGCGCGCCTGCGGCAAGCGGGCGAACAATTCGCGAATCGCGTCGAAAGCTCCGACATAGCTCGCGGGATTCGAACGCGTCGTGCGGCCGATTCGGCTCTGGTCGACCATGACCACATCGCCGATCAATTCGGCGCCCTCGAGTGCGCGGTGGCGGCCGGGATTTTCGGTGGGCTTGCCCTTGGCGCGCAGCAGCGCCGGAAACACGATGTCATGCACCAGAGTGGACTTGCCCGAGCCGCTGACGCCGGTGACGCAGACCAAGCGGTGCAGCGGAATCTCGACGTCGATATCTTTCAGGTTGTGCTCTGCGGCGCCCCGCAGCCGCAAGATGGCGGCGCTGCCCGCGCGCGGAGTTGCTCGCGGTATCTCGACCCGCTTGCGGCGCAGTAGATAGTCGGCGGTCAGCGATCCCTTGGCCTGGGCGAGTTCCGCGGCGGGCCCGAAGAACACGATTTCTCCGCCGTGTTCGCCGGGCCCCGGCCCGATATCGAGGACGCGATCCGCAGCCCCGATCACCTTCGGATCGTGCTCGACCACGACCAAGGTGTTGCCGGCGTCGCGCAAGCGCCGCATGACGCCGACGATGCGGTCGACGTCGCGCGGATGCAGGCCGATGGAGGGCTCATCCAGCACGAACAGTGTATTGACCAGCGAAGTACCGAGCGCGGTGGTGAGGTTGATCCGCTGCACTTCGCCGCCGGACAGGGTGCGCGACTGGCGGTCGAGGTTCAGGTAACCCAGGCCGACCTCGGTCAAGTACTTGAGGCGCGCCCGTATTTCCGATAGCAGCAGGTCCGCGGCTTGGTCGAGCGGCGCCGGCAATTCCAGCGCGGCGAAAAAACGGCGGCAGTCGTCGATCGGCAAAAGCATCATTTCGCGGATATTGATGCCACCGACCCGCCACAGCAGCGCTTCGGGCTTGAGGCGCGCGCCGCCGCAGGCGCTGCATTCGGTGTAGGAGCGATAGCGCGACAGCAGCACCCGGATGTGCATCTTGTACGCCTTGGTCTCGAGCCAGGCGAAAAAGCGGCGCACGCCGTACCAGACATTCTTGGTCCACTCGCCCTCGCCCTCGATGACCCAGACGCGTTCTGCGTCGGTCAAGTCGCGCCAGGGGGTGTCGATGGGAACGCCGCGTTTGCGGGCGAATTTGAGCAGATCCGTTTGGCATTCTTTGTAAGACTCGGTCTGCCAAGGCTTGATGGCCCCATGGCGAAGACTCAAGGCCGTATCCGGTATGACCAAGCCATAGTCGACACCGATGCTGCGGCCGAAGCCGCGGCACGTCTCGCAGGCGCCGATGGGTGAATTGAAGCTGAAGGTGCTGGGACTCGCCTCCTTGTAGCTCAAGTCGCAGTCCGGACAGTGCAGCCCGGTGGAGAAGCGCCAAGGCGCGCCGAAGGCCGCGTCGCCGGCGCGCTCAGCCGCGCCGCCCACGCCGTCAGCCGCGCCACTGATGACGCGCGGGTAGACATCGAGGCGGCCTTGACCGATTTTCAAGGCCGCTTCGATGGCATCGCCGGCGCGGGCCGGATCCACCGCGGACCATCGAAACCGATCCTGAATCACCTGCAGGATGTCGCCGCGCTGTTCGTGGATGCGCGTGTAGCCTTGTGCGGACAGCAGTCCCACGATCTCGGCGCGGGAAAAGTTCTTCGGGATGGGGACCGGAAAGGTCAACAGCAGCGGCGGATCGCCATTGTCGCCGGCAAGGATCTGCAATGCATCTTGAATGCTTGCGGGCGTGTCGCGCCGCACCGGCCGGCCGCAACCTTGGCAATGCAGTACCCCCGCACGCGCGAACAAAAGCTTCAAGTGATCGTTGAGCTCGGTCATCGTGCCGACGGTGGAACGGGAAGTGCGCACCGGATTGGTTTGATCGATGGCAATCGCGGGCGGGATTCCTTCGATGCGATCGACCAGAGGCTTGTCCATCCGATCCAAGAACTGGCGCGCGTAGGGCGAGAAGGTTTCGACGTAGCGGCGCTGCCCTTCGGCGTACAGCGTGTCGAACACCAACGAGGATTTCCCGGAGCCGCTCACCCCGGTCACAACGATCAATTCGTTGAGGGGCAGGTCCAGGTCAAGTGCTTTAAGATTGTTCTGGCGCGCGCCACGGATGCGGATGGCATCCGAGCGGGGCGGATCGAAAGGCGGCATGTAGCCGATAGTTTAGCGTAATCGGCCAGGAGATACTTAAGCTAGGTTCTCGAGTCAGCGTCCCGCGAATTGCTCCATCATGAGGCCGGTGCCGCCGCGCGTGACGTGCGCAACGATGGCCGTGCGGCGATGGATCTTGGTCACCAAACCTAGGTTGATCGCAAAGGCGAGCTGCACCTGCTGTCCTTTTCTCAGCCCGAGATTTTCCGTTTCGACGAACACGCCGTTTGCACTCAGGTTTTTAGCCTTGCAAATGCGACTCTTTCGTCCCGACATCACCACGTACACGGTGGTACGTGCTCGGTGGCGGGTGTGCAAGCGACGCTCCATGGCGTTCTATCCCTTCGGTTGATCAAGCGCTGATTGATCAGCGCTGTAGGACAGCCATTATGCACATCGCGAAGTCGTTAGCGAAGCGTTCAATTGCATCGCCGAAAGATATGTAAGGCGCGCGGTTGATATTGTAAAATCAAGGAGCTACGCGCGCCTCCCAGGGCGGCCCGCAAGAAACGGACCGCAGCGCGGACAGACGATTAGGCGATGTCTTTGCGCCGAATGGCCAGATGTTCGGGGGCTTCGATGCCCATCTTGATGTGCCGGCCCGTGCCCCCGAGCAGCGTGATCTGGATCGGACCGTTCGCGAATAACTGGGCCAAAGTCATGTTGGCATCGGCGCCGTCTGCGGGTTGGATGACGATGGATTCATCGGAGCGGCGCCTGATGACTAACATAGAGCAACGCGCGGCGGCGCTATTGGAGTCCGCGTTCGAAGCTCAAGAGCTTGTCCGCTACACGGCCGGCTTCGACCTGGTAGCTGCCGCTTTGCACTGCTTGTTTCACGGTGGCAACTTTCGCCGCGTCGACGACGGGAGCGCCGGCGACGGCTTCACTCAGCTTTTGCAGGATGAGGGCGGAGCCGGTCAGAGTCACATGATCGGCGGACGGCGCAGCCGCGGCGGTGCTTGCAGCGGCACCCCGGTTCTTGTCGGCCGCAGACACGCCGCCGCTCGAACCCTTGACGGGCGCGGCTGCGTCGCTCGCGTTGAATCCACGAATTTTATCCGGCACCTGCATCTCCTAGGGTGTGCGGCCACCCCATATCGACTATATCGTCACAGTTTGGATGAACTTTAGCCGGCGAGTCTCACAGAACGGCCAGCTTGATTATGTTATCGACGGCGAGCGGCGGCGCTGAAGGGCTATTGATAAATATTCTCGCCAAACGCCGCGGTAGGCGGCTTCGATATTGCGTGCGAAGCGCCCGGCATCCATCAGCGGGGATCGCTCGAGCCGCGCGCGCAGCCCTTGCCGCAACTCGGCCAGCCGCGGCAGGTCACCGGCGAGCTCGGCCGCGGCGGCGGTGAACGCCGCGTCGCCGGCGGCGGCCAGTTCGAGCAGCCCGAGCTGAAATAGCTGGCTCAGGCCCCCGCGGCCAACGCAGGTCTCACCGACTCGCGTGATCGTCGGGACGCCCATCCACAGCGAATCGAGGCTGGTCGTGTGGCCATTGTAGGGAAATGTGTCGAGCCCAATATCGATGTCGTGATAGTAACGCAGGTAATCGGCGCGCGGCCTAAAGCCAACGAAGCTGACTCGCTCCGCGGCGATACCGTGCGCCGTCAGCCGCTGCAACAATCGGGGGCGTGCGCGGCCCGGCGGCGCCAACAGCCGCAGCCGCGACTCCGGGAGCGCGCGCATCACGGCGCCCCAAAGATGCAGGGTGGACTCGGTCACTTTGCAGGGATTATTCAGACAGCCGAATGTCAGATAGCCGCGCTCGAGTGCGGGCAGCGCGTTGACTTCGGGTTGATCGGCCAGCGGGTCATAGCACCAAAACGAATCGGGCAGCCGGATGCTGCGCTCGCTGTACTGGCCTTCGAAGCCCTCGGGATCGAGGCGCGGGTCGGTGAGCCGGTAATCGATCGCGCCGCTGCCGGTGGTCCCGGGATAGGCGAGCCATGCGATTCCGATCGGCGCCGGCTTGCGGGCGAACAGAAGGGGTCTGCCGCCGGCCATGTGCATGGTCAAATCGACCAGAATGTCGATGCGATCGTCCCGAACGACGCCGGCGAGCGCCTCATCATCCAGCATCCGTACATCGCGCCAGACATCCGCCAAGCCGGCAATGCGGCGCGTATGGTCATCGGGCCGCTCCACGCTGGCATAGCAAAATATCTCGAAGCAGGCATGATCGTGCCGTGACAGCAGCGGAATCGTGAACAGGCTCTGACAATGGTCGCGAAAATCCGGCGAGACGTAGCCGATTCGCAGGCGGCGCTCCGGCGCCGGATCATTCGCGTAGCGATGAACCGCCGGCAGCAATCCCGCGGCGAAGCGGTCGTTCCAGCGCCGGCATTCCTCGAGTATCGTGCGCCCTTGCAATGATTGGAAACTGAGCGCATACGCGAGGTTGCCATGGGTCGAAGGATTGCCGGGATCGAGCTCCACCGCCTGGCGAAAGCAGTCGACCGCTGCGTCGAGATCGCCGGCGTCCTTGAGCACGCTGCCGAGATTGTCGATGAGGGCAGAATGACGCGGGTTCAGCTGCAAGCCCCTACGGAGCATCGCTTCCGCCTCCTCGAAGCGGCCGAGCGTACGCAGCAGGCAACCTAAGTTGTTCAATGCCACGACATGGTCCGGGCTGGCCCGGATCGCCGACTCATAAGCAGTCTCGGCCGAGCCGAATTCGCCCAGTTCCTTGTGAATGTTCCCAAGATTGTTCAGCGCGTCCGCGTAGCCGGGACGCAGAGCGGCCGCGTGACGGTATTGAGCCGCCGCTTCGCGCGGCCGCCCAAGCCCATGCAGCGCATTGCCCAGATTGAATGCCGCTTCCGGGTCGTCCGCGTTGCGCTCGAGCAAACGGCGCAGTGTGGTCTCGGCGGCGGCAAAGTCGCGTTGGCGGCACAACGCGATGCCCAGATTGATGGCGTGCGAGGCGACGCCGGGCTCAAGATCGACCGCGGCGCGCAGAAGCACAACCCCCTCGTCGATCCGGTTCATGGCCTGCAGCACCAGCCCTAAATTGGCCATCGCGCCTGCGTTGTCGGGCCGCAGCGCCAGCGCGCGCGTATAAGCCGCCGCCGCCTGGGCCGTGCGCCCGCAAAGCTGCTGGCAGTTGCCGAGGTTCACGAATGCGTCGGAGAAATCCGGCTGCAATTGCGCAGCGGTCTCGTAGGCGACTATGGCGCTTGCGTGATCTCCCAGCGACTGCAGCGAGACGCCGAGGGCGAAGTGAGCATCCGCTGAGCGGGGATCGGCGTGTACGACGCGGCGGTACGCGGCCGCTGCCTCCTCGTAGCGATGCAGTGCGTGGAAGACCTGGCCCAGGCCGAAATCGTGGCGCGGCTCGCCGGGAGCTGCCGCAGCGGCTTGTTCGACGAGCGCGAGCGCAGCTTGCGGCTGCCCATCCTGCAGTTCCAGCAAACCCGCGCGGAACAGGGCGGCGGCGTGGGCCGGTGTTTCAGTCAGTACGTGCCGGTAAAGTTTGCGCGCTTCGGCGAGATCGCCGGCGCGATGCCGCTCGGTCGCTGTTTGCAGCAATTGATCGGTGGTCGGCATGGACGTCGTCGTTGCGGGATCAACCAGCCCTCTCGCGGGCAGCGCGAGATTCGCGCGATGGATTTTACGGACTGTCTTTGCGTCGAATCGCGAGCTGTTCGGGCGCGTCGATGCCCATCTTCACGCGCCGGCCCGTGCCGCCCAGCAACGTAATCTGGATGGGGCCGTTGGCGAACAGTTGCGCCATGGTCATGCTCACATCCACGCCGTCCGCAGGCTGGATGAGGATCGATTCGTCAGCGCGGCGACTGAGGACCAACATAAGTCACGCCCTCGCCAGCGCGCGCAGCGCCGTCGCGAAAGTCTTGCCGTGAGGTCCATAAATGACCGGCGATGCGCCCCTGACGATATCCATCAGCTGCCGGATCTGGTTCTGCCGCACGCGGATGATGTATCCGTTGACCTCATTGGCTGCTCTGCAGCCGGCCATCAATTCCATCAACGCGCGCCAGCGCTCGCCGAGCAGCGCGGCCATCCCAGGGTCATCGGCATTGGGTTGTCCGCCCGCCGCGCTCGGCATGGCTGCCGTGCATATATCGCGGCGTTCGCTTTCCAGGCGTTCGATCGTGCCGAGGAGCTGCACCTTTTCAGCGGCTTGGCTTAAAACCGCATCGGGCGCGTCGCCGGTCAAGGCGCTGCGTTCGGCCGCCAATGTGTTCGACAACAGGCGCGCAGCGACGATCTCGCGATCCAGCAAATCCTCGAGTCGGTGGCGCACGTCCTGATTCATGGCTCTATTTCAGCCCTTTCTCGAACTGCAACAGCTTGTCGGCAACCCGGCGCGCGTCGATTTTGTAGGTGCCGCCCTGAACGGCCTGCTTGACCGATGCCACTTTCGCGGCGTCGACTACGGGGGCCTTCGCCACCGCTTCTTCAATCTTCTGCAGGGTGCGTGCGGAGTCGGTGAGCGTGACCTGGTCGCCGGTCTGCGCGGTGCTCGGCGCCGGGGCCGCGTCGCCCTGCGGCTTGTCAGTCACGCCGGCGCTGCTGTTCGAACCCTTGATGGGCGCGAGCGGTTCGGTCGGATAGCCACTGATTTTATTGGACACCGAAATTTCTCCTGGGCAAGCAGTATGCCCGTACCAAGTTATCGTCAGGGTTTGGATGAACTTTAGCGTTTAGCACGACATCCCCGCCGGTATGGTGTTATCGACTGTGACGCCGTTCACTGAAGGGCTATTGAAAAACAATTTCCACCACTTGTTCGGAGCGGGCGATGCCCTCGACGACTTTCCCTGAGGACAGATTCTCGACCCGGATTCGCTGATTGATAAGGCCGTCCGACAGGGCGCGGCCCGACATGCGCACGCTCAAACCGCCCACATCGGCGATCAGTGTGACCGTTTGGCCGCGCTGCACCGCTTTGGCCCCCAGCAATTGCTGATTCGTCAAGATTGCCCCGCCGGAAATGCCGCGGCTCGCGGTCAGCCCAACCGCGATCGCAGGGTCGTCGAGATATCCGGGCGGCAGGCCCGTGAGATCCCGCTGCTCGATGCTCACGTCTTTCGCGGTCAAGACCGTGCCGGCCACGATCGCATGCGCTGCGACCGCCACCGGAGAGGTGCCGACGATTCTCACCGGAACGAAAAGGTGCCAGGCCGTGCGGCCTTCACAGCGTAGCTCAACCAGCACACGGCTGCGGTCCCGCAGGCCGGGCGCAATGCCCGCTTTCACGTCCTCGCAGCGCGGCAGCTGCAGGCGGGGTTGGACCGGACCCACTTGCAGACGTTGTCTGTCAGAGGGCGGCGGCAGCAGCGGAGCGGCGGCGGATTTCGCCAGCGCCTCGAGCTGTGCGATGTCTTGAAAATCAGCGCCCCATGCCGGAATTGCCGCCACACAGGCCAGAAGCAGCAAACGGCGGTAATTTGACGGTCTTCGCATCATAGAGACTAACAAGCAAGCGGCGTGCCATCGAATCCGGCAGTGGCCGTGCCGAGCCCCCCTGGGCGGCCGGCGCTCGCGGGGCCCGAGGTTTGCCGCGGCCCGTGCCGCACGCGGCAATTCCTTGCCGCTTGGGCCGCGACGCAGGCCTCGAACCCGCCCACGGCCGCGGCGAACCGTGCGGCCGTTCACATTTTCTTAGGTTTGAGCCCGCTGGCACAGCTCTTGCTTAGGGTATCCATCGAGGAGTATTCGCAACCATGTTCGACAACATCTTCGGCATTCATGAGCAAGCGCTGCTGCTGCACGGGCAGCGAATCGGCATATTGGCCAACAACCTCGCCAACGCCGATACACCGAATTTCAAGGCGCGCGACATCGATTTTGCCGCGGTGCTGGGTTCCACCGATCAGCAACTGCCGCTGGCGGTGAGCGTCACTCACGCGTCGCACATCACCCCGCTCGACGGCGAACTGCCCTCGGGCGAATTGAAATACCGCAATCCGTATCAGGCTTCCCTGGACGGTAACACGGTCGAAATGCCGGTGGAACAAGCCGCGTTTTCTGAGAACAACGTGCGCTATCAGGCAAGCCTGCAATTCATCAACAACCGGATCGCGGAACTGCAGTTCGCGATCGCCGGCCAGTAGGATCAGCCATGTCGCTATTCAACGTATTCAATACCGCGGGCAGCGCTTTGAACGCCCAGACGATCCGGCTCAACACCACGGCGAGCAATCTCGCGAATGCCGAAAGCGTCAACGGCGACCCGAGCAAAGTCTATCGTGCGCGCCATCCGGTGTTCAAAACGATGCTCGACCCGTCGGATACCGGTTTCGACGGCGAGAACGCCACGGCCGGCGTGCGCGTGCTCGGAGTCGTGGAGAGCACCTCTCCGCCCACGATGCGCTATCAGCCGGACCATCCGCTCGCCAACAAGGACGGCTACATCTACATGTCGAACGTCAATTCGATCGAAGAAATGACCAACATGATTTCAGCCCAGCGCTCCTTCGCGACCAACGTGGAGGCCGTCAATACGGCGCGCGATTTGCTGCTCAAAACAATTTCGATGGGACATTGAGAAACACTAGGAACCATTTATGACCATTCCCACGACCTTTCCCAACCCGAACTACACGGCTCCCACCGGCGCCAATGCGTCGTCGGGCAGCGGCGCCGCAGCGGGCACGACCAGCGCCACCAGCCTGGGAGGCACGGATTTCCTCACGCTGATGCTGGCGCAGCTGAAGAACCAAGATCCGACGAGTCCGGTCGACAGCAACACGTTTCTGTCGCAGCTCGCCTCGCTCAGCGAAGTGCAGGGCATCACGCAGCTCAACACCTCTTTCTCAGGGCTGTCGAGTTCCATGGTCTCGAGCCAGGCGCTGCAGGCGTCTTCCTTGCTCGGCCATCAGGCGCTGGTGAGCAGCTCGACGGCGTCGCTGGCAACCGCCGGCGGCACGATTACGGGTGCGGTGGCCGTGCCGCAAACCACCTCCGGGGTTACGCTCAACATATCCAACAGCGCCGGCGTTCTGGTGCAGCAGATCAATCTCGGCGCGCAATCTTCGGGGCTCGCCAACTTCTCGTGGAACGGCAAGCAGGGCGACGGCTCGCAAGCGCCTGCGGGGCAGTACACCTTGACTGCACAGGTTGCCGGCGTCGCCTCCGGCACGGCGGTCGGCACGTACGTGAATGGCACGGTGCAAAGCGTCACCATGGGCGCCGGCACCACGGGGCTTACCTTGAACGTCGCGGGTCTCGGCAGTGTGCCGTTCAGCAGCGTCCAGCAAATATCAAATTAATCAGCTAGTTCAGGAGTAACTACATGTCAAGTTTCAGCATTGCGCTCTCGGGATTGACCGCATCCAGTTCGGATCTGGACATCACCGCGAACAACATCGCCAACGCGGATACCGTTGGTTTCAAAGGATCGCGCGCCGAGTTCGCCGACGTCTATGCCTCCGGCGCGGTGAATCTCAATACCTCCGTAACCGGCGAAGGCGTGCGTCTCGCAAGCACATCGCAGCAGTTTACCCAGGGCAATATTTCCACGTCGTCGTCGAACCTCGACCTGGCCATCAGCGGCGACGGCTTCTTCACCCTGAAGGATGCCAACGGCGTCGTGTACTCCCGCAACGGCCAGTTCGCCGAAGACTCGAGCGGCAATGTCGTGAGCTCCACCGGGCAGGCGCTGCAAGTCTACCCGCCCCTGGTCAACGGCGGCTTCAACACCGGCGCTCTGAGCGACTTGAACCTGCAGACCGCGCAGAGCGCGCCGCAAACGACCACCACGGGAACCGTGATCCTGAATCTGCCGGCGGGCGCACCCGTTCCCACCGTGCCGGCGTTCAATCCGGCGAACTCCTTGACTTACAACCAGTCGACCTCGACCACGGTGTATGACTCGCTCGGCCAATCGTATCCGGCGACCATGTACTTCGTGCAGACCGCGGCGCCCAATGTCGTGGACGTGTATATGACCGTCAATGGCACACCCGTCAACGCCACGGTGGCGAATCCCAACGGCGTGCCGCAGCAGCTGACCTTTTCCAATACCGGTGCGGTGACGGCGCCGGTCGGCGGCGGATTGAACTTCAACGGCTTCACCCCGCCGGACGGCGCGCAGGCCATGAACATGGCTTTCAACTTTGGCCAGACCACGCAGTACGGCGGCGGCTTCGGCGTCACTTCCATCACGCAGAACGGCTACGCAACGGGGCAGCTCAGCACGGTGGCCATCGACTCCTCCGGCATAGTATCCGCCGTCTACACGAACGGCCGCTCGACGCAGCTCGGACAATTGGCCATGGCGAACTTTCCCAATCCCCAGGGCTTGAAGCAGTTGGGCGACACCAATTGGTCGGAGACGTTCACCTCGGGCAACGTGGTGCAGGGCACGGCCTCCTCGGCGGGCTTCGGCAGCATTCAGTCCGGCGCTCTGGAAAGTTCGAACGTGGATTTGACCACCGAGCTCGTCAACATGATCACCGCACAGCGCTCGTTCGACTCCAATGCGCAGGTCATCACGACGGCCAATCAAGAATCCCAGACCGTCATTCAGATCTCGCACTAGTCCTTAAAGCAACGATCAAGGAACTGAACCATGGATAGAGGACTCTACGTCGCGATGACCGGTGCCAAGCAAATCATGCAGGCGCAGGCGGTCAACAATCACAATATCGCGAATGTCAGTACGACCGGCTTTCGCGCCGACGCGGTCTCGTTCACGAGCGAGCCCATCTACGGTGCGGGTTACGCCACGCGCGTCAACGCCGTGGCGGGCGACGGGGGGACCGACCTCTCGAGCGGCGTGCTGACCTCCACCAGCCGCCCGCTCGACATCGCCGTCAACGGCAAGGGATTCATTGCGGTTCAGGGAGCTGACGGCAAAGAGGCTTATACGCGCGCCGGCGACCTGCGGGTGATGGAATCCGGAGCCGTCGTCACGGCCACCGGCCTGCCGGTATTGTCCGAGTCCGGCCCCTTGAACGTTCCTCCATCGACGCAGGTGACCATCGGCGGCGACGGTACGATATCGGTGGTGCCGCTCGGCTTGAGCCCCGCGGCGCAAAGCCAGGTCGACCGCATCAAGCTGGTCAACCCGCCGGCGAAGGATCTGCAGAAAGGCGCGGATGGGTTGCTGCACCTGAAGAGCGGCGGTAAAGCGCCGACGGATGAAACGGTCTCCGTGACGTCCGGGGTATTGGAGTCGAGCAACGTCAACCCCGCGCAGTCCCTGGTCAACATGATCGAACTGCAGCGCCTGTACGAATTTCAGATCAAGAGCATCAACGCCACCGACGCCGACGAACAGAGCGCCGAGCGCATGATGTTGACCTCATAACTTTCGAGGAGCACTCAAGATGAACCTGGCATTATGGGCCGCAAAAACCGGCCTCGACGCGCAAAACACCCAGATGGCGGTGATTGCCAACAACCTTGCGAACAGCAACACCACCGGCTTCAAGGCCGATCGGGCCGCGTTTCAGGACCTGATGTACCAGAACGTGCAGCAGGTGGGCGCGCAGAGCACGCAAAATACTCAGTATGCGACCGGCCTGTCGCTCGGTACGGGCGTCAAAATCGCGCAGACCGAAAAGAACTACGCCCAGGGCAGCGTTCTGCAAACCGGCGGCACCTTGGATATGTCGGTCACGGGACTCGGATTCTTTCAGGTCACCATGCCCGATGGCACGCTCGCGTATACGCGCGACGGTTCCTTCTCGTTGGACTCGCAGGGCAATGTCGTGACGGCGACCGGCTTTCCGATCTCGCCCGCGATCACCATTCCCATCAGCGCGCAGTCGGTCACCATCGGCAACGACGGCACGGTCTCCGTGACCACCGCGGGCGCGGCGAAGGCCACGTCGGTCGGCCAAATTCAATTGGCCAACTTCATCAATGTGGAAGGACTGCAGCCGACCGGCAACAACCTGCTGGTCGAGTCCGGTTCGAGCGGCGCACCGCAGGTCGGCACGCCGGGCACCAACGGGCTCGGCTCTTTGCAGCAGGGTTCGCTCGAAACGTCCAATGTGAACACGGTAACGGAGCTCGTCAACATGATTACGTGTCAGCGCGCCTATGAGATGAACTCCAAGGCGATCAGCACCACGGATCAGATGCTTCAATACCTGACGACGAACCTGCAGTGATGTTTAGCAGCACTTCAACTGAAGAGAATCGCCGCCGCGGCTCGGCGCGCCGGCTCGCTTTGGCCAGCATACTGCTCCTGAGCGCGCTCGTGTCGGCGTGCGGAATGATTCCGGCCAAAGATCACAAGCCGGAACCCGTCGTCGCGCGGGTATTGCCGCCGCCCACCCCGCGCACCGAGGGTGCGATTTATCAGGCGGGCCAGCAAATGGAGCTGTTCGCCGACCTCAAGGCGCGCCGCGTGGGAGACGTATTGACCATCGTGCTGAACGAATCCACCAACGCCAGCAAGAACGCCATCACCAAGACGGCGAAAACGACGACGGTCGCGAATTCAGCACCGACGCTATTCGGACAGAGCATGACGATCAAGGGCGCGCCAATCCTGTCCGCGACACTGAACGGCGCCGATAGCTTCGACGGCGAGGGCTCCAGTACGCAAAGCAACAGCCTGGCCGGCAGTCTCACCGTGACGGTGGTCGACGTCCAGGCCAACGGCAATCTCGTGGTGCAGGGTGACAAGACGCTGAAGCTCAATCAGGGCGACGAGTTCGTTCACATCTCCGGCGTCATCCGCACCGCAGACATTGCCACCAATAACACCGTCACCTCCGACAAACTGGCCGATGCGAAAATCAGCTACTCGGGCAAGGGAGTCGTCGACAGTTCCAATCGCATGGGATGGCTGGCGCGGTTCTTCAATTCGCCCTTTTCCCCATTCTGAGGCTGGCCCATACACATGTTCATCAGACTACTCGTGCTCATCCTCCTGACGCTGGCCGGCGCGTCATTCGCAAGGGCCGAACGCATCAAGGATATGGCGCAGGTCCAGGGCGTGCGCACGAACCAGCTGATCGGCTACGGCCTCGTGGTCGGATTGAGCGGTACCGGCGACCAGACCAGTCAGGCGCCATTCACCGTGCAATCGCTGACGAACATGTTGGCGCAGCTCGGCGTCACGGTGCCTCCGAACGTCACACCGCAGCTCAAGAACGTGGCCGCCGTGTCGGTGCACGCCGTCCTGCCCGCCTTCGTCAAACCCGGACAAACCATCGACATCACCGTCAACTCCATTGCGAACGCCAAGAGCTTGCGCGGCGGATCGCTGTTGGTGACGCCGCTGCACGGACTCGACGGTCAGATCTACGCAATAGCCCAGGGCAACCTCATCGTCAGCGGCTTCGGGGTGGAGGCCAATGATGGTTCGAAGCTCACCGTCAACGTGCCGAGCTCCGGCCGAATTCCCAACGGCGCCACGGTCGAGCGCGCGGTGCCTTCACAGATATCGCAGGGCGATGCGATCATCCTGAATCTCAACGATCCGGATTTCACGACTGCGACGCGATTGGTGCAGAGCCTCAACAAGAGCGTCGGCATCGGCTTTGCGACCATCATCGACGGTGGCTCGATCCGGGTGCGGGCGCCCCAGGACATCACCGAGCGCGTCGCCTTTCTGTCGCAGATTGAAAACCTGCAGGTCGAGCCGGCCAGCGCGCCGGCCCGCGTGATCATCAATTCGCGCACCGGCACCGTGGTGATCAGCAGCAACGTTACCGTGAGCCCGGCCGCCGTATCGCACGGCTCGCTGTCCGTCACCATTAAAGAGGAGCAGACGGTCAGTCAACCCGCGCCGTTCGCCACGGTCGGCCAGACCGCGGTGGTCACGAATTCGACCATCAAAGTCGATCAAGGCTCGAATCGCATGTTCCTGTTCAAGCCGGGCGTCGAATTGGAGCAGATAGTTCGCGCCGTCAACGAGGTCGGAGCGGCACCCGGCGACTTGGTGGCCATATTGGAAGCACTCAGGGAGGCCGGCGCACTGCAAGCCGAGCTCATCGTGATCTAAATGGGCAATCCATTACAACCCGTCGCGCAGATGCCGGTGCCGGCATCCACCGCGAACACATATACCGATTTGAACGGCCTGGCGGCGCTCAAGAAGGATTCCAAGTCGCCGCAGGCCATTCACGCGATTGCGCAGCAGGTCGATGCGCTGTTCCTGCAAATGATGCTGAAGAGCATGCGCGATGCGAGCGCCGGGCAGGGCGAGGCTGACAGCAACGAGATGGGCATGTACCAGGACATGTTCGACAAGCAGGTCGCGCTCACTTTGAGCCAGCATCAAGGGCTGGGAATTGGCACTGCCTTGACGCGCCAGTTATCCAATGCCGCGGCCGCCGCCGGCTGGGGCGCCGGCGGCGGGAACACCGGCCGCGGGCGCGGCTCAGGGAACACCCTCGAGCGGCGCGGCCGCAGGTACGCCGGCTGCGGGCGGCGCTGCGCTGCCGGCACCGGCGGCCAGCTCGAGCGCGCCGCCCTCGACCAGCATGCTGCAAAGCGCGACCCAGTTTGTCAGCGAGGTCCTGCCGACGATCCAGCGCGCGGCCAATGCGCTCGGCGTCAGTCCCTTGGGAATGCTTGCGCAGGCGGCTTTGGAGACGGGTTGGGGGCAGCGCATGCCGCGCACCGCCGACGGCACGCCGAGCCTCAACATGTTCGGGATCAAAGCGGACCAGGCTTGGGCCGGCGCGCGAGCGGTGGCGAGCACCGTCGAGTTCAGCGGCGGCGTGGCGACACCACGGCAAACGGCGTTCCGGGCCTATGGCTCGATTCAAGAGAGCGTGAGCGACTTCGCCAACCTGCTGAAAGGCTCCCACCGTTACCGCAACGCCATCGCGGCCGGCGGCAACGCGCAGGCGTATGTCAACAGCATCGGCCAGTCCGGCTATGCGACCGATCCCGAATACGCCAATAAGTTAAATGACATCCTGAACGGCAGCACCTTGCGCATGGCGCTCAACGTCGGCGCCAAAAAATTATAGAAATGAGAAATCGCGCCGATATCCCGGGATAGGCTGAACCGCCGGGATCGGCGATCCGGAGAAGAATTGTGTCAGATGTGTTTGGAATCAGCATTTCGGCATTGCAGGCGTTTCAAACCGCGCTGCAGGTCACGAGCAATAACATTGCCAATGCGAATACCCCTGGATACGACAAGGAGAGCGTCGAACTGACTTCTGCGATACCGCAATCGGCCGGCAGCGCGCCGATCGGAGCGGGCGTCAACGTGGTCGGCATCAGCCGTGCCTACAGTCAATTGAGCGCGAATCAGCTCAACATCTCGCAGAGCAATCTCGGGCAGCTCAATAGCCTGCAGAATTACACCAGCCAGATCGACAATATCGTAGGCACTACGGCCGGGGGCTTGAGCACGGCCATACAGGATTACTACAGCGCCTGGTCGACCGTGTCGAACGATCCAACGTCGACCGCCGCGCGCCAGGCGCTGCTCAGCGCAGCGCAGAGCGTCTCTGCCGCCTTTTCGTCCACCAACGGTCAGCTGCAGGGACTGAATTCGAACATCAACTCAGCCATCGCGGCCGACGTCACTCAGATCAACTCGCTGAGCACCTCCATTTCGGCTCTGAACCAGCAGATCGTCGTGGGCACGGCGGACGCCGGCGGCCAGCCGCCCAACGATTTGATCGATCAGCGCGATCAACTCGTGTCGAACCTGTCCAAGTTGGTGGGCGTTACCACTACTGCGGGTTCCAATGGCGCGGTGAACGTCTTCGTCGGCAACGGCCAGCCCTTGGTGCTGGGGAACGTGACCACCGCCTTGACGACCATCCCCAACCAATACGATGCCTCGCAAGTCGAGGTGTCGATCGCGAGCAACGGGTCAAACCCGATCAGCAGCCAAATCACGTCGGGAGATTTGGGCGGTCTACTGGCCGCGCGCACCCAGGCGGTCGATCCGGCCGTCAATCAATTGGGGCAGATCGCCACCGCGTTGAGCCAGACTGCCAATGCGCAACAGAATTCCGGTCTCGACCTCAGCGGCCAACTCGGCGCGAACCTATTTTCCGTGGGTGGACCTCAGGCGTTCTCCTCGGCGAGCAACACCGACGCCACATCGGCCTCGGTCAGCATCGCCAATGTGGGTGCGTTGACCACCAGCGATTATGTGCTGAGGTACCAGGGCGGTGCCTACAGCCTGACGAACGCCAGCGACGGGAGCGCCGTCGCTTTTACCGGCAGCGGCACGGCGTTGAGTCCGATCAGCGCCGCAGGGCTGTCGATCGTGCTGTCCGGAACGCCGGCATCGGGCGATCAATTTCTGATCAAACCCACGGCGCAGGCCGCCGCGACCTTCAGCGTGGCCTTGACCGGCACCTCGCAGCTGGCAGCCGCGGGCGCAATCCAAGCCTCGGCGGCCAACACCAACGCCGGCAACGCGACCATCAGCAGCGGCACCGTGGTAACGGCGTCCAATCCTGCCTTGCTCAATCCGGTGAACATTCAATTCACCAGCGCGACGACATATTCGATCAACGGCGGCGCCAACCAGCCGTACACCTCGGGCAGCAACATCGCGCAGAACGGCTGGCAGGTGCAGATCACCGGGACTCCCGCCGCCGGCGATACTTTCACCGTGCAAAGCAACGCCGGGGGCACCGGCGATAATCGCAATGCCTTGGCCAGCGCCAATCAACAAACCCTCGGTGTGCTCTCGAACGGCACCGTCAGCGTCAACGGTGCGGTGGGCGCGCTGATCACCGGCATCGGCAGTCAGGCGCAGCAAGTCAACACCGCGCAGACCGCGCAGACGGCGGTCAACAGCCAGGCTCTGCAAAACGTCCAGTCGACATCAGGCGTCAATCTGGATGAGGAAGCCGCAAACCTGTTGCAATGGCAGCAGGCCTATCAGGCCTCGGCTCAAGCGCTATCCATCGCCAACAGCACATTCACCACTTTCATGGACTCGATCAACGGAACGTACTCGTAGGATATTCGCATGCGCGTCACTCAAGGCCTCAATCAGACCCAGTTCATCACCGCGCTCGATTCACTCGAGTCCAGTCTCTCGCAGACACAGAACCAGGTTTCATCCGGGCTGGCGTTCACGACCCCGTCGCAGAATCCCATCGCCGCGGGCACGGTCAGCAATTACAATCAGGTGCTGGCGCAAAGCAAGCAGTACACGGCCAACGGCAACAGCGCGCAGACGGGCCTCCAGACCGAAGACACGGCATTGACGCAAATACAGAACCAATTGCAGAGTCTGCGCAGCCTGGCGCTCGAGGCCAATTCGGGCACCCAAACGGGCGAGGACTTGAGCGCAATCGCGGCGCAGGCGACGCAGATCCAAAACAGCCTGCTCACCATCGCGAATACCCAGGACGGCAACGGTCAGTACATATTCAGCGGCTTCGCAACCCAGACCCAGCCGTTTTCATTGACCGCGACGGGCGCCGCCTACGCCGGCGATCAAGGCCAACAGCATGTGCAGATCGCAGCGGGTCAAACGGTTGCGGCCGGCGACAATGGCGATGTGGTGTTCAATCAAATCAAGACGGGCAACGGCGTCTTCACCGCGGCGGCGAACGCGGGCAACACGGGTTCAGGGGTCATCGGCGCCACCACCGTGAGCGGCGCCGCCGGCTATACCGGAGGAACCTTCTCGATCAATTTTACGGCCGCGAATACCTACAACGTGGAAAATGCCGCCAGCGTGGTCGTCGGCACGGGAACCTATACACCGGGTCAAACGATTACCTACGGCGGCGCGCAGATCGCCTTGAGCGGTCAACCTGCCGTGGGCGACTCATTCGACGTGGCGGCGAGCGGCAATCAGAGCCTGTTCACCACGGTGCAAAATCTGGTCACTGCTTTGCAGGCGGGCGCCAACAGCGCATCCGCCAAGCCCGTGCTGAATAATGCGATTGCCGGCGCGTTGAACAATATCGATCAGGCGATCAGTCAGACTTCCACCGTACAGGCCAACGTCGGCGGCCGGCTCAATACGATCACCACTCAGCAATCGCAGGCGACCAGCCAGCAAACACAGCTGCAGCAATCGATTTCGTCCCTGCAGAGCCTGGACTACGCCAGCGCCATTACCAGTCTGGATTCGCAAAACACCACGCTGAGCGCGGCGATGCAGGCCTACACCCTGACGCAGGGGTTGACCCTGTTCAAGTACATTTAGTAGCCCTCATACCGCTTGAGGCTGAGGCTTCACGCCGCTAATGGTGGTGACCGCCGGCGCCGTGTACGTGGCCGTGCTCCAATTCTTCGGCCGTGGCCTCGCGGACGCCGACGATTTGCACGTCGAAGTGCAGGGTCTGGTCCGCCAGCGGATGGTTGCCGTCGAGCGTGATCATGTCGCCGACGATGGCAGTCACCGTGAAGAGGCGCATGCCGTCGCCGGTCCGCGCCTGAAACTGCATGCCCTTCTTTATCTCGCCGGAACCCTGCAGGGAGCGCTTCGGCACGCGTTGAATCAGGGCCGCATCATGCACCCCGTACCCATCCTGGGGCGCTATCACGACGGCCAGCGTAGCGCCGTCCTGTTTGCCCTCGAGAGCCTTTTCCAGGCCGACCACGAGATTGCCGTGGCCTTGAATATAGGCGAGCGGCTCACCGCCGGCGGAGCTGTCGATGATGGCGCCCTGGTCGTTTTTCAGGGTGTAGTGAATGGTGACTACACGGTCCGCTGCAATTTCCACGCGTCAATCTCCTCATTGATGTAATTTCGCCTCGAGATCATAGTCGCCCGCCTGCGTGATCCGCACCTCCGCCCAATCGCCGACCGCCAATTGTTTGGGATGTGAAACACGTACCACGCCGTCTATCTCCGGCGCATCGCTGCTCGATCGGGCGATGGCGACATTGCCGTCGATTTGGTCGACCAGCACACGCATCTTACGGCCGACTTTTTGCGCGAGTTTCCGCGCGCTGATCTCCTTGCTGAGCTCCATGAATCGCCCGCGGCGCTCCGCTTTCAATTCCGCAGGAACCTGCGGCTGCCGCAGCGAGTTGGCCGCCGCACCCTCGACCGGTGAATATTCGAAGCACCCCACCCGGTCGAGCTTGGCTTCCCTGAGCCACTCGAGCAGCTCGGTGAAATCCTGCTCGGTTTCGCCGGGAAAGCCGACGATGAACGTGCTGCGAATGGTGATGTCCGGCACCACGCGCCGCCAGGCCGCAATCCGCTCAAGAGTGTTCTCTGCGGCGGCGGGCCGCTTCATGAGCTTCAAAATCCGCGCACTCGCATGCTGAAACGGAATGTCCAAGTAGGGCAGTACCCGCCCATCGGCCATCAGTTCGATGACTTCGTCGACGTGGGGATAGGGATAGACATAGTGCAGTCGAACCCAGGCGCCGAACTCACCCAAGGCCGCCGCGAGATCGAAAAACCGCGCGCGCCTCTCCTTGTCCCGCCACATCTGCGCGGCGTATTTCAGGTCCGCTCCATAGGCGCTCGTGTCCTGTGAAATGACCAACAATTCCTTGACGCCCGCCTGCACCAGCCGCTCCGCCTCGCGCAGAACGTCGCCGATCGGCCGGCTGACCAGACGCCCGCGCATCGACGGAATGATGCAGAAGCTGCAGTGATGGTTGCAGCCTTCGGATATTTTCAGATAGGCGTAGTGACGCGGCGTGAGCTTGATGCCTTGCGCCGGCAGCAGATCGAAAAATGGCTCATGCTGCGGCGGCAGATGCTCGTGCACCGAGGCAACGACCTCTTCGTAGCGCTGCGGGCCGGTAATTTTGAGAACCTGCGGATGGCGATCGAGAATCTTCTGCGGCTGTGCGCCCAGACAGCCCGTGACGATGACCTTGCCATTTTCGGCCAGCGCTTCGCCGATTGCCTCGAGCGATTCGTCCACCGCCGCGTCGATGAAGCCGCACGTGTTGACGATGACCAGATCGGCCGCGGCATAACTCGCCGCGACTTCGTAGCCCTCGGCGCGCAGGCGCGTGAGGATGCGTTCCGAGTCGACGAGCGCCTTGGGGCAGCCCAGGCTGACGAAACCCACTTTGGGGCTGTTGCGGACGGCCTTTTTCAAAGGAATGTCAGACCCTATGTCTGGGAGCTAGCGCGCGAACCCTAGCCGTTGGGTGGGCGAAACGACCGATCCGACTGAGGCTTAGGTCGAGCCCGGCGCCGCGGCGGGAGCCCAAGTTTATCGTGAATCCGCCCGGATATCGACTGCCAACGAACCGGGGCCATCAATTTGGGGAATTCTATTGTTCGAAGAACTGCCCGGTTCAGCACAAGCCCTTTACGACCTGATCCTCATTCAGTCGATCGGGGCGCTCAAATTGAACACATATTTGGACAATTTTGATGCCACGCGATTCAATTTCGATGGTATCGACCACTCCAAGCAATTCAACGCTGCGGAGAGCGCATTTTTCTTCGACTGGTTCGTCAAGAATTTCGAGAGTCTGTTTTCGGCGTTTTCCCTTCTCGCCGACGCTGGGTCGAAGAGACTCTATCTCAATTTGATAGCTTTCAGGCTCGCCAGCCACTTCGGAGTACGGCTGCCGGTCCATTTTGCGGGCAAGACGCGGGAGCTTCAAGAATATTTGGCGCTCGAAAAGGCGACACCAAGCCAGCTGACCTTAAATGGACAATTCGGTGAGCTGAAGCACTTGGATTTCGAGTACAAAGGCCATCGATACGTCGTTGACTGCCTGACTTTGGTTTATTATTTGTTTCGAGGCCAGTATTTCTTCCTGAGAGACGCAGTGAGTATCGCGCCCGCGGCGGATGATGTCGTGATCGATGGAGGAGCATGTACTGGGGATACGGCGGCGGTATTTTCCAACGCGGTCGGCCCGCGCGGGCGCGTCTACAGCTTCGACCCGGTGGCTGATCATTTGACCATCCTCGAGTACAATGCCCGGCAATTTCCCCATGCCAATGTGGTGGCGATGCCCTATGGACTGTCGGACAAGAACGTCCTCGCGGAGCCCATCGTTCTGAATCAATACGCGCCAGGTTTCCGCTCAGGAGGCAGCCAGGTGCCGCTGAGGTCGATCGACTATCTGGTGAATACCAAAGAGATCGAAAGAGTCGACTTCATCAAGCTCGACGTGGAGGGCGCTGAATTGGATGCGGTGCGCGGCGCCCGCGAAAGCATTAAACGCTTCAAGCCCAAACTCGCCATATCCCTCTATCACAAGCCAAATGATATCTTCGAAATCATCTTGTACATCAAGGAAAAATTTCCGTTCTATGCTTGTTACATTGATCACTATACGATTCACGCCGAAGAAACCGTTCTTTACTGCCAGGCGTAGGCGCAAACACGTGGAATCAGGGATTTATGATCGACATTGACCGGTGGCCCGCCCATGGCTGACGAAAACAAGCCTGCGCCAATTTACGTCACCCGCCCGAGTCTTCCGGCCCTGGAGGATTTCATTCCTTCCCTTCGCGAGATATGGGACAGCAAAATTCTGACCAACGGCGGCCCCTTCCACGAGAGATTTGAACAGCAGCTCTTCGAATATCTGGGCGTCAAGCAAATCGCCTTGTTTGCGATCGCCACGATTGGATTGGTCACAGCCCTGCAGGCCCTGCGGATCACCGGGGAGGTGATCACCACACCCTATTCTTTCGTTGCGACCGCTCACTCGTTGCTGTGGAACGGCATCAAGCCGGTATTCGTCGATATCGATCCGCATACCCTCAACTTGGATCCGAGCAAGATCGAGGCCGCCATCACGCCGCAAACGACCGCCATCATGCCGGTTCACGTCTACGGACATCCATGCGACGTCGACGGGATTCAAGCGATCGCGGACACCTACGGCCTCAAGGTTATTTATGACGCGGCGCATGCGTTTGGCGTGCAGTGTCACTGCGGCAGCGTGCTCCAGCACGGCGACCTGGCTGTGCTCAGTTTTCATGCAACTAAGGTATTCACCACCTTTGAAGGCGGCGCTATCGTTTGCCAGGGTGAAAAGAGCCGGCAGCGCATCAATTATCTCAAGAATTTCGGCTTTGCCGATGAAGTAACGGTCGTCTCGCCGGGAATCAACGGCAAGATGAGCGAATTAACGCAGCGCTCGGCCTATTGCAACTCAAGCACATTGACGCGGCGCTGGCGGAACGGAAGGTCATCGATGAACGTTATCGGGCGGGACTTGCGGATGTGGCCGGCATACGCTGCCCGCAATCAGCCGGGGAATGCGCTCCAATTACGCTTACTTTCCCATTCTCGTGCAGCCCGACTATCCCTTGGCGCGCGACGCGTTGTACCAGAAGTTGCGCGAGCAAGGCATCTACGTGCGCCGATACTTCTATCCCTTGATATCCGACTTTCCCATGTATCGTGGTTTGCCTTCGGCGGCGCACGGCAACTTGCCGGTCGCGAAAAAAATGGCGGCACAGATACTCTGCCTGCCGATCTATCCGGGATTGCCGCACGATCAAGTTGACCGCGTGCTGGAGCTGCTGCGTGTCGGAACGTATTTGAGCGCAAAGGCAGGCGGCAAATTGCGAGCACTATGAAGGTTGCGATCATGCAGCCGTATATGCTTCCGTATCTCGGGTATTTTCAGCTCATCTCGGCGGTGGATTTGTTCATCGTCTATGACAATATCGAATACACCAAGAAGGGATGGATCAACCGCAATCGGATCTGCCGCGACGGCGAGGCGGTGACATTCACATTACCGCTGAAAGGCGCATCGGATCATCTCAACGTGTGCGACCGCGAATTGGCCGCGGATTTCAAGCGCGGAAAATTGCTCAATCAAATCAAAGGTGCTTACAACCGGGCGCCGCATTTCGCCCGGGTCTTCGCACTGATGGAACGCGTCGTGGGCTTCGATGACAACAATCTGTTTCGCTTTCTGCATCATTCCATTGGTGCAACGTGCGAGTTTCTGGACATCCGCACGGAAATCCGGGTTTCCTCGAGCATCGACATCGACCATGCCCTGAAGAAGCAAAGCAAGGTGCTTGCGTTGTGCAAAGCGGTGGGCGGGCGCACCTACGTGAACGCGAGCGGCGGCACTGACTTGTATTCACGAGAGGACTTCCAGGCTCAGGGCATAGATTTGAAATTCCTCCGCTCGAAGGCGTTCGAATACAAACAGTTCGGATCAGCGTTCGTTCCCTTGCTTTCGATCATCGACGTGTTGATGTTCAATCCCATCGAGGACGTCCGCAACTGCGTTTCGCGCAACTACGAGTTGACCTGAAAAGTGTTCAAGTGGAGAAAGCTCGGCAAGGTCTTCACGCCGCAAGATATCGAAGGCAGGCCGTGGCTGAAGGAATTCGCGCAGGCTCCGTCGACGCTTTTGTTCGACGATTTCATTCGAGTGTATTTTTCGTGTCGCCCGGCGGCCGATTCTCTCGGACAATTCGTGAGCTACTCCGCCATGTGGTTCTCGATCGTGCCGATGTTTTCGCGGTGAGAAGCGTCGCCGCACGACCGATCCTGGCATTGGGCGGCCTGGGAACATTCGACGAATTCGGGACCTATCCGGTGTCGGTCATACGCAACGGCGACGAAATCCGGGCCTACTATGGCGGTTGGACGCGCTGCGAATCCGTGCCTTTCAATGTGGCGATTGGCGTGGCATCGAGCGGCGATGGAGGTGCGACCTTCACGAAGCTGGGAAATGGCCCCGTCTTGCCGTATTCGCCCGATGAACCCTTCGTATTGAGCGGGCCGAAAATTCGGCGATTCAATGACACGTGGTATCTATGGTACATCGCGGGCCGCAAGTGGAAGCGGGTCGATGGGCGGGCGGAACCCGTCTACAAAATACGGATGGCGCATTCTGCGGACGGGATTCGGTGGATCAAGGTCAACAAGGATTTGATCGAGAGTCGTATCGAAGATGATGAAGCTCAGGCGAGTCCGGATGTGTGTTATGCCGGCGGCAAATTCCACATGTTTTTTTCCTATCGTTACAGCGCCGGCTTCCGCAGCAAGCAATACGGCTATCGCATCGGCTATGCTTCCAGCCACAACCTGATTGACTGGGCGCGGGACGACGCCAAGGCCGGCATAGACGTGTCGGAACAGGGTTGGGACGCCGAAATGGTCAGTTATCCGCACGTGTTCGAAGTTGACGGCCATACCTACATGGCCTATCTCGGCGACCAGGTGGGCCGCTACGGTTTCGGGCTGGCCGCGCTGGATGGAAAATTGGAGTAGGCGGCAATGGGCGCAATGACGTGGAGAAAATTGGGGAGGATATTTGATCCGACCGAGCACAGTCTGCCGAACGACTGCCGGCAGTTCGCGCAAGCGCCGCAAGCCTTGGTATTCGACGAGTACGTGCGTGTCTATTTCTCCACCCGCGCGGTTGACAGAAGCAACGGCAAGTTCCTCAGCCACATCGCGTTCGTCGATCTCAGCAAGAACCTCCGCGATGTGATTCGCGTTTCCGACAATACGGTCATTCGGCTCGGTGAGCTTGGCTGTTTCGACGAACATGGAATTTTCCCCATGAATGTCCTGCGTAACGGTGACGCCATCTACGGCTATACCTGCGGCTGGAGCCGGCGCGTCTCGGTGTCGGTGGAGACGGCGATCGGCTTGGCCATCAGTCGCGATCAGGGCCTCACGTTCCAGCGCGTGGGCACCGGTCCGGTGCTGTCGGCCTCGTTGCACGAACCGTGCCTCGTCGGGGATGGCTTCGTGAAATGATCGGCGGCACATTTCACATGTGGTACATTTTTGGCACCGGCTGGACGAGATATGCTGCGGATGCACAGCCGGATCGGACCTACAAGACGGCCACGCCGTTTCCGCCGATGGCATCACTTGGACCAAGGAGGAGGCCCGGCAGATCATCACCGACCGGCTCGGGGCGGCGGAAAGTCAAGCATTGCCGACGGTGATCGACTTCGGCGGCCGGCTGCACATGTTTTTCTGCTATCGCGAGTCCTTCGACTTCAGAAAAAACAGCGCGCGGGGTTATCGGATCGGTCACGCGTTCTCGGACGACTTGGAGAACTGGACTCGCGACGATCTGAATCCACTGCTCGACGTCACTGCGGGAGACTGGGACTCGCACATGCTGTGTTACCCCCATGCATTCGAATGCGAGGGCAAAGTTTATTTGCTCTATAACGGCAATGAGTTCGGTCGCCATGGCTTCGGTGCCGCGGTATTGGAATGACGGCGGACTTGATTGCCTATCGCATCGATACAGCCACTGCTGAGCTGATAACCGCGCATTTGACGCTATGCGATGCCTATTTTGTCCCGGCCTTGAGCCGCCGCGTCGCGTTACCCGACTATGCGTCGAAGATATGGACTCACGCCATTCGCTTCGAGGCGTGGTCAGATGACGTCCTGGTTGGCTTGTTGGCCGTTTATTGCAACGACCGGGAACGGCTCAATGCCTACATCACAAGTGTCAGCGTCCTCGCGGATCGGAGGGGCGAGGGCGTTGCCACGCAACTGCTACGAAATTGCGTTGACTATGCCAAACTCCATGGGTTCAGGCGGATCGGCCTGGAGGTGGCAAGCGACCATCGAGCGGCCGTGCGTCTCTATGAAAAATGCGGATTCTCGGTAGGCGAGACGAGCGGGTCCTTCGTCAAAATGAATCTCGACTTGGCGACTTGAGGGGCACATGGGCACTGAGCGCGATTATGACGATGAAATGCGCGACAACGAGGGACGCCGGTACGCCTCGGTTTCGACTTCGACGTGATGCACCCGTCTGATCAGGGCGTTCAGGCCTTTCTTCAAGCCCGGCAACGTGCTCGAGCTCGGCAGCTTCAAGGGCGATTTCACCGACGCCTGCTGCCCTTTTTTTCCGATGTGACTTGTGTCGAAGCGTCAGACGGTGCGTTGGCCGAGGCGCGGCAGAGGCTGCAAGGGAACATTCAATTCGTCAATTCAACGTTCGAAGCCGCGACTCTGCCGCGGCGCTACGACCACATCGTCATGACCCATGTGCTCGAGCATCTCGACGATCCTGTCGGGGTGCTGAGGCGCGTCAACAGCGAATGGTTGGAGCAAGACGGCAGGGTCTTTCTCGCGTGCCCCAACGGCAATGCACCTTCGCGGCAGATTGCCGTCAAGATGGGACTGATCAGCCATAACTGCGCGGTTACGCAAGCCGAGGCGCAGCACGGACATCGTCGCACCTATACTCTCGATACTCTCGAACTGGACGCCACGGCCGCGGGACTCAAAGTGGTCTTCCGAACCGGCATCTTTTTCAAGGCTCTGGCGAATTTTCAGTGGGATCGACTCCTGCAAACCGACATCGTTTCCAGTGAATACTTGGAAGGATGCTTTCAGCTAGGACAGCAGTACCCTGATTTGTGCGCCACTATCTTCTTGTTGTGCGAGCGCGGCGGATAGGAATCTAAAACGATTCCGGCGGGAGACCCGCGCACCAACGCTGCCACATGCGCCGCAAGGCCGCTCCAAGCTGGCGACGATGACATCAGGATTGCGCGGCGGCGATAGTTGCCAGCGACTTCGCAATTGCGCGCGCAGCGCCGCCAGGGCCCCGAGGTTCTCGGCCCAGTATCGGCCTTTGCGCACGAAGTCCTCGGCGCTGGCCGCGATGAAGCCATCCAGATCCAGCTGCCCGAGCATCGCGGCGCCCTGACGCCCCGCCGGCGTCGGCCCGACCACGGTCAATGTGGGTATTCCCATCCAGATCGCATGCACCGTTGTGGTACCCCCGTTGTATGGATAAGTGTCAAGACAGACGTCGACGTGGTTATGCAGCGCCAAATAGGCTTCCATGCCGCAACGGGGGAGAAATGCAATTCGCTCACGGGCCACGCCTGCCGCCGAGAATTGCTCGATCAATGATCCAGTGGAAATTCCCCGGTATTCCGCCTATCAGAAGTTCGGCCGTCGGGACCGCGCGTAACAGATTCGCCCAAAGGTCAATGGTCGTGGCGTTGATCTTCACAACCCGGTTGAAACTGGCGAATGTCATGGCCGGAACAAGCGCCGGCAACGCGTTGACCGGCGGCGCCGCCTCAGCGCTTGGAAGGGCCATTGGCCGGCAGATACACGATTTTCTCGGTGAAGTATCTGTCGAATTGCCCGGGAGGCAGGAAATGCTGGTCAGATAAATAGTAGTCCATGGCTCGAATCCCGGTCGTCCCGGGATAGCCGATCCAGCTAGCCTGAATGGGCGCGGGTTTGCGGGCGAAGGCGCGCAAGCGGTTGAGCGAGGTATGACCCGAGAGATCGATCAATATATCGATTCCATCGTCCCTGATTTGCTCGGCAGCTCCTGATCCGAGAGCCGGAGCACCGAACGCCAATTTTGCGGATAGCCGCGTAAGCGCGATGTCACCGCATCCTCGAGATCATTGTTGTAATAGACGTGCAATTCGATGCCGGGTGATCCTGCAATTGCGCCAGTATGGGTTCGATAAAATTCGCCACCGAGTGATTCCACAAATCGCCTGAAACAAACCCAATCTTCAGGCGGCGGTTAATGTCGGGATCATTCGAGTGGCGAGGCCAGCGATCGCGCGCCCTTCAATGTGCTCGCCAGCCTTGCAATGCTCGGCAAAAAGCGACTCAGCATCGACGCTGGGATCGTAGCTCAGCCCCAACAGTAAACTGCTGCGGGGCAAATCGCTGTCGGATGTCGACTCGTGCGCGGATGAAACGATGGCGCGTCGGAAATGAGTCAGAGCCTCGGCAACGCGTGATTGATGCGACAGGGTCACACCCAGGTCGTTATGCAGGGCGGCCGAATTTGGATTGATTTTGAGCGCTCGGCGCAGGCAGTGTTCCGCTTCGCTGTAGCGTTCCGCTTCATAGAGCCTCACCCCCAGATTTCGCAGCGCCTCCGGATCCTGCGGCATGAGCCGCACGGCCATTTGCATCGCGGCGAGCGCACTGTCGGTCTCCCGTTGCGCCATCAGCAACACGCCGAGGGCCTTCCAACCGTAGCCGCGCTTGGGATAGCGCTCCGTCAAGCCGCGCGCCAAAGCCAACGCGTCGGCGTGACGGCCTTGCTTGATCAGCGCCTCGATATGACTTTCCTGCCGGCGGGGGCTCGGGGTTTTTCGCGCCGCGAGGCCGGTGCCGTGCCGTCGTGTGTCGCTGGCGCGCCGGTCTCGTGGCGGCCGGCGCGGGTAGCGCGGGCCGTTTCGCCGCCAGTCGGCGCGCGAAGTCGTCAAACGCCGCGCCACCGAGGCCATTCTGGCGCGCGCCCGTCAAGAGATTGGCGGCCTCTTGCGTCTTGTCGATCAGCAGCAGCGCCTCCAAACAACCGAGCCAGTAGTCGGGAATCTGCGGGTTTGCGCTGAGCGCGGCCAATAAATGCGGCAGGCCATCGCCCGGCCGCTTGACATGCACCAGTAAAATGCCGAAACAGTAGTTGGCCGCGGCGTGCAGCGGTTGCAACTGCAGAATTTGCCGATAAATCCCCTCCGCCAGGTCTAATCGGCCCGCGAGCTGCAGGTTTGTCGCCTTTTCGCACAACTCGTCGAGGGATGGCGGCCGGCTATGGGGTGAAAACTCGCTTGCAGGCATTGACATTAAGTTAACACTCAGGCTTTGACGACCGCATAGGCCACATCCGCAATTCACTATTGCCGTGCGCTGCCGATAACAACTACGAGGGCCTCGGGATAGCTGCAGATAGCGTGCCGTTTCCGCGCCTGCCAAAGATCGATTGTAGAAACCGTGAAGTGGCGCATGAAAACCAAAATGGCTTCGCGGGCTTTCCCCTCAAGAAGCGCCGGACCCTTCCGATAAACCTTCTCAATGTGGTCACCGGTCCGCCCCTCGATGGGCGAAGTGAACACAAAGTGGGCCTAAGACGGGCCGGTGGTTCAACTTTCAGGAGATTTCTAACATGGCTTTAACTCTCAATACCAACATTGACTCGCTTGTGGCGCAGAACAATCTGTCGGGTTCGCAGAGCTTGCTGGCTCAGTCCCTGACGCGACTGTCGTCGGGTCTGAAGATCAACAGCGCGTCCGACGACGCGGCTGGTCTCGCGATCGCTCAGCAATTCACGACGCAGGTCAACGGCACCAACCAAGCGATCAACAACGCGAACGACGCAGTGTCCGAGGCGCAGACGGCGGCCGGCGCACTGACCACGATCGTCAACAATCTGCAGAGCATTCGTACCCTGGCGGTGGAAGCTGCCAACGGCTCGAACAGCACCTCTGACCGAGCCGCGCTCGACAGTCAGGTGCAGCAGCAGATCGCTGAAATCACGCAGATTGCCTCGCAGACGACCTTCAACGGATCGAACGTGCTGAACGGCAGCGCCGGCACGACCGTGTATCAGGTCGGCGCGAACGTCGGCAATACAATTTCGGTCAATTTGTCGACCGGCGTCGAAGCCAGTCAGATTGGCCAATACGCGAGCATCAGCGGAGTAACCAACGGCACGGCCCTTGCCGCCGGTGCCATCTCTCTGGCGGTGAACGGCGGATCGGCCAGCGCGGTTGGCGCGACCTCGGCCGGTCCCGGCAATGCGGTGGGTCAAGCCAGTGGCTCCGCCTATTCGATCGCGGCTGCCATCAATGCCGTAGGCATCCAAGGTTTAACCGTGTCCGCATCGACCAAGACGGCGGCATTGGCGGTTACCACCGTCGGCACCACGGGTGCGACCGCGGGCAACTATCAGTTGGCCATCAACGGCGTCAATGTATTCGGTGCTACCGGCCTTACACTGGCCGCGAGCAACGCCAGCCAGTTGACCCAGGCGCAATTGCAGTCAGCGATCAACAACGTGTCGGCCCAGACCGGCGTCACGGCGGATTCCCAGGGTGCGGGCGGCGCGCTCGAGCTGCAGGCGGCAGACGGCAGTACGATCCAGTACACCCAGACGATCACAGGTGCTTCCAGCGCGGGCGGCATCACCGGCGCAACCTCCGGTACTGCCTATACGACCTATGGCACCGTGGCTTTGTCGTCCAACACGTCCATTGCAGTTTCCGGCGTCACCACATCGTTCGCCTCGGGCGTTGCGGTCGGATTGACGTCTTCGAACACCCCGGCCCTGTCCGGGCAGAATGTGTTGACGGTGGCTGGCGCCAACAACACGATTCAGTCGGTTGACTCGGCACTCACCGCGGTGAGCGCTCTGCAGAGCACCTTGGGTTCCATTCAGAACCGGTTTACGTCCCAGGTTTCCAACCTGACGTCGACGGCACAGAACCTGACTCAGTCGCGCAGCACCATTCAGGATGCGAACTTTGCTCAGGAAACGGCCAATCTGACCCAGGCTCAGGTGTTGGAACAGGCGGGTATCTCGGTGTTGGCACAGGCCAACCAGCAGCCCCAGCTGATCCTCAAGCTTTTGCAGTAACAGCCGAAGCTTAAGGGTAAGAGGAAAAGGAAAAGGATGACCGAGAGGCTCGGGGGCTTAAAGCCCCCGGGCCTCAAGGTTACACGCGGCGGCAAGAACAGGAGTCTTTCGCACCTTCATTTTTGACAAAACGGGTGTACACATGGCGACCGACGGCAATCCGGGACCAATCTCGGCAACGAGCCTCGTGCAGGGAAGTCAGGCGGCAACCTCAGTAACTGTTCAATCAGGCAGCGGCAAGCCTTTGCCGCCCAGCGGCAACACGGCGACATTAGCGGCATCGGCCGCGGCGGCTGCCACCAAAATCGCTGCCGCCCGTGCTGCCCCGCAGACACTGGTCGATCAACTCAACAAATATCTCAACGATTCCGGACGTCCGGACGAATTTCGGGTGGATCCCGCCTCCGGCAAGTTGATCCAGCAGGTCAACCCCTCGAACGGCGCCGTACTCGGCGAGTTTTCGGTCGACGAGTTCCCGGCCCTGGCGCGCAGCGTCGGAGCCTCAGGGTTGCTCATCGACAGCTTGGCGTAGGCACTCGCGAACTGGTACGTCTCTTGCTTCAGTTTCGGGGCGACAGGTCGATAAACCAGCTAACTGAAACGGGACAAGCACTGCCATGAGTTCAACGATTTCGAGCACTACGGCGCCGACGACCACGACACCGACGGCCAGCAACTCCTCGGCATCCAACGGCACGACGGCCGGCACTGCCGGAGGCTCACTGGTCACGTCTACCGGCATCGGCTCCGGACTCAATATCAGCGCCATCGTGTCCTCGCTGACCAATGCGTTCGGCGCCGGGCAGCAGAACCAATTGAACAGCCAATCGGCGGCACTGGATTCCCAAGTGTCGGCGTTCGGCACATTCACCAGCGCGCTCGATACCTTGCAGGGCACGCTTGCCGCGTTGGAGAACCCGACCCAGCTGGGGGGCTTCGACGCGACCGTGGCCGACACGAGCGTCGCCTCGGCGACGGCGTCGGCCGGTGCCGTGGCGGGTCAATACTCGCTCACCGTGCAGAACCTGGCCACGGCGACGCAGCTCACCTCGGCGGCCGTCGCGGGTTCGGCCACCCCGATCGGTACCGGCAACTTGACCATCAACGTCGGCAGCTCCTCCGCCACCATCAGTATCGATCCGACCGACAACACGCTCGCGGGCATTGCCTCGGCGATCAACGCGGCGCCGAACAATCCCGGCGTCAGCGCAACCATCATTACGGCGACCGACGGCGCGCGGCTCGTGCTCACCGGCACGACGACCGGGGCCGGCAACGCGATTACGGTCACTCAGTCGGGCGGCGACGGCGGCTTGTCCCAGCTGGTCTACGATCCGGCCAACAGCATCACGAACCTGACGCAAACCCAACAGGCGCAGGACGCGAATTTCACCGTCAACGGCTTCGCCGCCACCAGCGCGAGCAATGTGGTGAGTAGTGCGATCTCCGGCGTGAGCATCGATCTCCTCAAGCCATCGCCTACTACGACCGTCGGAACGACTACCACGGCCACTCCGACGACCGTCACCATCACTCCCGACACGACTACTGCGCAGAAATCGATCACCTCGTTCGTCACGGCGTTGAACGGGGTATTGAGCGCCATCCAGACCCTGGGCGGATACGATGCGGCGACCCAGACGGCGGGACCCTTGCAGGGCAACGCCACGCTGCAGTCCTTCCAGAATCAATTGCAGAACATCCTCGACACCATCTCGTCGAGCACGTCGAGCGTGTCCTCGCTCGCCAACCTTGGGATCACCACGGACCCCAACTCCGGGACGTTGAACAGCAATACGGCCACCTTGGCAAGCGTGCTCAATGGGAATCTCGCGGCGGTCGGTCAGCTGCTGGGCGGCACGAACGGCATCGCCACGCAAATCGACAAGCTGGTAACCCAGTACACCCAGGCCGGCGGCTTGCTGTCGACCATCAATCAAGGTCTGCAGACCGGATTGGCCAACGTGGCGACGCAGCAGACCGCTTTGAATGCGGAACTGGCGACGTACTCGGCCACGCTGACCACGCAATACAATGCGATGGACGCTGCGGTGGCCGCATTGAAAATGACCCAAACCTATCTGAATGCAGAGTTCAACCCGAGCGCCAATCAGACCTCGAGCAACGCCACCAGCAGCTTGAGCACCGGATCGACCAGCACCGGCTAGAGACGAGAGCATGATGTATTCGCAAAATAGAGCGGCGCAATACCATGCCGTTCGCAGCCACGGACAGGTCGCCGACGCGAGCCCGGCCCGCCTGGTGCAAGTCATGTTCGAGCATATCCTCTCGAATCTGGCGATCGCGCAGGGATGTATGGAGCGCATCAGTGAGAATGTGCCGTACGCCGATGTGGTTGCCAAAGGCAAGGCCATCGGCAAGGCCGTGCGGCTGATCGGCCAACTCGACGCCAGCCTCAACATGGAACAGGGCGGCCAGATTGCCGAGAATCTGCACAATTTGTATCTCTACATGCTCGGCCGATTGACGACTGCCAACCTCCACAATGATCCGCAGATCGCGATCGAGGTATCGAACCTCGTGCGCAAGATCAAGACGGGTTGGGATCAAATCGTCAAGGACGGACGATGAGCGGCGCTGCCACTGACGCCCTGCGGCGCGCGGTCGATCTGTCGCGCGAGCTCAAGGCGGCCGCCGACAAGGGCGACTCGCAATCGGCGATGCGCCTCGACGTCGCGCGCCTCGAGCTGCTAAAGTTCGCGCGCCAGGAGGCCGCCGGCGCGTTCGGCGCGGATGAGCGGCTGATGCTGAAGGAAATTGCCCAATTGAATGACGAATCGCTGGGGCTGTTGGAACATCTGCGACGCAGCAAGGGCCGACAGCTGGACATGGTCGCGGTCGGCCGGCGGGCGCTCATCGCGTATTCGTCCACCCGAATGCAGCGCTAGGAAGCATGCCCGAGTCCTTCCTCGGCGGCGGCCTGATATTCGAAGAAACCCTGCCGCTGGCGTGGACTCCCGGCCCCCTCGCGGAAGGCTTGAGCCTCGCGCGATTCAACTCCGACAATCAGCAATTGCTCGGCGCCGAGGCGTCGTTGGACGATGTGCGCATCGGCGAGGCGCTCAAGGACGAGTCCGCCGCGCTGCTGCACGAGCTGCAGCGGCTGGAATACAAGATGAACATCTTGCTCCGGCTGGTTGCCGAGTTGCGGTCCGGGGCAATGCCGCCGCTACAGCGCGTCAAGATAGCGGCGCGGGCCCTCGAGTGGTTCTCGGCGCAAGCGCCGGTCGTCGGTGAGACCGGTTTGTTGGCGCTTTATATCAATCCGGCGTTGCCGCAGCCGCTCAAGATTCCGTGCTGCGTGGTCGGCGAACGGCGCGAAGAGAATCTGTATGTCGCGCAAATGCAGTTCACCGGATTGAGTGACGCAGTCGTGGAACTGCTGGAGAAACTCATCTTCCGGCACCACAGACGCCTGATCGCGGGCTCGCGGCTCGCCGCACACTAGTCTCCGTACAGCGAATCCCTGCATCCGGGATTGCGGTAATCACTTACACCAGTTACGGGTGTTTGCCCACTCCTTATCTCGTCCATCGATCGGCTACCATGCGGCTCGAATTCAATTTTATTTGAGCAATGTCAATAAGTTAGCGCCATTACTTGATATCGGTCGGGGCAGCTGTGGCCCCCGTCACACTTCTCACGGAAGGAGCCTCGAACGGTGGTAGATGCGAAAGTAATTGTGATGGAACCCTCAGACGCTGCAGCGCAATCTTTGGAAGCGTTGCTGCGTTTCCTGGATCTCGAGCCGATCCGGGTTCGCGATTTGACCGAGCTGCGTGAATACCAGCAGGGCGCGGTGCGCGATTGTCTGGCATTGATCGTGAGCGCAGAAGCGGTTGCCGCGCAGGGCAGTGAGCTGGTTGCCCACCTGCGCGGGACGCCGCAGCCGCTGCCGGTGATCTACTTGAGCACCGAGGGCTTGCCGAGAATCGCCGAGAGCAGCGGCGACATTGCCTGGTTTCATCTCGATCTGCCGGTCAAGCAACGGCGCCTGTCCGCCGTGCTGAATCAGGCCCTCAACATCCGCAATGGGCATCCGGCGCAGCCGGGGAATCACCGCTTCCGCCCGAGCGGCACTTCCCGGGCGATGCGCGCGGTGCATCGCCTCATCGAACAAGTGGCGCCCTGCGACAGCAATGTGCTGATACTCGGCGAGTCCGGGACCGGCAAGGAAATGGTCGCGCGGCACATCCACGAACTGTCCGGGCGCGCGGGTCATCCATTCGTGCCGGTGAACTGCGGCGCGATACCGGCGGATTTGCTCGAAAGCGAGCTTTTCGGGCACGAGAAGGGCGCCTTCACCGGCGCCTTGACGACCCGCCTCGGCCGCTTCGAATTCGCCGAAGGCGGCACATTGTTCCTCGACGAGATCGGCGATATGTCGCTGCAGATGCAGGTCAAGCTGCTGCGCGTGCTGCAGGAACGCAGCTTCGAGCGAGTCGGCAGCAATCGCACCATTCGGTGCAACGTGCGCATCATTGCCGCCACCCACCGCGATCTGGACGCCGCCATCGGCGCCGGACGCTTCCGCGAGGATCTGTTCTATCGCCTGAACGTGTTCCCCGTGCAGATGCCGCCGCTGCGGGATCGGCTGGAGGACTTGCCCGTCCTGACCGAGCACCTGGTGCAGCGGCTGGGGCAGATTTCGGGCCGCCATATCCGCATCGACAAGGAAGCCATGAATTGCCTCGCGCGCAACCCGTGGCCCGGCAACGTGCGAGAGTTGTCCAATCTCCTGGAGCGGCTCGCAATTCTGTATCCCGAGCAAACTATTTCCGCGAAGGACTTGCCCGAGCGCTATCGCAGCACCGGGACGGCCGGTTGGATCGGCAGCGGCGTGCGCGTGACGCCGCCGCTGGAAGCTGCGATCGAGTCGACCGCGATCAACGGCGCCGGTATCAATGATGCCGAGATCAATGATGCCGGGATCGACGACCCCGCAATCAACGATCCCGAGGTCAACGATCCCGCGCAACTTTCTGCGCTGGTTCTGCCGAGCGGCGGCATCGATCTCAAGGATCATCTGTGCGCCATTGAAATCGGACTCATTCGCAAAGCGTTGGTGGAAGCCGACGGCACCGTGGCCGAGGCGGCGCGCCTGCTGCGAATCCGCCGCACGACGTTGGTCGAGAAGCTGCGCAAGTACCGCCTGAGCGCCTGACAATTTATTGACGGTGCGGGCGGCTCAGGAATCCACATTCCGCGTAACCGATTGATCCGCTGCAAAACTTGGGTCAAGGCACGGAAGTTGCTTCTGCTGCGGTATGGCAGCACAAATGGAAATGATCGAAGACCGGCGCGCGGAGCTCCGCGCAGCTTTCCAGGCATTCGGTTTAGGTGCAGAGCAGCTCTCCAGCGCGTTCGACTCGTTGCGCGCCGAAGTCGGCCGGCTTCGCCTGCAATTGCAGGAGGCGCAGGCCGGGAGCGCCGATTTGGCGGCGCGCTTGGCGGCCCTGGTCAATGGGATTCCCGGCGGCGTGCTGCTTCTCGACGCCCTGGGCGATATTCAGGAATGCAACCCGGGAGCGATCGATTTACTCGGCGAGCCGCTGCTCGGGGAGTCGTTCGCAGCCGTGCTCGCGCGCGCCGCGCTCAATACGGCCGGCGCCGTCGAGCACACCAAGCTGCGCAATGGCCGCTTCGTGAACATTTCACGCCGCCACTCGAGCGGCAACGGCGAGGTGGTGCTGGTGACCGACATCACCGAGTCGCACCTGATGCAGACGCTATTGACGCGCCAACAGCGCCTCCTGACATTGGGCGAGCTGGCCGCCGGCCTCGCCCATCAGATACGAACGCCCTTGGCGACCGCCCTGTTGTACGCGTCGCAGATGAGCATGCCGAATCGCACTCACGAGGATCTCGCCCGCTGCGGCGAAAAAACGGTCGGCAGCCTGAAGCAACTCGACCGACTGGTCAATGACATGCTTGCCTTCACGCACGGCGGTCCGTCGCGCGAGGCGGTCAGCGTGAGCGCAGTGCTCGAACAAGTGGCGCAATGGCTGCGCCCGGTACTGCGCCCCGGCGTACGGCTGACGATCCGCACCGAGGCACCGGACCTCATGGTCCGCGCCAACGCCCCGTCGCTGGTCTCCGCAGTGCTCAATCTTGCGACCAACGCCCTGCAGGCCGCCGGCCCCGACCTCGATCTGGAACTATTGGCGCGCCGGGAAGGGGACCGCGCGCAGATCGTGGTGAGCGACAATGGTCCGGGCGTGCCGCTTGAGATTCGCGAGCGAATTTTCGAACCCTTCTTTACGACGCGCACCCGCGGCAACGGCATCGGTTTGGCCTTCGTCAAGTCGACGATCGAGGCCCATCACGGCACCGTGCGCCTGGTCGATTCGGCGCGCGGCGCCACTTTCATCATCGATTTACCAGCAGAGGTCATTGCATGAGCACGCCCAAAGAATACGTCCTCGTCGTCGAAGACGATGCCCCATTGCGCGAGGCATTGGTTGACACCCTGCAGGCCGCCGGTCTGTCGGCGCTGGCCGCGGGCGAAGCGAACAGTGCGCTCGAGCTGCTCGAGAGTCAGGACATCGTGCTGGTGATCTCGGATGTGCAGATGCCGGGCCCGAGCGGCTACCAGCTGCTTGCGTCGATCAAGGCGCTGCGCCCGGAATTGCCGGTGGTGCTGATGACCGCATATGGCACGGTCGCCCAGGCGGTCGCGGCCATGCGCGAAGGCGCGACTGACTACATCGTCAAGCCTTTCGATGCGCAGGCCCTGATCGAGATGGCGCGGCGCCAATTGGCGATGCGGGTGATGCCGAACGATTTGGTCGCCGCCGATCCAGAGTCGAAGCGATTGGTGTCCCTGGCGCGCAGGATCGCGGAGAACGATGCCACGGTGCTCTTGACCGGCGAGAGCGGCACGGGCAAGGAAGTCTACGCGCGATTCATTCGCGAACATTCGGCGCGTGCCGAAGCTCCCTATGTGACGATCAATTGCGCGGCGATTCCGGAGAACATGCTCGAGGCCACGCTGTTTGGCTACGAGAAAGGCGCCTTCACGGGCGCGCTCGGCGCCCACGCCGGCAAGTTCGAGCAGGCACAGGGCGGCATCTTGCTGCTCGACGAAATTTCAGAAATGGATTTGGGATTGCAGGCGAAAATACTCCGTGTGCTGCAGGAGCGTGAAGTGGAACGCCTGGGCAGCACCCGTACCATCAGCCTGGACGTGCGTTTGATCGCCACTTCGAACCGCGATTTACCCGAGGAAGTCCGTGCCGGACGCTTTCGCGCCGATCTTTACTACCGGCTGAATGTAATGACGTTGCGGCTGCCGGCATTGCGCGAGCGGCGCGGCGACATTCTGCCGCTGGCGCATCGTGCCATGCAGGCCTGCGCACGCCCCGGCCAGGCGGCGCTTTGTCTCACGGCAGAAGCGGAGCAAAAGCTGCTGCAGCACGATTGGCCGGGCAACGCGCGCGAGCTCACCAACATCGTGCAGCGCGCCGCCTGGCTCGCCTCGGGCGGAGTGATCCGCGCGGCTGACTTGGAGACCGGCATCGTCTCCGACACCGGCGTCGCGGTGCAGCTGGCCGGCGCGCCGGTCGAGCAGTCCGCCGCGCCGATCCGGCCGCAGGAAGCCGGCCTGGATCACGACCTGAAGGAGCGCGAGCGAGAATTGATCCTGGCGACGCTGCGCGTAACCGGAGGCAGCCGCAAGTTGACGGCCGAGCGCCTGGGCATTAGTCCCCGCACGCTGCGCCACAAGCTGCAGCAATTCAAGGCCGCGGGCGTCAGTGTGCCGCGCGTCCACGAACAGCAATTCATGGCGGTGTAGCGATGAGCAGCATGCAAATTCAACAAGTGCTGGCAGAGATGCGCTCGCTGCAGGCGCGGGCCTCGGGCGCCGCCGAGACTCCCGCGATGGGCGCGCAGCCCTCGGAGTTCGCCAACCTGATGAAGAATTCGGTCGATCACATCGCGACCATGCAGAACCAGGCCACCGCATTGGCGGATGCTTATGAGGCCGGCGACAAGAGCGTCGACCTGACGAAAGTGATGCTGGAAGTGCAGAAAGCGGGCCTGGCCTTTCATGCCATGACCGAAGTGCGCAACAAGCTCGTCGACGCCTACACCCAAGTAATGAATATGTCGGTCTAATCGACCGCGAAGGCTTAATCCATGGCTGACATAGTACCTTCACCGGCACGCGGCATCGCGGACATTCCCGGCCTCAAGCAAATCGGCCTGCTCGCCGGCGTCGCCGCGGCGGTGGCCGCGGCAATCTGGCTGGTTCTGTGGTCGCAGGGGCAGAATTACACGGTGCTCTACGGCCAGCTTTCGGAGCGCGAAAGCGGCCAGGTCATGGATGCGCTGACCGCGGCGGGCATCGAATTCAAGCTCAATCCCTCCGGTGCGGTGTCGGTGCCGGAAGCCAAAGTGCAGGAGGCGCGAATCCGCCTGGCCACTCAGGGCCTGCCGCAAAGCGACTCGATGGGGATCGAGATGATTCAGAAAGAATCGGCCTTGGGCTCGAGCTCCATGATGGAGACCGCCCGCTACCAGTCGGTTCTCGAGACGGAATTGGCGCGCACCATCGTCAAGGTGCAAGGCGTGCAAACGGCGCGCGTGCATCTGGCGCTACCCAAGCCGACCGTATTCCTGCGCGATGCACGCAAGGCGACCGCGTCAGTCATGCTGCAGTTGTACCCCGGCAGGCGTCTCGAGCCGGGCCAGGTCGCCGCGATCGTGCATTTGGTCGCGTCCAGCGTGCCGGAATTGGCACCGAGCGATGTCACGCTGGTGGACCAGGCCGGAACCTTGCTCAATTCTCCTGACGAGAATGCCGAGCAGGCCGCGAGTACCCGTCAGTTCGCGGAAACGCGCAAGCTCGAGCAAAGCTATCAGCAGCGCATCCTAGAATTGCTCGAGCCCATGATCGGACCCGGGCGGGTTCGCGCGACGGTCACGGCGGAGATGGACTTCACCGTCACCGAGGAGACGCATGAGAATTACGATCCGCAGAAGACGGCGGTGCGCAGCGAACAGACCAGCAACGAGCAGCGCAAGGGCGGCGACGGCGCCGAAGGCATACCTGGAGCGCTCAGCAATCAACCGCCGGGCACTTCCGGCGCGCCCGCGATTCCCGGCGCCGCCACCCCCGGCAATCCCGCGCCCGGCGCGGCGCAGGCGACGGCTGCCGGCAGCGGACCGAGCTCGACCGCCCAGCGCAGCACGCGCAATTTCGAAGTTGATCGCACGCTGTCCTATGTGAAGCAGCCGGTGGGCGTCTTGAAGCGCCTGAACGTCGGCGTCGTGCTCGACGATTGGCAAAAAACGGACGCGGACGGCAAGGTCACGACTGCGCCGATGAGCGATACGGATATCAAGCGCTTCACGCAGCTGGTGCGCGAATCCATCGGGCTCAAGGAAGATCGCGGCGATCAATTGAACGTGCTCAATCAGGCCTTCAGGAGCAGCGGGCCGATGGGCCCCATCGACAGTCTGCCGCTGTGGCAGACCCCGTGGATCACGCAATTGGCAAAACAGATCGTGGGCGCCGCACTGGTGCTGGTGGTGGCATTCCTGGTGTTGCGGCCCTTGATGAAATCCCTGACCAAGTCCGCGCCGCGAATCACGGCCGGCGCCGATGCGGATCTCGACGGCGACCGCTTGAGCATTGGGGGCCAAGGCGGCAAGGCAATCAAACTCGCGCCCAGTTTTGAGCAGCAGATCGCGGCGGCACGTACCCTGGTGGGGCAAGATCCGAGGCGTGCGGCGCAGGTCGTAAAGGATTGGGTATCCGCGGATGGCTGACAAGCTCGATGACCTCGCCGGAACGCAACGTGCCGCCATCTTGCTGATGAGCTTGGGTGAGCAGGATGCCGCCAACCTTCTCAAACAGCTCGATGCGCGTGAAGTTCAAAAATTGGGCATCGCGATGGCCGAGCTCAAGGAAGTGTCGCGCGAGCAGATGTCATCCGTGCTCGACAAGTTCATCGGCACCGCCGACTCCAGAGCGAACATTGCCGGCGGATCCCCGGACTTCGTGCGCCGCGTGTTGACTCAGGCCGTCGGCAAGCACAAGACGGATATGTTGCTAGACCGCGTGACCAGCGGTCAGTCCGGCCAGGGCATCGAGGCGCTCAAATGGATGGAAGCGAAGGCCGTCGCGCAGATCATCAGCGGCGAACATCCGCAGATTGCCGCCATCGTGTTGTCGCACCTCGAGCCCGAACAGGCCGCCTCCATCCTGCCGCTGCTGACCGACGAAATGCGCACCGAGATCCTGATGCGCATCGCCAACTTGAACGAAGTGCCGCAGACCGCGCTCACGGAGCTCGATCAATTGGTCGAAAAGCAGGCCAACGTCGCGCCTCCGGCGCCGCTGCGGCGCATCGGCGGCGCGCGCACCGCGGCCAACATCCTGAATGCGATGGAGCGGGACAAGAGCGGCGAAGAGCTGGGCAAAATCGAGAAAGCCGACGGGGACATGCACCAGAAGATCAAGGATTTGCTGTTCATCTTCGACAATTTGCTGGATGTCGACGATCGCGGCATTCAAGCGCTGCTGCGTGAAGTGGGCTCGGATACTTTGGCCGTGGCTCTGCGCGGCGCCGAACCCGAAGTGCAGGAGAAGATCTTGAAGAACATGTCGAAGCGCGCCGCCGAAATTCTCAAGGACGACATGGAGGCGCGCGGTCCCGTGAAGCTGGTCGACGTCGAGGCGGCACAGAAGGAAATCATCGTCATCGCGCAGCGTTTGGCCGAGGAAGGCACCATCAGTCTTGGCGGCAAGGGCGGCGCCGAGTTTGTCTGACGCCGACCCCAATGCCAGCGGCGCCCGGCTGTGGACGGCCCCCGACATGGCGAGCCCTCCGGCCACGCGAAAAATGGCCACCGTGGGCGGACTCGTCGATCTACAGGCGGAGGCGCACGAGGAAGCCTTCGCGCAAGGGCTCGCCGAAGGCCGCGCGGCCGGCCGCGCCGAAGTTCGCGCGCAGGTTGAACGCCTCTCCGGGATGTTCTACGACCTGGCGAAACCATTCGAGGTGTTGGATACCGAGGTGGAGCGCGAGCTTCTGACCTTGGCCATGGCCTTGGCGCGGCAAATCGTGCGCCGCGAACTCAAGACCGACCCGACGCAGATCATCGGCATCATTCGCGAAGCGATCGCCGCACTGCCGGTCGCCGCCCGTGAAGTGCGCGTGCATCTGCATCCGGAAGACGCCGCGGTGATGCGCGAGAACCTGGCGCCCACCGAAAGCGAGCGAGCTTGGATGATCGTCGAGGATCCGGTGATGGCGCGCGGCGGCTGCGTCATCAACACCACGACATCGCGCATCGATGCGCGCCTCGAAACTCGCCTCGGCGCCATTTTGAGCGAACTGTTGGGCACGGAACGCCATAGCGCGGGAGCGCGCTCATGAGTGCGGCCGCAAATGGAGATCGGCCGCGGCCGAAGCAATGGGCGCAGGCGCTGACGCGGGCGACCGAACGCATGGCCGATGTCGCCGAAATCGTGGTCGAAGGCACGCTGAATCGCATGGTCGGCATGACGCTCGAGGCGGTGGGCTGCGAGGCCGCCGTGGGCGGCCGGTGCCTGGTGGATACTGCGGAAGGCAAGCAGATCGAAGCCGAAGTGGTCGGCTTCTCGGGAGATAAGTTATTCCTGATGCCGACCGGCGACATCCGCGGCGTGATGCCCGGTGCGCGGGTCATTCCCACGCAAAGCGAGTCGTCGGCGGCGGTGGGAGATGAATTGCTGGGCCGAGTGCTGGATGGGGCGGGACGACCGCTCGACGGCTTGGGCGAGCTCAAGTGCACGGATCGGGTATCGCTCACGGGCGAGCCTTTGAATCCGCTCATGCGCCGGGCAATTCGCGATCCGCTCGACGTCGGGGTGCGCTCGATCAACGCGCTGCTCACCGTCGGCGGCGGACAGCGCATCGGTTTGTTCGCGGGCTCCGGCGTGGGTAAATCGGTGCTGCTCGGCATGATGACCCGCTACACCAAGGCCGACGTCACCGTCGTCGGCTTGATCGGCGAGCGCGGCCGCGAGGTGCAGGATTTCGTGAGCAACACCCTGGGACCGGATGGGATGCGCCGCGCGGTGGTCGTCGCCACGCCGGCCGACAACCCGCCGCTCATGCGCGTGCACGGTGCCTGGCTCGCCACGGCGATCGCGGAATATTTTCGTGATCGCGGACTCAAGGTGCTGCTGCTGCTCGATTCATTGACCCGGTTCGCGCAAGCACAGCGGGAAATAGCGCTCGCCATCGGCGAGCCGCCGGCAACCAAAGGCTACCCGCCCTCGGTGTTCGCGCGCCTGCCGCAGTTGGTCGAGCGCGCCGGCAACAGCGACCGGGGCGTCGGTTCGATAACCGCGTTTTATACGGTGCTGGTGGAAGGGGACGATCAGAACGATCCGATCGCCGATGCGGCGCGGGCCATATTGGACGGCCACATCGTGCTGTCGCGCCGGCTGGCGGAGAACGGATTGTATCCGGCCATCGATGTGGAGGCGTCCATCAGCCGTGCCATGCATCAGATTGCGACGCGCGACCAGCTCGATCTCGCGAATCGCTTCAAGCAGGTGTACTCGACCTACCAACAGAACCGCGACCTCATTACCGTGGGGGCCTATCGGCGGGGCTCCGATCCGCGGGTGGATCTCGCCATGGAACAATGGCCCAAGATGCTCGATTTCCTGCGTCAGGACATGTACGAACCGGTGGGAATCGAGCGTAGTTATGCGGACCTTAGGCAACTCGTGACGCAGTTCTCGGCGCCGGCCCCGGCAACCAGCCGATAGTGGGCCGCCCATGACGATACTGCGCCCATGATGAAATCTAAGCGATTCGAACCGATCCGGGAAATCGCGTCGACGTCGGCCAAGGATTTGAGCCGTGCGATGGGCGAAGCCGGCCGCAAGGTGGCCGAACTCGAAGGCAAGGTTCAGCAGCTGCAGTCCTACCGCAACGATTACCTGCGCAATTCCCAATCGGCCGGGCCGATCGATGCGGTCAAACTACAGAATTATCGGATGTTTCTCGATCGCCTCGGCGACGCATTGCACCAGCAATTGAAGCTGCTCGACGCCGCGCGCGCGGAGTACGAGAAGCGGCGCGCGCTCTGGTCCGAAAAGCGCATCGAGGCCGAATCACTCGGACGGGTGGTGGAACGATTTCGCAAGGAAGAGAGGCACGCGGCGGACACGCGCGAGCAGCGCGAAGGCGACGACGCGGCGCTGCGTGCATCCGTGGCGGCGCGGCTCACAGCGCAAGATCCCACGTCTGACCCTTGAGATCCTTGCCGAAGGAATGATGGCGTTCTTCCCGCATCAACTGAAAGCCGGCGGCATCGTAAATGCGCCGCGCCGAAGCGAGCACGTCGTTGGTCCATAGGGTAAGCGTCCGGTATCCCTTCGCCCGCGCAAATTCGATGCACTCGTGCACGAGACGTCCGCCCACTCCCATGCCGCGCGCCGTCGGTTCGACGTACAGCAGCCGCAGCTTCGCCACGCTGTCCGACGCGCGCACCAGAAACACCGAACCGATGATGGCGCCATCCCGCTCGGCTACCCAAGCGTTTTCCCCGTTCGGATCGAAGTGCTTGACGAAGCCGGCCAGTATCTCGGCCACCAGCGCCTCGTAAGTTCCATCCCACCCATATTCCTGCGCATACAAAAGGCCCTGCCGGTGCGTAATCCAGCCGACGTCGCCCACCTTGAGCGGCCGAATGTCGTACGCTTCGCGGCCGTGCGGCTCTGAATCCGGCCGCAGCAGCCGCCGTATGCTCTGCATGGCCGCGAGCAACTCGCGGCGCTGCTCGGGCGTCATGGGGCCGATCATCGCGCCGATCTGCGATCTCGCGGCCCGATCGAGCGGATCGAAGGCCGTGCGCCCCTTTCCCGTGAGTTGCAGCCGGCTCTGGCGTGCGTCGGCCGGCGAACGCGTGCGCTTGATGAAGCGCCGCCTCCCAAATTTCTTGATCAGACGGCTCAGATAGCCAAGGTCGATACCGAGCTCGCGCGCAATCTCGGTCGCCGTCGTCTCGCGGTGATTTGCCAGCTCATACAGAACCCGGGCTTCGGTGAGCGTGAACTCGCTGCCGAGCAGTCCTTGGTCGAGCAGCCCCAGCTGGCGCGTATACAGGCGATTGAAGCCGCGAATGCGTTCGATCACCTCGCCGGCGGCAGACTCAGCAACTGCAAGCTCTTGCGGCATGGGAACCATCGTCGGACAAATACTTGCCGGAGTCAAGTATTCGCGGAACCGGCTTGTCGTGCAAGGCGGCTGTCGACGTGTATATTGCAGCCCGAGTGCAATTTGCGAGGGGCGGCCGTGGCAGCGTCGAGTATCTGGGTCGATGCGGATGCCTGTCCGAATGTCATCAAGGAAATCTTGTTTCGAGCAGCGGAGCGCACGGGGGTGTTGGTCACGCTCGTCGCCAATCAGCAGCTCATGATTCCTCGCATCCCGAGCCTGCGCGCCGTTCAAGTGTCCTCGGGTTTCGATGTGGCTGATGGAGAGATCGTCAAGCGCGTGACGGCCGGCGACCTTGTCATTACGGCTGATATTCCTCTCGCCGCCGAGGTAATCGCCAAGGGCGGCGAAGCGCTCAATCCGCGCGGCGAGCGATATTCGCCGGACACCATTCGGGGGATCCTCGCCATGCGCGACTTCATGGACACGATGCGCTCCAGCGGCAACATCGGCGGCGGGCCGCCGCCGCTCACCCAGGCGAATCGCAACGCCTTCGCAGGGCATCTCGATACATGGCTGGCGCGCCGCTCGAGCGCTGCGGAGCCTGTCTGATTACCCGGACAGGCTCTTAGTGGCGGAGAAAGCTCTCAAAGCGGTGACGGTCCCGCACGCTGAACTGGCGCCGGACTTGCTGCACGCCGTCGTCGAGTCCTATGTGCTGCGGGAGGGCACGGATTACGGCGAGCGAGAATTCTCACTGGCGGAAAAAGTGGCGCATGTGATCGGCCGCCTCGAGCGCGGCGAAGCGCAGATCGTATTTGATCCCGAAACCGAGTCCGTCAGCATCGTCAGCACGCTCGGAGGCACACCATGACACTCCGATTACTTCTTGCAGCGATCGCGATCCCCAGACGGACTCATTGCGTAGTCGCTGGGCACTGCGCGCCTATCCATTTGGCCGCCCCGGAATAGTTACCGCTCGCGGTCAACAGCGCCACAACGAACACGATTCTCTGTGCATTTGCGCCCCCCTTTGCTGATTATTATAGAACGCCCGTCGCGCGCAATATCTACCTTGATTGCGATGCCTGCAACTACTGGCCCCAACGGTAGGGCAGGTGGCGACCGGTCACCAAACACGCCACATCCCACCAGATAATCGATCACCGCGCTCAATTTCGACCAAACAAAAGCGAGCTCTTACGGTCTCTCGACGAATTCGATGGTTCGCCCATCGGGATCCCGCGCGTAGCACACACGGACGCGATCCCAGGAAGACCCCGGCTCGTTGAGCGTCACCGGCGGTGAACAATCGAGAGCGCCCGCGCTCAAGGCGCGGCTGCGGGTAGCCTCCACATCGTTGACGGTGAAGGCGAGGTGGCTGTGGCCCGCATCGAATCGTCGCTGAGCGAGTACCGTCGGAGCGGGTCCCACGTACTGCAGGAGTTCCAGCATGCCGCCGCCCAAGAGCTTCAAGTCGGCGGTATGGATCACCGCATCGGAAACGCCCGTCAGGATCTCCACCTCGGCGCCGCTGATGACTGACCGTTCCTCGACGACACAACCGAGCACGGTGCAATAGAACTCGATGGAGCGGTCCAAGTCCTGCACCGTCAGTCCTGCATGGTCGAGCTTACTCACGGTGGACTCCTCGAAAGGGGTAGATCGCGCGCAAAAATTTCCTCGAGCGTTTCGCGGCGTTTGATGAGCGTACAGCGATTCCCGGTGACCAGCACCGTCGCGGGGCGGGTCAAGGCGTTGAAATTGGACGCCGCTGCGTCTTGGTACGCGCCGGTGTCGAGGAACGCAATCACATCGCCGTCCGCGACGCCGGGCGCGTCGACATCCTGGGCGAGTAAATCGAAATTGCACGACTGACCGACGATCTCGACCTTCTCCACCGGCGCATCGTCGGCGCGCGATGCGAACACCGGTCGAAAATAGGCGTGCTCCATGAAAAGATCCGCGAGAAACATCTCGGTGGTATCGAGCTCGACCCAGGTGCGGGGAACCGGCTGGTCTTGTCGTTTGACATGGCAAACTCGGCTCAAATGAATTCCCGTGTCGGCCAGCAGACTTCGGCCCGGTTCGATCTGCAGAACCACACCGGCGAGATCGACGCCGCCGACACCGAGCGAGTGCTTGAGCGCGCCGGCAGTGCTCTCGGCAAAGGCCTCAAGCGGCGGCGCGGCCGAGCGCGCGGGGTGGGTGGGATCTCGGGGTGACGGAAAGCCGCCACCGATGTCCAACTCCACCGGGCGCCACGGCGCCCAGGCACGGACCAACTTCACCACCACTGATCCGAACGTTCGAGCCATGATAGCCCAAACGGCCGGGTCCGCGCTGTGTCGTCCGAGATGGGTCATTAGGCCCGTGACGCGGATGCGGGGATGCGCGATCGCGCGGCGCCCAATGCGCTCCGCCTCGCTCACCTCGATTCCGGGCTTGTAGATATTCGCGGCGTCTCGAATCGTCAGGGACGGAAAAAAATCCGATGCGCCCTGAAGATCGACATAGTCCGGGCGCACCCGCAGCCGCACGTCGGCCGACGTGCGGTGCCGATCGGCGGCGGTGATCACGAGATCGAGCTCGCGTTCACTGTCGAGCGTGATCCGGGCGCCGACCGATACCGCCAGGTCGATGAGCGCCGTGCTTTTCGCCGACCCATTGACCGATATCCTGCCGGCGGGAACGCCGGACCACATCGCCGCTTGCAGTTCCCCGTGTCCGAACACATCGCAGCCCGAGCCTTCCTGGTTCAGGATTTGTCGAACGGCAATGGTGTAGTTGGCCTTGAGCGAGGGCAGCAGATCCACCGGGCCGACTCCCCAATGGCGCTCGAACGCCGCGCGCAGCCGACGGCAATTGGCGCGCAAATGAGTCTCCGACAGGACATAAAGAGGTGTACCGAATTGAGCCGCGATGTCGATGGTATCGCAGCCGTCGATCCACAAGTGCCCGTCGGCGACCGACAGCATTTCATCGATGGATCGCCGAGCCATGGCCATGCTACTCGGCCTGCTCGAGGGAAATGGTGGCAGTCACCGATTTTTTCCGGTATCGACCATGGACGACGGCGTACGTTGCCGCCGCCAATGCGCTCGTCGATCCGGCGAGCAGCAATACGGCGGTGTAACCTTTGCCGAGCCCGAGGATGAACCCCGCCGCGGCGGGTCCCGCCGCAAGTGCCGCCCCCTGCGCAGCGGGGACCAACGCGGCCGCGCGGCCCGAGGGGTCCACGATCGCGAGTGTGCCCAGTTGAAAGATGTCGATGAAATTCCAACAGAGCTGCAGGACCGCCAAATTGACCACGAACATGGCGGCGCTGGGAAACGCTCCGTGAACGAGCAAGGTCGCGGCGAGGAACGCGAGCGCAGCCAGCAGCGAGCGTGACTGGCCGAATCGCTGGCCTATCCTTCTCGCGCTCACGCAGGCCGCGGCGCTCAAGATCACGCCGGCCGACAGCAGCCAGTGCACTTCCTGCGCCGAGATCCCGAATTCAATCCCCATGCGTTCAGCATAGGCCCAATAGCTGCCGATCGTCACATAGAAGAGCCCAACGGCCATGAGGCAGAGCGCGGGCAGCAGCGGCACGCTCGGCTGACGGGGCTGCGCCTCACGTAAGGGCGCGGGTGTCGGAGCCGTCCGGTCGCGGCGCGGCAGCAGCGGTGACACCGCCACGCTCGCGAACAGCACCCCGGCGATCGTCAGGAAGATGGAGGCTGGCCCCCAACGTTCGCTCAGCAGGGGAAAGACGAACAGCACCACGGCATTGGCAACGACTTGCAGAAGAATCAAAATCGAAAACGCCCGCACGGGTGCGGCCTGCCGCGACAGCAGGGTGAGAGACGCGGCGTACGTCGCGCCAGACCCAAAGCCCGCCACGAATCGAAAAGAGCATAGGGGGACGAGGCTGTGAATGGATGCACACAGCACATTAGACACGGCGCTCAGCATCAGCGCTCCACCCACATACCAGCGCCAATCGAGATGCCGCGCCAGCGCCGATGTCATGATCGATCCGGCGAGGAGCCCCAAGAGATCGATCGAGGTGACGTAGCCCGCGTATTCGGCGGTGTATCCCCACCCATCCTGCAGCGCGCCCACAATGATGGGCATGCCCAAGATCGGTGCAACGCTGCCGATCGCAAGCGCGATTTCGGCCCATACGAGAACCTTCTGTTGGAATCCGGTCTTGGTCGCGGTCGGACACATGAGCGCATCGACTATGGCACGTCGACGACCACAATCTCCAACTTCTTGAAACCATGCAAGAATTCCAAGCCTCCTTGAATTCGCGCCCCGACTGAGCCAACCCAAGCGCCAGAGATGTTTTATGCGGTGGCCCAATTGCGCTCAAGGAGCTATTTCAATTCGGAGTCGCTCGTGTATCTTCGATGCAGCGATTTCATTCAGACTAAAAAGCAGGGGATCCCGTGATCAGAAGAACGCCTCCGCCGCTCGCGGCGCATGTCCCATTGCTCATCGCCATGGCCTTACCCACGGTTTGCGGCGCCGCCACCGGCGACGCGACGGCAGAAAGCGCCGCAGCGGCGCAATTGCAGGAGATCACCGTCACTGCGCAAAAGCGCACCGAGGACATCAAGGACATTCCGTTCAGCGTGTCGGCGATCAGCGGCGCCGAGTTGCTGGAGCACCATGTCGCCGACTACGACGACATCACCCGCACCGTGCCCGGGCTATCATTTCAAGCCGGCCCGGGGCCGGGACTCGACAATATCGAGATCCGCGGCGTCAGTTCGACGTCAGGATCGGCAACTGTCGGCATCTACATCGACGAAGTCTCGGTAACCGTCAGCAACAGCCAATTCGACGGCGCGGTGCAGCCGAGGTTGTTCGATTTGGACCGTGTCGAGGTACTGCGCGGCCCACAAGGCACCTTGTACGGCGCGAGCTCCATGGGCGGCACGATCCGTTTCATCACCAAGCAGCCGGACTTGAATTCGTTCAGCGCCTCGATGAGTACGGATTTGTCGGATAGCCATCACGGCGGATTCAATAACGATGAGTACGGGATCTTGAACATTCCCGTCATCGAGGGGGTATTTGCGCTGCGTATCGGGGCAGACCTGGCGAACGAGAGCGGATACATCGATCACTATGTCCCGACACCGACAGGTGCGGGGCCCGGGGGCTCGATACTCACCCTTGGCACAAATGACAGCACCGGCGTGCTCGGCGAGCGCGGCGTCAACGACGTGCGTACGCAAGTATTCCGCGTGGTCGGCAAAATCGCGGCGCCGGGCGGCTGGACCCTCACGCCGGCCTATATGTGGCAACGCACCGCCGCCTCCGACACCAATATCTTTTATCCGGACATCGGGCTTTACGATCAGGACAAGCGAGTGGCCGAACCTTATGCGGAGGATCTGGTGCTGCCGAGCCTGACGGTGAATAAGAGTTTCGGCTGGGCGGATCTCACGGCGGTGAGCAGCTACTTCAAGCGCGATTTTCGCCGCATGACGGATGGGACGCTCTACAACTCCAATATTTTTGCCAACAGCTATCTGATCGGCGGCGCCTACACCACGCCACCCACTCCGCCGCCGACCGCGCAGCAGCTCTACCAAACCGCGACCGTGCTGGGATTCCTGCCCTCGCAAGCGGGCTACGATGCGAGAACCGAGCAATTCTCGCAGGAACTGCGCTTGAGTTCCAAGGCCGCGTCGATCGCCGGCGTCGCGACCACGTGGACCGCGGGATTGTATTATTCCAACCAGCGCCGACGTTTTTTGGACGACGAATATATTCCCGGTCTGCAGACGACGTTCCAGAACATCTATGGCTACGGGATTTACTCGCCGCAATCGATCGTGGGCCCGAGCTACTACGCGGCCACATCGGCCTACCCGGCTGAGTCGTTCGCCAACGACTTGATCTATTACGGGCATACCTATCCGAAGCAGCAGCAAATCGCGCCGTTCGGTGAACTGGGCATCGAGATCATCCCATCGCTGAAGGCCGCGATCGGCGTGCGGTACGTGTCCGCGAAGTCCTCGCAAATAGTCAACAGCGGCGGATTCTATTCGTACGGTTTGCCGGCCACGTACAGCGTCAGCGAGAAATTCAGCGCGACGACGCCCAAGTTCTCGTTGGACTATGCGATCAACGATTCGAGTAACCTGTACACGACCATCGCGAAGGGATTTCGTCTTGGCGGCCCCACGGGTCCCGTACCCGCATACCAACCGAATGGACCGAATGGAACACCCGGCACCTGCGATGCGGACTATCAAGCCTTTGGCCTCACCGGCGCGCCCAACGAGTACCAGTCGGACTCGCTGTGGAGCTACGAGTTCGGCAGTAAGGGCCGCTATCTCAATAATCGGTTGTCCATCAACGCGGCTGTGTACGCGATCAATTGGACCAACATTCAGCAGACGATCAACCTACCGACCTGCGGCTTCTATTTCACGACGAACGTCGGGGATGCCAAAGTTTACGGCAGCGAACTCGAGGTGCGTGCATTGGTGACTCCCACGCTGACGCTGTCGCTCAATGCCGGCTCGACTCACGCGTATATCTCCTCAGTGAGCTTGGAGGGCGCCGGCATCGTCAATGTCGGCGAGTCGATTCTGAACGTGCCTCAATACACCGTGACGCCGAGCATCGACTACGACAGCCCGATCAACGATCGCATGACGATATTCGCTCGCGCCGATGTTCCCTACACGGGCCGGTCGCGTGGATACTTCGACAGCAGCGGCCTGCCCCACGTATTTCAGCCCGGCTATGGCATCGTCGACTTGAGCCTCGGCTTCACCGTCGACAAATTGACGGTGGGCCTCTACGCCAAGAATCTGCTCAACTGGAAAAACATCATCCAGTACCCCTCGGTCAATTCGGTGCAAGAGGGCTATACGGTTCGCCCCGCGACCGTGGGAGTGACGGCGACTTTGCAGTTGTAGCGACATGCGCTGCCGACGCCAACGGAATCGACTACGGGGGCGCCGGTGCAATCAAAACTCCAAATTATCGATGAGCCGCGTGCCGCCGAGCTTCGCGGCCGCGAGTGCGACCAATGGCTCGCCCGCCGAGGCTTCGCGCAGATCGCTGCGCCGCCTGATTGCCACGTAGTCCGTTTGCCAGCCTCGTGCGCTCAAGGCGTCCCGCGCGTCGCGCTCGAGGGAGCCAAAGTCCGCGCGGCCGGAGCGGGCTGCGTCGGTGAGCCTGCTCAACATTGCGTACAGTTGCGCCGCCTCGGTGCGCTGCGCATCGCTCAAGTAGCCGTTGCGGGATGACAGCGCGAGCCCGGTTGGGTCGCGCACGGTTTCCGCAGGCACGATGTCGATGGGCAGCGCCAGTTGGCGCACCATGTTGCGCACCACCAGCAGCTGCTGGTAATCCTTCTTGCCGAACACCGCCGCCGCGGGCTGCACCATATTGAAAAATTTCAGCACCACGGTGCACACCCCGGTGAAGAACCCGGGCCGCGACTGCCCCTCGAGAATGCCGGCCAGCGCGGGCGGCGGATGCACCGTGAATTCTTGAGCCTGCGGGTAGACTTCGCCGTCGGACGGCGCGAATACGATGTCGCAGCCGCCGGCCGACAAAAGCTCGCAGTCGCGCTCGAATGTGCGCGGGTAAGTTGCGAAATCCTCGTTCGGTCCGAACTGCAGACGGTTGACGAAGATGCTCGCGACGACGAGATCACCGTGCTCGCGCGCAATGTTTACCAGCGACAAATGACCTGCATGCAGGTTACCCATCGTGGGCACCAGCACCAGCTTGTGCGCGGCCTGGGGTACGGTGCGCAGGTCTGCGATGTTGCGGACTATTTGCACGCCGCGCCCCGCTCAGAAGCTGTGGAGCGCGTCATCGGGAAAACGTCCGCCTTTCACGTCGGCCACGTACTTGCGCACGGCGTTCTCGATGCCGTCGGTGCCGTCCAGAAAATTGCGCACGAATTTGAAATCGCCGCCGGTCAATCCCAGCATATCGTGCAGCACCAGAACCTGGCCGCTGCAGCCGACCCCGGCGCCGATGCCGATGACCGGTATCGGCAGCGATTTCGTCAGGTCGCGCGCAAGAGCGGCCGGCACCATTTCCAACACCAGAAGTTCCGCGCCCGATGCGGCCAATTCCGCGGCGTGCCGGCGCAATGTTGCGGCCGCCGCCTCGTCGCGTCCCTGCACGCGATAGCCGCCGAGTGCATGCACGGACTGGGGCGTGAAGCCCAGATGGGCGCAGACGGGGACGCCGCGATCCACCAAGAAGCGCACGATGGGCGCAGTCCAGCCGCCGCCTTCGAGTTTGACCATGTGCGCGCCTTGCTGCATCAACAGGGTGGCATTGCGCATCGCCGCCTCGGCAGATTGCTGATAGCTGCCGAAGGGCATGTCGGCGATCACCCACGCCGAGCGATTGCCCCGGACCACGCATCCCGTGTGATATGCCATTTCATCGATCGAGACCGCGAGGGTGGTTGGACGCCCTTGCAGGACCGTGCCGAGCGAGTCTCCGACGAGGAGGGAGTCGACGCCGGCGTCATCCAAGACGCGCGCGAAAGCCGAGTCGTAACATGTCAGCATGGCGATCTTTTCGCCGGCGGCGTGCATCTCGCGAAGCCGATGCAGAGTGACGGCCTTACGGTTGCTCATGCTATGTGGCCCCGTGTTGCTGTGCTTGAATCCAGCTGTTGGTGCGGGAATCGAGCAGGTCCAGCTGCAGGACGCCGCCGCTCAGCATCTCATCATGAAAGCTGCGGATGTCGAATTTCGGACCCAACTCCCGCTCCGCGCGGGCGCGCAGCTCGCGAAACTTCAGTTGGCCGAGTTTGTACGACAATGCCTGCGCCGGCCAGGAAATGTAGCGATCCGTCTCCGATTGGATGGTGGGTTCGTCGACGGCACCGGACTGGCGGAAGAAGGCGACGACCTGATCGCGGGTCCACCCTTCAGCGTGCAGGCCGGTGTCGACCACGAGACGTACGGCGCGAAACAGTTCACTGGCGAGGTGGCCGTAGTCGCTCACGGGATCCTGATAAAACCCAACCTCCTTGCCGAGTTGTTCCGCATACAGAGCCCAGCCTTCGATGTACCCGGAATTGCGCGAATGCTGACGGAACTTGGGCAGTCCGGTGAGTTGCTGCGCGACGGATTGCTGCATGTGATGCCCGGGGATGCCCTCATGGTAGGCGATGGCTTCGTCATCGACCAGCGAGCGCTCTGCGAAATTGGATACGGCCACGACGACTCGGCCGGGGCGTTTGCCGTCCGGGGTGCCGGTTTGATAGTGGGTGGCGTTTGCCGCCTGGAAATCCGGCATGGGTTCGACAGTCACCGGTGAGCCGGGGATGAAGGTAAACAGGTCGGGCAGCTTGGGCTGCATCTGGGCGATGTACTTGCGAAAATCATCGACGATCTGTTCGGCCGACGTCGGATGGTACTTGGGATTGGTCTTCAGGGACTCGCGGAAGCTCGCCAAGTCGGCGAAGCCCTCCTTGCGGGCAATGGTCAGCATGTCGGCTTGAATGCGCTCGATCTCTTTGAGTCCGATTGCGTGAATCTGCGCCGGAGTGAGGCTGCTCACGGTTGTGCGGCTGCGGATATCATTGAGGTAGCGTTCTTTGCCGCCCGGCAGCGAGGCCACACTGAGCGCGCTACGTCCGTGAGGTGCGTAGTCCGCCGCTATGAATTCGGCAAACGCCTTGTAGGCCGGCAATACCTCGCGCGTCACCGCGTCGGTGATCGCCTGGGTCAGCCGCTCGCGCTCTTGCGCGGTAAATGCGGCAGGAAATTTCTTGGTGGGCAGCAGAAACGGGTCTGCTTCGGCGACCCCGCGGCATTGCGCGGGAATCTTCTCGAGCAGAAAGCGCACGGGCATGAGCTGGTCCTTCACGCCTGCGCGCAGCACCTCCTCGGTTTGGGCGAACACCCGCGGAATCTGCTGCAAACGGGCGATGTAGTCGTCGTACTGCTTCATCGAATCGAAGGGCACGGCGAGCGGCAGATCGGCAAACCGCAGGTGCGGACCTTCCATCTGGTTCACCGGCATCTCGTATTCCTTGAAGGAATAATCCTCCAACCGCTGCCGCAGCGTGCTTCGCAGAACCGCATGTGACAGCGTGTCCTGCTCGGGGAACCCGTCGGTCGGGATCGCTTCCAGGCGCGCCAGGAAACTTTGATCGTTGGCATGCTGGCCGGCCAGGGCCGCGAGCGAGTACTCGTCGAGGCGATCATTGTAGCGATAGTCGCCGTAAGCGGTGGCACGCTCGGGGTGAGCCTTGAGTTCCGTTTGGTAATACTCTTCGAGCAGCGCGTTTTGAGCGGCGACCCGCGACTCGGCAGAGCCTGGGGCGGCGCCGAAGGCCGGCACGAAAACGCCCGGCCAGCAGCCGGCGACAAGCAGCAGAAAAAGGAATTTGTTATGCATACGTTAAACGGTAGCACAAACCGCATGCACCCCCCAGCGCCGCGGCCCGCGAGTGCGCAACGGCCGCCGCCGCGGTAGGCTAGCGGCTCCGGCAGTAGGGACGCGCGATGACATTCAAGACCTGGCTATTATTTTTGGTGATGGAAACGGCACTCTCGCTGTCGCCCGGCCCCGCTGTGTTTTATGTGGTCTCACAGGGAGTGCGCGGCGCGCTGCGCCGCTCGCTGCCGGCAGCCGCAGGCATCATCAGCGCGAACGCCATTTATTTCACGCTCTCGGCGACCAGCCTCGGCGCGCTCATCGCCGCCAGCGCGCGCTTCTTTACGATCGCCAAGTGGGTAGGCGCCGCCTATCTGATTTATTTGGGCGTCAAAGCGCTGCGCTCGGCCGCGTCGAGTCACGCGGTGGCCCTGGGCGAAACCGGCGCCGCCGAGCTCGGCGATCGACGCCGCGTCTATTTGGGGGCGCTCACCCTGCAGCTGGCGAATCCCAAGGCGTTGCTGTTCTTCTTGGCGCTTTTGCCGCAGTTCATCGATCCGGCCCAAGCGGTGGTGCCGCAGATGTTGATCTTGGCGGCGACCTCGATGCTGCCGGAATTCTGCATACTGCTGGGCTATGGCTGGCTCGCGCATCGCGCATTGCGAGCCTCGGCCCGGTTCGGAGTGTCGAGCGGCATGAACCGGTGGTTGGCTTGGATCGAGGGTGCCGGGCTGCTCGGTTGCGCCACGCTGGTATTGAAGTTCAGCCGCGCCGCTTAGGAAGGATTCCCGCGGCCGCCTGGCACGTCGCTTGCAAACTTCTGTCGGTATGAATGCTACACCAGCGGTTTCGCGGGCCCCGATCAATGTCGCGGCGGCGCAGTCGGGCGGCCCTGACTCGGCCGAGGCCTCACAGTCCAAGCCTAATTCCACGGATTTTGCGGCGGCACTGCAGGCGGCGGGACCCAAACCGGTGCGCAAGCCGGCGGCGGCCAGAGTTTCCCATGACGAGTCGAGCGGCGGCCGCTTGCCGCCGCCCGGCAATGCCTCGCCGCCCCCGGCACCGCCGGCGGCCGTCGGTACGGCGCAGTTCGCAGCAGCCCCGCAGGTCCTCGAGCCCAAGGCCCAAGCTGCGAGCCCGGTCGTGGCGGGCGGCGCCGCACCGAAAGCGCCGCTCGCCGCAACGGCAGCCGCTGCAACAGCAGCCGATGCAGCGGCCGCACGAGCAGCCGCCGGACCGGCAGCGGGGCTTGGTTTGCCGGTCACCGGCGCGAATGCCGGCCCATCGGCCAACGGCGTGAGTCCGGGCGCTCCTGCTGCCGCGGTGCAAGTCGCCACGCCGCCGGCGCCGCCGCCTCCGCTCGCCGGCGCGAACCAGGTATCCATTGCAGCGCAGGCCGCGGCGCCGGGCCAAAGCCTGCCAACCAACAAGCGCAGCGGCACGGCCTCTTCGTCAGCGTCAGCGGGCGCAGCTGCCACGGCTGCCACCGCGGGCGCAACTGCCCCGGCGGGTGCGGCGGGTCCGGCAAGCGCGGCAGGCGCGGCCAGCCAGCGGGCGACGGGTTCGGCTGCGAGCGCCGCCGCCGCACGGACGGCAGGCGAGGCAGCCTCGGGCGCCCCAACAGCAACGACCGCGACGACCGATGCAGCGACATCCTCGACGACAGCCGCGGATAATAGCAGCGCCGCCGCGAATACGGCGGCCGCAACGGCTGCCGCTACGCTTGCCGCTGCGCAGCCGAGCGCAACGGCCGCGATCGCGGCTGGCGCGAGCGGCTTTGCGGCGACGGCGTCGGGCGCCGCCACTGCCGCCGGTACATCATCGTCCGCGAATGACGAGGCGACGACTCCGGTAGGCGGCCTTGCCGCAGACGCCGCGGGTCCGGCCGGCGACGCCGCGCCGAAGCCTGTGGCCGCGATTGTCACGCCGGCTGCCGCTGCAAGCGCCGAGGCTGCTGCGGTGCTCGCCAATATCGGCACGGCGGACAGGCACCCGCACAGCATTGCCGGCGCTGCCTCTGCAGTCGACGCCGGTGGCGGCGGCGCCGCGGGCGCCGCGCAAGTGAGCGCGAATCCCACGACGTCGATCGATGCACCGGCGACGCCGACGTTGAATGTCGCCGCGGGAGTGGAGACGCCGGAATTCGGACAAGCCGTGGCGAATCACGTGTCCTGGATGGTCGATAACAATTTGAACGGCGCGAAATTGCAGGTGAACCCGCCGCAGCTCGGGCCCATCGAGGTGCGGATCGCGGTGCAGGGCGATCATGCGCAGGTTTGGCTCATGAGTCACAGCGCCGTGACCCGGGATGCCTTGGAGGCGAGCTCGCCGAAACTACGCGAAATGCTCGGGGCACAGGGATTCGGTCAAGTCAGCGTCGATATTTCGCAGCGTTCTTTTCAGGAGCGCCCCACGCATCCCCAGCCCTACGAATGGACGCCCTCCGCGAACGGCAGCCCAGCCGCCGCGGTGCCATCAACCGCGAGTCCAAGCCTCCGCCTCGCGACCGGCGCCGTCGACGCCTATGCCTGAGGGATTGGTTCGCTTGAGGTAATGGCGCAGCGCCGGCGTCGTGATCATGGTGCTGAAAATCGCCATGATGACGAGCATGGTGAATACCTTCGGCGAAATCACGCCGAGATCCAGACCGACGTTGATCACGATGAGTTCCATCAATGCCCGCGTGTTCATCATGAAGCCGATGATGGCGGATTGGCGGCAGCAACTGCCGGCGTGTTCAACTAGATCATCCCGCCGTTGATGGAAATGACCTGGCCGGTGATGTAAGCGGCTTCCTCGGACGCGAGGTAGGCCACCAAGCCCGCGACCTCTTCGGCCGTCCCGGCGCGCTTCATCGGCACGATGGCGGCAATGGCGGCGGCATCGAAGGCGGCATCGCCCATGCCGCTCGAAATAATGCCGGGCGCCACTGCGTTGACGGTGATGCCGCGGCTCGCCACTTCCAGGCTCAAGGCCTTGGTCGCGGCGTTCAACGCTCCCTTGGCCGCCGCATAGTTCACTTGGCCGCGGTTGCCGAGCAGCGCCGACACCGACGATAGATTGATGATCCGGCCCCAGCGAGTTCGGATCATCGGCAGCAGCAGCGGCTGCGTGACGTTATAGAATCCGTTGACCGACAGGTCGATGACGCGATGCCATTGCGCCGGGCTCATTCCCGGAAATGCGGCATCGTCGTGGATGCCGGCGTTGTTCACCAGAACCTGCACCGGTCCGTCTTCCAGCAGCCGCTCGACCGACGTGCGCGTCGCAGCCGAATCGGTCAGGTCGAACTGAACCGCGGCCGCTCGGCCGCCGGCCGTCACTATCTCCCCGACGATCGCCGCCGCGGCGGGCGTGCCGCGATGCGCGTGGACATACACGAAGTATCCGGCCTTGCCTAAGCGCCGGCAAATGGCCGCACCGATGCCGCCGCTGCCGCCCGTCACCAAAGCGCGAGTCGTCGTTTTGTTCAAGATCAAAGGTTAACCCGTTGGCTGGCGTTGAACACTACCGTCGCGCGGCCGCTCAAGAGCCGCCGCGCCTCGGACGTCAGGACAAATTCGTACAGCGCGCTGCCGTGATCTCCGGCAATCAGTTTGGCGTCGGCGATGAGATCGGCATGCAGGTCGTCGAGCCGCGCCACGTGCAGCTGAACGTCCCGCAAGCCGGCAAGAAAGCCGATTTCGGATCTGATGATGCCGGCGCCCGGTGCGCCCGGTGCGCCGCCGGCCAGCGCGCCGTGCACGGCCATCGACTGCGCTGCGTACTCGATGCCGCAGGCTACACTTAAGCGGTCTTGCGAGCGCAGCGGATGGTCGGGCCGGCGGTGCGTGCTGCTGCGGCAGCGGATGTGTCCCGCATCCCATTCGATGACCTCATCGAGCAGGCACATGCTGCCACGGTGGGGAATGTTGCGTTCGATCCAGGAGCGGTCTAGACGCACGGTTCGATCTCCACTTGCAGCCGTGATACGTCGAGATACTCGAGAATCGCGCTGCCGCCGTTTCGCGCCGCCAGCAGGCGGAGCAACGGCAGCGAGCGCGCCGCCGGGAACGAAGCGCGCAGCGCCTCGAAGGCGGGATCCTCGAACCGATCCACTCCTAAGTCGCTGAGCTCGGCGTCCAGTCTCGCCAGCGACGAGGCGCGCCGCAGCGGAGTCAGTACGAGAGCGACACCGAAGGCGTCGGGAATGGGGCGCTTAGCGTGCAGGGGCTGCGGATATTCGCTGTCGTACGCCACCAGCAGCACCGGCAGCCGGTCGACTGCGATCTGAGTCATCGCTTCCAAAAGACCGGCGCAGAAGCTCGCATCGAATGCGCACAAGACGCTCGATTCCACGGTGGCGCCGGTGCCGATGCTCCAATACCCCGCGGCCGCGTTGTGCACCGAGTTGGCGAAGCGGGTCGGCGATATCTCGCGGCCGGCGAGCGACAGGGCGAGGCAGAGTTCATGACAGTTCTGTCCGTCGCCGCCGGAAGAAGTGAACACGCTGGCCAATTCCGTGGGATTCTCGCCAGCCTGCGACGTGGCTTCGAGCGCGACGCCCAACGCCAGCTTCACGACACGGCCGACGCGCCGGCGCTCGGCTGCGGCGAGCATCGCCGGCATGGGCAGCACGGTGGGCGCGGGCCGGTAGACCGCCTGACCCGACAGCACGGCCGCCGCGTCCGGCCAATTCGCGAGGCCTGGCCCCAGGACCCCGAGGCCGCCGACGTAGGCCGATAACTTCACCCCGCGCGGCCCAGAATCAGGCTGCAATTCGTGCCGCCGAATCCAAATGAATTGGACATCACGCGCATGATCGAAGCGCGGCGGTTGTCCCTTATATAGAGTGCCGTCAGCGTGGGATCGATCGTGCTGGTATGGACACCGCCCGGCATGAAGCCATTTTTGACGGCAAGGGCGCTGATGACCGCCTCCAGCGCGCCGGCCGCACCCAGGGTATGGCCGGTGGCGCCCTTGGTCGAACTGCACGGGGTGGTCGGGCCGAATACGCTGGCGACCGCATGGCTCTCGGACCGATCGTTACTGGGCGTGCCGGTCCCGTGCAAATTGATGTAGTCGATGTCGCCGGGTTCGAGCACTGCGGATGCCAGCGCGGCGCGCATCGCGCGTCGCGCACCGAGACCCTCGGGGTGCGGCGCGGACATATGGTAGGCATCGCTGGATTCGCCGACCCCGAGCAGCAGGACCGAGTCGCCATCCAAGTCGTCCGGCGCGCGTTCCAGAAGCGCCAGCGCCGCCCCCTCGCCGATCGAAATACCGTCGCGTGCGACGTCGAACGGGCGGCAGGGCGCCGGCGAGGAAAGCTGCAGCGAGTGGAAACCGTACAGCGTGGTGAGGCACAGTGAGTCCACTCCGCCCACCAAAGCCGCATCGATCAGTCCCGCTTCGAGCATGCGCCGTGCCGAGCCGAATGCCTTTGCGCTGGACGCGCACGCGCAGGAAACCGCAACGGCGGGGCCCTCCAAACCGCAGCGCCGGCGCAGGTAGTCGGCCACCGAAAAAGAATTGTGAGTCGATCCGTATTCGAAGCTCGCGGGCAGTGCTCCGCTCACCGGATCGCGTTCTCGATAGGCGAGCTCGGTCTGCAGAATTCCCGCGGTGCTGGTCCCCATGAAAACCCCCACCCGGCGCCGGCCGAGACGCGAGGCCGCCTCCTGCACGGCTTCGAAGAAGCCATCCTGCCGGAGTGCCAGCTCGGCCAGCCGGTTGTTGCGGCAGTCGAACCTGTGCAGATTCTCCGGCAGCCGTTCCTCGTCGACGCCGGCCACCTCGCCGACGTAGGTGGGGATGTCCACGGTCTCGAATCTACAGTCGGCGAGGCCGCTGCGCTGTTCGAGCAGGCTCTTCAAGGTCGCCGCTATACCTGTGCCGATGCAGCTGGTCGCCGTGAAGTTGCGCAGGTGCAGCGGTTTCATCGCGGCCTCGCGATCATCAGCACGTTGGCGAACGGAGTTCCCGCACTCATGGGGACGGTCTCGCTGTCGAAGCCGGCTGCCGCCAACAATTGCCGCCATTCCGCCGCCGGGCGGCAGTGCAACTGCCGCAAACCCTGGCCCGTCATGAGCAAACTCATTTGATCCATCCACTTGCCTATTTTGAAACCCCAGCCGCTGCCGGCATCGCCGACCCGCAGCAGCAGCACGCCGCCGCCGCGCAATGCCGCGCGCGCCCGCTCGAGGATGCCAGGCTGCTCAGCGTATTCAAGGTAATGCAGCACGTCGAGAATCACGACGCCGTCGGCGCGGCCGAAGTCCGTACCGCGAACATCGCCGATCACGAATTCGGCCTGGTCTCCCAACGCCCGCCGTGCCCGCAGCGCGTAGCGGCGCACCAGTTCGATGCCGCGGATTTCGGCACGGCTGCCGGCTGCGAGCAGCCACGCGGCCAACAACCCCTGTCCGCAGCCGAGATCGAGAATGCGGGCGCGGCCCGCCAGAAGTCCGCGCGCCAGTATGGCAGCGAAAACCGGGTCCTGCCTGAGCTTGCCGCGGGCGAAGTGGTAGACGAAGCGGCCGCAAGTGCGGTACGGCCGGCTGGCGCTGTTCAAGAGTTCGCGCGCGGGACTCATGGTCCGGTGGCGGGCGCGAGCGCGGAGCGCAGGGTCACCGGCCGCAGTTGCTGCAGAGCCAAGGTCTCGAGCAGCCGCGGCAGAACCTCCAAGATCACCGCGCTGCCGCTGCGGCTGCGCGCAGCGTTGCCATCATGCAGCAACAGGATATCGCCGTCTTGCAGTCGATGCGCCAAGCGCCGGTAGACGGCATCCGGGTTGGCGTTGACGGTGTCGAAGCCGCGGCGCGTCCAGCTGGCGAGGTGCAGCTGCAGCCGGGTCAATACGGGGTCGAGAAAAGGATTGCGCAGGCCCGCAGGCGCGCGAAAAAAGCGCGGACTGCTGCCGGTCACGCGCAGGATGCTGTCCTGGGCGCGCAGGATCTCGCCCGCCATGCCGCGCGGACCGAGCAAGGAAAAATTGTGCCGGTGCCGATGGCTGTGATTTTCCACTTGGTGGCCGCGCGAGACGATTTCGCGCGCCAGGTCGGCGTACTTTTCCACGCGGGCGCCCACGCAAAAGAACGTCGCGGGCGCGCGGTGCTCGGCCAGTTGCGCCAGCACCTGCGGTGTAACGTCGGGATCCGGCCCGTCGTCGATGGTGATGGCGACTCGTCCTGCGGCGCCGACTTGCGGCGGCAAGCGGGTCCAATTCGGCCCGAGCAACTGGCTGCGCGGCCAAAGTCCTGCGGCGGCGAGACCAACGTGGTTGAGGGCCACGGCGCCGAGCGCCCATGGCCAGAGCGGCGGACGCATCAGCACTGCAGTTGCTGCACCCAAATGCACCGCGGCGGAGGCATACAGCAGGGGCGACGGCGACCATCGCGACACTGCACCGGCTGCTCGCGGGGTGCCGGGCCGGTCACTCATTTGAAGCGTGACTCCAAAAAATTCTCCCACAGACGAACCCACGTGGACCAGTCGTGACCGCCGTCGACCACGTTGACCGAGTCGGCCGGCAGCGTCGCCGCGAGCAGCTCCTGCGCCGCCGAAAAGCGGTCGCACCGCCCGAATCCCAGGTACAACGGTCCTGAATCGGCGCCCCGGCTCTTGATGTAGCGCCATATTCGGCGCTCTTCGTCGATTTGCGCAAGTTCACCCGGCTGCCAGGCGGCGAGCCCGGGCGCGCGGGCGATTTCGGCGGTCAGAATCCGGTTTCCCAGATACGGAGCGAGCAGGCACAGCCCGTCGATTTCGTCCGGACACGAGGCGGCGTAATCCAGCGCCGTGAGGCCACCCAGGGAAATTCCCCCGAGCCAGATCGAAACACCGGCTGTGCGTGCCGGCAGCACGATGTCGGAGCGCAGCAGCTCAAGCGCGGCGCGATCGCCGAGGTAAGCGAATTCCATGTCGACGAAGAGTAGATCGAGGGGCGCCTGCCGAAGGCGTACCGCCTCCGCGAAGCCGGCAGTCAGGAAATCCTGGGCGGTTTGGTAGGCACCCGGCAACCAGACCATGCAGACGCGCGCCGCCGCCCCCGCGACGGCTGGCACGGATATGCTATGCACGCGACAACACCGCGGCAAACAGCAGTGCCAAGAATGCGCCCGGTGCCACCGTCGTGCCCAATGCCACCAGCACCGGTACCTGCGAGAAGGACAAGAGGCCGAAGCCGATCACCGTGCTCAAGTTGGCGATGACCAGCGATGCGAGCGTCAGCGCTTCACTGCCGGCCTCGTGCAGGTTGGCCTGACGGTCAAAAAACAAGGCGTAGTTCGAACCCACCGCAACGATGAGCAGCATGCCCACCAGGTGCAGGATGGTGAGCTGCACTTCGCAGAGCGCGAGACCGGCAGCCACCGTGAGCACCGCGAGAAACAGCGGCCCCAGAACTCGCAGGACCCGCAGTGGCGAGCGCAGCGCGATCAACAGCAGCACCACGATCGCCAGGATGCCCGCCAGCGACAAATGAATCGCCTCGGTGAGGTAGGCGGCGTACAGATCGTCTGACTCGAGCTTGAGGTCGAGAACATGGGCCTCGCTTAAGCCCGCACGCTGCAGCGCCGCCGCCACCGGCTTGGCGTCGATCGTCTGCGACTTAGGCGCGGCATGCAGCGGCAGGAGCGCATTCCAGCGGTCCTTTTGGCGCAGGATCAATGCATCGAAACCGGCGCGCAGCGAAGTGCCTTGCAGATCTTGGGCCGTGATCAGCGGCGCGCTGCGCGCGGCGTCGACATCGCTCAAAAAAGGCTGCAGCCGTTCGCTGCCGAGTCCAAGACCGGCTGTGGCCTGCCGCAGGTTCTCGCGCAGCTGCGCCGCGGCGGGCAAACTCGAGCGGCGTGCCTCCTGCGCCGCGGTGCTCGGCAGGTAATTTGCAGGACTGTCGAAGCCTCCGATCACATGGGAATCCACCAACGGCTCGAGAGCTTGAGCCGCACGCTCGGCCAACCGCAGCGCGGCATCGAGGGTCGGGGCGGTTAGCACCACGAGTTCGCGCACATCGGCGGCGCCGAGGTCGCTGCGCAATGCGGCATCGTAGTTTTGATCGGCTTGGGATACGGGGCTGAGCGCCGCGAGTTCACGATTCCAGAGCGAATCCCGGTGCCGGTTGAGGACGGTGAGCGCGAGCGCCGCCAGCGCGAGACCGACCGCAGCGAACTGCCAGCGGCGAAGCCGCCGCGTCCGATTCAGCAGCCGGGCCACCCCGGCGCCCAGCGGCGTGACATCGTGAATGGCGAATCCGCTCGGCAGCAACGCCGGCAGTACATACCGCGTCACCAGCGCCGCCGCGACCAATCCGCTGATGGAATACAGGCCGAGCTGCGCGAGTCCGGGAAAACCGGACGGCAGCAGCGAAGCGAAGCCGCAAACGGAGGTCAGCATGCCTAAGCGGATCGTCGGCCACCACGAGCGTTGCCAGGTTGCGCTCGCCGCGCCATTCTGCGGCACGCGGCGCGACTGCACGAAGAAGTAAATGGAATAGTCCACCGACTCGCCGATCAAGGTGATGCCGAAACCCAAAGTAATACCATGGACCGCGCCAAAACCCAGTGCGACCGCGGCGATTCCGATCACCGCCCCGCTGGCCACCGGCGCGAGACCCAGCGCGAGTGCCGGTACCGAGCGATAGACGGCGAACAACAGCGTCACGACGAGGAGGCTGCTGGCAATCGACAGCCGCACGGCGGCGCGTTCGATCTTGGCGCGTGCATCGACGGCGAACACGCCCGGTCCGCTCAATTTCAATTGCACCGCCTGCACAGCAGGCGCGGACGAAGCCCGCACCGCGGCCGCGAACGCGTCACGAATGGCCTCGATGGCGCGTCCTTGAGCATCGGTATCAGAGCCGCCCGCGGCCGTTTGCGTCACCATCAGGGCGCGCGCGCCGTCGGGGGAAGCCCAGACGCCATCGCGCGACGCCGGCGCCGGGGTGCGCTGCAGCTGGTCAAGGATGTGCAGCATTTCGCCCGTGGGGTCGTTCGGCAGCAGCGCTTTGAGCAATAGTCCCGCGGGCGATGTCAGATCGTCGATCGTGTCCGCGATCGCGGCGTGCAGTCCGGGCGGCGCGAAGCGCTCCGCGGTCACGGTGTCGCTCAACAGATAGCGATGTTCAAACAGAAACTCACGATCACGCTGCGCCGTCGCCGGCTCGCCGTTGTTGACGCTCGAGAATTGCGGGTCGCGGCGCAGGCGGGAACCCATGGCCGCGGACAGCTGCGCGCGCGCAGCGGAATCGCCCTGTTCGAGGGCGATCAAAATCAGCCGGGAGGCGGGACCGTCGCGCAGCTGATCCACCAGCAGCTGCTGCGTGGGGGTGGGCTTGGCCGGCAAGAACGCCGACAGATCGGTGACGTAGCGCGCGCGCGCCACGATCACGCAGCCCAAGGCGAGGCAGCAAAGCCAGACTGCCAATACCGCCAAGCGCCGCCGGCTCATGGCTTCGCGGGTGCGCGCAAGGTCATCAGTGAGCGGTCACCATCGGTCTGGCGAATTTCAACCCGCTGCAATTGGTCCTGCGACCCGTCGATCTGCACCTGCTTGATGGTCCGCTGCAATTGACGGTCCAATGGCGCGAGAGTCAAACTCCAGCGCCGCACGCCGCCGGCAAATTCCACGTGAAAAACCCGCTCGAGAGCGCCTCGATCACCCGCCAGGGTGGCGCGGATGCTCTCGACGAAGGGCTGAATCTGCGGGTAGCGATGCAAATCCAGCACGCGATTGTGTCCGCCGCGCTGCATGGTCAATACGCTGCCGTCGAGCACCAGCGTCTCCGCCCGGGGCAGCAAGGTGCGCTTCTCCAAATGGTCCGGCGCGTCGTAGAGCAATTCGCCCGATGATTCGATCGGGTGATTGAGTATCGACAGGAATTTCTGCTCGACGAACTCGACGCGCCCGTGCTGACGCTGCGCCAACAGGCTCATCACCGTGTCGAGAGATTCGATGCCGGCTGGCGGGGCGGTGTTGATATTCGTGGCCGCGGCAGCGGCGCTCAAGGCCGCCAGCAGCAGTCCCAGTGCGCGCCACCTCATGGCGGCGAGGCCCGGTCTGGGGAGCGCCAGAAGTCGTAGAAATTAAACCAGTTGTAGGGATCGCTGCGGCAGTGGTGATCGAGCACGGCCGCGTAGCGCTCGATCGCCGAACGCACGGCAACGCTGCGCAGTCCGGCCGGAGTCGCCGAGAAATCGGCCACCCGCTCGAATACCACGTGATAGTTGTTCTTGCCGCGATGTAGGCCCGCCATGAAGAACACCGGGCAGCGCAGAATCGCCGCCGCACGCATCGGGCCGGTGGGCAGGTACGCGCGCTCGCCGAGCAAGTTCACTGCTTGCACCGGCTCGTTTCCCAGGGTTCGATCGCCCAGCACGCCCACGAACGCTCCGCGATCGAGGCGTTCGGCGATTTGCAGCATGGCGTCGATCCGGCCGAGTGAGACGATGTCCGAAACCAGGCGCGGGTTGATCGCCGCGAGGGTGGCGTTGATCTTGCGGGCATTTTCTTCGTACATGGCCATCGCGACCTCAAGGCCGCGCCGGCGCCGGCCGAGGCTGTGCATCACCTCGAAGCTGCCCATGTGGGCGCCCATGAGCAACGCGCCGCGGCCGCTCTGCGACTGCTCGCGCACCACGTCCTCGCCTTCGAGCGTGATGTTGAAAAGCTGAAACTGCTCATTGATCAAGTAGACGCGGTCGTGAATGGTGGTGGCGAAGCTCAGGATTTGCCGGAAGCGATCGCGCGCGCCCGGGTTGCGGCCGAGCGCAAGGCGCAGAAAGCGCCGCGAATGGCGCCGCGCGCTCGGTGCGAACAAAAAGAAGTAGATGGCGATCCCGTACAGTGGAACGCGGCTCAAGGTACGGCCCAAGCGCAGCGAGACGAACGCCATGAGGCGCAGCAGCGCGATGCTGCCGCGCTCGCGGTGTCTGATCCAATCCGCCTTTGGCAAGGGATCGGTGAGATTTTCCGCCTTGGTCATGCGCCTCCCACCTGCGTGCCGCCCGCGGGCTGCACGGTGCGCGCCAGGCTGCCGCTCGCCACCAGACGGGCCGCGACATGAATGGTGAAGCGAATCACGCCGCTGTGCGAAGCGGCATGTTCCAAGCGCAATGCATCGCCGGGGCGTACCGCGTCCAGGAATTTGACGGACGCTATGCGCCAATCTCGAAGATCGATACCGCGCGCGCTTTCGATGGCTTGCAGCGCCTCGTCGAGCAGCACGGCACCCGGCAGCACGGCAAACTTCGGAAAGTGACCGGCGAACGCCGGGTGATCCTGCGGGATCTCGATCAGGCAGTGCACTGTTGCGGGCGCCGACACGGTCATGGCAGTTCGTCCGCCTGCAGGTGACGATTGGCCAGATGCTGCAGTTCATGCTGCGGCAGCTTGCCGGTCGCATTGCGCGGCAGGCGCTCGACCATGATCAAAGGCCGCGGCAGGAAAATCGGGTCGATCCGTTGGCGCAGATGCTCGGTCAGTGCGGCGGCGCTCAAGCTCGGGGCGACGACGACCGCACCCAAGCGCGCCACCTCGGTGGGTCCGGTCGCGCCGTCGCGCAGAAAAAATACGCCGTCCGTCACGCCGGGGATGGCATTCAACTGCGCATTCAAGTAGGCGAACGAACTGCGCTTGCCGGCGATGTTCACCATGTCGGCGGCGCGGCCGTGCAGCAGGAACTCATCGTTGCCGGTAATCTCGATGACATCCTGCATGGCCGTCACCTGTTCTACGTGTCCGCCGTGCGCGAACACCTGATTAGCCGCGACCTCCAAACGAACGCCGGGCCATAGCCGCCAGGCCGCGGACTCCGACGTACGGCGGATGGCGATCTGCCCGGTTTCGGTCGAGCCGTAGATTTCCAGCAACGTCGTGTGGAACTTCGCTTCGACCCGACGCGCGAGATCCTCGCCGAGCGGCGCCGTTGCCGAGACCACGAGCTCCACCGGCGGCAACTCGATCTCCGACGCGAGCAAGGTGCGCAAATGAACCGGAGTCGTTATCAATGCCCGCGGACGCGGCACTGCGGCCAGCGCCGCCACGATATCGGCCGGATAAAACGGCCGCTCCGCGGCGAAGGCAATTGCCGCTCGTCAGGGCGAGCAGCACGGTGGATTCGAAGCCGTACATATGCTGCGGCGGCACCGTGCCGATCAGAGCATGCGATTGACCGTCCAAAAGCCCCAGGCGCGGGGCGCCGTCGCGCACGCAGCGTGCCAGCCGGCCCCATGTTTTGCGGAAGGGCAGCGGCGCGCCGGTCGATCCTGAGGTGAAGACGATTGCCGCCAGCTGCGTCACTGGGATCTGCGGAACGGCCCATGCGTCCTCGTCGCCGGGCAGTCCGCCGGGATAATGGACTTTGGGAAGACCTATGTCGCATCCCCGGTCGTCGGTCAAACAGAACGCGTCAGGCGCGAAACCCAGCAGTTGTCCGATCACTTCGGGCGTGTGCGTCGACGGCAACAAGCTCACCCGCTTCGTGATGAGACATGCTGCGAGTCCAACCGTGAATCGATACCGATCGACGCACACGTTGAGCACGTGCGCGCCGGCCGGCAAGCTCTCGGCCAGGCGTCTGGCGTCGGACAAGAAACGCCGCGCGGTGATGGGGACACCGGCTCGGTAGGCAATCACCGCCGTGGGTGAGCCATGGGACAGTAACGGGATCGTATCCATGGGTGCGTCAGTGCGAGCTCGCGAAATAAACCCGGACGGCGGCGAGTATGCCTCGGCGCGGCACTTGCGGCAGCACGCGGCGTCTGATCGCATATTCGCCCGCGAACATGAGGCCGATCAGCGGCAGCACGCAAAAATTGGCGAACAGGGACCATAGCCTTAAGGTCGCGAAGGCGTACAGATACAGGGTCGCCGCTGCGATCAAGACGAAGAACACGGCCCATGCCGCCGTAACGCGTCGCGTGTAGCGCACCTCTTGCGGCGTCAGAGGCCCATGCACTTTGTCCGCGAGCCGCGTGCACAGCGCCTCGCCGGGCCCAAGCAGCGACTGGCCGAAACTCAAGGCCATCAGGCTGTAAAACCCACCCTCCTGGACCAGGTAGACCAGGGGGAAATTCCGTTCCAGTACCGGCCAGTAGTGGTGCAGCATCACGCCCAAGGCCGCCGCCGCGAGCAGTGCGACAACCCAGTGAGTCCAGCGCCAGATGAGCAGGAGACCGACCACCGCCAAGGGCCCCAGCGCGAGCGCAACCCCCAAATCGCGGGTCTTTGCGAGCGAATTGCTGTAATGGGACAGTCCTGCGTAGGCGAAGACGAAGGCGATGACGGCAGCTAGCTGCAATCTACGCCGCCAACGCATCGCTACTTCGTCCTATGTGCCGCAATGTACTCTGCTAGGTGCCTCAAAGAACGGAAGGTCTGCTGATTTTCCGCCGCGTCGGCGCGCAGCTGAATGCCATATTGCTTGGAGACGAGCAGCGCCACCTCCAAGATATCGATGGAGTCGAGCCCCAATCCCTCCCCATACAGAGGCGCATCTGGATCGATGTCCTGCGGCGGGACCTCGAGGTTCAAGGCTTGCACGAACAGGTCGGCGAGCTCCCTCTGCAGACCGACATCGGTCAGGGGCGCCGACTGTTGCATGAGCGACGCTTTGTCGGACATAGGCTGGCTTTCGATTGGGGATTTAAGTTGCGGGCATTATATAGGTGCCGACCCGCGCGGCAACCGGTTTGCGCCCGCCGGGCCCTCAGGCGCGGCTCCGCCAGCGCCGCATGCCGAGCAGCGGCAGGCGCAAAATGAAGCCGCAGAAGAGCCGCAGGTGCATCCAGGTCAGCAATGCGTTGTCGCGCCAGTAGTTGAAGTGCGAGACTCCGCCCTCCTCGGGACGAAAATACCGCACCGCTGCCGGCAGATTGATCGGCCGGGTGCCCCGCCAGCACAAACGTACCACCGCCTCGACGTCGAAGTCGAAGCGCCGCATCCAGGGTTGCCGGCGCATCACTGCAATCAACGGGTCGATGGGATAGACCCGAAAGCCGTATAGGGAATCGTGGATACCCGCCCACAGCGTTTCGAGATTGGCCCACCAATTGGAGATTTGGCGGCCCTTGACCCGTAAGCCGGGAGCGCTGGCATCGAACACCGGGCAGCCCAGCACCATGGCGCCGGGGTCGGCCAGCGACGCCTGCATGAATGCCCTGATCCGCTCTGCCGGATGCTGACCGTCCGAATCCATGGTCAACGCATGCGTGAACCCGTGCGCGTTGCGCCTGGCGCAATCCAAACAGCACGGCGGCGCCCTTGCCGTGATTTTCCGGTAGGACGAACACAGTCAAGCCGGGTTCGGCTGCGGCCATGGCCAAGAGACGCTGCGCGGATTGATCGGTGCTGCCGTCCACCACCACCCACACCGGAGTCCACTGATCGAGCGCGCCACGCACCGTCGCATCCACCTTCGGACCGGGGTTGTAACTCGGTATGATCACCAAGTGAGTGTCGGACCGCTGCGGTGGAGCGGATTCGTCGGGCTGAGCGGATCCGGGCGGCATGCTTGGCGTCAGGCGCGCTCGAGCCAACGGGCCTGCAGCGCACCCGCGAGCTCCTGCCTGTAGTACCGATCGAGCTCGGCCGTAAAGGCGGGGACATCCGTGGGCGGGTCGAAGCGCCTGCCGAGCCGGACGCGGTAGGTGATGGGCAGATCGGGCCGTCGAAACAGCGGCCATCCCTTGCTCAGGAAGGGAGAGTCGGTTTCGATCACCAGCGTTTGCACCGGAACATTCGCGTGCTTGGCGATCAAGCCCACGCTGCCGACCAACGCATTGATCGGTGCCCGGGTGCTGCGCGTGCCTTCGGGAAACAACAACAAGACGCCGCCGTCCTTGAGATGCGCCACCGATTCCTTGATCATCTGGCGCGACGATTCATTGGGGACATAGCGGGCAAGGCGCGAACCGGCACCGAGAAACACATTTTTCATGAGCGCCGATTTCATGACGCAGACGATGTTCGGGTGGCGCGTCAGGATCAGCAGGGCGTCGATCAGGCAGGGATGATTGGGCGCGAGGATGAGCGGCGGCCCTTCCTTAAGCGAGTCGATGTCGTGCAGATCCAAGAGGTAGGTGCGAGTGACGGACAAAGACCAGGCATAGATTCGAAAGCCCGACATGATGCCGCGCCGTCCGACCGCCGTGCCGACGCGGCGCGGCAGAATGAAATACAAGGGCAGCGCGAATACCGACCACGTCAGGCAAATGAGGCCCAGCAGCGCGAGCGAACTGTAGAGCGCGAAATACTCGTAGAGGATTTTGAGGGGACGCCGCATTGCGCGCTCAATCGGGAACTTCGACCGTTTGCGAGGATTTGCTGAGTATCCAAGAAATGCCGATGCCGCCCGACATGTAGCTCTTGCGCTGCACCAGGGGACTATCGGCAAATGTCGCCCCTGCCAAGGTGTCATAGCGGGCGTACGCGCCGACCCAGAACTTCGGAAACCGCTTGGATAAGGCGGAGATGAACTGAGTTCCCGCGTAGCCGCCGGACGCTTCATAGCCGGGCCGCGTCGGAGTCGCATACTGCGGTGCAATCGTATAGAAGTACGAATGATAGCGGCGGTCGGCGAACAACGGGCCCGTCAACAGGCCGAGATTCCAGCCGGCGAATCCCAAGGGACTCTTGAGGTCGAGAGCCAACCGCGGCGTGAATGTCCAGCCGATGATTTTCGGCGAGGCTTCCACCGTCAGCGCGGCGCGCACCGGCATGCGCAAATCCAGCTTGACGTTGCCATCGTCGCTGCGCATCAAGTGCAGATCGAGAGCGGGTCCGAACTCCACCGTGGACTTGAGGTCCGGCATCCCGCTGCGCTCGCGATCGCTGCGCACCGGGGTAGTGGCATCGAAACTCAGGTTCAGCTCGAACCGGTCTTGATTGAACAAGGTGCCGCGAATGCCGTCGCGATTCGCCTTCAAGAATTTGCCGTTGTACAGGAGGTAGGGCAGAGGCAACGGATAGCCGTGCGCCGTAGCGGAGCCCCGATAATCGTCGAACGCGATGGCTCCCACGCCGAGTCCGAATTCATACAGCGGCTCCTGCTTCGCCAGCGCGCAATCCGCGAAGCAGCCCGCCGCGAGCAGCGCGGCTGCGCACAATCGGGGATTGCCGCACAACTTCGGCGACGCAACCATCAACCGCTGGTCACGTGTTCCGCTGCGGAACGGATATTGGCGGCGCGGGAGCGCAGGGCGCGCCACGAGCGCCCCAAGTGGGCGAGCGACAAGACGTAGTACAGCGCCTTGAACAAACGCAGGCGCCCCCAAATGGGCGTGCCGCGGAAGATGTCGCCGGCAAGCAGCGACAGCAATGCTTCCTCCATGCGCAGTACATTACGCGGTCCCAGGAACAGCTCGCGCATGGTCGGGTGGCTGACCCGATAGATGAACCAGGAAAACTGCTTCGGGCCATGCCGCGAAACGCGATCGAACTCGGCCAGCGCCGCGCGCGCCCGGGCGGGCCGCGTAAGGCAGGCATGAATGGCGTCGGCCGCCGCGACGCCCGTATTCATGGCAAGCATCACTCCGGAGGAGAACACCGGGTCGATGAAGCTGTAGGCATCGCCGACCAGCAGGTAGTTCGCGCCATGGCTGTGATTGCAGGTATAAGAATAGTTGCCGGTGGCCTCGACATCCGACACGAGGGTGGCGGCGCGCAAGCGTTCGGCGAGCGGCGGGCACAGTGCGATCGTGTCGAGGAAGAATTCGCGCACCGGGGTGCGGCGGGTCTTCATGAAGTACGGCCACACGACCGCGCCGATGCTGGTCGCCCCATCAGCCAGCGGGATGAACCAAAACCAACCGTGGTCGAACCAATAAATGATCACATTGCCTTCGCGCTTGCCGCAGTCGCGCCGCGCCCCGTGGAAGTGCGCGTACAACGCCGCGCTATTGTGTTTCGTGTTGCGGCGCTTGGCTTGCAGGCGATTGCCGAGGAAGGTATCGCGGCCCGAGGCATCGACGACATAGTCCGCCGTCCACGATTCGCTGCGCCCGTCATCGTGTTCGGCGCACACACGCACGCGGGGTGCTTTTTCGTGCGATGCGGGCGCAAGAAAATCCACGTCGCGGACGCGGCAGCCTTCGATGACTTGGGCGCCTAGCTCGGCCGCCCGCCGGATCAGTATCTCATCGAATTCGGAGCGCCTGACCTGGTACGCCAGGGGCAGGGATTTGTCCCAGCCGCGGGCAAACAGGAATTCCTGGCGCCGCTGGTCGCTGTGCGACACGAACTCGGCGCCCCATTTCTCGAGGCCGATGGCGCGCACTCGTGCTGCGACGCCCAGACGCTCCATGATCGGCAGGTTGGCGGGCAGCAGCGATTCGCCGATGTGGAAGCGCGGATGTCGAGCTTTCTCCAGCAGCACGACGCGGTAGCCTTGTGCCGCGAGCAGGCTCGCGGAGGTCGATCCGCCCGGGCCGCCGCCGATCACCACGACATCGCAGCGGTCCGATTTCGCGCCGGTTGCAGAGGTTTGCGAAATCGGCTCAGGCATACTTAAATTGGCCTCAATTAGCGCCCATGGGGGACTACCCCAGCGAATCGTTCAGTCTATCGCGCCGACAAATACGGGTTCAACGTCTGTAAGATAGTACGCCATGCACATCTTGATTGTTGAAGATGACGAAGTTGCACGCGATTACCTGGCCAAGGCGCTGCGCGAGGTAGGGCACACGGTCGATGTCGCCGGGAATGGGCTCGAGGGGCTGCACCTCGCCTCCTCGATCGCCGTCGATCTGGCGATCGTCGATCGCATGCTGCCGAAGCTCGATGGTCTCGCCCTGGTGCAATCGCTGCGCGCCACCGGGCGCAAGATGCCGGTTCTCATATTGAGCGCGCTCGGCGACGTCGACGACCGCATCACCGGCCTTCGCGCCGGCGGCGACGACTACTTGACCAAGCCTTACCACATGTCGGAATTGCTGGCGCGCATCGATGCGCTCGCCAGACGCGGCGAGAACGGCAGCGCGGAAGCGAACACCAAGCTGAAATTGGCGGATCTGGAACTCGACCGGATGACGCGCCGGGTCATGCGCAACGGCAAGAAAATCGAGCTCACGGCGCGCGAATTCCAGCTGCTCGAGTTCATGATGCGCCACAGCGGCCAGGTGGTGACGCGCACCATGCTGCTCGAGGGCGTGTGGGACTATCATTTCGACCCGCAGACCAACGTGATCGACGTGCACATCAGCCGCTTGCGGCAGGCGATCGACAAGGATTTCGACAAACCCCTGCTGCACACGGTGCGCGGAGCGGGGTACAGCTTGCGCGAAGACGAATAGCGGCCCACCGTGGGACCCGATCAGCGGTTTCTCGGCGTACTCGATACCTCGCCCTTCCGTATCGCCATCGTCTACTCGATCGTATTCGCGTGCGGAGCGGCCGCGCTGCTCGGCGCGGTCGATTTTGCCGTCTCGCGCGTGGTCGACGGCAGCACCGACAATCTGATCGAAGCCGAAGTGCAGGGCCTGCGCGAGCAGATGGTGGTGCTGTCGCGCAGCGATTTCATCGAGTTGATCGAACAGCGCTCGCAGGATCAGGACGTGCGCGGCGCGGTGTACCTGATGGTCGATCCGCAGCTGCGCCCCGTCGCGGGCAACGTCCCGGCCTGGCCCAAGATCGACGCCGGCGCAGGGCAAATGGTTCCTCTTCAAGGTGTCGGTGCCGTTCGGCGATGAAACCCGCGAGCACGAGATGCGCGCGCAGCGATTTCAAGTTGCCGGGCGGCTATCAAATGTTGGTGGGCCACGACGTGCAGGAGCGGCAGGACGTCAAGAACCTGATGATGCGCGGTCTGATCGCCGCGGTGGTGATGACCTTGCTGCTCGGGCTCGGCGGCGGCTTTTGGATGGGCCGGCGCATCCTGGCGCAGGCGGGGGCCATCTCGGCGGTGGCGACCCAGATCATGCGCGGCGACCTGTCGCAGCGCCTGCCGGTCCGCGACGCGGACGACGAGATCAATAAGCTGGCCCGCGAAATCAACACCATGCTCGATAAGATCGAGCAGCTCACGCTCGGCATGCGCACCGTGCTCGACAGCGCCGCCCATGATTTGCGCACGCCGCTGAATCGCCTGCAGGCCACCGCCGAGGGAGCGATGATCCCAGCTCGAGCCTGGTTCGGCCGAGCGGCGCGTTCTGGAACGCGTCACCACCGAGGTCGATCAGATGCGCAGCACCCTGGACGCGCTGCTGCGCATTGCGCTCGCCGAGACCGGCACGGTGGCGCGCGAACCGGTCGACTTGTCGGAATTGGTGGCGAGCGTGGTCGATCTGTACGCGCCGGTGAGCGAAGAGCGCGGCATCGAATTGCTAGAGCTCGGTGGCGGCGGGGGCGCAGGTGCTGGGGAGCCGGCAGCTGTTGGCCCAAGCGCTGGCGAATTTGCTCGACAATGCCATCAAGTTCACGCCCGACGGCGGCCGCATCCGCGTGCTGCTGCGCGGTTCCGCCGGCGAGCCGGAAGTGGTCGTCGAGGACAACGGGCCGGGCATATCCGGCGGACAAGCGCGAGATCGTGCTCGGCCGCCGCGTGCGCTTGGACGAGGCGCGCAAATTTCCGGGTTCGGGACTTGGGCTTTCGTTGGTGGCGGCCGTCACCAAATTGCACGGCGCGCGCCTGGTTCTGGATGACGCCGGGCCGGGCCTGCGTGTGTCGCTGAAATTCTGAGGGGTGCAAGGGCGGAAGGGCGGAAGTTGGGGGGCGCCGCGAATGGGCGCCGCCGGAAGCGTCAATTTATCGGCGGCCGGCTGCGGCAGTCGGCTGGCTCCATGCGATAACTCGACGTAAGCAACTGAATTATATTGTAAAAATGGTTTAGCAAAGTTCTGGCATAGAACTTGCTTCGTTCCTCGTTGCGGCATGTGACCGCGCAGGAATAAGCCATGGCAGAAGCAGCCGACGATTCTACTCCTCCGCCCCCCGCGCCGAAATCCGGCGGCTTCATGGGGACTCTCGTCAACGGTATCGGCATTTTTGTGCTGACCCTGGGCGCCGTCGTGGCGGGCGGATCCATCAACGCAAAACTGCACCCGCTCCCCGATCTGCAATTGGACAAGGACGGCAAGATCAAGGCAATCGTGCCGGTGGTCGTGCGCCGGCCACGGAGAGGACGGCGGTCCCGCCAAGGCGGCGGTGTACTACGCCATCGACCCGCCGTTGGTGGTCAATTTCGAAGACGGCTCCGTGGTGCGTTTCCTGCAAATTACCATGGAGATCATGGCCCACGATCAAAAGGCCATCGACAGCGTGCAGAAGAACATTCCCTTGATCCGCAACAACCTGCTGCTGCTCATGAGCAACCGCAATTATCAGTCGATGATGTCGCGCGAAGGCAAGGAAAAGCTGCGGCAGGAGGCGCTCACCGAGGTACGCGCGGTGCAGAAGAAAGAAGGCGAGTCCCGACGTGGACGACCTGCTGTTCACCACCTTCGTGGTGCAGTAATGGCCGACGCCGCGCCACCCGCCACCATCTCGGACGAAGAGGTGTCGGCGTTGCTCGAGAAAAGTGCCGCCGGTGGGCCGCGGCCCTATGATTTTACGGCGCAGCGCATCAATCGCACGCAATTGCCGCTGTTGGAAGCGGTGAGCAAGAGCTTCGCCGAACGATCCGGTGCCTCCATGTCCGCTCTGTTGGGCCGCGACGCAAGCATGCAGTTCCACTCGATGGAATCCGGAAAGAGCGCGGATTTGCAGGCCGCGTTGCCGGTGCCCGTCGAGTCTCGCCGTGGTGCGCCTGAAGCCGCTGCCCGGCTTCGCCTTCATCAGTGTCGAAGCCAACCTGCTATTGACGCTGCTGGACGGCTTCTTCGGCGGGACGGGCCGGGCCACCACCGATCCCCAGGCAGCCATCGCTCCGGCCGCGCAGCGTTTCCTCGCGATGATGGTGCGGAGTTTTGCCGCGGACCTGGCGGCCGCATGGGTGCCGGTGACGCCGGTTGAGCTCGAACTCGTGAAGCAGGAGACCAACCCGCGCCTGGTGCAGTTGGGCGGCCGCAAACGAGGCCGTGCTGGTCGTCAAATTCACCGTGGAATTCGCTTCGCGCAGCGGCACGATCGATTGGTTGCTGCCGGAAGCCTTGCTCGCGCCCGTCCGTGAGGCGCTCGCCGCGGACGGCGGTCAAAAGGCGCTGCTTAGCCAAGAGGCCTGGGCGCCGGTTCTCACCACGGCCCTGCAGGACGCCGAGCTCGATACCCGCGCGATTCTCGCCGAAGCGCAGATCAGCCTGCGCGAATTGGTGCGGCTGTCGCCCGGCGACATCATCCCCATCGAAGCGCCGCAGCAGGTCACCTTGCTCGCCGGCAATGTGCCGCTGTATCGCGGCAGTTTCGGCGTGTCGCAAGGACGCAATGCGCTAAAGATTCTTTCAGGAGCCTCCCCATGAGCACCGCCCGATCCGAAGAGCGCCGCCGTCGCACGCGCGCAATTCGGCAACTTGAGCCCCAATGCCGGCGGCGCCGCCGGCCAGGAAATGAATCTCAATCTGATCCTCGACGTGGCGGTCACGCTGGCGCTCGAGGTCGGACGCGCGCGAATGTCGGTGCGCGACCTGCTGCAGCTGACGCCCGGCGCGGTCGTCGAACTCGATCGTCTGGCCGGCGAGCCCCTCGACGTGCTGGTGAACGGGGTTCGCGTGGCGCGCGGCGAAGTGGTGGTGGTGAATGAGAAATTCGGCATCCGTTTGACGGAAGTCGTCAGCGCCACGGAAAGAATGGAACACGCCCGATGACGGGGATGGCGCAACCCGCCTCGCCGTTGTCCGTGGGCAGCCTGGCGCAGCTCACCTTGAGCCTGCTCGCCATCGTCGTGCTGATTTTTGCCATCAGCTGGGCGCTGAAGCGGCTCAAGATGGCGGGGCCGCGCGGCGCGGGGGACATTGCCGTCCTCGACGAGCTCAGCGTCGGTCCGAGAGATCGCATCGTGTTGATTCGCGTCGGCGAATCCCAGGTGCTGGTCGGCGTGAGCGCCGCCGGCATCGTGCCGCTGACGCCGCTCGCCACGCCGATCGTTCTCAAGGGCGCCCCGGCCGCGCCCGCGTTCGCCGAGCGCCTGCGCGACCTGATGAAACGGCCGGGCGGTTCGGCGTGAACCCGAGGGCGTTCCCGTGAATCGGCGCGCACAGCGCCGCTTGGCCGCGGCGGCAATGTTCTTGCTGCCGGTGCTGGCTCTGCTGCCGCTCGCTGCGGCCCATGCCCAGGGCGCGCTGCCGGCCATCGCGATCAAGACGGCGGCCGACGGCGCGCAGACCTACTCGCTCACCTTCCAGGTGCTGATCCTGATGACGGTGCTGACGCTGCTGCCGGCGATGCTGCTGGCGATGACGGCGTTCACCCGCATCATCATCGTGCTGTCGATTCTGCGGCAGGCGCTCGGCATGCCCACGACTCCTTCGAACCAGATACTCACGGGTCTGGCCCTGTTCATGACTTTTTTCGTCATGAGCACGACCATCGAGCAGTCGTATGCGAACGGCATCAAGCCGTACGTGGACGGCCAATTGGCCGGCGAAGTGGCGCTAGACCGCACGCTGCAGCCGCTCAAGAAGTTCATGCTGGCGCAAACCCGCGAAAATGATTTGCAGCTGTTCTCCAAGCTCTCGGGAAAGTCGCAGTTTGCGAGCGCCGAGGATGTGCCGCTCAGCGTCCTGATCCCGACCTTCATGACCAGCGAGCTGAAGACCGCGTTTCAGATCGGCTTCATGGTGTTCATTCCCTTTCTGGTCATCGATCTGGTCGTCGCCAGCGTGCTGATGTCGATGGGCATGATGATGCTGTCGCCCGTCCCTGGTGTCGCTGCCGTTCAAGATCATGCTGTTCGTGGTGGTGGACGGCTGGACGCTGCTGATCGGCACGCTGGCCTCGAGTTTTCACCGATGACGCCCGAGAACGTCATGGATTTGGCGCACCACATGCTGATGGTGACGGCGATGATCGCCGCGCCGCTGCTCCTGATTGCGCTCGTTGCCGGATTCATCATCGGCATGTTTCAGGCAGCGACTCAGATCAACGAATCCACGTTGAGCTTCATTCCGAAGCTGCTGCTGCTGGTGCTCACCTTGTTCGCGGCCGGCCCTTGGATGCTGCGCGTGCTCACCGACTTCACGCACGATCTCTACACCAGCATTCCAACGGTCATCGGCTAGGGCGCGCATGCAACCCGTGACTCTCAATGCCGCCGACGTGACCCAATGGGTGGGCCGATTGTGGTGGCCCGTACTGCGGGTCGGCGGCTTCGTGCTGGCGGCGCCCACGGCGAGCGAAGGCGTCATCCCGCGCCCGCATCAAAATCGTCATGTCGCTGGCGCTGGCGTTCTTGATGGCGCCGCTGGTGCAGGTTCCGGCGGCGCTGTCGATCTTCTCCGCCGCCGGACTGCTGGCGGCCGTGCAGGAGCTGCTTGATCGGGGTCGCCATCGGCATGGTGGTGCAGCTGGCCTTCGAGGCGCTGACCTTCGCCGGCCAGACGATCTCCATGACCATGGGACTGGGCTTCGCGACCTTGGTCGATCCGCAGCGCGGCGCCAACACCACCGTGCTCGGCCAGATGTTCATGATATTCGGCATGCTCACCTACCTCGCGATCAACGGCCACCTGGTGCTGCTCGGCGCCTTCGTCGGAGAGCTTCCGCAGCCTGCCGATCGGCGCCGCGCACATCGACCGTAACTTTCCTGATGTCGGTGGCCGTGTGGGGCGCGCGTGTCTTCGAGTCCGGGCTGCTGATCGCTCTGCCGGCAATGATCGCACTGGTGATCGTCAATCTGGCGCTCGGCGTGGTCACGCGCACGGCGCCGCAGCTCAATCTGTTCGGCATCGGCTTCACCATCACGCTGCTTTGCGGCTTCTTCGTGCTCATCGTCGGCCTCGAAGGCATCATGACGAGCATCGGGAACCTCATCAACAGCGCGTTGACGGCGGTTGGCGAGCTCGTCGGCGCGCCCGCCGCAGGTATTCGCTGATGGCCGCCGAAGCTGAAACTGGCGGCGAACGCACCGAAGACCCATCGCCTAAGCGCCTGCAAGATGCGCGCGAGCGGGGCCAGGTACCCCGCTCGCGCGAGCTAACCACCTTCGCCACGATGATCGGCGGAAGCGCGATGCTGGTTGCGATCGGCAGCTCGCTGGCCGCGTGCCTGTCGCAAGATTCTGCGCCACGGGCTTGCCATCGACCCGCGCACCTTAAGCGAGCAGGACGCCATGCTGGGCTCGCTGGGCGAGGCCGCCATAAGCGCGGTGACCGTTCTGCTGCCGATGTTCGGCGCATTGATCGGCGTGGTCATTCTGACGACGCTCGCGCTCGGCGGCTGGAATTTCAGCATGCAGGCCATGGTGCCGGACTTCACACGCTTGAGTCCGCTCGCCGGCATCAAACGGCTGTTCGGGCTGCGCGGCGTCTCCGAACTCGGCAAGGCGCTGTTGAAATGCGCGGTGGTGGGGGGCGTGTGCGCGGCGATCGTGTCGCGGACCTTCCGCGAAGTCCTCGGCCTCGCCCACATGGAACCGCGCGCCGCCATCGGCCGCGGCGTCGGCATCGTGAGCTGGTCGTTCGTTTGGCTGTGCGGTTCGCTCGCGTTGGTTGCCATGGTCGATGTGCCCCTGCAGCTGTTTCAGTTCAAGAAGTCGCTGCGCATGACGCGCCAGGAACTGCGCGATGAGGCCAAGGAGTCCGACGGGCGGCCGGAGACGAAGCAGCGCATCCGTCAAATTCAGCAGACGCTGGCGCGCCGCCGCATGATGCACAAGGTGCCCTCAGCCGACGTGGTGATCGTCAACCCCACGCACTTTGCGGTGGCTCTCAAGTACGACCCGAAGCAAATGCGCGCGCCGCGCGTGCTGGCGAAGGGCGTCGATCTGGTGGCGCAAAACATCCGGCGCATCGCCGAAGAGCATCGCGTGCCGATATTCGAGTCGCCGAAGCTGGCGCGCGCACTGTACCGGTCGACGGACTTGAACAAGGAAATTCCCGCCGGCCTGTACGCGGCGGTCGCCCAGGTGCTCTCGTATATCTTCCGGGTCCGCAAGTTGAATCCGACCATAGCCGCCCGGGTTGCGCGCCCGAACCCGCAGGTCGGCGCTGAGTTCGACGACGCATGAACGCGCGCGCAATTCTAGCGACCTTCGGCGATTTCGCCCGCAACGGCTTGGGCGTGCCGGTATTGGTCATGGTGGTCCTCGCCATGATGGTGCTGCCGCTGCCGGCGTTCCTGCTGGACGTCTTCTTCACGTTCAACATCTCTCTGTCGATCATGATCTTGCTGGCTGTGATCTACGTGCGGCGGGCGCTCGAGTTCGCGACCTTTCCGACCGTGCTGCTGGGCGCCACGCTGCTGCGTCTCGGCCTCAATGTGGCCTCGACGCGCATTGTGCTTATCAACGGCCATACCGGATCGCACGCGGCCGGCCACGTCATTGCCGCGTTCGGCGAGTTCGTGGTCGGCGGCAACTACGCCGTGGGAATGGTCGTGTTCACGGTGCTCGTGATCATCAACTTCGTCGTCATCACCAAGGGCGCGGGCCGCATCTCGGAAGTCAGCGCGCGCTTTACCTTGGACGCCATGCCCGGCCGGCAGATGGCAATCGACGCCGACCTGAACGCCGGCATCATTACCCAGGCTGAAGCCATCGTGCGGCGGCAGGAAGTGCGCGAGGAAGCAGACTTCTACGGCGCCATGGACGGTGCCAGCAAGTTCGTGCGCGGCGACGCCATCGCCGGAATCCTGGTCGTGTTCATCAACTTATTCGGCGGCACCATTATCGGCGCCGCCCAACACGGCATGTCGCTTGCCGAAGCGGGCCGCACTTACGCGCTGCTCACCATCGGCGATGGACTGGTTGCGCAGATTCCGGCGCTGCTCTTGTCCGTCGCGGTCGCCATCCTGGTGACGCGCGTGTCGCGTCCGCATGACATGAGCCAGCAGATCATGACGCAGGTGCTCGGTCAGCCCAAGGCGCTCGGAGTCACCAGCGGCATACTGACTCTGCTCGGCATCATTCCGGGCATGCCGAATCTGGTGTTCCTGGGGATGGCGGCGCTGTGCGCGGTCGGCGCTTTCTTTCTGAGCAAGCGCAAGGCGGCCGACAAAGCGGCGGTTGCGGCCCCCGCGGTCGCGGCGACGCCGGCCGCGGAGCAGCGCGAGCTGTCCTGGGATGACGTGGAACCCGTCGATCTGATCGGTCTCGAGGTGGGTTATCGGCTGATTCCGCTCGTGGATCGCAATCAGGGCGGCGAACTGATGGGGCGCATCAAAGGCGTGCGCAAGAAGCTGTCCGAGGAGCTCGGCTTCTTGGTGCAGGCCGTGCACATTCGCGACAACCTCGAACTCGGCCCGAATTCCTACCGCATCACCATTCTCGGCGCACCGGTCGGCGAGTCGGAAGTGTTTCCGGATCGCGAACTCGCCATCAATCCGGGTCAAGTTTCCGGCACCCTGCCCGGCACGGCGACCAAGGATCCTGCCTTCGGCTTGGAGGCGATATGGATCGAGAAGACACGGCGCGAGCAGGCGCAGGCCCAGGGCTATACCGTCGTGGACGCCAGCAGCGTCGTCGCCACTCACTTGAGCCACCTACTGCAGTCCCATTCGCACGAGCTGTTGGGCCACGAAGAGGTGCAGCAATTGCTCAATCGATTGGGCAAGAGCGCGCCGAAACTGATCGAGGATTTGGTGCCGAAGTTGCTGCCGATGAGCGTGGTCGTCAAGGTGCTGCAGTTTCTGCTGCTGGAGCGGGTGCCGATCCGCAACCTGCGCACCATCTGCGAAACGCTGGCGGAGTTTGCGCCGAAGACCCAGGATCCGGTGGCCCTGGTGGCTGCCGTACGCATCGCGCTCGGGCGCAGCATCGTGCAGAACGTCGGCGGTCTGCGCCAGGAGCTCCCCGTCATCACGTTGGATCCGGGGCTCGAGCAATTGCTGCAGGATTCGATGGCGTCGGGCACCGACGCCGCGCCCGGCTTCGAGCCCGGACTCGCCGACAGGATTCAGACGGCGCTGGCCGACAGCACGCGGCGCCAGGAAGCGGCGGGCGAACCCGCCGTGCTGTTGGTGGCGCCGAAAATACGGCCGTGGATCGCGCGCTTGATGCGCCACTCGACACCCTCGCTGGCGGTGCTCGCCTACAACGAAATACCCGAAAACCGCCGTATCCGAGTGATTGCCGCGGTGGGCAGATGAAATTGCTTGATTCATGGAGGTTGACATGAAGATTAAACGTTACACGGCGGAAAGCATGCGCGCCGCGCTGGCGCAGGTGCGCGCGGAACAGGGACCGGACGCAGTCATTCTCTCCAGCCGGCGCATCGAGGATGGCATCGAGGTCATCGCCGCCGTGGACTACGACGAGGGCTTGTTTGCCGCGGCGACGCGGCAGCGCACTCCGGACCCAGTCGCACCGCAGCCGCCCGCGCCGGCCATCGTCGCTGCGCCGGCGGCGGCCTCACCGTCCGGCCGCCCCGGCGCCGCGCGCGCCGGCCGCCACTGTAACTGCAACGCCCGCGCGTGCGCCCGCAACGCCTTTGCGTGCACCGGTGCCGACGTTGCGTGCGCACGCTGACGGCCGTGCCCGGCAAGGCGCTCCGCGCCGGAGGTTCGGCCGGACTTCGGCTACGGCGACATGCAGCGCGAATTGCGCGATTTGCGCCAATTGCTCGAGACCGGCCTCGCCGGCATGACGTGGAACGATAAGCGGCTGCGCGACCCCGAGCAGGCGCGAGTCCTGGAAGAGCTCTCGGCTTTGGACATTGCGCCCGACGTGGCCATGGCACTGGCGGCGCTTGCCCCGCGGCGCACCAGCGTCGATAACCCGTCGCATGTCCCCATGGCGCTGCTCGTCAGGCACCTGCCGGTCGTCAACGATCTCTCGAGCCTGAACGGAGGGGTCGTGGCGGTCGTCGGACCGACCGGCGCCGGCAAGACCACGACCATCGCCAAACTCGCGGCGCGCTGGTGCCTGCAACACGGCAGCCAGGATCTGGCGCTGGTCAGCACCGACGCCTATCGAATCGGTGCTCGCGATCAGCTCATGACCTATGCGCGCATTCTCGGTACGCCGATGCATGCCGCCAACAGCGGCAAGGATTTGGCGCGCGTGCTGGAACGGCTCCAATCCAAGAAATTGATCCTGATCGACACCGCAGGCATGGGTCCGCGCGACGTTCGACTCGCCGAGCAGCTGGCGGCACTGCAATCCGGCGCCGCTCGCGCACGGGTCCTGCTGGCGCTGCCCGCCCAGGGCGAAGGCCACGCGCTCGAGGAGATCGTGAAAGCCTTTGCGCCGCTGAAGCCGCTGGCCTGCATTCTCACCAAGGTGGACGAGGCCGTGAGTCTCGGCGCGGTGATCTCCACGACGTTGCGCCATCGTCTGAAAATAGCCTATGTGTGCGACGGGCAGCGGGTGCCGGATGACTTGCACGCGGCCCGCGACAAGCGCATCTGGCTGGTGAGCGCCGCCGAACAGTTGAAGACCCACGCCCCGCCACGCGACCAAGCCCATCATGCCCGCAATTTCGGGCGAGTACCTGCCCATGCATAACATTCGACTATCGCCCGAGCGCGCCGCTGCCCTCGACGAACTGAATTCATCACGCCCGGTCAAGGTGATCGCGGTCACCGGCGGCAAGGGAGGCGTCGGCAAAACGACCGTCTCCGCCAATCTGGCCGTGTCGATCGCCGCGCAGGGACGCGACGTCATGTTGCTCGACGCCGACTTGGGATTGGCCAACGTCGACGTGATTCTGGGCCTGCACACCCGATTCCACATGGGACACGTGATCAAGGGTGAATGCTCGCTGGAAGACGCCATCGTCACCGGCCCGCATGGTCTGCAGGTCGTGCCGGCCGCCTCCGGCATGAAGCACATGGCGAACCTGTCGGATGCCGAGCACGCCGGAATCATCCGCGCCTTCAGCGATCTATATCACCGGGTCGAAGTACTGGTGGTGGATACCGCGGCGGGGTTGCAAGACAGCGTCACGACCTTCAGCCAGGCGGCGCACCACGTGGTGGTGGTGGTCTGCGACGAACCGGCATCCATCACGGACGCATATGCGCTGATCAAGGTGCTGAGCCGGGAACACGGGGTCCAGCGCTTTCAGATCCTCGCGAATCAGACCCGCCGATCGGGCGAGGGTCCCGATCTGTTCCAGAAAATTGCCCGGGTCTGTGACCGATTTCTCAATGTGACGCTGGAGTTTGCCGGATCCGTACCGTTTGACGACTACCTGCGGCGCGCCGTGCAGCGGCAGACCGCCGTGGTCGATGCGTACCCGGCGTCTATTTCATCCATCGCGCTCAAGAATCTGGCATCGAAGGCCGATAAGTGGTCTGTGCCACAAGGGGCACGAGGTCACCTTGAGTTCTTTCGTCGAACGCATGGTAGGGGCCCGGATCGGTCCTTCGACGGTATTGCAATGAGAGCAAGCACACAGTACTTGAACGCACAAAAGCGCGGCCCGAAACCGAACGCGGACGATCTCGTCCCGGTCGATCAGGTGCCGCAGCAAGAATTGGTCCTGCGGCATGCCGATTTGGTCAAGCGCATTGCCTACCATCTGGTCAGCCGCATGCCGCCCAACGTGGAAGTCGACGACCTGATCCAATCCGGAATGATCGGTTTGCTCGATGCGGCGAAGCACTATTCGGCCACCAAAGGCGCCAATTTCGAGACCTACGCGGGCATTCGGATTCGCGGCGCCATGCTCGACGAAGTGCGCAAATCCGACTGGACGCCCCGTTCCGTGCATCGAAATATGCGCGCAGATGGCCGATGTGGTGCGCAAGATCGAGAACGAGAAGGGGCAGGACGCAAGTCCCGTCGATATCGCCGAGGGTCTCGGCGTATCGATCGAGGAATATCACAAGCTGGTGCAGGATGCGGCCAGCTGCCGTCTGTTCAGTTTCGATCAGATGGGATCGAGCGAGGATGAATCGAGCCCGGCCGATCACGCCCGCGACGAGCGGCCGGGCCCGTTCGATCACATGGAGAATGCGGGCTTCCGCGACGCGCTCAGCTCGGCGATCAATCTGCTGCCCGAGCGCGAGAAGCTGGTGCTGTCGCTGTACTACGACGAAGACATGAATTTGCGCGAGATCGGCGAGGTGCTCGAAGTGTCCGAGTCGCGGGTCTGCCAGATTCACGGCCAGGCGTTGGTGCGCGTGCGCGCACGGCTCTCGGAGTGGCTGCAGCCGAACTAGTCCATGGATATCCTCAGCATCATCGGTGTCGTACTTGCGCTGATAGCGATCATCGGCGGTGCGATCTTGAAAGGCAGCAGTGCCGGCGCCCTGGTCGGCAGCGCGGCTTTCGTCATCGTGGTCGTCGGGACGATGGCGGCCAGCCTGGTGCAGACGCCGCATGCCCACCTTCCTGCGGGCGTGGAGAATCGTCTCCTGGGTATTCAAGCCGCCGGCGAACAATCCGGCCGCGATGATCGAGAAAATCGTCGAGTGGAGCAACATCGCCCGCAAGCAGGGGCTGCTGGGTCTCGAGTCCGCGGTGGAAGCGGAGAAGGACGACTTCCTGAAGAAGGGTTTGCAATCATTGGTCGACGGCGGCGAGCCGGATGCGATCCGCTCCAGCATGGAAATCGAACTGGAAACCATGGAGCATTTCGATACGCAGGCCGCCAAGGTGTTCGAAGCCATGGGCGTGTATTCGCCGACGCTCGGCATCATCGGCGCGGTCATGGGATTGATGGCGGTCATGCAGAATCTGAATGACCCCTCCAAGCTCGGCCACGGCATCGCGGCCGCATTCATCGCGACCATCTACGGCATCGCGTTCGCCAATCTGTTGTTCCTGCCCATGGGCAACAAGCTGAAGTCGGTGATTCACGGCCAATCGCAGGTTCGGACCATGGTGATCGAAGGCATCATCGCCATCGCCCAGGGCGAGAATCCGCGCAATATCGAGTCGAAGCTGCAAGGGTACTTCCACCACTGACAGGACGCCATGGCCCGCAAGAAGAAGCACGAGGAGCATGTGAACGCGGAAGCCTGGGCGATTCCCTACGGCGACCTCGTGACCCTGCTGTTCGCGTTGTTCACCGTGATGTACGCCATGTCGTCGGTGAACGAGGGGAAATTTCGCGTGCTGTCCGATTCGATGATCGCCGCGTTCAACGGCGCGCCGAAAAGCATGCGGCCGGTCAACATCGGCGAAAAGGAACCCGGCAAGGGCGGCGACAAGCCGCTGGCGGGAATCACGCCCACCGTGTTCATCAAGATCAAGGACGGCAAATCCACGCCGGACGGCAAGCTCGTGCCGCGGGATCCGACCAAGACCGAGGGCGCGACATCCGCGGATCTCCCCGGCGCGCTGATTCGCATGCAGCGCCAGGTGCAGGACGCGATGCAGTCGCTGATCGACGCCAAGCTGGTGACGGTGCGCCGCGAGAACATGTGGCTGGAAATCGAGATCAACGCCGACATTTTGTTCCCAAGCGGCGCGGGAGAATTCGCGCCGGCCGCCGAGCCCGTGCTCGACAAACTGGCGGAGGTCTTGAAGCCCTTCCCCAATCCGATCCGCGTCGAGGGACATACCGACGATAGGCCGATCCGCACCGCCGCATTTCCCTCCAACTGGGAGTTGTCCGCGGCGCGTGCCGCGAGTGTGGTGCATCAATTCACGAGGCAGGGGATCGATCCTCTGCGGCTCGAAATCGTCGGATTCGGAGAATTTCATCCGCGGCAGTCCGAATGACACGAGCGACGGGCGCAACGCGAATCGCCGCGTCGTGGTATTGGTACTCGAAGAGGTAGCGCCCGGCGCGCCGGTGACCGCGAGAACCGACGATCAAACTCCCGCGAGCGCCGCGCCCGGGGTCGAGCTTGCCGAGTCGAGCAGCGCTGCGAATCGTCTGCTGGTACCAGGTGCCGCCCGCCGATATCGAGAAGACCGTGCTTGTCAAAGAGCAGGCGAAGCCGCCTGCGAACGCGCAACCCAAAACAGAATGAGGAGGTCACGCAATGAGTGAAGTTGACCGCCTGAGCAACTCCGGCCTTTATCCGGCGCTCCCCATCGCCGACAAGCGCCCGTCCCGGGACGGCTCGGAGGGCGCGCCGGGCGGCGACAGCAAGCCGCCCGACAAACCCAGGGCGCCGCAAGCGGGCAGCGGCCCGGATTCGGCATCGCCCCGCCCTCCCAAATCTCTCATCGATGAGTACGCATAACATGACCATGACTATCAATACGGTTCTCGAACTTACGGCCGCGGTGCTCGGCCTCACAGGTCTGATCGCGGCGCTGTGGTCGATGCGCGCGGTGCGCGGCTGGCGGACCCGTTGCCTCGCCGTCGAATCAAGCTTGTCGGAGGTGCGCCGAGAATTGGAGCAGGTGGCCTCGGTCAGCATCAAGACCGGCCGTCGTCTGCAGCGCGTCGAACATGAGTATTCGGGCGTTGCCGGGCGAGTGGAGCAGGTTGAGCTGCGGGGAGGCGTGCAATCCTTCGACCGGGCGATCGACTACGCGCGGCGCGGCGCCGACACCAGCAAGCTCACGCAGCAGTTCGGGCTGAGCCTCGGCGAGGCGGACCTGGTGGCGCGGCTGCACGGCCGCAAAAAAACGGCGTAGGTCCCGCGACTTTCATGGTCGGGCGAGGCTGGATAACAGTGTGGGGATGGCGCACCAGTGGGCGCGGTTGATCGGCAATTTAGGCAATGATGCAATCGCCTCCCAGCCCGCGATTCCGCCCTCCGGGTTCGGCCATTTTTGCCCAATTCGGACGCGGTCGGAAAATTGATACAGCCGGAAAGTCTGGTCATAAATCCAGAACTCCCGGCGATGATCGGCGTAGAAGCCGCGCACGTGCTGGAATTGCTGAAAGGGTCCGGTGACGTCAAACGCAATGCCGACTTCCTCGGCCCACTCGCGCTTGATCGCTTCATCGAGCGATTCGCCATCTTCGATGCCGCCACCTGGAAGTTCCGGGACGTCGGGCGCGCCGGCTTCGGCCGAAAGCATGATCGCATCGTCGTGAGTCGCTACCACCAGCGCAAATACGCCGCGTCGCGGCTTGATGGTTGAGCGCGTATCGGGGCTCACGACGTTGCCGCGACGATCATAGAAAGTCACTGTTTCGCCGGATTGGTGCGAATCGACGGGCATCCCGTTTCTAAATTACTCCCCCGGGGCGCTTTATTAAGACGGCCCGGGGGAGCGATACGCCGACGGTAACGGCCCAACAGCGTTGGGATGAAGTGTGACTCGATAGTCCATTGCCGTCTGTCCGACATCTCCCGTCGCGGAGCGTAGGAAAACTGGAACTTGGGATAAGGCGGATCACTTTCATTTCAATGGCGGCTACGCATCAGCCGCGTCCGATGATGCCGAGTTCCGACAATGCGTGTTGCGCTTCGATGGCCCCGCGGACCCGGATTGCATGCATGCCAAAACTCTGTGCCGCGCGGACATTGAGCAAGTTGTCATCGAGGAACAGCACTTGTCCGGGCATGCAGCCGAGCGATTCCACGACATGCTCGAACGCGTCCGGATCGGGCTTGATTCGTCCCGTGATATGCGACACGAAGTGATTGTCGAAAGCCGCGCCGAGCTGCATGTCGTTGAGCACCCGCGGCCAATGCAGAGCATTGCTGTTCGAGAGTATGGCGCGGCGATAAGACCGGGGTATTCGCGCGAGCATCTGCAAGGTGCCTGGATAAAGCCCGCTGGGCCAGCCGATGAATTCGTCGAGGAATTGCTGCGGTTCGACGGGGAGACCAAACTCGGAGGTCACGCCGGCCGCGAAAGCGCGCGCATCGATCCGTCCGGTCTCAAACTGCCGTACCGGAACGGACTGCAGCCACATCCGCCATAGTTCATCCGGTGAGACTTGGTTGCCGAGCCACTCGAGCATTTTTTCAACGCCACTGAGCTGCACCAATACGCCGCCGACGTCGAACAGTAGAACCTGGATCTCCGTTGGGGCAGCTTCAATCTTCATCATATTCGGTCGGGCCCAAAATGGGAGCTGCAAGAATTGGATCAGCGATCTGAAGTGGCGTCGGCAGCCTCCGCGGCAGCGACAGGGACGTACAGTGCGCTGCGCCGCTTGGCGTCGTGGAAGATCTGGACCGTTACTGGACGGGAACTTTCCATCGTCTCGTCCGCGACCACGCCGCCGGAATTGAAATTCCTCTGATACTCGAGCGAATTTGCCGCCGATAAAACGACCACGAGGCGGCTCCCCGTGCGGACGAGCCGCGAGGCAAAGGTGAAACGATTGAAGTCGTAGCGCAGCGGGTCTTTCGTCGATACCAGCTTTTGGATGCGCAGAGACTCGCGGTAACGGGCTCGCATGATGTCGGAGCTCAAGGGAGTGACGGTACCGGTCGGACCGGCCTCCGCGACCGTGACGACGAAATCGGTGTCCGGCTGGTCGATCGAGATCCAGGCCTCGAGGCGAAAAAACCCGCTCAGTTCCTGGTCTTGCTCAAACGGCGCCGAAACGTACACCACCTGGGCGGTATTCGCGAGACGAACAGTCTGATCGAGCGCCGAATCGAGGTTGCTCTCTGATTCAATCTTGGCGAGCGACAGATCGCGCGGGTCGTAGCGATAACGATCCGGCGCGCCCCGGCCGGCATGGCCGGGAGCGAGACTGCCGGCGGTGTACAGTTGGCGCGCACCATCGCCGCTGGAATCAAGAAAGTAGGGTCGCGACTCCGCGGTAATTGCCTCGAGAGTATCTGCATAGCGCCAATGCTCGGCACCGCTCACGTAGTAGGCAACGGGCTTCCGCAGGAACTTAGGTCTGGGGCCGGCCTCCATCGCGTAGCGATACCAGTCGAGATGCAGTTGCGGGAGATCGACGAGGCTTGCAGGTCCAAATTTCATTCCCATGAATTCGGCTTTGGGAGTCCGGGTTCCGGGATGATCCCAAGGGCCGATCACAAGGAAGTGGCGGGCTCGAGCCGCCGGGGAAGCCACTTGCATGTAGCGGCTGTAATGCGCGAGCGCCCCGGGTTGATCGTCGTCGTACATGCCCGTAATGGTCAAGATGGGGATCTGCAATTTGGCGTACTGCTCGCTGCTGGGGTTGTATGAATCCCAGTGGGCGTCGAGGTCCGGATGGCTGACCCAGTCCTGAAAAATCGGCGACGGATTGCCGAAGAAGGCGTCGAGTTTTCGGTACGCGGTCCCCGATTCGATCCAGCGGCGGAAATTCCAGACCCAGTAGGCATCGTCGCCAAACAGCCGGTCCTGTCCCGTATGCCCGCTCGTAAAGGTGAGCCACTGCATATCGTAAGGCGAGAAAACGTTGTTGCGCGCCGGAAAATCCACGCCGGCGGCCGGCGACGCCACGGGAACAATGGTCGCGAGGTGCGGGGGGAACTCCTTCGCCGTTGCCCACTGATCGTATCCCGCGTAGGAGCCGCCCCACATCGAGATCTTGCCATTGCAATAGGGCTGCTGGGCGAGCCACTCAACGACGTCGTAACCGTCCTTCGCTTCCTGAATCAGCGGCTGGAAAAAACCTTCGGAGTTGCCGCGGCCGCGTACATCCACGGTGAGAAACGGATAGCCATGCGCGGCAAAGTACATGCCGCGGTCGTGATAGCTCTGGCCGACATAGGGTGTGAGCGTGAACAGACAGGGCCGCGGCTCCTTTAGCCCCGCGGGCTTGTAGAGGGTGGCGTTCAGGCGCACCCCGTCCCGCAGCGGAATCTTCACGCCCCATTGCCACTCGACTTTCGCGGCGTCCGCAAGGGCACCAGCCGGGACCGCACCGGCGGTGAGTGACGACAACAGCAGCAGCGTGGCGATGGTCAAGCGCGCGGCGATTTTCATGCTATGCAACTCTGCCGTAGAACCCCAGGCGTTCTGCGCTGCTGAACTCGACGCCGGGATCGTCGTAGTAGGAAAACACGGCGACGATCCGGCTCCAATGGCCGAGTACGGGAGTGACGCGGTGTGCGGTGTTCCTGCCGGCAAAAACATTCAGCGTGCCGGCTGCGAGCGGCTGCACGGAAACTTGCGGGTCCTCGCCTTGCAGCAGCCGCGCGACGCCATCGTAGTTGGGCTCGGCATCGGAACGCAGTCCGCTTCGAAACTCGAACTCGCCGCCTGATTCAGCGGCCCGAATCAACAGCGTCGTGGTGAATTGCGAGCGATCGAAGTGCCAATTCAGCGCCTCGCCGGGTTTATAGGCCAGAACGTTCACTCTCGCGAGAGGATCGCTCATCAAAAACAGCCGCGGCTTGCCCATCACACGTGCCAGGAACGTCGCCAGCGGCGTCCATTCGTAGATACGGTCAACCACTGTTCCCGCCAGCTGATCCGCGCAGAGCGTGTAATTCACGGTCTCGAACTGCTTGAGCGCGGGATGGTCGGCGGCAAGGCCCGGAATCACACTCTTGAAATAGATGTTGTGCCGGCGCGCATGCCTGTAGCTCGCGGTGTCGATCAAGGGTTCGAGCGCCGACACCGCGCGCTCGATGGCCGCGGGTCTCACCAAACCCTCAAGATTGAACATGCCGTGAAGGGCCAGGTCCGCCTTGCACCTCTCGACCAATCGCACACCTTGCGGCGCTTCGAGGCGGTCGATTGGATAGCGGTCAAGATCAAGCAGGTCTCTCATCGGCCATTCCTCTCGCGGCGGGTCCCGTATGGTGCGCCGTTGTGTTCTAGCGCTGCAACAAATTTTGGTCTAGGGTGCGGCATGAAAATCCAAATTCTTGGTCTTGCTGGGTTGCTTGTGCTCGCCGGTCGCGGCCAAGCCCAATCGGTTGCCGCCGAAGTCGATGCGATATATCCGCAATCCGACGCCCTGTATATCGATCTACATCTGCATCCGGAGCTCTCGCTGCACGAGCAGCAGACTGCCGCCAAACTCGCGGCGGGATTGCGCGGGCTCGGCTACGCCGTCACGTCGGGCGTTGGCCATACGGGTGTCGTCGGCATTCTGAAGAACGGCGTCGGCCCGCTCGTGATGCTGCGGACAGAATTGGATGCGTTGCCGGTGGAAGAGAAGACCGGCCTGCCTTTCGCGAGCACCGTGCGCACCAAGGACGACAACGGCGTCAACGTCGGCGTGATGCACGCCTGCGGCCACGACATTCACATGGCTTCGTGGATGGGGACGGCGCGAATCATGGCCAGCACGCGCGCCCGCTGGCGCGGCACACTGATGCTGATTGGCCAGCCTGCCGAAGAATATGGCGATGGCGCCAAGGCGATGCTCGCCGATGGGTTGTTCACGCGCTTCCCGCGTCCCGACTATGCTGTGGCCATCCACGATGACGCGCGGTATCCCGCGGGCATCATTGGCTATCATGCGGGTCCGCTTCTCGCCAATGTCAACAGCGTGAAGATCACGATCTTCGGCCGGGGTGGTCATGGCGCCCGCCCGGAGTCGACGGTGGATCCCATCGTGATCGCCGCCCGCACGGTGCTGGCGCTGCAAACAATCGTCTCGCGTGAAACATCCCCATTCGATCCCGCCGTGATCACCGTCGGCTCCATTCATGGCGGCACCCGGCCCAACATCATTCCGGGCGAAGTAAACCTCGAGCTCACGGTGCGCTCGCTCAGCGAAGAAGTGCGGCAGCATCTGCTGAGCGCCATTCAACGCATCACCAAGGCCGAGGCGGCAGCCGCAGGCGCGCCGCGGGAACCTCTGGTCGAGATTACGGAAGGAGGGTATGCATTGGTGAATGATCCGGCAACGACGCAGCGCGTGGCGGCTGCTCTGGTGCGCGAGCTCGGACCACAGCAAGTAAGGGATACGCCGCCTGAAATGGTGAGCGAGGATTTTTCGGAGTTTCAACGAGCGGGAGTGCCCACGCTGATGCTGCGCGTCGGCGCCGTGGAACGCTCGAAGTACGACGCGGCGATGAAGGCAGGCGCCGAACTCCCCTCCCTGCACTCTGCGCTGTTCATCCCGGACCGCGAGCCGACCATAAAGGCCGCCGTGGCCGCGGAAGTGATCATGCTGCGTGAACTCATGCCCGCGGCCCCGCAATAGACTTAACGTCGCCTCGTTTTGTTAAGCGGCGCGAAGTGTGACGGATTTCATCGTGATTCAGCGATGCGGCCGATGCTCTTGCGCTCAATTGGGATCTGTACCTAGGTTCCGCGCACTTCGATTTGGCTAAGGTGGCCGCATTCGCTCAGCGGGTGACTCCACCAGCATATGTCTACTCAGACTCCGCACCGCCCTTACCCGCGATCCGACGCGAGGGCCGGCGTTGTCGCGCGATCCCGCTGGCTGGGACTCGGTGCGCTGTTATTCGTGCTTTGCGGGCAAAGCCCCGCTCGATCCGGGCCGATTGCGGACACCATTCTCATCGTCAAGCACGAACGCAAGCTCTACTTGCTGCACGATAGTTTTCCACTGCGCATTTATCGCATTGCTCTCGGCCTGAGTCCGACCGGGCCCAAAGAGCACGAGTGGGACTTTCGCACGCCCGAAGGCAGCTACGTCATCGATTTTCGCCAGGAGCACAGCCATTACTTCAAGGCATTGCACATTTCCTACCCGGGCCCGGCGGATCTGAAGCGATCCTCCACTTTGCACCTGCGCGTCGGCGGAGATATCTTTATCCACGGAGAGCCCAATCGACCCAGCAAGCCGCTCTCCTATTACAAAACTCGCGATTGGACTAACGGTTGTATTGCTCTAGCCGATGAGGACCTGCAAGATTTGTGGGATCTGACAGCAGGCCAGACACTGGTCGAGATCCTGCCGTAGGGACAGCCGGTGTGGCGGTAGACTGTCCCTGTGAGCAAGCCGGTTTCTGCCAACGACCTTCGCAACTACGACCATCTCGCGCAGCACTTTCAGGAAGGTGTCGACTTCGCCGTGCACGTCACGGCGCGCGAACAATCCGGGGTGGCAGTGCTCGCCCCTCATGGCGGGCGCATCGAAGGCCGCACCTCCGAGATCGCGCGTCTGATCGCCGGCGATGAACATCGGCTCTATCTTTTCGAAGGCTTGAGGAAGACCGGCGACAACTTCGACTGCCTGCACCTTGCCAGTCATCGCTTCGACGAGCCGCGTGCCCTCGATCTCATTTCCACCTGCGATACCGTGGTTGCCGTGCATGGCTACGCTGCAGCGGGGCCCGACGTGTTGCTTGGAGGTCTGAATGAGGAGCTCAAGCGGGAGATCGCGCAGGCGCTTGCAAAGACCGGATTCTCCTGTCTGACCGACGGGCATCGCTTCCCGGGCATAGATCCCCGCAATATCTGCAACCGGGGCCGTTCAGGCGGGGGCGTGCAGATTGAATTGAGCGAGGATCTGCGTAAGACCGGCAAGTGGACTGCGCTCGCAGCCGCGGTGCGCAATGTGCTGCAAGACCTCGACGGCCGGTAGTCCCTACTTTAAATCACTTTCGTGGGTCAAGATTGATTACTCGAATGCGAAGCGCACGAGGGACGCCAGAACACACCACAATACGGCTCCCCAGGATGGCCATCCGACCCCGGCCAGAAAGGCAAACCCGATCAGGGCGATGGCAAAGTCCTTGGCATCATGTACCGCGCCGACCCACACTGGATCGTAGAGGGCAGCGGCCAGAAGGCCGACGACGACCGCGTTGATGCCCGCCAGCATGCGCGCCGTCACGGCGCGCGCACTCAAGGCCCGCCAAAATGGCAATACACCGGCAACGAGCAAGAAACCTGGTAGAAAAATCGCCAGCAAGCTCAGCGTCGCGCCAGTCAGCCCGCCTTGGCCGCCATGCAGGCGCTCGCCCAGAAACGCTGATATTGCGAACATCGGTCCGGGGACTGCCTGTGCGGCGCCATAACCGGCGAGGAAGGTGTTGTCGTCGATCCACCCCGGATCAACCACCGCCTGCTTGAGCAGTGGGAGGACCACATGGCCGCCGCCGAACACCAGCGCGCCGGCGCGATAGAACGCGCCCGCCGCCTGACCGAGCGGGGCTGCCGCGGGCGCGACCATGAGCGCGCAAATCAGCAGAGCGCCGTACGTCAGCAGCAGCAGGCTTCCCGTGCGCCGACCGTAGTGCAGCTCGACGTTGCCGCTCGGGCGCGCCATGGTCTGCCGGCACAGCCATGGACCCAGCGCGGCGCCGCCCAGGACCACCAGCAACTGCATCGAGGCACCGCCCACGGCAGTTAGGCCGGCGGCCGCCGCCGCCAGCAAGGCGCGCGGCGCGTCAGGCGTGAGAGTGCGCGCCATGCCGAACACGGCTTGTGCGACGACCGCAACGGCAACCAATTTCAGTCCGTGCACCGCCTCCAGCCCCCAAGGTCCGGCGAGATAGGTGCTCGAAACGGCCAGTGCGTACAGCAAAAGCGCTGACGGTAATGTGAACCCGGCGAAGGCGGCCAGCGCCCCCGGCCACCCTGCGCGCTGCAGTCCCAAGCAGAAGCCAAGCTGGCTGCTCGCGGGTCCGGGCAGAAACTGGCAAAGCCCCAGGAGCTCGCCGAAGTGCTCTTCATCCAGCCAGCGGCGCCGCTCGACGAACTCTCGACGGAAATATCCCAGGTGCGCGATGGGACCCCCGAAGGATGACAAGCCGAGCTTGAGGAACGCGGCCGCGACCTCCAGCGCGCTGCCGGGCCGCTCCTCCGCGGCCGGCCCCCGGCGATCCGCAGCCGGCGCGATCGATGAATTCATTGTCACCGCCTTGTCATCGATCTTTCACGTGTTCGGTAGCACCCGCAACACCGCCATCATGCCGTTGTCCTCGTGATCGACCAAGTGGCAGTGGAATGGTATGTCGCCCGCGAGCGACTCCGGAAACGTGAGTTTGATGCGCACCCGGCCCGGTCGGACTGGACCTTCTTTGCTGTGATAACCGGTTGCCTCGGCGTAGGGCACGTTGACGACATCGAGCAGTGGCGGATCGGCCACCGATTTCCCGTCCACGGATAAAACGCGAAAATGCAGCTGATGAATATGGAAGGCGTGCAGCTCGTTGGTCCAGTTTTCAATGGACCACTCTTCGGTGGTGCCGGCCCGCACGGTGATAGCGGGCGTCGATCCCATTCCGTAGGGCCTCAATATGGCCCCTGGCTTTCGTTCCACGATGTAGAAATCTACCTGATCGGTGATGCCCGGGCGGGGATATTCGGCCATCGCGATGACCCGTTCCCGGTCGGTCTTTCGGGCAATCAATCCGTCGAATAGGGTGTTTCTGATTTCTGTCTGATCTGCTACGGGAGACGCAGACCGTGCCATCGAGTTCGCCCTCGTTAGCACGGCAAGACGGCGCTCGGGCAATCGATCGCCTGCGCAGCCAGTATCGACGGCGTGCGTTACCAGATAGGCTTTGGCGCTCGGCGGCGGCGCCTCCACAAGCACCTCAATCCGTCCGGATGGCGGCACGAATTGCGGGGCCAGTGTTTCGACAGGAGGCAGCAGCTTGCCGCTGTCGGCTGATAGTGCGGCGCCGTCGCGCGCAATCACCTCAAGCGGGAGAGGCTTGCCGGTCTCATCGACAATCGCGAGATCAAGGAATGCATCGGTGGCCGCGTTCAAGATCCGCCAGAGCTGCTTGCGGCCTGCGGGCAGTTCGAAGTTCGCAAGGGCGGAATCCGGCGCCTCGCCGACGGGCACCGGCGTCCCATTTAGGCTCAGGGCATCGATGCCGGAGTTGGCACCGCAAAGGAGTTCGTGCGCGGTATCGATCGCGCTCGCTGGAACACGGCTCTTCAGCTTGCGTGCCGAAGCCGGAGGTGCGGCCGTCATCGCAGCTTTTTGGGCTCGACCGGCATCGGCATCCTGGGTTTGGCGCACGATCAACACCCGTTCATCAATGCCGGCAGCGCGACGTGCATCATCTTGAGGGCCTTCAACCACGATCGCGCCCGTGAGTCCCATCAGCATTTGAGCTTGCACTTCGCCATGCACGTGGGGGTGATACCAATAAAGTCCTTCCGTCATGTTGCTTGGGATATGAAAGCGATAAGTGACCGCGCGCTGGCCGCAACGGTGCGGCCCGCCAGCCGGGTCGGTACAGACCGTCAATACATCGTCTTGCGGCTTGGTTGGCGGCACGGGAAACCCGTGCAGATGCAAGTTGGTCGCCCCGGTGGCATGGTGTCTCATGCCGGGGATGACCGGGATAAATCCTGCCGAAGCGGGGACCCGGTCCGTTGCGATCGTGAGCTTACCGGGGCCGGTCACCGAATCAATCGCGCCGGGATCGGTAATCTCATTCCGTAGGGTGATTGTGAGATCCGAGCCCAAACGCGCGCGGATTGTGGGCGGTTCCGCGATCCCATTCGCGGTATAGCACAGCCGATCGTGATCCTGCCGAACGGTCAACATAAGGCCGGTTGGCGAGACTCGCACTTCTGGCGCCTCGTGGCCAGGCGGAGGCACCCCGCGCCCGCAGGGGGCCGCGGCGGTGCTTTGCGAATCGAAGGATGGAAGTTCGGCGCCGAGCGCGAAGCCACAGACACCCAGAAACAGAAAGACCCCCCAATTGATGGGGGGTCTTTTCGAGTCTGCTCGAATCATGGGAGGCAGCATAGCTGCCTCCTCCTATCGGCGTTAGCCTTATTCCCGGAACAGGTCCGACATGACCTCAACGCCCCGGTCGCAAGCGTGGTTGAGGCAGGGCAGTTTGAAGGTTGCATCCAGAGTCTTGGTCAGCGAGTAATGATCATAGAAGCGTGCGCTCTGTATGCCGTGTTCGCCGTAGTTCGTGTCTACGATGGCGACGACTTGGTTCGAGGTGATGCGGCTGTAGTCGTTCTCATCCCACAGAATCACAATCGCGCTACGGCTCTCTGACCAGGCCGGCGAGGCCTTGATCGCCGTCACGATGCGCTGCACAGCGAGGTCGCCCTGCAGGATCAGTGAGGGGTTAAGACCCGTCTGAGTGCCGTTGTCATCCGCATCGAAATTGCAAAATGCCGTGCCGTTACCCCGGCCATGCATGTCTTCACACTGATTCGGCGCAATGAAGGCCAGATCCGGCACGTGGCCCGCCTTCAGGTCTGCGTACAGTCCGTGTTGCCCCTCAAAGGAGACCACACGTTCCAGGCTAAGAGCGCGATCCTTGCCCTCCTGCACGGAGGCGAAATAAGCGAACGGATTGTGCTTCACCGCGTACAGGTAGACGACGTTTGACGCACTGACAGGGTTACCGGTCGTAGAAAGTGCGGCGAAATTCGAAGTGACATTCACGCCGGCGGCATTGTTTCCGCCAAGGGCGTAAAACCCGTCACTGACGTTGACGCCGTCGGCGCCGATCAGCGGCAGTCCTTCCTGGTACGACTTCCATGACTTTCCGGCTCTTACCAGCTGGTCCGCGATGGAAATACCCTCAATTTTGTCGCTTGCCGGAATTGATAGAGTTCCGTTGATGGTGGTCAGCGGCGGAGTGCTGGTCTCGTTCATGCTCTTGTCCAGCACGGGTGCGGGCGCATCGGTGCCGGTTCCCCTAATCGGGCAGACCGGCCCAGTGCTCGGAGAGTCGGTGTTCGTCACGTGGCCCGGCGTGATGTTCGGGCTGCAGTTCTTGTTGTGCCAGTCCGGATATTGATCGGAGAGATTGTTGAAGTTCGAGCCGCCCACCACTTCGAGATAGTTGGTCGAGCTCGGGTGCGCAATGGCGAAGTAGTTTTGCGCCAGATTGGCCTTGCTCATCAAAGAGTTGATGAACGGCGCCTGCGGGTTGCCGGCGATCTGCACGTACGCGTGGTTTTCCATCATGATCACAAACACGTGATCGAGGTGCGGGATACCATTCGGCACCGGTCCCTGTTCTGCGTTGGCGGCGCCCGCAGCAAAAATTGCTGCGACACACGAGGCAAGTACAAATTTCTTCATTGACGGAACACTCCCGGTTATAGATTCTTTCGGAATTCCCATGGCGCCTTGAGTGTCGCCATGTCCTTAAAAAATTCGTGTTGGGATCGTGCTTGCCCCGATCCGCTGACGATGAGGGAGGGTAGGCAAGGACTGTTACAGTCCCGTGTCATTGGGCTTACGACCGGCTAACGTATGAAAAATAGGCCGGATCGTCGCTGTGCTCACGGCCGATCATGGCGGCGATGACGGTTGACCGAAACTGCTGTTTCAGGTCCGCAAGTAGCTTGCCCCGTTGACATCGATGATGCACCCGGTCATGGCGGCGGGCGCATCGAGCGCACAGTAGACCGCGGCCTGTGCGACTTCGTGGCTGCGATTCACGCGCCCCAGCGGGTGCTGCGCCAGGATCGCGGCGCCGTCCGGGCCGGTGAGATGGCTCGCGGCCATCTCGGTTTCTACCCAGCCGGGCGCCACGCAGTAGACGTGGATCGCGCTGGGTGCCAGCGCCTTGGCGAGTGACTGCGAGAGTGCATTGAGGCCCGCTTTGCTTGCGGCATACGCCGGGCAGTCAGGCTCACCGCGAAATGCGCCGCGCGACGAGATGTTGACGAGCCGCCCCCGCCCGAATGCGGCATCAACTGCCGCAGCACGGGCGGCCATGCGCTGCGCCGCCAGCAGCGACAGATTCGCGGGTCCGACGAGATTGGCGGCGAGCGTGGCTTGCCAGGCGGACCGCCATGAATCATAGCTGGTGGACAAGGGCGCGTGCTCGACGTAGAGCCCGGCGTTGTTGACCAGGACGTCGACGCCGCCGAACTGCTCGATGACTTGCTGCCAGAGCCGGGTGGTGGCCGCGGGATCGCCAAGGTCTGCGGCAAAGAGCGCGTGCCCCGTTCCCGCAAGTTGGGCGAGGGCGACTTTGGCGGCTGGATGGTTGTCGTGATAGTGCAGGGCGATGCGCACGCCGCGCTCCGCCAGCTGGGTCGCAATGACTCTGCCGATCCCGCGCGACGCGCCGGTCACGAGTGCCACGAGATTCGGGGACTTGGCGTCATGCGTCATGCTCGGCATGGTAATCCATGTTTCGCCGCGAAACTCATGGCGGTCGGCGGCGGACGGTGCGGGTGTGTAAAATAGGGATGGGGTAGGAGAAGCACGATGACCTTGAGCTTTTGGGAGCCGCTGCAGGGACGGACGCCGTTGTGGAAGGTCGTGTGGGTGTATGGATTCGCGGTTTCCCTGGCATACGGAGGTGTCGGGTTGGTGCTTCCGCTCGAGAACACCGGGGTCTCGTGGACGTATACGCTGGTTGGTCTCCTTATCGGTCTATATCAATTGATCGGCTTATGGCGATGCGCGTTTAACAGCCGCTCGCATGCGTGGGGTGTGCTGGTGCGAATTTCCGTCGTTGCGTCCCTGCTTCTGATTCCGGTCGGTATTTATCTGTTCGCTACACAGCCTACGCTTTTCGATCTCTGATGCCGGCGCCGCCGGCACGGGCAGGCTTCGGCAAACTGGGCGTAGCTGGCACGACGGTGCGCAACGCCGGCGTATTTTGAAGGGCGGTATGAAGAAATTCAAACACGAAGCGGAATTGTTCAAGGCAGCCTTACTCGCGGGCGTTCAATATGCCGAAGGACGCGGGGCGGTGGAGTTCGAGGCAACCGACTCGGCGAGCGACAAAGCGCTCTACGTCTATCGCCTGCTGGTGCACGACAAGATCATTGCGCCAATGCCCGAAGAACAGGTTGCCGAAAAGACGATTCGGCACCGGCTCGCGACTTGGTATGCACATCAATTGCCCAAAGGGCATCCACTATTGGATTAAAATCAGGCGTTAGCGCATCCAGCGGGGGTGGCCGATGAGTCGCAGTGCGTCCGGCATGCCTCCGGAGTATCAATTGGCGGAGGCTCGAACCGCCGCCCAATTCGACGCCGCGCGCGGCCTGATCGAGGAATACGCCTCGCACCTTCGCACCCTGATGGGCGTCGATCTGTGCTTCCAAAACTTGTCGGCCGAGCTTGACAGCCTGTCCGTCATGTACGGAGCGCCGTCCGGATGCCTGTTGTTGGCGAGCCGCGGCGAAGAGTGGCTCGGATGCTGCGCGCTGCGTCGCTTCGACGCGGACGTCTGCGAGATGAAGCGACTCTACTTGCGGCCCGCCGCTCGCGGCGCAGACCTAGGGCGCCGGTTGGCGGAGGGCGTGGTCGACAAGGCGCGCGTACTCGGCTATCGCCGGATGGTTCTGGATACACTCGAGGGTATGATCGCGGCCCAGACGCTGTATCGCTCCCTCGGATTTCGCGAAATTGAACCCTACTACTTCAATCCAACGGCAGGAGTCTGCTACTTGGAACTACTACTGACCTCCGCTTAAAAAAATGTCCAAACCGATGCATTTGACGATCTGTGTGTGCACGCTGGCGGCCGCGGCTATCGGCGGCGCATCCGCGGCGCAGCCTGAGATCACGCTGGAAAAAATCATGGCGGACCCGGAGTGGATCGGGGCGGCTGCGAAGGACGCATATTGGTCCGCTGACGACCGCTCAGCGTACTACTCGCTGAAGCGCGCCGGCTCGCCGATCGTGGATCTGCATCGCGTCGACTTGCAGGGCGGCAAAGATCGCATCATCGATCCTGATGCGATGGCCGACTCCGACGGGCCGCCGGTCTTCGACGACGCGGGCAAGCGCGCGGCCTTCGTCCGCAACGGTGACATCTTCGTGCGTGAGCTTGCCACCGGCCGCCTGACGCAAATCACGCGAACGCCGCAGGAGGAGGCGGCGCCGCAATTCTCGGCCGACGGCCGGCGCTTGAGTTTCCGCGTGGGCAACGATTGGTATGTTTACGATTTCGCAGCCAAGATCACGATGCCCGCCGCCATTGTCAAGACGGAAAAGGATCCGAATGCTGCGCCCAAAGCGGACGATTTGCGCGCCATGCAGATGCGCACGTTTGCAACCTTGAAGCGGCTGCACGACGAATCGGAAATAAGCAAACAGCGGGCCGAGGAGATGCGCAAGGGCGATCCGACGCGCGCGGCGGCGCCGTTTTACATCGGCGAGGATGTGAGCATTCGCGATGCCGAATTGTCGCCCGATGCACACTGGCTGATCCTCGTGACGAGCCCCAAGGCTGCGGACAAGGGTTTCGAAGGCAAGCTGACACGCTACGTCACCGAGTCGGGGCATGAGGAGTTCGAGACCGAGCGTGTGCGCGTCGGGCGCAATCCGCCCGCGCCGCAATCCCTGACGCTGCTGAATCTCGTCGATCACACCGCGCATGCACTCAGCGTCGACCAACTGCCGGGAATCGCCGATGACCCGCTGCAGGCTGTGCGCGAGGAGAACGGCATCCATGAGGCGCCGGGCCGCGCGGCGGATGGCAAGAACACCAGCCCCAAGCCGCGCGGCGTGGTGGTGGTATCGGATGAGCCGGACGTGGGCGCGGGTGGAATCGTCTGGAGCCGCGATGGCCGGGCGCTCGCCGTGCAGCTCCTCTCCGTGGATAACAAGGACCGCTGGATTGCCAGCGTGGATTTCGCCAACTATGCGCTGGTCCCCCAGCATCGGTTGAGCGATCCTGCGTGGATCAACTGGACACTCAACGAATTTGGCTGGCTCGACCACCGAACGCTCTGGTTCGAGTCCGAGCAGACCGGTTATGCGCATTTGTACACGAAGGCGGTGGACGCCGAAGCGCGAGCACTCACGCAGGGCCGATTCGAAGTGTCGGCGCCGCTGCTGTCCCCGGATCGCCGCTGGTTCTATGTGCTGAGCAGCGCTGAGGCGCCGTATTCACGCGATGTGTACCGCGTACCCAGCGGCGGCGGCAAATTGCAGCGGGTCACGCAACTCAGGGGAGTGGAGAAATTTGCACTGGACGGAGCGGGCAAACACCTGCTCATCACCCATTCTTCGTCCTACGTGCCGGTGCAGATTGCCGTGCTCAAGTCCGACGGCTCGGATGCCCCGCGCGACCTTACCGATACGCGCACCGCGGACTATAAGTCCATGGCCTGGGTCGAGCCCGAGATCGTGCAAATACCCTCGACGCACTTCGACGGCGTGATCTATGCGAAGGTCTATCGTGCCGCGGCTGCGTCCGGGAAAAGTCCCGGCGTGTTATTCATACACGGCGCCGGGTACATGCAGGATGTGCACCTGAGCTATCCCTACTATTTCCGCGAGCAAATGTTCAACAACTGGCTGGTGCAGCACGGCTACGTCGTGCTGGACATGGATTATCGTGCGTCCGCGGGTTACGGGCGCGATTGGCGCACCGCGATCTATCGACAGATGGGCCACCCGGAACTGGAGGACTTGCTGGATGGCAAGAAGTGGCTGGCGGAGCGGGCTTCGGTCGATCCGAAGCGCGTCGGTGTCTACGGCGGATCGTACGGCGGCTTCATGACATTGATGGCGTTATTCCGGGCGCCGGGAGAGTTTGCCGCCGGGGCGGCACTGCGTCCCGTCACCGACTGGATGCAGTACGATCACAACTACACTTCAGCCATTCTGAACGACCCGCAAATCGATCCGATCGCCTATGCGCGCTCCTCGCCGATCGAATTTGCCGATGGTTTGCGCGATCCGCTGCTCATCTGCCACGGCGTCATCGACGACAATGTGCTGTTCGAGGATTCGATGCGTCTATATCAACGCTTGATCGAATTGCACAAGGACGATTTCACGATTTCACCGTACCCGCTGGATCGTCACGCCTTCTCCAACGCGGACTCCTGGCTGGATGAATACAAGAGAATCTATCGGCTGTTCGAAAGTCATTTGCGATAGCGCTGCGCCGCATCACTTGTTCAAGACTTCCGCGGCGGCACGCCGCAAGATGTCGGCGACGCGCTGCTGTTCCTCGCGCGAGGACTCCCATTTGTCGGCGAGAGCTGCTTTGAGATCACGCCGGGCGCGCATCAATTCCTTGCTGCCCCGCTGCTCGTGCCCGGCGTCGGCCGCCTCGCCCATCTCTTCGGCGCTCATCGCGCGACGGACGCGCTCCATGCGTTCGCCGACTCGGCCGAATTGCGCAAACAGCGCGTCGGCCGCGCCGCGATTGCTCTCCAGTTGCTGCTTGCCCATTTCGGTGATGTGATAAAGCTTGCGGGCGCCATCGGCCTCAACCGTGGCGTGGCCGATTTCCTCGAGGTAGGTGAGTGCCGGGTACACCATCCCGGGACTCGGTATGTAGAAACCCTTGGAGCGTTCGTCCAAGGCCTTGATGATTTCGTAGCCGTGACGCGGCTTTTCCGCCAGCAATCCCAATATAAGGAGTTGCAGGTCGACGGAGGCCAATTTTCGGCCCATGCCAAAGCCGCGGCCACCCATGCCGCCACCTTCGATGAACCCCCTGCCGAAGGGGCCGAATCCGCGACCGCCATGGTGCCGGCCAAAAAAGTGATGTAAGCGAGAGTGCATGCTATCTCCAGATATGTTTTAAGACATGTCGTAAGATATATATATCGTACGATAGTGTCAAGGGCGGCGATTCGGCACCGTTGCGGCGCCGCAGGGCAAGGATTTAGGTCAGCCTTGACATTGACACCACGTGACTCGCACCGCAAAATACGCGGCTCATTTTGAGGAGGGGTACCCAAGCGGCCAACGGGGGCAGACTGTAAATCTGCTGGCTTATGCCTTCGTAGGTTCGAATCCTACCCCCTCCACCAGCTGAGGAAGGGGTTCGTGCCATTGGCGAAAGTGCGGGTGTAGTTCAATGGTAGAACGTCAGCCTTCCAAGCTGATCACGTGGGTTCGATTCCCATCACCCGCTCCAAATGGATGCGGCCCACGTAGCTCAGTTGGTAGAGCACGTCCTTGGTAAGGACGAGGTCAGCGGTTCAATCCCGCTCGTGGGCTCCAGTTTTAATTATTTAAGAGGTACTTGCCGTGTCGAAGGGGAAGTTTGAGCGAACGAAGCCGCACGTGAACGTGGGGACGATTGGGCATGTAGACCACGGCAAGACGACCTTGACGGCGGCCTTGACGAAGGTGATGGCGGAGAAGTTTGGCGGGGAGTTCAAGGCCTACGACCAGATAGACAAGGCGCCGGAGGAGCGAGCGCGCGGGATCACGATAGCGACGGCGCACGTGGAGTACCAGAGCGAGGCGCGCCACTACGCGCACGTGGACTGTCCCGGGCATGCCGATTACGTGAAGAACATGATCACGGGTGCGGCGCAGATGGACGGGGCGATTTTGGTGGTCTCGGCGGCGGATGGCCCGATGCCCCAGACGCGCGAGCACATATTGCTGGCCCGTCAGGTCGGGGTGCCCTACATCGTGGTGTTTTTGAACAAAGCGGACATGGTGGACGATGCGGAGCTGTTGGAGCTGGTGGAGCTGGAGGTGCGGGACCTGTTGACGCTGTACAAATTCCCTGGGGACAAGACCCCGATTATCACCGGATCTGCGCTCAAGGCGCTGGAGGGGGATGGGAGCGAGATTGGGGTGCCCTCGGTGATCAAGCTGGTGAAGGCGCTCGATGAGTACATTCCGGTGCCCAAGCGTGCGGTGGAGGGGGCCTTTTTGATGCCGGTGGAGGATGTGTTCTCGATTGCGGGTCGCGGCACGGTGGTGACGGGACGCATTGAGCGCGGGGTGGTGAAGGTGAACGATGAGGTGGAGATAGTGGGGATCCGCCCGACGCACCAAGACGACGTGCACGGGGGTGGAGATGTTTCGCAAGCTCCTCGATGAGGGGCAGGCGGGGGACAACGTGGGGGTGTTGCTGAGGGGCACGAAGCGCGAGGAAGTGGAGCGCGGGCAGGTGTTGTGCAAGCCGGGGAGCATCAATCCGCACACGAAGTTTGAAGCCGAGGTGTACGTGCTGACGAAGGAGGAAGGGGGTCGGCACACGCCGTTCTTCAAGGGGTACCGGCCGCAGTTTTATTTTCGCACCACGGATGTGACGGGAGCGGTGGAGCTGCCGGAGGGCACGGAGATGGTGATGCCCGGGGACAACATCAAGATCGTGGTGGAGCTGATTGCCCCGATTGCGATGGAGCAGGGGTTGAGATTTGCCATCCGCGAGGGCGGTAAAACCGTCGGCGCAGGAGTCGTTGCTAAGGTGATTGCGTAACATTTACAGGGCAGTAGCTCAATTGGCAGAGCGGCGGTCTCCAAAACCGCAGGTTGGGGGTTCGATTCCCTCCTGCCCTGCCAGTCGATGCTCGAGCCTGTAGGTCCAAGCTAAGCAAACATGGCAGAAGTCCAAACACCCGCGGGCGCGTCGGCCAAAGACACCGCGCTGATGTCGTTCGCGATCCTGGCGCTTCTCGCGGGCATCGTGGCGTTTTATTGGTATGACGAGCTGGCACTGCCGTTTCGCGTCGCGATGGTCATCGCAGGCCTCGCGGCGGCTGCCGGGCTCGCGTGGTTCACGTGGTACGGCCGCGAGTTCTGGCAGTTCGCGATCGCCGCCCGCGTCGAGCTGCGCAAGGTGGTGTGGCCGGAGCGCGAAGAGACGATCAAGACCACCTACGTGGTGTTTATCTTCGCCATCGTGATGGGCGTATTTTTTTGGGGACTCGACTGGGTTCTCACCTGGCTGACTCGGCTGCTGAGCGGTCAATCCGGCTGACGAATTCGGAGCTGTCTATGTCTTTGCGATGGTATGTAGTTCACGCGTATTCGAACTTCGAGCACAAGGTCTCCGAGTCGCTCAAGGAGCGCGTCAAGCGCGCCGGATTGGAAGCCAAGTTCGGCGAAATTCTGGTGCCCACCGAGGAAGTGGTGGAAATGCGCGACGGACAGAAGCGCAAGTCCGACCGGAAATTCTTCCCGGGCTACGTGCTCGTGCAGATGGAAATGGACGAAGACACCTGGCACTTGGTCAAGGAAGTGCCGAAGGTGCTGGGCTTCATCGGCGGTACCAGCGACAAGCCGGCGGCCATCACCGACAAAGAGGCGATGTCGATTCTGCGCCGCGTCGAAGAAGGCGTGGACAAGCCGAAGCCGAAGGTGCTGTTCGAGCCCGGTGAGGTGGTGCGAGTGACCGACGGGCCGTTCAACGATTTCAACGGCGTGGTCGAGTCCGTGAATTACGAGAAGAACCGGCTGCAGGTGGCGGTGCAGATCCTGGGGCGCTCGACGCCCGTGGAATTGGATTTCTCTCAGGTCGAGAAGGGTTGATTTCGGGCGGGGTCGCTTCGACCCCGTTGAAAGGTGGCGCGTAAGCGCCTAGCGATATGCGCGTAAGCGCCTAGCGATATGCGCGTAAGCGCATTGACAGGGGGAGCTGTTCGCAAGGACGGCGTTTGAACCCACAGGAGCGGTAAATGGCGAAGAAAGTTACAGGCTACATCAAGCTGCAGATACCCGCGGGCCAGGCGAATCCGAGTCCCCCGGTGGGCCCGGCCTTGGGCCAGCAGGGTGTGAACATCATGGAGTTCTGCAAGGCATTCAATGCGCAGACCCAGGCCTTGGAAAAGGGCTTGCCGACCCCAGTAGTGATTACGGTGTACAGCGACCGCAGCTTTACCTTCATCATGAAGACGCCGCCGGCGTCGGTGCTGATCGCCAAAGCTCTCGGCATCCCCAAGGGCAGTGCGACGCCCAACACCGCCAAGGTGGGCAAGGTGACGCGCAAACAACTCGAGGATATCGCCAAGATGAAAATGCCGGACTTGACCGCCGGCGATTTGGATGCGGCGGTGCGCACCATCGCGGGCAGCGCCCGCAGCATGGGCGTCGACGTGGAGGGCACTTAGCATGGGCGCAATAGCGAAGCGAACTAAGACCTGGAAAGAGAAGCTTCCCCCAGGAAAGTCTTATGGCATCGACGAAGCCCTCAAGCTGGTGAAGGAATTTGCGACCGCAAAGTTCAATGAATCGGTGGACGTGTCGGTGAACCTGGGCGTTGATGCCACCAAATCGGACCAGCAGGTGCGCGGCTCCACGGTGATGCCGCATGGCACGGGCAAGACGGTGCGCGTGGCGGTGTTCACGCAGGGCAAGAATGCCGATGCCGCCAAGGCGGCGGGCGCCGACATCGTCGGTTTCGAAGACCTGGCCGAAAAGGTCAAGGCCGGGCAGATCGATTTCGACGTGGTCATCGCGAGCCCCGATGCCATGCGCATCGTCGGTCAATTGGGTCAGATCCTGGGTCCGCGCGGCCTGATGCCGAATCCGAAAGTGGGTACGGTCACGCCGAACGTGGCGGAAGCCGTGAAGAATGCCAAGTCCGGCCAGGTGCGCTACCGCACCGATAAGGCGGGAATCATTCACGCGCAAATTGGGCGCGCCAATTTTGAGCCGGCTGCGCTGAAGGAAAACCTGCTCGCGCTGGTGGCCGATCTGCAGAAGATCAAGCCGGCGACTTCGAAGGGCGTGTACCTAAAGAAGCTGACGGTCTCCTCGACCATGGGTCCGGGCGTGGCAGTCGACCAGGCGAGTTTGGGCTTGGTTTGAATTTTATCGGTCGGGGTCGTGTAGCGACCCCGTTGACGGTTGCGCGAAGCGCATGAGCAACGCGCAACCACCGTCGAAGACCGCAGGCGGGCAAGGGCCCTTAAAAGAGGACGAGGAAGCTCGAGCCTGCGCAGATGGTGGGACCTAAAATCAGGACTTTTCCTGGTGAAGGTCGCACCAACGAGCACGAGGACGTGCTCAAAGGGTGGGCAGGGCGGCGGCGCTCCTGTCTGGTGTGTGACGCTTCTTTCCGGGGACCAAAGATGGCACTCAAGTTAGAAGAGAAGAAAGTCGTGGTGGCAGAAGTCAACGCGGTCGCGGCGAAAGCCCTGTCCGTGGTGGGCGCAGAGAACCGTGGCTTGACCGTGACGCAAATGACCGATCTACGCGCCAAGGCGCGCAAGGAAGGGGTTTATTTGCGGATCGTCAAGAATACTCTCGCGCGCAAGGCCGTTGCCGGCACTGCTTTCGAGTGCATTTCTCCGGCGCTGAAAGGACCCATTGTCCTCGCCTTCTCCAACGATGATCCGGGCGCGGCCGCGCGGATCGTCAAGGCGTTTGCGAAGGACAACGAAAAATTGGTAACGACGCTCGTGTCATTGGGCGGGCAACTGCTCAAGCCCGATGCACTCGAGCGCGTGGCTTCATTGCCCACGCGCGCGCAGGCGCTGTCGCAACTATTGGGGGTGCTCAAGGCGCCGATTGCAAAGTTCGTTGGTACGTTGGCCGCTCCCAACTCGAAGTTGGTACGGACGCTCGCAGCTGTTCTTGAAGCCAAGAAGAGCGGTGAGCATCAAGCGGCGGCGAATTAATCCTGATTCGGGTATTTAGGACCCATATAGATATTTGGAGACGATAATGGCTGTTACAAAAGACGAAATCCTCGATTCAATTTCCAAGATGACCGTCATGGAAGTGGTCGAGTTGATTGCCGACATGGAAAAGAAGTTCAACGTGACGGCAGCTGCTCCCGTAGCCGCTGCTGCGGCGGGCCCAGGCGCTGCTGCTGCTCCGGCGGCGGAAGCGCAGACCGAGTTCACCGTGACGATGACCGAGTTCGGCGCCAACAAAGTGGGCGTGATCAAGGTTATCCGAGAAATCACGGGCCTTGGCCTCAAGGAAGCGAAGGACTTGGTTGAAGGCGCGCCTTCAACCGTTAAGGAAGGCATTCCGAAGGCGGACGCCGAGACGATCAAGACGAAGCTCGAGGCCGCGGGGGCCAAGGCTGTCATCAAGTAGTGACTATTGTCGATATGCGCAGTGCGATGGTTGCCGCGAAACTCGGCGGCCATCGGCTGCGCCTTTGATTTGATTTTAGAACGGGGTCGTTTCGACCCCGTTAAATTCGGCGCGCAAGCGCCTGGAAAAGGGTGATCTCTAATGGCCTACTCGTTCACCGAAAAGAAGCGCATTCGTAAGAATTTCGGCAAGCGTCCGAGCATTCTCGGCACGCCGTATCTGCTGGCGATCCAGTTGGATTCGTACCGGCGATTCCTGCAGGCGGATGTGGCTGAGTCCAAGCGCGACGAAATCGGCTTGCACGCGGCCTTCGACAGCGTGTTCCCGATTTCCAGCTATTCCGGCAACGCGACGCTCGAATACGTGAGCTACCGCCTGGGCGAGCCGGTTTTCGACGTCAAGGAATGCCAATTGCGTGGACTGACCTACGCGGCCCCGCTGCGGGTCAAAGTGCGTCTCGTGGTTCTCGACAAGGAGGCCAGCGGCGCGAAGAAGCCCGTCAAGGACGTGCGTGAACAAGAGGTATACCTCGGCGAATTGCCGCTCATGACCGACAACGGCACCTTCATCATCAACGGCACCGAGCGCGTCATCGTCTCGCAATTGCACCGCAGCCCGGGCGTGTTCTTCGATCATGACCGCGGCAAGACCCACTCGTCGGGCAAGCTGCTGTTCTCGGCCCGCATCATCCCGTATCGCGGCTCGTGGCTCGACTTCGAGTTCGACCCGAAGGATTGCGTCTTCGCGCGCATCGACCGCCGCCGCAAACTGCCGGTGACCATCATCCTGCGCGCCCTGGGGTTCACCGAGGAGCAGGTGCTGGACATCTTCTTCGAGAAGAACGTGTTCCATCTGTCGAAGAAGGAAATTGAATTCGAGATCATTCCGCAGCGTTTGCGCGGTGAAACGGCTGCGTTCGAGATTCGCGTCGGCAAGAAGGTCGTCGTCGAGGAAGGCCGCCGCATTACCGCGCGCCACGTGAAGGAGCTCGAAGAGGCGGGCGTCAAGCGCCTGCCCGTGCCCACCGAATACGTGCAGGGCAAAGTTCTGGCACATGACATCGTCAACACCGAGACCGGCGAGATTCTGGCCAAAGCCAACGAAATCCTCACGGTGCCGACGGTGGGCAAGCTGATCGAAAGCGGCATCACGGAGATCCGCACGCTGTACGTCAACGACCTGGACCGCGGGCCGTATATTTCGGACACCCTGCGCATCGATCCGACCAAGACGCGTCTCGAAGCGCTGGTCGAGATCTACCGCATGATGCGCCCCGGCGAGCCGCCGACCAAGGACGCCGCCGAGAACCTGTTCCAGAACCTGTTCTTCAACGGCGAACGCTACGATTTGTCGCCGGTCGGCCGCATGAAGTTCAACCGGCGCGTGGGCCGCGAGGAAATCACGGGCTCGGGCGTTCTGAGCAAGGAAGACATCATCGAGGTCATGAAGACCTTGATCGACATCCGCAACGGCAACGGCCACGTGGATGACATCGATCACCTCGGCAACCGCCGCGTGCGCAGCGTCGGCGAAATGGCGGAGAACGCCTTCCGCATCGGCCTGGTGCGCGTCGAGCGCGCCGTCAAGGAACGCCTGACCATCGCCGAGAGTGAGCCGATCATGCCCCAGGAGATGATCAATGCGAAGCCGGTCGCGGCCGCGGTGAAGGAGTTCTTCGGCTCCTCGCAGCTCTCGCAATTCATGGACCAGAACAATCCGCTGTCGGAAGTCACGCACAAGCGCCGCGTATCCGCACTGGGCCCGGGCGGCCTGACGCGCGAGCGTGCCGGATTCGAAGTGCGCGACGTGCATCCGACGCATTACGGCCGGGTGTGCCCGATCGAAACGCCGGAAGGCCCGAACATCGGTTTGATCAACTCGCTGGCCGTGTATGCGCGCACCAACGACTACGGATTCCTGGAGACTCCGTATCGCCGCGTTTCGAACGGCAAGGTCACCGACAAGATCGACTACCTGTCGGCCATCGAGGAAGGTCAGTACGTGATCGCGCAGGCGAACGCGACCCTCAACGACAAGGGCGAGTTCACCGATGATTTGATTTCGTGCCGTACGCAGAACGAGTTCACGTTGTCGGCCCCCGACAAGATCGATTTCATGGACGTCAGCCCGAAGCAAATCGTTTCGGTGGCGGCGTCTCTGATTCCGTTCTTGGAGCACGACGACGCGAACCGCGCACTCATGGGATCCAACATGCAGCGCCAGGCGGTTCCAACCCTGCGTTCGGAAACGCCGCTGGTGGGCACGGGCATGGAGCGCGCGGTCGCCATCGACTCGGGCGTCACGGTGGTGGCGCGGCGCGGCGGCAGCGTGGATTCCGTCGATGCCTCGCGCATCGTGGTGCGGGTGAACGACGATGAAACGACGGCGGGCGAACCCGGCGTCGACATCTACTCGCTCACCAAGTACACGCGCTCGAACCAGAACACCTGCATCAATCAGCGTCCGCTGGTGAAGGCCGGGGATGCGATCAAGCGCGGCGACGTGCTGGCGGATGGTCCGTCGACGGATCTGGGCGAGCTTGCGCTCGGCCAGAACCTGCTGGTCGCCTTCATGCCCTGGAACGGCTACAACTTCGAGGACTCGATCCTGATTTCCGAACGTGTGGTCGAGGAAGATCGATTCACCACGATTCACATCGAGGAGCTCACCTGCGTCGCGCGCGACACCAAGCTGGGCCCCGAGGAAATCACGGCCGACATTCCCAACGTGGGTGACTCGGCATTGGCGAAGCTCGACGAAGCGGGCATCGCCTTCATCGGCGCCGAAGTGCGGGCCGGCGACATCCTGGTGGGCAAGGTGACGCCGAAAGGCGAGACGCAGTTGACGCCGGAAGAGAAGCTGCTGCGCGCGATCTTCGGCGAGAAGGCCTCCGATGTGAAGGACACCTCGCTGCGCGTGCCGCCCGGCATGGACGGCACGGTGATCGACGTGCGCGTGTTCACCCGCGATGGGGTCGAGAAGGACTCGCGCGCACTGGCGATCGAGAAATCGGAGCTCGAGCGGGTGCGCAAGGACTTGGCGGATCAGCAGCGCATTCTCGAAGACGACTTGTTCCAGCGTGTGCGCGGCATGATCGAAGGCAAGTCGGCCGAAGCGGGCCCGAAGAAGATCAAGGCGGGCACGCAAATCGACGACGCCTATCTCGCGGACCTGCCGCGTGAGCAGTGGTTCGAGATCCGATTCAAGGAGGAAGAGACGAACGCGCAGCTGGAGACGGTCTCCGAGCGCCTGAAGGGCCAGCGCAAGGCCTTCGAAAAGCGCTTCGAAGAAAAGAAGGCGAAGATCACGGCGGGCGACGATCTGGCGCCGGGCGTGCTCAAGATGGTCAAGGTGTACCTGGCGGTGAAGCGCCGCGTGCAGCCCGGCGACAAGATGGCGGGACGCCACGGCAACAAGGGCGTGATCTCCTCCATCGTGCCGGTGGAAGACATGCCGTACATGGCCGACGGCACGCCGGTGGACATCGTGTTGAACCCCCTGGGCGTGCCGTCGCGCATGAACATCGGGCAGATTCTGGAGACCCACCTGGGGTGGGCTGCCAAGGGCTTGGGCGCCAAGATCGGCAAGATGCTGGAAGCTCAGCATGCCGTCGTGGAATTGCGCAAGTTTCTGGGCCAGGTCTACAACGAGACCGGCGGCCAGAAGGAAGACATCAAGTCCATGAGCGACGCCGAAGTCATCGAGCTTGCCAGCAATTTGAAAAAGGGCGTGCCGATGGCCACCCCGGTGTTCGACGGCGCCAGCGAAGAGGAGATCAAGAACCTCCTGACGCTTGCGGATCTGCCGACCTCGGGCCAGACGACGCTGCACGACGGACGCACCGGCGAGCAGTTCGAGCGGCCGGTCACCGTGGGCTACATGTACATGCTGAAGCTCAATCACTTGGTCGACGACAAGATGCACGCGCGCTCCACCGGGCCGTACAGCTTGGTCACGCAGCAGCCGCTGGGCGGCAAGGCGCAGTTCGGCGGCCAGCGCTTCGGCGAAATGGAAGTGTGGGCGCTCGAGGCGTACGGCGCCGCGTACACCTTGCAGGAAATGCTCACGGTCAAGTCGGACGACGTCAACGGGCGTACGCAGATGTACAAGGCGATCGTCGATGGCAACCATGAAATGAAAGCCGGCATGCCGGAATCGTTCAATGTCTTGGTGAAGGAGATCCGTTCCTTGGCCATCAACATCGAACTAGAGAGCGAGGCCTAATCAATGAAAGACTTACTCAAGTTGTTCAAGCAGCAAGTGCCGGTCGAGAACTTCGATTCGATCAAGATCGGACTCGCGTCGCCGGACATGATCCGCTCCTGGTCGTACGGCGAGGTAAAAAAGCCGGAAACCATCAACTACCGCACCTTCAAGCCGGAACGCGATGGCCTGTTCTGCGCGAAGATCTTCGGGCCGGTCAAGGACTACGAGTGTCTGTGCGGCAAGTACAAGCGCCTGAAGCATCGCGGCGTGGTGTGCGAGAAGTGCGGCGTCGAAGTGACCCAGTCCAAGGTGCGGCGCGAGCGCATGGGTCATATCGAGCTGGCGAGCCCGACCGCCCACATCTGGTTCTTGAAGTCCCTGCCGTCGCGCATCGGGCTCATGCTCGACATGACCTTGCGCGAGATCGAGCGGGTGCTGTATTTCGAGGCCTTCGTGGTGGTGGATCCGGGCATGACCTCGCTGCAGCGCGGTCAACTGCTCACCGACGAGATGTACCTCGAGTCGATCGAGGAGCACGGCGATGAATTCGATGCCCGCATGGGCGCGGAAGCGGTGCATGAGCTGCTGAAGTCCATGGATCTGCCGTCCGAGGTCGTCAAGGTCCGCGAGGACATGGCGAACACGAATTCCGAGACGAAGATCAAGCGGCTATCGAAGCGCCTGAAGCTCATCGAGGCGTTCATGGAGTCGGGCAACAAGCCGGAGTGGATGGTGCTGACCGTACTGCCGGTGCTGCCGCCGGATCTGCGCCCCCTGGTGCCGCTCGACGGCGGCCGCTTCGCGACTTCCGACCTGAACGATCTGTATCGCCGCGTCATCAACCGCAACAACCGGCTGCGCCGGCTGCTGGAATTGAACGCGCCGGACATCATCGTGCGCAACGAAAAGCGCATGCTGCAGGAAGCGGTGGACGCGCTGCTCGACAACGGCCGCCGCGGCCGTGCGATCACGGGCACCAACAAGCGCCCGCTCAAGTCCCTGGCCGACATGATCAAGGGCAAGCAGGGCCGGTTCCGCCAGAACCTGCTCGGCAAGCGCGTCGATTATTCGGGCCGCTCGGTCATCGTCGTGGGTCCGACGCTGCGGCTGCACCAGTGCGGATTGCCGAAAAAGATGGCGCTGGAGCTGTTCAAGCCGTTCATTTTCTCCAAGCTGCAGCTGCGCGGCGAAGCCTCGACCATCAAGGCGGCGAAGCGTCTGGTGGAGCGCGAGGGACCGGAGGTGTGGGACATCCTCGAAGAGGTGATCCGCGAGCATCCCGTGCTGCTGAATCGTGCGCCGACCCTGCATCGCCTCGGTATCCAGGCATTCGAGCCGGTACTGATCGAGGGCAAGGCGATCCAACTGCATCCGTTGGTTTGCACGGCGTTCAACGCCGACTTCGACGGCGACCAGATGGCGGTTCACGTGCCGCTGTCCATCGAAGCTCAGCTCGAAGCGCGCGCTTTGATGATGTCGTCGAACAACATTCTCTCGCCCGCCAACGGCGATCCCATCATCGTGCCGTCGCAGGACGTGGTGCTGGGGCTCTACTACATGACCCGCGAGCGCGTGGGCGCGAAGGGTGAGGGCATGGCGTTCAGCGACGTCGCCGAAGTCCACCGTGCCTATGAAAGCCGCAACATCGATCTGCAGGCCAAGGTCAAGGTGCGCCTGTCCGAGTACGTGCGCGATCCTTCCGGAAAGCTGGTGCAGAACGTGCGCGTGGTGGCCACCACGGCGGGCCGGGCGCTGTTGTCCGAGATTCTGCCGCATGGCCTGTCATTCGACGCCATCAACCAGGACATGACCAAAAAGACCATCTCCGGAACCATCAACGCGTGCTATCGCACCGTGGGACTGAAGGAGACCGTCGTATTTGCCGACCAGTTGATGTACACCGGCTTCCACTATGCGACGCGCGCGGGCGTGTCGATCGGCGTGGACGACATGGTCGTGCCGCTGCAGAAGACCAAGATTCTGGCCACGGCCGAGAAGGAAGTGAAGGAGATCCAGGAGCAGTATTCTTCGGGACTCGTCACCAACGGCGAACGCTACAACAAGGTGGTGGACATCTGGTCGCGTACCAATGACCAGGTGGCGAAGGCCATGATGGAGAAGTTGGGCACCGACGAGGTCACCGACACCAAGGGCAACAAGGTCAGGCAGAAGTCGTTCAATTCCATCTTCATGATGGCCGATTCCGGCGCGCGCGGTTCCGCCGCGCAAATTCGCCAGCTCGCCGGCATGCGCGGACTGATGGCGAAGCCGGACGGCTCCATCATCGAGACGCCGATCACGGCTAACTTCCGCGAGGGCCTGAACGTACTGCAGTACTTCATCTCGACTCACGGCGCCCGCAAGGGCTTGGCCGATACGGCGCTGAAAACCGCCAATTCCGGCTATCTCACGCGCCGTCTGGTCGACGTGGCGCAGGACCTGGTGGTCACCGAAGTCGATTGCGGCACGACCAACGGACTGTCGATCACCCCGATCGTCGAAGGCGGCGATGTGGTGGAGGGCCTGGGCGAGCGTGTGCTCGGGCGCGTCGTTTCCGACGACGTGGTGGTCGCGGCCAGCGGCGAAGTGCTGGTCAAGGCCGGCGTATTGATCGACGAGAAGCTGGTCAAGCTGCTGGAAAAGATGGGCATCGACCAGGTCATGGTGCGTTCGCCGATTACCTGCGAAACCCGCTACGGAGTCTGCGCCCAGTGCTACGGCCGAGACTTGGGCCGCGGTCATCGCATCAATATCGGCGAGGCGGTCGGCGTCATTGCGGCGCAGTCGATTGGTGAACCCGGCACTCAGCTCACCATGCGCACCTTCCACGTCGGCGGCGCCGCCTCGCGGGCGGCAGCGGCGAACGGCGTCGAGGTCAAGTCGAAGGGCACGATCCGCCTGCACAACATCAAGACGGTGCGCCATGAGAAGGGGCATCTGGTCGCGGTGTCGCGTTCCGGCGAGTTGGGTGTGGTGGACGAGTTCGGCCGAGAGCGCGAGCGCTACAAGATTCCTTACGGCGCGACCATTACGGTGAACGATGCCGATGTGGTGGCCGCAGGACAGTCGGTCGCGAACTGGGATCCGCACACTCACCCCGTGGTCACGGAAGTGGCGGGCATGATCAAGTTCTCCGACTTCGTCGACGGCATCACCGTCACGAGCCAGGTGGACGACGTCACCGGCCTCACCAGCACCGTGGTCCTCGATCCGAAGCAACGCGGTTCGGGCGGCAAGGACCTGCGTCCGGTCGTGCGCCTGACCAATGCCAAGGGCAAGGAAGTCACGTTTGCCAACACCGATATTCCGGCGGTCTACGCACTCCCGGCGGGCGCCATCGTCAGCCTGGAAGACGGGTCCAAGGTGTCGGTGGGCGATGTCATCGCGCGTATCCCGCAGGAGTCGTCCAAGACTCGCGACATCACCGGCGGTCTGCCGCGCGTGGCCGACTTGTTCGAGGCGCGCAAGCCGAAGGATTCCGCAATTTTGGCGGAGCGCAGCGGCACGGTCAGCTTCGGCAAGGAAACCAAGGGCAAGCGGCGTCTGATCATCACCAACGAAGGCACCGACAAGTACGAAGAGTTGATCCCCAAGTGGCGCCATTTGAATGTGTTCGAAGGCGAGCAAGTGGAGAAGGGCGAAGTGATCGCCGACGGCGAACCGAACCCGCACGACATTTTGCGGCTGCAGGGCGTCGAGGCGTTGGCGAATTACCTGGTCCGCGAAATTCAGGACGTGTACCGCCTGCAGGGCGTGAAGATCAACGACAAGCACATCGAAGTCATCGTGCGGCAGATGTTGCGCAAGATCGAGGTATTGGATACCGGCGATTCGGCGCTGCTGCGCGGCGAACAGATGGATCGCGGGCGCCTGCTCGATGTCATTGCGAAGCAAAAGGCGGAAGGAAAGCACCAATCGACCTGGGAACCCATGCTGTTGGGCATCACCAAGGCTTCGCTCGCGACCGAGTCCTTCATTTCCGCGGCTTCGTTCCAGGAGACCACTCGCGTCCTCACGGAAGCGGCGGTTCGAGGTCTCAAGGACGACCTGCGTGGCCTGAAGGAAAACGTCATCGTCGGCCGCCTCATTCCCGCGGGCACCGGCTTCGCGTATCATGCGCGGCGCCGACGTGCGTTTGACGACAGCCGCCGCCGCAGCTTCATGGATGTGAGCGGCGGTATGGGCGACTCGGATGATGCAGTACCGGCGGGGGATACAGAGGCTGCCGAATAAAACAATAAGAAGTATCCAAAGATATGGCCCTTGGACTCGCAGGAGTTCAAGGGCCTTTTTTTTGCGCGCCGTCAACCGCTTTTCCTGCGGTCGCCGCGCAGTAGGGCAAGCTCGCGGTCCCGTCTCCCAGTGGGTATTTCTACCCAATCAGCCGGCAACGCGCGGGTATAAGTTCCCATTGTGACGTCGTCGCCTGCGATGCAATGTACCGGCGTCGACCACTTACGCGCGGAGAAGAACTAATAAGTGGGCTTAAGTCGCGTGACCCGACTGTCGCTGAACGCATCGCGAAACGATTCTTAACAGGGGGCTTCATATGCTTTACGGAATGGGCGCCGCGGCCGTGCGCCATCATGGGTTCGTTGCGTGCGCGGGGGTTGCCCTGGCCGGCGTGGCTGCGCTACTAGGGGCGCAGCCCGCCTTCGCCGCTTACGAGGTCGTCACGGTGACCAACGGCGGCACGATCGACGGCGTCGTGACTTTGTCCGGAACGGCGCCGGCCGAGGCCCCGATCAAGGTCACCAAGAACCAGGATTACTGCGGCCAGACCATTCCTGATCCCGCTTACACGGTCGATGCCAGCGGCGGCGTGGCCAACGTGATCGTCTACCTCAAGGACATTACGAAGGGCAAGGCTGCGCCGAGCGAACCGCTGGCATTGGTCAATACGAAGTGCATGTTCTCCCCGCGCGCGCAGGGCGCAATGGTCAGTCAGCAGGTCAAGATCTCGTCCGAGGACACGGTCCTTCACAACACCCATCCGCAGAATGCGGAGACCAGCGCGACCATCTTCAACGTAGCGCTGCCCTTCAAGGGATTCTCGGTGACCAAGCCGCTGCCCAGCATGCCGATGATGATCAAGGTCAAGTGCGACGCGCACGAGTGGATGCACGCGTGGATCATGGAGCTCGAGCATCCGTACTACGCGACGACCGCCGCCGACGGCCATTTCACCATCAAAGACGTGCCGCCCGGCAACTACACGTTGGCGGTGTGGCATGAGGTTGCCGGCGAGAAATCGGCTCCGGTGGTGGTGGCGGCGGGTCAGACCGTGAAGCCCAAGATCGCCCTCGCAGCCAAATAATCAGATTCAGCGTACGGAGTAGTCATGACACGAAATAGATCGTTGCGGGCGGCAGTGCAGTTCGCGGTATTCGCGGTCGTCATGTTTGTCTTCATCTCGCCGGCGTCCGCCGTTCCGGCATTCGCGCGCAAATATTCACTGCGCTGCACCGCATGTCACGAGTCGTGGCCGGTATTGAACGATTTCGGCAGAAATTTCCGCGACAACGGCTATCAGCTGCGGCTCGGCAAGGACGACACCGTAACGGCCGAACCCGGGTACTGGCCCGTGGCAATCCACGTCACGCCGAGCTACGTCTACACCAAGGTCACGAATCAGGCGACCGACCAGGGCACCAAGGACATCGGCACCGGCGGCATTGCCGACGCCTCGATAGATCTGCTCACCGCAGGAGTGCTGACCCCCAACATTTCCTTTCTGGTCGTCCCCACGGGCTTTGCCTCGGATGGCAATGTGCATTTGGAATCGTACTGGGCCTATTTTACGCGACTGATCAACAACTCTGATTGGTTCAACGTTCGCGTCGGGCAGTTCGAGATCGACCTGCCGGCGTCCTCGCATCGAAACCTGGAGCTGACCGACAGCTACCTGCTCTATAACTATCATCCATCGGTCCCGGGCGGCACGAATATCGCGGGCTACGACATGGGCGAGAACCAGCGCGGGGTCGAAATCGTCGGACATGACGCGGCCTCGCAGACCCGCTACACAGCCACGATTTTTACCGCACACGATTCCCTGGGCTCGGCCAATGCGGTCGATTCACCGTCGTTCTACGGGCACTTTCAGAAGTACTTCCGATTCAACGACGGGCCGGTATCGCAGGCGGAGGTGGGCGTGTGGGGAGCGCTTGCCAACTACCCGACGGAGTTCCTGACCAGCGGCGGTACTCCCATTCCCGGCAGCGGCAGTCATCTGCAGTCCTCGACCCGGTATGGCATGGAAGCCAATGTCTGGCTCGGGCCGCTGGTCGCGCCGCTGCATCTGAATTTGGTCTACGGACACGGTTCGGACAAGCAGGCTCTGTTTCAGGGTGCGGCCGATCGAGATGGCTCCTTCAACGGAGGGTTTCTCGAGGCGATCTGGGTGCCGAGCGCCGATCTGCTTCACTGGAGCGTGTTCGGACGCTACGACATGATCCGCAACCAAACTCAGCCGCTGAGCAGCACCCCGTCGAACTACAACGACCAGAATCAGTGGACCATCGGGGCGATTTACACCATCGCCTACAGCATTCGCGATGAAGTGGCGCTGCATGCCGAGATTTCTTCGGACAAGGCGAAGGGCGTCGGAGCCGGAGGTCTCGATCAGCGCACGGATTCGATCATGTTCGGTGTCGATTTCGTGTACTAGCGTTGTCGCGCCGTTGCGCATTCGAATGTCTTGAGGGGGAACGTATGTTTTATCGCGTTGCGCAATCTATTTTTTTGCTCGCTGGGGCGCTGCTCGCGAGCTCATTCGCGGCGGCCGACACGGGCGACGTCAAGACGGGCAAGCTCGTCTACGAGCGCTATTGCCTGTCCTGCCACGGTGCACAGGGCAATGGCCAGGGTGAGGCGGCCGAGTACATGAGCACCAAGCCGCGCGACTATCGCCAGGGCACGTACAAGTGGCGCAGCACCCCGTCCGGCTCTCTGCCGCTCGACTCCGATCTCGAGCACACATTGCTCAACGGTCTGTATGGAACCTACATGCCGACGTGGAGAGCCCTCGATGAGCGCTCGCGCCGCGACGTGATCGCCTACATCAAGACGTTTTCGCCGCGCTTCGGCAGCGAAAAGCCCCAGGATCCCATCGTCATTCCGCCCGACCCGGGCTATAGCGACGCCTCGGTGGCGCGCGGCGACGCCGTCTACAAGAAGTACAACTGCTCGCAGTGCCACGGCGCAGGCGGGCAAGGCGACGGCCCCTCCGCACACGAGCTCAAGGATGACTGGGGCAACGTCATCGTGCCGTACGATTTGACCAAGGGCCACGTCAAGTGCGGCGACAAATCCACCGACATCTATCGAGTATTCATGTCCGGTCTTGCGGGCACGCCGATGCCGACCTTCGCGGATTCATTGAGCACTGCGGATGCGTGGGATCTCGTGCATTTCATTCAGAGCTTGAGCCCGGGGTACGCCAAGAACATGGCGGGCGGCGGCACGACGGGAGGAAACCCGTGAGCGACAAAGACCATCATTCGGAATCGATCACGCGCTACGAGCCCTCCGGTATCGAAGAGAAGCACGGCATCATTCCGATGTGGCTCGCCGTCGTGTATGCGGCCATGTTCGTGTGGATGGTGTGGTACACGATCGTATTCTGGACGGACAAGGGCTGAACCATGAGCACCGCAGCGAACACGATGTTTGGGGGCGGGCGCGCAGCCCCGGCGATTGCGGCGACCACCGGCGAGCTGTTCGATCGCGAGCTCATTCTAAAATACATGGCCGCCGGGGCCTTCTGGCTGGTGTTCGCGCCCACCATCGGCGCCATCGTGTCGATCAAGTTCAACTACTATGATTTCCTGGGCCACATCTCCTGGCTCACCTGGGGCCGGCTGCGTCCGGTGCACGTGATGGGCGTGGTGTTCGGCGGTTTCTCGACCGCGGTGATCGGATTGACCTACTTCATCGTGCCGCGACTTTGCGGTGTGCCCATGTACAAGCCGCGCTGGGGCCACCACATATTCTGGATGTGGAACATCGCCCTCATCGTCGGCTTCGTCTCCCTGGCGCTCGGCTACAACAGCGGCATCGAGGCGGGTGAGTTCCCGTTGTGGGTCAGCATTCCCGTGGAGATCGTGCTGTGCATGCTGGCCATCCAGGTCGTCGTCACGATCAAGCAGCGAACCGAGCCGCGCATCTACGTGAGCCTTTGGTACATGTCGTCGGCCTATATCTGGACCGCGATGAATTACGCTTTTGGACACTTCATCCTGCCGTTTTCCATGCCGGGCGTGAACAACGCCGCCATGCACGGACTGTACATACACTATGTGGTCGGCCTGTGGATCACGCCGGCGGGTCTCGGTGTCGCCTACTATTTCTTGCCGCTGGCGGCAAAGCGCCCGCTCTACAGTCATAAATTGTCGTTGGTCGGCTTCTGGGCGCTGGCGTTTTTCTATCCGTTCGTCGGCACTCACCACTACATTTACAGCCCTATTCCGTACTGGACGCAGACCATAGCAATCGTCGCCTCCATGATGCTGATCATCCCGGTTTGGACGGTCATACAAAATTTCTACGGCACGTTCGTGGGCGGCTGGAAAAATTTTCAGGATTCCTACCCGGCGAAATTCATCGTCATCGGCGCCTTGTACTACCTGCTGGGGTGTTTTCAGGGCTCGACGGAAGCGTTGCGTGAAATGCAACGGCTGACTCACTTCACGGACTTCGTCATCGGCCACTCGCATCTGACGGTATTCGGCACCTTCGTCATCTGGGCGACTGCGGGAATGTACTGGGTAACGCCGCGGCTTGCCCGCCGCGAGTTGTATTCGAAGGATCTCGCGCAGTGGCACTACTGGCTGACCGTGGCGGGCTTCTCCGTCATGGCGGGCGATCTGACCCTGCAGGGAATGCTGCAAGGAACGATGCTGCAGGCAGGCACCGACTTCGTCGAGTCGATGGTTGCCATGAAGCCCTATTGGATCATTCGTACGCTCGCCGGCATCACCATGGACATCGGCGCGGTGCTCGGATTCTGGAATCTTTACATGACCATCCAGCATGGCAAGGCGATTCCGGTGCCCGCCGGCGCCCCTGCGGACTATTTGCCAGAGCCCAAGTGGTCTTGAGGAACGGGAGTAACAGCACTTGAACCGCATCGAACCGGTAATTCTCATTGCGGCGCTCGGGTTTTACGCGCTGTCCATGACCAGCCAAGGACTCATTCCCTATCTGGAAAAGTCGCTGACCCGGCCCGAAACCGTGACCACCATCGAAGGCAAGACGGTGGCCACGCCGCATCGAACCGACATCGAGAACGTGGGCCGCAAGGTCTATATTCGCGAGGGTTGTTGGTACTGCCATTCGCAGTTCGTCCGCCCGGTGAATCGAGACACCGACAAGTGGGGCCCGGTGAGTCAGGCGGGCGAGTTCATCTATGACGTGCCGCAGATGTTTGGTACGCGCCGCATCGGCCCTGACCTGTCTCGCGAGGGCAACCGGCGCTCCGACGAATGGCACTACGCCCATCACTGGGATCCGCGCTCGGTGGAACCGGAGTCGATGATGCCGGCGTACTCGTGGCTTTTTTCCGAGGACTCCGCGCATGACCGTGCCGTCACGGAGTTCATTCAGAAATACGACACGAATCACGATGGGCGCGTCACCAAGTCGGAGCTCGAGGCGATCGGCAAATTGCCCGATAATTTCAAGGATCTGGATGTCTATCCGCTGAACCCCGACGGCAGCCATGGAGACGGCATCATCGACATGCACGACTACGGTCCGGTGCCGACCGAAGAGATGGTCGGCGTCGAGGCGTACATGCAGAAGATCGGCACGGCCATCGGCGATTGGCGGACATGGGAGGCATGGCCGGCCGTGCATCGGTCGCCGACCCATGAGCCGCTGGAACTGCGCACGGGGCGCGGCAAGATGGTGTTCGAAAACAAATGTGCCGGCTGCCATGGAGTGTACGGCAACGGCCGGACGACCGCGGATACCAAGAGCTCCACCAATTTCAATGCGGCTTATCACTTCCTCAATCCCCAGCCGCGCGATTTCACGACGGGCGCCTTCAAGAGCCGCACCACGCCTTCCGGCGCGCTGCCCACCGACGAGGACATATTCCGCACGATCAGCCGCGGAGTGCGTCGGGGCCAGATCATGCCGGCATGGGGCAATGCGGCCGATGGCCACGTGATTCCGGAACAGGACCGTTGGGATCTCGTCGACTACATCAAAACCCTCTCGCCGCGCTTCAAGTCGGAGACCGCGCCGGATGCGATTCCGATTCCGGCGCCGCCGTACCCCACGGTCAAGGAAGCTCCCGCGGCTCTCATCAAGGAGGGACGCATGGTGTATCGCACGCTGCAATGCTGGTCCTGCCACGGAAATGGCGGGAAGGGCGATGGCCCGTCCGCCAACGAGTTGGTGGACGATTGGGAGACGCCGATTCATCCGTTCGATTTCACCACGGGCGCCTTCAAGTTTGGCGACACACCCGCGGACGTCTATCGCACGTTTAATACCGGACTCAATGGCACACCGATGCCCTCGTTCTACGACACCATCCTGTACCCGCGCGAGGCATTCCCCGACCTCAATGCGTGGAAGACACAAGTCAACGGCAAGGGAATGTTCAGCAGCGACGATTTGCAGGAATTGCAGGCTTACGTGGCCTCTCTGCCCACGTCCGCTGATCTCGCGAAGATGAGCGACGCGGACAAGCAGGCGTTCAGCGACAGGCGACGTTGGGCGCTGGTCTATTACTCGTTGTCGCTGGCCACGGCCCGAGACAGCCCGCCGGTTCCGACACGGGGTGGTTTCTCGGCGGCACGCTGATCGACCGCAAGGGGAGATGGCGATGGGTCCGATGTTTTTTCGTATCATAGAGATTACGTTCGCGTCCTATATGGTGCCTGCGCTCCTGGTGCCGTTGGTGTGGGTCGCGGCGTGGATTCGCAAGCCGCGCCTGCGCCGCGCCGCGCCGCCTCTGGTTGAGGTGGAGGGACAGGCACGGCGTTTGATCCAGCTGTTCGTCTTGTGGTTCGCGCTGTTCCTGGCGGTTGCCGCGGGCGTGCCTTTGAATCATTGGGGCCCCGTCGCGGTCGTGCTGTGCTGGTCGGTATATGCGGTGACCAACCTGCTGCTCGCCTGGTATCTGTTCCGTTTCACGATCACTTATGGATCGATCCCCGATGGTCAGGCTGCGGATCGGGTGTTCCTGCGTTTCATCGCCATCATCGTGGCGCAGCCGTTGGTGACGGCAGCTGCGTTCGCGGTGCTGAACAACGTCATGGGGGTCGCTTGGAATGCACAAGTCCCGGAACTTCCCGCGATCCAGGAGGGAATCTGAATGGATGTAACCTTCTACATGTTCTTCAGCTCCTTTCTCATGTCGATGTCGGCCTGGTGCGTATTCCTCTGGGCCGTGCGCACCGGACAGTTTCGCGACGTTGAAGAGAGCAAATACCAGATCTGGCCGAAGGACGGTGCACCACCATCCTGAGCTACCGGCGGGCGGTGATCTGGTGCTGCTGTTCGCCGCGTCGCTGCTCGGCAGCGCCCATTGCGTCGCCATGTGCGGCCCGTATGTGGCGATGTGCACGGCCCAGTTCGTTCCCAGAGGTGCAACCCCGGCGGCGCGTTGCGGCCTGCGGCTGCTCTTCAATCTCGGGCGCATCGCGACCTACAGCTTGATCGGCCTGATCGTCGGCGCCTTCGGGCAGATCGCGGAAGCCGCGGGGCGCCACTTCGGCGTCGCCGGCGTCGTGGCGATTGCGGCCGGCAGCGCGGCGCTGGCCTGCGGCCTATCAATGATCGGCTGGATTCGCGATCCGGCGCGCGTCGTAGCCGCGGCAGGGCTGGGACGATGGCTGAGTGCCGGCCGCGTGCGGCTGAAACAGGCGCCTGCGGCGGCGGCCCCGCTCCTGCTGGGCGCGTTGCAAGGATGGCTGCCGTGCGCCCTGGTATACGCGGCGGCGAGTCGAGCGTCGCTCGCCGGGACCCCCGTGATGGGCGCATTCACCATGCTGGTGTTCGGGCTGGGAACGGTACCGGCGGTTTTTGCATTGACGGTGGTTCCGCAGGCGCTGCTGAGACGGGTGAAAGCGCAACGGCTGGCCGGCGCGCTGTTGGCCTTTCTGGGAGTGCTTTTGATATTGCGGGGACTCGCGAGCTTTGGATTGATAGCCTCGACAGGATGGTGGTGATGTCGGCCACGCACGCCGGCTTTGTCCGTGGGTTTGCGTCACGACAGTGCGCGCACTGCCGGTTGCCGCTGCCTGCCCGCCCGCATCCGGAAACGGACGGCGATGAAACGCTCCTGTTCTGCTGCGTCGGCTGCGTTCTGGTATTTCGCGTCATCGGCAAGGCCGGGGAGGGCGGCCGCGCCGACTGGTTTCTGGCGAAGCTCGGTCTCGCCGCGCTCCTCAGCGGCAATATCATGATGTTTCAGAGCTTGACTTACTTCGGCACGCTCGATGCTCTCGGCCCCGATGTCGTTCGCTTGAGCTCGTGGATCATGTTTTCTTGTTCGCTCGCCGTGTTTGCGCTGCTCGGCATACCGATGCTCCGTATCGCCGTGCGGGGATTATCCCGGGGCCGGCTCACGCTCGAGACTCTGATCGGGTTCGGTGCGTTGGCGGCCATCGGGTTCTCGGCTGATCAAACCCTGCGCGGCGGCCACCACCTTTACTACGATTCGGGAACGATGGTGCTGGTATTCGTGACACTGGGTCAGTACCTGGATGCTGAGTCACGGCGCCGTGCGCTCGCGCTTCTCCTGCCGACCATGAGCCGCACCCGCCGACAGGCGCGCCTATTTCGGGGCGGAGCGGAGGTTCTTATCGCGCCCGGCGCAGTGATACGCGGTGAGATCGTCCACGTGCGTGCCGGTGAAGAGATTCCGGTGGACGGCACGGTCGAGGCGGGCAGCGCCGAGGTGAGTGAACCCTTGTTGACCGGTGAATGGCGGCCACGAATGCTCGTGGCGGGGGATTCCGTCAGCGCGGGTTCCACCGCCGTAGATGGCGCGTTCGCCATCCGCGCGTCAGGCATCGCCGAGACGCTGGCCGACCGCGTCGAACGCTTTGCGGTGGAGGCCCGGGACCGCCGGGCGCCAATCGAAGCGGTGGTGGATCGCGTCATCACGATATTCATTCCTGCGGTGCTGCTCATTGCAATATCCAGTTGCTGCTGGTGGGGCTTGGCGGGCGAGTGGGAGCGAGGTTTTCAGGCGGCGCTTGCCGTGCTGGTCGTGGCATGTCCCTGCGCACTCGGCATCGCCACTCCCATGGCGACCACCATCGCACTATCCATAGCGATAGGGCGCGGCTGCCTGGTGCGCAGCGGCGCGGTGCTCGAAACGCTGTCGCGGGTGCGGGTGATGGCGTTTGACAAGACCGGCACCGTCACGGCGGGCCGGCCGCAGGTCGTCGACTACCTCCCCTCGGCTGGCGCGCTAACGGGGGCCGACGAAAGTTTGAGGCTCGCGGCCGGCGTCGAGCAGGAAGTGAGCCACCCATTCGCCCGGGCAGTCGTGGCCGCGCTGCTGGCACGCGGCGAGTCGGTGCCCGCGGCGACCGACGTCCGTGCGACCGCCGGAGGTGGTGCTCGGGGCCGCGTCGAGGGTCACCGCGTCGAGGTCGGCAAGCTATCGTGGCTCGCCGAAGGCGGCGTCGAACTACCGGCAGAATCGGCGCTCCAGCAGGGCTTGAGTGCGGTGGCGATTGCGATCGACGGCCGTCTTGCCGGCGAATTGGTGCTCGACGACCCGCGTCGGCCCGAAGCGCCCGGCACGATGCTGGCCCTCCGTCGTATGGGCGTGTCCTGTCACTTGCTATCCGGCGACCGCCGTGAGGTGGTGGCGCGCGTCGCCGACAGCACGGGCATGGCGGATTTCGCGGGTGAATTGTCGCCAACCGATAAGCCATGGCGCGTACGCGCGCTGCGCGCGTCCGGGGGGCCGGTGGCCATGGTCGGGGACGGCGTCAACGACGCACCGGCACTCGGCGCCGCGGATGCCGGCATCGCTTTCGGACCCGCAGCGGACCTTGCGAAGGAGACGGCCGATGTCGCGATTTTACGCGAAGATCTGCTCGAAATTCCCCGCCTGCTTGGACTCGCGCGCAGAACATTCCGCATCGTCCGGCAGAATCTTGTCTGGGCATTTGCTTATAACGCGGTGGCCGTCGTGATTGCCGCTTATGGCCTGTTGCGGCCCGTGGTCGCGGCCGCAGCGATGGTGCTCTCGAGCGTATGCGTCGTGCACAATTCGATGCGCCTCGGCCGCGCCGAGCGCAGCCGAGCCATCAATGAGCGGGAGAGTCATCCATGAAGAAGGCAGCCGCAGCTTTGACCTTGATTCTGAGCGGTTGTGGCACGACGCAATGGGTGCGCTCACCCGCAGTCAGCGAAGCAGATTGTACCGCTGCCTGCGACGCGCATTATGGCCAATGTCCGGAGGTTTTCGCAGCCTTTCCGGAACGTGGTGCCGTCGAATGCCCCGCAGAACACAATAACTGCCTGCGGGCTTGCGGGAACGGGCATGCGTCGGCGCACCCACCCACCGCCACCCTGGTGACGCCGCCGCCAGCGCCGCAGCCGGCCGCTCCGGCTGCTGCTGATCCTGCACCGTCAGCGGCGAGTTCTCTTCACGCCATCCCGTCCAAGGAGGCAAGGCTTCGTGAGCTGAAGCATTTTTACGTGGAAGGGCTCGTCTCCGAGGATGTGTACCGTGAGCGGCAGAAAGCAATTCTTGCCGAACCCTAGCCGCGACATGTCCGCGCCCTCGGGAGGATGTGGGACCGCGGATCTAGTTTCCGGGAGGAGGACTTGCCGGGGGGTAGTCCCGCCCTTCGCTTCCGGCAGTCAGCAGGCCATTGTCCATCGCATAGCGAGTCACCGCCGCCGCATTGCGCAGTCCCAGCTTGTGCATCATCTTGAATCGATGCTTTTCGATCGTTTTGATGCTGCGTCCGAGATCCGCGGCGATGCGTTTGCTCGAATATCCCAGTGCAACACGGATCAGGACCTCGCGCTCGCACGGGGTTATCCCGCCCATCGCCGCCACCGGGGGCTTGGCCGAACGGCCATTCGAATTGGCCGGTACCGGCATTACCAGGTGGTCGGCGACATTCTCCGCGCGAATGGCCCGCAGCAGGACTTCGATGGGCGAGTCGTTGACGATGTAGGCGTGGGCACCCGCCAACATGGCGGCGCGCTCGGATTCCCGACCGCTGTTGCCGGTCAACATCACGACCCGCAGGCCAGCGCATTCGCGGCGCATCACGCTGATCGCGCGGATTCCGCTGCCATTTTCAAATGCATCCGTGATCATGACGTCGGGTTGCAGGCATCGCGCCAGGGCAATCGCGTCCGCCACCCCGCTGGCTTCACCGATTACCTCGAGGTCCGGCTCGGCTTCCAACATGGCCCGCAGGCCCCCGCGAAGTATTGCGTGCTCGTCCGCGAGAACCAGGCGCAGGCGCGGGCGCTGATATCGAAAAGCTCCTGCGTGTGCTTTTTGCATGCGTGGCATCAGAGCGATCCAACCATTGTTCCCCGCCAACCTAACGTCTTGCGCGTCGTGTGAATCTGCCGAGTCCTTGGTCAATCATCACCTGTGGAGTGACGAGCCGATCGGAAGCATCAAGAAGCTTATGTGCAATTCCATCGAACCGCAAGGTCTCACGGTGGGGCGCGGGCGCGCTGCGGGCAGCCTCGCCACCGCCGATACATGCGCGGCAGCCCGCCAAAGAAGTTATCTTCGTTCCCGATAACACCACCAAGAAGCGGCGCGTGCGTCCGCACGCCGGAGCCTTTGGAATGTCCCATTTTCGTCTCAGAGAAGTTGTCATTTGCGCGGCCTTGAGCCTTTTTGGGGCGAATTTGGCATTCGCTCAACATGACCATTCGTCCAGCGATTTCGAGGTTTTTGTCGCCGCCGAGGCGTTTCACGGGACCCAACAGACGCGTCTGGGAGATGCCGATCCTTGGATCGACGCCGATGTGGTCTTCGGCATAACTGAACATCAATTCCGCGTCTTCGGCGAGTATTACATAAGCTCGGCTGAACGGGACCTCGAGCGGTTCCAAATGGGCTTCGAGTTCGTTCCCGAAACGGTGCTGTGGCTCGGCCGCTTCCATCAAACCGGGAGTGCCTGGAACACCGAGCATCACCATGGGCAGTATCTGCAAACCGATATCACGCGTCCCTACATCGAGCGTTGGGAGGACGAGCACGGAATAATCCCCCAGCACATAACGGGAGCGCTGTTCGAGTCGCGCCAGTCGATCGGCAAGGACGGCGCAATACAGCTTTCCGGCGGCATCGGCGCTGCCCCTGCGCTGTCGGGCCAGGCGCTCGATGCCATCGATCTCATCGGCAGCAATCCGGGGAGGCACCGGCTATCCGTGACCGGGCGTCTCGCCTACCTGCCGGAGTACGTCGGTGCCAGCAGCGCAGGTTTGCTGTTTGGTCACGATGACCTGTCTGTGAGCAATGCCCGCACACTGGCTCTTTTGCAATCAAGGGAGGCGAATCTCAGCATTTACGGCGCCTACGTCGATTGGATCACGGAGCCTTGGCGGGTCGTCGCAGCCAACTACTACGTCGACGTTGCGATGGACCAGGCGGCGAGAAACGAAAGTTTCATGTCGGGCTATCTGCAGATCGAGAGGCAGCTGCCGCGGCGGTTCACGGTGTTCGGGCGAGTTGAAGACTCTTCGCGAATGCAGGAGTCGCGCTACGTTGCCTTGTTCGACGACGCTGACGGCGATCTCGAGATTGCGCTGCGGCGCCAGGCTCTCGGCGTCCGCTGGGACTATACCCGGCGCCAGGCGTTGACCCTCGAGGTATCGCACATCGTTTCCTTGACCCAAAATTCGAATGAGCTACGCGTGCAGTGGAGCGCGGCAATTCCGTGAGCAAGATCGCGGCCGCGGCCGTGTTGGTGGCGCTTCTTGCCGCGTCGGGAACGGCATCCGCGGCCGATCAGCTCGTGCTCATCGTGAGCGCAGACAGCAAGGTCGAGCAGCTGGATTCCCTCGAAGTCAGAAAGTTGTTTCTCGGCCTGACGGTGATCCACAATGGCGATCGGTTGCGGCCGGTCCTCGACGAAGCCGATCCCCGGGTCAAGGAAATATTTCTACAAAACATCGTATCCATGTCGGATAGTACCTATGATCGCAGCGTGCTGCGCCTGGCTCTCATTCAAGGTCAAATCAAGCCGATCGCCTACAAGGACATCGATCTGCTGATAAAGGCCGTCATAGCCGACCCAACTGCCGTGAGCTATACATGGGCCAAGGATGTCGCGCACGACCCCCGAATCAAAATCCTGCGGGTACTCTGGTACGACTGATATGGTGCGACTAAGAACGTCTTTCGCCACTTACGTCACGGTGTGCGTGGTGGCGGTGCACATCGTCCTCTTGCCGGCGCTTTTCTTCGGCATGGGATATGTGATCCGCAAGAGCCACGAAGACTTGTTCGTCGAGCATGCGAGAACCTTCGCCAGGGTGCTCGCCGAGGAATTCGAAGTGAGCGTCGCGCTCGAGTCCCGACAGCGAACGGAAGACCTGCTCGACCTGGCGGTCCTTCACGGGGAGGCGCGCTACGCGGAACTGTTCGATCGCGGCGTCGGCACGCGCAGCCGGCTCGGGTCGCCGGATATTGCCGTGCCCCGTCACTCGGATTTGGGCTTTGGCCAGGGGGGCGACGATATTTACTACATCGTGCTGCCCATCGTTCACGCCGGCCATAGCGCCGAATTGCGTCTGGGCTTCGACGAACTGCCCACGCAGGACCGTATTCATCTCGCTTTCGGCCGGATGCTGTGGCTGCTGGCAGGTTATCTGAGCGTGGCAATCGGAATCGCCATCATTCTGAGTCATCGCTTGTCGCGCCCCATCCGTCGCTTGCAGGATGTTTCCCGTGCCATCGCCTCGGGAGATTACGCGCAGGTTCTCAATGTCAGCACCGGTATTCGCGAGCTTCATGAGTTGGCGGTGGATCTCGAGGCGATGCGTCACGAATTGGTGGGCGTAAATCATCGGCTCCAGGCGAAGATCAAGGAGAAGGAACAATCGGAGGCTCGGCGCGAGGAATTACAGAGACAGCTGCGGCATCGTCAGCGGCTGGAAACAGTCGGTACGCTTGCCAGCGGCATAGCCCATGAAATCAACAACGTGCTGGTGCCGATCATTCTCTTTACCAGCACGGTACTGAAGGATGCATCGCTCGCGAGCGGATCGCGCGCGTATCTCGAGCGAGTGCTGGGGGCGGCACGACGCGCGAAGGACGTCGTCAGGAAAATTCTGACGTTCAGCCGTCAGCTCGACGAGGCGAAGCTAACCCTGATCGATCTGCGAGTGGTGACGATGGAAGGCCTGAATCTCTTTTCAGCGCTTGCACCGCCGAGCATCGAGATACGGACGCAAATCTCCGAGGCGATCCCCCTGGTCAAGGCCGACGCGACGCTCGCGCTGCATCTGATGATGAACTTGTGCACGAATGCCTATCAGGCGATGGAGGGCGCAGATGGCGTGCTGACCATCGGTTTGCGCAATTCCGAACCGGCCGGCAACGACACGGGCACGCCGTCGCGCGTCGAATTGTGGGTGAGCGATACAGGACACGGCATGGATGCGGATACGGTGGAACGCATATTCGAACCGTTTTTCACCACGCGGTCGGTGGGGCAGGGAACCGGCCTGGGGCTTTCGGTGGTTCATGGCATCGTGGAAAGCTTCGGCGCCAGCATCACGGTGGAGACAAAAATTGGCGCAGGCACCACATTCAGGGTATTTTTTCCGGCAGTCTTTGAGGCCAATTCAGTTGTCGATTTAGTGGTCCCCGGCGGATGAGGCGAGAATGCAGCGCATACTGATCGTCGACGATGAGGGTGACGTGCGCGACTCCATCAAGAGCGTACTCGATCTCGCCGGATACACGGTGCGTACGGCTGAGAATGCGGCGGACGCACTGGACCAGCTCGAGCGCGGGCCGATCGATGTCGTTATTACCGACATCATCATGCCGAAAATGAACGGTGTGCAAGCCATCGAATCGATCCGCAAGGCGTTTCCGAACGTGCGCATAGTCGCCATTTCCGGGGGCGGCAATTTCGGCCTCGCGGCCTACCAACCCACGGCCATAACCACCAACGCCTATCTTGCATCGGCCGAAAAGGCGGGAGCGCATCTGGTGCTCACAAAGCCGTTCGAGGCGGAAGATTTGATTGAGGCAGTTGAGAAACTCCTCGGCGTCGGCCACGCCTGAGCGGCGCCGGCGCGCCGGCTGTCCTAGATGGTCGGTGCCGCGGCAGCGGGCAGCGGCGCCGCGCGCAACTGCTGTGACGCATCAATCCTGAGCCAAAGCGCGGCACCCAGGAACAAAAGCGCCGCCATGGGAACGAAAGGCGCATCGTAATTCCCGAAGTGCTCGACGATGTAGCCGTAGGCCACCGATCCCACCAGCCCCCCAAGCTGCGCGGCGGTGTTCATGAGACCGACCATCGCACCCGCGTGCTCGCGCCCGATGTCCAGGCAGACGCCGAACACCACTGATTGTTGGAAGGTGATCGCTCCGTAAACCACGGCCAGAAAGACCACGCTCAAGGTCTGTTGCCGCGAAACCATGGCCGCGAGCGTGAACAGGCCGGCAACGGCAAGTGCGCTAACGCCAAGCGTTCGCCGCCCCAGTTTTACCCCGAGCTTTCGAGCCAATGCATCGCTCGCGAGTCCCCCGGTCAGATTCGCGAAAACCGCCACGACATAGGGAAGCGCCGAGAGCAACAGGCTTGTTTCGCTGAATCCCCTGCCCTTGACGAGAAACGTGTGAAACCACGTTTGGAAGAAATTGTATACATAGACGTAGCAGAATGCCGTGACCAGGAGTGCCACCGCGCTCTCCGAGCGAAAAGCGCTCCGCCAGGGGAAACCGTGTCCCTGCGGAGCACGCACTTCCAACTGCTCCGCGGCGTGCCCCCGATCCGGCGAGTCGCGGAACCAGGTGTGCCAGGCGATCGCCCAGCAAGCTCCTAAAATACCAAACACGTAGAACGATGCCCGCCACCCGTATCGGCCCTGGATCGGCACCACCAGCAATGGCGCAACGGCGCCGCCAATCTGGCTCGCCATGAGCGTGACTCCGCACATCGTGGCTCTGCGGGCTGGCGGGAACCATCGAGAGATCACCACCGACGCGTTCGGAAAGGCTCCGGCCTCTCCGGCGCCAAACAGAAACCTCGTGACCAGCAACGGGTAGTAACTCGTCACCGCGCCGGTGAGCGCCGTGAAGGCCGACCACCAGAGAACGATCCGGGTCAGCACGCGCCTGGGACCCAACCGGTCGCCGAGAATGCCTGTCGGAATTTCAAAAAGACCATAGGAAATGGTGAAAACCCCGGTCACCCAGCCCCAGCCAATCGGACTTATGTGCAGGTCCTCCTGCATTCGTGGTCCGGCCACGGAGATGCAAACGCGGTCTAGATACGTGATGCCGAACAGCAGAACGAGAAGGGCGACGACGCGATGCCAATCTTTCAAGGAGCGGAGCATGCCCCATTCTGCACAAGATGCGAGTCAAGTCACGGTTTTGGTGAGCGCTGAGCGCTTATCGTTAGTCTTCGCCACCCTTAGGTTCGATCCTCATGCTGTTTCTTGCCGCCATCGTTAGACTGACCGTGCCGCCCGAACCCGAATCCAACGATCTACTCGTGCAATCACGCCTCGGCAATGCAGGGTTGACGGTGATCACCCTGATCTACGTCCTGATCGTTCTGTGGCGGCAATAGCCTAGAAACGGCCTGGGCACTCCCGGGAAACTCTTCCCGCGGCCGGCCTTGCTCAGGCCCGCTGAGGTGCTAGCCTATGCGGCATGCGGCTGCGTTCCTCCGCCTTCTGGTTGTGCTTCGCCGTCGCGGCCTCGGCGGTATTCGCCGGCGAACAGGAGGTGCCGATTGGCGGAATATTGCGGGACGCGGCGCTTCAGGGTTTGAATGGTCCTTCGCAAAATCTCGCCGCCTTTCGCGGCAGGCCGCTGCTCATCAATGTCTGGGCGAGCTGGTGCGGTCCCTGCAGGGAGGAAATGGCATCATTGGAGCGGCTCGCGTGGCGCGACCCCAACCATTACTTCGCGATCATCGGCATCTCGACGGATGATTATGCCGATCAAGCCAAAGGTCTGCTGAAGAAGGCGAATGCGACGATCAGCCAGTTCATCGACACTGGGCTGCAAATGGAAAAAATGCTGGGTGCATCGCGGCTGCCGCTGACCGTGCTGGTCGACGCCGATGGCCGGGTGCTCGAGAAGGTCTACGGAGCGAGACAGTGGGACGGGGCCGATGCGCTTCGCCTGATCGATGCGACTTTTCACGGCAAACAGCAGGTGAAATGACACGAGGTTCCGATGGTTGTCGATGAGTGGATCGAACGCGCATGGTCGCTCGGCGCAAGTGATTTGCACCTGGAAGCGGGAACTCCCCTGGTGGCACGCGTGCGCGGCGAACTGCAGACGGTGGGCGGCGTCGTGCCGGGCGACACCCTGGTGCAAGCCGCGCAGGATTTCCTCGGCCCCGAGGGCTGGGCGCAATTCAAGGATCGTGGATCCGCCGACCTGTCGGTGGCCATCGGCGGCGTGCGCTGCCGAGTCAACTTCTTTCAAACCGTGCGCGGCATCGCGGCGGCCATACGGCTGCTCGCACCCAGCGTCATGGACCTGGCCGGCTGCAATCTACACCCGGACTTTCGAAAACTCATCGAGGCGACGACCGGGTTGGTCATCATTTCCGGGCCGACCGGCTCCGGAAAGTCGACGACGCTTGCCGCACTCGTGGAGGAGATCAACGGGACGCGTGCCCGGACGGTCCTCACGCTGGAAAGTCCCCTCGAATACATATACACCAATCGACGCTCCTTCATCCGGCAGCGCGAAATCCCGACGCATTCACCGAGCTTCGAGCAGGGCATCATCGATGCGCTGCGCGAGAATCCCGATGTTCTGGTGGTCAGTGAAATGCGCACGCCCGAGGTCATGAGATTGACACTGAATGCAGCGGAAACCGGACACCTGGTGCTGGCAACGATGCACTCGGCGAATTGCGCGGAGGCGCTGAGCCGACTGTGCATGTCGTTTCCCTCGGACATTCAGGGAAGCGTCCGCGCGCAGCTCGCCGATTGTCTCGTGGGACTCAGCTGCCAACGTCTCGAATACTTAAGCGCCCATCGACTACGCGTGCCGCGCTGCGAAATCCTGCTGCCGAGTTCCGGCGCCCGGGGAACTATTCGTGCCGGAAATTTCAGCCAGATCGCCAACGTGCTCCAGTCGGGCGGCGACGAGGGCATGTGGACGTTCGACCGCTACCAACGCTGGATGGAGCAGGTCACCGAATGGGCGCGGCCGCAGACCGCGATGCCGCGCAATTCCGCGGAGCGCGACACGAGGCAGCGTAGCGCAAGCGGGCGGCCGAGTCCGAACGTTGCGCCGGCCGCACCCGTGCAGCCGAAGTCCTCGGGCAGATCTACCGGATCGATACCGAAGCCCGTGCACGCGCCGGCCGATGATGTGTTTGAAGTTCCGGCCGAGGAGATGGATCTCGCCGAACTCGCGGAGCTTGCCAAGAAGGTGGTGGAGCGGAAGCCGTCGTAGGGCGAGGAAGCAGCTGCCTCGGTGCTTATTCGGCTCGAAGCGCCTCCGACGGTTGCAGACGTCCGGCGCGCACCGCGGGAGCGAGACCGCCGAGTAGCGAGGTAATGATCGCCCACGCGAGCCCGAGCACCCACAGGTGCGGTGAGACGCGTAGTTTGAATGCACCCCACACCCACATCTGTCGGCCATCGAATATCAGCCAAGCTAGCGCGGCACCGACGACCGCACCGACTGCACCAAGCAACGCCGCCTCAAGGAGAACAGACAAGGCAACCGGTGTTGAGCCGAAACCAATGGCCCGCAGCGTGCCAATCTCGTGCGTGCGCGCCCGCACTGACGCATACATAATCTTCACGACCCCGAACAATGCGCCTAGCGCCATCATTACTCCGATGATGTAGGACATGCGTGTAAAGAAGGCAGTATCTGCTCCGACCACCCGCAGATCGTAGTCTGTCTTGCGCTCGACGCTGACATTGATCGTAGGGTTTTCCATGAGCCACTTTTGGAATCCGGGATATGCCTCGGCGTCCACGAGTTGCACAATCACCTGAGCGAAGCCCGGGCTTCTACGCGCCGCCATGACGGTCAGCGCGTCGCCAACGAGATAACTTTCGATGATGTCGGCGCCGCAACTGAAAACCCCGACGACGGGCCACTTGCCCTCCCGCAACCGCACGTCGCTCCCCACGTGGAGGCCAAATTTGCGTGCCGCACCCACGCCCACCACCAACTCCCGCATGCCTGCACCGAACATGTGGCCCGCCACGACCCGAAAGGCGGGACGCAGCGCGAGGCCGGCGGGACCAATGCCCCGAAGTTGGAGAGAGCCGGCGGCGAATCCCTCAACCGGCGGCAGCCACATCATGAACTCAGGGTCCGCAAGTGGTCCGCCGTCGGCCTCCCTGGCTATGCCAGGAGCATCGAGAATCGTGCCGATGACGTCGGGTTTAAGGCTGCGGCTCTGGTCAAAGTTGGCCCCTCCGTTCCACACGATGGCACGCGTTGCGTCTTCGGCCGTGAGATAGGCCCGCGTCAAACCGGCAGTCACCGATAACATCGAGATCAATACCCCGACGACGCACGCCATGCCGATGACGATAACGAGCGCGGGCGCGTACCTGTCGCGAAGGGTGCCGATACCGACGACACAGACCGCCGCGATTTGGCGCAACTCGCTCATCGTCTGGCAATCATCGCGGCAACGTCGGTGCGCAGCAATCGGTACAGTGGCGCCACTGCGCTCAACAGTGCGATGAGCAGAGCGGCTGCCAGCGCCCACCCAAGCGCCGCTGGCGATGCGCGCACTTCGGGTAAGTTGATCACTCCTTTGATCGTGAGGCGCGAAAGGATCATACCCACACCGGGGGCGGCTGCACTGCCGATCAGAGCGGCCAGAATCGTCGGGGCGGCCGCTTCAAGGATCACCAGCCAGGCTATTCGGCCATTCCCAAATCCAATTGCCTTCAGGATTCCGAACTCCGAGAGTCGCTCGCGGACGGACTCGGCAGTGCCGTTCGCGCACAAAAACAGGATCATAAAAAGACCGGCCGCCCCGATTCCGAGACTGATTTGCCGCATATTGATGTTCGCATCCATCAGCTCCTCGGCATTCTCTCTCGCCGGAACGCAATACAGCGCGGGGGTCGCGTTCGTGAACCATGCTTCGATCTCACGGCAGACTGCGCGCGCGTGTTCGGGGCGGTCGACCGCGACACGCAGGTAATTGACTAGGTCTCGCTCATCAGGACGACCGGAATTCTGGAAGTAACGCAGATTCCCGACGATCAGGTCGGGGGACCACTGCTGTCCCCAGCCCGTGGGGTCCGCGATGAAACCCAGGACGGTGAAAAACCACGTCCCGGACCCGTCAGTGCCACTGCCCGGCCCCGCGTTCATCGTCATGGTGTCTCCAATTCGGGCGCTGCGCCGCGCCGCCGCCGTGCGAGTCAGGAAGATGCCGGTGGGAGAGACGTCGAGAGCTCGCCAGTCTGCCTGGGTCATTGGCAGCTCCGGCCACGCCGAGCGCATCCCCTCGTCCATGAAGGTGACCATGGTCAGCTGGTGCTCACCCTGGTCCTTCCCGCCACCAACCCACACCTCGCCCCCGACAGCGCTGACCCCACTGATACGGGTCAGCTGCTCGCGGTAGCCCCACGGTATGGTCCCGCAGTCGAAAGCGCAACTCACGATCAGGCGGTCTTCTCGGGTCTCGTCGATGGCCTGTTCATAGGCTGCATTGATCGCGATCATCACGCTGAACAGCGCAAATGCGACGGACAGCGCAAGCAGTGTGAGCACCGACTCCGCGCGGTTGCGCCAGAGGGCAGACCAGACCACGGGCATGAACTTCACATTGGCGATGCTACTGCACCGGCCGTGAACCGACACGCCGAAATCTGTATAAGACACGTGTGCAACTTCCCAAGCTGCAGATCATTCGCAAGTCGTCGTTGACCGCCACTCCGTGGAAGAACGGCGGCGGCATCACGTATGAGGTGCTGCGCGAACCGGCCAGCGGCGACCCGTTCCGCCGGCGATTGAGTGTGGCCCACATCGACGCCTCGGGCCCGTTCTCGGATTTTGCCGGCTACAACCGCAAGATGGTGCTGTTGCAGGGGGCGGGAGTCGAATTGCGCTTCGGCGACGGCGCGACTAAAACATTGCGGCAGGTGGGCGATCTCATAGAGTTCGATGGCGCCGTTTCGACGTACTGCGAATTGCTGAACGGCCCCTGCGTGGACTTGAATCTCATGGTCGCCAAGCCGGACGGCGTCGCGGTTCGCGTCGAGCGCTTCATCGAGTCGCTCTCGGTGAGCGTGCCGCGCAATGAAACGAAGCTGATTTTCCCGATCGACCGCCGCATCAAGCTGGCCGTCGATCAGGGCGACACCGTGACGCTCGAGCCATGGGATCTGGCGCTGCTGTCGCAATGCAGTGGGCATCTCAGCAGGTTGGAGTCGGCCGGTTCGGCCTTGTCGACTTCGGTGTTCCTGGCGACACTAAAACTTGTGAGTGGAGAGTAGTAGGCTCGTTTCCGTGTTGGAGATGCCGTCGATCAGGCGGATTCGGCTCAGCACCCGGTCGACTGCCTCAAGACTGTCAGTGCGCAATTCGGCGACGATGTCCCAGCGCCCGTTCGTCGTGTGCAGAGCGCACACCGCCGGGTCGCCGCGCAGGCTCCTCAGCACTTCGTCGGTCCGGTTGCCTTCGACGGCCACCGTCATCAAAGCGCGAATCCGTTGATCCTCGGCCTGCGGCTTGAGCTTGACGGTGTAGCCGACGATGGTGCCGTCCTTCTCCATGCGCGCAAGCCGGTTCTGCACGGTGCCGCGGGCGACGCGCAGCATTTTGGCCAACGCGGCCACCGAGAGGCGCGCGTTATCGCGCAGCAGCGAGAGAAGCTCGCGATCGGTCGAATCCATAGACTTCCCCGCAACTTGATCAAATCGTCATTTATCACTGACGATATTGCCAGAATACCGCGCCTTTTGATCAGGTTTCTGGCTTTTCTTTGACTCCGGACCCCCCGAAACTAACGATTGGCTGAATTGGGGGAGAAATCATGGTGGATTACATCGGCACCGGCCGCCTGCGGGAATTGGTGGCACGAAAAGGGCCCGGTCGCTTCATCGAAGAGCTGGCCGGCGAGATTGAAGCCGACTACCTGCGTTGGAACGAGTTCGAGAAATCGGCACGCCTTGCCAGTCACTCTCCCGGCGGCGTCATCGAACTCATGCCGACCAGCGACGGCAAGCTGTATTCGTTCAAGTACGTCAATGGTCACCCGAAGAACACCGCCCAGGGCCTGCTCACAGTGACGGCGTTCGGTGTGCTCGCGGACGTGGCCACCGGCTACCCGCTGCTGCTGTCGGAAATGACCTTCGTCACGGCACTGCGCACGGCGGCGATATCCGCGCTGGCCGCATGTCGCCTGGCGCGGCCGGCGCGGCGGGTGATGGCGATCATCGGCAACGGCGCACAGAGCGAATTTCAGGCCATCGCGTTTCACCGGATGGCGGGCGTGCGAGAGCTGCGGCTCTACGACTCCGACCCCCAGGCCACCGCCAAGCTGATCCGCAACCTGACACGCTTGCAGATGCAGGATCTGACGGTCATCCGCTGTGCCAGCACCGCCGAGGCGGTGCGCGGCGCCGACATCGTGACCACCGTGACCGCCGACAAACGCAACGCCGTCATTCTCACGCCGGACATGATCGAGCCGGGCATGCACATCAATGCCGTGGGCGGCGACTGCCCCGGCAAGACCGAACTGCACCCGGACATTCTGAGTGCGCAGGACGTACGCATCGTGGTCGAGTTCGAGCCGCAGGCGCGTATCGAGGGAGAGATTCAACAACTCCGGGGCGGCGGACAGGTCACCGAACTCGCCGAGGTACTGCACGCGCAGCACCCCGTGCGTTTGAGCGAGCGCGAGGTCAGCATTTTCGATTCGGTGGGTTTCGCGCTCAGCGATTTCTCGGCGCTGCGCTATTTGCATCGCTTGAACGGCGAGCAGCCTGACGGCGGCCAGCGTATCGATCTCATTCCGGAGCCGGATGACCCCAAGGATCTGTTCGCGGAGCTTGGCCGCGAATGCGCGCCGGTTCGGCGCCGCAGGTTCGCATGACAACCCGCGCAGTGCGCACCGCGAGCCTCATCGGTGCGCCGACGGATATCGGCGCCAGCGATCGCGGCGCTTCCATGGGCCCCGAAGCGCTGCGCGTCGCTGGCATTCATGCCGCGCTGTCGCAGCGCGGACTCGATGTGGTCGACTGCGGCAATGTCAGCGGCCCGCCGAATCCTGGCCTGATCAAGGCCAACGGTTACCGCAATCTGGCGCAGGTCACCGCATGGAACCTGGAAGTGCATGATGCGGTATACCGGGAGCTCGGCGAACATCGGCTGCCGATTCTGCTCGGCGGCGACCACTCCTTGAGCATCGGTTCCATCTCGGCGGTGGCGCGCCATTGCCGCAACCTGCGCAGGCCGCTGCGCGTCCTGTGGCTGGACGCACACGCCGATTTCAATACGCGGGAATTGAGCCCGAGCGGCAGTCTGCACGGCATGCCGGTGTCCTGCCTCTGTGGATTCGGCCCGCGCGAGCTGCTGCAGATCGGCGGGGTCACTCCGGCGATTCGACCGCAATGGATCCGCCAGATCGGCATTCGCAGCGTCGACGCCGGCGAGAGACGCTTCGTACACGAACAGGGTCTCGACGTATTCGATATGCGCTCCCTCGACGAGTTGGGAGTGAGGAAAGTCATGGAACTTGCGCTGCAGGACATGGACGGGGACACTCATTTGCACGTCAGCTTCGACGTCGATTGCCTGGATCCGGAAATTGCGCCCGGCGTGGGCACCACCGTACCCGGGGGCTTGTCCTATCGCGAAGCGCAGCTGTGCATGGAAATGATCGCCGACACGGGACGCGTCGCCTCGCTGGACATCATGGAACTGAACCCCTCCCTGGACGTGCGCAACAAAACGGCGGTGTTGGCCGTCGATCTCGTGGAATCGCTGTTCGGCAAGAGCACTCTGATGCGCAAACCTCTGGTATTCCCGAGCGCTCTTATCGATACTTGACTGCGTTTCTCCGATACTCGACAGCACTGCTGCTTAAGGGTTAGCCATGGCCGCCAATTTGCACGAACCTTCGCATCCGCTCGATTTGGATTCCTTGCGCCGCTCGATTCGGGATCGCGGTGAATGGCCGGAAGATCGCGCAGTGACGGGGTTGCTGCATGCCCTGGAACTTACCGGCGGCGCGCGCCATCGCGCGGTGGCAACGGCGGTGGGGCTGGTTGACGGTGCGCGGGCCCGGCGGGACGAGCGACCGTTTCTGGATGCCTTCCTGCAAGAATTCGGACTGTCGAATCAAGAAGGCATCGCGCTCATGTGCATCGCCGAAGCATTGTTGCGCATTCCCGATGACGCGACCGCCGATCGGCTGATTGCCGAAAAGCTGGCCACCGGCGATTGGTCGTCGCACGCCGGCAAGTCGGAATCGCTGTTCGTCAATGCCTCGACCTGGGGGCTGATGCTCACCGGCGGCATTCTCGAGCTGGACCCGACCATCAAGACCGATACTTCCGGCTGGATCGCCAAGTTCACGCGCAAAGCCGGTGAGCCCTTGGTGCGCCTGGCGGTGCGCCGCGCGATGCGCATCATCGGCGGTGAATTCGTGGTGGGGCGCAGCATCGAGGAGGCGCTGGCGCGCAGCGCGCGCGAGCCGGAAGTCGCGCTGTGCTCTTTCGACATGCTGGGCGAAGGTGCCAGGACTCAGGACGATGCGCAGCGGTATCTCGCCTCGTACGAACATGCCATCGACGTCATCGGCGCCGCAGCCCAAGGCCGCCCCCCTCAAGAGGCCTCGAGCATCTCCATCAAATTGTCGGCGCTGGAGTCGCGCTACTCGCTGCTGCAGCGTGAGCGGGTGATGCGGCGCCTGGTTCCGCTCGTGTCGGCGCTGGCGCGCCGCGCGGCCGGTCTCGGCATTCAGCTCACCATCGACGCCGAGGAAGCCGACCGCCTGGATTTGTCGTTGGACGTCATCGAGGCGCTCGCCAAGGACGCCGCCACGCGGGATTGGCCGGGCTTGGGATTGGCCGTGCAGGCGTATGGCAAGCGGGCGCTCGATGTCATCGACTGGACGGCGGCGGCGGCGCGCACCTACGGCAGGCGCATGACTGTGCGTTTGGTGAAGGGCGCGTACTGGGATTCTGAGATCAAGCGAGCGCAAGAGCGTGGTCTCGACGGCTATCCGGTCTTCACGCGCAAAGTCACCACCGATGTGTCGTACCTGGCGTGCGTCGGCCGGTTGTTCAGTCATGCCGATGTGATTTATCCCCAATTCGCGACGCACAATGCACATAGCATCGCTTCGGTTCTGGAACTGGCGCCGCCCGGCGCGGATTATGAGTTTCAGCGGCTGCACGGCATGGGACGTCTCTTGTACACGGAAGCGGCGCGTCAAATCGCCCGCTTCCCGCGAGTGCGGGTGTATGCCCCGGTGGGCGAACACAAGGACCTGCTGGCTTATCTCGTGCGGCGTCTGCTGGAAAACGGCGCCAATACTTCGTTCGTGAATCGTTTCATGGATGAGGAGGTTCCCGTCGCCGAGATCGTTCGCGATCCCATATCCGAGATCGAACGTCTGGAGGCCTACGCGCATCCGCGCTTGGCCGTCCCCGCGGCGCTCTATCCCGATCGCCGCAATTCCCGCGGCATCGACTTAGGGAGTCCGCCCGAAATCGACACCTTGCGCGAGGAAACTTCGCGGCGCCAGCCGAAGCCGCTCGCCGGGCCCCTCATCGACGGGATCTTGCTGCCGGGAAGCACGCATCCGGTCTACAACCCGGCGGATCGGCGCGATCCGGTGGGCGGCACGCGCGACGCGACTCCCCGCGAAATAGCGAGCGCATTCGATTCGAGCGCCGCCGCGCAGCCGGCGTGGAATGAACGGGGCGGAGAAATTCGCGCGAATCTACTCGACAAGGCGTCCGAACTGCTCGAGGCGGGCCGCGCGGATTTTCATGAGCTCCTGGTGCGCGAGGCGGGCAAGACGATCTCGGACGCGATTGCCGAGGTTCGCGAGGCGGTGGATTTCTGCCGTTACTACGCGCTGCGTGCACGGGAGCAATTCGCGGCGCCGCAGCGGCTCGCGGGCCCGACCGGCGAGTTGAACGAGCTGTCGCTGCACGGACGCGGGGTATTCGCGTGCATCAGCCCGTGGAATTTTCCGCTGGCGATTTTTGCCGGCCAGGTTACGGCTGCGCTGGCGGCCGGAAACACCGTCGTGGCGAAGCCGGCGGAACCGACTCCGCTGATTGCCGCGCGCTTCGTGAAGTTGCTGCACGAGGCCGGTGTGCCGCCGCAGGCCGTGCATCTGATTCCCGCACCGGGACGCTTATTCGGCGAGGTCGCATTCGCTCACGCCGCATTGGCCGGTGTGGCCATGACGGGTTCAACGGCGACCGCGCTCACGATCAATCGCAGCCTGGCGGCGCGCAACGGCGCGATCGTGCCGCTGATCGCCGAGACCGGAGGTTTGAATGCGATGATCGTCGATTCGACCGCGCTGCCGGAACAAGTCGTGGATGACGTGATCAGCTCGGCGTTCATGAGCGCCGGGCAGCGCTGCTCGGCGCTGCGGCTCTTGTTCCTGCAGGACGACATCGCCGATCAAGTGATCGAAATGATCGCCGGCGCGATGGACGAGCTGATCATCGGCGATCCGGCGGATCTTGAGACCGATTTGGGGCCGGTGATCACCGCTGTGGCGGCCGACGGTCTCGCGCAGCACGTGGCGCGAATGCGCAAAGAGGCGCGCATCATCAAAGCGTGTACCTTGAGCGCGGCGCATGCGCACGGCAGTTTCTTCGCACCGCATTTCATCGAACTGAAGAGCGCGGCGCAACTCACGCGCGAAGAATTTGGCCCCATCCTGCACGTGGTTCGGTATCGCTCCGGCGACATCGAACAGGTACTCGGGTCGATCCGTGCCAGCAACTACGGCCTGACCTTGGGTGTGCAGACCCGCCTGGAGTCCTTCTGGCGCCAGGTGTTCGAGCATTTGAGCGTGGGCAATACCTACGTCAATCGCAATATGATCGGAGCCGTGGTGGGTGTGCAGCCGTTCGGCGGCACCGGACTGTCGGGCACCGGACCCAAGGCGGGCGGCCCGCATTACCTCGCGCGCTTCGCGAACGAGCGAACACTCACGGTCAATACCACGGCGACGGGCGGCAACGCCGCCCTGCTGAATCTCGGAACCTGAGTCCGCCAAGACCGCCGGCGGGGCGCCGCTGCGCCCGCGTCAATCGCCGGCGCCGCTGCTCTTGTGCAAATCAGCGATGAGCGCGTCAATATCCGCGGCTTCAAAGGGTTTGACGATGGCGCGGACGTTGGGCCCCCACTTCTGCAGGGTCAAGTCCAGGTAGTAGCCCGATGCGACGATGATCAGCACCTTCGGATTGATGTCGTGTATCTTTCGAGCCAGATCCAAGCCTGACATCTGCGGCAAGCTGACATCGGTGATGACGACATTGAATGGCTGCTCGCCAAACTCGCGCAGCGCCTCTTCCGCCGTGGCCACGGCGACGATGTCGCGTTGCTCCTGGGCCAACAATTCAGCCGTGACTTCGCGCACGATGGAATTATCCTCGACATACAGGATGCGCTGCGGCGATAGCATGGTCTACGATCCGGTCAACGGATCTTTTGAACTATCCACAGTCCCGGCTTGCCTTTTTTATTGAGTCCGAGGCTAAGCAGCGCGGATTTGTTCTCCCAGAGACGGGCGAGCGGAAGTCCCTCGTGGCGCACGTGCTGCGCGAATTCCTCAGCGCGGCTCGGCACGCGGCCTGGGGCACGCTCGGCCCCCATGGCCGGAAGCTCGAACTGCTGCTGCGCCCCCAATGATTGTCGATGCAGCGCGGAGGAGAAAATCGCCGGGGCGGTTTGCGACGTGGCGACGCCGCTCTCCGACGGGCGCAGGTCCAAATGCGGGTGCACATCAGAGTGGGCCGCCTCAGCGTGGGGGCCCCTGGCGTGAGAGGGCGGCGCACCCAAGGCGGTATTCATGGCGACCCAGTATAGGCTGAGTACCGCCGCGTGCACCACCACTTGGATTCCGGGCTTGCGCATAAGGCTAGTCGACCACGAATGGCCGTCCTTCGCATCGGGCGGCGGGATCGAACGGACGTAGGAAAGGTCCGAAGCGCGTTCACGGCTGCATTGACATAATGACGCCCAATCCGAGCCCGACCAGCAACGCCACGCCGACGGCCTCCCCCGGATAGTCCTCGTCGATCAGGTCCACACCAGCGTGGTAAGCCGGCGATGGCGACGGGCGCGCCGCCGGACTGAACTCCTTGCACGCGCTCTTGGCGACCACCATCGAGGCATGTACTTTCGCCCTGATCTTGCGAATTTCGGGGTTCTCGGTGTCGGCAACACGCTTGATCAAATCGTCGACTCCGTCGAAGAGCTCTTCAAACTGCCTATCAACGGTGGGTGTCGCACGAGCCGAAGTATAGCCGGCGGTCGCAGTCGGGAGGGGGGCGTTCATGAACTCTCACCCGGTTGTAATTAGTTGCCTCATTGTTTTGGTGCGGGCCCCGGTGATCCAGTCGGTTGGTACCGTTTGCCAGCGTAGGATTTTTCTCACAGCCGCGACAATCGCTTCGCCAAGTGCGCGCGCAGACCGTCGCGCTGCTCCGCCGACAGTCTCCCGAGGATGCCGCGCCGCTCGGGGGCGATGTGCTCCTGCGTCCCTGCTTCGTCGCCAAATACGTACTGCTCGAAGAAGGCGCCCCACGCGCGACGGGTGGCCGGCGGCAGGGCGCGGATGCTGAGCATCGCATGCAGCAGCGCGTCGAAGGCGGAATCCGCGAGCGCGGCGTCGCCGGCGGCATCATGCCACCAGTAATTCACCAGCACATTGAAGGGTTCGAGCGACTCGACATGGTGCCACCACAGGGGGGGAATGAAAATGGCATCGCCGGAGCCAAGTTCGGCGGTCTGGGCGGCCGCCAGCGCGTCGCGGAACTTGGGGTAGCGCTCGAAGTCGGGCTGACGCAGCGATACCAGGCTCATCGGCGCCCCGGTGGGAGCGAAGTCGAGCGGACCGATATACAGGTTTGCCACCTGCTCCGGAGGAAACAGCGTGAAGCGGCGCCGCCCGGCGACCACGCAGCCGATGTTATTCCATTCATCGACATGAGTGGGCGTGGTGATCCGATTGCCGAGCCAGATCCGCGGCAGCACATTATCGTCGACTATGCTTAGGCGGTTCTCCTCGCTGAATCCCGGCAGGCAATCGCGGATCAGAGCGCTCTGCGCTGCAACCGCTGGCGACTTGGGGAACGCCGCGTAGCGCAGCACCTGTTCCGCCACGGCTGCCAAGGGGAGCCGATTGCGCAGAAAATTGAACCCGCTCAGCGCGTCGTTGTAGAAGATCTGGCCGTCGATTTCCGGCGCCGCGAGCAGGGCATCCACCGATTTGCCGCTGTCGAAGCGATGGAGATAGCGGACCAGCGCCGCCGGCGACTCCCGTCCCTGCGTGACGGCGGGCCACTCGCCGACCAGCCCGCGCAATATCGCCGGCCGCTTGTCTGCAAGCACATCGTGCCGCAGCCGGTCGCTGTCGAGTACGGAGCACTCGCGAATGGGATACGGCTTGGGTTGGGCGCTCACCAGAAGTAGACCTGCAGACTGTCGCTGCGACGGCGCGGCGGAATGTCGGCAAGCACTTCGCGGTGGTCGCGGTAGTTCTGCGCGCTGCGCTCGAGCAGGTTGTCGATGTCGGTCATCCGGTAGAGGCCTTCCTTGCCTTTGGGTGCGCGCAAGGCGGACGAATCCGGAAAAATGCCCATGCCTGCCATGATGGAGTACCAGGAAAATACCGGGTAACCCTTGCCGAGCGCCTGCTGGCGGACCGGCGGTGCGATGCCTCTGCCCGACATCCAAAGGCTCAGGAGTTGGCGCAAGGGTTCGGACAGATTGAGGTTCGCGGCATTCGCGCGCCAGTATTCCGTGTCGGTACGGCTATTGGTCTTGTAGTGGGTCACGATGTAGTCGCGCGTACCCTCGAAATGCTCGTTGACCTGCGCGTTGAAGCGCTCGTGCGCCGCTTCGCCGAGATCGCCCCGCTCCAAGAAGTCGACGAAGGTCGCGGCGGTCTGTTGAATGAAGAGCAGCGCCGTCGCTTCCAAGGGTTCAATGAAGCCCTGCGACAGGCCGACGGCAACGCAGTTCTTGTTCCAGTGTTTGGTCACCCGTCCGATTTTCATTTTCAAGTGGCGCGCGGGCGTGTCCGCATCGAGCAGTCCCAGATGTTCGCGCAGCTCCCGCTCCGCCTCGTCCGGGGTACAGAACTGCGTGCTGTAGACATAGCCATTGCCGAATCGCTGCGTGAGCGGGATTTTCCACGCCCAGCCGTGCTTCAGGGCTGTGGCCACGGTCTCCGACGGCACGGTATCCCCAATCGGAGTCGGCATGGCGATGGCCGCATCGTTGAACAGGTTCTCCGCAAAGCTCACATAAGGCGTCTTCAAGGCCTGCGTGATCAGCAGTCCCGCGAAACCCGTGCAGTCGACGAACAGGTCGCCGGCGATGGGTGGTCCCTCCCGGGTACCCAATGACGCGATCGCGCCCCCTTCGTCGAGGTTGGCGTGGGTCACGTGCGCGCTCAGATAACGGACGCCGCGCTCGAGCGCTTTCTTGTGCAGGAATTGGCCCAGCAATACGGAGTCGAAGTGATACCCGTGCCAAATGTCGAAGGGGAAGTGTTCGGCCGGTTTCGGTGCGAGATGCTTGGCCGCCAGCCGCGAGGCGATGAAGAAGCGGTCCGGATGTGCATACACGTCCGCGCCGTTGACGCGCGCATCGGTGTTGTGCACGAACTGGGTCATGGTCAGGTTGTCGAGCATGGACGCGAACGGATGAAAGTAGCGTTCGAACTTGGGTTTGGTCGACCAGCCTTCGAAGGCGATGCCGCACTTGTAGGTGGCGTGGCATTCGGGCATCCATTCGGACTCTTCTATGCCCAAGCCGTCGAAGAAGCCGCGCAGCCAGGGCGTTGAACCCTCGCCTACGCCGATGATGCCGACCGCCGGGGACTCGACCACGGTGATTTCAACGCCCTGTTCGATCAGCGAACGCGCCAGAGTCAATGCCGCCATCCACCCGGCGGAGCCGCCGCCGACCACGACGATGCGGCGCACCGTCGCGGGCGGCGCCGAGCGAGGCGACGGTCGGGCCGCATCGGCGGCCGATTGGTTATACAGGGTGGCGGTGACGGTCATAGCAATTGGCGCAGAGGCTCGCCCCACTCTTCGACGGGGCCCGCGACGAGCACTTGAATCCGGTCGCCGGCAGAGCGCGCGATCCCGCGGAGGCCGAGGCTTCCGAGCGCAGATTCGTCGACTCGCTCAGGGTGGGCCATGCGGATCAATAGACGGTTCGCGAAGGTTTCGAATGCAATGACATTGTCGCGGCCGCCCACGGCCGCCAGCAAGCCCGGCGCATCCACGGCCGGCACCGACGGCGCCAGGCGCAGCGCCGCACGGATCTCGCCCGCGACTTGATCGGCAATGGGGCCCAACACGACCTGCAGCCCTTGGTCCGCGGAGCGCAGAATGCCGCGCGCCCCCAGGCGTTTGAGCAGCGCCGGGTCGATCGCCTGATTGTCGACGAGAACCAGCCGCAGGCGTGTCGTGCAGGCCGCCACCTCGGTGAGATTGGCGGCGCCGCCGAGCGCGGTCACGAAGACTTGAGCGCGCTCTCCTGTGGACGCCATGGCGGGCAGCGGTTGCGCTGCGTCCTCTTCGATCTCGCGGCCGGGAGTTGCGAGATTCAGGCGCACGATGCAGAAACGGAACACGCCGTAGTACAGTCCAAAATAGGCGGCGCCGATGGGTAGCAGCAGCAGCGGACGCTGCGCATGGCTGAAGTTCAATACATAGTCGAACAGCCCGGCGGAAAAGCTGAAGCCGAGCCGTACGCCGAACAGGTTCATGACGACCATGGCGAGCCCGGTGGCGATGGCGTGCAGCGCATAGAGAACCGGGGCTAAGAACATGAACGTGAATTCCACGGGTTCGGTGACGCCGGTCAAGAAAGAGGTCAGGCCCAGCGACAGCAGCAGACCGGCGACCGCGGCGCGGCGCTCCGGCCGCGCCGTGTGATACATGGCGAGGCACGCCCCCGGTAGGCCGAACATCATGACTGGAAAGAAGCCGGACATGAACGCGCCCGCAGTCGGGTCACCCGCGAAGAAGCGCTTCAGATCGCCGGTGGCGCCGTGGTAATCGCCGACGATGAACCAGGCAAAGTTATTGAGGATGTGGTGCAGCCCGGTGACGATCAAGATGCGATTCAAGACCCCGTAGGCGAACAAGCCGAGCGAGCCGGCACCCAAAATGGCCTGACTGGTGGCGTCCATGCCGCGCTCCAGATACGGCCATGCATAACCCACAACGCCGGCCAATGCCAGCCCGGCCAGCCCGCTGACGATGGGCACGAAGCGCCGCCCGCCGAAGAAGCTCAGATAGCTCGGCAGCGTGATGTTGCTGAATCGGTTGTAGCTGACGCCGGCGATGATGCCGGACAGCAGCCCGACAGGGATGCTGAGTTTTGCCAAGGCGCCCGGCTGCGCTCCGAGCAGCGTCTCGACGGCACGCGTCGTCACCAGGAATCCCACCAGCGCGGCGAGGCCCGCCGCACCATGGTTTTCGCGCGCCAAGCCGACGCCCACGCCGACCGCAAAAAGCAGGCCAAGATTCGAGAAAATCGCGTCTCCGGCCGCTGCCATGGCGGCCCATCCGAGGAGGTCCGGTTGCCCCACTCGCAACAAAAGACCGGCGATCGGCAGCACGGCGATCGGCAGCATCAATGCCCGGCCCAGTTGCTGTAAACCTCCGAAGCGCAGTTTCATCGCGTATCTCCCATTGGACCCAGCGTTTGCGCCACCCGGTCGCGCACCTCGGCTGGTGAGCCGAGCTCGAGGCAGGCCATCGCCAACTCGCGGCAGGCGCCGATCTCGAGCGCGCGGATCTGGCGCTTGATGGCGGGTACCGCCGCGGGCACGACGGAGAGCTCGCGCACGCCGAGGCCGAGCAAAATGGGTACCGCGCAGCGGTCCGCGGCCACGCCGCCGCAGACGGCGACCATCTTGCCGGCGGCGACGCCGGCGCTTGCGGCCGCCGCGACGAGCTTGAGCACCGCCGGATGCAAGGCGTCGGTGCGGCCGGCAAGCTGCGGATGGCCACGGTCCATTGCCAGAGTGTACTGCGTCAGGTCGTTGCTGCCGATCGACAGAAAATCTACCTCGCGGATGAGACCGGACGCCATGAGGGCGGCGGCGGGAGTCTCGATCATCGCACCCACCTGGATGCGCACGCGGCTGCCGAGCTGCGACTCGAGTTCGCTGATGATGCCGCGCACAGCGAGAATTTCCTCGACGTCGGTAACCATGGGAATCAGCAGCCGCACGCAGCCGGCCGGCTGCACCCGCAATGCCGCGCGCAGTTGGGTACGCAGCAGCGCGGGATGCGCGAGGGCGGTGCGCACGCCGCGCAAGCCGAGCGCCGGGTTCTCCTCGGCCGGCAGCGACAGGTAGCGGAGCGGCTTGTCGCCGCCCACATCCATCAATCGCAGAATCAACGGTCGGGTTCCGAGTGCCGCCGCAATGCGCTGGTAGGCGGCGAGCTGTTCGTCCTCGTCGGGCGCCGTCTCCCGATCGAGGAACAGGAATTCGGTGCGCAGCAGGCCGCACCCTTCGGCGCCGTTCGCGGCCGCTGCCGCCGCATCTGCGAGGTTGCCGAGGTTCGCGAACACTTCGATGCGGGTGCCGTCGCGCGCGCGGCACTCCTCCTGTGCTTCGGCCCGTGCCTTCGCGCGCTGCATGCGCTGCGCGTCGATTTGCATTTGAGCTTGCGCGATTGCCGCCGCGGTCGGTGCCGTCTCGAGCGTGCCGCCGTCGGCATCGACGATCACCAGGGTGCCGGCCGCCACATCGCGGACTGCGCTTCCCAAGCCCACCAGCATGGGAATCTCCATGGCAGCCGCCAGAATCGCCACATGCGACGTGACGCCGCCTCGCGCCAAGCAAATCGCGACCAGCCGCTTGCGATCGAGCGCGGTCAGTTCCGATGGCAGCAAATCATCCGCGATCAACACCGCGCGCTCCGGCAAGGGGATGGTCATCGGCCGCGCTTCACCGGCGAGCGCCAGCAGCACATGCGATTCCACATCGAGGAGGTCATCCGCCCGCTCGCGCAGGCGCGAATCATCGAGCATCTCGAGCGCGGCGATGGCACGGCGGATGGCGGCGCGCCATGCGAAGCCGGCGCTCTTTCCCAAGCCGATGAGCTCATCGGCCTGCTCGTTCACCTGCGGATCGTCGAGGAACTCCAGATGTGCAGCGATGATGTCGCGGCGAGCGGCGCCTCCCGTCTCGGCTACGCGCGCGAGCCGCGCCCGCACGTGGGAGCGGGCCACTTCAAGTCTGTCGCGCTCGGGCACGGCACCCGCGCCGGTTTCGGCGACGTCGATCTCGCGGCGCTCGATTCGCGTTGCGCGGCCGATCGCGAGGCCGCCGACCGCGGGCACTGCAGCGAGTGTCCCAGCGTGCAGCGGCGCCGCCGTGCCGCCGCGCGGCGCAGCAGCGCCGTGAACGGTGCCGCCCTGAGCGGCAGTGCCCTGAGTGGCAGCGTCCCGATGCGCGGCGTCCTCCGTGCGCAATGCTTCCTGGAGGGCCGCCACCAGGCTTGCCACGGCCTGTTCGGCCTCGACGCCGCGGGCCTCGATGGTTAATTCGTCGCCCTGACGCACGCCGAGCGCCATGATGGCGACCACGCTGCGCGCGTTTGCGTTGCGGCCGTGGGCGCCAAGAGAAATTTGCGCGCCGAACGACTTCGCGCGTTGCGCGAGCAGCGCCGCCGGTCGGGCATGCAGCCCCTGGCGCAGGGTTACCACGAGGGTTTGTGCCACCATCGGCGCCGCATCGGCTGCGGCGCCGATCCGGGGTGCGGCGCCGGCCGCCGCGATGAGCGGTGCCGTAATGCCCGTGACTTCGAACAGTAGCTCACCCGCCGACACCGGTCCCATTGCGCGGCAACGCGCAAGGCGAAGACCGTCCATTGGCGTTACGACGATGGGCGTCATCAGACTTTTGGCAGCCCGCGCCACCGTTTCGAGATCGAAGCGGATCAGTTCATCGCCTGCCCGGACGGTTGCACCGGGACCGACCCGCGCTTCGAATCCGCGCCCGTGCAGGGCGACGGTGTCGATGCCGACGTGAATCAGCACGTCGACGCCTGGAGCGGCTCGGATTGATACGGCATGGGCGCTTGCCGGCAGCGTCATGATCTGCCCGGCGCAGGGCGCGAGCAGCACGCCGCTGATGGGGTCGATGGCGAGACCGTCGCCGACCATGCGTCCCGCGAAAACCGGGTCGGGTACCTCATCGAGCGCGCTGCACCAGCCGTCGAAGGGCGCCAGGATCTCTAGGCTCGACATTCGCCCATTACTCCCCAATCTCGATCGAGTCCAGCGCCCACAACGGATCTCGGTGCGGCCGTGCGAAGCGTAGGCACAGATCGTGCCGCCCGGCAATGCGCGGCAGCCGCTGCGCCGGCAGCGTGGTTACGCCGGTTGCATGCGCCGCCGCGGCGAGGGGTAACACCGCCAGCGCGGGCGTGTCGCAACCGTCGACATGCACTTCGAGTTCGCCCTCGGCAGTGCGCGCCTCGCCGATGCGAATCTTGGCCGCATCGGCTCCAAGCTCGAAGTTGAACGGCAGGGCGGCGACGGCGGCAATCATGCGCGGCCCTGCCGAAAGATCGACTCCGCGATCGATCCAGCAAGGGTTCATGATATCGACGGCAACCGACGTAGCCGCACCCGCAGGCTCGAGCAGCAGGCCGACTCCGTCGCTGCACAACACCAGGTCGTGGCTGTCGCGGCGCAGCGCCGATGTTGCATCGAAGTGCAGTACCGCCGTGCGCGAAGCCTGCGCGGTTCCCGCGAACGCCGCCGCGCGCAGCTCGGTGTCGATTGCCACGATCAAGGGTGCGTCGTACGCGGTCGATTCGGCGGACGGTTCGCGGCCGTCGAGCGTGTAGCGGATGAGGCTCGACGCGGCGTCGTTCGCCTGATTTGAGAGGCGTACAGTGAAGCCCGCCGCTGCGGGTGCAATCGCCGCGCCCGGCGCGAACACGCTGTCCGCATAGTTGAGTCGGAACGCTCGATAGCGCGCCATCATGGCGACGAGCCGATCGAGAAAATCCGTCCAGCGGCGGCGTGGCGCGGCCGACCAGCCGACTTCGGCGAGCGCCGCGGCGCGCGGCAACGCCATCCATTGCAGGCGTTCCTCCGTTTTGATGTGCTCGGTCCATAGATTGCCCTGGACGCCGAGTACATGCGACTGATGATCGACGTCGAGCGTCGCATCACGCGGCTCGAAACGGTACACGTCCTCGAGCGAAATGACATCGAGTCGCCCGGGCGGTTCGGTCGGCAGCGTGCTTTGCCGGTGGTCGAAGTAGAGCGCCGGATCGGGTGCCAGGATGGTGTCGTTGCCGGCGACTGCCGCGCTGTGGGCTCCGGTGACACCGTGCCAAGACATGACAATGGCGTCCTGCCGCAGCCCGGGCCGCAGAATCTCGTCCCAGCCGATGATCCGCCGCCCGTGCGCGGCGAGGTAGCGGCCGACCCGTCGAGTGAAGTATGCCTGCAGCGCAATGGGGTCGTTGAGTCCCAACCGCCGGGCCCGCGCCTGCACCTTGGGCGAGGCGGTCCACTCGTCCGGGACCACTTCATCGCCGCCGATGTGAACGACGGGACTGGGGAAGATCTCGATGACTTCGGCGAAGACGTCCTCGAGGAAGCGAAATGTTGCGGCGTCGGGGTTGAGGAGGTGGGTATGCGTGCCCCAGCTCATCGATACGGCCGGCGGTGCGCCGGCTTCGGGCATCGCCGCCCCGAGCATCGGATACGCGGCGATCGCAGCAGTCGCGTGACCGGGGATGTCGATTTCGGGGACGATTTGCACGTGACGCGACGCTGCAAAGCGGACGATGCCGCGCACCTCATCCTGGGTATAGAAGCCGCCGTAGCGCGTGCCGTCCGGTTCAATCCGCCAAGCGCCGACTGCAGTCAGACGCGGGTACTTGCGGATCTCGAGCCGCCAGCCCTGGTCGTCGGTCAAATGCCAATGCAGCGCGTTGAGCTTGTGCCACGCCATCCAGTCGATCATGGAACGAATGAAGGCCGGCGACTGGAAATGCCGCGAGGAGTCGAGCATCAGACCGCGCCAGCGGTAAATCGGTGCATCGCGGATCGTTTGCGCGGGAATCCGCCCCGTATTGGTTCCCGGCGGCAGGAGTTGCCATAGGGTGACGGCGCCGTAAAACAGGCCGGCCGCAGAGCTTGCGGACACCGTGATGCGCTCCGGAGTGACATCGATTCCGTAGCCTTCAGGCGCGAAGCCGCTCTGGTGCCGGAAAGCAATCGTCTTCGCGCCGCTGCCTGCGGCGGCGACCGGTGCGATGGTGACGGGCACGGTGAGGCCGTTGGTGCGAGTCCATAGAGCAACCAGGTAGCGAGCGGCGTTGTCGGCGTCGCGATCGCCCGGGGCAACGCGCAAGCGGGTGTTGCCATCGACGCTGAAGTAGCCGGGCCCGGGGACCATCTCGGCGGGCAGTGGAATGACTCCGCTATGCGCCGCCATGGACAGCGTCACACCGAGTACAAGGGCGGCGGCTTGCACCGCCGGCCCGGATTGTCTTCCGACACTCTCACCATACCGCACGTTGCGCACTGTACCTGATCGCCTCGCGCGGCGGTCGCCGACCCCCTTAGAGCTTGAAGCGGAAATTCAAGTAGTACTGCGAGCCGTTCTTGTAGAACGCCCGCGGCTGGTCCTGGTTGAGCGCATAGTACTTGAGCGTCGGGTTGTTCAAGTTCATTCCGTCGAACGTGATCGAGAAATGCTCGTTCATCGTATACCCGAGCGACGCGGACAGGGTGCCAATGGAGTCCTGAGTGAACGCCGTGCTGCGGTCGAGGCCGCTGTAGAACGCCGACCGATAGGTGTATCCAATCCGGGCGTTGAACATCTTGTTCTCGAAGTACGCGCTCACGTTGTAGGTATTCTTCGATGTACCCACCAGGCGATGGTCGCCGGGCGTCCCGTCCGGGTTGGGCTGCACATTGGAGGTCTGCTTGCCGTCGGCGTAGGTATAATTTCCCGCAAAACCGAGGTTCTGGGTGAATGCCTGCACGTAGGCCAGCTCCAAGCCGTCGACCCGCCCCGTCGCGTTGATGGGCACCGACAAGTTATAGGGTACTTCGGTAGCGGTCTTGAAGGTCTGGTTAAAGGTGACGTAGTCCTTGATCTCCGAGCCGTAGCCGATGTAGTTACGTAGATCCATGTAGAAGGCCGTCGCGGACAAAAGCGAACTCTTCGCGAAATACCATTCGAGGCCCGCATCCAAGTTGGTCGAGCGAATCGGCTTCAAGTCCGGGTTGCTGCCCGTTCCGGTACCGACATTGGGAACGCATATTTTGGTGGTTGGGTTTACCGTACAGCCCGCCGGCGTCAAGTTGGTGAAGCCCGCGAGCGCCGAGTAGTCGGCGCGAGTCATGGTCTCCGAGGCGGCGAAGCGCGCCACGAGTTCCGGACTCAAGTCGAGTTTCAGGTTGGCGCTCGGCAGCACGTCGTTGTAGGTATGCTCGACCGGAACGCCGATGAACGGTCCGAAGGCCGACGTCAATATCGCGCCCGGGGTGGATCCATCCACTTGGGTGTAGAAGGTGACATCTTCCTGAGTGTGAACGAATCGCAGGCCCGCATTGGCGGCCCAATTATCACCCTTGAAATCGGCCTGTACAAAGCCCGCCGTGTCTTTCTCGTGCACCTGGAACAAGTACTGGTAGTACTCGCGTTTCAGCGGATCGCGATTGACATTGGCGGGATCGTTGTACGCTGCGAGCTGCGCCGGGGTCCAGAACCAAATGTCGGTCGGGATATTGCCACCGAAGGTGTTGAAATTCGACGGATAGTTCGAGAATGTCGTCGGGTAGGCCGAGGGACTGGTGTTCAACGGACCCTGGGCGACGCCGGTGTCGGAGGTGCGGTCATGTGCCTGGTAGCGCACGCCGAACTTCAGGTCCTTCCAGGCGCCGTTGTCGATCTTGTAATCGCTGTCGATTTTCGCCCACTTTTCGGTGTCTTTGACGTCAATGTCCTCGGCGCCGAAAATCCAGCCAAAGCTGACCGGCACGCCGCCCGGAGTCGGCGTCGTGTTGTTGGTGTTGCCCAGGTTGAAGTTGGGAGCGCTGCCGAGACCGTTCAGCTGGTAGCCGGCACCGCTGCCGAGTCCGGGCTGGGTCTCCGATACATCCTGGGTGGGCGTCTTGCCGTCGCCCCAGGAGTAACCCACCTGGCCGAGGAAGCTCAATGCCGAGTTGGCATTCCAAGTTGTGTCGAGATTGACGAAATTGGCCGTCGCGGTTTCGTCCGGCCGGGAGATTTGATCGTAGACACCATAGAACGTGCCCGGCACGCCGGTGAAGTTCGCTTTGGTCAGGGTGTTGTCCTGCACCACATAGCCCGGATTCGGAGCCTGTCCCGCGCCGAAGTTGACGAAGTGAGTCGACCACAGCAGATAATTGCGGTTGTAATTGCTGGCGATCAGCCGGGATGAAAAGGCCGACAGGTCCAGGGTGAGATCGTCGGTCGGTTTGAATTCCAGGTCGGCCATACCGCCGTTGCGCTCGCGCCTTTGCGTGAAGTACGCGGCGCCGATTTCGGTCGGGTACTGCACCCCGACGAGGTCCGGATTGCTCTTCGCAATCGCGGTAGGGTTGCCATTGGCATCCTTGCCTGCAATCGTGTCATAGCCCAGGATTTCGACGCCGTCGCGGCGCAGATCCCGGGTTTCGGAGAACAGCTGCAGCATGACGCCGAAATTACCTGCGTCGTTCTTGAAGTTGGCGAGCGCGCTGTATTGCCCGTCCCCCTTATTCGGGAAGATCCGAATACACGGCGCCGGCCGATGCTTCGAGAGTAAACGGCTTGGAGAAATCCAACGGCTTGCGCGTGATGATGTCGACCGAGCCCGCGACCCCGCCTTCGACCAGCTCGGCGCTCGAGCTTTTCTGCACCACCACCTTGCTGACGATTTCCGAGGGCAGCAAGGTATAGCTGACGCTGCGGCCGACAGTTTGAACCTGGTCCAGCACGAACCAGTCGCCGGCGGCGACGCCGTGACCGTTGATCAAAGTTTGCGTCAGGCTGGGATTCGTGCCGCGCATGCTGACCCGGTCGTTTTCGTCGAAACCGCCTTCGTTGGCGCCGGCGGCGCTGGTGGTGATGCCGGGTAAGCGGGCGAGGGAATCGGCGATATTTTTGTCCGGCATTTTGCCGATGTCTTCAGCCGTGACCACCTCGGTGAGCTCAGTGGAGCTGCGCTTCACCTCGAGCGATACGTCGAGAGATTTGCGGATGCCGGTCACGACGATTTCGTCCATCGCGCCGGCGTCGGAAGCCGTGTCCGCCAGAGTCAATGACGGCGGCACGAGCATGGCAAGGCCCAGTGCCGACTTGACCGCGAATGCGATCCGATTCATATAGAGATCCCCTGTCCGATTCATACAATGCTCCCTGTCCTGTCACCCATTCGTTCTGAAAATCGCTTCTGCCGGGCGGTGGTAGTTGTCAGCGCCGCTCGACCCATCCGATCGAGGTCACCCTGCCCAAACCAATTAAGGCCCAATATAATACCAATTTTGAGAATCTGCTAGTGCCGTGTAATAAAGACATCACAAATTCCTAAATACATAATAAAATGAAAGAGATATGCATCTATGGTACTGGTTGTTGTTCAAAAAGTGGTATTTGTTTGGTATTGTCGCGATGACTGAAAACATACCGGATGCGCGATTAAACCCCATGACATCACTCGCCAAAGCAGTTGGCCCGCTCGACGGTCGCGGCAATTTGCCGCTGTATCAGGAACTGCAACGGGCACTGCGCAAGGCGATCGACAGCCGTATTCTCGGGCCCGACGACGCGCTGCCCTCGGAACGTGACCTCGCCGCGGACTTCGCGGTATCGCGCATTACGGTGCGAAAAGCCCTCGACGGACTGGTCGCCGACGGTTTGCTGGTACGTCGCCAGGGCGCGGGAAATTTCGTTTCGGCGCGCGTCGACAAGAACTTCGCGATGCTCACGTCATTTTCCGAGGACATGCGGGCACGCGGACGCACGCCGCGCAGCGTATGGCTGAAACGCGCGGCGGGTACGGTAACGCCCGAAGAGGCGCTGGCGCTGCGCTTGAGTCCGGGTACTCCCGTGTTTCGCTTCAATCGAATCCGCTATGCCGACGACGCGCCGATGGCGCTCGAATACGCGACCATCGTCGCGACCGCGCTGCCCTCGCTCGAGGCGGTCGATGCCTCGCTGTACGAAGCGCTGGAGAGGGCCGGGCAACGTCCGGTGCGCGCGCTGCAGCGTCTGCGGGCCGTGTTGCTGACCGGCGATCAGGCCGAATTGCTCAAGGCGAAGCCCGGGGATGCGGGGCTGCTGGTCGAGCGGCTGGGCTCATTGCCCGATGGGCGCGCCATCGAGTTCTCGCAGTCTTACTACCGTGGGGACACGTACGACTTCGTCGCCGAGTTGAGTGCGTCCACATGAATGCTGCACTTCCCAAGTCGATCGAAAGCACGCAGATGTTCACCGAGGCCGCCAGCGCGTCGGACGCGGTGCGCGCGCAGCTGCGGCATGATGCCGCTGCGATCGCGGCGATCGGCGCGCAGCTGCGGCGTCTCGCGCCGCGCGCCGTGATCACCTGCGCGCGCGGCAGCTCGGATCATGCCGCCACCTATGCCAAGTACTTGATCGAGACGCGCGCGGGAGTCCTGACTGCGTCCGCTGCGCCTTCCGTCAGCTCCGTTTACGGCGTCTCCCAGGATCTGCGCGGCTGCTTGTTCATCGCGCTCTCGCAGTCGGGGCGCAGTCCCGACTTGCTTTCCGCGGTCGCGGCCGCGAAAGCGGCGGGCGCCACAATTCTCGCCTTGTGCAACAGCCCGGAGGCGCCGCTCATCGCCGCATCGGATCTCGTGATCGAACTGCGCGCCGGCGTCGAGACCAGCGTTGCCGCCACGAAATCCTTTCTCGCGACGCTGGCCGCACTGATCCGCCTGGTTGCGGCGTGGCGGCAGGATGCGGAGCTCGAGTCCTCTCTCGATAGATTGCCGGCGCAGATGGATCGAAGCTGGGCCCTCGACTGGTCGGCGGCGCTGCGGCCGCTCGAGTCAGCCGCGCATCTCTACGTGGTGGGGCGCGGGCTCGGACTCGGCGCCGCGCAGGAGACGGCGCTCAAGTGCAAGGAAACCTGCGGCCTCCATGCCGAGGCTTTCAGCAGCGCGGAACTGCGCCACGGTCCGTATGCGCTGCTGGGCGAAGGCTTTCCGGCGCTGCTGCTTGCGCAGCCCGATGCCACCCAAGCGGGGGTCGCGGCTTTGGGCGCTGAACTTGCACGCCGCGGCGTGCCGGTCGTGATCGCCGGCGCGCATTCGGCCGGAGCCGTGATGCTGCCCACCGTTCCGGCAATCGCCGAGATCGCCCCTCTATTGTTGGTGCAAAGTGCTTACCGGCTGATCGCATCGCTGGCGCTGCGGCGCGGGTTCGACCCGGATCATCCGCCGCATCTGCGCAAGGTCACGGAGACGGTGTGATGCGTACCGCGCTCGTGAACGGCCGGCTGCTCACGGGTGCGGGATTCGTCAGCGGGCGCACGCTGCTCCTCTCCGGCGCGCGCATCGAAGCACTGGTCGATCCGAAGGATGCGCGCTGCACCGGAGCGGCCACCGTGGACTTGGCCGGCCAGCTGCTGCTGCCCGGCTTCATCGACGTGCAGGTCAATGGCGGCGGCGGCGTGCTGTTCAACGATGACCCGACTCCGGAATCGATCCGCGCCATCGGCGCGGCTCACCGACAATTCGGCACCACGGGCTTCATGCCCACGCTGATCAGCGACGACCTCGATACCATCGGGCGTGCAATCGGCGCGGTGCAGTCGGCGCTCGACGCGGGCATGCCCGGAGTGCTCGGCATCCACATCGAAGGGCCGTTCCTCAACTGGGCGCGGCGCGGCGTGCATGATTCGAAGCACCTGCGGCTGCTCGATACGAGCTTGTTGTCGCTGCTGTGCCGGCTGCGTACCGGACGCACGGTGTTGACTCTGGCGCCCGAAATGACCACACCCGAGATCATCGCGAAGCTCGCCGCCGGGGGCATCTTGGTATCCGCCGGCCACAGCGAAGCAAACTACGCCCAGACCACCGCGGCCATCGCGCATGGTTTGCGGGGCTTCACGCATTTGTTCAACGCGATGGCGCGGCTCGAGCCACGCGATCCCGGCATCGTCGGCGCTGCGCTGTATGATCAAAATACCTGGTGCGGGGTCATCGTCGACGGCCACCACGTCGATCCGATCATGCTGCAGCTGGCGCTGCGCTGCAAACGTCACGACCGGTTCATGTTGGTCACCGACGGCATGCCGACTGTGGGTTCCGAGAAATCGACCTTCGTCCTGCAGGGACGCACGATTCGAGTCGTCGACGGCATCTGCCGCGACGAGAACGGCACGCTCGCGGGTACGGCGCTCGACATGGCGGCGGCCGTGCGCAATGCGGTCTCGCTGTTGGGTCTCGACCTCGCCGAGGCCGCGCGCATGGCGAGCGAATATCCGGCGGAATTTCTCGGCCTAGGCGACGAGCTCGGCCGCATCGCGCCGGGCTACCGGGCGAATCTCGTCCTGATGGATGACGACTTCAAGGTGCAAAAGACCTGGATCGAGGGTCTGGCCTCGCGGTGACGGCCGGGAGCCGGCCGAGATGGGCTATCGAGGCAATGGCGCCCAGGGAGCCGACGCTGTGCAAAACGGGTAGAATTTATCTTCACGTTGATCAGACATCTGTCGCAGGAAGCTCTTGGCTCGCCGAAATACCCGCCTCGCCATCTTGGAAGCCGGCACGAAGCTGTTCATCGAACGCGGATTTAATGGATGCAGCGTGCAGGACATTACCGAAGACGCCGGTGTTCCGAAAGGATCGTTCTACAATCACTTCAAGAGCAAGCAGGCTCTTGCGGCGGAGATCCTCATCGAATATGGAAAGGGAAAGGGCTCCACGGATCGCGGCATCCTGACCAATCCTGACGTCCCAGCCCTTACCCGCCTGAAGAAACACTTCGCGGCACTCAACGAGTATTTTTCAAGGTGCAATGACGGCTGTTTGGTCGGCAAATTCATGGCCGAGGTATCCGGCGACACGCCTCAAATTCGCCGTGGGCTCATAAGCGTTTTGGACCTCTGGGGCGAACAAATTTCGTCGGCAATAGCGGAAGCACAGAAGCAAGGGTCCATCCGCAAAGACCTCAAGGCTGATGAGCTGGCGGCGTTTCTGATAGATGCCTACGAGGGGGCCATTTTAAGGACACGTGTTGAAAAGAGCCCTAGAGCTCTGAAGTCCTTCATCAAGATCGCGCTCGACAGCATTACCGTCTAAGCGTTCAGCGGCGACAAAAGGCGTGTCCTCGATTGCCATTGATCCCGACTTGGAATTTAAGACGACCGGTCATATTATATGACGATGACTTCGCATTTGGGCAATCTCAATACGAACAGGCGGTAACCCATGGCAACTACCGAACGGAACAAACAGATCGTGCTTGAAGCCTTCGATACTCTCTTCAACAGGCGAGATTACGAGGCGGCCTCACGCTTCTGGTCACCGAATTACATCCAGCACAGCGCTCACATAGAGCCGGGTCGTGACGGTCTGTTTAACCTCATCAGGTCTTTGCCCGACACCCTGCGCTACGAAAATCATCTCACTGCCGCAGATGGCGACGTTGTGCTCTTGCACGGCCGGTTCTCCGGAAGCGGCAGGCCGCGCGCATGGATTGCTGCGGACATCGTGAGGCTGCAGGACGGCGTTCTCGTCGAGCACTGGGACGTGCTGCAGGATGAGGCGACGCAGGCGGAATCTCGAAGCGGTCGACCGATGTTCGGCTCTGCCTTCGCCAAACAGGATCATCCACCGATGCCCGCTGACGCATCCTCTTCATTCACGGCTCAAGAAGCGGGCACGATCGTCGCGCCGCTATACGACGCGTTGAATCAGCCGGCGAAAAAAGATGTCGCTGCGTTGTTGGCGAAGGCCTGCCATCGGGATTACAGATCGTACTCGACGAATGACGAATGGCTCAACCGCGAGCAACTTGCCGAGGTCTTTAAAGCGATAGGTGCCGCCGTCCCTGACTTGCGCTGGATCATCAAAGATATCCTAACCATGGGCGACCAAGTCGTGGTTCGAGGCGAAGCGATGGGCACACCGGTTGGCGAGTTGTGGGGCGCGAAGCCGACGGGCAAGAGCTTTCGGACCATGGCGATTGATATCTTCACCGTGAAGGGCGGCAAGCTCGCGTCCGCGTACCACGTTGAGAACTGGGTGGGCGCATTGCAGCAAATCGGCACGTGACGCATCGAGCCTGTGCGCCCAGGCGCACACCTACACATCTACACGTCTACTTGACGGGTTTCGACTTGATGGGTTTCGACACCTCGGCGGCCGTGAGCGCGTCGATAAGGGTCTTGCGGGGCTGCTTGGCGCAATCGGCCAGGAATGTGGTCTGAAAAGAGCCGAGCGCGTCCGCATCGAAAATATGGCTGCCGGAGCGCGCCGCGGAAAAGCCGAACAGCCACATCATGATGGTGATCGCACTATCCGGATCGGTGCGCTGAAAGTCCGCGTGGCGCGCGGCGAATGACGCGCATTCAAGAGTGCTGAGGTCCATCGGATTCTTGGCCTCAGGTTTGACGATGGTCAGCGCCTCCAGGAGAGTCTCGAGCGGATTGCTCTTGCATTCATTGTCCAGGGCGAACCCGAAGGGCGCCAACGCGTCCGGGTACAAGACGTGGCCGCCGGACTTGGCCACGGAATAACCGAACAACCACATCACCGTGTTGATCGAGTCCGCGGTAGGGTTGGCGGCTGCGGCGGGCAGCACCTCGTTTTCGTACTTGGCGCAGGTGAGCGTCGCGAGATTCAGAGGCGCTGCGTGGCACGCGCACGGGACGCCCGCGAAGACGAGACAACCGATGAGCAGGTACGATTTCATCGTTTTCCCTAGCGAGCGGACCACCGCCCAAGGTCAAGTTTGGACGATATGCCGGGCGCGCGCTACTGCGCGCCCGGCCGCAACTCGACCTCGGGCTTGGAATCTGACCGCGTGCCTGCCTGCGGCGCGTTGCTCCGGCCATGGTAGGTGTAGACGAGCGACAACTTCACGGCGTCGTTGAGATTCATGCCGGCGGAGTGCAGGGTATTGCAATGAAAGAACACCGCATCGCCTGCTGCGAGACGCGGCGATTCGGCGCTGCGTACCAGCCGTGCGTTGTCGGTCCGATCGGTGCGGAAGAACTTTGCGTCGTCGAATCGGTCGGCGTCGAACAGCGCCGTGTGAGAACCCGGCACGAACCACAGCGCTCCGTTGTCGATCGTCTCCTCGCCGAGCGCGAGCCAGACCGACACCAGATCCTCTCGCTCGAACGACCAGAAGCGCATGTCGCGATGCCAACCCGTCATGCTGCCGTAGCGCGGGTGCTTGGTCATGAGGCAATTGTGATGCGCCCTCGACATCAGCGCCGCTTCGCCGAAGTAGGCTTGCATCCATTCACGCAATCGCGCCGTGGTGGCGCACGCGGCGAACTCCGGATCGCGAGCGTACGCGTCGAGCAGCCGGCGCACGGTTTCGCCACCTGCGTCGGCGCGCGAGCGCGGCGCGCCTGGATAGCGCAGGTCGGCCTCGAATTCAATCGGACCGTCGCGGGCGGCCAGCTGGGCCCTTGCGGCATCGTTGAGCTTGGCCAGCTGCGGCTCGGATGCGAACCCTGGTACGACCACAAACCCACGATCGCGCAGCTGTTCGATCTGCAGCTGCGGCAACGGCGGCACCGGCATGATCTTCAAGCCCCCTTCGTATTTTCAAACGTTAACACGGCAGCCGCATTTTCCCATTTTGTGCTCACGGTCACGTCATCCATTACGGGGGATACGCGTTAATAGTGCTTAGTAGTTGGCCAAAATGATGGAGAAATCATGAAATCATTGCGTGGTTTGCAGGCAGGAGCGGGCGCCGTGCTGCTGGCGGGTGCACTGCTCGGGGGTTGCGTGGTGGCTCCTGCGCCGGGTTATTACGGCGGCGCCGTGGTTACGCTCGCTCCGCCGGCTCCGCAAGTTGAAGTGGTGGGCGTTGCACCGACACCGGGCTATGTGTGGTTCGGCGGCTACTGGAACTGGGTTGGCGGCCGGCACGTGTGGGTGGGCGGTCACTGGGGCCCGGGGCGCCCGGGATATCGGTGGGTGCCGCATGCATGGGTGCGCGAAGGCGGCGGCTGGCGCATGCATGAAGGGCACTGGGCCCGATGAGCGGCGCCGGTCGACGGTTTGATTCGCTACCACTTGTGACGCGAGTCCATATCCGTTAGGTCAACCTCATGGTGTAGTGTCGCAACGGCCGCCCTCGAGGAACAGGCGGCGGGGACGACTTTTCGCCATGGACATGTCTTGCCTAGCTTCGGGTTTGCTGGCCCGCCAGCCGATTTTTGACCGCAGTGGTCAGCGGGTCGCGTACGAACTCTTGTATCGCGGCAGCCGCATCGAGGAGCGGCGCGAGGCGGACTCAACCGTCACGGCGCGGGTTCTGGTCGAATCGATCGGATCCATCGGCGTTGCCGACATTGCGGGATCTGCGCCCTTGTTCGTGAATTTTGGCCAGGACCTGCTGCACGATCGGACGCTGTTTGATTTGCTGCCTCCCGAGTCGATCGTCATCGAAGTTCTCGAGACGGTCGAGCCATCGCGTGAGCTCTGCGAATCCATCGCCGGGTTGCGAACGCGCGGTTTTCGCATAGCGCTCGACGACTTCACCTATCGGCCTGCTTTCGAGCCGCTGCTCGCACTGGCGAACTACGTGAAGATTGACGTACTGGCCTCGAACGATTTCCTCGAGCGGGAGATCGGGCGTTTAGCCCGGCACGGTTTGCAGATCATCGCGGAGAAGGTTGAGACACGGCCGCAATTCGAGCGATGCTCGATGCTGGGCTGCGATCTCTTCCAGGGCTTTTATTTCTGCCGGCCTGAGACGCTCGCTGTGCGTCCCCTGGCGGCAAGTCAACTTGCGGTGCTGGACCTGATCGCAGCGCTGCAGGATCCGACAAAAGACACGAAGGCGCTCGCCCACATTCTCAACCGTGACGTGGCCCTGTCGTACCAACTGCTAAAACTTGCCAACAGCGCGCTGTTCAAGCGGCGCCGGGCGATATCCACCATTCGGGACGCGGTGGTCGTACTCGGCCTCGACGGCGTCAGGAAGTGGGCCACGCTGCTGATACTTTCCCGGCTCGGTTCCGGGAAACCCAGCGAGCTACTGCGCACCGCGTTGGTTCGCGCCCATATGTGCGCATCGCTCGCCGGCAACGAGGGGAACACCGACGAGGGCATGTACTTCACGAGCGGGCTCCTGTCGGTACTCGACGCCCTTCTCGATCGGCCCATGGTCCGGGTCCTCTCAGGTCTCGCACTCGTACCCGACGTGACCGATGCGCTGCTCGGCGACACGCGCGGCGCCGTTGGACGCGTGCTTCGCCAAGTCCAAGCCTATGAGGCCGGCGACTGGAGTCACGGGGTGGCTGCGAGCCACGATAACGCCGTTGGCAAGGCGTATCTCGACGCACTGACATCCGCCGATGGCGCTCTGGCCGAGGTACTTCGTTGAGCCGTTGAGGCCGTGTTCACGCCGAGACGGGGGCGCCGCGGCGCGCCTGATCAGTTGCCCGCCCGCGACGGCAGGATCCGCTGCACCAGAGGCGAGAAGCGTCCGGCGTCGACCCAGGACTGCGCCGCCCGGATGTCAGGTGCAAAGTATCGATCGGCCGCATAAAAGGGCACCTCGCCGCGAATGCCGGCGTGGACCTGCTCCAGGCTGGTGCTGGACCGAGCGGGCCGGTGGAAGTCGATGCCCTGCGCCGCCGCCAGCAATTCGATGCCGACCACGGCGGCCGCGTTGTCGACCATGCGCCGCAGGCGGCGCGCGCCGTGAGTCGCCATGCTGACATGGTCTTCTTGATTGGCGGAAGTCGGAATCGAATCGATGCTGCACGGCGTGGCGATGGTCTTGTTCTCCGCCACCAGCGCCGCGGCGGTCACCTGTGCAATCATGAAGCCGGAGTTGACGCCGCTGTTTTCGACCAAGAATGCGGGGAGACCGCTCATCTTGGGATCCACCAATACGGCGATCCGCCGCTCCGACAGGCTGCCGATCTCCGCAATCGCGAGTGCCAGCGTATCGGCCGCGAACGCCACGGGCTCGGCATGGAAGTTGCCGCCCGAGAGCACGTCGCCCGCTTCGACGAACAGCAGCGGGTTGTCGGTGACGGCATTGGCCTCGAGTCCGAGCGTCACGCTGCAATTGCGAATGAGGTCGAGACAGGCGCCCATTACCTGCGGCTGGCAGCGGAAAGAATAGGGATCTTGCACGCGCGTGCAATCCAGATGCGAGGCGCGAATGGCGCTGCCGGCAATCAGGCCGCGGTATTCGCGCGCCACCGCGATCTGTCCGGGCTGGCCGCGCACTTCCTGGATGCGCTCGTCGAACGGCGAATCGCTGCCTTTCAGGGCGTCGACGGACATGGCGCCGGCGACCACGGCGGCGGCGAACACATCTTCGGCGCCGAATAGCCCGGCCAGCGCCAGCGCCGTGGACACCTGCGTCCCGTTGATCAGCGCCAGTCCTTCCTTGGCGCGCAGCTTCAACGGCTCGAGACCCGCCAGGCGCAGGCCTTCGGCTGCGGGCCGCACCGTGCCGCCCACGCGGACCTCGCCGATGCCGAGCAGCGCCGTGCTCAAATGGGCCAGAGGCGCCAGATCGCCGGACGCGCCCACCGAGCCTTGCGCGGGAATTACCGGATAGACTTCATGTTCCAGCAGCGCGAGCAGGGCGTCGATCACCGCCATGGTGATGCCGGAGTGGCCGCGCGCCAAAGAGTTGATCTTGAGAGCGAGGATGAGGCGCACTACGGCGTCGGGCAGCGCATCGCCGACGCCCGCCGCGTGCGACAGCAAGAGATTGCGCTGCAGGAGCTCGAGCTGGTCGCTCGGGATGCGAGTCTGAGCCAGCAGGCCGAACCCCGTATTGATGCCGTACGCAGCATCGCCTCCGGCGATGATCTTGTCGACCAAGGAACTGGCGACGGCAATGCGGCCGCGATCCTGGGCCGCCAAGCGCAGCGCGACCGGTCGCTGATAGATGCCGCGCAGCGCCGGCAGCGTCAGCTCGCCGGCGCGCATCTCCAAGACATTTTCCATCAGTCGATCATCGGCAGGTGCAGCCCCTGCTCGCGGGCGCAGGCAATGGCGGTGTCGTAGCCGGCGTCGGCGTGGCGCATGACCCCGGTGCCGGGATCATTCCACAGAACCCTGCGAATGCGCTTGGCGGCAGCCTCGCTGCCGTCGCAGACGATGACCACGCCGGCGTGCTGGGAGAAGCCCATGCCGACACCGCCACCGTGATGAATCGATACCCAGGTGGCGCCGCTGGCCGTGTTCAGCAGTGCATTCAGCAGGGGCCAATCGGAGACCGCGTCGGAGCCGTCCTTCATGGCCTCGGTTTCCCGGTTCGGACTCGCCACGGAACCGGAGTCCAGGTGGTCGCGGCCGATCACGATGGGCGCGGCGAGCTCGCCGCTCCTGACCATCTCATTGAAGGCCAAGCCCAGACGATGCCGCTGACCCAAGCCGACCCAGCAGATGCGCGCCGGCAATCCCTGGAATTGGATTTGCGAGCGCGCCATGTCGAGCCAGTGGTGCAGATGCGGGTCGTCCGGAATCAGCTCTTTGACCTTCGCATCGGTCTTGTAGATATCTTCAGGATCGCCGGAGAGCGCAACCCAGCGGAAGGGCCCGATACCGCGGCAGAACAGCGGGCGGATGTATTCCGGCACGAACCCCGGCACATCAAAAGCCCGGGCGATGCCTGCATCGAAGGCCACCTGCCTAATGTTGTTGCCATAGTCGAATACCGGCAGCCCCATGTGCTTGAAGCGCAGCAGATACTCCACATGCTGGGCCATCGACCGGGTCGCAGCTGCAGACGTGCCGGCGGGGTCGCTCACGCGTCGTTCGTCCCATTGCGCGACTGTCCATCCCTGCGGCAGGTAGCCGTTGACTGGATCGTGTGCGGAGGTTTGATCGGTCAGCGCATCGGGCCGTATGCCGCGTTCCAGAAGAACCTGCAGCACGTCGACGATATTGCCGAGAAGCGCGACCGAGATCGGCTTGCCCCGCGCCTTGGCGGATTCGAACATGGCAAGGGCTTCGTCGAGCGACTTGGCTTGCGCATCGACGTAGCGGGTTTCCAGGCGTTTGTCGATGCGGCTCTGGCGGCATTCCACCGCGAGCATGTTGAATCCCGCCATCGTGGCCGCCAGCGGTTGCGCGCCGCCCATGCCGCCGAGACCGGCAGTGAGCAGCCATTTGCCGGCGACCTTGTCGTCGAAATGACGCCGGCCCATTTCGACAAAGGTTTCGTACGTGCCTTGCACGATTCCCTGGCTGCCGATGTAGACCCACGAACCCGCCGTCATCTGGCCGTACATGGCGAGACCCTTGCGGTCGAGTTCGTTGAAGTGGTCCCAGGTCGCCCAATGCGGCACCAGATTCGAATTGGCGATCAGCACGCGCGGCGCATCGGCATGCGTCGGGAACACCCCCACCGGCTTGCCCGACTGCACCAGCAGGGTTTCCTCCTCGGTCAGGTTCTTCAGCGTCTCGACGATGCGGTCGTAGCAATTCCAGTCGCGGGCGGCGCGCCCGATGCCCCCGTACACCACGAGTTCGGCGGGATTTTCGGCGACATCCGGGTCCAAATTGTTCATCAGCATGCGCAGCGGCGCTTCGGTCATCCAGGTACGCGCGCTCAAGGTGTTGCCGCGGGCCGCGCGGATGATTCTCGGTTTCACGGGGGCGAGCATGGTCACATCCTTTAGGGGCGGAAACGCCCCGACAGTTCATATCGGGAACCCGGGTGAAAAAGACGCGCCACCGAGGCGATTATCCCCGCGGTCCACGTGCGTCTGATCACAACTAAGCAAGGTTCGTCGCGCTTCATGGCCAAGAGCTTGCGCGTACGCTCATCGGGCATCGCCGCGCGCAGCACATGTTCGGCTTCCTGCAGCGGCGCGACTTTGACCAGGTAGTCGGTGGGAGTCGTTTGATTGAAATCCACCTGCAAATAGTCGGGCGCGAGCTTCGGCTGCACGTAGCGATCTTCGAGCTGGATGGGACGATCATTCTCGAAGTGCACGATGACCGAGCAATACAATTCACTGCGCGGCGCGATGCCGAAATCCTCCGCGAGGTCCGCCACGGCGCGCACCCGCTCCAGCGAAACGATCTCGGCGCGGTGCACATGGCCTCTGCGGCGGATCTCCTCGGCGATGCTGCGGATTTCGAGAGGATGGGCGTGTGCGTGCTGGTCGGCGACGAAACTGCCGACCCCGGCGATGCGCACCAGGATTCCCTCGTCGCGCAATTCGCGCAGCGCCCGATTGGCGGTCATGCGCGATACGCCGAAGGATTTGACGATGTCGTTCTCGGACGGCACTCGCGTCGAAGCGCCCCACTTGCCCGAGCCGATATTGTCGAGGATATGCCGCTTGACCTGTAAATACAGCGGTTGCAGCGATGCGGCGGATCTGCTCATGCCGGAAGATTAAGCTGTATAGACAGGTACAGTCAACTTAAATTTATGCACTCGCGCCCAGCCGCTGCAACAGGCCCGCAAAGCGCCCGAGCACCGCGTCTTCGGCCTCGTGGCGCCGGTCTTTGACGACCCAGCGTCCCGCGACCATGACATCGCGGATGGCCGCGTCTCCACCCGAGAACACTAAATGGTCCAGCGCAGCGTCCGCCGCGGCGCCCACCATCGAAGGATGCCCGGCATCGAGTACCACCCAGTCGGCGCGTCGGCCCACCTCGATCGCTCCGCTCGGCTGACCGATGGCGTGGGCACCGTGCTGCGCGGCGTCACGCCAGAGCCGAGTGCCGACGTGCGGCTCCGTGTTGCTGGCGAGCACGCCGCGCTGCTTCTTGCGCAATCTCTGCTGATACTCCAGCCAGCGCAGTTCCTCGGCCGGGCTTACGCTGGACTGGCTGTCGGAACCCACGCAGAGACGTCCGCCCGCGTTGAGGAAACGGACCGTGTCGAAAAACCCGTCGCCCAGGTTGGCCTCGGTACTGATCGAGACGCACACGCTTGCGCCGGTGGCCGCGAGGCCGGCGAGCTCCGCGCGGCTGGCATGAGTGGCGTGCACCAGGCACCACTGGGGCGTGAGCAATCCCGAGTCGAGCAGCAATTCGACGGGACGCCGGCCGGTCGCGCGGACACAGGCCTTTACCTCCAGAACCTGTTCCGCCACATGGATGTGCACGGGCATCTCGGCGTCAAATTCGCGCAGCCGAAGGGCGGCCTCCCGTAGGTTATCGAGCGGCACCGCGCGCAGACTGTGGAAGGCCGCGCCGGTGCGCTGCGTGCGGAAGGCGGCCACGCTGCCGCTGCGCCGTTCAGCGCCGATGCGCTCCTCGACCGCGCGCAGGAAGGCATCGGTGGCGGTCGCGAATCGCGCTTGGCTTGGCTTCAAGGCCTGGCCGCCGAAATCGCTGCTCTGGTACAGCGTTGGCAGGAAGGTCAGGCCGATCCCGGCGACGGTCGCGGCGCCGGCGATCGCCTCCCACAACGCATTCGTTCCGGCGTACGGGGTTCCGTCCCGCTTGCGGTGCAAGTAGTGAAATTCTGCAACCGAGGTGTAGCCGCTTTTGAGCATCTCGATGAAAAGCTGCGTTGCCAAGGTCTGCAAGTCGTCCGGTTCGATGCGATTCGCCAGCGCATACATGGCGCGCCGCCACGTCCAGAAACTGTCGCGCGCCGACGATCGATATTCGGTGTTTCCGGCCAAGGCGCGTTGGAAGGCGTGACTATGCGCATTGGCCATGCCCGGAACGACGATGCCGTCGACACGCTCCGCTGCGGAGAGGTTGTCCCCGCCATCGGACTGCGCGGTAGCGATGCCGGTGATGCTCCCGGCATCGGAGACGGTAACCAGGGCGTTACTGGCCCAACCCTGCGGCAAATACGCTGATTGCAATCGGAAGCGACGCATGTTGACTATACCTGTATAGGGAACCGCCTTGCCGTATCATACGTGCAACGGCCAGCGGCGGGCGAGCAGCAGTGCAAAAATCCTCGGGCAAAGAATGGGACCAGATCTGGATCGGCGCCAACATTGCCACCATGGTCGCGGGCGAGGGCGCCGATGGCAACCTCAAAAATGCGGCACTGGCCGTGAAGGGCGACCGCATTGCATGGATCGGTCCCGCAGCCGAAGGTGCTCTCAAGGCTGCAGCGTTGGGTGTTCCGGTCGAGGACGCGCACGGCTTGTGGATGACCCCGGGACTCATCGATTGCCACACCCACTTGGTGTATGGCGGGAATCGCGTCGAGGAGTTCGAGAAGCGGCTGTGCGGCGTCTCTTACGAGGATATTGCGCGCGCCGGGGGTGGAATCCAGTCGACTGTGCAAGCGACGCGGGCGGCGACTCACGATGAGTTGCATGCATCGGCCGCCATTCGCGCCAAGCGCCTCATGTCGGAGGGCGTCACCACCATCGAAGTCAAATCGGGCTACGGACTCGAACTGGATACTGAGCGTCGCCTGCTTGAGGTTGCGCGGGACCTGGGCAAGGAACTACCGGTATCGATCAAGAAGACTTTTCTGGGTCTGCATGCGCTGCCGCGCGAATATGCCGCCGACCGCGAGGATTTCGTGCGCAAAGTCAGCGGTCCGTGGCTGGAATCTCTCGCCGCGGCGGGCCTGGTGGATGCGGTCGACGCGTTTTGCGAGAACATCGCGTTTTCCACGCGGGAGACCGCGCAGTTGCTACGGGCGGCAAAGTTGCTGGGATTGCCGGCCCACGTGCACGCCGGCCAATTGAGCGAGATGGGTGCCGCGGAGCTGGCTGCCGAGTGGGGCGCTCTGTCCGCGGATCATTTGGAGTACCTGAGCGCCGCGGGGGCGCGTTCCCTGGCCGCTGCCGGCACGGTGGCAGTGCTCTTGCCCACCGCGTATTTCACCCTCCGGCAGACCACGCCCCCGCCCGTCGACCGGCTGCGGGAGGCGGGCGTGGCGCTTGCAGTGGCCACCGACTGCAATCCGGGCAGCTCACCCTGCACGTCGATACTGCTCACGCTCAACATGGCCTGCACATTGTTCGGGCTGACCCCGCAGGAAGCACTGAGCGGCGTCACGCGAAACGCGGCCCGTGCGCTGGGCGCGCTCGCAGATATCGGCACGCTCGAGGTGGGCAAGCGCGCAGACGTCGCGTTTTGGCGCATCGATCGGCCCGCCGAACTGTGCTATGGCTTGGGCGCGAATCCCTGCGTCAACGTGCTGCAGGGGGGGGAACTGCGCACCCCGGCCGCGCTTTCCATGTAGCCGGCCTGCGGGCAATGCTCGGCATCGCTCAACTTTGGCCATGCACCGCCGACACAGGGCGGGAGGTACAGTGTGAATACGGCCGAATTGACTCCGCAAGGACTCGTCTCATCGATCAAGGATCTCGTCACGCTGCCCGACGTGGCACTGCGCATTGCGCGCATGGTCAACGATCCGAAGTCTTCGGCAGCCGACATCGGCCGTGAAGTAAGCAAGGATCCGGCACTCACCGCCCGACTGCTGCGCATCGCCAACAGTCCCGCACTCGGGCAGCATGGCAAGATTGCCACGATCAGCCGCGCCATCACCGTGCTGGGCGTAAGCCAGGTACGCGATTTGACCGTTGGATTGACGGCCGTTCGTACCTTTGACGGTATCGGCAATGAATTGGTGACCATGGCCTCCTTTTGGCGCCACAGCGTTCTGTGCGCGGTCGCCGCCACGCATATCACCGAGCGCCGTGCCGGCGGCCGCGACGATTCTCCCTTCGTCGCGGGACTGTTGCACGACGTCGGACAACTGGTCCTGTTCAGCCGCGCACCCGAACTCGCGCGGCGGGCCCTGCTGATGTCCGTCGACGACCCGGACGACAAGGGAATGTACCTGTGCGAGCGCGAGGTGATGGGATTCGATCACGCCGCCGTTGGAGTCGCGCTGGCCCGCAACTGGGGATTGCCGCCGGCATTGCAGGAATGCATCGAATTTCATCACGAACCGGAACGCGCGCAGTCGCACCCCGTCGAGGCCGCGACGATACATGTCGCGAATAGCGTCGCGGTGCTGGCGGAGATCGACAGTGCGGATCTCCGCGATGGGCCCCGGATTTCGGATGCTGCACTGCGCGTCACCAAATTGAATGCCGCGAGCGTGATGGAAATCATCGCTCAGACGCGCGAGACGGCCGAGGATGTGCTGGCGCTGCTGACCGCCGCTTGAACACCGCGCTTTGCCGCAGCGTCTGTTGCGCGGCTCCAACATTCGCGGCGCCGCTTAACAAAAGCCTTTTCACGGCTCGAGCGTCAAGTTTGTCCGGCGGCTGACGATACTCATGCAGTGAGTTCGCACGAACGATGAGCATCGCAGAGCGGAGACGAGTTCGAGATGGGCAAAAAGATTCTTGCAGTCGACGACTCTGCCTCCATGCGGCAGATGGTGTTGATTACGTTGAAGGGCGCGGGATACGACGTGCTGCAGGCCTGCGACGGCGTCGAGGCGCTCGAGATGGCGCGGCTGTCCACCGTCGATCTGGTGCTCACCGACGTGCACATGCCGCGCATGGACGGCATTACCTTGGTGCGCGAGCTGCGGGCTCTGCTCGGCTATAAATTCGTGCCGATGTTGATTCTCACGACCGAGTCGAGTCAAGAGAAGAAGATGGATGGCAAGCGGGCCGGCGCCACCGGCTGGATCGTCAAACCGTTCAATCCACCGCAGCTTATCGCCACGGTGGCACGCGTCATCTGACAGCCGCCACGGAATTCGAAAAACATGTGCCGCAGGAATCGAGCATGACCCTTGATCTGGAAATGGCGGAAATCGCCAAGGTCTTCTTCCAGGAGAGCCGGGAAGGGCTGGACGCAATGGAAGCGGGCCTCCTGACCCTGGGAGCAACCGCGAACAGCGAAAGCATCAACACCATCTTCCGGGCCGCGCATTCCATCAAGGGCGGCGCAGCGACCTTTGGCTTTGCCGCGGTCGCGGACTTTACCCACGGTGTGGAGACGCTGCTCGACGAGATGCGCAACGGCGTCCGGCCCGTCACCGCCGAGGCCGTTCAGACGCTGCTGCAAGCCTGCGATTGCATGCGCGAGATGGTCGCGGCAACCGAAGCCGAACAACCTCTCGATCAAGGCCGAATCGCCAGCCTCAATCTCGATATCACCAATATTCTCGGCGAGCGGCCGCATGCTGCGCCCGCAGCACCGGCCCTAGCCGCGGCGCCCTCAGCACCTGCGGCGCCGGCCGCGACCGACGGTGCCGCAGCGGCGGCCGGCTGGCGCATCGACTTTGAACCGGTTGCGGACCTCCTGCGCCTGCGCAACGAGCCCACCCGGATGTTCGCGGAACTGAAGCGCCTGGGCGGTTTTACCGCACATGCCGACATATCCCGCATCCCGCTGCTGGACGCGCTCGACCCGGAGTCGTGCTATCTGTCGTGGAAAATCGATCTCACCGGGCAAATTCCGCGAGCCGCACTCGATGAAGTTTTCGATTGGGTGGATTCCGGATGCCGGCTCGAAATCACGTCGACGGGCGAGGCCGCGCCTGTCGCAGCCGGGCCCGCAGCCGCGGCCGGCGCACAAGCCGCAGCGCCTTCGAAGTTGCCGACCGAAACCATCAAACCGGCCGCCGCAAAGGCCGAACCGGCGGCGGGCGCCGCGCCGCCGGCAGCGGTTCACGCACAACGCCCAAGCGGCGAACCAAACTCGATCCGCGTCGCCACCGAGAAGGTCGACGACATCATCAACCTGGTCGGGGAGCTGCTCATCACTCAATCGATGCTGTGCGGTTTCGCGGACGGCATCAATCCGAGCGATCTGGATCGGCTGCGACAGGGACTTGCCCAACTGGCGCGCAATACGCGCGAGCTGCAGGAAAGCGTGATGCAGATCCGCATGCTGCCGATCAGCTTCGCATTCAATCGCTTTCCGCGCATCGTGCACGACCTGTCGCGTAAATTAGGCAAAAAGGTCGAACTCAAGCTGGTCGGTGAAGCCACGGAGCTCGACAAGACCGTGTTGGAAAAGATCAACGATCCTCTCGTACACCTGGTTCGCAATGCCCTCGATCACGGGCTCGAGACGCCGGATCAGCGTCTCGCAGCCGGCAAGCAGGAAACCGGCACGCTCGAGCTCTGCGCGTTTCATGAGGGCGGCAACATCATCATCGAGGTGCGCGATGACGGCGCCGGCCTCAACAAGGCAAGGATCTTGAAGAAGGCCAGAGAGCGCGCGCTCATTGCCCCGGATCAGGATCTCACCGACGAGCAGATCGACAACTTGATATTCATGCCGGGGTTCTCCACCGCGGAGCAACTCAGCGATGTATCCGGCCGCGGCGTCGGCATGGACGTGGTGCGAAGGAACATCAACGACCTGGGCGGTCACGTGCAGATTTCCTCCAAGGAAGGCCTCGGCAGCACGATTCGCATCCGCCTGCCGCTCACCCTCGCCATCCTCGATGGCCAGTTGGTGCGGGTCGGCAAGGAGGTCTACATCATTTCGTTGCTGGCCATAGTTGAGACGATTCAGGTCACGAAACAGCTGGTCAACACCCTGGTGGGGCGTGCCCAGGTTTTTCGACTGCGCGATGAATATCTGCCGGTCATCAAGCTCTGCGACCAGTTCGGCATCGAGTCCGACAGCCGCAGCGCGGAGAATGGTCTCCTGGTCGTCGTCGAATCGGACGGCCGCCGCGTCGGCGTTCTCGTCGATGACCTGCTCGCGCAGCAGCAGGTGGTCATCAAGAGTCTCGAATCCAATTTCAAGTCCGTATCGGGAATTGCCGGCGCCACCATCTTGGGCGACGGACAGGTGGCTCTGATCATCGATGTGCCGGGCCTGATCGGCTCTGCCATGAAGCAGGGCGGCGCCGCAGTTACTGCGCACGCGGCATGAAGTCAGCAGTTTTTAGAGGATATGAATCATGAGTACGGTGAAATCGACAGCGGGCGCGGACAAATCCGCCACGGAAACCAGCGAGCAATACCTGACCTTCATGCTCGCCGGCGAGGAATATGGCGTGGATATCCTGCGCGTGCAGGAGATCAAGGGATGGGACAAGGTAACGCGAATTCCGCATAGCCCCGACTATGTCTTGGGGGTGATCAACCTTCGCGGCGCCGTGGTGCCGATCGTCGACCTGCGGCGCCGGTTCGGTCTCGAAACGATCGAATTCGGGCCGACCACGGTCATCATCGTCATGCGTGTCGCGGGCGCCCGCAACGAGCGCACGGTGGGTGTGGTCGTCGATGCAGTGTCCGAGGTCTACAACGTTGACCCGGCCGATACGAAGCCGCCGCCGGACGTTTGTGGCGGCGTCGATACCGTGTTCGTCAAGGCGCTCGCCACCATCGAAGAGAAGATGCTGATCCTGCTCGATATCGATCGGCTCATCGGCAACAGCATCGCCGATGAAACCGCGACGGCAGCAGCGTGAACGGTCAGAAAAGGCGCACGTCCACGCCCAAGCGCCCGGCGCAAGCCAGGCGTGTGCAACCGAAGCGCCGGCACCCACCGGAATGCGTGCCGCAGCCGGCGCCGCTGCAGCTCGATTCGCGGCTGACGATCGCCCAGGCGGCCGACCTGCATCGGTCGCTCGCGGCGCGCCTCGCGGACGGCGGTCCCGTCGCTTTGGACGGCTCCCGGGTGGAGGAGATCGACACGGCGGTGCTTCAGCTGCTCGTGAGCCTTTGGCGTACCGCGCGGGAGCGCGGCATTCCCTGCGCATGGCAGGCCGCGTCGGACGCACTGCGGCAGGCCGCCATACTCATCGGCGTTGCCGAGGCACTGCACTTCGCCGGCACTGATTCGGTGCGGGGCCTCGACCATGCCCCAGGCTGAATCGCCGGGCGTCGGCGTCGAGCAATGCCGCGCCTGGCTCGAATGGGCGGCAACTCAGGTGGATACTTGTCTCGCGAGCGACGCCACGGCTTCCTCTCAACTGCTGGCGTCGCTCGACGATTTGATGGGCCTGGCACAGTTGGTCACCCAAGGCGGAGCTTCACCAGCCGATGCAGCGATGGTGCGGAAGATGTCGGCCGTCATCGTCGCGGTCCAAGGGCACGACCGCATCATGCAGGGGCTCACACACGTCGCGCAATCGCTGCGCGCCTTGCGCCGGCATCTGGGCGACGCACAATACGCGGAATCGAGCGAAGCATGGCGCAAGCTGCGCGAGCAGCAGATGCAATCGTTCAGCATGGCCGAGGAGCGTGTGTTGTTCGCGCGCATGCTCGCGCACGATTCGTGCGAGAACGCGGCAGCGAATCCCGACGACACCGTGGAACTCTTTAGACCGGAACCTGGGTCCGCAGGCCCGTGAATACGCGCGCCGTCGAAAGGGAATTCGAGCTCACCGACGCGGAGTTCAAGCGGCTGCGCGACCTCGTGCACGTGCGCACCGGCATAGCGCTGTCGGACGCCAAGCGCGAGATGCTCTACGGACGCCTCGCGCGGCGTCTGCGCAAGCTCAACCTGACGTCGTTCGCGAAATACTGCGACTTGGTCGAGACAGGCGGGGCCGAGGAATTGCAGGAGCTCACCAATGCGATCACGACGAATCTCACGTCGTTTTTCCGCGAAAGTCACCATTTCGAGATGCTGGCCGGCGAGGCCTTCCCGCAGATCGAGGCCGCGCGCTCCGTCACCCGGCGCATCCGCCTTTGGTCGGCCGGCTGCTCGACAGGCGAGGAGCCTTATTCTCTCGCCGTCGTCATGCGGGAAATGCTCGCACATCTACCGAGGTGGGACATCAAGCTTCTCGCCACTGACATCGATTCGAAGGTGGTGGCGACTGCCGCAGAAGGCGAGTACGCGGAGGAGCGCTTCAGCGGCGCGCAGACCGAACGCCTGAAGAATTGGTTCCCGCAGGTCGCGGCTCGTCCCGGCTGCAAAGCGGCGTCCCCCGAACTGAAATCGCTGATCACCTTCAAGCAATTGAATCTGCTCGATTCTTGGCCGATGAAAGGACCGTTCGACGTCATATTTTGCCGCAATGTCGTCATCTATTTCGACAAAGCGACGCAGCGCACGCTGTTTGACCGTATGGCGGATTTGCAGGAGCCGGGTGGCTGGCTGTTCATCGGTCACTCGGAAAGTCTTCTCAACGTGACGCGCCGCTACAAGCTCGTAGGACGCACGGTCTATCGACGGACGGACTGACATGGGCACCGCAACCCTTGCAGTTCTGGACGGGCGGTTGCCGCCGGCGCTGCCCCAATTCGCGCATATCCGCCGAGCCTGGGATGCGGAGATGGGCGTGCCGGTCGCGAAATTGCTGCCGGGCGATTATTACGTTACCCGGCACGACGAGGCCATTTTCACCGTACTAGGCTCCTGCGTGTCGGCCTGCGTGCGCGAATGCAAACTGGGAATCGGCGGCATGAATCACTTCATGCTGCCGCTGGACGAATCCGGCGGCACCAGCGCCTGGGCCGAAAATATCGTCAGTTCCGCGACGCGCTACGGCAATGTCGCGATGGAGCATCTCATCAACGACATCATGAGCCTCGGCGGCCAGCGCTCGAATCTCGAGTTCAAGGTGATCGGCGGCGGGAAGGTGCTCGACATGGCGCTCGACATCGGCGGGCGCAACGCGCAGTTCGTGCGGGACTACCTGAAGGCCGAGGGCTTCCTGATAGCCGCCGAGGACCTCGGCGACAGCTTTGCCCGCAAGCTTTACTACAGCCCGGCGACCGGCAAGGTGCGGGTGAAGCGCCTGGTTTCCAGCGTCAACCGCCTGGTGTTTGCACGCGAGCAGGAAGCCGCGCCGACGGCCGCGCAGGTCGGATTCGGATCCGTCGAACTGTTCTAGAGAGAATGAACGATGAATAAGAAAATTCGCGTTCTGGTGGTCGACGATTCGGCGGTCATGCGCCAGCTGCTGACCGAGATTCTGAATTCCGATCCGGATATCGAGGTGGTCGGAACCGCGCCGGATCCGTTCGTTGCCCGCGAAAAAATCAAATTGCTCAACCCCGACGTGCTGACGCTCGATGTGGAGATGCCGCGCATGGACGGACTCGCATTCCTGCGCAACCTCATGCGCCTGCGCCCGATGCCCGTGGTCATGTGCTCCTCGCTCACCCAAAAGGGCGCGGCAGTCGCGCTCGATGCGCTCAGCTTGGGCGCGATCGACTTCGTCGCCAAGCCGGCCGTGGATGTGATTCACGGCATCAAGGAAGCCGCGCGCGAGATCGTGTCCAAAGTGAAGATGGCGTCGCGCGCCCAGGTGCGGCCGCTGCTGGAACATCCAGCCGACGCACGCGTCGAGGAGCGCCACGATGCCGGTGCCGTGCTGCCGAAGCGCAGCGCGCCCACGCATTTTGCGACCACCGACCGGATCATCGCGATCGGGGCATCTACGGGCGGCACGGAGGCCATCAAACAAGTGCTCTCGAGCCTGCCTGCGGACATTCCGGGGATAGTCATCGTGCAGCACATTCCAAAAGCCTTCAGCGGCCCCTTCGCGATTCGCATGAACGCCTCTTCGGTGCTCAATGTGTGCGAAGCAAGCGATCGGCAACCCATCCTGGCCGGGCATGCCTACATCGCGCCGGGGGATCAGCATCTGCTGGTGGTGCGCGACGGGGCGCGCTACCAATGCCGCTTGAGCGACGGCGATTTGGTCAACCGGCACCGGCCCTCGGTGGATGTGCTGTTTCGCTCCGTGGCGCACAGCGCGGGCCGCAATTCGATCGGCGTGATGCTGACCGGCATGGGACGCGACGGCGCCGAGGGCATGAAGGAAATGCGGGACGCGGGCGCATCGACCATAGCCCAGGACGAAAACAGCAGCGTGGTATGGGGCATGCCGGGCGCCGCCCGGCAGATCGGTGCGGTGCAATCCCTACATCCGTTGCAGGAAATCGCTGCACGCATCGTCGAGCTCGCGAATGCGCCGGTGGATTCGCTGCATTGCAAGGCGCTGCCCGGTTGAGGGTTATTTCGCGGCGACACTCAAGAAAAGGGCAGTGCTTCCGTTACTCAGGGTGACAAAGCTGTTGCAATGTCAGGTGTGATTTAGGAGTCATTGGATGAAGATTTTGATCGTCGACGATTCCACCGCCATGCGCATGATCGTCAAAAAGACGCTGCGTCTGGCAGGGTTCGAGGGACACGCGATTTCCGAAGTCGATGACGGCGCCAAGGCGTTGGCGGCGATCAAAGCCTCAAAGCCGGATCTCGTGCTCTCCGACTGGAACATGCCGAACATGACCGGCATGCAATTGCTCGAGGCGCTCGCGGCCGACGGAATCAAGCTGACCTTCGGATTCATCACCACCGAAGCGACGCCGGACATGCGGGCCAAGGCAATGAGCGCGGGCGCGAAATTTCTCATCTCCAAGCCGTTCACGCCGGAATCTTTCCAAGAACAGCTCCGCGCGCACATTCGCTGAGCCGCGTTCGAGAGATCAAAGAGAAAATCATGGCGACCGCTTTTCCGCTGCCGGATGCCTCAAAAATAGTTCAAATGCTGGGCCTGCTGTTCGACGGGCTGGAAGTAAAGCCCGGCGGCACATTCGATCAGACGCCAGGCGGCGGAGCATGGTTCGGCGTGTTCATCTCCGATGGCGGCGAGCCGGTGGCGTTGTGCGGCGCGGATGCGAACCTGGCTGCGACGCTCGGCGCCGCGTTCTCCATGCTGCCAGTCGCGGCGGCCAAGGATGCCGCGAAGACGCGCGATCTCACCACGGTGATGATCGAGAACATGCGCGAGATCATGAACATCAGCACGCGCCTCGTGATGGACAATACCTCGCCGCATTTGAAGCTCGATCAGCTCTATCCAAGCAAATCGCTCCCCGCCGCGGCGGCTGCATTGCTGGCGGCACCGGCCGGTCGCCGCGAGTTTCAAGTGCAATTGCCGAAGTACGGCGGCGGTGTACTCACTTTTTTGACGGTTTGACTCACGGGTGACGCGCTCCACCAGGGCATGACAATGAAATCAACTTTAAAAACATTTCTGATTGGAGCCATCTTCATGTCGCTGCCGCTCGCGGGCGCCATGGCTGCTCCGAGCAAGGACGAGGTCGTCGCGGTCGTCAAGAAGGCGGTTGAATTCTACCAGGCCAACGGCAAGGACAAGGCCCTGGCGGAGTTCAACAGGAAGGACGGTCTGTTCGCCAAGGGCGAAGACTACGTCGACGTTCATGACGTCAGCGGCATCTGCCTCGCGCATCCGATCTCCCCCGCCAAGGTGGGTCTGAACCGGCTCGACCAATCCGATTCGGCCGGCAAGTTCTACATCAAGGACCTGGTCGAAGCCGCCAAGCAAAAGCCTTCCGGCTGGATCGAATATGTGATGAAGAATCCCGTGACCGGAAAACTCCAGGACAAGACGGCCTATTGGGAAGTGCACGACGGACTCATCTTCAAGGCAGGCACCTACGCCGACTAGGCGGCGGCCGGCGGCGTAAGCTCACATGAAAATCATCGGCGATATTTCCCTGCGTTGGCAGATGCTGTTTGCGCCGCTGCTGCTGATCCTGGCCATTCTCGTCATAGAGGCTGTGACCTATCGCCAGCAGACCACGGTGGATGCAGCCACGACGCGCCTGTTCAATGAGACGGTCCACCGTCTGACCGAGCTCAACGAGGCGGATTTATTCGCATTGGACATCAATGGGCGGATGTTTCGCGCCATGACCCTCGTGCAGAACGGCGCGCCGCCGAAGATGGTGCGCGGACTGGTCGATTCCCTGCCGAACGACCTGGACCAACTGGGCGAGAAGATGAGCGCCGTTTCCCGCCGTGCCGCCGAGAGCGGCCACGCGCCGGAAGCCGCAAAGCTCGGCCAATTGATGGTCAAATACCGCAGGTCCGGCACCGAGTTCTCGAAAGTCCTGTTTGCCGATCCAAGCGTCGCAGTCGACTACGCGACCTCCGCCGGCGCCTTCTTCCAGGACTTGCACGGCACTCTCAAAATGCTATCGACTTCCTACGACGAGGCTTCGGCAGCCGAGTTCGCCGGCATGAAAAGCAGTGCAGCCAGCGCCGTGCGCCGCACCGCGATCGGTGGATTGCTCGCGGTCGTCGGCGGTCTCGCGGTGAGCCTGTGGCTCGCGCGATCCCTGACGGCGCCGCTGGTCGAACTGACGCGCGTCGTGGCCGCGCTCGCCCGCGCCGATTGGTCCGTCAGCGTTCCGTACGCCGCGCGCGGCGACGAAGTCGGGCGCATGGCCCGCGCGGTCAACGTGTTTCGCGACAACGGCGTCGAACATGAACGGCTCAAGCGCATCGAGGAAGAGGGGCGGCAAAAGGCGTTGGCGCGCGAGGCGGCGGATCTCGAGCGGGATAAGGCCGAGCAGGCCCGCATGACGCAGGAATCGGAGCGGGCCCGGACATTGACCCAGATGACGGAACGCTTCGATGCCACCGCACACAAGGTATTGGGCAGCTTCGCGAAAGCGTTCGCGAATCTTCAGGAAACCGCAGCCACCATGGGCGCGGCAGCCGATGCCACGAGTTCCCAGGCGGACGGGGTGTCGCAGTCCGCCTTGAAAGCCTCAAACAATGTGCAGAGCATAGCCGCCTCCTTCGAGGGACTCGGCAAATCGATCGCCCAGATCTCCGAGCAGGTGAGCGCGTCCTCGACCATGGCCGCTGCCGCGACTCGCGATGTCGACAAGCTCAACACCACGCTGCAGTCGGTGAACGCCGCATCGCTCGAGATCGGCTCAGTGCTCGATTTCATCAAATCCGTCGCGAGCCGCACCAGCCTGCTCGCGCTAAATGCCAACATCGAAGCCGCACGCGCCGGACCGGCAGGACGCGGCTTCGCGGTGGTTGCCAATGAGGTCAAAGCGCTCGCGACCCAGACCAAGGAAGCCACGGATGGCGTCGCCGCCAAGGTAGGGCGCATTCAGACGCTCTCCAGCGATGCGGCGGGCGCCGTGACCTCGATCGCTGCGACGATTCACGCGATAGATACCGGTTCGGCGTCGATTTCCAGTGCCGTCGCCGGCCAGAGTGCCGCGATGCGCGATATCGGCTCGACGGTGCAGTCGGCGGCCGATTTCACGCGGCGCGTCAGCGACCAGATACAAGAGGTCAAGGACACCGCAGGCGAAACAGGTCAAGCGGCCGAGGGGGTCTTGCATGCGTCCGCCGACCTTGCCCAGCAGACCGATTCGCTCGAGTCCGAGGTGTCGGGATTCCTCAACCTGGTGCGCCCGAATAGAGCCTCCGACCGCGCGGATGCGGCAGTGAACGTTCGGCGCGTGGCCGGCTGAACAACCCAAGATTGCAATGTCAGGAAGATTTTCATGAATTACCGCAATTCCGTCCACGCCCGCGTGACGCTGGCCTTCGCCATAGTGATCGTCGTCTTCGGCGGCGCGGTGGCCCTCAGCATCGCAAAATTGGCCGCCTCGAATGCCTCACTCGGCGACATCACCAGCCATCAGTTCTCCAAGGTGGAGACGGCCAGTGCCTGGGAACTCGCTGTTTCGGATTCGATCCGCAGCCAACGCAATGCGCTCATCATGGACGACAAGGCGGAGATCCAGGGAGAAATCGCCACCTTGCGAGCGCTCATGGAGCAGAGAAAGCAGCTCGCGGACAAGATGGCCTCGCTGGTTCAATCAGCGGAAGGCAAGGCATTGCTGCGCGTCGCGCTCGATGCGAACGCCGCCATCTTACCGCTCGATGCAGAATTCATCGGCCACGTCGAAGCCGGCGACATCAAGGCTGCGAAGGAACTGCTGATGCAGCGCGCGAGGCCCGTGCAGCTGGCGTTCTTGTCCTCTTTGGAGAAGCTGAGCGAGCACGAACGGGTGCATATTCAGGCGCTGGCTGACGATCAAGCCGCCTCCAACCACATCACCCAGAATCTTCTGATCGCGCTGGCGCTCGCTGCCGTGGCAGTCGCCTGCCTGCTGAGCTGGCTGATCACGCGTGCCGTCAGAAATCCATTAAACCATGCGGTGGCGGTGCTGGCGGAGATCGAGAAAGGCAATTACTCCAGCAGCGTGACGGTCGGTTCCCGGGACGAAATCGGCCAGACCCTGCAGGGCCTCGACCGCATGCAGACCGCATTGCGCGACCGGACCGACAAGGAGCGGACGGCGGCCATGGAGAACGCGCGGATGCGGACGGCGTTGGATCGAATGTCGGTGGGGGCCATGCTGGCAGATCCGGCCGGAAACATCGTTTATGCGAACGACGCCGTGCTTGCGATATTCCGCACCCGCGTCAACGAGATCCGCAAGCAGTTGCCGAACTTCGACGCGGAGCGCATCGTCGGCGCTTCATTCGACACGTTCCACCGGGCCCCCTCTCATCAGCGCAATTTGCTGGCGGGCCTCACGGGCACGCACACAATTGACCTCAACATGGGCGATTCGGTGCTGCGCGCCATCATCAACTCGGTGACCGATGCCGACGGCAAGCGGGTCGGCTCGGTGGTGCAATGGGTGGACCGTACGGCGGAAGTCGCGACGGAACGTGAGGTCGAGGCCGTGGTGGCGAAGGCGATCGAGGGGGATTTGACGGCACGAATCCGCGAGGAGGGCAAGGAGGCATTCTTCAAGACTCTGGCGACCGGCGTGAACCGATTGCTCGCCAACATGGCCGATGTGGTGCGCAGCATGTCGCGGGCGGCGGCCGAAGTACGCACGGGATCGGAGGAGATCTCGCGCGGCAACGCGGATTTGAGTCAGCGCACCGAGGAGCAGGCCTCGAGCTTGGAGGAGACGGCGTCCTCGATGGAGGAGATGACTTCGACGGTCAAGAACAATGCGGACAACGCCGCCCAGGCCAATCAGCTGGCCTCCGCGGCCCGCGAGCAAGCCGAGCGCGGCGGTTCGGTGGTCGGTGCGGCGGTGGTCGCGATGGGGGAGATCAATGCGTCCTCGAAGCGCATTGCCGACATCATCAGCGTCATCGATGAGATCGCGTTCCAGACCAACCTGCTGGCGCTCAACGCGGCGGTGGAAGCGGCGCGCGCCGGCGAGCAGGGCCGCGGCTTTGCGGTGGTGGCGTCGGAGGTCAGGAATCTCGCCTCGCGCAGTGCCGAGGCGGCCAAGGAGATCAAGACTTTGATCCAAGACTCGGTGGGCAAGGTGACCGAGGGGACCAAGCTGGTGGACGAATCCGGCAAGGTGCTGGCCGAAATCGTGACTCGCGTCACGAAAGTCACGGACGTCATGGCGGAGATAGCAAGTTCGAGCCGCGAGCAAGCCTCGGGGATCGATCAGGTGAACAAGGCGATCACGATGATGGACGAGGTGACGCAGCAGAACGCCGCGCTGGTGGAAGAGGCCTCGGCTGCCGCCCAGGCGCTCACTGGGCAGGCCGCAAACCTGACGCAGATGATTGCGCGCTATCAGGTCGGTGAAGTGAATGTCGACGAGGCGCCGCGCGCAGCCGCGCGACCGGCGCCGGCCCCTGCGGTTCGGGCCGTGGAGCGCCGCGCGCCCACACGTCCCATGACCGGCAAGAAGCGGGCGGCACCCAGCGCGGCGGCCGCCGCACCCCAACGCTCGACCCCCTCGGGCGGCGACGAGGAATGGAAGGAGTTCTAGGAGCGATTGCCGGCCGCTGCGCCGGCCCGCCCTGCACAATTTTCCCAGCAGGCACGCTTCATTTAATGCGCCCGCGGCCGCTAAAGGACCTATAGCGAGACGCCGCGGGCAATTTAAGAGGAGCAAATGCAGCATCGAGAGGCCTTGCCATACCGCTTAGCGATAGCGGCGGCGCTCGTTTGCGGCTTGGTGATAGCCGCCGCGGCCCACGGCGCGGGATTGGTCGGCGGAGTGCGGCTTGGCGTGCTGCCGCAAAGCTGGCGCGATGACAACGGCAGCCCGATAACCCTCGCCGGTTTCACCGGGAAGCGCGTGGTGCTGACCATGGCTTATGCGAATTGTCACCGCATCTGCCCGATGACGATCGCGTCGCTCACGCGATTGCAGGCGGCGCTCGACGCCAAGGGCGAGCACGCAGAGTTCGTGGTCGTGGGCTATGACCCCGAGAACGATGATCCGGCGGTTTGGCGCCATTATCGGCGCAGCCATCATTTGGATCGACCCAGCTGGCACTTCCTCACAGGCTCCGATGCCGACACGGCGCAGTTGGCCCGCCAGCTCCACTTTGAACGCTGGAAGTACGACGAGCATGTGATGCATGACTCGCGGGTGCTCGTGTTCGACACCCATGGATTGTTGGCGCGTGAGCTCGGTCCGGAGACCGGCGACTGGCCTGACGCGCTGTGAAAAAACTTGGTTTCTCAATGCGAGGTTTTATGATCAGATCGATACGACGAAACGGCCGGGCCATCTGCCTCGGCGCGCTTCTAGCGGCCGGCGCGCCTTCCGTCATGTGGGCGGCCGAGGCGAGTCCCGACACGGCCACGCTGCACAAGGAGCTCGAGCAGAGCATCAAAATGATCGATGCACTGGCAGCCCGGGTGAAGGAACTCGAATCGAAGCTCGCGGCGATACCCACTGCCGCTCCCGCTGCACCGCCTCCCGTGGCCGTCGCACCGGCGCCGGCGCCGGTGGACGACGCGCGCCTGCAAGCCGTCGAGCAGCAGATCAATCAGATCGAGACGGCGAATGCCTCGCGTCAAGGCGATGACACCGGCTTGCCGGTGCATGGTTTTGCCGACGTCGACATCGGCAACCACAATCCGTTTCACGCGTACGAGAAGGGCGCCAGCCTCAATAACCTTGATCTCTATCTGACGCCTAAGCTGGGCGGCAAGTGGCTGTCGCTGTTCGAGCTCAACTTCGAGGTCGATTACCAGGGCAACGTGGGCGTGGATATCGAGCGCGGGCAGCTGGGCTACCAGTTCAGCGATGCGGCCACCGTCTGGGTGGGCCGCTTTCATACGCCTTTCGGTTATGTGAACACGGCGCTGCATCACGGCGTATGGCTCAATGATGCCCTGCGGCGGCCCTCCTTCCTCATGTTCGAAGACCAAGGCGGCGTGCTGCCCTCGCACACGGTGGGCGCGTGGATGACGGGTGCCGACCGCGGCGACGGCGGCAAAGTGCTGTACGACGTGTTCGCCGGCAATGGCCAGCAGATCATCGGCGGCCTCATCGACATGCGCAGCGGCGGCAACGATCACGGCAAGCTCATCTACGGCGGCCGGCTCGGTTATCAGTGGACCGCGGGTCCGTTGGAGGGACTCTTGGTCGGCGGCAACGTCTTCGATTCGAAGATCGAGGACGATCAAATACCCGAGGATCTGACCGATGTCCGGGTTGCCGGCACGTACGCGGTTTACGATACCGACACCTGGGAAGTGCTCTCCGAGGCCTATTGGTTCGACAACCACGACATCTACCAGAGCGAGGGAACCCACCGCAGCAAGGCCTACTTCGTGCAGGCCGGCTACCGATTGCCGTTCTTCATCCCGTACGCTCGCTATGAGCGCGCGCATCTGGATCAGACCGACCAGTATTTCGCCCAGCAGATGACCGGCTTCTCCTACTACCGGACGGCCGCCGGATTTCGGCGCGATCTGAATCCGAAGGTGGCGATCAAGTTCGAAGTGGCCAACACGCACTACACGGATCGCGCGGTCGCGAACCCCAACCTGTTCTTCGCCCGGCTGCCGGTCACGAGCTTCAACGAGTTCCTCGCTCAGCTCGCGATCCGCTTCTAGGCCCCCACAGGAAGCCACGAGATGTACACCAAGTTCACAGTGACATTCGCGACCCGTCATGGCGGCCCGTCATGGTCGATGCTCCTGCCCATCGTCGGCACGCTGCTGATGGCCGCCGCCTGGGCTCCTCGCGCTCACGCCGGCGACGTATATATCGCGTGCAGCGCGGGCGTCACACTGTCCATGACGGACATACGCGACGTATTCCTGGGCGAGAAGCAGTTCGCCGGGCCGACCAAGCTGCTGCCGGTCGACAACGGCGCCGCGCAGACGGAATTCCTCGACAAGGTCATGAAAATGGACGCGACCAAGTACACCACGGCGTGGACGAAGAAGTCGTTTCGCGACGGTTCGACGCCGCCGTCCGTCAAGAGCGGCGACGGTGAAGTCGTCGAATTCCTCAAGCACACTCCGGGCGGCTGCGGGTATCTGAGCGCGCCGCCGCCGGCCGGGCTGACGCTGGTCGGCAAGATCTGAGCGCACGATTGGTTCGACACTGCAGACGACTTCCGTATGAAAACGCCAAAAACAGATCGACTCGTGGCACTGCAATTTCTGGTTGTGGTGCTTCCCGTGGTCGTCGTGCTGCTTGCGCAGATGCTGGCGGATTCGCGGCGCGCGGCGGCGCAGACCCAATCCCGGCCGATGCACGAGCTCGCGCAGCACGCGCGTGTCGACTACACGATATTCATGAACGGCGTCTCCGATGCGGTGGACACGGGGACATTATCGGATCAGGCGGCGCATGCGCTTGCGTCCGCCGCCGGAGGGCTCGAGGCGCTGGGCACGAAGGACAAATCCGCAGCCATCGCCTCGGCCACGCAGATCGCGGCTGAGCTCGCACGCGCGCTCGGCAAGGGCGCGCCGATGGCCACGATCATGTCGCTGCGCGACAAGATAAAGGCCGGCGACAAGCTGACCCAGGACATCGACGATGAGCTGGCGCGCCGCGACGTCGAAGTTTTCAACGAGTCGGTGGCATCCGCGCGGCGCCAGCAAATCGTCGTCGCCGGGGCGCTGCTCGTGACCTTTGCGCTGACTTACGTTTTCGTCGTCAGAACGCAGAGGCGGCTGCGCAGGCAGCTCGCGGCGGACCACGCGATCGCGGAGGAGGGGCTGCGGCTGCGCAACGCGCTCGATAACTGTTCGACCGGCATCATAGTGGCCGATGCCGCAGGCGTCGTCGTCCATGCCAACCGCGCCGTCCGCATGCAGCTCGCCTCGCTCGACCGTGAACTGCGCAGCCGCGGCTTTGCGAACGGCTGCGAACATCTCGAGGGTGGCCGATTGGACGATCTTTTCGGGCAGGCCGGGCTCACCGAGTCGTTGAAGAGCCGGCACAGCGGCAACGTGAAACTGCGGGGGCACACCTTTCGAACGGCGATCGATCCCGTGCTGGATGCGAACGGCAGCCGCGTCGGGTACGTTGTCGAGTGGGCCGACCGGACCTCGGAGATCGCGCTCGAATGCGAAGTCGCCACCGTGGTTGCCGCCGCCTCACGCGGCGACTTCACGGCGCGTATCAGCGACAAGGTCGCCCGATCGCAAAACGGCCTCAATGACTTCAACCGGCAACTCGCCGAGGGAATCAATCGCCTTCTCGAGAGCAGCGAGGACGGTCTTGACGACATCGCGCGGGTGCTGGAGGCGTTTGCCGAAGGCAACCTTACCGAGCGCATTCATCGCGACTACGGCGGCACTTTCGCCAAGTTCAAGGAGTACTTGAACCGCACGGCGAATACGCTCGAGGTGATGATCGGCAAGATCAAGCATGCATCGAATACGATTGCGACCGCAACCCGCGAGATCGCGCAGGGGAACCAGCACCTCTCTGAGCGCACCGAGCAGCAAGTCGCGGGGCTCGAGGAGACGGTCAGTTCGCTCGCGGACATCACCGGTGTGGTACGCAAGAACTCCCAGGGAGCGCAACAGGCGAGCACTCACGCGGACGGTGCGCTCAATGTCGCCCGCCGCGGCGGTGAACTCGTCAGCAGCCTCGTCAATACCATGAGCGGCATCTCCGGCTCATCGAGGAAGATCAACGACATCACGGGGGTGATCGACAGCATCGCGTTTCAGACGAACATTCTCGCGCTCAACGCGGCCGTCGAGGCGGCGCGGGCCGGCGAGCAGGGACGCGGATTCGGGGTGGTCGCAGGCGAGGTCCGCGCGCTGGCCCAGCGCAGTGCAACCGCTGCGAAGGAAATCAGCGTGCTGATCAACAACTCGGTGGAGCAGGTGCGCGCGGGCTCGGAACTGGTGAATACCGCCGGCCGCACCATGTCCGAGATCGTCGATGCCGTCGAGCGCGTCACAGCAATCATCGCGGAAATATCGGAAAGTTCGCGGGCACAAACGCTGAGTATCGAGCAAATCAACGCCGCGGTAGCCGAAATCGACGGGACCACGCAACAGAACGCGGCACTGGTGGAGCAAGCGACCGCCGCGGCTACATCGCTCGAGACCCAAGCCACAGAACTCGTCAATTCGGTGGCGGCGTTTCGCCTGAGCGCGGCCGCGCCGGGCAAGTTGCACGCGGCCTAGGGGGCCGCACCGGCCGACCAGGTGACATTGCGATTCCCCGGGGGTTGTCGTGCGCTCAGTGAATAGCATGTGTTTGTGTCTCGGGCTGCTGGCGGCGGCCGACACCCGCGCGGCGGATTTTACCTTCGATGTGCTCGCCGAACTCGTGCGCTCCCGCAGCGTGACGAGCGTCGAACAAGCGCTGGCGGTCCTACCCGCGGAATTGCGTGCGAACTATGTGCTCGTGTTCGCCAGCCGCAGCCTGCAGGACGCCGCGCCGGCCGCGCCGAGAGCGATTCTCTACGGCGCCGACGGCCGCTTCATCGTGACATTCAACGGCGACGCCGGCGAGCGCGGCTACGATGTGCTCGAGACGGTGCAGTTCGACGAGCGCAGCAACAGCTTCCACTTTCGCGAGTTGTCGTTCCCGAGCACGGGCGAGGGCCCCAAGTTATCCGAGGACAATCCCGGGCGCTGCACGGCCTGCCATGGGCGCCCGGCGCGGCCGATCTGGGATACGCTCCCAACCTGGCCCGGCGTGTACGGCGAACGCTACCGCGCCGGCCTGTCGAAGCCGGAATCGATCGGCATGCAGGCATTTCTCGCGCGCCAGGCGCAAGACCCGCGCTATCGGTACCTGATCGGAGCACGGCGCTTCGGCGACCGCGCGACCTACGTTGCAAGTGCGGCTGCCCTCTACGACGGACAGACTTTCGAGCCGCCGAACGCACGTCTGGCGGTGCTCCTCGCCACGCTCAACGTGCGCTCGCTGGTCGCCAACCTGGCGGCTCAGCCGGCATTCGCACCGCATCGCTATGCGTTGCTGGCCGCCGCCGCAGGCAATTGCGGTGATCTCAAGTCCTTTTTTCCGGCGTCGATGCGCCCTGCGTCGGCGCAAGCCATGGCTGATTACGGACTCTCCGCCGGGGCGGGGGCTGGGGCGCGACAGGAGGCGGCGAAGCGGCTGCGGCGCGCGAGCAATGACGAGAGCTACCGCGGCGGAGCCGCTACCAGCGACCCGACGATGCTCAGGTTCATCGCCGAGCGGCTCGTTGGAATGCCGCGCCAGCGCTGGAGCCTGGCGCTCGAAGAAGGCACGTATGACCTGGCCGCTCCCGAGGGCGCGCTCTCGCTCGAGCAGTTGCTGTTCGAGCGGCTGGCCGACAGCGAGCCTGACCTGCGCGAATTACATGCTTTTCGCAGCTTCAGCGCGACCGACGCCTATTGCGCGGAGCTGTCGCGGCGCAGCGAACGCGAGCTGACGGTGTTCTACGGCGCAACCGGCAGCGAGCGCATGCGCGCGGCCGCGAGCACGCCCGCGGCGGCCGGCGAAGCGCACTCTCCTCCGCGGCTGCTCGGCCACTGCATCGAATGCCACACCGGTGAGGTGGGGCCGGCGCTGCCGTTCGGCGATCCGGAGGCGCTCGGTCCACGTCTGCGGGCGGGCGGCTACGCGCACGGCCGTCTGCTGGACGAGATTCTCTATCGTCTCGCACCTGAGGCCGGTGCAGCGCGGATGCCTCGGGACATCAATGCGACGCCCGCGGAGCGGCGCGACCTGGAAGATTACTTCGTGCGCCTCGCAACGCCGTAGGCGTCGCGCGCGGTCAATCTGCCTGCGCCGTCTCGAATCCCGTCAACACATTCACCACGTTGATGCCGATCGCGTCGACGGCGTATCCGCCTTCGAGCACGAACAATGTCGGCAGTGCGCAGTCGCCGATCATGCGCCCATAGGCGAGGAAATCCGCAGATTGCAGCCGGAAGAAGCTGATGGGGTCCTCCGCGAAAGTGTCCACGCCCAGAGATACCACCAACGCGTCCGCGCGAAACCCGGCGATGCGCGCCAACGCGGCGCGCAGCGCGTCCTGCCAGGCCGAAAAGCCCGTGCCGCGGGGAAGAGGAAGGTTCAGGGTGAAACCGGCGCCTTCGCCCGCGCCCGATTCGTCGGCATACCCGGAAAAATAGGGAAATGCATCGGCCGGGTCGCCATGCAGCGAAACATACAAGACGTCTGGGCGTTCGTAGAAGATATCCTGGGTACCATTGCCGTGATGAAAGTCGACGTCGAGAATGGCCACGCGCGCCGCCCCATTGTCGCGCAGGTATTGGGCGGCGATGGCGGCATTGTTCAAGAAACAGTAGCCGCCGTAGAGATCGTGCGCCGCGTGATGCCCGGGCGGCCTGCACAGTGCAAACGCGGCGCGATCGCCGTCCTTGATCCGCGAAGCGCCGGTCAGCGCGACGTCGGCGGCGGCGCTGGCAGCCTCCCAGGTCCCCTGGCTGATCGAAGTCTCGCCCGCCATGGCGTAGTAGCCGAGCTTTCCCGTGATGCTGTTGGGGCAACGTTGATTCATGCGGCGCGCGGGCCAGCAATCGGGGATGGCTTCGCCCCGATTGCCGGCGGCAACCCATTCGCTCCAGGCCTGCCGCAAAAACTCGATGTAGCCGCGGTCGTGAACGCGCAGCAGCGGAGCGGAGCCGAAACTTGCCGGCGCGATGACTCGGCCGAGCCGCTGCGTCTCGACGCGTTCCAGGACGATTTGCGCGCGCTGCGGTGATTCGTGCGGGCGCACCAACTCTCCGCCGTAGAGTTCGGTGCGCGGACTGCGCAGCGTGTGCTGCGTGGAAAAAACCGTGATCATTCATCTGCTCCCTGGAAGGCGCCGTGTATTGTAGGGCCGTGACAATGACCTCGCATGTCGCAATCTGGGCAATCGCCGGACTCGCCACCGCGGGAGTCATTCTTCGCCCCATGAACGTGCCGGAAGCGGTATGGGCATTGGGCGGTGCGGCCGCTCTGGTGTGCCTGGGGCTGCTGCCGGTGAGCGCAGCGCTCGAGGGAGTCGGCAGGGGAGTTGATGTCTACCTGTTCTTGGCCGGAATGATGCTGCTCGCGGAACTCGCGCGGCAGGAAGGGCTGTTCGACTGGCTGGCGGCGCGAGCCGTGTCCACGGCCCGGGGTTCGGCGACGCGCCTGTTTGGTCTCGTTTATATCGTCGGAATCCTGGTCACGGTATTCCTCTCCAATGACGCCACGGCGGTGGTGCTGACCCCGGCAGTCGCGGCAGTCGCCCGCGCTGCCGCCGTCGAGCGGCCCTTACCCTATCTCCTCGTGTGCGCATTCATCGCCAATGCGGCGAGCTTCGTCCTGCCGATTTCCAATCCGGCGAACCTCGTGATCTATGCCAATCACATGCCGCCGCTGCTGCAATGGCTGCCGCGATTTGCGCTGCCGTCGCTCCTGTCGATCGGCGTTACCTACGCGCTGCTGCGGTGGACGCAACGCGCAGCGCTACGGCAGTCCGTAGCGGCCCGCGTGACGGTCCCGGCCCTGTCGCGCGCCGGCAAATTGACGGCATCGGGCATAGCGGCCACCGCCGGCGCGTTGATGCTGGCATCGGCATTGGGGATTCAGCTTGGACTGCCGACCTGCATTGCAGGACTCGCGACCCTCGTTGCGGTTGCGCTGACGCTGCGCTCCTCGCCGTGGCGTTTCCTTCGCGGTGTTTCCTGGGGAGTGATTCCCTTGGTGGCCGGCCTGTTCGTGTTGGTCGAAGCTTTGGACCGATCCGGCGTCATTCATACGCTGAGCGATTTCCTACGCAGCCAGGCGCGGCACTCGGCAAGTCTCGCCGCGGCGGCGGCGGGCATCGCGGTCGGCGTCGCTTCGAATCTCATCAACAACCTGCCCGCGGGGCTGATCGCGGGCACTGCAGTACAGACGGCCGGTGTGCCGCCCACCGTTGCCGGTGCCGTCCTCATCGGCGTCGATCTCGGCCCCAACCTTTCGGTGACCGGATCGCTGGCGACGATTTTGTGGCTGGGCGCGCTGCGGCGGGACGGCATCCACGTCGAAGCGTGGGACTTTCTCAAATTGGGTCTTTTGATCATGCCGCCGGCGCTTCTGCTCGCGCTCGGCGGCCTGCTGCTGTTCGGGTAAACGCGCCGCGGCCTCTGCCCACGACCGCTGCATCGCAGCAATTTCCTTGACACTCGCCCGGGGGGTTCCTACAATCGCCGGCCTTTGTCTCCGGGCACAAGCGCGGGGCCTTACGCGCCCGTTTATTTAGTCAATGCATCGGCCGCCCCTTGATCTTTCGGGCGGCTCAAAAGGTATTTATGGCGACGACGACGCAACTGATTCGCACAGGCCGGAATGAGCCTGCCTGGAAGTCCAAGGTTCCTGCGCTGGCAGCCTCGCCGCAGAAGCGCGGAGTTTGCACTCGCGTGTATACGACCACGCCGAAGAAGCCCAACTCGGCGCTGCGCAAGGTGTGCCGCGTGCGCTTGACCAATGGCTACGAGGTCTCGAGCTACATCGGCGGCGAAGGCCATAATTTGCAAGAGCACTCGGTGGTTTTGATCCGCGGCGGCCGCGTCAAGGATTTGCCCGGAGTCCGGTATCACACTGTCCGCGGGGCGCTCGACTGCGCCGGCGTCAGCGATCGTCGGCAAGGCCGTTCCAAATACGGCGCCAAACGTCCCAAGAAATAAAGGTTTCCCATGTCCCGCAGAGCAGCAGCCCCGCATCGCACCATTCTTCCCGATCCTAAGTTCGGCAACGATATGTTGGCCAAATTCATCAATATGGTGATGGAGCGCGGCAAGAAATCGGCGGCCGAGAAGATCGTTTATGGCGCCATCGATCGCATCGGCGACAAGAGCGGCCGCGCCGGCGGCGAGGCAATTGCTGTGTTGCAGCAGGCGCTGGATAACGTCAAGCCGGTGGTCGAAGTCAAATCCCGTCGGGTCGGCGGCGCCACGTACCAGGTGCCCGTCGAAGTGCGTGCCAATCGTCGCCAGACGTTGGCGATGCGTTGGGTCATCGAGGCGGCCACCGCCCGCAGCGAGAAATCCATGGCGCACCGGCTGGCCGCGGAACTGATGGAAGCCGCCGAGAATCGCGGTGCCGCGGTTCGCAAGCGCGAAGATACCCACCGCATGGCCGAGGCCAACAAGGCGTTCGCGCACTACCGCTGGTAGAGAGCGGCTGGTAATTCGCCGGCGCGACCTTATATATAGCTTTGCCTGGGCGACCATTGGGATCGCTTGGTTTTTGATTTAATGCTCGCGTAGCGAGCACTAACGGACGGGGTCGCTTCGACCCCGCAAGAGTGGCGCGAAGCGCCTGAAAATCGCGAAGCGCATGGAATAAACATGGCAAGAACTACGCCCATCGAGCGTTACCGAAACATCGGTATTTCCGCTCATATCGACGCGGGTAAGACCACCGCGACGGAGCGTATTTTGTTTTACACGGGCGTGTCGCACAAGATCGGCGAGGTCCATGACGGGGCCGCGGTCATGGACTACATGGAACAAGAGCAGGAGCGCGGCATCACCATAACGGCCGCGGCGACGACTTGTTTCTGGAAGGGGATGGATAAGAGCTTCCCCGAACACCGAATCAATATCATCGATACCCCGGGACACGTCGATTTCACCATTGAAGTGGAGCGCAGCCTGCGGGTGCTGGATTCCGCGGTCGCCGTTTATTGCGCCGTTTCGGGCGTGCAGCCGCAATCGGAAACCGTGTGGCGGCAGATGAACAAATACGGCGTACCGCGCATTGCCTTCGTCAACAAGATGGATCGCGCGGGCGCGAATTTCCTGCGTTGCGTCGAGCAAATCCAAACGCGTCTGCGGGGCAACCCGGTGCCGATTCAACTGCCGATCGGCGCAGAGGACGGCTTCGTCGGCGTGGTCGACCTCGTCAAGATGAAGTCGATCTGGTGGGATGAAGAAACACAGGGCATGAAGTTCGAGTATCGCGAGATTCCGGCGAACATGCTCAAAGAGTGCGAGGAGTGGCGCGCCAAGATGATCGAGGCCGCTGCCGAGGGCAACGAGACTCTCCTCACCAAGTATCTGGAGACGGGCGAGCTGTCCGACGTCGAGATCAAGCAGGGCCTGCGGGCGCGGGCGCTCAAGAACGAAGTGTGCCTGGTGACCTGCGGCTCCGCCTTCAAGAACAAGGGCGTGCAGGCCGTGCTCGACGCCATCGTCGAGTACATGCCGTCGCCCACGGAAGTGCCGTCCGTCAAGGGCCAGAGCGAGCGCGGCGAACCCATGACGCGCAAGGCGGACGACAACGAGCCGTTTGCGGCGCTCGCCTTCAAGATTCTGAACGACCCGTTCGTGGGCAATCTCACGTTCTTTCGGGTCTATTCGGGCACTTTGAATTCGGGCGACCAGGTGTTCGTGCCCAATCGAAACCGCAATGAGCGCATCGGCCGCTTGCTACAGATGCATGCCAGCGAGCGCTCCGAAATCAAGGAAGTGCGCGCCGGCGACATCGCGGCCGCGGTGGGCTTGAAGGACGTCACCACCGGCGACACCTTGTCGGATCCCGGAAAAGTCATCATCCTGGAAAAGATGGAGTTCCCCGAGCCGGTGATCTCCGTGGCGGTGGAGCCCAAAACCAAGGTCGACCAGGAAAAAATGGGTCTCGCCCTGCAGCGCTTGGCGAAGGAAGATCCTTCGTTCCGCGTGCACACGGATCAAGAGTCCGGTCAGACCATCATCTCGGGCATGGGCGAACTGCACCTCGAGATCATCGTCGACCGCATGAAGCGCGAGTTCAAGGTCGAGGCCAACGTCGGTAAACCGCAGGTGGCTTATCGCGAAACGATTCGCGCCACCGTGGAATCGGAAGGGAAGTTCGTGCGCCAATCCGGCGGCCGCGGACAGTACGGCCATGTATGGCTGAAGCTCGAGCCCCTGCCTGCGGGCAAGGGTTATGAGTTCGTCAACGGCGTCGTCGGCGGTGCCGTACCGCGCGAATTCATTCCGGCCGTGGACAAGGGAATCCAGGAAGCCGTACAGACCGGCGTGATCGCGGGCTATCCCATCGTCGACGTCAAGGTCACGATTTTCGACGGCTCGTACCACGACGTCGATTCCAATGAAATGGCCTTCAAGATCGCAGGTTCGATGGGCTTCAAGGAAGGTTTCCGCAAGGCCAAACCGGTACTGCTCGAGCCAATCATGAAGGTCGAAGTCGTGACGCCGGAGGACTACTACGGCGACATCGTCGGCGATCTGAATCGCCGCCGGGGTCAGATCGTCGGCATGGAGGATTCTCCGTCCGGCAAGGTCGTGACCGCGGATGTGCCGCTCGCCGAAATGTTCCAGTATTCGACCGCGATGCGCTCGATGAGTCAGGGCCGCGCGAACTACACGATGGAGTTCGCCAAGTACATGGAGGTGCCCACCAATGTCGCCGACGCCGTCATGAAGAAGGCTTCGTAGTTACACAACCGTTTACATTCATTTGGGAGAGGTATCGTGTCGAAGGGGAAGTTTGAGCGAACGAAGCCGCACGTGAACGTGGGGACGATTGGGCATGTAGACCACGGCAAGACGACCTTGACGGCGGCCTTGACGAAGGTGATGGCGGAGAAGTTTGGCGGGGAGTTCAAGGCCTACGACCAGATAGACAAGGCGCCGGAGGAGCGAGCGCGCGGGATCACGATAGCGACGGCGCACGTGGAGTACCAGAGCGAGGCGCGCCACTACGCGCACGTGGACTGTCCCGGGCATGCCGATTACGTGAAGAACATGATCACGGGTGCGGCGCAGATGGACGGGGCGATTTTGGTGGTCTCGGCGGCGGATGGCCCGATGCCCCAGACGCGCGAGCACATATTGCTGGCCCGTCAGGTCGGGGTGCCCTACATCGTGGTGTTTTTGAACAAAGCGGACATGGTGGACGATGCGGAGCTGTTGGAGCTGGTGGAGCTGGAGGTGCGGGACCTGTTGACGCTGTACAAATTCCCTGGGGACAAGACCCCGATTATCACCGGATCTGCGCTCAAGGCGCTGGAGGGGGATGGGAGCGAGATTGGGGTGCCCTCGGTGATCAAGCTGGTGAAGGCGCTCGATGAGTACATTCCGGTGCCCAAGCGTGCGGTGGAGGGGGCCTTTTTGATGCCGGTGGAGGATGTGTTCTCGATTGCGGGTCGCGGCACGGTGGTGACGGGACGCATTGAGCGCGGGGTGGTGAAGGTGAACGATGAGGTGGAGATAGTGGGGATCCGCCCGACCACCAAGACGACGTGCACGGGGGTGGAGATGTTTCGCAAGCTCCTCGATGAGGGGCAGGCGGGGGACAACGTGGGGGTGTTGCTGAGGGGCACGAAGCGCGAGGAAGTGGAGCGCGGGCAGGTGTTGTGCAAGCCGGGGAGCATCAATCCGCACACGAAGTTTGAAGCCGAGGTGTACGTGCTGACGAAGGAGGAAGGGGGTCGGCACACGCCGTTCTTCAAGGGGTACCGGCCGCAGTTTTATTTTCGCACCACGGATGTGACGGGAGCGGTGGAGCTGCCGGAGGGCACGGAGATGGTGATGCCCGGGGACAACATCAAGATCGTGGTGGAGCTGATTGCCCCGATTGCGATGGAGCAGGGGTTGAGATTTGCCATCCGCGAGGGCGGTAAAACCGTCGGCGCAGGAGTGGTCGCCAAGGTCATCGCGTAATAGCGGTCGCCAGTTTTTTAGCGTAATATCCGCCACCCTTTTCATGCGCTACGCGCAACTCTAAACGGGGTCGAAGCGACCCCGTCCGTTATGGAAGTATTTTTTTATGGCTAATCAGAACATCCGGATCCGCCTGAAGGCCTTCGATCACCGGTTGATAGACAAGTCGGCGCGTGAAATCGTCGACACGGCGAAGCGCACCGGCGCGACCGTCAAAGGCCCTGTGCCGCTGCCCATCAAAATGGAGCGCTTCACGGTGCTGACCGCGCCCCATGGGGACAAGGACGCGCGCGACCAGTTCGAAATTCGCACCCACAAGCGTTTGATGGACATCTTGAACCCCACGGACAAGACGGTGGATGCCCTGATGAAGCTGGAATTGCCGGCCGGGGTCGACGTCCAGATCAAGTTAAACTAGGTTAAATCAGGCGCTGCGCGCCAGGTTGGATTAGGCGCTGCGCGCCGCCTTCCAACGGGGCCGGGGCGGCCCCGCCTGAAATCGCGGCCGAAAAGTTGAACGCAGGGCGGATTCGTATATAATCCGCCGTCCATTTTAGAGGTCGGAGCGCGTGGGCGCCGACGCCACTTGCCCACGGGTAATTGGGGTCCGTTGTCCAAACCGCCGGCTGATCGCAACGAATGCGTGCAAACCCTTAAGGTTGCCCGCCGTGAGGATTGACAATGACCATTGGTCTGGTTGGCCGCAAATGCGGCATGACCCGAGTATTCACCGACGCGGGTGTGACTGTCCCAGTGACGGTCGTCGAGGCGTTGCCGAACCGCATCTCGCAAGTCAAAACTGACAAAACCGACGGCTATCGTGCAGTGCAGGTCACCATTGGCGGCCGCCGCCCGTCGCGGATTCCCAAGGCGCTGGCCGGTCACTTTGCCAAGGCGAATGTCGCTGCCGGCTACGCCTCGCGCGAATTCCGCTTGGACAAGGGCGAAGGTGAAGCGCTTGCAACCGGCGGCGATCTCAAAGTGGATATGTTCACCGCCGGGCAAAGCGTCGATGTCACCGGTACGACGGTTGGCAAGGGCTTCGCCGGCACCATGAAGCGCCATAATTTCGCCGGCGGCATGAAGACTCACGGCAACTCGGTATCGCACCGCGCGCCGGGTTCCATCGGCCAGCGCCAGACGCCCGGCCGCGTATTCAAGGGCAAGCGCATGTCAGGCCACATGGGCGTCAAGAATCGCACCATTGAGAATCTGCGCATCGTCGAGGTCGACGTACCGCGGAACCTTTTGCTCATCAGCGGCGCGATTCCCGGTTCGGAAGGCGGCCGCGTCATTGTCCGGCCTTCGGTCAAGGCCGCCGGTCAGCGCCGCCGTCAGAAGTTGACGCCGAACAAGGCCCCGGTTGCCGCCAAGGGTGCGGCGCAGCCCAAGGCCGCTCCGGCCGCGAAGGGCGCAGCCAAAGCCGATAAGAAGTAGATCCCATGAAGCTCCAGCTAAAGAACGCAACTCCCGCCAGCGACATTCAATTGTCGGACGTGGCTTTTGGCCGCGCCTACAACGAGGCGCTCGTTCACCAAGTCGTCACCGCCTACATGGCGGCCGGCCGTTCCGGGACCAAGGCGCAGAAAACGCGCGCCGAAGTGCGCGGCGGCGGCAAGAAGCCCTGGAGCCAGAAAGGTACCGGTCAGGCGCGCGTCGGCTCGATTCGCAGCCCCATCTGGGTCGGCGGCGGCCGGGCCTTCGCTGCCCGTCCGCGGGACTTTTCGCAAAAGGTCAATCGCAAGATGTATCGCGCCGCCATGCAGTCCATGGTGTCCGAGCTGGTCCGTCAAGATCGCCTGGTAGCCGTCGAGTCTTTGGAACTGGCCGCGCCGCGAACGAAGCTGCTCATCAGCAAGTTGGCCGAGTTCGGCTTGACCCGCGCATTGATTCTGGTCGAGGCGTACGAAGAGAAGCTGTTTCTGGCGGCGCGCAACGTGCCCTACGTGGACGTGATGCCGGTGGCCTCGCTCGATCCCTTGAGCTTGATCAAGCACGACAAGGTGATTGCCACGGTCGGCGCCTTGAAGTTGCTCGAACAGCGTCTCGGAGGCGCGCATGAATAAAGAACGCCTGATGACCGTGCTGATCCAGCCGCATGTCTCGGAGAAGTCCGCGAACGTCGCCGAGAAGGCGAATCAGTATGTGTTTCGCGTGCGCGACGATGCATCGAAGGCCGAGGTGAAGGGCGCCGTCGAATTGATGTTCGAGGTCAAGGTCGAAGGGGTCAATTTGCTCAACAAACCGGGCAAGACCCGGCGCTTCAAGAATGTCGCCGGCAAGCGCAACGGCTACAAGAAGGCGTACGTGCGTTTGGAAGCCGGGCAGTCGATTGACTTCACCGGCGGCGCTTCGAAGTAAGGACACGGCCATGGCACTCATCAAAATGAAGCCGACCTCCCCCGGGACGCGCTTCGTCGTCAAAATCGACCGTTCGCACCTGCACAAGGGCGGCCCGCTCGAGTCGTTGACCACCAAGAAGAACCGTACCGGAGCCCGCAACCATTCGGGCCGGCAAACCACGCGCCATATCGGCGGCGGCCACAAGCAGCGCTACCGCTTGGTCGACTTCAAGCGCGACAAGGACGGCATTCCCGGCATCGTCGAGCGTCTGGAATATGATCCGAACCGCACCTCGCATCTGGCATTGGTGCTCTACAAGGACGGCGAGCGCCGCTACATTCTCGCGCCGAAGGGCGTGCAGGCCGGCGATGAGATTCGCTCCGGCGCCGATGCGCCGATCAAGCCGGGCAATGCCTTGCCGCTGCGGCACATTCCGGTGGGCAGCACCGTGCACAACATCGAATTGAAAGTCGGCAAGGGCGGCCAATTGGCGCGCAGCGCCGGCGGCTCCGCGCAATTTGCCGCGCGCGAAGGCGTGTATGCCAGCGTGCGTCTGAAATCGGGTGAAATGCGCAAGATCCACGTCGATTGCCGCGCCACGATCGGCGAGGTGGGCAATGACGAGCACAACTTGCGCGTGTTCGGCAAGGCCGGCGCGGTGCGTTGGCTCGGCGTGCGTCCGACCGTGCGCGGCGTCGTGATGAACCCGGTCGATCACCCGCACGGCGGCGGCGAGGGCAAGTCGGGGCAGGGCAACCCCCATCCCGTGAGCCCGTGGGGCCTGCAGACGAAGGGCAAGAAGACGCGCCGCAACAAGCGAACCGACGGCATGATCGTTCAGCGCCGCAAGAACAAACGACTGTAAGAGACTGGAGATATAACTGTGCCTCGTTCGCTCAAGAAAGGTCCGTTCGTGGATTTGCACCTGGCCAAGAAGGTGCAGACGGCCAGTCAAAAGAATGATCGCCGCCCGATCAAGACCTGGTCGCGGCGCTCCATGGTCATCCCCGATATGGTCGGCTTGACCATTGCCGTACACAACGGCCGGTTGCACGTACCCGTGCTGGTGTCCGAGAACATGGTCGGTCACAAGCTCGGCGAGTTCGCGCCCACGCGCACGTTCAAGGCGCATTCCGGCGACAAAAAAGTGTCGGCGGCGGAGTAGGGCATGCAAACCAAAGCGGTGTTACGGTACGCGCGCATTTCTCCGCAGAAATGCCGCCTGGTGGTGGACACGATCCGCGGCAAGTCCGCGACGCTCGCGGTCAATACCTTGAAATTCATGCCGAAGAAGGGCGCGAAGATCGTCCTCAAGGTATTGGACTCGGCGATCGCCAATGCCTACAACAATTTCAATGCCGATGTCGACGATTTGAAAGTGACGCGGGTCGAGGTCGACCCGGCGCCGATGCTCAAGCGCTTCCACGCGCGCGCCAAGGGGCGCGGCGTAAGAATCGCCAAACGCAACAGTCACATCCTGGTTCAAGTATCCGACGGCAAGCGAGAGGCCTAATGGGTCAGAAAGTAAATCCGATTGGTATTCGTCTCGGCATCACGCGCGACTGGACGTCGAAGTGGTATGCCGGATCCAAGACGTTCGCCTCGAACATCCACACCGACTACCTGGTGCGGCAGTACTTGAACAAGAAGCTCGCCGATGCCTCGGTGAGCCGCATTCACATCGAGCGTGCCGCGCGCCGAGCCAACATCACCATCCACACGGCGCGTCCGGGAATCGTGATCGGCAAGAAGGGCGAGGACATCGAGAAGCTCCGCACCGCGGTGGCCAAGATCCTCGGCATGACGATGAACGACGTCCGGCTCAATATTGCCGAGATCCGCAAGCCGGAGCTGGATGCCAAACTGGTCGCCGAAGGAATTTCGCAGCAATTGGAAAAGCGCGTGATGTTCCGCCGTGCCATGAAGCGCGCGGTGACCAATACCATGCGTTCGGGCGCGCTCGGCATCAAGGTGCGCATTTCCGGGCGCCTCAACGGCTCGGAAATCGCCCGCACGGAAACCAACCGCGAGGGACGCGTCCCTCTGCACACGTTCCGCGCCGACATCGATTACGGCATCGCCGAAGCGCAGACGACGTACGGCGTCATCGGCATCAAGGTCTGGATATTCAAGGGCGAGGTGTTCGATCAACCGCAGGCGGAGGCCGCCGAGGCGGATGCGGAGGGTGCGCCCAAGGCCGCTGAAGCCCCGGCACCTTCTTTAAGCTGAATTAGGTAACAGAGCATGATGCAGCCGAAGCGGACCAAGTTCCGCAAACAGTTCAAGGGCAAGATCTCGGGCAGCGCGCAGCGCGGCAACTCGGTCGCGTTCGGCGAATACGGCCTGAAGGCGACGGATCGCTGCCGCATGACGGCCCGCGAGATCGAGGCGGCCCGGCGCGCCATTTCGCGCCACGTCAAGCGCGGCGGCCGCATATGGATTCGCGTGTTCCCGGACGTGCCCATCACGCAGAAGCCGCTCGAAGTGCGCATGGGCTCGGGCAAGGGCAACGTCGAGTACTGGGTGGCGAGAGTGCTGCCCGGCAAGGTGCTGTTCGAGATCGAGGGCATGAGCGAGGAAATCGCGCGCGAGGCATTCCGCTTGGCCTCCGCAAAGCTGTCCGTATCGACGGCGTTCGTCAAGCGCCAGGTTCGGACATGAAGGTGCGTACATGAAGGCCAAAGATTTGCGCGCAAAAGCGGCGAAAGATCTCGGCGAGGATCTGCTCAAGCTGCGCCGTGAACAGTTCAATCTGCGCATGGCGCGTGCCACGGGCCAGCCCGCGAAGCCGGATCAATTTGCCAAGGTGCGTAAGAACATTGCGCGCGTGAAGACGGTGCTCGCCCAACAGGTGCGACGATGATTTCTTGCCCGCGCAGCGGGCCCTATAGGTCGGGGTCGCATCGACCCCGTAGATTCGGCGCGAAGCGCCTGGAGACATTGTGATGTCGACCGAAGTGCAACCAATTCAGGCGGAGTCGGCCCAACCCGACCAGGCGCCGGGCGCGGCGCCCGTGCCCGGGCAGCGGCTGCTCACGGGCAAGGTCGTCAGCAACAAGATGGACAAGACGATCGCGGTGTCCGTCGAGCGTCTCGTGAAGCATCCGACCTACGGAAAATACATCCGCCGCACCACCAAGCTGCTCGCGCATGACGAGAGCAATGAGTGCAAGGAAGGCGACACGGTGTCCATCAAGCCGTGTCGGCCGATGTCGCGTCGTAAATCCTGGGTGCTGGTGCGCGTGGTCGGCCGCGCCCGGCCAGAATGAGAGAGCGCGCCAAATGATCCAGATGCGAACCATATTGAACGTAGCCGACAACAGCGGCGCCAAGCGGCTCATGTGCATCAAGGTGCTCGGCGGCTCGAAGCGCCGCTACGCCGCCGTGGGCGACGTCATCAAGGTGAGCGTCAAGGACGCGATCCCGCGCGGCAAAGTGAAGAAGGGCGAAGTGTATGACGCCGTGGTCGTGCGCACCCGCGCCGGCGTGCGCCGTGCCGACGGATCGCTGATTCGTTTCGACACCAACGCGGCGGTACTCTTGACCAACAAGCTCGAGCCGATCGGCACGCGTATCTTTGGACCGGTGACGCGCGAGCTGCGCAACGTGCAGTTCATGAAGATCATCTCGCTCGCACCCGAGGTGCTGTGATGAAGAAGATTCGCAAAGGCGACATGGTGGTGCTGATCACCGGTCGGGACAAGGGGCGCAAAGGCGCCGTCATCGAAGTGCTCGCGGACGATCGCGTGCGGGTCGAGGGACTTAACATGTCCAAGAAGCACCAGCGGCCGAACCCGCAGATGGGCGTCCAGGGCGGCATCATCGAGCGCGAAGCGCCGCTGCACGTATCCAATGTACTGGTCTTCAATCCGGCGACGCAGAAAGGCGATCGCATCGGCTTCAAGGCCCTCGAGAACGGCCGCAAGGTGCGGGTGTTCAAGTCGAACAAAGAAATGGTCGACGCCAAGTAAGTGCGACCGGTCAGCGAGTAAAACATGGCAGCCAGACTGAAGCAGATTTACCACGACAAGCTCGTGCCGGAGCTCAAGGAAAAGCTCGGGCTCAAGAACACGATGCAGGTTCCGCGCATCCTCAAGATCACGGTCAACATGGGCGTGGGCGAGGCCGTGGCCGACAAGAAAGTCATGGACGCCGCGACCGCCGATATGGCGAAGATCACCGGGCAGAAGCCCGCGGTTACCAAGGCGAAGAAGTCGGTGGCCACGTTCAAGGTGCGCGACGGCCAGGCCATCGGCTGCAAGGTCACCCTGCGCGGCGATCGCATGTACGAGTTTCTGGATCGTCTCGTGAGCATTGCGATTCCCCGCATCAGGGACTTTCGCGGCATCAGCACCCGATCCTTCGACGGCCGCGGCAATTACAGCCTGGGCGTCAAAGAGCAGATCATCTTCCCCGAGATTCAGTACGACCAGATCGATCAGATTCGCGGCATGGATATAACCATCTCCACGTCGGCGCGCGACGACAAACATGGTCGCGCGCTTCTCGAAGCCTTCAATTTTCCGTTCCGTAAGTAGGGTAATAGCTCATGGCCAAGACGAATATGCTCATGCGCGAGAAGAAACGCCTCAAGGTGGCGAAGAAATACGCTGCGCGACGCGCCGAGCTCAAAGAGCTGATCCGCGACCCGAAGACCGGAGCGGAAGGGCGCGAAACCGCGCAGGCGGAACTGCAGCGGCAGCCGCGCGATGCGGCTGCGTCGCGGCAGCGCAATCGCTGTTCGATCACCGGACGTTCGCGCGGCGTGTACCGCAAGTTCGGATTGGCACGCACCAAGCTGCGTGAGGCCGCCAACCGCGGCGAAATCCCAGGCCTGTCGAAGGCGAGTTGGTGAGGCGCGCACAATGAGCATGACTGATCCGATTGCCGATCTTCTGACGCGTATTCGCAATGCCCAGGCGGCGGGCAAGCCCACCGTGGGCGTGGGTGCTTCGAAGCTCAAGCTGGCGATACTCAAGGTCCTGAAGGACGAGGGCTACATCGCGGGCTTCGGCGTCGACACTGCGGGTGCAAAGAGCACCTTGTCGATCGAGCTCAAGTATCACGACGGCCGTCCCGTCATCGATCGCATCGAGCGCATCAGCCGGCCCGGCCTGCGCATCTATCGCGGCAAGGACGAGCTGCCGAAAGTGCTGGGCGGCCTGGGGGTGGCGGTCATTTCCACGCCCCAGGGCATCATGTCCGACGCACAGGCGCGCGCCGCCGGCACCGGCGGCGAAGTGCTCTTCGTCGTGCAATAAGGGGGTTCCTGCCATGTCTCGAGTCGGAAAAAAGCCGGTAGATCTCCCGCAGGGTGTCAGCGCCACGATTGGGGCGGATACCGTCACGGTGAAGGGCGCCAAGGGCACGTTGACGCTGAATATCAAGACCGGCATCAAAGTCGTGCAGCAGGACAAGCACCTGGAGGTGGAAGCGAGCACGGCCGCGGAAGGCCTGAATGCGATCGCCGGCGCCACGCGTGCGCATCTCGCGAACATGGTCACGGGCGTCACCAAGGGCTATGAGAGGAAACTCGAGCTGGTCGGCGTCGGCTACCGCGCAGCCGTTCAGGCGAAGAGCCTGACATTGACCTTGGGATATTCGCACTTGATCAATTACGCCATTCCGGACGGCGTCAGCATCGAAACCCCGAGCCAGACCGAAATCATCGTCAAGGGCATCGATATTCAGCGGGTGGGCCAGACCGCAGCGGAGATTCGCGGCTTCCGGCCGCCGGAGCCGTACAAGGGTAAGGGCGTGAAGTATTCCGACGAGAAGATTTCGCTGAAAGAGGCGAAGAAGAAGTAAGCACATGAAATTGACCAAACAAGATACCCGCCTGCGCCGCGCGCGCCGGGGCCGGGTAAAGATCAAGGAACTCGCCGCGTTGCGCTTGTCGGTGCACCGCACGCCGCAGCACATTTATGCGCAAATTTTCGCCCCCGAGGGCGACAAAGTTCTGGTTGCCGCGTCGACGGTGCAGAAGGACGTGCGCGGAGCGTTGAAGACCACCGGCAACATCGAGGCTGCCAAGGCCGTCGGCCGCGCAATCGCAGAGCGCGCCAAGGCCGCCGGGATCGCCAAGGTCGCGTTCGATCGTTCCGGCTTCATGTATCACGGGCGCGTCAAAGCGCTGGCAGAGGCCGCCCGCGAAGCCGGCCTCGAGTTCTAACCGAAGAGGTCTTGAGAGACACTATGGCGAGAGTAGAAAAACCAATGTCCGGCGACGACCTGCTCGAAAAACTGGTCGCGGTGAATCGTGTCGCCAAGGTGGTCAAGGGCGGCAAGCAGTTCGGCTTTACTGCGCTGACCGTCGTCGGCGACGGCGCGGGCCGCGTCGGCTTCGGTTACGGCAAGGCGCGCGAAGTGCCGGTCGCAATCTCCAAGGCCATGATGCAGGCGCGCAAGAGCCTGGTATCCGTTTCTTTGAAGAACGATACCTTGTTCTATGCGGTCAAAGGCCGCCATGGGACTACGCGGGTCTACATGCAGCCAGCCGCGGACGGTACCGGCGTCATCGCCGGCGGCGGCATGCGCGCGGTGTTCGAGTGCGCAGGCGTGCGCAATGTGCTCGCGAAGAGCTATGGGTCGCGCAATCCGATCAACGTCGTGCGCGCGACCATGGATGCGCTCGCCAAGCTGCGCACACCGGACGACATCGCGGCCAAGCGCGGCAAGAGCGTCGCGGAAATAACGGGCTAATTTCATGACCGAGAAGTCAATCAAAGTCACCTTGATCAAGAGCATGTACGGCCAGTTGGCGAGCATTCGCAACTCCGCGAAAGGCCTGGGGTTGCGGCGCATCGGTCACAGTGTCGTGGTTGCGGACACGCCGTCGAATCGGGGCATGATCAACGCGGCAAGCCACATGCTGAAAGTCGAGACCGCATTGGGTTCGGGAAAGGTTTAAATGATGAAACTAAATACCATCAAGCCGGGCGCAGGGTCCAAGCGAACGCGCCTGCGCGTCGGCCGGGGTGCATCCGCCGGCCAGGGCAAGACCTGCGGGCGCGGCGTCAAGGGACAGCGCGCGCGCAAGGGCGGCTACCACAAGGTCGGATTCGAGGGCGGCCAGATGCCTTTGCAGCGGCGGCTGCCCAAGATCGGGTTTCGTTCGGCCATGAAGGCCTCGCGCGCCGAGCTGACGCTCTCCGATCTGATGCGAGTTGCCGGCGGCGAAGTCACGCTCGCCGGCCTGATCGAGGCGAATCTGGTCCCCGAATGCACGAAGATCGTGAAGATCATCCTGTCGGGCAAAATCACCAAGCCGTACGTCGTCAAGGACAAGGTGATAACGGCAACCAAGGGCGCCAAGAGCGCGGTCGAATCGGCCGGCGGGCGTTTCGAGGTTTAACAGAGCCGTGGCCACCAGCAATCCAACCGCTGCCTTGGGAGACCTGACGCGATTTGCCGAGATGCGCAAGCGTCTATGGTTCCTGCTGGGCGCTCTCGTGGTCTATCGAGTCGGCACATTCATTCCGGTGCCGGGCATCGACGCGGCACGGTTTGCCGCGTTCTTCTCGACCCAGAACGGCACGCTGCTCGGCATGTTCAACATGTTTTCGGGCGGCGCCTTGCAGCGCTTCAGCATATTCGCGCTGAACGTGATGCCGTACATCACCGCGTCCATCATCGTGCAGATGGCCTCCATGGTATATCCGCCTTGGAATCAGATCCGCAAGGACGGGGAATCCGGCCGCCGCAAGCTGATGCAGTACACGCGCTACGGCACGGTGGGACTTGCCGCCTTCCAAGGTTTCGGCGCCGCCCTGGCGATCCAGAATTCCGGCGGCAATCTGGTGCCGAATCCGGGTCCGCAGTTCCTGTTCGTCGCCACCATATCGATCACCACCGGGTGCTCTGTTCGTGATGTGGCTGGGCGAGCAGATGACCGAGCGCGCCATCGGCAACGGCATCACCATGATCATCGTCGCGGGCATCATCGCCGGTCTGCCGCGGGCCATCGGCAATACGCTTGGAAATGGTGCGCTCGGGCGAAATGAACCCGCTGATCGTGCTGCTGATCCTGGTCGTGGTGATATTGGTGACCTTGTTCTGCGTGTTCGTCGAGCGGGCGCAGCGCAAGATCCAGGTCAACTATGCCAAGCGCCAGGTCGGGCGGCGCATGATGCAGGGGCAGAGCACGCATCTGCCGTTCAAGCTCAATATGGCGGGCGTGATTCCGCCGATCTTCGCCTCCAGCCTGCTGGTGTTCCCGGCGACGATCGCGCAATTCTTCGGCAACAGTCCGAATCCCAATGCCATTCAAAGGACCTTGCAAAAGATCGCGCAGATCCTGGGTTACGGGCAGCCGCTGCATGTGTTGCTGTTCGCGCTGCTGATCATCGGGTTTGCATTCTTCTACGTGGCGCTGGTGTACGACGCACGCGATACCGCGGAGAACCTGAAGAAGGCCGGCGCCTTCATTCCCGGGAATCCGTCCGGGGCAGCAAACCGGCGATTACCTGGACAAGGTGCTGACCCGGCTGACCTTGTGGGGCGGTCTCTACATCATGTCGGTGTGCCTGCTTCCCGAAATCATCCGCATGGTGAATCCGAGCGTGCCCTTCCAGTTCGGCGGCACCTCTTTGTTGATCATCGTTGTCGGCGTGATGGATTTCGTGGCGCAGACTGCAATCGCATGTGATGTCGCACCAATATGAGGGACTGATGAAGAAATCCAGTCTGCGGGGCATCGGGAGTAAGAAATGAAAGTTCGTCCTTCGGTCAAGAAGATCTGCAAGAACTGCAAAGTCGTGCGGCGCCGCGGCATTGTTTACATCATTTGCTCGTCGGACGCCCGGCACAAGCAGCGCCAGGGCTGAGGCGCGTGATCATGGCCCTTGAAAACTGGCGTAAACCGCCAAATCAATATATACTTGCGCGCTTTTTCGCGTGCGCTATGGTGGAGAACTAGATGGCGCGTATCGCCGGCATCAACATACCGATGAACAAGCATGTCGTCATCGGTTTAACCCACATTTTCGGGATTGGAAACAGCCGCGCGGCGCGCATTTGCGACGCAGCCGGCGTGAAGTACAGCGTCAAGGTTAAGGATCTGACGGACGCCGAAGTGGCATCGCTTCGGTCTCAGGTCGCGAAATTCGCCGTCGAGGGCGATTTGCGGCGCGAAGTGTCGATGAACATCAAGCGCCTGATGGACCTGGGCTGCTACCGGGGCATCCGGCACCGCAAGGGGCTGCCGATGCGCGGGCAGCGTACGCGCACCAATGCCCGTACCCGCAAGGGGCCGCGCAAGCAGGCGGTGAAGATGAACGCGCCGCCGGGCAAGGTTTAATAAATTATGGCAGAGCAGAAACAAAACGCGAATCAGCCCAGCGGCGGCGGTGCTGTAAAACCAGCGCGGAAGAAGGTGCGCAAGAACGTGCTTGATGCGATTGCGCACGTGCACGCGTCGTTCAACAACACGATCATCACGATCACCGACCGGCAGGGCAATACGCTGTCCTGGGCGACATCGGGCGGCTGCGGCTTTCGCGGTTCGCGCAAATCGACGCCGTTTGCGGCACAGGTGGCCGCCGAACGCGCGGGCACCGCGGCGCAGGAACACGGGGTGAAGAACGTCGAGGTGCGGGTGATGGGACCCGGCCCGGGCCGTGAATCCGCCGTGCGCGCGCTGAACGGATGCGGACTCAAGATCACGAACATTGAAGACGTGACTCCGATCCCCCATAACGGTTGTCGCCCGCCGAAGAAGCGCCGCGTCTAGTGATTGTTTGAGGCTAAGGCTGAAGGGTTCGTAATGGCAAAATATACCGGTCCGAAGTGCAAGCTGTCTCGTCGCGAGGGAACCGATCTGTTCCTGAAGAGCGGCGTGAAGCCTCTCGAGTCGAAGTGCAAGCTCGAGGTGCCGCCCGGCGGGGTGAAAAGCGAGCGCAAGCAGCGCTTGTCGGAATACGGATTGCAGCTGCGCGAGAAGCAGAAATTGCGCCGCATGTACGGTGTGTTGGAGCGCCAGTTCCGCAATTACTACCAAAAGGCGGCCGGCCGCCCCGGCGCGACGGGCGAGACCTTGCTGCAATTTTTGGAATGCCGGCTCGATAACGTGGTCTACCGGATGGGCTTCGCGGCGACGCGCGCCGAGGCACGCCAGCTGGTGAGCCACAAGGCCGTTGCCGTGAACGAGAAGCTGGTCAACATCGCCTCCTACCAGTGCAAGGCGGGCGATGTGATCAGCCTGCGCGAGAAGGCGAAAAAGCAGACCCGCATTCAGGCCGCCCTCACGATCGCGAGCCAGGTCGGCTTTCCGGACTGGGTGGAAGTTGACGACAAGAAGTTCTCGGGAATTCTGAAGTCGGTTCCCGATCGGCAGGAGATTCTGCCGGACATCAACGAGAGTCTGGTCGTCGAGTTGTATTCGAAGTAGAGCACTGGCTTAACGCATCGCAGCCCCAACGCTGCCTTGTCCCCGAATTAGTTAACGAGGGTCTTCCATGCAGGGATCGATCAATGAATTTTTGAAGCCGCGAGTCGTCAAGGTACAGCCCGTGTCGCCGCGCCATGCGCGCATCGTGATCGAGCCGTTCGAGCGCGGCTTCGGGCATACCCTCGGCAATGCGTTGCGACGAGTGCTGTTGTCCTCGCTGCCGGGCGCCGCCATCACCGAGATCGAGATTGAGGGCGTGCTCCACGAGTACACCGCGATCGAGGGCGTCCAAGAGGACGTGGTGGACATTCTGCTGAATCTCAAAGCGGTGGCCATCCGCATGCACACGCGCGACGTCGCCGAGGTGCGCCTGCACAAGAAGGGGCCCGGTCCCGTGACCGCCGGCGACATTGCCGGCGACCACGACATCGAGATCTTGAATCCCGATCTTGTGATCGCGAACCTGACGAAGGCCGGTGAATTGTCGATGTCGCTGAAAGTCGAGCGCGGACGCGGCTATCGGCCGGCGGCGCAGCGCATGGCGTTCGAAGAGCAGACCCGCGCCATCGGCCGTCTGCAGCTCGACGCTTCGTTCAGCCCCGTGCGCAAGGTTACCTACAACGTCGAGAGCGCGCGCGTCGAGCAACGCACCGATCTCGACAAGCTGATTCTCGACATCGAGACCAACGGCACGATCGATCCGGAAGAGGCGATTCGCCGCGCCGGCGGCATCCTCAAGGACCAGCTGTCGGTGTTCGTCGATTTGCAGGGTCAGGACGAGTCGACCGCGAAGGCCACCGAAACGCAGTTCGATCCGATCCTGCTGCGGCCGGTGGACGAGCTGGAATTGACGGTGCGCAGCGCCAATTGCCTGAAGGCCGAGAACATTCATTACATCGGCGATCTCGTGCAGCGCACGGAAGTAGAATTGCTGCGTACGCCCAATCTGGGCAAGAAGTCGCTGACCGAGATCAAGGAAGTGCTCGAGAGCCACGGTTTGACGCTCGGGATGCGCATCGACAACTGGCCGCCGCCGGGCTTGAAGCGCGACGACGAGCGCGACGGTATTTGAACGCACTCGACTCAACCTTAAGGGCTTTAGAAAATGCGGCACAGAAACAGCGGGCGCCAGCTATCGCGCAACTCCTCCCACCGTCATGCGTTGCTCCGCAACATGGCGACCTCGCTGCTGCGTCATGAGACCATCCGGACCACGGTTCCGAAGGCCAAGGAACTGCGCCGCGTGGTCGAGCCGTTGATCACCCTGGCGAAGGTCGATTCCCTGGCGAAGCGTCGCCTGGCGTTTTCCCGATTGCGCGACGTAAGCGTGGTGGAAAAGCTGTTCCAGGACCTGGGGCCGCGTTTCAAGGCGCGGGCCGGCGGGTATACGAGAATCCTCAAGATGGAACCGCGCCCCGGCGATTCGGCCGATATGGCCTTGATGCAGCTGGTAGACCCGGCAGTGGCGCCGGTCGCAAAGACCGAGGACACCAAGGCCGCCAAGACTCCCAAGGCGCCGCGCAAGTCCAAGAAGGCGGCGTCGGACGCAGGGGACGCAGCAGCCGCCCCAGCGGCCGCACCCAAGCGCCGCAAAGCCAAGGCCGCCTAAGCGGTCTTGGGGGGAGCCAGGCTCGCGTACAGCGCTGACAGGCGCTGCGCCATGGTGGTCGAGGCCCATGTGCTGAGGGCATACCGGCGGCCCTCCTCACCCAGCGCACGACAGGCCGCTCGGTCGGCCAGCAGATCCCGAACCACTTGGGCGAACCCCTTCGGATCGTTCGGGGCGGGGCGGCAGCCTAAGTTGGGTCCCAGAATGTCGATCGTTCCCATGCGGGGTATGGCCACCACCGGTATGCCCTGGGCCATCGCCTCCAGCAAGACCAGGCCCTGGGTTTCGGTCAAAGATGAAAACACGAAGGCATCCGCGGCGCTGTAGCAGTCTTGCAGCTCGCCGCTGCGCTCGAAATAGCCGAGAAAGCGAACCGACCCATCGAGCCCCATGCGGGTCGACTGGGCCCGCAGACTTTGCGCCGCCGGGCCTTCACCCGCGATCAACAGTAGCGAGTCGGATCTGAGCGCCTTCAACGCCAGCATCATCTCGAGCAGGAACCCGATGTTCTTCTCGTGCGCGGCCCGGCCCACGAACAGCAGCAACGGTTGATCTTGGTTCAGATCGTGGCGGCGGCGAAAGGCCGGTCCGTCGCCCGGGCGGAATCTTTCGGCAGGCAGCCCGGTCGGCAGGATTTCGATGCGCTTCTCGATGCCGTAGTGGAGCAAGGCCTCGCGCATGGCGAGCGACGGCGCGATCACGGCATCTACTTGATTGCATTGCGAGCGGCTGAAGCGGCGCGCGAGGCTGCCGGTGATTTTGCGCGGTATCAGCGGCACGTAGTGATGCAAGTACTCTTCGAACAGCGTGTGATACGTCGCGACCACCGGCGTGCCCTGCTCCCGGGCGAATCGAAGCCCGGCATAGTGCGCGAGAAACGGCGTGTGGATGTGCACGACGTCGAATCGGCGCGCAGCGAGCTCGGCAAGCGCCCGGCGCAAGCCGCGCCAGGACATGATCCGGTCCTCCGGGTCCCGCGGTATGGCGCGCGCCGGCACGCGGCGAATCGATGGATCGGCAAGGTCGGACTCGCCTGCATAAGCGGGCGCCACCAGCACCACCTCGTGCCCCAGCGCGACCAAGTCGCGGCGAAAGGTCTCTATCGAGGTGGAAACGCCGTTGACCCGCGGAAAAAAGACGTCGGAGATTTTGAGGATGCGCATGACGGCAAGCGAAGGTCGGGAGCTATGCCACCCTTGCAAACGCGTCTCGGGTCATGTTTTCCGGCTGTGTCCCGGTGGTCGCGACATTGTCTTCGATGCGGATGCCGCCAAAAGGCTTGAGCTCCTCGACCACCGACCAATCGATGTGGGCGCGCCGCGCATCGGCGTGCGCCGCGGCCAGCAGTGAATCGATCATGTAAATGCCCGGTTCCACGGTCACCACCACGCCCGGCTCGAGCATACGCGTGAGACGCAGGTAGGGATGGCCTTCGGGACGCTGGCGTTCATGGCCCTGCACGTCGCCCATCACTCCGCCCACATCGTGCACTTGCAGGCCGAGCAGGTGGCCGATGCCGTGCGGAAAAAATACGCTGGTGATGCCCAGCTCAAGTGCTTCCTGTCCGGGTATTTTCGTGAGTCCGATCTGCCGCATGACGTCGCCCAAGCGGCGGTGCGCGGATAGATGTACATCCCGATAGTCGCGCCCCGGCACGATCTCGCCGCAAAGCGTCCGCTGTGCCGCGTCAAGCGCTTCCACCAGGTCGGCAAAACGGCCCGGCGCAGCCGCATAGGTGCGCGTGATATCCGACGCATACCCTCGATATTGGGCGCCGGCATCCATCAGGAAGGAGCGCAGGGGGACGGGGGTGCTGCGCTCCAGATGTTGGTAATGCAGCACCGCGGAGTTTTCGTTGTACGCCACGATGTTGTTGTAAGGCGTGTCCTGTTCGCGCTGGGAGCTGGCTTCCAGGTAGCGCACATGAGCTGCGTATTCGGATTCGCCGCCACGAAATGCGGCCAGCGCGGCCCGGTGTCCGCGCGCGCCCAGCGCGTTCGCACGGCGCATGCATTCGAGCTCGTAGCCGGTCTTGACGGCCCGGTCGTAATGCAGCCGCGAGAGGAGGTCCGGCGGATTGGTGCTTGCTGGGTCGGTCCCGGCGCCGACAGTATCGGGGCCGATGTGGGCCACTCGGCCGAGGTTGGCCCAGTGAGCGCTTGCCTTCGACGGCTCATCCATGGCGATCAAATCAACCTCAGCCGTCCACTGCGCCTGCGGCAAACTGGCCGGCTTGTGCCAGTAGTCGTTTGGCTGGTGGAACAGTACTTTGAGCCGCGCGCCGGGCGTGATCACCAGAATACAGCGCGGATTATCCACGATCGGCACCCAGGCCTTGAAATGGGGGTTGACCTTGAACGGGTAGTCCTGATCGTCCAGGAACTGGATGGGCGCGGTGCCCGCTTGGATGACCAACGCGTCGAAGCCGCTCGCGGCGAGCGCCTGCTCCGCGCGCCGCATGAGCGTCTGTAAATGCGCCTTGTATAGCTGATCGATACTCGATTCGCTCACTGCTCCTCCGCCCGCGCCAACCTGTCTAAAGTATGCGCCAGACGCCATTGTCGCTGTAGTCCTTTAACCCCACTCGCGATTCCCGAGCGTTAAAGGCGCTACATGGAAGGCGAAAGAGATATGAAATTGGGGCAAAACACTCTAAAATCGCCCCGGACATTTGGGTGAAGGCCCAACAACACGGTCGGCCTTAAAATTTTATTCTTAAATATCTCTGGGGTATCGATAGATGAAGACCAAACTTGCTTTAAGCGCTTTTGTCGCTGCATTCGTACTGAGTGCCTGCGGCAGCAAGACCGAGGCTCCCGCCCCGGCCGCTGACACGACTCCTCCGGCCGCCGCGCCGGCTGCGGACGCTGCCGCATCCGCCGCCGCTGATTCAGCTGCAGCTGCAAGCGCAGCCGCCGACGCAGCCTCGAGCGCAGCATCGGCTGCGAAGCAGTAATTCGATAGCTGAACCCACATGCCCGGGCGGGCGGCCATTCAGGCACGTTCGTCCGGGCTGTGTTTTTTTGAAAGTATTGGGGAAGCGGACTCGTTGCTAATCAGTATTCGCGACTGCAGACACTCGAAGAAGGATCGCCAATGGATCCAAAGTGTTTACGGCGAATACATCGATGCCCTTGCCGATTTGAACACCGGCCTGTTTTCCGTCATCGGCGCCGATAGTCCGCGCGAAGACGAGATTTTTGCCAATTGGTTTTCCAACGACCACTCTCACCCCCTGGTGATTCTCAAGGGGCCGGACCCCGTGGGGTTTGCGCTGGTGACGCGGCCGCGCATTCCGGCGGCCGGCGAACCTGCCGCGGACTTTCGAATGTCCGAGTTTTTCATCCGCAAACAACATCGCAGGGTGGGCATGGGGCGCGACGCGGCGACGCTGATTTTCGACCGTTTTGCCGGCGATTGGGAAATCATCGAGTACCTGCGCAATCCCGGCTCCGTCGCTTTCTGGCGGCGCGTGGTCGCCGTTTACAGCGGCGGCAGCTACTCCGAGCGCTCGCGCCATGGCGAAGTGCAGCAGCGCTTCAAGAGCCGCCCCTCGGCAATGCGCTAGGGCGCAATTTGGAGCCCGGTGTCGCGTTCGATTTCGTCCGCACCCTGGCGGCGGAGCTGTCGGGCGGGAACGTGGATCTGCCGTCGTTTCCGGAAATCGCCATCCGCGTCAGGCGGGTCTTGTCCGACCCAAAATCTTCTCTGGATCAGGTCGTGCGGGTCGTGGGTTCCGAGCCGGCCCTGGCGGCGCGCCTGCTGCGAATTGCCAATTCTGCGTCGCTCAATCGCAGCGGCCGGCCGGTGAGCGATCTGCGCAAGGCAATCAATCGGATCGGCTACAACATGGTGCGCAGCGCCTCCATTTCCTTCTCGATGGCGCAGATCCGCAACAGCAACAAGCTGGCCGGCCTGGAGCATCACCTGAACGATCTCTGGCAACGCAGTACCTTGGTGGCTGCGTTCGCCTTTGTACTCGCGCGGCATTGCACGAAGGTCAATCCCGACGAAGCCATGCTGACCGGCATGATGCACGGTATCGGCAAGCTGTACGTACTCACGCGGGCGATCGAGCATCCGCAGCTGTTCGCCAGCGAGAGTACGCTGAACCAAATCATCGCCGAGTGGCATGCTTCGATCGGCAAGGCGATTCTCGAGAATTGGAATTTCTCCGAGTCGATGGCGCAGGCGGTCGGCGATCAGGCAGATCTCTCCCGAACCCATGAGGGCGCGCCCGATTTGACCGACGTCGTTGCGGTCGCGATTCTCATGGCTTCATACCCGGCGGATATCCCCGGCCTCGAGGCCGCCCTGCGCGACGCGTCCGCCGCCAAACGCCTTGGCCTCGACGGGGTGAGGATCCAGGCCGTGATGCGCGATTCGGCGGCCGAGGTGGCCGCTCTCAACCAGGCTCTCGGCAGTTAGGCTGCTTAAGCGCCAGCGGTCTCGGCGAGGAGCTCCGCCGCGATCGATTCAGCGACGTAGTTCGCGTTGTGGGGCATGATGCCCGCGAGATTCATGCGGCTGTCCGGGGTCATGTAAATATGATGCCGGTCGCGCAGGCGCTCGACCGCCTCTACCGAAACGCCGAGCAGGGAGAACATGCCGCGCTGCGTGCGGAGAAAATCGAACGAGCCGCCGCCGGTTGCCCCAGCCAGATGCTGGGCGAGCAGCGCGCGCATGTCCGCGATCCGCGTTCGCATGAGGTTGAGCTCCTCGATCCATTCACCCTGGCGCGTCGGACTCGCAAAGATGTGCGCGGCTATTGCCGCGCCGTGATCGGGGGGCATCGAGTAGATGCTGCGCGCAATGTGCAATACGTGACTCGAGCAAGCGTCGGCGCGAGTCTCGTTCTCGCCGATCACGATCAGCGCGCCGACTCGCTCACGGTACAGCCCCATATTTTTGGAGAATGACACGGCGACCAGTGCCTCAGGAACCTGATCGGCGATGAGCCTCACGGCGGCGGCGTCGGCGTCCAGATCGACGGCGAATCCCTGATACGCGAGATCCAGAAATGGGACCAAGTGTCGGCGCATGAGCAATTGAGCCACCTCCTGCCATTGCGCCGGATCCAGATCGGCGCCGGTGGGGTTGTGGCAGCAGACGTGCAGCAGAACGACATCGCCTGCGGCGGCGCGGTCGAGCCGCTCGAGCATGGCGCCGAAGCGCAGCCGGTGCGCGGCTGCATCGTAGTAGGGGTAGCGTTCGAGGCGCAGGCCGGAGCTGCCCAGCAAGGGCTGGTGATTACCCCAGGTGGGGTCGCTCACATGAACCGTAACGTCGGGCGCCGACGCGCGAATCAGCTCGGCGCCCACGCGCAGTGCCCCGCAACCTCCGGGGGTCTGTACGGTACGCGCCCGCCGGTCGCGCCGCACGATATGCGCCTTTCCCAAGACCATTTCTTCGACGGCGCGGTTGAATTCCTCGCGCCCCGCGGCGGCCACGTAAGATTTCGTGGTTTGCGCCGCCAACACGGCCTGCTCGGCGCTGCGCACGCAGTTCAGCACCGGAGTGTTGCCGGAAAGGTCGCGGTACACGCCGACACCGAGATCCACCTTCAATGGCGAGGTGTCGGCCCGATATTTCGCCATCACCCCGAGAATCGTATCCGGGTTCAAGCGCTTGAGTTGCTGAAACAAGAGTTTACGCCCCATTTTTCGTGCGCCCACATTATAGTCCATGCCGACATGACGATCCGCTGCACTTGGCTGTTGAGTTTGCTTGCGCTCGGCGGTCCTGCCGCCTGCGCCCTCGGGGGGGAAGCGCCGCCGAGAATCATCAGCTTGAGTCCGCACATCACCGAATTGCTGTTTGCCGCCGGCGCCGGCAGCCGGATCGTCGGCGTCGACGATGCCAGCGATTACCCGCCGGCGGTTGCCGGAATTGCACGCGTCGGCGAACCGTCGGCGCTGGATGTCGAGGGGTTGTTGCGGCTCAAGCCCACGCTGATCGTGCTATGGGATTCCGGCACCCCGGCGCGCCGCAAGGAGGAACTGCAGCGCCTGAATCTGCGATTGTATGTCACCGACCAGCATCACCTGGACGATATCGGTACCGCGCTGCTCGAGTTCGGCCGTCTCGCGGGGACGGAACCCGTGGCGGCGGCGGCCGCACGCCGCTACCGGGACGAACTCGCCGATCTGCGCGCGCAGTACGCGGCCCGCCCGCGGCTCAAGGTCTTCTACCAAGTGTGGGACCGGCCGCTTTACACCCTGTCGGGGACGCACCTGGTGAGCGAGGTGCTGTCGCTGTGCGGCGGCGACAATGTGTTTGCCGATCTGACCACGCTGGCGCCTGCCATCGACAGGGAGGCGGTGCTCACCCGCAATCCCGACGTGATACTCATTGCCGCCGCCGGCGCCGAGGGTGCCAGGCAGCGTGCCGAATGGGACCGTTTCGGCTATATTCGCGCCGTGCGCAATCATCATGTTTTCATCGTGGACCCGTCGCTGGTTGGCCGGATGGCGCCGCGAATATTGCAAGGGGTGCGCGAAGTATGCGATTTGCTCGATGCGGCCCGCGGCGGCGCGGCAACTGTAGGGGCGACCCGCAACGGCAGCCGGTAGGGGGTCCCCGTCTCCAATAAAAGACAGTGGTCCGATGACATTTTCCGGCGTTAGCGTGTAGTCTTTAGTTACCATATCAATGGGAGTCAACTCATGGCGCTTTGGAACGAAAAACCTATGCCCGCCTCCGCGGGTCCTGCTGGCACCCCGTCGGCGCCGCCGCCGCCGCCGGAGCGGAGCTCGCCCGAGCGCAGTACCAGCACGAATGATCCGGCGCTGGCCGTCTCGCCGCGCCGCCCCACTCCCAAAACCTCCTCGGAGGGAGGGGAATCGGTCATCGCGGCGAATCTCACCATCGAAGGCAAGATCGAGGGCTCGGGCAACGTGCGTATTGCCGGCCGCTTCAAGGGCGACGTGCGCATCGACGGCAATTTCACCATGGAACACGGCGCCCATCTGACCGGTCAGGTCCTCGCCGGCATCGTGGTGGTCGGCGGCGAACTTCAGGGCAACATCGAATCCGCCAAGCGAGTCGACGTCCAGGAAGGCGGCATCATCGTCGGCGACGTGAAGGCGGGGTCAATTACGGTTGCGGCCGGCTCGCGCATGCGCGGGCACGTCGAATTCGGCTGGGAGGATGAGAAGGTAAAGGTCAAACCGGGTTTGGTGGGCAGCGGCAACTAAAGGCTCCACAGTATGAGCGTCGCTCGGGCCGGCACCTTAGGCGCGACACGAATATGTCCGCACTGCAAGGCGGTCGTTCTGCAAAGCGCCAACATTTGTCCGGGGTGCCACCATCACCTGCGCTTCAATTCCGCGAATGCCGAGCCGCAAGCGGAGTCGGTGTCGGCGATGCGCATCGAAGGATCGATTCGCCACACCTCGCGCGATGAAAGCTGCGAATACGTCGTGGTGATTTCCATCACCAACGAGCGCGGCGAGAAAATTGCGCGCCAGGTGGTCGGCGTCGGCGCGCTGCAGCCCGGCGAGAAGCACAAGTACAGCTTTTCAGTCGACTTGATGCCGGCCCGCAGCGCCGCCGAGCGCAAGCGAAACAACTGATCGGCGGCGATTGATCAGCGCGAAGAGCGGCCCTCGATATCGATGAAGCGCAGGAACTCCGCGCGAGTGCTGGCATTCGCGCGGAAAGTGCCGAGCATTTTGCTCGTGATCATCGAGACGCCGCGCTTGTGAACTCCGCGCGTCGTCATGCACTCGTGCACGGCGTCGATCACGACGCCGACGCCGCGCGGTTTGAGGATTTCGTCGATGCACCCCGCAATCTGCGAGGTGAGCTTCTCCTGTACTTGAAAGCGCCGTGCAAAGCCGTCGACGACTCGCGCGAGCTTGCTGATGCCAACCACCCGGTCGGTGGGCAGGTAACCGACGTGTGCACGCCCGATGATGGGCGCCATATGATGCTCGCAGAAGGATTCGAAACTGATGTCGCGCAACACCACCATTTCATCGTAGCCTTCCACTTCTTCGAAGGTGCGGCGCAGGTACGCTCCCGGATCTATGGTGTACCCGGAGAACCAATCGCGGTAGGCGTTGACGACGCGTTTTGGAGTGTCCCGCAGACCCTCGCGCAGCGGGTCATCCCCGGCCCACCGGAGCAGCGTCTGTACGGCGGCTTCCGCGGCGTCGCGGGTCACCGCGTGTTTCTTCGTCTTGGCCATTTAATCTCCTTCGAACACCAGTTCACCATGCAGCAAGGTCATGGTGCATTTGAGGTTGCGCAATTCTTCAGCCGGCAGCGCGTACATGTCGCGGTCCCAGACGGCGATGTCGGCTTCTTTCCCGATCTCGAGCGACCCTATGCGGTCTTCAAGAAAAAGTTGCCTGGCGCCCCACACCGTATAGGAGCGCAGTGCCGTACGAATGTCGACCGATTCGGCGGTGCCGAACGGATGTGAGCCGTAGGTGCCTTTGGCCGTTTCTCTCGCGACCGACGCCCAGAGTCCGTAGCGCGCGGCGAGCGGCGTAACGGAGTAGTCGGAACCGCCGCCCCAGCGGATGCCGTTTTTTGCGAACGTGTTGAGCGGCACCAGGCGCAGCGAACGTTCGGGCCCGAAATTGCCGGCGTAGGTGTCACCGATCCACCACATGAACGGCGCTTGCGCTTCCGGATAGCCTGCGTCATAGCGCTTTTCGAGGGCAGCCATGGTCTCGATGGCGTGGTCGCTCGGGATATTGGCGTGAATGATGCTGTGCCTAAGGCCGAATGTCGGCGTCTCATGGAGCACCTGCGCGTAGGTGTCCACCACCCAATCGATGGCGCGGTCGCCGACCGCGTGAGTGCCGACGTGCACGCCTGCCTGATGAAACAAGCGGACCATCTGGCGATACACCTCGGGGTCGGTCGATGGATAGCCGAAATTGCCGTGGTCGATCTCGGTGGAATTCTTGTGCCATTCTTGCGTCACCCAGGCGGTGCGCGCGCCGCCGCTGCCGTCCATGAATATTTTCGCTCCGCAGGACAGAAGCCGGCCATCGCCGAGCGACTGCGGCGGCTTGGGCCGGGCCTCGATCGAGGCAAGCGCCGCGCGCGCGGAAGCGAGGGTGCTGCCCGCGTACCACAATACGCACACATGCTCCAACAGCTTGTTTTCGCTCAGCAACTCCTGATACGCATCCCAGACCGGCTGGCCGATGGACGGATCCTTGACCGCGGTGATGCCCTCGCGATGCAGATCATCGATGCTCTTCAAGATGCCTGCGCGCTGTTGTTGCGCAGTCGGCGGCGGGATCAGACCCAACACCGCATCCATGGCCGATTCCTTCAGCACCCCGGTGGGCTTGCCGCTCGCGTCGCGATCGATGGTGCCGGCGGGCGGGTCCTGGGAGCCGGCGGAAATGTTCGCCATCCGCAGCGCCTGCGAATTGGCCACCCCATAGTGACCGGTCGTATGCATCAACCATACGGGATTTTTCGCAGATATGCGGTCGAGATCGGCAGCGAGCACATAGCGCCGCTCGGCCAGCTTGCCCTCATCCCAGCCATCGCCCTGCAGCCATTCGCCCGGCTTGAGCCCGGCAATTCCCGCTTGGACCCGCCGAATCACCTCGGCGACGCTCGCGGCGTCGCTGAGATGAACGTGGTAGAGCTGTTCGACGCCGGCATCGGCGATGTGCGCATGACTGTCGATGAGTCCCGGTGTCGCGGTGCGGCCGCGCAAGTCGATGCGCCGCGTGGCGGCGCCGGCGAGACGCGCCATGTCCTGATCCGTGCCGATCGCGATGATCCGTCCGTCGCGGATCGCCACGCCTTGCGCGATCGAATCGTGCGGATCGACGGTGATTATCCGGCCGTGGAACAGGATCAGGTCGGGCGGCTGCGCGCGGGCGAGGGCCGCGCTCGCCAGAGCCGCGGCGGCGAGGATGAGTCCGGCGCAGCGTTGGCGCGCGCTTCGAGTGAATTGGGCCGACATGGGATACATCCTTCAAAGTGGCATAATAGCCGCGACAGAATATTCCCGCAGGCGACTTATGACGACACTGATCGATTCGCATCAACGCGACCTTGGCGGCTTTGTCGTACGGCGCGTGCTGCCCTCGGTCGCGCGGCAAATGGTGGGGCCGTTCATTTTTTTCGATCATTTAGGCCCGACGCAATTCGCCCCTGGGTATGGAATCGACGTGAGACCGCATCCGCATATCGCGCTCGCCACGGTGACCTACCTTTTCTCCGGCTCACTCGAGCATCGCGACAGCTTGGGCTCGGTGCGCGAAATCCGCCCCGGCGACGTGAATTGGATGTCGGCCGGACGCGGCGTGGCGCATTCGGAGCGAACTCCGCGGGCCGCGCGCGTTTCAGGCGAGCATGTACACGGCATTCAGAGCTGGGTGGCGCTGCCCGATGGCCAGGAGGATGGGGAGCCCACGTTCGTTCACTATCCCGCGGCGACGCTGCCGAGGCGGGCGGCCGACGGTGTCGATCTGACCGTCATTGCCGGGGAGGGCTTCGGGCTGCGCTCGCCGGTCGCCACGCTCTGGCCGACGCTCTATGCAGACGCGCAATTTACCGGCGGCGCGGCGCTCGAGGTGCCGGCCGACCACGGCGAGCGTGCAGTCTATGTGGTGCAGGGGGAACTTGCCATCGGCGACACCCCCGTGACCGCAGGGCAACTGGCCTTGCTCGAGCCGGAAGAAAAGTCGACGCTACGCGCGCTCGGGGACGCGCGAGCGATGCTGCTGGGGGGCGATCAGTTTCCGACGCCGCGCTACATCTGGTGGAATTTCGTGGCCTCCTCTCAGGAGCGCATCGAGCGCGCAAAGGAGAGTTGGCTGCGGCAGGAATTTCCTCCCGTGCCCGGCGAAACCGAGTTCATTCCGTTGCCGAACTACTAGCAATAAGGAGTCCCCATGACTGATAAAACTGCGAGCGTGCACTGGGAAGGCCAGGGCAAGAAGGGTGTCGGCAAAATCAGCACTCAAACTGATGCGTTGAAGGCCTATCCCTATGGATATGGCAGCCGCTTCGAAGACGATCGGCGCGGCACGAATCCCGAGGAATTATTGGCGGCCGCACACAGCGCCTGCTTCACCATGGCGTTCTCGTTTGCGTGCGACGCGGCGGGCTTCGCGACGACGGCAATCGACTGCCAAGCCGCCGTGCGTCTGGTGATGAAAGGCGGTGGATTCCAAATCGAGCGCATCAGCCTGCGGCTGGAGGCGAATGTGCCGGGCATCGATGAGGCGACATTCCAAAAACTGGCCGCCGGTGCGAAGCAGGATTGCCCGCTGTCGAAGGCGTTGGCCGCCGTTCCGGAGATTACGCTCACGGCGGTATTGCGTAAGTAAGCGCTATTGCCCCGCGGGGCGGCGCCGCCATACTTCCGGGAACAGCCGGTGATTCATCGGCGAGCCGGCGGGAAGTTCCGCGCCAAGGCCGGGAAATTCCGGCGAAGTGCGCCAACGCCGCGGCGCGTGCGTCATGTCGTCGCCGAGAAACCGCACGGAGAAAACCCGGCGGCGATGCGGACCGGTGACGCCTGCGGCCGCATGCAACGTGAGCATGTGAAAGCACACCGCGTCGCCCGGCTCAAGCGCCCAGCCGAGAATATTGAAAGCGTCGCGAGCTGCCTCGATATTCGGCAGATCGGCCAGCGTGCCCTCGGGGAACCATTTGGCCTGGGCATCCATGAACGAGCGCGGCATCAGCCACGGCCCGAGGTGGGAGCCGGCAACGAACTCCAGGGTGGATTCGCGATTCACGGGATCGGCCGGAATCCAGAAGCTGATATTCTGGCGCCCCTCCACGTTGTAGTACGGCTGATCCTGGTGCCAGGGCGTCGGCTGGCGGGTGCCCGGTTCCTTCGTCAGCATGTGATCGTGATAGAGCCGGGCGCTGCCGCTGCGCATCAGCCGCCCGGCGGTTTCAGGCAACGCCGACTCGAAGATGAATCGCCGGTAATGGTCATTGTCCTGCCAATTGCAGAAGTCCTCGACGAAGCGCCCGGGATCATCCGAACCGCTTGCCACCTTGGCCCGAGGACTCAAGTGCGCAAGATTCTCGTCGATGCCGGCGCGCAGCACCGCCATTTCTTCCGCCCCGAACAGCCCTCGGATGCACGCGGCGCCGTCGCGTTGAAATTGCTCGACGAGCGCGGCGTCAATCATGCGAAGTTGGCCTTGATGATCTCTTCAAGCAGCGCGGGTCCCCGGTAGGCGAAGCCCGTGTAGATCTGGATGAGGTTTGCGCCTGCATCCAGGGTTGCCCGGGCATGGTCGGCGCTAACGATACCGCCAACCCCGATGAGGGGGAAGCTTGCTCCCAGCTCCGCGCGCAATTGGGCGATCACCTTCACCGACATGGCGTGCAACGGCGCGCCGCTCAAGCCTCCCGCTTCCGCGGCGGCCGGAGCGCTGCCGACCGCGCTCCGGCCGGTCGAGGTATTGGTGGCGATCACGCCGTCGACTTCCAGAGCGCGTAAATCGCGCGTCAATGCATGAACCTGTTCCGGCGTGAGATCAGGCGCGATTTTGAGCAGCAGCGGCACGCGTTTCCCGTAGCGCCCCTGCAGCACCCGGCGCTCTGCGATGAGAGCGGCCAGGAGTCTTCCCAAGCCGTCGCTGTCCTGCAGCTCCCGCAGCCTGAGCGTGTTGGGCGAGGAAATGTTGACGGCGACGTAATCGGCAAAAGTGTAGATCCTGCGCAGACAGGTCACGTAGTCGAGGTGCGCATTTTCGATCGCCGTATCGAAGTTCTTGCCGATGCTGATGCCGCGGATCCCGGTGTAGCGGCTGCGGGCGAGCTGCGCGGCCAGGTGATCAACCCCCTTGTTGTTGAATCCCATGCGATTGATGAGCGCACGGCTTTCCGGGATTCTGAACATACGAGGTTTGGGATTGCCCGGTTGCGGCCGCGGCGTGACCGTCCCGAGCTCGACGTGACTGAAACCCATCGCTCCCAAGGCATCCAAGTAATCGCCGTTCTTGTCGAAGCCCGCGGCGAGGCCGAGTGGATGCGCGAACGAGAGTCCGAAGCACCGCACCGAGGCGGCCGCCGGCAGCTCGAGCGGCGGCCAAAATGGCCGCAACCACCGTGCTCCGGCCAGGCCGAGATCGTGGGCCAGCTCCGGATCCATTCGCGAGAGCAGGGGAATGGAGCCGCGCGCAATGGCGGATACGGCGTGTCGCATCAGGCCCATCAGAGGTACGCCCAGGCTGCGAGAGTCCCCAAGTAAAAGCACAGCTCGGTCAGCTGTCGCGTCATGTCGAGTACTGCGGGGCCGACCGGGGGGCGATTGCGCTTCACGTAGGCGATGAATGCAATCCGCGCGGCGATGGCGGCCGCCAGTCCGATGAGGCCGGGCATGCCGAGCAGCACCGCCGGTGCGAAGCCTATGGCCAGTGCGATGCCGACATCGCCGAGCGACGCGGGCTTCACTCCGGGGCGGATCGGCGTTGCAAGGACCGAGACCACGAGGGCGCGGCTGCAGGCATGTCCGGCTATCATGATCAAGCCCAGCGCCAGATTTGCCGGCAGCGCGAAGGGCAGACTGGCGGCGGACAAGGCCATCAGCGCGTTGTACTTGATCAGCACGGCAAACACGACGCCCACGGCGCTCATGTCCGAGCGCGGCTCGCGCACAGCGACAAGCAATGCTGTCGCCAGCATCGATACCACCACGGCAATGCTGGTCGGCCAGATTTGAGCGCCGAGCCAGTACACCGCCCCGCCCAGCGCGCCGATCAGCGCGCCCCACAGGGGCACGGATCGCGGCGCCGTTTCCCAGCGGCGCCCTGGCTCGCTCATGCGCGTTTGCGCAACGTAGGTTGCGCCGCCAACTTGGACCGCAGATAGTGACCGGTGTAGGACGCCTTGTTTGCCGCAATTTGTTCCGGTGTTCCGACGGCGATGACCCGCCCGCCGCCGTCGCCGCCTTCGGGCCCCAAGTCCACTACCCAGTCCGCCGTCTTGATCACGTCGAGATTGTGTTCGATCACGATGACGGTGTTGCCTTCGTCGCGCAGTCTCTGCAGCACCACGAGCAGCTGCGCGATGTCCGCGAAATGCAGCCCGGTGGTCGGCTCGTCGAGAATGTACAGCGTACGCCCGGTAGCCCGTTTCGAGAGCTCCTTGGCAAGCTTGACACGCTGGGCCTCGCCGCCGGAGAGGGTGGTCGCGCTCTGCCCCAGCCGCACGTACGACAGGCCCACGTCGAGCAGGGTTTGCAATTTGGGCTGCACGGTGGGCACGGCGGAGAAAAACGGCAGTGCATCCTCGACCGTGAGATCGAGGACCTCCTGGACATTCTTTCCCTTGAAGCGGATTTCCAAGGTCTCGCGGTTGTAGCGCTTGCCCTTGCATACGTCGCAGGGCACGTAGACGTCGGCGAGAAAATGCATTTCCACCTTGATCACCCCGTCGCCTTGACAGGCCTCGCAGCGTCCGCCCTTGACATTGAAGCTGAATCGTCCCGCTTCATAGCCTCGCGCCCGCGACTCCGGGACGGCGGCGAAGATCTCTCGAATCGGCGCGAACAGCCCCGTGTACGTGGCTGGATTGGAGCGCGGCGTTCGACCGATCGGACTTTGGTCGATCTCGATCACGCGATCGATGAAATCGAGACCCTCGATGCGGTCGAAGTGCGCGGTTCCCGCCGAGGCATGGTTGAGTTGGGTCGCGACGGCGCGAAACAGCGTGTCGTTGACCAAGGTCGACTTGCCCGAGCCGGAAACGCCGGTGACGCAGGTGAGCAGCCCCAACGGGAATTCCGCAGTCACGTTCTTCAGATTGTTGGCCGTCGCACCGATGACCCGCAGCATGCGCGCCGGGTTGGGAGCATGCCGGTTCGCGGGAATCTCGATGCGGCGCCGGCCGCTCAAATACTGTCCGGTGATCGACTCGGGATGCGCGGCAACTTCGGCGGCCGTGCCCTGCGCCACGATCTGGCCGCCATGGACGCCGGCGCCCGGACCCAAGTCCACGACGTGATCGGCTTGACGGATCGCGTCCTCGTCGTGCTCGACGACGATGACGGTGTTGCCCAGATCGCGCAAATTCTCGAGGGTGTCGAGCAGACGCTGGTTGTCGCGCTGATGCAAGCCGATCGAGGGCTCATCGAGAATATACATGACGCCGACCAGACCCGAACCGATCTGGCTCGCGAGCCGAATGCGCTGCGCCTCGCCGCCTGACAGAGTATCGGCGCTGCGGTCCAGGGTAAGGTATCCCAGCCCGACGTTGCCGAGAAACCCGAGCCGATCGCCGATTTCCTTGACGATTTTGACGGCGATTTCCCCGCGCCAGCCGGGCAGTTTGAGCTTGCCGAAGAATGCCAGGGCGCGCTCCACGGACAGCGATGACAATTCGGGGATGCTCCGGCCGTCGACGAAGACGTTGCGGGCAGCCCGGTTGAGCCGGGTTCCCCCGCACTCGGGGCACGGTCGCGAAGAACGATACTTGGCCAACTCTTCGCGCACCGTCGCCGATTCCGTTTCTTTGTAGCGCCGCTCCAGATTCCTGACGATGCCTTCAAAGGTGTGCCTGCGCTTGACGGTGCCGCCCTTGCCGTCGAGGTACTTGAACTCGATCTGTTCATCGCCGCCGCCGAACAGCACCAGGTCCTTGATTTTCTGCGGCAGTCCCTCGAAGGGCGCCTCGATGTCGAACCGCGTGTGCCGCGCCAATGATTGAATCAGCTGAAAATAATATGCATTGCGACGATCCCAACCGCGTACCGCACCCCCGGCAAGCGACAAATGCGGATTCGCGACGATCTTCTCGGCGTCGAAGAAATCCTGCGTCCCGAGGCCGTCGCATGCCGGGCAGGCGCCGATCGGACTGTTGAACGAGAACAGGCGGGGTTCGAGCTCGCTCAAGGAATAATTGCAAATGGGGCAGGCGAATTTGTCCGAAAACACGAGTTCGGTGCGTTGTGCATCGTCCATGTAGGCCACGCGGGCTACGCCGGACCCTAGGCGCAGCGCGGTCTCGAACGATTCGGCGAGGCGCTGGCCCAGGTCGGGCCGCACTTTGAAGCGATCGACGATCGCTTCGACGGTATGTTTGCGCCGCACGTCGAGTTTTGGCGCCTCATCCAATTCCACGACCTGACCATCGATGCGCGCGCGCACGAAGCCGGCGGCCTGCAATTCTTCGATGAGTTCCGCGTGTTCGCCCTTGCGCTCGGCAATGGCCGGCGCGAGCAGCATCATGGCGGTCCCTTCCGGATGCTCGAGAACCGCATCGACCATCTGGCTCACCGTTTGGGCGGCGAGGTCGATGTGGTGGTCCGGGCAGCGCGGCGTGCCGGCGCGGGCAAACAGCAGACGCAGATAATCGTAAATTTCGGTAACCGTGCCTACCGTGGAACGGGGGTTGTGCGAGGTTGATTTTTGCTCGATCGAGATCGCGGGCGACAGGCCCTCGATGGTATCGATGTCCGGCTTCTCCATCATCGAGAGAAATTGCCGCGCATAAGTCGACAGCGATTCGACATAGCGCCTCTGACCTTCGGCATAGATGGTGTCGAAGGCGAGCGAGGACTTCCCGGAACCCGACAGGCCGGTCAATACGATCAACCGATCGCGCGGCAAGTCGAGATCGATATTCTTCAGGTTATGGGTCCGGGCACCCCGGATGCGGATATTTTGCATGTAACCAACTACTATACCCGCCACGTCAAGGGCGGGTAAAACGGGCCGAAAAGGCGCACCGTGCGCGGATATCTGCACGAGCGCACCGCGGAAGCCTCCTATTGGGGTGGCCACCTGCGTGTACAATGCCCGGCATCAATTTGTTTCCGGGGGTATGTATGGCGCGCGGCGTAAACAAGGTCATTCTGGTAGGTAATCTCGGCGCGGACCCGGAAACGCGTTCGATGCCGAGCGGCATGACGGTCACGAACATCCGGATCGCCACCAGCGAGTCATGGAAGGACAAAGCCTCCGGCGCGCAACAGGAGCGCACCGAATGGCACAGCATCGCCCTGTTCGGCCGATTGGGAGAAATTGCCGCGGAATACCTGCGCAAAGGTTCTCAGGTGTTCGTCGAGGGAAAGTTGCGCACCCGAAAATGGCAGGATAAGCAGGGCAACGATCGGTTCACCACCGAGATCATTGCCGACAACATGCAAATGCTCGGCGGCCGCGCGGGCGGCGCTGGCGCGGCAGGCGGCGGCGCGGAGCGCGGTGCCGGGGGCGGCGCTCCCCCGCGGGACGACTACGATCAGTCGGCGGCACCGGCGCCCGCAGGCGGCAAAGAGGATTTCGACGACGACATCCCTTTTTGAAAGCAGGCTGGTAGAGGGGCGGCTGAGGCTGTCCTGACGGGCGTATTGCGGGAGTAACACACATGCGGCGACACCCTCCGGACCGCGGATCTGTGCCTGGCAAGGACATCCGCGGCGGGAGAACGATCCTCGTAACCTGGGTCAGGGCGATCTGCCGCGCTCTGGATGCCGCGGGCTGCGACAGCGCGGCGCTGCTTGCAGAGGCTGGACTCGACCTCAAGTCGCTCGATGGTCCGACGGCCCGCTGCCCGATAACCCCCGTGTCGCGCCTGTGGAGAGCCGCGGTGGATGCGACCGGCGATCCGGCCTTCGGGCTCAAGGTCGCCAGCCACATCAAGCAAACGACTTTCCACGCCTTGAGTTTCGGGCTCTCTGCGAGTTCGACCCTCAAGGAGGCATTCGAGCGCGTACAGCGTCTCTGCCATGTGGCGAGCGACGCCGTTGAGTACGAATTCTCGCGGTGCGGCCCGGAGTATCACTTCGTGATCGAGCCTGCGGATGACGTCCCCTTCGAATCGGTGGATGCCGTGGTTGCGGCTTACTTACGCATGTGCCGGTCTTTGACCGGACGCGACTACTCGCCGCTGCGCATCGATCTGCAGCGCCCGACGCCGGCCAATGTCGCGGATTTTCACCGCGTGCTGCGCGCGCCATTGCATTTCGGGGCCGCCCAGACCCGATTGGTGTTCGACCGCGACGCCATCGAGCGCCCGCTCGACGGGGGCAACCCTGAGTTGGCGCGGCACAATGATGCGATCGCGCTTGAATATCTGTCGCAGATCGAACGCGAGAACATTCAGTGGCGGGTTCGCGAGGTGTTGACGCAGCGGCTTGGCAAAGGCGAGCCCTCCCAAGACCATGTGGCCGAACTCCTCAACATGAGCGCCCGCACGCTGCAACGGAAATTGGGCGACTCCGGCCTCACGTACAAGCAGATACTGGATGAAACCCGGCGCGTGCTCGCTCTGGCCTATCTGAGCGCGCCGCGGCATACCGTCAGCGACGTGACTTATCTGCTGGGATTCTCCGCCGGCAGTTCCTTCACCCGCGCGTTTCGCCGCTGGACCGGTCAGTCGCCGTCGGATTGGCGCGCGGGCAACAGCCGCGTCTCCGGCGTCCGCCCGAGCGCCGGCGCCAGCGCAAGTCTCTAGGCAGGCTCCCGGGGCGCATTCAGCCGGCGGTGCCCAACGAGGTCTCCAAATCGTTGGCGAGCGCGATGAGCCGCGGCCGCACCTTCTCCAGCAGGAACTCTTTCGACACCATGTACGCCGGCGCGCCGCAATTGATGGCCATCGGCGGCAGACCGCCGCCCGGTCGCACCGGCACGGCGATGGCGTTGACGTCCTTCTGCCACTCTCCGAAGGAACAACACACGCCGAGATCGCGAATATCGCGCAGGGCCTTGGCGACGCCGCGCTGCAGATCGGCCCAGCGGCTGACGTCGGCAAGCTCGCGCACGCCTTCCATGATGGCATTCCGTTCCTTCTCCGGGATCGCCGTAAGGTACGCGCGGCCCATGGCCGAGGTGGCGATCTGAATTCGTGCGCCGGTGTCCAAACTCAGCGTGACCGCCGCCGAGCCGCGAACCGCATCGATGTAGATCATCGAGAGCCGGTCGCGGCTGCCGAGACTCACCATGCATTGGCCGAATTCCGCCAACTGCTGCATCAAGGGGTGCGCAAGCTTGCGGATGTCGAGCCGCGACAGCATGGCGCTGCCCAAGCTCAATGTGGCGGTGCCGAGACCGTACTTGGCGCTGTCCTCGACGTAGATCAGATATCCGAGCTGCGTCAGCGTGTGCGTGAGCCGCGATACCGTGGATTTGGCCAAGCCGCAGCGTTGGCTAAGCTCTTGGTTGCCGAGCACGCGGTCGCCGTGCCGGTAGCAGGCGAGCACTTCGAGGCCGCGCGCCAGCGCCGTCACGAAATGGCGATCGGCCTTGGGCTGCTTGGCCCTGCCGACAGGCGTTTTGACGCCGGCCGCCTTGTGCGGCGGCTTCGCCCGACGCTCGAGAGGCGCTTTAAGGGGTTTGTTCATTGACAAGCTCGGACACCGGTACTCATAATTTTGCACCAATTTGGAATTAAATTCTGTAGTGCAGAACACGCCATGTACACGACCATGAACCCCGGCGGCAACCATGCGCCTTGAGTTTACCGACGAGGAGAATTCCTTTCGCGAGGAGGTGCGCACCTTCCTGCGCGAAAAACTCACTGCCGACATCAGCGACAAAGTGCTCAACGGCTACGAACTGGGACGCGAAGACCACGTCCTATGGCAACGCCGCCTGCATGAGCGCGGTTGGGGCGGCATGGGGTGGCCGGCGGAATTCGGCGGCCCGGGCTGGAACTCGGTGCAGCAATACATCTTCGAGGAGGAGTCGGCGCTGGCCGGCGGTCCGCGCCTGATCCCGTTCGGCACCAAGATGGTCGCGCCGGTCATCATGGCCTTCGGCAGCGCTGCCCAGCAACAGCGATTCTTGCCGAAGATCAGTGCCGGGGAGGAGTGGTGGTGCCAGGGGTATTCGGAACCCGGTGCCGGCTCGGACTTGGCGTCATTGAAAACGCGCGGCGTTCGCGACGGCGATCACTACGTCGTCGACGGCCAGAAGACCTGGAACACCCTCGGTCAATACGCCGACTGGATCTTCTGTCTGGTGCGCACCGACAGCCAGGCGAAGCAGCAGTCCGGCATCACCTTCTTGTTGATCGACATGAAGAGCCCCGGCATCACGGTGCGGCCGATCATGCTGCTGGACGGCGGCCATGAGGTCAATGAGGTGTGGTTCGAGAACGTGCGTGTGCCGGTCGAAAACCGCATCGGCGAGGAGAACCGCGGCTGGACTTATGCCAAGTTTCTGCTCGGGCACGAGCGCACCAATATCGCCGGCATCGGCATCGGCAAGCGCGAACTGGCGCGGCTCAAACGCATCGCGGCGCGCGAGCTTAGCCAAGGGCGGCCGCTGATCGAAGATCCCCTGTTCGCGGCGCAGGTCGCGCAGATCGAAATCGACCTGTGGGCGCTCGAGATAACCAATCTGCGCGTGCTGTCGGCGGAGCGAAAATCGCCTGCGGCAGGTCCCGAAGCATCGATCCTCAAGATCAGGGGAACCGAGATTCACCAAAGCATTTCCGAACTTCTGATGCGCGCGGTAGGACCCTATGCGCTGCCGTTTCGCCGTGAAGCGATGGAAGCCGGCTGGCAATTCGACCCAACGCGCGAGCCGCCGGGTCCGCGCTACGCCTCGACACTGGCGGCCGCGTACTTCAATCAACGCAAGCTGTCGATTTTCGGCGGCACCAACGAAATTCAGAAAAACATCATCTCCAAGATGATCGTGGGTCTGTAGGATGAACTTCGAATTCAGCGACGAACAACGGCAGCTGCACGACGCCGTCGATCGCTACCTCAGCGAGCAATACAGCTTCGAGCGGTTTCGGTCGATCAAGAATTCGCCCGATGGCTGGGATCGGTCGATATGGCAAGGCCTGGCGGACTTGGGCGTGCTCGCCATCACCGCGCCCGCCGCGCAGGGCGGCCTCGGGTTCGGACCGCTGGAAACGTTGGCCATGATGGGCGACTGCGGGCGCAGCCTGCTGCTCGAGCCGGTGTTGAGCAGCGCCGTGATTGCCACCGCGGTATTGAGTCCGTTCGCGGGCGAAACCCCCGCGGGCGAGCTGCTGACCGGCATGGCCGGCGGCGGGAAGATCGCCGTGCTCGCGCATTTCGAGAGCGGTGCGCGCTTTGAAAGCCAGTGCGTCACCACGCGTGCAGAGCGCAGCGGCGACGGCTACCGGCTGGACGGACACAAGGGTGTGGTGATGCATGCCGGCGCTGCCGATATTCTGCTCGTCTCGGCGCGCACGGCGGGAGAAGCGGGCGACGCTCGAGGCGTGTCGTTGTTCCTGGTGCCGCGCGCCGCGCCGGGTGTGGTGCTGGACGCCTATCCCACCGTCGATGGCCAGCGTGCCGCGGATGTCTACCTCAAGGGAGTGGCATTGCCGGCGGCAAGCCGGCTCGGCCCCGAAGGCGGCGCGCTGACCGCAGTCGAAGCGGCGCTCGACATCGGGCTTGCGGCATTGTGCGCCGATGCAGTGGGCGTGATGCAAGCCATGGTGGACGCCACCGTCGATTACGTGCGCGTGCGGCAGCAATTTGGCCAGCCCATCGGCCGTTTTCAAGCGTTGCAGCACCGCATCGCCGACATGTTGATTCATCTCGAACAGGCCCGCTCGATGAGCTATCTGGCCGCACTGCGCTGTACCGCCCAGGATGTCGGCGAGCGCCGCAAGGCCCTGTCGGCCGCCAAGGTGGTGATCGGACAGGCCGGCCGATTCATCGGGCAGCAGTCGGTGCAGCTGCACGGCGGCATGGGCATGACCGACGAACTCAAGATCAGTCATTGGTTCAAGCGGCTGACGGCCACCCAAATCATGTTCGGCGACAGCGATGCGCACCTGCAGCGTTACGCGAGTCTCACGCGCGCATGAGGCGGGCCTGGGCGGTGGTGGCGCGCGAAACGGGCCGTCCGGTGGGGGTCGAGCAGATCGACGTCGAAGCGCCGCGGCACGGTGAGGTGACCATTCGGCTGGCGGCCTGCGGCGTCTGCCACAGCGATTTGTCCGCAACCAACGGCACGATTGCCTATCCCTTGCCGCTGGTACTCGGACACGAAGGCGCGGGTGTCGTGACCGCGGTCGGCGAGGGGGTCAGCCGCTATGCGGTCGGCGACCACGTGGTCAGTTCCTTCGTCAGCATGTGCGGGCGCTGCCACTACTGCCAGACCGGCCGTCCGCAATTGTGCGTGCAGTCCTTAAAAGCGCTGTATACCTTGCCGGACGGCACGGTGCGCACGCGCGATGCAGCGGGCTCGGCTCTCAATGTGTTCTGCGGCTGCGGCGTCATGGCCGAATTCGCAACCCTGCACAGCGACAACCTGGTCAAGATCGACAAACAGATGCCGCTGGATCGAGCAGCGCTGATCGGCTGCGGGGTCATGACGGGCGTGGGCGCGGCGGTCAACACCGCGCGCGTCGAGGCCGGCTCGATTGCCGTGGTCTTCGGTTGCGGGGGCGTGGGGCTCAACGCCATTCAGGGCTGCGCAATCGCCGGAGCCGGCATGATCGTCGCCGTCGACACCAGCGAGCCGAAACTCGAATTGGCGAAGATATTCGGCGCGACCCACGTGTTCAACGTCAGCGGCCAGGAAAATGTCGGCCGGACGCTCTACAAGCTGACGGGCGGTGGTGCGGATTACGCGTTTGATTGCGTGGGCATGGGGAAGATTTCCGAGCAGGCCTGGGGCCTTTTGCGCCGCGGCGGGACGGCGGTCATCGTCGGTATCGCGGGTCCGCGGGATGAGATCACTCTGAATGCGCAACAGGTGGCGCTCAGCGAAAAGACCCTGACCGGCAGTTACTATGGCTCAGCGCGGCCGCAACAGGATTTTCCACGCCTCATCGGCCTGTACCGCGGCGGCCGACTCAAGCTCGACGAATTGATCACGCGCACCTATTCGATCCACGAGGCACCTCAGGCGTTCGCCGACCTCGCCGCAGGTCGCGAAGGCCGCGGCGTGATCATCTTCGACGCGGCCTGAAACGCGGCGCGGCATGAGGCTGCGCAATGACGCTGTGACGAAGGTCACATTCCCCGAAAGAAATGGCGGTCGGACCGACCCTGCGGAGCCACGCTAAAGGTGCCGGTACCGCTGCCGATAGCCTCCCCACAGGGTTGGAGCGCGGGACTCATGCTTAAGGCTTGGACGTTGATTTTGATCGCACGGCACTTTGCATCAACGGCTGCCTCGTGAGCGCCCCACCGAGCGGCGCCGGCAGCACCGTCAGCGAGTCGAACGGGTTCGAGTTCGTGACCTCGCTGGCCAAGCAACTGTCCGCCGGCAAGATCGATCTACCGAGTTTTCCGGACGTGGCCCAACGAGTGCGCAAAGCGCTTCAAGATGCCGACGTCTCTGCCGAAAAAATAGTGCGCATCGTCGGTGCGGAACCGGCCCTGGCCGCGCGGCTGCTGCAGCTGGCCAACTCCGCCGCCATCAACCCCAGCGGAAAGAAAATCACGGACCTACGCGTCGCCATCGCGCGGATCGGATTGAATCTCGTGCGCAGCAGCTCCATCGCCTTTGCCATGTCCCAGCTGACCAAGTCCGAGGATCTGCGTGCGGCCAGGGAACCCCTGCGCGTCCTTTGGCAGCGCAGCGCGCTCGTGGCCGCGATGGCAAGCGTGCTCGCCAAGCGTCTCAGCAAGATAAACCCGGATTCCGCGGCTCTGGCCGGCATACTTCACGGCATCGGCAAGCTCTACATCCTAGTCAACGCGGTCAAGCATCCGGCGCTGTTTGCGGACACCCAAGTGTATCGCGGCATCGAGGAGCTCTGGCATGCCAACATCGCCAAGGCCCTGCTCGAAAACTGGGAGATGCCCGCGGATGTGATCGCCGCGGTGCATTTGCACGAAGACCTGGAATACTTGCACGATGGCGAAATCGATTTGACCGACGTGCTGCTCATCGCCAATCTCATGGCCGCCTATCGCGAGCATCCCGAGGACATTGAGCTCAATCTGCAGGGCGTGCCGGCCGCGCGCCGATTTCGGCTCGACGGCGACGGCTTTAAAAAGCTGCTGGCCGAATCAAGCACCGAGATTGGAGCATTGCGCGTGGCGCTGGGCGGTTGACACGCAGACGACGCGCTCGGGAGCGCGTCATGCGGAGCCCGCCCGGGAGAACGGCAGCACATAACTGCGTTTGCCGGTCGCGGCAAAAATCGCGTTGGCGACAGCGGGCCCGACGGGTGCCACCCCCGGCTCGCCGACACCGGTCGGCGGCTCCGCCGACGGTACGATGTGCACTTCCACTTTCGGCATCTCGCTCATGCGCAACACCCGATACGCATTGAAATTGTCCTGCTCGATCCGGCCATCCTTCAACGTGATCGCCGAGTAGAGAATCGCGCCGAGGCCGAAGCCGATACCGCCCTCCATCTGCGCGGCGATGATGTCCGGATTGATCGGCGTGCCGCAGTCGACCGCGCACACCACCCGATCGACTTTGACCTGCCCGTCCTTGTCCACGCTGACCTCGGCGACTTGGGCAACGAGGGTTTTGAATGCTTCCGCCACCGCGATGCCGCGGCCTTTGCCCGGCGGCAGCGGCGTGCCCCAGCCCGCCTTGTCGGCGGCCAGTTCCAGCACCGCTTTCATGCGCGGATGTTGGTCGAGCAGTTTGCGGCGGAACGTAAAACCGTCCTGACCCGCCGCATGCGCCACCTCGTCGATGAACGCTTCGACGGCGAATGCCGTGTGCGAACTCCCGACCACGCGCCACCACAGCACCGGCACGCCCGTCTTGGTGGTCGACAGGTCGACGGCGACGTTGGGTATGGCATAAGGAATGTTCGCGGCCCCTTCGACCGAGGTCCCATCAATGCCATCCTTGATGAGTGCGGAAAACGGCGTATCGGCGACGATCGACTGGCCGACGATGACGTGGTGCCAGCCGACGAGCGCACCCCGGTCGTCGAGACCCGCTTGCAGCTTGTGAACGTACATCGGCCGATAAAGACCGCCATGTAGATCATCCTCGCGCGTCCACTGTAGCTTGATGGGCGTGCCGTCCGCGCCGTACGCCTTGGCGATGGAGACCGCTTCGACAATGTAATCGGAACCCGGGTTGGCGCGCCGACCGAAGCTGCCGCCGGCGTAGAGAGTGTGGATGCTGACTTGGCTTGGATCCAAACCCGCCGTGCGCGCAGCATTCGCTTGATCGACGGTCTGGAATTGATCTCCGGCCCAAATCTCGCAGGCATTGGCGCTCAGCTTGACCACCGCATCGAGCGGCTCCATGGGCGCATGCGCGAGATACGGAAATTCGTACGTGGCGGACAATTTACGGCTCGCGCGTTGAATCGCTCCCACCGCGTCACCGTCCTTGCGCGCCGGCAGACCCGGCTGGTCGGCAAGTTTACGGTACTCGTCCAGGATGGCGGCCGAGCTGCGCTTCTCCGCTTTGGAGTCATCCCATTCGATCTTGAGTGCGTCCCGTCCCTGTTTTGCGGCCCAGAAGCTTTTCGCAACCACCGCGACACCGCGCGGCACCTGCACCACTTTGACGACACCGGGCACGGCGCCGGCCGCCGCGGCATCGAAGGACTTGACCGTCGCACCGAACAGCGGCGGCCGCTTGAGCAGCGCCACCAGCATGCCGGGCAACACGACGTCGATGGTGAATTGAGCAGTGCCGTCGGATTTTGCCGCGGCGTCGACCCGCGGGGCGTGATGGCCGATCAACTTGAAATCCTTTGGATCCTTGAGCTGCACGGTTTCAGGTACGGGCATGGTGGCCGCGGTGGCGACCAGGGCGCCGAACGTGGCCCGGCGCTGCTTGCCTGCGTGGTACACGGTGCCTTGCTCCACTGTGAGCTCGGTCGTCGGCACTTTCCATTCCTTGGACGCCGCGGCCAGAAGTACCGCGCGCGCCTTGCCGCCGGCCTCGCGAAGCTGATTCCAGGAATTGGCCATGGCCGAGCTGCCGCCGGTACCCTGCATGGTGCCGAAGGCGAGATTGGCATAGCGCTTGGCATCGGCGGGCGCGCTTTCGACACGCACGAGTTTCCAGTCGGCGCCGAGTTCTTCGGCCACTACGGTGGCGATGCCGGTGTAGGCCCCCTGTCCCATCTCGACATGCTTGGCGATGACGGTCACGCTGTTGTCGGAGCCGATTCGCAAGAAGGCGTTGGGGGTGAAACTCGCGCCGGCGGCCGCGGGGGCGCCGAACGCGCGGCGCGTGACGCCGCTCCAGCTGAACCCTATGGTCAGCGCCACCGCACCGATGTTGCCGGCGCTCTTCAGGAAATCACGGCGCGTCGACCGCGGTTTGGCGAGGGTAGTGTTGCTCATGGGTTATCCCTTGACGGAATCGGCAGCGGCGTGGATGGCCGCCCGAATCCGCGAGTAGGTGGCGCAACGGCAGATGTTGCCGCTCATCGCGCTGTCGATGTCGGCATCGCTTGGTGCGGAATTCGTTTCAAGGAGCGCCGTCGCGGACATGATTTGGCCTGACTGGCAGTAACCGCATTGGGGTACTTGGAGCTTGATCCATGCCGCTTGCACCGCCTTGGCACGCGTACCGGCCAGGCCCTCGATCGTCGTAACATTGCGCCCCGCGACGGTCGACAGGGGCGTCACGCAGGAGCGGACGGCTTTGCCGTCCAGATGAACCGTGCACGCGCCGCAGAGCGCCATTCCACAACCGAACTTGGTTCCGGGCAGTCCGGCGACTTCGCGAATGGCCCACAGCAGGGGCATATTCGGGTCCGCATCCAGGGTGGCAGGCTTGCCGTTCAGTACGAAGGCAGTGGACATGAGTGTCTCCGCAAATGGTCCGAATTTTACCGGCTGTTGATTCTACGAACTTTGTCGCGACAAATCGACCCTGTAGGCCGGCGCCCCGGCAACAAGGCAATCGTTCTGCAATGTGAATGACACCGGCATGTAGCGAGCCGCGCCTACAGTCCGCTCCCTCAGCGCACCGGCTCAAGCTCGGTGAACGGTCGGCACAAAAATCAATTTGGGGGGCGCCAACATGGTCAATCTGAGAAATTGCGCAGGATGTGCTTCGCTGCTGTTGGGAGCCGCTCTGACGGCCCCAGCCGTCCATGCTGCGGATCACGGCGGCAGCTGTCGGCTCGGAAGCGGCATCACCCATATCGTGCAGATCCAGTTTGACAACGTCCACCTGCGCCGCGATAACCCGAATGTTCCATCCGATCTGGAGCAAATGCCGAATCTGCTGAATTTTCTCGAGGGTCAGGGCACATTGCTGGCCAACCACCACACGCCGCTGATCTCGCATACGGCCGACGACATCATCACCACGCTGACCGGCGTCTACGGTGAGAAACACGGCCAGCCGGTCGCCAATTCCTATGGATATTTCCGCGCCGACGGTTCGATCGGCTTCGCCAGCTCCTTCGCCTACTGGACCGATACCGCGCCTGACGGTCAGCCCCAGATGATCGATCAACGCGGCAAGGTGCATCCGGCGCCTTGGGCGCCGTTCACGCGCGCGGGCTGCGACGTGGGTGCATTCTCCACAGCGAACATCGAGTTCGAAAATATCAGCAGCGACATCACCACGGTGTTTGGGCCGACATCGCCGCAAGCCCTGGAGGCCGCGGCAACCCCGGCCAAAGCCGTCGCGGATTTCGAGGGAATCGCCATCCACTGCGCAAAAGGCAGCGCGCTATGCAATGCAGGCGGTGCACCGGATCTGCTGCCCGATGAGCCGGGCGGCTACGTCGGATTCAACGCGCTGTACGGCAACATCTACGTGGCACCGCAAATCAATGGTGGTCAGACCGTCATCAACGATTTGGATGGCATCCCCATCACCGACGGCAACGGCAATCCGGGCTTCCCGGGTTTTGACCCCACGGCCTCGCAGACTCTCGGATATGTCGCAACCATGCTCGAAGCCGGCGTTCCGATCGTGTATGCCTACATCGCCGATGCGCACGATAACCACTTCACCTTCTCGGGCAGCTACGGACCCGGCGAGGCCGGCTACGTGCAGCAGCTTGCCGCCTACAATTCGGCGTTCGGGAAGTTCTTTGCGCGGTTGGCAGGCGACGGGATCACCCGCGACAACACACTGTTCATCGTGACCGCGGATGAGAACGATCACTTCGCGGGGCAGGCCGGCTCGCCGGCCGGCTGCGACGGCATTCACACGCCATGCGTGTACGTGCGGCTGCCGGCGGGCTGCGACGGGGACTTCGTTCCCTGCACGACCACCAACTTGGGAGAGGTGAACGTCGACGCGCGCTCGCTGCTGCAGACCGAGGCACCCACCTACGCGGCACCGTCCTTTTCGGTGCACAGCGATGACGCGCCGACGGTCTATATCAAGGGAAATCCCGGCCCGGCCGATGCCGTGACGCGCGATCTCGAGCACCACATGGCAGGACTGCTGGCGTACGATCCCATCGTTGGCGCCAATGTGTCGCTGATGAAGGCGATGGGCGATCCGGCGGAGATGTCGCTGCTGCACATGGTCACCAAGGATCCGGCGCGGACTCCGACATTTGCCTATTTCGCCAATGATGATTTCTTTATCACGGCCAGTTCCAACGCCTCTGCCTGCGCGTCGCTGGCGGCCTGCTCGAATGAACAACCGGGCTTCAATTGGAACCACGGCGACTTCCAGGAACAAATCACCCGGACCTGGCTCGGCCTCGTGGGTCCCGGCGTGCGCCGCATCGGACTGACCAATGAATTGTTCTCCGATCACACCGATGTGCGGCCGACCCTGCTGACGCTGGCCGGTCTCAAAGACGATTACGGCCACGACGGGCGCGTCCTGTTCGAGATTCTCGACCGAGACGCATTGCCGCCCACACTGAGCGAGCACGATGCGACGCTGTCGCGGCTGGCCGCCGCCTACAAGGCGATCAATGCACCTCGCGGCGAACTCGGCCGCAGGTCGCTGCAGATTGCGACGGACGCGCTTGCCGGCGATGCGACGACGATTGGCCAGCTCGACGGCCGGCTCAATGCTCTGACGGCACGCCGCAATGCGCTCGCGAGCCGCATGATTGCGATACTCGAAGGCGCCGCGTTCGACGGTCAACCGATCGACGGGGACGAGGTCCAGCGGCTCATTGCGCAGGCGCAGGACTTGCTGGCATCGGTGCGGTGACTTTAAGGGGCGGATTTACTCGTCGGCGAGGTCTTCACCGGGGAACAGGGCGTCGTTGAAGCCGAACTGGGTCAGGTCTCGAATGCGCCGCGGATACAGGATGCCGTCGAGGTGATCCACTTCATGCTGCACCACCCGGGCGTGAAAGTCCTTGACCGAGCGATCGATGGCCACGCCGGCGGCGTCGCAGCCGGTATAGCGCAATTCTCGGTACCGCGGCACGAGCCCGCGCATGCCGGGAACCGACAGGCAGCCTTCCCAGCCCTCATCCTCTGCGTCGCTCAGCGGGGTCAGAATCGGGTTGATCAGCACCGTAAAAGGCACGGGATCCGCTTCCGGGTAGCGCTGGTTCACCTCGAAGCCGAAAATGACGACGCGCAAGCCCACGCCGATTTGCGGTGCAGCGAGCCCCGCCCCGTTGAGATTGCGCATCGTGTCCTGCATATCGGCAATGAGATTTTCGAGTTCGGGAGTGCCGAATTCGCGTACCGGTGCCGCTACCGACAGGAGGCGCGGATCGCCCATTTTGAGAACTTCGCGTATTGCCATGGTTCCTAGTATCTTAGCGGCCTTTTCCATGGCAGCCTATGCCGAGAATATGCCCGGTCTTTTATACATAAAAACGTTCGGTTGCCAGATGAACGAGTACGATTCCGGCAAGATGCGGGATGTGCTCGAAGCCACGCATGGGATGACGCGCACCGACAACCCCGCGGAGGCGGACGTATTGCTGGTCAATACCTGTTCCGTGCGCGAAAAGGCGCAGGAAAAGGTCTTTTCCCTGCTGGGCGAATGGCGGCTGCTCAAGCAGCAGCGCCCGCATGTCGTCATCGGCGTGGGCGGCTGTGTGGCGAGCCAGGAGGGCGAGGGCATAACCACGCGGGCGCCGTTCGTCGATCTGGTGTTTGGCCCGCAGACCCTGCACCGGCTGCCGGCCATGCTGCACGGCCTGAAGCAATCCGGCCGTGCCGCAGATCGACGTCAGCTTTCCGGAAATCGAAAAATTCGACCGCCTGCCGGCCGCTCGCGCGACGGGCGCGACCGCGTTCGTTTCGATCATGGAAGGCTGCAGCAAGTACTGCAGCTTCTGCGTGGTGCCCTACACGCGCGGCGAAGAGATCAGCCGCGCTTTCGACCAAGTGCTCGAGGAAGTGACCCGCTTGAGCGAGCAAGGCGTGCGCGAAATTACGCTGCTCGGCCAAAACGTGAACGCCTACGCGGGGCCGATGGCGGACGGTACGCCTGCGGATCTGGCGACGCTGATCCATTTTGTCGCCGCAATCGACGGCGTGGAGCGGATCCGCTTTACGACCTCGCATCCGCTCGATTTCAACGACAGTCTGATCGAGGCGTATGCCAACGTACCGAAGCTCAATAATTTTCTGCATCTGCCGGTACAGAGCGGCTCGGACCGCATCCTCGCCGCCATGAAGCGCGGCCATACCGTACTCGAGTACAAGCAGAAGCTGCGCAAATTGCGGGCCGTGCGGCCGGACATCTGCATTTCAACCGATCTCATCATCGGATTTCCCGGCGAGACGGATGAAGATTTCCTCGCGACCATGAATCTCGTGGCGGAGGTGGGCTTCGATCAGTCGTTCAGCTTCATCTACAGCCGCCGGCCCGGCACTCCGGCCGCGGCGCTGCCGGACGAGGTGCCGCACCAGGTCAAACAGCAACGGCTGGAACTCCTGCAGCAGCGCCTCAACGGTCAAGCGCGCGCCATCTCCGAGCGCATGGTGGGCAGCCGGCAACGCGTGCTCGTCGAACGCCCCGCCAAGCGCGACCCGCGGCAACTCGCCGGCCGCACCGACAACAATCGCTGGGTCAACTTCGACGGCCCCGCGGACGATCCGATGGCACTCATCAACAACTTTGCCGACGTGGTCGTAACCCAAGCCATGCCGAATTCCCTGCGCGGCCGTCTCATTGCCGACGGAGCACCGTGAGCTTAAGCCCGATTGACGCGCGACGTGCTGCTCGCTCCGGCGGACAACATCCGATTGGTGGAACTGTGCGGACCGCTCGACGAGCATCTGCATCAGATCGAGGCTCGGCTCGGCGTGGAAGTGAGAAGGCGCGGCAACCGCTTTCAGATCATCGGATTGCCCGCGGCGATCAAGCGGGCGGAAGCGGTGCTGCTCGATTTGTACGCGCGAGCGCAACGCGAGCCCGTCGATTCCGAACGCGTGCACATTGCGCTGCAAGAACTGGATATGGACAGCAACAACACCGACGCCAATACGGATTCAGACGAACTCAAGGTTCACACTTCGCGCGGCATGGTGCGCGCCCGCGGCGCCAATCAAACCGAATATCTCAACAATGTCCGCACCCATGACCTGACCTTCGGCATCGGTCCGGCGGGCACCGGCAAGACGTATCTTGCCGTCGCCTGTGCGGTCGAGGCGCTGCAATCGGAGAAGGTCAGGCGCATCGTATTGGTGCGGCCCGCCGTGGAAGCCGGCGAACGCCTGGGTTTTCTTCCCGGCGACCTGTCGCAAAAGGTCGATCCGTATCTGCGCCCCATGTATGACGCACTGTATGAAATGATGGGCTTCGAGCGGGTGGCGAAACTCATCGAACGCAACGTCATCGAGGTGGCGCCGTTGGCTTTCATGCGCGGCCGGTCGCTCAACGATTCGTTCGTGATCCTGGACGAAGCGCAGAACACGACCAACGAACAGATGAAGATGTTCCTGACGCGCATCGGCTTCGGCTCCAAGGCCGTCGTGACCGGCGATATCACGCAGGTCGATCTGCCGAATTCCAAGCAATCCGGCCTGCGCACGGTGATCGATATACTGCGCGGCGTGCGCGGCATCGCCTTCACCATGTTCAGCTCGCGCGACGTGGTGCGCCATCCGCTGGTGCAGAGAATCGTTCAAGCCTACGAGGCGAGCGCGCCCGACGACGGTTCGAAGGAGCCTACAGGATCTTAAGACCGTGGCACCGCGGCTCGAACTCGATGTGAGCTACGCGGCGCGGCGGCCGTGGGTGCCGAGCTCACGGCAGTTGGCAGGGTGGGGCGCGGCGGCGCTTGCACTGGCGCGCCGCTCGCCGACCCGCGTGGCGTCGACCCACGGGGCGCCGAGGCGCCGGTGCATCGTGCTTTCCGTGCGCGTGGTGGGGCGGGCTCGCAGCCGCAGCTTGAACGCGCATTACCGGCGCAAGAACAAGCCGACCAATGTGCTGTCTTTCGGCGGGGCCGGCGATGCTCCTGATGGCCGTCATTACCTCGGCGAACTCGTGATCTGCGCGCCCGTCGTGGCCCACGAGGCGCAAGTGAGCGGCAAGCCGCTGCAGGCGCACTGGGCGCACATGACGGTCCATGGAGTGCTGCACCTTCTTGGTTTCGACCATGAGGCGGCGCGAGAGGCCGCGAAAATGGCGGCAATGGAGATTCAAATCCTTGATCGGCTTGGCTTTTCGGACCCGTATCGCTGATCGAGTATCCTTAAGGCCCCCATGTCAGAACAACCCCAAGGCGGCACCACCGGCCGCTGGTTAAAGCGCATTACCCAGTCGATGTCGGGCGAGCCGCGCGATCTCGCCGAGCTCATCGAGGATCTGCGCGAAGCCAGCGAGCGCGGTCTGTTCGACGGCGACGCGCTGGTCATGCTCGAGGGAGTTTTGGCGGTGGCCGACATGCAGGTGCGCGACATCATGGTGCCGCGCTCGCAAATGGTGTTCGTCGAGCGCGACGAGTCGCCGGAGAAGCTGGTCGAGCGGGTGGTCGAATCCGGACATTCGCGCTTTCCCGTGATCGGCGAAGACCGCGATCAGATTCTCGGCATCTTGCTGGCGAAGGATTTGCTGCGCCTGCAGGCCGCGGGCGACGAGAGCTTCGAGATTCGCGAGTACATGCGTCCGGTGGTGTTCGTCCCCGAAAGCAAGCGGCTCAACGTGCTGCTCAAGGAATTTCGCCGCAGCCACAATCACATTGCCATGGTGGTCGACGAATATGGCGGAGTGTGCGGATTGGTCACCATCGAGGACGTCATCGAACAGATCGTCGGCGAGATCGACGATGAGCACGACGTCGAGGATGATCAGACGATCCGCAGAGAGAGTGCGCGCGGAATTCACGGTACGCGCACTCACGCCCATCGCCGATTTCAATCACTACTTCGGGACCGCATTTTCCGACGAGGAATACGACACGATCGGCGGCCTGCTGATGCAGGAGTTCGGGCGCCTGCCGCGCCGCGGAGAAACCATTCAGATCGGTGAGATGGAGTTTCGCGTATTGCGCGCCGATCGCCGCCGCATCGATCTTCTGCGTGTGATCACGCCCACCGATATTGAACCGCCGCCCGCCGACGAGTCGAATCCTTGAACGTCGGTGCGCGCGGCCCTTCCGCCGCGTTGCAGATGCAGGCCTCATGGCGGCTGGCAGCCGCGTTCGCCGCCGGCGCCTCGCTCAATCTCGCTTTCGCGCCTTTCGGCTGGTGGCCGATCGCGGTGCTGGCGCCTGCGGCGCTGTTCGCGCTCATCCGAGGCCTGCCGCCGCGCCGCGCCGGTTGGCACGGGCGCGGCATTCGGCGCCGGGCTGTTCGGCATTCGGCACTTACTGGCTCTACACCTGCCTTCATGTATTCGGCTTGGTGCCGATTTGGCTGACGGTCGATCTTGCAGGCGGCTCTGATCGGGTTGATGTCGGCCTATTCCGCGCGCGCTGTGCTATCTCGCCAATCGATTTTGGCTCAAGCCCGGCGCGACGCGCGCCTGGCTGGTGCTGCCGGTGCTATGGGTTTTGGCTCGAATGGCTGCGCGGCTGGGCTCTTGAGCGGATTCCCGTGGCTGTCGCTTGGCTATGCGATGATCGATTCGCCGCTGCAGGGCTGGGCGCCGCTGTTCGGCGTCTATGGCGTGACGTGGGCCGCCGCCACGATCGCCGCCGCGCTCAATGTGCTGCTGATGCCGGCCGTCTCGACGCTGCAGCGCGTGGCCGCGCTGGGCGCTGTTGTCGCTTCTGTTCCTCGTTCCGGCGCTTCTCGCGCAGCCACGCGTGGACGCGCAGCCGCCGGGCCGCCCGATTGCGGTTGCCGCCGTGCAGGGCGCCGTGCCGCAGGACCAAAAATGGCAGGCGAAGAATCTCGATGAGACCATGGCGCGATACTCGACGCTCACGGCACAGGCGTGGGGAGCGCGGCTGATCGTCTGGCCGGAAGCAGCGCTGCCGATTCTCGCGAACGAAATTCCCGATTATTTGCGGCGACCTGCAGGACGCTGGGACGCGCGCACGGCGCCGACTTTGCGATCGGGCTCGTCAACTTTCAGCCTGAGACTCAAGCGCTATTACAACGGGCTCCTGGTGCTGAGCGACGTCGGGCGGCGGCTGGTATTACAAGCGGCACCTGGTACCCTTTGGCGAATACTTTCCGGTGCCTGCATTCGTGCGCTCATGGCTGCGGCTGATGAGTTTGCCGTATGACGACATCACGCCCGGCAGCGAGCACCAGCCGCTCTTGAGCGCCGCCGGGCAGAAGCTCGGGCTGACGATTTGTTACGAGGATGCCTTCGGCAGTCAGCAGCTCAAGGTGCTGCGCGACGCGACTCTGCTGATCAATGTCACCAATAATGCCTGGTACGGAGATTCCAGCGCGCCGCATCAACATCTGCAGATCTCGCGCATGCGCGCGCTCGAGGCCGGGCGCTTCCTGGTGCGCGCCGCGAATGACGGCATCACGGCCGTCGATCGGTCCGCATGGAGAAATCGTGGCGCGCCTGCCGCAGTTCCAGCCAGGCCGTGCTGCGCGCCGACGTGCTGCCGATGACGGGTCTTACGCCGTATGCAAGATTCGGCAATTATCCCGTCGTCACGGCCGCCGCTCTGTTGCTGGGGCTGGCCGGCTGGCGCCGCCGCCAGGGCGTCTAGAAAGACCAGCGGCGCCCGGCTCAGGCCGACAATTCGGCGAGATACCAATCGACGAAGCGTGCTGCGTAGGTTTCCTGCAATGAATAGGGGCCCGGCTCGAAGAAACGCGAGTTTACGCCCGCCTGATTCATCTCGACGATTTTCTTGTCTTCCGCGCTGGTGGTTTTCCACAGCCAAGTCAGGCGCTCCACGTCGTAGTCGACGCCTTCGACCGCATCTTGATGAACCAGCCAGATCACTTCCATCTCCGTTTGCTCGACGGTTTTGGGAATGAATCGATAGATGACGCCGTGATCCGGGTAAGCGAGAAAGTCGCTTATCGGACCGATGTCGAAGTAGGTGGAATTGCCGTCAGGCGCCGAAAACGCCCCCATCAGCCGCGCGACCGATCGGCCATCGTCCGTGGCGCTCGCGACGCCGTCGTGCAGGGCGCTGCGCATGACGGCAACCGACTCCCGTCCGGCGCCGGCGGCGCGCCCATACGCATCGATGTCGGGCACCACGATACCGAGCGCCTCGGCCCGCGCACGCCCCGCGCGCTCCAATTCCACGTTGAGCTCGGCCGGGCGCGCATAACACATGACGCTTCGCGAACTCCGGGTGAGCGGGCGTGCAGTGGTAGCACTCCATGTAATTTTCAACGGCCAGTTTCCAGTTGGCTTTGATCGAATACAACTCGCGGTGGGCGACCTTTGCCCCTGCCCAGCCGTGCACGCCGGCGGAACTGGCCAGTGCGTCGGCGGCGACTCCAAGATCGAGCGGCTCTTGGGCAAAGGTCGTGAATATCAAGCCTTCCATGATCTGCACCGGCAGGTTTTTCAGGGCGGTCTCGGCGCGCCGAAACGATTCCGGCATCTGGCGGGCAACCAGCAGGTTGCCGTCCAGATCGTAGGTCCAGGCATGATAGGGACAGATGAGCCGGGCAGCTTGGGCCTTTCCCGAGCGCCCGGCGCAGAGGCGCGAACCGCGGTGCCGGCAAACATTCAGCAAGCCGCGTACCTCGCCTGCCGTGGTTCGAATGATGATGACCGACTCGGAACCGAGCTCGACCACCAAGTAATCGCCGGCGCGCGGGATGCTGCTGACATGGCCCGCACAAAACCAATGCCGAAGCAGCATGCGCTCCATGTCGCGCTCGAAGATGGCCGGGTCGGTATAGAATTCCCGCGCCAGCGCATGGCCCGGCGGGTGATTACGGATGCGTGCAGCGAGGTCGATCGATTCCACGGCGCAATTGTATTCGCCGTGCTGCGGCAGCACCAGGCGCCGTGCTAGACCGTCCTCGCATTGAGGCCGCCGAAGCGGCGTTGTCGCCCGTTATAGTCCTCGAGGGCGCTGTGAAAACGCTGCTCATCGAAGTCCGGCCACAGGCAATCGCTGAAATGCAATTCCGCGAACGCGGATTCCCACAGCAGAAAATCGCTCAGGCGCCGTTCGTTTCCGGTGCGAATCAAGCAGGTCGACCTCGCTCACCGGATAAGCGCAGTGATCGACTTCATTGAGCAGCCGATGGAAGTCCGCAGTGCCCAGTTGCGGATTTTGCGCCGCGCGCCGCGCGGCTTGCACGATGCTGTGCTGGGACGAATAATCGACGGCGATGCGCAGCAGCATTCCCGTGCCCGCCGCGCTTGATCGTTCGCTTTGCTCGATGGAGCGCAGCAGGTTTTCGCTCGAGCCGATCGCGCCGTCCGATGACGTTGATCCGAATCGATTGCTCCACGCAGCGCCGGGTCTCGGTAAAGAGGTACTGGCCGAACAGGCGCATCAGCGCCGCGATCTCGGCCGGCGGCCGCGCCCAATTGGCGGACGAGAACGCGTACAGCGTCAGCGTCTCTACGCCCGCCCGCGCCGCCGTCTCGACGGTGGCGCGCACCGCCTTTGCGCCCTCGATATGTCCCGCAGTCCGCGGCAACCCGCGCTGGGTGGCCCAACGGCCGTTTCCGTCCATGATGATGGCGACGTGCATCGTCCTCAAGCTCGCCGCGTTGCCTTGATTACCGCTTCGATGTGCTCGAGGTAGCGCAGCAGCGCCTTCTTGCCAATCTGCGTAATGCGGTATTCGGATCGAGGCCTGCGGCCCTCGAAGGACTTCGTGCACACGACATAGCTCGCCTCTTCGAGTTTGCGCGCGTGCGCGCTCAGGTTGCCGTCGCTCACGTCGAACAGGGACTTGAGCTCGTTGAAGGTGAGCTGCTCATTCATGGCCAGCGCGCTCATGATGCCGAGGCGCACGCGCTCGTAAATCAGACGGTCGAAGCCCGCCTCCTCGCCCACATGCGGCGAACGCGGCACGGCCACGGGTTTCGCCGGCGCCTTGCCCGAGGCGGGCGTAGCCGCCTCATGGCGCTTGATGGCGCCGGACTTAGCCGCCATCGCTGTGGCGTCCGATGAGGATGCCGAAAATGACATGCAGGACACCGAATCCCAAGCCGAGCATCAACGTGTGGGCCGCCGCGGGCAGCGCGAACGTGATCGACCCCAAGGCGACGAACAATGCGCCCATGAGGCAGATCAGCCGCGCGATCCCGGCCGCCGTCACCGTGCTCGCTGAGAGAACCGCGCAGCCGTAAAGCAGCAGCCAGGTGCCCGGAATGAAGCTCAATGCGCCGGCATTCGCCAGCGCCAGAGTCAACACCGCGCCGGCAAGCAGCGCGGGACAAAGGCAAAGCAGGAATTTTCGGGCCGGCCCCAAATATCGCGAGTGCCCGCGCCGCACGATCTGGCGCGCCACCGAAGCGCCGCCGAGGACCAGCGCCAGCGCCGCAGCGACCAGCCAAATGGCGAGCCAATGGGGCGCCAATCGAGGCAGCGACACCGCAAGGGCCGTGAGCACGCCGATGATCCCCATTACAATACCGGCCATGCCGGGTACATCCATCGAACTCGACGATTCGATGGACGCGCGGATGTAGGCAAGGGTGCCGAGTGCGCGGCTCTCGATAGCCGCCGGAGCCTCGGATTGGATGGGAAATACAGCGCTTGGCCTGTGCATGAATTCAGCTTAGGGGAGCAAACTGTGCCCCGTCAAGTACTCTAGGGCGCAAAGTGAGACGTGCGTCAAACAAAGAGTCGGCGGCCGGTGGGCGGCAAATCCTACCGGTGCAGCGGAGGCCAGTCTAGAGGCTGTAGGCGGGTGTAGTATCCAAAGTCGGCCGGGAAGGGAGGGTTTCTTGTGACCAGACTAATCTGCCGCGTCGCGTTCGCTTGTTTCATGCCTCTTTTGCTTGTGACACTGTCTGTCGCGGCTGCAGTTCAGCCCAATGAGACAAGCCTGCGTGCCGCCGACGCCGAGGAATTGCGGATAGTCCTCACGGGCGATGCCAACGCAATGCAGGCGTTGATGCACCCCAATTACATCGTCAACAGTCCGGTGAACCGGATCGTTCGAAAGGATCAGCTCATCAAAATGTTGTCGCAGGGTCAAATTGCCAGCGAGGCGATCGAACGTACTATCGAGACCACGGCGATTACGGGCAACGTGGGGATTGTGATGGGACGCGAAACCATAACGCCAAAGCCAACGAGTGAGCTGGGTCAATTGCATGGCGCGAAGACTCTCGAAAGGCGCTTCACAAATGTCTTCCTGTTCGAAGGCGGCAATTGGCGCTTACTAGCACGACAATCGACTGTCATCCAAGCGGGACCTTAATGGTCGTGCGTCAGGAACAATGGACTCGAGTAGACCAGTACTTTACCGATCTCCTGGTGCGCCCGGATCCGAAGTTGGAGGCGGCGCTCGAGGCAAGCGATGCAGCGGGTCTACCGCAAATTCAGGTCGCTTCCAACCAGGGTAAATTACTGATGCTTCTCGCGCGCGCACAGGGCGCGCGCAGAATTCTGGAGATCGGAACCCTGGGAGGCTACAGCACGATTTGGCTCGCGCGGGCGCTTCCGTCAGACGGACGGCTGATCACGCTGGAAGCGGTTCCTACGCACGCCAAAGTGGCCCGTGAAAATATCGATCGTGCGGGCTTCGCCGAGAATGTGGAAGTGCGGCTCGGCCGAGCGTTGGACACTCTGCCGCAGCTCGCTGCAGAAGGGCTCGGCCCATTCGATTTCATTTTCCTCGACGCCGATAAGCGAACGTATCCCGAGTACCTGGAGTGGTGCATCAAGCTGTCGCGCCGCGGAACGATGATCGTTGCCGACAATGTCGTTCGTAACGGAGCGGTGGTCGATGCCGCGAGCCGCGATGCAGACGTGCAGGGTGTACGCCGCTTCCTCGAGCTGCTGTCGATAGACCAGCGTCTCAATGCCACCGCGATTCAAACGGTGGGCACCAAAGGTTACGATGGGATTGCCGTGGCGGTTATGACGAAGGATCCGTAGGCGTGTCATTGCCGCAGTTCTGCGTGCCGCTAAAGTGCGGCACATTTTCTCCATCGCAGAGGCTAGAAGTGGCCTTTCGGTCACCCAAGCCGCTTCAGTAGAGGGACTGCCATGCGACCGATCGTGTTGCTCTGTATCTTGCTTGCCGCCAGTGGGTCCGCGGCTGCGGCGCAGCCGCCGCCGCTGCTGCCCGAGGCGACCGTGGCTGCGCTCGTCAATGAATTGAGCGGCGAGACCGCAAAAAGGAACTTGGAGGGTCTCGCGCGGTTTCACCGCCAGCGCGGTTCGCAAGGATTTCATTCGGCCGCGGAACTGGTGGCCGCGCAGGGGCGCGCCTATGGTTTGAGCGACGTGCAGATACTGCAGTTTCCCGCCGATGGAAAGGTTTACTACGGCACGCAGCGGGCGCGCCAGGCGTGGGACGCGGAGGCGGGGGAACTCGCCGAGGTCAGGGATGGACGCAGTACCAAGATTGCAAGCTATGCGGCGGAACCCATCGTGCTGGCGGAAGACAGCGAGTCGGCCGACGTGACGGCGGATCTGATCGATGTGGCCGACGGCACGCACGCGGACGATTACGCCGGCAAGGACGTCAAGGGCCGGATTGTTCTCGTGTCGGCGCAACCCGGGGAGGTTCAGGACTTGGCGATCGGCAAATTCGGTGCGGCGGGAATCGTCAGCTACGCACAGAACCAGAAGACTGCCTGGTCCGGTGAGAACGACAACCTGATTCGCTGGGGACATCTGCAGTCCTTTTCACCGAATAAGACCTTTGCCTTCATGGTTTCCCTCAAGGCAGCACGCGCCATGCAGCAGCGGCTGCGGCAAAACGAAACGATCCGGCTGCGAGCCGTGGTGGCGGCCGGCCAGCACCCGGGCTTCTATGAGGTGGTCACCGCCACCATTCCGGGATCGGACCCGCGGCTGATGGATCAAGAGATCGCATTTTCCTGCCACTTGGACCATCAGCGCCCCGGAGCCAACGATAACGCCAGCGGCTGCGTAACCATTCTCGAAGCCGCGCGCACCCTGCGGAAATTGATCGGCGATGGGTTGCTGGCGCGGCCGGCTCGCACCCTTCGATTCATCTGGCCGCCGGAGATAGAAGGAACCGTGACGCTGCTCAATGCCCGCCCGGAGTTCGCGAATCGGATCAAGGCCGTGGTGCACATGGACATGGTCGGCGGCGGTCCCGAAACCAAGGCGGTATTTCATGTCACACGCGGGCCGATGAGCTTGCCGTCATTCGTGCACGACGTCGCCTGGGCGTTTGCCGAATGGGTGAATGGCGAGTCGTACCGGTTCGCAGCGACCGGTGTTGCGGATTATCCGCTGATCGCGCCGGAGGGCGGCAGGGAGCCGCTGCGCGCCATGTATTCGGCGTACACGATGGGCAGCGATCACGATGTTTATCAGGATTCCTCATTCGCGATCCCAGCCATCTACCTGAACGACTGGCCGGATCGCTACATTCACACCAATTTGGACACTGCGGCCAATATCGATCCGACCAAGCTCAAGCGTGCGGCTTTTATCGGTGCGGCAAGCGGTTATTTCCTCGCGAACTTCTCGCCGCACGACGCGGCGGCAACGGGCCGCGCGATCGCGAGCGGGAAACTGCTGAGATCTGCGGCGTCAATGGCTCGCGGGACCGCCCCGGAAGCGGCCGAGCCGTATGAGCGCGCAATACTCGGCTCCGTCGACGCATTCATTTCCGGGGCTCGGCCGAAGTCTGCGGAATTCAAGTCGAGGCGCACGGGAGAGGGCGCGGTCATCTATCGACGGCTCAAGGAGCCGCGCGGCCCCTTAATGGTGTTCGGATACGATTATTTTGCGGACCACGCAAAGGCCGCGGGTATGTCGACGCCAAAACTGCTGAGCTACGAGGGATCCTGGGGCGCCGGCGAAGAATACGCTTATGAAGCGCTGAATTTCGCCGACGGCAGGCATACGGCGCTCGAGATCGCGGACGAATTGTCGGCCGAATATGGCCCGGTGCCGCTCGGCCTCGTGAGCGAGTATTTGCAGGCGCTGAAGGGGATCGGGATCGTGCAGTGAGGCCGTCGATGACGATTCCCGGGCTGGCGGCATTGCTGCTGATCGGATGCGGCAATCCCGATTCCGGGGCGCGCAATGTTCGCGCGGTCGAGAAGAACGACGACGCCAAGGTTCTCAACTTCTACAACTGGGCCGATTATTTGGCGCCCGACACTCTCGCGTCGTTCGAACAATCGACGGGTATCAAGGTTCGCGTCTCCTATTTCGAAACCAACGAGACCTTGGAAGCGCGCATGTTGACGGGAAACAGCGGATTCGACGTGGTCGTGCCGACGGCCCCGTTCTTCCAGCGGCAAATTCGCAGCGGCGCCTATCTGCTCCTCGACAAAGCGAAGCTTCCCAATCTCGTCAATCTCGATCCTGCAATCATGGCGCGCGTGGCGCTCAACGACCCGGGAAACACGCACGGAGTCGTGTATGCCTGGGGAACTTACGGCATCAGCTACAATGAGAAATCCGTGGCGGCGGCGCTTCCCGGAGTTCCCCTCGACAGCTGGCGATTGGTATTCGATTCGGCATTTGCCGCGAAACTGGCCGCGTGCGGGATCAACTTCCTCGACGCGCCGGCGGGAGTGGAACGGTTGGTGCTCAAATACCTGGGCAGGGATCCCAACTCGCCGAGCCAGCAGGACCTGGCGGACGTCGAAAAGGTGTTAATCAAGATCCGCCCCTACATCCGCAACATCGACTCGTCGATCGATACCGAGGCCTTGGCCAACGGCGACGTATGCGTGGCGCTCACCTACAACGGCACCGCGTTTCAGGCGCGCAGGCGTGCGCTCGAGGCGAACAACGGCATCACGATTCGTTACGTGATTCCCAAGGAAGGATCCTTGCTCTGGTTCGACATGCTGGCCATTCCGCGCGACGCTCCGCATCCCGCCAACGCGCATCTGTTCATCAACTACCTCATGAACCCGCCGGTCATTGCGCGCATTTCTAATTTCATCGGCAATGCCAACGCGAATTCCGCGGCGACGCCGCTGCTCGACCGGGAGATCGTCGCGGATGCCACCGTGTATCCGCCGCCCGACCAGCAGCGCAGATTGTTCGTGCAAGTGGAAGATTCCCCGGAGCAGTCGCGTGCGATCACCCGGATATGGCAGAGGTTCAAGACTGCGCAATAGGAAGGGTTGCTTCCAGCCGCGCGCCTTTCCCTTAGCGGGCGGCGAACTGCCCGATCTGCAATCCGTTCGCAGAATCTGCAATCAGCTGCTCGAGCCGACGGAGCCGCGTCGCTTCCTGCTTCGCACTGACCACCCACCAGATTACCTTCTTGCGGTACGACGGCGCTTGCGCCAAGAAAAAAGCGGCGGCCGCTCGATTCGCGTGCATGCGCTTCAGATAAATATCTGGAAGATCCGCCGAGCGCTGCTCGTAGGAGTAGATGCCCGAGCGATTTTCTTTTCTAGCTGCAAAAGCGGTGAGACCCGTCGGCATCATCAGCCCTTGCTCGATCAGTTCATTGACGCGCTTGATATTGACCGCGCTCCAGCTGCTGCCCGGCTTGCGCGGCGAGAACCGGATCATGTACCGATCCCGATCGATGCTTTTGCGAATCCCGTCTATCCAGCCGAAGCAAAGAGCCTGGTCGACGGATTGTTGCCAAGTCATGCTCGGCGTCGCCGCACCGACTTTGTGGTAGCCCACCCACAACTGCTGGGCGCCGGCGCAGTGCTGCTTCAGCCAGCGGCGAAACAGCGCCGGCGTAGCGAAGAAGGTCGGATCAGCGGTCGCGGCCACCCTGCATACTCAGAGGCTCTTAGGCGGCCAAGGCCTCGATCAGTGCGCGATAGTCGCTTAAACGTGGGGTCGCCAATCCTTCCACCTTGCCTTGATCGTCCCACTGCCGGACCCGCACGGCCTCCTTGTAAAATCGCTCGGTCTCGAAGTGAGCCACCTCGTGCGCCGCCATCGGGCCGCCTTGCAGCTTCAATGTGATGATCGAGGCGGGACTCAAACGGGCGAAATACTCGGTGTCGGTGGCCAATAAGTAGCGTTTGGCGGGAACGTGCAGCCGGACCGGCTCGGACACTTCGGGGCGAAAACGCTGCGCGAGCCAGCGGCTGCCGATCTCCTCGTGATGCGCGTCCGTGGTCCAGTCGGCGATGTCGCTCGGAACATCTTCGATGAGATGTCCCACGTCGTGCAGGAGAGCCGCAATGATGAGCGCGGGCGGTGCGGCTGCGGTTCGTGCGAAGTAGGCGGCCTGCAAGGCGTGCTCGGTCATCGAGACGTTCTCGCCAAAATATGCGTCCGCACCGCGCCTATCATAGAGAGCGAGAATTTCGTCGGTCACGCTCATCGCCGTGCGTCCGGGTGGAATTCGCGCCGCAGCAGGCCTGCCTCCGAGTACACGCTGTCGCGCGTCAGGTAGCAGCCCCGCAAGTGCCGCGGGTGCCTGGCTGATGAGAATGCCGTACGGCCATGCAAAGTGCGCTGATTGTCGAACACCGCAAGATGTCCGTCGCGCAGCATGATGCGCAACTGAAAACGCGGGTCGCGCAGCAACGCGGCGAAGCGCCGATACGCGCGGTAGAACGGCGCTGCATCGCGGGCGCCCAACTGCAACGGGGCGATCGAGCGGCTGTTGTAATGCACGGCGCTCACGTCGCCGCCGCAGGTCAACTGAATCAAGGGTCTCTCCGAATAAAGCTCCGCATCCTGGGAGCGGTAACGAAAGGGCACCGCAGTGCGTGCCAGGATGGCGAAGTCGTCAGGATAGACCGCTCGCAAGTGCTCGGCAATCGCGAAGCCGTCGCCGAAAATGCTCTCACCGCCGTCCGGAGAAGCAACCAACACGTGCAGCACCTGGAACCCAGGCACCGGTTCGCGATAGGGATTATCCGTGTGCAACCCGAGACCCAAGTCCGAATAGGCCAGATTTTCCGGTTGCGGCACCGATCGCACCTCGAAGACGCGTCCGTAGTTGGTTTCCGAAACGCGCCCCATCAGCGATGCGGCGTCGAGGATGCCGGCTTCGCCGCACGGTACGTCGCGCAAGAAGGCAATGCCGTCTTGCAACAGCCGCGTCAGCCACTCGGCGCGCAGCGAACGGTTGTCATGCGCATCGGCGAACGTTGCCCATGCGAAATCGCGCACGGCATCGCGGCCGGCGCCATCGAGCCAGAGCTTGGGTGCAAAGGCCGATGGGCCGCCGAAGCTGCCGGCGGCGCTCGCGAGCAGCCACTCGAGTTCAAACACGCCAGCGCGCGATTCGCCTTCCCATTCGACCTGCACAGTGCCGTTCTGTGCCACCGCCGAGCGAATCCGCGGATTCTCCGGCAAGTCCGCGATATCGATGAGCCGCTGTCCGCTGTGGGGATCGCGGTCGTCGCGCAGATTGTCGCGCAGCCAGATGCTCGCGAATTCGCTCAAAGTGCCGTCGGCCCATTCGACACCGAGCAGATCGGGACTCGACCAGAGGCGCTTTACCGCGGCAACGCTCACGGCAGATGGCTCTTTCTGGCGGCTGCCTTCGCGCCTAATACGTACAGCGTGCCGGCACCGAGCGCCGCCAGGGCGCTGACGGCCGCCAGACCCACGAAGACGCCCTGCCAGCCGAACGATACCGAGACGCGGGCAATGCCATTGCCGGCCACCGCGCCGCCCAAGTATCCGACCCCGTCGATGATGCCCGATGAGGCCGCACCCGCCCGCTTCCCGCCGAAATCGAGCGCGAACGCGCCGCCTAGATAGGAATACGGGCCCAGCAGACAGAAGGCGATTGCGCCGATCGCGAAAAGCGGCAGCAGCGACCCACTGTGGCTGGAGCGCATGGTCATCAGCACGAGCAGGGCCAGAGATGTCGCGCTCAACCCCACGAACATGATGAGGGCGCGGCCGTTCACACCGAGGCGGTCGCTGAGCCAGCCCGTTACCAATACGGATACGGCGCCGACTCCGGGGAAAATGGAACTGAGGCGCGCTGCATTGCTCGCGCTGTATCCCAGATGGTCGTTCAAATACTGCGGCATCCACTGGTTGAAGCTTTCGCGAATGGTGGTGCATCCCAGGGACAGGAAGCAAACCAGCAGAAATGCGCGGCTGCGCAGCAGCGGCAGCAGCAACTCTGCCACGCCTTTGGGCCGCGACTCCGAACTCGCAAACAAATTGAGCGGATTGGGCTTGGCCTCGGTGTAGCCGGCGTCGAGGCGCGACTCGCGCAATAAGCAGTAATTGATGACCAAGAACAAGCCGGCCACCGCGGCGGCGAAGTAGAACAAGGCGCGCCAGCCGAAGCCGTGTTCGATCAGCATTCCCATCCATTGCCGTGCCGCCGCGTCGCCAACCAGGTAGCTGATGCTGAGGATGCCGATGATCATTCCGTAGGACGAAAAGTCGAACCATTTGGAGGAGACTTTGATCAGGCCCGCCCATGCGATGGACTGCGTCAAGCGGTTGCCGACCCACGCGATCGTGAACAGCGGCAAGCTGAGTCCGGATGCAAACATGAGGGTAAAGGCGGTTGCCCCGCCGAGGCCGATGAGAAAATTGATCCGCCCGCCCCAGAAGTCGCCCAATCCGGTCAGGAAGAGCTTGCCGAAGGCGTAGGCCAGTACGCCAAAGGACGCGATGCTGCCCATGCGAATGATGGCATCACCGTGGCTGACGCCATGCTTCGACAATTCTTCCACCAGCAGGGGTGTTGCGACCGACAGGTCGGCGCGGCAGAAATACAGCGAGCCATAGCCGCCAAATAGCAAGACGATGATGAGCGTTTGGCGAAGCCGCAGGGAGCGGGTGGTCGCGGTCCCCGCGGACGCATCCGGACCTACCCCCAGTTCGGGTGCGGCAGCCATACCAAGGTCCTAGAGGGGTGAGAGTACTCCTCCCATCATCTCATTTGAGCGCCGCGCGGACCACCACGGCGTGCGTTTACGCCGTGGTGTTGACGCTGGAACCCAATGGGCTGAACGAGTTCGCGCCGTTGTTCTTGAGATCCTGCGCGAAATTCGTCAAAAACGACTGCAATGCCGAGGTCGACTGATCCGACGTGCCGGCCGCCGTGCTTGAGGCGGTACCGACCGCGGTCGAGGTGCTGCTGGCACTCGAAGTGCTAGTAGCGCTCGAAGTGCTGGCGGCACTCGAAGTATTGGCGGCGCTCGAAGTGCCCTTCAAGTCACTGATCAATTTCTCGAACGCTGAATTGAGGTTCGACAACACACGGGGCGACACGCCTGAGGCGGAGTTCGTGCCGCTGAGGTCCTGCACCAGTGCGTTCAGCTCGGCGATGATGCCACGCTGGCCGTAAGCGCCGATGCCGGCGTTGGCGGAGGTGGTGCCGACGCTAGTCGTAGCCGGCACTGTGGACGCGGCACCGCCCGCTGCGGTAGGGGCCGCGGTCGTGCTTGGGGTCGCGGTCGTGGTGCTCGAGGTCGTGGCGCTCGGGGCCGCGGTGGCCGTGGTCGGGGCCGCAGTGGTGGTGCTCGGCGCCGTGGGGGTGGTCGAGGCCGCGCTCGTGGTGCTCGCGACGGGGCCGTGCTCGCGCCAGTGTTCGTGTTCTCGGCCGCCGTGACCGGATCTGCCTGCCTGGCGCAGCGCCGAGAAAAGGTCGTGCAGAAAGGACTGCAGATCGCTTACCAAGCTCGTGGTGGACGTAGTTCCCGTGGTGCCGGTCCCGGTGCTCGTAGAGCCGGCGGCGCCCGTCGCCGATGTTGGGCTGGAAGTTGCGCCGGTGCTGGCAGATGGCGTGGCGCCCGTTGCTGTCGAAGCGCCGCTTGCCGTGGAGGCGCCCGCCGCTGCGGTACCGCCGGCGGAAGAACTCGCTGCGGCTGCCGGAGTGCTCGCCGCTTGAACCAGCGCCTCCAGCAGGCTCGCCAGTACGGTGATGCCCTGGGAATTGCCATCACCGGAATCTCGGTCACCGCCGCCGTGGCGGGGTGGGTCTTGGGGCGGTGTGAACAATGCGGGCAGCGTGGGCAGATTCGAGGAAATGGGGTTGGTTAACATAATATCGTCCCTTTGAACATTATCCAGTTTCACTTAATCGGCGCTCCCCGCCGAATCTTTAGAGCCCATCCACAGTTATTGGCACGGATACTGCTCTGTACAGGGGAGGGCAGCGGCTGATGCTGTCCGGAAACGGGATTTCAGGCGCAGTTAGGTCCAAACGATGCGGTATTTGCCATTCGAGGTGAGATGCCAAGCGGCCGCAGCCATGCCGAAGCGGCAACGCGCGGCCACCCGGGCGGCCGCACGCGGCAAATCGTTGCCGCTTGATCCCTTTGTCAGATTAAGCGCGGGCTCGAGGCCGCAACGTCATTCAAGGAAATTCATATGTCGTCAATCGCAAATTTAGGGGCCGCATCGGCGGCGCTCCCGCAACTCAATTTCCATCCGCACGGCCACAAAAAGGGCGCGCCTGAGCTGTCCACCGATCTCTTGAGCAGCCAGAACACGGCGCAAGTGCCGGTGCCCGCCGTGCAGAATCAATTCGGCAATCTGTTGCGATCGCTGGAGCAAGTCATTGGTCTCGGTTCGAGTGCGACCGCTTCGGCTGCGCCGGCAGCGAAGGCAACCACCGGTGCCGCGCCTGCAACGGGCATCACGGCCGCCGCTTCCGCCGCCACTGCTGCCGCGTCGACGAGCGCAGCAACCTTGAACACGCTGCTGCAAAATTACTTGCGCAACGCGCCGCAGAATGTGCAAGCCGATGCCGCGAAGCTTCAAAGTCTGGCCGGCTCGAAGGTGAGCTTCAACGCCTAGGAGCCTTGATTGACGCGCACGGGTCGCCCGGATAGGCTCAAGGCCGCCGGAAAGCGTCCCTGTGAGCACCATTAAAAGACTGCCGACTTTGTTCATCCCGCATGGCGGAGGTCCGTGCTTCTTCATGGATCCGCCCGCTGGGTCGCCGCACATGTGGGACGGGCTGGCTGCATATCTCCGTGGCATTGACCGCTCGCTGGGCGTCAGACCCAAGGCAGCGTTGGTGATATCGGGGCATTGGGAAAACCCGCTGCCGACGCTCAATGTCTCGGCCAAGCCGGGATTGCTGTTCGATTACTACGGCTTTCCCGAGCATACCTATCGTTTGAAATACCCGGCGGCCGGCGCACCGGAGCTTGCCGAAGGGGTGCGTCGGTTGCTGGGCGATGCCGGATTCAAGACCGACGTGGAGTCCAGGCGCGGCTTGGACCACGGAGTCTTCGTGCCCTTTTTACTCATCTATCCGAATGCGGACGTGCCCATGCTGCAGCTCTCGCTGCAGGCGAGCCTCGATCCGGTGTTGCACATGAGCATCGGCCGCGCCTTGGCGCCGTTGCGCGATCAGGGCGTTCTGATCGTGGGCAGCGGCATGAGCTATCACAATTTGGCCGATATGTTTTCAGGCCGGGGCGAGAGCGCCGCCGCCGCCTTCGATGCGTGGCTCGGCAGCGCGGTACAAGATCCTGCGGCCCGCGAATCGTTGCTGGCAAAGTGGCGCGAAGCGCCGGGCGGTGCGGCCTCGCACCCGCGCGAAGAGCATCTCATCCCTCTGATGGTCGCGGCCGGCGCGGGCCACGGCGAGCGCGGATTTCGCAGCTTCGGCGAGTCCATCGGCGGCAAACAAATTTCAGGCTTCCAGTTTGGTTGAGACATATGAATCGCACTATCTTCCTGCTCCTTGGGCTGGTGGCGTACGCCTGCCCCGCCGCCGTCACGCCGGATGCGCCAACCGTCATCGTGCGCGCGCAGTGGCTCATCGACGGTATCGCCGAGAAGCCGCGGCACAATATGGAGGTCGCGATTCGCGGTAATCACATTCTCGAGGTACGGCCGGCCAATTCCCAGGCGCTGCCGGCGACGGCGCAAGTGATCGATTTGGGTGCTGCGACCCTGTTGCCGGGTCTCATCGACACGCATACGCATATTTTTCTGCAGGGCGAGGATCCTGCCGCCGGCGGCTACGACGTGCAATTGTTGAAATTCCCGGCCTCCTATCGCGCGGTGCGCGCGGCGTTGTCGGCTCGCCGGGCACTCGAGCAGGGCTTCACCAGCATTCGCGATGTGGAGACGGAGGGCGCGGGATACGGGGATGTGGGCATCAAGCAAGCGATCAACGAAGGGCTCATTCCCGGCCCGCGCATGTGGGTGTCGACCGTATCGATTTCATCGACCGGCGGTTATCCCCTCGAGGGGTATGCGCCGGAGATCACCGTCCCCAAGGGATCACAGCTGATCGACGGACCGGTCGAAGCTCGCAAGGCGGCACGCGAGCAGTTGGACAAGGGCGCGGATTGGATCAAGGTGTACATGACCCATCGCTCCTGGGTCGATTCTCAAGGAGCACTGGTATCGCAACCGACGCTCACCGTCGAGGAATTGAAGGCCATCGTCGACGAGACGCACGGCTGGGGCAGGAAAGTGGCCTGCCACGCGTACAACGGCATCGGGTCTGCAGCGCGCGCTCGACGGCGGCTGCGATTCGATCGAGCACGGGCTGGAGATCACTGACGCACAGATTGCGCAAATGCTGCGACAGGGCACCTGGTACGTTCCGACCCTGCAGGTGTACTACACCGACTGGGACCCGGCGGACACCGATTCAGGAAAACGCGATCGCAAACGCGTGGCGCTGCACGGCGTGTCGTTCACCAAGGCGCTGCACGCCGGCGTCAAGATGGCGTTCGGCACCGATGTGGGCGGCTTCAAATGGTCCGAGCCGATTGCCCAAGAATTCTCCCGCGAAGTGGAATTCGGCATGACGCCGATGCAGGCCATTCAATCCGCCACCACGCGCGCCGCCGAGTTGCTCGGCAAGCGGGGCGAGATCGGCGTGGTGGCACCAGGAGCTTATGCGGACCTGATGGCGGTGGCGAGCGATCCGCTGGCGGACGTCACTGCCCTCAAGACCGTGCAGTTCGTGATGAAGGACGGCGTCGTGTTCAAGCCGTCGAACAACGCATCGCCGTGAACGCTGCGAGGGGTCCTTAGGCTCCTTAGTTCTGCGCGCGCAGCGCCGCGATGGTCGACGCCGTGACCGCCGAGGGCTGCGCGCCGAATCGAGCGGTAACGTAGTTGGCGAGGCTCGCGATTTCTTCGTCGGAATAGGCGCCGCCGAAGGCCGGCATCGTGGGTCCCGCATCCGCAGCTTGCCGGTGCGCGCCGGATAGAACGATTTGCACCACGTTGGTCGCCGTGGGATCGTTCACCGATCGCGCGCCGGTCAGTGTCGCATCCGGCAGCACCGGACTGACCCCGGTCCAATCGTGGCAGCCCGCACACGCGCCGGCGTACACTGCGCGGCCGCGCGGGTCGAAGTTGGCGGCAACGCCCTGCGCGTAGGATGCGGGTGCGGGACTTGCCTTCGGCTCGGGCAGATCGGATGCCGCAATTCCCGCCACCGAGCGCACATAGGACACGATTGCCGTGATGTCGCCCTGCGTCAGGTAGCGCAGACTGTTGTCCACGGCCTCGCCCATGGGACCCGTCGCGGTCCCCCGGCCGTCCGCATGTCCCATCGATAGGTAGTGCGCCAGATCGGCTTCGCTCCAGGCGCCGATACCGCTTCTGCGGTCCGAGGTAATGTTGTAGGCGCGCCAGCCGGCTTGCACGGCGCCCGCAAATTTTTCGCGGTTGTTGAGCGCCTGCAGTAGATTGCGCGGCGTGTGGCACTCGCCGCAGTGCGCCATGGCTTCCACGAGATAGGCGCCGCGATTCCACTGCGGGTCGCGCGCGCTGCGCGGCTCGAAGCGCCGGTCCGGATTGAAAAACATCGACCACACCGCCATCAGCGATCGTTGGTTGAACGGGAAGCTCATCGAGTTCTGCGGCGCCGGCGCATGCACCGGCTGCAGACTGAAGAGGTATTCCTTGATCGCGAGCGCATCGGCGTCCGTCATGTAGGTGTAGCTCGCGAACGGCATGGCCGGGTAGAGTTGGGTATGGTTGCGCCCGATGCCCTCGTGCACGGCGTTGAGAAAATCCGCGTCGCTGTAGTCGCCGATGCCCGTTTCCCTGTCGGGAGTGATATTGGTCGAGTACAGGGTGCCGATGGGCAGCACGAAGGCGCGTCCCCCGGCGAAGGGCGTTCCGCCGTCGGCGGTGTGGCAGGCTTCGCAATCGGCGGCGCGCGCAAGATACTTGCCTTGCTCGACGCGGCTCGCGCTCTTGAGTTCCGCCGGCACGCCCGTCGGATCCTGAGCGCGATACTCGGTCAACGCGACGCGCGCGCCGCCGGCAAAATCCATGGCGCGCGGCGCCAGCACCACCATCCACAAGAAGCCGACCAGGACCACCACGAGGAGCGAGGCGATCACGATCAGGGTGTAGCGTCCGGCGCGGCTGGAGTGTGCGGAGTCGTTCATGATGGCTTTTTCCCCGACAGGATATCTCGGTCTATGGGCAATCGGCGCAGGCGAATACCGGTGGCGGCGAACAGAGCATTGCCGAGCGCCGGGGGCGCAGCGGTAACGCCGGTCTCGCCAATGCCGCCGGGCGCTTCGGCGCTCTTGATCAAGTGCACATCGATCTGCGGGGCTTCGTTGATTCGCAGCATCCGGTAGTCGTTGAAGTTGCTTTGCTGCACGCGTCCCCTCGCGATGGTGATATTGCCGTACAGCGCAGCGGTAAGCCCAAATATCAGGCCGCCCTGCAATTGCGCCACCACCGTATCCGGATTGACGACGATGCCGGCATCGACGGCGGATACGATGCGGTGCACACGCACCTCGCCACTGGCGTCGACTTCGGCCTCCGCGACGGTCGCAATGAAGCTGCCGAAGGCGGTCTGCAGCGCAATGCCGCGGCCCGTACGTGCGGGCAGGGGATTTCCCCACCCGGCCTGGGTCGCCGCCAGTTCGAGCGCCGCCTTGAGCCGCGGCGATTTGCCGAGCAGATCGCGGCGAAATGCCACCGGATCCTTGTTGGATTTCTTCGCCAGCTCGTCCATGAAGCTCTCGATGGCGAACACATTGTTGTTGGGGCCCACACCCCGCCAGAAACCCGTGGGCACCGCGGGCGGCTCGTCGCGCACGTACTCCACCCGCAGATTGGGGATGTCGTAGGGAATGTCGGCGGCGCTGTCGATGGCATCGACATCGATTCCCTTCTGGAAGGCCGGCGGCAGCCAACGAGCGATGATGGAGGAGCCGGTGATGCGGTGCTTCCACCCGGCGATGCGTCCGTTCGCGACGGTGGCGGAGAAGGTGTCGCGATACACCGGACGGTAGAGATCGTGCTGCATGTCCTCTTCCCGCGTCCACACGACTTTGACCGGGCCGTCTACTTGCTTGGCGATTTGCACGGCGCTGTCGATCATGTCCACCTCGAGTCTGCGGCCGAAGCCGCCGCCGATGAGGTGGTTGTGCACGGTGACCTTGTCGAGCGGCAGTCCGGTGACCTTTGCCGCGATGGCCTGGGCTCTGGAGAGCACCTGGATGCCAACCCAAACTTCGCAAGTGATCGGCGTGACATGCACGGTGCAGTTGAGCGGTTCCATGGCGGCATGTGCGAGGAAGGGCAGCTCATACGCCGCTTCGAGCAGGTCGCCCTCCGCCAAGCCTTTGGCAATGTCTCCGGAGGAGCGGGCGACTGCGCCCTCCGTTTTGCTGGCGGCGCGGAGCTGTTTCCAGACGTCGTCGGAAGAAACGGCGGCATTCGGTCCCTCGTTCCAAGTGATATCGAGAGCGCCCAAGCCCTGCTTGGCCGCCCACATGTGATCGCCGACGACGGCAACCAGATTGTTGAGCACGACGACCTGACGCACGCCCGGGAGGCTCTTGGCTTTGGCATCATCGACACGCCCCACCGTGCCGCCGAACACCGGGCAGGTGGCAACGGTCGCGAATTTCACACCGGGCGGCATGGCATCGATTCCGTACACGACTTTGCCGTTGACCTTGTCGGGGGTGTCGAGCCGCTTGAGAGGCTTGCCGATCAATTTGAAATCTTTGATGTCCTTGAGCGGCGGATCGTGCGGCGGCGTGAGGCTGCGGGCGCGGTCGATCAGCGCCGCGTAGGCGAGCCGGCGGCCGCTCGCCTCATGGACGGCCTCGCCGTTCTCGGTGTGAATGCTGGAAGGATCCACTCTCCACTGCTGCGAAGCGGCTTGAACCAGAATGACGCGTGCGCCGGCGGCTGCCTTGCGCAAGGGCAGCCAGAACGCGCGCACCGAATTCGAATTGCCGGTGACTTGGATGCCGAACGTCGGATTGCCGTAGAGCTTGTCATTCGGCGGAGCGGCTTCCAGCGTCACTCGGTCGAAGGGCACATCGAGTTCTTCGGCCAGGATCATGGCGATGGACGTATAGATGCCCTGGCCCATTTCAACCTGCGGCATGATCAGGACCGTGCCGTGGCTGTCGATGCGAATGAAGGCGTTGGGCGCGAATGCCGGTTTTTGGGCGGGTGCGCCCAACGCCAAGGGCAGGTGAAAGGCGACCACCAAGCTGCCGCCCACGGCAACTCCGGCCTGCAAAAACCCGCGCCGCGTCAGTCCGGCGCCGGCCGCGGAGTCGTCCAGCACGGCGCTATGCTTGGGCAGCATGTTTGATCGCCTCACGGATGCGCACGTAAGTGCCGCATCGGCAAATGTTGCCCGCCATGGCCGCATCGATGTCGGAATCTTCGGGATGCGGAGTGGCGTTGAGCAGAGCCGTTGCCGACATGATCTGGCCCGACTGGCAGTAACCGCATTGGATCACCTCCAGATCGAGCCATGCCTGCTGCACTTTGGCCCCCGCGCCGGTCGCGCCGACGCCTTCGATGGTGGTGATTGCGCGCTGGCCGATCGAGCCCACGGGTAAAAGACAGGAGCGCACCGGCGCACCGTCCACATGCACGGTGCAGGCACCGCATTGCGCTATACCACATCCGAACTTGGTGCCGGTGAGCCCCAGGATATCGCGCAGTACCCAGAGAAGCGGCATATCGGGGGGAGCATCGACATTTTTTACTTCGTTGTTGATCCGCAGACTGACCATGTAACCCTCGTGTCGTTCAAGGCGATGGCAGGGCGTCGGCTTCCGGCAAGTCACTATAGAGCGTCCGGCAAAACCTGCCAATGGTCATCGCGTCCCAAGATATGATGCCGAGCAATGCAATGCATTTTCAGATATACCGCGCTGGCGGCGCTTATCCTCGCAGCGGGCGCAGCGGGCGCAGCGGGCGCAGCGGGCGTCGCGGGACCAGTCCGCGGCGCGCCAACTCTGCTGGAGAACGTGCGGGGTTACACCCTCGCCGGCGAGCGCCTGCAGCACTTCACCGGGCTGGTGTTTGATCAGGGCAAGGTGGTCGAGACCGGCGACGCTGAGGCTTTGCACCGAGCATTTCCCGAAGCCAGGGTCATCGACGGCGGCGGCAAGACGCTGCTGCCCGGGCTGATCGATGCGCACGGCCACGTCCTGGATCTTGGCTTCAAAAGCACCCAGATCGAACTCTACGACACCGCCAGCCTCGCCGAGGCGCAGGCCAGAATCGGCGCGTATGCGAGGGCAAATGCGGATCGCGCGTGGCTCTTGGGCGGCGGCTGGAATCAGGTGAAGTGGAAGATCGGGCGCTTCCCGCTGGCGAGCGAATTGGATGCGGTGGTATCGGACCGGCCGGTGGTCCTGAGCCGAGTCGACGGTCACGCGGAGTGGTTGAACACCAAGGCCTTGATCGCGGCCGGAATCACCCGGGACACACGCGACCCGGTCGGAGGGCGCGTCGAGCGCGATGCCGCCGGCAATCCCTCCGGCGTTCTCATCGATAAGGCGATGGACCTGCTCGATAAGTTCGTACCGCAGCCGAGCGATGCCGAACGGCGGGCGGCCTTGCAAAGCGCGCTGGCCCACATGAATTCGGTGGGGTTGACGGGGGTCGGCGATGCCGGAGATGACGCAAGCGATGTCGCGCTGTATCGGACATTTGCCGATGCAGGGCTGCTGACGGTGCGAATCTACGCCATGATTCGCGATACCGGAGCCGACTTCGCCGCGCTGTCGAAAAACGGTCCGCTGATCGGCTACGCGCAGGAGCGCCTGAGCGTGCGCTCGGTCAAGCTATTTGCCGATGGCGCCCTGGGGAGCCGGGGTGCGGCACTGCTGGCCCCATACTCGGACGCACCGACGCAACGCGGCTTGCTGTTCATGACGGACGGCGAAATGGAGCACAAGATCGAAACGGCCCTCAGGGCCGGCTACCAGGTCAATGTGCACGCGATCGGCGATGCCGCCAACCGGCAGGTGTTGGGTGCCTTCGAGGCCGCCTATAAAAATTCAGGAGGCCGTGAGCTTCGCAACCGCATCGAACACGCGCAAGTGGTCGCGCTTGCCGACATCCCGCGCTACAAGCAGCTGGACTTGATTGCCTCGATGCAGCCGACCCATGCCACCAGCGACATGAACATGGCCGAGGACCGTATCGGCAAGGAGCGCATCAAGGGCGCGTACGCGTGGCGCACGTTTCTCAAGCAGGGCACGCGCATCGCGGGCGGTTCGGACTTTCCGGTCGAGTCCGATAACCCCTTCTTCGGTCTGCATGCGGCAGTCACCCGAACCGATCATGAGAACCGGCCGGCCGGCGGCTGGCACCCCGAGCAAGCCATGACGCTGTTGGAAGCATTCCGCGCATTCACGCTCGACGCGGCGTACGCCGAGCACCAGGAAAAGACACTGGGCTCTCTCGAGCCGGGAAAGTGGGCCGACTTCATTTTGATCGACCGCGACTTGTTCAATATCCCGCCTGCGGAAATCTGGAAGATCAAAGTGGAGCAAACCTGGCTGGCGGGGACCAGGGTCTATTGAGAATGCGATTGGATCAATCCGCGCACCGACGCATTGATCCACGCCGCGGGCTGAGGCTCTAGGCCGCTGGTGCGAGCGGCGCACCGCCCTGTATAGTTTGCGTTTTTTGCCACGGGGGATTGCCATGTTTCGCCACGGATTCGTCCGCGCTGGACTGCGCGCCATCGGCGGCTTTCTTCTGTGCGTCTCTGCCTGCGGCTCTGCGTGGAGCGCGACGCCCCTGCTGCTGCGCAATCCCGCGCTGAGCCAGGATGGCATCGCGTTTCTGTACGGCGGCGATATTTGGCTGGTGGCCAGAGAAGGCGGCGAAGCTCGACGCTTGACATCGGTCGGCAGCGTGGTCGCGGGACCGTATTTTTCTCCCGATCACACGCAAATCGCCTACTCGAGCCGAGCGCACGACTTGACGGATGTTTACGTGGTGAACGCCGCCGGCGGCGTGCCGCGGCGCCTGACCTGGGAGCCGACCGGCAGCCGCGTCGCGGGCTGGTCGCCTGACGGCAAGGACGTGCTGTTCGCCTCGATGCACGCGAGCTATTCCGACTTCCCGCGGCTGTATCGGGTACGCGCCGATGGCGTTGGATCCGCGCAGCTTCTGCCGCTGCCGAGCGCAGCCGGCGGCAGTTTTTCCGATGACGGCAACACGCTGGCGTACGTACCGGTCGAGCCCTGGCAGCCCGCGTGGAAACGCTATCGCGGCGGCCAGACCACCCCGATCTGGCTGGTGAACATCAAGACTCTCGACGTGGAGAAGATTCCCCGGGAGAACTCGAATGATTCGAATCCGGTCTGGAGCGGCGCCACGGTGTACTTCCTTTCCGACCGCAGCGGCCCAGTCTCCCTGTTCAGCTATGACACCGCCTCCAAGCAGGTGCAGCAGGTCATCGCGAATCGAGGCCTTGACTTCAAGTCCGTCAGCGCAGGTCCCGGAGCGCTGGTCTACGAACAATTCGGCTCGCTGCATCTCTATGATCTGACGACGCAGCAGGAGCATGCCGTCCCGGTGACGATACGCGGCGACTTGCCGCATCTGACGCCGCATCTGGCCAAGGTGACCGTGCAGGATGTGCAAAATGTCTCCATCTCGCCGACCGGTGCGCGCCTTCTTGCGGAAGCGCGCGGCGACATCTTCACCATCCCTGCTGAAAAGGGCGACACGCGCAATTTGACCCACACCCCGGGCGCGGCCGAGCGTGACCCTGCATGGTCCCCGGACGGAAAATCGATTGCGTATTTCAGCGATGCCTCGGGCGAGTATCAGCTCTACGTGCGCGATCAGGAGGGTTTGCAGCCGCCAAAAGTCATCGACCTCGGGCCGGATGCCTCGTTCTTCTACACCCCGCATTGGTCGCCCGATTCCAAGCGCATTGCGTTCACGGACAAGCACCTGCGCATCTGGTACGTCGACGTCGCCGGCGGCAAGCCGGTCAAGATCGACACCGGCCTGCGCGGTGGATTCGATGCTCCCATCGAACTGGGTTGGTCGCCCGACTCGCAGTGGATCGCCTACAGCCGCGACCTCGAGAGTCAGATGCACGCGATCTTCGTCTATTCGCTGGCCACGCATACGTCGAAGCAAATCACGGACGGCATGAGCAACGCGGCGCATCCGGTTTTCGATCGGAGCGGCAACACCCTGTATTTCACCGCGTCGACGAACAATGGGCCTTCGGATGCCGGGATCGACCTCTCCTCGCTCGATCGCGCCACCACCAGCGGCGTCTATGTCGTCGTACTGTCGCGCAATGGCGCATCGCCGATTCCCCCCGAGAGCGACGATGAGAACAAGAAGAAGGACGACGACGCCAAGAAGGACGATTCCAAGAAAGACGATGCCAAGAAAGACGATGCCGGAAAGGATGGCGCCGATAAGGGCGATCAAGACCGGTCTGCGGACGGCAAGGCCTACGACAAGGCAAAAGCCAAGAAGAAGGGCGCCGACAAACCCAAGCCCACAGTGATCGACTTGGACGGGATCGGCAATCGAATTCTGTCGCTGCCCATTCCCGCGCGCAACTACGTCGGCCTGGCCGTCGGCAAAACGGGCGTGCTGTTTCTCGCGGAAGGCCCGGCCGTGGGGCGTCCTTCGGAGGACGAAGGTACGCCGGTGCTGGCGCTGTGGCGCTTCACCACCGAGAAGCGCTTGACGGAAGAGATGCTGACCGGATTGACTGACTTCAAAGTGTCCTTCGATGGCGAGAAGCTGTTCTATTCGCGCAAGGAAAGCTGGTTCATCGCGCCTACCGCGGATCTCAAGCCCGGTTCGCCGGACGCGGCCGCCGGCAAGCCGGTGAACAATGGCGCCATGTCGGCCATGCGCGATCCGCGCGCCGAGTGGCGGCAGATGTATCGCGAAACCTGGCATTTGCAGCGCGATTTTCTGTACGATCCGCACCATCACGGGCTCGATCTCGCCAAGATTGAGGCCAAGTACCAGCCCTACCTCGATGGTCTGGCGTCGCGCGACGAGTTCACCTATTTGTGCGTCGAGATGCTCGGCGAAATTCAAATCGGCCACATGTTCGTGCGCGGTCCGCATGCTCCGCCGGATGCGCCGAAGCCCGGGCTGCTCGGCGCCGACTACACGGTCGACCACGATCGCTACAAGTTTGCCAAGATCTACAACGGTCAGAACTGGACGCCGTCGCTGACCGCGCCGTTGACCCTGCCGGGCATCAACGTCGTCGAGGGCGACTACCTGCTCGCCGTCAACGCGCGCGAATTGCACGCGACCGACAACATAGACGCCTTCTTCGACGGCTTGGCGGGCAAGCAGACCGTGCTCAAGGTGGGCAAAAGCGCGGACGGCAAGGATGCGCGCGACGTCACCGTGGTACCGGTGGACTCCGAGCACGGTCTGCGCAATCTCGACTGGATCGACGCCAACCGGCGCAAGGTCGATGCGCTGTCGGGCGGCAAGGTGGCATACATCTACATGCCGAACACGGCCGGTGCCGGCTACACCAATTTCAACCGCTACTTTTATGCGCAGCTCGACAAGCAGGCGGTGGTGCTCGACGAACGCTACAACGAGGGCGGCTTCATTGCCGACTACGTCGTCAACGTGCTGGGCCAGAAGCTCTTGAGCGGTGCCATCGAACGCGACGGCAAGCCGGTGCACGACCCTGAGGGCGCGATCTTCGGCCCCAAGGTGATGATCATCAATCAGTCGGCCGGCTCGGGCGGCGATGCCATGCCCTGGTATTTCCGCAAGGCGAACTTAGGACCATTGGTCGGCGTGCGTACCTGGGGTGGATTGGTCGGCATCGGCGGCTATCCGACCCTGATCGACGGCGGCTTCGTGACCGCGCCGCGCTACGCGATATTCGGACTCAACGGCGAGTGGGAAGTTGAAGGGCACGGCATCGCGCCCGACGTCGAAGTGCAGGAACTGCCGAAGGACGTCGCAGCGGGGCATGACGCCCAGCTAGAGCGCGCCGTGGCGATCGTCCTCGAGCAGCTCAAACAACATCCCGTGGTCGAACCTAAGGTACCGCCTTACCCCAACTATCACGAGCGCGACGGCCTCGGCAGCCGCTGACGGCGCGAAATCAGCGCGAGGATGACCGTGGCTGCGATGCAGAGATAGGCAAACAGATTGCCGACGGCCGCAAAGACGGTATGCCCGCCCGGCACGATCGGGGCCGCGACCAGCACGCCGTCGGCGGCGCGCGGATTGCGGTAGGGATCGTCGGCGTAGGTTTTCGCGAGCACGCGCCCGTTCGGGTCGATGAGCGCGGACACTCCGGAATTAACCGCGCGCACCAAACTCACGCGCAGCTCGACCCCGGCGAATACCGACAACGCCAGATGTTCCCAGGGTTCGGCGGCGGCGCCGAACCAAGAGTCGCTGGTCAGATTGACAAGAAGGTTGGGGTGCAGCCGGCCGACGCCGCGCAAAAATCCCGGCAGGATATCTTCGTAGCAGATCACCGGGCCGAGTCTCCAGGGTTGATTCTGCGGTCCCCGCATGGTCAGCACCTGAGGGCCCGGGCCCGCGGTGAAGCGGCCGATGCCCTCGGGCAGAAATTTTCTAAGCCAAGGGAAGGCATCGATGCCGGGTATGTATTCACCGAACGCCAGCAACCGCACTTTGTCGTAACGGTCTACCGCGCGTCCGTCGCCGTCGAGCAAAATGGCCGAGTTGAAGGCGTCTTCGTGCGCCGCATCGTACATTTCGGCGCCGACGACGACCGGGATGGTGAAGCCGCGGCGAATCATGCCCAAGGATTCCGGCGCGAAGTCGGCCTTGAAATCACGCGGCAGCGCCACGGGATAGGCACCTTCGCTCCACACGATGAGCTGCGCGCCGGCTCCTTCCAGCCGGCGAGACTCCGCTTGCAAGGCGGTCAGCTGGCGGATGGCCTCCTCGCGAGTCAACTCGCCATTGGCCGTGTACGCAAAATTCGGCTGTACCAACCCGACCTTGAGTTGCGGCGCGCGGGCGATGACCTCATCCACTTGACGCATGCGCACCGCGCCGAAGATGAGAGCCGCCGCCGCCAGCACTGCCGCCGCCAATGCCGGATAACGAGCGGCGCGGCGGTCCACGGCCAAATCATAGAGTGCGCCGTTGACCATCATCAGGAGGGCCGTGACCCCGAGCGGGCCGGTGAGCTCTGCGATTTGGATGACGAGCGGGTGCCAGGCCTGCGAAATCCACTGGCCGCAGGGAAATAGCTGCGGTACCACGAACTCGCAGCTGACCAGACTCAAGGGCGCGAGCACGGTCATGGGGATGCGGCGCCTGCGCCGAATGCCGCATATGACGCCGGTGAAGAGCAGAAAAATGACGGCACGCGTCGCACAGAACACCAGGAACACGAGCACCGCCGCGACCTTGGGGAAGTCCGCGAAGCGCTGCATCACGTCGATCAGCCAGTAGAAGCCGCCCCCCGTCTCGACGATCCCGGCCCACCAGCCGAGAGCAAGCGCCTGCTTGAACGTGGGCGCCCGATCCACCGCGAGCAGCATGGGTACGGCGGCGAACCAGGCGAGGCCGGATAGATCGAAGGGCGTGACCGCCAGGAACCATAGGCATCCGCTCAACGTGGCGAGGCCGAGCCCGCGATAGAGATTGAGCTTAAGCATCGTTAATCCACGGGCAATGCTGTTCACGGCTGTTGGGCATCTCGGGTATTCTGAGGCCCAATCATGCAAGAAAGATACGAACCTGCCGCCGTCGAGGCGGAAGCCCAAGCATTCTGGGACCGGGCGCGCTGCTTCCACGCAACGGAAGACGCCGGCCGCGAGAAATATTATTGCCTGTCCATGTTCCCCTACCCGAGCGGCCGCTTGCACATGGGGCACGTGCGCAATTACACCATCGGCGACGTGCTGTCGAGATTCATGCGCATGAACGGCAGGAACGTTTTGCAGCCCATGGGTTGGGATGCATTCGGACTGCCGGCCGAGAATGCGGCGATGGCGAATGGCGTGCCGCCGGCGAAGTGGACCTTCGACAACATCGCCACCATGAGAACGCAGCTCAAGTCTCTGGGCTTCGCCCTGGACTGGAGCCGCGAGCTGGCCACGTGCAGTCCAGAGTACTACCGCTGGAATCAATGGCTGTTCCTGCGCATGCTGGAACGAGGCATCGCCTATCAGAAGACCGGCGTGGTCAATTGGGACCCCGTCGACAAGACCGTGCTCGCCAATGAGCAGGTGATCGACGGGCGCGGCTGGCGCACGGGAGCGCCGGTCGAGAAGCGTCAAATCCCGATGTACTACCTCAAGATCACGGCCGATGCCGAGGATCTGCTGCAGAGCTTGAGCGAGATGCACGATTGGCCGGAACGCGTGCGCGCCATGCAGGCCAACTGGATCGGCAAGAGCGTGGGCGTGCGGCTGGGGTTCCCGTACCACATCGAGGGTCTCTCCGCCGACGGCAACGGTGTGTTGTGGGCGTTCACCACGCGCGCCGATACGCTCATGGGCGTGACGTTCTGCGCGGTCGCGGCGGAACATGCGTTGGCGGCCCATGCCGCGCGCACCCAACCCAAATTGGCTGCGTTCATCGAGGAGTGCAGGCGCGGCCCCGCGGTCGAATCGGAGCTCGCGACGCAGGAGAAAAAAGGCATGCCGACCGGCTTGGCGGTGCGCCATCCCATCAGCGGCGAGGCCATCCCGGTATGGATCGGCAACTATGTGCTCATGGGCTACGGCGATGGCGCGGTGATGGGCGTGCCCGCGCACGATGAGCGAGATTTCGAATTCGCCAAAAAATATCATTTGCCGATCAAGCCGGTCATCGACGTCGGCGGCCGCGAATACTCCACTAGCCATTGGGCGCCGTGGTATGCGGAGCATGGCCGCTGCATCAATTCCGGGGTGTATGACGGCTTGGAATACCAAGCCGCCGTCGATGCCATCGCGGCGGATTTGAGCCGCCTGGCGTTGGGTGAAAAGCGGATCACCTGGCGGCTGCGGGACTGGGGGATCTCGCGGCAGCGCTACTGGGGCTGTCCGATCCCGGTGATTCATTGCGCAACTTGCGGCGCCGTGCCCGTGCCGGACGATCAGTTGCCGGTGGTGTTGCCGGTGGACTTGGTGCCCGACGGCAGCGGCAACCCACTGCTCAAGGACGACGCATTTCTCAAGGTCGCGTGTCCGCGATGCGGGGCCGCGGCGCGGCGCGAGACCGACACCATGGATACCTTCGTCGACTCCTCGTGGTATTTCCTGCGCTTCGCCTGTCCCGACAATGACAAAGCCATGGTGGATGCGCGCGTTCGGTACTGGGCGCCGGTGGATCAGTACATCGGCGGCATCGAGCACGCGATCCTGCACTTGCTGTACTCGCGCTTCTGGACCCGTGTCATGCGGGAATTGGGCATGGTCGACTTCAAGGAGCCGTTCGCCAACCTGTTCACGCAGGGCATGGTTTTGAATGAAGTGTTCTTCCGCAAGCCCGAAGCAGGCCGCGTGGAGTATTTCAATCCGGCCGATGTCGAGGTCACTCTGGATCCGACGGCGCAGCGGCGCGTTGCGGTGCTTAGGGCCGATGGCGCAGAAGTCGAATCGGGCGGCGTCGTCACCATGTCCAAGTCGAAGAACAACGGGGTCGATCCGCAGGCGCTGGTGGATGAGTTCGGCGCGGACACCGCGCGCCTATTCACCATGTTCGCCGCGCCTCCCGAACAAACCCTGGAGTGGTCGGATGAGGGCGTGCAGGGCGCCTATCGGTTCATCAAGCGCCTGTGGAAGGCCGTGCACGACCACGTGGGGCGGGGCTCACCCCAGCCGCTCGACAAAGCCGCCCTCGACGACGCACAGCGGGCGATGCGGCGGCAGGCGCATCACACCTTGGCGAAGATGACCGACGATATCGGCCGCCGCCGCACCTTCAATACCGCGATCGCGGCGGCGATGGAGCTGCTCAACGCGCTGGCGAAGTTTCCGCACAGCTCGCCGCAGGACCGCAGTGTGATGCACGAGGCCCTGGAGATCGCCGTTCTCGGACTATCGCCCATCATTCCGCACGTCACCCATGCGTTGTGGCACGCGCTGGGTCATCAGCGGGCGTTGATCGACGAACCATGGACGCCGGTCGATGCCGCAGCGCTGCAAACCTCCACGATCACCATGGTCGTGCAGGTGAACGGCAAGCTGCGCGGTCATATCACGGTGGCGGTCGGCGCGGATGAGGACACGGTGCGCGCCGCGGCGCTTGCCGATCCCCATGCGCAGAAATTCATCGGGACAGCCGCCGTTCGCAAACTTGTCATCGTGCCCGGTAAGCTCGTCAACATCGTGGTGTAATCGCAGCATGGCGATCTTGAAAGTGCGCGCCCCGCGGGCTCCGGCGGCGTTCGGTGCCCTGGCGGCCCTCGCCGCCCTGGCCGCATTGGCGGCGTGCGGCTTTCGGCTGGCGGGCAGCGATACATTGCCCGGGATCCTGGCGCGACCCTATTTGTCGCTCAAGGATCCTTACACCGATTTCTCGCGCGAGTTCGAACATCAGCTCCAGAGTTCGGGAGCCTCGCTGCAGCTGGTGCGCGCGAATGCCACCGTGACCATCGAAGTGACCAAGGATCTGGTGCAACGGCGCACTCTGTCGGTCTCGGCGCTCAATATTCCGACCGAATACGAGCTCACCTACACGGTCACGTTCGCAGTGCAGGGCCCGGACAAGGAATTGCTGGCGCCGCAGACCATCAGCCTGTCGAAGGACTACAGCTTCGAGGAGAACGTGCTGCTCGCCAAGGAGAACGAAGCGGATATCCTGCGGCAACAAATGGCGCGCGACCTCGTGGCCATTGCCATGCGCCGGCTCACGCGATTGAAGTAGCCGATCGGTGCCGCGTCATGCTGTTGGTCAACGCCGTCGATCGACTGGGTCTCGAAATGCTCTTGGATCGTTACGGTCTGGAATTGCGCCTGGTGGCGCCTGAGGAAATCATTCCAGGCTCCTATTGGGGCGAGCGCGAGGCGGGCCTGATCGGCGCGACGATTTTCGCGCGGCTGGATACGCCGCTGCACTCGGTGCTGCACGAGAGCGCGCATTTCATCTGCATGACGCCGGAGCGGCGCGCCGGACTCGACACCGACGCGGGCGGCGACGATGCGGAGGAGAGCGCCGTGTGCTACCTGCAGGTGGTGCTGGCGCAGACGCTGCCGAACGTGTCGCGGGAGCGCATGTGCCGCGACATGGACGCTTGGGGGTACAGCTTCAGGTTGGGCAGCGCCGCGACCTGGTTTGCCGAGGACGCCGAAGATGCGCGCGACTGGTTGATTCGGCACGGCCTGCTCGACTTGCAGGGCGGCCTCACCTATGACTGCCGATAGCGTGTCGCGCCGGACCCTGCTTGCGGGATTGGGCGCGTGGGCTGCGGCCGGCTGCTCGCGCCTCGCCTTCGTAGCGGCCAATGTGCCCGCGGCCTTCGGCCACCATCGGCGCCATGCCGATCTCCCGTACGGCGCCGATCCGCAGCATCGCGTCGATGTGTATGTGCCGGAGAGAGCGCTTGCAACGCCGCGGCCTCTGGTCGTCTTCTGGCATGGCGGCCGCTGGAGCTTCGGCGACAAGGCCGACTACCGCTTTGTCGGCGCGGCCCTCGCCTCCTTGGGCTATGTCGCCGTGCTGGCGAACTACCGCCATTACAGTGAAGTGAAAATGCCGGGCTTCATGGACGATGCCGCGCGCGCAGCCCTCTGGGCTGCCGGCCACGCCGGCGAGTTCGGCGCGGATCCGCAGCGCCTGTACTTGATGGGGCATTCGGCGGGCGCGCATTTGGCGGCCCTCGTCACGCTCGACCCGCGATATTTCTTAGCCGTTGGGCAGCCCGCGCCGCGCATCGCGGGCGTGATCGGCTTGTCCGGGCCGTACGATTTCCTGCCGCTGATCGAGGCCGACGTTCAGGATATGTTCGGGCCGCCCGCGAACTATCCGGATTCGCAGCCCATCAATTTCGTGCGTGCCGATGCACCGCCCATGCTGCTGGTGCATGGCGTCAGGGATGACACGGTGTGGCCGAAAAACTCGCGTAATCTCGCCACCGCACTCGCTGCGCGCGGCGTCCGCGTGACGCTCAAGCTCTATCCGAAGCAGGGGCACGCCGACACGGTGGCTGCCATGAGCTTGCCGGCGCGCGGCCGGGCACCGACTCTCGCCGACATCGCGGCGTTCGTCACGCAGTCGGGCCGTCAGGCGGCGTTGGCGGCCGCCGCCGGCGCCATGGCATAGCAGCGGCCGAAGCGGTTCGCGAGGAACGCCGGCAGCTTGATGTCTTCTTGACGGATGAGACCGGAACGGCGGCAGCTTGCCCGCGCTCAACATGTCGAGCACGGCGCAGATGCCGCCCGCTGTGGTGATCTGAATGGCGCTGCGCACCCGACCGCCCAAGGGCGCGGCGTAAATCTTGTTGGCGTAGGTCTCCTGCATGAGCTGACCGCCGCGCATGCCGCTCACGGTCACGAACACGATCACGACGTCCTGCAGAGTGATCGGCACGGCGTTCTCCAGAATGTCCTTCAGCAGTTCGCGCCGATCGCGCAGCCGCAGGTCATTGAGCAGCGCCTTCATGATGGCCGCATGTCCGGGATAGCGGATGGTGCGGTAATTCAAGTTGCGCACCCTGCCGGCGAGGGTCTCGCAAAGAGTGCCGAGGCCGCCCGAGGTGTTGAAAGCCTCGTACAAAATGCCGTCCAGCGAAAATTCTTCCAGCTCCTCGAGCGGCTGGGTCTCGCGCAGCTGACCGTTGACGATCGCCTCGCAGGGTTCGCAGTACTCGTTGATGACGCCGTCGGTGCTCCAAGTCAGGTTGTAATTGAGCGCGTTGGAGGGAAACTTCGGCAGCGCGCCGACGCGCATGCGCACATCCTGCAACTCGTCGAAGCGCGACGCCAGGTCGCTCGCCACGATGGTGATGAATCCGGGGGCCAACCCGCATTGCGGTATGAAGGCGGTGCGGGCGCCCTGGGCCAGCTGCTTTACGGCGCGGGTGCTGGCCACATCCTCGGTCAGGTCCAAGTAATGCGCGCCCGCCGCCTTGGCCGCCTCGGCGATGGTGCGGGTGGCGTGGTAGGGCGCGGCGCTCAGCACCGCAAACTTGCCCGTCAGGAGGTTGCGCAAGGCGTCGCCCTGCGTGATGTCGGCGGCGACTTTGCCGACGGCCGCGCTAGTCTCGAGGCGCTCCAATTGCTGCTGCGAGCGGTCGATGACGGTCACGGCATAGTCTCCGGATCCGCCCAGCAATTCCGCGATCATCGAGCCGATTTTGCCTGCGCCGACAATGACGATGTCTTTCATATGGAAGGTCCTTAGATAGGCCGCCATTTTTGCCCGCCCGCCCTGCGAATGGTAGGGTCAGATTAGACGTTTTTAAGGTATATTGACGTTATTACGCAGGTCTGGAGCGGCGAATTGCCATGGACGAGATCGACGAGAAGCTGCTGCTGGCCTTGCGCGAAAACGGCCGCGCTGCCACCGCCGAGTTAGCGCGACTGGTGGGGCGCTCGCGCACCAGTGTGCAGAGCCGCATCGAGCGGCTGGAAAAGCAGGGCGTCATCGTGGGCTTTGCGGTGCTGCTGGCGCCGGAACATGGCCTTGGCGCCGTGCGCGCGCACGTCATGATCAAGGTAGGTCCGAAGGAGGCGCGTGCGGTCACGGCATCGTTGCGCGCCATTGCGCAGGTCCGAGTGCTGCATTCGGTGAGCGGCGACGTCGATCTGATCGCCGTCGCGGCCACCGCGTCGGTGGCCGAAATGGATCAAGTGATCGATCGCATCGGCGCGTTGGAGGGCGTGGAGCGCACCACCTCGTCGATCATCCTGTCGACGAAATTCGAGCGTTGATTTGTTTGGCGCGCAGCAGCGCCAGCTCGAGCGTGTCGAGCACATTTTCTGCTCCGGCATGCGCTATTACACCGCCACGCTCCAGCTTGTAGCGCACGTTGGCCCGCACCTCGGCCAGCAGCACGGTGGCGCCGTGCCGCTTGAAATCCGAGATGATTTCCTCGATCGCGAAGATTCCGGTGGCGTCGACGAAGGGTACGTTGCCCATGCGCAAGATCAGCGTGGTCGCCGGCCGTTGGATATGCGCCAGCGTACGCTCGAGCTTCTCGGCGGCGCCGAAGAACACCGGTCCATCGATATTGAAGACGACGACCCCGTTGTTTGCCGGCGGCGCATTCGCCCCCGGCGTGCCCGTATCGGGCTGCAATTCGTCCTGCTGTTCGACATTGACCGAATCCGCCATCCGCCGCATGAAAAATAGCGCCGCGAGAATCACCCCCACGTTGACGGCCACCACGAGGTCGACGAACACGGTCAAGAAAAACGTCAGCAGAAGAATTCCGACATCGACTTTCGGTGCGCCCCGCACCAGGCGCACGACGTGCGGCAATTCGCTCATGTTCCAGGCCACCACGAAAAGGACGGCCGACAGACAGCACAAGGGTATTGCAGAGGCGAGCGGTGCTAGGAGCAGCATGACCAAGATCAGAAACACGGAGTGCACGATGCCGGCGAGGGGACTGGTGGCACCGTTGCGGATGTTGGTCGCGGTACGGGCAATCGCGCCGGTGGCCGCGAAGCCCCCGAACAGGGGCGAGACGATGTTGGCGATGCCCTGCCCGATGAGTTCCTGATTGGAGTCGTGGCGGGTACCGGCCATCCCGTCCGCGACGACGGCGGACAGCAGCGATTCGATCGCACCCAACAATGCAATGGTGAACGCCGGGCCGACCAACGAGAGGACCCGCGCCAGATCCAAGGACGGGAAGGATAGCGCGGGCAGGCTGCGGGGAATGCCTCCGAAGGCGGAACCGATCGTCGCAACCCCCTTGAACTGAAACACCGCCTGCACCGCGGTGACCACGATCAGGGCAATCAGCGGCGCCGGTATGCGTCGCAAGAAACGTGCGCCGACGATCAGAATGCCGAGCGCGAGCAGCGCCAACCCGGCGGTCGCCGGATTGACGGTGGGCAATGCTTCGATGAGCGACCAGAGCTTCTCGTGAAACCGCAGCCCCGACGCCGCCGGGGTCAAGCCCAAGAAGTCCTTCCATTGGCCGACGAAAATGATGACTCCGATCCCGGCTGTGAAGCCGGCAATGACCGGATCGGGAATGTACTTGATGACCGCGCCCAGGCGGGCGATGCCGAACACCAGCAGGATGACCCCGGCCATCAGCGTCGCGATTTGCAGCCCTGCGATGCCATGTTGGGCCGTGATGATCGCGAGCACGGCGACGAAGGCGCCCGTGGGTCCCGATATCTGTACGCGGGTTCCGCCGAAGATGGATGTCAAAAGGGCCGCGACGATTGCCGTATACAGTCCCTGCTCCGGCCGCGCGCCGGATGCGATCGCGAAGGCCATCGCCAGCGGCAGGGCGACGATACCCACGACGACACCGGCCAGTACATTGTTGCGGATCTGGGATCGCGACCACAATCCGGCCGCTTTGGCCTGGAGCAGTGCAATCATTGAGAGATACTCATCGCCGCTCCGAAATCAGGGCACATGTTCCGCCCGCGGGAGACCGGCAATATAGGGGTTTTTAGCGGCCTCCGCTCAGGCCGATCGAGTTGATGACATTGGTCACACCCGGTGCCTCGCGGGCGACCACTTCCGCCATTTGCCGCTCATAGTCGGTATCGACCACGCCGGTCAAATACACCACGTGATTCAAAGTCTGCACCTGGAGGATGTTGGGAGGTTCGAGTTCCGGGTGCTTGACGAATAGCGTTTGCACTTGGGCGGTGATCTCGGCGTCGCCGGGGCACCCGGACACCCCGCATTTCTCGTAAACCGCACATCCCGCAAGTGCGCCGGGCAGCCCGGCGCTCAAGGCCAACCCGGCAAGAATTAGCGATTGCCTCATGGGCATTTTAGACGTCGGGTGTGGGGAATCGTTCCGACCGGGGTAGGACACTGGCCGACAGCGACTCGGGAACACGTGCTCTAGCTTCCACTCCACCGATCGGCTCATGATCGCTGACCGAACCAGAGGGCGTTGGCGATTGGCCATGCCAAGGAGGGGTGGTGAAGAGCATAATTAGCCTGATCATAGCTGCGTACTTTGCGACGGCCTGCGTGTCGGGAGGCAACATCTCGCATGAGGATAGCCCGGGGGCGACGAAACGCGACGGGGGTCCCACCCTGTGCCGCGACGGTTCGGTTCCGCCGTGCAACGATCGAGGTTGAAGCGCCGCTGGATTTGCCCGAAATAAAAAACGGCGTGGGCCTTATGAGGTACCCACGCCGCCGGGATATCGCACCGACGGGGGAGTTGGCTGGCTTGCCGGCGCGAAATACTCCTAAACCTTTGGCTCCGTCCAAACACCGAAGCTCGAGTCCATCCTGCCAAATTAAGGCGCCCGCGGCGCGGACGCTTTATACGTGACGATTTAATTTTTTTCGCTTGACAAGATGTTTCAGGCGGCGGTCGAGGGCACCACGCGCGGCTGGCGCACGCGCTGCACGATGAGATAGGCGGCCACGGCCACCGCCAGCGTGATGCAGCTGACGTAAAAATCCCGCTGCAGCCCGGGCGTGAACGCCATGGCAATCAAGACGGCGCACATGCCGAATATCGCGGCGAGGCTCAGGTAGGGAAACAGCCACATGCGCACCGCGGGCTCGGGCAGCCCCGCGCTTTCGCGCGTCCGGCGCAGCCGGATTTGCGCGATGCAGATGATCATATAGACGAAAACGATCACCGCGCCCGAAGAACTGACCAGAAAATCGAACACGACCTGGGGCGCCTGGGTGGCCGCAATGATGCCGAGAAACCCCGCGACCGCGCCCATCAATACCGAGCCCACCGGCACCCGGCGCGCGTTCAGCTTCACGAGCGCCTGCGGCGCGTCGCCGCGGTCGGCGAGGATGAACAGCACGCGCGAGCTCACATAGAACGCCGAGTTCAAGCAGGACAGCACGGCGGTGAGGATGATCACGCTCATGAAGGTTCCCGCCCAGGGAACATGCATGGTGTTGAGCGCCAATGTGAACGGCGATTCGCCGGAACGCACGGTGTTCCATGGCGTCACCGACACGATCAGGAACAGCGAGATCACATAGAAAAACAGGATGCGCCAGATAACCGCCGTGCTCATTCTGGCGACGGCGCGGCCGGGTTGAGCCGACTCGGCGGCGGCAATGGTGGTGATTTCCGCGCCGGTCATGGCGAAGAACACGGTCGGGACCGCGGCGAGCACTGCGATCCAGCCGTGCGGCGTGAAGCCCCCGTAGTCGACCAGATTGCCGAAGGTGGCGCCGTGCGGCGCGGTCCAGCCGAAGGCGTACGAGGCCGCGATGACGATGAACACCAGGATCGCGGCGACCTTGATCGAGGCAAACCAAAACTCGAATTCGGCATAGGAGCGTGCCGACATGAGATTGACGCCGGTCATCACGGTCATCAGGCCGATGCCGATCTGCAGCGGCGAGAAGCCGGGAAGCCAGTGCTGCAGTATCTTGGCACCTGCAATCGCTTCCACGGGGACGACCAAAACCCAGAAGTACCAATACAGCCAGCCGACCACGAACCCGGCTCCGTCCCCCAGGCCCGCGCGCGCGAACTCGGTGAAGGAGCGCACATTGGGCAGCGCGGTGGCCATTTCTCCCAGCATCCGCATCACCAGGAGTATGAGCAGCCCGGTGATCGCATAGCTGATGAAGCTTGCCGGTCCGCCGGCGATGATGGAGGTGCTGCTGCTCACGAACAGGCCCGCCCCGATGATTCCGCCGATGGATATCATCGTCAGGTGGCGGCCCTTCAGCGAGCGGCTGAGCTCGTACTTCGGAGCGGATTGCGCAGGCGTAGTGGTTTGGATCATCGGTTATCCCGGGAGCATGTCTGAGTATCTTGGGTTGGCCACGCCATCTTACCGCGCTTCGACGTCGACTCGCGGATCGCCGAGTTTCGGGATGGTCGGGCCGCCCCACAGCTGCCGCTCGCGGATCCAGGGCAGAGGGTAGGCAGGGTGCGGGCTGTCGAATTCGCGCGCCAGCCGATGCGCATCCCACAGGGCCTGGTTGAGCTGCGCGGGCGCCTTGCAGTCGCCGGTGCGAAACATGTCTTGAATCTCGTTCGGCTGCCACTCGGGCTTGCGCGCCTTCAATTCGCGCCACAGCCGATCATCCGAGCGGCGCGAGGTCACCAGGATGACGGCATCGACGTCGAGATCGAATTCGCCGCCATTGTCCTTGCGCGGAATTGCGCCTGCGCTCGGGCCCGTGAGATCGGGGCCGTACTTGTACAGATAGCTCAGGAAACCCGGCCGGCCTCGATTCGATCGACCCAGTGACTGCAGTAAACCTTGACGCCCTTTTCGAACAGCATGCGCTTGTTGTTGAACGACTCCATGGTGAAGACGCCGTACTCGGCGACATCGGCGGCGTCGCAGACGTAGGTGACTTCCTTGCCTTGATTGGCCATGTGCTCCGCGAGCGTGATTCCCATGAAATGGCCGTCGCCATCGAGAATCAGCACGCGCCTGCCCGGCACCGGCTTGCCGGCGGTGACCTGGAAGGGCGTCAGCACATGCGGCAGGGAGTCGTCGGCGCCGGGAATCGGTCCGAAATTCGCGCCCCGGCCATCGCCGCTCCAGTGCGCGCCGGTCGCGATGACGACGCGGTCGGCGCCGTATCGGAGTATCTCGTCGGCGGTCATCTGGCCGACGCCGAGCTGCACTTCGACATTTCTTCTTCAGCTTGGCGAGCTGGATCTGCCGGTACGTGATCACCCGGCCCCATTCGTTCAAGCGCGGCAAGGTTGCCACGGCCTTCCAGTGGCCGCCCAGTTCCTTCTCGGCTTCGCGCAGGTGGACCACATAGCCGCGCTCGCCCAGAATGCGCGCGCATTCCATGCCCGCGGGTCCGCCGCCCACCACCAGCACGCGAGCAGGGCTTGGTGGTCTTGGTGAATTTCTCCGGATGCCAGCCGCGGCGGTATTCCTCGCCGATGGTCACGTTCTGAGTGCACATGATCTGACCGCCCTGCTGGAACTTCGAGACGCAGATGTTGCAGCCGATGCACTCGCGGATATCTTCGACGCGGCCTTCGGAAATTTTGGTCGGCAGGAATGGATCGGCGATCGAAGGGCGGGCGGCGCCGATGATGTCGAGCACGCCGGCGCGGATCAGGGCGACCATGTCGTCGGGGCTGGTGAGGCGGCCGTTGCCGACCACGGGTATATCGGGTCCCAAGACCGACTTGCCTTGCTTGATGAACGGCGTCATCCAACCGGATTTGCGAAAGCGCGAGGCGCCCGCATCCTCGCCCCATTCGGCATAGTCGCCGATCTTCAGCGCCACTGCGTCGACCACGCCTTCCCGGCGAAACAACTCGAGCATGCGTACGCCATCTTCGCGGGCCTCGACGCCTTCCGGGCCGTGCAAAGTGTCGATCTCGAAGCGCGTCGTGATGCCGCATGTAGCCCCGAGAGCGCGCTTCAGCGCGTGCAGCAGCTCGATGTAGAACCGCGAGCGGTTTTCAAAGCTGCCGCCGTAATTATCCGTGCGCCGGTTGAAGCGCGGTTCGAGAAACTGGATGGGCAGAGTATCGTCGCCCGCCGAGACCTCCAGCAGATCGAATCCGGCTTGGCTTCGGCGCGCTTGCCGGCCTCGACGTACATGTTGATCACGCTGCGGATGTCGAGCTCATCCATTTCGCAGCCGTACACCGAGCGCGTGGCGAATATCGGCGACAGCCATTGGCTCGGGGCCCGGCCGAACTCGCGCGACTCGAGCGACGGCGCATTGCCGCCGCTGTACCACAGTTGAATCCCGGCAAGGCTGCCGTACTTGTGCGCCACATCGCACATGTAGCCCAGGTTGACCACGTCTCCCTGATCCCAGATGCGCGCAGAAGTGTAGGGATACTCGTCCGATTCGGGATGGATGGAGCAGAACTCCGTGAACACGGCGCCCCAGCCGCCCTCGGCCTTCATGCCCCGCAAATGCGCCTGGGCGCCGGGCCGTTCGGCGCCGGGACCGGCGCAATGCGAGGTCTGCCAGAATCGATTGCGGAGCTGCTTCGGGCCGATCTTGACGGATTCGAACAAGACGTCGTGCTTGGGATCTCGGGACATGATCGCACCCTCTATAATGCTGCTGGCGCAGCGGCGCACCGGCGGGGAGAGATTCTATGAGCTTTGCGGGAAAAGTGGTTTTGGTCACGGGCTCGACCACCGGGATCGGCGAGGCCTGCGCCCGCGTCTTCGCCGAATCGGGAGCCAAGGTCATGGTCTCGGGACGCCGCACCGAGGCGCGGCCACGCCGTGGTCCAGGCCATTCGCGCGGCCGGCGGCGATGCGCAATTCGCCGCGGCGGATCTGCGCGCCGCGGGCGCCTGCGAGCGCCTGGTCGGCGACACGGTCGAGCGCCTGGGGGGCCTGGACATTCTGGTGAACAATGCCGGCATTCTCTATACCGCCAATGCGCTCGACACCAGCGACGAGCAATGGCTCGACACCATGGCCGTAAACGTCACTGCGCTGTTCTATCTGAGCCGCGCCGCGGTCAAGCACATGAAGGCGGCCGGCGGCGGCGCCATCGTCAACGTCGCTTCGGAATGGGGCTTGAACGGCGAAGCCAACCACGTCGCCTACTGCGCGAGCAAGGGAGCGGTGGTTCAGATCACGCGCTGCATGGCGCTCGATCATGCGCGCGACCATATCCGCGTCAATTCGGTGTGCCCCGGCGAGATCCACACCCGCATGGTGGATGACATCCTTGCCAAGCGCGGCGGGAACATTGCCGAACAATTGCGCGAGCTCGCCGCCGGAATTCCGATGCGCCGGCTGGCGCATCCCGTCGAAGTCGCGCGTTGCGTGCATTTCTTGGCATCCGATCTCGCGAGCTACGTGACGGGCACGAACTTAAGCGTCGACGGCGGCAACGACGCCACCGCGGGGCCGTATCCCCAGGAGCCTGTCTGAGACAGGCTCCTAGCCGATGATTTCCGCGACGGGCTGCGATTTGGCAGAACCCAAGCTATGCGCATCGCCGGCCGGCGCATGCCCCTGCTCGTACGGCTTGGCGATCACCATATAAAGCCCGCCCAGCACCAGCACGCCGATGGTCGTCACCAGCATCGCATAGTTGACGTACCACGGATCGTTCGGGCTGCGCGGCCACAGAATGTTGACGATGGCGCTGACGCCGTAGGCGAGCGCCAGCCCGTTCACCAGCCAGCCCCGAGTGCCAAGCGTGAAGGGTCCCGCCGGCCGCCAGCCCTTGGCGCGCGCGATCAATGCGCCCAGCACGATCATTTGGAAGGAAATGTAAATCCCGATGGCGGCGAAACTGATGATGGTGGCGATGGCATCCTGCAGCCACAGCGCCGACAGCGCGATCAATGCCGGAATCGCCCCCATGAGGAGGAGCGCATTGGCCGGGACATGGTGTCCCGGCGACATGCGGCTCAAGAATTTACTGCCGAAGATCATCTGATCCCGCGCATAGGCGAAGATCAGCCGGCTGGCTGCGGCCTGCAGGCTCGAGCCCGCAGGAAATGAAGGACACCAGCACGACGACGATGACGGCGCGAAAGCCGACTTCGCCCATGGCCGCCCGCAGCAGCGTGACGATGGGGTCGGTGTCCTTGCCGGCGATGACGGCGCCGATGTCCGAGATCGACAGCACGAAGGCCAGGCACACCCATGACGCGGCCGCGCCGCCGATATAGATGGTCATGCGCATGGCCTTCGGGATCATGCGGCTCGCGTCGGGCGTCTCCTCGGCCACGTCGCCGCAGGCTTCGAAGCCGTAGTAGCAAAACATGGCGGCGAGCGAGGAGGCGAGAAACGCCGGCAAGTAGCTGCCGTTCGCGTTCACGAACGAGGTATCGACGAGCACCTTGAGCGGCTGATGGCGCGCAAACAGGAACAGGTAGCCGCCGACCACGATGGCGCCGACCAATTCGCAGATGAACGCGAACATGGCGACCCGGGCCAGCAGGCGCGTGCCGCTCAAATTCAGCACCGTCGTCATCGCGATGAGCACAAGCGCGATGATGGTCGTTGCGATCGGTGTGCTCTCGACGCCGAACAGCTGGGCGAGAAACGGCGCGATCCCGGTCGCCACACCGGCCATGGTGCAGCACAGAGCCCAGGCGTAAACCCAGCCCGCCATCCAGGCCCAGCGTTTGCCGACGAGGCGCCGCGCCCAAGGATACAGACCGCCGGAAATGGGAAATTGCGAAACGATCTCGCCGAAGACGAGGCACACCATCAGCTGTCCCAAGCCGACGAGAATATAGGTCCACCACATCGGCGGGCCGCCCGCGGCGAAGGAGGTCGCGAACAGCGTGTACACGCCGACCACCGGCGACAGGTACGTGAAGCCCAGGGAGAAGTTCTCCCATTTCGACATCGTTCGATCGAAATGCGAGACGTAGCCCAAGGCACGCAACTGGTCGGCGTCCGTATCGACCGGCTTTCCGGAATTGGCAGTCACTATCGGCTTGCCCCCTTAGTCTCCAGCGCGGCTTCAGAACTTCGTGTCGAACGCTATGCCGATAGTGCGCGGCTGATTGGTCGAAACGCGCGTGATCGTCGGTTGCTGCCAGGCGAAGACCGTATTGTCGATGGTCATTGCAGCGTGTTTGTTGGTCAAATTCGTGCCGAACAGCGACGCCGTCCAAAGCTCCTTGCCCACGCCCATCCGGAAGTCCATCAAGCCATAGGGTCCCAAGACCTCGCGGAAATAGGCCGTATCCTCGACCGGGCCGACATAGGACTCCGCGACTCGAAACGTGAATTTATATTCCTGGGGAAGCATCGTCTCGTAGGTCACGGCCACGTTGCCCGTGTACTTCGGAATGTTGGTGACCCGTGTTCCTGCAGAGATCGGAAGTCCTGGAGTGTCCTTCGGCTCGCTGATATAGGACTGGGTATATGCAGCGGACATGTCTGCCGTGATCGCGTCGGTGAGTCTTGCCGCCATTTCGAGTTCCGGTCCGTACGCCTTGGCCTGGCCGACATTGGTATTGTAGGGATAGCCGCAACTCAGCACGATCAACTGCTGGATGTTGTGCCATTTGACGTAGAAGACGTCCGCATTCACCGTAAAGCGCCGATCGTTGAACTTGGCCTTCTCACCCAATTCGAAGCTCCAAAGATCGTCCGGGGAATAGTAGGCCGGCTGACTCGTGAGATAACTGGGACCGCTGCCGCCCGCGTAGATGGTGCCGGGTGCGGGTCCCCCACAATAGTAAAAGCCGTTGGGGTTCAGCGGGATCGGCAGATTCACGCCGCCGGGGCGCGAACCCTTGGATAGAGTGCTGTACAGCGTGAGATCCGAGGTGGGTTCGTACGACACGTTGACCTTCGGCAACAGACTGGTATTGCTCCCGGCCGCGCTGGAAATGGTCGGTGTGGCATTTCCCGATGCCGTGCCGAGGCCGCGCTGGTTGGAGTTGTTGCTGATGTCGAATTTATAAAAGCGCAAGCCCGCCGTGACCTTGAGGGCGGGGGTCACTTTATAGCTCGCCTCGCCGAAGATCGCTTTCTGCTTGAGCACGTTCGGATTGTTGTCGTTGAACATGATCCCCTCGGGATTTACGCCCGCAATGGCTCCGTATGTGAATTGAGAGGCCACCGGGCATTGACCGCCCACCGGACTGGCGCCGTAAGGACAGACCGGGGTGTTTATAAACCCAACGGTCTGATTCCTCGTGACGTAGCCCGAGTGCAGATTCGAAAAGTACAGCCCTCCCACCCACTGGAAATCCCCTTCGGTGCGCGACGTCAGGCGCAGTTCCTGGGCGATCTGCCACGTGCGATCGTTGTCGGAGTAGAGGTTCGGGACAAATGCCGTGTAGTTGAAGATGTTTTCCAGGGCTTCCGTCGAATCCGTCGATTGGTAGACATCGCGCTGCCAATAAGACGATGCCGACGTGAGGTTGGCGAAAGACATGTCGTAGCTCACCTTGAGGCTGAACATGTGGAAAGAATCGTAGTAGGGCTCTTTGATATCGTAGGGCTGATAGATGGCTTCGTTGCCGATCGGAGAAGTGCCTGTGGCCTGATAATTGTTGTACCCGTCCGCATCGATGCGCTGGTACATGAAGTTTCCGATAATGGACAGATCATCCACCGGTTGGACCAGCAGCGCCGCCCGCGACGAAACGAAGCGTTCGATATTGGAATTCCTGTGGTCTTGGGCAACGGGCGCGTCCTCAACGTCGCCGCGAGTACAGTAGTAAGCTCCGCAATTGCCGAAGTTCGTCGGAAACGGAAATTGGCCGGGCGCGATCACTTTGCGGTCGATCCAGCCGCTGATGTACTTACCCGTCGTTACGACGCGCAGCGCCGCGATGTCGCCGATCGGCAGGTTCAGCATCAAACTGCCGCGGCCATTGGTGCCGCCGCCGGTGGTTTGCGAGGCGTCCACCGCAGCCTCTCCTTCGAAAGCGTGGAGCTTGGGCGGATTGGTGACCAATTTGATGGTACCGCCCATGGACCCGGCGCCGTACAGGGTACCCTGGGGTCCGCGCAGTACCTCGGTTCGATTGAGATCGAAAAGGTCGGCATCAATGACCGTGCGGCCGTTAAGTGCCACTGCGGACGCCGATAGAGGCGTCTCGTCGATGTAGAAGCCCACCGTTGCCACGGAGCCGCCGGCGGAGCCCAGGCCGCGCATTTCGTACTCGGTTTGACCCGGCCCCGCCGTGCGAAGAGATATGCCGGGGATGGCGCCGACGAGGTCCTGGATCGACCCGACGTTTTGCTCGGCGAGATCGCCGGCGCTCAAGGCCGTCATGGCGATCGGTGTTGCCTGCACGGTCGATTCGCGCTTCTCGGCGGTGACGATGATTTCTTCCAGCCCTGTATTATTTTCGGCCGGTGTATTGCTGCCGGCGGGGGCCGCGAGTGCGGGCCCGCTGAAGACCGCGGCGCACAGCAGCGCGGCTGCTGCCGTCCCCGTCCGCATGTATGTTGTCAACGACAGTGATTTCATGTCCGTATCTCCCTGAAAAATGCAAAAAGCGCCCGCGCAACGCCGACTGGCGCGCTGCGCGGCGCCCGATTGATTCATCCCTTCGCTCTTTTCGGCGTTCCCCTAGCGATCGGTAGACTCAATTCGTAACATAGGGTTTACTGGCACGCAAGTTTATTGCACGACAAGAATGAAAAAGCGAGCCTTCGATGTTGCCTAATGACTACACGCGGTCGATTGCAGTGCGGGCGGCTCAATTCGCGCTCCGGAATTGAGCGCATGCCGCGGCCTTCGCACCGCTTGAGTCTGGCGGCTGTCTTTTCCAGCTGCTTGGGCGTCGGGTTGATCTTCGGCTTTCAGCCGCCGCTGATCGCTCTGACCTTGAGCCGGCTGGGCTATTCGAGCTTTGCCATCGGCGCGGTGACCGCCGCCAGCTTGATCGCGGTAATCCTGTGCGGACCCTTCTACCCGCGCGCCATCATCCGCCTCGGTCTCAAGCGCTGCATCGTGAGCGGCATCGTGTTTGCCGCCGCGCTGCTGCTGCTCATGCCGCTCTGGCCCAGCGTTCCATTCTGGCTGGCGCTGCGATTCGTCGCCGGCTGCGCGCTCGGCCTGGTGTGGATCGCGAGCGAAATCTGGATGAACAGCGTCAGCACCGTCGAGTCGCGCGGTACGGTGATGGGAATTTACGGCACCGTCTTTTCGATCGGCATCGTCGCAGGTCCCGTCCTCCTCGAATTTACCGGGACGCAGGGCGCAAAGCCGTTCGCGATCGGCGCCGCCTGCCTGATTCTGACGCTGCTGCCGCTGGCGGTGCTGCGCCCGGTGGCCGGTGCGGCGCAGGTTTTCACGCCGCTGCGGGGTTTGTCGGGGGCGCTGCAGAGCGCGCCCATCGTGATGTTGGCGGCGCTGGTCGCGGGCTTGGTCGAATCCGCGGATTTGACGCTGCTGCCGCTGTTCGGAACGCACGCCGGGCTCGATGAGCGCGCGGCGCTGCTGCTGGTCGCCGTGTTCATGGCGGGCAATGTGGTATTGCAGGTGCCGATCGGCTTGCTCGCCGATCGCTACGGGCGCAAAACACTGCTCGCGGTCTGCGCGCTCACGAGCGCAATCGGACCCTTGCTGCTGCCGCTGAGTCTGGCGACGCCGCTCCTCTTGTGGCCTTTGTTGTTCATCTGGGGAGGCACTTTGTACGCCTTCTACAGCCAGGGCGTCGCACTGCTCGGCGAGCAATTCGCCGTGGAAAATCTGCCCAGTGCAAACACCTTGTTCGTCATGGTGTATTGCCTCGGAGGCGTGATTGGACCGAGCCTCGGCGGCATCGCCATGGACCTGTGGCCGAGCCACGGCCTGCCGGTGCTGCTCAGCAGCGCGGCGCTGCTGATGCTGGGAGGATTGGGCTTAAGCGCCGCCCGATCATCCGCGCTCGGCCGCCGCGCTCACTGATTGCCTTTGACGCGCCGCTCGAAAAAATCGTGAATGGCCGTGTACACGTGCCGCTTCATCTGCGGGGTGGACAGTCCGTGCTTCGCGCCGGGATAGGTCATGAGTTCGAACTGCACGCCGCGATTCTGCAATTCCGACATGAGACGCGTCGAATTGACGAACAGCACGTTGTCGTCGGCCATCCCATGTGCCAGCAGCAGCGGCGACTTCAAACCATCGAGTGCGGAGAAAACCGAGGAGTCGGCATAGCCTCGTGCATTGTTCTGCGGCAGTCCGAGGTAGCGTTCCGTGTAGCCGGTATCGTACAGGCGCCAGTCGGTGACCGGTGCGACGGCTGCGCCTCCTGCGAGTACATCGGAACCCTTGGCTAGCAGCATGAGCGTCATGTAGCCGCCATAGCTCCAACCGAATACGCCGATGCGCTTGGCGTCGATCCACGGCAAGCTCTGCAGCCAGTGCACGCCGGCCAGCTGATCGCGCACCTCGATCTCGCCGAGGCGCCCGCGGATCGGATCCTGGAATGCGCGGTTGCGGCGCGCCGTACCGCGATTGTCGAGCGTGAACACGACATAGCCCTGCTGCGCCATGTACTCGTCGATCATGCCGGGCCAGGCGTGTTTGACGTTCTGCACGGTGGGGCCGCCGTAGACATTCAAGAAGACTGGATAGCGCCGCGTCGAATCGAACCCGGGAGGTTTCATCAAGGAGTATTGCAGGTCTTGCCCGTCCTCTGCGCGAACGTGACCGAACTCCGGCACGGCGTGACGATCCTGATACGGCCAGTAGGGATGCGCGGCGTCGAGCGGGTTGGCCTCTATCCAAGCCACGCGGCGTCCATCGGCTGCATTCACGCTGACCTGGGGCGGAGTGCGCGAATCGGCGAAGGTATCCACGTACAGCACAACGTGCGGTGATTCCCGGGCGAATTGCGCCACGTGCCAGCCGTCGCCGCGGCTGATGCGCTGCGGAGCCGCGGCATCGCCCCCGTCCAGCCGGACCGTGTAGATTTGCCGGTCGATGACGGCGTCGCGGTTGGAGGCCAGATAGACGAGTCCCGCGGATTCATCGACGGCGAGCAATTCGTCGACGTTCCACTCGCCCTGCGTCAACGCATGACGCAGGCGGCCCGTCAAATCGTAGAGATACAGATGGTTGGAACCGGAACGCTCCGACGACCAGATGAATGAGCGCTGCTTTTTCAGAAAGCGCAGGTTATCCGACAGGTTGACCCATACGGGCGAGGTCTCCGAGACCAGGGAAGTCTGCTGCAGCGTGAGGGCGTCCACCAGAATGAGGTCGAGCCTCTGCTGATCGCGCGTGAGGCGCTGGAAGGCCAAGCGCCGGCCGTCCGGGGTCCAGTCGGCACGGGCCAGATAAATATCGGCATCGGAGCCGAGATCAACCCACCGTGTGCTGCCGCCCGTCGGCGCCACCAACCCGAGTTTCACGGTGACGTTCGGATCCCCCGCGAACGGGTAGCGCTGCTCGACCATGTCGGTGCGGTCGGCATAAATCTCGGTGCGGCGTGCAATGGGTACCGCGCTCTCGTCGAAGCGTTTGTAGGCGATGGCGGAGTCGTCGGGAGCCCACCAGTAGCCGCTCGTTTGCCGCAGCTCTTCCTGCGCAATGAACTCCGCTTCGGCATTGTGAATGCTGCCGCCGCCGTCTTGGGTGAGGCGGCGTTCTTCACCCAGCCCAAGATCGATCACCCAGAGATCCTGATCGCGCACGAAGGAGACGTAACGGCCGCGGGGCGACATCTGCGGGTCGATCAGCGGATGTGTGGTCTGCGTCAGCCGGCGCAGTGCGGAGCCGGGCGCCGCGTCCAAATCATAGAGATACAAATAACCGCCGATCGTGAACAGCACGTGGCGGGCATCCGGGGCCCAATCGTAGTCGACGATTCCATGATAGTCGGCGGTGCGCTCTCGTTCGCGGCGCGCGCGCTCGGCATCCGATAAATGTTCCGCAGGTGACAGTTGGGTCGAGTCCACTCGCAGCTCGAGCCGGCCGCTCTTGACATCATAGGTCCACAGGTCGAGCTGGTGCCCATCCGTTGCGCGGCCGCGCAGCAGCGCTACCCGGCGGCCGTCCGGAGATACCTTGACCCCGCGCGGCGTGGGGCCGGCGAGCGAAGGATCGGCAAAGATCCGTTCAAGCGTGAGATCACCGGCCACGGCGGGCGCCCCCAGCAGCACCAGAATCAGACATCCGATGCGGCGCATCGGCAGCCGCCTCGGAGTTCCGAATCGCGCCGACCTCACTTCGCGACCAGCGCGAGCGATGCCGCGTACGCCTTCGCATGTTCGAACTCGGGGCGCGCGGAATGCACGCCGTTGCCAGTCGATTTGAGCAGGGCAGCGTAGTAGCTGCGGGCCTGTGCCGCGTCTCCAGCGGCTTCGGCCGCCATGCCGGCGTTGTAAATCCCATTGAAGCGGTTCGGACTCATTGCGAGGGCGCGCTGGTATTCGAGCAGCGCCTGCCGAGGCTGGCCCAAATCCAGCAGCATATCGCCGAGCATTTCGCGCGCCGGAATATCGGTCTCACCCTGACCGACCTTATCCTGTAGATCCGCGCTGTCGCGCATGCGTTGCAGCGCGGCCTCGGAGTTGCCTTCCGCGAAGGCGGCCCACCCCTGCATCTCGCCGCGCTGGATCCGTGTGCCGATGGAGTCGGCGATGTAGGCGTGGCGTCCGTGGCGCACTTTCTCGAGCAGGGATTCATACTGCGCGAGATCGGCCCGCGCTTGTTGCGGCTGGCGCAGATGGCCCGCCGCCACCGTGCGTGCCCAATAAGTCATGCTCTGCGTCTCCGGCAGTGCGGCGGCCAGCGGCTCGAGTGCGGCCGCGGATTTCCAATCCCGCATTTCCAGATGGAAGAAGATGGGAAATTTGGTTCGGTAGTAGGGAAACATGCCGTCCATGTAATGCTCGCCCCGGTCTCCCATCGACTCGAAGCCGGCGAGTGCGGCCGCCGAGTCGGCGAGCACCGCCCTGGCGCGGGCGTCCTCACCGGTCTGCAGGTAGGCGTAGAGAAGAAAGTCGTCTGAATGAAACTGATCCATGGCGCCGCTCTGATGGCGCGCTTGCGCGGCCTGCGACGCGGCCACCGAGCCCAGATTGGATTCGATGTCCTCCTGCCACATGCCAAGCCTTGCGAATATATGCCCCGGCATGTGCACCGCGTGCGGTGCCGAGGCGGCGATCTCGCCGTAGTGCCTGGCGGCTGCCAGCCCATCCGGAGCCAACAGCGGCGTATCGCACGCATGGATGATGTAATGCACGATGCCCGGATGATCGGGATATTTCGCGAACAAAGGAATGAGCACCGCCATGGCCCTGCGCTGCGCCGCCAGGCTGGCGTCATCCGGCGCTTGGGCCGCCAGCAGCGACAGGGCATAGAATGCTCCCGCATCGGTATCGCGCGGATGCCTGACATGCAGCTGCGCCATCGCCGCGGCATAGCTCTCGATGCGGGACTGGTACTCGCGCTTGTCGGGCCGAAAGAACTCGCTGAGTGCCGCGATGTACGCGCGCTCGCGGGCGCTCTTTGCCGCGGGCGCGCGTGCTGCCTGCATTTCGGCCCACGCGCGCGCGCTGGTGCGTTCGTCGGGGCGATCCCAGATTTGATGGAACACGCTCATCGCGATGCCCCAATGCGCCATGGCGCAACCCGGGTCACGCCTCGCGATCGCGACGAACTGCCGCTGCGCTTCTTCGTACCAGAAATCGTGCAGCAGCGCGACGCCGCGGTTGAAGGGCGCGCGTACCTGCGTCGAACACGAGACGGAGAAAGCCACGTTCCCCAGGCGTTCACCGCCGATGGGCCGCGTTGCGCCCGAATCTTGAACCCCGGCCGGCGCCGCAAGCGGCAACGCCCCCAGGGAAAAAAACAAGCAAAGCAGACTCTTTCGCCGTATCGCCGCCATGGCAACCCCCCCCCGTGCGGCAATGCTAGCCCATGTGCAACCCACCGTTGAGAGAGAAATCGGCCCCGGTGGCAAATGCGGACTGATCGGAGGCAAGCCATGACACGATGGAGGCAATTTCCGCCGGTTCGCCGAGGCGCTTGACGGGAATCGTCGCGACGATTTTCTCCAGTACTTCGGGCCGCACGGCCCTCACCATATCCGTGCCGATGTAGCCGGGGGACACCGAGTTCACCGTGACGCCGCGCGCCGCGACCTCTTGTGCGAGCGCCATCGAAAATCCATGAATCCCGGCTTTGGCGGTCGAATAGTTGGTCTGCCCGTACTGGCCGCGCTGGCCGTTGATCGAAGAGATATTGACGATGCGCCCCCAGCCGCGCTCGACCATGCCGTTGATGACTTGCTTGGTGACATTGAACAGAGAATTCAGGTTGGTGTTGATGACCGCTTCCCAAGCATCCCTGCCCATCTTGAGGAACGTGCCATCGCGGGTGATGCCGGCGTTATTCACCAAGATGTCGACCGGCCCGATTTCCGCCCGCACCTTCTCGAAGGCGGCCACGGTGGAATCCCAGTCGGACACATTGCCGACCGACGCATGCACTTCGAACCCCTTGGCGCGCATGTCGCCGAGCCAGCGCTCCTTGCGTGTCGAGGTGGGGCCGCATCCGGCTACCACACGGTATCCCTCGCTGCAGAGCCGCTCACAGATCGCAGTGCCGATTCCGCCCATTCCGCCGGTTACGTACGCAATTCTGGATGATTTACTAGTCATCGCTGTCCCCTTTGGTTCCAACTACCGCTCCAGCACATAGTTTCCCGGCGCGTCGCCGACGATCCCGTACCCCGCGGATGGGTTGCCGAGGCTGGGCAGCGGCGCATCGCTAGGTCCCGAGTGCGCCGCCAGCCACGCAGCCCAAGCCGGCCACCAGGAGCCCTGGTGCAACACGGCTTGCTGCATCCACTCATCGGGATCGAGCGAGCTTTGCGGGTCTTTCCAGGTCAGCTCGCGAAAACGGCGCTTGGGATTCACGGGGCCGGACACGATGCCGCCGTTGTGACCGCCGCTCGTGAGCACGAAGGTGTAATCCGGCGATCGGGTCAAGGCGCGCGCCTTGTAGGCCGACTTCCACGGCGCAACGTGATCCGTCTCGGTGCCGAGCACGAACATGGGCACGGTGATTGCCGCGAGATTGATCACTTCACCATTGACCCGGAATCTGCCACCCGCCAGATCGTTCTGCAAATACAGCTGCTTCAGGTATTCGCTGTGCATGCGAAACGGCATGCGGGTGCCGTCGCTGTTCCAAGCCATGAGGTCGTTGAGCTTCTCGCGATTGCCCTTCACGTAAGTATTGATGGCCGGCGTCCACAGCAAATCCCTGGCCCGGAGCAGGGCGAACGACGCGCCCATCTTGTCGCTGCTCAGCACGCCCGCCTTTTGCATCACGGCCTCGAGCATCGCGAGCTGGCTCGGGCTTATGAACAGCGACAATTCGCCCGGTTCGCTGAAATCCGTCTGCGCCGCGAACAAGGTCATCGACGCCAAGCGATGATCGCCCTCGCGGGCGAGCGCCGCGGCGGCGATCGCGAGCAGCGTGCCGCCGATGCAGTACCCCACACCATGGATTTTGACGTTCGGTACGATCGCACCCACGGCATTCAGGGCATCGCGGATGCCCTTGTTCTGGTAGTCGTCCATGCCGAGATTGCGATCGTGGGCAATGGGATTTTTCCACGAGATCATGAACACCGTGTGGCCCTGGTCGACCAGGTAGCGCACCAGGGAATTGTGCGGCGACAGATCGAGGATGTAATACTTCATGATCCAGGCGGGGACGATCAGTATCGGCTCCGCATGCACGCTCGGCGTGGTGGCGCAGTACTGAATGACTTCGATCAAGTCGTTCCGATAGACGACCTTGCCCGGCGTGACCGCGACGTTCTCACCCACCCGGAACGCCTCGCTGCCGGCGGCCGGCTTATGGCTTAGCGTCGCATCGACGTCTTCGAGCCAATTCTTGAACCCGGCCACGAGATTTTGTCCGGATTGCGCACGGGTGATTTCGAGCAACTCCGGATTCGCCAGCAGGTAGTTGGCGGGCGAGGCGGCCTCGAGTGCCTGCCGCGATGCAAAGGCGACGAGATCGGCGTTGTGCGGCGAGAGGCCCGGCACGTCCGAGGTCGCCTGCTTCACGAGGTTCTCCCAGTTCATGTAGCCCCGCGCCATCACATTGAAGGGCCACTGGTTCCACGCCTGCGAGGCAAAACGCTTGTCGTCGCCGCCCGGCGCGACGGGTTGTCCGGTCGCTGCCTGCATGCCGAAATTGAAGTTGTCCAACAGAGCGTCGAACGCCGTCTTGGCGATCTCGGACTGCTTGGCGGGCGTTTGCGCGATATTCAGATACCAATCCCACCATGCTTGCGCATAATCGTCGGGCGCCAGCCCGCCGGTGACCGCCGCCAACTGCGCGCGCATTTCCCGCGCCAGGTCAGATTCCGTCATGTATGTCGTTCCCCCGCCTTGATGATAGTCCCACTTGCCATTCCCGAGATAAAAAAAGGGCGACCGTAGTCGCCCTTCCTCACATTAAGCTTTGAGCTTAAGTTATCAGGCGGCTTTTTTCACCGACTCGGCGACTTTCGCGCCGGCGTCGTCAAACCACTGGCTGACGGCACCTTGCGTTTCGGAGGCAATTTGGGTGAACTCTTCCGCCCGGGCGCGCAGCTTGTCGCCAAAGGACGTATTCAAAGCGGTCTGCTTGCCGACCAGATCGGCGACCGATTTTGGCTCAACGCTCGCCTTGGCATGCGACAACGACCAATCCAGGTAGTCGCCCGCAACCGCGAACTGATAGCGAGCGAGGCGCTCGAGGGACTTCAAGTAGTTCTGCTGCGCGGTGATGACGGGCGCAAACGCCTGGCGATAGGTGTCGAAAAGGGCGGTAAAATCGAGTGTCGGTTGGGTCATGGTAGTCTCCGGGGTGTTGAATGATGGCTTGTTTGGTGAGGCCATTATACATAGAAAAGTATGCAGTGCAAAAGGTTTTTTTGGAGATCCTGATTCGAGCTTTTGTAACTCCATATATTATTGATTTATAAGTATATTGTTTACAAGAATCGGGAGATTAAGAACCCTTAAAGAGACGATGACTAGTGCGCCGCGGTAGGTTTTTTATCTTCCCAGCGAGGCTCGTGCCATGTGCCTACGGCTTTATATCTATCGCCTGGAGCAGTTTTCGGTGCACTGCGGCGCCCCCGTGATCCGCAATTCCCTTGCGGGCGGGGTGCTGGGGCGTGTCGAGGGACGGCGCATCGTGTTGCGCAGCGGCCTTAGCCTGGAACAGCAAGTATTGACGCTTGCGCACGAGCTGACTCATCTCATAGCCCACTGCGGCGTGAGTCCGCGGCTCAACCGCACCGTCTGCGAATACGAAGCCGAAGCGGTGGAAAGATGGGTGGGCGCCGAGCTCCAAGTGTCGCCCTATGCCGAAGAGGGACTGGATGTGGCGACCCTCACCGACGATCTATTGGCCGGCTCCGTGGTCCGCGTTCGATGGGCGGCACGAACGCTGCTGAGCGCTGCCCGCGACGGTGCGTCCGCGGCAGCCGACCGGCAGCTACAGGCGTAGCCCGCCGTCAAGATCGATGCAGCGCCCGGTGAAAAAGTCGTTCTCGATGATGAACTGTGCGGCGTGCGCGATTTCATCGGGTTCGCCCAAGCGTTTCAACGGAACCGGCGCGATGACCTTCTCGAGCACTTCGGGCTTCATCGACGCCAGAATATCCGTGTGCGTGAACCCGGGGGCCACGCAGCCGACGCGGATGCCGTAGCGCGCCAGCTCCTTGGCCCACACCACAGTCATCGAGGCGACGCCGGATTTCGCGGCCGTGTAGTTCGTTTGTCCCGCATTCCCGTGACGCGATATGCTCGAAATGTTCACGATCACGCCGCCCTTGGCGAGTTTGATCATGCGCACGGCGGCCTCGCGCGCGCACAAGAATACTCCGGTCAGATTCACGTCAATGACCGCCTGCCATTGCTGCAGCGTCATCTTGCCGACGATTTCGCCGTCTTTGACTTTGACCAACAATGCATCCTTCACGATGCCGGCGTTATTCACGATCACGTCCAGAGCGCCGAAATCGTGCACCACCTGATCGAGCACGGCGGTCACTTCGGATTCCGACGCCACATCGACCGTGTAGGCCGCAGCGTGCACGCCGAGGGCCGTGCATTGCTTTGCCGCCGCCTCAAGCTCACCCGCATTGAGATCCAGCAGTGCGATATTCGCGCCGTAGTCCGCGAACCGCAGCGCCAGCGCGCGGCCGATACCCCGGGCGGCGCCGGTGATGACGATGGTCTTGTCTTTGATTTGCATGTGCCTTCCCCTTAAGCCTAGCGCGGCCCTGCAGGTCTCATTTCTTGTTCGGCGGCTCGGACTTCTCGTCCTCCGGCGCCTGCGGCGGTGCTTTCGAGGCCTTGAATGCCGCCATCATCGATGCCTGAATCTTCGCCCACTGTTCCATGTTCTGGCGCGCGAATTCCGTCATCGGTGCCATGGGGCCTTCCAGCGCCTTGGCCATTTCCGCACGCATGACTTGCTGTTGACGCACCAGCGCCCCGACGCTCTGCTCCATGTACCGCGTGAGCATTTCCTGCACCGGATTTCCATAGAATCGGATGATCGATTCGAGCAGCTCGAGGCTCAAAACGGGCGTGCCGAATTGCTCCTGCTCGGCGATCACCTGCAGCAGCACCGCGCGAGTCAGATCTTCACCGGACTTGTCGTCGACGACCTTTACTTTCTCGCCGGAGACGATCATTTTGCGCAGGTCTTCCAAGGTGACATGGCGGCTGCCGGTAGAATCGTAGAGCCGGCGGTTTGCGTATTTCTTGATGACCCGTTCATTCGCCATAATTGTGACTGCCGACGCTGCGCAAGCTTTCGAACCGAGGCCGATCATAACCCGTTTAGTATGCATTGCACAAATACGGTAGCATAGGAATTAGCGCACAAACGTGCTCTTAGTAATGCGTCGCAAAGAGCTATAATGATGGATTCCGACAGCGCTCCGGAGACCCTGCCGTTTCTCAAGGCGTGGGATCGTTACGTGGCGTCGTGCCAGACCTTGTGCGAGCGGCTGAGCGACGGCGCCGCCGCGAATGCGGGCGGCCCGATGCCGCTCAACTTCCTGGAACCCTGGAACGACTTTGCGGCCAGCCTAGGCATGCGCCCGGATTTCGCGGCGGGACAGATGAAACCCGACGACCTGTTCGCGAAGTTCCTGCCTGCCTTCGGATATTCGCGCGAATATCAGGAGATCGGCCGACGCATGCTCGAGTTCACGGAACAGTTTCAGCGCCGCTGCGCCGACTTCGCGCAGCAGGGCGTCGACGTCGGACAGAGCGCTTGGGCTGCCATTCAGAAGCGAAGCTCGGGCGACCCGGCGCTGCTCGGCTCACCGGCGGCGCTCTACGATGCCTGGATCGATTGCGCCGAAGAGGCCTTCTCGCGAGCCGCCCACACCGAACGGTTCGCGCGGCTGCTCGCCGACCTTTGCAATCTATTGAGCGCGTTCAAGGTCGAACGCGGGAAATTGCTCGAAGCCCTGGCGCGGCATTTGGACTGGCCCAGCCGGGCCGAGGTCGACAGCCTGCACCGGCAGGTTCGAGTCCTGACCACGGCGGCGGCAGCAGCGGCGGCCGCCGCCGGCAACGCGACGATCAAACCAAGACCGAAGCCTGAAACCACGGCCAAGTCCAAACCCAGCCCGATGGCCAAAACCGCCGCCAAGGCCAAGCCGCCCGCACGCGCCGCCCGAGCCGCCAAGGGCAAGGCCCGCAAACGAGCCGGCAGGTGACCGCCGCGGCAGAGTCGTTCGCTCGAATGCTGCAGGATGCCGCAGCGATGCAGGAGCGCGGGCAAGCGGCGCTGCGCGCGCTGCGCGAGATCGGAGATGTTCAAGTCGGATTGTCTGAGAAGAGCTGCGTATACGCCGACAACAAGGTTCAGCTGCATCGCTACGCACCGCTCGCCCGGTCGGCAAAACTTCCGCCGCTGCTCATTTGCTACGCCATGGTCAACCGGCCTTACATGCTGGACTTGCAGCCGGACCGGTCGCTGATTCGCGAACTGCTGTTCTTGGGCGTCGACGTCTATATGCTCGACTGGGGCTATCCGGACGGCGCGGACCGGTTTACGCCGCTGGAGGAGTACATCTGCGGCCATCTCGGGCGCTGCGTGCGATTCATTCTGGACGAGAACGCGGTCGATGCGCTCAATCTGCTGGGAGTGTGTCAGGGCGGCACCATGAGTCTTTGCCATGCGGCGCTCGAGCCTTCGACGATCGCCAACCTCATCACGATGGTGTCGCCGGTGGATTTCAAAACGCCGGAAAATCTACTGTCGAAGTGGGCGCAGCACATCGATCTCGATTTATTGACTCGATCGGGCAACGTCTCGGGCGAATTCTTGAACCTCGTCTATCTTGCCTTGATGCCGTTCCGTTTGACGCAGCAGAAGTATGTGAACCTGCTGCAAATGCAGGGTGACAAGGCGCAGCTGGAAAATTTCATGCGGATGGAGAAATGGATTTTCGACAGTCCCGATCAGCCGGCGCGCGCATTTCGCGAGTTCGTGCAGTGGTTCTTCCAGGAGAATCGCCTGGTTCGCGGTGAATTGACGCTCGGCGGGAGGCAGGTGCTGCTCGAGAACATCAAGCGTCCCGTGCTCAACATCTACGCGGCGAACGATCATCTCGTGCCGCCGAGCGCAAGCATTCCGCTGGGCGCGCACATCGGCAGCGACGACTACGAAGTGCTGCGGGTCGACGTCGGCCATATAGGCATGTACGTGAGCGGCAAAGCCCGCAAGACCGTTCCCGAGGCCATCACTCGCTGGCTGTCGAAGCGCAACTCCTAGCGCGGTGCGTGGCGGCGATTTGACTACAGCTTGAGCATCACGTGCCGCGGCACGGTGTAATCCTCGAGCGCGTACATCGACAGATCCTTGCCGTAACCCGAGCGCTTGAAGCCGCCATGCGGCATTTCGCTCACCAGCATGAAGTGCGTATTGATCCAGGTGCAGCCATACTGCAGCCGGGCGGCCACGCTCATCGCCCGGCCCACATCCTGGGTCCACACCGACGAGGCCAGGCCATATTCGGAATCGTTCGCCCAGGCGACCGCATCATCGGCCTCCGTGAAGCGGGTCACGGACACCACGGGCCCGAACACCTCGCGCTGCACGATTTCATCCGACTGCCGGGTGCCGGCCACCACGGTGGGCTCGAAGAAGAAGCCGCCGCCCACGCGGGCCTTGCCGCCGGTGGTGATTTCCACGTGCCGGGTTGCCGCCGCGCGCTCGACAAAACCCGCCACGCGGGTGCGCTGTTCCTCGGAAATCAGCGGACCCATTTCCACACCGGCCTCCGTTTGCAATCCCACCTTGAGCGAGCGCGCGGCATCGCTGAGATCGGCCACCAAGCGGTCGTAAATTTTGGCGCCGGCGTACAGCCGGCAGGCCGCCGTACAATCCTGGCCGGCGTTGTAGAAGCCGAAGGTGCGTACACCGGCGACTACGGCGCCAAGATCGGCATCGTCGAAAACGATGACCGGGGCCTTGCCGCCGAGCTCGAGATGGGTGCGCTTGAGATTGCCGGCGGCGGCGGCCAGGATCTTTTGTCCGGTTGACACATCGCCGGTGATCGACACCATGCGTACGCGCGGATGCGCGACCAATGGCGCGCCCACGCTCTCGCCGCGGCCGCAGATGATATTGACGACACCCTTCGGCAAGAGCTCGATGAGCAATTCCGCCAGTTTCAATGCCGTCAGCGGCGTCTGCTCGGAGGGCTTCAAAACCACTGTATTGCCGGCGGCGAGCGCAGGCGCCAACTTCCAGGCGGCCATCATCAACGGATAATTCCACGGTGCGATCGATGCGATGACGCCGACCGGATCGCGGCGGATCATGCTGGTGTAGCCCGGAAGATATTCGCCCGCCAAGGCGCCGTGCTGGACGCGTGCCGCACCCGCAAAGAAGCGGAACACGTCCGCAATCGCCGGTATCTCGTCGTTAAGCGCCGCCGTCAGCGGCTTGCCCGTGTTGTCGGATTCCAGCTTGGCGTACGCGGCGCCATCGCCTTCGATGCGGTCGGCGAGCCGCAGCAGCAGTGCGGCGCGGTCCTTCGGTACCGTTTGAGCCCAGGCTGAGGCGGCCCTGTCGGCCGCGGCGACCGCCGCCTCGACCTGGGCCGCGCTTGCTTCGCGGATCTCGGCGATGCACTGGCCGGTCGCGGGATTCAATATCCGCTCAGGGTGTCCCTCGCCGGCGACCAGCACCCCGTCGATCAAGAGCTTCTGCTGCATTTTAGCCCACCGCCGTGCGCTTTTTCTTTTCGACATCGTCGAAGGGCAGAGTGTGCGCGGTGGCGGGTCCCTTGACGTTCTTGCCGCGAATCGAGAGCTTCGTTCCGTGCACCGCGACGGGAACGTCGAGGCGTGCGATGGCCATCGACTTGCCCGTCAGTGTCGACACCATGGCGCAGGTGACGACGCCCACCTTCTTGTCGCCGGAGTAGACGAGATCGCCCATGTCCGCCGGCACCTTGCCCTCCACCAGCAAACCGAAGATCTTGAAGCGTTCCTTGCCCTTCAGGCGGTAATGCGCATCTGCGCCGTTGAAGTCGTTCTTGCCCGGACTCACGGTAAAGTCGAGGCCGAGTTCCCACAGACTGTCGCCGGGCGGATCCTTGTCGAAGGGATACATCTGCGACATGTCGTACGGATAGAACAGCAGGGAGCTCTCGACCCGCAGGTAATCCAGCGTGGTGAAACAGGCGGGAATGATGCCGAGCGATTTTCCCTCGCTCAGGATGGTGTCCCAGATGGCGCCGGCGTCTTCGCCCTTGCAGAAGATCTCGTAGCCGCGCTCGCCGGTATAGCCGGTGCGTGAAATGGTGACGGGACGGCCGAACAATGTCGCCGGTACATGGTGAAAATACTTGAGGTCGCGAATGCCGGGAACATGCTTGGCCAGAAAATCGACCGCCACCGGACCCTGCAGCGACAGATCGTGCAGATCATCGTCGACGATCATCGCGGCATTGCGGCCGACCACGTACTTGGCCAGCGTTTCGTGGCCCGCGCCGCTGCCGTGCACCACCATCCAGGAATTCGGCCCCATGCGGTACAGGATGCAGTCTTCGATGAAGTGGCCGGCGTCGTTCAGCATGCAGGCGTAGGCGGATTTGCCCGGATAGATCTTGGTGACGTCGCGAGTCGTCGCGTAATTCAGGATGGCCGAGGCATGCGGCCCGACGAGGTACAGCTTCTTCAGTCCCGACACGTCCATCAGGCCGGCTTTGGTGCGGATCGCCACGTGATCCTGGGCCACGTCCTTGGCATAGGTCCACGCGGTGCCCATGCCATTCCAATCCTCGAGCTTCGATCCGAGTGCCCGATGCCGATCGGCCAGGACCGAAGTGCGCCAGCTAAGTGCCATATATTCCTCCAGGGTGTTTCAAGGTTTGAGCGCCGTCGATGCCAAGCGGCTATTCAGGTGCGGTGCCCGGCGTGGTCGGCGAGCCGTCATCGAAGGGCGCGAGCCATGCCACCGCGGCGTCCCGATAGCGGGTCAGACCCTTGTAGTCGACCAGCGCGGGATGCAGATCGCGCAAAACCCGGTGCACGCGCCGCGCCCATTTCGGCACCGTCGCCAACTCGCGCAGGCTGATCAAGATAGCAGCGGATGCCGAAGACGATGGCGTTGCTGCGCGGCAGGCGCCACAGCCCCTGCAGCTCGACGCGCAGATGCACGAGGTCGCCGGCATTCTGCGCGGTCACAGTGGCGCGGTCCGGCCCCCACTTCGGATAGTTCTCCGGCGACGTATCGAGACGCGGATGGACGGTCATGGTCCAATTGAGCCGCCGCACCGGCTGGACCCAAGCGCAGATTGAGCAGGAATTTCAGCGCCCGATCGAATACCTGCAGCTCGTGCGCGAGCGGCACGGGACCATGCCATTCCTTGAAGGTCATCCCCATGTCGAAATCCAGGGACCAGTCGGCCTGAGTCGTCACCATGCCGGCCTCGGCCCACAGATCTCCCTCGCGCTGATCCATCACCACGAAGTCGCCTTGCGCCTGGCGCGTGATGTAGTCGAGGGGCTCGCGCGGCAGGGTCGCCGCATCGCCGAAAGTGAACTGCTGATCGATACTGCAACGGGCGATTGATCCAATGCCAGCGATTGCCCTGCTTGGTCAGCGAGAAGTGCGCGGGGTAGTCTCTGGCGAGCGATTCCATGATCAATTCCAGGCAATCCCACTGCGAGCTCATCATGTGCGGCAGCGCCTGGTATCGCAGCGGCTCCGCGGCGAGCACGAGGGCCCGCTCGCGGCATTCCGCGACGTAGTGTTCGTCGACGTCGAAGGCGAATTCGACGACCGAGCCCAGGGGCCCGGGCGATGCGGCTCGATGTTCACCGAATACATGTAGTTGTCTTCGGGGAACGGCAGAGGAAATCGCCGAATCGCCTGCGGGACTGTTGCGATAGCTGAAGTCGTCGCGGAAGGTTTCGCTGGGTTTGAATACGGCGCTCATGTTGCGCCCTCCATATTCGTACGCTAGAGGTCCAGCACCAGGCGCTTGCACTTGCGCGCGCGACACGCAGGGCATGATGCTCTTGCCCTTGGCCTTGTCGGCATCCGACAGAAAATGATCGTTGTGCACCAACTCGCCGTCGAGCTCCAGCACGCGCGTATGGCAGAAGCCGCAGACGCCGCCGCGGCACAGATAGGGCACTTCGACGCCGGCGGCCTCGATGCTTTCGAGCAGGCTTTGGTCGGGCGGCACGTGAACGGTGATTTTCGAGCGGGCGAGAAACACGTCGAAGGCGTCGCCGACCGGCGGCGCGCTGAACTGCTCCCAGTGGATGTGGCTGTCGGGCCAACCGCAGGTGTGTGCGGTGTCGATGACGTGCTGGATCATGCCGGCGGGCCCGCAGACGTACACGTGCGTGCCCAGGGGCTGATTCGCCAGCAGCGTCTCGGAATGGGATGAACCTGTGCCTCGCTGTCGTAGTACATGTGAAGTCTCGCGCCCTCGCGGCGGCGCAACCGCTCCAAGAACGCGGCGTGCTCCGGCGAACGAACCGAGTAATGCAGCTCGTAAGGCACCCCGCCGTCGTGCAGGTCCTCGAGTTGCGCGAGAAACGGAGTGATGCCGATGCCGCCGGCGATCAGCACGATGCTTGCGGGCGATCTTGTCGAGGCCGAACAGATTCACCGGGTGCGCAATTTCCAGGCGGCTGCCGACTTCGATGGTGTCGTGCATGAAATGCGAGCCGCCGCGGATCTCTTCCATCCGCCGCACGCCGATTTCATAGGTGTCGAGCTGCTGCGGCGAGCCGAGCAGCGAATAGGGATTGCGATGCATGCGTTCCGCGCCCTGCATCACGACGATGATGTGCGAGCCGCCGGAGAATACCGGCAAGGTTCCGCCGCCGACGGGCGCCAGCTTGAAATGCTTGATCAGCGGCGTCACCTGCTCGACGGCGATGACTTCGACGGCGATGGTCTGCGCGTCGTTCACAGGAACACCTCTTTTACGGGCGGCAGCTCGCCCGGGGCTTCGGCGTCCACCATGACGCCCATGTAGGCCGCCAGACGGCGCGAATAATGGTCGCGTACCAGCAGCCATCGATCGCACCCGACGCATTGCACGATGTTGGTCCGCACGTTCTCGGTCGTGCCCCGGCAGTGAATGCAGTACACCCGACGCGCCAGCGTGCCGCATTCCTCGGCGCGGATCTCGTCCTTGTTGAGATTGAATTCGAGCGCAATTTTCATGACGAGGCCGATGAAGCTCTCGGGTCCCGCGACATAAAGCCGGGTGCCCATCAAGGATTGCCCGAGAATGGTCCGGAATTGCGTCGAGCAACTTTGCTAAGTCCGCGAAAGTCTGCACCTCGCCCACCGCCGCGGCCTTCGAATTCGGATCGCTGCACGAACAGCGACCCGGGTGTTCTGCAGCGATGGCGCCGACGCCGAGCGCATTTCATCGATCACGCGCAGCAGCGGGGCGGCACCCACGCCCATCCCGAGCATCAAATGGATAGCGGCCGCGCGTGTCCGCCTGCAGCGGCGCATACACGGGCTTGCTCTTGATGCCGGTGACCAGCATTGTTAGTACACCGCCAGCCGATGCGTGATGGCGACCACCGCCACCCCGCCAGCCAGCACGACATACGGCCAGATACCGGCCCGCTTGACGATCTTTTCGCCGTCCACCATGTCCAGATCCTCCGCCATCTCGCGCGGAAAGGTACCCTTGTCTTGAATGTAGTGGCGGTAGACGAACACCGGCACGATGAGTGCGGCGAAGATGAGGCCGGTCTTGAGGGTGCCGGCGCCGTAGACGTCGGCTCCGAACCCCATGAAGGCGAGATTCACGAAGCTACAAGACCGCGCCGGCGGCGAGAATCCAGGTCGGCGCGCGCCACGGTCTTTCCTGGCGCGGACGGTCCATGCGATGAATCCAGCCGGCGTTCAAATTGAGGAAATTGAAGATCAGATAGCCGATGTTGGCGGCGCCGATGACGAACACCGAATCGGACAGCAGCAGCAGCACGAGGTTGAACCCCAAATTGGTGAGCATGGCGTTGGTCGGCGCGCCGTGCGAGTTCACCTTCGCGAGATATTTCGGCAGCCAGCCATCCAGGGAGGCTTGATAGAGCGTGCGCGATGAGCCCGCCATGGAGGTCATGAGCGACAGGACCAGCGCAAGAATCAACATGATCACCACGATCATCGCCGACGAACTGGCCGGCATGCACCATTCTCGACATGACGGCCGCGACCCCCATGCCGCTGTAGATATCCGGCGCCAGCATGCCGCCGTACTCCGCCGGAGTGGTCACAGTGCCGGCGGCATCGAGCGACCGCGGGGTGCAGCAAGCTACCCAAGCCGAGATAGCCTTGGAACGCAAACGGCACCAGGGTGTAGACCACCACGCACAGCAATCCGGAATAGAAGATCGCCTTGAAGGTGTCGGTCTTCGGATTCTTGAATTCCCCGGTGTAGCACACGGCGGTCTCGAAGCCGTAGGTGGACCAGGCGGCGAGAAACATGCCCGCTGCGAACACCGTGATGCCCGCCATGTTCCAAGTACCGTCGGTGACGCGCCCCAATGCATCGTGCGCCAGCGGCGCGAGCGGGAAGAAGTTGGCCTTGACGATGTCGCCCGTGAGTATCGGCACGATGCCGATCAGGAGCAGGGGGATCATCGCCGAGATCCCCAGGATTTTGGTGGTATTGGCCGAGCGCAGAATGCCGCCGTCCTGCACGAACTTCACGGCCAGCAGGATGACGGCACCCAGCACGAAGACCGCGTTGATGCGCAACGTCAGGCCCGTTTTGAGAAATCCAAGATCGAGCAGGGTGAATTGCCAGGTATTGATGGCGGCATCCGGCGCGAACAAGCCGCTCAAAATGTAGCCGGCAGCCAGCGCCGAACCGGTTGCCTGCACGGGCGACCAGGCAAACCAATTGCACCACACGGAAATGGGCGCGACGAGCTTGCCGTAGCGGACCCAGCCGATCGCGCCATAGATCGAGGTGCCGCCCGCCTTGTTGGGAAACAGCCCTGCGATTTCGGCGTAAGTGAAGGATTGGATGAAGCCCATCGCAATCGACGCCGTCCAGATGATCCAGGAGAGTTTGCCCACCGTCGCCGCCACGGCGCCGATCGAGAACAGCACCAGGGGCGGCACGCCGCTGGCCACCCAGAAGGCCCCGGTCCAATCGATGCCGCGCTCGAGACCCCTGGCGCCGGCATCCTCCGCGGCAACTTCAGCCGTAACACTCATCCTATGCGCTCCGTGCAGGGTTCAACTCGGTGGCGGCGCCCTTCTCAATGCGCTGCGCGCGGGTTTCAACGGGGTCGCGGCGACCTCGTCCTCGAAAATATTTAAAAATGTTTGCGAAGCTCCTCTGCAATTTCAAAAACGTCTCCCACAATGCCATATTTCGCCACTCCAAAAATCGACGCTTCGGCATCGCTGTTGACGGCTACGATGGTGTTGACGTGTTTCATGCCCGCGAGGTGTTGGATTGCTCCGGAGACACCCATGGCAATGTAGAGCTTGCAGGCGCTGGCCGTCTTGCCGGACTGGCCGACCTGCCGGCTCTTCGGCAGCCAGCCCGCATCCGCGATGGGGCGCGAACAACCCAGCGTCGCACCAATGGCATCCGCCAACTCGCGAAATTGCGGAACCTTGGCCTCTTCGCCGATGCCGCGGCCGATGGTCAGAATAAACTCGGCGGCCGTCATGTCAACATCATCGCCGGCGCTCAATTCGATGAACTCGCGGCCCACCGCCCGGCTTGCTACCTGCGGCGCCTCGAACGCCGTGACGCGGGGCGACGCGGCCTGTTCCGGCGCCTTGAAGACATTGCCGCGAATGGCCAGCAGCACCGTGCGGCGCCCCGGGAAGTCCACTTCGACGCTGACCTTCTGGCCATAGCCGCCGCGGGTGGCCACCAACTCGCCGTCGATGCGCTCGACACGGAACACATCCGTGGCGAATCCCAGCTCAAGGCGCGCCGCGAGCGCGGCCGCGAACCCGAACGAATCAACGCTGTGGGCCACCAGTACCACGTCGGGACTTCGCTCGGCGATCAATGCGCCCACGGCAGACTCGAAGGTGTCGGCGTCGAATTCAGGCGCGGCAACCTTCACGGTCAGAATCTCGTCGACTCCGGCGACGCTCAAGGCGTCGACGAAGCGCTGCGGGTCGCTGCCCAAGATGGCAACCGCCACCGCCTCGCCGGGCCGGCGCAGTGCCTCTGCCGCTCCCACCAATTCCAGCGATGCGGGACGCAATTCGCCGCGCCGCTGCTCCGCGATGACGAGGATGCCGCTCATGGCTGAGCTCCCTTGAATTCGCGAATGATGTCGGCGAGCCGGCGCCGCCTGTTGCGCGGCATCGCCCTCGATGAGCTGCGCGCGGCCTTTATCGGGAACGTACATGCGGCGCACGCGCGACAAGGATCCGGCTTCGCCCACGTCGGCGGCGCTCAAGCCGACATCCGCCAGGGACAATACCTCGATCGGCTTGGCTGCGGCCTGTTTGATGCTGCGCAAGCTTGCGTACCGCGGCGTGTTGATGCCGAGCTGAATGGTCAGCACCGCGGGACACTGAATCTCCACTTCATGCAGCAGACCGCCCTCCAACTCACGGCGGAAAACGGCCGATTTCGCGCCCGCCGAAAGGCTAAGGCTGGTCACGACTGCGGCGTGCGGCCAGCCGAGAAATGCCGCGGTCGCGATGCCCGTCGAGGCGAACGAATGGTCGGAAGATTGCACGCCGGCAAACAGCATCTGCGGCGCCTCGCGCTGCGCCACCGCCGCCAAAATTCGCGCGATCGCCACGGAATCGGAGCCCTCGATGGCGGCATCCCACACTCGAATCGCGCGATCTGCGCCCTTCGCCAGGCACTTGCGCAGAGACTCATCGACCTCGTCGGCGCCCACCGAAACCGCCACCACTTCCACGGGCTCCGCGGCGGCCTCCTTGATCTTGACGGCCTCCTCCAGAGAGAAATCATCCCATTCGTTCAAATCGCGGATGAAGAAATCCGCATCGACATCGCGCCCGTCGGTGCGGATTGCGAAATCTTCGTCGAGCGCTGCGACTTGCTTGACTGCCACCATGATCTTCATGCCGGCACCGCTTCGGCGCGCGGCGCGGGAACGGCCTCGCGAATGAGTTCTATGAGTTCCTTGACCACGAATTTACCCTCGTTGCCGGTGGTTTTGAGCGCGTCCTCGAACATGGTGAGATCCTTCGGGCAGCTGACCACGTAAACCTCGAGCCCCGCAATCGCCGCCGCTTCCTTCATGCGATTCTGTGCGGGCTTTTCCGCGCCCACCGGGTCCGGGACCCAGATCCGGCCGCCGCCGGCGCCGCAGCAGAACGAGTTCGCCTTGCAGCGCCCCATCTCGATGAGTTCGCAGCCGAGCAGAGCCAGCAGATCTCGCGGCGCGTCGTAGCCCTTGTTGAAGCGGCCCAAGTGACAGGGGTCGTGAAAGGTCACGCGGTATTTCAACGGGCGCGTGACTTGCAGGCGCTTCTCTTGGAACAGTTGCTTCACCAGCGTCGTGTAGTGCTGGATCTCGTACTTGCCGCCGAAGTCGGGATATTCATTGCGTATGGTATTGAAGGAATGCGGGTCGGTGGTGACCACGCTGTTGAATTTCGCGCTCGAGAGCGCATTCACGTTGGCGGCTGCGAGCACCTCGTACAGCCCTTCCTCGCCCACTCGCCGGACGTCGTTGCCGGCATTCGACTCGCCGTCGTAGAGAATCCCGAAATCGACCCCCGCCTCGTTGAGCAGCGAGGCAAAAATCTGCGACACTTTCTGATTGCGCGGATCGAAGGAGGCATAGTCGCCGACGAACCACAGCACGTCGACCGGCTCCTTGCGCGCATCCTTGACTGCAAAGGGCAGAGGCTTGCTCCAGGCGCCGCGCTTGCGCTTCGATTCGCCGAACGAATTGCCGGTCTTGTGAATGGTCTGCAGCGTCTTGGTCAGCAGCGGATCCATGGCGCCATCTTCGACCAGCTTGCGGCGCATCTGCACGATGATGGGCACGTGCTCCACGGCGACCGGACAAATCTCGACGCAGGCCATGCAGGTGCGGCAGGACCACAGCGTTTCCATGGACACCTGCCCGGGCGACTTGCCGTGCACGTCGAGCTCGGCGGCATCCGGTATCACGCCTGACTCGAGCGTCGCACGCGCAAACTCGCGCAGGCTCAAGATCACGTCGCGCGGCGACAGCGGTGCGCCGACCGCGCGCGCGGGGCAGGCTTCGTGGCAGCGCCCGCACTTGGTGCAGGCGTCGAGATTGAGCAGCTGCTTCCAATTGAAGTCGGTGATTTTCGCGGCGCCCGCCTGCGCCACGGATTCGGGAACCCGCGGCAATCTTTGCGCCGCCAACGGGTCGCGCACCATCAACGAAGCCGCCGCGGTGAAGATGTGCTTCACCTTGGTGAAAGGAATCAAAGCGATGAGAACGAGCGCGATCAGGCCGTGAAACCACCACAAACCGTGCCGCAGCAGCCCCCCGCCGTGCGCGCTCAAGCCCGCGGCACGCATGCCTTCGGCCAGCAGCGCGCCGACCGGCGACCACCAGCGAGTGTCCCACACGTCCGCGCGGTCCTGCAGCCAGACGAGCCGCGCCGCCTCGAGCACGTAGCCCGTGGCTGCGATGATCAGCAGAATCCACAAGAATGCCCAATCCTCGCGGCGGTATTGCGGCCGGTCGAAATCCGGATCGCCCGGCTGCCGATCCGGCCTCGCATAGTCGAGCTTCGGCAGGCGCATCCAGCCGCGCCGATACATCATGAACAGCAGGCCCGCAATCAACGCCGCGCCGGCCACATCGAGCACCAGCGAGAACACCAGGTAGAACGTGCCGTACCAAAATCGAATTCCGAACAGCGGCTCGAGAATGTCGTATTCCAGGGTGATCGTCGCGGTTCCGGCGAACAGCAGCATGAAGCCGTAGAAAATCAGGCGGTGCGCGCCGCCTGCTGCGGGGTCGCGGCGGTCGATGGTGCGGCCGCTCAGCACCGGGGACAGCATCGCGCCGAGCCTCGTCCAAAACCCGCCCTCGAGCTCGAGTGCCGCGCCGCGCCGGTACTTGCGGATCTGCACATAGACGCCGTAGCCGAACACCGCTATTGCAGCGTATCCCAGCACGTAGAAGAGCCGCACCTCGGCTGTTCCGAACGCCTCGAAAAGGATGCGAGTGACGGCGTCGGTGCGGCTCACTTGAATGCTCAGGCGGGTCCTAAGTCTTGTATTCGAGCTCGAACGTTCCGCCCGGCATATGCGCTGAGCCCCAGACGGCAACTTCGCGCTTGTACGGCAGCGGCTGCTGCGCCTTGGCCTCCTCGATCTCGCGCGCCAAGCGCTGCCCGGTGAAGGTGGCATCGGCGATGAGACGCGGCGCCTCGGCGTCGCCGATCAAGTACACATCCTTGACGCCGTTCTTCTGCCATTCGCCGTGGCGGGCCTTGAGTTCGGTATACAGGCTGTCGTTGGAATGCCGGCCGGTGACCAGCACCAGCGAGTCGAAATCCACCCAGCGGTGGCTCTTGTTGACGTCGCGCGGCAGAGACCCTCGGCCGCGGTAGGTGCGCTTGGAGCCGTCGCCGAAAATGTCATAGACCTCCAGACGCCCCTTGTCGATGCGTGAACTGAAGGCGTTGTGAATCTCCTTGATGTGCAGCTCGTGCATGCGCCGCATCATGTTCGGATACTCGAGCGTGAAGTGCATGTAATTGGCCAGATGCACGCCCGTGACGATGGTGACTTCGTGGCCGGCGACGGCCAGCTTCTCCGCCAGGCTCGGCGCCATGAAATACGTGTCGGCGTTCAGGATCACGACGCGCTTGCCGATGGCTTTTTTGCCCTCCAGCACCTGTTCCGGTGTGAGTTGGTCGGGTTTGGAGGCATCGGCGCCCGGAATCGGGTCGTGGCTCAGGCAATTGGTGCCGTCGGTGTTCCACGATGAACCCGTGGCGACGACGATTTTCTCCGCGCCATAAGTGAGGGCGGTCTCGGCCGTCATCGGCTTCTGGCCGAGAGCCACCTGGCTCTGCTTGTTCTTTTTCACGAGCTTGTTGATCTGCAGCTCGCGGTAGTCCCGGTGGTAACCCCATTCGCCGAGCCCGGGAAGCGTCATGACGGCATTCAAATGGCCGCCGATCTTCGCCGCCGTGTCGTAAAGATGCACGGTGTAGCCGCGCTCCATCAAGACGCGGGCGCACTCAGCGCCCGAAGGGCCGGCACCGACCACCAAGATCGAATCGTCGGAGCCGCGCTTCGGAAATTTTTCCGGATGCCAGCCGCGGCGATATTCCTCGCCGGCCGTGGCATTCTGGGTGCAGATCATCGGCGGGCCGCCGATTTCCCAGCGCGATATGCAGACATTGCAGCCGATGCAGACGCGGATGTCGTCGTAGCGGCCTTCCTCGATCTTTTTCGGCAGCCAGGGATCGGAGATCGAGGGGCGCGCGGCGCCGATGATATCGGCGATGCCCTTGGTGACGATTTCCGTCATCTTTTCCGGATCGGTGAAGCGGCCTACGCCGAGCACCGGTTTCTTGGCGACCTGCTTGACGAAGCGCGTCCAGGGCACCTGGTGGCCCTGCTGGTAGAACCGCGATGGACCCGCATCCTCGCCCCACTCGGCGATGTCGCCGACGTCCACGTCCCACAAGTCCACCAACGGGTCGGCCAGTGCGATGAATTTCATGCCGTCGTTTTCGACTTCGACTCCCGAATCACCATACAGAGTGTCGACGGCGAAGCGCGTCGCGATCGCGCAATCGTGGCCGACGGCGCGCCGCACTTTTTCCAAGGTTTCGAGCCAGAAGCGCGCGCGATTTTCCAGCCCGCCGCCGTATTTGTCCTTGCGTTTGTTGTAGTAGGGCGAGAGGAATTGCAGCGGCAGGTAGGAGTGTGCGCCGTAGACATAGACGATGTCGAAGCCGGCGTCACGCGAGCGCAGCGCGGCGTCGACGTAGTACTGCTGCACCATGGCGATGTCGTCCAGGTCCATTTCCTTGCAGTACGTGAGCGTTTCGAATTCCGAGGCGTATTGACTCGGGCCGCGCGGCGTCGCGCGCGATTCCATGCAAGGCGCGTGGGACGCGCCGTACCAAAGCTCGACCCCCGCCAGGGAGCCGAAATGATGGATGTGATCGGTCATGGCGCGCAGATTGCGCACGTCGCCCGCATCCCAGATGCGGGCAGACAGGCGATGCGTGTCGTCCGATTCGGGGTGGATCGAACAATATTCGGTATTGATTCCCGCCCAGCCGCCTTCCGCCTTCAGTGATCGATGCGCCGCCTGGAAGCCCGGCTTGTCGGAACCCGCTCCGATGCAGTGCGGCACCTGGTAGAACCGGTTGCGCAGCGTCTTCGGGCCGATTTTGATCGGCTGAAACAAAATGTCGTGTTTTGGGTCGCGCGCCATACGTCTATCCTCTCGCTTCGTGGAGCGGTGTTTATTTGGGAAGGACTCGCCCCGCAAGGCGAGCAGCTCGTATCATATTCTCGATCGAACGGCGCTGGCCAGGTGACCACCGCGCTCACAGGGAGCGTGTGCGAGAGCTGGGCAGTGCGCGGGCATCGGAAATAAATAACATGCCAATTACTGTAGTGCAAATTTATTGCGTGCAGTGTAAATTGAGCCCCACGCGCAAGGAAGCTCGAGTCCGTGCGTGATCAGCGGACATCAAAGAGGCCTCGCGTGGCGCGTTCACCCAAGCATCCCAGAGTGGTCCCGGTATCGGCGGCGGCCTCGGCCAGCGTCGGGCGGCAACTCGGCGCGGTCGCCAGGCGCGTGCGCGAAAGCCAGGACTTGACGCTGACGGATGTCGCCTCATCCGCCGGGATCAGCGCCGGGATGCTCAGCCGATTGGAAACGGGCCATGTCACGCCGAGCCTCGAGACCCTGGTCGCGCTGGCGGGCGCGCTTGGAGTGCGGCCAGCGCTGCTGCTGCAGCAGCTCGGTGGGGACGAAGAATGGGCGCAGCTGGTACCCGCGGGCCAGGGGCTCGAGGTGGTTCGGCGCGGCACGCGCCGCGGTCATACCTACCATCTGCTGGCCGCCCAGCGCGGGCCGCGAAAATCATTCGAGCCCTTTCTGGTGACGCTGACCGACAAGAGCGAAGTGTTTCCCGGCTTCCAGCACCCGGGCACGGAGTTCATCTACCTCCTCGCCGGATCCCTGACCTATCGGCACGGCAGCCACAGCTATCCGCTGCAGTCGGGCGATTCCTTAAGTTTCCGCGGCGACGTGCCGCACGGTCCGGAGACGCTGGACAAGGTGCCGATTCGGATGCTGTCGATCATCATTTACGATGAAGAGACTTGAGCAGCCCCAGCCTTGCCTCCATGTCCTTGCCGAAATACGCCTGCGGGTCCGACGGGGTGACGTGTTCGCGGCGTTCCCGCGTGGCAATGGCGGCCTTGGCCGTATCGAAGGCGGCCCGCAATGAGCCGGCGCCGGGCAACGCGTCGCGATAGAACGCCTCGCCAAAGTAGGTGAGATCGCTGTCATTCGAGCAGCCGAACGAGGTGCGGTTGGCGGCTGCCGCCGCGATGACGATGGTTTGCGGGCCTTTCAATGAATCGATAAAGCCGCCCGCGTAGCAGGCCGAAATGATGATGACGCGCCACTTGATTCCGGATTCGCGCAGTGCCTCGGCGAGGTCTTCCGGAGCCAGATCCTGAAGCGGCAGCTGCGAATTCGACACGGCGATGGCGGGGTCTTCCGTGCCATGCGAGGAGATCGAGAGGAACAGCACGTCTCGTTCGAGGTTCATGCGCGAGCCGAGACCGAGCAACGCGTACTTCAATCCGGTTACGGTCGCGAGTGGCGCGCCCTCCAAATCGCGCTGATCGTTGATGAGCGACAGCCGTCTCGCCCCGGTGTCGTAGCGCTCGCCGATCACGCGCGACGCCAAGCCGATTTCTTGCGCGAACACCTTCTGGTCGCCGACGCCGGCGAAACCGAGAAAGAACGCTTGGGCGACAGGCGAGGTCTCGCGGCCGAGCGCCGCGAGCGCGCCATCGATGCGGGCAGCCTGTGAGAACAGAACTGCCTCGCCGTCGGCCACCGCTTCGTCCGACTGTGCTGCCTGCGTTTCGAGCGGAGCCCACACGTCGGGAATGACATCGAGCACGTCGCTCAACCAGCAGAACCCCGCGATGAACAGAAGGCCGACGCAGACCGCGGCACGCTGTGTTCCGCCCGTGATGGCGTGCAGCCCGCGCGCCAGGTACAGCAGCGTATACAGAGCGATGAGGATTTCCCCGGCGAGGAGCCCGTCCGGATTGAGGTAGACCGCCGCCACGCTCGTGAATAGCAGCGGCACCGGCACGGCTCCCATCGCGAGTGCAAGCAGGGGTCCGAACTTGAGGCTTGCGTGCGCCCGCCATTGCAGCAGAGCGGCCAACGTTAGTATGCCGAGCACGTACCAGGCGAAGAGGGGGATGTCGTCCGCAAAGAATTGCGGATCCGGTTGAGACTGCCAGCGGTCGATTGCCACCCAGGCCGCGAGCGTTGCCACACCCATGATCAGCGTCGCGGGCAACGGGTTGCCGGCCGGAGCCCAGGGCACCCGTCTCAATAACCACAGTCTCATCAAGGTACTTAGCCAACCGTGCGGCGGATGGTCTGCGTTCGTGGCGGTCTCGGTCATGGCGGTCGTGGATGATAACAGGAGGCTACTGGAGCGCGTCTTTGTACGGTATGTTCCGCACGGGAGCGAGCGGAGGTTCAATATGGCCTTATATAGATTGGGAGATGTTTCTCCGACCGTTGCGCCAAGCGCCTACGTCGCGCCGAACGCCTCGGTCATCGGCAAGGTGGTTCTCGCGGAGCAGAGCAGCGTGTGGTTCAACGCGATCCTGCGCGGCGACAACGAGATCATCGCTATCGGCGTCGGCAGCAATGTGCAAGATGGAGCCGTCATGCACACGGATCCAGGTTTTCCCTTAATCGTCGGCGCCGATGTCTCAGTCGGCCACCAGGCCATGCTGCACGGCTGCACCGTGGGCGACGGCTCGCTGATCGGTATCCAGGCGGTCGTGCTGAACGCGGCCGTCATCGGCAAGGGCTGCCTGGTCGGCGCCGGCGCCGTCATTACCGAACGTAAGGTATTTGCCGACGGCACGCTTATTCTCGGAGCGCCCGCCAAGGTGGTGCGCGAACTTAAGCCCGAGGAGCGCGGAAATCTTATCGAGATTGCGGCACACTACGCTGCGCGCGGTGCCCACTACCGCAGTCATTTGCAGTTGATACCTGAAAATCACTAACGAGGAGATGCGCATGCCGGGGGATCAGGATCGGGATTTGAGCAGGCGGGACTTTGTGCAGGGAACCGTGTCGGGCTTGGCATTGGCCGCGGCTCCCACAGCGCTGTACGCCGCCGGCGGTGCGAAGAACGCGGACAAGGCCGCTGTAATGGCGCAGGTCGCGCCGATGCACGCCGAGAATTTACGGCGGCTGCAGGAGTGGATCGCGCTGCCGTCAATTGCCGCGGAGAACCGAAATTTTCCGCAAGGGCCGGAGTACATGGCCAAGCTTGCGAAAGACGCGGGGTTTACCGGCGTGAAGCTCATCCCGACCTCGGGCAAACCGGGAGTGTTCGGCAAAATCGACGCCGGGGCGCGCACCACGATGGCCATCTATTTCATGTACGACGTGAAACAGTTCATCCCCGAGGAGTGGAGTTCACCGCCGCTCGAGGGCCGCTTGGTACAGAAGCCGGGTCTGGGGACGGTTTGCATGGGCCGCGGCGCGGTGAATCAAAAGGGGCCCGAGAACTCTTTTCTGAGCGCGCTCATGGCGTTCAAGGCGGCGGGCAAGAAATTGCCGGTGAATCTCGTGCTGGTTTGCGAGGGCGAGGAGGAGATAGCCTCGCCGCATTTTCACGAGGTGATCGAAAATCCCGAAGTGCTGGCCGAACTCAAGCGCTGCGTCGGCGTGTTCATGCCCGAAGCGGGGCAGGATCGAGACGGCGGGGTCCAGGTGTCGCTCGGCGCGAAGGGCGTGGTGGAACTCGAGTTGATCTCCAGCGGCGAGAAGTGGGGCCGCGGTCCGGCACACGATGTGCACTCGAGCCTCGAGGCGCAAGTGGATTCGCCCTCCTGGCATCTGGTACAGGCGTTGAACACCTTGATCGAGGCCGATGGCCACACGCCGGCGGTCGAGGGATTCTTCGACAAAGCGCGGCCGTTGACCGCCGCGCAAGAACAAATGATCCGCGAGCACGCGGCCAAGACCTCCGAGGCCACCGTACAGCAAGTGCTGGGCGTGAAGCACTGGGTTCACGACAAGAATTGGGTGGATTCCCTGATGCTGTTGGAATCGCGGCCGACGATCAACATCGAAGGGCTGGTCGGCGGATACACCGGACCCGGCGGCAAGACGGTCCTGCCGCACAAGGCCGTTGCCAAGATCGACATGCGACTGGTGCCGGACATGACCGCAGCCGACACGCTCGCCAAGCTGCAGGCGCATCTGGCCAAGCACGGATTCGCCGACATCGAGGTCAACATGAGCGGCGGCTACGATCCCACGACCACCGATCCGGCCAGCAAGCTGATACAGACGCAGCTCGCGACCTATCGCAAGCTCGGGGTGGATCCGCAGCTATGGCCCCGCTCGGCGGGCTCCTGGCCGGGCTATGTGTTCACGGGCGCGCCGCTGAAATTGCCGGCAGGGCATTTCGGATTGGGTCACGGCACGGGTGCGCACGCGCCGGACGAATACTATCTGATCGAATCGACCAATCCCAAGGTGCAAGGGCTCGACGGGGCGGTGGCGTCGTTCGTCGACTACCTGTATGCGCTAGCCTAGGAGTCTGGGCGGCAGAAAACTAGGTGCGGCCGTTCGCGGCAGGGTTTATTGAACAGTCACTGCCGTGTGGGTGATTGCGTCGACGCGCACCTTGACGATATCGGTCGTGTGCTGGCCTTCGGCGGTGTCGAAGTACTGCCGGTCGACCGCAATGGTGCGCGAGGCGAGCGGCGATATGATGTAGCGGACGTGTTTCGTCTCCGAACGCGTCGTGCCGTCCGCAGTTTTCCAGTCCACCCGGTAGCGGATCGTGCCGCTGCAGCCGTTGGCACAGTGTTCGCCATTGATGCCGAAGGCGATGCGGAACTCGTCCTTGTTGAGCCGCATGATGAGCGGCTCCTGGGTCAGGGAGACCGATCGCGCCGACGGAGGGGCGGCGCCGGCTGCGGCGCTCACTGTCAGCATCGCCAAGAGGGAAAGTGCGATCGTCTTCATTCGGTGCTCCCGTTGCGGCCACATGCCAGATGCATGGGCGTCGACGTGCGACGGTAGTCGCGCGCCGGCGCGGCGACAAACGATGAAAAATTGCCGAACGCGAAAATTCTCTCATGTGTCGGACAACGTCAAGTCCGCTGAAAACCAGCAGTTTAAGTACGATAGAGGCCGCTTATCGCCCGGCCTCTTTGCAGCCTTCAGCGTGCCGGTTTGTTGTCCGGATTGGCGCCGGGTTTGTCGCCGGCCTTGTCCGGCTTGACCGCGGCCTGGGCTTTTTTCGCACCTTGCTTGGCCGCAGCGGCCACCTCTTGCGCTCCTTCCTTGGTGGCAACGGCCACATCGTGCGCGACCTCCTTGGCCGCCACCGCTACCTGCTGCGCGCCTTCCTTGGCCGCGTCCGCCACCGCCTTGGCGTCGTGCTTGACCGACTCTGCGGCGGCCTTGGCGTCCGCGGTCAGCTTTGCGGCCGCGTCTGCTGGTGGCTCGTCCGCCGCTTGCGCGGTCGGTATCAACAGGCCGCCGCCACAGGCGGCGGCGCCGAGTGCGAGGCGCGCGATCAGCGCGCGAAAGGAGCTAGCCATGGTTTTTCATCGATTCTTCGGCACGGAGACCCCGGCGTTCACGCCGGGGAGGAAGTGCCGCTCCTGAGCGTGGGGTCTACCGCTGCTGTGCGTACAGGCTGAGCACCGAAACTGGTACTTCGCTGCCTGGAGCAATGGAATTACGGGCCGACCATCAGCCGTCCTTCCAATAGCTCGCGCCGCCGGACTCGGAAAGACCCGCCTGGCGAAGTCCTTGCTCGATGCGGGCTGGTCTTCCTTCCGACACGTGCTCCGCTACAAAGCGACTGCGCACGGAGCTTGGTACGAGGAAGTCAATGAATCGTTCTCTACCCGAGACTGTTCGTTTTGCAAAGGCAAGACGGGGCCGAAAGGTGTCGCAGACCTCGGAATAAGAAGCTGGATATGCTCTGAGTGTGGTGTCTCGCATGATCGTGATATCAACTCGGCTCGCAATATCCTCTTCCGTTCGGGGCATCGAACGCCTGCTGAGGGAATCTCCGCCCTTTAGGGCGGGGAGGATGTCAATCCTTCTTCAATCGAACACGTTGCCGTACTGCTTGCGGAGCAGTACTTTCTGCACTTTGCCGGTTCCGCCGAGCGGCAGCGACTCCAGAAAGATCACTTGGTCCGGCACGCACAGACGCGCGACTTGCCCTGCCAGGAATTCCAGGATTTCCTCGCGTTCGAGCGCGTGGCCGTGCTTGCGCACCACGAACAGCAGCGGTCTTTCCTGCCACTTCGGATGCTTCACGCCGATGACGGCGGCCGCGGCCACCGCGGGATGGCCGATGGCGGCATTCTCCAGGTCGATCGAGCTGATCCATTCGCCGCCGGTCTTGATGAGATCTTTGACGCGATCGCGGATCTGCATGACACCGCGCGCATCGATGGTGGCAATGTCGCCGGTCGGGAACCAGCCGTCGACGAGCGCCGAAGTGCCGCTCTTGTAATACTCGCTCACAATCCACTGTCCACGCACCATCAATTCGCCTTGCGACGTGCCGTCGCGCGGCAGCGTGGCGCCGGTTTCATCCACGACCTTGAGCTCCACGCCGAACACGGACTTGCCCTGCTTCGCGATGATCGAGTGTTTACCGGCGGGCGGCAGCTGCATCTGCGCGGAATCCAAGGCGCCTATGGTCGCCACTGCGACCGTCTCCGTCATTCCCCAGCCATGACGCACATCGATCCCGTACCGCTCGCTCAAGGTGGCGATCAAGGCGGCCGGCATCGCGGATCCGCCTGAGACCAGGCGCCGCAGAGTCGAGAAACGCAGACCGTGCTGTTCGAGGTACTGCACCAGTGCCAGCCAAACCGTCGGCACACCGGCACTCACCGTGACTCCCTCGGCTTCCATCATTTCGTGCAGGGCGGCACCGTCCAAGCGCGGACCCGGCAGCACCAATTTCGCTCCCCCCATCAATGCGGCATAGGGAATGCACCAGCCGTTGATGTGGAACATGGGCACGATCGGCAGAATGGTCTCACGTGGCGATATGCCCAATGCCCCGGGCATGCAGATCACCATCGCGTTGAGCACCATCGATCGATGCGATATGAGGACGCCTTTCGGATTGCCGGTCGTGCCCGAGGTGTAGCAAAGAATGGCACCGGCGTGCTCGTCGAATTCCGGCCACGCGGATTGCTCGCTGCGCTCGGCAATCAGTTCTTCATAGCAGCGGAGGTTCGGTATCCCATCGGCCGCGGGCATGTTCGCCGCGTCGCTCATGGCAACCCAGAACTCGACGGTCGGGCAATGAGGAGCGATGCGCGAGATCAACGCCGCGAAGCTCGCGTCGAACAGGAGTGCCCGATCGGCGGCGTGGTTGATGATGTAAATCAACTGCTCGGGATGCAGCCGCGGGTTGCAGGTGTGCATCACCATGCCGCTGCCGGAAACCGCGTAGTAGGCCTCCAAGTGGCGATGATTGTTCCAGCTGAGCGATGCGACCGCGGAGCCCGCATCCAAGCCCAAGTGGCGCAGGGCGTTCGCCAGTTTCCGCACGCGCGCGGCGCAATCGGCAAAGGTGTAGCGGAAGATCGGACCGTGCGTCTCGCGCGCGACGATCTGGGTTTCTCCGAACTGCGCTGCCGCATGCTCGATGATGCCGGAAATCAGCAATGGCCGGTCCATCATCAGTCCAGGCTGCAGCATTTCTTTCCTCTCCCGTGCATCCGATTGCGGGCGCAATCCGAATTCCCTTAGACCTTTGAACACGCTGGATTGCCACTCAACAATCGAAGGGGATTTACATGAAATCGAATCTGCCACATCGCTTGGGCGTGCTCGCCGCCGCGATGCTCCCATTATATGCCGCCGCATCCAGTCACCGAGAGGCGCCGGCCATTGCCGGCCAGCCGCGAGTCGATGGTACGGACTTCTACATGTTTCGCAGCTACGAACCGGGGCGCAGCGGCTACGTGACTTTCATTGCCAATTATATCCCGCTGCAGGATGCTTACGGCGGACCGAACTATTTCAGTCTCGACCCGCAAGCCGTGTACGAAATCCAGGTCGACAATGACGGCGACGGCGTCGCCGATATCCGCTTCAAGTTCAGTTTTACCAATACTTATAAGGACTTGGCGGTAACCAGCGGGGGCGAGAAGATCCCGGTGCCGCTCATCAATATCGGACCGATCGATCCGGCAGGCACGAATCTCAACCTCATCCAGAGCTATTCAATCGCGCTCGAGCGCGGCGGCCGGCGCGAGGCGCTCGGCAACGCGACGCTCGGCGGCGCCAAATTTTACAAACCCGCCGACAACGTCGGCCACAAGTCGATCGCGGACTATGCCGCGTACGCCGGAAATTTCATCTACGAGGTGAGCATTCCGGATTGCCCTCTCCCGGGGCGGGTATTCGTCGGTCAGCGCAAGGACGGCTTCGTGGTGAATCTCGGCGAGGTGTTCGATTTGGTGAACACCAATCCCGTGGGTCCGCGAGACGGCGAGCCGAACACCTTGACGTACAAGAACGTCACTTCGATTGCGCTGGAAGTGCCGACCAATTGTCTGACGCACGGCAAGGATCCCGTGATCGGCGCGTGGACGACAGCCAGTCTCCCGGCCACGGGCGGCGACGATCGGGACGGCGGCCACGCCCAAGTTTCGCGACTGGGCATGCCGCTCGTCAACGAATTGGTCATCGGCTTGCCGGACAAGGATAAATTCAATGCCAGCAGTCCGGTTCACGATGCGCAATTCTTGAACTATGTGACCAACCCATCGCTGCCGGTACTGCTCAATGCCTTGTTTGGCAATGCCGCGCTCGTTCCCGCAACCCCGCGCAGCGATTTGGTTGCCGCATTTCTAACCGGAGTGAAGGGGCTCAACCAGCCGCTCACGGCGACGCCCAGCGAAATGCTGCGCTTGAACACCTCGACCGCGCCGACGCCGGCGGCAGCGCAGAACGATCTGGGTGTGCTGGGCGGTGATCTGGCCGGCTTTCCCAATGGCCGGCGCCCCTACGATGATGTCGTGGACATTACGCTGCGGGTTGCCGAAGGTGCGCTGTGCGGTGCCATCGGCAATTGCGGCACGGAGACCAGCGATCCGAATCACGGCAGACCGTACACGGATGGCGCGCGCTCAGCGGGACCTGACGCGGCGCACGAGCACCTCAGCGGGGCGATCAATCCGGCGGACACGTATCTGCCGGGCTTTCCGTATCTGTCGACGCCGATTCCGGGTTCGCCCAACGGCGCCAACGGCATACCGAAGTAGCCTGATCGTTCGACACGCAAGGCGCCATGGTGTTCTACCGTGGCGCCTTGGCTTCAAGGCAATTGCAACGGCTTGTCGAGCAGTTCGTAACCGGCGCGCCGGCGAAACCCGTGGCGCGCGTAGAAATTGCGCGCGCGTTCGTTCGCGACGCCCAACTGCAATTGCAGTCGAACCAAGCCGCGCTGCGCCAGCTCGCCTTCGGCCCGCGCCAACAACAGCGCGCCCACGCCCAAAGAACGCATCTCCAAAGATACGAATAGCTCGTCGATTTCCGCCATTGAGCCGCCGTGCTCAAGGCTGAACATGAAGGCCGCCAGCAGATAACCGCACAACCGACCCTCCGTCTCGGCGACCCAGCATGCGCCGCGCTCGGGCTCGGCGAGCAGCGCACTCAGCAGGGTCTCGATGCGCAGCCGGTCGAAACCCTCCACCGACTCGTATTCCCAGTAGCGCTGCACGAGCGATGCAATGCCCGCGATATCCTCGATCGTTGCCGCCCGGATCAACATTTTTTATGCGCTCCCTCGAGCATTATGGATGCGGGGCGGCGGCCTCTTGCTCCCGATACGCAGCCCAGCTTTGATTGATCAAGTATGCATGGATGTCGTCGACGTCCTGCGCGCTCAGGATGTCGTCGAATCGCTCCATCCCGGCTGGCGCGAGCACTCCCTTCAGCACGATGTCCTTGAATGTGGCATGCAAGCCGTCGTTGAGCTTGCGCAGGTCAGGGGTACTGCTCGGCCCCAGCACATGGCAGCGCGAACACTCTGCGACGAACTTGAGCTCGCCGGCATCGATCTGCGCCTGGCCGGCGGTCTCGGGTGGCGGTTTGGAAAACGGCTCTTCGGTGCGCGGCGGCGGCGGCGGGACCGCGCCCCCGCCCAGCCTGAAGGCAATGATGCGGTTGGTGTTCTGATATTTAAGCGCGGCGCTGCTCGGCGGGATCGGGCCGACCGTAATCGCGGCGCCGCCATATCCCGCTTGAATGGCGACGTACTGCTCGCCGTTCACCGAATAGGTCATGGGCGCCGCCATGAGATGGCTGCCGGTCTTGATCACTTTCAACGCCTTGCCGGAATCGGCCGCATAGACCCAGAGCTCGCCGCTGCCGCGTCCCTGGAATACGAGATTTCCAGCCGTCGACATCACGCCGCCGTCGTAGCCGCGTATTCCGGCGGAAGTTGCGTGTTCCCAGACGATCTTCTGTGCCACCGGATCCCAGGCGCGCAGCAACTCGCGCACCGGATTCACCTTGCGCGTCGCCTTGATCGCCTGCAGCGTGGGCACCGGGCCATACAGCTTTTTGAGGGCGGCAGCGTCGTAAGTATCATCCGGAAAGACTCCCTGTACCGTGAAGAACCCGTCGAGGTATTTGAGGCTGCCCCCGTTGTGCAGCATATCGATCCAGACCGCGGACATGTCGATGACCGGGATGTAGACCAGGTGCGTCTGCGCACTGTAGGACATGGGATTCCAAGTGTGGCCGCCGGCCCACGACGGGTACACATTCTTCGGCGACGCATACCAATCGGCTGCGGCGGTGACTACCGGCCGGCCGGTCTGCATATCGACATGCGAAGCCCAGTTCACGTAGGTATAGTTTTTTGCAGAGAGCAGCTTGCCGGTTTTGCGATCGAGGACGTAGAAGAAGCCGTTCTTCGATGCCTGCATGATGACGGACCGCTGACTCCCGTCGATTTGCAGATCGGCGAGAATCAACTTTTGCACCGAGTCGAAGTCCCAGCTGTCGCGCGGCGTGGTTTGGTAGTACCACGCCATGCGTCCGGTGGCGGCATCCAGCGCCACGATGGATGCGGCGAACAGGCTGTCGAGCTTTGCGGGCCCGAGTTGGCGTAGATCATACGGCGCCGCATTGGCCGTGCCGAAGTAAACGAGGTTCAAGCCGGGATCGTAGGCAAACCCATCCCAGGCCGTGCCGCCGCCATGCAAGTCCGGACTGCGATGCGGATCCCAGGTCTTGTCCGCCAGCGCCAATTCCGGATTCTCGTACGGCTGTCCGACCGCCGGCGGCACCGTGTAGAAGCGCCATTTGAAGGCGCCGCTATCCAAATCGTAGGCCGCGACATAACCGCGCACGGCGGTGTGTCCCATGTCGGCGCCGCCGTTGCCGATGACCACGACGTTGCCGGCAATCTGCGGAGCGCCGGTACTGGAGTAGGGCAGCTTATGATCCGTGATGGTGTCGGCTTCCCAGATTTTCTTGCCGGTCGCGGCGTCCAATGCGTGCAGACGTCCATCGGTGGACGCGACATAGACCTTTCCTTTCCAGACCGCGACCCCGCGGTTCACCAAGTCGCAGCAGGGGTGTCTGCCGGTGAAATAGTCGGGCTTCGGGTCATAGCGCCACAACTCCTTACCCGTAGAGGCATCTACCGCGTAGACATAGCCCCAGGTTCCGGAGGTGTACATGACACCATCGATGACCACGGGCGTCGCTTCCTGGCCGCGCATCGGAAGGCCTAAGTCGTACTGCCAGGCAAAGCCCAGCCGCGCAACGTTCTGCGCGTCGATGTGGCTCAAGGGCGAATAGTAGCTGCCATCCTTGTCGCGCCCGTTGGTGAACCAGTTCTCTGGTTCTGCATCCGCTCTTGCCAAGCGCGCCGCGTCGACATTGCCCGCGGTGCGGGGCGCGGCCGCGAGCGCCGTACCGCACGCAAGCAGCGCGGCCGCACCGATGCTGGCCCGTGCGAACGTTCGATTCTTGAGCAAGGCCGCTTCTCCTGCACGGCCGGCTGAATTTTTAGCGGCCCTCGGACGCGAACGGTATCACGCGCCAGCCGCCCTGCAACAAAAACGATCGCCTCAGCGTGCAGTAACGGGGCGGTAAAGGCGGTTGTTGCGCCAGACAGGCTTGATCACCACACCATTAATGCCGCTCGGCGGCACAGGACAAATTCCGGTTGCGCCGTAGCTCAACGCCGAGGCGAGAAGTCCCTCGGCTGGGTCGCCCAGGGTGTGAGTGAAGTCGTCCGCAACCGAGCAGCCGGGCACCAAGACGCCTTCGGTCGCCACGGTATTCTGGGGCGTGAAGCCGTCGGGATAATCGCCGAAGTTCTTGGCATTGACGCCCTGGAATTGGATCGAGAAGTAGGTCACCGCGCAATTGTCGGCGGGATAAAACCCGTAGGGCTTGCCGCAGGTGGTCGAGCCGATCTGGATGACCTGCACGTTGACGCCCTGCAGGCTGTTGATGATGGCTTCGCTGGCGGAACAGGTGCTGCCGCCGGTCAGCACGAACACCCGCGCCAGGTTCAACGAGGGGAGCGCCTGGCCCGCGGGCAGCGAAAAGCCTTGGGTGGTGGTGTGAAAAGCGAGCGGCGCGATGGCGTCCTGGGTCACCGGGTTGACGGTGGGATTCTTGCTGTTGAATTGATCCAGCTCGAACGTCTGTCCGGCCGTCGGCGTCGGCCCCGCGATCATGTAGGCGACCTCGCTGGCGATGTCCAGGTAGCCTCCGCCGTTATAGCGGATGTCGAGGACCAGATCGTGCACCCCGGCGCTTTTCAGCTGGTTGAATGCGGCGACGAGTTCGCTCTCTGCGGTGGCGAGATGGTCGTTGAACAGCATGTATCCAACCAGATCTCCGGCCGCCGTCGAGAGGGTCTTCACGTTTTGCACCGGAGTTTCGGTGACGTTCGCGGACACCAGCGTCACCGTGCGCGGCGGCGCCGCGCCCAAGTCCTGGATTGAGAACGTGTGGCTCTCGCCGACGGATTGCGGGCTCAAGCCCGCGTTCAAGATGTTGATGCTTGCCTGATCGTTGGCATTCACGAGGTCGACCCCGTCGACGGTGAGAATCTGGGCTCCGCGCGCCAAGCTCGCCGGGGGAAGCGCAGCCGGAGACCCCGGCTCGGTGTACGCCACCACGACTTGGCGCGGCGGAGTCGCAGAGAGGATCACGAAATTCGCCCCGTACCCGGCTTGCACGCCGGACTGCGACAGGGCCTCCCAGGTCGCAGTGGGATAGGTGAAATGGAACCGATCCTTGGGCTTGCCGGACGCGGTGGTCGCGGAGGTTTTCAATGCATCGAAGTACGTAGCGTCGGATGAAAAGCCGGCCGGATCCTGATCAGGGACCTCGCTGAACCACAGGTAGAGGTCGTTGGTCCACGATCGCAGCCAGTTCTTTTCGTCGAGCGCGGTTCCCGGGCGGTCAGGGTAGGGTTGCATCGTTACCGGATCGGTACCGGTTCGCGGCGTCACGCACAGCGCCGCGAAACTCGCCGGCGGTGAAAATTGGCCCTGCACCCACCCCGTGGTGCTGGTGGGCGGCGGGGTAGCGGCCGGCGCGCTGCCGCCCCCTCCGCCGCCGCCGCAGGCCGACAGCAGCGCCACGGCTGCGCTCGATAGACCCAATGCCCTTGGAGAAATAAACATGGAGACATCCTTGTCGCGGCCCCGTGGCGGAGTTCAAATGTTACACCCTGTCATAAACACTGTCTTTTGGCACTCACCTCATTGCACAATACGCAAATGATTTGCGCCACAGTTAAATTTCATGGTTAGATTCGCACATGGCCCCGCCCCAGACAAACCCGTGTCGCGCCAGCGAATTTCCCTAATCCCGCATGCCCCATCGCTTACTTCGTTTCGCCCTGTCGCGCAAGCATCGTGAACCGCGAATGTTCGCGCGCCACGACGCGTTGCAGCCCGCGTATGACGTGGTCATCATCGGCGCGGGCGGGCATGGTTTGGCAGCCGCATATTACTTGGCGCGCGATCACGGCATTCGCAATGTGGCGGTACTCGACAAGGGCTACCTCGGCGGCGGCAATACCGGCCGCAACACCACCATCATTCGTTCCAACTACCTCACTCCGGAAGGGGTGAAGTTCTACGATGAGAGCGTGCGCCTTTGGCAGGACCTCGCGGCGGATTTCGATCTGAACTTGTTCTATTCCACGCGCGGCCACTACACCCTCGCGCACACCGATGCGGCGATGCGCACGATGCGCTGGCGGGCGGAGGTCAACAAGCACTTCGGCGTGCGTTCCGAAGCCGTCGATGCGGCCTTCGTGAAGCGCGGTATCCCGTCGATCGACATGAGCTGCGGCGGCCATGCGCCGATTCTCGGCGCGTTGTTTCACGAGCCGGGCGCCATTGCGCGCCACGACGCCGTCGCGTGGGGATACGGCAGAGGCGCCGACCGGCGCGGCGTGGAGATTCATCAGCAGACCGAGGTGACCGGAATTCGCCTGCGTGGCGGTCGCGTGGTGGGCGTCGACACCACCCGCGGATCCATCGCCACCCCGAAGGTGTTGTGCGCCGTCGCCGGCTTCACGCCGCGGATTCTCGACATGGTGGACCTGCACACGCCGATCTACGTGCATCCACTGCAGGCGATGGTGTCGGAGCCTCTGAAGCCCTGGCTCGATCCCATCATCGTGTCGGGGTCGCTGCATGTCTATGTATCCCAGACCGCGCGCGGCGAACTGGTGATGGGCGCATCGCTCGACCCTTACGAACTGCATGCCACGCGGCCGACGTTGGATTTCGTCGAAGGCCTGGCGGCGCATATGCTTGATATGTTTCCGTTCCTGAGCGAGGTCAAGGTCAATCGACAATGGGCGGGGCTCGCCGACATGACGCCGGATTTCGCGCCCATCATGGGACTGACCCCCATCGAAGGATTCTTCCTGGACGCCGGCTGGGGCACCTGGGGCTTCAAGGCGACGCCGGTGTGCGGCAAGACCATGAGCCACACCGTGGCGACCGGCCGCAATCATCCCTTGATCGAGGGATTCGCGTTCGATCGTTTCGCGCGCTACCGGCTCACCGGTGAAAAAGGCGCGGCATCGGTGGGTCACTGATGAAGATCCTGGTATGCCCGTTGAACGGCGCGCGTCCGGTAACGGAATTCGCCTATGGCGGCGAGATCCGCCACAGCCCCGACCCTGCCACCTGCAGCGACGCGGAATGGAGCAGTTACGTGTTCAACCGCTCCGGCTCGCCCGGCGCCAAATACGAGTGGTGGTGCCATATCGCCTCCGGCTTCTGGTTCGTCGTGCTGCGCGATACCCTGCGCGATGAAGTCATCGCCACGTTTCCGGCCGAGGCGGTGCGCCAGGGTCTGTTGACACAGGGCGCTACGCGATGATGCATCGCCTCGCAGCACACGCCGGCGAATGGCTGGATCGGTCGGCAACGCTGCGCTTCAGCTTCGAAGGCCGCGAATATCGTGGGTTTGCGGGCGACACCATTTCCTCGGCATTGGCCGCCGCGGGCCCTGCGCTGCTGGCGCGCAGCTTCAAGTACCATCGTCCGCGCAGCATCCTGTCGTTTGCCAACCACGACAGCAACACCCTGTTCCAGGTCGACGGCGTGCCGAACGTGCGCGGCGACGTGACGCTGCTGCGCGATGGCATGCGCGTGTCGGCGCTCAACACCTTCGGCGGCTTGGCGCACGACAAGGCGCGGGTGCTCGACCGGTTTGCGCGGCTCTTGCCGGTGGGATTTTATTACAAGGCGTTTCACTCCAAGCGGCTGTTCCCGCGTTGGGAGCGCATGTTCCGCGTGCTCACGGGCTTAGGCTCGGTGAGTCTCGGCGCCGCACGCGAGGCTACGCCCAAGCGCTATGGGTTTTGCGATGTACTGGTGATCGGCGCGGGCCCGAGCGGATTGTCGGCCGCGCTGGCGGCGGCCGAAGCCGGTGCGCAGGTGGCGCTGGTGGACGAGTCGCTGCGCATCGAGGGCAACGGTGTACCAGCTGCATTGGTGCGGGCGGTGCATGATTCGCAGTCGATTGCCGTGCATGCCGCGACCGTTGCCGCCGGCTACTATGCCGATCACTGGGTGGCGCTGGTCGGGCCGGCATTCATGACGAAAATGCGCGCCAAGGCGGTGGTGTTCGCAACAGGAGTGATCGAACAGCCCGCGGTGTTCCGCAATAACGATTTGCCCGGCGTGATGCTGGCGTCCGGCGCATCCCGACTGCTGGCACGCTACGGAGTCGCGCCCGGACGCCGCGTGGTGCTCGTCGCCGCCAATCTGGAAGCCTATGTGACCTGCCTCGAGCTGTGCAGCCGCGGCGTGCACGTCGCCGCCATCGTCGAGCTGCGGGCCGACCCGGAGAAGGATGCCGCGGCAACCGCCTGCGCCTCGCAGGGCGTTCTCATCTTGAACGCACATGCACCGTATGAGGCGATTCGCGGATCGGACGGCAGCGTCGCCGGCCTCAAGGTCGCGCCGTGGAGCGCCGCGGGCGCTCTGGACACGGGCTCGACGCGGCAGCTCGATTGCGATGCGATATTGACGAGCGTGGGGTGGGCGGCTGCCGCCCAGCTATTGCTCCAGGCGGGGGGCACCACGCAATTCAGCGAAGAGCTGCAGCAATTCGTGCCGCGGGATCTGCCGCCGGGAATTTACGCCGCCGGCCGCCTCAACGGGGTCTACGACGGCGAGCCGCGCCTGGCCGACGGCCGGCGCGCGGGATCGCAGGCCGCGGCGCATGCCGGATTCGGCGTGCCTCGCGCTGAGGTGATCGCGCGCAGCGCCCGCCGCCCCTCGCACCGCTTCCCCATCATCGATCACAGCCACGCCAAGAACTTCGTCGACTTCGACGAAGATCTGCAAGTCAAAGACCTGGAAAACGCGGCGCAGGAGGGTTTCGATTCCAGCGAGCTGCTGAAACGCTACAGCACCGTGGGCATGGGTCCCTCGCAGGGCAAGCACTCGAACATGAACGCGCTGCGCATTCTGGCGCGCTATCGCGGCGTCGGCGTGCAAGAGCTCGGCCTGACCACGGCTCGGCCAATGTATCACCCGGTGCCGATGAAGCTCCTGGCGGGGCGCAGCTTTGTCGCGGAACGGCGCACTCCCATCGACGCGCAACATGCCGCGCTCGGGGCGGTGTGGATGCCGGCGGGCAACTGGCGAAGACCCGAATATTACGCGGTGTCCGGCGAGTCGCGCGCGCAAAGTATCGAAGCGGAAGTGCACGCCGTGCGCAGCAGCGTCGGCCTCATCGATGTCGGCACGCTCGGAAAGATCGAGATCTACGGCCCGGAGGCGCCCGAGTTCCTGGATCGGGTGTACGCCGGGCGGTACTCCGATTTGAAAGTCGGCATGACTCGTTACGGGCTGATGTTGGACGAATCGGGCGTCATCGTCGACGACGGCGTCATCGCGCGCTTGGCTGAAGAGCAGTTTTATTTCACGACCACGACCGGCGGCTCGGCGACGGTGTTTCGCGAATTGCTGCGGCTCAATGCCTTGTGGGGCCTGGATTGCGCGCTGGTGAACGTCACCGGGCATCGCGCGGCGTTCAATTTTGCGGGACCCTTGAGCCGAGAGATCTTGCAAGGACTTGACGGACGTGGATCTGCGCGACGAGACGTTTCCTTATCTCGCGGTGCGCAGCGGACATGTCGCGCGGCGCCCCCGCCCGCCTGCTGCGCGTCGGCTTCGTGGGTGAGCTGGGCTATGAGATTCATGTTGCCGCGGGCGCTGCCGCCGGCGTTTGGGAGGCGCTGGTGACGGCCGGGCGCCTGCGCGGGTTGCGGCCCTTCGGCGTGGAAGCGCAGCGCGTGCTGCGCCTGGAAAAAGGCCATTTCATCGTGGGCCAGGATACCGACGGGCTGACCGACCCCAACGAGGCGAATGCCATGTGGGCGGTGTCGATGAAAAAACCCTTCTTCGTCGGGCAACGGAGCTTACGCATCCTGCAGGCGCGCGGGCCGCGGCAAAAACTGGTCGGCATAGAGCTGGCCGCGGCGGCGCCGCTGCCCAAGGAATGTCATTTGATCATCGACAAGGGCGCGATCGCCGGCCGCGTCACCAGCGTGACTTATTCGCGCGCATTGAACAAAGCCATCGGGCTCGCCATGCTGGCGCCGGAATTGGCGCAACTCGGGCGCGACATCCAGATTCGCGTCGACAACGGCGATTTGCTGGCGGCAAAAGTGGCGGCGGCGCCGTTCTATGATCCGAAGAACGCGCGCCAGAAGGGAGCGGTGGCGGCATGAGCGCGTTGACTCTCGAATTGCAGCCACATCGCGAACGGCTGGGCCTCAAAGGCCCGCGCGCGGCGCAATGGCTGGCGGCGAATGGCATCGACTCGCCGGCGGCGCCGAACACCTGGACGAACCCGGCGCCAGCCGATGCCGCGGAGGCGCTGCTGGTGGCGCGACTGGGCAGCGCAGAATTCTTTCTCGAGGAGGCGGCTGGAACGACGCTGAAGCGAATTGCACCGTTCTTGGAGGAGCATCGGCCGGGGGTGTATCCAGTGCTGCGCGAGGATTGGGGTTTCGTTCTCGACGGCGACGGCGTTCACGACGTGCTCGCGCAGGTTTGCAACGTGAATTTCGCGGCGCTGTCTCTGGACTCGCGTCCCTTGATCATGACGCTCATGATCGGGGTCGCGGTACTGGTCGTGCCGCAGGGCGCGGCCGGCAAGGAACGTCGATACCGGATCTGGTGCGATCCGACGTTTGGCCCTTACCTGGGCGAGTCCTTGGGCGAGGTGGTCATTGAATGCGGCGGTAGATACACGGGAGTCTCGGAATGAATCAACAACAGGCAAAAAAGTTCTTCGAAGAGCACAAGACCCGCTACGTGCTGGCGCAGTTCGTCGACATCCATGGCGCCGCGAAGGCCAAGGCCGTGCCGGTCGAGCATCTGGAGATGGTGCTGACCGACGGCGCGGGTTTCGCCGGCTTTGCGCTATGGGGCTTCGGCATGGGTCCCGAAGGGCCCGGACTACATGGCGGTCGGCGATCTCTCGACGCTGCAGGACATTCCGTGGATGCCGGGCTATGCGCGCATCATTTGCAACGGGGTGGTCAACAAGAAGCCGTATGCCTATTGCTCGCGGGTTGCGCTGCAGGCGCAAATCGCGCGGCTCACCGAGCGCGGGCTCACCCTGTACACCGGCATCGAACCCGAGTTCATGCTGCTCGCGCGGCGCGCCGACGGCAGCTTGGGGCCCGCCGATGCCACCGACGATCTGGACAAGCCCTGCTACGACTACAAGGGGCTGTACCGCACGCCGCGAGGTGCTGGATGAAATGGTGGCCGGGCCTGCGCGCCGTGGGCATCGATGTGTATCAAATCGATCACGAGGACGGCAACGGCCAGTTCGAAATCAATTTCACCTACGCCGATGCGCTCAAATCCGCGGATAACTTTACCTTCGTCAAGATGGCGGTCGAGCGAGATCGCCCACAAGCACGGCATGATCGCCACGTTCATGCCGAAGCCGTTTCGCGAACCGCGCCGGCAGCGGCGCGCATTTTCACGTTTCGCGTGGGTTCGGCGAAGCAGAAGAATGCCTTCTACGACAAGAACGACAAGTCCGGCATGGGCCTGTCGGCCATGGCCTATCACTTTCTGGGCGGCGTGCTGCAGCATGCACGGGCGCTTTGCGCCGTCGCGGCACCGACCGTGAATTCCTACAAGCGGCTGGTGGTCGGCCGCGCGCTGTCCGGCGCGACCTGGGCCCCCGCGTACATCGCCTACGGCGACAACAATCGAACCGCGTGCGTGCGCGTGCCGTATGGACGCCTGGAGATGCGGCTGCCGGATTCCGGCTGCAATCCCTATCTCGTGTCCGCCGCACTGATCGCCGCCGGGCTCGACGGCATCGATCGAAAGCTCGATCCGGGCCCGCCGCAGAACATCAACCTGTACCAGCTGTCGCCGGAGGAATTGGCGGCCAAGGGCATCAAGCTGCTGCCGCAGTCGCTGCACGAAGCCATCGACGCGCTCGAAACCGACAAGGTGATCTGCGATGGGCTGGGACCGGACCTCGCGCGCGAATTCATCCGCTTGAAGCGCATGGAATGGACCGAATATTCGCGCCATGTATCCGATTGGGAATCACGCCGCTATCTGGAGTTTTTCTAGGGCGTTTGCTTGGAAGGAGCTTCAGCATGTGTGGAATCGTCGGTCTTCTGGTCAAGAATCCTGCGCTGCGCGATCACCTCGGCGCGCTCATGGTGCCGATGCTGGTGGGCATGACCGAACGCGGCCCGGATTCCGCCGGGCTCGCCGTGTACACCGCGCCGGTGTCGGATCGGCATCATAAGCTCAGCCTGTACAGCGGCGAGACCATGGTCGACTGGCCGGAGCTGCTGGCGCGGATCGCCGCGGATTTCGCGCACGCGCACGAGATCAGCGGCAACGGCAATCACGCGGTGCTGACCAGCGCGGCCGATCCGGATCTGCTGCGTTGCCTGGTTCGCGCGCAACGCGCCGATGATTGCCGTGCTCTCGGTCGGCCAGTCGATCGATTTGTACAAGGATGTAGGAGCGCCGGCCGATATTGCGCGAGCGCTACCGGTTCAAATCGCTGCGCGGCTCGCACCTGGTGGGACACACCCGCATGGCCACCGAATCGGCCGTGACGCCGGCGCATGCGCATCCATTCACGGCCGGGACGCGATTTTTGCCTGGTGCACAACGGCTCGCTGTCCAATCCGCATCTGGTGCGCAAGCGCTTGGAGCCGCTCGGCATCGAGTTCGAGACCGACAACGACACGGAAGCGGCGTGCCGCTTCTTCGAATGGCGGCTGCGCGAAGGCGATGATTTGAAAACGGCGGTGCAGCGCGGCTTCAGTGAACTCGATGGGTTTTACACTTTCTTGATGGGCACCGACCAGCGAGCTGCTCATCGTCCGCGATGCGTTCGCATGCAAGCCGGCGGTGGTGGCCGAGACCGACGACTACGTGGCCATCGCCTCGGAGTTCCGCTCGCTTGGCGCATCTGCCGCACATCGCCGATGCGGCGCTGTTCGAGCCCAAGCCGGAGGAGATCTACTCATGGCGAATTTGAGGCCGCTGCCCACGGGCAGCGATTTCGATCTTGCTCAGGACAGCCTGCGGGACGTCAATTTATTCCTGCACAAACGCGCGCTCGGCGCGGGTGCATCGCCGATCCATGTGCAGAAATCCCGATGGCGCGCATTCCATCGCATGCGGTCTCGATGCCGAGCTCGACGTGCAGATTCACGGCCACGTCGGCTACTACGTAGCGGGCATGAACAAGCACGCCTCGGTCACGGTGCACGGCAACGCCGGTCCGGGCGCCGCCGAAAACATGATGTCCGGCCGCGTGCACGTCAAGGGCTTCGCGTCCACCGCCGCGGGCGCCTCCGCGCACGGCGGCTTGCTGATCATCGACGGCGATGCCTCGTTGCGCTGCGGAATCTCGCTCAAGGGCGCCGATATCGTGGTGGGCGGCAGTGTGGGCAGCTTTTCCGCTTTCATGGCGCAGGCGGGGCGGATCGTCATCTGCGGCGACGCCGAAGACGCGCTCGGCGATTCTTTGTACGAAGCGGTGATTTATGTGCGCGGCAAAGTCCGCTCGCTCGGCGCCGACGCCCGCTTCGAGCCGATGACCGATGCCGATCGGGCCGCCGTCAAAAGCCTGCTCGCACAAGCCGGCATGACGCACGATCCCGGGCAGTTCAAACGCGTGGCGTCCGCGAAGAGTCTTTACCACTGGCACGCCGATGCCGATCAGGAGTACTGATAAATGACGGGACCACAGCTTGAGGAATCGGCCGGTTTCGATCGCTCGACGATCGACTATATCCAGCGCGCTGCAGCGAGCGGCCTGTATGAGATCCGCGGGCTTGGGCGCCAAGCGCCGCGTCCCGAATTTTGACGATCTATTGTTTCTAGCCGCTTCGCTGTCGCGTTACCCGCTCGAGGGCTATCGAGAACGGTGCGCGACCAAGACGGTGCTGGGTACGCGCTTCGCCACCCGGCCGATCGAGCTTGCGATCCCGATCACCGTCGCCGGCATGAGCTTTGGCGCACTCTCGGCGCGGGTTAAGGAGGCATTGGGGCGCGCCGCAACCGAAGTCGGGACGTCGACCACCACCGGCGATGGCGGCATGACCAGCGAGGAGCGCGCCGCGTCCAAAATGCTGGTTTATCAATGCCTGCCGTCGCGCTATGGGTTCAATCCGGACGATGTGCGGCGCGCGGATGCCATTGAAATCGTCATTGGCCAGGGCGCCAAGCCCGGCGGCGGCGGAATGCTCCTCGGACAGAAGGTCAATCCGCGCGTCGCGCGCATGCGCACCCTTCCGGAAGGCGTTGATCAACGCTCCGCGTCGCGGCACCCGGACTGGACCGGACCCGATGATCTGGTGATCAAGATCAAGGAGCTGCGCGAGATCACCGACTGGGAAAAACCTATCTACGTCAAGGTCGGTGCCACGCGCGTGTTCAACGACGTCAAGCTCGCGGTGCATGCCGGCGCCGATGTCATCGTGGTCGACGGCATGCAGGGCGGTACGGCGGCGACGCAGACCGTGTTCATCGAGCATGTGGGAATACCGACGCTCGCGGCGCTGCGCCAGGCGGTCGACGCGCTTGGACGATCTCAACATGCGCGGCACGGTGCAGTTGGTGATATCCGGCGGAATCCGCAGCGGCGCGGATGTGGCCAAAGCGCTCGCCATGGGTGCGGATGCCGTGGCGATCGGGCAGGGTGTGCTCGTGGCATTGGGCTGCAACAGCGACTCGTATGTCGCCGGCGGGCAGCATCTGCCGGCGCTCGAAGACTATGCGCGGCTCGGCACGGCGCCCGGCTTTTGTCACCACTGTCATACGGGCAAATGTCCGGTCGGGGTGACGACGCAGGATCCCGTGCTCGAATTGCGCTTGGATCCCGCGGTCGGCGCCAAGCGCCTCAAGAATTACTTGAAAACCGTGAACATGGAACTCACCACCATCGCCCGCGCCTGCGGCAAGCAGGATGTGCATCACTTGGAGAAAGAGGATCTGGTGGCGCTGACCGTGGAAGCGGCCGCCATGGCGGGAATCCCGTTGGCGGGGACGTCGTGGATACCCGGACGCCCGGCATAGGAGCTTAGGGGGGAAGAAAATGAAAATTACGGGCGGCTGTTTGTGCAGAGAGATCCGATACGAATCCACGTCTGAACCCATCATCACGCGCATGTGCTGGTGCCGGGTCTGTCAATATCTAGGAGCGGGTAGCGGGACGGTCAACGTCTGCTTCCCAACGGCGACGTTCATTGTCAGCGGAGCGCCGCGTGATTACCGTAGCATCGCCGACAGCGGCAACGTGATGCACCGGCGGTTCTGCGCGGCTTGCGGCACGCACCTGTTCAGCGAGGCCGAAGCGCGTCCCCATCTTATTTTCGTTCGAGCGGGAACGCTCGATGATCCCGAGGTCGCGAACCCCACGGCCACGATTTGGACATCACAAGCGCCGAGCTGGGCCTGCATCTCCGACAAAATGCCGAAAGTCGATCGACAACCTCCTCCGGCGGCATGAGGGCCCCTTGATTGCGGAATCACTTGCGCCTTAGCCGCCCGCCCAGCAGAACAACAAAATAACCAGACGCAGCGATAGCCACATAACCCAATACACTCGTCACCTCATCGACGCGCTCGTCATCGGCGGCTCATTGAAAGCGCGGCCTCTGCTTTGCATTCGCTCACACCGCGATCGCCGATTACGGAGGAAAGTTCAGTCGTTTCTCTATCGCTTTGAACCGAGGCTCGTTCCGAATGGGATCGAAAGACGAGTCCACCCTGAAAGTCTGAAATCCCGGATCACGTAGTTGCTCGGCCCGAGCTAACCATCGTAGTGCTGCCTCTGAATCACCCCACCGGGCGTAGATTCTTGCGTATTCGTAAGCCAACCGATCTCCCCCGAGAGCCCTCAGATTCTCCAGTGCGGCTTTGGCATCTCCGCGCTGCCCAAGAACCTGATACACCTTCGCCAAACACGAATACCTGTCGTCATCATCCAGCGGCGCAGCGGGTGAGGCACATCTCTGTCGTGCCCGCTCAGTTGCGCCCGCGTCGAGAAGCGTGTCCACGAGTTGGGCCTCGACATAGTGCGATTCCGGATTCAGCGCCTTGGCGGCGTAGATAGCCGCAAGCCCTTCGTCGAAGCGCCGGGCCCAACGCAAGGTTAGACCCAAGTCTACATGGGCAAGGACGTTTTGCGGATCGAGGCTGACAGCGCGGCGGTTGGCGGTAATTGCCTGCTCGTGGTGGCCTAGGTATGACACAAAGTCGCCGAAACGTCGTTGCACTTGAGCGCTTCCTGGCGCCAGAGCCACGGCACGATCATGCTCTGGAGCGGCTCCCCTAAAATCCAGCAGCAAGAAAGCGCGCATGACCGCGAGTACAGAATGCGCTTCGCCCGATGCTGGCGCGAGCGCAACAGCCTGCTCCGCCGCGGCAAGCGCCTGCGCGCGAAGCGCCTCTCGGTCGCCAGGTGCCGCGACAAAAATAGCCGCATGGCCGAGCGCCCGTGCTCGCCCCGCGTAGGCGAAGGCGTACGTCGGATCAAGCGTGATGGCTTGGTCGAAAAACACCAATGCAGAACGCCACGCCTCTCCTCCGCCTGCCTTTGAGTACAGTTGCTCGCCCCGAAGAAAGGCATCGTAGGCGTCCGGATTGGTGGTGCCTCCGACCTCGATCTTACCCGCCTCATCGCCAGCTAGCTTTACCTTGAGCTCTTGCGCTACGGCTGTAGCGACCTCCGTTTGCACTTTCAGAATATCGCCCAAGCTCCGGTCATAGGTTCGGGACCAAACGTGAAAGCCATTACCGCCATCGATCAGCTGAACAGTGATGCGTACAGTGTTGCCTGCTCGGCGTACGCTGCCTTCGAGGATGGAGCCAACGTTCAGCTTTCGTGCGATCGTCGATGTGTCAACAGCCTGCCCCTTGAACGAAAAAGAGGATGTTCGGGCCACGACGTGTAACTGATCCAGTTTCGAAAGCGCATCGAGGAGTTCTTCGCTAATGCCATCCGAGAAGTACTCTTGGCTCGCATCTCCGCTCATGTTCACGAACGGCAGCACCGCAATGGAATGCGGCGGCGGAGTAAAAGCGACAGCGGTTGCGGCTTTGGCCGCCGGCTTCCCGCCGCCGAAATGCCTGGAAGCCGCAAATTTATCGATTGCGAAGAAGGCGAGGGCGAAGGACAGCACCAAGACACCACCGACAATCGCCCATTTTCTGCGCGACTCCGAAACCCGGTGTTCGCCCTGCCGATGGGAATGGCTGCCTGATGCGTGCACTGGCGGATCGAGATGCCGCCGCACCGCCTGCACCAGTTTCGCAGACGCCGCTTCTATGCCGCCCGCCCCGACATCGATCCAGTGCGACTCGCTCAAAAAATACTCGAACGCGCGAGTGAGGGGGGCGGAGTCTAGGTGTAACGCGATAATCCGCCGCCGCTTGGACGATGCCCTTTCAATCTCCTTGCCGACGTGCGGCGAAGCGATCGAGTGCTCCGACAGGACGAGCACAACGACTTTCGCATCGTTGATCGCACCGACGATTTCGTCTGCGTAGAGAGACCCCGGTACCACATCCCGCGGCGCAATCCAGCAACGAATGCCCAGCCGCTCCAGGGCCTCGACGACTGCATTGGCAACCACCGCATCCAGCGACGCGTAACTGACAAAAACGTCCTTCGATAGGGGAGAGCGGTCTCCTGTAGCCGGACCACTCGACTGCGTCGCATCGCCGATTACAAGCGAGTCCCCCGACATCCCTTATCCCTTAGAGCTCAAAATTCTCCTTTAGGATGCGCCAGGACCGACCAACCGGCAACGGCTACTCTCGCGAGTGCACATCATGAAAGCGGAGCATTCGCAGTAATTGCTGTTCTTTGGCATCGTCAAAGCCGCAGGTCCTGGTCCACTCCTTCGGGTTCTCGTAAGTGCCAAACAGCATGTCCCACCACACAATGTCGCCGTAGTTATTCTTGTGACGATCATATTGATGATGAATCCGGTGCATCTCCGGACGCTGGAAGAAGAAGCCAATCCACCGCGGAGTCTTCACGCTGGTGTGGTAGAAGAATTCACCGAGTGCGGTGGACGTCGTATAGATCGCTCCTGCCGCTGGCGACAATCCCAGCAAGGTGTATACCAGCAAGCTGCCGATGACCGAATTCACTACCATCTCGACCGGGTGCTTGTAGAAGGAGGTAATGACTTCAATGCGTTGCGGGCTATGGTGAATTTGATGGAACCCGCGCCATAGAAAGTCAACCTCATGCCGCCAACGGTGCCACCAATAGAAGACGAACGTGGCGATAAAGTAAGCAATGAGACCGCCGGCCACAGGGTCCACGTGGTGGGACAGATGGAACACCGACCATGAAGAGAGCCATCGCTCCCAGCTAACGCCCGCCAGCACCACGACGCCTAATTGCACGCCATTGATCAGCAGTACCCGCAGCGGCCACGTTCGCACCGACGGCAGTCGCCAGCCCGGGACAACGCGCTCCAGCACGAAACAACCCGCAAACACGGCCAGAATTATCCCAAGCATGGCAGCTCCCTTTTTGGCGGTGCACGTGCCGATTATCATGCCTGGAGGTACCGCATTGTGCGACTCGATGTGACAGGTATTCTGCAGAGCGTCGCTCAGTATCGAAAAATGATACCGAGGGGCCTCGTGAGAATGAAGTGATCGGCGGTCTCAGCGGATACTGTCGATCAGGGCCTTCGGATCGTAAACCACACCAGCCTTGATCACGCGTTCGGCGCGGCTCAGATTCGCCACATCGGCCAGCGGATCGGCATCGAGCAGTACGACATCGGCCAGTTTGCCGGGCGCGATTGCACCAAGATCCGATCTACCCATTGCCCTCGCGCCGTTCGTCGTCGCGCTGCGCAGAATCTGCAGGGGTGTCAAGCCGGCATCGCGCATGAGCGCCATTTCGCGGAACACCGACGGCCCGTGCAATGTGCCGATGTTCCCGGCATCCGTGCCCATAACGACAGGAATGCCGGCATCCCAGAGCGCTTTGAGATTTTTCATTGCGACGGTTGGCGCACTCGGCGGAGTTGCATCCGCCATCGACTTGGCGACGCGTTCCGGGACGAGATTCTTCGGCATGCGATCCAGGTCGTGCATCGCGGCCAGAATCTGCGGGTCGGCCAGCCGTTGCTCCTCGGGCGTTGCACGCCAACGGTTCGACAACGCGTATTGGTAGCCGTTGACCACGAACAAGGTCGGGCACAGCAGGGCATGGTTATTGCGTGCGAGCCGGATGAATTCATCGTCGACAGGCGCGTCGGACACAGAGTGCACGAGATAGTCCGCGCCCGCGCGCAGCGCGGCTTTTGCCGTGTCGAGCTCGGTCGCGTGCACGGCCAGACGTACATGTGCGGCGTGTGCGGCGTCGGCCGTGGCCTTGACGATCGCTTCCTGTGCCGCCATGTCGTCGCCTGGCCGGTGAATGAACCAGACCTTGATGAAATCCGGTTTGCGTTCGAGTTCGCGGCGCACCAAATCGCGGGCGGCCGCCGGAGAGTCGACCTTGATGATCGGCGGATCATCAAGTTCAAGTTGCGGCCGCGCGACCATCGAAATCAGCGGACCGGTCGTTGCGACGCGCGGCGCGGCGTCGCTCCTCTCGGCCGCGGCGCGTACGTCAAAATTCCAGAACGGTCCGCCGACGTCGATTACGCCGGTCACGCCGCTGGCAAGCCAGAGCTTGAATGTCGCCGCGAGCCGCGCCTTGTTTCGCGCGGTTTCGCGGGCGTACGGCATCACCGCATTAAAGTCGGCTACGTCCGGGCGAGTATACAAATTTCCAGATTGGAAAAAGTGAACGTGTGCGTCGATCATGCCGGGGATGAGCCACTTGCCGCGCCCATCGATCTGCGTTGCGCCGGCGGGCACCGGGATCGACGCGCGCGCCCCAACCGCAACAATGCGATCAGCCGTTATCAAGACGGTCGCATCGGAGACGGCGGCGCCTTGCCCGTCGCGCTCGGGATTCACCACCGTCACGCCGACGATCGCAATCTGTTTCACATCAGGAAGGGCCGCCGGAGTACTCGTACTGGCGCACAGCGCGACACACGCGAGCAGCAGACGCAGCCTTAAATTACTCACAACTGGCTCCTTTCGCATCGGGCGTAACCGGCAGGTACCTTGGCGCCATTACCGCTTTGATAAAAGCCGATTTACCTTGGGTATACGCCTCCCGATTGCCGGGGTGATGGGCTGCAAGTGACCTCTTCAATTGGGCATACTCGTCGCGTAAAGCAGTATCCGCACGAAGTGCTTCACGGAAAGCGATATGGCGTAGCAATTCAGCCGCGCCCTCAATCAGCACGTAGACGTGATGTCGCGCCTCGCGAGGCGGATATCGAAATGCCTCGCGTCCGTTGACTCCTAGGTCGCCCTCGTGGACATATCCTAGATCGGCAAGAAGACGAATCGCCTGCGGAAGGTCCGCCGATGAAGCTAGTACGACATCCACATCAATAATTGGTTTGGCGGCAAGGCCCGGTACGGCGGTACTCCCCACATGTTCTATCCGCAGTGCAATCGACTGTAAAGAATCCATTATCCTGGCGGAGAGATCAGCGAACTGATTTGCCCATGCTGGGTTGTGATCGCAAATCACCATTTGCCGGCACCCATCGCGGCTACCAGTATCCGAACCAGTACGTAATGCCGACGCGGAATATGTTCGCGCTGAACCCGGCGTGAGTATTGTCGAATGATATGCCCGAAAATGCGGCACACGCCAAAATGGTGCCGCTGCAGAGCCTACTGGAGTTGGATCCCTTGCCAAGATTGGCATGAAGATACTCGGCCGTTACTGACCACGCTCCGTTCAAGCCGAGCTCGAAACCAACCCCGGCAACCCATCCGGTGGCTGCAAAGTCCTTGCCTCCGCTAAACGAAGCCGTTGGTTTCGTCGCAGCCGTCGGAGTATAAGAAAGCGTGCTGCTGTGCGACCCTATCGCAAGGATAGTACCCGCCTTCACGTAGGGCATCCACGTGTCCCCGGCGTAACCGATTCGGGGACCGATGACGGCAAATCCGCTCGGGCCTTGCTTGCTCGAAAAATCGTAGGTGCCGGAAGGCGGCACGGCTCCGGCATTTTTCGATGACTGGTTGAGAGTTTTCGCGCTCCAGAAATCAAGATCAGCGCCAATGCCCCACACCAACCGCTTGGATTGGAAGTTTTCGCCGACCTGCGCGCCACCGACCAGCGCGCCGCTCTTGGAACAATTTCCGAAGTTAAATGCAGGTGCAATGACCGGGTCGATCACCGCACCACTCAGTGCCCCGCTGTTGCACGTAGAACTCGACGCGTCACCCACATTGCCGCCGAAGTAAAAGCCATCCCAGGGAATATCGGTCCGCGCCCACGCCACACCAGCGATGAATGACGACCCCACAAGGGTGATGAAAAGGCGGCTAAGTGTCGTCATTGTGAAACGCTAGGATCACGGCCCCGAAACCTTCAAATAGGTCGCCACATCCACTTTCACGCCATTCGCCTTCGGCTTACGATCCCGCCCGAGCGCCTGCCCCGTATTCTGATCGAAGACGCCGGCCTGATAATCTTTGGCGCAAGCATGGTAGGAGCTGTCGTCGCGGCACAAAACACGTTCGAGCCAGAGTAACCCGTCACCATCGGTTCTAGCCACCACCAGATCGCTGGTCGTTCCAAACAAGAAAGAGCCAGCAACCGACGCAAATTGTGTCTCATGCAAGACACTCGTTGGTACGAGCATTCTCAGGCGAACGCTGGCGATTCCAGGAATGCCAAATGTCTGAATGGACGCCCATCCAGCCAATCTGTCTTGGAACGCGGCCGCGTCCATGGCCGGCGGCTCCCCCGGATGCCATTGCCCGGCAGCCTTGAGGTACGCGGAATAAAATCCGCCACGAGCCTTATCCTCAATCGAGCGAAACGGCCCCGTCGTGCCAATGACCAAAATACCCGGCTGCGCATTACCAACTCCGGAGGAGGGTGTCTCAGCCGCGGAAGACGCCGCGTTCTCCTGCAATTGTTCCTTGAGTTGCGTGACTTTTTTGGCATCCGGCGCATGGTGGGCGGGTCCAATTCCGTCTGCCGTCACCGAACAACCGGAAATGATGATCCCAAGCGCGACCAGCCAAGAAATCCGTTTCAACATGTACGTCACTGAGCCCCATGTGCTGACCGATCGACTCTACCATTTCCCGCTGTTCCGATTGCGAAACGGCACTTGGAGACGTGGCGATCCATCTCTTGACGCTCAAGGCGCGATTGGCAAATCAATGTAACTCGCCTGCAGAGGGGTATGATAAACGCGCTGCCGCGCCTTGACGTATCGCCTGGCTTCGCGAAGAAGATATTCGCCACGAAGCTTTGCGGATTGCGATCGTAGAGTGGAAACCAACTCGATTGAATTTGCACCATGATCCGATGTCCGGGCAAAAATACATGATCGGCATGGGGTAGTTTCAGCGAATAAGCGACCACTTTGTTAGCGGGAATTGGGGTCGGCTTGGCCGGATCGTCGCGATAGCGGCCGCGCATGATGTCCATGGCGATCGGCAATTCATATCCCCCCAACTCCACCTCGCCTGGGACTTCGTCGGGATAGACATCAATCAGCTTGACCACCCAGTCGGAATCGGTGCCGCTGGTCAATGCAGCGCGCTGTAGTTCGCCGGCACGAATAGGTACTCCGAACCCACGGCACGCAGATGTCCAATCCCCGGAAATGACAGGTGGGCGCCGGCCACCCAAAGGCTCTGTTCGGCCGCGTCGGCGAACACTCGTTTGCGTTGCGCAGCCGCCATGTCAGAGTCCGTATCGAAACTGATGGTCACCGTCGGGTCGGGGAACTGGATGGACGCGACGTGCATCAAATCGCCCCACAGCACGAGCTTCTGACCCTTGCTCTCGACCACGTACACGGTATGGCCCGCGGTGTGGCCGAGGGCTGCCCGGGCTCGGATGCCGGGCACGAGCTCGATGTCGCCATCGAAAGGCTTGAATTTTCCCGCGGCGATGTACGGATTCAGCATGTTCATGGCGGCTTGGTAGCCCTCCTTGCGATCCTTGGGTGCGGCGTCCATGTGTGGCTTGCTCAGCCAGAAGTCGGCCTCCTGCCGGGCGGCGCGCACTACCGCGTTCGGATAGGTGGGCTTAGCGTCCGCCAACAAGCCGCCGATGTGATCCCCGTGCATGTGAGTGATGTAGATTTCGTCAACCTGCTCGGGGCGATACCCCGACGCCTCGAGATTCCCCAGCAGTCTGCCGAGCGCGGGTCCGAAGAGCGTGCCGGCACCGGTGTCGACCAGGACCAGTTTTGAGCCGGTGTTGACGAGGAAGCCATTGACCGACGTTTCGATCGGGCTCTTGAGGTAGGCGCGGGCAAGCGCCGGCTCGAGCTGCTGAGGGTTGATGTGGAGCATTCCCCCGGGCTCCATCTGGAAGGTGCCGTCCGACAGCGCGGTAATCTCAACCTCGCCGAGCATGAAGCGGTAGTAGCCCGGCGCCTGGGTCTTCTGTTGGGGCGCGGCCGCTTGCACGGCCGAGCCAAGCGGCAGGATGAGCGCGAGCACGGCAGCCGCTGCGAAGCCGCGCGACCCATCCTTCATTGACATAGGAAATCTCCGATTCTCAAGTCGGGCAGTGCGCCGCGCACATGACTGAATAGTACGACTTCGTCTGCGGTGTATTACTTATATCCATTCGCCCAAAATTCGGCGAATCTTACCTCCCCGGTGGTCGTATGGAGCTCGATACGTTGACGAAGACCGACTCGACACCTGATTCAAGCGATGAGGCGGAATCAGGGCTGGCAGCCGCGGCGGAATATTGGGTGGGGCGGACCATGTGGGTACTGGTCATAATCATGAGCTTGTGGGACATTGCCGTTACCTTCGATTCGCCGGCCACATTGATGGCGCGATTGTTTTAGGCTCCGCCCGCACCCCGGGCCGCCGTAGGTTTCCACTGACAGCGGATTGCTGATGCCGGACATTGTACCGTCCATGCGGGCGTTCATACTCGCGCCAGCCATACGACATAAGGACCATCCCCATGCGTCAGCAACTTTGGAAGCCAGCAATTCTGGCATTGGCGGCGTTCTCGCTTACCGCTCTGGTTCCCTTGACTATTTGCGCGCAAGACCGCCAGGACGAGCACCGCGACCAGCCGCCTCCGCACCACGACGACCAATCAACGCAGCGTGACGACCAAACGCGGCATGACGACCAATCAACGCGGCATGACGACCAAACGCGTCGTGACGATCATCAAGGCGGCGATCGGGGCGACCAAGCCACGCAATATCGTCACGATCATCCGCGTGCATCGGCCCGCTGCCAGGACGGGTTTTTCACCACGACGCGAGATCGCAGCCGAGCCTGCTCGAAGCACGGCGGCATCGACGTTTGGATCGCGCTTTAATTGATCACCTAAGGTCGGCTGACCCTGCGCACCCTTAGGCGGTGCGCAGGGTTTCACGGCGCGGGCGCGCGACGGTTGCGCAGATACATGTGCGTGCCGCAACATCGGTGGTTGGATAACACCAATTACCGGAGTCCATCGTGCGCCGCACCTCCTTCCCCGCAGTTGCGCTGGGACTTGCCTGCTCGTTGTTTTTTGCGGCGGCCGTGTCGCATGGCGCCGAACAACCTCACCTGTTCCAGTCGCCCGCTCTCAGCCGGGACTCGATTGCATTCGGTTACGCCGGGGATCTCTGGACCGTCTCCCGAGAGGGCGGCAGGGCCATACGTCTGACGAACGGCGTGGGACTGGAAAGTGCGCCGATTTTCTCCCCCGACGGCAGCGTGATTGCCTTCACGGGCGAATACGACGGCAATACCGACGTGTTCACCATCCCTGCCGCCGGGGGTGTTCCGCATCGCGTGACCTATCACCCGGGTCCGGACATTGCGGTCGGATGGACGCCGGATGGCAAGCGGATTCTGTTCCGCTCGGCCCGAGAGTCGGTGAGCCGATATACGCAGCTATTCTCCGTGCCCGCCGCAGGCGGCGAAGCCACCCGGCTGCCGCTGCCGATGGCATATCAGGGTCAGATGTCGCCCGACGGTACGCATATCGCTTATTCGCCGCTGGCTCCCGCCTTCGGCTTCGACTACACGGCGTTCGTGTCTTGGGGCAACTATCGCGGCGGCCGCGCGAGCACGATCTGGGTCACCGGCCTTGCGGCGCTTGACTCGGTCGAGATTCCGCACGAGCAGGCTTCGGACTTCTTTCCGGTGTATTGCGGCCAACAGATCTTCTTTCTCTCCGGGCGAGCCGGACACATCGGGATATTCCGCTACGACCTTGCCACCAAGACCGTTGTCGAAGTTCTGCATAACGACGGCCCGGACATCCGCAGCCTCGCCGCGGAGGGGTCCACCTTGGTCTACGATCAGTTGGGCGAGATCAATCTGTTCGATATCGGCACCGGCAAAAGCCGCCGCGTGCCGATCGACATCCAGACCGACCTGCCGGAAGTGCGGCCCAGCCTGAAGAACGTGGCTGCGGAAATCGATCACGCCGCGATCTCGCCCACCGGGCTGCGCGCCGCAATCGAAGCGCACGGCGAGATTCTCACCGTTCCAGTGAAGCCAGGGCCGGTCCGCAACATCACCAATACCCCTGGCGTCATGGAGCGTTCGCCTGCGTGGTCACCCGACGGCCAGTCGATCGCCTACTTCTCGGATGAGTCCGGCTTATATGCGCTGCACGTTGCCGCGCAGACCGGTGCCGCGCAGACGGGCGCCGCAGCGGTCAAGAAGTTTCCGCTGGCGCCGGAACCGGCCTACTACTTTGCGCCGAAGTGGTCGCCGGATTCGAAACGCATCGCCTTCCACGACAATCGATTGAACGTGTATCTGCTCGATACGGTCACGGGAAAACTCAGCGTCATCAACGACAAGAACGTGTATGGCGGCTTTTCCGATGCCAGCTACGATATCGCCTGGTCGCCCGATTCGAAGTGGATTGCCTACCCGCGCTCCGTCGAGAATCACTTGCACACCTTGTACCTTTACTCAGTCGACAGCGGCAAGTCGGCGCAGGTGACCGACGTGATGGCGGATGCCCGGCTGCCGGCCTTCGACCGCGGCGGAAAATACCTTTTCTTCACCGCCAGCACCAATGCCGGCGCAAGTTCCGATGGCCTCGACATGACCAGCGACCTGTACCAAGTGCGCTCGAACCTTTATGCCATCGTGCTGAGTGGGGATCAGGCCTCGCCCATCGCCCCCGAATTGGAGGACGAAAAGATGCCGGTGGCGAGACCGGCCAAGCCGAAAGACGGCGATGATGGCGCGCCTGCCGCGGATTCGGGCGCCGTAAAGACGGCCGGCGCCAAGCCGACCACCCCCGGAGCGGCGCTGCCGCCGGCGGCGCCGGCCGCCGTGCCCGCCATCCCGACCAAGGTCGATTTGAGCGGTATTGGCTCGCGAATCGTGGCCCTGCCGCTGCCCACTGCCGCCTACGTGGGGCTGACCGCGGGAACTCACGGCAGTCTTTATTTTCTCGTGCGAGCCGATTTAGGCCGCTACGACGATCGCACCGCTACCTTGAGCCGCTGGACGCTGGAGGACCGCAAGACGGAAAAACTGGCCGAGCGCATCGAGAATTTCGAGCTGTCCGCCGACGGCGAAAAAATGCTGCTCGCCGTGTCCAACCGCAAACCCGATGCGCCGCCCAACCCGGGCGGCGACGAGGTGCGTCCGACGTGGGTCGTCGCGCCCGCGAATGTGCCGCTCAAAGCCGGCGAAGGCACTCTCTCCACGACGGCACTGCAGGTGCGGGTCGATCCGGCCGCCGAATGGACCCAGATGTATCACGAGGTTTGGCGGATCGAACGGGCGTACTTCTACGACCCAAGTTTTCATGGGGCCCCCACCGCGGCCGACGAACGCCGCTATGCGCCTTACGTTGCTTCGATCGCATCCAGGGCGGACCTCAACTATATATTTCAAGAGATGCTAGGAGAATTTTCGGTCGGTCATTTGCGCGGCAGCGGGGGTGCGATTCCCCGGGCGCGTCACGTGCCCGGCGGTTTGCTCGGAGCCGACTATGTCATCCGCAGCGGCCGCTACTGCTTGGCCAAGATCTATTCGGGCGGCGACTTCAATCCGCGGGAGTCGGCGCCGCTCGCGCAGCCCGGGCTCAATCTCAATGTGGGCGATTGCATTCTTGCCATCAATGGCGAGGAGCTGACGAGTGCCGTGGACGTCCAGCAGCCGCTCGAGGGCACGGCCGAACGCCCCATCACACTGCGGATCGCGCCGGTGAATGGCAGCAAGGTGCGCGACGTCACTGTCGTGCCCGTAGGCAGCGAGGCGAATCTGCGGCATATCGAATGGATCGAATCGAACCGGCGCAAGGTGGATCAGCTCTCGGGTGGGAAACTTGCCTATGTATACCTGACGAACACCGGCGGGGAGGGCTTCACCGATTTCAACCGCTACTATCTGGCGCAGACGCAGAAGCAAGGCGCAATCATCGACGAGCGATTCAATGCCGGCGGCCAGATGGCGGACTACATCATCGAAGTCATGAGCCGCCATATCGAAGCTTATTGGTCGCCACGATACGGCCGGGTGGAACACACGCCCAATGCCGCCATATATGGACCGAAAGTGATGATTGCGAACGAAGTTTCGGGCTCCGGCGGCGACGCGCTGCCGTGGCTGTTCAAGCAGGCCAAGCTCGGCGCACTGGTCGGCAAGCGCACCTGGGGCGGCCTGGTCGGAATCAGCGAAATACCCGTGCTGATGGACGGCGGGCACGTCACCGCGCCCAGCGTCGCGTTCTTTTCACCCAAAGGAGAATGGGACGTGGAAAATCACGGTGTCGACCCGGACGTGGTGGTCGAACAGGATCCGAAGGCCGTGAGCGAAGGACACGATCCACAATTGGAGGCTGCGGCGGCGATTGCGCTGCGTGAACTGGCCGCGCATCCCGTGGTGCAGCCGGCACGGCCCGCGTATCCGGACTATCATCACTGACGCGATCACACGTGCCATGTCACTGATTCTCAGCATCGATGATTTGCGCAAGCTCGCGCAAAAGCGCATTCCGCGGGCCATCTTCGACTACGCTGCCGGCGGCGCCTACGATGAGCGGACGCTGCTGCGCAACACCGCCGACCTCGATGCGTTGATCTTTCGCCAGCGGGTGATGGTGGACGTGTCGAAGGTGTCGCTTGCCACGACGCTGGTGGGCACTCCCGTTTCGATGCCGCTCGCGATCGGCCCGACTGGACTTGCCGGTCTGTTCCACGCCGACGGCGAGATACTCGCGGCGCGGGCTGCGGCGGCGTGCGGCATTCCCTATTGCATGAGCACCATGTCGATTTGTTCGATCGAGGATGTGCGAGCGGCGACTCAGCAGCCGTTCTGGTTCCAGCAATACCTCATGAAGGATCGCGGCTTCAATCAGGAGCTCATCGACCGTGCCGCCGCCGCGCAGTGTTCGGCGCTCATGCTCACGCTCGATTTGCAGGTTTTGGGGGAGAGGCGCCGCGATCCCCGCAACGGGCTGACGATTCCGCCGCGGTTGACACTGCGCAACGCCCTTGATGTGGCCACGAAACCTTCCTGGGCGCTCAAGGTGCTGTTCGGCAAACGGCGCACTTTCGGTAATTTGGCCGGCCGCATCGGCGGCTCGAGCGCCATTCGCACGCTGGCGGAGTGGACGGCGACGCAATTCGATGCCTCCGCCAATTGGCGCGATGTGGAGTGGGTCAGAAGCCGCTGGCCCGGTAAGCTCATCCTCAAGGGAGTGCTCGATGCCGAGGACGCCCGCTTCGGTGTCGCCGCCGGTGCGGATGCCATCGTCGTGTCGAATCACGGCGGCCGCCAACTCGACGGCGCACCGTCATCGATCTCGGTGCTGCCGGAGATCGTCGCGGCAATCGACGGCCGCTGCGAGGTCATGTTCGACGGGGGCATCCGTTCCGGCCAGGATATCGCGAAGGCCCTGGCATTGGGCGCCCGCGGGACGCTGATCGGCCGGTCTTTTCTTTACGCGCTCGCAGCCGCAGGGGAGGCGGGCGTGATCAAGGCGATCGAGATCATGCGCAACGAGTTGGGCGTGACCTTGGCGTTGACCGGGACGTCGACGATCGACGCCGCCGGCCCGCACATGCTGCGCCTCCCGGGCAAGGAGCCTGTCTGAGGTTCCTGCGTCAGGCGCGGCCGCGTTCCAGATGGGCTCGGCCCCACACGCGGACAGCTTCGATCAGGGGCCGCACGGATTCACCATAGGCCGAGATCCGGTACTCGACGCGCGGCGGTACCTCGGGATACTCCGTGCGGGAAATGAGCCCTTCCTGTTCCAGGGTCCGCAGCGTGTCCGCCAATACTTTGTGCGAAATATTCGGCATGAGCCGCTGCAGTTCGTTGAATCGCCGCGTTTCGGTGTCCAGCCAGTACAAACAGATCAGGTTCCATTTTCCGCCAATCGCGTTGAGCGCAGCGGTGAGCGGGCAGCCCGTCGCCGATTTCGTATCCGCTGGTTTTTCTGAAGCTGCGGCATCCATAGTCGGTCCCGGTTACCAAAAAGTGCGCTCTTGTCGGGCGGGTGGTGCGCGCGGCAGTATCGCCGCTCTGACGAGGAGATTATAGATGGTCGTCGAAATGCGCACCTACAAGCTCAAACCAGGCATGCGGGAGCCGTTTTTGCAGGTATTCCGCAGCCAATCGGTCCCCGAGCATCGACGTTTAGGCATGAAGATTCTCGGGCCGTTTCTCTCGATCGAAGAGCCGGACACGTTTTTTTTCATGCGTGGTTTTCCTGACTTGCCCTCCCGCGAACCGTTGAAGGCGAGCTTTTACGGGGGAGAATTATGGAAGCGCGAACTGGAGAGCGTATTGATGCCCATGATCGAAAGATACGACGTCGTCCTGGTGGACGATCCCGCCCACCTCATTCACTGGTAGGTGACTCGCGCATGCAATCCTTCAAGCCACTACTCCTCGGTGCCGCGGTCGTTTGCTCCTCCCTGGCCGCGTGCCCGATAGATGCACTGGCCGAGCCGATTGGGGCTGAGGCGCGGCGGGGCGCTGAACCGGCGGGCGCACCGCGGGACGGCCAACATGACTTCGACTTCGAAACCGGCAGCTGGAAGACTCACCTGAAGCGGCTTCTGCATCCACTGACGGGGTCAACCACTTGGATTGAGTATGACGGCACGACCATGGTGCGGAAGGTGTGGAACGGGCGCGCCAATCTCGTGGAACTTGAAGTCGACGGACCCCCGGGGCACATCGAAGCCCTGTCGCTTCGCCTCTACAACCCGGATTCGCATCAGTGGAGCCTGAATTTCTCGAACAGTGCAAGCGGCACCCTGGGCACGCCCTCGATCGGCGAGTTCAAGAATGGGCGCGGCGAGTTTTTCGATCAGGAGACCCTTGCGGCGCGCGCCATCCTGGTGCGATTTGTCATTTCCGGAATCACCGCGACGTCCTGTCACTTTGAACAGGCGTTCTCGGACGATGGCGGCAAGACGTGGGAGGTGAATTGGATCGCGGATGATGTTCGAGTTCCAGGCTGAAAATCCGCGTGTCGGGGTTCAATTCCCTCCCTGCGCTGTTGCGCCTGCGCAGATTTAAGTTGCACCTGCTGAGCGTCGCTGGACTGATTGACCGCATTGAGAACCCGGTCCGCAGCGACCGCGACACGCTGCGCTATCCTGAAAGCCGCGATTCTTTGGGATTGGGAGCCGGGGGTCAGAAGTGGCGCAATTAACATCAGCGAAAGCTTGTTTGATAGGGTCGGTCGCGTTATTGCTCGCGGCGTGTGCATCAGGCCCGCCGAATTCGAGGCCGTTGGCGCCGCGGTTCTATGGGGTCTGGAGCAGTACGGGCACCGGCAACAACTGGCTGGAGATCGACGCCAGTCGCTTCATGAGCTTTGGGGTAACCCAGTCGAATGGTCGCTGTGCCGCGATTCGCGCCGACACGGTGGCGCGGGATCGAGTGGTACTGCCGGTCAGTTCGCTAGGTGTCGGACCCATGTTGCTGTCGCTGAATGGCGCGGACCTGGTGGTTGCAGGGCAATACGGGGCGCAACGATTTGCACGAGCGTCGCGTGAGGCCATCTGCCGGGATGCCCGTGGGACCTATCTGCCTGGAGCGCCGTATCCGAAGCAGGGAAACTGACGCCACCGCCGGTGCAGCCTCAAGGGCCGCCAGGGGCGAACGCGCGAAGCTCGCAGGTTCCTTCCCAACCCGGCTGTAAGTCTTTGTGCAGCTGCATGAACTCGATTGCCGACGCCACGGCCTCTTCCTTGCTGTGTAGATCGAAGACTGCGTAGCCGCCGATGACTTCCTTGGTTTCGGCAAACGGGCCATCGAGCACACTGAGCTCCCCACCAATGATTCGCACCTGCGCGCCCTCGGCAAGGGGCATCAGGCCGCCGTTGTCGAGCATGCGTCCGGCCTCGATCTCGCGGGCGGCGAGCTTGTGCATCGCCTCCAAGAGTGCCGGAGTCGGAGGTACTCTGTGAGCGGATTTGACGATGAACATGAATTTCATGGGAGTCATTCCTTATGGCGAGCCGCACGCACCAGCGCCGCTGAACTGTCTCGCTATCATGACGACGAGCCAGCCGGCAACGGATCGACATGCCACTCGAAATAAATTGTCGCCGCAAGTCCCGACTCGCCGCCAAATCGGCACCCACCGCATCTTTTAGGCCGGCTGGTACGTTGTTGGGGTTCAGCCATCCTCAAAGGAGCCGCTTATGCAGAACCTCAAGAACGAACGCGCCATCGTCACCGGCGGCAGCAGCGGCCTCGGCCTGGGCGTGGTCGAGTCCCTGGTGGCGCGTGGGTCCAAGGTCATGGTGGTGGCGCGCGATGCGCAGCGGCTGGCCGAGGTCGAGCAGCGGCTCGGCGTGGTCGGCGCCGTCGGGGACGTTGCCGACCGCGCCTTGGCGATGTCGCTGCTGCATGAGTTTCGGCCCACGGTGCTGGTGCTCAACGCCGGCGCGAAGCCGTCGATGGGGCCGCTGCACGAGCAGACCTGGGAGGGGTTCAGCGCGCCCTGGAACAGCGACGTCAAGGCCGGCTTCCACTGGATCCAGGCGGCGATCGGCCTGCCGCTGGCGCGTGGCAGCCGAATATTGATCGCGTCCAGCGCCGCCGCCGTCGCCGGCTCGCCTCTGTCCGGCGGCTACGCCGGCGCCAAGCGTATGCTGTGGCTCATGGCCTCCTATGCGAACGTCGTTTCGGCGGAGCTGAACTTAGGGCTCCGCTTCCAGGCCCTGGTGCCGCAGCAGATGACGGCAGCCGGCGGCATCGGGCGCACCGGCTCGGAGTACTACTCGCGACGCAAAGGCATCACGCCGGAGCAGTTCCTGGCCGGCTTCGGCAAGCCGCTGTCGGCGCACGACTTCGGCGAACACGTGGTCAGCATCCTCACCGAGGCGCAGTACGAGGAGGCGCCGGCCTTCGGCATCAAGGGCGACCACGGTATCGTGGCGCTGGGAGCCTGAGCGGCGTGAGCGGCGAGGATTCCCTGATCGCGGTCCAGCATGAGGGCCGCCGCCGCTTCCTCGAACTGGTGGCGGACGTGCGGCCGGAACTGCATCGCTACTGTGCGCGCATGACCGGCTCCGTGGCGGACGGCGAGGACATCGTGCAGGACACCCTGGCGCGCGCTTACTACCTGCTGCCCGAGATGGAGGAAGTACCCGCGTTCCGGCCGTGGCTGTTCCGCATTGCCCACAACCGTGCGCTGGACCACCTGCGAAGCTACGGGGCGCGCATGGGCGAGTCTCTGGAAGCGGTGCAGGACAGTACCGTCGATCCGGCGCCCGATCCGGGCGATGACATCGCGCGCCAACAGGCGGTGCAGGCCGCGGTGTCGCGCTTCGTCGAACTGGCGCCCGCTCAGCGCAGCTGCGTGATCCTCAAGGACGTGCTCGGCCATTCACTGGATGAAATCGGTGGCCTGCTGGAGCTGAGCCTGCCGGCGGTGAAGGCGGCTCTTCACCGGGGGCGGGCGCGGCTGCACGCACTCAAGGTGACACAGCCGGCCCCGCCGCCGCACACCTCACCCGCTGTGGCCCGCTACGTCGCCCTGTTCAATGCGCGCGACTGGGACGGCGTGCGTGCCATGCTGGCCGAAGACGTGCAGCTGGACTTGGTATCCCGTTCGCAGCGCGCCGGCCGCGCCGTCGGCAACTACCTCACCAACTACGATCGCTTGCACGATTGGTGGCTGGCGCCCGCCTGGCTGGAAGGGCGAGAGGTCATCGCGGTGTTCCGCGCGCCCGACGACGCGCGGCCTGGTTACTTCATCGAGCTCGGCTTCGCGGGCGACAAGATCAGGCGCATCCGCGACTTCCGCTATGTGCCGTATGTGATCGCGGATGCGGCGCTGGTACTGACATAATGGCGCGGCTAGTGCGCCAACGTGACACCATAATCAGGTTGGCTTAGAGTGTTTCCCCACTAGCAGGCAGAGGCGCACTCTGGCAGGGTTGGCCGCGAAGGCATATGCGGAAACATCTATTTAATTCCGGGAGACGAGACTTATTCACCAGCCTGCTGCTGGTGGTCCTCCTGTTTCGTGCCTACGTGCCCGTTGGCTTCATGCCGGCAAGCGGTACGCCGTTTCTGCTGGAAATGTGTCCCGCGACGTACCCGGTGCAGATGTCCGGGCATCATGAGCATCACCACTCGGGAACGCACACGCATTTCGAGAACTGCCCCTTCGGCAGCGCTCCGGCGGCCGGTCCCATTGCACACATCGTCGCCTTTGCGCCGCCGCCGCCCATCGTTTCTCAGCCCCTGGTCGCGTTCGAAACCCCTCGACTGGGCGCAGACCTCCCACGCGCTCATCAACCTCGCGGTCCTCCGTCTCCCGCCTAAATTGAGAATCAACGGCTAGAGGTTCGCGGTGTGTATTCGCCGTGAGCGTTCAGCCAGTTCAATTTTGGGTAAGGCGACTGCTTCGGCGGTCGCGGGAGTTTGCCAATGATTTATTCAGTGAGCCGTTCGAGCATCACGGCCGTATGCCTTGTAATTGCCCCGGTGTCGACCTGGGCATGTGCCACCTGTGGCTGCACCGTCAATTCCGATGCGGCCATGGGCTACTCCGCCGCCACGGGGTGGCGCGTGAATCTCGAGTACACCTATATCGACCAAGATGAGCTGCGGATAGGCACCCGCGCGGCGACCCCGGCCGAGGTCGTCAACAATCCGTCGAACCCCGTGCTGGGCGGCGGTGAGATCGAGAAAGACACGATCAACCGCTATGCCACGTTGGGGGTCAACTACCGGCCCAACGCGGATTGGAACGTCAATCTGTTGGTGCCCTATGTGGTGCGCACCCACACCACGTACGGCACTCAGCTGCAACCGTACACGTCCGCCGAAACGGCACCGGATCAGCTCAGTGGCGCGCGCGTCGACAATCTCGGCGATGTCAAACTGCTGGGCAACTACCAGGGACTGCTGCCGACGCATAACCTCGGGCTGCAATTGGGGGTCAAGCTGCCCACCGGTCAATACGGGACCGCAGTCGATTTCTATAACGGTCCGAATGCCGGCAGTCCTCTCGATGCGAGCTTGCAGGCGGGCACCGGCAGCACGGATATCATTGTGGGCGCCTATTATTATCAGGCGGTGAGCCAGGACTTCGATATTTTTGCGAGCGGCCAATTCCAGTCAGCGGTGGCGCACAAACAGAATCAGCCGGGCAACGATTTTCGCCCGGGCAATTCCGTGACGTTTGGTGTCGGGCTACGCTATGAAGCCGATCCGAAGTGGATACCCCAAGTGCAGCTCAACGTCTATCACAAGAGCCCCGATCAAGGTGCGCTGGCCGACACGGCCGACACCGTGGGTACGGTCGCCTACATAAGCCCGGGTCTTACGGTGCAAGTCACCAACAAGCTGCACGCCTACGGCGTGGTCCAAGTGCCGGTGTACAGCAATCTCGATGGCTACCAACTGTTTCCGCACTACACGGCGACCGCAGGGATGAGTTATGCGTTTTGAATCGGGCCGCGGCATGGAAGTTGAGTCCGCGACGCGGCGCGCGCTGCTGCGCGGCGCCGCGGCATTGAGCGTGACGGGACTGGGTGCGCTGTTCGCGCCTTTGGCATCCGCCAACGCACTACGGGTCGGTGCGCCGGCTCCCGTGGCGACACTCGTGACGCTCGACGGACAACGTATTTCCACATCGGAACTGCTTGGCCGCGTCGTGATCCTCACGTTTTGGGCCACCTGGTGCGCTCCGTGCCGCGAAGAATTGCCGCTGCTGTCCGCCTATGCAGAACAGCATGCGGCCGAGGGTGTAACGGTGCTGGGATTCGCTTTGGATTCACCCGAGGACGACCTGCTCAAAGTACGGCGAGTGGCGGATTCATTGAGTTTTCCCGTGGGTCTGCTGGCGAATTCGAGTCTCCCGGGTTATGGACGCATCTGGCGTATCCCGGTGAATTTCACCATCAACCGCGAAGGGCAATTGGTCGATGATGGTTGGAAGGAAAAGGATTCGACCTGGACAGCGGAACGCCTGCAGCGGATCGCGACGCCGCTGCTCAAGCACCCCGGAACATCGTCATGAGAATATTGCATCTCTCGAACAAGGACGGCTGCGCCGTGCAATATGTAATATTGGATGCGCTGTGGTGACATAGAGCTCGACCAGCATTGTAAATACTGCAAATGGAGTGGGTGATCTGTCATGCAGATGCATGCGATGCGTGCGCGCAAGTCATCGCGAATTCTTCTCATATTTTGAATATCCAGTGCGCGGATAAAAAAATTGACAGTGCATTTTGCCGGAGGTAGAAAGGCCGCCTGTCGCTCTCGCTCTTGGTTAGCGCCATCAAAGTGCGTCAGCCGAAACAGGGGATGGCAAACAACGCTCAAAAATTGAACAAGGGGATCGACATGAATCGTTTCCGTGCATTCCTGTCTTTTTTTGCAATTGTTGCTCTTGCGGTGTGTTCACTCAATTCGCGAGTCCAAGCATTTCCTGCAACCGGTAATCTAGATTGCAATGGTCTGAGCAAAATTCAGAAACCCCTGCGACCTCAAATGACGTGCGCCGATTTCAAGGGCGACTACGACCATCGCGGATTCGACAACGGCCGCTACATCGGGCATGACGAACCCAGCCTGGAATTCTTTTCGGTTGTTCCAGGCTCCGGCAACAGCATTCAGTGGGATTTTACGCTGCCGGTCGAACGTCCGCTGCCCGCTACGCAGACCTTCGAGAATACCGTCGCCATATGGTTTGCGATGGCGCTGTGCGATTCAAACTCGTATCCCGGTGGGGCGTGCATTCCAGACAGCGACGAGAACACGCCTGCGGATGCCGGCTCGGCATTCATGGAACTTCAGTTGTACCCCCCGGGGTTCTCGCCGTTCATCACGCAAATCAGCTGCGACCTGAAGCACTGGTGCGCCGCGCTCAATATCGACAGCCTTGAAATAAACAGCAGCGGAAACCTAAATCCCAACTGCACGGAGCCGGTTAATTTTGCGTGGCTCGCAACCGACGGAATCCCGACGGGTCCGCCGAGTCCGGCCAACGCGAACGCGGCCACCTTCACTCCGAATGGCCATACGCTGCTCATGAATCAGGGCGACCACTTGCGTATCACCATCACCGATACCCCGTCCGGGCTGCTCACTCGAATTGACGACCTGACGACGGGCCAATCCGGCTACATGGTGGCGAGCGGCAAGAACGGCTTCCAGAACACGGATCCCAACAGCTGCGCGGGGACGAACTATGATTTTCATCCCGAGTACAGCACGGCTCGTTTTGGCAATTTCGTTCCGTGGGCGGCTTTGCAGGCCAACGTCAATATTGCAGTTGAAATTGGTCACTTCACGCCGGGCCTGAATGGCGACGGTGATGTTGACGACGCGCCCTGTTTCCCCGGCCCCACGCTGCCCGGCTGCCTCAATTTGGCGACCGGAGGTGATCTCGACTTCGACGGCTCATCGTACATCCGCGACTGGCCGGATGGCACGCTCAAAAACGCGACCTCTTTCGCCCTTCGCTCCGTGCATGGCGGCGGTGTCGGCCCTCTGAGTCGGTCGGAGGACGGGTACAGGCGGCCATTTCCAATCATGCAGATCGAGACCGATGTCTCGGCGTCGGAACAGACGTGCCAGACAAATGGGGTCGGCTGCGACGTCCCGCCGGCGGGCGCGAAGTTCTATCCCTTCTACGCATTCGCGGGGAGCAACGATGCCGGCAACTGCACGGTGATGTTTGGCAACTTCACTGGAGGCGGCGTAAACAACTTCGGCGGCAGCAAGCAGTACGGTGCGGCGAATCTATCCTGGTTCTTTGGCCAAAACACCAATGGCCCCCAGGCCAACCCGTGCATCCCGGATAGCGGCGAGTGACGCGAGGGTACGAGCGCCGCCGCGGGGCGGCGCTTGTGCCGAACCCAACACCTAGAGCATCGGCAGTCCGCGCCGCGGCTTGCCGCGCGGAAATGCCGCGTCGATCCTTGCGATTTCGACATCGCTCAGCTCGAGCGTGAGTGCAGCGGCGTTCTCGGCGACATGCGCCAGGGTCGAGGCCTTGGGAATCACGAAAACCTCCGGCTGCCGCAATAAAAAGCGCAGTGCGACCTGCCGGGCGGTGGTCTGATGGCCGGCGGCTATTTCCGCCAATGTCCGCCCCTGCTTCGTGCGCGCATCAAAGGGAGCCGGCGATTGACCGAACGGCGTGTACGCAACCACGGCCGTGCCATGTCTCGCGCACCAGGGCAGCACCGTATGCTCGATCGCGCGTTCCTGTAGGTGGTACAGCACCTGATTGCAGGCCGGATGTCCCGCTCCCGCGATGGCCGCGACCTCGTCAAGATCGTCGACGTCGAAATTACTCACGCCCCAGGACAGAATTTTGCCGTCGCGCAGCAAGGCGTCGAAACCGGCGATCGTTTCCTCCAAGGCGTAGGCGCCGCGCCAGTGAAGCAGGTAGCAATCGAGACGGTCGGTGCGCAGCCGCGAGAGCGTCTTTTCGCAGGCCGCCACGGTGCCGCGCTTCGAGGCATTGCTCGGCAGCACCTTCGACACCAGGAAAACCTCATCGCGCCGGCCTTCGATCGCGGTGCCGATCATCGTTTCCGAGGCTCCGGACCCATACATCTCGGCGGTATCGATATGCGTCAGGCCGAGATCGAGGCCGCGGCGCATCGCGGCGATGGCGGAATCCGCTGCTTCCTCGATTTTCCACGTTCCCTGGCCCACCGCCGCGACGCGGCGCCGGGTCGAGCCGAAGGTACGCGATGCATGCGGCATGAAGGTGTGGCGCGCCTGTAATGTTGCGGAAAATAAGCGCACTATTATTCTACAGTTTGCTCGGCGGCAACAGCGGGCGCCGAGTTGGCGATGAGTTGCGGAGAAGGGAGGTCTCATGACGATTCCGGCCGTACCCGGTGCACCGCGCAGTCCCGGGCTCGCCTGGGATTTCATGCAGCTCCGATTTACGCAGCGCGTCCGATCGCTTGCCGCCTTCGCTCTGCTTTATTCGGCCCTCGTGATTCTCGGCCTGGCGCTGCGCGAGAACTCCAAACAGCTGACGATCATCTGGCCGGCCGCGGGCCTGCTGTTCATGGCGCTGTGGTTCTCGCCGCGGCGCAATTGGATCTGGATCCTGGGCGTGCAGATTGCCGTGGAGATGCTGATCGACGTCGCGCGATCCGAGCATTTTTCATGGGCCCGTTACGGACCCTTCGTGCTTGCCAATTCGCTCGACGCAGTCGTCGGCGCGCTGGTGGCCAGGCGACTCATGGCGACTCCGGAAATCCCCAGGGTTCGCCACGTACTGCAGTTCCTGGCCGCGGTGGCGCTGGGTGCCGCGGCCAGCGCGTCGGTCGGCGCCTTTGGATGGTCGCAATCGTACGGGCTCGCCGAGTACCTGCGTGAATGGCAGCTCTGGTGGGCGGGAAACTGGCTGGGGTCACTATGCGTCGCGCCGGTCGTGATGAGCTGGGCGGTGCGCTGGCGGGTACGCCAATTGTCGGCCCCGCCGGGGCCGGCGATCGAGTCGGCGCTGATTTTCTGCGTCGTGCTCGGCATGACGGTGCGGGTATTCTCCGCGCCGCCGGGCAGCGTCGCGACCATCATCGACATGCCGTTCACATTGCTGGCGTTCATGCTGGTCGCCGCATTTCGCATGCCGCCTCGCTGGTGTACCACGCTCGCCACGGCGGCGGCTTTGTTGGCATCGTACTTTGCGAGCCGCGGCGCCGGACCTTTCGCCGGCGACCCGAATCCCTTCGTGCGCGTCGCCGCCGTGCAATTGTATCTAGCGACGCTGGTTGCGATCAGCTTCATACTGACGGTGGTGCTGCTCGAAATGCGCAATGCGCTGGGGCTGTTGCGAACCAGCGCCGAGCGCTATCACAACTTCGTCGAACAGAGTTCCGAGGCCATCTGGCGGGTGGAACTCGACGTGCCGATGCCTGCCGATCTTGCGCCGCCCGAGCAGATTGCTTGGCTGCGCGACCATGCCTCGGTGGCGGAGTGCAACCTGGTCTATCTGCATTTGAGCCGGCTGTTCGGTCTGCCCGATGCCGACGCGCACCGGTGGCGCGCCGACGTGCCTTGGTCGGCAATCTACCTCGATCACATCGGCAAGGCGGCGAATCAGGACCATTCGGTGGACGGCCTGCAATTTACGCTGTCGGAGGGTGCCAAGCGGTGCACCTACCTCACTGGATTCCGCGGTGTCATCGAAAGCGGCAAATTGGTGCGTCTCTGGTGCGTGGCGCGCGACATCACGGAACTCGTCGGGCTCAACGAGCGTTTGCGCGAGAAGCAGGATCGGCTGCAGCAGTATGCACGGCAACTGGTCGGCGCGGAGGAACGTGCCCGGCGCGCGACCGCCGTGGATCTGCACGATGGGATCGGTCAGCAGCTGGTGGGTCTGGCCATGACCCTGGACGCGGTGGTCGCGCGCGCCTCGCCGGAGGTGCGGCTGGTGCTCGGCGAGGCGACCCGCACGGTGCGCGAGGTGCAGGCGATCACTCAGCGGGTCATCGCCGACTTGAGTCCGCCGGGGCTGTACGATCTCGGGTTGGAACCCGCCCTCAAGTGGCTCAGCGTTTATATGCGCCGCAAGGACAATCTGCAGGTCGAGCTGCACATTGCCGCGGATGCGGCCGCCTATAATCTCGAGCTTCGGGTTCTGGTGTTCAAGCTCATTCGAGAATTGCTGCGCAATGTCGTCAAGCATTCCGGCGTGTTGTCGGCAATCGTCACAGTCACGGAGACATCCGAGGAACTGCGCGTTGTCGTGGAAGATCGCGGCGTGGGATTCGAGTGGCAACTCAGTCTGTTCGAGCCGCGCGCGAAAGGGTTCGGCCTATGGAGCGTGGCGGACCGCGTGCGGAGCGCCGCCGGCGAGATAAACGTGGATACCGCCCCGGGACAGGGGTGCCGAGTCTCGGTGGTGTTCCCCCATAGCGCAGTCCAGGCGCTGATCAAACCAGACTATCCGCGCAGCCAGTCTGCCTCGAACTGACCGCGACGGACCGGCCGCCCCCTCGAGTCGATCAGCCTGGGTTCTTCGCCAGGTGCCGCGACATGCGCAGTGCGGCCTCCCGGCCTTGATAGTAGCCCTGCACCACTCCGAGCCGGTCGAAGCCCAAGCATTCGTAGAAAATGCGCGCAGGTTCATTGGCGGTGCGCAACTCCAGGTTGATGCGAAATACGCCGGCTTCGATCGCGGTCGTGGTCAGCCAGCCCATGAGCTGACTGCCGAGACCCTGGCGGCGGTACTGCGGGGCCACGGCGAGCAAATTCAAGTGCGCCACCTCATCGCCGAAATGCATGATGGCGAATGCCGCGAGGTGCCGTTCGCGCCGCGCAACCACCACCGATGACTCCGGTCCCGAGATGAAATGCTGCACGCGCGCCGGCGTCCAGGACCAGGTCAGTCCCTTTTCAATCAGGTCGCGCGACATTTCCGCGATTTCGCGCGCATCCCCGGCCCGGGCCAGTCCCAATGTCGCGAGTTCCGACATTTTCAACGTCCTTCCGTCTTGATGGGCGGGGCGGCTCGCCGCGGCAAGCCGGCCGGGGTGGCCGGCAGGCGCTGCATGAGCTCCTGAACGCCCCGCTCCAATTGAGGATCATGGCCTTTCATGACTTGCACCGGGTCCTGTTCGACGACGATATCCGGATCCACACCATGCCCCTCGATGATCCAACTGCCGTTTTCATCCGCCGTACCGAACTCTGGCACAAATACGGCGCCGCCGTCGAGCAGCGGCCCATGGTCGGCGATGCCGACCGCGCCGCCCCAGGTGCGCTTGCCGATCAGCGGACCAATTTTCCACTGCCGGAATGCGTACGCGAAGATGTCGCCGTCCGAGGAGGTATCTTCGTTGATCAAGGCCACTTTCGGTCCCGGCTGCACGACCCGCGGGTAGGTGTCCGCCGCGGTGTGATTGCGTGCGAAGTTCGTGCCGTGCAGCGTCCGCGCCAGTCTCTCGATCAGCAATTCCGAAATATTGCCGCCCTCGTTGCCGCGCACATCGACCACCAGGCCTTCCTTGCGGATTTGCGGATACCACCATTTGATGAATTCACGGATGCCGGCCTCGCCCATGTCCGGGATGTGAATGTATCCCAGACGCCCCTGACTCATGCGCTCCACGCGGGCGCGATTGGCGGCGACCCAGGCGAGATAGCGCAAGCTGCTTTCGCTGCTCAGCGGCTGGTAGCGGATGGTGCGCGCCGCACTGCCGTCGGCCGCAGACGAGACGCGCCACTCGACGGGTTGGTTGGGCGCCGCGCGCAACAGTTCGTAGGGGTCGGTGCCCACGTTGAGCTCCCGCCCATTGATCGCGAGCACGTAGTCGCCGACATGTGCGTCCACTCCGACCTCCGTGAGCGGCGAGCGGTAGCGCTCCTCTTCATTTTGCCCGGCAAAAACTTCAGCGATTCGGTAGCGGCCGGATTTGGGGTCCGGCTCGAACCGGGCGCCGGGCAGGGCAACGAACGGCCGCTTCGGCAGACCCAGGTCGCCGCCGTCGACGTAGGCGTGCTGCACGGTGAGTTCGGAAATCATTTCGGCGATGACGTAGTTGAGGTCGGTCCGCGAGCCGACGAAGCGCAGCAGCGGTTCGTACTTGTCCCGCAGCTGCCGCCAATCGTAGCCGTGCATGTTTTCGACGTAAAAATAATCGCGGTAGCGGCGCCAACACTCGGCGAAGATCTCACGCCACTCGGCGGCGGGAATGCGCGTGGTCACGAGGCCGGCCAGCGATACCGTCTTCGCCTCTTCGTCCTCGCTCTGGTTTTTCGAAGCCGCGCCGACTTCGAAGTACTTGATCTCCTTGGATGAGAGTTGCGCGAGTACGTGCTTCCCGTCCGCCGTCGCGGACCATTCGGTCACGTCCTCGGCCACCGCCTTCGCCTCGCGATCCTTGATCGAGTAGGCCATTACGGTGGGCTTGAGGCTCGATTCTCGCCCGTAATAGAGCGGCCCGCTGCGCTGATACAGGAGATTCTCGTCGCCGGCTTCGAGATCGCTCAAGTTGTCCGCCTCCAGGGGCACGCGTATCGCGCGCTGTTCGAGTCCTTCGAACTCGATCTTCATGGGAGCTTTGGAGCTCTTGTCGGAGGTTTTCGGCTCGCTGCCAGGTTCATCGTCGCGCAAGTCAAATGGATTCTTGACGTCCTTGCGCAAGGTGACCGCGAAAATTCCGGTTTGCCGATCGGTGGCGAAATCGAATTCGACGGTGCTGAGCAGCGGCTGATAGTCGCGCTGGCTGAGGAAGTACAGCATCTCGCCGTTCGGCGCCCACGCCGGTGATTGGGCGTTGAAGAATTGCGGCGTGACACGGCGCGATTTTCCGTCAGCCACCGACCAGATGTGAACTGCGGAATACCCATTGGAGTCGTTGAGCGAATAGCTTAAGTATCGTCCGTCGCGCGACCAGCGATAGTCCTGCGTCAAATCAGCGGGGTCGCGGGCGACGGTGACGCGCCGCTTGGTCGCCACCTCGATCACGTAGAGCCGGCCGGTGTGGTCGCAGAACGCAATACGTTTGTCGTCCCCCGACCAGCGCGGTGCGTAGTAGCGCGCCTTCGAGTCCGACGTCAGCTGAACCGCAGGAGCGGTGCCGTCCTGCGACTGCATGTAGATTTCCTCCTCGCCGCTGCGATCCGACACATACGCCAGGCGCTTGCCGTCGGTCGACCACGCGGCCTCGCGGTCGTGCGCGGACGATGACTGGGTGAGATTGCGGGTCGTGCCATGTTCCACCGGAACGGAAAAGACGTCGCCGCGCGCCACCACCGCCAGGCGCTCGCCGCCCGGGCTCAAGCGCAGGCTTTCGATGTTGTCAGCGGCGTTGATCGTCTGCGGCCGCGCGGCGTCGGCATCCAGGGGCACCACGATCGGCACCGCGCGGTCCTGCTCATCGCGTGTATCGTAGATATGCAGTTCGCCCTGCGACTCGTAGACGATCTGGCCTTGCGCGTCGGCGCTGGGCCAGCGCACGTCCCAATCTTCGTAGTGGGTCAGCTGCCTGGTTTGCCGGGTCGCGACGTCGTAGCGGAACAGATTGAAGGTGCCGGTCCGGTCGGAGTTGAAATAAATGGAATCGCCGATCCACATGGGGTCGCGATCGGTGCGCGGGTCGGTGGTGACCTGCTCGAGCGCCGGATGCGCCAAATCGAAAATATACAAATCGTTGGCCCAGCCGCCCTGATAGCGCTTCTCGCTGCGAAAATCGCGCCACAGGGGCGAGTACACGATCTTTTTGCCGTCGGGTGAGAAACTTCCCGCCCCCGACACCGGCATGAGCAGCGGGGTCGCCGCGCCGCCTTTCACGGGCACCGTATAGAGTTTGGAGTCCGTGAGCATGAAGCCCTCGCGCGCCGAGCGGAACAACACGGCCGAGCCATCCGGCGTCCAGCCGTAGACTTGATTGTCGTAACCCCACCGGTCGGGGAGGGGACCTGCGGCCGGATAAAACGTGAGTTGGGTCGGGATGCCGCCGTCGGCGGGAATCACGTACACCTGTTCATCCCCGCCGTACTGCCCGGTGAAGGCGATCAGGCGCCCATCGGGGGAGAATTTGCCGAAAAGTTCGAGACCCGGATTCGAAGTAAGGCGGGCGGCGGTGCCGCCCTGTGTGCCCACCGTCCACAGATCTCCCGCATAGCTGAACACGATGCGGTCATGCCACACGTTCGGAAAGCGCAGCAGTTTGCCGGCGGCCGCCTGCGACGCGGCCGCCTGCGATGCGGCTGCCACGCACACGAGAACTGCCGTGGCCAGCACGCGCGATGGGATGAAACGCATGCAGTCTCCCCGGCGAGCGCGCTAGCGGCTTCGATACCGATCGGTGGCGAGCACGAGCTCATGCGCATTGCCCGGCTCGAATGCCGAGTGCCCCGCGTCCGGCACGACGACCAAGTCCGCCTCGGGCCACGCGCGATGCAGATCCCAAGCGCTCGTCGCCGGGCAGACGACGTCGTACCGGCCTTGCACGATGGTCGCGGGAATGTGCCGAATGCGCGGCACATCGTCGAGCAGTTGGCCTTCGCTGCGCAAGAAGCCGCGGTTCACGAAGTAGTGGCACTCGATTCGCGCCACGGCCAGCGCGAACTGGTCCTCGCCCCATTTTTTGATGTTGTCGCCGTTGCTGTACAAGAAACTGGCCGAGGCTTCCCAAACCGACCAGGCGCGCGCCGCCGCGAGGCCGGCGCGCTGATCGCTGCCGACCAGGCGCTTGTGGTAGGCGCTCACGAAATCATCGCGTTCATCCGCCGGAATCGCGTCGCGGTAAGCCTCCCATGCATCGGGAAATATTTCCGAGGCGCCGTGCTGGTAGAACCAGCGGATTTCCGCGTAACGCAATAGAAAGATCCCGCGCAGCACGAGCTCGCTGACCCGTTCCGGATTGGCCTCCGCATAGGCCAGCGCCAACGTGCTGCCCCACGAGCCGCCGAAGACGAGCCAGCGCTCGATGCCGAGGTGTTTGCGCAGCCGCTCGATGTCGGCGACCAGATGCCAGGTCGTGTTCTCGACGAGGCTCGCGCTCGGCCGGCTGCGTCCGCAGCCGCGCTGATCGAACACCACGATGCGGTAGTGACGAGGGTCGAAGAATTGACGCGCTCGCTTATCCGAGCCGGCGCCGGGACCCCCGTGCAGGAACACGGCGGGCTTGCCTGCCGGATTGCCGCACTCTTCATAGTAGATCTCATGGACATCGGAGACCCGCAGGTAGCCGTGCCGAAACGGCTCGATCGGCGGGTACAGCTCGCGGCGCGGGGCATCGCCAGCCCTTGAGCGCGGCGCTGATTTCATCGCGTGAGCCACGCGCTTCTTTTTGACCGGCCCGCGCTTCTGGTCCGACCGTCCCGGCGTGGCGCGTGATTTGACCGGCGCGCCTTTTTTCTTCTTCATCGGTTTTCCTCTTCTAGGTATTTTTTCGCAAAACCAGGGGACCGAGCGGCCGGCCGCCGAGCAGGTGCATGTGCAGGTGATAGACCTCCTGTCCGCCATCCGCGTTGCAATTGATGATCAACCGGTAACCGCTCTGTGCGATGCCCTGCTGCCGGGCGAGATCGCGCGCCACGATGAACATGTGCCCGATCAACGATTCATCCTCGTCGGCGACGTCATCGGCAGTGGGAATCGGCTTGTGGGGGACGATGAGTATGTGCACCGGGGCCTTAGGCTGGATGTCCAAAAAGGCGATGACGCGGGGGTCGCGGTAGAGCACGGTGGCCGGCAGCTCACCGGCGATGATCTTCTCGAAAAGCGTAGGCATTTCAATGCCTCCGAGACTTACGGGAGCTCAAGATTAGCAGGAACGGCACCGCTGCTCGGATTTGCAATGCAACAACGTGACCCCGTAATGGTAATGGGAACGATTCTCATATAGAATCGCATTCATGTTGAACGCTAAAATCAGCCCGGCGGCCGATGCCGCGACCGGCATCCGACTGACGGAATTAAGGCCGGGAATGCGCGCGCGGGTGGTGTCGGTTGCCGCGCCGGATGCGGCGGCACCCGCCGATTTGCGGCGGCGTCTGGCGGAGTTGGGCTTTCTGCCCGGGGAAGCCGTGCACATCGTGGCCCGAGGATTGATGGCCAGGGCGCCGATTGCCGTGCGGATCGGCACCGGGACCTTTGCGCTGCGGCTTTTCGAAGCTGCCTGTGTCCACGTTTGCCCGGAGCAGCCGCGGCCCGCGTGACTCCATGGAGGCTCTGCGCTCGAGTCCCCTCATCGCCTTGGTGGGCAATCCCAACTGCGGCAAGACCGCGCTCTTCAATATTCTCACCGGCAGCCGTCAAAAGGTCGCCAACTACGCCGGCGTAACCGTCGAACGCAAAGAGGGTTCGCTGCTGACCCCGTCGGGTAAGCGTGTGCGCATCCTGGATTTGCCGGGCGCCTACAGCCTCGATCCGCTCACGCCGGACGAACAAGTCACCGCCGACGTGCTGCTGGGCCGCCGCAGCGGCGAGCCCCAGCCCGATTTCGTCGTCTGCGTCACCGATGCGACCAACCTGCGCCAGAATCTGCGGCTGGTCTTGAGCTTGAAAAGGCTGGGGTTGCCCATGGTGGTCGCGCTCAACATGAGCGATATCGCGCGCCGCAGGGGGCTCATCATCGACGCCGAGCGGCTGGCCCACGAACTTGGGCGTTCCGGTGGTCGAAACGATCGGCGTCAAGACCACCGGCGTGCGCACCCTGGTCAATGTGCTCGATGGTGTGGCATATCCCACGCGTGATGCCGCGGCCGTCGCCGCGGGCCCGGGCGCCGCGCACTGGCGAACGCCGAGCGCGTCCGACATCGAGCACGACCAATTCGAGGTGCGCAGGATTTTAGGCCTGGTGGGCGGCGAGCGGCTTCGGCGGCGTGACCTTGAGCGATCGCGTCGATGCCGTGGTGTTGAATCCAGTGCTGGGGCCTTTGATCCTCGCGGTCATTCTCTTTCTGGTTTTTCAAGCGGTGTTCGCCTGGGCGCAGGTACCGATGGACGAGATCAAGCTCGGCGTGTCCGCGCTCGGCAATTGGCTCGCGGCGGCGCTGCCTGCCAGCCTGCTGAAGGATTTGGCCATCAATGGCGTGCTGGCCGGCATCGGCAGCGTCTTGGTATTTCTGCCGCAGATCATCATCCTGTTCTTCTTCATCTTGATTCTCGAAGACTCCGGTTATCTGCCGCGCGCCGCGTTTTTGCTCGACCGGGTGATGGGCAGCGTCGGGCTGTCGGGCCGCGCTTTCATTCCGCTGCTGTCGAGCTTCGCTTGTGCGATTCCCGGGATCATGGCGACGCGTACCATACAAAATCCGCGCGACAGGCTGGCGACGATCATGATCGCACCTTTGATGACCTGTTCGGCGCGCTTGCCGGTGTACGCGCTCATCATCGGGGCTTTCATCCCGCGGCGAACGGTGTGGGGCGGGATGGAATTGCAGGGCGTGGTGTTGTTCGCGCTCTATATTGTGGGCGTAGCGAGTGCCATGGCGGTGGCCTTCGTGCTCAAGCGCAGCGGCCCGGGGGCGCGCCTGCAGTCCCTGATGCTGGAATTACCCGCCTATCACTGGCCGAATTTGCGAAATTTAGCCCTCGGGCTGTGGCAGCGCGTCGAGATCTTCTTGAGCCGCGTCGGCACCATCATTCTCGCGCTGATGGTGGTCCTGTGGGCCTTGAGCTCATTTCCCGCACCGCCGCCCGGCGCCCACGGCCCGGCGATACAGTACAGCGTCGCCGGACATTTGGGCGCCTGGCTTGCCGTGCTGTTCGCCCCGATCGGATTCAATTGGCAGATCTCGATTGCCCTGGTGCCGGGGCTCGCCGCACGCGAGGTCGCCGTCGGCGCGCTCGGCACGGTTTACGCTCTATCTGCGACCGGCAACGACGTGAGCGGCGCGCTGACGCCGCTGATTTCCCAGTCATGGAGTCTGCCGACGGCGCTCTCGCTGCTGGCTTGGTACGTATTTGCGCCGCAGTGCCTCTCGACTCTTGCCACGGTCAAACGCGAGACCAATTCTTGGCGGTACCCGATCATCATGGCGGCGTACATGTTTGCGCTCGCCTACGCGGGATCCTGGATTACGTACACCATCGCCAAGGCGTTGAGTCGATGAGGCACGAGCACCCGTGAGCCGCATACTCGACCATGTTCTGGTTGGCCTCGTGCTCATCGTGAGTGCGGCATACGCCGCCTCAGCGCTCGGTCCGCGCACCCTGCGGCGGCGCGTGCTCGCCGCCCTGAGCCGGGTGGTGGCGCGCGCCCCGGCCTCGCTCGGCCTGCGCCGAATGGCAGCATGGCTCGCGGTCCGGTCGGCCGGTAAAGCGCAAGGCGGCTGCGGCGGCTGCGATAGCTGCGGCCCGGAAGAGACGCCCACGCAGAAACCGGCCGACGCTGAAGTCCGGGTCCCCTTGTCAAACATCAGCCGGCGCCGCATTTGACATATTCGAACCCTGGAGGGGCCGGAGCGGCGGATGCCGTCCCGTTCGTGATAACGTCCGGCAATCTGCCATGTGCCCTGGAGTACGCCGATGCGAGAACATGGATCGACGAGCCGGCAAGGGTCGAATGTAAAGGCGGCGCTTCTGATCGCCGTTGTCGCGGGCGCCGCGGCGGGATGCGGCGGTGGATCCTCGGGTCCCGCCGTCATGTCCACAACGGCCGCGGTGAATTCGCCGCTCGCCCTGACCCAAAGCAATGCAAACGCAACGGCGGCCGAAGCGATCGTCACGCCGGCAGCGTTGAGCGCCGGCACGGCGGCGGGAGTCAGTGCGGCGCCGGCCTCGGTGGTCCCCACAACGCTGCGCGCCATCGACCGACGAGTCGCGCAGGGCATGCAGCCGAGCGCAAGCGCCCGTCCGGCGGGCGCCGGCACGGTCACGATTCCGTGCACGGTCGGCGGCAGCGTCACGGTCGTCACGTCCAGCGATAGTAAAACACTGACCGTCACCTTGGCCGATTGCTCGGAGATCGCGGGGACCTCCGTCAACGGAATGCAGACGTACACGAACTTCACGCTCACGACGACGAGCTCCTCGGACTCGATATCGGCAAACGTCGCCGACACTCTGACCATCGTCGTGGGAGCGCTGAGCTTTGCCGAAACGGGCGACTACGCGTTTGCCTTTTCCGCCAACAAAACGCTCAACGGCGCTCTCACGACGGAGACATTCGACTTGAGCGGATCGAGCCTCTCGGTCTCGGTGACCAAGAGCGGCGCAGCCACCGATTCGGTGACGCTGACCAACTTCGATTTCAATTTCGAGGAAGACCAGACGGTTTCGCCGCACCAGCTCTATTCATCGCTCAGTTTCACGCTCGCGAGCTCGCGGCTCAATGGCACGGTCACCGTAACGACGACGCAGGAATTCAAGCAAATCGTCGACCCGTCCGAGACACGCATGTATCCCTACACCGGGCAACTATTGATCATGGGCGCCGACAGCGAGCGTTTGCAGGTCACCATACTTGGCGACGAGACTTTCGTGCCGCCGGCTGGCGAAGGGCAAATCGAGCTGCAGCTGGACTCGGGCAGCGGCACCTTTGGTGCGCCGACTTGGCTGAGTTGGGCGACGCTCACAGCCGCGGGCTAAGCCGTTTCTTGCCCTGGAAGAACAGATCGACCGGCGTTCAAGCCGGCCGCGGCTAGGAGCGAGCAATGACCCTACCCAGAGAACCCCGTATTCATCCGGTTGCGATTTCCGTGCTCCGGCCGACGCAGATCACGGTCGGAATGCGCGAGGTGAAAGCCAAGCGCAAGAGCTGGCGCGATCATCCCGAACGCAAGCGGCCCGATTTCCTGGGCAAACATCTGATTCCCGTCATCTGGGGCCCAAAGGAAGAGTACTACGTCATTGATCATCACCACTTGGCGTTGGCTTTGCACGAGGAGGGCGTCAAGAACATTGCCACCACGGTGGTGGCTGATTTGCGGCGGCTGCCGCGCGACGCCTTCTGGGTGTTTCTCGACAATCGCGGCTGGCTGCATCCCTTCGACGCGCGCGGCCGCCGGCGCAACTACGACGAAGTGCCGAAGCGAATCTCCGCATTGGTGGACGACCCCTATCGCAGCCTGGCCGGCGAACTGCGCCAAAGCGGCGGCTTTGCCAAGGACACGACGCCCTTCAGCGAATTTCTGTGGGCGGATTTTCTGCGCCGCCGGATCAAGCCCAAGCTGCTCGCCAATGATTTTTCCGACGCGCTGGTGCGGGCGCTGAAGCTGGCCAAGAGCGGCGAGGCGGACTATCTGCCCGGTTGGTGCGGACCCATCGGCCGCAACAATGAACAAGGCTCCTGACTTTCGTATTGCCGATGCGCTGGCCGGCCTGTCACTTGCCGGATTGCTGTTGCCGGAGGCGGTTGCGTATTCGGGCCTCGCCAACTTGCCGCCGCAGGCGGGGGTCATCGGCTTGTTTGCGGGACTCCTCTGCTATGCCCTCATCGGCCGCAGCCGGTATGCGATCGTCAGCGCCACCTCCTCGTCCGCCGCGGTGTTGGCGGCGGCGATGCTGGCGCTCGGCGCCAACGCGATTGCCCAACGCATCGCCTGGGCGTCGATTCTGGTGTGCGCCACGGGGATTGCGTTCTTGCTGGTCGGCAGCGCCCGGCTGGGTGCGATGTCGAACTTGATCGCGCGGCCGGTGCTGCGCGGCTTTTCCTTCGGGCTGGCGTTGGTCATCGCGGTGAAGCAGTGGCCGCATATCGCCGCGGTGCAGACCCACAGCACGGACTTGTTCGCGCTGCTGGGCGAAATCTTTCGCCAGGCGGGCGACTGGCAGCCGGCCAGTCTTGGCGTAGGCGTCGGCGCTTTGCTGGGCTTGTTCATATTTCAGCGCATCCCGCGTTTTCCGGGCGTTCTGGTCGTGATCATCGCCGGTATCGCCGCGGCGCCGTGGCTGGCAACCCACGGCGTGCGGCTCACCGGGCCCATCCATCTCGCCTTGGAATGGCCGGCATTCGCCGCGCCGGGGCACGGGCAATGGTTGCCGATGGTCGAGTTCGCGCTGGCGCTGATGTTCATTCTGTATGCGGAATCCTATAGTTCGATCCGCACCTTTGCGCTGCGGCACGACGAGATCGTGCAGCCGAATCGCGACCTGTTGGCGCTGGGGGTGGCGAACCTCGTGTCGGGCGCGTTTCATGGGACGCCGGTCGGCGCAGGCTATTCAGGCAGTTCGGCGAACGAAGCGGCCGGCGCGCAATCGCGCGCCGCCGGCCTGTACGCCGCCGCGACCGTGCTGGCGCTGGTGCTGCTGTTTCTGCCGTGGATAGAGCGCATACCCGATCCGATCCTGGCCGCGATCGTCATCCATGCAGTCAGCAAGTCGTTGCGCATCGCTGTTTTCGAGCCGTACTTTCGCTGGCACCGCGACCGGCTGGTCACTGTCACCGCCGTCGCGGCGGTCATGCTATTCGGCATGCTCGACGGCCTGCTGGCGGCAATCGCCTTCAGCCTGGCGATGCTGCTGCATTCACTGTCGAGCCCGCGTATGTCCGTGCTCGGCCGCATGGGCGCACACGATTTCGTCAGTGTGGCGCGCTTTCCGCAGGCGACGTGCACGCCGGGCATTCTGGTCCTGCGGCCCGAAGAGCCGTTGTTCTTCGCCAACGCCGATCCGCTGATGGCGCAGGTACGGCACCGCATACTGCAACAGGCGGACGCGCGGCTGGTGGTCCTCAGCCTGGAGGAATCGCCGGATCTCGACGGCACGGCGCTCGAGAGCCTGGGCGAGTTCGCGGCCTGGCTCGAGACGCGCAACATCGAGCTGCGCCTGGCGCGATTGAAGGACTCCAGCCGCGATGCCTTGCTGCGCGCCAATTTCAAGCAGCTGCCGGCGAGCGGACTTGATTATCACAGCGTCGATGATGCGGTGAGCGGTGCGCCGGCCGCTGTCGCCGACTCCGCCACCTGACGCCGTTCAGTTGCCCTTGGGCGCCAGGGCGCCTTTCAAGGTGACCGTGCCGCTGACGGTCTGCGGATCGACGGTGATCTCCTTGAGCTTGGCCGCGACATCCGGCGGCACGTCCTTTTGCGAGCGGCCGCCCAAGTATTGCGCGAAAAATCCTTCCATCGCGGTGACCATCGCCAGATTATTGATGGGCCGGGCAAAGCCGTGGCCTTCGTCGGGCGCCACCAGGTACTCGACGGGTTTGCCGTTGTCGCGCACGGCGGCGACGATTTGATCGCTCTCGCGGATATTGACGCGTGGATCGTTCTTGCCTTGCACGACCAGGAGCGGCGTCACGATCGATTTCGCCTGAGTCAGCGGCGACTCGGCGATCAGCAGGGCTTTTCCGGCCGGTGTCGTCGGGTCGGCCATGCGCGTGTACATCTGCCTGCGCCCGGCCTCCCAGTAAGGCGGAATCGCATCGAGCAAAGTGATCAGATTCGAAGGTGCAACGATGGCGACCGCCGCCGCGTACACATCCGGCGTGAAAGCGACCCCGGCCAGCGTCGCGTAGCCGCCGTAGGAGCCGCCCGCAATGCCCGCGTGCGCACGATCGACGATGCCCGCCGCCACCAGGGCCTTCACGCCCCAGGTCAGGTCATCCTGCATTTTGCGGCCCCACTCGCCGTTGCCGGCGTTGAGGAATTTTTTGCCGTAGCCGGTGGAGCCGCGGAAATTGGGCTGCAGCACCGCGTAGCCGCGATTGGACAGAAATTGAGCGTACGTGTCATAGCCGAAAGAGTCGCGCGCCCACGGGCCGCCGTGCGGAAACACGATCAGGGGCAGCTGCGCGGGCTTGAGCCCCTTCGGCAGCGTCAGGTAGGCTGAAATGTCGAGGCCGTCCGACGAGGGGTAGTGGTAGGGCTTGCGCTGCGCCAGCGATTCGCGCGGCATCTCGTCGCGAATGCGGTACTGCAGAGCCAACTGCCGCGCCTTGCGGTTCCAGACGTAGGTCACTCCGGGCTCGACGTCGCTGTACGCGCTCACGATCCATAGATTCTCGTCGTTCGACGTCGCACCGAAGGTGATCTCAAGTCCCGGCAGCTTCGATTGCAGCCACCGGTAATCCTTCTCGAAGTCCTTGTCCCTAAAGTAGCGCCGCACCGTATCGTCCTCGTAATCGGTGAAGAGGATGCGGTGATCGACCTCCGACACTTTGCCGTTTGTGATATCGACCCGGCCGAGCGGGTCGCCCTCGACTTTGGCGGCCGCGCCGGTCGCCGGATCCAAGAGGTCGAGTTCGATGAGATTCAAGGAACCCTTGTTGGTCACGAAGTAAACCTGCTTGTTCGCCGCATCGAAGCCGCGAACACCGCAGGTTTCGAGCACGGTGCAAGCGTAGATCTGCTTGAAGCCGTCGGCATCGACCCGCAGGATCTCCGTATCGCCGGCGGAGTTCGTGCGCTCCGCGAGCCGCAGTGCACCGTCGTGATCGAATTCCCAGCCGGCGATGTTCTCGGTGTTCTTGCGCAGCAGCGTTTTCTCGCCGGTCGATATGTGCAGCTCGTACAGATCGTGCCAGCGCGCATCGCGGTCGTTGAGGCCGATGTACAAAATGTCCGGTTTGGCGCGCGGCACCGAGAAGATTTGCGTGCGCACACCCTTCAGATTGGTGAGCGGGCGCGTCGGCGGCACACCGGTGGCGGGATCCGCCGGCAGCGTCGGCTCGATCGCGTAGATGTTGAAATTCTCGTCGCCGCCCGAATCCTGTGCATACAAGATGTATTTCGAATCGTGACTCCAGAAGTAGCTGCGGATGGGCCGCGTCGCTTCCGCGCTGACCGGGCGCGCCGCACTGAACGGCTCGTCGGCTCCCTTCACCCAAATGTTGCGGGTGCCCTTGTAAGGCTTGAGAAACGAAATGAAGCGGCCATCCGGCGAGATCTGCGCGCCTGCGATCGCTATCTCGCCGAAGAAAAGATTACGGTCGATGAGGGGCGGCTGCCCGGCGAGCGCAGCCAGCGGCGGCGCACCGAATAGCAATGCCGCCGCGGCCAGAATCAGTCGTTTCAAGTTTGAGCTCCTCGTGGCTGTGACTATTTACCCGCGAAATTCGGCGCCCGCTTGCCGCGAAACGCCTGCACGCCTTCTGCAAAGTCCGCGGTGTCGCCAAGTTCCGCCTGGCCGTCCGCCTCGATCTCCAGCTGCTCGTCGAGCGTGCGGGGCAATTCCCGATTGAACACCGCCTTGATGCGTTGGAAGGCCTGGGTCGGACCGGCAGCGAGCCGTCGCGCGATCGATTCGGCTTGGAGCTGCAGCGCCGCGTCGTCGACGCAGGCCCAGATGAGGCCCCAGTTCGCCGCGTCCGCAGCGCTCAACGGCTCGCCGAGCAGGGCCAAGCCCTTGGCGCGCGCCGTCCCCACCAAGCGTGGCAAATGAAACGTGCTGCCGAGATCCGGCATCAGGCCGAGCTTGGGCGCAAACAGCTGCAGAAACGTCGCGGAGCGTGCCGCCACGACGATGTCGCCCACCAGCGCGAGGCTGACCCCGGCACCCGCCGCGATTCCGTTGACCGCGACCACCACCGGTACACGCAATTGAAACCAGGCGTTCACCATCGGGTGGAAATATTCGCGCAGGCCCGCGGCAATGTTCGCACCGCGGCTGCGCTCAGGGTTGCCGAGCAAATCGTCGCCCATGAGATCGGCGCCGGAACAAAATGCGCGGCCGACGGCGGTGAGTACCACGGCACGAATATTCCGCTCGGAGTCGATGGCCGCGGCGGCCGATGTCAAATCGGTGATGAGCGCCCGATTCAACGCGTTCAAGCGATCCGGGCGGTTGAGCGAGACATGGGCGATGGTGTCCCGGCGCTCGAATAGCAGAGTGTCGAATTGCATGATCATTCCCGAACGTGTGCGGCGTGCGCCATAATGACAGAAACACGTCAGCGAACCCACCCGGTGCGGAGCCGTAATGCCCATTCCCGAGATTCTGCAAGGCCGCCTGCGACTGCCCGTCATCGGTGCACCGATGTTCATCGTGTCCACGCCGCGTCTCGTGCTCGCGCAGTGCAAGGCCGGCATCGTCGGTTCGTTTCCGGCACTCAACGCGCGGCCCGCGGCCCAGCTCGACGACTGGCTCGCGGAGATCACTGCGGAGCTGGCGGCGCACCGCCGCGCCCACCCTGCGTCCAAGGTTGCGCCGTTCGCGGTCAATCAGATCGTGCATAGCAGCAACGACCGCTTGGAACATGACGTTGCGCTGTGCGTGAAGCATCGCGTGCCCATCATCATCACCAGCTTGCGGCCGCCGGCGGAAGTGGTTGCCGCCGTACATGGCTATGGCGGCGTGGTCTTTCACGACGTGATCAATTTGCGCCACGCCGAAAAAGCCGCAGCGCAGGGGGTCGACGGCATCATCGCCGTATGTGCCGGAGCAGGCGGGCATGCGGGCGTGCTGAGTCCGTTCGCCTTGGTCAAGCAGATTCGCGAGGTCTACGGCGGGGCCATCATATTGTCGGGCGCCATGAGCACGGGCGCCGACGTATTGGCGGCGCAGGCGTTGGGCGCCGATCTCGCCTATCTCGGAACCCGCTTCATCGCGACCGAGGAAGCCAACGCGGGCGCTGAGTACAAGCAAATGCTCATCGACAGCCGCGGCGAGGACATCGTCTACACCTCGTTGTTCAGCGGTGTCGCCGGCAATTACCTGCGCGGCAGCGTCGCGCGCGCGGGGCTCGACCCCGACAAGCTTCCGGAAGCCGACAAAACCAAGATGAATTTCGGCGCCGGCGGCAGCGCGGAGCTCAAGGCTTGGCGGGACATCTGGAGCGCAGGGCAGAGCGTCAGCGGCATTCACGAGGTCGAGAGCGTGCCGGCGCTGGTCGATAGGATCGCAGAAGAATACGCGGCGGCGCGCGCGAGGATCGCGGATTGCGTCTGAACGCCGACCAATTGCCCGCGGCTTTAGCCCGCTCCGTGGCGGCTATTTATCTTGTCTCCGGCGAGGAGCCGCTGCTGGTCGGCGAGGCGGCGGATGCGATTCGCGCCGCCGCGAGAGCGGCGGGGTATGCCGATCGCAGAGTCTTCTTCATCGAACGCGGTTTCGCCTGGGACGAGCTCAAGCATGCGAGCCAGTCGCTGTCGTTGTTTGCGGAGCGGCGCCTGTTCGAGCTGAGAATGCCTTCGGCCAAGCCGGACAAGGGCGCGCAGCATTTGACAGACTTGGCGGAGCACCCGCCGCCCGACGTGGTGTGCCTCATCGTCACCGGCAAGCTCGACAAGAAGGCAAGCGAAGCTCCCTGGGTGCGCGCCGTCGAGAAGCACGGCGTCTGGGTGCCCATTCGGGCGGTACCGGCGGCGGCTTTGCCGGGCTGGCTGCGCGAACGCGCCAAACAGCTCAAGGTCGAGATGGAGCCGGCCGCGGCGCAATTGATCGTCGATCGCGTGGAGGGCAATCTGCTGGCTGCGCGACAGGAGCTGGAGAAGCTCCGCTTACTGGCCGACGGCCAACCGATCAGCGCGGAGCTGGTGTTGCGGTCGGTGGGCGACAGCTCGCGCTACGATGTGTTTCAGCTCGCCGAAGCGGCCGCCGCCGGCGATGCGGCGCGGGCGCTCCGCGTGCTGCTCGGACTGAAAAGCGAAGGAGTGGAGCCCACCCTCATTTTGTGGGCCCTGGTCCGGGAACTGCGCGGATTGTGGCAGGCGCGCGAGCGCAGCCGTCTGCGTTCCGCAATTCGCGGCAGCGGCTGGCACCTGGCGGCTACGCCCTCGCCGCGCGCGCTGTCGAGACTCGATCAGCTGCCGCTGTCGCCGCTGCTCGTGCAGGCGAGCCACACGGATCGAGTGATCAAGGGACTGGCGATGGGTGATGCATGGAGCGCGCTGACTGCACTCACCGGCGGCCTCGCCGGCGCTTTGCAAGCGACCGCGGAATCAGGCAGGGTACGCCCATGAATCCCATGGGCATTTTCGGCGGCACTTTCGATCCGATTCACTACGCGCACTTGCGCACCGCATTCGAGCTGCAGCAGGCGCTGCGCTTGAAGGAAATTCGGTTTCTTCCGGCCGGCAATCCGCCGCACCGCGAGCAACCCATCGCCGACGCGCAATTGCGGCTGCAGATGGTGCAGTTGGCCGCCGCCGACCAACCCGGTTTCGTCGTCGATGACCGCGAGGTGCGCAAAGCGGGGCCCTCCTACTCGGTCGAGACCTTGGGTGAGCTGCGGCACGAGTATCCGGACCGGAGCCTGTGCCTGATCGTGGGCATGGATGCCTTCCTAAGCCTGCCGAAATGGCATCAGTGGCGCGAGCTGCTGCAGTTGGCCCATTTGGTGGTCGCGCACCGGCCGGGCTGGCGGGCGCCCGGCATGGGGCCGCTCGGCGAGCTATTGGTCGACCGCGGTACCGGGCGAATCGGCGATTTGCACGAGTCCCGAGCCGGCTGCATTTACATTCATGCCGTGACGCAACTGGAAATCTCCTCCACCGAGGTTCGCCAGCTGATCGGCATGGGCCGCGATCCGCGCTTCCTCATGCCGGACGCAGTGCGTAAACTGATCCTCGATACCAACTGTTATTCCAAACCACGGACAACGTAGTGCCAATCAGCAAAAATCCCCCTCCGCTCAAGTCAAAAGACCGCACCAAGGCGGTCGTCAATTCCCGAGCCCAGGCCAAGTCCAAAACTCAGGCCAAGCCGAAGCCGAAACCCGCCAGCAAGCTCAAAACCGCCGATCATCGCCAGGTCACCCGCGCGAAGACATCGCTCAAAAGCGTCGTGATCGATGCCTTGGCCGACATGAAGGCGTTGGAGGTCAAAGTGCTGGACGTGCGGGGCCTCACCGATATCGCGGACTTCATGGTGATCGCCAGCGGAACTTCCGATAGGCACGTGCGCTCGGTCGCGCAGCGCGTGGTCGAGAAAACCAAGCAGGCCGGATTCCGGCCGCACGGCGTCGAGGGTCAGCAAGACAGCGATTGGGTTCTCATCGATCTGAACGAGATGATCGTGCACGTCATGTTGCCGCGCGTGCGCGAGTTCTACGGACTCGAGAAACTGTGGGATATGACGGCAACGAAGCGCGCCGCGCGCGCGTAGCTCGCGTGCAGCCCCGATGAAGTGCCGGTTGATAGCAGCCGGAACGCGTCTACCCGTGTGGGTCAACAGCGGATTTCAAGAATACCAGAAGCGCCTGCGCACCCCCCTGGAGCTCACGTTGCACGAGATTGCCCTCGCGCCCCGGCGCGCCGGCGAGAGCCCGCAGCGGGCCATCCAAAGGGAGGGCGCGGACATGCTGGCGGCGCTGCGTCAGGACGATTATGTCGTGGCGCTCGAGATTGACGCCAAGAGCATGAGCACGGAGCAACTGAGCGTGTGGCTTGCCGAGCGCATGCGAGAGGGCCGCCCGCTCGCGCTTCTGATCGGCGGACCCGACGGACTCTCGCCGCAATGCCGCGCGCGGGCCGATCAGCGTTGGTCCCTGTCGCCGCTGACTCTGCCGCATGCGCTGGTGCGGGTGGTGGTGGCCGAACAGATCTACCGCGCCATGAGTTTGCTGGCCGGCCATCCGTATCACCGGGCCTGATATCCTCGCTACATGCCCACAGACTTCGTTTACCTGGCTTCAGGATCGCCGCGGCGGCGTGAATTGCTGCAGCAGATCGGCGTGCCGTTCCGCGTAGTCGGGGCGGCCGTCGACGAGGCGGTTTGGTCCGGCGAGGCGCCCGCAGCCTATGTCGCGCGGCTCGCCGCGGCCAAAGCCGACATGGGGTGGGAACGCAACCGCGACGCGATCGACGGCACCGTGCTGGCGGCGGACACCTCGGTGGTTCTCGATGCGAGGATACTCGGCAAACCGGCGGACCGGGAGGAAGCCGAAGCGATGCTGCGGCAGCTCTCCGGCCGCACTCACGAAGTCCTGACCGCTGTCGCTTTGCGCACGGTCAACGGCCTGCGATCCAGGATCAGCCGCAGTGAAGTCACCTTTCGGCGCATCGCCGCCGCGGAAGCCCAGGCCTATTGGGAAACCGGAGAACCCTGCGACAAGGCGGGCGCCTATGCCATCCAAGGCCGCGCGGCCGTATTCATTGCTGAACTGCGCGGCAGCTACTCCGGCGTGATGGGGCTGCCGCTGTTCGAAACGGCCGAACTCTTGAGCGAGGCCGGCGTCTGGAGCTGGCAGGGCCGCGGACAAACTCGATGAGCACGGAGATTCTGGTCAACGCCAGCCTGCACGAGGCGCGCGCCGCGGTCGTCGAGAACGGCGTGCTGCAGGAGGTGTTTCTCGAGCGTGCCGGCGGCCGCGGCCTGATCAGCAACATCTACAAAGGCCGGGTGTCGCGCGTCCTGCCCGGCATGCAGGCGGCTTTCATCGAAATCGGCATGGAGCGCACGGCCTTCCTGCACGCCTCGGACATATTCGATCCGCGTCATGCGGAAACCGGCATCGAGCCGCCGCGCACCGAAAACATCCGCTCGCTGGTTGCAGAAGGCAACGAGATCCTGGTACAGGTGGTCAAGGATCCGCTCGGCACCAAGGGTGCCCGCTTGACCACGTACATGACGCTGCCGTCGCGGTTTCTCGTGTACATGCCGAAGGGACACGGCGTCGGCGTCTCGGCGCGGATCGAGACCGAGGCCGAACGCGAGCGCTTGCGCGCCGCCGTGCTCGCCGGGATCTTGCCTGCTGAAAATGCGGGCTTCATCGTGCGCACGGCCGCGGAGGACGCGGCGCCGGAGGCCTTGCGCGCCGACATGATTTACCTGAGAAAACTCTGGGAGTTCGTGCGTCAAAAGGGAATGCGTACCGAGCCCGGCAACCTGGTGCATGCCGACCTGCCGCTGCACCTGCGCGTGCTGCGCGATTTGCTGCGGCCGGATGTCGACAAGGTGCTGATCGATCAGGCGAGCGCGCATCGCGAGATGCACGAATTCGCGGCCACGTTCATGCCGGACGCGCTGCCGCGCATCGAGCTTTACGCCGAGACGCGCCCGCTGTTCGAGTTGCATCACGTCGAGGAGGAGATCCAGAAAGCCCTGGACCGCAAAGTGCCCCTGAAATCCGGCGGCCATCTCATCATCGATCAGACGGAGGCCATGACCACGATCGACGTCAATACCGGCGCGTTCGTCGGACACCGGAACCTCGAGGAGACCATTTTTCGAACCAATCTCGAGGCGGCCGTGGCGGTGGCGAGGCAACTGCGCCTGCGCAATCTGGGCGGCATCATCATCATCGATTTCATCGACATGGAGGAGCCGGAGCATCGCCGGCAAGTCATCCAAGCCCTGGAAAAAGCGCTTGGCGACGATCATGTGAAGACCAGCATCTCGTCGGTGTCGCCGTTGGGATTGGTCGAAATGACGCGCAAGCGCACGCGTGAAAGCCTGGAGCATTTGCTGTGCCAGCCCTGTCCGACCTGCGAGGGGCGCGGCTTCGTCAAAACGGCGGAAACCGTGTGCTACGAGGTGTTCCGGGAGATCGTGCGGCAATCGCGCCAATTCGAGTGCCAGCAATTGATGGTATTGGCCCATCAAGACGTGATCGAACGATTGCTCGACGAGGAGTCCTCCGCGCTCGGCGAGTTGGAGCTGGTCACCGGCAAGCCGATACGCCTGCAAACCGAAGCGCTTTACACCGTCGATCAATACGACGTCGTCCTGATGTAATGAGTGCCCGCAAAGCCGGAAAAATACTGCTGTACACATTCGCCGCGCTGCTGGGGGTGCTGCTCGTGCTGTTGCTGGGGCTCAAGCTCGCGCTCGACCGCGCACCCGCCTACCAAAGCGAGATCAAGGAGTGGGTGCATGCGCAAACCGGGTATCACATCGCATTCGCCGGGGTTTCGCCGTCCTTCCGCTGGTATGGTCCGGAGCTGCATTTCGACCGGCTGGAGTTGCGTTCCAAGGATGGGCAGCGCGTGCTGGCGCGCGCCGCCGGCGGCCGGGTGGCCGCGGACATCTGGCAGCTGCTCAGCAGCGGCAAGCTGCTGGCGGGCAGGATCGAAATCGATTCGCCGGCCATCGTGATCGCACGCTTGGGACCCACCAGCTTCGCGCTGGCATCGGAGATCAAGTTGGGCGGCGACAACTCCTCGCTCGAGACGCTCACGCTGGATGATCTGCCCGTGGGCAAGCTCGCGATTCGCCGCGCCATGGTCACGATGCAGGATTGGAACGCCGCGTTGCCGCGGCTCGAATTGCGTGACGTCAATCTCGATGTGCGCCGCGGTGAAGCGGATCTGTCGGCGGTATTCAACGCGCGTCTGCCCCAGGCTCTCGGCGGAACCTTGAGCGTCAGCGGCGACGCGCACGGCCGCAGCGATCTGCAATTGCTCGATTGGAGCGCGCGCGGGCGAGCGCGCGGCATCTCCTTTGCGGGGTGGCGGTTGCTGTTGCCCGAATACTTGAACCGCCTCGACGCCGGCAGCGGCGAATTCGATCTGGGGGCGAGCGGGGCCGGCCCCATCCTCGCGCGCGCGGATCTTGAGTTCGCGGCGCAGGACGTGGTGACGCAACTGAGCGATGGCCCGAGCGCGAAGTTTCAACAAATCAGCGGGGCGCTGGACATCGTCCACGCGGGCGATCGCTGGACATTGTCGGGCAAGCGGATGCGCACGGTGCGGTCGGGCCGGCGCGACCCCGACTCGTCCTTCGACGTGAGCTGGCGCAGCGGGGCCGCCGGCTTGCTCGATTTGCATGCCCGCGCGAGCTACCTGCGCGCGGATTCTCTGCTGCCGCTCGCCGGGCTGCTGCCGGACCAGGAGGTGCGCAACCAGCTGCGCGAGCTGGCGCCGACCGGCGAATGGACGGATACGGCGATCGCATTGGCCCGCAACACGGCCGCGGATCCGTTGCGGCTGCAGGTCCAGGCGAAGTTTCGCGACGTCGGATTCGCGCCGGTGGGCCGTGCACCGGGGCTGCGCGGCTTGACGGGTTCGATTGCCGGCACCGAGAGCGGCGGGCACGTGACGATCGATACCCCTGCGGCCGTGTTGTCCTGGCCGGCGCAGTTTCCCCATCCCGTCGACCTCGACGCATTGACCACCACCGTGTATTGGAAGCGCACCAGCGAGGAGCTGCTGGTGGCCACTCCTGATTGGGAGATGAAGAATCGCGACGCCGGCGTGCGCCTGAAAGCGGCTTGGGCTGAGCCCGCCGACGGCTCATCGCCGGTGCTGACGCTGGTGAGCAGCGTGCAGAACGGCAATGTCGCGAGCACCCACAATTATTTTCCGCGCGGGATCATCGCGGCACCGGCGCTCGCCTGGCTGGATCGAGCATTCGTGGCCGGCCACCTGTCGCGCGCGGAAATCGTACTGCAGGGGCCGATTCGACATTTCCCGTTTCGCGATGGCAGCGGCTTGTTCCTGGCGCGCTGCGCCCTTGACGGCGTGACGCTGGACTACGGTGAGGGATGGCCGCGCGTCGAGAATCTCGCCGCACAGGCGGAATTCCGCAACGAGGGATTGACGGCGCACCTCAATTCCGGGACGGTCGGCGGGATCCCCGTGGGTTCCGCAAACGCGCGCTTCGCCGATTTCAAAACGGGCGAGCTGGAAATTCACGTCGGCGCCGGCGGCGACGCCGCGGACGCGCTCGCATTCTTGAGCGCGTCGCCGCTCAATGACATGACCGAACACGCGTTCTCCAGCGTCGAGGCCAAGGGACCGATGCGCTTCACGGTGGATTTGTTTCTGCCGTTCAAGGATTTCGTGCACCGGCGCGTCCTGGTGCACGGTCAGCTGGAGGGCGTGACGCTCAACCGGCCGGGCTCGAGCGTGGCGGCAAGCGAGTTGAACGGCGATTTCGACATCGACGGTGCACAAGTGGCGCGCGCCGACGTTCACGGCCGCGTTCTCGGCGGCCCGTTCCAAATGCAGGCTCGCGCATCGCGCAGCCGTCCGTTGACCCGAACCCAACTCGAGTTTCGCGGCACCCTGAGCGGCGAGGCCTTGCACGCGGACCTTGGCTTGCCGGCCGGCGTGGGCGTCGGCGGCCAGACGGAATGGCGGGCTGCCTTGAAAATGGCGCCCGACCCCAATCGCGAGCGCAGCTTGCGTGTGAACAGCACTCTGGTCGGTCTTGAGTTGAAGGCACCGGCGCCGTTGGACAAGGCCGCGGATACCCCGATGCCGTCCTGGTTCGAAATCCAATGGCCGGCGACGGGCGGTCCGCAAGGGCGGCTGTCGTTGGGATCCGTGGTGAACGGCTCCTATGCCCTGGAATCCGACGCGGGCGGATTGCGGCTCGCGCATTTGACCTTGAATTTCGGCACCGGCGAGTCGATTTCGAGCAGCGCGCAAATATTGGACGTGGGCGGATCGGTCGCACGCCTCGATCTCGCGGGTTGGCTCAAGCTGAGCCCGGCTGATAAGGCTGCGAGGCCGCTGTCGGATTACCTGCGCGCAGCCCGGCTGAACGTTGCCGAGCTCGACTACCTGGGCCTGCGGTTTCGCGACGTATCACTGGATTTGGCGGTGGCGGAAGGCAGCCTGCACATCGGGGTCGGGGGACCCAATGTCACGGGGACGATTACGTTGCCGCGCGCCGCCGATTCGCCCGACCCATGGAAGCTGGACTTCGCGCATCTGAACGTTGATGCGGCGCCCGAGCCGCAGGACGGCGCCGGCGCGTCACCGGGCGCAGCCGACGATGCAGCCGGGGGTCAAACAGCCGGCGGCCTCAAGACGCCCGGGGATCCGCGCAGTATCCCGTCGATCGATTTTCACGCAGCCGACACGAATTGGGGTGAACGCCACTTGGGCGACGTGCAGGCCACCCTGGTCAAAATGGACGATGGCGTGAGCTTGCGGCAGCTCACCGTGGCCGGCGCCAGCTTCAACGTCAATGCGAAGGGCGAATGGCGCGGCAAGGACGCGGGATTGGGGCGCATCGAGGGCAGTCTGACCAGCAGCGACGTGCAGGACACGCTCAAGCAGCTGGGCTATATCCCGGTCATCGAAGCCAGGTCGGGACGCATGGATTTCGACCTGAATTGGGTCGGCGCACCCTCGGCCGAGAATCTGACCCAGGCGGAGGGGCAGCTGCAGTTGACCTTGGGCAAGGGGCAAATCGTCGGCCTCAAACCCGGCGCGGGCCGCGTCCTGGGGCTTACCAGCGTGGCCGCGTTGCGCAGGCGCCTGGCATTGGATTTCAGCGATCTTACCGACAAGGGCCTGGCGTTCGATACCATTCGCGGCGACTTCGATCTGCGCGACGGCAGCGCCTACACCGACAACCTATTGGTGAAGGGGCCCGCGGCGGAAATCGGCCTAATTGGCCGGGTTGGCTTGAAAAACAAGGATTACGACCAAACTGCGGTGGTTACGGGCAGCGTCGGTAATTCGCTGCCGTTGGCGGCCCTGGCGGGCGGGCCGGTGGTGGCGGGCGCTGTGCTTCTTTTCACGCAAGTGTTCAAACAACCGCTGAAAGGCCTGGCACGAGGGTATTATCGTATTACGGGCGGTTGGGACAATCCGATCGTCGAGCGAATCAAGAGCGCAGACGCAGCATCTGCCGAGGCACCGAAATAGATGGGCGTAGTAGCCGCCGTTCAAATGACCTCGAGTCACGTCGTCGCCGACAATCTGGCCGCGGCCGCCGGCCTGTTGCGCGAAGCCAAGGATATGGGGAGCGAGATCGCCTGCCTGCCGGAGAACTTTTCGTTCATCGGCCTGCACGATGCCGACAAGATGCGAGTTGCCGAAGCGGACGGCGAGGGCCCCGTGCAGTCATTTCTGAGCAAGACCGCACGCGAGCTCAAGATGTGGATCCTAGGCGGCACCATCGTCATCCGCGGCAACGGCGCTGTTCGCGTCGCCAACTCGTCGCTGTTGATCGATGCCGCCGGCAAGCGGGTGGCCCGCTATGACAAGATCCACCTGTTCGACGTGACCATTCCCGGCCGCGACGAGCAGTATCGCGAGTCGACCCACGTCGCCGCCGGGCGCGAGCCGGTGATTGCGGATACGCCGGTCGGCCGGCTCGGCCTTTCGGTGTGCTACGACATGCGGTTTCCCGAACTGTACCGGGAACTCGTCTCGCAGGGCGCCGAGTGGCTGGCGATGCCCGCCGCGTTCACGGTGCCCACCGGGCGCGCGCATTGGGAAACGCTGCTGCGGGCGCGGGCGATCGAGAACCTGTGCTACGTCGTGGCGCCGGCGCAGAGCGGCACGCATTCCAGCGGCCGCGAGACGTACGGCGATTCGCTCATCGTGGATTACTGGGGTCAGGTGCTGTCGCGCCTGGCAAAGGGTACCGGAGTGATCACTGCAGATATCGATCTTGCCAAGGTGGCCGAGACGCGTGCGCGCTTTCCGGCGCTCGCCAACCGACAACTGGGGCTGCCGAGCGCAGCGACGGTGCTCACATGAATGCACGCAGCGCCGACACCAGCGAACCCATGTTCGAAGTGGCGGAAAAAATGATCCTCGCGCCCTCCGGTCTCGACGAGCAGCGATTGTCGAATGTGCTGGATGACGTCATGAGCCGCGGCGTGGACTACGCCGACCTGTATTTTCAGCTGTCGCGCGAGGAATCCTGGTCGCTCGAGGACGGCATCGTCAAGGATGGATCGCACAGCATCGAACAGGGTGTCGGGGTGCGCGCCATCAGCGGCGAGAAGACCGGCTTCGCCTATACCGACGAAGTGCTGCTGCCGGCATTGCTCGAGGCATCTGCCGCCGCGCGCGCCATTGCACACAGCGGCGGGCGCAACGCGGTGAAGGCCTGGCAGCGTCCCTTGACTCACCGGCTGTATTTGCCCGCAGATCCGCTCGACGCCATTCGCGATGAGGACAAGGTGGCGTGGTTGATGCGCATCGACGCGGATACGCGCCGCATCGACCCGCGCGTCAAACAGGTGATGGCATCGTTGGCGGCGGTGCACGAAGTGATACTCATCGCGACCAGCGACGGCACCTTGACGGCGGACGTGCGGCCCCTGGTGCGGGTCAATGTCTCGGTCATCGTCGAGCAGAGCGGTCGCCGCGAGCAGGGGTACAGCGGCGGCGGCGGGCGCTTCGGCCTCGACGAACTGCTGCGCGGCGACGAGCCGTTTGCCCACGGCCGCGAAGCCGTGCGGCAGGCGCTGGTGAATCTCGACGCGGTGGCGGCGCCGGCCGGGTCCATGACCGTGGTTCTCGGTCCGGGCTGGCCGGGTATCCTGCTGCACGAAGCCATCGGCCATGGCTTGGAAGGCGATTTCAATCGCAAGGGCACTTCGGCGTTCTCCAATCGTATCGGCCAGAAGGTGGCCGCGGATGAAATCACCGTGGTCGACGATGGCACCCTCGATCGGCGCCGCGGATCCTTGAACGTCGACGATGAGGGCACGCCGACGCAGTGCACGACGCTGATCGAAAACGGCGTGCTGCGCGGTTATATCCAGGACAAGATGAATGCGAGATTGATGGGCATGCCGGCGACCGGCAACGGCCGGCGCGAGTCATTCGCGCATATGACCTTGCCGCGAATGACCAATACCTATATGCGCGCAGGCGCGCACGCGCCGCAAGACATCATCGCGTCTGTCGACAAGGGCTTGTACGCGGTCAATTTCGGCGGCGGCCAGGTCGACATCACTTCCGGCAAATTCGTATTTTCGGCCAGCGAAGCGTACTTGATCGAAAACGGCAAAATCGGCGCACCCGTCAAGGGCGCCACCTTGATCGGCAACGGTCCCGATGTCCTGCAGCGCGTCAGCATGGTCGGCAACGACTTGAAGCTGGACAGCGGGGTCGGCACTTGCGGCAAGGAAGGCCAATCGGTGCCTGTCGGAGTCGGCCAGCCCACCCTGCGCATCGATGCGCTCACGGTCGGCGGCACCGGCTGACATCGTCGACGCAGCGCGCCGCGCCGCGGCGGGCCGCACCGCACCGGATCCCCCTTCGTCCGGCCGCCCGCGTATCTACGCGTTTGCGTCGCGATTGACAATTTCATGCCTGGCGTCATGCATGCAGAATGATCGCGCGGCATTTTCAAGGAGGAAGCAGCGCGGGGTCCGCAGGAAGCTCGGCCGCGGCGCGGGCGCGGCGTTCAACGACGTCGGCCCGCGCCTTTCGGGCAGTTGATCACGCGAATGCCACAGCCGCGGATTTGATTCCCTCATGATCAAGCCGCTTACCGAAGAGTCTTTGCGCATTTTGATCCGCTGAGCCGCAGCGACTGCTGCAGATAAGGCGAATGTGACGCCGCGCAAATGTGACATCGCGCAGTAGGAATCGGCCCTCAACATATTGCAAAAATTCCTACGTCACGTCGCATTGTGGCGACGGGTTGCTTCGCGCGCCAAAGCGAAACAACAATAACGTGCACCGGATCTCATCGGCCCTGCGACGGGACTCGGTAGGCTCGCCTTCGGTATCAACGATGCAACGACGGAGTTTCCCATGGCCGACAATTCAATGACGGGCACCTTTCAGCTCAACCTGCCCAAAGATCTGGTGTCGGAGGCCAAACGGGCTCCCAAAGTCAAGACCGAGCAGCTCCGAGTCGAGGGCTGGCGCAATTCCTGGCTTTCACGCATCGCCGAGCTCCTGGTCGGCAAGGACTAGGCGGCCCGCCGTCGGCGCCCCGTCCCTTGGTCCGGCGGGGGCCAGCACAGGCGCTGGAGGCGGCGCAGCAGAGCGGGCCGGAAAACCTGGGTACAACACTGTATTCGCCCGATTTTAAGTAAAATCCGGGGGAATTTTCGCGGCGGATTAATTAACATAGCGCACGGAGGTCGTTTCCATGCGCCTGGCTCGCCCTGTCTATGAAAGTCTGCCCTATGTCTATATGGCATTGGGCGGATTGGCGATATTCCTGTTCTACGTAGATCCGGTCGGTCCGCGCGCGGTTATAGCCTTCGTTCTCGGGGTCGTGGTCGAGACGGCGGCTTTGACGCTGCTTCTGCGACGCCAGGACTACCGCGCCTTGAGCCGCGAGTATTCCGGCGAGACCATCGACCTGCCCTCGACGCTGCAGAGCTAACCTAAGCTCACGGCTTTTCAGTCGGTTCGCCGTCAAGCTCGCCGCCGCGCAGGCGCGGCTGCCGCTCGTCGATGTACATGATCTCGTGCTGGCCCACCTTCACCACGTCGCCGTCATTCAGATTGTGCCGCCGCACGCGTTTGGATTGCACGAAAATGCCGTTGGTGCTGTTGAGATCCTCGATCAGGCAGGCATCGGCCTGCGTCACGATCTGGCAGTGATGACGGCTGATGAACTTGCTGTCGATCTGTATATCGTTGTCCGAGGTCCGGCCGATCACGAGACGGCCGGGCTTGAGCTCGCGCTCCATCACGGTCTTGCCGTCGCTTGCCAGCAGAATCCGCCCCACCGTGGGACCGGTGTCCGCATCGGGCATCGTGTTCTCCAGATTGAGAATGCGCATGCGGTTGGTGTGGGCGGCGAATTCGACCCACTGCAGCTCATCGATCGCGGCGCTGATGTCTTCCGCGGTCACCGTATCGCGGTCGCGGCCGAACGCGGCCATCAGGCTGGTGTCGCACAGGGTGTTGATCAGGCGCGGGACGCCGCCGGTGTATTTGTAGATCGTGGCGTAGGTATCGTCCGCAAAAATACGCCTGCCCTGCGAGCCGGCGACTTCGAGGCGATGATCGATGTATGCAGCGGTTTCGGCGCCGGTGAGCGCGGTCAGATGGAAACGCAGACGCACGCGTTGCGTGAGCTGCTCCAATTCGGGTGAATTGAGCTTGTCGTTGAGCTCGGGTTGGCCGGCGAGAATGATGCGCAGGGCCTTCTCCTTGGTGGTCTCTATGCCTGACAGCATGCGCACTTCCTCGAGCACGCGGTGACTCAGGTTCTGCGCCTCGTCCACGATCAACAGCACCTTGCGCCCGCTGATGTGCTGTTCCACCAGGAACTGGTTCAAGGTCGCCAACACCTCCGGCTTCTTCATGTTGAAGGGCGAGAAACCGAATTGCACGAGGACGGTTTGCAGAAACGCCGTTGGGCTGAGCTGCGTCTGGTTGATTTGCGCGACGACTGCGTCGGTTTGCATCTCATGCAGGAAAGTTTCGATCAAGGTGGTTTTACCGGCGCCGATTTCACCGGTGATCACGACGAAACCGTCGGTGAACCAGATGGTAGATTCCATGTACGCTTTGGCGCGCGCATGCTGCTTGCTCAAGTATAGGAACTGCGGGTCCGGGCTCAGGCGGAAGGGCAATTCATGGAGTTTGAATAGTTCTAGATACATGAATGGAGACAGTTTACGGGATCGAGCCCCGGTCCGTGAAATGATGGTTCAAAGCCCCGGTCAAATGACCGTTCAAAGCCATTGAACCAATTTCAAGGTCTCCGCAAGCGCCGCATCGCGCTCGGCAGCGCGGCTTTTCAGGATCGTGCAGTGGCCGAGTTTGCGCCCCGGGCGCGGCTCCTTGCCGTAGTCGTGGAAGGCCAGTCCATCGATGGCCAAGAGGCGTTCGCGGTCCGGCATCTCTCCGAGAAAATTGACCATCGCGGTGTGTCCCAGGGCGCGCGTGCTGCCGAGGGGCAGGCCGCAAATTGCGCGCAGATGGTTTTCGAATTGGCTGGTGACGCAGCCTTCGATGGTCCAATGCCCTGAATTATGCACTCGAGGCGCCATTTCATTGGCAATCAATCGACCCTTGACCACGAAAAATTCGATCGCGAGCACGCCGACGTAGGCCAGTGCGCGCATCACGCGTTGCATGCAGCGTCGCGCAGAGTGCTCCAGCGCCCGGTTTGTAAAAGGTGCAACGCCGTAGTGCAGGATTCCCCCGCCGTGACTATTGGCCGAGAGTGGATAGAACACGATCTTGCCCGCCGCCGAGCGCGCGCCCGACGAGGGAGACTTCGCGCGAGAATTCCTGAAACTTCTCGTAGATCAAGCCTGAACCGCCGATCGCGGCCCATGCCTCATCGAGTTGCGAAGCATCGCGCACGACGAACTGGCCCTTGCCGTCATACCCCATGCGGCGCGTCTTGAGCACGCCGGGAAGGCCCAGTTTGCGCGCCGCCCGGATCAGCTGCTCCCTGCTGTCGATTGCGGCGTGCGCGGCAACGGGAATTCGCAACTTGGTAAACAGGGCTTTTTCCGCCAGGCGATCCTGGGACACTTCGAGAGCCGCTCGAGGCGGCCGGACCAGGGTCAGTTTCTCGAGCGGCGCCAGCGCTTTCCCTGGGATATTTTCCCAGTCAAAGGTAAGGACGTCGCTGCCCGCGGCCAATGCTTCGAGTTGCGCCGCATCTTCGAGGTCACCGACAAATATCGGTGCGACTTGTGCGGCCGGGGCGGCGGCGCTGCGGTCGAGAAACAGGCAGCGTATTCCGAGCGGGTAGCCGGCGAGCGCAAGCATGCGCCCCAGTTGACCCGCACCGACGATGCCGACCCGCGACAGCTTCAAGAGCCGCGGGGATCCGGTTTGGCGAGCACGGCGGCGGTCTGCGCCTGGCGGAAGGCGTCCAGCGCCGTGCGTACGTCGCCGTTCTCATTGGCCAGAATCGCGGCTGCAAACAGCGCCGCGTTTTTTGCGCCGGTGGCGCCGATGGCAAAGGTGGCGACCGGGATGCCGGTCGGCATCTGAGCGATCGACAGCAACGAGTCGAGGCCGTTCAAGACTTTGGATTGCACCGGCACGCCCAACACCGGTACCGACGTCTTGGCGGCGGTCATGCCCGGCAAATGCGCCGCGCCGCCCGCGCCGGCGATGATGGCCTTGAGGCCGCGCGCGCGCGCGCTGGCCGCGTACTCGAACAGCAAATCGGGCGTGCGGTGCGCCGAAACGATCCGTACTTCGTGGGCGATACCGAGGGAATCGAGCATGTCGGCGGCGCCCTGCATGGTTTCCCAGTCGGAAGCCGATCCCATAATGATTCCGACCAGGGCTTTCATTTACCGCGAGTCTAGCAAAGCCGAGGCTGCTACCCGAGCAACTCGCGTAGAAACGCGAAAAGCTCCCGGGCGCCGACCGGCGAGCGTTGTTCCAGACGCTCTTTCTCGGCTTTTTCCAGTAGTTTGACCAAGCTCGTCCGGTCCGCGTGCGGGTACTCCCGCAGCAGTTCGTCGAGTCCGGTGTGCGGCTCGGACAGCAGCCGATCGCGCCAGCGCTCGATTTGTTGGAAATGCCGAATCTCGAGGTCATGGCGCTGTTTGCGCTCCGCCAGCTTGGCGAGCACCGGCTCCGGGTCGATGTCGCGCATCAATTTCCCGATATACTGCCGTTGCCTGATCTGCGCTCCATGCGAGGGCAGACGGCGCAGATCACGCAGTGCAACGAACAGATTGTCCGGCAGGTCCAGCGCTTTGATCTCCTGGTCGGGAAGGGCCGATAATTTCATGCCCAACTCCTGCAAAGAAGCCGCCTCCCGTTTGCGCGCGCTCTTGCTCAGGCGCTGCTCTTCGGATTCGCCGGAGGTATCGGTGCTGTCGTTCTCGCTCTTCATAGTAGGGCCCATGCTATCACTCAAGACCGGTAGAATCGCCGCTCGGAATCCGCAAAGAGAGTTTTGGAGATATTGATGGCCGTATCCACCAACCCTGTCCGCCTCGCCCAGGGAGACCTTGAATCGATCATCGAGCGTGCCCTGGAAGAGGCGCGCGTTCGAGGCGCCTCGCAAGCCGAGGCGGCCGTCAGCCAGGATACGGGTCTTTCGGTCGGTGTGCGACTCGGCGAAGTCGAAACCCTGGAGCACCAACGCGACCGCAGCATGGGGATCACGGTCTATTTCGGGCAGCGTAAGGGGTCGGCCAGTACCGCGGATTTCTCGCTGGACGCGGTCCGGGCGACGGTGGCCAAGGCCTGCAGTATCGCCCGCTTTACGGCGGAGGATGCCTGCGCGGGGCTTGCGGACGCGGCTCTGATGACGAGCGCCCCCATGAATCTCGATCTCGCGCATCCCTGGAGCGTCAGCGCGGACCGTGCGATCGAGATCGCCAAAGCCTGCGAGGGGGCGGCGCTGGGATTCGACGCGCGGATCAATAATTCCGAGGGCGCCTCGCTCGGCACGCACCAGGGGCTGCACGTCTATGGCAATACCCATGGCTTCGTCGGCGGCTATCCGACGACCTCGCATACCTTGAGTTGCGTGGTGCTTGCCGGCACCGGGGAAGACATGCAGCGCGACTACTGGTACAGCAGTTCGCGCGATTGGCGCGAATTGGAGCAGGCCGAGGCCATAGGCAGGGAGAGTGCACGGCGCACGATCGCGCGCCTGGGTCCCCGCAAACTAAGCACGCGCCGCGCGCCGGTGCTGTTCGTGCCGGAGATTGCGCGCGGTCTGATCGGGCATTTCGTGGCCGCGATTCGCGGCAGCAGCCAATACCGGCAATCCTCGTTTTTGCTGAATTCAGCGGGCCAGCAAGTGTTTCCGGCCGGATTCTCGATTGCCGAGCGGCCGCACATACCGAAGGCGATGGGCAGCGCACCATTCGATGATGAAGGCGTCGAGACCCGCGACCGCGAGCTCGTGGCCGACGGCGTCCTCACGGGCTACATTCTTTCCAGTTACTCGGCTCGCAAGCTCGGACTCAAGACCACCGGCAATGCCGGAGGCGCTCACAACCTCATTGTCGCGCCGAATCTCGCCGGCGGAATGGATGTGTTGCTGTCACGGCTCGGCACGGGATTGTTGGTGACCGAACTGATGGGGCAGGGGGTCAACATGGTGACCGGCGATTATTCGCGCGGCGCCGCCGGCTTCTGGGTCGAGAACGGCGTGGTTCAGTACCCGGTGGCCGAGATCACGATTGCCGGAAACTTGCGCGACATGCTCAAAGGCATTGCGGCCGTGGGCGACGACGTCGATGTGCGCGGCGGTACGCGCGTAGGGTCGATCTTGCTGCAGGAAATGACCATCGCCGGCGATTGAAATTGCGTGGCCCCGCGGAATACTCAGGCAGGCTCAGGAGCCTGTCTGGTTTCCGCGGCGATCAAATCCTTGAGCGATCGTCCACCCAGCCGCTCCCGAATGGCCGCTTCCACCTCGCGCACCACCCGGGCCCCGGCCGTCACCCGATGGCTCCCGATCTTCAGCCGCCCGATTTGCAGGGTGCGAACCGCTTCCATGATGTCGGCCAGCAGGATGCCGGCGGGATCGCGGCCGGGAACGTATTGTTCCTTTTCGGTCGCCACGATCAAGCCGCCGAGCTCCAGGCGCGCGAGCACCGGCGCGAGCGCGATGCTCGGGAGGTCGAGCTCGGCCGCGAGCCGGCCCGAATCCCACTGGCCGCTGCCCGTCGCATAGTCGCGCCCGATCAAAAACATGATCGACAGACCCATCTGCTCGCAGTCGATGACGCTGAGCTCGATGCTCTCCTGGCCGTGGCGCAGATACTGGGGAAACTGCACGTAGAACGCGAGTTGCGCGCCGATGAGCAATATGAGCCAGCTCAGATACACCCAGATCAGCGTCGTCAGCACGATGGCGAAACCGGAATAGACCGCCACCAACTGCGACGAATACACGATGACGGCGGTGAATACCCTGCCGACGAGGGCCCAGATCACACCCGCGGTCACGCCGCCGATGAGCGCCGCTCGAAACTGCACGCGCGCGTTGGGAACGAACGAGTACATGAACGTGAAGACGACGGTGACGATGGCATAGGGCACGGTCTGGCTCAGGAAGCCCAGGACTCCCGCGAGCGGCGCCACGGCGTGCAGCCACTGCGCGAACGGGCTGTGCTCCGCCGAACCCAACAGGCCGATCGCGACGGCGAGCAGGATGGGTCCCAAGATCATGACGCTCAAATATTCGGTGAAGCGCCGGCCAAAGCTTCGCGGGCGCTGCACGCGCCATACGAAGTTGAAGCTCGCCTCGACTTTCTGAATGGTGGTGATCACCGTGTACACGAGAAATGCGAGGCCGATCGAGCCCAGCAGTTCGCCGCGCATGTTCGCGACGAATTGCATGACGCTTTCCGTCAGCTGCGTCGCCGCACCGCCCATGGGCCGGAAGAATTCACGGAGAATGAGCTTCAGGTCGCCGCGCGCGCCGAGACCTTTGAGAATCGCGAAGCTGAACACCATCAGCGGCACCAGCGACAGCAACGTGGTGTAGGCAAGGCTCATGGCCCGCACGCTGATCTCGCCGCCCAACCAGTCGCGCAGCAGCGCCGCCGGATAGCGCAGCCAGCGCAGCAGCGCGCCCCATGGCGGACCCATGTCGCGCGACTTTTGAAACAATCCGTCTTCCAGACGGTCGATCCAATTGGGCATGCGCTTGGCCGTTCGCGGCGAAAGGTCGCTTAGGGCGGAGCGGTCAGAAGCCGCAGCGCCTCGCGATAATTATCGCTGGTGCGGGTCAGGACGTCCGGCGGCAGATGCGGTGCCGGAGGCTTCTTGTTCCACTGCAGCGATTCCAAGTAGTCGCGCACGAATTGCTTGTCGAAACTCGGCGGACTGATGCCGGGTTTATACGATGCCACCGGCCAGAAGCGTGAGGAGTCGGGCGTCAACGCTTCATCGATGAGCATGAGGCGGCCGGCCTTGTCGACGCCGAACTCGAATTTGGTATCGGCGATGATGATTTGCCGTGCGCGGGCGTGCTCTGCGGCGAATCGGTAGATCGCGAGCGCGATGCGCCGGACAGCGTCGGCGTGGTCGCGGCCGACCAATTTCACCATGGCGTCGAAATCGATGTTTTCGTCGTGAGATCCGGCGGGAGCCTTCGAGGCCGGTGTGAACAAGGGTTCCGGCAATTGATCCGCCATGCGCAATCCGCCCGGCAATGCAATACCGCAGACCGAACCGTGCAGTTGGTAATCCTTGAACCCCGAGCCGATCAGATAGCCGCGCACCACCGCCTCGATGGGCAGCGGGGTGAGCTTCTTCACCACCATCGCCCGCCCGGCCAGTTGCGCGCGTTCTTCGCTGTCGTCGACGACATCCTCGACCTTGAGCGCGGACAGATGATTCGCGACGATGGATTGCGTCTTTGCAAACCAGAACAGGGAGATTTGCGTGAGGACCTCCCCTTTGAATGGAATCGGGTCCGGCAGCACCACGTCGAAGGCCGACAATCGATCGGTCGTGACGATCAGGAGATGCTCGGCATCCACGTCGTAGATATCGCGCACCTTGCCTTGATGGATCTTCTTGAGGCCTCGCAGGTGTGACTCGAAAAGCGGTGCCGATTGCGAAACGTGTTGCATCGTTGAGCGGCCTGCCGACTGCTAACATTGGGGAGTGGAAGGCAAGGCGATTGTGGCGGGACGAGGCGGATAGGTCAACGCGAATGATGTGGAAAGGTGTTTTCTCAGGGGCGCTCGTCGGTCTCCTGATCACGCAGAGGGCATGGGGGGCCGTCATTGGCGCCATGATCGGGCTCATGTTCGACCAGGGCGCGGGAGTGAGGGCAGCGTCAGGCACAGGCCACGCGGGGCCTTCACTGTCGATTCCCGACGAGTTCTTCCGCACGACCTTCGAATTGATGGGTCATGTCGCCAAATCCGACGGCCGGGTGACCGAGGCGGAGATCGACGCAGCGCGCCGCCTGATGCGCGAGATGAACCTGGGCGAGCGCGAGGTCAGCGCCGCAATCGATTGCTTTCGGACCGGCAAGGCCGCCGCTTATGACGCCGAACTCGGCGTCGAGCGCCTGCGCGAGGCGTGTGGACAGCGCTACGACCTGTTGCGCGCCTTCATGGAATTGCAATTGCGCGCGGCGCTTGCCGGCAACGGCCTGTCGCCGCCCGCGCGGGCGGTGTTGATGCGAGTGGCGGAGCGGCTCGGCATGTCCGGCCTCGAATTCGCCTACATGGAGGCCTCGCTGCGGGCGCGGCAACGCACGCGCGGCACCTCATCGGCCGGCTCCGGCCGCCAAGGCGCCGGCTCCGGCTCGCTGGCGGAATGCTATGCGGAGTTGGAAGTCGACGCCAACATAACTGATCAAGAAGTGACCAAGGCATATCGGCGGCAAATGAGCCGCCATCATCCTGATAAACTGGTGGCCAATGGACTGCCGGAGTCGATGGCGCAGATGGCGAAGGAGAAAACCCAGCGCATCCAGGAAGCTTATGAGGGGATACGCGCGGCGCGCGGCATGCGCTGAAGGAGCCGACCATGACGATGATTATTTCGCCCTCGATATTGTCCGCTGATTTCGCCCGCTTGGGCGAGGAGGTGAATTCCGTACTCGGCGCCGGCGCCGATTGGATCCACTTCGACGTCATGGATAATCACTACGTCCCGAACCTCACCATCGGCCCCCTGGTCTGCGAAGCCCTGCGGCGGGCGGGAATCAAGGCGCCGATCGACGTGCATTTGATGATCTCGCCGGTGGATCAACTCGTGCCGGACTTCGCGAAGGCCGGTGCGAGCTACATCAGTTTTCACCCGGAGGCGACCCAACACGTGGATCGCACGATTCAACTGATTCGCGATTCCGGATGCAGGCCGGGCCTCGTGTTCAATCCGGCGACGCCCTTGAACTGGCTGGATTACGTGATCGAGAAGCTCGATCTCATCCTGGTGATGTCGGTCAATCCCGGCTTCGGCGGCCAGAAATTCATCCCGCAGGCATTGCCCAAACTCGCCGAGGCGCGCGCGCGCATCAAGGCCGCGAAGCGCGACATCCGCCTGGAAATCGACGGCGGCGTCAAAGTGGATAATGCGGCTGAGATCGCCAGAGCCGGCGCGGACACGTTCGTCGCCGGTTCCGCGATATTCGGCAGCGCCGACTACGCGGGCACCATCAAGGCCATGCGCGCGCAGATCGAGATCGGCGGCAAGTCAGCCTAAGACGCTATTCGTCGTCCTCGTCGTCATCGTCATCATCATCCGTGCGTCTCGGTGCGCGTGGCTCTTGGCGGCAGCGGCTCCGCTGCCGGCGCCGGCTTTCACCGGCACGATCAGCGGCCGTGTCTTCACCTTCGGACGGGCGTTGAACACGACGATGGTTTTCCCGGTCGCGCGCAGCAGGCCTTGCTCCTCCAATACCTTGAGCACGCGTCCCGCCATTTCGCGCGAGCAGCCGACCAGCCGCGACAGCTCCTGGCGGCTCACCTTGATCTGCATGCCTTCGGGATGCGTCATCGCATCGGGCTCGCCGCATAGATCCATGATGGCGTGCGCGACGCGGCCGGTGACGTCGACGAAGGCCAGATCGCCGAGCTTGCGGTTGGTGCGATCGAGCCGGGTCGCGAGCTGGGTGGCCAGTTCGAAGATCAACCCGGGGCTTTCGGCGGCGATCTGCCGAAAGCGCGGATAGGTCATCTCGGCGAGTTCGGACTGCTGCCGGGTGCGCACCCAGGCGCTGCGCGTCGGCTGCTCGTAGAACAGGCCCATTTCCCCGAAAAACTGACCCTTGTTGAGATAGGCCAGCACCATTTCATTGCCATCTTCGTCCTCGATCATGACCTCGACCGAGCCGGAGATGATGTAGTACAAAATGTCCGGCAAATCGCCGGCGTGAATGATCACGGTCTTGGAAGGGACTGTCCGAATTCGGCAGTAGCTCAAGAAACGATTGATCGCTGGGATATCGCTTAAGGCTTTTGCCCCTTCTTCCATGGTCTCTCCCTAAGGTTTTGTAGGTCTGTTAAACGCCTGTGCTGGCGCACGTTTTATTACATAAGTCCCGGAATCGCAAGCGCTAACGGGCGCAGAGCGGGTCATAAGCCCACTAGGTTACATCCAATACGAACTCCAGAGTCATGAGCCGCGAAGTCAGGCGCATCGCCGCCATAATCGGAATCGGCAGTGCCTCGCCCCCCAGCGAGGCTGCGTGGGCGCCATGGCGCACCTCATCGTGCGTCATCTGCTCGAGGATGGCGCGGCTGCGTGGGTCGGCACTGCCCAGGCGCTGCATATGGCCGCGCAAGTGCAATTCTACCTGCCGTTCGGTTTCGGCAACGAACCCCAGGCTCGGGCCATCTCCAAGGGCTCCCGCCAGCGCGCCGATTGCGAATGAGCCGGCATACCACAGCGGGTTCAGGGCGCTGGTACGGCCCTTAAGTTCGCGCAGGCGCAGCTCGCACCAGGCCGAGATGGTCGTTTTCCTCGGCGGCGGCATGGTGCATGGCAGCCGCGACAGCGGCATCGCGGGCGGTCAAGGCCTGTCCTTGGTAGAGGGCCTGCGCGGCCACCTCGCCGGCATGGTTGACCCGCATCAGCCGAACCGACTCGGAGCGCTGCGGCTCGGGGAGGGGGGCTGCTCTCCGGCGCAGCGGGCGCTTCGCGGGATGCACGTGCCGGAGTGGTTAAGACCTTGATTGCCTTGTCTATTTCGCCAAAAAAACGATCGATTGGGCTAAAACTCCGAGTCTGCATCCGAACACTATATTATAGACGCCGCCCGGCCGCGTGAGGACTGGCATCTCTGCCCGCCGTTCTGTACACTTTCGCGCCTTTCGTTAACGACCTGAACCAGCTGAGTATTTTCATGTATACCGTATTTTCGAAGCCTGCAGAATCGCGCGGCGACTGGTTCCTGGTCGACGCGGCAGGCAAAACTCTGGGCCGATTGGCCTCGGAGATCGCGCATCGCTTGAAGGGCAAGCACAAGCCGAATTATGCGCCGCATCAGGACCTGGGCGATCACATCGTGGTCATCAACGCCGGCACCGTGCGGGTCACGGGAGCGAAGCTCACGGACAAGTTCTACCATCAGCACACCGGATATGTCGGAAACCTGAAGAGCATCTCGCTCGGCAAGCTGCTGAAAGAGCACCCGGAGCGCGCGATCGAGTTCGCGGTGAAGGGTATGCTGCCCAAGGGTCCGTTGGGCCGGCGCATGTACAAGAAACTACATGTGTTCGGCGGCAAAGATCATCCCCATCAAGCACAGCAGCCCAAGGCGCTGGAAATCTAAGAGTTCTCGAGGACAGACAACAATGGCATCAAAGACAGCCGTCAATTCCTTTTACGGCACCGGCCGCCGCAAGACCTCGAGCGCACGGGTTTACCTGCGTCAAGGCACGGGCAAAGTATCGATCAACGGCCGCACCCTCGATGAGTTCTTCGGCCGGGAGACGGGCCGGATGATCGTGCAGCAGCCCTTCGGTGCGGTACAACTCGGCGGAAAATTCGACGTCGATGCGCACGTCGAAGGCGGCGGAATCACCGGTCAAGCCGGCGCGATTCGCCACGGCATCACGCGCGCGCTGATGGCTTACGACGAGACGCTTCGCTCACCGCTGCGCAAGGCGGGTTTTGTCACCCGCGACGCGCGTGAGGTCGAACGCAAGAAGGTCGGTCGCCGCAAGGCGCGTCGCGGCACGCAGTTCTCCAAGCGCTGATCGGCCGCCCGGGAACGGTCGTCGGTTTTGGGGGATCGTCTAGCGGTAGGACAACGGTCTCTGACACCGTTTACCTAGGTTCGAATCCTAGTCCCCCAGCCAAATTTGAGGCCCACCAAGGTGGGCCTTTTTCAGCCTAGCGCACGGGTAAAAATGTCGGGCGAACGCAATTCGAGTGGACGGCTTGCGCCGATGGCGCTTGCAGCGCTCGGCGTCGTGTTCGGCGACATCGGCACCAGTCCTCTCTACGCCATGTCGGCCTGTTTCACCGGCCCCGGCATCGCCGTCACGCCCGGAGCACGTGCTCGGCGTGCTATCGCTGATTTTCTGGTCCTTGGTGCTGGTCATCCTGCTCAAGTACGTCGGCGTGGTATTGAACGCCGACAACAAGGGCGAGGGCGGAGTGCTGGCCCTGACGGCGCTGGTGATCAACACCGAGCGCGAAAGTCCGCGGCGCAAGATCTACGGGATGCTGGGCATATTGGGCGCGTCGCTGTTCTTTGCGGACGGCGCGATCACGCCGGCGATTTCGGTGTTGAGCGCCGTGGAAGGCCTGCATGTGGCGGCGCCCGAGGCGCAAATTCCGGTTCTGCCGATCACCGTTGTGGTGTTGGTGGGATTGTTCTTGATTCAACGCCACGGCACCGGCTCGGTCGGCAAGGTTTTCGGTCCGGTGATGTTGGGTTGGTTCGCGATATTGGCGGTGATGGGGCTCGGGTGGATCGTGCGGGAACCGCGCAGTGCTGCAGGCGCTCGATCCGTCGCGCGGACTGCGCTTGCTGGGGCAGCACCAGATCGGCTCGCTCGCGGTGCTTGCCGGCGTCTTCCTATGCGTCACCGGCGGCGAGGCACTGTATGCCGACATGGGTCATTTCGGCAAAGCGCCGATCCGCCTTGGCTGGATCTCGCTCGTCATGCCGGCGCTGGTCATGAACTATTTCGGACAGGGCGCGTTGCTGATCGAGAATCCGGCGGCCATCAGCAATCCCTTCTACCTGATGGCGCCCGCGTGGTCGCTGTATCCCCTGGTCATGATTGCGACCGCGGCAACGGTCATCGCATCGCAGGCGGTGATCTCGGGGGTCTTCTCCGTGACCACTCAGGCGGTGAGCTTGGGATTGCTGCCGCGTCTGCGCATCCAGCATTCGTCCGCGGACAACGCCGGTCAGATCTATGTGCCGACCATGAATTGGATGTTGATGGTCGCCGCGCTCGGCGTTGGTGGTGAGTTTCGGCAGCTCGGCGGCGCTGGCGGGCGCGTACGGGTTGGCAGTCTCCGGCGCCATGACCATCGTGACGCCGCTCACCTTGAGCCTGATCAAGTCGCGCACCGGGAAGGAGAGCCGGGCGTTGCGGGCGGGCTTGTCGCTGCTGTTCATCGTCGACATCGCCTTCCTGTTGGCGAATATGACCAAGCTCGAGGAGGGCGGCTGGCTGCCGCTGGCATCCGGGCTGATCATCTATTGGCTGATGCAGATCGTGGCAGAGCGGACGCGTCTCGGTCATGGCGCGCCTGCTGCGCGAACAGAAGCCGGTGCGCGATTTTCTCGACGACTTGAAGCGCGATCCGCCGGTGCGGGTGACGGGTACCGCCATATTCCTGGATGCGAAGGCCTCGGGCATCCCGCGCGCCCTGCTCAACAACATCAAGTTCAACCGCGTGATTCACGAGCGGGTGGTGCTGTTGACCGTGGTGACCCGCGAGCAGCCGCGAATCGCCGCATCGAAGCGCCTGACCGTGACACCCGTTTGCGAAGGCATCGTGCGGGTGGTGGCGCAGGTCGGGTTCATGGAGAAACCGAACATCACGGAGATTCTGCGCGAGGCCGAAGCGCACGGCGTGCGCATACGAACCCGAGCGCACCACCTTCTTCCTCAGCCGCGAAGAATTGCTGCCGGGACAGCGCTCGGATCTATCGCCGCTGCGGCGCAGCGCCTTCATGCAGATGGCGCGCAGCGCACAGGTGATCGCCGACTACTATGGACTGCCGCCGAACCGCGTGATTGAAATCGGGACCCGCCTGGAAATCTAGGGCGCCGGGGCCGCCCGGCAATCGATGGTCCTCACGCCCTCATCGCCCGCCACGATCAGGATGTCGGCGCGGCGCAGGGCGAACAGGCCGACCGTCACCACCCCTGCGACTTGATTCAAGCTGGATTCAAAGGCCGCCGGGTCATCGAGCTTGAGGTTGTGGACGTCCAGGATGACGTTGCCGTTGTCCGTGACCACGCCGTCGCGCCAGACCGGCTGTCCCCCCATCTTCACGAGTTGGCGCGCGACATAGGAGCGCGCCATCGGAATCACTTCGACCGGGAGAGGGAACTTGCCGAGCACGCTCGACCAGCTTGCTGTCGTCGATGATGCAGACGAATCTGGCCGAAGCGGCGGCGACGACTTTCTCGCGGGTGAGCGCCGCGCCCCCGCCCTTGATCAGCACGCCGGCGGCGGTGGCTTCGTCGGCGCCGTCGATGTAGAGGGGCAACGGCCCGGCGGAATTGAGATCCAGTTCCGGAATGCCGGCGAAGCCCAAGCTCTCAGAGGTCCGGCGCGAACTCGAAACAGCGCCTCGAAAGCTGTATTTTGCGGACTTTCATCGCTTCGATGAGCTCGGTCACCGTGGAACCGGTGCCGATGCCCAGCACCATGCCGCTTTCAACGTATGCGAGAGCGGCCTCGGCCGCACGGCGTTTCTTTTCCACTGATGACACGAAATTACCTACCCTCAAAAACAACTGTGCCCGCTTACGCGGGCACAGTTGATTACTTTCGAAGGCTTACTTTTTCTTAGCGGCCTTTTTCTTAGCTACCTTCTTCTTCGCCTTCTTTGCTTTCGCTGCCATGATAGAAACTCCGTTATCGGGTTAGTCCGGGGTCCGAGTATATACACGAATAATTAATTTACAAGCGCCGTCGCGCTTCTCGACCGCGAATGTGGTAGCGATGTGAACGACTTCACTCAACGATCCTCACTCGAGAGCGAGAACGAAACTCCCAGTCCATCTGCGACACCGGCATCACTGACAGACGATTCCCACGACGCAGCAAAACAAAATCCTTCAAGCGCTTTTGCCGCATGCTGCCGCAACTCATCGAGCGTGATGATGCGCTTGAACTTGCGCACGAACTTCACGTCCACGACGAACCAACGAGGGGCATCGGCCTTGGAATCGGCGTCGTAGTGATGATGCTTGGGGTCGAAGGCCGTCTTGTCCGGATAGCCCTCCTTCGCGATGGCGACGATGCCGACGATGCCGGGAACATCGCAGCCGGAATGATAAAAAAACGCTTGATCGCCCTTTTTCATCGAGTCCCGCAGCATGTTGCGCGCCTGATAATTGCGCACGCCATCCCATGCGGTCGTCTGTTTGGGCGCCTGACTTCAGGGCATCGATGCTGAAGCTCTCAGGTTCCGATTTCAGTAGCCAATGGTTCATGGGTTGTCCTCGAGTAGTGCTGCAGTCCTGATTCCGTCGCCAGTGCATCGAGCTTCACGTCCCAGGCTTCAGCGAAACTCGAGTCGGTGCGCTGACAATCGAACGCGAGTCCGACCAGGAGGGGCCCCGCCACCGGCCCCGGCGGCGGCGGAACTCCAGCGCTCGATCATAGAATCCGCCGCCCATGCCCAACCGCCGGCCGCGTGAATCCACGCCGACCAAGGGTATGACGATGAGATTGAGCCACCGCGCCGGAATGGGGCGCGCCAGAGCAGAAGGGACCGCGATGCCGAACACGCCGCGGCGAGTCCTGCCGTCGAGCGGATAGAAGCGTATCCGGCTATGGCGCCGGTTGACGATGACCGGCACGAAGACCCGCGCACGCCGGCCGCCGCGCCGCCGCGATCAGCGCGGCGGTATCGGTCTCGCGGTCGAAGGGCAGGTAGAGCGCGATGCGCTTGCCGGCCCTGAATGCGGGCAATGCGGCGAGTGCCTTGGCGGCCAGTCTCGAGCGGCGTCCGTGGTCGGCCGCGCCCATGGAGCGCCGTTGGGCACGCAGATGTTTACGCAGCTTCGCTTTCATCAAAGGAGATGGCGCCACCCGCAATGCCGTTTTGGACCGTTGCTCCCGATGCCTTTCGCACCAGGTGGGGCGAACTGCGGCACTTAAGGCTTTCCGCTCGGGGCGGACTTGCACAATGTTGCCAGCAAGCAATGGCCCCTGGGGTTTAAAACTTAGGGTCGAGAGGTAACCCGATCCGCATCGAACACCGCAGGCGGCGCCAAAATTAATCGTCCGAAGAAAGTGCCGCCGGCGCCTCAAAGCTCCAGCTGCTGACCCTTCTCCAAAGCCGACTCTACGCGCTCGCGCAGGATACGCAAGCGGCCGCCGACGTCAGATTCGAGATCGCTGTCACGGTTGCGGAAGCGGATCAACTCGTTCGCCATGTTGAGCGCCGCGATCACCGCGATACGGTCCAGGCCGACGACTTTGCCGCTGTCGCGGATCTCGCGCATTTTCATATTCAGGAATTCCGCGGAATCCAGCAGGTCGGAGCGCTCTTCGATCGGGCACGTTATGTGATACTCCTTCTCGAGTATCCGCACGCTGACCCTTGCCTGATTTTCGCTCATGCCTGCTCCATCGACTTCAATCGGCCGATCATCGCTTCGACCCGCGCCCGAACCTGTTCATTCTTCTGCAGGAGCCCGGCGCGCTCGGCGGTCAGCGTTTCCTGACGCTGCCGCAGGGCGCGATTCTCTTCCTTGATCTGGCTGACGGTAAGGATGAGATCCTCGAGCCGCTTTTCCAGCCGTTTCAGTTCGAGTTCGACCGCTGACTTGGACTTGGCTTCATTCATAGGCTGACAATATAGAGCGGGGCATAGCGCAATGCAAAGGGCAGGTTGCAGGCCCTACTGCGGTACTATTGTCCGCAGTATGCTCGCGGATATTCGATTCCAGGATTTTGAGGACGTGCTGGCAACCGCCGGCAGTCTGGCGGATGCCGCCGAGGCGCATGGCTCGTTGTGCGGCGCCCTATGCGCGATGTCGCCTTACAAGATGCAGGACTGGGTCAACGAGATCCTGCCCGACGGCGCCGCCCTGTCCGATGAGTCGGCGGCGATGATCGAAAGGGTGTTCACGGCAACCGCAACCTCGTTCGGCGAGCAGGGAATGGAATTCGAACCCTTGCTGCCGGACGATGAAGAGCCGCTCAACGGCCGTGCCAATGCGCTGGCCCTGTGGTGCACCGGCTTTCTCTATGGTTTGGGGACTGGACATATTTCCGATCTCGAAGCGCTGAACGGCGACGTCGGCGAGATCGTGCGCGATTTCACGGAGATCTCGCGGGCCACGGGCGATGACGCGGACGCGGACGAATCCAATGAGCAGGCCTACGCCGAACTGGTCGAGTTCATCCGGGTCGCGGCGCAGGTCGTGTTCGAAGAACTGCTGCCGCTGCGCCGGCAGGTCTATCCGACGCAGCAGCGGCTGCATTGAACTTAAGGACACAGGCTCCTGTGGACCGCAAGGAGTTCGCACGCCGGCGGCGCCAATTCATGCGAATGATCGGCAAGGACGGCATTGCAATCCTGCCGGCAGCGCCGGTCAGGCATCGCAATGGCGACATCGAGTACGCCTACCGGCAGGACAGCCACTTCCATTACCTGACCGGATTCCCGGAACCCGATGCCGTGGCGGTTTTGGTGCCGGGCCGCCCGCAAGCGGAATACCTGCTGTTCGTGCGTGAGCACGATGCCCTGCGCGAATCGTGGGACGGCAGGCGCGCCGGAACCGACGGCGCGGTCGAGCGCTACGGGGCGGATGACGCCTTCCCCATCGCGGACATCGACGAGATCCTGCCGGGCTTGATGGAAACGCGCCCGCAGGTTTATTACTCGATGGGCATCCATCCGGAGTTCGATTCCCACGTCCTCAATTGGGTCAACGGCCTGCAGGTGCTGTCGCGCCGCGCATCCGGGGCGCCGCATGAATTTGTTGCGCTGAGCCACGTGCTCGACGACATGCGGCTTTACAAGAGCCGCGCCGAAACGATCAGTTTGCGGCGTGCCGCCCAGATTGCGGTGGGCGCTCACCGACGCGCAATGCGCTTTGCGCGTCCCGGGCGCATGGAGTACGAGGTCATGGCCGAAGTGCTGCATGAATTCCGTTCGCACAACGCCGATATTTCCTACTATCCGATCGTCGGCGGCGGGGCCAATGCCTGCGTCATGCACTACCGCGACAACGATCAGCGGTTGTGCGACGGCGATCTGCTGCTGCTCGATGCGGGCTGCGAGCTCGATTATTACGCCTCGGATGTTACGCGCACATTTCCCGTGAGCGGCAGGTTCACGCCGCCCCAACGCGCAATTTACGAAGTCGTGCTGGAGGCCCAGCTCGCCGCGATCGACAAGGTGCATTGCGGAAACCACTGGAATCATCCGCACGAGGCCGCCGTGCGCGTGATCACGCAGGGGCTGGTGAGGCTGGGTCTGCTCGACGGAAAAGTCGGCGCGCTCATCAAGAGCGAAGCCTACCGGCAGTTTTTCAGTCATCGCACCGGGCATTGGCTGGGACTCGATGTGCACGACGTCGGCGACTACAAGGTCGGCGGCGAGTGGCGGGTTTTGGAGCCGGGGATGGTGCTGACCGTCGAGCCCGGAATTTACGTCCGACCGTCGCCGCGGGTTCCGAAGGAATTCTGGAACATCGGGGTTCGCATCGAAGATGAAGTGCTGGTCACCGCCGATGCCGCCGAAGTGCTGACGGCGGCGCTGGAAAAAACCCCGGAAGCGATCGAGGCGCTGGTGCAGTGACGCAAGCTTTCGACATCGCCATCGTGGGCGGCGGCATGGTCGGCGCCAGCCTCGCCGTCGCGGTGGCGCCGCTCGGGCTCAAGGTGGCGCTCGTCGAGGCGGTCGCGCACGACTCCGCATCGCAGCCCAGCTTCGACGAGCGCACCACGGCGCTGTCGAACGGCAGCTGCCGAATCCTGCAGACGCTCGGCGTGTGGGCTCAAGTTCAGTCGCAGGCGGTGCCGATCCGCAAGATCCACGTCTCGGATCAGGGCCGCTTCGGCTTCGCACGCATCGATGCCGCCGAGCAAGGGCTGACGGCGATGGGCTACGTGGTGCCGAATCGCGCACTGGGGGCAGCGCTGTGGTCGCGCGCTTTAGGGTGCCCGCACATTCAGGTGCACTGCCCCGCGCAGGTGGTGCGAACCCTGCGTGGCGAGCGCACGGTCGCGTTGGAGATCGCCACGGCGGGCGCAACGGCCGGCGCTACGGCCAGCATCGATGCCCGGCTGGTGGTTGCCGCCGACGGTGTGCACTCGGCAGTGCGCGGCGCCTTTGGCGTCGACGTGCACACCCGCGACTACGAGCAGACCGCCATCATCACCACCGTGCTGCCGCAGCGCTTCCATGACCACGTGGCATACGAACGGTTTTCCGCCGGCGGACCGCTGGCGCTGCTGCCGCTCGAAGGCGGCCGCTGCGCTCTGGTGCTCACCTTGAGCCGAGCCGCGGCCGAATCGGCGATGGCGTGGTCGGATGGCGAGTTTCTTGCCGAGGTTCAGCGGCGCTTCGGTTTTCGTCTCGGGCGCTTCCTCAAAGTCGGGCGCCGCGTGCCGTATCCGCTGTCGCTAAGCCGCGCGGAGCGCACCAGTGCGGAGCGCTGCGTCATCATCGGCAACGCGGCCCAGAGTCTGCATCCGGTCGCCGGCATGGGTTTCAATCTGGGACTGCGCGACGTCGCGAGCCTCGCCGAGCTTCTCGCCGAGCACCGCCGCGAGCCGTCATTCGACGCTGGGGCCGCAAGCTTGCTGGCTGAATACGATGCGTGGCGCGCGGCCGATCGCGCCGGGGTCGTGGCATTCACCGACGGCCTCGTGCGCATGTTTGCCAATCCCTCGAGCGTGGTGCGGCGGCTGCGCAATATCGGCCTGCTGGTGTTCGACCTCTTGCCGCCGGCGAAGTCGGCACTGTCCCGCCTGAGCTCGGGCGGCGGCGGCCGCACGCGAATCCCGAAGCTCGCGCGCGGCGTGGCGCTGCAGTGAGCACCTCGAACGGGCGCGACTTCGATGTGGTCATCGTGGGCGCCGGCGTAATCGGCGCCGTCATGGCGAGCCTGCTCGTAGCGCGCAAGCTGAGCGCACCCGGGCGGGTTGCCGTCATCGCGGATCGGCTGGCCACGGCGCCGGCCGCCGACGCTGATTGGGATGCGCGGGTGTTCGCCCTGGGCCGCGCATCGGAGCGCTTGCTCGAAGCGTGCGGCGTGTGGGATGCGCTGCCGGCGCAGCGGCGGTTCGCGTACGAGCGCATGTGCGTTTGGGACGCCGAGGGTGAACCCGGCGGGAGGGCATCTCTGTGCTTCGATTGCGCGGAAATCGGCGAGCCGAATCTAGGGGCTATCGTCGATGGGCGCGTCCTGCAGTGGCAGTGTCTGCAAGCTGCGCGGGACGCCGGCGCGGTGCTGATCGAGGCTGGACTCGAAGCCGTGAGCGCCACGGATGCCGACATCTCGGTGCGTTTGAGCGACGCACGAGTGCTGCGCGGCCAGCTCCTGATTGCGGCCGACGGTCAGGAGTCCAAGGCCCGCGCGCTGCTCGGCATCGAAACGGCCGGCCATACCTACCAGCAAGACGCCCTGGTGGCGCATGTGCGCACCGCCAAGTCCCACCGCAACACCGCGTGGCAGCGGTTCCTTAGCCTAGGCCCTCTGGCCTTCCTGCCGCTGTCGGACGGCCGCTCATCCATCGTGTGGAGCACTGCGGTGCCGGAGGCGGCGCGCTTGAGCGCCCTGGACCCCGAGGCGTTCGGCGCCGCTCTCACGGCGGCCGGCGGCGGAGCCTTGGGCGATTGCACTTTGTCGACGCCGCCCACGCGATATCCGCTCAAGCTGCAGTACGCCTTGGATTACACGCGGCCGCGCGCCGTGTTGATCGGCGACGCGGCGCACGTCGTCCACCCTCTGGCCGGGCAGGGCTTGAATTTGGGATTGCTCGACTGCGCAGTGCTTGCCGACGTGCTCGGGCAAGCGGGAGCAGGGCTTTTTTTTGGCGAGCACCGGCTGCTGCGGCGCTACGAACGCCGGCGCCGCAGCGAGAACCTGCTGGCCGCCAGCGCCTTCGACGGCTTGGAGCGGTTATTCTCGAGCGCGAATCCTTTGGCTGCCGGTTTGCGCGCCGTGGGCCTGAGCGCCGTCGGCGGGGTGCCCTTGCTCAAGCGCCGCCTGGCACAGCAAGCCCTCGGGTTAACCGGCGATCTTCCGAGTTTTCTGAAGGCGGATGCAAGGATCGACCCAGTTTAGTATCCGGGCGCAATCCACGCTCGCGTAGCGAGCGCACAAAGGTCGGGGTCGCATCGACCCCGTAGATCCGGCGCGTAGCGCCTAGATAAGGCGATCGAGTTTCGCCGCACAGATAAAATCGTTCTCCGACAGCCCGCCGATGGAGTGCGTGGAGAACGTGACGTCGACAGTAGTTGTAGCCGACGCTCAAGTCCGGGTGATGGTCCTCGGTGTTCGCGACGTGCGCCAGGGCGTTGACGAAGCTCATCGTGCGGTAGAAATCCTTGAATTTGAGCGAGCGCTTCAGGCTCTTGGAGTCCGCGGCGATCTGCCAATCCTTGTGCAGCTGCTTCGCCAGGAGTTTCGCCTGGGCCGCCGTCAACGGCGGCACGCCGCCTTCGCAGGGCGCGCATTTTCTGGCGGACAAATCCTTCACGATGCTCAAACAGCCTCCTAGGGATTCCTGGCGTAGGTGCGCTCGATGTAGCGCTCCACCAGTTCCTGAAACTCTTCGGCGATCCGGTCTCCCTTGAGCGTCACCGTCTTTGCGCCGTCCTCGTACACCGGCGCAACCGGGTGCTCGCCGGTGCCGGGCAGGCTGATCCCGATGTTCGCGTGCTTGCTCTCGCCCGGACCGTTGACCACGCACCCCATGACCGCGACGGACATGTCCTCGACGCCCGTGTGCCGTTTGCGCCACTCCGGCATGCGGTGGCGAATGTGGTTTTGGATTTTCTGCGCCAGCTCCTGGAAATACGTGCTCGTGGTGCGGCCGCAGCCGGGGCAGGCGATCACCATCGGTGTAAATGCGCGCAGGCCCATGGTCTGCAGTATTTCTTGCGCGACGATCACTTCTTGAGTGCGGTCGCCGTTCGGTTCAGGCGTCAGAGACACGCGAATCGTATCGCCGATGCCTTGCTGCAGCAGTACGCCGATGCGCCGCTGTGGACGCCACGATGCCCTTGCTGCCCATGCCGGCTTCGGTCAACCCAAGGTGAAGGGGGTAGGTGCAGCGTGCCGCCAGATTGCTGTAGACCGCGATCAAGTCCTGCACGCCGCTGACCTTGGCGCTGATGACGATCATGTCGGCCTTCAATCCCAGGCTTTCGGCGCGCTTGGCGCTGTCCAGTGCCGACACGACGATGGCTTCGCGCATCACGTCGAGCGCCGCCAGGGGCGTCGGCAGCTTCGAGTTCTCATCCATCATGCGGGTCAGCAGGTCTTGGTCGAGGCTGCCCCAATTCACGCCGATGCGCACCGGCTTCGAATAGCGGCAGGCCGTTTCGATCATTTCCGCGAATTGCGGATCGCGCTTGCTGCCGCGGCCGACATTGCCCGGGTTGATTCGAGCTTGGCGAGCGCCTGGGCGCAGGCCGGATGTGCCTTCAGGAGTTTGTGGCCGTTGAAGTGAAAATCGCCCACCAAGGGCGTGGCGATGTTGAGCGCGTCCAATCGCTCGCGGATGTGCGGCACCGCGGCCGCGGATTCGTCATTGTTGACGGTAATCCGCACCAGTTCGGACCCGGCGCGCGCCAGGGCCTTGACCTGCGCCACCGTGCCCTCGATGTCGGCGGTATCGGTGTTGGTCATGGACTGCACGACGATCGGGGCCTTGCCGCCGATGGTCACCGCACCCACTTTTACGCTAGAGACGTTCTACGGGGGTTCATGCCGGCAATTATACCAAAGGCGGCGCCTTCGCCACCCGCACCACCACGGTGCCCGCGATTTTGTCGTGCCACGCCTGGTGGTTGCCGTCGAAGGCGATCCAGATAAACCCCAGGCCGGCGACCGCCAAGGACAAAAAGCAGCTGAGGGCACGGATGATCGACGTCTCCCAATCGACCTCTCGCCCGTCCAGCCGAACCACATGTAAATCGAACACGATGCCGCCGACGGTCGCTCCCCGAACCTTCCACATCACCGCGCCGTAGGCGGCCAATACCACCAATTGAAGGTGCGCGTGATGGAACAAGCTCATGAAGAAGCCGACCAAGACCACATCGAGCAGCAGCGCCGCCATACGAATCCAGAACCCCGCACGGGGCAGTGCCGCGCTGACCGGCCGCCGTGCCGCCGTTGCTGCTGCCGGCCCGCGCTGACCCGCTGCATCCGCGCCACCGGCTGACGACGCTGCGCCGCCTCCTGATGGCGCTGGGCCGGCTGATGGCGCTGGGCCGCTCTCGTGCGATGCAGCGGCCTCAGGCGCAGCGCTCGCCGCCGCTGTTGCGCTGAATGCCGCGCTGGCGGCCGGAGCCGGGTCCGGGTCCGGTGCCGGCGTCGGGCCAGGCGTCGGTATCGGACCGGGCGCGGCAGGTTCTGCGCGCGTTGCGCGCGCGGCGAAGGGAGCCACTCTGGCGGCTTGGTGTGCCCGTATGGTGAGAAGCACGGTGTAGACCACTGCGCCCAGACCCAGGATGCCCAGAAGCTTGTAGACGAGAAATCCAATGACCGGCACCAGGTACAACACCAGCACCAGGAGGCCGCCAATCAGCACGGCGACGGCCGGGTGACTCACCGACCCCTGTCCCTGCCTGCCCGTGATGCGCCGGCCCAACCATGCCAGCATCACCGCCTTGCCGAACAGTCCCGCGCAGAACAGGCCGAACACGACGAAGGGCACCGCGGGAATGCCGATCACCGTGACGAACAACAACACCACCAGCACGGGAGTCAGCAGCATCGCGATGAGCGCGGCCAGCACCGAGTGACCTGGCTGCGCCTCGAAAGTCTGCACGCAACGGATGAGACCATCGCGAAACAGCAGCGCAAGCGCCGCATAGAGCGCCAGGAAGGCAAACGCCAATTTCCATGCCCAGCCCAAGCCCGGCTCCAACGCCAGCGGACGCCCATAGAGCAGGCAATGTTGGATCCAGCTGCGCAGCCAGCCGACGCCGCCGAAGTGGCCGGCGATGATGTTCTGGACGCTGCCGTGAACGATGGCGGCGGGGTCGCGCTGCAGCGTGCCTGCGATGGCGACGACATTGCCGCCGATTTCCGCATGGGGTCCAAGTTCGATGCTTCCCAGCACCGTCACCGCGTCCCCGTCAACCTTGCTGTCGATGTACGTATTGCCGAGAACGGCGACGGCACTGTCGCTCACTTCTCCGGTGATGCGGTTGTCGCCGAAAATCGAGACGACATCGCCGGCATCACCCTCGCAAGTCGAGGATCCGAAAATGGACACCACGGAGTCGGCGTTTTCCCCGCGCGGCAGTAGCGAGTCGCTGCCGATGTTGAGCACGTCGTTGCCTTGATGGGAGGGCTTATGGGCCGGAGGGTCCGCCGCGGCAGCCGGTTCCGCCACGGCAGCCGGTTCCGGCGCGGCATTCGGTTCGGCCGCGTGGGCCGCCAGGACGAGCATCGTGCACAGCGGCAGCACGGCCAGGAACGTCAGCCGCTGCAGCGTGTAAGTATTCATGCGATGGGGTCACCCGCCGTTGATTGAAGGTAGAGCATGCGGTACAGGACGGCACCGAGCCCGAACAAGACTGCGTACAGCACCCCGCAGACGGCGAGGCCTTCATAGAGCCAGGCCGGCGGCGAGATATGCGCAATCGCCGCGGCCAAATTCGCGAGCGACACCACGAGCACTCCGGCCTGGCGCGCCCAAGGGAGGGAATGGAGACCGGCGACTGCGGCGGCGCCGCCCATGAATGCGAGCCTGATCAGCCCCGCGCACAGCACGAGAAAGGCCGCGCGTGCCGAAATCGGCCACTGGGCGAAGCTGCGCCGCCACCAAGGTCGCGCGGCGCGGCGCGCGAGTTCGCTGCAAACCCGAGCCTCGAGCGTCGGCGGCGCGCGCCGCAGGGGCAGCTCACGCAGCGTGCGATCGAGCAGCTGCTGCAGGGGATCTTGGGGGTCGGTGGTGTTCATTCAGTTTTCCAGTCCGCCGTCGGCAATGCCGCCGGCTTGCACCAGGGGCAGCAGCGCGGTACGGCCGCGGCGTATATCGGTTTTGACCTTGGCAAGCGACGCACGGAGCTTCACCGCGATCTCCTCGTAGGAAAGCTCTTCGAAGTGATACAGCACCAACGCCAGCCGCTGATGCTCGGGGAGCTTGCGCAGCGCGCCGTCGATGAGTCGGGCGCGCTGCTCGGCGCTGAGGTCGGCGAGCAGCGTGTCCGCTTGCGGCAGCAGTTCCGGCCCGGGCGAGTCGTCATCGGCCGCCGCAGGCCGGAGCTCCGAGAACAAGCGCCAACGCTTGCGGTAGCGGGTCAGATAATTGAGCGTCAAGTTGGTGGTCACCGTCTTGAGCCAGCCGCCGGCCGCGGGACTGCTGCGCAGCTGCGCGAAATGTTCATAGGCCCTGAGGAATACTTCCTGCGCGATGTCCTCCGCCTGGCCATCATTGCCCGCGAGCCGGGCGGCGGTTGAAAAAACCATATCCTGATAGGCACGCATAAACGTCGTGAACTCGGCTGCACTATGGGGCCCGGTGGGTGAATGTTGCACTGGCGTGTGTTCGTTTACACCCACAACACGGCTGGATGCGAAAAGTTGCAATCCTGCAAGCGGCCGCCGGGCCGGCTAACGGGGTGCGAGCCTGTGCGTGAGATGGGCCTTCACCGTCGGCCATTCGCGGTCGAGAATGCTGTACACACAGGTGTCGCGCAGCGTGCCATCGCCCGCGATCTGGTGCTGCCGCAATATCCCGTCCAATCTTGCGCCCAAGCGCTCGATGGCGGCACGGCTCTGTTGATTGAAAAAGTGAGTGCGAAATTCGACGGCGATGCAATTGAGCCGCTCGAACGCATGGGTCAAGAGCAGCAGCTTGCACTCGGTGTTGAGCGCGCTGCGCTGCACGCGCTTTCGATACCACGTGGAGCCGATCTCGACGCGCCGATTGACCGCATCGATGTGCATGAACGTCGTCATGCCCACCGCTTGCCTGGTGAGTCTTTCAATCACGGCAAATGGAATCATCGAACCCTGTCTTTGCAAATCCAGGCGTCGGTCGATTTCCGCCTGCATTCGATCGGGTGCGGGAACGCTGGTGTACCACAGCCTCCAAAGCTCGCCGTCCTTCACGGCCTCGATCATATCGTCAAGGTGCGCATGGCCAAGCGGGACCAGTGATACGTGCTCCCCGTGCAATGAGACAGGATCTGTGAAACCCATGGCTTATCCTCGAATCGCTGAATCTGAAATCGTGACCCGCAGTCGCTACGGCATAATACGGGCATGACGGCGCGAATCATCTACTCAACCGGCATCGGCAATCTCTGTCCCAATTGTCGCAGGCCCGCGCGTGACTGTGTGTGCCCCAAGGGCGTTCCGGGCGCGGCCAAGGCCGCCGCCGTGCGGGTGGGCCGGGAGACGAAGGGAAGGGCCGGCAAGGGAGTCACCACGGTGACCGGCTTACCCTTGCCGTCATCCGAAATCGATTCCTTGGCCGCCCAACTCAAGAAGCGCTGCGGTTCCGGAGGTACGGTGCGCGACGGCGTCATCGAAATTCAGGGGGATCACCGCGACCTGATCGTCGCCGAACTCGCCAAGCTCGGCTGGCCGGCGAAGAAGTCGGGCGGTTGAGTCGGCAGCTACGGCGCCGCGGGCCGAGGCGGCGCGGGCCGAGGCGCCGCGGCGCGGCGATGCCTGCGCCGGTTTCGTGTATCATGGTCGCCATCGCGATAAGAGCTGTCAGGAGAGAGTCCTTTCGATAAGGACCGCCGAAGGCGCAACCGCCCGGAAACGCTCAGGCACACGAACGGCAGACTCTCGCGATCTCTGGAGAGCGATCGCGAGGCGATCCACCGAAGGGGAGCAGCGCTTGTCAAAGCGTGCAATCTCTCAGGTCTAAGGACAGAGGGGCAAAGCACAACGGTGCTTGTGTCGCCTATTCTTTCGCCGCGAGGTTGCGATGGGCCTTAAGACCGCGCTCTATGACACCCATGTTCTTCAGGGTGCCAAAATCGTCGATTTCGGCGGCTGGGATATGCCGCTGCACTATGGGTCGCAAATCGAAGAGCATCATGCCGTGCGCCGCGATGCCGGCATGTTCGACGTATCGCACATGGGCGTCATCGACCTTGAGGGAGACCGGGTACGCGATTTCCTGCGGCGCCTGTTGGCCAACGATGTCGGCCGGTTGACGATTCCCGGCAAGGCTTTGTATTCCTGCATGCTGCTGCCCGACGGCGGCGTGATCGACGATCTGATCGTCTATTTCATCTCGGACACCTGGTTTCGGATGGTCGTCAACGCGGGTACGCGCGACAAGGATCTGGCGTGGATCAGCCGGCATGCGGCGGATTTCGCCGTCACCGTCGCCCTGCAGCGGGACCTGGCCATGATCGCGATTCAGGGACCGAATGCCCGCGACAAGACGCTGCCGCTGCTGGCCCCGGCTCTGCGCGGCAGCGCCCGCGCATTGGCGCCATTCTGCGGCGCCGCTTTCGATTCGTGGTTCGTCGCGCGGACCGGCTATACCGGCGAGGACGGCTTCGAGGTGATGCTGCCGGCCGGCGAAGCCGCCAAGACGTGGAACGCGCTGCGCGCACAGGGAATTCAACCCGCGGGGTTGGGCGCCAGAGACACGCTGCGCCTGGAAGCCGGCATGAACCTGTACGGCAACGACATGGACGAGCAGCATCATCCGCTGGAATCCGGATTGGCATGGACCGTGGCCTTCGAGCCCGGCGGCCGAGATTTCATCGGGCGCCCGGCGCTCGAGGGACTGCGCGGCGCCGCCGGCGATCAGCTGGTCGGGCTCATCCTCCAAGAACGCGGCGTGCTGCGCAGTCATCAGAAAGTCGTTGCGGACGTGAGCGCGCGCAATGGCGCCGCCGCTGCCGATCCCGCGGCGCCGCGCACCGGCGAAGTCACAAGCGGCACGTTTTCTCCGACCATGAATCGTTCCATCGCATTGGCGCGGGTGCCGAGCGCGGCGGCCATAGGCGTGCAAGTCGAGATTCGCGGCAAGCTGCATGCGGCACGCATCGTCAAGCCGCCGTTCGTGCGTCATGGAAAGGTGCTGATTCCAGTCTAGCCTGAAAGGGGGATTTACATTGAGCAACATTCCGAGTGATTTGCGCTATACCAAGAGCCATGAGTGGGTGCGCCGGGAACCCGGCGATGCGCCTAACGGTACGGTCGCGATCGGCATATCGGACCACGCCCAATCCGCGCTCGGCGATCTGGTATTCGTCGAGGTGCCGGACATCGGCCGCACTGTGAAAGCCGGCGAGGCCTGTGCCGTCGTCGAATCCGTCAAGGCCGCCTCCGATGTCTACAGTCCGGTGAGCGGCAAGGTCATCGCCGGCAATGCGGCGTTGGCGGCGCAGCCCGAACTCCTCAATCAGGACCCCTACGGGGCAGGCTGGCTGTTCCGCGTGCAGACCAACTCGCCGGCCGACGAGGCGGCGCTGATGAGTGCCGCGGAGTATGCGAATTACCTGGCCGACGCAGCCAAATAGGGGGCCCCTTACATGGCATTCATTCCTCATACTCCCGACGATGTCGCCGCCATGCTCGACGTGATCGGCGTGCAATCGATCGACGCTCTGTTCGATGAGATCCCGCGCGAGCTGCGGGCGGGCGTGCTCGATCTGCCGCCGGCGATGTGCGAGATGGAGGTCGGGCGGTTATTGGCCGAACGCGCCGCGAGCGATGGCCGGCCCCTGAATTTCATCGGCGCCGGGGCCTACGAACACCACATTCCGGCGCCGGTGTGGGCGATTACCACGCGCGGCGAATTTTATTCCGCGTACACGCCGTACCAGGCGGAGGCGAGCCAGGGTACCTTGCAGCTGATCTACGAGTACCAATCCATGATCTGCGCCTTGACGGGCATGGAGGTATCGAACGCCTCGATGTACGACGGCGCCTCCGCATTGGCTGAAGCCTGTCTCATGGCGGTGCGCGCGAATCGCGCTGCGAGCTCGCGCCGCATCCTGCTGCCGCGCACGGTCAATCCCACCTACCACCAAGTGGCGAAATCCATCGCGGGCCAGCAGGGAATCGTGTTCGAGACGGTGGATTTCGATCGATCGTCCGGGCGCACGCTGCTCGAATCGCTGCAGCCGTATGCCGGGCAGGACATCACCGCGCTGGTCGTGCAGCAGCCGAATTTCTTCGGCAATCTCGAAGAGGCCGATCAGCTCACCGACTGGGCGCATAAACATAAGATCCTGCTGATTGCGGTCGTCAACCCCATTTCGCTTGGCGCTGCTGTCGGCGCCGGGGCAGTGGGGCTCGGGGCCGCAGCGGCAATCTGGGCGCCGACATCGTGTGCGGCGAGGGCCAGGCGCTCGGCGTGCCCTTGGCGGCGGGCGGTCCCTATTTCGGATTCATGGCCACCCGCATGCAATTCGTGCGGCAAATGCCGGGGCGGATCGTCGGACGTACGGTGGACGCCGAAGGCCGCCCCGGGTTCAGCCTGACCTTGCAGGCGCGCGAGCAGCACATTCGGCGCAGCAAGGCGACCTCGAATATCTGCACCAATCAGGGGCTGATGGTGACGGCTGCCACCATTTACATGTCCTTGCTGGGGGCGGAGGGTCTGAGCCGCGTGGCGGCGGCCAGCTTGCAGCGCACGGCCGATCTCGTGACGCGCCTCTGCGCAATCGCCGGCGTCAAACCCGCCTTTACGGCACCGCGCTTTCATGAAGCAGTGCTGCTCCTGGACCGGCCGGTCGCGCCGGTGCTGGCGGCGCTGGCACGCCGCGGCATCTTCGGGGGACTGGACCTCACCGACCGCTATCCGGAATTGGGGCACGCGCTCCTGGTGTGCGCCACCGAGACCAAACTCGACGCCGACATCAACGCCTATGCCGCCGCCCTGAGCGACGTCATGCAGTCGTCGCGCGCCGCCGCTTAAAGATTGCAACGATTGGGGGGACAATGGCTGAATTGCAAGCGAGAGAACCGCTGATATTCGAATTGGGCAAGAGCGGACGCCGGGCCGGCACGCAGTTCCCGCCGCAGGTGGCGGGTTCGGCTGAAATTCCCGCGCATTTGCGCCGCGCGGCGCCGCCCTTGATGCCCGAGGTATCCGAGCTGCAGGTGGTGCGCCATTTCACCCGCCTCTCGCAGATGAACTTCTCGATCGACACGCACTTTTATCCGCTTGGCTCGTGCACCATGAAATACAACCCGAAGGCATGCAATAGCTTCGCCATGCTGCCGGAATATTTAGGCAGGCATCCGCTCGGGCCGGAGCCGCAAGGATTTCTGGCCTGCATGTACGAGCTGCAGGAGATGCTGCAGGAAATCACCGGCATGCAGGCCGTGAGCCTCACGCCGATGGCCGGAGCGCAAGGCGAGTTTGCCGGCGTCGCCATGATCCGCGCCTACCACCGCTCGCGAAACGACCTGGGGCGCACTGAAATCATCGTGCCGCAGGCCGCGCACGGCACCAATCCTGCCACCGCCGCGATGTGCGGCTGCACCGTCAAGGAAATCGCCTGCGACGCCAACGGCGACATCGACATCGAGGCCCTGCAAGCCGCGGTGGGCCCGGCGACGGCGGCCATCATGCTCACCAATCCGTCCACCTTGGGAGTGTTCGAACGCAAGATCACCGAGGTTGCACGCATCGTGCATGAAGCGGGCGGCCTGCTCTATTACGACGGCGCCAATCTCAACGCCATACTCGGCAAGGTTCGGCCGGGCGACATGGGATTCGACGTCATCCACATGAATCTGCACAAGACGTTTTCGACGCCGCATGGCGGCGGCGGTCCGGGTTCCGGAGCGGTCGGCGTCGGCGCGCGCTTGCGGCCGTTTTTGCCGATTCCCATCGTCGGCAAGGACGGCGCGCGGTTTCGCTGGTTGACCGAGCGCGACCTGCCGCAATCCATCGGCCGCTTGTCGGGCTTCATGGGCAACGCCGGCGTGAACCTGCGCGCCTACATCTATATGCGGCTGCTGGGCCGAGACGGCATGGTTCGAGTCGCGGAGTTCGCCGCCCTCAATGCAAATTATCTGTTGAAGCGGCTGCAAGCGGCGGGGTTCGAGGCGGCGTATCCCACGCGGCGTGCCAGCCACGAATTCATCATCACGTTGAAGCGGGAAAATCGGCTGTACCAGGTCACGGCAATGGATGTGGCCAAGCGCCTGCTCGACTATGGCTTTCACGCGCCCACCACCTATTTCCCCTTGCTGGTGCCGGAATGCTTGCTGATCGAGCCCACCGAAACGGAGGCCAAGGAAGACCTCGACCGTTTTTGCGAGGCAATGATCGCGATCCGGCGCGAAATGGAGCAGGAGCCCGAGAAACTCTCCTCGGCTCCGCATACAATGCCGGTGCGGCGGCTCGATGACGTGCGCGCAGCGAAACAGCTGGATCTGGCATGGAAACCCGCCGCTTGAATGAGCGATAGACACAAACCGACCGGAATCACGCGGCTGCTGCGCGCTTTCGGCTATTCATTCCAAGGATTTCGGCACACCTGGCGGGAAGAAGCGGCGTTTCGCCAGGAGGTGGCGCTGGCGCTCATCGTCAGTCCCGGCGGGCCTGTATTTCGGCCGTTCGGGCATCGAGCGGGCCATGCTGGTGAGCCCGATGCTGCTGATTTTGGTGGTTGAGATCCTCAATAGCGCGGTCGAGGCGGTGGTGGACCGGTCGGGGACCGAGCGCCATCACCTGGCGGGCATGGCCAAGGACATGGGATCGGCCGCCGTGATGCTGAGTTTCGTCCTGCTAGGAACCGTATGGCTCCTCATCTTGTCCGACCACGGGCACTGAACACATTATCTCTAGGATCGGCATGTCCCGTACCGCATTGTTTCTGTCCGTTTTCGTATTGTCCGCCGCCAAACTTTTCGCCGCCGCCAATCCGCTTCCCGCGCCGGTTCCCGCGCCCGGCATTCCGAGTTCGCCCGCGAACTGGGCGCAGACGCTGGAACGCATCGCGAGCGGCGTGGTGACCATTCAAATCGACAGTACGCGTGCGTTCGATACCGAGTGGAACACGACGGCGCAAGCCACCGGCTTCGTCATCGACGCCAAGCGCGGCCTCATTTTGACGAATCGACATGTGGTCACGCCGGGTCCGGTGACCGCGCAGGCGATATTCCTCAATCGCGAGGAGGTGCAGCTCTATCCCGTCTACCGCGACCCGATCCATGACTTCGGCATCTATCGCTATGACCCGGCGAAGCTCAAATTCATCCAACCGGCCGAATTGCCCCTGTATCCCGCAGGCGCGGTCATCGGCCGCGAAATTCGCGTGGTCGGCAACGATGCCGGCGAGCAATTGTCGATCCTCGCCGGCACGCTGGCGCGCCTGGATCGAGAGGCGCCGGAATACGGCTACGGCAAGTACAACGACTTCAATACCTTCTACTTTCAGGCCGCCTCCGGCACGTCGGGCGGCTCCTCGGGTTCGCCGGTGATCGACATCGAGGGCCGCGTGGTGGCGTTGAATGCCGGCGGCGCGACCGGCGCCGCCTCGAGCTTCTACCTGCCGCTCACCGCGGTGGCGCGCGCTTTGAAATTCATCGACGCCGGCAAGCCGGTGCCGCGCGGCACCCTGGAAACGGTGTTCAAGTACACCCCCTACGATGAATTGCGCCGTCTCGGACTGAATCCCGACACCGAGGCGCGGATTCGCAATTCATACCCGAAATTGACCGGCATGCTGGTGGTGGATGACGTGCAGCCGGGGTCCGGGGCCGACGGCTTGCTGGCGCCCGGCGATATTCTCGTGGCGGTGGACGGCAAGCCCATACCGGAATTCTTCGCGCTCGAGGATGTGCTCGACAGCCACGTCGGCCGGCAGGTCGAGCTGGAAGTGCAGCGCGGCCGCGAGACGGTGCGGCATTCGCTCGCCGTGCAGTCGTTGAGCTCGATCACGGCGGACGAGTACATCGAATTCGGCGAAGCGGTGGTGCACACGCTGTCTTACCAGCAGGCGCGTCATTTTAACGTTCCCATCAAGGGCGTGTATGTCGCCAACCCGGGCTATGTGTTCGGCAGCGCCGGCATTCCGCGCGCCGCCCTGATCAGCTCGTTCAACGGCAAGAAAGTCGACGACCTCGGGGATTTCGAGGCGGCGCTCGCGGATCTTGCCGATGGCGCGAGTGCGCCGGTTCGCTATGTGACTCTGGAAGACCCGCGTGCCGCGCAGTTGAAGGTCATCCGCATGGACAGGCGCTGGTTTCCGGCGCGCAAATGCCGGCGCGACGATGCCTTGGGAACCTGGCCGTGCGTCGCCATCAGCACGGGACCCGGCGCCTCGAGCGCGAAATCCGCCGCCTCGACGCAGTTCGCCAAGACCGGCGATCCGCGCATCGATCATTTGGCGCCGTCGCTGGTGATGGTGAACTTCGATATGCCGTATTCGGTGTCCGGCGTGACCGAGAAGAATTATCACGGCACGGGCGTGATCGTCGACGCCGAGCGCGGGCTGGTGGCGATCGACCGCAACACCGTGCCGATAGCCATGGGCGACGTGCGGATCACATTCGCCGGCACGGTCGAGGTACCGGGTAAAGTCGTATTCATCCATCCGCTGCACAATCTGGCGGTGGTCGCCTACGACCCGAAGTCGATCGGCAGCACGCCGGTACGCGCGGCCACCTTGCTCACGCGGCCCCTGGGGGCGGGCGACGATGTGTGGGTGGTGGGAGAGCGCGCGGATTCCAAAATCCTGTCGCAGAAGACTCAAGTTTCCAGCGTCGATGTGGTCGCATTCCCGCTGTCGCGAACGCTGCGCTTCCGCGACAGCAACCTGGAGGCGGTGAGTCTCATCAACGCGCCGAGCGACTACGACGGCGTGCTGGCGGATGAGAAAGGCAACGTGCTCGCGTTGTGGTCGAGCTTTGCCTTCGAAACTCAGCGCGAGCTCGAGCAGGTGAACCGCGGCATGCCGGCGGACCTGGTCTCGGAGATGATCGGCGTGGTCGCCGAAGGCCGGCCGCTGTATTCCTTCGAAGCGGAGTTCAACGTGCAATCCCTGGCGGGAGCGCGCGAGCTGGGGTTGCCCGAGGAATGGATGCGCCGCTTCGAGGAGCACAACCCGCAGCGGCGCCAGGTGCTCGGCATCGACCGGCTGGTGGCGGGTTCGCCCGCCGCGGCGCTGCTGGTGCCCGGAGACCTGCTGCTCGCGATCGACGGCAAGGTGGTGAACCGTTTCCGTGAGGTCGAGCGCGCCGTGCAAAAGCCTCAGGTCAAAGTGACGGTGTGGCGGGACGGCGCCGAAAAGACGCTGGAAATGAAATCGGTGGCGCTTGATGGCCGCGACCTCGATCGCGTGGTGATATGGGCCGGCGCCACGCTGCAGGCGCCGCACCGAGCCATGGCCGCGCAGCGCGGCATCGCTCCCTACGGCGTGTTCGTATCGTTCTTTTTCTACGGTTCCCCGGCGACGCATTATGGACTGTACGCCGGCCGGCGCATCACCGAGGTCGACGGGCAACCCACGGCCGATCTCGACGCCTTCATCAAGGCGGTGGGAGGCAAGCCCGACCGGGCGTCGCTGCGTCTGACCACGGTGAGCTGGAATGGCCAGACCGACGTGATCACATTGAAGCTCGACAAGCACTACTGGCCGGCGTATGAGCTCGATCGGCAGCCGGACGGCAGTTGGACCCGCACGGCGCTCGATCCGCCGGAGGTTACCGCGGCGCTCGCCCCTTGAGGGCGCTCGCGCGATGCGTGCTTGGCCGCCGGCCCACGGCGGGGGCGCCCGGCGTGAGGTATTTGGATTCGAATTCGTCGCGCGGTACCGGCTTGCCGAACAGATAACCCTGCATTTCGTCGCAGTCGAGCAATCGCAGCAGGCGTGATTGTTCCTCCGTCTCCACCCCTTCCGCCACCACGTTCAGCTTCAGCGAGTGCGCCAGATTGATGATGGTCGCGACCAGAGCCAATCCCTGTGGACCTTCCGCCATGTCGATCACGAACGATCGGTCGATTTTCAATGTATTCACCGGCAGCCTGGCGAGGTAGCTGAGCGAGGAAAACCCCGTGCCGAAGTCGTCCACGGCAACGCTCACGCCGAGTGCCCGGATCGCGCGCAGGCTGGCGATGCTGAACCTGACATCCTCCATGATGAGGCTTTCGGTGAGCTCCAGTTCCAGGCCGGCCGCCGCCTCGGCGTTACTGCCGAGGGCCCGCTTGATTTCGGCGACAAAACTTCGGTTGCGAAGCTGCAGCGGCGAGACGTTGACGGCGATGCGCAGGGCGCGCAGCCCGCTTCGGCACCACTGCCGATAGTCCTCGATGGCAGAGTTGAGCGCCCAACGGCCGACATCGTGGATGAGTCCGGTTTCCTCGAGGACTGGAATGAATCGGCGCGGCGGCACCAAGCCGGTTTGTGGATCGTTCCAGCGCAGCAGCGCTTCGGCACCCGTGGGTTCACCGTTGGCCATGCTCACCTTGGGTTGGTAGTGGAGCACGAACTCGTTGCGCTCGAGCGCCAGGCGCAAGCGGTTTTCCAGGCTGAGCCGGCCGGCCACGGATGCCGTCATCTTCTCTGCATAGCAGAGGAAGCGTTCGCCGCTCGCTTTGGCTTTCTTGAGTGCCGATTCGGCGTTCTTGAACAGGGTGTCGGCGTCCGCGCCGTCATCCGGAAACACGGCTACTCCCACTCTGGCGGAGATGCGGAACACCTCCTCATTGAGACGAAACGGATGGCCCAGAAAAGACTGCATGGTCTTCTCGAGCAGCCGCGCGACGTCGAGGTCGCGCTCGATGTCCGGGAGGACGACGGCGAAATGGTCCGCACCCACGCGCGCCAGCAGGTTGACGTCGCCCACGTTGAGAGTGAGCCACTCCGCCACCTGCCTCAGAAGGGCATCCCCCGCCGGCCGGCCGAGGCTGTCGTTGATGTCCTTGAAGCGCTCCAAATCGATCAGATATAGGGCGAGTTTTCGCTTGCCGCCGGCCGCGCTGCGGATGTATTGCGCCGTCCGCTCCAGAAACAGGTTTCTATTCGCGAGTCCCGTGAGCACGTCGTAGTACGCGAAGTAATCGAGCTTCTCTTGTTTTTGGATGTGATCGATCGCGAACGCGATGTCGCCCGTCAACTCGGTGAGCAGCTTCACTTCTCCGTCATGAAAGAACTCGCTTTCACCGGCATACAGTCCGACCACGCCGACCACATCACCGGCGACCAGCAGCGGAAACATCGCCATCGAGCGGATGCCGGCATCGAGATGCTGCCTGTAAAATAAAACATCGACATTGGTTTCCAGGTCGTTGGCGATCATTGGTTTCATCTCGCGGATCGCGCGCGCCGTCAGGGTATTTCCGTATGCCGCATTTTCCTGCAATGAAAACCGCTCCTTGACGAAGCTCAGGAACGCCGGGTCCGCGCCGACCGAGGCGACCGGGATGATCGCCTTCGAGTTCCGATCCACCATGCCGATCCAGATCATGCGGAAACCGCCCTCTTCGGTCGCGATCCGGCAGGCCTCGCTGAAGAGCACGTCGCGGGTGCGCACGCGCACGATCAGCGTATTGATGCCGCTCAACATGGCATGCACCCGGTTGAGGTGCACGATGCGAATTTCAGTCTCCTTGCGTTCGGTGATGTCGCGCACCACGCTGACGATCGTCCACCGGTCGCCGGAGCGCTGCGCATGGCGGCGCAATTCCACCCACACCTTCGAACCGTCCTCGCGGCGCCGCAGCACTTCCACCGGCTTCGGCGCCTCCGTGCTCGCGATCAACGTGTCATAGGTTCGTTTGAGATCTTCATCCGAAGCGGCGAGGACTTGCGCAGGCCTCAGTGCCAGCAGGCCCGCGCGCGTTTGGGCCTGCGCACGGCAGGCGGCCTCATTGACGTGCACGAAGCGCATGCTGGAGCGGTCGACGAGGTAGATCGCATCCACGCTTGCATCCATCGCCGCCGCGAATCGCTGGATCGCCTCCTCGCCGCGCCTCTGATCCGTGATGTCGACGTGCATGACGATGACGCCGCCCGGGCGGTTTTCAGCCAGAGGCGTGACGGTGAGTAGATACCAACGTCCATCGTTCGACGGATCACAGGTATATTCCGTCGAAAAGCGCTTGGTGTGGCCGGCGAGCACGCTGCGAATGCCGGCGGCGATGCGCTGCGCATCGGCCGCGTAGTTGTCCGGCACGCTATCGCAGATGTCCAGATAGTTGACTCCGATGCCATACGCGGAATCCAGCAGTACGCTGCCGCCCGCCAATTGCTGCCACGTTTCGTTCACTGAAACGATGAGCCCCTGTGCGTCGAGCAAGACGACATGCGCCGGCAGCGCGTTGAGGATTGCCTTCTGCTTGGCGGCTTCGGCACCGCGCAATTGGTCCTGCGCATGCTGCAGGAGATAGGACCGGCCTTGCCGGTCGGATACCCAATCCACCTCGCCGGCCGTGAGTTCTTCGAGGCGCAAATCCGCCTCGCGCAGGGCCTTGAGCACTGCGGAAATGTCATTCGCATCCGCGGGCGGGGAATCGCGGGTCATGCAGAGTCGTCGGCCGCCAACCCGAGCGCCTTGAGCACACGCTGCGTTTGGCCGAGGGTGCCCACGATTCTGGCCGCAGGGAACGGCGCGAGCTTGAGCAGAGTCGGGGTCATGCGGATCTCCTCGGCCAGCGCCCGCTGCGGTTCGCGAAACACATCCACGACTTCAATTGCATGCCGGCCCGCGAGGTGCTTGCGGCAGAGGGCGTTCAAATTGGCTATGGCTTCGGTGGAGTTGATCGTGCCGGAGGCGACGAAAAGCCGGAACTTGAACCTAGACCGCGCGCTCATGGCTGATTCATTTGCGCCGCGGGGCTGCGGCGTCGCCGCCGCGCAGTTCGCGCACGCGCACGCGGCCGCGCAGGATTTCCGCCTTGCGGCTGGCGGTGGTGCGCGCCAGCAGGGTCTTTTCGACTTGCTTGGCGATGAGTTCGGTCTGCACCGCCTTCAGCCGCACCTCGAGTTCGGCCTGCTGAGCGTCGAGGGTGACGCGCTTGAGCTTGCCGGCGACTTCGGCAACCTCATTGGCGACGCGCTCGGCGCTTTCCTTCTCCCAGCGCATCGTGCCCATCAAGACCTCGCCGCCGGCGGTGAATATATCGGCCAGAGTGACCCCCGAATCGCTCAGGATCAGCTCGCGCACCTGATTCGAATGCGCGGTGCCGCGCGACTTGATGATGGACATGCCGCGGTTGCGTTCGCCGGCTTGCACCAAGTAATTCAGATGGATCCAGGTGTCCGCCAACGACGAAATGTGCAGCGACGAATCGCCCTCGGCCTGCCCCGAAATTTCATTGAGGAGGCTGGTGCAGACCAGGGTGATGCGGTCGGCTTTCGACCAATCGATGAGGCGCTCCGCGACGCCGTGAGCCGTCAATTCGTTGCCGGCCTTGGACAGGGCGGACACCGGGTCGATGACCAGACAGCGGGCCGCATGGGCGTGCGCAGCGGCCTTGATGCGCACCAGGCACGTTTCGGCGCTGCCGCTGATGGTTCGGGCCGACATGATGCGCAGCAATCCGCTCTTCACGTACCGGTCAAGCTGGATTCCGACCGACGCCAGATTGCGGACCACCTCGGTCCCGTCCGAATCGAAACTGACGAACAGGGTGCGCTCGCCGCGCCGGCAGGCGGCCTCCGCGAATGCGCCGCTCAAGGTGGTTTTGGCGGTGCCGGGAAAACCGGTGATCAGCACGCAGGCGGCCCGGTAGTAGCCGCCTCCCAGCATCGTATCGAGGCGCTTCACGCCGCTGGTCACACGTTCGTTGGTCACCATGGCATCCATAGCGCCGAGTGAGCGCGCGATGGCGACCTCAAAACCAGCGCGCCCGATCACGAACGGCTGCTCATTTTCATCGAAACTCGAGCCCCGATACTTCTGCACCCGCAGATTGCGCTGCGATACGCCGAGAACCACGCTGTGATTCAGAATCACCGAGCAGTCCACCATGAACTGCATGAAGCCGTAGGGCTGCTGGGTGACGGAGCTCGGCTCGTCCGCCGCAGCCTTCAAGGTAATGACGCAGGTCAGCCCCTGGGCCAACAGCCACTCATGCAGCCGGAATATCTCGCGTCGCCGCGCCGCGAGATCGGGAAGCAGCGCCAACATGATGTCCAGTGCATCGAGCACGATGCGCCGTGCCTTCATTGCCTTGGCTTGAACGGCGAGGCCGGCCAGCATTCCGCACAGATCGAAGTCTCCTGATTGCACGAGATCGGGCTGCGGCTGGGCATCGACGAACTGCAGCTTGCCGCGGCGCAATTCCGCGAACCGCCAGTCGAAGTTCGCCGCGTTGGCCTGGATGCGCTTCGCGGTTTCCTCAAAGGCGACGAATATTCCCGGCTCCTTGTAAAGGCGCGCGCCATTGACGAGGAATTGCAGCGCGAGGATGGTCTTGCCGGACCCCGGGCCTCCCATCAACAGCGTCGTGCGGCCGCGAGGCAAGCCTCCGCCGCTGATTTCATCGAAGCCAGCGATCCCCGTCGCCGCCTTCGATGCGGAGGCGCTATACCGGTCGGATTTCATGGGTTCCTTTTGGGAGTACACGACGAAACCGCAACCGGTTCGCCCCTTCGGAATTCGAATAGTTTCCCAGCTGTACGAGGCTACGCGGTCTGCCGCCGGTGTATGTGCGCTAGCACACGTTGCCTGGGGCTCAATCGGCGTTAGGGGTGAGCCCTACGTCAGGCCGGCTCCAGATAGGGTTCCCACGCGTCCACGGAGACGCAGGCCTGCTGCGGCGCCGTGCTCGCGCCCCAGAGTTCACATTCATCGAACGCCACGGTGTAGAGCCATTGCGGCCGTTCGCCTAGATCTTGAGCATGTGCGTCGGGAAAAACGTGGGCGCCGTGCACTCGTTCGATGACGCCGCGCTTGCCGCGCACATAACCGGGCAGGCGCGTGTGATGCGGGGGCGGCGCCGCGGCAGTGGTGCGCACCCATTGTCCCAGCCCGAAGCGCGCCGGGCTGCTCGGCGGCCGCGCCGTTGGCGCACCGCACGCCAGCGCGGCGGCAACGCCATCGGCGCGCAATACGCGCGCAACGGCCACGGCAGGTTGCATCGCTCGGCGCAGCTCGAGTTCGCCAGCTTGCAGCGCGCCACTCTGCAGCAACAGCTTCTCCAGTCCGGCAAGCCAAATCTGGTAGTAGCCGAGTTCGCGATAGTTGGCGAGCGTCTCGCGCGCGGCACGGCTGCGATCGATGTTCCAGAGACCGGTCGCGCCCATCGCAAGCGTGAGCGCCAGAACGCGGGGTTCCCAGGGAGCATGAAACAATTCATCCTCGCCCTCTGGGTGCACGGCCCCATACCCATCTTGGCCGCCGAGATCGGCGTGCGAGCGATAGCTCATGAGACGCCCGCCGCCGGCGCGCCGGGTTCGAGCGGCAGACCGGTGCCGATCATTGAGTCGCGCGTCACGAGGGCGGCAAGCTCGCGCTCGCCGAGATGTTCGGATCCGGCCGGACGCCGCGGCAGCACGAGATAGCGCACCTCGGCGGTCGAATCCCAGACGCGGATTCGCACCGCGGCCGGCAGTACCACGCCAAAGTCCGCAAGCACGCCGCGCGGATCCTTGACCGCTCGGGCCCGGTATGGCGCGCTCTTGTACCAGGTCGGCGGCAGGCCGAGGATGGGCCAGGGGTAACAGCTGCACAGGGTGCACACCACCATGTTGTGGAGTTGCGGAGTGTTCTCGACCGCCACCATGTGTTCGCCTTGCCGCCCGGAGAATCCCATCGAGGCGATCGCCGCGGTGGCATCCTCGAGAAGCCAGCCGCGAAATTCGACATCGCACCAGGCGCGCGCCACCACTTGCGCACCATTGCGCGGGCCGATTTTCGTTTGGTAAGTATCGATGAGCGCGTCGAGCGCCGCGGGATCGACGTAGCCCTTTTCGGTGAGCACGGTCTCCAGGGCGCGAACGCGCAGCACCTCCGGACTCGGGGTGAGCTGCTCCTCCTCATGATCGTGGTCATGGCCGTGTTCCGACATGCGGGTTAGTCTACTATGGCAGCCCACGCATGCAGAGGTATCACCGGTGAGCGACGAGCCCGTGATCGACAACGCGTCCCGCGACGATCTTCCGCAGATTCTGGCGATCTACAACGAAGTCATCCGCAATTCGACCGCCGTCTATTCGGAGGAGGAATTCACGCCGGCGCGCGGCGCGACGTGGTTCGATGCCAAGACCGCGCAGGGATTCCCGCTGATCGTGGCGCGGGATGTTTCGGGCATCACCGGGTTCGGCACTTTCGGCGAGTTTCGGGCATGGCCGTGCTATCGGCACAGCGTCGAGCACAGCGTCCATGTGCGCGCGGACCGGCGGGGGCAGGGTATCGGACGCGCGGTGGTCACCGAGCTCCTGGGGCGCGCCGCCGCCAGCTCCAAACACGTCATGATTGCAGGGATCGACGCCGACAATGCAGTGTCGATCGGTTTGCACCGCAGCCTCGGATTTGACGCGGTCGGCCATTTTCACGAGGTGGGATTCAAGTTCGGGCGCTGGCTCGATTTGGTGTTCATGCAATGTATCCTTCCGCCGACACTTGCCGCCGCTGCGAAGTGAAGATACTGGTGCGCTCATGGGGCAAAAGCGGCATTGCGGCACAGATCGGCCACGCCGGCGCGTCAGCGAGCTTTGTTGGTATCGCAGTCTTGATATCATGCGTCTGTGGTAAGAGCTACTCAGACAGAAATCGAAGAAGCCGTCGAAGCCCTGCGCGCCGGCGATCTGGTGGTGTTCCCCACCGAGACAGTCTATGGAGTCGGCGCGAACGCCTCGAATCCGGCTGCGGTCCGCAAGATTTTCGAGGTCAAAGGCCGTCCGCCCGATCACCCGGTGATCGTGCATTTGGACGATCCGCGCTATTTGCACCGCTGGGTGTCCGCCGTGCCGCCCGTCGCGGAGGCAGCTGGCCGCCAAATTCTGGCCCGGCCCGTTGACGTTGATTCTGCCCAAGGCGGACAACGTCAACGACATCGTGACCGGCGGCCAGGACAGCATCGGTATCCGCGTGCCTTCGCATCCGATGGCGCAGCAGCTGCTCAACGCCTTCGGCGGGGGCATCGCAGCGCCCTCCGCCAACCGCTACGGACGATTGAGTCCGACCAAGCCTGAGCACGTGCGCGATGAGCTGGGGGACGCGGTGCGCGTCATTCTCGACGGCGGCGATTCGCCCATCGGCTTGGAATCGACCATCGTCTCGTGCCTGAACAATGAGGCGCGTTTGTTGCGCCCCGGCTTCATCACCCGCTCGCAGCTCGAGCAGGCAGTGGGGCAACTGGCGATCGGCGGAGCCGCTCCGCGCTCTCCGGGAGACCGCGCCCTCCACTATGCGCCGTCCACGCCTCTCGAGATCGTGCCGTCGGACGACTTGGAAGTGCGCGCCGCTGAGCTCACGGCGCGCCAGGAGAAGGCCGCGGTGCTCGCCATGCGGCCGCCGCTGCAGACCCAACGCCACATGACTTGGATCAACGCGGGCAAGCGCCCCGACATCTATGCGCACAATCTGTACAACCACCTGCGCACGCTCGACCGCGCCGGATGCGTGAGGATTTTCGTGCAGAGCCTGCCGGAGGACGAACGCTGGGCGGCGATTCTCGACCGCCTGCAGCGCGCCAGCGGCATGGGCGACGATTCGCTCGAGCTGAGCGTGAGCTAGGAGCTCCTAATGCCCAAACCATTGGTGAGCCCGCGCAGCGTCTCCGACGAGGCGTTGGAGCTGAATCCCGCCGCCGACCCGTTCGCGCACGAGTCGATCAGGCACTTGGTGAGCCGCTACGGCTCGCCGCTGTTCATCATCGATGCCGAACGCGTGCGGCGGCAATACCGGCGCCTCGCAGCGGCACTGCCCGGGGTCGATCTGCACTACGCCCTGAAGCCGTTGCCGCACGCGTCGGTCATCAACACGCTGAATGCCGAGGGGGCGTGCTTCGATCTGGCAACCAACGGTGAAGTGGAATTGGTGCGGCGCCTGAAGGTGCCGCCCGAACGCTGCATTCATACGCACCCCATCAAACGCGACAGCGATATTCGAACCGCCCTGGCCTATGGCGTCAATCGCTTCGTCATCGATAACCCCGACGAGCTGCGCAAGTTCGTCAAATACCGCAGCCGCTGCTCGCTGCTGATCCGCGTTTCATTCAGCAGCCCGGACGCCAGGGTCGATTTGTCGCGCAAGTTCGGCTGCGAACCGGACGCGGCCGCGGACCTCCTGAGGCTGGCGGCTGAATTGCGGATCAAGATCGACGGATTGTCGTTCCACGTCGGTTCGCAGGCGGCCGGCCCGGCAATGTTCGTCGAGGCCATCGCAAGATGCCGCGAGCTGGTAGCGATCGCCCTGCAGATGGGACACGCTTTGGGCATGCTGGATATCGGCGGCGGATTTCCGGTCGATTATCTGCAGCGCTCCATGCCGATCGAGGAATTCTGCGCACCGATCTTAAGTGCATTGCAGCAGCTGCCGGCGGCGATGCGCGTGATTGCCGAACCGGGCCGCTACATTGCCGCGCCCGCGGCGATCTCGGTGACCTCGGTCATGGGCCGTGCGCTGCGCGGCGGGCGGTGGTGGTACTACCTCGATGACGGCTTGTACGGCAGCTACAGCGGGCAGGTCTACGATCATGCGCTCTACCCGGTGGAGGCGCTGGCGCGCGGCGGCGAGACATTCCCCTCGGTGCTCGCGGGTCCCACCTGCGACAGCATCGATGTGATCAGCGAAAACCTGGAATTGCCGAAGCTCGAGATGGGCGATCTCGTCGTCGGCCGCAGCATGGGCGCCTACACGTGGGCCTCGGCTTCGGAATTCAATTTCTTTCCGCGCGCCACGGTGCTGGCGCCTCGACAACGGCCGGCTGCTCGGCGACCGGATGCGCCGATGAGTGCGCCGAAGAGGTGGCGCCGCCGCGAGGTCCTGACAGCGGGCGCCAGGCTGGCCGCTGCGGCGGCAGCGGGCTTGACTGGGGGAGCGGCGTACAGCCGCGCTGCGGCGCCGGCGAGCGATGCCGCGCGCGGCGGGGACGCACCCAAACGCATCGCGCTCGAGAATTTGCACACCCACGAGCGGCTCGACATCGAATACTTTCGCGAGGGGTCGTATCTGCCCGACGCGCTCTCGGCCATCGAAGTGCTGCTGCGGGATTTTCGCACCGGCGAGCGGCACGCCATCGATCCGAACCTGATGGACTACCTGGTGCAGGTGGCGCACACATTGGGCGTCGACCCCGCCTTCAGCGTGATCTCAGGCTACCGCTCCCCGGCGACCAACGCGCGCCTGCGCGAGCAGAGCAGGGGCGTCGCACAGCGCAGTCTGCACATGGAAGGCCGAGCCATCGACGTTCGCATGGCCCACGTCGATTGCGCGACCCTGGCGGCGCGCGCGCAGGACTTGCAGCGCGGCGGGGTCGGCTACTATCGCGTCTCGGATTTCGTGCACTTGGATACGGGCGCATTTCGCACGTGGAAGGGGTAGGCACCACGCGGTAAATTGACAGACCGTAATGAGAACGATTATCATTCGTATATAGTTCTTGTGCCGGGATTGTCGATCATGAAATTGTCGCTGCCGATGGCCGCAATGACCGCTCTGGCCTGTGTCGGCCCCGCCGCCGCGGACGTGCCCGAGTTCGCCTTGGTGATCAAGAACCACCAGTACCAGCCGACCGAACTCCATGTTCCGGCGGACACCAAGTTCAAAATCCGGGTGACGAACGAAGACGCGACTCCTGAGGAATTCGAAAGCACGGATTTCAACCGTGAGAGCGTGGTCCTGCCCAGCCACAGCATCGTCGTCTTCATCGGGCCGCTGCACGCCGGCACCTACGGATTCTTTGGCGATTTTCATCGAGACACGGCCCAGGGCCGGCTCGTGGTGGAGTAAGCCGTGCCCGGCGTCGCCCTGCTGGTTTTCCGTGAGGTGCTCGAGGCCGCATTGATCATCTCCATCGTCTGTGCGGCGACGCGGGGCGTGGCCCGGCGCGGAATATTCGTCGCGGGCGGCATCGGATTGGGTGTCGTGGGAGCGCTCCTGGTGGCGGTGGGGGCGGGCTTCATCGCCAACCTGGCCGGCGGCGCGGGGCAGGACGTTTTCAACGCCGCCGTGCTGCTCTCCGCGGTGCTCATGATCGGTTGGCACGTCGTCTGGATGTCGGCCCACGGGCGCGAGATGGCGCTCGAGATGCAGGCCGTCGGCGGCGCGGTCAAGGCGGGTTCGCGATCGCTTGCAGTCTTGTTGACCGTCGTATCCCTCGCCGTGCTGCGTGAAGGGTCCGAGATCGTACTGTTCCTGTTCGGTATGGCGGCCGGCGGCATCGGGGCGGCCGGGCTCGTCGGCGGCATCGCCCTCGGGGTCGGCGGCGGCGCCTTGGTCGGCTTTGCGCTCTATTTCGGGTTATTGCGCATCCCGCTAAAGCACTTTTTCTCGGTGACGAATGCGATGCTGATTTTGCTGGCCGCGGGCCTCGCGTCGGCCGCGGCCGGCTTCCTGGTGCAGAGCGATTTGCTGCCGGCTTGGGGCACGCAGGTGTGGGACACGTCGCATATCTTGTCCGACGGCTCGGTGCTGGGCAGGACGCTCGGCATCTTGATCGGATACAAAGCCGCGCCCGCGGGAATTCAGATCGCCTTTTATCTCGCGACCGTGGCGTTGTTCATAGCCGGTGTGCTCTGGCAGCGACGCCGCGCGTCGGTGCGATCGGCGGCGCCGCCGTTTCAGCAGACGACGATCGCCGGCCCGCAACACTGACGCGACGAGAGGACCGGCAAATCGACATTCAAATGTTTCCGCGGCGCGTTGCCGCGCCCGGCGCACTGCTCCTCGGTCTCCTCAGCCTGCCGGCCGCACTGCGCGCCGACGACTTCATCGTGTATGCGCCCTATGTCATCGAGTCCCAGAACGAAGTGGAGCTGCGGGGCTACGCCTATGGCGACGCGCGGCCGGATCTCAAGGGCAGCGCGGCGGAGCTGTCGGTTTCGCACGGCGTCAACAGCTGGTGGAAACCGGAGCTGTACCTTGTGGAATACCAGCAAAGCCCGGGGTCCCGCGCCGCTCTGCAGGGCTATGAGTTCGAGAACACATTCCAGCTGACCGCGCAGGGGCAATATTGGGTCGATGCGGGTTTTCTCGCGTCGTTCGAACGCAATACCGCTGCGAATACTCCGAACGCCGTCGAGTTCGGCCCGCTGCTGGAAAAGACATCGGGTCGTTTCGCCCATGTCGTCAATTTGATCTGGGAGAAGCAGGTCGGCGCCGGTGCCGGCGGCAACTACGAGTTTCGCTACAGCTATTCGGGCACCTACTCGGTATCCCAGGCATTTCGTCCGGGTCTCGAAGCCTATGGACGGCGCGGCGATCACGCCTACCAGGCCGGCCCCATAGCGGCAGGCGAATGGCATCTTCCCGGCACCAGCGGCAACTTGGAGTACCGTGTCGGCGTGGTGCTCGGACTCAACTCCGACGCGCCGCGCCAGACATGGCTGGCCCGGTTCGAATACGAATTCTTTTAGGATTGACCGGATGGCGCGCCTGACCCAAATGACACGAATGAATGCATCGGCAATACTGGCGCTGACCGCCGCCATCGCCGGCTGCTCCGCGAAAAACCCCGCCGCACCTCAGGGCGGCGCCGCTGCACCCAGCGCCGGGCGCGCAGCTGCCCCCGCTTCGGATGTCGGCGCACGTATTTACAGCGGCAACTGCGTACCCTGCCACCAGCAAAGCGGCGCGGGAATTCCCGGCGTGTATCCAAGCTTGGTCGGCTCGCCCGTGGTGCTCGGCGATCCGGCGGAATTGGCGCGGTGGGTGATCAAGGGGCAGAGACCGCCGTCCATGCCGGCGGGCCGCTATTCGAGCCAAATGCTGCAGTTCGGATGGATGAAACCCGCGGACGCCGCCGCGCTGTTCTCCTATTTGCGCTCGAGTTTCGGCAACTCGGCAGCACCGGTGGACGCGGCGTCGGTGGCGCAGGCTCTCGGTCCATGACGGCGCCGACCGGCATTCACCGCATTGTCGATCGCTGCCGTGCCACGGACTATCCGCCGGCGGCGGCGCGGCTCCGTTCCGGCTGGGTGGTATTGGGCGAGCGCCAGATATTCGCCGGCTATTGCCTGCTGCTGCCGGACCCGGTGGTGCCGCATTTGAATGCACTGCGAGCCGCAGAGCGCGCGCAGTTCCTATCCGATATGGCGGCGATCGGCGACGCGCTGCTCGCCATCACCGAGGCCGTGCGCATCAACTACGCGATGTTCGGCAACGTCGATCCGGCGCTGCATGCGCATATTTTTCCGCGCCTTGCCGCGGAGCCCGAGAGTACGCGCACCGCGCAGCCATGGGCACTCGATTGGAACGTCGCCCCGGCCTACTCCGAGGCCGTGCACGGCGACCTCAAGCGCCGTTTGAGGGAGCATCTCGCCGCCGCGCGAGACGCATAGCGCCCGCCACCGCCTCCAAGTCCTCGAGCGGCGCCGAGCACGTCATGCCGGTGCAAAGGTAAGCCACCGTGTCGGCCGCGGCGCGTTTCGCCGCGAGCGGGCAGGGCAGATCGGCGTCGCGGGGTATGGCGAAAATCATGCGATGCGGGGCGTAGCGGGCGCCCAACTGCGCAGCCCATCGCTGCACCTCGGCGGCATCGCCGCGGATGATCAGGATTTGCGTCGCGGCCAAAAAGTCTTCCAGCGAATTCACCAGGCTCATATGAGCCTGAGGATATTGCTGAAGCATCGGCCAGCCCGCCCGCAAGGTGCGTTCAGCGGCGTCCAGGTAGCGCAATTCGCCGAGCAGGTATCCCAGACGGCACAGCACCGATGCGGCGACGGCATTGCCCGACGGCAGCGCATCATCGCTGTAGGTCTTGCTGCGATGAAGGAGCTGCTCATGATCTGCAGCGGTGAAGAAGAATCCGCCGGCCCCGGCATCTTCGAATTGCGCCAATAAGACCTCGGCCAGCTGCCGCGCAAATTCCAAGTCGCTGCTGCGCCAGCGGGTTTGCAGGAGCTCGAGCAGCGCGTCGGCGAGAAAGGCGTAGTCATCGAGGTAGGCGGGCAAGTGCGCGCGCCCGTCCTTGCCAGCCGCGAGCAGCCGGCCGTCGCGCCACAGGGATCGGCGCACGAAGTCGACGGCCGCCGCGGCGGCGAGGCTCAACTCGGGCCGGCGCAGCACGCGCGCCGCGATCGCGAGCCCCTTGATCATGAGTGCATTCCACGCGGTGAGGATTTTCTCGTCGCGCGCCGGCCACACACGCCGCTCACGCTCCTTCAATAATTTTGCGCGCGCCTCGTCGATCAGCGCGGCGACGGTTTGCGCCGGTTCGCCGAGCCCCGCCGCTATGGCATCGATGGAATCATGGATGTGCAGATGCCATTTGCCCTCGAAATTCGCCGCCCTGTTCAAACCGAAGCGGCGCGCAAATGCGGCGTACTCCTGCGGTGCGAGCAGCGGCTGAACCTCGGCCGGCGTCCACACGTAGAATTTTCCCTCGTGACCTTCGGAGTCTGCGTCGAGACTGGAGAAAAAGCCGCCGTGGGGCGCACGCATGTCGCGCAGCACCCAATCGGCGGTTTCACCGGCGATGCGGCTAAAAAGTGCCTCGCCCGTGGCCAGCGCGGCGCGCGCGAACTCGCACAGCAGTTGGCCATTGTCGTACAACATTTTTTCGAAATGCGGAATCATCCACTCCCCGTCGACGGAATAGCGGGAGAACCCGCCGGCCAGCTGGTCGTAGATTCCGCCTTCGGCCATCCGCGTCAACGTCAGGCTCGCCATATAGAGCGCCTCGGGATCCGGACTGTCTGCGGCCGATGCGGCGTACCAGTGCCGCAGGCAGCGCTCGATGCTGCCGGGATGCGGAAATTTAGGGGCGTGGCTGAAGCCGCCGAATTTCGCGTCGAAGGATCGCGCCAGGGCTGCACGCGATTCATGCAGCGGCGAATCGTCAAGCCTGACTCCCGCGGGCGCCGCTGCGGGATCGAGCGCCGTGAATGCGTGCTTCAATTGTGCGTTCTGAGTGGCGATCTCGGCGCGGTGGCTGCGGTAGTAATCTGCAACGCGCCGCAGCAGGTCCCCGAAGGCCGGCAGCCCAAAGCGCGGTTCCTTGGGAAAGTACGTGCCGCCGAAAAAAGGCGTCTGATCATCCGGCGTCAGGAACATGGTGAGCGGCCAGCCGCCGGCACCCTGAGTGATGAGCTGCTGCGCGAGCTGGTAGATCTTGTCGAGATCGGGCCGCTCTTCGCGATCCACCTTGATGTTGACGAACAGCTGATTCATCAACGCGGCGACGTCCGGATCTTCGAAGGACTCGTGGGCCATGACGTGGCACCAGTGGCAGGCAGAATAGCCGATGGATAAAAGAATGGGTTTATCGTCCTGCCGGGCCGCGCGCAGAGCCTCTGCGCCCCACGGGTACCACTCCACGGGATTGTCGGCGTGTTGCTGGAGGTAGGGACTGGTCTCCGCGGCAAGGCGATTGCGCTGCATGTTACAGCTCCGCGTCGGTTAGAATGCGCGCCACCAAAGCTTAAGTACTCCCATGTCAGACTCCAGTAAAGTGGCAGAGTTGCCCGCCCTGCGCTTGAAACGCAACGAAGACCGCCGTCTGCACGCGGGGCATCTGTGGATCTTCAGCAACGAGGTCGATACTCAGCAAACGCCTCTGACTAAATTCGAGGCGGGCGAGCTGGTGCGAGTGCTGGCGCACAATGATCGGGCGCTCGGCCTCGCCTACGTGAATCCCAAGTCGCTGATCAGTGCGCGCCTGCTCGAATCGTGGAATCTCCCCGATACGGCATGGCTCGCGGCACGGATGCGGGCGGCGCTGCACTTGCGCGAGCGGCTGTATTCCGAGCCGTACTATCGCCTGGTCTACGGCGAGTCCGATGGGCTGCCCGGATTGGTGATCGACCGCTACGGCTCCGCCTGCGTCGTGCAGATCGGGACCGCCGGGATGGAACGGCTCAAACCGCAAATTCAGCAGGCCCTGGCGCAGGTCCTCAAATGCGAGGCGCTGCTCTTCAAGAACGACAGCGCCGCCCGCGAAATGGAGGGCCTGCCGAGCTATGTGGAGGCCGTCACCCCTGAGTTCGACGAAATAGGCAGGATCTTGGAGGATGGCCTCGAGTTTCGAGCGCCCCTGGCCCAGGGCCAGAAAACCGGATGGTTTTTCGATCAGGCAAGCAACCGCCGGGCGCTGCCGAAGTACGTGCGCAGCGGCGCGCGAGTACTCGACGTATTCAGTTATGTGGGCGCATGGGGGGTGCGCGCAGCGCGCAGCGGTGCGCGCGAAGTGCTCTGCGTCGATAGCTCGGCCGCCGCGCTCGAATTGGCGGTGAGCAATGCCGAGCGCAATCAGACCAAGGTGGCGGCGGTCCGCGGCGATGCGTTCGACGTGCTCGAGGAGATGGGAAAAAGCGGCGCGCGTTTCGACCTCGTCGTCATCGATCCGCCGGCGTTTGCCAAGCGCAAGAAGGAAACGCCCAAAGCGCTCGCCGCATACAAGCGCCTGAACCAGCTCGCCCTCCAGGTGATGGCGGATGACGGCATTCTGGTTTCATGCTCCTGCTCGCACCATGTAAGCCCCGAGGAGCTGCAGGACGCCATTGCCAAGGCCGCGAGGGGGGCGGAAAAACACCTGCAAATCTTGGAAATGGGCGGCCAATCGCCGGACCATCCGGTGCATCCCGCCATTCCCGAGACTCGATATTTGAAAGCCTATTTCTGCCGCGTTAACGACAGGCTAAAGTAGCGCGCATGCTGACCTACCCGCACATCAATCCCATCGCCATCTCGATCGGCCCGATTTTCGGCTTCGGACCATTGCGTGTGCACTGGTACGGGATCATGTACCTCATCGGATTCGCGGCCGCGTGGTGGCTCGCGCGTTACCGCGCGCGGCGGCCCGGGTCCACCTGGACCGCGCTCGATATCGATGACCTGATTTTTTATTGCGCCATCGGCGTCATCCTCGGCGGCCGGCTCGGCTGGTGTATTTTTTACGGCCATGACGTCATCGCCGAGAGTTGGCTGAACGTTTTCCACATCTGGGACGGCGGCATGTCGTTTCACGGCGGAATGGCCGGGGTGGGATTCGCGGCGCTGGCGTTCGCGCGGGTCAAGCACAAGCGGGTTTCAGACGTACTCGATTTCCTGGCGCCGCTGCCGGGCATCGGGCTCCTCGCCGGCCGGCTCGGCAATTTCATCAATGGCGAACTGTGGGGCAAACCCACGGATCTGCCCTGGGGTTTCGGCGTGCCGAACGCGGACGGCGTATTGGTCGCCCGGCATCCCTCGCAACTCTACGAAGCCAGCCTCGAAGGGTTGCTGCTGTTCGCGCTCCTGTGGTGGTTCACCGCCAAGCCGCGGCCGCGGCTGGCCCCGACGGGTTTGTTTCTGCTGGTGTACGGCTGCGCCCGCTTCACCGTCGAGTGGGTGCGCCTGCCCGATGCGAATATCGGCTACCTGGTGGGAAATTGGCTGACCATGGGCATGCTGTTGACGCTGCCGATGATTTTCATCGGTGCCGGCATGGTGGCTTATGCCTACCGGCGCAATGAGGCGACCGGAAATCTAGGTGCAGTGAAGGCGTAATGCGGCAGTATCTCGATTTTTTGCGCCACATCAGACAGCACGGTGCGCACAAGGACGATCGCACGGGCACCGGCACATTGAGCGTGTTCGGCTACCAAATGCGCTTCGATCTCGCGCAAGGCTTTCCGCTGGTGACCACCAAGAAGCTGCACCTACGGTCGATCATCTACGAGCTCTTGTGGTTTCTGAGCGGCGACACGAACGTGCGGTACCTGCGCGAGCACGGCGTCAGTATTTGGGACGAATGGGCCGACAAGGACGGAAATCTGGGCCCGGTGTACGGCAAACAGTGGCGCTGTTGGCCGACCGCCGACGGCCGCACCATCGATCAGCTGTCGCGCGTGGTCGAGCAGCTGAAGAGCAACCCGGACTCACGGCGAATCATCGTGAGCGCGTGGAACGTCGGCGAACTGGAGCGGATGGCATTGCTGCCGTGCCACGCCCTGTTCCAGTTTTATGTCGCCGAGGGACGCCTGTCCTGTCAATTATACCAGCGCAGCGCCGATGCTCTGCTCGGCGTGCCCTTCAATATAGCCTCCTACGCGCTGCTGACGCACATGCTGGCGCAACAATGCGATCTTGAAGCGGGCGACCTCGTCTGGACGGGCGGCGACTGCCATCTGTACCTCAATCATCTGGACCAGGCCGACCTGCAGCTGACTCGCGCACCCTTCCCCTTGCCGAGGCTTGTGATCAGGCGCAAACCACCGAGTCTGTTCGACTATGCGTACGAGGATTTCGAGATCCTCGACTACCGCCATCACGACGCCATCAAGGCCCCCATCGCAGTATGAAGAAAGCCCCGCAGCGCCGCCGCACTCCCTTGTTCGAAGTGCGGCACTCGCCCGTCCATGGATTCGGCGTGTTCGCCGCGCGCCGCATCCGCAAGGGCACGACCATCATCGAATACCTGGGTGAGCGCGTGAGCCACCAAAAAGCCGACGCACGCTACGAGGACAAGGATCCGCACGACAATCACACGTTTCTCTTCACGGTGGACGCGAAAATCGTGATCGACGCGGGCGTGAACGGCAACGAGGCGCGGTACATCAACCATGGCTGCGATCCGAACTGCGAAAGCACCACGATGAACAGGCGCATCTTCATCGAGGCAATCCGGACCATACGGCCCGGCGAGGAATTATGCTACGACTATCAGATACAGCGCGATGGCGACGATCCGCCGAACGTCGATGTGGTCTACGCGTGCCGCTGCGGCGCCAAGAGCTGCCGCGGCAGCATGCTGGAGGCCGCCAAAAAGCCGCGCAAGACCGCGCGGCGCGCGCCACGCAGAGGTGCGGCCCGCAAAGGCACCGCATGAGCATCGGCGTCGATTGGGTCGACGGCATCGCGGTTCGAGATCGCTTCCTCGCGCCAACGCAGGTGCGTGCCTTGCTCGATTGCGCCCACCTGCGGCGCGAACGCGGCGAATTCGCGGCGGCGCGCATCGGCAGCGAGCGCATCCTGCAGCGGCGCCCGCAGATTCGCGGCGATTCCATCTGCTGGATCGCCGCGCCGCTGTTGCCGGCGGAGTCGATGCTGCTCGAGGAGCTCGAGCGGCTGCGCTTGCAGCTGAACGAGCGCGATTTGCTCGGATTATTCGAACTCGAATTGCATTATGCGTGGTATCCGGCCGGCGCCGGCTATACGCGCCACGTCGATCAGCCGCAGGGACATGCGCAGCGCCAGGTGTCGTTGGTGTTGTACTTGAACGAAGACTGGGCGCCCGTTGCCGCAGGCGAACTGCGTTTTTTTGTCGCATCCGATCGCCATCGAGACATCGAACCGATCGCGGGCCGTCTCGTGTGTTTTCTCACACCGGGCCGCGAGCATGCGGTGCTGCCGACGCGGCGCGATCGTTTGAGCATCAGCGGCTGGTTTCGCACGCGCAGCTGACGGCAATCGCGCGCTGAACATAATCGTGTTGCGCGTCGATCATGTGCGCGCCGCTCGTTTCAAGCGCCTGAATCGAACACGTTATGTTAGTTGTCCGCACGCAACGCGCATTGCGTGACGCAGTTAACTCCGCACTCGCGAGTGCGGGCATAACTTGGACGCCCCTCGATCATCGTTTCCCAATCACATGTCAGCAGTCGGACGTACACTACTCATCGGCGTTTGTTCGCTGTTGCTGTTATCCGGCTGCGGATCCAGTTCCTATAGCAGCAGCCGTGGAACGATCGACAGCAGCAGCGGTGTCGCCGGCACGGGCGGCAACAAACCTCCGGGCGACCCCATCAGCAGCGGCGGCGGCCCTACCGGCAATACCGACACGGTGATTGCCACGGCCTCGGTCGTCGGTCCCATGTCGGTCACCGTCGGCGCCAAGCAAACGCTCAGCATCACGTTCACCTCGAGCGACGGCAGCGCGATATCCGGGTTTGGAATTTCGGGCAATCTGGCAACGCTGCCGGCCGGCTGGAGCGGACCGGGCACTTTGACCTGTGCGTCGGTCAGCACGGGCAGCGGCTGCGTTCTGAATCTCACCTATGCTCCATCGGCGGTCGACAGCGGCACGCTCACCATCAACTATGTGTACATCGACAATGCGACGGTGCCCAATACCAACGGCTCGGTGACCATCGCTTATGCCGCGACCGCGGCCAACAATATCGTTGCCGCGGCGTCCCCGACTGGAGAGGTTGACGACGCGGTTGGTGCGGGCAGCCAATCCGTCAGCGTGAGTTTCACGACCGACGACGGCAACGCCGCCACCAACCTCATGCTGACCACCGACCTCACGGCATTGCCGGCGGGATGGAGCAGCAGTGCGGCAAGTTTTGCTTGCGCCATCGTCAGCGCCGGCAGCGGTTGTCAGCTGCCGCTGACCTATGCACCGGCAGCCTCCGGCCGCGGCACGCTGACGTTGAGCTATAGCTACACGGACAATTCCGGCATGGCGCGCAGCGGAGCGCTCAACATCCCCTATGCCACATCGGCCGCAAACACGGTGGTCGCCACGGCCGCGCCGGCGGGCCAGATCAATGCGGTCGAAAAGTCCGGCGCACAGCCGGTGGCCGTCACCTTTACCACCGATGACGGCAAGGCGGCTTCCGCTCTGTACATCACGTCCAATCTGGCGGCGCTGCCCGCCGGCTGGAGCAGCGCCGCGCGCAGCTTTTCCTGCGCCGGCGTCAGCACCGGCAACGGTTGCCAGCTACATCTGACCTACACGCCGGCTGCATTGACCAGCGGCACGCTGATATTGGATTACGCGTACACCGATGGCGGCGGGGTCCCCCAGACTGGATCACTGAATCTGAATTACGCGGCAACGACCAACGACAATGCGGTCGCGACCGCGGCACCGACCGGCCAGATCTATACCGTGGTGCCCGGGAGCGTACCGGTCTCAGTGACGTTCACGACCGATGACGCGCGAGAGGCCACAGCGCTGCAGCTGAGCTTAACTACGCTGCCCGCGGGCTGGAGCAGCACGGCGAGCTCGTTCTCGTGCAGCGGCTTCAGCAGCGGCACGGGTTGCCAGCTGTTATTGACGTACGCTCCCACACTGGCGGGCAGCGGCACGCTGATCTTAAGTTATACGTACGTCAACAATGCAGGCCAGTCCAAGTCGGGCTCGGTGAACATCGCGTATCGCGCGACGACGAACGACAACGTGGTGGGGACTGCGGCGCCCGCCATGCCTACGGTCAGCATCAGCAGCGGCGCGCCGGTCCCGGTCACGGTCACCTTCACCACCGACGACGGCAATCCCGCGAGTGGATTATCGGTCACCTCCGGTCTCGGCCCGCTGCCCGGCGATTGGAGCGGCCCCACTAGCTTTAGCTGCGCATCGGTCAGCGTCGGCAGCGGCTGCGTCTTGAATCTGGTCTACGCGCCGTTAGTGGTCGAGACCGGCACGCTGTCCTTGAATTTTACTTACCTCGACAATTCGGGCACGGCCAAGGCCGGCTTCGTCAGCATTCCCTACACCGCGACGCCCTGACGATTCCATTGATGACGCGCGCCCGGGTGGCTTGCGCGGATGTCGGCCGCTCGCGTCAATTTGCAATACTCCTTGCGCTAGTATCGTGCGGCGATGTCCGCGCGACGCTCGCGAACACGGCAGTGAAGCGCCTCATGCAGGCGCAGGCGGTCTGAATCGTCGTTTTCAGCGCCTGGCACGAATGTTGCTGGAACTATATGGTGTAGTATAGCGGGAGTCTGCCGTGAGGGGCCGCAACGGTACTCCCGCCCCTTTCAAGTATTGGTCACCTATGCGCTTGCCGTCGCTCAAATTTCTCAAGACCTTTCAGGTCGCGGCCAAGCTGCAGAGCTTCAAGGCCGCAGCCGAAGAATTGTTCGTCACTCCGTCCGCCGTGAGCCATCAGATCAAGGCGCTGGAGCGGCAGCTGGGCGTCGCGCTGTTCGAACGCGGTGTGCGCACGCTCACGCTGACCGATGCCGGGGCGCACTATCTCGAGCACATCAACGACATTTTCGCAAAGCTCGAGTCCGTCACCGAGCAGCTTCAAGTTCGCTTCGGCCGCAGTATCATCCGGCTGAATGTGCCGCCATTTTTCGCCAACGAATTGCTGCTGCCGCGCCTGGCGTCTTTTTCCCAGGCACGGGAAGAGACTGACATACGCATCGAGACGGCGTTTTCCGCGCCCAAGACCCATCCGCCGGAAGCGGACCTGTCCATAGTCTTGGGCTCCGGTCCCTGGGATGGCCTCACGGCTTACGAACTGTTTTCGCAAAGCTTCATCGCCGCCTGCTCGCCGGCCTTCCTGCTCGAGAATCCCATCAACTCCTATGCCGATTTGAGCGGCAAGACCTTGCTGCTCCATGAAGAGCGGCGTGAAGCGTGGGAGCGCTGGGCTGCGGGTTTGGGAATCGAGCCGATCAAGCCCAACCGGCTGGTGCGTCTCGATACGATGTCGGCGGTGGTGCTGGCGGCCGAGCAGGGCGTCGGCATCGCCCTGGTCCCTGCTCGCTTGAGCGCCGATCGCTTCGCCGCCGGCGGTTTGGTGAAATTATTCGAAGCGGAACTGACCACCAACGAAAGCTACGTCCTCTTGCACAGACCCGAGGACCGCAAGCGCGAAGATCTGCAGGAACTGACGCAATGGATCTTGAGCGAGTGTCGGGTTGCCTAAAGGCGCGGCGCTGAGGGGACATGAGCGAATCTAAAGCGGCGGCCAATTTTTCTCGTTTGACCGGGCGCTGACGCGCGTCTATCGTCAGGGTGGGGTGTTGGTATCTTTGGCCATCGAGGAATACCACCATGAACATTCGACGATTCGCTCTCGGCGCCGCTGCGATCCTCTCTCCCATCGTCTGCATGGCATCGCCGGAAAGTGCCGCATTGAATGCCTGCGCACGCGCCTTCGCATCGAGCCTTGCTGCTGCCGGCAGTCCGCCTCCGGCATTCAAAGTCGTCTATGGCGGTGAACGCAGTTCGAATTCGGCGGTGGATTTCTTCGCTCGCACATACACCTTTGACTTGCATGCCAGGAACCAGAAGACCGGCTTGCCGATCGCACGCGCGAGCTGCTCGGCGGATTTGCGCGGCAGTGTCATTGCACTGTCGTCGATCGCATTGGACGCGGCGCCCGGCGACTTAACCGCGCAAAATTGAGGAAGATCGAGCGGCGCTTGGGGGCACTGCTGGCGAGTTAGCCGCTTGCTTGGTATAAATCCGCATGGGTACCGCATCGCAGTCAGAGGCGGCTGCCGGCGCGGCCGCCCTCGAATTGGTCGTGGCAGTCGCTGAGAACGACGTGATCGGGCGCGGCAATCAACTGCCATGGCGCCTGCCCGCCGATTTGCGGCACTTCAAAGCGTTGACCCTGGGTTATCCGGTGTTGATGGGGCGCAAGACCTACGAATCCATCGGCAAGGCGCTGGTCGGGCGGCTGAACATCGTGCTCAGCCGCTCGCCGGAATTCTCGCCGGGCGATTGCGTCGTCGTCAACAATCTCGACGATGCCCGAGCCGCAGCGGCCCCGTCGACGTTGATGGTGATCGGCGGGGCCGAGATTTACCGACAATGCCTGGCCGTAGCGACCCGCATCCACCTCACCCTGGTCCATGCGCGAATCGAGGACGGCGACACGATTTTTGCGGGCTGGCGCGGTCCGGAGTGGCGGGAGTCGTCACGCGAGCACCACGCAGCGGACGACAAAAATGCCTATGCCTACAGCTTCATCACGCTCGAACGGACTGGGTCGCCCCGCGTCAACTGAGGGCTGTGAGCTTGGCGCGGATCTCGCGCGCCGCCCGATCGAAATCCACGTCCTCGATGCGCGAGACCGCGCCTGCGGTCAATTCGGCCAGCAGTTGCGCCTGAATCGCTCCGCGCTCGAGCGCCATGCGGTACGGAATCTCATGGTGAAACATCACCATCGAGTAGCGCGGAATGAAGCACCGAGGAAACCGCCGTTCGAGCTCGAGCGACAGCGCCTGTTGCAGCTGAAATTTGGGATGTGCCACACGTTCGCGCATTTCCAGATAATTGTCGAGCGCCATGGCGGCGATCGCATCGGTGTCGGGCTTGCGCTGCGAGCCGAATTCCGCGAAGAGGTCCTCCCACGACGTGTGCCGGCCCATGCCCGCGTCGAATGCCACACAATCTTCAAAACAGCAATTCATGCCCTGACCGTGAAACGGCACGATGGCATGCGCCGCGTCGCCAATCAACGCCGTCATGCCGAGATGATGCCAAGGCGCGGCGGTCACCGTACCGAGAGACCCGACGGGATGATTTTGCAATTCTGCGATGCAATCGGGCATCAATGCGCGTACGTCCGGAAAACTCTGCGCGATGAATGCTTCGATGGCCGCGCCCGTGCTCAGGCTCTCGAAGCTCAACTTGCCGTGCTTGGGCATGAACAGCGTCGCGGTGAAGGAGCCATCCGCGTTCGGCAGCGCGATCAACATATAATCGCCGCGCGGCCAAATATGCAGCGCATCGGCGGCCATCGCATGGTTGCCGGCCGCGTCCGGCGGAATGGATAACTCTTTGTAACCATGATCGAGGTCGGTTTCGTCGGCGTCGATGAGATGCTGCGCGATGAGGCCGCGGCGGATTCGCGAGCCCGCGCCATCGGCCGCCAAGAGGGGCTGCATGGGGACGCTGATGAGGCGTTCTTGGCGCAGATCACGAATCAGCGTCGTGGCCGCGTCGAAATCGGCGGCCTCGAGGCGATGCTCGAAATGGATGGTCACTCCCGGCTGGCGCGCGGCGACCTCGATCAGGGTCCGGTTGAGCTGATGGCGCGAGATCGAGAAGATGATCTCGTTGGCACGCTGCCCATACGGCTGCAGCGACGTACCGCCTTCCTGATGATGAATGAGCCGTCCGCGCATCGGCAACAGCGCTTTCTTAAGATCCTGGAACACGCCGGCCATTTGCAGCGCATGAATGCCTCGATCCGCCAACGCCAAGTTGATGGACCGGCCCGATTCGGCGGCAGCGGTGCGCGGATCGGCACGGCTTTCGTAGAGTTCCACCGCGTGGCCGCGGCGCTGCAGCAGTATCGCGAGCAGCGCGCCGGTGGGACCCGCACCGACGATGCGAACGGGCGGATCCGCCGTGCTCACTGGCGCACGGCTTGGGATAAGGCGTCGACGGCCGCGCAGACGTCGCTATACGAGTTGTAAAGCGGCACCGGCGCCAGCCGCAGCACATCCGGCTCGCGCCAATCGGTGATCACGCCGGCCGCCGTCAAGAGATCATGGCAGCGTTTGGCGGCGGCCGGCGGGCGCGCCAGCCTCAAGCTCAACTGACAGCCGCGGTCCGCCGCAGCGCCCGGCGTCACGATGTCCACCAACCCCGGCAACCGTTCATCGATGAGGCGCTGCAAGAAGCCCGTCAATGCGATCGATTTCTTGCGCAATCGGCGGATGCCGGCGCGCTGAAACATGTCCAATGATGCCAGCAACGGCGCCGCGGAGAGCACCGGGGGATTGCTAATCTGCCAACCCTGTGCGCCGGGCATCGGTTGGAACTCGGGCCCCATCTGAAATCGCGTCGCCGAGTCGTGTCCCCACCAGCCGGCGAAGCGCGGCAAATCGATGCTGCGCGCATGACGCTCGTGCACGAAGCAACCGCCGATGGCGCCGGGACCGGCATTGAGATATTTGTAGCTGCACCATACCGCGAAATCGACGTTCCATTCGTGCAGGCTCATCAGCGTGTTGCCGATGCCGTGCGCGAGGTCGAGGCCGACCGCGGCGCCGGCACGGCGCGCGGCGTTGACCATCGGTTCCAGGTCCAGGGATTGCCCGGTGAGATACTGAACGCTCGGCAGCAGAATCAGCGCGAGCGAAGCGCCTTCCCGCTCAATGCGGTGAATCACGTCCTCCGTTCGCAGGTGCCGCTCGCCGTCCCGCGGCTCGATCTCGATCAGGTGTTCGGCCGTGTTCAATCCGTGGAACTCGAGCTGCGATGCAATGGCGTAGCGATCCGAGGGAAATGCCGATTTCTCCATCAGCACGCGATTTCGCGCGGCGTCGGGCCGGAAGAAACTCACCATCATCAAATGCAGATTCACGGTGAGAGAATTCATGGCGACTACTTCGGTCGTTTCGGCGCCGACGAGCGCGGCGAGGGGCGCCGCGGCCTCAGCGTGATAGGGAATCCACGGACGCTGCGCGGCGTGATGGCCGAGCACGCCCAAGCGCCGCCAGTCCTGCATTTCCTGTTCGACGTATTGCGCGGCCGCCGTGGGTTGCAGCCCGAGCGAGTGGCCGCACAGATAGATCACGCGCCGCCCATCATCGCCGCAGGGATGATGGAATTGTTCGCGGTAGCAGGCGAGCGGATCGAGCGCGTCCTCGGCCAGGGCGCCTGCGGCGTCGGGCGTCACTGGCCGGGCGCCTGCATGACGTTGCCGCAGGCACTGCAGGTGCGCCGGGCGAGGCTCGAGTAAAAGCGCGAAAAAACCTCCGGCAACTGCGTTTCAATGTTGCGCACCGCGACGCGCTCCAGGTAAAGACGCTGCCCGCAGCGCTCGCAGTACCAGGAGAAACCGTCCAACTCATCCGGATTGCGGCGCCGTTCGACGACGATCCCGACGCTGCCCGCGGGACGCTGCGGCGAGTGGGGCACTTCCGCGGGCAACAAGAAAATCTCACCCTGACGGATGGGCACGTCGGTTACGCGCCCGTCCTGCACGGTCTTGAGGACCATGTCCCCCTCGATTTGGTGGAACAATTCCTCGCTCGGATCATGATGAAAATCCTTGCGCGAGTTGGGGCCGCCGACGGCCATGACGATGAAGCCGCTATCCTGGAACAGCAGCTTGTTGCCCACCGGCGGCACGAGCTGCGCGCGATTCTGCTCTATCCATCGGTGCAGGTTGAAGGGAGGGGTTATTGCCATCCTCCTATTATAGCGGTGCGGCGAAACTTCGCCCGCAGCCTAGGTCGCCCGCGCCGCGCAGGGCACCTGAACGGGCTTGGCTTCGGGATCATCCAATCGCAGCGCGGTCAGGGTGCTGCCCCAGACGCAACCGGTGTCGAGACCGATGACATCCGCATTGCGAAAAAAGCCCAAGGTCGACCAATGACCGAAGACGATGCGGGATCCGCGCCAGCGGGCCTCGCGCGCCTCGAACCAGGGAATCAGCGACGCGGTCTGCGACTTCTTCGGCGATCCCTTGACGCGCAGCGCCAAGCGGCCGTCCGCATCGACGTAGCGCAATCGGGTGAAGCAATTGGCGATGAAGCGCAGGCGCTGTTCGCCGTCGCGCACGTCGTCCCAGCGGTCCGGTTGATCGCCGTAGAGCCGCTCGAACAGTTTCGCAGGATCGCGCTGCAGGGCCGCCTCGAATTCGCGGGCGCATTGCCGCGCCAGCTGCAAATCCCATTGCGGCGCCAGACCGGCATGCACCATCACCAGGTTCAGCGCGCCCTCTTCGTGAAGCAGCGGCCGGCCCGCGAGCCACTCGAGCAGGGCGTCGCGGTCGGGGGCGGCCAAGATTTCGTTCAAGGTGTCGTCGCTGCGAATCCGGGCAAAGCCTGCGGCCACGGCCAGCAGGTGCAAATCATGATTGCCGAGGGTGACCGTCGCCGCGGCGCCGAGGGCGCGAATTCTGCGCAACACCGCCAGCGAGTCCGGGCCGCGGTTGACCAAATCGCCGACGAACCACAGTTGATCGCGATCCGCGCGGAAGTGCAGGGCGGTGAGCAGCGCGCCGAGCTCGGCATCGCAGCCTTGTACGTCGCCGATCGCGTACAGCGCCATCAGGTACCAGCCGCTAAGAGCCGGACCGGCTCCTAGTGAAGAACCCCGGGCATCGCCAGCCTGAACGGCGCGATCGGCGCATCGAACTTAATGACCGTCGTCGGCCACCATCTGATAGCTTCCCTGCATGGTGCCGACGGGCGTTTCGATCACCGCGCCGCTCGAGTAGCGAAATCCCTGACCTGGTTTCAGATACGGCTGCTCGCCCACCACCCCGTCGCCGCGCGTCTCCTTCACGTTGCCGTTCGCATCCGTAATGATCCAATGGCGCGTGAGCAGACGCGCCGGCACCTGCCCTTCATTGCGTATGGTGATGGTGTACGAAAACACGAAGCGCTTGTCGCGCGGGTCGGACTGCTCCTCGATGTACGCAGTCTCGACCTCCACACGAATTCTGGGGCTCGTCGGCTCGGATGTCATGACGGACATCGCATTACTTCAGGCGCACCGCCAACACGTCGCAGTGAGCGGCATGCAGGATGGTGTCTTCCGTGAAATTCAGCAGGATGGCGAGACCGTGGCGCTCGCGGCTGCCGAGCACGATCAGATCCGGCTGCTCCTCGGCGGCGACACGGAGAATTTCCGCCTTGGTGTTGCCGGCTTCGACTCGCCCGGTGGCACGCTCCAACTTCAAGCGCCGAATGAGCTCACTCAAGCTCTCGCGCGAGCGCTTGACCAGATCATCCTCGACCTGCGTCGTCATGATCATTGACTCGCCCAAGGGCTCCACGGGCGTGAATTCCACCACGTGCAATATCAAGAGCGTGGCATTCGAATACGCCGCCAGATCGCGCCCGGCAATAGCGACCTGTTCACTGCCTTCCGACAGGTCCAACAACACCAGGAGCTTCTTGTAACCGGCCATTCGGCTTCAAGTATAGCCGACCAATCGAGAGTAATGGGCGGCGAGCAGGCCGAATTGCGACGGCGCAAGCGTTTCCGGCCGCAATTGCGGATCGATGCCGCAGGATTCGATATCCTGCGCACTGAGCAGGCCCATCAGAGAGTTGCGCAGAGTCTTGCGCCGGTGGGAGAAAGCCGTCGTGACGAGGGTTCGCAGGACGCCCTCGCGGCCTGCCTCGAAGCGGGGACTCATCGTGGGCCGCACGCGCACGATCGCAGACCAGACCTTCGGGCGCGGCTGAAAAGCGCCGGGGCCGACATCGAACAGCGCTTCGACTTCGGCGACGGCCGCGATCATGACGGTCAAGCGCCCGTAATCCTTGGTGCCCGGTTGCGCCGCCATGCGATCCACGACCTCCTTTTGCAGCATGAAGTACATATCCGATATCGCCGCACGCTGCGTCAGCAGGCGAAACAGCAGCGGCGTCGAGATGTTGTAGGGAAGGTTGCCGACAATGCGCAAGGGCCCGCCGGTGCCGCGAAGGCGGATGAAGTCCGTGTCGAGCACGTTCTCGACGTGCACCTCGAGCCCGCTTCCGGCCCGCGAATCGTTCTCGAGCGCCCGGGCCAGATCGCGATCGATCTCGATCACGTCGAGGTGCCGGGCACGCTCGAGCAGCCCCCAAGTCAGCGCGCCGCGCCCCGGACCGACTTCGACGATGCGATCGCCGGCAACCGGCGCGACGGCGTCGATTATCCGGCGGATCACGCCGGGATCATGCAAGAAATGCTGGCCGAAGCGCCTACGAACCGGCACGGACGGAACTTGTGCCGGCCAGATCGATGGCCAAGGCAAGCGCGGCACGCAGACTGCCGGCATCGGCCTTGCCGGTGCGCGCCAAGCTCAAGGCGGTTCCGTGATCGACACTGGTGCGCAGGATCGGCAGTCCCAACGTCACGTTCACCGCGTTGCCGAATCCGACGTGCTTGATCACGGGCAAGCCCTGATCGTGGTACATCGCGACGATGACATCGGCCGTCTCGAGGAAGCGGGGAGTAAACGCCGTGTCCGCCGGCACGGGCCCTTCGATACCCAAGCCTTCCGCGCGCAGCTCGCGAATCACGGGCTCGATCACTTCGATTTCCTCGCGGCCGAGGTGCCCGGCCTCGCCGGCGTGGGGATTGAGTCCGAGCACGGCGATTCTCGCCTTGCCCAAGGAGAAATGCCGCTCCATATCCATATTGACGATGCGCAGCGTGGCGCGAAGCCGCTCGCGGGTGATGGCACGCGGTACGTCGGCCAGGGCCAGGTGAGTCGTCACCAGCGCAACCCGCAGTCCACCGCTCTGCAGCAGCATGACCGGGAGCGCGGCGCGCGTCCGCGCCGCGAGATATTCCGTGTGGCCGGTGAATGCGTAGCCCGCATCCATCAAGGTGCTCTTTTGCACGGGCGCGGTCACCATGGCGGCGAATTCACCGTTCATGCAGCCGTCGCAGGCGCGGTTCAGCATGTCGATCACGTAGGCGGCGTTGTGCGGATCCAGCCGCCCCGCGATGACGGCGCGCGCGGTCGGGATGTGCATGACCTTGAGAGTACCGGCGCGATGCGCAGCCGACGGCCGCGAGGAGTCGTAGCGCTCGATGTCGAGCGGCATGCGCAGGGCGTCGGCCGTGGCCGCCAGCAGCCCGGCGTCAGCCGCGACCACGAGGTCGGCTTCCCATCCTTGCTGCGCCAGGACGACGCAGGCGTCGGGCCCTATCCCAGCGGGTTCGCCCGACGTGATGACGATCCGCGGTAGGTACACCGCCGCGCGCGCCTACATCTTGATTTCGACGAAAGCCTCGTCGCGTAATCGGCGCAGCCACAATTCGGTCTCTTCGTCCGCCTTGCTCTCGCGGATGGCCGCGAACGCACGCTGGCGGCGCACGTCGTCAGTGCTGTCGTAGGTGCGGGTGCCGAGCATCTGCACGATATGCCAGCCGTATCGCGACTTGAACGGCTCGCTGATTTCATTGATCTTAAGATCGGCGATCGCCTTGTCGAATTCCGGCACGAAGGTGCCGGGCCCGCTCCACCCGAGATCGCCGCCGTCCGGTGCCGAGCCCGGATCCGACGAATTGGTCGACGCCAGGCCGGCGAAATCCTCGCCCTTCAGGATGCGGTCGCGCAGCCTGCTCAACTTCTGGCGCACCGTTTCGTCGTCATCCAGCTCGTTCGTCTTCATCAGGATGTGCCGGACGTGGATTTGGTTGATGATCACCTGCGCCTCGCCGCTGCGCCGTTCGTTCAGCTTCACGATGTGAAAGCCGCTCGGCGTGCGCACGGGTTCGCTCACTTCGCCGGGTTTCATCTTGGTGACCAGCTGCAGTATGAATTCGGGCAGCTGGGTGCCCTTGCGCCAGCCGAGCTGACCGCCATCCAAGGCGGTCTGGCTGTTGGAGTTCGCGATCGCGATCTGGCCGAAATCCTCGCCCTTGGAAGCTCGTGCGGCCAAATCCTGGGCCTTGTGCGTGATCTCCTCCAGCTGCTGCGGGGTGGCGGCCTCCGGCAGCGACAGCAGAATGTGCGACACGTTGAACTCATCGTTGGCGGCCGAGGACTGCTGGCGCGCGAGAAACTGCTCGAGCTCATGCGGACTGACATTGATGTGCGCAATCACGTCGCGCTGGCGCAAGGTGCTCAAGGTCAATTCCTTGCGCATGCTCTCGCGATATAGCTTGTAATCGACGCCCTGCGCCGAGAGCGCCGTCGGCAGCTGGTCGAAGGGAATCTTGTTGCGGCTCGCGATCTCCTGCAGCGCGCTGTTCAATTGCTCGTCGGACACGGTCAAGCCGACCCGCTTGGCGTGCTGTGCCTGAATTTCCTGCAATATCAGCCGATCGAGCACCTGCTGTTTGAGCACGCTCTGCGAGGGGAGCTCGACTTTCTGTTCCTGCAGCCGCTTGGTGACGGCGTCCATCTGGGCGTCGAGCTCGGTTTTGAGCACCAGCCCGTCATTCACGATGGCGGCAATCCGGTCGAGCATTTCGCCGTGCACGCCGATGTCGCGGGTCTGCGCATCGGACAGCCCCGGCAGGGCCAACACGCTCAAACTGAAGAACAACGCCGCATATTTACGCATGAGTCGAAACATCCTGGTCATGGGGCCTGGTACTGGGCATTCGGGTCCCTGGTTGAGTACCCGCGGATCGATTGTTCCAAGAAGGAATCTGCACGTTTTCCGACCGAACTTAGGCCCGTCAGTTCCAATTGTAATGCAATCGAGGTGTCCAGTCCTCCGTTGCGGTTGGTGATATAGCGGCGCTGAACCACCTGGATCCGGTAACAGCAGGCTTTGTACTCGAAACCCGCCACTTGTTCGATGGTTTTCCGGTCTTGCAGGGAATAGACCCAGCGTCCCACGGTGTTCCAGTGCTCGGCCACCGGCCATGCGAAAGAGCCGTCCCACTGCTTCAGGATGACGCCCTGCGTCAGGACGTTTTGCTGAAAGCGGTAGCCGAGATTCACCACCCGGGTGGGGTCCGGACGGTACTGCAGCGAAACCTCGGATTTATCGGTTTGCGAGGTGTACGGATTCCACAAGTAGTCGAAATTGAAGCTGAAGTGCTTGTAAGCCGTCACGGCGACGTCGGCGACGAGATCCGATGCGGGGAAGGACTCGACCCCCTGTCCCAGCACTGAACCCGCGGCGCCGAAAGCCTGCGAAGGCAGCCCGGAGACATATTGTCCGGGATTGAACATGAGAATCTGGCCGCGCGAGTTCACCAGCTCCTGTCCCGGCAGGGCCAAGGGGTTCACTCCCGGTATCGTCACCAGGGTTGCTCCCAAGGACTGCAGGGTGGCGGTCTCCGGCAGACCGACCCGCGGAATCGAGAAATAACGAATCTGGCCGACGGTCGCCGACAGATACTGGGCTTCCCGACACGGTATCGAACAGCCGCGTCGTGAGGGCGAGAGCCACCTGGTTGGCATCGCCGATGCGATCCTCGCCGACGTAGCGATTGGTGCGAAACAGTTCGGTCAGATTCAAGTCGGGCAGCCCGGTGTCGAAGATCGGCAGATTGTCCTGGTTGCGGTAAGGCACGTAGCTGTAGACCACGCGCGGCTCGAGAGTCTGCGTGCGCTGTCCCTGCGAACCCGCCTCGCGTGCGAACACGAGACCGGCGTCGACCCGCGCATAGGGCAGCGCCCGAGTCGGCGTGCTGGGAGCGCCGATGCCGACGGCGGCGGCATCCTTGAGATCGTACTGGGTGAAGTCGTAGCCGATGGCGGGGTCGAAGAAGTAGCCCGGCCCGCGGCTCGACCAGCGAATTTCCGGCGCCGCGTTGATGCGCACCCCGGTGGGGCCGATTTCGCGCAGGAAATTCACGATCTCGCTGTCGAGCGCGAGCTCGACGCTCGTGCCCGGCACGGGCCACAGCGCGTTCGCCTGAATGCGCGGCACGCGCGAGTAGGGCCGCTCGTCGCAAGCGCCGGCCGACAAGGGGGCTTGGCTCAGCTCTGCGGCGGTGCACGTCGTCTGTACCGAAGTATCGATGGTTTGGAAATTCTGCAGTTCGGCGCGCACCCGCCAGGCATCATCGTAATAGAGCAGATCCGCCCGGCGTTCCAGGAAGGTGACGCTGGTCTGGTCGGAGCCCACGGCGAAGTCCTCGAAATAGCTGCTGTCGCTGACGCTTGCGATGTCGGTGTCGAAGCGCAGCCCCCGCTTGAAGTCCGTGGTGTCGGTGAAGCGGAAGTAGTCGCGATTGCTGCGCAACTGCGAATCGTTCGGCAGGAATGTGGCGTCGATCTGGCCGTGGGAGGCCGCAGTGAGATAGCGAAACTGCTCGGCGAGCTGCACGCCGCGCGCCGACAAGTACCCGGGCGTGAGCGTGAGGTCGTAGTTCGGTGCCAGGTTGAAATAATAGGGCACTTCCAGCTCGAAGCCGTTGTTTCCCGAATGACCGAAGCTCGGGAACAGCAGACCGCTCTTGCGTTCATCGCCCAGCGGAAACGAGATATAGGGCGTGTAGAAGATCGGCACGTCCTTGAACCGCATGGTGACGTTGTGCGCGATGCCTTCTTGAACCTTGGTATCGAGGCTGATGGAGGAGGCTTGCAGCATCCAGTCCTCGTTGCCCACAGGACAGCTGGTGTAGCGTACCTGTTCGAACCGCACCTTGCCGTCCGGCAGCACATCGATGTCTTTGGCGAAGCCGCGGCCGTTGCGATCCATGAGCTGGAAGTTCGCCTGGTCGAAATTCGCGGCGCCGTCGATATCGTAGTGGCCGGTCAGGCTGTCGACGCGCAATTTGGGATCCAGGAAATCGACATTGCCTTTGACGGCAATGCGGCCGGTTTTCGGGTCATAGGTGACCGAATCCGAGGTCATGCTGCGCGCATCCTGCCTGACCCTGACGCGGCCGTTCAGAACGGCGCTGCCGTCCGACTGCAGCAGCGCATCGTCGGTCTCGATGTGAATTCGATGATCGTCCGCGGCAATGTCCGAAGCGATCGGCGCGTGGTACTTCGGCGGCGCGGGGCACATGTCTCCCGCGCGGACCATGCAGGCCGCGAGGCAGAAAACGATGAATGCGGCCCGAACATGAAACGCCATGGACAAAATGCATCGCCTTAGTCGGTATACTAGTGGCCGCCGCAAATTTTTGCGGTTTGCGAATGGTCAAGCATGGGACAACCCGATGCAAGCGATTCCCGCCTGGCGGATTTGACTCGATGGGTGTTCGAGGATTTGGGATTCGCCGGCAGCGGGATCGCGCCGGCCTCCGTCGATGCGAGCTTTCGCCGCTATTTTCGCGTGACCCGCGATGCCGATACCTACATCGCGATGGATGCGCCGCCGGAGAAGGAAAATCTCGAACCGTTTGTCAAGGTGGCGAGGATTTTGCTTGGGATCGGCCTGAACGTGCCGGTGGTATTGGCGCAGGACCACAAGCGCGGTTTTCTGTTGCTGTCCGATTTAGGAAAGCGGCAATACCTCGATGAGCTCGAGGCGGACGGAGCCGCGCAGCGGCTCTATGCGGATGCGCTCGGCGCTTTGAGCGCCATGCAATTGGCCGGCCGCGGGGCCATGGGCGACCTACCGCGCTACGACCGCGCCATGCTGATGCGCGAAATGGAGCTGATGCCGGAGTGGTTCCTCGAGCGGCATTTAGGGTTGCAAATCTCGGCTGCCGAGCGCGGCATGTTGAACCGGCTGTTCGAGGCGCTGGCGCACAGTGCCTTGAAGCAACCCGCCACGTTCGTGCATCGCGATTATCATTCGCGAAATCTGTTGGTGACCACCGATAACAATCCCGGCATCCTGGATTTTCAAGATGCCGTTTCGGGACCCGTGACTTACGATTTGGTGTCTCTGCTCAAGGATTGCTATATCGCCTGGCCCGCGCCGCAGGTGCGCACCTGGGCGCTCGAGTACCGCGAAAAGCTGCTGGCCGGAGGGTTTGCGCTCGGCGCGACCGAGTCGGAATTTATCCGTTGGTTCGATCTCGTCGGCTTGCAGCGGCACATCAAGGTGTTGGGAATCTTCGCGCGCCTGCATTACCGCGACGGCAAGCGCCAATACCTCAATGATTTGCCGCGCGTACTGCGCTACACGCAGGATGCGGCCGGGGAGTACGCGGAAACCGCGGAGTTCGCCGACTTCATCACCGGGCGGATCGAGCCGGAATTCCCGGGTGCCCAGGAGCGCATCCTCGCGTGAGCGCGCCGCCCGAACGTCCGCGCGTTGCCATGATCCTTGCGGCCGGGCGCGGCGAGCGGCTGCGGCCGCTCACCGATGCGACGCCCAAACCCTTGTTGCTGGTGCGCGGTGAGCCGCTGATCGAGCGTCATGTCGCGGCTTTGGCGGCTGCCGGGATGACGCGGCTCGTGGTCAATCTCGCCTGGCTGGGTTCGCAGCTCAGCGATTATCTCGGCGATGGCTCTCGCTATGGCGTGTCCATCACGTACAGCGTGGAGCGGCCGCGTGCACTCGAGACCGGGGGCGGCATCTTCCGCGCATTGCGGCACCTCGATCCCGGGCCCTTCGCGGTGGTCAACGCCGACATCTACACGGATTTTCCGTTTGCGAGCCTTGAGATCGGCGCCGATCGCGACGCCCACCTCGTGCTGGTGCCGAACCCACCGCAGCACCCGCAGGGGGATTTCGGGATGCAAGCGGGGCTGGCGCTGGCGGCGGCCGCGGCTCAGTACACGTTTTCCGGCATCGGCGTGTACCGACGCGGGCTGTTTGCCGGCTGTCGCGACGGCGTATTCCCCTTGAAGCCGCTGCTGCTGCGGGCGATGGAGGCGCAGCGCTGCTCCGCGGAGCTGTACACGGGCGCGTGGGAGGATGTCGGCACGCCGGAGCGGCTGCGGGTTTTGAATGCTGAAACTCCAGGCAAGGAGCCTCAGGCAGGCTCCTAGGTTACAATTGGCCTATGTCGGAGTTCAAAGGCATACCCATTCTGCAGCCGCAGCGCACCGCTCGCAGCGGCGATAAATACACCACGGCTCAAGGCTTTACGGCCATCAAGGACGGCGTCAAGGTGCCCACCGCAGGGCATGGCGCCGCGCCGGCAGCGCCCGCCTTGCGCACGGCGCAGCGCCTACCCCCATGGCTGCGGGCGCCGTTGGCCGCGGGCAGGGAATTCTCGGCGGTCAAGCAAATCGTGCGCGAGCACCGCCTGAGCACGGTGTGCGAGGAGGCGAAATGCCCGAACATCGGCGAATGCTGGAATGCAGGCACGGCAACCATCATGTTGATGGGCGCCGTATGCACGCGTGCCTGCCGGTTTTGTGCGGTGGACACGGGCAATCCGCGAGGCTGGTTGGATCCAGAAGAGCCGGAGAACGTCGCGCGCTCGGTCGAGCTGATGGGCCTCAAGTATGTGGTGCTGACGTCGGTCAACCGCGATGACCTGCCGGATGGCGGAGCCGCGCACTATGCCGCGGCGATTCGTGCCATCAAACGCCGCAATCCCGGCACCGCTGTCGAGGCGCTCACGCCGGATTTCCAGGGTGTCCTGCTGCGACGTGCAAACCGTCCTCGACGCCGGACCGGAGGTGTTCGCGCAGAATTTGGAGACGGTCAGCCGGCTGACTCATCCGGTGCGCGATCCGCGCGCCGGTTACGAACAGACCCTGAGCGTGTTGCGGGCTGCAAAAGCTCATCGGTCGACGCTGCTCACCAAATCCAGCTTGATGCTGGGATTGGGCGAAACCGATGCGGAAATTCACCAGGCGATGACGGACCTGCGCGGCGCTGCGGTTGATATTTTGACGCTGGGACAATATTTGCGGCCCACGCCCAATCACCTCCGCGTCGAGAGGTTCGTCACTCCTCAGGAATTCGATCAGTATCGCGATCGGGCATTGGCGTTGGGCTTTCGTGGAATGCGTTTCCGGCCCGTTGGTGCGGTCGAGCTACCGCGCGGAGCAGGCGCTGGCACGCAACAACGCCGGCGTCGACAACGCCGCGCTGGCGTCGCGCGCCGCACACGCCGCAGCGCGCCGCAACCCATGAGCGATGCGCCCCTGATCCGGCACCTCGGGTTGGCGCCGTACGAGCCCACCTGGCGAGCGATGCAGGCATTTACCGGCACCCGCGAGAGCTCGACGCCCGATGAAATCTGGTTCGTCGAACATCCCCCGGTATTCACCTTGGGGCTGAACGCCAGCCGCGAGCATCTGTTATCGCCCGGCGACATCCCGGTGGTGCAGATCGATCGCGGCGGTCAGGTGACGTATCACGGTCCCGGGCAGCTGGTGGTGTATCCACTGGTCGATTTGCGGCGCCGGCGCTTGAACGTGCGCGAACTCGTGGTGGCGCTCGAGGATGCCGTCATCGCCTATGCGGCCGAACTCGGAGTGCAGGCGCAGGGCTCGCGCGCCAACCCGGGCGTGTATGTCGACGGCGCCAAACTTGCGAGCGTCGGTTTGCGGATTCGCCGCGGCGCGAGCTATCACGGTTTGGCACTCAACGTGTCGCTCGATCTGGAACCGTTCGAGCGCATCAATGTGTGCGGACATGCGGGTCTCGCGGTGACGCGGCTTGCGGATCACGTTGCGCGCTTCGCCGGTCCCGGCGCCGCCGGCGCCGTGCCGACGGCGGCGAACGGCTTGACGCCGCATCTATTGCGCCAGCTTCGATTCGGGCCCGATTACAGCGCCATCAATACCGATTTGCAGGCCGTCAACTCGCGATAGATCGTATCGAGTTGCTCGTTGGCTGCTGGCGCGCACCAGATAAGTCAACGCCAGGAAGTTGCCGTCTCCGCTGGTGCGGGTGCGAATGCTGGATTCGGGCTGCGGCCCTGCGTGTCTTTCGATGATGGCTTGAGTGAGCGCGCGCAGGTCGCTGTCGCGGCGCCCCATCACCTTGATCGGGAATTCGCTCGGAAATATCTGCACGATGGTGCCGCTCATAGCGCCGGCGTCCCGGCTAGTTCTCGCGTGTAATCGGCAAATGCGGCGATCATTCGCTTGAACATTGGACCGGGTTTGCCGGTGCCGACCGCAACCCCGTCGAGGGCCGTGACCGGCAATACGCCGCGGGTGGCGAATGCCAGCCAGATCTCGTCGGCGCTGCGCAGCTCAGACTCAGTCACGCGGCTGTTGTCGCAGCGCATGCCGAGCCGGGCGGCGAGCTCGGTGACGACATCACGAGTGGTGCCCGGCAGAATTTGATGACCATTGGGCGGCGTGCGAATGACGCCGTCCTTCACGACGTGCACGGTCGTCGAGGAGCCTTCGGTGAGCTCGCCATTGTCGAGCATGATGGTTTCAAAGGCGCCGGCATCGGCGCCCTGCTTCTTGAGCAGAATATTCGCCAGCAGGGCGGTGGACTTGATGTCGCGCCGCGCCCAGCGCGTGTCCGCGGCCGTCACCGCCGCCACTCCTCGTTCCAGAAGAGCGGGCGCCGGGGGATCCAGGGCCGTGGCGTAGCCAAACAGGGTGGGCCGCAAGCCTTCCGGCCATGCGTGGTTGCGGCCGAACTCGGCACCGCGAGTGACTTGCAGATAAAGATACGCATCGCGGGCAGAGTTGCGGGCAATCAGCTCCGCACACACGCCTGCCCAGCCGGCGTGCGGCAGGGGCGCCGTCATGCGAATGCCAGCCAGACTGCGATTGAGCCGGTCCAAATGCTCGCGCAAGCGGAACGGGCGCGCCGCGTAGACCGGCACGACTTCGTAGATCGAATCGGCGAATAAAAACGCGCGATCGAGCGGCGACACCCGCGCTTCCGCCAGCGCCAGGTAATCGCCGTTCAAATAGCAAATGGGCAGCGGCGCGGCCACGGCCTTAGCTCCTACGCGAACCACAGTCGAATGGTGTCGATCAGCCGCCGCCACCAGCCTCCGGCGGCGACGCTCTTCAGCGGATGCAAGGGAATCGTCTGCAGAGTCTGGCTGCCGCTGAACACGCGCAGGCTGCCGAGCGTCGCGTCCAGGGCGAGCGGCGCGATCAAGCGCGGCTGCACGTCCGCGGCCGTCTTCAGGCCCTCGGCGCCGCCGCGCGGCACAGTGATGTAGAGATCGTCCTTGATGCCGAGATCGACGGAGGCGCTCTGCCCCTTCCAGACGCGCGCGGTCGCGAGTACCGCGCCGCCCTTGACCACCAACTTGGTGTCATAGAACGTGAATCCGTAATTGAGCAGCGCGGCACTCGCGTTCTCGCGCGCCTTCATGCTGGTCGATCCCATCACGACCGATACCAGCCGCATGCCGTCGCGCAGCGCCGACGTCACCAGGCAGTAGCCCGCTGAATCGGTGTGCCCGGTTTTCAAGCCGTCGACTGTGGGGTCCTTTTCAAGCAGGCCGTTGCGATTTTGCTGCTTGATGCCGTTGTGCTCGAATTCGCGCACCGAAAACCATTTGTAGTACTGCGGATACTCGCGAATCATCGCGTTGGCGAGCAGCGAAAGATCGCGCGCGGTGGTGTAGTGCTGGGGAGAAGGCAGTCCCGAGCTGTTTTCGAAGTGACTGCCCGTCATCCCGAGGCGCTGCGCATTCGCATTCATCATCTGCGAGAACGTGTCCTCGGTTCCGGCAATGCGTTCGGCCAGCGCGATCGTGGCGTCATTGCCCGACTGCACGATCATTCCTAAGATCAGATCCTGAACCGTGACCGGCTTGCCCAATTCAATGAAGGTGCGCGAGCCCTCGGAGCGCCAGGCGTGTTCGCTCACGGTCACTTGTTCGTCCAGCTTGAGTTTGCCGGCCGCCAACTCTTGAAACACGATGTAGGCCGTCATGAGCTTGGTCAGGCTCGCCGGTTCCACGCGCGCCGTCGCGTCCTTCGCGGCCAGGACCTTGTCGGTGCGGTAGTCGACGACGATGTAGGTGCGCGCCTCGACCTGGGGCGCGGTCGGAATGGTCGAGGCGGCCGGCGTCGACTTCGGCGTCTCGGCGAGGCAGTGAACGGTCGAGACCGCGGTGAGGAAGACGCAGGCCAAAAAAGATCGAAACATAGTGGATGAACACCTAGATGAGAGTGGGTAAATCTACAGAAATTATCGCATGGCGGCCGGGAGCTGGATCTCAATCGAGCGCGAGATGCGCGTCGCTGATGCCGGCCCGCTCGAGCGCGGCGACCACGCGGTCGAACTCCGCGACGTCCCGCACCGGTCCGATGCGGACCCGATACATTCTGCGGCCCGCGATCTGATCATCGCGCACGAAGACCTTGCCGTAGCTGCCGCCGCGCAACTTTTCCGCCATCCGCTGGGCATTCGCCGGGTCGGAGAAGGCGCCGGCCTGGACGAACAGCGCAGGGCTCGGAGCGGCGGCATCCGCGGTACTCGACGCCGGCGTCGTCGCCGGATCAATGGTGCGAATTTCCACCATGGCGGTGCCGTTGTGCAGCATGTCGAGCTTGGCGGCGGCCGTATACGAGAGGTCGATGATGCGATTGCCGACGAAGGGTCCGCGATCGTTGACCCGGACCACGACACTGCGGCCGTTCTGCAAATTCGTGACCTGCACGTAGGCGGGCAAGGGCAGCGTCTTGTGGGCGGCAGTCATGCCGTACATGTCGTAAGGCTCGCCCATCGAGGTCCGCACCTTGTGGAAGCCCGGCCCGTACCACGATGCGACGCCGCGCTCCCAGTACCCGACGCTCGAGGAGAGCACGTAGTAGCGTTTGCCGAGCACATCGTAAAACGGCGGGTTGCCGCTGCGCGCGCGGGGTTCGGCGCGCGGGATGACTTCCGGCACGGAGTCCGGCGGCGCCGGCGATACCGGTGGCGGGATGTTGCCGGGGTTCGGCTCGACAGGCGGCGGCGGTGCACTCAGACACGCTGCGAGCGCCGCCACAGCCAGACCCAGGGGCAGGGCGAATACGCGGCCGATACTCACTGCTGCAATGCCGGCTGCAGGGCGACGCCCTGGGCATCTGCGGCCGGCGGAGCTGCGGCGGGCGGAGCTGCGATTCCGGGCGCGGCGACGCCGGCGTCGTTGATCAGGATCCGTTGCTTGACGGCCGCCGCCAGCTCATAAACCGCCATTGCATACAGGGCGCTGTGGTTGTAGCGGGTGATCACATAAAAATTGTTGTAGCCGACGCGCCAGTGAACGCCGTCCGCATCGTCAGCGGCAATCAACAGGGCGGGCGCATCCTCCGACAGCGAACTGTCGAAACTCACTCCCTTGGTGCGCAGCGACGCGACCGTCTCCGACAACGCGAGCTTGCGGCCGTCCAGGTCCGGCGCCTTGTCGGCGGTCACGCTGGCCTCGCTCAGCACGGGCTCGCCGGCATTCCAGCCATGCTCTTTGAGATAGTTGCCGACGCTGGCGCACACATCGGGCCAATTGGTCCACAGGTCGATGTGCCCGTCCGCGTCCGCATCCACGGCATAGCGGCGATAGTTCGACGGCATGAACTGCGGCGCACCCATGGCGCCGGCATATGATCCCTTCACTTTGCGGGGGTCGAGCCCGATGTCGCGCGTCAACAACAGAAATTGCTCGAGCTCATCGCGAAAGAATTTCGCGCGAGCGGGGTAATCGAACGCCAATGTGGCGAGTGCGTCGAGCACCCGGTACGAGCCGGTGAGGCGGCCGTAGTACGTTTCGACGCCGAGAATGGCCGCAAGATATTCCGGGGCAACGCCGCTGCGCACGCTGGCCTGATCGAGCGCCTGGCGGTGGGCGAGCCAGAAATCCGTTCCCTCGCGCACGCGCCGTTCGGTGAGAAAGATCGGGCGGTACTCGAACCAGGGTTTGGCCTTTTCGGCGGGGCGGTCCATGGCCTCGATGATGGCCGGCTGACTCTGGGCCTCTTTCATGAGCTTGCGCAGCTGCCGCTTCTTGAACGGCGAGGTTTCGGCCATGTGCGCGATGAAGTCCTTGACGTCGGCGCGCTTGATATCGAGCGCGGATGCAGGTCCGCAGTGCGCCCACAACAGAAGCGCGGCCGGCAGCAGGTACTTCGAGGCGGATGAAAAGCGCATGCCGTTCAGGATCCGATGAGCTTGCGATGCGAGTGCAGCGACATCAATATCCCGAAGCCCGCCAACAACGTGACCATCGAGGTGCCGCCGTAGCTGATCAGCGGCAACGGCACTCCCACCACCGGCAATATGCCGCTCACCATGCCGGAATTGACGAATACATAGACAAAGAAGCTGAGCGCGATGGCGCCGCCCGTCAAGCGGGAGAACGTGTCTTGACCCTGCATCGCCATGTACAGGGCGCGCCCGATGAGCACACCGTACAGCGACAGGATCAAGAGCTGTCCGAGCAAGCCGAACTCTTCGCCGATGACGGCGAAAATGAAGTCCGTCGACCGCTCCGGCAGGAACTCGAGCTGCGCCTGACTGCCGTTCATGTAGCCTTTGCCGAACACGCCGCCCGAGCCGATCGCGATTTGCGATTGGATGATGTGGTAGCCGGCGCCGAGCCGGTCGGTCTCGGGGTTCAGGAACGTCAGGATCCGCTGGCGCTGATAATCGTGAATGAAATGCCATCCCGCCCAGGCGGCGCCGCCGAGCAGCGGTATCGATATCAAGATGATCTGAATCTGCAGGCCGGCCAGCAGCATGACGATGAGCCCGGAGGCCGCGATCAACAATGCCGTGCCGAGATCGGGCTGCGTGACGATCATCGCCGTGGGAATGGCGATCATGATTCCCATGACCACAAGATCCTTGAACGTCGGCGGCAGGGGACGCTCGTGCATGTACCAGGCGCACATCATCGGCACCGCGAGCTTCATGATCTCGGACGGCTGAAAGCGCATGAATCCGATGTCGAGCCAGCGCTGCGCTCCCTTGCCGATATGACCGGTGACGTCGACCACGATCAGCAGCAGCACGCCGATGACATAGGCCGCGGGCGCGAACAGGCGCAGGTACTGCGGCGTCGCGAGCTTGGCCAGCGCCAGCAACGCGGTCACCGCGATGCCGATATTCACCAAGTGGTGCTCGACCATTTTCCAGTTCTGCCCGGAAGCGCTGTAGACCACCAGAATGCCGATGCTCACGATGATGGCGAGCACCCCGGTCAGCGGACCGTCCAGCCCCAGGGCACGCAGCGTGCGGCCGCCGGCGGTCAGAGTGCGGCGGGTTCGGGAGGGCGAAAATTCATCGAAGATCATAGCGGCTCTGCACTTAGCTCAGCGTTCATGGAAACGGCTCAGCGCGCCCACCAGCAACGGCCAGAGCAGCGCGCCGATCACGGGCGCGAGCCAGCGGCCGAATGTCGTCACGGGATTACCCGTGGCGCCATCGACCCAGAACAGCACGAACTGATATCCGGTCAGCAGCGCGAATATGGTCAGGCATTGCGAAAGAACCGAAAATACGCGCAGCCGCAGCCGCAAATGCGTTGCCCATGCAGCCATCAACGTGAGGGCGAGGGCGTGCTGTCCGAGCACCACGCCCTGGATCACATCGAGCGCCAGTCCCGCCATGAAGGCGAGCGTGAGTCCGCCGGCGCGCGGCGACTCGATGGACCAGTAAAACACCACCAGCACCAAGAAATCCGGACGAAACGCTTCCAACACGGTCGGCAGCGGCAGCACCGCCAGCGCCAACGCGACGAGTGCCGAGAGGGCCATGGGCATGCGGCGGATTCGCATCTCACGCATCATTCGTCGTTCGCTCCCGGCGTAGGAGTCGGAGTCGGCGAGGACGAAGGCGTGGGGGCCGGCGCCTGGGCCGCTGCCGGCGCCTTGGTCGGCGGCGGCGGCGAGATCGCGGGCTTGGGCGGAGCGTTCGGCGGGTGCAGCGGCGGCGGCGGCGGCGCCTTCAACCACACGAACATGAGCTCGCGCGAGCGATCGAGCGCGGCGGCCGGTTTCACATCGACGTCGGCCAGGGACTGCGCGGGATCACGTTTGACCTCCGCGACGGTACCGACCGGGTAGCCGGCCGGAAATCCGCCGCCAAGCCCTGAGGTCACCAAGAGGTCGCCGGCGACCACATCGGCGCTGGTCGGCAGGTAGGGCAGCTTGAGTCGGCCCATGTCGCCCGTGCCCACGGCAACGGTCCGCAATCCATTGCGGTTGATTTGCACGGGTATGGCATGGGTCGCGTCGCTCACCAAAATAACCTCGGCCGTCAGCTGGCCGACGCGCGCAACCTGCCCGAAGACCCCGCCGGAGTCGAGTACCGCTTGACCGACGAAGACGCCGTCCTGCGCTCCCTTGTCCACCAGCACGCGCTCGCGGAACGCATCCAAGTCGACATCCATGACATCGCCGATGACGAACCGGTCGGTGACGCCAGCCGTTTTGTCGCGCAGCGCGCGCAGGCGCTGGCTCTCGGCCTCGAGCGCCTCGTAGCGCTGCAGGCGGAATTGGGCCACGCGCAGCTCTGCCTCGAGCTTGCTCTTGTCGGCGCGCAGGGCATCTCGGGTGGTGACGCTTTCGCGGAACCAGTCCCAACCCTCGAAGGGACTGGCGACGGCGATTTGCACGGGGTAGGCGACGACCGACAGCACTCGGCGAATCTTGCCGAGATGATCGTAGCGCTTGTCGACGATGATGAGAGCCAGAGCGAGCAGCGAGTACAGCACGCAGCGGAGCAGAAGTCCCGTAGTGCGCCCGGATGTGTCGGAGTTACGAAAAGCGACCACGGGCTAGGAGCCTGTCTCGAGCATTCCGCGTGAGCTGGGCTTCCCTAGTCGCGTGCATTACTCCAATCCGAATATGCCTGGACCGTGTTCCTCGGTGAGTTCGAGGATCCGGCCGCCGCCGCGCGCAACACAGGTCAACGGATCGTCCGCAACCACCACAGGCAGGCCGGTTTCCTCCATGAGCAATTTGTCGACGTCCCGCAACAGGGCGCCGCCGCCGGTCAGTACGATGCCGCGTTCGGCCACATCGGCGCCGAGTTCGGGCGGCGTCTGTTCGAGCGCCTGTTTGACCGCGCCCACGATGCCTTGCAGGGGTTCCTGCAGCGCCTCCAATATTTCGTTGGAGTTCAAGGTGAAGCTGCGCGGCACGCCTTCCGACAAGTTGCGGCCCTTGACCGAAATTTCCCGCACCGTCTGGCCCGGGTAGGCAGAGCCGATTTCGAGCTTGATTCGTTCCGCCGTCGCCTCGCCGATCAAGATGCCGTAATTGCGCCGCACGTAGTTGGTGATCGCCTCGTCGAATTTGTCGCCGCCGATGCGCACGCTCGCCGCGTAGACGATGCCGTTCAGGGAGATGACCGCCACCTCGGAGGTGCCGCCGCCGATGTCGAGCACCATCGAGCCGCGCGCCTCTTGCACCGGCAGACCGGCGCCGACCGCCGCAGCCATGGGCTCGGGGACGATATCCACGCTACGGGCGCCGGCCCCTTCCGCCGATTCCTTGATCGCGCGCCGTTCCACTTGGGTGGACCCGAAGGGCACGCACACCAGGACCCGCGGGCTGGGGCTCAAGAACCGATTGCCGTGCACCTTCTTGATGAAGTACTGCAGCATCTTTTCGGTGTAGGTGAAATCGGCAATGACCCCATCCTTCATGGGCCTCACCGCCGTGATGTGGCCGGGGGTGCGCCCCAGCATGTTTTTGGCTTCGACCCCGACCGCGACGATGATCTTGCCGCCCCGGGTCGGTTCGTCCTGCACTGCGACGACCGAGGGTTCGTTGAGCACAATGCCGCGCTCGCGCACGTAAATCAGCGTGTTGGCGGTTCCAAGATCGATTGAGAGGTCATTGGAGAAATAACCTCTAAGGCGTTTGAACATGGGGTATTTTTACTTGCAAATGGGGTGAAAAAAAGTTGGGGTAATGTAACAACCGATGGGACATTCAGCAAGGCAACGTGTATCATTCGTCACCCTTATTTTGCGTGAAACAACACGCACTTTTGGGCAACTCCCATGAACCTGACCCGTCAAGACGTCGAAAAGATCGCGCAACTCGCGCGGTTGTCAATCACCGAGCAAGAGATGCCGGTGTACGTGACCAGCTTGTCGAGCATCGTCAATTTCGTCGACGAGTTGTCGCGCGCGCAGACCGGCGGCGTCGAGCCCATGGCACATCCTCTCGATGGCCAGCATCAGCGTCTGCGTCCGGATGTGGTGGCCGAGAGCGACAACCACGAGAAATACCAGGTCAACGCGCCGGCTGTGCAGGGCGGCCTGTACGTCGTGCCGCGAGTCATCGACTAACCTCGAGCCCGCGATTTTGGGCGAGGCCTGCTATTCTTAGGTGACGATGTTGCACACCCTTTCCATCGGCGAGCTTGGGGAGAAGTTGAAATCGGCCCAGATTTCGAGCGTTGAACTCACCCGCCACTTCCTGGCGCGGATCGAGCGTTTGAATCCCGCGCTGAATGCATTGATCACTCTCACGGCCGAACCGGCGCTCGAGGCGGCGGCGGCGGCCGATGCTCGCCGCGCTGCGGGCGAGGATGGCCCGCTGCTCGGCATCCCCCTCATTCATAAAGACATTTTCTGCACGGACGGGGTGCGCACCAGCTGTGGTTCGCGCATGTTGGACAACTTCATCGCACCCTACGATGCGACGGTCGTGACCCGGCTGAAGGCGGCCGGCGCCGTCATGTTGGGGAAAGCCAACATGGATGAGTTCGCCATGGGCTCTTCGAACGAGACGAGCTTTTACGGTCCGGTGAGAAATCCCTGGGATACCACGAAGGTCCCGGGGGGCTCGTCCGGCGGGTCGGCGGCTGCGACAGCTGCGCGGCTGGCGCCGTTTGCCACCGGCACGGATACCGGTGGTTCAATCCGTCAGCCCGCCGCCTTGACCGGCGTGACCGGCGTCAAGCCCACCTATGGGCGCGTGTCACGCTACGGCATGATCGCCTTCGCCTCGAGCCTCGACCAAGCAGGAGTCTTTGCCCGCAGCGCCGCGGATGCGGCGATCGTCCTCAAGGTCATGGCCGGGTTCGATCCGCGCGATTCGACCAGTATCGATGCTCCGGTGCCCGACTATCCCGCCACCTTGGGAGCGCCGCTCACGGGCCTCAAGATCGGCCTGTTGCGCGAGTTCTTCGAGGGCCTGGAGGCCCGCAATGCGGCGCTGATTCACGAGGCTTTGAAGATCTACCGGGGCCTCGGCGCGCAAACGGTGGAGGTGAGCCTGCCGCATCTGCCGCTGTCGGTGCCCACGTATTACGTGGTCGCCCCGGCCGAATGCTCCTCGAATCTGTCGCGTTTCGACGGCGTGCGCTTCGGCTATCGCTGCGAGCAGCCGAAGGACTTGCTCGACCTGTATACGCGGTCGCGCGGCGAGGGTTTCGGCGCCGAAGTGAAACGCCGCATCATGACGGGCACCTACGTGCTGTCTGCCGGGTATTTCGATGCCTATTATTTGAAGGCGCAGAAGGTGCGCCGCCTGATCACCGATGATTTCCGCGCCGCGTTCACCCAGGCCGACCTCCTGATCGGACCCACCACGCCGACGCCGGCGTTCGCCATCGGCGCCAAGATCAACGATCCGGTCACCATGTATTTGAATGACATTTACACCATCGGCGCCAATCTCGCCGGACTGCCCGGGGTGTCGCTGCCGTGCGGCTACGTCGATGAGTTGCCGATGGGATTGCAGCTGATCGGTCCGCATTTTTCGGAAGCGAAACTGCTGAACGCGGCGCATCGCTTCCAGCAGGCAACCGACTGGCACGTTCATGCGCCGCGCGGGTACGAATAATGACCGACTGGGAAGTAGTCATCGGGCTGGAGATCCACGCGCAGCTCGCCACCAAGTCGAAGATTTTCTCGGGCAGCGCGACGGCGTATGGCGCGCCGCCCAATACCCAGGCCAGCCTGGTCGATCTGGCGTATCCCGGCACACTGCCGGTGCTGAATGCGGAAGCCGTGCGCATGGCGGTCAAGTTCGGGCTCAGCATCGGCGCCGCGGTGGCGCGCCGCTCGGTGTTCGCGCGCAAGAATTATTTCTATCCCGATTTGCCGAAGGGCTATCAGATCAGCCAGTACGAGCTGCCCGTGGTGAAAAAGGGCAAGATCACGGTCATGCTCGACGATGGCACCTCCAAGACCATCGGCGTCACGCGCGCGCATCTCGAGGAAGACGCCGGCAAGTCGCTGCACGAGGGTCTCAACAATGCCAGCGGCATCGACTTGAACCGCGCGGGCACGCCGCTGCTCGAGATCGTCTCCGAGCCCGACATGCGTTCGGCCAAGGAGGCGGTGGCCTACATGAAGAAGATCCACACCTTGGTGCGCTACCTCGAGATCTGCGACGGCAACATGCAGGAAGGCTCGTTTCGCTGCGACGCCAATGTCTCGGTGCGCCCGCGGGGTCGGGAGAAATTCGGCACGCGCGCCGAAATCAAGAATTTGAACTCGTTTCGATTCGTCGAGAAGGCGATTCATTATGAGGTCGCGCGGCAGACCGAATTGCTCGAAAGCGGCGGCATCGTGGTGCAGGAGACGCGGCTGTACGATTCGGACAAGGACGAGACCCGTTCGATGCGCTCCAAGGAGGAGGCCAACGATTATCGCTATTTCCCCGATCCCGATCTCCTGCCGGTCGAGATCGACGAACCGTTCATCGAGGCGGTCCGGGCGACGCTGCCGGAATTGCCCGACGAGAAGGCGGCGCGCTTCGCACGCGAATTCGGCCTCTCGCAGTACGACGCGGGCGTCCTGTCCGCGAGCCGCGAGCTCGGCGCCTACTTCGAGGCGACGGTGGGCGCATGCGGGGCTGCGCACGCCAAGCTGGCGGCGAATTGGGTCATGGGCGAATTGTCGAGCGCCCTCAACCGCGACAATCTCGAGATCGAGGATTCACGCGTCATGCCTCTGCAATTGAGCGGCCTGTTGACGCGGATCATCGATGAGACCATCTCGGGCAAGATCGCCAAGGAAGTATTCGAGGCGATGTGGTCCTCTGCTAAGGCCGCGGATGCCATCATCGAGGCGAAGGGTCTGAAACAGATCACCGATTCAGGATTCATCGAGGGAGTGATCGACGCCGTGATCGCCGCGAACCCTAAGCAACTCGCCGACTATCGTGCCGGCAAGGACAAATTGTTCGGGTTCTTCGTCGGACAGGCGATGAAGGCGACTCAAGGCAAAGCGAACCCGGCGCAGCTCAACGATCTGCTCAAGAAAAAGCTGGGCGCATGATGCATGATCGCGACTGCCTGCATCGCTTCATGTTCGAGCATTACCCGATCCGCGGACACCTCGTGCATCTCGACGCGGCATGGCGCGCATTGATCGAGCATCGCGAGTACCCGGCGCCGATCCGCGATACCTTGGGCGAAGCCGTGGCGGCCTCGCTCTTGTTGGCGGCGACGGTCAAGTTTCAGGGCGTCCTGTCGCTGCAATTGCAGGGCGACGGCCCCGTGCGCCTGATGCTGGCGCAATGTACCAGCGGCCTCGGCGTCCGCGGGCTCGCGCGCTATCGCGAAGGCCCGCACCCGGCCGACGGCTTGATCGGCACCGGCAATCTCACCGTCACCTTGGAGACGGACGACGGCTCGCAGCGCTATCAGGGAATCGTTCCCCTCTCGGGTCAGCGATTGGGCGAATCGCTGCAGGTGTACTTCGAGAATTCGGAGCAATTGCCGACTCGACTCTGGCTGCACGCCGATGCGTCGGGCGCGTCGGGGATGCTGCTGCAGAAGCTCCCCGGCGCGGAGGGCGCACCAGGCGCGGCCGCGGCGCCGGCCGCAGACATCGACGATGCTTGGCGGCGTGTGCAGCTGATCGGCGAGACGCTGACGCCCGATGAGTTGCGCACGCTGGCCGACGCGGAGATTCTGCATCGGCTGTTCAATGAAGACGATGTGCGCCTGTTTGAACCGGCACCGGTGTATTTTCGCTGCCGCTGTTCGCGCGAACGGGTGGGCAGCATGCTGCAGGGACTTGGCGAGGCGGAAACTCGCTCGGTTCTGGCGGAGCGCGGCGAAGTCGAAGTGCGCTGCGATTTCTGCAATCGCGCCTACCTTTTCGACGCGGTGGATGTTGCGCAATTGTTCAATGCGGGTGTCGCGAGCGACAGCGGCCGTTCGGTGCACTAGGGGCCTGCTCGCCGGCGGCGCACTCGCTTGGTTGGCGACTGCGACCCTCGGTGCAGCGGCCGAGGCGCCCTTCTATTCGAACACCGCCGGCAAGGCTCCCTCCGCGGCGGCGATGACGGATATCGGTCGCGCGCTGTTCTTCGATGCGGCCCTGTCGGCGTCCGGCAAGATGGCGTGCGCGACCTGCCATGACCCGACGCGCGCTTTCGCGCCGCCGAACGCTTCGCCGGTACAGCGCGGCGGGCGCGACGGGCGCCGCTTTGGGGTGCGCGCCGTACCGTCGCTGATGTACGGCCAAAATGTGCCGCCTTTCACCGAACACTATTTCGACGACGACGGTGATGACAGCATCGATCAAGGGCCTGCGGGCGGCCGCACCTGGGACGGCCGATCGCAGTCGGCGCACGACCAGGCGCGCCTGCCCTTGTTCTCGCCGTTCGAAATGGCCAATGCCAGCGCCGCTGCCGTCGTCACCAGGCTACGGCGTGCGAGCTATGCGGGTAAATTTCGCGACGCATTCGGCGCCGGGATTTTCGAGGACACGGCGGCGGCGTTCAAGGCCGTGCTGATGGCCTTGGAGACCTACCAGCAAAGCTCCGCGGAGTTCTACCCGTACAGCAGCAAGTATGATGCCTGGCTGCGGCATGAGGCTTCGCTCTCCGGCGCGGAATTGCGCGGCCTGGCCGCCTTCAACGATCCAGCCAAGGGCAATTGCGCACGCTGTCATCCGAGCGCGATGAAGGCAGGGGCATTGCCGCAGTTCACGGATTTTGGCTATGCGGCGCTCGGTGTACCCCGCAACCCGAATATTCCGGCGAATGCGGATCGACGCTACTTCGACTTAGGATTGTGCGGGCCGCTGCGCACGGACTTAAAGGACCGACCGCAATACTGCGGCATGTTTCGCGTGCCTTCCTTGCGCAATGCGGCGACTCGCGCAGCGTTCTTCCACAACGGCGTGCTGCATCGCCTGGAAGATGTGGTGCGCTTCTATGCCGAACGCGATACGCAGCCGCGAAAGTGGTATGGGCGCCAAGCAGACGGCCGGCCGGTGAAGTATGGCCGGCCCGTGAAGTTCGATGATTTGCCGCCGCAGTATCGAGGCAACGTCGATACGGCGGCGCCCTTCGGCGGACACGCGGGCGATGCGCCACCGATGAGCGAAGGCGACATCAAGGACATCGTGGCCTTCCTGAATGCGCTTACCGACGGTTATCGGCCGCACTAGGGGTTTGCCGGCAGGCTTCCAGAACCAGCGTCTTGATGTCATTGAAGATCACCGGCGGCTGGATATAGGCCAGGGTGTAGATCTCGCGGACCTCGCCCCCGGCGTCGATCAGAAACATTTTGAGCATGTGGTGCAGCGTGCGCGTTGCGCGGCCGCCCTCGTCCACGTCCACGCTCACGTCCTGGCCAAAGTCAGCGAGGACGGGCAGCAGCTGCGGCACGCTGCCCGCGGTCAGAAATCGCCACTCGAATGAGGGATCGACGGTAAATTCTCCGGCGTAGGCGGCGATGGCGGCGGGCGTATCGTGCGTGGGATCCAAGCTCACGCTCACGAAACGCACACGGCCGGTGAGCGCGGGGTCGCGCCGTACGCGATCACGCAGCCCGGCCAGTGTCGTATGCGCGAACGGACAGCCCAGGGGATCCGCGCAGTAGGTATAAAAAAACGTCAGCAGGGTGATCTTGCCCTGCGTCAGCGCGGCGAGCCTGACGCTTCGGCCGGTGCTGTCGAGCAGATCGGCATCGGCGATGCGCTGGATCTTTTGCAGCGTGTAGCTGCCCGGCGCCAGCGGCACGAATTCCATGCGCGGCGCGGCCGCCTTGCCTGGATCTTCCGTGGCGAAGCTCGAGAGCGCGGCGCAACTCACCATGGCCGCGGCACCGACCGCGCCGCGCCATCGACGCATCAGCGCGCCGGGCCGTCCGCGGCCGGCGCGGTGTCCATGAGCGATGCCAGGCGCTGCGGATTGGCCGTGAACTTCATGTGATGCGGGCGGCCGAGCTGCTCCTTGTTGAAGTCGATCTCGAACGCCGGTGAGAGATCGTGGCCGTCCCATTGGAATGCGCGCAGAAACTGCTCGTTATCCTTGCCCTGCTTGTCCCATTTCGACAGCAGGCTCGAGGTGATATAGACGCGACGGCCATCCCAACTCTGCGACACCATGTTCACCTGGCTGCCGGTGTGCTTGCTGTAGGTTTGCCGCGGATGCTCGGGATCGGTGAGATCGAAATAGTGCGTGGTGCCGTCCATGAAGGTATTGACCCACAAACCCTTCGCGTCCGCGGTAATCGAGATGTCCACCGGCAAGGGCGTCTTAGCCGGATCGCCGATCGCGGCCACGTCCTTCGCCACCCAAGCGCCGCCGGCGTCGCGCTTGACGAGCCACAATTGAGAAGTGAGTGCCGTGGCGGTGATCGCCCAATTTTGACCTGCGGGCAGCGCCCAGCGAATCTCCAGCGGCGCACCCGGCACGGCGAAGATCTGTTCCGGCTGCATGGACTTCAGATTCCACAGCACCAGCGTATTGCCGAAATGCTTCATCGCCTCAGGATCCTTGATCAGCTCGCCGAGATCGCGCATGTAGTTGTTCGAGCCGGCGAAGCTCGAGGTCAAGAGGGCATTCTTGGCGGGATTCACCGCGATGTCGTAGCCATAGCCATCGCCCTTGACCTGTTTGATGTCGCCCGTGGGCATGGGGTATTTGGCGATGAACTCGCCCTTGTTGTTGTAGACGGACATGCCGGTCACGCCGTCCTTGGATGCCGTGTTCGACAGATTGCCGATCAGCATGCGCCCGGGCAATGCGTAAAAGGTGTGCGGTCCGGCGTAGCCGGTCTTCGCCGGCAAATCGTCAATCGTCTTGACGAGTTTCGGGTGTGATGGATTCGTGCCCACGTCGAATACATAGATCTTGCTGTCGTCGAGGCCGCCGGCCCACAGATATTTGCGATCGTCCGTGAATCCCATGTGGTGCGCTTCGCCGCGGCCGCCCACGGAAATCTTGTCGACGACCTTGCCGTAGGATTTCGAGGCGGGATTGGCGGCGATGGTGACGAGCTTGTCCGATCCGTCGCCCAAGCCCTGCACGCCGAGCGTCCACACATGCACGAAATCTTCCTGGCCCTTGATGAGCCCGGACATGTAGGGCGAATTGCAGGTCTCGTCGGCATACGCGGCGAGCGTGAAGACGCTCGAGGTTGCCGCAACGCCAAAGCATAAAATCAGCCGGTGAACGATTCGCATGATTGCTCCCCCTCTTTGGATCGTTGCAGCGCGACGCATAAATTTGCGGCCAACTGGCGGGAAAAGCAAGCCGAGGGGCCAGGAGCCGAGCCGGCTCTTGGGCTAATACACCTCGCGCTGATGGACGCGGGAGGTCGGGCCGGGGAAGACGCCGAAGGTCGCCATGCCGAGCGGGTTCACGAAGCTGCCCCAGTTGTACTGCAGCCAGGCGGGCGCGGTGGCGGTGGTGACGGTGACGGCGCCGGCGTTGCCGGCGCCGGGAGCGGACAGCACCAGATTGAAATTACCGGCGACGGCGACCGGGTGGTATTGCAGGCTCGGTGCCGCCGCTGCGGGGCATCCCTGGCCGGACAATCCGGGGCGGCCGGAGTCGCGCACACAGGTCTTGCCGGCGCTCAGGTTCAATTGATAGTTGCTGAATGCAAGGGCCGGCGCCACGGTGCAGCTGTCGTTCGTGTTGGTGGTGAATCCTTGCGCCGTGCTCAAGTAGTACTGCGTGGTCAGCTGCATCGGCAGATCCAAGAGCTCCGAGCCCACGGCGTCGCGCAGTGCGAGGCGGCCGTAGTATTGCGTGGCACCGGTGCTGAAGCTCATGCCGGTGCCGGAGCCGAAGGTCACTGGGTTCGGCGCGGCGGCGGCGTCCAAGTCGATGACATTGATGCTGAGCGCGATGTTCGCGCTGAAGGGCGCGATGGCGCTGGTGCGGCTGAACAGAAGACCGCTGCCGGCGCTGAACGTCAGGGTGGCCTGCCCTGCGCCCAAGTCAGCGATAGTGGGGTCGATGGCGGCGGCCGGCAGGCCCGAGATATCGAGAGCGGGACTCGCGGGCGTGGCCGTGTAGGTGCGTGCGGTGAGCGAGCTGTTGGCGAGCTTCAGGAAGGCACCCGTGTAGTTGCGCGTGGTGGCACCCCCCAATGCCTGCGCCGTGGCGGTGATGACGGGCGCGACGGTGTAGGTGAGCGGTTGACCCAGGTAGCTAAAACTTCCGGCGCTGCAGCCGGTGCCTAATACCGGCGTATTGAGCGCCACGGCGAAGCCGTTCGGAATGAAGCGTCCGACAGCGCCGGACGGCGATCCGGTCACGGTGCCGGAACCCAAATAATTGACGACGCTCGGCGTTAGCGTGATGACGCCCACTTCCGGCCAGTTGAACGTGGTGCCGGTGGCGGTGCCGCCGCTGAAACTGCCGAAGGCCGCGGCGTTGTTGAGTGCGGCCGCGTTGCCGCCCGCGGGCGCGGCCAGGTTCGCAGTCAACGTGAGCGCCGCGGGCGCTATTTCTTGGCCGAAGTTTGGGGTCGCGGCGCCTCCGAAGTTGGTCGCCGTGACCGTCGCCGAAAACGGTTGGCCGGCCTGAATGAAGGCGGGGCCCGCGGCCGAGGTGGCGCCGGGATTCAAGCCGGGCGCGGCGAGCGATGGCGCGCAGGTGCCCGCACCGTAGGCCGTGCACCTGATGTTCGACAGCGTGAAGTTGTACGGCTGCACCACGAAGAGGCTGCTGCCGAGCATGATATTGCCCGAGCCGGCACCGCCGCCCAAGGGGATGACGTAGCGCTCATCGAGCGTAATCTGGCCGGCATCGGAGTAATCAAGAGTGAACGGCGCCTCGGCGTTCGGGGTGCTGAACTTGAGCGGCACCGTCGTATACGTCGTCACGCCGCCGGCGGGGTTGGACGCGATATTGGTAGTGATCCCATTGTTGGTGAACCCCAAAGTCTGTCCGGCGACGCAGCTGGCCGGGTTGCTGCACTGGTAGGCGAGACTCACATTGACGGTCGCGCCGCTGGCGAACGCCGTTGTGCACGCGCCGGTATTGGTGTCGGTGCGGATCGCCTGCAGCGCGAGGCTCTGCGTCGAAGTCTTGCCGGCGATCTGGGTACCGACGCTGGTGGCGACATTGGCGCCGTTGGTGATTCTGAAACCTGAGGCGACGAAGGTCAGCGGCGGCTGTTCCGCGGCGATCGCGCTGCCCGATCGCTGCGTCGCGGCACCGTCGGCCACGTTGATCGTCACGGTCTCTGCGTCCGTATCTTTCAGCGACAGAGTAACCGCGCCGTTGTCGGCCGTCACATAGGTATAGACCGCGGTGCCGCTGTTCGCAGCGCCCGGCGTGAACGCGCCGCTGCCGGTGGTCAACGACCAGTCGCCGTGGCCGGTGCTGGTGCTGACGCTGATGGTGCCGGTGGTGGCAATCGGCGTGTGATTGGGGTTGTGCGCCGTGATGGTCACCGGCGATGCCTGGCAGTTCACCGCCGTCCCGGCATCGCTGATGGCGAAGTGGTCGGGCGTCGCCGGAGCGGCACACGCATGAGTGGCGGTCGCTGCCAACTGCAACTGACTCACGCTCAATGGGCTGGTGTACGTCGTCACCTCGTCGATGTAGCCCGGAAAGCGGCGGCTGGTCTGGCTGCCCTCCAAGGAGGAATCGGTCGCGCCGCCGATGGCGAGCTGCGTCGAGGTAGAGGGTGTAAAGCCGCTGATCGGAGCGGAACTCTGATCGAGCAGGTTGCCTTGCGCATCCATGGTGTAGAGCGAAATGGTTTTGGCGTTGGTCGCGTCGAGCACGCCGGCGATGAAGTACCAGCTGCCGGCGTTCAGCTGAATATTCGCCTCGGCCCAGGTCGTCGATGGATTGCGAATGTAGAACCGCAGCTTGTTGGTATTGCCGCTGTCGCCGTAACTCAGCGCGTAGCCATCGAAGTTGGTGTCGTCGAACCAGATGCGTCCCCCGCTCGAATTCGTTGCCGTGGGCTGGATCCATGCCGTCACCGTAAAGGGTCCGGTCAAGTGCGGGCCCGGCACCGCCACGTATTGGGTGCTGCCGTTGAACGTGCCGTAGCCGCAGGTACCGACCGGTCCCGCAATGGCCGGCGTCGTACCGGCGGGGCCGGCGCCGTGCATCGCCGTGCCGTTGTCGCCGTTGCTGCCGGAGTCGAGCACTACGCCGGGAGTTGCCGACCATGCAGGCTCGTCGAAGTACCAATGCGAGGTGGGCGTCGCGCTGAAGACGGGCTTGAAGGTCGCGATCGCGGCGGCCCATCCGCTTAAAGGCGTGTTGGTGGTCCACGTGATGCTCTGCGTTCCCGCGGCGCCCGCCATCTTGTCGGCGGCGCCGCCCGCAGTGTCTCCGGCGTTTTGGAGCTCGACGCCGCGTGTGGTGTAGCCGGCGCTGGGAGCGATCGAGCTGAACAGCGCCGCCGGGTTGTCGACTCCCATGGCCGACACGGACAGCTCGTTCGGCAGAGAAGTCGCCGCCGCCGTGGCAACCGTCGCACTGGCCGAGGATCCGGTCGCACTGCCGGTCTGGTCCACCGCCCCGACTCCCGAATACTCGAGCGCCACGACCCGGCTCTGCGACACGCTGTCATTGTTGGGCATCTTGACCGTCACCGTGAAGCCCGAACCCGTCGCCACAACCGGCGCGTAAAACACGGCGGCGCTTTCGAACCACGCCGACTGGTCGATGGTTGCCTGGGTGGCCGCCGTGTAGGTGTTGCCCGCGCTGTCGGTGACATTGATGGTTGCCGCGGTGTTCTCGCTCCAGGTCCACACCAGAACGATCATGGTGTGTCCGATCACGGGATTGGTGGCGAGCGTCGGCGAGGTGGCGGTGATTCCGGCGGGATTGCCGAATAGGCCGGTTGACTGGACAAAAGCGATCTGCGCGACGGCGGGGTGAGCGAAGGCCAACAGCGCGGCGCACAGCACGCTGGCGCGGCAGAGCCCCATCTGCGCGAATGTGAATCGGTGTCGCCGTTGCCGTTGCGTGTTCATGGGTGGCATCACGTGGCGTTCGTGAACGTGCCGCTGACGATCCGATGCACGTAGCCGGGCTGGCCGTACGATCCGGAGGTTGCGGTCGAGTTGAGCACATAGGAGGTGCTGGTCGCGGCGCCATTCACAAAGGTCGTCGCGGCACAGCTGACGATGACCGTAAAGCCATTGAGCGCGGCCTCGGTGAGATTCAAAGTAGTGCTGGCGGCGCAGCCGCCAATCCCGCTTTGGTACGCGCCCCACTCGATGCCGGCCTGCGCCGCCGCGAGGGCACGCGACTCCTGCAGTGCCATGATGACCGTCTGCTGCTGGCCGCTGCCGACGCGGATCGCGACCAAGGCCAGAGCTCCCAGCACCACGATGAGGAACAGGGCCGGGATGAGTGCGAAACCGTGCTGCGGCCGTGTCATGGCGCGTTCACCACTTGCACTTCATTCAGGAGCTGCACCGATTGACCGTTCTGCGTGATGGTCAGCGTCAGTGTCGCAAGCGCGTTGCGGGCGGCCGTCCCCGCCGTCAGGTTGAATTGGCAGCTCGCCACATTCGCGGCGACCAACGCTGCCGCCGCGCCGGCCGCGCTCAAGGCCGCGGCGCCGGCGGGCTGCGCGTTCGCAATCGTGTAGCCGGAGTAGCGGGTGAGCGTCCCAGCCCCCGTATCGCAGAGGTACGAGACGGGACCGCTCACCAAGTACACGCGCTTGCCGGGAGAGCCGAAGGCGAATTGGAAGGCCGGGTTCAGCGTGACCAGATTCTGGTTGGGGGTCGCACCTGCCGTGATGGTGAGGGTGGTTCCTGCCGGGGTGATGACATTGGTCATCTGATAGGCATTGGCACCCGGCACGCCGACGTTGTAGATCGACAGGTAGTAGTTGTTCGCGCTCCACGGCAGCGTGAGCTGAGTGAACGGCACGGTGGTCGTGAATGCACCGGACGCCGTGGTGAAGTCGAGCGCCACGGCGGGGTTCGACAGGGGTCCGCCGTCCTGATAGCGCGCACCGTCGGCCGTCGCCAGCAATTCCAGTGCCGTGACCGTGCCGCTGCTGGTCACGCGCACGCTGTTGGGCAGGGCGCTGCGCAGGTCGCGCGCCATGAAGCGCAGCGCACTGTCGGCGGCATCGACCAGCGCCGCTTGCTGCGTCTGGGTGGAATAGGCATTCATCGGCATCACGATGAACAGCGCCATGAAGGCGACGACGACCGACCCCACCGCGATGGTGATGACGAGCTCGATGAGGGTGAAGCCGCGTGCGGTGGGGATGCGCATGTCAGTAATTCGTACGGTACCCGGATAGGGTCACGCTGCCGCCCGCGTAGCTCACTGTGATGTCGATGCGGCGAGTGGCCGCCGCCGGCACGCCGGTGAGCGCGCTCGAAGGAGAGGTGACCACGCTCACCGTGTAGGCGCTCAAGACCGCGATCGGATTGCCGAATTGATCGTGCGCGCCGACATCCACCAGGCCGTTGTATTCGTCCACCAGGTCCCAGCTGCCGCGGCCGGTGTTTGGCGGTGAGCCGTTGGGGTCGACGACCCAGCGCTGCATGATTTCGTCGAGGTAGGACCCGGCGACGGCAATTGCTTGCTGCTGCATCATGGCATCCGCGCTGCGGCTGGCGGCCGCGCCGAGCGCACCCAAGATGGTGGTGGCCGCGATCGCGACGACGGTGATGGCCACCACCATCTCGATCAGCGTCACGCCGCGATGCGATGCGCGCATGGCTACTGCACCTGCACCAGGCCGGTGCCGGCAATGATGGCGATGGTGTGCGTACCCACGGTGATCGTGGCTCCCGGGCTCGAACTCAACCGGCCTTGAGTGTCGAACTGAAACACCCCGGTGGGTGCGGCGGTGGTGTTCGCCGGCGCCGTGTCCTGAATCGCCGAGCCGTCGGCGCTCAACACGGGAGTCGGCCAGGTGGTGTCGTTCAGATTGCAGGTATTGCCGGCTGCCGCCTGCTGAGTCGCGGCAAAGGAGCTCGATGCGAGGGTAAGCTGCGCCGGACAACCCGTGATGACCGCCGCTTTTTGGGTGGAGCGCAGGGCCGCCGCGAGCTCATCGACGTAACCGCGGTCGGAGAAGGCTTGCTGCGACCAGAAGCGGGGCGCGATATAGGCCGCCAGGACGCCCGCAATCGTGATGACCACCACCAACTCGACGAGCGTGAAGCCGCGCCGATCCACGGGATGCGCACGGTAAGGAGCCGAGCGCCGCATCTGATTTCTCCGTGCGGAAAGACGTTCCGCTAAATGGCCGACCGGATCAACAGCCGCCGGTTATTGCGTTCACCACCGGTGGCACGCCTGCGGCCGTGGCCGCCGCGTAGGTGACTTCGCAGGTGGCGGGCGCCGGGGCGCCGACCTTGGTCCAGGTTGCTAGACCACCGACGACGGCAAAGGTGAAGTCGCCGCCCGCGGCGGTATTCGCGTTGACGGCCAGCGCAATGCCGGCGGCGGTCGCGGCCGGGTAATTGTTGACCAAGGCGACGGTCGCGCCTTCCATGGTCACATTCACGGTGCTGCCGGTGGCCATGGCCATGCTGCGGCCCAGTGCCGCGGCGCTCTTCACGGTGCCGGCGAGTCCGTTGATCGTGGAGATGCGCGCCTGCGTGTCGAGCGCGACGAATTTGGGGATTGCGAATGCGGCCAGGATGCCGAGGATGGTGATCACCACCACCAACTCGATCAGGGTAAAACCTCGTATCTGACGCGACTTCATTTGCAGCTCCGCGGCGCATTCAGCGCCTTATGTTTCAAGGCCCGGGCGCAGTGATGCGCATTACAGTATCAATCGACCGCGGCGCGGCACTCTTGAGAGAATGGGGCCAAGTGACTGCGGAATTCCCCTAAGCTGTGACCCGCATCACGGTGCGGCGGCCTTGGGATCACCCGAAATGGCCGACTTTGCCGATCATGTTCCACATGGGCAGGAACACCCCTAAGGCCAGAATCAGCACCATGGCGCCGACGCCGATGATGAGCAGCGGCTCGAGCATGGCGGTGAGATTGCGCAGCCGGAAGTCGACCTCGCGCTGGTAGTAGCCGGATACCTCCTCGAGCAGCCGCGTGAGCTCGCCGGTCTCCTCGCCGACCAACACCATTTGCAGCACCAAGGGCGTGAATATGCCGGCGCCGCCGGCCGCGTGGCTCAAGGCTTCGCCACGCTCCACCGCATCGCGCAGCCGCAGCAGCCGCTCGGATAGATATTCGTTGCCGGCTGAACGGGCGAGCAGGGTGAGCGCCTGGATCATCGGCAGGCCGGCTTCCAGCGAGATCGAGAGCGAGCGGGTCACCCGCGACAGGATCGACAGATGCAGGAGCTCGCCGAGCACCGGGACGCGGAGCTTGAAGCGGTCCCAGGCATAGCGGCCCGCATTCGTGGCGATATGCCGTTTAAAGACGAAGAACGCGAAGAGCGCGCCCGCGACGATCGCGACGCCGTGGTGGCGCACCAAGTCCGAACTGCCCATGATGACGCGCGTCGGCCAGGGGATGTCGTTGCCGAGCACTTTGAAGAGCGGCGCGAAGTTCGGGATCACGAATATGGTGATCACGGCGATCGCAAGACCGATCACGCCGACGACGATCAGCGGGTAGCGCACCGCGCTCTTCACCCGGTCCTGAACATCCTGATCCTGGCTCAGGTACTCGCACAGCCGCAGGAAAGAATTGTCCAGAGTACCGGTGGATTCGCCGACCCGCACCATGCTGATGAACAGCGGCGAGAAGAGCTCGGGATGGCGCGCCAGCGCGGAGGCAAAATCCCGGCCGGATTCGAGGCTCTGCAGCACATCGTACAAAGCGTCGCGCAGCAGCGCGTTGTGCGTCGACAGCGCGAGCCCGCGCAGTCCGCGCAGCAGCGGCAGGCCGGACTTGGTAATCGAATACATCTGCCGCGAGAACAGCACCAGGTCGGCGGTCGAGGGCCGGCCCGCGCCCAGCCGGTGTAGCAGATCCTGAACCGACGTGCCCTTCGCCGCGGCCGGCGAGATGTCGAGCGGCGTGACGCCGAGATTCATCAAGCGCAGCGCAACCGCGTCGATGCTGTCTGCCTCGAGCCGGCCGGTGATGAGTTCACCGCGCCCTGAGCGGCCCCGATAGCGGAAATTGGACATGGCTTACGCGCGCTGCTCGAGCAGGGCAGCGACGCTCGCATCCGCGAGCGGCACGTCCGCATCCACGTCGACGAATTCTTCGAGCCCGCTGCCCACCGCCATGGCCTCGGCCAGCGAGGTGACGCCGCCGAGCGCCAGATCGATGGCTCCCTGGGCGAGCGGCACGTAGCCCGCGCTCAAGCGCGCGGCGCGCGCAAACCCCTCGAGGTCGCCGCGCCGCACCGCATCGGCGAGCGTCCGGTCGATCTCGAGAATCTCGTAAACGGCGACGCGGCCGCGGTAGCCGGTGAGATTGCAATAGGTACAGCCCGCGCCCTCGCTGAATTCCTGCCCCTCGGGATTGAGGTCGGGGCGGCAGGTGGCGAGCCAGGCGAGCTGGTTCGCGGTGGGCACGGCGGCTTGGGTGCAGTCGGTGCAGACACGCCGCACCAGGCGCTGCGCGACGACCCCGTGCACTGCGGCAGCGATCATGTATCCCGGCGCACCCATGTCGAGCAGCCGGTTGACGCTGGCGATGGCGTTGATGGTGTGCAGCGTCGAGAACACCAAGTGCCCGGTCATCGCGCCGCGCAGGCCGATCTCGACCGTTTCGCGGTCGCGCATTTCGCCGACCAGGATGATGTCGGGATCCTGACGCAGAGCCGTGCGCAAAACTCGCGCAAAATCCAAACCGATCTTGGTCAGCACCTGCACCTGCGTGATGCGGTCGAGGCGGTATTCGACCGGATCCTCGACGGTAATCACTTTCACGCCGGGCTTGTTGATGTGAGTGAGCGCCGCATACAGCGTGGTCGTCTTGCCGCTGCCGGTGGGGCCGGTCACCAACACCATGCCGGCTTGACGCTCGACCAGGCGGCGAAAACGCGCCTCGGTGGCCGCGGGCATGCCGAGATGCTCGAGCGACTGCATGGCCGAGGACTGGTTGAGCAGACGCATCACCACCGACTCGCCGTGCGTGGTCGGCATGGTTGCCAGGCGCACATCCACGCCTTGGTCGCGAACGCGCATGCTGAAGCGGCCGTCCTGAGGCAGTCGTTTCTCGGCAATGTCGAGCCCGGCCATGAGTTTGAGCCGCGTGACCAAGGCGCCCGCCACTCGATTGCCATCGATGATCTGCTCCTGCAGGACGCCGTCGACGCGCAGCCGGATGCGCAGCTTGCCCTCGCCCGGTTCGATGTGAATGTCCGAGGCGCGGGCCTGCACCGCGTCGGTGAACATCGATTGCAGCAGCTTGATGACGGGCGCGTCGGGCGAGCTTTCTTCCGCCGACAGCTGCTCGAGATCGACGTCGCCTTGTTTCAGATCGTCGCGCACGGCCTCGGCCAGCGTCGCGATCTCGTCGGTCTGGCGATACACGGAGTCGAGCGTCTTGAGCAGCTCCGCCTCGCCCACCAGCGCCAGGCGGATGGGCTGCTTGAGCCGCGCCTGCAATTCATCATAGGCATGAATGTCCGAAGGGTCGGCCATGCCGACCAGCAAGCCGCGCGCGTCCTGCAGCAGCACGATGGCGCGATAGCGGCGCGCCAGCGGCTCGGCCAGCAATTTCACGACCTCGCGGTCGACCCGGGCCTGCTTCAGATCGACGAATGCCACCTGCAGATGCTTCGCCAGCATATCGTGCAGCGCCGCCTCGGACACGAACCCTAAGTCGGCGAGCACGCGCCCCAGTTTACGGCCCGTGCGCTTCTGCTCGGCCAGCGCCTTGGTGAGCTGCTCGCTGGTGATGGCGCCCTGCTCGAGCAACATCTCGCCGAGACGGATTCTGCGCTTGAGCGTCATGAGCGGCTCCCTTAGCTCACTGCGCGCTGCTGCGAACCTTGGGATCGAGCGCCGCGGCGCGGTCCACTTCTTCGCCGGCGAGCTGCGACCATTGCGCATCCCCGTCGACGATGATCGGCCGCAACAAGATGACGAGCTCGGTGTGGTCCGTGATTTTCTGCTGGCTCTTGAACAGGTTGCCGATCAAGGGGATGTCGCCGAGCACGGGCACGCGGTAGTCCTGGTAGCTATGGCTCTTTTGCATCAGGCCGCCGATCACGATCAGTTGACCGCTCCTCGCCGTGACCACGCTGTCCGACTCGCGCACTTCGCTGTAGGCGAGCGGCAGGCTGGTCGTGCCGCTCGGGCCGGTGGTGCCGACGGTCACCGACAGGATTTTCGACGTGACAACGCTCACCGTGGGGTGAATGTGCAGGATGATCTGGCCGTCCGCCGAGAGCTGCGGCGTGACGTCGAGCGCGACGCCGGAAAAGAACGGCGCAAGATCGATATTGTTGCTGGTCGATGAGGCGGTTCCCACCACCGTGTTGCTCGAGATGCCGGTGACGAAGTATTCGTCGTCGCCGGCCTTGATGACCGCTTTCTGATTGTTGAGCGTCGATACGCGCGGACTCGACAGCACCGTCGCCTTGCCCTGGGTTGACAGCGCTTCGACATAGGAGCTGAAGCTGCCGGCGTTGACCGCAACCGCGAAGGCACCGCCCAATGTATTGGTGATCGTGCTGGTGATCGGATTGCCGGGTCCCACGGTCACCGGCACCGAAGGTTGATTCAAGAGCTGCAGATTATTGCTGCCGAAGCCGTTCTGCGGGCCGGTCTGGAAGCCGCTGATGGTGCTGCCGCCGCTCTTGGCGATGGCGGCCCAGTTGATGCCGGCCTGGAAAGCGCTCGACAGCTTGACCTCGATGATCTTGGCTTCGATGATGACCTGGCGGGTGGCGATCTGCTGGATCTTCTCGAGGAACTGCTGCACGTCGCGCAACTCGCGCGGATTCGCACGCACGGCGATGAGGCCCGACTCCGCGTTGAACACGACCGAGCGCCCACCTTCGGTGCCGACCATGGCGCGCAGGCTCGCCTCGAGTTCGGGCCAGAAATCCGAGGAGGAGCGGGTCGAGACGCTGGTACCAGTGATTTCCTTGACGCGCTCGTCCTTGCCGCCGTGGGAAGCGAACACCGCGCCCGGCGGTTCGCTCAAGCCCTGCGACTGCGCGTCCGAACCTTGCCCCATGCCTCCCGCGGGGGTCTGCGCGTTGGAGCTTTGGCCGACCTGGCCCGAGGAGACCCGCGTCCGCGAGGTGCCGCGGCGTTCGAGATCGATGTAATTCACCTGAAACAACCGCGTCTGCAGCGACGGCGGCACGATGATGAAGCCGGACGATATGCGCCGGTAGTCGTAGCCATAAGCGTCCCGCACCGCGTCGAGAACCTCGATGAGGGTGACATTTTTCAATTTCAACGTGATGCTGCCGCCCACACCCGGTTCGAGCACGATGTTGTAGGGCGTGCCGTCGGCGAGGCCTTCGAAGAAGGGACGCGCCGGAGCATTGGCGACCGCGACGTCGAAACGGGCTTCATCAGGACGCGCCGCCGGCACGAGACCGGCATATAGCAGGACAAAGAGAAGCAGGGTTCGCATGTACATGGTCATTGGACTCCAGCAGGCGCCCGCGCAAGGGCGGCCGCGGGTTGTTTCAGCGTGGGCACGGTGTGGGTCATGCGCAAAACTTGCGTCAACCCTGCGTGGCGGTACCGCACGCCATCCTCGAGGACGGCCTCGATCGTATAGGCGCCGAGCGATGAACCGCTGCGCACGAGCTGGCCGTTGAAAATCGCCGAGCGCACGCCGTTGAAATTCAGCACCGCACTCAGTACCGGGGCCGCCTCCGCAACGGATCCTGCCGCGCGAACTTCCGCGAGCGGCGGGCGCGTGGGATCGCGCAACTCGTCGCCGGCGGCGGCCGCTGCCAATCCGAGCCCGCCTAAGAGCAGCAGCCACTTCATACCGTCATCCAGTAGCGGGACAAGCTGAGCGCGCCGATCACGATGCGCACCCGATTCTGCGGATAGGCGCCGGCGGTCAGTTCGACCTCCTGCCAGCGAATGCGCCACGGCATCGCCTCGAGCGCGCGGAGGTATGCAACCACGCTGGCGTAGTCTCCCTGCACCACCATCTCGACCGGATGCAGGAACGGGCCGCGGTTGTCGATCGAAATGGGTGCGCCGGGCTTTTCCCCCGCAGGCTGCGACAGGCTTTCCACCGGCATATTGGCGAGGCTCACGAGCTTCAGGCCGTGCTGCGCGGTCAACAGCTCGCGCAACATCTCGGTCATGCGCTCCGGAGCGACATAGCCTTGCGCAGCCGAGTTGAGCTCGGCCTCGAGCGTGGTCAGGCGCTGCTCCAGCGCGCGATTGCGCAGGGCAGCGGCGATGGCCGGGTTTTGACTCGTGGCGACGCCGACCTCATCGATCATGCTCATCTGGCGCCGCGCATCCGAAAGGCGCTGTTCGGCAACTTTCGCGCGCGCGGTCACGGGGTCCATCAGCACGGTGTGCCAGAAGACATAGAGCAGGGCAACGCCCGCGCCGAATACCATCATCCGCTCACGCAGGGTCAGCGCGTCGAGCCGTTCGACGAACGGCCGCAATTTATTGAAGGAGCCGCCGAGCGCCATCATGGGTGCGTCTCCGGCGCCGGGAACTTGAGGTCCGGCGCGCCGATCTCGAACAGGAGTTGTGCAGGCGCCTCGTCCGGCTTGGCCCGGCGTATCGCCAAGGTGTCGAAGCGGACGCCGTCGAGCGCATGTTCCTCGGCCAGTGCGGTGAGATAGACGGGGATCAGCCGCGGATCGACCGCCGCACCCTGCATGGCAAGCCGGCCTTCGCCGGAACCGAGCACGATGCTGTGCAGCCACACGCCGTCCAGCTGGCGGCGGCCCAAGGCCTCCAGGCGGGCCGCGAATCCGGTGGTCGGCGACGCGGCGCCAATGCGGACCAGATCGAGCGCCCGCTCGCGCGCGGTGATGTCGGCGGTCAAGCGCTGTGCTCGCGCCTGTAGCTCTGCCAGACTCATCTCCGGACGCAGCGCGGCGCCGGCACGATCATTCATGGCCATTTGCGCCGCCAACTGCTGCTCGACCAGGGTGAGCGCGCGCTCGAAGCGTGCGGTGCGCCAGACGCTGAAGCCGTCGATGCCGCCAAGCGACACGGCGAGTACGGCGAGACTGATGCCGATGGTCCGCGCCGAGAATAGATGCTTCTCGGCGCCCAAGATCGGCTGATAAAGATTGACTTGCTGTTCCATGACGCAGCGGCTCAGAGCGAGCGGTGCTCCTCGCGCAGCGCGGCACCGACGGCCAGCAGACAGGTGGCATCGACGACCGTGTCGGGCGCGATCTCACAGTGCAGTAGCGATTGCAGATTCAGGGTGTTGACCTCGAAACCGGTTTCCTTGGCCAGATCGTCGGCGAGCGCCGCGTCGCGTGCGCTGCCGGGAGAGACCACGATCCGAGTGATCGGCGGCTGATCGAAATGGCGCTCGTAGTAGTCCAAGGAGCGCTGCAGCTCGAGAACGACGCCGGCCACGTCCAGGCGTGCATCAGGATTGCTGCCGGCCGCGAGGCGCAGTGTCGTCTGCAGGTCCATCTGGCGCGCGAAGTAGAACGTCCTGCCCTTCACCAGCACGATGGTGGCGGTCTTCTCGCCCAAGTGCAGCATCGCGACGCCGCCTGCCGCCGCCGGCGTCAACGCCGCCAGATTGCGCAGGCAGAGCTCCGGCACATCGACGACATCAAAGGTCGGCACGGCTGCCAAGGCCGCGGCGTGCCGGTCGACGGCGGCGCGGCGCGCGGCAATGGCGTACATCATACGGCCCTGTCCGCCACGGGTTTGAACGGGTACGTCGAAGACGTCGATGACGGCATCCTCGACGCGATAGTCGATCGATTCCTTGAGGCGCCAGCGCATCGCCGCACGCAGCTCCGCGGGGGGCACGTCGGGCGCTTCGATCAGCACCAGTTGATAGTCGTCGGTCCGCAGCACCGTGCTCACCGGAGCGCGCGGCAATGCCGCCGCACGCAGCACGTCGGACGCGGCACCGCCGGCATCCGCCGCAATCGGCAGCAGCTCGCAGCGCTCCAGCACCGGCGCACCCCGGTCGCGGCGCACGACGGCCACGGCAACCTGCGTCGGTCCGAACGCCACGCCGACGCGACACTTCGCGGCCGAGGATTTTTTGAGCAATCCGAACATCCGACACTCCATGCCGAACAGGCATCGAAATTCAGCCTGTCATTGCGGGAATATCGGAGCGCGGGCGCTAATCTTTAACAGAAGCGGGCGGCGCGGGGCATCTGCCGGCCGTGCCCGCGGCCAAAACGAGACCGGCGTCACGGCCGCCCGTGGCGGCAATCGACTGAAAACAGCGGCGGCCTAGGCCTTGTCCAGCGGCGTGGTGCCGCCGGTGAATTCGCTGCGCGCCTGTGCCAGCCGATATCTGTGCTCGGCACGCCAGCGCCGCCAGTCGCGCAGGCCGCACAGCGCATACATCACCTTCAACAGCCGCAGGCGCCGCAGCACCTTCGGCGTATCGAAGAGATCCCCGGCGAGCATCGAGATCACGCCCTGTTCCAACTGCCAGGTGTTGCGCGGCTGGCGGAACATTTGCTGCATCACGGGGCCGTTGAATCGGTAGATGAAGAAAGCGAAGCGCTCCATGCCGGCGCGTTGCCGTTTTTCCAGTCTGCGCAGCAGCGCCGCTTCGCGGGCCGGCTCACGCAGGGCGGTATCCACCACGGCGGCCGCCTGCTCCGCACCGCTCATGGCCAGGTACACACCGGAGGAGAACACCGGATCGAGAAATGCGAAGGCATCCCCCACCAGGACCCAGCCGGGGCCGCCCATCTGCATCGAGTCGTAGGAATAGTTGCCTGTTACGCGCACCTCGTTGCCGATCAGTTCGGCATGCTCGAGGCGGCGCCACAGCGCGGGGCTGCATTGCAGGGTCGCCTGCAGGAATTCGACGGTGCGGCCTTTGCGCTGCTTGAGATAATCCGGACGGCACACTGCGCCGACGCTCATCACGCCGTCGGGCAGGGGAATCATCCACATCCAGCCATGCTCGAAGCTGTAGATGCTGATGTTGCCCGCGTCGGCGCCGGTGCGCCGTTCGGCACCGCGAAAATGGCCGAAGATGGCTGCGCTTTGATGTTGAGCGTTCTTGCGCCGCAGTTTTTTCTTCGCGGACAGGAAGGCGTCGCGGCCGCTGGCATCGACCACGTAACGCGCCCGAACACGGTAGCTGCCGCCATCATCGGTGTTTACGTCCAGGTGCGTGTCGCGCGGCCCGTTCTGCTCGACCTTGACCACGGCGTGGCCTTCGCGCGCGTCCGCGCCGCACTCACGCGCGTGATCGTAGAGCATCTTGTCGAAGTCCTGCCGCCACACCTGGAACGCGTGCGCCGGACTCGCGCCGATGGCGCGCGCAAAGGCGTAGGTATTGTAGCCGCGCTCGTTGTCCGCCTCGAAGTCCGCACCGGGCTTGAAGACGCCGAGGGCGCGCACCTTGTCGAGCACGCCGAGCCGCTCGAAGATCGGCAGATTCATCGGCAGCAGCGACTCGCCGATGTGGAAGCGCGGGTGGCGCGCCTTCTCCAGCGCGATCACTCGGTGGCCGCGGCGTGCGAGCAATGCGGCGGCCGTGCTGCCGCTCGGGCCGCCGCCGATCACGGCGACGTCACACTGATCGATCGTCATGCCAACCGGGTCATTTTTGGTCGGCGTAGATCTTGATAAGCCGAAACAGGAAGTCGCGGCAGTCGAGCAGCGACTGCACGCTGACGTATTCATTGAGGCCGTGGACGTGTCCGAGATCGGGACCGGCGAACAGGGGTTCAATGCCGTAGGTAGGAATACCCGCCGCGTTCAAGAACTCGCCGTCGGTCGCGCCGGGCTGCAAGATGGGCAGCACCGGTACGCCGGGGAAATATTCCGCCGCCAGCTTTTTCATCGGCGCCAGTACTTGCGCCGTCAACGGCGGCGGCGGCGAGCTGGGTCCGCGCGTCTCCAATGTCGAGACCACGACCTTCGGGTCGGCAACCAATTGCTCGAGCTTGCCGCGCACGGTCTCCGCATCGACTCCCGGAAAAATGCGGCAGTTGATATTGGCTCTGGCGCGCTGCGGCAGCGCATTGGTGGCGTGCCCGGCATCCAGCATGGTCGCGACGCAGGTGGTGCGCAGCGTCGCGTTCCAGCTGGGATCCTTGGCCGAGACCAGCGCGATGGCCGCGGCGTCGTTCGGGTCCTTGACCAGCGCGCGCATGGCGTCAGCCACGGGGGTGTTGCCCTTGGCCGCCTGGATGTCGGCCATACCGGTGAAATAGGCGCGGTTGCCGTCCGTGAACTGCGCCGGAAAGACGTAGCCTTCGATGCGCAGCAGCGCCGCGGCAAGCCGGTAGATGGCATTGTCCTTGAGCGGCCGGGAGCTGTGACCGCCGGGATTGGTGACCTCCAGGCGGAAGTTCTGCGCCATCTTCTCGCCGGCCTGGATCTCCAGCGCCACTTTGTGGCCTTCGGCGTCGAGTTCGCCGAAGGCGCCCTCGTTGACTGCGAAGGCGGCGTCGATCAGCTCGCGCTGATGCTCGGTGAGCCATTGTGCGCCGTTGAAGGCCCCGGCGGTTTCCTCGCCGCAAGTGAGGGCGAGCTTGATCGTGCGCCGCGGGTGATAGTTCTCCTGCTTGTAGCGGACTAACGTGTCGACCCAGATGGCGGCTTCGGCCTTGTCGTCGATGACGCCGCGGGCGTAGAACGACCCGTTTTCTTCGACCAGCTTGAATGGATCGCGTGTCCAATCCTCGCGCTTGGCCTCGACCACATCGATGTGCGCGAGCAGCAGGATGGCCTTCTGTTTCGGGTCCTTGCCGGGATAGATGGCCACCAGGCCGCCCTCCTTGGGGTGATCGGGCGCCGCGAACGGGTGCAGATCGGCGTCGGCGAAACCGGCTGCTTTCAGGCGAGCGGCCATGCGCTCCGCCGCCAGCGTGCAGCTGCCGATCGAGAGCGCGGTGTTGGTTTCGATGAGCTCTTGATATAGCTCGCGGAAATTCGCTTCGCCCGCCCTTGGCTGTGCGCGGGCATACGGGCCGGCGGTCAGAAGGGCGCAAGAGAGGGCGGCGGCGGTAAGGGCCTTGTGCATGAAGGGAGTTCCTAGTTGTTGTCTACGTCAACGCCGCGCTATGGTAGTCGAAAGGCTACAGGGCCGAGACCCCTGCCAATTCGGTGAGGCTCTGAGCCCGGGTCAGGGCGATGAACTCTCTGATATAGGCGGCCTCCGCGCCGGCGTGGCTGGTTGCGGCGTAGAGCTCGCAGCGCAATCCGCTTTGGCCGATGGGGCGCGACACCACGTAGCCGCGCTCGATGTAGTTGCCGACGGTCCAGGACGGCAGCGCCGCGATGCCGCGGCCGCTCGCGACCAACTGCAAGATGGCGACGGTCAATTCGGCCGTGCGGCGCTTGGGGTTGATCGCCGCGGGCGTCAGGCAGTGCTTCATGACGTCCAGCATCTCGTCCGGGACCGGATATGTGATCAGCGTTTCATCCGCGAAGTCAGCTGCTTCCAGCCAGGCCTTGGCGGCCAGCCGATGGCGTGGACTCATCAGGGCGACGCTCTCATAGCGAAACAGCGGACTGAACACCACGTTCGAATGCGCTTCCTGCGGATCGTGGATGATGGCGAGTTCAGCCTCGCCGCGATCGAGCAGGGGCAACGGATCGACGACGAACCCGGAAATGATATCCAGCTCGACCTCGGGCCAGAGCGTCCGATAGGCATCCATGGCCGGCATCAGCCAGTCGAAACAGTTGTGGCATTGCACGGCGACGCGCAGCGGCCCGGCGTGACCTTGGGCCAGGCGGGCCACATCCCGCCCGGCTTCCGCCACCTGGGGCAGCACGGCGCGAGCCAGGGCGAGCAGCCGCTGGCCAATGGCGGTAAATCGCAGGGGCCTGACGTTCTTTTCGACCAGGGCCGCCCCGTAGTGGCTTTCGAGCGCCTTCAATTGGTGCGAGAGGGCCGATTGGGTCAGGAACAGGCGCGCCGCCGCTTTGGATAGGCTACCGCACTCGGCCAGGGCCAGCAGGGTCTCCAAATGCCGAAGCTCCAACGCCGTCGATGACATGAGCCGGCTTCATCCTTGGTATGAGAATAATGAGTTTGGATCATAGCTTAGGCTGCTGCATGCTGTCAGTCGAGATCATCCGGCTCGGAGACAAGCAATGGCGGATCCAGTGGCAGTGTCCTTTGAATTCTTCCCACCCAGCGATGAATCCATGGGGCAGCAGCTGTGGAGTTGCGTGCAGCGCCTCGCCCCGCTGCAGCCGAAATTCGTGTCGGTGACTTACGGCGCCGATGGGTCGACGCGCGCACGGACCCACGACTGCGTGCTCAGAATCCTGCGCGAGACGAATCTCACCGTGGCGCCGCACCTGACTTGCGTCGGCGCGCCGCGCGGCGAAGTGCTGCGAATTGCGCGGGACTATTGGCAGCAGGGCATTCGGCACCTGGTCGCGTTGCGCGGCGACGCGCCGCAGCCAATGTGGCGCCGGATGGGCGCTATCGCGCCGACGCCCAAGGATTCGCCTACGCGTCCGACCTGGTGGCGGGACTCGCAGGAGTCGGGAAGTTCGATATCTCGGTGGCGGCATACCCTGAGGGGCACCCGGAATCGGGCAGCGTCGAGGCGGATTTGGAGAATTTGAAGCGCAAGGTCGATGCGGGCGCGGGACGTGCCATCACCCAGTTCTTTTTCGATACCGATGTGTTTCTGCGCTATCGCGACCGCTGCGCAGCCGCCGGCATTCGCGTGCCGCTGGTGCCCGGCATCTTGCCGATCACGCGCTTCCCCCAGCTGCTGCGCTTCGCCGAGCGCTGCGGCGCTGACGTGCCGTCGTGGCTGCGGCAGCGCTTCGACGGATTGGATGATGATCCCGAGACGCGCCGCATGATCGCCGCGAATGTGGCGATCGAACAGGTGCAGCGCCTGCGCGAGCACGGTGTGCAGGAGTTTCATTTCTATACCTTGAATCGCGCGGAGCTCACCTACGCGATCTGCCATGCCTTGGGTTTGCGGCCTCGATTGGCCGAAGCGCGGGTGGCTTGATGCCGGCGCCGCCGCGAATAAACTCGCGCGCACAAGCTTTCATCGCGCTGCTGCGCGAACGCCTGGTGATTCTCGATGGCGCCATGGGCACGATGATCCAGCGGCATGCGTTGACCGAGGCGCAGTTTCGCGGCGAACGATTCGCCGCCTGGCGCAGCGACTTGCGCGGCAACAACGACTTGCTCACGCTCACGCAGCCCCAGATCATCGCCGCCATCCACCGCGAGTACCTGCTCGCCGGGGCGGATGTCATCTCCACCAACACCTTCAACTCCAGCCCGGTGTCGCAGGCGGATTACGGAATGCAGTCCCTGGTCGGCGAACTCAATCTGGGCGCCGCGCGCCTGGCGCGCCAGGTCGCGGACGAGGTGAGCGCGCAGACCGGCCGACAGCGCTTCGTCGCCGGCGCGCTGGGACCGACCAGCCGTACCGCCTCGCTCTCGCCCGACGTCAACGACCCGGGGTTCCGCAATATCAGCTTCGATGAGCTGGTGGCCGGCTACTCGCAGGCAACGCGCGCCCTCATCGAGGGTGGCGTCGACATGATCTTGATCGAGACGGTGTTCGATACCTTGAACGCCAAAGCGGCGCTGTTCGCGGTACGCACCGTGCTGGACGACGTTGCGACGGATCTGCCCATCATCGTCTCGGGCACGATCAGCGACGCATCGGGACGCACGCTCTCGGGTCAGACCACCGAGGCGTTCTGGAACTCCATACGCCACGCACGGCCCGCCGTCGTCGGACTCAATTGCGCGCTCGGCGGCAAGCAATTGCGTCCGTACGTCGAGGAACTGGCGCGCATCGCCGACACCTATCGTGTGCGCCTACCCGAATGCGGGCTTGCCGAATGCGTTCGGCGAATACGACGAGAGCCCGGAAGAGACCGCGGCCATCCTCGGTGAGTTCGCGGCCAGCGGCTTTCTCAATATGCTGGGCGGCTGCTGCGGCACGACGCCGGAACACATTCGTGCCATGGTTCGCGCGGTCGCGGGCATTGCGCCGCGCCAGGTGCCGCGCATCGCGCCCGCTTGCCGGTTGAGCGGCCTGGAACCGCTCACCATCGATGCGCGGAGCTTGTTCGTCAACGTCGGCGAGCGCACCAACGTGACCGGCTCGGCCAAGTTTCGCAAGCTCATCGAAGCCGGCGACTATGGCGCCGCCGTCGACATCGCCCGGCAGCAGGTGGCCAACGGCGCGCAGATCATCGATGTGAACATGGACGAGGGCATGCTCGATTCGGCAGGCCGCCATGGCCAAATTCTTGAGCCTCATCGCGGGCGAACCGGACATCGCGCGCGTGCCCGTCATGATCGATTCGTCGAAGTGGTCGGTGATCGAGGCGGGTCTCAAGTGCGTGCAAGGCAAGCCCATCGTCAATTCGATCAGCCTGAAGGAGGGCGAGGAGGCGTTCCTCACGCATGCGCGGCTCTGTATGCGCTATGGCGCGGCCGTGGTCGTCATGGCCTTCGATGAGCGAGGCCAAGCCGACACCATCGAGCGCAAGGTGACGATTTGCGAGCGCGCCTACGCGCTCTTGACGCAACGCATCGGCTTTGCGCCCGAGGACATCATTTTCGATCCGAACATTTTCGCGGTGGCCACCGGCATCGAGGAGCACAACCGCTACAGCCTGGATTTCATCGAAGCCACCGCGGCCATCAAGCAGCGCATGCCGGCGGTGCATGTGAGCGGCGGCGTCAGCAATGTATCCTTTTCGTTTCGCGGCAACGACGCGGTACGGGAAGCCATGCATTCGGTCTTTCTGTACCACGCGATTCGCGCGGGCCTCACCATGGGCATCGTCAATGCCGGCCAGCTCACGATCTACGAGGACATTCCAGCGGACCTGCGCGAGCGTTGCGAGGATGTGATTCTGGCGCGCCGCGCCGATGCCACGGAGCGGCTGCTCGAAATTGCGCAGGTGTTCAAGGGCGGCGGCACCTTGAAGCGCGGCGATGATCTCGAGTGGCGCAAGCTCCCCGTGGAGCAGCGTCTGCAGCACGCGCTGGTGAAGGGTCTCGATGAATTCGTGCTCGAAGACACTGAAGAAGCGCGCCTCAAGGCCGTGCGGCCTCTCGATGTGATCGAAGGTCCGTTGATGGACGGCATGAACGTGGTCGGAGATCTGTTCGGTGCCGGCAAGATGTTCCTGCCGCAAGTGGTCAAGTCCGCGCGAGTCATGAAAAAGGCGGTCTCGGTGCTGGTCCCGTACATCGAGAAGGAGAAGTCGGGAGCGAGCCGATCGAACGGCAAGGTGGTGATCGCGACCGTCAAAGGCGACGTCCACGACATCGGCAAGAACATCGTCGGCGTCGTCCTGCAATGCAATAACTTCGAAGTGGTGGATTTGGGCGTGATGGCCTCATGCGAGAAAATCCTGGAGGCGGCGACGCGCGAAGGCGCCAGCCTCATCGGGCTTTCCGGATTGATCACGCCGTCGCTCGATGAAATGGTGCACGTGGCCAAGGAGATGCAGCGCCTGGGCTACACGCAGCCGCTGCTGATCGGCGGCGCGACGACTTCGCCGGCCCACACGGCGGTGAAAATCGACCCGCAGTACCTGGGCGCGGTGATCTACGTGAAGGATGCGTCGCGCTCGGTCGGCGTATGCCAGCAATTGGCGACCCAAGCCACGCGCGACGCGTACATCGCGAACATCAAGGCGGAGCACGAACGGCGCCGCGAGCAGCACCGCAACAAGAGCGTCAAGGCGCCGCAACTGTCGTTGGCCCAGGCGCGCGCCAAGAAACTCAAAATCGACTGGGACGCGTACACGCCGCCGGTGCCGAGTTTCATCGGAGTCCGATCTTTCGACGAGTATTCGCTCGATGAGCTCAAGCCCTATATCGACTGGATGCCGTTCTTCAACGCCTGGGAATTTGCCGGCAAATTCCCGGACATTTTGCGCGATCCCGTGGTCGGCGAAGCGGCCTCGAACCTGTACGCGGATGCGCAGCGCATGCTCGAGCAGTTGATCGCGGAGAAGTGGCTCAAGGCCCGGGCGGTGGTGGGATTCTTCCCGGCGAACAGCACCGGCGATGATGACATCATGGTGTTCACGGACGAGGGCCGGCAGAGCACGCAGGCTCGTCTGCATCACCTGCGGCAGCAAAAATCCAAGCCGCAAAATCAAGCGCAATCCTGCCTGGCGGATTTCGTGGCACCCCAGGGCTCCGGCCGCGCCGATTACATCGGAGCATTCGCCGTCACTGCGGGCATCGGCATCGACGAACACGTGGCGCGCTTCGAAGCTGCGCACGATGACTACAGCAGCATCATGCTCAAGGCGCTGGCCGACCGGCTGGCGGAGGCGCTGGCCGAGCGCATGCATGAGCGGGTGCGGCGCGAACTGTGGGGCTATGCCGCAACGGAACAACTCGACGCCGAGGGCTTGATTCGCGAACAATATCAGGGGATTCGCCCCGCCCCCGGGTATCCTGCCTGTCCCGAGCACTCGGAGAAGGCCACGTTGTGGCGGCTGCTCGATCCGGAATCGAATGCCGGCATCCGCCTCACCGAGTCTTTTGCGATGTTTCCGACCGCGGCGGTCAGCGGGTTTTATTTCTCGCACCCGTCAGTCGCACTATTTCGGCGTCGGCCAAATCGACCGCGATCAGGTGGCGAGCTATGCGCAGCGCAAGGGATGGACACTGGCGCAAGCCGAGCGCTGGCTCGCACCGAATCTGGGATATGACCCGGATTTGGGGGATCCGGCGGAAGTGCCGGCTACGGCGGACGCGGCTTAAGGAGACCCCGGCGCTTCTAAGGTTTCGCCGCCGCGAGTATTTGCTGGGCGAGGCTGGCGTAGTCGCCGTCGAAATGGTGCCCGCCCTTGAGTTTCACGATGATGAATTGCTTCGGATCAAGTTTGGGGCATAGCGAGTCGCTTTCGTCGGCACCGTAGATGCACAGCACCGGCATGCCGGTAATGCGGTTGATTTCGGGCAGTGTCGCCGGTCCCGAATCGCTGTCCGAGATCCAACTGCTCACGTGAAACTCGAACAGAGCGTGTTCGGACATTCCCATGACGGCGGTCAAGGCAACGCGGGCGCGGGTGGCGTCGGGCAGCCGGTTCACCGCGAACGGCAGCACGTCGGCGCCTTGCGAGTAGCCGATCAACAGCACGCGCTGCTTGCTGAAATGCGTTCCGTAGTAGCGGATCAGGCGGTCGGTGTCCGCCGCCAGACCTGCGGGCGTGCGCGCCGACCAGAAATAGCGCAGGGAATCGAGGCCCACGACCGGGATGCCCTTGGCGCTGAGGGCGCCGGCGACATCCTGGTCGAGTCCGGCCCAGCCGCCGTCGCCGGATAGGATGATGGCGAAAAGATCCGAGACGGCCCCAGATACCGCCGCGCCGGGCTGCGACGCGGCGGCCTGGGCCGGCACTTCGACCACCGGCAGATCACCCAACGCCGCGGGCAGCGGCGCCGCGCGCGCGGTCGGGTTTTGCGCGGCGAGCTTGTCGTACACGGCGGTATATTGCGGCACGCCCACCGTCGGCAACGTGACCGTCGCCGCGCCGCGGATCGGGGCGATGAATTGCTTCGCCGTGCCGGCCGGGCAGGAGCGGTGCGCTTCGTCTTCGAGATTGACCCAGGGATTGCCCAGGCTCTTCACCGGGAGCAGGTCAAGACCGCGGCTGCCGCGGGTAAATTCGAGCCCGGAACCCTTGCACAGCGGCTTGTTCAGATCGAGATCGGGACAGAAATCCAAGGTCATTGCGGCGGCGAAGGTGTTGCGCGGCGCTTGCGCGAGCATGGCGTAGGCCATGGCGGCACCCGAATAAATCCCAATCAGGACCGGAGACAAATAAGTGGAGGTGTGAAAATAGGCCTGTACGAAGTGGCTCAAATTCTCCAGGTCGCCATCGGGAAATAAGCACTGCTCGGCATCGGCTTCGAGGTTCGCCTTGAATTGGCGCCAATCGATGCCCGCCACCATCGAGCCGTGCTGCGCGAGCTGCCGCGCCATGCCGTCCGCGCTAGCCGACCAGCCGTCATCGCCCGACAGCAACAGCACGAACCCGTTGGGCGTCCCCGCCGGCCGGTACACGGGAAAGTCGCGGAAACGGCCGTGGGTAAGGTGTGTTGCGCCCGCCGTTCCCGACGCGAGAGCGGCGCTGGGAGCTGGCGGATTGGCGGCCGCACTCAAGCCCGCCGGCGACAATCCTGCCAGCAACAGGCTCGCGAGCGGCAGCCACTTCGATCGAAACGCGCGCAAAAGCTTCATAGATGACACACCTTAGGCCAGGACAAAGGCTACCAGGATGACTTTCATCGTATGTTCATTTTTCGTCTGCAGACTAACAGCGATAATGGAGTCATCCATCGAGTTGGTGTATTTCAATGCGGGCGGCGGCCATCGCTCGGCGGCCTTGGCGCTCGACGCGGTCATCCGGGAATTGAAGCTGCCCTGGACTGTGAAGCTCGTCAATCTATTCGAAGTGCTCGACCCCCACGACGTCTTCGGCAAGACCACCGGCATGAAGCCCGAACAGTACTACAACGCGCGGCTGGCCCGCGGCTGGACTTTAGGGTTGGGGCAGGAGTTGAAGGTCTTGCAGGCTCTCATCCGCCTGAGCCGCAAATCCTTGACCGCGCGGCTGCGGCGCCACTGGCAGAGCACCCGGCCGGACCTGGTGGTCTCGCTGGTGCCGAATTTCAACCGCGTCATGTATCAGGCGCTCAAGGCGGCGCGGCCAAACGTTCCTTATGTGACCATCCTGACCGACTTCGCCGATTCACCGCCGCATTTTTGGATCGAGCCGAATCAGGCGCAGCACTTGATTTGTGGCACTGCCAAAGCGGTGGTGCAGGCCCGCGCCGCGGGCTACGACGAGACCCACATTCACGCCACCTCCGGCATGATTATCCGGCCGGATTTCTACCAGCCCGTACCGATCGACCGGCGGGCCGAGCGCTGTAAGCTGCAGCTGGACCCGGACCGTCCCACGGGCATCGTCATGTTCGGCGGCCATGGATCGCAGGTCATGCGTCGCATCGCGAAACGCCTCGACGACACGCAGCTCATCTTGGTCTGCGGTCACAACTCGACGTTGGCGGATGAATTGCGCGCCATGGGCTCGGGAGCGCCGCGCGCGGTCATCGGCTTTTCCGCGCACATACGCTATCTGATGCAGCTGAGCGATTTCTTCATCGGCAAACCCGGACCCGGCAGCATCAGCGAGGCTTTGCAGCAGCGGCTGCCGGTCATCGTCGTGCGCAACGCCTGGACCATGCTGCAAGAGCGCTACAACACGGAGTGGGTCGAAGAGCACCGCGCCGGACTGGTGCTGGATTCTTTCAAGCCGATTCAGCAGGCCGTATCGGCCTTGACGGCACAACTCGGCGAGTATCGCGCCAATGTCGCGCGCATCCACAATCGCGCCATTTTTGAGATACCGCTAATTCTCGAGCGAATTCTATCGAGCGCGCGGCCGCGGCAATCGAGCCGTGCCGTGCAGCTCGCGACCGCGGCGATTCAGTGATATTGCCGGGACGCGGCCGCTCGCTGCAGTCTCGGCGATCTTTCAGCGGTGCCGGTTCGGATAGGCGTCGATTTCCTCCAGCATTTCCGGGCCGCCGAGCGCCTGCATCTGGCCCAATATCCATTCTCGCCGCTGCTGAACGTACCTGGACGGTGCCGACGCCGAGTAGCGTTCGCGGGTTCGGCAATACGGCGGCGAGGACGGCGGCATCGCTGCGCGTGAGCCGGCTCGCGCTCTTGTGGAAGAATCGCTGCGCGGCGGCTTCGGCGCCGTACGTGCCGGGGCCGAATTCGGCGATGTTGAGATAGATTTCCAGGATGCGCCGTTTCGGCCATAGGCTTTCGATCAAGAGCGTGAAATAAGCCTCGAGGCCTTTGCGAAAATAGCTGCGTCCGGACCAGAGGAAGAGATTCTTGGCGACTTGCTGGCTGATGGTGCTCGCGCCGCGCACCTTGTGGCTGTGCTGATTCAAGGCGTAGGCCTTTTCGATGGCCTCGACATCGAAGCCCCAGTGCTCGGGAAACTTTTGATCCTCCGAGGCGACGACGGCGAGCGGCAGGTTGGGCGAGATCCGATCCAAATCGACCCAGGTGTGGCGGGATACGTAGTCCGAATCGCGGCCGGCCCAGGCCGCAAGCTGCGCTTGCGCCATGAATGCGCTGAAGGGCGGATTGATCCAGCGCAGCAACGAGCACCGCGAGAACGCTCGCCGCAATGCAAATCACGACCAGCCACACCGTCGCCCGCAACAGCCGGGCAAAGATTGATCGATTGCGCGCCACGCGGGCGTCAGGCAGGAATTCGCCGCACGCTCTTCATGATGACCGCATCCACCGGGACGTCGTCGAAACCGCGCCGGCGGCCGGTCTCGACCGCCGCGATCTGGTCGACAACGTCCATGCCGTCGGTGACGCGCGCGAATACCGCGTAGCCGAAGTTGCCGCGCGAGTGATCGAGAAAGTCGTTGTCCTTCAAATTGACGAAGAACTGCGAGGTCGCGCTGTTGATGTCGTTGGTGCGCGCCATGGAGAGCGTGCCGCGCTTGTTCTTGATGCCGTTGTCCGCCTCGTTCTTGACGGGCGGCTGCGTGCGCTTCTGCGTCATGTCTTCGGTGAAGCCTCCGCCCTGGATGACGAAGCCGGGCACGATGCGGTGAAAGATCGTGCCGTCGAAGAAGCCCTCGTCGACATAGCGCAAGAAATTGGCAACGGACAGAGGGGCGTCCTTCTCGAGGAGCTCGATGGTGAAATCGCCCAGCGTGGTTTCGAAGCGGATCATGAGGTTTCCTGGTTTTCGGAGTGAGTGGTTCCCAGCGTAACGCGGGGAAAGCCTGAGAGATCGAGATGCGAGCCGATGGAGACGAAGCCGTACTGCTGCAGCAGGTGTGCGACGCTTTGCGCTTGATCGCGGCCGTGCTCCACAATCAGCCAGCCGCGATCACGCAAGTGCGCCGGCGCGCCGGCGGCGATCGATCGTCAGGGCCTCGAGGCCGGTAGGGCCGCCGCAGAGGGCGATCGCAGGGCTCCGCCGTCAGAAGCTTAAGCGCCGGATCGGCGGCGGCCACATAGGGCGGATTGGCCACGATCATGTCGAAGCGCTTGCCGGACAGAGCTGCGAACCAATCCCCCAGGCGCCAGTCGATGCGCGAGAGTCCGAGTTCGCGCCCGTTCTGCATCGCGACCTCGAGCGCCGCGGCTGAGATATCGACGGCGGTGACCTCGACGTCGGGCCTCTCGGCCGCGATGGCCAGCGCGATCGCGCCGCTGCCCGTGCCGAGATCGAGCACCGCAGCTGCTCGATCGCGCGGCAGGCGCTGCAAGGCCTGTTCGACCAAGAGTTCCGTTTCCGGCCGAGGCACGAGCACGGCGGGCGTCACGCGCAGATCCAGCGACCAAAATTCGCGCCTGCCCGTCAAATAGGCAACGGGCACGCCCTGCCGGCGCGCATCGATCAGGCGGGCGTAGCTTTGTTCGCAGTCGCTCGCGCAGGGCTCGTCGCCGCGTGCAATCAATCCCGGGCGCGACAGCCCGAGCAGCTTGCCGAGCAGCAATTCCGCATCGAGCCGCGGCGAATCGCTGTGGCCGTGCAGAGCGCGCGCGGCATTTTGCAGAGCCGCGGAAACCGTGTTCATTCGACCTGCTGCGTTCATTCGACCTGCTGCGCGAGTTCTTCGGCCTGATACTCCTGATTCAAGGCGCGAATCAGTTCGTCCAGATTGCCGTTCATGACGTCGTCGAGCTTGTAGAGCGTGAGATTGATGCGATGGTCGGTCACCCGCCCTTGCGGGAAATTATAGGTGCGAATGCGCTCAGAACGATCGCCGGAGCCGACCTGCAATTTGCGCGATTGGGCCTGCTGACTTTGCTGCTTCTCGCGCTCGGCGGCCAGCAGCCGGGCTTTGAGCAGCGACATGGCGCGCGAGCGGTTCTTGTGCTGGGAGCGCTCGTCCTGGCATTCGACGACGACGCCGGTGGGTATGTGCGTGATGCGAATCGCCGAATCGGTCTTGTTGACGTGCTGGCCGCCGGCGCCCGAGGCGCGAAAGGTATCGATGCGCAGGTCGGCGGGATTCAAGTCGACGGCTTCGACCTCTTCCAGCTCCGGCAGGATGGCCACCGTGCAGGCCGAGGTGTGAATGCGTCCCTGCGCCTCGGTGGCCGGCACCCGCTGCACGCGGTGCGTTCCCGACTCGAATTTGAGCAGCGAATAGGCGCCGCGCCCGATGATGCGGCTGATGATCTCCTTGTAGCCGCCATGCTCGCCCGGGCTTTCGCTCAAGGTTTCGACGCTCCAGCCCTTGGATTCGGCATAGCGGGTGTACATGCGAAACAGGTCGCCGGCAAAGATGGCGGCTTCATCGCCGCCGGTGCCGGCGCGCACTTCCAGGAAGATATTGCTGTCGTCATGCGGATCCTTTGGCACGAGCAGGCGCTGCAGTTCGCCTTCCTCGGCGGCCAAGCGCGGCGCGAGATCGGCGAGTTCTTCTTCGCCCATGGCGGCCGTGGCGGGGTCCTTGTCGGAGGCCAGGGTGCGGGCAAAGCCCAAATCTTGCTCGAGCGCCATGAAGCGCCGATAACGCTCGACCAGCGGCCCCAGCCTCGAGTATTCCATCGACAGCTCGCGGAATTGGTTTTGACGACGCAATGACGCCCGCGTCCGACAGCAGGCGGCTGATTTCCTCGAACCGCTCGTCCAATTTTTCGAGCTTGCGCCGGATGGAGTCTTTCATGGCGGCGGGATTATAGCGGCGAAGAACTCAATGCCGGTCGCGTTCTTCGGTCAAAAGCCGCGTGAGCGCCTCAGCGAGGGCGGTATCCGCGAGTTCAGAGGCCTGACGCAGGGCCTGGGTCGGCGTATGCAACAGCCGATTCGTCAGGGTGTTGGCGAGGTAGTCGAGGACCTCGTCGGTGGATTTGCCCGCCGCCAGCAGACGCCGCGCCTGCTCCACGGTTTGCGAACGAATACCATTCGCGTGCTCACGCAGCGCACGAATGGCGGGACCCGCGTCCTGGGCGCGCGATTCGCTCAGGAATCGCGCGACCTCTTCATCGATGACCAAGCGCGCTCCGCCGGCCGCCACAACGCGCTGCTGCCGGTTTTCGTCGATCAATTGCTGCAGATCGTCGATCGAGAACAAGTAAACGTCTTCCAGGTCGGCGACGGCCGGATCGATGTCGCGCGGCACCGCCAAATCCACCATGAAAATCGGCCGCCGGCGCCGCGCACGAATGGCGGCCTCCGCCGAGTTCAGGGTAATGAGGGGGACGGCGCTGGCGGTGCAGGTGATGACGATGTCTGCCTGGGCCAGTTCCTTGTCGAGGTCGTCGAGCCCGATGGCATGGGCCTTGAGTTCGGCCGCCAGCGCCTGCGCCCGGCTCAAGGTGCGGTTGGCGATGACCAGGCGTTTTACCCCAGCGCTCATGAAATGGCGTGCCGTGAGAGCATTCATGTCGCCGGCGCCCACCATGAGGGCGGTGTGAGCGCTCAAGTCCGAGTACACCCGCCGGGCCAAACTGACCGTGGCAGAGGCGATCGACACCGCGTTCTCGCCGATGCGGGTCTCCGATCGCACGCGTTTGGCGGCCGAAAAGGCTGCCTGGAACAGCTTATTGAGCGCAGGTCCGGTACTGCCGGCCGCTTGCGCTGCACGATACGCCTCTTTCAACTGACCCAAGATCTGCGCCTCGCCGAGCACCATGGAATCGAGTCCCGAGGCGACGCTGAAGGCGTGCTCCACCGCGCGTTGCTCGCGGTGCACGTACAGGCTGGACGCGAGGTCGAGATCGTTGCCATGATGCCTCTCGAGCCAGTTCGAGAGTTCCGCACCGCTCGCCGAGCCCGCCCAGTACACTTCGGTGCGATTGCAGGTGGACAAGATCACCACCTCCGCGACTCCGGCTTCCTGCCGCAGAGTGCGCAGCGCCGCATGCAATCGCTCCTCGCTGAAAGCCACCTTTTCGCGCAGCGCGACCGGTGCGGTTTTGTGATTGAGGCCGAGGACGTTGAATGGCATTGAAGCGCTTTTGAACCGTAACCCTATGATTCTGGTGGAAGAGCCATCGCTATATCAAGCTTAGAATCCGCCGCACCAGAGTAGTCAATTCGATATAGTGAGGCCGTGTTCTCGATATCAATCTTTGCAAGGGCTGCGGTAGGACTTGGGCTCGTTGCCTGCGCCGCGTGTGCCGGCATGGCCAAGAAGCCCGAAGACGCCGCGCTCCCGCAGGCATTTTATACCGTCACGGCCGAGATAGCCCTTGCGCGGCATCAGCCGCGCCTCGCAGCGCTGCAGTACGCGGCTGCCGCGTCGCGGGAAACCGACATCGGGTTGCTGGAACGAGCGACGCAGGTCGCGACCGATTCCTTGCAACCGACCTTGGCGGAAAAGGTTGCCGCACGCTGGATCAGCATCGATCCCAAGTCGGTGGAGGCGCAACGCGCGGCGGGGCGGGCCGCGTTATCGCTGCAACGGATCGATCAAGCCGCCGCTCACTATGGCTTCGTGCTCGGCAATTCGCCGATTGGCACGGAGGCGGAATTCGTGGCGCTCGAGAGCTACCTCACGGGCAATGACAACATCTTCGGCGCGCGACAGCTGGCGGATCGACTGGCCGCGTCGTATCCGTCCTCCGCGGCGGCTCTGCGGGTGCAGGGATTCACAGCGCTGCGTGCGGACGATCCGTCCGCCGCGGTGCGCAGCTTTAGCGCGGCGCTGGCGATTCCTGTTTCGGGCGGCCCAAACGATGAGACAGCGCGCCGCGAATTGCGGCAATCGCTGGCGCGTGCCGAGATCTTGGCGGGCGATGCCGAAGGTCCGTTGACGCAGGCACGGGAGAAAGCCGAACAAGAAGATACGCCGGCCAATCGCCTCGACTACGCTTTGCTGCTGATGACGGCGCAGCGCGATTCGGCAGCGACGCAGCAGTTGGAGACGCTCGCGCGCAATGCCGAATACAACCCGCTGGCGGTGCGCCTGCTGGGTCTCATCGAATTCCAGGCGGGGCATCTCGATGCCGCCACGGTGAGATTCGCCGAGCTCCTGCGGACGGAGAAGTATCTCGACGATGCATTCTACTATTTGGGGTTGATCGCCGACCGTCATGGCGATGTGGAGCACGCGCTGCGCTTGTACGCGCAGGTGCAGAGCGGCGAGAACCTGGTGCCGGCGCTGCTGCGGGCGATCGCCATATTGCAGACGCACGGGGCGGCCCCGGCCGCCGAAGAATTGCTCGACCGGCTCATCGAGGATGAACCGCAGCGCGCACCGGAAATCGTCGCGGCTCACGCACGCCTTTACGCCGATTCAGGCGATTTCCCGAAGGCCGTCGCGGTACTCGAGCAAGGCATCGTGGAGTATCCGGACAGCGTCGACCTGCGTTATGCGGAGGCGTCGATCTTCGAGGAACAGGGGCGCATGGCCGATGCATTGCGCGATTTGACGAAACTCGTCAATGCACGGCCGGATGACCCGGCGGCTTTGAATGCGCTCGGGTACACCTTGGCCGACCACTCGCGAGACCTGAAGCGGGCGCGCCGGCTGATCGAAAGCGCCCACACCGCAGCGCCGAGAAATGCGGCGATTCTCGACAGTTTGGGGTGGGTGCTGTTCCGCGAGGGCCATCCGGCGGAAGCCGAAGTGTTATTTGCGGGACGCTTACGCGGATGATCGCGGCGGCGACATTGCGGCGCATCTGGGCGAGGTTCTGTGGCAGCTCGGCCGCACCGCCGACGCGGACCATATTTGGTCCGAAGCCAGCATCGCCGATAGCGACAATCGCCTGCTCAAGGCCACGCGGCAACGATTCCACGCCGCCCCGCCGGCACCTCCGCCGCCCGCACCGCCGGCGCCCACGACCCCGCCTGCACTGCGGCAGTCCTCGCCGACTGCGAACTAAAGACGATGCGCGGTGCGGTGTCCCTGTTGTTGATGTGCATCGTGCTCGCCGCGTGCGTGACGACCCGGCGTCCGCCGGCGCCTCTGAAAGAAGGCTGGGAGCAGCGGGCCGCCGATTTGCAGAAGCTCGGGTCCTGGCAGCTCGATGGCCGCGCGGCCGTCGCCGTCGGCACGCAGGGCTGGCAAGCCAGCCTGAACTGGCGGGAGCACGGCGATGCGGCGGAAGTTCACTTGTCGGGACCGCTCGGCGTCGGTGCGTTGGTGCTCAAGCGCACACCCGACGGCCTGTCGTTGAACGATGCGCCGCCGAGCGATGCGGTACTCGCGCAGCTGCAGGATCGACTGGGGTTCGAGCTGCCAATCGATCATCTGCGGTTCTGGCTGCTCGGCGTGCCCGATCCCAGCGCGCCCTTCGAGCTTACGCGCAACGGTCAGGAGCGTGCTTTGCGCTTGACTCAAGACGACTGGGCCATCGACTACGATCGCTACCTGCCGGTCGACGGCGACGTGCTGCCCGGGCACCTGGTGATGAGTCGCGAGGGAGTGCGCGTGCGCATCGCGGTCGATCGCTGGCTGGCGCGATGAGCGCCGCGCGTGCGTGGCCGGCGCCGGCCAAGCTCAATCTCTTTTTGCACATTCTGGGAAGGCGGCCCGACGGCTATCACGAATTGCAAACCTGTTTTCAGTTCGTCGATCTGTGCGATGAGATCTCGCTCGACGTACGCGACGATGGCGGAATTCGCCGCGTCGCCGCCATTGCCGATGTGGCGGAGGAGGCCGATCTTTGCGTGCGTGCGGCGCGCGCGCTGCAAAGCGCCGCCGGTTGCGCACTGGGCGCAGACATCAGCGTGCTCAAGCGCATACCCATGGGTGGAGGTCTGGGTGGCGGCAGTTCCGATGCGGCGACCTGTCTGGTCGCCCTGAATCATCTGTGGCAACTGCACTGGTCCATCGACGATCTGGCGGCACTTGGACTTAAGCTGGGGGCGGATGTGCCCGTGTTCGTCCGGGGCCGGGCGGCGTGGGCGGAGGGAATCGGCGAGCGCCTCACGCCATTGTATCCGCCGTTCGCGCCTTCTGAGACTAACTACTTGATTTTAAAGCCAAATATCAGTGTGAGCACGGCGGAGGTATTTCAGGACATTGAATTGACAAGGAATTCTGCGCCCATCACAATTCACGGTTTCCTGGCGTCTGGTGGGCGGAACGACTGCTTGGGTGTCGTGCGGCGCCGATATCCCGAAGTGGCGCGTGCGCTCGATTGGCTGTCGGGCTTCGGTCCCGCTCGCCTGACGGGCACCGGCGCCTGTGTTTTTTTGGCCTGTGAGACTGGGGCTCGTGGGCGCGAGATCTTGCGGGAATTGCCGCCGGGATGGAATGGTTTTTTGGTGCGCGGACTGAACGACTCGCCTTTGCTTGAAAGATTAGCGACAGCTTGAGTTTCGGCCCCGCTCGTTTCGCCGATCGTTGATTCCAAGTTGGGGTGTCGCCAAGCGGTAAGGCAGCGGGTTTTGATCCCGCCATACGGAGGTTCGAATCCTTCCACCCCAGCCAAAATTTTACGGTGCGAGCAATTGGTCGACTGGAAAATGGTCCTAGAGGATGAGTAGTAGAGGAAGGATAACGCCCGAAGGGCGGCCCCGGAGGGGTGAGGCCCGCAGGGCCGAATAATCCTTCCACCCCAGCCAATTAGAGCTTTGAAGCCCATGTCGCAGAGTAAAGAGTTCGATGCATTGACGATTGCCGTGTTCACCGGCAAGGCGAACCCGACGCTCGCGCACGAGATTGCGCGGCACCTGCATGTGCAATTGGGCCGGGCCGACGTGGGCCGCTTCAGCGACGGCGAGGTGAGCGTCGAATTGATGGAAAACGTGCGCGGGCGCGATGTGTTCATCGTGCAGTCGACGAATCCGCCGGCGGAAAATTTGATGGAGCTCTTGATGATGACGGACGCCTGCCGGCGGGCGTCGGCGAAGCGCATCACCGCAGTGGTGCCGTACTTCGGCTACGGGCGCCAGGATCGCCGGCCGCGAGCGACGCGGGTCGCCATCACGGCGAAGCTGGTCGCCAACATGATCGCGAGCGCCGGGGTCGATCGATTGCTCACCGTCGATTTGCACGCGGATCAGATCCAGGGCTTTTTCGACATACCGGTCGACAATGTGTATGCCTCGCCGGTGCTGCTCGGCGATGCCTGGAAGCAGAAGTATCAGAACATGGTGGTGGTGTCGCCGGATGTCGGCGGCGTGGTGCGCGCACGCGCCTTGGCGAAGCGCTTGGACGATGCGGAGTTGGCCATCATCGACAAACGCCGGCCGCGGCCCAACGAATCGAAGGTCATGAACATCATCGGCGAAGTGGAGGGTAGGACCTGCGTGCTGATCGACGACATGGTCGATACGGCCGGCACATTGTGCCAGGCGGCGCAGGCGCTCAAGGACGAGGGCGCGCTCAAGGTGGTCGCCTACATCACGCACCCGGTGTTGTCCGGCACCGCAATCGAGCGCATTGCGAAATCGATGATGGACGAATTGGTGGTGACGGACACCATACCCCTGTCGGAATCCGGCAAGGCCTGCAAGAAGATTCGCCAGCTGAGCGTGGCGGGACTGCTCGCGGAGACGGTGCGGCGGATCAACGACGAGGAGTCGGTGAGCTCGCTGTACATAGATTGATTGGTCGGTGGCCGCGCAATTGGTCGCGATGCGCGGGCGCCTAATTTGTAATGTAACTGGAGAAGATTATGAAAACCTCTTTCGAACTCGTCGCCGAGTTCCGCGAGACGCAAGGCAAAGGTGCGAGCCGCCGCCTGCGTCACGAAGGAAAAGTACCGGCAATTCTGTATGGCGGGCACGCCGACGCGCGCACCCTGACTTTGAGCCACCAGAAGCTCTTGATCATGCTCGACAACGAGCGCTTCTATTCGACCATCCTCAATCTGAAGGTGGGCGATCAGACGCAGGCAGCCATCTTGAAGGACGTGCAGCGGCACCCGTTCAAGAATGCCATCGTGCACGTCGATTTCCAGCGCGTCGAGGAGAACGAGAAGATTCGCATCAGCATTCCGCTGCATTTCACCGGCGCGTCCGTTTCTCCGGGGGTCAAATCGCAGGGCGGAATCGTGTCGCACATGCGCACAGAGACGGAAGTCTCTTGCCTGCCCAAGGATTTGCCGGAATTCATCGAGGTCGACATTTCCGGCTTGTCCTTGAATGAGAGCATCCATCTCTCGCAGCTCAAGGTGCCGCCGGGCGTCACGCTGACCGATTTGGTGAAGGACGATGCGGCGGTGGTGGCCATTCATAGCCCGCGTGCCGAAGAGCCCGAACCGACGGCGGTGGCGGCAGCCGGCGAGCCGACGGCGGAAGGTGCGGCAGCGGCGCCTGCGGCGGCGGCAGCGGCCGGCGCAGCCGGTGCGGATGCGGCGAAGACGGCTACGCCTGCGAAGAAAGAGGAAGCCAAGAAGGAACCGGCAAAGAAAGACGCCAAGAAATAGCTTCTTTCGTAGTTTTGGCTCCCTGGGGCCGTCGGTATGGCGGCCCTTGTTTTTTCTATTTACGGTGCAATTAGCGTCATGTCTGGTTTACCGTTGCGCATCATCGTCGGTCTGGGCAATCCCGGCCCCGAACATCTGGTGACCCGCCACAACGCGGGTTTCTGGTTCGTGGACCTGCTCGCCCGACGGCATGGCGGCGAGTTTCGCGACTACCGCAAGTACTCGGGAGAAACGGCGCGCATCAGCATCAGCGAGCAGGACGTGGTACTGCTCAAGCCGACGACGTACATGAATCGCAGCGGCCTGTCGGTGCGCCAGCTCAGCGAATTCTACAAGATTGCGCCCGAGCAAATTTTGGTCGCGCACGACGAGCTGGACCTGCCGGTGGGCAGCGTGCGCTTGAAGCAGGGCGGGGGACACGGCGGTCACAACGGCCTGCGCGACACCATCGCGCATATCGGCGAGACTTTTTGGCGGCTGCGCCTCGGGATCGGGCATCCCGGCAACAAGGCCGAAGTGATCGACTATGTGCTGACACGCGCACCGCGCGCCGAAGAGGACCTGATACTGGAAGCGATCAGCACCGCGGCGGATTGCATGCCCTTATTACTTGAACAGGGCGCGGAGCGCGCCATGACCCGGCTGCACAGCCGGGCGGGAAAGACCTAATGCCCATTCGTTGCGGAATCGTCGGCTTGCCGAACGTGGGCAAATCCACGTTGTTCAATGCGCTGACGCGCGCGCAGATCGCGGCGGAGAATTATCCGTTCTGCACCATCGATCCCAATGTGGGCGTGGTGCCGGTACCGGACCCGAGACTTGCGAAGCTTGCGGCCATCGTGCATCCGGAGAAGATTCTGCCGACGACGGTTGAATTCGTGGATATCGCGGGGCTGGTCGCAGGCGCATCGAAAGGGGAGGGGCTGGGCAACAAGTTTCTCGCGCACATCCGCGAAGTCGATGCGCTGGCGCACGTGGTGCGCTGCTTCGAAAACGACGACATCATCCATGTGGCCGGCAAGATCGATCCTGCCGGCGACATCGAAGTGATCAACACCGAGCTCGCACTCGCGGATCTCGACAGCGTGGAGCGGGCCTATCAGAAGGCGTTAAAGGCGGCCAAGGCGGCAGACAAGGATGCCGTCAGATTGCGGGACCTGTTGGAGAAAGTACGCGCCCAATTGAACCTCGCGAAGCCGGTGCGCCTGCTCAAGTTGGACGTCCACGACCATGCGCTGCTGCGCGACCTGCACCTGCTGACGGACAAGCCGGTCATGTACGTCGCCAATGTCGATGAGAACGGGTTCAGCAACAATCCCCGGCTCGATCAGGTGCGCGAGATTGCTCGCTCGGAAGGCGCCATCGTGGTGCCGATCTGCGCGGCGATCGAGGCCGAAATCGCGCAACTGGAGGAGGCCGATCGGGCCGAATTCCTGGCGGAGCTGAAGCTGGATGAGCCGGGGCTCAATCGCGTCATCCGGGGCGGGTATTCGCTGCTGGGCTTACAGACCTATTTCACGGCCGGCGTCAAAGAGGTGCGCGCCTGGACGGTGCACGCGGGAGCGACCGCGCCACAGGCGGCCGGCGTCATCCATACCGACTTCGAGCGCGGCTTCATCCGGGCGGAGGTCATTGCGTACGATGACTTCATTGCGTTCAAGGGGGAGGCGGGCGCCAAGGAGGCGGGCAAGCTGCGCCTGGAGGGCAAGGAGTACATCGTCAAAGAGGGCGATGTGATGCATTTTCGGTTCAACGTTTAAGATTGTAAAAGAGGAGGGGAGGGGGCCAGAGAAGGCGCCTTGACAGGCCGGGTGGGCCTGCTCAGAATCCGCCGCACTTTGGGTTGCCGGACCCCGAGAGATAAGATGATTGAGAGTCGATGGTGAGGTAGCTCAGCTGGTTAGAGCGTGGCACTCATAATGCCGAGGTCGAGGGTTCGAGTCCCTCTCTCACCACCAAAAAATCAAAGACCCGAAAGGGCACCAGGCGGGCGCTGCGCTCGCGACTAGGTTGGCACTGGTACTGCGTAATCGCGCAATGTGACCATTAGCGGCTCCAGGTGGCTGCGGTAATGGCGCCAGCGGCCGGAGGAGCTGCCGTAAATCGGACGGCGCACCTGCGATGCGCTGGCTGTCAACGATACCGACGTGTTACTTTGAATGTCGATCGCTGACTCGTTCCATTGAAGTCCGCAGTGCGTTGCGATCGCCCGGCCGACCCGATTGGGCTCGCTCACCAGGTCTTCGTAGACGATTTCGTGCATTCGGTCGCCCAAGACAGCCCGCCAATGATTCACCAATTGCTCGTACGCTGAGTAGTACCGGCCGAGTTCCGCCAGGTCGTAACTGAACGGATAGCCCGCCGCGAACAGCGTCCGATACATGGCAAAACAGCTGTCAAGGGGCGAACGCCGCACGAGCAGAAGCTTCGCCTCTGGCAGCGCGCGGTGGATGGCACCAAGGTAGAGATAGTTCAGGGGAAGCTTCTCGATGATTCGGCTGCCGTCAATGCCGGCGCCCGCGAGTCGCGCATACTCGGCGGCAATTGCGCCAGCATCAACGGCTGCGGCTCGTTCGAACACGTCCCCCGATCCGGACGTGGTCGCAAATAGGGCGCGCGAAACGTTGTCTGTCTCACCGTTCGACCGAACGTTCGTCAGTCCTGTCAGAATGCGTTCTACCAGCGTCGTGCCGGAGCGTGGAAGGCCAACGATAAAAATGTAACGCGAGCGCTCCCGGATGGCTTGCGGCTCGGCTTGCGCCCCGCGGGGTTGCGCGACGAAATCTCGCGTATACACCTCGGCAATGCGTAGGAGTTTGCCCTCGTCCGTTGCGACGTCGTACACAAGCCGCGAGCGTCGTGCCTGCGCGGCGGCGGCAAACCAGCGAAAGGCCTCGTCGAACCGCCCGACATCGTCGAGTTCTTTACCCAGTGCGTAACCCAAAAATATGAGCGCGCGATAGTCGCCTCCCGCCCGGGAGAGCTGCGCTTGGAGCTCTTCGATGTGGTTCGCCGAGGAATGCTGGACGCGGAGCTCCGACCTCAGCAGATAGGTCGGATATTGGCTTGGATCAAGCGCGATTCCACGATCACAGGCCGCTTCTGCCTCGATCAGCTTGCCGAGGCTGCGCTCACTACACGCCAGGTTGTACCAAAACCGAGGATCGTTCGGCGCAATTTGGGTCGCGCGCTGATATAGGGCGTTCGCTCGATCGTGCCGGCCGAGAGCCATCGAGACGCTAGCGAGCCCGTCGTACGCATCGGCGCCGCCGGGTGCCAGGTCCACCGCCTGCGCGACGATCCGCTCCGCCTCATGCGGGCGTCCGAGTTTCAATAGCAACGACGCCAGGAAGCCATGGGCGGGCAGGCATTCCTGCGCTCCGTCGACGGCCCGCTCGGCGAATGGCAACGCCTCATCGACACGCCCGGCCTGAGCCAATCGGAAGGCCTCGCGCGCGGCAGCTTGAGCAGCAGCTTTCATGGTTCTCCGGTGACGTGGGCCGACAAACTGTAACCGGAAGCGTCGTGTCGTGGAAAGTGCCCGGCTGCCGCAACAGGGGCAACAGCGCGCTTCCCTTGTGGCAGCGCCACAACCAAAAAAAGTGGAAATCTCCTAAGAAGTCGCGTGAAAGGACGAAGCTTTCCGTTGACGGGCCCAGGGAGCTTGTCACATATTGAACTGGCGCGGCGCAAGCGAGCCCGAGTTGGCTGCTGAGGAAAGCGCTTAGGAAAGCAATAGAGGCCGCGCGTGGGATGGGCAGTCGGTTTGCGTAGGTGACGACTCGGCTATGGCGCGTTTCAGAGGTCCTGACTCCGCGCTCGCCGATTCCTGATGATACGGAGGTCCGCCCGGCGATTGTCGTTGGCCATGTGTAGGGGGAATAGCATGAGGCAGTCCAGTAGGGCTCGACACGTCACGAAGTCCGTGAAACGAACACTCAGCGCGCATATACCGGTTCGTACCGCGGTGTGCATCGCGTTGTACGGAATGTCCCAGGCGGCGTACTCGCAGCAGGTCGCGATGGAACCTGCGGACTCGCTCTCTGAAGTGGTCGTCACGGCCACCCGTCGCGTGCAGACGCTGGAGGCGGTGCCGTACAGCATTTCGGTCGTCAGTTCGGACCAGATCACGCAGGCGGGCGTGACCGACATCTCGTCACTGGCGACGGCGGTGCCCGGGCTCAGCATGTACGACTACGGCGCGCGTCTGTCCGGAGCGACGGTGCCAATCATCCGCGGCATCAACGCGACCGGCGAACCGACGCGCGGATTTCGCAGCTTCGAACAGGCCCCGGTTGGCACCTATATCGGCAATTCGCCGATCGATGGTTACTTTCAGCTGGACGATGTGAAACAGGTCGAAGTTCTGCGTGGTCCGCAAGGGACCCTGTATGGCGCAGGCGCGCTGGGCGGTGCCCTTCGAATCATTCCCAACTCGCCGGAGTTGAACAACTTCTCGGGCGCGATCGAGGCCAGTGGTGGCAGGGTCGATCACTCGGAGGGAACCCCCTATACGGTGAAGGGTTTGATCAACTTGCCGCTTGGCGACCAGCTCGCATTCCGGGCCTCGGCGAAGTACGCGTACGAACCCGGCTTCGTCGACACATACGGCCTGTTCGCCCGCACCAACAACGGCGTGTCGGGAATCCCGCTGCTCGCGAATCCTGCCGACCCCGTCAATAGCCCGGCCATCTACTCGGATCGGAAGGACTGGAATTTCCAGAAGACTTTCACCGGGCGCGCGGCCCTGTTGTGGAAGCCAACCGACGCGTTCAGCGCGGAGCTTGCGGTCCTGCATTCCAATGCGGACGGTGACGGTGGTCCCCAGGTCAATCCGGACTTTCCCGGCGGGGTGTCGCCGCTCGACGCTGCGACCACGCTGCCCGCCGGTGGCCATTACCGGGAATTCTCGCAGATCGATCAGCCCTGGTCGCGCTACACGAACCTGACCAGTCTCGACCTCTCCTACGACGCGGGATTCGCCACGGTGTCGTCGACGAGTTCCTACTACACGACGAGGGGCTCGACGCTGGAGGACAACACCTACAGCCTGGGCGGCCTCATCGATGGCGGCTACCTCCCGTATTACGCGGGCACTCCCACGAGCCCCCGTTTTGTCTACGACGAGATATTCACCGATTCGGCGCACACCTTCACGGAAGAGGTTCGCCTCGTGTCGAAGGCCGGACCTGACAACGTTATCGACTACGTCGTGGGCGCTTTCTACGAGAATCAGGCGCGCGAGGGGGCATGGACCATCGCCGTCCCAGGGACACCGGAGCGGCAGGTCGCGCAGGGATGTTCGGCGACTACGATGACCTGTCCCGGCGGTGCTTTTTACATCGCCACAGCTCCCGGCGACGTCACGTTTCAGCAGGTCGACCACCAGAATTTCAAGGACAAATCGGTGTTTGGCGAAGTGACCTGGCATTTCATGCCGGGCGGACAGCTCACCGTCGGCGGACGGCATTTCAGCCAGGATTTCACCGACGCGCAGTCCTATGATGACTACCCCTTCCCGACCCACCTGCCGGCGACGCCGCATGAATCGCCGGCATCGAAAACGGTCTGGAAGGTCGACCCGTCATTCGAGTACGCCAAGGATCAGTTCGTGTATGCGTTGTGGTCGCAGGGCTTCCGCCGCGGCGGCGCGAACTCGGTGCCCCTGGCGGGGCCGTTCGCAGAGAGTCCGCTGATAGCGACTTACCAGCCCGATACGACGAACAATTACGAAGCGGGGCTCAAGGGGCGATTCAGCAACGGCTTCTCTTATACGGCTGCGGTGTTCGACATCAAATGGGACAAGCCGCAGATCTCATCGAGTCTGCCGTCCGGAAATCTCGCCGTGTACAACGCGAACACGGCCGAATCGAAGGGCGTCGAGCTGGAGTCGAGCGGCCCGCTGTTTGTGCCGCGTCTCGCCTATTCCGTGAGCTTTGCCTATGCCGATGCGCATTTGACCAGCGATTTTTCGCTGCCGGCGAACAATGGCGCCCAGAACGGCACCATCGTCCCGGGCCTTATACATGGAACTTCCGGGGAACAGATGCCCGGGAGTCCGAAGACCAGCGCGAGCGCCGGTGTCGTCTACGATATGAATGTCTCGCCTGGATACGATCTTGCCCTGGCGGCGAACGGAGTCTATCGAGGCGTCGTACCGATGCAACTGTCGCCCACGCTGGGCGTAACGACTGTGCAGAAATCATCGAGTTACGAGATCATGAATCTCTCGGCAGCACTGATTCACAAGCCCTGGCGCGCGGCCCTGTACGTGACCAACCTGTTCGACAGGCAGAATATTCTGGTCCCGCCGACGCAGTTCAACGAGCTCGGCAAGCTGACGAACGACTACTTGGTCAATCCACCACGCGAAATTGGCGTTCGGCTCGCGTATACGTTCTGAAATGACCAGGCCGATACTTTCGATCGCAGGCGCATCGGCCGCCGTAGTGCTGGGTGTTTCCGCCGTTGCGCTGGATTCGCCGGGGCAGGCCCGTGCCGCGGAGACGATGGCGCTGGAGCAAACCACCGCGCCGGCGACCTGCGATACACCTCAGCATCACCAGCTGGATTTCTGGGTGGGAAATTGGCAGGTTTTCGACGCCGCCACGAACCAGTTGGTTGCATTCGAGCGTGTCGAGAAGCACTCGGAAGGGTGTATCGTCCAGGAGAACCTGACTTTCCTGACGGACATGTACCGGCGCCCGGGCGTCAAGTACCGGCTCGCGGGCATCGGCATCAATCGCTTCGATGGCGAGACTTGGCTGCAGATGTGGGCCGACAATCAGTGGGGGGCGATTTTCCTGCGTGGGGCACCGGATGCGGACGGCAACATGGTATTCGTGACCGTGATCCCTTCGCGCAAACGCGACGTGAAGCTGGTGTATGAGAACCGCCATGACGGTACTGTGCGCATCCTCCAGTACATCGCGCCCGCCGGCAGCGGCAAGTGGGTGAAGTACGGTGATCTCATCTACCGCCCAAATCGGTAGCGACAGCCGGTGCATATCGAGGAACATGTCTGGATCACGTTGAGCGACGGTTGCCGTCTGGGGGCTCGTCTCTGGCTCCCGGAAACCGCGGCCCAGTTGCCCGTTCCTGCAGTACTCGAGTACATCCCATACCGCAAGCGCGACGGAACACGAGCGCGCGACAACCCCATGCACGGCTACTTCGCGCAGAACGGTTACGCGGCCGTCCGTGTCGACATGCGCGGCTCCGGCGAGTCCGATGGTCATCTCGCGGACGAGTACCTCAAGCAGGAGCAGGATGATGCCCTCGAGGTGATCGCGTGGATTGCGAGCCAGCCCTGGTGCACCGGCGCCGTGGGCCTGCAGGGCAAGTCGTGGGGCGGCTTCAATGCGCTGCAGATCGCAGCCCGCCGTCCGCCGGCACTGAAGGCGATCATCACGACGTTCTCGACCGACAATCGCTACACCGACGACATCCATTACATGGGCGGCTGCCTGCTCAACGACAATTTGTGGTGGGGCAGCATCATGCTCGCCTACCAGAGCCGCCCGCTCGATCCCGAGATCGTTGGGCAGGAATGGCTCGGGCGCTGGCTCGAACGGCTCGAGACGCTCCCTTTCTTCCCAGCCCTCTGGCTATCTCACCAGCGCTACGACGACTATTGGAAGCACGGTTCGATCTGCGAGGATTACGCAGCGATCGACTGCCCAGTCCTCGCGATCGGCGGTTGGTCGGATGCCTACACCAACGCCGTTCCGCGATTCCTGGCGGGCCTCAAGGTGCCGCGGCTCGGCATCATCGGACCCTGGGGGCATCTCTATCCGCATGACGGCGTGCCCGGCCCCGCGATCGGTTACCTCCAGGAAGCGGTCCGCTGGTGGGACCAGTGGCTCAAAGGCCGGGACAATGGGATCATGAACGAGCCGATGCTGCGGGCGTACATCGAGGACCCCGTCGCCCCGGACGGCACGCGCACCTTCATCCCGGGGCGCTGGGTCGGCGAGGCGACCTACCCGTCGCGCAACATCCAGCCGTGGCGGCTTTTTCTTCGCGCAGACCGAAGCCTCGGCGAACAACCTGATCGGAGCACGGTGTTCTCGATTCGTTCGCCGCAGAGCCAAGGCAAGGCTGCCGGTGAGTGGATGGGAACGGGATGTCCGGGCGAGCACCCGACGGACCAGCGGCTCGACGACGGTGGGGCACTGGTATTCGACACATCGGCACTCGAGCGTGAGCTCTCGGTGCTCGGTCCGCCACTGCTGCGGTTGCAGGTCTCGTCCGACGCGCCTGTCGCCCAGCTGGCGGTCCGCCTGTCAGATGTGGCGCCGGACGGTCGGGTCACGCGCGTCAGTTATCAGGTCCTCAATCTTACTCACCGCGACGGCCACGAGCACCCCTCGCGACTCGCGCCGGGGCGCTACTACGATGTGAGCGTGACGTTCAACGCGTGCGGATACCGGTTCCTGCCGGGTCACCGCATCCGGCTGTCGATCGCGACGGCGTACTGGCCGATTGTCTGGCCGGCGCCATACCCGGCCACGTTGTCGATCCGCACGGGCGAGAGTGCGATGGAGGTGCCGGTCCGGCAGGATACCCAAGGACCGGCGGTGTCGTTCGCGCCGCCCGCCCATGGACCGATGGCGCCAATCACCTCGATCGATCCCGGCACCGTGCGGCGGTTCACCGTCCAGGACCACGTCACCGGCGAGACGACCTACGTCACCGAAGGCATCGGCGGAGTGTTCGGTGAAGGAATCCGGCGCCTCGACGACGTCAACATCGAAGTCGCCCATGGCCTCAAGCGTGAGCTGACGATCAGGGACGATGATCCGCTGTCCGCTCGGTATGTGCTGACGCAATCTTACGAAATGGGTCGCGACGGATGGCGGACCCTGGTGAACACCGAGGCCCGTATGCACAGCGACAGGGACAGCTTCTACGTGTCAGGTACTCTGATCGCCCGGCTCAACGGCGATATCGTGGCCGAGCGGCAATGGAACGTGACGATCCCCCGCGACCTCCTGTGAGGACGCAAACTCCGCTGCAGGCGGGCGCGGGCCATCGTGAGATCTTTGGGCAACCGCGCGGCCTCGCGACGCTCTTTCTGACAGAGATGTGGGAGCGCTTTACGTACTATGGGATGCGCTCCATCCTGATCCTCTTCGCTGTGGCAGCCGTGAGCGACGGCGGCCTCGGGCTCGACGACCACATCGCGAGCGCGATCTACGGCCTTTACATTGCCGCGACCTACGTCTTCGCCCTGTTTGGTGGCTGGATGGCGGACCGCCTGCTTGGCGCGCAGCGGGCCGTGATCGTCGGTGGCGTCCTGATCCTGTGCGGAAACGCTCTGCTGATCCTCGGCAGTGTCCAGTGCTTCTTCGTCGGCCTCGTAGTCATCGTGCTCGGCGTGGGCCTCCTCAAACCCAATATCAGTGTTATGGTCGCCGAGTTGTACCCGGAAGGCGGCGCACGTCGGGATGCGGGCTTCTCGATCTTCTACGTCGGTATCAGTGTCGGCGCGCTCCTCGGCTCCCTGCTCGTGCCGCTCTGCGCAGCGCAATTCGGCTGGCGCTGGGGATTCTGCCTGCCCGTGCTCGGGATGATGATTGGGCTCGGCCAGTTCATGCTGACGCGACGCTGGCTTGGTGACCGCGGCCGGAAAGCGCGCGGAGCGACGGGATTCCGAGCCTGGCTCCCAGTTGTGCTGATTCTGCTCGCGGTCCTGGCGATTACCGCGTTCGTGATCGGCGGACAACTGGCAATCGATCCGGTCAGGCTGGCGGCCGCTGCATCGTGGGTAATTGCGCTGCTCGCGGTGGCGTACTTCGCGTACTTGATCCTGTTTGCGGGATTGAACAGGGATGAGCGCCGGCGGGTGTACGTGATGGTCGCACTGTTCGTGGCCTATGCGACGTTCTTCGCCGGCTTCGAGCAGGGAGGCGCCTCTTTGAATCTGTTCGCGGACCGATACACGGACCGCAATTTGTTTGGCTGGGTCATGCCGGCGGGCGTGCTGCAAGGCACGACCGCTCTCTACACGATACTGTTTGCTCCGGCCTTCGCTGCTTTGTGGATCGCACTCGGCCGACGCGGCTACGACTTTGTTCCGTCAACCAAGTTCGCGGCCGGGCTTGGGCTGCTGAGCGCGGGATACCTCGTCATGTACGTCGCGTCGGAATACGTCGTCAAAGGTGCCAAGGTATTGCCGACGTGGCTGCTGGTGACCTACTTTCTTCAGGAATGCGGCGACCTCTGCCTATCGCCGGTTGGGCTCTCGTCGATGACCAAGCTCGCACCGCCCAAGTTCGTAGGCCAGGTGATGGGGCTTTGGTTCCTCGCCCTGGCCCTCGGTAACAATCTCGCCGGTCAGCTCTCAGGTGAATACGACGCGCACAACTTGCAGTCGCTGCCGGAGCTGTTCCTGAAGATCTTCTGGTGGTCCTTTGCTGCCGCGGTGATCATGTTGCTGGTGACTCCGTTGATTCGGCGTCTGTTGGGCGGTGTCAGGTGAGGGAGATCTGCTCCACGAGCCGATTGGCGACCCAGCTGTGGAAGTGATGGGTGGCCGCATCCATCGCCGGTGAGAATACGCCACCGTCGTATCCCGGCGAGGCACGCCCGATCTGCATCTGCTCGACCGCGGGCAGGTCCTGTTCGAAGACGATCCGCCATGCGCTCACGGTCGCCGCCCGGCAAGCGCGATAGGCGTCACTCGTGGCGCCGTCGCGAATATAAGAGATTTGCAGTTCCTCGCGAGTCCGATCGGCTGCTTCCGGTAGCAGGAGGATTGCGAATGCGTGATCCGCTTGGAAGCCCAGCAGCACGTTCGGGTACATGGTCGGGTACTCGGCCACGTGCATCCGCTCGGCCGGCCACGCCGTGACGCGTGGCAGGTGCGTGCCGGCTATGTCGCTGCCACGATACGCCAGGGATCCTTGTCCGGCGAAGTCGTCGCCGAGGAAGCAGTAATGGTCGTCCAGTCGTGAGTAGGCATTGAGCTCGGGATGCACCGAAGGTAGATGGTAGGCCTCGCAGTAGTTCTCGACTGCGAGCTTCCAATTGCACTGCGCCGTGAGACTCAGGCGGGAATCGGTAACGCCGGGCTTCAGCTGCGACCAGCCATCGCTGCCGAGAAATTGCTCGGCACGCCGCACCAACTGGCCGGCGTGTACTGCGAAGTCAGGCGCGTCACCGCTCAAATTGACGAACAAGATGCCCATGAAGACGGCGCTGCGCACCGGCTTTAGTCCATGGTCCGAGTTCTTGAATCCTTCGCGGTGGTGCCGATCCACGCCGCCGATGTTCGGCGTCGCCTTGAGGTCGCCGTTGGTCGCGTACGACCAGCAGTGATAGCGGCAGGTAATCAAGCCTCGAACTTCCGTCGGCTCGGCGACCAGCTTCATACCGCGATGGCTGCAGACGTTGTGAAAAACGTGGAGCGCGCCATGCCGGTCGCGGGTCACCAGCAACGGCAAGCCCATGAACTCGATCGGGTGGGCCGTCGGCCGGTCAGGGATCGTGTCCGTGAACGCAATCCCTGCCCAGGTACGCCCGAAGACGGCATCGCGCTCGTAGCGGAAATACGCGTCACTGGTATAGGTGACGTTCGGCAGGCCTATCGCCTCATCGACCGGCCGTAGGACCTTCGACAGGCGCTCAACGTTGATCGGACCCGAACCGCCGGAAACTGACATTCACACACCTCATTGCCACCCTGACTCTGGACGAATATAAGACTGCCGATCCGGCCATTGCGGCGCAGTCTACACCTTGTAAGTGGTGGCGCTTCCGCCGCCGGATGGTGCTCAACGTACCTTTACCTGATCGCCTAAATAAATCCAACGTACGACTAAGAAACGTCGGGTCTCTCCCGCGCCCGTCGCCTTAAGATAGCGACTCGGTCCGGCGCCGAGTGTCAGGCTGCCGGCGTAAGAGGATCCCATGAAGCGCCACGTCCGGGTTCTTGTCATCGGAGGCGGAGTCGTCGGCTGCAGCGTCCTCTACCACCTGACCAAGCTCGGGTGGCGGGATGTTGCGCTCTGTGAACGCAAGGAACTGACCGCCGGTTCGAGTTGGCACGCTGCCGGCGCCTTTCACGCCCTAAACAGCGACGCTGCCATGTCGCGCCTGCAGGCCTATTCGGTCGCACTCTATCCGGAGCTGGAGAGGATCTCCGGGCAGGACATCAGCCTGCATTATCCGGGTGGGTTGAACGTCGCTGCCACGAAGGAGCGGTGGGACCTGTTGCGGGCGGATGTCGCGCGGCACAAGACGCTAGGCCTCGACACGCGGCTCGTGACCCCAGCCGAGATCCGCGAACTTTGTCCGATTATGGACACTCGCGATGTGCTCGGCGCGATCTATGACCCAATGGAGGGCCATCTCGACCCGTCGGGCGCGACGCACGCGTTCGCGAAGGCAGCACGGCTGAACGGCGCGGACATCTACCGCCACACTCGCGTACTCGCGCTCGCGCCGACCGGGCGTGGCAGCTGGGATATATCGACCGACCAAGGCACGATCGAGGCCGAACACGTCGTCAACGCTGGTGGACTCTGGGCTCGCGAGGTCGGTCGCATGGTCGGCGTCGAGCTGCCGCTAGTGCCGATGGAGCACCACTACCTGATCACCGAGGACCTCGCGGAGCTCGCGAACGCCGCCAAAGAGTTGCCGGTCGTCGTGGACCTCGATGGCGAAATGTACATGCGCCAAGAGCGGCGCGGTGTCCTGCTCGGTGTGTACGAGACGCCCGCTACGCCATGGGCCTTGGGCGGTACCTCGTGGGACTACGGGGAGACCGATCTGTTGGCGCCTGACCTCGATCGCTTGACGGGGGCGCTCGAGAAGGGGTTCACCCGCTTTCCGGGCCTTCACGCCGCAGGAATCCGCAAAATCGTGAACGGGCCGTTCACGTTCACGCCGGACGGTAACCCGCTTGTGGGTCCCGTGCCCGGCGTACCGAACTACTGGGCAGCCTGCGGAGTGATGGCGGGTTTTTGCCAGGGCGGCGGTGTTGGTCTTGCGCTCGCAACCTGGATGATCACAGGCGAGCCAGACGGCGATGCCTTCGCACTCGACGTGGCACGTTTTGGCGACTACGCCAGCAAGGCCTATGTGCTCGAGAAAGCCGGTGAGTTCTACTCTCGGCGTTTTCGCATCGCCTATCCGAACGAGTACTGGCCCGCCGGTCGCCCGTCCAAGACATCGGCGCTCCATGGACGGCTCGCGGCTCGCAATGCAGTCTTCGGTGTGAGCTACGGCCTCGAATACCCGCTCTACTTCGCGCCAAGCGCCGAGGCGCCTGTGGAAACCCCGACGCTTCGGCGCTCCAACGCATTTGGTCCCGTCGCATCCGAGTGCCGCACGGCTCGCAGCGCAGCCGGCATGCTCGACGCGAGCTCGTTCAGCAAGTACGAGTTCGCAGGCGCCGGCGCCGAAAGTGTGCTGGATCGGCTCCTGGCGGCGAAGCTGCCGGCGGTTGGCCGAGTCAAGTTGACGCCGATGCTTGCCGCCAGCGGCAGGCTGATGGGCGATCTGACCACGATCCGCATGGCGCCGGACCGGTTTCTGGTATTTGGCTCCGGCTACCTGCAGGCCTGGCACATGCGCTGGTTTGCGGCGCACCTGCCCGCCACCGGCGTCACGCTTAGAAATCTCTCCAACGACTGGGGCGGGATCGCGATGTTTGGCCCGAAGTCGCGCGAGGCCCTGGCTCGAGTGACTGCGGAGGATGTCAGCCACGCGGCCTTCCCGTTCATGACTGCCCGGATGATGGATGTGGGTCTTTGCAATGCGCTCGTCGCGAGAATGTCGGTCACCGGCGAGCTGGGGTACGAGATTCATGCGCAGCAGGTCTACCTGGGCGCGATTTACGACCGTCTGATGGCGGCAGCGCAGGATCTTCTGATTGTGGATGTGGGGATGTACGCGCTCCTGTCTCTCAGAATAGAGAAGGGATTCGGTATCTGGACTCGCGAATTTTCACGGGACTACACGCCGACGGAGTGCGGTCTCGCGAGGTTCATCGCTTACGACAAACCGGCGTTCATCGGCCGCGAAGCGGCTCTCAAAGATCGGGATACGGCGCCCGAGCGACAGCTCGTCCTTCTTGATGTGGACACGGCAGACGCGGATGCAAGCTTCTACGAACCGATCTGGTCCGGCGATCAGCGCGTCGGCTTCGTCACCTCAGCCGCCTACGGTCATACCTGTGGCAAGAGCCTCGCGATGGGCTACGTTTCGAGCTCGATGTCCAAGGCCGGCACACCACTCGAGGTGACAATCGTTGGCGAACGTCGTTCATGCTGGGTCCTCGCCGAGCCCCCAGTTGATCCCATGGGAGCGCGGATGCGCGCTTGAAACCAACGCAATGTCAGAAGACGATCGATCCGCTCGCCGTGCCCGTCCGAGTGGGCGCGAGGCCCGGCACAAGTCGCGCGCCGCGCGCCCGGTGGCCCCGGCCTACATCACCCGCGAGATTCCGCCGTACGAGTTCCTGTCGCCCGAGGGGCTTGACGCCGTCGAACGACACGCCGATCTCCTGCTCGAGGAGATCGGGCTCGAGATCCGCGGCGACGAAGAGGCGATCCGACTCTGGCGAGATGCCGGCGCGACGGTCACCGATGGCTGCCGGATCCACGTACCGGCCGGGCTGGCCCGCGACATCGTGCGCCGTTCCGCGCCTCGCGTATTTACTCAGCACGCGCGCAACCCGGCTCGCAACGTCGAGATCGGTGGAAACCATACGGTATTTGCACCCGCCTACGGGCCGCCTTTCGTCTCCGATCTCGATGGTGGCCGACGTTACGGCACTCTCGGGGATTTTCAAAACTTCGTCAAACTTGCGTATGCCTCGCCGTGGCTGCACCACTCAGGCGGCACCGTCTGTGAGCCGGTCGACGTGCCCGTCAACAAGCGCCATTTCGACATGGTCTATGCGCACATGCGCTACTCGGACAAGCCATTCATGGGCTCAGTAACGACAGCGGCACGGGCGGCCGACTCGATCGAACTGTGCCGGATCCTGTTTGGCGCAGACTTCGTGGCGAACAACTGTGTGATCCTCGGCAACGTCAACGTCAACTCCCCGCTCGTGCTCGACGGCGAGGCGAGTCGCGTAATCCGCACCTATGCGGCAGCCAATCAGGCGCCGGTGTGCGTTCCATTCATCCTCGGCGGGGCGATGGGCCCGGTGACGACCGCAGGCGCGCTCGCCCAGTGCTACGCAGAGGCGACCTTTTGCGTCGCGCTCGCGCAGCTTGAGCGGCCGGGCTCGCCGGCGATCCTTGGCAATTTTCTGTCATCAATGTCCTTGCGAAGCGGCGCGCCAACGTTCGGAACACCCGAGCCGGCGCTCGCCTACTTCGCGATCGGCCAACTCGCGCGTCGGCTCGGCGTACCGCTGCGTTGCGGCGGCAACCTGTGCGCGTCGAAGGTCGCGGACTCTCAGGCGGCTTCCGAGAGTGCGAACTCGATCTGGCCGGCGTTCCTCGGCGGCGCGAACTTCATGTTGCATGCGGCCGGATGGCTTGAGGCGGGACTTGTGATGTCCTACGAGAAATTCGTCATGGACGTCGACCAATTGGGCGGTTTCCACACACTGGCTAGAGGCATGCCCCTCGACGACAATGGCTTCGCGCTCGGGGCATTCCGGGAGATCGGCCCAGGCAATCATTACCTTGGCTCGGCGCACACGATGGCGAATTACGAGCGGGCGTTCCATAATTTCGAGCTCGCCGACAATAACTCTTACGAGCAATGGCGTGCGGAGGGGGGTCGCGATCAGCTGACCCGCGCCAATCAACGCTGGAAGGCCATGCTCCAATCGTACGAGGCGCCGCCGATTGATGCGGCGATCGACGAGGCGCTCAAGGACTACATCGGCCGGCGCAAAGCCGCGATGACGGACGAAATTGGCTGATCCATTGACGCGACCGATTGGGCTCGGCATGATCGAGACTAGATAACTGGGCCTAGGAGGGCAGATGGCGACGCCCGCGCCCATTTACAGCGGCTGCGACCGATTCGAGATCGCCGAGACGCGGGTGAACGTGCCGCTGGAGATGCAGTGCCTGCAATCGGCGGATGCGGCACTTTCGGAGTTCGCGTCCCGCTATCTGGCGTACCGACATCCGCTGCGGTTCTTCTCCAACGACCCGAGCCGACGTTGTGACACCTATTATCTATCGCCGTGGATGGTCATGGCGGTCGTCGATGTCGCATCTGCCGAGCGATTCGAGAGCCCCCTGAGAGGCCAGAACATACTCGAATTTCACTACCGCATCTCCGGAGCGATCGAGCTTGCGGGTTCGTGGGGCGAGTGCCGGGTGTTCGAGCCGGCGTGCCTTTTGTGGTTTCAGCCGAACGGCTGCGACGACGTGAGTGAGCGACTCGGCGAGGCGCTGCGCGGCCGCGAAACGTGGGTCAGCCTGTATTGCGATCGCGTGTGGCTGGATCAAGTGAACGAGGGCGCGGCGGCTATTCTCGAATCGGCACTCTCCCCGGACGAAGGCTCCGCGGTCCTACCGCGATTCCGGGCGGGCCCGCACATCGGTGCAACGGTTCCGTTGCTACGGGAGATCGTGCGCGCCGACCGCGGCGATCCGCTGCAGTGGCTCTACGCGAACGCCAAGGCGAACGAGCTGCTGTACGTCACGCTGAGTAATATCGGCGCATTTGCGCCGCGAGACGCTGGTCACATCAAGCTGACGGGGCGCGATCGGAAGCAGCTACATCTGATTCGCGATGTACTCGCAGCGAATTTCGTGGCGCCTCCGCGCCTACCGGATCTCGCCCGCCGCGCGGGCATGAACTACTCGAAGTTGTGCACGGCATTTCGCCAACTTTTCGGCGAGACGACCGCGGAGTTCGTGCGCCGCCAGCGACTGGAGTTCGCACACGGTTTGTTGCGATCGTCGGATCTTCAGGTCCAACAGATCGCAATGCAAGCCGGTTACGCGCATCACGGGAGTTTTACCGCCGCGTTTGCGCGGCAGTTCGGCTACTCACCGAAGCAAGTGCTCCGGCCCACCGCACCACTAGGGGCAGAAGAGCAGGCCACGCGATCAGGCTAGTTGATTTGCGCGCGTGAGTTTTGCGTGATCAGGTGCTGCTCTGTTGTGCTTCGTAGTATACCTCGCGCATTGTTGATCTACCGAATTTCAGGGGCACGTCATAGTGCATCGAAACGAGTGCGTGCTCGATCACGGTGCAAGATCGCGGGCACGGGCGCCGTCCAACTGTGGTAAATCCCTGATGGACATGAGTTAGCTAAATGTGGCACGACAAGTGCTTTCGGTTGCTTGACGGACTGGAAGGGAAACGAGATGTACCACACTCAGTGAAGTTCTTAACAGGCGCAGAATTGAAGTGCCGGGCATCGTCGAGCTGCCTACTTGCTTTGCTGTTATCTATCCCTACGAGCCGCGCAGAGGACTCACCTCAGGATGTCGTCGCCCGAGGCGATGTAACCCCGTACGCACAAGCTAGTGAATCCACCGATTCCAACCTGTATCGGATCCCGTATAACGCCGCCGCGCTCGGCATTGTTCTGCCTGCAGGCGACAGCCGGAGCGATCGCATTACAGATGTTGGCGTGGGAATCGATACCAATTTCAATCCCGTGCATCAGACCATCTCGCTGCTTGGCCAGGTCGACAATGTGCGCTTTGACCGCAATACGTATCTCGATTACGTTGGAGGCAGCGGAGCACTGACTTGGGACTGGCAATCCGGGGCAACACTGACAGGGGAGTCGTCGATCGCATTTCAAAGATCTCTCGCGCGATTTGTAAATAGCCGAATATTTTCGAAGGATCTATTAGATCGCTCCGTGAACTCGAGCAATGTTTGGTGGGCACTCGGCGCAGATTTCGCTGTCCGCCTGGTGGCGGACCTGACGACCACGCATCACGAGGCTGAGATCGAGCAATATCAAAACAATCGGAAGAGCTCAGGCATTCTGGCGCTTGAGTATGCATTTTCGGACGGTGACACGGTCGGATTAAATTATAAAGAGGCGTGGGCGCGCTTCCGGGACGACCAACTTTCGTACCTCGAAAAGTGGACATACCTGAGCTTGTCAGATTCCTTGAGCGTCAAAACGCGCCTCGCTGTCGATGTCGGTTGGCACGAACGCTCCAACCCACAGTTGGCGCGAGCTGATTTTTCAGGGAGTGTTGGCCACGCGTCCATTGTGTGGCAGCCCACACCGATCACCGATGTGACGATTAAGGGATGGCGAGAACTCAACGCGTACATTGACAATGAATCCGACTATTTCGTGTCCAATGGGGGGCTGGCAGCACTAAACTGGAGGCTACACGAGACTGTTGGTGTCACCGCTAATGCCAGCCTCGATCACCAGAATTACGTTGGATCGGGCCTTGGCATACTCGGGACTGTCCGTCAAGATAAGGTGTCTGCAGCATCCCTATCGGTCAAGTGGACGCCGCGCCAATGGCTGGAGCTTACATTGACGGGGGGCGTTGAACACCGTAATTCAAGCGATGCTTATTTTGCGTATAGGGATGGAACTGCCAGTGTGAAATTCCGATTGATTTGGTAGCTTTATAGCGCTGCCCGCTGCCGAGAAACTTGCGGACTATTTGACTCGCTTAAGCGTTGGGGGCTTGGGACTTACTCCACACAAGCTAGCAATCGGAACGCCACTCTCGATGTGAATATAGACTGGTTGCGGCCCCAGTTTGGCGATTAGCTTGCCGTCGACGGCAACCATGCGCGATTTGGAACCATACATATCCACCAAGAATCCATCCCCAGGTAAATCCATATGGACTTCAAGTGAACGTCGATCAGGGTCCGGATTCCAGACAACGGCCCAGGAATTCTTTGCGATCTCGTCGGAGAAAATAAGTGCTTCGGCATCCAGTCCCGCTTTGCTGGAGCGGCAGATGAAACGGGTCTCAGACAGCAAATGCATCATGGTCTGCAGGGACGTTAAGGACAGTTTTGGTTCGCCGTTATTGTGGACCAGACCAAATCCGCCCTCAGCATCATCCGGAGTGGTGTTGGCGTCGCGCCATTCATACCAAACGGCGATGGGTATTTGGTTCGCAATGTTGAGCAGCATCATTCTTACCGCATACCAGGCCTGCATCTCCTCCGAGACACCAGGCTGCCGGGTCGAGAGCCCCCACTCGCTACTAACGACCGCTGGTGGTTTTGCCGCGTGTACTTCGCCTGTTATTAGATTCCTCAGGATCCCCCAATCCTGATCGATTTCCTCGAGGTCGCGAACCGGAAGGTAGGGGTGAACGCTGATGGCATCGAAACACCCACTAGCGGCACTTTTCAGAATTGTAATAAGGAAAGAAGGCCTTGGATCATTGCGCTTTGGTGGGACAGCAGCGCCGGGGCCGATTACAGTGGCGTTTGCATCCGCGCCGCGAATTGAATTGCAGGCCTCCATGGCCAATGTTGCATAGGCGTCCGGGTCTGCCTTGGGCGGCCAAAAGGAACTGTGCTCAGGTTCATTCCAGATTTCCCAAATGGGACTGTAACCGGCAAATCTAGCGGCCGCCGCAGCGGCAAACTGTGAGTAAGCCTTTACCTGCTCAGGTGTAGCGGGGCCCGCCGCTCTTCGCTGCTCACTTCCAGACAGCGCCTTGATTGCAATTGTTGGCGCATATAAAGGGTTCGAGTATGCGAGAACAAATATGGGTCGCATATTTCTTGCGTATATTGCTTCGGCCTTGGCCACACTCCGGCTCCAATTATATTTACCCCGTTCCGTTTCGACCGCCTCCCAGGTCATGTCAAGACGAACCAACTTGAAACCCGTAGCTGCAATTGCGTCCAGCTCGCTATAACCTTGAGACAGACCGTGCACGTTGACCGCCATAGAAGTTTTGATACTCGACGCGGGCAACGCACTCATGGCAGATAACGGCAATTCTGTTAAGCAGAAAACGGTAACTAACGAAAGGATCCCACCTAACCGTTTCGGGTGATCTCTCAGGCATTCATCCACTGATTTCACTCGTCGGTTCCGGAGATCTATACGGAGAGCTCGTTGCGCCCGGCCGCTGCTTATGTGTATTTTTGAATTCGAGCCAGCATTCCTTAACGAACGCCGCATAGGTTGTCTTGAATACGTCGATCGCGAATCGACCCGCATTCTGACGGCAGCTGATCGCTGAATATCGATGTATGCCGCGCTCAAAGTCCCGCACCGCAGCGGCAATCGAGTGTACCGATTGGTCTTCAAAGAATAGGCCTGTTGGCCGCGCGTGCTCCTTGCCCAGGATCGTCTCGAGGGCGCCGCCCCGTCCGAAAGCGATGACTGGCGTCCCACAGGCCTGAGCCTCGACAGGACTGATGCCAAAATCTTCCTCCGCTGCGAAGATGAATGCCTTGGTGCGTTGCATGTAGTCTCGGACAACCGAAGACGGCTGATAGCCCATAATTTCCACGTTTTTGCCGGCGACCTGCTTGACACGAGCCATTTCAGTTCCGTCGCCGATAACAACAAGGCGCTTATCCGGTAAGTATCTAAACGCCTCAACGATCTGTGGAATTTTCTTGTAGGGCACCATTCGCGAGACAGTGAGGTAGAAATTCTCCTTCTGTTCGCGCAAAGCGAAATGTTCGAGGTCAACTGGCGGGTAGATCACGGTCGCGTTACGTCGATAGACCTTCTTAATGCGACGCGCGATGAAATTGGAATTGGCGATGAAATGATCCACACCATTGGCCGTCCGCAAATCCCAGATTCGCGCTCGGTGAAGCAACCACCGCGCTATTAAGCCTCGAGCGCCGGTTGCGATGCCTGCATCGCGAAGGTATTGATGCTGCATATCCCATGCGTACCGCATCGGGGAATGAACGTAAGCGATATGCAGCTGGTCGGGTCCGGTCAGAATGCCTTTGCCAATCGAGGCGCTGCTGGACAGAACTAGATCATGCGCACTGACGTCTAACTGTTCAATTGCAAACATCAGCAAGGGTAGATACGCCCGGTAATGCTTGCGCATAAATGGCCAGTGCTGCGCCATACTCGTGATGGGTTTGCGGCCCCCGAGAAACGCCGTCTCATGCTGCTGCAATACATTGATCGATGAAAAAATGGCTGCCCTCGGATAAACGGCAATCATTTGTTCTAGCACACGCTCGCCGCCTACATAAGTAGTAAGCCAGTCGTGAACGAGGGCGACGTTGGTAGGTGGCTGATCAGCTGCTCTCGTGTTAATTGCGGTCACCTGGCGCGTCGACGTTAGTAAGCTCGACGATCGGTCCAGATCATCGCTGCAGTTTTGAGGAGGATCAGTACATCCATGCGCAGGGACCAGCGGGAAAGATAAGCCAGGTCAAAATCGACGCGCTTGGTCATGCTTTCTAAATCGTCGCCGCCGCGGTATCCGTTGACCTGAGCCAGTCCCGTAATTCCCGGCTTGATTTTATGTCTGGCCATGTAGCTGGGTATCAAGCGCCGATATTGCTCGTTGACCGCGATGGCATGAGGTCTCGGACCCACTATGCTCATGCTTCCCTCAATCACGTTTAAGAGTTGCGGGAGTTCGTCCAGCGACAGCTTTCGTAAAAAAGCGCCAAAACGTGTAACTCGAGCATCGTTGCGAGTAACCTGCGTGTAGGCTTTCTCTCCATCCTCGGTCACCATCATGGTGCGGAATTTGTACATGACCATAGATCTTCCATCGAGACCATAGCGTCGCTGCAAGAAAAATATTGGTCCGGGAGAAGATATTTTCACGCCGATGGTTATCGCAAGCAGTACCGGCGTCAGGAGCACCGCGGCAGAAAGTGAGATAACTAAATCAAAGATTCGCTTCGATGCTCCGCGGAACCCGAAGAGTGGTGATTCTTGGACGGCGACAACGGGTATTCCGTGGACCAGGTCAAACCGAGTTTGGATCAAATTAGGATCGAGAAGATCCGGCGCGAAATAGATGGACACCGTAGTATTGCGCAGCACTTCCAAGAGCCGCAGCATTCGAGGATGGCGGGTCATAGGCAGTGTGATATAAACAATATCGATCTGATTCGCCAGCACAAAAGCCGGCAGATCCACAGCCGGCCCGATGATTTTGGGTCGGAGTCCCACCGGTAGACGTTCGGAACTCCGGTCCTCGAAGAAGCCTACAACCGTGGTGCACATGAGCGGATCTTCGGTCAGGTGATCATGGAGACGGATTCCGAGTTCCGTGAGCCCAACGACGACCGCGCGCCGCAAAGGCACTCGCCGGAGACCAAAATGTATGCCGCCAAGAATACCGCCCCAAAGCATAACCGGCGCCCCGACAATCCATGTGCGGATCACGTTTGCGTTGAGTCCGCCGGTCAGGCCCGAGAAATAAAGCAGCCCTAGGACCACCGCAAGGACCCCATACCACCGCAGGGTGATATCGAATAGAAATCTAAAGGAGGTTAAAATTAGCGCTTGTCCGTTTGGCTTCGGAATGCGCAGAAAATCCATTACTCCAAGAAACGTCAGGAAGGCAATAATCAAGTATGGCCCACCGAAGGGCTCGCGCCATATCGACAGGGAAATGACGAGTGCCAACACCGCGACCACGGGACATAAAAGGGTGCTTACGCAATACACAGCCGAAGGATCCCCGGCAGTTACCCGAGAGTAATGCTTCTTCGCGTGCGAGGGTCGTAATGTCAACATAGTTGCGTGCCATCAATAGTCGAATTCGACGCCGGCGACGATAAAGGGAAAGATCCGTGACACATGCAGTCACAATCGTCACGTGAGTTAAGCAGCAAGTTACGTGCCATATGCGAACGCGTCTGCGATCACACGCTGGGAAAGCACCCAGTCCCGAAGGTCAAACAACAATGACGCGCGTCGATGGAAAGAGGTGCGGGCGATCAGAGGCCTCGCTCAAGGCCTTGAAACAACACTAAATGATTGGACGGACGAACTTCTCTCGGGGCCGACTGATCTGCGGCGTTGGGTGCAACTACGACGCTCGTGAGTTCATGCTCATTCACTTTGCCTGCGCTGCGCCGCGGGCGTTAATTTCGCTCCCCGAGCACCAAACTTGAATGTGCGGCACATCGATGTGCTTCGTGAACGAGCATTTCTCGTGATCCAAAGCGTCGCGTTATGGAGACACGCGGGCTTGTGCGGTCAAGAACGCGCTGGTTCGATTTGCCCCGTCAACTCGTCGCTAAGTATCTCTTCCAAGATCTCGCGCGCAGCACTCTGACTAAAAGTGTGGTCACCGCCCTCCACGATGCGCACGCGACAGCGGTTACCTAGTTGTTTGAGCGACAATCCTGCCTTGAATTTGAGTAAGGTAATTCCGGGCTCGCCGCTCGCAAACACGAAAACGACTTCTACCCCTCGCGCTACGATCTCGCTCAAATTACGTCCCAGATCGTAGGGTAAACGGATGTGTAGGCGTCGCGCCAAATCGCGGAGGTGGCTTTCAAGGCCGAGCAGCGAATGTTGGAAATAGACCTGCACAATTCGCCAAACTCTCACTTCGCCTGTTAATAGTTTTCGCCATGCCTGTTGCGAAAACAAGCGGTCACGATATACGCGAGGGTTGCGAATTACATCTGCCAACTGCAATTCCTCGACTGTGACACCCTTTTTCCAATAAAAATTGATGGGGTTTACCATGATTATTCGATTGACTGAAACCTTGGCAATTGCTGCGCGAAGCGCGTGATAGGCCCCCGAGCAAACTCCTCCAAGCGTGATGTCGCTAAGCTGATAGCGATCGCGGATGAAGTGAATAGCGGCCTGGATATCGTCAAGCGCCGCCGGCGCAAAGACGTCATCGTCCGGCCTGGCGGGCCGAGTGCTGCTATCACCAATCCCTCCGAGGTCCATGCGCAGCACCACATAGCCACTGCTGGCCCAGCGTCGGGCGAGTGACACATACATACGGTTGGACCCAATGTGATGAACGGCGCCGCTATTCTGAAGAATGACTCCGCCACGGTAGTGCTCACCCTCTCCCGGCTCCGTAACGATTCCAAACAAGGTAGCCCCAGAATCGATATATACGGGCCGCTCGGTCAACAGCGCTCGTTTGGCAGCCCCGTTTTGCGAAGGCAAAATTGCCATGCTAGGCGGCGATCGAAGGGTGCCCCGGTTCGTGCGGATCGAGGCGTCGGCTACCAATGAGGTGGCACTCTGGTGCGGTAGCCAATCGCTCATCGCAGCAATCATTTCCCGCGGCACTGTCGCGCACTGAGGTTCGGTGTTGATCATTTCGATCAGGCCCGGCAAGGTGACATAGGTGGCTTGCACGGCGAGTGAGGCGAGCCCTTTCGCCCACTCGCGCGTCGAAGGAGAGCCGCTGCCGTCGATAATCAGCATAGCGGATACCGGCGTTCGAGGCAGCGGGAGTTCGATGGCTGCGAGTGCGGCAATAGTGGCCGCAGACATCGGAAACCCGTTGATTTCCAACGTCGCGTTTCTCGCGGAATCGATATCTATGGTGGAAGAACTTGCCGTATGCGCTCGGGGGGCGGCTCTCGGCGCGGCGAGTTGAATAATCCGCAACTCGCGCAGGTAGCGCCGGCCGCTGAGGACAGGCGCGATCAGGATCATCGATGCGACAGCATCTGATTTACTGCTTGCTAAACTCGCCAAGAGCGCACCGAGACGAATTCCCATCAGGCAAATGCGATTTACTCCAGTGCGGTCCCGCATTTCATTGACCGCAGCAACTACATCCATTGACCAAACGCCCAATTGGTCGGCCTGCGGCTGAATATCCTCGGAGTCGCCTGTGCCCAAATAGTCAAATCGCAATGCGGGAACGCCAGCCAACGCGGCCGCTTCTGCAAAGGCGCGCACGCTGCGGTGACTGCAAACCGCTTCATATCCAAATGGGTTACAGATGACAAGGCCAAGGTCCAGAGATTGGTTACCGCTCGGACGGTGAAGCCAACCGAACAACGTTTTGTGCCCGGACCTGAAATAGACCGCCTCGGCTGTATCACTGCATGATGCGCTGTAAGACATCACGAGTTATTTGGGTGCATCCCGCATTCAAACTTGGTGCATGAACTGATCAATATCGGGCCGCGCCTCGTATTTCACAAAAAATTATTCGACAACTCCTATGTCGCATATTTCGATCGCCAACGCGCGTCGAAGAGTTCCAAAGGCGCAATCGTTGATGCTCGATTGCGTGTTAAGGCCCCTATACGAAACATTTGGGAGCGAGAGCCGGCATCAGTCTGCCGTATGGCGTTGTTCAAGGGTGAACGAAACGCGGGGCTATTGCAAACGGTTACCGCCATGGCCGGCGTGGTGAAGAGCCGGTCGGCATATAACTTGCATTGCCCATCCTATGACTCCATTCGCGCGACGGTTGCTTGCAACGGCATCCTTGATGGGACTGCTGTCGATGCACGCAATCGCCGACAACGATGACTATAAGTTGGGAGCAGACGACTTATTGACGATCACGGTATTCGGGCATGCAGAACTTTCGGTGGCCGCGCGAATCAGTAAATCGGGAAATATTACCTTCCCCTTGGTTGGAGTAATTCGGGCGGCAGCCCTATCGACTCGCGATTTGGAAGAATTGCTCAGTCGGCAACTCGAAGACGGAGGATACATTCGCCGTCCGCAAGTCTCAGTCTTGGTAACCGATTACGAGAGTCAAAAAGTGGCCGTGATAGGCCAAGTAACGAAGCCGGGGCAATATGTCCTGACTACATCTAAGCGAGTTCTAGACATGCTTGCCCAAGCCGGTGGTCTCGCGACCGGATCTCCCGGCGTAGGGGCCGCGGGTTTGGCCGGCGATGAGGCCACTCTCATCCATGGGGACGGCACTCGATTGTCCGTAGATCTACACGCCCTCCTGACAGGTGATACGAAACAGAATCTGCCGGTGGTCGGAGGCGACACGATCTATGTTCCCCCGGCCCCGGTGTTTTACATCTACGGGCAAGTGCAGCGGCCGGGGTCCTACAAGCTGGAACGAAACATGACTGTTACGCAGGCTATTTCTGCCGGAGGGGGTCTTACGGCTAAAGGTTCAGAGCATGGCATGCACGTGAAGCGGCGCGACGCGGTTGGGGCAGTGCGCGAGATATCTATCAAAGGGCGCGACTTGCTACAACCCGACGATGTGTTGTCTTTGAGGGAACGCTGGTTTTGACCTTATGACCGCGCAACAACTAATTTTGGTCTTCCGAGCCCGCATTCTCGTCCTTGGAGTGGTCTGGGCCGGCGTCGTCATCTCGGTTCTGGCGGCTTGCCTCTTTTGGCCCAAAACATATCAAAGCAAAGTCTCGTTAGTAGTTGATTCGGTCACCCCAGAACCCGTATCTGGGCGGCAGCCCGCTGTGGAGTTACTGCCCACCGATCTTGCGACTCAGTTAGAAGTAATTGCGAGTCACAACGTTGCCTTAAAAGTCGTCGCAAAACTCGACTTGTCCAACAATACTTACTTTAGAGATGCATATATCAACGCGACGGGCGGGTTCGGATCGATAAACGATTGGATAGCAGACAGGTTGCTGCAAAAGAATCTCGACGCGCATCCCTCAAGTAACAGGCCCACCAAACAAAGCAATGTCGTCGAAATTGTTGCGTACGCACGCGATCCCCAAACCTCGGCTGACTTAGCAAATGCATTCGCCGAGGCCTACATACAAACTCATTTGGAACTCAGAGCCGAACCCTCTCGTCGCCAGGCTGTGTGGTTCGACAATCAACTGCAGATTTTACGGGATTCCTTAATGGCGGCCCAGCTCCGTTTATCGACCTATCAGCGCACGAACAATGTGGTAGGCACCGATGCGAGGGTCGACGTGGAGAACGCGCGCCTCACGGAGATTTCCAACCAGTTAATTGCGGCGCAGACCGTCATGTATGATGGACAAACGCGGTTGCGGCAAATGAACGCGGCCCTGCGTTTGGGTAAGTTGCAGGAGCTGCCAGATATTGCGGGAAACACACTCCTGCAAAATGAAAAGTCAAACCTCGCCGTGGCGGAGGGCAAGCTAGCGCAGATTGGCGCAACCTTTGGCAACAATCATCCAGACTATATAAGCGCTGCGGCTCAAGTCAACGCTTTAACAAGAAAGCTCTTTGCCGAAGTGGAGATCGCAAGGGGATCCGTTGAGCAATCTGCTCAAATCGCGGCCGGTCAGGAAGCCGAGCTGCGTATCGCCTTAAATAAACAGCGCGACCAAGTTCTCATCGTCAAGAAGCAACAAGACGATCAGAACATGCTGAAGCTAGAAGTTGACAGTGCTCAACGGGCATACGACGCCGCGGAGCAGCGGGCGACACAAGTTGCCCTAGAAAGCCGCCTTGACCAAAGCAGCGTAGCGATCCTAAACCCTGGTATCCCTCCGCTTTTCGCGTCTTACCCAAAGTTTCTGTTGAGTGCCGCATTGTCAATGGTGTTTGGCTTGGTGCTTGGCACGGGCGTTGTTCTACTCTTGGAGTTGCGCAATCCACGTCTTCGCGCCGCGGACGACATTGCCGGGGCAGCGGATATTGCTCTTCTAGCAGAGATTCCGCGCTTGGGCAGCATTTTGCCGGCGCGGCGCTTGCAGCTGGGCTCTGCATGAACTCCGTGAAAGTTCGACCCACGGGGCCGCGACCATCCGTCGAGGCAGCGCCTTCGCCGTTAGGAACGCAACTTCTTGCTGCGGGAAAGATCACCGAGCAGGACATTGTACGAATCGTCGACCACCAACGTGGTAGCGGGGCACGATTTGGCGAGGTCGCCGTCCTCTTTGGGATCTTGAGTCAGCAGGAGGTCATGGAGGCGCTCGCGAAACAATACGATTATCCCTGCTCATCGTTCGAAGGCTCACCTTTAAGCCCTGCTCTGATTGCAGCCCGCGATCCTTTTGGCCCAATCGCTGAAGTATTTCGCAGTCTGCGCAGCCATCTCTTATTGCGCGGATTCGGGGAAAGTCGTGAGTGCATTATGGTTGCCTCCACGCGTGCCGGAGAGGGGTGCAGCATAGTGGCCGCGAATCTCGCCATTGTATTCGCACAGCTGGGTCAGCGCACCTTATTGATCGATGCAAATTTCAGGAACCCGGCGCTGCACCTGCTGTTCGGCTTAGAAACGACCGTTGGGTTATCGAATGTATTGTCAGAACGATGCGCTTTTAAGGATGCGCTTCTACACGTTCCGCCATTTCGCAATCTCAGTATCCTGGTTGCCGGCGCAACGCCGCCAAATCCTCTGGAGCTCTTGAGCCAGTTGGGGTTTTCTTATTTGATTGAAACATTGCCCTCCCTGTTTGACATCGTCATTGTTGATTCTCCGCCAATACTTCAATTTGCCGATGCCCGGATGATCGCGGCTCGTGTGAAGGCTTGCATACTGGCTACGCAACGCAATCAGACGCGGACTGCTGACTTACAAAATGCAAAGCGCGAACTTGCATTGTCCGGCGCAGAGCTCATTGGAGCCGTGCTCAACTGCTGACGCATGCGAAAACTCAATCTCACAATCATCGTACTTTACGTGCTATCGCAAGCATTCGATTCAGTTATTCGATGGCTGCTTACCTTGGCTCATGTGCCGGCACTTATTTATTCTCGGGATTTCGGTTTGATCGTCGCGGCAATCGGCGCCATTGGTACTTTGGTAGCGGAAAACAAGAATATTACTCGCTGTTATTGGCTGGTCTGTTTGCTGATCGCCGGCAGTTGCGTGGCCGTTTGCTCGGAGCTGGTACTGCCCCAAATCCTTTTCGGTTTGAAAGTATGGTTGCCGTTTGTTGTGGGATTCCTCGCCGTCGAGACGCTCATCACGAAAGGCCCCCATGACCTAAAGCGGCCCATGATCTTATGGGCCATCCTTTGCGCGGGCGTGTTTGTAAACCACTTTTATAGGTTTCCCTGGGTCGGTCTCGATGTTCAGGTGGGTGACATTACCGTCAGCGGCAACCGCGAGTGGACCGCCGGCGGCATTGACCGGTTATCCGGCTTTTCCCGTTCCAGTTACGACGCAGCGACGCTCATCTTGCTGCCTTACATCTACCTTGTTATGAAATTCAAGGCGGCATCGGTGCGCGCGTTATTAATCGCTGTATCGGGAGCGGCCATTGCATTGACGACAACCAAAGGCGCATTTCTCGCATTCCTCTGCACGTTGGTATTGATGCCGACCCTCAGGCTAATCACCAAGGTGCGCGACGCCGTCGAGCGAACACTGGTTGCCGCATTTTCGTTAATCGCGCTTGCCGGATTCATTGTCCCGCTGATCTCGTTAAGGCTGCCGATTCCCGATCTTCGTCAGGGCACGGTGCAACAATGGATACTCGGCTCATTTGTCGACAGGGCGTGGAATACGTGGCCGGCGGCGTTTTCATTGCTCTCGAGCTGGCAGGTTATCGTGGGCCGCGGCATTGGCGGCATCGGAGTAGCCCAAGATAATTATGAACCCGCCTCGTTTAACCCAGGTGATAATTTTTTTGTCTACCTGTACGCAACCGCGGGATTTGTCGGATTCCTCATTTATGCCTTCTGTGCACAGTCAATCAGATACCTGTCCTTCGACAATAGGGACCATCAGATCGTGTTCGTACTCTTGTTTTGTCTCTATGTGTACGGAATGACCACAAATCTCCTAGAGAGTGCTGTCTTAGCATTAGCCATCGGTGCGTTGATGAGCTTTATGCTTTCGTTGGGAAGAGCAAACAGGTGTCGGCGAGTATTACCTGCACGAACACTCGATGTGACATCTAGCTCATGTCGCGCCTAAGAATTCTATTCGTATCATCGTTATTTCCGCCTGATGTATTGGGAGGAGCCGAGAGCTCGGCGGCACTAATTGCAGAGCATTTGGCTGGCCGCGGATATGAATGCGCGGTGCTCACGACGGCGAAGTCGCCTGGCGAGGTGCTAAACGGTGAAATGCAGGGTTCCTTGCGTATTTGGCGTGTGCTTATGCCACGCATATATCCGCATTTCAAGTTCGCTGCGGCGCCCGCTTGGAAAAAACCCATTTGGCATTTGCAAGACCACCTGGATCCGAGAAACAGGCGCATCGTGAGGAAAGTGTTAGACCAATTTCGGCCGGACTTCGTTCATATACACATGATTCAAGGAATTGGATACAACGCGCTCGAGGAGTTCGTCCTCAGAAATGTACCCACAGTCTATGTGTTGCACGACCTCGGGCTTGCATGCATCAGGATGTCTATGTTCAGTGCCGGACGCGATTGCGCCACTCAATGCACCTTGTGCAAGGTATCACGATCATATAAGGCGCACGTTATTCGGCGATTTCGTCGTCTGGGCTTCTGTTCGCCGTCGCGCTCAAATCTTGTGAATCTCGCAAGGGTTTTTCCGGTCGATGGAATTCCGAGCGTTTCCATCCTAAATGCCAATGTGTACCCGCCCCCGAAACAGGTTCGTAGGGACTCGGCATTTGTACGAATCCTGTACGTCGGCCGCCTGCACGTATCCAAGGGAGTTCATGTGCTATTGGCGGCGGCTTCGATGCTCGCCAACAAGTACCGGTTTACTGTGACGATCGCGGGCAGTGGTCCCGCGGAAGAGGAACTGTACGACACGTACGCCGGCGCTTCCTGGTGTCGCTTCACGGGATTTATTCCGCAAGGGGGAGTCAGCGATTTAATGGTGAACAGTGAGGTGCTGTGTGTTCCGTCGATTTGGATGGAAAACTCGCCGGGCGTTATTGCACATGCCTTGACTCTCGGCCTGCCGGTCTTGGGCAGCAATAAGGGCGGGATTCCCGAACTGATACGGGACGGGGTCACGGGGGCGCTCGTTGAACCCGGAGATGTATCGGCGTGGCGAGATGCCTTGAGTTTGATACTGGAACGACCGACTTTACTTGGAACATGGCGTGAAAACGCGAAGCACAGTGCCGCGGAATTTGAGCAAAGCCATCTTGGCACTAAGCTCCTCGAATTTATGCATGCTATCCCTTAGTTCGCGTGCATGCTCCCAATGAGAAAACTTCTTCAAATTTCTGCCGATGGGAATCCAGGGGGAGGGACGACCGTCGTTTTGGGTATTTGCGATGATCTGACTTCCCGCCGCAGCTGGGACGTCTCGGTTCTTAGCAATCGCAACTCGTACGCTCTGATGGAGACATCGAAGCGTGGGTTATGCGCTTACGGGTGCAATTTCTTCTCGTCACGGTTCGATTTAACGATACCGTGGCGAATGCGCAAGTTGATCGATCAAATTCGCCCGGACCTTATCCATGTTCACGGAGGCCGAGCGGCCCACCAATTCAATCTGGCGCCGCTGAAGAACCTGAAATGCGCAATAGTCTATACCGTCCATGGTTATCACTTCGCCAATCGGCCGCCGTTTTTCCGGTCGCTTGGCCGGTTCGCAGAGAAGATGATTGCAAATCGCGTCAACCACGTATGTTTCGTATCCAAGGCGGATGAAAGCATCGGCATGAAACATGGCATCGTTAAGGCTGGCTGCAAGTCATCAGTCATTTATAATGGAATTGATCCTAACGACCTGTCTCTCGGTGATGATTGCGAGCACACGCACGATATCGTGTTTGTTGGCCGCCTCGTAAGGCAAAAGAACCCACAGTTTGCGATCGATGTGATCGCCAGGATGAAAGAGCGGCGCATTACGCTGCTGATGGTGGGCGGCGGAGAGCTTGAGTCGAGCGTCCGTGCCCGTGCACGGGCATTGGGCGTGAATCATTTAGTAACGTTCAGCGGCGAGTTAACACGCGCCGCAGCGGTAGCGTCATTGCGGCGAGCACGGTTATATCTCTTCCCTTCTCTATGGGAGGGACTACCCGTAGGACCGATGGAGGCCATGTATTGCGGGATTCCCGTGGTGGGATCCCGAATAGGGGGCACCGATGAGGTCGTGTCTGACGGCGAAGACGGTATTTTGATCGACGAGTTCGATGCGTCGGTATACGCACGCAAGATTTTGGATTTGCTTGGCGACGACACGCGTTATCGCAAGTACATAGAGAACGGTAAGAGAAAAGTAACCGAGCGGTTTCTAAGGCATATCTCATCCGACAGTTACATGCGACTGTACGAACAGGTATATCGCGAACGTCGTGTGTCAGATGCTTAGGATACCGCGCCGCGCGCATACGGTGGTCGTTCCAGCGTTGAACTTTTCAGCCCGCTTGATGGGACTGGTGGGTCGGTTTGCGCTTACGATTTACATGGCTAAGTTCTTTCCCTTGGATGCCATCGGTATGTTTGGGTTGATTGCAGGCGCCGCCGGATTGATGCCATCGCTTTCTGGGTTGGGTCTGAACTTCTTTCTCAGCCGCGAGCTCGTGGATAAGAACCGACTCGAGGCGGGTATTCTAATTCGTGATCGGCTCGCCGTAACGGTCTCAGTACTCACCGTCTTTTGCCTTGTATTCGCCGTTGCCCAATTCACCGTCTCCTCTAGACTGCCGATCAACGCACTCCTCGTGGCCTCGATCATTGTTTTAGATACCGTGGCCTTCGACCTGCATATGAGCCTCATTAGTCTGCGCCGATCGGTTCTTGCAAACGCTTTACTTTCACTACGGTCGGGAGCGTGGGTATTTCCAGCTATAGTACTGGGTGTCCTGCGCCCGGCATCGCGTACCCTGGACTGCCTCTTATATTGGTGGCTTGTTGGCCTGGCGTCTTATTACCTGGTCCTGTTCTTTGCTTTTAGAGAATGGCCCATCAGGGAAATTGCAACATTCACGGTGCGGTGGTCACACAACTTTGGCGCAGTGAGGCGCGGCTGGCTGATATTCGCAAGTGATGTGGGGTTGGCCGGCGCACTCTATCTTGATCGCTATATCGTGGCCCATTTCTTGGGATTGACCGAAGCGGGTATTTACTCTCTTTACTGGACGATGGCGAACGGCGCACACATGCTGATCACGGCGGCTATCATTCAGCCGTCTACGCCCGCACTGATATCCGCGTTAAAGCGTGGGGAGGGGGATTGGCTATCAGTATTCAATCGACGGTTTCTCGGCATCGCACTGGCCTTTGTGCCGCTTAGCCTGACGATGTTTGTTGCAGCGATTTACATACTGCCGCATCTGGGCGTGACGAAGCTCGCCGCGGAGCCAGCGCTCTTTGCAATGATGCTTGGCGGCATTGTAGTCCGGTTGTTCGCGGATAACATGAATGCTGCGTTATACACCCGGCATTTGGACTTTCTATTCTCGACAATCAACCTCGCCGGTCTTGCATTTGCTTTTGTATCGGAGTGCCTGTTGCTCAAGTGGTTCGGGATCTTAGGTGCCGGACTCGCCATGCTAATCATTCCGGCATTTTTGTTCGTCGCGAGGATGGTTGCGCTGGAAAAGGTGGGTATTGCGCTTGACTGGAATCTGCTTCGAAGGAAAGCAATTGTCCGTTAATCCGTGGGTGAAAATCGGCGCCCGCTCGCGGCACGCCGATGCCGGCAGGCCGGCGCCGATCCGTGAGAAGCTGATATGCGACGTGCGCCGCTGGGCGGAGGTCTGGAACCGAAAGCCGGACATCGGCCTCGTTCTGCGACTTTTGATCCTAGAGCCGGGGTATCAGCTCGCCCTATCGATTCGACTTCAGGAAATGGCAGGCCGCGTCCCCATCGTTGGGCGCCTTCTCAGGAGGGTAATTTGGTTTTGGGCGACGCGCACTTTTGCATCGGATATAGATCCTGCCTCCGAAATAGGTCCGGGAATCTATTTTCCGCACCCGTTCGGAATCGTAATCGGCGGCCACTGTCGAGTGGGGCGTGACGTCGGCATCTTACACGGAGTGACGCTCGGACGAAAAGGCACCGCACCTGCGTGCCCTATCATCGGAGATTTTTCGACCGTTAATGCAGGAGCAGTCGTAATTGGCGGTATCACGATAGGAAGGAGCTGCAAGATTGGCGCCAACGCGGTGGTGCTTAGCGACGTACCTGACTATCACGTCGCGGTCGGTATACCGGCGCGGCTTTTGGCTCCCAATAGGCCCTAAGAAAGCGCTTGAATAATCACACTGAAATAAAGGTTGTTCTTTTCGCACGCCATTTCGCGGAATATACGCTCCGATATGGCCAGGCTCTGAGCCAGATATGCGAGGTAGTTGTTGTTCTGGACGCGAAAGAGCGCTGCCGGAAATCCTATGAGATTGATCTTGAGCGTATGTGGGGGATGCGCGTTCACACATTTTCACTCGGCTTCCGTCCCTCACAAGTCGCGTCCTTATTGCGTTTGATTGTGCTGGTCCATCGTTTCCGCCCAAGCTTGGTGCACTTTCAGGAAGTACCGGATCCCTTGACACCCATTTTGATGTTCTTTGTCAGTTTTTGGCGGCCTGTGGTTTTGACTGTTCATGATCCCGCTCCGCATTCGGGGCGAGACTCGAAACTACCCGGTCGGACCATGTGGGCGTCGAACCTCGGACGCCGTGTCGCCGATATGTTAGTCGTGCACGGGTCCTTCTGTCTCGAACAACTGAGAACTTTGGTGCGGAATCGACGCAGCACCATCGTCAGTAGCGTACACGGAGTTCTGATGACAGAAGCTGCTGCGGGGGGTGCAAAGGCAGTTACATTTTTGTTTTTTGGGCGCATGGAGAGATATAAGGGTCTGGACGATTTTGCACAGGCACTGTCGTTATTGGTGGCACGCGGTCGAAGTTGCTCGGCCGAAATCGCCGGTAAGGGCCAAGAGCTCGATCGATTGGCGAATGTCTTACGAGTTATGCCGGGTGTGCGTGTAATCAATCGTTTTGTTTCTGACTTAGAGGCTATCGAATTGTTTGGTAGGGCTTCTTGCGTCGTGTTGCCATATAAAGACGCAACCCAAAGCGGCGTTGTGGCAGCTGCTTATGGTGCCGGCTGTCCGGTAATTGCCAGTTCTGTCGGCGGAATTCCTGAGGTCGTAATCGATGGATACAACGGCCTGCTCGTTCCGCCAACCAACCCGGAAGCTTTGGCCAACGCGATGGAGAAATTGATCCTGGCGCCGGAATTGCTCGAGCGTCTGACAGAAGGCGCAAAGGCAACGGCCAGCGGACTGATGAATTGGGACCGGATCGCCGCCGCAATGTGTCACTCCTACACCGGATTGATGCAATAGGGGGGTCTTAATTTTGCGCCAAGAACTATTTTTTAGAAAAGTACGCTCGGTGTGGAAGCATCGAATTAGACGACCCTTACGAGCGCAACGGCGATTCTCGTTTTGCAAGGGTCAACGCGGACAGGCGGTGGGTTACCTCGGGTATGTCGGGTACGACAATTTCGGCGACGACATCATGTTCAGCACCATTGCGCAGCAACTGTGCCCAGCCATTAGTTGGCGAATCGCAGATCTTAGGCCGTTTCCTGTCTCTCTGTTCGTGTCGGATTCCGAAAGCGCCTATCTGAACGGTTTCGCCCTCGGGGGCGGTACTTTAATTTACCGGGCCGCTTACCTAGATGCGGCAGAAAAAGCAGTTGCGGACGGAAAGCCGCTCATTATTGCGGGATCCGGCGCTGCAGATACTGACTACTGGAAAGCGGTAGTTCCGGGATACGATTCGGTTAGTTTGGTGAGGCGATGGAATCGCGTTCTGCACGCTGCGCGCCATATTGGTGTGCGCGGGCCGCGCTCCCGTCAGATGATTTCCGCGAGCGGCGGTCCGGACACATATGTGGTTGGTGATCCTGCGTTGTATGTATCCCGCAATACGCCCTTCCGCCGGCCGCGATCCGGAGTTATCGGTGTGAATTTGGGTAGCCACGACCAACCGTGGGGCGATCAGCAAAGCATAGTTGCCGCCGTTGGAAAAGCGGTACGGCACCTATCTCGACAGGGATATAAGATCCAATTCATTGCAATGAGCGCAATTGATGCGCAAAACGCTCGAACGTTGGCTACTCACCTCGATGGCTGTCCGATGTCTGTTCTAACAGCTCGTAACGATGATCTTCCGACACTTGCCGCGATTCGCGATTGTGATTTAGTGATAGGCCAGCGGCTTCACTCCATTGTGCTGGCTTGCGCCTTCGGTGTACCCAGTATTTCCCTCTCGTACCAACCGAAGGCACTCGACTTCTTAGAATCTGTTGACTTGACCCGTCTGTCTATGCGCACCGACTCGCTGGAAGTCGGTCAGCTCATCGAATTATCGGAGGACTTGCTCGGGCCAGGCGGAGAGGTAGTTCGGCGGCACTTAAACACAATCGTATCGCAATTTCACACAGTTCAAGAAGGGTTCTTCGGTGAAATCTGTAGCTTAGTGGCAAAGCAGCAATCGGCCCAACACAAAATGGAAGAGCAGTGAGACAGGATCATCTTCAACAAATAGACGGTCTCCGCGGCTATTTGGCACTCTGGGTGGCAGTGTCTCACGCCTTGCAGCTTGCGGGATATATCTCATTACCCCTCGGTTTGAGTTTTATATTAAACGGCGGGCATGCTGTGGAGGTATTCATCATCATTAGTGGATTTGTGATTACACATTTGCTGATGAAAGGGAAGGAAACTTATGGCCAGTACATAACTCGACGATTCTTTCGCCTGTATCCAATTTACATTACCTGCTGTGCCATTGGATTTCTCATAATTCCATCTTGGTCGCGCATTGTTCACGAGGTGCCATGGAAGGCGACCGCCGGCTGGATTCAGTATTCGGCTCTGGTCGACGAGATTTATTTTCAAACTTATCACAATACGTCCGCACAGTTTCTAGCGCACGCAACCATGCTACACGGACTCTTGCCACGTGAAATTCTGGAGCGCTCGGCACTCACGTTCTTACCAGCGGCGTGGAGCATATCGCTCGAGTGGCAATTTTATTTGTTGGCCCCGCTTATCGTGCTGGCGATTCGCTCCAGCATTGGCGGCATTTTGTTAGTCGTAGGAGCTCTTGGCCTATATATCCTTTATAACAAGGGATACCTCGGTGATTACTATTCGGGAACTGAATTCCACATAAAGTCTTCGATATGCGTGGCGAGCGGCTATTTTGCCGTCGGAATTGCCAGCCGTTTCTTGTACGACACGCTCAAGCCATTACCGATTTCGCCCTTCTTCGCAACCGCGGTGACCATTTATTTAATGTACATAAGCAACACGTCGTCCGTTTCGTTAATAATATGGTTCGGGTTTTTTAGCTACTTGCTCTGGAACACATCCGCGCCCGTGAGTGGACGCATCTTTCAATGGCTAACCGCAAGCAAACTTCCCTTGCTCGTCGGCAGCATGTCTTATTCAATCTATCTGATCCATCGCCCTCTTCAAATCATGATATTACGGGCGTTCATGCCCCACATCAGCGTCACGCGCACTTCAACGTTGCTTGTTCAATTGGCGACGATCCTACTCATGCTGCCGGTTGCCTTTCTGCTCTATAAATTTGTGGAAATACCAGGGCAACAACTCGGCCGCAAGGTGGCGGCGATGGTTGCGGGTCCGAAGCGTGGCATTGAGCGCGCAGACTCGGCAATCCCGGCAAACGTTCCTTAGTGAGCGACTGTGCCCCACTCATTCCCGTGATCCTGTCCGGCGGCGCCGGCACGCGGCTTTGGCCCCTGTCGCGGGAAATGTATCCCAAGCAATTGCTGGCCCTCACCGGCAAGCACACCATGCTGCAGGATACCGCCATCCGTCTCGCCGGAATTTCCGGGGCGCGACCCCCCATCGTGGTCTGCAACGAGGCGCATCGCTTTACCGTGGCCGAGCAGATCCGCAGCTTGGGAATGGACGCATCCGCCATTTTGCTCGAACCCGTCGGGCGCAACACCGCGCCGGCCGTCGCCCTCGCGGCGCTCAAGGCTCTGGAAATTGATCCCGGCGCCACCCTGGTAGTGGCTCCGGCGGACCATGTGATTCGCGATATCCGCCGGTTCCAAGCGGCGGCGGAAGTGGCGGTGCGCCTGGCGCAGGACGGGAAGCTCGTGACGTTCGGCATCGTCGCGCACGCACCGGAAACCGGCTACGGTTATATCCGGCGCGGGGAGGGGGAGGGTCCGGCCTACCCGGTGGCGCAATTTATCGAGAAGCCACCCTTGGATGTGGCGGCGCAGTTCGTGGCGTCGGGCGACTACTTCTGGAACAGCGGCATGTTCGTCTTCAAGGCCGACCGATACCTCAAGGAACTCGCGGCCTTCGCCCCGGACATTCTCGAGGCCTCTCAAAGTGCTTTGCGTGCGGCCAAGACGGACTTGGATTTCGTGCGCATCGACAAGGTCGAATTTGAGAAATGCCGCAGCGAGTCGATCGATTATGCGGTGATGGAGAAGACGCGCGACGCGCTGGTGCTGCCGCTGGATGCGGGTTGGAGCGACGTGGGTTCCTGGTCTTCGCTGTTTGACGCCTTGCCGGCCGACGAGGAGGGCAATGTGCTGCAGGGCGATGTCATGGTACACGACACGCACGACTGCTATGTGCATTCGACCAGCCGCTTGGTCACGGCTGTCGGCATGGACGATCACGTCATCGTCGAGACCAAGGATGCCGTTCTGGTGGCGCCCAAGGAACGGGTGCAGGACGTCAAGGAATTGGTGGCCATGATCAAGAAAGCCGGCCGCAGCGAGTCGTCCTGGCATCGGGAGGTCTTCCGGCCGTGGGGCAGCTACGACAGCCTCGACAACGGCGAACGCTTTCAGGTGAAGCGCCTGTCGGTCAAGCCGGGCGGGGTGTTGTCCTTGCAGATGCACCATCACCGCGCGGAACATTGGATCGTGGTGCAGGGCACCGCGCGCATCACCTGCAACGACAAGACGTTTCTATTGTCCGAGAATGAGTCGACGTACATCCCCATCGGGGCATCGCATCGCATCGAGAATCCCGGCAAGATGCCCTTGCACATCGTCGAGGTCCAATCGGGGTCCTATCTCGGAGAGGACGACATCGTGCGCTTCGAAGACAACTACGGCCGCAAGGGGACCAGTACTTGAAGCGATCACCTGTTGCAGGTTGGGGACTTAGATTCTCAGGCTCCGATCGCGCGGCTACCGGCGTATGAGCTGTGGGATTCCCGAGCTCCTCCCGGCAAGCGCATTGTAAGCCCGAGAATCGGCTTTACATCGAGGTTGGCGACCGCTTGTACCATCGGCGGATGACGATTATCCGACCGTGCCTGCTCCTGAACTGAAGGCGCATGTATCGGCTCTCGCCCGCCGCCGAGCGCGGCCTGGAAGGCATTTGGAAATATACGCGCAGAGAGTGGGGACTTGAGCAGGCCGAGCGCTACACCGACTCGCTGACGGTGACGTTCCAAGTGTTGGCTGAATCACCGAAGTCCGCTCCCGCCTGTGATCACGTCCGTCAGGGCTACCGCTGCCGTAGTGTCGAGCGTCATATGATTTACTTTCGCATCAATGATTACGGTATGGGCGACGAAGGGATGTAGTCTAGGGAAAGCCAACCCTGCTCGAGACTCTGCGAGGTGACAGTATCATGACTCGGCCGATCAAGATCCTGCTGCAAACCACCATCCCGGCGACCGTCGATAATTGGTCGATCGCTCGGTTCGGACAGCTCGCGAAGCTTCTGCGAAATGAACTCAATGGAGACGGCGAGGCGCTGTTCGACGTCACTACCCGCGACCGTGAACCGATGGGGTCACCGGACTCTGTGTTGTCCACTTTGGACCGCAGTAATTTCGATGAGCTGTGGCTATTCGCGGTCGACGTTGGCGACGGCCTCACCGCGGAGGAGTGCGACTCAATCTCGAACTTCCGGCGCACCGGGCGGGGATTGATGGTCACCCGAGATCACATGGATCTTGGCTCTTCGATATGCTCTCTCGCGGGGGTGGGGGAAGCCCACCACTTTCACAGTCGAAACGTCGACCCGAATGCACGACTAGAAAGGGACGATTCATACTCTGTCAATATCTCATGGCCCAACTTTCATTCCGGGGCCAATGGCGATTACCAAATCATTCAGGTGAGGACGCCAGTGCATCCTGTCCTCGCGAATCCGTCATCACCCACGGGGCTGATTCGATTCTTGCCCTCCCATCCTCATGAAGGCGCCGTGAGCGCGCCGAGCGGCCATCCTGCTCGCGTCATCGCCTCGGGAGCGAGTAAGGTTACGGGGCGGCCGTTCAACATTGCGGTTGCGTTTGAGGCCGACGATGGCCAGGGCCGGGCGATCGCCCAGAGTACGTTTCACCATTTCGCCGATTACAATTGGGATACTCGGTTTGGCGCTCCGACCTTTGTCGATGAGCCGCCGGGCGATGCAATCGTTCGTGAGCCCGCAGCAATCGCGGATACGCATCGGTATGTGCGCAATATAGCGCTGTGGCTTGGTGGAAAAGATCCCTGATGTCCTCTTTTGCTACGCACCGGGATCATTTTGCTCTCTGCTATCGATCGGGTAATCTGCGTTACCGCTTAATTATGCGATACTTCCTAAATTGGCGCCTCGTCAACGTTTCGTAGGAGTAACCAATGACGAAGATTACTTATGAGATTGTGCAGCATGATGGAGGCTGGGCCTACCGCGTAGATGAAACGTTCTCGGAAACATTTCCGTCGCATGATAGTGCGCGCAAAGCCGCCGAGCATGCGGCGAGAGAGCAAGAAGTCCCGGGAGTGACGACCGCTATTTCGTACGAGGATAAGAGGGGCCATTGGCACGCAGAACGATCGGCGGGAGGTGACCGACCGGAAGTCAAAGTCGAAGGATGAATTGACCGTGACCGGGGAAGTGCCCCGGGCTGCGAGACTAGCGGCATTTTCGGAGAGAGCGTCAGATGCCTGCGTGACTTTTGCGAGACTCGGTCGTGCGTCGTTGTGCTCAGTTGTGCTCGCCTGTGGGTCAACGGACATCCTGCGAGCGTGGTTGTTGAAAATCAAATAGATACAATCGATAAAAACCCAATTTCGTCCGCACGTATAGCTACGAACCAGGTGGTTGGTAACTAGACCGGCGTACGCATCGCGTCGCGCGGTTCTCGAGTTTCACCTATCGGGCGAGAAGGCGTGCTTCGATTTGCTCAAGCGGCACTCCCTTGGTCTCGACTACCATGAGCTTCACCCATAAAAGCTGCAGAACCATCATGCCTGCGAAGAACATGAATACGTAGGCCGGCGCGAAGTGTGCCACCAGGTTTGGAAAAAAACTCGTGATTACTGCCGCGAACACCCAATGTGTGAAGCAACCCAGCGCCTGCCCCTCGGCTCGGTGGCGATTCGGAAACACTTCCGAGATGTACACCCAGATGACCGCGCCCTGCCCAATTGCATGCGCCGCAATAAAGGCGAAGATGCAAGCGGGCACCAAGGCGTAGTGACTCGTAAAAAATGCCCAGGAGACGAGGCCGAGCGATCCGATGTACCCAAGAGAGCCGATATAGAGCAGCGTGCGGCGCCCAAGTCTGTCGATTAGCCACAGTCCTATAAAGGTAAAGATAAGATTGGTCACGCCGATGCCCACAGATTGCAGGAGCGCGGCCTTGGCTCCTAAACCGGTCAATTCAAAGATCCTTGGAGCGAAATACAGGATCGCGTTGATTCCGGAGAGTTGATTGAAGAATGCGATCAAAATGGCGAGTGTAATTGGTACACGCAGGTTCCAGTTCCAAAAACGTGTCGACTGGCCTTTCTCCGGGCTCCCCATTTTGATTACATCAGCCTGTTCGCGGATTTCGCTGGCACTCGCCCCGGGGTTGATGAGCGCGAGCACGCGCTGTCCCGCCGTCAAATCATTTTGATGGACGATCAACCAACGCGGGCTCTCGGGCAGCCACAGAGTGAGCAGCGTATAGACCAGGGACGGAAAAGCGGCGACACCCAACATCCAGCGCCAAGCTTCTTCTCCGACTCCCGCTAAGAGCGAATTGGACAGATATGCGACAAGAATCCCGAAGACGATATTAAATTGGAACATGCCGGCAAGGCGGCCGCGGTATCGCGAAGGTGCTATTTCGGATATGTACATGGGCGCTGCGACCGTCGATACCCCTATCCCGATCCCGCCAATCAGGCGAGCGATCAAGAAGCCGTATACATCAGTGGCAAGGGCCGACCAAATGGAGCCAACCAAATACAGCACGCCGATGAGAAACAAGGTTCTCCTGCGACCGAAGCGATCAGACGCATAACCACCAGACATCGCACCCAAGACGGTGCCGTACAGTGCGGAGGCAATCGTAATCCCGTGCATGACGGGATCCAGGTGCCACAGCGCTTGAATTTTCTGCTCTGCGCCCGAGATAACGACCGTGTCGAAGCCAAACAGAAATCCCGCAAGCGCAGAGATGACTGACCACAGAAGAATTCGATAGCTCATTGTTGTCCTTTTTACTTATATGTTTCGATTTATCCTTAGTGCAAAGCAGACCGTCATTTGCGATTCGCCTGCTTTTTTGCGCGTAAAGGGCGCACTAGCTTCGGTGGCCGCGCGTGGATGAGACGCGGAGAACAGGAATCCCGTATGAGAAAACGGGGTTCCAACGTGATGACTTTCGGCGGTGATCGTTTTACAACGGTCCGACTAGAAACACGTTCGAGCAGCTGTTCCACCGCGCGCAAGCCCATCTCCCCGATCGGCTGCGAAACGGTGGTCAGTCGAGGTCGAATGGCGGAACTCCACGGAAAATCATCGATTCCGGCGAGCGATATTCGTCCTGGGCAGTCAAATTCCATGTCCAATATGGCCTCGAGAGCACCGAGCATCATTAAATTGTTGGCTGCGAAGATCGCTGTCGGCGGATCAGGCAGGCTCAGTAAGCGCTGCGTCGCATCGTAGGCTGCTTCAATTCGGGAATCTGCGATGACCTCGAGCTCGGGACTCTCGCGATGGCCGGCGGCGCGCAAACTTTCCTGATAACCCCGGACCCGCTGCTCAGTTGTCCAGAGATGCTGCCGTCCAATCACAATGGCAATACGCTGATGCTTCAGGCGAATCAAGTAATCGGTCACCATTCGAGCGGCGGCCTGGCTATCGACGACTACTGCGTCATACGGCGTTCCAGGCAAGAGTCGGTCCACCAGAACGAGAGGTATACGAACAATCTCGGACAGGGTCGCAAGGTACTCGGGTTCGTGTCCCGCCGGGGCGAGCAGTATTCCAGCCACCCGCTGTTCGAGCAGCAGTCTGATGAGGCTCAACTCTTTCTGCGGGTCTTCATCGCTATTAGCGACTATCACCATGTATCCCGCCGCACTTGCACTGGCCTCGACTGCCTTAGCGAGTGAGGTGAAGAATGGGTTGGAAATATCGCCTACGACCAGGCCGATCGATCGCGTGTGCCCGAGCCTAAGGCTTCGAGCAATGCCATGAGGGGTATAGCCGATAGCCCGAATCGCGTCCCATACCCGCTGCGAGCGTTTCTCAGACACGCGAGCGGTGCCGTTGAGCGTTGCCGAAACGGTGGCGATGGAGACGCCCGCAACCCGCGCAACATCTTTGATCGTGGCCATTTCCTAAAGACTCCCCGTTTTGTCTTTATTATCGCAACGTTTCATTCTGTTGGATTATGCGCTCGCAGTGTTCCGCAACGCAAAAATAAGGAGTCAGGAGGGGGTCGTATACCCGGAGGCGAGAATATTTAGTTGCAATTCCGTAAAGATGGTGGGATATTTCGAAACGTTTCGATTTGTCCGTTTGAGATGAACGAAGAACAAAGCAGTTCACAGAACTGCTTGCCGGGGGGGGGGGATGCGAACAGTCCATTGCGTTGGCGGCACATCGCCTACCGTGTTTCACGGTAGCGACTACAAAGTTGGCCGAGTGCCCCTGCACCGGATTCTCTCCCTTTTTATTCTTGACGCAGTGCGCCAGAACTTCGGTCGCCTCGCGGGACGCTCGCTTACGACTTCCACCAAAAAAAGGGGATTAAGCACATGAGTGGCAGATCATTGTTGATGCGGCGGGTCGCGGTTCTGGCGGCGCTGGCTGGGGCAGTACTTGCCGGAATGGTGCAGGCGCAAGAGGCGTCAAATCAGGCAGCGCAGGCGGCGCAAGGGAATGAGCTCGAAGCCATCGTCGTCACCGGATACACCGAAACGAAGAAGAAGGACATCGTCGGTGCCATCGCGGTGGTTGATCTTAAGGAGACGGAGGACAAGCCGGTGGCGGGCATCTTGCAAGCGTTGCAAGGTGAAATTCCTGGTGTGCAAATCACCACGGACGGCAACCCGGGCGGTGGCGCCACGGTCTTGATCCGCGGCCAAGGCTTAGGGCCCCTGGGGTTCAACGCCCCGCTCTATATTGTTGATGGGGTGCCACTTAACGTGAATACGGGACTCGAGGAGCTCAACCCGGGCGACATTCAATCCATTCAGGTGCTAAAGGATGCAGCCAGCGCCTCGATCTACGGAGCGCGCGCCGCCAACGGTGTCATCGTCATTACGACCAAGCGCGGCACCGGTCACATGGAAGTCGATGTTCAGGCCTCCGTGTCCTATCAGGATTTCCAAGCGGATATCACGCCACTCAACACCAATCAACGCGCTGCGGTGTGGTACACCGCATCGATCAACTCAGGCATCAACCCGAATAATTCACTGTATACCTATACGTGCAAATCCAATCCCTGCGGTGCCTCAGGTTACAGCAGTGTGCTGCTCGGAGGCTTCGCCAACGCCGCCGGCCAGCGGTTCATCGATCCGGCACTGACTCAACCCGTATCGAACACGAACTGGTTCGGCGCCGTGACTCAAAAGGCGAGAGTCGAGGACTCGACGCTCTCGCTGTCTAACGGTACCGACGATTCGCATTTTTACATGTCTTTCGGCTATCACGACGCGCAAGGCGTGGTCGACTACTCCGACATGAAGCGCACGACGTTCCGCCTGAACTCCGATCACACACTCTTCAATCAGATGTTTACCGTAGGGGAGAACCTACTGCTTACCCAAGAGCTGCAGAACCAAGATAATTTCAATGCCGCGGGCATCCTCAATCAGGCGCTCGAGACCCAGTCCATCATCCCGATCTACAACACTACCGGGGGGTATGGAGGCCCCGCTGCCGGCACCACGGACCACAATCAGCCCGTGTACCTCGACCAATCCGGCAAGTCCGATGTCAGTAAGTTCAACAAGCTGCTCGGCAATGTGTACGCCGAATTGCATCCCCTCGACGGCCTGACACTGCGTACCAGCATCGGCACGGATTATTCGCAGCAGTATTACAGAAATTACTTCCCGGGCGGACAGCAAGGCAACGTGCTACAGGTCGACAACCTCAATACTTCTTACGTCTACACCCAGTCAGAAACCGTCACTGACACCATCGATTACAAGCGCACGCTGTGGACGCACAACAATTTCGATCTTCTCGTTGGCTATGAAAACATCGACTATCACATGGAAGACTTCTCAGGCAGCGGCAGCGGCTTCGCCTCTCCTGCCCAGAGCTACACGTTTCTGAACGACGCAACCACCAACATCAACGCGTCGGGCGGCGGGGATGCTTGGACACTGCGCTCTTATTTTGCCAATCTGCGTTACGATTACGACGGCAAATATCTTGCCTCTGTGGTCGTACGCCGGGACGGGTCGTCGCGATTTGGAGCGAACAATCGCTGGGGCGATTTCCCGTCCGCTGCCATCGGTTGGCGCATTTCGCAGGAAGACTGGTTCAAGCTGCCGTGGGTCAACGATCTCAAATTTCGCCTGAGCGACGGTACCAACGGCAACCAGGAAATAGCCACCAACGCCGCAACGACGGTTTACACGTCTCGATATTCCACCACATCGCTGTTCGCCAATTCGGTGAACTCCACCACGTGTCCTGGGCCCAACTGCCAGCAGGAGATCGGCACCGCCTACGATCTGAACGGCGTCAACACGGGCAGCCTACCGTCCGGCTTTGCGAAGGCCGCAACCGGTAACCCGAATCTCAAGTGGGAAACCTCGAAGCAGCTGAACTTCGGCTTTGATGTGACCATGTTCGACAACGCGTTCGATGCGTCCGTCGATATTTTCCGAAAGCGAACCTCGGATATCCTGACCACGACGGTGCCGCTGTCCACGTCGGGCGAGGGGGCGCAGCAGGTCGTGAACGGTGGGACTGTAGACAACGCGGGCTGGGAATTCGCGGTGGGCTGGCGACATGCTTTCTCACTGCCTCACATTCAATCGCCATTGAATCTCCATTTGTCCGGCAACATGTCGCATGCGGTCAACAAGGTCTTGAGCCTTCCCGCCGACGTGGTGAGTGCTTATCCCGGGAACGGCAGCACGGAGACGGTTCTAGGGCGCTCCATCAACAGCGTGTACGGATATACCGGATGCGGAATATTCCAGACTGCGGCCGCCGCTGCGGCGTCCGGTCAACCCGGCGCTTACGTGGGTGGTCTGCAGATCTGCGACCTCAATCATGACGGCAAGATTACCTCGGCGGACCAAGCATTTTTCGGATCGACGGATCCGAAATTTCTCTATGGCTTTCACATCGACTCGACCTTCCAGGACTTCTCGTTCAACATGTTCTGGCAGGGTCAAGTCGGCGGCTTGGTCTACAACGCCTGGAAAAACTATCAGTTTCCGGCAAACAACACCGGCGCCAATTTTTCCACGCAGGTGTTGGGTGCGTGGTCGCCCACCAACACGGGATCGACGGTGCCGGCGCCTACTTTGAACTCGGTCCTGTTGCCGGCCACCTATTTCTGGGAACCCGCAACTTATCTGAAACTGCGCAATGTGATCCTGGGTTACCAGCTGCCGGACGCGGCGCTCTCGCACATGCACGTGGCGAAGCTGCGCTTCTATCTGGAAGGGTCGAACCTGCTCATCATCAAGGACAAGGCGACGACTCTGCGCGATCCCGAGGAGGTTCCGGGATCGTCATTCCCCATACCAAAGACCTACACGGTGGGCTTCAATGGCTCCTTCTGACGGGCAGCTCGATCTACGGAATACTGTTAGAACAATTTTCGGGGGAAAACTAAGATGAAAACATTCACTCGGATGAAAGGGCTGGTCAAAATGCTGCTCACTTCGATCAGCGCCTGCGCCGTCGTTGCTTGCGGCAGCGGATCGCTCAGCAAGACACCTGACGGGTATCTGACGGCGGCGCAGGTGGAGACGCCAACAAATCTGGATGGTCTCGTCACCGCTGCCTATTCCTGGCTTGGCAACGATCATTACACGGATCCGAACTTCTTCTGGCCGAGCGGCAACATCCGGGCGGGCGACGCGCATAAGGGAGGCAACGGCCCGGGTGACGTATCCGATTACGACTACATGACCAAGTACTATACGCTGACGCCCGTCTCGGCCGGCCTGGATGTCCCCGACCGGTACTGGATCCGTTGGTACGATGGCATTTCGCGCGTCAACTCGGCGCTGGTCGTCATCAACGCCGTCTCTGAATCCACGTATCCGAACAAGACGACGCGCATTGGGGAACTGCATTTCTTGCGTGGAGTCTTCTACTTTTGGTTAAAGATTCACTTCAATCAGATCCCTTGGATAGACGAGACCGCAGCCCCGGATGCCGTGATCTCGAACACGGCGCTAACGTCGACGCAGTTGTGGGCCAACATCGCGACCGATTTCAGCACGGCGATGGCCGATCTGCCGAAGACTCAGCCGCAGGTGGGGCGCGCGAACTTCTACGCGGCCGAAGCCTATCTAGCGAAGACATTGCTTTACGCAGCCTACGTCCAAGACCCGGCCACGCACGCCGTGACCTCGATTGACGCATCCAAGCTGTCGCAGGTGCTGACCCTCGTGACAGACATCGAGACCAATGGGATGACCAATGGCGCAACAGACGGCTCGCCGGCAAAAATCGCGCTGCTGTCGGACTTTTCGGAGAACTTTGACCCCGCAAACGACAACAATCCGGAATCAATTTTCGCGATTCAACGTTCGGTCAATGATAACTCCGCTCCCGGGAATGGCGGACGTGGAACGTTCGCCTCCGCGCTCAACTATCCGGTCGGCGACAGCGGGTTTGGATGTTGCGGATTCCACATCCCGTCGACGGACTTCGTGAATTCGTTCGAAGTCGACGCGAGCGGTCTGCCGCTGCAGAACTACAATGCAGCACCGGCCGCCGACTACACCTATGCGAACAGCAACTACATGACGGTGGCTGTCGATCCGCGACTCGATCATACCGTGGACATGCAGGGCAAGCCGTTCAAGTACTGCACGACCAGTGGGCCGACCTGTATCCACGACGGTCCAAATTGGGCTCGCGACCCCACGCTGTACGGCAGCAATATCGGGACCAAGGACCTCGTGCTTCGCAGCTGCGCGTGCCTGGTGCTGAACGGTCCGTTCTTCATCTCCTCGATGAACACGGTGCTGATCCGCTTTGCCGATGTTGAGCTGTTCAAGGCCGAAGCATTGGCGCAATTGGGACAGGGCGACCTTGGCCTCTCCATCGTCAACTCATTGCGAGCGCGCGCGGCAGCGAGTATCGCGAAATTGAACACCAACCCGTTTGAGGCGGATGCGAGTCATCCAACGGGCGGAGTGGTGTCCCTCTACCAGGTAGGACCCTATGCGACATCCGCGTTCGACAACACGGTCGACGCCATGAAAGCGATCATGCGGGAGCGGCGGCTCGAATTAGGATTGGAAGGATTTCGCTTCTTTGACCTCGTACGTTGGGGTGTCGCAGCCCAGACAATTGGCACGGTGAGCACGCCGGGCACGTATCTCGGTGATGAAGTGATACGCAGACCCTATCTATCCGACGCCAAGTTCACGCCGGGGCGGGACGAATATTTTCCCATACCCCAGGTCGAGATCAATTTGAGCGGAGGCGTATACAAACAAAACCCGGGTTACTAGGGCGGGCATGCGGATCACCCGGTCCGGCAGGCTGCTTTTTCAACGCCTGCCGGATCGACGCCCTCATCATCGCCGCCTTAAAGAGCAGAAGGGAACATCGTGAATCGATTATCAGCATTCTTGCTTCTCGCCGCCGCAGCGCCACTTGCGGCCGTGCGATCCGGCCCGTTGTACGAGGAGCAATATCGGCCGCAATTTCACTTCTCTCCGCCGCAGCAATGGATGAACGACCCCAACGGGATGGTCTACGCCAACGGCGAATACCATCTCTTCTATCAGTACAACCCGTACGCCAACAAGTGGGGACCCATGCACTGGGGCCATGCGGTCAGCAGCGACATGGTGCACTGGAACAATCTACCCATCGCGCTATTTCCGGACCGACATGGCACCATCTTCTCGGGCAGTGCGGTGGTCGACAGCGGCAACACCTCGGGCTTCGGATCTGCGGCAAACCCGGCTCTCGTAGCCGTGTTCACCTATCACGATCACCTGCACGAGAATTTGAGTCCCGTGGGCTTCCAATCCCAAGGCATCGCCTACAGCCTCGACAAGGGCCGGACGTGGGTCAAATACGACAAGAATCCGGTGTTGCAAAACCCTGGCGTGCGGGATTTCCGTGACCCCAAGGTGTTCTGGTTTGCGCCGCGAGGCCGCTGGATCATGACGCTCGCTGTGGGCAATCAGGTGGCTTTCTATTCCTCTCCCGATCTCAAGGAGTGGACCCACGAAAGCGATTTCGGCGCAGCGGCCGGCGCGCACGGTGGCGTCTGGGAATGCCCGGACCTGTTCGAGCTTACCGTCGCCGGAGAGAGGGCAACCAAGTATGTTCTGTTGGTCAGCGTCGGATCGGGCGCACCCAACGGCGGTTCGGGCACGCAATACTTCGTCGGCCGCTTCGACGGGCGGGAGTTCACGCCAGACGCCTCGGTACCTAACGCAGTGCGGTGGGTGGACTACGGAACCGACGACTACGCCGGATCCACCTGGTCGGGAGTCGCCCCCGGCGATCGGCAGCTTTTTATCGGTTGGATGAGCAATTGGGAATATGCGAATCTCGTGCCCACGCAGCCCTGGCGGAGCGCTATGACGGTGCCGCGCACCCTGACGCTGTCGAAAACACCTGCGGGAACCGAATTGCGCTCGCTGCCGGTGGCGGAGCTTGCAGCGCTTCGCACGGACCGCACCACCGTCGGTCGAAGGACAGTGCCGAAGTCATTCGAGTTAACCCCTCCCAAATCGAGCTCGGGTCTGCTGGATCTCGACGTCAAATTGAATACAGGGCAGGCGAGCCGCGTTGACTTGGTCTTCAGCAACGCCCAAAACCAACGGACGATTTTCAGAATCAACCACACGGAACACCGCTACGAGGTGGATCGCACGGCCTCGGGCGCGATCGATTTCAGCCCCAAGTTTGCCAGCGTGCAAACTGCGCCGATCGTCGGGCAATCCGCGCACATTGCCGTTCGCGCAATCCTCGATCGATCGTCGGTTGAGATTTTCATCAATGACGGTGAAACGGTATTTACAACGATCGTCTTTCCGTCGACCCCATATGACAAAATCACTCTTGAGAGCGACAAGGATATAGAGATCGAGGGGTCCACGGTCTATTCCTTGCAATCCATTTGGAACGAGACTTCAGGCAGCGGGGAGTGAGCATGAAAACCAAGCATCGAGTCTGGAACGATCAGTGCTCCCAATTGGCGGCACTCTTGCCGGTCACGATGCTGCTGGCAGCGTGCGGCGGTGGTGGTGGCAGCGGCAGTAGCGCCAGCACGGCGACCAGCACTGTCGCCGCAGCAGCCACCTACACTGTGGGCGGCAGCATTAGCGGGCTAACGAGCGAGGGATTGATCTTGGTGAACGGCACCGACACGGCTACGCCTAACGCCAGCGACACAAGCTTCACCTTTCCCACCGCCGTGGCCGCAGGCACGTCTTACGCGGTGACGGTCCAACTACAGCCGGATGCCGTCAACTGTACGGTGTCGGGCGGCAGTGGAGTCGTCGGCAGCGCCAATGTCACCGATGTCGCGGTCACCTGCGCATCGGCCGCATTTACGGTCGGAGGCACTATCAGCGGTCTCACCGGCAACGGTCTCGTCCTTGCCGACGGCACAGACACGACGAGCCCCGGGCCAGGCGCGACCACATTCATATTCCCCACGAAGCTCGCGAGCGCTGCCTCGTTTAATGTCACGGTGACAACTCAACCGGCGGGACAAACCTGCACGGTGAGCAACGGGACTGGCGTTATCCTCACGAGTTCGGTGAACAACGTCGCCCTCACTTGCCATTAGGACCCACATGGGCAAAGTGGATACTCGGATATTTGGAGGCGTCGAAGCAGGCGGCACCAAATTTGTTTGTGCCGTGGGCAATGCGCATGGAGAGATTCTGGCGCAAACGAGATTCCCCACCTGCGAACCCGCCTCCACCTTAGGCTTGATGCTCGATTTCCTGAGGCAGCAGCGAGATAACTTCGGACCCTACGCTGCGGTTGGGATTGGTTCCTTCGGCCCAATCGAGTTGGATGCTACGTCCACCCTTTATGGGCATATCCGTCGCACGCCAAAATCAGGCTGGAGCGATACGGACATAGTTGGGCCGATAGCGCGCGAATTCTCGTGTCCGGTCGGCTTCAATACCGACGTCAACGGGGCTGCGCTAGCGGAGCACATGTGGGGCTGCGCTCGGGATATTGAAGATCTTGTGTACCTAACGGTTGGTACTGGAATCGGCGGAGGAGTAATCGTCAACGGCAAGACGATCAGCGGCTTGATGCATCCGGAAATCGGTCACGTGTTTCCGCGGCGCCACGCACTCGATGCGAACTTCAAGGGGATATGTCCGTTCCACGATGATTGCCTGGAGGGGCTCGCCTCCGGCACGGCGATCATCGCGCGGACAGGGTTTCCGCTGGATCAACTCGTGATTTCGCATCCACAATGGGAGATTGAGGCGGACTATCTTGGTCAGCTATGTGCTCTATTGGTCCTGACGATTTCCCCGCGCCGAATTGTGATCGGCGGTGGGGTTATGGGTCAGACCCGGCTCCTGCCCATGATTCGTGAACAAACCTGCTTTTGGCTGCGCGGGTACATTCACCGTCGCGAGATCATGACTGCAGTGAACGACTACATTGTCGCCCCCGGCTTGGGCCCGCGTGCCGGGGTTATGGGCGCGCTGGCACTGGCGATGCGCGCTGCGGGGCAGGCGAGCGAACGGTGACGCGGCGAGGGTTCCGTGGATATCACTTTTTTCGTAATCACTCAGAACCGGATATCCGGGATCTGAGTGTTATTTAATCTCCGCACCGCGTTGATATTTGCCTCACTGAGTTTTGGAGGCATCACCGGGGCGCAATCCGCCGTACTCGAGCGATACGAGGAACCGTACAGGCCTCAATATCATTTCAGCGCCGAAACGGGTTGGCTCGGCGATCCGGACGGACTGATCCATTACAACGGTGATTTCAACTTGTTTTGGTGGGGTAAGGCAACCTCTACGGATCTGGTGCACTATACTCAAAAGTCACCACTGGTAATGACCGGCGATGCTGGTAATGTGCGTTACTTTTCCGGGTCTGTCGTCGTCGACAAGCGCAACACTGCCGGCTTCGGAGTCAATGCGCAGGTTGCCGTTTACACCCTATTCGACATATCGACAAAACGGCAGGCCCAGGGAATTTCATTCAGTCCCGACGGCCGCCAATTTCATTTTTTTACTGGAAATCCCGTCCTGGATATCGGCAGCACGGAGTTTCGTGACCCAACCGTCTTCTGGTACTCGCCGACTTCGACTTGGATTATGGCGGTGGCTCTTGCCCGCGACCGCAAAATCCAATTTTATTCTTCGCCGGACCTGAAAGCGTGGAAGTTGCTGAGTGACTTCAGCGCGTCCGGCGTGGGACGCGAAGTCTGGGAGTGCCCGGATCTCATCGAACTGCCCGTGGACGGCGATCCGTCCCGCAAGAAGTGGGTATTGGTGGTCTCGGTGGACTGGTCTCACGAAGAGTACTTCATAGGCGATTTCGACGGAACGGGGTTTGTCGAGTCGAAGTCGATGCGCGACTCGCGTTCGGAAAACGACGCGCGCTATGTGGATCTCGGGTTAGATTTTTACGCATCGCGCACCTTCAGGGATTACGACGATACGCTGACGCGCACGACGTCGCTCGGCTGGGTGTCCACCTGGGCCTATGCCAATCAGGTGCCCTCGAGCTGGGGAATGGGATTCTGGTCGATCCCTCGCGATTTGGCCCTGAAGTCGTACCCTGAGGGTGTTCGGCTCCTGCAGACGCCCGTTAGCGGCTTGAAGACCCTGCGGCGAGAGCCAGTCGCCTTTGTCTCACCGCTGGCCGCGGGGACGCGGGTGCTACCAAAGTTCCGGCCAAAACGAAACGTTTATGAAATCGACGCGACCTTCGGCACTGATGTGCCGAATCAGTTCGGATTCGATCTCTGCGTCGGCAACGGGCACAGGGTGGCGATTCGCTATGATTCGCACAGTCAGGTCTTGACGATCGATCGGACCAACAGCAGTGCGGTGCCAATTCCGGGTTTCGCGCGTCAAGCATCCGCGCCTGTGGCGCCGTTAAATAATCGCCTGCGCCTGCACATCTATGTCGACACGTCGAGCGTTGAAGTATTTGCCAACGAAGGCAAGGAAGTATTTACTTTGCTGACTTATGCGGGAGATGCGCAGACCGAAATCGAGATATTCGCCGAGCATCCCGGCACCATCATGCGATTCAAAGGGTGGAGACTGAAATCCATATGGCACGAGAGTCCAAAGCGGGGAGCCCCTTGACGGGAGCCAAATGCCTGGTCATCGGTATGTTTGCCTGGGTGTTGACGGATCAGGTCAGGAGCGAGCCGATGCCTCCGTCCATCCAAGTTTGCCGGTCACAGGTCGATGAGGTTCAGAGGTTGCGTTGTTATGACGCTGCGGTGGACGGTTCGATGCAAGCGAGTACGGTTTCGGGGCCGCCGCGGGGCGCTACATCAGCGGAGCGCCAGGCCGTTGAACTTGCGAAAGAAGCCGTGGCACCGCGAGCATCCTCACCTGCCTCGGCAGTACCGGGAGCGGAAGCGCTTAGCAACATGCCGATGTTCAGTGCGAAGATTGCCGCGCTGAGTTTTCGCCCGTCCGGCGCTGTGAACGTGACGCTCGACGATGGGCAAGTTTGGACTCAATACGGCCCGGAGGGCCGCGTACCCTTGCGGGCCGGCGACAGCGTGACCCTTCGTCCCAGCTTATTCGGCGCTTCCGTGCTCGTGGGGCCCTCCGGTTGGATCACCAAGGTACACTTGATCCCGGCGACCGCAACGAGTCCTAACGGTAAGTGACCGCGACGTACTTCAACTTCTTCACGTCGATGCTCGATAGGCCCTAATTATGTAGAGGACAGAAACTTTTCGATGGAATCGCCCGTGATGTAAGATCGAGGATAGCGTGACCTCGTCCGCAACAGGAGCCTATGTCGTGCCAGGTTCTGTCACCCTACTACGCACTGCCGCGGTGATCGCGCTGCTCCAGTTCGTTGCGCACACCTCGATTTTCGTATTCTCGACACCCAAGCACGGCCCCGCCGAGGCGGCAGTCATCGAGGCGATGCAGTCGCACTCGTTCGATTTCTCCGGGTCGGTGCGTAGTTATTGGGACCTCTACTTCGGTTACGGGTTGCTCGCGGCGCTCAACTGCCTGATTGAGGCGGTACTCTTTTGGCAACTGGCGACCCTGGCTGCTCGCTCCTTGCGAGACATTCGTCCGATCATTGCGCTGTTTACCGCCGCCAATCTCGCGTATGCGGCCATGGTACTGAAGTTCTTCTTTTTTGTGCCGCTCGTTCCGGATCTTGCGATCGCCGCGTGTCTGGGCGGCGCCCTGCTTTCCCGCCAGCGCAGCGAATTGGCGCGCGGTTGATCGCCCGATGCAACCGACAGAAGCTCTGAGCAGAGCAGGGTCAAAGCTCGCCTTCCCCTCGAGAAGCTTTGCTTGGACGTCTGACAATCTGCCAAGGCTCGAACAATCCCCGCGAAATACGAACCGCCGGTTCTGACATGGAGCCTCCTCATCTGCTCACGGAATGAGGGTTGAGCGCAATCATTGGACTCGTTCCGTTACCGTCCGTCCGAGCCAAAAGTGGCGCACACCTACGTTTACTGCAAGTAAGAAAGCGCATTCGCAATTTCCAGTCGAATTTGCTCGCCGCTCAATCGCGATTCCACGACCATGTAAGCGGCGCCGCTCAACAGCAGGAGTGTACCCGTTACAGCAAGCGTTACGGGAAGCCAGTTCAATGAGTCGCCGACGAGCCGATCAAGTGCAATTGACAAGCAAGTTAATATAAAGACCACGATCGCGGCATAAAGGAGTGCGATCGATCGCTCCACATAACGAGCCCGTTTGCCGTGGCTCTCGAGCCATGTCCGCAATTGGCCTCTCGTCACTCCAATTTTGTCTATGCCACCTTCGTGAGCGATCGCGGCCAGAATCCGGGCCCGATCGACTACTCGTGCCATGCGCATCAACGCAGAAGCCACCAATGAAGCGGATCCCAGCAGGAGCAACGCCGGAGTGATCATTGCCGCGATCGTCGCCACCGCAGCGGTTTGTGAAGCGGCATTTCCCATGCTAAATAATCATCCAGGGGTAATTTGGAGGTACTCGCCGACAATCAACGCGCGAAAAGCATTGACCAGTTGACGAAAGGCCGCAGTTCCATGAACTCCACCAGAAACAGGCCGGCTGCGATGAGTGGGAGCGGTGCCAGGTGGCGCTCCGCGGCCACGAAATCATCCGCCTCAATGACGAATACGACCCGCGAGGGGACGTCGGTTGCATACGCCTCGCGCAGTACGCCGGATGCGAACAGCTTCCAAGAACCGCGAATCTCATTGGCTAGCTCAGCGCGTACAGTCTCGAGGGTAGCCTCGGGCTTCAAGGTCAATATGGCGAGTACTTTCAATGTGATCTTCCGGAAGCAGGATTCCGTGCGAGCGTTGCCGGCTTATTGCTTGATGCTGTGCGAAGAGATCTGCTCCAACTCGGGTAGGATTGGATACACTTCAATTGAGACAGTACCGGAGTGTGCAATGAGCCGAGCATTAGCCGACCGATTTAACTGCCCTACCGAATTTGCACTCACTGTGCTTGGCGGCAAATGGAAAACCATCATTATTGCCTATCTTAGCGAACGTCCGTGCCACTACGGCGAACTCCGGCAACTGCTTCCGGGCTTGAGCGACAAGGTACTTTCTGAGCGTCTCAAGGACTTGCAGCGCTCAGGATTGGTAACTCGCTGCAAATCCGACGCGTCCAATTCACGCCGTTCGTACGTGCTGACCTCACGCGGCGCGACATTGAGGCCGATCCTGACCGACTTATATCTCTGGGGCAGCAAACACGCCGATTCCTTTGGCGTCGAGGTCGGCAACCCGCTGCAAAAGCTCGACGGAACTCCTTGCGCAACCTGACGCCAGTCGCTGCCAAACCGTGTGCATCCACCGGCATCTACCGACCTATCCAATGTCGAGCTGCAAGGTCAGTCCGAGCACATTTAGTCGGTCGGGCGCTCCATAGGTCGTGTTCTGACGCAGGTAGAATATTTGTAGCCTCGCATCCTTGTCGAGCTGGAGCTGAATGCCGGCCTGGGCTCGGTTGCGTGTCCAGCTGTCTTTCGAAAAATCGTAGAACACTTCATCCGTTACGAAGACACTGGTCGGCACTGAGTCACCCGGGAGGTGCCAATACACACTGGCACGATTTCGATAGCGCGCGGGTGACCCCGGAAGGCCTTCGAGTTGTTCGACGCGATTGCGATCGGCGAGGCTAAAGGCGCCCACATCGATTTGGTAAGAGATAGCTGCAGCCGGAAGCCAGATCGTCGTCCGGGCACCGGTTTCTGCGTTTCGAATCGAAACGTAAAAACCGGTCGCAGAGGCGGTCCAGGAACCCTTCCAATAGTCGAACTGCAATCCACCTGCGCTCAATGTTGGGTTTGGGAGGTGATCGCCAAGCCGCGTGGTGAGGGTTGCCGTCCCCGACAAATCCCGGGCAAGAGGATGCGTGGCATCCAGTTCGCTCCAAAGCTGGCTATCCACCGACGACACCATCGCCCCCGCCCTTGATGAGCACAGCGCGAGCATAGTGGACAAGATGACTCGGGATGACTTCCCGGGTATCGGTCGCTTCTGTGGATTTTTCACGGATGACGGGGTGCCGTGCATGAATTAGGCCCCCGCCATTTCGTACAGGATGCCGATCGCCGCTTGCGCGTCGGCACTGCGAAAGTCCCCCGCCAACTCTCCGGCCAGCCCCATGACGGACACTGTGGTACCACCCGCCTTGATAATTCGGCGAATGGCCGCCTGTTCCGTGCGCTCAGTCATACCGCCGCAGGCATCGGCAACCACATAGACTCGATAACCCATGTCCGTGGCGGTGAGTGCCGGTAGTTGGACAGCAACCTCCGTTGACACCCCTGATATCAGAAGAGTCTGCCGACCCGTGGCCTTGACAGCCGCAACGATTTCCTCGTTTCGGAACGAATCGGCGGTCGTGCGCTGGAGAACGGTGTAGGCGCCTATCCCATCGGCCAGTTGAGGGATCATTGTGGGCGCCGCGCCGTCTTGAGCGGAAACACCCGATACGATCGCCGGCATACGGAAGATCTTCGCGAGTTTCGAGAGTCCTGAAACGCCCTTTGCCAAGCGAGTAACCGGAACGGTTTTTGAAAGTTCAAAGATACCGGCCTGCAGGTCGACAAAAAGCAGTAGCGTGTCAGCCGGAACGATGCGGGAGCGAGCATTTTGCATGTGTTGACTGCCGTCGGGCAATGCTCGTTCGGTCTGGGTGCTCGTGCTTGTGCACCACAGGCCGTACAGCGCCCGAATTAATGACCCTCACTGGTCCTTGATGGTACACATGACCGCGAGCAGTTCAACGCACCAACTGGTAAGTAGATGGAGCGATCCCTGCACTGATAGGCCGCGCCTAGACGGGCAAAATATTTTCCCGATCGCCGCTGACAGACCAACAGCTGGGTGACGTAAGATCCGCCGACAACCTCGGCGTCGCCGCAATGGCTCCGAGAACGGACGCTGATATCAAAGAGACTCACCCGGCCAAGGATTCAGGAGAGGTTTAAAACGATGAGCAGCCATTTGGCAGCGCTCTGCGAATGTTGCCTCATTGAGGCGAAGTCTTATTGGATAGTGCCTTTTGCATCGCTTCAAAGGGCCGCGCGTCAAAAAACAGTTCGGTTTCGCGAATAAGTCCGTCCTCAAAATGAATCATTTCTGCTGTTCGGCTCACGTCAATTGGCGGGAGACAAACGAAATCATAGATCAATACGGCACGAGCGCCAGAGGCAAATTGGGCCCGAACGTCAAGCCTCTTGAGTAACTGGAATACACGAGCGGTAGCAGCGATATACGCATCTCGTCCCTCAAACTCCTGCATAGGCGCCTTGAAGCGAACTTTCGGGTGAACAAGGGCCGCAATACTATCTATATCCTTGCGAGACCAAGCCGCAAGATACGACGCACAGCGCGATTCAATGGACGTCGACATGGTTGTAGTTCCTGCTTTGGACAGTTGTGGCGAAGCTGATTGCATCGTAGTTGTCGCAATTTCACCAAGAAACAAAAACATTCGGCGAGTCGAGATATACGGTCTGGAGCACCCTTGTGCAGGGTGGTTTAGAAGGTAGTATTGACGATACGAATTCGCAAGTACGGACAAAAAGGATACCGTCATCTTCGCCAGTCGGTCCGCATGATCGTGAATGGAGGGAAGAAGTATGGGTGGGAAAAAGCCTTCGGAGTTAAAGCTCTGCCCAGCTGTCGGATTCAGTCTTATCGTTGGTGGCAAGTACAAGCTGAGAATCCTTTGGATTCTAATTCAGCGCCCCCATCGATATGGCGAGATTCGAAGATCTCTGCTGAGAGGCACGCGCGGGAAACCTGTAACCCCCCGGGTGCTCAGCCGTGAATTGAAAGAGCTGCAGCATCGGGGGCTCATCAGTCGCGTGAAATACGATGCGATGCCACTTAAAGTCGAGTACGACCTTACCGAATGGGGGCGTAGCCTCGTGCCGGTCCTTGAGTCCATCGTTGAATGGGGACTTACAGGCGTTCACGAAGAGATTCTTGGGGGCGACCAGACCTTCCGTCCGGTCGCCTTTGCCGGCCCTCCCGAAGCATCGAGTGGCATCAAGTATTGAAAACCTGCAATGAGAATGCGCGGGCTAACTCATAGCCTCTTCGAACGGCCGCGCGTCGAAGAATATCTCGCTGCTTTGGATCAATCCGTCTTTCACTGACAGCAACTCGGCCATCCGGCAAACGCCAATCAGGTCAACGCAGTTGAAGTCGTAGACTGCCACCGCACGCCCCTGATCGACGAATAAATGGCGAAAATTAATGTCGATCACCAACGGCAGTATGGCGTTGACCGCGGCCATAAAGTTCGTTCGACCTTCCGTCGACAGCATGGGACCCACGAACGAAGCAGTAGAACTAACTATAGCCTCGATTGCAGAGACATCCTTGCGTCTCCAGCCGTCCAAATACTTATCAATGGCTAACCTAGTGCTACGTTCCAAGTCATCCATTTTCTCTCCCTGGCCATTTATTTAATGCGTCGATAGATTTGCCTGGGTGTGCGATAAATGTCAAATTTTCAGAACTTCTTAACCAGCGCTATTCTTGACGGATTCAGCCATCTTGGCCTTCAAGGCGACCAGCATAAGCATCCCGAACACCAACTTTCAGCGACATAGTCGTAGCCAGATGGTTGCTCAATCTTGAGCTGTTGCGAATACCTGTTGACCCGACGGACGGTAACGGGCTGCGGAAGAAATCCCAGGTTAAGATCGATAAGACACAAACGGTACCGCGCGATAAGATTGGGTCAACAATTGGCCGATTGCACTCAGACAGACTCGTCGAAGTGGATCGGGCGCTAGCGACGTTTCTCGGCATTGGGTAATCCTGTTCGCACGATGTCATTCCATTCGAGAATGTCCGCGTGTGCCGTTCGACGGATAGCGAGATCGAGGAGATCTAGATGGTTCAGCCGGGAACACTGCCGAATTTTCCGCTCAAGGCATTGGCACTCATCGCTGTGATCGTCGGCATAGCAGCGCTCGCTTTTGCGTATACCGCCGGTTGGCTCTCCCCACATAGGCTAACGCCCGACAAGCTCGTTGCCGCTTTGCAATCGCCGAGCGGCCCCCCGTTGGGACACCGTCGGAACCACGCAAAAGGCATCTGCTTCACGGGAGACTTTGAGGCGAACGGCCAGGGCACCGAGCTTTCGACGGCTCAGGTCTTTGTTCGCGGCCAATACCCGGTAATAGGGCGCTTCAACATCGCGGGTACCGATCCGCATGCCTCGTATGCCAGCGCCCCAGTGCGCGGCTTTGGTATACGCATCGCCACACCGGATGGGCAGGAATGGCGCAGTGCCATGATCGATGCACCAATCTTCGCCGCGCCGACTCCTCATGCGTTCTATCGCTTCCTCGTGGCCTCGGGCAGTAAGGATCCGAATGCGATGAAAGACTACGTTGGATCGCATCCAGAGATTCTGGCGTTCATCGATTGGGTCAAGGGTCACCCCCGAACCGAGAGCTGGTCGGAGGACCGCTTCAACAGCCTCAACTCATTTGTCCTTAACGACGCCTCCGGCGCCAAGCACGCGGTACGTTGGTCGTTTGTCCCGGCGGCTCGAGCCACTAGTCTGTCGCCCGAGGAACTGGCCAACCGCGCGCCTGATTTCCTCGAAGAGGATATTTCCCATCGTGTTGCCGCAGGCCCGCAACGATGGGACCTCGTGATCACGGTTGCCAATCCCGGCGACCCCACCGCCGACCCCACAAAAGCCTGGCCGGAGGGTCGCCGCACCGTCAATGTCGGCACCCTCACGGTGCGACAAATCGAGCCGGAGGCGGATGGTCCTTGCCGGGACATCAACTACGATCCGACTGTTTTGCCCACCGGAATCACGACATCGGACGATCCGTTTCCCGCTGCCCGCTCGGCGGCGTACGCCGTTTCGTACGACAGTCGCACCGCGGAATCAGCGCAGTACCCGCGCACTACGGCAGGGGCCAATCAATGAACACGAGCCGCACATGTTTCGCTCTGCCGCAGCGCCTGCTCCACTGGCTGATGGCGGTCTGCATTCTGGCCATGCTGTTCATCGGTGTAGGCATGGTATCCACAGTGCACGCCAAATACCTGACGTTGGTCTCCATCCACAAACCCCTCGGTATTACGATCCTGTTGCTGGCACTCGTCCGATTGCCACTGCGCCTCTACTATGGAGCGCCCGCGCTGCCGGCTGATCTACCGGAGCCAATGAAGCTTGCAGCCAGACTGTCGCATTACATCTTCTATGCATTGATGATTGGCATGCCGCTGCTCGGCTGGGCGATGCTGTCAGCAGCCGACTACCCGGTAGTGCTCTTCGGCAGCGTGTATGTGCCGGCGATCGCGCCCGTGAACCCCGAACTTCATTCGCTCCTTTGGGACGCCCACCACTATCTGGCCTTCGTCTTTTTCGCTCTGATCCTGGTACATCTCGCAGCGGCTCTGTTTCACCGATGGGTCCGACGCGATGGAGTATTCGAAGCGATGGCGCCTGCATCACTCAACTCAGACCGCCCGGCAAACTAGCAGACAAATCCTGGTAGCCAAGTTCGGCACGTCGAACTTTCGTGGCCCAATCTAGCCAACTCTGAACGAGTCGAAGTGTCGGCGCTCCTTAATTCGTGGACTGAGTTACAGCTTACGCGTCACTCCACCCTCTGAGGCGCAGGTGTACAGCGGGACGATCGCGTCGGCCAGGCCGCGAGGTCAGCGCGTAGTGCACGCGCGGCGGCACCTCCTTGTAGTCGGTCCGCGCCAGCGCGTGATCGGCTTGCAGATCCTTCAAAGGCGGCTATTCATAATTCCCCACAATCTTCACGTCTCGCGTGACATCCGTCGAGGAGCGGCCGTACTGACTGCTGCTCACGCAGGGCGGGCCTTTAGGTTTTTTCGCCTTTGCGTGAAACGCGGAGCTGGCTGGTCTCCTTTGGGAAGCGCTGGATTGCCCAGCAGCTCGACCAGCCGAGTCTCGCAGTCGGAAAACGAGTATCCGCGCCGCTGCGAGAACATGAAGGTGAGGGGGCGCATGTGCCATGCGCGCCGTTGGAGTTCGACGAGTGTTCCATTCGCGAGGTCTTCCGCAACCATATGACGCGGCATGTGCCCCCAGCACAAACTTCCCCTCAGCAGATCGTGCTTCGCGCCAAGGTCATTCACCCGCCACTGGCGTTCGCCGACGACCCCCTGTTGTGTCTTTTCCGCATCGGGCTGATTGTCGGTTACGACTAGCTGGATGTGCCGACCAAATTCCTCCCGCGGGATCGGCCCCGCGATTGCGGCCAGCGGATGCGATGGCGCGCAGACGGTCACCATTTGCACTTCACATAAATGCTGCCTTTCAATGGTACCCGGACTCAGCTCCGGCACGTCCGTGATCGTCAGCGCCAATGCACACGTGCCTTCGAGAACTAAACGCTCGCCGCCCTGCATGGTCGTAATGCGCAGATTGATTGCAACCGTTGGAAAGTCCGCCTGCAGGCTGCGCACGCATGCAATCAGGTGCGCGCGCGGAAAATAGGTATCCACGGCAATCGAGACTTGCGGCACCCCGGCTTCAGCAATGGAAACCGCGCGCGTCTTCATTTCCTCGGTGCGTGAGATCACCGCACGAGCATCAGGCAGGAGGCTGCGGCCCGCGGCCGTAAGCGTCGCCTTGCGGGTGTTGCGCTCAAACAGCTCCACATCAAAGGCACTCTCGAGTGCCTTGATCGCATGACTGATCGCCGACTGTGCACGGTTCAGCTTCCGTGCCGCCCCGGAAAAGCTTCCTTGGTCACACACGGCAACGAAGGCGCGAAGTTGATTGATAGTGACGTTATCGAGCACAAGTATCTAAAGAATAGATGATACAGATCGATATTCGGTCAATTGTCTTCATGAGTAAAGACCCCAGCTACGGTGTTAGTAGGAATTACTCCAACGAAGGACGAATGACATGAACAGACTGAATGGAAAGACCGCCGTGATCACCGGTGGCGCTACCGGCATCGGCCGCGCCGCAGCAAAGCGCTTCATCGAGGAGGGCGCCTTCGTCTTCATCTTCGGCCGCCGGCAGAAAGAACTCGACGCCGCCGTGGCCGACCTCGGGCCCAATGCCCGCGCGGTGAAGGGCTCGGTCTCGGATGAGGCCGACCTCGACCGACTCTACGCGGCGGTGAAGAAGGAGCGCGGGACCCTCGACATCGTCTTCGCCAATGCCGGGGTGGGAAGCCAGCTTAAGCTCGGCGAGATCACCGCCAAGCACATCGACGAAACCTTCGATGTCAATGTGAAGGGTACGATCTTCACGGTCCAGAAGGCGCTGCCACTGATGGGCAAGGGCGGTTCGATCATCCTGACAGGATCGAGCGCCGGCACCACGGGCGCCCCGGCGTTCACCGCCTACAGCGCAAGCAAGGCGGCCGTGCGCAACCTCGCGCGCACCTGGGCGGAGGACCTGAAGGGCACCGGCATCCGGGTAAACGTGCTGACGCCCGGGGCCGTGGCGACCGAACTCGCGAAGGAAGCGCTCGGCGAGGAGGGCCTTAAGGCCTACGGCTCAATGACTGCGCTCCAGCACATGGGCGATCCGGCGGAGGTCGGGGCGGCGGCCGCCTTTCTCGCGTCGTCGGATAGCAGCTTCATGACCGCCAGTGAGGTCGCCGTTGACGGCGGCCTGGCGCAACTGTGACCCGGCGCGGTCCCGTGCCAGGCCCACGCGACGAAGGAAAAAGATCATGAAAACACTAGAAGGTAAGGTCGCAGTCATCACCGGCGGAAGCAGCGGAATTGGCTTGGCCACAGCCAAGCGCTTCGTGGACGAAGGCGCCCACGTCGTGATCACAGGGCGACGAGAGGAAGAGCTAAAGGAGGCCGCAGCCTCGATCAAGACAAACATTACGACGGTCGTGAGCGACGTGTCGCGCTTGGAAGATCTGGACCGGCTCTATGCCGTCGTGAAAGAGAAACATGGTCACATCGACATTCTCTTCGCGAACGCGGGCGCGGGAACAATCGCTCCGCTCGCAGTGGCAACCGAGGCCCATTTTGACCAGACCTTCGACGTGAACGTGAAGGGACTGTTCTTTACGGTGCAAAAGGCGCTACCGCTCTTCAAGGACGGCGGGTCGATTATCCTGAATTCTTCGGTCTCGAACGTGTTGGGGCTGCCAGGGTTTAGCACCTACGCCGCGAGTAAGGCGGCCGTGCGCAACTTCGCGCGCGCTTGGACTCTGGAGCTGAAAGACCGCAAAATCCGCGTGAATTCGATGAGTCCCGGGCCCACCGAGACCCCAGCCCTAGAGACAACGACGGGCCTTACCGCTGAGCAAGCCGAGCAAGCAGCCGCCCAATTTGCTTCACAAATCCCGATGGGTCGCAGGGGCAAGCCAGAGGAAATCGCGGCTGCCGTCACGTTCCTCGCCTCCGATGAAAGTTCTTTCATCACCGGCGTAGATCTCGCCGTCGATGGAGGCATGGCGCAGGTCTGACCCGGCTTTAACACAAGATTGGAGAAACATTATGAGCCCGATGTACGAGCAATCCAAGGTATCTGAGTTGGTCCGGTTCGCGCGAATCGAGGCGGGCTCCACCGTCATCGACGTTTACCCAGGCGACGGCGACTGGACCCGCCTCTTCTCCGACATCGTGGGACCCGAAGGACGGGTCTACAGCTTCGTGCCGGCCGAAGTTGCGCACTTCAAGAACGATCCGGTCGGCCGCATGCGGAAACTTGCGAAGGAGCCGGGCCGAGAGAACGTCGAAGCCATCTCGGCGGACCTCGTGGCGATGCCGGAGGCCACGCAACCAGCGGATGTCCTCTGGCTGCACCTGTTCTATCACGATCTCCACACCGCGCTGATCCAGGCCAGGGGCGCGACGGCGGCCAACTTCAATCGAGCTGTCTACGAGCGGCTAAAGCCCGGTGGGTCCTACGTCATCGTAGACCACGCCGCCGCCGTTGGGACGGGCACTAGCGACGCCCAGTCGCTGCATCGGATTGAGCCTGCATTCGCCCGCAAAGAGGTGGAGGCGGCCGGGTTCCTACTGGACGCGGAAAGCACCATGCTCGCGAAGAAGGACGATCCGCACTCGATCAAGGTGTTCGATCCGTCGATCAAGGGCGAGACCGATCGCTTCGCCTATCGGTTCGTGAAGCCCTGACAGGTCCCAGCACCGACTGCAAGTCGACCTCCCCAATGGGCGGCAAACAAGCTCATCGAAGATATCGAGGCATCCCTGCTTTCCGCCCGCACGACGGATTTTGCCTCGAGTGCGCGATTGACCGTCGCGTTCGAGACACCATCTTTCGATTTGCGATCGCGAATGAACGGCTGCAGCACCGCCATGTCGATCGCATCCAGCTTCAGGGACCGCAGATAAGGATCGAGCTTCTTCAGATGATCCCTGTCATCCGAAAGGCTCCTCTTATCGACGAACTCCTCGAGATATCGCACGACCGCTTGCTGCCATACGAATATCCCGAGAAGACCCTGCTGCTTCGCTTCAATTGCTTCGTTCTTCAGGCGGACTAAGTAGCTTTCGGCATCGGTGCGATTGATACACCCAGTGCTTTGGCATACGCGGCGTCCATCCGGGAGAACGAGGCCAATCCACCAGAACCGCGAATCCTTGCGGCGGTAGAGTCCACGTTCACGGGCCATAAAGTCTCCTTCCAGGCCCGCCCTCCGCACTTATCCTGCTGCATTCGCGCATCGAGATCAATCCGATCGTAGACCTTGCAGCGGCCCTTGCGGATGAAGGGGAGGCCCATGCCATCGAGGAATCGGAGACTGCAGCGGACATAGGCGGCGGCTTCACGGCGGGTGAGATACCGGGCGGTCGTGGCAGTCGGCGGAGCTTCTCGGACGGCATTGGCTGTTCGTGGACGCTGCGGCGCCGGCATCGAGAAATCGAGCGGCAGTTGTCCCGAAGGCGCAGAGGGGTCTTGTCGTGACTGCGAAATGTTCGTGCGAGCTGGCATGACATTTAAGTGCTTCAAAGCAAATCGTGATGTGTGGTTCCGAGCGATTTCATCGGCGCTTTTCCAGCATCGACTATGACGCAAGAAGAGGTTTTCGTAAGGGCGAGTTTCGAGGAGATTTCAGCGAAACTCTTACAGCGCTCGCACTCGTTTTTAGCGCGGCCGTGGACAGACGTGCTCGATTTTTGATCGCGGCGTGGTTAGAGTTTCGCTGAATAAACCGCATTGCGCAGGATAGCCTCCGGCTTACTTTTAGGGCCAAATGGGCCCCAATGCGTTGCACAGAAATTCTGAAAACGAGTGTCTCGCCGGAGATGAAACTCCAGGCGAAGGTGGCTGCAGATCTAGAATTCCTGTCGGAAGCGGCTTGGCTCAAGCGAATCGTGATGCGCGAGATTCGGGCTCGCAACGACGCATCAGATGCAGACAGCGATCTTTTGCAGTCGGAGAGTATCTCAGGGCCGACAAGCGCGGGTTCTGGGAATAATGGTGCCGGCAAGCCGATGCTGGTGCGCTTATCCGCCGAGGATAGGCTGCTCCTCGACGCTCGGGCGGAGGCGCGCGGCATGCGACCGGCCACCTATGCATCCGTTCTGCTGCGTTCGCATTTGCGCCAGCTCACGCCGCTACCGAAGGACGAACTCCTGGCGCTCAAGCGCAGCATCGCCGAGCTGGGATCGATTGGTCGGAACATCAATCAGATCGCTAGGACCGTGAGCGGCGGCGGAGAGGTGCCCGGTTCGGTACGGGTCGAGTTCCGGGCGATGCTGAAGATCTGCTTGGCGTTACGCGATAACACCAAGGCGCTTCTCAAAGCGAACCTGGCTAGTTGGGCGGCGGGGTACGCGGCCCGCGGCGACCAATGGTAACTAAGCATTGACCAAGGGGATCTGGTTACCGTCGTGTGCCTCGAGTCGACCCGTTGCTGCCTCCTGTGACCGGCAGCTTAGGAGGATTGCAACAGAATCGAATAGATCGGTGCGCCGGACCAATACTGAGAAAGAGCACTCTTTTGTGCGTCGCCCACATGAACTAAGATCGCTGCACGAATCTGCGTAGTCGCGTGTCGAATGTCGTGAAAATCCAGTACGAATTTACCGTTGATGACATGGCCGACGTCATGCGGCGCGGGGTCAAACGAAGGAGACTATGGCTGACGTGGCGTTGGCGTCGTAGAGCAATAGAATCCATATTGCTGGGTTCGGTCCTCTACTTGATTATCGAAGGGTCGGCGACGAACCGCGTGGCAGGTACTGCGCTTTTCGCTGTCATAAGTTACTTCGCAACATGGTTCATCCGAAGTCAGTCCCTGGGTGCAAGCTACCCGCGTTTGTTTCGTGAACGTGCGGGCAGCGATGGACCGTTCGTATTTGAGCTTGAAATCACGAGCGAAGCGCTTATCGCAACCCAGCTCGGCGAGACACATCGTCGCGAATGGCCCTCCATTACCAAAATTACCGAGGCCAAGGGCGGAATAGAGTTCGACACGCGCAGCGGGCTGGTGTTTGCTCGCGATAGTGGATTCAAGTCATCGGCGGAAAGGTCGGAGTTTTTAAATTTAGCTCGCCGATTTCTCAGAGAAAGCCAGACTAAAGCGTCTTGACGCAAACAGGTCGCTTTCGAGAAGCGGTTGTTTTGACACGATTCCCTGCTATTGCCCGGTGAGCCGGGGACACCGCCACCGACTCGTCGCGACCCTTTCCCGCCGATGGCGAAGGTCCGCTACCGGGCAGCGACAAAAATCCGTCGACTGGAAAACTCTAGGTCAGGTCCCAAATAGTCTGTTGGCTTAGCGGCTCGACAGATCCAGCCGCCGTAATGACGAATCCGTCTGCCATCATTTGGCTAATACCGAGAAAACGATAGCGGCGATATTGAATTGCAATCTGTATATCCCCCGACGGATGCGTGTCCTTCATCAAGGTAAACTCGCATTTGGCCTCCAGCAATTCCTGCGGCACGTTCAGATTGATATTCGGACTTGGCGGAAATTCTGGCCACGCCCGGATTGCGTCAGATGGCAACCGCTTTAACTGCGCAACGGCATCTGTTAGAAAAACTTTGGCACGACGGTGTATTTCTCGGGAGTCCATGAGTCGTATATTGTGAACCAACGCGTTCAGTATGACTGGTGAATCGCTCGGATAGGAAGACTGTTCTCGACCCATTGCAGTCTTCTGTGACCGTCAGCCATCAGCACACTCAGATCGCGACTTGTTACTCGACAAAAAGTGAACCTAGCGTGCTGTGTCACTGTCGAAATTGGCTCTTTTGTTTTTGAAATAGATACCAATAAAAAAAAGCGGCCCAGACGACCCCTGTAACGAACGTTTGGATAACGAGTGATCCATGATCGCCGTCATGATGAATCATGTACACCACCACCAACGGCATGAAGAAGACATACTGAAGAACAACATGCCAGCGCGACCAAGAGACACCCTGAATCAATCCAATTCCCTGAAGCAATAGCGCGCCACCGGATATGAAGGCGAAAGGGGCATAGCCTTGAGACCATAGTTGGCCCACAGTCAAGTTATCTTCGAACATTTGAACGTGGTTTGCTGGAAAACAGAGAGAGATGGGGAGCATTACTCCGAGTCCCAGCGACGCTAGACATACCGTCCTTAAGATGGTCGCATGTAACGGAGTCTGTTGATTACATCACTCATTATGCGACCCTCCGTGCAGAGCATACCGCGTGACCCAAATCGACCCTCCCGCCCATGGTGACCGTCTGCTTCACGGCAACCAGGTCAGGCGAACCAAATCTGATTCATCATCATCATTTAGCGCCACCATCGATGCATGGCGTAACCAAACGCAAATAGAGTCGGAACAAACGCAATGAACCACATCGATAGGAAAACTTCCCGAGTCGTGAGCTTCTCAACCTTGGGCGCGTCACGCCCCGCACCTGCGAACGAGTGGACTACTGACATATATGCTTGAAAGAAGATGCGTACGCACTCCCGAAACCACGATATGAACAAGATTGATAACCCCGTTGCCACGATGGCAGCTATAGCAAGGATGATTATGGGTCTCACGTCCTAACTACCAACGGTCCGCCGATGGCGGGCTTCGACGGACCCATCGAATCTGCGCATGGTCAATGCCGCGACGGGGCCTGCGACAAGCGCAATGGTGACGGCAATCCTTACCAATGAAGGCTGGCCATACAGAAAAATCTTAAATTGGTATGCCGTGTAAAGCAGCGCCAGCGAAAGCATCGAGAGCAAAGCGCCAGCGAAAAGATACGCACGTACCGAGGTCAATCCCAGTCGCCTCAAGCCGTAAAAGATTGGAATCCCGAAGACCAATGCAATCCCGAGGGACACGTAGGCAGACACGGCGGCGGCCGTGATCGCGAAAATCGGAGCCATCGCCACGTCTTGCCACTGCACCGGGGAGTTGCTGCGAAATCCGGCAACTAGGGAAAACAGCAAGCTCACGACGAACGCAACGGCTATCGTTGCGGCCCATGCAACTGCTATCGAACGCGGAACCAGGGTGCGTAGCGACATAACAGTGCTGAACTATGCCTTAGCTGGTCATCAGAAGTCGTGGCCAACAACTAAAATTGTGAGTGACCGCAAACAGGCAACCGAGCCAGCGGCTCGAACTTCCGGTTTTGGCCGATTTCGCCCATTCGGCATGGGGCAAAGATTGCTCGAGCTACGCCCCGACCGTCACAATCCGGCCAGCACCGACTCGGTTCGCCGCCTGAAGTATTTCCGGAATGTGCGGCGCGAGGTCGGCAATGCGATTGGAGCGTGCACGCTCCACCAAGATCCCAAACGACAGTATTTTTAAGTTTTGCTGGAACTCAAGATTGCGATCTAGCGTTACAAATACGTCGCATAAGCCATGCGCGCGGCGGAGCAATTCGCCGTTCTTGATGCCCGCCCATCCGTGGCTGTGCACGTTTGACGCGTCATGTCCTACCAGCAACCTCGTGAAGTCTGCCGGAAAATTCTCGTCAAGCAATATTCGCATCTGCCGCAACAGTTTCGTAGGCCGCGTCGAGCACTGCTATGGCAAATTCGCGCTTTACCGATGGAAACTGGTGCAGAAATTCATCAATGCTCTCACCGCCTTCCAGGTAATCGAAAAGCGAGCGGACTGGAACACGGGTACCGACAAACACAAGGCTACCGCTGAGGATGTCGGGGTCTCGGCGGGTGATATTGGCAAGCGTTACCATAATCGTTCTCCAGTCGGGTCTGTCCCGATGTTAACGTAAACCCCCGGCAGATGAGGCACGACGACACCGTACGCGTGTTTGGAATCGTCCGTCTCAATTGCAATGGATACCGCATAAAAGCTGCCGGTGCATCGTGTGTACTACACACACCGCGCGGCTGGCGACGTTTGGCACCGTAACGAAAACGTAGCGTTTGATGCCGTTTCATGCGCTACGGTGCCTATTTCGAGTGAGGGCGGGCCTGCTAAGTGGTTGAAAAATAAGAACCCATCAAATCATCGTTGCGACTACGAACCAGGTAGTCGGGACGTCTAATCCCCCTCGGTCAGTGTGCCCCATTCTTCGAGGCCGCCGGAAAACTAGACTGCGAGAATGTCGACCTCAATATTGCTTCCAGGGGTTGCCTCGTTGATCGCTTCTACGATGATCTGCACGTGGGCGCGTAGTTGCGCGCAGGCGGCAAATCAAGATTCTAACTTACGCGGCGCTGCGATTTACTTCCATCGTAATCCGAGCGATCTTTTTCCTACGCTTATTTTTCTTTGCCTGCCAGAGATCATAAGCAGCCTGCATTGCAAGCCAGGTTTCGGCAGACGTGCCCAACGCCTCCTCAAGCCTGATGGACACATCCGTGCTGATGGCGGCCTTACCATGGATGATCCGAGAGATCGCCGTGCGCGTCATCCCGAGCTCTTGGGCAAACGCAGTCACGCTGATTCCGCCGTCTTCGCGAAGCACGGTATCGGCAAGAATCTCGCCGGGGTGCGGCGGATTAGACATTCTGCTCACTTAAGCTCCTTCCTCAATGATAGTCTTCATAAGGGCCCCAGACAAAATATGTGATGAACCTCCGACTTGGGATTTCCCATCGGTAACGCTTGTAAAAAGCGGCGACCGGGCGCGTGGGGCACGAATACAATAGCTGCATGTCGTCCATTGATACGCAACCGGCCGTGCTGATTGCCCACGCTTCGACCCCCAACGACGGCGTTCGCAGCCTCGGGGTGCGGCTGCGAACGGAGGAGGCCGGCATTCTTGTGTTCCAGTATTCCCTGGAAGCGGACATGTCCCGCGTGCGCGTTCCCCCATCCGGTGGGGGTGGACGGGCGGACACCCTTTGGAAGCACACATGCTTCGAGGCTTTTGTCGCGCCTGCGGATGGGCCGGGTTACCACGAATTCAATTTCTCGCCCTCGCACGATTGGGCCATCTACCGGTTCAGTGCCTACCGGGAGGGAATGGCGCCGGCCGAGGTCGGGCGAGCTCCTGAAATCTCCGTGCGTCGAGGCGAGGATGGGCTTGAGCTTCAGTCGGCTGTGTGCTTAGGGCATATGGCTGACTTGCGTGACGCCCGTCAGCTGCGGATCGCTCTGGCCGCGGTCATTGAAGACGAGAATGGTAGACTTTCGTACTGGGGGCTGCGGCACCCGCTCGGCAAACCCGATTTCCATCACCCGGACGGATTCGCGCTGAAAGTTTCCTGCTCATGAGGTTTGGAATCGACCGATTGCTCGAAGAGGCGGGGCTGCGTAAGCCGTTGGCTGGGCGGCGCGTGGCTCTGTTGGCGCACCCTGCTTCGGTGACACGCAACCTTGTCCATTCCCTCGATGCGCTGGCGACGCTTGGTGACGTACGCCTGAGTGCGGCATTTGGCCCTCAGCACGGCCTGCGCGGGGACAAGCAGGACAACATGGTCGAGTCGCGGGACTATATCGACCCCGTACACGGCATCCCGGTCTTCAGCCTTTACGGTGAAGTCCGGCGGCCGACCCCGGAAATGATGGATACCTTTGATGTTCTGCTCGTCGATCTGCAAGACGTCGGGTGCCGAATCTACACGTTCGTTACTACGCTGCGTTATGTGCTCGAGGCGGCTGCGGCGAAGGGCAAGGCCGTGTGGGTTCTGGATCGCCCGAACCCTGTGGGCCGGCCCGTGGAAGGGCTGATGCTGAGGACCGGGGGTGAAAGCTTTGTCGGCGCTGGGGCGATGCCGATGCGTCACGGCCTGACACTCGGAGAACTTGCACGGTGGTTCGTGGAGACTCTCCATCTTGACGTCGACTACCGCGTCGTGCCGATGGAGGGTTGGGAGCCGAACGCGGCGCCGGGATATGGATGGCCGCTCGGGGGGCGCACGTGGGTCAACCCAAGTCCCAACGCCCCCAATCTCTGGATGGCGCGTTGCTATCCGGGCTCGGTGATGCTCGAGGCCACGACGTTGTCAGAAGGTCGTGGGACCACTAGGCCGCTGGAACTGCTCGGTGCGCCGGATCTGGACGTGCGGGCGTTGCTGGCGGAGATGCGTTCACTTGCAACGCCATGGATGAGCGGCTGTCGGCTTCGGCCCTGCTGGTTCGAGCCCACGTTTCATAAGCACGTGGGGAAGCTCTGCGCGGGTGTCCAGGTGCATGTGGAAGACGCCGCGTACTATGACCATGAGGGATTCAGGCCTTGGCGATTGTTCGCGCTCGCGTTCAAAGCTCTGCGGCGGCTGCGGCCGGATTACGAGATCTGGCGCGACTTTGCCTACGAGTACGAGAAGAACCGGCCCGCGATCGACGTGATCAACGGGAGCGATCTGCTGCGCCGCTGGGTGGACGATCCGGCGGCGACGCCGGCCGATTTGGAGGCGCTGACGGCTCGCGACGAGATTCGTTGGCGCAGCGAGCGCGAGGCGGTGCTCCTCTACTGACAGTAACTTGCCGCCTCGACGGGCACCGTCTCCAAAATCCGGCCGTTGCCTGGTTGAAGCAAAATTTCACTGCGTCTGCAGGAGGCGCGGCAATTGATGCTCAACCAGCGCCTCGACGCGGGCAACGCCGGCGGACTTGTGGGCTATGAGAGCGCCTCCCAGTTCAGCCGGGAGTACAGCCGTCTGTTTGGCGCTCCGCCACAGCGTGATGTACAGCGCATGCGACTGAGCCAAACGCTAAGACAGTAGCGCCATGACGCCGCTCGCCGCGTCCGGCGTATCCTTGCGTCTTGCCGAACCTTGTACACTTTGACGACTCATAGGCCGCACGCAGCGCATGACCGGCGACAAACGATCCAACCGCATTGAGACAGTCATCATCGATCGGCGATACAACGGTCCGGATGCCAGTGGCAACGGCGGCTGGGTGGCGGGGAGCTTGGCGCGCCGATTCGGCGCCACGTCTGTGTCGGTCACACTACGCGCACCCGTTCCGCTCGCCGTGCCTCTATGTATACGCTGGCAGGACGACGGCACCGCGACGCTGGATAACGACGGCACCCTGATAGCGGAAGCCACCGCGACTCCGTTGGAGCTGGATGTACCGATCGCGCCGGACCCGGCCGAGGCCGAAGCAGCCGGCGTGCTTGCCCAACAGGTGAGTGCACAACGCGGAGAGAGCTTTCCGTACGCCCACTGTTTCGGGTGTGGTTTCGCGCGCAGCGACGGATTGCGCATCATGCCGGGGCCAGTGGGGAACGAAGGGATCGTTGCCACGACCTGGACCCCGTCCTCCCGGGAAGGAGACGCCGGTGGCCAACTGACCGTCGAGGCGACCTGGGCTGCCCTGGATTGTTCGGGCGGCCTCGCCTGGATCCATCGGCTCGGAGCCGGGACGGCCATTTTCACCGCGCGGATGACCGCCATGATTGATCAGCGGTTACAGGTCGGCCAGCAATACACGGTGATCGGCTGGCCCATTGCGCAGGAGGGCCGTAAGCTCCACGCCGGAACGGCGATCTTCGACGCTGCAGGCAAAGTGCAGGCGCGCTCGCGGCAACTCTGGCTGATTCCGCGAGCGTGATGGCGTGGCTGATAGCCGCTATTCGCGAACGCGCGACCAACGCGACGCGCGCGCCTGTGTACCCGGCTCAGCTCCAGCGACTGGTCGTGTCGGTCGTACTTGCGTCATCGGCACGTCACCCGCCTGCGACAGCGCGTTGGTCCTTATTCAGGGCAGCGATAATGGGGCACGGGGCCGCGGTCGCAGTGTGGTCACATTCAATGAGCAGGTCCGTTAGTACTCGTTCCATCTGCTCGAGCGCGACGATTTTCTCGCGGATGTTGGCCAGTCGGGCACCAGCTATCTTGCGGATGGCATTGCGGCTACCACCTATCTCGAGACGCAGAAGTTCGCGTATCTCATCGAGGGTAAAGCCGAGATTCTGTGAGCGCTTGATGAAGCGAATCCGGTCGATCACGGTGGTCGGATATCGTCGCACGCCGCCGGCGCTATGTGGGACCGCCAACAGATGCCGGCGCTGGTAATAGCGTACAGTTTCGACCCCCACTTCGGCCGCCCGCGCGAGCCGCCCGATGGTCATGGAGGCAGCGATGGGACGCGACTGTAGAGCGGTTGGGGTGTCTTCGGCGGCTGATTTGGGCATGACTTGACTCCGTACCTAGGTACGGAGCTTAGACTACCTCATGAACCAAATACCGCAACCGCAAGGGCACACCCATGAAGCCTGCCACTCGAAAGGCCTGCTGATGCCCAGCGCTCGAGGAACGATCTACACCTGTCCGATGCATTCGCAAATTCGGCGGAATGAGCCCGGCAATTGTCCGATCTGTGGAATGACGCTCGAACCTGAGGGCGTCCCTGATGCGGAAGGTACGAGTCCTGAACTCAAGGGTATGACCCGACGTTTCGTGATCGGCGCCGTCCTCGCCACACCCATTGTAGTGTTGGAGATGGGCGGTCATTTGGGGCTGGTGAAGATGGATCGATATGTGTCCATGGCCGCGTCAATGTGGATTCAGCTCGCCCTCGCGACGCCCATCGTGCTGTGGTGCGCGTGGCCTTTCTTTGAGCGGGCGTGGACGTCGATCCTGAACCGCTCGCCCAACATGTTCACCTTGATTGCCTTAGGCATAGGCGCGTCCTACGTTTACAGTTTGGCAGCAACGTTTGCTCCGGGCATTTTCCCGGTGGGGCTTCGACAGCATGGCGGCCTAATCCCGGTCTATTACGAAGCCGCAGCGGTGATTGCGGTTCTGGTGTTGCTGGGCCAGGTGCTGGAGCTGCGTGCGAGGGAGAAGACCGGCGGTGCCATTCGGGCGCTCCTGAAATTGGCGCCCAAGACAGCGCGGCGTCTTCGGGCCGATGGCACGGACGAGGAAGTACCCCTTGACCAGATCCAGCTGGGGGATCGAGTGCGGGTGCGCCCCGGTGAGGCGGTGCCCGTTGACGGCTCCGTGACAGGGGGAACCAGCGCTGTCGATGAATCGATGGTTACCGGCGAGTCGATGCCGGTTGAAAAGGCGGCGGGCGCCAAAGTGATCGGCGGCACGGTCAATGGAACGGGAGCACTGGTGATTACGGCGGACAAGATCGGCGCCGATACGATGTTATCTCGCATCGTGCACATGGTCGCCGACGCGCAGCGCAGCCGCGCGCCCATTCAACGGCTCGCCGACTCGGTGGCCGCTTGGTTCGTACCCGCCGTCATGGCCTCGGCGGCGATCACGTTCGTGGCCTGGATGATCTGGGCACCTGCGCCGGCGCTGGGACTCGCGGTCGTGGCCGCCGTGTCGGTGCTCATCATCGCGTGCCCGTGCGCGCTCGGCCTCGCGACCCCGATGTCCATCATGGTCGGCGTCGGCAAAGGCGCAAGCGCCGGTGTTCTCATCAAGAACGCCGAGTCGCTCGAGCGATTCGAGAAGGTCGATACCTTGGTGATCGATAAAACCGGTACATTGACGGAGGGGAGACCCCGAGTGACGGCGGTCGTGCCCGCCGCCGGCTTCGACGAATCCACCGTCCTATCGCTCGGCGCGAGTCTGGAAAGATCGAGCGAACATCCGCTCGCCGCCGCCATCCTGGCATCGGCGGTGGACCGCAAGGTAGCGCTTCAGGACGTTACGGATTTCGCCTCCGTTACGGGCAAGGGCGTGACCGGCACCATCAAAGGTCGATGGGTGGCGGTCGGTAATGCGACGCTGCTCAAGGATCAGGGCGTGGCCAGCGCCGATCTCGAAGTGCGCGCCGACGCACTGCGACAGGAAGGCGCCACGGCCCTCTTCGTGGTCGTCGATGGCAAGCCGGCCGGCATCATTGCGGTGGCCGATCCAGTCAAGGCGACGACGATGGCGGCGCTCGATGCGCTACGAAGCGAGGGCATGCGGATCGTCATGCTGACGGGCGACAATCGCACTACGGCACAAGCGGTCGCTGCCAAGCTCGGCATCACCGAAGTGCAAGCCGACGTGCTGCCCGATCAAAAGAACGCCATCGTACGGCGGCTCAAACGCGAGGGACGCGTGGTTGCGATGGCGGGGGATGGCGTCAATGATGCTCCCGCGCTGGCCGAAGCCGATGTCGGTATCGCGATGGGCACGGGTACCGATGTCGCGATGCAAAGCGCCGGCCTAACGCTCGTCAAGGGAGATCTCGCGGGAATCGCGCGCGGCCGAGCTTTGAGCCGCGCCACCATGCGCAACATCCGCGAGAATCTCGTACTCGCCTTCGTTTACAACGTCGTGGGAATACCAGTGGCGGCCGGTGTGCTGTATCCCGCGTTCGGACTTCTCTTGAGTCCCATCATCGCGGCGGCTGCCATGAGCTTGAGCTCGGTGTCGGTGATCGGCAACGCGCTTCGTCTTCGAGCTGCCCGAATATGAGGGTGCGCAGCGGCCCGAACCAATCCGATCTGAGCCGAGACTTCTACAACCGCTCGATATCGACACCGCGATCAAGTCGAGCAACCAAAAAAAAGCGGTCGAAAAAAAAACAATGAACTCGTGGCACACGGCTTGTCAGAACCCTCGACCGGTTCACACGTTTTCGTCGCTTTGTCACACGACGGTAAAGCGACGAGATTCGCTGTGCAGTAGACTTTGCAACTGCTTTCAAAGGCCAATCGTCCATGATCACGCTTACTCGACGCGTTAATGAATCTGTTCTTATCAATGAGGATATTAGGGTCACCGTCGTTCACCTAAAGAACCATCGGGTGCGACTGCAAATTGACGCACCGTCGAACATCTCGGTTCGACGTGCGCGTCTCGAGTCGGATGACCAAGAGCCCGCCGATCCCACGCCACTTAAATCATAAGCTTCACTCGCTCTGATTGTTGCGTGACCAGCTTCACGAATCCCGCCGGCGATTTGCCAGACTTCGGTGCCCATGCGGATTTTCCGCTATGCAAGCCAGTTGGTAAAGAAAAGCATCGCCGTATTCAGTACCAACATCGCCAACCAAAGAAAGTAATCAGGAAGGGGGGAGTATGCGCGTCTATTTTACTTGGTATTCCTATGCCTTCAAACCACTGGCCAAACGTCAGATCGTCGATCTCGTCCGCAAAACACATAAAGACGAGTGCGATGCCATCAACAATCAGCACAAACCATATGCCGTGAGCGTAGATGCTCGTGCGCCACAAGTCCGCAATCGTCAACAGTAAGGCGAAGTTGCGCCGGGTGAGGAGGTGTTGCATGGCCGCTACGGCTCGCTTAAGAGGCACGACTAATGTGTCACGAGGCACAGCCTCTCTCTAGCGTCATTTGATCAACGACCGCAGGAAGGACCTGACCACCGCCACAAAGCGCTCAGGTTGATCATAGGGAACCCCGTGGCCAGCGTTTTGTATCTGTTCGATCCGAAGGCGCGGGTTAAGATCCTGCAGTTCCTGTGCCGTTTTAAGGGAAACAACGGCGCCGTCATCCCCGATGACGAGCAGGATTGGGGCGCAAATAGCGCTCACCAACTGGTAATACTCTGGGTTGGGCGGCATAAGAACATCAAATGCACTTATTCGGGTTTTCAGCCGCGCCTCGGCTGCGAGTTCGACAATCTCGGGCCTACGATGAGCGTGTCGGACCCGTGCCTGAGTCAGCACATCTCCCTTGTCCAAACTGAGAAGCCGGCGGTGTTGCTCGACGACATCACTCTCGTGCACTTCGCGCTGGCGCTTGGCGTTTAAAAAAGTGGGGTCCGCCAGAATGACGCCGCGAATGGCCACGGCGAATTGACTCGCCACCACGGCCGCAGTCATGCCTCCCATCGAATGTCCAAGCAGCACTGGAGCGGCAAGTCCGAGGCCTCGGACGAGTCCAGCGACGTCGCCCGCGTGATCCTCGTACCGATACCCATGGAGTGGCGCGCTCGAATTTCCGTGGCCCCTGGCGTCCGGCATCACCACATCGAATTCACCTTCGAAAGCGCGTGCCAAAGGAATCCAGCACGCTCCACTGCCTGTCAATCCGTGAAGGAGAACCAACGGGGGTTTAGACCCTCCGGTTCTCAGATAGTGGATGTTAACGCCGTTTGCTTCGCAGACTCCAGCCGTCCAGTTCGTCATTGAAATCGATTCAAACCTCGTTTGTTTTGAGACAATGCTTATGCGGCAGGGCGCAGAGCAATGAACAGGGTTTGCTGCATGCGATCCCGCACTGTCTTTGAAGAAGTTACAAAGCTTTTCGTATAAGCATTTTGCGGCACAAGTGGATATCGGCAGGCGGACGTGCCTAAGTGAGAGTGCTCGGCGGCATATTTGTGGTTGATTTGAGAGCGACCAAGTTCTGAGGCGCTATGCACAAATGCGTTACAGTGTCCTTCCCTTGTTAGGATTATCTACCCGTCCCGGGCCAAAAGAAAAAAACCTATGACGAAGGTTCCGCCTAGTAGCGGTGAGTGCGTGTCGCGAGTAGCTCGATCGCCGAACGACGACTCTCGTGACGTCGATACGGGCGGTCCGGCGAGCACCGATGCTGCATCGGCTTCGTCGATAGAGCTGAACGACGCGCCTTACACGCTTCCGATCGACATCCAGAGCCGGCTCATTGAACTCTCCTTCGAGCCGATCATGGCGTGGGACTGGCATTTAGGAATCATGGCGTGGAACCGGGGCTGCGAGGAGCTTTACGGATACTCGCGTTCCGAGAGCCTGGGACGTATCAGTCACGAGTTGCTGCAGACGCGCTTTCCCCAACCCCTCGCAGAGATCGAGCAAGCAATAGAGCAACACGGGACCCGGAGCGTGGAGCTTCGTCATCTTACGCGCGCGGGTGCCGAGATCATCGTCGAGAGTCGCTGGCAACTCACGCGCATCGAGAATCGCAAGTTCGTGCTCGAGACCAATCGGGACATCACCGAGCGCAAAGCGGCGCAGGAGGCGCTGCGCCGGGCCGATCGGCAGAAGGATGAGTTCCTCGCGATGCTCGCGCATGAGTTGCGAAATCCGCTGGCGCCAATTCGCAACGCAGCGGTGCTTCTCACCCGAGAGGTGGGCGCCAACCCCAGGTTGGCCACGCTGACTGCGATGATCACCAGGCAGAGTCAACACCTGACCCGCTTGCTCGACGACCTTCTCGACGTCTCGCGAATCGCGCGCGGTCGAATCGTTCTGCACTCAGAACCCCTGGAGGTTGGGGAGATCATCGGGCCGGCCATCGAGATGGTCCAGCCGCTCATGAACGAAAAATCTCAGAAGCTGCGAGTGGAGAGAACTGGGCAGCCGCTGCATGTGCATGGCGATCGTGCGCGCCTCATCCAGTGCTTGTGTAATCTCCTCAATAACTCGGCCAAGTACAGTGCAGCGCGCGGCGAGATCGTGCTCGTGGTGCCCGAGGCGCCCCTTAGCGTCACAATCGAAGTGCGCGACGACGGGGCAGGGATCTCCCCGGAACACCTACCGCATGTCTTCGACCTGTTCGTCCAAGGCGCGCGCTCACTCGATCGCTCTCAGGGCGGACTCGGGATCGGACTGTCCATCGTCAAGCGACTCGTCGAGATGCATCAGGGCACGGTGAGCGCCGAAAGCGAGGGCATCGGACGGGGCTCCACGTTCTCCATCCGGCTGCCGCGCATGGCAGCGCCGGAGCGAGGCGCCGCCGACTGTGTCGCTCCAACGCCACCCAAGCGCCGAATTCTCGTGGTCGATGACAATTGTGATGTCGCAGACTCGCTGGCCATGCTTCTGCGGCTCGATGGGCACGAGGTGGAGGTTGCATACAGCGCGCCGGGAACATTCGAGGCCGTGCAGCGCATGAGACCAGAAGCGATCTTTCTGGATATCGGCTTGCCGCAAATGGATGGCTATGAGGTTGCGCGCCGCTTACGCGCCGACCACGCCGACAAACGAGTGCATCTGATCGCGCTGACTGGCTACGGTCAGGAGCATGATCGTGAGCGGACCCGCGAGGCGGGATTTGACGCGCACCTCGTAAAGCCCGCCGATATCGAGGCCGTCAACCAAGTTCTGGCATCCTTCCCACCACGCCCGTGAGGCTGCTCGATGGCGGTGAGGCCGCCGGCAAGTCGATCCGAACCGTTGTGCCACTGCCCGGATGACTGTCGATCTGCAGTCGTCCACCATGAGCACAAACGGCCCGATGGACAATCCTTAACCCAATGCCGGTGCCGTGCAATTCGGCCGGCTTGGCGATCTGCAGCCGCAAATTGCCGACGGTCGCGCCGTCCATGCCGATGCCGTTGTCGGCCACAGTCAGCCGAACGAAAGGGCGGCTATGGTCATCCGAGCCAATCACGCCAGCCACACCGATCTCAATGACACCGTCGGGCTGCCGAATGGCTTGGGATGCATTGAGCACCAATTTCATCAGCACGCGCTGCATGGCAGTGGGATTGATTTCCACCAAAGGCGCACGAGCGTCCATCGCGATGCGCAGCTCCGCCTTGTTCGCAACGGCCGCGCGCATCGCCGGCAGCGTTTCCGTAACAACGCTGTTAAGAGACAACAATCGGCGTGCGAGCGCGGTGCCGGAACTGAAGGCTCTCATGTTAGCAATGCTCACCGTGATTTGGGTGGCACGCACTTTATGCCGCCGGGACCGACACGGCGATCGGGCATTTTCGGGAGTGGAGCCGCGGAGAGTCTGTAGGATGGGCGCGGCGTCATCCCCAGAACTCAGATGCTATTTGATTATGTCGAATCTCCGTGCCGGGACCGAGTGGTTGGTCAGAAATCCTTCCACCCCTCGGCAGCGGCCGCTGAGGCGGCACGACGGGGCGTGGCAGCCATGGCAACCGTCGCTGGCCGCTTCTTGCCGGTCAGAGGCCGTAGGGCCGAGCGGCGCTCGATGGCGGGAGCGGCCGGGGCTGCGCTCGGGGCATCTTCGGGGCGGTCCTCTCCGAGCCGATAACGGGAAATCAATTGCGTTAGGTTCGAGGCCTGCTCGCTGAGCGCCTGGGCTGCAGCCGAGGCCTCTTCCACCAGCGCGGCGTTCTGCTGCGTCACCTCGTCCATCATCGTGATCGCCTTGTTCACCTGATCGATCCCCGAGGCTTGCTCGCGGCTCGAACTCGCGATTTCCGCCATCACATCCGTGACCTTCTTGACCCGGACCACGATCTCCGCGAGTGCCTTGCCGGAGTCGTCCACCAGCCTCGTCCCCTCGGTCACCTTGCCCACCGAGTCTTGGATCAAAGTCTTGATCTCCTTGGCCGCCTCGGCACTGCGCGAGGCGAGATTCCTGACCTCCGACGCCACCACCGCAAAGCCGCGGCCCTGCTCGCCGGCGCGCGCCGCTTCCACCGCCGCGTTGAGCGCCAGCAGGTTGGTCTGGAACGCGATCTCATCGATGACGCTGATGATGTCGGCAATGCGCTTCGAGGACGCATTGATCTCCCCCATCGCGACCACCGCCGCACCGACCACCGAACCGCCGCGCTCGGCTTGCTCGCGGGCCGCGGAGGCCAGCTGATTGGCCTGGGCGGCGTTGTCCGCATTGTTCTTGACCGTCGAAGTCATCTCCTCCATCGAGGACGCCGTCTCCTCCAAGCTCGAGGCCTGCTCCTCGGTGCGCTGACTCAAATCCGCGTTGCCGCGCGAGATCTCCTCGGCTCCCGCGCGCACCTCGCCCGCTGCTTTTGACATGCTGCGCACCACGTCCGCCATGTTCGACAGCAGGCTGTTCACCCCGCCCGCGAGCGTCTTGAAGAACCCTTCCTTGCCCTGTTCGCCAATGCGCACGGTCAAGTCCCCCTCGGTCGCCTTCGCCACGATCGCCTGCACCTCGGCCTCGGTCGCCACTTCCTGCGTCCGGTCGACCCATTGCACCACCGTGCCCACCCGCTTGCCCGCGGCATCGCTCACCGGGTTGATGACCGCCCGAAAGGTCGCGGCACCCATCTTCAGATCGACCGTATGCGTGCCCGTCAGGCCGGCGAGAAAGCCTCGCTGCAGCGAGGGAATCTGTTGAAACATGTCGAAAGAGGCGCCCACCAGGCGGGACGGATCGAACGCGGCCACCTGCTTGCGTATCTCACCCGCCTGATGGCGGAACAGGCTCTGCAGGGCGTCGTTCGCGTAGATGATCTTGCCGTCCGCGTCGCCAAGCATGGAACCCACCGACACTCGATCGAGTGCTGTACGTATCCGCGCATTCTCCATCGCCGATGCATGCTCATTCTCGGTGCGTTCACGCAGCGCTGTCTGCATGCGCTCAAGACAGAGCAGCGTCTGCCCAATCTCGTCCTTTGAACTCACGGTCACCGTGTTCGCATAGTTGCCGCTCTCGATCTCGCCGAGCACCGCCACCGCGTGATTCAAGGGCTTCTTGATGGAGCGCGTAATCAGATACGCGAGCAGACAGGCTGCTGCCACAGCGGCGGTCGAGAGTATCAGCAACAATGTTCGGGAGCTCGCGTAGGAGGCCGCAATATCGTCCGCCTTACCATGAATGTGCTCACTCTCGTGGTCGGCCATTTGCTGCAGAGCCGCGATGAGCGCCAACTGCGCAGGACGCGAACGCTCCAGCAACGTGTTCCTCGCCGCCTTGAAGTCGCCGGCTTGGATTTCCCGCAGATATTCATCATCGAGCGGCTTAAGGCCGGTGCTGGCGTCCAGTGCCGTCTTCAGCATCGCCTTGCCCTCGGTCGACTCGACCAGGCTGGTCATTTTCTGCGCGAGCAGGTCTCTCTTCTCGGACAGGGCGCTGATCTTGACGGCCTCCCCCTGGATCTGCGCCTTGTCTTCCATGATTAGCATATTGCGCGTGTGGCGCATCGACTCCGAGAGGCTGGCAGCCCACGCATCGGCCGTCTCGACTTTGGCCAGCTGCTTGTGGGTGATATCGTTGACCGCCGCGTTGAAAGCGGCGAGCCGGCCGATACTCAAGGCCACTGCGACGGCAAACACGATGATCACGCCGCCAAAGGCGAGCATCAGACGCGCGCCGACCGAATTTCGATATTTCACAACAATCTCCTATTTTTCATTGGTTTCACAGGGTGCGGCCGGTGAGGGTTGGTGAGCGATGCTATTGCCGATGAGCTGGTCGATGTCGAGCAAGATGAGCATCTTGTCCTCGATGGTTGCCAGCGCCTTGACGAATACCGTATCGACGCGGCTGCAAACGTCCGGAGGCGTCCTGGTCTCGGCTGCGCCGACGTTATAGACCTCCGATACCGCGTCGACGACCAGGCCGACCGTGCGCTCGGCGAGCCCGCTCATTACGCGCACGACGATGATGACCGTGGTCGGTCCGAACTCATTGGTCTCGAGACCGAACCGGCGCCTAAGGTCGATTATCGGTACTACCGCGCCGCGTAAATTGATAACACCCAAGACATAATCCGGGGTGTACGGGATGCGGGTCACCTTGTCCCAGCCCTTGATCTCCTGCACACGCAAGATGTCCACCCCGTACTCCTCGCAAGCGAGCATGAATGTCAAATATTGCTCGCTCGCCTCCGCGGCGGTCGTGTGCGCGCCAGCAGTTGCTCTCGCCGTATTCATTGGTCCAATTCCTCCGAAGTGTGCTGCACGCTCAAATCCAGACCATATGCGGCCGCCTGACTTGCGGCGGGTATCGCCAGGCGATGGCGAAAACTTTACCTGCCGCGATCGATCGAACGTCGGCATCGGAATTTCTGCGAACACTGTCACAGGACGCTCATCGCGCCGAGGGCCCGGACGACGGCTTCGGGTGAATTGCGTTTGGGCACGGACGGCAGTCCGGGCGTGATATGTAAGGAGCTGCGCCGCTGGCGCTTTCCTCAGATCTTCTGCAGGCCGTATCGCCGGACTTTCGACAACAAATCGCGATTGCCGGGCAGCGACGCGGCGAGGGCCTTGGTGTATTGCCCCGCCTCGTTCATCTTTTCCTGTGCCAGGATTCGGTCACGGTCGTTCAGCAGCCAAGGCGCGGGGTAAGTCTTGAATCCCATGCCATATAGAATGTATTGATAGCTGGCCGCCGAGAACACTTCTTCCCGGTGCGCGAAGTCTTCATGCCACGGGCAATGGTCCCGCCAGTACTCCAGGCAGTCGCGCAGGCTGTCCGGAATCGATTCGCGGGCTCTATTCTCGATCCAGAACCGCGAGTCGTTCCGCCGGCTCAGCACGTAGTGCAATTTGAGAAAATCGACGATGCGCTCCCAGCGATAGCGAAAGGTATCGTTGAATATTCGTGCAGCTTGCTGCATGCCGCCGCGGCAGCTCGGCAGCAGATTGGCAATGGATTTAGCGGACAGCTCGATCATGACAATGGCCGAGGCCTCGAGAGGCTCGATGAAACCGGCCGAAAGACCCACCGCCACGCAGTTGCGGGTCCAAAACTCCTGGCGGTACCCCGAATTGATGTCGATTTTTCGAAAGCTCAAGTCCCGCGACGGATCGCCTCGGGCGCTGAGGTAGTTCTTCAGCTCCTCAAGCGCGCCTTCATCGGACACGTAACCGCTGGAAAATACATACCCCACGCCGCGGCGGGTGGTGAGCCCGATATCCCACACCCAGCCCGACGACTGTGCCGTGGCCACAGTCACCGACTTGATCGCGGCCTCATCGGTCAAATACGGAATTTGAACTGCCCATGCCCTGTCGATGAAAAGCACATCCTTTTTGGAAAGAAACGGTACGCCGAAATGCTTGCCGATCAAGAGCGAGGAAAATCCGCTGCAATCGATGAAGAGATCGGCGGCGAGCGTTTGACCGGATTTCGTCACTAGGTGCGAAATGTCGCCAGTCTCGGTGGACTCGACCCGGACGATCTCGTCATACATGTGAGCAACGCCGAGTTTCTCGATACAGTGGTCACGGAGAAAGGGCCCGAATTTGCCGGCGTCCAGGTGATAGGCGTAATTCGCCAAGCCTGTGAATTCCGCGGTCGTGATCTGTTTGGGCGCCAAGCCGTGCCGGCAAACAGCCGTTTGAAAGCACATGCTGTCTGCGAAGCTCTGGTCGCGCGGATTCTCCAGCCAGTAAGCGGCGAGATTACGTTCTTCGTAGCCGACCGGCAGTGTAAAGGGATGGTAGTAAGCATCCGAGTCACCACCGTCCGCCCACTTCACAAATTGCGACCCCTGCTTGAAAGATGCGTCGCACGCACGCAGAAAATCCGTTTCAGTTACGCCGATCTGTTTCAAGGTGGCGCGGAGCGTCGGCCAGGTGCCTTCGCCGACGCCAATTGGCGGCTGCTGCCGCGATTCGATGAGCGTGACTGAAATCCCATCGTCCCCCCGCCGGGGATAACGCGCCGCGAGCACTCCGGCGGTGATCCAACCAGCGGTGCCTCCGCCGACAATCAGGATCTTTCGAACGGGTCGCGGTTCGCTTTGGGACGTCACTTCCGATCCTCTTCAGAGGCGCGCGGGGGTTACGCCGGACAAGAGCCGGTTCTTACGAGCGACCAGCTCGGACACTTGCGAGACTGATGCCATCTGAAAGTACATCCATTCGAGAAACTCACAATCGCGCAACTCCGCCAATTGCGCCGCCGGCAATGCCTTGAGTGCGGCGGCGGCTATCCAGTAAAGACCCTGCAATTTGGTCTCGCTACCGTTGACGAACTCGATATCGATCTGCACGGGCTCGATCAGGCTGAGCTCTGCCAGCCGGCCGGTGAACGCGTAAGTCTCCTTCGCTCCCGCAACCAGCGCCGACAGCATCGACGTGATTCCTTGCAGGAATTTTGTCGGTTGGCCGTCCTCCAGGAACAGGCGTTGACCCTCCTGCGATTGAACGGTCTGGCTCAGATCAAGTGCCACGTCGAGAGTTGGCGGCTTTCCTTCGGAGTCCTGCGCACGGCGGGTGATCAGCGAAAACGGTTGCCGCTGGATCTGCAGCGGCACGTAGGCAGCATCCCACCGGCCATCCATGAAGAACAGGTTCTCCTGAGGCTGGAAGCCCAGCAGCGCGCAAGGCTCGAATCGACCCGTTTCCATGTTCTTGGTGTAGAAGATCGGATAATGCGCCAGGAGCCGCGGAAATTCTCGAGGGATCACGCTCACCGTGTTGACTTCTGCGTTCTCCCGCGTCGGCCGGGTGGCGGCAATGCGGACGTCGCGGTGAATCTGGTTATTGAGTACTACCCGGTTGACCACTTTCGCCTCCAGCACACGCGAAGATTATAGCGCGCATTGTTGCGTCTTCGCCGGAGCGCGACGAAGGGGCCACGCCCAAGTCGCGGTACAATAGGCTTCATTGCTTGACCACGGGTAGTGCGAATATGCGTGTCGAACCAAGAAAGGCGGAGGAATGGGAAGATGTCGATGCGGTCGTATTCAAAAACACCATCAAGACTCGTGACCGCCCGGCGGTACTTCGCGGCCTGGTGCGGGCTTGGCCGGCGACCCAGGCGGGACTTGAATCGGCGCACTCGCTCAGCGCCTATCTCAAGACCTTCGACAGCGGCCATGCCGCGCCCTTGTTCGAAGGATCCGCGTCCATCAAGGGACGATTCTTCTACAACGATACGCTGGACGGGTTCAATTTCGAGTCCAAGCGCGCGTTGCTCGGCGATGTACTGGAGCGTCTTTGCCAGGAATTGAAGAATGAGTCCGCACCGGCGCTGTACTCCGGATCCGCGTCGCTGCCGATTTACTTTCCCGGGTTTTCCGACGCCAACCACGTCCGCAACCTGATTACCGCCGAGTCTGTGCGCGAGTCGATCTGGATCGGAAATCGCACCTGCATTGCCGCGCATTTCGACAATATCGAAAACCTGGCCTGTGTGGTGGGCGGGCGCCGCCGCTTCACCATGTTTCCGCCGGACCAGATCAGAAATCTCTACGTGGGCCCGCTCGACTTGACCCCGGCGGGTCAGCCCATCACCCTGGTTGATATTCGCAATCCGGACCTCGAGCGCTTTCCCCGCTATGCCGAGGCGGCGGAAGTCGCAGAAGTCGCCGAGCTCGCCCCGGGCGATGCGGTCTACATCCCCGCGCTGTGGTGGCACAATGTCGAGGCGCTCGAAGATTTCAATGTACTGGTCAACTATTGGTGGCGCGACGTTCCGGACTACTTCGACTCACCGTCGAACGCTCTCCTGCATGGCCTCTTGGCGATCAAGGGGCTGCCCCCCTCGCAGCGCCGCGGCTGGAAAGCCCTGTTCGACTATCTCATTTTCCAATCAGACGGCCCGGCACTCGAGCATCTGCCGCTTCATGTTCGCGGACTCTTCGGAGACCTCACGCCGGCGAACGCGGAACGCATTCGCGCGATTCTGCTGAAGAATCTGAACCGCCAATCCAACTAGGAACTCCGGTTACAGCACCACGCGAAAGCCGACCTGGTAGCGGGCGAAACCCTGGTTGGCAGAATAGAACTGGTTGGTGAATCGGCCATACTGACGTGTCGAGGCTGAGGTCAAATTGAGGCCGTCGAACATAACGGAGAAGTGTTTGGTGATGTCGTAGCTCGCACTCATGTCGAGCTGGCCGTACGCCGCGGTGTAGACCGGCTCGCCGTTCTGGTCGGTCTGGTTCAATGCGGCCAGGAACGCGCCGCGGTGGCTGTAGGCCACACGAGTTTGGAAGCCCCACCGCTCGAAGAATCCCACGATGTTGTAGGAACGGCTCAAGCCCGGCAGCGCGAACTGGGAATTGATGGTCTCGGAGTTGAAAGGGGCACCGCCGCTCGGAATCGACCAGTTGGCCTCCACACCGAAACCGGTTTCCCAGAACAGGTGCTGCAACGAGAGCTCAAATCCGTGGATATCGGTCTTGTTGCCGTTGCTCGGTGTCGTGATATCCCAAATGACCAAAGGGTCGCCGGGCTGCCCCAGGAAGGGGCCTAGCGATCCGGTGTCGGATTGTATCTGCGCATAGATGCTCTGCGCGGATACGCCTTTACCCGCCGCCGTGAGCTCAGCAATAGCCTTCTGGGCGAGCGCACCCGCATTCGGGTCTGTGATGCCGAACAACGGTCCCGTCGTCGTGGTCGAGGTCAGGAAGTTCGTGACGTGCTTGGTGAACCAATCGACCGACACGTAGCTGCCCTTGGAGTAGTACCACTCCGCGGCGAAATCAATGTTGTTCGATTCGTAGGGCAGGAGGCCCGGGTTGCCCTCGGTGGCGGTGCGTGAGCCCGGCTTCGGGGTGGGGGTCACGGACGTGGTCCCGATCATTTGAGTCAGATCGGAGCGGGCAATGGTTTTACTATACGAGCCTCGCAGCACCACACCCGGCTCCACCTCCAAACTCAAATCGAGGTTCGGCAGAAACTCAGCGTACGAACTCCTGACGTCGCTATAGGTCGCGTTGGCCGCATAGTTGGTGCTGAACTCCGTGGGATTGTTCCACGACACCGACACTGGGATCTTCTGCAGACTCTGCGCAATGACAGTGCTTTTTTCATAGCGGATCCCGGCCAGGGCCTTGAAGGGCATGCCGTCAAAGGTGGTGGCGAAATCCATCTGCACGAACGGCGCCGGCGTGTCTTCGCGGATGCGATCGTCGTTGGTCGGCGAGGTATTCTGGGCAAACTTATAGGCGGGGAAATTGCCGTCTCCAGCGTGACCTTTCTCCGTCACCGGAATGATGGCCGGTAGGCTGAACGAATAGAAATAGGGGACCTGAATCCCGCAGCCGCCGCCTGAGAACTGCGTGACAATGCTGCAGCTCGACACCTTGGTGAACAGATTCCCCGGGATAAACCCTTGCTCCGAAGCGTTGTAGTAGCCCCAGGCGAAATTGCCACTGTTGAACGACTCGGCTTCCGTGGTCATGCGCTTCAAATCAATGCCGGCCTTGATGCTCTTCAAGCCGCTCTCGGAATCGCTGTTCTTCCAGGTGGCATCGAGCAGGGCCTCCTCGACGGTGTTGTGGAAAATGGTGTTATTGGCCTGGCCGAACAGCGGTTCGATCGTGCTGGTGCCGAGATTGCCCATGGTGTAGGGCGCCTGGTAGATCCAGGAGTTCGTCGGGATCTGGTTGTTGGCGGCTGCGATGCCGGCACAGGGGCTGCCCGCGCCGAACGCCGGACCCATGGTAAAGCACTTATAGAGCGAGGCTTGCGGGATCTGCCCGACGATGCCGAAGTTGTTTGTGCCCAAGGCTCCGCCACCGGAATCGGCGGTGGAGTGATGCGCGTCGAGTTCGACCGCGATGTTGTCCGATGCCTGCCACTTCAAGTTGAGGCCGGCGGAGCCATTCTGGTTCAAGGTTTCGTCGTTGCTGGCGAAGTACGAGTCGTCGCTACCCGTGTCGACGAGGTTGGTCACGGTGCCATGGGGATCGATGATGGCGCTAATGGGGTTCGGACCATAGTCGAACCAGGCGCCGAAGGTGTGCGTCTGGTTCATGTCCTTGTAGAAGGTATAGGTGTAATCCGCGGTGGCGACCAGCGAATCGATGGGCTTGAACTGCAGCACGGCCTGGCCGTTGATGCGTTCACGCTGGTGATCGATCACGCCCCAGCCCTCATTGCGCGGCGCCCAGTTGTTGCCGTCGGGGTTGGTATCGGAGCTCTTGACCCTGGGATCGCCCGGGGCGAACTGGTTTTGCAGCCAGCCGTTGATGTTCGCGCTCTGCTCCTGGCTGTTGCGCTTGGAGTAGGACCCGTTGACCAGGAAACCCACCCGATCGTCGAAGAAGGTATCGCTGAACAAGCCGGAGAAATCCGGCGTGACTTTGTTGCCAACTTGGGTCGACCTGTCGTAGTCAGCCTTGGCCGAAAACGTCGCACGCATCCCATTGAAATCAAACGGTCGTGCGGTGGTGATGTTGATGGTTGAACCGATGCCGCCGCTCGCTATGTCGGCGCGGCCAGTCTTGTACACCTCGATTCCCGAAATACCGTCGGCCGAAAGATTTTCGAAATCGAACGACCGGGACGCATTTGCAGTGTTCGGCCCGATATTGGCCGGCATGGAGCGGCCGTTCAAGGTCACCATGTTGAATTCAGGACCGAAGCCGCGCACCGTGACTCGCGAGCCTTCATTATTCTGCCGGTCGATGGTCACACCGGGTATGCGCTGGATGGATTCGGCGAGATTTGTGTCGGGGAACTTACCAATGTCCTCGGCGGTAATGGCATCGACAATCCCGCTCGAACCGCGCTTGATGCTCTCGTTGGTCACCAGCGACTGACGTAGGCCGGTCACTACGATCTCCCCGAGGTTATCCGCCGGCGCCGCCGTGGTGTCGGTCGCCACGGTGGGATCGGCCATCGCTCCGGAGCAGTACATCGCGATCAGTACGGCCAGAGGCTTCATTTGGACAGACGCTAACGGATGCTGCGTCACCTTCGAGGCGCGCGAACGGCTGGACTTCTTCATTACTCCCCCTCCCGTCTCCCGGGACCATGTCTATTCTTTGCCGACGTCGGGCGTCGATTCTGTGCAAGCGGTTTCTGAAACCGGTTGCAGAATTGATTCTGCCGCTGTCAATTTTAAAATGCAAGAGGTGCGAGCGCCTAAATCATGGGTCAAGAGATCGCCACGGTACTTTGTCCTTGACAGCACCGGCCTGATGCAAGCAGCATTCCTGAAACCGGTTGCAACAAGACCGGCCCGCGGGCGTTCCTATGACCGGTGACGAATTCAAAATCTTGCGCATCGCCGCGACGGTGGCGCTGGGCGGCTTTCTGGTCGGATTCGACGCGACCGTCATTTCCGGTGCCGTCCCCTTCATTCGCGAGTATTTCGGTCTGCACGGCTCAGGCGGCAGCCTCAAGCTCGGCTGGGCGGTGAGTTGTCTCGGCTGGGGTGCGATGGCCGGCAACTTGGCGGCCGGGTTCTTGAGCGATCGCTTTGGGCGCAGAAGCGTGCTGCTGCTGACAGCGGTGTTATTTCTCGCGTCCTCCTTGGCCGCGGCGTTTTCCACCCGCTTTGCGGTGTTCGTCGCGGCGCGAATATGCGGAGGTCTTGGCGTAGGCGCGGCCATTCTCACGGCCCCGGTGTACATCGCGGAGATGGCGCCGGCGCGCAATCGCGGAAGTCTGGTCTCCCTCAATCAGTTGATGATCGTCATCGGCATCTCGATCTCGTTTTTCTCCAATTATTTCTTGCTGTCGCTGGGCACGGATAGCTGGCGATGGATGCTGGGCGTTCAAGCAGTACCCGCTGGACTCTATTTCTTGCTGCTCACCTTGGTTCCGGAAAGCCCGAGATGGCTGTTGAGCAAGGGGCGGACGGCCGGCGCGCGGGTCGCGCTCGCCGCGGTTCACGGCCCGGACGGCGCTGTCCGTGAGCTCGAGGTCATTGAGGCGAATCTCGTGAAGACATCGCGGCATATCGGCATCCGCGAGTTGCTGACCGGGCGGCTCAGGCGGCTCATGATTTTCGGTCTTGGCATCGCCTTCATTCAGCAAGCCACCGGCATCAACGCCATCTTTTATTATCTGCCGACCATCTTTGCATCGTCCGGCGGCGAACTCTCGACGTCCTTCGCGCAATCGGTGCTCGTAGGTCTGGTGAACGTCGGCATGACCTTCGTGGCCATCTGGCTGATCGATCGGCTGGGGCGCAAGCCGCTCTTGGGCATCGGGCTCATCGGCATGACCCTGTCGCTGCTGACCATCTGCTGGGCGTTTCATGCGGCGCAGGCGTCGCATGAAACCGTGGTGTTGATTGCCATCATCGCCTACGTGGCTTCCTTTGCGATCTCCCTGGGGCCGGTGATGTGGGTGCTGCTGTCCGAGATATTCCCGAATGAAGAGCGGGCCGCGGCAATTTCAGTGGTCGGATTTTGGAACTCGCTGGTGAGCGCCAGCGTCACGCTGCTCTTTCCCATGGAGCTCGCGACCTGGGGGCCGGCGGGCACATTTCTTGCGTACGGATTGGTGGCCGCCGCCGGCCTCCTGTTCATCGTGATGCTGGCGCCCGAGACCAAGGGCAAGACACTGGAGGAATTGGAACGGATTCTGACCCAGCCGAAACAGGCGCTGGCCTCGTGAGCGCGGGTGAATGACAGATGAAAGCTAAACCTTCTTCAGCACCCACTCCCGGCAAGAGCGGGCCTCGGCCGCGCCAGTCGGCGACGCTTCGAATGGTGGCGCGCGAGGCCGGTGTCTCCGCCAGCACCGTGTCGCGGATCATCAACGGCACGGTCAACGTGAGCAGCGGCCTCAAGCACGCCGTCGAGGCGGCCATTGCGAAATTCGATTTTCGACCGAATGCCTCGGCACGCGGACTCGCCCTCGGCAGGACGCTGACCATCGGCGTGGTCGCACAGGCGATTGACAGCCCGTTCTACGGTGAAGGGCTGCGAGGCATCGAGGCCTGTTTGCGCCAGCGCGGATATGCGCCGCTGTTCATGAGCGGCAATTGGCACGAAGAGGACGAAGAACGGTGCATGCGGGAATTCATTGGGCGCGGCGTCGACGGCATCATCGTCTTCGCCGGGCGTCTCAGTGACGCCAAGCTCAAGAGTTACGCCAAGGAAGTGCCGATCGTGGTCACGGGCCGGCGTTTGCGGGCGCCAAAGCTGTTCAGTTTGCAGATCGACGATCGGCACGGCGCGATGCTTGCCGTGCAGCACCTGCTCCATGCTGGACACCGCAAGATCGCCTTCATCAACGGCTCCGAGAATCATCCCGACGCGATCGAGAGGTTCGAGGGATACAAGAAGGGCCTACAGGACGCCGGAATTGATTTCGATCCCAAGCTGGTGGGCGTTGGCGATTGGCACGAGGAGGGCGGCGTGCGGGCGACACTCGAACTCATCGACTCAAAAGCTAAATTTACCGCTCTCTTTTGCGTGAACGACCAAACGGCCTATGGCGCTTGTCTGGCGCTGTACCGCAAGGGGCTGTCGGTGCCGGGCGATGTGTCGGTGATCGGCTTCGACGACCTACCGGCATCGGCCTATCGCCTGCCTCCGCTGACCAGCGTCCGACAATCCATCGGCGAGCTCGGCGATCGATCGGCGCAGGCAATTCTCGAGCTCATCGGCGGACGTCGGCCGCGGTTCGATCCTCCACCGGTGGAACTCGTGATCCGCGAGTCCACCGATCGTAGCGGGCGCAAAACGACGGCTAATTAGATGAACGATTTCAAATCTCTTGATGAACTATCCAAGCGCTTCCCGACGAGCTTCGTCTGGGGCGTTGCCAGCAGCGCCTTTCAGATCGAGGGTGCGTCGGCCGCCGACGGCAAGGGCGACTCGATCTGGGATGAGTTCTGCCGCCTTCCCGGCGTCATCGCGGACGGCTCCGACGGAAAGATCGCTTGCGATCATTACAACCGCCTCGAGTCGGACCTCGACTTGATCGCCGCGCTTGGCGTGGGAGGATATCGCTTCTCTATTTCCTGGCCGCGAATTCAGCCGACTGGATCCGGCGCAGTGGTCGGAACCGGTATCGATTTCTACAATCGCCTGGTTGACGGATTGCTCGAACGGAACATTGAACCTTTCGCGACGCTCTACCACTGGGACCTGCCGGCCGAGCTGCAGCGCGAACACAACGGGTGGGCAGACCGCAACACCGCTTACCGATTCGCGGAATACGCGGCTCTCATCGCGGAGCGGCTCGGCGATCGTGTGCGCTCGTTCGCGACGCACAATGAACCGTGGGTCACTGCGACGATCGGCCACGAATTAGGACATTTCGCACCCGGAATCAAGAACCGGGCCGTGGCGATGCAGGTGGCGCATCACTGCCTGTTGAGCCACGGGCTGGCCATGGAGGCCATGCGCAGCGCGCGCAGCAATCTCGAGATAGGCATCGTCCTCAATCTCTCGCCTGTCTATGCGGCCACCGAGTCGGCGGCCGACACCTTGCGCGCGGCGCGCGAAGACGGTTTGCTGGTTCGCTGGTACATGGACGCCCTGCTGCACGCGGAGTACCCGGCGGACATTCTGGAGTATCTCGCGGCCGATGCGCCCCACGTCCAATCGGGGGACGCGCAATTGATCGCCCAACCGCTCGACTTTCTCGGCGTGAATTACTACCACCCCATCGTATCCATGGCGGGGCGGGCATTTTCCCCTGCGCGCGAAGGTGTGGCCGTCACCGATATGGGCTGGGAAGTGGCGCCCGCGAACTTTACCGAGTTACTGATGCGCCTCGACCGCGACTACGACCTTCCGCCGCTGTTCATTACCGAAAACGGCGCGGCCTATCGGGATCTGGTCATTGATGGCGGCGTCAAGGATGAAGACCGGCGCGCCTATATTGAATCTCACATACGCGCCATCGCGGACGCCGTCGGTCAGGGAGTCGATGTACGCGGCTACTTCGTGTGGTCCTTGCTCGACAACTTCGAATGGGCCGCGGGATATACCAAACGCTTTGGGATCTATTACGTCGATTATCTGACGCAGGCCCGCATTTTGAAGCGAAGCGGGTTCTGGTACAAAGAATTCGCGGATGCATTCAATCAAACGCATGGAGGAGGGTCCGCGAGAAGGGACCCGGCATGAGTTCGGGCTCAGCGGTCGCTGGTCTGGTCATTTTCCTGGCCGCGCCCGGCGCGTGTTTATCGCAGCCGGTGACGACGCAAGTCTCTCGACCATGGATGAACGCATCGCTCTCGCCCGACCTGCGCGCAGAGGAGGTGATGAAACAGCTCACCCTCGATGAAAAAATTCAGTTGGTGCACGGCATCGGCTGGGGACCGTTGAAAACGGGCAGCCCCGTTCCGCCCGACAATAATGGCGGTGCGGGAGAGGTCCTGGGAATTCCGCGTCTCGGCATTCCGTCTCTGCAGCAAGCCGATTCGGCTGTGGGTGTTCGAATGGCCGCACCACAAAGCCGCTACGCAACCTTGCTGCCCTCGGTATTGGCGGCTGCCTCTTCCTGGGATCCGGAGGCGGCCCATTTATACGGAGACGTCATCGGACGCGAGCTGCGGGCGCAAGGGTTCAATCAGTCGATTGGCGGCGGCGTCAATCTGGCGCGTGACCCCCGAAATGGCCGGCTTTTCGAATACGCCGGCGAAGATCCGTTGCTCGCCGGCGTGACCGTGGGTCATGTCATTCGCGGCGTTCAAGACAACCAAGTCATGGGCGATATCAAACACTTTGCCTTCAACGATCAGGAGACCGGCCGCACGATTGTCGATGCTCGCATCTCGACACAGGCCGCCCACGAGAGTGATCTATTGGCTTTTGAACTTGGCATCCGCATTGGACAGCCGTCGTCCGTGATGTGCAGCTATAACAAGGTGAACGGAGATTGGGCGTGCGAGAACGATTGGCTGGTGAACCATGTGCTGAAAGGTGCCTGGCATTTTCCGGGATTCGTAGTTTCCGATTGGGATGGTACGCACTCGACGGAGAAGGCGGCAATGGCGGGACTCGACATGCAAATGCCGGGCGATGAGTACTTCGGTGCCGCGCTAAAAGAGGCGGTCACGTCCGGTCGACTACCCTTACAACGTCTCGACGACATGGTACACCGAGTGCTGCGTTCTATGTTTAGCGCCGGCGTCATCGACCACCCGCCGACTCCACGCCAGGTGGTCGACCCCTTTCGAGGCCGGGAAGACGCGCAGCATATTGCCGAAGAAAGCATCGTTCTATTGAAAAATGACGGCACGCTGCCGCTGAACGCGGGCGCTGTGCGTTCCATTGCAGTGATTGGCGCCCGCGCCGATGTGGGGGTTCTGTCCGGAGGAGGCTCGGCGCAGGTCGATGCACCAGGGGGGAATGCCATCAGTCCCGCCACGCCGACCCAATGGGGCGAGGCAGTGTACTTTCCATCGCCGCCCCTGCGGTACATTCGGGAACATGCAGGCGGAGCCCGCGTGCAATTTGATGCGGGCACAGACGCTGCCTCGGCGGCAGCGCTTGCGCAGGCCTCGGACATTGCCATTGTATTCGCGGATCAATACATGAGCGAGTCGGGCGATGCTCCCAGCCTGTCTCTGCCGGGCCGACAAGATGAGCTCATCGCGGCGGTGGCGGCTGCCAATCCGCGCACCATCGTCGTGCTGATCACGGGCAACCCAGTGACCATGCCGTGGATCGATCATGTGGCAGGTGTGATGGAAGCTTGGTATCCCGGTATTGGCGGCGGACAGGCGATCGCGAATCTCATCTTTGGAAGTGTCGTTCCTTCGGGCAAGCTGCCCATCACGTTTGCAAAGTCCGAGAGCGACCTGCCGCACGAGCATATCTTCGGCATGACGCAGAGAAACGCCAATAACGATTCGCCGACGTCTTGGGCCGCTGATCAGCAACAGCGGCAAAGCCTGGTGGCCGACTACAAGGAGGGTGTGCGCTTCGGCTATAAGTGGTTCGACTCCGAAGGCAAGCAGCCGCTGTTCCCCTTCGGCTACGGGCTCTCCTACACCAAGTTCAGATACACCAATTTGAAAGTGGAACCGCGGACAAAAACCGCGACATTTGCGATTGAAAATATCGGAGCGCGCAGCGGCACAGAGATTGCGCAGGTCTATGTGGAACTACCCAAGGCCGGCGGAGAGCATTTCCGCCGGCTTGCCGCCTGGCAGCGCGTCGACGTCCCGGCCGGGCAACAAAAGGTGGTTACGGTTCCGCTCGAGCCTTTGGCCATGGCGACCTTCGATGTGAAAAAAGATGCGTGGGTATGGGCGTCGGGCAAGTACACGGTATTCGTTGGGGGATCGTCTCGCGATTTACCACTGGTGACGGACGTTGCGCTCTATTGATGCTGCCACTCCCATCTTTCGCGAGTTTTTTCGCCCCTTAGCGATCGCGGGACTGATTGGACTGCTGTGGTCGGCCGCCTCAGGTGTGAAGGCGCAGCCCGGTGCGAAGGCGCAGTCGAGTGAAGCCCGTGTTGCGGTGGACATGAGCCATGGCTGGCGCTTCCGTCAGGGTGATGGGTTGAACGACGTGCCGAGCGTCGTGTTTGACGATTCGCAATGGAGTCAGGTCGACCTCCCGCACACCTGGAACCGCATGGGCAATGAGGGTACCGAGCGATCCGCACTTACCAACGCCGTGCAAGGCGTTGGTTGGTATCGGCTGCGGTTCAGGACGCCCCCTGCATCGACGGCGAGGCGTTACTTTCTTCAGTTCGACGGAGTCGGCGCCATCGCGGACGTTTGGATGAACGGGCACTATCTCGGCAAGCATGCGGGAGCCTTTTCCCGCTTCCGTTTCGACGCCTCGGCCGCGATGAACCCTTCCGGTGAGAATCTCCTCGTGGTCAAGGCGGACAATAGCCGCCCACAACCCGGCTCCACCACTGAAAATGTTATCCCCCTGTCGGCGGATTTTTTCATATTTGGGGGCATCTATCGCGGAGTTGCTCTGATCGCCACTAATCTCGTGCACGTGGATATGTTGGATTTCGGCGGGCCTGGATTGTACGCCAGAGCCGTGACCATCGACTCGAACTCCGCAGCGGTACGCGCATCGGCCACGCTGGTAAACGACGGATCAAAACCTCGGACGGTCATTGTCGAGTCTCGAATCGAAGGCGACAACGATGTCATCGTCGCCTCGGCATCGAACCGGTTGTCTGCATCGCCCGGGCAGCCGGTAATCATCAATGACACATTGCACATTGAGCGCCCGCGGCTCTGGCAGGGCATGAGAGATCCATACTTGTACAGGGTAGTCATGACCGTTCGATCAAGCGATGGTCTACTGCTCGATCAAGTGGTGCAGCCGCTCGGTTTGAGATCCCTGCACTTCGATTCCAATACGGGGTTCTTTCTCAACGGAGAGCATCTATTTCTGAAGGGAGTGTCCATGCATCAGGATCGCCCGGTGAAGGGATGGGCGATTTCACCGGCGGATCAGGCGGAGGATTTCGATCTCCTTCGAGACATGGGCGCAAATGCCGTTCGACTCGCCCACTATCAACACGACCAGTACGCATATGAGTTGGCGGATGCGCTAGGGATCGTTGTGTGGGCAGAAATCCCACTGGTCAACAAAGTGTCTTTTGACGGTTCGTCGGCTAGTTCGGTGCTCGCGGCCAACGCGCGTCTTCAGCTCACCGAACTGATCCGTCAGAACTATAACCATCCTTCCATCGCTGTCTGGTCGGTTGGCAATGAGACCGATCTGACGGCAACCCTGACCAAGGGTTCGAGCATTCTCGCGGACTTGCTTACGTCCCTCAACGGACTTGCGAAGGCCGAGGATCCGAGTCGGTTCACAACGTTCGCGGACTGCTGCGAGGTGAGTCCCGGCATCGCAGCCCGCGATGTCATCGTTGGGATTACCGATACAGTCGGATATAACCGCTATTTCGGCTGGTACACCGGTCGGCTTGACGAATTGGGCCCGATGCTCGATCAGGCACATTCACGCCATCCCGCGCTGCCAATCGCCGTCTCCGAATATGGGGCGGGCGGTGCACTGACACAACACACCGATGATCCCGCCGGCGGTCCGATCAATCCGCACGGCCGGCCGCATCCGGAAGAATTTCAGAATTGGTATCATGAAGCGTCCTGGAACATCTTGCGCGAGCGCGGATATCTATGGGCAGTGTACATATGGAACATGTTCGATTTTTCCAGCGACTCGCGCCAAGAGGGCGATCTCACCGATATCAACGAAAAGGGTCTCGTCAGCTACGATCGCCGGACTCGCAAGGACAGCTATTATTTTTACCGTGCGAATTGGAGCACTCAGCCGACGCTGCATCTGGTCGGGCGGCGCTACATCGATAGAGCTTACGGTGTCGTCGACGTGACGGCATACAGCAATGCGGCGCAAGCGAGACTGTGGCTGAATGACCGGGATCAGGGCGTGGCGCCATGCACGGGCGGCATTTGCCGGTGGCACTCCGTGCAGCTCATGTCCGGAACGAACGATCTGCGCGCGACCGCCGATATGGCCGGAACGGTGCTGACAGATTCGATACGCTGGATCTTTTCAGGATCAATAACGGGCGTTCGAATCAAAGCAGGCGACATCTCCGGTTATTCCACAAAAGCAGGCCAACGCTACGGCTCGGACGCCTACTTTAGCGGAGGTGTGGCCGGCTCGATCAATCCGCCGGATACACGGGCGTCCGAGAGTGTCGCCGTCGCCGCAGACGATCCCGGGATCTACGATAGCTTCAGGGAGGGTGCCTTTGCCTATCGGGTTCCGGTGCCAAGTGGCCGCTACCGAGTCACGTTGAAATTTGAGGAGCCATCGGCCAGAGAAGCCGGCGCGCGCGAGTTCAATGTGCTGGTCAATGGAAGGATCATGCTGAGGCGGTTCGATATTTTCTCGGCGGCCGGCGGCTCGCTCAAGGGCATTGATCGTGCATTCGATTCGACATCGCGAGACAACACCCTGTTGATCGAATTTGTCCCGCTGAGAGGCGCCGCGCTTGTCTCGGCACTCTCGATAGAGTCCGTTGACCGGCATTGGTAGAATGGCCTCCAGGAGAAACGCATGCGCATGCTCGTCGTCGGCGCCGGATCGACCGGTGGGTATTTCGGTGGCCGCCTGGCTCAGGCTGGCCGAGATGTCACGTTTCTCGTCCGACCGGCCCGGGCGGCCCAACTGGCGGAACGAGGACTGGAGATTCTGAGTCCGCATGGGGACTACACGCTGCGCCCGCAACTGGTCACAGCCGATCGACTATCCGGCTCCTACGACGCGATATTGCTCACGGTGAAGGCCTTTTCTCTGGAATCCGCTCTCTCGGACATGGCGGCGGCCGCAGGACCGGAGACCATGATCCTACCCGTGTTGAACGGGATGAGACACGTCGACATTCTTGCCGACCGATTCGGCAAGAGATCCGTCGTCGGGTGCGCCTGCAAAATAACCGCCTCCATCGATGATCGGGGCCGCATCGTGCAGCACAACTTGCTTCAGGATATCGCCTATGGAGAAATGGACGGCGTGGTATCGCCGCGCATCCAAGACCTTGATCGATTCATGCGCGGTGCCGGATTCGACGCGCGACTGATCGGGGATATCAAGCGCGAGATGTGGGAGAAGTGGATCCTGCTCGCCAGCCTCGGCGGCATCAACTGCCTGATGCGCGGGACCATTGGTGAGGTGGCGCAAGCACGGCGCGGATCGGACTTCGTGGCCTGGCTACTCCAAGAGATTGTCGCCGTTGTGGAGGCCGTCGGTGTGAGCCCCAGCCCCGAATTTATGGTCGCGGCTAAGAAGGGTTTGACGGCACCGGGTTCGACGCAGACTTCATCCATGTATCGAGACCTCCAGAGAGGCGTGCCCATCGAAGCAGATCAAATCATTGGCGATCTTGTAGAACGTGCCCGCGCAGCCGGCATCGAGACGCCGCTGCTCGAAGCAATCTACACCAATCTTTGCGTCTATCAGCGCCGGTTACCTGCGTGAAGAATCAGACTGCATGAAACACCTGGTGAGCTTGTGCTGCATCGTCTTGCTAGCGGCCCCCCTTATTGCCGTTCACGGTGAGGACAAGCCCGCGCTGCGGCTCGTACAGACGATTCCGTTGCCGGGCGTGAGCGGGCGGCTGGATCACATGGCGGTGGACTTGGAGAAAAAGCGTTTATTCGTAGCGGCGGTTGCCAACGGAACTCTGGAGGTCCTTGATCTAAATACAGGGAAAGTGATCAACAACATCCCCGGCATCAAGGATGCCCAGGACGCACTCTTTCTCGGCGGCCAATTCAACAAATTGTACGTATCGAGCCTGGACGGGACTTTGCGGATATTTCAAGGGGAGACTTTTCGATTGATACAGGCGCTCAAGATCGAGCCGGATCCGAATCGCCTGCTGTACGATCCGGCGACCGATCTCATCTATTTCGGCTACGGCGGCCAGAACGCCGGATTTGACGCCTACGGAAGAGTCGGGATCATTCAAGCTAAGCGTGGCGCGCCGTCCGACCAGTTTATCGCCGACATGATCGCCCCGACCTACCGGCCGGGGCATCTCGCGGAAATGTCGATGGAGGATGACGGTAAACTCCTGATTTGCGACTCGCGAGCGGACCTGATTTTTCAGTTTGACACTCGGAAACGCGAACTTCTCAAGAGCTGGCCGGCGCACGGCGATGGCGCCGGAGACATGAGTCTTGACAGGGCCCGCCATCGATTGTTTGTGGGCACGAGAATTCCAGCGGAGATGACCGTATACGACAGCCTGTCGGGCAAGGAAATTGTCAGTCTTCCGGGACCTGAAACCATGGATGGCGTCTACTATGACACCGACCTAAAGCGAATTTACATGTCGGGTGGCCGCTGGTACGGGACGCCGGACGCGTCGCCCGGCTGGGTGTACGTGTATCAGCAGCAAGACGCTGATCACTACCGGTTGCTCTCCAAAGTCAAAACAAGACCGGGCTCGGGTACGTCTCTGTTCGTGCCTCAACTTAAGCGTCTATACGTGGCATCCCAGGCGATCGGCGACCAGCAAGCCTCCATACTCACATTTGAGCCCTTGCCATGAATACGCCAGGTAACTCGCTCTCATGACAGCTTCTTGAAAGCTTTAAAAGCCCATGATCGGAGCCTGATGCGGCAGTGAGGATGGTCGGGCAGCATCAGACGTTACGATGACGATAGTGGGGAGCAATGCAAAAGCCGATCGTCGCCCTGGCTCTTTTGTTTTCATTTTCCTTTGCAACGGCAGAGAATGAGGTAGCCCTCAAACTCGTGCAGACGATCCCGTTGCCCGAGGTCGACGGACGCATTGACCATTTCGCTATCGACGTGAACGGTCGGCGGGCCTTCCTCGCAGCACTGGCGAAAAACACCATCGAGGTGGTTGATCTCAGAGCCGGCCGCGTGACGCGCACCCTCCCAGGGTTCGCCAAGCCTCAGGGTGTGCTCTTTGTTCCTGAGTTCAACAAGCTCGTTGTCGCCTCTGGCGAGGACGGCTCGGTGAAAACGCTCGACGGCACCACGTTTGCGGTGATTCACACCGAGAGCGTGTCACTCGGAGCCGACGCGATCGGTTATGACCCACGGTCAAAGGAAATCTATGTCGGGTCCGGCGGAGGCGATGCCAACAAGGACCAAGGCGATCTCACCGTATTCAACGTCGCGAGCGGCAGGCAGGTGACCGCCCTCACCACCGACGCGCATGCGGGCGGCAGCGTCGTCGAGGACCATGGCGAGCGCGTATTTGTCCTTGTGCCGGAAAAGGCGCAGGTCGTTGTGCTCGACCGCAAAACGAGGGCACAGACAGCTAAATGGACCATTCCTGGGATCCAGAAAAACGTGGCGCTCGCCCTGGATGAGAAAAACCACCGCCTCTTTCTTGGAGTGCGCACACCCGCAAGTATCGTCGTGCTCGACTCCGATTCGGGCGCCGTGGTCGCATCCGTCCCGACAGTGGGTACGCTCGACGGCCTTTCCGTCGACACCGCTGCGCGGCGCATCTATACGACGGGAAGCGAGGGCTTCGTCGATGTCACCCAGCAAATCGACGCCGACCACTACGAACGCATCGCCCGCATCCCGACAGGCCCGGTTGCGCGCACATCAGTCTTCGTCCCGGACTGGCACCGGTTATACGTCGCCGTGCCGCGCGACAGAGAACGCGGCGCCGAACTGCACGTGTTCGAAGCCGTCCCGTGAAATCTCCGACTTCCCAACCAGCCAGTGAGTGAGGCATTCCATCATGCATCTCCGTCGCATCCTGCCCCGTTCGGTAATGTACGGCGGCGCGCTTGCCGCACTCGTTTCCGTTTCTCATGCGCAGGAGCGCGAGGCCCCGCCCGTGCGCGAGGTGCAAGAAATACCGCTTCCGGGGGTACAGGGCCGTCTCGACCACTTTACGATCGATTCCAAGCGCAAGCGCGTGATCTTCTCCGGTCTCGGCAACAATACGGTGCAGGTCGTGGATGTTTTTGCCGGCCGAATGATCCACCAGATCGACGGACTGGCCGAACCGCAGGGCACGCTGTATCTCGCGGAATGGGATAAGCTCTTTGTCGCGAACTCGGCGGACGGCCACGTGAATGTTTATGACGGCGCGAAATTCACTCTGCTCGACCGCATCGACTTTGGCGAGAACTCCGATCCCGATAATCTGCGCTACGACGCGGCCGCGAAGAAGATCTATCTGGGCTATGGCGATGGCGCCATCGCTGTAATTGATCCGGCGACCAACAAGCGCCTCCCGGCGGAATACAAGTTTGAAGGACATCCTGAAGGGTTTCAGCTTGAAACCAAGGGCCCGCGCATCTTCGTCAACGTGGCCGACACGAAGAATATCCAAGTCATCAACCGCCAAACCGGAAAGATCCTCAGCTGGGCGCTTCCAAATGGTCATTCGGCCAACTTTCCCATGGTCGTCGATGAGGCGAATCGCCGCGTCTTTATCGGCACCCGCAAGCCGTCTCGCCTCACTGTCTTGGATATGGATTCCGGCAAGGTCGTTGCCAGTCTTCCCACCACGGGCGACATGGATGATATGTTCTATGACGCCGACCGAAAGCGCATTTATGTGGCCGGCGGCGAGGGATTCTTGAGCGTGGTGCAGCAGGTCGATGCGGACCACTATACGGATATGGGGAAATTCCCGACCGCACTCGGCACCCGCACCGGCGTGTGGTACGCGAAGCGCGACCGGCTCTACATTGCGGCTCCTCCGAGCGGCGTTCTCGGTGCCCGCCTCTTGGTATTCGAGGCACAAACGGACTAGGCTTTCCGAACGCCGGTGGTCGCAGGGACGAAGCGTCAGCGGGCGAGCGGGCTAGGTTTAATCATTCGTTAATGTTTCTGCCGCCTCTTACGGCGGTCTTTTGTGAGGGACCCAGGGAATCCCATGAGCGGGTGCCGGCGCCGGGGTATTCGAAGCCGCAGCCGAAAACGCAACAAGTGATTGAAATTTCTGGTCCGAATGATCGAACTCTCGATCGAGAAGCTAAGTGCCAAGGGCTTAGGCGCCGGTGGAATCACCACCGGTACCCAAATTCCAGGAAATCGGGCGAAAACGATTGTTAATGTGTGACGCGTCGAGTCGAGCAATAGGCGGAGTACACTTGAGGCCTGTGGTTGAACCAGCATTTCGAGGTGGTTTATGCGACCGCATCTGTCACTCCTCATCGTAGTCATTGCGCTCGGATCGTGGAGCGGGGCCCTTGCGGCAAGCACGTCGACTTCGAGCGGGGGCGGCGGCACCGGTTCCGCAGCGGGCGGCGGTGCGCATGGAGGCGGTGGGGAAGGGGGCCATAGTGGGAGAGTCGGCGGGCACGGGGCATTGGGCGGTGGATTTTCCGGCAGCGGCCGTCTCGGTTCAGCGAACCACACGATCGCCACGAGAACAGCGCTTCGCACCGTCTCTGGAACCGAGCCGGCAAAGACGCATCCAGGCAATCCTGAACATCACCATCACCACATGTTTTGGAAGGGCGCTTACCCGACTCACCTCAGGCATGCCTTCGATTCCTGCGCCACTCTTCGACTTGACCGAGAAGAAGACCTTGTTGTGAGCCCCGATCTTCTATGCGGCAGCGCGCACAAAGCGCCGGCTAATCTAAAAACGGGCCGGCCAGCCGGTTGATTTGAATTTCGGATTCATTGCCAACCTTTCGCCCGATTTCGGCTGCTTTGGTTGCCTTTCTCTTGGGATCGGCGTCGTTCACAGCGGCGGCCGCTGAATCTTCGGACGAATCGCCGAGTCCAAAGGACTTCGAGGATGCGATCGCCGCGCTCGATAAGATCGATGCCAACGCTCCGGCCGCACTGGCAGCCCGTCTCGAGTATGCAGACGTTTTGGCGGGATCAGCGGGCGACGATTGTCGGCGGCGCCTTGATACGGCGCAGTCCATTCTCGATGGGGTGGGCGCAAATCCGGTGTTTGTAGTCGCGTTTCCCGGCGCCCGGGCGCGCCAGGAGAACACCGAATATCGAATACATCTGGCGCGCGCCTCTTGCGGCGGCGACCCACCGAGTCGCGATTCCGAGCTCCGCGAGGCTCTTGGGGCAGCTCAGCGCGCCGTCGAGCTTTACCGCGATGCCCTGGATTACCAGTCGGCGGCGATCTCGCAGTTCAATGCGGCCAGCACGCACCGCTTGCTCGGCGACGGTGATCTATCCATCGCGTCGCTCGAGATCGCGATCGACATGGACCGCGAATACGGCTTTCTCCAGGATGCCGAGGACAACAACCAGCTGCTAATGCGGTGGAGGTCCGGCGATGGCGCAACTGCGGATTTCGCAGCAGGCCGCATGCAGGATTTCCCACAGCGATCCGTGTCACTGAAGTTTGGTTGGACGCCTTGTGATGCGGAGGCCGAGATCCAATTGGACTTCAGCCGCGCCGCCGCCGACAAGATCAGTCACGCGTCCGGGAGCGCCTCCGTGAAAGGTAGTATTCGCAAAGACCACCGACCCTGGCAGGTATCGTACGAACCGTTCGTGGCCGCGAACGACGCCGCCGTCAGGCCGGATGGAGCGGCGGATCTGAGCCTCCTGGCCGTTTTATTCACGCGTGCGCTGCGGCAGCATCCGGACATCATAGTGAGCCACAAGGGCGACTTACTGGAGGTGGTGGACTCCCGCAAGGCGGCGCGGCAGCTCTCGGCCTCGACCCGAGCGCTGATACGCGATCGGGCACCCGCCGGTGAGATCGCCGCGCGCTTGTCGAAACGGCCCGGCCACGAGATAGACGTCGCCTTCGCGCCGGACACCATCGAAGCCAAGGCGGCGGAAGACTACAGCTTGGCTACGGGCGCGTGGATCGGCGCAACGCTCGATCAGGGGGTGTTGTATCAAATGTCCGCGGCGCTGATCATGCCCGGCATCGACAATATCCTGCTGCCCAATGACGTGGAATTCGCCTATACGCGCAATGTACCGTGTACGGCGGGCCCCGACGCGCCGTCTTGCGTCGAGCTCGTGCTGCACGCAACACCGCAACAGGAGCCCCTCGACACAGTCCTGGAGCAGATGACACGCGATCTCCATCTGCCGCGGGGCCGGGCTGTGCACTATTGGTCGACCAGCTATCTACGAATCGTTACCGACCCGAACACTCTCATGACCTACGCGAGCGATGCGCGGCATTACTGGTATGTTTCGGCCGGCGGCGCCGATCCCAATGAAGCCATCACCGCGTCGGAGAGCATCGTGTCGACGTTCGTGTACCACTAGGGACTGGGCCCCGACCAGCGGGGCCCATCCGGTAAGTTCTTGACTATCGGTCCCGGTCGTCGTCGTGGTGCTCCCAATGCGGATTCCACTTCTTGCCGGTGTACTCGTAATGGCAGCGGTCCCCATCGGAGTCGCAGACCCAGCGGCCCGGATGGCTATAAACATTGTTCTTACTATATTCCGACTGGCTCCAACATTTGTCCCCGTCGTGGTCACAAGTAACACGGACACAATGATCGCCGTCTGCGTCACAACGCTCATACGTATGACCAAAGGCCAGTGCCGACACAGCCGACAGTGCTACAACCCCAGTCGCCGCCAAAAATAGATGCTTAGGACGGTTTAACATGTGCGCCTCCGATAAAGAATGATAGGGCACAGTAGCGCTCATGCTGAAATCACGGCAATCGGCAGAGTCCGAATTCATCGTAGGACATTCGGTGTCTCAGCCCACTTGACCGGTCGACAAATAGCCGGCGTTGCGGGAAAAATGTGGCTAGCGGATCAACGCTTGGGTTGCGGTTTTCCCGTGTAGCTAATCCGCCAGATGGACTTCGATCCGTCATCGGTCACCAGGAGCGAACCATCGGGAGCGACCGTGACCCCCACCGGCCTTCCCCACACATGCCCGTTATCCACGACGAAACCCGTCATGAAGTCCTCGTATGCGCCGGTCGCGCGTCCAGACTTGTCGAGCGGCACACGAATCAACTCGTATCCGACACGCACGGATCGATTCCAGGAGCCATGCTCGGCGGCGAAGATGTCGCCCTGATATTCAGCAGGGAATTGTTTGCCACCATAAAAGGTCAGTTGCAGCGAGGCGTTGTGCGGATGGAGGATGACATCGGGCGTGATGACTTTGTCCTTGAGCTCGGGATGCTTTCCTACGTGACGCGGATCTTGATGTGGGCCCATGTACCACCAGGGCCACCCGTAGAAGCCGCCTTCCTGCACATGGGTAATGTAGTCGGGCACGAGGTCGTCACCCAGCCCATCGCGCTCATTGACCGAACACCATAACGCATCGGTGTTGGGCTGGACCGCCAGCCCAACGCAATTGCGAATGCCATAGGCGAACACACGCATTGCTGAGCCGTCAGGATTGAATTCCAGAACGTCGGCGCGATCCTTCTCCTCGGGGGTCGTATCGGGGTCGTTGATGTTGGAGGCCGAACCAACTGATACGAACATCTTCTTGCCATCGGAAGTGAACTGAATATCTCTTGTCCAATGACCACCGGTACCGCTCGGCAGATCCGCGACGTGCTCGGCCGGACCGCGGGCTTGCATATCACCGTTCTTATAGGGAAAGCGCACCACCGAATCGGTGTTGCCGATATAGATCCATTGCGGATCGGGACCTGGAGGATAGAAGTTGATCCCGAAAGGTCGTTTCAAGCTGGTAGCAAACGTGGCTGATTGTTTCGGTTTACCTTCCCCGGTGATTCCGCGGAACACCCGGACTTCGCCTAGCTTGCTCTCGGCGACGAAAAAATCACCGTTCGGTGCCGTTCGGATCAGCCGCGGCTGATCGAGGCCAGAGGCGTACAGTCCAACCTTGAAGCCGGCGGGAACTTTCGGCCAGGCTTTTTCCGGGCGCGCCACGACCTGAGGGGAATTGCCGGCCGAAGTTGTCGCAAGCGGAGCCGGCAAATCCTCAAGCGTGATCTTGCGATTCGTGCCTGGCTTCTCAAAACGGTAGTCGGTAAACGGCGCCCTCGGCGGGGGCGCACTGATACCGGCGGTGATAGCCTCCTCGGACGACAGCAGTACCCGGGGAGAGCCGGGTTTGGAAGCGCCAAGGATTCTAAGATAATTGATGATCTGCCATCGCTGCTCTGCAGACAAAGATTCCCAGGAGGGCATGCCGTTGTTGACGTCACCCTTGGTGATGTACCAGAAGAGTTCACCGTCACTTGCTCCTTGCGCTTCGCCGCTCGCCAAAGAGGGTACGTTTCCCGAGCCTTCTCCCGCTGGGCCATGGCAGGCCGCGCAATGGAGTTCAAACGCCGCCTTGCCCTCGCTTAAGTTTTGGCCGGAGTAAGGATTTTTCTCGGGCCTGGCCGAAGCCGGAGCGTCGTGAAAACTCTGATTCTGGGCGAGCGACGCGGTGCTCAGCAGAGCGGACAGGAGCAGGCACTTCGCGAGCGTGTTCCTGGGAGATTGCGTGCTCGTGTTCGTCACGGTGTCAGCCTCCAACAATCTCGTTGTCTTCGACAGTATGCCACCCGTGCGCTGGCAGCACCAAGAATGCCCTGAATATCAGAAAAGTCCTACCTACGTTCGGTCTCATTGAGTCGCGGCGGTCATGCCCGCGCAGCTCTGGCAAGCAAGCCCAAACTATGTTAAAGCCGAATCATCAGCATCCGGCAGGTAGGCCAGAATGCGCTTGAAACAGTAGAATGAGAATCCAATACGCGAGGTTCATGTGAGTCCGCTAAAGCGCTGCAAAACCGGTGTTCCGGGGTTGGACGAAATACTGGGCGGCGGCTTCATCGCCGAGCGCATGTATTTGATCGATGGTAACCCGGGTGCCGGAAAGACCACCTTTGCTATGCAGTTTCTGTCGCAAGGGGCGGCCGACGGGGAGACATGTCTGTACGTGACGCTGTCCGAGACGGCACAAGAGCTGGCCTCTGCAGCGGAATCTCACAACTGGTCACTCAAGGGGATCGAGATCGTCGAACTGATCGTCGATCAGAGCGAACTCGAGGTTGACGGTCAGCTCACGATGCTGCATGCCTCCGAGGTGGAGCTTACCGAAACCACCCAAAAATTGATTGTCGCGATCGATCGCTATAATCCTTCGCGTTTGGTATTGGATTCTTTGTCTGAAATGCGGTTGCTCGCACAAAGCTCGCTCCGTTACCGCCGCCAGGTGTTGGCACTCAAGCAGCTGTTTTTGGGCCGGAGCTGCACGGTCATGATGCTCGATGATCGGACCGCTGAGGGTCCAGACCTTCAGCTTCACAGCATCGCCCATGCCGTGATCAGTCTCGAAGCGAAGTCGCCGCCGTACGGCAGCATGCGCCGCCAATTGGAAGTTCGTAAGTTTCGAGCGAGCGATTTCTCCAGTGGCCTGCATGACTTTTCGATCGGTCAGGCGGGTATCAAAGTGTTCCCCCGGCTCGTTGCGTCCGATCACGTGCTCGAGTACAAGCCGTCGCTCGTACAGAGTTACGTCAAATCGCTTGACGATCTGATGGGGGGAGGAATCGACCGAGGCACGAGCACGCTTCTTATCGGTCCGCCCGGATGCGGTAAATCAACCATCGCCACCCAATATGCCGCGGCCGCGGCCTCGCGCGGTGATCATGCAGCTATTTTTATGTTCGATGAAACGAGGGCGGCGCTTCTGATGAGATGCAAAGGGATCGGCATGCCCATCAAAGAAGGGGATGGCCCAGGCGAGATACGCCTGCGGCAGATCGATCCCGCCGAAGTTTCCCCGGGTGAGTTCGTGGCATTGGTGCGTGCGGCGGTGGAAGGGGGCGGCGCGCGCGTCGTCGTTATTGACAGCTTAAATGGCTACCTCAACTCGATGCCTCATGATGACTATTTGAATGCCCAGCTGCATGAACTGCTTTCCTATCTTAACAACACCGGAGTTGCCACCTTTCTCATTGTCGCGCAAAGCGGGCTTATGGGCTCGGCCATGAGTGCACCGGTGGAGGCGAGTTATCTGGCCGACACCGTGGTGGTGTTGCGATATTTCGAGCACCTCGGAAGTGTAAAGAAAGCGATTTCCGCATTGAAGAAGCGAACGGGAGCTCATGAAGAGGCCATTCGCGAGATTTGGTTTGACGAGACTGGCATCCACCTCAGCGAGCCTTTGATGCGCCTGCGCGGCATCCTCACCGGCGTGCCCACAGAAATGGATTCCCAGCAAGGACGCCCCGGCAAATCAGACGCTGCGGGATGAGCGCCTCGAAGCCTTCCGTGCGAGAGCAGCGGGTTTTATTGCTGCCCGCGACGCGTCGCGATGGCGAGGCTATTGCGGCTTTTCTCAGTAAGCACCGGATCCTATGTGAGATCTGTCACAGCGTCGCCCTTGCGGCAAAGGCGATCGGCGAGGACGCGGGTGTCCTGGTGCTCACCGATCAGGTGGTCGCGGCGGAAGGATCTCACCTCATTTCCGAGGCATTGTCTTGCCAGCCTAGTTGGTCCGACATCCCGGTGGTGTTCCTAAGCAAAGCTGGGGACGAATCGCGCGCGATGTCGGAGATTGTCGGGCGTATGACCAATGTCACATTGCTCGATCGCCCGGCATCCACGCGAACACTGTTAAGTGCCATCCAGGCGGCGTTGCGCTCCCGGGGCAAGCAATACCAGATTCGGGATCAACTCGCCGCACTTCAGGCCGCGGAACGTGCATTGCGGGAATCCGATCGTCGCAAAGACGAATTCTTGGCCATGCTGGCACACGAGTTGCGCAATCCCTTGGCGCCGATACGTACTGCGGCCGATTTATTGCCTCGGTTGATCGCGAGCGGCGACGCCCGAACCGACGCGACAGTGGGCATTGTGAGCCGGCAGGTACGGCAGTTGACGCGACTGGTCGACGATCTGCTTGATGTGTCGCGAATCACGCAGGGCCGCATAGAGATTCAGCGCAGTCCGGTGGAGTTATCCGCCGTCGTGCGCCAGGCACTCGAGAGCGTCGATCCGCAAATCAAGGAGAAACAACATGTCATCCGCACAACCCTCGAGCCCGGCCTCTATGTGGAAGGTGACAGGGCCCGCCTGGTGCAATGCGTGTCCAATATTTTAACGAACGCGGTGAAGTATACGGATACGGGAGGCAAGATAGATGTCACCCTCGCCCTCGAGGGAGCCCGTGCTGTGGTGACAATCGCGGACAATGGCGTTGGCATCCCGGCGGAACTCTTACCGCGAGTTTTCGAGCTATTCGTACAAAGCGATCGTTCGCTCGACAGATCGCAGGGCGGTATCGGCGTCGGGCTGAGCGTCGTTCGGCGATTGATTGAGATGCAGGGAGGGGCAGTAAGCGGATCGAGCCCCGGCGTCGGGCAAGGTTCGACCTTCAAGATCACATTACCTGCAATCGAGCCGCCCCGCGGCGAGCCGCCGACAAAGTCGAGGCCGATCAGCGCGCCCTTACGCGTGCTCATCGTAGATGATAACGAAGATGCCGCGGACTCACTCTCCACGCTGTTGTCGCTCGACGGGCACACTGTACGAGCGGCATACGACGCGCACTCGGCGATCCAGGCCGCATTTGCATTCGATGCTGACCTGATCTTGCTCGACATAGGACTGCCGTCCATGGACGGCTACGAAGTGGCGAGTCGCCTGCGGGCGGCAGGAATCAGTTCGACACTTATTGCGCTGACCGGTTACGGACAGAAAGAAGATATCGAGCGCGCGTTGAACGCCGGTTTTAATGCTCACCTGGCGAAACCGGTGGAATTTGCAAGACTCGAGGAACTCCTGCTGGGTATCGCGTCCCGGACCGCCTGATTGGCTTATATCTCGATCATCGTGTGCACCTTGGCGCCCAAGCACCTGGGATCATACCAACTAACATGGGTTACGATGTGCTGGAAGCACTGCACGCGGTTTTGGCCGGCGGCCACGCAAATCAAGCGGCGCGATGGCCTTTAGCGGCTCCAACCGTTCCTAAGTCAAGAGTACCGCTCCCGAAGCGGCCGCGATCGCGCATGGTCAGGTATCACGCAACAAGGAGACGATGTGGACGTATCGGGGCGCTCATCCGCGAGAGCGGTTACCCGCGTGGTGGGAGAGGCGACCGAATATGGCCTTCGCTTTCTCGGCAAGCATGGTTGGCGAATGATGCTGTGGTTTCTCTGTCTGCTGCTGCCGCTGTGGGGATTTGCCTCTCTGGTCGGTGAAGTCCACAAAAAGGCCGTTTTCCCGTTCGATGCACCGGTGCTGAACATGCTGCACGCCATGGCAACGCCGTCGCTAGATCGCTTTTTCATCTTGATGAGCCGATTAGGCTACCTCTGGGGTGTGGTGCCGGCGGACGCGGCACTGCTGATAGTTCTCACTTCACGAAGGCGATTTCGAGACGGATTATTCTTTGGATTCGCCGTGATCGGGTCGGCCATCTTGAATATCGTGGCTAAGAATCACTACGCGCGTATGCGCCCCGACCTTTGGATCTCTCTCACGCCGGAGACCACGTACAGCTTTCCGAGCGGCCACGCGATGGGTTCCGCCACCCTCGCTTTGGCCATTATCCTATTAAGCTGGCCCAGCTACTGGCGCGGGCTGGCAATCGCTGCAAGCGTGGCTTTTGTATTGCTCGTCGGACTCTCGCGTGTTTATTTGGGCGTTCACTATCCTTCCGACATCCTCGCCGGGTGGACGGCCGCAATCGCATGGACACTGGGCATGTATATCCTGGTAGACCAAAAGGCGCCGCCACCTCCACCAAGCGCAGCTGCAAGCAGGGACACCGTCGGCACGAAGATGGTTGCGTGACCTCGCAATTCGATCGCGACGCCCGAATGTCCTACAACTGACATATTTATCGGGGACGATTCTTCAGTAGTCTGAGAGGAGTGGAGTTCTATATGAGTACGCGACCACCGTTCGAGCACGACGATCTCATGCGTCGAATCAGCCGCGATCTCATCGACGGCTATGATGAAGAATTGGAGATGGAGATTGAGGACCGCCATCCGCTGCCGGGCGCGTCGTCAGAACCCGAAACCGACACGGAAAAGGACTACCGGCGAATTTATTTCCAGCAGTTATTTCGGCTTCAGGCCGAACTCGTCAAGCTGCAGGATTGGGTGGTGGCTTCGGGACAAAAGGTCTTGATTCTATTTGAAGGGCGCGATGCCGCCGGCAAGGGCGGTGCGATCAAGCGCATCAGTCAAAAGCTCAATCCGCGGGTGTGTCGCGTGGTGGCGCTGCCGGCACCCAATGATCGCGAGCGCACGCAGTGGTACTTCCAGCGCTATGTGCCGCACCTCCCCGCAGCCGGCGAAATCGTTCTGTTCGACCGCAGCTGGTACAATCGCGCGGGCGTCGAGCGGGTGATGGGATTCTGTACGACTGAGGAGTATGAGGAGTTTTTCCGCTCGGTCCCGGAGTTTGAGCGCATGCTCGTTCGCGCGGGGATCAAGCTGCTGAAATACTGGTTCTCGATTACTGACGAGGAACAATACTTGCGGTTTCTCGGCCGCATTCACGACCCGTTGAAGCAATGGAAGCTGAGCCCGATGGATCTGGAATCGCGCCGTCGCTGGGAGGACTACACCAGGGCGAAGGAAGTGATGCTCGAGCGTTCGCACATTCCTGAGGCGCGCTGGTGGGTCGTGCATGCGGTCGACAAGAAGCGCGCGCGCCTGAACTTTATCGATCATCTGTTGCATCAGTTCCCCTATGCAGACACGCCGAAACCGCTGATTGTGCTGCCGCAACGCGAGCATCACGAACATTACTCCCGACAAGCGGTGCCGCCGGAGATGCTGGTGCCGGAGGTATATTGATTGATAGTTCTTGCTAAGACTGCACTGATCACAGGCATCACCGGGCAAGATGGTGCATACCTTGCCGAATTCCTCCTCGCCAAGGGCTACAACGTCCATGGCGTGAAGCGCCGCGCCTCCTCCTTCAACACCGATCGGGTTGATCACCTGTATCAGGATCCGCATGAGAAAGAGGTGCGTTTCAAGCTGCACTACGGGGACCTGACGGACTCGACAAATCTCATTCGAATCATTCAAGAGGTGCAACCGGACGAGATTTACAACCTGGCGGCCCAAAGCCATGTGGCCGTGTCTTTCGAGACCCCGGAATATACGGCAAACGCGGACGCGGTGGGCACGCTGCGGGTGCTGGAAGCCATTCGTATCCTGGGACTCGAGGGCAAAACACGCTTTTATCAAGCCTCAACCTCGGAGATGTTCGGCAAGGTGAGGGAAATCCCCCAGAACGAGACTACGCCGTTCTATCCGCGCTCGCCCTACGGCGCGGCCAAGGTGTATGCCCACTGGATAACCGTGAATTACCGGGAGGCGTATGGTCTGTTTGCCTGCAACGGCATCTTGTTCAACCACGAGTCGCCGCTGCGCGGCGAAACCTTCGTGTCGCGCAAGATTACGCGTGCCTTGACGCGCATCAAACTTGGTCTGCAGGATACCCTCTATCTCGGCAACCTGGACTCGCGGCGCGATTGGGGACATGCCCGCGACTATGTTCGTGCGCAATGGTTGATGCTGCAGCAAGAGGTGCCGGAAGACTTCGTCATCGCCACCGGCAAGCAATATTCGGTGCGTGATTTCGTGGCCACCGCCGGTTCGTTGCTGGACCTGCAGATCGAATGGCGCGGTGAGGGCGCGGACGAGGTAGGGGTTGATGCCGCGACGGGGCGTCATTTGATTCGCGTCGACCCGCGCTACTTCCGGCCGACGGAGGTGGACTCTCTCCTGGGGGATCCGACCAAGGCGTGGCAGAAACTCGGGTGGAGGGCCGAGGTCACTTTTCCGGAGTTGGTGACGGAAATGGTCAAATCGGACCTGGAATTGGCCAAGCGGGACGCATTGGTCACCAAAGAAGGCTATAAAATCTACAGTCACCACGAGTAATACCCCTGCAGCTCACTCAGGCCTCTCGAATCTATGTCGCCGGTCACCGTGGATTGGTGGGGTCTGCGATCGTCAGGGCGCTGACCGCCCGCGGTCATACTCACCTGGTGCTTCGTACACGCGATCAACTCGATCTCACGAATCAGGCCGAGGTCAGGAGATTCTTTGAGGCCGAGCGTCCGGAGGTGGTCATCTTGGCCGCGGCGCGCGTGGGCGGCATCTACGCCAACCAATCGAGACCCGCACTCTTCATTCGCGACAATCTCTTGATTCAAGACAATGTCATCGACTCGGCACATCGTTCAGGAGTCGGTAAATTCGTATTCCTGGGATCGAGCTGCATATATCCCAAGCTCGCGCCGCAGCCGATCAAAGAAGAATACATGCTCAGCGGGCCGCTGGAGCCGACGAACGAGCCGTACGCCATCGCCAAGATTGCGGGCGTGAAGATGTGCCAGGCCTATCGCCGGGAATTTGGCTTTAACGCGATTTGCCTGATGCCAACCAACCTGTACGGATCCGGCGATAACTTTGATCTACAGAACTCGCATGTCCTGCCAGCCTTGATCCGCCGTTTCCACGAAGCCAAGGCTCGCGGCGACGACACCATGACGGTTTGGGGCACGGGTGCACCGCGCCGCGAATTTCTTCACGTGGACGATCTGGCGGACGCCATTTTATATCTGGTGCAGATCTATGACGCCGAGCCCCTGGTGAATGTCGGCTGGGGTCAGGATGTCACGATTCGCGAGCTGGCCGAACTCGTGGCGTCGGTGGTTGGCTTTGAGGGCCGCATCAGCTTCGACCGCACCAAGCCCGATGGCACGCCACGCAAGCTCTTGGACGTTTCGCGATTGACGCAACTCGGTTGGCAGCCGCGAATACCTCTCAAAGAGGGAATCGAGCGAACCTACGCGTGGTTCAGGGACCATTCGATCGACGCCCGACTCTAGCTGCGCGGCACTGGAGCTCACACACGAGGGGGTCCGAATCAACACCGCGGTGGGCGCAGCGACCGGGCCGAGTGCCGGAAGCTCCCATGTCCCAAGATTCTGACCTTGGCCAGCGGTTCTACGGCACGCCCCGGGTCTTGCCGCATTCCAGAACCGCAAATCCAAAGTCGCCACCTCGTATTTCGCCGGCTGAAGGCGTAAAACGCTTGGGCAACCCAAGAGCTTCTGCGGAACCTGGCGCCCGGTGCCGGAGTCCGAACCCGTGGGGTGGAGTTCCCCGCGAATCCGACAGGCAATATCAACACAGGAGATGCCCATGAACACTGCAGTCGATATGGTGTCGCTCAGCACACCGGTCAAGCGCTTCGTGAGTCAGGCTCGTCAAGCCTTGATCGACGGCCGCTGGCAGGACGCCCAGTCGGGCGAAACCTTCGAAGTTTTCAATCCTTCCAATGAAGCCGTCATTGCGCGTGTGGCCGATTGCAAGCGCGCCGATGTTGATCTGGCGGTGGCCGCGGCCCGCAAGGCGTTCGACAAGGGTCCTTGGCCGCGCATGTCGCCCTCGGCGCGAGGAAAAATTCTGTGGAAAATCGGCGACCTGATCCTGGAGAATCTCGAGGAGCTGGCGCAGCTGGAATCGCTCAACAACGGCAAACCCATCGGTGTGGCGCGCGCCGCTGACGTGCCCCTTGCTGCGGACCTGTTCCACTACATGGCGGGGTGGGCCACCAAGATCGAAGGCAGCACGATCGCCCTTTCTGTGCCGTATACCCCCGAGGCGCAATATCACGCCTATACGCGCAAGGAGCCCATCGGGGTTGTGGCGCAGATCATTCCTTGGAATTTTCCCTTGCTGATGGCGGCCTGGAAGTTGGGCCCGGTGCTGACGGCCGGCTGCACGGTGGTGCTCAAGCCGGCGGAGGAAACGCCTCTGTCGGCACTGCGGCTCGCGCAGCTGTGTTTGGACGCGGGCCTGCCGCCCGGCGTGCTCAATGTGGTGACGGGTTTTGGCGAGACGTGCGGCGCCCCGCTGGCGGCGCACAACCAGGTGGACAAGGTGGCCTTCACCGGTTCGACCGAAGTCGGCAAGCTGATCGTCAAAGCCGCAGCGCATGACCTAAAAAAGGTCACGCTCGAACTGGGCGGCAAATCGCCCAACATCGTACTCGACGATGCGGATCTCGATGTGGCGATTCCAGGCGCGGCGAGCGCGATTTTCTTCAATCACGGCCAATGTTGCTGCGCAGGATCGCGTCTGTTCGTGCAGGAGAAGAGCTACGATCGCGTACTGGAGGGCGTCAGCAAGGCCGCGCGCGCCATCCGCCTGGGGCCGGGCCTCAACCCGCAGAGCGAGATGGGACCCCTGGTGTCGAAGACCCAGTTCGATCGTGTCACCGGGTTCCTACGTTCCGGCAAGGAGGAGGGGGCTCGCACGGTGTGCGGCGGCAAGCGCCACGGAGAGACCGGTTTCTTCGTCGAGCCCACGGTGCTCGATGGCACGAGCGACAAGATGCGCGTGTATCAGGAAGAGATCTTCGGGCCGGTCGTGACTGTCATGCCTTTCAAAGAAGTTGACGATGAGCTGATTCGCCGGGCCAACGACACGGTGTACGGCTTGGCCGCGGGTCTTTGGACCACGAACATCAAGCGTGCCCATCGCATCGCCAATGAGCTTCGGGCCGGGACTGTCTGGGTCAATTGCTACAACATCTTCGATGCTGCGTTGCCTTTTGGCGGCTATAAGCAGTCGGGTTGGGGCCGCGAGATGGGAAGTGAGGTTCTCAAGAATTATCTTGAAACCAAGGCGATCTGCATGAGCATCTAAGCAATACGTGGCGGAGACGGCGACGAGATGATTCGAATCGCGCCCCTGAGACTGTCGGAACACGCCCGATGGGCCGAGCTATGGTCCGAGTATCAGCTCTTTTACGGCGTCGAGCTTCCTGCAACCGTCTCTGAAAGCCTTTGGCAGAGACTTCATGCCGGACGTGTTCACGGCTTGGGCGCGCATGATTCGGCTGACCATCTACTGGGGATCGTGCACTTTCTATTTCACGAAGACACGTGGTCGCCAGCGCCGGCGTGCTATCTACAGGACCTGTATGTAGATTCGAAGATGCGAGGGACGGGTTGCGGCGGAATGCTGATCGAGGCCGTCGCAGAGGCGGCACGGGCGGCCGGAGCGAATAGCCCCTATTGGCTGACCCATCAAAGCAATACGGTGGCCCGACAATTATACGACCGCCTTGGGCAAAACCAGGGCTTCATTCACTATGTCTATGCGAAGTAATCAGGCACCGATCGCCTCCGCAAGCGCCGGTCATTGGTGCGGCGCCTCAGCCAAATGTGAATGAATAGGCTTGAACGTCGTCGTCCAAAAACTCGATTGAAAAGACGTGCTCGCCGACGGCCGTCGCTTGCCGAATCAACTGATATAGGCGCTGCTCCGTGATGACGCCATCGCCATGCGCATCGGTATCTGCACCGTGGTTGGCACCGGGAGATGAACCGTCGAGCTGGACGCGGAATCGGATCGGCCTTCCGTTCGGCCCCGGGCCCAGCACGAGATGAAGATCTCGTGCGTAGAACCGATACACGATCTTCCCGGGTGCCTTGCTCAAGGCGGCTTTCTCATTGTCGACGAGCCATTTTCCACTCAGCGCCCATTGATTCAACTCCAATGAAGGCGGGATCGCGTAGGTTTGCTGACGGTCTTGAACCAAGCCACCGGATGAGCGGAAGTTCTGCGCACGCGCATAACCGAGGTAGGTCTCCGGCGACTGATCATGTGCCTCGTCGGCCGCAGCCTGCACACCGACGGCCGTGGCGGACTCCACGCCGGGCGGCGGTAGATCCGCGTAGCCCGCCTGAGCGAGCAATTGGCGAATGATCTGCTCCGATTCCTCGTACTTACCTTCGCCGAAGTGGTGGCTGCGAATCTGGCCGGCCGCATCGATGAAATAATGTGCGGGCCAATACTGATTGTTGAATTCCTGCCAGATCGCATAGTTGTTGTCGAGAGCCACAGGGTAGGTGACCTCTAACTCACTCACCGCGCGCTTCACATTGGCCGGGTCTTTTTCGAAGGCGAACTCCGGTGCATGCACACCGATTACGACGAGACCATGATCTTTGTATTTCGCGGACCACGTCTTCACGTACGGTAGTGCCCGCAAGCAGTTGATGCAGGAATAGGTCCAAAAATCCACCAAGACGACCTTCCCGCGCAGCTCCTCGGGCGAAAGGGCGGGTGAATTCAGCCACGCGGTGGCGCCGCTGAGAGAGGGCATGTCACCTTCGATCGGTAATTCTCCGGAAGGCTTGCCCGACATCATCATGGCATGACCTCCGGCCGTTGAATTGGTCATAGCCATGGATTTCGCATTGCCCGGTGCCGCGCCGCCCGGTTTGATAGAGTCGATTAGGAATTGCTCCAGCCGGTTCGTTCCGGCGAGCGACAGGCGGGTGAGCACGCTACTGTCCCAACCCAAGGCGATGGCCGCTACGGCGAATAATACCGCGACGCCCAATGTTCGTCGTACCCACTCGCCCGCGCCGAGCGACTTCTTCATTGCACCAAATATGCGTCCGCCGGCGAGGATCGCAATGGCTAACGACGTCGCCGCCCCCGCTGCATAGGTGAACAACAATAAGGTGGTGTGAGCATTGGGCCCGGATATGGCTGCACCTGTAAGCACAAGGCCCAGAACCGGGCCTGCGCAAGGCGCCCATAACAATCCGGTGGCGACCCCCAGCAGCAGAGAGGGGACCACGCCTGCTTTTGCATCGCCTCCCGCTCCCTGCGGTATCAGTCGATTTCCCAGCGCTACGAAGGGTCGAGCCATCCAATCCGCCAGCCGCCGTGACAGCAACGTGGCCGCGAACGCCGCCAGAAGCATCATCGCCAGCAGGCGTCCATACTGGTTGACGCGGACCGCCCAGGCGCCCCCCACCGCAGCCAATGTAGCAATGCCGGCGAAAGTGACTGCCATTCCTATCAATAGAGGCAAGCCGCTCGTCAGGAATTTCTGTTCCGATCGCGCGAACACGAACGGCAACACCGGCAGAATGCACGGGCTCACGATCGTGAGCACACCGCCTAAAAACACCAGCAGGAGTAAAATCATAATTTCGACCGATCGCTATACATCGCGCAATATGGCGCATTTCTCTGGAAACTCGAGCCGTTCTCATGCCATCTATCCGTCTGGCCGTCGCCAACGACACGAACGATATCTGGTCCATCTTGGAGCCTGTTTTTCGTGCAGGGGAAACGTATGCAATCGCCCGAGACATTACGAAAGAGGATGCGATCAAATACTGGTGCGGGCCCAACCACGAAACGTTTGTGGCGGAGGATGGCGGACGCATGTTGGGGACCTATTACCTGCGGGCCAACCAAGGCGGAGGCGGCGCGCACGTTGCAAACTGCGGTTACATCACCGCACCAGAAGCTCAGGGGCGTGGCATCGCAAGAGCCATGCTCGGTCATTCGCTCGAGAGGGCGGTCGGGCGCGGCTTCCTGGCGATGCAGTTTAGCTGCGTCGTCAGTACCAATACGCGTGCGGTAGAGTCTTGGCAGAGGAACGGCTTTGCAATCGTCGGTCGGCTGCCACAGGCCTTTCATCATCCGACTCTCGGTTATGTCGACGCTCTGGTCATGTACCGCCAACTCTGACTTTCGACGGGAAAACCCATTGCGACATCGCGCGAACATTTCTCAAGATCCGCGATCGCGCGACGTCGATCGGCGCGACGTCTCACAAGAGCGGTACCCACGGGAGGTAGGTCAATCTCGATGTATTTGATTCCGGGGTTCGAATAGTAGCGCTCTGCGCGTCCCCCAAAAATGACCACAGCCTCGCCGGACTCGACGACGGCAAGACATTCGCGAACGGTGGTGACGACCGGACCTCGCGCGATCGGGAGACCCGACGGAGTATGGTCAGGAAAATGGATCGCCGCCCACGCCCCCAATTGATGATCGTCGGGCAATGTGGGGAGAATCTCGCGAGCAAGTTCTTCCGGATCGATCAAGGTCTTGTCCACCAACCTGTGGTCGGCCGGTACGACTAATTTCCGTTTGTCCTCAAATAGAATTGCGCTTTGCACCAGGCCATCGCGGGAAAGGGGGAGCCGGCAGAAAGCCGCATCGACCTTTCCCGCCGCCACAGCCTCGAATTGGTCCAAGAGCGTGAGCTCGACCCAATCCACGTCCAGATTGAATTTACTTTTGAGTTGCCGCACAAACGGCAGGGTCAACTCGTAAAGGCCGCCACCGAGGAACCCGATCCTCAGTCGGTTCGACTTACCGAGGGCGGTTTTCCTGCAATCCTCCAACGTTGAGCGAAGCACCAGGGTCGCGGGTTCTACACCGAGGCGCAACTTCGCACCAAGGTCGGTCAGCTGAACGCGCCTGCTGGTTCGTATGAAGAGCCTGCCGCCGACCTCGTGCTCCAGGGAGTGGATCGCCTCGGACACGGAGGACTGCGCGAGCTGAAGTCTCTCGGCAGCTTTGCCGAAATGCAACTCAGTGGCGACTGCCAGGAAGCAATCGATTTGCCGCAGTTCCACGGTGCGCTCCTGACCCCTATCAATCGCTCCGTCCGATCGAAGGCGAGAGTACGCCTGCCGCTGGGTCCACGCAATTTAGATATCAATTGGCTCTAAGAAAATTATGATTTGTTCTAAGTATTGGGCACTGCCGTTCCGAAATCGCTCGAATCACACACGCTTGTCAGCAGCGGCAAATCAATCGGAGTTGCCGATTGATTGAAGGCCGTCCGCCGCTTGATCGGGACAACCGATAGGACGCACGATCGTCGGCCTATGAGCGATGGAGGAACGTCAATGGATAGATTGCGCGGCAAAGTGGCCGTTATCACCGGCGGCACCGCGGGAATCGGATTTGCCGCAGCAGACCTCTTTGTCAAAGAGGGGGCATATGTATTCATCACCGGCCGACGTGAGAAGGAGCTCGATGAGGCCGTGCAGGCGATCGGTAAGAACGTCACTGGTGTTCAAGGCGACGTCGCCAAAATCTCTGATCTGGATCGTCTCTACGAGACCGTCAAGGACACGGGGCGACGCATCGACATTGTCTTCGCTAATGCCGGCCTCGGTGAGTTCCTTCCTTTGGGTAAGATTACAGAAGAGCACTTCGACCGGCTTTTCAGCATCAACGTGAAGGGAACACTGTTCACGGTGCAGAAAGCTCTTCCGCTATTGAATGACGGTGCCTCGATCATTCTCACGGGCTCCGTCGCGAGCGTCAAAGGTACGGCTGGCTTCTGGGTTTACGGTGCCACTAAGGCGGCCATACGTAATTTCGTACGCGGATGGACCGTAGAATTGAAAGATCGTCGTATCCGCTCCAACGTATTGAGTCCGGGACCGACTGATACTCCGCTGGTGGCCCGGCAATCTACCGACGCTATTGCGCGGATTGTGTCGACCATCCCGATCGGGCGCATCGGCACACCCGAAGAGATCGCCAAGGCGGCGCTGTTTCTCGCCTCGGATGACTCGAGTTTCGTCGCTGGCATCGAACTCTTCGTCGACGGCGGTAGAGGACAGATCTAGTGCTGGAGCGAATTTATGTTAGATGGCGTATCACTGGACCAGCTGCGCACCTTCATTGCCGCGGCGGATGAGAAGAGTTTCTCGGCGGCCGGTCGCCGCCTGCGGCGTGCGCAGTCTGTGGTCAGCCAGACCTTGGCGAATCTGGAAGGGCAACTGGGGGTGAGGCTCTTCGATCGCAGCGCCCGTCTGCCGGTCTTGACCGACCAGGGTCGCGCACTGCTCGTCGATGCGCGTGCGGTGGCGGGCGATGTCGATCTTTTCAAAGCCCGCGCCAAGAGCCTGGCGGGCGGCCTGGAGCCGGAACTGAGCGTGGCCGTTGATGTCATGTTTCCGTCCGCGCCGTTCACCGCGGCGGTCGGCGCCTTCCAGAGGCAATTCCCCTCAATCCTGCTGAATTTCGAGGTCGAATCGAGCGCCGTGGTGGAGCCCGTGCTCGACGGGCGCTGCGGTGTCGGCATTGTGGGATCCTGGTCGCGGGTGCCCCCTTCATTCACCCGCCGGCCGCTCCTGACGGTCAGCGTTCCCATGGTCGTTTCGCCGCAGCACCCGCTCGCGGCCCAGCGCGCGCCGATTCCGACGACCCTGCTCGCGCAGCACATCCAACTCGTCCACATCGACCCTGCCGACATCTCTCCCAATCAGGGGCCCGGCATACGCTCGGCGAGATTCTGGCGCCTTTCCCACCTCGGGGCCAAGCTTGAGTTTCTGCGAGCCGGGCTCGGCTATGGAATCTTACCCCTGCATTTAATCGAAGCAGACCTGGCCAGCGGCGCACTCGTTCAGCTGCGGCTCGAGGACGCACCGTCCGAGGGCTACGTTATCGCCATGTCGGCCATTTATCGTACTGACAGTCCCCCGGGTCCGGCGGGACGTTGGTTTATCGAGCGGCTCAAAGTCGGCGACGCGTACGGTGCCGAGCGGGTATCTGCGGAAGCGATAGACGGTATCGAAAGATAGAGGCTACCCAGTGCAGAGCCGCGACTCTAGCCTTCCACCATGGAATATGCAGTAGCCGGCGACGACATATGACTCCCGCCCGTTGGTGCATCGTAGTAGCGGACGCTGCGGGGCCGGAATGGCCGCTCTCGAAGGACATCGACGCGCCGCATGCGCCGGTTCAATTTTGCCGCCTCGGCGAGCCCACGACGATGCTGCAGAAAGCCCTGCACCGCGCAGGGCGCATCGCAAATGCGGCGCGAGTCATGGTCACGGCGGATGAGGGGAATCGATCGCATTGGCAGCCCGCGCTTTGGTTCACGCGGGCAGGACAACGCTTCGTAAGCGAGTCCCCAGGATGGTCCCTGCTCACAACCGCCGCAGCCGTGCTGTCGATCGGTGCGCAATCTCCGTCTGCGCTGATAACGATACTGCCCGCTCGCAGCTACGTGGCGGATGAGTGGACCCTGACAGTCGCCCTCAATCGTGTGCTGTCAGATCGATCTTTCCTTGCGGACGGTATCGTGACGCTCGGGATGGTTAGCGCGCAGCCCGGCGTCGATGAGGACTATCTGGTACTGAGCGCGCCGGATGGGCGGCCAACGGTTGCGGTTTCGGTCACCGCTCAAGGGCCCGCCGAATGGGTCGCACGAGACCTTGTGCGCCGGGGAGCCGTCGTGGCCTCGGGCATCTATGTTGCCTACGCGAGGGCCCTGGTCGCTCTGCTTTACCGATACTGGCCGATGTTGACTCGCAAGATTTTGCGGCACCTTCGGCATTCACGCCACAGCGGCGCTGAAAACAGCATCCCGCCGAGCCTCGCGCGGGACGAGCTCCGCGCGGCGTCACGCCCCTTCTGGGATCGGCCGCCGTGGATGCCCGTACGTGCCCTGCGGGTTGCGCCCTGTGGTTGGAGCAGCCTTAGTTCACCCAACGCGATAGAACGAATCGCAACCGCGCGGCCGCGCTCCCTCCAGAACGGCAGTCCAGAAGTTGAATATCAAAGTATCCACGATTGACGTGGCATCTCTTCGATTCTCTGCGGCGGTATTTTGGATGGGACTCGCACTAATCCTCGCACCGCGGGTGCGCGCTGCCGAGGCGACTGCGGCGGGACTGTCAGATTTTTTGGACGGTCATTTGGCGGTGGGCAGCGGCATGAGCATTCAATACGACGGAACGAGTACCTCAACTCTCGGTCTCGCCACCTGGACGTGGCACGATGATCACTACGAGTTGGCGGCGTTTCGATTCTTGACCGCGCAGACCCGGCTCGGCGAAACGCTCGCCGGACCGAATTGGGTCTTCGAAATATCGCGACGCTGGCGTTTGAACTGGAGCTTGATCGACCGGTCCGGCCTTCAGCTGTTCTTTGGCGGAGGCGCAGCGTACAAGAACGAAACAGATGAACTCAACGGATCACACTTGAACTTCGCCGAGCAGCTGGGTTGGCGCTTTCCGCGACCGGAGAATGGCGGTCAGGTGGAATTTGCGATCAGGCACATCAGCAATGCGGGTCTCAAGAAGCCGAATAAAGGCGAGGACTTCCTGACCCTAGCCTACGTGTTCTGACCCGGGCACCCGTTAGTTTTACCGCATTGCGGCGCACCTCGTCTGCGCGGGACCTGGCTTGTCCAAAGTAGGCAACGGTAACTTTTGTATACGCGGTCGTGATTGGTTATGGTCTGTGGGCGCCAGAGCTCATTCATGACTTTCAAGGAGACCGACCGTGTCTAAATCTCGCCGTGAATGCACCCATCTCAACGCCGTCCAAGCCGTATCGCCAACCGGCGATGGGTGCGAGGAGTGCCTGGCCATCGGCGACTCGTGGGTCCATCTTCGATTGTGCAGGACATGTGGGCATGTCGGGTGCTGCGATGATTCGAAAAACCGGCATGCTCGCAAGCATTTTCTAGAGCGCAAGCACCCGATCATTTCGTCATTTGAGCCGGGAGAAGACTGGAGTTGGTGCTTCATCGACGAGATCGAGGTATTCCCGACATGACGTCGGACAACGAAGAGGGGAGTGCCAACGCGGCAAGTCTCGTCGGCCGCACGGCGCAGAGGCTCCCGAAACTTTCGTCCGCACAAATTGCCAGGCTCGAAGGGCGCGGAACTCATGTCCGTATGAGCAAGGGCGACATATTGATGGAGCCCGGAGATCGGAATCGCCCGATGCTTGTCGTATTGTCCGGCAGCATCGACGTGCTGCAGTCGGCTCTCAACATTTTGTCTCGATACGATCGAGCGCCGTCAAATGATAGACTGAACTAGCGATGAGAAAAACAGTCTCCGCGGCGCAAGCGATTGTCGATTCCTTGATACGGCATGGAGTCGATACGATCTTCGGCATTCCCGGCGTCCACACGTACAAACTATTCGATGCGCTCCACGAGCGCCGGGGCGAAATTCGGTTCGTCGGTGCGCGCCATGAGCAGGGTGCGGCCTACATGGCCTATGGTTATGCGAAATCGACGGGGCGGGTCGGCGTCTACACGTGCGTGCCCGGTCCCGGAGTATTGAATACAGCGGCGGCGCTGTGCACAGCGTTCGCAGCTAACGCCCCAGTGCTTTGTCTAACGAGCGAAATCCCGGCCGCGGACATTGGCCGAGGGTTCGGCATCTTGCATGAGCTTCCGGATCAGCTCGCGACGTTGCGCTCTTTGACGAAATGGGCTGAGCGCATTGACCATCCGACGCAGGCTCCGCAGATTCTCGCCGAGGCCTTCCAAAGAATGACCGGCGGCCGCCCGGGGCCGGTCGCTCTAGAGTGCCCCTGGGACACATTGGGCGTCACCGCTCTGACAGAAATGTCGGCGCGTATTGGCAGCTTAGACCCGCCGCCGGTGGATCCAGCTGCTGTTGAGAGCGCTGCACAACTGATACAGAGCTCCAAAAAGCCGATGATTATGGTCGGCGGCGGCGCGGTCGATGCGGCTGCCGAGATTGCGCAACTTGCGGATCTGATTCAGGCGCCGGTTACGGCGCACCGGAGCGGACGTGGAATCGTTGCCGATGACACGCCTCATGGTTTAGGGCTCGCAGCCGCGTACAAGGCATGGCCGGACACGGATCTGTTGATTGCGATTGGGACTCGGATGGAGCTGCAGTATTTGCGATGGCGAAAATTGCCGCCAAATCTCAAAATTGTTCGCATAGATATAGACCCCCGCGAATTGATCCGCCGCCCGTGCGATGTCGGGCTGGTGGCGGATGCAAAGATGGGCGTGCGTGCTTTGAACGAATCCTTGACGTCGTCGAATCTCTCGCGTCATTCAAGAGCAACTGAGCTGGCGTCATTAAAGCGGCTCGCTCGATCCGAGTACGAGTCCGTGCAGCCTCAGGTTTCCTATTTGGACGCAATCCGCGAAGTACTGCCGCGCGATGGATTTTTCGTTGAGGAAATCTGCCAGGTCGGTTTTACGGCGCGATTCGCCTTCCCTGTTTATTTGCCGCGGACCTACGTCAGCTGCGGTTATCAGGACAACCTCGGCTTTGGCTTCATGACGGCGCTGGGCGTCAAGCTGGCAAATCCAAACAGGGTTGTCATTTCCGTGAGCGGTGATGGCGGCTTCATGTTTGGGGTTCAGGAACTTGCCACAGCGGTGCAGAACCAGATCAAGCTCATTATCATTGTGTTTAACAATCGTAGCTTCGGAAACGTCCTGCGCGATCAGAAAGTAGTGTTCCACGGACGCTTCATCGGTGAGCGTCTGAGGAATCCGGATTTCGTCAAGCTCGCCCAGAGCTTTGGCGCCGTCGCGTATCGAGCCGAAAACCCGGTTGAGCTGAAATCCACCCTGATGGCTGCACTGAATGAAAACGGGCCCGTTCTCATCGAAGTGCCGAGCGAGCCTGATTCTGAAGTCTCGCCGTGGCCCTTCCTCCATCCTTGGTCTGCGGGGCGGTAACGACGTGCGCGCGCAAGGCGTAGTCGACGACGGTCTCGATGTATGGGCGGGTGATCCTCGCATGGCTCAACAACACCCGAAAATAACAGGGCGCCGTCAGCTGGTCGATCAATACATCGATGTCAATATCGCGGCGGATCTCCGCGCGGGCCATGCCGCGTAGGATTGCATTCCTTATCGACGTTCGCCTTTGATTAAGGACTTCTCCCCGAATGATCCTGGCCAGCTCGGGATCGTGAGCCATATCAGCGACCAGCCCCGGAAGCGCCTGACCCAGTGGCCCCGAGAAGGCCCGGCGCAGGGTGTCCACCGCGCAGATCAGATCCCGGCGCAGCGAACCACTATCGGGCGCGGGCTCCGACTCCATGGTGCTGACTACCGCATACGCCACCAGATGACGCTTGCTCGGCCAGCGGCGGTACAGACTCGTACGGGCCCGCCTCACCGTCTTGGCGATTCTCTCGATGGTGACATGACGGTAGCCTTTCGATTTGAGCGTGTCGAGTACGGCAAGGACCACGTCCTCATCAATGCGACTGTCTTTGGGTCTGCCACGCATTGCGCGCCGCCGCACCCCAACGCGCGGGGACACTGCTTCACGGTTGAAAGGCGCGGCCTTGCGCCCGCCGATCTGGACTTTTGTCATACAGTGTGTATCATATATCCGGTCGCATCTAGGTGCTAGAAAACATAAGGAGCATTTATGATCGCCCGACGCCTCTCCCTCGCAGGGTTTATCTGCAGCGTCGTCCTCCTCGCCGCTTGCGGGTCTGCCAAGTATGAATGGTCACAAGCGAACTCCATCAACACCATTGCTGCCTATCAGACATTCTTGTCGAAGTATCCCAACGATGTGCATGCCGCTGATGCGATGCGCCGCGTTGCGGAACTGCAGGACGCCCAGGCGTGGTCAACGGCGCAGGCCGCCTCGACGGTACAAGGGTACCAGCAGTACCTGAGTGCCGAGCCGAATGGCACTCATCTCCAAGCCGCACAAGACGAAATCGCTTCGCGCGAACGTTCGGCGGCCTGGCATTCCGCGGAAACGAACGCGACGGCACAATCGCTGCAGGAATTCCTGCAAAAATATCCCACCGGCACCGAGGCGGATCGGGCGCGCGACAAGCTCAAGATACTGGCGGGATATCGGGCGGAACTGGGCGTTGCCCACAGTCAGCAGTCGGCCGATCGCGAGCGCGACGCGTTGGCGAAGCGTTTCGGCAAGGACTTTCAGCAAGTGCTGGTGCTCGAGCCGGATGCCAATAATCGCGACTATCGGATCGCATCGGCACCCATGAGCGAACAGGACGCGAATGCCGCTTGTGCAAGCGTCAAGCAGGCCGGCCGGTCTTGCAAAGTGGTGCAGATCACTGGTTAGCGAGCAGCGCCCTGCATCGATGCCCGGAACGATGCGGCCGATCTGGCCGGTCCGTCTGGGCTGTGCGGCGGGACTGGTCTGCGTCCTTGGCGGCGCCGCGGACCCGCAATCCCTATTCGACACCGGGCCTGTGGGTTTCACTCAAGTTCAGGCCACGCGCGGTCAAGCTGCATACAGGGAAAGCTGTGCGGCCTGTCACGGCCCCAATCTTGACGATGGGCAGTTCGCTCCGCCCGTGAAGGGCGTCGCTTTCAAAACGCACTGGCACGATCAGTCGCCGGCGGCACTGCTATCGCTGATCGTAAAGCGGATGCCGCCTGCAAGTCCGGGCAGCCTCGGGAGCCAGACCTATACCGACATCGAAGCGTATTTACTGCAGGAAAATGGTGATAGAGCAGGGACGTCGGAGCTTGCGGCATCGAGCGCGCCGGCGCAATTAACGGCCGCGTCCGAACACGATTCCAGCCCGCGCACCATTGGCGCCGCCCTCGTCGACAACCAGGACGCTGAATACCACGCCGCCATCGCCGCGAGACGGATTTTGCTGGAGAGGCTTACGCCGGTGTCGGATGCGATGCTGCGAAGTCCTGCCGCCTCCGATTGGCTGATGTGGCGCGGCACCTATGACACGCTCGGGTACAGCCCGCTCGATCAGATCAATTTACGCACGGTGCGCGATCTTGGCGTCGCGTGGACACTGTCGCTGCCGCCGAGCGCCAACGAGGCTGCACCGTTGATCCACGACGGCGTGCTATTCATCGAAGGCGCCGACACGGTCGAAGCAATCAACGCCGCGGACGGCAGCATTCTCTGGCAATACGTCCGTGCCTTGCCGGATGCCCTTCACAACGGCCGCGATGCACGGATGAAGGGCTTGGCGATTTACGAAGATAAACTCTATGCCCCCACTGCCGACGGCCACATCGTCGCGCTGGACGTGAAGACCGGCGACCTGCGCTGGGACCGCGCGGTCGTTACTCCTGAGCAAGGAGTGCACCCGGGTCAGTTCGACGGCGCCTTCTTCCATATTTCCGGCGGCCCGCTGCTCGCGCACGGCAAGGTGATCGTCGGCGTCAGTCTAGGGATCGATACCGGCGGCGGCGATTTCATCGTCGGTTTGGATGCACAAACCGGCGACGAAAAATGGCGGTTCAACACCATTGCACGGCCGGGCCAGCCAGGCGGCGACAGTTGGAATGGTGCCCCTGTGAATGAGCGCTACGGCGCCGGCGTATGGTCGATCGGCAGTTATGATCCCGCTTTGAATCTCGTGTATTTCGGCACCGGCAACACCTACGACGTCGGGACTTTGCTGGCGCCGCGTGCTCGCAGAAGCCTGTCGAACAACGACGCGCTGTACACGGATTCGACGGTGGCGCTCGACGCCGATACAGGCAAGCTGTCCTGGTATTACCAGCACATGAACCGAGACGTTTGGGATCTCGACTGGGCGTTCGAGCAGTCCCTGATCACACTGCCGGTGAACGGCAAGCTCACCAAGCTGGTAGTGACCGGCGGCAAGAGCGCGATCTTCGATGCCGTCAACCGACTCGATGGCAAGTTTGAGTTCTCCAAAGACCTCGGCATGCAAAATCTCGTCGCAGGCATCGATCCCAAGACCGGCAGGAAGATCATCAAACCTGCGCTCGAGCCGCAGGCAGGCAGGACCGATATCATTTGTCCCGCGGCGGCGGGCGCGCGAAGCTGGCCAACGACGGCGTATGACCCGACTTCCGGGTATCTGTTCGTGCCGCTGCTCGATAATAACTGCATGGATTACAGCTGGGTCGAACGCGACGCCGTCAAGATTGCGGCGGGCGGCATGGACGTGCGCCTCACGGGTCGTCCGAAACCCGGCAATGACGGCAATTTCGGGCGCATCGAAGCAATCGACCTGAGGACCCAGCGAGTCGTCTGGTCGAAGCGCCAACGCGCGCCCATTGCCAGCTCCTTGCTGGTGTCGGCCGGCGGCCTGGTGTTCAGCGGCGCGCGCGACCGTCGTTTCTCCGCCTATGACGCAGCGACCGGCAAAATGCTATGGCAGGTCGGTTTGAACGCCTCGCCGAGCTCCTCACCGGCGACCTACAGCGTTGATGGTGTGCAATATCTGGTGGTGGTCTCCGGCGGCGGCGGCGCGTTCGATGCCGGCAGCCGAAGCCTGACGCCCGAGATCGTCGATCCCGCGGCCGGCACGACCTTATGGGTATTCAAGCTGCCTGACTCATCCGCGGCGGCAATGCCGAAATAGCACGAACGTCAGCGTTTCTTGCCGCTCAAGGCGGCGAGCACATGGTCGTAGGCGCGTGCGGCGGGTTTAGCGACCGGCTCGCTGTCGCGCTTTGCCCAGACCGTTTCCGGCCGGCTTTGCAGAAGGTACAGCTGATCCTGACCGGACGGATCGGGCGCTATCGCCCACTCGATGTCCTGCGGCGATCCATAGTGCTTTTCGACGCGCTTCGCGATCTCGGCCAGCGCTCGAATTTCCTCATCGGAAAGAGCGGGTTCGATCTGTCGGGTGCCTTCGATGGCCTCGATGCGCACGCCGCCGCTCGGTTTCAACGTATGGCGCAGCGCCTTGGCGGATACCGAGCGCTGAACGATATCGCCGGTGACTTTGTTGACCACGAACTTGTCGGGAGTCACCTCACCGCCGACGAGTGCCGATCCGAGTCCGAAACTCGCTTCGATCACGATGACTGAGCGATCGCCGCTCAGGGGACTGCGCGTGAACATGACGCCGGCGCTGCGCGACTCGAGCATATGCTGCACGACCACCGCCATCGCGACCTGTCGCTCGGGCAGGGCCAATCGCAGCCGATAGCTGATCGATTCTCGGCTGTACAGACTGGCCCAGCAATCACAGAGCGCTTGAACCACGGCCGCGGCGCCGCGCACGCCGAGCAGGGTGTCCTGCTGTCCCGCAAAACTCGCCTCCGCACTGTCCTCGCAGGTCGCGCTGGAGCGCACGGCCACCGGCAGATCCGGTCCCGCCAGTTTTTCAAATGCCTCGATCAGCGCGCCGCGCACGCCGGCAGGCAGCGCGCCCGCGACAAAGCGCCGGCGTATGGACTCGCTCACCTGCGTGACCGCGGCGAGAGCGTCGCCGGAGTCGCTGGTCGCAGCCGCTCCGGAGCGGGCCAGTGTTTCGACCGCGGCGCGTATCGCGCCGTCGGGATCGAGTGCGGCGAGCGCCGATTCAAACGCGGCGGCCGTGACGACGAATCCCGGCGGGACTGCGGCGCCGGCGCGCCGCAGCTCACCGAGGCTGGCGCCTTTGCCGCCGACGGTCGGGCGATCGCGCAGCGCGATATCTTCAAACCACTGAATCATCATCGTGTGGTCCCCTTGAGCGAACGGTCAACCCGCTCGTGTCTAGGCTCGCCGCCATTATGATATCAGTGCGCTGCGGGTGGAGTCGCAGCGCTCTGCAAGTCGCGTCGAGCGCAGTTGTCTCGCAGACGATTGATGCTTGGGGTACAGTAGCGGAGGAACATTCCATGCGTGTTTTTGAAATTCTCGCCGGCACTACCTCGCTCGACGGTTTGCGGGCTGCCGATCGACCGCAGCCGACAGCGGCGCCCCGTCAAATCCTGGTGCGTATGCAGGCAGCATCGCTCAACTATCGCGATTTGATGCTCGCCAAGGGCCTCTATGGCGCAGGGCCGGTCAGGGCCAATACGATTCCACTCTCCGACGGCGTCGGCGAAGTGGTCTCGATCGGATCTGAAGTGACGCGATTTCGCGTCGGGGATCGCGTCGCCGGCACGTTCTTTCGTGATTGGAACGACGGACCTCCCGGCAATGCTCTGCGCGTGGCCATAGGCGCGCCACCGGCCGACGGCGTGCTCGCGGAATACGTGGTATTCGACGAGCAGGATGCGGTCGCAGTTCCATCGCACCTGTCGGCCGAGGCGGCGGCGACGTTGCCCTGCGCGGCTGTTACCGCCTGGCGGGCCTTGGTGGACTTTGGGCGGGTCGCATCCGGTGAGACGGTGTTATTGATCGGCACCGGCGGCGTGTCTATTTTCGCGCTGCAATTTGCCCGGCTCGCCGGGGCGCGCGCGTTGATCATTTCCTCGAGCGACGCAAAGCTGGCGCGCGCCCGCGCGCTCGGTGCCGAGGCGGGCATCAATTACCGAACCACGCCGGATTGGGAGCGAGAAGTCGTGCGATCGACCGGCGGAATCGGAGTGAATCACATCATCGAGGTCGGCGGCGCCGGCACGCTCGGTCGCTCGATGGATTGTCTCGCGGTGGGTGGCCGGATCGCGCTCATCGGTGTACTGACCGGAAGCGCGAGCCAGCCCAGTCCCTACCCGCTGCTGCGCAAACAAGCGAGCTTGCAAGGGGTATTCGTCGGCTCGCGAGGGCACTTCGAGCGCATGAATGCGGCCATCGCCGTCAATCGGCTCGAACCGGTCGTCGATCGGGTATTCCCGTTCGATCAGGCGCCTGAGGCGTACCGCTACCTGGAAAGCGGCGTCCACTTCGGCAAAGTCGTCGTGCGATTTTGAATACGGAGACATCGGTCAGATCCGCAGTACTCGCGCTGTTGCGCGACTTCGGAATGACCACCGTGTTCGGCAATCCAGGTTCAACCGAGCTGCCGATGTTCCGGGATTTCCCGGCCGATTTTCGTTATATTTTAGGTCTTCAGGAGTCGGTCGTGGTGTCCATGGCCGACGGTTTTGCCCAGGCCCGCGGCGAGGCCGCGCTGGTGAACCTGCATTCCGCGATCGGCGTGGGCCACGGACTTGGCAGCATTTTTACTGCCTACCGCAATCAGACGCCGCTCGTGATCACCGCCGGACAGCAGGCCCGCTCGATACTGCCTTTCGAGCCATTCTTGTACTCCGATCAGGCAGCCCAGTTGCCGAAGCCCTATGTCAAATGGAGTTGTGAGCCGTCGCGCGCGGCCGACGTGCCGGCGGCGATTGCTCGTGCCTATTACACGGCCATGCAGGCACCGCGTGGACCCACCTTCGTATCCATTCCGGTCGACGATTGGGAGCGATCGTGTGCGCCGGTAATGCCGCGCCGCGTGAGCCGGGAAATTTGCGCGGATCCTGTACAGCTTGCAGGTGTCGCGCGCGCGCTCAACGATTCACAGCACCCGGTGATCGTGGTGGGTGCGGGAGTGGCGCGGGACAACGCATGGGATGAGACGATCGCTCTCGCGGAACTGCACAATGCGCCGGTCTGGGTTAGTCCCATGTCGGCTCGCAATAGTTTTCCCGAGATTCATCGGCTGTTCGCTGGCTTTCTACCGGCCGCGCGCGCTGCCATTGTCGAGAAGTTGACCGGCGCGGATTTGATTCTCGTGCTGGGTGCACCCGTATTTACCTATCATGTTGAAGGGGTGGGGCCACACATCCCCGCGGGTGCGATGCTCGTGCAATTGACCGACAATCCTGCCGCGGCCGCTTGGTGCCCGGTCGGCGAGTCCATCGTCACCAACCTCAAGACGGCGGTGGCGGCACTTCTGGCGGACCCTCCCGCCACACAGCGGGCCGCGCCCTCGATGCCTCCGCGCGCACCGCGTCAAGTGCCGGGGCGATTGACCGACCGGTATTTACTGCAACAAATCGCGGCCCTCCGGCCGCCCGGCAGCGTCATCGTCGAGGAGGCACCGAGCAGCCGTGGCGCCATGCACGATCATCTCCCAATGCTCGAGCGCGCCAGCTTTCACACCTGTGCGAGCGGAGGCCTGGGTCACGGGTTGCCGGCGGCCGTGGGGGTTGCCTTGGCGAGACCGGATCGCAGGGTGATCGCCTTGCTCGGCGACGGCTCGGCGATGTACGCGATTCAGGGATTGTGGAGCGCCGCCGAACTGGGTGTAACGGTGGCGTTCATCATCGTGAATAACTCGAGCTATCGCGCACTCGAGGAATTTGGCAGCCATTTCGGAATTTCAAAGTTGCCCGGGGTCAGTTTGCCGCATTTAGATTTCTCCGCGCTGGCCTTAAGCCAGGGCGTGCCATCCCTGCGAGTCGAACAATGTTCGGAACTGGACGCCGCACTGGAGCGGGCCTTTTCCGCGCGCGGGCCGGTGTTGGTCGACGTCAAGGTGGTCTGACGAGCCTGAGAATCACATGCTGACGCAGTGCGTCCGCGACTGCTTCCGGCTGCTCGATGGGTGCCATGTGCCCAGCGTCGGCAACCTCGACCAGAATCGACCCAGGGATCATGTGCTGCATCCCTACGTGTTGCGAGACCGGCGACCAAGTGTCCTGTGAGCCGCTGAGCAGCAGCGTGGGGACTCGAATGGTGGGCAGAAGCGGCTCTGCATCCGGTCGATTGAGAAGTGCTTGGATCTGTGCCGCAAAACTCTCCGGCGTTTGGCGTTCGACCATGTTCGCCAGGCGTTGCATGAGTGGCGTGCGTTCCACGCCCTCGCCGGCGCGCCCCATCATGGGTGGCAGCCATTCGGCGGCCAGCGCCGCCATGCCTTGTTCACGGGCAATTTTAACCAGGCGGCCGCGGCTCTCGACTTCCCCGGGCCGGGACGGCGAAGCACCGGTATTGAGCAATCCCAGCGCCGCAACCCGCTCCGGCGCGCGCCGCCATACCTCCAGCGCGACTCGACCACCCATGGAATGGCCGGCGAGCGCAAATCGCTCCGGGCTTTCCATGAGGACCCGTTGCGCCATGTCAGCGATTGAAGCGCAATTGGCGAAGGAAATGATTCGTACCGTGCAGGTCGGCGACAGGCGAGCCGCCACGTCGATCCACGGCGTATCATCGCTCAGCAGTCCCGAAAGCAGAACAAGTTCGCTCATGATCGGCGTTGTTCTCCAGAATGCGCGGGGGTCTTCGCTCATGGTCGAGCGCGCCGTCTATGCGGCAGGTAGTTTACAACGTGATCGACCGTATGCGGGAGCGTCATGAACCGCCGAAAATTTTTGAGGCATGGAATCTCCGTCATGCCGCAGTTTCGTAAGACCGAGATTAGCGATGCCGATCTCGACGCGCTCGCCCAATACCTGGCGCGCAACACGCCGATTCACTGACTCCTCGAGTAACCCATGCGCGCCGCGGTTTTCCATGGTCAGCGTGACCTAAGATTGGAGTCGGTGCCGGAGCCCGTTGCAGGACCCGGCGATGTCAAGTTGCGGGTGTTGTACAACGGCATTTGCGGCAGCGATTTGCTCGAGTACTACGACGGGCCGGTCACCACACGCACCACGCCGCATCCGCTCACCGGAGTGAAGAATCCGGTGATTCTGGGTCACGAACTGTGCGGAGAAGTGGTGTCGGTGGGCAGCGGAGTCGACGACCTGGCGCCGGGTGATCGGGTCGCGGTCGAGCCGATCGAGACCTGTGGAAGCTGCGTATGGTGCGGGGCGGGACAATACAATCACTGTCCAAACGCGGCCTTGCATGGTTATAACCGCGGCGGCGGCGGCCTCGCGGAATTCACCGTCGTGCGCCGCTCGATGGCGCATCGGCTGCCTCGCTCGATGACCCCGATGCAGGGGGCACTCATCGAGCCGTTGGCCGTTGCCTGGCACACGGCGAATCGTTGCCGTTTGCAGGCGGGCCAAACCGTGGCGATTCACGGTGCCGGGCCGATCGGGATCGGCGTGTTTCTCACTCTCAAAGCGCGCGGTGTCGATGCCATCGTCGTCGATCCATCGCCGCTGCGCCGCGCGGTGGTGTCGCGCCTCGGAGCGCGTATGACACTGGATCCTGGCGACTGTGATCCCGTTGCCGCCATACGTGATTTGACCCAGGGTCGTGGTGCGCACGCCTCGGTGGATGCCGCCGGGGTACCGGCCGCGTTTCAGGCGACACTGCATGGTACGCGTGTCGATGGCACAGCCGTCGTGGTCGCCATCCATCACGCGCCCGTGGTCATACCGCCTTTCGACTTGCTGATGCCCGAAGTCTCGCTGACCGGCGTCGCCATGTCCGCGCATGCCTTTCCGAGCGTCATCGACGCGATGGCCGGCGGTGACTATCCGCTGGAAGGTTGGGTCGAGACTATTGCCTTCGAGAATTTGATTGAAGACGGCATCGAGCGCTTGCATCGCCAACAGGGGTTGAAGATCTTGGTGAATTTGGAAATTTAATTAGGAGGCACCGCATGAGTCTCGTGGGATTCGGTCAGCCGGACGATGGAGTCATTCAAATGTGCTACGTGGTGCCCGATATTCGCGCGGCCATGAAACTATGGATCGATAAACTTAAAGTGGGTCCCTGGTTTCTGCTCGACCACTTCAGCGGCACCAATCCCAAGTACCGCGGCCGGGACTCCAAAGCCGACGTGTCGCTCGCCATGAGCTTCGCCGGGCATATGAATATCGAACTCATTCAGCCCAACGACGCGGAGCCGTCGGTGTACCGCGAATGGATCGACAAGCGCGGCCACGGTTTTCATCACTGGGGTGTTGCGACCCGGAATTTCGATCGGGACGTTGCGCACTACCAGGCGCAGGGGCATGAGCTCGCGTTTCTCGCCGGTGTGCCGAGCGGAGGCAGCGTGGCCTACATGGACACCACCGCGCTGCTGCCGGGTTACGTGGAGCTCATCGAGCTCGGTTCGGCCTTCGAGGCGGTGTTCAGCAAGTTCTATCGCGCCAGCATCGGCTGGGATGGCGCCGATCCGGTGCGATCGTTCATCTGACGTTGATCTCGACCTTGACGCCGTTGGGATCCTTCAAGAAGAGCTGGGTCAATCCGGCGGCGGGTACGTCGTTGACGGAATAAGTGATGCCGTGTGCGGACAGCCGCGCCTTAATTTCGCCCACGTCCACGGCATTGAACGCCACATGATCGAGCGGCCCGGTTCCAGGCGCCGGTATCGTTATGCTGATGCCCGCCGCAAGCGAATGCGCGCGGTAAGTGTTCCACTCTGCAATATGGATGCAAGGTACATTGCCCGCGTACAGCCAGTAGCCCGGAAATCCGAGCGGCGGTCGCGCGCCCTCGCGCAATCCAAGAGCATCGCGGTAAAAATCGCGAGTCCTCTCCAGATCGTCGGTGAGCACCAAGTAGTGTTCGAGTTGGGTCAAGGGCATTGAGTTACCTGCGAGCCGAAAATCGGTGCCGGATCCGGGCATATCATACGCCCAGCGAGGCTGAGGGCGCCCCGCCGGTCGAGAGGGAGTCATCTGCTCAAACTGTCTATTGCGATGTCGCTGGATGTTGAGTTTTTCGCGGGGCCCGCGGTCATAATTGCCCCATGGACATGACGACTCTCAGCGGCTTCGTGGGCTATGCACTGCGGCGGGCTCAGGCCGTCGTTTTTTCCGATCTCAGTGAGGCGCTCAGCGCACTCAAACTGCGCCCGGTGCAATACACGGTCTTGGTGTTGATCGATCAGAATCCGGGCACGAGTCAATCGTGCGTATCCACCGCCCTCGGCATACAAAAGGCTAATTTCGTGGCCATCATTGCCGATTTGGTGGCCCGCGGCCTGGTGCGGCGACAACGATCGAAGTTGGACGGCCGTACCTATTCACTGGGCCTAACCGCCGCCGGCAGGTCCGTGTTATCGCAGGCCGCAGAATTACAGTCCGCTCACGAGGCCAGGGTGGTAGCGCAATTGGGCGCGACGGGCCGTTCCCGCTTGCTGGAACTGCTGGATCGCCTCACCCATTTGCCGGGGGCACACCCATGGTGACGGCTTCGAGCGCAACGCTGCGCTTCGGACCGGTCACTTTGAGCCACGACCGTGAGATTGCGCTGATCAGCGTCGCCAATCCGCCCGTCAACACGATCAACGCGGCCGTGCGCGCCGGATTACGCGCGGCGATTGACGAGATCGAAGGTATGCCTGGCGCGACCGCCGTTGTGCTGATTTGCGAGGGCAGCACGTTCTTTTCCGGCGCCGACATCAGCGAGTTCTCAGGTCCGCCTAAGGAGGTGGAATATCGGGACTTGTTCCGTCAGTTGGAACAGCTGCCCGTGCCCGTAGTCGCGGGCATGCATGGCACCGTCATGGGCGGAGGTCTCGAGATCGCGCTCGCCAGTCATTATCGGGTCGCCCTGGCGGGCACGCGCTTTGCACTCCCCGAGGTGACTCTGGGCGTCATACCGGGCGCCGGCGGCACGCAGCGCATGCCGCGGCTCATCGGCGTGGAGAGGACTTTGGAATTCATTCTGGCGGCGCGCCCCATCGACGCGTCGGCGGCCATCAATCTGGGATTTGTCGATGCCGAGGTCGAGGGCGACCTGCGGACGGCCGCCGTCGAGTTTGCGCGGACCCTGTTGCGGGGCGGGCAGGGAGTGCGCCGCACCGCCGATCGTAGCGTCGCTGCGGAGAGTGCGACTCCGGCCATCATCGAGCGATGGACCGAATGGGCGAGGAGCCAGTACCCGAATCGGGAGGCGCCGTTCATGGCGATCCGGGCTGTGCAGGCGGCGGCTCGCCTGCCCTTTGAAGAGGGTCTGCGGTTCGAAACTCAGATTGCCAACGAAGCGAAGGCCACGGTCGAGTCTCAGGCGCTGGTGCATGTGTTTTTCGCCGAACGCAACACGCGCAACGTGCCCGCGCTACCCGCCGCCCTCGACGCGCGCCGCGTCGAGAGGGGCGCAGTCATCGGCTCGGGCACAATGGGCGGCGGTATTGCCGTGTGCTTCGCGAACGCGGGCGTTCCGGTAACGATGCTGGATGCCAGTCAAGAAGCGCTGGAGCGGGGTCTGCAGGGCATCGGCAAGACTTATGATTCGATGATCAAGCGCGGTCGCATCACGGCAGAAGAGAAGCGCCAGCGGATGGGGCTGATCGCCACCACGCTCGACTACCGCGATCTCAGCGGCGCCGATGTCGTCATCGAAGCTGTCTTCGAAGATCTGCCGCTCAAGCGGCGGATCTTCGCCGAAGTCGACGCCGTCGCGAAGCCGGGTGCCGTGCTCGCCACCAATACCTCGACCTTGGACATCGCCGCAATCGCGGCTGCGACGGTGCGGCCGCAGGATGTCATTGGCCTACATTTCTTTGCGCCTGCGAATGTCATGCCGCTGCTGGAAGTTGTTCGAACCGATCAAACCGCACCTGCGGTCATTCGCACCGCGCTGGATCTGGCCAAGAGATTGCGCAAGACTCCGGTTCTGGCGCGCGTGTGCTACGGGTTCATCGGCAATCGCATGATGGAGGGATATGCGCGGGAGGCGCAGCGGATGCTGCTCGAGGGCGCGACGCCGCGCCGAGTCGACGGCGTGCTCGAGGCTTGGGGGATGGCCATGGGCATCCTCGCGGTATTCGACATGGCGGGTATTGACGTCGGTGTCAACGTGCATCGCGCCCATGCTGATCGTTTTCCGCCGGATCCTACCTACTACCAGGCGGATATCGCACTGCACGCAGCCGGCCGCTGGGGCCAGAAGAGCGGCAAGGGCTACTATCGATATCTCGCGGGCGACCGCACTCGCCACGACGATCCGAACGCCCTCGATCTGCTGCGCGCCACGGCGCGCCGATTGCAGGTTCCACCGCGGGATCACAGCGATGCGGAAATCTTGGAGCGCTGCCTCTATCCGCTGATCAACGAAGGAATCCGCATCTTGGAAGAGGGCGTGGCGCTGCGCGCTGCCGACGTAGATGTGGTTTGGTGCGCGGGCTACGGATTTCCGCGATACCGGGGCGGCCCGCTGTATTATGCCGACACGGTGGGACTTGCCAAGATTCATGAGGGAATTCTCAAGTATCGCGAACTGTTCGGCGCCATGCACTGGCAACCGGCGGCGCTGCTGACGCAATTGGTGCGCGAAGGGCGCACGCTTCGCGACTGGGAAGCGGCGCGCGCGCAGGACTCGGCATTTAATGGAACGACGAAATGAATGTCAGTGAATTGATCGCCATCGATGTCCATACGCATGCCGAAGTCTCTTGTCGGCAGCCTGCCGATGAAATCTGGCAGGTCTACGAGGATGCCGCGTCGAAATACTTCAAGGCGGGTAAGCGCCCGACCATCGCCGAGACGATCGCGTACTATCGGGAGCGCAAGATCGGGCTGGTCATGTTCACGGTGGATTCGGAACATGAAATCGGCGCGAGACGCATCCCCAACGAGGAGGTTTGCGACGCGGCGCGCGAGAATGGCGACATCATGATTGCATTCGCCAGCATCGATCCGCACAAGGGAAAAATGGGCGTGCGCGAGGCGCGCCGCCTCATCGAGGAGGGCACGGTCAAGGGGTTCAAGTTTCACCCGACGACGCAGGGGTTCTTTCCGAATGATCGAATGGCCTACGGGTTGTACGAGGTCATCGCTGAGCACAAGCTGCCGGCTATTTTTCACAGTGGGCACTCGGGGATTGGCACGGGTATGCCGGGCGGCGGCGGCATGCGCCTCAAGTACTCGAACCCGATTCACCTCGACGATGTTGCCGCCGATTTCCCCGATATGACCATCATCATCGCTCATCCATCCTGGCCGTGGCAGGACGAAGCCCTCTCGGTGTGCCTCCACAAGCCCAATGTCTACATCGATCTGTCCGGATGGTCGCCCAAGTACTTTCCGCCGCAACTGGTGCAATATGCCAATACCCAGCTGCGGCGTAAAATGTTGTTCGGCTCGGATTTCCCTCTGATCGCGCCGGACCGCTGGATCAAGGATTTTCGCGACGCCGCATTCAAACCGGAAGTCCACGAATTGATTCTCAAGGAAAACGCCATCGTTGCGCTGGGACTCGCCAATCCCGCGAAGTGACTACGTGGGCCTGTGATCGGGCGTGACCGATTCGCGGCGGTACTCGCGCGGCGTCATGCCAAATTTCGCACGAAACACGCGGGCAAAATGCGTGGGGCTGTTGAAGCCGTAATCAAAGGCGATGGCGGTCACCGTGCGCCCGCGCTGCGCGTCGGACACCAGGGCTCGTGCGCAGGCGTCGACCCGGCGGCGCAGAATGTAGCGCGCGACGGTCTCATTTTGATCGGAAAACAGGTGATGCAAATAGCGCGGCGTCATCTTGCTCGCTTCCGCGATACGGGTCGGCGTCAGGTCAGGATCGTGCAGATGCGTTTCGATGAAATTGATGATGCGCAGACGGTGCGCAACCGCGAGCGCAGAGTGGTCCGAATCGGCGCGCGGGATCTCGGCGTAGGCCGCGCCCACGAGATCGAGTATCGCGATCGTCACCCGGGCCGCGGTCGCGTCGTCCAGCTGATTCCTGCATTCGACCCAGAAGTTACGCACGAAACGCGACAGCAATGCGCGAACGCCGCTGGATCCTTTCATCGGAATTGCCACGAGGCTCTCCGGACAGGCGACGTGCCGCCGCAGACTGGCCTCGGGCACGCCCAGCACCAGCATACGATTGGCGACCGGGAATACGACTTCATAGGGGCGTGCGCTGTGGCACAGTGAAAAATCGCCGGGTTTGAGGTGAGCTTCACGGCCATCCTGCCGGCTGATGCATTCACCTTCCAATTGCAGCTGCAGAAAAAACACCGAGCTTCGGGTGCGAGCCACGTGGGCGCGTGAATGGCGCACGATCTGCGCGTCGGAGCAGGCCTCCGCCAATGTCAAATCGCCGATCGTCGCGCGTGCGATCGAACCGGCGAAATTTCGTACGTCAGCCGGGTCGGATACCAACGGCGAGAAACTTTCGGTCGCCCGCTCATTCCAGTAGTTAAGCTTGTGGCGCGGGTCGAGACCTGAGGTCGAGAACGACTCGATGAGCGGCATTATAGTATCACTCCCCCCGGCCACCGCCGGGCGGGTGCCAGGTGATACTTATAAGTGATAATCAATTCGCAATGCAAATTTTTATGCCGCATATCGCAGTCGGCGGCCCGCCTGACTCAAGTATGACGCACTGCGCCGGTTATCCGCCTGCCGCAGTTCGCGACAGGCGAATCGGCGCCGTCTCGCGCAGAAATAGCGCAAGTACGGTGCCGACGATTGCGCAGGCCGCCATTATCATTACCGGTGCCTGCAGACCGTAAAGATCAGCGGCATGCCCGGCGATGGCCGGCGCGCTGACGCCGCCCAATATCTCACCCAGCCCGACCACCATGCCGAGCGAGGTCGCGACGTAGCGAGCCGGAATGGTTTCCGACGGTACCGTCCCCATGAACAAGGGGAACGATCCGCTGGCAGACCAGCCAACGAAAATGAGCGCTCCCAGCATGACGAGCGAGCCCTGGAAATACAGCGCGGCGAACGGGACCAGCAATCCGACGAAATTGAAAATGACGATGATGGGGCGCCGTCCAAAGCGGTCGGAGAGCCGGGGCACCACGAAGCTGAAGAAGGCGGCGGAGAGCCCAAGTACGCTCATGAGCGCGCTCATTTGGCTGTTGCTGATGTGCCGGACCTGCGTATAAAACAGCGGCAGAAACGCCCAGCCGAGAACCATCCAGGCCACCATGAAGATGGCCATCACCATGCAGAGCCACAGGTTCCGGTGACGCAACATTTCTCGATAGCCCATGCCGGTCTCGCCCAGCTGCGCGGGCGCGGGCGCTGGCGTTTGTACGGAACCTCCTGTAGGCACGATCGCCGCGGCAGGTTGGCGCACGAACTTGGCGATGAGCACCGCCATGATCAGGCCCGGTACGCCCGCCACAAAGAAAGCCCAACGCCAGTGAAAGGCCGACGCAATGGCCACCAAAGCCAGCGGCGCCACAAATGAGCCAAGGAGGTTGCTGCCGAAGTTCTGCATGACTCCCATGTTGTTGCCGCGCTTGCCGGCTGAGGATTCGATGGCGACGAGCGACTGACAGATCGGCAGTATGGGCCCTTCGAACAGACCCATGAGCAGGCGCGCCGCCAACAGGGTCGCGAACGAAACCGCGAGCCCGGAGGCGAATGAGCACAGGGAAAATGCCACAACAGCGATGAGCAGGAAGGACTTGCGATTGCCGGTGCGATCCGAGTACGCGCCCCCCAGGAAGGCGGCGATGGCCCAGGTAAAGGACAGTGCGGACGCTACCAGTCCGACCTGGCTGTTGTTGAAATGCAGGTCGCTGGCAATCAGGGGCATCAGGAAGCTGGCCGCATTGCGGTCGAGGAACACAAACCCGAAAGTGATGGTCAGTACCCAAATCAGCCTGGTTTCGTATTTCATCGGGCAACTCTACCGGAGAGGCGATTGGCCGCCGGTACGCTGGCCGGCAGGTTCTTGTTCACTATGGGTAGAGTCCATCCGCTGCACCAGGCAGACCCTCTTGAAGTGAAAACGCATACCGGTCCGATGCTGAGCGTTGATCGCCGCTCGTTCGTGCGTGGAGTGGGCGTACTGACCGGGGTGATTGCGCTCGGCAGTCCGCTCGCCGCGCTGCTGCCTGCGCGCGCCTGGTCCGTGGAACTACGTACGCTCTCCGCGCCGCAAGCTGCTGCATTGCTCGCCATGATTCGTACCATCGCGCCGCACGACACACTGGACGATGCCGCCTATGCCCTGGTCGTCAGTGCGATCGACGGCGATGCGACGGGCTCAACCGAGGCGCGCGCCAACCTCGCGTCCGGTATCGCGAGTCTGGGCGAGGGGTTTGCCGGCCAGCCGGAGGATGCACGTACCCAGCGCCTGAGGCAGATTGAATCCGGCGCGTTCTTCCAATCCGTACGAGTCAAAACCTTGATGGTGCTCTACAGCAACCCGATCGCCTGGGCGCATTTTGGTTATGAGGGGGAAGCGTTCTCGAAGGGCGGCTATCTGCTGCGCGGCTTCAACGATCTGAAGTGGCTGCCCGAGGTGCCGCCGGCGGATAGCGGCCCCATGCCGGTCGGATAAGGGGCGGATCGTGCCGCGATTCGACCTCAAGGATACAGACGTCGTGGTAATCGTCGGGTCCGGTGCCGGCGGCGGCACGATGGCCAACGAACTCACGCGCCGCGGCCTCAAGGTGGTGCTGTTCGAGGCCGGTAAGCGTCAATCGCTCGCGAGCTTTTCGCAGAACCCCGGCGAGGCGTTCGGCCAGCTCACCTGGCTCGAGCCGCGCTCGCAGAGCGGTACTTGGGATCCGGTCAAGACATCGCCGACGCTGCCCGCCTGGCACTGCCGCACTGTGGGCGGCACCACCGTGCATTGGACCGCCGCGACTCCGCGCCTGCGGCCGTATGAGCTGCGCACGCGCAGCGTCTACGGCGATATCCCCGGGGCCTCGCTTGCCGATTGGCCGATCGACTACGCTGAGTTGAAGCGCTGGTATCAAGTGGCGGAGAAACGATTGGGAGTCACGCGCCGCAACGGCAATCCGGGCATGCCCGCATCGAACAATTTCAAAGTGCTGCATGCCGGTGCGCGGCGCGTGGGCTACAAGCGCGTGCACACCAACTATCTAGCGATCAATTCGCGTCCGCGCGACGGCCGGGGAGTTTGCATCCAGCAGGGTTTCTGCGTGCAAGGCTGCAAAACCGCCGCCAAATGGAGCACGCTGTATACCGAGATTCCCCAAGCTGAGGCAAGCGGCAAGCTGGACTTGCGCAGTGAGTGCTTCGTCACCCGAATCGAGCATGACGATGCGGGGCGGGCCACCGGGGTCGTGTATCGGGACGCCGCGGGAACGGAGCAGCGCCAACGCGCGCGATTCATCTGCGTTGCGGGCAACGCCATCGAGACGGCGCGGCTGCTCCTGCTGTCGGACTCGGGACGCTTCAAGCACGGGTTGGCCAATGGCTCCGACCAAGTGGGCCGCAACTATTGCCATCATGTATTGAGTTTCGTGTTCGGAATCTTCGATCAGCCGGTCAGTTTCTGGCGCGGTGCCGTGCTCGCCGGCGTCGTGGAAGACGAAAATATTCACGATCCGCGCCGCGGCTTTGCCGGCGGCTATCACTTGGAGCTCGCCATGCTCGACCTGCCGACATTCCCGCTGATCGGTTTGCCCTACGGTTGGGGCCGCGATTTTTCCTCCGCCATCGACAACTACCGCAACATGGCCGGCATGCTCGTCAATGGCGAGGATCTACCGCGTCCCGACAACCGCGTCACACTGTCGACCACGCTCAAGGATGCGTACGGCTTGCCCGTGGCGCATATCCACTGCGATCCGCACGCCAATGATGTGGCCATGCGCGCTCATGCCACCGGGCAGGGGCGGAAGATCTACGAAGCAGTGGGCGCCAAACGCACGGTGGTAAGCGCCATACCGCCCGCCACCCACCAAATGGGCACCGCGCGGATGAGCCGCGACCCGGGGCAGGGTGTGACCGACGCTCACGGGCGCACGCACGAGGTGCCGAACCTCTTCATCTCGGACGGCAGCGTTCAGACGACGGCCGGCGCTGCGAATCCCACGCTGACCATCGTCGCCTTGGCGCTGCGCCAGGCCGATCATATCGGCAGTCAGTTGGCCGCCGGGCGGCTGTAATCCTGTATTCAGCCACAACTTCGACTGGCGGCGGTATGGGCCTGCCGCTTAAAATTCATCACCAGAGGACGTTAGCTTCATGAGTCAGCAAAATCTCGAAAGCCTGTTGAAGAGCGCCGGCAATACAGTGGACATGCTGCGCAATTCCCGAATTGGCGCCTACGTATATCCGGTGGTTCCCAGCGAGTTTTACAACTGGCGCGATGAACAACGCGCGTGGCGCGAGACTGCGGTGTTGTTCGATCAGACACACCACATGGCGGAGTTGACCGTCAAGGGTCCCGACGCTTTGAAGCTCGTTTCCTACACCACGATCAACAGCTTCAACAACTTCTCGGTCAACAAGGCCAAGCAGATGGTGCCGGTCAACTACGACGGTTACGTCATCGGCGATGGCATTTTGTTCTATCTGGACAAGGACGAGTTGCTGTTTGTCGGCCGCGCTCCGGTGGTGAACTGGCTGCAATTTCACGGTGAAACCGGCGGCTTCAAGGTCGACATGATCCGCGACGACCGCTCGCCCTCGCACCCGCGCGGCAAGGCGGTGACGCGGCGCCACTACCGCTACCAGGTACAAGGGCCGAATGCCGCCAAGGTGCTGGAGAAGCTCAACGGCGGCCCGATTCCCGACGTCAAGTTCTTCACCATGGACGCCATCAACATCAAGGGCCGCAAGGTGCGCGCACTACGTCACGGCATGGCGGGCGCTCCCGGTCTCGAGCTTTGGGGCCCCTATGCGGAAGGGGATGAAATACGCGACGCGATTCTGGAGGCCGGACGCGATTTCGGCCTGGTGCCGGTGGGTTCACGTGCCTACGCCAGCAACACGCTGGAATCCGGATGGATTCCCTCGCCGCTGCCGGCCGTGTACACCGGCGAAAAAATGCGGAAATATCGCGAGTGGTTGCCCGCCGCCGGCTACGAAGGGACCGGTTCGATCGGCGGCAGCTTCGTCTCCAAAAACATCGAAGACTATTACCTGACGCCATACGAATTGGGCTACGGTCCTTTCGTCAGGTTTGACCATGACTTCATCGGACGCGAGGCGCTGGAGAAAAAATCCAAAGAACCGCATCGCAAGAAGGTCACCTTTGCCTGGAACGGCGAGGACTGCGGCAAGATCTACGCATCGCTCTTCATGCCCGGCGCGGAGCATTACAAGTTTCTCGATATCCCCATCGCCAACTACGCATCGTCCTCCTATGACAAGATCATGATGGGCGGCAACGTGGTCGGGTTCTCGATGTTCGGCGGCTACAGCTACAACGAACGCACTGTCCTGTCGCTCGGCATCGTCGATCCGAACATCAATCTCGGCGACGTACTCACGCTGGTATGGGGTGAAGAAGGGGGCGGCACGAAGAAAACCACGGTCGAAAGGCATAAACAGCTCGATGTGCGCGTAAAGTGTCTCCGGTCCCCTACGCCCGCGAAGTGCGCGAGGGGTATCACCAAGGTTGGCGCACGCGGCAGGGATGAACTATGAACGCCCAGCCCAAGGTCCGTGAGTTCCCGCTGCCGAGTTCAGTGCAGGTCATCCCGGGTACCGAAGGGGCTCAGGCCGCCTATCCCTATCACATCCAGTTCTCCAAAGACGACGACCACAAATTCTGGTTCTACAATTCGATGCACTTTCCGGAGCCCATGTCCGCATTCGACATGGTGACGGCAGAGGCGGCTTATTGCGCACTGGGTGCGGCCAACACTCGGGTACATTGTCTGCCGACCACGCTCGGCATCGATCATCGAATCATCAATGGCCGGGTATACATTGGCGGAAACGGCGTTACCGATCCTGCGGAAATCGCCCGCCGCACCGCAGAGTTCCAGCAACGCGCGTTCTATTACTACCAGAACTGGGAATCTCTGTACGAGCAGTGGAAGCGAAAGATGCTGAAGCTGATCGAGGACGCGAAGTCCCTGCCGACGCCGGCATTGCCGGAATTCGAGCCGCTCGAACATGTGCGCGCGGGCCGCGGCATCGCCTCGAACCACGACCTTTTGGTAACTTACCAGAAGACGCTCGAAGGCTACTTCCGGATGTGGCACCACCACTTCGAGTTTCTGCTGTTGGGGTATGGCGCCTACCTGACTTTTTTCGATTTCTGCAAAAAGGCGTTTCCAGAAATCGCCGACCAGACCATCGCGCGGATGGTCGCGGGCATCGATGCGGAAATATTTCGGCCCGACGATGAACTGCGGCGCCTCGCGCGTTGTGCGGTCGAGCTCAAAGTCGATGCGCAGTTCCGCGAAGGATCTTCCGTGGAGGACATCCTGCAATCGCTGCGAGCGGCGGGCGAACCGGGCCGCCGTTGGCTCGAGGAGCTGAACGTCTCGCGTGAACCCTGGTTCAACATCAATGTCGGCGATGGGTTCTATCACTATCACCGCAGCTGGAACGATGACCTCAGCATGGCCTTTTCCGCTCTTCCGGGGTACGTGCGCAGCGTGCGTGCAGGCGAGTCGCTGGATCGACAGGTCGGGAGGCTCCGCGATGAGCGCGGCCGCCTGATCGCCGATTACAGAGAGCTGCTCGCGAACGAGGAGGAGCGCTCTGCCTATGACCAGATGATCACCTTGGCGCATCGGGTGTTCCCTTACGTCGAGGGCCACAAATTCTACTGCGAGCATTGGTATACCAACCTGTTCTTCAACAAGATCCGCAGTTTCGGCGCCCTCTTGACGGAGCACGGTTTCTTCGCAAACACCGAAGACGTGTTTCACCTGACACACTACGAACTCGAGGCCGCGATCATCGATTTGATGAACGCCTGGTCGAGCGGATCCGCGTCGCGGGGGCCTGATTACTGGCCGCCGATCGTCGCCGAGCGCAAAGCCGCGATCGCCGAGTGGGCGCGGCACGAAACACCGCCGGCTCTCGGACCCATTCCGGACATCATTGATGATCCTGCGATCGTGATGCTGTGGGGAATCACGCGCGAGAGTCTCGACAATTGGCTGTCGGCCGGTGCCGCTCCGGATAGCAATGAAGTGCGCGGCTTCGCGGCCTCTTCCGGGGTAGTCGAGGGAATCGCCCGCATCGTGAAGTCGGTGGAGGAGATAGCGCGCCTGCAGCAGGGGGACATTCTCGTCTGCCACGTGACGAATCCCACGTGGACACCCGTGTTCCAGAAGATCCGCGGGGCTGTATCGGATATCGGCGGCTCCATGAGCCACGCCGCCATCGTCGCGCGCGAGTACGGCCTGCCGGCCGTGGTGGGCACCGGCAATGCCACCTCGAAGATCAGGGACGGCCAGCGGATTCGCGTTGACGGCGGCCGGGGCGTCGTCACGCTATTGCAATGACCGGAACCCTACGGTGAATCTTACCGCCGCTGATGTCGCGGAGATCATGCGCCTCGTCGAAGGGTCCAATTTTGACGAGCTGAATCTCGACATAAACGGCGTCAAGCTGGTAATGAGGCGCGCTGGTGCGCGTGCGCCGGCCGCATCCCGACCGGAGTCGGCGGCGCAGGCTGCCGCGTCAGTTCTCGCGCCGAGGGAGGCCGCTGCTTCGGTCCCTATTGAGACGAAACTCAAGGACATTACATCTCCGCTGCTTGGCACATTTTACCGGGCGCCGAAACCAGGATCCCCGCCTTTCGTTGAGATCGGCTCGGCGGTCGTCGAGGACAGTGTCATCGCCATCGTTGAGGTCATGAAGCTCATGAATACGGTGCGTGCCGGCGTGAAGGGCGTCATTACCGAAATCCTGCCGGCAGACGAGGCGCTGGTGGAGTTCGGTCAAGTGCTGATGCGCGCGCGCCCGGACGTTTGATTCATGTCCATTCGCAGAATACTCATCGCCAATCGCGGAGAAATCGCGGGGCGCATCATCAGAACCTGTAGAAAACTGGAGATCGAGACGGTACTCGCGGTTTCCTCAGTCGACCGTGACAGCGAGCCGGCTCGGGCCGCGAATCGCGTCGTGTGCGTCGGCCCGGCGCGCTCCGCCGCCAGCTACCTCAATGCGCCGGCCATCGTGCATGCCGCGATTGCCACCGGTGCCGATGCGATCCATCCCGGATATGGATTCTTGTCGGAGAACCCAATCCTGCCGCAGTTGTGCGCGACCGCCGGCATTATCTTCATTGGCCCGACGGCGGAACAGATCCTTGCGGTAGGAGACAAATTGCGGGCGCGAACCGAGGCGGAGAGGGCGGGGGTGCCGGTCGTGCCGGGTGGCGCAGCGAGCTCGCGCGCGGAGGCCGACTCGCTGGCGCGCAAGCATTTCGGCGCCGCTGCTGATCAAGGCCGTGGGCGGGGGCGGAGGCCGGGGCTTGAAACGGGTGGAGCGCATCGAGGATCTGCCGCAACTTCTCGACCTGGCCGCGGCTGAGGCGGGAGCGGCATTTGCCGACGCGCGCATCTATTTGGAGCGCTACATCGAACGCGGCCGTCATGTCGAAGTGCAGGTCCTTGGCGACGGTGAGGGGCAAGTGATTCAGCTGGGTGAGCGTGATTGCTCGGTACAGCGCCGCTACCAAAAGCTGATAGAGGAAGCCCCTGCTGTGGATTTGCCGGCGGCGCTGCGCAGCTCATTGCAGCAAGCAGCCGTGCGATTGGCGGAACGTCTCGCGTATCGCGGTGCGGGAACGGTCGAATTCATGGTCGACGCGCGGCGTGAGAATTTCTATTTTCTTGAAATGAACGCGCGCATCCAGGTTGAGCATCCGGTGACCGAGGCCGTGACAGGCATAGACCTCATTGCCGAGCAAATTGCCATCGCGCAAGGCGCCGGTCTGCGGCTGCGCCAATCCGAGGTGCGAACCATCGGATGCGCCATCGAATGCCGGGTCAACGCCGAGGACTATCGCAACGATTTCCGCCCAAGCCCAGGCCGGGTCCGCGAGGCATCATGGCCCTCGGGCGAGGGTATCCGCGTAGATTCTCACGTGGTGGGAGGGTCCAGTATTCCGTCTTTTTATGATTCTCTGATGGGCAAGATCATCGCCTCGGGTCCGGATCGAACGGGTGCCTTGGCGCGTTTGCGAGGCGCGATTGCGCTGACGCACATCAGCGGGGTTGAGAGCAATCTTGGATTTCATGGCGCTGCGCTCGCCGATCCGGAATTCCAGATCGGCGGTGTGGACACCGGCTTCGTCGAGCGCCTGTATTTGCGCCGGCCGGACCTCTGCGGTCGAACGGCGGACATGGCCCATGGCTGAAGTCCAATTGGTCGAGACTTCATTGCGCGACGGCAACCAATGCCTGTGGGCCGCTTTGGGAATCGACACGGCCCGCACCCTCGCCATCGCCGAGGTGATGGACCGAGTCGGCTTCCGTGCGATCGATTTCACGACTTCGACACACATGGGTGTGGCCGTGCGATACAAAAAGGAGGATCCGTGGGAGCGAATTCGACTCACTGCCGCCGCGACGCCGCGTACGCCGCTGCAGTTCATGTCGACCGGTTTTCGATTCATTTCCTGGGAGACCGCCGGCCCTGATTTCATGGCGCTCGCCTTCCGGACTCTGGCGCGCAACGGCATCCGGCGCTTCTGTCTCGCGGACCCCTGAACGACGCGGAGTCCAACATGGCCTGCGCACGCATGGTGAAGGAGGGCGGCGGTGAATACGTCATTGTGGCTCTGGTATTCACGATCAGCCCCATTCACGACGATGCCCACTACATTGAGCGGGCGCGCAAGCTCGCCGCGTGTCCATTCATCGATGCGCTCTATATCAAGGATCCGGGAGGGTTGCTCAGCCCGTCGCGGGCGCATGCCCTGATTCCGGCGATCAAGGCGGTCATCGGCGACAAGCCCCTGGAGCTGCATTCCCATTGCACCATCGGGCTCGCGGAACATACCTATATGGACGCCCCCAACCATGGAGTGTCGGCTCTGCAGTGCGCATCCGGCGCCGCGGCGGACGGAACCTCCAACCCACATTCGGCGCGTGTGGCCGCGAATCTCCGCGCGCTGGGACATCGCGTCAGCGTCGACGACGATGCACTGGAGCGTGTCAACCAATACTTCACCGAGTTGGCCGAGGCGGAGGGTTTGCCCATCGGCCTGCCACAGGCATTCGACGCCCGCTACCTCAGGCATCAGCTGCCCGGAGGCATGGTCGGCACCACTCGGCGCCAACTTGCGGAGTCCCGTCTCTCGCACCTCGAGGGAGCCGTGATCGAAGAGTTGGGCCGGGTGCGCGAGGAACTCGGATGGCCCATCGTCATGACGCCTTTCGCGCAAATCCTCATGACGTTGGCCGTGATGAACGTGACCAACAAGGAGCGCTACACAAATTATTCCTGACGAGGCTATCCGTTATGCGATCGGCCGGTTCGGCCGGCCCACCGTGCCGATTGCCGGGCATGTAATGGAACGCATCGAATCGCTGCCGCGGACGCGGGAGCTGCGCGCCGAGGCGGAAATGGCGAATGTCGAGGATTTGCGGCGTCGCATCGGCGCGGGGCTCAGCGACGAGGAGTTTCTGTTGCGCGCCACGATGCCGGCTGGACAAGTCGACGCCATGGTGGCGGCGGGCCCGGCACGGCGACACTACAGTCCGGCGCCACGTCCGCTGCTGGATCTGATCCGAAGACTTTGCGCGCGCGTAGACCTCGACTACGTGGCGATCCGCAAAGCGGGGATCGCCATCGAACTGCGCCGCGCCGCCGCGCCGAATTCCGCGAATCATGATGCGGGGGTCGTCTCGTGAAGCGGACCGCGCGAGCCATTGCGCCGCCCCTCAAGGGTTTCATGTTCGATCTCGACGGCACGCTCTTGTTGAGCGATCGGTCGCTCGGCAGCTATGAAATACTGCCGGGCGCCGCCGAGCTGCTGACGGAGCTTTCGCGGCGCGCCGTTCCGTTCGTGGTGTTGACCAACGGCAGCGCCTATCCGCCGGCGGAACAGGCCGCGAAATTGCGCAGCTTGGGCCTACCCGTGCGCGACGAGTGCATGCTCACTCCCTCGAGTGTCGCCGCCGATTTGATGGTGGGCGCCGATGTGCGGCGCGCACTGGTCTTGGGCGGCCCCGGGGTCGGTCAAGCCCTGCGCGATGCAGGAATCGAAACCGTGCACGTGGGCGAGCCGGGCGAGCACGATGTGCAGGCTGTGTACGTGGGCTGGTATCCGGAGTGCGACGATGAAGGCCATCGAGGCAGCCTGTCATGCGATCTGGGCCGGAGCGCGGCTCTACGTGGCTTCCGACGTGCCATTCTTCGCGACGAAGCAAGGCCGGGCCATGGGCTACTCGTATGCCATAGTCGGCGCCATCAGGCGCGTGACTCGGGCGACCATGATTCTAACCGGCAAGCCATCGATGCATGCGCTGCGATTTGTCGCGCGCCGCTTGGATTTGCGGCGATCTGACCTGGGTATCGTCGGCGATGATCCATCGGTGGAGATCATCATGGCGCGGCGCGGCGGCGCGACAGGCTTTTGCGGTGGCTACGGGGGTCACCGCGCGCGAGGAATGGGAGCGCCAAACCGGTCTGCGCCGTCCCCACAAGGTACTGCGGCACCTCGGCGATTTGCTCGAGCGAGTGGCTCCAGCCGTATCGGCAATTCGACAAGGTGCGACGCAGTGACGGCAGTGCGCGAAGGGGATCTGTTGTGGACACCTGGCGAGGCGCGGCGAAATCGCTCCCAAGTGTTGCGTTTCATGCAGTGGCTCGAAGAGCATCGCGGACTTCGTCTGGATAACTACGATGCGCTGTGGCGCTGGTCGATCACCGACCTGGAAGGGTTCTGGCACTCCATCTGGGACTACTTCGGCGTTGCAGCCTCCGTGCCGTTCGACCGAGTGCTGGGGCGGCGAAGCATGCCGGGTGCGGAATGGTTTCCGGGCGCGCGGCTCAACTATGCGGGCCACATTCTGGCGCGCGAACGGCCCGAGGCGACGGCCCTCATCAGCGTGCGCGAAGGTGAGCCGCCGCGACGCATGAGCTGGGCGGCGCTGGGCGACCAGGTGCGCATTCTCGCGACTCAAATGCGCCGCATGGGCGTGCGGCCCGGTGACCGCGTCGCGGCAGTGCTGCCCAATGCGCCGCACGCGGCGATTGCGATGCTGGCAACGACCAGCATTGGCGCCATCTGGAGCTGTTGCGGCCCTGATTTCGGCACCAAGGGCGTGCTGGAACGCTTCAAGCAGCTAGCGCCGAAGATATTTTTTTACGTCGACGCTTATCAATATGGCGGTAAGCGCTATGAGCGAAGCGCCGAACTGCGCGAGGTGCTCGCGGGGCTGCACACCGTCGAGCAGGCGATATACGTGCCCTACGACGCAGGCGCCACAGACGCCGCCTGCCGGCCACGTGCGCAGTTGGGACGAAGTCATGGACCAGCCGCGCGTGGCGCCCGCGGATTTTGTCTGCGAGCAGGTCGCGTTCGATCATCCGCTGTGGATCCTGTTCTCCTCCGGAACGACCGGGCTGCCGAAGCCCATCGTTCAGGGACATGGCGGCATTCTGCTCGAACATCTGAAGCATCTGCACTTCAACTTCGAGGCGACGCCCGGCGAGCCGCTGTTCTTCTTCACCGCCACGTCGTGGATGATATGGAATTTCCTGTTGAGCTCGCTCGCTGCGAATGTCATCCCGGTGCTCTATGACGGCAACCCCGCCTATCCGGGGCCCGACGCCCTCTGGAATGTCATCGAGGAATCGGGCGCGACCCTGTTCGGCACCAGTCCCGCGTACATCGAACTGCAGAGCAAAGCCGGGATTGTCCCCAAGGAGACGCTTCAATTTGGATCGGCTCGAAGCCATCACGCTGGCCGGCTCGCCGGTGAGCGCGGAGTGCATGCAATGGGTATACGAGAATGTCAAAGACGGATCTGTGGGTGGCTTCCGGCAGCGGGGGCACCGACTGCTGCACGGGGTTCGTGGGCGGGGTCTCGACATTGCCCGTATACGCGGGCGAGATCCAAGCGCGTGCGCTCGGCTGTGCCGCCTTTGCTTTTGACGAGCAGGGAAGGGAGATCGTCGATGAGGTGGGCGAGCTCGTGATCACGCAGCCGATGCCGTCGATGCCGGTGTACTTCTGGAACGATCCCGGACGGCAAGCGCTACCGCGAGAGTTACTTCGATGTGTATCCCGGCATTTGGCGGCACGGGGACTTCGTCCGCTTCAATCAGCGCGGGGGTGTGTACGTGCTTGGCCGGTCGGATTCCACGCTCAACCGGCATGGCATTCGCATCGGCACTGCGGAGATCTACCGCTCGCTTGCCATGCTCGAGGAGATCGATGATGCGCTGATCGTCAATCTGGATCTGCCCGGCGGCAAGTTCTTCATGCCGTTGTTCGTGAAGCTGAGGGGCGAGCGAGCGCTCGATGAATCGCTGGCTCGGCGCATGGGTGAACAGCTTCGCCGCGACTATTCACCACGCCATGTGCCCGACAAGATCTATCAGGTGCAGGCGATTCCATACACGCTCACCGGCAAGAAGCTCGAGGTGCCGGTCCGGCGAATTCTCATGGGCGTGGATCCGGAAAAGGCGGCCAACCGCGCCGCGTTGATGAATCCCGCCGCACTCGACTACTTCATCGACTATGCGAAGAATAAGCAGGGAAACGCGTGATCGGAACGGTGCAAGGTAAAGACCCGAAATCGATCATCGATCACGGCGCCATGAGCGCAGGCCAGTGGCTGGCCGTTCTCGTCACCGTGGGGCTCAACGCAATGGATGGTTTCGACGTCCTGTCGATAAGCTTTGCTTCGCCCGGGATTGCCAAGGATTGGGGGCTGGACCAAGGACACGCTAGGCTGGGTTCTTTCGATGGAATTGGTGGGCATGGGGTTGGGCTCCGTGCTGCTCGGCGGGGTTGCCGACAAGATTGGTCGGCGACCGACCATCCTCGGTTGCCTGATCGCCATGAGCGTCGGCATGTTCGGCGCGAGTCTCGCCGTCGGCGTCCCGACACTGCTGGTCTGGCGCCTGCTGACCGGCCTTGGGATCGGCGGCATGCTCGCTTCCATCAATGCAGCCGCTGCGGAATTGTCCAGCCAGCGGTGGCGCAGCCTCGCCGTGTCTTTGATGGTGATCGGCTATCCGGTGGGCGGAGTGATCGGCGGCACGGTCGTGCAGAGATTGCTGGGCGGCGGCACTTGGCACGATGTGTTCGTTTTTGGCGGCGGGGTCACTGCGGCGTTCATTCCCCTCGTATGGTTCCTGCTGCCCGAATCGGTGGATTTTCTGGATCGCCGGCGCAAGCCCGGGCGCATTACAAGCCATCAACCGGATCCTGACGCGGTTTGGCCATGAGCCGACGGCGGCGCTGACGCAAGAGACGGTGGAATCGGCCCAGCGCTCGGTGACGGATATATTCAAGCCAGGCCTGATCGTGGCGACGGTGCTGATCACGTTGGGGTACTTCGCGCATGTCACGAGCTTCTACTTCATCATCAAGTGGGTGCCGAAACTGGTTGTCGAGATGGGCTTTACGCCCAAGGCGGCGGCGGGCGTGTTGACCTGGGCGAATGTGGGAGGCGCCGCGGGAGTCGCGATCTTCGGGTTGATCGCGATGCGCGTCAGCTTAAAGGCGTTGACCCTCGTCTCGCTCGTCGGCTCGTCGGCCATGGTGATCTGGTTCGGCCGCGGCTCGACTAATCTTGCGGCGCTCGCAAGCACGGTGGCGGTCGCCGGCCTGTTCACCAACTCGGCGATAGGAGGCTATTACTTGCTGTTCGCCAAGGTTTTCCCGACGCATGTGCGCGCCACGGGCACGGGCTTCGCGATCGGCGTCGGTCGCGCAGGCGCGGCGCTCGCGCCCGTCATTGCAGGGTATCTGCTGCAGGCGGGATTCGGATTGCAGGCCGTCGCCACGATAATGGCCATGGGTTCCCTGCTGTCGGCGGCGGCGCTGCTCGCGCTCAAGATGGAAGCGGCAACTCGAAGTCAATGACCGTGTATCGGTGCCGATGTTCCGTCCGACCACTGGTCCACCGCCACGATGAATGTGGCCAGGGGCTCGGGAGAGGTCTGAAACTGCGGGTTCAGCATAACCGGGGAGCCGGGAAGATCCGCCCCCCAATCAGCACCGTCAGATCTTGGCCCATAAAACATGAGATGCGAACGCCAGTGACCCTGCGAATCGCCGAGGTTGCCTTCCCGGGACATCATGTAGCACATCGCCCCGGGTTCAAGTGCAGGGACCTCCTTTCTGTCGATTGCCTCCTTGAGGCGATCAATGATTTGGGTCTTGGACAAGCCAGCGAGGATCATCTCGGTCCTCTTGTACGTAAATGGCAGGACTGAGCGTACGGCGGGCGGATTGAAACAGATCGGACCGCGCATCTTGGGATTCCAGAACTCAGGCCAGTCGAATGGCGACATCCATGATCGTTCCACGATGCACACAAACCCATTTTTGCCTTTAACCGCGGTTTCGTAGCCGCGCTGTTTGAGCACGACAATAGTGGCATCGCCGGAGATGGATGCCGGGGCTGCGCTTCGTGCCAGTGCTACCTCGGCATTTTCGGCCATCAAATACTGATTGATCGGCGCTATCCGGGGATAAGTAGTTTTTGGTTCCTGCGCCTGACCTGCTCCGGCCACACTCAGCGCCGTGGCCAAGGCGAGCGCTGGATTTGAAAGGCTCGCGGATATCTTTCGGTTCATGTTGTTGCCTTGTAGGGTATGCCGCCGCATTAATGCGACACGCGTGGCTTCATTGCCAATGGTAGCTTGACCCCCGGTGTCGATGATAGCGCGAACTCGTTCGTTGCCGACCTGTGCACGGGAACCCCCTCCGCGCCGCCCAAGTCGATCGCAAGGGATCCGGTGTGATACCCAGAATCTCAGCAACTTGGGACGTAAGTGGTTGCGACGCTCATATCAAGCGGACTTGTTGCGCCAGCTGTCGGCGTAGGCAGTACGCGCCACCTTCGAGTACGGCACCGACGATACCACCGCCTTGATCTCCACTTGCTTGTGGCGCTCGACCGTCGGCTTGGCCGTACCGCCGTCGGGCTCGCCCCATACGAAGGTCACCTCGGTGCCCGGCGCCGTGTATCGCTCATCGAGCACCCCTAACGTGAGCATCTTGCCTTCATTGGCGCTGTATCCGACCCAGGTCGACAGGCCGATGAGCTTGCCGTCCACCGTCACGCGATCGAAGGGATGCATGGAATATACCGCGCTCGGGAACTCGATGAACTTGGCGCGCAGCCCCTGATCGAACATGGTGAACAGCGCGTCGGTCACGGACACATTGTCGAGGGCCAGCGTGACCTTCTTGCGGTGCGGTCCCGCGGCCTTTTCTTCCAGCGCAGCGCGGCCGATGAACTCGTGGTCGAATTTGACGAACAGCCCGTAGCCCAGCTCCCAGGGTGTGAGGTAATAATCCTCGACATTGCTCGATACGAAACTCCCGCCGATGGAGGCCTTGGCCTCGTAGTGATTCACCGTCAGCCATTCGCGATAGGGTTTCATCTTCTCGCCGGTGTAGACGGCGGGAAGCGGCGAGGGTATCCAGCCCGATTCCAGCGTATTGGAAGAATAGCAACGCCCGCCGACCAGCCTCAGGCCATGCGCCTTGCCGGCCTCGACCAAAGCCGCGTGGATCGCGGCGCCGTCGGCCCATGGGCCCATCAATTCGAAGCCTGGCTGACCGGCCATTCCGTGCCGCAGTGCGCGCACCGCGCGGCCGGCGATCTGCATGCCGCACATGTTGAAGAACTTGAGGTCAGGGGCCGGGCGGCCAGTTGCCGACTCGATGACCTTTGAGGCATTCGGCCCCTGCAATTGATAGCGGTAGTGGCGCCGGTTCTCTGGATCCGGACGTGCCGCGGTTCGTTCGTCGTAGCTGCAGGTCACGCGGCGGCCGCTGATCTCCGCGTTGTACGACACCCAATTGAGCGTGGGTGCGCGGCCGACCAAATTGAACTGGTTTTCCGCGAGGTAGAACAGGATCACATCGCCGATGACGTAGCCATCATGGCTGCAGGGCACGAACTGCTTGGCCTTGTCGGGGGCAAAGCCTTTGAAGCTGTTGATGCCGAGTCCATTGAGAAACTCGAGTGCGTCCGGCCCTTCCACCATGAGCTCTGCCATGTGATAGGACTGGTTGAACAGCACGCAGCTCATCGCCCAAGCGCGCTGTTCATCCCGCCAATTGGTGTACTCGGCGGGCACGCCCGGATAGACGTTCGGTCCCGCCTGTTGATTGCGCAGGAATTCAACGATGTTGCCGGCGCCGTTCAATAGCGATTCGAGCGACCATGCGCCGCCGCGTGATGACGCAGCCATAGGTCTTGAATCTCCTAGAGCCGAATAATCACAGTCTTCACTTCCGTGTAGGCCTCCACGCCCTGCCGCCCCTGCTCGCGCCCGATGCCTGACTGCTTGTAGCCGCCAAACGGGAGTGCCGGATCGATGACGGCGTGGCAGTTGCCCCACACCGTACCGGCCTTGATCTTGGCGGCGAGCCGATGCATGGCGGACAGATCCTTGGTCCAAATCCCGGCCCCCAGGCCGTAGCAGGTGTCGTTCGCGGCTTTCGCGACCTCATCGAGGTCATCGAATCGCTGCGCCACCACGACGGGACCGAAGATTTCGTCGCGGGCGACACTCATCCCCGGCTTCACATTGACCAACACTGTCGGATTGACGTAGTAGCCGTCGGCCGCAGCGCTATCGCCTCCCACTGCCACCGACGCACCGTCGCGTTTACCCGCCTCGATGTAACCCATGACGCGGTCCATCTGCTCTTTCGAGACCAGCGGGCCCATGTGCCCTTGCGGGTCGAGCGAAGGCCGCGGTTTCCAGAATGCCGACGCCGTCGCCACACCCTCGACGACGCGATCGAAGATGGAGCGGTGCGCAAACAGGCGGGATCCCGCGATGCACACCTGACCGGAATTGAAGAAAATGGCGCCGGCGGCGTTGGGCGCCACTTCGTCGACATTGACGTCCGGCATCACGACCACCGGCGATTTGCCGCCGAGCTCGAGCGTGACGCGTTTCAGAGTATCGGTGGCGTTGCGATTGATGAGTTTGCCCACTTCGGTCGAGCCGGTGAAGGCGATCTTGTCGACGTCGGGATGCTTTACCAGAAAATCGCCGGCCGTATGGCCGTTGCCGGTGATCACGTTGATGACTCCCGGCGGAAACCCCGCTTCGGCCACCAAATCGGCGAGGCGCAGCGCCGTCAGCGAAGTCTGTTCGGCGGGCTTCAAGACCACGGTGCAGCCAACGGTTAGCGCCGGTGCGATCTTTAGCGCGGCCATCAGCAGCGGAAAATTCCACGGAATGATCTGCGCCGCGACGCCGATGGGCTCACGGCTCACGTAGCTCAGCATCGTACCGCGCGGCACGCCTTGAGGTTCGATCAGCTCGCCGCCGAGCTTCGACGCCCAGCCCGCCATGTAGCGCAGCATGTCGACCGCGCCGGGAACGTCAATCGCGCCCGCCATGCCGACCGGCTTGCCGTTGTCGATGGCCTCGAGCTCGGCGAATTCTGCCGTATGCGCTTCGATCAGGTCCGCGAGCTTGTTGATGATGCGCTCGCGTTTGTTGGGCGGAAGATTCGACCAGCGGCCATCATCGAACGCAGTCCGGGCCGCCCCGACGGCACGGTCCACGTCGGTTTTCGATGCGTCCACGATGCGCGCGATTTCTCGGCCCACCGACGGATCTTCCACCGCGACGGTTGCGCCGTGCGTCGAGCGCACCCACTCATTATTAATAAAGAGCGCCGGTTCGCGTGCCAGCGCGCGCTTGGCGGCCGCTGAATAGCCGCGCTGAATGAATGAATCGGTCGATTGGACGGCCGTCGGTGCGGTTGCCATGATGGCTCCTCGGTCCTACCCAGGAAGCTACGGGTTAGACATTTGCGTCATCGCTCACTGCTTCCGTACGCCCAAGTTAAAACGGAACGTCCCATACCACTGGCGCGGCGGGTTGTAGCTGGCATCGATGACCGCGACGCCACCCTGATTCTGGCCGCTGACGACATAGCGCTTGTCGCTCAAATTCGTCCCACCGGCAGAAAATTCCCATACGTGTCCTGGCGCCTTGTAGGTGATGGAGCCGTTGAACAGACTCATGCTGGGACGGGCGAGCTGCCATGTGTTGCCGATATCATTGTACTCGGTCGTGACGTAGGTCCAATCAGCATTGAACAACAATGCGCCGGTGTTCGGAAGATTGGCGACGTACTGCGGTCCCACGCTCGATTTGAACTTCGGCGTCTTCGGCAGCTGACAAGGGCCGTTTTGGAACGACGCGGCTACGGCCTCTTGCTTGGCGAGCGCAACCGCATTCGGCGTGCCCGCTGGGACGGTCGCGGGCAGTGGCGCGTTCGGGCTGTCCTCCGGACAAGAATTCTTCGTCAGAAGGTAGCCGTTGTCGATCACGTTATTCAATGTGTCATACGCTGCATGCGTATACCCTAAGCCCGCATTCACTGAGAACCCCGCGCCGATTATCGCCTGGATCTCGGCCTCCATACCGTAAATCGTCGCATCGCCGGCGTTGACGACGGTCGGCGAAATACCGACCTGCGAATTCAGCTGAATGCCCTTGTACTTGGTGTCAAACGCAGCCAGATTCAAGCGCAGCCGATGATCGAACAGTTCCGATTTGAACCCGGCCTCATAGGATGTCGCAAACTCCGGATCGAAGTGCAGGCTCGAATCGTAGGTTGGGTGCGGATTCGACAGACGGGTAGTCCAGCTTCCTGTCTTGTAGCCCTTGGAGTACGAAGCGTACAACATCATGTCGCGGTCGATGTGGAAGTCCACACCCGCAGTGGGCGAGAAATTGCTGAAGTCCTGATGGAACGGACCCGTGGGGTAGTACGTATAGGGGCTGCCCACCACCGGGAATCCAAGCGTCTGCTGACAGTTGAGGAACGCTGGCGCGCCCAGCGTGTTTGGCGCGCCCGGCGGAAAGCAGCCGGTGATCTTGTAGCTCAGCCCATTGTCGTCGGTTTGATAACCTTGGAACTCCTTGTGCTCGCGGGTTTCGCGGCCGCCCAAGGTAAGAGCCCACTGATCCGTCACTTTGAAATTCAAGTGCGCGTACAGCGCCTCAGCGCTCGTCGCCAGATCGTTCGGCCCGTCGATCATCAATATGCCCATCGGGAAGGTCACAAAGTCATGCAAGTGGCCCGCTTCTTCGAAGTAGTAAGCGCCGACGGCATAGTTGAGCCGACTGTCGATCGCCGCACCATTTAACTGCAGTTCTTCGGAAGTCTGGTGCTGGATCATGTCGAACGATGTCGCGAGCACCGACTCGGGAGAACCGTCAAGGTCCATGCCCGCATCCCAGTGCAGTTGACGATAGGACTGGATCCACTTGAGATTGGTGTCGCCAGCCAGCTTCCAATCGACCACCGTGGCGACGCCGGAATTGAGCAGCTTGGAGAAGTTGTTGCCGGTGGCGTAGGTCTGGTCGATGTTGTTGGTTTGGAATCGGCTGTCGTACGGCAGATAATTGTTATACGGGTTGCCGTCGTTATTCAAACCGATTCCGTTGGGAGCGAGCGGCGTCGAAATCGGCATTGGCGTGGGCGTCGGCGAGAGACCGCCGCGCGGCTGTGTGCACAGCACTCCAAACGGTGCCGTGACGCCGAGCAGACACAAATTGGGAATCGCGCCCAGGGAATTCGGATAGTTCGGATTGATGCCGAGTGCGGAATTGGCGGACGCCTCTTGATCGACGTTTAGATAATCGCCGGTGACCGTCAGCTTTATATCGTCGGAAACCAGGACCACGACCTTGGCACGCGTGCTCCATTTGTTGATGCCGCCCTGCTTATCGGCGCTTTGGTATCCGGCCGCCGGAAACTGCTGAGGTGCATCCACGACATAAGGGCAGATTGTCGTCGTGCAATCCGGAATCCCGGCGGATCCGTTGACGTTGGTCTGCACATACGGAATTCGCGTCTGATATCCATCTCGCTTCTCTTCCGAGAACGACAGCGTGCTCAATATCCGCTCTGTAAATGGCACATCGAATGTCACCTTGGTGTCCAATCTATGCAGCGATCCGCCAGTCACTTCACCCTTGGCCATGAATTCTTGTCCGGGATCGCGGGTCACGATGGAAATCGCGCCGCCGATGGAGTTGCGCCCGAACAAAGTGCCCTGCGGGCCCTTGAGGATTTCCACACGATCCACGTCGAGCATCGTCGTATTGGCACCCACGCTGCGTGCCAGATAAACGCCGTCGACATAGACGCCAACGCCGGGATCCAGATTGAAAGCGAAATCGTCCTGGCCAATGCCGCGAATGTAAGCCGACAATACCGTGTCGGATCCCGAGAACGGCGCACCGGCATCCAGGCTCACGTTCGGCGTCAAATCGCTCAGCTGGGAAATGTTGGTAATTCCTTTTTGCTGGAGCGTGTCCGCCGAAAACGCGGTGATGGCGATCGGCACCTGCTGGATGTCCTCGCTGCGCTTTTGCGCCGTAACCACAATTTCCGCAAGCGTAGCTTCATCGGCGGCGGCCGCCGCCCCGGCGAAACTGATCCCCGCAAGCACCAGCCACCGCAATGCTCGCACGCGAGAGGGCGAATTTCTATTCTTCATGGCGCTTGACCGTCCCCTTATTGACAACTCGATTACATGTTGCAGACCCGCAACGCGAGTATGGACACTTCTTTTCACTTAGCGTGTACCGCGCCCCGAACCGCTACTCAACCAACAGTGCAATCAGGATCGTCCCCGAGCGCATGCACGCCGGTCGACCTTCAATTTAGAGTCGGTCAATGAAATACGAGACTCCTCATTTCCTGCTGGTCGACACCGGGTCGAATGTATGATGCGGACTATCACACGATGCGGATGAAAGCCTTGGCCAAGCCCGTTGAAATTATCGGATCCTTCTGGACGCTCGCCGTCGGGGCGGATCCGCTCGGCGATCAGCGCTGCCTGCACGACTTCCGGACGCGTGTCGAGGTCTCGGCGAAAGCCGGATTCACCGGCATGGGTTTTTGGCACGCGGATATCCTCGAAATCCGGAGAAAATACAGCTTCCAGGATATGAAGCACATTCTGGACGCCAATGGCGTGGTCAATATCGAAGTCGAATGGCTGCTGGATTGGTATTGCACGGACGCACGTCGAACGGCATCGGATGCAACACGCGCGCTGCTGCTCGACGCCGCGGAAGGATTGGGCGCCCGGCATATCAAGATCGCCGACCTTGGCAATGATTGCGCCGATATTCCCGAGCTCACGCAGGAATTTGCGGCGCTGTGCCGCCAGGCCGCCGAGCGCGGAACCAAGGTGCTTTTTGAAATGCTGCCGGCGCAATTTTCCCGCGTGCCCTCGCTCGATCAGGTGTTGGCGATTATCCGCGGCGCGGGAGCGCCCAACGGCGGCATCATGCTGGATAATCTGCACTTGCAACGCATCGGCATCGGGGCCGGCGAGGTCACGCGCAAACTCGGGCCGCGCGATTTGATGGGCGTGGAGATCAACGATGGCCTTCTTGCCATGCCGTCCAATTTCCTGGATTCGGTGGTCAACAAACGCCTGCTGCCCGGCGACGGAGAGTTCGACATCGCGGCATTTCTACAGGCGCTTTGGTCCATCGGCTACGAGGGTCCGATCGGCGTCGAAGTCCTCAATGAATACATTCGGAAATGGGATCTCACCACCGCGGCAACGGAAGCATTTACGAAGACGCAGCGGGTGGTGACGGCGGCGCGCCGCTCATGACCGAGCCGACACTCGAGGACTGGAAACAGATGTACCGTGCGCTCTGGCACATACGCTTGTTCGAAGGCCACGTACAACGGCTGGCGGCGGCGGGCGAGATCCCGGGTTTTCCGCACCTTTCCACCGGTCAAGAGGCCGTCGCAGTCGGCATTTGCGCGCAACTCGAGCGCGACGATGTGCTGTTCACGAGTCATCGTGGGCATGGCCATGTGCTTGCCAAGGGTAGCGATATCGAGGCGACCTTCGCCGAGATTTTAGGCCGGCAGAGCGGACTGTGCAGCGGCCGCGGCGGCTCGATGCACCTGGTCGACGCAGCAAACGGCGTGCTCGGCGCGACCGGGGTCGTCGCCGGCAATCTCGCGCTGGCTGCGGGTGCGGCTTGGGCGGCGCAGGCTCAGGGCAAAAATAACATCAGTGTAGTTTTCTTCGGCGATGGTGCGACCGGGGCCGGCGCGTTTCACGAGACGCTGAATCTCGCCGCGCTGTGGCGCCTGCCGGTATTGTTCGTCTGCGAGAACAACGGCTACGCCGAGTTCACGAGTCGCGAAGAGCACTCCACGGTCAAGCACGTGAGCAGTTTCGCCGCGCCCTACGGCATTGCCACGGCGACGATCGACGGCAACGATCTGCCGGCCGTATTCGCGGCCGCGCGTCCGGCGATTGAGAGCTTGCGCCGCGGCGCCGGCCCCTATCTGCTCGAGTGCATGACCTTTCGGCTGGCAGGACACTACGTCGGCGACGCGCAGCAGTATCGGTCCAAGGAGGAACTCGCCGCGATTCGCGAGAAATGTCCGATCGAGCGCTTGAAGCGCACCTTGCTCGAGCGCGGAGTCAACCAGGAGGAATTGGAGGCGATCGGCGAGCACGCGAGGAGTGCGGTTCTGCAGGCGGTAGAGCGCGCGCTTGCGGCACCGCGGCCCGACCCCTCCACAGTGATGGAATGGGTCTACCGGGCGCCGATGCTCGCCGCGATTCCGGGCTGAGGCTTCATGCAGCACACGTTCATCGACATTTTGCGTCGCGCGCTCGACGAGGAGTTGGCGCGCGACCCCGCGGTGCACCTTCTTGGCGAGGACGTCGCGGCGGGGGGCGCCTTTGGCGTCACCCGCGGCCTCGCGGAAAAGCACGGGTTTGCCCGCGTGCGCAATACGCCCATCAGTGAAGCGGCCATCACCGGCCTTGCCACCGGCGCCGCACTGTGCGGTCTGAAGCCGGTGCTCGAAATCATGTTCATCGATTTCGCGACACTGGCAATGGATTGCCTGGTGAATCAAACCGCGAAATATCGCTACATGTCGGGCGGCCAACTGACGGTTCCGATGGTCATCCGGACACAGGCGGGGGCCGCGGGCGGAGCCGCCGCGCAACACTCACAGAGCCTTGAGGCCTGGTTTATTCATGTGCCCGGCCTCATCGTTGTGGCGCCGTCGACGCCTGCAGAGGCTTACGGTCTATTGAAAAGTGCGATACGGCTCGGCGAGCCGGCGCTGTTCATCGAACACAAACGGCTCTACACCATGAAAGAGGAGCTGGTGGAGGGCGCCGAACTGCCGCCGATCGGCACGGCGCGAATCGCGCGACCGGGCACCGATGTCACCCTGATCGCCTATTCGGCGATGGTGCACACGGCGCTCGAAGCCGCGCGATCGCTGGCGGACGCCGGCATCTCGACTGAGGTCATTGACCTCAGAACGTTGGTGCCGCTCGATATGGCGACGATTGCAGTGTCCGTTTCGAAAACTCATCGCGTGCTCATTGCGCATGAAGCTGTGCGCAACGGCGGTGTGGGTGCCGAAATCGCCGCGCGAATCGGTACGGGCCTTTTCGATGAGCTCGACGCTCCGGTGCTGCGCATCGGCAGCGCCTTCGCGCCTATTCCCTTCGCCCCGGAGCTCGAGCGCGCGCTGCTGCCGGGGAGCGCGGCTCTTGTGCGCGGGGTGCGCGAGCTTCTGGGCATGGCCGAATAGGACGCGGGAGGTGTGGCGGTGCCCCTGATTGCGCAGGAAATTCCGAAGATCGGTCTCGTGATGGAAGCCGTCAAAGTCGTTCGGTGGCTCAAGAACGTGGGCGACACCGTGAAGATGGGCGAGGCTCTGCTCGAGGTCGAAACCGAAAAATCCGTGCTTGAAATCGAGGCGGTTGCAAGCGGCCGGTTGACGCAGATCCTGGTGAAAGTGGATCAGGAGGCGACGGTGGGCGATCAAGTTGCCTGGATCGACGCGGCGGTTGCGACGCACGGTCGAATTGTGAGTACGCCCGTCGCCCGCAAACTCGCCGCTGAACACGGCCTCGATCTGGGCGCAATCGCCGGCACCGGTCCGGGCGGACGCGTTCAGCTCAGTGACGTGAAAAATGCCGTCGGCAGGCCGGGTATTGGCGATACGGTCACTGCTCCGCCGGCCGTGCAGCCGCTATCCCGGATGCGTTGTGCATTGGCGCGTGCCATGACTTTGAGCGTCGCCACGATCCCACAGTTCACGGTCATGCGCTCGGTCGAGTGGACTGCTTTGCGGGCCGAGCGCGATGCATTGTCTGCGCGACTGCCTGCTGCTACGCCCAAACTGTCCCTGAACGATTTCTTGCTGCAAGCCGCTGCCCGAGCGCTCGTCGAATTTCCCGCCTTGAACGCCACGTTCCTGGGCGACCCTGATTCGTCCAATGCCCGCATCGTGCCGGCGAGCGGTGCCCACATTGGCCTGGTGGTGGCGGTCGATGATGGCTTGCTGGTCCCTGTCATCCATGATGTCGAGCGCCTCGGGCTCGCCGAGATTGCGCGGCGCCGCGAAGATTGCGTCGAGCGCAGTGTCAACGGCAGGCTGAGAAGCGAGGAGACCGATCGCGCCACAATCAGTATCTCAAACCTCGGCGCCGGAGGGCCCGACCGCTTCACGGCAATCATCAGTCCACCGCAATCGGCGATTCTCGCCGTCGGCCGACAACGCGACTGTGTCGTCGCGAGAGAGGGAGCCATCGTAGTCCGCCCGGTGTCGGATCTCACACTGACCGTGGATCATCGGGTTGCCGATGGGCGCCAGGCTTCGCAGTTCCTTGCGCGCGTGGTCGCAATACTCGAAGGCCGCGACTGGCGTTTGCACTAGCGAGTCCGCGCTCGCGACGATGCAGCCCGCGCGTCAACGGCGGGCTTGCAGCACTTTGCGGGCGGCGGCGACGATCCTGTCCTCGTCGGGAATCACGTAAGCTTCGAGAGGCTCGCTGTAGGGGACCGTCGCGTCGCGCGCGGTCACCTGCACGATCGGCGCTTTAAGCGATGAGAATCCATGTTCGGCAACTTCGCCCGCGATGATGCCCGTCACGGTCGCGTGGCGCGGCGCCTGATCGACGAGCACGAGGCGTCCGGTCTTGGAGACTGATTTGAGAATGGTTTCCAAATCAAGAGGGGCCACCGTTCGCGGGTCGATCACTTCGGCTTCGATCCCCTCATCGGCCAGCTTCTTGGCCGCGGCGAGCGAGCGCGACACCATCCAGCCGGTTGCGACGATCGTCACGTCGCTGCCCGCGCGGCGGATCTCGGCTTTTCCGAACGGTACCAGGTGCTCGCCGTCCGGCACGTCGCCCAACTCGAGCGTGAGCAAATAGTGGTGCAGAAAAACCACGGGATTGTCATCGCGGATTGCCGTCGCCATCAGTCCCTTGGCGTCGGCCGCAGTCGAAGGAACGACGACCCTAAGGCCCGGAACTCCCATGAACAATGCGGTCAGGGACCCCGTGTGCTGACCGGCCCAACCGCAGGCGAAGCCGAAGCCCGCCTTGAGCACCAGCGGCACTTTGACCTGACCACCCGACATGTAGCGGAACCGCGGCGCTTCATTGACGACCTGGTCCATCGCAACCAACATGAATTCCGCCATGTAGAGCTCAACTACGGGACGCAAACCCGCCATTGCCGCGCCGATCGCTATGCCAATCTCCGCGGTTTCGGAAATCGGCGTGACACGCACGCGGTCGTGCCCATAGGCGGCGACGAACTCGTGGTTCTCCGTGGTTGCCAGGTTCTGGCCAAAGTAGAGGACGCTCGGGTCGCGCCGCATTTCCTGGTGAATGCCGGCGTCGATGGCCGCGATAAAGGGAAGCTGTGCCATGGTGTCGCTCCGGCTCAGGCGTAGACGTTGTCGAGTGCGGACTCGAGCTTGGGGAACGGGCTCTGGACCGCGAAGCTGACTGCGGCCTGCATTTCCGCCGCGGCCTGCGCGACAAGCTCGTCAGCCTCGGCGGCGCTGAGCAGGTTGCCCTTGACGAGCGTGGCGCGAAAGCGCGGCACGGGATCGCCGCGCAGCGCCGCCTCGTACTCTTCGCGCTTGCCGAACACGGTAATCGCCTCGTGTTCCGGATAGTGGAGCGGTACGCCGGGCGGGGCGATGATGTTGCCGTGAGCGGACAGACGGTAGATCTTGGATTCGACCAGTGTCGGTCCCAATCCAGCTCGTGCGCGTTCGACGGCGGCGCCCACGGTGGCGTAGACCGCCAATGGATCAGTTCCATCGACCGTGACGCCCGGCATCGAGTGGGCCTTCGCCTTGACGGCGAGCGGCTCGCCGTTCGCGGCGTTCGCGTCCTCCTGCTCGGAAGTCGTCACAACGTTGTAGCCGTTGTTCTCCATCACAAAGATCACCGGCAGCTTCCACAGCGAAGCAATATTCAGCGTCTCATGGAAGGCACCCTGTTTTGACGCGCCATCGCCAAAGTAGGAGAAGACTATTTCGCCTTTTTTGCGGATCTGTGCAGCCCAGGCAGCGCCCGCGGCGTGCGGAATGCCGGCGCCGACGATGCCCGAGGTGCCGAGGAATCCCCGTTTGACGTCGGTGAGATGCATCGATCCGCCGAGGCCCTTGCACAAGCCGTCGGCGCGACCGTAGATTTCGGCCATCACGGCCTTGGGATCGCTGCCCAACACCAATGGATATCCGTGACATCGGTAGGTGGCAAGCGCCGCATCACCTTTCCGGAAATGGCACAACGAGCCGACGATCGACGCTTCTGCGCCGTCGGCCAGGTGCGTATGGCCGCGGATCACACCGGGATGCTCCGTGAAGGTACGCTTGACGCGTTCTTCGAACTCGCGGATGCGCAGCATCTGGGTGTAAATCCAGATCTGTCTTTCGGTGTCGGGTGCCTGCACGTTCATTGGGTCCCCTTGCTGGCGAGAAGCGATCGGCACTGCAAACAGGATCATTGATCGTAGCACAAGGGGTTGCGATGGCACCCGACGCTCCGTGCAGTATCACGTGTCTATGCGGGATAAGCTGCGCTCCAGGGAGCAAGATAGGTTGCGTCCCCGCTCCAGATGAGCTGTGATGCGCCCAGTGATCCCAAGGGTCAAACCATGCGACTCCATCCGACTGGAAAATTCGACAATCACGCGGCTGCGTACCGCCACATCGAAGCGCGGCCCCTCGCGGCGGCGATGGGTGCCGAGATCGTCGGTGTCGACATCCCTCGATTGACGGATGCGCAGTTCGAGGAAATCCGACACGCGCTGTTCCGGCACAAAATGATCTATTTCCGCAACCAGAAGCTGTCGCATGCCGATCATCACGCATTCAGTTTGCGCTTCGGCGAATTTGCCGAGGACGCGTACACGCAGGGGATTGCTGAAAACAGAAATGTGCAGCCGCTGATCAAGGAGGCGGACGACGCGTCCAAGATGGTTTTCGGCGAAGGCTGGCACACCGACTCGCCGTTCCTGCCAAAGCCGCCGGCGATGACCATCCTCTATTCGATTGAGATTCCACCGTTCGGCGGAGACACGATGTGGGCCAACTCAGCGCTTGCCTATGCCATGCTGAGCGACACGTATCGGCGGTTGATCGACGGCATCAGGGTTCATTTCTCCATTTGCGACGTACTGAAGGCGGCGCAGGAGGCGGTCGAAACTCGCGACAGTCCCATCGGCCGTCTCGCGGCGACCCGCGACTCGCCGCGCCCTTCGGACGAGCTGCAGCGCAAAATTCGCGGCAGTGTCCATCCCCTCGTTCGCACGCATCCTGTCACGGGCGAGAAATCCTTGTATATCGACGCCGCGTATGCGATCACCCTTGACGGGATGCACCCGGAGGAATCAGCTCCCATGATGCGCTTTCTGACCGATCACATCACACAACCGGCCTTCACTTGCCGATTGCGCTGGGAGCCAAATGTCGTGGCCATGTGGGACAACCGGCTTTGCGTGCATCAAGCCTACAACGATTATCAGGGATATCGCCGGGAAATGTACCGCACTACGGTGGCCGGCGAAGTGCCGGCATAGATAGGTCCGAAACGCACGTGATGGCCGACCGCATCTTCCTGGAATTGTCGGCCCTCGTTGGCGAGGATGCCGTCGCGCGCCAAAATTCACAGAATTTGCAGCGGCACCTGAGCGACTATGGGGTACAAACCCAAGCGGATCCCGGCGTTCTGGCACTGACCTATCCGCGCGATACCGAACAGGTGACCCGGATCCTTCGCTACTGCAATGAGCACCGCATTGCAGTCCAGCCGCAAGGCGGAATGACCGGCCTATCGGGTGGGGCGGTACCGATCGGACCGTGCATCGTGCTGTCACTGGAGCGCATGCGGGCAATCAAAGACATCGACATCGCCGCCGGCACCATAACGGTGGAAGCCGGCGTCACGATGGAAGCGGTGCAGCGGGCTGCGGATGCGGCCGGTCTTTTCTTTCCGTTGGACCTTGGCGGCCGCGGGTCGTGCCAGATCGGCGGCAATCTCTCGACCAATGCCGGCGGCAATCGCGTGCTTCGATTCGGCATGGCGCGCGACTTGGTCCTGGGAATCGAGGCCGTGCTGGCGGATGGCACGGTCATCGATGCTTTGCGCAAGATAATCAAGAACAACTCCGGCTACGACGTCAAACAGTTGTTCATCGGCGCTGAAGGCACGCTCGGGATCATTACCGCAGCGGTGCTGCGGCTGTTTCCGAAGCCTCGCAGCGTTTGCGTTGCCCTTTGCGCCGTGGACGATTACGCCGCTGTCCTCGATCTACTGCAGCGGTCACGGTCCGGTTTTGGCTCGCAACTCACCGCCTTTGAGGTCATGTGGCCTTCCTTTTACCGGCTCGGTACACACGGCGTCGGCCGCAATCCGCCGCTCGAATGCGGTTCCGGTCTCTATGTGCTCACTGAGACGATGGGTTCCGACGGGGAGCGGGACCCGCAGCATTTCGAGACGGTGATCGGCGAGGCATTGGCTGCCGGCACGGTTGGTGATGCCGTCATTGCCCAGACTCAGCGCCAGGCAAGCGAGCTTTGGGCGGTGCGTGACTCCCCCGGCGAATGGCAGAAAGCCGGACACTGGCCGCAGTTGAGTTTTGACGTCAGTGTTCCTACGGGTGAGATTGGTGGTCTGGTCGAGGAGATCGAAGAGGAACTCAAGTCTTGGAGCGATTTGACTTCGCTCTATTTTGGGCACGTCGCCGATGGCAACCTGCACCTTTCGGTCAGCTTCGGTGGGCGGCCATTGCCCGTGCTCGAGATCGAGGAGCGGGTCTATGCGCGGGTGGCGGAGCGGCGTGGCTCAATCTCCGCAGAGCACGGGATCGGCACGCTCAAAAAGCCGTTCCTCCATCTGACGCGCAGCTCTGCGGAGGTGTCGCTCATGCGCGCGATCAAGCTGGCGATCGATCCCAACGGCATTCTCAACCCGGGCAAGATTTTTTGAGGAACAATCTCATGGATCACAAGCTTTTCGCGCGCACGGCACTCACGCCGCTTCTTTGGACTTGCATCGCATATTCGGCCGCGGCAGGCGAGGCGTATCGGCCAATCACCGCGACAATGGCGAACAGGACAATCACGCTGACCGGGCACGACCTCACGATCGAACAAGTGGTCGACATTGCGCGCCACGGCGCCAAGGTGGCTCTGAGCGATGAGGCCATGCAGCGAGGTGCGGACTCGTTTGGTCTGATGCTGGAGGCTCAGCACGAGGGCATCGCAGTCTACCGCTTCAATCGCCTGGCCGGCTCGGGCCGCGAAATTGCAACGATGACCGGAGATCCGGACACGGCGGAGAACACGGCCAAGCTGGCCGCTCGCCATGAGGCACGATCCGGCACCATTGGTCAGGGGCCGTTTGCAGGATTTGGCGAGGATATACCGGACGAGGATATCGGCCGCGCCATGTTGGCGGTGAACGCCAATATCGTGACCTATGAGGCCGCCAGCCCCGCCTACATCAAGGGCATCGTCGACCTGCTGAATTACGGCGTCACACCGGCCGTCCACTGGCGCGGAGCCATCGGTGAGTCCGATTTCGTACCGGTCGCGGCAACGATCACGGGGCGCGGATTCGCCTACTTCAAAGGATTGCGCATGCCCGCGGCGGAGGCCTTGGCAAAAGCCGGCCTAAAACCCATCCACCTGGAAGGCAATGACGAAGCGCTGGGAACGACCAGCGCTCTGACCGCGGGATTTGCCGCATTGCTGGTGAATGACGCGGGCGAATTGATCGAATGGCATGATTTGATCTGGGCCATGGACCTCGACGGCATGAACGGCAATGTCGGGCCCTTGTCGATGCCGGTGCAAAGCACCCGGCCGTTCCCCTGGGCGAACTTTGCAGCGTTGCGCGTGCTCGACATGCTGCGCGGCAGTTACCTGTTCGGTGACGAGTATCGAATTCTGCAAGACGCCGAAAGCCTGCGCGCCACGGTGTGGCGCGACGGCGGGGTGTGGGCGGCCTGGGCGCGGCTTCGCGATAGCGCCCTCATCCAGATGAATTCCACCGATCACAATCCGACCGTTCGGCCCGATATTTCACCGCAAGATTCCTGGGAACTCGCGACGCCGCAGCTGATGAAATTCTTTGTGAAGGGAGGGAAGTTCAGTCACGGCAAGCATGGTTACATTTTGTCGAATTCGGACTGGGACCCCTACCCGTTGGTCAATGACGTGGAGGCGTTTCCGGTGGCGCTCGTCAATCTGATGGTCGTGGTCGTTCAACGCATGCATCGATTCGAGGATCCGTTCTTCACGGTCACGGATGCGGCGCAAGTCTTGAAGACTCATCCGGGACCGGAGGGCGCCAGTGGTACCGGCGGGGGCGGTGGCGGGGGCATGATTGCCGATGCTCTATGGCAGGAGCTCAAGCCGTTGGCCAATCCCGTTCCCCCGGATGGCGTCACGGCCGACAAGGGTGTCGGCGATCTGGACGCAGTGCCCATGCTCAAACTGATGCGGATGCGCCAGGCACTCGATGTCTCGCGGGACATGTTGGGACAGGATTTGCTCAACGCCGCATTCTGGATGGATCTTCGCAAATTGGAGAACCCGGAGCGTACGTTCGGTCCCGGCCCAACCGCGGTCTTGAGCGGTTTTCGCAAGGCCGTTCCATTTCGAGAACCGGCTGCGCAGCCGTCGTTCGCCACGCGTGACGACATCGCAGCACATTTCCTTCAGAGTAACTCTCCGGCGATCTTTTACCCGACCAAAAAGATCGCCATGCCCGCCGATGCTCTAAAAGCTATACCCTAGCCGGACCCCATATTGACGAGGGGGCCCCCAAATCGCGGCGGCGTTGCCGAGGTTGCCTGCGGCATACAACGCATTGCCGAGATTGGTACCGTAGGCCTCCAGTCGGATTCCATTATTTAGCGCGAGCGCAGCATTGACATTGAACAGCGAGTGGCTCGCCAGGACGTCGATGGGTACGACCTCGAACAGCGTGGCATATGCACGGCTCGTGTAGGAATACTGCACGGTGGCCGTAAATTTTCCATAGCTGACCGGAACCGTGTAGCTTGGACCGATAGTCGCCGTCCATTTGGGCGCGTAAGCCAGCGACCTTCCTGTTACGTCCTGGGGACCGGCGAAGGGATCGCGAGCATCGATCAATGAGAGCTGCTTGTTGACCTGTGATTCGGTATAGGAAAAACCGCTGTTGATCGTCAATTGTCCGAGTTGGGCATCCGCCTGCAACTCCGCGCCGTAGATGCGCGCCTTGGGAACATTGACTATCGCCTGCTGCGAAACCGGATCGAACACGTTCAATTGCATGTTTTGATAGTCGTAATAGAATCCGGCGCCGGATATTCTGAGTTGCCGATCGAGGAAACTCGCCTTATAGCCGCCCTCGTAAGCATTGATCTTTTCCGGTTGAAATATGAAGTTGCTGCTATTGCTGGGATTCGCGCCGCCCGGCTTGAAACCTCGCGACGCGGATATGTAGGCGATCGAGTTTGGATCCGGCAGGTAACTGAGTGACACTTTTCCCGTGGGATCCGTGGTCTTGACCTTGGCAGCGAGAGAAATGGGAGGGAAGGGAAATCCCACCAACTGTTGCGTGCCGGTCGACGTCTTCTCGTCATGATTTTCCCGGCCGCCGACGAGCAGCTGCCATCGATCGGTCAATTTATAGGTAGCCTGACCGAATGCGGCATACGAGTGTTCGTAGGGCCCGGTGTTGATTTGGATGGTGGGCGGGACGGTCAGGTTGAGGTAAGTCGGGGTGGCGTCACGAAGATAGAACGCTCCGACAATCCAGTTCAGCGGGCCGGGATTGCTCGAGAGCAGGTTAAACTCCTGCTCAAAGGTGGTCTCCCGCACTTGTTGGGTTGCGATTGAAATGGGCAGGTAGCTGAAATCATTGTCCCACTGGTTTCTGCTCTCGGTAAATTGATAGCCGGTCAGCGAGCGCAGCGTAAGATTCTCTGAAACACTCCAATTGATTTCGTCGGTAGCACGCCAAAGGCGGTAGCGGTCATAGCTCGGAACATCGTAGCTCACTACAAATGGATTCGAGAGCCTGGGGTCGACCGCATTATTTGCCCCACTTAGCTCGCTATAATCCTTGGCGGCAAAACCGTCGCCGCTCCGGGTGGTCGTTTCGTACTTGACGTACATGTCGAAATCCGCGGTTGGTTGCCATCTCAGGGCCAGACGGCCGCTTTGTGACGCAACGTTGCCGGGCTGAATATTGGCTGTCAGCGGGTCATTGCCGACATTGAGATCGGTGTAGAAGCTGTCTTTGCGGTAGATGTTCTCAGCAATGCGAATGGCGAAGTGATCGGATACGGGCAAATTCGCCGCGGCCTGCGTTTGGCTATATCCATAGTCGCCGAAGGTCTGCTGGATGAAGCCCGTCACGCGCTCGAAGGTAGGCCGCACGGAGTTGACGAAAATCGCGCCGCCGGTTGAATTCTGGCCGACAAGCGTTCCCTGAGGGCCGCGCAGCACCTCAATCTGGCCGATGTCGTAGTACGCGTCGCTGATGGCCGTTTCGTGGGGAATGAAGAAGCCATCCGAATAATTGGCGACGCCGGACGAGGTCGTGGGGTTGATGGACTGCAGGCCAACGCCGCGGATGTTGACGTACGAAAGAGCCTCTTGATTCTGGATGTTCAACGCGGGAGCGACGCTGCCGAGGTCGTCAAGGCTCGAGACGCCGCGCGCGGCGAGTTCCGGGCCCGCTATCACCGAGGCCGCAATCGGAACTTGATCCAGCTTTTCGACCCGCCGTTGGGCGGTGATGACTATCTCGGTCAGGAAGTCCGATTGCGCCGAGTTGTCGCCTTTCGCCGCGGGAATCGTTTGGGCGAGCGTTACGGCGGATGCGCCGAGTAAGCACAGAAGTCCAAACATGGCGACTTTCATTTATCTTGCTCCCAAACCGATTCGTGGCGCGGCTCTCGAGGCTCGCTCGAAGCCAGTATCGCCAAACTGTGTGTCATGTCAAGATGACAATATCTCATAATGACAAAAAGATATTGACTCCGGGCCACGATTTGAGTATCTGGCTTGGGTTCGAAGCGCGGGGCTCAATTTTTGGCGGGGAATCAATGGAAAAACCGGCTGCTGTGAATTTTCGCACTCGCACGGGTCAACTGCGCCGTGCGCGGACCCGTGCGAGGATCTTGTCGACCGCCTTTGCGCTCCTCGATGAACAGGGGGTCGATCGTTTGACCGTGGAGGATGTTCGCGCATCGGCCGGGCTCGCGCGCGGGTCCTTTTACAACTATTTCCTGACGTACGAGCACATGCTGAAGGAACTGGCTGCGGAAATCAGCCGGCAGATCAATGTCGAGCAGACTGCGCGCTTCGATATGGTGGGAAACCTGGTTGAGCGCATGTGGTGCAACTTGAGATATTTCATCTTGCGCGCCGCCTCGGACCGCTCCTGCAGCGAAATCCTCATTCGAGTTACGCCGTTGCTTGGGCCGCTGAACAGCAACATGCGGCGCAATGCTGAGCGAGGGATACGCCAAAGCATGAAGCTGAAGCTCATCAATGTGCCTTCCGCCGGAGTCGCGCTCGATCTGGGCTACGGTCTTGGCGCCGTCATGATCAGACGCGCCATCGAAGGCGGCGTCGACTCGAAGGAAATCGACGCGGCAGGCCTGCTGTTGCTCCGGGCTTTCGGGGTCAACGAAATCGAGGCACGCAGGATTTCACACCTGCCGCGGGCCGCGCTGCCGGATATCCCGTTGCGTGAAGCGGTGATCAATAATTTTGAAAGTGTGAAACCTCAGCGATTTGCCGGGGCCACGGCCCGGTGACAGGGCCCGATGCGACCGACGGCACCGTGCCATCGATCATTCTTCTGTCGAGTATCATATTGACGAACCGTCACAATGACGATAGTCTAATTAAGACGGTTTCACGGAGCCGACAGAGATTCGCAATTGGTAAAACGCGCATTTCAGGTAGCTTGGCTGGCCCTTTGGGGAGTCAGCGCAACAATTCGGCCCGCAGGAGGATTTGCACAAGTGAACGCGCCGGGTCCTGAGTGTCCGTATATAAAGCCCATGCACGGTTTGATGCCGATTCTTTTTTGGATTGGACTCCTGCCAAAGCCGACGATGGCATCAACCATCGCCGCCAGCGACGCGAGCAGCAGCAATCTGATCCGGCCCGATACTAAGAATCAGATTACCTGCGGCAGGACCAAGCTTCGCACGCTCAACGATATTGTCTTCGTGCGGCGAGCGCTGGCAAACGGCAAGTCGCTGGATTTGTCGATGGATATACTAATGCCGGATACGCCGAAGAAGCGGCCGCTGGTCATCTACGTCACCGGCGGGGGTTTCATTCAGGCGCCTAAGGAGGCCGCCCTGAACCTTCGTACCTACGTTGCCGAAGCAGGTTTCGTGGTTGCGAGCATCGAATATCGCACGGTTCGGGATGGAGCGAACTACCGCGACGGCATCGCAGATGTGAAGTCCGCCATCCGATATCTGCGTGCCAATGCGGTCAAATACGGGATCGATTCCGCTCAAGTGGCGGTGTGGGGCGAGTCCGCCGGGGGCTATCTCGTTGCCATGGTTGGCGTCACCAATGGCATCAAGTCATTTGACGTGGGCAACGACTTGGACCAAAGCAGCGACGTCCAGGCAGTGGTGGATAAATTTGGCGCGTCAGATCTCTCAAAACTGGCGTCCGATTTCGATCAGAAAGCGAAAGACGCCAACAATGCGCCCGGCAACCCGATCGCACAATACGTCGGCATGGCTCCGCAGACGCGTCTGTTGGACACGCAGATCGCGACGACGGCAGCGAATCCTCTCACGTACGTGAAGACCGCCCACCCGCCGTTCCTGATTTTTCACGGTAGCCGCGATCGATTGATTTCACCGAGTCAAACGCTCATCTTGCACAATGCGTTGACCGCAGCCGGCGGCCATAGCGTGCGCTATGTGCTGGATGGTGCGGATCACGGAGATCTGTCGTTTCTGGGCGATACAGAGTCCGGTCTGTCCTGGTCTGCCCGGCAAACCATGGACATCATCGTGGATTTTCTTCGCGCTCAGAGCGCCGAACGCGGCGGATAATCGACATTGGTGAAGCCGGGAATGAACACCTTCTCCGGTTGATTGCCGCATTCGCATAGTTGATCGATGATGTACGAGGCCACGGAGTTGGCGAGCAGCTGCGCCGGATCCTCCATCACCATCCGCAGGCGCGTGATCGCGGTGAAGCGGTCGTCCGGCGAGCGCAACGGCGGCATTTCGCTGATGACCCTCGCTCCGCCGGCATCCACGGTCGGCGCCGAACGCAGGGTTTGCTCGAAGGCCGGAAAGCCCTCGAACATTCCTCGCGCGAGTTCGACGGAAGCGCGGGTGTTGTTCCAGATGTCGCGAAATTCCGCGCCAAGCCGGCGCATGTGGTTTTCGTCCTGGATGTCGGCCAAGACCAAGGAGGGCGCGTGCGGCGCAATATACACTCGCTCCGGCGATAGGCGCTCATCGGATGCCCTCCACACCAGGTGACACATGTTGTTGCTGGCCCACGTCAATCCAGCCGTGGCCCGGCCGGAACGGCCGCTGAACATCACCATGAGGCGCCCCCAGTCGCGCACATTCTCGCGCATCCAACGAATGATGCGATGACCGATGTCGAGAAATGCCAGCGCAAAAGTGGCGACCATCATGTCGTTGATGGGCACCGGCACGGCGGCGGATCGCACGGGCTCGAGGTAGTGCCGGCGAAGATGCGGGAAATTCATCAGCGATTCATCGGCCATGCCGGCGAGCAGAAATACCTTGGTAACGGTGCAACTGTAGTCGACCATGTCGGCGATTTTCGATTCGTACCCGCGCAGGGCAGGCACCGCGATCGCATCGCGCCAAAGCTCCGCCGTGTTGATGCGCCGCGTATGGTCGAGTTGGCCGATCAGCCGTTCAGCATCGGTGCGCCATATCGGATCGTTGAGCTCGCGCAGGCGCACCAGCCACGCAATGGCCGTCCCTAGATGCGACACGCTCGCGAGCTCGATGAAACCGCGGGTTGACTTGCGAAAGCTCTCGACGATCGGTGCTCGCCCGGCGCCCGGGAATAGAACGGCATCCGAGCCCGTGACCACCAACAGTGGGTCGTCCTTGCTCAAATCGGACATCCGCACCGTCAAGTGCTTGCCCATGCTGTTCGGGTCGGAAGTGTAGATTTTATACAGGTCGGAGAACTCGACCGGCGGACTGTATGTCATGGCGAATACCCGCTACGCATTCAAAAGATAAATCACGGAGTCTTCCCGGAAGCGGATATCCCGGCTCAAGCTGTTGGCCACTGCGACGAATATCCGGCCATCGGCGCTGAACACCGCCGCGTCAGTTGCCCCAAAGGTGGGGAATTCCTCGACCACCACCAATTGCCCCTGCTGCCACCGATAGAGGCGGGATGAAAGATCGGTTTTCGGGGCCGCCGGCGTGCCGTGAATGAAATTGACCTGGACGAGATGGAGAGCGCTGTCGGTTTGAGCCACCGCAAATTCGCGCGCGCCGGGTCCCCCCAATGACTGATGGACGACGAAGCGGTCCGCGTGCCAGCGATAGAGAAAGGACTCGCCGGTCAGATTGGCAAAGGCGAGCCAAGCTTGGCCGTCCGCACGGAAGAATTCCATGGCGCGGCCGCCTTGGGGCGCAAATTCTTGAAATGGCGCGAACGATGCGCCGTTCCAGCTCATCAAACCCGACGGGCTGGTGTGATCTGCATACCCCAGGAAATGCTGCCCGTCCTGTTCGAAGTGAACCCAGTTATAACCCCAGCCACCATCAAGGGTCTGAAACTCGATGAATCGAGTGCCATTCCATTCAAAAATGCAGGAGCGGCGTGGATTCCTCGCCACCGGCCCCTCGATAGTCACACCCTGTGCCAGCGCGAGAAAGTGCCGGTCACCGATTTTGAAATGATGCCATTGCTTCGCGGCGAAGGTTGGAAATCTCTGAAAGACGTCCCAGCCCTCGCGGCTGCGTCGGTAAAGCATGGAATCGGTATTGAGGTCATACGGGCCGGCGCCGGTTCGCACGCTGGCGGTTGCGAGATATTCGGCATTGCCGATTTGGAAGGCGAACGCGTCCTCTCCGCCGGGTACCGGCAGCCCCCCGTCCTCGGTGAACCTGCCCCCCTCCCAACGATAGAGCAGCATGTTGATGTTGCTGTCGCCGCCGTTCATGTGGGCCGGCGTGCCGGGTATGTCCACCGCCAGCTGCGGTACGGCCAGGCGCAGCTGCCCGCCGTAATGAAACGGCAGTACGGCGCGTGCGCCGGAAGTCGCCAGACGCTGATGCTCTGTGAGCAATCGTGTGCCGTTCCTCGGCGAATCAATTCCCGTCACGGTTCACCTCTTTTGGATGCGTCGCGGCGAGTCCGGCCATGGCGATCGCGGCCAACAATGCTGGAATCGCGACGACGAGGAATAGCCGGCTCCAACCTAAACTCGCCGATATGAGGTAGCCGCCCACCAGCGGGCCGATGATGGAGCCGAGACGGCCGCAGGCGACGGACAGTCCCACCGCCGTGGCGTAGACGGCGGGCGGGTATAAATGCACGCACAACGCCGGGATGCCGCCCTGCGCCCCGATGATCAGCATGCCGACGGCGAACACCAAGGCGAATTTCGCATTTCCGGCCGATGTGATGCCGTATCCGAGCAGCCCAATCAAGATGGCCCCGGCGCACAGGCATGCGACCACCGGCGCCAGCGGACTCCTGCGGCCGAAGACGAACGACAGGATCAGCGTGCCGGCGATACCACCGCAGTTCAGGACCACGGCCGCCAGCGCCGCATCCCGTGGCGCCATCCCATTGAGAGTGAGCACGGTGGGTATCCAGCTGACCAGAAAGTAGCTGGTGAGCAGCATGAGAAATACGCAGGTCAGAAACAGCGCCGTGCTGCGCGCTCTGCCCTCGGACAACAATTCGGCCACCGGCCGAGGCGAGTGAACACGCGTCCCCTTGCGCGCCTCGCCGGCAGTTTCACCAACGCTGAGCATGACCAACGGTATGAGCAAAAGCGCGCAAATGCCGCCTCCCAGGAACACGCCGCGCCACCCCAACGACGACATGACGGCCGCCGTGACCGCGCCGCCGACGATCGCTCCGACGGGAAATCCCAAAAACATTCGCGTGACGGTTGCGCGGCGCTGCTGCGGTGGCGCGTGCGCGGCGGTGACTGCGGTCGTGGCCGAAAGGGCGCCGCCCAGCCCGAGGCCAGCGATCGCCCGCAGCGCCATCAATTGGGAGGGGGTGCCGGCCCGAGCGCAAAGCATCGTGAACACCCCGATGAGCGTGAGCGACAAGATCAGCATGGTCTTGCGGCCGAACCGATCAGCTGCAATGCCGATGATCGTGGCGCCCAAAGCCGCGCCGGCATAGGAGCTGGCAAAGATTGCCCCCACCGTCTGCGGCGCAAGCGCCCATTCTTTCGAAATGAGCGGCGCAATGAAAGCCAGCATCAGGGTGTCGTAGCCATCGACCATGGCGACCAGAAATCCGACCGCCGCCACCACATGAGCGCGCCGCGTTGCCCAATCGCCTTGCGTTACATTGATCATTGCCGGGCATTGTGCATCAATGCTGCGGACGCCCCATGCCGCCATTGTCCCATTCGATGGCGAGTTTGGGCCATGACCCTGACTTCCCGCGCCTCAGGCGCGCGTCAGGCGCGCCTGAGCCCCTGTTGCCGGGAGCGACGCCGGGCAAACTGTTGCAGCACCCTCCGGAGACTGACCAAATGTTCGTTGACGTCGGCGCCGCGCTGCGCCAAGTGCAGAGCGGTGTAGGCACCGGTGTCGGTGATGCGCCGGTAGACAACCCCCGAGAATTGAATGCAGTTCATGTCGGCCGGCACAATGGCGATGCCGACTCCCGCGGCGACCAAGCCGATGATGGTCGAAGACTCGATAACCTCGCGTACCACCCGCGGGCGAAATCCGGCGGCGGTGCATAAATCGATGACTTGCCAGTAGATTCCCGTGCCGGCGCCGCGAGGATACATGATGAACGACTCATTCTTGAGGTCATTCAGGGACAGCAGGTCGGACGCCGCCCGCGGATGGTCTCGGGGGATCGCCGCGACCAGCGGCGTACGGTACCACTCGACGATGGTGATCCCCTTAGGCGCACCCACATCGACCTTGCGCAGCACGCCCACATCGAGCGTGCGCTCGCCCAATTCGTGCAACTGTTCGAGCGAGGTGAGCTCGCGCAAGGTCATGACCACGTTGGGCTCGCGGCGCCGAAATTGGCGGATCGCATGCGGCAGGGCGGTTGAGAACATCGACAGCGCCGTATAGCCCAAAGCAATCATTCCGAGCTGCCCCCGCGCAGTGGAGCGGGCCTCTGATTTGGCGCTATCCGCCATGGCGAGCACCGAACTCGCGCGCTGCCGGAAACGCCGGCCGGCCGGCGTCAACGAGACGTGGCGCTTGTCGCGCTCGAACAAGCGCGCGCCCACTTCCTCCTCGAGCACCTTGATCTGGGTGCTGAGGGAGGGCTGAGCTACGTGCAGCTTGATGGCGGCGCGGCTGAAGCTCAGCTCCTCGGCAACTGCAATGAAAAACTGGAGTTGGCGCAATTTCATAATAGGAAATTACTATAACCAAAGGAAACTAATATGTATTGGATAATATTACAGCGAATTCGTACCCTCCTGTCGACTTGCGGCGAGCGACAACAACTATGAGCGGGCGGGGAGCGAACGATGCATGCAGCAGGCACTCGGATGGCGATCAAGCGGCGTGGTCCGCCATGGTCGGCCTCGTGGATCATCGCGGCAGCCCTCGCCGGCATGGCGCCCTGCGCCGCGCAGGCGCAGGTGGATACAGCGAGCCAGCCTGAGTCGGCGGGCGAGCCGACGGGCCTGACGGAGATCATCGTAACGGCGCGCAAGCGTGTCGAGAGCATGCAGTCGATTCCGGAGTCGATCGATGCCTTCGGCGCGCAAGAGATCAGTGATGCGCACATCACCAAAATCGATGATCTGGGCAATCTGGTTTCCAATTTGAACATCACCACCCGCGCCGACAACACGCCGGACGTCGTGCTGCGCGGGATCGGTTCATTCGGCGTGGTGAGTGGCGTCGGCTTCTATGCCAACGACGTGCAGCTATTCGATGGCCAAGCGGTGCGAACGGAGGACGTCGAGCGCATCGAAGTTTTGAAAGGCCCACAGGGCACCCTGTATGGCGGTAGCAACATCGGCGGTGCGATCAAGTACATCACCAAATTACCCACCGATGACTTTGAGGCCGGCGCGGGCTTCGAATTCGGCAACTACAGCACCCAAACCTATTCCGGTTTCGTTTCCGGGCCGCTGATTTCCGGCCTCAATGCTCGCGCAAGCTTCTTCGACACGCACACCGACGGCTATATCTACGACACCACCCTGAATAGGACCGTCGATGGCGGATCCGAGCGAGGCGGGCGGCTCACCTTCTCCTACAAGACCGATGCGACTACGGCCATCCTCTACCTCAACTACGATTGGAATCGGTCCGGAGAGGGCGCCAGCCTCTACTACCGGCCGGATACGCCCACCGATTACTCGTTGCAGGTTGCGGATGGCACCCCGCCCGCGTATCTGCGCGGACTTTACTCGGCAACGCTGAAAATCGATCAGCAGCTCGGCGATCAGCTGAACTTGACCTCGATTTCCTCCTACTTTCATTCCTATTCGGACGTGACGGTCGACATCGACAAGGGGCCGCTGCCGTTCCTCGCCGGCTATCAGACCTTCAAATACGACGTTGGCAGCGAAGAATTGCGCCTGGCGAACCGCGACGCAGGCCCTTTCAGATGGCTCATAGGCGTGTTCGCTCAGGCCAACGATCCCAGTGTCTTTATGGACACGCGTTCGTTCAACGGCGACCCCTCGAATCCCGCCGCGCTCAACGATCCGACGCAGTACAGCGATGAGGATACGGACGTGGTGCAGCGGCATCGGGAATATGCGCTGTTCGGCAACGCATCCTACGACTGGTCGAAATGGACTTTTGAAGCGGGATTGCGTGCGGATTACAACAATAGTTCACTGACCGATGTGCTTCACGGCGTCAGCAACGAGCAGCATGGCACGGAAATATTGCCGAAGTTCTCCGCCTCATATCACTTCGACAAGGACGTCATGGGCTATGGCACGATTGCACGCGGCTTTCAGCCCGGCGATCTGGTGGAGGAGTTCGACGCTGCCGGCAACCCGTTCGCGGGCAAGTACCGGCCGGAGACCACGTGGAATTACGAATTGGGGTTCAAGTCCACGTTTTTCGATCGTCTGCGGTTCAACGCCGCGGTGTTCTATATCCAGTATCAGGACCGGTTGTTTCAAACCGTGCAATTCGAGACCACCCAATTCGTTCAGGTCACCGAGAATATCGGTCCGTCGCACAATTACGGCGCTGAGTTCGACGTATCTGCCCGGCTGACGCGGGAGTTCCTGTTAAGCGCAAGCTTCGGTGTGACCGAGGCGGTGTGGGGAAACGTCCCTTTTTATGATCCGGACCTCAATGTGACGACCAACCTAAATGGCCGCACGGCCCCCTACACGCCGGCCTATCAGGGCTCGCTGTCGCTCGATTGGTCGCATCACCTGACCGACAACCTGGTACTGGGCGCCCGCGCGGACAGCTCGTTCGTGGGACAACAGAACTGGGATCCTACCGATCACTACCAGCAGCCGGCGTACCAGCTCGTCAACCTGGGACTGCGGCTGGAGGGCGCCAAGTGGTCGGTGGGCGCGCATGTCTCGAATGTCTTTGACAAACTGTACAACACCGAATTTGCCAGCGCCGCCGAAGTTCAGGCGCCGTTCAACGTCGCCGGCATCGGCCGCCCGCGCCTCTGGACGGTCGCGCTCAACTATCGCTGGTGATTACCCCATGGCCATTGCGCGCGTCGTCTTAGCCGCCTGCTGCATCTCGACGATGCTGGGCTTACACGCGCGCGCCGCCGCCGCCGAGATTTCCCGTTACTCGATTACCGCGCACCTGGCGGGGACAGGGGGTTCCTGGGACTATGCGGCAATTGACCCGATGAACGCGCGGCTGTACCTGGCGCAGGCCGGCGTCACGGCGGTGGACCTCAAGACGAACCAAGTCACCTCGGGTCTCGTGAGCGCGAAGATCAGCCATGGCATCGCCGTGCTCGGCGACGGACTTGCCGCCGTCGATGACAGTGAGACCAAAGTCATCAGCGTGTTCGAGGGCCAAAGCGGACACATCGTGTCCGTGATCCCGACCCTTAAGTTCAATCCCGGGAACGGGCTGCACGCACTGGACGCCCTGCTGCTCGAACCGAAAACGGGGCTGCTGATAGCCATCAACGGCGAGTCTGGCTTGCTTTTGCTGGTCGATGTGATGGGCGCACGCGTCGCCGGAACCATTGCGGCAGGCGGTCACCCCGAATTCGCGGCGGCGGATGGGACGGGGAAGCTTTTCATCAACGTCAACCTGGGCAAGACCAGCGAGATCGAAACCGTGGACGTCGCCGCGCGCGCCGTCGTCCGCCACATTGCGCTCCCCGGATGCGAGGGCGCCACCGGCCTGGCATACGATGCCGTGGAGCAGCTCGTCATGTCCGTGTGCGACAACGGAGTCTTCAAGGTGTTTGATGTTAAATCCGGCCGGGTGACCGCCGGCACCGCGGTGGGGCGGGGCGCAGATGCCGTCATGTTTGATGCCACGCGCCGCCGTGCATTTGTGGCGAGCGGCGATGATGGCACGCTGAGCGTGATCTCCGTCAAGAACGCAGCCGACATCGCCGTCGTGCAAACCTTGGCCATCCCGGCCGGCACGCGCTTGGGCGCAGTCGATACCGGCAGCGGACGGGTGTATTTGCCTTCGGCAAGGTTTGGTCCGCCTAAGCCACCGCTGCCGTATCCCAGTGTCGTGCCAGGGACCTTCGAGTTCCTCGTTGTCTCTCCAAATTAAATGTCGACCGCAACCATTTCATCGGCAAGCATCCCGGTGTCCGTTCCGGCCTCCGGCGCGAACGTGCTGCGTGATGCGGGTGTCAATCGCTTCGACTGCGCAAGTCCGGATGAGGTGGGGTGGCATTCTCACGAGGGCGGTCAATTCATCCTCGTGGAATCCGGCGTGTCGCATTTGTTCACCGACATCGGCGCATGGGTGATTCCCGCTCGCCGGGTGGCATGGGTGCCGCCCGGTGTTCGTCATACTTCCCGATCCAGCGCGGGCGGCCGCGGGTGGGTGGTAATTTCTCCCGTGGAGCTGCACAATCCGCCAAGCGGCGTCTGTGTCTTGTGCGCGTCAGCCTTGATGATTGCGTCGCTGCAACGTCTCACGCAATTAAAGGCTGGCGACGAGCCCATGCGCCGCTTGCTGTGGCAAGTCGTCGAAGCTGAATTGAACGAAACTCACCATGAACAACTCGGGGTTCCGATGCCGACGGCTCCGCGCATGCTGAAAGCCGCGCAGCGCGTTTTGGCGAGACCAACCGCCGCGGCGAGTCTCGACCAGCTTGCGGCCGGGGTGGGCATGTCGCGGCGCTCCTTTGCCCGTCATTTCCGCAGCCAGACCGGACTACCCTACTCGCGCTGGAGGCGAGCCGTGATTGCACAGCATGCTTTGGAACTCGTGGCCGCCGGACACAAGGTCTCCTCCGTCGCCATCGACATGGGCTACGAGAGTGTCAGTGCTTTCATTGCCATGTTCCGGCGCCAGTACGGCGAATCGCCGCGCCAATTCCTGATCGAGAATCCCGAGCGGTATTTCGCCGTGGGGGGATCGGGCGGGTGGTGAGCGTACCGGCGGCAGTGAGGGAGAGCTCCGGCCTGTTTATCCGCAATGCATGGTACGTCATCGCCTGGGACTACGAAGTTCTCGACGACGCACTCTTCGAACGAACGATCTTGGGCGAGTCGGTCATCGTGTATCGCGCCGCGGACGGCGCTCCAGTCGTGATGGAAAACCGCTGCTGCCACCGCGCAGCGCCGCTGTCGCTCGGCCGCAAGGAGGGGGACTGCGTTCGATGCATGTATCACGGCCTGCGATTCGACCGAAGCGGTGTTTGCGTTGAAATACCCGGGCAGGTGCGCATACCCGCCGATGCGCGCGTGAAAACCTATCCAGCGGTTCAGCGGACGCGTTTGATCTGGGTATGGATGGGCGATCCGCTCAAGGCCGATGCGGCGCTCATTCCAAACACGTATTCGGTTGAGGATCCGGCTTGGGCAAGCAAGCCCGGCTACAAGAATTTCGGCGCCAATCTGCTGTTGTTGGCCGACAATCTGCTCGACTTTGCGCATCTGAGCTACGTGCATGAAAATACCCTGGGGGGATCGACCGCGATTGCCGAGGCGCCGCCGGTGATCACGGGACTCGAGCAGCGTGGTATTCGAATCGTCCGCCGCGTCTCGGGAGTGGACCCGGCGCCGTATCACCGACAGCTCGGTCAATTCAAGGGCCTCGTGAACCGCTGGTGGGACTACACCCTCAGCGTTTCGGGCATGTTCATCATGAACTCGGGGGTGCAGTCGGCGGACAAACCTGAAGGCGACCTTGATGGTGCGCTGTTGTTTCACAGTTGCCAGGCATTGACACCGGAGACCGCGGATTCGACGCACTATTTCTTTTCACATGCGCATAATTTTGCGATCGGCGATGCCGCCGTCATCGAGTCGATCTACCGCAGCATCGTCACCGCATTCGACGAGGACAAGCGCATGATCGAAGCACAACGCCTCGTGATGGCGCGGCAGCCGCAGCGGCCGCTGGTGGGGATCGCCGCCGATGGAGCTTTGGTGCGCTTTCGGCGGCTGTTCAACGCCGCCCTGGCGGCCGAGCAGAACGCGGCGGCCGATGTTTCAAGGACCCGGGGAGTCGAAGCCGAACAGCCGGGAGGGATTCGAGACTAGAATCCGCTCGCGTGCCGCAGCGTCCGGCGCCCAATCGGACAAGAGGTTCAACAGCGCCCCGGTGTCCCGGCCGCCTTCCGGGATATGCGGCCAATCGCTTCCCCAAATGACCCGATCCGGAGCCGCTTCAATGATGGCGCGGGCCATGGGCTTTAAGCGCCCGAAATCGCCGTCCGTGGCAAGGCGATAAGGTGCGGACAGCTTGATCCATCCGCGTCCACCGCGAATGACGTCAAGGAGGCGTTCGAAGTCGGAACCCGTCAGGCCGTCGCGCTCGAGCATGTAGCCCATGTGATCGATCACGAAGTTCGCATCGAAACCCGCGAGGAACGGCAGCAAATCGCGAACTACCCACCCCGGGGTGTAGAACTGAACATGCCAGCCGATGGCCCGCGTGCGCCGCACGCTGTGCTCGATGTAGGCAATGACATCGGCGGTCGGCCACGACGAGCGCAGAAACAGGTCCAGCCGCAGCGCACGCACACCCCGCACATGCATTGCATGCAACTCTTCGTCCGTGCAACCCTCGCCCACCATGGCGACGCCGCGGGCACGCGCGCCCGCCGTGCACAACGCATCGAGCATGCAGCTATTGTCGGTGCCGTAAAAGCTCGGCTGAACGATGATGAAACGGTCCAGCGTCAGCATCTCCGTCATGCGTTCGAGTTTCACCAAGCTGCCGTCGGGCAGCGTGTAGTGGGGCGAGGCGACGCTCGGGTATTTTGCCGGTGCCTCGAAAACATGCACATGCCCATCACAGGCGCCCGCCGGCATGGCAAACGCCGGGCGCGTCAGAGTGTGGGCATCGCGCATCGGCTTGGACGTGAGCATCGTGGACGACATAGGGGTGGTCTAGGAAAGGTTTTTACTTAAGCGCCGCCAGGGCCGCGCTGAGGCGCTCGCGCGCGGCCGTCACCAGCAAATCAGTGTCGATGCCGGTGAACAAGAACGGCGCCGCGCCGAGCCGGATCAGCTCCGCCGCATAGGTGGGGTCAGCAATGCCGCCGATCGCGAGCGGCTTGCGGGCCCGTATGCACGCGGCAATCGCGAGCTCATGGGCCTGCCGCACATCGGGGTGCCGGACCTGGCCGGTCAGACCCATCTCCGCCGTGAGATCGTTGGTGCCGATCCCGACGATGTCGACACCGGGAAGCGCGGCGATCGCCTCGACGTTCTCGATGCCGCGAGGACTCTCGAGCAGTATTTTGACCACGGTCGCCTGATTGAGCGCGGCGTTGAACTGCTCGGGCGGCATTTTTTTGAAATCCACGTGAGCCAGCGTCGCGATGGCGGAGCGGTGACCAAACGGAGGGAAGCGGCAAGCCGCAACGACATCCTGCGCCTCGTCCGCCGTCTCGACCCGCGGCGCGATGATCCCCAATACGCCGCCGTCCAGCAGTCGGCCGATGACGCCGTACTCCCGCTCCGGAACCCGCGCGAACGGCGCGAGACCCAGATCCAAGGCAGCGGCACATATCAGCGCAGCCGTGTCGATCGGCATGGTGCTGTGTTCCAAGTCGACCCAAATGGCATGGTGTCCGGAACTGCGCGCGATCCGGGCGATGTCGGCGGTGCGCGAGCTGCGAACGCCCAAGGCCGCCACCGGCAGTCCTTTATCGAGGCGCTCCACGATGCTTCTCGCCGCGAGCCACGGAGCCTTGTCGTCCTGCATGGTGTCTCTCCCTACACTGATCGTAGGCAGCATCTCTTATATTCGCCAATACAAAATAGCGATCACTTTCGATACTATGTAGATATCATGGAAATCCGCCGACTTCGCTATTTCGTCGCGGTCGCAGAAGAATTGAGCTTCACGCGCGCCGCCGAGCGACTGCACATTGCCCAGCCGCCTCTCAGCATCCAAATCCGGGCGCTCGAACAAGAGGTCGGCGCTCGGCTCTTCGATCGAGATCAGCGGCATGTGTATCTCACCCAGGCGGGCAAGCACCTGCTGACGCGCGCACGCAGCATTCTCGACTTCGTGGAAGCTGCGAAGGCCGAGGTGAGGTGTGCGGCGCTCGGCGAGGTCGGCTCATTGCATCTGGGCTATGCGTCTTCCGCGATGTTCACCTCGTCCCTGACATCCGCAATCAAGGGGTTCCAACTCGAATTTCCACATGTGCTGCTGACGCTGCACGAAATGACGTCGCTCGACCAGCTCAATGGCTTGCATTACCGCAGCTTGGATGCGGGCATTCTGCGCAAATCCGATGTGGCGGTTCCCGCAGGGATACTGGTGGAACAATGGTACCGGGCGCCGCTCGTGGCTGCGATGGCGAATGATCACGCGCTAGCCAAAAAGCGTGCGATCAGAATCAGCGATCTACGCGACCAACCGCTCATCATGTATCCACGCCAGTCGGGCATCGGACTGTACTGGCAGGTCCTTCGACTCTGCGCCGGGGCCGGGTTCAAGCCGCTGATTGCCCGGGAAGTGCAAGAACTGACCACGATCATCGGCCTGGTTGATGCGGGCGAGGGCATCGCGATCGTGCCGGCGGATACACGGTCCATAAAATTGGACGGCGTCGTGTACGTTCCCTTGCGCGACAAGGACGCATTTTCGACGTTGTATCTTGGCTTTCGCGAGCGTGACCGAAATGCCCACCTGCAGGGCCTGTTATCCAAGCTGCGCGAGCGGGTCTCCGCAGCCTGAGAGTGCGCGCCGCGCGGAAAAACGCGCCGGCAGCTGATTCCAGCATTCCGCGTAGTCGAGCTGCCGCTGCGGCAGTGCCAGTGCGCGCGGCGTCGGGCATATGACGGCGCGCGTCTCGAACATGAAGGCCATGGTGCCGCCCACGTATTCCGGTTGGATTGTGTCGGCTCGGATGGCCTTCTCGACGGTGGCAGCGTCGGGGCCGTGCCCGCTCATGCAATTGTGCAGGGAGGCGCCGCCGGGCAGGAAGCCGCTCTCCTTGGCGTCGTAGACGCCTTCGATCAGCCCCATGAATTCGCTGGCGCAATTACGGTGGAACCAAGGCGGCCGAAAAGTGTTGGTCATGGCGAGCCAGCGGGGCGGGAAGATCACGAAATCGATGTCATCGACACCCGGCGCGTCGCTCAACGATTGCAAGACAAGAAAGATCGACGGGTCGGGGTGGTCAAAGCTGACCGACCCGATCGTGTTGAAGCGCCGCAGATCGTACTTATAGGGCGCGTTGTTGCCATGCCACGCGACGACATCCAGCGGCGAATGATCAATGCGCGCCGACCAGAGAGAACCCATGAATTTCGTCACGAGCTCGAAGTCCCCGGCGCGGTCTTCATATGCGGCGACCGGCGTCTGAAAGTCCCGGGTATGTGCGAGGCCGTTGGCGCCGATGGGCCCGAGATCCGGCAGGCGCAGCGCAGCGCCAAAATTCTCACAGAGATATCCGCGCGCGTGCTGATCCAGAAGTTCGACGCGGAAGCGCAGTCCGCGCGGCACCACCGCGATCTCGAGGGGCTCGATCTCGAGAATCCCCAACTCCGTGTGCAGGCACAACCGACCGAGCTGAGGAACGATGAGCAGTTCGCCGTCCGCGTTGCTGAAAAATCGCTCGAGCATCGACTCGTTGGCGGCATACCAATGAATGGCGCAGCCGCGTTGCGCTGCCGGCGAGCCGTTGCCGCCGGCGGTAATGATGCCGCGCACGAAATCGGTCGGGTCATTCGGAATGGGCAGCGGGTTCCACCGAAGCTGGTTCGGCGAGACTGCGTGCCGGTCGAAATCGGCAGCCAGGCCGGTGTGCTCGATCTTTTCGAAAGGCTCATGGACTGCAGCGGGGCGGATGCGATACAGCCAGGAACGGCGGCTCGCATGCCGCGGCACCGTGAACGCGGTACCTGAATATTGTTCGGCATACAATCCGTAGGGACAGCGCTGCGGCGAATTGCCGAGCGCCGGCAGCGCATGCGGCAGCGCCTCGGTGGCGAACTCGTTGCAAAAGCCCGTTTGATAGGAAAGAACCATGAACTAGGGCGTGGCCGTGGTCTTGATTACGCCGCGGCGGATCTGATCGCGCTCCATGCTCACGAACAGTGCACGAAAATTACCCTGGCCGAACCCGTCATCACCGCGACGCTCGATGATTTCGAAAAAGATGGGCCCGATCAGCGTCTGAGTGAAGATCTGCAGCAAGAATCGGCCGTTGGCGCCGTCCAATAAGATGCCGCGCTTCTGCAATTCCTCGATTTTCCGGCCATGGCCTGGAACGCGTTCCTCCAACATCTCGTAGTAGGTGTCGGGGGGCGGCGTCATGAATTTGAGGCCGTTCGCGTGCAGCCGGTCCCACGTCGCCAGGATATCGTCGCTGCGCAGCGCCACATGCTGAATGCCCTCACCGCGGTACTGCTGGATGAATTCCTGGATCTGGTCCAGTTGTCCGCTGCCTGCGGCATATTTCGACTCGTTGATCGGAATACGGATCTTGCCGCAGGGCGCGGACAACGCGCGGCTCGTCAATCCCGTGTATTCCCCGCTGATATCGAAGTACTGATGCTCGCGGAAGTTGAATATGCGATGGTAGAAATCGAAAAAGTGATCCATTCGTCCCTTCGCGACGTTGTGGGTCAGGTGGTCCAATTCCACGAGACCGGCGCCGGTGGGGAACGGATCGACACCCGGGAGCTTCACGAAGTCGATGTCATAAATCGTCGGGTTCGTATATCGATCGATGAGGTAGATGAGACTTCCGCCGATGCCCTCGATCGCCGGAATGTTGAGTTCCATCGGTCCGACCGCGCCCTTGACCTCGCGGGCACCGGCGGCAAGCGCATCGCGCAGCGCGCGATCGGCATCCTTGACGCGAAAGGCCATGGCGCAGGCACTTGGCCCATGCTCGCGCGCGAACTTCTGCGCCAGGCTATCCGGCTCGGCGTTGACGATGAAATTGATATTACCCTGGCGGTAGAGCGACACCTCTTTGGAACGGTGCCGGGCGATACGTACAAAGCCCATGGATTCGAACAGACGCCCGAGGTCCGCGGTATCGGTTGCCGTGTATTCGACGAATTCAAAGCCGTCCGTGCCCAGGGGATTTTCCCAGGAGGAGGGGGTGGCCGCAGAAGGCGCGTTCGCGTGGTGCCCGGGTGTGGTCATGAAACTTGCCTCCGGTAGTGCAGGTGAGGCACTATACTAGATAGTTGCGCGCGCAACTGTCAACGGAGGAGTATTCTTGGCGCGGGATTTGACGACTCCATCGAGTACATTCCGGTTGGCTGATTTTGTCCCGTTTCGGCTGAACCGGCTGGCGGATGCGGTGAGCCAGGACCTGTCAGCGATTTATCGGGATTGCTTCGGACTTGAAATTCCGGAATGGAGGGTGCTCGTCACCGTTGGACAACGGCGCGACTGCACGGCGCAACACGTTGCCGCCAGTACACGGATGCACAAAACCCGCGTCAGCAGGGCTGTCGCCTCACTGAGCAAGCGCAAGCTGATAGAGCGCGTTTCATGCGCCGACGATGGCCGGGAACTGCGCTTACGCTTGACGAAGGCGGGTCAAAAGGTCTACGACGTACTCGTCCCCCTGGCACTCGAGCGCGAACGCGCGCTGCTCGCAAAAATAAGCGATGCTCACGCACAAAGATTCATCGCCGCGCTCGCCGAGCTAGAAAGCGCGTTGAGGCTCAACGACGAATGACCGTTGCCTGGTTGAATCTGACCGACGCTAGTTGAATCTCACGAATTCGAAATCGGCAGGCTGCTTATTGATGGCAAGGGTCGGCGGCGATATCCAATTGGCGTAGGCGCCCGGAGCGGTAACCAGGCCCATCAACGAGGCGACGAAGGCCCGATCTTCGTCGGTTGCCAGCCAGTCGCGCTGCTTCGCGGCCCACTCCGCCTCGCTGACGATGCGGCCATCGGGTGATAACCGAAGGCCTGCCAGCGGGCCGATCCTCCGATTGAACGCCTTGTGCGGCACGAGAAGTTCGAAGGAAATACCGGACTTTCGAATGATGCGATTCCAGCGTCCCACGCCGGCCACGGTATCCTTGATGTAGTCGTCGCGAAGCTTTTCATTGAGAGCATTGAGCGCCGGCGCCTCGCCGCTCACCAGGCGTCCGTCGATGACCTGCAGCACCGGATATGTGGCGTCGCGCAGCAGATGGTCGTCGCCGTATTTCGTTTCCTCGTAGCGTCCTTTCAGGCCGCTCGAATAGAACGTCGCGGCGTTCGACGAGACATCGGCGCCGAATAGATCAACGGTCACGCTGAAATGAAAATTGAGATAGCGTTGCAGGGTCGGCAGATCGATGACGCCGAGCTCACGGAGTCGAGCCGGATCGTCGGTGTTGTGCTCGGCCATGACTTCGCAGGTACGGTGGATGATGCGGCCGACGCCGGATTCGCCGACGTACATGTGGTGCGCTTCCTCCATCAACATGAAGCGCGTCGTCCGCGCCAATGGATCGAAGCCCGATTCGGCCAGCGCCAGGAGTTGGAATTTTCCATCGCGGTCCGTGAAATAGGTAAACATGAAAAACGCCAGCCAATCGGGCGTTCTTTCGTTGAAGGCACCCAGAATCCGCGGATTGTCCCGATCGCCCGATCGACGTTGCAGCAGCGCTTCGGCTTCTTCTCGGCCGTCACGGCCGAAGTACCGATGCAGCAGGTACACCATGGCCCACAGATGCCGACCCTCCTCGACATTGACCTGAAACAAATTGCGCAAGTCGTATAACGAGGGACACGTGCGCCCGAGATGACGTTGCTGCTCGACCGACGCGGGCTCCGTGTCGCCTTGGGTGACGATGATTCGACGCAAATTGGCACGGTGCTCGCCGGGGACGTCCTGCCAAACAGGCTCCCCCTTGTGATCGCCGAAATTGACTTTGCGTTCGCCATCCGCGGGGGAGAGGAAGATGCCCCAGCGATACTCGGGCATCTTCACGTAATCAAAATGGGCCCAACCGCTCGGATGCACACTGGTGGCGGTGCGAAGGTACACGTCGGCCGATTGCGAGCCCTCAGGTCCCATGTCGCTCCACCACTTCAGAAACTCGGGCTGCCAGTGTTCGAGCGCCCGCTGCAGCACCTTGTCGCCGGCGAGATCGACGTTGTTGGGAATCTTGTCCGCGTAGCTGATGGTCATGGATATATTCCTAGATGCGATCGCGGTTGAATTGCGCCTTGCGGCCGGTACCGAACACCTTTAAAGCACCTGCGTCGCCGACGGCGTTCGGACGCGTGAAAATCCAGTTCTGCCACGCGGATAGGCGGCCGAAAACTCGTGTCTGCATCGTCTCACCCGGACCGAACCGAAGGTTGGCCTCCATTCCGGTCACTGCGTCGGGCGACAGCGCACTGCGCTCTTCGAGCGCAATGCGCAGCTCGTCGTTCCAGTCGAGAGCATCGGGTCCGGAGGTGACAAGTCCAAGAGCTTGGGCCGATGTACAGTCAAGCTGACGACCAACGGCAGCCCGCAGGCTCGTGAGAGCCTCGGCATCCCCATAAAAGCGAGCCTCGAGGCGCGATTGCCCGTGCACCGCCGGAAACAGGCCGAAATTCGCCTCGGAGAGAATCAGCACGGGCCCGCCCGCGGCGGCGGCTTGGTTCAGCATATAAATGCGATCCGATGCCAGCGCGAGTTCCAGGAGCGACCCGGCGAAACAGCTGTCTGCCTCGATCAGGGCAAACAAGGAGCGCGATGACACGTCGAGGCGCGCGAAGGTGCGCCGCAGCTGGCCGATGACTTCCCGAACGAACCAGTGTTTGCGATGTTCGAGGAGAAATGCGTCGATGGCGAGTACGCGGGCCATTGCGCCGCGCGTCTTCAAGACCCAGACGCCATGGTCGAGAAAGTTGGTGCGCAGCGTCAAGATGGCGTCGTCGAGCTCGCGCGCCATCTGCAGCGGCCACCAATGCGAGCCGGCCGCGAGTGCAGCATCGACGGAAGCCGGCGGATCGGCATCGGGCGCCGAGATCGTCAGCTCGACGCGCTGAGTCTGCGCATCGAGACGCACGTCGACGAAACGATAGCGGAAGCCGTGCGGATCGCTGATCCGGTCGAGGGGCGCGAGCGCCACGCCGCGTGCCGTCTTGGGACGCCCGCTCGTGACGGCGAGCGATTGAGCGCGCTGCCGGATGTAATCGTGAAAGTTTTGCGGCTTGACGATGGCATCGACCAGGGCCCAATCGCGCGCGCGCTGGCCGCGCACGCCTTCGACGGTGGTGCAGAAGACGTCGGCGAGGTCACGGCGCACGTGCCGCTTATCCGTCAAGCGAGTCAAGCCCCCCGTGCCCGGCAGCACGCCGAGCAAGGGCACCTCGGGCAGGCTCACCGCCGAGGAGCGATCATCCACCAGCACGATCTCATCGCAGGCGAGCGCCAGCTCGTAACCGCCTCCGGCCGTCGTGCCATTGCATGCCGCAATGAATTTGATGCCGGAGTGCGCGCTCGAATCCTCCATTCCATTGCGAGTCTCGTTGGTGAACTTGCAGAAATTGACCTTCCATGCGTGACTGGAAAGGCCGAGCATGAAAATATTCGCACCCGAGCAAAAAATCCGCTCCTTGCCGCTGGTGAGAATGACCGCGCCAACCTCGGGATGTTCGAAGCGGATCCGTTGCAATGCATCCTGCAATTCAATGTCGACGCCCAGATCATAGGAGTTCAACTTCAGGCGGTAACCGGGGCGAATGCCGGCCTCTTCGTTGACGTTCAGGGTGAGTGTCGCCACGCCACCCGCGACGGCCAGTTGCCAATGCTGGTAACGCGACGGATGCGTCTCAAAGTTCACCGGCACGGCGGGCGGCGAGACGGTCGTTGCCGGTTCGGCCATGGGTCCCCCAAAAAAGTGCAATATAGTGCATTCTTCATCGAAGTTTGCCGGTAAGTCAAGTGAAGATTGTTTCCCGGCTCGGACTGCGTGCATTCTCAAAGAAATGCATTATAGTGCGCAAATGCATCTCTGCGAGATTGACTTCGCCTCGAACCCGCCCGGGCTGCGAATTCCGGAGAAATTCAACGCCGCGCATGACCTGTTGGAGCGCAACCTTCGGGCGGGCCGCTCGACCAAGATCTCCTATATTGATGATGGCGGTTCATATACCTATGGAGAGCTTGCGGCGCGCGTCAATCGCTTCGCCAATTCGCTGCATGGCTTCGGTCTGCACATGGAGCAGCGAATACTCCTGTGCCTTCAAGACGGAATCGACTTTCCCACGGCATTCTTAGGGGCGATCAAGGCGGGCATTGTGCCGATCCCGGTCAATACGATGCTGTCGCCCGCGGACTACGCGTACATGCTTTACGACAGCCGCGCACCCATGCTGGTAGTGTCTGAACCGCTGCTGCCGCGCTTCGAGGCAATTCTCGGGCAATCCCCCTATCTTAAGCACGTATTGGTCGCCGGCGCCGCCGTAACGCCGCCCACCATGCATTCGTTCAGGGAAGTGCTCGCCGCCTCGACAGATACCTGCCAACCGGCCCCGACCTTGCGCGATGAGCCCTGCTTCTGGCTGTACTCGTCCGGTTCGACCGGGACTCCCAAGGGCACTGTCCATGTGCACTCAAGCCTCATCGAGACGGCGGTGCTGTACGCGCAAACGACGCTAGGACTGAAGGAAAGCGACGTGATGCTGTCGGCCGCCAAACTTTTCTTCGCCTACGGCCTTGGCAATTCCCTGACTTTTCCGCTGGCGGTAGGCGGCAGCGCCGTGTTGATGGCGGAGCGGACGACGCCGGCGGCGATCATTGCGCGGCTGAGAATGCATCGCCCCACGGTTTTCTCGGGCGTGCCGACTTTGTACGCATCGCTGCTGGCGAACGACCAGCTGCCCCGAGCGCAGGAATTATCGCTGCGGCTGTGCAATTCGGCGGGTGAAGCACTGCCGGAAGATATCGCGCGGCGGTGGCGCGCGCGCACCGGTTTGGACATCGTGGACGGCATCGGTTCGACGGAGATGCTGCACATATTCATATCCAATCGGCCCGATCGAATTCGCCACGGTACCTTGGGGCAGCCGGTTCCGGGCTACGAAGCGAAGATCGTCGATGGCGACGGGAATCTCGTTGCCGCGGGAGAGACCGGCGATCTGCTGGTGCGCGGGTCGACCAGCGCCAAATTCTACTGGAATCAACACGCGCGCAGCCGCGCGACCTTCGAAGGCCATTGGACTCGGACCGGCGATCGTTTCCGTGTCGACGACAATGGCGACTACGTGTATGCCGGCCGGGCCGATGACATGCTCAAGGTGGGCGGCGTCTACGTTTCACCCATCGAGGTCGAATCCGCACTCATCGCTCACCCGGCGGTGCACGAAGCTGCAGTCGTCGGCAAGAATGATGTGGACCAGCTCGTCAAGCCAATCGCCTACGTGGTGCTCGCCCAGGGTTTCCGCGAGTCCGAGGAGCTCACCAACGAGCTGAAAGCGTTCGTTAAATCCCGGCTGGCCCCCTTCAAATACCCTCGTTGGATCGAATTTGTGGCCGAGCTGCCCAAGACGGCTACCGGCAAAATACAACGCTTCAAGCTGCGTGCCGCATGCAACCCGACCAGCTGAGCATCGACGGCCGCCGATTCGAATATCGCTTCGTCGAGCATGATGCGGTGAATGACGTCGATCTTGTCATGCTGCATGAGGGGCTGGGCTCGGTTTCGATGTGGCGTGATTTTCCCGAACAGCTGGCGCGTACGACTGGTTGCCGCACGCTGGTCTATTCTCGTCACGGCTACGGCGGCTCTTCGCCCCTCGATGCGCCTCGCAGAGTGGACTACATGCACGAAGAAGCGCGCATCTGGCTGCCCGCAATACTTACGCGCCTGGGCATCCGCCGGCCGGTGTTGTTCGGTCACAGCGACGGCGCCTCCATAGCGCTGATTCATGCGGCCGGGACGAAGAGCGAGATTGCCGGCATTATTGCGCTGGCGCCCCATGTCAAAGTCGAGGATCTCACAGTGCGCAGCATCGCCGCGTCCAAAGCCGCTTATCTGGAGACGGATCTGCGCCGGCGGCTCAGCCGTCATCACGGCGATGTCGATTCAGCCTTCTGGGGCTGGAATCAGATTTGGCTCGACCCGGAATTCCGCAGCTGGAATATTGAGGGTCTGCTCGCATCGATCCGCTGTCCCATCCTTGCGATTCAAGGGCAAGACGATGAATTCGGGACGCTGGAGCAGGTCGCCAGTATCGAGCGCGCCGCACCCGACTCGAGAGTGCTCGTCCTATCTGCGTGCCGCCACTCCCCGCATCGCGACCAACCGCAAGCCGTGCTTGCCGCCGCCAAGGAATTCGTCGTCGGCGTTGCCGGCGACGCGCCGCTCGCACTCGCATGAACTCCCGCCGCGCCGACCCGCAGGAAGCCGCTTATCTGCGGACACTGGCTGACAAGATTCGCGACGCACGCGCGCAACGCGGCATGACACGCAACGCGCTTGCCGCCGATTCCGGCGTCTCCCTGAGATTCCTTGCCCAGCTCGAGAGCGGCCAAGGCAATCCTTCCATTTTGGTGTTGCGGCGAATCGCATCGGCCATGGGGTTCCCGCCCGACAATCTGCTGACCGAAGATTCGCGGCCCGGGATTGATCGATTGCTTCTCATGCAACTGCTGAAGGGGCTGTCCGACGAGGATATTGCCGGGGTGCGGCGGCTGCTCAACCAGCAGTGGGGTCTCAACGAAGTCGCAGTGGCCAAGAGACCCTACGTCACGCTGATCGGTCTGCGGGGCGCCGGCAAAACCACGCTGGGGCGGCGGCTGGCGCAGCATCGAGGAGTTCCCTTTTTTGAACTAGACCGGGAAGTCGAACGAGAATACGGCGCGACCCTCGGTGAAATTCTGCAGCTGCACGGACAGCCCGGATACCGTCGATTCGAACGCGAGAGCCTGCAGGCGGTCTTGTCGAAAAACCCGGCGGCCGTCATCGAAACCGGCGGTGGTTTGGCCGCCGATCCCGAGACACTGCCGCTGCTGCTCGAGCGTTCCGTCGCGATCTGGATTCGCGCGGCGCCGGCCGAGCATATGCAGCGGGTCATTGATCAAGGCGATCTGAGACCCATGGCACGCAGCCGCGAAGCCATGCGCGAACTCAAAGCCATTCTGAAGGCGCGCGAGCCCTTCTATCGTCAAGCGCAGTTTCACTTGATGACCTCCGGAAGAACCCCCGAGCAGAGTTTCCGAGAACTGCTTGAATTACTCGAACACGATTAGTGCTGAGCGGCAGCTTTGCCGGACCGTGGATCCTGCAGCAGCACCTGCCGAAGGCGGAAGAAAACGTACGTGCCTGAAGCGCGTCGCTATAGCACGCCGCTGACGCCGGCATCTGTTCGGTAGTCCACATAGTGCGCCGCATCCGATGCGTTCGACGACGGGATGATCGCCGTTATGGAACAAGAGCATACTCGCTCCATGAAAGTCCTCATCGTTGACGACACCAACATCAACCGGATGGTCCTTCGCGTGGCGTTCGAGGCCGACGGCCACACCACGCTCGAAGCCGCCGATGGGATCGAGGCTTTGCAAATTCTCGCCCGTGAAAAGGTCGATGCCGTGTTGTCGGACATCCTGATGCCGCGTATGGACGGCTACCGGCTGTGCCACGAAATCCGCACCAACGCGGCCCTGTCTCATCTGCCGATCGTCATCTACACTTCCACATACATCTCGCCCAGCGATGAGAAGCTGGCCTGCAGCCTCGGGGCGGACAGATTTCTGAAAAAGCCCGCACCGTTCGAATCCGTCCTAACCGCGCTGCACGAAGCCATCGCCATGCCGCATACCGCACCGCGACCGGAGGCGTGGCAGGAAGTCGAGGTGCTCAAGGAATATAGCGATCGACTGGTGGAAAAGCTGGAAGAGAAGAATATCGAGCTTGCCGAAGCAAACGCGCGGCTGACCATTCTCGATGTTGCCAAGAACGAGTTCCTGACCGTCATCTCTCACGAATTGCGCGCGCCGCTCAATGGGCTTTTCAGTGTAGGCGATCTCATCCTCGCAGGTATGCCCCGCACAGAGGATAACCGGCAGCTCCAAGGGATGTTTACGCGGTCGCGGCACAGACTCTTATCCCTCGTTGAGGATGTCTTGCTGTTGACTGCAATCGACGTCAACAGCGAGCAGCTTCGCACTGCCCGGGTCTCTTTGAAAAGCGCACTGGGCTCGGCGATTAGGGACGCGACGGAGTTCGCCGATTCCCGGCATGTGAAGTTCAATGAGGCATCGACGAAGTGGGGTCTCGTCGTGGGAGATGAGGAGCTGCTCGCCCGAGCGATGCGATCGTTGCTCGAGACGGCCGTGAAATTCTCCGGGAAGCACCAGACTGTCGACCTGACACACAAGGTGGTGGGCGACACAACACGGGTCATCATCGAGAGCCACGGCATGACGATCTCCAGCACGGCGATGCCGAAATTTTTTGACGTCTTCTCCATCGGAGAGACGCTGACCCCGGGCGGGGACCTGGGGTTGGGGCCCGCCGTGGCACACCGCATTCTTGCTTTGTTCGGCGGGTCGGTCAGCGTCGAGAATCTGGAGCCGGCCGGAATACGGCTGACCATATCGCTGAAAAGTGTTGCGCGGATCGCGGAGACTGAGCAGCTATTGGAAAGCTGAAGGCATGGTCGATTCCGTATTGATTGTCGACGATAGTCTCACTGTGCGCATGGATCTGAAGGAAGCTTTCGAGGACGTGGGCTTTCAGACGGTCGTCTGCGCGACAGTCGCGGCTGCGCGCCAAGCGCTTGCCCATGCCGCGGTACGAGTCGTGGTGCTTGACGTATTGCTGCCGGACGGCAACGGCGTCGACCTGCTGAGGGAGATTCGTGCGTCGGCGGACACCGTTTCGGTCATTGTCTTGATGCTCTCGACGGAAGCCGAGGTGGCGCACCGCCTGCATGGGTTGCGCACCGGGGCCGATGAGTACGTTGGCAAGCCCTACGATATTCACTATGTAGTCGCCAGGGCGCGCCAGCTGCTGCGCGCCGGCCGGGTGGAACTCGGGACGGGAAGCACCTCGACCATCCTGGTCATCGACGACAGCGTCACGTTCCGCGAGACCCTGCGCGAAGTCCTGGAAGGAGCCGGATATACCGTGCACGTGGCTGCAAGCGGAGAGGAGGGGCTGCGTATCGCCGCCGCTGGACGTCCTGGAGCCGTCATCGTCGATAGTGTCCTGCCGGGAATTGACGGCGCCACGGTGATTCGGCGCCTTCGACTCGACACCGGTTTGCGCAGTGTACCCTGCCTGCTGCTGACCGGATCCGAAGGTCGCCACATGGAACTGCGTGCGCTGGAAGCGGGGGCGGATGCCTTCGTGCGCAAGGAGGAGGATGCCGAGGTGATCCTGGCACGACTCGCCGCCTTACTGCGCAGCGCGTCGACCAGCGTTGCAGACAAGTCCGCCAGCCTGCTCGGACCGAAGAGGATCCTCGCAGTGGACGGCGATGCGGTTCACCTGGCGGAGCTGGCGTCGATGCTGCGCGATGAAGGCTACGATGTAGCGGCCGCACGTTCCGGAGAAGAGGCGCTCGAGCTGCTGGCGGCGCAGAGCGTGGACTGCATCCTTCTCGACCTGTTGCTGCCCGGCCTGAGCGGTCGCGAGACCTGTCGCCGCATCAAAGCCGTACCCATCGTGCGCGACATTCCGCTCATCATAGTCACCGCGGTCGAGGATCGCGCGGCGCTGTTCGACGCGTTGGAGGCCGGAGCCGACGACTACATCCAAAAATCCAGCGAGTTCGAGGTGCTCAAGGCGCGCGTGCGCGCCCAGCTACGCCGTAAGCAGTTCGAAGACGACAACCGTCGCAATCGCATGGATCTGCACAGGATTCAGCTCGAAGCCACCGAAGCCCGCGCCGCACGCGTGCTGGCCGACAGCCGCGCCGAGCTGCTGTCGATGCTCCAAGAGAAGAATCTGGCGCTGGAAGCGGCCAACACGGAGCTGCAGACGCGCCAACTCGAGATTGTGCAAACCAATCGTGAGCTGGTCAGTGCGAGCAACGCCAAGACCGAGTTTCTAGCGACCATGTCGCATGAGCTTCGCACACCATTGGTCGCGATCCTCGGATTTTCCGACATATTGAGGACGGGCAAGGGCGGCGACCTCGCGCCCCGGCAACTAGAGTACGTGGGTTACATCGGCGACAGCGGCACGCATCTGCTCTCGCTGATCAACGACATTCTCGACGTGTCCAAGATCGAAGCCGGCAAGGTTGAACTTGATCTCGAGCCGGTCGACCTCGATGACCTGCTCACCAATACGATGGCCATCGTGCGGGAACGAGCGCTCGCTCGCCGCATTCGACTGGAAGTCAGCGGAACGGGCCGGCCGGAGCCGTCATTGGTCGACCGCAGGCGTCTGAATCAGATCGCCTACAATCTTTTGTCGAACGCGGTGAAATTCACCTCCGACGGGGGCCAGGTGTCCTTACACGCCAGCCTCGTTGGCCGGCACCAGGCAGCCACGGGGCTGCCAGGGTTCGAGAGTGGCGTGCGCAGCCCGCTGCCGCACAACGAGTGGCAGGACTTCGTGCAGATCAGCGTCGGCGACACCGGCATCGGGATCTCGAGCGAGGATATGGCCCGGCTCTTTACCCCCTTTACGCAGATCAAGAACAATTTGACACGTGCGAGCGAGGGCACAGGGCTGGGCCTGGCGATCGTGTCGCGTTTGGTGGAGTTGCACGGCGGAGCCGTTGCGGTCACCAGCACGCCGGGGACCGGCAGCTGCTTCAGCGTCTGGCTGCCGTGGCGGCCGCCAGGGGAGAGAGGGCATGAGTAGGGCGCAGGAGAACGATCTCTTTCTTCTGTGCCGCATCGGCTCCCGCATCGGCGCCTTGGCCGTCAGGGATGTTCTGGAGACGATGCGCCCGCTGCCAATCGAGCCGCTGACGGGAACGCCGCCGTTCGTTCTCGGCGTTGCCATCGTCCGAGGTTCTGCGGTTCCGGTCATCGACGCAGGGCGGCTTTTGGATTCCTCCGCATTATCGTCGGCGGCCGTGACTTCACCGCCCGGGGCGCGGTTTGTCTCGCTCAAGTTGGGGGATAGGACCGCAGTGCTGGCAGTCGATGGCGTGCTGGATGTTTGCTCGCTGGCGGCAGGAATACTGGCGCAGATCCCGCCGCTTCTGCGCGGGGCGGCAGAGGAACTGGTGTCCATTATCGGCGCGCTCGATACCCGGCTCCTGCTGGTGCTCGAGGCGGCTCGGCTTGTGCCGGACTCAGTCTGGAGCGAGATCAAGGCCGCGGGAGCATCCGCGTGATGGTGCGCGGATCGGCGGAGCCGCAACGTTTTCGCGGCTGGATTTCCCAACGACTGGGTCTTCACTTCGAAGATGCGAAGCTTGAGTTTCTGGAGGCAATCTTGGACCGGCGCGCGGACAAACACGGGTTGGCGCGCCGTCCCTATCTCGATCGACTCGAGGGTCCGGACTTGGATGGCGAACTTCAGGCGCTTGCGCTGGAGCTGACCGTGCCCGAGACATACTTCTTCCGCCACATCGATCAGATCCACGCATTTGCAGAGATTGCGCTGCCTGAGGCTCAAACCGCTCGGGGAGCTGTCCGTAAGCTCAACCTGCTGTCTGCAGGCTGCGCCTCGGGAGAGGAACCGTACTCGCTCGCGATGGTGGTGCGTGAACGCGGCGCGGACTGCGGCTGGAGTGTCGACATCCGAGGCTTCGACCTCAACCCGGCCATGCTGGCCAAGGCGGAGCGCGGCCGCTACTCTCTATGGGCGCTGCGCGAAACGCCGGCGAGCAGCCAACGACGCTGGTTTCGAGGCGTCGGAAAGGTGTTTGAGCTCGACGAAGGCATTCGCGCCGCGGTCACATTCCAAGAAGTCAACCTCGCGCAAGAGAACGCCGAACTGTGGGCGCCGGCGAGGTATGACGTGATTTTCTGTCGCAATGTCATGATGTATTTCACCCCGGATAGTGCGCAGGCCTTGGTGGCGCGCTTGACGCGTTCGCTCGCGCCGGGCGGGCACCTCTTTCTGGGACATGCCGAAACGCTGCGCGGGTTGTCGAACGAGTACCATCTGCGCCACACCCACGGTACCTTTTACTATCAGCTCAAATGCGCGCAGCGAGACACGCTTGATGGTGCCCGGCAGGACAACTTGGCGGAGAACTTTGTCGCTGGACCTGCGGCGTCGGTCCCGGACCTAAGCTGGACCAAGACCTGGCTGGAGACCATTCAGAACGCTTCGGACCGTATCCAGGCACTCAGCGAACGACCCACTGCCGAGTCCGTACTGCGAGGCCGCGCTGGAGCGGGCGGCGCAGTGAAAACCTCGATGCAGCTGCCGGTGGTACTGGAGCTGTTGAAGAACGAACGATTTTCGGACGCTTTGGAACTGCTCGCTCGCTTGCCGGCGGAGTCGGCTCAGGATGCGGATGTTCTGTTATTGCGCGCGGCACTGCTGACCCATAGCGGACAGTTGAGCGCCGCCGAGATTGTCAGCATGCAGCTGCTCGAGCGGGATGAGCTGAACACGGGTGCGCACTACCTGCTTGCGCTGTGTCGCGAGAGTGCGGGGGACCGGCAAGGCGCGCTCGACCACGACAGGTCCGCCATCTACCTCGATTCGGCCTTCGCCATGCCACGACTGCATCTCGGACTGATGGCCAAGCGCGCCGGCGACTGGGAAGGAGCCCGCAACGAGCTGCGCCAGGCATTGTTGCTGCTCAAGCGCGAGGACGCCTCCCGCTTGCTATTGTTTGGCGGCGGTTTCGGGCGTGAGGCCTTAATTGCCCTTTGCGACGCGGAACTCAAGTCAGCGGGAGATTCCCCGTGAGCACCAGCGGGCCGCGTATCGATGCGGCGTCGGCGGTCGCGACGGCGACTGCGCTGCGCCGCCAGTTCGACGCAAGCTTTGCTGCGCCGGCGGCATCGATGAGCCAAAGTCTTGAGAGTCTCCTCGCAATCCGTGTCGGTTCCGATCCGTATGCACTTCGTACGTCGGAGATTGCCGGCCTACACGTCGCCGTGAAGATAGTCCCGGTTCCGAGTCCCGTCGCGCAGTTGCTGGGCATCGCCGCGATTCGCGGCATGATGGCGCCGATCTACGATTTGGCCGCGCTTCTGCGCTACCCGCCTGCGGCCAACCCGCGATGGCTTATCTTCGCACGTGCGCCGCAACCCGTGGGCCTTGCTTTTGAGACGTTCGAATCGCATCTGCAGGCGTCGCAATCGTCTTTGGCGACCGACATTGGTGAAGATGGGGGTACGGTCGGAACCGGGCGGCACCTGCGCGGAACGGTGCTGGCCGCCGGGGCGCTACGCCCGATCATTCATTTGGCTTCCGTGTTGGAAATGATTGGGGGAAAACGCTCATGATCGACAATTGGACCTTTGGAAGAAAGATAGCGGCGGGATTTGCACTCTCATTCGTACTGTTGATGGCCGTCGGCGCCGTCGCGTATACCGGCATCAATAAGCTGTCGAGCACCGCCCAATGGGTGACTCACACGCACGAGGTCCTCGAACATATTGCGGGTGTTCTCAGCTTGCTCAAAGACGCCGAGACAGGGCAACGCGGTTACCTCATTACCGGCGATGAGGCGTTTCTCGAGCCCTACCGCACGGGGTCCGGCGATGCTCTCAACGTGATCAAAGAACTTAGAAAACTGACCGCAGATAACCCGGCTCAGCTAAAACGGCTCGACTCCATGGAGGCGCCCGTGGCCGCCAAGCTGGCAGAGCTCAAACAAACCATTGATCTGCGCGCCAAGGGAAGCGTCGACGAAGCATTCAAGATTGTCCGCTCGGGAGAGGGGAAGCGGCCCATGGACGATATCAGGCGAATACTGGGTGAAATGGACGTTGAGGAACGCGGACTACTCAAGCAGCGCGCGGAGGAAGCGGACGCCGCGGCGAGAGGCGCGAAATCAGTCATTCTCCTCGGTACCTTGCTGTGCCTGCTGCTGGTTACGGGCGCGGGCTTTCTGATCACGCGTTCCCTCAGCCGCCAGATCGGCAGCTCCGTCGGGCAAATCCAAAGCTCCTCGACTGAGTTGCAGGCGGCTGCCAACCAGCAGGCGACCGCGACCAAAGAGCAGGCAACCGCCATGAGCGAAATCAGCACGACCATCAGCGAACTGCTGGCCACTTCGCGGCAGATAGCCGAGAGCGCGCAGCGCGTCGCGCAGATCGCGGGGCAGACGGCGGCCGCCGCGCGTGCCGGGGATGCCACCGTCGCCACCGCGCACGACTCCATTTCGGCGATACGGCGTCAAGTCGATCTCATCGTGAATCACATGCTGGAGCTAGCCAAGAAATCTCAGCAGATTGGCGCCGTGCTCGATATTGTCGCCGAGCTGGCGGAGCAGACCAACATCCTGGCGATCAACGCAACCATCGAGGCCGCCGGCGCCAACGAGGCGGGCAAGCGCTTCGCCGTGGTGGCGGACGAGATTCGCAAGCTCGCCGATCGAGTTGCGGGCTCGACCAAGGAGATTCGCGGATTGATCGAGGACGTGCGCAGTTCGGTCAACACGACCATCATGACGACGGAAGGCGGCTCGAAGTCGGTGGATGCCGGCGCCAAACAGTTCTCGGAAGTTGCCGCGGCTTTCGGGGAGATTGCGGGCCTCGTGGGCACCACCACCGAAGCGGCGCGCGAGATCGAACTTTCCACCAAACAACAGTCAACGGCCGTGGAGCAGGTCAATGTTGCCATAACCAGCGCCGCTCAGGCCACGCAGGAGACCGAAGCGAGCTCGGGCCAGACGCTGCAGACGGCCGTGGAACTCAGCGGTCTATCGCGCGCGCTCCTGCGTATCGTACACCCGCAGGCGACACTGGCTCGCCACGACTCCGCTGCGTAGGCCGGTGGATCAGAGAAAAGCCATCAAACCGCCAACGATCGCACGGGATCCCTACCGATACTTTCGAGTCGAAGCGCGCGAGCTGCTCGATCAGCTCGGCAAGGGCGCGCTGGAGCTCGATAAAGGCGCTGCCGCACCGGAACTGATCTCCCTGATGCTGCGGCTCGCTCATACGCTCAAAGGCGCCGCGCGCGTGGTGAAGCAGCGCGGGATCGCCGATCATGCGCATGCGATCGAAGATGCGTTGGCGCCGTTTCGCGAGAGCGGCATTGCGGTGTCCCGCGACGGGATTAGCGCGACGCTACGGGCCGTTGACGAGATTGCCCTGCTGATACCGGCGCTGGCTCCGCAGTCCCGGGACGAGAGTGCGGCGCAAGTCGTACCAGCCGCCCCGAATGACCCTCTCGAGACGGCGACGACCAATGTAGACGAAATGGATGCGCTGCTGGAGAGCTTGAGCGAGGCGAGCGTGCAGGTTTCTGCGTTGCGCCGGGAGCTCGCGCCGCTGCAGCGCAGCCGCCGACTCACGCAACTATTGGAGGAGCAGTGGGCTGCACCGCGCACCGATCGTTTCAGCGGTGGCGGTGGAAAGCTACGCTCGATGATTGCGGAGCTGCGGAGTCTCATCGAGAGCGTGCAGCATGGCTTCCACGACGGCGTCGAGCAGATGGATCGGGAGCTCGTTCAGGCGCGCGAGGCTGCCGAGCGTCTACGCCTGCTGCCGGCCCGCCTCATGTTCGTCTCGTTGGAGCGTGCTGCGCGCGATGCCGCCCAGGTCTTGAACAAACGTATCACCTTCCTCACGAACGGCGGCGAGGTTCGGCTCGATGCGCAAGTCTTCGGCGTAGTGCAGAGCGCGTTGGTTCAAACGGTACGCAACGCGGTCGCACATGGAATCGAAACAGCCGTGGAACGGGAGTCTATTGGCAAGCCGGCGGAGGGCCGCGTGTGGGTGGAGGTGCGCCGGCGCCGTAACCAGGCGGTGTTTGTTTGCCGCGACGATGGCCGGGGCGTTGATCTTGAGGCGGTGCGCAGCGCGGTGGAGCGCAAGGGTATGCAGCCGACGGATGCAGCCAAGCTCGGTACCGAGGAATTGCTGCGGCTTCTGCTCGACGGCGGCATCAGCACCTCGGCCGCCGTGACCCAGATTGCCGGACGCGGTGTTGGTCTTGACGTCGTGCGCGAAGCGGCCGCTCGGCTGCGAGGAGAGGTGAGCATTCGCACGGAAGTAGGGCTGGGCACGTCCTTGGAGATTGTCGTGCCGGTTTCTCTTGCGGCGGTTGACGCGCTCATCGTCGAAGCCGGGGGACGGACGGTGGCCATACCGTTGGAAGCAGTGAGGCGGACGCTGCGAGTCGCCACCGGCGATCTGGCGCAGTCGGCGCAGGGCGCCTCCATTCTATGGGAGGGGAAGGTGATTCCATTTGCCCCTTTGGAGGGAGCGCTGCGCCGGGCAACCCAGACACGGGGCGTTGCACGATCCTGGTCGGCGGTCATCATCGAAGGCGCGGCCGCGCGGGCTGCGGTGGGCGTCGAGCGTTTGCGCGGCACGCAGAACGTGATCGTACGCCCGCTCCCTGACTGCACACCCAGCGATCCGACCGTGGCGGGCGCATCGCTGGATGCGGAAGGACATCCGCAGCTGATTCTCGACCCTGAAGGACTCGTTGAGTATGTTGGCCGCGCCGGACCGGCCCTTGCAGCCATGCCAATGCCGCGCGCTCCCATTCTCGTCATCGACGATTCGCTAACCACGCGCATGCTCGAGCAAAGCATTCTCGAGTCGGCGGGCTATGAGGTCGATCTGGCCACTTCGGGAGAGGACGCGCTCGAATGCGCCCGTAAATGCCGCTATTCATTATTTCTCGTGGATGTTGAAATGCCCGGAATGGACGGCTTTACGTTCATCGAGCATGCGCGCGCGGATCCGGTCTTGCGCGACATCCCGGCGGTCTTGGTCACCTCGCGCGCGTCGCCCGAAGACCTTCAGCGAGGAGCCAAGGTGGGGGCGAGGGGTTATATCGTCAAGGGAGAATTCGAGCAGACCGAGTTCCTCGAGAAAATCCGTTTGTTGGTGGGTGCGCAATGAAGAGGCTGCGAATTCTCGTGGTGGAGGACTCGCTCACCACGCGTCGGCGATTTTGCGACATCCTGTCCGCCGACCCGGAGTTGGAAGTGGTCGGCGAGGCCGAAGACGGCAAGCGGGCGATTGAGTTGTGCGAACAACTGCGTCCCAACGTCATAACGCTCGATATGGTTTTGCCCGTGATGAGTGGGTTGACCGCCACCGAGTACATCATGGCCTACATGCCGACGCCGATATTGATCGTGTCTGCTTCGACGAATCGGGGAGAACTATTCAAGACCTATGATGCTCTCGCGGCGGGTGCGGTTGACGTGCTGGAAAAGCCTTCGGTGGACGGCGTCGACGGCAGCTGGGAACGGCGGTTCGTGGCCGCCGTCAAGCTGATCGCGGGCATAAAAGTCATCACGCATCTCCGCGCACGACGGAGCGGCACGGAGCGCGCTGTCGCGGCTGTTCAGGAATCCCGTGCGATGCCCCTCGCGCTGCCGCGCCACGATCAACACCGGAGTCAGCACCGCGGCGTGGTGGCAATTGGCGCGTCGACAGGGGGTCCCGCCGCCATCGTCAAGGTCTTGCGTGCGCTACCGCCGGGATTGCGCGTACCCGTGCTCTTCGTGCTGCATATCGACGAACCGTTCGCTGCGGCGTTTGCGGAGTGGCTCGACAACCAAACGCCGCACCGGGTCGCCTACGCCCGCGACCGTGACTCCCTTGATTCGTTGGGCGGACAGGTGATCATGGCTCCGCCGGGCCGCCATTTGAGTGTGGCCGGCGGGCGCCTGCGCCTGAGTACCGATCCGCCGCGCCATTCGTGCCGGCCGTCGGTCGATGTGCTGTTCGAATCGCTCGCCGTGGATCGCGGTGCCGAGGTAGTGGCTTGCCTTCTGACAGGCATGGGCCGGGATGGCGCCGCGGGGTTGCTCGCAATCCGGCGGGCCGGAGGTTTCACCGTCGCCCAGGATGAAGGTACTTCGGTCATCTACGGCATGCCGCGGGAAGCAGTATTGTTGGACGCCGCGCAGATGGTTCTGCCTTTGGAGCAAATTGGTCCGCAAATCGTAAGACTCCTCGGCAACGGCGACCTGCGAACGGCATGACGCCGCCGGCCGGTCACGGGTCGGTGCCGTCATGCAGGTCCGCCGCCGCCATCGGCTCACTCGTGGGACAATCGCAGATGACACGCGTGCCGTTGGGGTGCAAGGGCGCTATTTCGAACCGCGCTCCTATCAGCGAGGCGCGATATTGCATCGTGCGCAGACCAAGTCCCGGTGCGTCCGCACCCATGATCTTGACGCCCCCGCCGTCATCGCGGATTTCGAGTCTGACAAACTCGGGTTCGACATCGAGCGTCACCTTGATGCTGTTGGCGTTCGCGTGCTTGAGGGCGTTCGCGAGTGCCTCTTGCGCAATTCGATAGAGATGATCGGTCGCCGCGGGACTCAAGGAGAGTTGAGAAACTTCGTTCACCGAGATCTCCACGCTGGGGGTCCCCGGCGCTTTGAACTGAGAGGCGAGATCGTGCAGCGCACCGATGAGACCACCTTCCGTGGGCCCGATCGGCGACAACCCGCGCGCAATCGTTCGACATGATTGAAGCGCTTGCTGTACGATTAATTGAGCCTGATCGAGGTCTGGGGTGTGGGGACTGTGCGCCTCACGCGCGGCGCTCCGTAGAGAGGAGAGGAGCAGCGAAAGACCCGTGAGCTCCTGTCCAAGTCCGTCGTGGAGGTCCGAGGCGAATCGTCGTTGCTCGCGTCCCACGGCATCGAGAAATGCCGCCTCCAGCGCACGGCTTTCCGACACATCGTGGATTACCCCGACGAACAACGGCTGCCCTGGGGTGTGCGCCTCACCGACCGATATTTCGGCGGGAAAAGTGCTTCGATCCCGGCGGCGGCAGATAATCGTACGCGGGGTTTTGCCATACGCCGCCAGTCGAGACGAAGGCATCATGGTCTCGAGCTTGCGCCCGGTCAGCTCGGCCGACGAGTAACCGAACAGCCGTTCACAAGCGGGATTCCCCATCAGAACTGTGCCGGCCGCATCGAACATCAGTACGCCGTCGACGGCAGTATCGACCACCGCCCGCAACTGCTCCGCCATGGCTCTGAGGTCCGATTCCGCCTTGCGCGCGCCGGCCACGTCGCGCAAAGTCATGGAGGCGCCGACGACACGGCCCAAGCTGTCGACCACGCATGACATGCCGCCGTCGACCGGTACCCGTATTCCCTTGCAACTGGTCACGAACGCGTCGGCGCCGAGAGAGCACGTGGTCCGTGACGTCAGCACCCGCGCTGTCAGCTCAACCACGGGCCGATCGCCGGTGGAATCGGTGATGTCGACGATCGCCTCCAGCGGCTTCAGCTGGGCCTCTCGGGTCAACCACCCGGTGAGGCGCTCTGCAACTCCGTTCATGAATCGAACGCGACCCTGCGTGTCAACCGCGATCACTCCATCCGCAATGCTGCCGAGGATGGTCGCGTAAGTGAGTTGGCTGTCCTCGAGCCGCTGTTCCATCTCAAAACGATCGACGGCGACCTCGATCGCCACGATCAGGTTCTTGATGTGAAATGGTTTTAGAACGTAGCCATAGGCGGAAGCCGCCTTGGCGCGCTGCAAGGTCTTGTGATCGGAATCGCCCGTGAGATAGATGACCGGTACGCGCATTTTCTCGTTGATGAGCTCAGAGGCGCGGATCCCATCCATGTCGCCTTCCAGCCTTACGTCCATGAGGATCAGGTCAGGCCGCAGCGCGAGGGCGGCCTCGACTGCCACAGCCCCGGTCTCGGCTCTGGCAATGACCTCATATCCCGCATCGGTCAGGCGATCGCAGATGGCCTCGGCCATTATGGCGTCGTCTTCCGCGACGAGGACCCGATGACGTACGGAGTCTTTCATGAGTCCTTGGGCATAGTGATCGCGATGCAACAACAACTCCGTTTACCGAACTGCCCCGCGAATGTCACGATCGACGCTGTCGCCCGCCAAGATCGTCGTGCAGTTGCCGGAAGTCAAGCTTGAGATTGTGAGACGGCCTTCACAATTGTCGCTGCTTCTTATGTTCAACCCTTACCAAGGTCGGGCGGCCTCCGATAACCTCAGGACCGCAATCCGACAAGGACGATCATGATGTGGAACGGAATCAGTCCGTGGCAGCGACTCGCATAGTTCGAATCGGCATCGTCGCGTGGGCGCTTCCATTGTTTTGGATGGGCTTTGCACCCGCCAAGGCCGATGACATGCCGAGCATCGGAGACTTGAAGCGATTGACCGTCGAGGATCTCATGAATGTCGAGGTCACTTCGGTGACCCGGCATCCTGAAAGGCTGATCGAGGCGGCCTCCGCGATTCAAGTCATCACGCAAGAGGACATCCGGCGTTCCGGCGCCACGAGCATTCCGGAAGCGCTGCGGCTGGCTGATAATCTGCAAGTGGCGCAGAAGAATGCCCACGACTGGGCGATCAGCGCGCGCGGTTTCAATGCCGCGCTGGGCAATAAGCTCTTGGTCATGATCGATGGTCGAACGGTGTATACGCCGCTCTACTCGGGGGTCTTCTGGGACGTCCAGGACTACTTGCTGGAAGACATCGACCGAATCGAAGTCATCAGCGGCCCGGGGGGCACGCTGTGGGGCGCGAACGCGGTCAATGGCGTCATCAACATCATCACCAAGAGCGCCGCGGACACGCAGGGCCTGTATGCCGAGGCGGGCGGCGGATCCGAGCCGCAGAAGTTCGCGGGTGCACGCTATGGCGGTTCGCTCGACGGGGAGACGCATTTCCGCGTCTACGGCAAGTATTTCGACCGCGGCGACGAAGTGCTGGCCAATGGAGACCCGGAATCGGACTCTTGGCGGCAGGGCCGCGCGGGTTTTCGCGTTGACTCGGCAGTGACCGCCCAGGACAAATTGACGGTGCAGGGCGACTACTACGACGGCCATGAGCATCTGCAGACCGGCGGCGACGCCGACGCCAGCGGCGACAATCTCCTCGGCCGCTGGACGCGCATTCTATCGAACGACTCAGACCTGACCCTGCAATCATATATCGATCAGACACACTTGACCCTTCCGACCCCGCCGCTGACGCTCAACGGCGTGCAATTCACGCCCCCTGGAAATCTGTACGATGACCTCACCACCTACGATGTGGATTTCCAGCATCGACTCAAGGTTGGCGCGCGCAACCGAGTCGTCTGGGGCTTAGGGTTTCGACAGACTCGCGACGCCGTCATCGACGCCCCCGGGCTGGGCTTTTCCCCGGCCGTTTTGGATCAGAACTTGTACAGTGCGTTCGTCCAGGATGAGCTCGCGCTGCGGAAGAACCTGTCGTTCACCGTCGGCACCAAGGTGGAGCACAATGACTACACCGGCTTCGAACTCGAACCCAATGCGCGCCTGAGCTGGGTCTTGAACTCGAGTCAAGCCGTATGGGCTGCCGTGTCTCGCGCGGTACGCACGCCCTCGCGCTTCGATCATGACCTTTCGGAAGGGTCGCCGCCGTACCCCGTTTTTCTGGTGGGAGGCTCCAATTTCACCTCCGAATCCGTGATTGCCTACGAAGTGGGCTATCGCGCGCAATTCAGTTCGAAAGCCACCGCTTCCGTATCCGGCTTCTATAACCGCTACGACGACGTCCGCAGTCTCAGTCTCACCCCGGTCACACTCTTTCCCGTGTACTACTCGAACAATCTGCAGGGGGACACCTATGGGCTCGAGTTCAGCGGCAATTACCAGGTGTCCCATGCCTGGTCTTTGCACGCAGGCTATACCTTGCTGCAGGAGCATCTGCGCGTCAAACCCGGCGGGTATGACCTGGACAATGCGCTCAACGAAACAGCTGATCCCGAGCACCAGTTCTCCCTGCGTTCCTCTCTGAGCCTGCCGTGGCACGCGGAGCTCGATGCCGGCCTGCGCTGGGTCGACACCCTGCACACCGACAATGGCCCGACACCCGGAACGGTGCCCAGCTATTTCGAACTGAATACGCGTCTGGCATGGCATGCCAGCGAACGGCTCGAGCTCTCGCTGGTCGGACAGAATCTTTTGCACAACCGTCATCCCGAATATGGTTTTCCCGACGCGACGCGCGCGGAGATTGAGCGCAGTGTCTATGGAAAACTTGCGTGGCGGTTCTGAACAAGATCTTGCGGGCGTTGCTTTGCGGCACGCTGGGGCTGATGGCATTGCTTCGCGGCGCATCCGGCGCGGAGGCGCCGACCGAGTACCAGGTCAAGGCTGTTTTCGTCTACAACTTTTCGCATTTCGTCGAATGGCCCCCTCAAGACTTCACCGCGCCCAACGCACCTTTCATCATCGGTATCCTGGGCAACGATCCGTTCGGAATGCGCCTGGATGAGGCGGTGCACGGCGAGCAAATAGATCAACATCCGCTGCTGGTGCGCCGCTTCCGCAGCATCGGTGAAGTCGGCGATTGTCAGATCCTGTACATCGACCGCTCGGAGAGCGCGCAACTGCAACAGATTCTCGCCGCCCTGGATCACCGCAGCACGCTTACCGTGTCCGAACTGGACGGCTCCTCCGAGCGCGGCGTCATGATTCAGTTCACGACCGAGAACAATCGAATTCGGTTGCGCATCAACGTGGAATCCGCTCGCGCCGCGGGTCTGACGATCAGCTCGAAATTACTGCGGCCCGCCGAAATCGTCGGCACCCGCAGCGGAAACTGACGCATGGCCGCCGTGTCCACTCCCATTCGCCGCACATTGATGCGGATGATATTTCTCTCGGCCGGCGTGGTGCTGGCGGTGACCACCACGGCGTTTTGCGCTTACGAGCTCCTGACATTCCGGCAATCCAGCGTCCAGCAACTGCAGACATTGAGCCAGGCCATTGCCAGCAACAGCACCGCCGCGCTGGCGTTCGACAACGCCGATGACGCTTCCGCGGTGCTGGCGGCGTTCAAGGCCGACCCGCACATCGCAGCGGCCGCGTTGTACGATTCACGGGGCAGGATCTTTGCGGTCTATCCGCGCGGGCGCTCCGCGGCGAACTTTCCGGTGCAGCCCGGCGCGTCCGGCTACATTTTCGAGCACGCTGAGCTGATCGGCTTCCAACCGGTCGAGGAAGGTACAAAGCGGCTTGGTACGCTGTTCGTTGAATCCGACCTCGGCGCCATGTATGCACGCATCCGCCTTTACGCGCTGATTGTCTTTCTGGTGATCGGCATCTCCTTGCCGCTGGTCTATCTGATTTCCCGCCGGCTTCAGCACCGGCTGCTGCATCCGATTCTTGCGCTCGCGGACACCACCCGGGCCGTCTCCGAGCGTCACGACTACACCGTACGAGCCGTCCGGACCGGCGCGTACGAATTCGACCTCTTTACCGACACTTTTAATCAGATGCTGACGCAAATTCAGTTGTCCGAGGCCAAGCTGCACGCTCAACTCGGCCGCCTGGGCCTGTTGCAGCACATCACGCGCGCCACGGGCGAGCGGCAGGACCTGCCGAGCATCTTTCAGGTCGTGCTCGACAGCCTCGAGCAGAATCTCCCGATGGATTTTGGCTGCTTTCTCCTGCACGACGCTGCCGCGCAGTCGCTCACCGTCAGTGTGCTGGGGGCCGCCGGCAGAGGATTTGCTGAAAAGCTCGGCTTGGTGGAACAACTCGAGGTGCCGCTCGACGCCAATGGGCTGTCCCGCTGTGTGGCCGGACAGTTGGTCTATGAACCAGACGTCCTCAAGGTTCCCTTTGCCTTTCCGCAGCGGCTGGCTGCGGCCGGGTTAAGGTCGATGGTCATTGCCCCGCTCATCGTGGAGAACCAGGTGTTTGGAGTGCTGGTGTGTGCGCGCCGCAAGGATGATGCGTTCAGCAGCGGTGAGTGCGAATTTTTGAAACAACTGAGCGAACACGTGGCGCTGGCGAGTCATCAGGCGCGGCTGTATGGCGCCTTGCAGCAAGCGTATGACGACCTGCGCCAAAGTCAGCACACCGTGATGCAACAGGAGCGGCTGCGGGCGCTCGGACAGATGGCGAGCGGCATCGCGCATGACATCAACAACGCGATTTCGCCGGTTTCGCTCTACACCGAGTCATTGCTCGAGCGCGAACCGAACCTGAGCGAGCGGGCGCGCGGCTATTTGACCACGATCCAGCGGGCCATCGAAGATGTCGCGCGAACGGTGGCGCGAATGCGCGAATTCTATCGCGAGCGGGAGGCGCAGCTTACGCTCGAGCGGGTCGATCTGAATCGCGCCATTCGGCAAGTCGTGGAACTGACCCGCCCTCGATGGAGCGATCTTCCGCAGCAGCGTGGCGTGATGGTGGATCTTGAAACGGACCTGGTCGATGCCTTACCGGACATCATGGGTGCAGAGCACGAGATTCGCGATGCGCTCACGAACCTGATTTTCAATGCAGTGGACGCGATGCCGAGCGGCGGCCGGCTCACGGTGCGGACCCGCCAATCCGGGAGCGCGGACGGGGCGGATCGCGTTCTCATCGAAGTCAGTGACACGGGCGTCGGGATGGACGAAGACACTCGCCGACGCTGTCTCGAACCTTTCTTTACCACGAAAGGCGAGCGCGGCACGGGCTTGGGGTTGGCCATGGTGTACGGGATGATTCAGCGCCACAGTGCCGAACTGGACATCGAGAGCGCAATCGGTCAAGGCACGACGGTGCGGTTGAGCTTTCCCGCCCACACGGCTTCTGCCGTGACGAGCACGCAGGTCATCAAGGCGCCCTTTGTCAGCCGTCGGCTGCGGATCCTCTTGGTCGATGACGATCCGATGCTCATCAAGTCCCTGCAGGACACGCTGCAGGAGGATGGGCATCAGATCATGGCAACTCATGGCGGCCAAGCGGGCATCGACTCCTTTGCCGCCGCCCAGAAGCGCGGTGAGTGCTTCGACATTGTCGTAACGGATCTTGGCATGCCGCATGTAGACGGCCGCAAAGTTGCGTCCTCGATCAAAATGATGTCCTCAACCACGCCCGTTATTCTCCTCACCGGTTGGGGTCAGCGGCTGATCGCGTCGAACGATATCCCGCCGCATGTCGACAAGCTGCTGAGCAAGCCGCCTCGGCTGCAAGAATTGCGGGCGGCGTTGGCGGAGCTGGTGCGGTGACCCATACACACGCACGACTGCTCATCGTGGACGACGAGTCGGCGCAGATGCGTGCGCTCTGCGACACGCTGAGCGTAGAGGGATACGCCACTCACGGCTACAACTCGGCCCAGCAGGCCTTGGCGGCGCTTAAGCCCGGCGAGTTCGATCTGCTGCTCACCGATTTGATGATGCCGGAGATGGACGGCATCGCGCTGATCAATGCCGCGAGGCAAATCGATTCGGGCCTGGGTGCGATCGTGATGACCGGCCACGGCACCATTGATACCGCGGTGCAGGCAATGCGGGGAGGAGCGCTCGACTACATCCTCAAGCCGTTCAAACTCAACGCAATTTTGCCGGTCATTGCGCGGGCGCTGGACGTGCAGCGGCTGCGCCGCGAGAACGCCGAACTGCAGGAGCGTGAGCGCCGCCGCTCCGACGAGCTTGCCGCCGCCTATCAGGACCTCGAATCCTTTTCCTACTCCATCTCGCACGATCTACAGGCGCCCCTTCGGTCCATCGACAGCTTCGCGCAGATTCTGGCGGAAGATTTTGCAGATCGGCTGGACGAGGAAGGAAACCGCATCATTGAAGTTATCCGCAACAACAGCCAGAAAATGAACCAACTCATCGTGGGTTTGCTGGAGTTCTCGCGCATCGGCAGGCAGGCTCTGAACCTCGATCGAATCGACATGACCGCGCTCGCAAAAGCGGCGGCCGCCGAGATGAAGTCGCAGTACGGGGGTCCCGAACCGGCCGTCGAAATCGGCGCGCTGCCGGCTGTCTCGGGGGATGCGACCGTCATACGGCAGGTCTGGTGCAACCTCATCGGCAACGCCTTGAAGTACAGCGCGAAGCGCGCTCAGCCGCACATCAAGATCAGCGGCCGAGTCGAAGATCGGGAAGCCATCTACCAGGTGGATGACAATGGGGCGGGTTTCGATATGCGCTACGCCGACAAACTCTTCGGCGTTTTCCAGCGCCTGCATCGGACCGAGGAATTCAGCGGGACCGGTGTGGGATTAGCTATTGTGCACCGCATCATAGCGCGCCACGGCGGTCGGATTTGGGCACAGAGCACGCCGAACCAAGGCGCGTGCTTTCAATTCGCCTTGCCGGCAGCGCCATCCTCATGATTGGCGCATTCCGGCCGATACAGGGATAACCATGACTCCAAAGCTACAACTTCTGGCTGTCGAAGACAGCGAAACCGACGCCGAACTGATCGCAAGATCCTTAGGAAAGGCGGGTCTCACGTTTGATATCCAACGGGTGGAGACTGAGTCCGATTTTGTGTCGGCTCTGCAGAGGCGAACGCCCGCTCTCATTCTTTCTGATTTCTCATTGCCGCAATTCAACGGCCTGCGAGCCCTGGACCTTGCAATAGCCCACGCGCCGGAAACCCCATTTATTTATGTCTCCGGAACCATCGGCGAGGAGCGGGCAATCGAGGCCCTGCGGCGCGGTGCCACGGACTACGTACTTAAGACCAATTTGGCGCGCCTGCCGAGCGCCGTCGAGCGCGCCTTGCGCGAGGCGTCGATGCACGCCGCGAAGGCTAGGTCGGAAAAACGCCAGCAAGACCAGGGAGTGCGGCTGCAGCGGCTGACCCGAACGTACCGGATGTTGAGCAGCATGAGCTCCGCCATCCTGCGCTTGCGGAATCGGAGCGAGTTGCTCGATGAGGTGTGCCGGATTGCCGTGCACCAGGGCGGCTTCGAGCGCGTCGCCGTCAGCCTGATGGATCCGGGCACGACAAAACTGCGGCTGCGGGCAAGTGCGGGTGCGGATTTGGGGCACGATTCAACGGTCGACGACAGGTTGGCGGACCGCGCCATTCGCTCGGGGGCGCCCAGCGTGCTCAATGACCTCGCCGACGGCCCGCAGTCTCTTGCGCAACATAGGACGCTGATCGTCCGGGGCTATCGAGCGATCGCCGCGCTGCCGCTGCTCGTCGATGGCACCGCCGTGGGCGTCATTACATTTTTCAGCGGTCAGAGTCACGTTTACGATGAGTCGGAAGTGGGCGTGCTGCTCGAGTTGACCGCCAATCTGGGGTTTGCGCTCCAATATCTCGACAAGGATGAGGCCGTTCATTTTCTGTCCTACTTCGACAGTTTGACAGGGCTTGCCAAACGGCCGTTGTTTTGTCAACGCCTGGCGCAAGTGCTGAACGCCGATGCGGCGGCCCGCCGCGGCGTCGTGGTTTTCGACGTGCAAAAACTCGGCGCGATCAACGACACGCTCGGGCGTTACGTGGGCGACCGATTGATCGAAAAAATAGCGGCGCGGCTCAAACAGAAATTCGCGGATCCGGACTGCCTGGCGCATTTCGGCGGCGGAACATTCGCGCTCCGACCTCGAGACGTGGGGGACGAGGCGGACAGCGCACGATCGCTGCAGAACGCGCTGACGAAAGTGTTCCTCGAGTCATTCGACATAGACGGCCAGGAATTGCGGCCCGCCATCCGTTCCGGAATTGCATTTTATCCGCGCGATGCCGGTGACGCGGATGTTCTGGTGCAGCGTGCCGAGGCGGCGCTCAAAGCGGCGCGCGAGGACAACGAACCGTGCATGCTGTACGAGTTCGTTACGCAGCGTCCGACGTCGCGCAGCCTGGCGCTCGAGGCGAGGCTCGCGCGCGCCCTCGATCGCCAGGAATTCCTGCTTCACTACCAACCGAAGGTCAACGTCGAAAGCGGCCGGGTCGAAGGGCTTGAGGCGCTGCTGCGCTGGCAGGACGCCGAGGATGGTCCGGTGCCGCCATCCCTGTTTGTGCCTTTGCTGGAGCGTTCCGGCGCCATCGTTGATGTCGGCGAATGGGTCCTGCTGCAAGCGGTGCGGGACATTCGCGACTGGAATTTGGCCGGACTTCCGAGCGTCCGGGTGGCTGTCAACGTCTCGCCATTGCAATTGCGCCGACGGGACTTCGTGGATCGGATGGTGTCCGGTATGGAACCCGCGCTCGATCTGGCATCGGGGATCGACATCGAGATCACCGAAAGCATGTTGATGCACGACTTGGAGGCCTCGATTCGCAAGCTCTCGCAATTGCGGGAGGCGGGCATTGGTGTGGCAATCGACGACTTTGGTACCGGCTATTCTTCATTGCGCCTGCTTGCCAGGCTCCCCGTGGACACCCTCAAAATCGATCGTTCATTCATTCAGCACATCACCGATGCGCCAAACGCCATGACGCTCGTTACAACCGTCGTCTCGCTCGCGAGCGCCTTCGGCATGCGAACCGTCGCGGAGGGTGTGGAGACGGCGGAACAACTACAGATGCTGCGCGCTACGGGGTGTAACCAGGCACAGGGCTTCTTCTTTGCTCGTCCAACTCCGGCTTGCAATGTACCCTCCGTAATCGCGGGGCTGCTCAAACGAGCCGACGGGCCCCGTTCCAACGAAACAGATCGCGCACACAGAAGGGCGACCTGAACCCGGCACCATTCAGGTCCGCCTTGCCAACGGCTAGGGGAATCCCTGCAATGTGCAATTTATGTGAAACCGCTCCAACGCTCCAGCCAGGAATTTGAGCAAAATGGAACTTAAGGTTGCAGCGCCGCGGAATTTAACGGAGAAGCGCCGATGGCTAGATTGATACTGACTGTAGACGATTCCCCATCGATTCGTCTGATGATGCAATTGACCCTGACCGCTGAGGGTTACGAGGTTAAACAGACATCCGACGGCGTCGAAGCCTTGGAATTCGCACGCGATCATAAGGCAGATCTCGTCTTGACCGATATCAACATGCCACGGATGGACGGCTTCACTCTGATTCGCGAGCTGCGCCTGCTTCCGGCTTACAAAACCGTCCCCATGCTGGTGCTGACGACCGAATCGACACCGGACAGAAAACTGCTCGGGAAAGAGGCCGGAGCGACCGGTTGGTTGGTGAAACCGTTCAATCCTCAACAATTGATGGCAACGATAGCTCGGGTCATGTGACCGATATGCACGAACCACCATTGCCGCCGGCCGTCTCGCACACTCAGCAGACGGAGAATATCGTCTCGTTGCTTGAAGTCATCGCCTCGCAAATCGAAGGCGCGCTGCACGAGACGAATGCCCCGGCGGCGACGCTGGTTGAAGCGGCGCACTCGATGAGCGGAGCGACTGAGATCATTGCGCGGTGCCTCGCCGACTTCTCCGGCTCGCCGGCTCGCGTATTTCAGGATCTGATGCTCTTGCATGACGACCTGCACTTACGGGCAGGCAAGGCTGTCGCAGCCATACAGTTTCACGACCGTCTGGTGCAAAGCTTGACGCATGTTTGTTCGAGTCTGTCGCGCCTTTCAGAATTCATGTCGTCCGATGGTGCGCCAAAGTCGGCAACCCAATGGAACGAGCTGAAGGAGCGTGTCCGAGCGGCGCAACATCAGGGAAGCGGCGCGGGCAAGGTCGAGCTGTTCTAAGCTCCGGGGCGGGCACCCGGGAGGGCCGGTTTGCAGCCTAAAGCGTCCTGCAGCGATTGGATCTCGCGGTCGGCGTAACCGAGAATGGCAGAACAATCCTTGGCGGATAGGCCGAGGATGGAAAAGGCGTCGATCCCGTCCACCTGGACGACTCGGGGAGACGGCATTTTCAGGGCCTTGGCGAGCGCAACGCCGGCGATCAGAACGTCCGACAGATCCGCGTCGCCTTTGTGCTTGCGCTCGTGCTCCTTCTGCTCGCCGACGGCAGCGGACATCTCCTCGGCGAATCCCCAATTCTCCAAGACGGCCTTGCCGATCGATGCGTGCCATTCCGACACCAGATCCATGAAGGACTTGGGATTGCGCAATGCCCCCAACTTGCCTACGGCGCGAACCATGATGTAGAGGCGACCAATCCCATGCAGGAGCCCTGTCAGGAAAGCCTCCTCGGGATCGACTTTGGTACGCCGTGCCACGTCCCGGCAGATCGAAGCCGCGGCGATGCTCTCCAACCACAATTCATTCAGGAGCTTTGCGATGGAACATAGGGATTTCTCGTCCTTCATTTGTTGAACCGCAAACGCCATGGTGGCGCTTTGCACGAATTGATGGCCCAGACGGGTGATCGCGGTTCTCAAATCGGTCACCGGCTTGCCCGTTTGATTGAATGCAGCCGAATTGGCCGTTTGCAGAATCCGTCCCGCCAAGCGCGGCTCCGCGCCCACGATGGTGACCGTTTTCTCGGGGGTTGTGTTCGGGTCGGCCAATGTATTGCGGATTCGAATCACGATGTCCGGAAAGCAGGGAAGATTCACCGTCCCAGAGGACACTTCAGCCGCCAGCTGACTCAGAAACTGGAGTGCGGCGCCTCTCGCCTCATCGGGTGCGGCATCGGCGGGCGCTACGGATTGCGAATTGGATCTATAGGTGGGTGCCGCGGGGGGAACATTCGCCATCATCGACTACCCCGCTGTTGTGACCTCAACTGAGCATTGACACTGGTTTCGGCAGAAAGGCGGAAAACTTGAGCTACGAAAGCAGGTGCCGCCCCTACGGAAGACCCCTTTCTTAGGGCATTCCCGTCGATAGTATAGCTCGGTCTGGCTGCTGCTAGCATAGGCGTATGAGCACTGGAGGTTCTTCGGCAGATGCTTCGCGGGCGGTCCTGGCACGACGCCTCATCTCACTGACCGACTTGACGAGCCTGAACGAGTCGGACGATGCCGCCGCGGTGCGCGCACTGGCGCTTCTCGCCTGCTCAGCCCCGGTCAAACCCGCGGCGGTGTGCATCTGGGCGCGAGGGATTGCCGCCGCGCTGGATGCGCTCCGAGGTACCGGCATTCCGGTGTGCGCCGTCGCGAATTTTCCGAGCGGCACTGCGGCAATTGACGGCGCGGTGGCGGAGACTGCAGCGGCCGTCGAGGCCGGAGCGGCCGAGGTGGACGTGGTTTTCCCTTATCGGGCGCTGCTGGCCGGCGACACGCTCGCGGGTTTAGGATTGGTCCGGGGCTGCCGCGAAGCCTGTGGGGAGCGTGCATTGTTGAAGGTCATTTTGGAGACCGGTCAGTTGGTCAGCGCCGAGAACATCCGCCTCGCCGCCGCAATTGCCATCGACGGCGGTGCGCACTTCCTGAAGACGTCCACGGGCAAGACTCAACCCGCTGCGACGCCGGACGCGGCGGCGGTGTTGTGCGATGAAATCGCGGCAGCCGGCCGGTTGGGACGGTCGATCGGCTTCAAGGCCTCAGGCGGCATCCGCACCATCGACGACGCCATGATGTATCTCACGCTCTTCGAGCGCAGGTTTGGTCCCGGAAGCGCCTCGCCCGGTAATTTCCGGATCGGCGCGTCCGCATTGTTCAAGGAACTACTGGCAGCGGCGTAGCTGGAGGACAAGCATGCCTGGCTCACCCCGCATTGCCGTGGTCGGCAGCGCCGTCACGGACCTCACGACTTTCACGGATGTGTTCCCACGCCCGGGTGAAACCTTGTTCGGCAAGGGTTTCGATCTGGGCTTCGGCGGAAAGGGCGCAAATCAGGCGGTAGCTGCGCGGCTTTGCGGCGCGCAGGTGATGATGGTTGCCAAGGTCGGCGACGACCTGTTCGGGCAGGCGACGATCAATAATTTCGCCTCCTTCGGCATCGACACGACGCACGTTCACATCGCCCCGGGTGCGCCCACCGGCGTTGCACCGATTTTCGTCGAGCCCAACGGTCAGAACCGCATCATTGTCGTCAAGGGTGCCAACGACCGGCTGACGCCTGACGATGTCGACGCGGCCGCGCCGGACCTCGAGCGCGCGGACGCGATCATTCTGCAGTTCGAGATCCCGCTCCAGACCATCTATCACACCGTTCGTTTTGCACGCGCCCACGCTATCCGCTGCATCGTCAACCCGGCGCCGGCGGTGCCGGCCAGCCTCGCCGAGCTCGCAGGCGCGGACTATTTCATCCCGAACGAGACCGAAGCCGGGCTGCTCACCGGACTGCCGGTGCGCTCCGAGGCGGAGGCGGCGGCATGCGCGGCTGTGCTGCTCGGCAAGGGGTTTCGGCGGGTCATCATCACCCTGGGGGCACGCGGTTCGTTGCTGGCGGATGCCGCGGGCCACACGCTGGTGCCGCCCTTCCCAGTCACAGCCGCCGATACCACGGGCGCAGGCGATGCGTTCATCGGCAGTCTCGCAGTGTTTCTGGGCGAAGGCGCACCGGAGCAGGCAGCCTTGGCACGCGCGAATCTCTACGCCGCCCTGTCAACCACCCGGATCGGAACCCAGAAGTCGTTCGCGCGGCGCGCCGAGTTCGAGGCAGAATGGGACCGGCGCAGCATTGGGCCGGTGCGATAGGATACAAGCCATGTTTGTCGTACATAGTTACCCGCTGGCCGTCGCATTCTGCGTGATCACGATGTTTGGTTGGGGTTCGTGGGCAAACGCCAAGAAGCTGGCACCCACCAGCTGGCGGTTCGAGCTCTTCTACTGGGACTACGCGCTGGGCGTCCTGCTCCTGACGCTGATTCTCGGCCTGACCTTGGGCAGCAGCGGCACCGAAGGCCGCCCGTTTCTCGCCGACCTCGCGCAAGCCTCGGGTGCCTCCATCTTTTCGGCATTGGTTGGCGGCGCGATCTTCAATCTCGCGAACATTCTGCTGGTCGCCGCGATCGAGATAGCCGGCATGGCGGTGGCATTTCCGGTCGGGATCGGACTCGCGCTGATCATCGGCGTGATCGTGAATTACCGCGCCGCTCCGGTGGGCAACGTGGCCCTGCTTGCTGCGGGCGTCGGGCTGGTGATCCTGGCGATACTTCTGGATGCCATGGCATATCGCCGTCTGCCGGCCGCGTCGCCTGGCGCTGGAAGCAAGGGCAGCGCCAAGGGGCTGCTGATTTCTGTGGCCTGCGGCGTATTCATGGGAATGTTCTATCGCTTCGTTGCAGCGGCGATGTACGCGGATCCGGCCGACGCGGTGGCCGGCAAAATGGGACCCTACGCGGCGGTCTTCGTGCTCGCCGCCGGCATTCTGCTGAGCAGTTTCGTTTGGAATACATTCGCGATGAAAAGGCCCTTCGAGGGTGCGCCCGTCGGCTTCCGCGACTACTTCGCGGGGAGCGTCGGCACGCACTTGGCCGGCGTGCTGGGCGGCGTGATCTGGGGAGTGGGCATGTCCTTCAACCTGATCGCCTCGGGCCGCGCCGGCTTTGCGATTTCCTACGGGCTCGGCCAGGGCGCGACAATGATCGCGGCATTGTGGGGCGTGTTTATCTGGAAGGAATTCCGCTTGGCGCCGCGCGGCACCTCGGCCTTGCTGGCGGCGATGTTCGCGAGCTTTCTGACCGGACTCGCGCTCATCGTTCTGGCACGAACGCTGTAGCGCCGGCATCAACGAGGCATATCATCATGATTATGCGGACGAAGCGGCGACAAGTCCCAAGCTTCTCGCTGTATGGTGAGCTGCCGACACCGGCCACTCCGGTAGAGGCGGTGCACATCGAGGATATTCCGTCGCGTAGCGGCAAGTATCTGGGACAAATCAGCAGCCACCGGCATCTCACGCTCTGCCAGTGCATCGTCGTCACTGCCGGACCGGTGACGGCAACGCTCGAGGATTCTCAGTCGACTTCCGAGGGCCCGATTGCCGTGGTCGTTCCCGCAGGAACAATTCACGGCTTTCGCTTTCGAGCTGAGACGCGCGGGTTTGTGCTTACCGTCAATCTCGAGACCTTGTCCGGCCTCGTCGACCCGGCGCATCGCGCGTCCATTGAATCTTTGTTTGTGACGCCCCGTACCATTGATTTGCGATCGAACGCGGGATTGGCTGCGCGCACGACGGGGCTCCTCGATTGTTTGCTGCGCGAGTATCGGCAATCGGACCGCTTGCCGGACACTGTCGCGGGCTGGCTGGCCTGTTCCGCGCTCTGGATGATCGCCGAGAGCGCCGCATCGACGGCGGCGACCGAGCTGCATAGCAGCGCCGATCTGGATCTGCTCCGGGAGTTTCGATCGTTGGTGGAACGCCATTACATGGCCCACTGGGCTGTGGAAAGGTACGGGCGCGAGCTGGGAATATCGGAGACCAGTTTGAATCGCCTGTGCCGCCGCTTGACCGGAAGTACCGGCTTCGACCTGGTACAACGACGCTTGGCGTTGGAGGCGCGCAGGCGGCTTCTTAACGCGGGCGAGTCGGTCAGCATGATCGCCAATGTCCTGGGGTTTAAGGATTCGGCCTATTTTTCACGTTTTTTCCGACGCCATATCGGCGTCTCGCCCGTGGAATTTCGACGGCGCCAGATTGACGTAAAAGTACCGGCAGGGATTGATTTCGTACACATGGGCTAAATTGGCCGCTGCTAGGCTTCGCGCAGCTCTCATTGGATGCGCGTCATGCCCCGCACTCAAGTCGCAATCATCGGCGCGGGCCCCTCGGGCCTGCTGCTCTCGCAGCTGCTCTACTTGCATGGAATCGACAACGTGGTGCTCGAGCGGCGGAGCCGCGAGTACGTTGCGGGGCGCATTCGCGCCGGCGTTCTCGAGCAGGGCACCGTCGAGCTGCTGCTCAAGGCGAAATTGGGCGACAGGCTGCTGAAGGAGCGATTGGTGCACGAGGGCGTGGCACTCGGCTTCTCCGGGCGGCGCATTCGGGTGGACTTAACCAAGCTCTGCGGTCAATCGGTGTCGGTTTATGGTCAAACGGAGGTCACCCGGGATTTGATCGATGCGCGCACCGCCGCAGGGGGAAATCTCATCTTCGAGGCGACCGAAGTGAGCATCGCGGGATTTGCCGGCACGACGCCCACCGTAAGCTATCGGCACGATGGGAAAATCCACGAGCTCACCTGTGATTTCATCGCGGGCTGCGATGGATACCATGGGGTATGTCGGCGAAGCATTCCGGCCGCGGCAGTGCAAACTTTCGAGCGCGTTTATCCGTTCGGATGGCTCGGCGTCTTAGCCGATGTTCCCCCGGTGGCCGAGGAACTCATCTATTCGAATCATGCGCGCGGCTTTGCATTGTGCAGCATGCGATCGCTGACGCGCAGCCGGTACTACGTGCAATGCGGGCTGGATGAGAAAGTATCGGATTGGTCCGACGAGCGGTTTTGGGCAGAGCTGCGCTCCCGCTTGCCGCCCGACATCGCTGCGGCGATCGTGACGGGGCCGTCGATCGAGAAGAGCATTGCCCCGCTGCGCAGTTTCGTGGTCGAACCTTTGCGCTTTGGTCAGCTCTTTTTGGTTGGCGATGCCGCCCACATCGTGCCGCCGACGGGCGCGAAGGGCCTGAACTTGGCGGCCGCGGACGTGCGCGTGCTGTATCAGGGGTTGGTCGAATATTATCGGACGGGCGATGCCGGCACGCTTGATCGGTACTCCGCATTGTGCCTGCGCCGCATCTGGAAGGCTGTGCGCTTTTCTTGGTGGTTTACCTCGATCATGCACAAGTTCTCGGACGACCCCTTTGCGCACCGATTGCAGCTCGCCGAACTCGATTATTTGAGCGGATCGGCCGCGGCGCTGACCAGTCTGGCCGAGAATTACGTCGGGCTCCCTTTCGAGGTACCCGCGTAGCGGTGCGTCACGCGGCTAACTGCCGCTCGAGCCGATCGAGCGTACGCATTGCCGGCAGGCATTGCGCGAGGCTGGCATTGGGCTCGCGGCCTGCGGCGATCGCGGCGAAGAACTCGCGGTCTTGCAGCTCGATGCCGTTCATCGACACGTCGACTTTGGACACATCGATGGGCTCGCTCTTGCCGTTCAGCAGTTCGTCGTAGCGGGCGATATACGTTCCGTTGTCGCAGATGTATCGGAAAAACGTGCCCAGCGGACCGTCATTATTGAACGACAGCGATAGCGTGCAAATCGCGCCGGAGGCGGTCTTTAATCCGATGCTCATATCCATGGCTATCCCTAAGGTCGGGATGTTTGGGGCCTTCGAGGGCAAAGGTCTGCGACGCATTCTCGCCGGTTTGATAGGCGAATAGATCCACCGTGTGGCAGGCGTGATGCCAGAGAAGGTGATCGGTCCAACTGCGGGGTTTACCCAAGGCGTTGGTGTTCGTGCGGCGAAAGAAATAGGTCTGCACGTCCATCTGCAGGACCTTTAGTTCGCCGGCCAGGATGCGTTTGTGAATCCACTGATGGCTGGGATTGAAGCGCCGCGTATGACCGGCCATGGCGATGACTCCCGTTTCACGCTGCACGCGCACCAACCTTTCCGAATCGGCGAGCGAGTCGGCCATCGGTATTTCGATCATGACGTGCTTGCCGGCGCGCATGCATTGTTCGCCCTGGGAGGCGTGCATCTGGGTCGGAGTACTCAAGATGACGGCTTCCAGTCCGGGCTGCTCCAGGCTCTCGGCAAGTTCGCCGGTCCAATGAGGAATATTGCACTGTTTGCGCGACGGCGCGCGGCGGCTTCTTTCGTGGAACCCACCAGGGAAATGACTTCAATCCCCGGAATCTTGGCCATCGCTTCGAGATGCTTGACGCCAAACGCGCCTTGACCGGCGAGACATACTTTCACGTGCTACCTCCTGTTCTCGAGAATCATGAGCCCCGCGGCGGTGTTCGATGCGGGAACGTGGTAGTGCCGATAGACTTCCTTGACGTTTCCATCGAGAGCGCCGCGCATCACGTGCCACATCACCATCTCGACCCCCTCAGACCCGCCTCGCGCATGTACTCGGTGTGCGTGAGCTTCGTGAGCCCAATGGGGTCCTTGGTCATACCGTCGAGAAATGCGGTGTCGAATTCACGATTGATGAGCCCGGCGCGCTCGCCCTGCAGCTGATGCGACATGCCGCCGGTGCCGTAGATGACGACGCGTAGGTCCTGTTCGAACGCATCGACGGCGCGTCGGATGGCTTGGCCGAGCTTGAAACAACGTGCGCCGGTGGGTGGGGGATATTGCACCACGTTCACGCACAACGGAATCACGGGAAACGGCCATTCGGCCGGCCTGACCGCAGGTAATGGACAATGGGACCGTCAAGCCGTGATCCACCGGCATCTCGTTGGCGATCGTCATGTCGAACTCATCGAGGATCAGCGATTCGGCGAGATGCCAGGCCAGGTCGGGATGACCTTGAACCGTCGGCACCGGCCGCGGTCCGAAACCCTCGTCGGCGATCGGAAATTGTTCGGCCACCCCGATGAGGAAGGTGGGAATGATCTCCAACGAAAACGCGCACGCGTGATCGTTGTACACGATGATGGCGACATCGGGCGCCAAGGCAGCGAGCCACTCGCGCGCCGGCTCGTAGCCGCGAAACAGCGGCTCCCAATAGGGTGTTCCGGTGACGCCGCGATCCATCGCGACGCCGATGGCCGGGACGTGGGAGCAGGCGATGCCGGCGACGATTTTAGCCACGCTAGTCGTCCCTCTTCGCAGCGTCTTTGTATCGGTTGCCCTCGGGCGAGCGGCCGCCCGCCAGCATCATCTGCGCATAGACTTCCTTGGGTACTCCCGACATCATGCCGGCCACGTCCTGGAAGGTGAGTCCGTCGCAAAATGCGATTTTGATGGTGTAGTAGATGTTGCCGCCGACCTTCAGCATGCCGAGCCAGTCGCGCTGCAAGACCGCCCGGCGCTGCTCGGCGGTCAGCGCAAAGCGGTCCAGGTATGCGCCCGTGTCGTCCTTGAAGCTTTTGCGATTCTCCGCCTTGTTGAGCGACATGCAGAACATGTTGAGCGCGTACCCTTCGCGGCCGCGGCGCGCATCGTAGACATAGGTGCCCGGAATGCTTTCATAGTCGCGTGGCTCTTTCATGCGAGGATTTCCGCAGATCGGATTTCTTGGCGCACGATGTCGCGAACCAGGTCGATGGCGTTGCGCATCAGCGGGCTCTTCGGCCGCCGGGACGATGTCGCGATGGACAGCGAGGTCTTCAAGGTCGGCGAAAGAATCGGCTTGGCCAGAACCTCGTCGGCCCATTCCGTGGATTTGACGGCGTTCAAGGGGAGTACCGCATAGCCGAATCCCTGGCGCACCAAATCGATGATGGCCGGAATCGATTCGATTTCATGCGCCACGCTGATTTTGCCGCCGACGCCCGCCAATGCCGTTTCAACCGACATGCGCATGGCATGCGGGCGGCTGGGGATGATGAGCGGATAGTCGGCCAAGTCGCTCAAACTCACGGATTTCCGGGACCGCCGCGGCGCAGAACCCAAGCGCGGCGCGATGAGAAAAAGCTGTTCATCCAGCAGGGGCTGCAGGTCCACGGTGGGCGAGGCGAGGGCGTTGTACACCAGGGCGCAATCGACTCGGCCGACATTCAGCCATTCCACAATGTAGGCTCGACAAGCCCTCGACCGTCGCCAGTCTCGCGTTCGGCAGCCGCTGTCCGAAGGCCTTCACCAGCGGCACCGTGACGCTGCGTCCGAGGCTCGGCGGCAGTCCCAGCGCGAAGTGCCCGGAGTCGCCGTTGCGTTGGTCCTCCAGTTCCTGACGCGCCCGGCCCAGCTGCGTCAAAATGCCGCGCGTATGCTCGAGCAGGCGGCTGCCGGCATCGGTGAGCACGACGCCGCGTCCGTTGCGCTCGAACAGCGTATGGCCCAACTCCGATTCCAATTGCCGCACCTGGCGGCTGAGCGCGGGCTGGACCACCGACAGAAACGCCGCCGCGCGCGTGAAGCTGCCGAGTTCCGCCACATGGCGGAAATATTCGAGCTGTTTCAGCTCCAATGCGCTCGGTTCTCCAAGGTATACAGGTATACGGCTATAACAGGTATATTCGTCATTCCTTGATAGTATACGTGAACATGCAGCGCTCCATACCATGTCTTTTCATGCGCGGCGGCACTTCGCGAGGGCCATTTTTTCTCGAGAGTGATCTGCCCGCAGACGTTGCCGCGCGCGACGCGGTGTTGCTGGCGGTCATGGGGTCGCCCGATGCACGGCAGATCGACGGCCTGGGCGGGGCGGATCCGCTGACCAGCAAGGTTGGGATCGTGAGCCGCGGCAAGGCAGACGATGTGGATTTGGAGTTTCTGTTCGCGCAAGTCTCGGTCAAGGAGGCGCGCGTCGATACCACGCCGAATTGCGGCAACATGCTTGCGGCGGTCGTGCCCTTCGCGCTGGAAACGGGCTTGGTGCCGGCGCGCGGCGAAGTCACCACCTTGCGGGTGCTGACGCGCAATACCGGAACCTTGAGCGATATCGAAGTGCGCACGCCGAAGGGCAAGGTCGACTACGCGGGCGGCGCGCGCATCGATGGCGTGCCGGGCACTGCTGCGGCCGTCAATATCAGCTTCCTGGAGACGGCGGGTTCGGTGTGCGGCTCGCTGCTGCCGACCGGCAACCTCGTCGATCGCTTCGATGAAGTGGACGTCACGTGCATCGACAATGGCATGCCAGTGGTACTGATGGCGGCAGAAGCGCTGGGTGTCACCGGCTACGAAACGCGCGAGGTCCTCAACGCGAACCTGGCGCTCAAGCAGAGCATCGAGTCGATCCGGCTGCAGGCGGGCCCCCAGATGAATTTGGGCGATGTCGCCAAAAAAGTCGTGCCAAAGATGTGCCTGGTCGCCGAGCCGCGAGCAGGCGGCCAGATTTCGACGCGCACCTTCATTCCGCACGACTGTCATGCCGCCGTCGGCGTACTGGGCGCGGTGACGGTGGCGACCGCGGCGGTGCTGCCGGGCAGCGTTGCCAATCGCTACGCAAAAGTGCCCGAAGGCACAACCAAGACGATATCGGTCGAACATCCGAGCGGTGAATTCAGCGTCGTGCTCAGCATGAACGCCGAGATCCCCTCCGAAGTTGTCGCGGGCGGCGCTGCTGCGCACGGCGCGGCTCATCATGCGCGGCGAAGTGTTCGTCCCAGAGTCCATATACGGATCATAGGGGGTTCGATGATTGGCCAGTCTGGAATCGCGGTCAGGTCGGTCACGCGCGCCGACGGCGGCAAGCGTAGCGGCACTTGCGAACCTATGGTGTTGCCACCGTGCACGAGGCCATGGGCCGCTTGGGCCTGATGGCACCGTATATGCGGCCCATCTATCCGGGAGCAAAGGCGTGCGGCACCGCTATTACGATTTTCGCGCACCCCGGCGATAACTGGATGCTGCACGTGGCCGCAGAGCTGCTGCAGCCGGGCGACGTGGCGGTGCTCGGCACCTCGTCGGAAAACACCGACGGCATGTTCGGCGATTTGCTGGCGACCTCGTTTCGCGCGCGCGGCGCCGTCGGGCTGGTGATTGACGCCGGCTGCCGAGATGTGGCGGAGCTGCGCGATATGAGCTTTCCCGGTCTGGGCAAAGGCCGTCCACGCCAAGGGTACCGTGAAGGCCACGGTCGGATCGGTCAACACGCCCGTCATTTGTGCCGGCGCGCTGGTGCATCCGGGCGACGTGGTGGTCGCCGATGACGACGGCGTAGTGATCGTTCCGAAAGCAGCATGCGGCGGCGGTCGCGGCGGCGGCCGCAGCGCCGCGAAACCAAGGAAGCCGTCAACCGCAAACGCCTGGCGGCGGGTGAGCTGGGCCTGGATATATATGGCATGCGCGAATCGCTTGCCAAGGCGGGCTTGCGCTATTTTGCAGACGAAGAGGCTTACCGGCAGGAAATCGCTGAAATGAACGCGGCCAAAAACCCGCTTGAAGAGCTGCTTGCCGCCGGATCCTCTGCCGATCACGCCCGCGCTGCGACTGCCGCCGGGCGCGTGCGATGCGCACTGCCATGTGTTCGGCCCGGCCGGCAAATTTCCCTACGCTGCCGATCGCAGCTACACGCCGCCCGATGCGCCGGTCGAGAGTCTGCGGCGGCTGCATGCCAAGCTCGGCATCTCGCGCGCCGTGATCGTGCACGCGAGCTGCCATGGCACGAAGATGGATGTCACCATGGACGCCATCGCATCGAGCGGCGGGGCCTATCGCGGTGTCGCCTGCGTCGAAGATACGATTACGGATGGGGAGTTGCGGCGATTGCACGAGGGCGGCATTCGCGGCATTCGCTTCAATTTCGTCAAACATTTGGGCGGCGTGCCCGACCTGGGTGTTTTTCATCGGTTGCTCGCGCGCATCAAACCGATGGGATGGCATGTCGTGCTGCACTTCGATGCCGACGACATTCTGACTCAGCAGAGCTTGCTGAGCCGCATCGATGTGCCCTTCATCATCGATCACATGGGGCGTGTCAAAGCCGCCGACGGCCTCGAGCAACGACCCTTTCAGCTATTGCTCGACTTGTACCGCAACAATCCGCTGGCGTGGGTCAAAGTCTGCGGTGCCGAGCGGGTGTCGGTGGGCAAGCGGCCGTTTCTGGATGCGGTGCCGTTCGCGCGAGCTCTCATTGCAGTCGATCCGGCCGCGAATCCTGTGGGGCACCGATTGGCCGCATCCCAATATCACCAAGGACATGCCGAACGACGGCGAACTGGTCGATCTCTTCGCCGAGATTTGCCCCGACGAAGCGACCCGTGAAAGGATTCTCGTGGATAATCCGACGCGGCATGTATTGGGCAAATTAGGGGCTCACCGATGATCATCGATTGTCATGGCCACTACACGACGGCGCCCGCCGCGCTGCAAAAATTCCGCGACGAACAGATCGCCGGCCTGAAAGGCGGCGTCGACATTCCCTTGAGTGCGCAGCCCTCGATCAGCGATGATCAGATTCGCGACAGCCTTGAGAATGCGCAGCTCAAGCTGCAGCGCGCCCGGGGCACGGATCTGACGATTTTCTCGCCGCGCGCCTCTGCCATGGCGCACCACATCGGCAACGAAATCACGAGTCAGCGCTGGACCCAGGCTTGCAACGACCTGATCCATCGCGTGTGCACGCTGTATCCCGAGAACTTCGTGGGGGTTTGTCAGTTGCCGCAATCGCCGGGTGTCGCGCCGGTGAATAGCGCCGCGGAACTTGAGCGTTGCGTGGAGGAGCTGGGATTCATCGGCTGCAATTTGAATCCGGACCCGTCGGGCGGCCATTGGACTTCGCCGCCGTTGACCGACCGTCACTGGTATCCGCTGTACGAAAAGATGGTGGAGCTGGATGTGCCGGCAATGGTGCACGTAAGCTCATCATGCAATCCGAACTTTCACGCAACCGGCGCGCATTATCATCAACGCGGATACGACGGCCTTCATGCAATTCCTCACCAGCGATCTATTCAAGGACTTTCCGACGCTGCGCTTCATCATTCCCCACGGCGGCGGTGCGGTGCCGTATCACTGGGGCCGGTACCGCGGTCTCGCCCAGGACTTGAAGCGCCCCCTGCTGGGCGAGCTACTTGTTGAAAAACGTGTTCTTCGACACCTGCGTCTATCATCTTGCCGGGCATCGAGCTGCTGCTCAAAGTGATTCCCGGTCGACAACATTATCTTCGGTTCGGAAATGGTGGGTGCCGTGCGCGGCATCGACCCGGAGACGGGCCAGTATTTCGACGACACCAAGCGCTACATCGATGCGCTTCCGTTGAGCGAGGCGGATCGCCACAAGATATTCGAAGGCAATGCGCGCAAGGTATTTCCGCGCCTCAACGGGCCGGGACCTTAGCGAAAATGCACACCACATCTTCGCGGGACAGAACAATAACGATGTCGTTATGTGTTCTGGTGGCTTTGTGCGAGGGGATTGACCTGCAGGCAGCCGGGGTCGCCGCCGCAGGTATCGGCGCCGAATTCAAACCGAGTCCCGATCAGTTTGGAACGTTCTTCAGTGCAAGCACGTTTGGCTTGTTTTTGGGTGCCATTATCGGCGGCCGGCTGGCCGACGGCGTCGGGCGCAAAAAGGTCTTGGTAGTGTCGATCGGATTGTTCGGACTGTTCTCTTTGCTCACTTCGTTGGCGTCGGACGTGCATACATTGATCTGGGCCAGAGCACTCACAGGCCTCGGACTTGGCGGTGCGCTGCCTATGTTGCTCGCGCTCGTGACCGAAAGCAGTGCGAGTGAGCACCAAAGCGCCAGCGTGGCCGTGGTTTACGCGGCCATGCCGCTGGGCGGGGCAGCGGCAAGTCTGCTGACCATGCTCATCGCGACATCCCACTGGCGCACGATATTCGTCGTCGGCGGTGTGTTCCCGCTGCTGCTGGTGCCGCTGCTGGCGATCCTATTGCCGGAGTCGGCAGCCTTTCAACGCGCGAGGCTGGCGCCGGCGAGCCTGCGCGAAAGCAGTTTCACGGGCTTGTTCGCCGATGGCCGGGCGCGGCGCACTTTGCTGCTGTGGGCGAGCTTCCTGCTCGAATTGCTGCTGCTCTATCTGCTCCTGAATTGGCTGCCATCGCTGTTGATGAGCGACGGTATTTCCAGCGTGCAGGCGGCCGGCGCACAGATCGGCTTCAATTTGGGAGGAGTGCTTTCGGCTGTGCTCGTGGGGTACTTGCTTGGCGGGCGCGTGCGGAATTTCGCGATCGCCGCCATTTTTGTGGCGTTGCCCATTCTCATAGTGGTTCTGGCCAAATCCCCGCCGCAGTTCATCGTCATTGCAACGGTTGTGTTCTTCCTGGGGTGTGCGGTACTGGCCGCGCAGGCATTCCTTTACACGATGGCGCCGGTCAACTATCCGACGCGAATTCGCGGTATGGGGGTAGGTGCGGCGGTGGCCTTCGGCAGAATTGGCGCGATCGTGGGTCCGAAGCTCGGGGGCATGCTCAAAGCCGCGGCTCACGGACCCTCGCAACTTCTCATGGATCTGCTGCCCCTGGTGATCGCCGGGAGCCTGTGCGCGCTGTGGCTGGCATGGGAGACGCGGCGCGACGTGTTCTTCACGGTGCCGCCGGCGGCGACGCAGTAGCGGCCGGCCGTTCCTGCCAGCCGCCGCCCAGAGCCGCGTAAAGATGGACCATCGCGCTCAGGTTGTTCGCGTAGGCCTGCGCGAGCGTGAGCTCGGCGGTGAACAGTGCGCGATCCGCTTGGATCACATCGAAGTAGGAGGCATAGCCGATCTTATATCTCGCAAGGGCGATCGCGCGCGCCCGCCGCAGGGCATCGACCTGATTCGCTTGCTCGCGGTCCTGCTCCCCGAATTTCTGGTAATCGATGAGTGCATCGGCCACATCCTGGAAGGCGGCCTGCACCGTCTTCTGGTATTGATATAGCGCCTCGCGCTTGCGCGCGTCGGCGATCTCGACCTGATATAGATTCGACTGCACGCTGAGCAGCGGCTGGATCAGGCTCACACCGGCGCTCCATTCGGCGGCCGGTGCCGTGAACAGGTGACTAAAGGGCACCGACAGCGAGCCGTCGCTGCCGGTCAGAGAAATGTTCGGAAACAGCGCGGCCTTGGCCACACCGATTTCGGCATTGGCGGCCGCCAGACCCTGCTCGGCCTGCGCCACGTCAGGCCGCCGCGCGAGCAGTTGCGCCGGCAGACCGGGCGGAGGCCGCGGAGGCGCCTCCGGAACGGCCTCGCCGTAGCGGGCCCGGCTGACGAGGCCCGGATTGTTGCCCAACAGCACGCTGATCAGATTCTCGGTCTCTGCGATCTGGCGCTCGATTTCGGGCACCGTCGCGCGGGCGGCGGCAAGATCCGCCTCGGCGGTGGCCTCATCGAGTCCGGTCGCATAGCCACGCTCGTGCTGGGCATGCGTAAGCTCCACGAATTTCTCGCGCGACACCACCGTACGCTGTGTGATCTCGAGTTGACTATCGAGCGAAATGAGCTCGAAGTAGGTGTTGGCGAGCGTCGCCACCAGGGTCACGCTGACGGCGCGCCTGGCATACTGCGAAGCGAGCAGATTGGCCCGCGCCGCTTCGTTCATGCGTCGCAGTTGTCCCCACAGGTCGAGCTGGTAGGACGCCAGAATTTGTACCTGGTCCTCGTTGTTGATCCGCGGCGCGCCGGGCAGCAGCGCATAGCTCGAGGTCTTGGCGCGCGCGGCGCCCGCATCGACCGACACCTGCGGCAGGTAGCTCAGCCGAGTGGACCCGAGCTGCGCCCGCGCCTCGTCGATTCGCGCCACGGCAATCTTCACGTCGTAGTTGTTTTTGAGCGCGGTCGTGAGCAGCGTTTGCAGGTCGGCATCCGGATACACCTCCCACCAACCGCTGTCGCCGACGGACGCCGCGTCACCGGCCGCGCCGGTCGTGACTGGCGCAATGTCGCGGTATTGCGGTGGCACGTCGAGCGGCGGCCGATGATAGTCCGGCCCAAGGGCGCAGCCGGCGAGCAGCACGGCCGCGGCGCCGCACAGCCGCTTGCTCATGCGTTGGGCTCCGCGCCGGTTGTCGGGGCGGGCGTCATGCGGGTGTGCGGCTTGGAGAAGCGGTCGACCATGCCCTGCAGGACCACGTAGAACACCGGGACGATGAAGATGCCGATCATGGTCGCAGCAGTCATGCCGAATACCACCGTGGTGCCGAGCACCTGGCGCGATGTGGCACCGGCGCCGGTCGCGATCGCGAGCGGCAGCGCGCCCAGGATGAACGCGAACGACGTCATGAGGATGGGTCGCAGACGCAGCCGCGATCCCTCGATCGCCGCCTCGATCAGCGGCATGCCGCGCTGGTGCGAGAGGCGCGCGAACTCCACGATGAGGATCGCGTTCTTGGCGGCGAGGCCAATCAGCATCACCAGGCCGACCTGCGCATAGATGTCGTTCGCCATGCCGCGCATCGACAGGCCCATGAAGGCGCCGAACACGGCGAAGGGAATGCACAAAATGACCGCGAACGGCACGATCCAGCTCTCGTACTGGGCAGCGAGCACCAGGAACACGAACACGAGCGCCATGGCAAACACATACGGTGCTTGACTGCCCGCGCGCTTTTGTTGGAACACCGAGCCCGTCCAGAAGTATGTGAGGTTGCCGGGCAGTGCCTTGGCCAGCGATTCCATGGCGTTGATCGCATCGCCCTGACTGTACCCGGCGGCGGGCGCGCCGTTGATAGTCACCGCGCGGAACACGTTGTAACGCTCGATGTAGGCCGGGCCGCGGGTCGGCTTGATAGTCACCAGCGACGACAGCGGCACCATGTCACCCGCCTGTGTGCGCACATACAGAGTACTGACTGCGTCAGGCAGCGTCCGTGCCGAGGCTTCAGCCTCGGCGGTCACGCGGAACGTACGCCCGAATAGATTGAAATCGTTGATGTAGTTGCCGCCCAGGTAGGTCTGCAGTGCGCCGAAGATGTCGGAGATTGGTATGCCGAGCTCACGGGCTCGATCACGGTCGACGACGTATTCGATCTCCGGGACCCGGTTGTTGAACTGGGTCGAGACGCGCGCGAGCTCTTTGCGCTTGTTGGCCTGCGCAAGGAAATCGTCGATCTCAGCGGTGAAGTTTTCGAGACTGCCGCCCGAGGTGTCGGCGAGCATGAACTCGAAACCGCCCGCCTGGCCGATACCGGGAATGGCCGCCGGCGCCACGATCACGACATTGGCTTCCTTGAGCGGCCCCAAGAGCTTGTACAGCCGCTCCATCAGTCCTTGGACCGAACTATTCCGACCCGGGCGCTGCGACCAGGGCTTCAGCGGAATGAATCCGGACCCCGTATACGGCGTGTTGACCTGCGCAAGCAGGTTGAGACCGGTGATGGCGAGCATGCTCTCCACTTCCGGCTGCTTCTGGACGATGGCGCGGATCTGCTCGAGCACTTTCTCGGTACGTTGCAGCGACGCGCCGGCCGGCAGCTGCGCCACCATCAGCATGTAGCCCTGGTCGTCCTCGGGCAGAAACCCGCCGGGCCGTTGCCACACCAGGTACGCAAGCGCGACGACGATCGCGCCGAAGACACCGAGCGCTACGCCTGCGCGGCGGATGGCACGACGCACCGTGCCCGTGTACTGCTTCGTGGCTTTGTCAAAGAGACGGTTGAAAGCGGCGAACCCGCGGCCGAGCAGCCCGGTGGATTCGGTCTCGGAACGCGGTTTCAGCAGCAGCGCGCACAGCGCCGGCGTGAAGGTGAGCGCGATGAACGCCGAGATCAGGACCGACACTGACAGTGTCAACGCAAACTGTTTGTAGAACTGGCCCGTCAGTCCGCCAAGGAAGGCCACCGGCACGAACACCGCCGTAAGCACCAGCGCAATCGCGATGACCGGACTCGACACGTCCGCCATGGCCGCGCGGGTGGCCGCCAGCGGATCGAGGCCCTTCTCCTCCATCTTCTCCGTCACCGCCTCGACGACCACGATCGCGTCGTCGACTACCAGACCGATGGCGAGAACGAGCGCAAACAACGTCAATGTGTTGATCGAGAAGCCGAGTGCGACGAACACCGTGAAGGTGCCGAGCAGCGACACCGGTACCGCGAGCATGGGGATCAAGGTCGCCCGCCAGCTTTCCAGGAACAGAAATACGACCAGGAGCACCAACGCCGTGGCGATGAACAGCGTGATCTCGACCTCTCTGATCGATTCCCGAACGAACTCCGAAGTGTCGAGCGGTATCGAGTAGCGAATGCCCCTCGGGAAGTGCTGTGCCAGCTGTTCGAGCGTCGCGCGTACCTTCTTGCTCACCTCCAGGGCGTTGGCGTCGGGCAGCTGATATACGCCGAGCAAAGCCACCGGCTTGCCGTTCAGGCGGCTCGATCGCGTGTAGTCGGTGGCCGCCAGTTCGATGCGGGCGACATCGCGCAGCCGGACGATGGAACCGTTCGGGCCGGCCTTCAGGACCACATTCTCGAATTCTTGCACGCTGCGCAAGCGCCCGTGCACGGTGACCGTGTAGGTCATCTGCTGTCCGGTCGGCGCAGGCTCGGCGCCGACGATTCCGGCCGGCGCAACCACGTTCTGTTCGTTGATGGCGCTGCTGATGTCGGCGGTGGTGACGCCGAGGCGCGACATCTTGCCCGGGTCGAGCCAGATGCGCATGCCGTAGTCGCGCGCGCCGAATTGCAACACCTGACCGACCCCCTGTACGCGCGCGAGCGAGTCGAACACCTGCAGGGTCGCGAAGTTGCTCAGGAACAGGTAGTCGTAGCGCGGGTCCGACGCCTCGATCGCGACGAAGATCAGCGGCTGCGGCTGGCGCTTGGTGATGGACACGCCCTGGCGCAGCACGTCCGGGGGCAGTTGCCGCTGGGCAATGGCGACCTGATTCTGCACGTCGACGGCGGCGATGTCCTGGGCGGTGCCGACTTCGAATGTGACGTTGAGGGTGTAGGACCCGTCGTTGGAACTGCGCGAGTCCATATAAATCATGTTGGGGACGCCGTTCACCTGGGTCTCGATCGGCGCTGCCACCGACTGCTCGATGGTCGAGGCATCCGCACCCGGGAAGGTCGCCGAAACCACCACCGAGGGCGGCGTGATCTGCGGGAACCGCGCCACCGGCAGCAGCAGAAAGGCGATGAGGCCCGCCAGTGTGATGACGATCGCGAGCACCGTCGCGAATATCGGACGGTCGATGAAAAAATTGCTCACGAAGCGCGCGGATCCGCGGCGGGTGCAGCGAGCGGTTGGATCCGCACGGGCGTGCCTGCTTTGAGTTTCTGCGTGCCGTCAACGACCACGACATCGCCGGGCGCGAGACCTTCCTCGACCACCCAGTCGCTGCCTTGCTGCTGGCCCATCTTTACGTCGCGCTGCTGTGCGGTGCCGGCGCTGTCGACGATCCAGACATAGTTCTTGTCCTGCAGCAGTTGCACCGCGCGCTGCGGCAGGAGCAGCGCATTGGGACGCTCGCGGGTCGCGACGACCACCCGGACATACTGGCCGGCATGGAGGAATTGCTTTGGGTTCGGCACCGTGAGGCGCAGCGCAAGCGTATCGGTTCTAACATCGACCGCGGCGTCGACGAAATTCATCGTCCCGGGCTGCTCGTACTCGCTGCCGTCCGCGAGCAGGATCCGGAACTGGCGCTGACTTGGATTGTGCTGGTCGAGCGGGCGGCCGAGCTCGCGCTGCACTTGCAGCAGGCGCTGTTCCCCGACGCTGAAGTTCGCGTACATCGAATCGGTTTGGTAGACCGTGGTCAGCAATGTCGTGTACGCGGTGACCACGCCGCCGATGCGGATCAGAGCTCGGCTCATGACGCCGTCAATCGGTGAGCGGACCTCGGTGTAGCCAAGATTGAGCTCGGCGGTCCTCACCGCTGCTTCCGCAGCCTTCACCTGGGCCTGCGCCGAGTCATTCGCGGCGACCGCCGCGTCAAGCTCCTTTTCGCTCAGAGCGTCGATCGCAGTCAGCGGGCGCGCCCGGGCCAAATCACGTTTCGCCTGGGCCTCTGCCGCACGGGCCTGCGCGAGCCCCGCCTGGGCCTGTGCGAGCGCCGCGCCGTAGGGTTGTGGATCGATTTCGAACAGTATCTGTCCGCGCTTGACCGGTGCACCCTCGAGCGCCGCCTGCCGGTACAGAATGCCCGGCACCTGCGGCCGGATCTCGACCGTATTCGACGCTTCGAGCTGCGCGGGATACTCCTGCGTCAGCGACGTTGGTTGCGCCCGCATCGTGAGGGTCGCCACCGGTTGCGGAGCCGGCGGACCGGACGCCTTGCCCCCGCAAGCCGCCGCCGCGGCTGACAGGGCCAACACCAAGATCCATGAGATACGCATAGCCAGCCGGTGTCTGAACTGCGGGAGCGTAAGCATACCGCCAGGCGCGACGGTTGGTAAGAATATGCCTCGTTGCCGTCGCCGGTGCTACCTATGAGGAGTCTTTTTGCCTCTGAACGTGCTCATCCGCAATCGTCTTTCAGGCGCGGCTGATCCTGTTGGAGCCATTGGGCCAAGTTGACGATCATCCGTACGTCCTCGTCATCGGGGTATCCTTCGGCTAACTGCTCAAACGCTTGCCAGATGCCGGTGTCGATTTCTTCCACTGTTTGCGCCTCCCAATCGATTAAGGTTCGCGCGCGGCCCAGCATGCGCATGGTGCGAAATTGCGAAAAATAGTGGCAAGCACAAAAGCCGTCTGTGTGGTAGCGCACAGACGGCCGGAACTTGCCGAACAGGGTGCCGCCTGCAAAGCCCTGAATCGGTGGTTATGTAAATCGGGATGAGCCTGGTTGCATGCGGCCTTCCCTAATCGACGCGCCGGAGCGTAGGATGGCGTGCGCTCGTCAGGCTGACCGAGCACGGGCGAAGCCAAATAAAGTAACGGAGAGGGGATGAGCGCGACAACCGTCGATGCGCAGGGCATTCGAAGCGAAAGCCGATATTTTTACCTCTGGATGGCAATCGGCTTTCTGGCGGTAGCGTTCGGCGGATTCACTCCCACCTATTGGTCGAAGATTGCCGCGGGCAGCTTTCATGGTCCGCCCATCATCCACGTTCATGGTTTCTTCCTGTTCGGCTGGGTTTGCTTTTTTTTCATGCAGACGACGCTCATCGCGGCCGGCCGCACCATGGATCATCGTAATTGGGGATTGGCCGGAATCGCGCTATTCAGCTTTGTGCTGTGCTCAATATTGGTCGGACAGATGGCGATACTCAAGGCCGCGGACGCCCGCGGGGTGGGGGATGCGGCGCGCCGATTTTCGGCGGTCGCGCTCTGCGCGTGGCCTGTCATGGCGGGTTTCTTCGCCATGGCTATCGCTTATTCGCGCCGGCCGCAGATCCACAAGCGCTGGATGGTGGTGCTCCTGACCGGAATGATGACGCCTGCCATAGCGCGGGTCTTTCTCACCTTGTTCGCCCCGCCGGGCGCGGACAGTTTACCGCCGCCGCCGTTCGTCTCCATACCGCCGGCGCTGGTGGCGGATTTATTCCTGGTCGTCGCCATCGTCCGTGATTGGCGAGTGCTGGGGAAACCGCATCCCGTCTATGTTTACGGCGGACTTGTGCTGCTCGCGCAGCAGCTGCTGACGGTCCCATTCGCCGCGACGGCCACGTGGATGCATATTGCGACGGCATTCGAGCGGCTGGCGGGGTAAAAAAAGGGTCAACATCGCTGTATGTTGACCCTTTGGATCAGAGCTTGCGGCTACTCGTCCCTGAGTTCAAACACCATGGGTTTGAGATAGTCATTCGGATCGACCAGCCACAGGAGCTGCGGCCAGATGCTTGCCGGTACATTGGCCGCTTTCAAGGCGTCCATATACCCCACCTTCCACTCGAGCGAGGAGCCTTCAACCGCCACCGCCGTCACGTGATTCGGGATGAAGTAGCGAGGTTTGACGTGTTCGATGTACGTGATGATGTCGCGTTCACCGTTCTGGTTGTAGCCCAAGCTCACGACTGAGCCCAATTCGACATCGACGGGATCCAAGCCGTCCATGATCGAGGCCAGGTTGGCACCCACCGTCTTGCCATTCACCATCACGCCCGGAAAGCAACCGTGCACGTCCTGACCGGGTTCAAAGGGCAGCCCCGTGGCAGGATTGTTGTTCGGCAGCGCGCAGCTATCGGTGATGTCGCCGGTGGAGTTATGCCACACAAAGCGGAACTTATCTCCGCCGTTGACCGTGAACACGTAGAACAGCGCGATTGGACCCCCGGGACCCGTCCTTGCGGTGGCGATGTTCATCACGGTCGACAACGAAGTGCCCAACGGAAACAGCATCGGATCACGCGGGTCCTGCAGATTGCAGGGGAAAGTATTGCCTTTGCTCGCCGTCGGCGTGCACGCACCGTTGACCGTTGCAGCGATCGGTACGGCATCCGGATCCGTGATGCCGGTGTTGGTCGAGTGCAGGTGCTTGAACACACTGATGCTCACCGCCGGTTCAAAATCGTTGATCTTGACCATCTCCGTTCCGGGTATCGAGCCACGGCCGGTCTGCGGTCGGCAAGCGACATCTTTGACCAGTGTGTAGCCGTTGGCGAAATTTCTCGCCGCGTCTACATGCATATTGTCGCAAGTCTCGGGTGTCGCATAAATGATGGCACCCGTTTCCTGCGCAATATAGGCGGCATTGTCCGCGTGATCGAAATGGCCGTGGCCCAAGAAAATCGCTTCCGGCTTGAGATCAACCAAATCTTGAATCACGATGGGTGTACGACCCGGTGTGACTTCAAGTCGCGTGATGAACGAATCCAGCAACACCACGTGTCCTTTCACCGCGGCGGCGAAGCTTGCGTTCGTCAACCATGAAAACGTCACGCGATCCTTGCGCAGCGTGCCGTTCCTGGCATCGACTGCCTCGGTGCCGAATACCTTTTGACGTGCAGCAACCATCGCTTCCGAAAAATCTCGGCCGAACGCAGGTCCTATGAGTAAACCCGATAACAAACCCGCGCCAACCGTGGTTAGCGCCAGTGGTCTAATACGCATTGGATACTCCCCCTCATTTGAAAGCCAAAACGTCTCGTCGACCTGACTCCCCGGGTGTGACCGGCGAGAGCGGCCAACGCGCGGGATTGTGCGCCAACGACGCCGCGCAAACTATCAGCGGCACCGCCGAGAGAACGAATTTAATGTGAAGGTTTTATTATAGTGAACTCTATGACTTCACCTGCCACTGATCGACGCATCGCGCGCCTCTTGCCTTGGCTTACGGCCATGATTTTTCTGACGCCCGCGTTCGCGGACACCGAGACTGCGGTCACTGGATTGCAGAGCGACGTGGTGTTTTCAGACTACACTCCGCTTGCAAGCAGCGCGGAATTACTGCGTCGTCTTCTCAGTCCGTTGACCGCACTGCAGGTGGGTAGGAAGTTGGCGCACTCGGCCGTGGCGCTTCGCGATCAGCCGATCGACCTGGCGCAGGAGAGGTTTACCGTCTATGTGCCTCCGCAGCCTCCGGCCCGAGGCTATGGGGTTTTGGTGTTCGTGCCGCCGTGGGAAAACGCAATGCTGCCGCGAGGTTGGGCGGCGATACTGGATCGCCACGGCGTAATTTTCGTCAGCGCCGCGAATTCCGGAAACGGAGCGAACGTCCTTGATCGCCGTGAACCCCTGGCATTGCTGGGGGTGCATAACGTCATGCAGCGCTTCCGGGTGGATCCGGAGCGTATCTACATAGGAGGGTATTCCGGTGGATCGCGAGTTGCGATGCGTCTCGCGCTCGCTTATCCGGATATTTTTCGGGGCGCATTCCTCAACGCGGGAAGCGATCCGATTGGCGACCCGCAGACGCCTCTGCCGCCGGCCGAAATATTCTCACGCTTTCAGGAGACGACTCGCCTGGTTTATATCAGCGGTCAAAATGACGCTGTCAACGTCGACAAGGATGCCGCGAGTTCTCGGTCCATGCTTGAATGGTGCGTGTTCGATTGGTACGCGGAGCGGTCGGCGTGGACGGGCCATGAGGTGGCGGGCCCCGCCGTCTTCAGCCGAGCACTCGATATGCTCAATAAACATGCGGAGCCTAGGTCGGCCAGGTTGGGCAACTGTCGTCTGCGCATCGATCAGGAATTGGGAAAACAAATCGATCAGGCTAACGACCTGCTTGCGGCCGGCAACGTCGAGGGGGCACGGCGGTTACTTGTCAAGATTGACACGCACTACGGTGGTCTGGCCGCGCCGCGAAGTGTCGACCTCGCGGCAAGGATGCAATCGCTGCCAAAGGTGCCCTAAATTTCGCGAAACTCCGTCTTTGTACAAAAGGAATGCGATACTTTGCCTGTCGCGCCCGCCAAAATGGGGAACGGCTTGAAGCAGATCAGAAGAAACGACGCCGACCTGTTGGTCGAAGGCCTGGCCAATGACTACGGGCCCGACCTGATCCGTTTCATCGCGAAGCGAGTGCGCACGCTGGCGGATGCGCGGGATCTGGCGCAAGAGGCCTACGTGCGGCTGCTGCGATTGGAAAGAAAGGACCTGATCCGCCATCCCCGAGCCTACCTCTACCGGATCGCAGCCAATATCTTGTATGAGTTCGAACTGAAGCGGAAAGCGGACGTTGCGGGACTGGCGCGCTGGACCGAGGAGCAGCAGCTCGACAGCGATTCAGGCCACGCGGAAAACGATGCGGAGGATCCGGCTCTGCATAGCCGGCTCGACTCCGTTCTCGGCGAATTGTCGCCAAAATGCCGCGCGGTACTGATATTGCACCGGCGCGACGGCATGACCTACGACGAAATTGGCGCGCGGATGGGAATCTCCGCGAGCATGGTTAAGAAATACTTGCGCCACGGCTTGCGCCATTGCCGCGAGCGGCTCGCGGAAGCTCGCTAGATCCCGTGGAAACACCGCCCTCCATCCGAGACCAGATTGCCGCCGAAGCGGACGAGTGGCTGCTGAAATTGCAGGCCGCCGAGCCTTCGCAGGCGCATAGCGAGGCCTTTACCGATTGGCTGATGCAATCGCCCGCCCATATCGAGGCGTACTTAGCCGTGTCGCGGGCCTGGCACGTGCTGGAGATGCCAAATCAGCATCAGTGGTCGCCGCAGGCGCTGATCGCCGCCGCGAAAGGGGAGGTTGAGTCCGGCAATGTGATCCCGCTGCGCGGAATGGACCGGTCGCGGGCCTTTACGGAAGAACGGCCAACGCGGCCCGCTCCATCGCGTCTGCGCTGGTCCGCGCGCGTTGCGGCCGCCGGTCTGGTGGCCGCGGCCGCCGTGCTGCTTTTCCAGGGGTATTGGCCGTCGGCAGATGACATCAAGACCAGCGTGGGCGAACAGCGCAGCGTGACCCTCGCCGATGGATCGGTGGTGTTCTTGAACACCAATTCAAAACTCCGGCTGCGCTGGACGAACAGCGAACGGCGCATCGATCTATTGCGTGGCGAAGCCCGATTCCAGGTGGCGAAAAACGCCGCGCGGCCCTTCGTGGTGGCCACGCAGGAGGCGACGGTTCGGGCCGTCGGCACCGTATTTAACGTGCGGACCGGCGAAGCCATCACACAGATCGCCGTGCTCGAGGGACGGGTCGAAGTGAATGCAATTCCCCGCGTACAGAAGGAGAGCGACGATCCGATGCCCGACACCGGCCGGTCGGCCGCGCAAATGACCCCCGATTTGCTGCTGGCGGCGGGCCAGCGCGCCGCCGTGACCCGGCGCGGCGTGGAGCCCAATGTCGGACCGCCCATCGAACGGGTCGCGGCGTGGACCCAGCGTCGACTGGTATTCCGGGGCGAGCCGTTGAGCGCGGTGGTGGCGGAATTCAACCGCTACCGTCTTCAGGCGCTTATGGTCGATGATCCGAGCCTCGCCGAAATCCGCATCAACGGCGTGTTCGATCTGGACGATCCCGCTTCGCTCGTTGCCTATCTTCGCAACTTCGAAGCGGTACGGGTCGAACAACGGGGCGATGGGATCGAGCATTTGACTCGCGAGACGCGCTAGTCCGGTTCGAGTTAGTATCGAACGGAAATCGGTGACCCTATACGGGGGGATCGTATTGAGGGAATGGTGCGTCGCGCGGCGAGCAAAACGGATTTTCATATCGGTCGCGCTCGCGACCATGCTTTTCTGCACCGCCGCGTCCGCCCGTGATCTGCCGAACGCGATTCCGCCGCAACCGCTGGCGGACGCCTTGGAGGCATTTGCGGCGGCGAGCGGATACCAACTCGTCTATCGCACGGATCTGGCCGCGGGTTCGGCCAGCCGCGGTTCGGATGCCCATCTCCCGGCGCTGGACGCGCTCGAGCAGTTGCTGCGCGGAACCGGACTGGCCTTCAATTTCGTCAACGACCACACCATCGCCATAATCAAATCGCCGCCCGATTCAGCGAAGCCGCCGGCCGCTCGGCCGCCAAATCAGGCCCCGGACGTCGATCGAGAGGCCGGGGGTAGTCTCAAGTCAAAGGAGGGCGTGCTCGCGCGCCTCGCGGCGCTGTTCCGCGGCTGCACGTCTCCGCAAGCCGCGGCCGGATGCAACGCCCGGCCGAGCGGCGAGGTCCTGGCGGAGCGTGCGGAGCCATCGATGGCAGAAATCATCGTCACCGGCACGCGTCAGGGCGGCATGCAGGCGGCCGAGAGCCCCGTGCCGATCCAAATCATTTCCCGTAGTGCCTTGCAGCTCGCCGCCTCCGGCGCCGACCTCATGAGCACGCTGGCGCAGCTCATTCCCTCGATGACCATGCAGGCGTACGGCGTCGACATGGCCGCGCAGACGCTGCAGGCCAAATTGCGCGGTTTGAACCCCAATCACGTGCTGGTGCTCATCGACGGCAAACGGCGCCACACGACGGCCAACATTGCGGTGGCGGCCGGCTCCGCCTATCAGGGCGGGGCGGGGGTCGACCTGAACTTCATCCCCATCGATGCCATCGATCACATCGAGGTACTAACCGAGGGCGCGGCGGCGCAGTACGGTACGGATGCCATCGCCGGCGTCATCAACATCATCACCAAGAAGGGTTACCACGGTGGAGGTTTCGGTGGCACGTACCGCAGCTATGATGGGGGCGGCGGCGAGACTGGCGATGTCAGCGGCAATCTGGGGTTTGAGCCGTCGAGCGCGGGCTATGTCAACGTCACGGGCGAGGTGCGCAGCCGCGGCCGCAGCAATCAAGGCGGTATCGATGAGCGCGTCATCAATCCCACCAACCTCGGGGCTTATCCCGGCTCGAATATGCCCAGGGTCCCCGACTACCCCTACATCAATATGATCGAAGGCGACGCAGAGATTCGTACAGCGCTGGTCTCGATCAAGGCCGGCTGGGAGGTGGGGAGCGGCACGGAGCTGTACCTATTCTCCACCTATGGCGACAAACGAGCCGCGTCCTACGAGAACTACCGGTTGCCCACCAAGCTTCACTTCACCGATCCGGTCACCGGCATCACCCACTATCCATATCCCTTCGGCTTCAATCCGCAAGAAGCCACGCGCGAACAAGACTTCTCCCTGACCGCGGGCGCCAAGGGCGCGGCCTCGGGCTGGAGCTGGGACCTGAGCACGGTGTTCGGACGGGACCGTCTCGAACTGTACACCCGCGATTCGGCCAATGCGGGCATCTACAACTCCTTGGGAATCGCCACGCCCTCGACTTACTACGACGGGACACTGCAGATGACCCAGTGGACCACGACGATCGATGTGGATCGCAACTTCGATGCCGGTCTCGCGACGCCGTTGAATGTGGCTTTCGGCGGGGAGTATCGCCGCGAGACCTACGGCATCGGCGAGGGTATTCCAGCTTCCTATGAGCTCGGCGGGGCCCAGTCGTATCCCGGGTTTTCTCCCGCTGATGCGGGCAGCAACGACCGCCAGAATGTGGCGGTCTATTCGGATCTGTCCGGCAAGCTGCTTGATCGCCTGAGCCTGGATGCGGCGGGACGCTTCGAGCATTACAGTGATTTCGGCAGCGCGACCGTCTTCAAGCTTGCCGGCCGCTGGGATGCGAGCCCGGCATTTGCGATCCGCGGCACGTTAAGCGACGGCTTCCGGGCGCCCACCATGGCCGAGGAATTCTACTCATCGACCACGGTGACGCCGACCACGGCTTTCGTGCAAATGCCGCCGAATTCACCCGGCGGCAAGCTGCTGGGGCTCGGAAATGGATTGCAGCCGGAGAAGTCGGTCAATTCAAGCCTTGGAATCGTGTTCCGCCCTTCCGCGAGACTGAACATGAGTCTCGATCTGTACCAAATCTCGATCAGCAGCCGCATCGTCGGCAGCGGCCATCTCGTGGGCTCGTCGTATGGCGTCGTCGTTGCGCCCAATATCATCGATGCCATCGTTGCGAACGGCAATCAGCTCGACCCAGACGTGATGGCCAAGGGCGTGACGGGAATCAACATGTTCACGAATGGCATCAACACGCGAACCCGCGGCTCCGATTTGACTCTGGCGCTGCCGATCGAATTGGGCCTCGGCCGCCTGACCTACTCGATCGGTGCGACTTACAACGACACGGCCATCACGCGCGTGAGGGCGACCCCGCCGCAGCTCGGCAGCACGCCGTTGTTCGATGCCACGGCCATTTCCGATCTCACGACGGCCAATCCGAAGTACATCGTGAACTTGGGAGCGCTAGCCCAATTCGGCGATGCAACCCTCAATCTCGTGGAGAAGATCTACGGCCCTTCCTCGGAGTACGAGAACGATGACGGCGATAATCCGACCGGCTTGCTGCAGTACTTCCGGACGCGGATGGGCGTCACGCCGATCACCAATGTCGACCTCTCTTACCAATGGACCCCGCGGCTGAAGGTCACCATCGGCGCCGACAATCTCTTCAACCGGTTTCCGCCGACCTTGAATGCCACGCTGCTCGCGCACGTGAACAGCTTCGACTATGGCGACAACTTGGGCGTACAGCACTACCCGTCGTTTTCCCCTTTCGGCATCAACGGCGGCTACTACTTCGCCAAGGCTTCCTTGCAGTTCTGATCAGACGGTCCGGGGCGGCCCCGGGGTGCCCGGTTTCCACCGCGAACCTGTCTTAGGACAGACGGTGCTCGCGAGGGAGCCAGTGGGGCGTGAAGGGGGAGCTATCAGCACTCCGGGCATCGGACAGCCAAGCAAATCAAAATCTAGGGAGACAACGCATGAAAACACTGCTGACACTGGGGGCCGCTGCGGTCCTCGCAGGAGCGATGATTGGCGGCACTGCCAGGGCCGCGGCGGCGGCCGCGGAAAATGCCGCACCGAGTGAAGCGGCCACCGAACTCGGTGAAGTCATCGTCACGGGCACACGCCGCACCGATCGCACGGCGGCGGAATCCTCGGCACCCATCGACATATTGAGCGGCTCAGAGCTCGCGGCCCAGCCCACGGGCAATATGCTCGACACCCTGTCCAACCTGGTGCCATCCTTCATCGTCGGACAGAACTCCATCTCCGATGCCTCGAGTCTCGTGCGGTCGCCCTCCTTGCGCGGTCTGCCCGGAGACGAGATGCTGGTGATGCTGAACGGCAAGCGCATGAACCGTTCCGCGCTGGTGCAGGTCTATCAGGGCGGCGAGACCGAACTGGCCTTCGGTTCGCAAGGCCCGGACTTGGCCTCCATCCCGTCGATCGCCGTCAAGTCGCTGGAGATTCTGCGTGACGGCGCCTCGGCGCAGTACGGATCGGATGCCATCGCCGGCGTGCTCAATTACCAGTTCAAAACCGACTCCACAGGCGCTGAAATCACCGGCCGTTATGGCGAATACTTCCCGAAAGGTTACTCGCGCGACGGCGGCGACGGGCAGATCGCGCTCAACGTCGGCCTGCCGCTGGGCTCGCAGGGCTTTGCCGATTTCAGCATGGAATTGGCCAAGAATGAGCAGACGGTGCGCAACCCGACGAGACCCTCGGCAGTGGCGTTCGCTGCGGCCTACCCGAACCTGGCACCGGATCTGCCGCACTACCCGGGTCCCGTGCAGCAGTGGGGCACACCGCCTTCGAAGAGCGTCAAGACCTTCCTCAACACCGGCGTGAGGCTCGACAACAATGACGAAATCTATTTCTTTATGAACTGGGCCGAGATTTATACCAACGAGAGTTTCAATTACCGCCTGCCCAAGACGGTGACTTATCAGGGGACGACTTACGCCAATCATCCCGCCTTCAACAATATTTACTTGGATCCTTGCACGGCGGCCTACACCGGTTGCCCGGCGGGCGGATGGATTCAGGACGCCAACACGTTCAACTTCGACTCCGTTTATCCGGCCGGCTTCACGCCGCGCTTCTACGGTAAAGTCGACCAGTTCTTCGGCGCCGTCGGCTACAAGGGCGTCAATCGCTGGGGCATGAACTTCGACATCTCGGGCTCGACGGCCACGAACTCCCTCGCTGTGTCCCTGCAGGATTCCATCAATCCCTCGCTTGGGCCTCTATCGCCCACCAGCTTCTACGACGGCAAGTTCCAGCAGGGCGAAAGCAACTTCAATGTGGACGTGAGCTACCCTTGGGCGGTCTCCGGGTTGGCGAAACCGATCTCGCTGGCCGGCGGCCTCGAATATCGGGTCGAGAACTACAAGCAACTTCTGGGTGACGCCGCGTCTTACGCAGCCGGTCCGTACGCCTCCCAGCAGCTTTACACGTGCGTGGCCACGCTCTGCACGCCGAGCGGTTCGGCGTCGCAGTCGACGGCCTCGAACGGCTATGGCGGCATCAGTGCCCCGGTGGATGCCTCGCAGGCGAGCTACGCCGGCTATGTCGATATCGAGGCGGACGTGACATCGGCTCTCACCTTAGGGGTGGCGGGCCGCGTCGAAAACTACGCCTCCTTTGGCACCACCGAGCTTGGCAAGTTCCAGGTTCGCTTCAAGGTCACCGACTGGCTGGCGCTGCGCGGCACCGCCAGCAATGGCTTCCATGCACCGACTCCCGGCCAGTACAGTGTGGAGACGCTGAGCACGACCTTCATCCCCGGCACCACCACCCAGGTGCAGATTGGCACGTATCCGGTGACCAGCGCGATCGCCAAGTACTATGGCGCGGTAAATCTGAAGCCGGAGAAGTCGACCAATTTCAGCGCCGGCCTGGTGTTCACGCCGATGCAGGATCTGCTGGTGACCCTCGATGGCTACAGCATTGCGGTGAAGGACCGCATCGGCATTTCGCAGACCTTCGCGGTGACCCAGGCGGACATCAACAAGCTCGCCGCCCTGGCCTATGTCGGCGCCGGCGGCACGGTGCAGTACTTCACGAATGGCTTCGATACCAAGACCAAGGGCGCGGACCTGGTCGGCACTTACGGCTTCCACATCGGCGATGGGCGCCTCGACACTTCGCTCGCGTATAACTACAACAAGACTGACGTCACCAAGTACGATCCGAACGTCATCAGTCAATCCCGGATCATCGACATCCAGCACTATGCGCCCAACACCCGCATCAACCTGGGAGTCAAGTACGCGCTGGGCCCGTTCCATACGTCCTTGCAGGAGAACTATTACGGGACTTATCGCGACCAGAATGACTACCCGGGTCAGCTGTTCTCGGCCAAGTTCACCACCGACATCGATTTCACGTACAACATATGGGAGAACGTCACCGCGGGTATCGGCGGGAAGAACATCTTCAACGCCATGCCAGATGTGGTCAATGGAGTGAGCCCGCTCACCGGGGGCTTGGGTGACGGCGAACGCTATCCGCGCACCGGCGGCCCCTTCGGCTTCAACGGGGCATTCTGGTACGCACACATCGGTGCGAAATTCTAACGCGGACGAGGAGGGTCGCCCGAACGGGCGGCCCTCAGCCCTTACGCCAGCCGCACCTCGACGCCGCGGCGTCTGAGTTCGGCAACCACGTCGGAGTTGGCGCCCGAGTCCGTGATCAGCATGTGCAGCTGCTCGACGCGGGCGATGAGCGAGATGTTTCGACGCATCAGCTTGGACGAATCGGCGACCGCGATGACCTGGCGGGAGATCGCGATCATTTTGGCGTTGAGCAGCGCTTCGGGCAGGTGGGGCGTCATCACACCGCGCTCAGGATCGAGCCCGTCGGCGCCGAGAAACAGGCGGTCGGCCTGAAGATCGGCGAGCGCGGCTTCGGCCATGTGGCCGGAAAGGGAGTTCGATTCGGGTCGCAGGATGCCGCCCGGCATGATGAGGCGCACTGACGGCACGTCGGCGAGAAGCACGGCGACGTTCAGGGCATTGGTGATCACGTTGATCGAACGGACCTCGAGCTTGCGAATCTGTTTCGCGATCTCGGCTGTGGTCGTACCGGAATCGAGGATCACCGTCTCGCCATCCTTGATCAGCGCCACCGCGACCTTGGCAATGCGGACCTTCTCCGCATGATGCAGCGTGCGTTTGACGTTGAGCGGCTGATCGTCGTCATCCTGCCGCAGCAGCGCGCCGCCGTGCGTGCGCTCGAGCGCCCGCTCGGCTTCGAGCGCGGCGAGATCGGTGCGGATGGTGACGGCCGAGGTGACGAACCGCGCCGCCAGCGCCTCCACCGTGACCCTGCCGTGCTCGCGCAGCAGTTCCACGATGCGGTGGCGCCGTTCCGCGACCAGGAGCCCGGGCTCAGCGTCGCCGCCGGCTGCCGCGTGCGACGCAGTGGAACTCATGCCGGAATGGCCTCTAGCAGGAGGAAGCGTTCGAACTCCACCGGCAGCCGGGCCGGCGCGCCGGATACGGTTCCGAGGTCGCGATCATTGACATAGTCGCGGATCCGGTATGACCCGTTCGCCAAGCCGCGAAGCACCACCGGACCCTTCCAGCGCTCGGCGAAGAGCGCGTAGTACAGCCGGCCGTCCTTTTCGATCGCATGCGTCTCCGGGCGGTCGAAACCGATGTCGTAAAGTTCGCCGCGGTAGGTCCCGAGCGGCAGCATCTTTTCCTTGTAGAGAGCTATCCAGCGGTGCCATTCGCGTTCCTTCTCCGGCGTGAGCAGAAACGAATCCTTCGGCTTCGGATCGATCGGCCAGGTGAACTTCGTCGACACGACTGCGCCGACGCCCACAGTCGAGGCGAAGTCATCGTGCCGGTCGCTGAGCTCGACGTGATCGCCCGCATAGGCGGCGCTCGGGCCCATCAGGGCTTTCAGCGTCTTGCCCTTGTGGCGTACCTGCCAGGAGGACTCGGGATCGGAGGCGGGAGCTTGATTCATGTACGGGAAATTGAATGCCGAGTAGGCGGTGCCGCACGGGCACAACTCTACCACCGCGTCCGGATCGATCGCCGTCGCGCTCTGGTAAATCGCGCGCAGGAACGTCTGCAAGCCCTCCACCGATTCCTCGGGACGGCCGTGGTGATGTGCAGGGTTGAAGCAGGGCGCGACATTGTTCAAATGCTGGCCGTCGATCTTGAGCCCGACAAATCCCCAGTCGCCGATGAACTTTTTGATCAACGCTTGCGTGTGCTGCACCGTCGCCTGGTACGCGGGGCAGAGGTAGAAGCTGTTCCACCAGGAAATGTTCTGGACTGCACCGTTCTTGTCGAGCAGCAGCATGTCGGCATGATCGTGCAGGAAGTCGGATCCCGGCGCGACCGACAGCGGCGAATACCAGAGCCGCGGCTTCAGGCCGGCGGTGCGAATGTCCGAGACCAGAGCGCGCATGTCAGCCTCGCCGTTCGCATATTTGGCTCGATTGGGACTCCAATCGCCGATCATCGCCTGCCAGCCGTCGTCGATGACGGCCCACTGCAAACCCAACTCCTTCACCTTTGGCAGCGTGCCCTCAATCAACGCCGTGGTGCAGGCCCGTTCGTAGCCCCAGGCACACCAGATGGGCTCGTAGGATGCTGCCGGGGGGACCGCCGGCGTCAGGCCGCGTTCGGACATGAGGCGTCGGTAGGCGCAGAGCGCGGCGAAATAGTCGCCGTTGTGGACTGCCACGAAGGTCTCCGGCGTTTCGAACATTTCACCGGGCTTGAGGTCACGCTTCTCGCGGCCGCAGACGGCCACGCGGACGGAGCCGCGTTGCCCTTGCACGGGAAGTGAAACGCGCTTCGGCGTGGTTTCCGCGTGACCCACCGCGAGCCCGCCGTCGCGTCGCCAGACATCAACGATGGGCGTACCGCCGCCGTAATCGCTGGCCTCCATGCCGAGAAAGTTGTCTTGCGCGAATCCGGGTTCGACCGGTTGCACCCAGTCGCGGCGATCCTCATACGTCGCGCCGGAATAGCACCAGAATTCGGGAGCGCGCGCGCCGGAGGCGAGCACCCGGAAATCGCCATTGGACCAGCTGCGAAAGCTCAAGATCCCGGCGCCGGTGTTGCGATACGAGACGCGCACCAGCGCGATGCCGGGATGGCGCTCATACAGCGTCGCCTGCACGGTCTTCTCGACGCCGCAGTCGGAGGTTCCAGACAATGTGATCCGCGTGCCCGGACCGTTGGCATCGGCGATGCTGCTCCGCGCCTGGTGATGGATCGAGAAGTCGGCGATATGCCGGGCGTCGCCACGCCGGCCGTCCGCGCCCAGCAAATACTCGCTCGGACCCCACGAGGTCATCGCAATCCGTTGTGGTCCTGCCGTACGCGAGACTCGCGCGTGGAGCTTCGCATCCCACTCGATGCGCAGAACCAAATCCTCGAGGGTGGCTACCCCGCGAGCCTCGGGCTGAGGCGCGTCGGTCCCCGCTTGCGCCGGCAAGAGCCCGTGGGCGAGAGCGAGCCCGCCGGCCAGCCGAACAAACTGTCGACGCGAAGTCTTGCCGCGAGTCATGGGCCCTTTTTCATGGACGGTTGCGCATCGACTATTGACTTGTTCGAAAATAACAATAACATTAAACGCAAGAATACGAAAGTTAATGCCGGGATAAATGTTTCATTTTCTTTCGTTCTGCAGCCCCATCGACGTATCAAAAAACCATCTCGTCAATGGTACAGGGAGACGAAGCGTGCCGAGCCTGAAGCCTACTTTGATTGCGATTTGGCTGCCATTCGCGGCGGGGACCGGCGCAATCGCCGCGGACGACCAGGGGCCGGCGCTGGAGGAGATCGTCGTCACCGGACTGCGGGCGAGTCTCGAGAAGTCTCTCGACATCAAGAAGAATGCCACCGTGGTGCTCGATTCGATCAATGCCGAGGAGTTGGGCCGGTTTCCGGACGCCGACGTCGCCGACTCGCTGGAGCATCTGCCGGGCATCACCATCAGCCGCACCACGGGGGGCGAGGGGCAAAAGGTTTCCGTGCGCGGCTTCGGTCCGCAGTACAACATCGTCACGCTCAACAACCGGATTCTCGCCACCGACGATGATGCGCGCGATCTGGCCTTCGACGTGCTGCCGTCGGAGGTGATCTCAGGCGCCGACGTGCTTAAATCGTCGGAAGCCTCCGCCCTCGAAGGCAGCATCGGCGGTACGGTCAACCTGCGCACCGCGAGTCCGTTCGATAACATGGGCTTTCATGGCGGCGCGCATGCCGAGGGCAATTACAATCAAATGAGCTCTCTGCATGGCTACAAGGTCTCGACGTTCGCCTCGGACACGCTGCTCGACAATACTCTGGGATTCCTGATTGCGGGCGTGCTGTCCGACACTCACACCCGTACCGATGCGCTGAATGCGTACAGCCAGGACATCTACGATGCGAACGCCTTCCCCTTCGAGGATTCCAACATGACGCCGCCCGCGGGCACGCCGATCGCGGCCGCGCCGTGCTGCATCACCTTCGGTTCCATTTTCGATGAGAAGAAGCGCGAGGCCTTGTCGGGAAGTCTCGAATGGCGCCCCAACGACGCCTTGAAGCTGGTCGCCGACGGCCTCTGGACTAAACTGCAAGATCCGCAGATCGGCTACAACCAATCGTACTATTTCCCATACGGCACCGATCAGAACGGCAACGGCACCTGGTCCGACTCGAGCGCGACCATCAAAAACGGGGTGGTCACCGGAGTGACGTCGAGCAACTTCACGCCGGAGATCGTCAACAACACCATCAACCGCAATGTCGTCACGACGATGTATGGCTTGAAGGGCACCTGGACGCCCACCGACAAGTTCTCGCTCGGCTTCGATGCCTATCGCTCGACCGCGAATCGTCCCGAGGGCGGCACCGACACCTTCGTGACCGCGGGCTTGGTCTCGAATCAGTTATATGCCCAGGACTTCATCACGGTCACTGACCTGCCGCACAGTCTGCCGAGTCTCAACGTGATGGTTCCGCCCAGCCAGCTCGGGCTCGTGGCTTGCCCGAGCGGCACCGCGAGCGCCACCAAAGCCGGCTACTGCTCATACACGGCGCTGATGAACTCAGGCTTCCTCAACAACAACAAATACTGGTCGACGCACTACGATGGATTGAATGGCTACTCCGTGCATGACCAAGTCACGGGCTTCACGCTCGACGGAGACTACAAGGCGAGTCTGGGAGTCTTCGACAAGCTGCTCTTCGGTGTCGGCTACAACCACCGCGAGAAGAATCGCGTCGACAGCAGCAACGACTGGACCAACGGCTCGGGTCAGTACGGCACGCTGTACCAAACCGGTCCTTGCCCGGTGCAGTGCAGCCCTTATTCCTTCGGCTCGCAGGGCTTCGATGTCATATCCTTCACCAGTCCCCCCAATTTCATGCAGGGCGCCGGCGGCTCGTACCCGATGGTGCTGCCGCGGTTGAACACCGCCCAGCTGCTGGCATTCATGGCGAGCTTGAACGGCCTGCCCAACCCTGCCTACTGCGCTACGAAGCCGTGCTCCACGCCGTTCAACTTTGCGAGTACGCTGCCGCAGCCGAACCCGTTCAACTCCTATCAAGTCGCCGAGAAGACTTATTCCTTCTATACGGAAGCCACCTTCGCCGGCAACAACTGGTCGGGGAATGTCGGCGTACGCGTGGTGCGCACCACGACCCTGGCCGCCACCGCCGAATCCGTGCCGACGGACATATGGACCCTTAATTCGAACAATTCGGTGCAGAGCTTCAACGTCGATTACAGCACCGCGTCGCAGTTCCTGCAGCAGGCTACCTATACGGAAGCGCTGCCGTCCGCCAACTTGAGCTACTGGGTCGTCCCGGCGCAGCTGCAGTTTCGCGCGGCGGCCGGCGAGACCATCTCGCGTCCCAACTTGAATCAACTGGCGCCAAACTCCACCAACCAAGCAATCAACGGCACGCCGGAGCTCGACTACACCGGCACTGCGGGACTCAAGCCCATCAAGGCCTGGTCCGTCGATCTGTCGCTCGAATGGTATTACCAGCCGCACGCGGCGCTCAACGCAGCGCTATTCGGCAAGAAAGTCACGAACGACATCTATACCGCCACGCAAACCAGCGTCAATCTCGGCACCCTGGAATACGATAACGGGCCGCCGGGCTCAGCGAACAACCCGTCGAAGCCGTTTCTCTGGACCATCACCGCTCCGGCCAACGGCGCCAAGTCGACCTACACCGGTGTCGAGCTGAGCTGGCAGCACTTCCTGGAGAACGGCTTGGGCACGCACATGCAGTACACCCATACCTGGAGCAAAGGCTACGATCAGTTCGGCAACCCGACCGGCGCGGTCAACGAAGCGCCGCCCACCACGTTCTCGGTCAGCCTCATCTATGACAAGGGCCCTTTCAACGCGGACGTGAACTGGGACTACACCTCGAGCTACACCACCTATTGTTCGGCGTGCACCGAAGTCCCAGGGTGGCCGGCCATCGCCGAATCCTTCTCGTGGGTGACGGCGAGCGCACATTATCGGATTTACAAGGGCTTCGAGGTGTACGTCGAAGGCAAGAACCTCACCAATGCCATCGCGCGCACCTATCTCAACGGCAATCCCTTGTTGCCCTGGGGTCCGGGTCAACTCGTCGGCGAGAGCGCCAGCGGCACGGGCCAAGGCTACAGCGCGTATGGCCGGAGTTACGTGTTCGGCGCTTCGTATCGCTTCTGACGTGAAGAAACCCTGGCTCAGATACGCGCTCATCACCACCGGGTTCTGGGGGGTGTGGGGCGCGTTCGCCGAATTCCCGACGCGGCACGGATTTCCCGAGACGCTGGTTTACGTGGTGTGGGCGCTGACCATGATCCCGCCGGCGCTCTTCGCCATGCATCGCGCCGGCTGGCGTGTGCTGCGCGACCCCAAGTCCATTCTGTTGGGATCGCTGATCGGATTGACGGGGGCGGGCGGGCAGATGCTGCTGTTCCATGCCGTGCACACCGGACCCACGTACCTGATCTTCCCCATCATTGCGTTGTCGCCGGTGATCACCATCGCGATGTCGATGCTGTTCCTCAAGGAACGTGTGACGAAGGTGGGCGCGATCGGCGTGGTGCTGGCACTGATCGCGTTGCCGCTGTTCAACTACTCGCCGGCCGAGGAGGCGGCCGGCGCCGGCGTGCACGACGTCACGTGGTTTGTCTATGCATTGATCATCCTGCTCGCCTGGGGCGTGCAGGCCTATTTCATGAAGCTCGCCAACGGCAGCATGGATGCGGAGAACATTTTTCTCTACATGACGCTCACGGGCCTGGTGCTGATTCCGGTGGCGCTTTGGATGACCGACTTCGCGGCGCCGCATCGAGTACGGATGGCAGGGGCCCGGGCTCGCCGCGATCACGCAAATTCTGAACGCGGTGGGTGCGCTGACGCTGGTGTATGCCTTCCGCTACGGCCGCGCGCTGGTGGTGGCGCCGCTCGCCAATGCGGGCGCGCCGATGATCACCGCGGTCGTCTCGATGATCGTGCTCGGCGCCATGCCGAACACCGTCACCGGCGTCGCCATCGCGCTGGCCGTTCCTCGCCGCGGCGCTGCTCGCCATCGAACCCGAAGAGAAGCTCGTCGAGCAACCGGCATGAATGCGCTGTTGGATCTTGTCCGCCGGCACAAGTCCGGCGTGCCCGAGTGGGATTTACTCCGTTTGCTCCGCGCACCCGTTGGTCCTGGAGGCCGCGCTGCGCCTGGCGCAGCGCACGGGGGGCGTGGCGCTGATCGAAGCCACCTCGAACCAGGTGAATCAGGAGGGCGGCTACACCGGCATGCGGCCCGCCGATGTTTCGCGAGCGGGTGCAGGCACTCGCAAGCAACGTCGGCCTGCCGCACGACCGCGTAGTGTTGGGCGGCGATCATCTCGGTCCGAATTGCTGGCAGCGCCTGCCCTCGTCGACGGCTCTGCAGAAGGCCGGGGTGATGGTGGCAGAGTACGTGGCCGCGGGCTTCCGCAAGATCCATTTGGATTGCTCCATGTCCTGCGCAGACGATGCGCGTTGCGCTCGGCGATGAGTTGATCGCGGATCGCAACGCCGCCCTGTGCGAGATCACCGAGGCCGCGTGGCGCAGTGCCGGCGGCGAGCCGCCTGGGTACATCATCGGCTCCGAAGTGCCGGTGCCGGGCGGTGCGCACGAGGCTCTCGAGGAACTTGCGCGTCACGACGCCGGAAGCAGCACACGCGACCATCGAGGCGCATCGAAGAGCTTTCGCGCGCCATGGAGTCGAGGCGGCGTGGGGCCGTGTGATGGGCCTCGTGGTGCAGCCCGGCGTCGAGTTCGACCATATCAGGTGATCGACTATGTCCGCTCCAAGGCGGTGACATTGAGCCGCAGCATCGAGCCGCTTGCCGGCATGGTGTTCGAGGCGCATTCCACTGATTATCAAACGCCCGCTGCCCTCGAGGCCTTGGTGCAGGATCACTTCGCGATCCTCAAGGTGGGACCCGGAGCCGACCTTCGCACTGCGCGAAGCGTTTTGGGCCCTGTCGGACATTGCAATGGAGCTGGAGTCTGATGCCGGATGGATCTCTCAAGGATACGATGCTCGAGGAGATGAAGCGGGATCCCCGATACTGGAGCGCTTATTACGTGAACCCCGAGCGGCAGGACTTCGACCTTCAGTACAGCTTGAGCGACCGGATCCGTTATTACTGGACGGCGCCGGTGGTCGAGCGGGCGTGCGCGCAACTGTTGCGAGGGCCTCGCGCGCCAGGGGCATTCCCATGACGTTGATCAGCCAGTACCTGCCGGCGCAGTACGCCGCGATCCGCGAGGGGCGGCTGAACAACGATCCGCGCGCGCTCGTTGTAGACGCTGTCGAGCAGGTGCTGCGCCACTACGAGCGTGCGTGCCGGCCCGCCGGCGCGCGCCATCGATCGGGGACGCGAATGAATTATCTGGGGCACCCGCAGGCCGAACTCGAAACGGCCGGTGGGATTTGGACCGCGCGCGAGATCACGCAGCAGCCCGCCGTCTGGGCGAACATCGAACGCCGGATGATGAGCGAGGCCGGCGCGCTGCGCGCCTTTCTCGATCCGCTGCTCGAGCGGCGCGACCTGCGGATCGTCTTGACGGGCGCCGGCAGCTCATCCTTTGTCGGCGCATGCCTGGCGCCGGCGCTGAAACGCCGGACGCGTTTGCGTGTGGACGCCGTGGCAACCACCGACCTGGTCGGATCGCCTGACAGCTGCTTGGAGCCGGCCGTGCCGACGCTGCTGGTCTCGTTCGCACGCTCGGGCAACAGCCCGGAAAGCGTGGCGGCGCTCAGCCTGGCCGAGCAGGGCATGACGGATTGTCATCATCTGATCGTCACCTGCAATCGCGAGGGAGATCTGTACCGGCAAGGGCAGCGGCAACCGCGCAATACGCATGTCGTGCTGCTGCCGCAAGAAACCGACGACCGCGGTTTTGCGATGACGTCGAGCTTCACGGGCATGATGCTCGCCGCTGCACTGGCGTTTGACCTGTTGCCCCAGGATCGAACGGCTGCGCTCGCGAGCTGGGCGGCCCACGTGCTCGAGGCGGGGTTGCCCTTGGCCGCGCACCTCGCGCGTTCGGGCTTCGAACGGGTGGTGTACCTGGGCAGCCGGGAGCTCGCAGGTCTGGCGCGCGAGGCCGCGCTCAAGATGCTCGAACTCAGCGACGGCAACATCGTCGCAGTGGCCGAAACACCCATGGGCTTTCGCCATGGACCGAAGACCATCGTCAACGGCAAGACCTTGGTGGTGATGTTTCTCTGCAATGATCCGTACACGCGCCGCTATGAGATGGACCTGCTGCGCGAACTGCGCGCCGACGGCGTCGCGGCGCGCGTAGTCGCGCTCTATGCGGCGGATGGGAACACCGTGATGGCGGACACCGCGCAGGCGGGCGTTGTGCCGGCGGAAGTCATTGCGGTGCCGGGCGCGGCGGGCGCATCGGACCTCGGCCTGTGCTTTCCGTATGCGATGTTTGCGCAGACGTTCGCGTTCCTGCAATCGTTCAACCTGGGTCTGCGGCCGGACACGCCCAATGCCCGGGGCGTCGTCAATCGCGTGGTGCAGGGCGTGTCGATCTATCCCTGGAACCCTTCCCGGTGAGGACTTTTCTCGGTATCGACGGCGGCGGTACCAAGACGGACTTCCTGTTGATCGACGAGTCGGGGCGGCTGCTGGCATCGCACCAGGCCGGATCCGCCTATTATCCTGAAACAGGCATCGATGCGCTGCAGCGCATGCTGGTCACTGGCATCCAGGCGACCTTGCAACAGGCCGAGGTGCCCGCCGCACAGGTAACCTTTGCCTTCATCGGTCTACCTGCCCATGGCGAGGACAGCGCACTGCTGCCGCGCCTCGACGGTATTGCCGCGCAGGTGCTGCCGCTCGAGCGCCATCGCTGCGGCAACGACATGGTGTGCGGTTGGGCCGGCGCCCTCGCGGGCCGCGACGGCATCAACGTCGTCGCCGGCACGGGCTCCATCGCCTATGGAGAGTTCGAGGGTCGTCGCGCGCGCGCCGGCGGCTGGGGAGAACTGTTCAGTGACGAAGGCTCCGCCTACTGGATCGCCCGCGAGGCATTGAGGCTGTTCTCCCGGATGAGCGATGGGCGAGCGCCCAAGGCCGCTCTCTACGATCTGATCCGCGAGCGATTTGGATTGCGCGCGGATCTCGATCTGTGCGCCGCCATTTATGGGCCGCCGCCCCTCGCGCGCAGCGAAGTCGCCGCGCTTGCGCCGCTCGCGGCGCAGGCGGCGCGCGCGGGCGATCACGCGGCGCATCGGCTGTTCGAATTGGCGGCGCACGAACTCGCGGCGATCGTGCACGCCGTGCGCGATCAGCTCGACGTGGCGCCGCAGACGCCGCTGCCGGTGTCCTATTCGGGCGGTATGTTTCGTTTGGACGGCTTGTTGATGCCGCTGCTCGAAGCGGCGCTTAAGTTAGACGGTCGGCGCTACGAATTCGCGGCGCCGCGGCTACCGCCCTCGGCGGGCGCTGTCCTGTACGCCGCGAAACTCGCCGGGGCTGCGCTGACGGCCGAGCTCGTCGCCGGCCTCGCGAGTTCGTTTGACGGCGGCGAGCGGGTGCGCGACGCATGATCTTACGTATCGTGCTCGCGGTCCTCGTGGGCGTGTCGTGGGCGGTCCCGGGCGGAGCCGCCGTAGAGAGGGCTGCTGTAGAGCCAGCCGGCGCGGAGTACTCGTATACGGCCGCGGACTTCGCGCAGGTTCGCAAATTCGACGCGCATGTACACGCGAACACCGATGATCACCGCTTCCTGGACATTGCCGCGAAGGATGGCTTCGAACTGCTGTCGATCAACGTCGACTACCCCGACTTTCCAGCTATGGACCGGCAGGCGCGGGTGGCCCACGCGCTGCGGGCCGCCGATCCCCGGCGCTTTCACTTCGCCACCACCTTTTCGATGAAAGGTTTTGGGGGAGCGGGTTGGACGGCGGACACCATCCGGAACATCGACGCCGAGGTCGCCCAAGGCGCGGTCGGCGTAAAGGTATGGAAGAACATCGGCATGGTTGAACGGGACGCACGGGGGCGGCTCATCATGCTCGACGATCGTCGCTTCGACGGTGTCGTGAGGCACCTCGAGGCGACGGGCCTCCCGCTGATCGCGCACCAGGCCGAGCCCAAGAACTGCTGGCTGCCGCTCGAGGCCATGACCACGGAGAACGACCGCAGCTATTTTAGAGATCATCCTGAATACCACATGTACCTGCATCCCGAGCAGCCGAGCTACGCAAGCCTCATCGCTGCGCGCGACCGCTTCGTTGCAAGACATCCGAAGCTCAGCTTCATCGGCGCGCACCTCGCGAGTCTGGAGTGGAGCGTCGACGAGCTGGCCGGCTTTCTCGACACTTATCCGAATGCGACGGTGGATCTGGCGGCGCGCATGACTCAGGTTCAATATCAATCGCATGCGGATCCCGGCAAGGTGCGGCGATTCTTCATCAAGTACCAGGACCGCCTTCTGTACGGATCCGATCTCACCGAGAATCCGCCGGATCCGCGCGAGCGAGCGCAAAACCCGCCGATGGATCCCGCTCAGTTTACCGCCGAGGCGGATACCTTTTGGCGCTCGGACTGGGTCTACCTTGCGACCGCGGAGGTGCAGTCAATCGACGCCATCAAGGCTGACGTCAAAGGGCTGGCGCTGCCCAAGTCGGTGATCGACAAAATCTACTATGCGAACGCCAAGCGTGTGTTCGGGCTGGCGCCGCGCTAGAGCCCGGCGGCAAGCGGCGCCGTGTTCAGTAACGTCGCAGCATGTGCCCGAGTTTTTGGATCGCTTGGTCCATCGCGTTGTTCCAAGGATGCCCCGTATTCAACCTCAGATAATTCCTGAATTGATGTCGAGCGGAAAATATCGGACCCGGCGCGACCGTAATGCCAAAGTCGAGTGCGCGTCGATGCACATCGAGAGAATCCACTGTGGACGTGCATTCGACCCAGAGAAAGTAACCGCCGCGCGGCGCGGCAACCCGATAGCCGGCGGGAAAATGCCGTCGCAGGGAGGCTAACGCGGCGTGCTGCGAAGCGGCCAAGTCGCGGCGCAGCCTTATCAGATGCGCATCGTAGCCGCCATGGCGCAGCATCTGGGCGATTCCCTGTTGGACGGGTAAGCTCGTGGCTATCGATGCCTCTATTTTTCTACGCGACACATCGGCACTGTAGCGGCCGGCTGCCACCCAGCCCAGGCGGTATCCGGGCGCGAGGCACTTGCTGAACGAGCCACAATGAAGAACGCGGCCGGCCTTGTCGAACGCCTTCGCCGGCGGCTCAGGCTTCGACGCAAACTGCAGTTCCGAATACGCGTCGTCCTCGATCAGCGGAATGTCGTGATTAGCCAGCAGACGCACCAACTCGCGCTTGCGTGTTGGCGAAAGGGTGGCACCCGTTGGATGCTGCAGAGTCGTCATGAACCAACATGCGCGGATTGGAAACTTGAGGATCGCCGCTTGGAGAGCCTCGACATCGAGACCTTCGGTCGGGTGCATTGGAATTTCGATCACCTTTAGGCCCAGGCGTTGTGCGGCCTGCAGGCAGCCGTAGAAAGTCGGCGATTCGATCGCAATGGTGTCACCGGGACGAGTCACGCATTGGAGTGCGAGATTCAGCGCTTCGAGCGCCCCGGCGGTCACCACAATCTGTTCGATGCCGACAGACATCCCCAATCGTAAATATCGCTTCGCGATCTGCTGCCGAAGGTCGACGCTTCCGGGAGGCAGGCTTTCGACGGTGCTCCAAGGATCCAGATGCCGGGCGCTGCTTCCCAAGTACCGCGCTAACTTTGGCCAAGGAAATTGGCTTGGACCGGGAAAGGCGGAACCGAGCGGCACGACCTCCCGATTACGCGACGCCTCGAGTGTTTGAAATACCAAATCACTGACCGCGAGGCGGGTGGAACTTGCTTTGGGCCGCGAGGTTCGGGGCCACATCGGCTGTGTTGGCCGTTCACGAACGTAGTAGCCGGAACGTGGATGGGATTCGATGAGACCGTCGGTCTCCAGCGCTTCATAGGCTTTCAATACGGTTGCAGGACTGACCTTGCGGGATCGGCACAATGAGCGGACCGACGGTAACTGATCGCCTGCGGCCAACGATCCGCCGCGTATCATGTCGCTGAGTTCCTGCGTTACGGCGCGATAGAGCTTCACGACCGTTACAATACGGGCAGACCCCATTCGCCGCCAGTGCCCGCATCAACGCACGCTGTGCGGCACGATCCAGCCGAAGTGGTAGCTGACGAACAAGGACACGAACAAAGCAACGGACAATCCAATACGCCAGCTTAGCGCCTCTACCACGCGAGCCGAATGCTCGGGGCCGGATGACATTGAAAAGAGTGCTTTCCCCAAACTGACGATGATTGCGAGCAATGCCAGGACTATCAGCGGTTTCATGTGCGCTCCGCTTTGGATTCACGTTCCTCGCGCCGAATGGTCGCTATCACCGTCCCGAGCGCGGCAACCATGACGCCAACCATCGCAACCATCAACAACAGCAGACCACCGGCCTGTTTGTAGCATTCATAAAAGCCGTACAGCAGTCCCAGAGGCGTCGTCACTAAAAGAAGCGGTTTGGCAATTCGCATGAGAGATACCCTTCAGTCCGGACAGCGATAACGAAAATGGCACGCTCCATTCTGCCAACGCGGGCAGGGGATAACAGACACAGCGGACGGCAAAAAATGCCGGTACAGCGCGATGAATTGAGGTCCCGGCGCCCTCAAACGCCCGGCGAGTTCATCTTTACGTCAATCATCTCGCCGTTGACGAGCCACGGGCAGCCGAACTTATCGGTGACCATGCCGAAACCCTTGGCCCAAAACGTCGGCCCGAAGGGCATGCTCACTTTGCCGCCGTCGGCGGCCAGCGCCTTGAACACGCGCTCGGCAAGCGCGACAGCATCGTAATTGAGCGCGATCGACACGCCGTGGATGCCTTGATAAGGCATGCCGGGCGGGCAATCGCCGGCAAACAAAGAGCCATTTCCCTGCAACGCCAGGTGTGCATGCATGATTCGGTTCAGCGAATCCTTGGGCGTCTGCTCCGACATCGGCGACTGGCCGAAGGTGAGCATGTCGAGCTTGCCTTCCAGAACTTTCGCGTAAAAGCGCATCGCATCGGCGCAGTTGCCGTCGAAGGCTAGATAGGGAATGGGTTGCGGCATGGTCGTCTCCTGTGCGGTGTTGCTGGCGAACCCGATCATTCGGGGCTGTATCCTGATAGACGAACGGCCCATGCCCAATTCGACAGGACCGTCGAAAAATCCATGTCCTGCTGGGTCACAACAGGCGGGGACGTTGGGGGCCGACGACGACTCCCCGTCGGCGTTGGCTTTACTTTGGGGGATGTTAGCGGACGCGCTTGCGCGCTTGCTTGATGCACCGGCGTGCAGCGGCCGGACCCTTCAGCGCCAGAATGCGGTATTCCTCGTTGCTCAGCCGGTGATAGTTTACGAAGAACTCCTCGATCTCGCGCTCGAATCGCTTGCCCAAGTCATCGATTCGTTTCACGTGCGCATAGCTGTGATTGGCATTCTCTACTGCGACCACGCGGTCATTGCGCTCGGTTTTCCTTTTATTGCCCTGTTCCCCCTCGATCACGCCAATGATCCTGCAGGTCAACTTGCAGCCGGGAAATGCCGCCTCATCCATGAGGACCAATACGTCCAAGGGATCGCCGTCGCCGCCCTTGGTGGAAGGTACGAATCCGAAGTCGTAAGGGAACGCCATGCCCGCCGGAAGAACTGTTTTGAGTCCAAAAATGTGCTCTTTGGGGTCATACGCGTACTTATTGCGGCTGCCCTTGGGCGTCTCGATGATGACGACGGTAAGTTCATCGTCATGTGCGTCGACCGGCGACAGATGTGTAGGATCGGCAAGACCAGGGGGAGCACGTTTGGAGCGCGTAGGCATGTAAAAATCATGTCATACGGCAGGCGCCATGACTATCAGCGTGCGCCTACAGAGCGAGGTGGCGCGGACGGCGCTCCGATCGAGGTTGTTTGCGATATAAGTAGCCATGCAATTGGCATATAGATTCATCGCCGGCGGGCTCATCATTTCCCTCTTTGCCGTCATCGGGGACGTGCTTCGACCCAAGGGGTTCGCCGGATTATTCGGTGCAGCCCCGTCGGTTGCACTCGCCACGCTCGCGCTGACCGTTGTGGCCGATGGCAAAACCTATGCGGCTGTTGAAGCGAGATCGATGACCGCCGGCGCGATCGCGTTGCTGTTGTACGCACTTAGCTGTCTCTACCTCATGGCCAGAAGACATTGGAAGGCCGCTCCCACCACTATCGCAATGTTTGCCGTGTGGGGGTTTTGTGCGTTTGGGCTTTGGGCGCTGGTGCTGAGGCGCAGCCCATGAATATAAAAATCAATCTCTCTTCATTGCGCCAAATACAATGGCATGAATATCTGACGCGGTTCGTCCTCGGTGGCGTCGTGACGGTAGTGACCGGGCTCATTGCTCAGCGCTATGGCCCGGTGGTCGGAGGACTGTTCTTGGCCTTTCCGGCAATTTTCCCCGCCAGCGCCACCCTGCTCGAGAAGCACGAACGCGATAAAAAACGACGTGCCGGTATCCCCGGCACTATTCGCGGACGACTGGCCGCCGCACTGGATGCCCGTGGCGCGGCAATGGGCGCAATCGGCCTAGCCGGATTTGCGCTTTTGGTTTGGAAGTTTTTACCTGAGCATGATGCCGCGTCAACCCTTGCTGCGGCCCTGGGACTGTGGCTGGGGTTATCGATGCTCATTTGGCGGTTGCGCAAGCTGCATCTCTATAGAGCCTTCGCCCGATGAGGCAACTCAATCTCGCCTGGTCGACGCTCCAGGGCCCTTCGTTGCGCGCTTGTGATGCGTAGTCTTTGCGTGGCCCACGATGGGCGCCCCAATGGGCGCACCATAGACATGATGACTTGAATGAGAGTGCGGGACAAAAGAACTCGGCTTGGGCGCAGAATTCGCCGCTTGATCGTCCGCAACCGATAGTGCCGGTCCGGCAAGCGTGATGGCAGCCAGCGCGACTGCTGCAAGTATCTTCATATCTTGATCCTCCCAGCCCGATCGTAAGTCAATATCACGCTGGGGCGTTCTGCGGGCGCGCCGGAACGTGACGTGGTTCTCGGGATTTCGCCGGGGGGGTGCGGTCTCCCGCCGCGGCGTCGCGGCGTCGCGGCGCTGCGCATATTGAACAGCTGTATAGCTATGTGCATTGACCACGACGCTATGTTGGTTTGCGCACAGACATGTGTTGTTCATCACGTCAAGCTCCATCTCCAGCGGGGCGCTGCCGCCAAACATAGATCGGTACAGGGGTCTCTCCAGCACCGCCATTTTCTTCTTAAATCACAGGATGGGGGATGCACATGAACTTCATCGAGAGGCGTCCCCAATACCGAATGTGGCTACTGGCGGTGACGCTTGCATTGGCCGCAGGTTGCAACAAAGATCCCATCCTCGGCGTCCAGGGAATTGCGGTTCTTGTGCCCGCGGTGACCGCTGTGACGCCGCTGGCCGGCGCAACCGGTGTTTCGACCACCAGTCCTCAAATTACCGCTACGCTGAATGAGCCAATCGCGCCGATCTCCGGTACGGCGAGCATGACGGTGACGTGTGCTTCGCCCTGCGTCAATGCAACGGGAATCGTGACTCTGGATGCGACGAATACCATCGCCACGTTCACTCTCACGGCCGGCACCGCCCTGACGACTTCCACGGTTTATACGGTCACGATCAGCGGAGCCACGAGTCTCGCCGGCGGCGTTGCGATGCTGGCTCCCTACGTGTGGAAATTCACGACGGTGGCGTCACCCGCCGACCTTACCCGCCCCCGAGTATCGACGACCTTCCCCGCGACGACGATTCCAGGGCCGACGACCGGCGTGCCCAGCAACAGCGCCATTAGCGCAACCTTCACCAAGGACATGGCGCCTGCGACGATCAGCGGGACCACTTTTACCGTGACCTGCACCCTGCCCTGCGTTTCCCCCACTGGGAGCGTCAACTATTCGGCCGGCGCGAGAACCGCGGTGTTTAGGCCCGCGGCCAATCTCGCCGTCGGCGCTACGTATACGGTCACTCTCACCACGGCGATTACGGATGTCGGGGGCAATGCGCTCGCTGGCAATCAAGCCCCATTACCCGCCGCCAGCGACTATGTATGGACTTTCACCGCGGCTGCTCCCAGCGCCACGGGAAATGTGTCGGTGCTCTCCACCAACCCCGCGGCCAACGCCCCCGCCGTATGTCCGACCGCAGGAATCAATGCGACCTTCACGGTGCCGTCCGGATTACGGATGGATCCCACCACGTTGACGCCGACGACATTCAAAGTGACCGGTCCCGCGCCCGCTTCGACGCCGGTGATTGCAGCATCGGTCACCTTGGACGCAGCCACCGGACGCATTGCGACATTCACTCCGCAGAGCCCCCTCACAGGAGGAGTCACCTACACGGCAACTATTGAAGGCGGCGCCACAGGGGTGACGGACTTGGCCGTACCGGCCAATACGATGCTGGCGAACTTCGTTTGGAGCTTCACGGCCGCAGCCTCGGCATCGGCCTGTGCGGCGCAGTTCCCTCTGCGATCTGCCGCGCCCTTCGGAACCTTCGGCGGCTCGGCCGGAACCACCAATTCGGGAACTTTGACCGTCATCAACGGCGACATCGGCACGACCGCGGTCTCCACCAAGGTGACCGGATTTCACGATAACGGAGTGGGTTGCACCTACACCGAGGTTTTGGGTGCCGACGTCGGCACCGTCAACGGATTGATTTACACGGCGCCGCCGCCGCCGACAGTGGGTTGCCCCAGCGAAGGAACCGCAGCCACCGCCGCCATCGCCATGCAAGCCCTCGCCGATGCGCGCACCGCCTACAACGCCATGGTGGCGGCACCGGGAGGGCCCGACCCCGGCGCCGGCAACTTGGCCAATTTGGTGTTGCTGCCCGGAGACTACACCGCCGCGGGAGGCAGCTTCATGATTCAGGGCGGAAACCTGACGCTCGATGCCGGCGGTGACGCCAATGCGGTGTGGCTGTTCCAGATGGCAACCACGCTCACCGTGGGAGGGCCGGGTGCGACGGCCCCTCAGAGCATCATCCTAGTCAACGGCGCGCAGGCGAAAAACGTGTTTTGGCAGGTCGGCAGTGCTGCGACGATCAACGCCGCGGGCGGTGGAACCATGGTCGGCACGATCATTTCGCAGGCGGGAGCGGCGTTCTCAACCGTGGGAAATACCACGGTGGTGACCCTGGATGGCAGGGTGCTGTCCCTGGGCGCTTCGGTCACATTGGTGGACACGGTCATCAATGTGCCCTCCCCGTAAGGTGTTGGATTTCTCGTGGAGCAGCATATGAAAATTACGCGCCCTCTTGGGATGATCGCGATCTTGGTTGCAATTGCGGTCGTTTCAAGCCCCATTGCATTCGCGGACGACGCGGGATGGTATACCGGCTTCAACGTGGGCCAGTCGAGAGCGAAGATCGACGATGCAAGGATTGTCGGCGGCTTGTTGGGCGATGGATTCACGACGACCTCGATCAGCAATGACGACCGTCATTTTGGATTCAAAGCGTTCGGCGGGTATGAATTCAATCGTTACTTTGCCCTGGAAAGCGGGTATTTCGACCTGGGCAGATTCGGCTTTTGGGCGGATACCCTGCCGTCGGGCAGCCTGCGCGGCGACATCAAGGTCAGGGGCGCGAATTTCGATCTGGTGGGCAGCGTGCCCATCGGCGACAAATTCTCCCTGTTTGCGCGCGCCGGTTTGAACTACGCCGATGCAAAAGATACCTTCGCCGGAACCGGATCGGTCACCGTGATCGACCGTGCGCCCCACAAATGGGCCGCCAACTATAAATACGGATTCGGGGCCGAGTATGATTTCACCCGGTCCGTCGGCATGCGCATCGAGGGGGAGCGCTACCGAGTCGACGACGCCGTCGGCAACAAGGGAGACATCGATCTTTATTCGGCGGGACTCGTGTTCCGATTCGGCCGCTCGGAACCTCCCCCGGTCGCACGCGCGGTGGTTCCCGAGCCGGTTGCTGCTGTTGCGCCCGAACCGCCGCCCCCGCCGCCGCCCCCACCACCGCCGCCTCCGCCAGTCCGGAAGCGAGTGAGTTTCTCGGCGGACTCGCTGTTTGATTTCGGCAAGGAGACCGTGAGGCCCGCGGGCAAGCGCGCACTTGATACATTCGCGGCCGAGCTCAAAGGCGCCCAATTCGAGGTCATCAGCGTGACCGGGCACACGGACCGCATCGGATCGCATGCGTACAACATGAAGTTATCGGAGCGACGCGCCGAATCGGTGAAGTCTTATTTGGTAGAAAGCGCCGGCTTTGCGCCTGACAAAGTCGTTGCGCGGGGAGCAGACGGCGACGACCCAGTGACCAAGCCCGGTGAATGTCCGGGTGAGAAGCGAACTCCAAAACTGATCGACTGTCTGCAGCCCGACCGGCGGGTCGACGTCGAAGTGGTGGGAAGCCGCCTCCAGGCCGCGCCGAACAATTGAGTCCCACGGTCAGGCGTCGATGGTCGCCATCGACGCCGCGGCGTAGCGCGCGCCGATCACGGGCCGCTCACGGAGTATGCCGTACAGCCTTTCGGCCTGTGCGTCGTCGAGCCGCACCATGACCGAGAGCGCGTTTTCCTTCAGGCGCTTGATGCTGCGGGTACCCGGAATCGGTACGATGTACGGCGCGCAGTCGAGAAGCCAGGCGAGTGCAACCTGTGCCGGCGTATAGCCCTCCTCGCGCGCAATTTCCGACACGATCTCAACCAACTCAAGATTGCTTGCGAAGTTCTCACTGGAGAAACGCGGGTTGCTGCGCCGATAATCGCCGGCGTCGAAGTCCTGGACCGTTTTGAACGCGCCGGTGAGAAAGCCGCGGCCGAGCGGACTGTAGGCGACGACGCCGATGCCGAGTTCCTCGCAGACGGGCAGAATGACTGCCTCCAAATCGCGCGTCCACAGCGAGTACTCGGTTTGCAGCGCGGCAATGGGATGCACTTCGGCGGCGCGGCGAATGGTGTTCGCCGAGGCTTCGGACAGCCCCAGGTGACGCACCTTGCCGGCCTTCACCAGTTCCGCCATGGCGCCCACCGTTTCTTCGATGGCGACCGTCGGATCGACGCGGTGCTGGTAGTAAAGATCAATATGATCGACCCCGAGACGCTCGAGACTGGCATCGCAGGCTGCACGCACATACTCGGGAGTTCCATTGATGCCGAACACCGCGCCGTCGGGGCCGCGCATGATGCCGAACTTGGTGGCCAGCACGACTTGGTTGCGCCGCGATTTCAAGACCTTCCCGAGCAGGCGCTCGTTGGCACCGACCCCGTACATGTCGGCGGTATCGAGGAAGTTGATGCCGATATCGAGCGCGGCGTTGAGCACGTTGAGATTCGTGGCTTCATCCGATGGACCGTAAAAGTCCGACATGCCCATGCAGCCAAGACCGATGGCGGAGACCTCGAGGCCATACTGGCCGAGCTTGCGGTGGGGAATTGTGAGGCTCATGGTGGATGCTCCAGGCGCAATGACAGTGGCGCCATGCTAGCGCCGCCGCCATAGAGGCGTTACATCATTACTGTTCAGTTCTTGCCTGATCCTGCAGGCGGTACAATCAAGGGTATCGCGACTGGCCGCGCCCGATTACCATGAGGCAGCCCCTGGAGGATAGGAAATAGCCATGTATGACAGCACCTTGCAGAAGACGCTCGAACTCAGATCCAGCGCGGAACCGCATCAGGAGCTGTCGGCGCGGGTTGCCCGATTGACGCCGATGGACGGCGTGCATCAATCGGTAATTCCGTGGCTCGCGTTGGTCCGCAACAGCGTACCGACGGTGTGTATGGCGACCGTCTATCAGCCCTGCCTGGCCATCGTCGTGCAGGGCCGCAAACGGGCGCTGCTGAACGACGAGGTGTTCTACTACGACGCCTTGAATTATCTGGTCGTGTCGGTAACCCTGCCGGCGATGGGACAAGTGCTCGAAGCCAGTGTCGAGCGGCCTTACCTGTGCCTACGTTTGAATCTCGATCTGGAGGAAATCGCGCGCCTGGTGCTGCAGCTCGGTGAGCGCGCATCGTCGCCTGCCGCCGCCAATCGTGGCTTGTTTGTCGCACGGATGGATGAAGCCTTGTTGGATGCCGTGCTGAGAATGGTGAAATTGCTCGACACGCCGGAGGATGCAGCGGTGCTGGGACCGGTGGTGCAGCGTGAAATCTATTACCGCATGCTGCGTGGAGATCTCGCTCACCGCTTGCTCGACCTCGCCCAGGGCGAGGGCGGCACCCATCGCATCATCCGTGCCATCGAGTGGCTCAAACAGCATTACGCCGTGCCGCTGCGCATCGAGGAGCTGGCGGACACCGTGCACATGAGCTCGTCGGCGCTGCATCACCGCTTCAAGGCGGTCACCGCGATGTCGCCCCTGCAATACCAAAAGCATTTGCGGCTGCACGAGGCGCGGCGCTTGATGTTCGCGGACGGCGTCGACTGCGCCACTGCCGGCCATCGCGTCGGTTACGAAAGTCCCTCGCAATTCAGCCGCGAGTATCGCCGCCTGTTTGGCGCGCCGCCGCGCGCGGAGATTGAACGCTTGCGCGAAGCGGGAGCACCGGCGTAGCGGATTTGCGCCTTCAGGCTGTTCGATCTGTTGCCGTGAGACTCTCGGCGAGTTCGGGCCACGAGGAGGCAAAAGCATCCTCTGAGTCGTGCACGCGGGTTCTTACCCTGACGGTATTTCCCCCCGAGTCCTGTTTGATGCGGCCGCCGAGATCCTCGTGGCGCCGGCAGGCAATGGGACGTTCAATCTTTACCGTGTCGTTCATGGCATGAAACCCTTCAATCAGGCGCCATACTGGCGTACTGGCCTCCCGGCAATCATAAATCGTCGGTGCCGCGTGCGGGACGACATAAGACGCCGCAAACTGTTATCGGGTTCGCAGTCGCGCAAAAAAGCTTGATTATCCCCCGATTCCCGGCGTCACCCGGCGCGCATCGATGGGCCATCGGCTCCATGAACCGCCGGGCTCCGCCACGAGGAAGGCGTCGTGGAGATTGATCGTCGGATCGCAATGGCCGGGTTGGAGCCAGATGATATCGCCGAGCTTCGCAGCGCCGATCGAAGCGCCGGGTGCCGCGTCGGCGGCGTCGATCGCCGCCGCCAACGCCAGGGGATCACGCCACGCGGCGTTGAGACCGCTCAACGAGCCAGGATCCAAGATCGCGCCGTGTTCGTCGCCCATGGGCCGCCAAGTGGAGCCCTTCGCGGCGCCAAAAATGACCCTTGCCGCCGGCCCGTCGACACTGAGCGCTTTCAAACCTGCATCCACAGTAACGTGAGTGCGATGGCGCGCGGATATCACGGTGGAGGCAAGCAGCAGCGCCGGCTCGAACGGCCATTCGCCGCCATCCGGTGCCTCACAGGCGCCATATTCCGCGTCCATCACCGCATAGGAACCGGCCTGGATTTCTGTGAATACGCCGCTCGCAAGATCGCCCGTGTGAGTGCCGGTGCCGCCGCCGGTGACCATTTCGGCCTGCAGGTTCGCGGTCCGAAGCAGGGTCACTACCTGGGCCAGCACTTCGAGCGCCTTGCGGTTGGCGGCCAGACGGGCGGGGACGCTTGCTATGTGCTGAAGGTGGCCCGCGTAACCTTGGACGCCCGCGAAACGCACTCCCTGCGTCGTTGCGATGGCCTGTGCCAATGCGACGACCTCCGTGGGCCGCACTCCCGTTCGATGTTGCCCAAGATCGATGTCGACGAGAAGGTCGAGGACGACCCCCGCCGCTCGAGCGGCCGTACCAAACGCGTCCACTAAAGCCGTGTCGTCGACCACGGCCGCGACCTTGGTGCGTCGGGCGAGCTCAGCGAATCGCCGCGTTGCCGTGATGGCCGACGGAGAAGTCAATAAGACGTCGGCAATTCCACCTCCGACGAAGGCCTCCGCCTCGCCGACGGTTTGCGCACAAATTCCCACCGCGCCTTTGGCGACCTGCAGGTTCGCGATGGTCGTGCACTTATGCATCTTGCCGTGGGCGCGGAGTCGGACCCCTGCCGCTCGGCAGCGGCCCTGCATGACTTCGAGATTTCGCTCCAACGCCCGACGCAGCAGCACGAGCACGGGCGTCGCGGGAACCTTAAGAGTATTGAAATCGACGAGCTTGGATGGCGGCATCAGGAAAGCGCCTGCACGTCAGCCGCCCGCACGGCCGCTGGGTTCGGCTCCTCGAATTTGCTGTCAGGCCGCATGCGATAGGCGAGCAAGACCCCGACCCCCATGAGCACCATGCTGCCCACGAAGGGCAGCTGCCAATTGCCGGTGCGATCGATAATAAAGCCCGACACCACCGGACTGATGATGGCCGCGAGTGCGGAGCCCGAATTCATGATGCCGCTCGCAGTGCCCGAATGGGTGGGTGCAATGTCCATGGGAGTGGCCCACATGGGTCCGATGGTCATTTCAGAAAAGAAGAAACCTGCGGAAAGCATCAGCAGGGATAGAAGTGCGTTGTGCGTGAACATCAATGGAACGAGCGACAACATCGAAAAAAACATGCAGACGGACACCATGGAACTGCGCGCCCGCCGAAGGTTGCCCGTATGCTTGAATATCTTGTCGGTCACGATTCCGCCGAGTGTGTCGCCGAGCACTCCGGCGAAGAACACACAGGAAGCAAACAAGGCGGATTGCTTGAGATCGAGGTTTTGACTGTGGAGAAAGTATTGCGGTATCCAGCTCAAGAACAACCACAAAGTCCATCCATAGCAGAAGTAGACGATCGTCACCGGCGCCATGCGTTTGAATAAGCGGCGCCATGGAACGCTGACGGCGATGGTCGCGGGCGGCGGCAAGGATGAGAGTTCGAGCGCGGTGACGCGCGGATGATCCTTGGGGAACTCGGTAAATGTCAGCGCCCAGATTGCCAACCAGGCAAAACTCATGGCGGCACATACATAAAATGCCTCGCGCCAGCCGTACTTCGTCATGATGAACACGATCACCGCGGGCGCCAGCGCGTTGCCGATCCGCGCGCCGGCGTGGGTGACGCCCTGCGCATAGCCGCGTTTTGCCTTTGGCACCCAGCGCGACATCGCAGTGGTGGCGGCCGGAAAGGTGGCCCCTTCGCCCAAGCCGAGCAGAACCCGGGCGGCCAGCATGGATGCGAGCCCGCCGGCCATGCCGGTGAGGACGGTGGCGCCTCCCCAAACGATGCCGCACGCGATGAGGGTTCGGCGGGCGCCGAATCGGTCGCTGATCCAGCCGCCGATTATTTGAAATACCAAATAGGGGTAAGCGAAGGCGGAGAACACCAGACCGATCTGAGTTTTATTGAGTCCAAAGTCTTTTGAGAATCCGGCCGCGGCGCTGCTGACGTTGACGCGATCCAGGTACGTCACGAAATACATCAAGCAGAGTAAAACCAAAACGACATCGGTCACTCGTGGACGCTTCACGCTAATTCGATCTCCCCGATCTTGGACGTGGCATTGGTCGATGCAAGAGCGCGACGCCGCAGTTGTCCCTGCCACTCGGACAGCGTACGAGGCGGGAGAGTTGCATATTTGAATGCAAAATACAAACTTGCGAAGGCGCCGTGAATAACAAATTGATAATACGGGCATGACCAATTATATATATGCATGCAAACGTTATTTTGGGGGTACGACATGGCAGACGTCATACAGATTCCGCGGCGCTCGCTGCACGATGAGGTGGCCTTGCGTCTGCGCGAGATGCTGGTGGAGGGGCACATTGCGCCGGGCGCGAAGCTCAACGAGCGCGAGCTCTGTGCGTTGCTGTCCATCTCGCGCACGCCGTTGCGGGAGGCAATCAAGCTGATGGCCGCGGAAGGACTCGTCGATTTGTTGCCGAACCGCGGCGCCGTGGCGGTGAGGCTCGGCGAAAGCGATGTGATGCACGCATTCGAAGTGCTCGCGGAACTTGAAGGCATGTCGGGAGAATTGGCGGCGCAACGTATAACGGACTTGGAACTGGCTGAGATTCGCGCGCTGCACTTTGAAATGCTGGCGTGCTTCACACGCAGCGATTTGTCCGGGTACTACCGTCTGAATGCGCGTATTCACGCGGCCATCAACAGCGCCGCCAAGAATCCGTTGCTGAGCAAGACCTATCGGGAGATCAATGCACGCGTGCAGTCGTTGCGGTTTCGCACCAATCAAAACAAGCCGATGTGGAAACTCGCCATGAAGGAACACGGGCAGATGCTCGATGCGCTCGATGCTCGCGATTCTTCCGCGGCGCGCCGGATTCTGGTGGAGCACCTGCTGCGCAAGCGCGACGTGGTCCTCGACCTGATGCGCAACGGAGCGGCATGATCGCGGTTTCCGCGACCCGTCGCGCACTGGGGACGGTGGCGGTGCCGCCGAAAGCGGCGCAGGTGCTGGCGGAGCGCCTGCGGCGCGAGACCCAAGGCGAGGTGTTGTTCGATGAGGGGTCGCGCGGCCGGTATGCCACCGATGCCTCGATATACCAAATCATGCCGGCCGGCGTATTCGTGCCGAAGAGCGCGGCTGACATCGCTACGGCGATTGCCCTCGCCCGCGAACTGAGCGTCCCGGTTCTCCCGCGCGGCGCGGGAACCAGCCAGTGCGGACAGACGACGGGCGCCGCCTTGGTCATAGACAACTCCAAATACTTCTGCAATGTTCTCGAGGTCGATGTCGCCGCCCGTACGGCGATGGTGGAGCCCGGACTGGTACTCGATCGCTTGAACGAGCAACTCAAACCGCATGGGCTCTGGTTTCCGGTGGATGTATCCACTAGCGCTCAGGCGACTTTGGGCGGCATGGCGGGCAACAACTCCTGCGGCTCCCGATCGATCGCTTACGGCAATATGGTGCACAACGTCCTGGGAGTGCGCGCGTGGCTCTCCGATGGCGCGCTGGTCGACTTCGGCCCGGTGGCGCGAATGGCAGGGCGCGGCGCCGAAATAGCGGAGTTCGTGCGGCAGTTGGCGCGCGACAACCGCGGCGAGATCGAGACCCGCTGGCCCAAGATGTTGCGCCGGGTCGGGGGCTATAACTTGGATATCTTCGAAACCCCTGGAGAACGGCCTTATACCCGCGACGGCAGCGTGAATCTGGCCCACCTGCTGATCGGCTCGGAAGGCACCCTGGCTTACACCCAGAGCCTGACTGTGCAGTTGTCGCCGCTGCCGCGGTTCAAGGCATTGGGAGTCGTGAACTTTCCGACTTTTCAAGCAGCCATGTCCGCCCCTCAGCACATCGTGAAGCTGGGGCCGAGCGCAGTCGAGTTGGTCGATCGGATCATGATCGAATTGAGCCTGGCGAATCCCGCGTTCCGCGCCAGCATCGAGGCTGCCTTGATAGGTTCTCCGGCCGCCATCTTGCTCGTGGAATTCTCCGGCGACGACCGGCAAAGCGTGCTCGCGCGATTGAGGGATCTCGCGGCTTTGATGGGCGACTTAGGGTCGCCCGGCTGCGTCGTCGAGGTACCCGATGCCCCTGCGCAAAGGGAACTGTGGGAGGTGCGCAAAGCAGGGCTCAACATCATGATGAGCCTCAAGGGTGACGGCAAGCCCGTGAGTTTCATCGAAGATTGCGCCGTCCCATTGGAGCATTTGGCCGACTACACCAGCGCGTTGAGCGAGGTGTTTGCGAAATATGGCACGCACGGGACCTGGTATGCGCATGCATCCGTAGGCACGCTGCATGTGCGGCCCATCCTCGACATGCGCCAGGGCGGAGGGAAGGGCGGCGCCTCCAAGATGCGGGCCATCGCGGAGGAGGCCTCGACGCTGGTGCGCAAGTATAAGGGGGCGTACAGCGGCGAGCACGGCGACGGCTTGTGCCGAGGCGAGTGGATCGAGTGGCAATTCGGTGCGGCGATCAACAATGCCTTTCGCTCCATCAAACGTTACCTCGATCCGATCGGGCTCTTCAATCCCGGAAAGATCGTCGACACGCCGAAGATGGATGAGGTGTCGCTATTTCGCTTTCCACCCCCCTCCGCGCCGGCTCCCTACCGCACGCTCACTCTCGAGCCGGCCCTCGACTGGTCGGCCTGGAATGTACAAAACGATCCGCTGACTGAAGCGACTTCGCCGCCCGGTACCGGCGGCGATACCACCGGTGGTTTTGCGAAAGCCGTCGAGATGTGCAACAACAACGGCCACTGCCGCAAATTCGACGCGGGCACGATGTGTCCCAGTTACCGCGTCACCCGCGATGAGCAGCACCTCACCCGAGGCCGCGCGAACACTCTGCGATTGGCGTTGTCCGGGCAGCTCGGCGCCAACGCGTTCACCAGCGAAGCGATGTACGCCACCATGGATCTATGCGTGGGATGCAAGGGATGCAAACGCGAGTGCCCCACCGGCGTCGACATGGCCAGGATGAAAATCGAATTTCTTTCCCACTATAAAGCTCGACACGGCTACACGGTGCAGGACCGCCTGATTGCGCACCTGCCGGATTACGCCGCCGCGGCGAGCCGTTTTGCCGGACTTCTCAATCTACGCGACACCGTGCCCGGCATCGCGTGGCTGAGTGAAAGGCTCACCGGCTTGTCAGCCAACCGCCCGCTGCCCAAATGGCGATCCGACACGTTTTGGCGTTCCGATGAGGGGCGGCAGTCGGCCGGGGAGCGGGAGGTCCTCGCGGCCGCAGCGGCCAACGGCCGGGCGGCACTGCTGTTTGTCGATACCTTCAACGGTACGTTCGAGCGCGAAAACGCCGCGGCCGCGGTCCGAGTGTTGCGCGCTGCCGGCTATACCGTGGGCACGGTGAGGAAGAACCACGGACATTTTTGCTGCGGCCGCACGTTTCTGAGCTGCGGCATGGTTCAAACCGCCAAGGCCAAGGTGAGCGAGCTCATTGACGCGTTGCTGCCCTATGCGCGCGCGGGCGTGGCGATCGTCGGCCTGGAACCTTCGTGCTTGTTGACCCTTCGCGATGAAGCGTTGGCGATGGATCTCGGTGAGCGGGCCCGGTGCGTATCGAATCAGGCGTTGCTGTTCGAGGAGTTCGTGTCGCGCGAAGCGACGGCGGGACGCTTCAAGCTCGAGCTCAATCCGGCCCGTGTGCCGCTGCTGCTGCATGCCCACTGCCATCAAAAGGCGTTCGGCGCCGTGAAGCCGATCCTCGACGTGCTGCGACTCATCCCGGGTGCCGAGCCGGAACTGATCGAAAGCTCGTGCTGCGGCATGGCGGGAAGTTTTGGCTACCAAGCCGCGCACTATGCCGTCTCCATGCAAATGGCCGAGTCCAATCTGCTTCCGGCAATTCGACGGCGCCCCGATTCCATCGTGGTGGCGGATGGCACCAGCTGCCGCCATCAAATACGCGACGGAGCACAGCGTGATGCCGTGCATTTGGCGCGATTGCTGGACCGATTGCGCGTTCAGTGAGCGGAAATCGCCGGGAAGCGCCTTACGCGAGGGCCTCCCGGCCGAGCCCTGCCATCGCATCGAGTCGAGATCACTTGGAAAGTGAGCTTTGTACCGTTGCTTTGTGCTGCTGATCCATCGCGGCCTTCGCCCGCTTGAGAGCGCCTTCCGTCGCCGCGCTCACGCAGGAGGCGTCGTCCATGCCAGACAGATCAACGGGATCGGCGCCGTGCACCTGGGCGCAGGCTTCCTTTGCCGCTTCAGTAACGCGCCTCACGAATTCTGCCGAACCAGACGTCGTCGTCAAATCGAGATCGGCGTAGCTCACTTTGCGATCGACCCAAAACTGCACCATCGGAGTGCCGGTATCTGAGAGCCCAACCTGTGTCTGCTGCACCGTCTGATCGCTCTGTTGCGCAACCGCCGCCGCGCCTACCATCGCGAGCGCCAGGCCCGCGGGAAATCTGAATCTCAGCATCGAATTAATCATCTCGCTTCTCCTAGGGTCCGGCGAGCGGGAGTGCCGCCAGGTTGGGAACATCATCAACCGCGAAGAATTGCCGCCGATTTCGGCCCCTGTGCAGTAGATTTCATCTGCAATGGGCGTCCTGAGTCGGCGGATATGGACGGCGGAGCGCCTTAGCCGGCCGCCAAGAAAAAGGCGGCCGCGGTAAAGAAGAACGCCATTGCCGCGGCGATTAGCCATAGGGGATTGGGAGCTTGTTGGGAGGTTGGCGCTGGGGCCGGTTCGACAGAGCTTGTTGGGTCAGCGCAAGAATCACGGTCGGCGGATTGAGAATTCATCATGGATCTCCTGCAAAGACCGGCGAGCGAAGTGCCGTCGGTGTCGGAGGTGAGTCTCGGCGAGGGAGGCTGCGCTTCGATTTCGAAGCGCGCACCGTTCATTTCGGCCGTAATGCACGGCGCCTATCCGCGCGGGGATCATTTCATGTGTAATTGAAGCGCTTCGCGCAGCAATGTCCTTGAAACGAGTTCCACCCAGGCTCCACATCAACGAGAGACAACTCGCGCGGAGTACGTGATGGATAGGTTTTCCAGACGGAGATTTGTCGCGACGATCGGTGTAGCAACTGTGGCACCGGCAGCTGCGTTGTTGGAGATGACCCCTGCGGAAGCGGCGTCACCTCAACGAATGGCGCAACCTGTCTCTCCCGCCGTGCCTGCCAAGCCGGTCTATCTTTTCTTCAATCTCGCCGAATCCGCCTTCATCGAGGCGGCCTGCGAGCGTCTGATTCCTGCGGACGAATCCGGACCGGGAGCATTGGACGCCGGTGTGCCCAATTATTTGGACAAGCAACTGGGTGGCGCGTGGGGGTCTGGAGAGCGCCTCTACCGCAGCGGACCGTGGCAGTCCGGCTCGCCCTCGCAAGGGTATCAACTACCGTTTACGCCGGCGGAGCTCTTTCATGCGGCGCTACGCGCCATCAATCGCAAATTCGAAACTCAGGGCACCGCCTTTGCCGCGCTTTCTGTCGAGGCGCAGGACGCGTACCTCAAAACGTTGGAAGCGGGCGGTGTGGACTTGGACGGAGTGCCTTCTGCGGTGTTCTTCGACATGTTATTGCGGATGTCGATAGAGGGATTCTTCAGCGACCCGGTGTACGGCGGGAATCGCGATATGGCGGCGTGGCGAATGATTGGCTTTCCCGGCGCGTATGCGGACTACTACGAGGCCATTGATCGGCACGGCGAAAAATTCGTGCGCGAGCCCATGAGTATCGGAGAGGACGCACGACGCCATGTGCATGTCGATCCAAACATTCCCGCCAGCCTATAAGTCGAGCCACGCGTGGAAGACACGAGAAGGAACCGAGCGATGGTACAGCGCCTGAAGGAAGTGGATGTCGTCATTGCGGGCGTCGGCATGGTCGGCAGCATCGTCGCCAAGGAGTTAGCTGCTGCCGGCTACAAGGTCGTGGGTTTGGAGCGGGGCGAAGCTCGGTTCACGGTGCCGGAGTTTCAAAGTCCCGCCGTGCACGACGAGCTGCGCTTCGATATTCGCAAAGCGCTGATGCAGGACAACACCCGCGAGCCGGTGACCTTTCGCAATGCCAGTTCCGAAACCGCCCTGCCGGTTCGTCGATGGGAATCTTTTCTGCCGGGCACGGGTTTGGGCGGTTCAATGGTGCACTGGAACGGTCAGACCTACCGATTCCAGGCGAACGATTTTGAACTTGCGACGCGCACCAAAGAGCGTTATGGGAAGAATTTCTTAGATAAAGACGTCACGATTCAAGACTGGGGAGTGACTTACGCGGAACTCGAGCCGTACTACGATCGGTTCGAGTATCTCTTGGGCACCAGCGGAAAGGCGGGAAACATCAAAGGCGAGATCCAACCGGGCGGCGATCCCCACGAGTCGCCACGTTCACGGGAGTACCCGACCCCGCCGCAGAAGGAGCATTTTCAAGGCGCCTTGTTCCGCAAGGCCGCCACCAGCTTGGGATATCACCCTTTCCCCCAGCCATCCTCAAATCTGAGCCAACCGTATACGAACCCGGAGGGAGTCAAACTCAATGCCTGCGTTTTCTGCGGTTTCTGCGAGAGATTTGCCTGCGAGCACTATGCAAAGTCAGTGCCGCAGACCGTGATTCTGCCCGTGCTGCTGGCGAACCCGAACTTCGAGCTGCGCACTGGCTGTCAGGTTCAGCGCATCAATCTGGATTCCACCAAGAAAAAGGCAACCGGTGTGACCTACATTGATACCGCGGGTCGCGAATTCGAGCAACCCGCATCGTTGGTCATTACATCGTCGTTTGCGCTCAATAACGTGCGCATGCTGCTGCTCTCGGGGATTGGCAAGCCCTACAATCCGGAAACCGGAACCGGTGTCGTGGGGCGCAACTATGCGTATCAGACCGTGAGTTCGGTGGCCTCCTTTTTCGACGAAGATGTTTTCATCAACCCGTTCATGGCTTCGGGCGCCTCGGGAACGTTGATCAACGATTTTGCAGGCGATAATTTCGACCATTCCGGACTCGGATTCATCGGCGGCGCCTTCATCGGTGCGGTCAACACCAACGGCCGCCCCATCGAGTATCACCCGGTGCCACCGGGTACCCCTGCGTGGGGCAAGGGATGGAAGCAAGCGGTGGGCAAACACTACAACCACAGTGTGATGTTGAGCCTCCACGGCAGTTCGGTGTCGACGCGCCAAAACTATCTCGATCTGGATCCCACCTACCGGGATGCGTGGGGTCAACCGCTGCTGCGCATGACCTTCGATTTTCCGCAGAACGATTTGAAGATGGCGGCCTACGTCACAGCCAAGGGTGTCGAGATCGGCAAAGCCATGGGGGCGAAGCAAGTCGCCGGCGCGCCGCGCACGGCCCCCTACACGACGACGGTGTATCAGACGACGCACAACACGGGCGGTACGGTGATCGGCAACGATCCTCGCACGAGCGTCGTCAATCGCTATCTGCAATCCTGGGACGTTCCGAACGTGTTCGTCATCGGAGCATCGGCTTATCCGCAGAATGCGTCTTGGAATCCGACCGGTACATTGGGTGCGCTGACGTATTGGGCAATCGACGCCCTCAAGAATCGGTACCTCAAAAATCCCGGTCGCTTGGTGTCCGCGTGACACGCGTCATGCACTCCCTCTCAACGGCTATGGCCTGCCTGCTTGCGCTTGGAGCGAGCGTCATCATTGCCGACGCCGCGCCCCCTCCGGCCGGACCCCAGTCGACAAAGCGGCCGGGTCCCGCTGCGGCGGCGGTCTGTCTGGGATGTCACGGTGCGAACGGCGAGGGGGCCCCAGCGGCTAAGATCCCTCGACTCGCTGGACAGTCGGCAGACTATCTCGACAAGCAATTGCGCGACTACGCCACTGGCGCCCGCACCAACGAGGTCATGCAGAATTTCGCGAAGCCTCTGAGCGAGGCGGATCGCGACGCGGTCGCCGCGTTTTTTGCATCGCTCACGGCTCCCTCTATTGCGCCTAATCCCCGGGCCACCGACTTCCAAATGGCGAGGGGCCATCAATTGGCCCATCAAGGATCAGAACCCGAGCGCGTGCAGGCCTGTGATAACTGTCATGGGCCCGACGGGAGCGGCGTGCCGCATTCGGCGCCTTACCTAGCCGGGCAATCGGCTGATTATCTCGCCGCCGAACTGCAGTCGTGGCGGGAGGGCAAGCGCAAAAACGATGCCGGCCAGCTCATGTCCTCGGTGGCGCAGCGATTGAACGATGCCGACGTCTCGGCTGTTTCAGCCTATTTCGCGAGCCTTGGAGCGCCATAGAGAGCAACCGACTCGCCCCGGCTGCTCCGGGGAATTTCACCTGAAATCTCCTGCTTCCCGACAGAAATCTACCTGCCGTGCTGGCCGCGTAACTTGATCATCACACTGACATCAGTCCCGACTCAAGGAGACGCTCATGAATTTGTTTCGACTATTCGCATTCGCCGCGGCCCTGGTGATCACCGTTTTTCTCTTTGGCGTGTTCTCGTACGGTTTGACGGCCCCGCAACCGACGCAGGCTGCGGCCGCTACGGCCAGCACGAAATCGACGGCGGGTTGAACGGACGCGCTCCATGGATGACAAGCAGCCAGTGCCCGAATACGCGAATCCGGACTCGCGGTGGCCATTGGGGCTCGAGGGGGAACCCCGTCCCGGTGCACACCTGAAGAGCGCGCGTCGGGGGTATAGCCACCATGGCGTATATGTCGGCCACGGTCGGGTCGTGCATTACTCGGGTCTCTCGGGAGCCTGGCAGTGCGGACCTGTCGAGGAGGTCTCTCTGCTTCGATTTGCCAACGGTCATGAGGTGAGGATCGTCGATCACCTCGATCCAGCGTATTCGCCCGAAGAGATTGTACGGCGTGCCCGCTCACGCCTCGGCGAGAACGACTATCGCCTGTTGACCAATAACTGCGAGCATTTTTGCAACTGGTGTCTCAGCGGCGTGAGCCTGAGCGCTCAGGTGGCACACCCGTTCGGGCTGCCATTCCGGGTGCTCGGCGCGCTATTTCACGCGTAACCGTTGCGTTGGATCCTCCGACGGTGTCATTCGCGCTGCCTCGCGTTCAGCGGCCGGGGAATTTGTGCGCCCGCGGAATCCTCCCAGCCGCCGCCGAGCGCCCGAATGAGGTCGACACTGGCGGTCAGCTGCAGAGTATCTAAATTGAGGGCTTCGAGCTGCGTCTGCAGGAGAGCGGTCTGCGAGGTGACGACGGTGAGGTAGTCGGTCGCACCCTGCTTGTAGAGCGCCAGGGAAAAGTCTAGGGTGCGCTGCGCCGCGTCGACGGCAGCCTTTTCATCGATGCTGGCGTCGTGGTAGTGATTGAGTGTGGCGAGACTGTCTTCGACCTGCTGAAACGCGCCGACGACGATGCCGCGATAATTCGCGGCGGAGGCGTCGAACTCGGCGCGCGCTTGAGCGACCTGCGCCCGCCGCAGGCCGCCGTCGAACACGCTGAGCAGGGCGCTCGGCCCCACCGCCCAGAACGAGCTCGGCGCGCTCAGCCAGTTCGAAATACCGGTGCTCTGGAAGCCGCCCTGGCCGCCGAGCGTGAGGGATGGAAAATACGCCGCACGCGCGACCCCGATATTGGCATTGGCCGCAATCATGCGCCGCTGCGCGCCCGCGATGTCCGGACGGCGCTCGAGCAAGGTGGTGGGCACGCCGGTGGGAATCTGCGGCAGTGAGATCGCGACGATCTGCGGCTTGATCGAGAACGTCGAGGCCGATAGGCCGAGCAGCGCCGCGATGGCGTGTTCCATCAGCGCGCGCTGCGCGAGGGTCTGCGCGGTCTGGGAGCGTGCGGCATCGAGCTGGGTCTGCGCCTGCGCGACGTCGAGGCCGGGGGCGATGCCGGCATCGTGGCGCTGGTCGGTGAGCTTCAGCGCACGCGCATAGGCACTCACCGTCTCATCGAGGATCGCGCTGTCGCGGTCGAGGCTGCGCAGCTGAATGTAATCCTGGACCAGCTGCGCGATCAGCGAAAGGCGAGCGTTCTCGAGATCCGCAGCGGACGCGGCGGCGTTGGCCTCGCCCGCGGCGACCTCGTTGCGAATCTGCCCCCACAGATCCAGCTCGTAGCTGACGCTGCCGCCCACCGTGTTGGCATTGTAGTAGGTCGGCGTGGTGGGACCCCCGAGTGGCGCGTTGATCGATTCCCGATTGCGCTCGGCGCTGGCGCTTAAGCCCAGCGTCGGAAAGAGTCCCGCGCGCGCCTGATCGGAAAGCGCCCGCGCCTGCGCGTAGTTCGCAAGTGCGGCGGCGAGCGTTGGGTTTCCGGCGATCAGCCCTTTCTCGAGATCGTCGAGTTCCGCGTTGCCATAGAGCGTCCACCAGCTGTCACGCGGCAGTCGGTCGGCCGGCTGCGCCTGAGTCCACGGACCGATTTCTTTAAAAGCATCCGCGGTTGGAACGATCGGAGTTTTCAGCGGCGGCGCGAGCGAGCACGCGCCGAGCAACAGCGTCAGCGCCACGCCGGACCAGGACCGGCCGTTAACCCTTTTCATTTTTATGCTTCGCTTGGCCGGCAACCACGCCGCCCGTCGGCGCGCCGGCGAGGCGCACCGGGTCGCCATTGCCGATTCCGTCGGGCGGGTTCTCGATCACGCGGTCGTCCGGCCCGAGGCCGGAGGCAAGTTCGACGACCGCACCCAGATCGCGCTCGATCGACACCGCCTTGAGCAGTACGCGGTTGTCGGCGCCGACGGTGGCGATGGAGAGCCCCCTGGCATCGAAAATCAGCGCGCTCGACGGCACGCTGAGCACATGGGCGGCGGCGGCAATTTGCAGATGGATGCCGGCATAGTCGCCCGGCATCATCTCACCCGCGGTATTGTCGACGATGAGCTGCATCAGGGTAGTGCCCGTGGTCGGGTCGACGGCCTGGGACGAAGCCTCGACCGTTCCTCGATAGGTCTTGCCGGGATGTTCGGGCACGCTGATCGTGGCCTCGGTGCCCGGCGGCACGCTGGGAACATAGTTCTGCGGCACGTTGACATAGACGCGGAGCTTGCCTGTCTCGGAGACCACGAACAGCTGCGCGCCGCCGGCAGCCCCTACGTTGATCAGCGCACCGATGTCAGTTGCGCGCGCGGTGACGATGCCGTCGAACGGCACGATGAGGCGTTTGAAGCCTTCCTCGGCGGCCAGGTGGTCGACGTTCGCCTGCGCCGACTTGACCTGGGCGATATTGGCGTTCCAGGTGAACGTGCGCGTATCGACGTCTTGCTTGGCGACGGCGTCGGTGCTGGCGAGCGACTGCCACCGCTCGGCGCTGATCTGCGCGAGCTTGGCATTGGCCTGGGCGACGCTCAAGTCGGCGCGCGCCTGCATTAGCTGTTGGTCGAGATCGGGCGTATCGATTTCGGCGAGCACGTCGCCGGCCTTCACCTTGTCGCCGATATCGTGCTTCCAGCTTTTCAGGTAACCCGGGACGCGAGCATAGATGGGCGCTTGGATGTACGCTTGCAGGCGCCCGGGTAAGTCCAAGCCCGCGTCACTCTTTACGCTGGTGGGTGTCACGAGGGCCACCACGGGCGCGGCCTGCGCTTCGGTCAAATCGTGAAGCCGCGCGTTTTGCGCGGCGCGGGTGCCGAGGCCGTAAGCGGCAACGGCGATGGCGAGAAGCGCGAATGCCCCCCCGATCAGGGTAAGGCGTCGCGGAACAGGGCGGCTGGGATTTCCATCAAGCGGGGGCATGGGCTGCTCCGAAGTCGGTTGTCGGCGCCGGCTTTGGGGCGCGATGCCGGTGAATGATGCTGAACATCACGGGGACGAAGAACAGAGTCGAGACGGTGGCGAAGATCAGGCCGCCGATCACGGCGCGGCCGAGTGGCGCATTCTGCTCGCCGCCCTCGCCTAACCCTAGCGCCATGGGCAGCATGCCGATCACCATCGCCAGTGCCGTCATCAACACCGGGCGCAGGCGCACGAATCCGGCCTCGAGCGCGGCTTGCGTCGCATCGCCGATCTCGTTGAGCTTCTCACGCGCGAAGCTGATCACCAGCACGCTGTTCGCGGTTGCGACGCCCATGCACATGATCGCGCCGGTGAGAGCCGGCACCGACAGCGTGGTATGCGTCGCAAACAGCATCCAAACGATACCGGCGATAGCCGCCGGTAGTGCGGTGATGATGACGAAGGGGTCGCTCCACGACTGGAAGTTGATCACGACCACGAAATAGACCAGTACGATGGCGCCAAGCAGGCCGAACAACAGCCCGGAGTAGGCGCTGTTCATCGTCGCCGTCTGGCCGACCAGGGCGACGATCGAGCCCTTCGGCTTGTCCTTGTCATTCTGGGCGACGATGCTCTGGATATCGGCGGAGACCGCGCCGAGATCCCGCCCTTGGGTGGTCGCGTAGATTTGAACCATCGAAGAGATGTCATATTGCGAGACCACCGCGTCGCTGTAAGTGCGGCGGATGTCCGCGATGCCGCCCAGCACCGTGGTGGGTGCGCCGGTGGCATTGATCGGCAGGTTCTGTAGCGCGGGGAGCGAATTGATTTGGTATTGGGGCGTCTGCAATGCGATCGGATAAGTGACGCCGTTCTTCTCGTTGAGCCAGTAAGTGGGCGCTACCTGGCTGGAACTCGCCAGGTTGACGACCAGGCTGTTGGTCACGTCGGCGGCGGTCACGCCGGTGTATTGAGCTCGCGTGCGGTCCAAATTGACATTTATGGTCGGCTGCCGGGCCGACTGCTGGATGCGCGCATCGGCAACCCCGGGGACATGGCGGATCTGCGCCAGGAGCTTGTTGGCGTAAACATAGTCCGCATCGAGATCGTTGCCGCGGATCTGCAGGTCGATCGGGGCCGGCGCCCCGAAATTGAGGATCTGGCTGACGATGTCGGCGGGCAGAAACGAGAACGTCGTGCCGGGGAAACGGCTGGGCAGCTCATCGCGCAGGCGACTAACGTAGCCGGCGGTCGGCGCATGCCCCGGATTGAGCGAGATCTGAATGTCGCCGTCCGATTCGCCAATCGTGCCGGTGTTGTTGTAGATCGTATTGATCGACGAAAGATAGGTGCCGATATTGTCCGCGACCGCCGCCACTTCGGCCGGCGGGATCACCTCGCGGATCGCCTTCTCCACCTCGGCGAATCGGGCGGCGGTTTCCTCGATTCGCATGCCTACGGGCGTCCGTACGTGCAGCAGCATCTGGCCGCCGTCGACCTGCGGAAAGAAATTGCGGCCGAGAAATGGCGCAAGCAGGAACGAGACCACGATGAAGCCGACAAACCCTCCCACGAACAGCCTCCGACGTTCGATGGCGAGGGCCAGCAGATCGTGATATCCGGCGCGCAGCCGTGCAAAAGCCGCCTCGAAGCCGCGCTGAAAGGGCACCAGCGGGTTCCTGGAGGCGGCCGGTTCAGAATCCGCGCCGCCGGCGTGCCTTGTATGCAAGCGCAGCAGATATTTCGCCATCGTCGGGACCAGCGTACGCGACAGCAAGAACGAGAATACCATGGCGAACATCACGCTTTCCGCCATCGGCACGAACAGAAAGCGCGCGACGCCGCTCAAAAAGAACATCGGGATGAATACGATGCAGATGCACAGCAAGGATACAAAGGCCGGGATGACGATCTGCGAGGCGCCGTCGAGGATCGCGGCCTCCACTTCCTTTCCCTGTTCGAGGTGGTAGTTGATGCTCTCGATCGTCACCGTCGCCTCGTCGACGAGTATGCCCACAGCGAGGGCGAGCCCCCCCAGGGTCATGATGTTGAGCGTTTCGCCGATGGCCGAGAGTGCGGCGATCGCGCCCAAGATCGCCAGTGGAATCGAGGTGGTCACGATCAGGGTCGAGCGCCAGCTGCCGAGAAACAAGAGGATCATGAGGCTGGTCAGCGCCGCCGCGATCACGCCTTCGCGGATCACCCCCTCGATGGAGGCGCGCACGAATACCGACTGATCGCCGATCGGCTTGATATCGAGCGCGTCCGGCAGCGAAGGTTTGATGATTGTCAGCATCTTCCTGATTCCGCTGACAATGTCGAGCGTCGAGGTCGCACCATTCTTGAACACGCTGATAAGCACCGAGCGATTGCCGTCGACGTGGACGACATTGGTCTGTACCGCACTGCCGTTGTGCACGTGGGCGACGTCGTGCATGTAGACCATCGCGCCCCCCACGTTCTTGATCGGCAGATCGCCAAGGTCCGAGACTTTCGATGGCGCGCTGTTCAGGTTGACGGTGTATTCGTCACGTCCAATCTTTTCCGTGCCTACCGGGGTGATCAGGTTCTGTGCGGCGAGCGCATTGGCGACGTCGAGCCCGGTCAGGCCGCGCGACTCGAGCGCTGCGGTGTCGAGATCGAACATCACCTGCGGCGTCTTGCCGCCGAACGGCCAGGGGATGCCCGCGCCCTGCACCGTGACCAAGCGCGGGCGCACGAAGTTGACCCCGAGATCGGCGAGGTTCTGCTCGGTCAGTCCTTTACCCGACAGCGCGAGCTGAATTACAGGCACCGTCGAGGCGCTGTAATTGACGATCAACGGCGGCGTCGCGCCGGGCGGCATCTGCTTGAGCAAGGTCTGCGAAATCGCGGTGACCTGCGCGTTGGCGGTGGCAATGTTGGCGGTTGGGTGGAAGTAGATCTTGACGATGCCGAACGTGGTATAGGAATTCGCCTCGATGTGCTCGATGTCATTGACCGTCGTCGTCAGTGCGCGCTCGAACGGGGTGATGATGCGCCCGGCCATCTGGTCGGGCGGCAGGCCCTGGTATTGCCAGGCGACGCCGATGATCGGGATATTGATGCTCGGAAAAATATCGATCGGCATGCGCAGCGCCGCGAGCGTACCCGTGAGGAAAATGAGCAGGGCCGCCACCACAAAGGTGTAGGGCCGGCTCAGCGCAATGCGGACTATGGCAAGCATGTATATTCCTGACTGAGGAAACTTACCCGGCGGACGACATCAACGCCGGTTGAGCATCCGGTCCATCGCCGGCGTCCTGAGCAGCTAGCCCCCCGACGGCAGACCAATCGAGGTGGCCGCCGCCCTGGGCAATGAGGCGCAGAAAGCGATCGTGCAGCAGGCCTCCGAGGGGCATCGGCACCCCGAGGCTCTCCGCCGCGGCCAACGCGAGGCGAATGTCTTTGTAACCGAGCGGTGCGGCGAAACCGGCCGGTTCAAACTTGCCTTGAGCGATGAGGTTGCCATAGGTCTTATACGCGGGCACGTTGAAGATGCTGGAGGTGAGGAGCTCGATGTACGCATGCCGGTCGATGCCGGCCTTGCCGATGAGCGCAACAGCTTCGCCGAGGGCTTCGATGGCGGAGGCCATCAGAAAATTGCCGCTGAGTTTGACGAGGTTCGCCGCCGACGGCTCCGCTCCGATGGGGAATGATTCCTGTCCCATTGCGCGGAACAGCGGCTGACACGCATCGATTGTCGCGGAGTCCCCCGCGGCCACGATGAATAGCTTGGCCGCCGCCGCCATGTCGGGACGCCCAAACACCGGCGCGGCAACGTAGCGCTGTCCGGCTTGCGCGTGCGCCTGGGCCAGGCGTTTGGAGAGCGCGACGCTGATCGTGCTCATCGACAGATGGATGGCGCCCGTGGGCAGATGGGCGATGAGGCCTCCATCTCCCAATGCGATATCGAAGGCTGCAGCATCATCCGCCAGCATCGTAATCACCGCTTCGGCGTCGCACACTCCGGCAATACTGGTGGCCTCGTGCGCACCGAGCTCGATGAGCGAGCTGCTTCTGCCGGGGCTGCGGTTGAATACAGTGACGTCGTGTCCGGCTCTCACCAGATTGGCGGCCATCGCCGCGCCCATGTGGCCGAGTCCGATAAATCCGATTTTCATAGAATCCTCCGTATGTTCTGGGCAATTAGTCGCGTTGTGTAGGCGCCATGAACTCTGGACCGACGGGGTCGATGACCGCCGTGTCCACGATGCGTTCAATCAGCTCCCGATTGGCGCTACCGAGCGACCAGCCGGCGACTCCGAGCGCCGCGTCGACCTGTTCCGGGTGTCGGCCGCCCCAGAGTGCGACGTCGATGCCCTGATCGAGCATCCAACGCACCGCCAGATGGATCACGCGCCGGTGAAACCCGCGCTGGGCGAGCTCATCGAGTTGCCGGACGGCGTCGAGGTACTGGACAAAACGCGGCGGCTGAAATTTTGGGTCGATACGCCGCAAATCGTCGCCCTCAAACTTCGTGTCCGGCCGCATGCGACCGCTCAGCAGTCCTCGGCAGAGTGCACCATAGCCGAGCGTCACGATGCCGTTGGCACGACAGTAGGGCAGTATGTCCGCCTCGATGGCGCGTTCGAACAGGTTGTAGGGCGCCTGCAGTACGTGCAGTGGGGCCACTTTACGGAAGCGCTCCATCTCGGCAACCGAAAAGTTGCTCACGCCGATGGCACGAATCTTCCCTTGCTCGTAGAGCAACCGCATGGTTTCGGCGGTTTCCTCCACGGGTACCAGAGGGTCGGGCCAATGGACCTGGTAGATATCGATGTAATCGGTACGCAGGCGGCGCAACGAATCATCGACCTCCTGCATGATTCGAGCGCGAGTCGCGTTTCGATAGACCTTCCCGTCGCGCCATTCCAGTCCCGTCTTGGTGGCAATGACGGCCTGAGCGCGCACGCCGTCGAGAGCGGCGCCGACGATTTCTTCGGATACGCCAAAGCCGTACGCAGGCGCCGTATCGATTAGATTGATGCCTTGACTCAGAGCCGCATGAATCGTGGCGATCGAATCGCGTTCGTCGGTTCCCCCCCACATCCAGCCGCCCATCGCCCATGTACCGAGTGCCACCCGCGACACCTTCAGCCGGGTGGCGGGAATCTCCACGAATTCAGTTTCGGCGGCCGGTGTTCGGACCCTTGTTGAGGCTAACATTGATTGAGTCTCCTAATTGAACGTATCAATAAAAGATGGACGCGATGGACGTGATGCGTGTTGCGGAATCCGCCGCCTCGGTTACGTGTGAAATTACCGGCCACCCGGGGGCAGCGGTCCCGTGAACGGCGGTCGCGGCGTGAATCGGTTGCTCGGATGTAGAACCCTCTGCGATCGCGCCAAAGAGTAATGCCGTGATCAAGACCGCTGCGGCGAATGCGAACATTCGGATGATATTCATGGGGATTTCCTCGGGTAGGGACAACTGTCGATTGGTGCAATCTACCCAGCGCACGTTGAATGCGTGTTTCCTTGAAGGGCGCCGACATTTCAGCTGAAACGCGCGATTCACTTAGGAAGAGCGCGTTCGGCGGCCACTTGCGCTGCGTTCACCGGTATCCCGTGATTGCCCCAGGAACTGCGCTCATAGTCGATGATGTCGGCAATTTCGGCGTCGCTGAGCACGCCGGCGAACGGCGGCATCGCGGAGACGTAGACCACGCCTCCCGCCCGGGCGCCCTGCATTCCATTGAGGACCACCTGTATGTGCTTTGCGGCATCATCTTTGTTGACGACGCCGCTTCCTTTGAGCGGCGGAAACGCGCCGGGTATACCCTCGCCATTGGCTAGATGGCAGGCTGAGCAGTTGGCGATATATAGGTCTTTGCCCTTGGGTGCATCGTAGCCCGCTTGCGCAGACTCGTCCGCACCGGATGCAGTCCCGGTGCCTCCGCGGTACGTCACCCTCCAAATCGTGCCATTGCCATCTTCCGCCATGATCAAAGAGCCATCCCCGGCCACGGCGACGCCGCCTGAAAAGGCGATGTCCCGGGCATAGTGATGCGTTGTCGCAATCCCCGCGACGACCCGTTGCGGCTTGCCGGTTGCTTTGAGCTGACCATTTCGGTAGCGAAACCGGACCACGCCGTCGCTGTTGGCGATGTAGACCCACCGCGGATCGGGTCCAAGAGGGTAGAACGCAATGTCGAAGGGCTGCTTCAATCCACTGGCGAAGACATTGTCGCGATGCCTTGCGCCGCCGGGTGGAATCCGCAGTACATGCACCGCATTGAACATCGTATCGGCGACGAATAGATCGCCGTTGGGCGCTTCGCGGATGACCCGGGGCTTTCGCGGTGCCGAAGTCGTCAGCTCCACGGAGAAACCGTCCGGCACTTGCGGTCGTGTACCGGTGGGGATAGGTACGACCAGAGGACGCAGGCCTGGCGTGTCGTCGTGCAAGCTGCCGTAGGCCGCTTCGCCCTGCAGCACCTGGCCGAATGCGCGCTCGCCGCCAAGTGACATCGCACAAAGGGATGCAACGATCGTGAAGGAGTAACGAAGGATTCCGAACATGAGGTGTCCCCCTTGCGTTCTTGGAAATATCGGCTGTACTCATTCAGCCATGGTCGGCTTCGGAATCAATGACGCCGGTATTACCGCTGAAATACGCAGGCTTGCACCGCGTGTCACTTGAAATGCGGGAGCGGGCCCGATAGCCCCCAATTCCGCCTGGCGCACCCGCGCCAGACCAAATTTCATCCGTAATGGATACGCTCCGCGCAGCAACGCCCGAGAAATGAATCACGCGCAGCATTTGCGGATTGGACGAGCAAGGAGCTGTAAATCCGCGCCCGTCGCTTGTCACCTATAGGAGATCAATGGAGGACAATAGCAAGTTGGCGGTCCGCCTTCGAGGAGTGCACGAGCTCTGTGACGAGCGCGGCGATATCGCCGGCGCAAGCCTGATCGAGAATTGGATCGATGAGGCGGAGCGTCGCGCGTGGTTTCTCTACGAGACGACTCGTTGAGCGTCGTCGCCGTCATTCAGCGATCGCGCTAGATGCGCATAGGTGCCCAATCTCACATTGTAGGCAAGGTACCACCCGATATGGTCGGGGTCGTCGTAGATCACAATGTCGTCGCTGTCCCACAGCCAGTCGCCAAACATGCCCCGAACCTGTGCTGCCGGGGAAGTGGCCGTGCTCCCACGGATGATCGAGGTGATAATGTGGATCGTCGCGGCCCGTATCATGGCCAATCCAACGATCAGTCTCTGCATCGACATGCGGTGACGAGGGATGCCCGGCCTCATCCCTGACCCTTCATTTGCCACCCCGTATCGCTATTTCGTCAACTTGAAAATCGCAATCGTGTCGCCGTACGGAAACCCCATCTGGAAGTTGCCACCCGCGGCGACGGCGACGTACTGAACGCCATCCACCATATAAGTAATGGGCGGCGCGTTGACACCTGCACCCAGGTTGAACCTCCACAGCTTCGCGCCGCTCTTGGCATCGAACGCGTCAAAGTATCCGTCGCCTTCGCCCATGAACACGAGGTTGCCGGCCGTGGCCAGCGCACCGCCAATCAGTGGCTGTTTGGCCTTGTATTGCCAAACGATCTTGCCCGTGTCCACGTCGACGGCCGCAAACACGCCATTTTGCAGCGGGTCCTTTTCCACGTTGGTGAACGCGCTGCCCAGCCGCATCGTGCCCGGCTGGAAGCCCGGATCTTTGCCCGTGGTAAAGGTCATTAACTGGTTCATGCCGAGGATGTATACCGCGTGCGTCAATGGCGAGTATGCCGGCGGCGACCACTCGGCTCCCCCGTTCGCGCCGGGCAGCATCTGCACGCCTTCCATGGTCGGTTGGGAAAACATATTTTTGGACTGGTCGACGAATGCGTCAGACCGGCGGATCAGCTTGCCTGTGTTGCGGTTTACGATATAGAACCAACCCGTCTTGCCCGCCTCGCCCGCGGCCGGCACGGTCTGGCCGTGGTCGACGGTATCGAAAAGCACGACATTGCTCACCGCATCGTAATCCCAGACATCGTGCGGGACTTCCTGAAAGTACCAGGCCAGTTGTCCCGTGCTCGCATGCAACGCCACAATCGAATCGGTGTAGAGGTTATCGCCCTTGCGCCCTGCGCCGTACAAGTCGGGATTGGGGTTACCTGTCGAGAAAATGACCAAGTCGCGCGCGGCATCGATGGCGGGCGTCGTCCACACCATCCCGCCGCCCCGCTGCCAGGCTTCGCCTGCGAAGGACTTCGGATCCGTGGAGTGCCAGCGCCATACTTCATTGCCGGTCGTGGCGTCGTAGGCGGCGACGAAACCACGGATGGGCCACTCGCCGCCCGCACTGCCGACGATGATCTTGCCCTTGTAGACCTGCGGTGCCATGGTCTCGCTGTAACCTACCGTTGGGTCCGCCACCCCGACGTTCCAACGTACTTCGCCGCTGGCGGCATCGAGCGCGATCAAACGATCATCCAGCGTCACCACATAGACATTCCCATAGCCCACGGCGGCACCGCGATTGACGGGACCGCAGCAGATTTTGAAATCGCCCAAGGTGTAGGTCGATTCCCAGATGATGTCGCCGCTGTTCGCGCGAATCGCGAGGATCTTCATCTTATTGTCGACCACCGGCGTGGTCGCGTACATGACCCCGTTGACGACGATCGGCGTCGTCTCGAAACTGCTGGTAACGCCGGTTTGCACCAGCGCGACCGGCGCGAGCGACGATACATTGCCGGCGTTGATATCCTTGAGCGGAGAAAAACGCTGATTGGAATAGTCCCGTCCATGGAGCAGCCAGTCGGTGGGATGGGAGTCCACCGAACTCATCATCGTGTCGCTAATCGTGACACTGGCCTTCTCGGGCAGGGCGCCCACGAGCAGGCGGTTGGCGCTGCCGATGTTCGCAATTTCCAGATTGACGTCCGACGCTGCCTTCGCGTCCTGATTCGGATACGGCATCAGCGCGACCTTATCCAAATGTGCGGCGTCGAGGGGCGCACTCCCCGCGGGATAGCCATTCTTGGCAAGAATGAACGCCAGCACCTGGGTGTATTGAGTCTTGCTCAGGGAACCGGGGTTATTCACCGGCATCTGCGTGGAGATCAACGCAAATAACGCGCTTGCGGTGCTGTAGGTGGCCTTGAGCGACTGCGCAAAGGCGGGTCCGGTCAGCGCCGGCGCGGCGCCCCCTTGGAGCTTCGAACCGTGACACACCGAGCATGATCCGCTGTAGATCTGCGCGCCCATTTGTGCCTGCTCTTTCGTGTAGTCGCCGGTGCCCGGGGCCGACACCGCCACCAGCGGCAGCGTGAGCCCGGCAAGCGCGAAATTGACGCAAAGCCGGATGTGCCGGCGCAACCGTGAGAATCGAGTGATGCGCTTTGCAATATTCATGGGATGCTCCGCTACTTGAATGTGATCGCACTTACGATGCGCCTACCGAAACCGCCGTCGCGTGAAACGGCTTTGGGATCGAATTCGCACCGCCGGTGCCAAACAGCGTCTTGAGCTGACCCTCGAGCACGTAACCGGTGGTACCTACCACGGCGACGGATACCGGCCCGTCGGGAAACCCTTCCTTCAATGTCTTGAGGTCGGCCGTATCGCCGCTGATGTTGAGGCGCGAGAGTCGCCCGGCCCCTCCGCTCTCCACGAGGAGGATGCTGTTCGTGCCAAGGCGGCGCATACCATCCGGACGATCGATTTGCCGGCTGAGCAGTACCTCGGAAATCGTGCCGGGTTTCCCGTCGCTGTCGATCAAAATGCTGAATATTCTGCTCGTATTCAGCGTATTGACGAAAACGCGCCTGTGAAGAATGGAAATGCCGTCGAGAATTCCACCAGTGGGACCGAACGCCCCGCCGCCGGCCCAGACCTCCAACCGTCGGGCGCCCGGCGCGAGGCGAACGACTTGCATGTTGTTGCTGTCAGTGGCGTAAGTCGCGCCGTCAGCTCCGACGGCAATGTCATTACAAAAGGCGTTCGCCGTCGGCATCACATAGCGTCCCTTGAGCGTCCCCGTGTTGAGATCGTATGCATGCAGGGCCGAGGGCGCCGACCCGGCGCCGTGGTTTGACCCGTGCGCCGAGGAAAAGCATGCCCACAAAGTTTTGGATCTTTCGTCGGCATAGACGCCGAACACACCCAGCGTGGTCTCAGGGTCGGGCCCGATCCACGCCTTCGCCGTTGCCCAACCCGGCTCTACTCGAAAGATGGTTCGCATGCCGATGCTGCCGATGAAGACGGTGCCGTCGGCAGTTGATGTGAGGCTTTCGGGATAGGTCTTGTCGCCAGGAATGGCGAGTTGAGCAGGAACCGTCGCAGTCGTTTTCGGCGTCGTGGACGTACTCGAACTGGTCGCCGACCGATGGCTCAAGCCCCAGATGTACGCAGCCACCGCCGATACCTGATCGGGGGTGAGCTCCGAGCCGCCCATCGGTGGCATGGGGGATCGATATTGCTTGGGCTGCGGCACGCCGGCGGTGATGGTTTTCGCGATCGCCGCGTAGCTGCCATCACTCCACAGCCATTGGGTGTCGGTGAGATCGGGACCCAACGGGGTGCCCTTCGCGTTCGCGCCGTGGCAACCCATGCAGTTTGCTGCGCCGACTTGACCGTGGTAGATGCGTTCGCCCAGCGCAACCATATCTTTGGTCGCGCCGGCCGGTACGGGAAGGCCCGCGGTGTCGTCGGCAACGCCGGCATCTGGATGAGTGCCTTCCGGAGGTTTCGCGTCATCGGCGCTGACACTGCCGGCGGGAGTTGATGCGCTGGGACACGCAGTGTACTTGGGAGCGCCGCCTTGAGCGCCTGATCCACCCCGATAGACGATGCGGTAGATCCGTCCGCGCACATCGTCGGAGACGAAGAGCGAGCCGTCGGGCCCGACTGCCAGGCCGGACGGACGATGTTCGGCCTGGCCAGGCGCCTCTACTGCCCCTGCAAATCCGTCGGCAAATATCTCGCACTGACCCGACGCGTGATCGCCCGCCAAGGCTTGGAAAACAACGTTATAGCCGCCTTGAGGGTAGGGTGCCCGATCCCATGATCCGTGAAAGGCGATGAACACGCCATTGCGGTAGTGCGCGGGAAATTGTTGCTTGTCGTACAACGTCATCGCGTTGGGCGCCCAATGCGCCGGAAACGCCGCAATCGGGGCGCCCTTGGCGGCGCACGGCCCGACTTTCTTGCCGCCGTCGCCGCCATATTCGGGAGCGAGAAGCAGTTTGCCTTGAATGGCGTCGTAGTAGCACTCCGGCCAGCCGTAGTCGCCGCCCTTTCTCAAGAGCAGCAACTCTTCAGCCGGTTGCGTCGCTTCCTCCTCGGGCTTGTACAGATCCGGCCAATTCGCATGCAGCTGGTCGCGTCCGTGTTGCGTGACGAACATGCGGCCGGCGGCATCGATCGCGAAGCCCTCAGCATTGCGTATCCCGGTGGCGAAGCGCTCTGCCGCCGAGAATGCTTGGTTCGTCTTGTTCGCGTCGTACCGCCAGATGCCGCCGCGCGTCTCGAGCTCGGTACACGGGTCGATGCCCGGCGATTTCGGCGTGCGATTTTGTGCCTGGCAGGCATTGGTCGCGGTGGCGACGTCGATGTACAGCGAACCGGTGCTGTCGACCGTGAAGGGATGCATGGGGTGATCGCCGCCGAGCGGCAGTCCGGTGACGACTGGGACTGCAGATCCGCGCGGAACCGGCGAGCCCGCAGGGAGCGCATAGCGTACGATCTTGTCATTGATTTCGGCGAACAAGCCGCCCTTGTAGAGGCCGATGCCGGTTCCGCCGGCGCCCCCGCTCTGTACGGTCTCACCGAAGCGCTGAATGAAGTCCGCCTTCCCCGCGCCGGTGTTGTCCTTGAGAGCGACCAGGAATCCGCCTGCGTGCGGCTTGTCGTTGCCGTAATAGCGGCCCGACCACGTGTTGACGTAAACGACCCCGTCCGGTGCGACGACCAAGTGGCGTGCATGGCCGATGCCGTCGGCGAAAATGGTGGCGCAGAATCCGGCTGGCAGTTTCAGTCCGCTGTCGCTCTGCGGACACGCGTCGCCGCTGGGCTGCGGCACCGCGGGAGAGGACTGCGGCAATGCCTGTGCGCTTGCTGCGCATAGGGCGGCGAGCACGCCCATCACCGAACCTAGATAGTTGAATCGACGGAAAGAAAACATTGGTCAGCCTCCGTAGAATGTGGATGCACGACAACCATGTGCCGAATCAAGAATTCACTTCGAGAGAAAAAAGTAGCAGCGCCGCACGCCGAACCAATGTCGCCGCCGTTACCATTGAAATTTACGCGACTGCATTGTGTTTCCGTTGAAACTGAAAGCGAGCAGGGCCTGCAGCCGAAATACGCGTGGATACACGCCCCTTATTTCAAGTGAAAGATTGGGGCCGTGCCTCGACATTGGCGCGCGCTCCTTAGATGAGACACTGCGGCCGATGTCCTCGATCGTAATATACGAAGCAGATGATCTGATGCGCGACCTACTCCAGGAGTGGCTCACGGGTGCCGGTTATTGCGTGAGTGCGGTCGCACCCTGGGCACGCCCGCCTGACGTGGCGGCAGATCTTGTGATAGTAAGCATTGGGATGCCCAAACATACGGGCTCGCGGGTAGCCGACAAAATTCGCGTCGCCCACCCTGGAGCGCCGATCATTGCGGTCTCAGCCCAATTTCGCGCCGATCTCTCGACCGCCGGCACAACCGCCCAGGCCCTGGGTGTCGCCCAGGTCATCGCGAAGCCGCTGAGCCGGGATGGGCTGCTCGCAGCCGTAAGCGCTATCATCGATCCTGCCACCGAGCGGGTACGCGACCGATGACCGAAAACACCGACCAGACCGCCCAACCGGCCGGTCCGCTGCGATTCAAGCGGCTGCGGCTGCGGATCGTCATCCTGGGCATGCTCGTCGTCATTGCCTTCGCCGGCTCATCGGCCTACGACGCGTGGCGTGCCTATGACAATGCGCTCGCGGCCACCAATCGGGAAATTACCAATGTGGCGGCAGCGCTTGCGGAGCAAACCGCCTGGACGTTTCAGGGCATCGATTTACTGCTGAGCGATACTGCGCGTTGGTATCAAACCGATGGCAAAAAAATTGCGCCCGAGCGGCTCAATGAAATTCTCGCAAATCGCTCGGCGGGGGTCCGCCAAATACGCTTGATCACGATCACCGATGCCCAAGGCATTCAGAGACACCGCTCAAGCGGGTCCTCGCCCCCTAATCTCGACGTGTCGGACCGTTCGTACTTCATCGCCCAGCGCGACAGCACAGCGGCCGGCCTGTTCATGAGCGAGCCGGTGATTACCCGCTCCGACGGGCGCCCGGGAATCATTCTGTCGCGCCGGCTGGAGGACGAGACCGGGGCGTTCGCCGGGGTCGTGGCAGCTATCGTCAACCTCGAGGATCTCGCGCAATTCTACGCGGCGGTCACGCTCGGCAACGGTAGCGCCGTGCGGCTTCTGCGCGACGACGGTCAGTTGCTGATGAGCGATCCGCCGGATGCCGCGTCCATGGAGCAGAAATTTCCGCAACTGGCCATACCAAGAGCGCAGGCCGGCCGACTGACGAATCCGATCGACGGTCGGCGCGACTTCATTGCGGTGGAGCGTGTCAGGGACACTCCGCTGGTGCTCGCGGTCACCCGTGAAGAGCGGGTTGCCTTGCATTCATGGCGCGATGAAGCGGCGCGGCTGGCAGCGCGCAGCATCGTGGTCGCACTGTTGGGATTGATTGGCATCTGGCTGCTATGGCGCCAACTACGCCGTATCGAAGCAGGCGAGGGTGCGTTGCGCGCGAGCGAAGAGCGCTATGCACTGGCGATGGAGGGTGCGAACGAGGGTCATTGGGACTGGGATATTACGACCGATCGCCTGTTCCTGTCGTCGACGATGGCAAAGCTCGAAGGTCAAGGTAATGCCCACGTGACGACGACCCGCGCCGCGTGGCTTTCGCAAATCGAGATTCATCCGGACGACCAAGCGCGCCGCGACGCGGCCATCGCAGATCACCTTGAGGGCCGCACGCCAAGTTATGAATGTGAATATCGGGTGCGCAACGGCGACTGGCGTTGGCTGCTTTCAAGGGGCCGCTGTCTCCGGGATGCAACGGGTAGGCCGTATCGCTGCGTCGGGTCGGTCATCGACATTACCACCCAAAAGCAGGCGCAGTCGGACAGGGAATTGCTCGAGGCGCAATTGCGGCAGTCGCAGAAGATGGAGGCGATGGGTACCTTGGCGGGCGGCATCGCCCACGATTTCAATAATATACTCGGCGCGATCTTGGGGTACGGTGAACTCGCGCAGCAACTGTCGGCGCCTGACAGCCCGCAGCGGCGCTACCTTGATAATGTGATGCACGCGGCGGAGCGCGCCAAGGCGCTCGTCGATCGCATTCTCGGATTCAGCCGCAGCGGCCTTGGTGAACGCGCGCGCGTTCACATCCAGTCGGTCATCGAAGAAACTCTTGAACTCATTGCGGCCTCGCTGCCCGCCGATATCCGGCTGGAAAAAACCCTCACCGCCGGCGATGCCGCTCTCATCGGCGACTCGACCCAGTTGCATCAGGTGGCCATGAATCTCTGTACCAACGCGGTGCACGCCATGGAACATGGCGGCATCCTCAATGTGCTTCTCGAACGCGTTGACCTGGCCGAGACGAAATCGGTGTCGCGCGGCACTCTCTCCCCCGGGCCCTACGTACGCCTCGCGATCGAGGATACGGGCATCGGTATGCCGCCGGCGGTGGTCGAACGCATCTTCGATCCCTTCTTCACTACAAGAGGGGTTGGCAAGGGGACCGGGCTCGGCCTGTCGCTGGTGCATGGGATCGTCACGGATCTCGGCGGCGCCATCGATGTCAAATCCGCGATTGGCGAGGGCACCACCTTTGAGATCTGGCTGCCCACGACGACGGAAGCCGGCAAGCCCGCTACGACGACCGCCGCACGCGAACTGCCGCGCGGCCGCGGTGAGACGGTGATGATCGTCGATGACGAGCCGATGTTGGTGGCGCTCGCGGAGGAAATGCTTGCCGGGCTTGGCTATGAGCCGGTGGGATTTGAGTCGAGCCGCGTGGCGTTGCAGGTCTTTCGGGCTAATCCAGGGCGCTTCGATCTCGTTCTCACCGATGAGGCAATGCCGGAACTCGTGGGCACTGAACTCGCCCGCGAGATTGGACTCCTGAGGCCGGATATTCCGATCATCCTTATGAGCGGCCACGCGGGTGCGACCCTCGCGCATCGCGCATCCGCCATTGGCGTGAAGGAGGTGTTGCACAAACCGCTGCAGCGCTCGGACCTCGCCGACTCGCTCGCCCGTGCGATTGCGCTCGCCAGCCCAGCGTGGGACGATTCCAAGAATGTGAATACGGGAGCTTGACGATGAATGGACGGGTGGCGCTGGTAACGGGCGGCGGTCGGGGGATCGGGCGCGAGGCGGCGCTGCTGCTGGCGGCGGCGGGAGCGCGCGTGATGGTCGTGTCGCGCAGCGCGGCCGAACTCGCGGCGGTTGGCTTGGACTACGTCGCGGCGGATCTCGGCAGCGTCGAGGGCTGCGCCTTGGCCGTTGCCGAGACGACCAGGCGACTGGGGCCGATTGACGTGCTGGTCGTCAACCATGGCATCGGCTCGGCTCATGAGCGGCTGGTGTGGGAGCAGGATCCCGAAGTCTGGCGCGAGACGATGCGCATCAACCTCGACGGTCCGTTCGAGCTCGCGCGGCTGACGGTAGGCGGCATGTGCAAGCGGGGATTCGGCCGCCTGGTATTCACCAGTTCCACCGCCGGCGAGAAAGCGGAACGTTCGGGAAGCGCGTACACCGCCTCCAAGCATGGCGTCATCGGACTCGCGCGAGCGGTTGCCCAGGACGCTGGGCCGTTCGGAGTCACATCCAACGCCGTGCTGCCTGGCTGGGTGCGAACGGCCATGGCCGAGCGCTCGGCGAAGACGGATGCCGAACGGCGCAGCATCAGCGTTGATGAGGTGTGGCGCGAGCGCGCCGCCATCTACCCGCAGAACCGGGTGCTGGAGCCGCGCGAGGTCGCGCAGGTGATCGCGTTCCTGTGCAGCGACGCTGCCGGGGGCGTGAACGGCGAGGCGATCACCGTGGCTCTCGGCGGCATGTGGTAGCTGGGCGCGGGAGGCATGTCCCCTTCGGTCAATGGCGCGCCTGCAGTGCGCGCGCGACCGGTTCAGCGATATTGCGGCGAATGAGCGGTTTGCGGAGCACATCGATGACCCCCACGGCCTGCGCTCGTTCGCTGAGTTGCGCACCACCATAGCCACTCATGAGGATGATTGAAATCTCCGGTCGCAAATGCCGGATCTCAGCGGCAAGCTCCGTTCCCGTCAGGTCGGGCATCGTCTCGTCGGTCAGCACGAGATCGAAGCGGCCCGGTGCGGCGCGAAACGCCTGCAAAGCAGCGACGCTCGAGTCAAACCCCACCGGCTCGTAGCCAAGCCCGGCTAGCGTCTCTTCCGCGAGCGCAACCAATGCGCGCTCGTCGTCCACGATCATGATGGTCTCACCGTTGCCTCGCGGCAGCTCGCCCGCGGGTTCCGCCAGGAGCCTTGGCATTGGGCCGGAGGCCGGCAGCCAGATCGTGAATGTGGTGCCCACGCCTAGCTGCGTCGCCACATCAACGACGCCGCCGAAATCGGCGACGATACCGTGCACCAACGCGAGGCCAAGGCCCGTGCCATCGCCGACGCGTTTCGTGGTGTAGAACGGATCGAACATGCGCTTGAACACCGCGGGCGGGATGCCGCCGCCGGTATCGCTCACCAAGAGTCGCACGTAGTCCCCGGCGCTTAGCGCCCCGTGCGATGTCAAGCGGCGCTCGCCGAGCGTTACACGCTCGAGCACCACTGTGAGCACTCCGGCCCGCTCCATTGCGTGTACCGCGTTGGTGCAGAGATTCATGACAACTTGGTGGAACTGGGTCGCGTCGCCCACTACGGCCAGGTCGGCGGCATCGAGCCGCCTCTCGAGACGCACGTCGGCGGGCAGTGAGGCTGCGAGCAACTCGAGCGTTTCTTCGACGACCGACTGCACCTGTACCGGCACGCGCTCAGCCATCCCGCTGCGGCTGAAGGCGAGAATGCGGTCGACGAGTGCCTTCCCACGAATACCCGCATGCATCACCTGATCGACCTGGTGTCGCACGGCGCTGCCTTCGCCCAGGTTGCTCTGCGCGAGTTCGCCGAAACCGAGAATCGCGCCGAGGATGTTGTTGAAGTCGTGCGCGATGCCGCCGGCCAGGCGCCCGATCGCCTCCATTTTGGCCGCCTGCTGCAGCTGCCGCTGCATCTCATCGCGCTCCCGCTCCTGCAGTCGTTGCGCCTCCTCCGCACGCTTGCGCCGGGTGACGTCCATCACCGCACCGACAAACTCGAGGTTGCCCAATTCGTCCGTCAAGGCATGAGCCACTACCTGGAGATGCTTGACGGAACCATCCGGCATCAGCAACCGATACTCCAGATCAAAATCAGCTCTCTCCCGTAGTGCGCGATCGAGTACTCGTTGATGGAAATCTCTGTCTTCCGGATGTGTTTGTCGAACGATTTGTGCGAGCTCGGCCGGAACCGCCCTCTCAAATCCGTAAATCCGAAAGGTTTCCGCAGACCAGTAAATCTCACCGGTCACGGTGTTCCAGCCGAAGCTGCCGGTGTGGCTGGCAGCCTGGGCCTGATCGAGGTAGGCCTCGCTGCGCCGCAAGGCCTCTTCGGCGCGCCGGCGCTCGCTGTTTTCCTGCTCCAAGTCCGTATAAAGGTGGGCATTCTCCAGCGAGATCGCAGCCTGGGAGGCGATCAGCCTCAGCACCGCGCTCCGGGCAGGCGTGAATACGCCGGGGGTCAGGTTATTTTCGAGGTAGAGAACACCGATCAGCGTGGCCTGCTTGATCAGCGGCAGGCAGAGCACGGAGCGGGCGCGATTGCGGCGGAGGTACTCATCGGCGGAAAATGCGTTCTGCGCCGAGGCATCGTCCAGAATCACGCTCTCCTGTGTCCGCACGACGTAGTGCAGGACCGAGTCGGGCAGGTCCGCCGCCGAGACGCTCGCCTGGCAGAAGCGGACGGTGATGGTATCGCCGCTGGTCGTGGCTTCCGCCTCGAGCCGTTGTGCGCCACCGTGCAGAACGATCAACAGCCCGCGCTGCGCTCCCGCATGCTCGAGCGCGGTTCGCATGATCGTGTGGATCAGCTTTTCGAGAACGATTTCGCCCAAGACCGCCTGGGAGACTTTGACGACGGTCGTGAGATCCAGATGTTCGACCTGGGCCCGCATCGTGGTTGTCGGCGTGGGTGTTGACAGTTCCGTCCGCAGGTGCGGGTAGGACTCGTCCAGTTGCCGCACCTTGCCGTCGGCCCCCCAACGGAGAAAGCAGTACCGGGCGTTGCGCAGGTACGCTTGGGCGATGGTCGCAAAGCCACGTGCCGCGTAGAAGCGTGCGGCGAGCTCGCCGGCGATGGCTTCGTTCTGGATGAATCCATGCTCCCGAGCCAGCCGGATGGACTCTTCGTAAAGTCGCTCGGCGTCGAGCGGCCGCCCCTCGATGCGGGCGATCTCGGCACCGATCAACGCGGTGCAGTTTCCGAAGTTCTCGGGGCAGTGATGCGCCCATATCTCGAGCTGACGAAGATGCGCGGCGAGAGCTTCCAGGTGCGGAGGGTGCTGGCCGGCCGAGATCGCGTTGCAGTACGCCGCTCGTGCCAGTGCGGCGAAAAAGCGGAAATCGGCGACCTCAAGAAATGACGGCGACGTCCACAGCAGCCGCTGCGCCTGCAACTCGGCCTTGATGGCGGACTCATAGTCGCCCGCATAAAACCGCGCTTGCAGTTTGCGGATCCAATACCAACACGAAGGAAGTGCGAGACGCGGATCCGCCTCGAAGTGCTGTTCGAAGCGTGTCTCGTCGAACTGCGCATCGTTGAAGCAGCCGAACGCCGGCGTCAGGCCCCTCAGGTTGAGGATCAGCCTCAACTGGCTGGTGATGATGTCGATGACGAGACCGAACCGTATCTTGCGCGCGAATGCGAGTCCGGCTTCGGCTTCCCCTTGGATGTCGGGCAGCGGCTCCCCGGAGGCAAGCAGGTTGGTGATCAGATTGTTGCAGCTGTAAGCCGCAAATGTAAGATCGCCGATCTCGTTGGCCGTCTTGAAGGCACGCCGCACCAAGGCGCGGCCGGTGCGTACGTGCTTGGCCCACGGATTGACGAGGTTGCCGAAGGACATGTAAACACGGGCTTTGAAGCGATCCAGGCCGCGCTGCTCGACTAGCTCGAATCCGAGCCGGCCAAAGCGGAACGCGGTCGGGTAGTCGTTGAAGTGCGGCCCCACGATCATGCCGAGCCAGACGTAGGCGAAACACGATGCGCCGCTGTTGCCATGCTCGACACTGATGTTCGCCATGCGGCAGAGAACCAGGCAGAGTAGATTGTCGTCCGTAAACAAAGCCGGCGTGACCACTTGGGCGAGGACATCCAAGGTGGCGCGCCAATCCGGATCGCTCATCAGCGGCAGGTCGACCAGAGCCTCGATCGAGCGGCTGCCGGTACGCCGCCAAATCTCATCGTATTCCGTCCGCACATCCTCCTTGGTCGGGCGCGGCGACCATTGCACACCGATGCGCCGCAGATATTCCAGGCACAGTTCGACGCCGCGATCGCTACGGTCGAGGGTCGTGTACAACTCCAGACGCAGGCACGCGACCGCGGCACTGTCAACCAGCGTCGCCGCACGCGCCGCGAGCGCGGCGAGCCGTTGTTCCGCCGCCGGCAACTGACTGCTCAGAAACTCGCATTCCGCACTGTGCAACTCCAGCGCAAACATGAGCGGATAGCGCTGCTCCCAGGCATCCTCCGTCAACAGCGTCCGGCCCACGGAAAAATAGGCCAGTGCCGAAGTGTAGGCCGTCGATGTTTTGGCTCGCGCGCCCGCAATCAGATTCAACTCGGAGACTCGCTCCCGCTCTTCGCGGGAAAGGATCAGCCCGGCGCCGCGGTTGAGCTGATTCACGATCTCGAAGATACCGTCCTCGAGTTTCTCCGCGGGAGTTTGGGCCGCGAGTACTCTTCCGATCCGAAGATGAATTGCGGGACGCTCGCATTCGGGGATGAGGCCATAAGCGGCCTCCTGAACTCGGTCGTGGACGAACGCGTAGCCGCCGTCCTGGCGGACGATCAGTTCCATGCGAACGGCCTCCCAGAGCGCGGCGTGGATCTCCTCTTCAGATAACCCGTGAACCAGGGTCAGAGTGGCGATCTCGGCGACATTCCCGAGACAGGCAAGCTGCTTGAGTCGTTCCTGCGTCGTGTCAGACAACCGCTTCAGCTTGGCGACCATGAGATCCACCACGTTGTCGGTATAGCCCTTGGCCCGAATTCGGCCCAGGTCCCACTGCCAGGCCGCCGCGTCCGGTTCGAAGACGAGCATCCCTTCATCGGCCAGCGCCGTGAGAAATTGGATTGCGAAAAAAGGGTTGCCCAGCGTTTTGTCATGGACCAGCTGGGCCAGGGGCGCGGCGGCTGCGTGCGCACAATGCAGCGTGTCAGCGACGAATTGCATCACATCGTCGAGCGCGAGCGGCGCGAGAGCGATATCGCGCACGTCAGCCTCGGTTGCCCGAATGGCATCCAGGGTCTGCATGAGGGGATGAGAGGCTGCGACCTCGTTGTCGCGAAAAGCTCCGATGAGCAGGAGGTGACGAACGTCCGGGTGCGTCATGAGATGCTCGAGCAGCTTGAGGGTCGCCGCATCCAGCCACTGGAGATCGTCGAGAAAAACGGCGAGCGGATGCTCCTTACAGGCGAAGACAGCCAGAAAGGATCGGAACACCATGTGAAAACGGCTCTCGGCGTCCGTGGTCGGTAGTGCCGCAACCGGCGGCTGCTTGCCGATGATGAATTCGAGTTCGGGAATGAGGCTTACGACGAGTTGGCCATTAGGGCCGACGGATTTCTGAATCGCGTTTCGCCATCGATCGACCTCCGACTGGCTCTCACTCACAATCCGGCGAATCAGGATCCGGAATGCTTGCGCCAGCGTGGCGTACGGAATATCCCTTCTGTACTGGTCGAATTTCCCGGAAAGAAAGATCCCCCGCGGGAGGACGATCGCTTTATCGAGCTCATGAACGACCGAGGATTTGCCGATCCCGGAATAGCCGGAGACCAGAACCAGTACCGGTGTTCCGGTGGCAATCACTCGATCGAAGGCGGACAGTAGGGCCTCGCGCTGTGGGTCACGCCCGTACAGCTTCTCGGGAATCAGAAGTCTGTTTGAAGTGTCGTGCGCGCCGAGGGTGAACGCGTCGATGCGTCTCTTCGCCTCCCATTCGCCGAGACACCGCCTGAGGTCGGCTTCGACACCGGCCGCAGTCTGATAGCGTTCCTCGGCGGTTTTGGCGAGGAGCTTCAAAATAATTTCAGAGACGGGGGCCGGGACATCCTTCGACCGGTTGCCGGGTGCTACGGGCTGCCTGGCGATATGGCAGTGCACCCACTCGATCGGATCGGAGGCGTTGAAGGGCAGGCTGCCGATCAGCATTTCATACAGCGTGACGCCAAATGAATACAGGTCGCTGCGGGAGTCGATCGAGCGATTCATTCGCCCGGTCTGTTCAGGTGCCATATAGGCGAGCGCTCCGGCCAGAATTTCCGGAGGGTCGGGCGACTGCCGCTCGCGTTGCAGGCGCGACGCGATTCCGAAGCCCGTCAGCCACGCCCGCCCGGTCGCAGGATCCACGAAAGCGTTGGCGGGCTTGATGTCCTTGTGGATGAGCCCGCTGCGGTGAACCTGGCCGAGCGCGGCCGCCAGTCCAATGGCGAAACGAAGGAATTGCCGCAATTCCATCGGCGTCCCGACCAGACCATCCAGGGGTTCTCCTCCGGGGTCCTCGAGCACGAGCGCGGGACGGCTCTGGTGCGTTGCGAGCGCGAGAGGCCGAACAGCCCAGGCGGGATCCAGTTCGGCTCGCAACGAATACTCGTGCTCCATGCGCCGCAGGCTGCGCGGAGCGGTGTGCTCCTTGAGCGTTGCAACCACAAGGGCCGGCTGCAAATCCCCGTTGGCCGAACTGCGGTACCGGGTACGGTAAAGGCCGAACTCGCCGTCGTCGCGGAGCGTTTGTTGCGCCCCGTCCGAAAACTCCAGCGTTGCCGTCTGCCACCTAGAGTCCATGTGGGCCTCGTGATTACAAATGTAGCGCAGCCGTTGCCATGCGAAATCAGCGCGCAACCCGGGAACAAGAACATCGATCGTAATTCGGCGGTATCTACCGTCGTGTTTTTTCACGCAGGAGTCAAGCGATGCAGCCCTCGAGACGAATATTGATTTTCCTGATCTCCAGTTCGCTCGTGCTGGGGTTCCTACAAGGAGGGTGCGCCAGCGAGATGGCCCAGGCGCAACCGCCGGCTGCGGCGCCGCCGCTGTCCGCTTCAGTATCGCAGCAACCGACCGAAGCCTTGGAGCAGCTCGTGGCGCCGATTGCGCTATATCCGGATGCGTTGGTTGCGCAGGTTCTGGCAGCTGCGGCCTCCCCGACGCAAATCGTGGAAGCCGACCGGTGGCTGCAGCAACATGCGGATCTCAAAGGAGATGCACTGGCCAAAGCGGTGGATGCGCAGTCTTGGGATCCCGGCGTCAAAGCGCTCACACAGTTTCCTGGGCTGCTTGGCATGATGGATAAGAATCTGTCGTGGACATCGTCGCTAGGGGAGGCGTACGTGAACGAACCGCAGAACGTCCTCGACGCGGTTCAGATGATGCGTCAACGAGCCCAACAGGCCGGCAACTTGCAGAGCACACCGCAGGAATCCGTCACGACCCAGGGTAATGCGATTGACATCGAACCGGCGGATCCGCAGGTCATTTATGTACCGGAATACGATCCTTGGCTGGTCTACGGTGATCCCCTCGCGTTCTACCCGGGATGGATCGGCGTTCCGGGCTTCTACTTCGATGGGCCGGGGATCGGGTTCGGCGTGGGAATCGGTATCGGATTTTTCGGCGGCTTCGGCTGGGGCTGGCACCACTGGGGAACGGATTGGCATGGACACGGCCTGGTGCACGGCGATCACCCGTACGTCCCCCACAGTAGGGAGTTTGGCAATCACAGCGGATTTGACCGCGGACGCGATGGTGGCTCGTCTTTCGGCCACGGCGCCAATTGGGCCCACCATGGCGGCGGGGCCTCCGGTCTCCATTCCGGCGCGTTCAGCGGCTTCAATCACGGCAGCGCAGCGCGGACATTTTCCTCTCGAGGAAGAGCGAGCTTCGGCGGAGGCTTCCACGGCGGCGGGGGTTTCCATGCAGGCGGAGGCTTCCATGGAGGCGGAGGTCACAGATGAATATCACGCCAAGACCAAGCTTTAGTCGAATGAAGGAGCCTGAAATGATCTATGCAACAAAGTGTGAGTTAGAGAAGCGTCCCCTGCGCAGGTCAACCGCGGGTGTCGCTCTCGCGGTATCCGCGCTGCTGGCGGCGGCTGCCGTCAAACCCAGTCTGGCTGGACCGAACCAAACGGGTTTCTCATCGCCCGACGAGGCGAGCCGCGCTCTGGCATCGGCCGCCCGAGAACATGATGAGCGAGCGGTGATAAAGATTCTCGGCGGCGGGAGCGAGCTCATCCGCTCCGACGATACGGCTGAGGATGCCCTCGAGCGTGAACATTTCGTTCAGAAGTATCAGGAGATGCATCGCTGGGCCCGCGAGCCGGGCGGGGTCGCGACCTTGTACATCGGTGCGGAGAACTGGCCCTTCCCAATTCCTCTCGTATCGCGCAACGGCATGTGGCGATTCGATTCGAAAGCCGGATCGGAGGAGATTCTCTTCCGGCGGATCGGCGAGAACGAAGCGGCGGCGATCGTCATGTGCGACACGCTGGTCTCGCCGGAAACTCAGCCCGGAACGGACAGCGAGGCGGATCGTCTCCTTCAGACGCTGCATTCCCCTGCGAGCAAACCGAATCCCGTCCACGGCTATTACTTTCGTGTCCTGCCGAACTGGGGAGGCGGCATTGCCGCCGTCGCTTATCCTGCCAATTACCGCTCCTCGGGGGTCATGACCATCATCGCCACTCAGGACGGCGGCGTGGCCGAAAAAGATCTCGGAGCGAGCACGGCGAAGATCGCGCAGGCCATGACGACCTATCACGCTGATTCGACGTGGACGCCTGTCGAAGCGACGCCTTGACGATGCTAAGATCGTAGCTGGCCGCGGAGAACCGATATGCCTGAGACTATCCAGCCGCATATTTTGGTCGTCGATGACGACCCCCAGATTCGCGAGCTGCTGCAGGAATACCTCACGCAGAACGAGCTGCGCGTCAGTCTGACCTCGACCGGCAAGGAGATGTCGGCGGCGCTCACCGAACACGCGATCGATCTGGTGGTTCTTGACCTGCGCCTGGCGGGCGAGGACGGGATGACGCTGGCCCGCAAGCTGCGCGAAGAGTCGTCGATACCCGTCATCATGCTGACCGGCGTACGCGATGAAGCCGATCGCATCATGGGTCTTGAACTCGGCGCCGACGATTACCTCACCAAGCCGTTCAGTCCCCGGGAGCTGTTGGCGCGAATTCGGACGGTGTTGCGGCGAACCAAAGGGGCGGCATTGACCGAGGCGCGGCAGACGGACGTTCGCGCCTACCGCTTTGCCGAATTCGAGCTGAACCTGCGCACGCGGCGACTGACGAAACACCCCGGACAGCGGCTCGAGCTGACCAATGGGGAATTCAATCTGCTCGCCGCGTTACTCGCCGCTCCGCAACGGATTCTGACTCGGGATCAGCTGCTCGAAGCCAGCCGCGTGTACGACAATGAGGTCTACGACCGCTCCATTGACGTTCAAGTGCTGCGACTGCGTCGTAAGATCGAGGCTGACCCATCCCAACCGCAATTCATCCTCACCGAACGCGGTGTCGGGTATTCGTTCAGCGCACCCGTTAAAACTGTCTATTAGCCGCAACATTGCGCTTCGTCAAGCGGCGTTCCAGCGGCCGCCCAGGGCTTTCACCAGCAGTACGCTCGCATCGAGCCGGCGCCGGGCGATGTCGATGGCGGTGCGCTCATTGGCCAAGGCGGTGCTCTGCGCGGTCACGACCTCCAAGTAGCCGACTGCACCGCCCTGATAGCGCTGCATCGCCAGATCGAGCTCGTGCTGCGCGGCGCTGACCGCCAACTGCTGGGCCCCCGACTCCTCGGCGAGTACGCGCAGGGCCGCCAGATTATCCTCGACTTCTTCGAATGACGTCAGCACGACTTGGCGATAGTCGGCCACCGCCGAATCGTAGCTCGCCTTGGCGGCGTTCAATTTCTGCTTGCGCAGGCCGCCGTCGAACAACGTACCCACCAACGGCAAGCCGACGGCCCAGAAGCGGCTGGGCGCGCTCGCCCATTGCGCAAAGCCCCCGGATTCGTAGCCGCCGGTGAGGGACAGCATCAGATCGGGAAAGAATGCGGCGGTGGCCGAGCCCACGTCCGCGTTGGAGGCCGCCACCAGGCGCTCCGCCGCCGCGACGTCAGGCCGCCGTTCCAGCAGTTGCGAAGGGACGCCTGCGGGAATGATCGGGGGCGCGAGCTGTGCGGCATTTGCCGGCAACGTGAATGTCGAGGCGGCTTCGCCGATCAGCGCCGCAATCGCATGCTCGAGTTGGGCGCGCATCACGCCGAGATCGATGAGTTGCGAGCGAGCCGTCTCTAGCTGGGTCTGCGCGAAGGCGACATCCGAATCCGATGCGACACCGGCGGTGAATCGCTGAGTCGCGATGTCGAGGGCGGACTTGAAGGCAACGACGGTTTGCCGCAGCAGCTCGGTCTGCGCGTCGACTCCGCGCAGGTCGAAATAGTCCACCGCGAGTTCGGCGTGCATGCTGAGTTCGACCGAGCCTAAGTCTGCTGCGCTCGCCTGCTCGCGGGCCTTGGCGCCCTCGACGGCGTGGCCCACCTTGCTGAATAGATCCGGCTCCCAGGAGGCGTTCACCGCCGCGGCGTTGTCCCACACTGTCTGGCCGGCCAGACCCTGACGGCCGACCACAGTCTGCGAAGTACGGGCCCGGTCGGGCGCTATCCCCGCTTGAATGGTCGGGTAATACGCAGAGCGCGCTTCGCCAACGACTGCGCGCGCCTGCCGGAGCGACGCCACCGCCTTGACGATGGTTTGATTGGACACGGACACGCGCGCCTCGAGTTGATTCAACGATTCATCCTGAAAGACTTCCCACCAGGCGCCGCGATCCTGAGCGTCCTGTGGGGAAGCGGGCTTCCAGCCCGGTGGCGGAAGCGCAGCGTCGACGGGCCGCTCCTTGAACGCTGTGGGCACCTCGACGCTGGGCCGCACATAGGCGGGCCCGCTCGCGCAACCGGCGAGCAGCAGCGTCATGACCAACGCCGCGGCGGCCACGCGATTCACGACGGTTCCCCGACGACGCGCACCGCGTCGCCCGGTGCGATGGCATCGCCCGGATTGGCGATGACGCGTTCACTCACGTCGAGCCCGGAGGTCACTTCGACGGTCGTGCCGAAGTCCCGTCCCAGAGTCACCGTTCGCAGACCCACCTTGCCCGTCCCGTCGACGACCGCCACCTTCACGCCGTTCGGCCGGAACAGCAGCGTATTCACGGGCACGGACAGGAGCGGGTGGGACGCTGTCACATCCAGATCGACCAGCGCGTAGGCGCCCGGCAGAACTCCACCGTCCTGGTTGTCGACGTCGACCTCGATGCGCAAGGTGCGGCTGGCGGAATTGATCGCCCCCGAAGTCCGCGCGACCGTGCCGTGTAAAGGGCGGTCGGGCCGTTGAGGTAGAGTCAGCGTTGCCGGCACGCCGGGCCGCATATCTTGGGCGTAGACCTGCGGGACGTCGGCGAAGACCCGCAGCTTGTCCGTTTCCGCCAAGTGGAACAGTTCCATCTTCGAGCCGCCGGCGCTGCCGGAATCGATCAACGCACCGACGTCGATGTTGCGCGCGGTGACCACCCCCGCGAAGGGTGCGACCACTTTTTCGTAGGACTGCAACTTGCTCAAGCGGTGCACGTTTGCCTCGGTCGCCTCGAGCGTGGCCGCCCGCGCCTTCATCGTGGCAACGTCCTGTTCAGCGACTTCGCGGGACACGGCGTTGGTCTTGAGCAGACCGACCCAACGGTCGGCGGTCACCTTGGCGATGTCGTATTGGACCCGCGCGGTGTGCTCATCGGCGTGCGCCTGCTCGAGTTGGGCGTCGACCTCGGGTGTCTCGATGGTGGCCAACAGCTCGCCCGCCGGCACCTGGGTGCCGATGTCTTTGTACCAATGCGTGAGGTAGCCGTTGGTGCGCGCAAAGATCGAGGCTTCCTGATACGCCTGCACGTCGGCCGGCAACTCGATGCGCTGCACCGCCGGTGTCTCCTTCGGACGCACCACCGAGACCACCGGTACGCTGAACGACTCGGTCTGCGTGCGCAGGGCGGCGTGCGCCTGGAGCCGCGGCAGGATCCCGACGCCGAGGGCCAGCGGCACGAGCACGAGCGGCGTCAGGCGCAGTAGCCGTGTTTTCACGGAGGGAGCGACCCTCGATTCATCGGTGTTCAGCTTCGAATCAACAGTACTCACGTTGCTTCTCCCATTAATTTGTGGTCAAGGCGGCCGGCGTCAAGGCCGTATGCGCCTCGCGGCGCTTCAGCCATTCATGCACGGCCGAAAACACGACCGGCACGAACAGCAAAGTGGAAGTGGTTCCGAACACGAGGCCGCCGATCACGGCGCGCCCCAGCGGCGCGTTCTGTTCGCCGCCGTCGCCGAGGCCGAGGGCCATGGGCAACATGCCGATCACCATGGCGAGTGCGGTCATCAACACCGGGCGAAACCGCCCGAGACCGGCGTCGAGCGCCGCGCGCAGGGGCTCCGTGCCGTGCGCCAGCGAGTCACGCGCAAAACTCACCACGAGAATGCTGTTGGCGGTGGCAATGCCGATGCACATGATGGTCCCGGTCAACGCCGGCACGCTGACCGTCGTGCCGGTGACGAACAGCATCCACGCGATGCCAACCAAAGCAGCCGGAAGCCCGCTGATGATGATCAGCGGGTCAATCCACGATTGGAAGTTGATCACCATGAGAAGGTATACGAGCAGCACGGCGAAGCCGAGCCCGGCCAGGAGGCCTGAGAACGAGGACTGCATGGTCTGCACCTGTCCACGCACCACGATGCTGGAACCCTCCGGCAAGCTGCTTCGCGCCTGATCGACAAGGCCTGTGAGCTCGCGCGCCACCCCGCCGAGATCTCGCCCCTGGACCGAACCGAAGATATCGATCACCGGTTGGACGTTGTAGTGGGAGATCACAGCCTCTTGCGAGCCGCGCTCGAGCTTTCCTAAGGAACCCAAGATTTGCGACTGCGCAGCTCCGGGGGCACCCGGGCTTGCGCCTGCTGCCGCTCCGGCACCTGCTACGACACCGGCAGCGGCGCCCGCCAGCGGAATATTTCTCAGCGCGTCCAGCGAATCAACCGTGTATTGCGGTGTCATGGTCATCAAGGGATAGCTCACCCCGTTCTTTGGGTTGAGCCAGAAATTGGGCGAGGTCTGCGAACTTCCCGAGAGTGCAATCAGCAGGTTCTGCCCGATCTGGTGCTGCTGGAGGCCGGCTTTCATCGCCTCGGTGCGGTCGACATCGATGTTGATCGCCGGCGCATCATCGGGTTGCTGGATGCGCAAGTCGACCAGGCCCTGCACCTGGCGCAGCCGCGCCACCAACTTCGTCGCCGCAGCCCGGTTGCCGTTCACGTCGGCGCCGACGATCTGAATGTCGATGGGAGAGGGCAGGCCGAAGTTGAGAATCTGGCTGATGATGTCCGCCGGCAGGAAGCCGAAGGAGACGCCGGGGAAATCGCTGTTCAGTGCGGTCCGCAGCGTCTGCACGTACCGGGCCGTCGGCCTGTGTTTCGCATTGAGCGTGACCAGGACATCGGCGTCCGCATTGCCGATCGGCGACGCCGAATCGTAGGTCAGGTTGATGCCGCTCACCGGCAGACCGATGTTGTCGAGAATGCTGCCGAGTTCGGCCTTCGGAATCAGCGAACGAATGCGCGCTTCCACGTTGTCCGTGATCCGCGCGGTTTCCTCGATGCGCGTTCCGGTCTTGGCACGCAGATGCAGCCGAATCTCCCCGGTGTCGGAAGTCGGAAAGAAGTCCTGGCCGAGAAACGGCACCAGCAATGAGGTACCCAGACACACGGCCAAGAACCCCATGCCTACGGCACGGGGCCGTGACAACCCCCACTCGAGACGTCCGCGGTAGAAGTCGCGAAACCTCTCGAAACCGCGCTCAAAGCGCTGCTGGAAGCGCATGAAGGGACCAGGCGGTTTCCCGGCGCCGGTGGGCTGTTGCGCCGCGCTGTGCAGCAGATACATCGCGAGCGTCGGAATCAAGGTCCGCGAGAAGAAGTACGAGGCCAACATGGCGAAGACTACGGCCTCCCCCAGGGGCACGAACAGATAACGCGCCACCCCGGACAACAGAAACATCGGAATGAACACGATGCAGATGGACAGTGTCGAGACCAGGGTTGGCACGGCGATCTGCGCGGAAGCCAGCAGAATCGCCTCGCGCTTCTCGGTGCCGGCCTCGAGGTGATGACTGATGTTCTCGATGGCGACCGTGGCGTCGTCCACCAGAATGCCCACCGCCAGTGCGAGCCCTCCCAAGGTCATGATGTTGATGGTCTGTCCCAGTGCCGACAGCGCGATCAACGAAGTCAAGATCGAGAGCGGAATGGTGACTGCGATGATCAAGGTGGCCCGCCAGTTCGCCAGAAACAGCAAAATCATGAGGCCGGTCAAGACGGCGGCGATCAGCGCCTCGCGCACCACGCCGCTGACGGCGCTGCTCACGAACACCGACTGATCGGACACCGGCTGGATGCCGAGTGCCTTCGGCAGCCCCGCGGAGATCTGCGGCAGCATCGCCTTGACTTGCGCAATGATCGCGAGAGTCGATGCATTGCCGCTCTTCTCGATTTGCAGCAGCGCCGAGCGGGTGCCGTTCGTGCGCACGATGTTGGTTTGCGGCGCATAGCCGTCACGTACGTGGGCGACATCGCGCACATAGATCACCTGGCCGCTGGAGGAGGTGCTCACAGGCAGATCGTTGAGGGCCGCGACCGTTTGGGTGCTGCCATTCAGGTTGACGTTGTATTCGAGCGCGCCGATCTTGGCCGTGCCGCCCGGCAGAATGAGGTTCTGGGCGTTGACGGCATTGACCACATCCAGCGGCGACAGGCCGCGCGCCTGCAGGGCCCGCGAATCGATATCCACCATGATTTGGCGAACTTTGCCGCCGAACGGCAGCGGCACGGCCGCACCCTGCACGGTGGCGAGTTGGGTGCGGATGAAGTTATTGCCGTAGTCGTAGAGTTCCTGTTCGGGCAAGGTCTTGCTCGTCAGGGCGAGCTGCAGAATGGGTACGGTGGACGCGTTATAGGAAAGTATCAGCGGCGGCAGGATCCCAGGCGGCAGATTGCGCAGCAGCGACGATGAGTTCGCGGCAGCCTCTGCAATGGCGCGATTGATGTCCGCGCCGGGATGGAAGAACACCTTGATCACAGCGACCCCGTTCAGGGTCTGCGACTCGATGTGTTCGATGTTGTCCACGTCGGTGGTCAGCGCGCGCTCGACGGGCGACGTCACGCGGTGCGCCATGTCCTCCGCTGAGAAGCCGTTGAATGACCAGACGATGCTCAATACCGGTATATCGATGTTGGGAAAAATATCGGTGGGGGTGCGCAGGACGCTCAGCGGACCGACGATGAAAATCAGCAGCGCGACCACGATGAACGTGTAGCGGCGGCGTAAAGCAAGCTCGACGATCCACATGGCCTAAATTCTCCCGGCTGACCCATCGTTAATTAGCGGCCAGACTGCTCCGCGCGAGTCGCCTATCGATTTCCACGCGCTACGCGGACGTTTCAACCGTAATTCACGGCGGCATATGTCATTCGTAACTCGGCGCGGGTCCGCTGAAATCGATCTGCAAACGGGGGCACGGACTCTGGGCAACATGAATAAGGTCGCCATTATCCTGGGTCTCTCGACGATGCTGCTGGTGAGCGCGGCGGCTTTCGCCGACGACCCAGTGATGCTCAGAATGTACAACGATGATGCTGATGACGTCGTGCTGAGCGTCTACGACATGAACGCACAACCGCCGGAAGCGGTGATTTCCAATCAGCGAATCAGCGGATTTGCGTGGATCCCCATCTCGCTTTCCGCCGGCGCTGCCGGAAAGGGCCATCTCAAATGGATCGCGAGAACCGTTGACCCAAGTTTCCTTAGATGCGGGTATCGGGAAATGCGTGGAGTGGCGAACGACGCCATGGTGTACATCTCTGCAAATTCAAGTTGCCGAAGGCGAAATTTGATCGAAGGCGTCAATTAGTCGGCTTGACCGCCGGCGTGGCCGAGCGTCTTATATAGCTAAATGGCAACTGGCGAAGGATCCAACCGCCCAGATCTATATGGAGCACTTGTGAAGATGTCGGCTGATCGGTGGTGGGCGGGACGCCCTGGCGCACGGCGCGCTTTGCTTCGCGTGAGGACGAGCCTGATTGGCGGCCTCCCCGTTGCAATGCTCGCGATTGCGGTGCACGCGGATACTTTCGCTAACGCGTATTACGATGCCGGCAAGGACCAAGTCGTCGTTACCATGATTTACCGCGGTACGAATCCGGATCACACGTTTTCGTTGAAATGGGGGCGGTGCAAGGAGCCGCCGGACGGTAGTGCGCGCGAGATCGTCGCGGAAGTCCTTGACAGTCAGTGGCAGGATCCCGAGACACAGGATTTCAGCAAAACGACGCGCTTCAGCCTGGACAACCTGCGCTGTCGACCGGCGAAGCTGACCTTGCGAACGGCGCCGCGATTCTATTACACGCTGCAAATTCCAGCGCGGATGAGCGCCGGGCGGCAATGAACCATCACACGATGTGCGCTGCGACAGGATGAGTCTAAAGGCTCGATCGATTGCCTTACCGGGGATGGCCGCGTATAAGAATTGAGTGACCGCAAAACGCTGAATCGTCTGCCGTGCGAGGCGGCCCAATGCCCACGGGAGCTGAACACACTCACTGGCAACATGCGTTCGGCGCGCTGCGTGGCTCCGTGGCGCCGGCGTCGGGCGACGATCCGCGCAATGCAATGTTCCGATTGCTGGCTCTGCTGGGGTCCGCGGCGCCGCTCAATGAACTGCTCGACGGGCTTGCCAGGGATGTGGAGACCTGGTCCAAGGGCGTTCATTGCACGTTTCTGGTCGTCGACTCGACGCGGCGCGTGCTGCAGCCCGGGGCGGCGCCAAGCCTGCCGCCATCCTACGTTGATGCGATCGGTCAGGTAGCGATTGCAGTCGGGCAGGGATCTTGCGGTACCGCCGCCGCCCTCCGCGAGATGGTGTTCGTCGAGGACGTGGAACGATCCGATTTGTGGGCAAGTCACGCGCATATCGCGCTGTCTTACGGCCTGCGGGCGTGCTGGTCGGCGCCGATCGTTGACGATGCCGGCACGGTGCTTGGCACGCTGGCGCTTTACTTCCGCGAGCGTCGAGCGCCGACCAAGCCGGATATCGAATTCATCCAGGGCGCTTCCTCCCTGGCATCGTTCGTCATTCAGCGCCACCGCGACAGCGCCAGACTCCGGGCCAGCGAAGCGCGTCTCGCGGCGGCCGTTTGGGGAACGGACATCGGTCTTTGGGAAAGCGGCGGCGATGGCGACCATACTTGGTTCGACGATTGGAGCGAGCGCTTCGATATCGAGCCGTGCGTCGGCCTCCAACAGGAGCGGCATTGGCGCGATCGTATCCATCCCGATGATATCCATGCCTATGCGAGCGCGAGCGACGCGGCCGTGAACGGCTTCTGCGATCACTATGTTGCCGAGTATCGAATCCTCACCGGCAGCGGGGTGTGGCGTTGGCTGCACGAGCGCGGCAAAGTGAGTGCGCGGGACGCCAACGGCAAAGCGCAACGCTTTGTCGGTGTGTGTATGTGCGTCGACGAGCAGAAGAAGCTCGAGGCCGCCCTGCGAGCGGCCGAAAATAGCTACGAACTCGCCGTCAGTGCGGCACGTCTGCCGGTCTGGCACTACGACGTGCGCAGCGACACCGTTACCGGCAATGCCTATTGGCATCGCACCGTCGGTCACGAACTCACGGACGCTGAAGTTCCCCGTCGCGTCGAAACGTGGCTCAGTGATATTCATCCGGACGATGCCGAACGCAACAGCAAGCTCCTTACTCGCGACGCCACCGACGACACCGGATTTTATCAAACTGAGTTTCGGATCCGACTGCCCGGCGGCGAGTATAAGTGGCTGCTGGATCGCGGACGCGTGGTCGAGCGGAGTGCAGACGGAGCACCCACCAAGGCCGTCGGTATCTCGCTCGACATCGATGCCCAGAAGCGCATGGAATTTGACTTGAGGGAAAGCGAGCAGCGATTTCGCGGCGCCTTCGAATTCGCAGCCGTTGGGATGGCCTTGGTCGCACCGGACGGCCGCTGGCTGCGAGTCAACCGCTCGCTGTGTGGGATCGTCGGGTACACGGCCGAAGAGCTGCTGGCCACCGATTTTCAGTCCATCACTCACCCGGAGGATCTGCACAAGGGCGCCGAACAGGTGCAGCAGATGCTGGAGGGAACGCTGTCGCACTACGACATGGAGAAGCGGTACATTCACAAGGACGGACACATCGTGTGGGCTCTACTGTCGGTGTCCGTGGTACGCGGCGCCGCTGGCCAATCGATGTATTTCGTATCGCAAATTCAAGACATTACCGAGCGCAAACTCGCGGAACGCCGGCTCATCGAAAGTGAACAGCGCTACCGTACCGTTGCGGGCCTCGTGCCCGGGTTCGTGTTCGAGGGGGTCGTGCGCGACGGACACACTCATCCGATCTGGGTGAGCGATGGCTTTCAGCGCGTCTACGGTTGCACGCTCGAGAAATTCATGGAGTTGGGCGACAGGGATTTCTGCGATGCGGCGCCCTGGGTACAGGTACGAGCCGGCGCTTCAGATTCAATCGGCGGGTCCGACCCTGGCACCGACATATCATTGAAAAACGCGGATGGCGCTCAACGGTGGCTGCGAGTCGTTGCCAGACTGGTGCACAACGGGACCGGCAGGGACGCCGATCGCGTGCTCGGCGTAGCCGAGGACGTCACGGAGCGCAAGCGATTGGAGCACGCGCTGCGCGAGGCGACCTATCGAGAGCAGCAGCGGCTTGGCCAGGAGATCCATGACGGCCTCGGGCAGGAATTGACGGGACTTGCCTACCTCGCGAGCTCACTCGCGACAGAGGCCGCCCGCGCAAGCTCGCCGCTCGCGCCTGACTTGACCCGACTCGCCGACGTGGCGCGTCACGCGATCGAAAGCTGCCGCAGTATCGCCCGCGGCGTATCGCCCCTCACCGAAAGCCGCGGCTCGCTGCTGCAAAGCTTGCGCCAAATCACCGACCTCGCTGCCGCGAGCGGGCACGCCAGCGTGAGCTTCGAGGCGATTGAGCACGCATCACTCACGCTGCCGTCGGATTCCTGCGATCAACTGCACCGAATTACGCAGGAAGCACTGAACAATGCGCTGAAGCACGCGGGCGCGGACCACATCAATGTCAGCATACAAATTGATCCGACGAAGGTGCGGATCAAAGTCGTTGACGATGGGCGGGGGCTGACGGTGTCCGGGGAAGCGCCGGGCGGGCGGGGAATTGATGGCATGCGCCAGAGAGCGTCGTCGATTGGCGCCCGGCTCAGGGTTGAAACCCCGCAGGGAGGCGGCGCTGCCGTCGTGTGCGAGTGTCCGCAGCCCGCCCCGAGTGATCGGTAGCGCATTACCAGCCGTTTTCGGCCGCGGCAGCGCGATTCGGCGCCAACTCGGTGAAATGCGGGCCGCGATACCTTAGACTGCCTCTCAAATGTCATCCAGCACCACGTCAACAAGGCAGGAGAAGGCCGCCGAGCACGGACGGGAAGTGGAATGGCAACTGGCATCCACCGATCTTGGATCCGTTCGCCGCTGGCTGGCCGACCACGGTAGGATCGATGGACTGCTCCTTGAACCGCGCTCCACGCTGCAGATTCTCGATACGTACTTGGACACGGATGACTGGCGAATCCATCGTGCGGGCTTCGCGCTGCGCATCCGCTCGGAGTCCGGAAAAGCGGAAGCGACGCTCAAGTCGCTGCATTCCGCCAGCACCACGGTCGCCGACCGACGTGAGTTGAGCGAACCGCTCGACAACATGGAGAGCGAATCGATTCGACAATCCTCAGGCCCGGTGGGAACGCGTGTTCACGCGATGAGCGGGGCCCATGCGTTGGTGCCCCTGTTCGAAGTGCGAACTTCGAGGCAGAGATTTGCGATCCACAGAGAGGACGAGGCCCAGCAACTGGGTGAGATCGCCTTGGATGAAACCGTCATCTCGCGCCCGCATGGCGAACCCCGAACGAGCATGCAACGCGTCGAAGTGGAAGCCCTCACTGCGGCCCACGAACCCCTGCAATCGCTGGTGGATACGCTGCGCAGCAACTGTGCCCTCGAGTCGGCGTCCGACTCCAAGTACTCGCGGGGTCTTAAGTCCGTTGGCTTGGCGCCCGGGCCTGTCCCGGAATTCGCGCCGACCGCGGTGGACGCCTCCATGCCGATGGTGGACGTGGCTCTGGCGAACCTTCGCCGGTACTGGTCTGCCTGGCATCTGCACGAGCCCGGTGCCCGCCTGGGCGACAATCCCGAAGAATTGCACGACTTGCGCCTTGCGGGCCGCCGACTGGAGGCAATTCTGCGTCAGTTCCGATCGTGGCTGCCTGCGCCGTTTCTGCGGGTTCACCCGGTGCTCAAAAAAATATTGCGTGCACTGGGCGACGCCCGCGATTTGGACGTCGCATTGAGTCAGTTGGAGAAATTCTGCCGCAACCTGCCGGCATCGGATCACGCCGGCATTGAACCCTTGAGACGGCACCTGGAATCGGAGCGCGGCCGGGCTCGCACGCGGATGTTGAACCTGCTCGATTCGGTCTCGGTGCAGAAGACTCTTCAAAAATTCACGTTGCTGCTCACCACCCCAGCGTCGGCATCGAAGCCGCCGCCGGAGTGGGCGCTGCACCTGGCACCTGAAACAATCAGGCGGCGCTACCGCAAGGTGCGCAAGAGCGCGGGCTGCCTGGCCCCCGATTCCCCGGTGGAGGCGTACCACGCGGTGCGCGGTCACGTCAAGAAGCTGCGCTACGTGCTCGAAGCGGTGGCTGTCATCTACGGGAAACCTGCCGATGACATGCTGCGCGCTCTGCACCGCTGGCAGGAGAAATTGGGAGTGCAACAGGATGCCGCCGTCGCGAGCCGGCGCCTCATGGCGCTTGCGAGCGCGCCGCCGAAGGGTATTCCGCCCGAGACCTTGTTCTTGATGGGGCGCTTTGCGGAGCATTATGCGATCGCCGCGGGGCGGGCGCGCAAGGTTTACGCCAGGGCCTATCGAAAAGTGCGAGGACGATGGAAGAGGTTACGGCTGAAATTCCAAGAGTCGGCGGTCGAGAGCGCACCGGCGCTTCCCGATGCCACGCCGTGAAGGAATGGAATTGTTGATCGTCCGACACGCCGTTGCGTGTGAGCGCGATCGGCACCGGTGGCCGAGCGACGGCGCGAGACCGCTGTCGCCCGCAGGGATCAGGCGGGCGCGGAAAGCGGCATCCGGGTTGAAGGAATTCTCCAAGGCGCCTGATCGCCTTTTGACGAGCCCGTTGGTTCGCGCCAGGCAGACGGCGCAGATCCTGACCGACGTTGCCGGCTGGCCGCAGGCCGAGGAAGCTTCGGAACTCTCGCCCGGACAGCCCGCGCTGGCGGTATTGAGGCTGCTCGGCAAAGATCGCAGCAAGCGGGTGGCGGTCGTCGGCCATCAACCCGGGCTGGGGGCCCTGCTGACCGCGTGCTTGCTCGAAGGGGGCGGCGCTCTCGCCGTCGAAATGAAGAAAAATTCGGTTGCGTGCCTGTATTTTGAGAGCTCGCCCACTCCAGGAGGCGCAGCCCTCAAGTGGCTGGCCACACCGCGCATGCTGCGGGGAGCTGCGCGCGGCTGATGGGTACCGAGCGACTATTCGCATAGAATGCTGCGTGGCCAAAAAACCCGAACCCGTTGATGATCTCCTCGATGCCCTGGTCTGGATGCGTCGCAAGGCCAAGCGGCATGAAGCGGTCGACGACCTCATCGATGCGCTCATGAAAATGCGCCGCAAGGCGAAGCAAAAACTGGCCAAACGCAAGCGCCCGGCCAAGAAACGGACTACGTCCCGGCGCTGAGCCCCTCACCCAGTAGGGGATGGACGGACATTATAAGGCGACAAGTTCGTTGTCGATGACGAAGCGAATCAGCGCCGATCGGTTACGGACACCGAGTTTGATCATCAGTCGACTGCGATAGCTGTCGATGGTCTTGCTCGACAATGCCAGGTGCTGCGCAATGTCCGAGCTCGAAGCCCCCGCGACTACGCGGCGCAACACTTCGCGCTCACGGGCGCTGAGCCGTTCGTAGGGGGTCTTGGGAATCGGGACATTCAACAGCTGATCCGCGGGCACCGGAATGATTCCCGGGCTGACGTAAAGATGACCGGCAATTATCGTCCTGACGGCGAGCACCAACGTCGCGCCTGAAGCAGCTTTTACGACATAGCCGCGGGCGCCCGCGCGCACGGCGTGGTAGACGTGTTCGGCCGTTGCGCAACCGGACAATACCAGGATGCGCGTCAGCGGCAATTGGCTGAGAATACATCGCGTGGCATCGATGCCGTTCAAATCCGGCAGCACGAGGTCCATGATGATCACGTCCGGCCTGATCCGCTGCGCGGCCCGAATGGCCTCCTCGCCGGTCGCGGCGTGTCCGGTGATCTGCAAGCCGTCCTCCCGCTCTAACAGAGCGGTAATCCCGTCTCGCACAATTCCGTGATCGTCCACCACCAACAACCTAACCGGAGGGGGTGATGACGCCCGGACCAATGGATTGCTCATCCTCGCCTCCACATCCGTGTCGGTCGCGTCCTGAATGTGCGGGAACTGAGCTCCGCAACAATCTTTGATCCATGGCAGTTATCACAAGATTTTCGACTCGTCTGTGGGATACCGAACATTACGTGCCATCGCCAGAATGATGGCCCGATCAAGCACGGGGTCGGCCCCCGAACGCCAGTCTCTGAAGCTCGATGGGATGACTTCGTCCGGTTCGAGCGATTTGACCCGAAAGCTAAAAAAATAATTCAGCCAGAAGCAGACATCCCAGTCCGTACACGCATGCTGGTAATCATGTTTTCCCGTCTCGTAGGCGACACAAAGCGAGGAATTCGGCAGGCATGCCGAGCCGCCCTCCGAATAGAACTGCAGTCGATCGCCCACGGGTTCGCCCACGATCACGACGCGCCCCTGCCCCGCATGCTTAACGGCTGCCGCGGTAGATATTCCCGCTGAGAACGTCGCAGGGCCGGTGAGCACGATTATTCGTCCGCCCGGAGGAATCAGCTTTGGCAGGTCGTGCGCGAAACTATACGTGTTCATGTAGTCGCCGCCGCTGTCGTAGCGCAAATCGATGATCACACCGCACGGATGAATCTGCCGAAGCTGCCCCTTGGTGCTTGATACAAATTCGCCGATTTTCTGGCCGCCCTGATCAGAGTTGGATTTGAACTGCACGAATTGAACGCACGTTCCGGGCAAGGGCAGGCTTCGAAAAGCCTTGTCGAAATCAATCAAGGCTATGGGCAGAGGGTTAGCGGGTTCGACTGCCCGCCATTGTCCCTCCAGGCCCGTCAAGGATTCGCTCGACAACCAACGCGTGACGGGTACCGCCGGCTCGGTCGCCGGAGGTGCGTAGGCATCCAACCCCCTGGTAATGACAGCCCCGACAGGCGTCTCTACCGTCCAAGTCGAGTGCCGCGTGTCCGGCGCCACATCGATCCCGTACAATAGATCCTGTTGGATCAGATATTCCGAGGCCAAAAAACGCCGCCACTGGGGCGCGCCGCCACGCAACTGTTCGAGTTTGGTCATGACAGCGTCAATGGGCTGTCCGTCAACCGCCGTCACTCGGCCACCCAGCAGATCTGCGTTGATCTCGGTCGCGCGCATGATAAATAGCCCGTCCGAAAAGGCTGCCAAACGTACGGGAAGCTGCAGATGGGCGGCACTTCCTTCATTCTCAATCCTCGAATGGCCGTTGTCGGCCAATGCATCAATTTGCATCAGCGCCACGCGAAGATGCGGTCGATCGAGAACGGTGCTGAGGGCTTCAAGGGCATCCAGTCTTCGAGTGGCTTCAGTTCGGTCTGTCGCCTTAAACGAGCGGTCGAGCGCGATAAGCTGGCGGAAATATCTGAGGTCCTGACGCTGCGCCTCAAGTGCGTTGGCAGCGTGTGGATAGTGCGGTTGCGGCGCCGAGGGATGAAAGTGATGGTGCAGCCCTGCAAAGAATCCGGCTGCGAGAACCAGGACCAGCAGGATCAGTCCAATCGCTGCGACGCTGATTCGCTTGATCGCAGGCTTCATATCAATTGTTCCGGCTTAGGGCAGGGTTGCCTCGTCGTAATCAATAACACCGATCAAGCAAAAAAGTTGCAGTTCAAGCAGCCAGAATTGCCGATCGCGCGTGACCCTTCGCCATCTCTGGCGCGGACTCGTACCATTCCAGGCCCACGCCCCGGCCGTCGCTGCGCACGACTGTGGCGGCAATGCACTGGGCCTTCCCGGGGGTGAACGCCGTGGCCTCCAGCTTCAAGTAAATGACGGACAGCAGGCGCAGCGGCACCGATGTTTCCAAGTACGCCCCCGTCAAGCTGACGTTGAGCACCCGGCCAGTGCCGGCGGTGCCGGAATTGGCGACAAAATACACAGCGACATCCGTCGCTTCCCGTTGGCCCCAGCGATGTTCCATGCCCACGGAAGCCTCCCATAGTTGAGCCCATTTTTGCCTCCACTGGTATTGACTGGAGTCGGCTGGACGATTGTCGTGGTGGGAGGTTAGCGAGACGGGTATGGCGGGGATGTAGGGAAAAATAAGGCAATTCCCCGCGAAAATGCCCGGAAATGGGGTCCGCGTCACATATTCGACAATCCGTGACGCGTGCCCTCAAGCGCTCGCAGCATTCAGTTGTTCGAGAGCAGCTTGGTCCAGATTCAATTCGGTGGCGGCGGCCAATTCGCGTAGTTGATTCACCGTGGTTGCGCTGGCAATTGGGGCGGTGATGCTCGGCCGCGCGATCTGCCAAGCGAGCGCCACAGTTGCGGCGGAAGCGCCGTAGCGTCGCGCCACATCATCCAACGCCGCAAGAATCTTGAAGCCGCGTTCGTTGAGGAATGAGTCTACGATTCCTTTTCCGCGCGCGCTCTTCGCAGCGTCCGCGGGCGTGCGGTATTTCCCGGTGAGAAACCCGGAGGCGAGCGCGAAGTAGCTTACGACGCCGATTTGCTGTTGCAGGCACAATGGCTCCAGGGCGGATTCGTAGTCGGCGCGCGCATAGAGATTGTAGTGCGGCTGGAATGCTTCATAGCGCGGCAGGCCGGACTTGCGGCTCACCGCTAGGGCGTCGGCCAAGCGCGCTGCCGTGAAATTGGAGGCGCCGATTGCGCGCACCTTGCCCTGCGCGATGAGCTTTTGGTACGCGCCGAGCGTCTCCTCGAAGGGCACGCTTGCATCGTCGCGATGTGAAAAATAAAGATCGATGTAATCGGTCTGCAGTCTTCGCAGTGAGTCCTCCGCCGAGCGCGCGATGTGGGCGGCGGAAAGGCCTTGTCGATCAGGGGGCATCTCCATGCCGACTTTGGTCGCAATCACCACATCCGTGCGTTTCGCGCCGCGCTTCAGCCAATTCCCGATGATCGTTTCGGATTCGCCGCCGTGATGCCCGGGCACCCATTTGGAGTACACATCCGCGGTATCGACGAAGTTGAGTCCGGCACCGACCATGGCATCCAATACCGCAAAGGACGCCGCTTCGTTTGCAGTCCATCCAAAAACATTGCCGCCGAGGCACAGGGGTGCAACCCGCAAATCGGATCGGCCTAAAGTACGACGCTGCATGGAGGTCTCCGGTGCGCTGCCGCGCTGCTCATTTTATTGTTGCCACGCGTCCCTTGGTCGCGAATTTCTGAAATTGCAGTGCGTCGTGGCCAGGCACCACACGATCGGGAGAGCCGGCGAGCTGAATCATGCGCTCCTGGTTCTTGATATTCGCTGCATGGTCTGCCTCGCTGAACGTCGCGCTGGCCTTGTGCTCCGCGAGGTTGCGATACAGGTAGACGCTGTCCGATGCCAGCACGAATGGCGGATTGCCCTCGATTCGCAGGTACTGCGAAGCGAAGGTGTGCCGCGCTCCCGTGTACGCCCGGATCCCGGGAAATATTTCCACATCGTCGCCATTCACCAGGCGCAGGCGCCCCGCGGTGTTCAGCCGTACCAGCTCCTGCACATCGTCGGGATCGATTCCGTCGTGGTCCCCGCCCGGCTGCCACGCATCTCCCGTGTAATAGCGAAATTCGTCCCTTTGAATCCACACGTTGGCCTTGGGAAAAAGATCGATTCCTCCCATGTGGTCCCAATGAGCGTGGCTGATCACGACGTCGGTGACGTCCTCGGGATTCACACCCGCCAGGCGCACGGCCTCATCGGGCCGCAAGTAATCCTTGATCGTCCATTCCTTGAACCAGCGCTGTCGGTGGAAACCGCTGTCGAAGAGAATGTTGCGTCCGCCGCCGCGGATCAGCCAAAGCGCGTAAATCGTGTCGATTCTCTCATCCTTGGGCGCGCCAATGACCAGATCGGCAACCGGATCGCCGGGCGAGTCGGCGTAGCGTATCGCCTCAATAGCATACTCGGGCGTCGATGCCGACCCAAGCAGCGTCACAGCGAGGGCCGCGAGCAGGAATCGCTTCACGATGGCTTCTCCATGCGGATGGGACTTGGGCTCGAATGATATACCGGCGGTTGATTTCGACGGTCGGCGACGTCTATCTGCCAACAGTGGAGGACTGTCATGACCGTGCGCAAGTCCCTTTTTGAGGCGAATGGACACGGAGCGGCGACGGTAACGGCCGGAGGCCGCAGCACGCAGGCGGTCGAGCAGTGGGATTCGCACATCGACGCCGCCGGCATTCTGCGCGCCCTGGGTTGTGGCCACTGGAGCGGTGACCTCATCGAGTTCGGTTGCGGATATGGGACGTTCACCATCTCCGCGGCGCAGCGAGTGTCGGGCACGGTCCATGCTCTTGACATCGATCCGCTCATGGTGGCGGCCACCAAGTGGCGCGTCGCGCGGCTTGGCTTGAAGAACGTCGTGGTCGAGCAACGGGATTTTGTTGCCACGGGCTGCGGGCGGGAGCCACGGTCGGCGAGTAGCGCCCTGCTATTCAACATTCCGGAGATCGACGATCCTGTCGGCCTGTTGAAGGAGGCTCATCGAGTGCTGCGCTCCGGCGGTCTTGTCGGGGTCATCCATTGGAACTTCGACGTACGGATCGCGAACCGGCCGCTGCTCAACATCCAGCCTCGACCCGAACAATGCCGGGCATGGGGTGAACTGGCGGGGCTACGCTGGGTGCGAGACGCGGGCCTGCCACTGGGTTCGCCGCCGCACTGGGGGATGGTGTTGGAGAAGCCTTGACCCGTGGCCGCCGAGCCGGACCTGCGGCGGTCGCCATTCTGGTCCCTTGCCAATGGACGGAGCATCCGCGAACATGCGACACCTAACCGGGAAAATCAAGCATGTCGAGCGGCGACCCGCCAACCACCCAGACGCAGCGGTCGATTGCACCCGACGCCGCGGCTGATGCCGCCGGTTTACATGATGTATTCGTCAGCTACGCCTCTCAGGATGCGCCGGTTGCCAATGCCGTCGTTGCCGCCTTGGAGCGCAATGGACTGAGGTGCTGGATCGCTCCGCGGGACGTGTCCCCCGGAACTCTGTACGCCGACGTCATCATTCGCGCGATCAATGGCACAAAGGTGCTCGTTCTCGTGCTCTCCGAGAACTCCGTTTCGTCGCCGCACGTTGGCAAGGAAATTGAACGTGCCTCCGCGAAGGGGCGCCCGATCATCGCGCTGCGGACCGATGCCAAACCATTGACGCCGGCCCTCGAATATTTTCTGAGCGAATCGCAGTGGATCGATGTAGGTGCCGGCGGCCCGGAGGCGGCCGAATCCAAGCTGGTCGAGGCGGTGCGGCGTCTCATCGCTCACCCGAGCGGGACCATGCCGCCCGCGGCCGCAATCGTGTCGGGCGCAAAAAGGCGCTTCAATGGTCCGGTCGTCGCTTTGATTACCGTCATCGCAGCAGCACTCGCCTACATTGTGGTCGACAAGGTTTGGCGGGCTAAACCAGCCTCCGTGGCGATCACCGAGGTCGCCCCAGCTTCCGCGGCCGGCGCGCCCCCGGCGTTTGCGCCGCCTGCGCACTCGATTGCCGTGCTGCCCTTCGTGAACATGAGCGGCGATCCGAAGCAAGACTATTTTTCTGATGGGCTCTCCGAGGAGCTCCTCAATTCGCTGACGACCATCCCCGATCTGCATGTGGCGGCGCGGACTTCGTCATTCTTCTTCAAGGGCAAGGAAGTGGATCTGTCCGAGGTTGCCCACAAACTCAACGTGGGGGCGGTATTGGAGGGCAGCGTACGCAAAGACGGTGAGCAGGTGCGAATAACGGCCCAGCTCATCGATGCAGTCACGGGATTTCACCTGTGGTCTCAGACTTACGATCGCGATCTCAAGAGCATTCTCAAGCTGCAAACCGAGATCGCCACGGCCGTCACAAAGGCATTGCAGGCCACCCTCATGGCCGATGCTGCGGCAACCATCGAACTGGGAGGAACCAAGAACCCGCGGGCCTTCGACGCCTATTTGCTGGGCCAGAATTTGGACCACAGCAAGATCGACAAGGACGCGCTGCTCGCCGCGATCGCCGCCTTCGACGAGGCCGTCCGCCTGGATCCCGGCTTTGCGAAAGCCTACGCGAGCGAGGCGCTGGCCGAAACCGGCTTTGCCGAATACTACGGGGTCGGAGCCGAGATCCGCGAGCATTTTCAGCGGGCACGCGCGGCCGCGGAACGCTCGGTGCAGCTGGCGCCGGAACTGGGCGAGGCACACTCGGCGCTCGCGGACCTACTGGCGCACGGCTATTTCGATTTTAAGGGCGCCTTGGCCGAACACGAGCGGGCGGTGGCCCTGTCGCCCAACGAGCCAGGCGTGCTGTTGCGCACGTCCTGGTTCCTGTCCGATATCGGCCGCGGGGAGGAGGCCGTGTCAATGGCCAGGCGTGGACTATCCCTGGATCAACTCAACTGGCGCGCGTATCGGTACTTTGCGATCGTGCTGGATGACGCCCACCGTTACCCCGAGGCCATCGAGGCGGCGAACCGCGCGCTCAGCCTGAATGCCAGCGATCTGCGGCAAGCCGCACTGCGCGGTCTCTCGCTCCTGCACATGGGTGATGCGGAGGCGGCCCGCAAGTCCTGCGATACCCCGCGGAGGGACTGGGAGGGGCACATGTGTCTAGCCATTGCCTACGATAGGCTGCATCGCCGGTCGGACGCCGAGGCGGAAGTGGCGACCATGAAGGCAGACATGGGGGACGCGCCGGCGTTTCAATTCGCCGAGATCTACGCTCAATGGGGCGATATTTCGAAAGCGCTGGATTGGATCGAGACCGCATACCGGCTCAAAGATCCTGGAATGAGCAGTCTCAAGGTGGACGAGTTCCTTGCCCCGCTGCGCGCCGAGCCTCGCTTTCGAGAGATCGAGCGCAAGCTGAACTTACCGAACTGATCGCGCGCCACCCAAGGGCAGGGACGGGACACGAGCGTCTCGCGGCGTCAAAAAATCTCATGCGGCGGAGGCGCACCCTTGGGGCGGGGAACTTGTTTATTTCCGATATGCCCAAACCCACTCCTTGTCCCTTTGCCGTCGTCCTTGTCTTGCTTGGCAGAGGGATCCGGCAGGTCGCTCGGCGGCTGATCGGGATCACCGCCGGGTGCGGGGGGTTGATCCGTCTTGTCTGGATGCGATTGAATTCCCACTGTGTGTCTCCGCGCTGGCTTTGCGCACTCGCTTGATATCAGAGTAACTGAGCTCAGGCGCCGGCGTCTGTGGGCCTACGGGAGAGTTTACGATAGGGGACGTCCTACGACCGCTGTCATAAATGCCTGGACGGACAAGTTTGCGGCTCCTAGCATGATGGGCATGTCTCGCTCTGATCCAGGCAGCAACGATTCCGGCCTCCCCGGTTTCGAATACCAACGCATCGACACGACCGGCGCGGCGATCAACGTCGCAACCCGCGGCACGGGCACACCGCTCTTGCTCCTGCACGGCTACCCTGAGACGCATCGCATGTGGGCCAAGGTCGCGCGGGCGCTGGCCGAGGAGTTCTCGGTCGTGTGCGCGGATCTGCGAGGATACGGTGACAGCAGCAAGCCCGAGGGTTCACCCGATCACTCGAACTACTCGAAGCGTGCGATGGCGAACGATATGGTCGAGGTCATGGCCGCGCTCGGCCATCGGGAATTCCTGATTGGTGGGCACGACCGCGGCGCGCGCGTGGCGTACCGGCTCGCGCTCGATCACCCGGCCGCAGTCAAGCGCCTTGCAATCCTCGACATAGTCTCCACCAAAGCGGTCTACGAACAAGGCGGAATGGCGCTCGCGGCCGCCTATTTTCACTGGTACTTCCTGATACAGCCGCGGCCGCTGCCGGAGAAAATGATCGGAGCTGATCCGGCGCTTTGGCTGGCCACGGCGTTCAGAAAATTATCCACCGAACCGGGCGCAATCAGCGACGCAACAGTCGCGCAATACCTGAGATCATTCGGAACGCCTGAAGGCATCCACGCGAGTTGCGAGGACTATCGCGCCGGCGCCACCGTCGATCTCGCCAACGATCGGGCTGACGTGGCCGCCGGGCGGAAAATTGCCTGCCCCACCCTGATCCTGTGGGGCGGGCGCAGCGTGGTCGGCAAGGTGTTTCGGCCGCTCGAAACGTGGCGCGATCTCGTCGCCTCGCCCACGGGCGAGGCGATCGACTGCGGGCATTTCATACCGGAAGAGAGGCCTGAAGAAACCCTGCGCGCACTCCGCGAATTTTTCCGCGCTATGGCAGATCCGCGAGCGCAGCAAAAGTCCCGGGGGAAGCGGCGTTTTGCAGCAGCACACCGGGATTGTTCGTGACCACGCCATTCTGGACCGTCTGGGATAGTCCGGTCGCGACGATGATATCGAGGTGACCGTCGCCGTTGACATCGGCAATCGCGATTTGGTTTGCGTTCGTCACCGGATAGTCGGCAGCAGCCATGAACGTGCCGGGGCTCGACGCATCCTGCAGCAGGACAGTGACCGCGTTGGTGCCGCCAATCACGATGTCCGGGTGCCCATCGCCGTTCACGTCGGTCACGACGATCGATTGCGCGAGGCTCCCCGGGGCCGTGGGATAGCTCACCGCAGCGAGGAATGTTCCGGGGTGGGTGGAGTCCTGCAGCAGCACCGAGACCGTCGGCGCTGTGCCGCCGGTCGGACCCGGATCGGTGATCACAAGGTCGTTGAAGCCGTCGCCGTTCACGTCGGCGATGGCGACCAAATTCGCGCCGACGACATCCGCGTTGCTCGTCTGTGTAAATACGCTTACCGGCGCGGCGAAGGTCGTCGCTGATGCCGCTCCCGTGTGCAGCAGCACCTTGACCCCGACGTTGTCGGTGAGCGCCACATCCGGCGCACCGTCGCCATTCAGGTCGCCGACCGCCACCCAGTTTGCCCCGCCTGGGTACAGGCTGATCGGACTTGCGAACGCCCCGGGTGAGCTCTGGATAAACAACGACACATTGAAGTCCGCGGACACGAGGTCGGGCAGGCCGTCGCCGTTGAGATCTCCTATCGCCACCTGGGAGGCGCCCGGGGATGACAGGATGAGCGGCGTGCTGAAAGTGCCGGGACTTTGGGCGCTATTGAAAAAAACGGCCAGTGTGCCGTCGCTATAGCTCGCGGATACGACGTCTGGGAGCTTGTCGCCATTGAGATCGGCACTGGCGAGATACAGAGGATCGTCGCCGTCGGGAGTCAGCACGGGCGCCGCGAAGGCTCCGGGACCCGTCGAAAGATAAATTTTCAAGTTGCCGGAATTGATTTGCGGATGGTACAGAACGGTGCCGGTCGCTATGACCGAGGTGTGGCCGTTGCTGTTGAAGTTGCCGGCCACCAATCCCTGCGATATTTCCGTCGGCGTAAAGGGCGATCCGCAGTTGAAGCAGCCGTAACCGTGGTGGTCGTAATCGTTGCAACTGGCGAGAGCGAGCGCGGATGTAAGAACCGCCCCCACCCGAATCTTATTGAATTGCGACATGATACCTCCCTCCGCGACATGGGACTGCACGCATACCTCAGCCGCATTGTATCGAACGGGCGACAGCAGGATGCGTTGACAGAATTAACACTTTTCTGATGGAGTCGGCCTCGCGCCCGCTATCGGCGCCCCCGCGAGTCAGCGTGCGTTGAGTTTCATTTCAAAATCGACCGTCACCCTGTCGGACTGCGTGGTCACCGCCGTGATATTCAAATCCGTCACGGCCACGCGGATGGCAGTTCCCGGCACGATCGTGGGCTTGAGCAATTGCAGCAGATTGATGTCGACGGCCCTTGGCAAAGAGGCTCCCGCGGCGGATTGCAGCAGCTCCAGCGCCTGGCGAGTCGAATCATCCTTGACGCTGTCGATTCGGATGTCATTGAGAGTGATCTGTGAACCCGCTGCGACGAAGCGGCCCGACAATTTCACGTCGGAGGCGAAATCGGTACCCACACATGAGCTTCCCACATCGAGTCCCACTCGAGAGGAGAGGTGCCCGTCGATGATGAGGCGGCCGGCGGCGAGCCCGATGTGGGGACGCTCCAAATATGCGTAGCATGTGCCTTTGGCAAAGTACCACTTGCCTTGATCGTTGAAGACCGTCTCGAGGACCAGCGCCTGCAGTGCGTCGCGAGTAATCACGAGCTCGCTCGCCGCGGCACGCGCGCAAAACGCCCAGCCCGCGAGATAGCAGACAGAAATGAGCATCACGCGTCTCAGGGATTGCATCGATCCACCCTTACTTGACATTGACAAGGCCTTGACATCGACATTAGGCGCCGGATGCACGAATGATGGGCCGCACCAGCTTCCTGAGACCCTTGCCGGCATCGGGCGATTGATTATTGGGACCCAGAAACTCCATCACCGATTTCCCGCTGATGGCATGCTCGGCGACGACTTTGAGCGTGAGCAACGCGGGCGTCGCCAGCACGACGCCCGCGATTCCCCAAAATAGGCCGCCGAACCACAGAGCCAAGAAGATGAGCAGCGGATTGATCTTGAGACGCCGGCCGACGAACAGGGGCTGCACGATCTGACCTTCCAGCATCGCCAACAGCAGGTAGCTTCCGGCCACCGCAAGTACATGTCCTATCCCGTCGAAAGTGACGAACGCCACCAGAGTCAGCACGATCAGAGTGACGGTCGAGCCGGCATAGGGTATGAAATTGAGCGTCGCTGCAATGACGCCCCACAAAAACGGCGTGGGCATGCCGCAAAGCATCATCACGCCCGCGGTCGCGAGGCCGAGCCCGATATTGATCAGCGCAGTCGTGACGTAGAACCTTCCCACCTCACCGCGGACCTTCTCGATGATGGCGAGGACATGGCCGGCGTTCAGATCATCGACAAACGCTGCCGTCATTCGTGCCAGCATGGGCGGTCCGCCGGCCAGCAAAAACAGGGTCACAATCACGAACGTGAGCACGCCGATCATCGCTTCGCGCGTCGCGTCGAGAATGAGCACGGGTCCGCTCTCGTTGTCCCCAGCCGCGGGTGCCCCCGCCGGCGCGGCCGCGGTCTGAGCGGGGGCGCCGATGTTGCCGGCGCTGCTGCGCAGCTCCTCGACGTGCGAAATGAATTTCATGGCCGGGCTTACCTTGCGCCTGATGACTTTCATGGTTTGAGGAGCGGCCGCAAACCAATGCTGAGCCGGCGCCCACATCAAATCCACCACGCCCGCGAGCAATCCGAGCACGACGATCAGGATGATGGTTGCGCTCAGGCTGCGCGGAACGTGCAGCCTGTAAAGCGCCTCCACGGGACCAGAAAGTATCAAGGCGAACAGCAGCGCCAAAGCGATTGGGATAAAGGCGAAATGGCCCACATAGAGAAGCACCCCAATGGCCATCAGCACCAGCAGCTTGATTGCCGTGACCTGGTTGACATGCATTGCGGAGGATTTATCAGATGTTGATTTCTGTTGATTCATGTGTTTTGCGGGTTCTCCCAAGCCGATTGTGCAACATCATGGGCCGACCGCCTCACCAGGGCAAGGAATGCCAAGTACCGGCGGCGCCCGGTACGGACCTGGCGGCCACGCCGCCGCACCGAGCTTGTTGGCGAGGCTCTGCGCGTCGAATGGCGCGCGCAGCTTGGCGTCCGTGTTGTCGAAGAAGCAGTACACATCGCGGCGCCGAATTGGAGGCCGGCGTCTCGCCTCTACTTTCCGCGCATCTTTGGGTTCTCCTCCCCGATGCCACTGCGCGATGCGCCGGGCCCAGTGCTGCAAGGCTTTGTCGCTGTAGCCGCTGCGGTAGATTTCCTTGTCGCCATGCAGCCGCACGTAGATGAAGTCGGCCGTGATGTCCTCAATCATCGGCCATTTGCGAGCTGTTTCGGCGATCACTACGGCTACCTTGTAGCTTCTCATGAGATCGATGAAGGACGCGTCGGCGAAGGAATCGTTGCGGATTTCGATCGCATGCCGCAGCACTCGATTCTCGTCGATGGCGAGGCGACAGCGGCCCTTCATGAACCTATCGCGTTTGCGGGCGAGCCCCGCGGCGCTCGATGAGTCACGGGGCAGCAAGTCGAGGAACGTGCGCATGCGGCTCTCGTCGAAGCGAAAATTCGGCGGGAGCTGCCACAAAATGGGGCCTAATTTTTCGCGCAGATTGAAGATGCCGGAGGCAAAGAAATTGGCGATGGGTTTCTCGACGTCCTTGAGCCGCCTCATATGAGTTATATATCGTGGACCCTTTACTGCAAAGACAAACCCCTTCGGCGTCTGCTCGTACCATGACGCGTAGCTCGCGGGTTTCTGCAGAGAATAGAACGAGCCGTTGATTTCAATCGCCGAAAGAGCCGCCGAGGCAAATTCGAGTTCCGCGCGTTGCGCCAATCCTTTCGGATAAAAGCGGCCGCGCCACGGGGCGTACCGCCACCCGGAAATGCCGATACGAACTCGCGGCGTAATCATGCCCGCTCGCGAGAAGAAATATCTGCCGCCAGGCGCAGATCATCGGTGAGCTGCGTTCGCAACCTCTCGATTCCCTCGCCCTGCGCACGCAGTATGGCGGACGGATGATAGGTGGCCAGAATCCGTGCGCCGGCCGGGTGCACCAGCTCTTGGCGGCGGGCGCTGTCGATCGAGATGCTCCTGCCAGTGATCGAGCGCAACGCAGTAGCGCCAAGCGCGACGATTACCCGGGGCTTCACCGCGGCGATCTCGCGTTCGAGCCAGACATGGCATGCACCGATCTCGCCCGCGTCCGGCTTCTTGTGGAGTCGCCTCCTGCCACGCGGCTCCCACTTGAAATGCTTGACCGCATTGGTGACGAACAGGTTTTTGCGCTCCAGGCCTGCCATCGCGATTGCCTCGTCCAGCACGCGACCGGCCGGTCCCACGAAGGGATGGCCGGTCAGGTCCTCTTCGTTGCCGGGCTGCTCGCCTACGAGCATGATCCTCGCGCGGGCTGGACCTTCCCCCTCTACCGCCCGCATTGCGCGTTTCCACAAACCGCACCGCCGGCATGTCTCAGGACTGTCTGATGGCGGAGGCGGATCCGGCATTGTAATTTTGACCATGACGTTGAGCCGCAGGTACCCCCGCAAGAATACCCGGACGCGAACCGAAGCCTGTCCGACAACGAGTCGAAGTGAGGTCAGCGCGTGCTGACGCGCAACACGGCCTATGCCGGCTGCATCAGGCTGGCAGCAATGCGATCATCATGCGTATCTCCACGGCGGCGCGCGCAGGCACCATAAATACGCCGGGTTTCTGCGTGAAGTCTCCGTCGAATCCCACGGGGTCGGCGATGCCGTGCCATGGCTCGATGCAGATGAAATTGGCACGCGGCTTGGTCCAGATGCCAAGATAAGGTGAATCGCTAAAACTTACCTGTATTCTGGGACCGGTCTCGGCGCCATAGGTGACGATGCGGCTGCGAATCTCATTGAAGATCATGACGTCGTCTTGAAAGAGGCCATCCTCGAGCGCGAGGCGTCGATGAGAAATGGGCGTGGGATGACGCTCTGGCGTCAGCAAGCCGTCGGCATTGAGTCGCCGCAGCGGGCCCGGCTCCTCGCACGCGAACTCGATGAAATGCGATTCGCGCGCCTGACCGAAGGGCAGCGGCCAGCGAAACGCGGGGTGATAGCCGAAGCTTGCAGGCATGTCGGCGTCCTCCGCATTGCGGATCCAGGTGGTGACGGACAGCGTGGGTCCATCCAGCGCGAAGCGGATCTCCAATTCGAAACGGAAAGGGTAGACTTTGAAACTGTCCTCGTCGGCCTTCAACCGCAGGGTCGCCGTCGTAGGAGCCGACTCCATGACGTCGAAACGCTTGCCGCGTGCGAAACCATGCCTGGGCAGAGGATAGCTTTTTGAGCCCAGATGATAGGCGCCGCCGGCAAGCGCTCCCACGATGGGGAAGAGCAGCGGCGCCCTCCCATTCCAGATAGCCGGATCGCCGTCCCATAGCAGATCGCGTCCGGCCGGATCGCGCAAGGTGGACAGCTGCGCACCGATGGGATTGATCTCGGCGCTGAGGTTGCCGGAACTCAAGGTCACCCAATTGCTGCTCTCATCTGGCACGTGCGTATTTCCCACGTCGTCGGTGATGAGCGAATTCTAATACACTGGCACCATGACCCTGTTCGCCAACCTTGTGGGTGCATCCGAACGCGTCGGCGCGACTGCGTCCCGCGTGGCCAAAGTGCGTGAACTGGCCGCGCTCCTGCGTACCGTACCGGCCGATGAGATCGAAGCGGCTGTTGCGTATCTGTCGGGCGAGATCCCGCAGGGTCGAATCGGCATCGGCTACTCGATGCTGCAGGCTGCTACGGCGCAATCCGCGGCGCAGTCAGCGACGCTGTCCATTGCGGAAGTCGACCGATGGTTGACCATGGTCGCCGACATTCGCGGCGGCGGATCCGCAGCACGCCGCTCGGCGGCACTGCGAGATTTGCTGTTGCGAGCAACACTCGCCGAACAGCAGTTTCTGGTCCGTCTGCTTGCCGGAGAGATCAGGCAGGGCGCGCTCGCCGGCATCATGGTCGATGCCATTGCGGCCGCTGCCGGGTTGCCGACGGCACAAGTTCGCCGGGCGGCAATGTACGCCGGCAGTCTGGGAGCCGTCGGCCGGGCCGCGCTGTTGGACGGTCCTGATGCCCTCGACCGATTCCAACTCGAGCTATTCTCGCCCGTGTCGCCGATGCTGGCGCAAACGGCCGCGGATGTGGTCGAGGCTTTGCGGATGCTCGACGGCCAAGCCGCGTTCGAATGGAAGATGGATGGCGCGCGCATTCAGGTGCACAAGGACGCCGATGAGGTGCGCATCTACACGCGCAGTTTGAACGACGTTACCGATGCCGTGCCGGAAATCGTCGACCTGGTGCGCTCGCTCGAGCAGCGGACCCTGGTTCTCGACGGCGAGGCCATCGCTTTCGACGCAACGGGGCGACCGCTTCCATTCCAGACTACCATGCGGCGTTTTGGGCGCAAACTCAACGTCGACGCGCTGCGCAGCAAGCTGCCGATCGGCGCGTTCTTCTTCGACTGTCTGCGTTTTGGGGAGCGAACCGTCGCCGACGCCCCGACCGAGGAGCGCTTCGAGCTTCTCGCACAGGCGGTTCCGGAGTCGCTGCGAATCCCGCGATTGGTAACCTCCTCGGCGACGGCGGCAAGCGCCTTCTACGATGCGGCGATCGCAGCCGGCCACGAAGGGCTGATGGCGAAGTCGTTGCAGGCAACCTACGAGGCCGGCAGCCGCGGCGCGGGCTGGCTTAAAATCAAGCGTGCCCATACCCTCGATTTGGTGGTGTTGGCGGCCGAGTGGGGTCACGGCCGCCGCACGGGCAAGCTGTCAAATCTGCATCTTGGTGCGCTGGAGCCGGCTACCGGCGAATACGTCATGCTTGGCAAGACCTTCAAGGGCCTCACGGACGCCATGCTCGAATGGCAGACCCGTGAGTTTCTCGCACGCGAGATTCGGCGCGATCGGGGGACTGTCTACCTGCGGGCCGAGATAGTGGTGGAGATCGCCTTCAGCGACCTGCAGGCGAGCATCCGCTATCCGGGCGGCCTTGCGTTGCGGCTCGCGCGCGTGAAACGCTATCGAAATGACAAGAGCGCCGAAGATGCCGACACGATGGATTCGGTACGCAAGATCTATGCGGCTCAAACGGGAGGCTTTACATGACCACGGAAGAATTGGAGGTTATTCGCGCATGGGATAGACGTTGCGGCGACAACGAGGCGACGTTCTTCCCCGTAACACTCGATCGCAGGCGCTTGCTGCGCTACGTCGATGAGTTGCGCGCGGAACTGGCGGCGCTGAAGGGCGCACCTGCGCTCGAGTGAACCCGGTCAGCCGAATCGCGCGGCGGATCTCGCTTTCGCCCGTGCCGCTTCGATTGCACGATCGCGCGGGTCGGCCGTGGTCACCAGCGACTCGATCAGCACACGCGCCGCGGCGGCGACGTCCTCGACCGCCCGTTGGAACGCAGCCTCGTTGGCCTTGGAGGGATGCGTGAAACCGCTCAGCTTGCGCACGAACTGCAGCGACGACGCCTTGATCTCCTGCTCCGTCGCCGGCGGCTCAAAATTGAACAGTGTTTTGATGTTGCGGCACATGACTCCTCCGGGAAAAGCGCTCGATAGTTGTAGAATATCGTCCGCCAGCGTCTGACTCAAATGCTGCCGGAGGAGTGATGATTACCGCAAAGCGCCGTTCGCGATTTTCTGGAACGCTTGCAGCGGTATCGATGCTGCTGGTTGCTCGGGCTGCATTGCCGGCGCCTGAGAATACAGTGCGGCCCGGGGCCGATGACATCGGCGGTAGCGTCACCAGCAGCCGCGGCCCGGAAGCAGGCGTCTGGGTCATCGCCGAAACGCACGACTTTCAAACGCGCTTCGCCAAAATCGTCGTGACCGACGAGGCCGGCCGCTACCTCATTCCGGATCTTCCCCAGGCGAAGTACCGCGTTTGGGTGCGCGGCTACGGCCTCGCCGATTCGCCCCCGGTCGACGCGGCCCTCGGACGCCCCCTCGACCTTGCCGCGCTCGTCGCTGCCGATGCCGCCACGGCGGCGAAAACCTATCCCGCCGCTTACTGGTACGCGATGATGAGAATCCCCGAGGAAGCCGATGTCGCGAACGTGGCGGGAGGACGCGACGGCTATCTGATGTGGATGAAGAACATGGGCTGCGTCGGCTGTCATCAGCTCGGCAATTTGGCGACCCGCACCATCCCGAAGTCGCTGGGTCCGTACAAGTCATCGCAGGAGGCTTGGGCAAAGCGCCTGCAATCCGGACAGGCCGGCCGCACAATGATCAACATCGCGCAAGCGACGCTGGCAGGCGTTCCGATTCACTATCTGGCCGATTGGACCGACCGTATCGCCGCCGGTGAATTGCCCTTGAGCCCACCTGCGCGGCCGAGCGGCATCGAACGCAACGTCGTCGCGACCGTGCGCGACTGGTCGGATGGCAAGGCGTATTTGCATGACCTCTCGGGAACGGATCGCCGCAATCCCACGGTCAATGCCAATGGCTTGCTCTACGGCGCCCCCGAGCTCAGCAGCGATGATTTTCCGGTGCTCGATCCGGCGCACAACCGCGCCACCACCTTCCGCGCGTCCGTGCGTGACGCCAATACGCCGACGACCCACGATGACCCGGTGCTCGGGCCCTCGCCCTATTGGGGCGAGGAGCGGATCTGGGACAGCCGGGCGAATGCCCACAACCCGATGCAGGATGGTACCGGGCGCGTCTGGTACACCGCGCGAATTCGCGCGGCCGACAATCCATCGTTCTGCAAAAAAGGCTCGACTTATCCTTCGGCCGCGGCGTTTCCGATCGACACGTCGGAGCGGCAGCTCGCGGTGTATGAGCCGAAGAGCGGTAAATACACTTACGTTGACACCTGCTTCAGCACGCATCACCTGCAATTCGCCGAAGATGCGAGCAACACGCTGTGGACCAGCGGCGGCCACGAGGTCGTGGGCTGGCTCGACACCAAGAAATTCGACCAGACCGGCGATGCGGCGGCTTCGCAGGGTTGGGCTCCCCTGGTGCTCGACACCAACGGCAACGGCAAGCTCGACCCGTGGGTGGAACCTGGTCAACCGGCGAGCCCCCAGCGAGACCAGCGTCTGGCCGTCAGCCTTTACGCCATCATGCCGAATCCTGCGGACGGCAGCATCTGGGGCTCGGTCGCGTTTCGTTATCCCGGCGCCATCGTTCGCTTCGATCCGCGCAGCCGCTTGAGCGAAATCTACAACGTGCCGGCGCCCGGCTTCGGCGTGCGCGGCGCCGATATCGATCGCAACGGCGTGGTGTGGGTATCCCTGGCGAGCGGGCATTTGGGGGAGTTCGACCGGCGCAAATGCAGGGGCCTGCTCAATGGGCCGGCCGCGACGGGCGACCATTGCCCCGAAGGCTGGAGCTTCCATCGCTTGCCGGGACCGGGTTTCCTGAATCTGCCGCAAATGAGCGTCGAATCGAGCTATTACACCTGGGTGGATCAACACGACACGCTGGGGTTGGGGGCAAACGTGCCGATCGCGACGGGCAATCTATTTGACGGCGTGCACGCGCTGGTTGACGGCCGGTTCGTCACGCTGCGCATTCCCTATCCTCTGGGATTCTACGCCAAGGGTATCGACGGTCGAATCGATGACCCCGCCACGGGTTGGAAGGGGCGCGGCCTTTGGGTCACGAGCGGTGATCGGACGCCTTGGCACAAGGAAGGGGGCAAGGGCATGAAGCCGCTGGTCGTCCATTTTCAGGTCCGCCCATCGCCGCTGGCCGATTGAATTGCCGCCGGCGACACGCGTAACGCCTCCTCAGCGCCGCTGCAGCAGGGCCACGACCGTGGCACGTGCGGCCGAGGAATGCACAGGCAAGGCGAGGACGTCGCCGGGATGTGCCCAGTCGAGCGCGTAGCGCGCCGCTGCAGTTTCGCTGTCGCAGACGGCCAATGCGGAATCCGGCAGTCCCAGGCGCTTGAGCTCGGCGCAGATGATGCGTGGTATCTCGCCCACGGCTCGGCCGCGTAGATGAGCCTCGTTCTCCTTCACGACCACAAGATCGGGTCGAAATTCAGCCGCCACACGCGCGAGTTCCTCGATATCGGCGTCGTTGCGGTTGCCGGCGTGGCCGAGCAGCAATGCGAGTCGGCCGGTGCGCAGGTGATCGGCCACCTGCAAAAATCCGCGCAGTCCGTCGGGATTGTGGGCGTAGTCGACCAGGACGCACACGCCGCCCACCGTGAACCGCATCATGCGGCCGGGATTGTCCATAAGACTGGAACCGAAGCGCGCGAAAACGGCGGCGATCGTGACGGGCGGGATGCCGAGCGCGACCGCCGCGAGTGCCGCGGCGGCCATGTTAGCGACGTTGTAGGCTGCAATCCCGCCCACCGACAACGGCATGTCCGCAATCGCTCCGAGGTCGTGCTCGGTGCCGCCGTGGTTCAGAGTCAGCCGGCCGTGGCGTACGCCGCAGGTGGGGGCGCCGTGCCGGCGATGCGCGCGCAGGATCGCGTGATCCGCGTCGAGCGCAAACCAGCCCAACGGCGGGCGCTGCCCGTAGCGCCGGACGAGCGCGTCCGCCTGGGTACGAAGCTGTGCATCGTCGGCGTTCAACACCAGCAAGCCGTCCGGCGCTACGACCGGAGCGACCGACAGCTTGACGTCCGCCAATCCGGCGAGGTCGTGGATGCCGTACTCGCCGAAATGATCCGCACTCACGTTGGTGACCACCGCCGCATCGGCCCGCGCAATCGCGATTCCTCGGCGCAGAATGCCGCCGCGTGCGGTTTCCAGAATGGCCGCTTCGGTGCGCGCCTCGCGCATCACCATGCGCGCCCCTGCAGGGCCGGAATAATCGCCGAGCGCCAGCGCTTCATCGCCGAGAAATACACCGTCGGTGCAGTTGTATCCCGGCTGCCAGCCGTGGGCCCGCGCGCACGCCGCGATGAGCCGCACCGTGGTGGTCTTCCCGTTGGAGCCGGTGACGACCGCGGTCGGGATGTTGCGCAGCTCAAGCCATGCAACGCCGGCGGCGCCGGGCAGCGCATCCAGCGGATAACTGCGTCCGCCTGCACCCGCTCCGAGGGTCAGTTCCGACTCATCGAGGACATGCGACAGCCCCCGTGCTGCCGCTGCATCCAGCAGTGCCCGCAGCTGCGGATGAGCTTCGAGAGCCGCCAATCGCTCAAAGCGGGCGAGCGCGGCGGACTCCTCGATGACCGGCTGCAGCTCCTCGCTTAAGGGAGCCGGAGCCGCCGCCTCTGCGGCCTGCGCGATGAGCGCGCCCTCCAGAAAGCTCCAGCGAAGGGGATTCCGCTCGATCAACGCCGTGCACAAGGCCCACTCGTTGACTTCGGTCGCCAAAAACAATTGATCGTAGGGCGCGGCGATGGCGAGCGATATGCCGCCCGCATGCCGGCGCACGACGCACCGAGGAGCCCATCGCAGCCGCGCGGCGGCGCGCTCGACGTTCGAGCGCCAAACATCGAGGAGGGCGTCATCGACGGTTGCGTCAACAACTTCGAGAACCGCGCCCGAGCCGGCAAAGAAGAGATTGCCGCCGGTGAGGCGCCGCGAATCGGCGAACGGCAGATCGGGCGGCGTCAGTCGTCGCCCTCCGGTGCCATGCGCACGCCGCGCTCGTCTCGAATCAGACCTTCGAAGTTGAAGTCCGCGGTGATTGCCTCGACGGCCTCAGGCGCGCCGCTCTTGGCGCCGGCACTGGTTCCATTGCCTTTCGACGCGGCCGCGGCAGCGGGCGCCGGCGCGGCCGAGCGCCAGTCCGGCTGAGGCGCCGCCGCGCCGCTCGGCTTGAATTTGGTGATCTGCTTCCAGGATCGTACCAGCGCATCGGCGAAGATCAGCAGCAGATCTCCCGTCTCGCCCATCTTCAATGCCGCCTCGATCGCGTCCTGCTCGTCAGGGATGATCTCGATCGCCCCGTCGGGTACGCCGGCAGCGCGCAAGGCTTGCGCTTGAATGCGCGGCACTTCGTCGGGTGCGCGATTGCGCAGATTGTCGTCGCGCCGGCAAATATAGTAATCGAAGCGCCCTGCGACGGCCTCGGCGATCGCAACGAGATCCCCGTCGCGCCGGTCGCCCGGCCCCGCGAGTACCACGATGCGCCGCCCGGTGACGTCCAGCCGCAGCGCGAGATCCGCCATGGCGCTGACGGCGTGGGCGTTGTGTCCGTAGTCGAACAGCACCTTGAACGGGTGCTCGTTGAACACGTTCATACGTCCGGGCGCCTGGAAAAAAGTCGAGTCGAACGTGCGCAGTCCCTGGCGGATTGCATCGAGCTTGATTCCCAACGAGAACGCCATGGCGGCGGCAAACATGGCGTTCTGCACGTTGTGAGTCGCCCGGCCCTCGAGGGTCGCCGGGATGAGATGCGTCCAGAGCAGTGGAATGTGGCTGCCGTGATCATACAGCGTCATCATCTGGCCGTTGACCCCGGCCTCGAGTGCACAAGCGCGTCCGCCGGCCCGAATGTGCTCGCGCACCAGCTTGTGCTGCGGATTCATCGTCACGTAGCAGATATTCTTGGCTTCGGTGTAGCCGGACATCTTGAGCACCAGGGGATCGTCGGCGTTCAGCACCGCACAGTCGGTCGCTACTTCCACCACGATGCGCTTCAACTCGGCCAGCTGCTCGAGCGTGTCGATGCCCTTGAGGCCCAGATGGTCCGCCTGCACATTCAAGACGCCGCCGACGTTGACCTCTCTCACGCCCATGCCGGCGCGCAGCAGCCCGCCGCGTGCGGTCTCGAGAATGGCGATGTCGATTTGCGGATCGGCAAGCACCATGCGCGCCGACACGGGACCCGTCATATCGCCCTGGACGGTGCGCTGGCCATCGATATAAACGCCGTCCGTGGTGGTCAGTCCCGGTGTGTAACCGCCCATTTTGGTCAGATGAGCGAGCATGCGCGCGGTCGTGGTCTTGCCGTTCGTGCCGGTGATGGCGGCAATCGGCACCCGCGCGGCGGCGCCCGGCGGAAACAGCATCGCCACCACCGGCGCCGCGACGTCGCGGCCCCTGCCTTCGCTCGGCGCCACATGCATGCGAAAACCGGGTGCGGCGTTCACTTCGCAGATGCCGCCGCCGATCGTGCGGTAGCTCTCGGTGATGTTTTTCGAGAGAAAATCAACACCGCCCACGTCGAGGCCGATGGCACGCACCGCACGCTCCGCCATCTCGCGATTATCCGGGTGAATGACATCCGTAACGTCCGTCGCCGTGCCGCCCGTGGAGAGATTCGCGGTCGAGCGCAAATAGACGACTTGACCGGAGTCGGGAATCGAGTCGGCGCGCAAATCCGCGCGCTCGAGCATCTTCTGCGCCTGCGCATCGAGTTCCAGGCGCGTCAGCACCTTTTCGTGGCCCACGCCGCGGCGCGGATCCTGATTCACGATCTCGATCAATTGGGCCACCGTGTGCCGTCCGTCGCCGACGACGTGCCCGGGGGTGCGCCGGGTCGCGGCGACCAGTTCGCCGTTGACCACCAGCAGGCGATGGTCGTCGCCCTCCAAGAAGGTCTCGACGATCACCGATCGCGAGTGTTCGCGCGCTACGGTGAACCCGTGCGCCACTTCCTCGTCCGTCGTGAGCCGGATCGAGATGCCGCGCCCGTGGTTGCCGTTGTAGGGCTTGGTCACGACGGGAAACCCCATGCGCTGCGCGGCGCGTACGGCCTGCTTTTCGTTGTGCACCAATTCCTGTTTCGGTACCGGAAGTCCGAGGGTGGCCAGTATCTTGTTGGTTTCTTCCTTGTCGCTGGCGAGCTCGACCGCGATGTGCGACGTGCGGCTCGTGACCGTCGCCTGAATCCGTTGTTGGTACTTGCCGTGGCCCAGCTGCACCAGCGACTGATCATTGAGGCGCAGCCAGGGTATGCCGTGATTTTCGGCCGCACGCACCAGTGCCGCCGTCGAGGGTCCGAGCGCGCGCCGCTGCGCGAAGCGGATGAATTCGTCGCGCGCCTCCTGCCAACTCCAATCATCGGGGACCGAGCCGGCCGGCCGGATCGCCTGCGGCAGGAGCGAACACAGCAATCGGAGGCCCAGATCACCCGCGGCGATGCCTTCGTCGCGTTGCGCATATTCGTAGACCACGGTATAGACCCCCGGAGGGCCGGCGCTGCGGGTCTTGCCGAAGGTGACTTCCTCGCCCGCCATGTTCTGCAGTTCGATGGCCACGTGCTCGAGGACGTGGCCGAGCCAGGTGCCCTCGTCCTCCCGCAACCGCCGCAACAGACCACCCGGCACTTGGTATGAACAGCCGTGTTCTGCGAGTCCCGGCAGCGCCTCCGCCAGCGCATCGACGAAGTCCGGACCCAGGCGGCCGGTAGGCCACTCCTCGAGGGCACCCAAATCGAGCTCGAGGCGGATGACGGGAAAGCGCGCGTATAACGAAGGGCCAACGTAGACGGAACGGTCGAGAATGCGCATGGGGCGATGCTCCGCCGCTCTGATACGGCTCTGTTATTCCTTGGCTTGGGCCAGCCCACCGGCCGCCGCCAGTCGTGTATGCAAGTTAAATGTCGCACCAGCGACCAGAATGTGCAACTTCAGACCGAGCATGCAGACCGGCTGACCCTCGCTCACCTCGCTGATTGAGGAATAACTGACGTCGGCCGCGTCCACCACCGTCACGCCGCCGCTGCCCTCCACTTCGATGGTTTCGTCCGGTCCGATGAACGCGGCCGTATCCTCATCGAGACCAATCCCGAGTGCAAACGGATTGTACGCGAGCGCGGTGATCAGGCGCCCGAGCCGGTCCCGCTGACGGAAGTGTTGGTCGATGATGAAGCGGTTGGTGAGTCCCAACCCCGGCGCCAGCCGCACGCTGCCTGCAATCACCGAGGAACCCTCGTCGCCAAACGCGATCATGTGCTCGCTCAGAATGCTGGCGCCTGCGCTGGTACCGCCGACGGTGACGCCGTGGGCATTGCGCACTCGGATGAGTTTGGCCACCGGCGTGCCTCCGAGCAGAGTCGTGAGCCGTAATTGGTTGCCGCCCGTGAAAAAAATCCCGGTTGCCGCCTCGAGGCGCCGCAAGCGGCCGGGCTCCTGGCAGTCGCGGCGCGTGTCGAAGTCCATCACCGCCACTTGCGCGGCGCCCAGTTCGGCAAACAGCTTTTCGTAGCGCGGTCCGGTCTCGTGCATGCGGCTCGCGGTCGGAATCACCACGATGTTGGCGGCGGCGCCGCCCGAGACGCGGATGAATCGCTCCAGGATGTGGCGATCATTTTCCTTATTCTCGGCGCCGCCGATCGGTACGATCCAGCCGCGAGTCGCGCCGTCGGGGACTTTGCTTGGCATTAGGGCATTCTACCAGACGGGCCCCGCACCGTAACGCGTCCGCAGCTCACAGTTCCTTGTCGAGCGGCAGCGCCGACAGGAACGCGACCCCTATGCGCCGCCACACCGATCGCGACGGCTCACGATGGTATTCGACCATGCTGCCGTTCTCTTGAGTGCGCCAGATCAACGGCGACTTTGCCGAGTCGGGAGATGCGAGCGCCACGGCGTAGGAGTTCGCCGGCTGCGTCATGGCTTCGAATCGCGTCGCGGTTTGCGCCGCCAACTCGGGACTGTCGATGATCAATCCCGTTTCGGTGTTGAGGCGCCGCGAGCGCTGATCGAAATTCATGGAACCAGCGTACAGCCGGGTCCGATCGAATACGAACATCTTGGCATGCAGCCCGAAGTTTCCGTAACGCGACATCTTCGCCGACTGTCCGCTGCCGCGGCTGTTGCCGAGCATGGCGCGCAGTTCGTAGAGCTCCACTCCGTCGCGCAGCAATTGCCTTCGATAGTGAGCATAGCCGGCCTGCGCCGCCAATTCATTGGTTGAATTCAGCGAATTGGTCAGAATGCGCACCCGCACGTTGCGCTGGCGCAGCTCGTGCAGCAACTGCATTTCTTCGGGCGCCGGCACGAGGTAGGGCGTCACCATGATGAACTCCGACTTGACCGCGTTGGCCGCTTGCGCGATGGGCCCATACATCAGCCGTCCCCTGCTGCCGCCCTCCAAGACCTTTTTCTTTTCCGGGCTGTCGCACACGACCTGCGCCTGCGACCACACCAGCGGCAGCCGGCCGGCGATGATCCCGGCGAAGGGGTCGCCTTGATCGGCGCGCTTGAGGTAGTCGGCCCCCACTTCGTGAACGCGGCGCACGTGCTCATTCAAGCGTTGCCGCTCCCGCTCGAGTTTCGCCTTGGGGGGCTGCCCGCCGCGCAGCGCCTCGACCGGTATGGCAAGCGCGCTGTTCCAATATTCGTCGAACGTCGCGGACAGCTTTCGGACCAGCGGTCCGGCTACGAACACGTCATCGTCGGCGTACTGGGCGTCGGGGTCGACCTGAAAATAGGCATCGCCGATGTTGCGGCCGCCGATGAGCGCAGCCGCGTTGTCGGCGACGAACAACTTATTGTGCATCCGGTAATCAAGCCGTTTCGAATCGAATAGAAATTCCACCGACCGGACCAATTTCAAATGTCCGCGATAGGCGAACGGATTGAAAACCCGAACCTCTATGTTCGGGTGGGCCGTCATCACCAAGATCTGCTCATCCCCGTGGGTGGTCTCGCCGTCGTCGATCAAGATACGCTCGTGGACGCCGCGATCGGCCGCGGCCAGCAGCGCGTCGGTCACCAGGAGACCGGTCGAGTCCGCCGTGAAAATATAGTACTGCATGTCGAGCGTGCGCTGCGCCGCCTGGATCATCTGCATTCGCGCCGCAAAGCCATCCGCACCCACGGGCAGAATGCGAAATGCGGACACATCCGGATGATCGCGTGCTTGGTCGGCGAAGATTTTCCCGACTCGCGTTTCTTCCGGGTGCGCATACGCGGCGGAGGGATTCTTCTGGAAGCCGGAGCCGGGCGGCAGCGACGCACATCCCGCGACGATCGTCGAGAAGAGAAGGCCGATGACAATCTTGCGGTTCTGCAAGCGCATTTTGAATTGTCCGCGGTGGCGCCGGGCGGCGCTATCAAGGAGTTCCCTCACTCCCTGTAGGGCGAGTCCTACCGGTCTCGCGGTCATAGCGGCTGAGAATCCAAAGTGCACCCGGCAACGCGGTGAAGTCGGCCAGCAGGGCGAGCACGAAGGCCGAGGCGGCAACGATGCCGAACTCGCGCATCGGCGGCAAATCCGAGAGCGCCAACGCCAGAAAGCCGCTGGCGTTGATGAGAGTCGCGAACAGGATCGGCCGGCCGGCAACCAGCATGGCGTGCCGCAGCGCGCCGCCGGTGGTGCCGGTCGAGCGGCCTTCCTGGAAATGGTAGAAGAAATGAATCTGATCGTTCTCGGTTGCGCCCAGTACCGTCGAGCCGATGAGAATCGTAGCGATATTGAGCGGGATGCCCGCCACGCGCATCACGAGAAACACCGACAGGATCGCGAACAACGAGGGAATCATGGTCATCAAACGCGCGGATGGGCTGCGAAACACGATGAGAAAGGCCAGAAATATCACGCTCGCCGTCAAGGCGAAGCTTTCAGTGAGCGTCGGCAGCAGCCGCTGGGTGATTTCCGCACCGAGCACTCCTTTGCCCACCACCTGGCCGCGCGCGGAACGCAGCGCCGGCTCATCGCGCTGCGCCGCCGCCCATTGCTGCTCGACGAAGGTGCGCATCGCACCGACCCGGCCGAAGAGCTTGGCGCGGCCGCGGATGCTGAGGCGGACATTGGCAAGATCCTTGACGTCGACGTACTTGCGCGCCCCCGGTTCAGTCAACAGGATCTGCTCGAGATCCGCGGCGAGTTTCGGCCACTCCGCGGCGGCGGCGGGCAGTTGATCGGATCCGGTTTCGACGTATCGCGCCCAGCGCAGCACCGAGGTGGGTCCATCGACGGCCGTGATGCGGGGATCGCCTTCGAGCCGGTGGGTCAACTGCTCCAGAGCGCGGAGAAAGTCGGGGTCCAATGCATGGCCGGCCGGCGGCTGTATCCAGAGTTCGACGACATCGAGTCCGTTCGATGCCTCGAACGTACGCGTATCCTGGGCGACGCGCTCGCTGGGATTGACGTACGTCAATACGTCCATTTCGAGAGCGAGGGGCGGCGCCACTCCGGGAATGCCGAACAATGCCGCCCCTCCGCACAGCATCAGGATGAGAGCGCCGCCGACCAGCGGCCAGCGCAAGCGCAGGCTTGCCGGCACCAGTGCATCGACGAAGCCCGGAAACCACCTGCCTATCGGAACTTGCTCCGAACGCAGCGGCGTGCGCAACAACGACTGCAGCGCCGGAAACAGCGTGAAGCACCCGACCCACGCCACGATCAGTCCGCACGCGGTCCAGATCCCCATCTCGCGCACCGGGCGAATGTCCGAGATCGCCAGCGCGGCAAAGCCCACGGCGGTTGCGAACATCGAGGCGGTGCAGGGCAGAAACTTGTTTGCCAGTGCGCGCGCGTGATGCTCGAGAAGCGTCGGCGAATCGTCCGGTTCGATATACCGCGAATGGAGATACACGAGCGTCGCGGTCGTCGTGACCATCACGGTCAGCGGAACCAGGGTGGAGATGACAGTGTGCGACCAGCCAAACAGGTGAGCGAGGCCCATCGCAATCGCGACCAGGGCGCCCAGCGTGAGAATCGATGGCCGCGAGGGCGCGCCACGAGCGGTAGATGATCAGCACCAGCGTCATCAGGAACAGGCCGAACAGAGGCATGAAACGCGCCGTTGCCGCGCCGGTTTGCCGTTCGAGCCACGCGTCGAGCCACGGCGGATCCGACGCGCCGGACCTGCGTGAAGGGTCCGCCGGATTTCTCGAGCGGCAGGGCGAGCGTATCGATCGCCGCCAGCGCGCGGTCGCGCTCGGCGGGCGAACTCACGCCCAGCTCGAGCGCAATGCCGAGATAGTGGTCGCCCAGCAGTCCGGCGCGGCGGAACAGCGGTGTTCCGGTGGCGAATGTGCGCAGCCGCGCGGCTTCCGCAGGACTGATTTCCGCCGCCGAGCCGCGCCGCGCCGATAGAGGTCGAGGAGGCTGTGAGCCTCGACCTGCGGAATCCGGGCGAGTTCGTGCTCGAGCTTGTCGGCGGCGCGCATTGCCTCGAGGCTCAAGGGATCGGGCGTTTCGAGCATGATGCAGCGCCTGCTCGCCCTCGGGAAACAGGCGCTCGAACTCGAACGTGGCGCGCGCGACGGGATCGCCTGGCACGATCAGTCCGCTCGATCGCCGGATCGTCGGGCACGCGCAGGGCGCCGTAGATCCCGGCCGCGGCTAAGATCAGGAATACTCCCGCGATCCAGCGCCGCGCATGCAGTACGCGGAGGAAGATTTGAACGACCTTGGGCGAAGCGGGCACACTTGAAGTCTCGCCGCGAGGATATTGTGACGATACACGAGGAGTTGCCAGATGAGTACCCTGTTAGCGGCATCGCTTGCGACCCTGGTGTTCTGCGCTCCCGGATATCCCGGCGGAGCCGGCGACGCACAGCCGCTCGTGGATCAATTTGCGAACGCCGCCGCGGCTGCCGCCGGTTGGCCGGCGGGAAGTCTTGCGGCCGTCTACGATCCGACCGAAGCAGGCGGTCTCGCGAAACTCGAACGGCACCGACGCGGTGCTCGCCTTCGTGCCGTATCCGTTCTTCGTCGAACACGCCGCGCAGCTGCATCTGACGCCGCTCGTGCAGGCGGACGTGGCCGATGTCGGGCCTGCGCAGCGATGGTCGCTGGTGGCGAAGACCGGGCGCGTCAGCGACGCCCAATCGATGGCGGGCTACACGATTCTCAGCGTCGCCGGCTACGCCCCCGACTTCGTGCGGCATAGCGCCCTCGGCGGTTGGGCGCTCCCGGCGGACGTCAAGATCGAGGCGACCGGGCAGATCCTGAGCGCCTTGAGAAGGGTGGCCGCCGGCGAACCGGTGGCGGTATTGCTCGATCAGACCCAGGCGGCGGCGCTGCCGACCTTGCCGTTTGCGGCCGATCTCAAAGTCGTGACGCAGTCGCCGGAGCTGCCGGTCGCCATCGTCGCGGTGGTGGGCTCGCGCCTCGCCGCAGGCCGCGCTCGCTCGCTGCAGGCAGCGCTGCTCAAGATGGGCGCGGCCGGCAGCGTCGACTCGTTGGGGTCGTTGCGGTTGCACGGTTTCGTGCTGCCCAAACTGCCGTCGCAGCCCGCATCGCCGTGACCAAGCAATTCTGCTGCGCGGTCCTGCTGCTCGCCGCCGCCGCCTGCGCGACGCGACCGCGGCCGCCGACACCGCCGCCGCCGCACGCGGAACCGTCGTCGGTGGCCGAACTGGCGGCGGCGATCGACGCGGACGCAAAGCGCAGCGATCATGAACCTGATTCGAAGACTCGCTCCGAACTGGCGGCAGAGGCCGACCGCGACGCGCAAGCCTGCGTGGCGCTCGAGCCGCAAGCCGCCGCCTGCCTATACTGGCGCGGCGTCGCGCTCGGGCTCGAGGCGCGCGCCCACCCCACGCGCGCGGGCGAGCTGTTGAACAACATGCTCGACTCGTTGGCGCAGGCCGAATCGGCGGATCCCAACTACGACGAGGCAGGACCCGCGCGCGTGCGGGCGCTGGTTCTGATCCGGGCGCCGGGATGGCCGCTGGGTCCGGGCGACGCCGAGGCGGGGCTGGTTGCCGCGCGCCGCGCCGTGGCGCTGCGGCCGCAATACCCGCCGAACTTGCTGGCCTTGGCGGAGGCATTGTCGAAGACCGGAGACGGGAACGGTGCGCGCGAGAATTACGCGCGCGCTCGGGACGCCGCGCTGGCGCAACCCGCCGCGGCCGATCGGGACGAATGGCTGCGTAAGGCCGATCAGGGTCTGCAGCACAAGTAGGGGAATGACAGTTAAATCTTACATTGCAATGCTTGCCGCAAGCATCGTGCTCGGAACCGCCGGCACGGCCCACGCCAAAGATCCCGCGCTCTTGTCGCTGACGATGGAGCACTTCAGGGATACCGCGACCGTGAAAGAGGATCCGCGGAGTGATGCAACGACGATCTCGACCGAGAAAGGCTATGCGGAGCACACCGGTCCGCTGCACATGGTCTGGCAGGATGAGTTCCTGAGCGGCATCATCGACAAGAAGACCGGTCAAAAGTCGTTTCGGGTCGAAGCCTGGATCATCTACACCGGAAGCTGGCGGTCCTACGACAGCGTGAGCTTCCAGACGCCCAATGGACCGCAGTCCGTGCCGCTCATCAAGGTGAGCAAGGAAGCGGCGAATTGTGCGGTCGGGGACTGCACCTATACCGAACGCATTGCCTTTTCCGTCAATGAGGACTCGCTGCGCCGGCTGGCGGCGGGGTACGCGCCGGGCAGAGCCAGTCTTTGGGCGTATCGGCTGCTCGCCAACAAAGGCCCGGATTTCTCGGGCGGCCTGTCGAGCGCGGAAATCGCCGGCCTGTTGGCCAAGGTGGACGAAATCACTCATGCGCTGCCTGCGGTGGCGGCCAACGCTGCCGGCGCCTCTTTGAAACTCGATCTGGGGATAACCGGCATGGCGGTGGCCGCAACCGCAGATCACCCGCGTCGAGCCGGCATCTTGATCACCGGCGTTGAGGGCGGTTCCGTCGCGCAAAAGTCGGGCATCATCGTCGGCGATATTCTCTACGAATTCGACGGTCATCCGATCGAGGCGCTGGCTGAGTTGCAAGCCGCGGTCGCCGCGTGCGCCGCAAATTCTGCCGCCGCGATCAAACTCTATCGCGGTCTCGACGCAATGGGCCTGACCGCGCAGTTTTAGGAGCCAGTCACGCTCCAGGAGCCAGTTACGCTCCAGGAGCCAGACAGGTGTCTAGAGTATTCCTAGAGTGTCTTCGACGACACGATGATCGCCGCGCCCGGCACGACCAGAATTTTATGAATGTCGGCCGGTGCGTCGGTTTTGTAGAGGTCCCGCGTCGGCGCGCCGGTGCGGACGAAGCTGTCGATGTCGGCGGCGAGCTGGCGCGGCGCTTCCCACGACAAATTGTGACCGATGTCGTCGGCCTCATGCTTGTCGCCTGAGAGCGGCGGCGGCCGAACGCCATACTGCTTCCAGTAGAAGTACATCCCTCGATGGCGCTCGCTCGCCCGCCGCAGGAGCTCGATCAGCCGCTGCTCCGATGCCCTCGTGAGACCGGCATCTTCACTGCCCCACAGCACCAGTGTCGGAACCCTGAGCGCGTCGAGCCGTACGGCATGGACGGGCGGCGTCGGTGTCGGATCGAGAGTGCCCCAGCTCGCGAGCGTCTCCGTGGCGGTCTGCGCCGCGATCGCGTCGATGACCTGCGGAGCGGCGATCGCGGAGATGTCCCAATGCTGCGCGATGTGCCGCACGGCGTCGGGATCGATGTCGAGCGGGCGCATGTGCAGGGCGCCTTGCGGCCATCGGACGCCTTTCGCTTCCAGCATCGTGCGCCAACCGAGCGGCTCCATCACGTCTGACGACGCCGCCGCCCGCGACGAAGGCGCTGCGCCCATCGCGCGCGGCGCCCCCGTGCCCGAAAGTATCAGCCGCACGACGCGCTCGGGATGATCGAGTGCCACCCGGCGCGCGGCTGCGGCACCCATCGCGTGACCCACCAGCGTTGCGTTTCGGATCCGCTTTGCATTCATGAACGCGAGCAAATCCCCTGCGAGGTCTGCCTCGGTGATGCACAAATTGGGCGTGGACCAACAGCGCGCAGTGTCGGGAAGGGCGGTCGCTCCGGCACCGCGCTGGTCCAACGCATAGATGTGGAGGTTTGGATCCATGTTCAAAAGCGCGGCCGCCGTCCACGTCCACTCGACCGCGGAAGTGGTGTCCGTGTGCAATAAAATAAGCGTCTCGCCGCGGGCCGATCCCAACTCGAAATAACTCATGTGCACACCGGTCGCCAGCGCAACCACACAGTGCTGTCCGGACAGATTGTCGCAGCCGGATGCGGGGCCGGCCGGTGCGGCGCCGGCCGGCGTAGCCCCCACGCCGAGTGCGATCGCGGCCAACGCCAGAAAAAACTTCAACATGCTCGCTGCCTCAATGTTGTTTGGCGACGGCGGCCGCATCCACCGCGCCTGCTTGATTGCCCCAGCTCGATCGCACGTAGGTGCAGAGGGCCGCGATCTCAACGTCGTCGAGGCCCACGCTGAGCTCGAAGCCGCTCATCTTCGGCCATGCGCCTGCGGTGAGCGCCGCTTCGTGCGCACCGTACAGAATCACATTGATAAGAGTGGCAGGATTCGGTGATTGCAGGGCCGCGTTGCCGGCGAGGGGCGGCGCCGTTTTCGATGCATCGGCATTCGCGAGGCGCGGCATGCCGAGACCCGTCGGCAAATGACAATCCGCGCATCGCGTGGTGTAAACGATCTCGCCTGATTTCAGCGCCTCGGCGCCGGGTTTGCGCGGGGCGCCCTGCATGGCCGGCGGCAGACTCTTGAGATAGACGGCGATGGCGTGAAGATCCTGCTCGGTCAGCTGACTGGTGCTCTTGCCGATCACCTCGCCCATGGGACCGAAGGCCGCGGCGCGCTCGCTATGACCGGACTTAAGATAGGCGGCGATTGCATCGAGCGACCAGGCGCCCAGTCCGCTTGGGCTCGGGGTCAGGTTTGCCGCTGACCACGTACGCACGGTGCTCTCGTCGAACGGCGTGATCTTGTCGTCGACCACCTCGTCGGCAATTTCGTCCAGGAACTCGCCGCCGGTCAGCGCCTCGGCGGTGCTCTCGGCACCGAAATAATTGTGCGGCGAATGACAGGCGCCGCAATGGCCGAGAGCTTGCGTGAGATAGGCGCCGCGATTCCACTCGGCGGACCGCGATGAATTGGCCGCATAGCGGCCGGCCTGGAAGAACAGCAGGTTCCAGCCTCCAACCAAGGCCCGGACGGAGAACGGAAACGGCATGCTGTTCTTCGGCGGCGCGTAGTGCACGGGCTGCAAGGAACGTAGGTAGGCGTAGATCGCGTGCACGTCATGGTCCGTCAGCTTGGTGTAGGCGGTGTACGGGAAAGCCGGGTAGAGATGCGTGCCGTCGGCTGCGAGCCCCTCGCGCATGGCCCGCTCGAACTGCGACTCCGACCAGGCGCCGATCCCGGTCATCGGGTCGGTGGTGATATTTGCCGAGTAGATCACGCCGAATGGCGTATGCAACGGGCGCCCGCCGGCGAAGGGCGCGCCGTGCGCCCGGGTATGGCAGGCGATGCAATCCCCGGCGATGACCAGATAGCGGCCCTCGTCCACCAGCCGCTGCCCTGCCTCCGCAGTCTGCGCGGAGTCCGCCGCGCAGACGCCGCTCCAACTCAAACCGATGAGCAGGGCGCCGAAAGCCGCGAGCAGGGTCACGGCACGACCGCGTGCCAGAACATGGCACCCAAGCCGACCCCGGGGGCGGCGGCGCGCATGGAGCCGTTGGGATCGACGCGCTCCACACTGCCGATTTGCTGCAGATCGTAGATCGCGTTGCCGTTGATATCTCCCGGTTTGTCGGCCGCATACGTGTATAGCGCGAAGCCTTTGTAAACCCATTGCCGGGTACCGTCGGCTCGCGTCGCGATGTCCCAATACCCGCCGGGAAGCGCCTCCGCCGGCGCGCTGAAGGGCGGCCAACTCTTGGCGCATTGCGCGTCGCAGCTTGCGGTGCCGAACCAACGGCCGAGCGCCGGTGGGCCATGATCGGCCCGAAACTGATGCAATTCCTCCGATGTCGCGCGGTCGCGCTGGTACAGAGTCGCACCGCTGCGCAACGCAAGGATGTCGCCGAACTCGAGCGTGCGGCGGATGGTTGCGTCGGCAGGAAGAAAAAAGCGCAGGACCAGCGCGACGCGAAACCGCATGTCGACGCCGCTGCCGTTCACGTCCTGCGGCTTGCGGTCGGCAGCGAACGTGTAGAGCGGCTTGCCCCGGTACATCCACTGGGTGATGCCGTCGTCGCGCGCCAGCGGCGAAAAATTGCCCACGGTGTTGGCGATTGCAGGCGCCTCGAGCGGCAGCCAGAGCCGCGTGCACTCGTCGCCTTCGCATTTGGGATGCGCGGCGTTGCCCGCGAACACATACAGCGTCAATCCCGAACTCTCAACCAAGCCCGCGCCGCCGGCATCTGCGATCTCGCGTACTGCGATGCCATCGGGAAGCTCAACGCCCGCGTCGGGACGAAATGCGGCAACATGCCAGGCGCCGCCGTCGGCCCCGTCGCCCGCAACGTCGCCATTGGCTGCATCGTTGCTGTACGTGTACAGCGGTGCACCGCGAAGAACCCATTGTTTGTTGCCGCCGCCAAGCCCGCGCAGCGACCAGTCGCCCTCGGCTGCCGCCGTTGGCGGCGCCAGCGCGGCCGGCCACACGGCGGCGCATGCGCCTGAGCAAGCGGAGGAGCCGCGGCGCGCATCCGCATCGTAGGTATAGAGAGATCTGCCGCGCGAGTCGGCGTACACCCACTGTGCGGCGGCCGCGACCCGCGTCTTCTCCGCGCCCTCGCGCAGCTGCAGCGTGATTCCCGGCGGCGTCGCGAGCGGGACCGGCCACGCTGCATCGACGGCCGCGACCGGGTGCGGGTAGAAGCGCGCTGCGGCGAGCAACGCGGCGCAGACGCCGGCCACCCATGGAGCGCCGCGTGGAATTCCCCTCAAGCCATCACTTCGGTAATGGTCTTCGAGGTCCGGTTCGACTCCGTGCCGAAACTGCTGACCGGCAGGCCGAGGGCCTGCTGCAGCGTCAGCGACACTCGCGTGACCGGATCCCCCTTGGGAGCCGCGAAATGGATGCCGGTCTTCATCCGACCGCCGGCGCTGCCGGCGGTAAGCATCGGAATGTTGTCCGTGGTGTGATTCTTGGCGTAGCCGGAATCGGTATAGGCGAGTACCAGCATGCGATCGAGCAGGGTGCCATCGCCTTCGCGAATGGCGCTCATTTCGGTGAGCAGGACGCCGAAGATTCTCCAGCACCGGCGGGACAAATCGGACCACGTTGGGCTGATAGCCGAGCTTCTCATCGATCGGATCTTCGTGCGTGAACAGGTGCTGGGTATTGGCCTCGCCCGCGAAGCGCAGCTGCGACAGTCCGTCCGTCAGCATCACATTGAACACGCGCGTCTGGTCGCAGGCCAGCGCATGCGCGAGCAGCCTGGCAAACAGCCGATGATTTCCCGTCACTTCCGCCACTTCAGTGCCGATGGGCATGGTGGCCGGTTGCAGCGGCGCTGAACACGCGGCCAGCGGGGCGGGTCTTTGCAGCTCCAAATCGAGCTGTTGCTCGAGCTCGCGCAGCGAGGTGAGATATTGGTCGAGATGCGCACGGTCCGCGGCGCCCAACTGACTCATGAGGCGCTGGGTCTGCTCGCTCACCGCCGACAGCACGCTGCGCCGGGCCATCACGGCCGCGTCGGGTGTGAAGCTGGCGGCGTTCGGGTCCTTGAACTCGGGCCCGAAAACCCGCGTATAGAGCGCGAGAGGCGAGATCTCCGCCGGGTTCATTGCGCTGCCGGCGCGCTTGCTGTGCGTGCTGATCGGATTGCCCGTACAGGAGACCTCGAGCGATCGAAACCGGCTGCGCCTGCCAATGACATCCGCGATCAAGGCATCGATGCTCGGCTCGGGATTGAATGAATGGTCCAAGGTCGGCGGCGCCGTTCCCTGCAGGATGACGGCCGGACCCACCGTGTGGGCACCGCGCGGCCTGCCATCGAGCAGCGCCGACATCTGGCTATAGACGTTGAGTTTGTGCTTGAACCGCGCGAGCGGTTGCAGCTCGACCCCGAACTCGTAGCCCGGCCCCACGGTCGCCGGCTCCCAGCGTCCCGGGTTGAGTCCGCAGCCATAGAACCACGTGCCGAAGCATACCGGAAGCGGCGAGCGGGTGGCGGCGAGCGCCGTGCCGTGCGAATCGAGAAAGCAATCGAGAAACGGCAGGCCGACGCTGACGGCCGCGCCGCCCATCATGCCCCGCAAGACGCGCCTGCGGCTGAGTTTGGCTATGGTCTTCAATGGGCACTCTCCTCGATGGCGACATCGCGCGACGCCAGCATCGGCGCCTCCGCGGTGACCCGGTAAAAATTCTCGCTCGTCGCGATGCGCCGCATGAGCTCGGGGGCGCGGTAGCCGTCTTCGGCGAAGCTTTTCTCCAGATACCGTATCCATGCCATGTCACGCCGCACCGGGGCGCGGCCGGTGGCGTACGCATAAAGGCGCCGCACGAAACACGGAGCCGTGGCCGGATTATCATGCAGCGCACGGCCAAGTCCTGCCGCATCGGTAAATGCCGCGCCATCCAGCTCGCCGCTGGTGTCGAGCGGTTGACCATTCTCCGTCGATCGGAAACCGGCGTCCGAATCGAAATTCTCCAGCGCCAGGCCCATTGGGTCCATCAGCTTGTGGCAGCCGGCGCAGGTCGGATCCGTGCGATGCGCCGTCAGCCGCTCGCGCATGGTCTTGAAATTCGGATTGTGCGTATCCTGGGCGGTGGCGAAATTGACGTTCCCCGGCGGTGCCGGAACCGGTTCGCACAACAGCAACTCGCGCAGCGCCTTGCCGCGCAATGTCGGAGAGCTCAATCCCTCGTGCGAATGCAGCGCGACGAAACTCGCCTGGGCATGCAGGCCGGCGCGCGGATCGCCCGGCGGAAATTGGAACGACTGCTCCTCGGGACCGGGGTTGCGAGCGACCGGGACGCCGTAGATCGACCCCAGCAGCGGCGTCAGGAACGTGCTTCGGGTGGTGAAGAGATCGCGATAGTCGCCATGCTGCCACAGCAAGAGCTCGACGACGCTGCGCAGCGTCTGTTCCTGAGCGTCCCGCGCCACCTTGCGCGGTCCATTTGGGATAGATTTGCGCGTCCTTCGCCAGCGTATCGAACAGGTCGAACTGCAGCATGTCGCTGAAAAAGGCGCGTACCCCGCTCGCCAGGCGCGGCGATTGCAGCATCCGGTCGACTTCGCGCGCCAATCCCGCGGCAGTGTCGAGCCTGCCGTCCCGCGCGGCCGCCATCAGTTTCGCGTCGGGTCCGGCGTTCCACAGAAAAAAACTCAGCTGCGACGCCTTGCTGTAGGCGTCCAGCCGGTACGCGCCGGGATGATGCGGGTCGGCTTCGGCAATTTCCCGGCGAAACAAGAATTGCGGCGATTCGAGCATTCCCGCCAGACTCATCTGCAACCCGGAATAGAAGCTGCGCAGATTCTTGGCCGCGCTGCCGGCGAGCGTGACCGCTTCGCGGAGTTCGTCTGAACTTAAGGGACGGCGGTACAGGAGAGGACCCGCCGCCGCGAAGAAGCGCGCCGCACAGACATCGTCGGGCGCCGTCTCGGCTTGAGGTTTGCAAGGGATCAGCGTGCCGCGGTGCTCCTCGCTCACGACTTGCGCGGCGATGCCCCGTGCCATCGCATCGTACTGTTCCATGCCGGCCGAGGTGACCCCGACATGGCCCGTGCCGACCGCGAACAATCCGTTATCGCGCACGTCCGGCTCGAAGCGGCCTTCGATCCGGATCGTCGGGCCGAACACATCGAATATCACGCGCCGGTACTGCTCGGGCCTGAGGCGGCGCTCGATGGGCGGTGCGCCGCGAGATACCGGCTCGGCCGACCCAATCGGCGTGCTTACCGCAGCGAACGGCCGGGCGCAGCCGCCTGGGCTCGTGCAAAGCGGTGCAGTGGCGCCGGATGGGTTGCGCGCGGCATCCATATCGTCGACGCGGGCCACGAAGGCCGGCACGGCCTCGATCATGTAGGCGGCGGAAATGGCGGTGTTCTCGCCCGTCGCGGGATCGGGAAAGGCGTCGGCATTGCGGCGCAGCGCATAGTAGAGAGCAGGCGCGTCGACGCCGAAGCCGCGCTCGTCGATGTAACCGACCTTGGCGTGACTCCAATAGATCGGGTACCAAGGCTGGTAGCCGCCGAGAACGCCTTCCAAGCCGCCGTTGGGCTTGAGCTTCAGGCGCATGCGCGCTCGTCTGAATTCGTACACCGGCTGGATGTAGGAATCGCATTTCATCACGATAGTTGCGGGATCGGTGGTGATCACGCCTCCCGCGAGCCTACCGTGCAGCACATTGCGCGAAGCCGGGTCTGCGAGGACTCGAAAGGTCATGTCGCTCTGAATATGGGCGTTGGCGTCCTGCGTCGTGGCGGGATCGATGGAGCTTTCGAACGTCACCGTCACGTTGCCGTCCTTGCTCAAATCCTCGCCGCTGATCGAGATCAGCCAGGCGCCCATCGCAGGCCGCGTGGAATCCCAGCGATATTCAGCTTCGAGCGGCGGCTGGGGAGGCGGGGAGCCCTTGTAGGCCGGGATGCAGCCGATGGCACGGAAGAGCTGGTTGTTGACACCCTTCTCATGCGTCTCGGGGTCTTCGAAGGATCCCGGCCCGGCCGAGCCATCCCCGGCGAGATTGAATCCGTAACCGAAGCGGCCGGCCGCCGGCTTCAAATGCGCATCGGGCACCGTGGTGGGGTGTAAATAGACATTGTCCCTGCCATTGCCCCTCGTGGCCGTGAGCGTCACCCAATTCGTCGTTGGCTTGCCGTTTTGGTTGTTGTAATCCTTGTTGAACTTGGCATCGACCTCGGACTGCGGCAGTCCAAGCAGCTTCAAGTCGCGCTTGAAGAACACGTCGGGCAGGGGGTTCAGCCCTTCAGGGCAGGTGTCGTCCCCATAATAAGTGGCGGGATAGAAATAGCCGATAACATAGCTTTGGGTTGCCGCGGCGGCAGGTTGCGCGGCCAGGCAGGCGATCAAGCAGGCGATCAACCAGGGGAGCAGGCTACGGCGCAGCCGTCTCCGGAGCCAATCGATGCCGTCTCCCCGCTCAAAATACACGATCAGTCTACCGCCAGATGATGTAAACGGCGCCCTTGCCACCTATGATCCTACATCCAACGGCTGCATTGAACGAACTCCAATGAAACATATCCCGTTCGGCCGCACCGGCCTCACAGTGTCCGCCCTGGGTCTCGGCTGCATGGGCATGAGTGAAAATTATGGTCCGAGCGATGATGCCGAGAACATGGCGACGCTCGCCCGGGCTGTCGATCTCGGCATCAATTTCCTCGACACGGCGGATTCGTACGGCCCTTTCCGCAACGAAGAATTGATCGGGCGCTTTCTGGCGAGCCGGCGCGAGCGGATCGTCGTGGCCACCAAATTCGGGTTCGTGCGCAGTACGGATCCGGCCGCACCGAGCATCGACAATAGCCCCGCCTACATCCGCAGGGCCTGCGAGGCCTCCCTGCGCCGGCTCGCCATCGAGACGATCGACGTCTACTACGTGCACCGCATCGACCCGGCAGTACCGGTCGAGGACACGGTTGGCACGATGGCGGATCTCGTGCGAGAGGGAAAGGTGCGGGCCATCGGACTCTCGGAAGTGTCGGCAACGACCTTGCGGCGCGCCGCGGCCGTGCATCCGATCGCGGCGTTGCAAAGTGAATATTCGCTGTGGGCGCGCGGTGCAGAGCTCGAGGTGCTGCCGGCGTGCCGGGAACTCGGCATCTGTTTCGTCGCGTTTGCGCCCCTCGGGCGCGGTTTTCTCACCGGCGCCGTGCGCAACGCGGATACGCTTGCCGCGGATGACTATCGACGCCACTTGCCGCGATTTCAGGGGGAGGCTGCCGCACACAACGCGCGCCTGGTGGCAGGTCTCGAGCAAATCGCGTCCCAACAAGGCTGCAGCGCCGCCCAGCTTGCGATCGCCTGGCTGCTCGCCCAGGGGCCCGGCGTCATCCCCATTCCGGGCACGCGCAGCAGCCGGCGGCTCGAGGAAAACGCCGCGGCTGCGGCCATCGTGCTGGACGAGGCTGCCCGCACCGCGCTCGACGCGGTGTTCCCGATGGGAGCCGCGGCGGGCGAGCGCTACGACGCCGACGGGATGAAGCAGGTCGGCCGATGAAGATCATTGCAGTCACGAATATCAAAGGCGGGGTGGGCAAGACGACCACCGCCGTGAATCTGGCTTATCTGTGTGCGGCCGGCGGCCGCCGGACGCTGTTGTGGGATTTGGACCCGCAGGCGGCGGCAACCTATGTCCTGCGGTGCGAGCCGACCGAGCACATCTCCGCCAAAAAGCTGGTTGCCGGAAAGCGCGAACTGCCGGAAGTGCTGCTGCCGAGCCTCCACGCGAATCTGGATGTGCTGCCCTCGGATATGTCGTACCGCAATTTCGATGTGCATTTGAACGCCCGCAAGCATCCGACCGAACGGCTCTTGAAAATGAGCCGCCCGTTGCGCGATTTGTATGCGGTACTGTTTCTCGACTGCCCGCCGGGAATCTCGCTGCTGTCCGAGAATGTCCTTCGCGCCGCCGATGCCGTCGTCGTGCCGCTGCTGCCGACGCCTCTGTCGGTGCGCATGCTCGCGCAACTGCGCGACTTCGTCGCCGAGAAGGGATGGACCGACTTGGCTCTCATGCCGTTTTTCTCGATGGTCGACCGGCGCAAGCTGCTGCATCAGGAGGTGATCGCGAGTACGCGGCAGTCGTTTCCGGAGCTGCTGGCCACCGAGGTGCCGTATTCGAGCGAGATCGAGAGAATGAGCGTGCGCCGGGCGCCGCTCCCCAGCTACTCGCCGCGCAGTGCGGAGGGGCAGGTTTATGCAGCTCTGTGGAAGGAGATATCCGTGCGGATCGCGCAACCCGAACTGGTTCCGGTTTAGAATACGGTATGCTCGCAACCGAATCAGCCGCCGTCGCCAAAGCGCATGCCTACCGCGAATTGCTGGGACAGTTGGCCGCGCTGTTTGCCGGTGAGCGCGATGGTATTGCGAACGCCGCCAATATGTCCGCGCTCCTGTACACGGCGTTGCCCAAATTGAACTGGGCCGGATTCTATTTCCTGCGGGAAGACGAGCTCGTACTCGGCCCCTTCCAAGGCAAGGTCGCCTGTGTTCGGATTCCCGTGGGCCGCGGCGTCTGCGGCACTGCCGCCGAGCGCCGCGAGACGGTCATCGTTGCGGATGTAGACGCATTTCCGGGCCACATAGCCTGCGACGTGGCGTCGCGCTCGGAGATCGTCGTCCCCTTGATTCAGCATGGGCAACTCAAAGGCGTCCTCGATCTGGATAGCTCCGAGCTGGCGCGGTTCGATGCGCAGGACCGCGAAGGCCTCAATGCTGCCGCGGAGTTGTTGCTCCAATCCTCCGATCTCGAGGCGTGGACGCGCTGAATCCGGACGCGCTGACTCCCGTTAGCGCGATCAGCGGCTTTCTTACGCGGCTGGGGCCAAGGGATAATACAGGCGCAGCCCCGCCGGGGTGCCGCTTGCGCAAGGGATTTCCACGCGCCCGCCGTTGGCCATGATCCAACGTCTGGCGTATCCGAGCACCAAGTCCTGCGGTTTCAGATTGACGGGTTCGCGGCACAACAGGTCTTGCGCCTCGCGAATGGCGTCGTATGTCAAATGCGAGCGCAACTCCACAACGGCAAATCCATCCGAGCGGCTCAGCTCCACCTGCAGATCGGCTCCCGCGGGCGAGGCATCTATGCTCAGCGCGAGAAGGCCCAAGATCAGCGATCGCAGCTTGTTCGGCTCGCTCGACACCAGCAGGTCGTCGCGGCCGGATAGACCCAGCGTGATCTCCTTGCCGAGCGCGTCGTTGCGTAGGAACTGCTGCGCCTGTTGCAGCAGGGTCGACAGATTCAGCACCACCGGCGCCTCGCCGGGACCCGTGACTTGATTGACGATGGCGACCATGGATTGTTCATAGTTCGCCATGGCGCGTTTGGCGATCGTGGCGGCGCCGTCGATCAGGGCCGGATTCTGCGCCGCGTGCTTGGCCGAGCGGGCCAGCAGCTCGAGGGAGCTGTAGATGGCCTGGAGACCGCCCCGCATGTCATGCATGTAGGCGCGCCGGCATCGCTCGTTGATCAGGGTTTGGACCGCGGCGTCCAGAACGTCGCCGGCTTGTAATTCGTTCATAGTCTTAAATCATAGCGTTCCGGCGGCCATCAAGAAAGACGCGCGGCACGCGGTTATGGGCCGTGGTTGTCCGACGGCCCACTAAAGTGGAGTAGGCGGACGCCTACGCCACTGGGTTAGCGGAGGTCCTACAGCGCATGGCGTTTGCTCCCGACAGCGCATCCACCTCACGCCTCGCAGAGTTCGGCTTACCACTCGCAGGGGCTTGGATTCACGACTGCCATGAAAGGGTTTTTTCGCAGCCACCCCGTTCTAACATGGACCGCCGCCGCCGGCTTCGGTTTGCTTGCCATTTTGGTGGTCGCAGTGGCGCTGCTCGACTGGAATGCACTGCGCCGGCCGATTGCTCGAATCATTTCCTCCAAGGTGGGTCACCCAACCGTCATTGACGGCAACCTGACGGCGCATGTGTGGTCGTGGAACCCACGGTTCACCGCCGAGAATCTCAGCATTCGCAATCCGGACTGGCCCGACCGGCAACTGCTGATGGAGGTTAAGAAAATCACGGTTCAAGTCAGTTTGGAACATTTGTTGCGCGGAAACCTGCTGCTGCCCACCGTTGAATTATCTGCGCCGGTGGTCAACTGGGAGCGTGACGCCAAGGGACGCGCGAATTGGGACCCGCAATCCGGCGCCGCCGAACCCACGAATGGTTCGCCGCATTTGCCGGCGGTGCGCCGGCTGCTCATCGGGGAGGGCAAGATTCGGGTCGAGGATCGCATCCGCAAATTGACTTTGAACGGCACGGTGCTCGCCGACGAACGGGCTGATACCGAGGACAGTTCTGCTTTTCAATTTCACTGCGCGGGAACGCTCAATGGCCGGACGTTCAAATTGGATGCAAATGGGGGCCCGCTGATCAATGTCGATCCCGACAAGCCGTACGCATTCACGATGGATGTCGGCGCCGGCGACATCGCTCTCACGGTGCAGGGCACGATTCCCAAACCCTTTGACTTGGCGGCGTACGACGCGAAGTTCGTGCTCAGCGGCGCCGACCTGGCGGATGCGTACTATCTGACCAACCTTGCTCTTCCCAACACCGCGAAATATCGTTTGAGCGGCACGCTCAAGCATTCAGGGGATCGATTCCAGATCGATGACTTCCGGGGGGCGGTGGGAGCCAGTGACCTCATGGGGAAATTGTCCGTGGTCGTCGACAAGAGCCGTCCCAAATTGACGGCCGACTTGACCTCGAGACAATTCAACATCGCGGATCTGGCGCCGACCTTGGGCACCCGGTTGCCCGCGAAGCCCGCCACCGCTGGGAGCGAGCCGCCCACCGGCGCCGCCGCGCCGGCAACCGCCGGCTCGATGCGACTCTTGCCGGATGCCGATCTGCAGGTGAACCGGGTGCGAGGCATGGATGCGGACGTGGTATTCAAGGCGCAGGCCGTGACCTCGCCGAAGGTTCCGCTCAAGCAGGTTCAGTTTCACTTGCTGCTGGAGAATGGCGTGCTGCGCCTGGACCCGCTGTCATTCACCCTGCCGCAGGGCCAATTCGCGGGTTCCGTTCGCATCAATGCCGCCGCGGCGGTCCCCGAAACCGACATCGACATGACTCTCGAGAATATCGATCTATCGCAGTTCAAATCGGCCTCGGCGACGGCTCCGCCGCTGGTAGGGAAGATGGCCGGCCGCATCAAGCTTCATGGACAAGGCGAGTCCGTGCACAAGTTTGCCTCGAGTGCCGACGGCAGCGCGAGTGTGGTGATTCCGCACGGTCAAATCCGCGCCGTTCTGGCGGAGTTGACCGGCATCAATGTCGCCCGCGGCTTGGGGCTGCTGTTGGCCAAAGATCAACAACAGACCGAGCTGCGGTGCGGCGTTGCTGCCTTCGAGGCCGATGAGGGCCATCTGAATGCCAAGTCGATCGTGATGGACACCACCGACGTGCTGATCACCGGGCGTGGCGACGTCAATCTGCAAAACGAGACGCTGGACCTATCCTTGCAGGGCAAGCCCAAGAAACTCCGTCTGTTGCGGCTGCACTCTCCCATCAGCGTGGCGGGCACCCTGTCGAAGCCGCGGTTCGGGATCGAACCCGAAAAAGCCATCCTGCAGGCCGGTGCGGGCACGGTGTTGGGGACCTTGTTGACGCCGATCGCCGCCGTGCTGGCATTCGTCGACCCCGGTCTTGCGAAGAATGCCGATTGTTCGGCCCTGATGGCACAAGCGGCCCCCGCCGGTTCGGTTGCCGGTGGGCGGTAACGCCGCCTGGGTCTTTCAGCGCGTGTAGTTGGACTCCTACATTTCTGCGGCGAGCTCGGCGGACAGGCACCCCTGGGTATATCCCGCGGCGAGCCGCGGGGATGACCGACTTCGGCGCAGCCGTCCCAGGAATATGTTAGGCGCGTATGCAACCAATCGAATCCACCGAGGGTGAATCACCCGACAATGACGACCGCATTCGAGATTTCTGGGCCCGTCATGGAGGCCCGGCAGCTCGTCGCAGCGACTCGGGAGAAATCGTGGCGGGGTTGTGCGGTTGGAGCGAGGTGTATGCGGCCGACGGCTACGCGCTGCGTTGTGAGTGGTCTCGAATCGGCGGACGCCAAGAAATGCAATATATCGAGAAGCCGCCCCGGCGGCCTTCGTAAATCGGGCGTGCATGGGGCGCTGAAACGTGCGAAATTTCTGACAAGGAAACGAGCGTGCACGCCGATGGTGGGACGCGCTGGATACGCGGAATCTTGACCTGCACCGGTGCTGTTAGACAAAGAGAACAAACGTGAATACGGCCGCCGACTTTCGGATTGATCACTCGATTCGCGGTACGGATGAGTCAAGCTGGCAAGCAATTCTCGCCGCCGCTCCGCTTTGGTCGCCCCCGCAAGGCCCGCTGTTGATCATCAGCCCCCATCCGGACAATGAAGTGTTGGCGGCCGGCGGGCTCATTCATATGTGGAAGCAATGGGGACGCCCCGTCACCGTTCTGAGCTTGACCGACGGGGAGGCGGCGTATCCGCATTGGAGACGATTGGCCCAGGTACGGCGCGAGGAGCTGAAAGAAGCGCTGCAGGTTCTTTCGCAAAGCCCTGTGCTCCTCGTGCGCCTCGGCATCCCCGATGGCCGCGTCGCCGAATACGCCAGCAAGTTGCGCGGTGCAATCGTGTCCCTGGTCACACCCGGCACGACCATCATCGCGCCGTATGAAGAAGATGGGTTTGCGGATCATAACGCCGCCGGCAATGTCGCGTGCGAAATGGCGCGCACCCTGGGACTGGTGATCGCGCGCTACCCCATCTGGACCTGGCACCACGGCGACCCTCTTGCCCTGACCGGTCTTTCGTGGCGGAGATTTCCGCTGTCCGAAGCCTCGCAGGCGGCCAAGGCAGACGCCGTACGATGCTTTGCATCTCAAACGTCGCCTTACAGGCGCGCGCCGATCTTCCCTGATCACATCATCAGGTACTTTGCGCGGCCCTACGAAGCATTCCTGGTCTGAAGTCCGCGCCTATTTTTGCCGCGGGGGCTGTTCGGGCGAAGGGTGCCGCAGCGTTCTTCGGCTTCGCTCAATTGCTTCATTCGGGTTCGTGGGATCATCGGGATCATTTTTAAAGCTGCCCGGGGTCGAAGCAGAAACAGTCTCGCATTCGCGCTCTCGCGCCGCTTTCGGATCCTCTCCGGGCGGCGTGGCGCTGCCTTTGCGCGGATTGTTCGATGACGAAGATTGTGTCATGTGCGTTTCTCCGAAATGACGACGCCACCACGCTAGCGGGCGAATTCGGACGATGCCAGTGCCGATGACCGTCACTCGCCGTCGGCATTGACTGACGTGCGCCATCAAACGTGGGCGGGGGGCGGGCTACGGACGAAATCCGCGGAACTTCATCATGGCGTCGATGGTCGGCTGCTTGCCGCGCCAGGCTTGGTAAATGCTCGCGAGATTTTGCGTATTGCCGAGCGCCAGAATCATGCGCCGAAAGCGCTCCCCATTCGCGCGGCTCAATCCACCGTGATCCTCGAACCATTGGTATGCGTCGTCATCGAGCATCTGCGTCCATAGGTAGGCATAGTAGCCGGCCGAATAACCGCTGTCCCAGATATGGCTGAAGTAGCTGGATCGATATCGAGGCGGCACGGCATGGACGTCGAGATGCGTCTTGACGAGCGCTTGCCGTTCGAAGTCGTCCGGGTCCTGGAGGGGCGTGTCCGCCGGCAGCACATGCCATTGCATGTCGAGCTCGGCGGCGGCGAGCACTTCGGTCAGTGCATAACCGGCGTTGAAGTTCTTCGCCTTCCTGAGCTTTTCCACCAGGGCGACGGGGAGGGCCGCACCCGTCTGGTAATGCCGTGCGTAGTGATCGAAGACGGCCGGATAAATCGCCCAGTGCTCGTTGAACTGCGAGGGAAACTCGACGAAATCCCGCGCCGGCGTGGTTCCGGAAAGAGTCGGATAACGCGTATTGGCAAACATCCCATGCAGCGCATGGCCGAACTCATGAAACATCGTCGTTACATCGTCAAAGCTGATGAGCGCGGGCTCCCCGGTCGCGGGCTTCGGCAGGTTGGCGACGTTATAGACGACGGGCAGGTCGCCGAGAAGTCTTGACGGCCGCACGAACCCCGACATCCACGCGCCGCCATTCTTGTTGTCGCGCTTGAAGTAATCGCAATAAAACAGCGCCAGCGGCGTCCCGTCGACGTCGGTCACCTCGAACACTCGGACGTCGGGATGGTAAACCGGAATGTCCTTGCGTTCCCGGAACGAAATTCCGTACAGCTGGGTGGCCGCAAAAAACACGCCGTTCTCGAGCACGTTGTTGAGCTCGAAGTAGGGTTTGACCTCGGCCTCATCGAGATCATATTTTGCCTGGCGCACCTGTTCGCCGTAAAAGGCCCAATCCCACGGCTGCAGTGTAAAACCACCCTGCTGCGAGTCGATCACCGTCTGAATGTCTTGGGCCTCGCTTGCGGCTTTCGCGGTTGCCCCAGGCACCAGCGCGTCCATGAAATCGAGCGCGGCCTGCGGCGTCTTGGCCATCTGATCTTCGAGCTTCCATGCGGCATGGCTCGCGAAGCCGAGCAGTTTCGCGCGCTGCGCGCGCAGCTGCGCCAGGCGCGCAATGGTGGCGCGCGTATCGTTCGCGTCGCCGCGTTCCGCGCGGGTCCAGGAATTCTGAAAGATGGCATCGCGGGTCGCACGAACGCTCAAGGATGACAGCAGCGGCTGTTGGGTGGTGTTCTGCAGCGGGATCAGGTAGCCCTCGGCCTTGCGGTTTTCCGCCGCCTGAGCGGCGGCGGCCAGCTGCGCAGTGCTCAGGCCGGCGAGCGCCGGCGGCAGGGCGGTGGAGTAGGCGCCTGCCTTGGTGGCCTCCAGCAATTTTGTCGAAAAGGCGTTCGACAGTGTGGAGGCTTCCTCATTGAGCCGCTTGAGCTCTGCCTGATCCGTGTCCGACAGATTGGCGCCGGCGTGAACGAACTCCTCGTAGGTGACTTCAACCAGGCGCAGCGATTCCGCGTCGAGCTTGAGCGCCGCACGCTTGCGGTACACGGCGGCGATACGCTTGAAGAGCTTTCTGTTGAGATGAATGGCATCCTGGTGCGCCGCCATCTTCGGCGCCAGCGCGGTCTTCGCGCTCTGCAGCGTGGGATTGGTGTTGGCCTCGCTGACGCCGCTGAATGCGGCCCGAGCCCGAACCAGCAGGCGCCCGCTTCTCTCCATGACGATGAACGTATTTTCGAACGTGGGCGGCGCGGCATTGTCCGCAATGCGCTGCATCTCGGCGAGTTGTTCGGCCATGCCGGCTTCGATCGCCGGCAGGTAGTCCTCGTCCTTGATCCTGTCGAAGGGCGGCGCGTGGAACGGCAGCGGGCTGGGTGCATAGAACGGATTCGCAGGCCCAAACACCGCGGCGCCGGCGCCCATCGAGCTTGCGGTCAGCGCCATGCCGGCGACAATTGAAGCGTTGATCGCATGCATCGAGCTAGCGATCAGACCTGATGACGACGGGATGCGACGTGGACAAACCGCCGTCCACGGCTATCGCCTGACCATCGATATACGACGCGGCATCGGATGCCAGAAACAGCGCGGTCTGCGCGATCTCTTCAGGAGCCCCGGGGCGCCGCAGAGGATTGAGCTGTCCGATCTTGCGTTCGCTGCCGCGGGCACGTGCCTGCTCGAATATCGGGCGCGTCATTCCGGTTTCGATCAGGCCGGGACAAATGGCGTTGATGCGCACGCCGGTGCCGGCGAGCTGGTTGGCTGCGGTTTGCACCAGGCTGATAACGCCGGCTTTGCTGGCGCTGTAGGGCAGGCCGCCGGCGCCGGAGCGCAGCCCGGCGACCGACGCCGTGCAGATGATCGAGCCGCGGCGCTTTTGCACCATCGCGAGGGCGGCATACTTGGCCGCAAGAAAGGTGCCGATCAGATTGATCTTGAGCACCAGGGTCCACTGCTCGACGGTTTCCTCGAAGAACGGCACGAGGCCGCCGCTGATGCCGGCATTGGCGTAGCAGACGTCGAGACCGCCGTATTCCTTGACCGCGAGGGCCACGGCACCGGCCACGTCGTCCTCCGACGAGGAATCTCTGATGAGCGCGACGGCGCGCCCGCCGCGCGCTTGGATCGCCGCGGCTGTCGCCTCGACCTCGGGAGCCCGATCCAGCGCGAGGACGGTGGCGCCTTCAGCTGCGAACAGCAGCGCACTGGCACGGCCGATGCCGCTGGCGGCACCGGTGACGATGGCGACTTTGCCTTGTAATGTGTTCAAGCGATAAGTATTACCCCGGTACTCTTCACTGGCAACCCAAGAGTAGCCACGGGTCGGCGTCGATGCCTTGATCGAGCGCAGGTCGCGAAGACTATAATGGTGCCAATCAGGCTGCGCTTGCACAGAGGGGGTACCATGGCTGACGAACCCAATACGATCTCGCGGCGCGAGTTCACCGCGCTTTCCATCGCGGCGGGCGTCGCTGCGGCGACGGGGGCTTCCGGCGCCGCACCGCAGGAGATGATGGATACGGACGTGCAGGTCAAAACCGCCGCCGGGGTCTGCGACGCCGCGCTGATCCATCCGCAAAAGGGCTCTTGGCCGGGCGTCATTCTGTTCGCCGACGTGTTTGGGCTGCGCCCGACCATGCGCGACATGGCGAGGCGGCTGGCGGCCGATGGTTTCACCGTGCTCGTGCCGAATCCGTTCTATCGCACCAGCAAGCCTCCCGGCCTGTCGCCCGATATCGATTTCAACAACCCAGCGGATCGCGCCAAGATGGACGCGCTGCGCGCACCCCTGACGAGCGAGGCAGTCATGCAGGATGCCTCTGCGTACGTAAAATTCCTGGACGCGCAAGCCTCGGTCAACAAGAGCGCCAAGATGGGCGTGTTCGGTTACTGCATGGGCGGCCCGATGACCATGCAAGCCGCTGCAGCCAACCCCGATCGAATCGGCGCGGGTGCCTCGTTCCACGGCGGAGGCTTGGTGACCGACAAGCCCGACAGCCCGCATCTCTTGATTCCGAAATTAAAGGCGCAGTATTACTTCGGAATTGCGATGAACGACGATCAGCGGCAGCCCGATGCGAAGACCAAACTCGATGAGGCCTTCAAGTCGGCCAAACTGCAGGCGAAAATCGACGTCTACGATGGCTGCCTGCATGGCTGGTGCGTGAAGGACATGCCGAAGGCCGCCGACGGCAAACCCATTTATAACGAACCGCAGGCCGAGCGTGCCTGGGGCGAGTTGCTGAGTCTGTTCAAGCGGGCGCACGTTTGAATCAACCGCCCGCATCAATGACTGAAGCGTTTATTTGTGATTTCGTGCGCACGCCGATCGGCCGCTACGAAGGCGCTCTGGCGCGCGTGCGCGCCGATGATCTGGCGGCGGTGGCGATCAAACATCTGATCGCACGGCATGACGCTCTCGGCGCGGCCGTTGACGAGGTGTACATGGGCTGCGCCAATCAGGCCGGAGAAGACAACCGAAATGTGGCGCGCATGGCGCTGCTGCTCTCCGGGCTGCCGGCGCACGTACCGGGCGTGACGCTCAACCGGCTGTGTGCATCGGGATTGGATGCGGTGGCGGCGGCGGCGCGAGCGATCCGAGCGGGTGAGATCGAACTCGCGATTGCCGGCGGCGTCGAGTCCATGACGCGCGCTCCCTTCGTGATGGGAAAGGCGGAGCGTGCATTCCAACGCACGGCGGACATCTACGATACAACCATCGGCTGGCGGTTCGTGAACGCGCAGATGAAGGCATTGTACGGCGTCGATTCCATGCCTGAAACGGGCGAGAACGTCGCGGCTGACTTCAATGTCTCGCGCGAGGATCAGGACGCCTTTGCCTTTCGCTCTCAGCAGCGCGCCGCGCGCGCGCAGGCTGCCGGCGTGTTCGCCGCCGAGATCGTGCCGGTGGCCATACCGCAGGCAAAAGCAGCGCCCGACCACGTCGTCGAGTGCGATGAACAACTGCGCCCGGAAACGACGCTCGAGGCGCTTGCGAAACTCAAGCCCGTGGTGCGTGCAGGCGGCACCGTCACGGCCGGCAACGCTTCCTCGATCAACGACGGGGCCGCGGCGCTGCTCCTGGCGTCCGCCGCAGCCGTCGAAAAATACGGGCTCAAACCCCGCGCCCGCGTGCTTGGCTTTGCCTCCGCGGGAGTCGCGCCGCGCATCATGGGGGTGGGACCCGTGCCGGCAGTCGAAAAGCTCCTCGCTCGGCTGCGATTGAAAGTTGCGGATTTCGACGTGATCGAGTTGAACGAGGCATTTGCCGCGCAGGCCCTGGCCTGCGCGCGGGCGCTGGGCCTCGCCGACGACGCAGAACACCTCAACTGCAATGGCGGGGCCATCGCATTGGGCCATCCGCTCGGCATGTCAGGCGCACGCATTGCAGGCACCGCAGTGCAGGAGTTGCTGCGCCGCTCAGGCCGGTTTGGGTTGGCCACGATGTGCGTGGGCGTCGGCCAGGGCGCGGCGCTGGCATTCGAGCGAGCCTGATCCATCATCCTTTCAAAGGACCTGACACGCTGCTACATTAACCGGCTGTGGGCGGAACTCAGTTCTGCGTAGTGGAATTAAATGAGCATGAACAAACTGAGTCTCGAGATCCAGGACGGCGTCGCCGTCCTCACGCTCGACAATCCGCCCGTCAATAGTCTTGGCATCGAACTGCGCCAGGCATTGATGGCGGGCGTGGAGCGCGCGAATGCCGATCCGAAGGTTGCGGCCATCGTTCTGATCGGCTCGGGAGCGGGGTTTTCCGGCGGCGCCGATATCCGCGAATTCGGCACGCCCAAGGCCGTGGCTCATCCCAACCTGCGGACCGTGATCAGCGAGATCGAAGACAGCGCGAAACCGGTGATCGCCGCCATCGGCGGAGTGTGCATGGGCGGCGGTCTCGAATTGGCACTGGCATGCCACTACCGCGTCGGCGTGCCGGGAGGAAAAATTGCGCTGCCGGAAGTGAAGCTGGGGCTATTGCCCGGTGCCGGCGGTACGCAGCGGCTGCCGCGTCTGCTCGGCGTCGAGGCCGCGCTCAATATGATCGTCTCCGGCGCACCGATCGCCTCGGAGAAGCTCAAGCGGTACTCCATTGTTCGATGCCTTCGGCGACGGCGACCTGCGCGACGGCGCCTTGCGCTTCGCACGGCGGGTGATCGCAGAGAAGATGCCGCCCAAGAAGGTGCGCGACCTGAAGCTCGACATGCCGAACGCCGAGGCCTACTTCCAATTCGCGCGCAATACCGTCAAAGCCGTGGCCGGTCCGTATCCCGCACCCCTGGCCTGCATCGAGGCGGTCGCCGCGGCGGTCGAGAAGCCGTTCGAGGCGGGACTCAAGCGGGAGCGCGAACTGTTCACGACGCTGATGCTCTCGCCGGAATCGGCGGCGCTGCGCCACGTCTTTCAAGCGGAGCGCGCGGCATCTCACATTCTCGACGTGCCGGATGACACGCCGATTCGTCCCATCGCCAAGGTCGGCGTGATCGGCGCCGGCACCATGGGCGGCGGCATCACCATGAGCCTCATCAATGCCGGATTGCCCGTGGTGCTGCTGGAGACCCAGCAGGATGCGCTCGACCGCGGACTCGCCAACATCCGCCGCAATTACCAGGGCGCGCTGCGCAAGGGCACGCTCGACGAGGCCAGCCTCGCGAAGCGCCTGGCGCTGATCACTCCGACGTTGGACTATGCCTTGTTGCGCGATGTCGATCTGGTGATCGAGGCGGTGTTCGAAAGCATGGACGTGAAGCGCCAGGTGTTCGAGACCTTGGACGACGTGATCCGGCCGGGGGCGATTCTCGCCTCCAATACCTCGGCGCTGAACCTCGATGAGATCGCGAATTTCACGCGGCGCCCGCAGGATGTGATCGGGCTGCACTTCTTCAGCCCGGCCAATGTGATGCGTCTGCTCGAGGTGGTGCGCGGCGCGAAGACGGCGAAGGACGTGTTGGCGACCGCCATGCGCCTGTCGAAAACCATGGGCAAGATCGCGGTGGTCTCCGGTGTCTGCGACGGTTTCATCGGCAACCGCATGCTGGCCCGATACGGCGCAGCCGCGCATGATCTGATCATGGTCGGCGCGCTGCCGCAGCAAATCGACGCGGCGCTGCAGGATTTCGGCATGGCGATGGGACCGTTTCGCGTGGGCGATCTGGCCGGCCTCGATATCGGCTGGGCGCTGCGCAAGCGCCGCGCGGCGGAGTTTCCCGACCGCGATTTCTCCAACGTCTCGGACGTCTTGTGCGAGCAGGGCCGATTCGGCCAAAAAACCGGCGCCGGCTGGTATCGCTACGAAGCCGGATCGCGGCATCCCGATTCCGGACCCGAAAGTGACCGCCATCATCGAAGAGTACCGCCGGAAAAAAGGCATCACGCCGCGCAGCGTGAGCTCGCAGGAAATCGTCGAGCGCTGCATCTACGCGCTGGTCAACGAAGGCGCCCGCATCCTCGAGGACGGCATCGCGCAGCGTGCCTCGGACATCGACCTGGTCTATCTCAACGGCTACGGTTTCCCCGCCTATCGCGGCGGCCCCATGTTCTTCGCCGACCAGACGGGTCTGCACGTGGTCGCGCGCGCCCTCGAAGAGCATCGCAGCACAGCCCGGCAGCGATACGGGCGTTTTGGACGCCGGCGCCGCTGCTCACGCGTTTGGCCCAGCAAGGCCAGACCTTCAACGGCATACAAAGGATCAGCCTAAGTGACAGAAGCGGTCATCGTATCGACGGCGCGCACCGGCCTCGGCAAAGTCTTGGAAGGGTGCGTTCAACATGACTTACGGCGCCACGCTCGGGGCGCATTCGGTGCGCCACGCGGTGGAGCGCGCGGGCATCGATCCCGCCGAAGTCGAGGACGTGATCATGGGGTCGACGTTCGGCGAGGGCACGACGGGCGGCAACATCGCGCGCGCGATTGCGCTGCGCGCCGGATTGCCGGTGAGCACGGCGGGCTTGAGCATCAACCGTTTCTGCAGTTCGGGATTGCAGTCCATCGCGCTCGCGGCGCAACGGATCATGACCGAGGGCGCGGCGGTGATCGTCGCCGGCGGCGTCGAGAGCATTTCCTGCGTGCAGAACGAAGCGAATACGCATATGCGCCGCGATCCATGGCTGATCGAGCACAAGCCCACCCTGTACTGGAACATGCTGCAGACCGCCGAAACGGTGGCGAAGCGCTACCACATCGCCAAAGAGGCTCAGGATGAATATGGAGTGCGCAGCCAACTGCGCGCCGCGGCCGCGCAGGCCGCGGGTAAGTTCAAGGACGAAATCGTGCCGATGACCACCGTGATGGGCGTCGCCGACAAGGCGACGCGGCGCTCTCGGCACGCGCGAGGTGACGATCGCGAGCGATGAGGGCATACGCCCCGACACCACCCTCGAAGCCGTCGCGCAAATTCGCCCGGCCATTCCGGGCGGCGTCGTCACGGCCGGCAATGCCAGCCAGTTCTCCGACGGCAGCAGTGCGGTGGTCGTGATGGACGGCAAACTGGCCGAACGGCGCGGCCTCAAACCGCTGGGAATTTTCCGCGGCTTTGCCGTCGCCGGCTGCGAGCCCGACGAGATGGGCATCGGCCCGATTTATGCGGTGCCGCGGCTCTTGCAGCGTACCGGTTACAAGGTCAGCGACATCGATCTTTGGGAACTGAACGAAGCCTTCGCCGTGCCAGGTGCTCTACTGCCGCGACAAGCTCGGCATTCCCGATGAGCGGTTGAACGTCAATGGCGGCGCCATTGCGGTCGGCCATCCCTACGGGGTGAGCGGCGCGCGCCTCACCGGTCACGCGCTGATCGAAGGCAAGCGGCGCGGCGCGAAACTCGTGGTCGTCACCATGTGCATCGGCGGCGGCCAAGGCGCCGCCGGCCTGTTCGAGGTGGTCTAAGATGGGCGTGCGCGAACTATTCGAGCTGCAGGGCAAGGTGGCTCTCGATCACCGGCGGGTCGCGCGGCCTCGGGCTGCAGATCGCGCAGGCTTTGGGCGAGATGGGCGCGACGTGTCGCGATCAGCGCGCGCAAGGCCGCCGAACTCGAGGAAGCCAAGGCGCAGCTCACGAAGCAGGGCATCGAGGCCCTGACCGTGGTCAACGACCTCAGCCAAGCCGGAACAAGTGCCGGCGCTGGTCGAGGCGGTGGTCGAAGCACTATGGCGGAATCCACATCCTGGTCAACAATGCCGGCACGAGCTGGGGCGCGCCGGCCGAAGATTATCCGCTCGAGGCCTGGAACAAGGTGATGAACTTGAACGCGACCAGCGTGTTCCTGCTGAGCCAAGCGGTCGCCAAGCGCTGTTTCATTCCGCAGCACGCGGGCAACATCATCGTGGTGGCCTCGGTCGCGGCGCTGCGGACGGGCGCACGCATGAAAGCGGCCGCCTACTATGCGTCGAAGTCGGCGGCCCTGCACTTGACGCGAGCACTCGCCGCGGAGTGGGGTGCCTACGGCATTCGCGTCAATGCGATTTGCCCCGGCTTTTTCCCGTCGAAGATGTCGAGCGGTTTGCTCGAATCGATCGAGGCCTCAGTGATCAAGGCGACTCCGCTGGGGCGCCTCGGCGGCGATACCGATCTGCAGGGCGCGGCGGTTTACCTTGCCTCGGACGCGTCGCGGCATGTGACGGGTCAGTACATTGCCGTCGACGGCGGTGCCTCAATCGCATGAATCGCACGACGGTCGCGGCGTGAGCAGCCCGGCCGCGGGATTGCGCTCTCCCCCGGCGCAACACGCGTTCGACGCGGCACGACTCGCCGCCTGGATGCAGGCGCATGTCGAGGGTTTCTCGGGTGCGATGGATGTGCGGCAATTCGCCGGCGGTCAATCCAATCCGACGTTCCTGGTGCAGTCCTCCAACCATCGCTACGTGCTCAGGCGCAAGCCGCCGGGCAAGCTGCTGCCGTCGGCGCACGCCGTCGAGCGCGAATATCGCGTGATCGCCGCATTGTCCCGGACGGACGTGCCGGTGGCGAAAGCCTATGCGCTGTGCGAGGACCCCGGCGGTGATCGGCACGGCGTTCTACCTGATGGACTATGTCGAAGGGCGCCTGTTTTGGGATGCCACCCTGCCTGAGGTGGCGGGCGATGCGCGGCGAGCCATCTACGATGAGATGACGCGGGTGATCGCCGCGCTGCATTCCGTCGACTACGCCGCGGTGGGGTTGGGCGACTACGGCAAGCCCGGCCGCTACATCGAGCGCCAGGTGGCGCGCTGGTCCCAGCAATACCGCGCCTCGGAAACCGAAACCATCGACGCCGTGGAGCGGCTCATCGAATGGCTGCCGAAGCACATACCCGCCGACGAGGAAACCGGCATCGTGCACGGCGATTTCCGGCTGGACAATGCGATTTTTCATCCGAAGCGAGCCGCGTATCCTGGCGGTGCTGGACTGGGAGTTGTCGACATTGGGGCATCCGCTCGTCGATCTGGCGTATCTTTGCATGCGCTACCATTTGTCGGCGGATCAATTCCGCGGTCTTGCCGGATTGGACCTGGCGGCATTGCAGATTCCGAGCGAGGCTGAGTGCGTGGCCGACTACTGCCGCCGTCGCGGCCGCGCTCCGGTGGCGCCGCAGGATTGGACGTACTACCTGGCTTTCAACATGTTCCGCTTGACGGGGATTCTGCAAGGCGTGCTGGCGCGGGCCATTCAAGGCAATGCTTCGAGCGCCACGGCGTTGGAGGCGGGCCGCCGGGCGCGGCCGCTGGCCGAACAGGCGTGGGCGCTGGTCCGGCAGACATTCGACGCATAAGTTTTCAGAGGATACAAAAATGGATTTCTCGCACAGCGACAAGGTTCGGCAATTGCAGGAAGAGGTGCAGCGTTTCATGGACGCACACGTCTACCCGGCGGAGCCGCTCTTCGATGCGGAAATGGAGAAGAACCGCCGCGACGGCAATCCTTGGAAAGTCACCGCCACCGTCGAGGAGTTGAAGCGCAAGGCGAAGGCGCAGAATTTGTGGAATCTGTTCCTGCCGAATCCGAGCACGGCGCGGGGCTCACCAACCTCGAGTACGCGCCGCTGTGCGAGATCATGGGCCGCTCGCATATTGCCCCGGAGGCCTTCAATTGCTCGGCACCCGACACGGGCAACATGGAAGTGCTGGCCCGCTATGCCACCCCGGAGCAGCAACAGCGCTGGCTGGTGCCGCTGCTCGACGGGCGCATCCGCTCCGCCTTTGCGATGACGGAACCCGACGTGGCGTCGAGCGACGCCACCAACATCCAGTCTTCGATCGAGCGCAACGGCGATCACTACGTGATCAACGGCCGCAAGTGGTGGACCTCCGGCGCCGGCGATCCGCGCTGTGAAATCCTCATATTCATGGGCAAAACCAATCCGGCGGCCGCGCTTCACAGCCAGCAGTCGATGATTCTGGTGCCGATGAACACGCCCGGCGTGAAGCGGCTGCGCCAGCTGCACGTATTCGGCTACGATCACGCGCCGCACGGCCACTCGCAAATCGATTTCGTCGACGTGCGTGTGCCGGTGGAGAATCTTCTGCTCGGCGAGGGCCGCGGTTTTGAAATCGCGCAAGGGCGGCTCGGACCGGGGCGCATCCACCATTGCATGCGCTTGATCGGCCTGGCCGAACGCGCGCTCGAGATGATGTGCAAACGCGCCCAGCAGCGCGTGGCATTTGGGCGGCGCATATCGGAACAGGGCGTGACCCTCGAGCGCATCGCGGAATCGCGCATTCTGATCGATCAGGCGCGCTGGCTGGTGCTCAACGCCGCCTATATGATGGATACCGTGGGTAATCGCGCGGCCAAGAAGGAAATCGCCATGATCAAGGTGGCCGCGCCCAACATGGCCTGCCAGGTCATCGATTGGGCCATCCAGGTTCACGGCGGCGGCGGCGTCAGCGACGACTTTCCGCTGGCGGCTGCCTATGCCGGCGCGCGCACCCTGCGATTCGCAGACGGCCCGGACGAGGTGCATCGCGAGCAGATCGGCAAGCTCGAACTCGGCCGGTATCGGCCGAGCGCCGCTACGCCGGGAGCCGCCACGCCGGGCGCCACGACGCGCTGAGCGGACCGCCGGAACTCACACCATGTCGGAACGACACTTCAAATTCTGGCCGGCGCATGCGATGCACACGCTGGACGCGCCGGCCACCAACTTGTTCTACAACGCCGAGGTGTCGGCGCGGCGCTATCCGGACAAGCCCTTCCTGGTGTTCTACGACACCGCGGTGACCTTCGCCGAGCTCCACGACGAAGCCGAGCGCGTCGCGGGATTTCTCGAGCGGCAATGCGGCGTGCGCCAGGGCGACCGCGTGCTGCTGTTCATGCAGAACAGCCCGCAGTTCGTCATCGCCTACTACGGCATCCTGCGCGCGAACGCTGTGGTGGTGCCCTTGAACCCCATGAATTTGACGCAGGAAGTCCTGCGCTACGCGGACGACGCGCAATCGAGCACCCTGATCGTGTCGCAGGAACTCTATCCGCGCATCGAGCCGCTGCTCGCCGCTTCCCGGCTGAGGTCGGTGATCGTCGCCGCGTACTCGGATTATCTCAAGAAGCCGACGACCCTGCCGGTGCCGGACTTCATTGGCGCACCGCGCCTCGAACCCAAGGCGCCGGGAGTGACGCTGTGGCGCGACGTGCTGGCGAGCGGCTTGCGTCCGGGGCCTCTGACCGCCGGTCCGGACGATTTGTGCGTCATGCCCTACACGTCCGGCACCACGGGCCAACCCAAGGGTTGCATGCACACCCACCGCAGCGCGATGCAAACCTTGGTCGGCAGCATGCGCTGGTTCGCGATCCAACCCGAGACCACCCTGATGTCGGTCGCTCCCTTGTTTCACGTGACCGGCATGCAGGGCGGCATGAACGGTCCCTTGTATGTCGGCAACACCGTGGTGATGCTGCCGCGCTGGGACCGCAACGCCGCCGCCGAATGCGTGCAGCGCTACCGGGTTGCGAGTTGGACCGCGGTGCCGACCATGATCCAGGATTTTTTCGCCAACCCCGATATTGCAAAGTATGACCTGAGCTCGATACGGCGTTTGAGCGGCGGCGGCGCCGCCATGCCGGCGGCGGTGGCACAACGGCTGCTCGACATGGGTGTCACCTATTACGAGGGATACGGACTGTCGGAAACGATGGCGGCTACGCACCTCAATCCAATCGAGCATCCCAAAAAGCAGTGCCTGGGCATTCCGGTCTATGACGTCGACTCGCGGGTGGTTGACCCGGCCACGCTCGCCGAGCTGCCCGCCGGCGAAGTCGGGGAAATCGTCATACACGGTCCGCAAGTATTTCGAGGCTACTGGAACAAACCTGAGGATAGCGCGCAGGCCCTGGTGGAAATCGACGGCAAGCGCTTCTTGCGCACGGGCGATCTCGGCAGGGTCGACGAGGACGGATATTTCTTCATGGTCGATCGGCTGAAGCGCATGATCAATGCGTCCGGATTCAAGGTTTGGCCGACCGAGGTCGAGTCGCTGATGTACCAACACCCCGCGGTTCTGGAAGCCTGCGTCATCGGCACTCAGGATGCGCATCGCGGCGAGACCGTCAAGGCGGTGATCGTACCGAGATCCGAATGGCGCGGCCGTATCGATGCGCAAGCCGTCATCGATTGGTGCCGTGAAAATATGGCGGCGTACAAATGTCCGCGCATCGTCGAATTCGTCGAAGCCCTTCCCAAATCGGGCGCGGGCAAAATCATGTGGCGTGAGCTCCAGGATCGCGAGACCGCCGCCAACCAGCGGGCAAAAAATCCATGAAAGCTCTCCTCAGCAGGAACCCCGGTGGCCCGGAGACCCTGGTGCTCGAAGACATTCCCGAGCCCATCCCTAAGGCGGGTGAAGTCCGCGTCGCGGTGCGCGCCTGCGGCGTCAATTACCCCGATCTCTTGATCATCCAGGACCTCTACCAATTCAAGCCGCCGCGGCCGTTCTCACCGGGCGCCGAGCTTGCCGGCGTGGTCGACGCGGTGGGGGAGGGCGTCGCCAACGTTCGGGTCGGCGACCGCGTGCTCGTGTCGCCGGTGCGCAACGGCATGGCCGAGAAGGCGGTGGGTCTTGCCGGCAATTGCTGGAAGATTCCGGATGCCATGCCATTCGATGCGGCGGCGGCACTGCTCATGACCTATGGCACCTCGCAGCACGCGCTCAAGGACCGTGCGCAATTACGCTCCGGCGAGACGCTGCTTGTGCTCGGCGCGGCCGGCGGCGTCGGCATCGCCGCGGTCGAGCTGGGCAAGGCCATGGGTGCGCGCGTAGTTGCCGCCGCCTCCAGCGCCGAGAAACTTGCGCTGGCTCGCGAGCACGGCGCCGACGAGGGCGTCCAATATCCGCTCGGCGCCCTCGACAAGAGCGCGGCGCGCGCGCTCACCGATCGCTTCAAGGCGGTGTGCGGCGCCGATGGTGCCCAGGTCATCTACGACGCTGTGGGCGGCGACTACACCGAAGCGGCGCTGCGTGCGATCGGCTGTCAGGGACGGCACTTGGTGGTGGGATTTCCCGCCGGCATTCCGAAGCTGCCGCTCAACCTGCCGCTTGCTCAAGAGCTGCCAGATCATCGGCGTCTTTTGGGGCGATTTCACCGCTCGCAATCCGGCCCTGCACGCCGCGAATGTCGCGGCCTTGATGGCCCTGTACGGCGAAGGCCGGATCAAGCCGGCCGTCACCGAGCGTTTTCCGCTGGCGCGCGGTGCCGAAGCGATCGCCGCACTCGGCGCGCGCCGGGTGCGCGGCAAAGTGGTGGTGGTGATGGACGAAATGCCGTGGACCTGAAATACACTGCCGAAGAGGATGCCTTTCGCGCGCAGGTGCGTGCTTTTCTCGAGGCCCGGCTGCCCGCCGACATCCGCACCCGAATGAGTTTGGGGAAGCGGTTCGTCAAGGACGACATGATCCGCTGGCAAAAGATCCTGCACGCTCAAGGCTGGGGCGCCGTGATGTGGCCGCAGCGCTTCGGCGGCACGGGCTGGAACGTCATTCAGCAGCACATTTTCGAGGAGGAGCGCGCCGACATCGGCGCACCCCCACAGAACGCGTTTTCGCTGAAGATGCTGGCCCCGGTCTTGATGACATTCGCCAACGCAGCACAACAGGATTACTTCCTGCCGCGAATCCTGGCCGCCGAGGATTGGTGGTGCCAGGGATATTCTGAACCGGGCTCCGGCTCCGACCTCGCCAGCTTGCGCACCAGCGCGCAAGCCCAGGGCGATCACTATCTCGTGAACGGTCAGAAGACTTGGAACACCCTGGGTCAGTACGCCGACTGGATTTTTTGCCTGGTGCGCACCAGTACCGAAGGGCGGCCTCAGCAGGGTATTTCGTTTCTCCTGATCGACATGAAATCGCCCGGCATTACCGTCAAGCCCATCACCATGCTCGACGGCGAGCACGAAATCAACGAAATCTGGTTCGACAACGTGCGGGTGCCGGCGCAAAACCTGGTCGGCGAGGAAAACAAGGGCTGGACTTATGCGAAATTTTTGCTGACGCACGAGCGCACCAACAACGCCGGCATCGGCTACTGCAAACGCGCCCTGAAGAAGCTCAAGGAAATTGCCGGCAAGCAGCCGGCGAACGGCCGGCCGCTGATCGAGGACTCGCGCTTTCGCGACCGCATCGCCCAGGTGGAGCTCGAGCTGATGGCGCTCGAGATCACCAACTTACGGGTGCTGTCGGCCACGGCACACGAATCGCGTGCGCTCGGCCCGGAAGTGTCGGTGCTCAAGATCAAGGGTTCGGAGATTCAGCAAACCCTGTCGGAGCTGCAAATGCACGCGCTCGGACCCGACGCGCTGCCATACCTCCGCGACGCGCTCGCGACCGACTGGGTTGCCGACCTTCAGTTTGCGCAGCATTATCGCGAGTACGCGCCGCCGCTCTCGGGCCAATACTTCAACCTGCGCAAGACCACGATTTACGCGGGCTCGACCGAGATTCAGAAAAACATCATCTCGCAGATGATCCTGGGTCTTTAGGAGGCTCCTAGCGCCGCCGTGGACTTCACCTACAGCAACGAACAATTGGCACTGCAGGACACGCTGCAGCGCTTCATCGCCCGCGACTACGGATTCGACCGGCGGCGCGAGCTTAGCAAAATCGGCGTTGGGATTTTCCGCGGACGCTTGGGCGCGCTATGCGGAGCTTGGCTTGCTGGCGCTGCCCTTCCCGGAAGAATTTGGCGGCCTCGGCGGCAATGGCGTCGACATCATGCTGGTGATGGAGCTCATGGGGCGCGGCCTGCTGCTGGAGCCCTTCTTGAGCACGATCGTGGTGTGCGGGGGACTGCTGCGCGACGCCGGGCCTGCGCCGCTTCAGGGAAAAATGCTGCAGAGGATGGGCGCCGGGGAACTCAAAATGGCGCTCGCCTGCTACGAAGCCGGGGGGCGCTATGATTTGTCGCATGTCGCAAGCACGGCGGTGCGCAGCGGCGCGGGCTGGCGCTTGAGCGGCGAAAAAACCGTGGTGCTCGACGCCCCATCCGCAGACTATTTTTTGGTGTCCGCGCGCAGTTCCGGCCACGCAGGCGAGCCGCACGGCATTTCCGTGTTCCTGGTCGCACGCGAGGCCGCCGGGGTGTCGCTGTTCGCCTATCCCACGCAGTCGGGGGGCCGTGCCGCCGATTTGCGGCTCCACGACGCCGCGGTCGATGAGGCCGCGCTGATCGGCCCGGCGGGAGAGGGCTTGGCCCTGGTCGAGCGTGCCGTCGATCGAGGCATCGCCGCGCTCTGCGCCGAGGCGGTCGGCATCATGACGGCGCTCAACGAAGCGACGCTGAATTACCTCAAGACCCGCAAACAATTCGGTGTCCCCATCGGCAAGTTCCAGGCCTTGCAGCACCGCATGGCGGATATGTTCATCGCCGCCGAGCAGGCGCGATCCATGGCCGTCAATGCCGCGGTGTACGCGGATTCTTCAGACGCAGCGGCGCGGCGCCGCGCCGCGTCGGGCGCCAAGGCGTACATCGGGCAGGCCGCGCGCTTGGTCGGTCAGCAAGCGGTGCAAATGCACGGCGCGATGGGTGTGGTCGACGAGCTGATCGTGAGCCATTATTTCAAGCGCCTGACCATGATTGACCTCTGCCTGGGCGACGCCGATTATCATCTTGCGCGCTTCAGCGACATGCTGAGTTAAGGGGTGCGGCGGGACACGCGCCGCACCCCTCCAAGGGTCAGTCGTCTGTGGTCGGATCGAGCAGTTCCAGTGCGTGGTGCATGATCTTCTCGAGATCCGGTGTTCCCCAACCGCTGGCGGGATCCCAGCCCGGAGTCGCCGCGTATCCAGGCACGCCGTTATATCCGTTATTGCCCACCTTAATGTCCCGGCCTATATCGCGGAAATGACCGCTGCCGCCGATCGAGTACAACGCGGGATTCAAGAAGCCCAGCGGCCGTCCGGCGTATTGATTGAGGTCGGCGGCGATGCCGGCCCATTGCGGCGAGCCTTCGCTGGTGCCGCCGATGAAGTAGTAGCCGGCATTGGCGGAGCCGAGAAATCCGACGTAGATGAGAATCGGCGTATAGGGGTCCGCGTTATAGGAAATGTCCGGTATGCCGCGATAGTGGTCCAACTGGCCTTGTACGTGGCCCGGCAATGTCTCCCGTTGGTAACTGGGCTCGCGGAATACCTGGCTGATACCGCCGCCACCCGCGCCGCCGCCGAGCGCCACTTCATCCCACACCGTCTCGGATTGATAGTTGCCCGCCGTATCGGCGTACAGGCTGGTTCCGCCGACGGCCGTGACGAGCGGCGATGAGGCAGGAAAGCCGACCGTCGGAAACGGATAAATGGTAACGCCGTCGAGTTCCACATTGCTGCTGCCGCTATCTCCCGCACTTGCGAATACGGTGACGCGTTCGCTTCGTGCTCGCTCGTAGAAATCAGAGAAGTCGTCGAGAACCTTGCGCCCGGCCGCGTCAAACAGCGTATTTTCGGTGGCGCCCCAGCTTTGCGAAATGATTTTGCCGAGGTGATGGTCGAGGGCATATTTTTCCAACGCCAGAAACTCCGGCATTCCCTGCACACCCTCGGTCTCAGCGACCGGACTCGTCATCACGACGATGGCGGCGCCCGGCGCGATGGCGTGAGCCCACTGGACGTCGAGGGTGGTCTCAAACGCCCAACCCACCTGTCCCGAGTCGTTTGGATCGAAGGGCACGGTGCCGAGCGGCGAGATGACCGTGAGCGATGGCGGATCCGGCAATCCGTAGTCCTGGTCGAACGTTTGCAGATCCGCGGCGACCGTAGGGCTCCCGTACGACTCGATCAGGACAATGGTTTGGCCCGAGCCCACCATCCCGGCATTGATCAAGTTGTTCAGGCCGTAAGCGGTGCGCATTTCCTGCGGCGAATAGCACGGACCATAGCCCAACGCCCGGCACTCCGCATCCGTCGGTGCCGAACCGGCGCCAGAGCGTACCAATCCGCCGACGCGTATGTGCGGTGCCGCGGTTGCCAGAGTGGGCAAGAGCATGCAAATGATGGCCGCCGCGCCCAACGCGCCAGCCACGGTCTTACCTCGAAGCGATGCTGCTTTCATTGTGAATCCCCTTTTGTTTTGGTCTTAGATCCCGCGGGCTGCCATGGGCAGCCGTGTCGGCACCTTATCTCACGAGAGGCGGGGTTGTGGAAGTCGAAAAATACTGTGCGCGGGCGAGCACCGCGATTCGCATTATGTAAGATCTGCGGACGCTAGCTCCTGCTTGCGGATGTCGTTCTCGACGGTGCGCGACGCCGCAAACAGCACCAGCGATGCCAGCGCGGCCAGCACCGGAATGATGTACATGGCGCTGTGCAGGCCGACGGCCTTGAAGCCTTCAGTCATGGCGCTCGCTCCGGCGTCGTGCATCGCGCGATGCGCAAAATGATCGCTCAGCATGCCTAAGCCGAAGGGGCCCAGGCTCGCACCCAGCACGTACATGGCGCAGAAGTAGATGGCGACCGCCGTGCCGCGCAGGCGCGGTTCGATCACATCTTGGATCGCTGCGTAAACGGTGGCGTAGTAGACGAACATGGTCATGGTGCCGATCGCCATCAGCAGCATGAACGCCGCGATCGAGCCCTTGGGCTGATTCAGCGCGAAGAAGATGCAGGGCGCCGCAATCGCCATCGAACATGCCGACAGCAGCAAGCGCCCGTCGCGGCGCTTCGCACTGATCTTGTCCGCGAACCAGCCGCCGGCGAGCAGGCCGATGGCGCCGACGGCACCCACCGAGATGGCGGACACGTTGCTCGCCTCGCGGAGATTCATCTCGTGAAAGCGCTGCAGGAACGGCGTTTGAAAGGCGTTGATCGCATACATGTTGAAATTGTGAAAGATGCCCGACAGGATGATCCACCACATGGTGGGCAGCCGCAGCACGGCCGCGTAGGGCGATTTCAGCGCAGCCTCGGTGCCGGCGGGCGGCCGCGCCGCATCCAGGGCGCCGCGCACGGGTTCCGGTATGCGCAGCATGAGCCAGGCAAACAGCAGCCCTGGGGCGCACGCGAACAAGAACGCAGCACGCCAACCGAATGCCGCACCGATGGCGCCGGCGCTGAAGTAGGCGAGACAAAGACCCGCGGGCAGACCGAGCATGAATATGCCCATGGCACGTGCACGCTGATGCGGCGGATAGAGATCGCCGATCAGCGATTGGCCGGCAGGGGCGCAGGTTGCTTCGCCCAGGCCCACGCCCAGCCGCGATACGAACAACTGGACGTAGTTCTGCGCGAGGCCGGAGGCGGCGGTGAGCAAACTCCAGGCGGCGGTGCCGATGGCGATGAGACGCGTGCGATACCATTTGTCCGCCAAGCGGCCGAGCGGCAATCCCACCAGGGCGTACATCAAGGTCGCGATCGTGCCGAGCAATCCGAGTGTGGTGTCGCTCAGGTGAAATTCCTTGCGGATGGGTTCCGCCAAGGCGCCGGGCAACTGGCGATCGAAGAAATTCAGCAGATTGATGACGAACAGCAAAAACAGGGCATACGAAGCATTCGACGCGCGTTGTGTCGGATTCGCCATTGACCGCTCCCTTGTCACTGCAATCATCAGAGGGACATGAAAAAACGGCGGGCTGTAAGCCCGCCGTCGAATTGTCTTCGATACCGGACTATACGCCGGTGGTCAGAATTTGGTCCGAACCGTGACTCCGTAGGTTCGCGGATCGGCCAAGAACGCGTCGATCTGGCCGTACTGAATCGGCGCATCGAATGCGACCTGGTAGTAGTACTTGTTGGCGAGGTTGGCGCCCCAGATTTCCACCGTCCACTTGCCGTCCGGGGCTCCCAGGCCAAGCCGCGCATTCACCAATCCGTAAGCTCCCTGCAGCTTGCGCGGATCGAGATCCGAGCCCGTGTTATACGACGAGTTGTACTTTTCGCTCACGTTGGCATGAAACTCCAGCGACGACGAGATGGGCACCGTGTACGTCGCCGACGCCACGCCGGACCAGAGCGGCGCAAACGACAGCCGATTGTTCAGGCGGGCCAGCGTCGGGTCCGCGAGATTGGGGGCGAACAGCGGCAGAGAGCCGCCGAAATCGGTGATGTTCGTGAATGCGTACGTCACTCCGGCGCCGAGACTCAAGCCTGACAGCGGCGTCGCCCACGACGTATCGAATTCGGCGCCCTTGGACTCGACTTTGCGAACCGAGCTCACGACGAACTGAATGCCGGTGTAGGTGTTCAGCTGAAAATTCGTGTATTTCTGATCGAACACCGAGGCATTCAGGCGCAGCGTCCTGTCGGCCAGCGTGCTCTTGATGCCGAGTTCGTAGGACTGCACCGTCTCGCGGGGGAACGAGGTGTCAAAATTCGGCGTCAACGAGCCCTCGGGGCCCGTGGTCGCCGTGGTTCGCGCCAGGTTGAATCCGCCCGCCTTGTAGCCGTTCGCCCAGGACACATAAGCCATGACGTCGTCGGTGAAGCGATAGGAGAGCTTGACCGTGCCCGAGACATTGCTTTCGTTCAACGATTGAACCGTCGTCTTGCCGGGGAAGAACGGGTTGAACAGCGTCGCGCAGCCGTAGCCGAGCAGAAACTGATACTCGGGGCTCGCGGGATTCAGCAAGGAGGCTCCAGAGTTCAGCAGCCGGCCGCAACCCGAGCCGCCATCCGGATCGACGTAAGTCGAATCCGCGGTTTTCTTTTCCGAGGTGTAGCGCAAGCCCGCGGTCAGGTCAAAGCCCTGCGCGATGTTGTAGGTTTCGTTGGTGAAGAACGCATAGCTCTTGGACGTCTGATGATAGAAATCTTGTTCACCGGATACGCCAGGGATGAATGTGCCGCCCGGCGGTTGCCCGGTGAACCCCGGTATCAAGAGAAAATTGGGCGGATTGGTGCCCACCGACGCGGACGCGAGACCGCCGACATACAGATCCCACGCACTGCCCGCATAGATGGCCGTGTTGCTGGTCAGGATTTCACTCGAGAAGAAACCGCCGACCAACCAGTCGAGCGGTCCATTCTTGCCGGCCAGGCGTATTTCTTCGCTGGCTTGCTTGAAGTCGGTTTGATTGCCCTCGTTGCCGGGCTGTTGCAGGATGTCGATGCCGGTGTAATCGACGTCGTTGCCCGAGACGATGGTGTTGTCGCGCCACGCGGTAATCGAGGTGAGCTTCGCGCCGCCAAGATCCCAATTCAGTTCGCCGGAGATTCCCATGTCGCGAATCTGCTGCACGAGCGGCTGATTGGCATACGCCTGCCGGCTGTCATGCGGCAGCGGCGGGCTTGCTTCGGCGACCGCGCCGGCTTGACCTCCGAGAGCCGGAATGCCGGCAAGAGCATTCGCGATGCCGGCAAAGGGACCGTCGGCCACCTGCACGGCGCCGCAGCACGACTCGTTGCGCTTCGAGTAGTCGCCGATCACCAAGAAGTTCACTGCATCGCTGGGGGTGATCAGGTACTGGCCGCGCATGGTGTACATGTTGCGGTTATCGGTCTTGTTGTCGCTGTTGGGTCCGAGGCCGGTATTGATGTCCATGAAGCCGTCGCGCTTCTGATAGCCGGCATAAAATCGCGCCGCGGAAATGTCGCCGAGCGGGCCGGTGACCGAGGCATTGATCTCTCGATCGTTGTAGTTGCCGCCGGTGGCCTCCGCCGTCATACCGAAGGTGGTCGACGGCCGCTTGGTGACGATGTTGATCACGCCGGCGTCATTGTTCTTACCGAACAGTTCGCCCTGCGGTCCCTCCAGGATTTCGATTTGCTCGATTTCTCCGAGGTTGCCGAAACCGACGCCGTTGCGAGGGCGATAGACGCCGTCGATCACGACGCCGACGGATGATTCCAGGCCCGGATTGTCGCCGACGGTGCCGATGCCGCGGATACGGGCGGTCGTCACGTTCTCCGAGGTCGTTGACGTGACGGTGAGGCCGGGAGTCAAGGCTTGTAAATTCTTGATGTCGGTGACCCCTCCGTCCTTGAGTTGCTGTGCGGACAGCGCGATGACGGAGATCGGCACGTCTTGGATGTTCTGCTGGCGCTTCTGAGCGGTCACGATGATTTCAGTCAGCGTCGGCTGGTTCGTGGTGGTCGGGTTCGCGGTGGTTTGGGCCCAACCGGATCCGCCTGCGATGCCGCCGGAAATTGCCGCCACCAGAGCAACGCCCTGTCGCAAAGGCACACGTCGAGTTGTCATAGCTCTCCCCTTAAACTGTTTTCCTAATTGATGGGGTGATTCTTAGCCACTAGAATCATCCGGCTCCCCATCCCTAATCTTAAGCGCGGGTTTGCACCGCGCGGCCCACCCCCTGTGGGCTGACCGCCACAATATAACTCAATCGAGCCTACGGGAAGGGTGGCGGAGATACCTCGCTTCAGGCGTCAATTTGTTGACCGCGGGCGCCATTTCTGCTTCCAAAAGGGGGGCCTTCCGGGGGACCATGCCAGGTGTGTCATTTTAGCAACGAAGGCGGCATTGCAAGACGGCAGCGGTAATCGTCAGAATCAGTGCCATGCGCAACCCCGATAAGTGGCCGCCTATGGAGCCGGAGGACCCCGACGCCCCGCCGCCGTTGGGGAGCGGGGATGCCGAAGCGCCGCACTCGCGCCACGGTGCGCTGATCGGTCTGGTGCTGATCCTGTTGTTGGTGGCCGGGGGATTGGTGCTGACGCGGGTGCTGCACGGCATGTCGCAGCTTCAGGACTGCGCTCTGTCGGGTCGCTCGAACTGCAGCTGACCGATCAGCGGCTCAATGACAGCCGGCAGGCGTCGCCAGTGCAGCGTCCTCGGGATACAGCACGGTGAGGCGGCGCATGACTCCGTTGGTCCAGCCGAATCCATCTTGCAGCGGGTATTCGCCGCCGCCGCCGCTGCGGCCGACGGTGACGACATCGTATTTCTCCACCAGTTTGCCGCTGTGCGCATAAACGTCATTGACGATGGCCATCCAGCGGCAGGCAATCCTTGCTGCGAGCGGCGCATTGCCGTAGTCGCGCAATCCCGAGATGGCGATCCATTGCAGAGGCGCCCACCCATTCGGAGAATCCCATTGTTGACCCGTCGCGACGGTCGTGGTGACGATGCCGCCCGCCCTGAGCAATTCTCGAGCGGTGATGTTCGCCACGGCCTCCGCCTGGGCCGGGGAGGCCAGCGAGACGAACAGCGGGTAAAGCGTCGCCGCCGACACCCGCGCCATGCGGGCGCTACTGGTCCACTGATAATCAAGATAAGCGCCTTGGGCTTCATCCCAAAGATAGTGGTCGATGGCGCGGCGTCGAGTTGCCGCCCGTTCCGCAAATTCACGCGCACAGGGCTTGTCGCCGCTGTGCTCACAGCCCGCGCGAATCGCGTTCTCGAGACCGAATAGCAGGCTGTTGAGATCGACAGGCACGATGTCCGTGGTGTCGATGCTCCCGCGCGTGCGGCCGTCGGCGAACCAGCGCGAGCCGAAATCCCAGCCGCTCTCCGCCGCGGCGCGAATGTCGCGATACAGTTGCGGCGCCGGGCGGCCACTGTCGCGCGCGAGTTCCGTGTCTTCGCGGTACGACTCATCCCGCGGCGTGTCCCTGTCGTCCCAGAAACGATTGAGGACGGAGCCGTCGGGCATCGCCACGACGCGCCGGTGCGGCTTGCCGGGCATCACGCCCTGTGCGCCCTCCATCCAAAAAGAATATTCGCGCCGCAATTGCGGCAGATAGGTGGCGTATGCGGCGGCCGGATCGTCGGGCGAAACCAGACCGACCATGGCGAAGAAGAACGGCGGCTGCGAGCGGCTGAGATAGTAGGTGCGCGCTCCATTTGGCACATGACCGAAGCTGTCGATCAGATAGGAGAAATCGCGGACCATGCCGGCCACCAAGTCTTGGCGGCCGCTGGCGGCGAGACCGAGCATCGTGAAGTACGAATCCCAATAATACATTTCACGGAAGCGGCCGCCCGGCACCACGTACGGCTGCGGAAGTGCCAATAATGATGAATAAGCCGGCGCGGTGGTTGAACTCCGCGTCAACGCATCCCACAGGCCATCGATGTGCGCGGTGATGGATACCTGGTTGGGCGGCGAGGGCGCTCCGGCGACTTCCGCCGGCAGCGTGAAATGCGCTGCGACGAAATGTTCGAGCGCATCAGGCGAATTGGGTTGCTCGGTGTGGAATTGCTTCAGGATGTCCTCCGGCGCGCTGTGAGGGACCGCATCGGGAAATTCCTTGCTGTCGGCGAAACGTCCCTGCGGTCTGCACCGCGATGAACAGATCCTTGAACAACACCTGCGGCGGATCCACAGCCGCGCCTGAAGTTGCAGACTGGGCCGATGCGATCGGCAGCAGCGCCAGCCAGAGCGCGCAGCCAAAACCGTGGCGCGCGGCGCGCAGAGACATCCCGTGCAGCGTCAATTGAACCTCACATTCAAGTTTGAGCTAGGATATCAGCAATGCCCTTCGTGACGGCGAAATCACAAAAGAGCGCCTACGATGTGATCGTGGTCGGCTCCGGAGCCGCGGGCGGGCAGTCAGCCTATACGCTCTGCATGGACGGTGCGAAGGTGCTGATGCTCGAGGCGGGTCGAAAATACTCGCCCGAAATCGAGACGCCCATGTTTCAAACGCCGGATATGGCGCCGCTCGGGGGCGCCGGTACTCCGGACAAACCCTTTGGTTTCTACGACGCAACGGTGGACGGCGGCTGGGACGTACCCGGTGAGCCTTATGCGCGCGCGAGCGAAGAGGATGCCGGACGCTTCGAATGGTGGCGGGCGCGCATGCTGGGCGGCCGCACGAATCACTGGGGGCGCATCTCGCTGCGCAACGGCCCCTACGATTTCAAGCCGCTGAGCCGCGACGGGCTGGGACGGGATTGGCCAATCTCGTATGAGGATGTCGCGCCGTACTACGACAAGGTTGAATTGCTGATCGGCGTCTACGGCAGCAACGAGGGTCTCGAGAACACGCCAAATTCCCCGCCGGAGTGTTTGCTGCCGCCGCCGAAGCCAATCGTCAGCGACCTTCTGATCGCGCAGCGCGCCAAGCGCTTGGGAATTCCGGTGATACCCGGTCATCGCGCGGTTCTGACCCAGCAGTTGGATTACCAGCGCTCGCCGGCACGCCTCCACCCGGGCAATGACGCGGCGCAACGGATTCTCGCCGCGGACATGCGTAGCCGAGGCGCCTGCCTCTGGGCGACGCCGTGCGGGCGCGGCTGCTCCGTCCGTGCAAACTATCAGTCGGCCACCGTGCATTTGCCGCCCGCGCTGCACAGTGGGAACCTCGATATCAGAACCGACGCGATGGTTTATGAGATTACGCTCAGGAAGGACGGCCGCGCGAACGGCGTGAACTTCGTCGACCGGATCAGCGGGAAACAGCAGCACGCCACCGCGCGGGTGGTGGTTCTGGCGGCGAGTGCCTGCGAGTCGGCGCGCATTTTGCTGAACTCAAAGAGCGCGCAGTTTCCCGATGGACTGGCAAATTCCAGCGGCAAGGTGGGGCGCTACTTGATGGATACTGTCGGCAGCAGCGTCAGCGGTCAGATACCGCTGCTCGAAAGTTTGCCGCCGCTCAACGAGGATGCGGCCGATGGCCATCAGCTCTATGTACCCTGGTGGCTTTATCAGGACCAACTCGCCGGAAAACTCGGCTTCGCGCGCGGCTACCACATCGAATTCAACGGCGGCAAGCGCATGCCGGGGCTCGGAACCGGGGCCGGCCTCGAATGGCTGACGGGAGGCAGTTACGGGAAAAAATTCAAGCAAGACGTGCGGCGCTACTACGGATCTTTCGTTTATTTTGACGGGCGCGGGGAGATGATCCCCAACGATCAGTCCTATTGCGAGATCGACCCCAAGGTCAAGGACAAATGGGGAATCCCGGTGCTGCGGTTCCATTGGCAATGGTCCGAGCACGAGCTGAAGCAAGCCGCACATATGCAAAAAACCTTTACGGACATCATCGACGCGATGGGCGGCAAGCCGCGCGATCCTCCGCAGACCGACGGTGCCAAAGCCATTGCGCCCGGCGGATCGATCATTCACGAAGTGGGCGGCGCCATCATGGGCTCCGATCGCAAGACCTCGGTCACCAACCCGTGGTGCCAGACATGGGACGTCGACAATCTGTTCGTGACCGACGGCGCCGTGTTCGCATCCAACGCGGACAAGAATCCCACGCTTACGATCATGGCGTTGGCGTGGCGCGCGGCGGACCACATCCTTGAGCGCATGCGGCGCAAGGAGCTCTAGTGGACCGGCGCACGACCTTGAAGTGGGTGCTGGCCGCGGGCGCGGCGTGGCCGCTTCTGCAAAGACGCGCCGCGCAAGCCGGCACGCCGCTCGCCACGCGCACCGACGTCGCCCGCGCGGCGGCCGCGCACGCGCGCGGCTATGGCACGGATCCCAATCTCGTGGCGAATTACCACCCCGGCGAGCTGTGGCCGCTGACATTGACGGCGAGCGAGCGGCGGCTCGCCGGCATCCTGGCGGACATCATCATCCCCGCCGATGAGCACTCGCCGAGCGCCTCGGCCGTGGGTGTGGTCGAATTCATCGATGAGTGGGTGAGCGCACCGTATCCCGCGCAGCAACGCGACCGCACCGTCGTGCTCGGCGGTTTCGCCTGGCTGGACGAAGAGGCTGCGCGCCGCTCAGGCAAGGGATTTGCCGATCTCGACACCCCATTGCAACACGGCATCTGCGATGACATCTGCGACGAGTCGCGCGCCGCGGCCGCGCGGCGAGCCGCCGCGCGTTTCTTTGCGCTGTATCGCGATTTGACCGCCGGCGGGTTCTACTCGAGTCCCGCCGGCCGAAAGGACTTGGACTTCATCGGCAATGTGCCGCTCGCGCGCTTCGAGGGGCCGCCACCCGCGCTTCTCAGGGCGCTGAACTTGGAGTAACGGAATGGCCGAAAAATTCAACTTTACCTACAAGCCCCTCGGCGACACGAGCCGGCCGCCGCCGGTAGCACCGACACCCGCCTCGTTGGCGCCGGCGCTGCAGTCATTTGATCTATTCCCGACGCGGATTTGGCAGGCGCAACTCGGTGCTCTCGCCCCGCAGCTCGAACCCTGGGCCAAGCTCGTGCTCGCGATGCGCGCAGCCCACCGAAAGCCCGCGGGCCGAACCGTTCGTCAGGGATGGAACAGCGAAGACATGGCCGTGTTGGAGGGACCCGACTTCGCCGCTCTAAAATACGCCATTCGTGCGGCGTGCGCGGGTGCCTTGGGTGAGATGGGCATGGGCAATGCCGCATTCAAATTGCAATCCTGGATCAACATGCATGACCGCGGCGGCTTCAACTTCTTGCACGTGCACGAGGGGTCGCTGCTGTCGGGCGGCTTCTATCTGCAGGTACCTGCCGGCTCGGGCCAATTCGTGTTCCGCGATCCGCGCCCCGGTGTGATTCTGGGTTCCGTCAAAGGCGGCGTGCCCAATGGCCATGCCGACGTTCATCTGACGCCGAGCGCGGGCCTGCTCGTGTTGTTCCCCTGCTGGATGGACCACTATGTGGAGCCCCACGACAGTGACGAGCCGCGCATCACCATTGCGTTCAATGCACTGGAGGTTCGGTAATTTTTCTCTAGCGATCAGGTACGGCGTCGAACGCCACGGTAAGACGCGGCTGGTCGCTCGCAAAAGGCACGGTCCCGTGCCAGAAATACGACGGAAACAGCACCAGCATGCCGACGGCGGGGCGCACCGAGTGTTCGGCCTTGAGGGTCGGGGTGGTTGCGATACCGGGCTCGCCGAAGGTGAGAATGCCCTGGTCGCTGCGGGCATCGTTCATGACATCGGGTAGCTCGACATAGCAGGCCGAGGAAATCCAGCCGCGCGGATGCACGTGGTTGGCGTGATGGCCCGACGTGCGCAGCCGCACCGACCAGCTGCCGTTGAAGCGCCAACGCCCAAGATTGCGCCGGCGCAGCGGATCAGCGCCGTGGCCCATCTGTTCGAGGTAACGGCCAATGGGCGCCGCAAAGCTCGAGAACAGCGCCTGTATCACGGGGTCCGTGCTTCGCGAAAGATCCAAGGTGGTCTCAGTGCCGTGGCGCAACGATTGAAACAGCAGCGGATGGCCATATGGGTCGTGCAGGCGGTTGAGACTCACCTTGAGGTCGGCGAAATAGCCGGCCAGATTCGGCCACGGCGGCGGCGCCTCGAGCTCGAACGGCACTACCAGGGTTTTATAGTCGCAGAGCCGCGCATAGCGTTCGTCGCCGAGCAGGCGCCAGGCGGTGGTTTCAAGCGCGATGAGATATTGGTCATCGGGAGTGTTTGCCAATAGCGTTTCGCAGTGGGGCAGCGCTCCATGTGCATCCCCGACGCCAAGCTGCGCGGCAACCAGCAGAGTGCGCGCGGCGGCATTGGCCGGCATGGCGCGCAGCGCGCGCTCGGCCAAATTCAATGCGGCCGCTGAATCGAATTCCAGCGCCGCGAGGCCCGCGCGGATGAGCAGCATGGGCGAAGCCTGCGGCCGCGAGGCCCGCGGCGACAAACACGCATAGGCGGCGCGCGCGTCCCCGGCTCCTTGCAGGAGGGCGGCCTTGGCCGCCCAGAGAGCATCATCGTTGCCAAAGGATTGCAGGGCTCGATCAAATGCCTGGGTCGCCTGCGCGATGTCGCCGGTGCGCATCCAGATCAATTGCGCAAGACTGTTCTGCGCATCGAGCAGGCGCGGCTCGAGCGCCAGGCAATCATGCAAGGCGGCCTCGGCCGATCCAAGCGTGCCTTGCGCAATGAGGCTGCGGGCCAGGGTGTTGTACAACGCCGCAGATTTGCCCCCGCGCTCCAGCGCACGCCGCGCGACGCGCGCGGCTTCGTCGTGCTGATTGGCGATGTTGAGCGCCATCGCCAAAGCTTGCACAGCGACGAGGTTCTCGGGTGCGGCGGCTACCAGACTCCGATAGAAGGCGACCGCCTCGTCCTGACGGCCGAGCGCGGCCAGCGCAGCGATGTGCTGCGCAGCCAAATCCGCGTCGGGGTTGCCGGCGGCGCACAGAGGTGCGGCCAGCGCCAGCGCCTCAGCAGGGCGCCGCATATCATTGTAGTAACGGGCGAGCAGGAAGGCTGCGCGCGGAAAGGGCGGCGCACCCGCGGCCGCACGCTGCAGCAGGGATTCGGCTTCGCTGCCGCGACCGCCCGAGAGCAGTAGTTCTCCCAAAGTTGCGAGCGTGGGCGTCCAGTCGGGAGCGAGCTCGAGCGCCCGGCGCAGGAGCTTTTCCGCAGCTTCGACATCCCCCAGCGCCTGCTGTGCGCCGGCGAGCAAGCGCAGTCCTTCGACGTATTCTGGGTTGGCGGCGACGATCGCTTCGAGTTGGGTTTGGGCGAGACTTAAATCGCCGGCCTGCAGCAGTGCGCTGACGCGCCGCATGGCGTCGATGAGTGCGGGAGAGGTCATCACGGCCCCATCTTACCTCGAGGGGTGAGACCTCAAGAGCCCCCTCGCACCGGACGGCGCGAGGGGGAGATACATCAGAACTTGTACTTGGCTTGAACGTTGATTTCGCGGCCTTCGATTGGCCGCGCCAGGATCACGCCGCCGACGCCCGTCTCGGCGCCGAATTTGCGCGCGTTGCCTTCCGTGAGACCGATCTGATTGGTCAGGTTCGTGGCTCCAACGCGGAACTGCCAGTTCTTGCCGTAGTCGGCGACGATACCGGCACCCAACGTGTAAAACACGCCCAGGGGCTGCAACCCCGACTGATCTTCGTAACGCTGGCCGACATGCTCGTAAGTGACAAATCCAGTCACATCGCCCCAAGCCGGCACCAGCGTGTAGCTGGGGGTAAGAAGGATATGGAATTTCGGCTGACGCAGGATGGGCGCACCATCGATGGCGGCGCACTGATTGTGTCCGTTGATGTCGATGTACGGCGCGCACCCATTGTAGTGCGTGAAATGGCCGTCCATGTAGTTGGCGTTCACACTTAGGTTCAAGTGCTCGATCGGCGTCACCGTGGCGAGCAAATCCACGCCTTTGGCATCGGAGCCGTATTCGGACACGGGACCGAACGCAACGCCCACACTATTGGTTTCCTGATAGGGAATACCAAGGAATTGCTTGTGGTAGGCGTTCAAATCAACGTACACGATCGACGACTGATATTTGAAGCCGGTCTCGAAATTCTTGACCGTCTCCGAGGGTGCAAAATTACCACCGGAACCGCGTATGCCATTGTCGAAGTCATCGAAATGCGTGCCATTGTTGCCGCGCAGGTACACGCTCATATGGCTGGTGATCTCGTAGTTGGCACCCACCGTCCACGTCGTCGAGTTCTTGCTGTAATGCAAAACATCATAGGTGCCATTACAGATCGGCACGGCGTTGTCCCAAAGATCGTTCACAGTGCCCAGTTGCTGTTTGGTCGTATTGCAGGTCTGTTGAGTCACGGAAATGTGCTCATAACGCGCCGATACGTCGAACAGCCAAGGGCCTATTTTCCACGCGTCGGACAAGTAGGGTGCCGTGTTCGTGCCCGTGCCATCTTCGAGAATATTGAAATTGTTGTTGAAGCTCACGAACCCTTGCGGGCTGGTCAAATTTTGCGTCACCCCATTCTTCACGTAGTTCAATACGATCGGCGTCGCGTTGGGGTTGTTGCTCATCAGCATGGTGTTGCCGAGCGACCAATTGTCGTGGTCGGTGTAGTGGGTCACGTACACACCTCCCGTAACCGTGTTGCCGTCGAACACCATTTTGCTGACTCGAAAATCATTGTTGAGGTTTTCCAGCTTCTTCTGGATGTACCACCAGCCCTGGGTGAGCACGCTCTGGTTCGCGGCCACCGGGCCGCCGCCCAAGTAGCTCGCGGCCACGTTGGTGCTGAGCGGCAGGCCTTGGCCATTGGTGCCCAGGTTGTTGGTGTCATTCGCCGTCGCCCCATTGCAGTAGCCGGCAGGTTGCGCGACCTGGCAACCGTAGAGGTAGTAACTCAAAGGCCGCGGATTCGGACCCGAGAACAGAGCGTTGGTATTGAGGTTGCCACCGTCCCAGATGAATTTGTCCGACACCTTCCAGCCGTCGAAGTCGGCATCGTAATTGCCACCGAAAAAGTTCAGGTTGCCGCCGCGACCGTTGGCGAGATCCGCGCCTTCAAAACCACCCGCCGGGTTGGGCAGAAGCACATTCTGCATGGCCTTGCTGCCGTAGGCCGAGCTGACCGCATTGAAACCGGGATAGTTCGAGAATGTGCCATTGGCGTTTTCGATCAACGCGATGGGTACGATGAACTGGTTCTTGTCATCTAGCGTCCGCCCCCACAACATGAACGAGCCATTGTCCAAATCGTGGGACAGAGTCGCGGTGAACTGGCCGCCATCGTCGGACGGGAATTGCGGTGAGCGGACGCCGTGGGATTCCCGATAGAAACCACCGGCGCTCATATACCATTTATCGGCGATGGGGAAACCATAAAAGGCATCGAGCCGGATCATGCCTTCGCTGCCGTACGTCACGCCCACAGAACCCGTGGGGTCGGCGGTGCCGCGTTTCAAGATGAAGTTGGCCGTTGCGCCCATTTGTCCGGGGCCGAATACGGCGCCCGGACCGCCCTGCACGATTTCGACGCGTTCAACCGTATCGTCGAGACGTAGCAGGGAACTCGAGTCCATGAAGGAGAGCGAAGGCATACCGTACAGCGGCGTGCCGTTGATCATGTTGGTGAAGAAGGGCGCGTCGCCACCGCTCGGAAGGCCTGGGATTTCGATATTGGCACCGGTTTGACCGCCGGAAGACTCCGGCCAGATTCCCGGCGATAGCTTGAGCAAGTCGGCTGTGCTCTTGGGGTTAGCGTCTTTGATCTGTTCAGCGCTTACGGAGACGATGTTGTAGCTGGCATCGAGCTTTTTCACACCGGTGGCGGAAGCGGTAACCACGACTTCGTCCAGCGTAGATTCGGCGGCTGGAGCCGCCTCGACCTGCGCCTGCGCGTAGGCGGGGCCGGAACAGTAGAGAACCCCCGCGACTGCGGCGGCAACGGCATTCAAGCCAGCGGCGCGGGGTCCAAAGCGCCGGACCATCGCGGCGGCGGGCGGCAGCACCAGCGATGCGACGGCTGCGCGGGCTCGCATTGACCGTGCACTCGTGCCGAGTTGTTTGTTGCGTTTTTGTCTCATATCGATCTCCCCTGAATAAGCCATTTGAAGCAGTAGGTGTTACTGTGATTCGACTCTGCAGGCGCCGTAATTTTGCGTTTGCGTCGATGACCCGCAAAGTTTGTTGAATGTGGCGAGCGAGCGGTGGCCAGCGTTGCATCGGATCCGCAAGCGAGGGTTGGAGAGCGGCGTCACGGCGCCTTCCGCGCACGGCCGCAGCCACGCAGGCTGATCACGCAGGATCGGCGCGCGGCAAGTTGTCCGCTCCGCCGCGGTTCGCGCCGGTGCAGCGTTTGCGTCGGCAAAAATAGGCTAAACAGGATGTTTAGACGCATGGACGCAGATCTCCCGATCGAATAGCCGACCGTAAGGGACCCGCGACGGATCGTTCTCGAGGAAATTAACCATCCAGCCCCCTAGTGTCGCATCAGCGTCTGGAGTGATAACCCTCGCAGACGTTCGCTGACCAAACCCAAGATCAACGGTGCTCGCTGCTTAAGCAGTCTTATCCACGCTGATCCGCAGGTCCCCGACCTATGCTTGCCGGTGAACCCTCGCCAAGTGACTGTAATGCGAATTGTTCGCTATATCAAGCTTTGCGGCGAATTCGCCACATCCGGCACGGGCCATTTTGGTGCGCAAGTTTTACAACCGTTGCTAATGAGCAGCCTGGGTAGCCCGCTGCGGGTCGGGGATTGCCAGGTACACCGTGCTCCACAATTGCGCCGCGTTCGACTCGTCGGCGTCGGCGGCGTTGGCTCCGAAGGGCGCGATGTGAAAGTGTCCTTGCGCAAAACTCCAGGACCAGAGCTCCGAATTCTGCAGTGTGCGCGACGCGCGGATAGCGCTCCAGAGCTGCCGTTGGGCGGCACGCAGTTCTTCCTTCACGATCGGCGGCAGATCCGGACGTTCCAGTTGCCGCTGCAGTCCCGCCGCCATGACCGCTTGCTGCCAGGACCAGATCACCGTGCCGTGGTACGCGTTGTTGTTGAGCTCGGCTTGGATGGCAGGTGTTGTATACACTGGATTCGCGACCACCATACCCACATCGGTGAGGAGGCCGGCCGGAAACGGCCGCATCACATTTGTGGCGACGTGACGCACCGCCCAAAGACTCGGGCGGCCGAACAACAGGTCGAAGCCCTCGTCGGAATGGACGACCGCTATGGGTTTGCCATCGGCGTCGAGCGACAGGGCGGGGAAGCGCACGGGCAAGTCGCCCACCGAGCGGAGCGCGGCATCGCTGGACACAATCAAGGTGGCGGCATAGCGGGTAATGTCCCGGCGGGCATCTGCGCTCGATATGGTGACGTCGAACAGCGGCCTGGCTCTATCGCGCCAGATTCTCGACCGGCTTTCGGCGCGCGCGAACATCGCATGGTCGGCCGGCTCAAGATAGGGCTCGAGCAGGCCACTGAGGAAAAAGCGGCTGGCTGCCTCGAGCGCTGCCGGCACGAACACTGCGTTGACGTCATAGGGGTAACGTCCGCCCGCCAATCCCGTATTGCTGTCCCGCCATTGACCCACCGGCACACCGGGCTTCAGTGCGATCAGATTTGCGGCCCGCGGAGCATGCGCAAACTTTGCCGCAGCGTGCAGCACGAATTTCAAGTTGCTGACCAGATCGGCACCCAGCGCTCGCGGCGCCTCCGTGCGGCCGTCCATGCTTCCTAAGAACTGCGCAGCCTGCGATCGGCCGCGCTCATCGTCCAGCAGCCATGCGGCGGCGACGGGCCCCAGCATGAAGGTGCCGTCGATCATCTTGTAATCGAACACCGGTGCGTCCGACTTAGGTTGGTCAGCACGCAGATGATCGAGAATCGCGAACTCGCCGATGTCCTCTTCATGCGCCACTTCGCCTGGCGGCGACAGCCGGGTCAGCACGGCGCCCAAGCCCGCTTCCACCGCCCGCGGTGTGAGCGCAGGCATCAAGAGACGCACCGACATCAGGGTGTCGCGGCCGAAATAAGTGTTGAAGCGCCAGGAGCCGGCGACAAACTTTTCCTGGAAGCTCAGAAAAGTCAGCGCATTGCGGCCCGCAGCGTCTGCTTTGGCGCGGCCGTTGAACAGCTCTTCGCCGGAGAGCGGGGTCATCGGCGTTTCACCACTCACGGCGGTGATCTTGAGCGCAATCCCGCCGCTGCTTCCCGCTGTGACGTGCTCGCCCTGCAGCGCCCCCTCCGTGATCTCGATGCTGAGGCGATATCCGGCCGCGCCGTCGAGGCGATCGCGCGCCCAGGTGATGGTCGAGTTCTGGATCGTCGGGTTCGCTGCGACTTGCGCCGGAAAAGTCCCCTTGCCTGATAGTCCCGCAAGACGCGCACGCTGGATAACACGGCCTGCTTGATCGATAGGTCCTTGACGCCGGTCACGCGTGCATCGGCCGTCAGCCCGTACAGCGGGCGTCCTCGCTCATCCTTGATGATGAGCGGCTGCGGCCGCCCGAGCAGCGTCCAGGTCGCAGGCGTAGCACTGTGCGAAAACCAGAGCCCGACGCCGCTGTTGCCGGCGGGGAAGGCTATCAGAACGCGAGGATCTGATCCTGAGCGCAGCAGCAAATGGGCCGCGACCGGACCGTCACGCAGGAAGCTGTTGAGATTCAGACCCTCATCGACATCGAAGGACAGACGCTGTTCGGAGCCGGCGTCGCCCATGCCGGGTAGCGGCGTCAGAGCCATGCCAACAGCCCCGATCATCAATGCGCGGCGCAATCTTGGTTTCAGCTTCATGGTGGTCGAGTTTCTCGCAATCAGGACGGCACGACCTGCTGGTACGCGCTATAGCTCTCCGCATCGATGTCGAGGAAGGGCTTGAGCTTGATGAACCCGTTGTCCGTGCGGGCTTGCCATTCGCGCTCGCCGCCGCGATCGCGCTGCGCCGCCAACAAGCTGGTCCGGGTCAGGGTGGACCTCGCTACATCGCCATCGTCCAGGATGCGCATGAGCACCAGTGGGCCGGCCAACAAGGCGACCGTGTCGGGGTGCGCTGCATCGATGCTTTCCAGCCGCCGCATGAGCGGCAGCTCGAGCTCGATCCTGTCGGCCGAGCGCCATTCGCGCGAAATCGCGGCGAAGCTGCCGGGCTCAAGCGACAGCGCGTTGCGCTTGCCGTTGATCGAGAGCTCGGCGCCCTGCGCCCAGGCGGGTATGCGCAGATTGAGCGTGAACGTCTGTGCACTCGGCAGGTGCAGCGTCATGATCACGCCAGGCACATAGGGATAGTCGGTCTCGATCGACAGAGCGCAGGACGCGCCGTTCTGGCTCCACGTGACTTGCGCAGGTACATAGAGATTCACGTAAATGCCGTGCGGATCGGTAAAACAGCTGCTGATGGCGTAATCGGCGGCGATCATTGGCAGCGTGCCGGAGCAACACGGCCAACGGTCAGGGTGAAAGGTCTTCTTGGCTTGCCGCGTGTAGTCGGAGTAGTAGAAGGCGTGTCCGTCCGGCTGGATCGGGATCGCGCCCAGCACGGTGTTGTACAGCACGCGTTCCATGCTGTCGCCATAGCGTGCCTCGCGCGTGATGCGCAGCAGATAGCGCGTGAGCTTGAAATGCGCATAGGCACCGCACGGCGTTTCAAAACTCTTGTTCATGTCGATGAGGCTAAGCCCAAGCGCACCGCTGTCGGGCACGACAAAATGCTCGTCCGGACCCCAGCCGCCGGTGGCGAAGCTCTGTGCGTCGATCATCTCAAAGCCGTGCTGCGCGGCCGCCAAATACAGCGGCGTGCCGAGCGACAAATAAGCCTGCACCGCGGAACTCAGCCCGTTGACGTGGCTGTAGGCATGCTTGCCCGGCAGAACATTGTCTCCGCGCGCGAGCGCCGCAAAGAACTCGTCGTAGAGAAAGCGGCGACCCAGCTCGAGATGGCGCCGGTCACCGGTCAAATGCCAAGCCTGGAATTGATTCTCTGGCAGCGTGTAGCTTTCATCCCAAGCGTGCTCGCTGAAGTCCTGGCCCGGATGGGCGTGCTCGTTGCGCGGCATTGCCTGCGGCGGCAGGTACGGTATGGCGGCCTGGGTGGTGCGGGCGAGTGTCGCGAGCGCCGCATCGTCGCGGCTGAGCCGCCGGGCGTCCAGCAAGCCGCCGACGAGTTTGTCGTAGGTATAAGCAGGGAAACGGTTGTTGCGGTAAAAACTCCCCTCGGCGTCGATCGTCGCTGCGTACCCGCGCACCAGTCGCTGCACCTTGGCACGTGTCGGTGCATCGCCGGTGATGGCATAGTGACGCGACAGCGCGCTCATCCATTGCCCGAACGTGGCGCCCGGCGCAAACGCATACGTGTCGTACCAACCGCCAAGATCCTGGCCGGGCGCGTGCTGTCCGGCGCGCACTCGGAAGGGTCGCAGCAGCGCGTCCTCATCCAGACTCAGGATCAGGCGGTGATTCCCGCGCGCCTGCCGGGCGAGCGGCCCGTCGCTGAACTGCACCTGACCAAATCTAAGTTCCGCGAGCGGCGCGGCAGGCGGATCCGCGATGCATGCGTTAGCCGCCGCCCCTGCGGCGTAGCGCCACCCGCCTGCCGCGAGCAGGCCGATTGCAAGTAAATCGCGCCGCCCGGGGTTGATGTGATCTGCCATGTCGGTGCCAACTCAAGCGGTCCCAGCCGGGTGCGCCGTAGTATATGGCCTCGCGGCAGCTTTCAGCTCATAGCGAATTGAGAAATGCCACAAGCTCGCTTTTCTGTTCTTCGCTCAGCGCCATCTGGAATCGCAGATTTTAAAAATTCACCAACTCGCGCAAATTCGCTGCAGCGCCGTTGTGAAAATACGGCGCACGCGCCGCAAGGCCGCGCAGGATCGGGCCCTTCACGCGATTGAAGTCCGCGCAATTGCCTGAGACGAGCGCCTTGCCCGGATCGGTGGTGTAGAAGGACTCCGCCTGCCCTTGCGTTGAATGGGTTCGGGCAGCCCGAGATCAGGAACACCGGCAAGTCCGGCACGCTCAGTTCGCTCACCGCAGCCGCGACAATCGGATCCGATTCGAAGCTCGGGTTCGACGTATGGCCCGTGCCGATGTCGAGCGGCAGCGGGAGAGAATGATGGCCAATGTTCGGCGTGTCGTGACAGGTCGCGCACGTGCCGGCGAACGACGATGGTTTATTCAGCGCCGCGTTGTCATTCAGGCCGCGCACGTTACTGATCGTCATGGGCGCACTGTTGAACAATTTCTCGCCCGCGGCAATCGCGGCGCGGGCATTGAGCCGATCGTCGTCGCCGCGATTGCCCGCGTACCCTTCCCATGCCGCGTAGAGTGTCATCGACACCGGATTGAAGGGCGTGCCATTCGGATCGGCGCCCAGGGTGTCGTTGATGCCGGGATAGTACACCTGACCGGAGAGATCGATCGGTCCGCCCTTGGCCTCGCCGTCGCTCAGCAATCCCGCGTAGTTGTCCCAAACTTGTCCGGAGAATAACGCGAGCTCAAAATCCACGATCGCATTGAGCTGAGCGCCGGTTGGGGTCACCGCGGCTTGCGCATGCCCCAGGATAGCGTCCATGGCCTGATGCGCGAGGTCGGTGCGCAGATTCGCAGCGAGCGTTGCGGCGCTCGTCAGCGGCACGATGGTCTCTCGGCCGTCGAACATGACCGCGCTTAGAAATGACAGATTGGCGGTGGGCAGAGGGCGGCGGTAAACCGAAGCAGTCAAGACGTGGGTCGTCGGGTCGATCTGCAATGCACAGCCGTAGGGGTCATGGACCACCGAGATCGAATAGGCGGCGTTCAACGGGACCGGCATGGGGATCCGAATCAGTCCGTTTTTGAGCAGCAGGCTGTGAGCCGCTCGATCGTTCGGTGCGGCGGTGGTGCAGTTGGCGCCGTCGAAACTCGCAAACAGCGGATCCGCGCCGCGGGTTTCGTCATACAAGTTTCGCGCGTGAGCGGGTGTAAAGCTCATAGCCTCGGTGGCGATGTGACAGGTTCCGCAGCTGCGGCCGTTGGTACCGAGGCTCTGGAAGAACTCGCTTTGCTGGTCGATGGGCCCGTCGTTCTTATAGACGCCGATGAGGCCGGTCGCGTCGATTCCGACAGTGAGCCGGGGATTGACCGGCGAGGGGTCTGCGCGGACGAGGCCTGCGAGGCTCAAAGCACCGAGCAATCCGCACACGACGCGGCGCGAGGCAGAAAATGTATTCATCTTCATTTTTGAAGGCTCCCTGGGGATTGCGAAATGGATCTCTAATCCTCACAACGCAATTGCCCGCACAAATAGGACATCCACGAAATTTGAGGCGCAAACACGAGGGTGATGGGAGCGCGCGCACGACATGAGGACCGACCTCGACACAGGGGCCGCCCTCACGCACGACTATCAATGAATGCGCCTCAGGGCCCCTTGATACGGAATGCCTTGCCTTCGAACGCCGCGAGGCTCAACCGCAGGCTGCCGTCCGCGCCGACTTGCAGCCCCGGCGCCTTGCCATCCAGCACGTCGCCGGCTGTCGAGTTCGGCGTTGCGCCGCGGATCACCACGGTTTCATCCACCGGCGAAGGTCCGAAGTTGATCGCGGTGACCTCGAGCCCCGAGTTCTCCGGCAGTTCGTGAACCAGCACGAACAGACCCTTGGAGTGCACGGCCGGCAGGTCGGTCAGCCGCGCCGCATAGAGACGCAGGTCCGCGCGTGCCTTCAATATGCGTGCCAGTTGCGACGCGAACGAGTCGGGCGTCGCGAGCTGTTGCGGCAGCGGACCATAGAGGGCGACGGCGCGCGGCATTCCGGCAGCCGAGCGAGTCGCCTGCGGATTGGCACCGATCAGATCGTACGCCCCCCGGTTGATCCAGCGCGTGTCGCCGTCGGCGAGCCGATCGCGCACCGCCGCCGCGGGCAACGTCAGGGCGCCCACCAGGTCCCATCCCGACAGCGCAAACACGCCGGGCTGGAACGCATTGTAGAAGGCCAGCAGCAGATGCAGACGCTTGATCTTGTCCACCTCAGCCGCGGTCAATCGCGAAATATCCTTGATGCCGAGTGCGGACGCGATGATCGTGGCAGTGGTCGACGCCACGCCGTCGCCGAATCGCAAATTATAGGGCGCGTCCTTGAGGATGAGACGGCTGTACATTTCTTCCCGCACCGTCGCACGCAGCTGCTCTCCCGGCTGCTGGCCGCCGCGAAACGGAAACAGCTCCTGCGCATGGCGGCCGCCGAAATGTGCCATGCCCATCGTCAGTTCGTCGTGATTCTGCAGCGCATGGACCAGCGCGCCCGGATCGATGTCGAACTGCCGCATCAGTTGGAATTGGAGCCGCAGGAATTCCGCATCGCCCGTGAGCAGCGCGTGCTCATAGGCGGGCCGGGTGACGAAGTCATAGGATAGGTCCGCGCCGCCGCTCGACATCGTGCGCAAGTCGTCCAATGCGAGGGCGAGTTCCTGAAACGTGAATCCCCCCAGTTTCCGCACCATGTCGCCGATGAGTTGATTGGAGGTGTTGGACAGAGGGTGGCCCTCGGACCAAACGCGGCCGCTGCCGTCGCGTTCGATGCCCAACAGACCGTTGGCATCGAGCCGCAGCATCCCGTCGCCGAGTACGCCAATCTCATGGATTGCGTCGCCTATCACGAGCCGCTGCGCCGCGAAGGTCGGATCGAGCCAGTTGAGCGTGGGTTGGCCCTGCTTGAAATAGTGCAGATATACCCAGCGGCGCTCCACACCGTCGACGCCGCGGACCACAGCCGTGGCGCTCCAATCGGAATCTTTCACCCCCGGTGCGTAGAAAATCTTCGAGGCCAGCATGCCGACGATGTAGCCCTTGGCCTGCAGCGCATCGACGGCGGCAGGACTCAGATTCACTGAATCGTGCGCCGCGGGCACGGCCGGCAGCAATCCCCAGTCGGCGGGCTCGATGCGCACCATGTGATAGAGGCCCGGGTAATCGGCGTAGGCACGCTCGGCGAGGCGGAAGTCCGGACCCTTGCCGGTATGCCCGGGAACGACGTCGCCTATGACAATCGCTCCGTGGGAACGCGCAACCTGGACCAGCTTCTTGTACTCAGCTTCGGTGCCGAAGCTGGGGTCGATATCGAAGCTGATGCGATCAAAGTTGCCATCGATCGACGGCGTGTAAGTGCGGCCGCTCACGCCGCCGGAGCGCTTCATCGGACTGGTGTGGATGGCTTGAATCCCGATGCTTTGGAAAGCGTGCCAAAGCCGCTCGTCTGCCAGAGTGGCCAGCACCGAGGCACCGGGCGACTCGCTGATGGTCGACGCCGGATAGGCGGTAAACCATACCGAGGAACGTGCCGAGGCCGCTCGCGGCTGAGGCACTCCGTAAGGGTGCTGCCATTGAATGGGGTTGCCCGAGTAGCGCCGTGCCAGTGCCTGCGCCTGGTGCAGCATCGAGCGCTCTTCGAGCCAATGAATGTACGCCGACTCGGCGTGCGACTCGCGCGTGGCGCCGGCGTCGGCGACGGCAGGTGCGGCGACTCCGCTGCCGCAGAACCATGCGGCGGCAATCAGCAGTCCGACGCAGCGCAGCTTCATTCGCGGGGCCATTGACACGTCAGCGGAACAGTCGCGGTACAAGATCGTTGAGATCACGGCGCCATGTCTGCCACTCATGCGCCGTGCCCTGCGACTCGAAGTACGCTAATCGCACACCCGCTGCCTTCAGTGCCTTGGAGGCCGCGCCGATACCGGCGCGAAACAGCTCCGGCTCAGCGGTCCCGACACCGAGCCACAGCAGCTTCACGCGGCGGTTGAATTCGGCAGGATTCGCAAAGGCTCCTTCGTAGGCGGTTTTGACATCAAAGGCACCGGGCTGCACGCTTCCCAGAGACTGATTCGAGTTGAGGTTGGGAACTATCGGGCCGCTCAGCGAGGCAATGTAGGCGAACGTGTCCAGATGTCGCAGGGTGATGAACAGAGTCTCCATGCCGCCCATCGACAGCCCCGCCATCGCTCTATGATCCCGGTCGGCAATGGTGCGGTAAGACGCATCGATGGTCGGGATCAGATCATGGATGATGACATCTTCGAACGTGCTGAAGGCGAGCAGGGCGTCGCTGAGCGGAGTGTCGGGTCCGAAGGTCACGGCCGGCATTCCCGGACGGACGGCATAGCCGCGATCCATGACGACAATCATGGGAACTGCCTTGCCGGCGGCGATCATATTATCGAGGATAAATTGAGCTCGGCCTTGCCGCGACCAGCCGGTTTCGTTCTCGCCGGCGCCGTGTTGCAGTATGAGCACAGGGTAGCGGGTCTTTGGGTTGCTTTCGTAACCGGGAGGCGTGTAGACGAACGCGCGGCGCCACTCGCCGGTTGTTTTTGAGAGGTACCATTTCGCGCGCACCTCACCGTGGGGCACATTGGTGAGTGCGTAGTACTCCGCACCGGCCTCCGGCACTTCGACGCCGCTCGTCTCTTTGCCGTATCCGAAATAAGTTTCGCTCGACGGATCATTGACCGCGACGCCGTCAAGCACGAACCAGTAGTAATGGAACCCTGCAACGGCCGGCGGAGTCGTCACGCGCCACTTACCCTCGGCATCCTTCGTCATCGGGAACGGGCCCGCGCCGAGTCCGTCGCCACCGGCGACCTGAACGGTACGGGCATCCGGCGCCTGCAGTGTAAAGGTGATGCTCCCGTCCCGGCTCACGCTGGGAGTCGGCGCACCGGGCACGTTCGACGACGCCGGCGTGGACTGGCCGGCGGCTCGAGCATCAGGTTTCGATTGACCGAGAACAAGCAGCACGAGTGCAATCCTCAAGGCAAGATGCTTCACCATTCCCCCGTGACCCAAGCCGACAGCCGCGATGAATTTTGTCGATCATACATTGCCGCGCAAGCCCCAGGGCCACCAAGCGTACGCGCGCAGCGCGCAAGGACGCCCGCATCGGTCTAGAATGAATTGAACTTCGAGTGGGGGACGATATGAAGGCATTGATTTTCGCTCTGCCGTGGCTGGCGTTGGCGGCCGGCCCCGCCCGGGCGGCCCCCGATCCCAGCTTCACTCTCAGCGCCGGCGCCGAGGATTTCGACCGCTACTTTCCGAGCTATCTGGCCAATGGCTATTTTTCGACCATGACCGCGCCGCGCGGCACCGAGGGCAATCTCGCCTACATGGTCGCGTTCATGGACTACGCCAAGGACGACATGGCGCGTCCTGCCGCGATTCCGGGCTGGAGTGAGATCGACTACTCGACCGGCGACTCCGCGGCGGGCCACTTCTGGATGAACCAGGTGCCGCTGAACGCGGGGCTGTTCCAGGATTACAGCCAGGTCTTGAACATGCAGGAGGCGACGCTCACCACGAGCTATCGCTACGTCGACCACCGAAGATCCACGCAGATCAAAGTCACCACCTTCGTCAGCGAGGCGGCGACTCATCTGGCGGCGACGCAAATTTCTCTGACGCCGGACTTCGACGGTACCGTGCAATTGTCGTTTGCGCTCAATCTCTGGGCGCCGTACCAACCGCGGCTGCCGATCGCCAAGCTGACCGGCGAGGAAATGCAGGAAGCGGTCGCCGCGCACAACATGAAGCTCGTTGCGATTCCGCCGGCGACTCCCGACCGCGCCGCCGTCTGGTATCACGGCGATACACACGTGCTGAGCGCGGATGGCGACCCCCATGAGTTGACCCTGTGGCTCGACGGCCGCGCCGAACAAGGCTTGCGGATGGCCGAAGCGGCTGCGCTGCGCCTGCCCGACGGCGTACAGGCGGCCGATATCGCGCTCTACAAGAGTCAGTACCGTCTCGCGCTGAACCTGAGCATCAAGGTGCAAAAGGACAAAACCTACACATTCACCAAGTTCATCGCCGCCTCGCGCGAGGATTGGGGCGGCGATGCGCAGGCGGATCTTGCGTTGGCGACGCAGGCCCGCGCGGCCGGCTTCGACGCTCTTCTCGAGCAACATCGCGCCGCCTGGCGCGATCTATGGCGCTCCGACATCGCGATCGACGGCGATGCGAGGGCGCAGACTGCGGCGCACTCGGATCTCTTCTATCTGCTCGAGACTTCCACCGCCGACACGCGCTGGCCGATGGGCGCCTGCGGTCTGACACCGGGATATACGGGGCACGCGTTCTGGGATAGCGATACGTGGATCTTCCCCGCACTGCTGCTGCTGCATCCCGAACGCGCGAAGTCGCTGGTGGTGTTCCGCGCGCACACGCTGCCCGCGGCACAGGCGCGCGCTCAAGGAAGCGGATTCAAGGGCGCGAAGTATCCTTGGGAAGCCGACCCGGAAAACGGCAGCGAACAGACGCCGCATTTCGCCTATGTGCTCGGCGAGCGCGAAATCCACGTCAACGCCGACATCGCAATCGCGCAATGGCAATACTGGCTGGCGTCGCAGGATCGCGATTGGCTGAAAAAGTATGGCTGGCCGGTGATGCGCAACGTGGCCGATTTCTGGGCCAGCCGCGCGACGTGGAACCCGGACATGCGGCGTTACGAGATCGTGCACGTCACATCGGTCGCCGAGAGCTACAACGATGTGCCAAACGATACTTTCACGAACGTCTCGGCGCAAAAGGCGTTGCGCATTGCTGCTGCTGCTGCGGCGTTGGTCGGCGAGCGGGCCGACCCGCACTGGGCCGAGGTTGCCGCAAAGCTGTACATTCCGTTTTCGGCAACCGAGCAGCGCCATCTCGACTTCGATGCGAGCGTGCCGCGCGAGCCCTTGGAGGGCAGTACCTTAGGGCTCTTGATGTACCCGTCGTTGGACATGCCGATGAGCGCGCAAATCCGCCGCAACGACTTCGACTACACGATGATCTCGGTGAAGGAGGGGCACCGCCAACCTCACGGCATGAGTCTGGCGCCGGCGTCGATCGCCGCCGCGGTGGTGGGCGATGCGCCGTTGGCGATCACCTGGCTGCAAAACAATTTCACCAGCGGGCTGATCAAGCCGCCGTTCAATGTGCGTACGGAAACGGCGAACAACAACACCGGCTATTTCATCACGGCGTCCGGGGGCTTCGTGCAGACTCTTCTCTATGGGTTGAGCGGGCTGCGCATCCAAGACAAAGGCCTGGTGGAGGCCTATGCGCCGGTGCTCCCGCCGGAGTGGAAATCCCTGACGCTCAAGGGTATTACCTTCCGCGGACAACGCTACGACGTCACGGTCAATCGCGACGCGAGCGGCCGGGTGAGGCTCACGCGCAAGGCGCTGTGAGCCTCTCTACCTTTCAGCGTCGCCAACCAGGCGCGTGATTTGCGTTCCGGCGTTACGCGTCGTGCTTGATCCTTTTGATCTTCGAGCCCTTGAGCGATATGTCGCCGATCAGCCCCTTCTCGTCGAATACGAAGCCGAGAACCGGTTTCTTCAAGGATTCGCTGTCGTAATTGCCGCCCGCGCCTTTGGACACGACGGCAATCTGCGCGTCCACCCCGAGGTCATAGCCTTTGCTGGCTTCGAATTTTGCGAGCGCTTCGCGGGTCATGAACAAGAGGATTTCGGTGCGCTGCCCCGCGCCCAAGGTCAAACCCACCGATGCCGAGCTCAGACTATAATATCCGGTGGTAACTCCGCCCTTGAGTAATGCGCCATCGCCGTGCTCGCCGCCGATTCCGGCGCCGGCCTTGGTGATGCGCGGAAAAACCAGAACGCCCGCGGCTTTGCGGACCAATTCGCCGTGTGCCGGGTTGGCGTCAGTAAATTTCTGCAATGCGTCGGACACTGACACGTCGATTTCTTGCGTGGATTCCGCACGCACACCGCTGCTCATGGCCAATGCGAGCGCGAACGACCCCATCGTGGCAATCACAAATTTGGTGCGAAGCATATAACTTCCTCAAGTTGCCTGTGTTTTGCACACAACACATCGTTGCATTGATGCGAGCGACATACTGGAAGATGCTGTTGCGCAAAAACAGTCGCCCATAGTCCCACAATGGGGTAAGACTATTCCTATACCGTGCACACTCGAAATGCTTCCGTGAGCGACGCATACTGATCAGGCCGGGTCGGCACGAACTCGTGTGCAACGTAGCCCTGAAAGTGCAGATCCGCGATGGCCATGGCAATTGCGTGGTAGTTCAATTCTTGGCTGTCATTGATTTCGTGCCGGCCAGGTACCCCGCCCGTGTGAAAGTGCCCAATCCACTTGATATTGCCTTGAATCGTCCGGATGACATCTCCCTCCATGATTTGCATGTGGTAGATGTCGTACAGCAATTTGACGTGCGGCGAATCGACGCCTGACACGACCGCTTGGCCGAATGCGGTGTGATCTCCCTGATATCCCGCGTGGTCGATCTTGCTGTTGAGGAGCTCCACACAGATCGTGACGCGGTGCTCGGCCGCGAGCGGGGCAATCTTCGAGAGCCCCGCGATGCAGTTCGAAACCGCGGCGTTTTCGTCGATGTGTGGTTTTCGATTGCCGAACATCGCGATAATATTCGGCACCCGCGCTCGCGCCGCGAGCGGTATGGCGGTTTCGAGCTCCTTGATCAACAGCGGGTGGTTGGTCGGGTCGTTAAAACCGGTCTCGATGAATTTCTCCCGCCGGCTGGCATACCCCAAGGAAACGTCCAGCCCGGCGTCGTGCGCGACCGGCCATTCGTCGATGTGCAGCAGGTCGATCGCCGCGAGCCCAATCTTTCGCGCGCGGCGGCAGAATTCGGGCAGCGGAATGCGCTCATAGGGCCAGCGGCAGACCGACTGCTTGAGCCTGCCGACAGATGCGGCGGGAGCTGCAGCGGGAACGGCCGGTGCAGCGGGAACAGCCGGCGACGCCAACACGCCGCCCGCCGCTACGGCAAGCCGCCCGAGCAGGGCGCGGCGGCTCACATCAGGCGGTTCGTCCGGCATGCAGCGCTGCTTCAGTTCATGGAGTGCAAGTAATCATAGTCCACCCGCGCCGCCTGCAGCTGATTCATGCGCGAGAACGGCCCCTCTTGCTCCACGAAGTAATGTTTGAGGCCGGCCATTTCTGCGGCTGCGAAGATGGGCTTGTAATCGACCACGCCGCGGCCCAGTTCCGCGCCTATCATCGAAGCCGCACTGCCCGCAGTCGCGCCTTTGCCTTGCGCCGGCAAGAAATCCTTGACGTGAATCATCGGGAACCGATTCGGATACTTCTTCAAGTAATCGATGGGATTGCGGCCGGCGAATATCATCCAGCCGCAGTCGATTTCGAATTTGACGAGTTCCGGATCGCACTCGCGCAACAGCACGTCGTAGCCGGCCGCGCCGCCGTGATCGGCAAATTCAAAGTCATGATTGTGATAGACGTATTGCAGACCGGCCCGCTTGGCTGCCGCACCGATGCGATTGGTGAGCTCGGCGGTACGTTGCGCGTCGTCCAGACTCATCGCCCGCTTCGACCAATCGCCACTCACCAGCGATCCGCTCGTGGCATAGGTTGCTCCCAGCGCATGCGCATCCTCGAAAGATGCGCCGAGATTGTCGACGTCGAACGGCAGGTGGGCGCTCGGGCAGACGAAGCCCGCAGCGTCCAGAAGTTCGCGGAATTGCTTGGCCGAACGCTTGCCGAAGCCGGCGGACTCTACCTCGGCGAAGCCGATGTCCCGGAGCTGCTTGAGCGTGCCGGCGGCATCCTCCTGCATCGGTGTGTTCACCGTGTAGAGCTGAATGCCGACCGGCCGGCCCATTGGATTCGCGAAGGCGTTGCGCGAAATGCAATTCGCGGCGAGTGCCGCCGCGCCGAGCCGGCCCGATTGAATGAGAAACCGTCTGCGAGACTCGGCGATCATTGATGCTCCTAGGCGTGCTGCTTCAGTGGTGGTTGGTGCGATTCGGAAAAGGCCAGCAGGAACAGCACCAAAACGACCGCCGCGCAAATTCCGGCAAACATCCAAATGGATTGCCAATCGTGCGTCACAGTCCCGGCCGCTCCGGCGAGCGCGTAGGCATCGACGACGCGGCCGGAAAGCCAGGCGCCGATGAACATGCCGGCGCCGTAGGTGATGAACGTGATCAGCCCCTGGGTCGCAGCGCGCAATGTTGCCGGCGCCTCGCGGTCGATGTAGATCTGACCGACGACAAAGAAGAAATCGAAGCAGATGCCATGCAACAAAATGCCCAGCCACAGCATCCACAGCAACGTATCGCCGTTGCCGAAGGCGAACAGCACGTACCTTGCGGCCCAGGCCAACATGCCGAGGCCGAGCATGTATTTCACGCCCAGGCGGCGAAAGAACCAGGGAATGAGCAGCATGCAGAACAGTTCCGACATCTGTCCGCCGGTCATTTTCCCCGCTGCATTGTGGATTCCGATCTCGTTGAGATAGAGATTCGTGAATGCGTAGTAGAACTGCAGCGGTATGCAAATGAGGAGCGACGCCAGGGCGAATACGGCCATCGACCGGCGCCGCAACAGGCGCAGCGATTCGAGCGGAATGACGTGCCGCCACTCGAAAGCCGTGCCACGCGCAAGCGGCGGCGTGTCGGGCAACGTGAAACAGTAGAGCGACATCACCACGGACGCCGCCGCGGCTACGCGCATCGGAACTGCAGTGGCTTCGAGGCCGGAAGCGCCGATCGCCAACCCGGCGACGATCCAGCCCAACGTGCCGAAGACACGGATCATGCCGAATTCCTGCTTCGGGTCCTTGATCTGACGCATGGCCAAGGAAGTGGTCAGGGCGAGGGTGGGCATGTAGCACAGCGAGTAGAACAAAACGGCGGCGTAGATCGGCAGGAATGTCGATTGCCACGATGTCAGCAGCAGTATTGCCGCGCCGAGCGCATGCAACACGCCCAGCAGGCGCTGCGTGGCGAACGCACGATCCGCAATCAGGCCGACGAAGAACGGCGAGACGATGGCGCCGATGGCGGTGGTGCCTGCGACCCAGCCGATTTCCTGGCCGGAGAAATGCAGCGCCGCCAGCCAGGTTCCGAGAGTCACGTACCACGAACCCCATATGAAATATTGGAGGAGCATCATCAGACCCAAACGCGACTTGATCGGCGTGATCATGGTCCTGACCTCTCTTCGGTCCGCAGTGTCGGCAAAACCGCTAGTATAGCGATATGGGATTTCACCGAGGTCTCTGATGCAGTCTGCGAGCTACGACGCGATCGTGGTCGGCTCCGGCATATCAGGCGGCTGGGCGGCAAAAGAGCTCACGGAGCGGGGTCTGCGCGTCCTGCTCCTGGAGCGCGGCCGCAATGTCGAGCACATCAAGGACTACGTCAACGCCACAAAGGCGCCGTGGGAATACCTGCACCGGGGCGGTCGAACGGTGGCGATGGAAGAGGCATACCAGGTGCTCAAGCGGGACCTGCTCAACGAGAAAAATCTCGCCTTTTGGGTCAATGAGAAGGAGTCGCCCTACACGGAGGTGAAGCGGTTCGACTGGTATCGAGGCTATCAGGTCGGGGGCCGCTCGCTGATATGGGGTCGCCAGAGCTACCGATGGAGCGACTTCGACTTCGACGCCAACGCGAAGGATGGCATCGCGATCGACTGGCCGATTCGCTACCAGGAGCTTGCGCCGTGGTATGACCACGTGGAAAGGCATGCGGGGATCTCCGGCTCGCGCGACGGTCTGCCGCAGCTTCCCGACGGTGAATTCCAACCGGCAATGCCGTTCAATTGCGGCGAGGAATTGCTTGCCGGCCGGCTCAAGCAGGCGTTTGACGGCAAGCGCAAAGTCATTATTGGGCGCACCGCAAATGCGACCCAGGCGCTCGAAGGACGCGCGCCCTGCCAGTACCGCAACGCGTGTTGGCTGGGGTGCCCTTACGGCGCCTATTTCAGCACCCAGTCATCCACCCTGCCCGCGGCGGCGAAGACCGGGAAGCTCACGCTGAAACCCTGGTCGATCGTGACCGAAGTCCTCTTCGACAAAAATCGCAGGCGCGCCAGCGGCGTCCGCGTGATCGACGCCGTCACCGAGCAGAGCAGCGACTATCAGGCGAAGGTTGTTTTCGTCTGCGCCTCCACGCTCAACTCGACCTGGCTGCTCATGCGCTCGGCAACCGACATTTGGCCGGGAGGACTCGGCAGCAGTTCGGGTGAACTTGGGTTCAACCTCATGGATCATCATTTCCGCTGCGGCGCCGAAGGACAGCTCGTGGGGCTGGACGATAAGTACTACTTCGGCCGCCGGCCCAACGGCATCTATATACCGCGCTATCGCAATCTGTTCGGCGATAAGCGCGGCTACCTGCGCGGCTTCGGCTACCAGGGCAGCGCGAGCCGGGACGATTGGTCGCGAGCCGTGAGGGAACTCGGGATCGGTGCGGCATTCAAGGACGAGATGGCAACCCCGGGTCCGTGGAAATTCGGCGCCACGGCGTTCGGCGAGATGCTCCCCAATCACGCCAACAGCGTCGGACTCGACGACACCAGGAAGGACAAGTGGGGCTTGCCGGTGCTCAAGATCGATTGTGCGACGGGCGAGAACGAGCGTCTGATGCGCAAGGACATGACGGCCGACATGGCGGAGATGCTGGAGCGAACCGGTGCGAAGGCAGTGAAGACCTTCGATCATGGATTTTTTCCGGGCATGGCCATCCACGAGATGGGCACGGCGCGGATGGGGCGCGAACCGCACAGCTCCGTGCTGAACGCGCACAATCAGGTGTGGGATGCTCCGAATGTCTTCGTCACCGACGGCGCTTGCATGACCTCCTCTGCCTGTCAGAATCCTTCGCTCACCTACATGGCGATCACCGCCCGCGCGGCCGCCTTCGCCGTGGACGAACTCAATCGACGCAACCTTTGAAAGCGCCATGAACGCACCCGCAGATACCGATCCGCTCCGCACAATCAGCCGCCGCGAGGCAATTCACTGCGTGGCCGCCTTGCTGGGAGGCGGCGCACTCGTCGGCGGGAGGGGTCTGTTGAGCGCCTGCGAGCGGGCCAGCTTTCCTCTGCAGGAGGCAACGCTCGGCGAATTCACGGCCGAGGATATTGCGTTTCTCGACGAGATCGCCGAGACGATTCTGCCGGCAACGAAGACCCCGGGTGCGAAGGCGGCCCGGACCGGCGCCTTCATGGCGCTCATGGTTACCGACAGCTATCATCCGGATGAACGCAAGGTGTTCCGCGAAGGGATGCGCAAGGTGGACGATGCGATGCGGCAGGCGAACGGCGTCTCGTTCCTGCAGGCGACGCCGCCGCAGCGGCTTGCTCTGTTCACCACGCTCGACCGCGAGCAGAAACGCGTGATGGACTCACGCAAAGCGGCGATGGACGCACGCGAAGCGGCCGCGAGCATCGAACGTCCGGCGCCGGCACACTACTTCCGCATGATGAAGGAGCTCGCGCTGCTCGGCTACTTTACGTCCGAGGTGGGCTGCACCCAGGCGCTGCGCTACGTCGAGTCGCCGGGGCGTTTCGATTCCTGTATTCCGTACGCGCCGGGCGAGCCTGCCTGGGCGGCGCATGCCTGATGCCGCGATTTTCCGGAGACTAATCTATGAATAAACTGATGCTCAACCTATGCAGCCTGGCGCTCATGCTCTCGAGCGCAGCGGCCCTAAGCCAGAACAAGGACAGCGCCGGGGCCGCCAAGCCCGAGGACACCGAACAATGGGAGCCCGTGCCGCCCAAGGTATTGCCCGGGGCAGATTGCGCCGCGGCTCCGTCCGACGCCATCGTCCTGTTCGATGGCCGGAACCTGGACGAATGGGTCATGACCAATGATCGTTCCCCGGCCCGTTGGCGGGTCGAGAACGGTGCGATGGTCGTCGACAAGACGGTGGGGAACATTGAAACGAAGCGCCTGTTCAGAGACTATCAGCTACATCTTGAATATCGAATTCCGGCCGATATCACCGGCGAAGGTCAAGGGCGCGGCAACAGCGGGCTTTTCCTCGCGTCACCGGGTCCCGACGACCGCGGCTACGAGGTTCAAATTCTCGATTCCTGGGAGAACAAGACGTACGTGAACGGCCAGGCGGCCAGCATTTACAAGCAGAGCCCACCCTTGGTCAACGCGTCGCGCAAACCGGGAGAATGGCAGAGCTACGATGTGGTATGGACGGCGCCCGTCTTTCGCGCCGACGGGACGCTGCAGACACAGGCGTTCGTCACCGTGTTCCACAACGGCGTGCTCGTCCAGAATCATTTTGGTTTGTCGGGCGAAACCGCCTACATCGGTAAGCCCGCGTACCGGAAATACGACCGTGCCGCCATCAAACTGCAGTCTCATCACGATCCGAGTGCGCCCATCAGCTTTCGCAACATTTGGGTGCGCGAGCTGAACTAGCAAGCGCTCCGCGAACGGCGGCCGGCGCGGCACCGGGCCGGTATCGCTAGCGCGGCATCAGCCAGTCGTGCGCCGGGTCGTTCTTGAAGTGCCATTCGCGGCGCGGGCCGGCCATCACGTTGAGGTAGTAGCCGCGATAGCCATGCGGCATCACCACGGGGTGATAGCCGCGCGGCACCATCACCACGTCGTGATCGCTCACCGCCATCGATTCGTCGATGTCGCGCGCATCGGTGTAGACGCGCTGAAAGGCGAAACCCTGCGGGGGATCGATGCGGTGGTAGTAAGTTTCCTCGAGCGAACTTTCGAGCGGCAGATTGTCGGTGTCGTGCTTGTGCGGCGGATAGCTCGAGGAATGCGCCGCGGGAGTCACGACCTCCACCACCAACATGGACTCCGCGGGTTCGCCTTCGGGCAGGATGTCGCACACGTAGCGCGTATTCGCACCCTGACCGCGCGTCGAGCGCTTCATCGAGGCGCCGGCGATGAGCCGTGCCGCATGCAGCCCTTGTGCCGGCGCCGAAGCCAGCGCGAGTTCGACAGCGTCCAGTGCGCGGATCGCGTAGCGTGAACCGGGCGGCGCATAGACGGCATCCGGCGAGCGGTCCGCGAACACGCTGCTGCGGCCTCCGAGCGCGCCGAATCCCCGCCCGTTGACGACAATTTCGGCGCGGCCGCTCAGCACGACCAAACAGCCCTCGCGATCGCTCGGCAGGACGATGTCGACCGGTTCGCCGGCGCCAAGCCGCAGCGCCTCGAACCCGACATGAGTCCAACCGGCCGACTCGGGGGTCACCTTGACGATTTCTCGCCCCTCGAGCTTTGCCCTGACCAATAAGCTCATGTGAGTTTGCCCGCGGCGGCGGGCCGCTGTTGCTGCTTCGCGATCTCATAGTCGCGGCGTGCCTGCCGCACGGCGGCGCGCTCGGAGACTTCCGGTACCGCCACCTCCCACCAGCAGCCGCCCGCCTCGGTGGTGCGGCGATGATCGGTGTCGATGGCAATGAGGTAGGTGTGCGTCGCGGCGCGTGCACGCGCGAGCGCCGCTTCCAATTGGGCAATGCTGCGCACGTGCTCGGCCTCGGCGCCGAGCGAGCGCGCATGCGCGGCGAAGTCGATTGCCGGAGCGCCGTCCGGGCCGTGCACGCAGTCGTCCCACATATTATTGAACGGCGCGCCGCCGCAGGCCTGGCTCAAGCGATCGATGCAGCCGAAGCCGCGGTTGTCGAGCAGGATGATGATCAGCTTCAAACCCAGCATCACCGACGTGGCAATTTCAGAGTTGAGCATGAGATAACTGCCGTCGCCGAGCATCACGATCACTTCGCGCGTAGGGTGGGCGAGCTTCACGCCCAAGCCGCCGGCGATCTCGTAGCCCATGCACGAGTAGCCGTACTCCATGTGATAGCCGCCGGGCGTCGCCGTGCGCCAGAGCTTCTCGAGCTCGGCCGGCAAGGTGCCGGCGGCGCACACCACGATGTCGTCGCGGGCCGAGTTCGGGCAGGAGCGCTGCACGGCGCCGATGACTTCGCCGTCGTAGGGCAGGGTGCCGTCAGGCAGTTCGCGCCGGCCCGTGATCGCGTCGACGATCTTGCGCCACTCGCCGCCCTCGTGTTCCGCACGTGCGCGCCAGACCGGATCAGCGCGCCAGTCGCCGAGCGCGGCGGACAGCGCCTCAAGGCCGAGCCCCGCATCGGCGAGGATCTCCGGACCGCCGCCTTTGCGCGCATCGTAGCCGTTGACGTTCAGCGACACGATCTGCGCGCCGCGATACAGCGCATTCGATCCGGTGGTGAAATCCTGCAAGCGCGTGCCGACGGCGAGCACGACGTCAGCGTCGGCCAACAGACCGTCGGCGGCGCTGGAGCCGCACACGCCGGCCGCTCCCAGCTGCAGCGGATGCTGCCAGGTCAATGCGCCCTTGCCGCCCTGGGTCTCGGCGACCGGCACGTCATGCGCGTCGACGAAGCGGCGCAGCGCCGTGCCGGCCCCGGCGTACAGCGCGCCGCCCCCGGCGATCAGCACCGGCCGCCGGGCATCGCGCAGCACCCGGGCGGCGGCTGCGATCTCATCGGCCCCCGGCGCGCGCCTGCGGAAATGATGTTCACGGTGGGCGAAAAAGCTCTGCGGCCAATCCCATGCTTCGGCCTGCACGTCCTGCGGCAGCGCCAGTGTGACCGGGCCGCATAACGCGGCGTCGGTGAGCACGTGCAGTGCGCGCGGCAATGCCGTGAGCAGCTGCTCCGGCTTGACGATGCGATCGAAGTATCGCGACACCGGACGCAAGCAGTCGTTGACGCTCACCGTGCCGTCGGCGAAGTCCTCGAGCTGCTGCAGCACCGGATCGGGCGCGCGCGAGACGAAGATATCGCCCGGTAGCAACAGCACCGGCAAACGGTTCACGTGGGCGAGCGCAGCCGAGGTGACGAGATTGGTTGCGCCGGGGCCGATCGAGGTGGTCACCGCCATCATGCGGCGGCGCATATGCGCCTTCGCATAGCCAATTGCGGCATTGGCCATGGCCTGCTCGTTGTGCGCGCGGTAGGTCGGCAGGCGATCGCGCTCGGCGTAGAGCGCTTCACCCAGTGCGGCCACATTGCCGTGGCCGAAGATCGCGAACACGCCGCCGAACAGCGGCTTGAGTTCGCCGCTGTCCGCGTCGCGCACCTGCTGTGCGGCGAGATGGCGCACCAACGCCTGCGCCATGGTCAGTCGAAGCGTGGCTCCGTTCATGCGGCAAGGCCCGCTGCAATCGCAATGGATTTGCCGTCGCCGGCCGCGGATGCCTTGATCGCATCCCAGAGGCGGGCAAATCGCAGGCCGTTCGTCACCGTCGAGGGATTGGACATTTTCCCCTCGCGCACAGCTTTGAAGGTGTGCATGGGAGTATCGACGATTTCGCTGACTTCCCGGATCGCGGCGCCGCCGCCGATGGCCACCTCGCGCCAGCCGCCCCAGGCGTCGATACGCACAATCGCGTTGGTGTAAAACAAAGTGATCGCGGACGCACAGCCGGGCGGCCCGTCGCCGGCGGCGTTGAAGGTTACGAGAGCGCCGTTGGAGAGACGCGCGGCCACCGCACACACCACATCCACCTCGAGCCCGCGGTTGTTGGTAAAGGCGGATAGCCGCACGAACTCGGCATCCGCCAGCATGCACACCGTGTTCATCATGTGCGCGCCGGTGTCGAACATGAAGCCGCCGCCCGAAATGGAGGGCTTCTGCTTCCAGTGTCCCGCATAGTTCTTGGCCCAACCTTCCCAGATCGACGCGGCAACGCTGACCAGGTCGCCGAATTCACCGCGCCGCGCGCGCGCGCCGGTGTCGTGGATCAGGGGAGACAGTCCGCCCTGATAGGCGATGACGACGGTGCGCGCGCCGCGCTTTTCTGCTTCGACTAGGGCGAGTGCCTCCTCGACCGTGGTCACCATGGGCTTTTCGAGCAGCAGGTCGAGACCGGCGTCGATCACCGCCAGAGCATTGGCGGCATGGAAGACGTGCGGCGTCGCGACGTAGACGGCATCCAGCCGGCCCGCCTCCGCTTGCAGCATGGCGTGGTCGGCCGCGTATTCGGCCGGGCGCGGCCGGCCGGCGGCGGCGCAGATGTCGCTCAGGCGCTGCCGCGAAACCGGATCGGTTTCGGCAAGCGCGGCGATTTGAATGTCCGGCATCGCCGTCCAGCCGCGTGCGTACTCAGCCGCTTTGAGTCCCGCACCGATAATCCCCAACCGCAGCATCAAGACAATTCTCCCATTGCGCGCAGTGGATACACTATGAGGCGAAAAAAACTGACCCGCAACGGCCGCTGCGTATAGACTTTCAGCAGCAGCCGATCGCGGCGGGGAGTCAAATGAAAGTAACCGTGCTGCGCGCGGGCGTCACCGTGGGACTGATTGCGGCCGCCGCTGCCGCCGTCGTTTCGTGCTCAGGCTCAGGCACCGGTTCGCCCTCAGGCAATGGTTCAACCGCGTCGACCCCGACCATCCGCATTGCCGAGCATCGCCAACCGCGCATCGACGCGCTGAACAAGGCGATCCCGAAGATCGAGAAGCAGCTCGGAGTGGTGATCGAGGTCATCGAGTATCCGGCCCCCGAAAAAGACTACTTGAGCAAGCTTCTGACCGAACTTGGCGCCGGCAATGCGCCGGACCTTTTTACCGCCAATTTTGACTCCGACGTCCCCGACATGGTGTCGGCCGGATATCTGGCTCCCATGACCGCCGAGGTCAAGGCATGGGACGGCTACCCGCAGCTCTTCGATGTCGCCAAAAAGCTTTCCACGAGCGCGGACGGACAGATCTATGCGCTGGACTCAATGCTGCTCGTGCAGCAGCTGTACTTCCGCCGCGATCTCCTCGACAAGGCGGGCATTTCGACCGCTCAGCCGGCGAACTGGAAGGATTTGCTCGAACGCGCCCGCGAGATCAAGGCAAAGACCGGCAAGTACGGGCTGCTGTTGCCCGCGGGGATTAGCTGGGGACCGGGCGCGTTCAACGAGGGGTTCATTTTATTCGCGCCGGGATCCAAGACCCCGCAGATCGTCAATCAAGACGGGACGCTGAATCTGAACGGGCAGGGGGTGCGGGACATCTTTCGTCTCTATAAATCCCTCATCGACGAGGAGCTGATGCCGGTCAATCCGCTGCTCGGACCGGAACCGTGGGTAATACCCAAGTATGTGATGTTTCCGGCCGGGGATTTGATGGCGACGACCTGCGGCACCTGGTGCTACATCTATGACTGGGGCAAGGACAGCAAGAATCCCGTGCCCGACGTCACCAAGAACGTCGGAACCTGGGCGGTGCCCGGTATGGACGGAGGATTGAGCGTCAGCATCAGCGGCAGCAACATTTGGGCGGTCAATGCCAAATCCGCGCACGTCGATCTGACCAAGAAGGTGCTCCTGGCACTTTGCTCGGTCGAAGCGACCGTGGCCTATGCCGGATTGGTCGGCAATATTCCGGCGCGCCGCGATGCTGCCGACAACAAGGATTTCCAGGCCCTGACGGAACTGGTGCCGGTGCTCAAGGATGTCGACAAGGGAATATCCGAAAGGTCCACTCCCGGCTTCTCGGTGGTATCCGAGGGCGTCGCGCGCGCCACCGAGGCCTTGCTGCGCAAGCAAACCGACGCGGCCGGCGCCCAGGCGATCCTCGTCAAGTATGTCAAGGATTTACTGGGCGACAACGCCGTCAAATAGTTTCGCCATGGCCATGACTTATGAAAAGCGAATGGCCTGGCAGAATCGGATGCTGCTGGTGCCGGCCTTCGTGCTGCTGGCGTGCTTCATCCTGATACCCGCCGGGGCCGCGATCTTCATCAGCTTCACGAATGACGCACTGAGCGGATTTGCGGCATCCCATCCGCAATTCGTCGGGCTCAAGAACTATGTGCGGCTGTTTTCGGACGAGGGATTCTGGAATTCACTGATCGTCACTTTCGTTTTTGTTTTCGGCTCGTCGATCGTCGGCCAGTTCGTGCTTGGGTTGGCTTCGGCGCTCGCACTGCGCCGGCCGATTGCACTCAGGCCCTTGTTCAATGCCGCCATCCTCCTGCCGAACGCCGTACCCGAGGTCGTGGCGGGCTTCATATGGATATCGATGCTGGCGGGGGGCAGGTACTCGACGCTGAGCCGGATCGTCGGACTGTTCGGCATCGCGCCCCAGAATTGGCTGGAGTCCGTGCCGCTGTTGATGATCATCGTCGTGAACACTTGGCGCGGCATCGCCTTCGCGATGATATTGATGACATCGGGCTTGAGCGCCGTGCCGGCGGAAGTATATGAGGCTGCCCGGATGGATGGCGCAACGTCGCTCCAGATATTCTGGCGGATCACGCTGCCGCTGCTGCGGCCCACGATCTTTCTCTACATGCTGGTATCGACGGCAGGCACCATCGCCATCTTCGGCTTGATTTACACCCTTACGCGGGGCGGTCCCGGCGGGGCGACCGAAATCATCGGCATCTACATCTACAACCAGTCCTTCATCGCCTACCAGCTGGGCTATGGCTCGGCGGTTGCCGTCATCGTGCTCGGGGTGTCGGTGGCAATCGGCGCCATCTATGTGCGCGTGCTGAAGGTGCAGGTTTGAACGGCGTGCGCAAATTCACGCGCGCCGAGGCGACTGCCTATGGGTTCCTCGCGGCGACGCTTGTTTTCTGCCTGCTGCCCTTCGTCTGGCTGGCGTTGGCGTCGGTCGATCCGAACGCCTCTTTGTTCCTGTCGCTTCCCAAAGCCATCACCGCCGACCACTTCGTCAAGATCTTCACCGCCAACAATGGCGGCCGCTGGTTCTTCAATTCGCTGGTGACGGTAGGTGCGACCACGGCGGTCGTGGTCATTGTCGGGGGCATGGGCGGGTATGCGCTGTCGCGGACCAACGCTTGGTGGAAGCGCCCGTTCTTGTACGCCATCATCCTGGTCCGAGTCCTGCCGCCCACGGCGCTCATCGTGCCGTTGTACAAGGTCATGCTGAGCGCCAACGGCCTGATGGGCGCCCTCGTGCGCAGCGTCGTGCCCCCGGACAGCACGCGGGCGGCGATGCGGATCTTCGGCTTTGTCGACGGCTATCTGGGGTTGATCCTGGTGTTGTCCGCCATGCAGCTTCCGTTGGCGCTTTGGATCATCAAAACCTATTTCGATCTCACCCCCAAGGACTACGAGGAAGCGGCGCTGATGGACGGGGCCAACGGCTGGCAGCGCCTGCATCGCATTCTGGTGCCATTGGCGCTGCCGGGACTGGGCGCGGCGGGCTTGCTGACCTTCATCGGTGCGTGGGGAGATTTCCTGATGCCATTGACGTTCACTTCGTCGGCCGAGCTGCAATTGCTGCCGATCGGACTGTTTCGGGCTTTCCAGCGGGCGAATACCATCGATTACGGCTATCTGAGTGCGCTGGCGCTGCTGTACATGCTGCCGGCGGTGGCGGCATTCGGGCTGGCGCGCCGCTTCCTGGTTCGCACCTTCACCGGCGGGATCAAGGGCTAGGAGCTTAAGCATGGCGAGCATATCCATCGAGAACGTGCGCAAGAATTTTGGCGCGGTTGAAGTCATCAAGGGCGTGAGTTTCGAAATAGCGGACGGGCAATTCGCCGTACTGGTCGGTCCCAGCGGCTGCGGGAAGTCGACGCTGCTGCGCATGATTGCGGGTCTCGAGTCGGTCACCGAGGGCGACATCAAGCTCGACGGCAAGCGGATCAACGACGTGCCGCCGGACCAGCGCGGTATTGCCATGGTCTTTCAATCCTATGCCCTGTACCCGCACATGACCGTAGCGGAAAATATCGGTTTTTCCCTTGAGCTCAAACGGGTTCCCAAGGCGAAGATCCGCGCACAAGTCGGGCAGGTGGCCGAGTTGCTGCAGCTGTCGGAACTGCTCGACCGCCGGCCTTCCGCGCTGTCGGGCGGCCAGCGGCAGAGAGTGGCCATCGGCAGGGCGATCATCAAGCAGCCGCGCGTCATTCTCTTCGACGAGCCCTTGAGCAACCTCGATGCGTCCTTGAGGGTTCAGATGCGCGCCGAATTGCAGCGCCTGCATCAGGAACTCCGGCCGACGATCGTCTACGTGACTCACGATCAGATCGAGGCCATGACGATGGCCGACACCATCGTGGTTCTCAATTGCGGAAATGTCGCGCAGTGGGCCCATCCCATCGAGCTTTATCGCCGTCCCGGCAGCACGTTCGTTGCGACCTTCATCGGCTCGCCCCGAATGAACTTGATCAGAGGTATGATTGCGCGCCAACAGGCGGTGCCGTCCTTTACCGCAGTGGAGGGCTGGACGGTTTCATTGGCAGGCAGGAACCTGACTGCGGCGGACGGCCAGCCGGTGTGGCTGGGAATTCGACCCGAGGACATTCGTCTGGTCGATGCGGGTTCCGCGGCCGATCTGTCCTGCAAGGTCGCGATTGTGGAGCGGCTCGGGGCAGAGACCTACTTGAGCGTGGTCAACGGCGCCGAGACGCTGCTGGTGCGGGTGCAGGGCGACGTTGCGCTGCGCCCGGGAGACACGGTGCAGTTGGCGCTCGACCGTGCGGGCTTTCATCTTTTTGATCAGACGGAGACGCGATTTTGACCAGAATGCGCGTCAAGCCCCGTCCTTCAGGGCGGGGAAGGGAAGCGCGGAGACGCTTGGCGTCTGTGCGGCGGGTAAGGCGTTGTCTTCTGCTAGTCGATCTACGGTCGAATAACTGCCAAGGGTGCTGCGCGAGCCGCGCAGATGCTGATGAAAATGTTGCGTGAATCGCCCGATATCTTGGTTGCTGTGGCGCATACGCGAAAATATAATGGCTCATGCTGCGCCTTCAAGCCTACAAGTACGAGATCCTGCCAAACGGCGAGGAGGAGCGGCGCATGCGCCGCTTCGCGGGCTCCTGCCGCTTCGTGTTCAACAAGGCGCTCGCCCTGCAAAAAGAGCGCTACGAAAGGGGGGAGAAGAAACTCAGCTACGTGGGGTTGTGCCAGCTGCTTACGCTGTGGCGCAACGGCACGGAGACACCCTGGTTGGCGGACGCGCCCACCCATCCCTTGCAGCAGGCGCTGAAAGATCTCGAGCGCGCCTACCAGAACTTCTTTGCGAGGCGTGCGCACTTCCCGCGCTACAAGCGCAAGGGACAGTGCGAGCGCTTCCGCTACCCCGATGCCCAGCAATTCAAGATCGACCAGGGCAACAGCCGGCTATTCCTGCCCAAGTTGGGCTGGCTTCGCTACCGCAACAGCCGGGCGATGCTCGGCGTGGCGAAGAACATCACTTTAAGCCACTCCTGCGGCCGGTGGTATGCCAGCATTCAGACCGAACGGGCAGTCGAGAAGCCCATCTGCAGTGCTACTCGGGACGTGGGGATCGACTTAGGGATTGCCCGCTTCGCCACCTTGAGCGATGGCAGCCCTGTGGAGCCCCTCAACAGTTTCAAAAAGCACGAAGCACGGCTATGCCGTTATCAGCGCGCCATGAGCCGCAAGGTGAAGTTCAGCCACAACTGGCACAAGGCCAAAAGGAGAGTTCAAGTCATCCATGCCCGAATCGGCAATGCCCGGTGCGACTTCCTGCACAAGGCCACGACCACCATCAGCCAAAACCACGCGATTGTGTGTATCGAGGACTTACAGGTACGGAACATGTCCAAGTCGAGCAAGGGCACGCCTGAGGCGCCGGGTAAGAACGTGCGGGCCAAATCGGGGCTGAACAAAGCGATTCTCGACCAAGGCTGGTTCGAGTTCCGCCGTCAGTTGGAATACAAACTGAACTGGGCCGGCGGACGGTTAGTGGCGCTTCCACCGCACTACACGAGCCTTACGTGTCCCCGCTGCGACTATGTGTCAGCACGGAACCGCACGAGTCAAGCCCAGTTCAAGTGTGTACAGTGTGGCTATGAGAATCACGCCGATGTGGTCGGCGCAATGAATGTTTTAGCGCGGGGATACCGCGTGATAGCCTGTGGAGAGGAAGGCGCTGGTTGCGGTCAGAAGACCGGAACGAAACCGTCCTCTGTGAAGCAGGAACCCACCGAAGCGACTATGCGTGAGGTTGATCATGCGTAGCGCCGTAGGAATCCCCTGCCTTCAGGCGGGGGAGGATGTCAAAATTCGGGTGACGATCTGGAACGAAGGGCGGCACGAACAAACGGACGCGCCGGTCCGGGCAATCTATCCGGACAGGATCGACGGCGCGCTGGCCGCCGGCTTGGCCGACCGCGATTTTGCAATTGAACGCGCCACGCTCGACGACCCGGCGCAGGGCCTGCCGCAGGATTTGCTCGACCGCACCGACGTGCTGCTCTGGTGGGGACACGTTGCGCACGATGAGGTCGCGGATGCGGTGATCGATCGGGTGCAGCAGAGGATTCTCGCCGGCATGGGACTGGTGGTTCTGCACTCGGGTCATCACTCCAAGATGTTCCGCCGCATGATGGGCACCAATTGCAATTTGGCGTGGCGGGAGCTGCCGCAGGGCGACTTGGAGCGTGTTTGGGTGGCCAATCCCGGCCACCCGATCGCCGAGGGCCTGCCTCCCTATTTCGAAATTCCCCAGTCGGAGATGTACGGCGAACCATTCGATATCCCGGCCGCCGACGAAATCATCACCATTTCCTGGTTCAAGGGCGGGGAAGTATTCCGAAGCGGACTGACGTTCTACCGCGGGCTGGGCCGCATCTTTTATTTCTCACCGGGTCACGAAACCTTTCCGATCTATCACGATCCGACGGTGCAGAAGATCATCGGCAACGGAATCGAATGGGCGATGCGGCCGCACAGCGGCGCGCGCAAACTCGACAATTGGCACCGCAAGACGCCGCTCCACCGCTAAGGCTCGCCGCTGACCCGAGATTCAGGTGGCCCAGCCAGCGCGATATTCGCGCGTCAGGTATTGATTCGCGTCGGGAAAATTAGTGATCTGGCCACGCTCGACGTCGTACAGGATCTTCTTGCCCTGGCCCGCACGCAGGGCGGCGACGCCGAGCAACATGGTCTCCGTGAGCAGCCCCGCATATTCGATCGGAGAGCTCGCCTTCGCCTCGCCGCGGATCGCCTTGGTCCAGTTGAGCTCGTGACTCCACGGTATCCGCGGGATGCTCTTCGGTACCGCCGCTGCGGCTGCGGTCAGCTCGTGGGGATACAGCCGCGGATTGGCGCCATAGGTGTCGTGCAAAAGAATGCCTTTCTCACCGATGAATATGACGCCGCCTTCGCTCGCGAGCTCCACCTCATCCGGCAGGATGTCCGGGCGCGGCGGATAAATTCCGCCGTCGAACCAGGATAGCTTCACGGGCGGCTGCACGCCGCGCGCGGCGAATTGGTAGTGCACGCAGGTCGATACCGGATACGACACCGGCTTGCCCCCGCTGGTGGTGCCCCATTGGGTGGAGGTCGCCTCGATGCTCGAAGGGTGGCTGAGCTCCAACGCCCAAAACGGATGGTCGATGAGATGGGCCCCCATGTCGCCCAGCGCGCCCGAGCCGAAATCCAGCCAGCCGCGCCAATTGAAGGGATGGTAGATGGGATGATAAGGAACATCCTCAGCGACCGGTCCCACGTACAGACTCCAGTCAAGTCCTGCGGGCGGTGCGCCGCCGCCGCCCATGGCCGCGGCCAGCACCTCCTGTACATGGCGGTACGTCCACGGATTGCCGAAACCGCCCGCTGATCCGGATGGCGCGGCGCCGGTCGGGCGCGGCAATCCTTGCGGCCAGTAGACGATCGGCCGATTGGTCCAGACGTGTACTTCATGCACCGGCCCGATGAGGCCTGCCTGGATCCATTCGTTGATGAGACGTGCGCCCTCGCTGGAATGCCCCTGATTTCCCATCTGCGTGACGAGCTTCGGGTTGGCAAGCGCGCACTCGCGCAGAACGCGGGCCTCGTGCACCGTGGCCGTGAGCGGCTTTTGCACATAAACGTGCTTGCCCAGGTCCATCGCCGCCTTGGCGATCACCGCATGCAGGTGGTCGGGGGTTGCGATCACGACGCCGTCGATGCCTTTCTCCTTGGCGAGCATTTCGCGAAAATCGGTGTAGCGCTTCGCGTTGCCAAACTGCTCGCGCAGCTTCAGGCCATCCGCCCGCGGCTTGCCGTGCTTGTCGGCCAGATGATCCGCGAGCATGCGCTCGCTGTAGGCGAAATCCACATCGCAGACGGCGCCGATGTGGTCGGTTTGTGCGAGCTCCAACGCATTTTGGCATCCCATGCCGCCGAAGCCGACGATGGCGACGTTCACCTGGTCGCTCGGGGCGCTTTGTCCGCGCCCGAGTACGCGGCGCGGCACGACCATCGGCGCGATCATGGCTGCCATTGCTCCCAGTGTGGCGTGGCCGGCATCCGCGACGAACTCACGGCGCGTCAGGTCGTCTGCGGCTGCCATTTGCCCTGCGCCACCGCCGGAACGAATTTGGCCAGGCCGCGCGGTGGAAACGCGAGCGTCTTGCGCTGTTCGGCGCTTTGATAGGCGGTCATCAGCACTTTGACCACGTCCAGGCCATCGTCGAAATCCAGCAGCGGCGTTTCCTTGCCGAGGAACGCGCGCACGAAATGCCGGTCTTCGTTCTCATAACCGTACGCGGCCGCTTCATTCGCGACGACGGGCATCAGGCCGGTTTCCGAATTCTGCTTCTCGAGCAGATCTTCGCCGGGTTTGCCGTGCACCGCGCGCGAAAAGAACAGCCTGAGACCGCTGTCGAGCGTGTTCCACGACATCGAATACTCAGGTCCCAGGAGCTCGGCAGACAAGCGCAGGCCGGCCCCGACGAAGCTCCACGACGTGGATGCCTCGCCGATCACGATGTGGCCGTCGTCGGTGGCGAACTCGATCGTCGTGCTCGCGAAATCCTCGGAGGGATGCTTGCCGTAATCAACGCCGCGCCCGAAAGTCCGGGCGAGCTGCTTTCTGTAGTGCGGGCGCGTCCACTTGAGGCTTGCGATGTGCGCCGTGACGCGCACCGGCCGCACCGAGGACAGCGCGGCACCGGGACGCGTCAGAAGATGCCGCACCAGCAGGACCGAATGGCACATCATGTCGTTGAGCACCCCGCCCCCCTGCAGCTCGCCGCGCCAGAACCACGGCATATGCGGCCCGCTGTGCTCCTCGGCGGCGCGGGCAAGATACGGACGGCCGGCGCTTGCCGCTCCCCTGGCCCACAGCAGCGCGTGCCCGGTCTGCACCTGCGGCGCGAACACCTGATTCTCCAGATACCCATGCGCGATGCCGGTGCGCTTGATCAGACGAACGATGTGCTCCGCCTCGGCGACGGTGCGCGCGAGCGGCTTCTCGCAGGCAATGCCCCGCAGAGTCCCGCGGCCCGACTCGAGCGCCTGGACGATCTCCTCGATGTTCTCAACCCGCGAATGATTGGGTCCGGTCAGCCACAGGGCGTCGATAGTCGGGTCGGCAACCAGATCGCCGATCGAAGCGAAAGGCTGCGCTGCGCCGATGTCCAGGGTCCGCGCAAATTCGGCGGCGCCCGCGGCGCGCTCCCGGTTCGGGCTCCATACGCCGCGCACGTCCGCATCGCGCACGGCGCGGAATGCCTGCATGTGAAAACGCGCGTTGAAGCCGCTGCCGACGAACCCGACGCCAAGACGCTGCGGAGGATGTTTGTCTTGCTTGTGACGCATATACGCTAAGGGTTCCGGCGGCGCGAGTGGGCGGCCCCCAATGGTTGGGTAAAAGCCAGCGGCGGTCAAATCCCTGCGCCCGCGCGCCGCGCCGGCCTGGGTGCGCAAAATAAAACATGGCGGTGCGCCTCACTAACGACGCAATCGCAACTGCTCCACTGTCACGCCCATGACACAGTTCGCGCCGCGAGGCTTCGCAAACCTGTCGTCGGCAAATTGTAAATTACTGATTTGGAACGATTTCTGATTGGGATCGATTTTCTTTTCGCTTTTGCCCCGGATGGCATAGGCATTGCTATTCCAAGATGGCGGCCCAAGGCGGTGGTGCCTATCGCTGACTTACCGTCTCGTTGGGATCAGACTGGCCGCGGTTGATTCGCGGCCGGATGAATATAAACAAAGGTAAGCATCGCGAAGGAGGGAGTTTTGGCAGCAACGACTAACAACGATACGCATTTCCGCACGGCACGAAAGACCCCATGCAGCAGGAGAATTGAGATGAAATGGCTTACGTCAAAACGTCAGGTCAAGATATGGTACGCCGTCGCAGCGCTTGTAACGACCTGTGGTGCCGCGATGGCCGCTTCGGATACCGAACAGATGCAACGCTTTACCGACCCCAATCAGTGGGGCGCACCGGCCGGTAATTTAAATCAGACCCGCTACAGCTCGCTCAAAGACATCAACACCGGCAATGTCAAAGGTCTGAGCATGATTTGGGCGCAGTCGAGCGGCACCTTGCGCGGTCACGAAGGACAGCCCCTGGTCATCGAGAATGTCGGCGGCAAACCGATGATGTTCATCGAGAGCGGATGGCCGAATATTCTTCAAGCCCTCGACTTGACCGATCCGGATCATCCCGCGCAGGTCTGGCACTACGTCAAGACCAGCGGGCGCGATGAGTCCGCAGTGCCGCGGGCCTGTTGCGACACCGTCAACCGCGGCATGTCGTATGCGGACGGCAAACTCGTGTTCGGCACCTTGGATGGCTACGTCATCGCCCTCGATGCCGCGACCGGCAAGGAGCTCTGGGTCGTCAAGCATGCACATCCGGACAAGGGCGAGACCATCACGCCCGCGCCGATCATTGCGAATGACAAGGTCATCATCGGCTTCGGCGGCGACGAATTCGCGGCGCGCGGCAGGATGACCGCCTACAACCTGGCCGACGGCAAGAAAGTGTGGGAGTGTCATTCCACGGGCACTGATGCCGATGTGTGCCTGACCAAGAACACCAACAAGAAACATCCTGAGTACGGTACTGCCGGCAAGGACTTGGGCATTTCGACGTACGTGGGCGATGAGTGGAAACGGGGCGGCGGGGCGGCCTGGGGCTGGTATGCCTACGATCCGGCGCTGCACCTGGTGTACTACGGCACCGGCAACCCCGGTCTGTGGTCGCCGCAATTCCGCTGCGCCGAGCCGCTGACGCAAGCCAACTGCAACAGCGGAAAGTTCGACAACAAGTGGTCGATGAGTATTTTCGCGCGCAATGTCGATACCGGCGAGGCCGAATGGGTCTATCAAATGACCCCGTTCGACCAGTGGGACTATGACGGCATCAACGAGGTCGTGCTGGTCGACATGGATGTGGACGGCAAGACCCGCAAGACACTCGTGCATTTCGACCGCAACGGCTTCGCCTATGTGTTCGACCGCACGGACGGCACGCTGCTCCGCGCCCACAAGTACGTCACAGTGAACTGGGCCGAAAAGATCGACATGAAGACCGGCCGGCCGGTCAAGGTGGCGGAGCATTCGCCGCTCAAAGTCGGCGAGAACACGCAGGCTTGTCCCTCCGCCATGGGCGGCAAGGACCAGCAGCCGGTGGCGGTGGATCCGAGCGACGCACAGAACTTCTATGTGCCGACCAACAACTGGTGCATGGAGCTCGAACCGCAGCAGCGTTCGCACACCACGCAGGGAACGGTCTACGTGTTTGCCAACGTCTACATGTATCCCGAGAAGCCCGGCGTGACCGGTAAGTTCAAGAAGTTCAACGTGGTGACGGGCAAGACCGAGTGGGAGATTCCGGATTCGTTCCCGAACTGGGGGGGCGCGCTGGTGACGGGCGGCGGTTTGGCCTTCTACGGCAGCTTGGGCGGGGACTTCCGTGCCGTCGATCGCGCCACCGGCAAGGTGCTATGGTCGAAGAAACTGGGCTCCGGCATCATCGGCAACCCCATCACGTATTCCGTGAAGGGCAAGCAGTATGTGTCCGTTTGGTCGGGCATCGGCGGTTGGATCGGCCTGCCGGTGACGGCGGGTTTGGATCTCAACGACAAGTATGGAGCAATCGGCGCCACTGCGATGACCAAGGCCGCCAATCTCGCCTCCGTTCCGCAGGGCGGCACCTTGTACACATTCAGGCTGGGCGATTAACCCGCAATTGATTCAATTTGGCATTAGGAAACGGGCCCGGTGACGTGAGTCACCGGGCTTTTCCTATCTGGGCGGGCGCGGTAAAAATGCGGATGGACGTGCAACCTTCGCTGCGTGCGCAAGTCCAAAGCTAAGACCGGCCGGAGCAGTGGCGCGCACCTTAAGGAGATCGGCATTGAGCGAGAAAACCACAGGGATTGCGCGCCAGGCAGCGTTGGCTGCGGGGTTGCTGGCGGCATGCGGCGCCGCCATAGGCGCCGAGCTCAAGTCGCTGACCGTATGCGCCGATCCCGGAAATATGCCGCTGTCGAGCCAAAAGGGCGAGGGCTTCGAGAACAAGATCGCACAGGTGATCGGGTCCGCCCTTGGGACCGGCGTGCAGTATTACTGGCGGCCCTCGATCGAGCGCGGGCTCATGCGCACGACCTTGAGCGAGGGCAACTGCGATCTATGGATGGATATGGCGACGGATACGGAGGGCGCCGTGGTCCTGGCCCCGCTGTACCGATCAACGTTCGTCCTGGCTTACCGCAGCGATAAGGGCATCGATATTAAAAGCCTCGATGATCCGGCTTTGAAAAAATTACGCGTCGGTGTATTTCAGGTCTCCGCGATTCGTCAGGCGCTGGCCGATCATCACGTGGTCTCCAATACCGTAATTCACTACCTCAGCCACAACGCCGATATCGTGGCGAACAACCAACCCTCGTACCAGGTCCAGCAGGTCATCGACGGCGGCCTCGATGTGGCGGCTGCGTGGGGGCCGATGGCCGGCTACTACAAGGCGGTATTGCACGCACCCTTGATCATTCAGCCGGTGAATTTGATGGAGGACAGGGAGCAGATGGAGTTCGATATGGCGCTTGCGGTCCCGAGGGGCCGGCCGGACGTCAAGGCTGCCATCGAACAGACGGTCGAACAGCACAAGAGCGAAATACACCAAATTCTCACCGACTTCGGCGTGCCTCTGGTGAAGTGCGATGAGTGCACGGTTTCGGGTGATCTGCCCGCGCACGGTCCGTATCAGGCTGCCAAGCCCGAAATACAAACGGCGGCAGTCGACGTCAAGGCGCAGGCGGCGAGAATGGCGGACCTGAAAAAATGGCTCGCACAGGGAGCAAATCCCGACGAGGAATTGAATAACGCCATCGTCGCCAACGACATCGACCGCGTGCGCTATCTGGTGAGCCACGGGGCCCATGTCGATGCCTTGGACGGCGAAGGTCATCCGGCCCTGGTCAACGCCTCGCGCTACGGATTCAAGTCCGTGGCGACCTTTCTCGTCGAGCACAAAGCGAGCCCGAATCTGTCCGATCCGAGCGGGTGGACGCCGCTCATGTATGCCGCGTGGGGCGACGACCCCGCGTTGGCCGACATGCTGCTCAAGCACGGCGCGAAACTGGATTCAACCGATAATGACGGCCTGACGCCGCTCGCCATCGCCGTGCAAAACGCCAAGGTCAATGCGGCGCGGACGCTGCTGGATGCCGGCGCCGATGTCAACGCCGCGGTCGCCAAGGGCGGATACACCCCCCTGATGCTTGCATCGATGTCGGGCTCAACCGAAGTTGTGACTTCCCTGATCGAGCGCGGTGCGAAAGTGAATGCCGCGAACGCGGGAGGCGTGACCGCTCTGATGATCGCTGCCGCGGGCAACCGCTCGCCCATTGTCCAGCTGCTGCTCAAATCGGGCGCCGATGTCAATGCGCGCAGCGAGGACGGCCGTACCGCACTCAGCATCGCGCAGGCCAACAATAGTGAAGCCGTCATCAAGATCTTGGAAGAGTTCTTTGCGCAGAGCGGCGGCGCCAAAGCCGGCTGATCGGGTATGCGACCCGCGCGTCGCTGCTACGAGAATGGCCACATCAAAGGAGAGACTCAGTGAGAAGAGGTGTTCTGATTGCAGGGTTGGTCACGATATTCGCCGGCGTGATGGCGCTTTTCACCTTGGGAAGGGTGTGGGCCGACAATGCTGCGGCCGCAGTCGACTACACCAAGATCTTGCCGGCTGACCTGGTCAAGGACACGCCGAAAGGCAAGCTCGTGAACCCCTACAAGGACACTCAAGCCGACGCCGTCGCGGAGGGCGGCCAGTTCTTGCTCAGCTATTCGTGCAGCGGCTGCCACGGCGGCGGCGGCGGCGGCGGCATGTGTCCCGCCCTGACCAACGATATCTGGGTCTACGGCGGCGATGACGACACGCTGTTTCGGCTGGTCACGCTCGGCACGCGATGAACTTCAAAAGCAGGGCTACATCCGCAAGGGCCGCGAGAACGTCGTCGGGCCGATGCCGCCGTTCGGCACCATCATCAAGAGTGCGGACGATCTGTGGAAGATATTGGCCTTCGTGCGCTCCAAATACAGTGGCGATCCCGCCTACAAATTCGGGACGCCTCCCGATCAGGAGTAGAATGCTGCGGTGCAGATTGCGTGAAGGCCGCAAACAGGCCACGCTTTGTGCCGGTCGGCCGGCCGTTGGTTAGGGTCGGTTCACTGTGGGCTTTCCGCAACGTACGGGAGGCTCGGTTGAGCAAGGATGAGCTTTAACTGGGGGATGTATGACGAACCTGAACCTCGCAACGAGTCACGCGTCGCGCATTCTTCATGTCGTCGAGAACGGACTGCAGCCGGCGGGCATCGAACCGCATGTCACGCGCTCCTGGTATCGGTGTCTGCGCGAATATCGCATTGAGCCGTCGGCCCCGCGGCAAAATGCCGTGCTCAATTCCCAATCCTTGAAGGAACTGCAGCAGCGGATGGGCGAGCTGCTCCCCGTCGCGCGTGCGGAGATGGAAAGCCTCTACGAGCAGATTGCAGGGTCGGGATTCGCCGTCATTTTGTCGGACACCCAGGGCGTCGTGCTGACGACGATCACCGATCCGTCCTTGCAGCGGGAATTCCGCCAGGCCGGCTTGTCGCTCGGCGCATTGTGGGACGAACGCCACGAAGGGACCAACGGCATCGGCACCTGCCTCGCGGAAGGGTGTCCCGTGACCGTACATCGCGAGGAACACTTCCGCGGCTACAACCTGTCCCTATCGTGCTCGGGCGCGCCAATACTGGACCCGCACGGCTCGCTCATCGCCGTGCTCGACGCCTCCACGGCAAACTCGAGCGACAGCCGGCTGATCCAGCGCCACACGATGGCACTCGTCAACATGTCGGCGCACCTCATTTCGCGCTGGAACTTCCTCAACGAATTCAGCCAGTCCTGGATCCTGCGTTTTCACAGCAGACCTGAGTTCGTCGGTCTGTTGCACGAAGCGCTGGTCGCGATCGATGGCGGCGGCAACATTCTGGCGGTCAATGAGAGTGCACTGCTGCAGCTCGGCTGCTCGACGCGCAAGTCGCTGGTGGGCGAGTCGATCGAAAGGTTCTTCCAATTCGACTTCGCGACACTGGAGCGCCGCGCGCAATTCGAACCGAGCACGATCTGGCCGGTGCGCGACCTGGCGCATGGCCGGCGATTCTTCGCGATCGCGCGCGCGCCGCTGCGCCCGGCGGCGCGCACCCTGGAGCTGGCCGCGCCCAGTCCGGCATCCGCCGCCGAGGGTCAGCTGGCGCGCGCCCAGCATCATGTTGGCGAAGACCCGCAAATGCGCAAGAACCTGAGCTTCGGCAGGCAGTTGTTCGCAAAGCAGGTTCCCATTCTGCTGCAAGGCGCGACCGGCACCGGCAAGGAAGCATTCGCCAAGGCGCTGCACCACAGCGGCCTGTGGTTCGACAAGCCATTCGTGACCGTCAATTGCGCGGCCATCCCCGAAAGCCTGATCGAGAGCGAGTTGTTCGGCTATACGCGCGGCGCCTTCACCGGCGCGGTGAAGGAGGGCCGCGTCGGGAAGATTCTGCAGTCGAACGGCGGCACGCTGTTCCTCGACGAGATCGGCGACATGCCGCTGATGCTGCAGACCCGCTTGCTGCGCGTGATCGAGGAGCGCGAAGTCGTCCCGCTCGGCAGCGACCAGGCGATACCGGTCACTTTGCACGTCATCAGCGCCACGCATCGCGACATCCGCCGCATGATCGAAGACGGCGAATTTCGCGAGGATTTGTATTACCGGTTGAACGGCATCACCCTGCATCTGCCGCTGCTGCGCGACCGCGGCGACAAGGCGGACTTGATCCGCACGCTGTTGCAGGAAGAAAACTCGGACCAAGAATCGATCGAAATCGCGGAGGACGCTTTCCAGAAGCTGCTGGATTATTCCTGGCCCGGCAACATCCGTCAGCTGCGCAACGCTTTGCGGACCGCCTCGGCGCTGTGCCGCGACGGAATCATCCGGCTGTCGAACCTGCCTCAGGAAATTCTGCACACCGAGACGCGGCCCAGCTTGCCGGCGAGCGCAGCGGGGCACGTGGACGCGGCCGGCGCCGCCGCCGTCAATCTCCCGTCCGCCGCCTTACGCGACGCCGAGTGCGCGGCGCTGCTGCGCGAGCTCGAAAGAATGCACTGGAATATCAGCCGGACCGCGCAGGCTCTCGGCATCAGCCGCAATACGCTGTACCGGAAGATTCACAAGCACAACATCGTCCTCGAGCAATAACCGGCTGTGGGGTGCGGTGCCGCCCTTGCGTGTGGGATCCGCAAGGGCGGCATCATCTGCTCGAACGGCGCTGCTCGAACAGCGCCGCGGGTTCAAGCCTTCCGAACACCCGACAGCTTGGCCGCGTTCGTCGCGATTGCGTCCATCAACGGCGGACTCAAGCAATCGTAGGGCTCCAAGCCCAGCTCTTTGAGCCGGCTGCGTACCGCACCCATGTTCGCGGGATCCTCCCCCGCCTCGATGATGGAGGAGACGAAAGCCGCAAACCCCGGCGCCGCCCAGCCCGATTCGGTGGACAATTCAGGGTGAACGAAATCGAGACCGTAGAACGCGTGCTTGTTGTTCTCGATGCGGCCGTACAAGTGCGTGCCGCACACCTTGCATGCATAACGCTGGATGGTCTTGGACGGATCGACTATGCCCAACTTGTCGCCGTTCTGCGTGACTTTCACCTTGTCCTTCGATACCACCGCGATCATCGAGAACAGCACGCCCTTGGGCCTCCAGCACTGGGTGCAGCCGCAGACGTGATTGTGTGCGACCTGCGCGCCGATCGACACCTTGACGGGCTTGTCCGTGCACTTGCAGGTCAAAGTTCCCCCAGCGAAATCCTTCGATCCCTGCTTGACGCCGTGGTCGACCGACGGATGAATTGAAACTGCCATGATTCTTCCTCCACTTGTTTTCATATACAGCCGTTGACACGGCATCTCTCGCAATCAGTCGCCGCAATCCAAGTCCTCAAAATCCGCTCAGTACTTGATCACGGAACGAATAACCTTCCCCGCATGCATCATTTCGAAGGCATCGTTGATCTTGTTCAATGGCAGCACTTCGCTGATCATCTCGTCGATCTTGATTTCGCCGCCGAGATAGCGATCCACGTATCCGGGCAGTTGCGACCGGCCCTTCACGCCGCCGAATGCCGAGCCGCGCCACACGCGGCCGGTGACCAACTGGAACGGCCGCGTGGAAATTTCCTGGCCCGCGCCGGCGACTCCGATGATAACCGATTCGCCCCATCCCTTGTGGCAACACTCGAGCGCCGAGCGCATCACGTGAACGTTGCCGATGCACTCGAACGAAAAGTCGACGCCGCCGTTGGTCATGTCGACGATCACCTGCTGGATCGGCTTGTCGTGATCCTTCGGGTTGACATAGTCGGTTGCGCCGAGCGTCTTGGCCATCGTCCATTTGCTCGGATTCAGATCGATCGCGATGATGCGCGAAGCCTTGGCCATCACCGCTCCCTGCACCACGGACAATCCGATGCCGCCGAGGCCGAACACCGCCACGGTCGAACCCGGCGTGACCTTCGCCGTATTGAGCACTGCGCCGATCCCGGTCGTGATGCCGCAGCCGAGCAGGCAGACTTTGTCGAGCGGCGCCTTTGGGTTGATCTTTGCCAATGAAATTTCCGGCAACACCGTGTACTCGGAGAATGTGCTCGTGCCCATGTAATGCAGCACCGGCTTGCCCTTGAACGAGAAGCGCGAGGTGCCGTCCGGCATCACGCCCTTGCCCTGCGTGATGCGGATTCTCTGGCATAGATTCGTCTTGCCGGACAGGCAGAACTCGCAGGTTCCGCATTCGGGGGTGTACAAGGGAATGACGTGGTCGCCGGCCTTGACGCTGGTCACGCCTATTCCTACTTCCTGCACGATACCGCCGCCTTCGTGACCGAGAATCACGGGGAACATCCCTTCCGGATCCGCGCCCGAGAGGGTGAAGGCGTCGGTATGGCACACGCCCGTAGCGACGATGCGCACCAGCACCTCGCCGGCCTTCGGGCCGTCCAGATCGACCTCTTCGATGCTCAGCGGTTTATCGGCTTCCCAGGCAACAGCCGCTCTCGTCTTCATGGATGAGAACTCCTAACGTTATGGGCTCCAATTCTTGCTGGAGACCGCTGGTTCTGCTGATCGACAAGCAGCAAGCGTGCCAGCCGCACCCCTGCGCAACATACCGTTGACCGATCAACTACTTGCGACGCAGGACATAATGCCAACGGGAACCTGCGGGCCCGGGTGTTTCTGATCCGCTACAGTGGGTGCTTCAAAAATGAAGCAGCGCGGGCCGCTGCTGCGAGCCCGCGTGCGGCGCATCCCGCGGGAACCGCACGTCCGCCCCTGTCACTAATCCAACACAGAGTGCGACAATTTTGATCCTCCGGCGTGACACTGAGCACCAGGTGCGCGCTCATGGCAGCCGCCTTCATTGGCGCCAAAACCACAGATGGATCCGCATCCTACGGCGCGTTCGGGGTAGCCGTCGGCGCAATGGCGAAATATCTGTTTACCGCGTGTTTTTCGCAGGCGGGATCCCATTGCGGCCAGGCGGCCGATGGCGCTGCGGCCTTCGATCGATCCTCAGGTTGCACGATTGGTACGCCTCTTGCACACATAGAAACAGGCTTCACCCGACGTCAGGTGGCGTCTGGCGTCGACGTCAAGTCAAAGAACTCGAAACGGAGGGAGTTTTCATGAATACGCGTACCAAGCTTGCGATCGCAGTCAGTGCCGCGATGTGGATGATTCCGATATCCAGTGCGGTGGCGGGAATCGACGTTCAAGCGGGCGACTGGAAGATTGATTTTGCCGGCAACGTCAATGCGTTCTATGTGGGGACCAGCTGCGATACTCCGAGCTCGACCACGGCCGTCACCGGCGGCCTCGCCTGCACCGGCGATCATTCCACATCGATTCGCAACGGTCTGCTGCCTGCAGCCCTGGTTTTCAGCGGCACCACGCGGCAATCAGACCTCGACATCGACGTGACGATCGGATTTTATCCCGGCATCAACAGCGACCTCGGCGGCGGTGCCGTCAACGGCAGCGGCAATCCTTCGGCGTTGCAGTCGCCCGGCATCGATGCCCGCCAAGTGTACTTCACCTTCGGCGACGCCAGTTGGGGCACGGTGAAGATGGGCCGCGACATCGGCCTGTTCGGCAAGGACGCTATCCTCGATGACATGACGCTGCTCGGGGTCGGAACCGCCTTGGGCAACCCCGCGCCGAGCAACACCAGTCTCGGCCGAATCGGCATCGGCTACATCTATACCGATTGGGAACCGCAGATCACCTACACGACGGCGAACTTGAGCGGCTTCACCGGATCCTTCGGCGTGTTTCAGCCATTGAATGACGGGACCTACGACTCGCACAATGAGCCGCAATTCCAAGTCGGTCTTGCATACGCCTGGGGCGATCCGAAAAGCGACCCGTTGACCGGCAAGGTTTGGTTCGACCTGGTGAGCCAGAAATTGAAGCTCTCCTCGTCGGTCACTCCACTCCCGGGCCAAGCCACGAGCTACACCGGCACCGAGGTCGACGGCGGCGTCAAGCTCGATGTCGCCGGCTTCGAGGGCGTGCTGTACGGCTATACCGGCAAGGGCGTGGGCACGACGGGCCTGTTCGTCTTGTCGACATCGGCATCCGGCGACAAGCGCAAATCCGACGGCGGCTACGTGCAGGCAACGTACAAGATCGACAAGCTGAAAATCGGGCTCAGCTACGGCATTTCGGACCTGAAGCTCGCCGATGATGAACGGGCGTTTCAGAATACCAACAGCGGCTGCGGCACCCCCGGTGCTGCCATTGGCTGTCTCGTGAAGAGCAACAAGTCGGGCGTCGTGGGCCTGTACTACAGCCTCACCAAGAGCATCACGCTGGTCGGCGAATACATCGATACGAAGGACGAGGCGTGGAACGGGAACTCGGCGACGCAAAAGGACTTCGCGCTCGGAGGTATTCTTTTCTTCTGATCTAGGGAGATGGTTGATCTAGGGCGATGGTAGTCACGGTGGTTCGAGTCGGCGACGAGAGTGTTGCGTCGCCGATTTCGACACCCCCGCTTGCATAGATCTCGCTAGAATCTATTCCCGGCCAGCGGCCATTTTGCGCCAGCCCGCGCGCGCTCGCTCAAGATGGGTCTGCGGTTGTTCCAGGAAGAATTCGAGCGAAGTGCCGCTTGCAAAACAATACAGCTTGCCGTCGTCGGGGCTGACCCAATTGAGCGAGCAGTCGGCCTTGATCCTTGCGCCCGCCGCGACTCCGAGCGGGTCGAGACTGCCGAATTCACCCCGCATCGGTTTCGGCGGCACCGCAGCCTTCCAGATGCCGCCGCTGCGCTCGGCGCGGGCGGGCAAGGATTGCGCATGGGCGGCGCCGGCCGCAGCTGCCGCCGCCATCAGCGCCAACAGCCAAGCCTTCGATGCGAAGCTTTTGATCATGACTTCATTCTCACCAACGAGCCGCAATCCGTGCAAGTGTTTCAGTTCCGAAACACGGGTTTTATATGAATGGCGGGGCGAGTATCATCGGAAAAAGGGGAAAATTCACTTGCCCGCATCGAGAGAAATGCCCGTTGCGCCGGCGGAAGCCTGTCGCCGCATGGCGCTGTTTTTCTTGATCGGCTCATTCGCCGGCTGCGCCGAATATCACCCCGCGCCGCTTGCGCCCGCGCGCGGCGCCGAGGAATTTGCTGCGCGCCGGCTCGACGCGGTTCAATTGCGCGGCGATCTCAAGCGCCTGATGCCGCAGACATCGACGTGGCCGCCGCAGGAATGGGATCGAGCCGAATTGCTGGCGGTCGCTTTGACGCAGAATCCGCAGCTCGCGGTGGCGCGGGCGCAGGTGGCTGAGACCCGCTCGCGCGAAATCACGGCAGCGCAGGCGCCCAATCCGGATTTGACGCTGCAATCGGAATATGCGCGCCACGACGCGCATCCCTGGCTGTACGGGGTCGAGTTGAATTGGCTGCTGCGCACCCCTGAACGGCGCCGCCTGGACACCGAGATCGCGCGGCTCGATACAGGCAATGCGCGCCTGCAGCTGATGGACGCGGCTTGGTCGGTGCGCAATGCATTGGCGGCGGCCTTGTCGGCGTGGGAGAGCGGGCGCCGGCGCGCAACTCTGCTCGATCAATTGGCGGCTGCGCAAGATCGGCTGATCGCCCTCGAGCAGCGCAGGGTCGAGGCGGGCGAGGATGCGCCGGGCGAACTGCTGATCAGCCGGCAGGCGAGAATCCAAATCGAGCAACAGCAGGCCGAATTGCGCGAGGCGGTCGATGCGGCTCAAGCGGCCGCCGCCAAGGCATTGGGGTTGCCGCCGCAGGCCCTCGACGGGATTGCGGTCGCATGGCCGGACTGGGGCGCGCCGCCGGCCATAGCCGAAGATGCGCAGGGCGAGGCGCGCGAGCGGGCGCTGCTGTCGCGCGCCGATCTTGGACAGGCAATCGGCGATTACGCGGCCGCGGAGGCCAAACTTGAGCTGTCGGTCGCCCGTCAGTATCCACAGTTCGTACTCTCGCCGGGCTACTACTGGGATCACGGCATCGCCAAGTTCCCCTTCGATGTGGGCTTCACGCTGCCCTTCAACGGCAACCGCGGCGAGATCGCCGAGGCACGTGCCGGCCGCGATCTGGCCGGGCAGCGCATCCTCGCGCTGCAGGCCGACATCTATGGACAGATCGTTGCCGCAGAGCGTGCGGAGCGCATTGCGCGCGCGAGCGCCGACGCCGCCGAGCGGCAGCTGCAGGCGGCGCTGCGACAGCAGCAAACCGCCGAACTTGGATTCAAGGTGGGCGCGGCGGATCTACAGGAGCGGCTCGATGCGGAAATCCTCGCCACGCGCGCCGAGCTCGAAACGATCCAAGCGCGTGCGCAACTGCAGAGCTCGCGCAACAATCTCGAGGACGTGCTGCATGCGCCTCTGTCGGGCCCGGAGCTCGCGCTGGCAGACACCATGCCATCCATCGTTGCCGGAGCCGCGGGGAACCTGCCCGAGGCTCCCCGGTGAACCCCGCCGTGCGCAATGCGCCGGCGGCTGCAGGCTGCGCACTGTTATGCGTTTCGCTGCTCGCGCTGGCCGACGATGATGCCGGTTCGAACCAGCCTGCTGCGCAGGCCGGTCTCACCAGCGAACAGCAGCACGCGGTGGGGATCGTGGTCGCGCATCCTCTCACCGCGCGCGCGCCCGAACGCATCGAAGCGCTGGGCCTCGTGCTGGATGCGACGGCGCTCGTTGCCGATCTGGGCGATGCGACGGCCTCCGCCGCCGCCGAGCACTCCGCTTCGACCGAGCTCGGGCGATTGCGCGCGCTGTACGAGGGCGGTGCCGGAGCTTCGCTGAGGGTGCTCGAGGCGGCGCAGGCGGAGCATGCGAAGGCGCAGGCGCAGGCGCAATTGTCCGCGGCGCGATTCGCGCTGCACTGGGGACCGCTGGCCGCATTGCCGGCCGGCGCCCGCCAGAAAATGATCGAGGCATCGACGAACGGCCACAGCCTGCTGCTGCGCGCCGACTTGCCGGGCCGGCACACGCTCGGCACCAGCCCCGCGCAGGCGGTGTTGGATGTGGATGGCATCGAGGTCCCGGGACATGTGCTTGGAGCCTTGCGGCAAACTGCGGAATTGCAGAGCGCCGCTTTCCTGATAGAGGTGCCGAATGCCCCTGAGGGCCTGGGGCCCGGCGCGCGCCTGCGGGTTGCCCTGCTGACGGCCGAGCGCGCCGGTATGCTGCTGCCGCGCGACGCGTTGCTCTACGACGAAAACGGCGCGTACGTTTACAAGCAGCTGACGAAAAAGACCGAGGCGGAAAAGGCGCGGTATGCGCCGGTGAAAGTGCGGTTGCTGCTCCCGTACGGCGATGGTTGGCTGGTCGAGGGAGTCGATGACGATGACAACATCGTGGTGCGCGGGGCGGGCGTTCTGTGGTCGCTGCAGGGGGTGGGCGCCCGGCAGAACGATGAAGACGACGACTAGGGCCGCCGCCAGGAGCCTGTCTCAATGCTTGCCGCCATCGTTCGCGCTTCACTGCGCAACCCGCGCATTGTCACGGCGCTCGCGTGCCTGATCGCAGCGCTCGGCGTGGCCGCGGTGATTGCGGCGCGGTTCGACGTATTTCCGGATTTCGCGCCCCCGCACGTGCTGGTGCAGACCGAGGCCCCCGGTCTCGACGCGACCCAGGTGGAGGCGCTGGTCACCCGGCCCTTGGAAGCGCTGCTGGCCGGCACCGAAAATGTCAAGACGCTGCGTTCGACGTCGAGCCAGGGCCTGTCGGCGATTCAAGTGGTGTTCGATCGCGGCGGCGATCCTTATCGCCAGCGTCAAGTCGTCACCGAACGCCTGGCGGAATTCGCCGGGCTGCTTCCGCAGGGGGTCGGAGCGCCGCTGTTGTCGCCGCTGAGCTCCTCGATGGAATACCTCGTGCACTTCGGCTACACCAGCGACCGGCTGTCGCCGGTGGAGCTGCGCGACGTGGTGCAGTGGATCGTCAAGCCGCAGATCCTCGCGGTGCCCGGAGTGGCGCAGGCGCAGATTTTCGGCGGCGAGGTGCGCGAACGGCAGATTGAAATCGACCCGGCCAAACTGGCCGCGGCCGGGCTCGCTCTCGATGATGTCCTGGCCACCGCGAAGCGCGCGACCGCCCTGATCGGCGGCGGCTACCTCGAAACGCCTTCGCAGCGCATCGTGATCCAGGCGCAGGCGCCGGGCGCCACGGTTGACGGCGCTGGCGGAGGCCGTGGTCGGCACCCGCGAGCGGATCTCCGGTGCGTCTGGGCGACATCGCCACGCTGCGTGAAGGCGCCGCGCCGCGTTTCGGCGACGCCTTGATCGCCGGCAGGCCGGGAATCCTGATCGAAACCTCGACCCAGTTCGGTGCGAACACGCTTGAAGTCACGCGGGCGCTGGAACTTCGGCTCGATGCGCTCGCCCCGGCGCTCGCCAAGCAGGGGGTGCAGTACCACCCGGCGCTGCTGCGGCCGGCCAGCTTCATCGAAAGTGCCATCGAGAAGTTGCGCAATTCACTTGCCATCGGCGCCGTGCTCGTGGTCTCCCTGCTGCTCATCACCCTGCGCGACTGGCGCGGCGCCCTGGTTTCCTTCAGCGCCATCCCGCTCGCCCTGCTGACGACGGTTTGGATTCTCGGGGCCTGGGGATTGAGCCTCAACACCATGACGCTCGGCGGCCTCGTTGTCGCGCTCGGCGTGGTGGTCGATGACGCCGTCATCGACGTCGAAAACATTCTCCGGCGCCGGCGCGGCGCAGGCCGCAACGTCGACATCGGCGCCCTGTTCGTCGGCGCCTCCCTCGAGGTGCGGCGGCCGGTGTTCTATGCGACAGCGGCGGTGGCGGTCGCGTTTCTGCCGATATTGATGATGTCCGGATTGCAGGGCGCCTTTTTCCGGCCGCTGTCGATTTCGTTCCTGCTCGCCGTGGGTCTGTCGCTGTTGGTCGCCATGAGCGCGACGCCGGCGTTGTGCGCGTTGGTGATGGCGCGGCATGAGCCCAAGAACGAGGCGGCTTTTCTGCAGCATCTGAAACGCCGGCAGCTGCGCGTGATCGCGTGGCTCGATCAGCGGCCGCGTGCGCTCATCGGCATCGTTCTCGCGAGCGGCGTCGCCGGAATCGTGTGTCTGCCCTTGCTGGGCGCACGCCTGCTGCCGGATTTCCGCGAGAATTACCTGATCGCGCATGCCTCGCTGCGTCCCGGGATTTCGCTTGCCGAAACCGCCCGCGTCGGCGCGCAAATCTCCAAGGGATTGATTGCGATACCCGGCGTCAAAAGCGTGGCCGAGCAGATCGGCCGCGCCGAGAACGGACAGGATCCGGATGCGCCCAACAAGAGCGAATTCGAGGTGCAGATCGATCCCCGGCAAGGGCGCAGCGCGAGCGAGATCGATGCCGCGATCCGCGATGTATTCGACGACTACCCGAACCAGCTCGTGGAAATCTTTTCGGTGCTGGGCGAGCGCATCGGCGAGACGCTGTCCGGCGAGTCGGCGCCGTTTTCGATCAGCGTGATCGGCTCCGATCTCGACGCCGACGACCTCGTCGGCGCGCAGATCGTCGACGTGCTGCAGCGCCTGCCTGCCAGCGGCAACGTCCGCCTGACGGTTCCGCCGCGCGAGATGGAACTGCATGTGGAACTCAAGCCCGAGCAGCTGGCCGTCTACGGCCTGCAGGCGGCGGATGTGCTGCAGACGATCAATGCCGCTTATCACGGCACCGAGGCGGCCGAACTCAACCAGGCGGATCGCAGCGTGCCGGTGGTCGTACGCATTGCGAACCCCGGCGACGATCCATTGCGGCTGGGATCACTGCTGCTGCGTGGGCGGGACGGAGCGCTGACGCCGCTGTCCGCGGTCGCCAAGATCAGACATGACGCCGGCGCGCAGTCTGATCGATCACCAGGACGGGCTGCGCCGCCAGATCGTGGTGGCATCGCCCAAGGGCGCGGATCAGGCCGCGTATGCCGAGTCGGCGCGCCGGGCGATCGCGGCCAAAGTTCAGCTTCCGCCAGGAGTGTTCCTGCGCTATGGCGGCGCGGCCGAAGCGCAGGCCGCCGCCCGGAACGAATTGCTGCTGCACTCGGCCGCGGCCTTCGTGCTCATCGTGCTATTGCTGGCCCTGGCATTCGGCACTGCACGGCATGTGCTGCTGGTCCTGCTGTCCTTGCCGAGCACGCTGATCGGCGGAGTGGCGGCCGTCGCACTCACGGGCGGCACGCTCACCCTGGGGGCCATGGTCGGCTTCGTCGCCTTGTTCGGCATGGCCGCGCGCAATACGATATTGCTGGTGTCTCACTACGACCATCTGGTGCAGATCGAGGCTCAGCCTTGGAACCTGGCGACCGCCGCGCGCGGCGCCGAGGAGCGGCTGACGCCGGTGCTGCTCACGGCATTGCTTACCGGACTGGCGCTGCTCCCGGTGGCATTGCAGCTACATCAACCCGGACACGAGATCGAGGGTCCGATGGCAGTGGTAATTCTTGGCGGGTTGGTGTCTTCTACGCTGGTCAGCCTGCTGCTGATTCCGCCTTTGGCGGCGCAGTGGCTGCAGCCGGATAAATTAACAAACAAGGACTAGAGCAATGAAAATCAACACTGCAATTGTTGTGGCTGGCTTAGGGTGGCTGGCGTGCGGGAGCGCGTGGGCTGCGGCGCCGCCGCTCACCGCCACCAAGACGGTTACCATCGACGCTTCGGCGGCCAAGGTCTGGAACACTGTGAAGGACTTCAACGGCTTGAACACCTGGCATCCCGCGGTGGCCTCGGACGAGATCGTCGACGGCAAGAACAATACCGTCGGCGCGGTGCGCTTGTTGACGTTGAAGGGCGGCGGCACGATCAAGGAAAAGCTGCTGGCATTCGATCCGGCGGGCCGCTCGTTCAAGTACGCCATCGTCGAGGGAGTGCTCCCGGTGAGCGGCTATACGTCGACGCTGGCCGTCAAATCCGCGGGCAAGAATAAATCCTCGGTGACCTGGAGCGGGCACTTCAAGCGCAAGAACGTCGGCGACAATCCGGCCGACAAGGAAAACGACAAAACCGCGGTGGACACGATAAGCGGCGTTTACCAGGCTGGTTTGGACAATCTGAAGAAACTGTCGGAGGCGCAGTAAACGCGACGCATGCGATGAACGCACTGGACATCCTGCACCCTGCCGTTGCCGCGTGGTTTTCGCGGACTTTCGACGCGCCGACCACCGCACAGGAGCAGGCGTGGCCGGCGCTGCAGTCGCGGCAGCACGTGTTGGTGGCCGCCCCGACGGGGTCGGGCAAGACATTTGCGGCATTTCTCGCCGCGATCGACCAACTCGTCAAGGAGGGATTGGCAGGACCGCTGCCCGACGAAACCCGCATCCTCTACGTGTCGCCGCTGAAGGCTCTGTCGAACGACATTCAACGCAACCTCGAAGCGCCGCTCAAGGGCATTCGTGAAGAGCTCGCAGCGCTGAACCTGCCCGATGTGGAGATTCGTGCGGTGGTGCGCACCGGCGACACCTCGCAAGCGGAGCGCGCGGGCATGCGGCGCAAGCCGCCCCACATCGTCGTGACCACCCCCGAGTCGCTGTATATTTTGCTGGGCTCGACGTCCGGCCGCGGCATGCTCGCCACCTGCCGCACGGTGATCGTCGATGAGATCCACGCGATTGCGGGCAATAAACGCGGCGCCCACCTGGCCCTCTCTCTCGAGCGGCTGCAGGCGCTCACCACCGGCATATTGACCCGCGTCGGATTGTCGGCGACCCAGAAACCGATCGAGGAGGTCGCGAAGTTCCTCGTCGGCGCGGGGAGCGGTGCCGGCCGCTGCACCATCATCGATAGCGGCCACGCCCGCAGCCGCGATCTCAAGCTGGAATTGCCGCCGGCGCCGCTCGAAGCGGTGATGTCGGGCGAGGTCTGGACGCAGATCTACGACCGGCTGGCGCAGCTCATTCGCGAGCACCGTACCACCCTGGTATTCGTCAACACACGCAGGCTCACCGAGCGCGTGGCGCGTCATCTCTCGGAGCGGCTAGGCGAGGAAAATGTCGCCGCACATCACGGCAGCCTGTCCAAGGAACGGCGCCTGCTCGCTGAGCAGCGTTTGAAGCGCGGCGAGTTGAAGGTGCTGGTTGCGACCGCATCGCTCGAGCTCGGCATCGACATCGGGGATGTGGACCTCGTCTGCCAGATCGGCTCGACGCGATCCATCAACGCATTTCTGCAGCGTGTGGGCCGTGCCGGGCATTCCGTTGGCGGGATCGCAAAGGGCCGATTGTTCCCGCTGTCCCGCGACGAGCTGGTGGAGTGCACGGCGCTGCTCGACGCCGTGCGGCGCGGCGAATTGGATCGGCTGCACATTCCGGAAAACGCCCTCGACGTTCTCGCGCAGCAGATCACGGCTGAAGTCGCGGCGCGAGAATGGAGTGAAGACGAGATGTTCCGTCTCGTGCGCGGAGCTCATCCGTACCGGGAGTTGCGCCGCGAAGAATTCGACGAGTGCGTGCGCATGCTGGCGGACGGATTCAGCACCCGCCGCGGTCGCCGCGGGGCGCTGCTGCATCACGACACGGTCAATGGCATGCTGCGGCCTCGCAGGGGCGCCCGCCTGACGGCGCTCACCTCCGGCGGCGCCATACCGGACAACGCCGACTACAAGGTGATGCTCGAGCCGGAAGGCCATCTCGTCGGCACCGTCAACGAGGACTTCGCCGTCGAGAGCCTGCAGGGCGATGTGTTCCAGCTGGGCAATACGTCGTTTCGAATATTGCGGGTCGAGCGCGGCACGGTGCGCGTCGAAGATGCTCACGGCCAACCGCCGTCGATTCCGTTCTGGCTGGGCGAGGCTCCGGGCCGCACCGCGGAGCTGTCGGCGGCCGTCTCGCTCCTCAAAAAAGAGATCGAGGAGCGCTTGGGCGAACCGGGCGCCGCCATGCAGTGGTTGATGGAGACTGTCGGGCTCGACGATGCGGCGGCATTGCAGCTGGTCCAGTACCTGGGCGCGGGTCGCGCGGCGCTCGGCTGCTTGCCGACATTCGACACCGTTGTGTTCGAGCGCTTCTTCGACGAGTCCGGCGGCATGCAGCTGGTCATTCATTCCCCGTTCGGCAGCCGCGTGAATCGCGCGTGGGGACTGTCCCTGCGCAAGCGGTTTTGCCGAACGTTCAATTTCGAACTGCAGGCGGCCGCGACCGAAGATCACATCGTGCTGTCGCTGACTCACGCACACAGCTTCGAGCTCAAGGAGGCGGCGCGCTACTTGAATTCGAATTCGGTTCGCCAGGTGCTGGTGCAGGCACTGTGCGCGGCGCCGATGTTCGAGGTGCGCTGGCGCTGGGACGCGGGCATTTCGCTGGCGCTGCCGCGTTTTCGAGGCGGCAGGAAGATCCCGCCGCAAATCGCGCGAATGAACGCCGAAGACCTGCTGGCCTCGGTGTTCCCCGATCAGGTGGCCTGCGCCGAGAATTTGCCGGGTGAGATCGAGATACCCGATCACCCGCTGGTGCGGCAAACGATTCGCGACTGCCTCGAAGACGCGATGGACATCGAGAGCTTCGAGGGCGTGCTGCGCCGGCTCGAAAGCGGCGATATCCGCGTCGTCGCTTGCGATCTGACCGAGCCTTCGCCCTTGGCGCTCGAGGCACTGAATGCCCGCCCGTACGCCTATCTCGACGATGCGCCGCTCGAAGAGCGGCGCACCCAGGCCGTGATGAGCCGCCGCTGGCTCGATCCCGAATCCGCCGCCGACATCGGCAAGCTCGATCCAGAGGCGATTGCGCGGGTGCGCGCCGAGGCGTGGCCCGATGCGGCGACCCCCGACGAACTGCATGATGCGTTGCTATGGCTGACCTTCCTGACCGAAGACGAATGCCGCCGCAATGCCGCGTGGCCGCCCCTGATGAATGCGCTCGCGCTGCAGGGCCGCGTGGTCCGGTTAACAATTGAAGGCGCCGCCGTGTGGGTGGCGGCCGAACGGCGCGCTTTGTTCGAGCCCGTGTCGGACGAGTCGTTGGTGGAAATCGTCCGCGGCCGGCTCGAGGGTTTGGGACCGGTTACCGCATCGGCTGTGGCTGCGTCGCTCGCGCTGCCTGCATCGGGCATCAACATCGCCTTAGGCAGGCTCGAGGCCGAGGGCTTTGCCATGCGCGGCCGCTTTGGCGCGAGCGGTGCGCCCAACGCGGGCGGTGCGCCCAACGCGGGCGGTGCGCCAGGCGCGGGACAGCCTACGGAGGAGGAGTGGTGCGAACGCCGGCTGCTCGCGCGCATTCATCGCTACACGGTCAAGCGCCTGCGCGCCGAGATCGAGCCGGTGCAGGCCCGGGATTTCGTGCGGTTTCTTTGCGAGTGGCAGCGAGTATTGCCGGAATCGCGCATGCAGGGTCCCGATGCGCTGGCGGCGGTGCTCAGTCTGCTCGAAGGCTACGAAGCGCCGGCCGGCGCCTGGGAATCGGAGATCATCCCGGCGCGCATCCCGACCTATGAGCCGCAATGGCTGGACGAGCATTGCCGCGCGGGTCGCTTCACCTGGACCCGGCTTGCAGCGCCGACCGCGCCGCAGTCGGCTGCGCCTGCCGTAGGCGCGGAGCCCGGCCGCGGCGTTTCACCCATCCGTTCGACGCCCATCACGCTGCTGGCGCGGCGCAACGTGCCGCTGTGGGCGGTCTTTGCCGGCCAAGCCGGACCGGTTCACCTGACATCGAGGGCCGAGGGCGTAGCCGAATTCATCCGGGAGCATGGCGCGTCATTCTTCGACGAGATCGTGGAGCAGGTGGGCATGCTGCCGATCGAGGTGGAAGAAGCCCTCGCCGAGCTGGTGGCTCTGGGCATGGTGAATTCCGACAGCTTCGCAGGCCTGCGTGTGCTGCTAATGCCGAGCAGCCGCCGCGCCAAATCCAACTCCTATACCGTGCGGCGCAAGCGCCGACTGGCATTGTTCGGCATGGCGGATGCGGGACGCTGGGCGCTGGTGCGGCGGCCCGCGGCGGGCGCGCCGCACCGGGGTGACGAGGCGGTCGAAATGATCGTGCGCACATTGCTGCGCCGCTGGGGCGTGATCTTCTGGAAACTCCTGGGACGCGAAGCGAACTGGCTGCCGCCGTGGCGCGACATGCTCATGTGTTGCCGCCGCTTGGAGGCCCGCGGCGAAATCCGCGGCGGCCGTTTCGTCGCCGGTTTCTCGGGCGAGCAATACGCGACGCCCGAAGCGGTCAGTCTGCTTCGCGACGTGCGCCGCAAACCGAATTCGCAGCAACTCGTGTCGCTGTCCGCGGCCGATCCGCTGAATTTGGTCGGCATCATCACGCCGGGAGCCCGCCTGGCATCTCTCGCCGGCAATCGGTTGCTGTACCGTGACGGAGTGCCGATCGCGACCTATGCAGCGGATGAGGTGCACTACCTCGAAGAGTTCCCTGAAGCGGAAAAGTGGCAGGTGCAGACGGCGCTATTGCGCCGGCACGTGCCGATTGCCCTGGACGAGCCGGCCTGAGCGCCGCCGCTCGTCCGTGGGCGCCATGCCGAATACGCGCTGGTAGGCATGCGACAGGTGGGATGTCGACCCGAAACCGCATTCGAGGGCGATGCCCAGGATGGGCTTGACGGTCTGACGCAGCAGCGTGCGCGCGCGGGCGAGCCGCAATTGAATATAGAAGGTCTTGGGAGACGCACCGATTTGCTCGCGGAACAGCCGCTCAACCTGCCGCGCCGAAATTCCGACGCGGCTCGCAATCTGGCTGATGTCGATCGGGTTTTCGATCGCGCCTTCCATGAGCCTGACGATCTCCACCAATTTCGGACTGTCTATGCCATATCGTGCGCGCGCCTCGAGACGCTGATGGTCTTCCTGCCGGCGGATTTGCGGATGGATGAACTGCTCGGCGACCGCGGCCGCGACGCCGGGCCCCGCCGCCTCGCTGACGAAATGCAGCATCATGTCGAGTGCCGCCGTGCCGCCGGAACAGGTGAACACGCCTCGATCCACGACGTATAGGTCCTGGCTCACCGCGAGCGCCGGATACTGCGAGCGGAACGAGTCCGCGTATTCCCAATGGACCGTGCAGCGGCGCCCGGCCAGCAGTCCCGCGTCGGCCAGAATGAACGAGCCCGTGCTGATCGCACCGACCACCGAGCCGTGACGGGCAAGACGCCGCAGCTGATGATGAATCCCATGACTGCGCCCGAACTGCGCCGGCTCGAGACCTGCGCACACCACGAGCATGTCGGTCTTTGTCAGCGCGGCCAGGGACCGGTGCGCCGCGATGCGAATGCCATTGCTGGCCATGACCTCTTTGCCGTCGGCTGAGACCAGCTGCCATTCGAACAGCTGACGTTCGCTCACGCGATTGGCCGAGCGCAGCGGCTCGATGGCGGCGGAAAACGCCATCATCGAAAACTGCGGCACCAGCAGAAACGCAATCCGAGTGGTCATTGACGCAAATTGTCGCATTTCACGCTGCCGGTTACGCATCTGCACGGTGTCGCAGTCAAGCATGGCGGCGTCGTATTTGCGCACGAGCAGAGGCGGTTGCGGGCAGACTATGCAGTCAAACGCAATGAGGTGATCATGGACCCGAACCGGCGACGTCAGGGGGGCCGCGGCAGACGTCTCGACGGCAGCCGTGTTCCCCAACTCCCATGGACGGAGGTTACCAATCCGTACTTGCCGATGGAGCTGCTCTCGGCGGATCAGATCGAAGCCATTCACCTGACATCGCTGCGAATCCTCGAGGAACTCGGGATGGAAGTGATGTCGCAAAGGGCCGTTGCCGTTCTCGAGGCAGGCGGCGCCGAGGTCGACCGGGCGACCCGCACGGTGCGCCTGGATCGCGGCCTGGTCGAGCACGCCTTGATGAGCGCCCCCGCGTCATTCATGCTGACGCCGCGCAACCCCGCCAAGCGCGTCGTTCTGGGCGGGAACCACATCAGCTTCGGCCTGGTCGCCGGACCGCCCAATGTCCATGATTGCGAGCGGGGCCGCCGCCCGGGAAACTACCGGGACTACTGCGATTTCATCCGCCTCGCCCAGTATTTCAACGCCATCCATCTCATCGGCAATCAAGTGTGCGCGCCCATCGAACTGCCGGCGAATTCCCGGCATTTGGACACCTATCGCGCGAATCTCATGTACTCGGACCAGGTGTTTCATTGCACGGCGATCGGCGCCGGGCGCGCGCTCGACGGCATCCGGATGATGGCGATCGCGCGCGGCCTCGAGCTGCGGCAAATCGCCGACAGCCCCGGCGTCATCACCATCATTTCGGTGAATAGTCCCCGCCGTTTCGATGAAGCCATGACGGAGGGGCTGATGGCGATGGCGGAACACGGCCAGGCGGTGGTCATCACCCCGTTCACGCTGATGGGCGCCATGGCACCCGTCTCGCTGGCGGCAGCGCTCGCACAGCAAAATGCCGAGGCGCTCTTCGGGGTCGTGCTCGCCCAGTTGATTCGGCCCGGCACACCGGTGATGTACGGCGCCTTCACCTCGAATGTGGACATGCGTTCCGGAGCGCCGGCGTTCGGCACGCCGGAAAACGCCAAGGCCAATATCGCGAGCGGACAATTAGCGCGCCGCTATCGGCTGCCGTACCGCACCTCGAACGCCAGCGCTTCCAACGCTGCCGATGCGCAGGGCGCGTACGAAACCGAGATGGCGCTGTGGGGCGCGATACTGGGGCACGGCAACCTGGTGTATCATGCGGCCGGCTGGCAGGAGGGCGGCCTCACAGCCTCATTCGAGAAGCTGGTGCTCGACGTCGAAATGCTGCAGATGATGATCGAGTTTCTCAAGCCCATCATCGTCAACGAGAATGAACTGGGCTTCGACGCCATCGCGGGGGTGGCGACGGGCGGCCACTTCTTCGGCGAGCCGCATACCATGGAGCGGTACGAGCACGCCTTCTATCGGCCGCTCGTCTCCAATTGGCAAAACTACGAGAATTGGCAGCTCGGGGGCGGCAAGGACGCGACGCGCCGGGCCACCGATATTTGGCAGCAGGCGCTCAAGGAATACGAGGAGCCCACCTTGGATCCGGCGCTTCAGGAAGCGCTCGACGCCTACGTCGCGGGGCGTCGCGCCGAGATCGGCAGCGGCGAGCCCTGAGAGCGGCAGCGGCGAGCGCCAGGCCACGGGTCGCGCCGGCGATCATCTCGGCTTATACGCGGCCAACTTGCTGTGGGTGCGCCCCGGGTCGAACTCGGAAAGCTCCGGCTCGGCGCCTTTCTGGGCCCGGACCAGCGCCTCGAACTTCGCCGCCGGCAGCGCGGGACTGAAGTGAAATCCCTGGTATTGATCGCAGCCGAGCTGCTTCAGAAACTCGAGCTGCTCGGGCGATTCGACGCCTTCGGCCACCACCTTGAGTTTCAAGCTATGGGCGAGCGAGATGATCGCGCGCACGATGGACGCATCTTCGGATCTGGACACGACCTCGCTGATGAAGCCGCGATCGATCTTCAATTTGTCGATCGGCAGGCGCCGCAAATAGCTCATGCTGGAATAGCCGGTGCCGAAGTCGTCGACCGACACGAGCACGCCCATGGTGCTCAATTTCTCGAGGATGGCGACCGACTCTTCCGGGTCGCTCATGACCACGCTCTCGGTCAGTTCGACTTCGAGGAAACGCGGCTCGAGGCCGGCATCGTGCAAGGCACCGCGGATGATCTCGACGATGTCGCCTTGACGGAACTGCGAAGCCGACAGATTCACCGCAACGCGCAGGGGCGGCAATCCGTCGCGCTGCCAGGCGCGCGCCTGCCGGCAGGCTTCGCGCATCACCCAGGCGCCGATGCTCCCGATCAAACCGCATTCCTCGGCAATGGGTATGAACTCCGCAGGCGAGATCGAGCCGCGCTCCGGATGGTGCCAACGCAGCAATGCCTCGGCGCCGTGCATGATTCCCGTCGCGACGCTGATCTTGGGCTGATAGTGCAGCTCGAACTGCTTTTTCTCCAGGGCGACGCGCATGTCGATTTCCAGCCTGACCTTTTCTTGCGTGGCCGCATTCATGCCCGGCGTAAAGCACTGGAAATTGTTGCGGCCGCGCTCCTTCGCGCAGTACATCGCCGCATCGGCGTGCGCCAGCAGGGTTTCGATCTCCGAGCCGTCCTGCGGAAAAAACGCGATGCCGATGCTCGGCGAGGTATGAACCTCGACGTCCGCAATGCGTACCGGCTCTTGCATGATATCGATGATGCGGCGGGCTATTTGCCGCGGCGCATCGGGATCGGGACTCGGCGTTATGATCAGCACGAACTCGTCTCCGCCGAGGCGTGCAACCGTATCGATGTCGCGCACGACGCTTCTCAGCCGCTGCGCCACCACCTTGAGCAGTTCGTCGCCGGCGCGGTGCCCGAGCGAATCGTTCACCAGTTTGAAGCGGTCGAGGTCCAGCAAAATGACGGCGAAAGTCTGGCCTTGCCGTTCGGCGAGTACGATGGATTGGCTGATGCGGTCATCCATCAAAACCCGGTTCGGCAGCCCCGTGAGGGCATCGTGGGTGGCCAAATGCCGCAATTGCTTGTTGGCGGTCTCAAGGCCCTGCGTGCGCGCATTGACGACCTGTTCGAGCGTCTCGACCTCGCGCCGCACGATGCGCTCGTTCTGCCACTTGCGGGTCAGCGCATTCGCGCACTGCAGGACCTCGATGGCCTCGAACGGCTTCTTGACCACCAATAGCTTGTCGGAGTTGTTCAGGCGCGCAACCACGTCCGTCCAATCGTAGTCGGAATGCGCCGAACATATGACGATTTGTACGTCGGGGTCGATGGCCCACAGGCGCTCGATCGTCTCCAGACCGTCCCAGCCGGGCGGCATGCGCATGTCGACGAAGGCCATTGCGTAGGGTCGGCCCTCATCCAGTGCTTGCTGCACTCGGGCGACCCCTTCCTGGCCCTGAAACGCCGAATCTATCTCGAAGCCCAGATTGATGGCCTCCGGCGGCTTCTCCCCGAGCAGGGCGAGTTCGGCGGCGGCGAGCCTCACGGTGTCGTCCGTATCGCCGCCGATGACCTTGCGAAAATCGCTGTGGATGTCGCGGTTGTCGTCGATGATCAAGATTCGCCGATTGACCGGCAGTGAGTGCTTAGTCATAAATTGCTTCCGGAGATTTGAACGGTAAATCAAGTGTGAACGTCGCGCCCTGACCGGCGCCGGCACTGTGGACGTGCAGCGCGCCGCCGAGATCCCTCGCCGCCAACGCGCCGCTGTGCAGTCCGAAGCCGTGGCCGTCTTTTTTCGTGGTGAAACCATGGCTGAAAATTCGGGTCATATGATCGGGCTGGATGCCGATCCCATTGTCGATGACGGCGATCTGAACGCCGGCCGCTTGCTTCGCGATGCGCATCACCACCTCCTTGTCGGCCTTGCCCGATGCTTCGCAGGCATAGCGTGCGTTGCGCAGTAGATTGACCAGAATCTGCAATACCTTGTGTTTTTCAACGACGATCTCCGGCACGTCCTCGAATTCGCATTTCAGATTCACGCCGTGGCGGGTGAAAGAGCCGGCATTCATGCGCAGCGCGTCATCGACCAGATTGGCGACGGCGAGCCTCTCGGGTACCCCGACCAACTTGGAGTAGCTCTGCTGCATCGACACGATCTCCTTGATGTGATCGATGTTCTTGCGCAATAAATCGAGCTCCTTGAGCGTGACTTCCTGATCGCGCGCGAGATGTTCGGCCAGCTGCCCGAGATAGACCGGCAAATGCTTGGCGCGTTCGTCGTTCGCGACGAAGGCGACCATATCGGCGGCCTGCTCCTGCAGCAGCGCCGCGACCTTGCCGAGTCCGGCCGACCGGGGCTTTCTCACCCGGTCCGTGACGATGCTCGCCGAGATGTTGACGCTGTTCAAAACGTTGCCGACGTTGTGCAGTACGTTGGTGGCAATTTCCGCCATGCCGGCCTGCCGGGAAGCGTCGTGCAGCTGCTGCTGCAGCTGGCGTTCGCGTTCGTCCGCCTCGACCCGGTCCGTGATGTCGAGATCGATGCCGACGAGGCGCGGGCTGGAGTCGATCGAATCCGTCGAAACGGCCGCGAGGGATGCGATGTGGCACACCGACCCATCCGGGCGAACGATGCGGTACTGGGAGCGCAGCTGGCTATGCTCGCGCATGGCCTTCGTGATCGCGGTCTGCGCCGCCTGCCGGTCATCGGGGTGGATCAACCCGAGCCACGCGGCCATGGTCGGCCGGAAGCACTGCGGCGGTTGAGCGTAGAGCTCATGCATGGTGTCGCTCCACCACAGGTCCAAACCATCGCCTGTCAGCTCGTAGACGCCGGCGCGGGCAGCGCGGGTCGCGACGCCGAAGCGGACCGAAATGGTCTCCAGTGCGGCCCTGCGCTCGCGCTCCGCGGAGATGTCGGCTTCCAGGCGCGCCTTCAAGCGCCGCCGCGTCGCCAAAACGAATAGCACGGTCAGGATGGCGGTAATGATCAGCGCGCCGGTGACCGCGCGCTTCTGATACACCGCGGAGGCGATGGCGTCCTTGACCACGAACTCGTCCCGCCTCTCGAATTCGTCGTCGACTGCCTTGGTGAGCGTGTCGCTTTCAATGATGCGCGGCCGCAGCGCGATCAGCGTGCTCAAGGCCGCGCCCTTGGAGAGGGTGGCCGCGAGGTCGTTCACGACCGACTCGGCATCGCCGACGACGGCGGCCTCGCCGTGATTGGCGAGCTCGGTCAGCCGCGCCGCTGCCGTTTGCAAGGCCTTGACGGACTGCGCGCCCAAGCTGCCCGTATCGACCGCGTCCGCCGCACCGTTGGTGAAGGTCTTGTAGTTCGCACGCGCTTCGCTCGCCAATATTCGCAGCGGGCGGGAATGCTCGAGGCGCGCGGCGCGCCTTGCATCGGCGGCCATTTGCACCAGCAATACCACGGCAATCGGCAGTACGACGGCGAGGAATTGCAGTGCGATCAGCTTGTCGGTGGCGCGTTTCATGACATTGCGGCTCAATATTTCGCGATCAAAGTGACGCTCTCGGGCGGTGCGACCGCCAGATATCCGCAGCCGCCCGAGGTGCGTTTGATGAATTCCAGAACTGTGGCATCGTTCGCCAGCGCCGCCGGCGGGTTGATGCCGTCGCGAAACGACTTCTTGGCCCAGGTCGTCGCATATCTGCCCGCGCTCATGCGCAGCACTTTGTCGAGGAAATCGGGTTCCGCCTCGATATTGTCGACCGGCACCAATCGCACGGTGTTGAAGAACTGCATTTCGCCCAGAAATACATCGCGCACTTCCGCAGCCGCCAGCGCCACCCCCGCGTGGCAGACGACGAACAGGTTGTCGCCCGCGGCGGATGAACAAACGCCGGCCATCAGCAGCGAGAACATCCAGATTGTTAAAATGCGCTGCATGTCATAGCAGATCGCGCCAGTCGCGGTGAACGGAGTCGATGATGCCGCGCCAGCGCCATCAACATAGCGCAGCGCGTGCGTGCGCGGTACGGAACCGGCGCAGCCGTTGAGGACATATTCATGGCACACCTGCTCCGAAGATTAAAGGATTGCTCTACATCTTCAGTCGGTGAATTCTTGCCTAACTTGACACCCCCTTATGTAACGGACCCCGCAGATTCCGCTGAAAACGTGCGGTTGCCGCGATTGATTTCCAGAAATTTGACGTCTGCACGCGCGCGCGGGGGTGTTATTGTAAAATGGCGAACGAGCCGGTCCGGCCCTCCGCTGGGGCTACGGCAGAGGCAACTGCGACGCGCTCCATCCCCCGCCCACGGCTTCGATCAGTGCGATGCTGGCCTGCAGTCGGCTCGACAGGACGGCGAGCGCCGTCTGTTCGGCGCTGAGACGGGTGGTCTGCGCCGTGATCACGCTGCTGTAGGGCACCGTACCCGCCTTGTATTGATTGAGCGTGAGCTTCTCAGCCTCTCGGGCAGCCGCCACTGCCGCCTCCTCGATGACTGCCTGCTGTTCCAATACGCGCAGGGTCACGAGCTCATCCTCGACCTGCTGAAAACCGGCGAGAACTGTTTGCCGGTAGGTATCGACGGTTCCTTCGTAGGCGGCGCGGGCCTGCGCCACTTGGGCGCGCCGCAGGCCTCCGTCGAACAGGGTTTCCGCGAGCGAGGGTCCGATCGACCAGACCCGGTTCGAAGCGCGGATCAAGTGGCTCATGGAGCTGCCCGTATAATCGTCCGACCCGCTCAAGGTAAGATCCGGAAAGTAGGCCGCCGTCGCGACTCCGATCTGCGCATTGGCGGCGGCCACCTTGCGTTCCGCTTCGGCGATATCCGGACGTCTCTCGAGCAGGGTAGAAGGAATGCCGGCGGGCACCGTCGGCACGTCGGTTCGCATGGCGGAGGGGCTCAGGGAAAAGGATGCCGGCTGCTGACCGATCAGTACTGCGATCGCGTGCTCGAGAATTCCGCGCTGGATCTTGGCGTTGACTTGCTGCGCCTGGCTCGATAGGAGCTGCGCCTGCGCGCTCACGACGTCGGCCCGCGCAGCCACGCCGAAGCGGTAGCGGCTCTCCGTGATTTTCAGGGACAGAGTCTCCGCCTCCACCGTGTCGTCGAGCAATTTCTGCAGCTGATCCTGCGCGCGCAACTCGAAATAGTCGGTCGCGAGGTCGGCCTGGGCGGAAAGGCGCGCCGCGGCAAGCGCGGCCGCACTCGACTGGGCCGAAGCACGGTCGCTCTCGGTGGTGCGGCGAATCTTTCCCCAGATGTCCAGGTCCCAATTGGCGGAGAGTCCGGCACTATCGGTGATATGGGCTCGCGAGCCGGTACTGACCGGCACGCCCGCGCCATTGATGATGGTGCCCGGTGTGCCGGAGGCGCTGCGCTCGCGGGATAGGCTCGCGGCCACGGTCGGCCAAAAGCCGGCGCGCGCCTGCGCCACCAAAGCGCGCGCCTGGTCGAAGGCGGCCGCGGCCGCCTTCACGTTTTGATTCGAAATATCAATCCGAACTTCGAGTTGGTTCAGCGCATCGTCGCGGTAAATTTCCCACCAGGGTCCCAGGTTCAACGCATCGTTGGGCTCGCTCGGCTTCCAGTCACCCGCCTCTTTGTAGTCGGCGGCGGCCTCGACTTTCGGGCGATGATAGTTGGGACCGACCGCGCAGGAGGCGGCGAGGCCAAGCCCGAGGCTCACGCAAATCCAGCGCGCCAACCGCGGGACGGCGCTGCCGCGAGTCACGCGCTCGCTCCGAGCGGGTCGATTCCACGGTCACCCGATGCGGGCCCGGCGGCGCGCGCCGGCGGCGGGCGGTACTTGCCCTGTTTCAGATGCTTCCAGTAGCGATGTACGTACAAGTAAACCACGGGCGTCGTATAGATCGTGAGGAGCTGGCTGACGACCAGGCCGCCGACGATCGCTATCCCTAAGGGCCGGCGCATCTCGGTGCCGTCGCCGGCGGCAATTGCCAGCGGCAGCGCGCCGGCGATGGCGGCACAGGTCGTCATCATGATGGGCCGAAAGCGCAGGCTGCAGGCATAAGAAATCGCTGCGCGCGGATCGAGTCCCAGCTCGCGTTCGGCCTCGAGCGCAAAATCGACCATCATGATGGCGTTCTTCTTGACGATGCCGATCAACAGCAAAATTCCGAGAAAGGCGATGATGCTAAATTCGGTGCCGGTGGCCATCAAGGCCAGCAGCGCGCCGACCCCGGCGGACAAGAGGGTCGAGAGGATGGTTACCGGCTGACTGTAGCTCTCATACAGCACGCCAAGTACCACGTAGATCGCGGCCAGGGCCGCCACCAGCATCAGTAGATTGTTGCTGCCGCTCTGTTGAAAGAGCTTGGCGGTGCCGTAGGTTCCGCCGCGGATGGTGACGGGCACGTGGATCTCGGCCATTTTGCGTTCTATCGCATCCAGGGCCGTCTTCAGCGATTCACCTTCCGGCAAGTTGAACGCAATGGCCGTCGACACTGAAGTCCCCGTGTGGTTGACGCTCACGGGCGTCGTTCCCGTCGCAAAGTGACTGAAAGCCGAAAACGGTACCACCGTTTCCTGCGCCACGCTCACGGCCGATCCGGTGGAGGTATTGCCGCGGCCCGCATTGGCGAGGGAATTCGCGGCCAGATTGCGTGCGGTGTCCTCGGCAATCGCGGCGGCGCTCGAGGGTGCACCCGCCGCCGCCGATTTGAGCACCGTGGTGCCGGCGACCGCTTGCGTCGCCTGAGTCCCCGAGACGGCGCCGCCGGACGTGCTCACATACAGCGACTTGAGCACTTCCGGGTTCTGCCAAAACTCGGGCGCCACTTCCATGACCACATGATATTGCTGTGGGCTGAACGGATTGTAGATGTTCGATACCTGCGCCTGGGCGAAGGCGTCTCCGAGCGCGTTGTCGATCTGGATTTCGGTGAGCCCCAGCTGCGAGGCCGTGTCGCGATCCACGATCAGGTCGGCCTCGAGTCCTCCGGGCTGCAAATCGGTGTCGACATCGGTGATCTCCGGCATGTCCTGCATCGCCGTCCGCAGCTTGAGCGACCAGCCCTGCAGTTCGGTCAAATCATCGCCGAGCAGGGTCCATTGATATTGGGAGTTGGCCGAACGGCCGCCGCCCCTCACGTCCTGCACCGCCTGCAGAAAAGCCGATACGCCTGAAACTCGCGCGAGCTTCGGCCTCAATCGCGCGATGACTTGATCCGCGGACGCCCGTCCTGATGCCAGCGGTTGGAGCGCGATGGTGACGTTGGCATTCGCGCCGCCGCCGCCGCCGAAGCCGCCGGCACCCACCGAGCCTGTGACGGTCTTGACCGCGGGATCCGCCTGGATGATGGCCGCGACTTCCTTGAGCTTGTGCTTCATCAACTGGAATGAGCTCTGCGCGTCGCCGCGGATGCCTCCCTGCAGCTGACCCGTGTCCTGCTGCGGAAAAAACCCTTTGGGAATCACGATATAAAGACATACATTGAGCACGAAGGTGGCGAGCAGCAATAGCATGATGGTTCGCGGCCATCGCAGCGCCGTGTCGAGCGTTCTCTCGTAGCCTCGCCGCAGCCGCGCGAAGCCGCGCTCGAACGCCTGGCCGAAGCGGGAGGGCTTGCGTTTGTCCTCGCGCACCAGCAGCAATGAGCACATCATCGGCGTGGTGGTGAGCGAAATCACCAGAGAGATGAGGATCGATACGGACAGAGTGACGGTGAACTCGCGGAATATCTTCCCGACAATTCCGCTGGCGAACATGAAGGGAATGAACACGGCGACCAACGATAGACTCATGGATACGACGGTGAAGCCCACTTCCTTGGCGCCCAGCAGGGCGGCGCTCATGCGCGGCATGCCGGCCTCGATGTGCCGCGTGGTGTTTTCCATGACGACGATGGCGTCGTCCACGACGAAGCCGGTGGCCACGGTGAGCGCCATCAGCGAGAAATTATCGAGCGTGTAGCCCAGCAGATACATTGCGCCGAAAGTGCCGATCAACGACACCGGCACGACCAAGGCGGGAATCAATGCCGCGCGGTAGCTGTTGAGGAATATGTACACCACCAGGATGACGAAGGCCACCGCCAGCATCAGCGTCTGCTCCACCTGTCGCAGCGAAGCGCGAATCGTGATCGAGCGGTCGAAGGTGACCACCAGGTCGATCGTCGGATCGATCGAATTCTTGAGCAGCGGCAGTTCCGCTTTGACCCCGTCGATCATTTCGATGACGTTGGCGCCGGGCTGCTGATAGACCTGGACGAATACGGCGGGCTTGCCGTTGTACAGGCCGTAGGTGCGGATGTTTTCGGTCGCGCCGTCTTGCATGTCCAGCACCGTGGCCACGTCGCTGAGCCGCACGGTCGAACCGTTGCGGTTGGCGATGATCAGATTGCGGTACGGTCCCGCATCGCGCGCATTGTCGTTGGTGTAGATCTGATAATGCAGCTGGTCGGACTCGATGGCGCCCTTGGGCGCGTTCGCGTTGGAATTGGAAATGGCGGCGCGCACATCCTGCAGGCCGATGCCGTACTTGGACAGCGACAGGGGATTGATCTCGACCCGCACGGCGGGCAGCGCGCTGCCGTTGACATTGACTCCGCCGACGCCGGGAAGCTGCGAGAGACGCTGCGAGATCACGGCGTCCGCCGCGTCATAGATCTGACCCTGAGTGAGCACGTCCGAGGTCATGGCGATGGCCATGACCGGGAACAAGGCGCTGTTGAGCTTGCGATAGGAGGGGTTTCGCGTCAGGGAGGAGGGCAGATCGGCATGCGCAGCGACGATGGCCGCCTGCACGTCGCGCGCCGCGCCGTCGATGTCGCGATCGACGCCGAAGGTCAATTGAATATTCGACGTGCCGACGGAGCTCGACGAGGTCATGTCGTCGACGTCGGCGATGGCGCCGAGGTGGCGCTCGAGCGGCGTCGCCACGGTGCTTGCCATCACCTCGGGGCTGGCACCCGGCAGCGTCGCGGTCACGAACACGGCCGGTACGTCGATGCGCGGCAGCGGCGCCACCGGCAGTAGCATGAACGCCGCGCTTCCGCACAGCGCGACGCCGATGGTCAAAAGCGTGGTCGCGACCGGCCGGTGGATGAAGGGGGCGGAGATGTTCACGTCGGACTGTCCGCCAGCGTTTCGCCGACGCTTGGGCCAGCCCGGCGGCGCAGGCGCACGGCGATACGGTCGAACGCCAGGTAGATCACGGGCGTCGTGAACAGGGTGAGCACCTGACTCACGAGGAGGCCGCCCACGATGCTGATGCCGAGCGGGTGGCGCAGTTCCGAGCCGGTGCCGGTGCCGAACATCAGCGGGAGAGCACCGAAGATCGCGGCGACGGTGGTCATGAGTATGGGGCGAAAGCGCAGCAGGCAGGCCCGGTAGATCGCCTCACGGGGCGCAAGCCCCTCATCGCGCTCCGCGACGACCGCGAAGTCGATCATCAGAATCGCGTTCTTCTTCACGATGCCGATGAGCAGGATGATCCCGATCAGCGCAATGATGGTCAGATCGTCTCCCGCCAGCATCAGAGCGAGCAGCGCGCCGATGCCCGCCGACGGCAGCGTCGAGAGGATCGTGATCGGGTGGATGAAGCTCTCGTACAGCACGCCGAGGACGATGTACATCGTGAGCACGGCGGCCACCAGCAGCAGCAGCTCGTTGGTCAGGTTGCTGCGGAATGCGAGCGCCGCTCCCTGAAAGGTGGTGCGGATGCTGTTCGGCATCCCGGCGCCTTGCTCGGCGCTTTCGATGGCCGAAACGCCGGCGCCGAGGGAGGTCCCCTGGCTCAAGTTGAACGAGATGGTGGTGGCGGGGAATTGCGCCAGATGGTTGATGAGAAGCGGCCGGGTTTCCACGCCGACCTTCGCGATCGCCGACAACGGTACCTGGCCGCCGGAGGCCGATGGCACATAAATGGAAGCGAGCGAATCGACGGACCGGTAGGTTGCCGGATCCGCCTCCAGAATGACGCGATACTGATTCGCCTGGGTGAAAATCGTGGAAACGATTCTTTGCCCGAAGGCATCGTAGAGTGCGTTGTCGACGGTTCCCACGCTGATGCCGAGACGCGCCGCGCTGTCGCGGTCGATGGTGATGTAGGCCGCAAGTCCGTCGTCCTCCTGATTGCTGACGACGTCCGCGAGCTCGGGTTGCTGGCGCAGCGCGGCCACCAGCTTGGGCGCCCACGTGGACAATGCCGCGGAGTCCGCGCTCTCCAGGGTGAATTGATACTGAGTGCGGCTCACGGTGGTGTCGAGAGTGAGATCCTGCACCGGCTGCATGTACAGGGTGATGCCCGCGATGTTCGACGTCTCCCCCTGCAGGCGCCGGATGGCGTCGGCAACGTTCGAGCTGCGGGCGGCGCGCGGCTTCAAATTGATCAGAAAGCGTCCGCTGTTCAGCGTGACGTTGTTGCCGTCGATGCCGATGTACGACGATAGGCTGACCACGTCGGGATCCTTGAGAATGGCGGCGGCGAGCGCCTGCTGCCGATCGGCCATGGCCGCATAGGACACGGACTCGGTCGCCTCCGACACGCCTTGAATCAACCCGGTGTCCTGGTCCGGGAAGAAACCCTTCGGGATGAGCACATATAGAATCACGGTCAGGGCCACCGTCGCCGTCGCGACATACATGGTCAGCCGCTGATGGTCGAGCACCCAAGTCAACCTTCGGCCATACCACTCGACGACGGCGTCGAACCAGCGTCCCGATTCGAGCGCGCCGTGCTCGCCCGCCGGGCGATGCTTGAGAAGCTTGGCGCACATCATCGGCACCAGCGTCAGCGACACCACCGCGGAAATGAGAATGGTGACGGCCAGCGTCACCGCAAATTCCCGGAACAATCGCCCGACCACGTCCTGCATGAAGAGCAGCGGAATCAGCACGGCAATGAGCGAAATGGTCAGGGAAATGATGGTGAAGCCGATCTGTCCGGCGCCCTTGAGGGCGGCGTCGAGCGGCGTCTCGCCGAGCTCGATGTAGCGCGAAATATTCTCGATCATCACGATGGCATCGTCGACGACGAATCCCGTCGCGATCGTCAAGGCCATCAACGACAGGTTATTGAGGCTGAAATTCGCGAGGTACATCACGGCGAAGGTGCCGATGAGCGACAGCGGCACGGACAGGCTGGGAATGATCGTGGCCGGAACATTGCGCAGGAACAGATAGATCACCAGCACCACCAGCACGACCGCGAGCACCAGCTCGAACTCGACGTCGGCGACCGAGGCTCGAATGGTCGTCGTGCGGTCGGTGAGTATGGAGAGATCGACTCCTGCGGGCAGCGCGGCCTGCAGCGAGGGCAGCAGATCGTGGATTCTGTTGACGACATCGACGACGTTCGCGCCCGGTTGACGCTGCACGTTGAGTATCAGGGCCGGAACCGAATTCATCCAGCCGCCGAGCTTGGCGTTCTCCGCGCCGGAGACCAAGGTGGCTACATCCTTGAGCCGAACGGCCGCGCCGTTTTTGTACGCGACCACGATCTCGCCGTAGTCTTGCGCATTTCTGATCTGATCGTTGGTATTGACGGTGTACGCGACGCTCGGGCCGTCGAGCGTACCCTTCGGGCCGTTTTGGTTGGCATTGCTGATGGTCGTTCGCAAATCGTCGAGGTTCAATCCATAGGCCGCCATCGCCCGGGGATTCGCCACGACGCGCACGGCCGGCCGCTGGCCGCCGCTGATGCTGACGACGCCAACCCCCTTGATCTGCGAAATCTTTTGCGCGACGCGCGTGTCGGCCATGTCCTCCACTTCCGTGAGGGGCATCACTTTGGAGGTCAAACCCAGGATCAGGACCGGCGCGTCGGCGGGGTTGACCTTGGCGTAAATCGGGGGCGCGGGCAGATCCTGCGGCAGCAGGTTCTGGGCTCCGCTGATGGCCGCCTGCACCTGCTGCTCGGCCACATCGATCGCCAGCGCCAAAGTGAACTCCAAGGTGATCACCGACGCGCCGGCCGAACTCGTCGAGGACATCTGGCTCAAGCCCGGCATTTGGCCGAACTGCTTTTCCAGCGGCGCGGTGATGGCCGAAGTGATGACCTCGGGGCTCGCCCCCGGGTAGAACGTCTGCACCTGAATGGTCGGGTAAGCCACTTCGGGAAGCGCAGACAGCGGCAGCTGCAGGTAGGCGATGGCGCCGACGATCAAGATCGCGACCATCAGCAACGTGGTCGCGACCGGGCGCAAGATGAATATGCGCGATGGGTTCATGCGGGCGCAGCTGAAGGCGCAGCCACGGGTGTCATCGCGAACGCATGCCCAATCGGCTTCATTGCGATGGTTTGGGTCGCGTTCGCGGGCGGTGCGCGCCGGGCGAGCCCGGCGCTCCGGGCCGCGCAGTGCCGGGCGGCGGCGCGGCCGCCGCCGGCCCTTTCGGAGTCGGCAGCACCACCTGCGCACCGTCGCGCAGGCGGTCGCCGCCTTCCGTCACCACGATCTCTCCGACGCTGAGCCCCTTGGTGACGGCGACGCGCTCGCCATCGACGACTCCGAGCGTCACCGGACGCACCTTGACCGTTCGGTCCGAATCGACGACGTAGACGAAGGTGCTCACGACTCCATTGGGTGCCCCGCGGCGCACCGCGGAATTGGGAATGATGATCTGGTCATGCAATAGTTCCTGCAGCAGCTGGATGTTGACGAACTGGTTCGGAAACAGCACGCTGTCGCCATTCTCGAATTGCGCGCGCAGCTTGACCGTGCCGGTCGTGACATCGATCTGGTTGTCCACGGTGAGCAGCTTGCCTTGCGCGAGCATCGTGCTGTTGGTGCGGTCGTAGGCCTCCACCGTCATCGGGCCGCCCTCGTGCAGGCGCCGCATCAACGCCGGCACGTTGTCCTCGGGGATGGGGAAGATGACGGTGATCGGCTGCAGTTGGTTGATCACCACGATGCCGTTCGCGTCGCCCGGCGTGACGTAATTTCCCTGATCGACCTGGCGCAATCCGACGCGGCCGGTGACCGGCGCCGCGATGTGCGTGAAGATCAAGTTCACGCTCGCGGTTTTCACCTGACCCTCGTCGGCTTCGATCGTGCCGGCGTACTGGTCGACCAGCGCCCGCTGCGTATCGAGCTGCTGCTGGGCGATCGAGTCCTCTTTCACCAAGCCTTCATAGCGTTTCAGATCCAGCCTCGCGTCCGCGAGCAACGCCTGATCGCGCTTCAAATTTCCCTGCATCTGCTGCAGGGCGGCCTCGTAAGGACGCGGATCGATTTGAGCCAGAGGATCGCCCTGGCGCACGGTTTGACCCTCCGTAAAGAGGATTTTTTGCATGACGCCGCTGATCTGCGTCCTGACGGTCACCGTGGCCAGCGGCGTGACGGTGCCGAGCGCCGGAATGCGCAGCTGAATGTCGCCGGACGCGACCGTCGCCACCGATACGGATACCGGCCCGTTCTGGCCGCCGCGTCCGGCAGCTCCCGCCGCCGGGGCTTGCTTGTGGCGGAGATAAGCCAAGAATCCAATCAACAACCCCACGATGAGGACCGCCACCAGAAGTGCGACCCAATGCCTGCGCATGAAGGCCATGGGACCGCGCGGCGTCGCGTTGGGTTCGGAGAGTACGGGTTCGTTTAACACAACTTCACACTTCACCACGGTCGCGCCCACGCTGGAGCGGGCGATGCTTAGACTATAACCAGATTATCCGGCATACGACCACTTGAGTATCGCATGCGGCTCGCGGGCGGCGGCGCGCATTGTTCTCGACAGGCTGTAACAACTGGGGCGAAAATGCGTCATGAGCCGGGCGCCGCGACGCTTGGGAATCACCTTTAGACCAAAGGAGCTTTGATGAAATTATTGAATTGCGCCGCATTGGCGGCCGTGCTTGCGTCGAGCATCTGCACCCCGGCGCGCAGCGCGACCTGGACCGAGGGCGTCAATTATTTCTTGATCGACCCGCCGCACGCGACATCCATGCCCGCCGGCAAGGTAGAGGTCACCGAAGTCTTTTCCTACGCCTGCCCGGCCTGCAATTTATTCGTGCCCACCATGCACAAATTGAAGACCAGTCTGCCGGCGAATGCGGTGTTCGATTTTCTGCCGGCATCCTTCAATTCGACCGAAGATTGGCCGATGTTTCAGCTGGCCTATCTCACGGCGCAAGCGCTCGGAGTCGCGGACCAGACCCATGATGCGATGTTCAATGCCGTTTGGCAGGGCGGGGATTTGGCGGTCATCGACCCTGCCGGCGGCCGCGTCAAGAGCCGGCTCCCGACCATCGAGGATGCGGCGAAGTTCTACCAGGCGCAGGCCGGAGTGCCCGTCGACAAATTCCTAGCGACCGCCAAATCGTTCTCGGTGGACGTGAAGGTGCGCGCCGCGGAGGCCTTGCTCGTGACGTATCGCATCGACCGTACGCCGACGATCGTCGTGAACGGCAAGTACCGGCTGCATACCGAATCGGCCGGCGGCAACGACCAGCTGGTCGAGCTCGTGAAATGGCTGGTCGCGAAAGAAACCAAGTAGCGCGGAGCGCGGCGTGCGCGGCGGATGGCGCAACGGTCCCATGAAGAAACTCCTGTTCGAACATCCGCGGCTGTGGATATCCGTGGCCGTGGGCTGCGCGGTATTTTTCCTGCTGCCGGCTCATTGGTCCACCTTGAGCCGCGCGCTGGTGTGCTGGAATTGCGGAGTCACGCTGTTTCTCACGCTGATTTTCTTCTGGATGACGCGCTTGAGCGCCGCGCAGATCTGCACGAAATACATCGAAGAGGACGAAACGGCGCCCATCATCCTGATCGTCGTGACGATCGCCGCGGCGTTCAGCCTGGTTGCCATCGTCGAGCCGCTGGCGACGATGCGGCAAGTGACCGGCACGGAGCGCACCGCGCACTTCGCACTGGCGGCCATCACCCTGGTCAACTCCTGGATCCTCGTGCCCACCATGTTCACGACCCGGTATGCCGACATGTACTACAGCGCAAATCAAGAGAACCGTCCGCTGCGTTTCCCGGAAACTCCCCTGCCGGTGTTCTGGGACTTCGCCTACTTCTCCTTCACCATCGCGGCAGCCTGCCAGACGGCGGACGTTGCGACCATGGATGCCGGCGTGCGCAAGGTGGTGATCGCGCATACGTTGATTTCATTTCTGTTCAACGCCTCGATACTGGGGTTTGCGATCAACGTCACCGCGGGCCTGATCGGCGGTTCTTGAAATCTCAGCGCGTGGATGCCTTGGTGGCCTCGCCGCCGCTCGCCGGCTCGACGGCCGGCATCAGTGCATCGAGGCGCGGCGGTTCGGCGTCGCTGACGTAGGCGAATGCGACGATGTGCTCGAAGATATGCTGCACATAGCCGCGCGTCTCAGGATAGGGGATATTTTCGATCCACACGTCGGCATCTGCCGCCTTGGCAGGCAGCCAGCGCGCGACCGGCGTCGGGCCGGCATTGTAAGCGGCAAGCGCCGGGCCGAGCTGGCCGGCGAAATGATCCAGCAATTCGCGCAGGTACGCCGCGCCGAGCGGTACCGCGACCGACGCGTCGAACAAATCTTCCTTGCGGGGGGCCGGCAGGTGCCAGCGGCGCGACACCGCGGCCGCGGTGCCGGGCAGCATCTGCATGAGGCCGCGTGCATCCGCGCGCGACACGGCGTCCTTGCGATACAGGCTCTCCTGGCGCATGACGCCCAGTATCCAATCAGCAGGTAGATCCGCGAGCCGGCCGGCCGCGGCGACGGCGTCCGGAAAGGGGCGCGGGTAGCGCAGCCGCACGTCGTCCCATTCGGCGGCCTGTGCCAGGGCCGCAATGGACTGCGCGTACCAACCCCAGCGCGCGGCAAGGTGCGCCGCCTGAACTTTCACCGCAGGCTCCGCTCCCCCGAGCACCACCGTCCATTCGGCGGCGGCTTCATCCGCCATGTCGCAGGCGAATAATTCGTGGGCGCGGATCAGGCCGGGCTCGGCCGCGAGCGCGCCCTGAACCTTGGCATCGTCCGGCGAAGGCCGCGCATTCAACTGGTAGTTGCGGTGCAGGCGATCCGCCGCGAGATAGCCATAATAATCTCGCAGCCCGGCAATCTCGTCGTACAGCGGCGCCGCCGCGTCGGCACCGGCCGTCGCCGCCGTGGCGCGCGCGCGCCAATAGCGCCAGCGAGGCTGCGACGCAAGGCTTGCCGGCATGCGTTCGATCCAAGCGAGCGCCCTGCCGTAGTCACCCGTCCACAATGCCGCACGCACCGCCCATTCCTCGACTTGGGTATCGGCGGCATCCGCCGGCAGGGCGTCGAAAGCGGACGCGGCGCGGGGGTCGCGGTCGTACGCGGCGCCGAGCGCGGCGGCGCGCTGCAGTCGAGTCCGTGCCGCAGGCGTCAATTCCTGACGCGCAAGCAGCGCCGGCAGCAATTCCATGGCGGCGCCCGAATCGGTGTGCGCGAGCTTCTCGAAGCCGGCGCAGAGCGCGTCGGGTTCGACGGTCAACGCGGGGTGAGTTGCAAAAACGGTCAGCGCCGCCTTCGGTGCCTCCAAGAGGTCCGACCATTGCAGCAGGGGCGCAACCCGCGACACCGGCACGTCGGGCGCGAACTCGCGCGCCAGGCGCGGATTGTCTGACGCCAGCGCGGCACGAACCTTGGTTTCCGCGAGCGTCGGGGTTATCAGGTTCTGTTGCCGCAGCCAGCCAAATACATCATTGCACTCGGCGGGCTGCTTCTGCGGCAGGCTCCAGCGCGCGAGCGCCGCCGCCGGGAGACCCTCCGTGTCGCCGGTGAGTAATCGACCCTCGAGCCGATCGCAGACCAGCTGCGGATCGGTAACGTCCGCCGAGCGCGCCAGGAACCGGTCCCAGCGGCGCCGCTGAGCCAGGTTCACCAGCCATTCGTGACGCAGGTCGTGTGCGACCGGTTGACCCACATGCGCTTGCAGAAAAGCGTCGATGGCCGTGTCCAAGGCATCGGCGGGTGCCTTGGAGAGATCACGCCGGAATCTCGCCGCCACGAGGTAGTCATGGATTGCATAGGCCTCGAGCGCAGGAGAATCCGGCGGCTCGGGCAGATTCAGACGGATGCGCTGCATGGCCGTCACGAAGGCCTGGCGGTTGACGCTCGGATCGGCGGCGGCTGGCCGCGTCGCGGCGGTGCCGACCCCTTGCCAGTGGAGAGCCAGCGCCAGGGCCAGCAAGCATTTCGAGGACATGGACATCGGTGCAGTTTAGGCTAGGAGCCTGTCTGAGTATTCCACGTGGCCGCGACCGAGACGGATTTGCCTTCAATCGAGGCGGAGCCGACGCGGTTGGGTCAATACCCAATAAGGAGGCGACAACGATAAGTGAAGGCAAATCCGTCCGGTCCCTTCGGGTTGGCTCTGCAAGGGGCGTCTGCGGCGTTGCGCGGCTTGTCCGTGGAGTCCACCACGGCCGGCGCCGCGCGCCTTGCATCCGCTCCCTTGCAGAGCCAACGCGGCTCACGCGGAATACTCAGACAGGCTCCTGGGTGCGATTCGCGCAGCAATCGAGGCGGCCGCATGGTTGAATACGGCGCTATGAAATCCAAAGTCGTGGCGATTCTCGAGACCCGCACCGGGGCGCATCTGGGCGAACTGATTGCGCGCCGCGGCGGGACACCCATGCTGGCACCGGCGCTCGAGGAGCTGCCCGATGTCGATCCCCAGGCCGTGGCCGCGCTGCTCGAGCAGTGGCGCAGCCAGCCCTTCACTATCGTCATATTTCAAACCGGAGTCGGCACGCGCGGATTGTTTCAAGCCACCGATGCTGCGGGTCTCACGGAAGAACTGAAGCGCCACTTGAGCAATTCCAGGGTGGTGGTCCGCGGACCGAAGCCCGTCGGCGAATTGAATGCTCGAGAGGTGCGAATCGACATACGGGCAGCCTCGCCGTTCACAACGGAGACCGTCCTGGCAGCGCTCGCGGACCTGCCGCTGCAGGGGGCGCGCGTGCTGGTGCAACGTTATGGTGCGGCGAACCAGGCGTTGTGCGCAGGGCTGGCCGAGCGCGGTGCCGCCGTGCAGGAGATCGCCACCTACCGCTGGGCGTTGCCGGCGGACACGCGGCCGCTCGATGCACTGCTGGACGCGCTGGCGCGCTCGAGCGTCGACGCCGTCGTGTTCACGAGCGCAGTGCAAATTCATAACTTGCACACGGTGGCGGCGCGCTCCGGACGGGCAGCGGAACTCCCCGGCCAGCTGAATCGCTTGGTCATCGCTTCCATCGGGCCGGTTTGTTCACGCGCCCTGCGGGAACATGGGATTACGCCCTCATTCGAAGCCAATCCGCCAAAACTCGGGCCGTTGGTGGCGGGCCTCGATGAGGTGTTGTCAGTCCATCACCGACACTGACTTTGGTCATCCGCTGACGCCGCGCTACCTAAGGTTCTCCGGCCGGGCGTGTAGTGACAGTGTATAAATACGGGCCGAGCATCGCCGTTCAGGAGAACACAATGGACAACAATTCGCAGCCCTTCCTTACCGACGTCAAGACGCTACGCGAGCGCGCCCGGAAAAATATTTCCAGCGGCGGAGTGACTTTCACCTACCAGGGCGATGTCAAGAAAACCATCGAGATTCTGCAGGCGGTGCTCGCCACCGAGATCGTTTGCGTGCTGCGCTACACCATGCATGCGGTGGCTGCCACCGGCATTTCCAGCGAGGGCGTCAAGGCGGAATTCGCTCAGCATGCCAAGGAGGAGCAGGGTCACATGAACGAAGTCGCGGAGCGCATCAATCAACTTGGCGGCAAGCCCGATTTCAACCCCGTTGGTTTGGCCACGCGCGCCGCCTCGGAATACGGGACTGCACAAAACCTGGTGGAAATGATCAAGGAAAATCTGATCGCCGAACGCATCGCCGTGGATCACTATCGCGAACTCATCCGCTACTTCGGCAACGACGACCCCGGGACGCGCACCATGCTGGAAGGCATCTTGACCGTCGAAGAGGAGCATGCGAACGACATGCACGACCTCCTGGTGGCGCATGAAGGGCGCCCGATGCTGCCCGGCTAGCTCCTAGCTGGCGCCGCCCACCGCCGGCGAGTCGCTCGCCGGGAATGACTCGTCGAGCGCTTCGTCCAAGAGATCTTCGACGTGCTGCCTGCCACTCTCGGACTGCTTGGCCATGTACGCCACCGCGTACGAGCAGGCTGGATTCACGGACCAACCCGCGCCGCGCGCAGCGGCGAGCGCTGCAACCATCAATTCTGCAGCCACGCCACGGCCGCGAATGGCCGGGGGAACCCGTGTATGGGTGATCGTCATCACGTCGCCCTTTAGCGTGTAGTCGAGTTCGGCTACGCTGCCATCCACCTCGAGGGTGAACCGCTGCGCGGCCGCATCATGGCTGATGGTGTTCACGGCTAATGGTGTTCATGGTCCTCTTCGCGCGCCGGGGGATGCTCGGGCGGATGCTCAGGGGGATGCGGTTGTGCCCGGGGCGGGGGCTGCTGCGGTCGCGGCGCGGGTGCTGCCGCCGGGGCGGGGTGGGCTTGCACCTGCTGAGGTGCCCGCTCCTGCTGAGGTGCCCGCTCTTGTTGCGGTGCCCGGCGCTCCTCGGGCGGGGGCTGCCGCGACGCCTCCGGGGCCGCCGGACGGACCACGCGCGGCTCCGGTGCCGGACGGCTCTCGGGCCGTGGTGCCGGGCGACTCTCAGCTGGACGACTCTCAGCCGGACGGCTCCCAGGCTGCGCTTCACGCGGCTCGGGATTGGGATGCGCTACGCTCATCGTGCCACGGCCGGCGTTGCCTGCGTTCGCGGGAGCAGCGTGCACCGCGCCGCCGCGCGTGGCTTTCACCACGCCGGCGCCGGAGAAAGCGCCCGGACGCGCTGTCGCCGCAATCGGCGGGGAGCCATGGTTCGCGGCGGCGCGCAGCGTCGGATTGCTGCGCGCGGCTTGTATGTGCTGGGTTTGCACCGGCGTCGCCGAAATATGGCGCTCGTGCTCCGCGGCCAGTTCGCTCGAGGTGGGCTGGGCGCGAACGCCGCCGTTGCCGCCGTTATAACTCACCCGGGTGACCGACACGTTATTGATCACGGTCTTGTTGTAAACATTGGTAATGTTCGTGTTGCTGACATTGTTCACGGAGCGGTTGTAGTACATGCGGCCGCCTTGCCAGTAGCCGCCCTCATAACCCTGGCCACCATATCCGTAGCCGTAATTGACGCCGCCGTAGAAACCGACGTGCGGACCCCAATAGCCGGGGTGCCAGAAAAAGGCGACACCATCCGCCCCCCAGTAGCCTGGGGTCCACAGGTACTCCGGCTCCGGGGCCGGCACCCAGGTTCCGGGTACCCAGTAGTAATCCTGGATGTCGTCGCCCCACGCCCAGTAGCCGGGCGTCCAGATGTAACCGTCGTCGGGGATCGGCGGTTGGTCGTACACCGGTAGCTCGGGCGGAGCGATGTTGACCGAAACGGACACCTGTGCCGTCGACAGCGCGGGCAGCAGCAGCAAAATCAACGTCGGAAGGATGGATAGATTCCAAGATCTCAGTCGCATGATCAGCTCCGGTCGAAAGGGTGCTGCCGCCATGGTGGGGTGCACATATTTATAAGGTGTCTTCACTATATAGGGCACCGGTTCCCGGCTTCATCAGTGACGACCCGCGCACGGTGTAGGATAACGCCGACGCGGCAGCCGGGCTAAGATGCGGCTTGTCATGACGCAACCCCCGTCCATCGCCCAGAACGCCGATGTCCGCTTCCTCGGCAAGTTGCTCGGAGACGTAATCCGCAGCTACGGCGGCCAGGTTCTGTTTCAACGCATCGAAGCCATCCGCGCCGCCTCCGTTGACCGCTATCGCGGCATCGCCAACCCGCGCGGCCTCGCCGCGGGCTTGGACGCTCTTTCGCTCGACGAGACCGTTGCCTTCGTGCGCAGCTTCATGCTGTTTTCCATGCTGGCCAATCTGGCCGAAGACCGGCAAGGTTCGGCAGCGGAAGAGGGCAGCACGCTGGCCTCCGCGCTGCAATTCTTGAGCGCACAAGGCGTCCCGGTGAATGAAGCGGCCGCGTTGCTCGACCGGGCATTGATCGTCCCGGTACTGACGGCCCATCCCACCGAGGTCATGCGCAAGAGCATGCTGGATCACCGCAATCGCATCGCCGCCTTGATGCACCAGCGCGACCTGGGGCGCGCCGAAACGGCTGATGGAGAGTTGATCGAGGAAGGGATCGCGGCGCAAATCGCCCTGCTATGGCAGACGCGGGCACTGCGGCGTGAGCGGCTGTACGTGTCGGATGAGGTCGACACCGCCCTGACCTACTTGCGCGACATCTTTCTGCCCACGGTGCCGGCGCTCTACGCTCGGTGGGAACGCTTGCTGGGCGGGCGGCCGGCAAGTTTCCTGCGTCTCGGCAGCTGGATCGGCGGCGACCGCGACGGAAATCCGCATGTCACCGCGGATTCGTTGCGTTTGGCGCTGGGCCGCGCGGCGCAGGCGCTGCTCGCCGAGTACCTCGAACAACTCAATGCCTTGGGGGCCGAATTGTCGCTGTCGAGCGAACTCGCGGCCGTGTCGACCGAGTTGGCACAGCTGGCGCAGCGCGGCGGCGACTCCAATGCCGCCCGGGCCGACGAACCCTACCGGCGTGCCATCACTGGAATCTATGCGCGGCTTGCCGCGACCTTTCAGAAGTTTACCGGACGCGTGCCGCCGCGGCCGGCGTCGGTGGGCGCCGAGCCGTATCCGGATGCCGATAGTCTGAGCGCCGACCTCAAGGTGCTCGAACACTCCTTGCGGTCGCAGAATCAGATGGGGTTGAACGCCGCGGGCGCCCTGGCTCGATTGTGCCGGGCCGTGGAGACCTTCGGCTTCCATCTGGCGACCTTGGACTTGCGGCAAAACGCGGACGTGCACGCGCGGGTGGTTGCGGAATTGTTCAAGGTCGCGGGCGTGTCGGCAGATTACCAGGCGCTCAGCGAGAGTGACCGTGTGCTGCTGCTGCGCCAAGAACTCGCCGGCGAGCGGTTGTTGGCGAGTCCCTTTGCGAGCTACTCGGCGGAAACCCTGTCCGAGCTCGACATCGTGCGCGCCGCGGCCGAAGCGCACCGGCGCTATGGCCGCGCCTGCATCACCACATACATCGTGTCCAAATGCGAGAGCGTGTCGGATTTGCTCGAGGTCTACATCCTTCTCAAGGAGGCCGGATTGTATCGCGCACGCGGCGAGCGGCGGGCCGATATCATGGCCGTGCCGTTGTTCGAAACCATCGGCGATCTGAAGCAATCGTCCGCCGTGATGACCGCTTGGTTCGAGTTGCCGGAAGTCGCGGCCATGACCTCGTCGCTCGGCTTTCAGGAAGTGATGGTGGGGTATTCCGACTCCAACAAGGATGGCGGCTATCTGACCTCGGTTTGGAGCCTGCACCAAGCCACCCGCTCGCTCGCGGCGGTATTCGAGAAATCCGGCACGGCCATGCAGATATTTCACGGCCGCGGCGGCGCGGTCGGCCGCGGCGGCGGCTCGTCGTTCGCGGCCATTCGCGCGCAGCCGCACGGCACCGTGTGCGGCCGCATCCGCATTACCGAGCAAGGCGAAATCATCGCGGCCAAGTACGGCACGCGCGACGGCGCGGCGGCGAATCTGGAATCGATCACCGCGGCCACATTGCTGGCATCGCTGGAAAACGCCTCCTTGTCGAAGGACAGCAGCCTGCGATTCGCGGCCGCCATGGACGGCCTTTCCCAGCAGGCATTCCGCGCTTACCGCTCCCTGGTTTATGAGACCGAAGGATTTTCGGCCTTCTTCCGGCAGATGACTCCGTTGGTGGAGATTTCCGAGCTCAAGATCGGTTCGCGGCCGGCGTCGCGCTCGAACTCGCAGCGCATCGAGGATCTGCGCGCAATCCCCTGGGTGTTCAGCTGGGCCCAGGCCCGCGTGATGCTGCCCGGCTGGTACGGAGTAGCCGAGGCCCTGCGCTCGGCGGACACGATGTTGCTGCGCGAAATGCTCGAAGCATGGCCATTTTTCCGCGCCACCGTCGACAACCTGGAAATGGTGCTGTCCAAATCGGACATGGGGCTGGCGGCCCGCTATGCCACGCTGGTCGAGGATCGCACGCTCGGCGCTGCGCTCTTCGGCCGCATCCGCGACGCATGGACGAGGGCGCTGGAAAGCCTGTTGACCATCACCGGACAGAGCCGTCTGCTCGAGAAGCATCCGGTCTTGGAGGATTCGATCCGCCTGCGGCTGCCCTACATCGAGCCCTTAAATCTGCTGCAGGTGGAGCTGATCAAGCGCCATCGCGCCGGCGAACGCGCTCCGCAGGTCCGCGAAGGGATTCAGCTGTCGATCAATGCCATTGCGACGGCGCTGCGCAACAGCGGTTGAAGGAGTCTGTCTGCTGATCGAGAGCGAATCTCCGGTGGAGGAAGCGTACGCCCGCCTGGCGCTGTGCACGGACGCCGTCGCTCGGATCGACGTCGCCGCGCAGCTGATTCTCACCGTCTACGACGATTTCTACCGCCGGCTCTGCGAGTATCCGCATCTTGCGCAGCGGGCCTTCGAGGAGATGGATCCGCACGACTCGATCCGAATCAGCCAGGAGCGCTTGGGGCTGTACAGCCTGTACATCGCCGAGCACGGGCCGAGGATCCTTGCGGCATTCCCCGCTCTGGCCGCCGATATCACGGTATGGGACGCATTGGACCGCGTATTCACGGCCATGATCGTGGATCGCTACGATGCCGACATTGCCTTCAGCTTCGCGCATTCGATACGGCGCAACATCAGCCGTGGACTGTGGCGGCCGGTCGCCTACTCCTTCCCGCCGCCGAGCAAACTGCGCGCGTACTCGATGGCCTCGGTGCACCGGCGGCTCAGAATTCGCGGCCGCATCGACGCCGAGCTCATATGCACCGCCCTGCAAACGCCGAATTTCTCGGTGCCGTTTCGCGACCTGCAGGGGGACGCACAAAAAATCCTGGAGAGAGTCGAGCAGGTGCTGTATGGCACGCCCAATGCCGCCCGGGTACTCAGCCTCGACGTCATCGACGCCGGTTTTTTCCGGGATCGCAGCGCATTCATCGTGGGCCGCTGGGTGCTGGCGGACGAGGGCATCGTGCCCTTCGTCGTGGCGCTGCTGAACAGCGCGCAAGGCATCTATGCCGATGCCGTTCTGCATCGCGTCTCGGATATCCACGACCTGTTCAGTTCGGCGCTGGCGAATTTTCACGTGACGACGCGGCTTTATTACCAAACCTGCGTGTTCCTCTTCAGCCTCATGCCGCGCCGCCCCTTCGGGCATCACTACTCGACCATCGGCTACAACCATGTCGGCAAGGTCGCGATCTTGAACGAGATCAACGAGCAGGTGCGCTGCGGGCACAAACTCCGGCGCTCGCCCGGAGTGCCGGGCACCGTCGCGCTCGGATTCACGTTCGACGCCTGCGCATACCATTTGAAAGTCATCCGTGACCGGCCCACCAGTTCCTATAAGTGGGGCGCCTTTCCGGGAGTGGCGGCGGTCTCCGACAAGTACCGCGTGGTGCACGAGATCAACCGCGCCGGCAGCATGTTGGACAACGTCATGTACTTCAACCTGAAGCTCGATCGAGACATGTTCGAGCCGGCGCTGTTGGATGAGATCTGCAGGGAGGCCGCCGAAAGCGTGCAGGTCGAGCGGGACGGCGTTTACCTGCGCCTGCTCATCGTGCAGCTGAAGATCGTGCCGCTGCCGGTCTATTTGCAGACCGCCGACGAAACGGCGACCCGCGCGGTGATGGTCAGCCTTGGGCACTGCATCCGCAACAATGCCGCCACCAATATATTCAACAAGGACCTGGATTCCAGGAATTACGGAGTCGGCAGGTATGGCCGCGTGTTTCTCTTCGATTACGATGCCGTCGAGAAACTGACCGACGTGAAGATCCGCACCAATACGGACCGTGAGCCCGGCGAGGAGGCGGTGCCCGACTGGTTCTTCGAGGATGGAGTGATCTTCCTGCCGGAAGAGCTCGAGCATGGCATGCAGCTCAAAAGTTCTTACGCGCGCCGCTGCTTCCGCGAGGAGAATTCGGATCTCATGAGCGTGGCGTATTGGGTGGATGTGCAGCAGAAGCTCAAGCGCGGCGAGGTGCCGGGTCTGCGGATGTACCCGGACAGCACCAAGTTGTAGGAGCCGGAGCGTGGCCCGCGCAGCGTCCCCGGCTGCGCCTGCCTAGCTGCGCCTGCGCACGTACGCCGACAACTTGCTGTGGGTGCGGACGGCGTCCTCCTCGGTGAGGGTGTCGTTGGCGTGCGACTCGCGGATCAGGCGCTCGAACTCCGCCGCCGGCAACGGACGGCTGAAATGGTAGCCCTGGTATTCATCGCAGCCCGCCGTCCTCAGAAAATCGAGCTGCGCCGGCGTCTCCACCCCCTCCGCGACCACCTTCAGGCGCAGGCTGTGCGCCAGCGAAACGATGGCCCGTACGATGGATGCGTCCTCCGGACGGCTGACAATCTCGTGGATGAACACACGGTCGATCTTGAGCTTGTCGATCGGGAAGCGGCGCAGATAGCTCATGCTCGAATAGCCGGTGCCGAAATCGTCCACCGAGACGAGCACTCCCATGGCGCTCAGGTGCTCGAGAACCGCGATGGATTTCTCGGGATCGCTCATGACGGCGCTTTCCGTGAGCTCGACCTCGAGGTAGCGCGCCTGTAGGCCGGCGTCATCGAGCGCCCTGCGAATCGTGTCGACCAGCCCGCTGTCGCGGAACTGCGATGCCGAGAGATTCACCGACACCCGCAGAGTCGGCACCCCGTCGAGCTGCCACATTCGCGTCTGCCGGCACGCTTCCCGGATCACCCAGCTGCCGATCGTGCCGATCAGGCCGCACTCTTCCGCAAGCGGAATGAATTCGGCGGGTGAAATGATGCCGCGCACGGGGTGCATCCACCGCACCAGCGCCTCGGCGCTGCGCACTTCGCCGGTTTGGGTGTCGACCTTCGGCTGGTAGTGGAGCTGCAGCTGATTCAGCGCCACGGCATTGTGCAGTTCGCTTTCGAGCTGTACGCGCTCCTCGGTGTTTGCGTCCATGCCGGGCGCATAGCGGCGAAAGTTGCCGCGGCCCTGCTGTTTGGCCGAATACATGGCTGCATCGGCGTGCGCGAGCAGCGCCTGCATGGTTATGCCGTCGTCCGGATACATGGCGATGCCGATGCTGGGCGAGGTATGAATGTCGATGGCGGCGATTCGCACGGGAGCCTGCAGTACATCCATGACGCGCGCCGCGAGCGCGGCCGCATCGTCCTCGTCGCCGATGGACGTGCCGATGAGAACGAACTCGTCGCCGCCGAAGCGGGCCACCGTGTCGGAGGGGCGTACCACGGCCGTCAGCCGGCGCGCGACTTCTTGCAGAAGTTCATCGCCGGCGCGGTGTCCCAGGGAATCGTTGATGAGCTTGAAGCGGTCCAAATCGCAAACCAGCAGCGCAAACGAGCGCACGTCGCGGTCCGCATGTGCGATGGCCTGCTGCAGTCGATCGTCCAGCAAGACGCGATTCGGCAGGCCCGTCAATGCATCGTGGGTGGCCAGATGCCGCAATTGTTGATTCGCCGCCTCGAGGCCCCGAGTGCGCGTCGTGATCACCTCTTCGAGGCGCAGCACATGCCCGCGCACCAGCTTGTCGTTTTCCCATTTGCGCGATAGCGCCGTGGCGCATTGCAGAACCTCGATCGGTTCGGCGGGTTTGCGCAATACCAGCAGCTTGTCGGAGTGGCCGAGCCGCTGAACCACCTCGGTCCAGTCGTAATCGGTATGGGCCGAACAGATGACCACCTGCACGTCGGGATCCGTCGCCCACAGGCGTTCGATGGTTTTCAGCCCGTCCCACCCCGGCGGCATGCGCATGTCGACGAACGCCATCGCGTACGGACGGCCCTCGGCGAGCGCTTGCTGCACCATCTCGACGCCTTCCTTGCCCTGATGCGCCGAGTCGATCTCGAAATTCGGCCGCGCCGCCGCGGCTGCATCGCCGCCGAACAGATTTGCCTCCAGCACATCGAGCGCGGCCTGCGCCGAGTGCTCGGCCTGGGCGCCCAAGACCTTGCGAAAATCCGCATGAATGGACGCATTGTCGTCGATGATCAGAATGCGCCTGTTGCCGAGCGGACCGGTGCTAGACATGGCCGGCCTCCGCGCGGGTACAGGGAAGTTCGAGAATGAACATGGCGCCGCGGCCGGGCCCATCGCTCATCACGCGCAGCGCGCCGCCGAGCTCCTGCGCGGCCAGGGCCCCGCTGTGCAAGCCGAAGCCGTGTCCGTCCACGCGCGTTGTGAATCCGTGCGTGAACAGGCGGGACATGTTTTCCGCCGGGATGCCGACGCCGTTGTCGATGACGCATATGCGCACGCCGGCGGGCGCCGCTTCGATGCGCAGGGTGATGAGTTTGTCGGATCTGCCGGATTCGTCGCACGCGTACTTGGCGTTGCGCACGAGATTCACCAGAATCTGCAAGACCTTGTGTTTGTCGACGGTGATCGGCGGCACCTCGCTGAATTCACGGCGCAGCGTGACGCCGTGGCGCACGAAGGCGCCGGCGTTCAAGCGCAGGCTGTCCTCCACGAGGTCGGCCACCGCGACGGTTTCGGTGACGCCGCAGAGCTTGGCGTAGCTCTGCTGCATCGCCACGGTGTCCTTGATGTGTTCGAGGTTATCGCGCAGCGATGCGAGTTCTTCGAGCTCCATTCTCTGATCGCTCAGCAGCTGCTCGCCGAGCGAAGTCAGGTATTCCGGAATGTGCTTGCCGCGCTCGTCGTTGACGAGGAAGTCGCCCACCGCGGAACCTTGGGCCTGCAGCAGGGCGGCGAGACGGGACACGCCCGGGGCTTTGGACTGCTTGACGCGCTCGGTCACGAGGCTTGCCGAGATATTGACGCTGTTCAAGATATTGCCGACGTTGTGCAGCACGTTGGTCGCCACCTCGGCCATGCCTGCCTGGCGCGAGGCGATCATGAGCTGCTTGTGCACGCGTTCGAGTTCTTCGGCGGACTCCTTGCGGGCGCTGATGTCGCGCAGGAACTCGACCGAATAGTCGGGCTTGGCATCGCCCTCGCGCACCAGCGCGGTGGTCATGCGCACCCACAGGAAGCTGCCGTCCTTGCGCAGGTAGCGCTTCTCGAGGTCCACGTAGGGGGTCTCGCCGTTCCACAGGCGCTTGAGCTCCGTCGACACGCGCTCAACATCGTCGCCGTGCGTGACATCGGCAATGGTCTTATCCGCGAGGTCGGCCGGGTCGTAGCCCAGCATCGTCCAGAACGACGGATTGCAGCGCAGTAGTCGGCCGCGGCGGTCGGCGTGCGCAATGCCGATCGGCGCTTGGTCGAAGGTATTGTGGAACATGGTTTCCGCTTTGCGCAAATGGTCGCGGGTGGTGACCAGGTCGGTGACATCGGTGATGGTGCCGATCCAGCCGGCGACGCCGTCGCCGGCGACCACTTGCTCGGCGAGATGACGCACGCTGCCGTCGTCGGCCAGGGTGCGGTAGCTGTCGAACCGGGTCGGACGCGGTTGCCGGCAGAAATCCGCCCAGGCATCTTGGATGCGCGCGCGGTCCGCGCCATGCACGCGCTCGGCCCACGCATCGGGCCCGTGCCCCGGCAGCAGTGCGAACATGCGGCGATATTCGGGGTTGCAATAAATGACGTTGCCGCCTGCGTCGGTGTGATAAATCGCGACCGGTGCGCTTTCGAGCAAGCCCGCGGTCGCGGCGCGCGGGGCATCGGAGAGCAGCGCAAGCTCCGTCAGCCGCGTCTGCATTTCGGCGCGAGCCGCGGCTTGCTCGGCGAGCAGCAGCAGGGAGGCACGCTGCTCGGGTGCAAGGGCGCGGGCTTGCGTTCCGTATACGGCGAGGGCGCCCATTGCGTCGCCTCGCGCCGTGCGCAGTGCGACTCCGGCGTAGGAGCGGACGGCCAGCGGCCCGGTCACGAGTTCGGATTCCCGGAAGCGCTCATCGAGGGTGGCGTCGGCGACTTCGAACAGCTCCGCCGCACGAGAGGCATGGAGTGCAAAGGGATCGAGCCGCGGCGCGGCGGCAGCCGGCAGCGCAGCGGCCGTGGTGCACCAGACTTCGCCAACGCCCGCGACGCCTAAGGATGCCAAAGGGGAGCCGGTGGCGACGGCCGCGAGCCGTGCCAGGCCGTGCAACACGGGATCCACGACGCCGTCGGCCGGGGAGGTGGAAGCGCTTGGCACCGACCCGGCGGGCGTTCGACCGATAAGTTGCGAATTCATTGGCTGCAATTCCCCGCCGCCGTTTTCTGGTTGAGCGCGTCCGCCTCGAACGTAATTCAATGGCGTATTGTCGATGATTTGAACATATGCATGGGTGGCGAATGCGTCACACGCCGGCGCCGAAGAGAGCGAATTGCGTCGCAACTATCACGCTGCGACGCGGAATGCGCCGGCTGGGTATGATCCGCTCCGTGGGCCTACGCTGAGGCGCGAATCGAGGGACTCAAATGAAGGGCATGCGAAGCCAGGGCGGGTTCGGCACGTGAGTGCCGCCGATGAGCCGGCGTACGGGCCATGGAATCCCGGGATCCGCTCGCAAGTCCCGCGGGAATTGCGGCATCTGTCGACGATCTTCCGCCCCGACAACGTTTTCACCAGCGTCGCCACCGTCAGCGAGATGCAGGGTCTCACCGGCTTCTCGCCGAGCGAGCTGGTTGCATTTCGGCCCGAGAGACTTGTCCTGCACGAACTCCTGATCCGCGTTACTGCGGACTTCGCGGTGCCCGACGGCTCGCGAATCGGAGACCTGGGCATCAACTTCCGCGAGATCGCGAGCCGCCTGCAGGAGCGTTATCTCGTTCCGGAGATGGCTGCCATCACAGCGGCATTCGACCGCACCCGCCTCGAGGTGCGCCATGCCATCGATGAAGCCATGGTGCGGCTGATGCCCGAGGAGGCGGCGGCCGCGACGCCCGCAAAGCGGCACGCGGCATCGCGGCTGTTCGCGCGCCTCGCGCCTCGCCGCCGCGCGGCTGCGCCTCCCGGGAAGCCGGGCCGCAGCTGGGGCCCGCAGCACATCGCGGAATGCGAGCGGCTCGCGGGCGCCCTCGAAGATCCGCAGCAGAAAATCGCCTACCGCACGCTGGCGCGAGTGATGTCGGCGCTGTTTGCCACCCAGGGTCACGCCTGGGGCACGCGGGAGATCATCGTATCGGTGGCGACCGATATGGCCTGCAACGATTGCGGCAGCGATGCGATCGGCCGAACGATCGAGCCTCTGCTGCTGCAGGCGGCCCGTAGCGAGGGCTACCGCCTGCTGCCGCCTCAGGAGCGCCCCGTCGTCATCAATACCAAGGGCCCATCCGCTTCCGGCAAGAGCACGCTGCGGCCGCTGCAGAAGACACTGGCGGGCGATATCGGGGTGCAATGGAGCGATTTCGCGCTGATCAGTCCGGACATCTGGCGCAAGCAGCTGCTCGACTACGGTGCGCTCGGCGCTGCCTACAAATATGCCGGCGCATTCACGGCCGAAGAACTGCAGATCGTCGACCAAAAGCTCGATCGCTACATGGCGCGCAAGCACCGGCGCGGGGACATGACTCATCTCTTGATCGACCGGTTTCGCTTCGACAGCTTCGCGCCCGACTCCGACGAGGCGGGCAGCAATTTGCTGACGCGCTTCGGCCAGACCGTTTACTTGTTTTTCGTGATCACGCCGCCGGAATCGCTGGTCGAACGGGCGTGGATGCGCGGGCTCGAATTCGGCCGCTACAAGGCCGTTGACGATACGCTGGCGCACGCCGTGGAAGCGTACGTCGGGATTCCCGACGTGTTTTTCACGTGGGTCCGCCGCAGCGACAAGCGCATTCAATTCGAGTTCTTGGACAACACGGTGCCTCTCGGCGAGCGTCCGCGCACGGTCGCCTTCGGCGACAACGAGACGTTCAATATTCTCAGCGTCAAAGGGACGCTGGATATCGAGCGCTATGGCCGCGTCAATGTCGATGCGGTTCGCCCGGAATCTCTCTACCCCGATCGAGGGCTGCTGGCCGCCGAGCACAACACGGGATTCCTGCGGCGCTGTGTCGGCGGCTTTCACAGGGTGAATTTCGCCGAGCAGGCAACCGGGCGGATCTATCTTCACATCGAATCCGGTACCCCGGTGTGGGTGGATGCAATGGCGCTTGCATCCGCGGCCGCGGATCCCGACACTCGCAGCGGCATCATGGCCGTCGCGCCGGGAGCGCTGCGCGGCGAGATCCCGGGCGAGCCCGGCACGCGGTATCTGCGCAGCGGTGCAGGAACGGCGCCCACCCTGGGCGAGTGGGGGCTGCGCGCTCCGGCATCCCTAGGCTAGGAGCCGGCTCGAGGCTCCTTTACCCCAGAAAATCGCAGAAGCGATCGACGTGCGTTGCGAGGTCGAGCGTGTGCTGGCGGGCGAGCCGTTCGGCCAACTCCGTTTCGCGCCGCTCCAAGGCTTCGATGATCTTCAGGTGATCGATGATCGAACGCGCGGCGCGGTCGCTCTGCGAGATCGTGGCGCGGCGGATGGCACGCACGTGGATCAGAAGATTGCGGGTCGCGTCCACGATGGTCTGGCTGCCGCCGAGCGCGATTACCGCGGTGTGAAAAGCGATGTTGGCGTCGGAATATTCGTCCAGGTGTTCGGACGGCGGCGAGCTCTGAAATTCGTCGAACAGATGCCGCAGCTTGGCGATCGCCGCATCGGTAGCGTGCAAGGTGGCGAGCCGCGCGGCCATCGACTCGAGCGCGGCCCACATCTGGATCATCTCGATGACTTCGCGCTTCGACTTGCGCACGATGTAGATGCCGCGGCGGGGTATCGTGCGAATGAATCCTTGCTGCTCGAGCAGCGACAGTGCTTCACGAATCGGCGTGCGGCTGACGCCGAGCGCCGTGGTGAGCTGCCGTTCGTCGAGCCGCAGTTCCTGATTCGGATCGTAGATGTCGGTGTCCGCGATCGCGTTCTTCAGAAGTGTATAGGCCTGATCGCGCAGACTCGTGGCGTTGAGCGGCGCAAGCGCCAGCGGAGCTGCAGAGGTACGCTGTACCAGCGTGGCTATGGTATTCATTGGCTTCCTCGACGCGTTGGTCGATTTGAATTATTCATTGCGCGAGGCGCATTGCCCTGTTGCGGCCGTCCTGGAGATATACTACCTGGCGTAGGGGTTTTTCCTATTGGAGAAACACCCCATACGGGGAGATGCGGAGCGCGCTGGGGCGCTCGCGCCGCCGCGCCAGCGGCTGCGGAGTATATTTGAACGGGTTCCGGGATGTTGCTTGACAGTCCAAAACTCATTCATATATGGTATACCACGAAAATAATGCATGGGCTGGTATCGGTTCGTAACTTTGTTGTTCGAACTGCATAGGGGGCTTACGGGTGAGTCAGTCTCGGCGCGTCCGCATCTTCGATAGCCAGTGCATGGGAACGGCGACCTGTCGCCACTCTGTTCCTTGCCGTTGTTGACCCTCCACCGACATTTTCCGCATGAACCTAACGTGATTTTCCGCATCGTCCAGGGTGAATAAGGAGAACTATATGAATGCGAATCTGAATTCCCAAGAATCAAAATCGCCGTGGGCGAATCCATGGGTGCAGCTCGTCATCGGAGTCATCTGCATGGCTTGCGTGGCGAACCTGCAATACGGGTGGACGCTCTTCGTTGATCCCATCGACGCTAAATATCACTGGGGGCGCGCGGCCATTCAGCTGGCCTTCACCCTGTTCGTCTTGATCGAAACCTGGCTCATCCCGATTGAAGGCTACATGGTCGATCGCTTCGGTCCGCGCTGGGTGGTCATCGTGGGCGCGGTCCTGGTCGCCGCCGCGTGGGTGATGAACTCCGTCGCCAGTTCTCTGCCGATCCTGTATTTCGCGGCCGCGCTCGGCGGCATCGGCACCGGCTGCGTGTACGGGACTTGCGTCGGTAATGCGCTGAAATGGTTTCCCGGCCGACGCGGTCTTGCCGCAGGCATCACCGCCGCGGGATTTGGTGCGGGCGCTGCGCTCACGGTCGGACCGATCAAAACCATGATCGGCGCATCGGGTTACGAGCACGCCTTTCTGGTGTTCGGCCTGCTGCAGGGGGCCATCGTGTTCGTGATGTCCTTCCTGCTGCTGACGCCGCCGCCGCAGCTCATCGGGGCGAAGGTGAAAGCGAACCAAACGGCGCACGGTTACACGCCCATGGAAGTCCTGAAGAGCCCCGTCTTCTACGTGCTCTACATCATGTTCGTGCTGATCGCCGCCGGCGGCCTGACCATGGCGGCTTCCATGGCGCCGATTGCGAAAGACTTGAAGATCGACAAGATTCCGGTCGAGCTGTTCGGTCTGACGATGCCGGCGCTGATCTTCGCGATTTCGCTGAATCGAATCTTCGACGGCGTGGGGCGGCCGTTCTTCGGCTGGCTGTCCGATCAGATCGGCCGCGAATACACCATGGCCATCGCATTCTTCGCCGGCGCCGCGGCGCTGTACACGCTCAGCCAGTCCGGTTCGACTCCGGTGGTGTTCGTGCTCGTCACCGCGCTGTACTTCGGCGTTTACGGCGAAATCTTCAGCTTATTCCCCGCCACCCAGGGCGACACCTTCGGCGCCAAGTTTGCGGCGTCGAACGCCGGCATGCTGTACACGGCCAAGGGCGCCGGGGCACTGCTCGTTCCGGTCGCAGCCATCATCGCGAAATCCCACGGCTGGTCCACGGTGTTCGCCGTCGCCATGACCTGCAACATCATTGCAGGGCTCATGGCGCTGTTCGTGCTGAAACCCATGCGAGTGCGCCATTTCGCCAAGAGCCGCGACGCATATCCCGCTGCCGGCAGCGTGGCGAGTACGCCGACAACCTGATGGCGGGGATTCGGCAGCAGATGATCTACCACCACCGCAGGCGGACGCTGCCGCGTCCGCCTGCGCTCAGATTCACGAAGTTGGAGGCACCATGGCAACCGTAAACCCGACGCCGATTCAGCCCAAGAGCACCACCGCCGAAGATACCCTGCAACGCAAGAGCCGCGACGCGAGCGTGGTCTCGGGCGGCCACCTGGTCGCCAAGGCGCTGAAGAACGAGGGCGTGGACACGATATTCACCCTTTGCGGCGGCCACATCATCGACATCTACGACGGCTGCGTCGACGAAGGGATTCGCATCATCGACGTTCGTCACGAGCAGGTTGCCGCGCACGCCGCCGACGGCTACGCACGCCAGACCGGCAAGCTCGGCTGCGTGGTCACGACCGCGGGGCCGGGCTTCACGAATGCGATCACGGGCATTGCCACCGCGTTTCGCTCCGAGAGTCCGGTCCTTCACATCGGGGGCCAGGGTGCGCTGACTCAGCACAAGATGGGGTCGCTGCAGGATCTGCCGCACGTCGACATCATCAGCCCGATCACGAAATTTGCCGCCACCGTCCCGAGCACCGAGCGTGTTGCGGATATGGTCTCGATGGCGGCGCGCGAGGCGTTCAACGGCGCGACGGGACCCGTGTACTTGGAGATTCCGCGCGACGTGCTCGACCGCGAGGTCGACATCGCCAAGGCCGTGGTGCCGCAGCCCGGCCATTACCGGGCGTCGACGCGTTCCCTCGGCGACCCGCGCGACATCGAAAGACTGGCGGACATTCTCGTCAACGCGGAGCGGCCGGCCATCCTGTACGGCCAGCAAGTTTGGACCGCGCGCGGCCATAAGGAAGCGATCGCGCTGCTGCGCGGCCTCGATATTCCGGGATACTTCAACGGCGCAAGCCGCGGCTTGCTGCCGCCCGGCGACCCGCATCATTTCGATCGCACCCGGACCCAGGCCTTCGCCAACGCCGACGTGCTCCTCATCGTGGGCACGCCGTTCGACTTCCGCATGGGGTACGGCAAGCGCATCAGCAAGGATCTGACGCTGGTGCAGATCGACATGGATTACCGCACGGTCGGCAAGAATCGCGACATCAGCTTAGGATTGGTCGGCGATCCGGGCGCGATCCTGGGTGCCGTGCTGCAAGCGGCGTCGGGCCGCATCAAGGGCGACAAGCGCCAGGCGCGTCAGCAGTGGCTGAAGCAGCTGAGCGATGGCGAGAACGCGGCCGCGGAAAAGCTCATGCCGCTGTTCAAGTCGAACAGCGTGCCCATCCATCCGTACCGCGTCGCCTGGGAGCTCAACGAGTTCCTGCGGGACGACACGATTTACATCGGCGACGGCGGCGACGTCGTGACCATCTCGGCGCAGGCCGTGCGTCCGCGCGGCCCCGGCCAGTGGATGGATCCGGGCGCGCTCGGCTCGCTCGGCGTCGGCACCGGATTTGCGATCGCGGCCGGGCTTGCGAACCCGTCCAAAGAGGTGCTGTGCTACTACGGCGACGGCTCCTTCGGCATGACTGCGTTCGACATGGAGACGGCCAACCGCTTCGGCGTGCCCTACCTCGCGGTCATCGGCAATAACTCCGCCATGAATCAGATTCGCTACGGCCAGCTGGCCAAGTACGGCGAGCAGCGCGGCAGCGTGGGCAATCTCCTCGGCGATGTACCGTTCGGCAAGTTTGCGGAAATGCTCGGCGGCTACGGCGAAGAGGTGCGCGACCCGGCGCAGATTGCTCCTGCCTTGCAGCGCGCGCGCGAGTCGATACAGAAGCTGCGGCGCTCGGCCGTCGTCAATATCTGGGTCGATCCCCGCGAATATGCGCCGGGCACCAAGAATCAGACGATGTACAAGTGAGCCGCGCGCAGGGAGATTGGCATGGGTAAGGCATTAGACGGGGTCCGGATTCTCGATTTCACGCACGTGCAGTCCGGCCCCACGTGCACGCAGCTGCTTGCATGGTTCGGTGCGGATGTGATCAAGATCGAGCGGGCGGGGGCCGGCGATATCACGCGCGAGCAGCTGCGCGACATTCCCAACGTGGACAGTCTTTATTTCACGATGCTGAACCACAACAAGCGTTCGGTGACGCTCGACACTAAAAGCGACAGCGGCAAGCAAGTGCTCGAGAAGCTGGTCAAGCACTGCGACGTGCTGGTGGAGAACTTCGCGCCGGGCGCCCTCGATCGCATGGGCTTCACCTGGGAGCGGATCCAGGAACTCAATCCGCGCATGATCATGGCGTCCGTCAAGGGGTTTGGCCCCGGACCGTACGAGGAATGCAAGGTGTACGAGAACGTCGCACAGTGCGCGGGCGGCTCGGCCTCGACCACGGGATTCGACGACGGTCCGCCGCTGGTCACGGGAGCGCAAATTGGCGACAGCGGCACCGGACTACATTTGGCGCTCGGCATCGTCGCGGCCCTTTACCAGCGCAACTCCAGCGGCCGGGGTCAAAGAGTGCTTGCCGCGATGCAGGACGGCGTCTTGAATCTGTGCCGCGTGAAGCTGCGCGACCAGCAGCGCCTCGACCGCACCCACGTCATGAAGGAATATCCGCAGTATCCGAACGGCAAGTTCGGTTCGGCGGTGCCGCGCGCGGCCAATGCTTCGGGCGGCGGACAGCCGGGAACCATCGTCAAGTGCAAGGGGTGGGAGACGGATCCGAACGCCTATCTTTACTTCATCGCGCAGGCGCCGGTGTGGAAGGACATCTGCAAGGTGATCGGCAAGGAAGATTGGCTCACCGATCCCAACTTCGCCACGCCGGAGGCGCGCCTGCCGCGGCTCACGGAGGTGTTCGCGACGGTCGAAGCGTGGACCGTCACCAAGACCAAGTTCGAAGCCATGGCGCTCCTCAATGAGCACGACATTCCCTGCGGCCCGATCCTCTCGATGGAGGAGTTGGCCAACGAACCCTCGTTGCGCAAGACGGGCACCATCGTCGAAGTCGACCATCCGAAACGCGGCAAGTACCTGACGGTGGGCAACCCCATCAAGATGAGCGACAGCCCCACCGAGGTGAAGCGCTCGCCCTTGCTGGGCGAGCATACCGACGAGGTTCTGCGGGAGCTCGGCTACCCGGACGCGGATGTCGCCGCGCTGCGGGCGAAGAAGGTTATTTGACGATGACGCATGACAAGAACGCCGTTCGCAAGATCCTGACCGAGGCGCGTGCCGCCAAGCGCGCAGCTCTGACCGCTCCCGAGGCGCGGGGCGTTTGCGAGGCGTATGGCATCACCATACCCAAGGAGGGTGTGGCGAAGAGCGCCGAGGACGCGGCCAAGCTCGCCTCCGACATCGGTTTCCCCGTCGTCATGAAAATCGTCTCGCCGCAGATACTGCACAAGACCGAAGCGGGCGGGGTCATGGTCGGCGTCAAGTCGGCGCAAGCCGCGAAGGACGCGTACGCCACCATCGTGGCCAATGCCGCGAAGTACGACGGCAAGGCGGAGATTCTCGGCGTGCAAGTGCAGCAGATGCTGACCGGCGGCCAGGAAGTCATCATCGGCGCAGTCACCGACCCAGCATTCGGCAAGCTGGTCGCATTCGGCCTCGGAGGCATCCTGGTCGAAGTGCTCAAGGACATCACGTTCCGCCTGGCGCCCGCCAGCAATGAAGATGCGCTGTCGATGCTCGACGGCATCGCCGCCGCGGAGATTTTGCGCGGCGTGCGCGGCGCCAAGCCCGTGCATCGTGCGGCGCTGGCCGGCATGATCGAGAAGGTGTCGGCGCTGGTGGCGGACTTTCCGGAAATCGCGGAAATGGATCTGAATCCGGTATTCGCCACCGATCAAGGCGCGACCGCGGCCGACGTGCGCATCGTGCTCGATTTCGATCCGCCCGCAGCGCGCGATCGGCCGAACCAGGCGGATATCGTCGAGAAGATGACCCGCATCATGAAGCCGAAAGGGGTGGCGGTGATCGGCGCCTCGGCCGAGGACGGCAAAATCGGCAATTCGGTGATGAAGAATCTGATCAACGGCGGCTACCAGGGAGAGATCTATCCGATCCATCCCAAGGCCGACAGCATCATGGGTAAGAAGGCCTACAAGAGCGTCAAGGACGTGCCGGCCAACATCGACGTCGCGGTGTTCGCCATACCGGCGAAATTCGTCGCGCAGGCGCTGATCGAGGTGGGCGAGAAGAAAATCGCCGGCGCCATTCTCATACCTTCCGGATTTGCCGAGACCGGCAATGTGGCCGGGCAGAATGAATTGATCGAGATCGGCCGCAAGTACGGGGTGCGCCTGATGGGCCCCAACATCTACGGGTTCTACTACACTCCCAGCAACCTGTGTGCGACCTTCTGTACGGCCTATGACGTCAAGGGCCATGCGGCGCTGTCGTCGCAGTCGGGCGGCATCGGCATGGCCATCATCGGGTTCTCGCGCTCCGCCAAGATGGGCGTGTCCGCCATCGTCGGTCTCGGCAACAAATCCGATATCGACGAAGACGACCTGCTCACGTACTTCGAACAAGACGAGAACACGACCATCATCGCCCAGCACTTGGAGGATTTGAAGGACGGCCGCTCCTTCGCCGAGGTGGCGAAGCGGGTGTCCAAGAAAAAGCCCATCGTCGTCTTGAAGGCCGGCCGCACCAGCATGGGCGCGCGTGCCGCAAGCTCGCACACCGGCGCCCTCGCCGGCAACGACAAGATCTACGAGGACGTGTTCAAGCAGTCCGGCGTCATCCGGGCGCGGAGCCTGCGCGACCTGCTCGACTTCGCGCGCGGCATTCCCGTTCTGCCGACGCCGAAGGGCAACAATGTGGTCATCATCACCGGCGCCGGCGGCTCCGGCGTGCTGCTTTCCGATGCCTGCGTCGACAATGGCCTGTCGCTGATGGCCATGCCCGCAGATCTCGACGCCGCGTTTCGCAAATTCATCCCGCCGTTCGGCGCCGCCGGCAACCCGGTGGACATCACCGGCGGCGAGCCGCCGAGCACGTATCAGAACACAGTGCGCTTAGGGTTGCAGGACCCACGCATCCACGCGCTGATCCTGGGCTACTGGCACACCATCATCACGCCTCCCATGGTGTTCGCCAAGCTGATGGTCGAGGTGGTGGCCGAGATGCGTGCCAAGGGCATCGAGAAGCCGGTGGTGGCCTCGCTCGCGGGCGACGTGGAGGTGGAGGAAGCGGCTGAGTACCTGTACCAGCACGGCATCCCGGCCTACGCCTATTCCACCGAGATTCCGGTGGCCGTTCTCGGCGCAAAGTATCATTGGGCGCGCGGTGCCGGGCTCATTCCGAAACTCTAGGGAATTCTGGAACGTGCGACGGACTTCTCAGACTGAGCCGCAGCCAGCGGGGATCATACGCAGCTGATGAAAAGCAAGAGGGAGATTGGCCACGCTGCAGGGGGTGAGCAATCGTTCTAGGGATGGAGACGGGCGGATTAGCCTCACAGGTCCGGCCGGGTCATGCGTGTGGGGGTGGGCAGCAACGAGCGAAAATGATTCAAACAAACGCGTTTCATGAGGATTCACACAATGCTTAAATTGAAATTGGCAAAGCCTATGCTGGTGGCGCTTGCGGCATGCGCCGCCAGTGTCGCCTTCAATGGCATCGTTTTTGCGGACGATGCGCAAACTCAAGCGCTGAAAGATCAGATGCGCAGCATGCAGCAGCAAATGCAGCAGTTGCAGAACCAGATCGACGCGCTGTCCAAGAAACAAGCCGCGCCGCCGGCAGCGGAGGGCCCGACCGTTGCCAAAGCGAAGGAGGCGCCTGCGGAGCCTCAGTTCGAGAAGTTCGTCAAGGGCTTCTACGGCACCCTCGACGTCTCCCTCGAGGACTCGACCAAGGGCATGGACGGCTTCGTCGCCTATCCCTATTCGCTGGTCGATCCGACCAACCCCAATTCGGGCTATGTGCGGGGTTCCGCCAAAGGGGGCGGAGCACCGCCGGTGGGCAACGTCGGTTGGCAGCCGGATCTTTCGACGAACAAGTCGGTAATCGGCTACCGCGGCTCGCACAAGATCCCGGGGTCCACCGTCGACTTCATCTATCAACTCGAGGTGCAACCCCAGATTACCCACGCGCCGGGAGTCAGCACGAGCTACACAGCGCAGTCCGATGTCACCAAGGGCGGCCTCGGCTACGGCGACAGTTTCGTCGGCGTGTCGGGCAATAGCTGGGGCAAGCTCAAGTTCGGGACGACGTACACCCCGTACAAGAAATCCACCGATCGCATGAACCCATTCTCCGGCATGCTCGGCGATTACGGTGTCGTCATGGGGAATACCGGCGGCGACAACCGTGTTGAATTCGGCACGCGCATCGATCATTCGATTTGGTACGAATCGCCGAAGTTAGGCGGAGTTTTCAGCTTCGACGCGTTGTTCTCGCCCGCTCAGAACCGCACCCCCAACAGTCTCGCCCCCTCGTCGGGCTCGCCCGACTGTAACGGCGGCAACGAACCGGGCAGCGGTAACCTGCCGATCGCCTGCGACGACGGCGGCTATGGCAATGCGTTCAGCGTCGATCTGAAGCTGGAGGTGGGGCCGGTCTATGTGACCGCCGCATACGAAATGCACAAGCACGTGAATCGCAACAGCGACGGTGTCGGCTCCAATAATCCGTACTACGGCTACTTGCTGGGTCTCGGCAACGGGGCGACGGGTGTCGGTGTGTCGCCGCTGCTCGATTGGGCCTCTTACGAAGCCTTCGCCGCGGAATACCCGGAGGCGGCGCCGTTCGGCACTCCAGAGTACTCGAACGATATTGCGGACGAGTCGGCTTTCAAAGTGGGCGCGCAGTACAAGTTCGATTTCGGACTGTCGGTCAGCGGCATCTACGAGTACATGAAGCGGAATCTGCCGGTCGAGTATCAGTTTCAAAACGAGCGGCAGAGAAACGGTCTGTGGTTTGCGCTCTCGCAGGATTTCTCGGTGAAAGATAACCTGAGCGCGGGCTGGGCCCATGCTGGAGCCACCCCCGGCGATCCGGGCGGTCAGCACAATTACAACCCGACGACCCACAACGACACCGCGAATATGTACACCATCGCGTGGAAGCATCATTTCGATAAACAGCTGTACTGGTATATCGACACCGCGAAAACCTTCAACGGCCCCAACGCCCACTATGATCTCGGTGCGGGCGGCCGCGGGGTGACCACGGATTGCCATGATGGCACCACCCAGCCGTTCATCGACTACAGCAGTGCCGGCCCCACGACATGGGGCGGATGCCGTCCGTTCGGGGTTTCCACAGGCTTGCACTACACCTTCTGAGCGAGGGCTGCCGTGGGCCTGGCAATCCGCGGCGAGGCCTGGGGTGCAATTGCACCCCAGGCCGCTTTCGGTAAGATTCAGTCAGTGGGCATCACTTCTCGCACTCCGTGGGCGGACTTCGTTGAAGATAGCGATCATCGGTGTCGGTGCGATCGGCGGCTTCGTCGGAACCAAGCTCGCGCTTGCCGGGGAAGACGTAACCTTCATTGCGCGCGGAGCGAATCTGGAGGCGCTGCGTAGCCGAGGTATCCGGCTGATCATGGCCGACGGCGAGGAGCAGGCCGTTGCGAAGGTCCAGGCCACCGACGATTATGCGGCCGCGGGTCGGCAGGACTTGGTCATCCTGACGATGAAGGCGCATCAAGTCGAGGCCGTGGCCCGCGAAGTGCCGAAACTGTTCGGTCCCGACACCGTCGTGGTGCCGATGCAGAACGGAATTCCTTATTGGTATTTTCACCGGCACGCCGGCGATCTCGCAGGTACGCGGGTTGAGAGCGTGGACCCGACCGGCGTGATCGGCGAGTACATTCGCTGCGAGCGCGTCATCGGCTGCGTGGTGTATCCGGCCGCCGAATTGATTTCGCCCGGGGTCATCAAGCATGTGGAAGGCAATCGCTTCCCGGTCGGCGAGCCTGATGGCACGTCGAGCGAGCGGGTTTTGCGCGTGTCGGAGTGCTTCAACGGTGCCGGGATGCAGGCCCCGGTGCTCGGCGACATTCGCGCCGAAATTTGGCTCAAACTGTGGGGCAACTTGACGTTCAATCCCATCAGCGCCTTATCGCGCGCGACGCTCGCCGGCATCTGTCAGTATCCGCCCAGCCGCGCCATCGCGGCGGCGATGATGACCGAGGCCCAGTGCGTGGCGGACAAATTGGGAATTACTTTTCGGGTGTCCCTCGAGAAGCGCATTGCGGGTGCGGAAAAAGTGGGTCATCACAAAACCTCCATGCTGCAGGACGTGGAGGCCGCGCGCACCCTGGAAATCGACGCGCTGCTCGGGTCGGTCGTCGAACTCGCGCGATTGACGGACACACCGACTCCTCATATTGATACTGTATACGCGTTGACGAAGCTCCTGGCGAAGACCCTGGATGAGGACAAGGCGCCGGCAAGCGCGAGCTCGTCCGGGAATTGAGCTGATCTTGGTCGCCGCTTTTGCGGCCGATTACCCCATTGGCGATGATCGCCCTGGGTCATAAAATCTTATTCGATCGACGAGGCCGACACATGAACGTTCACGAGTATCAGGGCAAGGAGATTCTCCGCAAGTACGGCGTGGCCACCCCGCGCGGTTTCCCCTGCTTTTCGGTGGCGGAGGCGGACGCGGCCGCGCGCGAGCTGGGCGGCAAGGTCTGGGTGGTTAAGGCCCAGATACACGCGGGCGGCCGCGGCAAGGGCGGCGGGGTCAAGGTGGCGAAGTCGCTCGCGGAGGTCCACGAGTTCGCGTCGAAAATCCTCGGCATGACGCTGGTCACCCATCAGACCGGACCGCAGGGCCGTCTGGTGAAGCGGCTGCTCGTGGAGGAGGGCGCGGACATCCGCAAGGAGCTGTATGTGGGGATGGTCGTGGACCGCGCCACGCAGCGAGTGACGCTGATGGCGAGCTCGGAAGGCGGCATGGAGATCGAGGAAGTCGCCGCTCACACGCCGGAGAAGATCCACAAGGTGGCCATCGATCCGGCGGCGGGACTGACCGACGCTGAAGGGGACGGCATCGCACGAAAGATCGGCGTGCCGGATGGCTCGGTCGCGCAGGCCCGTCAATTCATGCAGAGCCTGTATTCGGCCTTCGTCGAATGCGATGCATCGCTCGCCGAAATCAATCCCTTGATCATCACCGGCGACGGGCGAGTGCTGGCGCTCGATGCCAAGCTCAACTTCGATTCCAACGCCCTGTTTCGGCATCCGGAAATCGTCGCGATGCGAGATCTCGACGAGGAGGATCCCGCCGAAGTGGAAGCGTCGAAGTACGACCTGTCGTACATCTCGCTCAACGGCAACATCGGCTGTCTGGTCAATGGCGCGGGCCTCGCAATGGCGACCATGGACGTGATCAAGCTGTTCGGAGCGGAACCGGCGAATTTTCTCGACGTCGGCGGCGGCGCCACGACCCAGAAGGTGACCGAAGCGTTCAAGCTGATGCTCAAGAATCCGGCGGTCAAGGGCATCCTGGTGAACATCTTCGGCGGAATCATGCGCTGCGACACGATTGCCGAAGGCGTCATCGCCGCCGCGAGGGAAGTGGACTTGGGCGTGCCCTTGGTAGTGCGAATGAGGGGTACGAACGAGGAGTTGGGCCGGCGCCGCTTGCGCGAGTCGGGGCTGCCGATCATTTCTGCCGACAACATGGCGGACGCGGCGCAGAAAATCGTCGCTGCGGTCGCCGGCAAGTAGGAAGACAACCATGAGCATCCTGATCGACAGGCATACCCGGGTGATGACGCAGGGCATCACCGGCAAGACCGGCGCATTCCATACCCGCCTCTGCCGCGACTACGCGAACGGCAAGGAATGCTTCGTCGCCGGCGTCAATCCGAACAAGGCCGGCGAGAACTTCGAAGGCATTCCGATCTACGCCACGGCGCGGGAAGCCAAGCAGCAAACCGGCGCGACGGTATCGGTGATCTATGTGCCGCCGCCCTTTGCCGCGGGCGCCATCGACGAGGCGGTCGATGCCGAACTCGACCTGGTCATCTGCATCACCGAAGGCGTGCCCGTGCGCGACATGATCGCCACGCGCTATCGCATGCGCGGCAAGAAGACTCTGCTGGTGGGGCCGAACTGTCCCGGCGTGATCACGCCCGACGAGATCAAGATCGGCATCATGCCCGGGCACATCCACAAGAAGGGGCGCATCGGAGTCGTCTCGCGTTCCGGCACGCTCACCTACGAGGCAGTGGGGCAACTGATGGACGTGGGGTTGGGGCAATCGACGTGCGTGGGCATCGGCGGCGATCCGGTCAACGGTTTGAAGCACATCGACGTCATGCGCATGTTCAATGATGATCCGGAGACAGACGCCGTGATCATGGTGGGCGAAATCGGCGGCGACGACGAGGAGACCTGCGCGCGCTGGGTCAAGGATCACATGAAAAAGCCGGTCGTCGGATTCATCGCCGGAGTCACGGCGCCGCCCGGCAAGCGCATGGGCCACGCGGGCGCGATCATTTCCGGCGGCAAGGGCACGGCGAACGAGAAGTTGGCCGTCATGGAAGAGTGCGGCATCAAGGTGACGCGCAACCCTGCGGAAATGGCGACTTTGCTCAAGTCGGTTCTTTAAATGCGCTGGGCCCGGTTCCGGTCGAACGGCGGCCGTACCGGGTTCGGGGTGTTGGACGGCGAGCACATGGTCGAGTATGACGGCGACATGTACGGCACGCCGCGCGCGACCGGGCGCACCCTCGCGGGAGGATCGTTCACGCTGGCGAGCCCCTGCGCGCCGTCCAAGATCGTCGCGTTGTGGAACAACTTTACCGCGCTCAGCATAAAGCTCGGCAAAGCGCCGTCGTCGCATCCGCTGTTTCTCATCAAGCCGGGCACGTCGGTCATCGGACCGGACGAACCGATCCGCAGGCCGACCGGCTACCCGGGAAAGATCGCCTATGAGGGCGAACTTGGCATCGTCATCGGCAAATTATGCAAGGACGTCGCGCGCGAGGCCGCGCGTGATTACATTTTCGGCTACACCTGCGTCAACGATGTGACGGCCGCGGAGGTGCTCAACGAAAATGCCGATTTTGCACAGTGGTGCCGATCGAAGGGGTACGACACGTTCGGATGCCTGGGTCCGGTGATCGCCACGGGCCTGGATTGGTCTCAGGCAAGCGTGGTCACCCGGGTCGATGGCGTCGAGCGCCAGAATTATCCGCTGTCGGACATGATCATGCCGCCCGAGGAACTGGTGAGCCGCATATCCCACGACATGTCGCTGTTGCCCGGCGATGTAATCGCGTGCGGCACCTCGGTTGGCGTCGGATCGTTCAAGGACGGCAGCCGCGTCGAAGTGGCAATCGACGGCATCGGTTCACTGATGAATGCGCTTTCCGCCGGCGCATGATGAGCGATCCCGAGCTCAAACCCACACCCCGGGTGCTGCTGCGGCAGATGTTCGATGCCGCGATTGCATCGGCGCAGCCGGCGCTGTGCGTGCCGCCGCACCTGCCGGCGGCGCCGCGCGGCAGACTCATCGTCGTCGGAGCGGGCAAGGCGTCCGCGGCCATGGCACGGGCGGTGGAGCAGAACTGGTCCGGACCGTTATCGGGTCTGGTGGTCACGCGCTACGGTTACGCCGTGCCGTGCGAGCGCATCGACATCGTCGAAGCCGCGCATCCGGTGCCGGATATGGCGGGCATGCATGCGGCGCAGCGCATGCTCGAGCGGGTCCGGGGTTTGAGCGAGGAAGACCTGGTGCTGTGCCTTTTTTCCGGGGGCGGCTCGGCGCTGTTACCGCTGCCCGCGCCCGGGCTCGACCTCGATCTCAAACAGGCGGTGAGCCGCGCACTGCTGGCGTGCGGCGCCACCATCAGCGAGATGAACTGCGTGCGCCGCCATCTCTCCGCCATCAAAGGAGGCCGTCTGGCCGCTGCCTGCCACCCGGCGCGCGTGCTCACGCTGCTCATCTCCGATGTGCCCGGCGACCGGCCGATCGATATCGCGTCGGGCCCCACGGTGGCGGATCCGACCACCTGTGCCGATGCGCTCGCCATCGCGCGCCGCTACGGCATCGAACTGCCGGGACCGGTGCGCGAGGTGCTGGAGAGCGGGCGCGGTGAATCCGTGAAGCCCGGCGACCCGCGGCTGGCGCGGTCTACGGTTCGCATGATTGCCGCTCCGCAGATGGCGCTCGAGGCGGCCGCGGACGTCGCGCGCGCGGCAGGCGTCGCTCCGCACATTCTCGGCGACGCGATCGAAGGTGAGGCGCGCGACGTGGGCAAGGTGTTTGCAGGCATGGCATCCCAGGTCGCCGACCGCAATCAGCCCTTCGGCGCGCCCTGCGTGCTGCTGTCCGGCGGCGAGACCACGGTAACGGTGCGCGGCAGCGGGCGCGGCGGGCGCAACGTCGAGTATTTGCTGTCGCTCGCCGTCGCCCTCGAGGGCCATCCGCGCATTCATGCGCTGGCCGGCGACACGGACGGCGTCGACGGGCAGGAAGAGATCGCGGGCGGCTGCATTGGACCCGGCACGCTCGCCCGGGCCTGGTCGCTGGGATTGCAACCCAAGGACATGCTGGACAACAACGACGCCCACAGTTTCTTCTCGGCGCTCGGCGACTCGGTGATCACGGGACCGACGCTGACCAACGTCAATGATTTTCGCGCCATCCTCATCGAGGGCCGCTAGCTCATCGCGAGCCGCAAGCTCATCGCGGGCCGCTAGCCGCGAACGATTCGAACACCCGCTTCATCGCCTGCACACGCGCCACGTAGTCCTGAGCCCCATGATCGCCGCAGCGCTCACCCAAACTCAACCGCAGTCCGCGGCGCACGTAGGCGTCCCCGGCGCCCGCGCCGCACAGGTGAACCACCGCCGCCAACTCCTGCTTGCGCTCGAGCGTGGCCGCTTTCACGTGATGGCGTTCCAGAAGGCTTGCGACCGTGCGGTCCAGATACGCCGCCGTGAGCTCCACCGCGTGCGAAGGCAGCACCCTGGTATACAGTCGATTGAACCAGCACGAGTCCCAATCGTTCCACGGGCCATCCTCGGCCACGGCATGATGGTGAATGCAATAGCGCCGTGCCTCGGCGAACGTGCCGTCCGTGATCTGGTACATTCCCACCGCACTCGATGCCGGCCGGTACAAGTCGAAGGGTTTGGCGTTGAACGTCCACCGCCAATAGGTGCGCACCACGGGATTGCCCGAACCCTCGATCTGCGCGAGCGCCGCGAGCAGCTCGGGAGTCATGACGCTCGTGGAATATTTCTCGAACAGCGGGGCGTAGCTTGCCCAAGTCTCCGCGGGTACCTTGTTGAGCGTGCCGCTGACGGGAAAAAAGAGCTCGGACGGCTTGCGAACCACCTGGTAGGTCCAGTTCAGGACGAACCACAGGATGACGGTCACCGCCAGAATCATCGACACCTGCAGCAGCGGGGGTGCACGCCTGACCAGCCGCAGTGCGCGCCCGAATAGCCGCAGTGCGCGCCTGAATAGCCGCAGTGCGCGCCTGGATGCCCGCAGCGCGCGCCGCCGCAGGAGCCTATCCCAACTTGTTGCGAACGAGGCTGTAGACCGCCTCGCTCTCGGCGGCGCAAGACTCGAGCAGCTTTTCTAGTTCGGCGGTGGCGGCTTCCGCGAAGGCCCGATCCTTGAGGGCGGGCGCATTGATGTAGACATTCAGCGCCGCGCTGCGCAGTGCGGTGAATCCGGCCAACACCCCGACGCCGCCGTCGCTGATGACGTTGAGATAGCCGTGTTCGCTGGCGCGCCTCGACAGTGCGATGACCTCGGCGCAGACCCGTGCGCAGTCCAGCGGCGTTTCAGTGGCACGGCGCAGGCCCGCCTGGATGGCCGCGGCGCGCCGCGCCTTTTCCTCATCCGTCGCCTTGGGCAGCTTGTACGCCGCCATGATGCTGTCGAAGGCGGCGATGTCCTCGGCGACCATGGCCGTCAGGCGCCGGCGCACCCTTTCGGATTCGTCGCGCACGGCCTTCATCTCGGGCTCGACCGCTTCGTAGCCCTTCTTGCCGATGGTGACGTTGCAGACCATGGACACGAGAGCGGCGCCCATGGCGCCCATGATGGCCGCGGCGCTGCCGCCTCCGGGCGTGGGATTGCCGCCGGCGAGGTCGTCGAGAAATTTTTCAATGGAGCTGTCGGTGATCACGTCAGCCAACCATCGTTTTGGCGATGGCATAAATCTCTTCGGCATCCAGCAGCGCATCGTTTTGCTCGAACAGGCGCGCAATACAGGCACGATGCAGCGCCAGCTTGAGCGCGCCGAAGCCCAACGACCCGAACAGAATCTTGCCGTGTTTGGGCTCGCCGCGATCGCTCTGGCCCACGCCTTCGATGCCGGCCGGCGGCGACGCGTTGGCATCGGCCACCAGTTCCAACGAGGCGCTGTCCCGCCATTGCCTTTCTTCCAGCAAGGTGATGCCGGCGGCGCCGGTGGCGAGCAAGACGTGCGCACCTTCGATGGCCGCGCCGCGTTCGACGTTGGTCGGGGCTTCGACGGCCCGCACCACGATGCCGAAACGCGCATGGATCGCATCGCAGGCCGCTTGCACGACCTCGCGCTTGCGGCCTGTGATCGTCACATCGGCACCCTCGCGGGCCAGCAGTACCGCGGCGCGCTGCCCGACCGGACCCGAGCCGCCGAGGACTACCGCGCGCTTGCCCGCCAGGGAGCGGCCGTGCGCCAGCCATGCCACGGCAGCCGCGGCGGTGGTGTTGCAGCCGTTGCTGTCGAACATCACGGAGACGCGGAACTTGCCGAAGAATTTCCTGCGCACGGCGCCGAGCACCGCCTCGCCTTCGGCCATGTTGCCGCCGCCGATGAAAATCGCGGTGTTTTTCTTGTCCTTGGCGCCGCGGGTGAAGATCGCTCCCTCGACCAGGCCCGCTGACGTTCTTGGCGTTGACTCGCGCCGTAGGCCGAAATGTGGTCGGCGCCGCCGTCATAGCCCACGACGTTGTCGAACACCGAGGGCAGGGCATCCGTATCGAACTGGTACAGCAGTTTTTTCATGGGGTGCGATCATGGAGGGTCGCACGCTCGAGATCAAGTCACGAGGTGCTGCGGCGTGCCGGCGGCCCATTGTTCGATGTTGTCGATCAGCTGGTCGGCGAGGAACTGCATGGCCCCGTCCGAGGCCCACGCGACGTGCGGCGTGAGGATGAAATTCGGGCGCCGCACGTCGAGCAGCGGGTGGCCGTTCTTGGGCGGCTCGACGGTCAACACGTCGAAGCCGGCGCCCGCGATCAGTCCCTCATCCAGCGCTTGAATCGAGCGCCGCCTCATCGACCAGCCCGCCGCGGGCGGTGTTGATGAGCAGGGCATTGCGCTTCATTTTGCGAAAGGCCGCGATGTCGATCAGGTTGCGCGTCGCCGGCAACAGCGGACAGTGCAGCGAAATCACGTCGGACTGCGCGATCACCGTATCGTGCGGCGTGAAGGTCACGCCTTCCATTTTGGGCGGCGGATGGTCGGCAAACAGCACGCGCATGCCGAACGCACGCCCGATCGCCGCCGTGCCCTGGCCGATGGCACCTTCGCCGATGATGCCGAGCGTGGCGCCGTGCAGATCGCCGATGTCGTGCGTGAAGAAACAGAACTGGTCGGACTTCTGCCACACGCCGTTCTCGACATCCTGCCGGTACGCCAGCAGATTGCGCCGTAGCGCGAGGATCATCGCGAAGGCGTGTTCCGGCACCGTGTGCACCGCATAGTTGCGGATGTTGGCGACCGCGATGCCGTGTTCCGTGCAATAGGCCACGTCCACCACATCGTAGCCGGTCGCCGCGACGGCGATCATTTTCAGCTCCGGCAACCGGCGCAGGGTGTCCGCGCGCATCGGAACCTTGTTGATGATGGCAACCGATGCGCCCGCGAGCCGCGGTACGATTTCCTCGACGGCCGTCTTGTCGTGCTCGATGTATTCGGCGGCGAAGGACGGCTTGCGGACCTTCGCCTTGAGCGAGGCGCGGTCCAGGAACACCACACGCCCCGTCATGCAGCGAGGCCGGATTTCTGCGCGGCGGCGCTCTTGGACGCGACGGCCGGATTGCTCCGCCAATAGTTTTGCGCTGCGGCCACGCCGCTGCCCGGCTCCACTTTGACGCCGATATCGAGCATCGCCATCTCGGCGCCCGCGATGCCGCCGAGCAGCATGAGTTCGTTCAAATCGCCGAGGTGGCCGATGCGAAACAACTTGCCGGCGACCTTGGAGAGGCCGGCGCCGAGTGCCAGGTTGTAGCGCTTGAAGGCGCGCGCAATGATTTCGGCGCCATTGATGCCTTCGGGCACCATGATGGCGGAGACGGTGTCCGAGTACCACTTGCGGCGCGGTCGCGCAGAGCTTGAGTTTCCATCCCTCGAATACCGCCGCGCGCACGCCGCCGGCGAGGTAGCTGTGGCGATGAAACACGTTCTCCAGACCTTCCTCGTGCAGCATGGCGAGCGATTCGCGCAGTCCGTACATCATCGGTATCGACGGGGTGTACGGGAAGTAGCCCGAGGCGTTGTTGGTTACCATGTCGCCGTAATCGAAATAGCAGCGCCGCGAGGTGGCGCTCTTGGCGGCTTCGAGCGCCTTCACGCTCACGCAGGTGACCCCGAGACCGGCCGGCAGCATCAGCCCCTTCTGGGAGCCGCTGACGCACACATCGACGCCCCACTCGTCCATGCGAAAATCGATGCTGGCGAGAGCGCTCACCGAGTCGACGAACAGCAGGGCGGGGTGCTTGGCGCTGTCCATTGCGCGGCGGATGGCGGCCACATCGCTGGTCACGCCGGTCGCGGTCTCGTTCTGGCAAACCAACACGGCCTTGATCTTGTGCTGCTTGTCCTGCTTGAGAGAGGCCAGGTAGCGCTCGACCGGCGCGCCTTCGCCCCACGGTGTTTCCAAGAGTTCGACTTCGAATCCGAGCCGCGTGCACATGTCCGCCCAGAGATGGCTGAACTGCCCGAAGCGGGAAGTCAAAACCTTGTCGCCGGGGTTCAGGCAGTTGGTGAGCGCGGCTTCCCAGCAGCCGGTGCCGGACGAGGGAAACAGGATGGGGCTCGCGGAGATCGTCTTGAAAATCGGCTTCAAGGCATTCAGGCAGGCGCGTGTGAGCTCGGGGAAGATCGGCGAGCGGTGATCCTCCATCGGCACTGCCATGGCGCGGAGGACGCGATCCGGCACGTTGGTGGGCCCGGGGACGAACAGAAAATTGCGACCGGCCATGTGATCTCCTTTGATTGCGCGGATTGTTCGAATGAGTGAAATTAAGCTGTACGCTGACGGCCGGCGACGGTGAGGCCAAAGAGGCGATCCGGCCAGCGCCCGGCGCACGTCCGGACACTTTTGCTTTTATCATACGCCAAGAATTGTGCCTATGATATATGAGATATCATAAGGTTGACAGGGGTTAAATGGGGAGGTTCCGATGCGAATTGCCATTGTAGGACAGAGCGACTTCGGTAAGGCGGTGCTGGAGGCATTTCTGGCGCGGCGCGACACGGTCGCGGGCGTGTTCTGCGCTCCCGAGAAAGCCGGAGCGACCGCCGATCCGCTGCGCCTCGCCGCAGAGCAGCAGCATATCCCCGTCTACCAGTTCAGCTCTCTCAAGACCGAGGAGGCGCACCAGGCGCTGCGTTCGCTCGACACCGATCTTGGCGTCATGGCCTACGTCCTGCAGTTCGCGCCGCAGGACTTCGTCACCATTCCGCGCCACGGCATGATTCAGTACCACCCCTCGCTGCTGCCCCGTTATCGGGGCCCGAGCTCCATCAACTGGCCCATCATCCGCGGCGACACGCGGACCGGACTGACCATTTTCAGACCCACCGATGGCCTCGACGAGGGCCCGATCATCCTGCAAAAGGACACGCCGATCGGGCCCGACGACACGCTCGGGAGCGTGTATTTCGAACGCCTATTCCCCCTCGGGATCGCCGCTCTTCAAGAGGCGGCCGACCAGGCCGTGGCCGGCGGCGCTGCAGGGGAGGTGCAAGACGAATCGCAGGCGAGCTATGAAGGCTGGTGCCGCAGCGCCGAAGCGCGCATCAACTGGCACAACCACGTCGACCTGATCTACAACCTCATCCGCGGCTGCGATCCCGCACCGGCGGCATGGACCAGTTTCAAAGGCAAGAAATTGCAAATGCATGCCGCGCGCAAGCATCCGGTACAGACCTTTGCCCAGGTCAAGGGCGCCATCGGCGCGGTCACCGCCATCGGCGAGCAGAGCATCTCCGTGACCGCGCAGGGCGGTCAGATCGAAGTCTTCAAGCTGCGCTACGACGGCGGCAAAAAGCTGCCGGCGCCGCAGGTTTGCGCCGAGGTGGGACTGTCCCTCGGCGCAGTTCTCGGGGAGTAATGCCAGGAGTGAGTTAGAACAGACCCACGATGCGCCCCTGCGCATCGATGTCGATCTTGTCGGCGGAAGGAACCTTCGGCAGTCCCGGCATGGTCATCACGTCGCCGCACACCACCACGATGAACTCCGCGCCGGCGGCGAGGCGCACTTCGCGGATGTTGACCATGTGTCCGCTCGGCGCACCGCGCAAGCTTGGATCCGTGGAGAAGGAATACTGGGTCTTGGCGATGCATACGGGATACTGGCCGTAGCTCTTCTGCAGCTCTTCGAAGCGGGCGCGGATTTTCGAGTCGGCTGAGATGTCGGCGGCACCGTAGACCTTGGTGGCGATGGTCTTGACCTTGTCCCACAGCGTCTGTTTCTCGTCGTAGACGAAGCGGAAATTCGCCGCGCCCTTGTCGGCGATTTCCACGACCTTGCGCGCGAGATCCGTCGCGCCTGCGCCGCCTTCAGCCCAATGCCGCGCCAGCACCAGCGGGACCTCCAGGGTCGCCATTTTCTTCGCGAGCAGAGCGTGCTCCGCATCGGTGTCGGCGGTGAAATGATTGACCGAGACGACGCAGGGCAGGCCGTACTGGTTGCGCACGTTGCTGACGTGCCGCTCCAGATTCGCAACGCCCTTCTCCAGCGCCGCGAGGTTTTCCTTGTTGATTTCCTTGAGATCCGCGCCGCCGTGAAATTTGAGGGCGCGCACCGTGGCGACGATCACCACCGCGGCAGGGCGCAACCCGGACTTGCGGCACTTGATGTCGATGAACTTCTCTGCGCCAAGGTCGGCGCCGAAACCCGCCTCGGTCACCACGTAGTCGGCCAGTTTCAGCGCCGTCGAGGTTGCGAGCACCGAGTTGCAGCCATGCGCGATGTTGGCAAACGGACCGCCATGGATGAAGGCCGGGTTGTTCTCGAGAGTCTGCACCAGGTTCGGTTTCAACGCTTCCTTGAGCAGCACGGTCATCGCGCCCTGCGCCTTGAGATCCCTGGCATGGATCGGCGTCAAGTCCCGGCGGTAGCCGACCACGATGTTGCCGAGCCGTTCCTTCAGATCCACCAGGCTCTTCGCCAGGCAGAAAATGGCCATGACTTCGGAGGCCACGACGATGTCGAATCCATCCTGGCGCGGGTAGCCGTTGCCCGGACCGCCCAATCCCACGGTGATGTCGCGCAGCGCGCGATCATTCATGTCGACGACACGCTTCCAGGCGACGCGCCGCACATCGAATCCCAGCTCGTTGCCGTGGTAGACGTGGTTGTCGATCAGCGCCGAAAGCAAATTGTGCGCGAGGCCGATCGCGCTGAAATCGCCCGTGAAGTGCAGGTTGATGTCTTCCATCGGGACGACCTGGGCGTAGCCGCCGCCGGCCGCGCCGCCCTTCATTCCGAATACGGGCCCCAAGCTCGGTTCGCGCAGGCAGATCACCGCTTTCTTGCCGATCTTGTTGAGTGCGTCGCCGAGTCCCACGGTGGTCGTCGTCTTGCCCTCGCCCGCGGGCGTCGGGCTCAGGGCGGTGACCAGAATGAGCTTGCCGTCCGGCTTGCTCTGCAGGCTCTCGATGTAGTCGAGGGCGATTTTTGCCTTGTAATGGCCGTAATTCTCGATGCTTGCCGCGGGAATCCCCAGGCGGGCGGCGATCTCGCCGATGGGCTTGAGGGTGGCTTTCTGCGCGATCTCGATGTCGGAACTCACGATTTCTCCAGTGGTGTTGCGGCGCTCTGCCGCTTTGATTGAAATCGGGCCGACGTTGACCGGCCGATGTATTGAATGTCGCAAGAATATAGCAAAATGTGCTCGCCCGAAAAGTATGCGCGCCGCCGGTTCAGACCGTCAGCACGATTTTCCCGATGTGATTTGACGTCTCCATGAGGCGGTGTGCTTCGCTGGCTTCGACCAGCGGAAAGGTGGCGTGAATGACGGGCCGCACGCGGCCCGCGGCGAGCAGCGGCCAGACGTTTTTGCGGACCGCCTCGGCCACCTCGGCCTTCTGTGCGACCGTGCGCGAGCGCAGCGTCGAGCCGGTGAGCGTCAGACGCTTGGTGAGGATCACGCCCATATTGACTTCCGCCCGCGACCCGCCCAGCAGCGAAATCGTCACCACTCGGCCCTCGAGCGCCGCGATTTCCAAATTTCGTGCGACATAGCTGCCAGCAACCATGTCCAATGTGACATCGATGCCGGCGCCTGCGGTGGCCGCACGAATCACTTCGACGAAGTCCTCGGTGCGGTAATTGATGCCGCGTGCGGCGCCCAGCCGTTCGCAGGCTCGCGCCTTGTCTTCCGACCCCGCGGTCGCGAACACGCGCGCTCCCCATGCCGCGGCCAACTGGATGGCGGTCGTACCGATGCCGCTGGTGCCGCCGTGAACCAGCACGTTATCTCCCGCCTTGCAGCGCCCGCGATCGAATAGATTGGTCCACACGGTAAAGAAAGTTTCCGGAATGGCGGCCGCTTCCACCATGCTGATCCCGCTCGGCACCGGCAGACACAGCGGCGCCGCCGCGACCGCGTACTCGGCATAGCCGCCTCCTGCCAACAGCGCCGTGACTTTGTCGCCGAGCGACAATCCAGACACGCCCGCGCCGAGCGCGACGATTTCGCCGGCGACCTCGAGCCCGGGCAGATCGCTGGCGCCGGCCGGCGGCGGATAACGGCCCTGACGCTGCATCACATCCGGCCGATTCACTCCGGCAGCCGCGACGCGCACCAGCACCTCTTGATCGCCCGGCTTGGGCACGGCGCGTTTCACCGGCTTCAACTGCTCCGGTCCGCCCGGCGCGGCGATTTCCACCACGGTTATTTCATCAGGCACGGACATGGGTGTGCTCCTATGGCGGGTCCAATAATGTTAAATTTGCCGCCGAGCGAGGAATCATCGCGGCGATTCGCAGTCTCATTCTACCGTAAGCGAGGGCCGGACTCTTGGATAATCGGCTATGGGTAAGTAGGAATTACATTCTAACGGGGGATGGGTTATGCCTCAGGTGACTCGACGCCTTTTTTTGTTGTCATCCGCAGCGTTGTCGGTAGGGTGCGCGCTGCGCCGGACCGATGCGGTACAGCCGGCCGCATCGAACGTTCGCGCACCGGCGATCGGCCAATCGTGGCGCTACGCGCAGCATGACCTCTTCACCCATGCACTGGTCGATACTCAAGTCGACCGCGTGTCGGCCATCGATCGCACCATCGAGGTCGCGTCGAACAGCCAAGCGGTGAAGGACGACAACGCGAAGGCGAAGTGGGGCACGGAATTCCTGCGCAAGTACGTGGGCCATCGCGACAAGCCCGGCGGCCCGCTGCCGAGCGAAATACAGGGCCCGTGGGGAATGGTCGTGGTGGATCCTCACTGGGGTCTGGTGCAGGTCTACGAGACGCCGGTTCCCCTGTGGCCCGAACAATTGCGGGCCGGCTGGCAAACTCGGGTGAGCACCAAGTACAAGACGCCCGCCAACCAAGACGGGTTGCCGTGGGAGCAAACGATGAAGGCGCATGCGTGGGAATCGGTCAGCGTGCCGGCCGGCCAGTTCATGGCACTGCGGTTTACCAACTTGATCAACTTTACCAGCAGCGAAGTGTCGCGGATCGATTCGGTGCGGCACGAGACGCTGTGGTTCGCCCCCGAAGTGGGTCGCTGGGTGGCCCGCGAGAGTTCGGGCAGCTACTATCAGGACGATTCCGTCGTGGATCAGCCGTACGACGAGAACGGCTTCCGATGGGAGCTTCTCGAGTGGTCGTAACGGATGTTCATCCGCCAGCTCGAATATCTCGTCACTCTCGCCCGCGAAAGGCATTTCGCCAAGGCCGCTGAGGCCTGCCACGTATCGCAGCCGGCGCTGTCGTCGGCAATCCGCGGCTTGGAGAAGGAACTCGGCGTCATGATCGTGCAGCGCGGCCGCCGCTACATGGGGCTCACCCTGGAGGGCGAACGAGTTCTAGCGTGGGCGCAACAGACCTTGGCGTCCCTTTCTCACATGCGCGAGGATGCATCGACCGCGAAGTCGGACATGAGCGGAACGCTGCGCATGGGCGCGATCCCGACCACCATGACGGTGGTTGCATTCCTGACACGGGAATGTTTTGCCGCATACCCGAACATCCGCTACACCCTGTCGTCCTTGACTGCCGACGCCATCGTCAATCAGCTGGATCACTTCGAGCTCGATCTCGGCCTCACTTATCTCGACGACAAGGTGATCGAGGGATTCGAAAAGCTGCCTCTGTATGACGAGCGCTACGTCCTGCTGGCCGACCGCAAGGCCGTGCTCGACTCCAGCGTGACGTGGGAACAGGCGGCGCGGCTGCCGTTGTGCCTGCTCACCGGGAAGATGCGCAATCGGCAGGTCATCGAGGCCGCGTTTCGCCGCGCAGGCGTTCAGCCAACAGTGATTCTGGAGACCGATTCGCTGTTTTCTCTGTATGCGCACGTGAGCGAGTCCGGCCTGTTCAGCGTCGTGCCGCACAGCCTGCTCAATTTCTTCGATCTCAAGAATCGCGTGCAAGCGCGGCCGCTGTTGCCGCAGCTCACCCGCGCAATCGGGCTGATCGCCCGCAACCAGCCGTCTCTTGCGCCGATCACGGGCGCGGTGTGGGCGATCGCGCGCGGCCTCGACTTGCAACCCCGATTCGATCTGGCGCTCGCCTGATGCTGCCCGGGCGGCCGGCCCGATGCTGCGGGCTGCCGGCCTGCCAACGCCGGTGATTCATTGCGCTTATCACCCGATCTGCACAAACGATTAGAAGATTGCCTCGCTTGACTCCACACTGATTTCACCCCAAGTCGGTATCAGGGCTCGCAGCGTCGGAGCCTTCAGCGAGGAGAAGTGTATGGACTGCAAAGTGGATCTTGCGCATTACGAATTATTCATCGGCGGCAAACACGTCACGCCCACCAGCGGCGAATATTCCATCGATCTGAATCCCGCCACCGAGGAGCCGATTGCCGAAGTCGCTCAAGCCGGTGCGGCCGACGTCGACCTCGCGGTCGCCGCGGCGCGCGCTGCGCTCAAGGTTTGGAGCGGGATGCGCGCGGCCGACCGCGGCCGCATCCTGCAACGCGCGGCGTCGCTTCTCGAGGAGCATCAAGACGAGCTCATCGAGCTGGAAAGCCTGGACGCCGGCAAGCCGCTGGCGGCGGTGCGGCGCCAGGATATGGCGGCGGTCATCGACACCGTGCGCTACTACGCAGGCTGGTGCGACAAGATCACCGGACAGGTGATACCGGCGCGCCCGGATGCCTTGACGTACACCGTGCGCGAACCGGTAGGTGTGGTCGCGGCCATCGTGCCGTGGAATTTTCCGCTGATGATCGGCATGTGGAAAATTGCACCGGCGCTGGCCTGCGGCTGCACACTGGTGGTCAAGCCCGCGGAACTCACGCCGCTCTCCATGCTGCGGGTGGCCGAACTATTCCTCGAAGCGGGACTGCCGCCGGGCGCGCTCAACGTGGTGTGCGGCAAGGGCAGCGTGGTCGGCGAGGCACTGGTGCGCCATCCCGGCGTCGACAAGGTGACTTTCACTGGCTCGCCGCGCGTGGGCCGCGGAATACTGCAAGGCGCCGCCGGCAATTTCAAAAAAGTCACTCTCGAGCTCGGCGGCAAATCCGCCAACGTGATATTCGCAGATGCCAATCTAGAGCGGGCGTCGCGCGCCGCGGCCTCGGGAATATTCTTCAACGCCGGACAGGTGTGCTCCGCCGGCTCGCGCGTTTTGGTGCAGCGGAGCGCCTACGACGAAGTGGTGCAGCGATTGACGGAGCGCGCGCAGCAGATCCGCGTGGGCGACCCGAGCGATCCAAAAACCACGATGGGGCCGGTGATATCGGCCGCGCAGATGAAGTCGGTGCTCGACTACATCGAGATCGGCAAAGCGGAAGGGGCATCCGCGGTGACGGGAGGCGCACGCCTGGGCGATACGGGCTACTTCATCGAGCCCACGGTATTTGCCGGCGTTGGGCACGACATGCGCATTTCGCAGGAAGAGATCTTCGGACCGGTGCTCGCCGTGATCCCCTTCGATGACGAAGCGGACGCGCTGCGCATTGCCAACGGCACGGCGTACAGCCTTGCAGCGGGCGTGTGGAGCGCGGACACGAGCCGCGTGCATCGCATGGCAGCCGGCTTGAAAGCCGGTACCGTGTGGATCAACACTTACGGATATACCGACGTGCGCTTGCCGTGGGGCGGATCCGGGGAATCGGGATTCGGCCGCGAACATGGCGCGACTGCCATCGAGAACTTCACTGAACCGAAGGCGGTCTGGCTGGCGCTCGAACAGTGATGCCCCGGCGATTTCTGGTGCCCCGGCGACTTGCGGTGCTCGGGCGATCAGAGATGCTCTAGCGCGCCGCCGAATCGGATGTATCATCGGCGCATGGACGTGGCCGGGCGTTGTGGGTGATGAAGATTTGCGTGTACGGCGCGGGTGCGATCGGCGGCTACCTGGCCGTCGAACTGGCGGCGTCGGGGCAGGAAGTTTGTCTCATCGCGCGCGGCGCGCATCTCCAGGCCATCCAAGAAAACGGCCTCAAGCTCATGATCCACGGCCGGGAGAAAGTGGCGCGGATCCCCGCCAGTGAGGATCCGCGTGCTTTTGGGGTTCAGGATCTCGTGATATGCGCGCTCAAGGCGCATCAAGCCTACGACGGTGCGGCAAGCTTCGCGCCGTTGTTGGGGCCCGAGACGGCATTCCTCACGGCGATGAACGGCATTCCCTGGTGGTACTTCTACCGCAGCGGCGGCCGCTTTGAGGGACATCACCTGGACTCAGTGGACCCCGGCGGCCGCCAATGGCAATCCATCCAGCCAAGCCGGGCGATCGGCTGCGTGGTCGAGCCCGCCTGTGAAGTGAGCGCGCCGGGCGTCATCGTGCATCACGATTTGAATCGATTCATCATCGGCGAGCCCGATGGCAGCCGCTCGAGCCGCGTGCAGGAATTGAGCGAGGTGCTGATCCGGGCGGGATTCGATGCGCCCGTGCGCGACAATATTCGTTGGAACATCTGGCTCAAGCTGTGGGGCAATGTCTGCTTCAATCCGATCAGCGTGCTCACCCAAGCGACGCTCGACCGCATCATCGGCGAGCCTAAGCTGCGAGCCCTGTGCTACACCATGATGCTCGAGACCAAGGCGGTGAACGAGGCGCTCGGAGTGCAGATACCCGCGGACATGCTGGAGCGCAGATTGGCCGCTGCCGGCGCCTTGACCGGCCATAAGATGTCGATGCTGCAGGACCTCGAGCGCGGCCGCAGACTGGAAATCGACGCGCTGGTCACCGCCGTACAGGAACTGGGTCGCCTCACTGCCGTTCCGACGCCGATCATCGATGCGGTGCTGGCACTGGTGCAGGCGCGGGCCAAAGGCCTGGGTCTGTATGCGCCGCTTGGAACCTCTCGTTAGCGTGTAGGATTCGCCCCCATGACCACGGCCTATATCACCCACCCCGATTGTCTGCGCCACGAGATGGGCTCGGGACATCCGGAATCTCCCGCCCGACTGAATGCCATCAATGAGCAGATGCGCTCGTCCGGATTGCTGGACGAACTGCGCTGCCTCGAAGCGCCGCTCGCGGATGCCGGCGACCTCAAGCGAGTGCATCGTCCGGGGTATGTGGATTTGATCTTCGAGAATGCGCCGAGCGAAGGCTATGTGCAGCTCGACCCCGATACCGCGATGAATCCACATAGCTTGAGCGCGGCGCGGCGCGCCGCCGGCGCGGGAATATTGGCGGTCGATGAAGTGATGAGCGGACGCTCCCAGAACGCGTTTTGCGCGGTGCGGCCGTGCGGCCACCACGCGACTCCGGCGCGATCGATGGGTTTTTGCATTTTCAATAATATCGGCGTGGCGGCGGCGCACGCGCTCGAGAAACATGGCCTTGGCCGGATCGCCATCATCGACTTCGACGTCCACCACGGCAACGGCACCGAGGAGATGTTCAGCCCGGCGCCGTGGCAGGGCCGCGTGCTCATGGCGAGTTTTTTCCAGCACCCCTTCTATCCGTACAGCGGCACCGTCAATCCCGCACCCAACATGATCAATGTGCCGCTGGCCGCAGGCAGCGGCGGCGCCGCGGCCAAACAGGCCATCGAAGCCCAATGGCTGCCGGCACTGGAGGAGTTCAAGCCGGAGATGGTATTGATTTCCGCCGGATTCGACGCGCATCGCGAGGATTTGCTGGGCGGCATGGCGCTGGTCGAGGACGACTATGAATGGATGACCCGCGAAATGATGGCGGTGGCGGCGCGGCATTCACAGCAGCGCGTGGTCTCGATGCTCGAGGGCGGCTACAACCTGGCGGCTTTGGGCCGCAGCGCCGTGGCGCATGTGAAGACGCTCGCCGAACACTAGCCTCCAGCCCGAACACTAGCCTCCAGCCCGGACACTAGCCTCAAGCGGAACAGTCAGACAGGCTCCGAGGCTGCCGGCGCACGGTCGGCGCGCTTGGTCTTGCTCTTGGCGAATCGCCACCACGGCAGTGCCGCGGTCATTACCAACACTCTTCCGGGTGCCGGCGCCGGTTGATACCCGGGCAGATTCGCCAGAATTCCTCTCCATGCCTCGCCCTCGAGCACCGCGCACAGGCGCAGGATGGCCGGATGAACGAGGTTCGCCTTGAGGCAGGCGAGAAAGTAGTTCTCCTCGACCAGCGGCGCAAAATGCAACCCGAACTGAAGTGCCGCGGCTTCCACGCCGACACCGGCATCGGCGAGACCGCTGGCCACGCATGCGGCCACCGCGACATGAGTTTCCTCGGTCAAGCCGACGTGGCCGGTCATCGCGCCGGGGTCGATGGAGTATTCGTGCATCAAATGGTCGACCAACATCCGGGTGCCCGACCCCGGCTGCCGGTTCACAAATCGCAATTGGTGCCGCACGACATCGGGAAAGGAACGGACGACGCCCGCGTGCTCGCGGCGTACCATCAAGCCCTGCGTGCGGCGCGAGCAGCCGATCAGTTTGTGCAACCCGGGTTTCAGGAGCGGTTTGAGCACCTTTGCGAATACCGGCGCAGCACCGCGCAACAGCGGCACGTGAAAGCCGGCGATGAGGCATTGGCGATCGCTCAGCGCGCGCAGGCTGTCGACGCTTCCCTGAAAGCGAATGTCCAGATGCAGGTCGGCCGCCTCGGCCGCGTGCTGCTGCAGCACGGGAAGCGCGATGTCATGGCTGGCGCGCATCGTGAGCAGCTGATGGCGCTGGTCGCGCGCGTCGGCGAGCACCAGGCTTAGATTGGAACGCAGTGCCTCGATATGCGGCTGCATGCGCGTTCGGGCGCGGCGCTCGGCCCACAAAAGCCGTTCGGCGAATTGCGTCGGCCGCGCGCGCTGGCCCTGCGACCAGATGATCAGCGGCTCACCCAGCGTCTCTTCCCACTTGCGGAGCGATCCCCAGACATAGCGGTAGGAACATCCGAGCGCCTGCGCGGCGTGGCGGATCGAACCCCCGTCGAGCACCGCCGCCAGCAGGTCGAACAGCGGGTTGCTCAAACTCGCGCCGCGTTGCTCGCCCGGCTCGAAGGCGTAGCGCAGATGCAGCCCGAGGGGTCGATCGGACTTCATCGCTTTCTTTTTGTGTCAGTCACCGGGGCATTTTAACGCGTCTTGCCGACTATAGCTCTCGCCGCCTTACCACGGGCTGCAGAACTTGATCTCTCCCTGGCCCGTGGGGCGCAGCGCCTTGAACACGGCGATGTCGATTCCGTAGGTGGCGCTGAGCTCGGCATCGGTGATGACTTCGGAGGCGAGCCCGGCGACGATGGCGCCGCCGGGCTTCATCATGACCACGCGGCCCGGGAACTGCAGCACATGGTTGGGATCGTGGGTCGTCATGATCATGGTGACCCCTTGTGCGGCCAACTCGCCGATCGCCCGAAGCGAGCGCACCTGATTCTTGAGGTCGAGATGCGAGGTCGGCTCATCGAGCAAGATGACGTCGGGCTGCTGCGCCAAAGTGCGCGCCAGCAGCACGAGTTGCCGTTCGCCGCCGCTCACCTCGGTGTACGGCCGGTCCCTGAGGTGCAGCACGCCGACCCGATCGAGCGCCCCCTCGGCCAGCGCGATGTCTTTCGCGGAGGGCACACCAAAGAGCCCGAGGTGCGGCGCGCGTCCCATGCTCACTACATCGAGCACGGGGAACGGAAATGACGGAACGTGGTTCTGAAACAGAAAGCCAATGCGGCGCGCCCGGGCCGCGGCGTCGAGGGTCGCGATGTCGGTTTGCCCGAGGCGCACCGTTCCGGCCTGCAAGGTGAGCGCGCCGCCGATGCAGCGAAGCAGGGTGCTTTTCCCGCAACCGTTGGGCCCGAGTATGGAGAGCAGCTCGCCGCGGAACACGTCAAGGTCGATGCCGCTGAACACCTCGCGCTCGCCGTAGCGAAACGCGGCGGCGCGGATCTCGATCAGCGGCGGAGCTAGTGCCATGTCCCGCGAGTCTTGCGCAGCAGGTATCCGAAGAACGGTGCGCCGATGAGTGCCGTCAGGATACCCAAGGGAATCTCGCCGGCGCTCGCCGTCCTCGCAATGTCATCGATGAAGAGCAGGTAGCTCGCACCGATGCTCAAGGTGGCCGGCAGCAGCAGCCGGTGATCCGGTCCGACCAGCATGCGGCCGACGTGCGGAATGACCAATCCGACCCAGCCGACCATGCCGCAAACGGAGACGGCCGCGGCCGTTATCAGGGTCGTGCAAATGATGACGAGCCCCTTGAGCCGTTCCGTTTCAACGCCGAGCGAACGCGCCTCTTCGTCGCCCATGGCGAGCACATTGAGCTTCCAGCGCACGAGCAACAATCCCACGCTGCCCGCGACGATGGGCCCGAGGACCATGGCCAGCCCCCTGACGGATGCCGCGTTCAGGCTGCCCAACAGCCAATAGGTGATGGCCGGCAGCTTGGATTCCGGGTCGGCGGCATATTTCGCACCGCTTAAGCAGGCGCTGAAAAATGCGGCGACCACCACGCCCGACAGGACCAGCATCAACACGGGCGTCGTCCGGTAGATCCGCGCCAGCCGGTAGGTGAGCGCGACGCCGGCGAGACCGAATGCGAATGCGATCAGCTGCAGCTCGAATGCATTTCGCGACAATAGCAGCGCCACGGCCGCGCCGAAACCCGATGCCGCCGTCACGCCGAGAATATCCGTGCTCACGAGAGGATTGCGGAACATTCCCTGATACGCCGCCCCGCTGATGGAAAGGCCCGCACCGATGCACATGGCCATGAGTGCCCGCGGCAATCTGATCTGCAGAACGATGGTCTCGGCGGACTTGGACCAATCGGGCGCCAGCGGAAAAATCTGCGCGGCCAGGATGCGCGCGACGTCGAGAGGCGATATCAAGAAGCGGCCGACGAACAAGGAGGCGTACAGCAGCACCAGCGGCATGATGATGAAAAGTGCGACGGTGCGCGGCTTGGTCAAGGCGCGGTCGCGTTCAGGATCGAAGCCAATTCAGCGTCGGTGAGCGCGTGATGAAAGAATCGCGCGTAAAACTGCTTGGTCTCGCGGTTCACATCAAGATCGGCGAAGCGCGCCGGATGCAGCAGCTTCGCAGCCCACAGCACCTGCAAGGCCGCCTCGGCGCTGTGGCGGTCCCAGAGGTAGGCGCCGCTCGGATTGGCGAACACCTTGCCGTCCCTGACCGCCTTGATCTCACGCCAGCGCGGATCGTCGAGGATGGCCTGCCGGTTTTGCTGATTCGGGGCGGTACCGACGATGATTACGTCGGGATTCCAGACAACCACCTGCTCCATGGTCACGGGCCGCCCCACCCCGACGACATCGGCGGCGTTGACTCCGCCCGCGACATTGATCCAATCATCGATGACGGAGCGCCGGCCGTCGATGGTGAGAATGCCGGGTGTGGCGGTGTGCAGTACCTTGGGACGCTCACTTTGCGTCAACTTGCTGGTGATTTGCGTGACCTTCTGAATGTTGTCGTCGAAGTAGCGAATATACTCCGCGGCAACCCGCGACTCGCGTTCGCCGAGCACTGCGCCGGTCATCCGCACCGTCGTTTTGAGGCCCTCCAGGGACTCGTTGGGCAGCATCACCACCGGAATATGGTAGCTCTCGACCGCATCCATCCAATGCGGCAGCGTGCCGCCGTAGGCCATGAGAATGACGTCGGGATGGACGCCCACCAGAGTTTCGATGTTGACCTCGCCGGCTGCGTTGAAGGCGGCGGGCACCTGCTCGATGCGTGGATAGAGCCGGCGCAGCCAGTTCTGATCGCGTGCCTGATTCGTGGTCGCCACCAGCTTGTCGGCGCCACCCAGCATCAGCACCATGGCATTGTTCGCATGCCACGGGTCGGCCACGCGATTCACCGTCGCCGGAATGGTCACGATCCGCCCCGCGGCGTCGGTGATCTGCCGCGTGACTGGTTCGGGGACGGGGGAGGGTGGCGATTGGGCGAACGCGGCCGCAACGGTGCCGAGCCATAAAGCGCCGAGTAGCGGCCTGACGAAACTGACGTGGGCCGCGCCTTTCAGAAGTCGAAGCTCGCGGATGCCAGCACCGTGCGGGGTGCCCCGAGATGTGCGATCAGGTTTCCGGTATTGGCGCCGGTGAGGTTGCTCGGCGCGATCGTGGACCAGTAGGATTTGTCGGTCACGTTGTTCACGGCCAGACGCCAGGTGACGCTCTTGCGCTGCCAACTCGAAGTGTAGCGTGCGCCGAGGTCGAACAGGTTATAGCCGGCCGCATAAAACGAATTCGAATCGTTGCCGGGGCGCGCGCTGGAAAATTGCCAGTCAAACACGGCCACGAGGCGCTCCATGCCGGGGATCCGATACTCGAGCAGCATATTGCCCTTGAATTTCGGAGCGCCGACGTAAACCTTGTCGTTCGTGCGGGGGAGACCGGTGTCCTCGAGCCGGGCGTTGAGCACGGTCACGCCTTCGTAGACCGTGAGGCCGCTGACGATTTCGCCCACCGCGGATAACTCCAACCCCTTGTTGACCTGCTCACCGGATATTTCGAACACGTTGGCGCTGGGATCGATGTTGGCGAAGGGCCGCTGGATGCGAAATATCGCCGCCGTGTAGTCGATGCTGGCGAGCGAGGCCTTGACGCCCGCTTCGATTTCCTTGCTGCGATACGGAGGCAGACTCTGGCCGGCATTGGTGAGCGCGCCAGGCGCCCCGGGGGTACCGGGAGCGAGATCGCCGGCCTGCAGGCTGCTCGCGTAAGTGACATAGGTCGTCACGCTGCCGACCGGCTTGAACATGACGCTCGCCGTTGGGCTCACGCCGCTGTTGGAATATTCCGGAAGCGCCTTGGCCTTGGCATTGTAATTGTCGACATGAAACCAGTCCTGGCTGACCGCGAGCCGGGTCGACCACGCGTCGCTGAAACGAATGGTGTCGCCGACGTTAACCCCCTGCTGGTAGGTGGTCGATGAATCGAAATTCGGGCTGGTGGCGGGCGGGCCGCCCGCGGGCTCAGGGAAAGTCTGCGGCCTCAAGATGTTTGCCGAGCCCAACAGAACGCTGGCGGGAGTCGGCGCGGTTGTCACGGAATAGGACTGGGACTTGTAGCCGGCGGTGCCGAGGGTGAGGTCGTGGGCCAGAACGCCGGTGGAGAAGACGCCGTTGAGATAGCCTGCGTCGCTGGTCATGACGAAGCGCGGCGCGAAGCCGTTGCCGAACGACGACACGTAGTTGCCGGCGTTCGATTTCAAGTTGTTGACCGGCGTGTTGATGTCGCGCAACGCGTCCTGGTTGAGGGCCCCTATCACCAGATGCCAGTCCGAATTCAAGTCTTGCTTGAGCCGAACGCTGCCCATCCGCGTCTCGAGATCGATGCCCGCGTAGGTCTGCCCCAATCCGACTCGTGTCGGGTCGGGAGCCGACGGCAGGACGATCTTTTCGCCGTAGGTGAACCAGCCCGGGTAGCCGTGATTGATGAGGTGATAGTCGCTGTAGTTCAATTCGACCACGGTGTCCCGGGCCGGGCGTATGTCGACGCCGAGGTCGCCCAAAACGCGCTTGGTGTGGCTGCCGTCGACATAGCCAGTCCCTTCCCCGAACACCCCGTTGAGGCGGTAACTCAGCACCCCGGCTGAGTCGATACGGCCTCCCAGATCGACGTGAGCGGTGCCGATGCCATTGCTATCGTACGCAACACCGACGCGCCGCAGGTCGTAGTCGGTGGGACGCTTGGATACGAAGTTGAACATTCCTGAAGGGTTGGCGGGACCGTACAGCGAGGCGGAAACGCCGTTGAGCACTTCGATCTGCTGGAACTGTTCCAACGCATTGGCGACGGTGACGAACATCGTCATGCCGTCCATGCGGGAGTTCTGGAAATTGCCGCCTTGCATGCCGCGCGTTTGCGGCCGCAGGATATCCGGACCCTGCTGCTCCTGGTACGCCACCAAGGGCAGGTACTTGGATACGTCCTTGAAGTTGACGGCCTGGGAATTCTCGATCAGGTCGAGCGGCAGGATGCTGATCGAGTAGGGCGCGTCCAGTATCTTGGTCGAGCCGAGCGGACCGAGCGAGCCGACCGTCTCGACGCGGTAGTTGCTCTCCGGCGTTTGAGTGCCGACCACCGTGATGCGCGGCAATGCCGGCTGCTGCGAAGCCGGTTGCGGCTGCGGCGAAACTTGCGTGGACTCTGCGTCCGAATCCTCTGCGTGTGCGACGCCGCCGAGAATCACAGACAGCACGGCAAGCAGAAGGACTGAGGACGTCGAACGGGGCATTGTTTCTCTTTGAGGTTGAGCCGCCGCGAATTCGGCACGCAAAGCTGCCTGCTCTGAGCGCAGCAAAGGCCGCGAAAACTAGCACGCTAGATCAAGGCCAACAATATGAACGCGGGCGCATAAGTGTCACGCAGCGCCGCGTCAGGCGCGATCAGGGCGCGTCGCGCGGTTCCGGTTCGGCATCGAAACGCTCGGCGCCGACGTAGCAGAGAAAGCGTCGTTTCACGGCACGCCCGATCAAGGTCATCCCGACCCTGCTGGCCACATCGAGCCCCATCGCCGTCACCCCGTTGCGCGACACGATGATGGGCACGCCGATCTGGGCCGACTTCATGACTATCTCGCTGGTCAGGCGGCCGGTGGTGTAGAAGACCTTGTCGCCGCCGCCCACCCCATGCAGCACCATCCAACCGATGATGGTGTCGATGGCGTTGTGGCGGCCGACATCCTCGACGAACACCAGCATCTCGCCGCCGCGAAAAACCGCGCAGCCGTGCACCGAGCCTGCGCTGCGGTGCAGAGTTTCCTGCTCACGCATGGTGTCGAGCACGCGGTACAAGGTGCCCTGACGGATGCGCGCCGCCTGCGGCGCGGGCAGGCGGATCGCATCGACTTGGCTCATCAGGTCGCCGAACACCGTGCCCTGACCGCAGCCGGTAGTCACGATGCGCCGCGCCGTTCTGGCGGCAAAGTCCGGCACACCGGATCGCATGCGCACCGTGGCGGTGCTCGTTTGCCAGTCCACCGCGATCGATTCGATCAGCGCAACGTCGTCGATCAAACGCTGATTGTGCAGATAGCCGAGTACCAGAAGTTCGGGGCAGGCACCGAGCGTCATCAGCGTGACGAGTTCGCGTCCGTCGACGACGATGGTCAACGGATGTTCGGTGGGAATGTCGATCAGCCGCCGTTCGGCGTGTTCATCGATGATCTCGACCTCACGCTTCAGTTCGCATGACGCCGCGGTGAGCCGCGGCGCGCCGGCCACGGGCTGCAGCAATCGGGCTGCGGGCTGTACCCGCATGTGGGAGACTTTAGCCATGAACACCCCGATTACCGACATCACGGGACTGATCCTTGCCGGCGGCCGCGGCAGTCGCATGGGCGGAGTCGACAAGGGGTTGCAAGATCACCGCGGGATACCGTTGGCGCAGCATGCGCTGCGGCGCCTCGCCCCGCAGGTCGGGCGGCTGATGATCAATGCCAATCGCAACCTGGCTGCCTATGCATCGATGGGCGCCCCAGTGTGGCCCGACGAGGTCCCGGACTTTGCCGGTCCGCTCGCCGGAATGCTGGCAGGCCTCGCCCATTGCGAGACGCCCTACCTGGTCACGGTGCCGTGCGATACGCCGAACTTTCCGCCCGACCTGGTCGAGCGGCTGGCGCGCGGACTCATCGACATGGGTGGCGAGATGGCGATGGCTTTCACCCGCGAGGACGGCATGCTGCGCCGCCAACCGGTGTTCAGCCTCATGAAAACCTCCGTGCGCGCGGGCCTTGCCGCGTACGTGGCGAGCGGACAGGGCAATGTGGGTTTCTGGGCCGGCCAGCAGCGCTGCGCCCAGGTGGTGTTCGAGGACGGCAGCGCCTTCTTCAACGCCAATACGCCGGCCGACCTCGCCCAACTGCAGGGTGGCGCGGACTAGGCCTCCACCGCCGCCAGGATCTGACCGCCCCCGAAACTCAACTGTGTCGGTTTCGGGCCGCCCAGAGTTACGCGCACGGCGCAATATTTGAATTCCGGAATTTTGCCGAACGGATCCAGCGCGGAGTTGGTGAGCTTGTTGATCGCCGCCTCGTAGTAGCAAAACGGTACGAACACCGCGCCGTGCGGCGAACTCTCGTCGGTGCGTGCATACAAGGTGACTTTGCCGCGGCGCGAGGCGATGGTGATCAAGTCGCCGGGCTTGGCGCCGAGCGAGGCCATGTCGAGCGGATGCAGCGACGCCACCGGATCCGGCTCGATGGAGTCGAGCACGCCCGAACGGCGCGTCATGCTGCCGGTGTGCCAGTGCTCGAGCTGGCGGCCCGTGATCAATACCATGGGATACTCGGCATCCGGGCGTTCGTCGGCGGGAATGATGTCGGCGGGTACGAAGCGCGCCCTGCCTGTGGGCGTGGGGAAAGTCTCGGTGAACACGACGGGAACGCCGGGGTCGCCTTCCTTCTCGCAGGGGTAGGTGACGCTGTGTTCCGCGTCCAGCCGCTCCCAGGTAATGCCGGCAATGCTCGGCATCGTGCGGCGCATTTCATCGAACACGGCCGCCACCGCCGCAACGCCGCTGCCGTAATCCCAAGGCAATCCCAACTGGCGCGCAATGTCGATGATGATATCGAGATCCTGCCGTGCCTGCCCCGGCGGATTGAGCGCCTGGCGTCCCATCTGCACGTAACGGTCGGTGTTCGTGAAACTGCCGGTCTTCTCCGGGAACGCCGAGGCGGGCAGAATGACATCGGCCAGGTAGCAGGTCTCGGTGAGAAAGATGTCCTGCACCACGAGCATATCGAGCTTGGCCAGAGCCTCGCGGGCATGGTCGGCATCCGGGTCGCTCATCGCCGGGTTTTCGCCCATGATGTACATGCCTTTGACCTGTCCTGCGATGATTCCCTTGATCACTTCCACCACCGTGAGCCCCGGCTTGTCGTCGAGCTGCGTCAGTGGCACGTTCCAGGCCTTCGCGAAACGCTCGCGGGCCTGCGCGTTGTCGACCCGCTGGTAATCGGGGTACATCATGGGGATGAGGCCTGCGTCCGACGCGCCCTGCACGTTGTTCTGGCCGCGCAGCGGGTGCAGTCCGGACCCCGGCTTGCCGATCTGACCGGTCATCAGCGACAGGGCGATCAGGCAGCGCGCATTGTCGGTGCCGTGGATGTGCTGGCTGATGCCCATGCCCCAGAGAATCATCGAACCCTTGCTGGTCGCGTAGAGCCGGGCCACCTCGCGGATCGTGTCGGCGGGGATGCCGCAAATCGGCTCCATCAACTCGGGGCTGTAGCCCTTCACGTTCTCCACCAGCGCGTCATAGCCGAGCGTGCGGTCGGCGATGAACTTCGCATCGACAAGATTCTCTTCGACGATGACGTGCATCATGGCGTTGAGCAGCGCCACGTCGGTGTCGGGTTTGAACTGCAGATAGCGGTAGGCGGTGCGGGACAATTCGCTGCGCCGCGGGTCCATCAGGATCAGTTTGGTGCCGCTGCGCATCGCGTTCTTGAGCCAGGTCGCGGCGACCGGGTGATTCACGGTCGGATTCGCGCCGATCAAGATCACGACATCGGCCTTGGTGACGTCCATCACCGGATTGCTGACCGCCCCCGAACCGATGCCTTCGAGCAGCGCGGCCACGCTCGAGGCATGGCAGAGGCGCGTGCAATGGTCGACATTGTTGCTGCCGAAGCCGAGCCGCACCAATTTCTGAAATAGATAGGCTTCCTCGTTGCTGCCCTTGGCGGAGCCGAATCCGGCGAGCGACTTCGGGCCATGCGTGTCGCGAAGGTTGCGCAGCGAACCGCCGGCGAGCGCCAGCGCCTCGTCCCAGGTGGCCTCGCGGAACACCTGCATGACGTTATCCGGATCCATCACGAACTCGCCGCGCTTCGGTGCGCCGGCGCGGCGAATCAGCGGCACGGTCAGGCGTTGCGGATGCCGTGCGTAATCGAATCCGTAGCGGCCCTTGACGCACAGACGCGCGTGGTTGGCGGGACCATCGCGTCCCTCGACGAACAGGATGCTGTCATTCTTGACATTGTAGGTCAGCTGGCAGCCCACGCCGCAATACGGACACAGCGACTCGACGGTCTTGTCGGGTACGGTCAGTGCCACCTCGCGCGCCGGCATCAGGGCGCCGGTCGGGCACGCTTGCACGCACTCGCCGCAGCCGACGCAGGTGGAGGCACCCATGGGATCATCCATGTCGAACACGATCTTTGCGTGCTGGCCGCGGAAGGCGAGGCCGATCACATCGTTGACCTGCTCGTCGCGGCAGGCGCGCAGGCAGCGCGTGCACTGGATGCAGGCGTCGAGATTGACGGCGATGCCGGCGTGCGTGAGATCGGGTGCGACCGTGGGGCGCGGCGCGAAGCGCGGCTTGCCGACATCCAACCGCGCCGCCCAGTCATCGACCTCGTTGTGGCGCGTGTATTCCTTCTCCGGCATGTCCGACTGCAGCAGTTCGATCACCATCTGTTGCGACTTGCGGGCCCGCTCGCTGTCGGTGGTTACCTGCATGCCGGCTTGCGCCGTACGGCAGCACGAGGCGGCGAGGACCCGCTCGCCCTTGATCTCGACCATGCAGGAGCGGCAGTTGCCGACCGCATCCATTCCGGCTTTGTAGCAGAGCCGGGGAATCTCGATGCCTTCGCGATCCGCGATCTCGAGGATGGTGTCGGTGCTCGGGCCCGTGACTTCACGGCCATTGAGCGTGAACGTGACCGTGGATGCGTCGAATTGCGCGCGTTCGGTGCGGGTGATGGCGTTCATCGTCTATCCTCAGGCAATTTCGTTCGGAAAGTACTTTACGACACAATCCACGGGGTTGGGCGCCGCCTGGCCCAGCCCGCAGATCGAGGCGTCGCGCATCACCAAGGAGAGATCCGCGAGCAGCGGTTTGTCCCACTTGTCGTGCGCGATCAGGAGATTCGTCTTTGCGGTGCCGACGCGGCACGGCGTGCATTGACCGCAAGATTCATGCTCGAAAAAGCGCATCATGTTGCGTGCCGCGTCCTTCGCTCGGTCCCGGTTCGACAGCACGATCACTGCGGCGGAACCGATGAAGCAGCCGTGCGGCTGCAAGGTGTCGAAGTCCAGCGGAATGTCGCCCATCGACGCGGGCAGGATGCCGCCCGATGCGCCGCCGGGCAGATAGCCATAGAACTCGTGGCCCTCCTGCATGCCGCCGCAGTACTCCTCGATCAACTCGCGAATGGTGATGCCGGCGGGCGCCAGCTTCACGCCGGGATCCTTGACCCGTCCCGACACCGAAAAGCTGCGCAACCCCTTGCGCCCGTTGCGGCCCTGCGAAGCGAACCAAGCGCCGCCTTTTTCAAGCAGCTCGCGTACCCAGTAAAGCGTCTCGAAGTTGTGCTCGAGCGTCGGCCGCCCGAACAGACCGACCTGCGCGACGTAGGGCGGACGCAAGCGCGGCATGCCGCGCTTGCCTTCGATGGACTCGATCATCGCAGATTCTTCGCCGCAGATGTAGGCGCCGGCACCGCGCCGCAGTTCGATCTTGGGCAGGGGCGCCACCGGCGGATTGGCGTCAAGCTTCGCGAGCTCGGCTTCGAGCACCGCGCGGCAACCATGATATTCGTCGCGCAGGTAGATATAGATCGCGGCAATGCCGACGGCCCAGGCAGCTATCAGCATCCCTTCGAGAAAGCGATGCGGGTCGCGCTCGAGGTACCAACGGTCTTTGAAGGTGCCGGGCTCGCCCTCGTCGATATTCACGGCCATCAGCCGCGGCGCGCGCTCGCCGCGCACGATGCGCCACTTGCGCCCCGCCGGAAAGCCCGCGCCGCCGAGGCCGCGCAGACCCGAATCTTCCATGGTCTTGAGGACGCCTTCGACATCGCGCCGGTTCTCCATGCAGTCGCGCAGCAGCGCATAGCCCCCCTGCGCGGCATAGGCGTCGAAGTCGACGTAGGGAGCGGGTTCGTGGCGGGTGTGCGCACCCTTCACTGCGGTTTGTACCGATTCGAGCGTCGCGCGCGGCACGGGATTCTGATGCACCACGGCCACGGGAGCTTGCTCGCAGCGGCCGACGCAGGGCGCGGGAATCACGCGCACCTCGCGCCCCAGCAGCGAGGGTAAACGTTCGAGCAACTGCCTGGCCCCGGCCATCTCGCAGCTCAACCCGTCGCAGACGCGGACGGTCAACGCGGGGGGCGCCGGCAGGCTGCCGTCCGGGTTTTCCTTCACCACGTCGAAGTGGTGGTAGAAAGTCGCCACTTCATAGACTTCGGTCTGAGCCAATCCCATGAGTTGCGCCAGGGCCGCCAAATGGGGCGCGCCAAGCTGGCCGTAGCGATCGTTGATCCGGTGCAGGTATTCGATGAGCAGGTCCTTGCGCAGCGGCCCGCTGACCAGGTCCTTGACCTCGGCCAGCGCTTCAGCCTCGACCCTGCGGCCTTTCGGCCCTTGGCGCTTGCGCTGCTTGGAGGCCCCCATGGGGGCGATGGGGATGACCTGCTTGTTCACATATGCACTCCGCTACATGGGTCGGTAAGTATGGTGCCCCGCTCGCTTCAGTGTCCAATCGATCGTAGTAACCGGGCGATTCGTGCGCTCTATGGAACTTCCTGGGGCACGCCGCGATCCACGGGGAAATATGCCATCTTCGCGCCATTTTACAGAAAATGGCGCGCCACCGATTCCGCCACGCACACCGGTTTGGAATGCCCTTCGCGTTCGGTCGTCACCTCGACGATGAGCTGGACGCCGCCGGGAATGGTCTCGTACGCCATCAGTTTGAAATGACCGCGCAGACGGCTTCCCACCGGCACCGGCGCGGGGAAACGCACGCGATTCAGGCCGTAGTTCACGGTCATGCGCACATCGCCGACCTTGAACGCGCTTCTGACCATAACGGGCACCAAACTCAGCGTCAAATGCCCGTGCGCCACGGTCGCCTTGAAGGGCCCGGCCGCGGCGCGCACGGGATCGACGTGAATCCACTGGTCATCGCCGGTGACCGCCGCGAACTCATCGATGCGCGCCTGATCGATATCGAACCAGTCGCTGGTTCCCAGGTTCGCGCCGATGAGCGCCTGCAATTCGGACAATTTTTGATACGTATTCATCCCTGACCTCGTGCGGACTGGAATCACCCCAGTCCGATTATGACGCATGGTGGGCACCGGCCAAGCCCGGTGCTATGCTCAGCCCAAGGCGGTTGCACCAATGACGGCGGTTCGCGGATCTCTCGACGCTTGGCTTCACCGGGGACGCGGGTACGGCGCCTGCGCAGCGCTATTCGGCGCCATGGCGCTCAGCCCGCAGTGGGCGGGCGGCACGGCCCCGGAAATCTCGCCCCCGGCAGCACCGGCCCCCAACGCGGCGGCTATCGAAGAGCTTGCCGACATCATGGTCGAAGCGCCGGAGCCGCGCTACGTTTCGCCCACCCGGCGCGACCAGATCGGACGCATCTGGGCACCGGTCATGATCAATGGCCATGGGCCTTTCCGCCTGGTGCTCGACACCGGCGCGAGCCATAGCGCCGTCACTGCCCTCGTGGCATTGGCGCTCGGCATCCCGACGAACGAGTCCCCGCCGGTCATACTTCGCGGGGTGACGGGCTACGCGACGGTGCCGACCATTCGCGTCGATACGCTCACTGTCGGCGATCTGGCGGTCGACTCGCCCATCCTGCCCATCGTGCCCGATGCCCTGGGCGGGGCGCAGGGCATTCTTGGCGCCGAGGGTTTGGCGGGCAAGCGGATATTCATCGACTTCCGTCACGATAAAATCGTCATCACCTATTCGCGCAACGAACGTTCGAGCCGCGATTTCGTCGACGTACCGTTTCACGCCATTCGCGACACGCTGGTGGTCGTCAATGCCGTCATCGACGACGTGCGCGTCAAGGCCATCATCGACACCGGCGGCCAGACCACCATCGCCAATCTTGCCCTGCGCAGTGCGCTCTCGCGGCGCAGCGCGATGTTCAGGGGCAAGCCGGACCAAATCATCGGGGCGACCAAGGACGTCGAGTCCGGCGAAGTCATACCCATGCCCGCCATCGAATTCGGTTCCATCCAGATCCGCGACTCCGGCGTGACGTTCGCCGACATCTATATTTTCAAACAGTGGAAGCTCCTGAACGAGCCGGCGATCTTGATCGGTATGGATGCACTGGGGTTGCTCGACACCCTGGTCATCGATTACAAACGACACGAACTGCAAATGCGGATGTCGAGGGGCGGAGCGGGCTAGCTCAGGAGCGATGATGATCAATAGGCCGGTAGTGGGAGTCGCGGTCGCGGTGGTCGTGGTCGCCGCGGGTACTTGGTATTTCCTGCAAAGTCGTCACGCGACAGCGCCCGCCCCGATTGCGGCACAACCGCCCGCTCCGCCGGAGCCGGCGGAACCCGCGATTCAACATCCGCTGCCGGAAAATCCGGCCAACACCCCGGCGGCGCCGCTGCCTGCGCTCGCGGACAGCGACCCCGCGCTGCACGATGCCTTGTCGCAGGTCGCCGGCAATGCTGCGGTAAAAGAGTATCTGCTGCCCGAAAACATCATCCGTCACATGGTCGTTACGATCGACAATCTACCGCGGCAAAAAGTGGCGGTGCAGAAACGGCCCACCGGCCCGGTGGGCGGCTCCTTCGTCGTGGTCGGCGATGAGCTGCACGCGACGCTTGATCCGCAAAACTTCGCGCGCTACCAGCCCATGGTGACGGTGATCAGCAAGCTCGATATGCAGAAGCTCGCCGGCGTGTACGTGCATTTCTATCCATTGTTTCAGCGCGCCTATCAAGATCTGGGCTATCCCAACGGCTATTTCAACGACCGGCTGGTACAGGTGATCGACAGCCTGTTGGCGACGCCGCAGCCGACCGGACCGATCGAGCTGATCCGGCCGAACGTCATGTACCTCTATGCCGATCCGGCGCTCGAGTCGCGCCCCGCCGGCCAGAAATTGCTGATCCGCATGGGCCCCGAGAATGCGGCCGCGGTCAAGGCAAAACTCACGGAGCTGCGCGCCGCCATCGCCGCCGCGCCGCCGAAGCGATAAACTGCGATGCGGAATAAAAAATCATTCAACGGGGGATACTATGGCTAGCACGTCTGCGACCACCGCGCTGCCCGACGATTTAGAGGCGCCGCACGATGCATGGCTGGTGATCGGGGCCTCATCGCTTGGCACCGTATTCGAATGGTACGACTTTTATCTCTACGGCCTGCTGGCGGTCATCATCGGCGCCCAATTCTTTTCCGGCGTGAATGACACCACCAGCTTCATATTCGCCCTGGCGGCGTTCGCGGCGGGCTTCGCGGTGCGGCCCTTCGGCGCGCTGGTGTTCGGCCGGCTCGGCGATCTGGTCGGGCGAAAATACACGTTCTTGATCACCATGAGCATCATGGGCGGCGCCACGTTTGCGGTCGGTCTGCTGCCGAATTACGCGACCGCCGGCGTCGCCGCGCCGGTCATGCTGGTGGCGCTGCGCCTGTTGCAGGGGCTCGCGCTGGGCGGCGAATACGGCGGCGCCGCCACCTATGTCGCCGAACACGCGCCGCAGGGCAAGCGCGGGCTATACACGAGCTGGATTCAAACCACCGCAACGCTCGGGCTGTTCGCGGCGTTGCTGGTAGTGATCGGCACGCGCACCCTGGTGGGCGAAGACGCGTTCAAAGTCTGGGGATGGCGCATCCCCTTCCTGGTATCCGTCATCCTGCTGGCGGTCTCCTTGTGGATCCGCATGCAGCTATCCGAGAGTCCGGTGTTTCTCAAGATGAAAGGGACCGGGTCAACCTCGAAAGCACCGCTGACCGAAGCGTTCGCCCGCTGGGGCAATCTCAAGATCGTGATCGTCTGCCTGCTCGGCGCGGTGATGGGGCAAGCCGTCGTGTGGTACACGGGACAGTTCTACGCCTTGTTCTTCCTGGAAAGAATGCTGCGCGTCGACGGTGCGACCACCAACATTCTCACTGCGATCGCGCTGGTGCTCGCAACCCCCGGCTTCATTTTCTTCGGCTGGCTGTCCGACAAGATCGGCCGCAAGCCAATCATCATGGCGGGCTGCCTGCTGGCGATGCTGACGTACTTCCCGCTGTTCGGAGCGCTCACGCGCTACGCGAATCCGGCGCTGTACGCTGCCCAATCCGCCGCTCCGATCACGGTGATCGCGGATCCCAAGCAGTGCTCGTTCCAGTTCGATCCCATCGGCAAGAATCCATTCGATACCACCTCATGCGATATCGCCAAGAGCTTTCTGGCGAAAGCCGGCGTCTCGTACCAGCGAATCGATGCGCCGCCGGGAACCATTGCGCAAATCCGCAGCGGCACGAGCACTCTCACCGCTCCCGATCCCAAGGTCGTGACGGGCAAGGAGCGCAAAGCGGCGATTGCGGCGTTCCAAAAAGAAACCAAGGCGGTTCTGTCGGCGGCCGGTTACCCGGACAAAGCCGATCCGGCGGCCATCAACAGGCCGATGGTGGTATTGATTCTGTTCATCTTGGTGGTCTACGTCACCATGGTGTACGGGCCCATCGCCGCGCTGTTGGTCGAATTGTTCCCGGCGCGAATTCGCTACAGCGCGATGTCGCTGCCGTATCACATCGGCAACGGCTGGTTCGGGGGATTTCTCCCGACCACGGCCTTCGCGATGGTGGCGGCGACCGGGGATATCTACTACGGCCTGTGGTATCCCATCGTGGTCGCGGGCGCGACCTTGATCATCGGTCTATTTTTTCTGCCCGAGACCTTCAAGCGCGGCATCGCCTAGGAGCCTCAAGGAGGCTCCCGCGCCACGCGCCATTGTCGCCATTTGGGGACGCCTGTAGGGGCGTCCCCACGGCTGCGGCGTGCCCTTCGGACCGTTACATTCGCTTCACCCAGGTAGGCGATGTTCAGAGTGTGACGTTATGTGTTCTATGGACAGCGGACGGCGGCGTACGCTGACGTGCAACATTTCAAAATGGGCGGGTAACCATGACCAAATCACGTCGAAATCTTTCTCCCACATTGCCGCTGGCGGGCGTTGCCCTGGCGTTGTCGGCTGCCGCGTTGCTCGGCGGTTGCGTAGTACGCGTCGCAACACCGGCGCCACCGCCGCCGCCGCGCGTTTATGCGCCCCCGCCGCCGCCGGCCTACGCCGAGCCGGCCTACGCGGAGCCGGCCGTCGATGTCGAAGTGCATGCGACCGAAGCACCGCCGCCGCTGCCGGACTACGAGCAGCCGCCATGCCCGGAGGATGGCTATCTGTGGACGCCCGGATATTGGGCCTGGGGTGGGGGTGGATATTATTGGGTGCCCGGAACCTGGGTGCAGCCGCCGCGCGTCGGCGTGCTGTGGACCCCCGGTTACTGGGGCTTCGTCGGCGGGGTGTATGCGTTTCACGCCGGCTATTGGGGACCGCACGTGGGTTTCTACGGCGGCGTGAATTATGGGTTCGGCTACGTTGGCGTGGGCTTCGCCGGCGGACGTTGGGCAGGCAATTCATTCGCCTACAACCGCACCGTCAACAACGTGAACGTGACCAATGTCCACAACACGTACAACGAAACGGTCATCAACAACGTCACCGTCAACAAGGTGAGCTATAACGGCGGCACGGGCGGTATCGCCGCCGCGCCGACTCCCCAAGAAAGAACGGCGATGCAGGAGCCGCATGTGGCACCGACGCCGTTGCAGCGCCAGCACATTCAAGAAGCGGCGCGAAATCCCGCGCTCGCCGCAAAGACCAACGGCGGTCATCCGGCGATCGCCGCGACGCCCAAGCCCGCCGCGTTCAACGCACCGGGTGTGGTCGGTGCGCGTGGTGCGGCTCCGATGGGCGCTGCGCAGCTGGCACGGACCAACGGCCCCGCAGCGGGTGCCGCGGCCCCCGGGGCGCCGCGTGTCAACAACGGCAATGCGCCGCATGTCAACAATGGCAACGGCCTGCAGCCGGGCGCTCAGCCGACGGTGACGCATGTGCCGCCGAATGCCGCAGTGCATGCGCAGGGCGCGGCGCCGGCCGCAAAACCGCAAGCCGCTAAGCCGCCAGCGCCGAAGGCGCAGCAGCATCCGCCGAAAGAGGAAAAGCGCCAGGAAGGCGGCAACCGCTAAGCCACGAGGACGCGCGCGACGGCATCAGGCCGGCGCGCGCGTTCGTTCGAAGTGCGCCATTGACGTGTCGGCGTGGTCAGCTATTTCTTCTTTCGCTCCCTTCGACGAGCCGTATGCACCTTGACAGCGGCCGCAACGACCGGTTTGGCCCAATTGGGTGTTTGGGTCATTAGAGTTTCAAGATCCGGTTCAATGATTCGCTCGCCGCGCATGCGGAATACCCGTATTGCTTGGGGGAGTCCGTCCGCGGATTCGGCGCTGTTGTCAAACACGTGAACCTCGGCTGCTGTACCGATGAAAGAAACGAGGTTCGCCAGGCTTTTCGGGTATCGCTCGCGGATTTTCGCTTCAGGGATCTCATGACCTCCGCGACCTACCCGCGCCCGCACACGCGCGATATGCAGTGGCGGTGAAGCTAGCCCAACGTACCAAATGTAAACCTTAAGTCCGGCGTTGATCGCTTGGTGCAGCTCGCGCGCAATCGTGGTACCGCCGAGCGTAGTTTCGAAGGAGAAGTCCTCGTTCTTGTTGATGGCTCGTTGTAGCGCGTTAAACCCAAGCTTCCAGGCACTCGCGTTGGCTTGCTCGGTCGATACCCCCTTTTGAATGAGGTCTCGAGCCAGCAGGTCGGGATTGAAGTACGCACCGCCCTTGGCGGCCAGAAATTCACCCACGATGGCACTCTTGCCGGCGCCATTGGTGCCGGCTGCGACGAGGATTCTCCCGGCACGTCTAGCCACGCCTTCTGGCGCGTTCGACGGCGGTTTTGTTTAAATCCTCCGCTGAAGCCGACAGCAGGCTGTCTACTGCCTTTCGTGATTTGTCGTCTTGCATCGACAAATACAGAGTTTCAAAGTCCTCTCGCAATCCATCCAGGTGCACTTCGTCGGGAGTTCGCGCTTGGCGCACAAGCGTGCGGTAATGGCTGACGCTGAGAACGACCGCTTCGGCTTTGCCGTGCTTTTCGATGAAGACGGGCACGGACTCTCGCACGCTCTCCATGATCTCGCCGAAGGCGTTCTTGGCTCGCGTCGCATTGATTGTCCTTGACCCCTGGACTTGCTCAGGAACTTTGTGGGTGCGACGGATCTGCCGCGGCTTCAAGACGCGTTGAATACCAGATACTCGAGTCATGCGTCGCTCCGTTAAGAACGCACGTATTTTAGCTAAATCCTATAGAATTAGCCAATCTAGTGATCGCGACGTAGGGACCCGTTGCGCCAAGAGCCGCGCAATTTCAGGCTAACGGCTGCGCCGGCGCGCCGCGCGGCGGCCGGAACAGCAGCGTCATGCCGGCGGCGACGATGCACAGGGCGCCGGCGGCCAAAAACGCCGGCAGATACGTCGAGAGCTCGGTGCGCGACAGGCCGGCGCCGATGGCCGCGCTGGCGGCGCCCAGTTGATGGCCGGCAAACACCCAGCCGAAGACGAGGTTGGCCTTCTCGCGGCCGAAGGTCTTGACCGTGATGTTCACCGTCGGCGGTACCGTCGCAATCCAATCCAAACCATAGAACAGGGCGAATACCGACAGTCCCGAGTAGGTGAAATCGGCGAACGGCAGGTAGATGAGCGACAGGCCGCGCAGGCCGTAGTACCAGAACAAGAGCCGGCTCGGGCTGAAGCGGTCGGACAGCCAGCCCGATGCTACGGTGCCGAAGAAATCGAACACTCCCATGGTGGCAAGCACGCCGGCCGCCGCAACCTCGGCCAGCCCATTGTCCGAGCAGAATGGGATGAAATGCGTTTGAATGAGGCCGTTGGTGCTCGCGCCGCAGATGAAGAAAGTGCCGAACAGGATCCAAAAGGTGCGCGTGCGAGCCGCGTCGCGCAGCGCAATGAGCGCGGCAGCCGCGATGGGCGTGGTGCGCGCGGCGGCCGCCTGCGCCGCTCCCGCCTGCGCCTCGCCGGCGTCGGCGGGTCCGAAGGGCGCGAGTCCGAGATCCGCGGGCCGATCGCGCATCAGCAGCCACACCAGCAGGGCGGCCGTGCCGAGCAGCGCACACACCAGAAGCAGCGCGCTGCGCCAGCCGGAGCGGGTGGCGATCGAAGCCAGCAAGGGCAGGAATATCAGTTGACCGGTCGCCGAACTCGCGGTCAGCAAGCCGACGATCAGGCCGCGCCGCGCGTTGAACCAGCGGGTTGAAACGGTGGCCGCCAGCACCAGCGCCGTGAGACCGGTGCCCAAGCCCACGATCACGCCCCATAGCAGGATCAGCTGCCAGATCTGGGTCATGCCGAGCGACAGGGCCAGCCCCAAGGCGATCAGGCACAGCGCGCTCAAGGTGACCTTGCGCACGCCGTAGCGATTGATGAATGCCGCGGCAAACGGTCCCATGAGCCCGAACAACAGCAGGCGCAACGCCAGGGCGGAGGAAATCGCCGCGGTTGACCAGCCGAACTCGCGCTGCAGCGGCAACAGCAAGACGCCGGGAGCGCCCACCGCACCGGCGGTCACCAGCATGGTGAGGAAAGTGGTCGCCACGACCACCCAGCCATAGTGTACGCCGCGGCGGCTCAGCGCCGCCGCCAATCGAGCACTGATCACTCGAGGGGTCTCATTTGTATGCGGCGCAAAGGTTTCCGTCTCCTTGCAGCAGGGGTTGGCCGGGGGCATGATCGCAACACGAGCCTTCGACTCACGGGCGGCTTAACAATATCAGGAGTGCCCAGGGTAGCGACGTCGAAGGTGCAGGCTGGCGATCATGTGAGGAGCATAAGCGCATGGACAGTTTATCGGTCTCGGTTTCCGACGGCGTGGCCACCTTAAGCATACAGCGCGCGGCGGTGAGCAATGCCATCGATATCACCATCATCCGCGCGATGCATCTGGCGCTCGATCAAGTGCAAAAAGGGGAGAGCGGCGCGAAGGCCGTGGTGATTACCGGCAGCAACGATGTCTTCTGCAGCGGCTTGGATTTACATTCCGTCGATCTGAAGACCCAAGAGGCGCGGCAGCGGGCGCATTTCGAGATGCGCCGTTTCATGGATCCCCTGATCCTGCGCCTGGCGGGGTTCCGCTTTCCCATCGTGGCGGCGGTCAACGGCGCCGCGGTCGGCGCAGGCATGAGCCTCGCGCTCGCGAGCGACATCATCATCGCGGGCGACAATGCGTACTTCCTGCCGTCGTTCGCGCGCTTGGGATTGGTGCCGGATGCGGGGATCACCTTCCATCTGGCGCGCCGCATCGGAGCGGGCCGCTCCCTGTCCTCGTTGATGCTCGCAGAGCGCATCGACGCCAAGACGGCACTCGACTGGGGGCTTGCCTATGCAGTGGTGCCCGCCGCAGAGGTCGTGTTGCGCGCGCAAGCGGTGGCGCATCGGCTGGCCAACGGACCCTGTGCGGTGCTCGGCCAGATTCGTTCCTTGCACGCCTCGACGTTCGACAATTCGCTGCAGGAACAGCTGCGCGCCGAGCGCAGCGCGCAGGAGATGTCCTTGGAGACTCACGACTGCGTCGAGGGTGTGCGCGCCTTCTTCGAGAAGCGCGAGCCGAATTTTTCGGAACACTAGCCGGAACGATCCTAAGAATGATGCGCTAGGGCTTGCGCGTGATGGCGATGCGGATGGCCGCGAGGGGAGCGTGATCGTCGAAGGGCTGTGATTTGGGGTCCTCCGGTACGCCGAGCCGCTCCCACAGCTGCGTGAGATCGGGCGTGACCGGCGCCGCCCGGTTCGCCTGATAGAGCTCTTGCAGCACCCGGGTGCCGGTCGCCGCGTCACCGATGCGCAGCACCTCGTCGATGTCGCGATCGGCGCGGTATCCGCCGGTTTCCTTCAGGATGGCGCGCAGCGCCGTCTGCAGGCCGGCTCGATTGTGGGTCTGCTCGCGCATGGCCACGTCGGCTTGCAGGCAAAACAGCGCACCGCCCCAGTAAGTGCGTCCCCAACTCGGCGACTCATCCATGCCGCCTTCCCCGGCGCGCGGCAGTCCCATTGGCATCGAGCGCCGGGACTCGGCCCATACGTCGGCGACGTCGCGATTGCCGAACTGCGCGCGCGCAATGCCTTCGACGTACACCGCCAAGCCCTCTGCCAGCCAATTGTGCCGCCGCCCAATTTCCGGGAGCGCGAGGTGCACCATCTCGTGCACGAGCACCCAGTCCGCCGCCAGATCGCCCGCCGTCGTGTCAGCGCCCACGCTGACTTGAATCATGAGTCCCGATTCGTTGGTGGTGCGGCCGCCGCGCACACCGGTTCCCGGCTCGACCCGGATCCGCAGCACGATCAGAGGCGCCGGAAAACGCGAGTAGTACGCAGCCACGATTCGCGCCGAGCGGTCGATCCAATCGTGCAACAGTTCGGTTCGAATGGAATGCGCCGGATCGTCGATCGAGGCGCACAGCATCGCGCCCTGCACCTCGATGCCGAGCGCGGCCCGATCCGCGCAGCCGGCAGCGGGCGTAGCGGCGGCGCTCGCCGCCGCGGGGCCGCCTGGGGCGCTGTGCCCTACTGCGCCAATCGCGACGGCCGCCAGCGCCGCCGCCGCGACCAAAGCCGCTAAGCCGCGAGTTCGGGGTGCAGGCATTGCTTCACGCTGCGGATGTCTCGCGGGCCGGTGCGGCAGCAGCCGCCGATCAGGCGCGCTCCAGCCGCAAACCATTCGCGCGCGAGTTGGCCGAATGGGAGTGCGCCGGAATCGCCGCTCCAGTGCTTGGTCGACGCCTCGTAGCGCTCGCCCGAGTTCGGGTAAGCCAACAGCGGCTTGCCGGTCCGCGCGCGCATCTGCCGGAGCAGGGACGTGATGTACTGCGGCGGCGTGCAGTTGACCCCCACGGCGATGACTTGCGCAAAGTCCTGCAAGCGTGCGGCGCATTCACCGATGTCCTCACCCTCGCAGTTGTGCCGGCCGTCCTGGCAGGAAAAGCTGATCCACGCGCAGGCATGCGGAAACTCTTGCAGCACGCGCGCCAATGCCAGCGCCTCGCGCAGGCACGGCAGGGTCTCGCAGGCCAGCAGATCGGCGCCGGCTTCCGCCAATACCCGCAGGCGCGGCCGATGAAAGTCAGCGAGGGCGGTATCCGACAGCGCATAGCGGCCGCGATATTCGGACCCGTCCGCGAGCATGGCGCCATACGGGCCGACGGATGCCGCGACCAGCGGCCGCAGCCGGCCGTGGCGGTTCGATTCTTCGGCCCAAAACTCGTCGCGTGCGCCGGCCGCGATCGCCACGGCGTCGCGCATTAGCTGCGCCGCCGCCTCACCCCCGATGCCGCGCTGCGCAAAGGCCTCGAAGGTCGCCTGGTAGGTCGCCGTGGTTGCGACATCGGCGCCGGCGCGAAAATAGTCGAGATGCACCGCATGGATCACCTCGGGCCGCTCGATCAGGCATCTCGCGGACCACAGCGGATCGTGCAAATCGGCGCCGCGGCGTTCGAGTTCGGTCGCCAATGCGCCGTCCAGCACCATCATGGGACGCAGCGCAAGGAAACTGTGGACGGGGTCGTGCATGATTGTTCGCGAAAGGCGTTGGTTGCGATCATACTCTGGCGGGCGTTTGCCCGTGGATTGCTAAGGGACAGCATATGCTCACCGCTCAGACCATCAAGCTGCAGCATTCGGACGTTTTCACGTTTCTGCATGGAGACCTGGCCAGCGGCGCGAGCCATTGCCACATACCCCAGGAGGCGGTGCTCGGCAGCTTGGTTTACGTGAGCGATGCATGTCAACTGGCGGAGGCACGGCTGCATAAGCCGGCAATTCTGATCGTTGCGGCCGCCATGGGCGGCTGCATCGACCCTCTCACCGACGCCGAGGGCTGCTGCTTTTCCGTGCAAAGCATCCCGATGGGCATGGCCGTCTTGTTGAAGTACTTCGACCGCAAGTGCGACCGCTTCACTCAGTGGGGCGAGCGCCACCCGAGCGCGGTGGTGCATCCTGACGCCACGATCGGCGAGCGGTCTTTCCTCGGTCCCTATAGCGTAGTCGGCGCCCGTGCAAGCATCGGTGACGACTGCATGATCGGCGCCCACACAGTGATCGAGAACGATGCGCTGATCGGCGCGCGCACGGTATTGCATCCGCATGTGTTCGTCGGCGCCGGCTGCCACATCGGCAATGACTGTGAAATCCACCCGCACACCAGCATCGGCAGCGATGGCTTCGGCTACGCGGTCGATGCCGACGGCCGGCCGCGAAAGATCTCCCACCTCGGCAACGTGCAAATCGGCGACGGAGTCGAGATCGGCAGCAATTGCGCCGTCGACCGCGCGACGCTGACGTCGACCTATATCCGCTCCGGCACCAAGCTGGATAATATTTGCCACATCGCGCACAACTGCGACCTGGGCGAGAACGGCTTCTTCACGGCCGGTTTCATGATGGGCGGCTCCACGAAGATCGGCCGGCAATTCGTCACCGGCGGAAATTCCGTAGTGACCGCGCATGTCACGCTGGGGGACAACGTCGTGCTGCAGGGCCGCTCATCGGTCACTTGCGACGTGCCCGACGCCGGCTCCTATGGCGGCTATCCACTGCAGCCTCTCAGGGAGGCGATGAAGACCGCCGCCAACATCGGGCATCTCAACGAAATTCGCAGAAATCTGAACCGCGTGATGAAGCATCTGCATCTGCTCCACAAGGCCTCCGCGGACAGTCCCGACGCTTGAGGCTCGAGACGAAAACCATCGCCGCGCCCATCGCGGTGCTGATCGCGGCGATGTTTTGCTTTCAACTCGGCGCGGTCGTTGCCAAGGGGATGTTCCCCATCGTGGGCGCGGCCGGTACGACGGCACTGCGCATGGGCCTGGCATCCGTGATTCTATTGGCCGTCTGGCGCCCGTGGCGAATGCGCTTTCGCCCGCGCGAACTGCGCGTGATCGTCTATTACGGCCTGGCGTTGGGCTGCATGAATTTCTTCTTCTACCTGAGCCTCAGCACCATCCCGCTCGGCATAGCGGTCGCCTTGGAATTCGCCGGGCCGCTGGCGTTGGCAATGGCCGCCTCGCGCCGCGCCGTCGACTTCCTATGGATACTGATGGCGGCGCTCGGCTTGCTTGCCTTGCTGCCGTTGGGTTTCGGATCTCGAACTTTGGACAGCCTGGGCGTCGCGTACGGGCTGGCGGCCGGGGTTTTCTGGGCGCTGTACATTTATTACGGGCGCAAGGCGGGCGCCGCGCACGGCGGTCAGACCACGGCGCTCGGCATGCTGGTCGGCGCCATCGTGATCGTGCCGATCGGCGCAGTGCAGGCCGGCGCGCAACTGCTCTCGCCGGCAATTCTGCCGGCGGCACTCGGTGTGGCGGTACTGTCGAGCGCGCTGCCTTATTCGCTGGAGATGTTGGCGATGCCGCGCCTGCCGACCCGGACCGTCGGCGTGCTCATGAGCTTGGACCCGGCTCTCGGTGCCCTGTCGGGTTTGTGCTTTCTCGGCGAGCGCTTGACTTGGCTGCAGTGGGCGGCGATCGCCAGCATCATGGCCGCATCAGCCGGCAGCGCCGCGACCAGCCGAACCGAGGTGCCGCAGTTACTGCCCGATTAGAGCGATGGCCAGGTACAGAACGGCCGCTCCCACCAGGGTCATGGCCGTGGTCAGAAATTTCGGGTGCGCGTGATAGCTCTCCGGAATCAGATCGCTGGCGCCGATGTACAGGAAGAATCCGGCAAAAAGCGCGAGTGCGGTGCCGAACCATGCGCTGCGCAGCGTGAAGAAATACGTGGAAGCGATTCCCAACACCGGGGCCAGCGCATCCGCCGCCAGCCAGCGCAAACCCTGCGGGCGGCTGCCGCCGTTCTTCAATACCATGTTCATGGTGTTGATGCCGTCGGAGAAATCGTGCGTGAGCACCGCGATGGCCACCACGATGCCGACCGCGTGCGACGCCTGGAATGCGAGCCCGATGGCGACGCCGTCGAGCAGGCTGTGCACGCACAACACGGCGGCGGCGAACGGCCCGCGCGACGGCGCGTCGCCGTGAATCGACAGAATCCGATCGATCACGAGGTATGACAGGAAACCCAGCGCAGTGCACGACAGAATGGCCGACGGGCTGTAAAACTTTTCGCCGAAACTGACCGCTTCCGGCAGCAGATCGAAAAACGCGACGCCGATGACCGCGCCCGCGCTGAATCCCAGGATCAAATGCAATTTGTCGTGCAGCTTGAGGGCCAGCAGGCCGCCGGCCAGGGTGCTGACGAACGCCGCCGCGGCGATGGCTAGAAGCAGCACGGTTGATTGATTCCACGCATTCGGGCCGACGGGTTATATTGTGCGCACAAAATCGACTCTTTGGGGGACGCGTGAGCTACGACACGTATCATAAACGCAAAATCGGCAAGCACGTGCTCAAGCCTGAAACCCAGATGATGGGCTATGGCTACGATCCGAGCTTGTCGGAAGGCTCGCTGAAGCCGCCGATCTTCCTGACCTCGACGTTCGTGTTCAAGACGGCGCAGGACGGCAAGGACTTTTTCGACTTTACCTCCGGAAGGCGCGAACCGGGCGCCGGGCAAGCCTCCGGTCTCGTGTATTCGCGTTTCAACAATCCCAACCTCGAAGTGCTCGAGGATCGGCTGGCACTGTGGGAGGAGGGCGAGACGGCGGCGGTGTTTTCCAGCGGCATGTCGGCGATTTCGACGGTGATATGGGCCCATGTGCGGCCGGGCGACGTGATTCTGATGAGCCAGCCCTTGTACGGCGGAACGGAAACGCTGATCGAAAAGACCCTGCCCGGTTTCGGCGTGAGCGCCGTCGGATTCAACCTCGGCCATGATCGTGCCGCGGTCAACGAAGCGGCAGAGCAAGCTGTGAAGAAGGCGGCAGAAACCGGTGGCCGCGTTTGCTTGGTGATGGTGGAGACGCCGGCCAACCCCACCAACAGCCTGGTCGATCTTGCGCTGATGCATGAAGTCTCCGCGATGATCGGCAAGCGTCAGGCGGGCGGCCGCCCCCCGGTGGTCGTCGACAACACATTTCTCGGTCCGGTTTTTCAGCGTCCGCTCGGTTTCGGCGCCGACCTCGTGATGTATTCGCTGACGAAATATGTCGGCGGCCACTCGGATTTGGTCGCGGGCGGAGTGGTTGGGTCGCGTGAGGCCGTGGGCCCGGTCAAGAAATTGCGCGGCGCGCTCGGCACTCAATTGGATCCGAACACCGCATGGATGATCATGCGCTCCATGGAAACGCTGTCGCTGCGCATGCACAAGTCGGCGGAAAATGCCGCCGTGGTGGCGGATTTCTTGCGGCATCACGCCAAGGTGGCGGCCGTCAACTATCTCGGCTTTCTGTCCGCCGCCGATCCGCGGCAGGCGGTTTTCAAGCGGCAGTGCCAGAGTGCGGGCTCGACGTTCGGCTTCACCGTCAAGGGCGGAGAGGCGGAGGCATTTCGCATGCTGGATGCGCTGCAAGTCATCAAGCTTGCGGTCAGCCTCGGCGGCACGGAGAGCCTGATTTCGCACCCCGCCAGCACGACGCATTCCGGCGTGCCCAAGCAAACGCGCGATCGCCTCGGCATTACCGACGGACTGATTCGGATTTCCGTCGGCATCGAGGATGCCGGCGATCTCATTGCGGATCTCGGCGCTGCGCTCGATGCGGTTTGAGTCTTGGCGCGCGGCGGCCCTGCTGTTGGCCGCTGCGCCGGGCGCCCATGGGGCGGCTCCTCAAGCGGCGGATAGCGTGTACCGGCACGGCGTCGTGTACACGGTCGACGCGCGCGACAGCCGTCAGCAGGCGCTCGCGATCCGCGCCGGACGGATCACCTACGTTGGACCGGAAGCCGGGATCGGCGCCTTCATCGGCCGAGACACGAAGGTCGTCGATCTTGCACGGCAGGATGCTGATGCCCGGCTTGGTGGACGGCCACCAACATCCGCTGCAGGGCGGCGCCGCACTGCTCAAATGCAACCTGAACTATGAGCAGCTTGAAGTTGCGCCGATGCAAGCGAAAATCCAGGCCTGCCTCGATCAATCGCGCGCGCTCGAGCCGGACGGCTGGCTCGAAGTCGTCAATTGGTTTCAAGAAGGCATGTTGCCGCCCGGCACGGTGACCAACCGTGCGGTTCTGGATGCGCTGAAAACCAGAGCGGCCGATTTTCGTCAGTTCATCGTTCGGCCATACGGCGCTCGTCAATTCGCGCGCCTTGCAGCTCGCGGGCCTCGACGCCAAGACGCCTGATCCTCTGGGCGGCAAGGTTGGCCGTGAGCCTTCGGGCGACCCGTCGGGATTGCTCGAAGACGCGGCGCAGGAGGCCGTGGCCAGGCTGATTCCAGCGCCGACGCCCGCCGAAAACGTCAAGGCGGCAATGGCCGCGCTTTGGACGCGCTGCGCAAACAAGGCGTGACGACATTCTTGGATGCGGCCGCGGAACCGCCCTCGCTCGAAGCCTTTGCCGCCGTGCAGCGGCGGGGTTCGCTGACGGCCCGCGCGCACTTCGCCGTGCTGATCACCCCGCCGCAGGGACGCGCGCCGCAGCAGGCCATTGCGTCGGTCAAGGCCCTGGCGCAGCGCTACGATCAAGGCGAAATCGGCGTCGAGCCCGCGCTCACGGTACGCAATGTGAAACTGTTTCTCGATGGCGTGATTACCGCGCCCGCGTCCACCGGCGCCATGTTGACGCCTTACTTGAGCTTGCAGGGCGCGCCGGCCAATCCCCATTGGGCGCCCTCGTCGAGCCGCGGACCGGAAGTGTATTTCCCGGCACCCGTGCTCGGCGCTCTGCTCATCGAAGCGGCAGCCGCCGGCTTCGAGCCGCACATGCACGCAGACGGCGATCGCGCGGTGCGCGAAGGCTTGGATGGCATCGGCGTGCTGCGGCGGCGATTTCCGGAGCGCGATATCCGCGCCGCCATTGCGCATGATGAGATCGTCGATCCTGCCGACTTCCCGCGTTTCAAGCAGCTGAACGTGATTCCCGTGCTGTCGTTCCAATGGGAGAAGCAGGCGCCGGACACGATGGAGGGCGCGCGCGATTATTTGGGACCGGCGCGTTTCAAATACATCGAGCCGGCCGGTTTTCTGGCGGCCGCCGGTGCGCGCATCGCCTACGGCAGCGATTGGCCGGTGGACCCGCTCGATGAATGGTTTGCGCTGAAGGTGGGGGTCACGCGCACCAACGCCGCGCAGCCCGATCACAAGTACGCCGGGCGTCTGAGCGAGGATGCGGGCCTGACGCGCGAGCAGGCGCTGCGCGCGATCACCATGAATTCCTCGTATGAACTCCATCAGGATCAGGTGCTGGGTTCGCTTGAAGTTGGAAAGCTCGCGGACTTGATCGTCATCGATCGCAATTTCTTCGACATTCCCGCGGCTGAGATCGCCGACATCCAAGTATTGCAAACGGTGGTCGGCGGCCGCGTGGTTTATCAGAGCGAGCGCTTCTAGCGCGGGCGGCGCGCGCCGATGGTGAGCTGCGTGCGCTGCCGGGTCGAGACGTCGAACTCGGTGCGGCCTTCGTTGACGAGCGCCCAGGGCAGCGGCAGGTTGTCGGAGACGATGGTAACGATGTGATGACCGGCCGCCACCGCGGGGAATGCAAATCGGCCGGAGGGGTCGGTCTGCACCGAGAAGCGTCCATCCAGTACCACCGTCACATTGGGCGCGCCGGCTTCACCCGCATCGAGTTGGCCGTTGTCGTTGGCATCGAGAAACACGACTCCCGCGATTTCACCCGAGCCGGAGCCGGGCGCACCGCCCAGCGGCGCGAAGTGAGGAGCCCGCGGCGCGCTTGTAGCGCAGAGTCAGGAACACACCCTGCTCCTTGAACGCAGGCACCGCGACCGCCGCTATCGGCGGCGTCAGCGGCGAGACCACGGTCAGGGGCGTGAAGGATCCGGTTTTGCTGTCGTAGTAGGTCGCGAGAATCTCCCAATTCTGCGACATGCGGTAGATCAACGAGACATTGGCGGACACGGCGGGTGCCGCGCGGCCTTGCACGGCGGTCGCCCAGTGCACGTTGCCCTCGACACTGAAGCGGGTGGTGAATTGACCGCCGCCGAACGCAGCGATGCCGAGGAGGGTGCTGTCTTCCACCACGCCATTGACGATGGCGCCGCTGATGCGCTCGATCGAGGTCGAAGTGCTGAGCCGCATGCCGACCGGCGTCGACCAGTTCTGATTCAGGACGAGCGTGATGTCGCGGCCGGACTCGACTTCGGCGAGATCGGCCTGAATACGGCCGGTGCCCCAGGCGTTCACGTGGTCGACGTAGCCTCCGAGCGACCAGTTGGTGCCGCCGTCGGAGCGGCTCGACGTTGGCGAGGCTGCCGATCCCCCAGTCGCGCGATATCTGGTAGCGCGCGTCGCCGGTGACGAAGGTGGTGCTGGCACCCGCACCCGACACGGAACGCACTTCGTCGATGCCGACATCCGCCAGCCATTGCCGGCTCTAGTAGTCGAACCGATAATAGCCGCCTTGCATGTCGTCGGAAATCACCTGGTTGCCCCAGGTCATGTTCGGGTCGATGCGAAAGATACCGGCATTTTGTTGGATCCTGCCTTCCGTGATCGATCCATCGACCCAGCCGCCGACGGCGTTGGCTTTGCCGCTGACATCGCCATCCAGCAGATTGAACTGAAGACGCTCGCCGTGATCCGCCCACGCGGCGGTGAGCAACTCGGTGCGTGGATGTGATGAGCGCGGCGCCGTCGACGACTGGACCTAAGCTCGAGGTTAACATCGTGCGCCTCGATGAGCTGACCGCCCACGGTCCAATGCGAGGCCGGTGACCACTGCGCGCCGGCGGTGGCGGTGGATCCGTCCAAGGTGCGAAAATTCGGCACCTCGATGCCTTCAAATAACCCGGGCACTCCGCCGCCTGCGACGATCTGCAGGCCATCGGGCCCGCGCCACTCGGTTGCCGCACCCTGCATCGGGCTGGTCGGCAGATAGAATCGCGGCTGCAGCCGCGCCAGGCTGATGTTGGGGGTGTTGATGTCGCCCAGACCGCTGTCGGCCTGCCAACTACCGTCGAAGGGCATGCCGCGCTCCCGCAGCGTGAGCACGCCGCCTTGCCCCTGCTCGGACGGACCTAAGCCGGAACCGCCGGTGCGCGCCGCGGCATCGAGCGACCACGCGCCGTAGTCGACGGTCTCCCATTGCGACTTGGCGAGGATGCCGTTCTCCTGCACGTTCGTAGAAGAGCCCGCCTCGCGGGAACTCAAGGCGCTCACCACGGCGTCGATCTCGAGCGAGCGCGCCAAGCCCTGGGTGTCGCTGCTCTCGGCGTAGCCTTTGGAGATGTCGGGGGCCAAGGATCCGCCGCCGATGTAGTCATCCTGATATTGCGACGTTCCCGGAAGATTGGTGGCGCTCCAGGAGGCGGGTTGCGCCGGCGGCGCCGATTGCGCATGCGCGAGCCCAAGCCAAACCAATCCTCCCAGCCCGCACAGGCCGAACGCGAGTCGGGGAGTAGGTTTGGCACGCGCTCTCATCAATCAAAACGCTGGTTGATCTCGGTCTTGTGATTGCCCCACTCGAGCGTGCCCTTCACCGTGACCGGAAAAGTGAGTGTCGGGTGATCGTCCTTGGTCGTCGACGGCGTCAGGAAAACTTCACGCTCCTCGTGCGGCAGAATCGGAAAATCCGCGGGAGTGAAATCGTAGGAGATTCCCTTCGCGTCCGTACCCGTGAGAAATCCGCCCATGCGGCCATGCGCGGTGCCGCCGTTGTGAATGCGCAGGGTCGGAACTTGCCGGCCATTCAGCGTTGTGACCTTGGGACCCAGCAATTCCAGATCAGGCGCTCCGTCGCCGATGGCCACGTAGACGATGACGCCGATGCGCCCGGTAATGGGCAAATCCAGTCCCTTGCTCGCGGCGATCGACGGTTCTGCGCCTTCGATCATCACCGCGAAACGGCATTCACCGGCCGGGGCATCCGCCGGTACGGTCACCTCGAAACGGTAGCGCAGGGTTCCGCCGCCGGGCACCTCGACTATCGGCCGCTCGAGCGCGACCCAGGGGCGGCAGCTGCCGGGCTGCAGGTCGTCATGGAAGCTCACGCTGAAGTCCGGCGACAAGGTCCAATCCGCGGTATGAATCAGGTACTTGGCGGGCGCGGTCGACCGGTTGCTCACCTCGATCACATTGCGCAAGGTTTTTCCCGGCTTCGCCGCCACCTCGAAGCGAGGCGGCGAGACGAGCGCGGCAAATCCCTGCGCCCGCACGAGCAGCGGCGCACCCAAGGCGATGACTGCGAGCAGAACCGCGAAGCTGCGTGGCATGATCAACCCTCATCCATTTCGAAGTGGTAGGTGACAGGAACCGGCCGCGCCATCAGAGCCCCGTTCACGCTGAACTGAAACGTCAATGTGTCCTCCATGAACGGACGTCGCAATGGGCCCGGCATAGACCAGCACGCGATTGCCGGAGGCGACCTGTCCCGGCAGGAATCGCCCTTGCGTGATCCAGGAAAGGCCGATCGGCCCCGGCTTCTGTACGGGCAGGGCGAGGTAGATGTGTCCCGAATGGTGGAGCCAGGGCGTCACGTTGATTCGCACCCGGATCGTCGTCGTACCGATCATCACGTTGCCGGCCGCCGAGCGCGACGGCGCCGCGCTCTTCCAACGCATCGTCACCGAGGGTTCGAGTGCCTGCGAGCCCGAGTCATCGATGACGATGGTTTTCGCGCGTGCAGCCGCGGGCCAGATTATGGTGAGTGCCGCACCCAAAAAAAAAGCCGACGCAATCCGGCTGATGCGCATCATGGTGCCGTCATCGTGTAGAGCACGGCGCCGCTGTAGGTGCCGGCCGCCGCCACCACGGTATTCGCATAGGAGAACGTCCAGCAGCTCTCGTTCCAGGTGTTGCTGGCCATGGACCCGACGGTTTGCACGCCGCCGCTGACGAATTTGCCGCCTGGAAAAACCTCCGGGAGAAAGCCGTTGGCGGTGGTGTCGCCATTGCCGCCCGAGGTCCAGCTGATTTGCGAGAACGAAATACTGTCGCCGGTCGTGTCGGTCAACGCCGCAGGCACGGTCGCAGTGACCTGCGCCGCCGCGGTGGTCGCACCCGTGGTACGGAAGAAGCCGCCGATATAGAGCTGCGCAGGCACCGTGCAAAACGTGTAGCCGTCCCAATAGCTCTGCGCGGCCGTGCTGTTGGTGGTCATCGCCTGCGCGGTCCCGTTGCCCACCGCTCCCACCGCCAGCGTCGTCGACACGGTATTGACCGTGGTGTTTACCTGCGGTTGGCCGCCGTTGATGTAGTTATTGGTGAAGGCGCCGACGCCGACCTGCAGGTAGATCTCCTGCGGCGCTGCCGGAGTGAGCGTGGCCGTGTACGGTGCGGCGGATCCCGCCGCTGCGAGCAGCGCTGCGCCGACGGTGAGTCGGCGCAGCGTGTCTCGCCATCGCATATCGGCGCGCACGGGGTTGCCTTGTCCGCTTCGAGCTAGAGCATCGTCGCCGTGTAAGTCACGATGCCGTTATTCCCGGCACTGCCGCCGTACGTACCGGCCGCCGGCGTCACGGTGTTGGAGTAGCTGAACGTCCACTTGGCATCGGCCTTGACGATCTTGTTGGTCGCGGGAACGGTCTCGCTCGACGTGGTGTCGGTGAGCGGCGGGGCCGCCAGCAGCGTGGCTTCGGCATTCGCGGCCGCGGCCGTGGTGATCTGCGTGAACGAGATCGAATCGCCGGCGCCGTCGCTGAGCGCACCGGTGACCCCGGCCACCAGCGTGACGTTGCCGCCGTTGCCCAAGATGGCCGCGGTCTCGATGCCGCCCGCAAGATCACCGCCGACACCGGCGACTGCCGTGCCGTTACCCACCGCGCCCACCGCGGGGGAAAAGGTAATCAGATCGGTGGCGCCGCCGGTTGCCAGCGTCCCGGTCGCATACGCGGATCCGGTACCGACGCGCAGGTACAGAAACTGCGGAATGACCACGGTGAAATTCACCGTCGCCGTCGCGGTCAACGTGCCGGCGCCCGACGTAAAGGTCGATGCCGCGGAGGCGATGAGCGGCAGCGCGAGCGCGGCCGTACCCAGCAAACTCTTCAATACGATCGATGTCTTCATTTTCTGCTTCCTGTGCTGTGCTGCGTTATGCAAGGCGATACTAGGGGATAGCCTTACAACCACGATTGAACCTAAGTCGCAGTTCGACTCGACCGGGCTCAAGTTCTGCCGGCACCTGCCGACATTCCTTGGTTTTTGTGCGCTGGTTAACACGAAATCCGGGCCGATCGCCCGGCCGGGGCGCGGTCACGGGTGTTTTCGGCGTTTTCAGTGGATAGGTGCCGCGGGCCGGCGGCTGCGAAGCGGCGCAAGCGCTAGGGCCAACCCCTACGAAGGCTAAGGCTTTTTCAAGGGCCAGCTTTTACGGGGTCGAGACGGTGCAGACGACTTGAGGCGCACCGCTGGTCCCGGCGCCGCTCGATGCAGCGGCTCGCGGCGCGGCCCGATCCGTCAGCGAGCACTGCGCATTCTGCGCGATGCCCTTTCTGGCGGCACTGTTCAGGATGAGATTGCCGCGGGCAGGGGCATCCGAATCGAGAGTGCGCAGCGCGGCGTTCAGCGTGGCGTTGTGGCCATTGCTCATGACGGCCACATTGCCGGGGTCGAGAACGTTCTCGCTCTCGTTCCCGACCCGAACGTACAGGACCTTGGGGATGACGATTTTGAAAGTCACGCGCGCCGTTGCGCTCAATGCGGCACCCGGCGCTCCGGTCGCGACGCGCGACTCCGGCACGGCCATCGAGGGCAGCAGCCACGCGCCGGCAACGCCGCCGCCAACGAGCAGCACGAGACGTGCCGCGTGACAAACCTGATTTTGCGAGTGCTTGTTCAAGCCCGAATTAACGGCCGGCCAGCGAGTTACTTTAATGAATATCTCTAGCGACTGTTGCGATTGCTTGCGGTTACGCTTATCGGCAAATCGCGGGAGCAGTATAGCTCCCGGTACGACGCCAGGGAGAACCGTTGATCATGTCCGCACGTTTCGCAGCAGCGCTTGCCGGCGCCTGGTTGGCCCTGGGGTCTTGCGCCGGCGCGTGGGGCGAGAGCGGCGCTGAACTCTCCGCCATCGTCGTCACCGCGACGCGGGTCCCCGAGTCGAGCATGGACTTGCCCGTGTCCGTCGATCTCGTGAACCAAGACGCCATCCGGCGCGGCCAGCTGCAAGTGAACCTCTCCGAATCATTGATCAGCGTGCCGGGGGTGTCGGTTCAGAGCCGGCAGAATTACGCCCAGGACTTGCAGATTTCGGTGCGCGGGTTCGGCGCGCGATCGAGTTTCGGCGTGCGCGGAGTGCGGCTCTACTCCGACGGCATTCCGGGCACCATGCCCGACGGGCAGGGTCAGTTTTCGCAATTCGACTTGGGCTCGGCCGGCCGCATCGAAGTGCTGCGCGGCCCGTTTTCCGCGCTCTACGGCAATTCGTCGGGCGGCGTGATCGCGATCTTCACCGAAGACGCGCCGCCGGGTCACGCGGTCGAAGGCACGGCGCAGTACGGCACGTTCAACACGCAGCGCTACGCCCTGAAAGCCGGGGGCGACGACGGGGCGGTGAACTACGTGCTCGACGCTGCGCACTTTCAGACCGACGGCTATCGATTTCACAGCGACGCCGAGCGCGACAACTTCAATTCCAAGCTGCGAATCGCGACCAGCGACCGTTCGACGCTGACGGTGATCGCCAACGTGGTCGAAACCCCGAGCGTGCAGGATCCGCTCGGACTCACGCGTGCGCAGCTCGCGGCGGACCCGCGTCAGGCCGGCGTCGGTGCGGTGCAGTTCGATACCCGCAAGTCGCTCAACCAGGAGCAGCTGGGCGTGATCTTCGACGATAAGCTCGGTACCCACGATGAGCTGTCTACCATGATGTACACCGGCCATCGCGCCACGGTGCAGTTCCAGGCGATTCCCGTGGCCACGCAAAAGAATGCGCCGCTGTATCCGGGCGGCGTCATCGATTTGGACCGGGCGTTTTGGGGAGTCGATACCCATGTGACGGATTCGCGCGAGATCGCGGGCTCTCCCCTGCAGGTGGTGGCGGGCCTCAATTACGATGATCTGGCCGAAGCTCGGCTGGGGTACCTGAATTACCGCGGCGCAGAGTTGGGCGTGGAAGGAGGGTTGCGCCGCAACGAGGCGAATCATGTGTACGACCTAGACCAGTACGCGCAGGCGCAATGGGACCCGGCCGCGGCATGGCGCGTGATACTCGGTGTGCGCAACAACCTGGTGGAGGTGACCTCTCACGGCCACCTGCCGGTGCTGGACGACGCGGACAGCAGCGTGCGCTACTCCGCCGTGAATCCGGTCGCCGGCGTCACGTTCCGGGCGAGTTCTGCAATCAATTTCTACGGGTCGTACGGCAAGGGCTTTGAAACCCCGACCCTCAATGATCTCGCCTATCGCTCCGTCGATGGCAGCCTGCCGGGTTTGAATTTCGGGTTGAAGCCGGCGCGCAGCGACAATTTTGAAGCCGGCATCAAGGCCGCCGGCGAACACCTGCGGGCCGACCTCGCCGCGTTCTACATCAAAACCGTGGACGAGCTCGCGGTGCTGCAAAATTCGGGCGGCAGGACGGTATCGCAGAACATCGGCGAGACCAATCGCCGCGGCATGGAGCTCAGCGTCGATGCGGACTGGAGCGCAGGGTTCAGCGCGCGCCTGGCTTACACCTACATTCGCGCGGTGGTGGGGCAGGCGTACGCCACCTGCATAGCCGCGCCGTGCAACCCGCTGGCTCACCCGGGAGGCCCGCTGCCGGCCAATTACAAGACCGTCAATGCCGGCAGCTACCTGCCGGCAGTGCCGATGAATTCCTTGTACGCGGGGCTCACGTGGCGCTATGCGCCGCTCGGCTTCTCGGCGACGCTCGAGACCCTCGGGCGCGCGCGAATCTACGTCGACGATCGCAATTCCGATGCCGCCGCGGGCTTTTGGTCGTCGAATTTGCGGGCCGGATTTGAGCAAGAAACGAGACGTTGGCGGCTGAGCGAATTCGCTGCTCTTGATAACCTTGCCGACCGAGCCTATGTCGGTTCAGTGATCGTGAATGAGACCAATTCCAGGTTCTTCGAGGCCGCGCCGGGGCGAACCGCGTACATTATGTTTAGTGCGGCATTGCGGAATTAAGCAATCTTTATGTACACCAAACAGCCTGAACCGCGTTGTAGGAGTAGGGTCTTATGTATATAGGTTCAAAACGGTCGCGCAGCGGCGCGGCGGGTAACGGAAGGTGACAGTCATGGGTACCAAGGGCAAGCGCTTATTACTGATGGCAGGCGTTTTGGCGATATTGGCGGGCTCGGCGCCGGCCTTCGCCCAATCGCATGGCGGCGGCCACGCTTCGGGTGGCGGCCACGCGCGGGTGGCGGCCACTCCGGCGGCGGCGGGGGCCACGCGGCGGGCGGCCATGTCGGCGGAGGCGCTCACTATGCCGCTGCGGGACATTATGGCGGCGGCTACGCCCACGGCTATGCCGGGGGTGGTTATGCCGGCGGCTACCATGGCGGAGGGTTTGCCTCCCATGCCGCCTACGGGCGTCCTGGAGCCTATTACGGCCATGGATACTCCACCGGGGCATACTGGCGGGGCGGCTACTGGCACGGCGGCTTTTGGCCACGGGCCTACTACGGATTAGGCTTCTCTTGGTTCCTGCCGGTTCTGCCCTTGGCGTATGCCACGTACTGGTATGGCGGCATGCCGTACTACTACGCCAATGACGTGTACTACACCTACAACCCCGCGTACGAAGGCTATGTGGCGACCGATCCGCCGCCGATTGCGGATTCGAGCGGAGCGGATTACAGCGGATCCGCCGACGTCACTCCGCAGCCGGGCACCGCGGCGACACCGCCGAACAGCGGGCCTGCGCCGGGCGGTGCCGGCGCGATGGCATCGGGTCAGATTTTCATGTACCCGAAGAACGGCCAGAGCGCCGAGCAGCAGGCCACCGACAAGGCTGAATGCCAGCAATGGGCCACGCAGCAGGCGGGGCAGGTGGCGCAGAACACGCTCGACTATCAGCGCGCCATGGCGGCTTGCGTCGAGGGTCGCGGGTACAGCGCGAGATAGCTCGCTCCAATCGAAGGGAATGCTGACAAGAAAGGCCGCGCTCTGCGCGGCCTTTTGCGTTGACCGGGGATTGCAGGTGTTTTAGGGAATCCGTCAGACGATTTCGGGCAAATTGGGCCATAGCATAAGAATTAGGGATATAATGGCTTCTCGCATAGAGTTTAGGGAGCCAGCATGCGGTTTAGGGAGCCTTGATGGATATTTTCCCTGTTGGTTACGCCCAAATTATTAGCTCGGGCTTGGACGTCACACCTTTGAACCAGGTGGCTCGGATCGACAGCCGCACACGGCATCGCGCGGCGAAGATGGAGGGGCACACCGAGGTCCTTACCTTCAATGCAGAGTATGCGCCAGAGGAAAGTTTCAGCGGCGGCCTGCAATTTGCACTGCGCTACGAAGGCTTGAACCTGCAAGTGCTCGATGCGCTCTTCGAGCGTTGCGGCCCTACGCCATTGGAAGAGTGGCTTACTCGCAGCCCAACTTCCGCGTACGCGCGCCGAGCAGGCTTCCTTTTCGAATGGCTCACGCAAACCCCCTTGAGGGTTCCGCCCTTGAGCAACAAATTCAACTGGGTGCCGGCTTTGGACGAAGACCTGCAATTTGGTCTTGGCGCGACGCAAGATCTTGATCGTAAATTTCGGGTTCGCAATAACCTTCCCGGCACCCGCGATTTCTGTCCGCTCGTGCGAAAGAGCGCCGATATTCGCGCGCACCTTGGCAAAGACTTGAAGGCCCAGATGGGTCAGATCCTCGCGAAATATCCGCCCGACCTGCTTCGTCGCGCAGCGCAGTACCTGTATCTCAAAGAGACTCGTTCGACCTATGAGGTGGAGCGCGAGCGTCCGAGTGCAAGCCGAACCCAACGCTTTTTGGATCTCTTGAAAACAGCCCCTGCCGGTGAGTCCCTCACGCAAGAGAGCTTTGTTCGCGCTCAAAACTCCATTCTCGAACCGCGCTTTCATGAGTTTGCTTATCGATCCACGCAAAATTGGCTGGGCGGTCATTCGAGATACCGTGACACGGTGGACTTCGTGCCGCCACGCCCCGAAGACGTTGTGGGACTGATGCAGGGACTCTGTGCGATGAGCGCCCGCGGTCGCGCTGCCGCAAGCGCCGGTGCCGGCGTAAACCCGGTTGTGCATGCGGCCGTCCTCGCCTTCGGTTTCGTCTTCATCCATCCCTTTATAGACGGTAACGGCCGCCTGCATCGCTACCTCATACACGAAGAGCTCTCGACACTCGGGTTCACGCCCAAAGGCACCGTGCTGCCAGTGTCGGCCTTCATCTTGAGTAACCTTGATCTCTACAGCGCCGTGCTCGATGAGTTCTCAAAGCCCTTGATGGCGCGCACCGACTTCACTCCGCCGCCGCCCGTAGTAGCAGCCACCGGCAACGACCCTAGGTTCTTTCGCTTCTTCGATGCCACGGCTCAAGCGCTGTTTCTATACCGAGCTCTCGAACGCACCGTGGAACACGATCTCGAAGAAGAGATCCACTATTTAGTCAGCGTGGAACGAGCACGTGCGCGCCTGAAGGATGAGATCGACTGGCCCGCGCAGTCGCTCGACCTCTTCATCAACGTGGTTCACCAAAATAACGGAACGCTGTCGAAGACCAAACGCGATCGCCACTTCTCTTGGTTGACCGATGAAGAGCGCGATCGCTTTGTGAGCGAAGTCAACGAGGCATTTGGTTCAGCCGCACAAAAATGAGTACTACTCATTCCATATATAAGGCAGAGCCGAAACATTCCCGATCTGTTCTGGTTCAAGGGCCACTAATGCATGGTCGCACGTCACTGCAGCCAGCTGACGCTGACAACGTTGCTGGGATTGGTACTTGGAGTTAGGTTGAACCCCAGCAGACCTTAGAGTTCCCGGCCGGAGTTGCGCTTTGGTTCCCCGTCTGGTCAACCTGAAACTGCGCGCAGGTGGCATCGTTTACCTGTTGCGGCGAAAGAGGAATGGCGGTGATGGTGTAGGTGGTCGCCGAGGGCACGGCGATGGTAATCGTGTAATTGCCCTGGCTCGACACGGACGCGCCCGGGAGCGCGTTTGCACAACCGACATAACTAAACGCCTGCGAGTAACAACGCTCGAGCGCCTGTGCATCCAGGGTCAGGCTTCGCACCGCATCGGTACGGTTAGCCCGCTGGACGTAGGCGGTATACGACGGGATGGCGATGGCGGCGAGGATGCCGACAATAGCCACCGCGATCATGAGCTCGATCAGGGTAAATCCGTTCTTCAAGGGCTGCATACTCATAGCTCTGAATGCGGCGTGATCGAAATGACCTCGGAAGCCGGATTGCTTGCCGCACCATCGAGCACCAAATCCACGGTTTGCCCGGCGTAAAAGCCACTCAGCGCCTTGTCCGCTGCGCTGTTTGCCTTGACGTGATAAAGATGATGAGCGACTTCTATCTCCCCGTTCTGGGGCGTCGCCGTCACCTCGCCGGTGATCATCGGACCAACCACACGCGTGCTCCATCCGACATTCGGAGCCAGGCAAACGACTAGGGCGAATGCGCTGACCACGAGACCAAGTTTTGCTAGTTTCATTGACGTATCTCCCACCATGCTGTGCGATTCTTTGAAGCTCCCTTCATCAGGTTGCTTTGGTTACAGGTAGCCCCGGTGCAGTTAGCGCTGGCCGGAGGGGTCCCATTCATCGACGCTTCGGTAATGAGCGCGTCCGCCGAGGCCGTCGTGAAGGAGCCCGAACGAATGGTGGGCGCAGTAGCATAGACGAAGCCCAGGGACATTCCGACCGGAGCGACGGCAGGCCCGCCGCCGGTTGGCACCACGGTGTCGGAGGCGTTGATCTTACCGTCGCCATTGGCGTCGAATTGCGGCGTGCTGAAGGCGCCGCCGGTCGCGTAGTTGAGCACCATGAAATTGGAAATGCCGGAGGCGACGCAGGAGCCCGTTGACGGGGGTATGGGCTCGTAAGTGATGAGCGTCAATTCGCCGCCGCTCACCAGGCGTGGGTCGCTAATCACGCGCTCGCCGCTGAGCAGCGACAAATCGATATACCAGCCCTTGTTCGCAGGTATGGTGGGCTTGGTTCCCGTGATAGTGCGAACCTGCGTCGTTCCCAAGGTTGCCGTCGCCAGTGTCTGCTGCAGCAAATTCGCACGCAGCAGCGGCGTCGTGTAGCCGGCCGGCGGATCGTAAACCCCGTAAATCGATTGCGTGTTTTCGTTGGCCAAATCCGGTACACCGAGAAATTGTCCCGTTCCGAACATGACCATGGTTCCGAGAATCTGCGGAAATCTGGGATTGAGACTGGCCACCGGTTTGGTCGTAATGGGCTGGATGTTGCCCAGGGAATCGCGCGCTTGAAATAGCACGCTGACCGCCCACAGCGCTGGGTTGGCATTGGAGACGTCCACTCGCCAGAGGTTACCTTGCAAATCCCCCGCGTAAACGATATTGGCTAGGCCGGCGACTTGGCCGCCGCTGTTCACCGCAATGACGCTGGACAGGCCATTCGAAAGGGTCAAATTACAGGCGGTCGGCACGTTCGCGCACAGATCGATCTTTGTCCATGACCCCGCGGCGCCCCCGCTCGGATTCAACGTCGGAGCACCGGCGCCGCCCGTCTGCGGATTCAGCGCATACAGAAATGGCTTCTCATTCGCACTGTTGTAGCCGTTGCCGACAAAGACCTCCCAGCCTGCGCTGGTGTTCGCGATGACCGGGGTGCTGAATCCCAATCCCATGTCCGCTTCCGTGAAATCCCAGAGCACACCACCGGCAAGGGCCGACTCTGAAGTAAAAAAGGCGGCGGGATTGGTGATGTCGAGCGCATACACACTGTTTCCGCCTTGCGCCTCCGTTCCCACGAGCACGCTGTGCCAGGTTGTATCGCTGAATTGCACGTCCGCGGCCTGCGGCGAACCGTTGACGTAGAACCGGTGTTGGGCATTGTAGTAAGGCGACGCCAGCCCGACCAGGTTGGCATACACGCCCCGCGGGATATAGGCGAATTTCTCATTGCCCGTCAGTGCGTCGAAGGCATGCAGCATGCCATCGTCGGCGCCGATATAAAGAATGGGCGGGCGCGCCGCCGTCGTGGCCGCAAACGCGACATAAGACGCGGTTAAAATAGCTTCGTTCGAAGGTCCGATGTAGACCGGATTGCTGTCGACGATGTCGGCCAGGATATGGGCACGATTGCGGAATTTACCGGTGTTGCGCACCTCCTGGGTCGTGGAGCCGCGCAGGTACTGCAACACATCAGAGCCACTTGGATCAGGTGCAAACGTCATCAGATCCTGACCGAGCGTCGTGCTCGTGGCGATGCCATTCACAGGCGTGCCGCCGCTCCACTCGAACGGAATAGCGGCACCTTGGACGGGATCCCATGTCGCGATGGTGCGAAATGCCGGTGCCTCTAAATCCAACTGAGCCTGCGCCGACCAACAACTATTTGCCAGCGTGCAATTGGTGACCACGGAGGTATTGACGACACCGGTGGTGGAGCTGATCGGCAACTGGAATACATTTCCGGTCCAGTCTTGATAGGTGTCGGACGTGATGAACTGCGACTGATAAACCACCGAGTTCGCGTTGAGGCCAGTGGAATTCACGGCAGTCGAGGCGGTCGCTTGGCTCTGGTCAAGGATCTGGGTGATGATGATTTGCAGATCGTCGGTGACGGCCTGAGGCGAGGTCGCGAGGAAGTAACCGTTCGGCCCTGCCGTAGCCGCGGTTCCCCCTGCGACTCCCATGGCGGTCATGGTCTGACCGGCTATGCTGGTGGGATTGATACCCGCACCCACCCCGATGATGTAGGTTTTTACTGGGTTCGCGCCGCTATTCAGCGCCTTCAATTTGTTGATGACATCGGTCAATGCCTGATCGTTAGTGGCATTCAAGGAGCCGTCCGCATTGAAGGTCGCGGTGACGCCATAACCGGCGGCGGCGGTGCTTCCCAGCGGGGGCCACGAATGACCCGCCAAATCCATGGTGGGCAGACCGTCGGTGATGAGTACGACGTAGCGTTGTGCTGTGCAACCATTCGTGGTCGGCGGGTTGCCAGCGAACAGGGTCTGTGCCTGGGCGATCACGCCCGCCATGGGCGATTGGGTGGCTGCGGCTTTCATTTCATTGGTGCCCGTCGAATTCGTTTCGGGCGCAAGAAAGGGGGTAAATTTTGCTATCGCCGTTGCGACGGACGCGGCCGTGGGGGTCGCGCCCGAGGAAGTCATCCCCACCAGCGTTGCGGCACTGCCTGCCGATTCGCCAAAGGTATAAAAGCCGAAGCCGCGGATCTCATACATGACTTGCGCCGAGTACGGGACGTAGCCTGCGTTGGTGGGGCCGGTGACCGTGGCACCGCCGCAACCCTGGGTTGCGCTGGCGTATCCTTCAGTGACGCCGCCGGTCTCGTATTGGCCCAGACTGAAATGCGGCGGATAGGGGTTCACGGGGTTCGGACCGTTGTACACGACGCAAACCGGATCGACACCGCCGGCATACAAAACGTCGTTGATGGCCGCGTCATCGCTACTGGCAGCGACGACCATCCACTGTTGCGCCGTGATGTTTTGACCGCCGTAGAAAGTGTTCAATGCTTTGCAATCCGATTGTACCGGCAGTAGGCCCCCGCCCGTTATTGTGATGCCGTAACAGGGATTGGGAACAAGTTCAGTGTTGGCCGGCGGTATTGGAATATTAGTGAATGTGAAACCGCCCGGCTGGCTCATCTGATAGACCCAGGTGGTGTATTCACCCATGCTGCTAGTGCTGTAATCCATGAGCGCGAAATCCGCGCTGGCGATGTACGCATTCAGAATGGAAGCAATGCCCGCCTTGGCGACATTCAGCCGGCTCGCCGAGTTATCGAGCAGCAGACCGCCGGAAAGAACCGTATAGGGCGCCATCCCGCCGCCGCCGGCGTTCACGGGCGGCGTAAATCCGGCCGGAATGGTGAAGTTCGGGGGTGAGCTCGATGTCGCCAGAAGCGTGTGCACGGTGGAGCCGGAGCCTGTGTAAATCGCGCCGCTCAGGTCGCCGTCCATGGACTGGGAATTACCCACGGCCAGAAGAATCTGCGGATGCGCGGGAATAGTCACCGTCATCGGCACTTGTGAAATGGAGATGGCCGGGGCCGCTGCCGCTGCTGCGACGGGGGACGACCATCCACCCGTGAACGTAATGCCGGCGGAGACGAGGGCGAGTAGTGCGCGGCTTCGCAGGGTATTCGATGTTGGCCTTTGCATAATAGGATTCCTTGGCGCTAACGAAAAATGCTTTGGAGCGTGGTGGTTGACGTGCCATCGGCGCCGACACCCTGCGCGGTCACGCGAAACACGGTGATGGGCGGTGTTGGGGGATTGAGGCTGACGACTGAAGCGTCATTTCCGGGGATTGCGATCGACGCCAACTGTTCGACGGCTACCTTGGGGGTTTGCGTCTGAGTTGGAACTGACGAGAGCGGGGGCCCGCCGTACGGCACGGTGTTGGCGGCAACCGCCCAGTTCATGCCCGTGACCGGACTGCCGGTCGACAGGTCGGGCTGGTACAGGCCTGGGCCCGGGAAAATAAATTGCGGGGCGCTGGTGTTCAAGCCGTTTTCCGCATTGCGCAAGGCCGCCTCGGCCGCCTCTGCTCCCAGCTGGCGATTGTCGTCGTTGCGCGCCATGCGTTCCTCGACGGTCTGCATGCGGGCGGCGGTGACACCCAGCAGGCTCAATATCAGCAACAGAATCAGTGCAACGAACAACACCACACCGCGTTGCCGCGATGAATTACGTAATGAAAATGAATGACTATGCATGTGAGTACCCTTCAAGGCAGCGCATTGCGCACGGCAATCGTCTCTTCGAACACTTGACGCGCCCGCGTGTCGATCGGCGCCGTAACCGTGGTGCCGAGCAAGTTATAGGAGTTGGCCACGGGCGGCGGGTGCGCCGAGCCCGGCGCGCTGGCCGCGAGCAGCGCTACCTTGACGCTCATGACGGTATTGAAGTCGGGGACCTGATCGGCGGTCACGTACTGACTGACGGTTTGCGTAGTGGTTGTGTCGAGGCCGTAGAGAACTTGCATCGCTTCGATATCGGGCACCAATTCATTCGCGGCAAATCCGCCGCCGGGATTGAGGCCGGCATTGAGATCGTAGCTGAACAAGGCGCCATCGCCGTCGGCACCCACGCCAATGTAGTACACGACCGTGTTTACGGGAGTGACCTGCGCGCCCGCAGTAAATGACAACGGGGCAAAGGTCGCGACGCTGTTGCCCGGGCTTCCGGCGGGGTCATGAGAGATCACGGCGCCCGCCAGATTTGTGATCTGAAACACCATGACCGAAAAACCGCAATCGGAGATCACGGCCAATTGGCCATTCTGAAGAGATCCTGGAGCATTCACTTGGATCTGGTCGGCAGCAGGGATCAAGGCGACATAGGCCGTCTGGGCATTGGCAAGTGTGGAGCGCACCACCAGGACATCGTTGTTTTTCACCGGTAAGCCGGCCAGCGCCGGGTCCAGATTGGGCGGTGCCCCGGACGTTTTCCAATGCCCCACAGCGGGGTCGCCCGCTACCGGCGGCGCCGCAACGGCATAGGCTTGATTGACGCCGGTGTTGTTGGCCTCGTAACCGCCGAGCGCCTGGTTGAAGCTGTACGGAAGGGGGGTGGCGCCCACATTGAGAGTCGACACTACGTGCGCGGAGGTGGAACAGGCCAGGTAACCCGCGCTGCGCACCGAGTTTGAAATGAAGTTCAGGGCAAACCGCCCGCCGTCGGTGAGCTCGGCGGTTCCCGACGTGGCTTGGTATGCCGAGCGGGAACCGACGAAAACCGACACGACGCCGGTCGTCACGACCAACGCCAGCGTAATGGCCACCATCAGTTCGACCATCGAGAATCCGCGCACCCGATTCATAGCAGCGTCTCCAACGTGATCGATTGCGTATCGGTACCCGCCGCCGCGCCGTATGTCGATTGCGCGACCGTGTCGTCCCAGGTGACCGTGATCACGACGGTTGTTTGCGACCCGACGGATGCGGTTACTACCGACCCCTTTCCCGTGGGTAATGCGCCGATGGTCGGTCCGCCGGGATTGCTGGCCGTGTTCAGGCGCAGCTTCCACTGGTAGATGTCGTACACGCCTTGTTGGGTGGTCGTGCACTGTACGGGGCTGACACAGATGGCTGCAGGGGGCGCCGCGGTCGTGGCCACCGCGCCGAGCGGGGTGTTGTAGGTTAGGTTGCTAATCGCTTCCTGCCGGTTGGCGCGCATATTGTCCAAGATCTCATACGCCAGCTCCGTCGCTTGGCTTCGCAGATACGCGCTGTCGTTGGAGCGGGACGAGAACAGCATTAGCTTGGCGATGCCTAGAAGTCCGATGCTCAAGATGACGATCGAGACCAGAACTTCGATGAGCGTGAAGCCGCCGGTTCGAGACGCGCCGCGACGCAATTGTTGTGTTTGGTTTGTCATAGACGTTACGGGCACACCAGTGCCGCGCCGGTGACCGATTGTCCGGGGGTTTGCGATGCTGCCACCCGCCCGGTCGAATTGACTTCAACGTCGCGCGCAAATGCGGCGCCGCGGGTGTCGCAGATGCGGATAGTCAGGGTCGTACCGGGCGGCCCCGCCACGACTCCGTTCGATGAGAATGTAATGCCCGGCGGCGGCGCCGCCGACCGCCGTCAGCGTATTGGCGCCCGCGAGCGCCGGAATGCTCTGCAACGGCGTACAGGCAGCGCCGCCGCAATCGGCGTTGTTCGTGTCGACCACGATCCATCCTCCCGACCACGGCGCGGCGGGGGCGCACGTCGTTCCGCCCGCAGACGGGCACACGGTGATGCCCGTGGGGGAGGCTACCTTGACCGCCTCGCTGCGCGCGTAGTTGAGGCTCGAGACCAGAGAATTGATTTGACCGATGTCGCGATCATTCAGCACGAAGGTGTTGAACGCGGGTACGGCGATGGCGACCAAGATGCCCGCCACGATCATGGTCATCAACAGCTCGATCATGGTGAACCCATGCTCGGCGCCAGGGGTTCGGGTTGTCGATGTCGGCAGACGTTTCATGGACAGGGATGGTAGAGGGGCAAGCTTGCTCGAAGCTGACGGCAAGGGCGCAAACGCGAAGAATGCGACGCAGTTCGCATACCGCCGCCGCAAACAGGGACAGCCGCCCGTCACTCAGGCTGTCGGCGCGCTCGATTCCGGGAACTGAATCGCGATCCGGGTGCCGGCCCCGTTCGCGCCCGTCGCCAGCGTCAGGGTGGCGTCGTACAGGCGGGCGATCTCATCGACGATGGCGAGCCCGAGGCCGCTGCCGTGCCCTGGGGAATTCGGCATCCGGTAGAACCTTTGGCGCACCCGGGGGCGCTCGGCCTCGGGAATGCCGCTGCCGGTGTCCTCCACCGCGAGGTACGGCCTGCCGTTGTTCCGGCCGGCGCTGACGGTGACGCTGCCGCCCGCAGGCGTGTACTTCAAGGCATTGTCGACGAGGTTGCTCAGCAGGTCATCGAGCAGGGAGGGGTCCGCAAACACCGACACGGAATGCGCATCGACGCCGAGGTCGATGTTCGATTGCAGTGCGCGGTCGAAAAACCTGGCGACCACCTCGCCGACGATGGCTTGCAAATCCACCGCTTGATTCTTGGCGCTCAAGTTCGCGGAGCTGTCGGCGCGCGCCAGAGTGAGCAGCTGGTTGGCCGAGTGAGCCAACTGCTTCACGCCTTCCTGCAAGGTCAGCAGGCGGCCTCTGACCGGCTGCGCTGCCGGTTCCGCTATCAGGAGTCCGAGCTGCGCCTGCATGCCGGTGATCGGCGTGCGCAATTGGTGCGCCGTATTGGCAATGAACTGCTGCTGCGACTGCACCGAAGTGCGCAGCATGCCGAACAGGCGATTGAGCGTGATGACCAGCGGTGCGATTTCCCGCGGCACCGAGCTTTCGACGATGGGACGCAAGTCGAGCGGCGAACGACGCGCAATTTCGTCGCGCAGCCGCCTGATCGGCCGCAGCCCGAGCTGGATTCCGACCCACACCAACACCAGCGTGAGATCGAGCTGCACGAAATCCCACAGCAGTGTGCTCATGAAGCCGAGCCGCGCCTCCGGTTCGGACGTGCCGCTCGTGTCGGCCACGGTGATGGTGATCACGCCTGCCGGAGTATCGAATCGCGTCGTCAGGGTACGCAGGCTGCGGCGATCGATCTGCGTCAGCGCGAACTGTTGACTGGTCTCGCTGCTCATCGTTACGACCGGCAATTGTGGATCGCCCGCCAGCAACCGCCCCTGCGCATCGCGCAGCGCGTACCGGATCAAGTCGGGTCGCGGCAACGGCGGCTTGCGATTGGGATCCGCGTCGAGCGCGACCTGGCCTTCCTTGATCGCCACATGCGCCATCAATGCGATTGCCGCCTCTTTGAGGCGGCGATCGCTGCCGATGACCCCCGGCGCGACGTTGTTGAAATAGTGGACCAGAGCGCCGCACAACGCGACCAACATGAGCGGAATCGCCAGCCAGAGTATCAGTTGGCGGCTGATGGACGAGTTCACGCGGGCTTCGCTTCTTCCAGTCGATATCCCAGGCCGCGCAGGCTGCGGATGACGGCGGCCTGCCCGAGCTTGGCGCGCAGGCGCGAAACATGCACTTCCACGGCGTTCGGTGTGACGTCGTGATCCGGATCGGCCACGGCCTGTTGCAGCCGTTCCTTGGAGACGATCAAGCCCACGTGCCGCACCAAGCATTCGAGCACCGACCATTCGCGCGCCGTCAGTTCGACTTCAACGTCGTCGATGCACATCCGCCTGCCCAGAAGTTCCACGCTCATGCGGTTGAGCTTGATGGTGCCGTTCAACGCGCCATGCGCGCGCCGCATCAGGGCGCGGCAGCGAGCGGCGAGCTCGGCACCTTCGAAGGGCTTGCTCAAGAAATCATCCGCGCCGAGGTCGAGCGCTTTGACCTTGTCGGTGAGCGTGCAGCGGGCGGTGAGAATCAGCGTCGGCAGGGACTTGCCGCCGCTGCGCAGGCGGCGCACGAAGGTCAAGCCGTCGGCGCCCGGCAGGCCCACATCGATCACCGCCATGGCGAATTCTTCCTCGACCAGCGCGGCGTGCGCGGCTTCCGCGCTGCTGACCCGCAGCACCGAATAGTTGGCCGCGGCTAGGCCTCGCGTGATGGCGTCGGCGACGATGTCATCATCTTCTACTATGAGGAGCCGCACGGGACACTTAGGGTAACGGCGCTAGCTTAGGCGCAACGCATTACGGGTCGCCGATCGCTTCGCTCTTCGGCGGTTCGCCGCGATCGGCGCCAAAACTGCTGCGCCGCGGCGGCACCAGGGCCCGCAATTTGGCCTCGAATGCCTTGGCGAAGGTTTCGGTGAACAGATGCGGAAAACCGTCCGCAGGCCGCTGCACCAGACCCGCGAACATTTCAGCATACAAATCCCAGAACTTGGCCTTGTTCTGCGAGCCGAAGACGCCGCGCTTGGTGCCGCGCTCGAAGCGCTCCTCCAGCTCCTTGGGATCGACTCGCCCGAGAAACTCCTCGAAGGCGGCGCGAGTGGCGCTCAAGGTCGCGGTGTTCTGAGCCTTGAGCTCACGGAAGTTCTGGCGAATGGCTTCGACGGACCCCGCACGGGTCGATGTGGTGGTCAACAGGCGGACCAAAGCTTCGTCGACGCCGCGCGAGAAATTCAACGGCGATTCCGGGCCGTCGTTGGCGGGCGCCGGAATCCGGAAGCGATTGCGAAAATCGTTGCGGCTCTGATTCAGGTCCATCAAACCGAGCACGGCTTCGCGCAGCAGCTGGCCGGCCAGCTGCAGCGCCGCGGCACGGACCTCGATCGAGATGTGGAGCGGATCGATGCCGGCGCCTCGGCAGAAGGCAGTCAAGCCGACGTCGAAGTCGCCGTCGAACAGCACGGGGTTTGGCGCACGCACCGGCGGTGTGGGCAGGCCTTCGGCTTTGGCGCCTTCGACCTTGAGCGGCCGCGTCATCATGTGCCAGGGCGTGCCGGCGGCATCGGCCTCGAGTTCGGCACGGGTTTGCATGGGCGGCTCGGCGCCGGAGAGTGCCTGACCGTAGGCGTCGCGCGGCCGGACCCCGGAATCACCCGTCAACAAATCGCTGGGCTCGAGCAGCTGACTCAAGTCCAAATCGGCGCCCAAGTCGTTGGCGGTGGATTTGGAGACGGCCGACGAGGGCGCTTTGCCATCGTAGGCCACGATGGCGCTTTCTTCGGGCGGAAAGTCGTTGCTTTTGTCGATGCTGACCAGCAACTCATATTCGCCCAAACGGACGTAATCGCCGTCCTTCAACAGGTAATCGTGATACTTGCCGAGCGGCACCTGAGCGCCGTTGACGTAGGTTCCGTTGGAGCTGGTGTCAACCAGAACGTACGTTCCGGCCCGAAAATCGACACGGGCGTGTTTGCCCGAGAGGTAACGCTCCGGGTCGGGTAGAATCCACTCATTGTCGGTCGCACGTCCGATAGTGCCGCCATGCACGCCGAAGACCTTGGTGGATTGTTCACCGAGGTGGATGGCATGTTCGCTGACGACGCGAAAGCGCAAGGCCATATTCAGTCCCTCCCACGGGTCGACAGGTTTGCGCTAAGTGCCGGTATAATATGATGAAATACTACCAATGGTTGGAGCCTCCTAAATGGCCGCGAGTCACATTTTCAAAATTATGTTCGTAAATCAGGGCAAGGTTTACGAGATCTATGCACGCAAAGTGAGTCACGGTAGCCTATTTGGCTTCGTCGAGGTCGAGGAACTGGTATTCGGCGAGCGCTCGACCGTGGTCGTCGACCCCGGCGAGGAGAAGATAAAGGCCGAGTTCAACGATGTAAAGCGCACCTATTTGCCGCTGCATTCGGTGCTGCGCATCGATGAGGTCAAAAAGCAGGGCGTCAGCAAGGTCTTGGCTCTGGAAGGATCGAACGTCGCCCAATTCCCCGTTCCCATCTATACGCCCGGCGGAGATTCCAACGCGCGCAAATAGCCGCATGCCTGCTGGAATGATTCATGTTTAGCCTATTCGGCGCGCCGGCGCTGTCCCAGTTTCGTCTCGATCACAGCCTGCGCTTGCTGCGCACCCAAGATTCGCGCGTCATCGAGCTTTCCTCCCGCTGGCTGCACTTCGTCGATGCAGCGCGGCCGCTGATCGATTCCGAGAACCGCCTGCTCGAGACCCTGCTGACTTACGGTCCGCGGGCGGCAGCGCAAGAGCATCGCGGCCAGCGCATTCTGGTCACACCGCGCGTCGGAACCGAATCGCCCTGGTCGAGCAAGGCCACCGATATTCTGCACGTCTGCGGCCTCGAGGCCGTCACGCGCGTGGAGCGCGGCACGGTTTATTTCATCGAAGCCCCGGTGAGGCTGGAGCGTGCGGAACTCGAGCGTCTGGCAGCTCATTTGCACGACCGGATGACCGAGTCGGCATGGATCGAAACCATCGATCCTGAAGGCCTGTTTCATGGCGCTGCGGCGCGGCCGTTGCGCACCGTGCGCTTGGGCGAAGAGGGTCATGCGGCGATCGCACGTGCCAATCGTGATTGGGGATTGGCGCTGTCGGAGGAGGAGATCGATTACTTGGTGCAGGCGTTCGGCCAATTGCGGCGGGATCCGACGGATGTCGAACTCATGATGTTTGCGCAGGCCAATTCGGAGCATTGCCGCCACAAGATATTCAACGCCGAGTTCATCATCGACGGCATCGCGCAGCCTGCCTCGTTGTTTTCGATGATTCGCGCCACCCATGCGCGCAATTCGCGCGGCGTGCTGTCCGCCTATCGCGACAATGCCGCCGTGATCGAAGGCGGCGTTGCCACCCGATTCTTTCCGGATCCCTTGACGCATCGCTATGCGGGTGCGCGCGAGCCCGCGCACATCTTGATGAAGGTCGAGACACACAATCACCCGACCGCGATTTCGCCATTTCCCGGAGCCGCCACCGGCGCGGGGGGCGAAATCCGCGATGAAGGCGCGACCGGCATCGGCGCCAAGCCGAAGGCCGGACTCACCGGCTACGCCGTGTCGAATCTCAAGATTCCCGGCATGCCGCAGCCTTGGGAGCGCGACTTCGGCAAGCCGCAAAGAATTGCGTCGGCCCTCGAGATCATGATCGCCGCGCCGCTGGGCGCCGCCGGCTTCAACAACGAATTCGGGCGCCCGAACACCTGCGGATACTTCCGCACGTTCGAACAAGCGAGCATCGAATCCGGCCGCACCGTGGTGCGCGGTTATCACAAACCCATCATGATCGCCGGGGGACTCGGCAATGTACGCCCCGGGGATGTGGAAAAAAAAGAGGTCGCGATCGGCGCAGTGCTGATCGTGCTCGGCGGACCGTCGATGTTGATCGGTTTGGGAGGCGGTGCGGCTTCATCCGTCGGCAGCGGGCAGAGTTCCTCCGATCTGGATTTCGCTTCGGTGCAGCGCGGCAATGCCGAGATCCAGCGCCGTGCCCAAGAAGTGATCGACCGCTGCGTAGGCCTGGGCGAGACGAATCCGATTCTTCTGATCCACGATGTGGGTGCCGGCGGATTGTCGAACGCGCTGCCCGAAGCGATCGCGCACAGCCACCGCGGCGGGCGCATCGACTTGCGCAAAATCCCGAGCGCCGAATCCGAATTATCGCCGATGGAAATCTGGTGCAATGAAGCGCAGGAACGCTACGTGCTGGCGCTGGTGCCGGGCAGCACGCCTAAGTTCGCAGAGCTGTGCGAGCGGGAGCGCTGTCCCTATGCGGTGGTCGGCGAGATCACCGCGGATGGGCGCCTGCTCGTCACCGACCCGCTGCTCGGCGCGACGGCGGTCGATATGCCGATCGATGCGTTGCTGGGCAAGACACCGCGCATGACCCGCGATGTGCGCACGGTGCGCAAAGCGCCTGCGGAACTCTCGACCGTGGGGTCGACGATCGGCGAATCCCTGGATCGCTTGCTGTGTTTGCCGACGATTGCCGACAAGTCGTTCTTGATCACGATCGGCGACCGCAGCGTCGGCGGCATGATCAGCCGCGACCAGATGGTGGGGCCGTGGCAGGTGCCCGTTGCCGACGTCGCAGTGAGTTTGAACAGCTACGATGGCTACGGCGGCGAAGCGATGGCGATGGGCGAGCGTTCTCCCGTGGCGGTGCTGAACGCGCCCGCGTCGGGACGGCTGGCTGTGGGAGAGGCAATCACCAACATTCTCGCGGCGGACATCCGCAGCCTCGGGGACATTCGCCTATCCGCCAATTGGATGGCGGCCTGCGGCGAGCCGGGCGAGGACGCCGACCTCTACGCCACGGTGCGCGCGGTGGGCGTCGAATTGTGCGCATCCCTAGGGCTGACCATCCCTGTCGGCAAGGACTCTTTGTCCATGCGAACCGCGTGGCAGGATGCCGCCGGCGAGCATGCGGTGATTGCGCCCGTTTCTGTGGTCATCTCGGCATTCGCGCCCGTGCAGGACGCGCGCGCAACGCTGACGCCTGAACTTGACCTCAAGCAACCGTCGCGCCTTTTGCTGATCGATCTGGGTGCCGGCAAGGATCGCCTGGGAGCATCCTGTTGGGCTCAGGTACACGCCAGGAGCGGCGGCGAGCCGGCGGATCTCGATGATCCCGGTCTCCTGCTCCAGCTATTTGCCGCATTGCGCGAACTGAAGGATCGCCACCTCCTGCTCGCTTATCATGACCGATCGGACGGCGGCGTGCTGCTCACCGTCCTCGAGATGGCTTTCGCCGCACACTGCGGGCTTGCCATCGATTTGGGGAGTGTGGCGGATCCCGTCGCCGCCTGCTTTGCCGAGGAACTCGGCGCAGTGCTGCAGGTGCCGGCGTCGCGCTCGGCCGAGGCGCAAGATGTTCTCGCGCATCACGGATTGGCTCCGTTGACGAGGGACATCGGCGAGCCGCGCGCCGATGGTCAGGTCGAGGTGCGCATCGATGGCCGGATGGCGTACTGCGCTGCGCGCCTCGATTTGCAGCGCCGCTGGAGTGAAGTGTCGTTTCGCCTGCAGGAAATGCGCGACAATCCCGAGTGCGCGCGCGAGGAGCATGAGCGGCTTAGCGATGCCGCCGATCCCGGCCTGCATGCACGGTTGACCTACGATCCGAACGAAGATGTAGCGCAGCCCTTCGTTGCGCGCGGGGCGCGCCCCGCGATCGCCATCTTGCGCGAACAGGGCGTCAACAGCCAGACCGAGATGGCTGCCGTGTTCACCCGCGCCGGGTTCGATGCGTACGATGTGCACATGACCGACATTCTGAACGGGCGGGTGCGGCTGGGGCGATTCCACGGCCTGGTCGCCTGCGGCGGATTCTCCTACGGCGACGTGTTGGGCGCGGGGGAGGGCTGGGCCAAGTCGATCCTCTTCAACAGCCGGGCACGCGAGGAATTTGCCGCTTTCTTTGCACGCAACGCGACGTTCACCTTGGGCGTCTGCAACGGCTGTCAAATGTTGTCCGCGCTCAAGGAACTGATCCCGGGGGCGGAGGCCTGGCCGCGGTTCGTGCGCAATCGATCGGAGCAATATGAGGCGCGATTGGCGCTGGTCCGCGTGGCGCCGTCGCCCTCCGTGCTGTTGGCCGGCATGCACGCTTCGGTGTTGCCGATCGCCGTGGCGCACGGCGAGGGCCAGGCCGAGTTCGCTCCCGGATCCGGCGCCGAGCGCCTGCTGCAAGACCGCCTCGTGACGCTGCAGTACGTCGATAACCGCGAGCGGCCGACGGAGAAATATCCATTCAATCCGAACGGCTCAGCCGCGGGGTTGGCGGGACTTTGCAGCGCCGACGGCCGCGTCACTTCGGTGATGCCGCATCCCGAACGCGTATTCCGCACCGTGCAAAACTCCTGGGCGCCGCAGGAGTGGTCGGAAGACGGCGGCTGGATGCGCCTGTTCCGCAACGCGCGCGTGTTCGTTGCCTAGTGGCTGCTCCTAGCCGGTCTCGGCCTGACCGGGTGCCACGAACTTGCGGAACGTCATCGCCTGCAGCAGGCGGGCCTTGCGCACGAAGGTTTGATACAGCAAATCACGCATGACTTCGAGCAGCACACCGGCGCGCTCGGCGTTGATGTCGGGCTGATGCGGCCAGGGGTCGCTGTCGCTGCCGAACAGCACGGCGCGCAGGGCTGCGAACGTGTCGTCGTCGAGCTCCGCCAGGGTGCGAATTTCCTGCAGCGTATCGAACAGCTCCAGCTTGCCGCGTTCGCCGAGTTCGCGAAACAGCGACTGGGCAGTGCGCCGGCTCATGGCGCCGAAGGCATTGAAACATCCCGCCGCGTAGCAGTTGAGCGCCTCCTTGAACATGCCCTCGGCTTCCTCGGGCAGGTAGGTCAGCGGAAAATTCTCGCGTGCACGCTCGATCTCCATGTAGTTGGGGGCAAGTTCCACCCGCAGGGCCGTATAGGCCTTGACCGCGAACTTGAGGAAAACCGGCTCGGTGCAGGCATCGCAACGAAACACGATGCCGACGTGCTTCGGTTTGCGGTGGCTGAGATCCTCGAATTTGGGAGTCGCGACCACTGTCAGATGCGTCAGCGTCTGGCAGTGAGGGCAGGTCAGGGCGATGCCCTGATATTCGACGTGCAGTTCGTCCTGCGGAGTGATGTACATGCTCATAAGTTCACCCGGCCAATGGTTTGTAGCGGATTCGATGGGGTTGGGCGGCATCTTCGCCTTTGCGTTTCTTGTGATCCTCGACGTATTCCTGATAGTTGCCTTCGAACCAGACGACTTGCGAGTCGCCTTCGAAGGCGAGGATATGGGTCGCGATGCGGTCCAGGAACCAGCGATCGTGCGAGATGACGACCGCGCAACCCGGGAACGCCACCAGCGCATCTTCGAGCGCTCGCAGGGTTTCGATATCGAGGTCATTGGTCGGTTCGTCGAGCAGCAGCACGTTGCCGCCGGCCTTTAGAACTTTCGCGAGGTGCACACGATTGCGTTCACCGCCCGACAGGTCGCCGATCACCTGTTGTTGCTGCACGCCCTTGAAATTGAAGCGTCCGACGTAGCCGCGCGAGGAAGTCTCGTAATTGCCGACCTTGATGAGATCGAGGCCACCGGATATCTCCTGCCATACCGTGTTCTTGTCATTGAGCGCCTGGCGCGACTGATCGACATAGGCCAGTTTCACGCTGGGTCCCAGGCGGATCTCGCCGCCGTCCGTCTTCTCGACGCCCGACAGCATGCGAAACAGCGTGGTTTTGCCGGCGCCGTTGGGTCCGATGATGCCGACGATGCCGCCCGCCGGCAGGCTGAAGCTCAAGGAGTCGATCAACAACCGGTCGCCATAACCCTTGCGCACGTTCTTGCATTCGATGACCAGATCGCCCAGCCGGTCGCCGGGCGGGATGTAGATTTCATTGGTTTCATTGCGCTTCTGGAATTCCTGCGACGCCAGCTCCTCGTAGCGCTGCAGGCGCGCCTTGGATTTTGCCTGGCGCGCTTTCGGGTTGGTGCGCACCCACTCCAGCTCGCGCCGCAGGGTCTTGGCGAGCGCCTCCTGCTGACGCTCTTCCTGGCCTAGGCGCTGCTCCTTCTGCTCCAGCCAGGAGGAGTAGTTGCCCTGCCATGGGATGCCGTGGCCGCGATCGAGCTCCAAAATCCATTCGGCGACGTTGTCCAGAAAATAGCGGTCGTGGGTGACCGCGATCACCGTGCTGGGGTACTCCTCGAGGAAGTGCTCGAGCCAGGCCACCGATTCGGCGTCCAAGTGATTGGTCGGCTCATCGAGCAGCAACATGTCGGGCTTGGACAAGAGCAGACGGCACAGCGCCACGCGGCGCTTCTCGCCGCCGGACAGCTTGCTCACCACCGCGTCCCAAGGCGGCAGACGCAGCGAGTCGGCCGCAATTTCCAGCTTGCGCTCCAACTCCCAGCCGCCGACCGCATCGATCTTGTCCTGCATCTTGGCCTGCTCTTCCATGAGCTTATTCATTTCGTCATCGGACATCGGCTCGGCGAACCGGTCGCTGATGGCGTTGAAACGGTCGATCAAGCCCTGCACATCGCCCACCCCTTCGCCGACGACCTGGCGAACGGTCTTGGTTTCATCGAGCACGGGTTCCTGCGGCAGGTAGCCCACCTTGATGCCCGCCTGCGCGCGCGCCTCGCCCTCGATGTCCTTGTCGACCCCGGACATGATTTTCAGCAATGTGGATTTGCCGGAGCCGTTCAAGCCCAGCACGCCGATCTTGGCACCCGGGAAAAAACTCAACGAAATATCGCGCAATATGATGCGCTTGGGCGGCACGACCTTGCCAACCCGGTTCATGGTGTAAATGAACTGAGCCATTGCTACCTAACTTCGGTTTCGCTCGGATGCGGAGGGATCCGAAGGGAATTATCCGCGAGTAGCGGAAACTTGTCACGGAGGGACGTTCTCGCTATAGAACCCCAATCGAATCGGCTACAATTATCGGCTATCCGTCGGGAGATCGCCTTATGTTCACCAGCGAAATGACGATTGCCGGTTTCGACCCTGAACTTGCCAAGGCGATTGCGGACGAGCGCAACCGGCAGGAGGACCATATCGAGCTGATCGCCTCGGAGAACTATGCGAGTCCGCGCGTGCTGGAAGCGCAAGGCTCGGTGCTCACGAACAAGTACGCCGAGGGCTATCCCGGCAAGCGCTATTACGGCGGCTGCGAATTCGTCGATGTCGCCGAGCAGCTGGCGATCGACCGGGCGAAGCAGTTGTTCGGCGCCGATTATGCCAATGTGCAGCCGCATTCGGGCAGCCAGGCGAATGCCGCCGTGTATCTGGCAATGCTCAATCCGGGAGATACGATTCTCGGCATGAGCCTCGATCATGGCGGTCACTTGACCCATGGGGCCAAGGTAAATTTCTCGGGCAAGTTGTTCAAGGCGGTGCAATACGGCATCAAATCCGACAGCGGCGAGATCGACTACGATCAAGTGGCGAGCCTCGCAAAGGAACACCGCCCCAAAGTGGTGGTGGCCGGATTTTCCGCATACTCGCGCGTCATCGACTGGGCGCGGTTTCGCGCCATTGCGGACTCGGTGGGCGCTTATTTTTTCGTGGACATGGCGCACGTGGCCGGGCTCATAGCCGCGGGCCTGTATCCCAACCCCGTGCCGATCGCCGATGTGGTCACGACCACGACTCACAAGACTCTGCGCGGTCCCCGCGGCGGACTGATTCTCGCGCGGCCGCACGCCGAACTGCACAAGAAGTTCAACTCAATGGTGTTTCCAGGGACCCAGGGCGGTCCGCTGATGCATGTGATCGCGGCCAAGGCGGTGGCCTTCCTCGAGGCCCTTCAGCCCGAATTCAAAGTCTATTCCGCCCAGGTGATCGCCAACGCGCGCGCCATGACGCAGGTCCTGAAGGAGCGCGGCTACAAGATCGTGTCCGGCGGCACGGACAATCACCTGTTCCTCCTGGACCTCATCGACAAGAACATTACCGGCAAGGATGCGGACGCCGCGCTCGGCCGCGCACATATCACGGTCAACAAGAACGCCGTGCCGAACGATCCGCGGCCGCCTTCGATCAGCAGCGGACTGCGCATCGGCACGCCGGCGGTCACCACGCGCGGCTTCAAGGAGGCCGAGGTGCGGCAACTGACGAACTGGATAGCCGACGTGCTCGACACCAAAGGCGACGAATCCTCCGTGGAACGCGTGCGCGGCGAAGTGGTGAAAATATGCCGGCGATTCCCCGTCTATGGCTAGCAGCGTGTCCTAATCCGGCGATGCGGGCCGCGCGGCCCTCTTAAGTACTGCCATGCACTGTCCTTTTTGCGGTCACACGGAGACTAAGGTCATCGACTCGCGCCTCGCGGGCGAAGGACGGCAGATCCGCCGGCGCCGCGAATGCTTGGGCTGCACGGAGCGCTTCACGACGTTCGAGGCGGCAGAGCTGTTGCTGCCCACGGTCGTCAAGGGCGATCGCAGCCGGGAGCCCTTCGACGAAAGCAAACTGCTGCACGGAATGCAGAAGGCATTGGAAAAGCGCCCGGTCGGCCGCGATGCCATCGAAGCCGCCGTGGCCAGAATCTGCCACAAGTTGCGCAGCTTGGGCGAGCGGGAGATCGCTTCGCGCAGCGTCGGCGAGATGGTCATGGAGGAGCTGCGGCATCTGGACGAAGTGGGCTACGTGCGATTCGCTTCGGTGTACCGCAGCTTCCAGGACATAGAGGCCTTCCGCACGGAGATCGATCAGCTGCGCCGTCATCGCCGACGCCGCGAACCCCCCAGCAAGGATCAATTGCCTCTGCTGCCGGGCGACGAGAATGGCGACGACGGCCAATGACGGAGGCGGACGCACTGCAAGATGAGGCGCACATGGCAAGGGCGCTGGCTCTCGCCGCTCACGGCCTGTACACCACCGATCCCAATCCCCGCGTCGGCTGCGTCGTGGTGCATGACGGCCGTATCGTAGGCGAGGGCTGGCATGTGCGGGCGGGCGAGGCGCACGCGGAGGTGGTGGCACTGCGCGCGGCGGGTTCGCAGGCGCGAGGCGCAACGGTGTATGTCACGCTCGAGCCGTGCAGTCATACCGGACGCACACCCCCGTGTGCCGATGCCCTGATCGCCGCCGGCGTGGCGCGGGTGGTGTGCGGCAGCGTCGATCCGAACCCACGGGTTGCCGGCGGCGGAATCGAGCGGCTGCGGTCCGCCGGAATCGATGTGTCCGTCGGCGTGCTCGCGGCGGCGGCACGTGAGCTCAATGTCGGATTTTTCTCGCGCTTCGAGCGCGGCCGTCCCTTTATCCGCTTGAAGATGGCGATGAGCTTGGATGCGCGCACCGCGCCTGCGGCGGGCGGGCAGGTGTGGATCAGCGGCGAGGCGGCGCGCGCCGATGTGCAGAAATGGCGGGCGCGCAGCAGCGCGATACTCACCGGCGCCGGTACGGTGCGCGCCGACGATCCGCGGCTCAACGTACGCTTAGGTTATGGGCCTTGGATCCGCCAACCGCTGCGTGTGCTGCTCGATCCCATGCTCTCGTGTTCCGCCCGGGCCAAGCTGTTTCAGGGCGAGGGAACACTGGTGTTTGCCGCGCCCGATGCCCCGGTGCGCGCGCCACATGCCGCCCGAGTCGAGCGCTTGCCGCGCGCGGCGGGAGGTTTGGATCTGCGCGCCGTCATTCAGCGCTTGGCCGACCTCGAGGTGAATGAGCTTTTGCTCGAGTGTGGGCCGCGATTGGCCGGAGCATTCATGCTGTTGAAGCTCGTGGATGAACTCGTGCTGTACGTGGCACCCACCCTGCTGGGCGCCGATGCCGCGCCGCTCCTGCATGTGAGCGGTTTAGGCGCGCCCGGCGCTTTGCCGGCCTTCGACTATCAAGATGTGCAGCCCATCGGGGACGACCTACGCCTCATTCTCACCCCCAGGAAAACGTGACCATGTTTACCGGAATCATCGTCGCGACCGGCCGGGTGACCTCCCTGGCTGAAAAGGGCGGCGACTTGGAATTGGGCATCGACGCCGCGGCGCTCGATCCGGCGCGCATTGCGATCGGCGACAGCGTCAGCGTGCAAGGCGCCTGCCTGACGGTGACTCGCAAAGAGGGGACGCGCATCTTCGCGGATGTTTCGCGCGAGACAATGGCCAAAACGACGCTCGGCGACTTGAGCTCGGGATCGAAGGTCAACTTGGAACCGAGCCTGCGCGCGGGCGATGCGCTGGGAGGGCATTGGGTCAGCGGGCACGTCGACGCCGTAGGCACACTGCGCGTCCTCGCTCAAGATGCGCGCTCCTGGCGCATGGAGTTCGAATTGCCGGATTCACTGATGCGCTTCGTGGCGCCGAAGGGTTCGATATGCCTGAACGGCGTGAGCCTGACCGTCAACAAGGTCGCGGGCAACCGCTTCGACGTCAACATCATTCCCCATACGCTCGAGGTCACCACGCTCGGCGAGATCGAGGTGGGGGACGGCGTCAACGTCGAAATCGATGTGATTGCACGCTATCTTGAACGCCTTGCAAACTTCGGCAAGGCAGAGCAATAGTCGAGAAAAGGGGAAATTTACGATGGAAACAGCACTACTCATCCAGGCCGCTGCAAATATTGCCGGCTCTCTGGCAGCCACTCAGTACGGCAAGTTCGGCGGGATGGAAGCATCCAGAATGACGGAAGTCGCTTCGATTGCCGTGAAGATCGCACGGGCGATCGAGGCCGAAGTTCTCAAGCACCCGTAGGTCCGCGCCTTAGCCGCCCTTGAATTGCCGCAGCATATTGTCTTGGATTTCGTCTCTTGGAGGCGATGAACCCAAGCCTGTGTTGCGGTAATAAAGCGCCTTCAAGAAGGCTAGATCTCCGGCTGTTATCCCGGCAGGCGGTTCACGGGCGCCGCAGCTCGACGACATCAGGTCGAGAACGCTCGGCAGCGCATCGCAATGGTCCGGCGATTGCACCACCGACAAGGCCAGCACAGCTGCATAATCAGCGATCGTTCCGATGGCGTAGCCGGCGACTTTCCTTGTGTCGATGACCAGGATGACGATGCCGATCCCACTCATGTCGCCGATGTCGTCGGGCCAATTGGGTGTGATCCGCGGCCAGAGGGGTGCAAGATTGAGCCTCTCCAACCCGACGTCGGCATTCAAGGCCCTGGCGCCGCCGCTCGTTGTGAGGTACCAACCGTTGATCGCCTGATCATTTCTATACTCGATCAGCCGCCGCATCGCCCCATACCGATAACGAAAGTAAACTTGCGCCCATTTCGCGACACTCTTCATTGTTTCCTGAGGGTTGGTCGTGAAGAGTATCTGCACGTTGGCCTCGCATTGCGGGTTCGATTGCACGGGCGCGCCAACGTACGCGGCCAGCGCGCGAAGGCGCGCGGTAAGGAAGGCGTTATATCCCGGGTCGAGTCCCTGAGTTACCGGGCAAATGCTCTGCCGGCCGCCCCGCCAATGCGCCAGGTTGCCCCTCACGCCCGTATTCACGTAGTGCACCGTGGCGTGGTGCAATACGAATTGATGCAGGCTGTCTCCCGCCAACTCCTGGTCGGTAGGGGGTCTCGGAGCCGTCACCATTACATCGGGAATCTCCGGTGGTGCGCTCGCGAGCGGTGCCGCCGAAATATGAAAGGCTACGCTTTGGTCGAGCACATCGTCTGCGCGCGCCGTTGCAAGGCATGCGATTGCGGCGGCAAAGGCAGCGAGTACGATGCGCTCGAACCCGGATCTACTTCCGGGCGCCGTTGGCGGCACGCGATCGAATGAGTATTCCTTTGGCGCCTTGATCGACCACTTCAATGGCATATATTTGCTCCAGTGCATCGAGCCAATCACGGACGTTCGCCGGCGATACCGTGCGCCATTCACCAAGACCTCAACGATGAGCTACATCCGTATACAAGATACGTTCGGGTGCGGAAAACCGGAACTGCGGGGCGAGCTTGCACGTTACAATGGCGCCCCTTATGACGGCGTCTGGCCGCTTTGCTATGAATGATATTTATAATAATCAATGGGTTACTATTCGGTGGATCAAATGCCCGTGTTAAATACGATCGACGAAATCCTCGAGGACCTGCGCCGCGGCAAGATGGCCGTGATCATGGACGACGAGGACCGAGAAAACGAAGGTGATCTCATCATGGCGGCGGACTGCGTGCGGCCGCAGGACGTGAACTTCATGGCACGCTATGGCCGCGGCCTCATTTGCCTAACCTTGACGCGCGATCGCTGCCGCCAGTTGCGGCTGCCGCTCATGGTGAGCGAGACCGACAGCAGCCATCGCACCAATTTCACGCTGTCCATCGAGGCTGCCGAGGGCGTCACCACCGGGATCTCCGCGCACGATCGTGCGCATACGATCAAAACCGCGGTGAGCCCGCACGCCAAGGCGGAAGACTTGCGCCAGCCGGGACATGTATTCCCGCTGATGGCGCAACCCGGCGGAGTGTTGACGCGCGCCGGCCACACCGAAGCGGGCTGCGATCTGGCGCGCCTGGCCGGATTTTCCGCCGCCGCCATGATCGTCGAGATTCTGAACGATGACGGCACCATGGCGCGACGGCCGGATCTGGAGCAGTTCGCGAAGGCGCACGACCTCAAGATCGGCACCATCGCGGATCTGATCCGCTATCGCTTGAAGAACGAGCGCTCCGTGGAGCGCATCTACGAAGATACCGTCGAGACGGAGCACGGCAAGTTCGAGCTCTATTGCTACGAGGATCACGTCAACAAGACCGTGCATATCGCGCTGGTGAAGGGCGACCTGAATTCCGCGCAGCCGCCATTGGTGCGCGTGCACATCAAGGACACGCTGCGCGACGACGTCGGTGTCCGCAACGAGCGGCTCGGCTGGCCGCTGCGTGCCGCCATGGCCCGTGTGTCGGCAGAGGCGTCGGGCGTCATCGTGATCCTGCGTCCGGAGGAGACGCCGCGGGAGTTCATGGACAGCGTCCGGCTGCTCGACGCCAAGACCACGCACGCCCGTCATTCCGGCGCCACCGTGATTCGAACCTACGGAATAGGCGCGCAAATCCTCAAGGATCTTGGCCTGAAGCGGATGCGCGTATTGAGCGCGCCGAAACAGCTGCAGGGTCTCGCCGCTTTCGATCTGGAAGTGACCAGCTACGTCGACGGCGGCGAATGATCTTCCCGACGGCTATACTTCGCGCAAATCTCAATCGAGGAAAGGCTCGTGCCTGACGATCAGCCGAAGGAAATTCAGGGGGAATTGCTGGCCAGCGATCTGCGTTTTGCGCTGATCGCCGCGCGCTTCAACGATTTCGTGGTGGATCTGCTGGTGCGCGGGGCGCTCGATGCGCTCAAGCGCCACGGAGTGAGCGAGCAGCAGATCCTCATCGTGCGCGTACCGGGTGCGTTCGACATCCCGGTTGCCGCGCGCAAGCTTGCGCTGTCGCGCCGCTACGAGGCGCTCATCGCGCTCGGCGCCGTGATCCGCGGCGACACGCCGCACTTCGACTACGTCGCCGGGGAATGCGCCGCGGGTATCGCACGCATTGCCCTCGAGTCCGGAGTCCCCGTCGCCTTCGGCGTGTTGACGACGGATACCGTGGAGCAAGCCATGGATCGGGCCGGCGGCAAGGCCGGTAACAAGGGTGCGGACGCTGCGCTGGTGGCGATGGAAATGGCCAATCTCCTGCGCCGCCTGGATACTTGAGGGTGGCCGAAAAGCGACCCCGCGCGGGCAAGGGTTCTTTGGGCATGGGTGGTTCCAGCCACCGAGCCCGCAGCCTTGCCAGACGCTTGGCGCTGCAGGCGCTCTATCAGATACAGATCAACCCTCGGTCGTGGCAGGACGTGCAGCTCGAGCTCGCTGCCGATCCGGAGGCGGACCGGGTGGACATGGATTATTTTCGCGGCTTGATCGCGGCAATCGCGCCGAACCGCGCGGTGTTGGACTCGCGGCTCGCAGGGTTGTGCGAGATTCCGCCGCCTGAACTCGATCCCATAGAACATGCTGTGTTGTGGCTCGGACTTCACGAGCTCCAGTCATGTCCGGAATTGCCGTATCGGGTGGCGCTCGCCGAAGCGGTGCTGCTGGCCAAGCAATTCGGAGCGACCGATGGGCATAAATTCGTCAATGCCGTATTGGATCGCGCCGCACAGGAATTGCGTCCGCACGAGTACGGCGCGGCGTAAGTGAACGCTGCAGACTCCAATCTCGGCGAGTTCGAAATGATCCGCCGCTTTTTCATGCGCCGCCAGGCGCAGGGCTCGGCGCACGCCGGCGTCGTCGTCGGCATCGGCGATGACGCGGCCGTGCTCATGTTGCCCCAGGACTCGGAATTGGTGGCCGCGGTCGACACCATCGTGGCGGGCCGCCATTTCCCCGAGGGCACCGACGCGCGCTCGATCGGGCATCGCGCATTGGCGGTTAATTTGAGCGACTTGGCCGCCATGGGCGCAACTCCCGCGTGGGCCACACTGGCCCTCACCCTGCCGTGCATAGATACCGCGTGGCTGGAGGGATTCTGCGCGGGGTTTTGGGATCTTGCGGACGCCCACGGAGTGTCGTTGGTGGGCGGCGACACGACCCGCGGTCCCCTGACGGTAAGCGTGCAGATCATGGGGCATGTGCCGCGCGGCACGGCGCTGCGCCGGAGCGGCGCCCGCGCCGGAGACTTCTTGGCCGTGACCGGCACGTTGGGCGATGGCGGCGCGGGGCTCAAGTTCGTCACGCAGCCGCCGCCGCCTGAAATCCGCGTCGCGGCTCTGGAGCTCATTCACCGTTTTGATTACCCGACACCCCGCGTCCAGTTCGGCGTTGCGGCTCGCGGCATCGCGACGGCGGCGATGGATCTGTCCGACGGATTGGTCGAAGACCTGCCGAAGCTCGCGCAGGCGAGCGGCGTTGCCGCCCATGTGGCTGTCGAGCGCCTGCCGTTATCGGAGGCGATGCGTGTCGCCGTCCCCATGGCGCAAGCGCGTGATTTCGCGTTGGCGGCGGGCGACGACTACGAATTGTTGCTGGCGGTGCCGCCGCTGCGCTACACCGAACTTAAGGCCGCCGCGCACCGATTGAACTTAACGCTGACCACTATCGGCGAATTTCGTGACGGCGGCGGCGTGACGTGGTCGCTAAATGGCAGCGATTTTGTGCCGGGCGTGCGCGGCTGGGATCACTTCGCCCAAGCCTCGACCCAAATCACAGTTTAGGTGCAGCCGCCCCAGTATCCTCTGGCTCGATCAATCCGATACACGTCCTCGAGCGCACGGTTACCCTTGAGCAACAATCGCTTAACTACTCACGCGAAGGCACAGAACGGCCGCGCCACGTTGCCCGAGAAGATCGGCAAGTACGTGATCATCAACGAGGTCGGCCGCGGCAGCACGGGCGTCGTGTACCTCTCGCACGATCCTTACTACGGCCGCGACGTGGCGATCAAGGTATACAACGTCGACGCGAGCGGCGACGAAAGCCGCAAGCGCATCGCGCGCAAGATGTTCCTCTCTGAAGCGCACATGGTCGGCATGCTGCAGCACCCGAACATTCTGCCGATCTACGACGCGGGCGAGGAGAACGGGCACTGCTATATCGTGACCGAACACGTGCACGGCGCGCGAACCCTCGCGGCCTACTGCCGCCCCGACAATCTGCTGCGCATCGACGATGTGGTGGAGTTGGTGTACAAGGCTGCGCGGGCGCTGCACTACGCGCACAGCCGCGGCGTCATTCATCGCGACATCAAACCCAGCAATATCATGCTCACGCTCGACAGCGACGTGCGCATCATCGATTTCGGGATCGCCTTGGTGGCCGATTCCGAAATTTCGCGCATCGAGGGGATTGCCGGGAGCCCTTCGTACATGTCGCCCGAGCAGGTGCAGTCGATCGAGCTCACGAACCGCTCGGACCTCTACTCATTGGGCGCTGTGATGTACGAGCTTCTGACCGGAACCCGGCCGTTTCGCGCGGGTAATCTGCAAAAGCTGCTGCATCAGATCGTGTTCGCCACGCCGCCTCCCATTCACACCTTGCGCCCCGAGATTCCCGAGGAACTCGAGAATGTCACGGCAATGGCGCTGCAAAAGGATCCGGAGAAGCGCTACAAGACCGGGCTCGATTTTGCCGCCGAGCTCACCCGCGTGCACCAGAAACTGCGCGCGCAATACAATCGGATCGATCAGCAGGAACAGTTCAGCTTGCTGCGCAAGCTGAAGTTCTTCCACGAGTTTTCGCATGGGGAGATATGGGAGGTCCTGCGCGCGAGCAGCTGGCAGGACTACGCGGACGCCGAGGAGATCGTCAAGGAAGGCGAGATGGACGATCGCTTCTACATCATCGTGCAGGGCCGCGTCAGCGTGCAGCGGCTCGGGCGGGCGCTCGGATACCTCGAAAATGGCGACTGCTTCGGCGAGACGAGCTACGTTCGCGGCGCGAAGCGCACCGCAACCATCAACGCGTCGGGGCCCGTGACGGTGATGAAGGTCAGCTCGACGCTGCTCGAGCAGGTGTCGGCGGAGTGCCAGCTGCGCTTCAATCAGGTGTTTCTGCGCAGCATGATCGGGCGCCTGCAGAGCGCCGAACGGGGCCTCTCCTCCTAACGCTGTAGTGACTCTTTGTCGTGCTCAATCATCGCGTACGCCGAATGATTGTGAATCGACTCGAAGTTCTCCGATTCGACGATATAGGCGCGAACGCGTTTTTCCTTATTGAGCGCCATGGCCACGTCGCGCACCGTGTCTTCGACGAATTTCGGATTATCGTAGGCGCGTTCGGTCACGTATTTCTCGTCGGGCCGCTTCAATATGCCGTAGACCTCGCATGAGGCCTGTTTCTCGGCGATATCAATCAGTTCCTCCAGCCACATGTGCTCGACCAGCTTCGCGGTCAAGGTGATGTGCGAGCGCTGATTGTGCGCGCCGTAGTCGGAGATTTTCTTCGAGCAGGGGCAGAGGCTGGTGGTGGGGACCACGACCTTGAGCCACACCTCGGTCCTGCCGGCGCTGTGCTCGCCGAAGATGGTTGCCTGGTAATTCATCAGGCTCTCGACGCCCGTGACCGGGGCTTTCTTCATGACGAAGTACGGGAACGTCATCTCGATATGCCCGGCGCTGGCATCCAGGTGCTCGGTCATCTCCGCGAGCATTTTGCCGAACGAATCGACCGAGATTTCACGCTCGTGCCGGTGCAGGATCTCGACGAAGCGGGACATGTGGGTGCCCTTGAAGTTATGGGGCAGATTCACGTACATGTTGAAGTTCGCGACGGTGTGCTGCTCGCCGCGGGCGCGGTCCTTCACCTTGACCGGGTGATATATGTCCTTGATGCCGACGCGGTTGATCGGTATCTGACGGGTGTCGGCATGGCCTTGCACGTCCTCCACGGGCTTCGACTTCGGCTTCTTGACGGGGACGGCGACATTCATGTTCGGCTTTCCTAATGAGGCGATCAGGCCCTACCTGGTGCCGAAACCGCGAATTCCAAGAATCTTACAGGGGCAGTCAGCGGGCGGCATCGGCCATTTGGGGCCGCATGGGCCGCCACCAGCCGTCAATTCGGGCCCGCAGGGCCTCCAAATCGAGTCCCGCGTCCGCCAGGCAGTCATCCCGCGTGCCGTGCTGGATCGGCCTATCGGGAATTCCGATGTGCAGCAGGGCGCCGGCCACCCCCAGCGTCGCCAGCACTTCACCCACCGCGCTGCCCGCGCCGCCGGCGATCACGTTCTCCTCCAGCGTGACGATGTGGGAGTTTCTGGCCGCCACGCGCGCAATCAGTTCTTCGTCCAACGGTTTGACGTAGCGCATGTTCACCACGGTGGCATCGAGTTCGGCGCCGATGCGTTCGGCGTTGGCAACCAGACTGCCGAATGCCAGCAGCGCGAGCCCGCTGCGCCCTTCGCGCAGCATCACTCCGCGTCCCAGGGGCAATGCGCGCATGGCGTCTTGAACCGCAACCCCGGGCCCGGTGCCGCGCGGATATCGCACCGCGGCCGGCGCATCGAGCGTGGTCGCCGTAAACAGCATTTGCCGGCATTCGTCCTCGTTGCTCGGCGCCATGACCACCATGTTGGGAATGCAGCGCAAGAAACTCAGGTCGTAGCTTCCCTGGTGCGTGGCGCCGTCGCCTCCGACGAGGCCGGCGCGATCGACGGCGAACACCACGGGTAGATTCTGCAGCGCGACGTCATGCACCAGCTGATCGTAGCCGCGCTGCAGGAAGGACGAGTAAATGGCGAGGATGGGCTTCGCTCCTTCGCACGCGAGGCCGGCCGCGAAGGTGACGGCATGCTGCTCGGCGATGCCGACGTCGAAATAGCGCTCGGGAAATTTCTTTTCGAATTCCACCAACCCCGAGCCTTCACGCATGGCCGGCGTGATTGCCATGATGCGCGGCTCGCGCGCCGCCATGTCGCAAAGCCACTTCCCAAAAATCTGCGAGTAGCTGGGTCCGCTGGTTTTCTCTTTGAAGATCGTCGCGCTGGCGGGGTCGAACGGGCCGGGTCCATGCCACTTGATTGGGTCCGCCTCCGCCGGCGCATAGCCCTTGCCCTTGCGGGTCACGATGTGCAATAGCTGCGGACCCTTGAGATCGCGCATGTTCTCCAGCGTCGCCAACAGCGCGCTCAAGTCATGGCCGTCGATCGGCCCGATGTAGTTCATGCCCATTTCTTCGAAAACCGTGCCGGGCAGAACCATGCCCTTCATGTGCTCCTCGGAGCGCCGCGCCAGTTCCCATACCGTCGGCATTTGACGCAGGACTTTTTTACCGCCTTCACGCAACGAAGCGTACAGCTTGCCGGACAGCAACCGAGCGAAGTAGTTGGACAGGGCGCCGACGTTGTTGGAGATCGACATGTCATTGTCGTTGAGCACGACCAGCAGATCGACATCGAGGCTGCCGGCATGATTGAGCGCTTCGAATGCCATTCCGGCGGTCATCGCGCCGTCGCCGATGATGGCGACCACGCGGCGCCGCTCGCCGCGGGCGGCAGCGCCGATCGCCATGCCGAGGGCGGCGCTGATCGAGGTGCTCGAGTGCCCGACGCCGAAGGTGTCGTATGGGCTTTCCGATCGCGTCGGGAACGGCGCCAAACCGTTGTGCTGCTTGATGGTGCGCAGCAAATCGCGGCGGCCGGTGAGCACCTTGTGCGGGTATGCCTGGTGCCCCACATCCCAGACCAGGCGGTCATGCGGTGTATTGAAGACCGTGTGCAGCGCCACGGTGAGTTCGACGGTGCCGAGGCCGGCGGCAAAGTGGCCGCCCATGCGGCTCACCGTATGGACGAGATAACGGCGTAATTCGGCCGCCAGCGCCGCGAGATCGGAGCGCGGCAATGCGCGCAAGTCCGCGGGCGACTCGATCTTGGACAGGAGCGGAAAGGCGTCGGCAAGCATGGCGCCTAGTTTACAGGGCCTACCGCCTAAACTCGAAGATCCTCGAACCGGCTCTCAACCGGCCTTGGAATCGTCGCCTGTAAATTCTTCAACGGCAGGCTCGCCGGCCTTTTTGAGCAGGATCTCCACCTTCTGCTCGGCCTCCTTGAGCGCAGATTGGCAGGCACGAGTCAGCAGCACGCCGCGCTCGAAAGCAGCCAAGGATTCCTCGAGCGGCAGATCGCCTTGCTCGAGGCGCTCCACCAACTCTTCGAGGTCGCGCATGGCGGTTTCAAAATCGGGTGACGCTTCGATTGCGGCTTTCGGTGTCGGCATGATCGCGAACGGTACACACGCACTGCGGTGCGGTCAAACCGGCGGATAACGTGACGCAGTCGGTACGATTCGGCCTGCGGCGACCCGCCCCGGACAGGAACATTGTCAAGCCGTGAGACGCGTCACAGGCACGGGGTCCGCGTCCTGGCCACTTTTGAGTACCATTGCGAATGGGAAGCTGTATGCAAATTTCAATCAAATCAATCATCGCCTGCGGGTGTTTGGCTGCCGTCTTAACGGCCACGGTCGCCTGCAGTCCGCGGCGTATTCCGCCGACCACGGTCACCGACCTCATGGAGGATCGGGTGATGCTGGACGGCGTGCTGATGAAGTGCAATCAGAACGCATCCAAAGCCCGCACCGATTCGGACTGCGTCAACGCGCGCATTGCCATCGAGCGGCTCGCCAGTCAGAACGAGCCGGCCGAAGAGGCGAAGCGGGCCGAGGAGTTCGAGCGCAGCCGCGAGCAGCGGCGCCTGGCGCAAGAGAAGCAACGGCAGGAAGAGGAAGCGAAGAAACCCAAGATGGACGCCTATCACCTGCCGCTGGTGCCGGTCGAACCGCCGCCGCCGGCGGCGCCGCACGTGGCGCCCGCCAACTTGAATCCTCCCGTCGTCAGCCAGTCGAATCCTTAGCAGCCCTGAGGTAAGCTTGCGGCGCGCGGGTGGCTTCCCGCGAAAAAAAGTGAACTCGCCGTGGCCTCGACGTCAGCGCTGCTCGCGAAGCTCTCCCGGCCAAGGCTGTTTCGGGTTCTCAATCGCGAACGATTGTTCGCGGCGCTCGATGCGGCGCGGGAGCAGCCGGCGGTGTGGATATCGGGGCCTCCGGGTGCGGGCAAGACCTCTCTCGCCGCGAGCTACCTGAGGACGCGCAAAGTTCCCGGGATTTGGTACGAGGTCGACTCCGGCGACTCCGATCCCGCGTCATTTTTTCACTATCTCGCGCAGGCCGCACCCAGGACTCGCGGCAAGCGCGCCGAATCGCTGCTGGCGCTGACCCCGGAGTACCTGGTGGATCTGCCGGGCTTCACGCGTCGTTTCTTCCGCGCGCTCTACGCTCGCTTGTCTCCCACCGCCGTACTGGTGTTCGACAACTGCAACGCCGTTCAAGCCGACGCACCATTCAACGAAATCCTTCGCGACGCCTTGACCGAGGTGCGCAAGGGCGTGCGGCTCATCATGATCAGCCGCAGCGACCCGCCGGTGACCCTGGCACGGGCGCATGCGAATGGACTCATCGCCCGGCTCGGGTGGGATGAGCTTCGCCTGACACCCGAGGAACTGCGCTCGATCGTGCTGTCGATCCAGGACGTCAACGAGGCGACCCTGGCTCTGCTGCAGCGCCAATCGGGAGGATGGGCGGTGGGTCTTGTCCTCATGCTCGAGCACGTAAGAGTGAGCGGGGATCTGCACGTCACGCTACCCGGCGAGACGCTGGCCGGGACATTCAATTATTTTGCCGAGCAGGTCTTCGATCAGCTGCCGGCAAGCACCCGCGAGCTGTTGCTACGCACAGCTTTTCTACCGCGCGTAACGGCAGCCGCGGCGGCCGCCTTGACCGGCAGCGCCGACGCGGATGCCGCACTCGAAGGGTTGTTCCGTCAGCGCCTGTTCACGGATCGGCACTCAGGGATCGAGGTCAGCTATCAGTATCACGCGTTGTTCGGCGAGTTCCTGCGAAGCCGAGCCAATGCTGCACTCCAGCCGCAAGCGCTGCATGAGTTGCGGGCCGCCTGCGCAATACTGCTCGAGAGAAGCGGTGATTACGCGCCCGCACTCGGACTCTGCGTCGAGAATCAGGACTGGGAGGCTGCGACGCGGCTGATCCTTCGGCAGGCGCGCGGGCTCGTAGCAGACGGACGCTGGCTTACACTGAAGGCCTCGATCGCACGCCTGCCCAAGGCCCACGTCGCGAAGTCACCGTGGTTGACGTTGTGGCTCGGCAGTGCGCTCGTGCTCGTCGATCCGCCCAAGGCCCGACAGGCATTAACCCGGGCATTCGATGCGCTCGTCGCGGCGGGCGACGAGCGAGGCCAGCTGTTCGCCGCAATCGGCATAGTGGAGACCCACAACATCGAGCAGGTCGATTTCGCAGACCTCGACCGTTGGATACCCGTGCTCGAGCGCGGACTGGCGAGCAGCCTCACCTCCGTGTCCGCAACCGAGCGCTTGCGAGTGCACACGGCGTTCCTGATTGCGGCGATGCTACGCCGGCCCGGCCATGCGGCGCTGCCAAACTGTCTGCGCGCAATTCGCGGTGCGCTCAACCGCGACATTCCGCTGACGGCGCGGGCGGATACGGTAACGCAGTTGCTCGAGTATTTCTCGTTCACCGGTGATCTCGGCAATGCGAGGGATCTTGTTGGACACGTTGGCCCGATGTTTGATCAGGAAGAGCTGCCTCCGTTCAGGCAGGCGGGCTGGTTGATCTTTTTTAGCTACTACGTGGCGCTCACCGGAGGCTACCAGGAGGGCTTCAAGGCGCTCGACCGGCTGCGAGTGATCGTCCACGACTTCGGCATGACTTGGTTTCGGTTCTTCGATCTCAACTTCCGTGCGCTGTTGCACCTCTTGGGCCCGGCTCCGCTGGATGCCGCGGATATCGTTGGGCAGCTCGGTGCAATAGTCGATTCGTCGCGCGCCGTCGAAGCGGCCCAGTACCATCTCACGCGTGTTCTTCTCTATCAGGCATTGGGGGAGCCATCGCTCGCAATCTATCACGGCGATATTTGCCTCGAATTTGTCCGGCAAACCGACTGTCCGTTCTACAACATCCTGTTCTCCAGCGTCGTCGCCGGCGCCTTCGTGGAGGCCGGCCAGCATGAGCGGGCGCTCGAATTGATAGAGCGGGTGCGAGACCAAGCCGCGGGCACTGTCTACATGCATCATGAACCTCTCATGCTGATGGTCGAAGCGTACGCCCACTCCTCGCGCGGCGCGGCGGCGGAGGCCCGCGGGCTGTTGTCGCAGGCGCTGCGGCGTGGAAAAGCGGAGCACTCGGCCGGCTCGTTCCGGTGGCTCGTGGTGGGTTTCCGTCGAATGTTGGTGCTCGCGCTAGGCGCTGAGATCGAGGCGGATTGCGCGCGCGGCTTCATCGCGGAGCTCGGCATCATCGCGGAATCGTCGGACGTCGAACACTGGCCGTGGCCGATCCGGATCGAGACGCTCGGGAGTTTTGCGCTCAAACTCGACGGTGTGCCGGTGCGATCGGCGCGCAAGGCGCAAAAGAAACCGCTGGATCTGTTGAAAGCGCTCATATCACAGGGCGGGCATGAGGTTAACGCGGCGGCGGTCGCTGAAATGCTCTGGCCCGAGGCCGAGGGCGATGCAGCATTGGAGGCTCTCGAGGTCACATTGCGCCGGCTGCGAAAGCTGCTCGGCCGGGATGAGGCGATCAGGCTGCAAGAGGGCAGGCTGGCGCTCAATGAGCGCTTGTGCTGGGTCGACACGCGGGCATTTGAACACGCGCATCAACGTGCCGATGCGGTGCTGACCCGTGGCGGACCGAAGGTCACCGATACCGACCTCGAGAGCCTCGCTCAGAGGTTGCTGTCGCTGTATCCCGGGCACTTTCTGGCCGGCGACGACGAAAACCCCTGGCTGCTTGCCTGCCGCCAGCGCCTCGCCAGCCGGATGTTTCGTGACCTTTCCGCGATCGGGCAGCTCTGGGAGGACAGGGGCGCCCCGGGAAAAGCCGAGCTGATTTACCGGCGGGGCGTGGAGCTCGATGCCGTCTCCGAAATCCTGTATCGGCGGCTGATGTCCGTTCAGACTCGACGCGGCGATCGGGCCGGGGCACTCGCGACCTATCGCCGCTGCCGCCGAATGCTGCAGATGACGCTCGGCGTCGAACCCTCCACTGAAACCGAAGCGGCGCATCGCGCCGCGCTCGAGCAGCCTTAAGCTCCCAGGTCCGCGAATCCGTCGGCCATCTGTCGGATCCGCACCCGCATGCTGGCGGTACGCGGGGTCAGTGGTACCACGCCAATCTTCATGAACTCAAGGAGACGGCAATGGCAATCGATGAAAACAAACTAAACGAATTCATGGGCAAGTTCGTCGGGGATTTGGGGGCCGTGATGCACGCGGCCACGGTCGTGGTCGGCGACACGCTCGGGCTGTACAAGGCACTGGCGGAAAAGCCGGCGACCGCCGATGAGCTGGCGAAGCGCACCGGTACCGATCCGCGGTACCTGCGCGAGTGGCTGTCAGCCCAGACGGCCAGCGGTTATGCGCAGTACGATGCCAAGAGCGAGACCTTCAGTTTGACCGAGGAACAAGCATTTGCACTCGCCGTCGAGAACAGCCCGGCGTTCATCCCCGGAGCATTCCAGATCGCCGTGGCACAGTTCAAGGCGATTCCGAAGATAACCCAAGCGCTTCGCACTGGAGGCGGGCTTGGTTGGCACGAGCACGATGCAGCACTCTTTCATGGAACCGAGCGCTTCTTCCGCCCGGGCTACGCCGCCAATCTCGTGAGCCAGTGGTTGCCGGCCCTCGAGGGGGTGGAGGCGAAACTGAAGGCCGGCGCGCGCGTCGCCGATGTTGGCTGCGGCCACGGCGCGTCCACTATCATCATGGCACAGGCTTACCCTTCCTCGGAATTCATAGGCTTCGACTACCATGAGCCCTCTGTCGTGCGCGCGCGGGAGACTGCAAAAAAGGCCGGTCTCGGCGACCGGGTACGCTTCGAAGTCGCGAGCGCGAAGTCCTTCCCGGGCGGTAATTACGATCTCGTTACGGTGTTCGACTGTCTGCACGACATGGGTGATCCGGTCGGCGCCTCGGCGCACATCCGGCAAACTCTCAAGAAAGACGGCACCTGGATGATCGTTGAGCCGTTTGCGAATGACCGGCTCGAGGAAAACGTCAATCCGGTGGGCCGGATCTTCTACTCGGCCTCAACTTTCATTTGCACACCGGCTTCCCGCTCGCAGGAGGTCGGTTTGTGTTTGGGTGCGCAGGCGGGCGAAGGTCGGCTGCGCACCGTGGTCATGGACGGCGGCTTTTCCAAGTTCCGGCGCGCAGCGGAGACTCCATTCAATCTCGTTTTCGAAGCACGCGCCTGATTGAGGCTCAAGATTCGTGGGGCAAGGTTTTCGGACCCCGTCTGAAAGCCCCGCCCCACGGTCCCGCTACACCGAAGCACGCTGAATGGGCGTTGCTCCAGCGTCAGCCTCTAGCGACTCTGTGACACAAGAATCCTCGGCGCCGATGTCTTGAACTTTGCTTCGTATACGGCGGACAACGCGGGCCGGTTGGCTTTGCTCACCGCGCTTGCGATTGTATTCTGCACGCAACGAGCTTCAGCCGCGTCCGTCTCGAACCAAAAGTACGAGCATGCGCCTTGGGCCGCCGTTCGGATGCGCTCGTAGAGCACCAGCGCGCCGGACGGGCTCGCTAGGTTGAGATCCGCAGATTTCACGGTAATGCTGGCGGAGCTGGGGTCAGCCGCGGAAACGGCGCTGAAGCTCGAGGCAAGCGCGCCGAAGATCGCGGTAGCGATAAGGCCACGAAGGCCGGTGGAAGGGGTTGAAGTGTTCATGGTCGTCTCCTGGATTGTCGATGAAAGGCGATTGGATTTGCCCGATGGCCGTGGTCGTTGTGAGAATTCCTCATTCCGCAGCCATTCGTACCGGAACGTCGATGCTGTATGTCGCGGCGTCACGGGGTGTGTGCGATTCAAGATAGACGATGCTGATCTGCACCTGATGGGCGGACCCTACGGCCGCACCGAGCGCGCTTTCGTAGCAGCCGACAAAGCTGGCCGGAGGCGCCAGGCCCACGCGGTTGCCGCTCGTGCAGGCGGTGCGGGCGGCCAGCTGAATTCGGCTGTATACCGCGCGCGCCGCGGCCGGCTGGCTGAGATCGAGGCCCGCGATGCTGACCGGAATCCTGACCAGGACTTCGTTGGCTTGCACGGGACGTGCGAGAACTGCGCACGCCGCCAGCGCAACGCTGCAGATGAAAGACTTGGCATAGAAGACAGGGCGATTCGTGTTCATGTTGGTCTCCCGATGAAATTGTGGTGGGGGCTGCGGATATTCGACGCTGTCAATGTGGGCCATGTCGGACCCCGTTGGTATCGCGGGAAATAGTTAGCGAACCGGGCAGATTGGCGGCGAGCCCGCATCATTGGAAATGGTTAGATGGTGAGCGCCTGCGTGGCATTCCCCCTCTCTCATCAATTCTGATGATGGTCGGGGTGGGGCGCCGCTAGTACCTTGATTGCCGCTACCACACCATCACGAATCAAAAAGGGGATAAACCATGAACATTTTTAGCCGCTCTACGATTGCCTGGCTGCCGCTGGGAATATCCCTCCTGGCAACGGGGGGACAAGCGACGTTTGCAGGCCAGACTTCGCTGGTTGACAAGGTTCGCGCTGCGACGGCGCAATTCAAGGATATCAATGTCGCGCTCACCGAGGGCTGGGTGCAGGCCACCCCCTGCGTCAGCGGGCCCGATACGGGAGCCATGGGCGTTCATTATGTCCTGCCCGCCCGTATCGCTGCGGGCACGCTGCAGGCCGATCAGCCGGAAGCCTTGATCTACGAACCGCTCGCGAACGGCGCGCTGCGCCTCGTCGGCGTCGAGTTCATCGTGCTTGCCAGCGTTTGGGAAAGCCAGCATCCGGCGGGGGGTACACCGGCACTGGACGGGGATCTGTTGAACTACGTCGGTGCGCCGAATCGCTACGGATTGCCGGCCTTCTACGAGATGCATGTCTGGGCGTGGGAGAACAACCCGAAGGGGAGCTTCGCCGATTGGAACACGCACGTCTCATGCGAACAGCAGCCCAGCGCTTGAGCGCTCCCAACGGGGATGTCAGGGTCAACCCCCGCCTCAAGGAAAAAGATGCGGGGGTTGGCTCGGCGGTACCCTTGGGTAGCAGCCATGAAGGGTTAGAATTGATCAGCATGAGCGGTACGACAAATGGGGCCGGGGATCAACATCGACGCATCGTCGGTCGGGCGCACGAGCTCGATATGTTCCGGCAAGCGTTCGACCGCATGCTGGCGGGTCGGCGTCAGCTGGTATTGATATCCGGTGAACCTGGGATCGGCAAGACGCGTTGTTCCGAGGCACTCGCGGAAGTCGCGGAGGATCAAGGCGCTCTCGTGCTGTGGGGGCGATGCCGGGAGGAGGCCGGCGCGCCGCCTTACTGGCCGTGGGTTCAAATTCTTCGCGCCTATGTCGACGCCGCGTCGCTCGACGAGGTACGTCTTAACATGGGCACGGCAGCGAAGGAGATCGCCGCACTGGTTCCCGAACTGCTCGATTCAGCGCACCACTCCCAGCAAACACCCAGCGGGCTCGCGGATTCGAGCCCGGCGCGATTTCGCACCTTCGATGCCATCCGGCAGTTCTTCCATCAGGCCACGCAGCAGGTGCCCATTACCTTGGTGCTGGACGATCTGCACTGGGCCGACGCGCCGTCCTTGTCACTGCTGGAGTTCCTGAGCCAGGAGTTGTTGCGCAGCCGGCTGCTCATAGTTGCCACCTACCGGGACGGCGACGCGTCAAGAAAGACGCCGTTGCAGAGCGCCCTCGGCGGCTTGGGCCGTGATTCCGACGTCGAGCGAGTTCAACTGGGAGGACTCTCGCAGAACGCCATCGGCGAGGTCGCTGAACGCCTGTGCGACCTCAGCTTGTCGGAGTCGGCGCTCAAGATGATTTATCAACAGACGGATGGGAACCCATTGTTCGCCATCGAGTTGATCAAGGTCATGATCGATGAGAGTGCAGGCGCGGCAATTGCAATGATGCCGGCCAGGATTCCCGCCGGCGTGCACGAGACCATCGGCCGGCGTTTGACTCGCCTCTCCGAGCAATGCAACGAACTGTTGGGTGCCGCTGCAATCTATGGGCGGCAATTCACGGCGCGGGAACTTGCAGCCGTCATGCATGAGGACGTGCAGCGCATACTGACCGTCCTCGAACCGGCCGTTCAGGCGGGTATCGTGCAATCGGCGGACAACTCGAGCGGCTACCTTTTCACCCATGCGTTGATACGCGAAACCATCTACGAAGACCTGCCGGCGTGCGACCGTTTGCGTTTGCATGGACGTGCCGGCGACGCGCTCGCCGGTCTTCATTGCGCGCACCTAGAACCCGTGCTGAGCAGGATCGCACACCACTATCATGAGGCGGCGGCGCTGGGATACGCCGACCAAGCCGTCGTTTTCGCCCTGCGGGCCGCGGAGAGCGCCGTCAGAGTGTGCGCCTATGAAGAAGCCCTTCTGCACTATGACCACGTCATCAAGATGTTGGGGAGCAGCGGCCTCATGCACGACGAGCGTCTCGCGCGAGCGTACATTCTGAAGGGCTCCGCATGGAAGCAACTGGGTCAGGTTCAGCAGTGCATGGAAGTGCTGCTCGAAGCCGTGCGCCGCACGCGCATATTGGGGAGCGCCGAACTTCTCGTTGACGTCCTGACGTCGCTTGCCATGATCTCGCGCCATGTCGAACAACAGCACATCGTGCCGCTGCTCGAGCACACCTTGAAACTATTGCCCGAGGCCGATTCCGCGGCCCGCGCAAAGGCGTTGGCCACCCTGGCTTTCGCCCAGAGAACATTGACGGACAAATCGCGGATCCAGAATCTGGTGGATAAAGCGCTTGAAATGGCCGGCCGATGTTGCGATGCCGCGGCGCGTTGCGCATGCTACACCCTCGCGGGCATGGCGTTACGCGCCAATCCTGAAACCCTGCAGTGCCGCCTCCGCCTCTCCGCGGAATGCATTGCAGCGGCGCGCTCTACGGGCAGCGCCGAGCTGCTGGCGGAGGCCTACCATTGGCAGGCGTTGAATCACTTCGAGTCTGGGCACGTCGACGAAATAGAGAGCATCGTCGAACACTATGACAGCCTCAGCGCTGCGGCTCGTCTCGGGCTGCATCAATACCAAGCGGGCAATCATCGCGTGACCTTGGCGCTGTTGCGCGGCGAATGGACCGATTTGGAAAGCCGGATCGAGGCGATGCTGGAGATTGGTACGACCACGCGTCGCGACGATGCGGACGGTGTCTATGGCGCACAGATGTTTGCACTGAACCGCGACCTTGGCCGCTTGCACGCACTTGCGCCCCAGATCAAGGAGATCGCGGCGAGTGCGACCCGCCGCATGTGGGAGCCCGGTCTGATGCTCATTTGCGCCGAGATCGGTTTGCTGTCCGAGGCCCGAGCCATTTTCGAACGGCTGGCGGCGCGGAATTGCGGCGCCATACGGCGCGACGAGATGTTCGTGGCCTGCCTGGTGTTTTGCGCGGAGACCTGCTGCGCGCTGGGTGATGTTGCTCGTGCCGAGTCGCTTTATCAGCTATTACGTCCCTATACAGGACAAACCGCCAATCACCCGACTGCCGTTTGCTTCGGCGCGGCCGATCTTTACCTCGCCATGCTGGCTTGCACGGCGAACTGGCCGGATATTGCCCGCGGGCACTTCGATCAGGCGCTGACGCTCAATCGCGCGATGCGGGCGTGGCCGTCTCTCGCGCGGACGCTGTATCGCTACGGGACCTTCCTGGTGACCCTGCCGGCCGACGCAGAGCGCCGTCAGGGCCTTCAGTATCTGCGCGAGGCGGAGCAGCTCGCACGCCGCCTTGCAATGGAGCGTCTGGTATCCGATATCGACGCGATATTGCGCGCGCGGGACGGGGGGGTCACCTTCCCCGATGATCTCACGGCGCGCGAAGTCGAAGTTCTGCGTCTCCTCGCCATCGGGCGCACGAATAAAGATGTTTCGCTGGTTCTGGCGATCAGCCTCAATACAGTTGCCACTCACGTGCGAAACATCTTGAACAAGACGCAATGCGCGAATCGTACCGAAGCCGCGACCTACGCCATTCGGCATGGGCTGCAAACACAATCAGTTTCCACCAACACCTAACTCAAGGGAGACGAATCATGGCCCTATTCATGATAGAACGAAATTTCGCCGAAACCTTCAACGCATCCGCCGGAGATCTCAAGGCCGTCATCGATATCAACGAAATAGCCGGCGTCAAATGGCTGTATTCGTTTCTATCCGCGGACAAACGAAAAACCTATTGTCTATACGAGGCTGAAAGCGGCGATGCCATCCGGGATGCCGCCCGTCGTGCGGGTCTTCCCGCGGATATCGTCATCGAGCTGGCCGGCGAATTGCGACCTCCGGAAGCCGCGCTCGCATCTTGACGCCGCGCCGCCGGGCGGTTCAACGATGGGCAAACGTTGCCGACTCCGGCAATAAATCGCCGTCGGTGATGGGGGCGCCGACCATGAAGTAATAGATCGCGGCACCGACGGCCATGATGATGCCGCCGATGGCCAAGGCCAGGACGAACGAGCCGGTCCGGTCAACGATGAGCCCGGTGATAACCGGAGAGCAGGCGCCGCCCAGATAGGAGCCGAAGTTCTGAATGCTGGAACAGGACCCGCAGTAGTCTTGCGGCGATACCGCCGTGATCAAGGTCCACTTCGCGGCGACGGCAAACCAGAGAAGGAACATCGCGAGGGAAATCCACACGATGGCGGGTGCGGGTGCCGTCGACATTGCAGCGAATGCCGTAAACACGGCCGAACCCAGATATCCCAGCGCCGCCGGCAATTTGCGAGCCTGGACGAGCGGCATTCCTCGCGCGATCAGGCGGTCGGAGGCGTAGCCGCCGCAAAATGAGCCCGCGATCGAGCACACGAGCGGGATGGACGCCAGATAGCCGGTCCGGGCAATGCTGATGTGATGCTCTCCCTCGAGATACCCGGGAAGCCAGGTTATATACATCCATATTCCGTAGCCCGAGCAAAATGCGCCCAGCATCATGCCCCAGGTGGTGCGGAACCGGAATATTCGACACCATTGGGCCGACGTGATGGCCGCTCCGCTGCGCCTCGACTGATTGGCTTCGAGGTAAGTCTTTTCGGTGGCATCCAGCACCGCCTTGGCTGGATCACGGTAAAGCCAAAACCAGACCATCGAGGCGCCGATACCGACGATGCCCATGATGATGAACATCCATCGCCAGCCGCCGAGCAGCATCAGGGCGGTGAGCAGCGGAGGTCCGATGGCAGTCCCGACGTTGGAGCCCATGGTGAAGATGCCGGTGGGGACGCCGCGGTCACGGACTTGAAACCAGTCGCTGGTCACGCGCACGGCCGCCGGGTACGCGGGCGACTCGGTGATCCCGAGGATCGCGCGGGCGATGAAAAGCCGCGTGTAGTTGGCAGCCAGGCCTCCGGCAGCGACTGCAATCGACCAGAGGATCAGGGAGACGCCGAGCAAAATTCCCGGCCCAAGCCGGTCGATGAGCAGCCCGACCGGGACCTGCGCCAAGGCATACGCCAGCGACCATGCCGATTGCAGCGCTCCGAACTGCGCCGCGCTCATATGAAATTCCGCGCGGATTTGCGGGTTGGCGATGGAGATCGTCGATCGATCTAGATAGTTGATGGCGATGGCTGCCGCGCACAGGATCACTGCCGTCCATTGCATGCGATTCAGCGACGTTCTTCGCGGCAGCTGCATAATTCTCTCCCTGAACCAACTTATGCGCTCATGCACCCGGCCGAAGTTCCGCCAAGCCGTCGGCATCGACTGCCGAGATGGTCGTGCGCACCATCGACCGCGCCTGATCCTGCGGCCAGGCGAGACCGCGGTGCATGGTGGCGCGATTGTCCCACATTACAACGTCGCCCGGCCGCCATGTGTGCCGGTACGTGAATTCCGGACGGGTCGCATCGGCGATCAGCTGCGCCAGCAGCGCCCGGGCCTCGTGCTCTTCCATGCCCTCGACGGCATAGGCATGCGAGGCGACGTAGAGCGCAGTCCTGTTGTTGACAGGGTTGCGCCAGGTCATGCGCCAGCGAACCGGCGGGACCGCCACGCGCTCTGCCGGGGTCATCAAGCCGGGATCGATCTGATCGCGGGAATTGGCGTAGGCGTGGGTGACGATGGCGTCGCGCAATCGCGCCTGAGTCGACGGCGCGAGGCGGCTCCAGGCATGCCGGGTCGACGTGAACTCGGTTTCTCCGCCGTGGTTGGGAACGATACGCGCCGACAACACCGACGCCAGCGCCGGTGTCGTTTTGAACGAGCTATCGGTGTGCCAAAGCTGATTGGCACGGGCCGTCAATGCCTGCTGGTGGGTTTCCGGCACCAGTGTGCCGTCTGCCGCGATATTGTGGAGGCGGCTGTAGAAGGTACCGGCGCCGACGGAACCGATCTTCACCCGCTCCAGCGGGCCGAAGGCGCGGGAAAAGGCCGCCTGCACATCATCGGTGACCTCCTGCTCGCGGAACAGCAGCAGACTGTGTTCCTCCAGGGCGGCACGCGTCGCGCGATGGGCCGCATCGCTGCTGGCAACGTCGATCAGGTCGATGCCCCGGACTTCGACGCCGAAATTTGGGCCAAGGGCAATCAATTCCACGACGGCACCTGCTCACGGCTCATGCGGATATGAGGGCACATCTTAAGCCCGTCCTCCATTTGACATAAGTACATGGATTTCTTGTAGGAAGGAACCGACATTCGATAGTGGACCGACGGACTCCCGCCGGAGCTAATATCCATCACGCGCCGGTACGTTGCCATCGTTGTTAGCTGGCCGGCGGTCGCAGGGATTCGCTGGCTTGCACAGAACCGTGGTGTCGCCTTGATATGCCGAGTGCAGGACGTGTTGGCGCCGCGCGCCCCGATGTGGGCGCCGACTTCGCGGGACGTGGCGAAGACGCAGCTCAGTTCATTCATGCACCACTGCGAGCGACACAGCGGCCTCGAGTTTCAGGATTACGCGGCCTTCGAAGCATTCTGTGTCGAACACTCCGCTTCGTTCTGGACCGCATTTCTCGAATGGTCGAACTTCTTGGACGAAGGCGAGATCAGTCCGGCGATCACCTCTGATCAAGTCGAGTTCGCCCAGTTCTTCCCGTCGCTGCGTTTGAACTACGCGGAAAACCTCTTGCGAATCGACATCGCCGAGATGGCGGAGTCGAAACCGGCGCTGACGGCCGTGCATGTGGATGGCTCGGTGCAGCGTTGGTCACGCGGACAGCTGCGCGCACGCGTCGCAGCATTGTCGGCGGCGCTGCACGATCTCGGGCTCGGGCCGCACGATTGCGTTGCGTTGGTCGCGCATAACACCGCAGGCGCGGTTGTTGCCGCGCTCGCGGCGAGCGCCATCGGCTGCGCGGTCTCGGCGGTCCCGCCGGAGCTCGGAACTTTTGCACTGCTGTCGCGGCTGCAGCGGATCGGACCGGCGGTACTGCTGACGGACCTGTCGGGAAGCTGCGGAACTTTGGGCCAGCAGCAGCGCGCCCGGGTAGCGGAGGCGGTGCAGGGGCTGCCCTCGTTGCGCGCGTTGGTGTTGCTCGATGAGCAGGCTCCGCCGGCGGACGTTGCGTTGCCCGTGCTGCGCGCATCGGACCTGATTACTGCAAACGAGGGGCGCAGCGCAGTTTGGCCGCGCCTGCCGTTCAACCATCCATTGTTCATTCTTTTCAGTTCCGGCACGACCGGCGCTCCGAAGTGCCTGGTACACGGCGCCGGAGGCACGCTGCTCGAGCATGTCAAGGAACATCGATTGCACTGCGATCTGCGCTGCACCGAAAAGCTGTTCTTTCACACGTCGACGGGTTGGATGATGTGGAACTGGCAACTCTCGGCGCTTGCGAGCGGAGTCGAGCTCGTGCTCTACGATGGCCCGATCACTTCCGCGGATTGTCTCTGGCGCATCGTGGCGGAGGAACGGGTCAGCGTCTTCGGCACCAGCCCCGGGTATCTCCAGCTGTGCCAGCGTGGTGCGACGGCGGCGACCGCCGGCATGAATTTCGAAGCGCTGCGCGCAGTGTTGTCGACCGGATCGAGCTTGTCGCCGCGACAGCAGGAATGGTTCTCAAACAGCGTGAAGCGGCTGCCGGTGCAGTCCATCTCGGGTGGCACCGACATCATCGGTTGTTTTGTGCTCGGCAACCCGAACCTGCCCGCCTACAGCGCCGAGTGCCAGTGCAGCAGCCTGGGTCTCGATGTGAGGGCGCTGGCGCCCGACGGCACGCGCGCTCCCGGCGTCGGCGAACTCGTTTGCGCAAACCCGTTTCCTTCGCGTCCCGTGGGGCTGCTGCACGATCCGGGCGGTGCGCTGTTCCACGACACTTACTTTCGACAGCATCCCGGTTACTGGACTCATGGCGATCTCATCGAGATCTCTGCCGAGCGCAGCGTACGGATGAATGGCCGCGCGGACGGAGTGCTCAACGTACGCGGTATCCGCATCGGTCCTGCGGAGATCTATCGAATACTGGAAGGCGTGCCGGAAATTTGCGAGGCCATGGCGGTCGAGCAGTTGGTGCCGGATGAGATTGGAGGCAGCCGCCTCGTGCTCCTTTTGGTCCTGATGGAGGGCTGCCAACTCGACGAGCGGCTGCGAGCCGACATCAAACGCAAGCTTGGGGTTGACGGCTCGTCTGCACATGTCCCTGCCGTGATGCTGGCCGTGGCGGAATTACCGACAACCTACAATGGCAAGCGCTCCGAGCGCAGCGCGCGGGACGCGCTCAACGGCAAGGATGCGGACAACGTGCAGGCGCTGCGCAATCCGGAAAGCCTCGGTCCGCTGCGCGAGTTCGCGCGCATGGTGCGGCAGACGCCGCCCGCCGGCGTGCGGCCGATCCCGGCCGGCGGCGGCGCACTCAGCGTCGCGCAGATGACCGCCGTATGGGAGCAACTCCTCGATACCCGCGGACTCGGCGAGAACGACAACTTCTTCGAATTGGGAGGCAATTCCGTCACCGCTTTGCGCTTGGTCGTCGAGATCGAGCGTCAGACCGGCCGATTGCTGCCCATGACGACACTCATCGCCGCGCCGACGATCAGTGAGCTTGTCGCGGCGGCGAACGCGATCGTGCCGCGAACTTCCGCTCTGCCCGTACTTCTCAAGCGTGGATCCGCTTCGATGCCCTTGTTCATCGTGCCCGGCTTTGGCGGTTCAGTGATGGAATTGTATGCGCTCGCGCGGCTGCAGCGCGGTGAGTACTCCATCTACGGTATTCGCGCCAGCGGCTCCGAGCCCGGCGAGGCCGTGCATGAACGCATCGAAGACATGAGCCGCGCGTATCTGGCGGCCATTCGCGAAATCCAGGCGCATGGCCCCTATGTAATCGCGGGCTATTCCATGGGCGGACTCGTCGCCTACGAAATGGCTCAGCATCTCGTCGCCGAGGGCGAGCGCGTGGCGCTGCTCGTGCTGCTCGACACGGGGGTGCACGAGCGCTACTGGCCGGCAGATGCCTGGCTCGAACACTGCAAGCGCCGGCTCGTCCACCACGCACAGCGGATGCGCCGCCTGGCTTGGAGCGAGCTTGCGCCGGCGCTTGCGCAGGTGACCGGTGCCCTGTTGCAGCGGGTAGGACGAGCGGCCGGTGTTGCCGCGGCTATCGATACGGCGGGACCTGTCCTGCCCGAGATCCTGCGGCGCCAGCGCCAAGCGGGTCTGATCGCCTTCGCCGCCTACCGTCCTCGCGCGAGCGATCTGCCGATCACACTGCTGGGCTCCGACGTGAATGCCTCCAATCTCTGCGATCCGCGTCGTGTGTGGCGAAAACTTACCTCCGCCTTGACCATCTACGATGTGCCCGGCAGCCACATGACCATGATTCGGCCGCCGCATCTGCCGGTTCTTGCCGCGCGACTGTCGCAATGCGTGAGCGCTGCACGCGCACGCGTGGAGAACGCGCCCTTACATATGAGGCTGTGAATGGTCGCGCTGCTTTGTTCTGCACACTTCCGGCGAGTCCGAGCTTTTGCAGACCGAACAGCCTGCCAGGGCGATAACGAGAATCAGGCAGATGAACTTTTTCATGTCTCCTCGCGTTAGTTTCTCGCCTTCGCGGTCTCGGTGTATAAGTAGCGCATCTTACGGCACGGCAAAGGAGACGGAAAATGATCAAGGTTTCGGTGATGTACCCCAACAAGCCGGGTGTGCGATTCAACCACGAGTACTACCGCGACAAGCACATGCCGCTGGTGAAGAATAGGATGGGCGACAGCTGCAAATCCTATACCGTGGACAAGGGACTGGCGGGCGGTGCCCCAGGCTCCCCGCCGACTTACGTCGGCATGTGCCATATTTTTTGCGAGTCCATTGCGGCCTTCCAGGCAGGCTTCGGTCCGCACGCCGAGGAAATCATGGGTGACATACCGAACTACACCGACCAGGCTCCTGTAATCCAGATCAGCGAAGTCATGGTCGGGTGAGGGCGGTGAGGTCAGACCGCCGCCAGCGCGTAGAGATGCTTCACGTAGGTTAGCGTCGCATCCGCCATACCGTGCACGGCCGGATTGCTGGACTCGATGACGTAATATTCGTCCGGTGCATGTGCGCGGCTGCCGTGACCGGTGCCGAAATGTCCGGCCGGGAGGCTCACGGGCGCACCTGTAAAAATGCAGCCGGGCCAAGAACCGGCGAGACGCGGCGACAAACTGACCGGCATGCCTTCCGCCTTGTAGACCGCCGTCGACGCCTTGATCAGCGACGAGTTCTCGTCGGTCTGAGTGGGGTCATAGCCGCCGGTGACCTTGACTTCGATATCCTCGAAGCCGCGCCGGGCGAGATGGGCCTTGAGCTTGGTTTCGGCCTCCGCGGCGGTCTGGTCGGGTACCAATCGCAGGTCGAGCTTGGCGGTGGCTTTGGACGGTAGAATCGTCTTGCCGCCGGGGCCGGTATAGCCGGCATACATTCCTTCGATGTTCACCGTTGGCTGCGAGGCGAGCCGTTCGAGCGCGTCGCGATAGGACAGATCGCGCACCCAATGCTGCACGCCGAGCAGCTTTTTCACGTCGGCTTCGTTGGTGTGAGCGACCTTGTCGGCGATGATTTCTTTCTGCCGCGCCGTCAGCGGTTTCACATGCTCGAACCAGCCATCGATGGCGGGATCGTTGCCGTCTTCTGATACCAGAGTCGACAGCGCTTTGACCATCCGCCACACCGCGCTGTCGAGCTCGGCCTTGTAGCTGGAGTGGATATCGTCCTTGGCGCCGCGTCCCCATTTCTGCGTCGATGCGATCAATTCGAGCTCCACGACTCCCTTCGCGCCGAGAGCGATCTCGACTCCGCCTTCCGGCGATTGCGAGGCGAAGGGCATGAACACTTCATGGCATTTGGCCAGGGCCGCCAAAACCTCCGGCCGATGCACCACCTGGCGGAAATGCGGCGAGCCGATTTCCTCCTCACCCTCCGCCACCAGCACGATATTGACGGGAGGCTTGCGCCCCGCGGCCTTGAGCGCGTGCAGCGCGGCGAGGAACGTGGCCTCGGGTCCCTTTTGATTAATCGCGCCGCGCCCGAGCATCACTTTACCGAAAGGCGCCCGGTCGACGACCGCCGCGGCGAGCGGGGGCGAACTCCATTCCGACGGAACAAATTGCTTCACGTCGTACATGAAATACATGCCGACCGTGCGCCGCGCGCCGGCGTTCAACGTGGCGAAGACGCCGGGTTGGCCGTCCGTCGGCATCATCGTCGCGCTTTGAAAACCTGCATCCTTGAGAAGGTCGATCATCATTTGACAGCCCTCCTTCATATTGCGGTCTTCGGCCGCAATGGAGGGCAGGGCGATCCAATCTTGCAGACGTTTGATGGCCTGCGGGCGCTGCGTCTCGATGGCGGCGCGGACCGCGGTCAGATCGCCGCCGAACCGCGGCTCTCCGCCTTTGCCCGCGGCTGCGCGCAGCAAGCGCGGCGTGGCCACGGTAGCGCCGGCCGCGGCGGCCATCAGCAACAATCCACGCCGGTTCAGCGGGCCGGTCTTCCATCCGTTCATGGGGGCTCCTGGGTATGAGATGTTCGCAAGCAAAATATTACATCACAGTTCGAGACCTGTTCGCGACGGAACGCAACGGCGATGATTTTCGCGCCGCCGGGGTTGTGGTTTGCGCACGGGGGCGAGATCATGGCCGCCTTTTGCGGAGCACGCATTCATGCGAGGCATTCTTAATGGTGCGGCGGCGGTCGCGGTCGCGCATTTCTGTCTGTTGGCGGTGGTTCCGGCACGCGCCGATACGCCCGCCGCTGAGGCCCCGAACGCTGCCTCGATATGGCTCCGCTGCGGCGCTCTGTGGGACGGACGCGGCGGCAAGACCTTGGGCCCCACGTTGGTGGAAGTGCGTCAGGAGCGAATCGTGTCGGTGCGGCCGGCCGCGGGGGCCAGCCCCACGGGCCAGATCATCGACTTGTCGGGATTGACCTGTCTTCCCGGGCTGATCGACAGCCACACGCATGTGCTTTTGCAGGGCGACATCACCAGTGCCGACTATGACGAGCAGCTCCTCAAGCAATCGCCGGAATACCGCACGATCCTGGCGACGGTGAATGCGCGCCGCATGTTGTCGTGGGGCTTTACCACCATACGGGACGTCGAGACCGAAGGCGCGGGATACGCCGACGTCGACGTGAAAACCGCCATCGAGCGCGGCGTCATTCCGGGACCACGGATGCAGGTGGCAACTCGCGCCATGGACGTCACGGGAGCCTATCCGCTCTTCGGTTACGCCCCTGCCGTCGTGGTGCCGAAAGGCGTGCAGGAAGTGGACGGCGCCGAGGGCGGACGCCGTGCGGTGCGCGAGCAGATCTACCACGGAGCGGACTGGATCAAGGTGTACTCGGACCGCAGCTACAAAGTCGAGCCGAACGGCATCCTCGACGACATACCGACGTTCACGCTCGAGGAGCTGCTCGCGATCGTGGACGAGGCGCATCGGGAGCGACACAAGGTGGCCTCGCATGCCATGGCGTTGTACGGCGTACACAATTCCGTGGAGGCCGGCGTCGACTCCATCGAGCACGGCAATTACATCGCCGATGAAGATCTGCGCGCCATGGTGCAGAAGGGTATTTTCTACGTGCCCACGATTTACGTCGGCGAATACGTCGCCGAAGGGCGCGCCAACGCGGGCGCACCGGTATGGACGCAAATGCGCGAGATCCATGAAAAGACATTCCGCCGGGCACTCAAGGCCGGTGTGAAGATCGCCTTCGGCACGGACATCGGGGGATTCGACTGGCACATCAATGCAGCGCGCGAATTCGGCTGGATGGTCAAATTCGGCATGACGCCGGAGCAGGCGCTGCGCTCCGCCACGGTGTCGGGCGCAGAATTGCTGGGCTGGAGCGACCGGCTCGGCACCATCGAATCCGGCAAGCTTGCCGACATCGTCGCCGTGCCCGGCGACCCGCTCGAGGACGTCACTCGTCTCGAACAGGTGCGCTTCGTCATGAAGGGCGGCGGCGTTTATCCGGCTGCGGCTGCGGCGAGCCGCGACCGTCGCCACGGCTACTCCTTAGAGCCGCGGACGGTTACTTGGACCACGTCCATTCTTGTGCCGAGTTCCGGCAGCCGCCATGCGCCGCTCCGCTCCATGCGCGCCCCCGCACCACTCGGCCGGTCGCGGCGGCGGTGGGATTGCCGTCCTTGATCGCCCATTTGCCGTTCACGATGACGTAACTCACACCCGAGCTCAATTGATGGGGTTTTTCGTAGGTTGCGTGGTCCTGGATGGTGCTCGGATCGAACACCACGATGTCCGCGAAGGCGCCGCTCTTCAGCCGGCCGCGATCCGGCAGCGACAGATTATCGGCAGGCAATGAGGTGAGCTTGCGTACCGCTTCCTCGATGCTCAAGGCATGGTCTTTCCGCACGTATTGTGCGAACACGCGTGCAAAATTCCCGTAGGCCCGCGGGTGGGCAGCGGACAGCAGAAACACCCCCTCCGGGGCATCGCCGGCTTCATCCGAGCCGAAGCTCACCCAGGGCAGGGCGACCTGGCGACGAATATTGTCCTCGTTCATCAAGAAATACGCGATGCCGACGCGGGATCCGTCTTCTATCACGAGATCGATGGCCGCATCCTGCGGCGAAACGCCGCGCATTTTCGCGACCTCGGCCAGGCTCTTGCCGGTCAGCGGCTTCAATTTTGGATTTTTAAAGGCCAACAGCAGGGTACCGTCGGCACCGGCGGCGCCGAGCAGATTCTCCCAGGCAGCGGGGTGCGGATCATTCATTTCAGCGATCACTCTGGCTCTGATGGCCGGGTCCTTCAATCGCGCAATCCAAGTCTCGAGGCCGCCGTCCTGCACCCAGAGCGGCATTGCAGCGTCCAAACCGGTGGCGCCCGCCGTGTAGGTGTACATGTTGGCCGATATGCGCACGCCCGCTGCGCGCGCCTTGTCGATCGTGGCGATCACCCGATCAAGCTTGCCCCAATTGTCCTTACCCGCGATTTTAAGGTGGTAAATCTCGGCCGGCGCGCCGCTGGCTTGCGCGATATCGATGGTTTCCTGCAGCGCAGGTTCAATGCGATCTCCTTCGCTGCGCATATGCACGGTGTAAATGCCGCCGCACCGGGCAGATTCGCGGGCGAGCGCGATGAGCTCCGGCGTCTTGGCGTAGCTCGCCGGAGCGTAGATGAGCATCGTGGTCAGGCCGAGCGCGCCTTCCTCCATCGCCCGCTGAACCAACGCGCGCATTTGTTCGAGTTGTGCAGGCGTGGGCTGCACGTCGGCTTCGCCGAGCACGAAGGTGCGGACGGTCGAGGCCCCGACGAAGGACGCCACATTGGGGCTGATGCCGCGGCGCTCCAGCGTTTCCAGATAGGCGCCCAGCGTCGACCACGTCACCGGATACTTGATGTCGTCTTGACGCTCGGCCATGAGCCGCGCCATGGTCTCATTCAGCGGGCCCATCGAAAATTCGCCCATCACTTCGAGCGTCACGCCCTGCTCAAGATCGCTCAGTGCACGGCCATCGGCAAAGAGCGACTCTTCGGGGTGAGCAAGCATATTGATGAACCCGGGTGCAATGGCTTGACCCTTGACATCGATCTCGGTACGGGCGGACAACTTGCGCGGCGGCCCCACATAGGTAATCCGGTCGGCATCGATGGCGACCTCGCCGGCATAAGGCTTTTTGCCGGAGCCGTCGTATATCGTGCCGTTGCGCAGGACGATATCGTGCACGGCCGCAGTCTCGGCCGGCGCGCCGAGCACGGCCGCCGGGACGGCGGAGAGCGCAACAGCAAGAAATGCGAATGAGCGAGCGCGGAATAACTGAATCAAGATACCTCCCATCTGATCGTTCTAGTGGTTAGCCGTCGCGACGCGCCGCCTTGCCTTGAGCAGCACGTCCACCGCCTCGGGCCGATCATCCCAGTAGTCCAGCCGCACCCGGCCGTCGGGCAACCGGCTCACGGTAGCGGGGGCCGCACTGAAGGTGCAATACCAACCCGAGGGCAATACCACCGCGTTGCGCGGCCTGCCGAGACTGCGATCGAATACCAGTTCGTCTCCGTCCAGCCGGTAGCTCGCGGGCGCGGTGTAAGTCTCCGCAATGCGCAGCCGCATCGTCTGCCCGGGGCGCACGGCCGGGAACGGAATGACGACGACGTGGGCGGCGGCATCCACTGCTTCGCCGACGTTGATCTTGGACGCCGTCATCTCGGCGCCGCTCATTTCGAGCACCCGCAACTGCTCTCCCGTATCGAGAACGCTTGCGGAAGGATGACTCGCCGAGCTGCCGGTGCGAACCACATTCGCGTAGCCGTTCACTCCGGCCCGGGATTCCGTGTAGTCGTGATACAGGGCGAATGCATGAGTTTCAGGCTGCTGCAGGAAGTACACGATGTCGCGGTCCTGGTGCGCGCGCTCCGACAGCCGTTCCTGCTCGGTTTCTCCCTGAAAGGGCGATTCCCAGCTGCGCTGCGCGGTCAATGGCTTCGGTAATGCCGCCGCCTGTGCGTCCTTGACTGCCCGCACTTCGAGCGGCGCCTCGCCGGCTCCCGCGTGCAGGAAACTGATCGCAATCCGCCCGTCCTGCTCGGTGAGAATCTGCGACGGCACCGTCAATGCCGCCACTTCGTATCCCGGCGGCAGCACCACTTTGTTGCGCCTTATCCCGAGCGGCCGATTGAACACAATGGCGTTGCCGTCGACGTAGTAGCTCTTCGGATCCTTATACGTCTTGATGATCAGCAAGCGGCCCTGCCCAAGTTGCGGCACCGGCCGGGCCAGCCACACCTTGATGTAGTTGGTCGCCAAATCCGCATCGGGCAGCAGCGGGTCCTTGCGCGCCTCGGCGCCGCTCACCACTTCGAAATGCAGCGGCGTTCCCAGCATCGCGTCAAATACGCTCTCATCGCTGGCGGAACTGCCCTTGCGAATCGGGTTGTAGTAGAACTTGGCACCCGCGGTGGTCGCAGTCACCTCGTAAGAAATCTTGAAGCTGGCTGTTGCGGGATCCAACAGCTCATAGCGCGTGTATTCGTCGGCCTCGGACTGGACTGCAGCCGCGGGGAAATACATCGCGTCGGCCGGCGTCCCCGACGCTTGTTCGTCGGCAAGCCACGGTAGCGCGACGGCAAGCGTCGGCAGCGCGATCGTGAGACAGCCAACGAGTGCGCATGCGCGAAGGCGCATCAGCCGATTCCCGCGCAGCCGCGGAGATGTTCGAGCAGCAGGGCGTTGACGATGGCCGGCGCCTCCATATTCGCCATGTGGCCGGCGCCGGCAACCGTGTGCAGCGTCGCGCGCGGAATCTCCGCGGCGAGCTGTCCGGCGATGGATTGGAAATCCGGCAAGTCGAGCTCGCCGACGATCACCAGGGTGCGGGTCGACACCGCCGCCAGCCCCGTCGGTGCTGCGGACCTGCGAACCGGGTCGGCATTGTGCCAATGCCACGCGCTGTAGCGCTCGACCATGGCGGCGAGCGCCGTGGCCAGCTGCGGGTCGCGTTGCAGCGGCGCGAACAGCGCGTGCCCCAGCCACAGCCGTTTCGCCGCCTGGATCTCGCCATTCTTGGCGGCGTTCTGGATTTCGCTCATTCTGCGTCTCCATTCTTCGCTCCAGCGGTATCCGGGCAGGGCTGCATCGATCAGGGTCAGAGACCGGACGGCATCCGGATGCTCGAGGGCGAATCGCAGCGCCAATTGTCCGCCCATCGACAGCCCAACGACATGGGCAGGCCGCGCATCGAGGAAGGCGAGCAGTTCGAGTAGATCGTCGGAGTGGCTGTAGGGCCCATGAGGAAGCGTCGAATCTCCAAAGCCCCGCACATCATAGCGGATGGTGCGAAATGCACGCTGCAGCACGGGCCACTGGGGATCCCACATGGCCGCATCGAGGCCGAGACCATGGATCAGCACCACCGGCTCTCCGGCGCCCGCGACGGAGTAGCGCAGGCGGCCGCCGTCCGCGCAGACGAAGATCTTAGGCGCCGCGGTGTGACCCGCCAAACCCATCATTTAAGCTGTGCCAGCCACAATTCCGCATCCGGCCACGCCGCTGCGGACTTGGCGCAGCGAAAGCCGCTGTCTTCATCCGCCCGGCTGGAAAGCTCGTAGCGGCGCGTGGCAGCCCGCTTGTTGGCCGGATTCGGTTCCAGCCAAGAGCCGCCCTTGAGCACCTTTCTGCCGCCGACTTTGCTGTCCACCCACTGCCAGACATTCCCGCACAGGCCCCTGTAGCGGCCGCCGATGCCTTCGGCCGGCCCCTCATCGGCGCTCGGCGGGGCGCTCGGCGTGCTGGACACCGGATCCAAGTTCTCCCCCCACGGGAAAGTGTGGCGCTTCGGCCCGCGCGCCACGTATTCCCATTCATCCTCCGAGGGCAGGCGCTCGCCCTTGGACCGACAGTAAGCCGCGGCATCTTGAAAACTCACGCCGACGACCGGGGCATCATCATCGGCGGGGCGCTTCTTCACGGCGTTGCGCCACGATCCGCCGTTGACGGGTTGCAGCGTACCGTCGACCACGGCATAGGCGAAACCGGCCGTCTCGGCCTGCGTCTTGTAATGCGTGGCATCCACGAACTGGCGAAACGCGCGCACGCTGACCGGCGCCGGATCGAGCTCGAACGGCTCGAGGGTCACGTTGCGCAACCCCTCATCCGCGTACCAGCTCTGCTGGCAGGCGGAGGAATATTGGCGGCATAGCGCGAAGGCGGCACGAATCTGTTCCGGCGTGCTTCCCAGAGTCACTCGTCGCGGGGTGCCGGCGACAAGCTGGCGAATCGCCGACTCGGGATAGTCGTGCTCACCGTCGAGCTCGCCGGCCGGTATCCCGAGCGATTTCAGGAACGGGACGGCGCGGGCGCCGGACAACATCGGCCCCGAGCGGTTGGCGGGTGCGCTGACCGCCGGCGGGGGCAGGTTAGACGCCATCACCGTCGGCGGGGTATCGGGCGCCGTCTTGCGGGCCGCAAACAAACCGGATACCCACGTTCCAAAGGAACCCGAGTCGGATTTGTCCCCGGCGGAGCTCGGCGCCGGGGCTTTGCCCGCCGGGACCGCCCCGGATTGCAACGCGCTCGAAGTCTCCGGCGCGACCTTATTCGGCGCCGCAAAATAGAAATCGCCGGTGAGGGAGGAGGATTCCCAGGGGACTTGCTTGCCGGACGTCGCGCTCATCACGCCGACGCGCACGTGTTTGAACACCTGTTCCACCGGCTCGTGCATCTCGCGGATGGCTTGGGTGAGAGCCTCGGTGTAGGGACTGTTGCGGCCGGTGCCGTCCGCGGCCACGGCGCCCGGCGCGGTGGAGTAGGCGATGAGGATGCCCGCCGGCGCATCCATGGTCGCCAATCCGTGGTCGACCGAACGCATGCTGCGCGTGAAGGGGTTGTTGCGGCAGGCGTCCAGAATCACGATGTTGAGGCGATTGCGCGCGTATTTCATCTGCTCGATCACCCAGTCCGCGCTGACCGCCTCGATCTCCACGTCGCCCTCGCGTTCGATGCGTGCCGTGGTCGGGATCAAATAGTTGCGGCCGCTCAACTGCATCCCGTGGCCTGCATAGTAAAAAAGCCCCACCGCGGCGGGGCCTGCCTTCTCCAGCCGCGATCCGAATTCCTGAATCGCCCGTTTCATGGTGACTTGGTCGGCATTGCGGCGCGCAATGACGTCGAATCCCAAGGCGGTCAGGGCATCGCCGACCAATTTAGCGTCGTTGGCGGGATTCGGCAGCGGCCCGCTGGAATAATCGCTGTTGCCGATGACGAGCGCGATTCTGGATTCTTGCGCCTGCACCGCGCCCGATGCGAGGAGCGCCGCAGAGCGAGGAATATGAGACGGATCAATGTCATTGCGCGAAGTATAGAGGGTAACTTGGTCGGCGGCCTTCGCTGCCGCGACGCTTTGTTCACATAATGGTATGCAGTAAATACCGACTGGCGAAGCGGCGATGCTTGGTGGCATCATCTCCGCCCACCGCTTGCAGGGAGAAAAAAATGTTCGGCCGCCAGGTCAATGTGCGCACGTCTTGGCGCCCGGTCGTCGCTCCGCTGGCGCTGATCGTTTCGCTCGCGCTCGGGTCAGCCACGGTGCAGGCGGGCATCTTGCGCGACGTCATGGTGTCGGTCGGCCTGTCGAAACCGGCGCCGCCGGCCCCGGGCACGCCGGGATCGCAAACGCTGCCGCGCCAGGGTTTCTCGTGCTGCGTCCTGCACTATAGCCACGATTGGATCAACGACGGGAATTACGCGGAGTTGCCGATGATTCCCGCCGGTACGCCCATCGAGGTGCTGAATTACGGCAGCAATCGGGCGTATATCAAGGTCGACGGCAAACCGATGCGCCTCGGTCATGACTACGGACGCGATCAAGAGTCGCTGGAGGCCTGGGTCGGTAAAATCATCGTCAACGACGACCCGCGGCCGCGCATCGCCACCTATCCGCCCACCGTGCAGGCCGCCATCCGCGAGGGCAAGGTGATGGTGGGCATGACCCGCGAACAGGCGATCGCCTCGATCGGCTACCCGCTGACCAGCGAGAACGTGTCACTCGAAGCGCCGACGTGGCGCATTTGGCGTTCGAGCCACGGCGAGTATGACTTGAACTTCGGAGCCGACGGGCGCATCAAGTCCATCACCGGCGAGGATAGCGTCACCAATCTGGTGACCTTCCAGCCCGGCCGCTGAGGCCATCGCGCTCACGTTGCGTGGGCGATCAGCAATACATTGGCAAACGGGGTTCCCTGGCTCATCGGCCGCGCTTCGCTGTCGAACCCGCACTCCCGCAGCAGCAGCCGCCATTGCGCGACACTGCGGCAGTGCTGAGCCACGATGGAATGCCCGCGCAACAACATCACCAGCTTGTCGCTCAGTTGACCGTAGCGAAAGCGCAAGCCGCCGCCGGCATCGCCGACGCGCAGCAGCAAGAGGCCGCGCCGCGGCAGCGCCGCGCGCACGCGTTGCAGCACCTCGCGTTGCGCCGGCGGATCCATGTAGTGCAAGACATCCAGAATGACGACGGCATCGGCCGCGCCGAAAGCCGTGCTGCGGATGTCGGCCTGCGAAATGTCGTACACGGATCCCAACGCGCGGCGCGCGCGCTCGACGTCGCGCGCCATCAGCTCGATACCGCGCGTCGACAGGGCGTGCGGAGCGGGCGGCCAGCCCCCGGGCCAGCTGCCGCGCTCGTAGCAGCGCTCGGCCGCGCGCAGCCAGGCGGCCAGAAGGCCCTGGCCGCATCCCAGGTCCAAAATCCGCGCGTGCCCTCGCAGCAAGCCGAGCTCGAGTATGGCGCGGTACACCGGGTCGGCGCGCAGCTTGCCGCGCGCAAAGTGATAGGCAAAGCGGCCGGCCCTGCGGTAGGGCTCGCAGGCCGCATCGAGCAGCGCGGGAATCAGCGGCGCCCTGGTCAGGCTCATCATGGGGGTGAGTCGCCCAGGTCGCGGATTTCCACGCGGCGATTGCTCGGATCTTCGGGCCGATCGGGCACCAGCAGCCGATCCGATCCATATCCCACGGCCTGCAATCGACTCGCAGCCACGCCCTTCAGCACCAAGAATCGCTTCACGGCCTCGGCACGTTTCAACGACAGTTGCTTGTTGTACTGCGCGCTGCCCTTGGCGTCGGTGTGGCCGGCGACGACGAATCGGTCCTTGCCCAGGGACGCGGACGTGAGCGCCAATTCCAATTGTTTGAGCTGTGCCTCGGCCTGCGGCTGCAAGGCGCTCGAGTTGTGTTCGAACGGAATATTGAGGTTGACCGACTGCTCGGCCTCCGGCGCATCGCGCCGCGTCAGTCCGCGCGGCACGAAACTGCGCGTCGTGGGCTTCTGCAATGCCTGCTCGATTTGCTGACCCGACAACACGGGGGCAGCTTGTTCCGCCGGCGGATCGGCGGCATGCACGCGAACGGTCAGACACGCAACGGCGAGCGCGGCGCAAATCAGGCGTTTCATCTTATAGGCTCCAATCCCTGTGACCGTCGGACTTCGTTGTAATGGTCTTTCATCGCGGCGAGGTTACGCTGGGATTCCGCGCTTGGCTTGCCGGATGCGCTGGTCTGCGCTTCCACCAGCGCATCGTAGTAGCGCGCTCGCGCAAGCTGCAACTCCGCGGCTGAATCGGCCGTGTCCGGTTCGGTTTTGATGTCCGCCCCCGATACGGATTTGGATATGAGCCCGGAAGCGGCCGTGCCCACCGCCGAGCCGACGACGTCGCTATTCTTGCCGACGAGCTCGGCCAAGGCGAGCTGCGCCTTTTTCTCCGACTCCGTCTCGGTCACCGCGACTTCGATGGTGACCGGCATGAATTCCAGGGGAGTGCGCGGCAAGTCGCGGTATTCGGCGTTGCGCGCGTCGAGCTCGGCTCCTAGCGTTTCGACCTGAACCGCAATCCGCGTGCGCTCCTGCTTCAATCCGTCGGCGGTTGCGGCATCGGCGCCCGCGATGCGCTGATCGAGTCCGGCCAGCATGCGCCGGCTGCGCAACTGCGCGCGGGTCAACGCCTCGATCTCGCCCGTGACTTCTTGGTGGATCTTGGTCTTGTCGTCGTAGCTGCGTCTGGCCTCGATCGACAGGGGAGGCACGCGCAGCCACGGCGCCGCGTCGGTCTTTGCGCCGCTCGAATGCGATCCGGCGCTCACCGTGCCGATGCCGACCCAGGCGCTCGACAAGACTTCTTGTTGATCCGTCGCCGCCGGGTTGGAAATCTTCAGCGTGTAAATGGTGGTGCGCGCGGCGCCTTTCTCTGCAGTCGTAAGCAGCGACTCGACGTGGTAGCCGGCGTCCTTGAGCCTGAACGCCGTGGCATCCTTGGAGAACTCGAAACGCGCCTCGTAGACCGCCTTGGCCTTGCCCTCGACGCATACATTGGCGCGCCGCAGCTGATTCTCGATCGAGTCATCCGTTCTCGAGGTCGTCCACTTGTCCTGCGGCAGGTCCCGGGTCTCGCGCGACAGCTCCTTCGGCTGGTACTGCGAGCGGCAGTCGGCAGGCTCGGGCTTGAAGCCGCCGGCGACGATCGTCATGCAACCCAGTTTGGCGTTGATGCTCAGGGCCGGGACCGGCTCGAAGTCGACGCGGTACAGATTCATTTGCCGGATCATCGCGTAGCGCGTGTCCTTGCGTGCGGCACCGGACTTGATGCGCTCGGCCGACGACTGAATCTCATGATTGATGAGGAGCTCGGCAAGCTTGCCCACGACCAGTCCGATCAAGGGCAGGAACTTGGCGGTGGATTGATCGGGAGAGTTTCCCGTTACCGGCAGAAAATACGGCTCGTCGGCGACGATGCAGGTATCGTCGACATAGGCGCGCACCTCGACGTTATCGTGGGCGGGCGGCGCCGCCGCCGCCGGCATTTGCAGCAGGGACAGGCAGGCCGCGCCGGTCAGGCGGCGAAGATGCGGGGAATTCATTTGGCCGCGCCGGCCGGCGCCGCGGACGGGGGCGGCAGCAGACCGTCGAGGCGCTTCAAGATCAGCTTCCATTCCTTGATCTGCGAGGGATCGGTCAGCGTCGATATATTGGCGACCACCCGCGCATGCGCCAGATCCCCGAATCTTTTCAGCATCACTCCGGCTTCCAGCATGTCATCGCCCTTGCATGCGTCCGCATTGAACCACCATACGGTGAGGGTGCCGCTGCCCTTGCGGTTGCTCATTCCGCAACGCTGCGGCGGCGGATCGCCGCGCCAGAGGATGCGGAATATATCGTAGATCGCCCCCGAGTTGGCCGCAAAGTAGCTGTGGCCAAGCGCATCGGCCGGGACCGCCGACATGTCGATGGTGTCGAGGCCGGGCAGCCTGATGATGACGTCGCCCGCGGAGCCTGCGCGCGGTGCGCCATGCAGAAATTGCGAGCTGCGCAGCGCATAGTCGTTGCCCGACGCGTACAGCGTGACCCGCTCGGCGGCGGCGCGTACGGAGTCGATCGCATCCATGAAGTAATCGCGGTCCACATCCGGCGCCGTGAACACGATCTGACCGAAGATGTGCTGGCGCTTGTCCGGCGCTCGTTTGGCAAGATAAGTTTGCAGCGCTTCGATCAATGCGCGGTTTCCCATGCTGTGAGCCAGCACATGAATGCGCTCGGCTCCGGATTGAGCCACGACGGTCTCGAGAAAGTCCGCCATTTTCCGCCCGCTGATGCCGACCGCGGCCTCATCGACGGCGTACGCAGTCGCGCTGCCCTGCGACGGCCAGCTGTAGAGGATCGGCGTGCCGTCGAAATCCAGGTCGTAGGCCAGCTGCGCGGCGCGCCGCGCAGCGTCCTCGAAGGTATTGTTGAATCCATGCACGAAGATGAACAGATCCTTGGACGGCGAGTCCTTGATCTGCTGACGCAGCGCGCGCACGAAATCGTCCTTCGGCAACGGCGTGATCTGGTCGAGCAGCACGTAGCGGCGCCGCATGCCCGCCTGGCTCGTGCCAAAGGTGTACTCCGACCAGCGGGGTTGAGTTTCGAGCTCGGCCTCCTTGTGAATCTGCGGGATGGTGACGTTCAAATAGCCATATTGAAGCTCGCCGCGTCCCTTGCCGTAGAACAGCGCGGGTTTGGTGTCGCCGGTGGCCGCCCGATTCGTGCCGTAAAAGATCCGCACCGTCGCGAAGCCCTGGCTCTGCTGGTAGCGTCGATTGGTGCCGGCTCCGGGAGGCGCCGGCAAGCCGCGATCGATGGACGGCGGCGGCGGCGGGGGCGGTGTCCAAGCCTGCAACTGTGCGTCGATGCCGGCGGCGGCGGCCGCATCATTGCCGGCGCCGTAGATTTCGCGCAGCCGCTTGAGCGTTGCCAGTACGTTCTCGTGATGTTCGCCGTAAGTCTGCCGCTCGATGCTCAAGATGCGCTGCTCGAGGGCGGCGGCGTCAGAATAACGCCTGTCCTTGAAATAAACTTCTGCCAATGCGGTCAGCACCGGCACGAGATCCGGGTGCTCGGGCCCAAGCGCGGACTCCTGCAGCCCCAAGGCGCGCTCGTAATAGCCTGCCGCCGGCTGATCCTCGCCCGCCTGCGCCGCATAATCACCGAGGTTGCGCAGCAATTCGATGAGGCTTGGTTGATCGCCGCTGGCTTGAGTCAGCCGCACGGCATCGTCGCCGCTGCGCAGCGCATCGGCAACTCGATTGGCGGCCTTGGCGGTTTCGAAATTCTGATACGCCCGCAGCAGGTCGGTGGACTGCGCCAAGGCTGCGCCCGGCGCGATGAGCAGCAGGGCGAGGATCAGTCCCCCCAACTGGCGGAACGGTACCGACAGGCTCCTGGGCGGCCGAAGCACTGGAAATATGCCAAGCTCAAACATGAGTTCTTCGACCGCATCGCGTGCGCGTATGAGTTTTTTAACTCTACCTCAAGTCTCGATGATTCGCCTTGTGATAACGCTGTAGGCCTGGGTTACAGGCTCCTGCTTATCGGGTTTGCGGAACCGCCGGTGTACAATCAAACGAGAGTGAGCCATCACCCTTGGGGATCAAAGCCTGTGAGCCATCGCGAACGCGTGCCAACGCTGGCGGCGCTGCTGCTGTGCGTGTTGATCGGCCACGCCGCTGCCGCGCGCAACGTGGCGTTGCTGGTGGCGGTGGGGCAGTTCCGCGACCCGGCCCTCAAGACGCATCAGCTGCTCGGGCCCTCCCTCGATATCGATTCGATGCAGCGCGCGCTCGCCGAACACTGGGGATTCCAACCGGGCGACGTGGTTGCCCTGCGCGATCAGGAGGCCACCCGCGAGCACATCCTCGATCAAATCGCCGCGCTGGAGCAGCGCAGCGCGCCCGGCGATACCGTGCTCATCTATTTCAGCGGGCACGGCACCAGCGCCAACGACAACGACAACGCCTTCGATTTACCCTATGCGACGGGTGCGTGGGTGCCGTACGACCTTGATTACAGCTCAACGGCGGCGGCGCAGCGCACATTGGTCGTGGGGCGCCGCGATCTGGTACCGCGGCTCAAACGGCTGGATCAGGGCGGTCGCTGGGTGGTTGTCGTCTCCGACAGCTGCTATTCGGGGCAGGTGGTGCGCTCGTTCGGCCAGTCCTTCAGCCGCTCGCGTTTCCTGCCGGTTATTACGCGCGATTTGGGCGTGGCTCGCGCCGGCGCCGTCAGCGCGCGTCCGCCGCCGCCGCCCTATCCATACGAGCATGTCGTTCTGCTATCCGGCGCCAGCGACAGCGAGACGGGGGCGGACATCTCCACGGCGCAGGCGCTGGAACAAGCGCCGACCCTGGACGGCAAGTACCACGGCGCGTTCACAGACGCGTTTCTGCGGCTGCTGGGCGGACAATTGCTGCCCGGGACCTTCAACTATTCGCAGGGCCGCGAGGCCATGAACGTCTTCCTCGAACACCGCAATTTCGCGCAGCATCCGCAACTGCTGCCGGCGATCGCCGAGGACCCGCAAGACATCGGGGCCCGCCCCTTTTTGGGCATGAGCATGGCGGCCCAGCCCAGCCCGATCGCGCCGCGGCCGGCCGCGCGCGACACCACGCTGCACCTCAAGCTCGAGTCGGTCTCGGCGCCGCTGCAAGCGAAGCTCGCGGCCTTGAGCGGTGTGGCGATCGTCGAGCGCGACGGCGATCTGTCGCTGCGCCAGCGCGGCGAGGAGGCGCAGCTCATGGGTCCGGCGGGGGATCCGATCGTCAGCACCCGGGCCACCGATCCGAACCTCATCAAGCGCATCGCCGCCCAGGCATGGCTCAATCGGGTACTGCCGGCGGGCGACGCCAGCCTCGGACTGCGCGCCGAGACGGATCCCGGCAGCCGCGGCAATACCTATGTGCAGTGTGAATCGTTCGTGTTCGAGGTTCGCTTGCAAAAGCCCGCCTACGTGATGCTGCTCGATCTGGACAGCGAGGGCAATTTGACCGTGCTCTATCCGACGCGGGCCTCGGAGCGAGAGATCATTGCGAGCGGAGCGCCGCGTGCCATTCCCGGCGCCGATCCCAAGCAGCATATTTTGGTGACCGCACCGTTCGGTTCGGATCAGGTGGCGGTGCTGGCATTCGAGCGCAGCCCAAGCTTTTTCACCGATTTGACCGGCGTGCAGCGCTTTGCCGCCGATGGCAGCCGCGCCGATGCACTCGCCAAGGGCATCGGCGGCGCCGCGGGCGCAGTCGCGGTCGAGCAGATCACGGTGCGCACCTATCCCGCCACCGGCAAAGTTTTTTGCGGCGAGCAATCATGACCCGGCGCGAACTTAAGTGGAGTTTCGCGGCGCTGTGGCTGGCCGCCGCGAGTCCGCCGGCGGCACAGTCGGCCGCCCAGCCGGCCGGTTTGCAGGCGCCGCTGCTGCCCTCGAACCACGCCCTGATCATCACCGTGTCGGAGTATCAGCGCAGCCCGCTGCCTGGCGTGCTGAACGACCGCAAACTCGCCAACGACCTGGCGCGGCGCTTTGGCGTGCCCGCGCACAATATCGTGGAGCTGTCGGAGCAGGAGGTCACCCGCGAAGGTCTCAAGCAGGCATTGGCGGCAATGAATCAGAGCATCATGCCCGGCGACAAGCTGTACATTTATTTTTCAGGCCACGGCGCCCGTTTCTTCAGCAAGGCCACCGGGCAGTGCACGGAAAGCATCGTGATGCAGGACATGCATGTGGTCACGAATGCCGAGTTTGCCAGCATGCTGAAGCCGCTCAGCGCGAAAACCGACAAGACCATCGTCATGCTCGATTCCTGCCACTCGGGCGGTGTGGCGCAGGTGGCGAGCGCGCGCGATCTCGCAGCGGGTACCGCCATGCGCGCAAAGTTCCTACCGGAGGCCTCGAGCCCGCAATGCTCCCTGGCGGTGAACGACCGTGGTTTTTCGCAGACGCGCGGCGCACAGCTCGACACCACCGACAATAATCTGGTGATCCTCGCCGCTGCGCGCAATAACGAAGTCGCCTGGGACACTTCCAAGGGCGGCGCCCTGACCTACAATTTCGGGCAATGCTTGGACGGCGGCGCCATTGATGCGGATCATAGCGGGTCGCTCTCGATGCAGGAGCTCACCGCCTGTGTTCAAGCGCGGCTCGACAAGACTCAGCAAGAATCGGCGCGGCAGCATGCGACTTTGGCCGGCAATACCGCAATCGTGCCCGCCTTTGCGGAAGTCGCAGCGGATGCGGCCGCGCCGGCGGCGGATCCGTTGGCGGCGTTGAACGACATCTATAACCAGCGCGACGATCGGTGGCAGGTGCAAACCAGCCTCGATGGGTCAACGCTCAAGATCGGCACGCGCCTCGCGCTGTCGATTCGATCGCAACGTGACGGGTTCGTCTACATGTTCTACCAAGGCACCCAACCCGGCAGCTTTTATCTGCTGTTTCCGAATCAGCTCGACTCGAACAATGCGATCACCGCGAAACAGGAGCTCAAGCTGCCGCGTCCCGACTGGAACGTGACGGCGCTCGGCCCGCGCGGCGTCGATCACGTGATGGTAATGGTCACGGCGACTGCGCGCGACTTCTCGGCACTTGCGCTCCCGGCCGAGTACGTCAGCGCGGCGGGCCCCTTTGAGAAAATTCGGCCCACCGTTCAGGCCGCGGCGCACATCAGCCAACTGGCCACCTTGTCGGCGGCTGCCGGCCAGGCCTCGTGCCGCAATGAGGGCGGCAAACGCGATCTGGGCGTGGCGCGGGAATGCTCCAATGTCTTCGGCGCCAGCCTGCTCAGCGTCGAGGAAACCGACTAAACCTAAGGCGTTCCCAAGGGTCAGGAGCTCACTGCGTGCCGATCTCGATGGACCAGTCCGGGCCCGAATCGATCTTGTGGGCCGCGGCGAAGCTGCCTTGGTTGAGCGCCACCGCGAGATTCAACAGACTGTTGACGTATACCAGCGGCTGGCCCACCGGCACGTCGCCGAAGGTGCGCTGATAGGGTGCTTGGCCTTCATCGACGAGTTTACCTGCGTGATAAATGCGCACGCGCAGCGGCGCGCCGAGCGCGACGTGCAGCTCATCGAACAGGCTCTTTGGTATGTTGGTCCAGACGTTGCCGAACTGCACGTCCAGCACCGGGATGATCCCGGAGACCGTGCCGCCCGAGCGCTGCGCCTTGCGGTACGGGATCGAGATCAGCGCCTGTGCCGCCAGCGGCGGCCCCACCTGCTCGAAGCTGATGACGCCGGCGGCGAGCCGTGCGCCGGTGTAGGCGAACACGTCGCGGCCGTGAAAAGTATGCGATTCCTCGGAACCCGGACGGCGATTGACGTGCTCATCGATCTGGCGGAGCCCCTCGATACCGTCGCGTTCGGCAACCAGGGACAGGAGCCCGTTGTTCGGACCCACAAAATAGTGGCCCGTGCGCGTCTTCAGCACGATCGACAGCCGTGCGGTGCCCACGCCGGGGTCGACGACGGCCACGAACACCGTGGCCGCCGGCCAGAACTGCTCAGTCTGATAGAGCCGGTAAGCCCCGGCGAAGATGCTCGGATTCTCGTGGCTGAGATCGGATATCAACAAGTCCTGCGATACGCCGTAGGCAACCCCCTTCATGGCGGACACGGCGCCGTCTTGGGTTCCGAAATCGGTCAACAGCACCAACGGCGCCCGCGCCTGCACCGTCGCGGACAAGAACAGCAGGCCGGCCAGCAGACTGACGGAGACCCATGGCCGCAGCGACGGCATATTCAAGCGGCTCGTCGCTCGGCGATCATGGCGACGCTTATTTTTGTTCCTCCAAGGGATAGGTGCGCGGCGGCTCCGTGCTTGGCGCAGCCGCATTCGGCGCCTGCGCCGCCGAGGTGGCAGGGGTGTCTGCCTGGGGCGCGGGCGAGTTTCGCGCCGGCGTGTGCGTCAGCTGCGCCAGGCGATCCAGGAAGCGCTGCGCCGTTGCCGGCGGGGACGGTGCCTGGCCGGAGAAAATCTCGGTGGCCGTCACGCCGCTCTTGCCATAAAACGAAGCGTTCGCGGCCCGGTCGATGGCAATGTGGCTGCCGTCGAGCGCGATGCCGCCGAACAAGCCGCGGGTCCGCGCATAGGAATAGATTTCCGCATTGAAATTCATGTCGGTCGCGGCCGAGCCCTGCCGTCCGACCGGTCCTGTGGCGACCGAAACGTCGGCGCCCAGCGTCAGTTTGCCTCCGGCAATGCCCTCGATGCCGGTCTTGGTGGTGAGCACCAGGACGATGTCGGAGGATTGCGCCCCCGCTTGCAGGCCCCAGCTGCCGCCGGTGAGCGAGACGAACACGGGATTGCTCCACGGGGTGTTCAATTTGTCGCGCACCACGAGCAGGCCGTTGCCGTGGCGGCCGCCGAATACCAAGGCCACCTTGGTGACATCGGGAATCACGGCAATTCCATAGGCGCGCGACAGCAGCGCATCCGGTATCTGCTGATCCGGCATGGCTTGCACCTCTTCGAGCACCTCCGTTGCCGTGAGCAGGCGACCTTCTTCGCGCGCGCCGGCATGCGCGATGCTGACGACGGCGGAAGCGGCGAGTAGAGCAGAGAAATACAGCGTTGCAGCGGATTGTTTCGTTATGGACATCAAGACTCCTAAGGTTGGCGGTACCGCGTCGCCCGCCAAGGCGGCCCCGGTGCGGCGTGGATAGTCCCTTAGCTTACCGCGTGTTGGGCGCCGCGAGAACCCGCACAGCCTCGGCGTCTCGATGATGCGCTCGGTAGTATTCGGCCAATCGCGCGGTCGCCTGCTTCGTCGCAGGGTTTTGCGCACCTACGGTCGCCAGCAGTTTCGTGCGTGCCGAGACCAGCAGGGGTTCGCCTTCCGCGGCTTTGTCGCGCGTGATGAGCGCCCACCCCAAACTCGCTTCGCTGCGCGCTGAACGCCAGCTATCCGGTCCGGCGAGCGCCAAGTTCATCTCGAGCGCCGTGCGCAGCTCCGCTTCGGCAGCTGCCGCAGAGCCGCGCCGCAGCAGCACTTCTCCCAGCAGCTGGTGCGTGGATGCGATGTACAGGTGGCGCGCGGGCAGCGCCTTGGCATAGATGGCGAGTGCTTCGCGCGCGTCGGCTTCGGCGGCCGGCAGGTTGTTGGCGCTCAAAAATAGATTGGCCAGCGCATCGAGATAGTATCCGGTCAAGTAGTGGCCGGAGCCGCGCCGCTCGCGGGTGATTTGCAGCGCGGTCTGGGTGGCCGCAATGGCACGGATGCTGTCGCCCTCGCGATCGTAGAGCACGCCGAGGTCCGCTTCCGTAGCGGCGATGCGCTGATTGTCGGCGCCGAACACGGTGCGCTCGATCTGCAGCGCTTCGTTCAAGACTTGCTCGGCTTCGGCAAATTTATCGCGCTGGGTGAGTATGGAGCCCAAGATCGCGAGGGCGACGGCGTTGTCGGGATGGTTGCGGCTGACGGTCTGCTGGAAAATGCTGAGCGCCTCCCGCTCATAATGCTCGGCCAGCGCGTAATCGCTCTTCCAGACGGCCGCGTAGGCGAGACCGTTCAGCGTTGCGGCCACCTGCAGATTGTGATCGCCTATTGCGTTGCGATAGATGGTCAGCGCCTTGCCGAAAAGCTCCGCGGCATGGTCGGGATCGCTTTTCGCGTCCAGCGCAAAGTTGCCGAATTGCACCAGGATGTCGGCGGTCTCGATCGGCCGGGCCCCGATGCCGTCTTCCGACAGGGCCGCGGCCTGCTCCAAATCGGCTTCCGCCGAGATCAAGTTGCCCGAATCGCTCAGCGCGCGCGCCAAATTCGCCAGCGCCACCGCCACATGCCCCTTGTCGAGCGGGCGCTCCAGACGGCGTATGGCTACCGCCTGTTCCAGCAAGGGGATGGCCCGCTCGCTGAAGCCTTGGCGCCGATAGGCAAGGCCGATGCTCTCGAGAAGCTGAGCGCGCACCTCCGGCTGCAGGCTCAAATTGCCGCTGATTTTTTCCGCACCCCGATCCAGCAGGTCCTTGGCGGTCGGTTCCTTGCCTTGTGCATTGAAAGGATCGGCTTGCGAAAATACATCCACCAAGAACGCCGACACTTGCTGCGCCCGGTCGCGCTCCATCGCGGTCGCCTCGCGCGCCAACTCGATGCGATGATTCTCCCAGGCGGTGACCCCGCCGAACAGCGCGAGGGCGAGGAAGGCGGCAGCGACGCCCGCCACTGCCCACACATGCCGCCGCAGAAACTTGGCGGTGTTGTAGCGCCAGTCGCCGTGTCGTGCGCGCACGGGCTGGCCGCGCAAGTGTCGGCCGAGATCGTCGGCAAGCGCTTCCACCGACGGGTAGCGGCGATCGGGTTCCTTGCGCATCGCCATGGCGACGATGGCATCCAAATCGCCGCTCAGGCGGGCCCGCAAGCGCTGCGGGGAGAGTCCGCGGCGGTCGGAGATCCGGCTGCGGTCGGCGTCCGTTTCGCCGTTCATCCTCGATATCACCATCTGGCTCGGGCGGACCGGATCGTCCATGCAGATGGCGCGCTCGAGCTGCAGCTGGCTGTAGCTCAGCAGCCGATAGGGTGAACGGCCGGTCAACAGCTGGTACAGCAATACGCCCAGCGCGTAGATGTCCGTGGCGGTGGTGATCGGGCGGCCCAGCACCTGCTCGGGGGCCGCGTTCTCCGGCGTCAGCATCCGCTCTTGAAGTCTCGTTACCGGCAGCGTGTGGGAAAGGCTGTCCGGCGCCAGCAGCTTGGCGATGCCGAAATCCAGAAGCTTGGGTGCACCCTCGCCCGTGACGAAGATATTGGAGGGCTTGATGTCTCTGTGCACCACCAGGTTGCGGTGCGCGTACTGCACCGCGGCGCAGACCTGAACGAACAGCTCGAGCCGTTCCCGAACGAACAAGCGTTCGGCTGTCGCAGTAAGCGTCGATGGATTCGCCGTCCACGTGTTCCATCACGAGATAAGGCGTCCCATCCTCGAGATCGCCGCTGTCGATCAAGCGCGCGATCGACGGGTGATCGAGGGTGGCGAGGATATGCCGCTCACTGTGCAGACGGCTGCGCAGCCGCGGATGCAGCGTCGCGTGCTGCAATACCTTGATGGCGACCGTCTGGTGATACTGCGAATCATCGCGCTCGCCGCGGTACACCGTGCTCATGCCGCCGTGCCCGAGAATCGACACCACCCGATACGGACCGATGCGCGTGCCGATCAAACGGTCCTGATGATCCTCCAACAGCGATTCGGCGGCTTCGCCGATGGCGTACAGCAGCGGGTCTTCGAGCCGGGCATCCGATTTGAGCATGGACTCGACCGATGAGCGGAGTTCAAAGTCGTCGCCGCAGGCTTCGCCCAAGCGCGCTGCGCGATCACCGGCACCGGTGTCGATCATTTGCTCGAACAGCGATTGAATCTGCTGCCAGCGGGCGCGTGGAATCATGCGGGTCGGTCGCCCCCGATCTCATTGAGCAGCCAGGCGCGCGCCAAGCGAATGTCGCGATGCACGGTCGCCGCCGAAGTGCCGAGCGCAGCGGCGATCTGCTCATAGGTCAGGCCGCCGAAATAATGCAACTCGATCACCTGCGCCAAGCGCGGTTCCATCTGCTGCAGACCCTCGAGGGCGTCATCGAGAGCGACGACATCGAAGTCGGCCGGCGGCGTCGTCTCGCCGGTAGCCTCGGCGACCAGGTCTCGGACGCCGGCATTGCGCTTGATGCGTGAGCGCGACTTTGCGTGATCGACCAACACACGCCGCATGAGGCGCGATGCCAGCGCGAAGAAATGACCGCGATCTTGCAGCGCAACGTTGGCTTGAATCAGGCGCAAGAAGGCTTCATGCACGACGGCTGTTGCCTGCAGCGTGTGGCTGCCGCGCTCGCCGCGCATGTAGTTGCGGGCCAGCCGCCGCAGTTCGTCGTAAACCAATGGCGTCAAGCGATCCAGCGCCTGGGGATGCCCCGATCGCCACTCGGTGAGGAGCTGCGTGAAATTGGCCGGGACCTGCATCGTCATGCGCCCACCGTCACGAAAAAATGCCTGCCGGGTGAGGATTTCCCTTAAGCATACATCGTAGAAACCCTGTGAGGGGATTCTGTGCTCGGCGTCGCCTTTATCATTGCGGGCCGCCCTGAACAGGCGGTTTGCGTAGGAGCACCCGTTAACAACCCACTTGGAGAAATCATAATGAAGGTCAGTCTAGTCGCTTTGGTCGCCGGCTGTGCAGTCGCCAGTTCCGCTTTTGCCTTGATGGACTCCCCGCCCGCGAACCCCCCGCACGCCACCGTGATGGATTCCCCACCGGCGAACCCGCCGCATGCCGCGGTGCTGGATTCCCCGCCCGCGAACCCGCCGCATGCCGCGGTGATGGACTCCCCGCCGGCGAACCCGCCGCATGCCGCGGTGATGGACTCCCCACCGGCGAACCCGCCGCATGCCGCGGTGATGGATTCCCCGCCCGCGAACCCGCCGCATGCCGCGGTGATGGACTCCCCACCGGCGAACCCGCCCCATGCCGTAGTGATGGACTCCCCACCGGCGAATCCGCCGCATCAATCTTAAGTCGGGGAGGGCTGAGGAATGTATCGTCGAAAAGTGATGGTGACGGCCGCCGCCGTGTTCGCCATTGGCGTCGCGTTCGCCGGTCAACCGACATCGCTGCGAGCAGATTGGAGTGCGCGGGTTCCAAGACAAGGAGCGTCTTGGGTTCCCGGCACCAATCAGTTGATGTCGGCTTATGAACCGAGTCTCTCGGTACTGACACCCCCGCGATAGGGGTCTGAAGTGAGAGTGGCCTGAACGAGGCTCCGTACAAACGGAGCCTCGTCTCGAGGCGTGCGGTAAACTCTTAGGGGCCCGATCACCGAGGTGCCCCCTTGTCGAATATCCTTGTCATTGCCCATCGCGGCGCCAGCGGCGAGCGACCGGAGCACACCATCGAGTCCTATCGGCTGGCGATCGAGGAGGGCGCCGATTACATCGAACCGGATCTGGTCATGACGCGCGACGGCGTACTCATTGCGCGGCACGAGAATGAGATCGGCGGCACCACCGACGTTGCGCACCACCCGGAGTTCGCGGCGCGTCGCCGCACTCAGGTCATCGACGGCGAAACGATGACGGGTTGGTTCACTGAAGATTTCACGCTGGCCGAGATCAAGACGCTGCGCGCGCGGGAACGCCTGCCGGAATTGCGGCCGCAGAATTGCGCCTATGACGGCCGCTTCACGGTCCCGACTTTCGATGAAGTCATGCAACTGGCCAATGATGCCAATCGGCGCAGCGCCGCAAGGATTGGCGTGTACCCGGAGACCAAGCACCCGGCGCATTTCGCCGGGATCGGGCTGCCGCAGGAACAGGCGGTGCTCGATTGCCTGCAGCGCCACGGCTATGCAGCAGCCGGCTCCCCGGTGTTCATCCAGTCGTTTGATCCGGCAAATCTGCGCCAATTGCGCGGCATGACCGATCTGCCCCTATTGCAGCTGCTGGAACATGGCCTCGGCGACTTGGGCGAGATTGCCGGCTACGCCGATGGCATCGGCATTGCCAAGGCGCTGGCCAGCGCCGAAGGCGTACGCGCCGCGCACGCCGTGAATCTCAAGGTGCATGTGTGGACTTTTCGCGCCGAGAATGAGTTCCTGCCGGCCGATTTGCGCAGCGGCGACTCGCCGGCGGCGCATGGGGATCTCGATGCTGAAATCCGCCGCTACCTGGATCGCGGCATCGACGGCTTTTTCGTTGATTTTCCGGCGGTGGGAGTGCGCGTGCGGGACGCTTACATCTCAGGCGTCCAGCCCTTGCACCAGCCGCCCACCGAGACCAGCTTGCCGGGAAAGAGGCTGCAGGGACGGTAAGTATTGCCCGGACTTCCTTGCAGCTGCAGGCAGTTATCGCAGTTTGAGCCCGGCGCGTACTGCGGGTATTTCTTCAGGTCGACTTGCGCCGCGTTGTCGACGTAACCCTGGGCGATTGCGGCCGGATCCTTGACATCGAGCCGCTGCGGCTCCGCCGCCCTTGTTTGGCGCCAGGGCAGGGCGGCCGAAATGCCGAACGCCGCACCGAAATTCTGAAGCGCCTCGCGGCGGGTGATATTCATTGCTCAAATATGCATAAAAAGCGCCGCGGAGTCATCTGCCGCGGCAGTTTTGGCGGGCTTCCGGGTCCGATTTGTTATGCTCGGCGTTTTTTGGACGCTCCGTGCTCAAGATCTCGTGGTTGATCTGGCTCGCCAGATGCCTATTTTTTGCCGCGCTGATATTTACGTTCTACAGCGCCGTGATACCCCCGACCCATGCGCTGCAGCTCGTCCCTTGGGACAAAGCAGAGCACTTCATCGCCTTCTATGCACTGACCGGACTTGCGGTGGCGGCCTACCCCAAGGGTAGGCTGTGGATCATCGCCGGATCCTTGTCGGCGTTCGGCGCCCTGATCGAAATCGTCCAAGGGCTCCCAATCGTGCACCGCGACCGGGACTTCTGGGATTGGGTGGCGGATAGCGTCGCCATCGTTGCAGCGCTGTCGCCCATGCTGCTGGTGTGGTGGCGCGGAGCGGTGCGCTCGGGTCAGAAGAACATCGATATGTAGACTTGGTACACCATGGCGTCGAACGCATACAGCGGCTCGGTGCCGGGCTGGTAGCCGCCGCCCGCAGGCGTCACGTTGTAGTCTTTGATGTTCCTGAAATCGCCGTACTTGAATTGGATTCGGGTCACGTCAAAGCTCGCGGTGGCGCGCTTGAATATCAGAAACCCGCTCGGCGCGAAGGCCCAGGTCACCTTGCCGTCGATGGTGTTGTTGGTCGACGCTGCAAGATTTTGGTCGCGGCCCTCGAAATTTTGAGAATTCGCGAACGGAAACAGGTCGCTGTAGAACGTTGCGCTGTTCTGGCTGTAATGGCGCAGCCGCCCCTCGAAAATCCATTTATTGGAGACGGGCTGGGTGTATCCCAATTCGATGGTGTTCGCGCGGATGCCCCAGGTGTCGCTGAAATACCGGTACGACACCGATGCCGCCGCGCGATACGGTAGATAGTACTTCGCGCGTACCTCTCCGGCCGTGCTGGTATGGGTGTTGGGGTACACCTGGCTGCCGAGCGCGTAGCCGAGCGGGTTTATCGACGGATCCACCAGATAGCGGATCGAGCGGTAGGGGTTGCTCAACAGGCCCTGGTCCGTGATGACTTCCACGGTCGCGCCGGCAATGAGATTCTTGGTGAGGATCTGCGACAGGCCGCCTTCGTAGCTGCGGCTGGTCGCGTGGCCGAGCCAGGAAATCACGGGTTTGGAGGCCGTACCGTTGTTCTCGCCCACCTTGTTGCGGCTGTCCGTGAATCCGAGAGTCACGGTGGTCAGATCGCCGAACATGTCCTGGCTCAGCGAAAAATGCGTCGTGTTGGAGATGTAGTCGCGCTCGGTGCTGTTCGTATAAGAGAGGTTGTACTGGGTCTTATCGTGGATGTAGTCGAGCGAGAGGGTTTTCTGCTTGCGCTCGTCCTTGATGACGCTCGCCTGGCTCAGGACATCGATCGACGCGCCGCTCACCTTGTCGATGAAGTAGTTGGCCTCGAGCGCAAAATTTTCCGAGAACTTCTTGCGCACCAGCACCGACTCGCCGGTGATGTCCATCCCGCCGCCCTTGTAGGTGCTCCAGAAGAGATCGGCGCGGTCATCCGGCAGCACCGCGGCCCCGGCGACGCACATCACCGAGAGCGTTGCCACGGCGGCGAGGCGGCACAAATGACGCGGCGAGATCCTCATGTCGATCGCGATGGCGATGGCGCCTGTCTGAGCATTCCGCGTGAGCCTTAGTTGCAGCCGCAGCCGCCGCCGGCCGTGCCGGTGGCGCCCCGCGATCCTTCGCGGGACTCATAGATATGATCCAGGTAGCCGGCGGAGATGGCGTCTCGATCCCACGCCATGATGGGATCCGCCAGCCGGTCCCGCTCATAGGGCTTCACCCAGGGCTGAATGCTGCATGCTCCGAGCAGCAGACCCGCGCCGACGACGGCCAGCATTGCAGATTTACGCATGCTCACTCTCGAATCAGCTGGCGAATGCGGTCTTGGTACTCGTTCTCGTCACCGGGCCGGTAGCCGCGGTGGATGTAGCGGATCTCCCCCTTGCGGTCGATGATGACGGAACTCGGCATCTCGTCGACGTGGTATGCCTTGCTCACTTGATTCGCGGGGTCGAGCAGCACGGGAAAGCTCACTGGCTTGCGCGCCAGCAGTTCCTTGACTGCGGGCGCTTCCTTGTCGACATTGACGCCGATCAGGGTGAAGCCCGCCGGCTTGTACTTCTTGTACATTTGATCGAGCAAGGGCATTTCCTGCTGGCAGGGGCCGCACCAGGTCGCCCAGAAGTTCACCATGACCACCTGGCCCTTGTACTGGCTGAGCGCGCCTTGCTGTCCCGAGAGCGCGCTGAGCGTAAAGGCGGGCGCCGGCCCCGACGCGTCGCCGCTGGCCGCGAATGCCGTCGATGCGATGACGATGGCGGCAATCGCGCCACGTCCAAACCATCCAAAAGTCGAGATTTTCATGATCTGTCCTCCTGATCAGTAGAAAACGGTTAAGCCGAGAGTGGCTTCGATGTTGTGGACGTTCTTGGTCCGGCCGGTCAAATCCGTCTCGAACACGTGATCTCTCACGTCCAAGTGCATTGCGAGCCAATCCGTGATCAACAGCCGCTCGCCCATGCCAAAATTAAGCGCAAACTGATCCTTGTCGGCAAATTTCACGTCGCCCATGCCGACCGTCACGTACAAGGCCGAGTTGAACGCACGGCCCCGCCCGAGAAAGATCTCGCCCGGGAGTACGTTGTAGCCCACGTCCAGGTCGTAATACGTGAAGCGTCTCCCAGAGTCGCTCACTACCGTGATATCGGGGAAGACGTCCTCCAGGCTGGTGGTGCCGGCCTTGGAGCGGCCGAGAAATCCCTCCAGGAAGATGTCCTCCGAGACGTGGTAAGCGGCGCGCACGCCGTACACCGGATTGGTGCCGAAGTCCTGAATGCTGAGGGCGCCGAAGTAGCCGCCGAGCTCGAAGTCCTTGGCCTTGATCTTCGGCGTCTTGACGACGCGGCGATTGACCTGCGGTTCGACGATCGACGGCTCCCCGGGAGGCTCTTCGGCAACTACCTGGGCCGGCGCCTTCTCGCCGCGATGGAACCAGCCGCAGCCGGACAGCAGCGCCGCCGCTAGAAGAACACTGCTAAGCCGAATTTCCATTCTTCCGGTTCCTCGTTCTGATTTTGGTTGGTGAAGACGACGTACTTGCGCCAATCCGCACGCCACATGAAGCGCCTGGTGATGAAGCCGCGCGCGCCCAGCGATACGTAGGCGAGCTGATTGCTGGTCTGGAGCGGCTTCGGCGGCACCTTGTCGTCGATGTACTGGTAGCCCGTGCCGATGCCGGCGGTGGGCGAGAACCAGCGCCACTCAGGAATGAAGGTGTGCCGCATTCCCACGCTTGCGATGTAGCGGTTGTCGATCGTCCCCAGGGCCTGCTGCAGTACGACTTCGACGTCGAGACTGTCGGTGAGACCGAAATCGCCCCAGGTAGTGACCAGATTCTGATGATTGAACACACCGTAGCCGGCGCCCAGCTCCCAGCGGTGGGTCGCGAAATCCGGATAGGGCGGTATCGGCGCCGGCTCTCCCGAGGCCAGCTTGGTGAGCGCGAGGTCCGTGCGGCGCGCCCAGCCTTCCTGGCCGCGCGGCGCGCGCACCTTGAACCAATCAGTGCGGCTGTAGAGGATGGTGACGATTTCGTCGCGGCCCACGACGTACACGACCGGATAGCCGCGTCCCGGGCCGCTGTGCATCTCCAGGTAGGGCTCGGCAACGACGACCTCAAGCAGTTGTTCCTTCGCATGGACCAGACCGACACCGAACGCCTGCAGCGCCAGCAGTAGCGCAAGCAGCCGTGGCATCAGCTCACATCGCCGGCGCGACAAACGGATCGTTATAGTACTGCGCGCCAATGTCCAGCCATTCTGCGATCAAACGCAACTCCGCCGTCGTTAAGTATCCCGTGTGGTCCATGACCGGATCGTGATAGGTTCCGTCGAACATCCTCAAGAATTTCACCACCGATCCCGCCGCGCTGCCGGCCGCCATCGGCGGCGCCAACGACACCGGCACCATGATCGTCGTTGGCACGCCCCCCGGGCCGGGCGGTCCGGGCGCAGGCACCAACAAGTCCTGCAGGACGCCCATATTAAGCGTCTGCTCATTATGTGCAAACAGAAGTTCTTCGTACGAGCTGGTTACGGTCGGGTCCGCCGAGGATGCGCCGTCGGTCAAATCGAGCTGGCCGGCGGGGACTTCGGCCTTCTTGGCGGCGGCGTTCACCGGGTTGTGGCAGAGCACGCAGGTGTGATCGCTGGTGACGACGCCGCCGACGATGGTTTGCCGCGGCAAATTCCATATCGGCTGCAGCTGATGCGATACCGCGCCGTCGGCGGTGGCGTCGGGAAAGTGAATGGTGCTGCGGCAAAGCGGATCCCATGTCGCGCAATGGGCGTTGGCCGGGCTAGGCGTCGACAGATTCGCATACAAATAAGAGAACGATGCATCGGCCGGGCGCCCGGCCGCGACCGGATCGGTCCAGACGTCGCTGTAAATCACATCGATGCTCGGCAGCTCCGAGCAGGGCGTGGTGGCCCCGGGGGGTGTCAGCGCAGCGGCACAGGTGTTCGCCGCCCGGGTGTCCGCCATGGTGTCGCCGGCGTGCGCCGCCGGCAAGGTGGCGACGGTATGGGGAAATGGTGCATCCGCCGCCGGCGCGCCTGCGTTGACCGATGCGGTGAGTCCCGAACGGCCGTGCGACGGCGTGCTCTTGCTGCCGGCGATGTGACAGCCGTTGCAGGTCTTCGTCTCGCCGGGAATGAGCTGCATCCAGCTCGAATGCACGGCGCCGATGCGCCGCGCGTTCTTGTCCAGGATGTCGATGGTGAAGGGCACATTGGCCGGCAGCTGGATGGTCACTGACCCGTCGGGCTCGACCGGCGCGTAGGCGAGAATCTCGCGCATGCCCATGCCCGCGGGGCCGAACGCCGAGGCGTTGATCTTGCGCACGGTCTTGTCGGGAATCTCGACGGCTTTTTCAATTCTCACGAAGCGTGCCGGGCGCTGATCGGCGGTGGCCTGCTTGGGGTCCGCCAGCGCCGCGATGTTCGGGATTGCATTGGCGGTCTCGGCGGCGACCAAGTCGACGCCGTCGAAGTCGTAGACGCTGCGGATCACGAGCAGACCGAGCCCGCCGTTGGTGTTGTGCGCCATATTTCCGGCGCCGCCGGTGGGCACGACATCCGGAATGAAGGTGGGGACCGGCGTGCGCGCCTGCATGATGACGGGCTCGACGATGACGGTGCCGGATTCGGCGCCCAGGATGGGGCTCAAGGTGCCGGCCGAGATGTCGTAGATCCAAATCGTGTACTGCGGCGGCGCCAGCTGCACATTGGCGCCGGTGGTATTGGCGGTCGTGCAGATGTTGGTGGTGTTCGGGGTCACGGTGGTGTCGAGCACCAGGCATGGTGCCCAGCTGACGAACATGCGGTTGGTGCCGTCAAAGAGCGGGTAGGCGGATGCGAACCGCCCGCCGAGCGAGGGCATGTTGGCGTCGGTCGTGATGCCGAGCGTGGTGGCGCTCGACTGGGCGGTGCCGGCGGCGCCCTTCGGGGTTGCCGGTTGGTTGATCTCGACGAAATTCTCGGCGTCGATCTGCACGATGTCGCCGCCCTGCTGCGTGCCGAGGAACGGCCGCGCGATGGCGAGCAACTTACCGTCGGCGCGCTGCCGCGCATTCAAGAATTGGATCACGTTGTTGTTCGTGCCTGCGAGATTGGCGCCGGTGGCATGGCTGTTCTCGCCGTAGTAGAGCTCGAGCCCGGTGCCGTCCGGATTGCAGCGATACAGGCTGATCTGATCGCCGTTGATGGATTCGTAGCGTGAAAACACGATCTGACCGTTGGCCATGACGGAAGGCGCGAAATCGTGATTGGTGTTGAAGCTGATCTGATGGATGTCGGTGCCGTCCGCATTCATCACGTGCAGCAGAAAGATCGGCTGCTTGCGGTCGTCGGTTTGCGCCGGGTATTGCGGCCGGCCCTCATCGATCAGGATGGCTTGAGTCGCCGCTTGCCGGGTCGAGGCAAACACGATGCGGCCGTCGGGCAGATAGTGTGCGCCCACGTCATGCCCGGCGGTGGTGCTGTCGTTGGTCAGCTGGGTCACCGTTTTCGCCACCGCGTCGTACTGGTAGATCTTCCAGGTGGGCTGCGTCACATCGTCGTTCTTCTTATTAGGATTCAGCGGCAGACGCAGCGAGAACACCAGCTTCTTGCCGTCCGGAGACGCGTCGAGGTCGCGCACGTCGCCCATCCCCATGGTGATCGCTGCCGTCACATTGGTCTCGACGGAGCCGGGGCTGGCCTGCTCCCGGATGTAGAGGTCGCCGCCGGTGGTCGAGGTGATCAGATCGCGCACGTCGATATCCGCCTTCGGAGTTGACGCGGGCGCAGGACGCTTCACGTAGGCCAGCGGAAAATTCAACGTGCCGGGATCCTGGGTCTGCACGCCCGCGAGTCCGGGGGCATGACCGCTGACTCCGCTCTCGCAGCCGATCATGAGCAGTGCCGGCAGAACCAGCGCCGCCAATTTCAGGGAACCGTGACGCGGTTCACGTGTGAGCAAAGTGTTCATGATTGTGGATACCTACGTTCGATCAATCGGTTCACCGCTTCAGTGTGCACAGGTTCACCGGCTCATTGAACTTAATCGGTCTCAGATCGCGATCTTCGTTCGTTGCGTGTGCGCAATCTGTTAACGCACTCACAGAAGAACTTGGCCACTTCCGTTTCTCTGTGCACATGAGAGCAGAACTCCGCAAATTAGGCTGCAGGATATAGGCGGACAGTGCTCCGTCGATATGTCGCGAAACACCGACGTCGTTCCGATGAGACATTCCTTGGGGCATTTTTTACTCGGTATATTTGCGCCACGTCGAAATCACAACTCACGAGAGTGGATGTGCATATGAATAAAGGGATGGCAAAGCCAATCATGAGCGGCACGCACGGCGTGCGCCGATGCGGACCGGCAATCGCCGCCGCCGGTGCGCTGCTGTTGGGCGCAACAGCGCTCGCCGCCGGCCCCGACGCCGCTCAAGCGACACGGATGTACAACCGCATCGCCGGCATTCCACCCACGGCCGCGCAGCTCACCAGCATGATGGCGACCGATCCGGTGAGCGCCGCGCTGCTCGCGACGCAGGACCCCGCTTTCTACAACAACACGATCCGCAATCTGGCGGCGCCCTGGACCAACCGCAGCCAGTCGGTCTTCGTGCCGCTCAATGATTATACAGCCACCGTCGTCGGCATGGTGCGCGACAACGTGCCGTTCAATACCTTGCTCAGCGCCGACCTCGTGTACATCGCCGATTCGGCGTCGGGCGCGCCGGCCTACTCGCCCGCAAACAACAACATGTATCAGACCCTGGACGACAACAACGTCGACCTCAAGGCGCACCTGCAATCGAGCACCCAATCGGCGCTGACCGGCATCCCGGCGACGGCCACCGCCGGCGTTCTGACCACCCGCGGCGCGGCCAACGCCTTCTTCATGGACGGCACCAACCGCCGCATGTTCCGCTTCACCATGCTGAACCACCTGTGCAACGACCTGCAGACCGTCATGGACATCACGCGGCCGCCGGATCGCATTCGCCAGGACGTGACGCGAAGCCCGGGCGGCGTCAGCACCTTGTTCTTGAACAACTGCATCGGCTGCCACAGCGGCATGGACCCGATGGCGCAGGCCTTTGCCTACTACCAGTACAACTACGCTGTCGCGACCGACCCGACGGGCGCCGTCGCCGGACAGCTGGTCTACACCGCCGGGCAGGTGCAGCCCAAGTACCACATCAACAACACCAACTTCCCGCAGGGCTTCAACACGCCCGACGATAGTTGGACCAATCGCTGGCGCACGGGGCCGAATGAGGTCCTGGGATGGAGCGGCAGTCTTCCCGGCAGCGGCAACGGTGCCAAATCTCTGGGGATGGAACTCGAGAACAGCGCGACCTTTACCAGCTGCCAGGTCACGCGGGTGTTCAAGGATGTGTGTTTGCGCGCACCCAACTCGAACGCGGACGCTACCCAGATCACCTCGATGATCGCGTCGTTCCAAGCGCACAACTACTCGCTGCGGCAGCCATTCGCTGAAGCCGCCGCTTACTGCATGGGGCCCCTATGAACGTTTCACGCATAGCCGGTTTTGCTCTCCTCGCGGCGGCCTCGTTCGCCTTGAGCGCCTGCGGCGGCGGCGGCGCACCCACGACGGCCACCGCGGCCACGGCACCCACGAGCACGGCCGCTTCGTATACCGGTCCCGCGCCGGCGACGGCCGACGTGCAGGCCTTCGAGATCAACTTCTGGAACAACGTTCGCGTGCAGAATCGTTGCGGGCAGTGCCACAACGCCACCAGCCCGGCGCAGATGCCGAACTTTGCGCGCAGCGACGATGTGAACCTGGCGTACGCGCAGGCCAACACCGTGGTGAATCTGTCCTCGCCTGCGACTTCGCTCATCGTCACCAAGGTGTCCGGCGGACATAACTGCTGGCTTGCCGACCCGTCGGCCTGCGGTACGATCTTGACCACCTGGATCAGCAATTGGGCCGGCGCCACCGGCGCGACCTCGGCCACGCAGGTGCAGCTGCAGGCGCCGCCGATCCAGAGCGTCGGGCAGAGCTTGAATTTCCCGAATGACGGCGGCGTCGAGTACGGAAATACAATATATACGCTCACCAGCCAGTACTGCGTGCGCTGCCATTCCTCGACCGCGAGCGCGGCGACTCAGCAGTCTCCGTATTTCGCCGACCCGACGTTGGCGATCGCTTACCCGGCCGCGATTCCGAAGATCGACCTGACCGGCTGTTCGCCGTTCATTGCGGGTAATACTGTCGCCACGGGCTCTACGCCGGGATCGTGCGGCACGAACTCCCGCTTCTATCAGCGCCTGCTGACCGACAACCACAACTGCTGGGATAACTGCGCGTCCGATGCGGCACAGATGCTGGCGCAGATCCAGGCCTTTGCCCAATCGCTGACTCCGTCCAACATCGATCCCAGCTTGGTGATCAGCAAGGCGCTGACGCTCACGCAGGGAACGGTCGCGAGCGGTGCCAATCGCTTCGACGCCGACACGATTGCGAAGTACGAATTCCAGACCGGCAGCGGCTACACGGCCTATGACACGAGCGGCGTCGATCCGGCGGCCGATCTCACCATCTCCGGCAATGTGCTGTGGGCCGGCGGCTGGGGCATCACGGTGGGCGCCGGCGGCAAAGCGCAGGCCAGCACCTCGGCGAGCGCCAAGATCTACAACATGATCCAGGCGACCGGCGAATTCTCGGTCGAGGCCTGGGTTGCGCCGGCGCTGGTGGCCGTCGACAAGTCCTACATGGTCAGTTATTCGGGCGGCGACACGCTGCGCAATTTCACTCTGGGCCAGACCAATCAGAACTACGATTTCATGCTGCGCAGCTCGAATTCGGTGCTGGACGGCACGCCGCAGCTGGCCACACCTACCGCCGGCATGCTGCTGCAGGCGTCATTGCAGCACGTGGTGCTGACCTACGATCCCATCAACGGACGCCAGATCTACGTGAATGGCGTGAATGCGAACGTTCCGGACCCGCAGAAGGGCGGCACCATCTCGAACTGGGACAACACCTTCGCCTTGGTGCTCGGCAACGAAGTGTCGGGTGATCGCTCCTGGCAGGGATTGATCAAGTTCGTCGCCATCCACAGCCGCGCCATGTCGGCGGCGCAGATCATGCAGAACTTCAACGCCGGTGTGGGGCAGCGTTACTACATGCTGTTCAATGTGGCGAGCGTGACCGGGGTCAATGAGGCCTACGTGATGTTCACGGTCAGCCAGTACGACAGCTACAGCTACTTGTTTTACCAGCCGACGTTCATTTCGTTGGATCCGACCGTCAAGAGCACTCTTCCCAGCATTCCCGTCAAGGGCATCCGCATCGGCTTGAACGGCAACATTCCGCAGGTGGGGCAGGCCTACATACCGCTCAACACCACGGTCACTGCTGCCGGCTATACCGCCACGGGTGAGGTGCTGTCGACGGTCGGTACCGTCATCGGCCTGCAGGGCGGCCCGCTCACCGACACGTTCTTCCTCACCTTCGATCAGCTCGGCAGTCAAACCCACGTGGTGGTCGAGCCGACGCCGACGCCGCCGCCGTTTGCTCCGGGGCCGATCGTGGCCGACATCGGTGTGCGCACCTTCGCGCAGGTCAATTCCACGCTGTCGCAGCTCACGGGCGTGCCCGCATCGACCCCCGCGGTCAACGCAACTTACCTGGCGGTGCAGCAGCAGCTGCCGTCGGATCCGACGCTCGAGGGTTTCTCTTCGTCGAACCAGATCGGCATCGCGCAGCTGGCGATCCAGTACTGCAACGCAGCGGTGAATTCGCCCACGTTGCAGCCGCAGGTGTACGGGACGACGCTGAGCGCCGGCATGTTTCCGAGCGGACCTGGCGTAACTACGGTCACGAGCGCACTCGCGGCACGGGTGCTCGGCAGCACGCCGATGGCGAGCGCGCCGCCCGCGAGCAGCATCACCACGGAGCTGACCAGCCTCATCGGCAAGCTCTGTGCGACGAACTCGTGCGGCACGCTCCCGGGAACGTATGCGGTAGCAGCTGCCGCCTGCGCCACCGCGTTCGGCAGCGCCAACATGTTGATCAATTAAGCAGACGACGAAGAGGTCTTCATATGAGCAAGCGAACCAAGGCTCTGGGTATTCACGAAGCGCTGCGCCACCAGGATCATCCTCGGCCGCGCACGCGCCGCGAATTCCTCGCGCAAGGCTTCATTACCGGTTCAGCCACGGTGATCGGCCCTTCGCTGCTGGCCATGCTGGCGGCACCGCGCACCGCGCGGGCGACTTCGACCCTTGCACCCGACATCACGAGTCTGCTGGGACCGTGCAGCATTTCGACAGGAGCAGGCAAGATCCCGTTCATCTGTTTCGACCTCGCGGGGGGCGGCAACATCGCCGGCTCGAACGTGCTGGTGGGCGGCCCCAACGGACAGACGGATTTCCTGTCGGTCGCCGGCTATAGCAAACTGGGGTTGCCGGGCACCATGGTGCCGAGCCCCAGCACCACCGGGAATTTCATCGACAGTACCTTCGGCCTGCGGTTTCATTCGGACAGCGCACACCTGCGCGGCATCAAGACCCGCGTCAAAACTGCCTCCGCGATGACCAATACCTCGGGTACGGTGATTCCTGCGCTATCGCAGAACGATACCAACACCAATCCGCACAACCCGATGTACGCGATCTATCAGTACGGAGCGCGTGGCGGATTGCTCAATCTGATCGGCTCGGACAGCTCGATGTCTGGGGGCAATTCGATGTCGCCGCCGACGATGATGATTGCGGCGGCGCAGCCCACCAAAGTCTCAAGTCCCGCGGATACGCAGGGGTTGGTGAGTACCGGACAGCTCAGCACCTTGCTGCCCCATCCCGCCGATATCACCAACGTGTTGGAGTCGATGAAGCGCATCAGCGATGCCAAGTACGGTCAGGTCACGGCCTATCCGAGCTCCCCGGCGCTGAATACGGCCGCGTTGGGTACCGGTGCTGCCACTCCCGGCATCACAGGTTGCGGTTACACCAAAGCAGCCTACACCGTCGATCAGTACAGCAGTCCGAGCGCGGTAGACGCGAGCCAGGATCCGAATGTCGTGGGCTCGAGCGGCATCTTCAGTGCTGCGGAATTTCAGGCCAATTCCGACTTTCAGAAGACGGCTGCAATCATGAAATTGGTCATCGACGGCAATGCCGCAGCCGGCACCATCGAAATGGGTGGATTCGACTATCACTCGGGCAACCGCATGGATGGTGAGGCGCGCGACCTGAATCTCGGCAACTGCATCGGCGCCTGTCTGGAATATGCGGCTCGCGTGCACAAGCCCGTCATGATCTACGTGTTCAGCGACGGTTCACTCGCCAGCAACGGCATGATCGACAACTCGGTCGGCGGCGGCGGCAAGGGTGTCTGGACTGCCGACAATCAGAGCGTCGCGGCGACCTATTTTCTGGTTTACAACCCGGCGGGCAAGCCGGTGCCCGCGCAGAGCAATCCGGAAATGAGTCTGCAACTTGGCAGCTTCAACGCCGACGGCTCGATCAATACCACCGGCAGCCCGGCGGGCAACAACGTGCCGAATTTGGTGCAGATGGTGGTGCTCAATTACATGGCGCTGCATGGCGACGTCCACAATGGATTTACCCTGCCCGATGGCACCGTCGTGCCCAGCTTCGCCAATTTGTATCCGGCGCCCAACTTGAACAACACGCTGGGTACGGGCACTGCGCTCGACCCCTTGATCGCCTTCCACCCGATCGTGCCCGGCAAGGTTGGTTGAAGAATGGTGTTGCCGGCCGCGGGGCCGGCTCCGTTCCTGCGCGCTGTCTCAATCCGGAGACAATACACTCGGCACAGCGTCGCTTGTAAATTGTGCATCCGAGTGCACCTGACAGCTGCGCTACGTCTCGACAAATCTTCCATGAATGTGCGCCAAGTCATACAGAAATCCAGCGCGGCCGCCGCCTGCTGCGTTGACACTACGGCTCGCATTGTGCGATTTTGCATAAGATCTGATCAGGGCAAGCTCGCTGAAAGGTGAGGGCGCAAAGCTTCCGGTACGGGGCCCTCCTTTTAAGAGTGATGTCTACGACAGCGGGGTTACCAGCGTGATTGATTTATTGCTGCGCTCCGAGTGCAGCGCGACGATGATTAGCTCAAGAATGCCGCGGTGAGAAATCGCCGCATGCGCAATGTATTGCTCGCCGGCAGCCTGACCCTCGCCGCCGTCGCAACGGCCCTGCTGACCGCCGTACTGGCCGGCGCGTCGTTCGCGGCCATCCCGAGCATGGTGGGCAAGGATGCGCCCGACTTCGTGTTGAAGGCACGGGATGGCAGGAATCTGCGCATGTCGGAATTTCGCGGCCAGGTCGTCCTGGTGAATTTCTGGGCACGCTGGGCCGGGGACTCGCGCCAGGAGATGCCGGCGCTCGACCGCATCAACACCACGTACAACCGGGCAGGGTTGGTGGTGCTCGGCATTTCGGTCGATGAGGATCTGGCCCGCGCGCAGGAGTTCGCGGACGCCATGAAGGTATCGTATCCGCTGATGTTCGAAACCGGTGCCGGCATCGGCCGGGATTACTTGCTGGAGAAGATGCCGATGACGATCCTGGTGGATCGCTCGGGCGTCGTGCGGTACAGCAACGTCGGCTTCAAGCGCGGCGACGAGCGCGTTTATCTTGATCACATTCGCGAATTGTTGCGCGAGTAATTATAGGTCAGCTATGAATCCCAAGAATCGAGTTGTGTCGATCACCGTGCGCGGTGCGCTGCTGGCGATGGCGTGGGCCGCCGCGGCGTCGCCGGCGGCGACCACGACCACCGCACCCGCAACTACGGCTCCCACCGCCGCCGCAGCGACGGCGGCCGCGCCGCCCGGCGGCACCGCCTCCACCCCTGACGCCGTTCCCGCGGCCGGCGCGCCGTCCGCCGGCGCCGCCGCGCCCGACGACTTCAAGACGCTGGATCAAGAAGTACAAGGCCTGAAGAAGGACGTGATCGATCTGAACAAGGACCTCTTCGTGCTGGAGGAGGAGCTGCTGTTTCCGGCAAACACTCAGGTCGCGTTGTACGTGTCGATGGATGTCGGGACGTTTTTCGCCCTGGATTCCATCACCGTCAAAATCGACAACAAGGAAGTGAAGAACTACCTGTACACCGCACGCGAGGCGGACGCCTTGCTCAAGGGTGGGGTGCAGCAAATCTATCTGGGCAATCTCAAGGTCGGCAAGCATGAGCTGGTGGCTTTCTTCACCGGCAAGGGGCCGGTCGAGCGTGCCTACAAGCGCGGCGCGACCATCGTGTTCGACAAGGGCGTCGGCGCCAAGTACCTGGAGCTCAAGATCACCGACCGTTTGGCCAAGCATCAGCCAGAGTTCACGATCAAAGACTGGGAATGATGCGTGCAGCGAGTGATTAACAGTCTTCGGCCGCTCTTATTGAGCGGGTTGCTGCTGGCGTTGGCGCCGGCGGCCGCGCAGCCCAAGAACGTCAAGCCCGATCCCAACGGCCTGCCGCCGCAGGACGTGAAGGATCTGCACTACGGCGACGTGCTGTTCTATTTCTTTCAGGACGATTATTTCGATTCGATTACACGGCTGCTCGCGGCGCGCGAGCTGCAGCGCATCCCGCACACCGAAGGGGAGGCGGAGCTGCTGTTGGGCGGCTTGTACTTAAGCTTGGGCGAGCATGTCGAGGCCGGCAGGATCTTCGAGGAACTGCTGAACAAAAATACCTCGGAAACGGTGCGCAACAAGGCCTGGTTCTATCTGGGCAAGGTTTGGTATCAGCGCGGCTACCTCGAGGAATCCGAGCGCGCCTTGCGCCAGGTTTCCGACAAGATCGACCCGCGCCTCAGCGCCGAGCGCTACATGCTGCTGGCACAGCTGATGATGCGGCAGGAGCGCTACGACGACGCCATTGCCGCCTTGAGCAAGTGGCACGGTGCCGCCGACTGGACCGCCTACGCCCAATTCAACTTGGGCGTGGCGTTGGTGCGCAAGGACCGCCTCGCGGACGCCATTCCGTATCTGGACCGGGTGGGGCGCATCGAGACGCGCAGCGAGGAGTTATTGTCGCTCAGGGACAAGGCGAACCTCGCGCTGGGGTTCGCGCTGCTGCAGGCGCAGCGGGCGGCGGAAGCCAAGCCCATCCTGCAGCGGGTGCGCCTCGAGGGTCCGTACTCGAGCAAGGCGCTGCTCGGCGTCGGTTGGGCGGACGCGGGAGTGGGTGAATTCAAGCGCGCATTGGTGCCCTGGCTCACGCTGCGCAAACGCAACTTGCTCGACTCGGCGGTGCAGGAGTCTTTTCTCACCGTGCCCTACGCCTACAATCAATTGTCGGCCACCGGCCAGGCCGCCGAATACTACAATTCGGCCATCGATTCCTTCGATGCGGAGCTGAAGCGGATCGACGATTCGATCGAGCAGATCCGCAACGGCGATCTGCTCGACCGCCTGCTCAACGACGACAAGAAAGACACGCTGACCTGGTACTGGCAACTGACGACTCTGCCGGACGCACCCGAGTCGCGTTATCTATACTCGCTGCTGGCGAGCAACGAATTCCAGGAAGGCCTGAAGAATTATCGCGAGCTCAACTATATGAGCCGCAATCTGGACAATTGGCGCGATGACGTATCGGCCTACGACGACATGCTCGATACACGCCAGGAGGCGTACAAGCGGCGCGTGCCGAAGGCCGACGCCGTCATGGCGGCGACCGATCTCACCGCATTGACGCAGCAGCGCGTGGATTTCGAATCGCGCATCAACGCCATCGAGAAGTCCAGCGACGTCGCGGCCTTGGGTACCCCTGAAGAGCAGCAGATGTGGATGCGGTTGAAGCGCATCGAGGATTATCTCGTCACGCACCCGGACGATCCGGATCTCGCCGAAATGCGCGAAAAGCACCGCCTGATGAAGGGCGTCATGTACTGGCGCCTGTCGGGGAGCTTCAAAGCCAGGCTCTGGAACGAACGCCGCTCGGTCAAGGAACTGGAGGCCGAGCTCAAGGAAACCCAGAAACGCGCGGTGCTGGTGCGCCAGGCGCGCGCCGGCATGCCGACCAACACCGGCGCCTATGCCGGGCGGGTCGCGGCGGTGCGGGCGCGCTTGGATCAATTGCAGCAGCGGCTGGCCGATGTGTCCGCGCAGCAGAACCGCTTCCTGCAAGCCCTGGCAATCCGTGAGCTCGAAGGCCAGAAGCTGCGCATCTCTACTTATCAGATACAGGCGCGCTATGAGTTGGCGGCGATCTACGACCGCACGACGAATGAAAAGCCGAAGGCCAACCAGCCATGATGCGCGCGCTTCACCGCAAGTGCGGCGGCGGCGCGGCGGTTCTGGCCGCCGCGGTCGCATTGCTCGCGACCGCATGGCTCGCGGCGCCGGGCAGCGCGGCGAACAAGAATCCGCCCACCATCAAGGATCTCGATTCACAGCAAGTCGACGTCGACACGCAGCCGCCGAAGAACGTCGATGCCAACAAGACGATGGACAGCTATAAGCGCTTTCTCGACTTGAACGCGGGAGACGCCGCGCTGCGCGCGGAAGCGCTGCGCCGCCTCGGCGATTTGAATCTCGAAAGCTCCGAATCCGAGCGCATCGAGCGCGAGCTAGTGACCAACGAGGGCTTGCGCGCCACCGAGGCCATCCACCTGTACTCGGCCCTGCTCAAGGCCTATCCCAAGTATGAGCGCAATGACTCGGTGCTCTATCAATTGGCGCGCGCCTACGAGCTCAATGCGCAGCCCGACAAGGCGCAGGCGGCGCTGGACCAGCTGGTGGCGACCTATCCCAAGAGCCATTACATCGACGAAGCTCAATTCCGGCGCGGCGAATTGCTGTTCTCGAGCAAGGCGTACCCCAAGGCGCAGAGCGCCTACGAAGCGGTGATCAATATCGGCGCATCGTCCGCGTTCTACAACCAGAGCCTGTATAAGCACGGTTGGTCGCTGTTCAAGCAGGGCGAGAACGAGCGCAGCCTGGATTCCTTTGCGGGAGTACTCGACTCGATGCTGGTGTCGAAGCGCGATCAGTCGGAGCTGATCGAGCTCGAGACCTTGAGCCGGCCGAATCGCGAATTGGTGGAGGACACTTTTCGCGTCATGAGCATCACGTTTTCCTACCTGGACGGACCGAAAACGATCGATGACTTCGTCAAGCGCCGCACGCCGCCGGGCCGGCCGCCGCGCCCGTACTCGTATCTGCTGTACGCGCGCCTGGGCGACCTTTACATGGAGAAGGAGCGCTATACGGACGCGGCCGACAGCTATCGCGCGTTCGTTTCGCAGGATCGCAACAACGAGAAAGCGCCGCTGCTCGAGATGCAGGCGATCGAGGCGTATCAGAAAGGCGGATTTCCGCAGCTCGTGCTGCAGGGCAAGAAGGAGTTCGTGGAGAACTACAGCTTCGGCACGGCATTCTGGCAGGGCCGGGACCCCAAGAGCGAGCCGAAAGTGGTGGCCGTGCTCAAGACCAACCTCAAGGACGTGGCGCAGTACTACCATGCCCAGGCGCAGCGCAGTAAGAACGTGGCGGATTATCAGGAAGCCGCGAAGTGGTACCGCAGCTATCTCACGTCCTTCCCGGACGACCCGGAGTCGGCCGTCACCAATTTCCTGCTGGCGGACACCTTGTTCGAAAGCAAGCAGTACCTGGACGCCGCCAAGGAATACGAAAGTACTGCCTATCATTACGGCGAGCATGACAAGGCCGCGGCGGCGGGTTATGCCGCGATCATTGCCTATGGCAAGCAGGAGGAGACGCTGAGCGGCGATGCCAAGACCGCCGTGCACAACCGCGCCTTGGACAGCTCGCTGAGATTCGCCCAGACTTTCCCCTCTCATCCCGAAACCGCGCAGGTGCTGACGCGGGCCGCCACGGACCTGTATACGGCCAAGGACTATCCCCGGGCGACTGCCGCGGCCGAGGCCTTGTTGGCGCGACAGCCCCCCGTCGACACAACCAAGCAGCGGGTGGCTTGGACCGTGATCGGCAATTCAAATTTCGAGCAGGGCGTGTTCGACAAGGCGGAGACGGCTTACGGTCACGCGCAAACGATGATGCCCCCCAATGACCCGGAACGTGCGGCGATCGTCGAGCGCTTGGCTGCTTCGATTTACAAGCAAGGTGAGCAGCGTGCCAAAGCCGGCGACAGTGCGGCGGCGGTGGAGGACTACCTGCGCGTGGCGGCGCTGGCACCGACCTCGAAGGTTCGCTCGAGCGCGGATTTCGACGCCGCGGCGCTGCTCATGAAGGACAAGCAATGGGATCGGGCGGCGGTCGTATTGGAGGGTTTTCGCCGCAATTTTCCGCAAAGCCCGCTGCAGGCCGACGTCACGCGCAACCTCGCGGTGGCTTACACGGAATCGAATCATCCGGCCTCTGCCGCCGTCGAGTTCGAGAGGATCGCACAGACCCCGGGCGAAGGACCGGACGTGCAGCGCGAAGCCACCCTGCAGGCGGCGGATCTCTACGACAAGGCCGGCAACTCGGCGAAGTCGCGCGCCATGCTCGAAGCATTCGTCAAGCACTTTCCGCAGCCCGTCGATCCGGCGATGGAAGCGCGCAACAAGCTGAGCATGATCGCGGCCAAGGCCGGCGATACCGGCGCTCGCGACTACTGGCTCAGGGACATCATTGCGGCCGATCGCGCCGCCGGTGCGGCGCGCACCGACCGCAGCCGGGCATTGGCGGCGAAAGCGACCTTGAAGCTTGCCATTCCGGTGCGCGATGAGTTCATGCGCATCAAGCTCGTCGTGCCGCTCAAGAAATCGCTGGTCGAGAAACGCAAGGCCATGGAGGCGGCGCTCAAGGCCTACGAGCAGGCGGCCGACTACCAGGTGGCCGACGTCACCACCGCGGCGACCTTCGAGAGCGCCGAATTGTACCGGCAATTGGCCAAGGATCTGCTGAGCTCGGAGCGGCCAAAGAATTTATCCAAGGATGAATTGGAACAGTACAACGTGTTGCTGGAGGAGCAGGCCTTCCCGTTCGAGGAGAAGGCGATCAAGTTGCACGAAGTCAACGTGGGGAGAGCCAAAGACGGCGCCGACGATGAATGGGTACAAAAGAGCTTTGGTGCACTGGCGCAGCTCAATCCGGGCCGCTACGGCAAGGTCGAAATCGGCGAGCAGCAGGTCGAGTCGATCGGCGCTGCCGCAGCAATACCTGCGCCCGTGCCCGCGCCGGGCAGCGCCAGCGCGGCGGCGACCGTGGTGCCGGCGGCGGGCGCCAAACCGGCCGTGGCCGCCGCCGTTGTCCCAGAGCGTGCGGCCCAGCAATACGCGCAGGCCCTGCAGCTCATGAAGTCCGGGCGCAACACCGACGCGGAATTGGAGTTCAAGGAGCTGGTCGTCGAGTATCCGCAATTGTCGGGTCCGCAGCTCAACTTGGGATTGCTGTATCTGCGCGATTCGCGCTTGCCTGAGGCAGAGGCCACCTTCAAGGCCGCGCTGGAACACGAGCCCTCCAACCCGGTGGCCGGCAACGAGCTCGGCATCATCGAGCGCAAGCTCGGCAAATTTACGGAAGCCGAAGCCGCCTATCAGCGTACGATAGCCGCTGAACCAAATTACGCTCCGGCGCATCTGAACTTGGGCGTTCTCTACGATCTATACCTTGCACAGCCGCAAAAGGCGCTCAACGAATTCGAGCGCTACCTCGAGATCGCCGGCGACAACAAGCAAGTTGCCGGCTGGGTCGTGGAATTGCGCAAACGCGTCGGTGCCCCGGCACCGGCTGCCAAGAAGGAGCCAGCTTGAGCACGGCAACTAAAATCTTGAGTTTGATGGCGTTGATTTGCGCCGTATCGAGTCCAGCGGCGGCGCAGCCACCGACACCGCCCGCGGCTGGCGAATCCGCGGCGAGTACACCCCCCGCGGCCGAAGCCAAGCCCGCCGCGGCCGACACCAAGCCCGCTGCGCCTTCGCCCAAGCCGCCCAAGGCAACCGCCCAATCCGAGGCCGGCGAGCCGCAGGCGGATACGTCGGGGGGGCGCCCCGCGGCCGCAGGACGCGCGGCTGCGGAGCCCAAGGCTGGCCCGAAATCAGCTCCCAAAATCGATCGGCTTGACCTGGGCACGGCGACCGTCACGGGCGACCGGGAGCAGCCAAAGGTGATGTACATCGTCCCCTGGAAGCGGTCGGATATCGGCGATCTCACGGCCAGGCCGATGAATAGCCTGGTGGATGAAATTCTTGCACCCGTCGATCGGGATGTCTTTAAGCGCGAGGTGGTCTATTACCACGCCGTGCAGTCGGATACGTCCCAAAATGGTGCGCCGCCCAAACCGGCGCCGCAGGGTGAGAAGTAAGTCATAGCCGATTTTACGGAATCTGGTTGAATCTAGAGTTCAGAGCGGATGGGCATTATTTAGGAGCGCTATTTTATGAATTCGATCGTCAATTTCTTCAAGGACGGCGGGGTATTCCTCTACCCGCTGGCCTTGATATTCGTGGTCGGTGTATCGATCGCCATCGAGCGATACGTGTACCTGACCCGCGAGACCTTCCGCAACCGCAGCCTGTGGGACGACCTGGTGCCCGCCCTGAGCGCCGGCAACTTCAAACAGGTGGTGGGCCTGACGCAGAACTCGAAGGCGTCGATCGCCACGATTCTGAACTACGGCGTTGCCCGAGTCGCAAGCGCGCGCCGCCGCGACGACATCGAGAAGGCGATGGACGAGAGCCTGCTCGAAGTCATTCCGCGCATCGAGAAGCGCACCCATTATCTGTCCTCGCTCGCCAACGTCGGCCTGTTGATCGGCCTGCTCGGCACCATCACCGGCCTGATCGGCGCCTTCAGCGCGGTGGCGACCGCGAACCCGGCCGAGAAGGCCAGCCTGCTCGCCGCGGCCATCTCGGTGGCGATGAACAACACCGCATCCGGTTTGGCGGTGGCGATCACGCTGCTCACGGCGCACATGTTCCTCGAGTCGAAGACCACTTCGCTGATCGACAGCTTGGAGATCGCCTCGGTGAAGTTCTTGAATTCCATCACGGAGCGGCAGTCGGAGACGCCGGTGCGCGAGCCCACGGCTCCGGCGACGCCCACGGCGCGAGCCCCGGCCGCCGCCCGCGGCAGCATCTAAGGTATGACCCGCTAGGAATGGTGCTCCCGCCATGAAGTCGAAAGCCGCCCGCCTCGTCCGACGCAATCACGCCCGCTATCACCAGGGGCGCGACGACCTGAATATCGTGCCGATGATCGACATGATGGTGATCCTGGTGTTTTTCTTGATTTTCACCGCGGTGTTTTCCAAGACGAATATCCTTCAGATGAACCTGCCCAACAGCAGCAATGCCGCTCCGCTTGATTTGCCCAAGGGACTGAAGCTCGAAGTCATCATTCGTCCCGACGACATCGTGGTCAACGACCGCAACTCGGGTCCGCTCAAGGTCCTCGCCAATACGGCGGCCGGATATGATTTGGAGCATCTGTCGGAATTCATGCGCACGGTCAAATCGCAGTTTCCGGAAATGAGCGATGCCACCATTCTGTCCGAACCGAATACCACCTACGACACCTTGGTGCAGGTGATGGACACGGTGCGCGTGTACCAGCTGCCCGTGGCGCCGTTTTCGAAGGCGGAGCTGTTTCCGGATATCTCCATCGGGGATGCGCCCACATGACGCCGTATCGAATCAAGCGCCACCGTCTGCGCCGGCATGGAGCGAATCATTTCGCGTTGATTCCCTTCATCGACATGATGACCATCCTGGTGGTATTCCTGCTGGCGCACACGGCGGAAGTGGACATTCTGCCGAACACCAAGAACATTTCGATTCCGCAGTCGCTGTCGGACCGCAAGCCGAGCGCCGCCGTGGTCGTCATGGTGACCAAGGACTCGGTATTCGTCGATGGCGAGCTGGTCGGTTCGGTGAGCGACGTCATCGCCAACCAGGGGACGTCTTTCGCGCCCCTCAAGAACGCGCTGCTGGCGCAGAACGCCAAAAGTTTGCGCAGCGCGGAGCAAACCGATCCTGCCAAGCGCGAAGTGACCATCATGGGCGACAAGGGCACGCCCTACAGCGTGCTGAAGAAAATCATGCTGAGCTGCAGCGAAGCCGAATACGGCAAGGTGTCATTCGCGGTGGTCGAGCGCGAAAGGGCGGCAACTTAACATGGCCGCCGCCAACCCCGCGCAACGCCCGCTCACCGGACTCGCACCGTACTACCGGCGCTATGATTTGCCGTGGTCGCCGTCCGAGGAGATGGAACGGCGCTTTCGCGTCATTCTGCGCAATCTCGCCATCGTGTTCGGCATCTTCGCGGTGCTGATGCCGTTTCTGCCGCGCCATGAACGCATCGTCAACACCGAATCACTGCCCGAGAGAGTGGTGCAATTGGTCATGGAGCCGCCGCCGCCCCCACCCCCGCCGCCGCCGCCGAAACCGGAAAAGCCGGTCGAGAAGGCGCCGGTTACGCCCAAACCCATCGTTCCCGTGGACCCGCGGGTCAAGGCGGCGAAAACCGCGCAGGTGTTCGATCAGCTCGCGGCGCTGCGCGATGTCGACCTCGATAAGTTCCAGAAGAACCAGCAGAAGACGACCGATCCGGGCGATGTGAGCGTGGTCAGCCGCAACATCATTTCCTCGAAGGTCGGCGGCACCAGCGGCGGCATCAGCGCGCCCACCAGCAGCGGCCTCGCGGCGGGATCAGGATCGCTGCGCGGCATCTACACGACCCAGGTGAAGGACCCGAACCTGGGCGCTTCCGGCCAGGCCGCGACACGCGGCGGCGGCAGCGGCAAGCCTTCGCGCAGCGCCGACGAGATTGCATTGGTGTTCACCAAGAACAAGGGCGCGATCGATGCCATGTACGCGCGCGCGCTGCGCGATAATCCGGCGCTGCAAGGCAAGGTGGTGCTCGAATTGACGATTGCGCCGTCGGGCGACATCACCGCGGCGCGCATCGTCTCCTCGGAGCTCAATGACAAGGAATTCGAGAGCAAACTGCTGGCGCGTATCCGCCTTTTCAAATTCGAAGCCAAGGACGTAGCAATGCTGACCGCCACCAAACCCATAGACTTTTTCCCCGCCGGATGAACATTCAATCCGAAATCGAGTTTTTCAGCGACTTGGGGCTGGTCGACAAGGCCCGCTTCGTCACTCGCCTGATTTACGAAGTCGCCGAGGAGGCCAAGGTCGGGGCGGGCGATGGCCACGATGCGGTGCGGCTGCGCTTCGCCAACGAAATGAATCAGCGCCTGGCGCGCTTCGCCTATCAAATCCTGGGCGAGGACATCGCGCGTCCCCAGGATGATGTCGTCATTCGCATGCTGCTGGGCGCTCGCGCGGACAAGAATGCGGAGCGCATCATCCAGAATGCCTACCGCCGCGTCGTCACCAGCTTCGAGAGTTTCGACACCACCGTTCTGCTCAATTCGGGGGCGCGCTCCTAAGCCCGCTGCGTGCCCGAGCGGCGCGCATGTAGAGTTCTGCGCCGCGGCCCGCGGCGAGTTAATATTGACGCATGAACAGCAAGCGCGAAGCGGGGGCCGAGCAATTTCCTCTCAAGGACTTGGGCTTGCGCGAGGACGTGCACGCCCTGGGCGAATTGATCGGCGAGACGCTGCGCGATCAAGGGGGCGAGGAATTCTTCAGGCTGGTCGAGGACGATCGGCTCGCGGCGATCCGCCGGCGCGAGGGCGACGCCGCCGGCGGGGCGGAGCTGGAGGAGCTCACGATGAATCGGTCGCCGTCGGCGGCCACCGACCTTACGCGCGCATTTTCGCTTTGGTTTCAAGCGGTGAACACGGCGGAGAAGGTGCACCGTGTGCGCCGGCGCCGCCAATATCTCAACGATTCCAGCACCGCCCAACCGGGCGGCATCGCGGATTGCATCGCGCGCCTGCAGCGCGACGGTGTGACGCTGGCCGAGGCGCTGGAATTGATCGGCTCCATGAGCATCGAGCCGGTGTTCGCCGGGCATCCGACCGAATCGACCCGGCGCACGATCCTGCGCAAGCAGCAGCACATCGCGCAGGACCTGCTCGACAGCCGCAATCCCGCGTCGACCGGTGCCGAGTTGAACACCTTGTGGGCGCGCGTGCGCCTCGAGATCACCAGCATCTGGCAGACCGAAGAGCACCCCCGCGAAGGCTTGACGGTGGTCGACGAACGCGAGCACGTGCTGTTTTATTTGATCGACATTCTGTACCGCGTCGTGCCGCTGTTCTACGAGGAGATCGAGGCGGCGCTGGCGAAGGCCTTCGCCGTGCCGGCGCACGAGCTCGACGTACCGAGCATCCTGCATTTCGGTTCCTGGGTCGGCGGCGACATGGACGGCAATCCGGATGTGCACGGCAAGACGATTCGCGAAACCCTGCATCGGCATCAACAGGTGATCGTGTCGAGCTACTTTGCGGAATCCGGTCAGCTCGCCGAAACCTTGAGCCAAAGCGCGAGCCGCGTCGGCGTAAGCGCCGCGCTCGCCGCCCGCATCGATTCCTACAGCGCCATATTGCCGGGCGCTCAGGCGCTGGCTCCGGCGCGGCACGACCGCATGCCGTACCGTATGTTCTTCGGCCAAATCGGCGAGCGGCTCAAGTCGACGTATGAGGGCCGCCCCAATGCCTACCTGAATCCCGCAGAACTGCTGGCCGACATAGGACTCGCCGCCGACAGTCTGCTGTCGAATCGCGGACGCCACGCCGGATATTTCCTGGTGCGGCGCTTCATGCGCAGGGTGCGGACCTTCGGCTTTCATCTGGCGACGCTCGACGTCACTCAGCACGCGCACGTGCACGATCAGGTGATCGCCCAGGGCTTGGGCGTGCCGGATTGGCCGACGCTCGCGCCCGAGGAGCGGCTGCGGCAGCTGCGCGATTTGCTGACGCGCGATCAAGGCCCCACGTCGGCTTTCGATGCCGTCGGGCGCCGTATGCTGTGGGTGTTCGAAGCGATTGCACAGGCGCGTCATAAGTTCGGCGACCGCGCGATCGGTCAATACATCGTGAGCGGGGCCGAGGGGCCGCAGGACGTGCTCGCGGTCATGCTGCTCGCCCGCTGGGCCGACATCATCGACAAGCGCACCGGCGAATCGCCGCTGGATGTGGCGCCTCTGCTGGAGTCCATCGACTCTCTGCAGCGCGCCGGCGCCGTGCTGCGCGCCCTGCACCAGGAACCCGCGTATCGGCGGCATTTGGCCGCCCGCGGCGATCGACAGATGGTGGTCATCGGCTATTCCGACAGCAATAAAGAGGGTGGGATCGCCGCTTCACGTTGGGCTTTGCAGGTGGCGCAGACCGAAGTGATGCAGGCGGCGCGTGATGCCGGCATCCAGGTGTTGATTTTTCACGCCCGAGGCGGGACGCCGGCGCGCGGCGGCGGACGCACCGAAAATCTGGTCGAGGCGGTTCCGCATGGCGCGATTCGCGGCGTCCTGCGATTGACCGAGCAGGGCGAGGTCGTCAATCAGAGCTACGGCCTGCGCCCGATCGCGATGCGTACACTCGAGCGCACCTTCGCCTCCGTGGCGTTGGCCACCGCACATGCCGCAGCCCGGGAGCCGGTAGCGCCGGCGTATCTCTCGGCAATGAGCACCATTGCCGCAAGCAGCCTCGCGGCATATCGCGAGCTCGTGTTCGGCGGCCCCGAGTTCTTCGAATACTTTCGCGCGGCGACGCCGCTCGACGTGATCGAACGCATGCATATTGGATCGCGCCCCGCGGCGCGTGCCGGAGGCGAGGGCGTGCAGGCCTTGCGCGCGATTCCGTGGGTGTTCGCCTGGACGCAGAGCCGCCACATGCTGCCCGGCTGGTACGGCTTCGGCACCGGCCTGTCAGCGGCGCTCGAGCAGCACGGCAATGAGATGGTGGGTCAGATGCTGGCGCATTGGCCCTTCTTCGGGCGCTTGTTCGACGACGTGGAGGCCATGCTGGGGCGCACCGATCTCGAGATTGCGAGTCACTACGATGCGCTCGGCGGAGACGCGACGCGCAACTACCCCGAACGCATCCGCAAGGAATACTCGTTGACCGCGGCGCACGTGCTGCGCCTGCGCGGCGCGGCGCGCCTGCTCGACAGCGACCCCACGCTGCAGCGAACCATCAAATTGCGAAATCCCTATGTCGATCCCATGCATCTCATGCAGGTGGATTTGCTGCGGCGCTGGCGCAACACCGGGCGAGAGGACCGTGCGCTGTTCGGCGCACTGCGCGCCACCATCAGCGGCATCGCTCAGGGGCTGCAAGCGACAGGCTGAGCAGCACGCGTCGCATGACAGCGGTCCCCCCTGGCCCGTCACGCGGTGCCGCTCAGCATTCGCGCGCAGCACGATGTCCGACTGTCGGTGGGCTTGAGCAACGGTCGGCAGGGTAGGAGCCTCTGTGAGGCAACTGTGCTCCCCCGTTGCCTCACAGAGGCTCCTACCCCGCCGGTCGTTAGCTATAGCTAACTAACATTCGGGGACATTGACTGCGAGCCCGCCTTGCGAAGTTTCCTTGTAGATGGTCGACATGTCGATGCCGGTTTGCCGCATGGTGCTGATCACCTGGTCGAGCGATACCTTGTGCGAGCCGTCGCCGCGCATCGCCAGCCGGGCCGCGTTGATCGCTTTCACCGAGCCCATGGCGTTGCGCTCGATGCAGGGAATCTGCACCAACCCCGCAACCGGATCGCAGGTCAGCCCGAGGTTGTGCTCCATGCCGATTTCCGCGGCATTTTCGATCTGTTCGTTGCTGCCGTGGAGCGCCGACACCAAACCGGCGGCGGCCATGGAGCAGGCGACGCCGACTTCGCCCTGGCAGCCCATTTCCGCGCCGGATATCGATGCATTCTGCTTGTACAGCATGCCCATGGCGGCGGCGCTCAGCAGGAAGCGAATCACACCGTCGTCGTCCGCGCCGGGCTCGAAGCGCCGGTAATAGTGCAGCACGGCCGGAACGATTCCAGCCGCGCCATTGGTCGGTGCGGTGACGACCTGGCCGCCGGCCGCATTCTCTTCGTTCACCGCGAGCGCATAGACGTTGACCCAATCGAGCGCGTGCATGGGGCTCAAGGGCTCGCTCATGAGCTGGCGGTACAGCTTCGGCGCGCGCCGCCGCACGCCCAACACCCCCGGCAACAAGCCTTGAGCCTCGAAGCCGCGGCGCACGCAATCCTGCATGACCTGCCAGATGCGCATCAACCCCGAACGAATTTCGGCATCGCTGCGCCAGGTGCGTTCGCGTGCCAGCACGAGCTCGTGAATCTCCAACCCTTGAGTGCGGCCATGCTCGAGCAGCCGCGCACCGGAGTTGAACTCGTACGGCGGTTCGCGGCGCGCCGCGCCGACATTCGCCTCGGCGCCGGCTTGCACCACGAAGCCGCCGCCGATGCTGTAATACTCCTCCCTCGCCAACACGCGCAGCGACGCATCGTGCGCCGTGAAGCGCATGCCGTTGGAATGTCCCGGCAGCACCTGGTCCGTGTGGAACAGGAGATTGAGCGGCTCGTCAAAGGCAATTTCGTGCTGACCCAGCAAACGGATACGCCCCTCGTCGCGTATCCTTTTGAGCGCCGCGTCGGCCGCGGCGGCGTCGATGGTGTCGGGGCTCATGCCTTCCAGGCCGAGGAGAATGGCGCGATCGGTGCAGTGTCCGCGGCCGGTCAATGCCAGCGAGCCGTAGAGCTGCGCCGACACCTGGGCCGTGCTCGACAGCAACTCGCGGGCCGCCAACAGCACGACGAAGCTGCGCGCCGCGTTCATCGGACCCATGGTGTGCGAGCTCGACGGACCGATGCCGATTTTGAAAATATCGAAGACGCTCAAACTCATGCGTGGGACCTGCGGCCAAGGTGACCGCCTATGATACGCCGCCGCTGCGGCTGGAGCAGTCTAAACACGCCGTGCCGAGTGTAGAATGCGGCAATACTTAAAACGGAGAATTGCCATGATTCGCTACCCGCACATCCTCGCGGCCGCTTTGACCGCCGCCATGACGCTTGCCGCACACGGTGCGAGCGCCGCCTCCATTCCGGACAATATCGCGGCGGCAATTTCGGATCCCGCTCGGCCGGACGCCGACAAGCAACGGGATGCTGACCGCAAACCCGGTGAGACGCTGGCGTTCACCGGCGTCAAGCCGGGTGCGCAGGTTGCCGAGTTGTTGCCGGGCGGCGGCTACTTCACGCGCCTCTTCAGCAAGGCGGTCGGCAGCGCCGGACACGTCTATGCGTTGGTGCCGGCGCGCTCTCCGGATGCACCGGCGGACACCCCGGATTTTGCGGCGCGCGTGAAGGCCATCGCCGCCGATCCGAACTATGCCAATGTGAGCGTCGTGGTCGAGCCGTTCAGTCAACTCGGCGTGCCGGCGCCCGTCGATCTGGTGTGGACTTCGCAGAACTACCATGACCTGCACAATCTGCCCGGCCTGGATCTGGGGATATTCAATAAAATGGTGTTCGATGATTTGAAGCCGGGCGGTATCTATCTCATCCTGGACCACACCGCCGAGTCGGGGTCCGGCGGCCGCGATACCAAGACCCTGCACAGAATCGACCCGGAAGCCGTGAAAAAAGAGGTCCTCGCGGCGGGTTTCGTGTTCGTGGGAAGCAGCAATCTATTGGCGCAGCCCGGCGACAAACACACGCTGAAGGTGTTCGACCCCTCGGTGCGGGGCAAGACCGATCAGTTCATATTAAAGTTTCGTAAGCCTGCGAAGTAGCCCATTCGAACTTGAGGGGCTTTTCGCTGTCAACTGACGCAGGACTTTCGCGTTGATGGATTAGGAAGTAAAGGATTGGAGCCATGAAATTGTCACACATATCACCCAGGTCACTCACTGGGCTGCGCCTCGCCGTGGCCGTCGGAGTGACGGTTCTATTGGCAGCCTGCGTCACCCCGCCGCCCCGCACCTATGCCGTGCCGGCGCCCCCGCCGCAGCGCGTGTTCGTCTATCCGGCCAATGGTCAGAGCGCGGAGCAAACCGATCGCGACCGCTACGAATGTCATGTGTGGGCCGTCCAGCAAACCGGCGTTGATCCCAGCCGCGCGGATGCCAGCCCGTACGAGCGTGTGGTCGTGCAGCCCGCCAATCCGCCGGGCTCGGGCACGGTGGCCGGCGCGATCGGCGGCGCCATCATCGGATCCATCATCGCCGGGCCGCGCAATGCCGGCGCCGGTTTGGTGCTGGGCGGCGCCACCGGCGCCATCGTAGGATCGGCCGCCGATGCCAATGCGCAGGCGCAAGCGCAGCAGACTCAAGCGCAGATCAATCAAAGCGCGGCCGCCGGGCGGGCGCGAGGCGATTCGTATCGGCGGGCGCTCGGCGCGTGCCTGACGGGACGAGGTTACACGGTCACATGAGCCCAACACTGAAACTCGCCGCGGTAGCGGGACTGGTCCTGATGGCCGTGCAGGCGGGCTCGCTTGCGAACGCCGACGAACACGATCGAGCCCGCGCCGAGCCGCGCGCTGAAGCACGTGGTCCCGGGCCGGAGCGGGGCGGACCGCGGCCGGGGGCGGCGCGGCCGTCATTCGACGGGCGCGGCCAGATGCTTGATAGCCGCTACAACCATGGCCGCTACTACCCGCCGGTGGGCACGGTGCGGCCCTTCCTGCCCGAGGGGTATCGGCCGTACTACCGCGGCGGCAGCCGCTATTATTTCAGCGGCGGCATTTGGTATGCGCCGCGCGGACCGGGCTTCGTCGTCGTCGCGCCGCCTCCCGGCCTCGTGATCTCGGTATTGCCGCCCTACTACTCCACCGTATGGTTCGGCGGGGTGCCCTACTACTACGCGGACAACGTGTACTACTCGTGGCAGCCCGACCAAAACGGCTACGCCGTCGTGGATCCCCCGCCGGATGCCGACGCTCCCTCGTCGCCTCCCGACAATTCGCCGCAGCAGGGCGGTCTGATGATTTATCCGAAGAACGGTCAGAGCAAGGAGCAGCAGGCCGCGGACCAATTCGAGTGTCACAACTGGGCCAAGGGCCAAACCGGCTTTGACCCGACCCAGCCTGGAGGCGGGGCAGGGGGCAATGCCGATGCGGCGCGCGGCAATTACGACCGCGCCATGTCGGCATGTCTGCAGGGCCGGGGTTACCAGGTCAACTAAGGAACTCGATGTCGCTCCCTTGCGTCGTGGGCGGAATCCTACGCCAGAGTGCGGGCTGCCGCCGATGGTGAGCGCGGCGGTTGCCAGGCACATTCGGCTACAAAGATTCTTCACTTAGGTTAGGAGATCCCGCGATGTTGACCGCACCCACCAGCTCGGTCGAGCAGAAAAGGGATTTGCATGTGGGCGGTCTTGGGGCGAGTGCGTCGGGTGCCTTGGCGGCGGTGACCGAGCCGGCCGCTGATTTGGCGGATACGTGGCTGGCCAGAGCCCGGGATACGGCGGAGCTGGTGGACGACTTCGTACGCGAGCGGCCGTGGTCTGCGCTCGGCGTGGTCGCTCTGCTCGGCGTGGCCGCCGGAGTCCTGCTGTCGCGGCGCTCGCAATGACGCGACTCATCCAAAAGCGCCGCAGTTTTTCCAATCACCGCCAATGGCGCGATTTCATTGCGGCGATTCACGCCTCGCTGACCTCGCCATGTGCCGCGAGCTACCCGATGATCATCGGTGCGGTGCGGGCGGGTCGAGCGTCAATCGCTCTGGATACGAATACACATTGCAGTGCGCCTCGCGCAGGAATCCAACCAGCGTCAACCCGGACGTAACTGCGAGATTGACGGCGAGACTGGACGGCGCGCCGATCGCGGCAAGCACGCTCACGCCGGCGCGGATCGCCTTTTGCACGAGCTCGAAACTGGCGCGGCCGCTCAATACGACAATGCGATTGGCGAGCGGCAGGGCGCCCGACATGAGGCTCATCCCCACCAGCTTGTCGAACGCGTTATGGCGGCCCACATCCTCTGCGATGTTGAGCAACTCGCCCGAAAAATCGAACAGTGCGGAGGCGTGAACGCCGCCGGTGTCGCCGAACTTCGACTGCGCCGCGCGCATCCGGTTCGGCAGGCGCAGCAGCAGCGACAGAGCCGCGTGCCCTGTGTCGGGGATATGCGTGGCGGCGGCGCGGGCAATGGCGGCGTCGAGTCCCGTGGTTCCGCACACGCCGCAGCTCGAGCCGGCTGAAAACAGGCGCGACGGCGTATTGGGCACGATCTGCACCGAGGAGTGTAGGCGCACGTTGACGACGTTCGGGCGCCGGGTGCTGGACTCGATGGCATCGATATCGGCGGCTTGATTGACGATGCCTTCGCCGTAGAGCAAACCGGCAGCCAGGCTTTCATCGTCGCCAGGCGTACGCATGGTGGTGCCGAACGACATGGGTTCGAGGCCGAGCGCCGGATGGTGCAGCAGGAACTCGAGCGGCGCTTCGACCGCCACCCGATCGTCCTTCGCCACCTGGCTGTCCGCGGTCGAACGCAAAATGCTCACATTCAGCGTTCCGCCCGCGACCGGCCGTGCGGCTTCAGTGGGTAAAATATTGGCCATGCCGGTCCTTTTGCTCAAATTACCGGCCAATGATACCGTTCCCGCTCTTGGCTACGCCATCAAGGGGGACCGTCATGTCGAAATCAGCCGAACTCAAGGCGCGCAAGGCGGCAGCCGTGCCCGCCGGTGTGAGCAGCCGTGGGATCTACGTCGCCAAGGCGGAGAATGCCGAGCTGTGGGACGTCGATGGCCGCCGATTCATCGATTTTGCGGCCGGAATCGCGGTGCTCAACACCGGCCATCGCCATCCCCGCGTCATGGAGGCCGTGGCGCAGCAAGCCCAGGCTTTCACGCACACCTGCTTCCATGTGTCGCCGTACGAGTCCTACGTGCGCCTGGCCGAGCGGTTGAATGCGCTGGCGCCCGGCGACTTCGCGAAGAAAACCCTGTTTTTGAATTCCGGCGCCGAGGCGGTCGAGAACGCCGTCAAGATCGCGCGCTATCACACCAAGCGTTCCGCGGTGATCGCCTTTTCCGGCGGCTTTCACGGCCGTACGCTCATGACCATGGCCCTCACCGGCAAGGTCATGCCCTATAAGCGCGGTTTCGGTCCGTTTCCCGCCGAAGTTTATCACGCTGAATTCCCGCAGCCGTATCGGGGCATCACCACCGAGGAGGCGCTCGCCGATTTGGACCGGCTGTTCCACGGCGACGTCGACCCCAAGTCGGTCGCAGCGATCATCATCGAGCCGGTGCAGGGCGAGGGCGGCTTCAATGTGGCGCCCGTCGATTTCCTGCGCGCGCTGCGGCGCCTGTGCGATGAGCACGGCATCGTCATGATCGCCGATGAAGTGCAAAGCGGCATGGCCCGAACCGGCAGGATGTTTTCCATCGAGCACTCGGGCGTGGTGCCGGACTTGATCACGATGGCGAAAGGATTGGGCGGCGGCTTCCCGCTCTCGGCGGTGACCGGGCGCGCGACCATCATGGATGCGGCCCATGCCGGCGGGCTCGGCGGCACTTACGGCGGCAATCCGATCAGCATCGCGGCGGCGCACGCCGTCCTGGATGTGATCGAATCCGAGGGGCTGTGCCGGAGAGCGGCAACTGTCGGGGACAAAATGCGCACGCGGCTGCTCGCGCTCGCCAAAGAACTGCCGTGCATGGGCGAAGTGCGCGGCCTGGGCGCAATGGTGGCCTTCGAATTGGTGAAGGACCCCAAGACCAAGGAGCCCGATGCGGAACTCACCGCGGCCGTTCTCGCTCACGCTGAACAGCGAGGCTTGATCCTTCTCTCCTGCGGTACCGCAGCGAACGTGGTGCGCCTGCTCGCGCCGCTGACGATTCCCGATGCCGTGCTCGCCGAGGGCTTGGACCTTCTGGCAGCGGCGCTGCAGGCGGCGCGCGGTGTCGAGTCGGCGCGCGCGGTTGCCTAGGTTTCTGCGGCGCTGAACCTGGCGTTTTCGATCTACAGGTGAAGCGTTGCCGTGATGCCGACGGTGCGCGGGCGGAACGTGAAGTCGTTCTCCTGCGGCGTCGGTGGTCCGGCCGGGTTGAATGCGTCCCCCTGTGCCTGCGCATAGTTCACGATCGGGTGCGCGTTGAACAGGTTGTCGCAGAAAGCCGAGATCTCCCACCCGCCGAACTTCACGCCGGCGCGCGCCGAGGTGAAGCTGGTGGCGGGCAGGGTGTAGGAAAACCCGTATTCGTACTGGCTGTTGTTGCGCGGATCCTGCACCGGCGCGAGCCAGGGGTTGCGGCTCGTGTACTCCCAGTCGACACGGACGAACGCGTCGTGCTCGAAGGCCTTGAAGCTGTATTGCGGGCCAAAGGCAAGCGACCAGGGCGGACTCGTGCCCGGCGCGTAATTGATCGCCGCGTTGCCCGAGATCGCTTCGCCCCTGAGGGCGAGGCCGCTGAGCGAGTCCTTGGTGAAGCGGGCGTCGGTATAGCCCGCCGAGAACTCGAGCGTCAGCCCGCTGCCGAGGTCCGCCTGGGCCTGTAGATCGAAACCCTTCGCGACGGCGGTACCGAGGTTGTCGGTGAACTGCAGACCGCAATTGCCGGCGATATAGACGTTCTGTTGAATGTCATTCCACTTGATGTAGTACAGGCTGCTCGCAATCTTGAACTTGTTGTCGAAGTTGTTTTTCGATCCGACCTCGAAGCTCTGGGTATTGTCCGGTCCGTACCCGAGCGGCGCCTGGCCGTTGGCGAAGCCGTCGGCGATGAGGCCCGGTCCGCACGCGGGAATCAACGGTGCGTTGAAGCCGCCGGGCCGAAATCCCTTCGCATAGGTGAAGTAGAAGAGGTTGTCGAGATCCGCTTGCCAGTTGAGCCCGAGACGCGGCGTAAACGCGGTGTTCGATTGTTTGCCGGAGGCGGGGAAAGGACCGTAGTTCTCGTAGCCGTTCGAATAGTGGTCCAACGAGAAGCCGAGCTTCGAGTAACGGGCCCCGGCGACCACGGACAATCCGTCGACGAGCCGGATCGTGGCCTCGCCGAAGCCCGCGACCTGCCGGTCATAGCTCTTGTTGTAGTTGTAGTAAACGTCGCAGTTCGGCACGGGGAGCGCCGCGGGCTGCGGTGTGCCCTGCCCATTGCAGAAGTAGTACTGGCCGTAAATGCTGTCCGGTGTCACGCCGTAGAGTGCTTGGAAGAGTTGGTCGATGTTCGGGTCTTTCAACTGCTCGACACTGAGTTCCTGCGCGAGCTGCCAGAACACCCCCGCCGTCCACTTCACGCGGGCATCGGGATCGCTCGACTGCAGTCGAAACTCCTGCGTCCAGGAGCGCTGATTGTTGGTCATCGTGTTCGGTGTCGAGTAGTTCGCGAATCCGGGCGGCATGTGTATGCCGCGCCCGTCGAGCAGCGGATACCAGGAGCAGGGTTCGATCGCCGTCGTCGATGCCGGACCGCAGCCGAGAGCGGGAGCACCCGGGTACAGCGAGTTCGGCCAGCCGAGCGCCTGAAAGTAGGCGAGATCGAAGGCCGTTCCCTGGTACGAGTCGGTCTCATTGCGATGGTAGTACGAGCTGTTCGAAATGAAAGTCATGTGCGCGAAGTCGACCTGCACCTTGATCGCCGGCAGGTAGTACACATCGGGAATCGGGATGAGCTCGGGCGTTGCGTTGTTGAATCGGCCCGCTCCCGGATCGGAGTAGGCGGCCCAGTACGTCGTGAGGTCATGTTGTTGCTTGTTCTGGTACATCACGCTCGGCGTGACCTTCACGTTGTCATTCGGTTGCCAGAGCAGCGCGAAGCGCGCCGCCGTCGTGCCGGTGTGGTTGGCGTTTTTCTCGGTGATGTCGCCGGCGTTGTCGACGCGGTTGATCCAGCCTCCGTCGTAGCGATACCAGACGCTCGCGCGATAGCCGAGCGTGCCGTCGATCAGCGGGCCGCCGTGCGCGATTCCCGCCTCGCCGCTCGGCGCGCCGTACTGCGTGTACGCAGCCTCGCTGCGCACGTAGGTCGATTCCTGCGAAACGCTCGGCTGCGTCATGATGTAGCGTACGGTGCCGCCCTCGGAGCCGGACCCGAATAAGGTTCCCTGAGGACCCCGGAGCACCTCGACACGATCGAGATCGAAGGTTTTCGGCAGCGTCTCGTCGGGATTGAACCCGAGCTCGCGCATTTGAATCGGCGTGTCGTCGATGTAGATGCCGGTCGTGCCTGCGCCGGCCGACGAAGAAATCCCGCGGATCGAGATCTGATTGGTGCCGGTGGTGTCGATCGAGACGCCCGGGGTGAAGCGCACCAGCTCGGTGAGGTCGCGGATGCCTCTCTGATCAAGCGCATCCTGCGACAGGGCGGTGATGCTGATCGGCACCTTGCTGATGCCCTCCTCGCGCCGGGTGGCGGTGACGACGATCTCCTCGAGGCCGCCCGCGGCAGCCGGTTCGGCGGCGCTCGCGTCGTTGGCATGAGCGGCGGTTGCGGCGCATGCGCCGGCAGCGACTATCACGGTGCGTAAAAGCAACACGCGCCCGGAAACCAGCAGATTCAAGGGCTTTGAACTCGTGGCTGGCATGGCATCCCCGCAAGCTAGTTATATGGTCAGATAACTCCAAGCCGACAGTAGCATCGGGCCAAAACCGGCGCAACCGCCGCGACCCCTAGTGCCGGAACGTGGCCGTGATGCCGATTGTTCGCGGGCGATAGGAAATGAACCGGTATGCGGGGCTCGCCAGCAGGTTGCCGTTCGCGTCGTATGAGTTGGTCTGATGATTGTAATTCACGATCGTGTGCGTGTCGGTCAGATTATCCACGAACAGGGACACGCCCCAGCTGCCTAAGGTGGTGCCGGCCCGCAGCGAGGCGAAGGCCTGCCGCGCCGTCGGCAGGCCTGTCGGATCATAGGAGGACGTCGCGGGATCGAGCGCGGGGTGCACCCACTTGTCTCCGGCGAGATACTCGTAGTCCCCGCGCACGAACGATTCGTGGGCGAACGCATGGAATTTGTATTCCATGCCAATGGTCACGGAGTAGGGCGGAATCGAGTAGCCGGTGCCGATGCCGTTGGGCCCGGCGACCGCATCGCCGGTGACCACCAGGGGCAGCGGCGGGTTCGGGCCGGTGGTGATCGCGCCGCTCGGGAAGGCGTTCTTGGTATAGCGCGCGTCGGTGTAGCCGAAAGCCGATTCGATCGCGAGCGCATCGGTCACCTGAAAGTCTGCTTGCAGGTCGAATCCCTTGGAGACGGCGTTGCCAAGATTGTCGGTCCATTGGATCTGGCAGATCGGCGGCACGACATTGCCTTGGATGTTGTTCCACTTGATGTAGTAGATGCTGCTGGCAAGGCGCACGCGATTCTCGATGTTGTTCTTGGCACCCACCTCGAAACTCTGCACTGAATCGGACTTGTAGGTCGCCGGCGCATGAGGAATGCCGAAATTGAGGAAGTCCTGGGTGCAGCCGATGTTGGGGTTCTGAAAGGTCGGATCGTACGGGATGGATGGGTTGCCACCGCCGCTGCGAAACCCCTTGGCGTAGGTAAAGTAGTAGAGGTTATTCGGGTCCACCTGCCATTCGATGCCGGCCTTGGGCGTGACCGGAGTCTCGCTGTTCTGCTGCGTGCCCGGCCGGGGCCCGCTGTTCTGCGGTCCACCCGACAGGCTCTCGATGTTGTACGTGGTTTTGGATACGCGCACACCTGCGGTCAGCTTCAAGGTATCCGTCAGCTTGAAATTTGCTTCCCCAAACCCTGCGATCTGGCGGTCGTGGCTCACCAGTTGATTGAAATAGGAATCGCCCATTGGCAGATAGGAGCTGCCATCCGGGTTCAGGGCGGTTCCGAAAAACGTCGCGATGTTCTCGCCGAGCTCCTGATTGAAGAAAGCATCTGCCATCGGATCATGGATTTCCTCGAGGCTGTATTGGCGATCGAGAGAGTAGAATGCCCCTACGGTCCATGTCAGGCGCGACGCCGGATCGGTCGACTGCAGCCGGAACTCCTGAGTAATGTTGCTCTGCTGGTTGGTTACGCTGGCCGGCGCGCGGTAATTCTGCAATCCCGGAGGCAGATGCACCCCCGAACCGTCGAGCAGCGGAAAGTCAACGGTTCCCAGCGTCTGGTAGTAGCCGAGGTTGTACAGGGTTCCGTCGTAGCCGCTGGTTTCGTCGCGGTGGAAGTACGCGGTCGTTGAAATCAAGGTGACCGAGGAGCTCAAGTCCGCCTGGATGTTGAGAGCGGGCAGATAGAACTTGTCGGGCTCCGGGCGCGGCGTGGGATTCGCGCTGACGTAACGGTCCTTGCCCGGATCCGAATATTCCGGCCAGTAAATCGTCACGTCGTTGCGCTGACTATTCTGATACAAGATGCTGGGCGAGATGCGCAGCGCTTCAATGGGTTGCCAAAGTGCGGCGACCCGCAATACGGTCGTATCGTCCCGATTCGCGTTCTTGTCCACCACCGCGAGCGTGGTCGGATCGATGCGATCGATCCATCCGCCGTCGCGCCGATACCAGGCACTGACGCGCACGCCCAAGACGCCATCGATGAGCGGGGTGCCCGCCGCGATGCCGGCTTCATAGCTGGGCGCGCCACCTTCGGTGTAGGAGGTTTCGGCCCTAGCGTACTCGCTCGTTTTGGTGAGACTCGGCTGAACCGTGATGTAGCGGACCGTGCCGCCTTCGGAACCGGCGCCGAACAGCGTACCCTGAGGACCGCGCAGCACCTCGACGCGATCGAGATCGAACAACTTCAGCAGCGCATCGTCGGAATTGAATCCGAGCGCGCGCACCTGAATCGGCACATCATCGATGTAGATTCCGGTCGTGCCCGACCCGCCGCTCGAATTGATGCCGCGAATCGAGATCTGGTTGGTCTGGCTGGTGTCGAAGGAGACGCCGGGCGTGAAGCGGGCGACGTCCGAAAAGTCCTTGATGCCTTTGGTGTCGAGCATGTCCTGATTGAATGCCGTGATGCTGATCGGCACCCGGCTCATGTTCTCCTCACGGCGGGTCGCCGTTACGACGATTTCCTCCAGGCCGACCGCAGCCGCGGGTTCGGCGGCGGCGTCCGCAGCGGCGCCCGACACGGCTGTCGCGTAGCAGCCGGCCACTACCACGAACGTGCGCAAAAGCAACACACGCCAGGAAAGCCGCACTTTCAAAAGCGGTCGAAGGACTGACATCGTATCCCCAGTGAATTAATTATATGGTCAGATAACTTCGGTCGACAGTAACACCCTGCAAATACGCACGCAACGCCGACCGGCTCACCAACTCCCCTGCACCGGGCACCATAGCGGCCTGCGGTCCGAAAGGCAATTCGGCCGCGATGGCAAATGTTGTCGGCGCGCAACGATAGGCGGTACTGCGCTAGTGCACGGTCCGCATGGCGTTATGGGATCATTGCTCCCATGAGTACGAATGCCGAACGGCCCCGCGCCAAAAATTTGAATCCGCTTCGCGCACTGCTGCCGTTCCTCAAGCCCTACCGGGCCATGATGGGGGCCGCGCTCGTCGCCTTGCTGGTGGCGTCGGTCGCCATGTTGGCGCTGCCGTTGGCACTCCGGCAGCTGATCGACCACGTCGTCGCCGCCAAGGACTCCGGCAGCCTCAATGGCTATCTCTTTGGGTTCCTGGCTGCGTCCGTCGTGTTCGGCGTATTTGCGGCGCTGCGCTTTTATCTGGTGACATGGCTGGGGGAACGCGTGGTCGCGGATTTGCGTTCGGCCGTCTACCGGCGCGTCGTGCGCATGGATCCCTTGTTCTACGAGACCACCCGGGTCGGTGAAGTGCTGTCGCGCTTGACCACCGATACCACGCTGGTGCAGGCGATCGCGGGCGTCAACTTATCGATCATCTTGCGGTCGAGCTTGAGCTTGATCGGCGGCCTCGTGATGCTCGGACTCACCAGCGCCAAACTCATGGGCATCATGCTGGTGCTGATTCCGGTGGTGGTCGTCCCGCTCATCGTCATCGGCCGGCGCGTGCGCAGCCTGTCGCGCGCTTCTCAGGATCGCATCGCCGACACCAGCGGCCTCGCGGGCGAGACTTTGAACGCGATCCAAACCGTGCAGGCGTTCACCCTGGAGGGGCTGCAGAGCGAGCGCTACGCCCAAGCCGTGGAAGACAGCTTCGCGGCCGCCATCCGGCGCACACGCGTGCGAGCGTCGCTGACGGCGATCGGCATCACGCTGGTGTTTGCCGGCATTACCATCGTCCTATGGCTGGGCGTGCGCCAAGTGCTCGCGGGCACGATGACCGGCGGCCAACTCTTTCAGTTCTTGCTGTACGCCGGCTTCGTCGGCAGTTCCGCCGCTGCGCTCACGGAGATGTGGGGCGAGATGCAGCGCGCCGCGGGCGCCATGGAACGCTTGGGCGAGCTGCTGCAGGCGCGGCCCGTCATCAGCGCTCCGCCGCACCCCCTCGAACTTCCGGCGCGAGTCAGCGGCGCCATGCGTTTCGACAACGTCACGTTTCATTATCCATCGCGGCCCGGCAGCGCCGCACTCGCCAATTTCAGCCTCGATGTGGCGCCGGGGGAAACCATTGCCTTCGTGGGTCCGTCGGGCGCCGGCAAGAGCACGACGTTCCAGCTGTTGCTGCGATTCTACGATCCCGATTCGGGCAGAGTTCTCATCGATGATCGGCGGCTGGCGGATTTACGGCCGGAGGACATCCGTGCGCAGATCGGCCTGGTACCGCAGGAGACCGTGCTGTTCGGCGCCAGCGCGCGCGAGAACATCCGCTACGGCCGCCCGACTGCCACGCGACGCCGAGATCGAAGCAGCCGCGGTGGCCGCGGCCGCCGATGAATTCCTGCGCAAGCTGCCGCAGGGCTACGACACCTTCCTCGGCGAGCGCGGCACGCGCCTGTCGGGCGGACAGCGGCAGCGGATCGCGCTGGCGCGCGCCATCCTCAAGGATCCGCCGATATTGCTGCTGGACGAGGCCACCAGTTCCTTGGACGCCGAATCCGAACGCCTGGTGCAGCAGGCGCTCGAAAAGCTCATGCAGGGCCGCACCACCATCATCATCGCGCACCGGCTGGCCACCGTGCTCAAGGCGGATCGCATCGTGGTGATGGACCACGGGCATAAGATCGCCGTCGGCACGCATGCCGAACTTCTGCTGCACAGCCCGTTGTATGCACGCCTCGCGTCGCTGCAATTCGCGGCGGTGGCGAGCGAAGCCGTCGACGCGGCAGCGAGCTAGCGGGCGGCCGGCGCGGCGAGCGCCGGCGTGGCGAGCGCCGGTGCGGCAACCGCCGGTGCGGCAAACAGCGCGGTCACTTCAGCAAACCTTCTTCCTTCATGGCTTGCTGCACCTTGGGACGTTGCGCGATGCGTGAGTGATAAGCCGCGAGCACCGGCCATTTGCTCAAGATCGATTCCCACGTGTGCAGGCCAACTCAAGACCGTGAACAAATAAGCGTCCGCCACCGTGAAGGCGTTTCCCAGCAAGAAGGTCTTGCCTTGCAGAATAGCCGGAGAGCCAATCGAATTTCTTGCCGAGGGCGCTCTTCGCCGACAGCTTTCCATTCGGCGATGTCTCCGGGTTGAACAGCGGACCGAATCTCTTGTGCACTTCCGAGGTGATGTAATTCAGCATTTCCATCAGCTGATAGCGCTCGAACGTGCCGGCGCGCGGCGCCAATCCGGAGTCGGGCTTTTGATCCGCGAGGTACTGAACGATGGCCGGTCCCTCGGTGAGCACCCGGCCGTCGTCGAGCTGCAATGCCGGCACGGCGCCTTTGGAATTGATGGTGAAGTAGTCGACGCCCGCGGCGGTTTTCTTGGTCGCGAAGTCGACCTTTTCGAGGGTGTAGGGCAAGGCCGCCTCGAGCAGCACGATGTGAGGCGACAGCGAGCAGGCGCCGGCGGAGTAGTAAAGCTTCATGACCATGTCCTTCGTTGTGTCAACGCGGTCGATCCGAGAATCATACGCCGACTCATTGCACGGCGATTATGCGGCGTGCGCCCAGGAATCCTCCCGCATACGGCGGCGCCGCGAGCGAGTCGATGCGCACATGGCCGCCGGTGGAGGGCGCATGAATGAAGCGTCCGTCGTCGATGGCGATGCCGACGTGCAGTTCCTTGTGCGCGAGATGCATGAAGACCAGATCGCCCGCCTTGAGCTCGCCGCGCGCGACCGGCGTTCCCGCTGCAGCTGTTCCTGCGCGGTGCGCGGCACGCGAACGCCCGCGCCGTTCGCCGCATAGACGACCAGTCCGCTGCAGTCGAAGCCGCCGGGCGCGGCGCCGCCGAATCGATACGGCTGGCCGAGCATGGACGTGGCGAGATCGACCATGATCGCGCGCGGGCCGGCGGAGGACCGGCGCGGAGGATTGCTCGGCGGCGGAGCCGGCAATGGCCGAGCGGGGAAGCGGGCGCGGGCTGCTGTTGCAGCGGCGCGGCGGCGCAGCCGGCCAACGCCATCGACAACACGGCATGCGCGGCGGCTCTGATCACACCACGGTCGTGGCCAACGCCGCACCGACGATGCCGGCCTCCGAGCGCAAGGTCCCGATGCACAAGCGCGCCTCGCAGTGCAGTTTGTCCATGAATTTTTCCGGCTCATCGGTGATGCCGCCGCACAGGACGATGAGATCCGGCCACAGCAACGCATGCATTTCCTTCAGTACCAGATTCAATTGCTCCGCCCACGCATCCCAGCTCAAGTTCTGGTCCACCTTGGCGCGTCCCGAGGCGCGCAGTTCCGCTTCGCGCCCGGCGACCTGGAGATGGCCGAATTCCGTGTTCGGCACCAGCTTGCCGTCGACGAACAAGGCGCTGCCGATGCCCGTGCCCAGAGTCAACAAGAGCACGGTGCCCGGCACACCGCGCGCGGCGCCATAGCGCAATTCGGCGAGGCCCGCGGCATCGGCATCGTTGATGGCGATCACGGGACGCCGCAAATGCTCGCCGGCCAGCGCCGCCAGGGGCTTGCCGATCCATGCCTTGTTGAGATTCGCCGCCGTGCGCACGATGCCGTCGCGTATCACGCTGGGAAATGCCAGGCCCACGGCGTGATCGCCCGGCACGTTCGACACCACGGTCTGCAAGCGCTGCCAGCAGGGTCTCGGTCGAGCCCTGCGCCGGGGTCGGCGTGCTGAATCGCTCGCTGGCGAACGCGCCCGTGTCCAAGTCGATCAGCGCGCACTTGATGGATGAACCGCCGACGTCGATGCCGACGGCCAAGGGAGATGAAGTCAATTTAAATCACGCATTGTGAGGTTCGCCCGCCGTCGCTTGAAGTTCGACCCTATAATAACCCGTAACATGAACTCGATTGATACCCAGTTTGCGACCCGCCGGCAACGTCGCTCTGCAGCCCGGCACGCTGCACGCGGCCCTGCTGGACCGCCTCACCCGGACGCTCGGCAAGAATCCGGATTCGGCCGGCGCGCGGGATATTTACGACGCATTGTCGCTCGCGGTGCGCGAGGAGCTGACTTTGCGCTGGCTGGCCACGCAGCGCCGCGTGGCGAATGCCCATGTGAAGCGCGTGTGCTATTTCTCGGTCGAATATCTTCCGGGCCGCTCCTTGTTGAACGCCTTGTCCAGCCTGGAAGGCGGCCTGCTGCAGGAAGCGCGGGCGGCTTTGCGCGACATGGGCCATGATCTCGACGACATCGCCGCGCAGGAGGTCGATCCCGGCCTGGGCAACGGCGGCTTGGGCCGGCTGGCGGCTTGCTTCCTGGATTCTCTGGCCACGCTGCAATACCCGGCGGTGGGCTACGGCATTCGCTACGACTACGGCATTTTCACGCAGGTCATCGGCGCCGACGGCGGGCAGCGCGAGGTGGCGAGCAGCTGGCTGCGCCTGCGCAATGTCTGGGAAACGCCGCGCGGCAATGTGCGCTTCACCGTGCGATTCGGCGGACGGATCGAGGCCGACGGAGTCGGCCGCGCCGCAGCGATATGCAGCGCTGGGTCGGCACCAGCGACATCTACGCCATCGGATTCGATCAGTTGATCCCGGGAAACCGCGGCCCCACCGTCAATCATCTGCGGCTCTGGTCCGGCCGCGCGATCACGCCGTTTCACATCGACGCATTCAATGCCGGCGACTATGCCGCCGCCGTGCGCGAGCAGGTCGAGGCGAAAAACCTGTCGCGCGTGCTGTATCCGGACGATTCGACGCCGCAGGGCAAGGAGCTGCGGCTCAAGCAGCAGTATTTCTTCGTCAGCGCCAGCCTGCAGGACATCCTGGCGACGCATCTGAGCGAGGGCCGCAGCTCGCCTCCATGCCCGACTCGATCGCGATCCAGTTGAACGACACGCACCCGGCGGTGGCGATTCCGGAACTGATGCGCCTGCTGATCGACGAGCACGGCTTGTCGTGGGCCGAAAGCTGGGAGATCACGACCCGCGTATTTTCGCTTACACCAACCACACCTTGCTGCCGGAGGCGCTCGAGACCTGGCCGGTGGCGATGTTCGAGCGGCTGCTGCCGCGGCATCTGCAGATCATTTATTTGATCAATCGCGATTTTCTGCAATCGGTCGAGGCGCGCTACCCCGGCGATGACCAGCGCCGCCGCCGCCTGTCGATCATCGACGATGGCGGCGATCGCCGGGTGCGAATGGCGCATCTCGCGGTCATCGGCAGTCATCGGGTCAACGGGGTCGCGCAATTGCATTCCGATCTCATGCGCAAGCAGGTGTTCTGCGGATTTGCCGATCTGTATCCGGATCGATTCATCAATGTGACCAACGGCATCGCCGTGCGCCGCTGGCTGAAGCAATCGAATCCCGGCCTCTCGGCGCTGCTCACCGAGCGCCTGGGCTCGGCCTGGGAAAACGATCTCGAAGAGATCGGCCGATTGATCGGCGCCGCCGACGATGCGGAATTTCGCCGCCAGTTTCGCGGCATCAAGCGCACCAACAAGCAGCGGCTCGCCGACGAGGTCATGCGGCGCACCGGCGTCGAGCTCAGCGTCAACTCGCTGTTCGACGTGCAGGTGAAGAGGATTCACGAGTACAAGCGCCAGCTCTCGAACCTCTTGTATGTGGTGACGCGCTACCGGCGCATCCGCGACAATCCGCGCGCCGACATCGTGCCGCGCAACGTGATCTTTGCCGGCAAGGCGGCGCCGGGCTATGCGATGGCGAAGGCCATCATCAAGCTCATCAACAACGTGGCGCGCACCATCGATGCCGACCCGGCCGTGCGCGACAAGCTGCGCGTGGCGTTCCTGCCGGACTACGATGTGTCTCTGGCGCAAAAAATCATGCCCGCGGCGGATCTGTCGCAGCAGATCTCCACCGCAGGCATGGAGGCTTCGGGAACCGGCAACATGAAGCTGGCGCTGAACGGGGCGCTGACCATCGGCACGTTGGACGGAGCCAATATCGAGATTCGCGATCATGTGGGAGCGGAAAACGTGTTCATTTTCGGCCTCACGGCGCAGGAGGTCGTCGCGCGGCGCGCGGCCGGTTACCAGCCGCGGCGCGAGCTCGACGCCAATCCCGATCTCAAGGGCACTTTGGATCTCATCGAATCGGGATTTTTCTCGCCGGGGCGCCCGGACGACGCCAAGCCGGTGGTCAACCGGCTGCTGAGCGACGGCGAGCCCTTCCTGGTGCTGGCGGATTTTGCGGCGTATGCGCGCGCCCAGGATCACGTGGACGCCTTGTTCGTCCGGGAAGACGACTGGAGTCACAAGGCCATCATCAATTGCCTCAATATGGGCTATTTTTCCAGCGACCGGAGTATTCGCGAGTACGCGGACCGCATATGGGCCGTGAAGCCCGTGATCTGAAGGCGCAGTCCATTTGACGGAATCAGGGCTCACCGACTTCGATCTCTACTTGTTCGGCGAGGGCAAGCACGAGCGCATCTACGAGAAGCTCGGGGCGCATCCCTACAGCGCATCCCAAGAGGCGGGCACGCGCTTCGCCGTGTGGGCTCCGAACGCCGAGCGCGTCAGCGTAGTGGGGGCTTTCAACCACTGGGACGGCCGCACCCATGTGATGCACGGCCGCGCCGCGTCGGGCATTTGGGAATTGGCGATTCCCGGCCTTGGATTGGGCACAATCTACAAGTACGAAATCCGCGACCGCGACGGGCCGTCTGTTCGTCAAGGCGGACCCTTACGGCTTCGCGATGCAGCTGCGTCCGGAGAACTGCTCCGTGGTGGCCTCGCTCGACGGCCATGCTTGGGCTGACTCGCAGTGGCTGGCGCAGCGTGGAGGCGCAGACCCGCTGCGCCGGCCCTTCAATGCCTATGAAGTGCATTTGGGCTCCTGGCGCCGTCCGTGGGATCAACGGCTTCCGCCGTTCATGAGCTGGCTCGAAGCGGTGGATCAATTGATTCCGTACGTGGTGGAGATGGGCTACACACACCTCGAATTGATGGGCGTCGCGGAGCATCCGCTCGACGCCTCTTGGGGTTATCAAGTGGTCGGTTACTACGCGGCGACGGCGCGCTACGGATCACCCCAGGACTTCATGGTCTTCGTCGACCGCTGCCACCAGGCGGGAATCGGCGTGATTCTCGACTGGGTGCCGGCGCATTTTCCGAGCGACGATCATGGCCTCGCGTCCTTCGACGGCACCGCGCTGTACGAGCATTCGGATCCGCGGCTTGGCGAGCACACGGAATGGGGCACCAAGATCTTCAATTACGGACGGCACGAGGTGCGTAATTTTCTGGTCGCCAACGCACTGTTCTGGGCGGATCGCTATCATGTGGACGGTTTGCGCGTCGACGCCGTGGCCTCGATGCTGTACCTGGACTATAGCCGCCGGCCCGGCGAATGGCTGCCGAACCGCGACGGCGGGCGCGTGAATCTGGAGGCCGTGGATTTTCTGCGCCAGATGAACAACGCCGTGCACCACGCGTTTCCCGGCTTTTTGACCATCGCCGAGGAGTCCACCTCATTCGCCGGCGTGACGCTGCCGCCCGAACATGGCGGACTGGGATTCAATTTCAAGTGGAACATGGGCTGGATGAACGACACGTTGCGGTACGCCGCTCTGAATCCGATCTATCGGCGCTTCGATCATCAGCTGATCACCTTCTCGTTCGTGTATGCCTGGTCGGAGAATTTCATCTTGCCGATCTCGCACGACGAGGTGGTGCACGGCAAGCGCTCGCTGCTCGCCAAGATGCCCGGCGACGATTGGCAGAAGCGCGCGAATTTCCGGCTGTTCTTGAGCTACATGTGCGCCCATCCCGGCAAGAAGCTGCTGTTCATGGGCTCGGAGTTCGGGCAGTGGCCGGAATGGCGCGACGAGAGCCAGCTGGAGTGGTGGCAATTGGGAGTCGCGGAGCACTCGGCGCTGCGCGACTGCGTGCGCGACCTCAATCACCTGTATCGCGCGACCGCGCAGTTCTACGGCGGCGACTGCGATCGCCACGGTTTCCGCTGGGTGGATCTGCACAACGCCGATGAAAGCGTCTGGGCGTTCGCGCGTCTTGGCCTCGATGCGAACGCCGGCGCCCCGATCACGTGCGTCTTCAACGCGACCCCGGTGCCGCGCGACGGCTACCGCGTCGGAGTCGCCGACCCGGGGAATTACCGCAAGCTCTTCGACTCGGACGCAGCGAGGTTCGGCGGCTCGAGCTACAACCGGCAGGCGGAGGCGAGCGCATCCCATGAAGGTGTGCAAGGCTATCCGTGTTCCCTGCGGCTGGATCTGCCGCCGCTCGGGGCGATGTTTTTCATCGGACCTGAGTAGGAGCCGTCCTAAAGTGAAGCTCATCCAGGCGGGATTGCCGCGGCCGCTCGGCGCCACGAGAACGGAGCGCGGTGTCAATTTTGCGCTGTTCTCGAGCAATGCGACCCGCGTGGAGATTTGTCTGTTCGATGCCGACAGCGGCGCCGAAGTGGGGCGTGCCGACTTGCCGGCGCGCACGGGCGACATCTGGCACGGTTTGGTCGCGCCGCTGCACGCGGGCCCGGGGACTCACTATGCGTACTACGTGCACGGCCCGAATGAGCCGGAGAACGGTCACCGCTTCGATGCCAGCGTCGGCCTTATCGATCCCTATGCGCGCCAGGTGTCGTTCGGCTCGCCGCTGCGCTCGCGAGTCATCGACGGCAGTTTTTATTGGGGCGGAGATCGGCCGCCCGCCATACCGTGGCGCGACACGCTCATCTATGAGCTGCACGTGAAGGGCTTCACGCGGCTGCATCCGGCGGTGCCGGCGGAGTGGCGCGGAAAATACCTGGGACTCACGGTGGCCGCGGTGATCGAGCACTTGAAATCCATCGGGGTGACGGCGGTGGAACTAATGCCGTGCCAGTCCTTCGTCAGCGAGCCATTCCTGCGCGAGCGCGGCCTGGTCAACTACTGGGGCTACAATCCGGTGGCCTGGTTCGCGCCGGCGAACGAATACGCCGTGCACGATGCCGTCGCCGAGTTCAAGACCATGGTGAAGGCGCTGCATGCGGCGGGAATTGAAGTGATTCTCGACGTTGTATTCAACCACACCGCCGAGGGCAACGAGTCCGGGCCGTTGCTGTCGCTGCGGGGCATCGACAATGCGGTCTACTACCGGCTCATGCCGGAGGACTGGCGCCTCTACGAGAACCTCACCGGCTGCGGCAACACCGTCTGCTGCGAGCACCCGCAGGTACGCACGCTGATCATCGACTGCCTCAAGTACTGGGTCGAAGAAATGCACGTCGATGGATTTCGATTCGATCTCGCGACCGTGCTGGGGCGCGAGGGCACCGCTTTCAACGAGCGCAGCAGTCTCTTCAAGTCGCTGCGCTCCGAACCCGCTCTCGCGTTCGTCAAGCTGATCGCCGAACCCTGGGATGTGGGGTGGGGCGGATACCAGCTGGGGCGATTTCCGCAGGGTTGGTCGGAATGGAACGACCGCTACCGGGACGCAATACGTTCGTTTTGGCGGCGCGACGCCGGCAAGATCGGCGAGTTCGCCGAGCGATTCGCAGGTTCGAGCGATTTATTCCGGCACAACGGCCGCAAGCCGACCGCCGGCGTCAATTTTCCGACGTCGCATGACGGCTTCACGCTCAACGATATGGTCTCCTATAACGACCGGCACAACGAAGCGAATCTGGAGAACAACAACGACGGCCACAAGGACAATTTGAGCTGGAATTGCGGAGTCGAGGGGCCGACGGACGATCCGGCCGTGAATGCCCTTCGCAAGCGCCAGATGCGCAATTTCCTGGCCACGCTGTTTTTCTCGCAGGGCGTTCCGATGCTGCAGGGCGGCGATGAGTTCGCGCGCACGCAGCGCGGCAACAGCAACGCCTACTGCCAGGACAACGAGATTTCCTGGGTCGACTGGCATTTGCGCAATGTCAACCTCGACCTGCTGCGATTCGTGCAGTTGCTGGCGCAGCTGCGCCGCCGGCACATCGAATTCCGGCGCGAGACCTTCCTCAAGGGCGCGGCCTCGCGTGCCGGCGTCAAGGATGTGACGTGGTTAAACGTGCACGGGACCGAGATGAAGCAAGGTGAGTGGCACGATGAAAACCTGCGCACATTGGGCATCTGGTTCGGCAAGCGCAGCGACAACGCCGGGCGTCTGTTGTTGCTGTTGAACGCCGGCGCCGCGCCGCAGAATTTTTTCCTACCGGCGGCGCCGGACGACGCGCCGTGGATCCGTCAATTCGACACGGCGCTCGACGCGCTGGAAGCGGCCAGCCTCGGCGCTGTGCGCGAGTACCGGCTGGAGGCCAGCAGCGCCGCTCTGTTGGAGTGCTGACATCGTGGACACGACGCTGATCGAGAGACTGGCACGCCTGCGCGGGATCGGCGACGCCTACCATGATTATCGCGGCGAGCTGAAGCATTTCGGCCTCGAGACGAAGAAGAATCTGCTGCGCGCGATGGGGTGCAACGTGGAGGAGCCTGCCGCGCTCGCGCGCGAGCTGAGCCGGCTCGAGGTGGCGCGTTGGCGCAGGTTTCTGCCGGCGGTCGCCGCCGCGCGCGGCTCGCGCATCGGCGTCGAGGTCAATGTCACGGCGCGTGAATTCGGCTCCACGTTGATGTGGTCGGTGCACCTGCAGGATGGTACGCGCCGCTCGGGGATGATCTCGAGCGCCGATTGCCCGGAAGTCTGGAGGGGCGATGTCGAGGGATCTTGGATCACTCGCCGGCGCCTTGAATTGCCGCTCGATCTGCCGGTGGGCTATCACGAATTAGAGGCGAAAATCGCCGTGAGCGCAGCCGCCGGCGCTGCGGCCAGCCCGGATCACTGCCTGCTGATCGTTTCTCCGCCGCGCTGCTTCGAGCCCGGACCGGTCAGTGCGGGCGGCCGGTTGTGGGGCATCGCCGTGCAGCTGTACACGCTGCGCTCGCGCGGCAACTGGGGCATCGGGGATTTCAACGATCTTCGATCCTTGATCCGGTGGGTGGCGCCGCATGGCGCCGGGTTCATCGGTTTGAATCCCCTGCATGCGCTGGCCCCGGCGGATCCCGACAGATCGAGCCCGTACAGCGCATCGAGCCGCCACTTTCTCAACGTTCTGTACATCGCGGTGCCCGCGGTGCCTGAGTTTCAGGAATGTGCGGCGGCGCGCGAACGGTTGGCCGACGCGTCGTTCACGCAGCGGCTGCGCGCCGTGCGCGGCGCTGAGTTGGTCGATTACGGCGGCGTGGCGGACCTCAAATTCGAGGTCCTCGCGCTGCTGTACGGCGATTTTTGCGATCGCCATCTGTCGGCAGGGACCGCCCGGGCGCGGCAGTTTCGCGAATTCGTTGCCGCGGGGGGCGATCTCCTGCAGAGGCATGCCCGCTTCGACGCGCTCGATCGCTATTTTCGCGCGACCCTGGGTGCCGCCTCTGGGTGGCTGTCCTGGCCCGAGGAGTATCGCGATGTGCAGGGCCGCGCGGCGGCGCGATTTGCGGCGGAGCATCCCGAAGAAGTCGAATTCTATGCGTACCTGCAATGGCTGGCGCATGAGCAGCTGTGCGGTGCGCAGACGCTGGCACGCGAACTCGGCATGCCCATCGGGCTGTACGGCGACTATGCGGTGGGTGCGAACCCCGCCGGTTCCGAGACCTGGGTGGATCGAGACAGTTACTGTCTGGGCGCTGAAATCGGTGCGCCGCCGGATCCCTTGGCCCTCAGGGGACAGGGCTGGGGCATACCGCCGCAGGATCCGTCGGTGATGCAGGCGGAGCGGCTGCAGGGCTTCGTACGCCTGATCCGCAACAACATGCGCTACTACGGCGCACTGCGCCTGGATCACGTGATGTCGCTGTTCCGGTTGTGGTGGGTCGCGTGCGGCTCCTCGCCCACCGAGGGTGCCTACGTTCACTATCCCTTGCCGCTGCTGCTCACGGTGCTGGCGCTGGAAAGCGCGCGCAGCTCCTGCCTGGTGGTCGGCGAGGACCTTGGCGTGGTTCCGGACGAGATGCGCCGGGCGATGCCCGATTACGGGCTCTATCACTACAAGGTTCTGCTATTCGAACGGCTGGAGGGCCGATTTCGCCGTCCCGACGAGTATGTGCGCCACGCGCTGGCCACGGTCACCACGCATGACATGCCCACCCTGCGCAGCTATTGGGAGGGGCGCGACATCGAGCTGCGCCGCGGTTTGAATCTATACCCGAGCGTAGCGGTCGAAGGCGAGGTCATTCGAGAGCGCGAGCAGGACCGGGAATTGTTGTTGGCGGCGCTTAAGGAGCAGGGTCTCAATCCCGCGCAGCCGGCAACGCCGGCCGAGCCCTTCACCGCCGAACTCGCCCATGCCCTGCATCTGTACCTGGCGCGCTCGGCAACCGCGCTGGTTGCGCTGCAGATCGAGGATCTGCTGGGGGAGACACAGCCTGTGAACGTGCCCGGCACGGACCGGGAATATCCGAATTGGCGGCGCAAGGTGTCGGCAGATATCGAAGACCTGGCGGGGCGCGCGGATTTGGCGGCGCAGTTCGCCGACATTCGCGCGGCGCGTTCATAGCCCGATCGCGCTACAGGCGCGCCCCCAAGATGACAGATTCCTAATGTCACCAACGTGCCCGTCGTGCGTTGGGTTGATATTGGTGCAGCGAGACTGCCGAGGTCACTAAAGTGCATGTCGACACCGCATTCGCCTACTCCGTTCTCGGGCGTGCGGCATTTGGCGCGAGCCCGGGCTCACTGCAGGAACTCAAGAGCAGCGGCTATCCCGCCTGGGTCGAAAACCAACTCGCGCCGCGGCCGGGTCTCGATCCCATCGCCGATGAACGTCTGCGTTCCGCCCGGCTGCACATCAAGTATCCGGCCGGCGATGGCTGGGCGGCCACCGAGGAGTCGCGTCCGCTCGCGAGTCTCGATGCGCCGATATCGACTTTGTGGCACCTGGTGGATCACAAAAACGTCATGCATGCAGCGGAGCGCCGGCGCCCGCGCGATGAAGTGGTTGCCGCCACGGTGCTGCGCGCCGTGCACAGCCGCTGGCAGTTGCGCGAAGTCATGTGTGAATTCTGGCACGATCACTTCAACGTCGATGCGCTCGGCAGCGAGGCCGTCGGCGTCGCCCTGCCGGCCTACGACCGCGATGTGATCAGGCGCCACTGCTTCGGCAATTTTCGCGAAATGCTGGAGGCGGCGGCGACCAGTACGGCGATGCAATACTATCTGTCGAATCGCTCGTCGCGGGCCGGTGCAGCGAACGAAAATTACGCGCGCGAGCTGTTCGAATTGCACACCATGGGCCGCGGCGCATACCTCAACGACCGCTACGATCGCTGGCGCGACGTTCCCGGCGCCTTGAAAGGCAAGCCGGACGGATACATCGATCAAGATGTCTACGAGGCGGCGCGCGCATTCACGGGGTGGACCATCGAGGACGGCGGGACCATCGACGCGCACCGCAAGCTGCCGCAGACCGGACAGTTCGTGTATGTGGAGAATTGGCACGACGGGTATCAGAAGCGGGTGCTGGCAACGGAGTTCGACGCTTTCGCGCCGGCGCTGGCGGATGGCCGCCAAGTGCTCGACCTGGTGGCCGCGCACCCGGCGACCGCGCGCTTTCTGTGCGACAAATTATGCCGCCGCTTGCTGGGCGAGAACGCCTCCGCGCAAGTTCGGGGGAAACTGGCGGAGGTCTGGCTCGCCCACACGGAATCTCATGATCAGATCGCGCGTGTGCTGCGCACACTGCTGCTGTCGCGCGAATTCATGGCGGCGAGCGGCATGAAAACGCGCAGGCCGCTGGCGCTGGCGGCGGCGTTCGCGCGAGCCTTGGAAATCGATTTGACGTACAGCGAGCAGCTCGGCGGTGAGATCGCCGCCGCCGGTCAGAATCTTTTCGGCTGGCCGACCCCGACCGGATTGCCGGATACCTCCGCGCCTTTTCTCACCTCGCAGGCCATGCGTCACCGTTGGTCGATGCTGCTCGGTCTGGCGGAGAACAGCTGGGGCACCGGCGCGCTCGCGAGCCCGGCTGCGGTGGGCTTGACGTCGCCGACGACCCAGACCGCGACCTTGGGCTTGCTGACACGCTTGCTGGGGTATGCGCCTTCAGCGGTGCGAGCCGCGATCGTCGCGGGCAGCGGATGGCCTGCCGAGCAACCGCTGAGTGTGAACGGCGCTGCCGATGCAAGCCACCGCTGGGCGCGCTTGGCAGCCTATTGCGCAATGGCACCCGAGTTTCAAATCAGCTGAGGTGATGCATGGCTCTCTCACGCCGCTCTCTGCTACAAGCCACCGCACTGGCCGCGGCTTCCGGACTCGCGCCCCTACCGGGGTTGGGGCGGCTCTTGTTCGGCGCGGAGTCGCAGGAGGAACGAATTCTGGTGGTGCTGCATTTGCGGGGCGGCTGCGACGGCCTGAATTTGCTGTCGCCGGCGGGCGATGCGGACTTCATCGCAGCGCGCAATTCCGATTTGCGGGTTCTCGCCGACGGCGATGAGGCGGGGCACTTGATCGCGCACCTGCAGGATCCGGCGTTGGAGTTTCGCTTGCACGCCGCCGCAAAGTCGCTCGCGGAACTGGCGGACGCCAAGCATCTCGCCTTTATCCATGCCGCGGGGCTCACCGATACGACGCGCAGTCATTTCGTCGCCACCGATATGATCGAGCATGGCGTCGCCGACGGCACGTCCCTGAATCGGACGCCATCCGGTTGGCTGGCTCGGGCGATGGCAACCCTGGCGTCCTTGGGGTCGGTGCGCGGTGTCTCCACCTCGAACGCGCCCAGCGGCGTGTGGACTCAAGATGCCGGCGCGATTTCGGTGGCCGATCTCGCCAACGGCGTAGGTCCGCCCGGCGGCGCACAGACGGGCAAGGTCCTCGAGGGGTTGTACGGAACATCGGCCGATGCGGCACGAACGCGCGTGACCGATGCGCGCGCTGCGGCCGGTCTAGGCGCCGAGTCCGGTCTAGGCGCCGCGGCTGAAGCACGTGCGGCCGGCCGCGTCACCTTGGAGGCGATGACGGCGATCGATGCGCGGCTCGCGCGCGACGCGCACGGCAAGTACATCGCCTACGCGCCGCAGCCGGGGGTGAATTACGACGCGGCCTACGAATTGGGAAGGCCGCTCAAAACGCTGGCGCAGCTCATCAAGATGGATCTCGGCCTGCGTGCCGCCACCGTGGATCTTGGAGGGTGGGATACGCATGAGTACCAGCCGGGCCGATTTCGCAATCAGGTGGAGCGGCTGTCGCAGGGTCTCGGCGCCTTCTATAACGACATGGTGCGTTATCAAAATCAGTTGATCGTGGTCGTGATCACCGAATTCGGGCGCAGGCTGCGCTCCAATCGCAGCAATGGCACCGACCATGGACGAGGCAGCGTCATGATGGTGCTCGGCGGCAAGGTGGCGGGAGGCCGGATTTACGGCCGCTGGCCGGGTTTGAAATCCGAGCAGCTGGAGGAGGGCGTGGATCTGGCCGTCGTCAACGACTACCGGCAGAGTCTGGCCGAGGTCGTGAGGTTTTGGCGCGGACCGGCCTACGCGTCAGGCGTGTTTCCGGGATTTACCCCGGCCGCTAACCTGGGCTTGTTTGCGTAGCGCCCGCGGTGTTCGCCGGCAGCCGCGACTGCGCCAGGGCCGCCCAGATCCACACACAGGCGCCGATCAGCACGGCAACCGGCACTATTTTCACGGCCTGCGCGAGGGACGACGCATCCGACAGTGCGCCGATGAGAAAGGGTGAGAGCAAGTCGCCGAGCAGGTGGATGGCAAATACACTGAGCGCGATCGCCGTCGCCCGTTCCGTGGCAACGACGAGATTGACGATGGCCGCATTGATCGGACCGGTCGACAAGAACAGCAAGAGCTGCGCCGCCACCATCCACACCAGGCAAAGAGTTGGCGACGGCGTGGTGAGCGCCATCCACACGCAGGGTGCCGCCGCGACGGTCGAGAGCGCACATAGCCACATATAGGCTTGCCGTGAATATTTCACGCAGTAATCGCCCAGCCAGCCGCCGATGAAAGTGCCCACGAAACCGGTGATGACCACGATCTTACCGAAGTCGATGGCAGCGTCAGCGTGCGGAACGCCGCGGACGCGCTCGAGAAACGCCGGCATCCAAAATGCGAGCCCGCCTACGGCAAAGGTATAGGCGGCGTATCCCAGGACGGTCAAAACATAGGGCCGGTTTCGCATCAGCCGGCGGTAGGTCGCCCACGTGTCCTTGCGAACGACCGCCACCGGGTCTTGCGAATGACTCTCCGCCGACGCGCCGTCGGCGTCCTGCACGCCGCGCGGCGGGTCGCGCAGCAAGAGACACAGCGCCGCCAGCAGCAATCCGGGCACGCCGGCCACGAAGAACGCCGCGCGCCACCCGTAATGCTTGTCGACGAGTCCGCCTACGATGAAGCCCAAAGCCGAGCCCACGGGTATCGCGCAGAAGAAAATCGCCATCACGCGGGCGCGTTGGCGCGCGGGATAATAATCCGACAGCAGGCTCGGTGCGATCGTGACGTATGCGGCCTCTCCCACGCCCACGGAAGCGCGCGCCGCAAGCAGGGCGAGGTAACTGCCCGCGAACCCCGACAAGGCGGTGGCGAAACTCCAGCAGGCGACGCCAAAGGCGATCAATCGAGGCCGCGAACGCCGGTCTCCCAAGGCGCCGAACACCGGAGCGGTGAGCGTGTACACCACGAGGAAACCGGACATGAGAGATCCCAGATTGGCGTCCGAGAGCCCGAGTTCCGAGTGTTTCAGGCTTTCGACCAGCGCGGATACGACGTATCGATCCAGGTAGCTGAACAAATTGATGAACGAGAGGACGGCCAGGCCGAAACCCGCGGAGCGCAGCCAGGAGGTTTGTGTTTGAGCTGTCACGCCCCGGTATAGTAGCAACGCGTGTTTGCGTTTAGGTTTAATTTATCGGTGACCTGATGATCATGTTCCGCAGGTCGTGGCTGCTCGGCGCAGCGGCGATTCTTTGCACCTTATTGTGGTTCGCCCTGTTGGCGCAGCGGCCGCTGTTCGATCCCGATGAAGGTCGCTATGCGGAGATCCCGCGGGAGATGTTGAACGGCGGCGATTGGGTGATTCCGCATCTCAACGCGCTCGTGTACCTGGAAAAGCCGCCGCTGCAGTATTGGCTGACGGCGTTGGCGTTCCGCGCCTTCGGGCAGACCGAATTCCCGGCGCGGCTCTGCACCGGGCTTGCTGGATATCTCGCGCTATTGGCGGTGTTCTTCCTGGGCCGCGATCTCTGGGGTTTCGATGCGGGGCTGCGAGCGGTGCTGTTCACCTCGGCATCGGCCTTGTTCGTGTTGCTGGGTCACCAGCTTACCCTCGACATGTTATTGAGTTTTTGGCTGCTGGCGGCGTTGGGCTGCTTTCTGGCGGCGCAGGCGCGGCGCGACACCGGCGGCGGTTGGCAGTCATGGATGTTGGGCTGCTGGGCCGCGATGGCGCTGGCAGTGCTCACCAAGGGATTGATCGGAGTGGTGATTCCGGGCGCCACTTTGGGCGTGTACCTGTTGTGGCAGCGCGATTGGATGCTGCTGCGCCGATTGAATATTCGCTGGGGGCTGCCGCTGTTCATGGTGATCGCCGCCCCCTGGTTCGTGCTGGCCGCGCGCGCGAACGCGCAGTTTCTGGAGTTCTTCTTCGTCCGCGAGCACTTCCTGCGTTTCGTCACGGCGATTGAGCATCGCACCGAGCCTTGGTGGTTCTTCGCGCCGGTGCTCGTGGTGGGAATCGTGCCGTGGCTGCCCCAGGCAATACGCGCTTTGATCGTCGTGCCCCGCAGCCGCGTACAGCGCGGCCAATTCGATGCGGCCCGCGTGCTCTGGATCTGGTGCGTCTTCGTGCTGGTTTTTTTCTCTTGTTCCGATTCCAAGCTGATTCCATACATTCTGCCGGCCATTCCCGCGCTCGCCCTCCTCTGTGCCGGGCGGCCCGAAGGCGACAGCCGCGGGGTGTTGCTGGCCGGGGCATTCCTGTCTCTGGCGTCCGGCGCGGGAGTGCTCGCCTATGCGAGCGGTGCGTGGAGTTCCCCCGAGGCGGTGCAATTGCTGCGCTTGATACGCCCGATGCTCTTGTGCATGTCCGCATTGCTGGCACTGGGCGCGCTGATCGCTGTCCGCTTTGCGCTGCGAGGCCGGCCGCTCGCTGCGCTTGCTGCGCTGAGCGGCGCCTGGTTTTTGGGATCGGCGAGCATCCTGGTGGCAGCCAATGCCGCGCAGTCGCTGTACAGCGCCAAGGATATCGCGCTGGCAGTGCGGCACGCGGCCGCACCGGCCGAGCCCGCGGGCGCCGCGTCGGGCGCGGACATCCCGCCGAACGTTCCGGTATTTGCGGTGCAGGCTTATCAGCAATCGCTCGTCTTTTATTTGCAGCGGCCGGTGGTCTTGGTCGACTACCGCGATGAGTTCGATTTGGGTTTGACACTCGATTCGCAGCGCGGCATCGCGACGCTGCAGCAATTTACCGAGGTGTGGCTGCCGCTCGCACAAGGAATCGCGGTCTTGCCGCCGCGCAGCCGGCAACGGCTGTCCGACCTTGAACTGCCGATGCGCGAAGTGGCGCGCTTTCCGGACCGAGTGGTCATCAGCCGGCGATAGAGACAGGCGCCTTGTCGAAGTCCGGCAGGCGCGGGCGCGCGCGTTATACAATTCGAGACGCCACGGCCGCCTGCCGTGATTATGTCATGCACTGTCATGGTGCGCGACGGAGAGGCCGTTGTCGATCCATGTTGCCCTAAATCACGTCACGCACTATCGATATGACCGATCGGTGGCTTTGAGTCCGCAGGTGGTGCGGCTGCGTCCAGCGCCACACTGCCGCACGCGCATCTTGAGCTATTCGCTCAAAGTGAGCCCGGCGGAGCATTTCATCAATTGGCAGCAGGACCCTCAGGCGAACTACCTGGCGCGATTGGTGTTTCCCAACGAGACGCGCGAGCTGCGAATCGAAGTTGATCTGGTCGCCGAGATGGCGGTGCTGAACCCGTTCGATTTCTTCCTCGCGCCTTATGCGGAGCAATTTCCTTTCAAGTACGATTCGAACGAGCGCCGCGAATTGGTGCCGTACTTGGTCAAGGCGCCGGCAACCGTGTCGTTCGAGAGCTATTTGGCCGGCATCTCTCGCGAACGCTGCCGCACCATGGATTTTCTGGTCGGCATCAATCAGCGCCTCGCCCAAGACATCCAGTATGTGATCCGCCTCGAAGCCGGCGTGCAATTGCCGGAGGAGACATTGGCGAAGCGCGCCGGCTCGTGCCGGGATTCCGCTGCGCTGTTGGTGCAGTTGATGCGCCACGTCGGGCTCGCGGCGCGTTTCGTTTCCGGCTACCTGATCCAGCTGGTGCCCGACGTGAAGGCGCTCGATGGACCTGTCGGCGCGAAGACGGATTTCACCGACCTGCATGCCTGGTGCGAGGTGTACCTGCCCGGCGCGGGCTGGATCGGGCTCGATCCGACCTCCGGGTTGCTCGCCGGCGAGGGTCATATTCCGCTCGCTTGCACGCCGGAACCGTCCGCAGCCGCACCCGTCAGCGGAGCGGTCGACGAGTGCGAGACCTCGTTCGAGCATCACATGAGCGTGCGGCGAGTCTGGGAGGCGCCGCGCGTCACCAAGCCCTACAGCGATGCGGAGTGGTCGGCGATCGAATCATTGGGACGCACGGTCGATGCGGACCTCGGCACTCAGGATGTGCGCCTCACCATGGGCGGGGAGCCCACGTTCGTGTCGATCGATGACCGGGACGGCGCTGAATGGAACACCGCCGCCCTGGGTCCGAACAAGCGGCGCCTGGCCGCCACCCTGTATCACCGGCTCAAGGAAAAGTACGCGCCCCTGGGGCTGGCGCATTTTGGGCAGGGCAAGTGGTATCCGGGCGAACAACTGCCGCGCTGGTCGTTGAATTGCTATTGGCGCAAGGACGGCGAGCCCTTGTGGAGCAACCCCCGGTTGACCGCGGATGAGCAGGTCGCTCATCCGCTGACGGAGGACACGGCACGGCGCTTTCTCATGCGCGTCGCCGAGGAATTGGGACTCGATCCGAAGCAGGTATTTCCGGCCTACGAAGATGTCTTCTACCACCTGTGGCGCGAGCGCCGTTTGCCGGCAAACGTCGATCCCTTCGATTCGCGGCTGCAGGATCCGATGGAGCGTGCGCGCCTGGCCAAAGTCTTCGAACGAGGCTTGGAACAGAGCGTCGGCCATGTGCTTCCCGTTGCACGCTCCGCGGCCGGAGATCGGTGGCAAACCGGCTCATGGTACTTGCGCAGCGAGCGTTGCTACCTGGTTCCCGGCGACTCGCCGATCGGCTACCGGCTGCCGCTCGACTCGCAGCCTTGGACTGCCGCGGCCGATTTTCCGTTCATTCATGCGCCGGACCCGTCGCGGAGTTTCTCCGCGCTGCGCCCGCATGCGGAAATCCGCCGCCAGTTTCACGACCGCGATGCCGCGGCGGTCGACTCTGCGCGGACGGTCGACTCTGCGCGGACGATCGACGCTGCGCGGACGGTCGACGCTGCACCACCGGCTACCGCGCCGGTGCCGCTGCCGCAGGAGTCCGCCGCCGGCATCACGCGCACGTCGATGTGTGCCGAACCGCGCAACGGCGTGCTGTATATTTTCATGCCGCCCACGCGCGAGTTGGAACACTACGTGGAATTGGTGGCGGCAGTCGAGGCCGCAGCCGAAGCGCTCGCGCAGCCCGTCATTCTCGAAGGCTATGAACCGCCCAATGATCCGCGCATCAGCAACTTCCGCGTGACGCCCGATCCCGGGGTCATTGAGGTCAATATTCAACCCTCCGCCGATTGGGGCGAGCTGGCGGATTTGACGACGTTTCTCTACGAGGCTGCACGCGAGTCGCGCCTGACGACCGAGAAATTCATGCTGGACGGGCGGCACACCGGCACCGGCGGCGGAAATCACATCGTGCTCGGCGGCGCGAGCGCCGCGGATTCGCCATTCCTGCGCCGTCCCGACCTGCTGCGCAGCCTGCTCGGCTATTGGCACAACCATCCGTCGCTGTCGTATCTTTTCTCGGGATTGTTCATCGGTCCCACCTCGCAGGCGCCGCGCGTCGATGAGGCACGCAACGACTCGCTGTATGAGCTCGAAATCGCTTTCAGCCAATTCCCGAGACCCGGCGCGAGCGTGCCGCCGTGGCTGGTCGACCGGCTATTGCGCAATATCCTGATCGACGTCACGGGCAACACGCACCGCACCGAGTTTTGCATCGATAAGATGTATTCGCCCGACGGGCCGACGGGGCGGCTCGGATTGCTGGAGATGCGCGCCTTCGAGATGCCGCCGCATGCGCGCATGAGTCTCACCCAGCAGCTGCTGCTGCGGGCGATGGTGGCGCGATTCTGGCGCACCCCGTACGCGCCGGCCACATTGGTGCGCTGGGGGACGGAGCTGCACGACCGCTTCCTGATGCCGCACTTCATCGAACAGGACTTTGCCGATGTCATCGCTGATATGCGCGAGCAGGGATTCGCGTTCCAGACGGAGTGGTTCGCGCCGCATTTCGAATTCCGTTTTCCCAGGTACGGCGATTTCGCGACGCGGGGCATGGAGCTCGAGCTGCGCCAGGCACTCGAGCCGTGGCACGTGATGGGGGAGGAGGGTGCGGCCGGCGGCGCCGTGCGCTATGTGGATTCGTCGGTGGAGCGCCTGCAAGTCAAGGTTTCCGGCCTTGCGCCGGCGCGCTTTCTCGTGACTTGCAATGGCCGCGCAATGCCGCTGCAGCCGACCGGGCGGGTCGGGGAGTTCGTCGGTGCGGTGCGCTACCGCGCCTGGCGTCCCGCCTCGGCCCTGCATCCGAGCATCGACGTGCATGCGCCGTTGACTTTCGATCTATTCGACACCTGGATGCATCGCTCGCTAGGAGGCTTTCAATATCACGTCACTCATCCCGGCGGCTTGAGTCATGAAATATTTCCGGTCAATTCCTTCGAGGCGGAAAGCCGGCGATTGGCGCGCTTTTTCCGCATGGGGCACACCCCCGGTGGCATGGCCGCGGCGCCGCCGAAGATTGACGCGGAATTTCCCTTCACGCTCGATTTGCGCATGAGATGACCGACGCCCGCCTTGAAGACTATTTGAGCGATACGCGCCGCTACGACGAACTGCTCGATAGTTCAGGGGATGTGCGCGCGCACTGGCGTCCGCTCATCGATGCCCTGGCGAACGAAGGTGCCGATGCCGTGCGCCACGGCGTCGAATTGGCGCGCCGCCTCATCGTCGAAAACGGCGTGACCTACAATGTCTATGCCGATCCTCAGGGACGCGACCGCCCCTGGGTGCTCGATCCTTTGCCGGTCTTGATCACGGCCGACGAGTGGTGCGAGATCGAGCTCGGCGTTGCACAGCGGGCGCGCTTGTTCGACGCCTTGCTGTCGGATGTGTACGGCCCGCAGCACTTGCTGGCGGACGGCACGGTCCCGGCGGACCTGCCGTTCGGACACCCGAATTTTCTCTGGCCATGCCACGGCATCAGGCCGTCCGGCGGCAATTGGCTGCATGTCCACGCCGTCGATATCTCGCGCTCCGCGGACGGCCGCTGGTGGGCGCTCGCCGACCGGACGCAAACTCCGTCGGGACCTGGTTATGCCTTGGAAAACCGGCAAATCGTGTCGCGCGTATTCCCGGATTTGCTGGGAGACCTCGGCGTGCGTTCGCTCGGCGGTTTTTTCGTCGCGTTGCGGGAAAACCTGCTGCGCCACGCGCCCGAGGACGAAGCGCCGCTGGCGGTTGTGCTCACCCCGGGATCGTTCAACGAGACCTATTTCGAACATGCCTATCTTGCACGTCAATTGGGACTGCCGCTGGTCGAAGGCCATGACCTCACGGTGCGCGGCGATACCGTCTATTTGAAAACGCTGGGGGGCCTGCGCCGAGTGCACGCCATTCTGCGCCGGCTGGATGACGATTTCTGCGATCCGGTGGAATTGCGCGCGGACTCGGCGCTCGGCGTGCCCGGCCTCATCGACGTGGTGCGAGCCGGCCGCGTGGTGCTCGCCAATGGTCTCGGCAGCGGCGTACTCGAGTCCGCCGCGTGGATGGGATTCATGCCGGCGGCCGCGGAGCGGCTGCTCGGCGAGAAATTGCGGCTGCCGTCGGTTGCCACGTGGTGGTGCGGCGAGCGCCTGGCGCTCGATTACGTGCTGGAGAATCTCGAACGCTTGGTGATCAAGCCGACGTATCCGAATCAGAAATTTGGCGTGGTGTTCGGCCGCGATCTCGAGCCGCAAGCGCGCGCTGATCTGGCGCGGCGCCTGCGGGCGCAACCGCACGCCTACGTCGCGCAGGAGCGCCTGGCTTTCTCTCAGGCGCCCGTATGGCGCAACGGCAGCGGCGGGGCGCCCGGATTTTCCGCGCGCGCTCTCGGCATTCGCGTGTACGCCATTGCGACTGCCACGGGCTATCGAGTGATGCCGGGAGGGCTGGCCCGTATTGCGTCGGATACCGCGGACATCGTCTCGATGCAGCGCGGCGGCGGCAGCAAGGATGTCTGGGTGCTGGCGCCCGACCGAAGATCGAGCGACGAAGTCAATGTCGCGGGCGCGGCGCCGCGCACCGCGTCGCGGCATGATGACCTGCCCTCGCGCCTCGCGGAGAACCTGTTCTGGCTCGGCCGTTATAGCGAGCGCTGCGAGGACAAGGCGCGGCTGCTGCGCGCGACCTTGAGGGTGCGGCCCAATGCATTGCTGTGGCCGCAGGTCCTCGAGACCTGCGGCCGCTTCGTCGCGCCGTCGCTGTTCGACGATGTGAATCCATTGGGCCTGAGCGCCGATCTGCAGCGCCTCGGCTGGTGCGCAGCGCAGGCACGCAGCCGCTTGTCGGCGGAGAACTGGCGCGCCATCGGCGTCATGCAGCGCGAATTTCAAGACGCCGCCCTCGCCAAGCGCGACCCGCGCGAGACTCTCGATGTGCTGCTCCTATCATTGGCGGGTCTCGCGGGCTTCGCCTTGGACGACATGACGCAGGATGACGGTTGGCGTTTGATGATGGTGGGCCGGCGCCTGGAGCGCCTGCAGTTCCTGGCCGAACTGCTCGCGCAACGCCTCGAAGCCGGGGACACCCCCGCGCAAAGCGAACTGGAGTGGCTGCTCGATATCGGCGACAGCACCATCACGTACCGCACGCGATATCTGGCGGCGCCGCGATTGGGTGCGACCATCGATCTGCTGGTCTTCGACCAGACCAACCCCCGGGCGCTCGCATTCCAGTGGCATGCGATCGAGCATTCCTTGGTGCGGGTGGCGGTCTCGCTCGGCGGATCCCCGGACGATAGCCTCGATGAGGCGGTGGCGCTGGTCGATGAAATGCAATTGAGCGACATCGAGGGCGACAGCCCGCGCGCCATGCGCGCGCGACAGAGCCTCGCAGCACAGCTGACCAGCCTCGCCGCCGCGGCCGGCATGCTCTCCGACCGTTTGTCGCTGAAGCATTTCACGCTCATCGACGCCGAGATTCGCATGGTGGCCGCATGAGCGACGTCACGCGCTATCAGGTGCGTCATCAGACTGTGTATCACTACGGCGGCAACGTCGCGCATTCGCATCAGCTGCTGCATTTGGCGCCGCGCGATTCGGCGAACCAGGTGTGCCGCTCGCGATCGATCGAACTGGACCCCAAGCCCAGTTCGCTGCGCGAGGACGTCGATGCGTTCGGCAATTTCGTCACGCGTCTCGAATATGATCAGCCCCACGATCGCCTCGAAGTGTTGGCCGAAATCGGCGTCGAGGTCAGCCCGCGCAGCGACGCGGCGCAGACCGATTCCCAGGCGTGGGAGGAGGTTCGCGACGCACTGAATTATTCGGGCCGGCCGGTGCTGCCGCCCAGCCTCGAGGCGTGCCGCTTCCGCATGGAATCGAGTTACGTGCGGGTCAAGCAATTGTTTGCCGACTACGCCGCAGATTGCCTGGCGCCGGGCCGTCCGCTGCTGCAGGGCGCAGAAGCGCTGATGCACAAGATACATCGCGATTTTCGCTACGCGCCGGGCACCACCAACATCCGTACCTCCGCGCTCGAGGCGTTCGCGGCGCGCCGCGGCGTCTGCCAAGACTTCGCCCACATCATGCTCGCCTGCCTGCGCTCGCGGGGCCTGGCGGCTCGCTACGTCAGCGGCTATCTGCGCACCACGCCGCCGCCGGGATCGGACGCCTCCTTTCTGGGAGCCGATGCCTCGCACGCCTGGGTATCGGTTTTTTGTCCGCCGTTCGGCTGGATCGATCTCGATCCGACCAATGACGTCCGGGTGGGCACCGGCCACATCGTCATTGCTTGGGGGCGGGACTTCGGCGACGTCTCGCCGCTGCGGGGCGTCATCGTGGGCGGCGGGCGGCATCGTTTATCGGTACGCGTTTCGGTGCGAGCGGAGTAAGATCGAAGCGCAAATCATCCTTGAGGAGAAGCAGTTGGCCAAGCCGAATTATCGTCACGCGAAGAAGCAAAAGGAGGCTGCGCGCAAAGCCCGCCAAGATGCGAAGCAGCAGCGGAGGGCGGGCGCTCCCGAGACATCCCCAGTGCCCGAAGCACCTGCCGCCCCCGTGCCGGTGAAGCCCGTCACCTAAAGTGAAGGGCTACGTATCGCCGTGGGTGGACGAGGACCTGGCGATTTTTCGCGATGCCGTGGCGCGGTTCCTCGAGGCCGAGATGGTGCCGAACGAGGCGCAGTGGCGTAAACAGCAGCACGTGGGCCAGGAGATCTGGCGCAAGGCCGGGGCGATGGGCTTTCTGTGCACGGATGTTCCCGCCGAGTTCGGCGGCGTCGGCGGCGATTTCCGGCACGAAGCCGTACTCTATGAGGAACTGGCGCGCCGCGGCTTGAGCGGATTCGGTCAAGGCGTGCACAGCATTTGCGCGCATTATCTTCTCAATCACGGCACCCCCGAGCAGAAACATCGCTTCCTGCCCCGTATGGCGAGCGGCGAACTGATCGGCGCCATCGGCATGACCGAACCAGGGGCCGGATCCGATTTGCAGGGCATCAAGACGCGCGCGGTGCGGGATGGGGACGACTATGTGATCAACGGCTCGAAGATATTCATTACCAATGGGTATCTCGCGGGTTTGATCGCGTTGGTGGTCAAGACTCAGCCCGGCAACGGAGCCAAGGGTACCTCCATCATCATGGTGGAGACGGCGAACCTGGAGGGATTTCGAGTCGGCCGAATTCTCGACAAAATGGGCATGAAATCTCAGGACACGGCGGAACTGTTTTTTGAAAGTGTGCGCATGCCCGCCGCCAATCTTCTGGGTAGTGTCGAGGGCCAGGGATTTTATCAGCTCATGGGCGATCTGCCCTATGAGCGCGCGGTGATCGCAGTGGCCGCGGTGGCTGCCATGGAGGGGGCGCTCGCCGAGACCATCCAGTACGTCAAGGACCGCAGGGCTTTCGGCAAGAGCATTGGCGAATTTCAGAATACCAAATTCAAGCTGGCCGAAATCGCCACCAAGACGCAGGTCGCGCGCGTCTTCGTCGACGATTGCATCGCGAAGGTCGTCGCCGGCACTCTCGATACGATCACCGCTTCGATGGCAAAGTATTGGACCACGGACACGCAGCAGGAAGTGCTCGATGAGTGCGTGCAATTGCACGGCGGTTACGGCTACATGAATGAGTATCTGGTGTGCCGCATGTTTGCCGATTCGCGCGTGCAGCGAATTTATGGCGGCACCAACGAAATCATGAAAGAGCTCATCTCCAGAGCGCTTTAAGCGCTTTGATCGGCCGCACCCCGCCGCCGTGTCGCCGCTACGCGACGCGAGCCGTCGACTTCACAGATCTTTGCCCATTTGTCGCTTCAATTGCGGCAGGAATGGCTGAACAATAGGCCCACCGAGGGGTCGATCCATCCGATGTACCTGTCTCTCCGAAATGCTTTATCCGGCCTGCGGTGCGCCCGCGCCAGGATGCTCGCGGCGCCCTTGGGCGCGGCCTTGCTGTTGCTCGCGGCCTGCAGCGGTACGACCGTGGTGACGATCACGAGCACGGCCTCGACGGATAATTTTCTGGCGTATCGGGTCGGCTTGGTCGCCGTGCAATTGCAGGGATCCAGCGGCAACTCCGGACTCACGGTGCTGCCTGCCAGCACCACGGTCGATTTTGCGACCTTGACCGAGGTGAGCGAAGTGCTGGGCGCGACATCGGTTACCAAAGGCACCTACACGAGTGCGCTCATCACCCTGGATTACAGCGCGGCCCAAATCGTCTACGACGATGGCAGCGTGAACGGCGTGACCCTGACTCCGCTCGGAGCGAATGGCCAAGCCCTGGGTCAGGTTCAAATCAAGCTCACTCTCGATCCCAGTGATCCGTTCCGCGTCGCTTCAAAGGGTGCCTCGCAACTGGCGCTGGCATTCAATCTGGCGGCATCGAACGTCGTCGACGTGTCCGGCAAGACGGTGACGGTCACGCCCTTGATTGCCGGGAGCGCGCTGCCCATCGACGCGAAGCCGGTACGCGTCCGCGGCCCGCTCGCGAGCGTCGCCGGAATCGCAAATTCCGCCACGAGCTTGACCTCGAGCGGCTCGACCGCCAGCGGTTCGTTCACCGTGAGCGCCATGCCTTTCAACAGCACCGCAAGCGGCGGGGGAGCGCTCGCGGTCATTCTGAGCGACATCACCACCTACGAGATCAATGGCATCGAATCCACGGGCGCCACGGGGCAGCAACAGCTCGCCGCTTCGGGCACGGGCGCTATCGCGGTGGCCTACGGCACATTGAGCAACGTCAACCAGGTCACGACCACGACCACGGTCGCCGGCACCCAAAGCGCCGCCGCCCCGGCCACCGTGTCATTCGTTGCGAACCAGGTTCTGGCAGGCAGCAGCGTGCAGGGCTCGGGTTTGGATCGTGTGTCGGGAATCGTCGCGGCGCGCAGCGGCGACACGCTGGCTGTCGAGGACGCCACGCTGGTCAGCGCCGCCGGCCTTGAAACCTTTCTCGGCGGTACCACCACCGTGCTCATGGGCGCGAATACCTTGGTTACGGTTTTTGGGCAGGGCGGCACCCAGTTGAACAGCACGCTGCAAGTCTCGGTGGGATCGGCTATCGACGCCTTCGGAGTGGCCACTGTCGAGTCAGCGGACACAGCGATATTGGATGCCAGCGCCGGTCACGTGCGCCTCGACACCACCACGGCATCGGGCCTCGTCACCGCACAAGGCGCGGGTGCCTTGAACCTCAACCTGGCATTTCTCGGCGGCCGGGCGATTGCGCCATTCGATTTCGTCGGCAGCGGCGCTGCGCCCGCCCAGTACGGGGTGGATACACCTTCGTTGGATCTGACGAATTCCACACCGGGCGTGCCCGTCATCGTGTCGGGACTGACCGCCCCGTTTGGTGCGGCGCCGCCCAATTTTACCGCATCGACCTTGCTCGACCCGACCACGATTCAAGCGGAACTGGCGATCGATTTTGGATCGGGCACGGCGGCACCGTTCACCACCTACAATAGCTCCGCGATCGACGTCGACATCCGCAATGCGAGCATCGGCGCACGGCACCTGATCCAGGTCGGCGCGCAGACGATCAACGTCCTCGGGCTGGCGTCGGACGCCTCGATCATCCCCGATTCCACGACGGCGAACACGGTATTCACCATCGGCCACGCCGCGAGTGCCGGCGCGGAGAACTTCGATACGTTCGCGGCCTTCATCGCCCAGGTGCAAACGGAGCTCCAAGGGGGCACCCTGGCAACCGGGGTGACGGCGGTAGGACAATACACGGCGTCCACGTCTACACTAAGCGCGACCAGTGTGACCCTGTTCTTGAACAATTGAAGACCGCCTCAGGATGCCTCCATCAATCACTCGCCGCGATTTCCTCCAAGCGGCGTCTTTGCTCGCCGCGCCGGGAGCCCTCGCGCACGCGGCCGAGGCGCCCGACGTGGCTCCGGCGCCGGCCGCCTTCGCCTATGCCTATGTCGGTACCTACACCCCCAACGGGGGCGGTATCTACTTGTTTCGGCTGGACAAAGCGAGCGGCGCACTGACGCAGCTCCAGGTGGTCGACGACATTCGAAATCCATCCTGGCTGGTCATCAACCCGGCGCACACCCGCCTGTATGCGGTCAGCGAAATCGACAACTATCAAGGAACCCGCAATGGCGCCGTCGTCTCGTACGCCATTGACAGCGAGACCCTGCAGCTCAAGCGACTAAGTGCCGTGAGCTCGGCGGGCGGCAGTCCCGCCTATGCCAGCGTGCATCCTTCAGGCAAGTTCCTATTCGTCGCCAACTACGGCGGCGGCAACGTGGCCGTTTTCCCGGTGACGCCCGAGGGCGCGCTGGGCGAACCGACCGACGTGAGGCCCAGTGTGGGTGCACATCATCGTGCGCGCGCTGTGGACGATCCCCCCGGGCAGTTCGCGGTCAGCGATCACGATAGTCCGCATATTCACATGGTCGCTGCCGATCCGAGCGGACAATTCGTCATCGCCAATGACGCCGGACTCGATTTGACGCTGGTCTGGCGCTTCGATGCCCAAGGCGGGCGCCTGTTGCCCGCCGACGCGCCGGTGATCGCCGCGCCGTCCGGCTCCGCTCCTCGCCACTTCGTATTTCACCCGGATGGACGGGTTTTTTACAATCTCTATGAGCACGACGCCAAGATTGCGGTCTACGATTACGATGCCGCGAAGGGCAGCTTCAAACCCAAGCAACTCGTGTCGACGCTGCCGCCGAAATTCAGCGGCAGCAACCTATCCGCGGAAATCGTCATCGCCGCAGACGGCCGATTTCTCTATGTGTCCAACCGGTTGCACAATGCCATCGCAATATTCGCGGTGGCAAGCGACGGCCAGCTGCGCATGATTTCGGAGAACTGGGTGCACGCCGACTATCCACGTTGCGTGACCATAGATCCCAGCGGCGAGTTCCTCTATTCGTGCAACCAAAAGGGCGACTCGATCACCTCGTTTCGCATCAACGCCGCGACCGGAGGTCTGCAATTCACCGGCCGCTTCGAAGCGGTGGGAAGTCCCGCCGTCATGATCATGTTGAAGCGCGCGTAAGATCCGCTGTACCTCGCCGCGTGCCGGGATCTATACTGAATGCCGATGCGTTCGCCGACGGATTGAAATTTATGCAAATCGCGATGATTGGCTTGGGGCGCATGGGCGCCAACATGGCGCAGCGGCTGATGCGCGGCGGTCACAAGGTGGTGGGGTTCGATCCCGCCGAGGCCGCGCGCGCCGCTCTCGAGAAGCAAGGCGCCGAATCGGCTGCTTCGCTCGAACAGATGGTCGCGAAGCTGAAGGTGCCGCGCGTCGTTTGGCTGATGGTGCCGGCGGGCGCAATCACCGACAGCACGATCACTACGTTAAGCCCCATGCTGGCGGCGGGCGACACCATCATCGATGGCGGAAATTCGAATTATCGCGACACGCAACGCCGCGCGGCAGCGGCTGCGCAGCGCCAGATTCACTACGTCGATTCCGGCACCAGCGGCGGCGTGTGGGGGCTCGCGGAAGGCTATAGCCTGATGATCGGCGGCGACGAGGCGGTGGTCGAGCGTTTGCGGCCGATCTTTGAAACCCTCGCGCCGGCGCCGGATCGGGGCTGGGGCCGCGTCGGCGCCGTCGGCTCGGGGCACTATACCAAGATGATTCACAACGGCATCGAGTACGGCTTGATGCAGGCCTACGCGGAAGGGTTTTCCATTTTGCAGCATAAAAGCGAGTTCAAATTGGACTTGCATCAAATCGCCGAGATTTGGCGCTACGGCAGCGTGGTGCGATCATGGCTGCTGGACCTCACGTCCGATGCATTGCAAAAAAATCCTACCCTGCAAGGGATCGCGCCCTATGTGGCCGATTCGGGCGAGGGCCGCTGGACCGTCGCCGAGGCCATCGAATTGGGCGTACCCGCCTCGGTCATCACCTTGTCGTTGCTCGAACGCCTGCGATCGCGCGACGCCGATTCGTTTACCGACAAGCTGCTCGCAGCGATGCGCAATCAATTCGGCGGGCATGAAATAAAAAAGGAATGACCGGCGGCGGCACCGCCTCGAGGCGAAGCGCGTTTCTCGGTGAATGCGTGAGTTTAGCCGCTTGACGCGGCGTCCATCGGTCGGCGATATATAGCTGATAGGGCAACTGCTCCAGCCCGATAGATCGGAAAGGCAGGCTTGGCCGGGTCGCAGTGTACGTCTTGGACGCAGTGAGCTAGTCGATGATGCGAAATTTACGCCGGTTGACCCACATGGCACAGGGAGCGCGCCGGATCGCGTATCACCGATTTCTGCCGCTGACGGTAGTTGCAAGCCTCATAGCCGGGTGCGGCGGAAATAATTCGTCGCCCGCTTCGGTAGCACCGATGCCGCCGCCGGTTGAGAAAACCTCGGTCACGATTCTGGTATCGAGCACCGCCAATGATCGAGTTGCCCAGGCGAATCTCACCCTGACGAGCCTCGTGCTGACTGACGCCATGGGCGGCGCGGTCAAGCTGCTTTCCGCGCCAACGAGCACGGAATTCATGCACTTGAACGGACCCATGGAATCACTGGTGACGGTGGATGTGCCGCAAGGCGTTTACACTGCGGCCACCGTCGCGTTGGGGAACTCGAATTTCGCCTGTGTCGCATTGACATCCTCAGGCGGAATTTCCGCTGGCACCACGACGCTGGTCGGCGCCGCGCCGACGGTGACCGTGCCGGCGCAAATATCGGTCTCGGGAACGCACGTGAATCTGGTGCTGAATCTGCAAGTGTCCGCGTCGCAGGGCTATTCTGCCTGCAGCGCGCTCTACGCTGCTCCCCCCTCGAATGACGCGACCATCACACCGGCCTTCACGCTTACCGCCGCCGCACCATCCGCGCAGATGATGAGCACCGACATTCCGGGAGAAACCGGCCTCATCGGCGTCGTCACCGCGCTTGCGTCCGATGGCACCGGATTCAGCGTCACCGGCGCCGACGGCCCCGCATGGTCGGTCAAGGCGAACGGCAGCACGGTGTTTCAGGGAATTGCCGATCTGGCCGCGCTCTCCGTGGGCGTGCCCGTAAACTTCGATGCCACCGCCCAGTCGGACGGGTCCTTGCTTGCGTCGCGCGTCGAGGTCACCGATACGAATGCAACCGAGTTGACGATATGGCGCGGGCCATTGATTTTCGTGTCGAACGCCGCACCGCAACGGGATCTCTTCGTCACGGAAAGCGCAGGTCCCTTGAATCCCGGTCCTGAGGGTGGTCCATGGGCATTGGGCTTCGGTACCAACACGCTGTACAAGACCTCGACGCAGTTCGGCAATGTGTCGAGCCTGCCATTTCCGGCCAGGTTCGATGCCGGCAACATCGTCGCCGGGCAAAGCGTCTACCTCAGCGCCCATGCCACCGCTTTCCCGGATGCCCCTGGATTGGTTGACGTCACAACCGTCACGTTGGTGCCTCAAACCCTCAACGGCGCGGTAACGGGAGTGTCGAGCGCGGGCAGCTTCACGACCTACACGGTGGCGCTCGCGAGCTACGACCTGTTCCCGGCGCTCGCCCAGCAAGGCGGTCAGACCACGATTCTGGTGAACCCGGACAGCGTCGTGGTCTATGCCGATGACAGCACACGGTCGTTGAATACGGCGCCACTTGCCGTGGGCAGCGTGCTTCGTTTCAATGGGCTCGTGTTCAACGACGGCGGCACGCTGAGAATGGACTGCGCCGAGATCTGGGATGGCGTGCCTCTCTAAAAGCGCTACGCTAGCCGAACTTTGCCTTCATCCGCTCCGATAATTTCGAAAGCTGTATTACCACGCGTTCGTGCGTACCCACTCCAATCTCCTCGCCCGCGTCGGTCGCACGAATTGAAAACTCGATCCGCCGCCCATCGACGTGCGTCACTTTCGCTTCGCCGGTGACGCGGCGACCCGCCGGCGTCGCCGCCAGATGGCGCACGTCGACGCGCGTGCCGAGCGCGCTTTCGCCGGCATCCAGGTATGGCTTGATCGCGTTGAGCGCCGCGTTCTCCATGACCATGATCATGACGGGGGTCGCCAGGACCGGAGGCAAGGTCACATCCTTGAAGCGGCTGGCGAGATGCTCCGGCAGCACCAAAAGACTGAACGAACCCGTGGTCCCGACCGGTATCGATTGCATGGACTTATTATAGACCTCATGCCGGCTTCCGCTTCGGCCGGAAGCGCCCTATTTTTGCATCTGTCCGTGATACTCGGGCCGCTCGTTCGTATATATGTCATGACCATGGAACGTGCAACGCCAGGCCCGCACGCCGCGGAAGCCGAGAGTCAGGCCCTGGACTGGAACCAGATATACCTCGATCTCGCGCCGCGCGTGTACAACTATTTTCGTTTCAGATTGGGTCAAGAGCGCGAGGTCGAGGATCTCACGTCTCGGACGTTTGAGAAGGCATGGATCGCGCGCGAGCGGTATCGTCGGGATCTGGCGGGATTTTCCACATGGCTTTTCAAGATTGCGCAGAACTTGATCATCGATCATGTTCGATCCCGGCGAAGCTACGTTCCCATCGATCACGCAGTCAATCTCACCGCATATGACACCGCCACTGCGGAGGATAGCCTCGAGCGTCAATCCGATCTGTCCAGGCTCGCTTCACTCACGCGAGAGTTACCCCTTCGAGACCGGGAACTAATCGCTCTCAAGTACGGCGCCGGAATATCCAACCGGGATATTGCAAGACTTACCGGGTTAACCGAATCAAACGTCGGCTCGATTCTCCATCGACTCGTTCAGAGCTTGCGTGCACGGTGGTAGAGCATCGGAGATGACCATGAATGACGATTTTCTATACCGCATCCGTGCTGAGCCTCCTCCGCACTTCATTGTATCGTTGAAGGAGCGACTGAATCAGCTGGAGAATGTACCAACCCTGCGGCGACGGGCACCACTCCCGCGCAACTTCTTTGTCGGGAGCCTCATTGCCGGGGCAGTACTCGCAACCGGGCTTTTTGTTTCGCGCACCATGTACAGCCCCCCTGCGGACGGGGTGCAACCGATGCCGACGGCGAACCCTGCTCCTGTACATGAAAAACTCCCGGGTCTTGTGCCTCGGGCAACCGACTCTACGAAACCCGAGGTTGTGATCACATCTCAAGGTAAAGCGGCAGGTGCGAATAGGATGGCCGGGCAACTGGAAGTCGGGGCAACCGTGGCTCTCTATCCGAGCATCAAGGAAGCCACACGCTTAATGAATAAGAATATGAACGTGTATCCGCCATTTCCGGAACCGGCCTTTACGATGATGACGTCCGATGTTGTCTTCCCGTCCCTCTGTGCCGTCGGCAATTCCATCGACACTGTCGTGGTAGATCGCCGCATGCTGCCCGAAGAGCTTGACGCCTGTCGTCGAAGCAATAAGCACATAGCCGAAGTAAAGTTTGGTTACGAGGCGATCGTACTCGCGCGTAGCAATCTCTACGATGCTCCGAAGCTCAGCACCCGTTCCATATTTCTTGCGCTGGCCCGCGAAATCCCCAATCCGTCGCACCCCGAGGAGCTAATCAAAAACCCCAATGTCACGTGGGACCAAGTTGACTCTGCTCTACCCAGCGAGCGAATCGACGTGACGGGGCCGCCCCCCTCCTCGGCAACCGGCATCGCATTTCGCGACCTTCTACTGAAGACGGGATGCTTGACGATACCAACTGTCGCGTCCCTGAAGGAAAAGGACCCAGTACGTTTTGAAGAAGTATGCGGATCGGTTCGGACCGATGGCGTCTATCGGGTTCGGGATTTGTCCTCCGATGATTTGATGGGGCATTTGCAGGCCAATCCGGAGGCGATTGCGCTCCTCAACTATAAAGAGATGTTGGAGACCCTGAACCTTGCAGCCGGTTCGATCGATGGAGTTACCCCCAGCCGCTCAATAATCTATTCGGGTTCTTACGTCGGGGCCCGGGTACTCTATTTGTACGCAAACACAGCCGTCCCGCATATGCGCGAGTTTGTTTGGGCTATTTGTTCCACGGTTGGCGGCGCATCGGCCGATACGCCGTTGATGGCCATCGATGCCGCAGAGCAACGCAGCAGTATTCGGCAGCAGGTTTTGACTCTACCCGATCTAAAATTCTGATGCGAAGAGGGGAACGACAAATGAACCGTTTTGCACTGGTGTTTCTTGCGATCGCTGTATCGTCTACGGCTCCGAATTCCTCTCGGAGTGCGCCAATCGAAGACGAACATGCCGCGATCTCAACGGGCTCCGAAGAGGCGGGCGCACCTATCCTGACTTTCCTCAAGGCCGTCGCCAAGAAGACCGGCAAGAAAATCATTGTCGACTCAAGGGTTCGCGGGAACGTGCAACTCCTCGGCGAGGACGTCAGCAATGTAACGTACAGTGATCTGTTGACAATCTTGCAAATCCAAGGATTCACAGCGGTCGAAGGCGGCGGCTTCCTGCGCGTAATTCCCGACGCCATCGTTCGGCAGTCGTCGCTGCCTTTGGTTGTGGGCACCACCACTTACCCCGACGCCCAATACGTGTCCGCGGTGATTGCGGTGCACAGAATGCCGGCGGCCAGCCTGGTCCCCGTTTTGCGACCATTGTTGCCGCAGCAAGCGCACCTTGCCGCCGTGACATGCAGTAATGCGATCCTCATGGTCGATACATTCGCGAATGTGCGACGCATCGAATCCATCATTGCCGCGTTGGATACTGGCGAACCATACAAGGCCGAACGTTGCGATAGCGCCCCCCGCGCCTCGGCGGGCGGGACCAAGACCGACTGACAAGGGAAGGCTGTGCTGTAGACGCAGTTGCAATTGGCAGGTCGATCTTATTTAATTGTCCGGCGGCGCACGGAAACGAAGACGACGCCAGGGGGCGCAGGGAGCCTTGTGTCAGGGAGAATAGATTTTCTTGTTGCAATTCTCGGCATCGTCGCCACTGCTGCAACGCTGCGCGTTGCCTCGGCGCAAGGCACCGGCCCCGTGATTGACTCGGTCACCCTGCGCAAAGAAATGCAGCGCTACGAGACCATTTATCCCGAATTTCATTTTCACGACGCCAGCGGATCTGTGCGCTTCATACACCGCGAAATTACCGCGACGAACTCGCCGAAGCCACTGACGGTCCAGGACGGAATCATAGCGATTTCGCCGGAGCAACAAATCAAAGGCGCCACTTATGTAGGTGGCTGGCCATGTGGGGCGGAGTCCTACTCATCTGATCATACAAGCGTTCCTCATGAATCTCGAGGGTCAGAAGAGCAACATCGTCGAATACACCATTCACTGCAACGGCGGTTGATGGCGACATCCCCTTGAAAAGCGTATGAGCTCTCGAAGCGCCGCAATTGCCCTGCTCGCGGCAACGGTGAGCGCGACGGGCATTGAGGTTCCCGTGAGGGCCGCCGGCGAATTAGCAGCCCCCCGGCACGCCGAACCAGCTCAGTGCAAGGCGATCGGGTTAACCGCGTGCCCTCAGCCCTTCGACGCGGTATTGCCGCTCCCGTCAGACATGCTGAATTGGGACCAGCACAGCCGAGTTATCGGCTTTCGCAATACATATCGTCTCTACCCAGGCGATGTGTTCCACACGCTCGGCGCCAAGGCCTATCCGTTGCCGCCGGCGCCGTACAAGATGCCGCCGCTGCATTACGAGATGGATGGCCGACATTACCGCCTCGAGGATTACCTGCAACGGCAGAATGTGACGGGTCTCCTCATCCTGAAGAACGGCCGCGTCGCGTACGAATATTACGGCGGCGCAAATAGCGAGAAAACACTGTGGACTTCGCGTTCCGTGGCCAAGTCTGTCGTCTCGATCCTGGTCGGTATGGCGATCAAGGGAGGTTTCATCGGCTCAGTCGCCGATCCCATCACCCGCTACCTGCCGGAACTCAAGGGCAGCGCTTGGGAAGACGTCACGTTGCGTGATCTCCTGCAGCATACGTCGGGTGTGGTTTGGAACGAAGACTACGCGGATCCCAATTCGGAATTCGCACATCTCACGCAATGCGAGGCGAGCGCCGCCGCTTACGAGTGCGTCTTGCACTTGGTGACGGAGGTCAAGCGAAAGCAGGGCGTGAAATCCGGAGAACTATGGTCATACAATACGGGCGGCGCATGGCTCGTGGGCCGCGTGCTCGAGAGGTCCACCGGCATGACGATTGCCCACTTTCTCGAGACGCGCCTGTGGAGCCGCTTCGCGATGCAGAGCGACGGCGTGTGGCAGGCGCTCCTCGAGGGTCAGGTCGACATGGGGGGACATGGCTTCAATGCCACGTTGCGCGACTGGGGGCGATTTGCCCTTTTCGTCGCCAACGGCGGGCAGCTACCCAACGGCGAGAAGCTGCTCCCGACCGAGTGGATTGATCAATCCGTCACCTGGACCAAGGCGACGGGTTCTGCGACGCCCGCCACACCGGACGGACAATTCGGGTACCAATGGTGGTTCGGCGGCGTCGATCCAAGCCGCGGCGGTACCGACAATGCCATGCAGACCGCGAAGCGGACCTTTTGGGCCGAAGGCATCTTCGGCCAGGCCATTGCGATCAATCGCGCCGAGAGACTCGTCATGGTGCAGTGGTCGACCTGGAAGGAAGCCGACACCCCGGCATCGCTCTACGACGAGCAGGCGCTGTTTTTCAATGCGGTGGCTCATGCCGTGGGCGGGAGATAAGATTCATGCTAGTTTCAAAGGACGCGAGGCTCGTCTCTGGAATCACTCTTCTGTTGATTCCAACCATCATGTACGGCGGCTGGACGCTACTGGGAATCCTGACCCATGGCGATGCCACACCCATGCCAGGCAATCTTAAGCTGAACGACACTCAGTGGGCGTTATGGCGCGCAGGGCATGCTCACGCCGGAGTATGGACGATGCTTTCCCTGCTTTTGCAGCTTTTTCTGGATTCGACACGTCTCCCGTCAGCGACGAGATGGCTGGCTCGCATCGCCGCACCCATCGCGGCCGTGGCAATATCCGGCGGTTTTTTCGGCCTGGCAGTCTCATCAACTTTCCGATGGCTGATTTATCTGGGGGCCCTCGCCATGGTTGTCGCATTGGTCATCACTGCCTTCGGCCTGTTGCGAAACCTTTCCATTTCCGCAACGACCTCCGCAAACTGAGTCATGTCGACACGGGTTTCTGTTCGCTCCGAGCGCTCCAGCGGTACAAGTTTTCATCCCCACAATGAGGGCATTTGATCGCAGTCAATTGATCATCGAAATCCGTCAACGCTTTGCCGCCCAGTGCTGTAGCCGCAATCGCGATGACTCGCGCGCAAGATCGATTCTTACACAGCCATCCCACGTAGACTTCTCCCGGCACCATCTGCTGCGGCGCCCTGACATCGACATGGCGCAACGGCGCTGACGCGACCGGTTTGTGCGATGGCGTACCCCGGCTTTTGGTTGGACGTTTGATCGCCATTGGTGCTCTCCGCTGATGAACATGGGAGAGCCTACTGCGGCCGCGATGCTTCTACCAGCCCCCACTCAACACCGGCGCTATCCGCTCGACAACTCGGCCTTGTGGCGGCTCACGGCGTCGCCGTCACCGCTCCTGAGCTCATTGAAGACGATGGTGGACGCGATGGTCAATCCTCCCAGGACGAGCAGCGCCAGGTGAATGCCGTGGATCATTTCGGTCTCGGTCGAGTGCATTCGGTCGGGGACGAAAAAGGCGGCGGCGAGCGATGCCGCGGCGACGCCGAAGCTGACCGCCATCTGCTGAACCGTGCTCGCGATGGTGCTGGCGTTGCTGGCTTGCCGCTCGTTCACGTCCGCATAGGCCAGGGTATTCATGCTGGTGTATTGCAGCGACGTGAGAAATCCGTAAGCGAACGCCATGAGTACGATGACCCAAATCGGCGTGACCGCTTCAATGGTCGAGAATAGGAAAATCATCAGACCCAGGGCGACGGTGTTGATGATCAACACGCGGCGATAGCCGAATCTTCTCAAGATCAGCGGCATGGTGAGCTTCAGGGTCATCGCTGCGAGCGCCTGCGGCATGATGAGCAGCCCGGATTGGATCGGAGTGAACCCCAGGCCCACCTGGTAGAGCAGGGGCAAGAGGAAGGGTATCCCGCCGATCCCCAAGCGCGTGAACAAGTTGCCGGTCATGGCAACCCGAAAGCTGCGAATGCGCATGAGTCCGAGTCGCAACAAGGGATGCGGCGTGCGCATGGTGTGCAGTCCATAGGCGCCGAGCAGCGCGGCGGAGATGCCCAGCAGCCCGAGTATTTCGCGGCCGCTCAAGCTGGTTTCGCCGAAGACTTCGAGCACATATGAAAGCAGTGAAACGCCGGAACCGAACAACACCAAGCCGACGATATCGAGCGGATAGTTGCGCTGCTCGCGAAAGTTCGGCAAATGCCGGTAGACCAATACCAACCCGCACAGCCCGATCGGAATGTTGACGAAGAAGATCACACTCCAATGAAAATAGGCGATGATCAGGCCGCCGAGGAGGGGCCCGAGCATCGGGCCGACCAGGCCCGGAATGGCGACCAAGCTCATGGCGCCGATGAGCTCGGATTTGGCAAAGGTGCGCACCATGGTGAGCCGTCCGACGGGCAGCATCATGGCGCCGCCGCAGCCCTGCAGCACTCGGCAGGCCACCAGCACGTGAATGTCGCTCGAGAGTCCGCAAAGAAACGAGCCGAGCGTGAAGATGCCGATCGCCGATGCGAACACGCGCCGCGTGCCGAAGCGATTGGCCATCCAGCCGCTGATGGGAATGAACACGGCGAGACTCAGCGTATAGCTCGCGAGCACGGCCTTCATGCTGAGAGGCGGTACCTTGAGGGCCTGCGCAATGGCGGGCACCGCCGTGTTCAGGATCGTCGTGTCCAGCGACTCCATGAAGAACCCGACTGCCACCAGCCAGGGCAAGAGGCGCTTGGCCGTGGCGGTCAGCGTCAGGTTTTCACGCGCTTGCAAGGCGAGATCGCGGACTTCAGGCGCCTGCGAGCGTCGCATCCACGATGCGCTGCGCCTCGGCCAGCAGCCGGTCCAAATGGGCAGCGTCGTGAAAACTCTCGGCGTAGATTTTGTAGATGTCTTCCGTACCCGATGGGCGCGCGGCGAACCAACCGCCGCGCGAGGTGACCTTCACGCCGCCGATCGGCGCATCATTGCCGGGCGCACGCGTCAGAACCCGATCGATCGGCTCGCCGGCGAGCTCCGTGATCCGTACCTGCGCAGCATCGAGCTTGCCGAGCTTTTGCTTCTGTTCGGCGTTCGCCGCAGCGTCCACGCGGCTGGCGTACACCGCGCCAAATTCCTGGGCGAGCTCGCCGTAGGCCGCGCCCGGATCGCGGCCGGTGCGCGCCGTGATCTCCGCTGACAGGAGCGCCGGAACGATGCCATCCTTGTCCGTCGTCCAGACCGAGCCGTCCAGACGGCTGAACGAGGCGCCGGCGCTTTCCTCGCCGCCGAATCCCAGACTTCCATCCACGAGCCCGTCGACGAACCATTTGAATCCGACCGGCACCTCGTACAGCGTGCGGCCGAGACGCTTGCTGACCCGATCGATCATGGCGCTGCTGACCACGGTCTTGCCGACGGCAGCGTCCGCGCGCCAGTGCGTCCGGTGGCGAAACAAAAAATCGATGGCGACCGCCAAATAATGATTCGGCGGCAGCAAACCGCTGCCGGCGGTGACGATGCCGTGGCGGTCGTGGTCGGTATCGCAGGCAAAGGCAATATCGAATCGGTCCTTGAGGCCGATGAGCCGTTGCATCGCATATGACGAGGACGGGTCCATGCGGATCTTTCCGTCCCAATCGAGCGTCATGAAACGAAACGTGGGATCCACTGCATCGTTGACCACGCTGAGATCGAGGCGGTAGAGCTCGGCGATCCGCGCCCAGTAATGCACGCCCGCACCGCCGAGGGGATCGACGCCCATTCGAATGCCCGAGTTGCGTATCACCTCCATGTCCAAAATGGCGCCGAGGTCGCGCACATAGTCCTGAAGATAATCGTGGGTGTGGGTCGTGGCTGCGCGCCGGGCGGCGGCGAATCCGATTCGCTTGACCGCACCGTCGCCCGACTGCAGCAGATCATTGGCGCGGGATTCGATCCACTTCGTCACGTCGGAATCCGCCGGGCCGCCGTTCGGAGGGTTGTATTTGAAACCCCCGCTGTCGGGGGGGTTGTGCGAGGGCGTAATGACGATACCGTCGGCGAGGCCGGTCTTGCGCCCGCGATTGTAGGTCAGGATGGCGTGCGATACGGCCGGGGTCGGGGTGTATTCGTCGCCGGCCGAGATCATGACCTCGACGCCGTTGGCGGCCAGCACTTCGAGGGCGGTGGCGAATGCCGGGGCCGATAGAGCATGAGTGTCGAAGCCAATGAACAGCGGGCCGTCGATGCTGTGCCGCGCTCTATGTTCACAGATGGCCTGACTGATCGCGAGCACGTGAAATTCATTGAAGCCGATTTCGAACGAGGAGCCGCGATGCCCGGATGTGCCGAAGGCGACGCGCTGCGCGGCAATGCCGGGATCCGGCCGCTCGCTGTAATAGGCCGTGATGAGCCGCGGTATATCCACCAGCGACGCGGCCGGCGCGGGTTTGCCGGCGAGGGGATTGATTCGCGGATTCAAGTGGTGGCCAGCGCCGCGCTTTTCTCGGCAATGCGTTTCATGAGCTCTTTCCAGGACTTGACGAATGACTCGGCTCCCTCCAATTGCAGGCGAGCAGCGAGCGCGCCGACGTCGATGCCGGCATCTGCAAAGCGTGCCAGCACCAGCTCGGCGTCGCCGCCGTCCTTCGCCATCACGGGTCTGATCGTTCCATTGGCGGCGAAAGCCAGCAAGGTCTTCTCCGGCATGGTGTCGATGGTATCCGGCGCGGCCAGCGCTTCGACGTAGAGGCCTGCGGGCGCCTTTGGGTCCTTGGTTCCGGTGCTTGCCCATAGCATGCGCTGCTTGCGGGCGCCGGCGGCTTCGAGATCGCGCCAGCGCTTGCTCTGCAGCAATTCGTTGTGCGCACGGTAGGTGCGCCCCACGATGGCGATCCCCAGTCGATTGGTCAATTCCTGGGGCACCTTGTCCGCGACCGCCCGGTCCCAGCGGCTCACGAACAGCGATGCAACCGAGTTCACGTGCGGATTCAAGCCCGCTGCGATGCGCCGCTCGATGCCGCGCATGTACGCGTCGGCCACGCTCAAATAGTGTTCGCGGGAGAACAGCAGGGTCACGTTGACCGGTACGCCGGCGAAGATTGCCGCTTCGATGGCGGGCACGCCGGCGGGAGTGCCGGGAATCTTGACATAGAGATTCGGCCGATTGGCCTGCTTGTGGATGCGCAAGGCTGCGTCGATCGTGGTCTTGGTATCGTTCGCGAGCAGCGGCGATACCTCCATGGAGACCCAGCCGTCGATCCCGGCGGTGCGGTCGAATTCCGGGCGAAACAGGTCGGCGGCGCGCCGCAGGTCTTCTAGCGCCAATTCGACGAACAGTTCCTCCCCCGAAAGTCCGGCCTGCGCCTTCTGGCGAATGCTGGCGTCATAGGCCGAGGTATTGCCGATCGCCTCATCGAAAATCGTCGGGTTGGAGGTGAGCCCGGTGACCGACAAGGTGTCGATGTAGCGGCGCAGGGTGCCGTTGTCGAGTATTTCCCGCGTGATGTTGTCGAGCCAGATGCTCTGGCCCAAATCGTGTAAGTTTTTCGTGATGGTCATGGACGTTCCTGGAAGTCGGATAAAGGGTGGTTGATCAGATCCGCAATTCGCTCGATCGTCATGTCGGGAGGAGGGTCCGCGGAATGCGACTCCGCGGCGAATGCGTAGTGTCCTTGGCGCACAAATACCGTCGTCAGCTTGTCTTTCAGGATGGATTTCATCGCGGCCAATAGGTTCGGCTTGTCGTCGACCATCACATAGTGCGTGCCGGGGTAGCGCTGTTGCACATGGTCGAGCACGCGTTCCTTGTGCAAGTAAATCATAACGCGTCCTGCGACCGCGTCCCAGATGCCGGAGCGCTGAATCTTGCGCGGTTGATAGACGATGTCGCCATCCGACAGCACTGCGGTGCAACCGAGAGTGTTCAAGTGCGCCACGGCATCGAGTGCACGCGGGAACAGTCGCGCGGTGAAGGGGTATTCCAGCAAAAACTCCGACATGGCAAGCAGAGCGGGATGGTCGTCGAGCCCACTGCGAAATTCCTGCAGGCTGCCCAGGTAATCGGCAAGGCCGAGTTGCTCGCGCCTTTGCCCAAAGAGGTCCCAATAGCGCTGGCGCTCGGCGGCGCCGAACGCCTGTTCCAGACGCGCGCCGAGATCGGCACCGAAGCGATCGTTGTCCAGCAATGTGTTGTCCACATCCAGCAGAAATACGACCTGCCCGCTGCTCAACACGGCGTAGACCTTTCAGGCTGGGGGTCATGCCAACCCTCGCCGCCGGTCACGATCCGGTTCGCGGCCGGGGGTCCCCAGGTGCCGGGGTCGTATTCGAGCACCGGCGGTCCGGCCGTCAATACCGGGTCCACCACGCGCCATGCCGCTTCGACGCAGTCATCCTGGGTGAAGAGCGACGTATCGCCGCGAATCGCATCGCCGAGCAGGCGTTCGTAGGGCGATTTCTCGGTCTCGGAGTGATGACGGGCGATCAGCTCGACCGGCTCGCCGCGCATTTGTTCGCCGTTGCGCTTCACCAGCGCGCCCTCGCTGATCACCACTTCGGGGCTCAGGCGCAGGCGAAAATAGTTGCGCGGCGCAGTTTCATCGGAATCGAAAATCGCGAGCGGCGGACGCTTGAGGGTCACCGTGACTTCCGTTGCGCTTAGGGCCAAACACTTTCCCGCTCGAATGTAGAACGGCACGTCCGCCCAACGCCACGTGTCAATGTGCACGCACAGGGCGGCGAACGTCTCGATCTGCGAGTCTTTGGCCACGCCGCGCTCGTCGCGGTATCCCTTGAATTGGCCGCGCACGACTTCTTTCGGGTCGAGCGGACGCATGGCGCGGAACAGGCGCAATTTTTCCGCCTGCATGGCCGTGGGTTCGTGGCCGGTGGGAGGATCCATCGCGAGCAGCGCGGTCACCTGCAACAAATGATTCTGCACCACGTCGCGAATAGCGCCGACCTCCTCGTAGAACGCACCGCGGCCCTGCACGCCGAAATCTTCGGCCATGGTAATTTGCACGTCCTTGACGTAGTGCCGATTCCAGATGGGTTCGAGGAAAGTATTGGCGAAGCGGAAATAGAGAAGATTCTGCACCGCCTCCTTGCCGAGATAGTGATCGATCCGAAAAATGGCGGGCTCCGCAAATACCTCGTGCAGCGTGCGATCGAGCGCTTGCGCCGACGCGAGATCGCGGCCAAAGGGCTTCTCGACGATGACCCGCGCATTCTCGGCGCATCCCGACTTCGCCAGGCCTTGTACGACGCTGGCAAACATGCTCGGGGGAATGGCGAGGTAGTGGATCGGCCGCGTCGCAAGACCCAAAGTCTGTTTCAATTTGGCGAACGTCGCAGGATCCGTGTAGTCGCCGCCCACATAGCGCAGTTGCGCCGCGAGCTTCTCAAAGCAGCCGGCTTCGAAGTCCCCGCTTTGCTCGACGCTCTCACGGGCGCGCTGCTTGAGCTTCTCCAAGGTCCAACCTTCGCGCGCCATGCCGATGATTGGAATGCTGAGGCCGCTCCGGTGCACCATGGCATAGAGCGCCGGAAAGATCTTCTTGTAGGCGAGGTCCCCGGTGGCGCCGAAAAAGACGAAGGCATCGGATTCCAGAGCGGCCATCACGGCGTCGCCCGCAGTTGACGGCGCAGGTGTTGCAGCTCTTCGATCAATTCGAGCGCCAGTGCGACTCCGGCGAGATTGAGCTCGAGATCCCGCTCGAGCCGCAGTGCGAGCCGCGTGCGGCGCAAGGCGGCGCCGGTAAAATGCCATTCGGGGGCTGTTTCGGCCACCTCGAGCACTCCCTCCTCGACGAATTCCACGATGTGCCGCTCATCGACGGCGCACATGCGGCTCAAGTCCTTGACCGTGAGTATCGCGGATTCCTCGAATATGGCGCCGGACAACGCCTGATCTTTCGGTGATGACATGTCGTTTACACTCCCAAGCTCGCGCGAGGATTGAAGGGCGTTGCTGCGGCGAAGGCGGCATAGGCCTCCTTGGCCTTGGCGTCAGTGGCGGGGGGCAGCGCAATTTGCAAGACCACATAAAAATCGCCGGGCGGGGACGCCGGAATGCCGCGGCCCTTCAAGCGCAATTTGCTGCCGGCATGCGAGCCTGCAGGGATCTTCAAGTCGACCGTGCCGGTCGGCGTCGGCGATTTCACCGAGGCACCGAGTGCCGCCTCCCACGGCGCGACGGGGAGCTCGAGATACAGATCGCGCCCCTCGATCTTGTACAGCGGGTGCGGCTGAAAATCGACTTCGATGAATAAATCGCCGGGCGTGCCCTCGCCCGGAGGGCGTGCACCTTGGCCCGCCAATCGAATATGTTGACCGGGCAGGATCCCCTTGGGGACCTGCACATTCAGCACGCGTTCCTTGGATACCAACCGGCCGTCTGCATCGATCTCCGGCATGCGCAGGGTGAGCTGGCGCGCGCCGCCGCGCAGAGTGGCGTCGAGATCGAGCTGCACCTTGGCGTGATGGTCTTCGCCGCGTCCGGGGTGGAACGCGCCGCGCCGGTTGCCGGCTCCCGCCCGTCCCTGCGCACCAAACAGCGACTCGAAGAAGTCGCTGTAGGAAGGGTCGCCGGAGCCCGCGCCGGAAAACTCAAACCCCGAGCCCCAATCCGGCGGCGGCCTGAAGTCTTGACCCGGATGCCCCTGGCCGAGCTGATCGTAGGCGGCGCGCTTGTCGGGACTCTTGAGCACTTCGTAGGCTTCGCCGACTTCCTTGAAGCGGGCTTCGGCGTCTTTTTCTTTGCTGACGTCCGGATGATATTTGCGAGCGAGCTTGCGGTAGGCCTGCTTGATCTGCGCCTCCGTGGCATCGCGCGCCACACCCATGATTTTGTAGTAGTCCTTGTACTCCATCGTACCTGTCAAGCCCAGCAATGGCGAAGCAGGCAAGGATACTCTATGCGTCGTGCTCGGCGGATCAATAATCCAGTGTAGGTGCTTTCCTACGCCGGCTAGCGGCTGCACAATAATTGATAAGCAGCGATCAGAGTTGATAGGCAACCGTGAGCAGCAAGCCTTCGCCAAGATCGCGCAGCAGTCCCGGCGGGCGGCAATCGAAGGGACGCGCTTCCGGGATCAAGGATTGAATCCAGTTCGCCAGCCAATCGATCTCACGCGCGCCGTAGAAAACGACCGCGCATTCGTAATTCAGCAGCAGACTGCGCGAGTCGAGGTTGACCGACCCGGATATCGCGAGCGACTCGTCGAATACCACGGCTTTCGCGTGGTTCATGTGGGGCAGCAAATGAATCCTGACCCCGGCGGAGCTCAGTGCGCGCAGTGCCCGGTTGCGCGCGAAGTCCGCCAGGCGATGATTCGAAACGGCGGGAATGCAGAAGTCAATTTGCACGCCGCGCCGCGCCGCCAGCCGCAACGCCGTTTCCAGACTCGCGTCGGGGACGAAGTACGGAGTGACGGCGAGCATCCGCTCGCGGACATGGAAGCACGCGTCGATCAGCAGCGCGTGCACGGTGTCTTCCGCCTGGTCCGGACCGCTGGGCAGGAATTGGGCGCGGCCGCTGGCTGACCCGGAGGCGGTCGCAACGATGCGCGCCGCGGCCGCTCCCGCGGCGGTGCCGCCCGCCGCCCCGGCGCTGCCCACCGCAGCGGCGCTGCCGCCGTCGTAATGTCGCGCGGCGCTGCCGCCGGCGGCGACCCAGTCGGCCTCGAATTGCGCGGCCGCCGCCGCCGCGACCTGTCCTTGCAAATCGAAGGTCAAATCGCCCCAGGGTTTCGCCCCTTTGAGGCCGATGAAATATTCCGCCGCGATGTTTCTGCCGCCGGCCCAAAGACGCGTTTCGTCGGCGATGACCATCTTGCGATGATTGCGCAAATTGCGCGGGCCCTGAGTTTTACGCGCCAGCAACGGACTGAATATCCCGGTCTCGATACCGGCACTGCGCAATTGCTTGAAACAGGCGCGCGGCAGCTGAATCGCACCGACGCCGTCGATGAGCAATCGCACCTGCACCCCCGCTCGAGCGCGCTCGATCATGCGTTGCATGGCGTCGCGGCCGAACGGGTCGTCGCCAAGAATATAGGTGCAGATATCCAGCCGCAAAGTTGCGCTCGCCATGATGGCGAACAAGGCCGCGGCGGACTCGCCGCCGTCCTGATGCAGACGGGTCACCGACGGCGCGGACGGCGCCAGGCCGAAGCTCTCGATCAGAGCCTCGGCCCAGTGCTTGCCGTGCGGCCGCGTCGTGGGCGCGCGCAGCACTTTGCGCGGCAACTTGCGCCGGCCGAAGAACACATACATGGGCAGGGCAACGTAGGGCAGTGCAATCATGCCCAGAACCCACGCGATGGCGATGGAAGGCGGGCGGCGCTCGTGTTCCACGCGCGTCGTCAGGACATAGGTGAGTACGCTGACGACGATGGCCAGCGAATGCAGAGTGACGCGCGGAAACCACGCGCTCACCGGGCGACGCTCACTCGTGCGCCAGCGCCCGCAATACTGCGGGTATCAGATCCGGCAGATCTTCCGCCAGCAGGCCGGGTCCAAAGGCCGCGGCCGCCGCGCCATGCATCCAGACGCCGGCCGCAGCTGCGAGGAAAGCATCCATTCCCTGGGCGACCAGCCCGAGAATCAAGCCGCCGAGAACATCGCCGGAACCCGCGGTGGCGAGGCTCGCCGGCGCATTCGTATTGACGATGGCGCGCCCATCGGGAGCTGCGACCACGCTGTCCGCTCCTTTGAGCACGATGACGGCGCCGCTCTGCCGCGCGGCGGCGCGCGCGCGAGTCAGTTTGTCGCCGCGCGGATCGAACAACCGCGCGAACTCCCCGTCATGCGGTGTCATCACGCAGGGTCCGCGGATCGCTTGCGCAAGTTCGGCCGTCCTGGAGGCGAAGACGCTGATCGCATCAGCATCGAGCAGCACGGGACGCGTAGTTCGCAACAAGGCGAGCGCATTGTCGCGGGTAGCGTCGCTCACGCCCGCGCCGGGCCCGATCAGGAACGCCGTGAAGCGTGGGTCGGACAATAGCCGCGCCAAGCCGCCCGCGGCCAAGGGCTGCACCATGATGCTGGTGAGGGCCGAGGCATATAAGGAGAAAGCAGCTTCCGGCACTGCCACCGTAGTGAGACCCGCGCCGACGCGCGCCGCGGCGCGCGCCGCCATTCGCGCCGCGCCGGTCACGGGATAGCCGCCGCATAGAAGCGCATGGCCGCGCGTGTATTTGTTGCTCGACAGCTTCGCCTGCGGCAGTTGGTCGCGCCACAGGGTGGGATGGTTCTCCCAGCAATCGATGGACAGCGATTCGAGCGCGGCTGCGGGAATGCCGATGTCCGCCACCACGATGTCCCCGCATAGCTCTCGGCCCGGCAACAAGGCATGACCGCGCTTCTTGCGCGCGAAGGTGATGGTGCAGGCGGCCGGCGCTGCGCCCAGGCTCTCGCCGGTGTCGCCCATGACGCCGCTCGGCACGTCGACTGCGACCATCGGTATCCCGCGTAGCGCCACCGCGCGCAGCGTGGCGGGGACTTCGCCATCCAGCGCGCGGCTGAGGCCGGACCCAAACAGGGCATCCACCACCAGCCCCGCGCCATCGATCGCGGCGGGAGTCACGGCCTCGACGCTGCCGCTCCAGCGCGCTGCATGCAACCGAGCGTCGCCGCGCAGATTTTCATGGCCGAGCGCCGCAACCCGGACCGGCCAGCCGGCCTGTGCGAGTGCGACGGCCACCACGAAGCCGTCGCCGCCGTTATTGCCGGGGCCGCACAGTACGGTCACGGCTCGCGGCTGCCAGCGGCGGGTAATTTCCCGCGCGACGGCCTCGCCGGCATTTTGCATGAGCACGGATCCCGGGATGCCGGCGGCAATGGCCGCGCGATCCGCCTCGGTCATTTGTGCGACGCTGAGCAGCGCGGCTTGTGAACCGTCAGTCATCCGCAGGGCTCCGCCATTCAACCCAGTGAGCCGGCGATGGCACCGACGACGGCGGTGATCGCCATGGCGAGAGCGCTCCAAAACGCCACGCGCAATGCCCCGGTGCGGACACTGGCACCGCCGACCTTGGCCGACCAGCCGCCGAGGCAAAGCAAACACAGGAGCGAGACCCCCACCACGGACACCATCAGATGCCTCGGCGGCGCAAAACCCGCCACCAACAGCGGCAGGATGGCACCGGTCGCGAAGCTGCCGGCGGACGCCAATGCGGCCTGTAACGGCTTCGCGCGCATGCCCGCAGACAATCCCAATTCATCGCGGGCATGCGAGCCCAGGGCATCGTGCGCCATCAACTGCGTGGCCACTTGCACGGCAAGGTTCTGATCGAGTCCGCGGCGCACGTAGATTTCGGTCAACTCGCGGCGCTCGCCGGCGAAGTCGCCTTCCAGCTCGGCGCGCTCCTGTTCCAGTGCGGCGGCCTCGGTGTCCGCCTGCGAGTGCACGGACACGTACTCCCCGGTCGCCATCGACATTGCCCCGGCGACCAGCGCCGCCGTGCCGCCGAGCACGATGTTCGCATGCGATGCGTGTGCCGCGGCGACTCCCAGGATGAAACTGGAGGTCGAGACGATGCCGTCGTTCGCCCCCAGCACGCTGGCGCGCAGCCAGCCAATCCCGCCCAAGCTGTGGCGTTCGTGACTGCGTGGGCGCAAGCCGCTAGGCCTTCCCGGTCTTCGGGCCGAGAAAATACCAAAGAATGAATCCGAGCACGGGCAGCAGGATCACCAGCACCGTCCACAGAACTTTTCTGCCGGTGTCCGCGCTGCTTTGAAAAATATTGACGATCGCCCAGACATCGGCGATCAGAACGATGAGACCGAAAATACCCTGGTATTGCATTTCTTATCCTCGTTGTCATTCCCAGGCCCCTACGCTACACCTTTGCGGGGCCGCCGCGAATGGAAACTGCCGGCGCCGGCGGAAGGGTGGCGGCCCTGCACGTCCCGCCGCACGGCACTTTGATAATCGACCGTAATGACTTACTCTGGGGTCGGGAGAGGGTTTCATACCACAGGGGAGATAGACGGGATGACGCGCAGTCGGCAACGGAAACTGAAGAAAATTCAGGCTAAGAATAGTTCCAGCACGACCTGGAGGGCGCTGCCTGTTGCATCGGCGCTACTAGTGTGCATGCACCCGGCGCAGTCCGCCGAAAACAGCGAGACTGCCACCCTCGAGGAGGTGGTGGTCACTGCGCAGAAGCGAACGGAAAATCTGCAGGATGTTGCCATCAGCATTCAGGCGATCAGCACGGCGAAGCTCGAAGAGCTGCGCATCACGGACTTCGACGACTACGCGCAGTTTCTGCCCAGCGTGTCCTTCCAAAGTGCGGGACCGGGATTCGAGCATGTGTACATGCGCGGCGTCGTCAGCGGCGGCGACGGCAATCATTCCGGCTCGTTGCCGAGCGTGGGCGTGTATCTGGATGAACAGCCGGTAACCACCATCGACGGCAATCTCGACATTCATGTCTATGACATCGAGCGCGTCGAGGCGCTGTCGGGCCCGCAAGGCACACTGTACGGGGCGAGTTCCGAGTCCGGAACGATCCGCATCATTTCGAACAAGCCCGATCCGAGCGCCTTCAAGGCCGGCTATGACCTCGGCGTCAACTCGGTCGACCACGGCGGTGTCGGATATACCGTGGAGGGTTTCGTCAATCTGCCGCTGTCCGATATCGCAGCGGTGCGTCTGGTGGGCTGGGACGTGCACAACGCCGGGTACATCAGCAACGTGCCCAAGTCCTATACCTTTCCGACGTCCGGAATCGTCTTCAGCAACACAGCGTTTGTTCAAAAGGATTACAACACCGTCGACACCAAGGGCGGCCGCAGCGCGCTCAAGGTGATTTTGGGCGACAACTGGACCATCACTCCCACCGTCATGGGTCAGGTCACGACCACCGATGGCCCATTCGCCTACAACCCGGCGGCGGGGGATCTCAATACCTGGCAGTTTTTCGCGGATCCAACCCGGGATTCCTGGGTGCAGTCATCGTTGACGGTCGAGGGCAAGATCAGCGATTTCGATCTCGTGTACGCGGGTGCGTACTTGACGCGCAACACCCATGAGCAATCGGATTACACCGACTACTCGCTCTTTTATGACCGTCAGTTTGGTTCGGGCGCATATTTCCTGGACAACGCCGGCAAGCTCATCAATCCCGCGCAAAACATCCAGGGCCGCGATCATTACACCAAGACCAGTCATGAGCTGCGGATGACCTCGCCCAAGGACTATCGATTCCGCTTTACCGCGGGGCTGTTTTTGCAGCGCCAGGTGCATGAGATCCTGCAGGACTACGTGGTGAACAATGGCGGCGACCCGCTGGGTTCGGTGGCGCCGAACGATCTGTCCGTGCCGGGTTGGCCCGGCACCCTGTGGCTCACGGACCAGGAGCGCGTGGACCGCGATTCTGCGGAATTCGGCGAAATGTCCTTCGATTTCAATCAGCATCTAACCGGCAACGCCGGCATACGCTTTTACAAGTACGACAATACTCTGTACGGCTTCTACGGATTCAATTCCACTTTCAGTTCGCACGAAGGCGTGGCGACGTGTTTCACGCCCTTCACTCCGTTTCACGGCGCGCCCTGCGTCGATCTCAACGGCAAGTCGGCAAACACGGGCAATACGCCCAAGCTGAATCTGACCTACAAGATCGATAAGGATCACATGGTCTATGCGACCTGGTCGAAGGGCTTTCGGCCCGGCGGCGTGAATCGCAATGGCGGCGGAACACTGCCGCCTTATCAGCCCGATTACCTGACCAATTATGAGCTGGGTTGGAAGACGACTTGGTTCGACAACCGGCTGCGTTTCAACGGCGCGGTGTTCGACGAAAGATGGAAGAATTTTCAATTTGCGTTTCTAGGCGCGAATGCACTCACCATCATCGCCAATGCCGGCCAGGCAGAGATCAAGGGCGTGGAATCCGAGCTCGAGTTCGCGGTGACGGATGGATTGACGGTATCCGGCGGGTTCTCGTTTCTCGACGCGAAACTCACCCAGGAATATTGCGACAACCCCGCCGCGTGCCTGACCCCCGGCTATGAGCAATATGCACCGGCGGGCACCCGCTTGCCCGTGACGCCGAAACTCAAGGCCGATATCACGGGCCGCTACGCATTCCCGGTTGGGAGCTACAAAGGCAATGTCCAGGCCTCAGCGGTCTATGTGGGCGAGCGCACGGCGGACTTGCGCCAGGCAGCCGCGATCGCGCTCGGCAACGAACCGGCGTACGCCGTCGCGGATGTGTCCGCGGGACTCGAGCGCAACGGTTTGACGTACGAGTTGTACATCAACAATGCGCTCGACAAGCGCGCGGTGCTCGATCGCTATGCCGAGTGCGACGTAACGAGCTGCGGCCAGATTGCCGTGTACAACGTACCCAATCAGCCGCGCACCATCGGCTTGAAATTCGGACAGAAGTTTTGAGGATCAGAGGATCAACAGAATCCCTGCGATCGCGCTCAAGGCGAGCACCAGGTTGTCGAACAGCCGCTGATTGATGCGGACCAGCAACCAGCGGCCCGCGAATGCACCTAGGAGCACGGCAGGTGCCAGCATCATGTTGAATTCGAAACTCTGCGCGGTGATCAAGCCGAGGTTGACCATGAACGGCACCTTGAACAGATTCAGCACCATGAAAAACACGGCGGTGGTGCCCACGAATTGCATCTTCGGCAGGCGCATGGCGACGAGGTAAAGCGCCATCAGCGGTCCTGCGGCGTTCGCGATCAAGGTGACGAAGCCCGCCGTGATTCCGAGCGCCGCGGCGAGCGCCCAATGCCAGTTTTCGGATCCTTCAGTTTGCGCGGTGAAGTAGCGGCGCCAAAAACTCAACGCGCACAGGGAAACGATGATCACCCCGATCATGACCCGCGCGGTGTGATCTGAAATGCGGCCGAGTGCGAAATAGCCGAGCACGACGCCGGCCGCCGTCCAAGGCATGAGCTTCCACAAGTAGCGCCATTGAGTGTGCGTCCGATAGGACAGCACCGCGACGCAATCCCCGAAGATCAGCAGCGGCAGGATCAAGCCGCTCGCCTGTTTGCTGCTCGGGAATACGTGCGTGAAAAGCGCGACCGACAGAATGCTCAATCCGGTAATGCCGGCTTTCGAGACGCCGACCATCAAGGCACCAAGGATGGCGCAGATCCATTGCAGGGTCTCGGTGATCATGAAGTTTGGTTCCGCCCACGTGTATCTGGCAAGCTTACCGCACAGCAGCGAGACACATGGCCAACCTCTACCACGAGAACGCGCAACCTGCGATACCGACGCCGCCGCTCGACGGCGGCGCACGCGCCGACGTAGCCGTCATCGGCGGCGGCATCACGGGGTTGTCGACCGCCCTGCATCTCGCGCAGTCCGGCGCCAAGGTCCTGTTGCTCGAAGCCGAACAACCCGGCTGGGGCGCATCGGGGCGCAACGGCGGCCAGGTCAACCCGGGTCTCAAAATGGATCCGGACCAAGTTGAACGTGACTTCGGCAAGGATTTGGGCAGCCGAATGAACGCGCTCGCGGCTGGCGCGCCGGGGTTCGTCTTCGACCTCATCGAGCGCCATGGCATCCGTTGTGACGCACGCCGCAACGGCACGCTGCGCGCAGCGGTGCGGCCAAAACATGCGGCACAGGTGCGCGCCACTTGTGAGCAGCTGGCGCGGCGCGGCGCCCCGGTCGAGTTGCTCGACGGCGCAGACCTCGAGCGTGCCACCGGCACGACGCGCTATCAGGTGGCGATGCTGGATCGGCGCGGCGGGGATTTGCATCCCTTGAGTTATGTACGTGGGCTGGTGCGCGCCGCCCTAGGCGTGGGCGCCGCCGTGCACGGCGGCACGCGGGTACGCCGCATGCGGCGCAGCGGTGCGGTCTGGCAGCTCGAGACCGCCCGTGGAATCGTGTCGGCGGGACAGGTGGTGCTCGCGACCAATGGCTATACGGACGATCTCGTGCCGCGTTTACGCCGAACGATCGTGCCGCTATTCGGCGCGATAGCGGCGACGGCCCCGCTGCCCGATACAATTGCGCGCGCCATCATGCCGATCCGAGCGGTGCTGTACGAAAACGGCACCGTCACCGTCTATTACCGGATCGACGCCGGTCAGCGCTTGCTGATCGGCGGCCGCGGACCCATGCGCGAAATAGCCGCCATTTCGAGCATCCCGCACCTGCCGGCCTATGCACGCGCGCTCTGGCCCGCGCTGGCTGCAACGCAGTGGACCCACGCCTGGGGCGGACGCCTGGCGATGACTCGGGATCACTACCTGCACGTGCATGAGCCCGAGGCCGGTGTGCTGGTCTGCTTGGGCTACAACGGGCGCGGCGTCGCGATGGCCACCGCGATGGGCGCTCAGCTTGCGCGGCGGCTCGTCGATCCAGCCTCGCAATTTGACATGCCGATCACCGGCATGAAGGGTATTCGCCTGCACTCGCTATGGCCGCTCGGCGTGCGCGCCGCCATTGCGCACGGGCGCGTCAGCGATTATCTCGGGCTCTAGTCCGCAACCCGGACCTCAATTGTTGATATAGAACTGGTGCAGGCGGTGCAGGTTGATGATCACGTCGAAGCGCTGCTCGGATGGCAGCTTCGGACCCGAGAAAAAGTCATAGCGAGTATCGAGATTCGCGATTCCGGGATGCAGGTCGTGCATCGCACGCTTGAACATTTCCTTCGGCACCCACTCGGAGTTCGACGACAGCGAACCGAACTCGTCGTGATAGATCGTCGCCGTGGAGATGTCCGCCGGAGTCGACGCGATGGCAAAAATGCGCGGTCGCGAGCCGTCCAAATGGACTTGCTTGGCTCCCGCCATGATCAACTCCCATTCATTGCCCTGGGGTACGGCGATCAGCGCGTAAACATGATGTTGTGCGGCGAAGAAGGCGATCGGCACGACCACGGCGGCCAGCATGCGGCGGCCGCTGGGACCCCAGCTTTCCGTCAGTGCGCGGATCGACGCCACCAGGAAGCAGAGCAGCACCGCAGTCATTGCAAATATCGTGCGATAAGTCGCATACCGTTCCGAGGCGATCAAGCTGACCGCACAGGCAAAGACCGGCAGACCCAGCAGGGCGGTCAACCAAACGATGCCGCGCGCAGTCCCGTGACGGCGCCACTCGACGTAGGCGCCCGCCAGAAGGATGGCGCCGACGAGCAAGGCGCAGCCAAAGTACAGGGGATGGTCGCGATGATTGTTGTCGTTAAGCACGAATAGACTGAGCGCGTTCGGCAATGTTTCCTGCAAGAACCAGCCGATTTTGTCGCCCCAGTGATGCTCGAATGCGATGCGCCCGGATTTGACGAAGACCCCGGTCGCGTACAGGAGGCTCATGGCGCAATAGGCCAAGCCCAAGGCGCTGACCACGAATCCCAGATGAATTCCAACCCAGCGCGCCGTCCGACTCATCGTGCGATGCCGCTGCGCGATCAAGGCGGCAGCCAGCGGCACCACGTAGAACATGGCGCTCGGTTGATAAATGAGGGCGCTCACCACCATCAGGCCGAGCGCCACCAGCCATTGCACCGCGGCGCGGCCGGTACCCAGACTTAGGTTGGCGTTCAGCGCACCCTCGACGACGAAAAATGCACCGAAGGCCAGCAGCGCGGTCGCGACGTAGGGCCATCCCACTGCCCACCCGGCGATCACCTGCGCGGCCGGGATCAAGGTCAGCAGCACGGCGAAACACAGGCTGCTGCTGAACGACCAGCCCAGCGCACGCAGGCCGCGAAAACCAACCAGCGACAGAGCGCCCAGCAGCACTGACGCGGCAAAGCGCATCCACTGCAGATCCTGCACCGTGGCGGTCTGGCCGTAAGTCGCTTGCAACAGCCAGCCATACACCGGCCGCGCGTGCGAGGCGCAAAATTTGACGATTTTTCCGGCCTCTTCGTGTGCTTCGCGCAAATTCGAGTAATCATCGCGCAGGCCAAAATCGTGGAAGGTCGCGGGCCAATAGGTGACCAAGGGGACGAGAAACAGCACTGCGGTGAGCAGCCACGCGCGTACGCCCATGGCGCTGCGACGGTCGGCGACGACGCCGGCGTGCCCAATAGGGGCGGCAATTGACGTTTCAGTGACGATGTTTTCGGGAACGGACATAAACCTTAAGGACACCCCGTGATGCTGCAACGCACTGATAACTCGCCGCCCTCAATCCATTGCCGAACGCAATACGCTTCAATCGCTTCTAGGTGGTGGAATATTTGGCTGGTGCAATGATTCTAGCTGCACTGCACGCCAAAAATCCGTGAGGAATTGGCGAAAAATACGTTAAATATCTGTTAACTACGCGAATCTCGGCATGCAGGCGCGCGGTCGCCTATCTGCCGGGGGCCGAGGCGCCGGCTTAGGCGGCGACGCAGAGATTCTTGCCGCCATTCTTGGCGCGGTAAAGGGCTGCATCGGCGCGCTCGAAGGCGGCTTCCGGTGCATCATCCTGGTGCAGCTCGGTGATCCCGCAGGAGACCGTGATGCGCACCGGGGTCTTGCGGAAATGAAATCGCAGGCCTTCGACGGCCGTGCGCACTTGGTTTGCGATATTTTCAGCTTCCACGAGCCCGAGGCCCCCCAACAGCACGGCAAACTCCTCGCCGCCGAAGCGCGCGACGAAGTCGCTGGCGCGCAGCGAAGCCGCGAAACAGGCGGCAACGCTTTGCAGGACGCGGTCACCCGCCTTGTGTCCGTAGCTGTCGTTGATCACCTTGAAATTGTCGATGTCCCAGAGCAGCAGCACCGCACGCGCACCGCCTTGCGCGCGGCGGTTGATTTCCTCGGCGAAACGCTCGTCAAAGGATTTGCGATTGGCGACGCCCGTGAGCGGATCGAGCCGCGCACCGTGTTTTTCTCGATCGAGCTTCGAATGCAGTTCCTGCGCTTCGCGTTCGAGGTCCGCGATGCGCTCGCGCATGTGTTCGGCGCGGCCATTGTATTCGGCCATGCGGGTAGCCTCCCGCGCGCGAAAGTCCGTGAATTGCTTGGCAACCCAGGTGAGGCGCGCGCTGACTACCGATTGCAGCATCCCCAATTCCGTGGCCGCACTGACTTCGTCGGTGAGTTCCCGAACATGCGACATCACGTTGTCGTTGAGCGACTGCGAGTCATCGAAGTGGCTGCGGCTCGCGCTGTTGGTCTCGGTCAAGAAACCCGCCATTTCCTCGAGACGCAGGGTCACATCGGACAGCACTGCGGCCGCCCGCAGCCGTTCGCGCGACAGCGCTTCGCCTCGCTCGTGGATGAGGTCGGCGGTGCGCACCACGACCGTGGCCAGTTCGGCGTCGGTCGCAACGGTTGCCAGTTGGGCAATCAAATTCTCCAACACCGTAGCGTCGGATTCCCCGGCTTTGAGGCGTTCCAGCAGCGAACCTAAGGCCGTACAGGTCGAGGCCCAGCGTTTGACTTTCGCGGCAGGCGCGAGGGGCAGGGGCGGCAGGACAAGTTGAGGCACCGGCGAGGTTGCATCCACGGCGACGACGGCAGTCGTCAAGGACTGCGCCAGCCGCTCGAGCTCGGCGGCATCCGCGTTGCGCCGGTTGGCGGCCGCGAGCACCGTCAATTCCTCATCGAGCTGCCGATCCACACCCATGCCGGCCGCGCACAGGCGGCCGATCAGGCGGCGCAGTACACGCTCGACTTCCCGCCATTGCTTCTCGTCGGCTTCCGCTTCCAGGAGGGCGTCGCGATATTTCTGTTTCCAGTCGGCGGTTTCGGACATCGGCTTAAGTTTCGCGTGGTTTGCTGAAACCCGGAGCATGCACCAGACCGTGTTTCCTTGCCACCCGCGATCCCTCGAAGCGAGCCGGTTTTCAGCGCCAGAACTTGTCAAATCGCCGTTCCTTGATGCAGGTCCGAGCGCACTTTGCAGGGCTCGCGGTAGCCTTCCAGGGAAGGAAACCCCAATAATCATGGTGCTCAAGCCCGCATTCCTGATCGCAGCCTTGGCAATGGCATCGTCCGCGATGGCTCGCCCGCAGATCTACACGTATGTGGATGCGGATGGCATGCGGCATTACACGGATGTGCCGGACAACAACCGCTATCGATTGTTGGTGCTGTCAGCGCAAGATCGAACCGTGAGCGGCGACCGCTATGATTCGATGCTGCTCGCCAAGGCAACGCAGTACGACTCGATCATCGAAAAGGCCGCGCTGGCAGCGTCGGTCGAAGCCAATCTTTTGCGCGCCGTGATCGTGGTGGAGTCAGGATTCAATCCGCGCGCCCGCTCGAGGCGCGGCGCCGTGGGGCTGATGCAATTGATGCCGGCGACAGCCACGCGCTTCGGCGTGTCGAACCCCTATGATCCGCGCGAGAACGTACATGCCGGGGCGCGGTATTTGAAGTTCCTCATCGATCGCTTCGGTCAGGACGTGAGGCTCGCGCTTGCGGCATACAATGCGGGCGAAGAAGCGGTCGACCGCAATGGCGGCCGCATCCCGCCCTTTACCGAGACCATGGCCTACGTACCGCGGGTGCTGAAGATCTACCGCATGCTCGCGGAGCAACCCCGCACCAGCTGACGCGCGGCGCCGCGCCCCGCTTGACACGAACGTTAGTGTTCGCTTACTGTTAGTCATGACTTACCAAACGACCTGCCTTGCCACTGCAGCCCTGTTGGCGATGTCCGCGGCCGGTCCGGTCGCGGCCGAAGTGTCCAGTGTCGCCGCCAACGGCTTCGAGCTGCGCGAGACTGCGCACATTGCCGCCGCGCCCGACCAGGTGTACGCCGCGCTGCTGCTGCCCGCGAACTGGTGGAGCTCCGCACACACATTTTCTGGAAGTGCCGCGAATCTTAAGTTGGAGGCACGCGCCGGCGGCTGCTGGTGCGAGAACCTGCCCGGCGGCGGCTCAGTCGAGCATCTTCACGTCGTGTTCGTCGCGCCCGGCAAGACCCTGCGCCTGCGCGGCGCTTTGGGTCCGTTTCAAGGACTCCCCGTCGACGGGGTCATGACGTGGAGCGTGAAAGGTGCCGCTGACGGCACCGACGTCTCGTTTACCTATGCGGTCGGCGGCTACCTCAAGACCGGTTTCGACGAACTGTCGAAGGCTGCCGATCAAGTGCTGGACGAGGCCATCGGGCGTCTCAAAAAATCGATCGAAGGCACGGCCGCGCCCGGCAAAGCCGCGCCCGGCGGATAGCCGTCCGTACACGGGCCGCTTCACTACAACTTGCGCGCTCCCTCCGGCTTGACAGCGACTCCGGCTACTTCGAAGCGCGCGCCGCGCACCAGCTTGTTGACGCCGATGAAGGCGCGCGCCGGAAACTGCCCGCGAAAATACGTGCGGTAAACGGCATTGAACTTGTCGTACAGGTCAAGATCGGTGCAGTACACCGTGACCGACACGAGATCGTCCATGGTCATCCCGGCTTGTTCGACGGTGTGCTTGACGGCGTCCATCACGAGGCGTGCCTCGGTTTCTACGTTGGCGGCGGCTTGGCCGGTGGTCGCGTCGATCCCGATGTGTCCCGCCACGTAGAAGGTCTCGCCAACTCTGACTCCATTGCTGAACGGCGGCGCGGGATTTGCGCCACCCTTGGGGGGCGCTACGTAACTGCGCTCCGGTTCGGCTGCATGGCCGGAGACGGCAACAAGGACGGCTAGGCAGAGAGCGAGCGGTATCATGCGCATGGTTTCAGTTCCTTCAAGTCGGATGGGCGGTCGCTGCAATGACGAGCGGCCATTCTACGACGGCCGCGCCGCCTGCGATCGTATTGATTTAGGGACTTGTTGTCCCCATAAGAACGCGATGAATGCCGAGCCCGCGCAACTTGCCGTGGTTTTTCGCGGGCCAAAAGCTTTGTGCCGCGAATTTAGTCTGGTGCTCGAAGCGCGGGGCATCGAACATGAGGTGCAGGCGCCCGGGCTTCCTGATCCAGGCGGCTCCTGGATAGTGACGGTGCCGTCGGCCCTGGCGCACCGCGCCTACGACGAACTCACTCGTTATTCCGCTGAACGCAGCTTGCCGCGAAGCACTCTCGTCGCGACGCCGCCATTCCCGGGCGCAGCGAGCGGCGCCTTGGGCTATGCGTTGATTCTATTGCTGACTGCCTATTGTGCCGGCATCGGGTTGTTCGGCGTCGACTGGCTGTCGGCGGGGGCGCTCGAGGCCGGCGCGGGCCGTGAATGGTGGCGGGCTTTGACGGCGCTGACCCTGCATCTGGATCAGGAACATCTGCTCGGCAATTTGCTCTTCGGCGTGATCGCCGGCGTGGCCGCGGGTCGGTTGCTCGGACCCGGCGTCGCTTGGGCGAGCATCCTGGGGGCAGCGGCCATCGCCAACTATGCGGAGGCGCTCATGGCGCCGGTCGCGCATCGCGCCGTCGGCGCTTCGACTGCGGTATTCGCCGCCTTGGGGCTGCTCGCGGGCTTGGCGTGGCGGCAGCAGCTGACGCTGCGGCAGCGGCACTGGTACCGCTGGTCGCCGCTGGTCGCGGGGATTTGTTTGCTGACCTTGTTGGGTGCGGGCGATGCACATGTGGATGTGCTCGGGCACGCGCTCGGATTTCTGGCCGGGCTCGGCGTGGGCTGGCTGCATGCACGTGCCGGTGTGCCGCGCAACCGGGGCAGGGTGCTGCAGATCGCCACGGGCGCCGCAGCCGCCTTGCTGATATGCGCGGCGTGGATTTTCGCACTGCGCGCGGCTGAGTAATTGCACCTCAGCCCGAGTCGGCTCTGCGGCGGTTCGTCAGGTCTTCGGGGGCACCCCGTCCGGGGTGAGCTTGTCGATGGCCTGGGGCAGCACCGCCGACAACTTGGCGGCCAAGTCCTCGGGACTCATGCCGACCCGGGCGGCAAGCTGCTTTACTGTCTCCGAGCCAAACGCCTGGTGAATCTGGTCTGCGGTAATGGGCTGATTCGCTCCCGTGCCCACCCACGAGCGCACCGTGCCGCCGAGTCCTTGCTGCTCCAACTGCGCAACGATGCCTTGAATGCCGCCATGCTTTTCGATCAGGCCGTTGACCACCGTGGCCATTTCGGCGCCGACCAACCCACCCAACACTCCGTCGAACAATCCCATGTGAGCTGCTCCTATGAAACTAGAACGCGAAAACCAAGTTGACGGTGGCCACGGTGTCGAGCTTCTTGAGCGTGGCGGGCGGATGCGTATTGTCCGTGATGCCGTAGCCGACGCTCAAGGCTAATTTCTGCGACATCTTCACAGTCAAGGCGATGTCGTCGTGCAGCAGCGTGTTGCTCGCGCCCGCCTCCATGAGAAATTTGTCGGTGAGCACCGTGGATTTGTTGAACGAATGCGAGAAATCCACGCCGGCGGTGCCGATCGCCTCCCCCGATGCATCGTGCAGCACGCGCGCCGTGACGACTCCGTCGGGATTTTTGAAGATGTCCTCAGGGCGTAACCGTCGGTAGCCCGCGCCGATCTGCGCCGACAATTTGGTGGCGTCCATGTCGATGAACTTGTAGCCCATGCCGCCGGTCGCGCTTGCCTGGTACTGGAAGCCGTCGAAGAGGTCGTGCTCGTAGCGCAAGCCGCCGAATGCGAACAGGTCGCCCGAAATCGTATAGTTGCTCTGCAAGCGCGTTTCCCAGCGTTCCGCCGACACGATACCGGCGCTCTTGCCGTAAAGTCCGCCTAAATACGCCTCATTCTTCCAGGCTCCGTCATAGCGGATCATGTCGATACTGCCATTGATCGACTCGGCGTCGCTGTTGCCGTGAGAATTCAAGAAGCCGAATTGCCCCTTGCCGGTCCACACGCCCATGGGCGGCGGCGGCGCCGGTGCGTCGTCGGCCCATGCGCTTACCGCAGGGGAGAGGAGGAGCGAAGCAGTAACGATGCAGCGAACATTGGCCATGATGTCCTTTTTAAAAACAAAGTTTGGGAAGGGGCGCACGCCGCAAGCGGACGCCCTGATTGCGCCGAACCTCAAGTTCTCAAGCGCGCTTTGCGAGCAGGTCGCGAATTTCCTCCAGCAGCACCTCTGACCTGGCCGGCGGCGCCGGCGGCGCCGGCGCTGCGGGAGCCGGCTTCTTCAGCTTATTGATACCCTTGATCGCGATGAACAAAACCAGCGCGATGATGATGAAATCGAAAATCGTCTGCAGGAAGGCGCCGTACTTGATCAGCACGTCCTTGCCCGTTGGATCCTTGCCGAGAGCAACGGCCAGGTCCGAGAAATTAAAGCCGCCGATGAGCTTACCGAGAGCGGGCATGAACATGTCGCCCACCAATGATGAGACGATTTTTCCGAAGGCCGCGCCGATGATTACGCCCACCGCCAGGTCGACCACATTGCCCTTCATGGCAAATTCTTTGAATTCTGCACCTAATCCCACGGAATTCTCCTTATTTGACGAGGACTGCACGGTATCGCCGGCATGGTACTGAGCGCGTGCCGCACGGGCAAGCCGAACTCGAGCTAGAACTGCACGTGCAGCCGCATCGCCGCGACCGAGACGGGTCCGCGGTCGCGATTGTAGGCCGGGTGATTGATCCATTGATAATCGAAGCTGAGGTGCGCCGCTGCGAAAAGCGCGAGCGAATAGTAAGTCTCGATGATCTGCTCAGGACCCGGACGCGGCAGGCGGCCGTCGCCCACCAGGATGCCGAGACCGCCCGCATTCAGGTAACGCTCGCGCGCCGCGGAAATGCCGTTGTTGATCGCGGCGAGTCCCAGGGTGTCGGCGACGCGATGCCAGCCGGTCCCGCGCAGCGACAGTCCCGCGGACACCGTCCGGTCGATGTCCGAGAATTCGTACGCCTCGACGTTGCCGGCGGCCTTGCCGAGCCGCGCAAACAGCCCCAATTCAGCCGTCAATTGCTGCTCCAGATCCAAGCTGGCGCCGAGCCGGGCGCGGTAGCGGCGCACTGCGGCAATGTCCACCGAGGTTCCCGTGCTCTCGGCCAGGCGCACCGCGTCATCGAGTAAACCCATGCGGCCGCGGCTGTCGAACACGGTGACGAGCAGCCGCCCAGGCTCGCCTGCGAGCGCGTGACGGTGTTCGATTTCGAGCAAGGACTGAAATTCATGGAACCCTGGGTCGAGGTGCGGACTGTTGGGAACGTTGGATAAGTCGAACAGGCCCGCGCGCAGCGTCCAGGCATTCTGGTACCACTCGAGCGCGGTTCCGACGGTGTAGCCCCAGGCGTCCGCTGCATAGTCGAAGGAGCCGGCGTCGATGGCGGCCCAGTTCAAGAAGTCGCCGCGCGGATCGTGGGCATACTGATTCGAGTCGAATAGGTCGCCCACACTGAATTTGCCGGCCGTGATCACCACCCGGTTGGTGCTGTAGGAGCCCGCCAATTGGTTGGCCGCCGCGTCGACGTGCTCGAGGCTTTCACCCAAATTGAAGATCTGCCGTATGAACAACCGCGGCAGGCGCAAATAGGGCTCATTCTTGCCGATCTTGTAGGCCTCGCCGCTTGGAAAACCTGCGGCACCCAAAGTATCGTCGAGGCCGAAGCCTTGATCGATTTCGCCATTGAGCCAGCCCTCGGCGCCCGGCCAGAGCCGCGCCCCCAAATAGAGCGTGGCGTCAGTGGTCTCTGCACCGCGATCGGGCGCAAGACTATTGCGCCCGGCATAAGGGGCGTTGAATCCCGATGTCTCCTGTTCGACGTAGGTGAATTGCCCATGTATCGCCCATGCCTGCGCATTTTCGACGCTGTCCGGCGCAGCCGCTGCCGACAGCCAGAACGTGCATAACGCGACGCTCGGCAATATCCGCATTGATGCGCTCAGCACCTGGGACGGCCCGCGGGCGTGGGTGACATCCCAAAGCTACTTAAGGCGCGAACATCCGGTCGAGCGCGGTGAAATGCCGGCGCGCGTAGGCGAGAACTTCGGGGTCGGTGGGATGATCGGCATTCTCGACGGCAACGATGGCGTGGCCCAGTTGCGGGTGCTTGTCGCGCAGGTAGGTTGCGAACTCCTGCTTGGTCTGCGCCGGCCCGATCACGAGAATCTCGTGCGCCCCCTCGAGCGCGTGCGCGGCGTCATCGAAAAAGTGGCGATCGGCCGGCGACTTGTGGCCGCCGTGGGTGCTTTTGCGGTTGTGCACGCGTTCATGCTGCCCATGCGCATGGACGTGGGCGCTCGTCTGCTCGGTCGAGGTGAAATGCCAGACCGTCGCTTTCTGGTGGTCGATCCAAACGACCGCATGATAGTGTGACATTTGTATTTCCTTGTGAACTTAAGCGCCGGCGCGCGTCTGATGGTCTATTGTATCTGGATCCAAAGGACGTGGGCCGGTGCCGAATTTATTGACCATCAATGGCGGTTCCTCGAGCATTCGCTTCGCGATCTTCGCACCGGAGCGGCCGCCGAAACCGCTGCTGCAGGGAAAAGTCGACCGCATCGGCACCGCGGAGGCGAACCTCAGCGTCGATCACGGCGCCGAACGCGCGGCCACACGCATCAAGGCGGAAATCAGCAGCACCGCGGTCGACTTTCTGTTGGACTGGCTGGAGTCGCAGCCTTTGTTCAGTTCGATCGGCGGGGTGGGACACCGGGTGGTGCACGGCATGCATCACACCGACCCCGAGACAGTGACGCCGCAATTGCTGGATGAGCTCAAGCGCATCATTCCTTTCGATCCGGAGCACTTGCCGCGCGAGATCGAACTCATCGAGGCTCTGCAGCATCGCTATCCCAAGCTGCCGCAAGCCGCATGCTTCGATACCGCATTTCATCGGAGCATGCCGCTCGTCGCCACGCAATTGCCCATTCCGCGCCGCTACGCGGCGCAGGGCGTGCAGCGCTACGGCTTTCACGGCCTGTCGTATACGTATCTGCTGCAGGAACTGGAGCGGCTGGGTGACCCGGCCGCCGCGCGAGGCCGGGTCATCCTGGCGCACCTGGGCAGCGGCGCCAGTCTCGCGGCGGTTCGCAACGGCCGCTGCATCGATACCAGCATGGGGTTTACGCCGACCGCGGGTTTGGTGATGGGCACCCGATCGGGGGACCTTGATCCGGGACTCATGAGCTATCTGGCCTCGAGCGAGGCAATGACTGCGGATCGGTTTCGGAGCATGGTCAATCACGAGTCGGGACTGCTCGGAGTGTCGGAGACGAGCGCCGACGTTCGGGATTTGCTGGAACGGGAAACCGCCGATCCGCGTGCGGCCGAGGCGCTCGCGCTTTTTTGCTACCAGGCGAAGAAGTGGATCGGTGCGTTTGCCGCGGCGCTCGGCGGCGTCGATACCGTGGTGTTCGCCGGCGGCATCGGCGAGAACGCCGCGCCGATTCGCAAACGCATCTGTGACGGTTTGGAATACCTGGGGATCGGCATCGACGAGGAAGCCAATCGACGCCACGCGCAGCGCATTTCGAGCGGGACGGGGGCGACCGTGCGCGTGATCCGCACCAACGAAGAGTCCGTGATCGCCGCCTTGAGCATCCGGCTGCTGCAGTTGACACCGACTTGAGGAGTCTTGAAATCATGCAAACACACTCTGCGGCGCCGGCACTCGATGCGGAGCTCGCGCGCAAAATGGATGCCTACTGGCGAGCGGCCAATTACCTCTCCGTGGGACAGATCTATCTGTGCGACAACCCGCTGCTGCGCGAGCCGCTGGCACTTGCGCACGTCAAGCGCATGTTGTTGGGGCACTGGGGCACGACTCCGGGACAGAATTTCATCTACACGCATCTGAATCGGATCATCAAGAAATACGACGTGGACATGATCTACATGTCGGGGCCCGGGCACGGCGGTCCCGCCGTCGTCGGCAACACCTATCTCGAAGGTAGCTACAGCGAGATCTACGCCAACGTCAGCGAGGATGAGGCCGGTTTGAAACGGCTGTTTACGCAGTTCTCTTTTCCCGGCGGAATTCCGAGCCACGCCTCGGCCGAGTGTCCTGGGTCGATTCACGAAGGCGGTGAACTCGGCTATTCGCTGAGTCATGCCTTCGGTGCGGTGTTCGACAATCCCGAGCTCGTCGTGGCCTGCGTGGTCGGCGATGGCGAGGCCGAAACCGGACCGCTGGCCACATCGTGGCATTCCAACAAATTTCTTGAATCCTGCGAGCGACGGCGCGGTCCTGCCCATCCTGCATTTGAACGGCTACAAGATCGCCAACCCGACGATTTTGGCGCGAATTTCCCGCGAAGAGCTGCAGCAGCTCCTGCAGGGATACGGCTGGACTCCGCACTACGTCGAGGGGCACGAGCCGATGCCGATGCACGAGGCGATGGCGGCGGCGCTCGACAGCGCCATGGAAGAGATCCGCCGGATTCAAGCCGATGCGCGCCTTCGAGGGCGGACGGAACGTCCGCGCTGGCCGATGATCGTGCTCGCCTCGCCGAAGGGTTGGACCGGACCCAAAATCGTCGATGGCAAGCCCAATGAAGGCACCTTCAGGTCGCACCAGGTGCCGTTGTCGGATCCAGCAAAGAATCCCGAGCATCTGCGGCAGTTGGAGAGCTGGCTGCGCAGCTACCGGCCCGAGGAACTGTTCGGCGCCGATGGCCGGCTGATGCCTGAACTCAAGGCGCTGGCGCCGCGCGGTGCGCGCCGCATGGGCGCAAATCCTCACGCCAATGGCGGCATATTGCTGCGCGATCTGCGGATGCCGGACTTTACCGACCATGCGGTCGATGTCCCCAAGCCGGGCACGGCGGGGATCGGCGATACGCATGTGGTCGGGCGATTTTTGCGCGACGTCTTGAAGCTCAATGCCGAGCAGCGCAATTTCCGCATTTTCGGACCGGACGAAACGCTGTCGAACGGTCTGGAGGCCGTGTTCGAGACGACCAATCGACAATGGCTGGCCGCCACCGTCGAGAATGACGAATTCCTGGCGCGCACCGGCCAGGTCATGGAGATGTTGAGCGAGCATCAATGCGAGGGTTGGCTCGAGGGGTACCTGCTCACCGGCCGGCATGGGCTGTTCAATTGCTACGAGGCCTTCATCCACATCGTCGATTCGATGTTCAATCAGCATGCCAAATGGCTGAAAGTGACGGCGGCGCTGCCATGGCGGCGCAAGATCGCATCTCTCAACTACCTGCTGAGCTCGCACGTCTGGCGGCAGGATCACAACGGGTTCACGCACCAAGATCCCGGCTTCCTCGACCATGTGGTCAACAAGAAGGCGGAGATCGTGCGCGTCTATTTGCCGCCGGACGCCAATTGCCTGCTGTCGGTAATGGACCATTGCCTGCGCAGCCGGCATTACGTCAACGTGGTGGTGGCGGGCAAGCATCCTGCGCCGCAATGGCTGTCGATGGATGCGGCGATCAAGCACTGCAGCGAGGGCATCGGGATCTGGCAATGGGCCAGCAATGATCAGCGCAGCGCGCCGGACCTGGTCATGGCTTGCGCGGGCGATGTGCCGACGCTCGAGACGCTGGCGGCGGTTTCGCTGCTGCGGCGGGAGCTTCCCGAGCTCAAGATCCGCGTGGTCAACGTCGTCGACCTGATGAAGCTGCAACCGACGTCGGAGCACCCGCATGGTTTGCCCGACAGTGAATTCGACGCGCTGTTCACCACGGACAAGCCCATCATCTTCGCCTTTCATGGATATCCGTGGTTGATTCATCGGCTCACTTACCGCCGGCACGGCCACGAAAATCTGCACGTGCGCGGCTACAAGGAGGAGGGCACCATCACTACGGCGTTCGACATGACGGTGTTGAACGACTTGGACCGTTTCCACCTCGTGATCGATGCCGTCACTCGCTTGCCGCAGACGGGCAGCCGGGGCGTTTATCTGCAGCAGCAATTGCGCGACAAACTGATCGAGCACCGGCGCTATATCGACAGCCATGGACAGGACATGCCGGAGATCCGCGACTGGGCATGGCCGGGCCCGGAGGCTGCCTGAGTGGGGCCGTGTCCTACAAGGGCTGGCGCCGTCAGCCGACATGTCCTGCGGGATTGCGCCTACGCCGGCCGCTTGCGCAGCATCAATAATGCTCGCCTGAACGTGCTGCAAGCCTTGCAGAGTTCCTAGAACACCAACGGAGTGGCAGCGATTTCCGCCAATTACGACCGGTCCCACCAGATCGCGGGGTCGCCCTTTCCGCGCGGCGCGAACTGGGACGGCAAGGGATGCAACTTCTCGCTCTTTTCCGAGAGCGCCGAATCCGTCGAGCTGTGCTTGTTCGATGCGTCGGCGAACAACGAGCAGCGCATCCGCATCCGCGAGCGCACCAGCGGCGTGTGGCACATCTATCTGCCGGGCGTCGGGCCGGGCCAGTTGTACGGCTATCGCGTGCACGGACCCTATGTGCCCGAGAGTGGATTGCGCTTCAATCCCAACAAGCTGCTGCTCGATCCCTATGCCAAGGCGATCGGCCGGCCTCTCAAGTGGGCGGACGAGCTGTTCGGTTATCAACTGGGCGATCCGGACGGGGACCTGTCCTTCGATGACCGGGACAGTGCGCCGTTCGCGCCGCTGGGAGCGGTGACGGATCCGAGTTTCGACTGGAGCGGCGAACAGCGGCCATCGCATCCGGCCCACGAGACGCTGATTTATGAGGCTCATGTCCGCGGCATGACCAACTTGCATCCGGATGTGCCCGAGCATATGCGCGGCACTTATGCGGGCATGGCGTCCGCACCCGTCATTAGGCACCTGCAGAGCTTGGGCGTCACGGCGCTCGAGTTGATGCCGGTGCATTACTTCCTGCACGATCGCCATCTGCTCGAAAGGGGGCTGCACAACTACTGGGGATACAACACCTTGGGTTTTTTCGCCCTGGAGCCGAGTTATGCCTGCAACCGGCAGGATCGGCGCGATGTGACCCGTGAATTCAAGGAAATGGTGAAGGGGCTGCACAACGCCGGCATCGAAGTGATATTGGACGTGGTCTACAACCACACCGCCGAGGGCAACCACGCGGGTCCCACCCTCTCGTTCCGCGGCATCGACAATCTCGCGTATTACCGCACGGTGGCGGGCGATCCCCGGCACTACATGGACTTCACCGGCTGCGGCAACACTCTCAACATGGTGCACCCGCATTCACTGCAGCTGCTCATGGACAGCCTGCGGTACTGGGTCACCGAGATGCACGTGGACGGCTTTCGCTTCGACCTGGCGTCCGCGCTCGCCCGCGAACTCAACGAAGTCGATCAATTGGGCGCTTTCTTCGACACGATCTACCAGGACCCCACGCTGGCGCCGACCAAATTGATCGCCGAGCCCTGGGATCTCGGCGAGGGCGGCTATCAAGTCGGCAATTTTCCGCTGGGCTGGATGGAATGGAACGGCAAGTATCGCGACACGGTGCGCAAGTTTTGGAAGGGCGACATGGGGCTGCACTCCGACATTGCGACCCGTCTGGCAGGCAGTGCCGATCTCTATGAGACCACCCGCCGTCCGCCTTCGGCCAGCGTCAATTTTGTGACCGCGCATGACGGCTTCACGCTGCAGGACTTGGTGAGTTACGAGAGTAAGCACAACGAAGCGAACGGCGAAGAAAACCGCGATGGCACGGACGACAACAGTTCCTGGAACGGCGGCGCCGAAGGCCCGACGGAAGAGCCGGCGATCGTTGAATTGCGCGAGCGGCAGAAGCGAAATTTCTGGTGCACTCTGATGTTGGCGCAGGGCTCCCCCATGATTTCCGGCGGCGACGAGTTGAGCCGCACTCAGGGCGGCAACAACAATGGCTACTGCCAGGACTCCGAGCTGTCGTGGTACCACTGGGACCTGGACGCGCCGCGCGCCGAGTTTCTGGAATTCGCGCGGCGCGTCGTCCGCTACCGCAAGCAGCATCCGAATTTCCACCGTTACGCCTTCCACGATAATGATCCCGAGGCCAAGCACCCCGATAAGAACATCGTTTGGTTCAGAGCGGACGGCAAGCGGATGGTGGCCAAGGACTGGGAGGACGGCGGCTGGATGCGCACTCTCGGCATGTTCATCAATGGCCTGGCACCGGAGATCCGCGACAGCGAGGGGCAGTGCGCCGAGGACGCGGATTTCCTGCTGCTCCTCAACGCCTATCACGAGCCCGTGTCATTCCGGATTTCTCATGAGCTGCATCCATCAGGATGGAAGGTGGCATTCGACACCGCTCGGCCCACGTTGCCAGTGGAGAGCGAGGCGGTGAAGCGCAATCGCCTGGTCAGCCTGGCAGCGCGGTCGTTCGTCGTGCTGAGTCATGAGCGGTAACTGGATCGCGAGCTACCGCCTGCAGTTGCATGCCGGATTCCCATTGCGGCAGGCGGAGCGCGTGCTGCCGTACCTGGCCGATTTGGGAATCAGCCACGTGTACCTCTCGCCCTGCCTGCAGGCGGTTCCCGGCAGCCAGCATGGCTACGATGTCACGGACCCCACGCGAATCAGCGAAGACCTGGGCGGCGAGTCCGCTTGGCGCGGCTTCGTCGGCTGCGCGCGCTCGCATGGCCTCAGAATCCTCTTGGATATCGTGCCGAACCACATGTCCGCCTCGGCGCACAATCCATGGTGGGACGATGTCCTGGCGCACGGTCCGTTCAGCAAGTTCGCCGAGTATTTCGACATCAAGCTCCGGCCCGGCCATCCCTTCTGCCTGCACCTGTGCTCGCTGGCGCGGCCCTACGGCGCCGCCATCGATGCGGGCGAGCTCAACCTCGAGGTCGCGCAGGGACATCCGCGCATTCGCCATTACGAGAACAGCTGGCCGCTCGGACCCGCCTCATGGGGCAAACTGCTGTCGGCGGGCGACGGCGTGCCGGCGAGCGCAGCATCCTGCTTCAGCGAGCTCGAGCGGCTGCGAGCGGTCGAAGCGCCCGGCGAAAAGGATCGGCGCGCATATGGTCTGCATACGGTGCAGGCGGAGGAACTGCTGGCGAGCGCACTTCGGCAAGGCACGCTGCAGGAAGCGGTGGAGCGGGTGCAGGGCGACAGCGAGCTGTTGGACGCGACGCTGCAGCGGCAGTTCTACCAGCTGCACGGCTGGAAACTCGCGGGAGAGCTCGGCAATTATCGCCGCTTTTTCGATATCGGTTCTTTGGGCGGCATTCGCACCGAGTTGCCGGCCGTTTTCGCCGCCACGCACGCGCGCATCGAAACCATGATCGCGCAGGACGAAATCGACGGCGTGCGGGTCGATCATCCGGACGGCTTGCGGGAACCGCTCGAGTACTTCAAGCGGCTGCGCGCATTGCTGCCGCAGGGGCGGATCTATGTCGAGAAGATCTTGGAGAATGACGAGCACCTCAAGGATGATTGGCCCATCGACGGCACTGTTGGCTACGAATTCCTGGCCAAGGTCAACCGGCTGTGGATGGACGATCAGCGGGTCGATGCGCTGACCGCCACCTATTCGGATTTCACCGGCCACCCCGTGAACTTCGCTGCGCTGGTGCGTGAAAAGAAGCGCGCCATCGTCGAGTCGACGTTCTCGGCGGATCTCGAGCGCTCGGCGCACGCGGTGCTCGAGATCGCGCGCAGCGACCGCCACACGCGGGACTTGAGCCCGCGGCAGCTTCGCGAGGCCCTGGCGAGAGTGATCGTCGCGCTGCCCCTTTATCGAACCTATCGAACCCTCAACACCCTGCACGACGACGACCGGCGGGTTTTGGTCGAGGCCGTGCAAAGCGCGCGAATCGGCGCCCCGGAAATCGACGGCGCGGCGTTCGATTTTCTGGCGGCCCTGCTCACCAAATCGCGGCTGACCGAGGCCGAGGCCGATTTCGTCGCACAATGGCAGCAGCTCACGCCTGCCGTCATGGCCAAGGGGGTGGAGGACACCACGTTCTACTGCTTCGATCGGCTGGTCTCCTGCAATGAAGTGGGGTCGCAGCCCTCGCTGGTCGGCATCTCGGCCGACAAGTTTCACGAATTCTGCCACTCCCTGAGCGACCGATGGCCGAACAATCTGCTCGCGACCTCGACGCACGACAACAAGCGCAGCGAGGATGTTCGCGCGCGCATCTCGATCCTGTCGGAAATCCCGGAGCGCTGGGCCGAGGCCTTGCATCAATGGTCGAAGCTGAACGCGCCCGCCTGGCAGAACCATCCGCCGGATCGCCACGCCGAGTACCTCTTGTATCAAACGCTCATCGGCGCCTGGCCCATCGATCGCGAGCGTGCTTGGGCTTACATGTTGAAAGCCTGCCGCGAGGCGAAGATCAACACCTCCTGGCATGAACCCAACAATGCCTACGAGGAGTCCATCCGCGGCTTCGTCGATGGGATATTCCAGTCGCCGCAGTTCATCGCCGCCCTGGAGCTGTTCGTCGATCCGCTGATTCTGCCCGGTCGGATCAACGGTCTGGCGCAGACTCTCATCAAGATGGTCGCACCGGGCGTTCCCGATTTTTATCAGGGCACCGAATTGTGGGATTTGAGCCTGGTGGACCCCGACAATCGGCGCCCCGTCGATTTCGATCTGCGCGCCCAACTCGTGCGCCGGGCGCGCGAGCTCTCGGCTGCCGATGTATTGGCGCAGTGGGACTCCGGGCTGCCCAAATTATGGATGACCGCGCGCCTGCTTAACCTGCGCCGCGAGCGCGCGGCGGACTTCTCGGATCAAAGCAAGTATCAGCCGCTGGTCGCTCAGGGAGCGCATCTGGGGCGCTTGCTGGCATTCCGCCGCGGCGAGAATCTCATTGCGGTGGTGCCGCGGTTCACGATGACCTTGGGCGGGGACTGGAGCGACACGCGCTTGCCTCTGCCGGGCGGTGCGTGGCGCAACTGCTTCACCGGCGCTGTCGTGCAGCGTGAAGTCACGCCCGACGTGCTGTTCACGGCGTTTCCGGTGGCCCTGCTGATTCGGGAAGAAACGTGAACGTTGCCGTATGGGCACCGCTCGCGAAATCGGTGGAGCTGGTCACGCCACAGCGCCGCTTCACGCTGCACCGGGAGGAGTCCGGGTATTGGCACAACGATGTGGAGGCAGCCGCGCTCGAGCACGGCTATCGCTACTCCATCGACGGCGGCGAACCCTTGCCGGATCCGCGCTCGCAGTGGCAGCCGGAAGGCGTGCACGGCAGCTCGTGCGTCATCGACTGGTCTTCGCCGGAGGCGGCTCGCGCACGCAGCGGTATCGCCGGTTTTCAACCGAAGGCATTGGGCGACGCGGTGATCTACGAATTGCACGTCGGGACATTTACGCCGGAAGGCACCTATGCCGCGGCTCAGACGAAACTGCCGCACCTGGTGCAACTGGGGGTCACGCATGTCGAGCTCATGCCGCTCGCGACGTTTCCAGGCCGGCGCGGATGGGGATACGACGGCGTGGATCTGTACGCGCCATTTCCGGCCTACGGCACGCCGCTCGAGCTGGCCGCGTTTGTAGCGGCCTGCCACGGCCGGGGGCTCGCCGTTTTGCTCGATGTGGTCTACAACCATTTGGGCCCGGATGGCAATTATCTGTCCCAGTACGGCCCGTATTTCACGGACCGGTACAAAACCGGCTGGGGAGCGGCGATCAACTACGACGGACCGCACAGCGATGGCGTGCGCCGTTTTTTCATCGACAATGCTTTGATGTGGCTGCGGGACTACGGTTTCGACGGCCTGCGCCTCGATGCGGTCCACGCCATCTATAGTTTCGACGCCGTCCACGTGCTCGAAGAGCTGGTCGCCGCCGTCAGGGAACTGGGAGATGAGCTGGGCCGCCACTTCGTGCTCATCGCCGAGAGCGACCTGAACGATCCGCGGCTGGTGCGCGCAGCAGCGCAGGGTGGCTTCGGCATGGACGCGCACTGGGCGGACGACTTCCATCACGCCGTGCACCGTTTCTTCACCGGAGAGAGCGACGGCTACTACGCGGATTTCCGGGGTTTGGCCGACCTGGCAGCCGCCCTGCGCGACGGCTACGTGTATCAGGGCCAGTACTCGATGCACCGCGGCCGGCGGCATGGCCGGGCGCCCATGGGCGTTGCCGCGCACCAGCTGGTGGTATGCGCGCAAAATCACGATCAGATCGGCAATCGCGCCCAGGGCGAGCGGCTGAGCATGCTGCTGGGGGTGGCGCAGCTCAAGGCCATCGCGGCATTGACGCTGCTCGCGCCGTTCGTGCCGCTGTTGTTTCAGGGAGAGGAGTGGGGTGCGAGCACGCCCTTTCTGTACTTTACCGACCATCAGGACGCCGAGCTGGGACGCCTGGTCGCGGCAGGGCGCAGCCGAGAATTCAGCAGTTTTCGCTGGGCGGGGGCCGTGCCGAACCCGCAAGAGCTCGAGACTTTCACCCGCTCGAAACTCGACTGGTCCGAACTGTCGAGGCCGCCGCATGCGGAGATCTACGAGTGGTACCGCCAGCTCATCCAGCTGCGAGCGCAAAAGCGCGCTCGATCCAGGGCCTCGGTGAAATTCGACGTCGCGGCGCGGTGGCTCAGATTCGCGCACGGCGAGTTGCTCTGCGTGTTCAACTTCTCCGACGCTGCGCAGCGCGTGCCCCTGCCGCGCGGCGCGTGGCAGCTCGAGCTTCGCTCCGATGCGGTAGTGGAGGAGGCGGCAGTGGAGCAGCCGGCAGACGAAGTCCCGGGTCAAGCCACCTTTATCTTTAGGCGCCGCACCGCTTGAGCCGCTACGGCAGCAGCCAGTAGCGGACTCCTTGTTCCGCCAAGAAATCGTTCGCCCGGGCGCCGTGCAGCAGCGCCAGGGTGGCCAGTAGTCCCGCTTCGGTGCAGCTGCTCGCGGCGACGGTCACGGAGCGCGGCGCGTCGCAGACCGGCCAGCCCGTGCGCGGATCGAGAACATGGCCGTAGCGGACGCCGTTCTTCAAAAGATAGCGTCGCGAATCGCCGCTGGTGGCGAGCGCGCCATGCTCGAGTTCCAAGATCATGATGGCTTGCCGATCCGTGTCCGGCCGTTCGACGCCGATTTGCCACGGACCGTGCGGCGGTGGGCGATTGGCGCGCAAGTCACCGCCGAAGTTGATGAGAAACGCAGCCGGTCGCCGCGCTGCCACCAGGTCATAGGCCCGGTCCACGGCATATTCCTTGCCGAAGCCGCCGAAGTCCAATTCCATGCCGGCGGGAAGCGTGAGGTACGGCGATTCCCACTGAATCTTATCAAACCCGACCAGGGGCATGAGGCGCTCGATCGCAGCCGCGTCCGGGACCCGGTCCGATCCGTCGAAGGTCCAGGCGCGGCGCATGACGCCGGAAGTCACGTCGAACAGACCCTCGCTCGAGTCAAAGCAGCGGCGTGCAAAATCGATCAGCGCGGCGGTCTCCGCGTCCACCTCGATTCGTGTGCCTCGATTCTCGTGAATCCATGCGGTGACGCTGTCGTTGCGATAGCGGCTGAATTTTTTCTCGATGCGCCATGCCTCTTGCGCGACCAGGTTTCCGAGCTCCCGCGCGGCCGCGTCCGGCGTCGACGGCAACAGTAATTCGCAGGGACTCGCCATGGCGGTAAAGCAGATGGCGACGAGGTCATCGCCCCGCACCTCGAGTTTGAGCGGCTCTAAAAACGCCACCCGATTTGCACCAGTACGGCCTTGAGGCCCGGATATAAGTCGAGTCCTTGAAGAGCGGCGGGCGTCGGCATCCGCACATCGAAGGTCTGCTGATAATACTCCGCACGCACGCTGAATTCAGATTCGCGGCCCCCGGGCCCGGACATTTTCCAGGCATACTTCACACCGTAGGTCAAAGCATGAAAGGGTCCCAGCCGCGAGTCCGAGGACTCGTAACCGGTGGTGGGCGCCTGCGCACTGAAGATGAAGGGCGTATAGAAGCCCGCCGCCGTCTGTCGATACCAGCGCAACGTGGGTTCGATATAGCGACGCTCATTGGCCAACGACCAGCGCAAGTGCAGTAGCGCCGTGTCGGAGCGTACGCCCCAATCATCGCTCATGTAGCGCAGCGACACGGCGGTCGACGCCTGCCGGCTCCAGGCGACCCGGTTCTCCCAATAGGCGCTCTTGCGCGTGCGTTGGTCCGGGCGGCTCTCGTACTCGTATCCGGTGGTGTTGCCGGCGCCGTCAATGATCGAAGTGATCTTGTAAGGATCGTTCAGGTACCCTTGAAATCGATCCACCGAGAGGTTGAACTCGGACAGCCAATTGCGCGTCATCACCTGCGTGAGCCCGAGCAGCACGCCCACGCCATTTTTTTGCTTGTGTCCGGTCTTTTCAAATAACGCGTAATCGCTGCCCGGCACCGGGGCACCGCCGATCGGCTGCAGGGCATCAAATTCATCGAATATCCCGAGCGACAGCGTGGTGTTCTTCTCGTTGAAATCGTGCGCAATCGAGGCGTCCAGCGTGGCGGAGACGAAATCGTGCTCATCGGAGAACTTGGCGCCGACGCTCAATTGATCCACGCGCGTCAACGGCAGGGTCCAGTTGCCGTCCACCGCGAGGCGCGTGTCCTGGTAATGCGGATCGACCGGCAATTGCCCGGCGGCCGTGGTGTAGCCGTGGTTGATCTTCCCGGACGGCGACGCGAACGTCTGCGGCAGGCGGCTGGTCAGCGCTCCATTGGGGCTGCTGCCCGACAGGCTGTCGAAGGTGGCATTGAAGCTGAGCGACTGCGCGTCCGAGAAGGTCTTGGCGACGGCGACGACGGGTTCGATCGCCTGGATGCGGCCATTCTCGTGGTAGTACGCCAACGCCGAATCCACGGACCAATCGTCGAGCAGGCCGCTGGCGGCGGGCGCCGTCTTGGCATCTTGGCCGCGCACGGCGGCAGCACCGAGCAAGGCGCAGCTTGCGGCCATGAGCTGTCGACGCGTGCTGGCCGCTTTCGCGGGCGGCGCTGGCGGCTTTAATTGCATCCGCAGCCTCCGCCGGCGAATGAACGGCCGCCCGACGAGGCTTCCTTGCTGAAATACATATGATCGTCGATCGCCGCATCGAGCGGATTCGCGTCGAGCTGCATGTCTGCGCGCGCCAGCACATCGCGCTGCCAGGGCCTGACTCCGAGACCGGTGCAACCGCCGGCGAGCAGCGCGCTGCACAGCAAGCAGAGAATGCTCGATTGTCTGAACGTCATGAATTGTCTCCTCGAAAAGTCCATCATTTCTCCGCCAGTACGCGGCGCAGTTGATCCTCGTACGCGGCACCGTCCATGGGTCGAAAGCCGATGTGCGTATAGCGCAGTGCGCCGTGCCGATCGATGATCACGCCGGTGGGCATGCCCTGAACCTTGAAGCGCGCCGCCATCTCACCCTGCGGATCGAAGCGCACGTCAAACTTCGGATGATATTTCGCCAGGAACTGCTCGGCGTCCGGCCGATATTGGTCGACGTTGACCGCAACCACGCGCAGGCCCTGAGCGCCGTAGGCGTCCTGCATCGTCTGCATCCACGGGAACGATTGCCGGCAGGGAGCGCACCAGGACGCCCAGAAATCCAGATACACCACACTGCCGCGAAACTCCGTGAGGTCGACGGCGGCGGCGTGCGCGGCGCAGAGCGGCAGAAAGCACGCCCACACCAGCATGCAGCGCGCCGCCGTGCCGCTCGCAACCGCCAACTTCCGCGGATTCGCCATCGACTTACCTCTTGCGCCGCGCCTGCGACCCCGTGTACTTTGTACCGCAAAGTAAACAGGAGTCAAGTATGGCGATATTCAGCTGCCGCGCCACGGGCCGATCGAGAGTGCTGCTTTTGATGCTGTCGCTGGCGGCGAGTTCCGCGCAGGCGGGAGGCGGACCGTTTGGGATAGACCATGAATGGGCGCTCGATCAAAACGGCATTTGGTCGCGCAACGTTCAGAACGGGCTCCAGTTCGGCGTGATCGCCGTCGAAGTGGCGGGGAGTCTGTGGTTCGGGAACGACACCGCCCTGGGTCACACCTTCTGGCAGACGGTCGATGCCTCGGTCATCTCCGGCGCCGGTGCCCAGCTGCTCAAGTACGGATTCGGCCGCGCGCGGCCGTACCAGGGCGACAATCCCAATCTGTGGTTTCAAGGGAGCGGGAATCAGAGCTTCCCGAGCGGAGAGGTGACGCTGCAGGCGAGCTTCGTGACCCCCTTCATCGCGAATTACGGGCGCGAACATCCCTGGGTCTGGGCTCTCGAATTGCTGCCGCTGTACGACTCGTTGGCGCGCCTCAAGAGTCAGGCCCATTGGCAGTCGGATGTCATTGCCGGTTGGGCGCTCGGCACGGCGGTCGGATATTGGAGCACCACGCGAACCACGCCGCTGTCGGTTCAGATTCTGCCGCGTGGCTTGTCGGTTGGTTTTTCCAAGCGGTTTTAGCGATTACACTGGAGTCTCATGATAACTGCGGCCATTCGAGCGCGAAGCAATGAAGAGCATTCCGTTCCTGAGAAGTTCTGCGGCGGTCCTGCTGTGGTTGGGCTGCGCGGGCGCCAGCCGCGCGCAAACAGACGAAATCCAGGTTTACGACGCGGAGATCGCCGCGCCCGGCGTCTTCAATTTAACCTGGCATAACAACTACACCTTCAGCGGCAGCGACACCCCGAGCTTTCCGGGTGCCGTCGTGCCGGACAAGTCGCTCAACGGCGTCACCGAGTGGGCCTATGGGGTCGCGCCGTGGTTCGAGGCCGGATTGTATTTTCCGCTATATTCGTTCACGCGCGACAACGCCATACTCTACAACGGCTTCAAACTCAGAGCGCTTTTCGTCTCGCCCGATGCGGTCAATCGCGATGTTTTTTACGGCATCAATTTTGAATTCAGCTTCAACACCGCACATTGGAACGAGCGGCGATACACGTCCGAAATCCGACCGATCATCGGCACTCATGTCGGCCGCTTCGATTTCATCTTCAATCCGATCGTCGATAACTCGTACCAAGGGGGGGTCTACGGGCTGGAATTCGTACCCGCTACCCGGGTGGCCATGAAGGTGTCGGAGAATACCAAGGTGGCGCTCGAGGAATACGATGACTTCGGCCGCGTCAGCCATTTTTTACCGGAGGCGAAGCAATCTCACCAATTATTCTCGGTGCTCGACATCCACACGGCGTGGCTCGACCTAGAAGGCGGACTGGGGTTCGGCCTGACCCGCGCATCTGACCACCGGGTTTTCAAGCTGATTTTGATGAAGGACCTGTGATGCGCGCCACCATTCTGCCGTCAGCAGCGCCGCGTGGCGCTGTTTGAACACCTCGCACAGCGCCGGCGGTATGCACAGGAAAGGCAGCCATTGCTCCGGGAACACGTCGCGCGGTCCGCAGTGAAACCAGGGCTCGGCGCTGATTTCCTCTTCCTCGCAGCTTGGCTTGGGCAGGTCGCGGAACACGCAATCGGACAGCAGACAAATTTCGTCGTAGTCGTAGAAGATGACGCGCCCGTGGCTGGTCACGCCGAAATTCTTCAGCAGCAGGTCGCCCGGAAACACGTTGCTCGCCGCCAAATCACGCAAGGCGTTGCCGTAGTCGATGATGGCGGACTCGGCGGCCGCCGGCTCGGCCTCGCGCAGGAATAAATTGAGCGGCCGCAGGCGACGCTCGATGTAGCAGTGTTCGACGATCAAATCCTCGCCTTCGACGCGGCAACTTTCGCCGGCCTCGTTCAGGAGCTCATCGGCCAGGGACGGCATGAAGCGCGCACGCGGCAGCCGCAGGCGTTTGAACTCCTGGGCATCGACCAGGCGGCCGGCGCGGTCGTGCCGGAACACGAATTGATAGCGTTCGACGACGTCCTCGCGCGTGCTGGTCTTCGGCGCGCCGAAGCGGTCGCGGATCACCTTGAATACCAGATCGTGGGAGGGCAGGGTGAAGACGAGCATGACCAGGCCGCGCTCGCCCGGGGCATGCACGAAACTGTCGATGGATTTGTCCAGGTGCCTTTGCAACGCAAAAAAGCGCTCGGTCTTGCCCTGCTTGGCGCGCCCCAGGACGGTGTACAGCTCATCGATGGGCTTGCGCGGCATGAAGGAGCGCAGCAGGGTGATCGCGGCGCTGACCACCGGCAGGTCAACGTGAAAATAGGAGCGCGCGTAGCCGAACAGCGATCCGACGTCGGCGCGCGACAGCATCACGGCATCGACCTGCACGCCCGCGGCGGAGTTGGTGAACGCCAGTACCAAGGGCGTGATCGAGCCGTCGCCGATCAAGCGGCCGACCGCGAAGGCATGCATGCCGCGATAGAACAAGGGTTCGATCAGCTCGATGGACTCGGGGTGCGCGCTCTGCCGGCCGGTTTGGAAGTAGCGGCCGATTTCCGCGCTGATGCGATGCACCGCGGCGTCCGCATCGCCGATCGCCGCGCCGAACGGCAGATCGGTGAGGATCTCGCGCACCGCAGTCGGCAGGGAGGCGCCGACGCGGTAGACCCGGATCGGCACCGCCCCCGACGCGCGGCCGATGTTGGTGGCGCAAAATTCGACTTCCGGGTTGACGCCGACCGTGCCGAACAAGTCGCGGGTGACCGAATTGAAAAACGTCCGATAGAAATCGCTGTCGGGACGCCGCGCGACGATGATCTCGTAGGCGCGCTTGATATCGATCCACAGCGCCACGTCGGTGCGCTTCGATTGCAGCTGGCTGGCGATGGCCGCCACCGCCCGCGCCACGCGCAGCTCATAGAGCTCGATGCGGGCGACCGCATCGAGCTGCGCGGTGTGCCAGTCCTCGGCAAGGAAATTCAGCGCCGCGCGCCGCGTGATGCGGCCGAATTCCTCGTTATACAGCCGAAAGTGCTCCGCCAGCATGCCGGCGTGATCTTTCGCGGTGACGCTGTCCCGCATCGCGGTGGAACTGACGGCGGCGCTCATGGCTGCGGACACCCGCTACGCAACTATGCGCGACGCGCGCGGTGCCGCCGGCGCGGTGAACTGCTCGGTCTCGGTGCTGCCGGCCATCGCGCCGGTGGAATGCGCGCCCGCGCTGATCGCGGTCTGCACGGCATCGAAGTAGCCGGTGCCGACGAACGACTGGTGCTTGGTCGCCCGGTAGCCCGCGCTTTCCTGCCCGAATTCGCGCTGCTGCATCTGCGAATAGCCGAGCATGCCGTCCGCACGGTATGCCGCGGCCAGTTCGAACATCGATAGGTTCAGCGCGTGCCAGCCGGCGAGCGTGATGAACTGGAAGCGATAGCCGAGGGCAGCCAGCTCTTCGCGCCAGCGCTTCATCGCCGTGGCGTCGAGCTTGGCCTGCCAGTTGAACGAGGGTGAGCAGTTGTAGGCGAGCAGCTTGCCGGGGAATTTGGCGTGGATGGCGGCGGCAAAACGCCGCGCCTCGGCCATGTCCGGCTTCGAGGTCTCGCACCACAGAAGATCGGCATACGGCGCATAGGACAGGCCGCGGTCGATGGCCTGTTCGATGCCGGCTTTGACATAGAAGAAGCCCTCGCTCGAGCGCTGTCCCGTGAGGAAGCGCGCGTCGCGCGGATCGTGGTCGCTCAAGAGGAGGTCCGCCGCGTCGGCGTCGGTGCGGGCGATGATGACGGTGGGCACGCCGAGCACATCTGCGGCCAGGCGCGCCGCCACCAGCTTGTTGATGGCCTCGCCGGTCGAGACCAACACCTTGCCGCCGAGGTGGCCGCATTTCTTGGCGGACGACAGCTGATCTTCGAAGTGGACTGCTGCTGCGCCGGCCCGTATCAGGGCCTTGGTCAGTTCGAAGGCATTGAGATTGCCGCCGAAGCCGGCCTCGGCGTCGGCGATGATGGGAACCAGCCAATCAATGTCGGTCTTGCCGTCCATATGGTGAATTTGGTCGGTGCGCAGCAGCGCGTTGTTGATGCGCTCGACCATTTTCGGCACCGAATCGACCGGGTACAGGCTCTGGTCCGGGTACACTTCGCCGGCGGTGTTGGCATCACCGGCCACCTGCCAACCCGAGCAGTAAATCGCCTTCAGGCCCGCCTGCACGGTCTGGATGGCCTGGTTTCCGGTCATGCAGCCCAATCCCGCAATGACGGGTTCGCTGTGCAATTGGCGCCAGAACTTCTCTGCACCCAGCCGCGCCAGGGAATATTCAATGTGCACCGAGCCGCGCAGACGCGCCACGTCCTCGGTCGAGTAGGGCCGCTTGATGCCCGGCCAGCGGTCGATGGTTTGGATGCTCAATTCGGTTCTCCTTATGTCAAAGCTTTGCGCGAGCTTGCGCCGCTCATTGGGCAGAGCTTAAAGTACGAGAAGCGCAGATTTACACATTAGAAATTTCACAGTGTGAATTTCACAACGGTGCCTGAAGGTATGGGACTCATTCGGCAGGGGCATTTTCTCGGCACCAAGCTACGGTCGCTGCGCAAGCGCAACGGGCTCACCCTCGATGAGCTGTCGGCGCGCTGCGTGCAGCTCGACGCGGCGGGTGCCCCGTCGGTGTCCTATCTCAGCATGGTGGAGACGGGGAAACGCATGCCGTCGGCCGACATGCTGGAGATGCTGGCAGGCATCTTCAGCAAGGACGCGCGTTGGTTCCTCGATGAGAACACCGAGGTCGAAGCCGCTCCGCCGCAGCGCGCGCGCGGCGGCCTCGAGGCCATGCCTTTGGAACCGGCGTTTCTGTTCTCGCATGAGCTGCTGCAGAACGCCCTGCCCGAACTGCTGTCGCAAACCGGTACGACGGGGCGGCAGTTCGCGCAGCTGCTGATTCGCGTCTGGCAGGAAACGCGCCACAACAATTTCCCGGACATCGAGCGCGCAGCCGAGGAGTGCGGCAAGCGGCAGATGCCGCTCGACCTCGATGCCGTCATGGCGATTTGCAAGCGCCACGCGCTCGAAGTGCAATGGTTCGACGGCGATGCGCGCAAGCCGAGCGGAGCGCTGGTGCGATCGCAGTTCGAGGCCCCGGGGACGGTGCTGATCAACAAGCGTCTGCGCAGCCAAGAGGAGCGGCTGAAATACGAGCTCGCGTTCTTCATCGGCCACAAGATTCTGCACAACGGCGACGGCGCCATCTCCCCGCACAGCGCCATTCATTCGGGCGACGCCGAGTCGTCCGGTTCCGCGGCCGGCATGGGCGCGCAGGACGTGCTCTACGCCTGGCGTGATTTCGAATGCAGCTTCTTTGCCGGAGCACTGCTGTGCCCGCGCATCCCGTTTCGGCGCTTCCTGATTCGCGAGGCGCACAGCGTCGCCGCTTGCCATAGGCTCGGGGTGACTCCGGCGCTCGTCATGCGCCGCATGACCGCCGTGTCGCCGTACCGGCACTGGCATTTCTTCGACGCGTACGCCCCGGGCTACTTGCGTGCGGTGTATCGCGGCAACGGCATTCCGCTGCCCTGGGGAAATATGAGCCTGGTGTCGGACCCTTGTCCGCGGTGGGCTGTGTTCCGCCTCCTGCAGCAGCCGTCGGCAACCCCGCGCATGCAAAAGCCCAAGTCGCAGATATCAGTGATGCAGGATGGCAAACGCGCGCGGCTGTATTGCTGCCACTCGCTGCTCACTCGCGACGCCTTGGATGAACTGCACGTGCTGTCGGTGGGAGTGGATCTGCTGCCGGCGCTCGATGCGCAGGGCTTCGACGGCGAGGAGCTGGTCGAAGCAGTGGCGGAAGCCTGCCGCCTCGGCGGCGGGGATGGCGTGATTCCGGAGCGCGCCGCAAGCGCCATTCGCGCCGCCTCGCAGGTGCTCAATATTGCATGGATTGCCGATGCGCTCGAATCGCCCGCCAGCGTAATCTGTCCGCGCAGCGGCGCCTGTCCGCGCCAACCGCAGGGCTGCGTGTAAGGCGGCTACGTCCGCGTGCGGCGCGCGCCGCGCCCCAACATTTGCGCGATGCTCCGCGGCACGACCGGGTGGCTGAAATAAAAGCCCTGAGCCTCGGGACAAGCCTGCGCGCGCAGCAATTCAGCCTGTTCGGAGGTTTCAACCCCCTCGGCCACCACCAGCATGTGCAGGCTGCTGCCCATGTGGATCACCGCGTTCACGATGCTGGCGTCGTCGGCATCGGTCGTCAAATTGCGCACGAACGACTGGTCTATCTTCAGTGTATCGATGGGGAAGCGCTTCATATAGGACAGGCTCGAATATCCCGTGCCGAAATCATCGAGCGCGAGCTGCACGCCCATGTCCTTCAGCGACTCGAGCACCGTCGCGGTCGAGGTCGAATCGTGCATCAGGAAGGTTTCGGTCAATTCCAGCTCCAGATGACGCGGGTCCAAGCGCGTATCCCGCAAGACGGCGCGCACGCCGTCGACGAAATCCTTGGCCCGCAATTCCACCGCCGAGACATTGACGGCGATGCGCATGGGCGGCAGCCCCGCGTCCTGCCAGGCCACGGCTTGGCGGCAGCCTTCGCGCAAGGCCCATCGGCCGATGGGAACGATCCAGCCGGATTCTTCGGCGACCGACATGAATGATCCGGGGTGCAACAGCCCGCGCAGCGGATGCCGCCAGCGCAGCAGCGCCTCAACTCCGGCGATCGCGCCCGTCGCGAGATTGATCTGCGGCTGATAATGCAATACCAGTTCGCCGCGCTCGACGGCGTGGCGCAATCCGTGTTCGACCGCCTGACGTTCGAGCGCCGTTACGTTCAGGTCCGATTTGAAAAACTGGTAGTTGTTGCGCCCGTAGTCCTTCGCCTGGTACATCGCAAAGTCGGCATTCTTGAGCAAAGTCTCGGCGTCCGGCGCGTCGTCGGGATAGGTGACTATGCCGATGCTGGCGGTGGCAAAAATTGCGTGCTCGCCGATGTGGTGCGGTTCGTTGAGCGCCGACAGAATCTTCTCGGCGCTGATGCCCGCGTCTTCGGCCTGCATCACTTGAGACAGTAGGATCACGAATTCATCGCCGCCCTGCCGGCTTACCGTGTCGGTGCTGCGCACGCACTCGAGCAGGCGCTTGGCCACGCTTTGCAATAGCCGGTCGCCGATCGCGTGGCCCAGTGAATCGTTGATGTGCTTGAAGTGATCCAGATCCAGGAACAGCAGCGCGAGCTTTTTCTTGCGCCGCTGCGCCAAGCTCATTGCCTGCGTAAGCCGGTCGTTGAACAAGATCCGGTTGGGCAGATCGGTGAGGCCGTCGTGCTGGGCCAGGTACGACATTCGCAGAGACTGCGCGCGCGCCGTGCTTACGTCGTGAAACACCATGACGGCGCCCGTCACCTGGCCGCGCCGGTCGTGGATGGGAGCGGCCGAGTCCTCGATGGAGGCCTCGACGCCGTCGCGCCTGATCAACAGGCTGTTCGGGGTGAGCCCGACGGTTTTATTCTCCCGCAGGGCCAGCGCCATGGGATCCGCCACGGTTTTGCGAGTGACGGCGTCGACAATGTGAAACACTTCGCCGAGCGCACGCCCGGCGGCTTCCGCCCTGGACCAACCCGTGAGCTGCTCCGCCACCGCATTCAAATAAGTCACGTTGCCCCACTCATCGGTACTCATGACGGCGTCGCCGATGGAGTTCAACGTGACCTCGGCCCGCTCCTTTTCTTCGTACAACGCCTCGCCATTGGCCGCCCGCTCGACCATGTTGCGCAGCGCCTTGGGCAACCAGTAGTTGTCGAGGCGATCCTTGAGCAGAAAATCCTGGGCGCCGCGCTGCACGGCCAGCCGCGCAACCGCTTCGTCGCCCGCCCCGATCAGCACCAAAATGGGGATCTGCGGAGCCGCTTGAAACACCCGGTCGAAGGTGTCGATTCCCCGGCTGTCGGGCAGGTAGAGATCCACCAGCACGGCGGCGACCCCATGAGAGTGGCGCCCCATGTGAGCGGGGCGCCCCATCTGTTTTCCGGTCAGCGCCAGCCGATTCAGGCCGTCGGCGCAGTTGCGCACCCAATCGACCTGGAATGGTCCGTCGCTCGAGCTCAGCAGGGCGTCGCGTACGGCTTGAGCATCCGCGGGATCGTCCTGTATCAACAGTATGTTTTGCGGCAAGAGACCCTCCTTGGCTCGCGGCGTGATCGACGCGCAATTCGCACCTGATCCATTTAATCAACGACGGATTGGATGGTCTGTGCGCTGGGTTACATACCCTCAGCGCGACGTGGCGACGCCGCTCTGCTGCTTCAGCAGCGGCGGCCTTATCGGATGGGCCAGTAGATTTCGGTGCGCAGCTTCTCGGGCGGGGTCGTCCCGGGATCGTCGATATACCAGGAAATCGGGGTTCCCGCAGCGGCATAGGCATGCGCTGCCATGTACGCGCGGAAGCTCTCGTAGGTCTTGCCCAACGTCTCGTAGGGCCCCACGTGAGTGGTTTTCAGGGTTTTCCCGGCGTAACTTTGCGAGAGCTCTACGGTGCCGTCCCCGGCGACGTCGCCGCGGTCCACCGGCAAGCCGGCCTGAAAGGAAAAAGCCGTCGAGGTCATCTCGCCGTCGATTCCGAGCGGAGCACCGGATGGGTGCAGCTTGCTCTTCGCCATGAATTTGGCGATCTTGCCGTAGCCATCGGCGTACGCCTTGGATATCGATGCGGTGTCGGGCGGCGACGTCTCGGCGACCACCAGAATCGGGCCGGCCTGAAGCTCCGCCGGCTCTGCGACGAAGCCCGCGATGTCGACGTTCGGCATGCTTTCGACCAGGGTCTTCAATTGACTTAATCCCCTCGCATAGTCCTTGCCGATCATGTGGTCCATCGCGAGTCCAAAATAGCGGGAGATTGGATTCCTGCCCAGGTCGATGTCGAGCGTCCACGTCACTCGGGTCGAATGCCCGTCCGGCGCCAAAAGCAACGCCGACTTCGCCACCCCCATTTTGCCGAAATCGATATCGCTCGCGACCGATTGGTCGAGACTCGACGCGGTGATCACCTGACTGCCGGACCCCACCTTGTCGTTGCCGGACCAGACCAGCTTGGCGCCGACGCCGTCGCGCGGCCCTTCGGTCCTCTGGTGCATGTTCGGGTCCAAGTTCTGCCACGGCGACCACTTGGGAAACAATTGAAAGGAATTGACCGTCGCGTAGACCACACTTGCGGGCCGCGCGATGGCAATGGAGCGCGCCACGCTCGCCTTGCGCGGCAGCAGCAGTCCGACGATCGCGAGCACGGCCAGGACTGCGGCGATGATCACAAGAATCCGCTTCAGCATGGCGTAGCTTCCGTGCGCCGCGGTGCGGCGATCCCCTGAAAACAGCAATTGAAACCGCGGGGAAGGGGAATTGCAAGCGCTACAGGTTCGGCCCGGCGGGCCGATATATCGCATCAACCATGCACCATTTGCAACGCCATATCACCCGCGTCCGTGGCCCTCTCTTGCACGGGGTGCTGGCGGGATGCGGCATCATGCTCATTTCCTGCCTGGGACTCTTTTTTCTGTGGCATTCGGCGCGGGTGGCCCAACTCGATGCCGTGCGTACCGAGCTCAAGCAGCTGGCCCGGGTGGCAGCCACCCTGGTCGACGGCGACCGGCACCGCCTGCTCAAGTCGCAGGCGCAGGCCGGCAGCCCCGAGCACCTCAACCTGTTGGCCCCGCTCGTCAAATTCCACAAGGCGACGTCCGACATCATCTACGTCTACACCGCCATCCTCGAAGGCCAGCGGATTTACTACGTCCTCGGCACGGATTATCTGTTCCACGTCGAAGGCGACACTGAGGCGCCCGACCCGATCATGAAGCTGCACGACACCCGTGACCCGACGCTGCGCCGCGCGCTCGAACAGCACGAGATCGCCGTCGATGAGGAGCCGGTCAAGGAAGTGCTCCGCAGCTACATGAGTGCCTATGCGCCGTTCTACGACTCGCACGGAAGCTTCGTCGGCGTGATCGGCGTCGACATGTGGGTGCGCGATTTCGACGCGCGCATCAGCGCGATTCGACGCGCCGGCATCGCGGCCGTGGCAGCCGTTGCACTCCTGTCGCTGCTGGCCGGCTTCGTGGTATACCGTCTGAGCCGCACCGTGTCACGCGCGCGGCGCGCCGATCGAATCGTTCAAGCCCGGCTGGCGGACGCGAAGCAGCAAGCCGAGGTGCAGGCGCAGCGCGCCGAAGCCGCCTCCAAAGCGAAGAGCGATTTTCTCGCGATGATGAGCCACGAGATCCGCACGCCGATGAACGGTGTGCTCGGATTCGCCAATCTGCTGCTCGAAACGCCGCTCAGCGCCGAGCAGCGGGAATTCGTCGAGTCGGCGCAGCGCTCCGGCCAAGCATTGCTCATCCTCATCAACGACGTGCTCGATTACTCGAAGATCGAAGCGGGGCGCATGACGGTGGAGCGGATCGATTGCGATTTGCGCGCCGTGTGCGCTGAAGTGCGAACCATACTGCACCCGGCAGCGGCCGGGCGCGGTCTCAACATCACCCTGTCATATGACGCGGCGCTGCCGCCGGTCATCCAAGGAGATCCGTTTCGCGTCCGCCAGGTGATGCTCAATCTGGTAGGCAATGCCGTCAAGTTCACCGACAGCGGCGCGGTTCGCATCGAGGTGTCGCGGCTCGACTCCGGCGCAGCCAAGATCAGCGTGGTCGACACCGGCATCGGAATTTCCGCCGAGCAATTGCAGCGCCTGTTTCGGCGCTTCACTCAGGCTGATTCGTCCACCACGCGCCGCTACGGAGGCACCGGCCTCGGCCTCGCCATCAGCAAGACCCTGGTGGAACTCATGGGGGGGAACATCGGCGTCGACAGCCTGCCCGGCTCGGGATCGACATTCTGGTTCACCCTGCCGCTCGGCCCGGTGGGGCCGGCGGCGACCGTTGCGGAGCCCGAAGCGGCAGGCGTCGTGGGGCCGGCACCGGTTGCGCTTGCGGCGGTGCCGCTGCTCCCCGTCGAACTCGGCGCGGCGGATAGTCGCCCCCGGCGCGTGCTTCTGGTCGAAGACAATTTCGTCAATCAACGGGTCGCGGTCTACATGTTGACGAAATTAGGCGCTCAGGTCGATGTGGCCCAGCATGGGCGCGAGGCGATCGAGATGCTCGCCAAGTCCGCGTACGACGCCGTATTCATGGATTGCCAGATGCCCGAGATGGACGGCTTCGAGGCGACGCGCATCATTCGCGACCCGGCATCGGCCGTGCTCGATCATGACGTGCCGGTGATTGCAATGACCGCCGCCGCGTTCCCCGAGGATCGCGCCCGCGCACTTGCGAGCGGCATGAGCGATTTCATGACCAAGCCGGTGGACCGCTCGGTCCTCGCCGGCATGCTCGACAAGTGGCTGAAGCGGGAGCCGGAGCAAGAACTGCGCGCCGTCGGCTAGCGAGACGGCGGCGCCCGCATGCATAATGCGGGGATGAGAGATTCCCGATGAAGGTCTTTTCCTGGAACGTCAACGGCATTCGCGCGGTGCTCAAGAAAGGGCTGTTCCTGCCGTTTCTCGAGACGTATGGGCCCGACATCGTGTGCCTGCAAGAGACCAAGGCGGAGCGCGGACAGTTCGAGATCGATTTGCCCGATTATCGCGAGTACTGGAATTCGGCGGTAAAGAAGGGCTATTCGGGCACCGCTATTTTTTCGAAGCAGGAGCCGCTGGGAGTGATCAACGGCTTTCCAAGCGAGTTCGCGCAGCGCTTCGCTTTCGCCGACGAGCTGCAGCGCGACAGCGCCGAGGAAGGCCGGGTCATGACCGCGGAATTCCCGAAGTTCTACGTCGTGACGGTTTACACGCCGAATGCCAAGGATGACCTCAGCCGTTTGGCGCTGCGCTTCAAGCATTGGGATCCGGCCTTCCTGGCCTACTGCAGGCAGCTGGAAAAAACCAAGCCGGTGATTTTTTGCGGCGACCTCAATGTGGCGCATACCGAGCTCGATCTCGCCAATCCGAAGCCCAATCGCGGCAAGAAGGGTTTTACCGACGAGGAGCGCGCGGGATTCCAGAATTTCGTCGATGCGGGGTTCGTCGACACCTTCCGGCTGTTCACGCAGGGCAACGGACACTATTCGTGGTGGAGCCATTTCGCCAATTCGCGTGCGCGGAATATCGGGTGGAGAATCGATTACGTGCTCGTGTCGCAGCAATTGCGCGGCGCCGTGACCGGCGCCGCGATCCATCCCGGTGTCATGGGCAGCGATCATTGCCCGGTCAGCGTCACGCTTGATACCTAGGTCCGCAGCCGCGCGCTGGCGCGGACAGCCTCTGTCGGCGGTACTGTTCGATCTGGACGGTACGCTGCTGGATACGGTTGCGGATATTGCGCTGGCACTCAACCGCACGCTGGTCGAGTATGCCTGCGAGGCACTCGCGGAAGACGAGGTGCGCCGCATGATCGGACGAGGCTCGCCGATCTTGATCGAGCGCGCTTTGGCGGCGCAGGGGCGACGCGTCGACGAGACTGCGCAGGCCGGCATGGTCGAGCGCTTCTTTCACCATTACGGCGAGCTCGAGCAATCGAACCAAGACCGCGCGCAGCCGTATCCCGGCGCCGCCGAGTCGCTGCGCGCGCTGCACGGCGCCAACGTGGGCGTGGGCGTGGTCACCAACAAACAACATCGCTTCGCCGCTGCGCTGCTGAAGCGCGTCGGACTCGCGCAGTGGGTCGATGTCGTGGTCGGCGGCGACACCTGCGCACGCCGCAAACCGGACCCGCAGCCGCTGCTGTTCGCCTGCGCGTCACTGCAGGCGGCGCCGGCGGACAGCCTGATGGTCGGCGACTCGGTCCACGATGTGCAGGCGGCGCGCGCCGCCGGAATCCCCGTCGTTTGCGTCTCGTACGGATACAACGAGGGCAGACCTCCCCAGACTTTGAATTGCGACTTGCTGCTCGATTCGTTGGCCGAGCTGCCCGGGCTGCTCGAGATCGGGCAACAGTCCGCGGGGCGCTGTTAGAATCGCGATCCCCCATGTCACGAAGGTGTTGGTATGCGAAATTTGCTGCTGCTGGCGCTGGTCTTTGCCTGCGGGCCGGTTCTCGCCGGTGAGCCGCCCAGCCGCTTCGGGGTCGATGCGCCGGAGCTCGCACGGCTCGGTGATCAAGCGGTAGGCGTGAGAACGCTGCACTTGGTGCAGCCTGCGCAATTCGATGTTCTGGCGTTCGATGCGGCCAAGGGCACTGCGCCGTTGGTGGATCGTGCGCTGACCGTGGAGCTCTGGTATCCGGCGCTGCCCGCGCCGCGCGCGCCGCGCGTCGTGTATTCGGCAAGCCTGCCCTCGGAGCCCCCGGCGCCGGCGGCGCATTTTTCCATTCCCGGCATCGCGGTCCGTGATGCGCCGGCGTCCGGGACGGGGCATCCGTTGATCATCGTTTCGCATGGATACAGCAATGATCCGAACGCGATGAGCTGGCTGACCGAGAATCTCGCGTCGAAGGGTTATGTCGTGGCCGCCATCCATCACGATGATCCGCCGATCACCGATCGAGCCCGGTTTGCCGAGCCGCTGATGCGCAGACCCCTCGATATCGCCTTCGTGGCGCGCTCCCTGCAGAGCACGCTTGCCGAGAACCACCTGGTCGATCCCTCGCGCACCGCGTTGGTGGGCTACTCGATGGGCGGCTACGGGGTGCTCACCGCCGCGGGCGCAACGCTCGATCCCGATGGCCCCGCCAAGCTCGTACCCGGAGGGTTGATGCTGCCGCTCGCGCGCGGCGGAGCGCTGCGCGACTCGCTCAAGGTGACCGGGCTGCGCGCGGTGGTCGCGATCTCACCGGCAGGAGGCGGCGCACTCGCGGCATGGGGCGCGGACGGCGTGCGCGCGATCAGCGCGCCGCTGCTGCTCATCGCCGGCAATGAAGATAGGACAGTGGATTACGCCACCGGGGCGCGCGCGATTTTCGATATGGCGGTCGCCGCGCAGCGCTATCTGCTGACATTCAAGGGCGGCGGGCACGCGATCGGTTTGAATCCGGTGCCGGATGCCATGCGGCAGCGGCTTTGGGATCAGGATTGGTTCGAAGATCCGGTGTGGCGCAAGGAGCGCATCACCGCCATCAATGCACATTTCATCACGGCGTTCCTGGATCGCTACGTAAAGGGCGACGAGAGCCGCGCCGCTTATCTCGACGTACCCGTGCCTGAGTCGTCCGCCGGCGCGTGGCCGGCCGCGATGCCGCCTCTTGCCTACGACGCCTACAGCCCCGGCGGCGCCGACATCACGCTTTGGAAGGGATTTCAGCGCAACCATGCCGCGGGACTGGAACTTCTGCAGGCCAAGGCACGGTCGGCACCGTGACGTCGCAGCCGCTCGCCGAAGCCGCGCCCGAAGAGCTCGGCCTGTCGCCGCAGCGTCTCGCCGGATTAAGTCAAGTGATGGCAGGCGAAATCGAGCGCCGCCGCCTGCCGGGCGCCGTCGCACTCATCGCCCGGCGCGGGCGTGTGGGCTACTTCGAATCGTACGGGCGGCGCCATGACGCCGCCGGCGCGCCGATGACCCAGGATGCGATATTTCGCATCTACTCCATGACCAAGCCCATCACCTCGGTCGCGGCGATGATGCTGTGGGAGGAAGGGCGGTTCCTGCTGAACGATCCCATCGACAAGTACCTTCCCGATCTCCGCGGCCTTCGAGTGGCGGTGCAGCGTGGTGCGGAACTCGAGCTGGCGGCGCTCGAGCGCCCCATCACCATCCAGGATTTGCTGCGCCATACCGCGGGTTTTACCTACGAATTCCGCGGCCCCGGACCCGTGCAGAAAATGTACATGGCGGCGAAGGTGTACCGCCGCTCGCAAAGCAACGCCGATCAGGTTGCGAGCCTCGGCCGGCTGCCGCTGCTGCATCAGCCGGGAACGCGCTGGGAATACGGCCGCTCGACCGACGTGGTGGGCCGCCTGATCGAGGTGCTCTCGGGCCAGCGCTTGAGCGCGTTCTTCCAGCGGCGCATTCTGGGCCCGCTCGGCATGGTCGACACGGCATTCCACGTGCCGGAGCCGCATCACGCGCGGCTCGCCGAGGCTTTCCCCAATGATCCCGACGACGGCGCCGCGGTGCAGCTGCTCGAGGTGCGCACCGCGCCGAATTTCGAGTCGGGCGGCGGCGGCCTGGTGTCGACGGCAAGCGACTACGCACGCTTTCTGCAGATGCTGCTCAACGGCGGAACGCTCGACGGCGAGCGCCTGTTGGGCCGCAAGACCATCGAGCTCATGACTTCGGATCACTTAGGTGGGATTGCCGGCGCGTCCGACCTGCTGCTCCCGGGGCATGGTTTCGGGCTGGGTTTCGCCGTGCGGCTGCAGGCCGGCATCGCCTACGTACCGGGTTCGATCGGCCAGTACTCCTGGGGCGGCCTTGCCGGCACCACCTTCTGGGTAGACCCCAAGGAACAGATGTTCGCCCTGCTGCTCATCCAGGCACCGGGGCAGCGCGATTACTACCGCACGCTGTTCCGCGATCTTGTTTATTCAGCCCTGGATGACTAATCGGCCATTTTGCGAGAACGCAGGTCACATTCCATGAGGCCCGCGCTAGGGTAAATCCCTAAGTCACTCCTGAGAGATGACCTTCATCACGGCACCGAATGTGTGAACATGGCCAAAATGCGGCCTATATGGTGCTGCACTGCGGTCCAACGCTGGCCTGGATATGCGAAAAGTCGATCATCTCGCGCTAATCGCGGCATTTCTGCTGTCCGCCGCACTGGCATCCGCCGCGGTCGCCGAATCGACCTATGCCGATCAGCTCGAGATGCTCGAATGGTCGGATCCCGAGCGCGCGGCGCAAATCATCGATGCGGCGCCGCCCCTGTCGGGCAGCCCGGCTGCATCGGAAATCGAGATGCTCGAGATCCGCGGCATGATTTACGCGGACGCCACCCGCGACGAGGACGTCTATTCGGTCGAGCGCCGGCTCGAAGCCATCGCGGGCATCGGCGACGATGCGGCCGTGCGGGCGGGCCGCTTCGTGCGCGCCTACTCCGCGAGGCAGCACAGCCAGTTTGCGGCGGCCGAAGCCGAGCTCAAAGGCATCGACATCAATGGCATCAGTTCCGATACGGAGCGTTATCGGGTGCTGACGCTGCGCGGTCACGTACTGCGGGTACTCGGACAGGATGAGGCCGCGCTCCCCTTCCTGGAGCAGGCGCTGGATCTTGCGAGCAAGCTGCACGATGACCTGCGAACCCTGCATTCGATGCTGGCGCTGGCGCGCATTTATACCGACAGCGGCAATTTCGACCGGGCAGCGGTGCAGTTGAATGCGGCCCGCGCGCTCGCCACCCGCCTGGGAGACGAGACCGCGCTGGTGGAAACCGAAGAGCGCACGGCCGACATCGCGGATCGCCGCGGCGATCGAGCCGAGGAGCGGCGCGCCTCGTTGGCGGGGCTCGAGCACGCGAAGCGTTCGGGAAGCAGCAAGTGGCTCGAGCTCGCGCTCATCAACCTCGGCGATTCCTATCTGAAAACCCGCGACTTTGCCGAGTCGCTCAAATATTCGAAGGAAGCGCTGCCCATCATGGCGCGAACCAACCACCACGACGATGAGCAGATCACTCTTTTCAACGAGGGTCTGGCCTACATCGGACTCGGCAGCATCAAGATGGGTGAGAAGCTCGCGGAGGCAGCCATATCCGAAGCGCTTGCCGGCAGCGACATATTGGACGGCAAGGAACTGCTCAGAGAATACGCCGATGCGCTCGAGCATGCGGGCTACTTGATGATGGCGATCCAGGTCTATCATCGCTATGACGCGCTCAGCGAGAAGTTCATGACGAATACGCGCCAGCGTGCATTCCTCGAACTCTCGGCGCAATTCGACGATGAGCGAAAAGCGCGCGAGCTGGAGCTTCTGCGGCGCGACAACGCGCTCAAGGTCTCCGAAGTGCGCGGGCAACGGTTGCAGCAGCAGTTGATCCTGGCGGGTACCATGTTCATCGCCTGCATCTGCGCCGCGCTCATGTGGGCGTTCGCCCGCGTAAGCAAGGCCAACGACAAGCTGCGCTTCAGCAGCGAGCATGACCCGCTGACGGGATTGTCGAATCGCCGCTACTTCAACGAGCGGGTGCTCGCGGTCGACGGCGGGCGGCCGGTGGGGGGTTGCGTATTGCTGGCCGATCTCGATCACTTCAAGCGCATCAACGACACGCACGGGCACCCGGCCGGCGATGCCGTGCTGGCCGCGATCAGTCAACGGCTTGCCGCGGCACTGCGCGAGAACGACAAGCTGGTTCGCTGGGGCGGCGAGGAGTTCCTGGCCGTGCTCGGGCCGATGACGGCAGCGCAGGCGGATCTGACGGCCGCGAGACTGTTGCATGCAGTGCGCTGCGAGCCCGTCGTGTGGAACGGACAAACGATCCGCTGCACGATCTCCATCGGTTACGCCAGCTTCCCGATGGAAGGCTCGGCCACCGACATCTCGCTCGACAGCGCCATCAGCTTGGTCGACAAGGCGCTCTATGAGGCGAAGCGCCGCGGCCGGGACCGCGCCTGTCTGATCAAGGTGGTGAGCGCCCGCAACGAGCGGGAGCTGACCAGCATCAGCTCCGAGTTCGAATCCGCGACGACGGACCGCAGGGTCCAATTGGTCGAAATTCTGGGCGCCGCCGCTTGAATTGCGGCCTCAAGGATTGTCGAAAAAAGTCTTGACCGCCGCGAAGCAGAACGGCGCCACCAGCAACGTGTGATATGCCTCGGCGACGGCCAGCTGGCCGCCGTCGGTGGCGCCCTGCGCAATGGCACTGGCAGCGATGAGACCTTTCGCAATGGCGAATTCTTGCTTCAGATTGGCATGGGGATCGTTGCTCGAGACCGCACCGTCGAGGTCGAGTACGCTGAACGGCGCCGAAGCCGGCGCATTTGCCGTCCAATAACGCTGCATCAGGTCCGTGTTGAACCAAAAAACGAGCGGGTCCTGATCGCCGCCGCATAGCAGTACGGGCGCCGTCGGAACCCAGTTGCGCAGATCATTGGTCGCCAACGCCTTGCGCCAGGAAAGAGCGGGCGCGGCGGCCGCGATGCCCGTCGTGACCGCCGGCCACCCGCCATCGGGATTGGCCTGTGCGTCCTCGAGGTAGCTCAGGCGGTAACTGTTTTGAATCAAATTTCCCGGACCGAAGCCGAGCGCGAAAATTTCCGCCAGATCCGCGGGGGTGGTCGGCGGCGTATCGGCTGCGAACGCGGGAGCGGGCGGCGTCGAGCTGAATAGGGCGAATTCGGGTATCTTGCCCGCCGAATACAGTTGGCTCCGCGGCGTCGTGGTCGGCAGCAAGGAGTCGATGCCGGGCGCGTACTGGCTTTCGAATACGTCGCCAGGGTTGGCATAGATATCGCCGTAGACCTTTTGATAGGCGGTGAGCAGCAGCGTGGACGACACCGGCGCATCGCCGTTGACCTCGCCATAAAACACGGCGTCGACAAAAGCGGCCAGCGCATAGGGACCCGACATCGGCGCCGCGGCCGTGACGGTCATTCCGGCGGCCTGCATTGCTCGATGGGTCGCCATCGCGACATAACCGCCTTGCGAATAGCCGGTAACGAACAGTTGTCCGCTGTCCTTCGTCAGAGTCAAGGAGGCCAACGGCAGCGCCGTGCGCGCCGCAGTCAAGGCATCGATCATGTCCTTGGACTGCTGATCGGCGATGAGGTAGGGATGGTAAGAAAGAGTCGACGTGTCGTAGCCTGCGTAGTTCGGCGCCACGATGATGTAACCCTTCGATGCGAACAGCGCCGCCAAGTTGAGAACCTCCGTGTTCTGGATGTTGGCCATATTGAAATTGCGGTCGGTGGTGGTTCCATGCGCGTACAGAACGATCGGGCGCGAGCCGGTGCAGTTGGCGCCAAGGCCGGTGGGGACCAGCAGCGCGGCGGACGCGGTGGTGGGCTCGCCCGCACCGCCGACGGTCTCGTATTCAATGTTGTACATCAGGATATCGCAGACCGGCGCGCCGCTCAGGGAGAAGAGCAGCTGATTGGTGGCGAGATTAAGTTCAAGCAGCAGACTCGGCGCCGTCAACGTCGACAAAAGCTGGGGGGCGTTTTGCAGCAAGGTTCCGCGCGCCGGAGCCGCCGCGGTGGATCCGGTATCCGAATGGCCGCCCCCGCCCCCGCCCCCGCACGCAGCGAGCAGCGCAATCAGGGCACCCGCCATCGAGCGGTTCAATAGATGCATTTCCCGGTTCCCGCAAGATCCTGTGACCAGTGTTTGGTTGGACCTGAATTTGCGCCGCCGAGTTCCTGGCCGCCCGTGTGCGGGAAAATGAGGTAGCCTTAGTCAAACTTTGTAGGAAAACGGGAACCAGGAAAGGAACATGGACTGCCTCGCCCATGCCGCGCCCGCCGCCGCGGGATCTCGTTGGACTTTATTCGATCTGGTGGGGAGCGGGGTCGCGGTGACGACGGCCGACGGAACCGTCGAGTATTGCAATGGCGCGCTGCTGCGCCTTCTTGCAAAAGACGCGGCCGCGCTGTGCGGCACATCGATCTTCGCGCTCCTGGATGGCGGCGCCAATGGTGCGCTGGAGAAGCTGCACCGCGCCGCTTTGGGGGCTGACTGCGAGATGCGCACGCAGGTGCGCAGTCCGGGCAGGTTCGTGGCCGGCGCGGTGCTGCGCCGATCGGATAGAGACGAGGATCAGCGTGTGATCTGGTCCTTCGTGGACGCACGCTACAATGAACCCGTGCCGGAACTTGCCTTGTGGGGCACCGAGATCGGTCTCTGGGACTGGGATGTCGTCAATGATCGGCTGACCTGGATCAACGATTGGTGCGAGCACTCGCAGCTCACGGCATTCTCAGGCTACGGGCATGAGCAACTGTGGTGCTCACGAATCCATCCGGAGGATTTGCCGGCCTACCGGGAGGCGATTACCCGGCATTTGGACGGGCAAACTCCTCCGTATGATGTCGAATACCGGCTGCGCAACCGCGAAGGCGCCTGGGTCTGGATTCAGGAGCGCGGCCGCGTCATCGAGCGCGACCCGGGCGGGCGTGCCTGGCGCGCGGTCGGCATTTGTCTCGATGCCGATGAGCGGCACAAGTCGGCGCGCGCCCTGGAGCACAGCGAAGCTCGCCTGGCGCACGCGATCTGGGGATCCAGCGTCGGCCTGTGGGACCATGACGTTGCGAACGACTGGCTGCATTGGTGGAACGATTGGTGCGCCGACATCGACCTGGACCCCTGCCACGGCGCAAACCATTCCGTGCGTTGGGACGCGCTCGTCCACCCGGATGATTTGCCGCAGTTCAGCGGCGGCTATGAGGCGCTGATCGCGGGCAGGAGCGAGTCTTACGAAGCCGAGTACCGGATCCGAACGCGGTCGGGGAATTGGCGCTGGATACTCAGCCGCGGACGCGCAACCGCGCGCGACAATACGGGGCGCGCCGTGCGTCTCGCCGGCGCGACCATCGATATCGACGCGCGCAAGCGCATGGAATTGGCGCTGCGCGGCAGCGAGGCTCGCCTGCGCACCCAAGCGGTGATTCTCGAGACCATGCGCGAGGGCGTGGTTCTCGTCAACCCGGTCGGACGCATAGAATTCACCAATCCCGCATTCGATCGGATGTTCGGGCCCAATACCGGCGGGCCGGAAGGGATCTCCGCAGTGGAACTGCTCGGGCTGCATGGCCGTGGCGGTGCGCGTGACATGCTGTTCCGCCGGCGCGACGGCGGCCAATTCGCCGCGGAGGTGCTGTCCGAGGAAATCGACGTGAGCGGCGAGAAGCGCATCCTCATCGTCGTACAGGATGTTTCAGAGCGCAAGCAACTGGAATCGGAGATCATCGAAATCGCCAATCGCGAACGGCGGCGTTTGGGCGCGGATTTGCATGACGGTCTCGGTCAAGAGCTCACCGGCATTTCGCTCATGCTGCGCAGTCTGTCCAAGCGGGCTGCGTCGGTCGCATTCGAGGCGTCGCCGGAACTCAATGAGATCATTGCGCTGGTAAACCACGCCATCCAGAGTTCCCGCAGAATGGCGCTCGGTATTTCGCCGGTGACGCTCGAGCGCGGCGGATTGCTGCCGGCATTGCAGACGCTCGTCGCCTGGTCTTGCGACAGCTACAACATCGATGTCCGGCTGCACCTCGGCATGCGATCGCAGCTGCTCATCGGCGAATCTGCCGCTGGGCATCTTTACCTGATCGTGCAGGAGGCGATCAACAATGCCGTCAGGCACGGCAATGCGCGATCGATCGGCGTCAGGTTGCGCACCAACCGCGTCCTGGTGTCGCTATCGATCACGGACGACGGAGTGGGCATCGCCGAGACTCGGGCGCTGGGTGCGGGGATGGGGCTCAAGCTCATGCATTATCGCTGCGCCATGATCGGCGGTGTCATGAGGATCAAACGTATGCCGCGGGGCGGAACTCGAATTCACGGCGTTTGCCCGCAGAATTTCGCCGCGGCGGGATTCCCGAAGGACCACGAGGCGCAGCGCTGAGCTTGCCGCGCTTCACCGCTGCTGCGGCGCTCGCGGCGAGCGGCGCAGCAGCGTGAGCGCGAGAACCGCCGAGGCAAGCATGAGAAATAGGCTGACCGCGTTCAGCACCGGAGTCGCACCCTCGCGCATGCGTCCGTACATCATTACCGTCAACGGCGTATCCGCGCCGACCAGCATCAGGGTGGTGTTGAAGTCCGCGAATGACATCAGGAAGGAAATGGCGGCCGAACCCAGCAGCGCAGGGCGCAGGTACGGCAACACGATGGTGCGAAACACCGCCGGCTTGGAGGCGCCGAGATTGAGCGCCGCCTCCTCGAGCGTGCGGTCGAAGCGCCGCAGGCGGGCGCTGATAGTGAGTGTTGCGATGGTCGCAATGTAGGAGAATTGGCCGAGCACGACCAGCGGCAGTCCCGGCCGCAGAAAATCGAGTTCCAGGCCGAAGGCGTCATCCGCGAACTCCGCGATGCGGCTTGCGAAGGCCAGGATGGAAATGCCGAGGATGACGCCGGGAATCACCAGCGGCGCCAGCATCAAGATCGACAACACCTGCTTGCCCCAGAAGCGTCCGCGCTCGATGAGGAATGCATTGGTCGTACCGACCAGCGCCGACAGCACGGTCACGCACAGCGCCACGACGCAGCTGGTCCAGATGCTTCCGAGCAACTCGCCGTCGGCAAAAAGGCCGGTGCGCCCCAGTCCGGAATTGCCGAGAAACCAATCGAGCGTGAAGCCGCGCCAGGGCGGAGCCGGGTAGGGCGCGTCGTTGAAGGCAAATACAGCCACCACCACCAACGGCAGGAACAAGAACGCCAGAAATGCGATCAAGTAGGCCACCGTAGCGGTGCGCAGCCAGGCGGGACGCGGCAGGGAAGGAATCACGTGCTTCGCATCACGTCGCCGAATCGCTGTCCGCTCGCCCGCAAGCCCAGAATCACCAGGGCCGTCGACAGTCCGAGCAGGAGGAAGCCGAAGGCGGCGCCCTGTTCCCAGTTGAAGCGCGTAATGAACTGCGTATAGATCTGCTCGGTGAACCACTGCGAGTTCTTGCCGCCGAGCAGCGTCGGCGTCAGGTAATTGCCGAGCGTCAGCATGAACACCACGATGCATCCCGCCGTGATCCCGGGCGCGGCGTGGGGAATCACGATGTGGCGCAGAATGGCCCAGCCGCCGGAGCCCAGATCGTAGGCCGCCTCGATCAGGGAGTTGTCCAGGCTCTCCAGGCTGGTCACCAGCGGCACCACCATGAAGAGCAAGGACGTGTAGACCAAGCCGACCAGGATGGTCGCGTCCCGATACAGCAACTCCACGGGCACCGCGGTGAGTCCGAGTTTCACCATCAAGGCGGGCAGAACGCCGGACTCCCTCAGCAAGATCATCCAGCCCAGCGTGCGCACCGTCTCACTGACCCAAAATGGGATGAGGCAGATGATGAAGAGCAGCGATCCGGCGCGTCCGCGCGCCAGCTTGGCGATGATCCAGGCGATCGGAAACGCCAGCAGCAGCGTCAGGAGCGTGGCAAAAACCGACATGACCGCCGTGCGCAGAAATACATGCCAATAGAGCGGCTCCGCGAAGAAGGTCTTGTACTGGGCGAGGCTGGCGACGTACTGGCGCGGTCCGACCCGTTCGCGGAAGGACAGCACGGCAAGGTCGACATGGGGCAAGATGATCAGGGCGCCGAGCCAGAGCAGGGCCGGCGCCAGCAGCAGACCCAGTACCAGCCGTGCGTGCCAGCGCGAGTCCATTCTTTTAAGCATCCTGGCCCGCCGCGCCGTCACGCGCGGCGAAGCACACCGCGCGCGAGGGATCGAAGCTGAAGGCCACTTGATCGTGGGGCTTCAAGTCCGCGAACTGGCCGGTCTGAGGCAGCGCGATTCGAAATTCGCGCCGAGTCCGCGCCTCCTGCAGCAGCACCGCCGAATTTGCGCCGTCGAACAGCACGCTCTGCACCTCGCCGGAGTGGCGCGGCTGGTCGGGCGGCAGCTCCGCGGCGCCGCGCGCCAGAATGGCCGCCTCCGGGCGCACAAATACTTCGACCGCATCGCCCACGGCGATTGCGCCGCTCTTGAGGGCGCGCACCACCCAGCCATCGGCGGTCGCGATGTCGGCGATCGCGCCGTCCGCACCCGTGGTCCGCCCCACGATGCGGTTGTTCGCGCCGACGAAGCCCGCCACGAAGGGAGTTTGCGGCCGATAATACAAGTCCTGCGGCGTGCCCAGCTGTTCAAAGCGCCCATGATTCATCACGCCGACGTGATCCGACAGCACCAGTGCTTCGGATTGATCATGTGTGATATAGACGAAGGTCGTCCCGAAGGACGCCTGCAGCTGCTTCAGTTCGATTTTCATGTGCTCTCGGAGCTTCAGATCGAGTGCGCCCAAGGGTTCGTCCAACAGCAGCAAAGTCGGCTCCAAGACCAGGCTGCGCGCGATGGCTACGCGCTGCCGCTGGCCGCCCGACAGCGCGTCGACGCGCTTGTCGGCGGCGTTGCCCAAGCCGACGCGTTCCAGCATCGCATTGCTGCGCTTCATTCGTTCGGCCCGGCCCATGCCGCGTCGGGCCAGGCCGAATGCGACGTTTTCGCCAACGGACATCATCGGGAACAGCGCCAGTTGCTGGAACACCATGTTCACCGGGCGGCGGTTCGGCGCCACGTCGCGCATGCTCTTGCCGCCGATCGCGATGTCGCCGCCGTCCGGCGAAATGAATCCCGCGATCATGCGCAGCAGCGTCGTCTTGCCGCAGCCCGACGGACCCAGAATCGAAAAAAAGCTGCCGCGCTCCACCGAAAAAGACAGGGAGTCCACGGCCACGTGGTCCGCGAAACGCTTGATCACGGCGTCCGCTTCGAGATCGGGCGTGTTCAATTGGCGGCCTTCACGCGGTCGAGCACGCGGCCTTCCATTTCCTCGAGACCGGGCGGAATGGCCGGATACCAATGGATGCTCTTCAAATCGTTGTTGGGAAAGGCCGCCTGGAACTGCGCCTTGAGGCGCGGATCGATCAGCGGCGCCGTATTCGCGGCCGCGGAGAAGCTGCCCACCGACTTGATGACCCGCGCGGCATTTTCCGGCCGCATCGTGAAATTGATCCAGGCATAGGCGGCGGCGTCATTGCGGCCGCGCGCCGGCAGCGCGAAGGTATCGAGCCAACCGAGCGCACCGGAGCGCGGCACGATGAATTGAATGTCCGGATTGGCGCGGTTGAGCGTCCAGCCGCCGGTGTCCCACATCATGGCGGCCACGACTTCGCCGGATCGAATGCCGTTGAGCAATTGATCCTTGTTGTCGTAGAAGAACTTGAAATTGGGCTTGCAGGCGATGAGCGTGGCGCCCACCTGGTCCATCAGCGCGCCGTAGGCCTTCGGATCGCCATACAGGGCAAAGGGGTCCTTGCCGGCGGCGAACGCGAACGCCATGAGCGTCGGGCGGCGCAGGCGAACGGCAGTCTTGCCTTTCAAATCCGCTCTGCAGAGATCGGGATAGTCGGCAATCTTGGCGCGCTTAGCGTCGACGACGAGACCGTCGGTTCCCCAGAGATACGGCAATCCGTACACCTTGCCGTCGAGGGTGGTGTTCTTGCGCACGATGTCGAGAAATTCGGGCTGAAACTGCTCGAGCTTGAGCTTCGCGAGGTCGAAGGGCTTGTAGATCCCGAATTCGCGCTGCGCGGCCGTAATGCGATCCTGGGACGGCTGCGCGAGGTCGTAGCCCGCGCCGCCCGTCGCGCGCAGTTTGGAGATCATTTCTTCGTTGTTCGACAGCGTCACTTCGACATCGATGCCGGTTTCTTTTTTGAATGCGGCGATCAGGTCGGCAGGCACATAATCGGCCCAGCTGATGATGCGCAGCTTGTCGGCCCGGGCGGTGCCGGCCGCCAAGCTCAGCGCGAGCACGAACGAGGCCATCAGGATGTTTTTCATCGATTCTCCCTGACTATCCCTCGCGCATATTACCCCATCTTGGTGATATCTTCGGATGACGATGAGCGAAGACTGGACGAAGGAATGGGAGCGCCGGGTTGTCAACGGAGTGTATCCGCTGCGCCGCTTTCTGGGACGGTCAAACCACAGCGTGGTATTCCTCACCGAATGCAAGGCGCAGAACCTCGCGCAAGCCGCGATCAAGATCCTGCCGGCGCACCCGGCGCTGGCCGAGTCGCAGCTCTCGCACTGGCGGAGGGCGGAGGCATTGTCGCATCCTCACTTGATCCGCCTTTTCGACTCGGGCCGCTGCCGGCTTGGCGGCCACAAATTTCTGTTCGTCGTGATGGATCTTGCCGAGCAGAATCTCGCTCAAATACTTCCCGGCCGGCCGCTTACCCCCGACGAAGTGCGCGACCTGCTGCCCCCAACCCTGGACGCGCTGGCGTATCTCCACGGCAAGAACTTCGTGCAGGGACGGCTCAAGCCGCCGAACTTTCTGGTCGTCGATGATCAACTGAAGCTCGCGAGCGACACGATCCGGCCCGCCGGTGAACCCGCCGCCAGCATCGCCAAGCCTTCCTTGTACGATCCCCCAGAAGCCAAGAACGGCAGGATGTCCACCGCGGGCGACATTTGGGGACTCGGCATCACGCTCGTCGAGGCCCTTACCCAGGCTCCTCCGGCCTGGTCCCGCGAGCGCTCCGACCCCGTTGCCCTGCCAGCAGATCTTCCGCCGCAATATGCTGAAACGCTGCGACGATGTTTGAACCGAGACCCTGCCCACCGTCCCACGTGCGCCGAGCTCGCCGCAGAATTCAAACCGGCGACACTGGCACCACAGGCGACGACTGAAGCCGCCACGCCGTCTGCGGCAAACGAGCCGTTGGTCGGGGCGCCTTCCACACGTCGATCGTCAAACACTCGCTTGCTCGTCACGGCGTTGACGGTGGGCATCATGACCCTGTGGGCGGTTTGGGCCGGGGTGCACCTGTTTCAGTCGCGTGCCATCTCGCAGTCCCGTGCCATGCCGCAACCTGCGTCCATGACCGCTCCGTCGCAACCGGTTGTTTCACGACCGGCCCCGGTGGAGATTCCGAAGGCCAGTGCCCCCGCCGCGCTCCCCACGGTGCTGCACGAAGAGCTGCCGAGCATATCGCGCCGAGCGCGCGATACCATTCGAGGCCTCATGACGGTTGTGGTTCGTGTGACCGTCGATGGCTCGGGCGGGGTCGTCGCGGCGACCCTGGAGAATCGCGTATCAAGCAAGTACTTCGCCCACGCCGCAACGGAGGCCGCAATGAAATGGACGTTCGCTCCGAGCGGCGACCAAGCTTTGCGAGTGCGGCTGTTGCGCTTTGATTTTACTCGTGCCGGCACGACGGGACAGGACTCTACACCGCAGTCGTAGCGCATCCCGCTCCACTTGCCGGCGCGTCGCGCAGACCAATCTACTCAGGTAAATTCATCTTGCGCAAAAACGCCCTGTAGCGAGAATCGGCTTCGAGTCCGCGCAATGGCCACTCGCCCTTGACCATGTACAGGGTACAGTCCTTCTGCGTGTACGCACGGTCGAGCCATTGCAGAGCCTGTACCGCCTCACCGCGATACGCATACACCTCAGCAATACCGAACGCGTACCTGTTGGCATAGTTTTTCTGCATCTGCGCGAGCGCCGCATCCGAATCCGTCTTGCGCCCGAGTGAGTGATAAACGATCGCGAGCCCCCCAAGGCGGGTCGCGTCGTCCGTTTCTTTCTGAAATTCCGCCAAAGCTGCCTCGCGTTGTCCGCGAGCGAGAAGCGCGATGGCGAGGTAGTAATGCGCTGACGCGTACGTCGGGCTGATTTCGAGGGCGCGGCGCGCGGCGGCTTCTGCCTCAATCAGTCGGCCACGGCGAATCTGGATCCAGTTGAGCGCCATATTGACGGGTGGATTCAGCGGGTCTTGCGCTACGGTCGCATTCACCATCTTCAAGGCGTCGTCCCAACGGCCCATGTTCATCAAATGGCGCCCGAAGAGCAGCGAAAGGCTTGGATCGCTGGGTGCGAGCGCGAGTGCTTGCCGCTGTTCGCGGTCGGAGGCGGCCCAATCCCAGTCGTAGACGTCATGAACGCTTCCGAGAATCAGGTGCGCAAGCACATTTTTTGGGTCTAGGTCAAGCGCGTGCTGTGCGGCGTGACGAGCCTGCTCGAATGCGACGGCAGGATCCAAGTACCCCCATTCCCCCAAGGAGTCGTACACCAGCGCAAGAGCGGACGCCGAACCTGCCATCGAGGGATCGAGTTCGAGCGCACGCTGCAGGTCGCTTATAGCCTGCTCGAATCCCTCTTGATCGTAGCGTTCGTAAGAGTGCCGTCCATGCAGATACAAAGCGTACGCCTCGGAGTTGTGGGTCACCGGGCGGAATACGATGGGGTCGGCGCCCACTTCGATTTGCAATGCGCGCACGAGACTGGCTGCAATCTCGTCCTGCATCTTGAGGACGTCTCCTGTGTCTCGATCATAGACCTGTGACATGAGGTGACTACCGTCTTTGCTGTCGATCAGTTGTGCCGTCACTCGCACCCGATCGGCGGATTTTCGTACGCTCCCCTCCAACACATAATGCGCGCCAAGCTGCGTGCCAATCGTGCGCAAATCGACACTCCGGCTCTTGAACTGAAAGGAGGATGTTCGGCCAATGACTTTGAGCCCGGGGATCTTCACCAATACATCGAGAATCTCTTCCGCCATGCCATCCGCGAAATACTCCTGATCTTTCTTCTCACTCATATCAGTGAAGGGCAACACGGCGATTGATCTGTCGCCGACCGCGGCGGTCTGACCGATCGCCGCACTGGGGGCGTGCAGCCATGGCTTCGCTGTCCAGAGGTAAGCTGCAGCCAGTGCTAGCGCGACGACGGCCGCGATCACCCAAGGGCTGCGTGGGGTTGCGACCTTAGACCTGCCGGTACCTGCCTCCGTGGAATGCGCCGGCGACACAGAAGGCCCTGGCATAAGGTGACGCTGGACTGCACCGACAAGTTTCGCAATTGCGGCATCGATATTGTCGCGTGTCTCGATCCATTGCGATTCGCTCAAGAAATATTCAAAGGCGGGGATCAGCGGCGCGGAATCGATCCGCATCACTATAATCGGGTGCCGTTTGGAGGCGGCCCGCTCGAGCTCCTTTCCCACATGCGGCGATGCGATGGCGTGTTCTGATAATAAGAGTACGAGTATCCCTGACTCATTGATGGCGCGAACGATGCCATCAGCGTAGAGCGTGCCGGGAACTACATCCCGCGGAGCGATCCAACAAGCGAAATCCGCCGCCTCCAAGGCCGAACATGCTTTCTGCGCCACCGTCGCATCATGCGAGGCATAACTGATGAACACGCGAGGTTCCGGGCCGGCGGTTTCCCCGTGACCGGGTGGCACATGAAGACTTCTTGATTCGCCGGGTAAGGCCATGGCGTGGAGTCTTTGTTGATTACCTTCATATTCTTGCATGCTGGACCGGCTCATCGCTATGTTTCTCGTCCGAACCCCCCGGCGCGCGGGCATAATCGCAAGCCTCACCGCAGAAACGAGGCCGCTATGGATATTGCCGGATGGAAGTTTGTACATGAGCCGACCACCGGCGTGCGCCAGGCGCATGTCACTCCGATCGTCGTTGCCTCCAATGCGAGTCTGCGGGGCTACGGCACACTGGTGGAAGATCCGAAATCTTTCCCGATCGAGATCGTGCGCTGGCCCGCACAGGGCTGGCGCCCCGTCGATGAGAATACGGGCGATCAAGGGGGCGTCACCGAGGGCGTGTTCGAGTTCTGCTGGAAGGGCGAGACCCTGTACGCGCGCAACAACGCGGTGGGCGACAGCTATCTATTCGGCTGGAGCAATTGGCCGGAGCAGGCCGCCGCCGAGACGGCAGGCCGGCCGCGCGAGCGCGCCTTGATCTGGCGCGCGAACTATCACCCGGACGGCGGCCAGCTGTTTTTCCCGCTCAAGGGACAGAGTTTCGTGGTGCCGCTGGCGCTGCCGGGCGACGATGTCACGCCGGAGAAATTCGTCACTTTCTGGTGCGAGGGGGGCGCCGGCCTGTACCTGCATCCCAATGTGTGGCACGGCGCGGTGGTGCCGCTCGACGAGGAGGCGGAGTTCCTGGATCGGCAGGGCCGCGTGCATGCCCGCGTCTCGGTGGATTTCGTCAAAGAGTTCGGCTGTTATCTCGCCGCGCCGATGCGGCGGCCGTCCGAACCGCGCCCATGATTCGCAACAAGACCGCGTTTCTCTTCGATCTCGACGGTACTCTGATCGACAGCGTGTATCAGCACGTTCTGGCGTGGAAGTCTTCGCTGGACCAGGAGGGCATTCCGCTGTCGGTTTGGCGCATTCATCGCAAGATCGGCATGAGCGGCGGCCTGTTTGCCAACATCCTGCTGCGCGAGACCGGCTTCGACAATACGCCGGAGCGCCTGGAGCGGCTGCGCGTACGCCACGCCGAAGCCTACCGCTCGCTGTCGGCCAGCGTGCAGCCGCTGCCGGGGGCGCGCGAACTGCTCGACTACCTGACCGCGCAAGGCACGCCCTGGGCGATCGCGACCAGCGGGCGCATGGAGACCGCCGGCCAGAATCTCGCGGCACTTGGTGTCGATCCCGCGAAGGTGCCGGTGGTCACTCGCGATCAGGTCAAGTATGCCAAGCCCGATCCGGATCTGTTCCTCACGGCGGCCGACCGGCTCGGCGTCGACATTCGCGACTCGCTCGTGCTCGGCGACAGCATCTGGGACATGATCGCCGCGCAGCGCGCGCGCGGACTCGGCGTCGGCCTGTTGTCGGGCGGCTACGGGGAAGAGGAGTTGGCGCGCGCCGGCGCGTTCCGGGTCTACGAGGATCCGGCGGATCTCTTGAGGCACATCGACGAAGTCGCCGCGCGCAGCTGAGGCCGGACGGCGGCGGCGCCGGGGAACGGTCGCGACTGCGGCAACGCTAGGGAACGACGGTGGTAAACAAGTAAACGACGAACAAGGTGAGGAGGACCACGCCGTGGAGAATGATGGTGCGTCCCGTGCGCAGCACCAGCACCGCCACGAACAGCGAGAGCATGAGGAGCAGCGACGATTTGGCGTCCAATCCCAAGCGCAGGTGGAAATTCCCATAAAGCGAGACGAAGCTGACCGCCGGAATGGTCAGCCCGATGCTGGCAAGAGCCGACCCCAAGGCGAGATTGAGGCTGGTTTGCAGGCGATTCGCCAGTGCCGCACGGACGGCCGCGAGTCCCTCGGGCAGCAAGACGATGCCGGCAATGATCACCCCAACCAGCGCATCAGGCGCCCCCATTCTCGAGACTGCCGCCTCGAGGCTGGGAGCCAGCTTTTTCGCCAGCAGCACCACCGCCACCAGGCAAATCAACAAGAGCATCGAGCTTAAGGCGGTGATGCGATTGCCGGGCCGCGCCGCCGGCGGCGTGGGGGATTCGTCCGCGCCGGCGAGGAAGTACTGCCGGTGACCGACGGTTTGCGTGAAAATGAACGCCCCGTAGACCACCAGCGTCACGATGGCGATGAGCGCGAGTTGACTCGGAGAATAGTAGGGTCCGGGCGTCGTGACGGTGTAGTTGGGAAAGACCAGCGTCAGGATGACGATGGTGGCCAGTGCGGCCAGCGCCGCACTGGCGCCGTCCAAGCTGAAGCTCTGTTCGCGGTGCATGAGACCGCCGACGAGAAGACACAGTCCGATGATGCCGTTCACGATGATCATCACCGCGGCGAACACCGTGTCGCGCGCCAATCCCGCGGCTTCCTCCCCGCCGGCGGTCATCAGCGATACGATGAGCGCAACCTCGATCAGCGTGACCGCGAGTGCCAGAACCAAGGTGCCGAGCGGCTCCCCCACACGATGGGCGACGACTTCCGCATGATGGACCGCGGCGAATACGCTGCCGGCGAGACCGAGAGCGGCCAAACCCATGAGAAATCCGCCGCCGACCCAGCCGAACATGGCGGCCGCCAGAATCGCCACGGCAAGCACCGGAGCGGCGATTGTCCATAGGGGCATTTTCGTGCCGGGTTTCATGCCGCTTCAATCTCGCAGGTATACTGAAAAAAATCCACACGGGGGAGCGATGAAAATAACAGCACTGCGATGCATGAGCCTTTGCCTGGGCGCTGGGACACTGGCTGTGGCATTGGCCTTGAGCCTCGATGCGGCCGCAAGCGGGGCCGCTGGGAACACTGGCACTGCGGCCGTCGCCGCACCCGATCCGGTACGTGCCCAGGCCCGCGAAATATTTGCGCACATCGTCGGCATCGAGAGTTCGATCGGCAAGGGCAAGGTGCCGCTCGTGGCGAAGTATCTGGCCGATCGCTTCAAAGCCGGCGGCTTTGCGGATGCCGACATCCACATCCTGCCGCTGGGCGAGACCGCGTCCCTGGTGGTGCGCTACCGCGGCAACGGCAGCGGCGCGAAGCCGATTGCGCTCATCGCGCACATGGACGTGGTCACGGCGAAACGCAGCGACTGGCAGCGCGATCCCTACACCCTGACCGAGGAGAACGGGTTTTTCTACGGGCGCGGCACCTCGGACGTCAAACAAGAGGTGGCGCTCCTCACCGCGACGTTCCTGCGGCTCAAAGCCGAGGGCTTCGTGCCGACGCGCGATCTCATCATCGCATTCAGCGGCGACGAGGAGACGGCACAGGCCACGGCACGAGACCTCGTGACCGCACACCGGGATCTGGTGGATGCCGAATTCGCCCTCAACGGCGACGGCGGCGGCGGCGTGCTCGCCGAGGGCTCGGCCAAGCCGCTGATTTTCTACGTTCAGGGCGCCGAGAAGAGTTCCGGGGAGTTCCTGGTGACAACGCACAATCCGGGCGGCCACAGTTCGCAGCCACGCTCCGACAACGCCATCTACGAGCTGGCCGACACGCTCAAGACGCTGCAGCACTACGAATTTCCGGTGCAGTGGAACGAGTGGACACTGGGCGATTTCAAGGCGGCAAGCCAGGTGACGCCGGGACCGCTCGGCACGGCCATGGCGCGCTTTGCCGCGGACCCGGGCAATGCGGCTGCCGCGGCCGAACTCTCCAAGAACCCGGCCTTCGTCGGCAGGGTGCGTACCACCTGCGTCGCCACGATGCTGAGCGGCGGCCATGCGGAAAACGCGCTGCCGCAGTCGGCGACCGCGACTGTCAATTGCCGAATATTTCCGGGCACGAGCGCTGCGGACGTGCAGAAGACTCTGCAGGGCCTCGTGGGCCCCAAGGTCGACGTGCGACCGGGCTACGATGCACTGGTGTCGGACGCCTCGCCCATGCGCGCCGACGTCATGAATGCGGTGGCCAAGGCGGTCGCCGCTTCGGACCCGGGCGCGCCCGTGGTGCCGACCCAGGCTTCGTACGCCACCGACGGCGCCGTGTTCCGCAATGGCGGGATCCCGACCTACGGCGTGGGCGGCGTGTTCATCATGGACAGCGAGGAGTTCGCGCACGGGCTCAACGAACGAATCCGGGTCAAGGAGTTCTACAACGGTTTGATCTACTGGGATGTATTGATCAAGGCGCTCGCAGGCTGAGGCGATTTCCAATCGCGTAGGAGCGGAACATGACGGATACGGCAAAGCGTGATTGGCGCAACGAAGGCGTCAAAGTCATCAAGAGCGATCGGCTGGACAGCAACACGCCGCAGACGCCGGGTATGCTGCGCGCGGCGGCAATCAACGCCGCGCGCGGCGCGCAGAAGATTTGGGCGGGAACCGTAGTCATCCATCCGAACGCCAAGACCGGCGCCCACCATCATGGCGCGCTGGAGAGCGTCATTTACGTGGTGCGGGGCATCGCGCGGATGCGCTGGGGCGAGCGGCTCGAGTTCGTCGCCGAGGCGGACGCCGGCGATTTCATCTTCGTGCCGCCCTATGTGCCGCATCAGGAGATCAACCGCTCGAGCGATACGCCGCTCGAATGCGTGCTGATCCGCAGCGACAACGAGGCGGTGGTGGTCAATCTCAATATCGATGCCGCGGAGCGCGTGGAAGAGGTGTATTGGATCGATCCCATTCATCGCGGCGGAGTGAAATAAAAGCGCCGCTACAGAGTCCGTAGATTCTCCGATTCGCGCCGCAAATCATCGAGAAAAGCGGCGAGCTCAGCCGTGCGCGGCGGCACCACGGCCCGGCCGGCAGGCGAGAGCACCCGCCCCGGAACGTTCTTCAGATTGTCCTCGAGCATCTTGACCGCCTTGGGGCCGTCGGGATCGCCGCCGTTCGGGTCGATCAATGCGATGACTCTCGCGACGCCGATGGCACCCAACCAATCAAGCGCATCGGCATCGTGCAGGTACAAGGCCTCGGGGCCGGCCGGGTCCCGGTAATACATGTGGGTGCGGATCGCGCCGCGCACGGCATCGATCTTCGCCATCGGGAAGCCGGTCCCCTTGAGCACCGTATCGACGATGTCGGCCGCTACGTCCGAGTGATCGAGCTTGGGCTTCTCCCATGGCGGAAACGCCGCCATGTCGTGCAGATACGCGGCCGCGAACAGCACATCGTCGTCGAGCGCCACATGATCGGCGGCGGCCAATTCACGGGCGAGCGCATAGTCGCGCGCACAGTGCGAATTGCCCCACGCCGGGTTCTTGAAGTGCTGGGCCGCCAGTTCGCGCACCGTCGCGTGCCAGTCCGCGGCCGCGGCGGGAATCGGCAGGCAGAAAATGGCACCCAGAATCGCCGCGGGCAACGCCGCAACTCGCATCGCCGCACTCCGCGGCGTCACTGGCATGATCATGTTCTCTCCCCGCGCCCGGCCAGCCAGGCGTGAATCTGTCCGACGATGGCGAGTGCGATGCCTTCCGGTGTCACCGCACCGATGTCGAGGCCCACCGGGCCGCGAATTCTGAATTGCAGCGCGTCCGCCGCCGGCCCCAATTCCTGCGCCAGCCGCTGGCGGCGCGCCTCGGGGCCCAACAGCCCGATGTATGCGGGGCGGTCGCTGTGCGCCAGTTCGCGTAGGTAGGCCGCGTCGGAAGGCAGGTGATGGCTCATCACCACGGCGGCGTGGCACTGCTCGAGGTCGACGGCCGAGCGCAGCAAGCGCGGATCGCACAGCCTGACCTCGGCGCCGGGGAAGTCGGCCGCCACTGCATAGGCCGGACGATGATCGACAACGGAGACGCGCCAACCCAATGCACGTGCGGCGCTCGCCACCGGCTGCGCGTCGGGTCCCGCTCCGCAGATCAAGACATGGGGAGCCGGGGCGAGGAATTGCACGAAAGCCCGTGAGCGCCGGCCGCCGGTTTGCGAATCCATGGCGCGAGACGCGCCGTCAGCCAGCGCCTGCGCGCCCGCACGGATCAGCGCGGGCGGCAGCGGCGGCGCCGCGGCGTAAGTGCCGAGCGGCAGATCCGCCGATTCATGCAGCGCAATCAGCGATGTGGGTCGGCCCGCCCGCGTCGCGTGGCCGGCTGCGGCCAGTGCCGCAGCTGCCGGGGTGCCGGGGCCCGCCGGCTCGAGCAGCACGCGCATCGCGCCTTCGCAACCCGCGCCGATGCCGAACAGAATATCGTCGGGCCCGCGCATGTCGTATTCGATGGCGCGGGGTGCGTCGCTCTGCAGGACCTCGAACGCGTGCAGCTTCAAATCGGCTTCGAGGCAGCCGCCGCTGAGCAGCCCGAAATAGCTGCCGTCGGCCATGATGAGCATGCGTGCACCGGGTTTGCGGTAAGTCGAGCCGGCGGTCGCGACCACGGTCGCGAGCACGCGCGGGCCCCGCAGGGCGGGCTCGAGTTCCAGGAGCAATTCGAGACTCGTGTCGAGGCGCACGTCGAGGCGAGCATTGGGCATTTCAGCCATTGTTTCAAGAGAGGGCTGCAAGTGTGGATATTTCCTCGTGTTACGCCGGGCGGTGCGGCCCTTTAAGAGCCTGTCCTACACCGGATTGTGCACCGCATATCGGTTAGTTCGTGCGGTATGAAACATACTGCGCCGACAGTATCAAGTCGCGACCGAAATATGTCGAATTGCCACGTACATGCCTGTTTCTACAGGACCGGATAGGTCGGTGCGCGAACGTCTGCGCGGGTGGCTCACGAAGCGATGGCTGTGGTTGGCCGCCTGCGGCCTGCTCATTCTCGCGCTGCTGGCGCTGACCGCCGCGAGTCAGCTGTACTGGCAACATCGAGCCGCCGCGCTCGAACGCGAGAACTCGAAGCTGCAGCAGAAAGAGCTGGCGCAAGAAGCCGAGCGCGAATCGGCCCAACTCATCGAGCGCGCACGCGATCTGGCGGATTCCGAACTCATCGCGCAGCTCGTACAGGAAAGCCCGAATGCGCCTCCGGATCGCTCTGCGATCATGGGGCTGACCCGCGGCATGGTGGATGCGTTGGTGGTGGTGTCGGCATCGCAGGCGGTGCGGTTCAGCGCAACGATTGCGGGCGATGCTCTGACCGAACAGCCGCCCGCGCCGGCAATGATGCAGAGGCTCGCGCTGCGCGCCGGCGCGCCGGCGGTATTCGCCGATGGTCGGCAGATCGTTGCCCGGCCGATCATGTCGCACGCCTCATCTCCGGCAATCCTGGGTTGGGTCATCGTGGCCCGCGCAGTGCATCCGGCAACCGCGCCGGCGCCGCCCGAAGGCGCTCTGCGTCCCGGCGGCATCATCGCCGTATTGTCGGCGCTGGCCGGCATCGTGCTCGCCCTGCTCGTATTCACGCGCTACTCTCGCCGTCAGCAGGCCGTCGGCGCACGCTACAAAGCCATCATCGATCAGGCCAACGACGGCATCGTCATCGTCGATGCCGCAACGCTGGCGGTGCTGTACGGCAATCCTGCCTTCTTGAACCGCCTCGGCTATACCGCCGACGAAGCGCAGGCGCTGACATTGCGCGATATCTTTGCCGACGGCACCGCATCGCCCGAAAGCGTGCTGATGCGTCTGCGCATGGCGAATTCGCAGATGGCGATCAATATGCAGCAGCGCTGCAAAGACGGTACGTTGACGGATATCGAAGTGCGCTGCAATGCGCTCGACGTGGACGGCCGCGGCTTGCTCGCGTACGTTGCGCACGACGTCTCACTGCGCAGAAAAGCCGAGCAGCAGCTCATCGAAAACCAGCATCGGCTCGACCGCATGGCGCATCATGATCAGCTGACGGGGCTGCCGAACCGGCACTACTTGACCGCGTTTCTGCCCGATGCCATCAGCGAGGCGGAAGCCGCCGGCACCAAGCTCGGCGTCGTGTTCCTGGATTTGGACCGGTTCAAGTACATCAACGACACGCGCGGCCACGAAACCGGCGACAAGCTGCTGCAAGAAGTGGCGGCCCGGCTGCGTGCCGTCGTGCGCGACACCGATGTTGTGATCCGGATGGGTGGCGACGAGTTCGTCGTGGTGTTCCGCAACGTCAAATCCTATGACGAGGTCACGGCTGGCGCAGGTCGAATCATCGAAACACTCAACCGTCCGATCATCATCGACCAGCATCCCCTGCAGACCACCGGCAGCGTCGGCGTCAGCCTATTTCCGCGGGACGGCTCGAACATGGTCGAGCTGCTCAAACATTCGGACACCGCGATGTATCAGGCGAAGGACCGCGGCCGCAACAACGTGCAAATGTTCAGCGAGGTCATGAACCGCAAGCTCAAGCACCGAGTGGCGGTCGAGGCGTCCCTGCGCGAGGCGCTGCGGCTGAAGCAGCTCGATGTGCATTACCAGCCTTTCATCAATTTGCTGACCCGCAAGGTGGTCGGCCTCGAGGCGCTCATGCGCTGGCACCACCCGGTGCATGGCATGGTGCCGGCCGACCAGTTCATTCCGGTGGCCGAGGAGACCGGCCTCATCGTGCCGATGGGCAATTTCGTGCTGCATCGAACGATGCAGAACATGAGCGCATGGCGCAAGGCGGGTGTGCCGCTCGTGCCCATGTCATTGAATATCGCACCGGCACAGTTGCAACGGGGCGAATTGCAGTCGACGATTGCCGCGCTGCTGAAAGCCAACGGCCTGCGCCCGGACATGCTGCAGCTTGAGATGACGGAGCGCGCCATGTTCGATTCGCATGTCTCCGCCGGAGAGAATCGCCAGGACACCATGGCGCGCCTGCGCGAACTCGGCGTGAAAATTGCCATTGACGATTTTGGAACGGGATACTCGAGCTTGAGCTACCTCAAACATTGGCACGTGGATGCGCTCAAGATCGATCGCAGCTTCGTGCGGGATCTCGCCACCGATTCCAGCGATCTCGCCATCGTGAGCGCGATCATTGCGATCGCTCGGCATCTGCACATTCAGGTCATCGCCGAGGGAATCGAAGCCTATCAGCAGGCGGAGATTTTGCGGCGGCTGGGCTGCGCCGTCGGACAGGGATTTCTGTTCGCACGGCCCATGACTGCGGAAAAATGCCTGGAACTGCTCGGGGACAATGCCGAGACCGACAAGCCCGAGGACGAGGACATGCTGGCCTTGCTGAGCGCGGGGCGCGGCTAGGAATCCTACCGCCCAGGCTCCTAGACCGGCGCAAGCCGATCGACGGACTTGAGCAGGCGCGCGGTCGCGTGCTCTTCGGCAATGCTGCCTACCAGCGAAAGCGCCTGCGCGGAGGCGGGTGTGTCGCGTACCCAGTATGCTCGGGGCGGCAGCGCTCGATCGGTCAGGAGAGCGAGCAGGCTGGCGTTGGTCACTTCCACCGAGTCGAACGGGGTGCCGTGCCGCGAGCCGCGCACCACCACGAGATCGGCCTTGAGCACTGCCGCGAGAGCGCGCTTTTCCGCCAGCGGAGTAAAATCATGCTCGGCCGCGATCAGCAATACGCGGCTCGTCAGCTGGTGGAGCCGATCGCCGATCGCCCAGCGCGCCAGCGCAAATCCCGCGCCGAGATAGGAATGGGCGGGAACCGCTCCGACCGTCGCGGCCGCATGCCGCCGCATCGCGCGCTGCCAAGGCTCGGGGAACAGCCGGGCCGCCAGCAGCCAGGCCGCGCGGCGCATGCCGAACAGCCGCACCAATGCGGCGGTGACATAGGTTTCCAGCCACTTGCGCCAATCACTGGGCCGATAGGTCGCCAGGCTATTGATGAGGCCGAGGCGCGGCACGCATGAAGGGCGCCGCGCCGCCATTTCGAGCGCGACCGCTCCGCCCAACGAAAAGCCGATGATGTTGGTCTTCTCGACGCCCAAGTGATCGAGCAAGGACCAGAGGGTGGCAGCAAATCCTTGGATGGTGTAGCCATCCCGCGGGGGAGGGCTGTGCCCGCTTCCCGGCAGATCGGGGACGATCACGCGAAATTGCTTCTCCAGAGCGGCAACTTGAAATGCCCAGTCGGCACCGCTGCCTCCCAAACCGTGAATGAGCAGCAACGGCTCACCGTGCCCCCGCACCAGGTAATGTAGCGATGATTTCTTGTCGCGAAAAAACGCCATCCGTACCACCGTGTTCTTTTTCCCTGTCTGTCTGCATCCTAGCGCTGCGCCGTGCGCGGCTCTGTCTCCGGCGCGCCGCATCACCCTTAAGCTTGTGCCGATGTCCTCTGTAGGCCGATGCTGACATTCCCTGATAGCATTGATCCGCCGCAAATTCGGCGCTTTTAGGGGTCAAACAGTGAGTTGGCGAGGTTGGGGGGCTTTTGCGGCGCTCGGCATCATCTGGGGGCTGCCGTATTTCTTCATCAAGCTGTCGGTGCAGGAACTCTCGCCGATCGTGGTGGCGTTCGGCCGGGTGGCGCTCGGTGCGGCGATTCTGCTGCCGATTGCCTGGCGGCGCGGCGCACTGCGCTCTTTGGGCGAGCACAAGGCGGCGATTTTCGCGTTCGCATTGGCCGAGTTCGTGATTCCGTTTTTGGTGATCTCGTTCGGGGAAAGATGGATCTCATCGTCCGTGACCGGTATTCTCATCGCGATGGTGCCGCTATCGATTGCGCTGATTCAGCGATTCTTCGGCGTGCACGAACGCTTGGGCGCATGGCGCATCGCGGGCCTCGGCCTGGGACTCATCGGCGTGGCGGCATTGCTCCGCTTCGGCACGATTGCCGGTCCGCTGGGATGGGCGGGGGTTGCCTGTATGCTGATCGCAACGCTCGGCTACGCGATCGGACCGCTCATCATTCAGCGGCACCTGAATGGACTGGACCCGTTCGGACCGCTGGCCGCGAGTTTGGCCGTAGCGAGCGCCGTGCTGCTCATTCCCGCCGTGCTGTCCTTCCCCGACCGCATGCCGTCGATGCTGGCATTGAGTTCGATGCTGATGCTCGGCGTGGTGTGCACGGCGCTGGCGATGCTGCTGATGTTCTATCTCGTCGGCCACGCCGGAGCATCGCGTGCGGCCGTCATCACCTACATCAATCCCGCGGTCGCGGCCCTGCTCGGCGTGTGGCTGCTGCACGAACGCTTGGGGCTGGGCGGGATTCTCGCCTTCGTGATGATTTTGCTCGGCTCGTGGCTGGCCACTCGCGGGGCGGCCGCGCACCACGCGCGGCCGGCCGAAGCGGCATGACGCCGGACGCGATCTCGACGGTACCGCTGTGGGTGCAGGGTGCGGCAATGCCGCCGCCCTCCACGCAAGCAGTGCCGGCGAGCGTCGACGTGCTGGTCATCGGTGCGGGCTACACCGGGCTGGCGGCGGCTCGCGAGACGGCAGCCGCCGGCCGCTCCACCCTGGTGCTCGACGCCGGCGCGCTCGGCGCGGGGTGTTCGAGCCGCAACGGCGGCCAGGTCGCCTACAGCATCAAGCCCTCGTTCGAGAAGTTGCGCGCGAAGTTCGGGGCGGACGTGGCGTTCGGGATTTGCCGCGAGGGGCTCGACGCGGTGACGTACTTGCGCGCCCTGGCCCAGGAGGTCGAGTGCGATTGGCGCGCGGCCGGGTGTTTCTTCGGTGCGCACACGGCGGGGCATTTTTCGCGAATGGTGCGCGACGCGGAGAACCAGCCGCGCGGGCTCGAGCAGAGAATCGACATCGTGCCCAAGACGGATCAGCACCGTGAAATCGCGACTGATTTCTATCACGGAGGCTGCGTTTACCCCGACGATGCCAGCGTCGATCCGGCGCGCCTGCTGCTCGGGCTCGAGCGCCGCGCGCTCGAGAGCGGGGCGTCGGTGGTGGATCATTGCCCGGTCAGCGCCATCCAACGAACCGCCGATGGCTTTGCAGCGCTGACCCCGCGCGGAGTGGTGCAGGCGCGGCAAGTGCTGCTCGCGACCAATGGGTACTCGGGACCGCTGTCGCCGTGGCATCGGCGCCGAGTGATCCCGATCGGCAGCTATCAGATTGCCACCGAGCCCCTGGGCGCCGAGCGCGTGCGTGCCCTGATTCCCCACGGGCGCAACATCGTCGACTCGCGCCGGGTCGTGGTGTATTTCAGGCCTTCGGCGGACGGCGAGCGCATCGTTTTCGGCGGCCGCGCCGCGCTGGCCGAGAAGGATCCGGTGGTGTGCGTGCCGCGCCTCCGGCAAATGATGGAGCGGATATTGCCGCAACTTCGATCCGCGCGCCTAAGCCACGCGTGGGTGGGGTGGGTTGCGTATACCTTCGATACTCTGCCGCACTTGGGCCGGCACGACGGGATTTATTACTGCATGGGATATTGCGGCCAGGGGGTGCCGCTGGCGCCCTATTTCGGCATGCGGATCGGACAGCAAATGCTCGGGCTCACCGCGGGACAAACGGCTCTCGACGGATTGCCGTTTCCGTCGCGGCCGTACTACTACGGCAAACCCTGGTTTCTCGCGCCTTCGGTGCTGGCCTACCGCTTGATCGATGCCCTCGGCCTGTGAACCCGCTCAGCCCCGTGAACCCGCTCAGCCTATGAACCCCATGCAACGCAGCAGTTATGCGGATTTACCGGAACGCTTTTACGCGCGAATCAAGCCGACGCCGGTCGCGCAGCCGCGTCTGCTGGAATTCAATCGCCCGCTGTGCGCAGAGCTGCAACTCGACGTCGGCGGCCTCGACTCCCAAGCATTGGCCGGCATCTATTCCGGAAATGTTTTGCCGCCGGGTTTGGAGCCCATCGCGATGGCCTATGCCGGCCACCAGTTCGGCCAGTTCGTTCCGCAGCTCGGCGACGGCCGTGCCATTTTGTTGGGCGAGGCGCAGGATCAGGGCGGCGTTCGGCGCGACATTCAGCTGAAGGGTTCCGGCCGAACCCCCTATTCGCGCAGCGGCGATGGACGCGCGGCGCTCGGCCCGGTGCTGCGCGAATACCTGGTCAGCGAGGCCATGCACGCGCTCGGCATTCCGACGACGCGCGCGCTGGCCGCGGTCGCCACGGGCGAGACGGTCTACAGGGAGAGGGCGCTGCCGGGAGCGATCTTGACGCGAGTGGCTGCGAGCTTCGTGCGCGTCGGCACCTTCCAGTTCTTCGCCGCGCGCGGCGACGTCGATGGCGTGCGCCAACTTGCCGACTACATGATCGGGCGCCATTTCCCGCACATCAGATCCGAGCGGCAGCCCTATCTCGCGCTGCTGCGCGCCGTCATCGACGCCCAAGCATCGCTGATCGCCGGCTGGATGCACGTGGGGTTCATTCACGGCGTCATGAATACGGACAATATGGCCGTGTCGGGCGAAACCATCGATTTCGGCCCCTGCGCCTTCATGGATTCCTATGATCCCGCGGCGGTGTTCAGTTCGATCGACGGGCAGGGCCGTTACGCCTACGGCAATCAACCGCACGCCGCCGTGTGGAATCTCGCGCGGTTCGCCGAGACGCTGTTGCCGATCATCGACGAGAACGTGGAGCGGGCCGTGGAACTCGCGGGCGAGGCGCTCGAGACATTTGCGCCGCGGTTTTCGGATCTGTCGCTGGCGGGCGTGCGCCGCAAGCTCGGTCTGTCGGCCCGCGAGGACGGCGATGCGGCACTGGCCGACGATCTGCTCGCGGCCATGCACGGCAATCAGGCGGATTTCACGCTGACGTTCCGCGGCCTGTGCGATGCCGCGGAATCTCAAGCCGGCGATGCGCATATGCGGACTCTGTTCGCCAATCCTAGCGATTACGATGACTGGGCCGTGCGGTGGCGAGCGCGTCTCGCGCGCGAGGCAGAGGAGCCTGGCGAGCGCGCCGCGGCGATGCGGGCGGTCAATCCGGCGTTCATTCCGCGCAACCACCGCATCCAACGGGTCATCGATGCTGCGATCGAGGGAGACTTCGCGCCCTTCGCCGAGTTGTCGGAGGTGCTTGCACGACCTTACCAGCCGCGCGCGGGATTGGAAGCGTACGCCGCTCCGCCGCAGCCCGCCGAGCGCGTGCTGCAGACATTCTGCGGCACCTAGCCGAGCCCGAGGCGCTCGCGAGTCTCTGCGGCAGAGAGCACGCGCACGCCGAGAAGCTCGATGATCGCGCGGGCGCGTGCCACGAGCTGCGCGTTGGTCGCGAGAACTCCCTTGTCGAGGTACAGGTTGTCCTCGAGGCCCACGCGGACATTGCCGCCGAGGAGCACCGACTGGGCGACCATCGGCATTTGCATACGGCCGAGCCCGAACGCCGACCAGCGAGCTCCGGGGGGCAGGGCGTCGCGCATCGCCCGCATCGCCTCGGAGGACGCCGGGGCGCCGTACTTGATGCCGAGACAAAGCTGAAACAACGGCGGCTGATCGATCAGTCCCTCTGCCAGCAGTTGCTTGGCGAGCTCGATGTGGCCGAGCTCGAACACCTCCAGCTCAGGAAGGACGCGCCCGCGCCGGTAGGCGCGCGCCATGCTGCGCAGAAAGCTCGGCGTCGTACCGTACAGCTGCTCGTCGAAGTTGAGCGAGCCGCAGTCGAGGCTGCCGATTTCCGGCGCCAAGTCGAGTACGTGAGCGATGCGTTCCTGCGGGCCCACGAAATCGGTGCCCGGGCGCAGCGCAAGGGGCTCTTGTTCCGGGCCAAACAGAATATCCCCGCCCATGCCTCCGGTCAGGTTCAGGATCACAGCGCTGTTCGCGCTCCTGATTCGCTGCACGACCTCGCGAAAAAGCGCGGGATCGCGGCTCGCCAGGCCGGATTGCGGATCGCGGACGTGCAGATGGACGATGGCGGCCCCGGCGGCATGCGCCTCGAGCGCCGACGCGGCGATTTGTGCCGGCGTCACGGGCACATGCGGATTCTTGCCGACGGAATCCGCCGAGCCGGTCACCGCACAGGTGATGAAAACCTCAGAGGCCAGCATTTGGCGCCGCCGGGCTGAACCGGCCTGCCGGCACGGCCGCGGAAAGTCGTAATATATAGGCCAACATAACGGAATTTCTGCAATTAAACGCGGGGCGCGCCGGTCCAGGTACCATAGCGTACAGAGTTTCAATTACGGAGAGATCATGTCAAGCCTGAAAAATATGCTGGCGCGCTTCTGGCCGGCTGCGATGCTCGCGGCGGGCATCCTCGGCGTCGTCTTTTGGCGCACGCCGGCGGTCGGCGCCGCGGCGCCGGTGATGCTCGAGCCACCGTCGATCGACAACCCGAAGGCGCCGGGTCCGGCCCAGACGGCCGTGCTCGCGGGCGGCTGCTTTTGGGGTGTGCAAGGCGTCTTCGAACATGTGCGAGGCGTGCGCAGCGTCATCGCAGGCTACGCCGGCGGCGATGCGGCCACTGCTCGATACGAATCGGTGAGCTCCGGGACCACGGGTCACGCGGAGTCGGTCAAGATAGTATTCGACCCTGCCGAGATCTCCTACGGCCAACTGCTGCAGATCGCGTTTTCCGTGGTGCACGACCCCACGCAGCTCGACCGGCAGGGACCCGATGTCGGCAGTCAATATCGCTCCGCGGTTTTCTACGGCGACGCAGGCCAGAAGCGCATTGCCGAGGCCTACATCGGCCAATTGGACCGGTCGCACGCATTTTCGCGGCCGATCGTCACCCGCGTGGATGCGCTGCGCGGCTTCTACGCGGCGGAGGACTATCATCAGGATTACCTCATTCACAACCCGTCGGTCCCGTACATCGCGCTGTTCGACATGCCCAAAATAGAGAATTTCAGGCGCACCTACCCTGAGCTTTACAGCGGGCGGCCGGTGCTGGCGCGCAATGAAGGTGGCCATTGAAGAAAATAGTCGGCATTTTCGCATCGATACTGTTTCTGCCCTGGCTCGCCCCGACGAGCTCGGCGGCATCGGACAAGCCGTCCATCACCGTGTTCGCAGCGGCCTCATTGACCAATGTGCTGCAGGAGCTGGGCGACGGCTTCACCAAGACCACGTCGATTCCAGTCCGGTTCTCTTTTGCGGCGAGCTCCGCGCTGGCCCGCCAGATCGAAAATGGCTCGCCCGCGGATGTGTTCTTTTCCGCCGACTTGGAGTGGATGGACTATTTGCAGAATCACAATCTGATTCAACCCGACTCCCGTCACAATGTGATTGGCAATCGGTTGGTGCTGATTGCGCCGATCGACAGCAAGATCAAACTGAAGATCGAACCCGGTTTTGCCCTGGCCGCCGCGCTCGGCAAGGGTCGCCTGGCGACCGGCGATCCCGATGCGGTACCCGCCGGCCGCTATGCGCGCGAGGCGTTGACCACCCTCGGAGTCTGGAGCAATGTCGCGGATCGCCTGGTGCGAGCCGACAGCGTGCGTTCGGCGCTGGCGTTCGTGGATCGCGGCGAAGCGCCGCTCGGCATCGTCTACGACACCGATGCGCTGATCGACAAGCGCGTTCGTGTGGTGGACGTGTTTCCCGACAATAGTCATTTGCCCATCGTCTATCCGATCGCACTCACCAGCCACGCCGGCGGCGACGCGGCCAAGTTGGTCGACTACTTGCGCGGCCCCGCGGGGCAGGTCGCCTTCAAGGCCTATGGCTTCACGCCGTTGCACTAGCGGAGATCACACATGGCCTCGCCTGACGCCGTCGATGGACTGCGGATTCTGCCGACACAGCACAGCGTGCCGCAGGTGCTGCAACGAGTTGAGTCGCTGGCGCGCGCGCGAGGTGTGACGGTGTTCGCGCAAATCGATTTCAGCGGCGATGCGGAGCGTTCGGGTCTCACGCTGCTCCCGACGGGCCTGGTGATTCTCGGCAATCCGAGGGCCGGAACCCCGCTGATGGCGGCAACGCCCACGGCGGCCATCGACCTGCCGCTCAAAATACTGGCATGGCAGGACGCCGAGGGTCGGCGCTGGGTCGCTTACAACGAAGCGGAGTACCTGCGGGCACGGCACGGCTTTCCCACCGAACTGCTGCCGAACATCGCCGCACTCGGCGCCTTGGCGGCGGCCGCCGCCGCGCCGGATCCGTGACCGGGACGGCGGCGGCACCGGAGCTACTGCGGCGGGAGTTCGCCACCGTTGCCGAATTGATTCGCGCACACGCGCATGCGCAACCCCATGCTGCGGCTCTGAGCATCGCCGGGCGCAGCATCGAATATGCCGCGCTCGATCGCATGATGGACCGTGTGGCCGCTGCTTTGCAGCGCGATGGGGTCAAGCCGTGCGACACGGTTGCCATCTGCGGTACGACATCGATCGACTATGTGGCGATATTCCTCGGCTGCCTGCGTGCGGGAATTGCCGTGGCGCCGCTGGCAACGACCTATAGCTCGCGCACGTTCTCGGCCATGGTCGCCGACGCGGGAGCGAAAGCGCTGTTCCTGGATGGGAATCTTGGCGAGGCCCTGTCGAGCGCTGCAGCGGCCATACCGACCGTGCTGATCGATGCGGGACCCGCGAGTTTGCAGCGATGGCTGGCCAAAGAGGGATCCGTCCCTGCGGCCGCTACCGTACGGCCGGATTGGCCGTTCAATATCATCTACTCCTCCGGCACCACCGGCGTGCCCAAGGGCATCGTGCAGACGCATGCGTTTCGCTGGACCAACGTGCAGCGCGCCGCTCTGTTCGGCTATGGCTCGGCGTCGGTGGTGCTCCTCGCGACCCCCCTGTATTCCAACCTGACGCTGGCGACTCTGTTCGGCGTCTTAAGTATGGGGGGCTGCGTCGTCATGCTGGCAAAGTTCGAGGCCGAGCGTTACCTGGCCTTGGCGCATGAGGTTGGCGCCACTCAAACGATGTTGGTGCCGGTTCAATATCAGCGCCTGCTGGCGCATGAGAATTTCGGCAAGTACGACCTGTCGTCATTTGCGATGAAATTTTCGACGGGAGCGCCCTTTGCGCCGGCGCTGAAGGAGGAGGTTCTGCGGCGCTGGCCGGGAGGATTGATCGAGATTTACGCCATGACAGAGGGCGGCGGCGCCAGCATGCTCGAAGCCCACAAGTTCCCAGGCAAGCTGCACACCGTCGGTACTCCCATGCCGCGCAATGAGCTGCGCATCATCGATGCCGCCGGCGGCGAGGTCGCTGCCGGAACAAGCGGCGAGATCGTCGGTCATTCGCCGGCGATGATGACCGGCTATCTGAATCAGCCCTCGATGACCGCCGCCGCGCAGTGGCACGACTCCCAGGGAAGGCGCTTCATCCGTACCGGCGACATCGGCTGCATGGACGACGACGGCTTTCTGGTGCTGCTGGATCGGCAAAAAGACATGATCATCTCCGGCGGTTTCAACGTTTATCCTAGCGACTTGGAGGCGGTGCTGCGTGAACACCCCGCCGTCGACGAGGCCGCAGTGGTGGGCGTCGCATCGGCTCGTTGGGGTGAAACTCCGGTTGCCAGCGTCGTGCTCAAGGCTGGTGCCGACCTCGGCGCCGAGGCGTTGACGGCTTGGGCGAACCAGCGGCTCGGTAAATCGCAACGGATCGCGTCCGTGAGAATCGTGTCCGCTCTGCCGCGCAACGAGGCCGGCAAGGTGTTGAAGAGAGCGCTGCGCGATGCGATCGCCGAGGAGCGGGGTTCCTAGCGATCGAGAGGCGGAATGCCGCGGCGTATGTCCGCAGAGAACGTCTCGCTGCGGTCGGCTTGCTTGGCGCGCAGGGTTATGCGGCCGAGGGTTCGCAGCTCATCCAGTGAGTGGCGCTGATCAAGGCCGCCGACCCGGTACACGTACTGCGGCAGATAGCCCGAGAAAAGCAGCTGGTAGCTGAACGGCAGATAACCGACGATGCGTTTCATCATGTGGTAGACCAGCGTCGTGCAATTGACCGTAATGGTGTTGTAGAAACGCGGCCTTTTCAGCAGGGTGTTGGCCTCATCGGTGTAGCTCAAGAACAGCGAGCGCATCGCGGCCGGCGGCATGCGGATGCGATAGAGGTAGTCGTCCTCGCCGCGCACATTGGTGCGCACGCGGATCACGTCGCGCTCGTCGGCCGCGATCACGCTCAGCTCGAATTCCTTGAAGAAGCCGCCGATCTCGGAAAAGCTCTCGCGCTTCTCGCGGCGGATCTCCACGGAAAAGACCACGTGTTCTCCTTGCTCGAAACCGAACGAAATCAGCATGTGGGCGATCGCGGGTCCGTTCCAATACGACATGATCATGTCCACGGAATTCAAGCGCTCGAGGTCGTAATCGCGTGTCTCCCAGCGTTGCGTGTAATCGGTGTCGCTGCGCCATTCGAAATTGCGCACGTTGCTCAGGGTGACCCGATTGCCGTCGGTGGTGCCGGCGGTCATTTGCGCCACATCGTCGGCCCAGATCCGGTCATTTGACGGCGCGATCCGCTGCCACCAGATCAAAAGGCAGCCGAAAGCTGCGGCGAACGCGAGCACGGCGAGCGCGGTCCGTCCCTGCCACAGCGCAATCAGCAGGCCGAGAGCGAAGCCCACCCAGAGGAGCACTCCCAGCGTCTTCAAGGATTGACCGCCCGGCGCCTGATACCACAGTGCGAATGCACCCCAGAGCGCCGAGAAACCGATGATGAGGGTGGCCAGCAACGCGGCCGCGAAGCGCATCAGACCGGCCGCGTTGAACGCCACCACGCCGGGAGCCTCACACAGGCTCCGGGGCCGGGGCGTCCAAGGTAAGGAGCGCCTGCTTGAGATCCGCGATCAGATCCGAGCTTTCTTCGAGGCCGACGTTGAGCCGCAGCAACCGCCCGCCGTAATCCCGTTGCGGACGCACGAGGTCCGGATACAGCATGACGAGGCTGGTGACGCCGCCCCAGCTGAAGCCGATCTTGAACAGCTGCAGCGTGTCCGCGAAGCGGGCGACCTGGCTGGCGGTGAAGCGATCGGCGAAAACGATCGAGAAAATACTGGACGAACCGGTGAAGTCGCGCCGCCAATACTCGTGCCCCGGGCAGGAGGGCAGAGCTGGGTGCAACACGGTCTCGATGGCCGGATGCTCCGCCAGCCAGCGCGCCACATCGAGGGCCGTTCTCTCGAGCCGCTCCAACCGCACGCCCAATGTCTGTAGACCGCGTAGCGCCAAGCTGCAGTCGTCCGGCGAGACGGCCAGACCGAGCTGCTTGTAGACCGAACCGATCGCAGCGTAGCCGGCGGCGCCGGCGACCGATACCGTTCCCAGCAATAAGTCGCTGTGCCCACCCACGTACTTGGTCAATGCCTGCATGCTGACATCCACGCCGTGCGCAAAGGCATCGAACAGAACGCCGGCCGCGTAGGTATTGTCGAGCGCCACCGGTATTTGGCGGGCGCGGGCGGCGGCGACGATGGCCGGCACGTCTTGAATCTCCATGGTCACCGACCCGGGACTCTCGACCCAGATGAGCGCCGTGTTGTCGCGAATCAGGGCAGCAATCCCGGATCCCACCAACGGGTCGTAAGCTTCCACCGAGATTCCGAGGCGCGCCAGCAGCCCGGCCCCCATCTCGCGGTTTGGTCCATAGGCCGTGAAGGGTACCAAGGCATGGCTTCCGGATCTGCAGAAGGCAAGATAGATCAGGGCGATCGCCGCCTGACCGCCCGGCACGACGAAGCTATGATGCGCGCCCTCGATTTCCGCGATCCGCGCACCCAGCTCCAGCACCGTCGGTGTGCCGTAGAGACCGTAGGTGTAGCCGTGTTCCTTCTGCTGCCAGTCGTCCGCCACGTCTGCCTGGCGAGCGAACAGCACCGTCGAGCCGCGATAAGTCGGCGTCGCCAAGGAGCGGAAACCCGCCGGGGCATGTGCACCGGGATGGATGAGTCTGGATCGCCAATGCATGTCAGGAGTCCGCCCGGCCGACGGCCGCGGGTTCGAGCTCGCGCAAATCACGTCCCAAAGTTTCGCGGCCGAACACCCAGATGAGCACCAGGGATAGAACTGCCGGGATCGCAATGACGGCCGCCGCTATGCCTAACGCCGGAACCAGCGCCAGCGCGCTCAAACCCTGGGCAATCAAGCCGCCGATCTTGCTGAAGCCCGCCACCCACCCGGTCGCCCGGCCGCGCACTCTGATCGGAAAATTCTCCGTGGCATAGGGCAGAAGAATGGAAATCATGGCGCTGGAACCGACGATGAGCAGCGCGAGCGGCATCACGGGATTCGACAAGATGGGCAGGATCGCCGTGCCGCGCAGCAGGATCGCGAGCAAGCCGATCGAAGTGATGGCTATCGCGAGCATGAGCGAGGACTTGGTGCTCCACACGCTGTAGAGGTAGGCCGACACGACGATGGTCGGCGCCGCGATCAGCGCGGAACGTGCGATGAGGACACTGGCGACGCCGACGCTGCGCCCCTCGGCGACGAGGGCGCTCGGTAACCATAGCAAGACGCCAAAATTGACGAAGCCCCAGGCGAGGGCAGCGAGCGTCAGAGCGAAGCTCGTGCCCAGCAGGCGTGGATCTCGCGCGTGCGTCCCCGCGGCCGGACCCAGGGCGAAGGCGCGAACCGCAGCCGGGGCGAGGCTGATCACCGCGCCGAAGCGAGCCAGCGTGGCGCGCGCCTCGTCGAGGCGCCCCATGTGCTGCAGGAAGCGCGCGGATTCGGGAATGAGCGGGCTCAAGGCGATGAGCAAAAGGCCGGTAGGCAGGTTGAGAAACCACATGATTCGCCAGCCGAAGAAAGGCTGCAACAGCGCCGACAGGGCGCTCGCGGCGAAATAGCCGCCGATGCTGCCGACGCCGCCGACCAACACCAGACACCAGCCGCGGTGTTTGGTCGGCATGATTTCCGCGAGCAGCGCGTAGGCGACCGGCAGCATGCCGCCGGCGGCCGCGCCCATCAGGAAACACATCGCGACGTTCCACCAGAAGGAAGGCATCGCGCCGCAAATCGACGTCCCGACGAACATGACCGAGGACAGCAGAATCGATGCGCGCCGGCCATAGAGGTCGGCGAGCGCGCCCCAGACGAAGGATCCGGCAGCAGTGCCGATCAATGCGGACAGCGGCAACAGCGCCACCGTCGCGTGATCGACGGCGTATTCCACGCGCATGCCGGGAGTGACGAAGCCGAGGCTGGCGGGTTTCATGATGTCGATGACGAGCGCGACCGCGAGCACGCCCATCAGCTGCCAGTGCGCGGCAGTGAGCGGTGCATCCTCGGGCGGCGCGATCTCGTGAAAGACGCTGACGACGGCGCTGCGGACCGGCAGCAGGCCGTAGCCCGCGGCCGCGATTCCGAGAACGATCAGCAGCATGCCGAGCAGCATGCCGGCATCCATCGGCATGCCCGTCATGTTGAAGCCCGTATGACGCGCCATCCAGAACATCGGCAGGTGCAGCAGGACCCCGACGCTCACCACCGCGGAACCGGCCCAAAAAGCCAACGCGTTGCGCCGCTGCGAAAACTGGAATGAGGTGTCCGGCTTCACAGCCCGGCGGTCGCGAGGTTCATTGACGCACTATAGCTTTGATTCGGGGACGGTGGCCACGCCGGCGCTCATGTAGCCGCGCGGGTAGCCGCCGCGGCCTGCGCGGATGACCGCGAGACTGCCGAGGAAATACACCAAGGCCGCAACCGCCGCCGCGGGCAGCGAGGCGGTCAGGTAAGGGTATAACGCCAGGGACTCGTAGGTGAGCGGATTTAGGAACGCGACGTACGTCAGGCAGCCGGCCGCCAGCGCGATCAGCGCGGCGGGATTGATGCCGCGCCAGAAGTAATAAGGCCGGCCCGGCGCATCGATGTACAGTGCGCGCAGCTCGATATGGCCGCGGCGCAGGATGAAATAGTCGACGATTTGAATGCCGCACAACGGTGCGAACGCAACACCGATCAGCGCGAGAAAATTGCCGAATTTGGCGAAAAACAATTCTGGAATGAAGATGCCGACCAAGGCGACCGGGGCGATCGTGAGCAGCAGCAGGGTGGTCCAGCTGCGCTTCTGCAAAATGGCAAAATTGCGCAGCCCAATCGCGGAGGCGTAGATGCCCGCAGTGGTGGTGCCAAAGTTCGCCGCGGTGACGAAGGTGAGCGAGATGATCGCATACGTGGGTCCGCCGACGACCCGCAGCCACTCGGTCGGATCGGAGGACTTGAGAACCAATGCGCCCGCGAGGCCGATCAGGCTCAGCACCGGAACCGGTGCCGCCATGCCGAGCATCACCGGCAGCACGATGGTTCGGCCGTTGGGCGCCATCCGGATCATGGCCCCGATATAGGGCCACCACGACAGGGTTGCCCCGATGCCAAGCTCGACGCCGGTGGTGTAATTCCACAGAGGCTTGGGGCTCGCCATCAGGGGCTGGGCGGCAATGAGCTCCGGCCAACGGTGCGACACCAGCAGGTACAGCATCCACAGGCCGATGAACACATGGGCGACGAGGATATTCGCCACGATCGACACGCCGGACGCACCGCGCCGCAGCGCCGTGAAAATGATCATGCAGGCGAACACCGTCAATGCAGGCACCAACGCCGCATTGCGCCAGTTCGCGTCGAGGATGCCGAGCGCCAGGCTGAGCTGCACCGCGGACTTTGCAAAGAAGATGATCAACAAGGAATTCCAGCCGATGATCGAAACGGCCTGCAATGCCGCGGGCACGACCCAGCCTCGCGACCCGAATTGCGGCTTCGTGGCGGCGACGGAGTCGATCCCGAAGCGCACGCAGGTGGGGCCCGCCGCAAGCAGCACCAACACCATGCCGAGCATGCAGCCCGCGCCGAGTGCAAGTCCGCCCTTGATGAAGCCAAGATAGTTGCCGACCGATTCGCCGATCAGGTAGCACCACGTGGCCGCGGCCGTCGTCGCGAGGGTCAGCGTCAGCCGCGCTGCGCCCCAGGTGCGTTCGCTCGGCAAGAGAGGCCAAGCGCTTTCGTCGGCCGGAGGAATCGACGGCGCGGTCACGCCCGCCAGCCGAGGACCAGCAATCCTAGGGGTAAGGCGACGCCGAGCAGCAGCATCCAGAACCAGCTCGCCGCATCGAAGCCGCCGGGCGGCGCAGCGCTTTCGAACGCCGCAAGCCGCGCTTCGAGATCGGGCGGCAAGAGCGGCACCGGCTGCGGCCTCTCGCCCGGGAGTGGATCAGTCATTACCGCCGCCGGAAAACGCTTCGGCGTCCGAATAGGGAAACCACCAGAAATCGTGGGCCTTGGCGCCGTAGTCGATCATCGACAGCTTGGTATGCCGGAAGGTGTCCAAACCCTCAGCGCCAAGTTGCCGGCCCATTCCGGACTGCTTTCTGCCGCCGAACGGTCCCGCGTCATTGTCGAGGAGCGGTGCGTTGACCCATACCATTCCGGCTTCCAGTTCATTGACCGCGCGCATGGATTCCTCCAGGTTGGTCGTGTACACGGTGGCGCCGAGCGCATACCGGGAGCGGTTGGCGAGCAGCAGAGCCTCCTCGAAACTCGCGACCCGGCTCACGGGCGCTACGGGTCCAAAGGTCTCGTCGTTCATGATGGGCGCTTCAGGCGAGACCTCGCCAAGCACCGTTGGATTCACGAACCAACCCTTTGCCAGATGCGCCGGACGGTCGCCGCCCACCAACACCTGCGCGCCCTGCGTGGTGGCGCGGTCGAGAATGCGCAAATAGCGGGTGAGCTCGCGTTTCGAGGCGAGCGGCCCCATGTCCACCCGCTCGAGCCCGTTACCGACACGGATTTGCCGGGTGTAATGCACCAACCGCGCCATGAACTCGTCATAGACCTCGCTGTGGACATAGAAGCGCTCGGCGGCCGCGCAAACCTGACCGCAGTTGAGGAATGCGCCGAAGGCGGCGCCGCGCGCCGCGATGTCGATCGGCGCCGACGGCATGACGATAAAGGGATCGTTCCCGGAAGTTTCGATCAGCGTGCGCTTGTACAAACGCCCGCAGGCTTCCGCAACCGCGCGTCCGGTGTCGATGCCTCCGGTGAAGGCCACCATGTGGGTGTCGGCATGCTCGACCAGACGCTTGCCCACCGCGCCCGAACCGGTGACGACCTGCACGATGCCGGCGGGAAGCACGTCGAAGGCCGCGGCGAACTGCAGGGTGGTGAGCGAGGTCAGATCCGAGGGCTTGATGATCACGGCATTGCCGCTCGCGATGGCGGCGGCCGCCTGCCAGCACAGCAGGCAGAGCGGATAGTTGAAAGGCAGGATGATCACCACGACGCCGAGGGGATCCTTGGTCGTGAAGTGGAACTGACCGTCTACGGCGGAGCCCAGCACCTTGCCGTTGTCGTGACGCGCTATTTCGGCGTAGTAGTCGATGGCGCTGGCGGACCACGCAACCTCGTCGAACGATTCCTTGTACGGTTTGCCCATTTCACGGGTCAGCATTTCCGCCACGAGCGGCCGGTCGGCCATCACCCGACGCGCCACTTCGTGAAGCAATTCCGCGCGCCGGTGATGATTCACATTGCGCCAGATGCGCTGCGCGGCATTGGCCGCCGCCACCGCCTGATCGATCTCGGCCGGGCTCGCGTCCGCGATCTCGCCGATGCGAAGCTCGGTCGCCGGATCCCACACCTCGATCGCGGCTCCGCTCGAGCGAACCAGTCCACCACCGATTCTTTGGTGCCCGCTCAAGCTCGTGAATGCCCGTCTCGCGCCCATGATCTACCTCGTCGAGTGATTCGAAACGGGTGATTGTAGTGTGCAACGGCGATTTACAGCTACTTGCGGCGGCGAAGCTCGAAGCCCAGCCGCGGGAAGTGCACGACGACGCGGCCCGCCCGCGGATCGCTGCGCGCGATCGAGATGCGCTCCCGCGTGACGGCGTAGAGCTCGCCTTCGATCGGATCGATGCCGGTGTCGGTCGCCGCAATCACCACCTGCTCGCCCGCGGCCAGGCCATGCACGTCGCCGCCGATCCCGGCGGAGGCGGCCGCAGTGGCCGACCGAGCGATGCCGATGGCATCGCCACTGTCGAGCTGATCGAAAGAGCCGTGACCGAATGCGCGCATCCGTTCGCGCCACGCGCCCAGCCGGCGGTAGGGCTCGAGGATGTCCGCCTGCGCTCCGCCGCGCGCGACGAACCAAAGGCAGTGATAAATGGAAAAATCCGCAATGCTCGAGCGTGCACCGAAGAAAAATGCCTGGGTGCCGATCATGTCCTCGAGCCGGTCGAGGTACAGGCTGAGACTGGCGCGCGCTTCCGGAGCGCGCATGCGCGGCAGATTCGCGCGAAACACCTGGCGGTCGTCGGCAAAAGCCTTGATGACCCCGGCGGGCGCGCCCTTGAACATATGCTCCATGCCGGCGGGCTGCAATGTGTGGGGAATGGCGGTCCAGAAAAGAATCGAGTCGGCCCACTGCGCAAGCGTTCGCGCCGCCCCCGCCGCGCCCTCGGGATAGAGTTGCGGCTGCGGCGCAAGCGTCTCGAGCACATCGGCGATCAGCGCCGTGTCGCAATAAATGTCGGCGCCGATCTGCAGAACCGGCGTCCTGCGGTAGCCGCCCGTCAGTGCAATCACGTCGGGCTTGGGCATGACGAGCGGAATCAGCACCGAGGACCAATGCAGGCCCTTCGAACCCAAAATGAGCCGGATTTTTTCGGCGAACGGTGAAGTGGGGTAGTGGTGCAGGATGATGCGTGAAGCGTCGGCCATTGCAACTCCCTAGGCGGGGCGGTACTTGAAGGTCCCCAACGACTTCGCGAGCAGCCGATCGCCGGTGTCGCGCACCTCGCCATCGCAGAACGCCATGGTGCTGGTGCGGTGAAAGGCATGTCCGGTCGCGATGAGGCGCGTGCCCGCGTTGGCGGGCTGGACGAAAGTCGTTTTCATCTCCACTGTCACTCCGCCGCCCGCAGCGCGGTCGAGGGAGCGGCCGGCGACCGCCATGGCCACATCGAGCAGCGTCATGAGAACGCCGCCGTGGGCTACCGACCAACTGTTCAAGTGACGCGGCGCGAGGTCGAGGGCGACAACCGCGCGGCCGTTTTCGGCGCTGATCAATTCGACGCCGAGATCCTTGATGAAGGGGATGTCATTCGGAAATGCGATTGATTGGGTCATGCGGACGACATATTCTACCTTATGGGGAAAAATCATTGGCCGGCGATCATTCTGCAGGCGCCGCTGTTGGTTCTTGCCGCCTGTACGGCTACGCCGATCGACACCCGCGATATTCCCGCGACGTTGCGAGTGCCACCGAACGCGGCGTTGACGCAGCAGGTGCACGCCGTCGGCGTGCAGATCTACCGCTGTGCCGCCGATAAGAGCGACCCGGCGCGCTTTGCATGGCTGCTCAAGGCGCCGGAGGCGTCGCTGTTCGATCATTCCGGCACTGAGATCGGCAAGCATTACGCCGGTCCCACCTGGGAAGCGCGCGATGGAAGCAAGGTCGTGGGCGAAGTTGCGGCCCGCGCCAGCCCCGACCCGAGCGCCGTCGCGTGGCTCTTGCTGAACGCGAAATCGACCTCGGGCAGCGGGATTTTCGCGAATGTGCGTTTCGTGCAGCGACTGCGCACGACCGGCGGCAACGCGCCCCCCGACGGGTGCAGTCAAGCGTCCGCGGATGGTGAAGTACGGGTGCCATACACGGCGGAGTATTGGTTCTATGCCGAGAAGCGCTGAACGCATGCCGCAGCGGTTAATCGCGGCGCCCCTCCTGCCTGCCGATGTAGATCCCGCCGATTGGATTGAAACCGCCGCCCGCGATCACCCGCAGCGGATATTCTTAAGGACTCCCGCGGGCGCGGAATTGAGCTACGCGGCGCTGCACGGGGAATCTGGACGTTTCGCGGCAGCCCTGTTGCGGCTCGGCGTCGTGCCGGGGGACCGCGTCGCGGTGCAGGTGGATAAATCCGCGGACGCCGTACTGCTGTATGCCGCCTGTCTGCGCATGGGCGCCGTATACGTGCCCATCAACGTTGCAAACACGCCCAACGAAGTCGATTTCTTCCTGTGCGACTCGCATGCCCGGATCGCCATCGTCCGTCCCGCCGACCGGGCCGTGCTCGAACCGCTGGCGCGGCGCGCCGGAGTCCAAGTGGAGACCCTGGGAGCGGAGGGCGACGGATCGCTGGCCGCACTCGTGCGCAGGGTCGACGCCGTTCCGGCCATGGCGCGCGGCGGCGGCCCGCAATCGCTGGCGGCGATCGTGTATACGTCCGGCACGACCGGCCGATCGAAGGGCGCGATGCTGACGCGCGCGAATCTGGCGTCGAATGCCGCGGCGCTCGCCGAGACCTGGCATTTCACCGGCGGCGACGTGCTGCTGCATGTGTTGCCGCTATTTCACGTTCACGGGCTGTTTGCCGCGCTCAATACCACGCTTGCGTCCGGATCGAGTCTGTTGCTGATGCCGAATTTCGATGCCGCAGCGGCATTGAAGCTGTTGCCGCAGGCCACGGTGTTCATGGGCGTCCCCACGTACTACACCCGTCTGCTGCAGCAGCCGGGGTTTAACGCCCACGCGACCGCCGGCGTACGCCTGTTCGTTTCAGGATCGGCGCCGCTGCTGATGGCGACCCACCGCGAGTTCTTGCGGCGCACCGGGCACGCCATCCTCGAGCGCTACGGAATGACCGAAACGCTGATGAACACATCGAACCCCTACGAAGGCCCGCGCAAACCGGGTTCCGTGGGTGTTCCGCTGCCGGGGGTGTCGATCCGCGTCGTGGACGCCGCGACCGGGGCCTGCCAAACGCAGACCGATGCCATCGGTGCGCTCGAGGTTGCCGGCCCCAACGTTTGCGCCGGCTATTGGCGCAACCCGCAGAAGACGCGCTGCGAATTCACTGTGGACGGGTGGTTCAAGACGGGGGATCTCGGCCGCATCGATCGCGACGGTTACGTGCACATCGTCGGCCGCGCCAAGGATCTCGTGATCAGCGGCGGCTACAACGTTTACCCCAAGGAAGTCGAGATGGAACTGGATGCGCAGAGCGGGGTATCGGAGAGCGCGGTGTTCGGCGTTCCGCACCCCGATTTCGGCGAGGGGGTCACCGCAGTCGTCGTGCCGAAACCGGGTACCGCGTTGTGCGAGGCGGACATGATTCATGCGCTGCGGGCACGCCTGGCGTGCTACAAGATTCCGAAGCGAGTGCTGCTGGTCGAGGAGTTGCCGCGAAACACGATGGGCAAGGTGCAAAAGAACGCCCTGCGGGCGGTTTACGCGGAGCTCTACGCGCCAAAGTGACGGCCGGTGCCGTGAGAGAGTCGACGCGCCGTGAGGGCCGCGCCCGGTTGGCGCCGGCGGGTTGAGGGCGTTCAGCCGTCGGGCTGCAGGGTCACCATGGTTAAGTTGCGATCGCCCAGCGCGGCGCCCGTGTCGGTTCGATCGATCACCACGTAAAAGCTCTTCGGTTGGCTGCGCGGCGCCGCCGATACCGGAATATTCAGAATCACGCTCTTGCTGCCGTCCTCGAAGTGCTCCACGCGAGGCACCGCAGCGGCAAAATCTCGGCCGGGTTTGGCCGTGCCGGATTCGGTCCACCACGTAAAGCTGGTCTCGCCGTGCAAGTTGCCCTTGCGGTGCACGACCACATTGGCCGTGGTTTCGCCGGGTTGAAGGTCGACGGTGTCGGTGGCCATTTCTATGCGCATCGGTCCGGTGGCGGCGCGCGCCACGGCCTCGCCGGGGACGACCCGGGCGGGTGCGGCGGCGTGCGCACTCGCCGATGAAGGCGGCGGTGCCGCGCTCGGCGCAGCGCTCGCCGCTGCGCTTGGAGTCGCGCTTGGAGCTGCGATCGGAGCCGCGCTCGGAACCGGGCGCGGTGCGGGCGCTGCGCGGCTCACCGGCGGTGGCGGCGCAGCCGCGTCGCGGGCGGTCTGCGACGGCGCGGGGCTGGCTTCTCTGGCGAGCGGCGCCGGGGTCACCGCCGTCTGCGAAGCCCGTGGGGGTGTCGTGGCGGCGGTCTCGAGCGCGGACCGTACGCCGCCGCTCCATCCTGCGACGTAACCATGAAAGGATTCGTAATCCGTCATCGCCCAGATGCCGCCTGCCACCAGCAGCGCCAGCAGCGTCACTGCGGCAGTCGCAAGCAGGCCATGGGGTCCGCGCGGAGGCGGTGCGTTCACCAGCACGGGCAACGCGGGTAGGCGCACGGCGGCGCCGGCCAGGTTGAACCGGCGCAGCCACTTCTGCACATCCGAGGGACGGCGGTCGCGCTCCCAGCGCAGCCCCTCGCGGAGCACCCGCCATTGTGGGCCGCCGAGGCCCGGCGGACAGCGGGGCCGCAGCCGTTGTGCCCGCGCTTCGAGGGCGGTGCGGTTGGGGAATGGGTGCCGCCCCGACAACAGCACGTAGGCGACGCAGGCAAATGCAAAAAGGTCGTCGCGCGTATCGGGCTTCTGGCCTTCGAGCAACTGGCAACTCGCGTAGCCCGGCGTGGCGACGGGTCCAGGGTCCGCCGATTCACTGTCGGGGAGCCACCGATCGCGGAGCAACTTGTTCGATGCGCCGAAATCCAGCACGCGGAGGTCACCGTCATTGGTGATGAAAATGTTCTGCGGGTTGATGTCGCCATGCACCACGCCGTGCGAATGCGCATAGGAGATCGCCGCGCCCACGTCGCGCATGATGGCGAACGCGTACGGCCGCGGCAAAGCGGTCGCGTTTCTCACGCTGAGCACGCCGCTGAGCGGAGCGCCGTTCAGCAATTCCATCGTGAAGAACGCGATATCACCATCGCGGTCGAATTCATGCACCCGAACGATGTTCGGATGCGACAGCAACTGCAGGTGCTGGAACTCGCGCTGCAGCTCGATCAGGACTTCCTCGCGCCGCGTGACGGCGGTATGCAGGACCTTGAGGGCCAGCCGTTGACCGGCGGCGGCGAGTGCCAGGCGATACTCGTCGCTCGCTTCGAATACGGTGCCCATGCCGCCGTGGCCGATCACCGCACGCACCCGATAGCGGTTGCGCAGCACGTCGCCGACCGCCACCTCGCGCGCCATACCGCCTGCCGCTTCGCGGCTCGCGGCGGCTGCCGCATCACGGATTGCACCGGCCGGTGCGTCGCGGACCGGCGGCCGTGCGACCGGCGCTACTTTCTTTTGCCCCGACGCACTGGAGCGCCGGCGCGCAGCCATGTCTTCATCGACCATGAGCGCCGAGCTTTCAAGGCGGGTTTTGAGCGTTTGAAACAGCTCTGCCTTGATTTTTCCGCGGCGGTAGTATTGGTCCAGCAAGGACAGGACTTCCCAGCCTTCCTCACTGTCGCCTTGGAATTGATCGCGCATGGCGCTCAGGAACGCTTCCGGAGTGCAGGCGCCGCTCGACAAAGCGTCCAGCCAGGCGAGAGTCGCGCCTTGACTGCCGGCGCGCGGCTCCGACCATCGGGCCGGCTCGGTTCCAGCGCTCATCTCGATTTCCTCATAAAAACACGCGATCTTTTACTTACTGACACGCAACGATACCGAAGATTCCGCGGCGAACCCTAAGCCGTTCTTTTTGCGGACTTTTATTGGCGTGCTAGCCCAGATCACGGCTCAATGTATCACGGATCGCGTCCGGCAACGGGCTCACCAGATGCCGATATTGTTCATGATCCGCGCCGAGGCTCAAGGATGCACCGCTCTTCATGGCGGCAACCATCGAGGGTGAGAGCTCGAAGCGTAAAAAATGCACGGCCGAGGTCTTGTCAGCGTTTTCCCGCTCCATGTCCTCGTCGGCGATGGCAAACACTCGCTCCATTTCACTGACACGCATCCAGCACCGATCTTCGACGCCGATCAGCTTTTCGAGCGCCACCCGCCGCACCTCCGGATCGGGAAACTCCAGCAACAGCGTGACTTTCCAGTTGCTGCCGTCGGGAATCAGCGGGTTGTAGGCGTCGAGCTCGCCTTGAATCCCGTCGCTTTCGAAGATCCGTTCGGCGCGCAGCATCTCGAGCACCTGGTAGCGGATGGTCGTGTAGTCCTCGAAGCACCAAGTCATGTTGGGCCCGACCTGCACGTTGCGCACACGCTTGTGGGCGATGACCTCGCTGCGCAACCGGGCACGCTCGGCGGCATACTGCTCCAAGCTCAGAAGATCCGCGCGGGCGAGTTTTTTCACGTTATGTTTCCGCCAGGCCGTAAGCCATTCTGAGCAGCGTCAGAGGATGGGTCGGCGGCGTCGCCGGATCCAATCCGCTTTCAATTTGATGACCCGCCATCGGGCAGTCGCTGGCATAAAAATCCGCGCCGCTCGCTTGAACGCGCTGCATGACCGGCCGGCCGATCTTCATGGACGTGTCGCGAAACTCGCGTTTGACGCCGTATGTTCCATTGTGCCCCGAGCACCGCTCGATCGGTTCCACCGTGGTTCCGGGTATCAGCTGCAACACGTCGCGCGTCTTGAGGCCGATATTCTGCACTCGCAGATGACAGGCGACGTGGTACGCGATCTTGCCGAGGGGGCGCGTAAAGTCCGTGCGCATCAAGCCGGCCTTGTGGCGCAACGCCAAATATTCGAAGGGATCGAAAATATGCCGTCTGACCTTGGCGACGTCCGGTTCGTCCGGAAACATCAGCGGCAGCTCTTGTTTGAACATCAACACGCACGAGGGGATCGGCGCGACGATGTCGTAGCCTGAATCGATCATGGCGAGCAGCGGCGGCAGGTTCTTCGCCTTGAGGTCCGCGACAGCCGGCAAATCGCCGAGCTCGAGCTTGGGCATGCCGCAGCAATTTTCCTGCGCCACCAGGGCGACTTCGATGCCGTTATGCTCGAAAACGCTGACGAGATCCAGGCCCAGCTGCGGCTCGTTGCGATTTCCGTAGCAGGTGGCGAACAGAGCGACCTTGCCGCGCGTGCCCGCCGCCGCCTGCGCGGCGAGGGCCGGCCTCGGCCGCTTGGCGAGCTGCTTACGCAGGGTATTGGAGCGGTAGGGCGGCACCGGCGCCTCGGGGTGCACGCCGAGCGCGGCGTCGAGCACCTTGCGGCCCACCGAGCTGCGATTGACCGCGTTGACCACCTCGGCGACGACGGCTATTCCCGCGAGCCTGCCCACCGTGTCCGTCGCACTCAAGACCTTGTCGCGCCAGCGCGTGGCGCCGCTGCGATTCTTGACCGCCTTGGCGCGCAGCATCAGATGCGGAAAGTCGACGTTCCACGGATGCGGCGGGACATACGGGCACTTGGTCATGTAGCACATGTCGCACAAGTAGCATTGGTCGACCACCTGGCCATAGGCTTGCTTGTCGACGCCGTCGAGCTCGCCGCTCTTCGACTCGTCGATCAGGGAAAAAAGCGTCGGAAAGGAATTGCACAAGTTGAAGCAGCGGCGGCAGCCGTGACAGATGTCGAATACCCGGTCGAGCTCCTTCTGCAGTGCGTCGGCGTCGTAGAATTGCGGCTGCTGCCAGCCCAGAGCATGGCGGGTGGGCGCCTCGAGATTGCCCTCCCGGCCTGAGTTAGTGGGTGCGTCGGACACGGATTTTTTCTCCCGACGATGAGGCAGCGGGCTCCAAGAACGGAGCCCGCGTGCAGCGCGCCTCGCGGCGTTTATGCAGAATTACAGATTGTCCAGCGCTTTTTGGAAGCGATTGGCGTGGGATCGCTCGGCTTTGGCGAGAGTCTCGAACCAATCGGCAATCTCGCTGAACCCTTCGTCGCGCGCGCTCTTCGCCATGCCCGGGTACATGTCCGTGTATTCGTGCGTTTCGCCGGCAATTGCCGCTTTGAGATTCAGGGAAGTCGCGCCGATCGGCAGTCCCGTGGCCGGGTCGCCGACCGCCTCCAGGTACTCCAAATGCCCGTGGGCATGGCCGGTTTCGCCTTCGGCAGTGGAACGGAACACCGCGGACACGTCATTGAATCCTTCGACATCCGCCTTGGCTGCGAAGTACAAATAACGCCGATTCGCCTGCGATTCGCCTGCAAATGCATCCTTCAGATTCTTTTCCGTCTTGCTACCTTTTAGATTCACGGCTCGCTCCTTCCGATTGGAATTCGGAATCAATGTGGAAATTTTGCTCCGGTGAAGTTAGTCCCCCATCCTTTGCTAAGTCAAATTGGCGCTCTCTATCAGGGCGATAGCCGGCATCGATCACCGCACCCGAGCGTCTGCATAAATCCCGCTAGAAATGCATGATTCTGAATGGAACGGTACCGTTGCGTTTCAATTACGAAGCGCGTATGGTCGCGGGAGTGTTCAAGGCTTACGTCAAGGAGCTTGTCATGCCCGGATTCAAGCGATTTGTCAGCCTGGCAGCGGCGACCGCTCTGCTTTCCTGTGCACCCATCCTCCCCGCAGTCGCCGGGCACGGTTTCGGGCATGTGCATGGATGGGGTCTTGGCCGAGGTCTGGTGGGGGCCGTGGTGGGGCTGGCCACGCTACCGCTGGTCATCGCCTCCGCAGCGATCGCGGCCACCGTACCGGACCCTGGTTACGCATCGGGCGCGGTTGACGGGCCGCGCGGTTACGCGCCGGCGCCGGGGGTCTATGCGGCACCCGCATATGCGGCACCACCGTACTATGCGCCGCCCCCCGTTTATTATCCGCGTCCGCCCGTCTACTACCCAGCGCCGCGCGCATACTACGCGCCGCGCGGATACGCTGCGCCGCGCGCCTACTCGCCCGGTTCGGGAAGGGGTTACTACGGCGGCAACGGCTCGTACCGCTCGGGTGGCTACGCTTACCCACATCGTTAAGCCACGCGGTGGAGCGAAGGAAGGCGACCAAAACAACCGGGCGCGGCGGACGGCCCTCGCGTGCAGATGCAGTGCTGCTGCGGCAGCGAATTCTCGAAACCGCGACGGAACTGTTTCTCGCGCAAGGCTACGGGTCGACGACCATCGAAGCGGTGGCCGCACGCGCGGGGATTTCCAAACGCACGCTCTACCATCGCTTCGACGACAAGGCGGCGCTGTTCACGGCCGTGGTCCATCAAATCATCGAGCAGATTCGACCTCCTGCAGGGGTGCCCCTGATCGAGGGCCCGACGGTACGCGATATTCTGCGCCGTCTGGCTGGCATGATATTGCGCGCCGCCTTGTCGCCCCCGGCGATTGCGCTGCATCGGCTGGTGATGGCCGAATCCGCACGATTTCCTGAATTGGTGCGCGCCGTCCACGGCGACGGCAGCGCTCGCGAGGCGATTACCTTGATCAGCGGCATCCTAGCGCGCGAGCTGCGCGATTCGAAGCTGAGCGCGGAGCAGCGCGCGTTTGCGGCCGAGCAGTTTATCTTCATGGTCGTGACACTGCCGCAGCGCCGCGCCATGGGCTATGGCAAACCCATGACGGCCGCGGAGCTCGATGTATGGGCCGACAAGGTGGTCGGCCTGTTTCTCAACGGCTGCCGGGCGTAGGTCCGGCTAGGAATCAGTACGTGTCAGATCGTGGTACCCATCGGCCGGGCGTGATCGCCGGCCATACGGCAAAATTCGACGCGCAAGGGGCCTTGAGGCCCTGGACCTCTTGGAACGCAGCGCTCGACCTCGAGATGAATTTCTACCAGCAGTGTCCGCAGGACCATGGCTATCCGCGCTTCGTCTTGACCACGTTTCTGGACGGCGACTGGATTCCCATCGCCGATCGCACGGATACGATTCCGGCGACGCAGAACGGCATGGGTATTCTCTCCTACCTCAAATTTCACGAATTGCGCGCCAAGCAGGACGCACGGATTCTGCGGACGGCGCGCGCCATGGGGGACTACCTGGTCAGCGAAACGTTGACGCCGGTGGCCGGTCATTATCCTGCATTCACGCGCTCGACCGGCAAGCGAGATCAGTTTCCCTTATCTCCGGACTGTGGCTCGCAGGCCGACCGCCCGCACGAGATCGAGCCCGACAAGGGCGGTATCGCCGGTCATGCGCTGGCGCGGCTGTTCGCAGCAACGGGCGAGGGACGGTACTTGGCACAGGCGCTGCAAAACGCCCGCGTGCTCGCCGCCCTTCAGCAGGACGGCGACGCATCCGGTTCGCCCTGGCCGTTTCGCGCCGACTACCGCAACGGTGCGGGCCGCGGTCCGGTATCCGGGAACATGACCTACATCCTGCGGCTGTTCGATGACATGCTTGCGCACGGCTACACGGAATTCAGCCCTGCGCGCCAGTCGCTGTGGAAATGGATCAAGGAATATCAAATTCCGAGTGCGGCCGGCGACGGCGCTCTGTTCGCGCAATTCTTCGAGGACCACGATACGCCCACCAATCGTACGGCCTGGGCACCGTTGAATCTTGCGCGCTATCTGCTCGAGCAAAGAGAGAGCGTCGATCCTGAATGGCGCTCCGACTCGGGCGTGCTGGTGGAATTCGTGCGCGCGAATTTCACCCATGCGGAATTCGGCATCACCGTTTGTCACGAGCAGGATGAGGACCGACAGGCATGGGGCGGGATCAATTCAACCTACGGAGCGGTGCTCGCGCTCTATGCGCAGGCCACCGGCTCCGCGGCCCTGGCGGAGGAGGCGCGCCGGGCACTCGATTTCACCCTGTATTCGATCGACGAGCGCGGCCGTCCGCGCGATCTCTTCTCGAACCCCGCACCCGGAGGCTGGCAGGAAGATGCGCACACCGACGTCATTCACAATTACGTCGACGCGCTGCGGGCTTTCCCGGAATGGGGCGCGGAGCGCTAAGCGGACGTCAGGCTGATTCGGTCGCTGCGGCAGCGCCGAGCGGTTGAGTCGTGCGCCAGACCAGCAGCATCGAGAGGAAAACCAGCACCGCCGCCAGCAGAAACGGCGCACCCGGCAGCCGCCACTCGGCGTGAACGACGACCGTGGCGAAGGTCGCGGTGAACATCGTTGGGCCGATAAGGCTCGCCAAGCCCACCAGGCTCGCCAGCGCGCCTTGCAGGCGCCCCTGCTCGGTGGCATCCACCAATCTCGTCATGATGGTTTGCAGCGAGGGAGTGGCGATACCCCAGAGGGCCATCACCGGAACGCCGATCCAGAAAATCGGTCCGGTCGGCGCAAGGCCATAGATGGCGAAGCCCAGCGCACCGAAGGTCAGTCCCCAAGCCACGGCGCGCCGCTCCTTGAGCCATCTCACCACGGGTTTCACCAAGAAGCCCTGGACGATGAGCGAGGAGACGCCTACGCCCGCCAGCAACAGCCCCACCGCGCGGGTATCCCATCCGTAGCGATAGTGCATGTACAGCACCGTCGTGCTCGGCAGTACCACGTGCGCAAGATTCAAGAGGAAGTAGCCGACGGCGAGGCCCGCGAGCATGGGATGCGAACGCAGCAGCTTGAGGGCTCCCATCGGGTTGGCGTTCTTCCAGGCGAACGGGACGCGCTTGTCCGCGGGCAGCGATTCCGGCAGGACAAACAGGCCCCAACAAACATTGGCCAAGGCCATGAAGGCCGAGGCCCAGAACGGCAGCCGCGGCGAGATGGCGCCGAGCAGACCGCCGAGCGCCGGCCCGAGCACGAACCCGATGCCGAACGCCGCACCGATCAATCCGAAACTCGCGGCGCGCTTCTCCGGTGGCGTGACGTCCGAGATATAGGCCCCGGCGGTGCTGAAGCTCGCCGCCGTAATGCCAGAGATCACTCGGCCGACCAACAGCCACCACAAGTTCGGGGCCAGCGCCATGAGAATGAAATCGAGACCCAAGCCTGCGCACGAGACGAGAATCACGGTGCGCCGACCGAAATGATCCGAGAGCGACCCCTGCACCGGCGAGAAGATGAATTGCATCAGGGCCCAGGCGGTGCCGAATACTCCGTACATCTCGGCGGCGCGGGCTGCATCGCCGCCCACGAAATTCTGCACCAGCATGGGCAGCACGGGAATGATCATGCCGAAGGCCAGCATGTCGATGAGCACCGTGACGAAAATGAAGGCCAACGCCGCCTGGCGGCGCGGAGCGGGTATGTTCATATTTTCAAGTTTACCGTGCCGTGGCCGCCGAACAATCGGCTTCCCAGCCGAAACAGCGGCCAGCCGGTGAGCAAGATCACGATGCCCGCCGCCGCGAGCCGCGGCTCCAGGGAAAAGACCCGCGCCGCCACGCCGAGCAAACAGGCGATGTAGAAAATCGGCAGCAGCGGATAGCCCAGCATCGAGAAGCCGCCGTCACCCGCATGCCGGCGCCGCAGCACGAACAGCGTCGAGGCGACCACCGCCAGCGTGAGCGTGTCGGTGAACATCACGTAGTGCAGCAGTTTGTCGAATGATCCGAGCACGAACGCCGGCAGCAGCATGGTGGCGCCGAAGAACAGCAGGCCCACCTCCTGCACCTGAGTGTCCGGATTCACGCGCAGGAATGCCCGCGGCAGGACGCCGTCCTGTGCCATGGCATAGAAACTGCGCGGCATTTGAATGATGGTCGCGTTCACGAACCCGGCCGCCGACAGAAACACCGCGATTGAAATCAACACTTCGCCGTAGGGACCAAAGGTCGCGCGCGACAGCGCAGCGGCCACCAGCTTCGAGTCGGCGATGCCGCCGATGCCCAACACCCGCTGATACGCGAAGTTGAGCAGCAGGTAGAGTCCGACCACGGTGAACATGCCGGCCGTGATGGCAAGGGGAAAACGCTGTCGCGCATCTTTGAGGTCGGCTCCGAGGTTCATGGTCAATTGATACCCGCCGTAGGAGTAGAAGCAGGGTATCAACGCTGACAGCAGGCGCAGTCCGGTGGGTGCGGCGGAGGCTGAGGCGCCCGCCGTGCCCGCGCGCGGCGCCAGCAGCAGGGCGAGCAGCGCGAGACCCACGATCATGGCGATCTTCGCCACCGACAACAGATTCTGCACGAGTGCACCGGGTTTCACGCCGCGGTAGTTCAGGGTCAGCAGGATCAGCATGGTTGCGCACGCCAGCGTCAGCGAGGCATGCGGGGTGCGCCACTGCGGCGGCAACACCACCGGCATCAAATAATCGGCGCCTATGAACGCAACGCCGGCGGCGCCGGCGCCCTGCATCAGGGTCTGCGACCAGTTCAACATGAAGGCGAACGTTGGATTGTAAGAATCCGCGACAACGCGGTAGTAACCTCCCGCGCGCGGATATCGCGAACCAATCTCGGCGAAAGTCAGAGCGCCGATGAGACTGATCAGCCCGCCGGCGATCCACGCGGTAAAGAACAAGGCGGTGCCGCCGGCCGCGCCGGCAACGAGCGCCGGCGTGCGAAAGATGCCGATGCCCACCACCAGGCTGAACACCACCATCGCGGTGTCGAACGTCGAAAGGCGGGCCCGGATTTCGCTCGAGCCGAGCTCAGCGGCCACGCAATGCCTCCTCGAGCAGGCTCGCGAGATGCCTGTACTGGTCAAGATGATTATAGAGTTGCGCAGAGATGCGCAGCAGCAACACCGGATCCGCGTAGAGCCAGGTCTCGACGCCGCGTTCGCGAAACCAGGCGTGCAGCCCGCGACAGTCGAGGCGGGCGGCAGGCGAACCCGCTTCGGGCGTCGGCAGCGGGATCGAGGCCATCGACCCGATCATCGATTCGGGGCAGGGAAGGTCGCCGGCGCAGGTTTTGAGCAGCAAGGCACGGGCCTGCAACGTCAGCGCGCGATTGGCGGCCATGACCTGCGGCCAGCCGGCGGGCAGCAGGCCGCCGATGAACTCAATTGCTGGCGGGATGCATAACCACGGTGTGGGATCGAAGGTGCCCGTCCAGTCGAATTCCGCGTGGAACCCGGCCGCATACCCGTGGCTGATCACATTCGGATGCAGTTCCGCCTGCCGGTCGCGGCGCACATGCAGGAATGCCGCTCCCTTCGGGGCGCACAGCCACTTATGGGCGTTGCCGGTGTAATACGCCGCACCCAGATTGGACAGGCCGATCGGCACCATGCCGGGAGCGTGCGCGCCGTCCACCAGCGTATCGACGCCGCGCGTGCGCAGCTCGCTCACCAGGCGCTCGAGCGGCAGTATCAGCGCGGTCGGGCTGGTGACATGGTCCAGCAGCGCGAGCCGGGTGCGCGGCGACACACGCTGTAGCACTGCGGCGACAATCGCCTCTTCATCGCGGCAGGGAAACGGCAGATTCGCCACGACCACGCGCGCCCCGCACCGTTGCGCCACGAAGTCGACGGTCTTGCGGCAGGCAGCGTAGGTATGATTCGTGAGCAGCAGCTCATCCTCCGGCCCGAAGGACAATGAGCGCAGCACCGCATTGACTCCCGCAGTTGCGTTCGGCACGAACACCACATCCTGGGGCTCCGCGCCCAGAAAGGCGGACAGCGTGTCGCGCGCCGCGTCGAGGCGAGCGGGCAGGTTTGCCACCAAGAAGTCGACCGGCTCGCGCTCCATTTCGATGCGCAGCGCCGCCTGGGCCTCCAGCACCGCGGTCGGGCAGGCGCCGAACGATCCATGATTCAGATAGGTGACCGCCGGATCGAGGCACCAGAACGGGGCAAAGTTCATGCCGCTACGATGCTTGAGTCCGCGGCTTAAAGCCAGCGAGTGCAATCGACGTTGGGAGTCGGCAACGATTGCGGCGATCGATCGGGCAAGGCGGCCCGGGCGCGGTATCGCGCGGGCAACGGCGGAACGAGACCGCAGCCGTCACAAATGCGCGCTAGCGTTTTGGAAACTTTCCAGGTGGGGCTTGGTCCACTACCCGAACGTACTCGAGCTGGAGAACCGCGTTGCAGATCAGGGTCTTCATCGTGAGCAATATGCGGTTGTACCGCGAGGGACTAGCCGCGCTGCTGCGCGGGTGCCCAACGATCGAGGTGCTGGGTGCGGATAACGTGCAGCAGACGCAGAACGCGCTGCGCGCGACGCCGACCGATGTCGCACTCATCGACGCACTGTCGCCGAACGATCCTGAGATGGTTGGGACGCTGCGAAAAATATGCGCCCGGGTGCGAATACTGGCCATCGGAATCCGCGAAACTGCCAGCGACGTTCTGGCATGTGCGGCCGCCGGCATCGACGGATATGTGCCGATGGATGCCGCCTTGGGCGACATGGTGGCCGCCATCGAGAACGTGGTCCGGGGCGAGTTGGTCTGTTCGCCCAAAGTCGCTGCATCCCTCTACCATTGCGTGGGCGCCGCGAGGACGGCGGCCGCGACTTCTTTGACCACGCGCGAACTGCAGGTTGCCGATATGATGAATCGCGGTTATCCAACGAAGGAGATTGCGTGGCGTTTGGGGGTGCAGCCATGCACGGCGAAAAACCATGTCAGGAATATCTTGCACAAACTGCAGGTCCACCGGCGCGGCCAAGCGGTGGCGAAACTGCGCACCTTGATCGGACCACGCTTTGACCCCTAGCCGCGGCGGGCCGGGCCGCCGCACCGAATGGCTCACAGCCACAAGCCCGCCGCGCGCAATTGCATGATCGCGTTCGCGGAATTACCCAGGTAGGCCGGCGGCCCAAAGGGCCCTTGCAGCATACCGGCACCCGCTCCCGCACCGATCGCGGCGCCAAAGGATGGCTGGCTCACCGCCTGCAGGCCCGGCACCTGCTGCAGATCGGGAATGCCGGCGCCAACCCGGCTCGGATCGACCTGTGCGTATGGAATCGCCGCCGCGCGCAAGACTTCGTACAGGATGGACACGCGCTGATCGGCGCGCGCACCATAGTTGATGCTCTGTAGCATGGGATGATGCGCCAGCAACAGCGATGAAAATCCGGCAACGTGCGCCGCAGCCATCACGCTGCCGTCCCACGCCGCATACCCGCCGCCAGGAACGCTGGATATGACGGCGACACCGGGAGCGCAAACCGCCACCTGCGGTCCCCAACAACTGAAATTGGTGGCGTAAACGCCCGAGAAGCCCATCAGCTGCGGCAGCGCTCGCTGCGCATGCCGTGTATCCTGCGGATACTCGCCGAGTTTGCCGACCGCCGCCACGGTCAAGACGCCGGGAACGTTGCCGGGAAATTGCACGGCTGCGCCGGAGTTGCCCGATCCGGCGATGCAGGTGATTCCATTCAGGCGCGCTTCCGCGAGCTTTTGAGCCACCAGCTCGGAGAACTGCTCGCCGCTGACGCCGATCTGCACGACATCCAGACGCCGCTCGATGCACTGCCCCAGCGCATCAATCAGGTCGCTGAAATGCCCGCCGGGAACGACTTTGAACACGTGCATTTCGCAGCCCGGCGCGCAGCCTACGATGCGGGAAGACGCCACCGCTGCAGCGGCGACGATGCCGGCGCAGTGCGTGCCCTGCCCCAATTCGTCGGATTTCCAGCTCTGAGGGTCCTTGTCGCGAGTCAGATCGACGCCTCTAACGATATGCCGCAGCAGCGGATGCGAATTGTCACAGCCTGAATCGATCATGCCGATCTTGCTTCCGGCGCCGTTCCAGTCAGTGGGTACGCGATCGAATTTCATGATGCGCTGACCCCATCCGTAGGGCCGCTCACCGGGAAAGTTTCCGGCCGTCCGGTCCAGCGGCGTCAAACGAATCACATTGACTTGCGCGGGGTCCAACGACGGATTCGGGATGTACCTCTCCCAGTGGTCCGCCGCCGGACGTACATAGACCGCGTGAATGCCCGAGCCGTCCGCGGCGTCGATCTGCAAGCCCGCCTGTCCGGACGAGTCTGTGATGGTCTGGGCCGGAAATCCGTGGCCGTATAGATTCACCACCGAGTTCGCGAGCGGCCGGTCGCCTTCGCCGAGAATGCGAAAGCGCAGCTCGCGGCGTGGACGCGGGAACGGCATTGCCTGCACGGCGTGCTGCCAGCTCATCGGTTCCGGCACGGCCATGTCGGAATACCGCAGGGGCGCGTCAATTTCCACGATCACATGCGCCGGCGCGTTTTGCCGCAGCGCCTCACCACGCTGCTCGTCCATGCGCGCCACCACGATCTCGCTCGCCGGTGCAGCCGGCGCCGCGGCGGCCGACCCATCGTCGCGGGCCCGCAGCCTTCGAATGATCTCGACGCCCTCCATCTGCGCGAGCCGCTCGAGAAAGGGATCGCTCGGCGCCGGCGCGGCACCGGGCAGGGACCTGAATCCAATCAGATAGCGCTGCTTGCGCCGCACAACCGTGGCAGAAATCCTGTCGGCCGCGCCGATCGTTGATTCGGCCTTGCCGTCACTCGCAACCCGATCTGCCGCGGCGAACTGCTCCGCCATTCCGCTCGATTGAGTTGGCTTTCTGGATTGAGTTGCCTTTGCCGTCTGACCCAAATCATCTTTTTGCTCAGCCATGACATTACTCCTGCCCCGGTTGTGTACTCATGCCCGCCCTAGTGCATCGTGATACCTGGCACGAAGTTCGCCCCCAGCGAGCCCGGTATGAATTGACCGGCGTAAGGGCCGGCGGGGGTTTGAACGGCCTGCTGCGCCGCCAACTGCGTCAGCTGCTGCGCTATCAAGTAGTGGTATTGAGCAAGTTGCTGCAGCAGCTGGTGGTGCGGCCCGGCGCCAGTCGCTCCCCAGGGCTGTTGCATGGCGAGTTGCTGCGCCGCCAGTTGATGCGCGAGCAGTTGCAGCACGGCAGGCTGCTGCTGGGAGCCGATCTGCTGCGGGAAGCCTCCCTGCTGCGGGTAGCCGAACTGCTGCGGGTAACCCTGGCCGAAGGGCGCTTGCTGGCCGAACGGTCCCTGAGAACCGAAATTTCCCTGCGGGATGAAATTAGCCTGCTGGCCGAAGTTTTCCCTCGGTCCGAATATTCCCTGCGGATAGCCAAGATTTCCCTGGGGATAACCCAAGCTTCCCTGCGGATAAAAGTTACCTTGCGGATAAGACATAGTTACCTCCGGCTGGATTGCTGTTTGACCTTGAGCACGAAACCAAGATCGATTCCGTTCGACCTTGATGCCAGGCTAAGTCCAGCCGAGGAGGGAGTACATGACTCGATGGTGCCGGGAAACTCCGGCCTCGCAAAGGATCAGGCGGAATGATCCCTTTGGATCATTGCGCCGTCGTGGAGCGTCGATATCCGACATACATCCGGCGCTGTTCATCCCACAGGCGGAAGGTGAGGGACTTCATGCTCGTCAGGAGCGTGACCGGCCGCACCTCGAGAAACCGCGGCTGCGACTCATGACACTGCTGCAGAAAGTAGTTCGGAATGCGCGGACTGAGATGATGTATGTGGTGGTAGCCGATATTGCCGGTAAACCACTGCAGCACGCGCGGCAATTTATAGAACGAGCTGCCTTGCAACGCAGCCCGTGTGTAGTCCCAGTCCTTGGATCGTTCCCAGTACGCGCCCTCGAATTGGTGCTGCACATAGAACAACCAGAGTCCCACCGCGCCTGCCAGTGCGGTCACGGTCAACTGGATCTCGAGAAACGACTTCACACCGATGATCGAGCTCATCCCGAGCAGGACCGCGAGCAGTGCCAGATTCGTGCGGCGCACTGAACGGCGTTCGCGCGGCGAGGCCTCGGATGAGGAAAAGCGGTGATGAATCACAAATACATACAGCGGCGCGATGAGGAACAGAACCAGCGGATTTCTCGCCAAACGATATGCCAGGCGCTTGCCGCAGGATGCCTCGCGAAATTCCCGCACCGTGAGCGTCCAGATGTCCCCCGCACCGCGCTTGTCCAAGTTACCGGAGGAGCCGTGATGCAATGCGTGCTGCCATCGCCAATGCACATAGGGGGTCAGGTTGAGGAGCCCCGCGATGGCGCCGGTCACATTGTTGGCGCGCTTGGAATTGAAAAAAGACGAGTGGCCACAGTCGTGGAAGATGATGAATATCCGCGCAAGAAAACCGGCCGCGAGTATGGCGATCGGCAGCACGAGCCAATAGGAAATCGCGGCCGCACGGACCATGGCGTACCACAGCAGCAGATACGGGCCGAACGAGTTCAGCAGCTGCCATTGTGCCTTGGAAGCGGAGGACGTTTGAAATGTTGCGCTGGTGGATTCGCTCATCGTTCGCCCCCGCGGCCGGATGATTTTGAAAACCGCTCAGGGTAAGTCCCCGCGGCGCACGCCGTCTGTACAGCACCGCACGTAACGCGCGGCCGACCGTCCGGTATATTGCTTTATGTGTGCCAGCGAACAGACACAGTCGCCGCCGGTTCATAGCTTCATGGCGTGGGCAACATGCGCGCAGCTCGAAGGAAACGCACCGGCGATGCTTATAGCGGCAACTTGGCCCGGTTGGGGGAGGAAGCGGAGGGGCTGCGCAGCGAACTCGACAGGCTGCGCGGCGATTTGGACGGTTTGAGGCACGATTCAAGCCATGACCGGTCGGAGCGCGCCCTCGACACGAATGAGCAGCTGCTGATCGCGGCACTGCACGCGCAAAACATCGCCGTTGAAGCGCTCAGCGATCTTCGCGAATTCACCTGGTGGAGCGAACGCGACGTTCTCACACAGATTCCCAATCGCGCACTCACTCTCGATCGTCTGGAAAATGCCATTGCAATGGCCCGCCGGCACGGCACGCGGATCGCGGTATTGTTCATCGATTTGGATCATTTCAAGAAGATCAACGACGACTGGGGCTACGAGGTCGGCGACGCTGCGTTGCAGTTGGTCGCACGCCGGCTGCTGTTGCTGGTGCGCGATTCGGACACCGTGAGCCGCCACGCCGGCGACCAATTCCTCGTTCTCCTGCCCGAAGTCGTTCAGTCCGCCGACGTCTCGGCGGTGGCCGCTAAAATGCTGTCCGCCATCGCGATGCCGAGCCGCGTCTGCGACCACGTGCTGCGGCTATCGGCGAGCCTCGGCATCAGCATCTTCCCGGACGATGCCGGGGACGCCGCAGGTCTGATTGCCAGGGCCGACGCCGCGATGCATGTATCCAAACGGCGACGCTGACTCCAGCCATCCGCGATAGCCGGTATCCCCAAAAGACATCGGTATAGGCGCATCAGCAACTTACGACGGAATAGGGATATTTAGGGCGAGGTTGCCGTGGGATATGGCCGACAGATTTATTTGCCAATCACCGACAGGCTATTCCATTGGAGCATCTACACTTAAGATGCAGGGTCTCCAGCCGTCGGAAAAATAATGCTGAGCTTGCATAGCATCGTCATCCCCATTGCCACAGCGGGCGCCGCGCTGGGATACCTCGTGTTTCGGATTTGCCTGCATCGCGCACGGCACGCGAGACACGAGTTGTACACCAACAACCTGCGCTCCGAGGTCTGCAAGGAGCGCGAAGCGCTATGCAGCGTGGTCGAAGCGCTGCCCGAACAGCTGGAAGCGGCGAAACGATCGCGGATTGCGGCGGTTCGAACCCGGGGGCCGTCCAGCCTGGAAGCAACCCGCCAATGGCTCGAAGAATTGGAGCTGGATTTGGCGGAAGCGAAACTACTGGAATCGCAGGTGCCCGCAGCCGACACCGACGGCACCGATTCCGCGGGAATGGAATTGGACATCCAGCTGGCCGAGATTCTCGCCCTGTCGATACGTGCGAACAGGCTTGCGGATAAGTATTGCCGTGCAGCGACCGAAGCGGAGACTGCTGGGGATGAAGATCTATTCGACCCCGCGGCACCGCTTCCCGCGCACGCTCGCGCCCAGCATGCCGCCATGTCGTTGATCGCTCCCTCGTAGCCGATTCGCAGAACAAGGCCTGCTGCCGCACGGCCCCCCTCGTGCCCGTAGAACTCCCGGTCCGCTACTTCCAAGCTCGCGACACTGCCGAGCTTGCCTATCGCGAACTAGGGGAGGGGAGGCCGCTCGTGCTGATCCACGGCTATTTCTCGACCGCGCTGGTCAACTGGGTGCGCTACGGACACGCTGCGGTGATCGCGGCGCAGGGCCATAGGGTCATCATGCCGGATTTGCGCGGTCACGGCGACAGCGCCAAACCGCATGACGCCGCCGCCTATCCTCCCGACGTGCTCACCGATGACGGATTCGCTTTGCTGGAGCATCTCGGTCTCACCGAGTATGACCTTGGGGGCTATTCGCTTGGGGGGCGCACGGTGCTGCGCATGCTGGTGCGCGGTGCGAAGCCGGGCCGCGCAATCGTGGCGGGGATGGGGCTGGAAGGAATCGTGCACACCGGCGATCGAGCCGGCTACTTCCGTCACGTCCTCACCAATCCAGGCGGATTCCAGCGCGGCTCGCTCGAATGGATGACGGAGGCCTTTCTCAACACCGTGCGCGGCGATCCGGTTGCGCTGTTGCATGTTCTCGACACCTTCGTCGATACGCCGCGCGAGGAGCTCGCGAGGATTGAGGTGCCGACACTGGTGTTGACGGGCGCCGATGACCACGACAATGGATCCGCCGAGGCGTTGAGCACCGCGCTGCCAAACGGCAAGTACGTTTCCATACCCGGCAACCACATGAGCGCGGTGACGAAGCCGGAGCTTGGTTCCGCGATCGCCGCTTTTCTGGCGCCTTAGCCCAAGCGCCGGATCAGGGACATTGCGGCGGCGGGGTTGCCCACCTTATGGCCGCTGATCACGTAAAGGTAGACGTCGCGGGCATTGCCGTCCGCGCGCTGCGGCTCGACGCTGTCGAGGCCATCCGCCTCTTTGCCCAAGGCCCAGGCGCGCGCCCGTGCAGCCCAACGGTCAAGCGCGGCCTCGGCGTAGCCCGCCGCCTCGCCGGCCTTCGTTCCCATGATGCGCGCGTAGACAAAAGGCGCGGTAGCATCGGCGATTTGCGGGTATCGCGAATCGGCGGCGATCACGACGGCGACGCCGCGCTCGCGCACCATGGCGATGAATTCCGCGCAGCGGAAGCTGTCATGCCGGACCTCGACGACGTGGCGCAGCGCGCGGCCTTGCGCTTCTTTGGGTAGAAGGTTCAGGAATGCATTGAAGTCTGCGGGCTCGAATTTCTTGGTCGGCAAGAACTGCCAATTGATCGGGCCGAGCTTGTTCTTCAGCTCCATGACTCCGCTCGCGAAGAATCTCGCAATGCTGGCGCCCGCATCGGCGAGCACCTTGCGATTCACGGCGAAACGCGGAGCCTTGACGGAAAAGACGAAATCGTCCGGTGTTTCGTCATGCCATTTAGCGAAGCTTGCCGGCTTCTGGGAACCGTAGTAGGTGCCGTTGATCTCGATCGAGGTCAGTTGGCGGCTGGCGTACTCGAGCTCGCGCTTCTGCGAGAGACCCTCGGGATAGAACGTGCCGCGCCAAGGCTCATAGGTCCAGCCGCCGATGCCGATTCGAATCGCGCCTGCAATCTCCTTGCCCATTGCGGCAGTCAGCGCACCCGTTCGCGCGATGCTTGCTCGTCCAGCGTATAGAGCGCATCGGGATAGGCCTCGAGCCGCTCGATCGGGATCGGAGTTCCGCTGGCATCCGACAAACCGTAAGTGCCGTCCTCGATCTTTTGCAAGGCGCGCTCGATGCTGCTCAAGCGGGCGTCGTCCGCCTCGGCCAGGCTGCCCTGAAGCTCGAGCGCCGTCAGCTTCTGCGCATCATCTTCGTATTCGCGTGCTTGAGCGTTTTCCGCGTTGGCGCTCTCAGATTCGCTGTCGTGCCCTTTCCTGTCCGTTAGAATCTGCTTGCGGAGTCCCTGCAGCAGACGCTTTTGACGTTCGAGGAAGGTCTTGTCCGATCGGGATTTGCTGTTTGTCACCGCGCCACCTTCAATGTGCCTGGCTAGTTGCGCGATCATACACCCGGTATTAGCGAGGAGTTGATAGCTTGATACGACCCGCACGCGCGAGCGCAGATGGAAAGTCAATGAAGTCGAGAGCCTGCCTCATGGCCGCCTGCTTGCTCGCCGCCATGGCCGCGTACGCGCAACCCGCGGCCCGAAATCTACCCACGGGCAAGCAGCTGCAAGAACCGGTACCCGGAGCGCCGGTTCGCCTCAACAGCCTGCCGATGGGGATCGCCGCGTCGCCGGATGGGCGCTATCTCGCCATCCTCAACGCGGGCTATGGAACTTATGAGTCGCAGTACGCGCAATCGATCGCACTGCTCGATACGCGGACCGGAAAGCTCGGCGACGTCCCCGAACTGCGCACGCAGCTGAAGGCGCCGCAAACCTTTTATCAGGGCATAGCCTTCAGCGCAGACAGCACGCACCTGTACGCGAGCCTCGACTCACTGACCGCTCCCGAGGCCGGCAAGCCCACTCAAACCGGCAACGCCATCGCGGTGTATCGGGTGATGGACGGCACACTCGTCCCCGAGCGTTTGATTCCGGTTCGGCTGCAGCGGCTGGCGCCGGGGAAAGTGCAGAATCCCCTCGACAAGGACAAGGCATTGCCGGCCGGCACCGCCATCCCCGCACCCGCCGGACTCGCGCTCGTGGCGAATCACGGCGGCCATGAACAGCTGCTCATTGCCGATGAGTTTTCCGACGACGCACTGCTCATCGACACTGTGAGCGGCGAGGTCGTTCACCGCTTCGACCTCTCGACCGTGTCTACCATTCCCGCCGCCTTTCCGATCTGCGTCGCGGCCACGCTGGACGGCCGGCGCGGGTTCGTTGCCCTGTGGAACGGTTCAGCCGTCGCCGAGCTTGACCTGCGAAGCGGCCGGATTCTGGCTCGCCTGCCGCTGCTTGCGCCACGGAGCCCGACTGCGCCCGGTTCGCATCCGGCCGCGCTCGCGCTGAGTCCGGACGAGAGGACGCTGTACGTCGCTCTCGCCAACCGCGACAGGGTTGCCGCGGTCGCGCTCCAGGGGGTTGAACTGCGCGTGCGCGCGATGTTCGATACCCGGCTGCCCGGCCAGGAGCAGTTCGGCGCGGTTCCCGACGCGCTGGCGGTTTCCGGCGACGGCACGCGGCTGTATGCGGCGAATGCCGGCAGCGATGCCGTGGCCGTGTTCGATCTGGCGCACCTGAAGGCAGATCCCAAGGGCAAGGCACCGCCCGAACGTCCTCTGGGATTCATCCCGACCGAATGGTATCCGACCGCGCTCGCCGTCAGGCAGCAGACGCTCTACGTGGCTACCGCGAAGGGCGGCGGCACGGGGCCGAACGTGCAAGCCGCGCGCATTGTCGATGCCGTTCCGCAGAGCCATCGTGCGCACGCCTATATAGGCACGCTGCTGTATGGCTCGCTGGCGTCCATTGATCTGCCGGAGGCGCAAAAGAGCCTCGGCGCGCTCACCCGTGAGGTCGAAGCCGGCAATCTCATGGCGGCAACGCAGCGGCACATCCTGTTCCGCAGCGGCGGGCATCCCATCAAGCACGTCATCTACATCATCAAGGAAAATCGCAGCTACGATCAGGTCTTCGGCGATCTCGGCGTGGGCGAGGGCGATTCCTCGCTGACCATGTACGGCAGAGAGGTGACGCCGAATCAGCACCGGCTGGCTCTGCAGTTCGGTGTACTCGACAATTTTTACGATTCCGGCGAGGTGTCGGGCGACGGCCACGTCTGGTCCACGGCGGCCATCACCAGCGATTACACGGAGAAAACCTGGCAGCAGACGTATCGCGGCAGCGAGCGTCGATATGATTTCGAGGGCGTGGTTGCCGGCGCGTATCCGATCCAGCAGAAGATTCCCGATGTGAACGAGCCTGCCAGCGGCTATCTGTGGGGCAACTTCGCACGGCATGGCAAGACGCTCTATCACTTCGGCGAATTCATCTCGACCAAATTTTGCGATGACTCCGGCGAGGCACCGAAGGACCTGCCGGCTGCCGATGGCACTCCGGTGGCCACCGGCGCCGGCTGCGCCCGCAGCTACGTTCGGCTTGGTGAACCGGTGCCGCCGAACTACGGGGGCGGCAAAAGTCCATGGCCGTGGCCGGTACCGCTTATCCTGAGGAACGTGGCGACCAAGCCGGAGCTCGAACGGCACTTCGATCCGCTCTATCCGGACTTCAATCTGAGCTTTCCCGACCAATTCCGCACCGAGGAGTTTCTGGCGCAATTTCGCAGGTGGGCGAGCGACCGCGAGCACGGCGAGGACACCTTGCCGAACTTCGTGATGCTGCGCCTGCCGAACGATCACACCGCAGGTACCCGCACCGGCATGCCGCGGCCGCGCGCGTCGGTCGCAGACAACGACCTCGCGGTGGGCCGTGTGGTGGACGCGGTCTCGCACAGCGCCTACTGGGAGGACACGGCGTTCTTCATTCTCGAAGATGACGCGCAGGATGGAGCCGACCACATCGATGCACATCGAAGCATTGCGCTGGTCGTGAGCAAATACTCGCCGCACGATGCGAAGCCCCTGGTCGACAGCACCTTCTATACGACGGTGAGCGTGGTGCGGAGCATCGAAGATCTGCTGGGAGTTCCGCCGATGAACAACAATGACGCGATGGCTCCGCTGCTTGGGCCGCTCTTCGGCGGCGCCGGCGACCAGCCCCCCTTTGAGGCGGATTACAGGAATCGGGACAACGGCATGATCTATGAGGTGAACCAGGCGCGGGCCCCGGGCGCGAGGCAATCGGAGCGGATGAACTTCAATCATGCGGATCAGGCCGATACGCGCCTCCTGAACGCGATCTTGTGGCGAGACGCGATGGGCAACAGGCCGTTGCCGGCAAACTTGAGGCATCCGAGCGGCAAAGCCGGCCGCCGGGACGAGGATGACTAGCGACGATGACTAGGTGCGCCGCAAATTCATGACGCATCGACGCCGCGCGCATATCCGACATGGCGCAATGCGCTCGGCAACGCTGCGTAGGCCGCCGCCACATCGGAGTTGACCGCGTAGCACTCGACGAATTCGCGCGGGAACCGGCAAGGCCTGCCGGTATCGAGATTCAAGCAAAAATAGTCGACCTCCGCATCGAGAACGCGCTTGCCGTCCGCCACGCGCAGAATTTCGAAACGACGCGTGCAGCGCAAGCGGCCGTCACAGGCCACAATCCAGGTGCCGATCAGTAGAGTGTCGGCGAGCAAGGCCGCTTCGAGGTAGTCGACGCGCGTGTGGCGTACCGCCATGCCGCGCCGAAGCGCAAGACAGCGCTCGAGAGGCAGTCCAAGCTTCATGGAATGCGCCCAAGCGATGCCGTCCAGCCACCGCAGATAGACGGTGTTGTTGACGTGGTCGTATTCGTCGATCTCATCGGCTGCCACCCGATGGGTGGCAGTAAAGGCCAAGGGCAGGCAGAGCAGCTGCGGCAAATAAAGTCTCCCTCTTTGCACGTTAATCACAAGCCAAATCAAGCACTTATAACAATAACAGGGTTTGGCTGTTAATCCCTATTCAAGTTGGCCATAATGATCTGAAACGCGAACGGATCGAAGTACTTTACCGTTCCTTCAACTGCACCGTAGCGCATGCGGCCGCTGCGCCCAGACCCGGTGCCCAATAGTCGAAAAGAGGAATAACACATGACTTCGAAGGGCATCTTGCCGACGACCTTGCAAAGGCGCCGTCCCGAGATACTGGCGCAGTGGCTGAAGGAACTGGAGCATGGTGCGGCATCATCCAAAGGCCGCCTGTCGAACCAAGAAGCCAGCCGGCAGGCGACCGATTTCTTGGATTTGCTGATCGCGACGGCGCAAACCCAGGATCCGAACGACGTGAATGCGGCCGGATGGACGCCGGTACGATCGTTCCTGGAAGACCTCTCTCGCCGGCGCGTACTGGCGGGTTTTTCTTCCGACGAGACGGCGTTATTCATTTTCTCGCTCAAGCGGCCGGTGTTCGAGGCGCTGCGCGCCGAGTGCGGTTCGGACGCCGGGCAACTCTCGGGGGAATTGTGGACCGCGACTCAACTGGTCGACAAACTGGGTCTGCATACGGTGAAGGCCTTCCAGGCGTCCAGGGAAGAAGTGATCGGACGTCAACAGACCGAGCTCCTCGAACTGTCGACGCCGGTCGTCAAATTGTGGGACGGCATTCTGGCGCTGCCGATGATCGGTACGCTGGACTCCGCGCGAACGCAGATCGTCATGGAGTCGTTGCTGCAAAAAATCGTCGAGACGGAATCTCAGATTGCGATCATCGACATCACCGGCGTCCCCACCGTCGACACGTTGGTAGCCCAGCACTTGCTGAAGACGGTCACCGCCCTGCGCCTGATGGGAGCCGATTGCATCATCAGCGGCGTGCGCCCGCAGATCGCGCAAACGATCGTGCACCTCGGCGTCGATCTGCAAGGGGTGACGACCAAGGCGAATCTCGCGGACGCGCTGGCGCTCGCGCTCAAGCGCAGCGGTATTTCGTTCACCAAGCAGTAGCTCGTGGATCGAATACCCATATTGCGGATGGGCGAATTCCTGCTCGCCACCATTCAAGTCGACATGCAGGATCAGCTCGCCCTCCGGCTGCAGGATGATTTGACCCAGGCCATCAGCAAGCATGGCTCCAAGGGAGTACTCATCGATATCTCCGCGCTCGAGATGGTCGATTCCTTCATCGGACGAATGATCGCCGACATCTCCGGCATGGCGCGCATCCTGGATGCGAAGACAGTGCTGGTCGGCATGCAGCCCGCCGTTGCCATCACGTTGGTGGAGCTCGGATTATCATTGCCCGGCGTTGCCACCGCACTCAACGTCGAGCGTGGAATGCAATTGCTGAACCGCAGCCTCATTGAGTCGAACGGCGATGACAGATTCAGCAAGCGGTGAGCTGCCATTGGGGAACGAGCACGACATCGTACTCAGCCGCCAAGCGGTGCGCCGCATGGCTCAGCAGCTGGGTTTCTCGCTCGTCGATCAAACCAAAATGGTCACGGCGGCAAGCGAGCTGGCGCGCAACGCAGTGATCTACGGCGGGGGCGGGGTACTCACGTGGCGGCTGCTGAGCGACGGCGCGAAGCGCGGCTTGCGGCTGGTTTTCGAGGATCGAGGGCCGGGCATACCGAACCTGGATCTGGCCATGACGGACGGGTGGAGTTCGGGCACGGGTTTGGGACTCGGATTGACCGGCACCCGGCGCCTGGTCAACGAATTTGAAATCGAGTCGACCGTCGGAATTGGCACGCGCGTCACCATCACCCGTTGGAAGTGAGCATGCGTACATGGCTGAGCGGGCCGCAATCACGGCTTCGGGTCGAGGACGCGAGTCACGTGGGCGAGTGCCGGCGCACTGCGCTGCGCCTGGCCGAATCGCATGGTTTTGCGGAAGCGTTGGCAGGGCGCGTGGCCATCGTCGCTACCGAGATGGGAAACAACTTGATCAGGCATGCCGGCCGCGGCGAGTTGCTGATTCAGGCTCTCCATGACGGAGCGGAAGTGACGGTCGAACTCGTGGCAATCGACCGCGGACCGGGAATGGATGTGAATGCATGCATGCGGGACGGCTATTCCACGGTGGGAACTCCCGGAACCGGTCTCGGCGCTATTTCTCGCCTGTCGACGCTGTTTGACGTTTACTCGCTGATCGACCGAGGCACCGTCGTCGTGTCCCGCATCGCCAATCAAGCAAGCGCAGGGTCGCCGGAGTTCGGTGCGATCTGCCTTGCCGTGGCGGGGGAAATCGAATGCGGCGACACCTGGCGAATCGCCGAGCGCGGCGATGCCATGGCGATTCTGGTCGCCGACGGCCTGGGTCACGGATCCCTGGCCGCGACGGCATCGCGCGCGGCCGCCGCTGCGTTCATCGAACGGCCGTTCGATCCGCCCTCGGAGATCATGCAGCGCCTGCACACCGCCTTGTCCGGCGGCCGGGGCGCTGCCGCAGCCTGCGCCGCTCTCAAGCCGGAGAGTGCCCGGGTGACCTATGCGGGAATCGGCAACATCGCCGGCTGCGTGCTCTCCGCGGAGCGATCCCGGGGCATGGTGTCGCACAATGGGATCCTCGGCGTGCAGCTGTTGCGCCGACAGGAGTTCGAGTACGACTATCCCGAGGCCAGCCGGGTGGTGATGCATTCCGACGGCATGTCGGCCCGATGGTCGATCGATTCTTATCCTGGCCTTGCAGCCCGCCACGCGGCCGTCATCGCGGCGGTGCTGTACCGCGACCATGCGCGCGACCGCGACGACGTGACCGTCGTCGTGACGGGCCACCGCTCATGACTGCGGAGCTTGAATCGCTCAGGGCCCGAGTGGCAAGGCAGCAGTCCGAGGTTGCGCTACTCGAGGCCGAGCTCGCCGAAACCAACAAAGGGGTGCTTGCGCTCTATGCCGAACTCGATGAAAACGCGGCGCAGCTCCGCGAAGCGGCGGACCTCAAGAGCCGTTTCCTCTCCTACATGAGCCACGAATTCCGCACGCCTCTTGCATCCATCACCAGCATTGCCGACATTCTCATAGGCGGCATGGACGGACCATTGACGGCGGAGCAGCAGCGGCAGCTGCAATTCGTGCGCGGCAGCGTACGTGAACTGACCGAGATGGTGGATGATCTTCTCGACCTTGCCAAGGTGGACGCCGGCCGCATCTCCATTTCTCCGGAATGGTTCGAGATGGTCGACTTGTTTTCGGCGCTGCGCGGCATGTTCAGGCCCATCATCGCCAGCAGCACGGTTTCATTGATATTTGAGGAGACCGGCGCGATTCCGCGGATATTCACCGATGACAAGAAGCTTTCGCAAATACTGCGCAATTTCATATCGAACGCCTTGAAATTCACGGTCGAAGGCGAAGTGCGGGTGGCCGCCTGCCTCGTCGACGAGGGAGTGGTTGAATTTTCCGTCAGCGACACCGGAATCGGCATCGCGCAGGATCATTTGCCGGCATTGTTTTCCGACTTCGTGCAAATCGATACCCGCATTCAAAAGCGCTTGCGGGGCACGGGACTCGGTCTGTCTCTGGCCAAGAAATTTGCCGAACTGCTGGGCGGCCGCGTTGCGGTGACCAGCGAGCTCGGCAAGGGGTCGCGGTTTTCCGTACGGATTCCGACGCATTATCCCGGTCATAAATAGTAGGACTCTCTTCTGAGCGCAGACAACACAAACGGTCCGGCGAGAATATTGGCGGTCGACGACAATCCGGCCGCCCTCTATGCGACGACCCGCGTGCTGCGGTCGGCCGGATACGAGGTCGTGCAGGCCACGACGGGGAGCGCCGCGCTCGCGGCCGCGCCCCAGGTCGATCTCGTCGTTTTGGACATCAACCTGCCCGATATCGACGGCTTCGAGGTATGCCGTCGGCTGCGTGCGAATCCGGATACGGCGCAACTTCCCGTGCTGCATCTGTCGGCCACGTTCACGCAGACCAGCGATTTTGACCTCGGGCTCGAAGCGGGTGCCGACAGCTATTTGACGCGGCCTGTCGAAGCGCCGGTCCTGCTGGCGACCGTGAGAACCTTGCTGTTTGCGCGGCACGCGGATTTCATTCGCCGCGGGCTGGATGCGAAATTGCGCACGATGTTCAAACTGGCGCCGATCTCGATCGCCATGTTGGATCAATCCTTGAAGTACGAAAGCGTCAATCCCGCGTTCTGCGCATTGACGGGCTACGCAGCCGAAGAATTGGTCGGATTTCCGGCGGCGACCGTGTTCGGCAGCGACGCCAATATATTTGAACTGGCGCCCAAGGAAGGCCGCCTGATGTTCGCCCGCAAGGATGGCAGTACAGCGCACGCCGAATGGCGGCTCGCTTCGGAAGCGATATCCGGCGTCCGCATCCTGGTATTGACCGACGTTTCGTATCAGGTGCGCAACGAGAGCGAGCGCGAGAATCTGCTTGCCCGGGAAAAAGCCGCGCGTGCCGAGGCTGAGCGCAGCAACCAACTAAAGGAGGAGTTTCTCGCCACCTTGTCGCATGAGTTGCGTAACCCGCTCAATGCCATATTGGGGTGGGCGACGATTCTGGGACGTGCCGAGGGACTCCCGCCGAACGTTCTGCGTGGCGTCCAGGCGATCGAACGGAATTCGAAATTGCAGGCGCAGATGATCGCGGATCTGCTCGATTACGCCGGAATCACCTTCGGCAAGATCCGGCTGACGGCATCGACGATTGATCCGTATTCGGCGGTTCGCGCGGCGGTGGATGTGGTGCATGCCGCGGCGGTGTCGCAAAAGGTCGAGGTCCGCATCTCGTTCGGTGAAGAATCGGTTGCGGTCGAGGCGGACCCCGCCCGGATGCAGCAGATCGTGTGGAACTTATTGACCAACGCCATAAAGTTCTCCTCCCCGGGCGGGATCGTCGAAATCCATGCGGCGCGGTCCGGCGAATCGTTCCGGCTGGTTGTACGCGACCACGGCAGGGGTATTTCACCGCTGTTCCTGCCGCGCATCTTCGAGCGCTTCAGCCAGCAAGATTCGAGCAGCACGAAGAGCTACGGCGGCCTCGGTTTGGGGCTTGCCATCGTCAAGCAGCTGGTCGAACTGCATGGCGGGACAATCGAGGTATTCAGCAGCGGCGAGGGGCAGGGGGCGACATTTACCGTCACGATTCCGCTCAGCGACAAGAAGCCGGCGGCACCCTTGAGCGACAGCCAATTGACGCGTTTGCTCAACCTCTCGGATGTGGTGGCCCTGGTTGTCGATGACGATGCGGACGCGCGGGACCTGACGAAACAGGTCCTGACCGACGCGGGCGCGACCGTCATCATCGTGTCCAATGCGCAAGCGGCGCTCGACAGCGTGAAGAGCTCCGGCGCCAACATCCTGATCAGCGACATAAGCATGCCGGGCCGCGATGGCTACGAGCTCATTCGCTCCGTTCGCGCCAAGGGATTCGGTCCCGACGTGCTGCCCGCGCTGGCGGTGACGGCCTTCGCAAGAATGCAAGACCGGGCCGAGGCGCTCGCTGCCGGCTTTCAGGATCACATAGTGAAACCGATAGATCCTTCGGAACTCATCTCGCGGGTCAGCAGTTTGCGGCGCCGGCGATTGTCATCCTTCAATCAGCGTTAGTGCATCGGGTGGCACCTCATGCGCGTGTTGTTGGTTGAAGACGATGAGATGATCGCGCAAGGCCTGCAGACGGCGCTTCGCCAGGGCGGCTTCGCGGTGGATTGGATGCGCGACGGCAAAAGCGCCGCCGCCGCATTGCAGTCGGCGACGTTCGATTTGGTGCTGCTTGACCTGGGCTTGCCGCAGCTCGACGGCCTCGACGTATTGCGCGGGCTGCGCAAGCGCGGCGATGCCACTCCGGTCATCATCCTCACCGCGCGCGATGAGATCCAGCATCGGATTGCCGGTCTGGATGCCGGCGCGGACGATTACATCGTCAAACCTTTTGATCTCGACGAGATGACGGCACGCATGCGCTCGGTACTGCGCCGCGCGGCGGGGCGCGGCGATCCCAGCATCGTACATGGCGAGCTCAAGCTGGATCCCGTCACGCACACGGTGCAGCGCTCCGGCACACCGGTCGCACTGTCGGCGCACGAGTACGCCGTGCTCGAGGCCCTGATGCAGCGCCCCGGCGCGGTGCTGTCGCGCGCGCAACTCGAGGACCGGCTCTACGGCTGGGATGTTGAGATCGGCAGCAACGCGATCGAAGTGTATGTGCATGGCCTGCGCCGCAAGCTGGGGAGCGACGCGATCCGGACGCTGCGCGGCGTGGGCTATTTCGTGGCGAAATTATGAATTCCATCCGCGCGCGATTGCTGCTTGCCTTGATCGTGCTCGTGGCATTCGTGTCGGTGCTCGCAGCCGTCGTGACGTATCGGCGCGTGTTGAGCGAAACTTCGACCTTGTTCGACTATCAGCTGCGCCAGATGGCGCTGTCGCTGCGCAGCCAGATTTCCCTGGCGCCGCGCATCGAGGTGCCGCCGGATCAAGGCGACACGGACTTCGTGGTGCAGATCTGGGACATTTTTGGTGCGCGCACGTATCTGTCGCGGCCCGGGCTGCCGATGATCAATCAAACGGTGCTCGGCTACGCCGACCTTCGGCTGCGCGGCGAGGCTTGGCGAGCCTTCGGCCTGCAGACGCCCGAAGGAGTCATTCAAATTGCCCAACCCGTACGGGTGCGTGAAGAGCTGGCGCGGAGCGCCGCGGCGCGGGTAACCATCCCGCTTGCGTTCCTGCTTCCCGTGATGCTGGTCGCGGTGGCCTGGAGCGTGCGCCGCGGCTTGCAGCCGCTGCAGTACGTGGCCGCCGAAGTTCAGCGCCGCGACGCCCGCAGTTTGACGCCGCTGAGTGAAAAGAATCTCCCCGTTGAGATTGCGCCATTGGTCAGCGAACTGAATCGCCTCCTGGCGCGCCTGCAAAATGCATTCGCGGCCCAGCAAGCGTTCATTTCGGATGCGGCGCACGAATTGCGATCTCCGCTCACGGCATTGCGCCTGCAGCTGCAGTTGCTCGATCGCGCTGCCGACGAATCGGCGGCCCGCGAGGCCCGCACTCGCCTCGGCGCCGCAGTCGAACGGGCCATTCATTTGGCCGAGCAGTTGCTGGCGCTCGCCCGCAGCGATCGAGAGGACGCGGTCAGCGGCTTCGAGGCGGTGGATCTAGCCGCCGCCGCGGCCGCTGCCATCACCGATACTCACGATTTGGCGCTGACGCGCCACATCGACCTGAGCCTCGACGCGCCCCCTCATGTATGGGTACGAGGCGATCCGGAGGCCTTGCGAATTTTGGTGCGCAATCTGGTCGACAACGCCGTGCGCTACACCCCGCCGAAAGGGTCGGTCGAGGTGCGCTGCCGGGCATCGGCGGAGGGGGCGGCGCTTACGGTGAGCGATACGGGCCCGGGTATCGCCGCGGCCGATCGGGAACGGGTGTTCGATCGCTTTTATCGCCGCGCGACGGCGCAGGAGGGCGGCACCGGTCTCGGGCTTGCAATCGTCAGGGCAATCGCCGAAAGACACGGTGCCCAGGTAACCCTCGACGAGGCCCCGGCCGGCGGCCTGCGGGTCGCGGTGAGGTTCCCGGCGGCGGCTTAAGATTGGCTTAAGCAAGGCATGTGAACCTGCGGACCGAGCAATTGCTCAGCAACCCCAAACAGGAGATCACATGCAAGTTCGGACCAGGACGCTGGTGTGGTCGGCGGCAGGTTTACTCGCCGTCGGAACGGCCACCGGCTTATCAGCACCCGCTTTCTTACAATCCACAATCGCCCCAACGACGGCAACCACTCCAGGCGATTCGGCTCATGGCGCGACGCCGCCGGAACCGATCGCTCAAATCACCGCGCCCAACTATCGCGCCATCGTGGCGCGGAATCAGGCGGCGGTCGTCGGCATCACAACCGCCGGCCCGATGAAGACTTCCGCGCCGCAGGAGTTCGGCTTTGGAAATCCCAACGACGACGATAACCCGCTGTCGCAGTTCTTTCAGCGCGGCCAGATTCCGCGAGTCCCGCATCGCACGTTGCATGCGCAGGGTTCCGGATTCTTGATTTCATCCGACGGGTTGGTGCTTACCAATGCACACGTGGTCGACGGCGCGAAAGAAGTCACCGTCAAACTCTCCGATCATCGCGAATACAAGGCGAAGGTACTGGGCGCGGACCGCGCCAGCGACATCGCGGTCCTCAAGATCGACGGACACGATTTTCCGAGCGTGCGGCTGGGAGACTCCGACCAATTGGGGGTCGGCGACTACGTGCTCGCCATCGGCGAACCATTCGGCCTCGAGGAAACGGCGACGGCCGGAATCGTCAGCGCCAAGGGGCGATCGCTGCCGGGCGACGGCTATGTTCCGTTCATTCAGACCGATGCAGCGGTCAATCCAGGCAATTCCGGCGGACCGCTGTTTGACGCCAACGGCTCGGTCGTGGGCATCAACGCACAGATCTACTCCAATTCGGGCGGCTACCAGGGCGTGTCGTTTGCCATCCCGATCAACCTGGCGGTGCAGGTCAAAGACCAAATCGTCAAGACCGGCAAAGTCGTGCATTCGCGTCTCGGCGTGGAAGTACAAACGCTCGACCAGTCGTTGGCCGACTCCTTCAAATTGAAATCGCCGAACGGCGCATTGGTGGCGAAGGTCGTTGCCGACAGCGCCGCCGCCGAGGCGGGTCTGAAGGTGGGCGACGTGATCCTGAAATATAACGGCAGCCCGATAATCGATGCCGGTCAATTGTCCGCGAAGGTAGGCGTCACCGCGCCCGGCGAGAAGGTCTCGCTCGATGTGTGGCGCGACGGCAAACCGCTGTCGCTGACGGCGACCATCGGCAATGCTGCGCAAGCTTCCGCCGATGAGGGCAACGGCGCAGCGGCACCGGCGCAGCTGGGCTTGTCACTGCGTCCGCTGAATCCGGAGGAGCGCCGCCAAGCCGGCATCTCCGGCGGACTCGTGGTCGAGGACGCTGAAGGGCGCGCCGCCGATGCCGGGATCCAACCGGGCGATGTGGTGGTCTCCGTCGATGGAACGCCGGTCCAGAGCGTGGCGCAGCTGCGCGAAATGGTGCAAAAGCACGGCAAGCAGATCGCGCTGCTCATTCAGCGTGGTGAAGCACGCCTGTTCGTGCCCGTGACTCTGGGCTAACGGAGGATTTCCCCGGGGGTGGTCTCGCCGGCCCGCGCAAATGCGGGCCGGCGAGCCTATTTCGGCAGCATCAGCACGAAGCCGTCGCTCTCGTACACGTAGAAACGCCACTCCCGCATGGTTCGGGGCGTGCCGATAATCACGAGTTGCTTGCGCAGGGTGGCGAAGTCGTTGAATACATCGGCGTCGCTCAAGATGATCTCGTACCGGCGCAACAGCGATTCGGTCTCGGCACCTTCGGCGGCGTAGGTGATCAACACCTTGAGCGGCACGTTGAAGGACTGCAGCTTGTTGATTTCTTCGTGAGTCTTCGACGCCTTGCTCTCATGCTCCAAAGCCACCGAAATCCATTTCGCGTAGGCGGTGTAGTTGCCGGAACTGTTCGTGCCCCGCTCCTCGTAAAAGATCCCTTCGAGCGTGTGATATTCCTTGTTCCAAGCAGACAGGCCGAGCTGCTTCGCCACCTTGGGAAAGATGTTCGAGCGCACGTAGTAATTATACGATTTCGACTCAAAGCCGACCGCCGTGCGAAAATTATCGTGCTCGGCTTTCATGACCGCGACGAAGGCATTGCGGAATTCCCGGGGCGTGATCGTTTTCATCGCGGGCCTTGTGGCATAGGTGTGATCCTTCAATCCTCGTCGACGCTGTCCGTGAGAACCGCACGGCGCTGCGACATGAAGTCCAGCAGGGCTTCGTCGCGTGCCTGGCGGCGGGATTCACGCGCGCTAACCCGGCCAGGCCGGGCGATCAGGGGTTCATCGGTCACATCGGGATGTTAACACCAGTCCCGGTGCCTCGGGCGGGGTCACTTCGACTGCGACTGTTCTTGCCATTCGGCGTGACTGATACGCGGCAATTCGAACCGATCCGTGGTACGGCAATACATGGACGGCGAGCCCAATCGGCCGAGCGGAGCAAAATTCTTGATCCGCAATCGCGGGCCAAGCAATTCATCGGCCACGTGAAACATCACCACCTCGCCGATGTAGAGCGTGTTGGTGCCGAGCGAATGCGATTGAAACAGCTGGCATTCAAGACTGACCTGCGAGTCGGCCAGGCGCGGCGCCCCGACGCGGACACAAGGCGCCGATTTCAAGTCGGCGGCCGACAGCTCGCTTTCGTCCGGCGGAAATTCGGCGGCCGATATGTTCATGGCGGCGAGCAGCGGCTCAGTCACCAGATTCACGACGAATTCCCCGCTTGCCTCGATATTCCGCGCCGTGTCCTTGAGGCTTCCATCATCGCGCAAACCGATGCTGACGATGACATAGATCGGATCGCTGCCCACCGCGTTGAAGAAGCTAAACGGCGCGAGGTTGACGAGGCCGGATTGGTCCCGGCTGGTCACCCATGCAATGGGACGCGGCACGACGACGTTGGTGAGTATCTTGTAGTTTTCGGCGTGCGAGTGCAGGACGGGATCGATTTGCATGAGTATTCATTACACCGGTAACGGCACGATAACCGGCCGTCTGTGAAGTTTCTGGGCGAGCACGAGAACTGCGGCAAGCAGGAGGGCGGCGGCGACCACGTGGAAGCCGCCCTCGAGGCTTCCCGTTCTCGTCGCGATCGAGCCGATCATCGACAGAGAAAAGTAGGAGCCGAGGCTGCCGAACGAATTGATGAATGCCAGCGCCGATGCGGCCGGGCGGCCGGAAATGAATTCTCCGGGGCAGGCCCAGAAAGGACCGAGATAGCTCGCGAGCCCTGCGGCCACGGCGCACCACAGGGCGACGCAGCCGGCCAGAGACTGTGTCGCGCCGACGAAGTAAAGGCCGGCCGCGGCGAGCAGCAGAGAGCCGGCCGTGTGCCAGTGCCGCTCATTTCGACGGTCTGAGCTCCGCGACACGAGCACCATCGCCGCCAGGCTAACCGCATTCGGCACCAAAACAAGCAAGCCGATGCTGGTATTCGAATATCCGCGCGCCACCGCCTTGATCGACTGAGGCATCCAAAAACCCGTAAGGTAAAGGCCCATGAGAAACAGGAAATGTATCCCGACGAGATGCAGGATACGCGGGTGAGCGAGCGATTTGAGCACCGTGAGCCTGCCTCCGTCCTGCTTCAAGGCCGCTTCGGCAGCCAGCGTGTCGCTCAGACGCGCCTTTTCCTCCGCCGTGAGAAATGCCGCATCGGCCGGCCGGTCCGGCAACAATCGAAACGTCAGGAAACCGCAGGCGATGGCCGGCAGCGCTTCGAGAATCAGGAGCCAGCGCCAGCTGCTGAGACCGAGACCGTGCACATGATCGAGAATCCAGCCCGACACCGGACCGCCCAGGATGCTCGCGGCCGGCAGGGAGGTCATGAACAATCCCACCGCCTGCGCCTGCTCGCGCTGGCGGAACCAGCAGGACAGGTAGTAGACGATCCCCGGATAAAAACCTGCCTCGGCCACACCGAGCACGAAGCGCGCGATATACAGCTGAGTCACGTTCTGGACAAAGCCGGTCGCCACCGCGACGAGACCCCAGGTCACCAAAATCCGCGCGATCCACCTGCGCGCACCGGTCCGATGCAAGATCAAGTTGCTGGGAATCTCGAATAAAAAATAACCCCAGAAAAAAATCCCCGACAAGAGTCCGTATTGCTCGCTGCTAATGCCGAGCTCGCGGTTCATGGTCAGCGCGGCAAAGCCGATGTTGATCCGGTCGAGATAGGCGACGATGTACAGTACAACCAACAGCGGCAGCAGGTGCCGCCGCACCTTGCGCGCAAGATCCGAATCGGGGTCGGCCGCTTTCATCCCCGCTATATAGCATCGGCCGCGCGCACGGTCTATCGCGCGAGCCGTTCGCCGCACAAGAACCTGCGCAACACCACCATCACCCACGTATCGTGCCTGCAGTATTGCAGCAGCGCTGCGCGCAACGATCGGGCTCTGTCGTGAGCGAGCGGGGCACTGCGCAATTCCAGGAAGGCCAGCTGCGCGCCATCTCCTTCGCGCACTTCAGCCAAACGCTCGTAAGCCAGCGCCGCGTCAATGGTCGGCATGACGTTCTTGATCGACCACGAGCCGCGCATATCGCGGTGGTAGTACGCCGCGCGAACCACCGGCAACAGATCCACCAATCGGTCCGCGATCGCGCGCAGCGCCGCTGCCAGGGCCGGCACGAGGTCCGCCAATCGAAGCAGCACGCGCTCCTCGAAGCTCGCGTTATACACAAAGACGGGGCCCAGCGCGGGCAATGCCGCGATCAGCTTGCGCGCCAATTCGTCGAACTCGCCGAATGTCTCGATCGCCAGATACTCGGCATGGCGCACCTCGTCCGCCGCAGATTCGACGTGCACCGACCATTGAAACGGCAGCTGTTCATAGGGCCGAGTACCGAGGATCTCCGGCACCGAAAGACCGATGGTCTCGAAATCGAGAAAGGCGAACGGGCGGGTCAGCTGCCGCAGCTGCGCGGTGGCGGTAAAGTCGAAGAATGCGAGACCCGATAAGGTCGCGTCAAACACGCGCCGATGCATCTCATCCGTCAAGCGTTGCACCGGCACATCCCGCAGGTCCCGATATCCGTCACCCAGCAGCTCGGCCACGACTTTGCCGCCGCGCGGCAGCACATCCACCGGATAGTCGGGTGTCGCATGGTCCGCCGTGCAACGCGACATGTACGGACAGACGTGCGGACTCAAGCAGTGCGGTCCGACGGCGATTCCGGGCATCGAATCGCTCGCCATGATGTCCTGAAATTCCAGTGCTCGCGCTGCGGCTTCCGCCAGATAGCCCTGCACGGACTCCGTGATATCCACTTCCAGCAGCAATCCCTGGTAGTCGCCCACTCGACGCAGCACGAATTGATTGTTGACCAGGCCCAACAGCACCCGACCGACCGGAATCTTCGCCCGTTGCAGCACCAACGCCTGAAACGCCGCGTCCGCCAGATGCGTCGCTTGGGTTTCGGTGGCGGCTTTCACTTCGACCAGCTCGAATCCGGCGCCCTGACGTCGCAGCACATCCGCGATCACCGCAAGTCCGCCGGCACGAAATGCCGCCTGGTAGAGCAGCAGCGCCGCATGATTACCACGAGCCAAGATTCTTTTGGTCTCTGCAATCGCCGAGGGCAAACCCTTCGTTCGAGAAATCAGGATCCCGGGTCGAAGTTGCTGCACCGCTGCGTCGAAGGCCTGTCCCTGCAGAATCGGGATGCTGCGTTCGACCGGCGCCTCGAGCGGCTGATGAACATCAAACCACAGCCGCTTGTGGCATTGCAGCCCGGACAAGAATCGAGATTTGGTGAGCCAAGCCATATGCCTAGGGAATAAAAATGTAAGTTCCGAAGTCTACCCATTGAACAAACTAATCACGTGTTGAGGAGAAACGCGATGCAAGAATATCTCAAGGATCAGTTACGGGTACACCTTCGTCGAGCGGCAATGGCCGTGCTCGCCGCGGGAGCCGTGGCGGCGACCGCCGTTCACGCCAACCATTCCAACAATATCGTTCTGATCCCGCCGGCGGATCTTCCTGCACTGGCGCAGCAAACCGGCGAGGCGATGTTCCTCTACGACCGATTTGATGGCAAAACTCTGCTTTATGTCGAGCAGAACCAGGGCGCCAGCCTGGCCGCGTTCGATGTGACCGATCCCGTTCACATCAAAGGCGAAGGCTCCGTGCAGCTGAGCGCCTCCGGGCCATTTGACTTTATTTCACCGCTGGGAAATCAGGCGGAACTGGTCCGGTTCCGGCAAGGCCAAGACGCGGTGTTGGATTTACCTCGGTGGCGGGACCCGCAGCTTAAAACACTGCCGGCGTTGACGTCGCGAGATTCGGTATTCACCGTCGCCGGCGAGGCCAATGACGCGCCGCCCGCTCGAGATTATCCCGCCATCGACTCGCTGACCGGGTACGAACTCAGCCGGATGTTTGACGTGAAGCAGGTGCGCGCGAAACTGACCAAGGGCGACACGGGCACCACCTTCATGCTCACGGATAGCGGCCTGTACGTGATCAGGCGGCCGGGGGTGGAGTTCAATCATCAGATGATGGTGATTCCGCTCAATTGAAACGCGCCAGGGCGATTGAGGCACTCCATGGATGACAGGCGCCGTCGGTTCGAGGCTCTCGTCTTGCCGCATCTGGACGCCGCGTACCGATTTGCACGGTGGCTGGCGCGCTCCTCCGGCGACGCGGATGATGTGGTACAAGAGGCCGTTTTGCGCGCGTTTCGTGGATTTGACGCCCTGCGAGGCTCCGACGTGAAAGCGTGGCTACTGACGATCGTGAAAAATTGCCATTTGACGGCGCTCAAGCAGCAGCAGCGGCGCGCCTATGTGCCGCTGCCGGAGGAACATGAAGTACAGGATGGTCAGGCAATGATTGCGACGACAGCCGATCCCGACAGCACCTCGATCCGCCGGGACGAAGAGCGCACGCTCGATCGTCTCATGTCGGCGTTGCCTGAAGAGCATCGCGAGGTTTTGGTGCTGCGGGAGATAGAGGAGATGGATTATCGCGCGATTGCCGCGGTAACGAACGTGCCCATCGGCACGGTGATGTCGCGTTTGGCGCGCGCACGCGCGGCGCTCAAGGCGCGCTGGTTGAAAGAGGCCGAAGGACAGCCGCATGCAGTGCGCTGAATCGCTGCGCGTGCAGGGGTACTTCGACGGCGAACTCGATGCGCTATCCGCCGCGAATATCGAGCGCCATGGCGAGGCCTGCACCGAATGCCGTGCACTGCTGGAGGACATGGATCACGTGCGCGGCGCACTGCGGCAGGATCTGAGCTACGCGCGCGCGGCCCCGCCGGCATTGCGCGCACGGATTCTGCGCGCGCTCGATCAGGAGAGCTCGCGCAACAGCCCGCGCCTGGGAGGGATGCGGCTCATTAGCCGGCGGCCGCGGCCGTTCTGGATGGGCGCCTTCAGCGGCATCGGCGGCGCGTCGATCGCTGCCGGCATCGCATTCTTCGTGCTGGCGTCGCCGCTCACCAATCCGGTTCTTGACGAGGTAGTGAATGCTCATGTGCGATCGTTGATGCCGGATCATCTGATCGACGTGGTATCCACCGACAAGCACACGGTGAAACCGTGGTTCGCGGGTCACTCCGACGTATCGCCGGTGGTGGCCGATTTCGGTCAGCAAGGATATCGGCTCATCGGCGGGCGCGCTGATTATTTCGATCATCAGCGCACGGCGGTGGTCGTATACCAACATGGCTCGCACGTCATCAACGTATTCGGCTGGGCCGCGGATCAGCGCGGCTTGCCGAAGAACACCACTCGCAACGGTTATCATCTTGCATTCTGGCAGACCGGGAATCTCGTGTATTGCGCCGTCTCGGATACCGCTTGGAATGAACTCTTCGGACTCGCTCGGCTGCTGCAGGACTCGAGTGCGCCCGACGCTCGATAAGTACTCCTACGGCACCTCATTCTTGGCCACGGACGCGGCGCCGCTCGGCTTGTACACAAAACGGCCTTTCATGATGCTGACGTGCCCCGGCGCCGAACAGAAATAGCTGTAGCTTTCATGGGGGTCGAGCAGACTGAGAGAAAAGCGCACCGTGTCGCTCTCGCCGCCGCCGATGATCTTCGTCGACGCGATGATGCGTTTATCCCCCGGCTTCTGGTAATTATTCGCGGCGCCCGCACTCATCCCGGCATTGGCGACCGAGGACACATCGGAAGTTTTCGTCAGAACCCAATCGTGCCCCATGGCACTCGCCGGAAGTTTACCCGTATTGCGAAGCGTCACTTCCACTTCGGAGCAATCGGAGCCCACGGGCAAGGTCTGCTCGTCGTACCGCATTTGATCGGTTGCTTCTATCGTCACCTGACACACGTCGGCCGCCGCCAGCCGCGCGAGAAGAAGCAAGCCCGTCGCACTCATTAATTTGATCATGTTGCCCTCACATTGCTACCCAAAAAAAGCCGAACAGAGTGTTGTTGTCGGATGCAGACCGTCCGAATCCATCGTAGTTGGCTGCACCGCCGTTGAAGCGCTCATAACCCGTGTATTGGAGGCCGAGGCGCACGTTGATCCAGGGACGTGCGAAAGACTCCAACTTGCCGAATGGCACGTACTCGAGCTGTACGATGTAGCCGCGGCTATCCGGCGATCCCGAAGCGCTTCCCGCGACGGCTGCCGGTGCGTAGAGCCCCATGTCGGTGCTCCCGCTCACATTGAATAGGGCGACGCTCGCCACCCAGGTCTGTCGAAATGAATAGCCCACATCCAGATTCATCGTATTGAGATGATCGGCATTGCTGGCGGAGTTGCCGCCGATGAAGCTCGCGTCCAGGAACTGCTTTTCATGGACCAGCGAGAGATTGGCGGAAACCGTGTGCTCCGAGCCGTTCGCATATTGATAGGTCGCATCGAATCCAACGTCGTTGAACCGATCGGTTTGCGGTATCGTCGGGTCGGGCTGCAGACGGGAGTTGAGACCAAAGGTGCCGAGCGAAAAATAGTTGGCGCCGAAATCCATTTGCCAGGCGGCCCGCCAATAAGGCGACAGCCCCTGTGGATGCAAATTATCAGCCGCGCTGAGGCCTAGATTGCCGAGCCATTGGTCGCTGAGTCCGCGGTAGGCGCCGGCTTCCAGATACAGGTGATCGCCGAGCATCGCGTAGGCGGTCGCACCGAGCACCAATTGCGCGAAGGTGCCCGCGATCAAGGTATGCGCGGCCGGCGTGGGCGCGAGAGCCGAATTGATATACGGGAAACTCCATGCCGGCGTGGAATTCCACAAATCCTGTACCGAGGGATTGTTGTTGATCGAAACACCGAACACGGCACTCGTATCGCCGATGTTCGTTGACCGCGCATATCGAATGTCGAGATTGTCCCAATTCGTATGGCGGTCTTCGCCACTATAGGTCACCTGCACAAAGGCGCCCGCGTGCTGCGTGATTCGACCACCGTAGAATGCGCTGACTTGATCGACGGATAGATTGTCATTGAGTGCAAAGTGATCGGCGGGTGGATCGACCTGCTTCGCTTCTGTATGGGTGAAGCCGCCCTGGATCATCAGAGCGACAGGGGGGATGACCTCCTTCGCGTCCCCCCAGACGTAGCCGTTCAACTTGAATTGTCGGCCGTAGGCAGTTAAAGCCGGTCCATAAGCGACGGTGTGGCACTGCGCACACGGTTTGCCGGTTTGGCGCGCGAAACTTGGCAGCGCTCGCGAAGGCGTGTTGAGTCCCAGGCATGCAGAGATGATCGCCAACGCGCCGATAGTCCTGGGGCGCGAAAATGTCGCGCGATACAAGTATGTGGTCATGTCCTAACGTAAACGCTCCGCGTGCCCAAGAATGACTGCAGTACGGAGTAAGTGCTCTGCCACGTCCAAATGGTTGCGTTTGGCGGCGCAAATAGATAGATAAAGGCAGACTGGTCGCCTGGAGAATTTAACGCGTCGTCAGTTATTTTTTATTTTCCCAACTATTTTTTAAACCACGCAACCATTTGAGCACGGCTGAGTACTTACTCGTACTGAACGTCATGTCGACGTCAACGAGAGTAACCATGAAATGTCAGCGTAGCATCAGATCCAAAGTATCGGCCTCATTCGCGGTCAGCGCCGTGTGTGCGCTTTCCCTCGCCGCGTGCGGCGGCGGCAGCGGCGGCGGCGGCGGAAGTCAAGTGGTCCAGCAAATGTCGAGCGGCTTTGCCGACGTCGCCTTGGTGTCGAACAAGACCGGGGTGGTTGCCACCACCACCATCATTGACGCCAACCTGTCGAATCCCTGGGGCTTGGCCTTTGCGCCGGGCCTGCCGTTCTGGGTTGCCGACAACAACAGCAACGTGACGTCGCTCTACAGCGGCACTGGGCAGATCGAGACCAGTGCAATCACCGGGTCGAATGCCACGGGGATCGCCATTCCGGCGTCCGGGGCGGGCGTGGCGGCCAACCCGACGGGTCAGGTCTACAACGGCGGCGGCGGTTTCCTCATTACGACGAGCAAGGGCCAGGAGACGGCGTTGTTCATGTTTGACGGCGAAGGCGGAACGATTGCCGCGTGGGCGCAGGACAGCGGCGCGACGGCGGTGACGGCGTACGATGACGGGGTCGACAACGGTACCGAGCATGCGGTGTACAAGGGCCTTGCGTTGGGTACGGTCGGCAGCGCGAATTTTCTCTACGCGACGGACCTGCACAATAACAAGATCGACGTCTTCGATACCAATTTCACGAAGCCTGCGGCCATGCAGGGCAAATTCGTCGATCCGACCATGCCCGCGGGCTTTGTGCCGTTCGGCATCACTGCTCTCAATAAGCAGCTCTACGTCACCTACGCCATGCGCGATCCGGCACTGCATGATGAAGTGACCGGTGCCGGTATGGGTTACGTCGACGTGTACGATTTTAGCGGCAACTTCGTCAGCCGCTTCGCATCGGCAGGCGCGCTCAATGCCCCGTGGGGGATCGCGCTGGCACCGACCGGCTTCGGCTCCTTCGAAGGGGATCTGCTCATCGGCAATTTCGGCGATGGGACCATCAACGTGTTTGCAGCCAATGGCACCTCCTTGGCGACCTCGAAGGGGCCCTTGACGGACGCTGCCGGCGCGACGCTGGCGATCCCCGGTCTCTGGTCGCTGGTCTTTGGCAACGGGGATGCCGATAAACCGGTAACGACCCTGTTCTACACGGCCGGCTTCGCCGATCAGACGGACGGTGTTCTCGGCAGCATAACCTTCAGCAGCACTCCGGTAACAAATCCCTACTGATCAATCGGCAAAGGAAGCCCTTCAGGCACGGGCTATGCTCCGCACAAGCGGGACATAGCCCGTTTTCTATTTGGCGAGCTTTAAACCCCTCGCCGCCCACAATCGCAACGATCCCGGGAATAAATTCCCCTGCGCCGAAGTCTTCTCTCCTGAACCGCAACCTAGGAGACGGACATGTCGGACGATCAATCACTGCTTTCGCGTCGCAACGCCCTCAAATGCATGGCCTATGGCGGGGCCGGAACCCTGTTCGCGCTGTCGGGCGGAGTATTCACGCCCATCGATCTGGCCATGGCGGCGAGCGATAAGCAGGGCGCTGCCAAGCTCGGCAAACCGCTGTTCGTGCAGATCAGCGACACGCACATCGGCTTCAACAAGGAGGCGAATCCGGACGTCAACGGCACCCTCACCCAAACCATCGACATCGTGAACGGAATGTCAGCGCAGCCGGAGCTCATCATTCACACGGGCGATATCACGCACCTGTCGAAGGCTGCGGAATTTGACTTGGCGCAGCAGCTGTTCACGCGTCTGCGTACCACCGAGATGCATACCGTCCCGGGCGAGCACGACACCACCGATGCGACGGTCACTGAATACTTCAACCGCTTCGGCAAAGCTTCCAATAACAAGGGCTACTACAGCTTCGATCACTCCGGCGTGCACTTCATTGGGCTCATCAATGTGCTGCAGTTCAAACCGGGTGGTCTTGGCACCTTGGGCGAGGAGCAGCTCGCTTGGGTTGCGGCCGACTTGAAAGGACGCTCGGCGAGCACGCCGGTCGTGGTCTTTGCCCACATGCCGTTGTGGACGATCTATGAGCCCTGGGGCTGGGGCACGGGGGATGCCGATCAACTCATGAGTCAATTGCGCCGCTTCGGCTCGGTCACGGTGCTCAACGGCCACATCCATCAGATCGTGCAGAAGGTCGAGGGCAATATCACCTTTCACACGGCACGCGCGACCTCCTATCCGCAGCCCGTTGCCGGTGTCGGGTCAGGGCCCGGGCCGCTCAAGGTCCCCGCCGATCAGTTGGCGGCGATGCTCGGGATCACCAGCGTCTCGGTGCTGAAACACCCGAGTTCATTGGCGCTCAACGACACGGCGCTCGCCTGAGCCACAGATCAATATCGGAACGAAGGAGAAACAAACGTGAATATGCGGCGAACTCAAATGTTGCTGACAGCCGTCGGCATGCTGATTCTGGGGGGGATGGAGATGTTTCTCCCATCGTCGGCGGAAACTTCCGACACGGCGAAGATCATCGTCAAGGACTTCATGTTCAACCCCACGCCGTTGACCGTCAAGACGGGCGCAACCGTGACTTGGACCAACATGGACGATGAACCGCACACCGTGGTGAGCGATACGGGAGCATTCAAGTCGGGCGGTATGGATACGAACGAGAGCTTTTCCTACAAGTTCGACAAGCCGGGCACCTATCATTTCACCTGCTCCATCCATCCGCGCATGGTCGGAACGGTCGTCGTTCAGTAGATCCCATGGGCATCACAGCGAAATTCGGCTTTGCGGTTCTGGGCGTCCTCGTGGTAATGGCAATCGGCGCCGCGCTGTTCATCGGCTCGGGGGTGTACAACATCGGCGCCGACGACCATCACACCAAGCCCGTGCTGGTGCTCATCGAGCGCTTGCGCGACCGCTCCATCGAGATGCGCGCCCGTACGATCGATGTGCCGCAGCTCGAGGAGCCGAAGAGGATCGCGGCAGGCGCGGAACGCTATGCGGCGCTGTGCGTCGGCTGTCATTTGGCGCCCGGAGTGGCGAAATCAGACATCCGCGTGGGGCTGTATCCGCATCCGCCGAGCCTAGCCCAGGAAGAGGTGCGGGATTCTCGGCGGTCCTTTTGGACGATCAAGCACGGGATCAAGATGAGCGCCATGCCCGCGTGGGGCAAATCGCTGGACGATGCGGCGATTTGGGACATCGTGGCGTTCGTTCGCAAGCTGCCGCAGATGTCGCCGGAGACTTATCAGCAACTCGCACAGGGGCAATCGGCAGAGACAGTCTCAGCGCTGCGAGCCGATGCGCCGCGATAGCACGCGACGTTACGCGATGATCGATACAGCGGCGGAGGGGATTAGCTCGAGGCGGCCCAGATATTGAGTTCGCCATCGCGCGCTTCGGCATCGATCCTGTCGAGTTCATCTTGCCGGAACGTCCGGTTGCGCAGGGCGCCAAGGCACTCCTCGATCTGCGGCCAGCTGCCGGCGCCCACGAGCGCGCTGGTAACCGCCGGCTTTCTAAGCACCCATGCGATCGCCATCTGCGCGAGGCTCTGGCCACGTTGCTGGGCGATCTCATTGAGGGCGCGCACACTGGCGAGATTGCGCTCGCTCAGCATCGACTTTCGAAACGACTCATTCTGAGCGGCGCGCGAGCCGTCCGGAATTCCGCGCAGGTATTTTGCCGTCAGTAGACCTTGCGCCAGCGGCGAAAACGCGATGCAGCCGATGCCTTCCTGCTCGAGCACGTCCAGCAACTCCTGTTCCACCCAGCGGTTGAGCAGCGAATAGGAGGGCTGGTGAATCACGAAGGGTGTCCCGAGCCTGCGCAAAATGGCAGCCGCCTCCCGAGTCTGCTGCGGTCCATAGGATGAAACGCCGACGTAGAGGGCCTTGCCGCTGCGAACAGCGGTATCGAGCGCCCCCATCGTCTCTTCGAGCGGCGTGGCAGGGTCGAAGCGATGCGAATAAAAAATGTCGACGTAGTCGAGATGCGTGCGCCTGAGGCTTTGGTCCAGGCTTGAGAGCAGGTATTTGCGCGATCCCCACTCGCCGTAGGGTCCCGGCCACATGAGATAGCCCGCCTTGGTCGAGACGATGAGTTCGTCGCGGTGGGGAGCCAGATCGGTCGCCAGGATGCGGCCGAAGTTCTCCTCGGCCGAACCTGGCGGCGGCCCGTAATTGTTGGCGAGATCGAAATGCGTGATGCCGTGATCGAATGATTGGAGGACCATCGCACGCGCATTCTCGAACGGCGTGGTGCCGCCGAAGTTCTGCCACAGGCCGAGTGAGATTCGCGGCAATTGCAGCCCACTGCGGCCGCAACGTGCATAGGGAAGCGATTCGTATCGATGGGGGTCGGCTGTATGCATCACTGAACTCCTCTGGACTGTTCCGCCACATGCTCTCGTATGATCGCCGCCAACCGCAGGGCGCCGGGACCGGCGTAGTCGCGGTCGGCGAACACCAGGTAGAGATCGCCCGCGCGCTCGCCGCCTTCGCGCAGCGGCAGCGCCTTGAGCTCGCCGCGTTCCAATTCGCCGCGGATGGTCTCCTCCGGGAACCAGGCAAACCCCAAGCCCATCACGGCTGCGTGGATGGAGGTGGCCTTCTGGCTCACCGTCCAGCTCTGCTCGGCTCCGAGCCAGCTGCCGCTGCGGCGCTGGCTGCCGGTATCGCGGATGATGAGGTGGCGATGCTTGCGCAGATCCTGCAGTGTCAGTTCGCGCCCGAGTCGATGCAATGGATGGTCCGGGTGCGCTGCCGCGATGAAGCGCAAGCGCATCAGCGGGTCTCCGATGAAGCCTGCCGGCACCTGCGAGCCGATGGCCAGATCAACCTTACGCTGCAGCAGGGCCTCCTCGGTGCCGCTGAGCACGCTCTCGTACAGCTCGATGCGAGTCTGCGGCCGTTCTTCGGCGAAGCGTGCGAAGCATTGCAGCAGCAGCCACGTGGGGAAGATGATCTCCACCGACAGCCGCAGCTCGGGTTCCCAGCCCGCGGCGAGGGTTCCGGCCGCTTGCTCGAGCGCGCCGGCCTCATCCAACAGCGCTTTGGCCCGGCGGTATAGCACTTCACCGGTCGCCGTCAGATGCGCCTTGCGGCCGACCACTTCGAAGATCTTCACGCCCAGCAGCGCTTCCATTTTCTGCACGGCGTAGGTCACCGCGGACTGGCTTTTGTGCAGCGCCGCGGCGGCCTGGGCATAGCCGTTGGCGTCGACCACCGCCAGAAGGGAACGCCACTGTTCAAGGGAAACGCGCGGGCTGTTGGTCATATATCCGTAAAATAGATAGGTAGGCCCGAAATATTCTACTTTTTTATCTATTCAATCAATATTTAAATGTCGACGCGGTGAAAAGGATCCATACAGCTACTATTCGAGGAGATAGACCATGACCACCTTGTTGCAGATCAATGCCAGCATCAACCATCACAACGGCCTGTCCAGCCAGTTGGCCAACCAGTTCGTCGCGGCATTTCAGGCACGCAATCCCGAGGCGCACATTGAGGTGCGCAATGTTGCCGCGGCCGACTCAGTGCCGCACCTCAACGCAGAGCGCTTTGGCGCCTTCATCACGCAGCCGGAAAATCGCAGCGCCGCGCAGCACGCGGTAGTGGCCTACTCCGACTCGCTGATCGATGAACTCAAGCGGGCTGATGTGATCGTCCTCGGCCTGCCCATGTACAACTTCGGCGTCCCGTCGCAGCTCAAGGCGTACTTCGACCACGTCGCCCGCGCCGGCGTGACCTTCAAGTACACCGAGAAGGGCCCGGTCGGCCTGCTCACCGGCAAGAAGGTGTATGTGTTCGCGGCGCGCGGTGGCCTGTACGCCGGTACCCCGCTCGATACCCAGACCAGCTATGTGCGCGACTTCCTGCGCTTCCTCGGCATCACCGACGTGAAATTCGTCTACGCCGAGGGCCTCGCCATCAGCGCGCAAAGCAAGGAAGCGGGTCTCGCCAAGGCCGCCGCCGAAATCGCGCGGCTCGCTGCGTAGAATGCCGCTCAAGAAAGATATTTCACAGGAGATTTAAGATGAGTATCCGCACTCTGGCTCATGTCATCGAATCGATGCCGACGTCCGACGGGGCCGGTGTCAAGTTGCGCCGCAGCCTCGGCAGCCAGCGAGGTTTGCAGGTGGATCCGTTCCTGATGCTCGATGAATTCTATTCCGACAACCCGAACGATTACATGGCCGGCTTCCCGGCGCATCCGCATCGCGGCTTCGAAACCGTCACTTATATGCTCGATGGCCGCATGCGGCATGAGGATCACCTCGGCAATCGCGGCGATCTTGGTCCGGGCGATGTGCAGTGGATGACGGCGGCACGCGGCATCATCCACTCCGAGATGCCGCAGCAGAGCGAGGGTCGCATGCGCGGCTTCCAGCTGTGGCTCAATCTGCCGTCAAAGGAAAAAATGCAGCCCGCGAGCTATCGCGACATTCCCGCGCGCGAGATTCCGCGGGTATCACTGCCGCAGGGTGGCGAGGCGAAGGTCATTGCCGGGACGTTCACGCAGGACGGCGGCATCACCCGGGGTCCGGTCAATGGCAGCGACGCCAAACGCAGCACCGATCCCTTGTATCTCGATGTCCGTCTGCCGGCGGGAGGCGAATTCACGACGCAGGTTGCGGCCGGTCACAATGCCTTCCTGTATCTCTATGAGGGCAGCGCCAAGATCGGTGCCGCCGCCACGGCCAAACCGCTGCCGCATCGTGCGGCCGGCGTCTTGTCCGATGGAGACAGCGTGCGCGTGCAGGCCGGCCCGGACGGGGTGCAGTTTCTGCTGCTGGCGGCCAAGCCGTTGGGCGAGCCGGTCGCGCAGTACGGTCCGTTCGTGATGAATACGCGTGAGGAAATCGAGCAAGCGCTCGCCGATTATCGCGCCGGGCGCCTCGCCACTGCGGCTTAGAATGCCGGCATGTTGAGAACGCTGCGCCGGTTGGTCAAGAAAATAGCCGGGATGCGGCGCTCACTGCGGCCGCGCACGAGGGGCCGCAGCCGCTTTCTCACGGCGAGGTTCAAGGATCCGCACGCGGCGGGTGCGTTCCGGCTGGGGCTGCGGCGGCACGACCTGGGGTATCGGCTCTTTCTGCCGACCGGCTCGTCGCGCCGCGGCACCATGCCGCTTGCCGTCATGCTGCACGGATGCCATCAAGATCCGCTCAGCTTTGCCGAGGGCACGCGCATGAACGTGCTCGCGGAGGAATACGGCTGTGCCGTGCTGTATCCGGAACAAAGCAAGCATTCGAACCCGCTGCGCTGTTGGAATTGGTTCGAGCCAGCTTCGCTCGCGGGGCAGGGTGAGGCAGCGCTGCTTGCCCGGCTGATCCATCAAGTCACGCAACGCCGACCCATTGATCCGCAACGCGTGTATGTGGCGGGGATGTCGGCGGGCGGAGCGATGGCCTGCCTCCTGGCAGTGCGCCACAGCCGGCTGTTTGCGGCCTGTGCCATCCACTCCGGCTTGATGTACGGCGCGGCAAATTCGCCTGCGCAAGCGCTCGCCGCGATGCGGTCCGGTCAGTCGCCCGCGTCGATCGACAAGTCGCGCCGACTGGTACGGGAGACGCATGCATCCACCTCCGTGCCGACGCTAGTCATCCACGGGGATCGCGATACCACCGTCAATCCGGTGAATGCGGATCAAATCATCGAGCAACTAAAGCTGCAAGATGAGGACCTTGGCGATCCGGGCGCAGGGCTGCAGTTGACGTCCGAGGAGCGCCGCGTCGAGAGCGGGGGCCGCCCCTACCGGCAGCAGGACTGGACCCAGCAGGGACGGCTCGTGCTGCGCAAGATCATGGTGGAGGGATTGGGCCATGCCTGGAGCGGCGGCGATATGCGCTATGATTTCAATGACGCCAATGGGCCGGACGCCAGCCGCTTCATCCTCGACTTTGTGATGCAGTACGAGCGGCAAGCTCCTGTGATCGCGCCGCGCCCGCGGATCGCGCAGGGAGGCGGGTAGGCGACGAGTGGCCACGCGAATGAACAAAGTAGATTTTGCCATTGTCGGAGCGGGTGCCATTGGGTCCATCATTGGCGCCCATTTGGCGCGCTCGGGCTGTAGCGTGGCCATGTTGGCCAGAGGCAGCCGAGCCCGGCAAATAGAAAAGGACGGTCTACGCATCTCGGGCTTGGCCGAGTTTTCCCAGTCAGTATCTGTCGTCACCGACCCGGCGCGCCTGGGCGCAGCGGACGTGCTCATTCTGGCGACAAAAACGCGGGATTCGGCGGCAGCTCTGTCACCGTTACGCGGTGCATCGATCGATGCGGCACTGTCCATTCAAAATGGAATCATGAAAGATGATCTGCTCGCCGATTGTTTTGGCCGTGAAAAGGTGCTCGGCGCCCTGGCCGACACCAGCGGTGAGCTCAAGCCTTCCGGTGAAGTCATGTTCAGCCGCAACGCCAACATCTATATCGGCGAACTCGATGGCGGGAATAGCCTGCGCACGCAACGGATCGCGGGCGCCATTGATGCCTCGGGGGTGCGGGCGGCCGCAGTAGCGGATATTCAGCGCCTCGAATGGTCCAAGTTTGCATCGTGGGTCGGCATGATGGTTCTTTCCGTGACGACGCGTGTCGCGACGTGGAGATATTTCAGCGATCCGGGCTCGGCGCTGGTGCTGGTGCGTCTCATGCGCGAGATCAACCTGCTGGCGGCCGCCCACCGCATCGAATTATCGGATCAATCCGTACTTCCCGTGGCCACGCTGTGTCGAGATTCGGAGCAAGAAGCCGTCGCCGCCATTCAGCGCTTCGGAGCTCATCTGCAAGCGACCGCGCCTCAGCATCGAATGTCGTCACTGCAGGATCTGGAGGCGGGACGCGCATTGGAGGTTGAAGAGACATTGGGCTGGGCGGTGCGGAGCGCTCGCCATCATCGCCTGGCGTTGCCGCTGCTCGATTCTTGCTATCCACTCGTCGCGGCCATCGATCGCGTCCGCAGTTGAGCCTGCGCAGGATGACATGCGGATTCTCGAGTTTCGTGCGGTGACTCACGTCACGTTTTGGAATTTCACGGCGCAGAAAAACGCTGAAAAATCCCGCAAATAACCGGCGAAATTGCGCGAATTGACCGCCGACCTCGATGTCTGCATTTCACGACGCTGCCAGCGCTTGCGTTGCCCGTTCGATCATGCAGACTCACCTAACTTTACGGAGAGGATTTTCATATGCGGTTCATCACTTTGGTCGCGGTGTCGCTCGCCGGTACGGGTCTCAGCTACGCGGGCGGCCTGGATATTCACGTCATGTTGTCGGGCGAGGTGGCGCCCGGCTTGTACGGTCAGGTGAATATCGGCGGCGAACGTCCGCCGCCGGTCGTCTACGCACAGCCCATGTTGATCGAGCAGCAGGCAGCGCCGCCGCCGCCGATTTATCTGCATGTACCGCCCGGGCATGCAAAAAATTGGCGCGTGCACTGTCACGAATACAATGCCTGCAATCGGCCCGTGTATTTCGTTCGATCGCAGGAATACGATCCGGAGTACCAGCGCCACTATCAAGATCATGAGCGAGAACGCGAAATGGAGCGGCAGCGCTGGCAGGACCGCCAACGGGATCAGGAGCGCGATCACGACGGCGATCACGACCGGGGACACGGACGCGGGCATGACGGGGACGAGCGGGGACGCGGACATGATGGCCATGAGCAACACGACGACAAATGAGAGTGTGCGCAGCGTGGGCTGCCGCGCTGCCGGCCTATTGGTGGCAGGGACCCTGCTGCTGATGCCCTGCGTCGCAGTTCATGCGGCGGCAGATGCGCCGCATGAATCCGCGATCGCGACACACGCAAGGGCGTTTGGCGCGGCTGTGAAGCACGATTCGCAGGTGGTGGGTGCCAAGTGCAAGGAGGGCGCGCACCGCGTTGCGGTCGCCGCCCGCGCAGTGGGGCATGAGATTGCCACTGCCGCCAAACGCGGCGCGGCACAAACGCGGGCAGCGTTTCACGGCGAGAAGGCCGAGGCGCCGGCGAGTTAGCGCCTTTATCCCCGCCGACCCCAAAACAACAGCACCACGCCGATCATCACCACGCCCGCCGCGACCCACTCCCACGTCGAGACGATTTCGCGGCCCAGCGTCACCCCGAGAAACAGCGCCACCAGCGGATTCACCAGCGAATAACTGGCCGCAACACTCGCCGAGGTGCGCGCGAGCAGCAGCATATAGGCGCTAAACGCGATCAGTGATCCGAACACGACCAGGTACCACCACGCCAGCCAGACCCCGGTTTGCAAAGGCCAATGCCAGGGTTCGCCGCGCAGCGCCGACATTGCGAGCAGCGCAAGTCCGCCGCACAGCATTTCGGTCGCGAAGCCGGTCGCGCCCGGTGCGAGAGCAAATCCCCGCTGAGCGAGGACGCTGCCGAGAGCCCATCCCGTCGTGCCAACGGTGATCGCGGCGAGTCCGGCCGGAGAGGCGCGCAGACCGGCTCCTTGAGTGAGCATCAGCACGCCGCCGAGGCCGATCAAAACCGCCAGCAGCTCACGGCGCTGCGGATGAATGCCAAAAACAAGATTGATCACCACCAGGAGCAACGGAATGACGGCGATGAACGCCACGACCAGACCTGAGCCGATGGTCTGTTCGGCATACGCGACTCCGCCCATTCCGCCGCCGAGCATCAGTGTGCCGACGAGCAGCGCGTTGCCCCACTGCCGAGTGCCTGGCAATGCCGCTCCGCGCGCCAGTTGCCACGCAAGCAGGATCCCGCCGGCAAACAGGAAACGGGTGGCCATCAGGAAATAGGGCGCGAAACCCGCCAGCGCGAAGCGGATCACGAGATAGGTCGAACCCCACACCAGCCATGTCGCGGCGAGGCAGCTGAGAACCAGGGGTGAGAATGCGCCCGGCGCGGCAATCACTTTGCCTGGGCTATTCATGGCGCGCGAAAATCCATCCGCACCTTTTAGCACGGACGGCATCTGCCGACTTGCACAGCAGTCGGCCGGAGGCGTACAAAGCGGGGAAGGGGGTGGAAAATGGTGAAACCTGCGGACTGGGTCGGACGGTGAAATTTCTGCCGCTCATATGGTCCGGCATCTGGCGCAAGCCCGGACGCGCCATACTGATCTTCCTGCAGGTTTGCGTCGCCTTCGCGCTGTTCGGCGTGCTCCAAGGCCTGAAGACGGGCGTCGAACAATTGGTCCGGGCGGCACGCGCTGATGTGCTGCTCGTTCACGGCAGCCTGAGTCTGATCGATTCCCTGCCGTTGAGCCTGCTCGAGCAAATCAAATCGGTACCCGGCGTGGAAGCGGTCGTCCCTGTGGAGTTGTCCGGGGGCATCTACCAAAACCCCGATCAGAAATTGGGCATCGTCGCCATACGCCCGGACGCAGGCTGGCTGGCGGCGTTCACTTTCACGATCGCGCCCGAATACGCCGAGGCATTGCGGCGGACACGCACTGGAGCCATCGTCATGGAGGGGTTGCTCAAGAGGTACGGTTGGAAGATCGGAGACCACATCCCCGTGAAGTCCAACACGGTGCAAACCAACGGTTCGACCGACTGGGCGTTCGATGTCGTGGGCACCTACACGGACAGCGACGTCGGCGGCGGGCGCGACAACATCCTGATCAATTATGCTTACTTCGATGAGGCCCGCGCCACCGGCAGGGGCACCGTCAAGCATTTCAACGTCGCGGTTTCCGATCCGAAGCTGGCGGTGACGGTGGCCGATGAAATCGACCGGCGCTTCGCCAATTCCTCGAACGAAACGCGCACCGAATCGTTGCGCGAATTGGCCCAGATGAATTTGCAGTCGATCGGCGATCTTAACTTCTTGATTCGGGCGATCGTGAGCGCCGTGCTGGTGGCGCTGCTGTTCGCGACCGCCACCATGATGATGCAATCGATACGAGAGCGCACTCCGGAGCTTGCGGTTCTGAAGACCCTGGGGTTTTCCAATCGCGCCGTGTTCCTTTGCATACTCGCGGAGGCCTTGGGCGTCTTCATCGCAGCAGCGGCGTGCGGGCTCGCGCTTGCAATGTTGGTGTTTCCGTTGGCTTCGCGAATCGTACCGGGTCTCTCGATGCCTGCAATCGTGGTCGCGGTGGGTGTGGCATCTGCGGTCCTGGTGGCAGTGATCAGCGTGTCGGTCCCGGCGCTTTCAGCGGCGCGGTTGAAGATCGCTACCGCACTCGCCAGCCGCTAGCACCCGCCAATGAACTTCATCCGACAATTTCTCGGCATACTGCTCGTGAATCTGGCGGGAGTCCCACAGCGGATCGCGCCCGTCCTGACCATCATCATCGGTGTCTCCTGCGCGGTCGGTGTGCTGGTTTCCATGCTGGCGATGGGCGCCGGCGCGCGCCGACAAGAAATGGGCGGCGTGAGCGACGACCGCGTGATATTGGCCACTGCGGGCGAGCGGGTATTTCAGAGCAGCATTTCCCGGGAGGAAGCAGCGGCCGTGCTTCAGCTGCCGGGCATCCGCAAGGGCAGCCGGGGTCAGCCCATCGTGGTCTTCGACTCGGAGGTTCCGGTCGAAGGCCGCAGGCGCGTCACGGGCAACCGAATCTTTTTCCCGCTGATCGGAACGACACAGAACGTGACCGAATATCTGCCGGAGATGCGCTTCACGGGGGGGCGCATGTTTCAGCGGGGTCTGCATGAGCTCATCGCCAGCAATTCCTGTATCCGCCAATTCACGGGCTTCGAGCTGGGCGATCGACGCCCGATTCACGGCAGCGAGTGGACCGTGGTCGGCCACTTCGATCTGGGACAGGCGCAACAATGCTTCGTCTACGCCGACGTCGACAGCCTCATGTCCCTTTTCAGCAGCAATACCTACACCTCGGTGTCGGTGCGCCTGCAAACACCGGCGGATTTTGATGCTTTTAGCGATGCCATCAAGGCCAATCCGAGCCTGCACCTCGAAGCGAAACGCGAACGCGAAGTCACGGAAGACGGGTTCAAACAACTGAACGCCATCCTGAACTTCGTCAGCTACTTCGTCGGCACCATCATGGCGATCGGCGCGACGCTGGGCGCCGTCAACTCCCTGTACGCGATCGTCGATTCGCGGCGCCGCGAGTTGGCCACCATGCGCGCCATCGGGTTCGGGTCCGCGGCAATCGTCGTCTCGATTCTGTGCGAGTCGCTGGTGTGGGCCCTTCCGGGCGCGCTGTTGGGCAGCGCCCTGGCATGGGCATTTTTCAACGGCTTGTCCGCGAGTCCCTTCGGCTACAGCTTTCAACTGGCGGTAACGCCCTCCTTGGTCGCGCTCGGCATCGTGTGGGCGCTGGCGATGGGCTTGGCCGGCGGGCTCCTCCCCGCGCTGCGGGCGGCGCGAGTACCCGTGACGACGGCACTGCGCGGCATCTGATGCGGTATCGAGCGATGCCGAATTGGCCTAGTATGTCTTCGCCGGCTGAGCACTAAATTTCGAAACAAGCGGGGAAATGTCATGACGGAGAACGTTTATAAGGTGGTTGAACTCGTCGGAACCAGCACGGAGTCTTGGGAGAAGGCAACCGCCGCTGCGATTAACCGTGCAAGCAAGACACTGCGGGACTTGCGAGTGGCCGAAGTCGTCAAGCTCGACGTTCAGATCAAGAATGGAAAGGTCGAGGCCTATCGGTCGCGAATCAGCGTCTCATTTAAATACGAGAGCAAAGGCTGATCGTAGCCGAGCGCGTGGCGCTTGCAGACCGATCACTCCTCGGGCTTCTCCTCTTGCAGGCTTCTCGAAGCCGCGAGGATATTCGCCTCGGAATGCGTGGGAATTCGCCTACGAGGTGAAAAAGTCTGAACCACCGGATGCCGGCCGCCAAGGCGCCTCTAGTTGGGTCGTCGGATATGCGGCCGCTACACCCATATGGTGATCAAGACAGAGTCTAAGGCGTTCGCGATCGAGCGGCTTGGTGAGGTGATCGTCCATGCCTGCCGCCTTGCACTTAAGATCGTCGTCCTTCATCGCATGCGCCGTCAGCGCGACGATGGGGATGTGCCGTCCGCCGCGCTCGCGGTTGCGGATTTCACGGGTGGCTTCGTAGCCGTCGAGCTCCGGCATCTGACAATCCATCAGTATCAAGTCGTACCGGCCAGTTTGCCAGGCTGTCACGGCCTCGCGGCCGTTTTGCACGGAGTCGACGAGGAAGCCGAGTTTCTGCAGTGAATGACGCGCCACTTTTTCGTTGACCGCGTTGTCCTCGGCAATCAGGATGCGGCGCCTTGCATGGCCGCGCTCTGCTACTATCTGCTGCGTCACGATGCCCTGGGTTCGAACGTGCCAATCCTCCGCCTTGCCCGATAACACTAGCATCAGGCACCTCGTGAGATCACTCTGCGCTACCGGTTTCAGCAAGTAGCCAGCGAATCCAAGCTCGGCGAAACGCCGCCATTCGCCCTGTTGTCCAGAAGAAGTCAGCAGCACCAGGCGCGTTGGCTTCAAGAGCGGATCAGCATTGATGCGGCGACCGAGTTCGGCCCCGTCGCAGCCGGGCATCTGCTGATCGATCAATGCAATGTCGAACGGGCGACCGTTGCGCTGCTCCTCTCTCATCGCGGTCAGCGCGTCTGCCGCCGAGTTCACGCATTGGGCCTGCATTGCGCAACGATGCAGTTGTTCTTCGAGGACTCTGCAATTGGTGGCATTGTCGTCGACAACAAGCGCTCGCCCTCGCAAAGTGACAGTCGTGTCCGATGGAAGAGCGGCGCCACCGGCAACCGCGTTTGCGAGGCGGGCCACGAACCAGAACGTGGATCCGGCACCTGGACGGCTTAGCACCCCGGCTTCGCCACCCATCATCTCAGCGAGGCGTTTGACGATCGACAGCCCAAGGCCGCTGCCGCCAAATCTGCGCGTCGTCGATGCATCGACCTGCGAGAACGGCTTAAATAGCGTGTGTAAACGATTCTCGGGTATGCCGAGGCCGGTGTCGCGAACCTCGAAGCGCAGTGTCGTGGAATCGGGGTCTTGTGCAGCGACGCTGACGCTTAGTGCAATTTCACCCTCCTGAGTGAATTTGACGGCATTGCCGCATAAGTTGATGAGCACCTGACGCAGTCGGCCCGCATCGACCTGCACGAACTCGGGCACAGCGGGGTCGATGTAGGCGGTGATCTCGAGATTCTTCGCATGCGCCTGAATGGCGATCAGGCGCGCCACATCTTCGAGCAAATCGCGCAACTCGACGCGGGTTGCGTCCAGCTCGAGCTTGCCGGCTTCGATTTTAGAGAAATCGAGTATATCGTTTATTACCGTCAATAGTGCGCGCGCACTGTCGCGAATCGTTTCCGCATGGTCGCGTTGCTGATGATCCAAGGGCGCATCGAGGAGCAATTCGGCCATACCGATCACCCCATTCATGGGAGTGCGAATCTCATGGCTCATATTGGCGAGAAATTCGCTCTTCACTTGATTGGCGACCTGCGCGGCCTGCGCCATTTCGGTGGCACGTTCCGTCGCCGCAACCAGTTGCTCATTGATCGTCGCAAGGCGCGTATTGCTTGCTTGTAACTCTCGTGTGCGCTCACTGAGATGCTGCTCGGCAGCGACCAATCGATCGTGCTCCAGCAATGAGAGGTTTTGCCTCACGGCCGCAAGCACAATCACCAAGGCTGCGCCGCCGACCGTTGCGAGTTTCACCGAAGGCAGGACGTCCGGTAATACCCACACCATCGCAACGCTGATGACCGCCGCGCCGACAACGAACAGCGGTATCAGCCGTAGCACCGCCTCGCAGCGTCGTTGCCACGACATGTCGCCGCGGGACTCGGTATGCCACACGCAGGCCCCGTAGCCCATCGACAAATTCACGACGGAAAATGTCAAATTCAGCCAGGAGGCGCCCTGAAGAGAGTCACTCAAGAACTCTGAATTCCATACCATCCACACGGCACCATTCAGCACCGTCGCGGATAGAAATAACGCTCCGCGAAAGTCGAGTCGCAATCTCAGCGTGGGAGCCAGTACGGCTCCCACGCATCCGGGCGTCAGTAAACTGATGGGGTAAGCTACCAATATGCCCAATTGCAACAGATTCATGGTCTGCCGCCGCGGCAAGTAAAGATCTATCGTCAGAGTCAGTATCACCAGAGCCAGTGCGGTGACATCGAGTACGAAGGGTTGGCTCGGCACCCGCGCTCGGGTCCGCAGCGTTGCAATCAGACCGAGAACGAAGCAAGGACCGATGCCGAGAAAAAACACATCCATAAGATTCGGGATTGGAATCCAATGCGTGATTCCCTGCATGTCAAACACCAGCTGACCCAACAAATTGGACGTGAGGCCAAAGGCAAACCAGCGACGCGGGGCGCTGTCGGGCTCATTTGCGGAACGTGCCCCGAGCCACGCCAAAGCCGCCGCTGCGATGGCGGAGACGGTCCAATGCAAGTCGTCGAGCAGCTGCACGGCAGCCGGGTTGTCGTTGAGGCGAGCGGCGACGAACGCGCCGCACACGACCACACCCACTGGCAGCAGCACCTTCAGCGCAATCCGGCTCGAGTACGCGCCTGCTGGTGGGTCGAGTGGAATGACAGAAAGGGTGGTGGGGTCCTGAGGAGTCTGCACTGACGGCGCAATGTAACCCTATTCGTCTTAGTGCGCCGTGCCCAAGTCGCTCTTTCGGGGCACCGACGCCGTGCAGCAATGCCATAACCCCCATCCAACAGCGTGTTTTCCGAAATGCCGCCAAGTCACCGTCCGATACGGCCGGCATCCGCCCAGTTGCCGTGAATAGCCGGTCGCAGGCGGAACGGCAGCTTGGCGCGCGCAAACGGCCCGTCTGTGATTCGCTGCGCGTCGAAAATGGCAAGGTCCGAGTAATTCGTGACCACATCGTCGAGCACCGCCACAAGATGACCGTCGCCTTCCGGCGCGTTTGCCGAGCGCGGTATGAAGCAGGGTTCTTGAACGATGGTCTGTGGTCCGGCCCACCACACCGTCTGGCGGCTGGTGTTGAAATCGATATGCGCGATCGAGTTCATGATGAGCCCCGAGGCCCGGCCGCCGGGGCCATCGAAAGGCTTTTCCCGATCGGAAACCAGCAGCCAGCCATGACGATGTGCCTGCGTGGCATAGCGGTCGTCGATGCGCGGGAACTCACCGAACAAGTCCGTGAGGCGTTCGGACTTCTCGAAGGCTTCGCCCGGCGAGGCCATGTCGACGGTCCAGCGGGTCAGAAAGCTCATCGCCTCCGCCGGGTTGAACGGCGTGCCGCGCACGTCGGGAAAAAAGGGAAACATGTTGTTCTTCGCGACCGGGGTATCGAAATACACTCGGGTGCCGTCATTGAAGGCGTTCATGACGTGGCTAGCGAACAGGGTCGGAGATTTGAACCAGCGCATGGCGCGTGGGTCGCCGTGCCGCGGCAGCACCCCGAGATATACCGGCAGCGAAGTATCGAAGCCGAAATGAGGCAGGCCCGACTCGAGGCGTTGCCATGAGCTCACGATCGGCACCACGTGAAACACCGCGTAGTCTTGGGTCACGCCGAAGTCGTGCATCATGCAGTAGTAGGGCGATTCGAACCAGGTTTCCTGGAGCAGCTCTCCCGAGGGGCTGATTTCCATGTAGTGGCAGTCGCGGGTCAGCAATCCTTTCGCGGCGTAGCCGAAGGCGCACAGGTTGCCGGTGAGAGGGTCTATTTTGGGATGCGCGCAGAAGGTCTTACCCTGCATTTTGCCGCCGAAATCCGTATAGCCCGCGGTGTCCAAGGTCAGGGGATCCATGAGCAAGGCGGGGCTGTCCTCCTTGAGTGCGAACAGCTTGCCCGCGTGAACCAGTACATTGGTATTAGCTGTGCCGCGAATTTGACCGAGAACGCTTGCATCGTCGGTGAGGGGGTTGCGATACGCCCCGAACAGCGCGCGTTGCGCCCGGCGCTCGATTTTCCATTTGTCGGTCTGCGCAAAGCGCTGCCGGAAGTCGAGCCTGCCGCCGCGAAAATGAAACAAGGCGATCATCCCGTCGCCGTTGAAGAACTGGTCGCTTGCGAACTTCGGCGGGAATTGCGCGTCGGGATGCACCCGATGATAGGTGCCGTTCAATTGCGGCGGCAGTTCGCCCTCGATCTCGACATCGTGAATGTCGCCCTCGAAGCGGCCGGGGCGAAGGATGCCGGTAAACCCGGGCGTGTTGGGGAAGTGAGCCATATTGCTGCATCATCCATGGGATCGGACGGCAGTCTATACCCCGCGTGAGCGGCATTTCGCCGCACAGCGAACTGCCTCGTCTACCTCTCCTGGGTGAGTCCGACCACCAGGTCGCGAAGCCAGGCGTGCGCGGGATCCGACTCATTGCGCTTGTGCCACAGCAGGATTTCGTGCAGCGCAGGCGGCTCGAAGGGCAGCGGGAAAGTCTTGATGGGCAGCGTGGCGGCAAACATGTTGGCGACACGCTCGGGCAAGGTGGCGATCAAGCGGGTGCCGGGGAGCACCAGGGGCAAGTGCAAGAGACTGGGCACCGTGATGTGTACCGTCAGTTCGATGTCGAGCAGGCGGCGCACCAACTCCTCGGCCGTTGCCGTATAACCATTGGGACGGCCAAACACGTGGGGCAATGAAAAATATTGCTCCGCCGATATGCTGTCGCCCACCGTCGGATGGTCGCGGTCGACGGCACAAACCCAGCGCACCGGCCGCAGACGCACCTTGCACAGGGTTTCGGGATAGGCGCGGACATCGAACAGGCGCAAGCTATCCAGGCACAGGCATAGATCGACTTCGCCGTCTTCGACGCGGTTCAGCGCGGAATGCGAAACCAGCTCGATCTTGATCCGGATTCCGGGCGCGTCGCTCGAGACACGCTCGAGAATGGCGGGCAAGAGCCCGGGCACGGCCTCCTCGGACAGGATCAGCGTGAACTCTCGTTGGGCCGTGGCGGCGATGAACGTCGGTTGGGTACCGAGCGTGGTTTGGATCAGCAGCAGCGCTTCGCGGACCGGCTCGACCAGCGACTGGCCCCGAGGCGACAGCTCCATGTCGCGGCCGACCCGCACCAGCAAGGGATCGCCGAAATAATCCCGCAACCGGTGCAGTGCTGCGCTCATCGCAGGCTGCGATACGAAGACCTTTTCGGCCGCCCTGGTGATGTTCTTCTCCCGCAACAGGGTGTCGAGCGCGATCAACAGATTGAGATCGAAACGGTGGAACTGCATAGGGTACTGGCTGGGCGGGACTCCAACTTTAGCAGATTGCGTCCCGCCGCCGCGGCGCCGTTGCGCTTTCGGTGGAGCGGGCATTCGCGGAGGGTCGAGCGCAAGATCGCCGTTGGCTGCTTCATGGCAGGTGAATGCTTAAGCTTCGGTTCTACGGCTGGACGATGCTGGTCGCCTTGTGGGGGATCATGTTCCTCAATCTGGGCTTTCCGGCCTACGGCGCCGCGGTCATCAATGCCGCCATGGCGAAGGCGGTGGGACTGCACCGCGAGACCCTGGGCAACATGTTTTCCGTGTACATGATCATGTCGGGATTGCCGGGCCCCCTCGTCGCCCTGAGCGTCAACCATTTCGGGGTGCGCAAGACCCTGGTTTTGGGCAGCGCATTCATCATGGCCGGCGCCTTGCTGATGGCAACCGTGGTCACGACCGGGCTCGGTGCGATGCTCTGTTTCGGGCTGCTGGTAGGCACCGGCGTCGCCACCGGCGGGGCCATGGCATCGCAAGCTGGCTTGGCGCGATGGTTCGTGAGGCGCCGATCGCTGGCGCTGTCGGTTTTGTATTCCGCCGGGGCCATCGGCGGTTTCGTCGCCGCGCCTCTGCTCAACCGGTTGATCGAGATGAGCGGCACCTGGCGGGCGGGATGGTGGCTTCTCGCGGCGCTCTCCGCTGTCGCGGCGTGCATCGCAGTGCTCTTCGTGCGCGAGCGGCCGGAGGACGCCGGCCAGGTAGCGGATGGGTTCGGACCGCCGCCGGCAAACGGGCAGCCGGCGCCGGATACCCGCCCGGTGTTCGTGACGCGTCGGGAGTGGACTTTCGGTGAGGCCGCCCGGCACCCCTCGTACTGGTTGTTGCTCGCTTCGCTGATCGGCGGCAGCGGCGGCTACACGTTGTTCCTGGCGCACGGGGTGGTGCATCTGGAGGATCTCGGCCACTCGGCGGCCATCGGTGCGTGGGCCGTCAGCATCATGACGGTCACCGGCCTCATCGGGAAGGTGATCCTCGCTGCATTCGGCGATCGCATCGATCCGCGCTACATTTTCGCCCTGTTCATGGCGGTGTTTGCCGTTGGCCTCGTGGTCATCGTCAATGCGCGTGCCCTCTGGCAAGTGTTCTTGTTTGCCACGTGCCTCGGCATCGGTTTCGGCGGCGGCCTCGTGTGCCTGATGGCGGTGTTGAGCAATTACTATGGCACGCGCGCGTTCGCGTCGCTGGCGGGTTTGGCAATCGCAATCAACACCACGCTGTCGGCGATCGCGCCGAAAGTGGCCGGCCGTTTATTCGACGAGGGTGTGGGCTACGGTGTCAATTTCTACTTTCTGGCCTCCTGGTGCTGCGTCGGCGCCGTCGTGCTGTTCTTCATGCGGCGCCCGGGCGCCGACGGTGGATCTCAACGTACTGATTCAAGGACGCGCGCATGACTCGCCGAGTCTTCGCCGCCGCGGCGCTCGGGCTCGCGATTGCAGGGTGCGGCCAATCGGCGCCGGCCGCGAAGCCCGCGGCTGCCGTCGACGCGGCACGGTTGCTCGGTGCGGACACGGAACCCGGCAACTGGATGAGCCCCGGCCGCACCTATAGCGAACAGCGTTTCAGCCCCTTACGGGGAATCAACGCCGACAATGTGAAACGGCTGGGGCTTGCCTGGTTCTACGATCTCGATGCGGCGCATCGCGGCCAGGAATCGACGCCCTTGGTGATCGACGGAGTCATGTACGTCACCAGCGCCTGGAGCAAAGTCTTCGCGCTCGACGCGAAAACCGGGACGCCGCTTTGGACCTATGATCCGAAGGTGCCGGGCCAGTCTGCCGTCAATGCCTGTTGCGACGTGGTGAATCGCGGTGTTGCGGCATGGAAGGGACGAGTGTACGTGGGCACGCTCGACGGCCGGCTGATCGCGCTCGACGCGGCCACCGGAAAAGTGGCCTGGGAGGTCGTGACGGTTCCGGCGGGCGCCCGGTACACCATCACGGGCGCGCCGCGTGTGGTGAAGGATATGGTTTTGATCGGCAATGGCGGCGCCGAGATGGGCATGCGTGGCTATGTCACGGCGTACGATGCCGGCAGCGGCAGGCAGCTGTGGCGGTTCTTCACCGTCCCCGGCGATCCCGCAATGCCCTTCGAAAGCGCTGCGCTCGAGAAGGCCGCCACCACCTGGAGCGGAGAGTGGTGGAAGTTGGGCGGCGGCGGACCGGTGTGGGACTCGATCGTCTATGACCCCGCTCTCAACTTGATCTACATCGGGGTCGGCAACGGCTCGCCGTGGAACCGCGCCAAGATCCGCGGCGACTCCCTTTATCTTTCTTCGATCGTGGCATTGAAGGCGGATACCGGCGAGTACGTCTGGCATTACCAAACGACTCCGGGCGATGAGTGGGATTACGATTCCTGCTCGCCAATGGTTCTGGCGGATTTGGAGATCGGCGGGACCCAGCGCGGCGTCATCATGCAGGCGCCTAAGAACGGCTTTTTTTACGTTCTGGATCGCGCGACCGGAGCGCTCCTCTCGGCCGATCCCTATGCCATCACGAATTGGGCCAAGAGCGTCGATTCGAAGACCGGCCGGCCGATCATCGAAAGCGCCGCACGCTACAGCGAGACGGGCAAGCCCTTCGTCGCGATGCCCGGACCCGGCGGTGCGCACAGTTGGCAGCCCATGTCATTCAGCCCGGCGACGAAGCTCGTGTACATTCCGGTAACCGAGGCGGGATTTCCCTACATCCCGGACACGGGCGCGACGCTCCGCACGCTCGCGTGGAACACCGGAATCGATTTCAATTCCGGCAGCCTGCCCCAGGACCCGAAGATCAAAGTGCAGATCAAGGCCGGACTCAAGGGCCATCTCGCGGCTTGGGATCCGCTCGCGCGCAAGGAGGTGTGGCGCGCCGAACTCGGGCACCCCTGGAACGGTGGCGTATTGTCGACCGCGGGCAACCTGGTTTTCCAAGGATCCGGCATGGGCGAGTTCATCGCGTACCGCGCCGACACCGGCGAGAAGCTGTGGTCCGCCGGGACGCAGGCCGGCGTGCTCGCGGCGCCCGTGTCCTTCTCGGTGGACGGCGAAGAATATCTCGCGATCGAAGTGGGTTGGGGCGGCGCCTTCGGACTCGCAGCCGGCGAGCTCGCACGCGACTCGCATATCGCCTCGAATCTTCCGCGCGTGCTGGTGTACAAACTCGGAGGAAGCGCCGTGCTGCCGGCGTTGCCAGCGGCAGCTGCGCCGATACTCGAACCGCCGCCCGACACGGCGAGCGCCGCCACGGTGAGCGCCGGCAAGGCGCTCTACCATACCTACTGTTCCACCTGCCATGGCGACAGCGCCACGGGATCAGGCGTGCTTCCGGATCTGCGCTATTCGGGCGTGATCAAGAGCGCCGCGACCTTCGACTCGATCGTGCGCCAGGGAACGCGCGCCGACCAAGGCATGGGAGCGTTCAAGGAGGAGATAGCGCCGCAGGATCTGGAGAAAATCCGCGCCTACGTGATCCATCGCGCGACGCAAGACAAGCGGCTCGACGGCGGGTGACTCACACCAGGATCTTGCGTGCGGTATCGACCGTGGTCTTGTCCCGTTCACCGACGTCGCCGGGCGGCGGCACGGCGCGGCCGCGCTGGACCGCGGGACGGTCGCCGACCGTCGTCAGCCAGCGCGCCAACTGCGGCAGGCCGTCGATGTTGGCGCCGGACCATTCGTAGCTGTGAATCCAAGACCAATGCGCAATGTCGGCGATGGAATACTCGTTGCCGGCCACATATTCGTGGCTCCCGAGCTGACGCTCGAGCACCTCGAATAAACGGCGCACTTCACGCTGGTAGCGGTCGATGGCATAGGGAATTTTTTCGGGCGCATAGCGGAAGAATACATTCGCCTGTCCCATCATCGGACCGACTCCCGCCATCTGAAACATCAGCCACTGGATGACCCGCGACCGGCCCTTGGGGTCTTGCGGCATCAGGCGGCCGGTTTGTTCCGCGAGGTAGATCAGAATTGCGCCGGATTCAAACACGGCGAAATCACCATTGGTGCGGTCGACGATCGCGGGAATGCGGCCGTTCGGATTGATCTTGAGATACCCCTCGGCCTTTTGTTCCTGCTTCGAAAAAGACAGAGGATGCACGGTATAAGCGAGATCGAGCTCCTCGAGGGCGATGGAGACTTTCCAGCCGTTCGGTGTTGCCGCGGTATAAAGGTCGATCATGAATTTAATTCCTTAAAGGGTGCGACGCGAGTATCAAAGCACGAACACCTTCTCGGCATTCCTCTGAAAGAACGCCTGCTTGTCCTCCATGCTCATGCTCATGGCATCTTGTGCGGCCACTTCCTCGGGCTGGTACTGATAAGGATAGTCCATTGCGTACATGATGCGATCGATTCCCAGCGTCGCCTTGCAGAACTGGATGGCAGGTTCCCAGGCGACACCCGAGAAAGTGACGTAGATGTTGCGCTTGAAGTATCCGGAGATCGGCAGTTCGAGGGGTTTCAAACAAGCATAGCGGCCGGAGCGAATGCCGGCGGCATGCATGAAGTCGAGCCGATACGCCCAGTACGGCAGCGCTTCCCCGCCGTGGCCGACGACAAGTTTCAATTTCGGGTAGCGATCGAACACGCCCATGACGATAAGGCGCAGCAAATGCAGCCCGGTATCGACGCCGAACCCGAATACCGCACCATCGAGTCCGCGCTCGAGCAGCGGGCCGATCAGCCCCTTGGACGGTCCTTGCGGATGCAGGTAAATCGGCGTGCCGAGCGCCTCGGCCGCTTCGAAGATCGGCCAGTACTTCTCATCGTCGGTGTACTCGCCGTTGACGTGTCCGTTCAGGATCACGGCTTTGAATCCCAATTCCTGCCCGCGTTGCATCTCCCGCACCGACCATGCGGGATCTTGCGGAGCAATGGCGGTCATGCCGATGAATCGATCGGGGTGGCTGCGGCAGGCCAAGCTCAGCCGGTCGTTGGCATCGGCCGTCAAGCGCCTGGCTTCCTCGGCCGCAAACACATGGGTGCCCGGGGCGGTGAGCGCGATGATGGCCTTGTCGATGCCTGCCGAGTCCATGTCGGCGAGGCGGCGCGCCCCCAAGTCCTGCAGGCGCTCAATGATGGTCGTCGCGCGAACGGAAGGAGAAGCGGAATAAAATCCCCACAGGCTGACGAAGCCGGGATCATCGATCCCGGCCGCGATCAGACGCTTGTACGCCGAGAGCACGTCGGGGGTGATGAAAGCTTCTTCCGTGGCGATGCGCAGGTAACCTTGAGCGCCGCCGGTTTTTAGTTCCGTCATCCGCCACCCTTGGATTATGCCTGGTGAATGGCCTTGGTCACGAGACACGCCTCCAAACCCTCCGGCCCATCTTCCGAGCCATGGCCGGAATCCTTCACACCGCCGAACGGTGAATCCGCACCGGCCGACCATGGTGGTGTTGATGCCGATCATTCCGCTCTCGATCGCCTCGCCGAGCAGCAGGGCCCGCCGTCCGTTTTCCGTGAAGCAGTACGCCGCCAGGCCGTAAGGCAGCCGATTGGCTTGTTCGACCGCGTCGTCAAAAGTCTTGAACGGACGCATCAGGGCGATCGGTCCGAACGGCTCTTCGTTCATGACGCGTGCTTCGAGCGGCACGTCGGCAAGCACCGTCGGCCGGAAGAAAAAACCATTCTCGCTGCTGCCTCCGCCGCGTTCTCCACCGGTGGCGACACGCGCACCGACTTTCAGCGCATTGGCGACGAAGCCTGCGATCGCTTCCGGGCGCCGCGGATTGGCCATCGGCCCCATCTGATTGGCGGCTTCGAGCCCGTTGCCGACGGTGATCTTGGCGGCGCGGGCGGCGAACTCCGTGACAAAGCGCTCGTAAATTCCCTCCTGCACGTGGAATCGCGTCGGGGAGATGCAGACCTGACCGGCGTTGCGAAATTTATGCGCCACCAACAGGTCCAGGGCGCGATCCAGGTCGGCGTCATCGAACACGAGCACGGGACCGTGGCCGCCCAGTTCCATGGTGGTGCGCTTGGCGCCATCAGCGGCCAGCCTCATCAAGTGCTTGCCCACGGCCACCGAGCCGGTGAAACTTACTTTGCGGATGATGGGAGAGGCGAGCAGGTGGCGCGACAGCTGATCCGGCACGCCGAATACGCAACTGGCGACTTCCTTCGGTAAACCGGCGTCGAGCAGGCAGTTCAGGACTTCGATGGCCGAACCCGGCGCTTCCTCCGGCGGCTTGATGATGATGGAACAGCCGGCACCCACGGCGGCGCCCAATTTGCGAGCCGGGTTGCCGATAGGGAAATTCCACGGACAAAAAGCCGCCACGGGGCCCACCGGCTCCTTCATGACGCGCGACAGCGTGCCTGCCGGGCGGACCAACACCCGTCCATACACGCGATGCACCTCTCCCGAGTAGAATTCAAACAAGCCGGCCGCCATCAGCACTTCGGCCTTGGCCTCGACCAGGGGCTTGCCTTCCTCCAGCGTCGCGATGGCGGCGATCCTGTCGATACGTTGACGCAGCAGCTGCGCCGCACCGGCGAGCACTCGGCTGCGATCGGCCGCACTGCGTGCGCGCCACAAGCGGTAGCCGCGCGCCGCCGTGTCGAGCGCCCGATCGAGATCCTGCGCGGTGGCAAGCGGCAACTCTCCCAAGGTCGCGCCGGTTGCAGGATTGATCACGCGGTGCGTCGCGCGGCCGGCGGCGCCCAGCCGCTCGCCGTCGATGTAGAACTTCAGATCAGTCGGGTACTCGTGGGCCACAAGCTTAGGCCGCCCTCAGGCGCTGCCTGCCTTCTCGCGGCGATATTCGCGCGGCGTCACGTTGAATTTTGCGCGGAATACTCGCCCAAAATGAGTCGAGCTGTTGAATCCATAGTCGAAGGCTATCGCCGTCACCGAGCGCGTGCGCTGCGCGCTCGACTGCAGGGCGCGCGAACACGACTCGAGCCGGCGACGCAGGATATAGCGCGCGACGGTCTCGTCTTGATCAGAAAACAGATGATGCAGATAACGAGTGGTCATCTTGCAGGCCTCGGCGATCCGGGTCGGCGTGAGATCAGGATCATGCAGATGCGCCTCGATGAAATTGATGATGCGGATGCGGTGCGCCGTGCCGAGCGATGAGCGGTCGGCGACGGCCTGCGGCAGATCCGCATAGGCGGCACCGATGAGGTCGAGAATGGCCACCGCGATACGGCTGCCGGTCCGCTCATCGAGCCCCTGGTGATACTCGCTCCAGTACTTGCGCAGCAATTGCGACAACAGGCCGCTGGCCCCGCGTACACCCGACATCGGAATGGCGGCGAGACACTCGGGGCAGCCGATCTGACGCAGCAGCGTAGAATTCGGTATCCCCAGGACCAGCATGCGATTCGCGCCGGTGAATACCATTTCATAGCGGCGGGTACTATCGCAGAGCGTGAAGTCGCCTTCGCGCAGCACGGACTCGCGCCCGTCCTGACGGCTGACGCTTTCCCCCTCGAGCTGCAAATGTAGAAAGAACATCGAGTCCTTGGTGCGGGCCACATGCGCGCGGGAATGGCGAACGATCTGGGCGTCGGAATACACCTCCGCGAGGGTCATATCGCCGATCGACCCGCGTACGATCGAGCCATTGAATACCCGGATGTCCTCCGGCTCGGACACGAGGGGAGAGAAGCTCTCGCTCGCGCGGTCATTCCAGAATTCGAGCTTGCTGTGCGGATCGAGGCCGAACGTAGAGAACGACTCAAGGTGTGCCATGTGTTACTCCCCCCGTCATGAGCGGGTATCAATGCTTCTTGTGAGGTCAAACCAACACTTGTTGTGGAGTTAGTTATACGAAGCAATCAATTCCTCGAACCAATTCTTTCCGCTTATAGGTGGTATAACTCAAATAGGGGAGTTCTCCTCCGCTAACAGCAATCTCATCCCCAACGCGAGGCTTCCATGCCCGGCACGAACTGCCGCTCCGGATGTTCGGAGCGTGCGCTGCAGCGCGCGGCGCGCACCGAATCTCGCGCGCCGACGCGCTCGAGATACTCGGTGATGTGCGGGGTGACGTCGGGATTGACCATCGCCGGGGCCAGATCCGGCAGCACGCAAAGCATTGCATAGGCATCGATGTCGGCCACGGAGAAGTCGGGACCCGCGAGCCACTGTGCCTTGTGCAGTGCGTTCTCGATGCGGCCCAGCGGCGCCGCAAGACGATGGACGGCGGCTTGCAGATAATCCGCCGAATACGTGCCGTCGCGCAGCGCCTGCCAGCCGGCGCGTCGCTCGATGGGCTCGATCACTGCGATGCGCCGGTCCGCCCAAACGGGATCCAGGGATGCGAGATGCGGCTGCAAATGCTTCGCCGTGCCGAGCACCGGCACGCTCGAACCCAGATTCGCGCCCAAGTACTGGCCCCAGGCTCGCGCGCGGTAGGCGTCGTAGGAATCAATCGGGACCAGCGACGGGCCGGGCAGGGCTTCGGAAATGTACTCCAGCATGAAGAAGGAACTGCAGATGATGGTCTCGTCATGCACCAACAACGGCCCTTCGCGTTCCAGATGCAGCCCGGATTCGAGATCGGCGGGAAAACCTGCGGCAAACTGCTCGAGAGCGGCGGCATCGAAGTAGCGAGTGGTGAACGTCGCGCGCTTCTCGGCGAGCGCGATCAACGGCTTGAGGAAGAATGTGTTTGGCTCGGAGGTGTAAAGCTCAAGCATCGGCCGCTCGCTCCAGAATCTTGATGCGCCCCGCCATTGCAGTGCGCCCCTTGGCCCAGGTCTCGCGTGTGGCGGGACGTTCGTAGATTTGCCGCAGCCACTCCATGATATGCGGCGTCTTCGCGTCATTGCAGTGGTCGGGCTGCGACAAGGGCAGTGCGTAGCCCAGATTGAAGCCGTTGATGTCGCCGAGCGAATAGCTGTCGCCGGCGATCCACTTGAAGCGGCCGAGATGCCGCTCCAGCGCGATGGTCGCGAACAGCACCCTGCGTTTCGATTCCGCGAGCTCTTCGGCGGAGAATTCGTTGAACATGGCTTTGCGCCAGGCAATGCGCCGCGATTCGAGCGGAATTCTGTCGATGGCGGCGCGCAATTCATCGGGCGGACGCTGCCTCACTGCCGGCCCGATGAATATCTGCCAGCCGATCATGCTGAGCGACGGCGCGAAGTAGGCGTCGAAGAAACGCATCCACCAGCGCATGCGCCAGCGCGCCTTGGGATCGCTGGGCTTGAGCGCAGGGCCTAGGAACTCATCGTCGATGTACTCCATCATGGGGGTCGACTCGGTCAGCACTCGTGAGCCATGTACCAGTGCCGGAATGGTGCCGTCCGGATTGACGGCAAGATACGCCGGCTGATGCTGATCGAACCGCAACAAATCGAGGTAGCGGCTTTGGTACGCCACCCCCTTCTCGGCCAGCGTGAGCATGGGCTTACCGGAATTGGCGTTCGGTTCCCAGTGATACAGGGTGACAGACATAACCCAAGCCGATGCGAGATTCAGCCGGTGCCCCCGAAGTTTCGCCTGAACGTGATACCCCACTCGCGCGGTTGGCCCGGTTGCGCCGACATTTGACCCTCGCCAAAGGCGCGTAGATCGAGGAAGCTTTGGTAGTAGTACTTGTTAGCCAGGTTGGTGCCGAAGGCAGCCACCGACCAGAGATGATGCGCCGACTCCCAAGTCAAGCGGCCGTTGAGCAGTGTCATGACCGGCGTCACGGCGATGCCGGTGCCGGCCGGATCATAGTTGTTGTAATTGTTGTTGTAGTACGCCGAGTGGTAGTTGGCATCCAGCCGCGGCGTCAACGATCCGCTATCCCCCAGCGCGATTGCATACTGCACCCCGAGGCTGCTGGTCCACTTTGGCATGCCCACGTTGAGGTCGCCATACCCGGGGTTTCCGGAGATGCAATTGTAAGCAGGCGCAGTACCTTCGGGAATTGCGGCCGCGCCGAGATCCTGGCACCCCTGATTATTGCCGAGGTTCTTCCACTTGAAATTGGTCAATCCGGCAGTGTAGCTGACCGTCAGTCCGGGCAGCGGAGTCGCCTCGAGTTCGAACTCGGCGCCCCCAATGTCGGCGGATCCGACATTTTCGGGTGCGGTGAAGGGCGCGCCGGTCGCATCGAGGCGCTGGGAGGTGACGATGACATCGCGATACAGGCCGTAGTACGCGGCGAGATTGGCCCTCAGCCGGTGCTCGAACCATTCGCTCTTCATGCCGATCTCAAATTCGGTGAGCTTCTCGGGCTTATAGGATGCGATCTGCAGGTTGGTGAACGGACGGGGATTGAAGCCGCCGCCTCGAAAGCCGGTCGTCGCCGAAACGTAAGTCATCAGATCGGCATTCCATTGGTATTCAAGGGCCGCCTTCCAGTCCGCATGGTCGTAACTCGTCCGCCCCTCGACGTTGCGCAGGTCGAGGATCGGATTTGGAACATCGATGAGCGGGTTGAAATGATTGAAGGTGTAGTTCTTGCTTTCCGAGGTGTAGCGGGCGCCAGCCGTCAGGTGCAGCTGGTCGGTGATTGCGTAGGTGCCCTGCAAGAAGCCCGCCCTATCGTCGGTGTAGGCGGGGTCGTTTTGGTTGAAACCCAGCACTGGTTGGCCGTTGAAGGGCGGTCCGGGCAGGAAGAATCCCGTTCCGTTCGTGAGGCCCGGAATCACCACACCCCCGAAATCGAAGTTCAGATCGACGTGGCCGCGGTTAAGGCTGTAGCCGTAAAAGTAGAACGCGCCCGCCGCCCAGTTGAGCTTGTTATCGAAGGCCTTGCCGGTGAGCTGAAATTCCTGGGTGAATTGCCGATGATCCAGTTCATTGTAGGCCCAGGCCAATCCCATCGGCGAATTGTCCTGATCGTCGGAAAAGTCGCCCCACCATCCCTGCGCCGCCGTGATCGACTTCAGCTGCATCTGCGGGGTGATCGACCACGTCAAAACGTTGCTCGTGCTCCACTCGTGCACGGTGTTGACCGCCGGATAGGAAGTGCCGGTAAACGGATCGTAGAAAGTGGAATAGGTGTTGTACGTGCCCCCCGTCTGAAAGCGCTGATCATAGGGAATGCCGTACTTGGGGATCAGAGAGTTGGCGTTGAAAGCCGCCATGGCGGGCGACAGGGCCGGATTGGCGACCACCATGACCTCCGCCGCCGCCTCGGAGTGGTCGTCGATGACGGATGCCTCGAGCTTGTCCTCGATCACATCGTTCGGCACCCAGCGCAACTGCGCGCGCAACCCCTTGACGTTGACGCCGCCTTCGGTGCCGAGCTTGCAGCTTCCGCTGCCCAATTGCTGCACCGGCAGGCTGCCCGCCGTACTCGGATTCGCGCAGGCATAATCGATGCGATCGACATAGCCGTCGCGGTCTTTCGACATGCCGCTGATCCGCAGCATCAGCACATCCTTGATCAGCGCGACATCGAAGCCCGCGCGCACCTCGCGGCGATTGTAGTCGCCGACCGTGACCTCGGCGAATCCGCTGCCGTCGCCCATTGGCTGCTTGGACACCAGGCGGATCGCACCGCCGATGGAGTTCTTGCCGAACAGCGTGCCCTGCGGGCCGCGCAGAACCTCGACACGATCTACATCGAGCAGATCGAACATCGAGCCAAACGTGTTGGCGAAATAGACGTCGTCCACATAGATGCCGACGCCCTGCTCAGCGGACGCGAAATTGAAGTCGCCTTGTCCGATGCCGCGGATGGACGCAGACATTGTCTTGCCGAAGGCGGCATTGGCTTGGAACAGATTCACGTTGGGCGCGGCCTTGGTCACGTCCTCGAGGTTGTCGATCCCGCGCTCGATCAGCGCATCGCCCGACAGCGCGGTGATGGCCAGCGGCGTCTCCTGCAGCTTTTCGGAGCGGTATTCAGCGGTCACCACGATTTCCTGGAGAGTATCCGAGACCTCCGCCGTCGCCGCCCACGTCGCTCCTGTGGTAAACGACAAGCCGAGACAAACTGCGAGCGCGGCCGGCCGCCGGCAGTGCCGGCCCCATCCGTTCCCCAAAGCAGAGCCAGTTTCCATTGAATTGTCCATGAAATCCCCCCCTTTGCCATCCTAATGTCACAGATGAAACGGGTCGGGTACTCATACACTACTGACGGGAAAATCGACCATTAGCGCAATCGCCCGGGGGGCGGCGCAGCTCCATGCTCCGAAAGCCGAATTCTTGTTCTCCGACGAGCGCGTGGCCGCCTGGTTGGCGCACCTACAATGGCCCACGCAACAACGCAGCCGATCGGCGTTCGGCAACCAGAGAGAGACTTGGACATGACCGACATTGCCGCGCTGACGGCCAGAGTTGAAAAGCTCGAGCATGAGCTCGCGATCGAGAAGGATACCCAGCAGATCCGCCGCATTCAGTACACCTACGGCTACTTCATCGACAAGTCGCAGTACAACGAGGTGGTCGATCTGTTTGCCGAAAATGGTGACGTGTGGTTTCTCGGCGGAATCTACCGCGGCAAGGCCGGCGTGCGCCGCCTGTACATCGAGCGCTTCCAGAAGCAGTTCACGCAGGGGCACAACGGACCGCGCTACGGCTGGCTGCTCGATCATCCACAGCTGCAGATGGTCATCGACGTTGCACCCGACCGCCGCACGGCACAGGTACGCGGCCGCTCGATGATGCAGGCCGGTCTGCACCACACGGCCGAGGGTAATCCGCGTGCCTGGTGGGAGGGCGGCATCTACGAGAACGACTACGTGCGCGAGAGCGACGTATGGAAGATCCGGGTACTGCGCTACTTTCCTTTTTGGCACGGCAGCTTCGCCGAAGGTTGGCAAAAAACGCCGATCGATTTCATCCCCATGGCCAAGATTCGCTACCCGAAGGATCCGCTCGGACCCGATGAACTCATCGATCCGCAGCCGCGCTTGTGGCCGGCGACCGATACCGTGCCATTCCACTATCCGCATCCCGTCACCGGCCGGCCGATCGTGCTCGACAACAGCCGCGCGCGCGAGGGGTTCAAGGATGGATGAAGGCGGCGACTGAAGAACCGGTACCGTCGAGTTCTATTCGTGGATGCGGGTGAGCAGCTCGATCAATTTGACGACTTCCTTTTCGCTGAAGCGCGATTTCAGCCACTGCTCGTGCTGCCGTATGGCACGCTTCGCCGTGGAGAGCATCTTGCGGCCCGCAGCCGTGAGGTTCAAGGCCTGCTTGCGTCCGTCGCTGTGCGACTTCGTTCGCGCGAGGAAGCCTTTCGCTTCGAGCCGGTTCACGATCGCCATGGTAGTGGCCCGGTCCATGCGCATGCGTTGGGCGAGGCCGGTTTGTGCGATATCCGGGTGATCGTCGACCAGCCACAGCGCGGAGACCTGCTTCTGCGTGAGGTCGAGTTGCGCGAAGGTTTCGGTGAAGTGCCGGTAGACGGCGCCGTGGGCCAGCCGGATGTGAAAGCCCACGATATGGCGGATCTCGCCGATGTCTTCATCGCCGACGACGTGCGGCGTGGTGATGGCGAGCGTTTCTTTCCGTCGCGGCATCGGCCTCAAGCCGGAGGCGAAGTCGGGGCCACGCGCTCCGCCTCGAGCTTCTCGAGCCGCTCGACCTCGCGGCCATAGGGCTTGATGCCGCGCGAGATCGTGAACGCGGCGAGCGGCAGCAGGATCGAGGCCGTCAGCACGATGCTCTTCCACAGGTCCGCGTCGGAGCCGAATACACGCTGCGTGATGCTGCCAATCATCTGCCCCCCGAACGCGCCGAAGAAGATGAACATGAAGAGATAGATGGCGGTCACCCGGCCGCGCATCTCATTCGGCGTGATGAGCTGGATGGCGGCGTTCTGCGGCACCGCCGAGGCCAGCGCGCACACCCCGCCCGCGGCCACGCATAGCAGCGCCAGCTCGCCCGACGGCATGAGCGGCGCGAGGATCTCGAACGGCGCGGCGAGGGCGAAGAGTATCGTCGCCGCGCGCACGTGGGCGTCCTTGTAGCGCTTGGCCAGCCATTCGGCGAATATGGTGCCGACCAAGGCTCCAATCAGATAGGACACCAGGATCACGACGCTCAACCATTTGCCGATCTGCGCGGGCGTCCAGCCGTAGGTGCGGGCCAGGAACGCGGGGCGCCAGACCCCGAGGCCAAGAAACTCCGTGGCGCTGAAGGCGAGGCCGATGAACAACGGTAGGTAGACCGCCCTGCGCGTCCAGATCTCGCGCAACACGGCTTTCATCGGCACGGCCTGCGGCAGCGCCGTCACCCCGCGCCGCGGCGGCTCGTTCGCGAGCAGCAGCAGGCCCGCTACACATAAGCCGGGTGCACCGACCATCATGAGCACCCACTGCCAGCCGTGGATCGTCAGGCCCATCCAGTGGGTGACAGGCCACTGCGCCACGAGGGTGAGCAGAAACCCGCCGAGGTAGATACCGAGGACATTACCGCCGATGAAGCCGAGCTGCAGGAAGCCGATGGCCCTCGGCAGCCGTGCCGGCGGGAAGTAGTCCGCCAGCATCGAGTACGAGCCCGGGGCGTGCGCCGAGCCGCCGGCGCCGACCAGCATGCGGCTCATGAACAGCTGCACGAAGTTCTGCGCGAGTCCGCCAAGGGCGGTGATGCCGCCGATGAAGGTGATGCCCCCGGCGAGCACGTACTTGCGCGGGTAGAGGTCCACCAAGCGCGCCAGGGGGATACCGACCAGCACGTAGAAAATGATGTTGGCGGGCCCCAGAAGAAAGCCAAGCTGCTCGTCCGTCAGTTGAAAATCGGCCTTGATATGCTGCGCCAGCATGCTGAAGACCTGCGCGTCCATGAAATTCAGCGCAGTCGCGAAAATGATCATCGTGAGGCCGTAATAAGCGGCGCCGCGCGCCGGCCAACCCTGCGCACCCGCCCCGGTGACCGTAGTCCCGGATACTTCCACGACCATGCCTCCCCCCTTTTCGTTCGCTGCGCTTTGCCAGCGGCCGATTGTATGTGTTAGATACAAAGATACAATATGACTCGCGGCGATTTGTCCAGCGCTTTGTCGGCGGCCGCGGCGCAGACATTGATTGGGGGGGCAATGCAGAACCTGCCGGGCAAAACCGCATTCGTGACGGGGGGCGCAAGCGGGATCGGGCTTGGCATCGCCAAGGCGCTGCTCGGCGCGGATATGAATGTGGTCATTGCGGATATCCGCGACGATCATCTGTCGGCCGCGACGGCGGAGCTCGGGACACCCGACCGGGTGCTGGCGCTCAAGCTCGACGTCACCGACCGCGCCGCCTACGCGCGCGCCGCGGACGCCGCAGAAGCGCGCTTCCACAAGATTCACCTTCTCTGCAACAACGCCGGCGTGGCGGTCGTGGGTCCAACCGAACTTGCGACCTTCGCCGATTGGGACTGGGTGCTGGGCGTCAATCTCGGGGGAACCGTCAACGGCATCGTCACCCTGCTGCCGCGCATCAAGCGCCATGGCGAGGGTGGGCATATCGTCAACACCGCCTCGATGTCCGGGCTGATGCCGCACACGGGCGCGACGCTGTACGGTACTTCCAAGGGTGCCATGGTGCACATGATGGAATGCATGCGCGGCGAACTCGAGCCGCAGGGAATCATCTGTTCGGCGTTCTGCCCGGGTGCGGTGCAATCGAACATCGCCGAATCCGGCAAGACCCGTCCCGCGGCGCTCGCCGCCACCGGCTATGCCGAGGCCGACAAGCGCCGCCAGCAGCTCGGCAGCTTCTTTCATCTGTTCAGCACCAAGGAAGCGATAGGGCAGAGAGTGCTGCAGGGCATTTTGAACGATGAGCTGTACATCATGACCCACAGCGAGTTCCGCCAGGGGGTCGAGGATCGCGCGCAAGCCATGTGCGCTGCCGTACCCGACCTGCCGGAAAACGATGAGTACAAGCGCACCTTCAGCGTGCTGTTCCAAAATCCGATCCACGCCGCCGAAACGTCGCGCCATAAGGGAGACAAGCGATGAAGGACCTGGCAGGACGCACCGCGTTCGTGACCGGCGGCGCCAACGGCGTCGGCATCGGCCTCACGCGCGCGCTGCTCGCGCAAGGCTGCAACGTCGCGATCGCCGACATCCGGGCCGATTCCATCGACGCGGCGCTAAAGGCGCTAGACGACCCCCGGGCGATGGGCGTGAGGGTTGATGTGTCTTCGCGGCGGGACATGGCGCGCGCCGCCGATGCGGTGGAGGCGAAGTTCGGCATCGTCAGCCTCTTGTTCAACAACGCCGGCGTCAATCTGTTCCAGACCATCGAACAGTCGAGCTATGACGACTGGGACTGGATCATGGGGGTCAACCTGCAGGGCCCGATCAATGGCGTCATGACCTTCGTGCCGCGCATGGTCCGTGCGCGTGAGCGCGGCTACGTGGTCAACACGGCGTCGATGGCGGGCTTCCTTGCGGCCGGCGCCTGCGGCATCTACAACACCACCAAGTTCGCCGTGCGCGGCATGTCCGAATCACTGCGCGCGAGCCTCGCGCCCCACGGCATCGGCGTGTCGGTGCTGTGTCCAGGCCTCGTCAAGTCCCATATCTACGCGAGCGACGAGGTGCGGCCGGCAAACCTCAAGGCCGGGGCCAAGCCGGTGGACGCGGAGGCGGTGAAGCGCCTGGCGGCGGTGCACGAGTTCGGCATGGAGCCGGATGTAATCGCGGCGCGTGTACTCGAGGCCATCGCCGAGGATCGCTTCCACATCTTCTCGCACCCGGAATTCAAGGAAGAGCTCGGTGAGGTATTCACCGAGATTCTCGGGGATTTCCGCGACTATCCCGTCGATCCCGGCCACAGCCAACGCGTCGACTTCGAGAAGACACGCCGTGCCAGCTACCGGCAGCAGCGAAGAGGCCTGAAAGGGCAGTAGGCCTGCGGCTGCGCTCAGCGCGCGTGCCCGGTCCAGGTGCGCAGACCCGGCGCGGTGCGATCCTCCGCGGCGAGCGCCCGCGCCACCGCCGGTCGGGCCGTCGTCTTCTCGCGCCACTCGATGAGCCGCGGGCAGCGCTTGGCTATGTCCAGTTCCGGAAACATGCGCTCCACCGACATGCCGCAATACGAATAGAAGTTGATGTCGGCGAGAGTGTAGTCGTCCCCCGCGATCCAGGCGGTCTGCGCGAGCTGTCTTTCAACTTTATCCACTGCGTAGAGGATTTTCTCCGTGGCGTGCGCGAGGTCGGCCTCGCTGAAGCCGGAGCGCGCCGTGCGCCACTTCTTGCGCTGGTCGGGCAGCGGGATGTGCTCCAACAGCCGCTCGAACTCGCCGCTGTCGATCTTGCGCGCGATGATCCCGACCATGCGGTGCCAGCCGTGCATGGACACATAATTCATCACTTGTTCGTCGCAGAACTTGTTCCAGTAGCGCATGCGCGCCGCGCCCCCCGGATCCCGCGGCCGCAGTGGCACCTCGGGAAAGACGTCCTCCAGGTACTCGTTGATGACGCTGGTGTGAGTGATGATCACGCCATCGTGATCGAGTATAGGCACCTGTCCTTCGGGATTGAGCGCCACGAACCAATCCGCATGCTGTTCAAACTTGTGCAGATCGACGTAAAAGCCCTGAAACGGGATCCGCTTCTCGATGAGCGGAATCATGGACTTCAACGAATTTGCGACCGGCTCCGCGTGATAATATTTTAGGGTCATGAGGACTCGCCATGTTTGTGAGTGCCGAGGTCGCACGCCGTGCGGTTCCAATCATAACGCGATCTTCGGTGAAGGTCTTCAAGCAGTCTGTTTTGCCGGAGTGGGGGGAGGCTCGTTGCGATCGTCAATTGCGATAAGTCCTATCGAGAGATATACGCTTCCGCATGAGATGTTGACGGCCTAATCTCCACACACATGAAATACGAAATCCATGACCTCGCCACCGGTAACATCGCCGAATTGAATGCGCTGTCCGGAACCCTAAGGCCCGACGCACTCGATATATCGCATCTGACCCGCGACCTCGGGGTCTTCACCTATGACCCGGGCTTCATGGCCACGGCGAGCACCGAAAGCAAGATCACCTACATCGATGGCGATGCGGGCGTGCTGTTGTACCGCGGCTACCCGGTCGAGCAACTGGCCGCGCAATCCAGTTTCCTCGAGGTCGCCAATTTATTGATCTACGGCAGTTTGCCGACGAACGCGCAGCTGCATGCATTTCAGACTTCGATCACCCGCCACACCATGATCAATGAGCATTTAGTGAGATTGTTTAGGGGGTTTCATCACAACGCGCATCCGATGGCGATGGTCGCGGCGGTGGCCGCCTTCTATCACGACACGGACGGCGTGCGCTTGATGGGATTCGGCCATCGCGTGTACAAGAACTTCGATCCGCGCGCCAAGATCATCCGAGCCTTGTGCTATCGCGTGCTCCACAAGCTCGGGATCCGCAACGATCGGGTTTTTGAACTGGCCCTGACACTCGAAGAAATCGCCCTCAATGACGACTATTTTGTGTCGCGCCAGCTCTATCCGAATGTCGACTTTTACTCGGGTATCATCTACAGCGCCTTGGGAATTCCCCGTTCGATGTTTACGGTGTTTTTCGCCATTGCGCGCACCGCCGGCTGGGTCGCGCACTGGCAGGAAATGGTCTCCGACCCACGCATGAGAATCGGGCGGCCGCGTCAGCTTTATGCGGGACCGCAACGGCGCGACTACACACCGATAGCAGGGCGCTTAGCGTGAAGTCGCCTACGGTAACGGCGGATAGTCCGTATATCCGGCGGGTCCCGGTGTGTAAAAGGTCTGGGTATTCGGCGCGTTGAGCGCGGCGCGCTTGGCGAGCCGTGCCGGCAAATCGGGATTTGCCAGAAACGGTCGGCCAAACGCGATCGCGTCGGCTTCGCCCAAGCGCAGTGCTTGCGAGGCATCGTCGAGCGCATAATCGGAATTCAGGATCAGAGTGCCATTGAACACCCGGCGAATGGCCGGAACGAGCTGCCGTGTCGCGGGCCGGAAAGTGCTTTCGGGACGTGAGGCGCGCATCTCCAAGAAAGCGATCGCGAGCTTATTCAAGCCTTCGGCCGCCTTGGTGAACAAGGTCTCCGAGTCGCTGTCGCCGCACCCTTGCGGATCGTCGTTGGGAGAAAGCCTTACCGCCGTCCGATCGGCGCCGGCTGCTTTGATAAGCGTCCGGGTCACTTCGATCAACAAGCGGATACGGTTCTCCACGGGGCCGCCGTAGCCGTCTTCGCGGCGGTTGGTTCCGTCCCGCAGAAACTGATCGATGAGGTATCCGTTCGCGGCGTGCAATTGCACGCCGTCGAAGCCGGCGCTCATCGCGTACCCGGCAGCGACTGCGTAGTCTTCGATGATTTGCTCTATCTCGTGCAGTTCGAGCGCTCGCGATTCCGCATAGGGCTTGGTGCCCTCGTAGGTGTGAGCATGTCCGGGAGCGGTGGTTGCCGAGGCCGATACGGGCTGGGCGCCCCCGAGATAGTCCGGGTGCACGAGCCGACCCATGTGCCAAAGCTGTGCAAAGATGCGTCCACCCGCCTCATGGACCGCTCGTACCACCGGTTTCCAGCCGTTCACCTGCTCCTCGGTCCAAAGTCCCGGGGCGCTCGGCCAGCCCAGGCCTTGCTGAGAGATTCCGGTCGCCTCCGAGATGATCAATCCAGCCGATGCACGCTGACTGTAATACTCGGCCATCAGCGACGTTGGAACATGACTACGGGTCGCGCGCCCGCGGGTGAGTGGCGCCATCATGATTCGATTCGGTGCATCGATCGCACCGACTCTAATTGGATCAAACAGGCTCGTCATCAAAGCACTCCTCATCTGAGCAGGCATAGCACCTCCACAAGCAAGCTAATGCCCAAGAGTTTAAGCCCGGCGATCCTCAGGGAGAATCCGGCATATTTCGATAGGACATATCGACCCAGTAGATATGCCCTCCGCAGTGGATGGTCGCGGATGCGCAATCACCGCTGTAACGGCTATCTGGCCGCCATATTCATTACGATTGCAGCGTCTTCGACCGAGCCTGTCGCCGTCCGACTGAACTCGCTTCGGTTTCATCGCCCACCGCCCGCAATAGATCACCGCGGGCGGCGGAGAGGATTTCGTCCGACAACGTTCGGTCCGCGGACATGACCGCCCGAGACAGTACCAGCGCTCCCACCATCTGCGCATACAGTGCGATGGCGCGCTCACGTGGCGACTCCTGAGCCGCCCGCAACGCAGAGTCGCTCTCGATGATGGACGACAGCTGGCCGAGCGTCGCGTGCAGTCCTTGGGAGTAGGCCGCCTGAGCCTCCTCGCTCATCCGCCGCGCGTCTGGCGCCAAGCACGCGATCGCGCAGCTCCTCTCGATGTCGTCCCGATTGCTGGCCGACAAGTAGCTTTTAATTTGCCTCGCGAATCGATTGGGATTATCAGCCTCGAGCGGCTTACCAATCGCCTCGCAGAGTCTGGCATTTGCGCCCGTCACGGCCGTTGCAACGACTTCGGCAACCAAGGAGTCCTTCGAATCGAAATGATTATAAAAGCCGCCCTGCGTGAATCCGGCCGCGCGCATCAGTTCATTGAGGCCAACGCCGTCGACGCCGCGTTCGCGAAATAGCCGTGCCGCAGCAGTGACGATCGCCTGCTTGTTCTTTGCTGTTTGCTTCTTCGAAACGCCCATGGCACTGCTCTCGAGAAAGAGATTGAGCGACAAATTATCATGCGGAGGGCCAAACGACAATTGCGATCGCCATTGACATTGCCAGCCCGCCAGGCGCGTGAAATCGAGCAATCGCCAGCCAAAAATTGGGCGCGGAGCAGTCCTCCGCGCCCCACAGGATCAATTAATGGTCATACCGCCGTCGACGTTGAGAATGTGACCGGTAATGAACGAGGCTGCGTCTGAAGCGATGAAAACGATCGCGTCGGCTTGTTCTTCCGAGACGCCGAGGCGAGCCATGGGAACTTGAGTCACTAGGGCCGCTTTGTTCTCCGGCGTGTGAGTAAAGCGCGTCAACATGCCAGTGTCCACAGGACCCGGTGCCACGGCGTTCACGCGGATTCCCGACTTGACGACCTCGAGAGCCACCGACTTCGTGATGCCCTCGACGGCGTGCTTGCTTGCCACATAGACGGAAGCAAATGCCGCGCCCTCGTGCCCGTAGGTGGAGGAGATGTTGACAATGTTGCCGCTACCTTGTTTTTGCATGACACGCACCTCGTGCTTCATGCTCAAAAGCACGCCGAGAACATTCGTGTCGAACGTGGCGGCGTAGCTCTCCGCCGTCTGGACCGTGATAGGTCCCACCTGACCTTCGGTGGCTGCATTGTTGACCGCGACATCGAGACGCCCAAACCGTGCGACCGTTTGGTCGACCGCATTACGGATATCATCTTCTTTACGAACGTCGGCGTTGATGAACTCCGCCTCCGAACCCAAGGAGCGGAGCTCCTTCACGAGTTCCCTGCCGGCCTCATCCCGCCGACCGGCCACCACTACCTTCGCGCCCTTCTTGGCGAAGGCGACGGCCGCGGCACGGCCGATGCCGGTAAGTCCACCGGTGATCAAGACAACTTGACTGCTCATTCCAAAATCTCCTTGATTGGGGGCACCGAAAAACTACGATACGTGAGAACTATGTACGTACGTACGCTTTTTGTCAAATATTGAGATACGTCCAGTCATCGCCAATTTATTGGGACAGCGTGACGGCGATCTTGGTCTCGACCTCGGTCATTAGTTTGTGGACTGGGCACTTCTGAGCGGCACGGAGAAGTTCCTCTCGCTGCGCGGCGTTCAAGTCTCCAGTCAACGTCAGCACCGCACTCAGGCGGTAAACACCTGCGCGCTCCTGACTCGCATCGCGCTCCACCGAGACCTCGAGTCCTTCTACCGGGATATTCTTGCGTTTCGCGTACCAAAGCACAGTCAATGCCGTGCACGCGCCCAGCGCTCCGTCGTAGAGGTCATGGGGATTGGGAGCAGATCCGCCGCCACCTTCCTCGATGCTGAGGTCGGTGGCAAGGCTATGTCGGCCGATGTGGATCCGATGCCGCATAGACGCCTGCTGATCTCGAACGACTCGGATTGTCATGCCTTCGCTCTCCACGGCTCGGCTCAAATAATGGACGCCTGTCAACTCCATAGCAACGCGTACTCGGAGCATCACACGCGTTGTGTAAGGACAGCGCTCCCAGAGAAATCCGTTTGACACGTACTATGTACGACCGTATTATATATCAACCAGCTGGATTGGGAGCGATTGAGGAGCACACAGATGATGGTTGACAAACCGATGAGGGTTCCGAGCCCCGACCACCCGATTTCGATCGAAGCGAACTTGTCTCGCGTCGTTGTCACGGTCGGCGGAGAGGTGATCGCCGACACCCGCGCTGCGTTGACGCTTCGCGAGGCCTCCTATCCGCGTGTACAGTATATCCCCCGTGAGGATGTCAACATGGCCGCGCTCACGCGTAGTGAACACATGACGTATTGCCCCTACAAAGGCGATGCTTCCTACTTCAGCATTCCTGCTGGCGGGGATCGTTCTCTCAACGCCGTGTGGACTTATGAGGCGCCATTTGAAGCCGTGGCGCAGATCAAGGCGTACGTCGCCTTCTACCCGGACCGTGTCGATGAGATCGGGGACGGAATCGCAGTCGTTGCTTCAGGCCAGAACCGTTGAGAACAATATTTTCTTGAAGTTCTCCGCGAAAGCGAGATCGCGCTCGACCTTGGAGACCAGCCACGCACCTTGTAGTCCCGTGACGATAAAATCAGCCAGGTCGTTAACTTTGAAATTCTTGTGGAGCTCGCCCGCTTTCACGGCAGCCTTTAAGCAATAACCAACCGCGTCCCGCATTTCGGTATAGATTTCCGACACACGCCGGCGAATGATTTCACTGTGATCGGACGCCTCAGCGGCGAAATTGCCGACCAAACAGCCATTTTTGGCGTCATGTTTCTTAATTGCGTTGATATTCGCATCAATGAAGGCTCGTAGCCTCTTGAGCGGAGGAAGAGCATCATTGCGTAATGTTTCACCGATCACGATGCGGCTATTCGCAAAATAGAGATCAAGAATCTCGAGGGAAAAGGCCTCTTTGGAAGCAAAATGATTGGTGAAAGAGCCTTGCGGCACACCAGCCGCGTCGACGATGTCACGGACGCTGGCACCGACATAGCCGCGCTCGAGCACGACCTGGAGGCCGTTAGCCAGTATCCTATCTCTATTGGAAATTCTGCTCACGGCAGTAGACTACGTCCGTACATAGTCTCCGTCAATCCAAAAGATTGCGTCCCTGCCAAAGTGGAACCGCGTGGTCTCGAATAAACCTCCGGTGGTGATGGAGCGAGCTTTGCTCCTGCGTCGGGAAGATGGTTTAGCGTGCGAACTGGTCGCCCAGAAACGCGGGGTGCCTGGGGAGCGGAGTCATGATTGAGCTAATCGGCCAAAAGTGGAAAGCCTTCGTCGAAATGATCAGCAACGTGCTGCTGATCATGGACACCGACCCTCTTGAAGACATGCATTGCAAGGTGAGGCGTCTCGAAGCGGCCATCTCACAATTGAAAGTCGGACGAGGGTTTACTGAACCGGATCACGAATGACGCTGGGGAGGTATCCGAGGAAGTGTGACCGAGCCAACGCCCAGCCGGCAAGATGCCTACATCAGTGCGAGGCCGTTTCAGGCGCGACGCCGCCGGCGATTGCCAGTAAAGCGCGGCGTGGCACGGAAAGGGCAGCGGCAGGGCGGGGTCGACTTGCAGCGTGGCAAGTCCACCGTGCGATTGACTATATAGAAGCTAACCTGGCGGAAAGGATCGAGGCGAAGGAATTGCCGCGTCTGATCAATCTGAGCACGGGTCACTTTTTCAGGGCGTTCAGGATCAGCGTGGGAATACCGCCGCACGAGTACATAACGCAGAGACGAATGCGCGGCACATCGGCTGCGCGACGCGAGGGCTTCGGCGGAAGCCTGATGCCTGGCGCGACGGCTGACAACGGAAAATCATGAAAATTGCAATCCTCGATGATTATCAGAATGTCGCGCTGCGCATGGCGGACTGGACGCCGGTCGCGCGGAGGGCTGAAATCACAGTTTTCAACGATCATGTGGCCGATCCGAATGCGCTGGTCGAAAGGCTCCTGCCGTTCGATGTGGTCTGCGTCATGCGGGAACGGACGCCGCTCTCGCGCGAAGTCATCGAGCGACTTCCCCTGCTCAAGCTGATCGCCTCGACCGGCCCGCGCAACGCCTCGATCGACGTGTCGGCGGCGGAAGAGCGGGGCATTCACATTACCGCCACCGGCTATCGATCAACACCCACGATCGAGATGACCTGGGCGCTCATTCTTGCGAGCGAGCGCCATATTGTCCAAGAGAACAACTCCGTCCGCGCTGGCGGTTGGCAGACATCGATTGGCCGCGAACTCAATGGCAGAGTGCTGGGGGTGCTGGGCCTGGGCAATATCGGAGGACAGGTCGCGCGGATTGGCCGCGCGTTCGGCATGCAGGTCATTGCGTGGAGCCAGAATCTGACCGCGGAAATCGCCGAAGCGGCTGGGACGACGCGGGTCGGCAAGGATGAACTGTTCCGCCGGGCGGACATTGTGACGATCCATGTCATCTTGAGTGACCGAACAAGAAGCCTGGTGGGCGAGAGAGAGATCGCCCTCATGAGACCCACCTCCAGGTTGATCAATACATCGCGCGGCCCGATAGTCGACGAAGCGTCTCTGATCGCAGCGTTGCAGACGCGTAGAATTGCGGGAGCGGCGCTCGATGTTTTCGATCGAGAACCATTGCCGCCCAATCATCCCTTTAGGCATCTCGATAACGTGCTGGCAACGCCGCACATCGGCTATGTCGGGGAGAGCCTGTATCGGACCTTCTATGGGGACCTTGCCGCCGCGGTCGCCACATGGCTCGATGCCCCAACCACGGTGCCGCTGTCCTAGCCGGGAGGTGCATGCATTGTGTGCCGAGGGACTCGCCGTATTTAGGATGGGTCACGAAAACACAGCCTTGACAAATATTGCCTAGGCAGTAATATGTGCCTAAGGTATGAAGTCGTGAGCCCAGACACCCAAATCTATGATGTTGAGACTTATCAGCCTGCCGGCTGTGTCGGGCAATTGATGTATCGCGTTCGCTCCGCGCAGATGAGTGCCTTGGACGAGGCGCTGGCCCAAGACCCGGACTTAGCGCCGCTCGAGATTAGTGCGGCGCAGTACATCATTATCAGTGTGCTGGCCAAGCAGGGCGTGGATTCGCCGGCACAGTTGTGCAAGGACCTCTCGTACGACGCGGGTGCGATGACGCGGATGGTCGACCGGCTCGAAGCGAAAGGCCTGATCAACCGGCGCCGCTGCCCGGATGACCGACGATGTGTGAAGTTGGAGTTGTCCGAGGCGGGGCGGGCGGCGCTGCCAAAGCTCCGTGCTTGTTCAGTCCGAGTGTTGAATAACTTTCTGCGTGGCTTTAGCCACGCAGAGGCCCGGCAACTCGAAGGATTCATGCTCCGCATGCTGCAGAACGCCTGATTTTATTTGCGTATTTCATTGCCTAGGCATAAAGCGCCCAGGCAGTAGTTAGGTGACGAGGAAAATGATGGAAAACCTTCGCATGCTCTTGTTTCGCCACGTCCGCCTGGCGCTACAGGAATTGGCGCCTCACCTAGCGCTCTTGACGTTGCCCGGCGGCTATCTCATCGCTCTGACCGGGTTGGTTCACCGGCATTGGCCGTCGACATCGCCGCGCACATGAAAGCGACACCTGCCGTCTTGTTCATGTGCGTCCTCAGCCTTTGCGGTCTTCAGGGCTGCACTCCGATCGTCATGAGGACACCATCGCCGTCGCTGCAGGTTGCGGCCGACTCGCCGGGTGGCATCCGGGTGATGGGCGCCGATCACCGCTTCGCGGATGTCTCCATAGGCAGCGTGGCGCGGCGAGCTCAAGATTTGCGAGCAGGTGAACCTGTCGCCATTCTCGCTCTTTCGGGCGGCGGCGCCGACGGGGCGTTCGGCGCGGGCGCTCTGGTGGGGCTTACGCACGCCGGAGCGCGCCCGAAGTTTTCCGTCGTCACGGGGGTGAGCGCCGGCGCCTTCCTCGCTGCTTATGCCTTTCTGGGTCCCGAATGGGACCAGCAACTCATCGACTCTTACACGAGCGGACGTGCCGAGCACCTCCTGCAGCCGCGCGGACTCGGCATGATCTTCGACTCCAGCCTGTATCGTGGCAGGCCGCTCGAGCAACTGGTCGACCACTACTTGAGCGATGCACTAATTCAAGCGGTGGCGCACGAGGCAGCCACGGGGCGTCTCTTGTTGGTGGCAACCACCAACGTTGATACCGGAGAGACCGTTGTCTGGGATCTGGGGTCCATCGCCATGAACGGCGGTCCCAACGCAAAAGCTCTCTTTCGGGATGTCTTGGTTGCATCGGCCAGCGTCCCGGGCATGTTTCCGCCGGTGATCATCCGTGTTCAAGGGGAGGACGGAGACTACAGCGAGGCTCATGTCGATGGGACCACGACTGTGCCCTTCCTCGTGCCTTCCGCCTTGCTGCACGCGTCCGGACAGGTTGCCGATCACTCGCCGCCCGAGGTGTATGTCATCGTCGATGGACGATTGAGCGAACAACCCAAATCAGTCCAGTTGCGTTTCAGGACGATCGTGTCGCGAAGCATTTCCGCCGGTCTGACCCACATGACGAGGACCACTCTGGAACTGACCGCAACCACCGCACAACTGCACGGGGCGAGTCTGCAATACTCGGCGATCCCCACAGCTTACCCGAACCTTGCTCCGTTTGATTTCCGTACTTCGACCATGCGCTCCTTATATCAATACGGCTATGAGTGTGCGCACACCGGTCGACTGTGGGTCGCCTCTCAGGCCGCGGTTGCCGATCGCGCACATCAGGGTGAATCCGCGTCCGGGCAGAGGGTTGGATGTCCCGCGGACGATGACTACATCGCGCGGTTTGCGGTGCGCTGATTCTTTTTTCGAAGTCTTCTTCTGGAGAACCCACATGACCGACAAAGCAAATCACAGGCTCGAATCGCTGCCCACGGCAAACTATAGTTCAGCACTCGCCAGAGCAGTCGCATGGTTGGGGGATCGCTATCTATTGGCGAAGCCAATCAATGCCTCATCGGGTCGCTCAACTCCGGCCGCGCCACGCAATTGATTGCGTTGACGTATCGGCCTTGATCAGGACAAGATCCTCATCCGTTCGAAGAACCCGGGTTCATAGGTAATCGATGCCGCCGACGATTCGAAAGCTTCGCTGACCGACCGCAAGAGGATTCGAGAGGCATCCTCCGGATTGATGGGACAAAACGGAGTATCGAATTCTTCGAACAGTTCGAAATCACCCTGCTTCATTCCACAATGTTCGCAGTGATTCATCCAGTAGAATGATTGGGTCGTCTTGCTGAAGTCGTTGCGATAGTGGCCAGTTACGGATCGCATTTGCATCTGTACACGCTCAGGGATGTGAGTGATGTAGTAAACGACGGCTTCAGATTCCTGTAGTGCCCACTCGGCCGACTCATCACTGTCTTGCCGCGTTTGGTGTCCACGCGGAAGAAGAAAGCTGAACACGTGGGAATCGCGGGCGCAGTGCCAGCAGGCGCGTACCGATTGCGCGATAAAATACGACGTACATCGAACGTTGATATCCAACTGTTGCGGCAGCCATTTTGCGAAAGGCGCGGTGTCTGTGCCATCCGGCAAGAACCAGGTTTTTCGGACTGCATCCCATCGCGCGCCTAGCCGTTTCGCGTCGTCCTTTTCGTGAAAAGGCACATTCAAGTCGGTAGGCGGCATTGCGTTGCTTCTCTCGTTGGCGGGCTCCCGCGCCAAACGTAGGCGGTCGAAGTTGAGTGGCGCAAGCCACATATCTGTTCGGTTTCGCGGAATTCGCGCGGTTGAATTTGAAGTAAACGCGGGCTAAAACAGATGGTTGCGGTCAAGTAATTTGACTTCCTCCGGCACGCCTCATCGGCGCCAGTTTACTTTACGATGTCAGCGAATGAGTTGAACGGCAGCGCGTAGTTGTTCGCGGCCAATATTTCTTTGAAGTAGTCCGCGTCTTGAATAGTGATTCGGTCTCGGCGAATCGCTTCGAGAAGCAGAAACTCCGTCCTGAGGATTCTGGCTTCACCAATTAGTTCGATCGCCTTCCGTCTAAATCGCTTTTTCTCATCGGAGGCGATGTGAAACCCACCGGTTGCTGTCAAGGCTAGACACGCCGCTTCTCCTCGGCCCATTGTACCGCGCAATTCTGCAAAGAGAGGAAGGGCAGCCAGCGTATCCACCACGATTTCCTCCAATAGACCCGCTTCAATACAGTTTCTCACCGCAATTTGCTGCGCGCGATCTAGAATTTCAACGACCACGTCGCTCGGAACTCGAAAGCGGTATGGCGGAAGGGAGCCCAAAAGACTGAGTTGCCCAATGTGAAACAGATTGATGACGATGTTAGCGTCGGTGATGACGATTATTGTGGGTTCTTGAGCCATTGAACACGCGCGCGACTCGATGGCTCAATCTAGACCCACGGAACTTAGAACGAACTTCACGTCGTCCGGTCGCGTCTCTACCATGGCGGCAAGTTCGACGAGCTTGCTGCGAGTAATGTCTTCCCGACGATACGCCTCAAGGGCAAGCCCAAGAAATCGACGACGGAAATCGTCACCAGCCGTTTTATCAGCCCCAGTCTCCGGTGCAGAAAGAAAATCCGCGATGGTCTGTCCGACTCCGGCGTCTTCCTCCTTCTTGAGGTGCTGGAACTCCGGATCATCAATGAGTCTGAGGTTTTTCAATCGATACAGCGCGGAGATACGACTGACTCCGAAATGACTGGCAAGCAGCGCGACATCGTAAAGCTGAATATCCTGGCTCCCCGGAGTGGATCGTTGCTCGACTTGTACCGCAGCTGAACCGTCAAAGATTGATACCTGGGATCGGCTCGCTGAACCTTTACCGAGCGCATGCACGAACTGCAGGGTTCCGTCTGCCGGCATCAAGAACTCAGCCGCGAATGCGTTTGCGCGGACTTCGAGTAGATCGGTGCGATTCTCGGCGCGGCTGATTGCGCCTGATCGGTTACGGTCCACCAAGACATGCGCATACTCGTGCGCCCAGGAGAATCGTCGCCGAACCGGGGGGTGATCGGCGTTGACCACGACAAATACACCTATGGATCCTTCAATCGAAGTCAGGCCGGAGATATTCGGCGGAAGACCGACCGCCGCCGCACGAACGCCTTGCGATTCGAGTAGGTCACAAAGGTCTCTGACCGGAGCCGTTCCAAGGCCAAGTCTTTGCCGGTCTTCCGTGGCAACCTTTTGTCCTTGTTGGATCGCATCCCATTTGGATAGCGGGATCGGAAGATCATAAGTCGCCGTCAGCAACTGCGCGCGATCAATGCCGAGCATGCGCTCAAGGTTAGTCATTTCACGGCCGAGGGCCAGGCTGTCCTGGAGCGCTTTGTGCAATTCAGCTTGCTGAGCCAATTCCGCATCTGACCGAAACAGTGCCCATAGCGCGTCTCGCTCCACGAAGGCATCGGCGAAGAACGACTTGATGTCGCGACCGACGGCGTGGGCAATGCGGTCCAGCTCCAGGCTAGATAGCGATCGAACGCCGGCCTCGATTTGGCCAATGGCGACACGACTTAACCTGGCAGGCGCAGCGAGTTGCTCTTGCGTCAGCCCGCAGCTTTCGCGGGCAGCACGAATCCGCTGGCCAAGTTGCTCTCTGGTCAGCTCCATGATTCCTCCGTTTGGCGGTTTCCGAACAATGGCTATGCTAGTTTATATTTCGTAACTTGGCAAGGAATGGATTGTATGAAGGAAAATGATATATTGTCCGATATGCCGCACCTGGGGTCGGCACCGCAGATACCCCACATCCAACGTTCGCGGGGCAAGAGGGTGAGCCCTCCCGTCCGACCCCCTAAAAGAGAACAGTGCCGTGAGCGTCGGAAGCACCTCGCGATATACCTGTACTCCCAAACAAATACGGAGGCTCGTTTCATGTCATCCAAACTGCAGATTTCCATCCCGCAAGCCGCCTCCTGGCTTCTACGTCTTGCGGCGCACCCGCAGCTCTCCGATAACTTATGCCGCGACGCGGTCGCCTTCTCGGCATGGTACGCGGCCGCGAACGGGCTGCTCGACTGGCCGGATGTTGTCGAAACGATCCAAAGGGCCGAGCGCTCGAAAAGGCTCTCGCTCGATCGGGTGATGAAGTTGCTCGCGCAAATGAACCACACCTTTTCAGGGCGCGCGAGTGCCGAGCAGGCGAAACTCCTCCTCGAGGGTTATGCGGTCCACGATTGGGTCTCCGACAATTCCCATGTATTTCGTGTCCTCGCATCGGAAAAGCAGGAGACGCTCGAAGCGCTGGATGACATCTCCGACCACGCCCGCGAGGCCATCTCCCCGTTTGCCGCGCGGCTGCATCAGTTCGGGCGAATACTCGGCCTCTCGGCTCTCGAACAGGACATCCTCGCGTTCGCCTTCTTAACTACCGCCTCGCAAGAGCTCGCAGGCATTTTCGAGCATCTCGCCGAAAACCGCTGGACTGCCGGAATATTGTGGACTGCGCTGTTCAAAACGAATACTGAGCAACTCGGCAAGGCTATGCGCCCCAATTCGCCGCTGCGCTTGAGCGGGATGCTGATGGCCGCTGGCCGGCGAGTCCAGATCGCGCGGGTATCGGAATTTTGGATCGACTTGATCGCGGGTGGCGAGTCAGTGTTTGATTCATTGCTCGAGCCGTTCGACAACAAAATCGGCTCCGGTCGCCCGGCCCGCCTCCTCGAGGAGGATCGCATTCTCGCTACCGAGATATTGAAAAATGATGCCGAACCAGGGGTAAACCTCCTGTTGTATGGTGCGCCGTCCCTCGAAAAACGCCAGTTGCTGCAAGATGTCATTGGCAAATCAGGGCGCCAGGCGTTCCGCGTCCGCCGCTTCGATAGCTCGGAACGGGCGGTATTGCCCTCGCTGACATTTGCCGCCTTTTCGTTGCTCGCGGCCAAAAAGGATCCCGCGGTTCTCATCATCGAGCGTCCAGCTGATGTGCTCCAGACCCATCCCTCGCAGATGCTGCGGGCGCTCTTCGGGGTGGAAATCAGCGCGGAGGATGCGCTTCCGTTCGATGAAAACTTGCTCGCGACGAATCCAGTTCCGGCCATTTGGCTCGCCTCGGACAGTGCGAGTTTGCCGGAAGATACGATTGCTCGCTTTGTGTTCCACGCCCCCTTAAAGAAGGCGGATCGCGCAGCACATGCGCGTTTGGTGCGACTGCGGGTGAAGAAATTGAAGTTATCCAAGGCGGCCACCGCCGAGATTCTGAAACTCGACGGTGTGTCGAGCGCGCAGCTCGAATCCGCCGTGAAGGCCGCGCGCCTCGCGAGAAACCTTTCGAAGGCGGATCACGATGCGGCGGTAGTGCAGGCGATCAGGCGCAGCCAAAAAGCATTGTCGCGCGATCTGACCGAAAAGCACAAACCCTCGGTGACCGAATATTCCCTCGACTACTTGAACACCGCCGGACGCTTTACACCAAAAGACATCTTGAAGTGCTTGAAAAAGCGGCCGCGCGGTTCGGTGCTTCTCTACGGGCCGCCAGGCACGGGCAAGTCCCAGTTCACCGAGCACTTGTGCCAGCAGCTCGCCATCCCCTTGATTGCCAAAACTGCTTCGGACTTGATGAGCAAGTGGGTAGGGGATAATGAGAAGAATATCGCCGCCGCGTTCGAAGAAGCAGCAGCGGAAGAAGGGGCTTTGTTCCTCGATGAGGCTGATAGCTTTTTGCAGAGCCGTGAACATGCGAGCGCTGGTTGGGAGGTGACTCGGGTCAATGAACTTTTGCAGAAAATGGAGCGCTTCGATGGTATCGTGATCATGGCGACCAACTTGTTTCGAGACCTCGATGCCGCGGCGCTGCGCCGCTTTACGTTCAAATTGGAGTTCCTCGAACTCGACGTCGCACAACGTTGGTCTATGTTCTTGCGCGAAGCGGGCCTTACCGAGACAATCGCCACCATAGCGCCCGCCACGAAAGAGCGGTGGCAGCAGAAGCTCACGCTCATGAAATTCTTGACTCCTGGAGACTTTGCGACAGTCAAACGCCAATGCATAGCGCTCGATACTCAGCTCTCTGCGGAAGAGTGGCTCGATCAGCTGCAAATCGAGTGTGACATCAAAAATGCGCCTCGGCGCGTGCGGCCCCAACACTAGGGCGAATCGCTTCTATTAGAAATGACGACTTCGAATCGAATCCCCGTGCTCACCCCGCAGGGGCACCTCATGCTCGCTCCGACGGATGAGGCGCGTATCTTGCCTGACAATCTGCGAGACCGTCTGGAGTCTGCGTTTGAGCGCGGCGCTGGACACGGGCTGCTGGAGCTTGGGATTCGCGAGGTCGGCACGGCTCTGCCGGCAGATTTCGCATATTGGCGAGATTTTGCCGGCCGCTACGTCACCACGCTATGCACGTCCGCGCAACCCACCGGGGCCACGGGCCCCGCTGCGGTGAGCACCATCGAAACGCCGCCGGCGGAAATGCTGGCGGAACTCGCGAACGCCGCACCGCCGATGCCGGGCGGGGAATATCTGAACGCCGATGTGCTCGCCGCGCTGTGGGAAAAAATTGATACGGCTTGCCGCGCCGAACTCGCCGATGCGAAGCAAACGCTGCAGGAGTTCCTGAAAGGGCGAAATCCCGCCTGGCACCTCGTCGGCCGCGTGCATTTCAATCTGGCCGAGAACCGCTCCGATGAAGAAGCGCCCTTCGCGTTCATTGCGACCTACACGACGCGTCTCTCGGCTCAATCTCGCGCGCAGCATCTGCCGCTTGCCGAGGCGCTGCGCGAATACGCCGGCGCGAAGAACAAAGCGCGCCTGCTCTCGCTTCTAAAGCCGGTGCAGGAAGGGGCGAGAGCAGTGCGCTTGGCTCGAGGCCATGGTGGAATCCGGGGAGCTCTACCATCCGCTCAGATGGTCCGCCGCCGAAGCATTTCAATTCCTGACCGATGTGCCCAAGCTCGAGGCTGCTGGGATCGTGGTGCGCGCGCCGAGTGCGTGGGGCTCGGGCCGACCGCCTCGCCCCAAGGTCCGGGCGACCATCGGCGGACGAGTACCGTCGGTTCTCGGCAAGGATGCGCTGCTGGATTTTCAGGTGGAGCTGACGCTCGGAGAGGAGCGACTCACGGCGGCCGAAATCCGCGCCCTGCTCAAAGGGTCCGACGGACTGCAATTCTTGCGCGGACGCTGGGTCGAGGTGGATCGGGACAAGCTCAAGCAACTCCTCGACCGATTCCGCCAGATCGAAACGGCAGCGGCCGACGGCGGACTGCCGTTCGCCGATGCCATGCGGCTGGTGGCCGGCGTCGCGGTACGAGGAGGAGTCGGTCGACCCGTCGGATCCCGACTGGTCGACCGTGAGTGCCGGGCCCGTGGCTCGCAGAGACTCTCAAGGGCCTGCGCAGCCCCGACGGACTCGCCCGCATCGAGCCGGGTCCGGCGCTTCAGGCGACACTGCGGCCCTATCAACAGGCCGGTGTCCGTTGGCTCTACCTGCTGCACCGCCTCGGGCTTGGCGCCTGTCTCGCGGACGACATGGGATTGGGCAAAACCATCCAGGTATTGTCGCTGCTCTTGATTCTGAAGCACGAATCGACGGTGCAGCGGACGGCCACGCCGACGCGAGCCCCGAGCCTGCTGGTGGCGCCCGCCTCGCTGCTCGCGAATTGGGCCGCCGAGATCGAACGGTTCGCACCGACGCTGAGATTCCTCATCGCCCATCCCTCGGCATCCAGCGCGGCGGATCTCAAGGCGATGACCTCGGAGACGCTCGCGGAGGTTGATCTCGTGATCACGAGCTACGGCGCCTTGCTGCGCTACGATTGGCTTTCGAGCACCGCAGTGGCGGGTCGTGGTCATCGACGAGGCGCAGGCCATCAAGAATCCGGGCGCCAAGCAGACGCGCGCCGTCAAGAAACTCATCGCCCACACTCGGATCGCGCTCACCGGCACACCGGTGGAGAATCGTCTGGCGATCTTTGGTCGATTTTCGACTTCACTCATCCCGGTCTGTTGGGCTCCGGTCAGGCGTTCGGGCGCTACGTGCGGCGCCTCGCTGAAGCGAAAACCTACCGACCGCTGCGCGAGCTCGTGCGCCCTTATATCTTGCGCCGCCTCAAGACCGACAAGTCGGTGATCGCCGATCTGCCCGACAAGACCGAGATGAAAGCGTTCTGTTACTTGAGCGCCACGCAAGCGGCGCTTTACCAGAGGGCGGTCGAGGAACTCGCGGAGGCGCTCGATAGGCGGAGGGCATGGGGCGCAAAGGCGTTGTACTGTCGTTCCTGATGCGCTTCAAGCAGATCTGCAATCATCCATCGCAGTGGCTCGGCGACGGTGCGTGGGCCGAAACCGAGAGCGGGAAATTCGCGCGCCTGCGCGAGCTCGCCGAAGTGATCGCCGCCAAGCAGGAGAAGATGCTGGTGTTCACTCAGTTCCGCGAGGCGACCCAGCCGATTGCCGCGTTTCTCGGTCACGTGTTCGGGCGGGAGGACTTGATTCTGCATGGCGGCACGCCGGTATCGAAGCGCAAGGAGCTGGTTCGGCGCTTCCAGGATGACGAGCTGATTCCGTTCTTCGTTCTATCCCTGAAAGCGGGCGGCGCCGGCCTCAATCTCACGGCCGCCTCGCATGTGGTGCATTTCGATCGTTGGTGGAATCCTGCTGTCGAGAATCAGGCAACCGATCGGGCATTCCGGATCGGGCAGTCGCGCAATGTTCTCGTGCACAAGTTCGTCTGTCAGCGGCACTGTCGAGGATAAGATCGATCAGCTGATCGAGTCGAAGCAGACGCTCGTCAAGGACGTGCTCGAAGGGGGCACGGAGCTGCAGCTGACCGAGCTCAGCGACAAGGAGTTGCTGAATCTGGTGGCGCTTGATATTCATTCGGCGCAGGCGAATGTCTGAGGTGTATCGATCATCGGAGCAAGGCTGATGTATTTTCGCTGGAAACCGTATGTTCCCGCGGCGGCGCGTCGACGGACGAAGGACCGGACGGTCGCGAAAATGCAAAAAAAGGGTCAGATGCTCTCGCCCGTGGCGGCGAGCCGCGGCGCGATTGCGAAATCGTTCTGGGGTAAGGCTTGGTGCCAGAACCTGGAGCGCTATAGCGACTACTCGAACCGTCTACCGCGCGGCCGCACCTATCTGCGCAACGGCTCGGTGATCGATCTTAAGATCGGTCCGGGCGAAGTGACCGCCCAGGTGATGGGATCCAGTCTGTACCGAATCACTGTCAGTATCAGGGAAGTGGCAGTCGCACACTGGCAGGCGATTGCGCGCGACTGCGCCCGCTCCATCGACACTTTGGTCGAGCTGCTCCAGGGGCAACTGTCGACTTCGGTCATGGAGCGCATCACACGGCCGGGAACCGGCCTCTTCCCGTCACCGAAGGAGATCGCTTTCAGCTGCAGCTGTCCGGATTCGGCCGCGATGTGCAAGCATGTGGCTGCGACACTCTACGGAATCGGCGTGCGGCTCGATGTGGAACCGGAACTTCTGTTCGGTTTGCGAAAGGTCGACGCCAAAGAATTGGTCGCACGGGCAGGGGAGGGCGGGACACTGGTTCAAAAACTGCCGGACGCTGGTCGGATTCTGGACTCGTCGAAACTGGCCGACGTGTTCGGGATCGACTTCGGCGATGTGGGCGCGGAGCCATCTCATAAACCGACGGCCAAGAAAGCGAAATCGGCGGCTCCTCGCAAGGCCAAATCCGCAAACCGTGTCGGCAAGCGATCGGCGCGCGGGAAATCTAGATAGGCTCGATGATATTGTGCGTTTGATCGCTGAGCAATTCAGTCGCGATTGAACCGGCTCGGTAGTTAGCGAGGGTTATAGGATGCGTATCAAGGAACGTTCACCATGACAACGAGGCGGAATGTACTTGCACTGCTCGGTTGGGCGGTTCCATCGTGGGCGGTTCCGGCGCGTGGCATGGAGCAGCATCTATCCTCGCTCGTGGCGGTCGATGATCCTCAGGTGAGGATCATGGAGAATGTCTGGATTCCGATGGCCGATGGCACGCGCCTTGCCGCACGGCTGTTTCTGCCGGCCTCGGCGGAGACTACGCCGGGAGGTGCCGTGCTCGAGTATCTCCCTTACCGCAAGCGCGACGGCTATCGCTACCGCGACGACGTGGCGGGGCCGTTCCTCGCGAAGTCGGGCATAGCGCTGGTCCGAGTGGATATTCGCGGTACCGGCGACTCCGACGGCAGTATGGTCGATGAGTATTTGTCCATGGAGCAGGCTGACGCATTGGCTGTGATTGATTGGATCGCGCATCAACCCTGGTGCAACGGTAATGTCGGAATGCGCGGCATTTCCTACGGCGCCTTCACGGCGCTGCAGGCCGCCGCCAAGGCACCCATCGCACTGAAGGCGATCGTCTCCACGTGCGGAACTGAGCAGCGCTATCTCGACGATATTCATTTTAAGGGCGGATGCCTCATTAATGACCAGCTCGTCTGGGCGATGGAATGGCAAGTGATCATGCGCGCGCCTCCCGATCCGGTAATCGTTGGAGCGGATCACTGGCGTGCCATGTGGAAGCAGCGGCTCGCCGTCAGCGTTCCGATGACGATCCTCTGGAACGAGCACCAAGTCCTCGACGCCAAATGGCGCGACGGTTCGATCCAGGATTACGCCACGATTCGTTGCGCGATTTACAACGTCGCCGGCATGCTTGATCCTTATTTACCTTCCGCGACACGGATGATGGAGAGCGCGCCGCAAGTACCGCAGAAGGCGCTCATCGGTCCCTGGACACACAAATGGCCGGGCTATCCGCAACCCGCGAGCCATCGGGGCACGCCGACCGCTGCTGCCAACGGCACCCCAGGTCCCGGCGTCGATTGGCTGCCGATCGAGACCCGTTGGTGGCGACACTGGCTGCTAGGCGAGGCAAACGGAATTATGGAGGAGCCGAAGATATGGGCGTTCCGCGAAGATCTACCGGCGGGTGTCAGCTATCCGCGTGACACAATCGGGAGCTGGGTGTCAGAGCCGGACTGGCCGAGTCAAGAGATCAAAGCACGCGTGTGGCACCTCAACGTCGATGGTCTCGCAGAGCGAGCCGGAACAGAGACTCTGCTTGCGCACCACACGGACCTCACGATCGGGTTTGCCAATCGTTGGGCGGCTACCTCGGGCGATCCGCAGACCTGGTGGCGCAATCAAGCAACCGATGACGCGCGCTGTCTGCATTTCGATTCGCCGCCGCTCGAGGAACCCCTCGACATCATGGGCGAACCGATCTTCAACGTGCGGCTGCGCTCTGACCAGCCGGTCGCGAAGCTGTGCGTGCGGCTGACCCAAATTACGCCGGATGGACACTCGAATTTCATCAGTTATGCCCTGCTTAATCTTACCCATCGCGACAGCGACGAGGCACCGACTGCGCTCGTGCCGGGGCGCAACTATGACGTGCGGCTCAAAGGCCATTTTGCCTGCTACCGATTCTCGCGTGGCAGCCGCATCCGGGTGGCGCTCAGCGAGACCTGGTGGCCCGTGGTGTGGCCTTCGCCCGAACCGGTGACCCTGCACGTAACGACGGGAGTCTCGACGGTCGAGCTGCCAGTGCGGCCCTCAAAAGAAGGGGAAACTCTACCGTTCGGGGTATTTCGCGACCGCTATGCTGTGCCCGGTACACCACCGGCGCCTTATCTGCATCCACTTGAAGGAGTGCTGATTTCCGGTGAACAAGGCAGTCGGACCTTCAGTTTGACCGAGGGCTCGCTCGAGCCGAAGGGCGACCGAATAGACGGGGTCCCCACACTTTACAAGGAGGCCTATCGTTTGCGCCGATCGATTCGTGAGGATGATCCCAATACTGCTGAATGGGAGGCTGAGGCGATCAACCTCTTCGAGCGCAGCGACTGGAGCGTAAAATTGCGTGCTCGGAGCGTGTGCAAGTCGACACCAACACACTTCCTTTGCTCAGAAACCTTCGAGGCATGGGAGGGCAATCGATCTATCGTCTCGCGCACATGGGACCGAAAAATTGCCCGCAAGCTAGTCTGATGCGATCGCCATGCTCAGGAGAACGATCTGCAGCGACTGACCTACTATGTCCCAGGAATGGACCAATAGAATATTGGTCGGGGTGACAGGATTTGAACCTGCGACTCCTACGTCCCGAAGGTTGTGATAATTCGGGGCCATGATCGAGTTCGCGCGTCGCCTTTATTCATGACTGTGTTATATTACTAGTTATTACTACGGTACCGGGGTGACCAATATGACTAGCAAGCGTAGCCCAGCTCACGAAAGCGTGCGGGTTTATCGGGCGAAGATGAAGCAACAGGGGTTTCGGCAAATCAGCATTTGGGTTCCGGACACCAAGTCGCCGAAGTTTCGCAAAGAATGCCGGCGTCAATCGCGGCTAGCGAGTGCGGCCAATCAATCGGCGCAGTTGGACGATTTGCTCAACGTTGCCGCGGGATCCGTGGAAGGCTGGACTTGAAGCGCGGCGACATCGTGACGATAGCGGCGCCGGGCGACTACGGAAAACCTCGACCAGCCTTAATCATCCAGGCGGATGTCTTCAACGATATTCACGGTAGTATTACAGTCGTGCCACTGACGAGTACGATCATCGATGCACCGCTGTTTCGCATCACTCTCGATCCGAGTCGGCAAAATGGCCTCAATCGAGTGTCACAGATTATGGTCGATAAGGTGCTGACGTTGCCACGCGAAAAGATTGGCAAGCGGGTGGGCCACCTGGGCAAAACCCTCATGATTCGCGTCGGGCGCGCCCTGTCCGTTTGGTTGGGGATGTCGTAGGCACGAGGCATGCCTGTGGTCCGCAATGATTCAGTCACGTATAGGCCATCGCGATCGTGAAGCAGGAATCTGTATCGATCGCCATACTCGACCGCCTGCTGACAGGATTTCAGCCCGCGACCCCTATTTTCCAAACCCAATGTCAGGCTTGTCCGCGTCAGACGCTTCATCCGGATCGCCGAACATAAACGAGCGCGGCTCGAACCATCGGAGCGAAGCCAGGCTGTATCGGACGCGATCCTCACTATCTTCTTGGACTCGAACGATATTTTGCAGTTGTCCGGACAGAAATCGAGCGCGATACTCGCGCAGCCCCGGAATTCTCCCCGCCTGCTCGCTGTCGCCACCCTCCCGGTCGACCGTATAAAACGTGATGTACTCTGACGAGTTAGTACTGGAGGCGGCGGTGAATGGTCGGGCTTCAGCCATTGTCACGCACAACGTACGCGACTTTTTGCCAGCGGCGCGCGACTTCGAGATAGAAGTGGTTACACCGAGCGTTATGGTCCAGAGGATGAGGAAATGAGCAAGAACACCTATCCATTGAAACTTCCCACGTCGGTGAAGAAGGCAGCCGCCGAATTGGCCGCTACGGAGGGCGCATCGCTGAACCAATTCATCGCGGCCGCGGTCGCTGAAAAGGTGGGCTCCTTGCGCGCCGCGGATGACTTCCTGCGTGAACGCGCGGGAACGGCGAAGCCGAAGGACGTGCTCAAGTATCTGCGTCGCGCACCGAAGGTTGCACCTACGTCCCAAACACGGCGAACTCCGGTAGTTCTCGAATCGAAGAGCGTATCTGTGAACCGGCGTCACGGTTGGGCCGCCGGCAACGTCCGTTGGTTGGCCGAGATACTCGGCGCGACGAGCTCGCGTTCCACCTCAGATTAAAAAACGGCCGCTTCGAGCCGTTTAATCCTTCGGTTGATGTCTTCCAAAGGATCGGCATCCATAGATAGCGCCAAGTTGTTCGCCATCCGCCAAAAGCCTCTCCATTTTTCGCCAATCCGCTTGATCATGACTGTCTTTCAAATAGCCGCGCGGTCCGCACTCGTAGACGGTTTACAACCAGGGTAGCCGTGGGCTGAATTAATTGTGTCTTCTGAGCATGCGATCGACCGATCGGCTCATTTGTTTCAAAATAAATTCAGGCGCCACGCGACTCATGATTTTGAGCTGATTCGCCTGACCTGGACGAATTTCAAATCGATCGGTTTGCATTCCTTTGACGGCGACTTTAACCATGTCGTCCACCTTCATGATAGAAACGCCTTTCATGTCTTCAAAATTAAAGTCACCCAAGAGTTCGGTTTGTGTCGCTGGCGGCGCTAGATCAAATACCTTCACTTTGGTGCTTTTCAGTTGCACACGAAGTGACTCGGTGAACGAATGCAGACCGGCCTTGGTGGCACAATAGACCGGTGAAATTGGCAATGGAACGAATGCCAATCCCGATGAAACGTTCACGATTGCCGCCTCTGATTTTGTTTTCAAATGCGGCAAGAATTGTTTCACCATGCGAATGGGCCCGCTCAAATTGATTTCAATTTCTCGAGTGATGTCTTCGAGGCTTCCAGTTTTGTCGTGAACATTGATCTCACGCATGATGCCGGCGTTGTTGATCAAAATGTTGAGCTCAGGAAATTGTTTGGTGACCCTTTCGTAAAGAGCGGCGATCGCTTGCGGATCGGAAACGTCGCTTCGAAAGGTGTGAATGTTTGGAAAGGCTGCTTTCGCACGGTCCATCTTAGCTTGATCGCGGCCCGTGATAAGTATCGTGTTACCAAGTGCCCTGAGTTGTCGGGTGAGTTCGTAACCGATGCCGCTAGCGCCGCCGGTGATCAGAATCGTGTTGCTCGTGAGTTGCATAATGAAACCCCAAAAAAATTATATGATCTAGCCGGGCGGTCTTCGCATAAACGCGGGGTGAGCTCAATCAATCTTGTAAACGCGGCCGGTTTGCGCTCCCAAGATAGCGCGTTTGTAGGCTTGTCCAACTTTCCATCCTTCGACCGGAATCACGCCGGGAAAGAACGAACCCATATGCGCTTCGGATTCTTTTAGAATCGTAGGATTCACCACATTGATGCGCAATCCCTTAGGAAGCTCGATTGCGGTAGCCCGAACAAAACCTTCCAATGCGCCCGAGACGGTTGCACCAGCGACACCGGCGAAGATCGGTTCTTCATTAAGCACGCCCGAAACCAAAGTGAATGATCCCTTTTCGTTGATGAACGTAATTGCCTCCTGAACCAGATTAATCTGACCCATGAGCTTGCTTCCCAGCGAGAACTGCCACTTTTCAGCGGTGAGTTCCGAAAGCGGAGCAAATGCGACTTCACCTGCTGCAATGGCCACGGCATCAAACGAGCCGACGGCGTGATAAAGCTTCCTGACACTTTCGCGGTTCTCGATCTCGACTCGGAAATCGCCCGATTTGCGTCCGACCTTGACTATCTCATGGCCAGCACCCGCCAATGCTTTTTGAACCAGTTCCCCGATCTTTCCGTTTGCGCCAACTAAGACAATTTTCATAAAAAGTCCATTCTCGTTTCTGATCTCAGGATCAAGGTGGATCGAACGTTCGGAGGATTCAGAGTTACTGGTCCAACTGAGCACATGTTGAATGGACTGTAGAACACGACGACTTCGCGGAGGCCGGCGCGCCATAGCGGCCGGAGTGACTGCGTTCATGATCCAGTTGAGCCGGCCAGGGATGATGCGGACTTGCTGGCAAGCCCAACGACACCAAGCGTGTCGCGGCAGGGGTGCCGCAAGTTGGCTTGCGCTCATCGAGGCGGGGAATATCGCCAGAAACCCAAATGCCATTCATTCGATTACCTCGTCACTCCGGGTTGTTGTCAGTGGACTAACTCATTGCGATGCGCAGTTTGCTCGACCCGTTTCAGGCTTCACCGTGTGGGCCTGCGGGTTCAGCCCGCCTGGTGTCTCACAAGCTTTGAATCCAACTCTTGAGGCGTTTGGTCTCCATCGCCACAAGATCGGGGTCATGAAAGGAATGAGCCAGGACCGAAACGCCTTGCATGGCGGAAAGCAGGTGCACGGCAAGGCCGTTGGAGTCTTTCCCCTTCCCGAGTGCCCGAAACTGGCTCTCGATCCAGGCCAGGTGTTCAGCGAATATCTCGGTCGCTCTGGTGGCGACCGAGCCGCCCGCCTTGTGGAGTTCGGAGCAAAACGTCCCGACCGCGCAGCCGCGCTGTGCCAAGAAATCCTTGTTCTCGAAAACGCCTTGGACGCAGGCGCAAAGCCGATCTTTCGGCGATCCTGCTTCGTTCCATCGCTGCCGCTGCGCGGACAGCTGCGCTAGCCTCAGCTCGACGATCGCCTCGCCCATCTCGTCCTTGGTCTTGAAGTAGTAATAGACATTGCCCAGAGGAACCTCGGCTTCGCGCGCAATGTCGGCAAGCGAGGTGGCGCCGAACCCGTTCTGGTACGCCAAGTCCATTGCCGCACTGACCAGCCGTGATCGTTTGTCGATATGTGTCCTAGTCATGTGTGCTCATAAGTCAGTCGACCAACTCAGCATGACGAGGATAAGCAAACCTGTCAAGCCTCCGGATTGCTTTCTTGCCAGCCCGCGGTCCTTGATCTCGAATGCAGGTATGGATGACGAGGATGACGCGCCGAGCTACCCGGGCGCCGGAACGTCTGGTCCCCCGTTTTTGTCCGGCGGCGCCGATGAAACGCTGCTGAGATTCAACGAAACGCGGGACCCGACGAAGACGCGCGGAAAAAACATATCAAAATCAATGGTCGGGGTGACAGGATTTGAACCTGCGACTCCTACGTCCCGAACGTAGTGAGTTATAAAGTATAACAAAAACATATAGTTACAATTTTCGCTGCTGCACGACAACACCATCAGCACAGACTGGCGGATGACGTCGGATTGGCGTTTGGCAATCGATTTGACGATGGCATATACTTATGTATATGCCAATCTTATGGAGATAATCCATGCAGCGTACAGCCAAGATTTTCATGAATAACCGCAGCCAAGCGGTCCGGCTGCCGAAGGAGTTTCAGTTCAATACGCCTGAGGTGTTTATTCGTAGGCAAGGTGACGATGTCATTCTTTCCGCCCGTCCGATGGATTGGTCTGCCTATCTCGCCTCAGGGCCTGTCGCCTCAAGGGAGTTCATGGTTGAGGTCGATGAGCTGCCGGTCCAGGAGCGCGAGGTTTGATGGCCGAGTACATGCTCGATACGGATATCTCTTCATACATCATGAAGCGTTCCCACGACGCGGTTCTGAAAAAGCTTCAGAAAGTGCCCATAGCCGCCGTTTGCATCTCCGTCATCACAAAGTCGGAGCTGCTGTTTGGAGTCGAAGTGTCTCCCCGGCGACAACAGGATCATGCTGCTCTCGATGAGTATCTGCGGCACGTCGAGGTATTGGACTTTCCTGAAGATGCGGCCCTTCACTATGCCCAGATCCGCGCGGCGCTCAAAGCGTGTGGAACGATGATCGGCGCAAACGATCTCTTCATCGCGGCGCACGCCCGTTCTCTCGAGCTCACGCTCGTGACCAACAACACCGATGAGTTCAGTCGCGTCAAAGGTCTCAAGGTTGAGAACTGGTCTAAATAATGTGTGGTCGGGGTGACAGGATTTGAACCTCGCCCTTCACCGAACTTTCACCGATCGGATATGAGCGAACCTTAGTCAGAGCCGTTGGCGATCGAGGTTCATTGAATTGGGGACCGGCTTCATCATGCACGCCGCTCTTGTACTGCTGACGCGCTTGGAGTATCTGATGCTATACCGCAACCGCGGCGAGTCGCGCTGGAATTCATGCCTGCGGGCGCCGCGGATGGGGTCCGTAGCGGTGCGAGAAGTATAGTCTGGAGGGCGGTCGGACATTCGAAACCTGTTCAGCCCCGCCGAAATCGGTTTACGGCGCGGCCGGACGGAATGATCTTATTCTGCACTATGTCCATTTCATTCTCTTCTATCCTGGCGACGGCGACGGACCCGCTCTTTCTGGCGGGAGTCGTGACCGTCGCCGGCATTTTCGGCGCCCACTATTGGCGGGGACGCAGTGCCCTGGCGCATTTTCTCATCCAGCTTCTGGCGTTTGTCATCCTCACCGGCCTGCTGCTGGCGGGCGGCGCTGTTCCCTATCGCCCCGGTGTGGCGATTGGAACCGAACCCAAGCGTTTCTTTCTGGGCACGCTCGAAGTCATCTGGTGGTTGGGGGCGGCGTGGCTCGCGGTCGGTTTCTTGCGTGCGTTCGTCGTGCTGGGTCGACAGCCGCGTGAATCGAAACTGGTTCAGGACCTGTTGGCCGCTCTAATCTACCTCGCGGCAGCTTTCGCAATCGTCGCCGATGTTTTCGATCTCCCGGTGAAGGGTCTGCTGGCTACCTCCGGCGCTTTGGCGATCATTATCGGTCTGGCGCTGCAAAGCTCGCTCGGAGACGTTTTTTCCGGCATCGTTCTCAACATCGAGCGCCCTTATCGCGTTGGCGACTGGATCATTCTGGACGACTCCGTCCAGGGTACCGTCATCGAAACCAATTGGCGTGCGACGCATATCCTGACAGGAAACCAGGATGTGGCGATCGTTCCGAACAGCGTCATCGCGAAATCCAAGGTGGTCAATTGCAGCACGCCAACCAAAATCCACGGCGCGAGCATCCGCGTCAGGTTGGAGCCCTCGCTGACACCAGCCGCCGGCTGCAATTTGTTGAAGGAAGTGCTCCTCGGTAGCACGCATATCCTTCGAACGCCCGAGCCGACCGTCACCATAAAGGACCTGAGTGCAGAGATGATCGATTTCGAGCTGTCCTACTCGGTGGCGGATGTGGGCGCGGTCGACCAGGCGCAAAATGAGCTTTTCGACCGGGTCTTTCGTGCGGCGGCGGCGGCGGGAACCAAATTTTCGCCACGCCTCAGCGGCGCACCAGGAAAAACCCCGCCGGAGAAGAAAGAGAAGTCCGGGATTCCTGAACGCCTGTTGGCGGGAATCTCACTGTTCTCGACCTTGACTGCGGAGGAAAAGGCCGCGCTGGCGTCGAAGATGCAGCGAAAGGATTACAAGGCAGGCGAGGTGATTGTTAGGAAAGGTACGATCTTGCAAGCCTTATGCATCGTGAGTTACGGCGTTCTAGTTGGGTCAGCGGAGGAAAATGGCCACAAGATCGAGGTCACCCGATTGGCGCCGGGAGATTATTTCGGTGAGGTCGGACTGCTCACCGGTGAGCCGGTGAATGGCGAACTCACCGCGCTCACCCGGGTCGTGATTTACGAGATATCCAAGGACGCGCTCTCCCCGATCCTCAAAGCTCGCCCCAACCTGGCCGAGGAGTTGAGCGAAAACCTCGCGAGCCGTCGGCTCGCGCGTCGCACGGTACTCGACTACAACGGCAACAAGGAGCAGCACGAAGACGGACTGGCGGATCGCGTCGCGGCCAATATCCGGCGTCTGTTCTCGCTGCACTGAGAGCGGTCTTCGGAGAAGCGCAGGGGCCCGTGGCTGATCCGACCACTCGATTCGTTCACTCGCGACTTCTTGACGTATCGTCGAATGACGCGGATTACCCCGTCAATTATTTACTCCATGGGCAGCAGCGTCTGGCGTATTGCTTCCGGGTGAGCGGAATTTTGACAGGTCGTTGTGATTAAATATACATGGTTACAAATAAGTATGTATAATTTGTCACATGGAATCCAATCTTCGACAACGTAGGCAGCTCGCCGCATCTGCTCGCTCCAAGGCGATTCTGCAACCTCGGGATTTTGCACGACTGCGAATCCATCCACAGGAGATAAGCCGCCTCGTGGGCAAAGGACAGCTCATCCGCGTTGGCCGTGGGCGGTACATGCTGCCAGAGGCCGAGCACTCCGAGAATCTCGGACTTGCACTTGTCGCGGCTGCGGTTCCGCATTCGGTAATCTGTCTACTTTCAGCCCTTCGATTTCATGGCATCGGCACCCAGGCCCCTCATGAAGTCTGGATCGCCGTAGCACAGGGAGCCGCACGGCCTCGGCTCGACTACCCACCGGTTCGTGTGACCGTGGTCTCTGGTTCGGCTTTTACATTTGGCGTTGAGCGTCATCGGCTCGATGGTGTTCCAGTACGCATCTATTCTCCAGCGAAGACAATGGCCGATTGTTTCAAATTTCGAAACAAGATTGGTCTTGATGTAGCTATCGAGGCGCTTCGTGAGGCGCTGCGCGCGAAGCGTTGCACCAGGGAAGAGCTTTGGGCGGCGGGGAAGGTATGCCGCGTGACCACAGTCATTCGTCCATATCTCGAAGTTATTTAAGGGCTGCCTTACCATGGCAAAGGACAAACCCAGAATTACGTCGGCGTCCATCCGCCAGCGGCTGTTGAATCACTCAACCGCCATCAAGACGGATCCCAATCTCGTACTTATCTGGTACGGGCTTGAGCGCTTTCTTTATCGGCTTTCCGTATCAACCCATAGCGAGCGATTCGTTCTCGAAGGCGCGATGCTTTTTCGTCTTTGGGGAGGTGCGAATTTCCGTTCGACGAAAGACCTCGATTTGGAGGGGTTTCCGCGGGACGAGGCTGAGGTGGTTCGGGAAGTTTTCGCTTCAATCTGCGTGCGACCCGTCGAAGGTGACGGACTAGTTTTCGATGCAGCTAGTTTGAGAGTTACCGAAAATCGCGATACGCAGGAATACGGCGGCTTTCGGGTGCTGGTGACGGCGAAGCTCGGAACCGCCATCTTGGGTCTACAGATCGACGTGGGATTCGGAGATGCAATTACGCCGGCGCCAGTCGTCACTGAATTTCCGTCGATTCTCGGCCAGCCACTCCCTCGTATCCGCACGTATCCGCGAGAGACAGCAACGTCGCCCAGGAGGCGGGCTTGTGATGACGCGGGCATCGCAATCAGAATGAGGTTTCGCGGCCCGATAGCTCGCACCGGTGTACCATATCGTTACACTTGGATGAACTCTGATGCCTGCTTCCGCTAGAACTCTTGATCCTCGTATTGCGCGCGCGATGCGCGAGTTCGCGCGCCGAATATCCAGCCAATACTCGGTGCAAAGAGTCATCCTGTTCGGAAGCCGGGCACGCGGCACGGAACGGTCGGATAGCGATGCGGATGTCGCGGTGGTGCTGCGTGGACCTCGCGGGCATTTCCTAGACACAAAGCTCGACATGGTCGATGTCGCGTATGAAGTGCTGCTAGAAACCGAGGTCCACATCCAGCCGATGCCGATTTGGGAAGATGAATGGAAGCATCCGCAGTCTCATTCCAATCCACGCCTCCTGCAAAACATCGAGCGAGAAGGCATCACACTTTGAGCGCTCAGGATCTACTCGAAAGGGCGCAACGAGCTGTTGAATCGGCGAAACTGCTGCTGGACGCGGGTGATGTGAATGGGGCATGCAATCGGGCCTACTACGCTATGTTCGATGCAGCTCGTGCGGCGCTTATTGCGACTCAGAAGCCGCCGGAATCGGAAGAGATCAAGACGCACAGCGGATTGATCTCCGCATTCAGCCTCCATCTGGTGAAGACCGGGCACGTTTCCGTCGAACTTGGCAAGTCATTCAGCAAGGTCGCCGACATCCGGCTGGTCGCCGACTACTCCGACGAAGAAGTGAGCCCCGATCGAGCCGAGTGGGCAATCCAGCAAGCGGCAGCTTTCGTGGGAGCAATGCGCCAGAGGGCGGCATCCTCGGCGTAGGGGTCAAGTAGCAAAATTGAGACCGTGCTTTTTACTTCTGTAAAGATATGCGCTTCCAACCGAGACCCAAACCACCACCCGAAGACCCGCTCGGTGGCTATGAGTACCACTGCGGCGGCTGCGTAACCTCATTCTTCAACGAGAAGGGCCATCAAGAGATCCAACGCAACGGAGCCTGGTGCGAACAATGCGCGGGCGAACTGATTCTCGTCTGGCAGCCTGGGGACCGAGAATAATGCTCAATTCACCGTCCGCAGAGACTGGCTTTCCGGCCAAGCTCAAACGCGACAATAACTTTCAGCCTTGTCCTGCCGAATCCGGCGATGAGCACTACCAGAATGGAATTTTCGAGTTCAACATCACTCGACTTCTGGCGTTCATTGACACTTGCGTAGAACGATTCCCCATCGAGCTTGTTCCGGTCGACGAGTTTCCTAATTTTGGCGGTTCGCATCTGGATGAAGAAACCGTTCGTACAGCGGATCTGTCTCGTCCGATCCTGCTCCCCGAAATCTCGCCGGGACTCTACAACGTGATCGATGGCCATCACCGCCTTGCCCGAGCGAGGCGCGATAGCTTGCAAACCATTCCGTCCCGCAGGGACCATTGCCCCGATCACGTTTTCTTCCTCACTTCCGCCTGGGCGTATGAGAAGTACGTCGAGTACTGGAATTCCAAGCTCGAGGATCCGCCACATGCCAGAGCGTCGCGCAAGCGTCGAAGGGCCTTGGTTAGGATCTGACCAATCGCAGCGTACTCCGACTACCGTATTGTCCGCGAGCGTCCTGAGACAGCCGCAATGTCTAACAGTTTTTTTGCGGCGAAGCTGACACCTAAATTGACACCTAGCTGCCAATTTGACTGACACCTAGCGAGGCCATCGTTCAGAAAATTGCTTTAAAATCAATGGTCGGAGTGACAGGATTTGAACCTGCGACTCCTACGTCCCGAACGTAGTGAGTTATAAAGTATAACAAAAACATATAGTTACAATTTTCGCTGCTGCACGACAACACCATCAGCACAGACTGGCGGATGACGTCGGATTGGCGTTTGGCAATCGATTTGACGATGGCATATACTTATGTATATGCCAATCTTATGGAGATAATCCATGCAGCGTACAGCCAAGATTTTCATGAATAACCGCAGCCAAGCGGTCCGGCTGCCGAAGGAGTTTCAGTTCAATACGCCTGAGGTGTTTATTCGTAGGCAAGGTGACGATGTCATTCTTTCCGCCCGTCCGATGGATTGGTCTGCCTATCTCGCCTCAGGGCCTGTCGCCTCAAGGGAGTTCATGGTTGAGGTCGATGAGCTGCCGGTCCAGGAGCGCGAGGTTTGATGGCCGAGTACATGCTCGATACGGATATCTCTTCATACATCATGAAGCGTTCCCACGACGCGGTTCTGAAAAAGCTTCAGAAAGTGCCCATAGCCGCCGTTTGCATCTCCGTCATCACAAAGTCGGAGCTGCTGTTTGGAGTCGAAGTGTCTCCCCGGCGACAACAGGATCATGCTGCTCTCGATGAGTATCTGCGGCACGTCGAGGTATTGGACTTTCCTGAAGATGCGGCCCTTCACTATGCCCAGATCCGCGCGGCGCTCAAAGCGTGTGGAACGATGATCGGCGCAAACGATCTCTTCATCGCGGCGCACGCCCGTTCTCTCGAGCTCACGCTCGTGACCAACAACACCGATGAGTTCAGTCGCGTCAAAGGTCTCAAGGTTGAGAACTGGTCTAAATAATGTGTGGTCGGGGTGACAGGATTTGAACCTGCGACTCCTGCGTCCCGAACGCAGTGAATCTTAAATGATAATAAAAACATCAGGTTAATATTCAGTTTGCTTGATTCAGGTGTCGGCGAGAATCAAGCATCTCGTGTTGCATATTATGCAATCAATGATTAATATGCAATCATTGATTAATGGAGTGGAGAATATGGCAAGTATAACAATCCGAGACATCGATGAGCGCTTCAAGGCGCGACTTCGCGTGCAGGCAGCCCACCATGGCCGCTCAATGGAGGAGGAAGCGCGCGACATTCTGCGGACGGCGCTGTCAACCGGACGTTCACGGAAGGGATCTCTCGTGGCCTGCATTCGCGCTCGTATTGAGCCTTTGGGAGGCGTGGAGTTGGAAATAGCGCCTCGAGAGGCCATACGTGAACCGGCGAACTTGGATACATGATCGTTCTTGATACCAACGTGCTTTCTGAGGCGCTGCGACCCGTCCCAGAACCCTCCGTCCTAGATTGGCTGACGAATCGGCCGCGCGCGTCCATATTTATTACGACCGTAACTCGGGGCGAAATTCTTTACGGCATTCGATTGCTCGCCGACGGCAAGCGTCGGCGAGGATTGTGGGATGCAGCGAAGAAAATTTTTGATGCGGATTTCGCCGATCAAGTGCTGAGTTTCGACAGCGATGCTGCAGACATGTACGCGGAAATCGCCGCCTCGCGGCGAACGGCAGGTAAACCCATCAGCCAATTCGATGCCATGATTGTCGCAATGGCTCGTTCGCGTGGAGCAAGCCTTGCTACGCGCAACGTGAAGGACTTTGAGGACTGCGGCGTTGATGTCATTAATCCATGGATGGTGTAGAGAGAAGAGTCCCCTCGGTCCTTCGCAAGCACCCTGACCGACATTGGACGGATCTAGCGGTCGATTTGCGGAGGATCGAGGCGCTTCGTGAGGCATGCGCGCAAAGAGTACCGATCATCGCGGCCAACATCGTCAGTTTGGTTCGTCCACGCGTATCGAGGGAAACAAGCTTTCGGATCGGGATGTGGAAAAACTCCTCTCAGTCGTTGATATACAAACCTTCAATACAAAAGATGAGCGCGCAGATGCCCGGGCCAACGCCGAGGTGGCCGTGCAGTAGAAGTAACACATCGAATGTACGGCCCGCGATGCGGGTTTCGACGGAGATGACGAATTCTCTGGTCGCGCGATAATGCGGGCGTTATCAGGACACGAATACAACCATCGCGCTTGGTAGCTCGCTCGGTTACCGTACACCCGCGCTCGTCGCAGCGCGAACATCGCAGCCTCTTCAGCCCTTGGCAGTCGCGCTCTGGGCCATCCAGAGTCTGTGACAGTAGATGACCGATGGCACATCGGTTCCGACACCCGGCTTTTACTGCGACGTTGATCGGCACGCTTGTGGATAGACAGGTGTTTACCTCGGAAGATACCCTTAGGCGTATTGTTCATAGACGGTAGGACCGCATTGCATAGTATTTGGCAGTCCATCGACAGCGCAGGTCGCCACTCTCCGGAACGATTCGGATGCGGTCAGACTGAGTTCGGGCCCATAATAGGCTCTCCTTAAAACGCTAAGCACTGAATCGTTGGATCAGAACAAATCCCCCGGTTATGTGAGCGCACGCAACACATCGAGGCGACAGTGGATTTAAGACTATTGCGCTATTTCATCGCCTGCGTGGAACACAAGACCATGCACGCGGCTGCTGAGGCCGTGAGCGTCTCGCAACCGGCTCTCAGCAAAGCCATACGCAGCTTGGAGGCGGAGCTTGGCGTTATGCTGCTCGACCGCGAGCCTCGGGGAGTCGTGCCAACGCCTTTTGGCGACACGCTATTTCGATACGCCAAGATGATCGATGCCGAAATGCGGCGTGCGGTGTTTGAGATCGATGCGATGCGCGGCGTAACACGCGGAACGGTGGTTGTCGGCGTCATTCCAACCATGTGCGGCACCATGGCGAATGTCGGCCGCCTGATACTGAGTCGCTATCCCGGGCTCAGGCTGATCTTGCGGGTGGCATTCTCAACAGAGCTCGCCCCAGCGCTCCTGGAAGGCGAACTCGACGTCGCGCTGTTGCTGATGCCTTTGGATAACTCACAGGTAGGCATAACCTTCGACCCGCTTCTCTTGACGCGCCCGGTATTGGTTGCGCGGGAGGGCCATCCCCTGACCGGGCGCGAGAACATTTCAGTCCAGGAGTTGGCCGGGTATCCCTGGATGATGCCGCAATTTCCGCAGGCGCATCGGCTCATTATCAATCAGACCTTTATGGACGCCGGGGTGCCGCCCCCCGTGCCGGCGATCAACGTAAGTACGGCGATATTCTTCGACGCATTGATTCGCCAAACCGACATGGTAACGGTGGTGCCGTCCACGCTGATGACCAATGGCGAGAAGGCCCTCGGCCTCGAAGCCTTGCGAACCAATTTTCCGTTTCCGGACGAGGCCGTCGGTATTGCGTATCGGCAAAACTCGACGCTGCTGCCCGGCGCTCGTACGGTCATCGAGTTGATGCGGGAGTGTTGCGCCGAGTCGCCGGGATACATTTCGCCGAAATAACGCCCCGGCCTCCTCGATAACCAGAGGCTATCGGTACCGGCTGCAATACCATTGGTCGTTGCCGCCACTTCCGGACAATCATTACGCGCGTCTTCGACAAACTAACGCGGTTATGCTTGCAGAACAGTCCGATTTCGATGTGGTGATTGTAGGGCTGGGTCCGGTGGGGGCGGTTGCCGCCAATCTCGCCGGGTCTCTAGGCCTTAAGACCTTGGTGGTAGAGCGAACGGATCACGCTTACCTTAAGCCCAGAGCCATCGTTTTCGATGCCGAGATTATGCGGATCTTCGCCTCTATCGGGCTGTCGGAGCGAATTGCCAAGGCCTCACGCGCGCTCGGCGGCTCCATTTATCTGGGTGCGGATCGGCAGCCCATCCGAACCTTCCGGGCGCACCCACCGGCTCATGCGCAAGCGTGGCATCCCAGCAACCTCTTTTATCAACCAGAGCTCGAGTCCATTCTCCGCGACGGCTTGAACAGATTCAACAATGTGACCGTGTCGCTCAAGCACGAGGTGGCGAGTGTGCGTGACGCCGGCGGCTTGAGCGCGCTCAAAATCATACGTGACGAGTCCGCGCAAGCCTCAGAGATTCTCGCGCGCTTCGTACTAGCTTGCGATGGCGCCAGCAGCACGGTGCGCAAGAGCCTGCAAATACCGCTTGACGACATCGGCTTCGAAGAGCGCTGGCTGGTCGTCGACACATTCGTGAACGGACCCATGCGATGGCCGAGCACGCACGCGATTCCAGAGGAAGTGCAACGCGGCGAGTATTCTCTGATGGTGTGCGATCCGGCGCGTCCAAGCACGCTTATTCCCGGGGTTGGCCGGCATCGCCGTTGGGAATACATGCTCCTTCCGGGCGAGCAGGACGAGGATGTCGTCGGCAGTGACTGGCTCAAGCAGCAACTCTCACAGTGGATCGATCCGCAAGACGTGGAAATCGTGCGCTCGGCAGTGTATCGATTCAGAGCGCTGATTGCGCAACGCTGGCGCATCAACAATGTCTTCCTGGTGGGCGATGCTGCGCACCAAACGCCGCCCTTTTACGGGCAGGGCATGTGTCACGGCATTCGTGATGCAGCGCAATTGATCTGGAAGCTGGGCCTAGTCTTGAACGATGTTTCGCCGGCGAAGCTGCTCGACAGCTACCAACTGGAACGTGAGCCGCACGTGCGGGAAATAGTGGCCGCCTCCGTCACCGCGGGCGCGCAAGTCTGCATTCTCGATCCCGAAGCGGCTGTGGCCCGCGATCGGGAGTTTCGGCGCATCGAGCATGAAAGGCGGGATGCACCGGTGGCAATGACGGATGTGGTTCCGCCCATCCGCGCGGGAATAATCGATCCTAAATCCGGCGGCATAAGGCTCCCCGAGTTGGCCGTCGAGACCGACGATGGCCGCAGACTGGACGACTTGCTTGCAGGCCGCTTCACGCTACTGACCCGATGCGAGGAAGTGGAGAGGCTTCCGGACGAGCTGGCTGCCGGTTGGCAAAAAATAGCGGGTCAGACCCTTCGCGTGGGCGCCGCCGATGACTTGGGCAGCCCGGTACGCGACGCATCTGGTGATGTGTCGCGTTGGCTCGAGCAGCGCGAGGCGTACTGCGCCATCGTCCGACCGGATCGTTACGTGTACTCAATGCCTTGCGACCGGGAGAATCTTTACGAGCAGCTCACGGCGCTACTTGGCAATCTAGTCTTATCGCAGGTAAGCAGCGCAGAGGTCAACCGAACATGAAGCCGCTCTCGTTCTCGCTCAACCACGTCGGGATCTACGTCATCGATATCGATGCGATGTCGGATTTCTACACCTCGTTTTTTGGATTCGTAATCACCGATCGCCGCGATGACGTCAATCCCATCCGATTCATGACCATGTCGCCGAATGAGCATCACCAGCTCTTGCTGGTGTCAGGCCGAAAGCCGGACTGCGATTCTACGGTCGCTCAAATTTCATTTCTCATGGAGGATTTTCCCTCGTTACGTCGGCTGCACGAACGCGCCAGCGCCGATCCACGCATTCGCACATTGTGGGCGCTCGATCATGGCAATAGCTGGACTGTGTACTTCAAGGATCCGGAAGACAACATCATCGAGTGCTACGTGCACACGCCCTGGCACGTGAGTCAGCCCTACGGTAAACCCATCGACTTTTCGCTATCCGACGCGCAGATCCGCCAGCACACCGAATCCGAGGTGCTCGCCAATCCCACTTACAAACCGGCCGAGGCGTTCCGCAGCGAGCTTGAAACCCGCCTTCGAGAAAAAACGCAGTGAAGCTGGTAACCTTTAGCTACCAAGGGCGACGTTCGATCGGCGTCGTCAAGGATGACGGGATCGCCGATCTAGGGGGGCATGGCGTGCCGCAGACCATGGAGGCGTTTCTCAACGCCGGCGCGTTGGCCATTGATCGCGCGCGCGAGCTGGCCGGCACCGGCCGGGTTATCCCGATTGCCGATATTCACTTGCACGCGCCCGTCGAGCACCCGCAAAAGTTTCTGGCCATCGCGGCAAACTATCAAAGCCACATTGACGAGGTGCTGGCGAACAATCCCGCCTACGTTCCACCGACGTCGCAACGCTGGTTCGCGAAGATGCCCTCGTGCATCAATGGGCCATACGATCCGATCTGGATGCCGCCCGAGTCGACACAACTCGACTACGAAGTGGAACTTGCCATCATCATCGGTCGACGCTGTCGGCGGGTGCCGCGAGCGTATGCCGCGTCGGTGATTGCGGGCTACACGGTCTGCAACGATGTGAGCGCGCGCGATTGGCAGCGACGAAGTCCGACTATCATGCTGGGGAAGTCATTCGACACACACGGTCCCTTAGGGCCGTGGCTCGTAACTCCCGATGAGATCGGAGACCCGCATTCCTTGAGCCTGACATGCCGCGTCAATGGCGAAGTCCGCCAGTCCGGATCAACCGCCGAGATGATCGATGATTGCTACGCGCAGGTCGAATATCTTTCCACCGTATGCACGCTGGAGGCGGGCGATGTAATTGCGACCGGCACGCCGGCAGGCACGGGTTTTGGCATGAAGCCGCCGCGCCTGCTGCAGCCGGGCGATGTCGTGAGGTGCGAAATTGAGCGGTTGGGCGTGATCGAGGCGATGGTGCAACGCGAGCCGGTTCAGTGATCGACGACATCGCGCAGTATGCGATCAAGCGGGAGATCCTAGATCTTCTGTCGCTTCGCGCGTCGGCGGCCGATCGCTTCGATCCGGATCTGATGCGCGCGTGCCATCCGCTGGATGCCACGGACAACCACGGCACTTACCGGGGTCGGATGCATGACTTTATCGCCAATCTGGAAAAGCAGCAGAAGGAGGGCCCTCTTTGCTTGAGCAAGCTGCATGTCCTCGGCAATGCGCTGTTTAGATTCCAAGGCGAGGACATCTTTGTTGAAACCTACCACGTGGCTCATGAGACCTTCGTCGATGAGAAGGGTCCAACCGATTTTCGCATCGGCGGGCGGTATCTCGACACGTTTCGGCAAATCGATGGGCGCTGGCTCATCCAGCATCGCGACATTGTGTACGACTGGTCGAGAATCGATGCGGCAACGCCGCCGGCTTGGAGCCCAAACGTCGTGCCTGCCGCACTGCTGGGTAAGCGCGCGCCCGACGATCCCCACTATGCGTTTGGCCGCTCCGCGCGCGGGCGGCTTCCAGAGCTTTCACCTCCCAGGACGCGATTCAAGGAAAGCCATATGGATGCCATCCAACAGCTGCTCGACAAACAGGCGATTTCGGAAATTCTCTATCGGCGCGCCCGCGCAGGGGACCGCGCGGATGCGGAACTTGCGCACACCTGTTATCACCCCGGCGCCACCGAGCGGCATGGCGAGTTCGACGGACTGGCCACCGACTTTATTGACAAAGTGTCGTTTACTCGTCCGCGCCCCGGATCGCCGATCAAAGGGATGTTCCATTTGCTGTCCAACATCCTGGTCGACTTCACGGATGATGACAACGCGTTCGTTGAGAGCTACCACATCGCCTGGGTGCAGATGACGGATGGTAATGACGCTGTCATCGGCGGGCGCTATTTCGATCGCTTCGGCCGGCGCCAGGGCCGCTGGGCCATCACGCATCGCGACGTGATATTCGATTGGAGCCGCGTGGAGCCGGAGACCGCAAAATTCTGGGACAGGCATCCCGCCAAGCCATTCTTGTTTGGACGCCGCGGAGAGTCGGACCCGCTGTACACCTACGTGACGCGCGGAACGTAAGGGGACCGAAGTGGAACAGACATTCATCGATATTTCGGTGCCGCTGGAGAACGGCGTGGTGTCGGATCCTCCCGGCTATCTGCCGAAGATCGACTATATCGACCACCGCATGTCGCTGGGCGAGCTTCGCGGGTTTTTCCCCGGCCTGCGTGACGAGGACTTGCCGGATGGGGAAGCGTGGGCCATCGAACGCATTCAACTCATCACGCACAATGGAACGCACCTTGATGCGCCTTATCATTTTGCCTCGACCATGAATCGAGGGGAGCGGGCGATCACCATTGACGAAGTCCCGTTGAATTGGTGCTTTCGGCCTGGAGTGAAACTGGATTTCCGAGCCCTCGAGGATGGTTATGTGGTTACCGCGGAGGACGTCGACCGCGAGCTGCGCAGAATCGGATACACGCTTCGGCCCTTGGATATTGTGCTAGTCAACACGCGAGCCGGGTTCGGTACGGGCTCGACGATTATCTCAAAGCCGGCTGCGGCATGGGCATGGAAGCCACCATGTATCTGCTGGAGCGCGGCGTACGACTTACCGGCACTGATGCTTGGAGCTGGGACGCGCCATTCAGCCATACCGCGGAGCGCTATGCGGAGTCGGGGAATGCCGCTCTCATTTGGGAGGGCCACAAAGCGGGGCGAGAAATCGGCTACTGTCATCTAGAGAAGCTGCACAATCTGGAGGCGCTTCCGGCTTTCGGATACACAGTCTGCTGTTTTCCCGTGAAAATTCGCCGTGCATCGGCCGGCTGGACGCGCGCGGTCGCAATCCTCGATGAGTCGCGGGCGGAGCAAGTCGGCCCATGAAGCTAGCATCGAAGATGGGAACGAGCCCGGACGGAAGATTGCTCATCGTAGGGCGCGATTCAGCAAGCTGCGTCGAGGCCGAGGCTGCTCCCACGCTGCAGTACGCGCTCGATAACTGGAGTCCGGTGCAGCCCGAACTGGTCAAACAATATGCCGCTCTGAATGCCTGCGAAGCTTCTGGGTCCACGCCGGTAGATCCTGCGTCCTTGGGGGCGGCAATGCCGCGGTCTTTTCAATTCTTGGACGCCTCAGCATTTCTGGCACACAACTACATTCTTGCCGAGGCGTGGGGATTCGAACGCCGTTCCACGCTGGCTCCCCCGCTGATGTACCAGGGTCTGTCGGATCGATTTTATCCCCCGCATGGAAGCGTGCCCTTTCGGTCGATGGATGATGAGATCGACTTTGAAGCGGAGTTCGCGGTGCTGACAGATCGCGTGCCGCTCGGTGTTTCAGCCGATGAGGCGATGGGCCACATCAAGCTCGTCGTAATGTTGAACGATTGGAGTCTGCGGGCATTTGGTCCATCGGAAATGAAGAGTGGTTTCGGTTTCATTCAAGCCAAGCCCCTAAGTTCGATGTCAGCCTTTGCGGTTACACCCGATGAGCTGGGTGAGGCATGGCACAAGGGTCGCGTTTGTCTCGCCGTGAACGTTTACCGCAACGGCATGCTCTTCGGCCGACCGAGCGGCGCTGAAATGTCCTTTGGATTCCATGATCTCATCGCGCACGCCGCAAGGACACGTGAGCTGTGCGCGGGCACCGTATCGGATCGGGCACCGTGTCGAACGCCAACTACAAGGTCGTGGGATCAGGCTGCATTGCCGAGAAACGGGCGATCGACAAGCTCAGCTCGGAAGGCGAGCTTACGCCGTACCTCAAATTCGGCGAGCAACTGAAGATCGAAGCGTTCTACCCAGCAGGCCAATTGATCTTCGGTTCGATGGACCAGATGGTATCGGCTCTTTAGCTAACTCGACAGCGGCGACATGGAATCCCGACTGGCCGCGCCGGCCAATGATCTTGGGGCCTTAAATTTCGGCAGGCGGGCGACCAAGACCGCGGCCGCGAATATGCCGGCGGCTGAGACGATAATGCCAGAGGTGTAATCTCCCGCTCTTGCCAGCCTCGCGATCAGCACGGGACTGCACCCGCCCGCCAAAATCATCACGCTGTAGGCTAGCCCGTAGAGGCGGCCGAAGCTGGCCAGTCCGAAGTAGCGCGATAGGGTGAAGGCGAGGAGGTCCAGCTCCGCGCCTATCGTCAGTCCGATGCCGACTGCTGCCAGACAAAGCAACGGCGCTTGCGAGGAGAGCAGCAGCGTCGTGCCGAGCGCGGTGATCATGAATGCGCCGGCGGCGACGTAGGGTGCGAAGAGCCGATCCATGGCGAGACCCGACATCAATCGTCCTGCGATGATGGCAATGCCCACCAATGCCTGTATCTGCGCCGCTTGCGCGGGTGAAAAGCCGCGTTCTTGAAGAATGGAGATCAAGTGAAGCAGGTATCCGGCGCCGAACAAGGCGGGCCCGGCGAAACAAAAAAGAATGTACCAGTACAGGGGTCGTTTCAACGCGCTCCAATCCCCGCTCTGCGATACCGCAGGCATCGGGGTGGGCTCGCGCCGATGCAGAATCGCTGCGGATAAGCAACAAGCCGATCGCTCCAAAAATCAACACCAACGCGGATAAGGACAGAAACCGCCCCGCCAGCCCAGTCGCGCGATCACCTGGGTCAGCAGCATGGGCGCGCTGATCGCCGTCACTCCCAAGCCGCTGATCATTATACCGAACGCCCAGGCCCCGGCGCCGATCGAAATGCGAGGTGACAATGCGGGAAAAGCTAGGTGGGGTAGTGCCAGCGCTCAGCAGCGCGAGTAAGACCATAGCACTCGCGTACCAGGCGAAATCCGCGGGCACCGTGCCGAGCAGGAAAAAACCCAACACCTCGCCGATCACGGCAAAGGCAATGACGCGAAAAGCGCCCCACTGATCCACGGCCTGCCCGACGAACGGCGCCACCAGCGCCACCGTCCCCGACAACAGCAGCGTTGCAATCGACAGCTGCTCCCGAGAGTAGCCGACTTTGGCAACCAACTCCGGCACGAAAGCGCCGCTGGTGTAGGCGTTGAGCCCAATTGTGCCGACCGAGGCGGCCATTGTGCACCCGGCGAGGGAGCGCCAATGTCTCCTAAACTCTCCCACTCGGGTCAAAAATGCGCCTCTGCGGATACACCGAATGACCGCGGCTGATTCAAACTCACCTCGGGATAACTGAAGGTGATCACGTCGGTGGTGACGATCCGAGCGTTGGTGAGGTTGGTACCGAATGCGGCCACAGTCCAGGTATCGTTGGGCTTAAGTAAAAGACGCGCGTTGAAAGTTCCGCCCGGTCCGTCCCGCTCGGTGGATGCGTTCTGGTTGGTGAAATAGAAGTAAATCGTATCGCGCCACCGGTAATCCGCATCTGGCAGTCAACATCCAGCCGTTGTTAGCGTAGTTTGGCGCGGCTGGGAGATAAATATTGCCATTTCGGCGCATTGGGCAAGACATTGCCGGTGGCATCGACGAAGTGGTTAAAGACGTCGACCGCGCGCGGGAAGCTAGCGAATTTCGCGTCGGTATAGGAGGTGTTCGCCGCGAGGCGAG
>CAWFQX010000005.1:0-271824 GCA_963818075.1 uncultured Gammaproteobacteria bacterium | reverse complement strand
CTATGCAGATTGTGTATTGCTTGACGTCGTCAACATAGCGCGTATTTTATAAGACATCACAAACAACTAGCCGATGGAAGCGGCTCAACGCGACGCAAAAGCCAATCGCCTCAAGGCGCAGGGCCTCCTGAATGCCCATCCCGAGCGTGTTCGTGCCGCGCACTTCCTGTCGGGCGATTTCTTCGACGCTCGCGATCTGCTGCAAGTCAAGTACGAGATGTTGCGTCAGGCACGGATCGAGGGCGATGCAAAATCCGAGGCCGCCACGATGTTCGGACTGTCGCGACCGACATTCTATCAGGCGGAGGCCGCGTTCAACAAAGAGGGCCTGAACGGTTTACTGCCTCGACAACGAGGCCCCAAAGGCGCTCACAAGCTCACTGCCGCAGTGATGAGGTATATCGAGAGTCGGGTGCAGACAGGCGCGCCGATTCATGCTCGAGCGCTGGCGCACGAGATCAAGGAGGAGCTCGGACTTGCCATTCATCCGCGCAGTATCGAACGCGCCCTGGCGCGCAAAAAAAAAACTCTGACACCCGCAGCGGTAGTGCCCCTGTCGCCCTCAGCGCTTCAAGTGTACGAGACATTGCGAACCGAGGTGATTGCCGGGCGCGCCCGACCCGAGGGACTTTGCGCCGTGGTCCATCACGGCTTATTACGGGGAGCCACTCTGCTGCTGTCCTCCCAAGTATCGGCAGATGCCACAGCACATCGCCCCGCGGCGCCGGCCCCGTTTATTCAGGATCGTGAGTTCCTGCACCTGGTGGCCAACATGGTGTTGCAGGCACACTCGGAGGTGAGCCATGTCTTTTGATGTGCACCAAAAAATCAGCGCCGATCATCTGCACCGCGATGCATTCTTGTACGTTCGCCAGTCCTCATTGCGCCAGGTATTTGAGAACACCGAGAGCACCAAGCGCCAGTATTCTTTGCGCGAGCGCGCGGTAGCGCTGGGCTGGCCGATCGAGCGCATTCATACGATCGACAATGATCTGGGGGTTTCCGGCGTTTCGGCGCACAACCGCGACGGTTTTCAGCACCTGGTCAGCGAAGTCGCCCTCGGCAACGCCGGCATCGTGTTGGGCCTTGAGGTGTCGCGCCTGGCGCGTAACAACGCCGACTGGCATCGATTGATCGAGCTTGCTGCGCTCGCGCACACGCTGATCCTGGACGAGGATGGCATTTATGATCCGGCGCACTTCAACGACCGATTACTATTGGGCTTGAAGGGCACGATGAGCGAGGCGGAGTTGCATGTCTTGCGAGCGCGCTTGCAGGGCGGCATTCGCAACAAAGCCCGGCGCGGTGAGTTGCAAATGCCTTTGCCCATCGGCCTGGTGTACGACGCACTGGGGAGCGTCGCGCTTGACCCGGATCGCCAGATCCAGGATACCGTTCGGATGCTCTTCGATACGTTTCGCGAAGTGCGCTCCGCCAGTGCGGTCGTACGGCGCTTTGCTCGCGAGGGTTGGAAGTTTCCGCGCCGCACGCGGCGCGGCATCGGCAAGGGGGATCTGTTGTGGGGCACGCTTGATCATAGTCGCGCGATCAATATTCTGCATAATCCCCGCTATGCGGGCGCGTTCGTCTATGGCCGATACCGCATGACGTATAACGCGAAAGTGGGTTCAGGAAAATGCCACCCTATGCGGCTCGCCCGCAAGGAGTGGCAAGTGCTCATCGAGAGCGCGCATCCGGGCTATATCACATGGGCGGAGTTCGAACGCAACGAGTTGACGCTGCAACAAAATACGCCGGCATGGAGTTCTCACGGGCGCGGACGTATGCCGCGCGAGGGCGTGGCGCTGCTACAGGGCCGCGTGCTGTGCGGACGGTGCGGGGGCCGGATGAGTGTACGGTACCTGAAGCTCGCAGCGGCGCTGACACCGTATTACGTGTGTCAGGAACAAGTTGTTCGCCACGCAGGCGCCTGCTGTCAGTCGATTCGCGGCTCGCACATCGATGTGGCAGTGAGCGATCTGTTGCTCAAGACCGTGGCGCCCGCCGCGCTCGAAGTGGCGCTTGCCGTCCACGAGCAGATCGCCGCGCGTATTGAAGAAGCCGACACACTACGCCTGCGGCAACTTGAGCGCGCGCGTTATGAGGCCGAGCTCGCACGCCGACGGTATCTTAAGGTGGACCCCGATAACCGCCTGGTTGCCGACACGCTCGAGGCCGATTGGAACGAGCACCTTCGTCGACTCGACGGACTGCAACAGGAACACGATCAGCGGCGTGCCGCTGACAAGGCGCTTCTGAACGATGAGGCGCGTGCGCGTATCCTGGCACTGGCCCGCGACTTTCCGCGCGTCTGGAATAATCCACGCACGGCGCCGCTCGAGCGCAAGCGGATGCTCGCGCTATTGATCGAGGACGCTACCCTGCTCAAGGAAAACGAGATCGCGATCCACGTGCGCTTTCGTGGCGGACAAACCGTCTCCCTTAGCATCCCACGGCCCATGCCGATGGCGGAGGTTCGCAAGACGCGCTCTACGGTGATACAAAAACTTGATGAACTTCTGCAACGCTGCTCCGATCATCAGGCCGCACAACAGCTCAACGCACTAGGCCTTACAAATTGGAAAGGCGATTCTTTTACGACAAAGCGGGTGAGTTACGTGCGTCGCCTCTACGGGCTGAAAAGCTGTGCTGATCGTTTGCGTGATCAGGGCTTTCTCACCGGTGACGAATTGGCTCAACAACTCGGCGTCAGTCTCTCGCAGGTTCACGCGCTCGGTCGAACGGGTGTGCTGCCTCGAAAGCGTTGCGGAGGTTCGGACCGGGAGCGGTGCCTCTACGCACCACTCAACGGTGCGGTGCTCGCCAACGGTCGCGGCGGACGGTATCGTTCGAAGCGGCCCACTTTAATTCGTACTCAACCGTCAGGACAGGAGGCAGTATGAAGCGTTCGCCTTCAAATTCGGTGACCGCGGCGGTAGCCGAATCACTTCTATCCCTTCGCGGGCGATAAACGTCCGGAATGCGGTGGAATATTTGGTATCGCGGTCAACGATCAAGTGCCGCTTGCCGAGGAGCACGTCGGTTTTCGCCGTCCGTGAGACTTCTCCGCCACTTGCAACATCCACGCCTCATTCGGGTTCGTCGTGATTCCGCCAATGACGACTCTGCGAGTGGCAAGATCGATCACGAAGAGGACATAGTGTGTGATTAAGCCCCGCCAACTCCATACCTCGACTGCAAAGAAGTCGCTGGCCGCGATCGCTTTCCAATGCGCCTTGAAGAAATAAGGACCACCGAATGCGATGGCCGCGCACCGGCGCCGGCTCGATCGGGTGGTCCTTTAGAATGCGCCGGATCGTACCGCGCCCAATCTTTAGTTCGAGGTTGCGTAATGCTCCATGAATTCGGGTGTAGCCCCAGCCTGGATTCTCAATAGCAATCCGCACGATGAGATGTTCAACGTCAACCGTCGTGCGAGGTCGGCCAGGCTGCCGGCGTTCCAGAAACGTCCATTTCCGCGCGACCAGTTCCCGTCGGCGGGTATGGGGCGGGCCGCTTTGCGGCGCCGATCGAGAACCTCTTGGAGTTTCCACGTGTTGAAGGCAATGACGGCGTTGGTCAAAAGCGTCAATGCGCCGGGATGAGTAAGAGTTCTTCACGGCGACGACCGCGGTCGGCGCGGATCGGCCCGTAGCGCATTTCGCTCGGCGCTCCAGTTGATTGGGCCGCTCGTGATTTCGGAATTCAGGGGATACGAAGACTGACCCCAAATATGCCACCGGTCAGAACGGTGACAAGATCGCAGTGACGGTCGGAAATCTGGTCATTTTCGATGCCTGCAAGGCGGGCATCCCGGGCACTGGCAAGCCTTTCCGTATTCGCGCGCGGCCGGGGTTCAAGAGAGGCATAATAGACCGTGATATGTACCGGCAGCTGGGAGGATGGCTGCATTTCTTTCCGGCACTCCCAACACTGTCTCGGCCGTGTCTCCGGCAAGCGCTCACGATCTGGAGCACCTGATGTCGACAGGCGTCTATCGGGATCAGGAGGTCAATGCCACTCATGGCCGAGGTCGGCAGAACGTTCCCGCTTGCGGGAACTCGGAAGCGACATGACGGAGACTCGATCCTCGCCACCGGGTGAACAACGAGCGGACGCCTCCGGCGAGATCCGTCGCCTGCAAAGTTGCATCAGCGATTTGATCAGCGTACAGGCACTCCCCGCTATCTGGGCCGGCCACGAAGCTTCACGAATCCTTTCGATTCTGCTTGAGGCGTTGCTTGGCATGTTGAAGCTGGACTTTGCCTACGCCCGTGTCATCGACACACCGGACGGTAAGATCGAGGTGCTTCGGGTTCGCGATCGGCGGCCGTCCGGAATCGACCCAAGCACATTGGGACAGACACTCGAGTGCTGGCTCAGGGACCACGAGCCACTACGCCCGATGATCGTTCGAAATCCGATCCGCGACGGTCAGCTCTCAATCGCGCCGATGCGGTTGGGAACTCAGGTGGACACCGGCGTACTCGTGGTCGGATGGGAGCGTGCGGAGATTCCGACCGCCATCGAAATGCTTCTGCTACGTGTGGCTGCGAATCAGGTGACGATCGCGCTGCACGAGTCCAATTTGGCGGCACAGCAGCGTCGGATGGCTCAGGAGCTAGAGCAGCGTGTCGCAGAGCGGACCGCACAGCTCTTGCAGCTGCAGGAGGACCTCGCGCACGTTGCGCGCGTCTCTACCATGGGTGAGCTGACCGCATCGATCGCACATGAGGTCACCCAGCCGCTGGCTGCCGTGATCTTTGAACGCCGACGCATGCCGGCGTTGGCTGATGCATGAGGTACCGAACCTAGTGGAAGCGCGGGCAGCTCTGGAACGCATCATCCGGGAGAGCGGTCGCGCGAGCGATGTGATCAGTCGGACCCGCGCCCTGTCGCGCAAGACGACGCCACAGAGCGGTGCGGTTGCAACTGAACGACGTCGTTCGTGAGGTGCTCGCGCTCGCGCAGAGCAAGGTGGCGAGCCAGCAGATCTCTCTGACCATCGACCTGTCCGAGCACGCTTCCGGAGGTGTTCGGCGACCGCGTGCAACTCCAGCAGGTACTGCTGAACCTGATCCTCAACGCCATCGACGCAATTCACCCGGTCGTCGAGCGCCCGCGCGAGCTCAGGATTCGAACCAGCTCCCCGAGCACCGGTGAGGTGCAGCTGATGGTGTGCGATTCTGGCATCGGGCTGGATTCACTCGCGCAGAGCCGGCTCTTCGAGCCCTTCTTCACCACCAAGCCCGACGGCATGGGCCTGGGACTGTCGATTAGCCGCCGAATCGTCGAGGCGCACGGTGGACAGCTGCGGGCGACACCGAACTCCGATTACGGAACAACGTTCATGATTGACATGCCGTCGGCGTCGAGGGATCGCGCGGATTAAGACGTTAGGAGCCGAGAAGGCCGGCGGTCTCGTTCCGGGTGGACTCAAGAACGCGCGCGCTGACGGCGGCTGGATCAACGGGGTTCGGAGCCTCACCTGCCACCTGTGCCAACGCCTGCACCGCGCGAGCGGCGAGAGGTTCCCACTTGGCGATCCATTCGGCAATGACGTCGCGGTTTGTCGGGGTGTCCTGGAAGGCCATCCGCGTGAGCGTGGCCGACCAGTCGCGGTGCCAACGGGCGTCCTCGTCGAGCGAGAAATGGATGTTGCGCAGCATGAAGTCGCCATTGGCCGAGGCCGTAGTCCCCGCCAGCTCTTGGTTGATCAGGCGATCAACGCAGGGCTTTATTACGAGATTCGTCGCGACGAACGACTCGCCCCAGTCGTAGCACACCAATGCCCGTTCGATCAGCTCGCGTAGCGGTTGGAAGACATCCGCCTCCTCCCAGAGGCGCCGATGGGCGCCGATGTCGATGCCGTCGCGATGTTCCGCAAGCTGCGCCGTGCGATAGGCGATGCGCTGCTGACGGCGCAGCTCATCGCCGGCTTGGAATGACGCGCAGTTCGTGATCCGGGACGCGGGAGCCATCTGTGCGATGTAGGAGGCGAGCATCTGCAGGCCGTGGGTCGGAAAGCGCAATGGGGCATACGAGCGATTGAGGAACGCGACCCAATCGTCGACGAGGTCATCGTCGTAGCCGGTTGCATCGATCTCCCCGAGGAGCCCGTCGATCACATTCTCCTTGGCGTCCTGGAGCGTGTTGTAGTCCCGGTATGTCGTCCGCCGTGGATCGGCGAACATCTCCCAGTCGCGCGCCGAAAACGCTGACCCTTCGCGGTGGCGCTCGTACCAGTCGACGATCGCGTTTCCGGCGGGCAACTCGAACCGGTGCGGATAGTTATAGTGCAGGTTCGTGCTTACGACCTCGTACTCGGAGGGAACGCGCCGCCGGCCCGGCTCGATCCGGGTGTACGTCTTCCGGCCAGGTGGGCGACCGCCGTGCATCACAGCCCCACCGCGTTCGTGGCGAACGGATCCGGAACGGGCTCAGTGGCGAGCCACCATACAGCGCCGGATTCCGTCATCCGGACCAAACCCGAGAAAGACGACATGATCACCTCGAGGTCACCCGGCAGGCGCACCTCGTGTCCGGCGGCCGCCGTGAGCGCCGAGCGGGACAACCGGCAGACGCGTGGCACTTCCACCCGCAAATACGCTCCCTCGTCGTGGACGACGACGTCGTTGTTTTCGGCCTCGATGGCAGCCACGACGACAGTGGCGAACGGCGTCGCATGCAGCACGGGTCCGACCCCCAGTCGCGACCTCGCCGCGGCGCTCACTCGTCACCTGCGTTCGTATCGACGAGGACACGGTCACCTTCGAGTCGAACCGGATAGCGGTGCAAGCACGCGCCGGACGGATTGATACCTCCTCCGGTTCGAACGTCGAACGACCACTCGTGCGCAGCGCAAGTGAGCACGTGCCCCTCGAGCGTTCCCATAGAAAGCAGGTTGCCCAGATGCGGGCAGGAGTTGTCGTACGCGGCTACGGCGCCCTCGACGTTGCACAGCAGGATCTTGTGGCCGTCGAGCATCACCGGCCGCATCTCGCCTTCCCAGAGCTCATCGAGTGTGCCTGCAACCACCCAGCGCTCCATCGGCGGTTAGCCTCGGTCCACGGTGAAGAGATCACCACTGCAAAGCCCGGCCTGCGCAATCGTGAGCTGGCGATCGAGGACAATCCCGGCCTCGTTCGTCACTCGGTACGGACCGCGGGCTTCGGGATTCCATCCCCACGACACCAGTTGTTCGGCCAGACGTTCGACCGTCTGATCGGAGGGCGTGACCAGGAAACGCCCGATGAAATCGTCGCTCATGAAACCAAAGAGATAGACGACCGCCGACATCTTCAAACCTTCGGCACCGGCTCAAGCCGCCACCGGTCGAGACCGCGGCGAAGGTCCTTGCCGGTTTCGTTGGGCGCCTGCAGGCCCATCCACTGGAGAAGATCGGGCAGATTGCCGGGCGTCACACCGGCCACGATGCGGTCGACCACCGAGGTGTGGCCGGCGAAGCGCGAGAGCTCCTGGTCGAAGATCCACCGACATGGTTCCGAGCAGAACACGTACTTGCGACCGCCGATCTCGCGGGTGCAGGCCGTATTCTTGCCGGGCCTCATAAAGAGTGTGGGGAGTTGACACAGATTGCACAGCGGGGGCAGGGTATACGCGAGCGTGCTGCCCTCACCTTCGTTCTGCCACCGGCGTTCGAGCGTGTCCCAGATCGGGCCATAAATCTTGTTCCAGTCCGGGTACTTCTCGCTCAACCAGCGGCGCTCATCCGCGTTGGGCATCGCGACGTCGAACCAGAGGGTCGTTCGATAGGCGTAGATACCGAGCTGAAAGCTATGCTGCGCGTAGTCGAGCTCCTCGATGAAGAGATCCCAGAACCATGGCCGCGCCAGGGAGAATTCGGCGAGGTTCTTCGTGAACTGCTCGATGATCCATTCTTGCATGAACTCCTTGTACGACCGCCGCCGGGCAGAAAGCGGTACGTGGTAGTCCATCGACGACCCCGTCAACGCAAGGAAGAGCCGCCAGCAGCGCCACCACATCTTGTCGACGAGGTACTGCGCGTGTTCTTTTGCCCCGTTGTCAATGAGCGTCCTGAGCACCGGGTGGCCGATCTGCCCGTGGCGCGCCTCGTCGGTCTGGATGCTCGCCAGGGCCTTCTCGAAGAGGTGGTGGGAAGCGCCGTCGGCCATGGCCGCCATAGCCATGAACTGAATGTTCGTGAACCCGGTCTCGAGCACGAAGTTGAGCTGAATGGCAAGGTCCACCGCGTTCGTCGCTAGGAACATATCGTCGAAAAGATGGCGAGCCGCAATGATGATCCACTCGTTGGTGTGATACGCCTTGTGGGTCCAGTCGAAGTTGCCGTCGAATGGCAGCATGTCGTGACCCATCAACAGGGGGATCTGGCCGTGCCGGGTCTCGTCCAGCGCGCCCAGCGTCGCCATCGTACGCCACGCGCTGTCGCGACCGAAGCGGGCCATCCTTTGCTCGGCCACCACAGCTGCGTACTCGGCCAACGCGAACGTGCCCTGATGGAACTTCACCAGCTGTATCCAGCCAGGATCAAGCTGCTCAAGGATGCCGACCTTGCTGAGAGCGGATCGTGCGCCCATGAGGGCGTCGTCCTTGGCGCGTTGATTCCTGACGTACTCCCGGTAGGTCGTGCGGTAGACCTCGTTCCAGTCCTTCCACGCCTGCTGGGGGAGCCATGGCGTTCCGCTCATGCTCTCGGGAAACGCCTCTCGCTCGTCGACGTAGCGATACGTCCAGTCGACCTTGCGAGCTACGTCGAGCCAATCGTCACGACGCAACGCCATTGGGTATCATCTCCTTTAGTTCGATGAACTCTCTTTGGCATGGGAATGCGATGCGGCGAGGAGGTCGTCCGATGTCACGGAGATCTCGTCCGGGGTCAGGTAGAAGGGATTTTCGACGATCATGCCGCTGACGAGCACCCTCGGATGCAGTTTGATCACGCTGCTGATGAGCTCGGCGCCGAAGCGCTCGACATCGTACAGACATAGCATCACCTGAGGATACAATGGCAGATAATGCCGCATCCCAGCTTCGAGGTGCAGGAGCTCACTGGTGTCGGGCCCGACGTCTCGCTGCGACCACGTCTGAACCGCGCGGATGCAGCCGAACTGACCGAGATACATGACCTCCGAGACGGCCGCCTTCCAGGTGGCGATCGTCTCCCCGGCGCTAAACCTACCCGATCGGAGAATCACATCGGCCGACCGCATCACATCGAGGCGCTTGGCGCCGGCGGGGGTACTCTCAGTACCCAGCGGTCCGAGCGCGGCGACGATCGCGCTCGACTCCTCACCGTCGATGATGCAAATGCACTTGTCGCCGGATTCGAGGCCTGCTCGAAGGAACGGCAAGAGGATCTCGTCCCGCTGTTGAACACCGGCGTAAAGACCACATAAGTGCTCTCCCGGCTGGAGTTCGACGCCCTTGAAGCCCAGATCAATGGGCATAAATCCATGCCTCCCAGGGCTCGAAGCGTAGAGGCTGGGCGTGCGTCAGTCAATCAGTCGCGTTGCCCTCTGTGTGCTCGAAAGCGCGGCGCAGCAATATTCCCAGGCGGCGCGACAACGAGCACACGGCATCTCATTAGCTGGCGTCGGGCACCTGAGTCGGCGCGATCAGTGGCTGCAGTCGTTCCGCCAGTTGAACCAGCGCCGCCAGAGTATCCACCCGCATTTTCTGCATGACCTGGGCACGGTGAACCTTCACCGTGATCTCGGCCATACCCAATTCGAAGGCGATCTGCTTGTTGAGACGACCGGCCACGACGCGCGCCATCACCTCTCTCTCTCGTGGCGTCAGCGACTCATATCGTTGCCGGACCTCGGCCACCTCCGCGCGTCGCATCCCCTCCACGCGGTCGCGCGCTATCGCCTGCTGAACCGCGTCCAGCAGCTGTTGATCCCGGACCGGCTTCGTGAGGAACTCAACCGCGCCACCCTTCATCGCCTGGACGGACATCGGAATGTCACCACAAGCTGTGATGAAGACGATGGGGATCGATGCCCCTGACTGACCCAGCTTACGCTGAAGATCGAGGCCGCTCAGCCCCGGCAGACGTACGTCGAGCACCAGACACGCCGGCACGTCGGGACGCTTGCTGCCAAGAAATTCCGAGGCGGACTCGAAGGTCTGCACCTCGAGTCCGATGGATGCGAGCAGGCTCCGGGTGGCATCGCGGATGCCTGCATCGTCATCGACGACGTATACGATAGCGGTGTCTTCGCCCATCAGTGAGGTCCTCGGCGCCGAATGTTCGAGGATGGCCAGAAACAACGCGCCTGCATCTGCATAAACTCCATCCCCCAGGCGATGCGGGCCCAATACACTGCCACTGCGAATCACCATCCCCATGGCCGTCGCATTGCAGGGTCTGCGCCGCAAACGCCGACCGCACAAATCGGTTGGCTGTGGGCCGCGATTCTCGTTGACTCAGGCGCAGGAGGCAAGTCAAGCGACGCTCAGCCCGGCTTTTGATGTCTCAGCTTGAGACTGCCGTGAAGACAATCTCCCGCGTCGGGGTGCAGTGATCAAGCTATACCATCGTATAGATCGGCAGCCGCCCCCATCGGCTGTACGTTACTGTTGTGAAAACCGAGGCTGAAGTCATCGGGATCGTCGACGACGATGAGGGTATCTGCGTCGCGCTCGACGCGCTCTTCCGAACGGCCGGATTCCGTGTCGTCATGTTCCCGTCGGCCGAGGCGTTGCTCAGCTCGACGTGCCTGCAGATCATCAGCTGTCTCGTCCTTGACGTTCACCTACCTGGCATGGACGGACTCAGTCTCCAGCGCCGGCTGGCCGACGACGGTCGCACCACTCCGATCATCGTTCTCACCGCGCACCCTGACGCCGAGATTCGCGCACGGGCCATGGACCAAGGCGCGGTCGCCTTTCTGACGAAGCCGTTTGAAGGCGATCTGCTACTGGCCGAAGTCGCTCGCGCGCTGTCGCAAACCAAGTAGCTGCTGTCGCATCCGCCCTTCGCGCGTCTAGCGCGCACGCATTAGTGAGTCTGGCTATACCAACGGATACCGTAATGTTCGAAGAGATAGCTGGGCAACCCGCATGCGCGGTCGTACCGTAATCCCTAATGAGCAAGAGCAAGTGTCGTCCACCTCGACCTGCAGATGGCGAAGGCAGCCCAAGCATGGACTTGAGAGACATCGCAAGCGCGCCATGTACTGTGCATTCGCCGCGCCGTTTACGAGTGGTCTCGAGGAACGAGCGGGATTGCGCTTCTGCGTCAACTCTGCCTCGCTGCGATTCATTCATCGGAACGGCGTATGCAATTAAAGCCATGGGGTCACGTTTGCTTCCTTTTGCCGCGACCGAGAGCCGTTTGCGGGCCAGCCCAGAAACCCAACCATTCACGTGCTCAGAAGTTCTAGATGAGAAGAGCCCCGGTCTTGATCGCACTTGCGCCTGTGGTTGCATCCCAAAAAAGGCACCGGAGGAAGAGGGACCTCGTGGCGCTTGGAACAAACCGCATCTTCCGATCAGGCAGACAGTAATTCCATCTTTTCAAGGACCGCACCAAATCAACGGATCGTTGAGGCTATGAGCGCTGCGACCATGCAAACCTCGACGGCCGTGTGGACCCAGGCGCTGCTGGTGTTTGCTATGCCGACGGCATCTCTGGGGCAGGAGACCGTGTCGGATCGGATCGAAGAGATCACTGTCACCGCACAGAAGTGGGAGCAATCGGCCGACACGGTGGGCATGGCCATCGTCGCCGCCACGGGCGACGTGCTGCAGGAACGCGGCATCACATCCGTGATGGATCTCACGCGACTCGTGCCCGGCTTAACCATCCAACAGAGCAGCTTCAACTCCACGTCCTTCACCCTGCGCGGCGTCGGCTTTTTCAACAGCGACCTCGCCACACCGCCGGCGGTGACAATCTACGTCGACGAGGCCCCGCTTCCCTACCCTGCCATGACCAAGCTGGCCGCCTTCGATCTGGCGCGGGTCGAGGTGCTGGAGGGGCCCCAGGGCACACTCTTTGGACAAAACGCTACGGGCGGCGCCGTCAACTACATTGCCGCAAAACCCACCGATGTATTTGCAGCGGGCATGGATGCGACCTATGGACGCTTCAATCTCCTGCAGGTCGGCGGCTTCGTCAGCGGCCCGATCAATGATCAGCTGACGATACGTATTGCTGTACAAGGCCAGCATAGCGACCCATGGCAGGAGAGCATTACCCGCCCCGGTGATAAGCTGGGTACGGTGCGAGAGTTGCAGGGGCGCGCCACCCTCGAATGGCGACCCGACTCGCGGTTCGTATCCCGACTAACCCTCACTTCAACTTACGACGGCTCGGACAGTCTCGCTGCCCAGTTCATCGCTCCCATGGTAACAATTCCGGCTCTGGCCGTTCCTGGCCTGCTGACCTTCCCGGTGGTCACCCAGCCTCGCGCCGCGGATTGGTCGCCTGTGCTGCCCGGCACAAACCAGCCGTTCCCCTATGCCAGCGATACGACCCTCTACCAAGTGAGTTGGCGGAACGACTACAGGCCAAAAGACGACATCACATTCACGTCGCTGACGTCCTACGCCGATTTCCACATGGCCTACGGACAGGATCCTAGCGGCACACCTTTTTACATTGATGACGTAATCGACCGAAACGGCAAGGTGTCCGCCATCTATCAAGAGCTGCGCGCCGCCGGGCGGCAGGGAAAGATCAACTGGCTGCTCGGCGCGAACTACGCGCACGACGATGTCAAGGACGAGCCGCTGGAGTTTTTCAGCGACGTCGACCTCAGCCACCTGTTCCAGAGTGTGAATCCGCAGGCGTTCGGCGACGAGAGCCTGTTCCCGGCCCAAATGCGCGCCGAGACTTATGCCGCATTCGGGCGGCTCGAATTCAATGTGAATGACCGCCTCATGTTGGAGGGTGCCGCCCGTTACAACGTCGATCGGCGTACCTTCGACAACTGTTCGATCGCAGTCACGGACCACTTCGCGAGCTTCTGGAACCTCTTCCGGGGCGGTTCGCAGCCGCTGACGCAGGTGGGCGACTGTTACGTCCTCGACCCCGCCAACGGGCTCCAGCCCGTGGACGACGTGCACAGTACCTTAAATCAAGACAGCGTTTCCTGGAGGACCGGGTCTCAACTGGACCGCGCAACCGGGCCTGCTGCTCTACGCTAACGTCAGCAAGGGTTTCAAGGCCGGCGCGGTCCCAGTTCTCGCCGCCTCCACGGTCGACCAATTTAAGCCCGTGCCCCAGGAGTCGTTGCTGGCCTACGAAGCCGGCTTCAAAGCGAGTCTCGTCGATCACCGCGTCCAGTTCAACGCCTCGGCGTTTTACTACGACTACAAGGACAAGCAGCTGCGAGGCTCGGAGCTCGATCCGGTCTTCGGCCCGCTCGAAGCCTTGGTCTCCATCCCGAAATCGCACGTCGAGGGTGCCGAGGTACAGCTGATCGCCCGCCCCATCGAAGGGCTCACTCTTGATACGTCCGCCACCTATTTGGAGACGGAGATCGACCAGTTCATCGGCTTCAATGCCCTTGCCCAGTTCGGCAATCAGGCTGGCACCCCCTTCCCCTTCTCGCCGAAGTGGCAGTCGATTTCGAACATCGACTATGCCTTCCCGCTCTCGCCCAGCATGAAAGGGTTCGTTGGCGGATCGCTCACCTATAACAGCAAGACCTACGCCGGTGTGGGCGCGCTCGATCTCATGCGGATCGACAGCTTCACCTTGTTGGATTTGCGCGCGGGCCTCGAACTCAGCAACGGGCACTATCGCGTCTGGCTTTGGGGGAAAAATGTCACCGATGAGTACTACTGGAGCAACGTATTCGCCAACGGCAACGCCATCGCTCGATTCGTGGGCCAGCCGGCGACTTACGGCATCAGTCTTTCAGGGCGGTTCTGACACGACGGGCCCAACCGTGGGGTTCAGGCGTTACCAGAGGTCGTTGACAGGAGTTGAATTAGGAATGGAGTTTGAACTCAGCCACCTCATTGACGCGCTTCCAGGATTGGTCTGGACGGCGCTCCCCAACGGTGAGGCTGAGTTCATAAACCGACGCTGGTGCGAATATTCCGGACTCAGCCCGGATGAGGCGGCTGGTTTCGGATGGCAATCCGCAATCCACCCGGGAGACCGGACTCTGGTGCTTGATCGTTGGCGCTCCTTTCTCAAGTCCGGACAGGGTGGCGCCGTGGAAACCCGCCTGCGACGTTACGACGGAGAGTATCGTCGGTTCCTCTTTAGCACGGCGCCACTGGCTGACAAGTCAGGTCAGGTGGTCAAATGGTGCGGTATCAACACTGACATCGAGGAGCAGCTGAAGGCGGAGGAAACCTTACGCGCGCGGGAGAGTCACTTCGAGCGCGAGCAGGCCGACGCCGCATTGAAAACGAGCGAGGCGGAGCTCCGGCTCGCCTACGCGCATCTCACGGTGGCCCAGCGGGTAAGCGCGATGGGCAGCTTCACCTCGGATTTGGTGGCGGACGAGCACACCTGGTCCGATGAGTTCTACCGCATCTGCGAGTTCGAGCCCGGCTCAGAAGTTTACGACCCAGAAGCTTCGGGACATCGTCCACCCCGAGGACGTGCCATTGTTCGACGCCGTGATCGAGCGCAGCATCGCTGGCCATGATGCTGACTTTGGATTCCGAATCGTGCCCTCCGGAGGCGTCGTGAAGCACCTGCATGCTGTCGCCCGTCTCAGCAAACACATCGACGGCCGACCCATATTCATGGGCGCCGTTCAGGATGTGACGGCGAGCAAGCTCGCGGAGGAGGCCTTGAAGGCACGCGAGGCAGATCTTCGGCAGGCCCTCGATCATCTTACTGAGGCCCAGCGGCTGAGCAAGACGGGCAGCTTCACCTCTGACTTAGCGAGGAACGAGCACTTCTGGTCCGATGGGTTCTATCGCATTTGCGAGTTCGAGCCCGGATCCAAGATTACTACCGAGAAACTTCAGGACATCGTCCACCCCGAGGATTTAACGTCGTTCCAGGGCGCTATCGGGCGCGCCATCGCGGGCGACGACCCCGAGTTCATGTTCCGTATTGTGACCCCCCGAAGCGTCGTGAAGCACTTGCGCGGCATCGCTCATCGTATCGAAAGGATCACGGATCGGCCCGTGTTCATCGGCGCTGTTCAGGACGTGACGGAGAGCAAGCTCGCCGAGGATGCCTTGAACAGCGCCCGCGCCGAGCTAACCCATGTCGAGCGAGTCATGACGTTGGGTGCGTTGACCGCGTCCATTGCTCATGAGGTGAACCAACCGCTCTCGGGCATCATCATAAACGCAACCACCTGCCTGAGCATGCTCGCCGCCGATCCGCCCAACTTGGACGGTGCCCGTGCGACGGTGCAGCGCACGCTGCGTGACGGAAACCGCGCCTCCGAAGTGATCCAACGCCTGCGCGCCATGTTTGCCCGCAACCAGCCCACGAACGAGTCGGTTGACCTGAACGAGGCCGCGCGCGAGGTGCTCGCCCTCTCATCGAACGAGCTTCAGGTTTGTCGGGCAATCCTCCGAACCGACTTCGATGCAGACTTGCCTCCTGTCAGCGCTGATCGCATCCAGATCCAGCAGGTCATTCTGAATCTAATCCTCAACGCCGCCGATGCGATGAGGGCGGTCGATGATCGTCCGCGCAATCTCCTGATCGTCACCGCGCGGGAAGACGCGAACTGGGTTCGGCTATCGGTGCGTGACTCCGGTGCCGGCATCGATCCACAGCACCTCGACAAGCTCTTCGATGCGTTCTTCACGACCAAGCCCCATGGAATGGGTGTCGGTCTCTCGATCAGCCGCTCAATCATCGAGAGCCATAAGGGTCGCCTCTGGGCCACTGCTAACGATGGGCCAGGCGCCACATTCTCGTTTTCGATCCCCTGCAGACCCGACTGGCGACGCATCCCGCAGGGACCCACACCAAGGTATGACCACAATATGATGCCGATGGCGCATGCTAGCGCGAGTTGCCGCAAAGGGGACTGGAATGGTGGGAGTCAAGCGGTGCGACTGCCTTCCTCGCCTTACGCTGTATCGTCCATGGGCTCGATTGTCTCGGCTCGCGGGGCGCATAATGGAACGAATCGTGGCGGTCGTTGATGACGATGAGTCGATACGCGAGTCGCTGCCTGATCTGCTACGGGAGTTCGGGCTCGCCGCAAGAGCTTTCGCTTCGGCGCAAGAGTTCCTCGCTTACGATTACATCGCCGACACGCGGTGCCTAATCCTCGACATCGTCATGCCCGGTATGTCTGGTCCCGAGCTTCAGCGCGAGTTGATTCGTCGCGGGCATGCTATTCCGACAATTTTTATCACCGCTCGGTCGAGGGACAGCATTCCTCCTGACCTCCTCCAGCAGGGGGCCGTCAAGTGTTTGTTCAAGCCGTTCAGCGGGGCGGACCTACGGGCGGCGCTCGATGCCGCGCTCCTAAAGACCTGAATCAGGACGGCGTTTGCAGAGGGCATTATGGGGTAACATATATGGATACAGCGACTAACTTTGGTCCAGCGTCGAGATCGTGCTCCATGGCGGGCGTCAAACCCCTTGTGTTCGTTGTCGACGACGACATTGCGTTACGCGATTCGCTAGCATTTCTCATCGCGAACTCTGGCTGGCGGGTCGCGCTTTTCGCCTGCGCGACGGAGTTTCTTGCCAGTCCACGACCAACGTCCCCGAGTTGCTTGGTTCTTGATGTCGGTCTGCCGGACCTCAATGGTCTCGAGCTTCAGCAGCGGATCGCGAGTGAACGCGCAGACATGCCGATTATCTTCATCACCGGTCGCGGCGATATCCCGATGACAGTTCAAGCAATGAAAGCAGGAGCTGTCGAGTTTCTGACCAAACCCTTTACGCCCGCCGTGCTCTTGCGCGCAATCCAAATCGCTCTGGAACGCAGCCGTATGTGCCTCGAAGAGGAGGCGAACCTGCAGGCGCTCCGTGCTCGCTACCAAGCCCTCAGCCATCGCGAACGGGAAGTCATGGCGCTGGTGGTTCTCGGCCTGTTGAACAAGCAAGTCAGCGGTGAGCTCGGTATCAGCGAAATCACCGTTAAGCAACACCGTGGACGGATGATGCGCAAGATGCGTACGCGATCGCTACCGGAGCTCGTGACGATTGCGGCCCGCCTCGGCCTTGTGACCGCGGGCAAGGGCTGATCTCGACGCGGCTGACTGCGCCCACCGGCGCCGGTCCGCGAGGCCGCGCCGGGTGGCCCGCCGTTTTCCTAACCGAGGCGCAGGGCGCATACGTCGACGGTCGACTCGCATCGCCCATTCGGACCGCTGAATTCGTCAGGAATTCAGTCTGCTGGCGGTTGCGGCCAACGCTCCCTACCAACGCGGCTCATACGATCGTGTGATCGACGCGGCACGATGAATCTAGTGAGATGGCTCCCGCACCCTTCCACTCAATCAACGCGGGAGAATCCAGTCATGAGTTTCTTCATTTTCAATCAAGCGATAGGCCATCGCTCGGTCCTGGTGTCCGCAGGAATTCACAATGGAGCCTCGGTCGCGACGGTCACAGTTGCTGAAGAGGTCGTCATGAAGAGCGCGCGCGGCCTCAATCGCCGTGATTTTTGCGGAGCTGCAGCTACAGCGGCCGCAGCGAGCCCATTTGGTCTTTCCGGTTTTCTTTTTTCACCAAGGAGCACAGCTATGAATGCAAATGTACAGACGAAGGGCAGCGATAGTACAGCCATCCGCCCGTTTCAAGTAAATGTTCCAGAAGCCGAACTCACGGAAATGCGCAAGCGCATAAAGGCAACGCGGTGGCCCGAGCGGGAAACGGTCGAGGATCAATCGCAAGGCCCCCAGCTCGCGACTTTGCAGAAACTCGCGCGCTATTGGGAGACAGAGTACGACTGGCGCAAGGTCGAGGCCAGACTGAATGCCCTACCGAATTTCATCACCGAGATCGACGGTCTCGACATTCACTTCATTCATGTTCGCTCGAAACATAAGAACGCGTTGCCGCTCATCGTCACGCACGGCTGGCCCGGCTCGATCATCGAGCAGTTGAAGATTGTCGATCCGCTGACTAATCCGACGGCACATGGCGCTACTGCGGCGGACGCCTTCGACCTGGTGATTCCGTCGATGCCGGGCTACGGGTTTTCCGGCAGACCAACTACTACGGGCTGGGGCCCTGCCCACATCGCGCGTGCATGGGTCGTGCTGATGAAGCGTCTTGGATACACGAAATTCGTGGCACAAGGCGGCGATTGGGGCGCGGTCATCGTGGACGTGATGGGCACGCAGGGCCATCCGGAACTGCTGGGCATTCACTCCAACATGCCAGGCGTGATTCCACCGTCGATATTGATGGTGCTGCCCGTACGGGCGCTCCGACGCCGTCCGATCTCTCCCCTGACGAGAAACTCTGTTACGAGCGGGTGTCCTCGGTATATGCGAAGGTCATCGGCTACGGATATCAGATGGGGTTGCGCCCGCAGGCGCTCTACGGAATCGCAGATTCTCCCGTCGGGATAGCGGGTTACTTTCTCGATCATGACGCACGTAGTTTGGCAATGATCTCACGTGCGATTGACGGGCAGCCCGAAGGCCTTACCCCTGATGATATCCTCGACAACGTCACGCTCACCTGGTTGACCGACACCTTTGTTTCCGGGGCGCGCCTCTACTGGGAGGACTTTCAGGCACAGGTTTCTTTCTTCGGTGTCAAAGGCGTCTCCGTTCCTGCTGCCGTGAGTGTCTTTCCTGACGAACTGTATCCAGCTCCGCGGAGTTGGTCAGAGAAAGCGTATCCGAAACTCATCCACTACAACAAGCTCGATAAAGGCGGGCACTTCGCAGCCTGGGAACAGCCGAAGCTCTTTTCAGAAGAAGTTCGCGCGGGCTTCAAGTCACTGCGCAATTCCTGAAGTTGTGCAGATCCGCTAGAAGCCCGCAGATCTTCTCTGCGGGCTTCCAAACGGCTCGTCAACATGGAAGGGACGACGCAATTGGGTTTCAACGCGTTTAGACTTCTCCAGCTCGCCAGACCCATCGACCAACCAACATAAGAGAATTGCCTGACGACACTCACGGTGCGACGGGCATCGAAGTGCGCTCCATCCACGACGATAGTCATCTGGGCCACTTTTTGACGATGGCCCGGCGGATCGCGGTGGCCTGCACTACTGCATCAACTCAGCGTCGCTGCGATTCATCCACCGGGACGACATGGTGGCCGAGGGCTACGGGGACTACCTGAATCCTGTAGAGCAAACTGGATGACTGAGACGGCAAAGATCGATGGCTATCGAGCATACACAGCAACATGCGGTCCGAGACTAACGCCATAGTGCGATGAGTTCACCGACGCGCGAGCGATGAGATAGCCTACGTGCTTTCACAGTCAGCTTGCCGCCGACGTGGTAGGGGACATTCGGTCCAAGGCGGGATGGTCACCTATCTCAAGCTGGCGAGCACCGAGTTCATTCCTCTCTCCGGCAGTCTTGGGTCAGCACCCGGTAATGAGACGGGTTCATCAGAGAATGCCGTCGTAAGCGCTTGAGCGTTTGGGGGCGCCGCTGCATGCTGAAATGAGTCTTGGACCCTGCGGAGAGGCCGGCCGCAGGTTACGTGAAGCGTCGCGAACATACGTCGAGGCGCGACTGGCTTCGCGCTTTCGGATCGTGGAGTTCGTCGGGGAATCCGGTCTCCTCGCACTGGCGCGGAAGGTCTCGATTAGCGCGGCTCATACGATAGTGCGATCGACGTGGCCCGGGGTCGAGGGCAATACTCGCATTATTGATTTTGCAACAGCGCGCAAATTGTCCATTGAGGCCACTATGAGTAACCGGTTTGTCCACCTCGCCGTCATCACAGCCTTTGCGCTTCCCGTTTTCGGATGTTCGAGAGCGCCCCCCGCCACGTCCGCACCGCCTATGGTCGAAGTGGCCGCGCCGCTGGAAAGGGTCATCGTCGATCGCGACACGTTCCCTGGACGTTTCGACGCGGTCGAGTCCGTCGAAGTGCGGCCCCGCGTCAACGGCTACATCGACTCCGTCAACTTCAAGGATGGCGACACCGTCAAGAAAGGCGATCTGCTCTTCGTTATCGATCCAAGGCCTTATGCGGCGGTGGTCGAAGAGGCCAGGGGGCGACTGGCGGATGCCAGGTCGCAGCAGATCCTCGCAGGCCAGGAGTTGGAGCGGGCAAAGATTCTGATCGCCACCAACACCATCGCCCCTGACCTGTTCGAGCGGCGCGAGCAGACGATTCGCGGGGCGTGGGCGGCTGTGCAGGTGGCGGAAGGCGCGCTGCGTCAGGCGGAACTGAATCTCGGGTACTGTCGTGTTACCGCGCCAATGGCGGGACGGGTCAGTAGGCATTTCGTCAGTGCCGGCAACCTGGTTGTGGGTGGTGCCGCCAATGCCACGCTGCTTACGACCATCGTCCAGACGGATCCCATCGACTTCTACTTCGACATCGATGAAGGCAGCTACGTGCGATACAACGAGCAGGTACAACGCGGCGAGCGCACCTCAACAGGTGGTGTGGGCGGCGACGTCCTTGTGGCACTCACCGGCACCGCGGGTTCATCCCGGTCCGGGCTACTGGATTTTGTCGACAACCGCCTCGATCGCTCGACCGGAACCCTTCACGCACGCGCTAGGCTCGAGAACCGTGATGGCGCATTGAGCCCGGGCCAGTTCGGCAGGGCCGAGATCATCAGCTCGCCATCCCACAAGGCCGTGCTAGTCCCGGAAAATGCCATCGGGTTGCAATCGACTGGCAAGGTCCTCGAAGTCGTTGCCAAGGGTGAGGATAGAGTTGTGGAACGCCCTGTGGTCGTGGGGCACTCCTTCGGCGCGCTCCGGGAGATCAGTTCGGGCCTGCAAGCTGGGGATCGGGTGGTGATCGCCGGCCTCCAGCGGATCCAGGCCGGTGATCACGTAGCACCGCACGACAGCCCGATCGACATGACCGGTTTCGATAGGTTAGAGGCATCACGATGAGTCTCGGAACCACTTCCGTCCGGCGGCCCGTCTTGGCGATCGTCGCCTCGCTATTCATAGTGATCGTGGGCGGCCTGGCCTACCTCGGTCTGCCAATTTCCGAATATCCGGATGTCGTGCCGCCGACCATCGTAGTCTCCACTACATATCCCGGCGCGTCCGCACAGACGGTTGCAGACACGGTGGCGACGCCGATCGAACAGGAAGTCAACGGCGTCGAGCACATGCTCTACATGTATAGCCAGGCCACTTCCAACGGCGACCTCTCTCTGACGATTACTTTCAAGCCGGGCACCGATTTGGACAAGGCGCAGGTGCTTGTCCAGAACCGCGTCGCCGTGGCCCTATCGCGGTTGCCCGAGCCGGTTCAGCACAATGGCGTGACGACCCAGAAGTCGTCCCCAACCATCCTGTGCGCCGTCTTTCTGTTTTCGCCCGACGGCAGCCGCAACCCTCTGTTCGTGTCCAACTACGCCAGCGGGCGTGTCGCCGACGTGCTCAGACGCCTCGAGGGCATCGGCGACGTCAACATTCTAGGATCGAGAGAGTATTCGATGCGCGTGTGGATCGATCCCGAACGCGCCGCCAACTACGGCCTGACAGCGGAAGACCTTGTGTCCGCGATCCGCTCCCAGAACATCCAGGTTGCGGGAGGCGGCGCCGGTCAGCCCCCGATCAGCGGCTCCTCGTTCCAGCCCAACCTCGTATTCGACGGGCGCCTCAAGGAGCCCGGCCAGTTCGATGACATCATTGTCAAAACGGCGGAAGACGGGCGCCTTGTTCGCCTCCGTGATGTAGCGCGCGTGGAAATAGGTGCGCTTACCTACAACACTGCAGGCTTCGTGTCGCAGCAGCCCGCAGTGGCCCTCCAGCTGCAACAGCGACCGGGGACGAACGCTATCGCCACCGTCCAGCAGGTCATGGAGACGATGGCGCGGATGAAGCGTACGGAGTTTCCGGGCGGTGTCGACTACAATGCCGTCTACAACCCTACGGCCTACATCATCGAGAGCATAAAGGAGTTGGTCAAGACGAGCATCCAGGCCGTCATTCTGGTGGTGCTGGTGATCCTGGTGTTTCTGCGCGGCTGGCGCCCGTCTTTGATCGCGATCCTGGCCATGCCGGTGTCCCTGGTCGGGACCTTTGCCGTGATGTCGGGCCTTGGCCTGTCCATCAACTACTTGACCATGTTCGGATTGGTGTTGGCTGTGGGCATCGTCGTCGACGACGCGATCGTCGTCGTCGAGAACACGGCGCGGCATATCGAGGCGGGAAAGACCCCCAAAGAGGCCGCCATGTTGAGCATGCAGGAGGTCGGCGGCGCCTTGTTCGGCATTGCCCTGACCTTATGCGCAGTGTTCGTTCCGACGGCGTTCGTGCCTGGCCTGTCGGGTGAATTCTTCCGACACTTCGGAATCACGATCGCGGCCGCAACCGCGATCTCCTGCTTCTGCTCCCTGACGCTGTCCCCGGCGCTGGCTTACTTGATCCTGCGCCAACCGACCAGCGTAGAGGAGGCGCAACGCGGGCGAATAGGCTGGCTTCGGTGCTTCTTCGTCCGGGTCGGCAACCGGTTCGACGCAAGCTTCCGACGCTTGTCCGACTTCTACGGGCGCATGGTGAGCAAACTGATCCACATCACCCCGATGATGCTCGGCGTCTACGGGCTGCTGATAGCGGCGACGGTCTACATGCTGATCACCACCCAGCAAGGGTTTATTCCCGCACAGGATCGAGGCTATTTGATCGTCGTGATCCAGCTGCCAGGCGGCGCCTCGCTCGAACGGACCGAGCAGGTTGAGCACATAGTCGAGAAGATTGCCCTGTCCACGCCCGGCGTAAGAGCGGTGCCCGGCTTCATTGGCCTTTCCGCGGTGACGCAGACGCTGGCGCCGAATGCGGCGACCGTGTTTCCGGTCTTGACGCCCTCGAACACTCGCCTGAGGAAGGGGCAATCCTCGGATTGGATCGCGGCGCAGCTACGAAAGAAGTTGGCAGCCATTCCAGATGCTGTATTCGTGGTGGTGGCCCCGCCGCCGATTTCCGGTTTGGGCAACACTAGCGGCTTCGCCTTTCGACTTGAGGACCGGGGCGGTCTGGGACCGCAGGCCCTCGCCAAGGCCACCAATGACTTGGTAGCAGCTGCCAATGCAACGCCTGGCATGCGCAATGTCTATACGACCTTCAACGTCTCCGCTCCACAGGTGAAGGTCGACGTCGATCACGCCCAGGCGGAAATGCTCGGCGTGAGCGTGCAAAGTATCAACGACGCGATCGAGACCTATTTTGGCTCAACCTATATCAACGACTTCAACATCAATGGTCGCACCTACCACGTCACCGCGCAGGCCGATCTGCCGTTCCGGACCAGTGCCGAGGCCTTAGCGCGGCTGCGCGTTCGCAACAGCAACGGCGACATGGTGCCAATTGGCAACGTGACCTCATTCCGAGACACACTGGGGCCGGATCGTGTGCCGCGTTACAACCTCTATCCCGCAAGCGAGATCAGCGGCGATACGGAGGCGGGTAAGGGGTCTGAGTTCGCGGTCAAGACCATGGAAAAGCTGGCCGCCAAGGTACTGCCCTCGGGCATCTATTATGAGTGGACGGACCTGAGTTACCAACAGACAACCGCCGGCAACGCCGGCCTGCTCGTATTCCCACTCTGCGTGGCATTCGTGTATCTCGTGCTTGCTGCGCTCTATGGGAGCTGGACCCTGCCGATCGCGATCCTGCTGATCGTCCCCATGTGCCTGCTGGCCGCAACCGTCGGCGTACGCATTATGGGACTGGACATGAGCGTGCTGACCCAGATCGGCTTCATTGTTCTGATCGGCTTGGCGGCCAAGAACGCAATTCTGATTGTCGAGTTTGCGCGGCACCTGGAAATGAACGGTGAGGGGCGCATCACCGCCGTGATCGAGGCCTGCCGACTCCGGCTCCGCCCTATCCTGATGACGTCCTTCGCGTTCATCTTGGGCGTGGTCCCGCTGATTATCAGCGATGGTGCCGGCTCGGAAATGCGCAAGGCGGTCGGCACGTCGGTGTTCTTCGGGATGATTGGCGTAACCATCTTCGGACTCATTTTCACCCCGATCTTCTACGTCCTCGTTCGCAACTTGTCCGAGCGCGGGGCTCACGCCCAAGCTCTAAAGCCCGTGCACCACCAGGAGCCCGAAGGCCCGCAGGAAAGAGCCCCCGCATGAAGACCACTGCTGCCGTTATCCTGTTCCTCACACTCGGAGCCTCGGCTGGCTACGCGGGCACCAACCAGTCCAAAATTCCCACGCCGGTGATCGCCGGTGCCTTCGACAACGGCAACGGTGGCGATGCCACCCTGCCGAACGACTGGTGGCGCTCGTTCAACGATCCGGTCCTCGACGACCTGGTCCAGCTGGTGCTGGCGCAAAACATCGACCTGAAGATGGCCCAATCCAGGGTGACGGCGGCGCGGGCCCTGCGGCGCCGGGCCGCCGCAGACCTCCTTCCCGAGCTTGACTTCGCGGCCAGCGCGGGCCGACAGCGTATCTCGGGGTACACCCTGGGTTTCCCTAACTCGGCGATCGCCTCGCAGTACGCCGGCGCGTTCGAAGTCTCCTGGGAAATCGATGTGTTCGGGCACGTCCGCAACCAAGTGCATGCCGCCGAATCCGAGGTTGCGGCGATCGAGCAGGACCAGCAGGCCGCTCGGCTCGCCGTTCTGCTGCGGCTGAGTCGCGCCTACCTGACGGCTAGAGGACTGGAGCGGTCTGTCGAGATTGCGAATGCCAACAAGGATGCTCAGGAGCAGACGGCGCTGTACACGCGGCGGGTGGTGTCCGCCGGAGCCTTGCCCATCGGGGACCAGGAGCGGGCTGAGGCCCAGGCTCAGTCGACGGCTGCCGCGGTGCCAGCGCTCGAACTCCGCTACGAGGAAGCCGTCGAGGAGCTGGCGGTCCTCCTGGATGTCACGCCCAGGGCGGCCCATGACCTGATGAATGCGCCGCACACGCAAGGCTTGAGTTTGCCCTCGCTGCCCGCCGCTGGGGTCCCGGCCGACCTTCTCCGCCGCCGCCCAGATGTCCGTGCGGCGGAGAATCGTGTTCTGGTCGCCTTTAGCCGACTGGGCGCTGCGGAGGCCGATCTCAAGCCGCGTTTCGTCATTGGCGGTGATGTCGGTAGCCTGATCAGCACGTTCAACAGTCCGAGCTTTGCAAGGTCGATCAACTGGCTTGCCCAGATCACCGGTACAGCCCCCTTGATCGACGGCGGTCGCCGGCGCAGCGTGGTGTCCCTGCGGCACAACGAGGCCGAGGAGGCTCGGTTGGCTTACCAGGCAACCGTGCTCGATGCGGTGCGGGAGGTCGAGAACGCCCTTGCCAGCGTGTCCAAGGATGGCGAGAGGTTCAAGTTACTCGAACAGTCAGCCCGTAGCGCGGCTGCCGCGGATGAGCAGATCCGGTATTCCTGGAAAGCCGGCGAGGTATCGATCCTTGACGTCCTGGAGGCGGATCGGGCGCGCTTCGTCGCTGAGGCAGCGCTTGCGGATTCAGACACGACGGTTCGGTTGGATCGTGCAGTGCTGTTCGCTGCCATGGGCGGCTAACGGGCTGCACTGCTGAAAGACTTGAAGGCTCCCATCGAGGCACATCGGCGTTTGATCGCGCGATGATCTTGCTCAATGAGATTGTTGAGGTATTGGCTACACCTCCCCGAACAAACTTCCACTTTAGATCCTCCCGCCGCAGAAGCCGAAGGGTCAGGTGGCTCTGCTGAGCAGCGGCTACGCTGCGGTCAGGACGGAGCGGGAAATCGACTGTTTTGCCCTCCCAATACCGCGTGCGGTTTTGCATAGTCGCCCATATTGCAGAAGTAATCGTAGACATCCGTTGCTGCTTTCTTCAGAACCAATTGGCGCTGCGCAAGCGAGCGCGCCGGACTGATGAGACTATGCACAGCAGGAGTGAGTTTGAACAACAGAGGACGGCGCTCTTGGTGGGTGCTGGGCCTCAGCCCGCGCCCGCCGCAAGACACCACACTTGTCGGGGCCGCGGCCGGTGGGGGTAGCGCCACATCGCAGGTGATCGATCATGGCCATCCTCAACGCACGGAGGTCGGTCTCTGGAGAGCGATTACGACGCAGCCTGGAAACTTATCGGCAACGCCAGCAGGGCGCGGAGGCTGAAATGTTTGCGATATTCCAGCTTATCCGAGGTGAGTTGGAGCCCGGAGAATCGTTGCACCAGCGTACTGATGCCGATCTGGGCCACCAGTCGAGCCAGAGGCGCGCCAATGCAGGTGTGGACGCCGTGGCCAAAGGATAGCTGTGCGACGTCCTTACGCGTAATGTCCAGGCGGTCGGGGTCCGGGAATCGGACCGGGTCGCGGTTGGCGGACCGGAAAAGAGGAAACACCAGCTGACCTTTCTGGATCAACTTGCCGCGCACGTTGACGTCTTCCGTCGCCATGCGTGGGAACCCAAGGATCAGAGAGTCGTACCGCAAGCACTCCTCGACTGCACCCCCAATCAACGCGGGGTCCTTCTTCAGCAAGGCCAGTTGGTCGGGGTGGCGAAGCAGGCTGAGCACCGCGTTGCTGATCAGCATCGTCACGACGTCCGGACCGGGCATGATCTGCATCAGGTTGGCGAGAATCTCTTCGTCGGTGAACCGAGTGCCGCCGCGCTCGGCTGCGAGCATGCTGCTCAAGAGGTCGGTTCTCGGACTCTTCCTGCGCCGGCCGATCAAGTCGCGGAAGTAGGTCGACATCTCGCGGCAAACTTGCTGGCCGCCAGCGGCTTCTTCGGGCCCTCCGAGGGGATCGTAGGCGGCATGAATGGTGACGGCCCATCGACGGTGCGTGAGCAAATCCAGATCGGTAGCCCCCACGAGCTCCCTCAAGACAGTATAAGAGAGGGGTTCGGCAAATTCGGTGACGATTTCCAGCGTCCCCGCCCCCCGGACCCGATCGACGAGGGTATTTGCGAGTTCCAGAATGCGTCCACGCATCTGTGCGATGTGCTCGGGGGGCAACGACTGATCCAACAGGCCTCGCGCTCGCCTGCGGGCTACCCCGTCGCTGAAAAGGACCCCAGCGGTTTGGGTGTGCCAGAAACAACCGTCCCGCTCCTGTTGGACGGCTGATTCAATCCCTCCCCGGCTGCCGAACCGCCGATCATCCTCGGTGATGGCCACCACATCATCGTAGCGGGAGACGAACCAGGCCGGCACGATCTCGGCGTTCCAATAGACAGGCGCCTCGGTGCGCAGCCAGTGGTAGAAAGGGTAAGGGTCTTGGACCCCTCGTACGAATATGTCTTGGAAGCGGAAAGCAGATGACATGTGGACCTCCAAAATTCCTAGACAGTGATTTCACGTTTGCGCCAAAGGGTAAAGCCTTGTCCACAAGATACTCGCGCCAGTAGGGACAACAATCATACCTAGGTGAGTACAGCGAGCTTCCCTCCCAAGCAACTATGGCGCCGGCTCCAGCGTCAACGTGTCACGGCTGGTTGCTGCGCCACGACGTGTCAGGGCGTCCATTGTGTTTTGCATCGCTAGATCGCTGCAGTTAAAGACGCTCGGTATCAGCGCTGATTTCAAATAGGTGACCAATACCAAGGTGCGATGGATTCATCCGCGCGTGCGGTGAGATGCGTTACCTGATTTCACATTCAGCTTGTTGCCGATAGCCCAAGGATGTACACCAACCCAATTGACCTCAGCCTTCGCGGAGGCGCGCGCTTCCCGATCGAGCGATGCCAACATCTTCCTCGTCAAGGCGCTCGGCGGTGGATAACGAACGCAGCGTGGGCGGGATGCCGGCGGCAACAAGCGCTGAGGCTTATCAGGTTCGTTGCGTCTAGTGTTCCAGACTATGGCGACTCATACGTTCGTGCGATCGATCCGGGACCATGAATCTAGTGAGATGAGTCTCGCTACTCTCCACTCGATCAGCGCGGAGGCTCGTCATGAGTTCATTCACATCAAAATCGGCGATAGGACGTTTCGTGCTTGTATCGGTGGGATTTCTCTTGTGTTCGAGCGGGGCCACCGCCGATGAGACGATGCAGCCCATACCGGCGCTGCCGCCCATTTCAATAGGCGTGGGATTGCAGACCAGCATCTACGACTGCGACAAGAGCTGTATTTACAGCCCCAGTACGGTCTCGGTCGGCGACAGCAGCGTTCAGGGCATCGCCCTGGACAGCATCCGACTGTACATCAACAGCGACGTGACCAATATGCTCAAATTGACTTTCAACACTGAGTACACGGGCAGCGGCAGCGGCCCCGGGGACAATAAAGTCGAAGTGATGGATGCGATCGGCCGCTTCGAATACAACAACTATTTCAACATCTGGGCCGGCCGCTTTCTGCCGCCGAGCGACCGCGCCAATCTGTATGGGCCGTATTACGCCAACGACTGGGCGCCGTACGCCGACGGAGTGGCGGCCTTCTATCCCAATGTCGCCGTGGGCCGCGACAATGGTCTGGCGTACTGGGGCGATTTCGGCATGCTCAAGGTGCAGGCCGGTGTGTTCGACGGCGAGACCGTCAACAGCGCCGTCGCCGACAAGAGCAAGCTCGTATACGCCGGCCGCCTGACCATGGATTTCTGGGATAAGGAGACCGGCTACTACCTCAACGGCACCTCCTATGGCGATAAGGATGTGCTGGCGCTCGGAGTCGCCGTGCAAAGCCAGGACAGCAAAACCACGGCCAGCATCGATGCGCTCATGGAAAAGAAGCTGCCCAATCTCGGAGTCGTGACCATCGAGGCCGAATACAACCGCGATAACAGACTGACCTCTGCCACCTCCAGCGATGGCTGGTACGGTCTTGCGGCTTATGTGTTTCCGGTAGTGGTTGGCATCGGCAATTTTCAGATACTGGGAAAGTACAGCCAGAGAACCATCGACACCCTACCGGTTTACGACAAGCTGAAGACCACCGAAATCAATCTGAACTATATCATTAAGAGTTTCAGCGCTCGTATCGGTTTCTACTACCTGAATCAGAGGGACCAGAACCTCGGCACTTCGCCAAACGAGTTCGGCTTGAAACTGCAACTGCAAATGTAGCCTCAAATCCAAAAATTTAAGATCAAGATAATGAACGTGAGGAAAGTATGAAAATGGGCGCTGCCCGCGGCGTCGTCGCTGGCTGCGGGTCGCCTCGGCCGCCGACACCATCAAGGTCCGCGTGGTGCACTCTCTCCCTGGCACCCCGGCCATCAGCGAGACCACGCCCAAGGATACGGTGCTGATGACGATCGACGAGCAGAACAAATCACACCGGTGCCGCGCCCAATCAACAGGCCATTCCCGCGATTGAATATCTGATGAGGAAGTCGGCGTCGAGCGCTGGGTGTTCGAAGGCACCGACTATGAGTATTCGCGCACCACCAATAAGATCCTCGAAGCCTTCCTGCTGCAGAAAGGCGTGAAGCCCGAGGACATCATGATCAACTCCACGCCCTTCGGCTTCTCCGACTGGACCAGACTGAAAGGGCGCGCGGGACATCTGGCGTACCGCTTGCTCAACCACGACGCCATCGTGTTGGATGAACCGGGCTACTTGCCCCTCTCGGCCGATGGCGGGGCCTTTTCGTTCCATCTGGTCCCCTTCCACGCCTAAAACCTGGTGTCACGTAGGATGACGAAATATGCAGCGTGTGTTGCCGCCATGGTCTAGTTTGGCGCAGTACGGGGGCGCGGCGTGGCGAGCCCGAAGAAAAACTGCCGCGGCGACCAGCATGCCTACCGTCGGTGCGATGAAATAGATCCAGAGAGTGTGCCAGTAACCTCCGTAAGCGGCGGGGCCAAAGGTTCGTGCTGGGTTCATGCTCATTCCTGAGAGAGGTGTTTCAAAGGTGATGTTCACGGCATAGAGCGAACCCACAAAATACGGCGTGTACTGCGCCAACCTTTCGTGGTTCGTCACAAGCAATACTGTGATCATCAGGATAAAAGAGATGGCTAGCTCGGCTGCAAACGCGACGGCGGCACCATACACGCCCGGGGCGGTCACTGCATAGCGAACCGTGCCATTCCCTGCAGCGCCTCTCAGCAGAAATGCGGCGAGCGCAACACCGCTCGTTGCGCCAGAGAACTGTGCGACCCCGTAAAACAGCGCATCCCAGAGGCGGATTTTTCCTAGCCGGTAGAAGGCGAACGTCATGGCGGGATTCATATGCCCGCCGGATCGCTTGCCCCAGGGGCTGATCATGAGGGTCATGACCGTAGCGCCGATAGCCAATCCCATTAGCGCACGGCGGGCGATGCCGCTGGCGAAAAGATGCCTGACCGGAGAAGCGGGGTGTTGCAGTAGCGTGGAAAATGAGCAAATGCAGAACATATACAGACTGATTTCGCCCGCTTCCATGAGGTACTCGGGCCAATGTAGACGCAAACTAGCCGCGACGTCCAAGGCGTCGCTTAGGGATGCCGCCTCCGGCGTGCTCAGTGGGCCTGCGTTGTTCGGCGCTTCCTTCACCACATCACCCCTCCGTAATCGGTTGCCAATGCAGAGAAACTTTTTGACGATAAGCGCAGTCTCGTCGGGGTCTCCTCAGAGAAAAAGTGGCACCGAGAGGCCCCTATCCGGAGGAGGTGTGAGGCGGCCCACCTGGGCCCACAAATTCGGACCGCCAGGTTAAGAATTGATCAATGAGGGCCGTGCAACGTAGCTGAGACACGCGTCCAGACTCCCTCCAATAACTCACGCAGCCACTTTTCGGCGGGACAGTAGCTCCAACTCTGACTGAGGAAGACGAGGTCACAATTCGCCCGCCACCTCCGCGTATGCAATGCCGGTGAGGTTTCCCTCAGCAAACAGCAACGTCCTCCGGTTCGACCCATCGAGATTGGCGCTGTAGACCGAGCCGCCGAAGTCGGTAATGAACATTCGACCGCCCTTGAGGTCCAAAGCCAGGCCGATGCCTTCCATCAAATGGGTGAAAAGGATCTCAGGCTCCTTGCCAATTTCGGTCTCCGGGTCCATGGGTGCACGGTTCACGGTGTTGCCACGCGGCGGGTCCCCGCGGTCGGTCCAATACAGCGCCCGATTAACCGGATCGAGGTCCAGATCGATCGGCTCCGGCAGATTGTCATAAAGAAGCTCAATGTCCCTGCGGTTCTCGGCCGACTGACCTTGCGGAACTTGGATGTTGGCCCGACAAATTCGACCCAAACCCGCGTCGTGACCACCTTTCTGCGTCCAATAGAACTTGCCGCCGTCCGTGTCCACCGCAATGCCGACACACCATTTCCTCGGATCCGATCCCGGCCGTGAATCGCCCTGGCTCGTATCCACGAGAGTTTCGATTTCCGACCCGTCCAGGTTTGCCCGCATCACCCGCATGCCTTCCCGGTCCGACCAGTAAAGCTTGCCGCTCCTCTTCTCCAGCTGGAGTTGCTTCGGCGTGAACGTGCCGCCAGGCGGAACGATGGTGATCATGTTCTTGCCATTGAGATCCGACCGCATGATCGATCCATCATTCCTCCCGGGCTCACCCATATTGGTCCAGTAGATATGCCCGGCGGCGACATCGAGCACCAGGCCATCGGGCAGCTTCCGGCCCTCATTGATGATGGTCTTCAAATCGGAGCCATCAGGGTTTGCGGACAGTATGCGGCCGGCGCTGAGGTCCAGGAAGAAAAGCCTACTGGACGTGAGTGCGGATTTGGGCTCTGCGTCCATCGGTGTGCACACTATCGTGCTCATGTAACGAATCTCCTCACTTGCATGTCTATGTGGTCTCGAGTGATAGCTGCAGGAGCCACGATCAATCAGGCTGCGTACCCGTGTTAGCATGGTCCGTCGACCCGAGTGCAGGCAGGCGCCTGCCGAAGTTCAATTCGAAGTCGCTCCGAACGCCGTACCCGATGGCGCGGATCTTGGCGCGGCGCGCCTGCGCACTGGGCAAGGCCAGCAATGGGAAGAACATGTCGGTGCTCGACTGAAGCTCGGTAGCTGTCGGCGTCCCGAATCGATTGATCTGGGCCTTCGCCGCGGTTAGCGTTTCACGATCGAACGAGACTAGGCGCCGGATGAGAGTATCGACAAACGAGTCGAGGTCTTGATCGTCCAACGTGCGGTTCACCCAGCCATAACGCTCGGCGATATCAGCATCGAAATCGTCACCGCTGAGGACGATCTCAAGTGCGCGCGAGCGGCCGACCACGCGCGGGAGCCACTCCATCGCGCCGCCGCCCGGGACCAGTCCGACGCCGACCTCCGGGTTACCGAATAGGGCGCTCTGCCGGCTCGCGAAGCGCATGTCGCATGCCAGCACGAACTCATTACCGATGCCGCGCGTGCGGCCGCGAATCTTGGCGATGCTTACGACTGGCGCGGACGAGAGGCGCAGCACAAAGTCGCGCCAAAGGCCCAGCACTTCTGGGCGTTCAGCTGCCTTGGCTACGTCGAGATGCGCGATGAAAAAATCGGCATTCGCCGATTGGAACACTACGACTTTTACGGACAGGTCCGCCTCAAGGTCGGTCATTAGCGCTTCCAATTCGATGATTGTTGCGGGAACAAACATGTTGATCGGCGGGTTGCTGAAGGTGATCGTCCACAGTCCAGGTCTGGAGTGGTCGATAGTGAGTTGCTTGTAGTCGAACATGGGGCTTCTCCTTTGATAACAGCGAATGGCGACTCAAGGGCGCGTTTCGGCAAACACACCCGATTTCTAAAGACTAGAGAGAGAGGCGATCGATTCAATGACCTCGTTCGCGGTCACAATGGCGCTCGCGTAGTTCGGCAGATTGATGTTGAGAGCGGCATGCATCTGCTCGTCGGAGTAGCTCGCGGTCGCATCTTTGACCACGGTGACCTGGTAACCGAGCTCGACGGCATGGCGTACAGTAGTCTCGACGCATGTGTGCGCGATGAGTCCCATGACGATGAGCTGATGGATGCTGTGCTGCTTGAACTGAAAATCCAGATCAGTGTTGGCAAAGCCACTGGAACACCAATGCTCGAGGGCCACGATGTCGCTTGGTTGTGGCGCGAGTTCGGGCCGGATCTCGCCGCCCCACGTCCCGAATTCAAAGGTCTTGCGCGACCACGCGGCCTTCTGAATGGGTGCGACGTACTCCCAGGTCTCGTAATCGCCGGTACGGTACCGATGATGCAGCGCATAGAACACGCGAAGTCCCGCCTTCCGAGCTGCATTCAGAACCTGCGACATATGCGGAACACAACTATTTGCGTTTGCAACAGCCTTGAGGCGATTCCATACCTTACCGCCCTCCGAGATGAAGTCGTTGTAAGGATCTATCAGCAGAAGTGCAGTTCGATGCTTGATGTATGTCACCATGAGCTCTCTCCAAGGACCCTATGCAGGAACGAATGGTTGTTGGTAGAAATTAAGGTGCGTAGTGGGTGAAGACATAGTCGTGATCTTTCGCAGGCGCGTGACAGGGGAAGCAGGCCTCGTGCAGCGCCTTGTCGCCCGGCTTTCCCCCCTTAAAGTCAGCGAACCCCCAGCCGCCCGTTGCGGCGTACTTTTTTGAATCCTTGACCATGAACTGAACATTCACGGGAGATCCGACCACGAACGATTGGGCTCCGGGGAATGGACCGGCGAGGACATTGTTGTTGTCTTCTGACCGGACGCGAGTCCAATGAATCGCGGCAATCATGGCGCCGTCTGGAAATGGAATCTTCCCTTCCTTAAAGGCCTTGATTGCTACGTCATTGCCGAGTTGAGCGCGCAACTGGTCGGTCTTGCCTGCTACTAGGAGGTTGTCCACGGCGATCAACTTCCACTCGCGGTAGTTGGCTGGTATTTTGACTCCGTAAATTGGGGCGGACTCTTCGTCGGCCTCTCCAGATGCGGCGGCCATGAACGTGCCCGCGCCGGCAAGCGCTACTGCTCCAATCAACAGTAAAGTATTCCGTTTCAAGTGATATCTCCTTGCGCTGTCCGTAACCCGATGCATGCCGCGCGTGAGACCAGACACGCAGCCTGATTTCGCTTGACCGCTCAAGCGGCCGCCGCCATGCGAAGAGCGTGACGCTCAATGCTCGCTGCAAAAAACGGAGTTTCACCTTTGATGTGCGCAATGCTCATGGGTTGACGTTGACCGGAGAACACATCGAAGGGGATGCCCTGCCGCGCAAGGAAATCCCACAGCTCATCGGTCGCGCGGGTGCGCACGTGACAGGTGAACTCGCACTTCCCCCCATCAATCCGCTTGACGCTGAGCTCCCACATCACCAGGATTTTCGTGCGACCGGCAGTGGTAAAAAGGTCGGACACAGAATCGAGAACAAGGTGATGCTTCTCGGCGACTACTTCGACGTAGTGCTGCACCATCAGCGACCCGCCAATTACCTCCACATTGATTGACATGCGCCGGCCATCACGCGCCGTGGTAGAGCCCGCTGCGAAGTGAGCCGGAGAGCACCCTTGATACTCCTCGTCCGGCAGACTGAAGCACCACTCCGGAATATCTATCTTCTCGATCGGCGCATTGATCACGGCAGAGAAGCTCGAATCGACGATGACGCGCTCTTCCATCTGAATCTCCTGTGGTTGGGCCTGTCCACAAGATACTCGCGCCAGAACGGGCGACAATCATACCAAGGTGAGTACTGCGAGCTTGCCACCCCAACGACTATGGCGCCGCCTCTAGCGTCAGCTGGTCACGGCTGGTCACTGCGCGACGGCATGTCAAGAGTCCATTGTGTTTGGTTTCGCGAGACCGATGTCCGTGACCAACACCATTGTGTGATGGATCCTTATCCGTGCGTGCGGTGAGATGGTTTACGTGGTTTCACATTCAGCTTGTCGCGGACGTGAATGGAGACATATCGCATGGACAATCAGAATCAAATCTCTTACGAACCGAACGCTGTGACGATCAACGGCGTCAGAGAAAGCGACCGTTCGCTATCGCTTCCCTTGGTTAATTACGCTTCGGCTATTGCGAAGGCCATTGAGTGGCTCGGGGATCGCTATCTCCTCGCGAAACCAAAGGAACTCGTGCAATTGAGCCGCTCGAAATTGGGATCCCGGAACGAGTCAGCGCCGAATCGGCACGTGAGATGACGCGGGGAACAGGCGAGGGCTCGGTCCCAAATCGGCTTTGGCGACCTGCAATTCCAATATCGACCGAGTTGAACGTATAGAGCGTCTTGCCGGTACGAGCATCGCGAGCGAAGAATTCGTTGTTCATGTCCATCGCCTTGCCCGGCACGACACAACCGTTCGCGCCTACCAATCCTAAGGTATTGACGCACACCATCGTGCGATCGAATCAGATCCCCGCGTATGGTGAGATCGTCTACGTGTTTTGTTAGGCATCGAGTTTCGCACGGCGGGCGGCCGGAAGTTTCGCTATCTCGCGCGATGGGAATCCCCGGAGATCCGCTCAGGTGCACGCTCCCTGCTCGATCACCTGGGGAAGCTTCGAGATCGCAAAGTCCTTCGACGTACCGTAAGCACTCATGAAATTATTCGACAATCTCGACGGTCATTGCTCCTACATAAGGCGTGATTCGCTGTGCAACTGAGGTTCTCAATTGCCATCCTGCTGACAAGCGTGAGTCTGCTCACCCTACAAGGATGCGCGCGGATCGCCATTCGGGAGCCGACATCAGCCCAATGGGATGCACCGAACGCGATTCGTATGCTCGGGCCCGATCAGCGCTTCTCGACCCTATCCGCGCAAAGCTTCGCGCGACGCCTTCGCACACAGCGCGGGGGACAGCCTGTCACCATCCTCGCTCTCTCGGGCGGCGGCGCCGGTGGCGCTTTTGGCGCAGGTGCGCTGGTGGGGCTCACCCGCTCAGCATCGCGGCCGTCATTTTCCGTAGTCACAGGAGTGAGCACCGGTGCGCTGATCGCTCCCTACGCATTTTTAGGTCCCGCTTGGGACGATCGGCTTATCGAGGTGTACACATCCGGTCGCGCGGAACACCTGCTGCAGTCCCGCGGTTTAGGGGCGCTCTTCGGCTCCAGCGTGTATCGCGGGGAGCCGCTCAAAGACCTAGTTGACCGTTACGCCACCGAAGAGTTGATTGAAGCGGTGGCGCACGAGGCCTCAACCGGACGACTCTTGCTCGTGGCCACGACCGAAGTCAGTACCGGAGAGCCGGTGGTGTGGGACTTGGGATCGATCGCGATGAACGGCGGCGCCGGCGCGAGAGCACTGTTTCGAGATGTGTTGGTGGCCTCAGCCAGTGTTCCGGGATTGTTTCCGCCGGTAGTCATTCGCGTGCCGGAAGCGCAGGCTCTTTACAAAGAGGTTCACGTTGACGGGGCGACTACCGTACCGTTTCTCGTGCCTTTAGCGTTCGTCGAGTCGCCCCCGGACGGGGACGACCGGTCGCATGGCGTGGCTGTTTACGTCATCGTCGATGGCCGCTTGAGTGAGCAGCCGGTCGCAATTCGGTTGCGAACGATATCTATTCTATCGCGCAGCGTTTCAGCGGGACTCAATCACATGCTGAGGACGACTCTTGAACTGACTGCCACCCACGCGGAACTTGAGGGCGCCCAGTTTCAGTTCGCGGCAATTCCCCTCGCGTACCGGCAGCTAGACCCGTTTGACTTCCGCACGCCGACCATGCGATCGCTGTTCCGATACGGCTCCACCTGTGCTCAAACGGGTCGCCTTTGGATCTCACCACGAGGCGCCGCTAGCGACGCAGCAAGCCGCACGGGCGCCGTGGCGAGTCAGAACACGCCATGTCCAGTCGATGACGAATCCAATGGGCGTCTCGTATCACGCTGAAAGGCGGCACGACGAATTGCGCTCCGAAACCAATTAGCCGAACGTGAAATCAAACGCCGCAACGCCTGGATCGAGAAACTCGATCTCGAAGAGTCGGTCCGCGATGGGCTTCGGTTGTCGGATCAGCTGATACATTCGCGATTCGGTAACTTTCCCATTGCCATGATCATCGACGTCGACTCCGTGAGCGGCACCCGGCGGCTGCCCATCGACCAGCACGCGAAAACGCACTGATGCCCCCCCCGCCGATGGACCCATAATGAGATTAACGTCGCGTGCATGAAAGCGGTAAGCGATCCTCCCGTCGGCCTTGTTTAAGACGGCGGCTTGTTTCCCGATCGTCCAATCACCCGAAAGGGCCCAATGATTGAGCCGCAATCGCGCGGGGCCAACATAGACGTGTGGCTTGTCATCTATCGTACCGTCGCGAGACACAAGATTCTCGGCACGTTCATACCCGACGTAAGTTTCTGGGGATCTCAGGCTGCCAACATCGGCCGCGGCTTCCAATCCATGGGCATCCACTGAAACGAGTTCAGAACCGACACCAGTGGCTCGGGCTTCCGCCAACAATTGCTGAATGATTCTTTCCGAAAGTTCGTAATCGCCCTCGCCGAATTGATGATGCCGAATATGCCCTTGGGCATCTATAAAGTAGAGGGCCGGCCAATAGTCGTTTCTAAACGCGCGCCATATTGCGTGATCGCTATCGATCGCGATCGGATAATCGATTCGCATATCCTTCGCAGCCCAACGAACTTTATCAACGATCTTCTCGAATTCAAACTCCGGGGAGTGCACCCCGATCACCACCAATCCTTGATTCTTGTATTTCTCGGCCCATGCGCGAACGTAGGGAAGTGTGCGCCGCCAATTGATGCACGAATACGTCCAGAAATCGACGAGGACGACTTTCCCGCGCAGGCCAGCCGCGGTCAATGGAGGCGAATTGAGCCACTCCGTCGCACCGCCGAGGGACGGGAACTCGCCTTCAATGCGTGATTGAACCGCTTTGGGCGTCGTCTGTTGCACTACGTTCCGTTCCTCAGCAAAGGCCATGACGAGCGCCCCGATCGCGCAGGCGAGAATCGCAGAGCCCGCGACCTGATTTGCTTTCATGATAAATACCTTACATGCCGTCGACATCCGCGATTAGCAAAAGGATGCCCGAGTCTATGAGAGTGTCTATCGAACTTTGGTATTGGTTGACACAGGAAGGAAAATATCACGTGTAGCGCGGCGCGGATCCGGTACGTTTTACTTCGTCAGCTCACGCGCCCACGCTTCTAACCCGGCGCGCATTTCCTTTACATAGCCATATCGGTTGTAGATCGCGGTTACGCTACCATCGGAATGTCCGAGCACCCTCTTGATCAATTGCCCGCCCGAACCTCTGGTTCGTAGCCAGGTACTCGTCTTTGAGTGAATTTGACCCGCGCAACACGCGTTGCCCAAATTTCGGTGCCACCGCCATCGGTTAGGCTGCGGCCGCCACGCCCACGCTTGGCTGGGAGACGACCCCTAGATCGCCTGCTGAAGACGCTGCTGCCCCGGGAATATTGTTCTCAGCGCTCGGCGCTCCGACAGCCGTGCGCGCCTTCAACGCAGCCAAGTGGGAGGCCCACAACTGAAGCGCCGCTCGTTTTTCCTCCAAGTAATCGTGTTGATCGTAGTGTCGCTTCTGTACGCCGCCTAGACCGTGAGATTGAACCTCACCTCGAATGTTCGGACCAGTACCCAGTTTGGCCAGCATGGTTTCGGCCGTGCGACGAAGATCGCGTAACTGAAACGGTTCTCGGGCCTCCCCGGCTTCAACCATCTGCTCCGAGAGGGTTTTCACTAATTCCGAAATCGTCTCTTCGCGCATCCCAGTACGGTCATCGGTGCTGAACAACCACATGGATCCAGCAGCCAACAGGCTATCCGCTTCTCCGTTGCGCTTTGCCTCGTCCCTCGCGAGGTGCATTGCATCCAGCCGCCGCTTCACGATCTCGAAGGTGCTCTCCGTCAGCGGCAGCATATGGACACGAGGTTGAGTGCGGGCACCTTTGGGATCGTAGAGAGTGATGGTGCTGCCCGGGAGGTCCACGTCGGTCTCCCGGGCACGGAGCAACTGGGTGGGCCGCTGGCCACCGAGATCAAGACAGAGCTCGAGTGCGTCCTTTTTCGGCCCTGGAGAAAGACGGTCGAGACGCATAAGGAACGCCCCAAGCTCAAGCGCGTTGAGGTGACGTTTACGCGTTCTGTTGAACTGCGACAAGGCCGCGGTACTCGCTAGAGGATTCACCACAATACCGAAAGTCCGCATGGCCTGTGGCGCCGCCGGGTCGATTTTTGACCGAATGGCAAGTGCGTAGGCCGCGCGGAGGAAGCTCCTGACTTTGCCCGCAGTGCGTCCCTTCCCCTTGTCCACCACGGCGCCGATCAGTCCCACAAACTCATCGACAGAAATGTCGGCGGCTTTGCGAGCCATGAGAGCGGAATTCGCATCGAACACGTGTTTCTTCAGGATGCTCTTTACGTCTCCTGCGGATGACTTCCCCAACCGTTTCAGGTGGGTGGTGTAGGTATTGAGCAGATGCCCCAAGGTAGCGTGCTGTGCCTCTTCCTGCGCCCGCTGCCGCGCCTCTTCCTGCGATTTCCGCGCACGCTCCTGGTCTGCCCGTTGGCGTTCAAAGTGCCCATGCAGATCGAGGACACCGGTGCGATACAGCGCTGTGAGCTCCGCTGCACGATCTCGCGCCACCGGAAGTGACAGACCCCGCAGGCCCTCAGGGTCGTACGATCCGAGCAGGAAGAGTTTCTTCACCCCCTCGGGTCCAAAGTATTGGTACACGAAGGTGACTCCCTCGCGTCGGAGTCGTGCGACCAGGCGCCCCATGTTTCGAGCGCCTCCATCCGAGAGCCAACGATCCCTTCCATTCCACCTGGCACGGAGTTGGTTTGCAGTGATCATCGGTCCCGTTTCCTCTGATGGCGATTCAGCAACTCATCCCGTCGGTGATCGATTCCGGTGCAGTATGGCTCGGTGCAGTCTGTGCGTTTCCGGTGCAGTACGGGTGCAGTATGAGCACCGGCTGCAGGTGGACTATAGCAGAAGTGGTCGGATCAATACCATGTGAATTCAAGTAGTTACAAAATCTAGGTGGATGTCCCTGGACTTCCATGGACATCATTTTAGGGACTGTTAATCCGTTGGTCGGCGGTTCGAATCCGTCCCGGGGAGCCAATTTTCTAAAAAATTCCAATTGAGGCCGACCGTATTCCCCGACTTGTCGGCACAAATTCGAACCGCCGACATAAAACAAGAAGGTTCGACGACAGCGCCGCGCAGCGGCGATGGCGATCGCCCGCAGGGCGACCCGAAGGGTGAGCGCGCAGCGCGAATAATCCGTCCCGGGGAGCCACATAAATCAATAACTTACAAGTATCTTGTGAGAATTTACTACACTACTCTCGCTTAGGCAACGGACACCTCGTTTGCCACTACGAATCCCAAGTCCGGGCCGAGGTTCGATTTAGCTCCGCGACACCGAAACATCGCGCAGCTTTCGCGATTTTTCCGACCGTTACCGCAACTTCCGGTGTCGACCGTTGGAGACCGTCACGACCGGCAGCTACCGCGTAATTAAGATGTGCGCCAGCTACGCTACTCCGGCAGATTCATCTTGCGCAGGAAAGCCGCATAGCGTGCATCGCTCCTCACTCGGTCCAATTGGCGGTTTGCCTTTAATAAATTCAAGTCAGCGTCACGCTGGGAGTACGCGCGTTCAAGCCACCTAAATGCGTCGTCCGCTTCGCCGCGGCTCGCGTGGACGGCAGCGATGCCAAACGCCCAGTCATTGGCTGCCAGCGCCTTCAGCCGCTGGAGAGCATTGTCCGATGCGGAGCGGTGCCCCGCCGCAAATTGCGCAACTGCGATGCCATAGAGGCGGCCTTCCTCATCCGGCTCCGTCTGGATGAGCTCTATTGCTTCCGTGGGCCTATCACGTGCAACGAGAATCTTTGCAAGCAGGTAGCGAGCCCAGGCGTAGCTCGGGCTAATCTCGAGAATCCGGCGCGCCTCCGTCTCAGCCTCCTCAGTACGACCTGCGGCCAACCGAATTTCGGCGCTGAAATAGTGGTCGATGGCAATGAGCGGATCGATGGCGATTGCGGCATCGATGTGTCGTCGTGCCTCGTCCCATTCGCCACGTGCCTCTGCAAGCTGGGCCGCCGCCTGTTCTGTAAGGTGATTGCGTGGCTCAAGCGCCCTGGCCTTGGCGATCTCCCCTTCTGCGGCATTCCAGTCCCAGTCATGCATGATCATGACGCTGGCGAGGGTGTCGTGAGGATCCGCAAGCGAGGGATCAAGCTCTATTGCGAGCTCAGCAGATTTGCGTGCATGGGCGAATCCTGATTCGACGGGCAGATAGCCCCAGTTGACCATATACGTTTGCAGACTCGCGAGCGCTGCAGCTGCCCTCGCGAATTGCGGGTCGAGACGCAGCGCTTCTCGATACAGCTCCACGGCGGTCTCGAATCCCTTGCGATCGAAGCCATCCGACTCGCGACGTGCACGCAAGTAAGCCTCGTACGCCGCGGGCACGCGCAGCGTACCGCGCCCTGTTCCCTCGGACGCGCCCATGCTCACCTCCATTGCGCGTGCGAGTGAAGCCGCAATCTGGTCCTGCACGTTAAAGACGTCCCCGAATTTACGCTCGAAGCGCTCGACCCAGCGCTCGGATCCGTCGGCAGCGTCAACAAGCTTTGCTGTGACACGAATCTGGTCGCCCGCGCGGCGCACCGTTCCTTCAACGATATAGCGTGCGCCTAGCTCCCGACCAATCGAGCGGACGTCCGCATTACGTCCCTTGTACTGGAACGACGATGTGCGACTGATGACTCTGAGCTGCGGTATGCGAGCAAGCTCGTCAAGAATTTCCTCCGCCATCCCGTCGCCAAAGTACTCTTGATCGTGCTTTTCGCTCATGTCGGTGAACGGCAATACTGCGATCGATTTGTCACCGACCGCCTCGGCGTGTGTGGGCGCCGTGGCGGGTGTTTCGGCCGCCGGCACCGCGTGCCTCGACACCACGAACTTGTCCGCGACCAAGTACCCCGTCGCAAGGAGCAATACAGCGCCCACAGTCCAGGGTACGAACGAACGGTAGGCTGGAGGCGTCGATCTGGTCGATGCAAGGCCGGTCGCGGAGGTGGGCGGCGCCAAAAGCCGCACGTTCGCCGCTGTGGGCGTCGCGGCATCCGGCGATAGCAGACGACGCACGCGGTCGACGAAGACATCGGTATTTGCGCCGACCGGCAGGCGCGTCCATTGCACTTCCCGAAACTTCTCCGGCACTCGAGCATCCGAATCAGACGTGCCATCGATGACAATCGGGAGTAGGAAAGCCCGATCCTCGGCCATGTCGTTCGTGCGATCGACGGCGAGCTTCCACTCGCGCCGGAAATAGCCTTCCTCGCGTGCCTGGGTGATCGCCGAGATAATCGGCACGAACAGGTGGCATCCCTTGACCTGCTGGCGGATCTTCTGGTCCCAGGCATCGCCGCCGCGAAGCTCGCTCTGGTCAAACCAGACCTCGATGCCGGCGGCCCGCAGCGCATTTGCAATGCGCTTAGCAGCTTCCGCGTCCTGCGACGCGTAGCTCAGGAACACGGCCCTGCTCGATTCGGTCACGGGCCCCTTGTCCCCGAGGATCGCTCAGGTTTTTCTGGTTCGAGACGGTTGGCCATGCGCGGGCTCTTTGTTGGCGTCTCCATAGCGTAACGCAACCTGCCAGCGTCGGCTTCCAGGCGGCGTTTTCATGGTGGCGACTGTCCCAAGTTGGCCGCACGTGACGCTCGATCGTAGCGAGTTGATGGCGAAGATGAAGCCGGTGTTCGTGCCACGCACGGTGCCCGTGGTCTTGAGCCGCGAGGAGGTCGTGCGCCTGATCAGCGCGACCCGCAACTTGAAGCACCAGACAGCCCTCTCGGTCGCCTATGGCGCCGGCCTTCGCGCCAGCGAAGTGGCGGCACTTAAAGTCGGTGACGTGGATGGTCAACGCATGACCCTGCGCATCGAGCAGGGCAAGGGCGCGAAGGATCGCTACGCCATGCTCTCGCCCGTGTTGCTGCAACGGCTACGCACCTGGTGGCGGGTGGCCAGAGCCCAGGGCAAGATGCTCGAGGGCGGGTGGCTCTTCCCGGGATTGAACCCCGTCGAGCCCTTGAGCGCGCGGCAACTGAACCGTGCGGTGCACGAGGCCGCTCTCGCAGCGCGCATCGACAAGCGCGTCTCCATGCACACGTTGAGGCACAGCTTCGCGACCCACCTGCTCGAGCAGAAGGTGGATATCCGAGTGATCCAGGTGCTGCTCGGGCACAAAAAGCTCGAGACCACGGCGCTTTATACCCAGGTGGGCACCGAGATCCTGCGCCAGGTGATCGGTCCGTTGGAGCCCGGCCCCACACCGTAAACGCTCGTGCACCGTCCCGCCCTGGAGGTCGCGGATATCTTCCGCGCCCACGGGCCGGCGTGGCGCCAGCACCAGCGGGGGCACCTGAGCCTCGGCCAGTTGAAGGTCATGTCGGCCATCGAACAGTGCCGCAGCCTCGCGCTCGGCGGCCATGCGCTGCGCTGTTCGTCGTGCGCCGCAACCGCAGATCGCCTACAACTCGTGCCGCAATCGGCATTGTCCGAAGTGCCAGAGCAGCGCCGCGCAGCGCTGGCTCGAAGCACGCCAGGCCGATCTCTTGCCCGTGCAGTATTACCACGTGGTTTTCACCCTGCCGCGCCCATCAGCGCTATCGCCTACACCAACAAGGAGATTATTTATGGCTTATTGTTCGACGTCGCCGCCGAGACCTTGCGCACGATCGCCGCCGATCCGAAGCACTTGGGTGCCCGGATCGGCACCACCCTGGTGCTGCACACCTGGGGTTCGGCGCTGACTCATCATCCGCATGTGCACGGTATCGTGCCCGGCGGCGGCCTCGCACCGGATGCCGACCGATGGGTCCCTTGCAGGCCCGGGTTCTTCCTCTCGGTGCGGGTGCTCTCGCGGCTGTTCCGGCGCCGCTTCCTCGAAGAGCTGCAAAACGCTCATCGGAACGGTCAGCTCAAGTTCTTCGGCGAGCACCTGGATTTGGCCGACGCGGATGCCTTCGCCGACTGGCTGATGCCGCTCCGTCAGTGTGAGTGGGTCGTCTATGCCAAGCGCCCGTTCGCTGGGCCCGAGCAGGTTCTCGCCTATCTGTCGCGCTACACCCATCGGGTCGCGATCTCCAACTCACGCCTCGTGGCTCTCGACGATCGTGGCGTCACGTTCCGCTGGAAAGACTATCGCGAACACGGACGCACACGCTACAAAACCATGACCTTGAACACCGATGAGTTCATGCGTCGCTTCCTGCTGCACGTGCTGCCCTCAGGCTTTCATCGCATCCGCCACTACGGCTTTCTCGCCAACGCCAATCGCCAGCGCGATATCCCCACCGCTCGCGATCTTCTGCATCAGCCAGCGCTATCGCCTCCCGCTGAGCCCGACAATGGCCGCGCAAGCGCCAGATACCGCGCCCGATACCAGCCATACAGCTTGGAGAAGACTAACGCCTGGAATCTCTCGGCGATATTCTGATGCGGGCGCTTGAGCATATTGGTCAACCACTGCCAGCGCTAGAACAGAGATTGTAGGTCACGCGCGCCGTGCACTATTCGAACCAGTTCGATACCGCCGGAAATGATTCGATAAAGCAGCAAATAATTACCCACGGGGTGATACCGCAGCTCCTCCGCTATATCCGGCCGCGCCGGTCCCATATGCGGATTGTCGGCGAGCAGTTTGTACTTGTCCTCAAGCAAATCGAGGATTCGGTCAGCCGCCAAGGGATCGTCTTGGGCGATGAAATACCAAATCTCCACCAAGTCCTGCTCGGCAAGTGGTGTAATTCGAATGCGCGACATCTCCCCTGCCCGCCCAGCGCTGCGCTACTTGCGATCAGCCTGAAGGCGTTGCCGGCCACGCTTCTTAATCGCGGAGACGTTGAGATCCTTGCTCGGACCGCTCTTAATGCCCTCATCCCAGAGCCGCCGAATTTCACCGATCGCATCGGATCGCGCAGCGCGTCGCGCCTTCCACTCGCGCAAAGCTTCTCGGATAACCTCGCTGCTTGATGCGTAATCGCCGGTTTCAACAGCATTGCGTACCAGAGTGGCCATATCGGCCGGCAGCGCGATGCTGATTTTTTCTACATTAGCCATATTCGCCCTCCAAGTCGGTAGGCAATAGTAGCAAGAAGTCATACTGATGTCATCTCTGCCGGAGTGGCGCTGCGCCATTCTGCGCACCGGGCGAACGTAGGAGAAGTCAGACCCGCAGCGCCACGATGCGCTGCCTCGCCTCTCAGCGACTAAAAGGCGGCTCAGACATGAACAGTCATCCGACGCCGTCCAGCAGCAGCCACCATTTAGAAGGGGTGTTTTTGGGGGTATCTCAAGCGAACTGAGGTCAAAAATCCCTAGAATTCTCGGCGTTTTCTCGTCGATTTCGAATCCGTCCCGAAGCGTTTGTCCGATTTTTGTCAGCCGACGAGTACGCCGTAGAGTCATCACCGTCGCGAGCTTACGCACCCCAAAATGCGGTGAACCGCCGTCAGATGCGTGCCGCCTAAGTCATCAGGATCAATCGCGAACTTAGATTTATCTTACGCCGCCCGATGCAGATGCGCCCGCACTGCGGGACGGTGATGGTGCGATCGTGCAAGGAATATTTCAGCTCGCCCAAGCCGGTATAGGGGCGCGCTGAGGCTCGATGGAGCTGGCCTGGGCATCGGCCGTTCTGCTCGCACGCTCGGGCGGCCCCGATTTTACAGTAGCCCATCGCGCACATTTCTGTCTCCCGAGACAGACATTTGCAACCGGTGCGAGAGACGGTTCAACTCGCCATGTCGTTCATTGGCAAACCCGTCGCGAGGCGGGGACGCAAAGCCTCCGGTCCTTTGGCACACGAGCCACAGATAGCGGGGTTGCCGGCAGCCGTTCCCACTCGGCGCCGCCGATCCCCCACTATTCCATCTGTCTCCGTGCCGGCCGTGCAGCGCGATGCTCGGAACGGCCGTCGACGCTCCAGATGATTTGAGCGGTCGATGATCGGGGGAGCGCGTCGCGCATGGCCGCCGCATATGCAGCGAACTCGCCGCCGCTGCAAGGCCGTTCAGGGAAACATCAAGGGGACCTTCGATGGAACGATTCATTTCCTCGTGTCCATTTCGGCGCCACATCCATGGTTGTCGCCTACTTCGCAAATGACTAGGAAATACACGCGGACTAGGTAGGCTGACCCGTGGCGCCTCGTCGCGCATTCGGCATTTGCACGGCACTCATCGCCGCGCGCGTGCTCGGGCTCAAACACGTGGTTGCGGCGGTGCTCGCCGTGACATGCGTCCTGCTGTCCGTGCAGGCGCAGGCCGCCGGCGCGGCACAACCGATCACCGTGCCATTCGATCACCTGTCGACGGGTTTCGAACTCGACGGGGTGCATCGCGATCTGCCGTGCGAATCGTGCCACATCAACGCGATCTTCAAGGGCACACCGCGCAACTGCGGCGTGTGCCACATCACGGGCTCGACGTTCAACGCGACGCCCAAGACCGCGACGCACATCATGAGCACGAACAACTGCGCAGCCTGCCACGACACGACGTCGTTCCGCCCCGACGTGCACTTCACTCACGCTGAGGTGATGGGCAGCTGCGTCAGCTGTCACAACGGGACGATCGCCGACGGCAAGGGGCCGACCCATCCGGCTACGAGCGATACGTGCGAGGCCTGCCACACGGTGATGGCCTGGAATCCGCCGAAGTCGGTCGATCACACGCAGATCCCGCTGGCGGTCGCCGGCTTTTGCATCATCTGCCACAACGGCACTTCGGCCACCGGCGAGAACGTCGGCCACATCGTGACATCGCTCGAATGCGGTGATTGCCACCTCACCACGACCTGGCTGGGAGCGGATTTCGATCACACCGGGATCAGAACCGGATGCTTCAGCTGTCACAATGGCACCAAGGCCGTGGGCAAGCAGAGCAATCACATGCCCACCTCCACTCTGTGCGAGAACTGCCACACCAAGGGCATCGGCACGAAAACCCCGAGCTGGGTGCCGTCGCTCTTCGATCACACGCAGATGTCGGTGAGCACTTGCCAGACCTGTCACAACGGGAATATCAAGCTGCTTGCAACGGGACTTCCCGTCACAAGCCAGCCCGCCAATCACGTCCCGCCGATTCCCTCGAGCATCGACTGCGGCGTGTGCCACGGCAACAATCCGAGCGCCGAGACCTGGGATGTGCTGGCGGCGAGCATCGCGACGCTGCATACGGGATTGAATGTCGCCAACTGCGTGCTGTGCCACGGCGGGGAGACCTTCGCAGGCGTCCCTGCCCCCTACATTCCGATGTCGATCTCAGGCATCTCGCCGACCAAGAAGACCCCGCTCGCGCCGCCGCACATCCCGATCCTCGCGGGCGCCGATTGCAGCGCCTGCCATGGCCAGGCCTATCAGGCGGGCGGCTTCGGGCCGGCCACCGCGATGAGCGCCGCCACCCATAAATTCGTCTCCAGCGCCTGCGACACCTGCCACGACACCGGCAAGAGCTTCTACACCGGCAGCGGCACGCCGCTGCAATTGCGCCCCGCCGATCACCTCAAGAGCAGCGATGCGGCCATGGCAACGGCCGATTGCTCAATGTGCCACACGACCACCGATTGGACCAGCAGCGTGATGCCCTCCGGGCACATGCCCAACCCGAGCAACCTCACCTGCAGCCAGTGCCACACTGCCGCGCCGAGCGATTACACGACGGCAACCTTGGCGGCCAACTCCGTCTTGCACACCGGCATCAGCGCCAATTGTGGCCTCTGCCATGGCAACACCGCCACGGCGCTCACCTGGGCGAATAACTTCACGCCTAAGGATGCGATGCTGAGCCCGGCGCACATCCCGTATCTCTCCGGTACCGACTGCAGCTCCTGTCATTCCTCGAGCACCTATGCGGTTGGCACCTTCGGGCCGATGAACATGACGCAGGCCAAGCACGCCTTCGTGGCCACCAGCTGCGACACCTGCCACGAGGCGGGGCTCTCGTTCACCATGGGGGCGGCAAGCCCCGCGCTGCAGGGCCGACCCGCCGATCACAACGCGGGTCAGATGCTGGCACCGAACGACTGCAGCATCTGCCACACCACGGCGAACTGGAACAGCACCGCGCTGCCGCCCGGCCATATGCCGAATCCGGGCAACCTCACCTGTGCCCAGTGTCACACGGCGGCGCCGAGCGACTACACGACGACGACATTAGCGGCGAATTCGGTCTTGCATACTGGAATCGCCGGCAACTGCGGACAGTGCCATGGCAACACCGTCACGGCGCTCACCTGGTACAACAACTTCACGCCTAAGGATGCGCTGCTCGCGCCGGCGCATATCCCGTATTTGCCCGGCATCGACTGCAGCTCCTGTCACTCCTCGAGCAACTATGCCGCCGGCACCTTCGGGCCGATGAACATGAATCAGGCCAAGCACGCCTTCGTGGCCACCAGCTGCGACACCTGCCACGAGGCGGGGCTCTCGTTCACCATGGGGGCGGCAAGCCCCGCGCTGCAGGGCCGACCCGCCGATCACAACGCGGGTCAGATGCTGGCACCGAACGACTGCAGCATCTGCCACACCACGGCGAACTGGAACAGCACCGCGCTGCCGCCCGGCCATATGCCGAATCCGGGCAACCTCACCTGTGCCCAGTGTCACACGGCGGCGCCGAGCGACTACACGACGACGACATTAGCGGCGAATTCGGTCTTGCATACTGGAATCGCCGGCAACTGCGGACAGTGCCATGGCAACACCGTCACGGCGCTCACCTGGTACAACAACTTCACGCCTAAGGATGCGCTGCTCGCGCCGGCGCATATCCCGTATTTGCCCGGCACCGACTGCAGCTCCTGTCACTCCTCGAGCAACTATGCCGCCGGCACCTTCGGGCCGATGAACATGAATCAGGCCAAGCACGCCTTCGTGGCCGCGACCTGCGACACCTGCCATGAAGCGGGTCTGTCCTTTTTCATGGGTGGAGCAAGTCCTGCGCTCCAGGGCCGACCCACAGACCACACCGGCAGCTTGGCGGCGCCCAATGATTGCAGTGGCTGCCACACCACCGCGAACTGGAACAGCACTGCGCTGCCCGCGGGGCATATGCCGAATCCAAGCAACCTCGCCTGCACCCAGTGTCACACCTCCGCGCCGAGCGACTACACGACGGCGACCTTGGCGGCGAATTCAGTCTTGCACACGGGAATCGCCGGCAACTGCGGCCAATGCCACGGCAACACGACCACCGCGCTTACTTGGTACAACGCCTTCACGCCGAAGGATGCGATCTTTACGCCGCCGCACATTCCCTACACCTCCGGCACCGACTGCAGTTCCTGTCACTCATCGACCACTTACGCAGCCGGTACCTTTGGGCCGACGAACATGAGCCCCGCCAAGCACGCGTTCGTGCCGACCACGTGCATCACATGTCATGAGGCGGGCTCGGCGTTCTACTTGGGCGCGTCGTCGCCGGCACTGCAAACGAGACCCGCCGACCACCTCACCAGCGGCGACCAGGAGCAGAAAACGGGTGACTGCTCGATCTGCCACAACACCACCAACTGGCTGAGCAGCACGCTGCCGATCGGCCACATGCCGAATCCGGGCAATCAAGCCTGCGCGGTATGCCACATCGCGATCGACGGCACGTTTGCCGGCTACGCCACGCTGGCGAGCATTGCCACACTGCACACAGGCATCACCAACAATTGCCAGCAATGCCACGGTGCCACGACACAGCTGACGTTCTTCAACAATAACGACAACCCGAAGGACGGAGTCCTCACGCCGCCCCATATTCCCTACCTGTCGGGCACCGACTGCAGTTCCTGTCACGCGGCCAACTACGTGGCAGGCGGCTTCGGTCCGACGGGCATGAGCGCCGCCAAGCACGCCTTCGTCCCCAAGAGTTGCGATTCCTGCCACGACGCGAGCGCAGGCCCCTTGTACATGGGAGCCTCGACGCCCGCCCTGCAGCTGCGCCCGGCCGATCACACGTCGGGCACCATGCTCACCGGTGATTGCTCGGGATGTCACAACACCACCGATTGGACGTCCAACGTCATGCCGGCCGGCCACATGCCGAATCCGGGCAACCAGACGTGCAGCGCTTGCCACACGGCTGCCCCCACCAACTACACCGCGTTCGCCGGCGTCGCGGTGCTGCATACGGGAATCAGCGGAAACTGCTCGGTGTGTCACGGCGATCTGGCGGCGCTCTCGTTCTACAACAATGGCGACATCCCGAACGAGGTGCCCAAGTACGCAGCGACGGTTGCTCACATTCCGTATCTGAACGGCGCTGACTGCAGCTCATGCCACACGACGAACTACGTCGCGGGCGGATTCGGCCCCGCCACCGCGATGAGTGCCGCCAAGCACGCCTTCGTGCCGCCGACGTGCGACACCTGCCATGACTCGGCCACCGCCTACTACACGGGCAGCGGCACGCCGTTGCAGGAACGGCCCCCGACTCACATCTCGGCACCCAACCCGCCCAGCCAGGCGACGGGTGACTGCTCGCTCTGTCACACCACCACCGACTGGACCTCGCCGACAACGCTGCCGAACGGCCACATGCCGATCCCGGGCACCCAGACTTGCTCCGTGTGCCACACAGCCATCGTGGCCGGCAATATCAACAGCTACGCGACGCTCGCCAGCATCGCGATTCTGCACACTGGCATCATCAGCGGTTGCGCTCAGTGCCACGGCGGCGCAACGCTGCTGACGTTCTACAACAACAACGACAACCCAAAGGCCGCGGCATCGCTGTCGCCGCCGCATATACCGGCCTTCACCGGCGAGGATTGCAGTTCCTGTCACGCGGCCAACTATGTCGCCGGCGGCTTCGGCCCCATGAACATGACCCAGGCCACGCACTCCGGCGTGGGATCCGCCTGTAATGGTTGTCACGAGGCGGGGCTCTCCTTCTACATGGGTGCGGCCAGCCCTGCACTGCAGGGCCGCCCCGCCGATCACACCGCCGGCAACATGGTGGCACCGAACGACTGCAGCCTTTGCCACACCACGGCCAACTGGAACAGCACCACCCTGCCCGCAGGCCACATGCCCAATCCAGCGAACCAGACCTGCAATGCCTGTCACACGGCGGCGCCGGCCAATTACGCCACGCTCGCGGCAAATTCCGTACTGCATACCGGCATCAGCAACGGCTGCGCTCAGTGCCATGGCGCCACCAGCCAGCTCACCTTCTACAACAACAACGACAATCCCAAAGATGCGGTGCTCTCGCCCGCGCACCTCCCGTATCTCTCGGGAACCGATTGCAGCACCTGTCACTCCTCGAGCACCTACGCGGTCGGCGGTTTCGGGCCGATGAACATGACCCAGGCCACCCATGCCGTCGTGTCCACCACCTGCGATACCTGCCACGGAACCGCCACGGTGAGTTTCTACATGGGTGCCGCGAGCCCAGGGCTGCAGCTGCGCCCCGCCGATCACACCTCCGGCTCGATGCTGACCGGCGACTGCAGCGGCTGCCACACCACGGCCAACTGGAACAGCACCGCACTGCCCGCGGGTCATATGCCAAATCCCGCCAATCAGGCCTGCACCGTGTGTCACACCTCGGCGCCGAGCGACTACACACCGGCGACGCTCGCAGCAAATTCGGTCTTGCACACCGGTGTCACCGGAAACTGCGGACAGTGCCATGGCGCTACCACCGCTCTGGTCTGGTACAACAACTACGCGCCCAAGGACGCGGTACTCACTCCCGCACACATTCCGTATCTTGCGGGATCTGACTGCAGCTCCTGCCATTCGTCCAGCAGCTACGCGGTGGGTACCTTCGGGCCAATGAACATGACCCAGGCCAAGCATGCCTTTGTGCCCACGAGCTGCAACAGCTGTCACGAGGCGGGTTTGTCGTTCTACATGGGCGCGGCCAGCCCCGCCTTGCAAGGACGGCCGGCCGATCACACCGCGGGAAACATGGCGGCGCCGAATGACTGCAGCCTCTGCCACACCACGGCCAACTGGAACAGCACCACGCTGCCCGCGGGCCACATGCCGAACCCGGCGAATCTAGCCTGCGCCGTGTGTCATACGACGGCGCCGGCGGACTACACGCCGGCGACGCTCGCCGCTAATTCAGTCTTGCATACCGGCATTTCGGGCAACTGCGGACAGTGCCACGGCGCCGCCACCGCGCTGACCTGGTACAACAATTTCACGCCCAAGGATGCCGTGCTCGCTCCCGCCCACATTCCCTACACGTCCGGCACCGATTGCAGCGCCTGCCATTCTTCGAGCACCTACGCGGCGGGCACCTTCGGGCCGATGAATATGACGCAGGCGAAACATGCCTTCGTACCCACCACCTGCGACACCTGCCACGAGGCGGGCCTGTCGTTCTACATGGGGGCGGCGAGCCCGGCCTTGCAGGGACGGCCGGCGGACCACAATTCCGGCCAAATGCTTGCGCCGAATGACTGCAGCATCTGCCACACGACGGCCAACTGGAACAGCAGCACGTTGCCAGCGGGCCATATGCCAAACCCGGCCAACCAAGTCTGCACGATCTGCCACACGGCGGCACCGACGAATTACACCACGCTGGCGGCGAACTCCGTTCTGCACACCGGCATCACCGGTAACTGCGGACAGTGCCATGGCGCCTTTGCCGCGCTGACCTGGTACAACAACTTCACGCCCAAAGATGCGGTGCTCGCGCCCGCCCATGTTCCCTACACCCCAGGCACCGACTGCAGCTCGTGCCATTCCTCGAGTACCTACGCGGCCGGTACCTTCGGACCGATGAACATGACCCAGGCCAAACATACCTTTGTGCCTGCGAGTTGCAATACCTGTCACGAGGCGGGGCTCTCCTTCTACATGGGTGCGGCCAGCCCTGCACTGCAGGGCCGCCCCGCCGATCACACCGCCGGCAACATGGTGGCACCGAACGACTGCAGCCTTTGCCACACCACGGCCAACTGGAACAGCACCACCCTGCCCGCAGGCCACATGCCCAATCCAGCGAACCAGACCTGCAATGCCTGTCACACGGCGGCGCCGGCCAATTACGCCACGCTCGCGGCAAATTCCGTACTGCATACCGGCATCAGCAACGGCTGCGCTCAGTGCCATGGCGCCACCAGCCAGCTCACCTTCTACAACAACAACGACAATCCCAAAGATGCGGTGCTCTCGCCCGCGCACCTCCCGTATCTCTCGGGAACCGATTGCAGCACCTGTCACTCCTCGAGCACCTACGCGGTCGGCGGTTTCGGGCCGATGAACATGACCCAGGCCACCCATGCCGTCGTGTCCACCACCTGCGATACCTGCCACGGAACCGCCACGGTGAGTTTCTACATGGGTGCCGCGAGCCCAGGGCTGCAGCTGCGCCCCGCCGATCACACCTCCGGCTCGATGCTGACCGGCGACTGCAGCGGCTGCCACACCACGGCCAACTGGAACAGCACCGCACTGCCCGCGGGTCATATGCCAAATCCCGCCAATCAGGCCTGCACCGTGTGTCACACCTCGGCGCCGAGCGACTACACACCGGCGACGCTCGCAGCAAATTCGGTCTTGCACACCGGCATCGCGTCCGGCTGCATCACGTGTCACGGCGCGCCGAATGCGGCTGCGCCGGTTTTCTATCTGAACTACACGCCGAAAGATGCGATTTTATCGCCAGTTCACATTCCGACCAGCACGACGGCCTGCGAGAACTGCCACGCCGTGAGCTTCACCTCGTTCAGCGGCACTACGATGACAGCGGCGAAGCATACCGTCATGTTGACGGTGACCGGCGGCACCTGCGACCAGTGCCATGACCTGTCGACTTTGAGTTTCTACGGTGTCACCAATTTGACAACGCGGCCGAGCGGCCATCACGTGGGTCAGGATTGCAAAGGCTGCCACAGTCCGAACAACTGGGGCGGGGGTGCGGCGAAGAGAAAAGCAGCCACCGCTCCGACACCGACCCGCACGACGGTCGGTACCGTGGTCGGCCCACCCGCCACCCGAAGCAACACCGGCTCAGAGACGGCGGCGAGCTCCGGCACAGCCGCACTGGGAGCTGCGCGCGGCACCGGCACGCCGCGCGAAAGGGTTGGTACGCAACTGTCCCACTTCGGCATCACCGCCAACTGCGTCAGCTGCCACAACGGCGTCTTGGCCGATGGAAAGGGAGCCGGCCATATCGCAAGCAACAGCGCCTGCGAGAACTGTCACACGACGCTCGCTTGGATGCCGGCGCGATTCGATCATCGGAGCGTCACCGCGAAATGCGCGAGCTGCCACAACGGTGTGATCGGGCCGGGCAGGCCGACGCGGCACATCCTGACGAGTGAGGACTGCAGCGCGTGCCACGGCACGTTCGCCTGGCTGCCCGCGACCTTCGATCACTTCGGAATCAGCGCGACTTGCCTGAGCTGCCATAACGGTATCACGGCTACCGGCAAGCAGGCCCAGCACGCCGTCACCTCACTGGATTGTGCGGCCTGTCACACCACATTCAATTGGACGGTCGCGACTCCAGTAAGAACGCCGCTGCGGCCGCTGATACCGAAACCCGTCTCTCGCGGCCCGACAATCGGACGGGGAAAATGAGGATGCAAGTCGAGAATCCTTCGGGCATGCGGTCGACACGCGGCGCCGCGCGCAAATTCACAGGATTGACTGACACGATTTTTGGGCCGCGAGCCGCCCGTAGTCGCCTGACCAGCACTCTACTGAGTCCGATGACTGGCGATGGAGGATCGCGACCTCTACTGTGGATAGGCCTTCACGCTATCCGCAACAGAGTCGGCCACGTGCTCCTTCGTGATCACGCCGGCAACATCGCTGCCGCGTGGAACTCCACTACCGCGCACAACGACTGCCATGATCGCTTTGCGTCGCCACATTCGGCGGATCACATCAAAAGCGGTCTCATCCTCGCGCACCACGGTAAAGTTTCGGTTGGCAACATCACCTAACTTGACTCCGGTATTAGTACCTTCCAAACCCCGCCGCAGTCCTATGTTTACGCGGATCACGCCGTATAAATGGCCTTTGTCAGTGACCACCACATAGCGCAGTCGGCCGGCATGCTCGGGCTGCCGCAAATACTCATCGAAACTCGCTTCTGCCGGCAGAACCTGGATATCTTTGTCCATCACTTCGCGTGCCGAGCGGACCAGAAACATGTTCGCATGGCGCGCCTTTGGAATTGCGCGACCGCGGCGTACGAGCTTCAAGGTGTAGATCGTCTCGCGAGAAAGCATGCGGCGCGCGCCGATGCTCATCGCTACAGCCACGATCATTGGCATCACGATGCTATAGTCGAGCGTCATTTCGAAAATCATCGTCACCGCGGTCATCACCGCGCCGGTGCCGCCGCCCACCATCGCACCCATTCCGACCATTGCGAACGCCGGCACGCTTAACTGAATTGGCAGACCTGTCACATTCCAGAGTGCGGCAAACGCACCTCCAAGGGCAGCGCCCATATACAGCGAAGGTGAAAAGATGCCGCCCGATGAGCCCGATCCGAGACTTATTGATGTTGCAAACGCTTTACATAGGCCGAGGAGTGCGAGCAGCCAAAAGGTCGAGATTTGTCCCGCCAACACAGCCTGAACCGTTGCATAGCCGACCCCATCGACGTAGTACTGACCGAAGATGCGCAGTAGCGCGTACATGAGCACACCCACGATTAGCATGCCCAAGATGTGTCGGAAATAGCGGGATTTGATCCTATCGAACAAGTCCTCCGCCAAATGCAGCGCTTTGATGAAACCCGCCGCGGCGACGCCGCTCAGCGCACCGAGCACAGCGAATAGGATCAGCACGATCAGCGCATTTGAATCGACGGCCATTGCCTGAAGCGGCGGCACATGGAACGCCGGCGTGTCACCGAAGAACCACCGGCCCACGAAGGTCGCAGTTCCAGTCGCAATTGCGACCGGAAGGAAGGTATCGACGCTCACCTCCGGCATCATCAGCTCGATGGCAAACATCACTCCGCCAATCGGCGTATTGAACGTGGCGGCAATCCCTGCGCCCGCGCCTGCTGCGACCAGGGCAATTCGCTGACCCGCAGGCATGCGAACAATCTGACCTAATGTCGAACCGAGCGCCGATCCGATCTGAATAATGGGGCCTTCGCGCCCAACCGATGACCCGCTGCCGATTGCCAGGGCTGACGCCAATGATTTGACCAGTGCCACGACGGGTCGGATGACGCCGCCTTTGTGATAGATCGCATCCATGACCTCGGGAACACCATGTCCTTTCGCCTCCGGGGCAAAATTAGTTACCAGAAATGTCACGCCAATGGCGCCTAACACTGGTACCAGAATCACCAACATCCCCCACGGTGCGGGACCCGTGAAGACGTTCGCGTCGTAGTGAAGCAATACGTGGCCGGTAAAAAATAGATTGTGAATTAGGCCAATTAGGTCTCGGAACAACACCGCGCCGATTCCAGTGACGACGCCGAGTCCTAGAGCCAACAGAGCGAGCTGCGTCAGCGGCAGTTGGCGGCTATCATCGCCATCCATCATCTGGTGTCTACCGTGACTATGCCGCTGCTCACAATCCTTTCGAGACATATGACGTCTATTGTAGGGAGATCCATCCTAAATCGCCAACAACTGTATAGACAACTAGATGGCGCTTGCTTACACCAATCCATCGGGATATGAGATCGCTTATTTCGTGGCGTTACTTGATCTGCCCCAGGCGGCGTAACAGCGGGGTAATCGTCAGTCCCTGCGCGAATACAGAGAAGGCCACGACGGCAAAGGTAATCACTACAATGAGATCGCGCCGCGGAAGATCCTCTGGCAGGGACAACGACAGCGCGAGCGCCAAAGCGCCCCGCAGCCCGCCCCAGAAAAGCACGTGCTGATGACGCATATCCACCTTGAGTCGACCGCGGGCAAATAACGCACAAAGCGGATAGACGGCCGCCGCGCGTCCGAGCGTTACCAAGGCAATCGCGAGTAACACCGTCACCCACAGCCCTTCGAAATGCTGCTGGGCTTCTTGCGCGCCGATCAGCAGAAAGATCAGAGAATTGGCCACAAACGTCACGTACTCCCAGAACGGCCCCAAGGCGTGCCGTCCGGCAGCCGAAATGGAACCAGATGAGCGAAAGTTGCCAACAACCAGGCCCGCTGTCAAAGCAGCCAGTACGCCTGAACAATGGAAGTATTCGGCAACAAAGAACGAACCATACGCAGCCAGTGTGGTGAAGGTGATTTCTACCAAATAGTCCGGTGTACGGCCCGCCAATAGCATGAAGAGATACGCGATGCTCCCGCCAAAGAGGACGCCGCCGATGATTGTGACGAACAACGCCCCGCTGATCGAGAGAACGGTTTCGTGGCCGCCGGCGAGAACTCCAAGCACCGTCACGAAGGCCACCGCGGCGGTGCCATCGTTTAACAGACTTTCCGATTCGATCAGCATCCGAAGGCGTCCATGCGCCCTCGACTCCTTGAAGGTCGCAATGACTGAGACCGGATCGGTGGCGGCAATCAGCACGCCAAAGACGATTGCACTGCCCCAATCCCAGGAGAGCGCATAGTGCATGCCGACCGCGGTGACCGCCGCGGCCAGCGTGACACCCGCCGTGGCGAGCAGTGTGACTACCGGCAACTCCTGCTTGAAGTCCCGCCAGTGAATGAATAGTGCCGCTTCGAACACTAACGGAGGCAGAAAGATTGAAAATATTAGGTCTTTCGTAAGGTGCCATTTGATGTATACATGAGAAAAATAGAGGGCCATTCCAGCGAGTACCAGGCCGACGGTGTATGGCAGGTGTAGGCGACGCGTTAGCATCGCGACCAACGCCGATATAAAGAGCAGAAACCCGAGGTGTGATAGATCCGACGTCATATGAAACCGCGCACATCCCGCAGTTCAACTACCGGTGCGACAAAATACCACCGCCAGCGGTCGATGTTCTTGAGGAATTGCGTCGGCAATATTTTCACTCGCCGTGGGCGGTCGACGGCTTTCTTGCCTGGTCATACACTTCGCGGATAGCGCTAATCACCGTATCCGGATCGTCGAAATGGATGTACTCCGAGCTATTGTGGGCGAATGTCTGTTTAGAGTTCGAAGACAGTGTGAGCCAGCGCGCCTGGGCTTGCGTGATCTCATGCTCATATTTCACACTGTCCGGCGCGGCCGATGGCACGCCGTGGTTGCCGCTCCGGTCGGGCCGCGACTAGAAAAACTGCGCGTGACTTTTCGGGTCGTTCAAGATCGCCTGGAAGCGGGGATCGCCACGAAGTGGCAGGAAGGCCGGGCTGGTCCGGATGTCGATCAGAGGGATACCTGTGGGCTGCCCCACCAACTCCGCCAGACCGGTCAACGCTTCGTCTTTGCGGCCGGTCATCGCGCAGCCGGATAGGTACCAAAATCTGGCGATGGGCCCATTGAGGGCGTCCCTGGAGGCGGGCAGCAGGCGAGCGGCCTTGGCCAAATGTTCCATCGCCGCGTTCGACTGGCCACTCAGGAGTTCGAGTTGGCCGAGGTTACCCCAAGCGAGATAGTTGTCCGGTGTGCTGGCCACCTGTTTGCGGGCCTCCTCGAGAAAGGGCGCGACCCGCGCCCGGGCCAGCGGCTGATCGCCCGCGCCCCAATACACCAAGCCTGCGTAGATGGCGCCGACTATCGGCGAGCCATCTTCTTCGTAGGGCTGTTTATCGTCGAGACGCTTGAATTCTGCGAGGTCGCCGGAATCACGCGCCCAGGTCTTGCGGCGATAGATTACATCGGGGTCCTCGCGCTGGGCGGGTGTCAGATTGGCGAGGATGGCCTGCGCAGACTGTAGCGAATCAGTGGTGTCGTAAACAAGGTCAGCTAAGAGCAGCAGTTCGTCGAGGTTGCCCGGCCGAAGCGCGACGAGGCGCTGCGCAGCCTCATGGGCTTCGGAATAACGGCGGGCGATCATCAGCATGCTGACGAGGTTGCGTTGATACGGAATGCTGCCATAGTCCAGCTGCGCCGCCTTGCGCAGGTTGGCAAGCGACTCGGACCAGCGGCCCTGGCGGCGCTGAATGAGACCGAGGGCCGAGAAGACGGTCGGGTCGTTGGGTTGGAGGGCGGCCAGCCGCATGTACTGCGCGGTTGCCTTCGCATAGTCGCGGCGAGCGTAATAGGCGTAGTTGCCCACCAGCCGAATCACCTCGGGGCTATCTGGATCGAGGGCCTGAGCCCGGGCAATCGCGTCTTCGCCTTGGGCCTTGAGTTCGGCGGTCTCGTCGATGTTCCAGAATTCCTTAAAGGCGTAGCTCACGGCGAGTTCGCCCCAGGCCGCGGCGAACTTGGGGTCTAGCATGGCGGCACGCCGGAAGAAGTCGCCCGACTGGTTCAGGGCCTTGGCATTGCCGCTGGGCGCACTATTAAAGACGGCCCTGCCCTGCAGGAAGAGGTCGTAGGCGGCGGTGTTCCCCGTGGGCCGGCGCTCAAGGCGCCGCATGGTTTCGGGCGAGAGGGCGGCCGAGAGCGCGGTGGCGATTTCCTGGGACAATGTGGTCTGAATGTTGAAAAGATCGGTCAGGTCTCGGTCATAGTTCTTCGCCCAGACATGCTGGTCGGTGCGTGTATTGATGAGCTGTCCTGTGACGCGAATCTTGGTGCCCGCGCGACGGACACTGCCCTCGAGAACGTAAGCCACACCGAGCTCCTGCCCGATCTGCCGCATCGTCTTGGTCGTGCCGCGATACTGCATGACTGAGGTGCGGGAGACCACCTGCAACTCCGGCACGAGCGCCAGATTGGTGAGCAGGTCCTCATGCACGCCGTCGGCAAAGAATCCCGCATCCTTGTTCTCGCTCATGTCGGTGAACGGCAGCACCGCGATCGATTTGTCGCTGACGGCTTCGACGTGCGTGGTGGCCCCGGCTGGTGTCTCGTCTAACCGCACGGAGTGCACGGGCCGCACGAACTTATCGACGACGAAATAACCCGTCACGAGGATCAACAAACCGCCCGCGATCCAGGGCACGAACGAACGGGAGGGTGGCGGCGTCGATCGGGTCGATGCAGCACCCGTCGTCGCCGTTGGTAGCACCGAAGATAGAACGCTCGTGGCGTCGGGCATCGTGGGATCGGGTGACAGTAGTCGGCGCACCCGCTCGACAAAGGCATCGGCACGCTGGCCTCCTGGTAGGCGTGTCCATTGCACGTCGCGAAACCGGTCCGGGACCTTCTCGTCCTGGTCTGACGTGTCGTCGATGACGACCGGGAGAAGGAACGGCCTGTCGGCGACCATCAAGTGACTGCGGTCAACCGCGAGCTTCCACTCAAGGCGAAAATATCCTTCGTCGCGCGTGTGCGTATGGCGCGAGATGATCGGGATGAATAAGGTGCAGGCTTTGATCTGACGGCGAATCGATGCATCCCAGGCATCGCCGCCGCGAAGTTCGCTCTGGTCAAACCAGACCTCGACACCAGCCTCGCGCAGGGCGTTGCGCAACTGCAGCGCTGCCGCGGCGTCCTGGGACGCATAGCTCAGGAACACTGCCTGGCCCGGATCTGTCACGGCGTCCGCGTCGCGGTGTGTCTCTGAAGATTTTCTGCGTTGGCGCGGTCGGCCATTTACGTTCTCTCAGTTATCATCCTGACAGCCTACCTGAAATCCTTGAGTGGCCGCTTTCCCGCCGCGATCTCATCTGCTCAAGCATCTCGAACTGGCCGGCAGCGGGGCGGCCGCCTCTCATCTGGCGAGCCCAAGAAGTATCTCTGGGCGTGCGGGTACATTTATGCCAAAGGTCCATTTCCACGCATCGCCGTCCTTAACGTAGACCGACGTGCCCCAAATAGGTCCAACCTTCTGGCCGTAGCAGGTGCCGTCGGCTGCACCCTTGAATGTCAGGATGCCGACTCTGGGAGAGAGCATCGTGCCCGCGGCGTCGGTGACGCTCACACTCTTGACGTCACATCCGGCTCCGCCCCAGTTCTTCAATGCATCAGCCTTGGTTGCGAGGTGGGTGCCAAAAATATTGATGAACGAAATATCACTGCCCGTCAGGTCCCCGATTGTTTTGGTGTCGTGTGCTCTCCAGGCTTCCCAGACGACCTTTTCGACCGCGAGCATGGCGTCGGTGCCCGCATTTCGATCGGCCGGTTTAGCCTCGCCCGCTTTAGACGCCGCCTTCTCAACCGGTGTTACCGGAGCCGCTCCCGGATCGACGACCGGCGCTTCGGCATGGAAGATTCCTTGCCATGTATCGCCGTCGCGAACGTATACGCTCGCCACCCAACTGTTGGCCGGGACCTTTTGTCCGCTGCATGTACCGTCAACGGTTGTCTTATGCGTGATCAGTGCCGCATTCTGACCCAGTGGCTTCATCTGCTCGTCAGACAGAGCGAAGCGCTTGATCTCGCAATCAGCGCCAGTGTATTCCTTTGTCGCCGATGCCTTATCAAGCCTGCCTGACGAACCCCAGCCGACAAACTTGTCCGAAAGAAACGTGTTCCAGAACTTTGCGTCCTTGGATTTCCAAGCCTCGTATGCGCTCTTTTCGAGCGTTACAAGTGCCACCTTTGTAGGCCCGGTCGGAGCGGTCTTTTCAGCTGTGTTAGCGGCGCTTGCATTGTTCGCCAGTACATTTCCGCCGCAGAATGCAAAAAGGTGAGCGACTGTCGCGGTTAGAATGAAGCGCTTGTTCTTCGCCATAAATTGTCGCCCCACAAATTAGTTGTAAATTGAATTCAAGACCAAAGCCGTACTGCACTTAGTAGAAGCGGTGCAGCCTACTCTAATGGCTTACGCTTCTTTGATATCGGCCTTCGTGTCAGTCACCGGCCCCGCTATGCCAACCAATTCGCTGCACCAGCTCGCGGAATTTCGCGTCGGAATGCAGGCCCGCAAAGGAGGGCTCGCGAGTCAGCTCGATGAGATCCGGGTTGTGCTCCCGATAGGCTCTCTCCAGCCATTCGAGCGTTCGCTGCTTGTCGTCGATCGCCCCATAGACTCTTGCGATGTTGTACGGCGAAACATAGCGGTCATCCCTTTCGCCGAGCTCCTTTACGATCCTCTCCATCGCGAGTTTGTCTCCCATGACAGCGTGCGCTTGCGCCAACCCCGCCAGAGCCTCGGTGCTGCCCCCGGAATGCGTCACCGCCTGCCGCATCGCCGCAAGCGCGCCACGCAGCAATTCGTCCGCGGACTTGTCGCACAGCGAGACGCGGTCGTGCGCTCTCCACCGGATGTAGCCATCCAGCACCTCGATCAGGTTGTTCGCAGCCAGAACCTTGCCGGTCTCATCGAGCAACAGGGCCGCGAGGCCGATGGCAGCCAGAGTTGCACTCGCGGCGCGCGCCCGCTCGAGCTGCAACCGCGCGCTCATCAAGGCGCTCCGGGCGATGTGCGGACGCAGTTCGTCCAGGGTCTGGATGTGACATGGCTCGATGGGTCCGCGGGCATATTCCCGCTCCAGGCTAATGGTGAAGGTGTCGCCGGTGGGCAACTCGATGGCAGTGCCTGTCGCCCATCCCAGTCCTAGCGGGTACAGAATATCACGGTAAAACGGGTCGTTTCTAAATTCCTCGGGCGTGTAGAGGTCGGGTTCGGTAACGAAACCGCTATGACGATTGGCGCGGACCCGTTTGAATCGCTCGCTCCGCGCCACCCAGCCGCTTTTCACCAGCGGCTCAAGCGCCTCCACGCCGGCGTCGGTCGAACTGGTCCAATGGTGTATGTCGTTGTTGGAGATGAAAAGAAACCCCACACGTGCCTCTGCCAGTGCCGCCAGTTGGCCGAGAACTCGGGGCCAGGATTCGGGCACGAAGGAACATTCGTAGATTTGGTCGCTCAGCTGTGCGTCCATGACTTCCTTCAGAATTGTCCTGCCGCTCATCCATCATGCCTACGAGCATTCAAAACACCCAGAAACACCCGGGCTGACCTCAGTGCGTCGTTCGTGTAGGTGCGGCCGCCGTCCCACCCGACGTGAAGCCGGAACTCGGGGTTGCATGGCTTCGGGAAATCTTGCGCCGCGTCAAAGTGCGTCCGGACATGGCTTATGCGGCGTCTCGTCACGACTCCAGATGAAAATAAAACTGCCCTCTCATCAAAGTTGAGGACGCGATGTCTAAAAATATCCCATAGGGTTCCCTGAATATTGCGGAGTTAAAGCAGATGTCCGACCAACCCCTATCTGTGTTCCTTACGCTCGGACTCCTTATTTTGATGGTTGCGTGGGTTCCGTTTTTTGATTTTCTGCAACACCTTGTTCGCCGGTTCCGTGAAAGGGCCGATGTCCATCGTTCAAGCCGTTAATACGGACGAACGCTGACGGTATTCTGACGTGCTGGTTCGAGACCAGCGCACCTTGCTCGCCGAAGTCCAGCAAAATGACGTAGATTTTTTGCAGCAGCATTGGATACGTACCTGAAGTATCTTGCCTGAATCCTACTCTAGTAGTATAAACGTAGGATGAAATTCAAGACGTCTCTTACCCTTTCCGAGGACCTCGTGGTAAGCATCGACAAGCTCGCGGGCTCGAAAATGTCGCGCTCGGCATACATTGAGCAAATTCTGCGCGAGTTCGTCGAGCGACGTGCTCAGGCTCGGAAGGGCGCGCGCGAGGTCGCTGCGATCAACCGCCACGCAGTCGAGCTGAACTCCGAGATGAGCGACGCGCTTTCCTTTCAGGTGAACTCGGCGGACGAATGAGACGTGGCGAGCTATACCGGGTGCGTCGACCTCCCGGTGACCCAAAACCGGCCCGTGTATTCGTCGTCGTCAGCCGCCAACCGCTAATTGACTCAACGTATTCGACGGTGATCTGCGCGCCGGTATTTACACAGTGGCATGGCTTGCCCACCCAAGTGTCGGTGAACACTGCCGAAGGCCTGAAACACGAAAGCGCGATCCAATGCGAGGGACTGATGAGCCTGGAAAAATCCCGATTGAAAGATTATGTCGGCGAATTGGCTTCCGACAAATTGCGCGAGCTCGACAGCGCCCTGCTCGTTGCCCTTGGGCTTCCGACCGGAGCAAGAACGCCAAACTGAACGGTATCGCCGGCGGCGTGTCCGCCTACGCCAATCAGTCAGCCTTGGCGGCTTTCGCTTTCGCTTTTACTGCATCCATATGTGCATTTGCCTCGTCTTTGCACGTCTTTTGAGCATCGCCCTCCAGCGCCTGGCACTTCGCTAGAGCGATTTTTGTTTCCCCCTCAGCTTGAGTCACTGCAGAGTCCGCTATAGCGCCGACACTCTTGTCAGCCACCTTGGCTAACGCATCCGCCCGGTCTTTGGAGGCCTCGGCCTCCACCTGCTTCACATTCTGGTCCGCCTTGGCGTTCTCCTCGACCGCATTGCTCTGGGCTTTGGCGACCTCGGCTTGAACCTTCTCGGGAGATTCGGCCTTGTTGCAGGCGGACAGGCATAGTAGTGCGCTGGCGAGCAACGTGCAGCTTAAGGCTAGTCTCATTTGAATCCTCCGGACCGACTCTGCAGTGGGACAACCCTTATAGCACGCGCCGATGCGCGTGGTCTGTGCGATGGAGCACTGAGCTCCTGCGCCTTGCCATGGCTCGATCAGGTGCACCGACCTGCGGTAAGCGCTTGCCGCGGCCGGGTTGCGGGCATATTCTTCGAGCCGCGTCCGGACCAGGCGGGCCGGATTGCCCAATAAGTAAGAGAAAACATCAACGGGAGACTGGCTATGGTAAAAATTCTTGGGATCGCTCTGCTCAGCATGCTGTTCCTCGGCACCACCGCGTTCGCGGCAGATGCCGTCGATGGGACATGGAAGCTCAACGCGGCAAAGTCGAAGTTCAGTGGCGCGGCGCCGAAAAGCGCGACGCGCGTGTACACCGAGAGCGCCGACGGCACGACCCTCGATCAGAAGTTGGTCGGCGCCGACGGCAAAGAAATGTCCATGCATGTGACCCTCACCTACGACGGCAAGGACCATCCAATTACCGGCAATCCCGACGCCGACAGCGGCGCCGGCAAGGCAATCGATGCCCACACCAGCGACTTCACGCTCAAGAGGGGCGGCAAAGCGGTCGGCAGTGTGCACCGCGTCGTCTCGGCTGACGGTAAGACGCTCACGGTCAACAACAAGGGCACGCACGCGGACGGCAAAACGTACGACGATACGCTGGTCTTCGACAAACAATAAAACCGCGTACAATAGTGGCCGGAGCGCGAGCGAGACTCGCGCTCCGGTGCTCCGTTCAGCGAAAGGCGGGCGCCGTTGGGCCTCGCCTATTACTCAGTCCTGCGGCGCAATGCGAGGGCATGTCGGCGGTGCGTTGTGGCAAGTCGGCAATCGAGCCATTGGACCCTTACGTACTCGGGTCCCATATCCTCAATGATCACGCCGTTCGCGCGCACGTTGGATTCACTGAAATCGACCTGGTCACCGATCTGTAGATGCCTTGCGCTGGGGCGTTTCATTTGGGAGTCCTTCCTTTGACTTGTGTACCTCGAGTATCAGCTCAGAGGCGGCCCCCGATGGCCCGTGCCGCCGTGAGATAACGCCTACAATGTTATTTGACAGTAAGGGTCACGCAGGTCGAAACGGGTTGAACGCCTGCGCGGCTGTGCAGTTTGGATCACGCGGCGTGAGCATCAACAGCCGCCGCTCGGCGCCGTTGCGAATAAAGACGAACCCATATTCAGGCGTGGCCTCTGCCTGCCAGCCATCACTCGCTTTCACTTCGCCACCCGCCTCCGAGCGCCTTGAACACCGCGATTTGGTCTTGCACCAAGGCGGCATCGGACGAAGCGACCGCGGCGTCGACAGCGACCAGGGATTGTTCCGTCGTGAGCAAGTCCAGATTGCTGAGCGAGCCCGCAAGGAATTGATCGTGAGCGATGCCGAAGGCTGCGTGCACCTGGTCTTGGGCATCGCCGAGCGCCTGTCGGTTGTCGAGCGCCGCGCTGTACAGGGCGAGCGCTTGCTCGGTCTCCTTGAGCGCGCCGAGCACCACGGCATCGAACGACGCCAGCGCCGCCGCTTGCTCGGCCTTGGCTTGACGCACCCGTGCACGCGGCGCCGCCATGTTGGGAAATGTCCAGCTGATCGATGGGCCGACGCCCCAGGTCCGGCCGACATTGGTGTTGAGCTGCGAGAGTTGAACTGCAGCACCACCGTAAAGTCCGACCAGCCGAATGGTGGGATACAAGTCTGCCGTCGCCACTCCAATCTCGGCCGTCGCCGCCGCCAGTCGCCGGTCCGCCTGACGCACATCGGGACGGCGCTTGATGAGTTCCGACCCATCGCCGACTGGAATCAGCGCGACCAGGCGCGGCGGAGTGACGCAAGTGGTTAAGTCGTTCGGTGCTTGCGCCGGAGTGCGGCCAAGAACGGCAGCCAACTCGAAGAACACCGCACGCCGCTGGCCTTGAAGCCCCGGAATTGTCGATCGAGCCTGCGCCACCAAGGCCTGCGCCCGGGCAACGTCGTAATCGGAATTGGCCCCCGCCTCGTGGCGCTTCACGGTGATATCGGCTTCGCGGGAAACCACGGCGAGCGAATGGTTCGCAACGTCTAGTTCCTCGCCAAGCGCACAGATCGCTGCGTAGGCGCGGGCGGTTTCCGCGGCCACGACCACGCGCACGCCGTCGCGGACCGCGGCAACCGCATCCGCGTTGGCATTCGCCGCTTCAATCGCGCGGTGGACGCGGCCGAAGAGATCAAGTTCGTACGCGGATTGAATGATGTCTTCGAACAGCCAAGTTGTTTGCGGCGGACGTCCGGTCAGCTCGAGAATCTCGTCCGTCGTTGCGTCGCGCCCATACAGACCCCCTGCAACCGCCGCTGTCGATGGATAGCGTTCGGCATGCACCGCCGACAACACCGCCCGAGCCGCCGCGAAGTTCGCGTCGGCCGCGGCGAGGGTGCGATTCGCCTGCAGCGCTTCTTGCACCAGCGCATCGAGCCGCGAGTCATCGTAGAGACGCCACCAGGCATCGGGCGGCGGCGCCGGAGTCTCGGCCGCTGCATTCAGTGACACCAAGGGCGCTTCCGTACCTGTTGGCAGCGCTGGTCTGTGGTAGTTCGGGCCCGTTCGGCACGCGGCGAGCGCGACGATGGCCGCGCTTGCGGCAATGGTTCCGCGCAATCGACTCATGGCGGACTCGGTCCACGCACGCGAAACAACCGCATCGGGGACGCGGGGCCCTCAGGAGCCGCGCTGCGAATTACCACGATCAGCAGCGCCACTGCGGTCAGCATGCCGACGACGACGAAGCAATCGATGACAGCCTGGGTATTGGCGGCAATGCGCACGATGTTCCCCAACGCCAGCTCGCCGCGCGCAACGGCTCCGACCGGATCAATGGCCCTCGTCGTTGCGGCACCATACGCGCTCATCCGTTGAATGACTTGCGGATCGCCCGCCTGGAGATGCTGTCCCAGCAAGTTCGATGCCACCTGTTCACGCACTCGAGCGAGCGTCGTCACGAACGCCGTTCCCATCTCCCCGCCCATGAGCCGCCCCGTCTGCAATACGACGCCGAAGGTGAGCGCATCCTGGGGTTTGAGGTGAAGAACGCCGAAGAATATGACGCCGGACAGTGCGAAGCTCTGTCCAAGAGACTGGAGGAAGGACGAGGGAAGAAACTGGTACGACCCCCAGAGCGGGGTCAGGTTATACGCCACCATGAGGCAGGCGACGCTGATAAAGATGAAGCCGACTGCGGCCACGAGCCTCGCGTCCGATCGGCGCAACATCAAAGCCGCGAGCGGACAGAAAATGAGCTGTGGTACCGCCACCCAGATGAGCGTGTCGCCCGTTTCCAGCGCGCGAAAACCGCGCACCGAGCCCAGGAAGAGAGGGATTAAAAACGCCGTCGATGTAATCGTCAGACGGAGAAATGCGATCAGGAGAAACAGAACCGGGAGAGGTGCGCCGAAGACGACTTTGAGATTGAGAAGCGGATGAGGGATGCGCGCCGAATGGATCAGCATCGCCAGCATCAGCAAGACACCGGCCGACAGCAACCCCCACACCAATCCGGAGTTCAACCAATCGAGCCGATTACCCTGGTCGAGGGCCGCATAGATCAGCGCCAGTCCCAAGCCGCCCGCCAAGAGGCCAAATACATCGTTTGGCGGCCGCGTGGTGATCGGCTTGACGGCGATGCCACGATGCAGACAAAGCGACATGATCAGCGCGAGCGGCACGTTTTGCCAGAAGATCCAATGCCACGAATGGTGCTCGACGTACCAGCCTTCGAGAGATGCCGATATGTTGAGCGACAGCTCGAGATTGAGTGCATAGATGGCGATGCCGAACGCCCAGTACTTGGGCGGCATGTTGAGCAATATGAAGCTCAAGGTGAGCGGGATGAAGAATCCCGTGGCCAGACCGCCCAAGAACTGCATCGTTAGCAATGTGGGCAGGTTCGGCGAGAACGGGGTCAGCAAGGAAATGACCGCAAATGCGATGGACGCCCCGATCAATACACGTCGCGGGCCGTAGGTGGCACCCATCCAGACGGCCGGGATCGTGACGAGCATCTGGGCCGCGGTTTGCGCCGTGGTGATCCATGCCCCCTCGTCGAATCCCGCGCCCACCGCGCCGCGTATGTCGGCAAGACCGAATGTGGACAATCGCCCATTCAGGGTCGATATGAAGGTGCCCATCAACACGGCGATGAGTCCGAGCCACGGTATGGAAGTCGGTGGGGTGGGCAGCGTCGGCGCCGTCAAGCCTGAGCCGGGCAGAGGCGCAGTCGCGTTCATTTGCGTCCGCCCTCTCTGGCGTCGACCCTGGCTTCCACCGACATGCCGGGCACCAGGCGATCGCTGAGACCATCCGCATCGTCAATGACGATTTTCACCGCGATGCGCTGCACGACCTTGGTGAAGTTGCCCGTGGCGTTGTCGGGCGGCAGCAGCGCGAACACGGCCCCCGACGCCGGCGCGAATGCCAGCACGTGCCCGCGCAGCGTATGCCCCGGGAACGTGTCGACGGTGATTTCCGCCTTTTGTCCGACGGACATGTGAGTCAGTTGCGTTTCCTTGTAATTGGCGATGACCCATACATTCGGCAAGGGTGTGAGGGTCGTGATCTGACTGCCCACACCCACCAGCTGTCCGGGTTTGACCTGGCGCTGTCCGATCACACCGTCTTGAGTCGCCGTAATGGTTGTGTAGCCGACATTTAGCTTAGCGGCATCGAGCGCTGCGTGTTGCGCGTCGACCGCCGCCTCGCTTTGTGCGATTTGCGCTTCAAGAACCGCGAGCTGGCGCTCGGCAGCGCGCGCCTGGGCGCGGTTCTGCGTCAGTTGCGCCTCGAGTTGCGCATGGCTGGTGGACAGCTTTTCGCTGGCCTCAGTGGAAGACGAACCGGTCTCAAAAAGTCGGTGCTGCCTCGCAAGGTCACGGGCATTCTGTTCGAAAGACGCGGTGGCGGACGCTACGACTGCGCGTGCCGCCTCGACATTCGCGAGCTGCAGCGCATGCTGCGCCTTGAGCGCCTGGGCTTGCGCCAGCGCGGTCGCGACGCCGGCTTCGGCCTGCGCCGCGGCGGCGCGATAGTCATCGTCAACCAATTGCGCTAGGACCTGTCCTTTGCGGACCCGTTCGAAATCCTGGATCGGAAGTTCGCGCACATAGCCGGCGACCCTCGCGGAGATGGGCGTCAGATCTGCTTGTAGGTACGCATCGTTCGTTGTCTTCCATCCCGTGCCGCCCTCCCATCGGGTCCAATTCGTCGACACGACGATGATGATTCCGACGGCCACGATGAAAACGAGGATCCGCCACGCGAATTCAAACACTCTATTCCAGTCCATTTTTGGAATAGTCATGGATCAATCTCACCTTTCTACTTCGTTGTCATCCCAGTGAATCATCGTCCAGGCCGCCAGGAATTGACAAATCATTTCTTGCACGCGCGATCAGGTCTGGTGTGACCTCCGCCGGCCAACGCCGTGGCGGCACGACCTATCCCTCAGACGTCGTCGCCCGCGCGATATTCTGTCCCAGCAGGGGCCCTGAGGAATTGATTTGATGCTAATTTCTGGCTGCTGGACGGTGGGCGGCCACACCCCCTTCAAAACAAGGTGGTCCCCAGGGCCACGCCGATTCCGTAGGTCACACCCGCGGCGAGACAGCCGAAGATTATCTGACGGGCGGCCGAGTACCAGGGACTGCGCCCGTTGAAGAGCGAGGTCAGCATTCCCACCGCGCAGAGCACGGCTCCGCTCGCAACGACGCTTGCACCGATTACCCAATGGCCCTTCATCCACAGAAAAGGCACCACCGGGAAGATCGCCCCGGCGGAGAACAAGGCGAAAGACGTCGCGGCAGCGGTCCAGGGGTTGCCGCCGAGCTCCGCCGGGTCGATTCCGAGCTCCTCCCGAGCCAACGTATCCAGAGCGCCGCGCTTGTCCTGCATGATCTGCCCGGCAACCCGCTGGGCGTCGGCCTTCGGCAGCCCCTTCGCTTGAAAGATGAGGGCGAGTTCGTGCTCTTCGGCCAGAGGCGACTGCTGCAGTTCCTCGGCTTCTTGCGCGATCTGCTTCTCGGCAAGTTCGCGCGCATTGGTGACGGAGAGCCATTCGCCCAGAGCCATGGAGCAGGCGCCGGCAATCAAGCCCGCAAGCCCGGTGAGGAGCACGATCTGGTTTGAGGCACCAGCGCCAGCCACGCCCATGACGAGGCAGAAGTTGGAGACCAGCCCGTCGTTGGCGCCGAGCACGGCCGCTCGGAGGTTGTTGCCCGAAGCGGCGCGATGCCAGGGCTCGGCGCGCGCGATGTCTGCGCCTGTTGGCGCTGCGCCGTGTCCGGAGTTTGCGGCCACAGCCTGGATCACCGCCGCGTGGCCGCGCTCTTCAGCGGAAATGGCATGCGCATCGCTTTGACCCGCGTACTTGTTGCGGTCGGCGAGCTCCGCCGCAGCAATGGTCGGGAGAACGAACCCGGGGCCGAAACGTCGCGCCAGCTTTGCCAGCAGGCGGGTACGCAGACCCGGCACGAAACGTTCGTCCAGGACACCTGCGGCGGTCAGCTTGTCGCGCCACAGCTGCGCGTGGCTGGCCTCCGCCTGCGCCAGCTGCAGAAACAGATCCCTGCGCAACGGATCTCGCTCCGCGGCGGCAAGCGCCGCATAGAGTTCGGAGCCATTGAGCTCGTCGCGAAGATTCTCCCGATAGCGTTTGATGTCGCCCTGCATTCTTGGCAGCCTGCGGGCGAGGCGTTACGCGCGAATTTCTGCGAATTGTGCCGGCTGTTTCAATTGAAACGAGACGCGCATTTACCGACCGCCTTACGGAACAGCCACGGCTAACCGAGGGCATACCTTCGGCAATGAATCGCGCGGGCAACCCGCGTCCTCGTTGGGGATCAGTTGCCGTTCGACTACACTGTTCGCCTCACACATAGGTTCAGGGCTCTCTCGCATGTCCACGTCCCCGCACCCGCACCATTTCGTTCGCGTTCTCGCGTGCGCGCTCGCCTTGACCGGCGGCTCGATGTGCGCAGCGGCCACTTCAGCGGAGCGCACTGCGGCTGCGCAAGCGCTGTATCGAAACGGCATCTTGCCGTCGGGAGCACCCCTTAAGGGCATGCGCGACGATGGCGCGGGGGTTACGGGCAAGAACGCGGCCTGCACGAGCTGTCACCGGCGCAGTGGCCTCGGTATGTCGGAGGGTCGTATCGTGACACCTCCGATCACGGGGCACTACCTGTTCAACCCCGGTGAACGTCCCGCACCGGAGGAGGAATCCAGTCCGCTCGCAGCAGCTGCATACAGCCGCGTGCGCTACACGGATGCCACGCTCGCGCGCGCGATCCGCGGCGGCTTGGGACCCACCGGTAAGCCTCTCAGCCCGCTGATGCCGCATTTCGCGTTGGACGACGCCACCATGTCGTTGCTCATCGATTACTTGAGGACCTTGTCCTCGTCCCCGTCTCCGGGTGTCGAAACCGATACGCTGCACTTTGCCACCATCGTGACCTCAGACGCCGACCCGGAACGCGCGCGCGCGATGCTCGAAGTATTGAACGATTTCTTCAACAACAAGGATGCATACTACCGCGGTAAGGCGCCGCCGCTGCTCGCGTCGCGGCGCATCCATTACCGAGTCCTGCGTCGTTGGGAGCTGCATGTGTGGACCTTGACCGGTGCGCCCGATACGTGGGAGGCGCAGCTGCGCGCCAAGCTGCGCGCGGAGCCCGTGATGGCGGTGGTGTCGGGGATCTCCGGGCGCACCTGGGCGCCGGTGCATCACTTTTGCGAACAGGAACAGCTCCCCTGCCTGCTGCCCAACGTGGATTTGCCGGTCATCCACCCCGGCGATTTTTACACGGTGTATTTCTCCGCGGGCGTCTTGCTGGAAGCCGAGTTGTTGGCTGCGCGATTGCCGGCCGGCACTCGGCATGTGGTGCAGGTATACCGCGAAGATGATATCGGCGCCGCTGCGGCGCAGTCGTTACCTGCCGCCGAGGGGATAAAGATCGACAATTACCCGCTTAAAGCCGGTGCGGACGCGGCGCAGCTTGCCGCAGCGTTGGCGCACGCTGCCTCGGGAGATGCGCTGATATTGTGGTTGCGTCCGGAAGATCTCCGCAAGCTGCCCGTTGCTGCATCGCCGGCGAGCATTTGGATCTCAGGTCTCATGGGGGGACTGGAGCATGCGCCGCTGCCCGCTGCCTGGCTTGCCACGTCACACCTGAGCTATCTGTTCGATCTGCCCGAGCAGAGAGGCCTGCGCATGACATGGCCCCTGACTTGGTTCAAGACCCAGCGCATCGAGGTCACAGACGAGCGCACACAGGTCGATACATATCTTTCGTGCGTGATTCTCGCCGAATCTGTGGGCGCGCTGTGGGGTAATTTCGTACGCGATTACCTGTTGGAAACCTACGAGAACATGCTGAGTTTCAGGACGCTCAACGCCTATTACCCGCATTTGAGTCTCGGCCCCGGCCAGCGCTTTGCTTCGAAGGGCGGCTACATCGTGCATTTCGCGGATGCCGCCGGCACGAGGATCGTCAAGGACGGCGAGTGGATCGTTCCTTGAACCAGGGTCGATCAGTCCGGAGAGCGGACGCGGCGCCTGTTCATTGAGCGGCGCGTGCGAGGCCGGGCGAGTCCGGCCACCGCTTGCGTTCGGCCAACAGGTCCCGGCCCGTCGCAAAGCCATCCAATCGCACCCACGGCTTTCCAGGAGCAGCTCGCATCAAAGTGAGCGGCGCGTGGCTCATCTTATCGCCGTGGTACGCGCCAAAGGCTCGCTGGACTGCAATACTGGCGGCCATCGTGCCGGTGTAATGATCCCAGCCTCGCTCCGCATGAAATTGCTGTGCATAGGCGCGCAGACGCGCCGGCGAATCCTGCTCGGGATCGGTGGAAATCGACACCAGATGTACGGACTCGTGTTTGGCGCCCAAAGCACGCTGAAATTGCGCGAACACTTGGCTGCTCAGCGGACATATCGTTGAACAGCTCGTGTAAATGAAATTAAGTACGACCGGCCGACCATCATCCAACTCCGCGGCAAGAGACACTGTCTTGCCGTCGTCGCGCAGCAGATCGACCGCCGGGATGACGTATGTCGCTTCCAGGCGCTGCAAGTCGCGGCTCGTGGATGTGGGAGGATCCGCCGTCGCCACGGAGGCAATCGCCAGTGACGCACAGATGCCGGTTACGATCTTGCGAAGTTGTCTCATAAGATATCCCTTGAGTGAATGTACCCGCTGCGCTCGCCCGAAGTAGGTAGGACAACGCTGTAACAGCAGTTGGGCCTTATGAAAAATGTCGAGAGAGCAGTGCAAATGTCCGCTGTCCTCAATGAGCCTGCGGGAGAGGAGTTGCCGGTTTTATGTGCGTTGGAGCGCGAGGTTCTGTAAAAATCTTCTCGCCCATCGGCCGGTTGAGGAGCACCTGCTCGACCAACATCGCCTCCACCGCCTTGCCACCCTCCTCGCCGGTGATGGTCGAACGCGGGATCAGCAGGCCGTCGACGGTCTTGTAATTGGCGTAGCTCACCGTCACCGTCGCCGATTGACCCGTCGACGTGCGAGACTCGCGCTCGTACTTCAAGTCGAGGAAGGTAGCGGCGTCGATCCACCATCGCCGGCTGGCTCCCGACGGTAGCTTGACGTTCAGACGATAGGCTTTTTTGCCCGCGACTTCATCGATGCCGTCCAGATCGACGCTGATGCCCTTGGCCTGGTAGTCGATCAGCGGTCCGTCAATCCCGGGCCCATCACGTGCCGCCGCGATCTCATCTGCCGTGTACGGCAGCACCTCGGGACTCCCATTGTGCGATTGGCGCAACTTCCAGCCCTCGACGCCGTTGAAGACGCGCACCGACGTCTTGTCGCGCACGTGGACTTCAAAGCGCGCTTTGTTTGGGCGCGCCTGCTGCAGAACGAATGGCACTCGCGGCATCGACGGGTTGCCGGTTTCAAGTTGTCCGATCGAAACCATGGTGTCGATCTTGCGCCAGGCGTCGAGCCCCCCACGCGCCTTGACGTTCTTCGCGACGATCTGCTTGGCGGTCAAATGCGGGACCGTTGGTGCAGGCGCTGCCGCAACGGCCGATGAGACCATGAGACCGAGAATCAGGCAGGTTTCACGGGCGAGTCGGGACATTTGCATCGTTTCATTCCACGATCAGGCCGGACATGCGAACCGTGCCGACCACAACGTCCACCATATTGCCGGGCTTGACGATTCTGTCGCGATTGCCGAATACCACCGAATACTCCTGCCCCGCTTCGGGGGCCGTGGTCTGATGAGACCTGCCGTCAGCCGCCGGTACTGACAATTTACTGCCGGTTTTGCGATCGATCATTACGGAGGCCGCGCGCTTATCTGCCAGTGCGTTTGCCTTCTCGGGGTCCAGCACCCGGCAACGGAACTCAAGCGAGGCGCCCGCGGAGACCGCGTGCACGCTCAGCTGACCAATACCGTAGCGCCGTTCGAAATACAGCTCTTCTTTCTGGTTGTGCGCAACATGTCTCCTTGCGCTGCCGGTTGCAGGCACGGCTATTTGATCGGCCGCTGCGCTGCGCACGTTCGAGAAGGCTAGTGCGGAGAACACGCCGATCGCGCATAACAGAGCCGGCAACAGCGCAATCCCGCGACTCGGCACGCGTCCGTCCGACCACATCTGATCCTGCATCACATTTTTCATATCATTTCCCTCATGGCACGATCCAATCCCCGTCCGCCACCAGGCGCGTATTGCTCGCATCCTCGAAGCGAGCCAAGTATCCGCCCTTGGAGGCGAAGCGTTGGCCCGGTGCGAGCCCGAGTCGCGGATAGTATCCATTGACCAAACGATGACCCAGCTCGATTTCAACGAGTTCTACCAACCGGTCGGGCACCCAGTTATTCACCATGTGGCCCGCGGCTTCGGCCAGAATTTCGCAGGCAAGATAGGTATCTGTCTGCACGCGCTCGTCGACGACCGGAATACGGTAATAGCCGAACCAGCCTTGCGCGAACCCCATGCCGAGCGCGCGCAGGCCGGGTAACTCAAGGGGATAGCTCATTCGGGCGACACTTCGCCAAGCGGGCGGCAGCGGAGCCTGCTCAAGGTCGGCCATGAGCCCGGAAATGAATACCGCCGCTCCTGGCGGCGGGGTATCAGGGAGCCCTTTGAGATCGTGAGGACGCAGCCAGAGCACGATGGCATCCTGGGGCTCCGCCTCGTTCAATGCATGGACAAGCTCACTCGCCGGCGCATTGGGTTGGAGCGGATGCTCGCGCCATTGCAGGGTGCTCGCGGCGCTCGCGTGCTGCAAGGCTGCGGCGCCCGCGCTGCCGATGTCATCGGCTCGGAACACTTGGGTCACGTGGCGCGCTGCCGGCTGCGCCTGCGACTGGAGACGGCTCGCGAAGATTTGCGCCTCCAGCAATACTCCCTTCGAGAAGTACACGGGATAGAAATCATCCTCCGCGACCACCGGCAGATCCACATTCGGCAGCAGGCAGGGAACAGCTTGTTCTTGACAAAAACGATGCACGGGAGCCCAAGTCTGCCGTCCCAGCCCCGAAATTACCGCAAACACCGGCTGCGCCGCGAAATGCTGACGCAGTTGCGGCTCCCAGCCCTCCGAGGGTCCGGTCAGTTCCCAGATGTGCAGGTGCCAGCTATGCCCCGCCGGAATGCGCATCCCGGCGCGCTGCTGCGGCGCCTGGTCCCGAACGGGAGCATCGCTCGCTCCAAAGCAATGCCCGAGCACGTTGAGCATACCTTGGCGCTCTATCGGATCCGCGTCCGGGGTAATGATCGTCGCAAAGTCGAGCGTCTCGCCGCCGACGCCAGGCACCGGGCCGCGCCCAAGCTGCCGCAGATAGTCGATCATTGCGCTCATCGATGCCTCATCGAGCGCGTAGCGCGGCATCAAGTAGTCGAACCGGCGCCCGTCCGGATCGATCCCCTCGCGAATGGCACGGGCCAACGTGGCGGCGGTATAGCGACTGCGCATCGCGCCGCGCGCGTTAGTCGGAGGCTGCGCCATTGTCGCCGCCGTAGTGCTCACCGGCCGAAACAAATACTTGGCGGTAATAGGCGGAATCAAGATCCGTCCCTCGACGGTGCCGAGACCGCTGCGCAGGTGGCAATTCACGCATGCGGCCGCTTGACCTTGCATCGGCTTTGCGCCCTCGCGTTCGGCAACCAACGCTTGGCCCGACAGCAGCACGCCCTGCCGATAGAGCCGTTCTGCGGCTTGCAGCTGCTCGACGTCGACAGCTGAGAGTCGCGGCGCCGCGCTGCTCGCCCCCGCCGTCAGCATCGCCACGCACGCGCCCACGCGCAGCCAGGAGACCATGCATCTCACTGCGGTGACTGCTTCTTATCTTCCCGCGCTGCCGCTTGCGCGGCGCGCGCCTTCTTGAGAACTTCCTTCTGCTGCTCCGGCGTCAACTGCTTGATAATCTCGCCGCGCTCCATGCGCCCGAGACCCGCGACCATTGCGTCTTTCTGATCCGCATGCAACGTTTCACTCTTAAGCACGACCTCCTTGCGCGCCGCCATACGCTGACGAATTTCGTCGATTTTTTCTTTCTGCTCAGCGGTGAACTTCAATCCGGCAAATTCGTCCGTTGAGCGCGGGTCGCCCGTGGATCGCGCCGCAGGCGCGACCATGCGCGGAGGCTGCGGCGCTGCAAGCTTAGAATCCTGCGCACGCGTGAGCCCTGGCGCCGCGGATAGGAAAAGGAACCCAGCAACAGTCGTCATCCATCCTGCCAATCGGTTCAACTTCATGAGTACCTCTCTCTTGAGCGTCATCCTGTTTCTGAGCCAATGTTCACTTGACGACCGGCTTCGCGAACAGCGCATCGTCCAACTTCGGGTTCACTGCGACGCTATCGATGAAGATCTTGTGAGTGTCCTTGTTGCCCTCCACGGCGGTCTCAATGACGTAGGGAACCTTAAGGCCACTCACCGACTTGTAGTCGCGCAGATAAATCGCGACTGGCCGCATCTTTTTGTCCATGCGTCGTGGCGTGCCCTCGATCTTGACTTCGAGAAACGTCTCGGCGTCTAGCCAAATGTGCTGCACCTGACCGCCCTTCATGGTGACTTTCAGCTTGTAGGCCTCGTGATCCTCGACCTTTTCGATACCCTCAAGGTCAACCCTGTTGCCTTTGGCGGCATAATCGACCAGTGGACCGTCAAGCTCTGATTCGAACCCTGCCGCCTTGAGTTCATCGGACGAGTACGGCTCCACGGTTTTGCGTCCAAGATACGGGCGCAGCTTCCAGCCGTTGACACCGTCGTAGACCTGTACCGCGGTATCATTTTTGAATGCCAATTCCACCCGCGTCTTGCGCGGCCGCTTCTTCTCCAGCACGAACGGCAGTTGCGTCTTACTCTTGCCACCGGCGTCCATCTTGCCGGAGAACATGATGGCCTGGACCCCTCGCCAGGCTGGCAGCCCGCCTTTGGCGGCGACATTCCTCTCGATGAGCTGCGAAGCCGTAAGGCTGTTCAACGCCTGCGCGCTTGCAGCCCCCAGCAGCGTCGAGGTTATGCAAAGCGGCAGCATGACGCGTGATAAAAACGTTCTTCTTAACATGGACGAAACACTCCTGGCGGATCCATTGAGGCTGACTTCAAAGCTACTCCACGACCAACCCGCTAATCCGGATATTGCCCACGATCAGCGTCACATGGTTGCCCGGTTTGAGGTATTTACCTTTGTTCGAAAATGCCATCCAGTATTGGCGGCCGTTTTGCGGCGCGGCCACTTGACGAAGCTGCCCTACCTGCTCCATCACCGGGACCTGCAGCGCGAGGCCGTGCTGCTCGTCGACGAGATACGGCGTCGCGTCCTTTGAATTCAGGAGTTTGGCCTTGTCGGCGTTGACTGCGCGATAACTGAATTGAACCAGAGAGCCGGAAGCGGTTGAGCGAACATGGACGTCGTCGATGCCCCAGAGCCGCCGCAAAAGCGTCGCCTGACGATCATTGCTCACGGAGTTGTGCCGCAACGGAACCGCAGCAGGCACAACCGCCGATGTTTCCGGCGCCTGCATGGCTTCGACAGAAGCGGGGATGGTGAGCATACCGACGAGAACGCCGGCGAGCAGCTTCCGCCTCGGGCCTGGCAATAGAATGTTAGGCATTTTCCTCTCTCTCATCCAAATTGACGGTCAACGCAAATCCTTCGCCTTGAGAAACGAATTGCAAGTCTCAATGAGGCGTTCTTTCGGCATGTCGGCCAGCAAAGCGCCGCTCGATTCGTAGGCCTCTTTGTATTCAGGCGTCTTGCGGGCTTCCGCCAATTCCTCTTCAGGCGCATTCCCGACGTAGCGTTTTGCTATCTCGTGATACTTGTCGGCCGACTGCGGTGTGAGCTCGGAGCAAATGCTGAGCGTGCGTTCCACCCTGCCAAATTCGTCATTGGCGAACGGGAGTTTTGCCACAGCGAGCTGTGGAATCGCAAATGCCGCGCACACCAATAAGACTCCATCGATTTTCATAAAGGTTCCATACGTCGCTTTCTCTCTGCTCACTGTGCCGTACCGTTCAGCGTCGAGGTCTGCGTACCCGCCGCATCGGTGACGGATACCGTTGCGGGCTTCGGTCCCGCAGGCTGAGCCGTCAGCGGTTTGAACTGTACCGTCACAGTGCAAGTGGCTCCCGCTGCCAAAGTCGTGTGAGTCGCATTACCACAGGTCGACATGAACGCTACGATGGCATAGTTGGCCACATTGGCGGCGGTCCCTCCGAGTACTCCGGCGCTCACGCCCGTCAGCGGGACGTTCCCCGTGTTGGTCAGCGTGAAGGTGTCGACGGGATCCAGCAGGCACTCGATCATCTGGATGAAAGTCGTGCCCGGGCAGAAGCGTGCATGGGAAACAGTCCAGGTCGCCGGAGTAAGACTTGCACTGCGCACATTGGAGACCCCGGTGCCCGTGAGCGTCACCGGCGAACCGGTGACCGCCACGCTGGCGGTGATGGTCGCCGAACCCGTTGCCGCTCCGCGCGCCGTCGGCGAGAACACGACGTTGATGGTGCACGTAGCCGCTGCCGCCAGAGTTGTGCCGCAAGTCCCGCCTGCCGCCGCCGCCGGCCGCGCGAACGGGGCCGTAACCACGACCGTAATGCCGGTCAGCGTCGAGCCGCCGGTATTGTGCAGGGTGAGCGTCTGTGCGGCGCTGGTCGTACCGATCGCCGCACTGAACGTCAGGGGTCCGCCCGTGACGCTGGCGGCCGCAGGCGTGGCGGGCGCCTGGTACTCCACCGCTCCGATGTCGAAATGCGCGTCGCTATTGTGATCCGGCCTCGAGTTGCCGAAGAAGTCCGTCGCCGGGTGCGCGACGCCGGCCGGGATCGCATCGATCGCCGCCGACCCCGCCGCGAGAGCGTAGTTGCCGATCGGCGCACCGTATCCCGGAGCGCCCGACAGAATCGTCGGATTCACGAGCGACAGCGGGCCGTAGAACATGTTGATCCAGTTGCTGCCTTCATCCACGGTCGCCGCCGGGGTCAGCGTGAACTGCGCGAGCGGCGGGGGCGTGGAATCCGGGACGCCGCCAGGCACCGTGATTCCGAGTCCCACCGTGCCCGGCTGTATGCAGCCCTGAGCGTTCGCTTGGCCATTGGGTCCCGCGCATAGTTGCGAAGCGATTTCCGGAGGCACTCGCGAGCCGTTGCAGAACTGGCCGACCACGCCTGCGGAGGCCGGCGCGATATTGGTGCTCGCGTAACCCGTCCCGGTGGTGCTGGTCAACATCGAGTATTGCGGATTGAGCTTCAATCCAGAGGCATGGTTGGTCGGCGACGTGTCGTTATACACGCCGATATCCCAGTAGAAAGGCGCCGTCGTGCCCGCGGTACCAGTGCCAGCGGGGCAGGAGCCCGTGGTGCCTTGAGACAAGTTCGGAACCAATTGAACTGGGCCCACCGCCGGAGGTGTTGGCGCAGTGATGCGGAACGAGCGGTTCTGGAAGAACAGGTTGTTGGACAGCACCGGGTTCGAGAACTGCGCGCACTGCGGATGCCCGGTCGGGCAGACCACCGGGCCGCTGAACGCCCCCAGGAAGTTGGCAGTATGCGACTCTGTCGCCAACCCGGCCGGCAGGAAGTTCGACTGCGTGACTTGGAAGCCGACGCAGTTTGGATTCAGGACCGGGTCGCAGCCGTTCGGGGGCTGATTGGCACCCGGCGCGTTGACGGTATCGAACAGTACTCCCGCGGTAGCGGTACTGTCATTCGACACGACAGTGTTGTTGATGAAGTCGACCTTCACCGCATCGTGCAGCGAGACTCCGCCTCCATTCCAACCCGCGACGTTATTCGCGAATATGTTGTTGGTAATCTCGATGCCGTACCACTTCGACGGCGTGCGGGGGTTGCGCGCCACGTCGCTGCCGTTGACATGCTGCAGCTCGAGACCGCCGCCGCTGCCTTCCTCGGCAGTGTTGCCTTGGAACAGGTTGGCGTTGATCACGAGGCCCGGACCCGTGCCATCGCTTAAGCCCGGCGGGCAATCGGCGTCGTTCGTGGAGCCGCATTCGGTCGCGACGCCGTTGACATTGAAGGTGCCATCCGGGCCCTGACCTTGGATGATCATCCCGCCGCCATAGGTGGTCAGCGTCGGATTGACGCTCTGGTTGAAGATGATCGTGTTGTGCTCGATGTCCCCATCCCAGTCGAACCCGAACTGCGCGAAGCCGCCGCCGTTGCCGCTGCTCAAGTTGCCGCATACCCAGTTGTAGTTGAACTTGTAGTAGTCGGCCCCGGTGCAGAAGGTGACGCCTCCGGCAGACGCGGGAGTGTTCGAACCCAGTTCATCACCGTAAGAAGCGTTCAATGTGATGGCATTGTTGTGCACGTTCACATGCTGGTTGTACAGGTAGGGTTGCTCGTTGCCGTTCGCATCGATCAGTGAGCTCTCGTCCACCGCTCCGTCAACCGCGTCCGGTGCCTCCGGCTGGCCAACGGTGAGGCCGCCCGAGAGCGTGCCGCCATTGTTGTACACCCGGTTGTTGGCGACTTGCATGTAATGGTTCCAGGCATGCAGCCAGATACCGCCGCCGCCTTGAGAGCTGTTGGTAAAGGTCAGGCCATCGAGGCTCGATGGGTTGCACAGGAAGTTGCCCGGGTAGGCGGCGCAATCTGCGGCGCTACTCGTCAGCAGACGGCTACCCGCGGGGAACGCACCTTCTGTCGTTGTAGCTCCCCCTGGAATGAAGACACCCTGACCGAGGACGGTGATGGCCGCACCTTCGTACGCTCCCATCAGGCTGGGCTCTTGCAGGAGTTCCGCCAGATTTCCGTTGAGGCTGGCATCCCAGCCGACGATGCCCTCGAGCGGGATCGGCTGCACCATGTTGTACTGACTCGCCGGGCAGTTGTATTGGCCCGTCGGATCGTACGGGTTGGACGCAGTGGCGACGCCGCCGTTCAATGCCAAGCCAAACAGGCAGTTCACTTTCCTGCGCCACGGATCGAGCAGCTTGCCGGCCGGCGCGATGTTGGCGTTGACGACCGAAGAGGCCGCACCGACGCCCTGCAGGCGCACCGGTTTCCACATCAACAACATTTCACTATAGATGCCGGGCGGAACGATGATCATGTCACCGGGCGTAGCAGCGTCGATGGCCGACTGAATGGTCTGCGGCGGCGTGGTGGTCGTAACGAGCACGGTCGGTGTCTTGCCGCCCACCGTGACCGTGACCGTGTCAATCGACTGCTGGCCGTTGGGGTAATTCGCAGAGGGCGCGGTGGTGATGACGAGTTCACCGCACTTGGCTCCTTTGTAGCCCTGTTGCTGGACGGCACAGGCTGGGATACCCGAAGGCACGGTGACCGTGAGTACGGTGTCACCCCAGGCGGTCGTGGCCGGCACGCCGCCGATAGTGACCGTACCCGGGGCGGTTCCGAAGTGGTAGTTCCGGGTTATGGTCTTTAGGTTGTACGGAGGCGTGTTCGCCGCCGGTCCCGAGTAGGCATTGTTGGGCACGGTGACCAACCCGAGCGCCTTGACGGTCAACGTGTGGCCCGCTGCGCTCACCCACGGTCCCGCGATGTCCTGGCTCACCACGCTCGCGATGGACGGTGTTGCATCCGGGTAGGCGCAATCCGGCGGGTTGTATCCGTCAGCAAACGCCGAGACCGGAACCACGGGGACGTCCATGTACATCGTGTCGCCGGGCATGAACGGGTCCTCATAGCAGAAGATGCTATAGGCCGGATTGAAATAAGGATCCGTGATCATCTGACCGAAGGTCGGGGAACCGATGCGGGTATCGAGGATCGGACCCGGATCGTTCATGCAGTTGACCAACATGTTGGGCGAATACCCGGTGATATTCGGCGGATCGACTTCCCAAGTCGAATACACCAGTCCATTGAAATTGCCCCACTGATCCGAATACACGCGGGAAATCTCCACACCGTTGAAGTCCTTGTTGGAGATCGGCACGTTGGGGATCGCAAACTTCTCGCCGTACGCGGGCGACGCGGGGTCAAACTCGGAGGAGAAGTCGTCCGAGATGAAGCCGGTATAGGTGGCCGATTTCGGCGTCATCGTATAGATGAAGAAGTCCGCATTGGCCTGCATCGCATCGTTGAGAGTGACCTCCTTGCGATCGCACAGGGCGCGCGTGGTACCCGCGAACGGCGCCACTTCGCCCGATTCCGGCGCGATGCTCAAGTAGTCCGGCACGACGCGCATGAGACCGACGCACGGCGCACTCTGCTGGATGAGTGCGAAGGGCCCGAAGTTCCCGTAGGTGGTGCGCCCTAGATTGTTGCTCGGTGCGCCGTTATTGGTCGTCGAGCAACTCGTCCCGGCCGTGCAGGCCCCGCCTGCGAACGGCTGATTGTAAGGATTCGCAGCCGTGTAAGGACCGGTATACGACGGGTTGGCGGCATCGATGCTCGCCTGGTCCGGCGTGATGAAAATGTTGCCGAGCCCGGCGCCGCCGAACTGAGCAACCGCCGGAGCGATGTATTGGTCGCCAATGAGGAGATTCAGATCTTCTTCCTTGACCAATTCCCAACCCTGCGGCGTGACGACTTCCGTCACGTACTTGCCCGCCGGCAGGACTGCCGGCTTGGCGCCGGCCCCCGTTACGCCGGCCTGACCGTAAGCCGGGTTCCGAACCGTGGCGCACTTGTAAACCTTGGTGCTTCCAGGGACCGTGAAGCTTGCGCCCGGTGTCTGGCAAGTCGCGCTCGGGAACTCATACAAGCCGTCGTATGGCGCCGGCTGCATCTGATTGAGGTTGTGATAGCCCTCAAAGCACTTGTACTGCGAATTGAACGGCAGCGGAGTGTTGGGGGTCAGGTAGTTGCGCGTACCCGCCAACGTATAACCGAAGAAAGGATCTTGGATGGGATCCTGGCCGGGGCAGCTCATGTTGGGGGTGACGCCATCGGCTCGGAAGCCTTGAGCCCACGAATCGAAGCTCGACGTCGTGGTCGAATCCACGAGGGTGAGACTCGTCGTACCATCCGGCGCGGTGCCTTCGACATAGAGATTGATGGTGACATTGGGCACCAGCGGCTCCCAGAGATTCTGGAACAGCTCTTGGGGGTCGTTGAACGGCCGAGTGGTTGCGTTCACTACATGGCCGCGGATGCCGCCGGTTTCACCGGGAATGTAGGGTGTCTTGCCCCAGTCGACGATGTTGAACTCGCTGACGCCGCCCTGCCAGCCTTCCACTTCCACGCTGCTCGGATCGATGCGCCCGCTGGACAGGCCGGTGCAGGTCGACGTCACGCCGTCGGCGTTGGTGACGCAGGTCTCTGCCGCGCTCTTGCCGCCGCTGGACACGAAGTTGTTGTTCGCGCACTGCGGATCACCCACGGCACAGTACACCGTGCCGGGATACCACAATGACGGAGGCAGCGAGAAAGTCTCGTTCGAATTCAAAATTGCTTGATAGGCGGAGCCGGTGCTGCCGTTTCCTCCATACGTCGTGGCTCCGTCGAGCTGTCCGCCGGCGTCGTTGACGACGTGCACGCCCGTGCTGCGGAAGCGAGTCGTATCCGATTCCACGCTGTACCAGGCGAATGCCGGGAAGGTTTCATCGAAATTGGCCGAGCCGTCAAGTTCGGAGAACTCCATGTTGAGTGGCTTGCCGTTGACCTGGCGCACCCGCACTGGGACCTGAATCAGTCCCGGCTCACCGGCATCCTGGATGCCGTTGCCGTTCAAGTCCATGTAGGTGTTGGTCCACATGTGCGTCTGCCAGGTGAACGTCGGAAATTCTAGATTGAGCGTCTGGCCCGGGTCTGTGGGCTTTGGCCCGCCGTGCACGTTTGCCGGCCTGCTCGATCCGTCCAAGATGAAGTCATCCCACTGGTCGAATATCACCACTCCATAGTTGCCGTCGGGAAGCCCGCTCACCGAGAAGTTGCCATTCGGGTCGCACTTGGCGAAGGCGATGGTGGCGCCGTCGGTATCGCCGATGGCGGCGAAACAATTCGTATACGCGAGCGGCGCGTAATTCTGCGGATCGCCTTGCGCGAAGACACCGCTGCCGTAAAGGGTCTCGCTCGGCGAGCGCGGCGAATGCAGGTTGGTGACTTGGCCGTTGATGGTGTTCCGGCATGGTGGACCGTACACCGAGGTGATGTTGGTATCTTGGCTCGTTCCGCTGCAAAGAGCCTTCAGGCGATCGTTGATGATCTTGGGGTTGGCCATTGCAAAAAACACGTGATAGCCGCCCGGCCCGTATTCCTGGAAGTAGGCCGGCTCCCCGGACTTGATGAAGGAATCCAGATAGGGACCACCGTCCAACGAGTTGGTCTGCAGCCATTCCTCGCCGTTCGCCTCGCGGGTGGCTCCGGGGTGGGCGATCAGGGCGAATTTACCCTGCATGAGGTTCCTGACGACCACCTGGCCCGCGAGCGGTGACAGCGTTTTGCCGTCCGACTCGTAAAGCGGGCACACAATGATCACGCCCATACCCACGCCCGGCTGAGTGTTGGAAAGCGGGCAGGCGTTCAGCCCGGTATTCGGATCCGGCGTGCCGTTCAACGCGTTGGTCAGCGGCACGTTGAACATGTCGTAGGTCATCTGCCCGGTGTCGTCGCCAATCCCGCCCGCGGAGTCCCAGATGATGATCTGGAAATCACCCAGGCCCGGTTCCTGGTTCGCCAGGACGTCGACTCCGCCGCCGCCGTCCGGCTCACCGTTGAGCGGGTAATCATCCTCGAAGACCCACGCGGTGACTGTGGCCGTTTTGAGCGGCTCCGGTTCCACGTTCACGACAACAGGAGCAAACGTCGCCACCCCGCCCGCCACCGTCGGCGCAGGAATCGGCGATCCACCCATTTGGTGCCCGCAAGAAGAAGGTTCTGCGATTCCCGTGGGCTGGGTCGTCGGGTTGCCGTTGGCGCCGGGGGTGCAGTTGCCCGCGACAGTCGGGTCCTTGGTATTCGCATAACCGAATGCATTCGAGGAGTCGCCCGGCAGAATCGAGATGTAGTACGAAGCCGGACTGCCGTCGGGATTGAGAGCCGACAGATTGGCCTGGCTCGGCAGCGCTACCGGCAGCTGCGAGAGTCCCGGAACACATATTCCATAGCCATCGCACGCCGCCAGCACGTGCTGTTGATAGGTCGGTGAACTCGGATTGCCGTCGTAGACCGTCTGCCCCTTCTCGCAACTCTGCGGACCGGTGCAGCCTTCCGCCACGACCGGCATGTAGCTGGTGTGGAAGTTCGTGGCGAGGGTCAGCGGTATTCCCGCAGGGCAGCTCGCCGGCTTGGTGCCGCCGGGGCCGTTCTGTTGGCAGGCGGGATTCACTTGGATGGTGAGGTCCTGCTCGATGATCCACTTATAATCGGTGAGCACGCAGTTCGCGCCGCCGCCGGCCGCCACGCAGGGCGCATCCTGCACTGTCACGTTCAGGTTACTGGCAGGCAGGAAGTTCAATGTCACCGTTGCCGTATTGCTGGTTGAATTTTGCGAGTTCACTGCCTGGTAGGTGAACGTGCAACCCGGTGTCGGGCACACGGATGTCGCGGGTTTGGTCGCCGTGAAGGACCCGTCGGCATTCAGGCGAACCGTCAAGAACGCTTGCGCCTTACCGAGATATTTCGCCGTCATCTGGAACGCGTTCGGATCAACGTCATTGAGCAACACGCCCGGCGCAGGGGATCTGATGACCGTTTGCACCGTGCTGGAGAAGCTATCGTTATTGGCCACCGGCCCGGTCCCAACCGTACTCGATTGAGTAAAGGTGATCGTGCCGCTCACGGCAGTCGAGCCGTTCACATTGAACGTATACATGTCCGTCGCATTTGACGTGGGGTTCAAGTACGTGAACGTTCCGTTCGGGTACAGAGTAAGGGCGCCCGAATGCGTGCCCCCCGTCACCAGTTGAACACCGTAAGCGTTGATGGCGTTGCCAAGCACACCTTTGCTCGGGTCCGTCACGGTCAGCGTCACGCCAGGTGCATAGCTGTAGGAGACATTGTTGACGGTGGCCACGGCATTCGTCGCGATAAGCGCGGCAGCCCCGGCATCATTGACGTCCAAGATCGCTTGCATGCCGCCATCACGCTGGCTGTTGGTCGACAGCGCCAGCGACCGATCGAAAATGCCGAAGGTATTGGTGTCAAAGGTTCCCGCCACTGTCTGCGGGGGACTCACGAGGACGTCGAACACCTTGCCGGCCGCTTGGAAGACTTCGTTGCGAAGCTGCAAGCCGAGTGGCGTGGCCAGCGTCTTTGCGGTCAGCGTTTTGGCGACAGCGGGTGCCGGGGGTGCCAGCGCCAGTGCGACGTCGGGGAGTATATGGCCGTCTTCGGCGACCAGCAGCATGTTGAGCCCGGTCACTGTCGGCACATGCATGTGCGAACCGGCGTTCACATAGCGAATCAGAACATTACCCGTCGTGCCCGCTGCGGGAACCGACAGAGCCGACGCTTGCCGCGCATCCTTGCTGAATGACAAGCCGTTGATGAAGAAGTACAGCGGCGTGTAGTCCACGGCCGGTGGGTAGCAGGTCGGCGCCACACCGGTGCTCGTCAGGAGACTGTTCGTCGCGGCGCCGCACTGGGCCGTCCACTTCATGGTCTCGTTGAACCCCGCGTTGGCGGTTGAGCTGCCCGCAGCGCCGCCGACGGGAAAGAGCGCCGCGACCATATTGTTTTGCCGCGGATCGAGTTCGCTCTCAAGCGCCACGACATCGGCATCATAGGTGACGCCGCCCACGGACGCGCCCGCCACGGGATACGCAATTCCCGGGGTCCCCGCCGCTCCTCCAGTCCCTGCAACAGGCGGCGCGGTCACGACCAGGACGCCGTAAAGGCCCATGGGACCTTGGATCGAGGGGTACGTTCCGGAGCGGATCAGATATGTTCCAGGAGTCAGATTCGTCCAAGAATAAGACGGCGGTGCTCCCGCCGTTCCGGTCGTGACGGGCGCCGCGCCGACCGTCGCAACTCCCGGAACTTCAATCGAGGTAAAGGAGCGCACACGGTTGCCTTGCGCGGGTGGTACGAAGGAGCCGGGGTTAACCGTGGTCCAGGTCGTTGCGGTCTGCCCGCCGTGAGCCCCGTCCGTGCGCGGCCCCGCTTCTCGGACTGGAGCTCCGAGACCACCGCCCGACTGACCCAGAATCACCAGCGAGGTTTCGACGGGCAGAGCGTTCGTCAAGTTGATGGTCAAGCTGGTGCTGCCGGCCACGTAGGGCACGATGATCAGTGGCGGTTGCCAGGTCGTGCCGCCAATCTGCGGAGCGAGGGCACCGTTCGTATAATTGAGCGACGTGCACGTGGCTCCGGATGCTGCCGCAGTGCCCGTGCCGCAGGTCCATCCCCACATCGGAACGCTGTTGCCGTCCGGAAGAATCGTGCTCTGCCGTGACGCGGTCAAATTCACCACAGCCGCGGCGGCGGCGATCCCCGTGGTCAGGAGGAGAGCCGTTCCAGTAAGGATCGCGGTGCTCAGAGTTTTCTTAGGTATGCGCATGGTTTTCACTCCCGACTCACAGCGTTTCGTCGATGTTCCAGACATAGGGGTCCACCAGCATCATCATCAGCATGCCGCCCGGGAATACGTCGTTGGTGGTGATCTCGCGCTCATTGTGGGAATGCCACATGAATGCGATGCCGGATTCCGTGACCGAGTTCTGCAGCGCGCTGCCCGGCGGCAGCGGCGTCGCGCCGCGAGACCTTAAGACCGCTTCGGGACCTAGGTAGGGCGTGCCGTTGTACCAAAGACCATTGGTGACGATGAGTGGGTCTGGCAGGGTCATGGGGCCGCCGCTTCCGACTTGCCCCACAGGATTCACTTCGAGCGGCAGGTTGTGATCGGCGCACCACTCGTAGTAATTCGGGGTGCCGCCAATCATGGCGCCCACAGCATCGTAGCTGGGGATCGTCGCGCCGCTCAGGGTCGTGTAGTAGCCGTTCACGTCCGGAACGCAGGGAGGATTGGTCGCGTTCGTGGCCGTGTGGCCGAAGATATCCCAGCCGAGACCCTTGCCAGACCAGTAGAAGATTCCGTCAGCCGCTTGGCCCGGGGTGGTGTCCGTGTCGAATTCCATGCGGCCCGCCAACAGCAGCGGATTGGTTTGACTGACCATCAAGTGTGCATCGCGGGCCAGCACGCGCACGTGGTTGCCATGCTCATGGAAGGGATGCTGCCAATGCCCTTGTCCGATGTAGCGCACCAGCACCAGTTCGCCCGGGTGCATGTGGGGATTGGCGTTGTACGGCTGGTTCGGATAATTCGGCGCGTAGTCGGTATCCATGTTGTCCGGCATGGAGCGGCCGTTGATCATGAAATAATTCGGATGGTAGGGCTCGGTCACCACATTGAGCGCGGTCGCGCAGTTGAACTGGCCGGCCGTCGCGCACGCGGCGATTTGCTTCAATTGATCCGATACTTGCTGGTGTATCTTGGGATCCAACTCTGACCACTGGACCAAGTACTCGCGGTCATAGCAGGTCGCGGCGTGATCGTAGGCGGCCGCCGCTTGCCGGTAGTCAACCCGACCCGGCTCAGTCAGCGTGCAGTTACCCGGAATATTCATGGGCGTGACGATCACCGCGCCGAACAGTCCCATCTCGATCTGCAAGTCCGGTTGGGTCCCGCTGTAATAGGCGTGCGTCCCTGCGGTGCCCAGGGCGGCCGTCACGGTGTACGTCACCGTCCCGCCGGGAACCGCCTCGCAGGTCAGAAGACCTGCAACGCCGACGGGCGTGGTCGCGCCGCAGCTCGTGGTCACCGCCAAGCCCGGAAACAAAATCGACGTATTGCCCGCGGGCTTCGGCAAGCTGTTCGTCAGCGTCACCGTGAAGGTGGTTCCTTCCTTAACTATCAGCGTGGGACCCGGCATCTGCACCGAGGGACAAAACCCCAGGGTGGCGAATGCCGCCGGTGAATACGTGGCGGAGTTGACCGTGCTGCAGCCGTAACCCCAGGAATAAATCAGCTCTCCGTCCGGCTGGCTGCTGGCGGCCGGACCGGCATTTAAGTTGAACACTCCGGGAGTGCTGCTGGCAGGAGTGGCCGTGATGCCAGGAGCGGCGGCCTGCGCCGCAGCCGCGAGCAGGCAGACACCCGCCGCCACACCGGCTGCGAGGATTCGCGAGACTGCACACACGTTATTTGAAGTCGCGTAGCTCATTTGCAGTCTCCTAAAGAACAACCACTTCGGTCATCAGGCCGCCGAAATTCTCGGCGTCGTTCGATAGATGATCGAGTTGCGGCGTGTAGAGGAAGTAGGTACCGGGTGTAATGCCGGTGCTGTCTAGAATCACGTCGAGCGACTCGCCGCCGCCGAGAGTGATCGAATTCGTCGTGATGTAGAGGTTATTGCCCGCTTGGTCGCGCAGGATCTTGGCGTTGTGGCCAATCAGCAGCATCGGGATGCCGATGGACGACAACGTCTGGTATTCCTGAACGTCGAGGTCCGCAATGCGCAGTGCCGCCCGTTGTCCGCATATCGGCTGGCCGCAGACGCCGCTCGGCCCACCCTTGCTGTTGAGCGTGATCAAGCTCGGCAGCGGCTGAGAAGGTCGGCTCAAGGTGTCCGTGTCCGTCGTCGAAATGGCATGCGTCACCGGATCCGGATTCGTGGCACCCGAGACACCGCCGGTCCAGGCCGTCGGCAGGATGTTCCCATCGACGGTCGCGCCGGGCGGGATGCCTACCGTGTCGGGGTAGCTGCGGCCATTCAGGAGGAAGTACTTATCCTTCATGTCCGCGAAACCTTCCGGGTTGAAGGTCATGCCGACAAAGTGGAAATTGGGATCGAAGCCATGAATCTGAAGGGGCACATCGATGTCGTAGCGCGTGCTGCCGTCGCCATCGTTGTAGACGTACTTGTAAGTGTTGCCGCCCGCATCCTTCCCTTGTTTGAACCCGACATCTTTCGCGGGCAACGGCACTGAACAGAGGATATCGGGGCCGGGTTGCGTTGCCGATGTCGGGAGGCCGGGATAGCAGGCTGTGCGCAGGTCCTTTTGCTGAAGCAAGGACGTGGTGTAAACATCAGTACCGGTAGGCGTTCGATTCTGGCGCGGGCGCACGAAGAGCTGCCCGACCATGCCCATCTGCAAGTGTTCGGGAGGCGTGATGTGGCAGTGCCAAAAATACGTGCCGGCGTCCGGAGCCAGGTAGTAGTACGTGAAGCTGCCGCCGATATTGATCGCGATCGAGGCATCCGGCACGCCGTCATAGAAGGACGAGGCGTTGGGGTAGCCATGAAAATGCACGGTGTGCTGCTCGAACAGGTCCGGCCGCATAATCATGCCGACATTCGTGAGGGTCAGGAAATACTCGTCGTCCTCATCGAAGGCCATCAGCGGGCCGGGAATGTTGCCGTCGATCACGCCCGTGTTCATGATTCCTGCGGGGTCGGTTATGGCCGCGTTGGCGCCAACGGCGATCGGATCATTCGGGTCCGTGCCGGCGACATAAAGCGGATTCGCTTGGCCATTCACGTAATTCGGCCCCGCCGTGTATGCGCTGTTGAAAACCGCGGCGAAGTCCGTGCCAGGTTGACCGTTGCGGATTTTCCCGAGACCCGACAGCGGACCGAACGAATACATGAAGGTCTGATTGCCGTCCGCTTCCGTCATCATTCCGTCGCCGCCCGAGATCTGCTGGCACTTGATCGCGCCGCCGCTGTCGGTGATGGTCAACGCGGGACTGAACGTGGTGCTCTGGGGGACCGTGGTGTAGTTCTGATCGCTCGTGACGCCGGTCGACGAGGCCCCGTACACCGTTTTTAGCTGTGGCGGACTCTGCGTCACCGTCCTCACCACCGGGCCGGTATACGGAACCTCGGTAGTCGTCGGAGTGGGGTTTACGACAAGGCTCGGCGTGACGCCGGTGGATGTGGTGCCCGGATGCCGGATGGTGGCCGTAGGGCATTGCACCCTAAACGATCCACCACCCTGATACACAGGTGTCTGAGCGCTCGCAAGCGCTGGAATGAGACCCAGCAGCACGCGGGGCAACCAAACCTGGAGCGACTTTCTCATGGCAGTACAACCTCCTTCCAAACCGGCAGGCGTGCGACACGCCTGCCAAAATGCTTTTCTAGAAATCCCCAACTTCGTGGCGTTTTCTCTCGTCGTTCCTCGAAATCCGCCGGCGGCAATTGTCGAGACCAGGCGATAGTCTTGATATTGCTAAGCCTTATGCTTGTTATAGACAGCTGAGTGCTGTCTTCATAGAGGCGGAATACCTACCATTTCGGTAGGGAACGCTTTATTGGATTCTAGATATATGCTTGAGCGTCTGCGTATTTCGCGCGCCAGCTGCGTTTGGATTTAACGTATTGCCGGGCCGGGATTCACGGCCGGGCAATGATTCGGTGGTGGAAAAAGCTGGCGCGGAAGCTCCGCGCCTATGGACTCGACTCGTTCTTCTGCGAGTTACCTCATCGCCGGTTGCGACTCGGCTTTTTTCAGCGGCGCATCTGCGCCTGCCGGACACGTGCTTCGTCAGCAGTCCCCATCGCGTCGGCAGGTCGGTATGCTTGCAGAAGCGATCGACGCGTCGCGCGCGTTGCGAGTTTGTCACCGCGCAGGCGCCACAACACCCGGTTCAAGCGGCTCTGCACGAACTGATAGGAAACGTCGTGCTCCGACGCGAGGTCTGCCAGAGTTCTCTCCTCGCAACCGATGCCGAAATGGCTTTCGATGATGCTCCGATCCAGCGCCCCGAGATTCAGAGCGTCCAGCGCTCGACGAATCACGTTGATCTTTGTCTGCTCGTCGGCATCCTCGAGCAGCTGCTCTCCGGGATCCTCCAGCAACGGCCGCTCGGCTCTGCCGGATAATTTCAGCAACCCGCTTTCAGTGATATGGCACTCGCCGCGGTTGTTGCGCAGCGCCAGCGTTCGCTGCGTCTCGCTGAACAGCTCCTCGCAGGTGCATCCGAGCACCTCCGCCAGGGCGGCAGCGGTACGGCGCCAGCGTCCAGCGCCCGTCAGCGGGGGAAGCTTCAAGTTGAGCAGCGCACCGACCTCGTGCGGAGGTAGCCCGGATTTGCGGCACAGTTCGTTGACGCTGCTGAATCCGCACTCGGCGATCTTGCGCCTGATGCGTCCGTTGTGGACTTTGACGGATATGGTGTAATCGCTCATATGGGTACGTCGGACCTCCAGATCGGCCCTCTTGATCGATGGAGCGCGGCACAATTCCAGAAGTGCCAAGCCAATAGCCGATCAAGAACCAAGCCAATTGCCCGACTTTAGGCGGGATTTATGCCTGAGTCCAAGTGAGGTATATACCCACTATCGCTCAGGCGTAACACCCGTTATTATTGAGGATTCGCCCTGATTTGGCCGCGAAAAATGCGTCCAGATTAGTGACATAAGCTGGCCTTGCCGGCCGGCTAAAACCCCTGCCTTCAGTGTTTCACCCATTCAAATTCGGGCGTATCTCTCGATATAGTGGCGGGAAGCAGCCTAGAATCGGTCTCAGGGCACCCTGGGAGCGCCAGTTTGATCAATATCATCATCGTTGATAGCCACGTCCTCGTTCGCAAGGGCATTCGGGCACTGCTGGTGAATCAGCCGGATCTCAACGTGGTTGCGGAAGCGGGAACCTATGAGGAGGCGCTCGAGCAGCTGCAAGTGCATCGCGTGGACGTGGTGATTTTCGATATCGCGATACCTGTTTCCGCCCCGGGACGCGACAGCCTCGACCTGATCGCGCATGTACGCACGGCCCAGCCGCACGCTCACACGGTGGTGCTGACCATGCACACGGAAAGTGAGTACGCGGCGCGAGCTCTCAAAGCTGGTGCGCACGGCTACCTGACCAAGGACGTCACCCCCGAACTCCTGATCAGCGCCATCCGACGAGTCGTCACCGGCGCGCTCTTTCTCAGCCCCAATGTCGCGGAGAGTCTCGCGCTGCGCCTCGCGCTTCAGGACGACGTCGCGCCTCTGTACAAACGATTGTCGAGGCGGGAACTGGCGGTGTTCAGCCTGATCGCCGACGGCAAGACGATCAACGACATTGCGCGGCGCCTGACGCTCAGCGCCAAGACCGTCAGCGCTCACAAACTCAACGTGCTTCGTAAGCTCAATATGCGCACGGTGGCTGAACTCGTGCGCTATGCAATCGAGCATCAGATCACCTTCTCATGATCGACCCCTCTCTGAAATTTGCAAAGTTTTCCGATGGCCCAACGCCAGCGACGACGCTCAAGTCTCGTTTGCCGCTGCCTCGCGGAGTGACCGCCGGCATCGCCGCGCTCTTGCTGGCACTCGCCATCGGCACCGGCGTCGATGTTGCGCGCGACTTCCATCGCCAGAGCGACGAGCGCCACGCCGAAGCCCAGAAGCGGCAGCTGGCGCTGCTCGGACAGCTCGAACTGGGGCATGCGGTGCAGGATTTCAAGGATTGCCTCCTGCGTGGCGACACCTCTTATTGCGACGACTTTGACCGCCATATCCAGGCTGCCGACCGTAACGTGGCTCTGTATGGCGCTCAGGGCACCCCCCACCCAGACGAGACCCGGGTGCTGGGAACTCTGCGGCCAGCGCTTTCTGCTTACCGGGCAGCACTCTACGAAGTGCGCAACATGCAGAGCAGACACGCCACCATTGAGGAGATCGACAGCGTAGTCAAAGGCGATGACCGTCCGGTTGCGGCGGGACTGAGCGAGCTTGCGGCTCTCTCCTCGAGCAGACACTCTGGATTGCACGTGCCGCTCGGGCAGACGTTTTGGCTGATGGTTTACACGGCCCTGGCAGCGCTTTCCCTGTATCTGACTTTCCCCTCCTCCGTACGCCATCCGCACGAAACCGCGCAATCGGTACGGCAGCTGTCGAACCGAATGATGGAGTGGGAGGAGGACAAGAAAGCGAAAGCGTTTCTACGCCTGCACGATGGCGTTTGCCAGTCGCTCGCCGCCATCATGTATTTGCTGAGGAGCACGCAGCGCGTCGCGGTGGGCGGCCATTCATCTGAGCGCATCCCGGAACCGATCATCCCATCGCTGCAGGCCGTCATCCAAGATGCGCGCGCCGTTGCGTTGCAGTTGCGGCCGCCGAGAATGCAGGAAGCCGGCCTGCTCGCCACGCTGAACTCGTTGTGGGTCGATTCCAGAGCGCTTGACCCCAATTTGGTGATCGAGCCACGCGCCCTCGTCAATGAGAGGGACATCCCGGATGGCCTGAAGCCCGTCATTCTGCGCATTGCGCAGATGACGTTGGACTTCGCCGCGCAAGATCCCGCGGCGCGCCGTGTAGCGTGGGTACTCGAGCGCAGCGGTCAAGGGGTGCAGCTGTCGATCGATATGGCGGTGGACGCCCACGTTTCGCCGCGACAGTCGTCGCGGCAGCCGAGCGCTTCGGCAGCGGCGCTCAGTCCGCTAGAGGCGATCCGCGCCCGAGTGGCGCTCTCCGGCGGAACCTGCGAGTGTGTCCGCAATGTCGCCGGCCACAGGACAATTGTCTGCGCCTGGGAAGGCTGAAAGCGGGTCGTGCGGATCTGATCATTGCGACGGTGCCGGGAAATGAGTGCGCCAAACGCGAAAGATCCGTCCACTGCGTCGCCGGCTTCGGCCGCTGCATCCGCGTCGGCTCCCTTTCGCAATAAACTATTCGCGCTGATCTGGACCGCGACGGTCGTGTCGAACATCGGCGGCTGGATGTACAACGTCGCGTCAGGCTGGCTCATGACGAGTCTTGACCCGGACCCGCTCACGGTCTCGCTGGTGCAGGTTGCCAACAACCTGCCGATGTTCCTGTTCGCCATTCCGGCGGGTGCGCTGGCCGATATCGTGGATCGGCGCCGACTGTTGATCGTCGGCGAGGCCGCGATCACGATCACCTCGACCGCCTTCGCGGTGCTCGTATGGCTTCATCTCATGACACCGGTCTCTCTATTGCTGTTCAGCTTCATCGTCACCGTTGGCTCGGCGATTACGGCCCCGGCATGGCAGGCTGTTGTACCTCAGCTCGTGTCGAAAACGGATCTGCCGGCGGCCGTTGCGGCGAACAGCGTGGGCATCAATGTCAGCCGTGCCGTTGGACCGGCAATCGGCGGCATCCTCGTCGGAGCGATGGGAATTGCGGCGCCGTTCTGGATCAACGCGTTCAGCAACGTAGGGGTCATTGCAGCCCTCATCTGGTGGCATCCACAGAGAAGAAGCCGCACGCCCCTGCCGCCGGAGTCTTTCGGCCATGCCATTCGCACCGGCCTTCGGCACGCGCGATATAACCGGCACCTCAGCTCGACACTGATTCGGGCGATCGCGTTCTTCGGATTTGCGAGCGCCTACTGGGCGTTGTTGCCGCTCGTCGCACGCAGCCAGATCGCCGGCGGCCCGGCACTGTACGGAATATTGCTCGGCACGATCGGCGCCTCCGCGGTCGGTGGTGCATTCCTGCTCCGGCGGCTCAGGGCGAGATGGGGCGCAGACCGGCTGCTTTCGATCGCCACCCTGGCAACCTCGATAGCGACCGGGTTGTTTGCGCTCGCGCACGATTCCGCTACCGCCGTTGCAGCGAGTCTCATCGCGGGCGCCTCGTGGATCGCCGCCGTCTCGAGCCTCAATGTTTCCGCTCAAGTTGCGTTGCCGGAGTGGGTGCGCGGGCGCGGGATCGCGGTGTACGTCACCGTGATGTTCGGAGCGCTGACGATCGGGAGTGCGATTTGGGGCGAGCTTGCCGCGATGATCAGCTTACCCGCCGCCCTGCTCCTGGCAGCCGCGGGTGCGATGATTGCGATTCCGCTGACTTGGCGCTGGAAGTTGCACACGGGCGCGACGGTCGATCTGTCGCCATCCATGCATTGGCCGGCGCCGATCACATCGCACGCCATTGAACCGGACCGCGGACCCGTTCTGGTGACGGTTGAATACCGCATCGACCCGAAGAACCGTGAACCGTTCCTGCACGCGCTCGCAGCGAGCGCGCGCGAACGGCGGCGGGACGGCGCTTACGACTGGGGAATATTTGAGGACCCGGCGCAGGAAGGCCGCTTCATCGAGACCTTTCTGACCGACTCCTGGCTCGAGCATCTTCGACAGCACGAGCGCGTGACGAAGGCCGATCGCCTGCTCGAGCAGGTCGTGCGCCGCTTTCAAATCGGCGAGGGGCCTAAAACCACCCATTGGGTGGGCGCCCAGACGCGCGCTCGTCAGCCAGTCGACACTTTGTCGGGCGGCGGCGGTCCAATATCCAAGTGACCGTGCTGCATCAGCAATGCTTGGCGCAGTATTTCGGCACCGACTTGGAAATCCAAATTGTCGACCGCCTCACGAAGCCGGTTGAAGCGCACCGCACCGATCAGCCCCGGCAACGACGGCGACAACAACGCGAACTGATCCACGGCAGCGAGATTTTGATGCTCGAGGAGCATGCACAATTCGTCAACGGCAGCGCCATCCATGGGGGCGTCGTCCGCCGCCCCGGGAGCCATTGTCGGCGTCGGTTCCGATTTCGTTCGCAAGAATGGCCCGGCCTCCTCCGCCAAGGTGTTGAAGGCCAACGCGAGCTGTCCGAGAATCCCCCCAATCATCTCGACCGGCCGTGAGTCATGGAGTGCGCCTTCCGCAGCTCCGGCGAGCCTCATGAGTTTGGTGGCGCCGAGCATTCCAGCACTGCCTTTGAACTTGTGCAGTCTTCCCTGGAGCTGGCTTCGCAGGGCCTGGTCATTGGGCGACACCTGGACGGGCAACGCGAAATCCGCGAAGTCTCGCAGCATTCGGGTCAGCAGCGATTTGAACAATGTCAAGTCTTCGCCGAACATTTGCTGGACGACGCCGGCGTCGATAGACGCGATGAACGGCCCGTCACCGGCTTGATGAGTTTGCTTGGAGTCAAGGAGCACCATCGGCAGTTGTTCACCGCGGCTCTCTTCAGCAAGCCGCCGCACTTTGCGGATCAGTGCCTGGGGATCGAACGGCTTACTGATGAAATCGTTCATTCCTGCATCGAGCGCGCGCTGCCGTTCGCCGACCAGCGCCCCTGCCGTCAGCGCCACGATCGGCAACGTTCGCAGCTCAAGTTCCCCGCGGATGCGCCGCGTAGTTTCATTGCCATCGAGGATGGGCATCTGAACGTCCATGAGCACGATGTCGAGTACCGCATGGTGGTCGCGCACATACTCCAGCGCCGCAAGGCCGTCGGTGCAGGTCGTGACGATTGCCCCTTGCTTTTCGAGAATGCGCTGCGCGACTTCCAGGTTTATGTCGCTGTCGTCTACGACCAGGACCTTGACGCCCGATAGCCACTGCGCGTGCAGCTCGTCGAAATTGGTGGACTGCAGTACGCGGTCGAGACTATCAGGCCGCTTCGCGACCGCGGCGTTCACCGCATTGAACAGCGCCGAGCTCGTCACCGGCCGTATCAGCAGGACGTCGGTTTTCCGCATCAGTTGTTCGTGCTCGACATACGACTGCGCGAGATCGGCAACGACGATAACGGGCGGCAGCTCGCCATGAATGGACTCTCTCTCGAGACGCGCGATCAATTGAAGTGCATTCGTGTCCGGCAGGTGCAGCTCCAGAATTAGAACGTCCGGCCGCTCGCTCGTCTCGTTGTTGCCGATCGCTGCAAAGAGCTGCTGGCCCGTTTCGGCCACTTGTGGACTCCACCCCAGAGCGCGCGCCATGCCTACGAGACGCCCCGGCGCCTCACCGCCGGGATCAACGATCAGGATTCTCAAGCCGCGTTCGCTGAGCGTGCCGTCAATGTCGTGCGCGATTCGCAAGGGTATCTCGATCCAAAACGTGCTGCCGACGGCGACGGCGCTCGTTACGCCGATTTCACCTCCCATCAATTCAACGAAGCGGCGGGTGATGGACAGACCCAGACCGGTACCGCCGAAGCGCCGTGTCGTTGACGCATCGGCTTGAGTAAAAGGCGTGAACAGGCGCTTGAGCGCCTCAGGCTCCACGCCTATTCCGGTATCCTGCACTGTACACCGGAGTTGGACGCGATCGGCCGTTTGCTCCACCGGAAAGACCTTCAGCTCAACGTGGCCCTTTTCCGTGAATTTGATTGAATTGCCGAGCAAGTTGGTGAGAATCTGCCGCAGGCGTGACGCATCGCCCCTCACGATGCGAGGCAGTGCCGCAGAAGACTGAACGATCAACTCAATGCCTTTTGCCGCCGCTTGCGGTGCGAGCATCTGACCGAGGTCCCGCACGAGTTCCGGTAGATCGAAGGGTTCGTCCTCGAGCGACATCTCGCCCACTTCTATCTTCGACAGATCGAGCACATTGTTGATCACACCCAATAGCGCCCGGCCGCCGAACTGGATTTTGATCAGCAGCTGGCGCTGGTCCTCATTCAAGGTGGTGTGTTCCAGCAAATAACCGAGTCCGATGACGGCGTTCAACGGGGTACGGATTTCGTGACTCATGTTGGCCAGGAACTCGCTTTTCGCGCTGTTCGCCTGTTCGGCCGTTTGGGTGGCTTCACGCAGCGATCGCTCGTACTGCTTGCGTTCCGTTATTTCACGCGCGGCGGCGAACACGCCCTGAAGCTTCCGATCCCGATCGTAAAGAGTGGTGGCATTGTAGGATACGACCGTCTCCTTGCCGTCCCTGTCGCGTGCCGTCAACTCGTAGTCGGTGACCTTTTTGGTGCTCAGCGCCAGCCTGATCCCCGCGTCGGCGCGCTCCGGGTCGGTGAAAAATCCCTTGAATGGCGCGCCAATCAACTCGTCGCGAGTACAACCGGTCAGAGCCTCCATTTGCTTATTGACGTCCGTGATGCTTCCCGTGGCGTCGGTCGTCATCAGAGCGTCGATATTCGATTCGAACAGGGACCGCGTATAGAACTGATGGTCGCGAAGGCGTTGCGCCAGTTGTTTCTGGTCCGCTTCGATCTGCTTGCGCGCGGTATTGTCGGTGCCGATTAGAAGGTAGCCGATGATGGCGTCTTCCGCGTCGCGCAGCGCCGTGACCGACACGACCGCCGGGAAGCGGCTGCCGTCCTTGCGGATGTACGTCAGCTCGTAGATATCCTCGATGCCGCGCGAGGCCTTGAACACCAGCGCCTCGAATCCCGGCGCGATCGGGGTCTGCAGCTCGGCGCTCAAGGCCTGTGCCCGCGCGACGATCTCAAGCGGATCGGAGATGTCGGCCGGCGTGATCTTGTTCATCACCTCTTCGGCGGCATACCCCAGCATGCGCTCGGCGCCGACGTTGAAGATCTGGATGACGCCCTTCGCGTCGGTGGCAATGCTCGAGAAATTCGCACTGTTGAAGATCGCGCTTTGCAGGGCGCCCGCCTTGAGCAGCGCTTCTTCCGCATGTTTGCGTGCCGTATTGTCGGTGCCGATCAGAAGGTAGCCGATGATGGCGTCTTCCGCGTCGCGCAGCGCCGTGACCGACACGACTGCCGGGAAGCGGCTGCCGTCCTTGCGGATGTACGTCAGCTCGTAGATATCCTCGATGCCGCGCGAGGCCTTGAACACCAGCGCCTCGAATCCCGGCGCGATCGGGGTCTGCAGCTCGGCGCTCAAAGCCTGCGCCCGCGCCACCACTTCCAGCGGATCGGAGATGTCCGCCGGGGTGATCTTGTTCATCACCTCTTCGGCGGCATACCCCAGCATGCGCTCGGCGCCGACGTTGAAGATCTGGATGACGCCCTTCGCGTCGGTGGCAATGCTCGAGAAATTCGCACTGTTGAAGATCGCGCTTTGCAGGGCGCCCGCCTTGAGCAGCGCTTCTTCCGCATGTTTGCGTGCCGTATTGTCGGTGCCGATCAGAAGGTAGCCGATGATGGCGCCTTGCGCGTCGCGCAGCGCCGTGACCGATACGACCGCCGGGAAGCGGCTGCCGTCCTTGCGGATGTACGTCAGCTCGTAGATATCCTCGATGCCGCGCGAGGCCTTGAACACCAGTGCCTCGAATCCCGGCGCGATCGGGGTCTGCAGCTCGGCGCTCAAGGCCTGTGCCCGCGCGACGATCTCAAGCGGATCGGAGATGTCCGCCGGCGTGATCTTGTTCATCACCTCTTCGGCGGTATACCCCAGCATGCGCTCGGCGCCGACGTTGAAGATCTGGATGACGCCCTTCGCGTCGGTGGCAATGCTCGAGAAATTCGCACTGTTGAAGATCGCGCTTTGCAGAGCGCTCGATGGAACGTGGGACTTCATTCGTTTCGCAAGGACAGCGCTTGAGCGCCGTCGAAGTTGACGATGTCGACGACGACTGCTCTTTGCCCACCCGCCGATCTGGCGCACTTGAGTGCGTGCTCGGCCGCTGCCAGCATCCCATCCGGCGCCACGTTGGACGTATCGTTCCATTTATTCGAGCGCGCGGAATCTCGGCAGACGCCGCCCACGGACAGTGTCACGCGGCAGCTGTGTCCAGACACAGCATGCGGGATATGGAGACCATTGACGGCCTCAATTGCTCGTTGCGCCACGATGCCGGCACCCTGCCCATCGGTATCGGGCAGCAATACCGCAAATTTCCCGCCTGCATAACGGCCGAGTACGTCCGTCGGCCGATGTGCCACCGAGCGCAGAGCGTCGGCCACGGCTTTCAAGCAAGCGTCACCCGTCTCCTCACCCAATTCGACGTTGAATGAGGTGAAACTCTCTATATCCGCCAGCAGAAAAGCCAGCGGCGCTGCGCTTCGTTGGGCGCGTAGCCATTCCTGGCCCAAGGCCTTCTCCCACTGCCGGCGGGTGACCGCGCCCGTCAAAAAGTCCGTTTTGACGGCACTGCGCATCGTCTCGGATAACATCTTCAAACGCTGGTAGGTGCGCACCCGCGCCAGAACCAGGGGAGCGTGCGGCGGTTTACTGATGAAGTCGGTGGCGCCAAGCTCGATCCCTTTTGCCTCCAACTGCACACTTTCGTGACTCGTAATGAAGATGATCGGCACCTCGGACAGCGCTTTGTCGCTTTTGAATGCCTTGCATACTTCGAAGCCGCTCATTTCCGGCATGTCGACATCCAGTATGACGAGGTCTGGGACGGACTCGTGCGCCAGCTTGAGTGCCAAATGTCCGGAGGTCGCAAATCGCACAGGCGCGAAATCGCTGAGAATGCGGTTCAAAATTCGAACCACCATGGGATCGTCATCCACCAGAAGAATGCTGAATTTCTCTTGCGGTTCCGCGGCCGGACCAGCGAACTGGGTCGTTCGCTTCGTTACCACCTCATTCGCCGCTGGCCAAGGCTCGCCGGAAATCTCCCGGCGACAGGGCAGTCTCGATGGCATCAGCCAACGTCGTGGCGTCAAACGGCTTGTTCAGGAACGCCGCGACACCCAGTTTCGCTGCACGGTCGCGTAGCTGCGGGTTTTCACTCGCGGTGATGAAAATGATCGGTGTTGCTGCCGACCCGACCAGATTCCGAAGACGGCCGGCGACCAGAAAACCGTCTCCGGCCGGAATCGAGACATCGAGGACGACGACGTCCGGGTTGTTCTTTACGACGGCGGACACCGCGCTCACGGCGTCTTTGGCGGTGAACACCACATATCCCATGCTTTTCAGACGCACGCCGATTCCCAGTAATAGCGTATTGTCGTCATCGACCAGCAATACAGATTTCATGATCTCTTCCTGCGTAGAAGCCAGTGGTTACGTATACGCTCAATATGAACAAGCGGTTGCATGTTGAGTCCCTCTTTGGGACCCATTGTCGGTTTAGCCTGTGATGCAATCGCGATAAGCGAAGAAAACACGAGCCTCACGATGCTTTGCGGCGCCGCGGGGTACAGTTCACACGACCTTCGTCCCTTTATGGGACGACTGGCGCAGAAGCGCGCGCGGCATTCCGATTCAATGCCGGGTCATATGGAACACCCGGGTATCACCATCTTATTGGTCGACGACGATCATGGATCGATCCAATTGATGGGCAGGATCCTTGCGGAGGTGGGTCAGTTGCGGTTCGCGACGAATGGAGCGGATGCCCTGCGGCTCGCCCGCCACTCGACACCCGACCTCATTTTGCTCGATGCGGAAATGCCGGGAATGAGTGGCTTTGAGCTCTTGAAAACGCTGAAAAACGACTCCCTATTGGCGGATGTGCCGGTGATTTTCATCACCAGCCACGGCGAAGCCGGATTCGAGGTTTCCGCCTTGGAGATGGGCGCGGCCGATTTCATCGCCAAACCGCTGAGATCCTCGCGCGTTTTGGCGCGAGTCCGCACCCAACTGCGTTTGAAGCATGTGGCCGACGAACTGCGGCGCACGGCGACCACCGACGTGCTGACCGGCGTCGCGAACCGGCGCCTTTTCGATCAGACATTGGAGCGAGAGTGGTTGCGCGCCCTGCGCGCCGACGAACCGCTATCCCTGCTGATGATCGATGTGGACAACTTCAAATCGTACAATGATCGCTACGGGCATCCGCAGGGAGATCTCTGTCTGCAGCACGTCACGCGAGCCTTGGTAGACACATGCAAGCGCCCCGCGGATTTCGTGGCGCGATATGGGGGCGAGGAATTCGTGGTCCTGCTGCCGCAGACCTCTCGGCTTGGCGCCCGATTCATGGCGAAGAAGGTTCTGGACACGGTTGCCGGCGTCGGCATTGTCCACAAAGCCTCCCATACCACCCACCATGTCAGTGTGAGCATCGGAATCGGATGTTACGACGACGACAGTTCGTGCTGGGCAGCGTCCCCACCCGGGCATCGAGACAATGAGTCGCCGGCCCACCGCGCCGCCAGCGACTTGGTCTTGGCCGCGGACCAGGCTTTGTATTCAGCCAAGCGTGCCGGCCGGGCACAGGCAACACTGCGGGATATTGCTGACGCCTAGTCAGGCGGGAATCGCGGATCGGGACATTTCGGCACACCGGTCGAGCTCGAGGACCTTCGCCACGGCCTCCACAGCCAGCGGCCGATACAAAATATAGCCCTGGACCGCATCGCATCGCTGGGTGCGCAGAAACGACAGCTGTTCGGCCGTCTCGACTCCCTCCGCCACCACCTTGAGCCTCATGCTATGCGCCATCGCGATGATGGCGCGGGTGATCTTCTTGTCGTCGGAGTCCGCCGGGATGTCCTGGATGAAGGAGCGATCGATCTTCACCGTATCGATCGGGAAGCGTTTGAGGTAGGCGAGCGATGAATAACCCGTTCCGAAATCATCGAGCGCGATCTGTACGCCGATGGATTTCAAGCTCTCGAGCACCGCGACGGCGCTTTCGCCGTGCGACATGACCATGCTTTCGGTGATCTCCAACTCGAGCATCGATGGATGGAGTCCGCTGTCGCGGATGATTCGGGTCAGTTTCGGCAGCAGCATGGGATCGCCGAACTGGCGCGCCGATAGATTGACGGCAACGCTGATGTTTGCATGCCCCTCGTCCTGCCAAACCTTGGTCTGCGCACACGCGGTGGCAAGCACCCATTCGCCGATGGGCACGATCAGCCCCGTCTCTTCGGCCAGAGGAATGAACTCCTTGGGCGGTACGAGCCCGCGGAGGGGGTGCTTCCAGCGCAGCAACGCCTCGATCCCGCTGATCCGGCCCGTCGCCAATTCTACCTTGGGCTGATAATGCAGCAGCAATTGACCCTGCTCCAGGGCATGTCTCAGGTCCGACTCCAGCTCCAGCCGTTCCAGTGTGTGCACGTTCATCTGCGGCGAGTAATACAGGAAATTGTTTCGGCCGGTCTCCTTGGCCCGATACATGGCGACGTCCGCCGCCTTGATCAACGCCTGCGAATCGTTGCCGTCGGCAGGGAAGATGCTGATGCCGATGCTGACCGTGACTCGGCAATCCTTGCCACGCAGAATGTAAGGTGCGCTCATCTCTTCGACCAGCCGCCGGCCGCAGGCCGAGACATCCGTCAGGCTGTCGTGATTTTCCATGAGCAGGGCGAACTCGTCGCCTCCCATCCGGGCCATCGTATCCCCTTCGCGGCATTGCGCCCGCAGCCGGTCGGCCACCTGGCGCAGTAGATCGTCGCCGATCTCGTGCCCGAGCGAGTCGTTGATCACCTTGAATCGGTCCAGGTCCATGAACAAGACGGCCATGCCGGTGCCGGTGCGGCGGTGCCTGCCGAGTGCGTGGTCCAGGCATCGGTTGAACATCAAACGATTGGGAAGCGAGGTCAGATCGTCATGAAGGGCGATGTGATTCAATTGACTCTCGGTGCGCTTGCGCTGCTGAAGTATCCGCATCGACAATGCGATTCCGAGCAATAAAAGCCCTGGGGTGGCGGCGAATATGATCACCCGCAGCAATCGGTACGTCATGCGCGATGCGGTGCTCAAGGCATCGACGAAGCGGTTTTCGACGGGAGTGAGACTTTCGTTGATTGCGCCGATATCGGCGAGAGCCGCTCGGAGCGTCGCGTCGCGCGGCGAGGGCGACTCGATCTCGCGCTGTAGTAGATTTCCTGCCTCATTGAGTTGGGCGATGTAGCGATCGCCCTCCTCCCAGGCGTGGGTCGCTCGCTGCATGGAATCGAGCCAGTTGAAACTGCGGTAGAGATCGAACATGCCTGCGATGTCATCCGGATGAATGCCGCCGTCAATGAAGCCCTGCCTTACCCGGTTGATATCCGGAGTCGGCTTGTTCATCTCGACGCGGGCAACGTGGTCGCCCAGGGGGATCGCGAGTTTGGCGCGAAATTGGCGCAGTTCTTCCGGGTCCCGGTTGATGGCGTACTTTTGCAGGTGAAACACCGCGTCTTTCTGCGCCTTCGACCACAGGCTTTCCCCGCCCACATAGGCCCGTGCCGACGACAATAGCCCGAAGCTGAAGTTTGCAAGGATCAAGAGACACAGCACGATGGCTGCGAACATCCAGATGATGGCAAAGGGGGAACTCGCCCCGGCGGCACCTGCCGGATGGGCCTGGATCATGTGCTGAGGCCGCTGGCCGATGGAGTTTCCTGGGGTTTGCAAAGCAGCATATTCATGGGGTGAATGATCCCCAAACATCGGCGCCGCCGCACGATCCTTGAGAAAGCTTGTGTTATGTAGAGTTGAGGAGAACTCTAGGTGGTAACGCAAGCTCGTGCGGCGTCCAAGTTGGCTAATTGGCGACAAACCCGCGAAGCGCTTCCCGGTCAGGGCCGCCGGGGCCTTGGTCGCGGTGAAACTGCGCACCGCTCGGTTACACTTCACCCACCATCACCGACGAAAGGCAGGGCCGTGTTTCCTTGGGTGCGCTTGATTCGTGTCGGCTTCGGCCTCATCGGCGCATCCAAGGTCGATATATTCGCCACCACGCGGGTGGCGCTGCGTGTTTGGCCGAACGACTTGGACTTGAATCTGCACGTCAACAACGGCCGCTATCTGGCGCTTGCCGACATCGGCCGCCTGCACTGGTTCATGCTCAGCGGCGCTCTCGCCGTTGCACGGCGGCACCAAGCTTTCCCGGTGGTCGGCGACGCGATTGCGAAATTTCGCCGCGACTTGAAGCCGTTTCAGCGCTTCGAGATTCATACCCGGCTGATCGGGTGGGATGACAAGTGGGGGTTCATCGAACATCGTTTCGTGCGGGGCCGGCGCGTGCTCGGGATGGTCGCGGTTCGCGGCGCCTTCAAGGGACCCGACGGACCGATAGATCCCGGAGTACTGCTCGCCGGGCTGGCCCATTCGGCGCCATCGCCGCCGTTGCCCGAGTGGACGGCTCGGTTCCGGCAAAGCGCCGAGCTGTTGAGCGACGCATTGCGCGAGGAGGAGCGCTCGCAGGGACTGCGGGGACAGCATGAATGAATGAGGCAGGAGCATTCGCCCGGGTGACAGGCGCCCTGCTGATGGCTGGTCTCGGCGGGTGTGCTTCGTCGCAGATCGTGCTGGTCGGCCAACCGCGGCCGGCCATATCGCCGGCACAAGTTCAGATCTATCTGCAGCCGCCGGAATCCCGGTACCGGGAGATCGCCAACCTGAGCGCGTCGAGCCGCGGCTCCTTGGCGGTCACGGCGGCAGCCAAAATGGACAAGGTCGTCACCCGGCTCAAGGAGGCGGCTGCGAGCGTCGGTGCGAACGGCGTCCTGCTGCACGGGGTGTCGGACCAAACCGCCGCGGCGCTGGGCGCCGGCGTCAGCACCGATTCGTCCCGCTCGCCGTATGTCCGCGGCGTCGGCACCTCGGTTTTATTTTCTCAGGAGGCCGGCGATGGAGTCGCCATTTTTGTGGAACCCAGCCGGGAGAACTAACTCGTCCGCGGCCTGATGGCCTGGCAGCGCCGCGTGAACTCGTGCCGCTCCGATTCGGAATCCAGCTCGCGGGCGAGACGGGCGACGAGATCCTCGACGCCGGCAGCCTGCGCCACCGCCGCTTTCACCAGGTGCTTCGCCAGCGGTCCAATGTAGCCTGCCAGCTGCCGCTCGATGTGCTGCAGCTCGGGGGACTCGAAATGGTGGTTGCCGGGACCGCCGGTCGCCGCAGTCGCCGCAGTCGCACGCAGCAGACAGCGGATGCGGCGGCTCAGCAGCCGCCTGCGTCTTCAGGAGATAAGCACACAGCCGGGCGTAGTGCGGTTCTCGAGGCGGCGGAAATGCGTCCATCCAATGCTGCGTGCTCAAGAAAAACTCCAAGCTCTTGGACGGCAGCACATCCTCGATGCGAAACGGCAGGATGTTCAACTCCTTGTGGACCGCCCGTTCCACCTCGCGGCGCACCTGCGGCGAGTGATTGCTGTGTGCGGAGAAAATCAGCACCATGGTCCGCGCCGCGGATATGGCGTCCATGATTTCCGCTGCCCAATCCGCCGACGGCGCAATGTCGCGCGGCGCTATCCAGCAATTGATGCCCTGCGACTCGAGCCGCGCGACCATTTCGAACGCGCAGTCGCGATCCGGCTGCGAGTAGCTGATGAATATCTCGTGCGCCATGAGTTATTTCCCGAGCATCCGCATGGCCTTCTCGAGGCTTCTGCGCATGCGATTGAAAGATCGCCCCACCGAGGCGACCTCTTCCGCGCCGTGTTGCGGAAACTCCTCCGCCGATATGTCGCCGAGGCTCAATCGATCCGCAACCCGCGCGATCTGTCTCACGGGACGCACGACCAGGCCATACAGCACCCCGTTGACCACCAGGAACACCGCGGCAAATACGGCGATCAATGAAATCATGACGGCGCGGAACGCTCGGTCCGCATTCGCGGTTGCGCGCGCAAAGGGCACGGAAACGACCTGGGCACCCACTATCTCGTTGTTCTGCCAACCGAAGCCGTTGCCGGCCCCATAACGTGCAATGAGCGTGCGCGGAGCCGCCGAGGGAGTGCTGTGGCATGGGACACACTCCGCTTCGTTGCGGATCGGCCGCGCCAGGTAGAGCGATTTACCCATGGGAGTATCGCGCTCCCCGACCATTTCCGCCGCCTTCGGGTCGTTCCTGAATCGTTGAATGATGTCGCCCTCCCAATCGGCGGCACGATCGCGCGGGTTCGTCGGATTGAGCGTCGCCTCTTTGTAGGTGTACTCGGGATTGCGTTCGCGCAGCCGTAGAAAATTCTGGGTTGCAGCATAGAAAGGGACGCTCTGAGGCGGGAATTCGCTCTGAATTCGCTCGCTGAGCAGCGGCAGGATCTCATTGGCGGTGTAGGCGCGAATCGCCAAGGCACTGTCCAGCATGAGGCCGGCTTGGGCGAAGACTTCGCGCTGGGCGTTGGCCTCGAGAATCGCCCGGCACGCATAGCCGACGACCAATGCCGCCGCAATGAAAACGGCGGCGAGCGCCAGGTTGATACGAAACAACAAGCTCATGATGCAATGACCGCGCGCGGCGTAATGTATCCCTCTGCCGCTGCCGCCGGCGGGATCGCTTTCGAGAGCCCCGGCGCGCGACATTATTGCCGATATACTAGAACATTCGGCCCGATAACTCATCTCGCGTCCTTCGAGGGAAACACCATGCGCGCCACAGTCAGTGTGGGACCGCTGCGAATCGACAAGGTCCTGTACGACTTCGTCACCGACGAAGCCATGCCTGGAAGCGGCGTGCAGGCGCGCTCCTTTTGGGACGGATTCGCCGCACTCGCTCGGCGTTTGACGCCGCGAAATACGACACTGCTGCTGCTGCGCGACGAGCTGCAGTCGAAGATCGACCACTGGCACCGTCAAAATCCGGGGGCGGCCTTCGACCACTCGCGCTACAAGGCGTACCTGCACGAGATCGGCTATCTGGCTGCCGAGCAGGAGGCATTCGCGGTCGACACGGCGCAGGTCGATCCCGAGATCGCGGCGGTCGCCGGTCCGCAGTTGGTGGTTCCGGTCACCAATGCGCGCTACGCGCTCAATGCCGCCAATGCCCGTTGGGGAAGCCTCTACGATGCGCTGTACGGCACCGACGCCATTGCCGAGGAGGGCGCACCGCGCACCGCCAAGTACAACCCGCAGCGCGGTGCGAGAGTCATCGCCTTCGCCAGGGACTTCTTGAACGAGCACTTCCCGCTGGCGGACGGCTCGCATCACGATGCCGCGCGTTATCGCATCGCCGCGCACGGACTCGAGGTTCAGCTGCAGAACGGCGGCGTGACCCGCCTGCGGGACCCAGCCGCATTTCGCGGCTTTCAGGGGGATGCCGCCGCCCCGGCGCTGTTGCTCTTGGTCCATCATGGGCTGCACGTGGAACTCACGATCGATCGCACCCACTTCATCGGCCGCGATGATCCTGCCGGCATCAGCGATGTGCTGTTGGAATCCGCGCTCACGACGATTCAAGATTGCGAGGATTCGGTTGCCGCCGTGGACGCGGACGACAAGGTCCAAGCCTATCGAAACTGGCTCGGATTGATGAATGGCAGCCTGGAGGCGTGGATCGTGAAGGGCGGGAAATCCGTGCTGCGCCGCCTGAATGCGGACCGGCAGTACCGCACGCCGAGCGGGGGAAATCTCGTGTTGCCGGGCCGCAGTCTCATGCTCGTGCGCAACGTCGGCCACCACATGATGTGCGACGCCGTGAGCCTGGACGGCGATCCCATACCGGAAACCTTCATCGACGCGGCGGTGACGGCGCTCATCGCCTTGCAGGACTTGCGCGGGGCGGGTGCGCGGCGCAATTCGCGTTCCGGATCCATCTACATCGTCAAGCCAAAAATGCACGGACCGGAAGAGGTCGCCTTTGCCGATGAACTGTTCGCCGCGGTCGAAGACCTGTTGGCGCTGGCGCGAAACACACTGAAGATCGGCATCATGGACGAGGAACGGCGTACCAGCGTCAATCTTGCCCAATGCATCCGGGCTGCGCGGCATCGCGTCGTGTTCATCAACACCGGCTTCCTGGATCGCACGGGAGATGAAATCCACACCTCGATGGAAGCGGCGGCGGTGCTGCGCAAGGGCGACCTCAAGAAGGCCGTGTGGCTGGATGCCTATGAGCGGCAAAACGTCGACATTGGACTTGAGTGCGGCTTGCGCGGCCGGGCGCAGATCGGCAAGGGCATGTGGGCCATGCCGGACCTCATGGCCGATATGCTCCGGACCAAGATCGCGCAGCCGCAAGCCGGGGCCAATACGGCGTGGGTGCCCTCTCCCACTGCGGCGACGCTGCACGCCTTGCACTATCACCAAGTGGACGTCGCGCAGGTGCAAACCCGCCTGGCCGGCCGGCAGCGCGCCTCGCTCGACGATATTTTGACGCCGCCGCTGGCCGCGGCGCCCCGCTGGAGCGCGGCCGAGATCGAGGAAGAGCTCAACAACAACGCGCAAAGCATATTGGGCTATGTCGTGCGCTGGGTCGATTCCGGGGTCGGCTGCTCCAAGGTCCCGGACTACTACAATGTCGCGCTGATGGAAGACCGCGCCACGCTGCGCATCTCCAGCCAGCACGTGGCCAACTGGCTGCACCACGGCGTCTGTTCTCACGATGAGGTCATGCAGGCACTGCGCCGCATGGCCGTTGTCGTCGACAAACAGAACGCTTCCGAACCGGGGTATCGGCGGCTCGCCGAGGATCCCGACAACAATATCGCGTTCCAGGCTGCCTGCGATCTGGTGTTCAAGGGCCGCGAGCAGCCCAACGGCTACACGGAAGCGATTTTGCACGCCCGCCGCAGGGAGCTAAAGGCGCACCGGCCCGGTTAGAGCCCGTGCTGTTCCGTCATTCCGCCGCCGCCGAGGAGCCGCCGGCCAGGAGCCGCCGCCGCAGCTGCGACAAGCGCCCTTCCCACGGTTGCTCGCGCTCGAACCAGGCCGCGAGCGCCAACAGGCGCGAATCCTCGCCCAGCGGCGCCGCGAGCTGCACGCCGATGGGCAGTCCGCTGCTCGACATGGCGAGCGGCAGTGAGATCGCGGGTTGGCCAGTCACGTTGAAAATTTCCGTGTAAGGCGCGTAGCTGTAGGAATCCTGGTTCCAGCGCGCGAGATCGAACGCCGCCGTCCGGCCATCGATCTGTCCGGTGCGCACCGGCAGCGTCGCCGTCGTCGGCAGCAGCAGCACGTCGATCTGCGTGAAGGCGTCGGCCATGTCCCGGGTCGCCGCGGTGAGTGCCCGGCGTGCGCGCAGAAAATCCGCGGCGGTGGTTCGCTTCGCGAGCGCCACGCAGGCCCAGGTGAGCGCCTCCAATTCCTCGGGACGCGGCTCTCGCCCCACCCGGCCGCGATAGAAGTCGACTTCCTCGGCGGTGGCACTCATCCACACCAGCGTCGAGAGCTCGCCAATATTCGCCGAAACCGGAAACTGAAACTCGCTCACCGTGTGGCCCGCGCGGCGGAGCGCGAGCGCCGCCTGCTCGACCGCGGCGCCGATCTCCCTCACGGGATCGATGCCGCCCGGCCCGCGCAATGTCATCCCGATGCGCAGCGGCGGCGGCGGCGCGGCGGTCGCCGCCAGGAATGACGCGCCTGCGCGCTGGATCGGATAGCGTGAGGTGGGCTCGGGGCCGCGCGTGAGGTCGAGCATTACGGCCGAATCGCGCACTGAGCGCGCCAGGACATGTTCGCAATCCAGGCCGCCGGACAATTCATCCTGCTGCGGCCCGACCGGCACCCACCCGCGGCTGGGTTTTAATCCCACGAGACCGCATGCCGCCGCGGGAACGCGGATCGATCCCCCCGAATCCGTGCCGTGAGCAATCGGGACCATGCCCGACGCCACCGCCGCTGCGGCACCGCCGCTCGAGCCACCGGGAGTCAAAGTGAAATCCCAGGGGTTGTGCGTAGCTCCGCGCCAGGTGGGCTCGGTCACGAATTCGCCGGCGAATTCCGGAGTGTTGGTGCGGCCCAGTATGGAGAGTCCGGCGCTTCGCCAGCGCGCCGCCAGCGGCGCGTCCTGCGTGGCCGCGGGCAATCCTTCGAGCCAACGGCACGCGGAGGTGAGATGCAGCCCCGCGACTTCGATGTTCATGTCCTTGGCGAGAAACGGCACCCCGGACAGAGGTGCCGCAATGTCCGCAGCGCGCGCCGCGGCCTGAGCCCGGGCATAGTCGCGTTCGACGACGGCATTCAATCGCAGATTGAGGTCTTCGATTCGTTCGATCGCGGCCTCGGCAAGTTCCGCGGGCGTGACCTCTCTGCGATGCACCAGTTCGGCCAGGCCGAGGCCATCGAACGCCATATACTCTTCAGGGCGCATCGCGAATCAGGCGCCGCATCCCCTGCACCGCCAGCGCCAGACTGCCGGCAAATGCCAGATAGCCACCCGCCCCGATCGAGACGTGTCTCGCCACCAAGCCGCTGCCCCGATGTACGAGGCCGTTGGCAAAACGAATGACGCTCCCGGTCAAGGACTGAGCGTCCTGCGGCGCCAAAAAGAACTCGCTCGATGTCTGCGAGTACAGCAGCGCAGCGCAGGCCACCATCAACGCAAGCGGCGCCAGATAGGCCGCCCACGCCCATCGTGCCGCGCGCCAATGCGGCAAAATCGGCGCCACCAAGCATAGGAGGCAGAGTAAGACGAATAAACCGCGCCGCCACGAAGCATCGGCCGCGAAAAATATCCGCGTCGGGTCGGCGATGGCCGAGGATATGTCAAAAAAGCGCACGCCGTGCTGCAGCGACCCCAAGCTCGCCACGAGCGTATCCACAAAGAACCAACCGACGAAAACCGCGAGAATGGCCATCTGACTGGCGCCATCGATGCGGCGCGCCGCACTCAATATGTCCGCTAGGGGCGCCGCGGCCCGCGCCGCCGGCAAACTACGGGGAGATTCCATTTGCTGCATAGCCTAGCGCCAACGCGTCGCCTTTGGCAGCACAATTTTACGCATGCTAAGCTTTGCGCAATTCGAGCGATTGATTCAACTCGCCCCCAATTGTAAAGGACATCCTTCATGGCCCGCATCCGCCTCCTTGCCGTGACCGCGGTGCTCGGCGCGGGCGTTTTCGGCTGCGCAACGGTCGATCAGAAATTCGGCGATCAAGAGTGGTACCAAAAGAGCAAGGACACCTCCACCAAGGCGATCGAAGTCACCCAGACGACGGCCTCGAAGGCTTATACGCGGATGCAGAAATATCTCGCCGAAAAGGACGTTCTGAAGACTTTTCAGGATGCCGGAGAACACAGCGAAACCGCTGTGCTCGGCGTTTTGCATAAATCAGGCATCGCCAAGACGCCGCCGGCCGGGGCGCCGGGCCAGCCCAAGACGCATACTGCGCCGACGCATCCTGCGCCGCCGGCCCTGACGACGGTGCCCGAGCAATATGCGGGCTCGCTGCGCTGGCCGCTCGACGCCTATATCGTGAGTTCGGAGTACGGCGAGCGCTGGGGCAAAATACACAAGGGCATGGACATGGCGGCAGACGAGGGCGAACCGGTGTACGCCATTGCCGCCGGCGAGGTGATCTACGCCGGTGACGGTCTGCGCGGCTACGGCAACGTCGTCATTTTACGGCACGACCGCAAAACCAGTTCACTCTACGCCCACAACAGCGAGCTCAAGGTCAAGCAAGGCGACCAAGTCGCTCAAGGCACCTTGATCGCCCTGCTCGGCAGCACCGGTCACTCGACCGGCCCGCACGTGCACTTCGAGATCCGCGACGGCGATACGGCGGTGAACCCACGCACCGTATTGCCGAAATCAAAGCTCGCCGCGAACTAGCGCGCTCTCAATGCGCCGGCGTCACCGGCTGATTTGATTGACCTAAGGAGGTCTTGAACTGCTGAGTGCAGGACTTTTTCATGTCCTTCTGCGACATGCCGTTATTGGAGGCCTTCGCCTTGGCCATGCAGTCCTTCATGAATTGCTGCTGATCCGCCGGCGACGCTTGATCGGTGTTAATGCTCTGCTCCGTAGCCATGGTCTGGCTCGATGGCGGGGCGGTGTCATCCGCCGGCGGCTCGTCGGCAACGGCTTGCAGGCCGAAACCGATCATGCCCGCGAGGGCGAGTGCGCTGGTGATGCGGTTCATGGGATTTCTCCAGTGGCTAATGATGGAGCCACGCTATACTCCGGCCGTGGCGCCGGCCATTCGCCGCTCGCCGGAAGTCGGTGCCGGCATCATCCTAGCCCCTGCCGGCGCCTTCCTACCCCGTGCCTGGACGCGGCAGCCTCCTTCCTGTACAGTGCCGGCAGCTCAATGAGGTCGGTGCTCGGTCAGTGCCACCCTTGAGCCCGCGGTCCGTCCTCGACGCACTTCGATTAATTTACCTCCCTCGCTGCTGACCGCTGCGGAAGCAATTGCCTCCGTCGTGCGAGTCCAAATTTCTACCAAGGATTGTTCAATGTCATTTTCCGATCTCGGGCTATTGCCCGAATTGCTGCGTGCTGTCGCCGATAAGGGCTACGATTCGCCTTCCCCCATTCAGATCCAGGCGATTCCGGCGGTGCTGTCCGGCCGCGACGTGCTCGCCAACGCCCAAACCGGCACCGGCAAAACGGCCGGCTTCGTGCTGCCCATTTTGCAAAGGCTGGCCGCCGACCAGGCGAACGGCACGAGCCGCGCGCCCCGTGCGCTGGTGCTGACGCCGACCCGCGAGCTGGCGGCGCAAGTCGCCCAGAGTGCACGCGACTACGGCAAGTACATGCAGCTGCGCACCTACCAGGTGTTCGGCGGCGTAAGCATCAATCCGCAGATCAGCACCCTGCGCAGCGGCTGCGACATTCTGGTGGCGACTCCCGGCCGCCTGCTCGATCTCGCACAGCAACGCGTGGCTGACCTCTCCAAGGTGCAGATGTTGGTGCTCGACGAGGCCGACCGCATGTTGGACATGGGCTTCATCAACGACATTCGCAAGATCATCAAATTGCTGCCGCAGAAACGGCAGAACCTGTTGTTCTCCGCCACCTATTCGGACGACATCCGCGGCTTGGCGGAACGGCTGCTGCACGACCCTCTGTCGATACAGGTCGCGCCGCGCAACGCGCCGATCGAGCTGGTGGAACAACGCGCGTATAGGGTGCAGAAGGAGCAGAAGCGTCATCTGTTGGTGCATCTGATCCAGGAAGGCCAATGGCGCCAGGTATTGATCTTCACGCGCACCAAGCATGGCGCCAATCGCCTGACGCAGCAGTTGGAGGGTGCGGGTATTCAAGCGGCGGCCATCCACGGCAACAAGAGCCAGGCCGCACGAGTCAAAGCGCTCGACATGTTCAAGCGCGGGGAGGTCACCGCGCTGGTGGCCACGGAGGTCGCCGCGCGCGGCCTCGACATCAAGGAGCTGCCGCAGGTGGTCAACTACGAATTGCCCAATGTGCCGGAAGACTACGTGCACCGCATCGGCCGCACCGGGCGCGCCGGTTCCACCGGCGAAGCCGTGTCGTTGGTGTCGAGCGATGAGTCCGGGTTGTTGCGCGACATCGAGCGGGTTCTACGCCGCAGCATTCCAATCCTGCCGACCCCGGTATTCAAGATCGTCGAGTCGGCGGCGCCGGCCGCCGCGCACGGCGAGCGCAGCGGGGAACGCACCGCCGGCAATCGCCCGGGCAACCGGCCCTCGCAAGGCCAAGGCCGGCCCGGCCAGCACGGCGGGCGCGATTCGCGCCGCGCCCCGGCGGGCGGCGGTTCCGGCACGAGAAGCTTCGGCCAGCAGCAGCGCGGGCGCTTCCGCTAGGCGCCGCTAGGAGAGCGTGGGCACCAGCTCGCGCAGGTAGTTGGCGAAATCGCCGCCCAAGCTCGGATGCTTCAGGCCGTATTCCACGGTGGCCTGCAGGTATCCGAGCTTGCTGCCGCAGTCGTAGCGCTTGCCTTCGAACTCGAAGGCATACACCGGTTCGCGCTGCATCAGGCGGGCGATGCCGTCGGTGAGTTGAATCTCGCCGCCGGCGCCCTTGCCGATCTTCGCGAGGTCATCGAACAGCGCGGCCGTGAGCAGATAGCGCCCCACCACGGCGAGCGTCGAGGCCGCCTTCTCCGGCTTGGGTTTCTCCACGATGTGCGACATCATGCCGACGCGCGGCGCAATCTTGCGCTCGAGCGTCACGATCCCGTACTTGTCGGTGTCGTGCTTCGGCACGTTCTGCACGCCGAGCACGCTGCCCCCATGGGTCGCGAATACCTCGACCATCTGCTTGAGGCACGGCACCGCCGCGTCGATCAAATCGTCTGCGAGATGCACCATGAAGGGCGCCGTGCCCACGACGGGCCGCGCGCACAACACGGCATGACCTAAGCCTAAGGGCGCGGACTGGCGGATGTACACGCACGAAGCCCAGCTCGGCAGGATTCCGCGCAGCGTATCCAGCAGTTCCTGTTTGCCCTGCGCCTGCAGCACGGCCTCGAGCTCGGGGTTCGTGTCGAAGTGATCTTCGATGGCGCGCTTGGAGCTGCCGGTGATGAACACCAGCGTATCTGCGCCGGCGGACAGCGCCTCATCGACCGCATATTGAATCAGCGGCTTGTCCACGATCGGCAGCATTTCCTTCGGGCTGGCTTTTGTCACCGGCAGGAATCGAGTGCCGCGCCCGGCGACGGGAAATACGGCGGTTTTTACGGCTTGGTGTGGCATGGATAAATGATAACGGATTTCACCGGGCCGCGCCGTCGGACAAATCTCACACGGCGGCGGACGAGCTCAGGTGCTAGCGCAGCTTGACGATGGCATACGCCTCGAAGCTCGCCCAGGAATGACAGGCCGGACAATGCCAATAAAAACTGCGTCCGGAAAAACCGCATTCGTTGCATCGATATTTTTCGGCATGAGCCAGCAAGGCGCCGATCTCACGCGCGGTACGTTCGAACTGCGCCGGGTCCGCGCGCCACACGGCCTGCAGCGTCGGGTCCTGCGCGAACACCTTCTCGATCAGCGCGCGCAGCGGCGGCGCGCCGGCCAGCTCGGATGCGATCGCGGCGAATACCAGGCGCTTCGATTCATTGAAGTCCCGCGACTCTGCTTGAGCCGCGAGTTCCCCGAGCACGGCATCGCGCGCCTCCGGCGCCACCAATCTGAGCAGCTGCGGCAGCTCATCCTGGAGCAGCTCCGGCGCTTCGGTGAGCGCCAGCCGCCGCAGGCGCACGGCCAGCTCCGGTTGTGCATCGCGTTCCGCGATCTGCGCGCGCAGCAGCGCCGCGCGCGGAAACGGCGTCGCCTCCGCGCGGGCTTCGCGCAGCAGGCGCCGCGCCTCGGCGGTATCGCCGCGCTCGATCGCGAGCGTGGCCAGCTCGCACAGGTAGTGCGCTGCAACCACTCGCGCGGGAGCTGCCTTGAGCCTCGCCAGTTGCCGATAAACCCCCAGCGCCTGCTGCCAATCGTGCTGCCGCTCGTAGACCAACCGCAATGCATCGAGCGCACTCGCGCGCAGCCGCGGCACCTCACTGACCTGCTGAAACAGTCCTTCCGCGCGGTCCAGCAGCCCCGCGCGCAGGTAGTCCTGCGCGAGCGCGAGCAGCGCCTGCTCGCGGTGTTCGGGAGCCAAGGCGTCGCGCGCCAGGAGATTCTGATGGATGCGGATGGCGCGCTCGACCTCGCCGCGGCGCCGGTACAGCGAGCCCAAGGCGAAATGCGTTTCGATGGTATCCGCGTTGGCGTCCATCAGCTTGAGGAACATGTCGAGCGCACGATCCGGCTGCTCGGTGACCAGGTAATCGAGTCCGGTCAAATAATCGGGATGCAGTTTGCTTAAGGATCCGGGCCAGCGTTTACCCCAGCCAAAGTGCCCGGCGAGTATTCCGAGAACCAGAGCCGCAACCACCAGAACCCACGTCAGCAGCGATAGGTCGGTCATGCGGCCCTTCGGAGCAGGCTCCTTAAGGCCTTCTCGTCAATCGCGGATCGGCTGATCCGCACCATCGTTGACCCGCTCGCGCAGGTCTTTGCCCGGCTTGAAGTGCGGGACATGTTTGCCGGCAAGCGCGACCGCCTCGCCGGTCTTCGGATTGCGGCCCTGGCGCGGCGGCCGGAAATGCAGCGAGAAGCTGCCGAAGCCGCGAATCTCGATCCGCTCGCCGGTGGCCAGCGCATCGCTCATGATTTCCAGCAGCTGCTTGACGGCGAGTTCGACGTCCTTCGCCGGCAGGTGCTTCTGTTTGGCGGAAATGATCTCGATGAGTTCCGATTTCGTCATTATCGATCCGTTGGCTTCACTAGACATACGCAACAGGGCGGGCGCGGCGGCGGCTCGACGCCGCCGCGCCTATTGCCTTTCCTGTCAGTCCTGGCCGGAGATTTGTTCTTTGAGGAGATCTCCCAGGCTGGTTCCGGTCGGTGAGTCGGTCCGATAATTTTGCATGGCTTCTTGTTCCTCGTGGATGTCCTTCGCCTTGATCGATAGCGAGATGCTGCGCCCCTTGCGGTCCACTCCGGTGAATTTAGCCTCGACTTCCTCGCCGACTTTCAGCAGCAAGCGAGCGTCCTCGACGCGATCGCGCGACAACTCGGAAGCCCGCAGCTGGCCGTCGACTCCATTGCCGAGATCGATGATCGCCCCTTTCGCGTCCACCTCGCGCACGACGCCGGTGACGATGCTGCCCTTCGGGTGCTCGGCAATATAAGCAGAGAACGGATCCTTCGCGAGTTGTTTGATCCCCAGGCTGATGCGTTCGCGTTCCGGATCGATCGACAATACCATGGCATCGACCTGCTGCGCCTTCTGATAGCTGCGCACGGCCTCCTCGCCGGGCATGTCCCACGAGATGTCCGACAAATGCACCAAGCCGTCGATACCGCCGGCAAGCCCGATGAAGATGCCGAAGTCCGTGATCGATTTGATCTGGCCGCTGACCTTGTCGCCGCGGTTGTAGTTCTCGGCGAACTCCTTCCACGGATTGGTCTTGCACTGCTTCACGCCGAGACTTATGCGGCGGCGCTCCTCGTCGATGTCGAGCACCATGACCTCGACTTCCTGGCCCACATGCACGACTTTGGCGGGATTGACGTTCTTGTTGGTCCAATCCATCTCCGACACGTGGACCAGGCCCTCCACGCCCTCCTCGATTTCGACGAAGCAGCCGTAGTCGGCGATGTTCGTGACCTTGCCGAACAGCCGCGTGTTGGCCGGGTAGCGCCGCGCGATGTTCTGCCACGGATCCGCGCCCAGCTGCTTGAGCCCGAGCGACACCCGCTGCCGTTCGCGATCGAACTTCAATATGCGCACGTCGATCTCTTCGCCGACTTTGACGACCTCGGAGGGGTGCTTGACGCGCTTCCAAGCCATGTCGGTGATGTGCAGCAGTCCATCGATACCGCCCAGGTCGACGAACGCGCCGTAGTCGGTGAGATTCTTCACCACACCCTTGACCGCAGCACCCTCCTGCAAATTATCCAGCAGCGCGGAACGCTCGGCGCTGTACTCCTGCTCCACGACCGCGCGGCGCGACACGACCACGTTGTTGCGTTTCTGATCGAGCTTGATGACCTTGAATTCGAGCGGCTTGTTCTCCAGGTACGATGGATCGCGGACCGGGCGCACGTCCACCAGGGAACCGGGCAGGAAGGCGCGTACGTTGTCGATCTCGACGGTGAAACCGCCTTTGACGCGGCCCGTGATGATGCCGATGACCACCTCTTGCTTCTCGAAGGCCGTTTCCAGGCGCGTCCAGGTTCTGGCGCGCTTGGCCTTCTCGCGCGACAGACGGGTCTCTCCGGAGCCGTCCTCGACGCTGTCCAGGGCGACCTCGACCGTCTCGCCGACGGTGACCTCGATCTCGCCTTTCTCATTCTTGAATTGGTCGGATGGAATTACCGCCTCGGATTTCAATCCGACGTTGACGATCACGTAGTCCTGGCCTACTTCGACTATCAATCCATTGAGGATGGTGCCAGGACGAATGCGCTGGCTCGCGATGCTCTGTTCGAACAGTTCCGCAAAACTTTCTGTCATGTTGTCTCTTACTATTCCCTGGCACGGTTCCCGTGTGCCCGAGGGGTTACCATAAAATAACGGCGCTCATTCCATGAAAGCCGCAACCTAAATCCTGCAACGCTCCGGCGACAGACGCATCCGGGCCTCCAACAAGACGCGCTCGATCACCTGATCGACGGACATGCCCGTCGTATCCAGCAAGACCGCGTCTGCGCTTGCGACAAGAGGCGAAATCGCGCGATTCGTATCGCGGCGGTCGCGCTCTGCTATCTCCAGCGAAAGGGCGGCAAGGGTAGCAGCAACCCCCTTTTCTTTCAACTGCTTATGTCGCCTGGCGGCCCGTTCCTCGGCGCTCGCCGTGAGAAAAATCTTAACCTCCGCGTGCGGGAATACCACAGTTCCCATGTCGCGTCCGTCCGCGACCAGCCCCGGGGCGACGGCAAAGCGCCGCTGGCGTTCCAGGAGGGCGGCACGGACCAGGGGCAAGGCAGCCACCTTGGAGGCGTCATTACCCGCCTCCTCGGTCCGAATGGCGCTGGTAACCTCCCGGCCGTCCAGCCAGACCACCTCTTCCCCCGCCGCACCGGAGCCAAACTTAAGATCGAGCCCCTCGGCCATGGCCGCGAGCTGCGGACCGTCCTCCAGACTGACGCCCGCCTTGCGGGCCGCCAGGGCGACCAGACGATACAGCGCACCACTATCGAGCAGCGCCCACCCCAGCACCCGCGCGGCGGCACGGCTGACCGTCCCCTTGCCGGACCCTGAGGGACCGTCAATGGTCATGACCGGGACCTGCTTCATCGCAGCCCCCTACGCAGGTAATTCGTGAACATCGAGGCCCACCGATTGCGCCAGGTCGACGAAGCCCGGGAACGACGTGGCCACGTTCGCCACGTCGCGAATCGAGATGGTTTTCGCGGCCCGCAGGCTGGCAATTGTAAAGGACATGGCGATGCGGTGATCGCCGAAGCTATCCACCTCGCCGCCGCTGAATGCCGGGCCGACCCCGCGGCCCTCGATTCGCATGCCATCCGGCAATACCTCATGGGGCACGCCGAGCACCCGAAAGCCCGCACTCATCGCGGCGATCCGGTCGCTCTCCTTCACGCGAAGCTCTTCGGCGCCCGTCACCGTGGTCTCGCCGGCCGCGCAGGCGGCCGCGACGAACAGCACCGGCAGCTCGTCGATCGCGAGCGGCACGAGTTCCACCGGGACCTCAATGCCGCGCAGCGCCGAGGCGCGCACCAGCAGGTCCGCCACCGGTTCGGCGCCGCTCGAGCGCGGGTTCAGGATTTCGATGTGCCCGCCCATGGCGCGCAACACATCGAGCAGACCGGTGCGGGTCGGATTCATGCCTACGTTCTGAATCTCGAGGCCCGCGGCCGCGGCCCCCAACAGGCCCGCCACGATGAAAAATGCGGCGGAGGAAAAATCACCCGGCACATTGAGCCGCTGGTTCGCCAATTGCGCCGGCGGGTGCAGCGTCGTGCGCAAGCCGTCGATGTCGAGGCGCACGCCGCAATTTTGCAGCATGCGCTCGCTGTGGTCGCGGTTGACGGCCGGGGCAATGACGGTCGTGGCCGCGTCGGCATACAGTGCCGCCAACAGAATCGCCGACTTCACCTGTGCGCTCGCCACCGGCATCCGGTATTCAATGCCGTGCAGGCGGCGCCCGCCGCCGATGTCGACCGGCGGCGTGCCGTTGTGCGTACGGACATCGGCTCCCATCGAACGCAGCGGCGCCGCGACGCGCTCCATCGGGCGCTTCATGAGCGAGGCGTCGCCGATCAATTGAGAGTCGAAATCCTGCGCCGCCAAAAGGCCGGTAAAGAGGCGCATGGCCGTGCCCGCATTGCCCATGTCGAGGGCGCGGCCCGCGGCGCGCAAGCCGCGCAAGCCCGCTCCCTGGATCACCACCTGCGTCGCGCCCGGCTGCTCGATGGCCACTCCCAACGCTCGCATCGCCGTCAAGGTAGCCAGACAATCCTCGCTCGCCAGGAAGCCGGTCACCACGCTCGTGCCCTGCGCGATGCCGGACAGCATCAGCGCGCGATGCGATATGGATTTATCGCCCGGGACCGCCGCCGCACCCGACACGTTGCCCGCCGGCCGCGCCTCGAATTTGCGCACCGTGGGCCCCATCCGTCAGAGCACTGCCCGCGGATACGAGCCCAGCACCTTGAATAGCGAGGCGCGCTCCTCGAGCGCCGCCAGCGCCTTGGCCACCGGCGGATCGCTGACATGCCCTTCTATGTCGATGAAAAACACGTAGTCCCACAGCTTCTTGCGCGACGGACGCGATTCGATGCGCGTCATGTTGACGCGGTGCTCGGCCAGCGGTTCGAGCAGGCGGAACAGCGCGCCTGCATCATCGGTGTTCATGCCCGACACCAGCAGCGTGGTGCGATCCTCTCCGCTCGCACTGAAGAGCTTTCTGCCCACCACCAGGAAGCGGGTGGTGTTGTCCTGCCGATCCTCGATTTCATGGGCCAGCAGATTGAGTCCGTAAATCTCGGCCGCCGCGCGGCTGGCGATTGCCGCCGTGCCGCGCTCGTCGCGCGCGCGCCGCGCGCCCTCGGCATTGCTCGCCACGGCCACCCGCTCCACCTCGGGAAGCTGCTCATCCAGCCAGCCCCGGCATTGCGCCAGGGCCTGCGCATGCGCGCACACGCGTTTGACGGCGTCGGTGCCGGTCATTTTCCCCATCAAATGATGGTTGATGCGCAGCTCAACTTCGCCGCAGATTTTCAGAGCCGACGACAGGAACATGTCCAGGGTGTGATTGACGGTGCCCTCGCTCGAGTTTTCGATCGGCACCACGCCGAAGTCCGCGACGCCGCCTTCGACTTCATGAAACACCTCGTCGATCGCAGGCAGCGGCAGCGCGCGCACCGACGAGCCGAAGTGCTTGAGCACGGCGGCCTGTGTGAACGTGCCCTCCGGCCCCAGGAACGCGACTTTCAGAGGCTCCTGCTGGGCCAGGCACGCCGACATGATCTCGCGAAACAGCCGGGCGATTTCCTCATTGCGCAACGGTCCCTGATTGCGCTCGAGCGCCAAGCGCAGAACTTCGGCCTCGCGCTCCGGGCGGTAGAAATCCACCGCCTTGCCGGATGCGGATTTCGAGATGCCGACCAGCTGGGCGTAGCGGGCGCGCTCGTTGAGCAGTGCGTGAATCCGCGCATCGATGGCATCGATGCTGTCGCGGATGTTGCCGAGTCCGCCGCTCGCCGGCGTTATGCCGGGAATCGCCTTGCCTGGCGCCGCGCGAGCGGCAGCCGGCGTGGCGCCCCCCGGGGTCTTGCGGGGCCGGCCCTTGCGGGGCACTGTCGTTTTCTTTGCCATCCTCTTACCTTACGCGTGGCGCCGCTCGAAATCATGCATGAAAGCGCACAGCGTCTCGACGCCGGCCAGCGGCATGGCATTGTAGAGGCTGGCGCGCATGCCGCCGAGCACACGATGGCCCTTGAGTCCGTGCAGCCCGGCCGCGGCCGCCTCGGCAAGAAATACGGCATCCAAATCGGGCCGTTGCAGCGTGAATGTCACGTTCATCCGCGACCGCGCATCGCGCGCGACCGAGTTCTTGTAAAGACGCGACCCGTCGACGGCCGCGTACAGCGTCTGCGCCTTGATGCGGTTCCGTTCAGCGGCCGCCGCCAGTCCGCCGCCGCTCTTCAGCCACTTGAACACCAGTCCCGCCATGTACCAGGCGAACGTCGGCGGCGTGTTGAGCATGGATTGGTGCTCGGCGATGGCCTTGTAATCGAACACCAGCGGCGTCTTGGGGTCTGCCTTGCCGATCAGGTCATCGCGCACGATCACCACTGTCAAACCGGAGGGGCCGATGTTCTTTTGCGCACCCGCGTAGATGACGCCGAACTTCGCGACATCGACGGGCTGCGACAGAATGCTGGATGACATGTCCGCCACCAGCGGCACACGCCCGGTCTGCGGCACGTAGCCGAACTCGACTCCGCTGATGGTCTCGTTCGGCGTGTAATGCGCATAGGCCGCATCCTTGGTCAAGCGCAGCTCGCTCTGCGGCGGGACTCGCATGTACGGCTCGCCGGCGTCGCCGGCGACGTGCACCGCGCAATAGCGCGCCGCCTCGCTGAGCGCCTTGCGGGACCAGTGTCCGGTGTCGATGTAGTCGACCGTCGAATGCGGCGCAGCGAGGTTCAACGGCACCAGGGAAAATTGCGCCGACGCTCCGCCTTGCACGAACAGGACTTGATAGTTGCGCGGTATCGACAAAAGATCGCGCAAATCCGCCTCCGCCTCGGCCGCAACCTGCATGAAGGCCGTGCTGCGGTGGCTGATCTCCATGACCGACATGCCGCTGTCATGCCAGTCCGGCAACTCCTCGCGCGCCTGCTGCATGACCTCGAGCGGCAGCATGGCGGGGCCCGGCGAGAAATTAAACGCGCGCATCCTCGAGAAATTGCTTACGTGTCGTCGGCCGCGGGCCCATCGGCCGCAGGCTCATCGCCCGCCGCGTCATCCGCCGGCGCGTCGTCCTCGGACTCGCCGGCCGCCACTTCCGCGTCCCCGGCCAGGCCGTCGATGCGCTCGAGCCCCGACAGTTGGTCGCCCTCTTCCAGCCGGATCAAGCGCACGCCCTGGGTATTGCGACCGACCACGGAGATGTCCCGCACCGGGGTGCGCACGAGCACGCCGTTCTGACTCATCAGCATGATCTCATCGTCCACGCTCACCTGCAGAGCTCCGACCATGTGCCCGTTGCGGTCGGTGATTTGCAGCGCGATGACTCCTTGACCGCCGCGGCCATGCTTCGGAAATTCGTCGAGCGGCGTGAGTTTGCCGAAGCCGTTCTCGGACGCGGTGAGAATGAAGCCCTGCTCCGCGACGATCAACGCATTGACGCGCTGGTCGTCGGTCAATCGCACCCCGCGAACGCCCGCCGCTTCGCGGCCCATCGGCCGGACCTCCTCTTCCATGAAGCGGATCGCCTTGCCGGCAGTGGTGAACAGCAGGATGTCCTTGGTTCCGTCGGTGATGGCCACACCGACCAATTTGTCGCCTTCGTCGAGCGCCACCGCGATGATGCCGCTGGCGCGCGGCCGCGAGAACAGGGCCAGCGAGGTCTTCTTGACGGTGCCGAGGCTGGTCGCCATGAAGACGAACTTGCCTTCCTCGAAATCCTTGATCGACAGCATGGCGCTGATGCGCTCGCCCTCCTGCAGCGGCAGCAGATTGACGATGGGTTTGCCGCGCGAGCCGCGGCTTGCCTGCGGCAGCTGATACACCTTGAGCCAATAAACCTTGCCATGGTCGGAGAAGCACAGCAGCGTGTCGTGGGTGTTCGCCACGAACAGCTTGTCGACGAAATCTTCATCCTTGACGCTGGTGGCCGCCTTGCCCCGGCCGCCGCGGCGTTGCGCCTGGTAATCGGACACGGGCTGCGCCTTGGCGTAGCCGCCGTGCGACAAAGTCACCACCACGTCCTCCGGCGAAATCAGGTCTTCCGTCGTGAGGTCTTCATGATTGACGAGGATCTCCGTGCGCCGCTTGTCGCCGAAGGTGTCGCGGATGAATTCGAGCTCGTTGCGGATCACCTGCAGCAGGCGCTCCGGCCGAGCCAAAATGTCGGATAAGTCACGGATCTGCTCCAGCAATTCCTGGAACTCCGCGATGATCTTGTCCTGCTCGAGGCCGGTGAGGCGGTTGAGGCGCATTTCCAGAATCGCCTGTGCCTGGGTCTCCGTGAGCCGATAGCCGCCTTCGACGATGCCGAGCTGCGCGATTTCACCGTCCGGCCGCGTGCTGATGGCGCCGGCGCGCGCCAGCATTTCGGGCACGGCGCCGGATGCCCACGGGCGCGACATCAACGCCACCTTCGCCTCGGCCGGCGAAGGCGAGGCCTTAATGGCCGCGATGATCTCGTCGATGTTCGCGAGCGCGATCGCAAGTCCCTCGAGCACGTGGCCGCGCTCGCGGGCTTTGCGCAGCTCGTACACCGTGCGGCGGGTCACCACCTCGCGCCGATGCCGCAGGAAGGCATCGAGCATTTCCTTCAAGCTCAGCAGCCGCGGCTGGCCGTCGACGAGCGCTACCATATTGATGCCGAACACCTGCTCCATGGTGGTCTGCGCATACAGGTTGTTGAGCAGGATCTCGGGCACTTCGCCGCGCTTCAGCTCGATCACCACGCGCATCCCGTCCTTGTCGGATTCGTCGCGCAGGCCGTCCCCGGCAATGCCTTCGATGAGTTTGTCGCGCACCAGGTCGGCGATGCGTTCGATCAGCCGCGCCTTGTTCACCTGGTAGGGCAATTCGGTGATGATGATCGCTTGACGGTCGCCCTTGCCCACGTCCTCGAAATGGGTGCGCGCACGCACACTGAGGCGCCCGCGGCCCGTCTTGTAGGCGGCGACGATTTCCTGAGCGCCGTTGATCAAGCCCGCGGTCGGGAAATCCGGACCCGGCACGATCTGCATCAGCTGCGCCAGATTGATCTCCGGGTTCTCGATGAGCGCGATGCACGCCGTGATGATTTCCGTCAGATTGTGCGGCGGGATGTTGGTCGCCATGCCCACCGCGATGCCGGATGAGCCATTGATCAGGAGGTTCGGTATGCGCGCGGGCAGGACGGCCGGTTCGCTCTCCGACTCGTCGTAATTCGGATTGAAATCGACGGTTTCCTTGTCGATGTCGGCGAGCAGCTCGCCGGCCAGTCTCGACATGCGCACTTCGGTATAACGCATCGCAGCCGGCGGGTCGCCGTCCACGGAACCGAAATTTCCCTGGCCATCGACCAGCAGATAGCGCATCGAGAACTCTTGCGCCATGCGCACGATGGCGTCGTACACCGACGCATCGCCGTGCGGATGGTACTTGCCGATGACATCTCCTACAACGCGTGCGCTCTTTTTGTACGCCTTGTTCCAATCGTTGCTCAATTCGCGCATGGCGTAGAGCACGCGCCGGTGCACGGGTTTCAAGCCGTCGCGCACGTCGGGCAAAGCCCGCCCGACGATCACGCTCATCGCGTAATCCAGGTACGATTTGCGCATCTCATCTTCGAGATTTACGGGCAATATTTCGCGAGCGATCTCGGCCATTTGCGAGAGTCCGGTGCAGCCTTCGCGGCTTTCTTAAGCGGGTTTAAAGGAGGCGAGACATGGTCTCAACATGGGCGAATTCTAGCACATATCCGCTGCCCACCTTAAGCCCGCACTTGCGGAATTGCCGATATACTTGGGAATGCCTGTTGTTCCAGCCGATTTAAGCATCGACGCCCGTTGGATCGTGCCCATGACCGTGCGTGGAGCCGTGCTCGAGAACCATACGCTGGTGGTGCGCGACGGCCGAATCATCGATCTTCTGCCGAGCGCCGACGCGGCTGCCCGCTACGCCCCGACGGTCATTATCGAGAGGCGCGCGCATCTCTTGATGCCCGGCATGATCAACGCGCACACGCATGCCGCCGGGTCGCTGTTGCGCGGCTCCGGTGCGCCGGCCTCCCTGCTCGAGGCGCATTCGCCCGGCCCGGAATTCGTGCACGACGGTGTCTTGGCGGCCGTTGCCGAGATGCTGGTGTCGGGCATCACGTGTTTCGGCGATCGCTACCATCATCCCGGGGAAACCGCCCGCAGCGCGGCCGAGCAGGGCATGCGGGCGGTGATCGGCTTGCCGGTGGCCGAGACCCTCACCCCGCGCGCGAATTCCTCCGCCGATCATCTGAGCGAAGGGCTGCGCGTGCGCGACGAATTTGCCGCTCACCCCCTGATTTCCACCGTGTTCGCGCCGCAGGCCGCGGACCGGGTGAGCGACGCCACTTTTGCGCGGCTCGCCACGCTGGCCGATGAGCTCGACGCGGGAATCATGATCGACTTGCACGAATCGGCGCACGAAATCGCCCGCTGCGTCGCCATGCATGGTGTGCGCCCGATCGGGCGCCTATGGCACCTCGGCATGCTGACGCCCGCCTTGAACGCCGTGCATATGACGCACGCCACCGAGGCCGATGTGGAGCTTGCGCAGCGCACCGGCATATCGATCAGTCTCGGCCTGTCGTCGGGCCTTAAGTCCGAGCAGCGCTTGCCACCCTTGGGTTCGTTCGTCGCGTCCGGCCTGCGCATCGGTATCGGCAGCGGTGGCGGCGCGTGCGCGAGCCAGGACCTGTGGGGTGAAATGAAGTTATATGCCCTCATGACATCGCACGCGTCGGCATGGGACGCCCTTGCCGCAGCCACTCGCGGCGGCGCGGCAGTCCTCGGACTGGATGGCGGCGTGGGCACGCTCGAACCCGGCAAGTGGGCGGATGTCTGCTGCGTCGATCTCGGCGGCCCGGCCATTCAGCCCCTGAGCGATCCCGTGCCACAATTGGTTTTTTGCGGCGGCCGCGATCTGGTGAGCGATGTGTGGGTGGCCGGCCGGCAGCTGCTGCTCGATGGAGAATTGACCCGTTTGGATTGGAACCGCGTGGCCGCGCGCGCCAATGAATGGGCCGCGCGGCTCAAACTTGAGGGTGACGCCCGTGCATGACTCGACTCGGAATGCCGACCCGGCGGAGCTGGCGAAATTCAGCGCTCTCGCGCAGAGCTGGTGGGACCCTAAAGGCCCCTCCAAGCCGCTGCACGACCTCAATCCAATGCGTCTGCGCTACATCGAACGCACGGTGAGTCTGCCGCATCGGGAGGTGCTCGACGTCGGCTGCGGCGGGGGCATTTTGTCCGAAGCGATGGCGCGCGCCGGGGCGCGGGTGCTCGGCATCGACTTGTCGCAGGCGCTGCTCGACGTGGCGGAACTGCATGCACTCGAGGCCAAGATTCCGGCCGTCTACCGGGCGATTGCGGCGGAGGAACTGACGCTGGAACGGCCGGCGGCCTTTGACCTCGTGACCTGCATGGAAATGCTCGAGCACGTGCCGGATCCGGCGGCCAGCATTGCGGCATTGGCGGCGTTGGTGCGGCCCGGCGGCGACATCATCGTCTCAACGCTGAACCGCAACCCCATGGCATTCGCGGTGGCCATCATCGGCGCCGAATACATTGCCCGCGTCTTGCCGCGCGGCACGCACGAGTATTTGAAGTTCATCCGCCCCTCGGAGCTCGCCCGCTGGGGGCGCGCCGCGGGACTCGAACTCCGCGATTTGACCGGCATCACTTATCATCCGCTGACGCGCTCGTTTCAGCTCTCGTCCAACACCAGCGTCAATTACCTGGCGCATTTCTCGCGGCCCGGGCCCGCATCCCCATGATGCTGCCCTTGCGAGCGGTGTTGTTCGATCTGGACGGTACATTGCTCGACACCGCGCCCGACATGGTCGGCGCGCTGAACGTGCTGCGCGCCGAGCACGACCTCGCGCCGCTGCCTTACGAAACCGTGCGCGCCGCAGTGAGCCACGGCGCGGCGCGCGTCGTGAATATCGGATTTCCCGATGCCGACCCCGCAGCCGCTGCCGCGCTGCAGCGGCGCTTTCTGGATATCTATCGCGGCGCCCTGAGCCGCGGCACTCGGCTCTTTCCCGGCATGGACGAGGTGCTGGCGGCGCTCGCCCGCCGCCGCTTGAAATCCGGCATCGTCACCAACAAGCCGGCGTGGCTCACCGAACCGCTGCTCGAGGAGTTGGGACTTCGCGCGCGCTTCGAATGCGTGGTCAGCGGCGACACGGTTGCCGAACGCAAGCCGCATCCCCTGCCCCTGCTGCATGCCGCGGAGCTCGCCCGGGTCGCGGCCGGCGAATGTGTCTATGTGGGCGACGCCGAACGCGACGTGCAGGCCGCCCGCGCGGCCGGCATGGCGGCCGTGGTCGCGAACTACGGCTACATGTTCGACGATGAAGACTCGGCGGCGTGGGGCGGCGACGGCTACTTGGACCGGGCTCTCGATCTGCTGCGCTGGCTCGACTTGAGCGGCCGCGCATGAGCGACGGCACCGTGTGGCTCGCGTTGCTGATCGGCGCCGCGGTCGGCGCGCTCGCCGTGCTGGTGTGGCGGCAGCGGCGTGAACAAGCGCTCACCGTCGAACTCGAAGTGCTGCGGGCGCGGCTCCAATCCGAGGCAACCGCGAACGCGGAGCGCGAGCAGGCCCTGGCCCGGGCGCGCGAGCAGCTGCAGGCCGTGTTCGGCGACCTTGCGCGCGACAGCCTGCAGAGCAACAGCGAAGTGTTCCTGCAGTTGGCGCGCGAACGCCTCGCCCGCCAGCAATCGGACGCCTCGCAGGCGCTGAAGGAGCGCGAGACGGCGATCGAGTCGCTGGTGCAGCCCATCCGCGAGGCGCTGGCCAGGACCGAAGCGCAGATTCAAGCGATCGAGCGCGACCGCATCGACTCGTTCGCAACCATCAAGACGCAGATGGAGGTTCTGGCCGGCGGCCAGAACCTGCTGTCGCGCGAGACCCGCAACCTGGTCACCGCCCTGCGCCGGCCCGACGTGCGCGGCCAATGGGGCGAGATCACTCTGCGCCGCCTGGTCGAACTGTCCGGCATGACCCTGCACGTCGACTTCACCGAGCAGCAGCACCGCGTCACCGATTCCGGCGCGGTTCGCCCCGACATGATCGTGCACATGCCGGAGCGGCGCGAGATCGTCGTCGACGTCAAGACCCCGCTCGACGCATACCTGTCCGCGGTCGAGGCGCAAAATGACGAGGACCGCAGCTCGCAACTGCGCCGCCATGCGCAGATCGTCGGCGCGCGCGTTCGGGAACTGTCCTCGAAGCAGTATTGGTCGCAGTTCGAGCGCAGCCCGGACTTCGTCGTCCTGTTCCTGCCGGGCGACCAATTCTTGAGCGCGGCATTGCAGGAGAATCCGGGATTGATCGACGACTCGTTGCGGCAAAACGTGATGCTGGCGACACCGACCAGCCTGGTGGCGCTGCTGAAGGTCGTCGCGTATGGCTGGAAGCAATCCGCCCTGGCCGACAATGCCGCGGAGATTCGCCGGCTCGGTGAGGAGGTGTACAAGCGCCTCGCGGTGTTCGGCGAACATCTCGGCAAGCTGGGAAAATCCCTGGGCAGCAGCGTCGAGTCCTTCAACAAGGCGGTCGGATCGCTCGAGCAGCAAGTCATGCCCGCCGCGCGCCGCTTCCCCGAACTCGGGCTGCGCGTGAGCCGCGATCTCGAGCCCATCGAGCCCGTGGCGAACTTGACGCGCATTCCGCGGATTGCGGACGCCGAACCGGATCCCGCGGACGAGGCCGGCTCTGAAACCACTTGATTCCACCTATTCCTTGCGCGCGGTTCCCACGGGCACCGCGCGCTACTGGAGCTGGCTGTTCGCCGCCGCCGAGGCGCGCGCGCCGCTGCTCGGCATCTACGCTCTCGGCGCCGAATGGCGGGCGCTGGCGGATCCGGCGACCGAAACGGGCGTCGCGCACTTGAAGCTCGCGTGGTGGCAGGAAGAAATGCGGCGCCTCGCTGCAGGCACCCCCGTCCATCCCATCAGCGCGTATCTTGCCGCCCTGCCCCGCGCCGGCTCGGCCGATTTCATTCCGCTGCTCGCCGCCGTGAATGCCGCGGCTGCGGAGGCAAGCGGTGCGCCGCTTGAACAGGGCGCCGATCTAGAGCTGCACGCGCAGGCGCTGTGGGGCGATCCCTTGGTGCTGGCATCGCAGCTCGCCGGCGAGGTTGCCGACGACGGCGGCTTGCGCAGCTGCACGCGGGCCCTTGCGGCCGCCCGCTATCTGACGACGGCGCTGCGCGGTTATCGGCGCGAGGCGCGTGCGGGGCGCGTGCCGTTTGCGGTCGACGAACTCCTGTCGGCGGGCGTCGGCAACGAGGATCTCGCTGCCGACGCGCCGCCGCCGCATCTGCAAGACTATCTGAATGCCCTGCGCGGCCGTGCCGCCGGCTACTTCGAGACGGCCGCGCAGGCGCTGCCGCGCGTCGAGCGCGGCCGCAATCGGCACCTCTTGATTCTGGCGGCGCTCGGGCTGACTCATCTGCACGGCGGTGCGCCGCCGCGCGGGTGGCGCCGATTACAGGATATGCTGCTCGCCTGGCGGACGGCGCGGCGCGCCCATCCATGAATTCGGAGCTCGCATGATTCCCAAGCCATTCTCGCCGGCGGCCGACTTGCTGGCCGGGCGCGTCATCCTGATCACCGGCGCCGGCAGCGGCCTTGGGCGAGCGCTTGCCGTCGAGTGCGCGCGGGTGGGCGCGAGCGTCATTCTGTGCGGCCGCAACCTCGCCAAGCTCGAGCGCGTCTACGATGAAATAGAAAGCCTGGGCAAGCCGCGGCCGGCGCTCGCAACCCTGGACCTCGCGGCCGCGACCGCGGTGGACTACGACAATCTGGCGGCCACCATCGGCAGCGAGTTCGGCAAGCTCGACGGCCTGGTGCACGCCGCCGCGCTGTTGGGCGAGCGCACGCCGCTCGAACAGTACGACGTGCCGACCTGGTGCCGGGTGCTGCACGTGAATCTGACCGCGCCGTTCATCCTGACGCAGGTCTTGCTGCCGCAGCTGCGCAGTTCCTCCGATGCTTCCGTGATTTTCGTCAGCAGCGGCGTCGTGAAAAACCAGCGGCCGTTTTGGGGAGCCTATGCCGTCGCGAAGTCCGGATTGGAATCGGTACGCAGCATGTGGTCTCAGGAACTCGAGGGCGAGCCCAATATTCGAATGAACAGCGTCAACCCCGGCCGCATGCGCACCGCGATGCGCGCCGCTGCCTATCCCGGCGAGGATCCGAATACGGTGCCGGCGCCCGCGAGCGTCTGCGGGACTTTTTTGCACTTGCTGAGTGCCGCCAGTCGCGGTATTGATGGCCAATATATCGAAGCCCAATAGGTTAGGGGGAACATTGATGCGGTCACGACTGATGCTGATGGCTTGCTTGCACACCGCGGCGCTGTGTCTTGGCGTCGGCGCCGTCCAGGCGGAGCCGGTTCCCGCCTACTCTTCGGTCGAAGGCGACTACATCCTGCACGATTTCCATTTCGCATCCGGCGAGGTGCTGCCGGAATTGCGCCTGCACTACACGGTGCTGGGCAAGCCGCGGCGCGACGCGCACGGCAAGATCAACAATGCGGTGCTGATCCTGCACGGCACCGGCGGCTCGGGCCGCAGCCTGCTCAACGAGCATTTCGCCGGCGTACTGTTCGGACGCGGTCAGCTGCTCGACAGCAGCAAGTATTTCATCATATTGCCGGACGGGATCGGTCACGGAAAATCCAGCAAACCCAGCGACGGCTTGCACGCGCGTTTTCCGCAATACGCCTACACGGATATGGTCGCCGCGCAGCATGCACTGCTGCAGGGTATCGAGGTCGACCACCTGCGGCTGGTGATGGGCACCTCGATGGGGTGTATGCACACGTTCATGTGGGGGGAAACCTATCCCGATTTCATGGATGCCCTGATGCCGCTCGCCTGTCTGCCGGTGCAGATCGCGGGCCGCAACCGCCTGTGGCGCAAGCTCCTCATCGACGCGATTCGCACCGACCCGCAGTGGCAGCAAGGCGACTACCAGAGCGAGCCCGCGTCCGCCCTGCGCACGGCTGCCGGCCTCCTGATGATCGCCGGCAGCGCGCCCATTCAAATGCAGCTCACGCTCCCGACCCGCGATGCCGCCGACCAATTCCTGGAGAAGTTCATGCAGCGCGAGCTCGACGATTTGGATGCCAACGATCTGCTCTACCAGGTGAATGCATCGCGCGATTACGATCCCTCGCCGGGCCTCGAGAAAATCATCGTTCCCCTGACCCAGGTCAACTCGGGCGATGATTTCATCAACCCGCCCGACCTCGGCATTGCCGAGCGCGAAATCAAGCGCGTGAAGGGCGGGCGCTTCGTGCTGCTGCCGGCTTCGGACCAGACCCATGGACACGGCACGCATACCTGGGCCGCGTTATGGCAGCAGCATCTGGCGCAATTGCTGCAGGCCTCGGCGCCGCCCGAATCGCACTAGCTTAAGTGTTGGCCGCGGGTTCGGCTCCGCTCTCTGCGCTCGACGCGGCTGCGGCTGCGTCGATCTCATTGATCAGCGCGTTGCGTTCGCTCGTCAGCATTGCCCGCGAGTGGCCGCGCGGCAGCTCGCGGGACAGGTGCACCGGGCCGAATCGCACGCGCATCAGGCGGCTCACGATGATGCCGCGCGCCGCCCACCAATGCCGCACCTGGGCGGAGCGCGTCGCACGCACGGTCACATTGAGCCAATGATTGAATCCTTCGCCGTATTGGGCGCCGGCCTCGAGGATGCTCATCGCCTCGCCCTCGCAGTCGACCGCAGCGCGAAACTCGGCCACCAGATCTTCGTTGAGCGGTCCGCGCATCCGCAGCACGTAGTCGACGGTGAGCGCGTGCACGCCGCGCGATACCCGGTGCGCCCAGGATCCATCGTCGGTGAGAATCTCCAGGCCGCCGTCGACCGGCGGCATGGGCTGGATGGCGAGCCAGCGGCCGGAGGCGCGCGGCAGGTTCAGATGTTCCGCCGCCCGCGAGGTCGCCGCCTTCAGATCGAGCGTCTCACCCGGAGAACGATGAAACAGCAGCACGCGCAATTCCTTGCGCGCCGGCGTATGCAATCTGACCGGCCGGCCGTCGAGCGTGATGCGGTCGCGAGGCGTCAGCTTCGCGCCCAGCGCGGGCACCTCACCGTTGATCTGCAGGCGTCCCTCGCGGATCCAGCGCTCCACTTCGCGCCGCGAGCCGATTCCCGCGGCCGCCAGCAGCTTTTGCACACGCTCCGTCGGGGGATGGTCTTTGCGCGGCGCTGCCTGCTGGCGTGGCGGCCTCGTTCGCGCCATCAACCGGCATCGTCTTGCGCACCGCGCGCGACGAGACCGTGCGGCCGCGGCGACTCGCTGTCCGCATCCTGGCCGTCCGGCCGTTCGCGTTCATCATCGTCGTCGGCTGCCGCAGAGACCTCGCCCGAACCCTCCGCCAGGCCGTCCGGGTCGAGCTCGGCTGAGGCCATGACTTCCGGGTCCGCACCCGGCAGGGTCAGCTGCACCCGCAGGTCCTCGAGTTCCTTGAGCTGCGCCAGCGTCGGCAAGTCATCGAGTTTCTTCAAGCTGAAGTAGTCGAGAAATTCCCGCGTCGTACCCAGCAGCTCGGGCCGGCCGGGAACGTCGCGATGCCCGACCACCCGGATCCAGCTGCGCTCGAGCAGCGTCTTGATGATGTTGGGGTTGACGGCCACGCCGCGGATTTGTTCGATTTCGCCGCGCGTGATCGGCTGGCGGTACGCCACCAGCGCCAGGGTTTCCAGCAGCGCCCGCGAGTACTTGGCCGGGCGCTCCTGCCAGAGCCGGGACACCGGCTGGGCGACGCCGGCCCGTATTTGAATCCGATAACCGCTCGCCACTTCGACCAATTCCAGCCCACGCGTTTCATATTCCGCGGTCAGCGCCGCGATGGCGCTGCGCACTTCTTCGGCGTTCGATCCATCGCGCTCGTCAAACACGCTCACCAGCTCGTCCATTGCCAGCGGCCGGCCGGCGGCAAGCAGGGCCGCCTCGATCACATTCTTCACGTATTGGTCATTCATGGCGTACTCGCTTGAGAATCGTTGGCGGCACCGTCGTCGGCCACCAGTGTCAGGTGTCGGGCCGGATTGCCGAGGCGCACATGCAGCGGCGCATAGGCCTCGGCCTGCACGATTTCGATCAATCCCTCGCGCAGCAGTTCGAGCACCGCGACGAACGTGACGGTGACTCCGCGGCGGCCTTCATTGGCGCGGAACAATTGCACGAAATCGACGAACGCGCTCGCCGTGAGCGACGACAGCACGTCCGCCATGCGCTGGCGCACCGACAGCGGCTCGCGCTGCACGTGGTGGTGCGCGAACATGTCGCTGCGCGACAGCACTTCTTGAAACGCCAGCAGCATTTCCTGCAAAGTCACCTGCGGCGGGATGCGCACGATTTTTCGGTCCACCAAATCCGCCGATGCAACCCAGGTATCGCGCTCCAGGCGCGGCATGCGGTCGATGCTCTCGGCGGCGCGCTTGAAGCGCTCGTATTCCTGCAGGCGGCGCACCAGTTCCGCGCGCGGGTCCGACTCTTCCGCCGACTCCGCGTTGCCGATGCGCGGCAGCAGCATGCGCGATTTCACCTCGGCCAGAGTCGCCGCCATCAGCAGGTATTCGCCCGCGAGTTCCAATTGCAGCACCTGCATCAATTCGATGTAGCGCATGTATTGGCGCGTGATCTCGGCGATCGGGATGTCGAGGATGTCCAGATTCTGCCGCCGGATGAGATACAGCAGCATGTCGAGCGGGCCCTCGAACGCCTCGAGAAACACCTCGAGCGCCTGCGGCGGGATGTACAAGTCTCGCGGCATTTCGGTAATGGGCTGCCCCTCCACCACCGCAAACGGCATCTCGCCCTGCGCAGGCTGCGCCGCGGCGGCCGGCGGCGTTTCCCGTACATTCTGCACGAGCGTCAATTCAGGTTTCATCGGCTCTCCGGCAGTCAACGGTAGTCCATCGCCATGGCTTGGCGCACAGCGTCCAGCGTGTCGCGCGCCACGCCTCGCGCCCGTTCGCACCCCTCGGCGATGATACCGCGTACGAGTTCGGGATTCTCTTCAAACTCTTGCGCCCGCTTCGAGATTGCGGACACCTCCTCGACGATCTTGTCGATCAGCGGCGCCTTGCATTCCAGGCAGCCGATGCCGGCGTTGCGGCAACCTTGCTGCACCCAGGCCTGAGTGTCGCCGTTTGAATACACTTTGTGCAGGTCCCACACCGGGCATTTGTCGGGGTCGCCGGGATCGGTGCGCCGTACTCGCGCCGGATCGGTCTGCATCGCTTTGAGCTTCTTGACAATCGAATCCGTGTCCTCGCGCAGCCCAATCGTGTTGCCGTAGGATTTGGACATCTTGCGTCCGTCCAATCCCGGAATCTTCGGAGTGGCGGTGAGCAGCACCTCCGGCTCGGGCAGTATCGCGATGCCGGTGCCCTCGAGAAATCCGAACAGGCGGTCGCGGTCGGCGACAGTCAAGCGGGCGTTCGCTTCGACCAGCGCGCGCGCCTTGGCTAGCGCGTCCGCGTGGCCCTTTTCCTGGAACTCCTTGCGCAGCGCGCGGTACATGGAGGAGTTGCGCGACCCGAGGCTCTTGATCGCTTTCTCGACCTTCTGCTCGAACTCAGGTTCCCGGCCATAGATGTGATTGAAGCGCCTCGCCACCTCGCGCGTGATTTCCACGTGTGCGACCTGGTCTTCGCCCACCGGCACGTATTGCGCCCGATACAGGAGAATATCCGCGGACTGCAGCAGGGGATAACCCAGAAAGCCGTACGTGCCGAGGTCGCGATCGGCGAGTTGCGATTGCTGATCCTTGTAGGACGGAACGCGCTCGAGCCAGCCGAGCGGCGTGATCATCGACAGCAGCAGATGCAATTCGGCGTGCTCCGGCACTTTGGACTGGATGAACAACGTGGCGACGCCGGGATTGAGGCCCGCCGCCAGCCAGTCGATGGCCATGGTCCAGACGTGCTCCTCGATCTTCGAGGTGTCCTCGTAGCCCGTGGTGAGCGCGTGCCAATCGGCGATGAAGAAATAGCACTCGTACTGGTACTGCAGCTCGATCCAATTCTTGAGTGCGCCGTGAAAATTGCCCAAGTGCAGCTGGCCGGTGGGCCGCATGCCCGAGAGCACGCGTCTGTTTTGAATCGGTCCGCTCATGCAGGGGTCCCCATCAGCGCGAGGATCACGTGCCCGACGGCGCGGAACGCCGGGTTGAAGAGCCAGCTGAACATGCCCAACACCGACAATCCCAGCACGACGAACAATCCGAACGGCTCGATTTTCTCCAGGCGCGCCGCAGCCCGCGGCGGCAGCAATCCCGCGAGCACGCGGCCGCCGTCGAGCGGCGGAACGGGCAACAGATTGAACACCGCCAGAATCACGTTGGTGAGAATACCCGCCTGCGCCATGCTGTCGATCCAAAAGTCCAATGTCTGGTTGACGTTGACGCGCGCGGCCGCCGCCAGCACCCCGCACCAGAGCGCCGCCATCAGAAGATTTGCCGCAGGGCCCGCCAGCGCCACCACGATCATCGCGCGGCGCGGATTGCGCAGCGCGCTGGTGGCCACGGGCACCGGCTTGGCCCATCCGAACAACGGACCGCCGACCGCCAGCAACAAGACGGGCACGAGCACTGTGCCGATGGGATCGATGTGGCGCAGCGGATTCAAACTCAGGCGTCCAAGCATCTCGGCAGTACGGTCTCCGAAGTACCTGGCCGTCCAGCCATGCGCAACTTCATGCAGAGTGATTGCCAACAGCAGGGGGATTGCGTAGATCGAGATATTCTTCAGAAATGGAGATAAATCCAATGCTTACACTCGTTGTTTAAACTAAAAACAAGCTCAATCGCCCAAGGGCTGCGGCGGCATTATACGGTTGCGGCGTCCGCAAAGGGGCGTACATCGCCGCGCCCGGTGCGCAGCACGACGGCGCGATCGCCGGACAGGTCGATCACCGAAGTCGGTATCAGGCCGCAGTTGCCGCCGTCGAGCACGAGATCGACGCTGTGTTCGAGCTTTTCATAGATCTCTTTGGCATCGGTGCGCGGCAGGTCCTCGCCCGGCAGCAGCAGCGTCGAACTCATCACCGGCTCGCCCAGTTCGCCCAGCAGCATGGCGGTCACGGGATGATCCGGAACACGCAAGCCTATGGTTCCACGCCGTTCATGCTTGAGGCGCCGCGGTGTCTCGCGCGACGCCTTGAGCAGAAAGGTATACGGACCCGGCGTGTGCGCGCGCAGCAACCGGTACTGCCAATTCTCCACCAGGGCATACTTTCCGACGTCGGCGAGGTCGCGGCATACCAGCGTGAAATGATGATTGCGATCGGTTTGGCGGATGCTGCGGATGCGCTCGAGCGCCGCCTTGTCGCCGATATGACAGCCGAGGGCGTAGCAGGAATCGGTCGGGTACACAATCACTCCGCCGCCGCGCAGCGCCTCGACCGCTTGGCGCACGAAGCGCCGCTGCGGCGACACCGGATGCAGTTGCAGATAGATGCTCATGTGGAATACTCAGACAGGCTCCCGGGCTATGATACGCGGATGAATCAACTACTCGAATTCTTGCCGCTCATCGTTTTTTTGGTTTGTTTCGAGCTGCTGGGCATTTACTGGGCGACGGCCGCGCTCATGCTCGCCTGCGTGCTGCAGCTGGCGGTGCATCGGCTGCGCACGGGCAGGTTCAAGCCCATGCACGTCGTGACCGTGGCCGTAGTGCTGCCGCTTGGGTCAGCCACGCTGCTGCTGCACGACCATCGCTTCATCCAATGGAAGCCCACGGTATTGCTGGGGCTCGGGGCGGCGGCGTTTCTCGCCAGCATGTTCATCGGCAAGCAGCCCCTCGCCCGGCGCATGCTCGAGCCGGCGTTCAGCGAACCCTTGGAGGTCCCGCCGCGCGCCTGGCTGGTGATCAATTTGCTGTGGGTGGGCTGGCTCAGTCTGCTTGCCGCGGCGAACATCTACGTGGCGTGGAACTTCACCGAGAGCGCGTGGGTCCATTTCAAGGTGTTCGGCATCACGATAGCGCTGTTCATCTTCATGGTGCCGCAAGTCTTGTGGCTGAGCGGCAAGACCAAGGCCGCGCAATCGGCAGCGGGCTGAGGGATGAATAGCGATGCAACACCCGGCGACCCGAGCGCGGTCCGCGCGCAGCGCCTGCGCGATTGCCTGGAGACTCGTTTCGCGCCTTCATTGTTGCTCATCGAGGACGAGAGTCGCCTGCATGCCGGCCATGCCGGGGCCGCGCAAGGCCACAGTCATTTCCGGGTGACCATCGTATCCGAGGCGTTCCGCGGCGTGGCGCCGCTGGCACGCCACCGCCTGGTGTACGCCGCGGTCGGCGACCTGCTGAAAACCGACATCCACGCGCTGGCGATCGAGGCCTCCCCGCCTTGAATCGCACGGATAATTGGAGAGATCCCGAGGGTTTAGGCTAAACTGCCGCCCCCGGGCGCCACCGGCCATATCGGCCAATCGCCCTTTTTTGTGTGCAGAGGATCAAATGACGCAATTTTTCAGTACACAGTGGACCCGCGCGTCCGCCGTGGCGGTATTTACCCTATTAATCGCGGCCTGCGGCAAAGGACCGCAGCAGGCTGCCGCGCCCCCGCCCAGCGACAAGCCGGCTACGCCGCCGGTCGCCATCGTCGACGGCACGTCCATTTCACGCGAGGCCTACGATGATTATCTGAAGGGCCTGCTGCGCGGCAAACCGGCGGCGGATGTCACCGCCGAAGAAAAGAATCAGGTGCTGGACCAGATGATCAACATGCAGCTCATCGCCGCCCAGGCCGAGAAGGATGGATTGGAGAAGGACCCGGACGTCGCCACGCGGATCGCTCTTCTGCGCACGCAAATATTGGCGGATGCCGCCGCGCAAAAGTATGTGAAAAACAACGAACCTTCGGACCAGGACCTGCATGCCGCGTACGATGCGGCCACCGACAAGACGGAGTATCACGCCTCGCACATCCTGGTGCCGACCAAGGAAAAGGCCGCCGCGCTCATCAAGAAAATCAAGGGCGGGGCGAAATTCGAGGACGTTGCAAAGGCCGAGTCCACCGACAATTCGAAGGCGAACGGCGGCGACCTCGGTTGGTTCACGACCGCCCGCATGGTCAAGCCGTTCGGCGATGCCGTCAAGGCGCTGAAGAAGGGAGAGATCACGCCCGAGCCGGTGCAGACCCAGTATGGCTGGCACATCATCCGGCTCGACGACACGCGCGACTCGCCGTTCGACACGCTCAAGCCGCAGCTGTCCAACACCCTCATGCAGAAGAAATTTCAGACGTACATCGACGACCTGAAGAAGAACGCCAAGATAGAAAAGAAGCTCTGACCGGAAGCCGGCCGGCGCGGGCCCATCATGGGCTCGCGCCGTCGCGTCCGCTACTTCTTCAGCATCTTGAGAAACGCCGCCTCGTCGAGCACCGTGACGCCGAGATCCTGAGCCTTCTTGAGCTTGGAGCCCGCCTCCGCTCCGGCCACCACGTAGTGGGTTTTTTTCGACACGCTGCCGCTCACCTTGCCGCCGAGCTGCACGATCGCTTCCTCCGCAGCCTCGCGCGTCAGCGCCTCGAGAGTGCCGGTCAGCACGAAGGTCTTCCCGCTCAATGCCGTGTGCGCCTCGACCGGCGCGGGGGCCGGCCAGGTGATGCCGCTGCCGAGCAACCGGTCGACGATGGCCGCATTGTCGCGATCATGAAAATAAGCCGCGACATTCTTGGCCACCACCGGCCCCACGTCCGGCACCCGCTCGATTGCGTCCGCCGCCGCCTGGCGCAATGCGCCGATCTCGCCGAAATGCCGGGCCAGCGCCAGCGCCGTTGCCTCGCCCACATCGCGTATGCCGAGTGCATACAGAAAGCGCGGCAGGCTCGTCTGCTTCGCCGCCTGAATGGCTGACTGCAATTTCTCAGCGGACTTGTCGCCCATGCGATCGAGCGTCGCGAGCTGCTCCTGCTGCAAGCCGAACAGATCCGCCGGGTTTCGCACCCAATCGCGGTCCACCAGCTGCTCGACCAGCTTGTCGCCGAGTCCCTGGATGTCGAGCGCGCGGCGCGAAGCAAAATGCTTGATCTCTTCCTTGCGCTGGGCCGCGCATACGCGCCCTCCCGTGCAGCGCGCAACCGCTTGTTCGGCTTCGCGCACCACCGGCGATCCGCACACCGGGCAAACGCGCGGCAGCTCCACCAGGGTGGCGCCCGCGACCCTGCGTTCCGGCAGCACTCTCACCACTTCCGGGATCACATCGCCGGCGCGGCGGATGACCACCGTGTCGCCCACGCGCACGTCCTTGCGGGTCAATTCGTCCATGTTGTGCAGGGTCGCGTTGCTGACGGTGACGCCGCCGACGAACACGGGTTCGAGCCGGGCCACCGGCGTCAGTGCACCGGTGCGGCCCACTTGAAATTCGATGCCGCGCACGGTCGTGAGGGCCTCCTCGGCGGGGAACTTGTGCGCGACCGCCCAGCGTGGCGCTCGCGAGACGAATCCCATCTGCCGCTGCAGCTCGAGATCGTCGACCTTGTAGACCACGCCGTCGATCTGGTAGGGGAGCTGGGCGCGCAGTTGGCCGATCTCCCGGTAGTAATCGAGGCAGCCGTCGGCTCCCAGCACAACGCGCGATTGCGGGCAGATCTTGAAGCCCCATTTGCGCAGCGCCTGCAAAGTCGCGCTGTGCAGGGCGGGCATGGCGGCGCCCTCCACGATGCCGAGTCCATAGATGAATAGGTCGAGCGGCCGCGCCGCCGTCATCTTGGGGTCGAGCTGCCGCAAGCTGCCCGCCGCGGCGTTGCGCGGGTTGACGAAACTCTTCTCGCCGCGCGCGATCGCCTCCGCGTTGAAGCGCTTGAAGCCCGCCAGCGGCATGAACACCTCGCCGCGGACCTCCAGCACGCGCGGCGGCGCGTCGCCGCGCAGCTTGAGCGGCAGCGCCTTGATGGTCCTCAAGTTCTGCGTGATGTCCTCGCCGGTCTCGCCGTCGCCGCGCGTCGCACCCTGCACATAATTGCCGTCCTCATAGCGCGCGCTGATGGCGAGGCCGTCCAATTTCGGCTCCGCAGAATAGCTGATCGGATCGGCACGCCGCAGACGTTCGTGGATGCGGCGATCGAAATCGCGCACCTCCGCCTCGCTGAAGGCATTGTCCAGCGACAGCATGGCGAGCCGGTGTTTCACCGTGCCGAACGCGGCCACCGGCGCGGCTCCGACGCGCTGCGTCGGCGAGTCGGGCGTGAGCAATTGCGGATGCGCCGCCTCGAGAGCGCGCAGCTCGAGCATGAGCCGATCGTATTCGGCGTCCGGCACCTCCGGATCGTCGAGCGCGTGATAGCGGTAGTTGTAGCGTTCCAGCGTTTCCTTGAGCTCCAGGACGCGCGCCGCCGGTTTTTTTGCCGCGCCCTCCTTCTTCCGCGCTGGCATGGGTCAGTTCACGTGCAGCGAGGCCTGAAAACGCGCAATGTCCTCGCGCACGGCGGCCGCGCGCTGCGGCGAGAAGGGCATCCCCTTGCCATCCTGCACCATGCCCGGCAATTCCTCGGCCAATCCGCGCGCGGTCGTCACCAGCTCGTCCAAGGTTTCCAATGGCGCCGTCGGTCCCGGCATCACGGCGAACAGCGTGATGCCCCGGAACTCCTGATCCGCCATCGCGGCAAGATCGAAAGTTCCGGGTTCGATCAGGCTGGCGACGCAAAACAGGCTCCGGCCGTCGGCATGCCTGCGGTGAAACACCTGGTATCGCCCGAACGCCAGTCCGTGCTGCTCCAGCGCCGCCATCAATTGGGCGCCCGACCAACGCGACTCGCCCACCGCGCAAACCCGGATGGTGACGATCTTTTGCTGCCCGGCGGCGTTGTGGGCGGCGGCCGGCAGGTCGGACGCCGGCGTGTCGGTGGCCGCGGGTGCCGCCGCAGGTGCGGATGCGGTGATCGGCGTGGCCGCCGGGTCGGGATCGGAAAACGGCGCCGGATCGGCGTTGATCAGGATCGGTCCCGTCAATACCGGCACCTGCTCGAACTCGGCAGTGCGAATATTGAGCGGCTCGAACGGCGGCACGCCCCACTCCCGCGGCTTCGGCTGCGCCCGCATGTCCTCGTCGCCGGAATCGGCGTAGCGAGGATCGAGCGGCGGCATCGACTCGCGCAGTTCAGGGTTGCCCGGCGACTGGCCGGAGCGCCGCGCTGTCCACCACCAGATGGCGGCAAGCAGCGGCACGCTCAGTGCCAGCAGAATCCAGCGCAGCTCGGCGGCCAACAGATCGCCCTACATGGCCGCCATGCGCACGGCCTCGTCGACATCCACCGCAACCAAGCGCGACACACCGGGCTCGTTCATCGTCACGCCGACCAATTGCGATGCCAGCTCCATGGTGCTCTTGTTGTGCGTGATGAAAATGAACTGCACGTTGCGCGACATGTCGCGCACGATGTCGCAGAAGCGGCCGACATTGTTCTCATCGAGCGGCGCGTCCACCTCGTCGAGCAGGCAGAACGGCGCCGGGTTCAAATCGAATATCGCGAAAACCAGTGCGACCGCCGTGAGCGCCTTCTCGCCGCCCGAGAGCTGGCTGATGGTGCTGTTGCGCTTGCCCGGCGGACGCGCCATGACGGACACGCCCGCTGCCGCGCCGTCTTCGCCCGTGAGCTCGAGGTAGGCATGGCCGCCGCCGAACAGCCGCGGGAATTTCTCCTTGAGGCCGGCGTTCACCTTGTCGAAGGTATCCTGGAAGCGCGTGCGGGTCTCACGATCGATCTTGCGCATCGCCGACTCGAGGGTTTCCAGGGCATCGGTCAGATCCTTGCACTGCCGATCCAGATATTCCTTGCGCTCGGACTGTTCCTTGAATTCGCCGATGGCCGCGAGATTGACCTGGCCGAGGCGCTCGATCTTGCCCTTGGTCTCCTCGAGCTGCGACTCCCAGTCCGCCACCGTGGCGTCCTCGGCCAGCTGCGCGATCAGCGCCGGGACTTCGAAACTGGTCGCGGCCAGTTGTTCGGCGACGCTTTCGCGGCGCACGCGCACTTGCGACGCGGCCATGCGCGCTTCATCCAGGCCGGCTCGTGCGGCTTCCACCCGCTGCTCGACGGCGAGACGGCCGGAATCACGCTCGCGCAGATGCGCATCCAGTTCGTCGTGCGCGATCCGGGCCGCCTGCAATTCGGCGTCGATTTCCGCGCGCACCCGCAGCGCAGCTTCGAGCTGCGCCTGCGCCGCCGCGAGCGGCGCCTCGCCCTCCGCAAGCTGGCTCTCGAGCGTATTGCGCCGCTGAACCAAGCCGTCGAGCTGCACGTCGATGCGCGACAACGTCGTGGTCAGGGAATTGTGCGACGAACGCCGCGACTCCACTTGCACGGCCAATTCTCGGGCAACCTGCTGCGCCGCCAGTGCCGCCGCGCGTGCCGCGCCCGCCTCCGCACGCATTCGGTCGCGCTCCTGCTCGAGCGCGATGCGCTGCGGCTCGAGCGCGGCCAGCTTGTCGATGGCGGCTTCCATGCGGCCGCGCGCGGCGCGCAGATCCGTTTCGGTGCGTTCGAGCTCTGTGCGCACGTCGACGAGACCCGTTTCCAGCTGCGCCATGCGCCGCGCGGCGTCGACGCTGCGCGCTTGCGCCGAATCCAGCTCGGCGCGCCGGTCGACGTGCTCGCGATGCAGGCGGTTGACGTCTGCCTGAAAATGATCGCGCCGGTCCTCGTGCTCGCGCACGCGCTCACGGGTGAGCTCGAGGCGGTGTTCGAGATCCTTGACCTGCTCCTCGAGTCCGCTCAACTGCGTGCGGATCCCGCGCAGCGTCTCCTCGCGCTCGATCACGCCCGTGTGCGGATCCGCGTCGCGCGACAGGCGCAGCCAATCCGGCCCCAGCCAGATCCCATCGCGCGTCACCACCGATTCGCCCGCGCCCAGGCGGCCGCGCAGCTTGATCGCCTCGTTCAGCGTCTCCGCGGTGTACACCGAGGACAGCACCGAGCCCAGCACGGTCGCACCCTGCACCTTCGCCTGCAGCGACGTGGGAATGCCCGGCACGGCGCCGGTTGCGCCCGTGCTCACGATGGCCAGATGGCCGCCGTCGAAGCTCGCCAGCAAATCGGTGACGCTGTCCAGGCCGTCGACGCAGACCGCCTCGAGATAGGAGCCCAGCACCGTTTCGACGGCGCGCTCCCAGCCGCGGTCGACGCGCAGCTGCTGTGCGACCCGCGGCTGCCGGTCGAGCGACTTCGATTTCAACCACTCGGTGACTTTCCCCGACACTTTGCCGAGCGCCGCCTGTTGCAGCGCTTCGGTCGACACCTGCGCGCCCAATGCCTCCTGCCAGCGCGTGCGCAATGCGTTGAGCGCCTGCGACTGCTCCCGCTCATGATCCCTGGCGATCGCGAGCTGCGCCAGCAACTCCTGCAGTTCGGCCGCGGCTTTTTGGCCCGCGTCGCGCGCCAGCTGCGCGCGCTTCTCCAGGGTTTCCAATGCAACCGGCGGCTGCAATTGGGCGAGCGCAGCGCGCTCGCTCTCCTGCCGCTCCTGCTGCAGCAGCAAATGCCGCTGCTGACTCTCCAGCTGCTCGATGCGCGCGCGCTCGGCTCCGGTTTCTCCCTGAGCCCCCGACACGGCGCGCGCATGAGCGTCGGAGTTCAGCTGCCACTCCGCCAGCGCACGCTCGCAGCCCTCCAGCGTCCGGGATGCGTCATGCTCCTCGGCGTGCGCGGTGTCGAGATTCGGCACCATGGTCGCGAGCTCGAGGGCCAGCGCCTCGAGCTGGCTGCGATCGCGCTGCAGAACTTGACCCAGGTCGGCAACCTGCGCCTCGGCCTGGTCGAAGTCCGCGCGCTGGCGCTGCCGCAGCTCGCGGGTGAATTGAATACCCTGTTCGATCCGCGAGACCTCGCCGCCCGCCTCGTAGAAGCGGCTCTGTATCGCGCCGAGAGCGTCGCCCTGCGCCGCCTGCTCGGCGCGAATGCGTTCGATCTCCGCCTCGACTTCGCGCAGGTCCGCGAGCGCGGCCTGCATCGCGGTTTCGCAGCTCGACGTCGCCGCATCGCGCACTCCCGCCTCGGCGTCGAGACTCTGCATGCGCAACACGAACAATTCGGCCTGCAGCTTGCGCTCTTCTTCCTTCAAGGTCTGATAGCGCCGCGCCGTGGCAGCCTGGCGCTGCAGGTGGCGGATCTGCTTTTCAACCTCTTCGCGCAGATCGTTCAGCCGATCCAGGTTTTCGCGGGTGTGGCCGATCCGGTTTTCCGTTTCACGGCGCCGCTCCTTGTAGCGCGAGATGCCCGCGGCTTCCTCGAGGAAGGCGCGCAGATCGTCGGGCCGCGCCTCGATGATGCGCGAAATCATGCCCTGCTCGATGATGGCGTAGCTGCGCGTTCCGAGGCCGGTGCCGAGGAACAGCTGCGTGATGTCCTTGCGGCGCACCTTGGTGCCGTTGATGAAATAATCGGAGGTGCCGTCGCGGCTCACCGCGCGGCGCAGGGCAACCTCGTTGTAGGCCGCGTATTCTCCGCCGATCTTGCCGTCCGAATTATCGAACACCAGTTCCACGGATGCCGCGCCCAACGGCTTGCGCGCGGACGAGCCGTTGAAGATGACGTCCGCCATGGATTCGCCGCGCAAATGCTTCGCGGATATCTCGCCCATCACCCAGCGCACGGCGTCGATGATGTTGGATTTTCCGCAGCCGTTCGGGCCCACCACCCCGGTCAGGCTGCTCGGAAAAGTGACCGTCGTCGGGTCCACGAAGGATTTGAACCCGGCGATCTTGAGTTTGGTTAAGCGCATTATTTGAGTGAACCTGGACGCGTGGCCGTCAATGAGGGGGCTAGTGTAAAGTAAACGTCACTTTCGTGAACCCCCGACGCCGAACCTTTTACTCCATGGCCGAGCCCAGCACCCACTTGGAAACGTTTGCAAACCCGACGCCGGAACGGGACTACACCATACGCATGAGCATTCCGGAGTTCAGCTGTCTCTGCCCGAAAACTGGACAGCCGGATTTCGCCACGCTCAAGCTCGAATATGTGCCCGACGAGCGCTGCGTCGAGCTCAAGTCCCTGAAACTCTACATTTGGTCGTTCCGCAATCGGGGTGCCTTTCACGAGGCCGTGACCAACGAAATATTGGACCACCTCGTGGCCGCCACGGCGCCGCGGTTCATGCGGCTCGCGGCGGAGTTCAACGTGCGCGGCGGCATCTATACGACGGTCGTGGCGGAGCACCGGCGGCCCGGCTGGACCGGCACCACCCCCATTTCCCTCCCTTAGGAGCCTGTCCGAGCATTCCGCGTGGCCGCGGCCGACCCTCCCCCTTCCCAAGCCGCGGGGTTTTGCTTCTCAATCATAGGCTTAGATAATGGAAATATGTTGTGCAAGTGGCCTGTACAGGCTTAGCGGCGCCGGTATAATCGCGCGCTCTTTCGTAAGGAGCGGAGACGACAAATGCCCTCGAAAAAACCGAATAAAGCGGCTAAACGGCCAGGTAAGGCAGCACCCAAGAAAGCGGCTCACAAACCCGCTGCTCCCAAGAAGAAGGTGGTTCGACCGCCTGCCAAGCCCAAGCCATTGCCTGCCATATCGAAGGTAACAGTGAAACCGAGTAAGCCAGCTCCCAAAGTCATACCGAAGCCCGTGGCCGCAAAGCCCGTGGCCGCAAAGCCCGAGACGATCAAACCCGCGGCTGTCAAACCGCCGCGCCCCAAGCCTGAACCCCATCTCAAGGCGGTAAGTGAAAAGATTGCGCCCATCAAATTCGACACGCGTCCGCTGGTGCTGACCCGCATGCCGCAAAACGACGAGGACGGCGACGGCGAGACCGCCGCCTCCGCCAGCTTGTTGGCGGGTCCGCGCAATGTGAAGCCGTACATCGCCCGCCGCGGCGAGCAGTACATGAACAAGGAGCAGTTGGAGCATTTCGCTCGCATACTGCAGAACTGGAAGCGGGATTTGATGGTCGAGGTCGACCGCACCGTGCTGCACATGAAGGACGAGGCGGCCAATTTTCCCGATCCCAACGACAGGGCCACCCAGGAAGAGGAATTCAGCCTCGAGCTGCGCACGCGCGACCGCGAGCGCAAGCTGATCCGCAAAATAGACGAAGCCCTGAAGCGAATCGAGGATGGCTCATATGGCTACTGCCTCGAAACCGGCGAAGAAATCGGCATCAAGCGCTTGGAAGCGCGCCCCGTAGCCACATTGTCCGTCGAAGCCCAGGAGCGGCGCGAGCGCCGGGAAAAGCAGTACGGCGACCGCGACGACCGCTACCGATAACGCAAGCCGCTACGTAGGCCGATTCGCGCCGACGCCCTCGGGCGACTTGCATCTGGGGTCTCTGTATGCGGCGGCGGCGAGCTACCTCGATGCGCGGGCGCACGGCGGCCGCTGGCTGGTTCGGATCGAAGATCTCGATCGGCCGCGCGAGATTCCGGGTTCGGCGGCAGGCATCCTGCGCACCCTCGAGGCATTCGGCTTCCAATGGGACGGCGAGGTCGTGCGCCAGCGCGACCGCATCGAGCTCTACGCGAGCGCCTTGCAAAGTCTCAAGGCCCGCGGACTGACCTTCGAGTGTTCCTGCAGCCGCCTGCAACTCGAGGATGAGACTCGCTATCCCGGCACCTGCCGCGAGCGCCCGGCGGCGGCGGGGATGGCGACGGCCACGCGCGTGCGCGTCGAGCCGGGCCGCATCCAATTCTGCGATCGCATCCAGGGAAGCTACCGCCAAGACGTCGCTGCCGCCGTCGGCGATGTGATTCTCAGGCGCCGCGACCAAGTGTTCGCATATCTCTTGGCGGTGGTGGTCGACGATGCGGCCCAGGGGGTGTCGCATGTGGTGCGCGGCGCCGATCTCTTGGACAACACCCCGCGTCAAATATATCTCCAGCGCACCTTGGGGCTGCCGCAGCCTGCCTACGCGCATGTCCCGGTACTCACCGAGGCCGACGACGGCAAACTCGCCAAATCACGTCGAAGTGTGCGGTTGGCTGCCGATTCGGTGCTGCCGCAGCTGATCTCGGTATTCTCCCTGCTCGGGCTCGCACCTCCCGAGGGGCTGGCCGGCGCCGGCCTCACGCAAGCCTGGAACTGGGCCATCGGACGCTGGGACGTCAAGAACGTGCCCAAGCGATTGAACGCTCGCATAACCGGCCAGCAGACGCCTGAATGAAGGAGATTTGCCTTAGCGCTGCATTGCGCTATCCTTGTTCTGTCCGCCACGGATGGTAACGCGTGGTTCGGCACGCACCGGCATCCTCCGGCAGCGCGCTGGCCAACACGAGCGAGGAGCCCTATGAGCGAACCGCGAGTGATCAAAAAATACCCGAATCGCCGCCTATATGACACGGTCGAAAGCCGCTACATCACGCTGGCCGATGTCAGGCGCTTGGTCGTCGAAAGGATCGAGTTCGTCGTCGTCGACAAGAAGAATAATGCCGACATCACGCGCAGCATTCTGCTGCAGGTGATTGCCGAGCAGGAGCATCTCTCTGAGCCCATCCTGAGCCAGGATTTCATGGTCAACGTGATCAGAGTCTATGGCACCGGCATGCAGAGCTTCGTGAGCGGTCATTTGGAACAAAGCCTGAAGCAAATCATGAACCAGCAACCGCAGGTGCGCTCGCAGCGCATTCGCGGAGCAGCCGAAGATTCCTTCAAGACGCTGTCCACGGTCCGTACACGCGACGGCGATAAAGATCGAGACGAGCACGTCGATACGAAGTGATCGTCGTTTGGTGACGGCGGCGGGGAGAGCGTCGACCGCGGCATGCGCCGCCGCGGCGCGGCGGAACATTGCGGCCGATTGAACCGCCGTTCAAATCACCGAATTACCGCGCCTACGCGGCGTCGACGTTTCGCATCGACAAACGCACGCGCCCCTGCCGATCGACTTCCAGTACCTTCACGCGCACCACGTCGCCTTCCTTGAGCTTGTCGCCGACGCGCTCGACGCGCTCCTCGGAGATCTGCGAGATGTGCACCAGGCCGTCGCGGCCCGGCAGGATGGTCACGAACGCGCCGAAGTCCATCAGCCGCGCAACCTTGCCCTCATACACCCTGCCCACCTCGACGTCGGCGGTGATCAGTTCGATGCGCCGCTGCGCTTCACGCCCCGCAGCACCCTGCACCGAAGCGATCTTGACCGTGCCGTCGTTCTCGATGTCGATCGACGTGCCCGTCTCTTCGGTGATTTGCCGGATCACGGCGCCGCCCTTGCCGATCACGTCGCGGATCTTCTCCGGGTCGATCTTCAGGGTGATGATGGTGGGTGCCCACTCCGACATGCTCTCGCGCGGCTTGGAGAGCACTTTGTTCATTTCGCCGAGGATGTGCAGGCGGCCATCGCGCGCCTGATCCAATGCCACCTTCATGATCTCGCGCGTGATGCTCGTGATCTTGATGTCCATCTGCAGCGCAGTGATGCCGTCCTTCGTCCCGGCCACTTTGAAATCCATGTCGCCCAGATGATCTTCATCGCCGAGGATGTCCGTGAGGACCTGGAACCGTGCGCCCTCCTTCACGAGACCCATCGCCACGCCGGCCACGGGCGCCTTGATCGGCACGCCTGCGTCCATCAGCGCGAGGCTGGTGCCGCACACGGAAGCCATCGAGCTCGAGCCGTTCGACTCGAGAATTTCCGACACCACGCGAATAACGTACGGGAATTTATCGACGCCCGGCATCACGGCCTTGACGCCGCGCTTCGCCAGATTGCCGTGGCCGATCTCGCGCCGTTTCGGCGATCCCATCATGCCGGTCTCGCCGACGCTGAACGGCGGGAAATTGTAGTGCAGCATGAACGGCTCTTTCTTCTCGCCCATCAGGCCGTCGATGATCTGCGCATCCCGCCCGGTTCCCAACGTCGTCACGACCAGAGCCTGGGTCTCGCCACGGGTAAACAACGCCGAACCGTGAGTTCGCGCGAGTACGCCGGTGCGGATATTGATGGCGCGCACCGTCTTGGTGTCGCGGCCGTCGATGCGCGGCTGACCATCGAGAATTTTGCCGCGCACCAATCGATATTCCAAATTGGAAAACTCGGCGCCCACTTGCTCGGCGGTAAATTTCGGTGACTCGCCCTTGGCTAGAGCTTCGACCGCTGCGGCTTTGACCTCCTTGATCTTGGCGTAACGCTCCATCTTTTCGGTGAGTGTGTACGCGGCGGCGACGGCCGTCTCTGCGAATCCGCTGACTGCCGATTGGAGTTCCTTGTTCGGCTCCGGCGCGATCCATGACCACTTCGGCTTGCCGGCTTGCGCGACGAGTTCGTTGATGGCCTTGATGGCGATCTGCATCTGTTCGTGACCGAAAGTTACCGCACCGAGCATGACTTCTTCATTGAGGCCGGCGGCTTCCGACTCCACCATTAGCACGCCTTCCGCGGTGCCGGCTACCACCAGGTCGAGCTGCGACGTGGCGAGTTGAGCGGTCGTGGGATTCAGAACGTACTTGCCGTCGATATAACCGACGCGGGCGCCGCCGATGGGCCCCAGAAACGGCATGCCGGAAATGGCCAGCGCCGCGGACGCACCGAGAAGCGAGGCAATATCAGGATCCATTTCGCTGTTGACGGAAATGACTTGAGCCACGACTTGAACGTCGTTGATGAAACCTTCGGGAAACAGCGGGCGGATCGGCCGATCAATCAGACGCGAAGTCAGTGTCTCCTTTTCAGTAGGACGTCCCTCGCGTTTGAAGAAACCGCCGGGAATGCGTCCCGCTGCGTACGTTTTTTCGACGTAGTTCACCGTCAGCGGAAAGAAATCGCGCCCCGGCGTCGCCTTTTTCAGGCCCACCGCAGTGACGAGCACCACCGTGTCGCTCATGGTGACGAGCACCGCGCCGTCGGCCTGACGCGCGAGCTCGCCCGTCTCGATCGTTACGGTGTGATCACCAAATTGAAAACTTTTTTTGATAGCGCCCACGTAGAGCCCCTTTGCGTAATTCGGAAATATGGAGACGCAGACGCACGCATTCGAGCACGCGGCCTGCAGCGGCGCCGTTAGCGGCGTAACCCTAAGCGTTCGACTAGTTGCGTGTACTTGTCCGGAGTTCTGCTCTTGAGATAATCGAGCAGCTTACGGCGCTGGTTGACCATTTTGAGCAGGCCGCGCCGCGATGCGTGGTCCGCCTTGTGGGTGGTGAAATGCTGGCTCAAGCCGTTGATGCGCTCGGACAACAAGGCAATCTGAACTTCGGGAGAACCGGTGTCCTGCGCGCTGCGCTGGAATTTACCGACGACGCCCGTCTTTTCTTCACGAGTAAGTGGCATTGAAATCAAACCTCAATCAATAACTTAGACCTTTTAAGAAGGCGCGCATTGTACGCGTCACGGCACGCACCCTCAAGCTTGAGGTGAGTCCGGGGCCGCAATAAGTCGCAGCGGCACCAAACGGCCGCCGGCCTCGATCGCCGCCAGGCCCAGAAACCCCAGGCCGGCCGCGTATATACGCACGGTTTCCGGCGGCCTTGCCGGTAATTCGGCGGGTATCGACACGGTTTGTCCCTGCCGAAACGCGCTGACCCCGCTCAAGGGAAGATCGAAGCGCCGCCAAGTGGTCAGCGCGGCATCCACCGGCAGCAGCACCTCCAGCCGCCGCTCCGGGCTCAGGGCCTCGAGCGCCTCCAAGGACCATTGCGGTTCTGCACCAAATGGCGCCACGCCAAGCCTGCGCAGTGCCGCCAGATGGGCGATCGTCCCCAATTGAGCCGCCAAATCCTCCGCCAGCACGCGGATGTAAGTGCCCTTCGAGCAGTGCACATCGAACTTGAGTTCGGGCGGCTGCCAATCCAGCAGGCGCATGTCGCGGATCAGGATGGCCCGCGGTGCACGTTCACGGGTTATTCCCGCGCGTGCGAATTCGTACAGCGGCTTGCCGTCCTGCTTGAGTGCGGAATGCATGGGCGGCACCTGGGCATATTCGCGCGGAAAACTGCGCAGTGCGTCCTCGAGCTCGGCCGCGGAATAAGCCCGCAATTCCCGCCGCTCGACCACCTCGGTTTCGCGGTCGGCGCTCGGCGTACGCTCGCCGAGGCGCACCGTCACCCGATAGGTCTTGTCGGCTTCCAGGAGCTGCGCACCGAACTTGGTCGCTTCGCCGAAACAGATGGGCAGCAGTCCGGAGGCCAGCGGATCCAGCGATCCAGTGTGTCCGGCCTTGCGCGCATTGAACAGCCGCTTGACGCGCGCCACGGCGCCCGCGGAGCTCAGGTCCAAGGGCTTGTCGAGCAGCAGAATACCGTGGATGTCGGCCGGCATCGGACTTGAGCTCCTGAAGCCTAGCCCTCGTCGATGACGTGGCCGTCTTCCGGCGCCGCTTCGCTTGGGCTGGCCTGGCCGCCGCCCGGCTTGTTCACCGAATCGATCAATTGGGTCAGGCGCACGCCGTGCTCGATCGAGGTGTCGAGCTCGAAACTCAAGGTCGGTGTATAGCGAATCATCAATGATTTCGACAGCGCATTGCGCAGAAATCCGGCGGCGCTTTCCAGGCCGCGCTGCACCTTCGGATCCGGCCCGTCCTTGCCGAACACCAGGTAATAGACGCGCGCAGTACGCAAATCGCCGGTGACGCTGACCGCCGTGATCGTCACGTTGCCGATGCGCTCGTCCTTGACGTCGCGCCGCAGCAGCTCCGTCAGCTCGCGCTGGATCTGCTCACCCAGCCGTCGCGCCCGCGGATTAGTTTTCATGCGCTTCGCGCAGGACCAACGGGGTCGAGGCGACCCCGCCCGATAATGGTTTAAAGAGTCCGAGCAACTTCCACCCTTGAGTAGCACTCGATCTGGTCGTTTTCCTGCACGTCGTTGTAGTTCTTGACGCCGATGCCGCACTCGGTTCCGGCGCGGACTTCGTTGACGTCGTCCTTGAAGCGCTTCAAGGATTCCAGCGCGCCCTCGAAAATGACCACGTTGTTGCGCAGCACGCGAATCGGATAGTTGCGACGCACGTAGCCGTCGATCACCATGCAGCCCGCGACCGTGCCGAACTTGCTGGAGCGGAACACGCTGCGCACCGCCGCAAGCCCCACGATCTGCTCTTTGACTTCGGGCGCCAGCATGCCCGTGAGCACCGCCTTGATGTCGTCGATGGCTTCGTAAATGATGCTGTAGTAGCGCACGTCGACGCCGTGGTCCTTGATGGCCGCACGCGCCGCCGCATCGCCCCGCACATTGAATGCAATGATGCGCGCCTTGGAGGCGGCGGCGAGCGTGACGTCCGATTCGGTCAGGCCGCCGACGCCGGAGGCGACGATGTTGACGGCGACTTCGCCGGTCGACAGTGCGTTGAGCGCGTCGCGCAAGGCCTCGACGCTGCCCTGCACATCGGCCTTGACGAGGAGCTGCACCAGGTCGGCTTTGTTCTCTCCCATGGTGGAGAACACGTCCTGCATGTTGGCGCTCTTCTGCGCCAGCTTGACGTCGCGCGACTTGGATTGGCGATGCATCGCGACTTCGCGCGCCTTGCGCTCGCTCTCCACCACCAGCAGCTCGTCGCCGGCATTCGGCGCACCCGACAACCCCAGCACGACCACCGGAATCGACGGCCCAGCCTCCTCGACCGGCTGGCCCGCCTCGTCGAACAATGCCCGTACCCGGCCGAATTCCTGCCCGATCAGCAAGGGATCGCCGAGCTTGAGGGTGCCGCGCAGCACCAGCACCGTGGCGACGGCGCCGCGGCCTTTCTCCAGGCTCGACTCGATCACGTAGCCGGCCGCGAGGCCGGTGGTGGGCGCTTTCAATTCGAGCACTTCGGCCTGCAGCAGGATGCTGTCGAGCAGCTGGTCCACGCCCTGCCCGGTTCGCGCCGACACCGGCACGAAGATGTTCTCGCCGCCCCATTCTTCGGGTATCACGCCGTACTTGGTCAGTTCCTGCTTGACCTTTTCGGCATCCGCTTCGGGTTTGTCCATTTTGTTGAGCGCCACCACGATCGGCACTTTCGCCGCCTGCGCATGCTGGATCGCTTCGATGGTCTGCGGCATGACGCCGTCGTCGGCGCCGACCACCAGGATGACGATGTCGGTGACCTGGGCGCCGCGTGCGCGCATCGAGGTGAAGGCCGCGTGTCCTGGGGTATCGAGGAAGGTCACCATGCCCTTTGAGGTTTCGACGTGGTACGCGCCGATGTGCTGCGTGATTCCGCCGGCCTCGCCGGCCGCCACCTTGGTGCGGCGTATGTAGTCGAGCAGCGACGTCTTGCCGTGATCGACGTGGCCCATCACGGTCACCACCGGCGGACGCGGCAACACCTCGAGCGAGGAGTCGGCCTCGCCCTGCAAGTCGTCCTCGATGATGTTTTCCTTGCGCAAAACGGCCGTATGGCCCATTTCCTCGACCACCAGCACCGCGGTGTCCTGCTCGATCATCTGATTGATCGTCGCCATCACGCCCATGTTCATCATGACCTTGATGACTTCGGTGGCTTTGACCGCCATCTTTTGCGCCAGCTCGCCGACCGTCATGGCCTCGCCGATCGGTACTTCGCGCACCACGCGCTCGGTCGGCATTTCGAATCCATGCTTGGTATCGGAATCGCCGCCCACCGAACGGCGGCGTCCATCGCGGGATTTCTTCTTTTTGTGCCGCGAGCTTACGTCGCCGACGATGTGCAGCTCCTGACGGCCGTAGCGCGTGGCCTTGTCGTCCACCACCGCCCGCGCCGCTTTGCCGGGCTTGGCGGCGGTCGCGGTCTTGCGCTCGCGCTCCGCCTGTTCGCGGGCCAACTGTTCCGCGACGCGGCGCGCTTCCTCTTCCGCGGTGCGCTTGCGCACTTCCTCGTCGGTGCGCCGCCGGCTCTCTTCCTCGAGCCGCTCGCGATCCAGGCGCTCTTTCTCGACGCGCTCGCGTTCCGCGCGCTCGATCGCGGCCTTGGCCTGCTCCTCGGTTTCGCGCTGCTTATCGATTTCTTCCTGTTGATGACGCGCCTGGTCCTCGAGCACCTCGCGCTTGACGTAGGTGCGCTTGCTGCGCACTTCGACGTTGACCGTGCGGGCGCGCCCCTGCGGGCTCGCCAGCTTGAGTTCGGATTGCGATTTGCGCCGCAACGTGATCTTGCGGGGAGCCGCGTCGGCCTGCAGATCGTCATGACCGTGGCTGCGCCGCAGGTGCGTCAGCAGCTCGTGCTTCGCATCCTCGCTGATCATGTCTTCCGCGCTGTCGACCTTGATCCCGGCCTGATCGAGCTGCGCCAGCAGCCGGTCGACCGGGACTTTCAGCACCTCGGCGAATTGGGCGACGGTAACATCTGCCATAGTTGCTCCTAAACCTTAGCTTCTTCCGCGAACCAGTGTTTGCGGGCGTCCATGATGAGCTCACCGGCCTTCTTCTCGTCGATGCTGCCCAGCTCCACCAATTCGTCGACGGCAAGATCCGCCAGATCGTCGCGCGTGCGAACCCCCTTGCGCGCCAGGGTCTTGGCCAGAGGCTCGCCGGCGATTTCGATCAGCTCGGCATTCGGCTCCGCCCCGTCCACCGACTCTTCGCTGGCGATCGCCTGCGTCAGCAGCACGTCGCGCGCGCGGGTGCGCAACTCCTTGACGATTTCCTCGTCGAATTCCTCGATGCCGTTCAACTCGCTGGCGGGCACGTAGGCGATCTCTTCGATGGTGGAGAAGCCTTCCTGCACCAGGATGCTGGCGACGTCGGCATCGACGTCGAGCTGCTTCATGAACGTCTCGCGCAGCGCCTGCGACTCGGTCTCGCTCTTCGCCTCGGCCTGCGACTCGCTCATGACGTTGAGTTCCCAGCCCGTGAGCTCGCTGGCCAGGCGGATGTTCTGTCCGCCCCTGCCGATGGCCTGCGAGAGCTTGTCCTCGGAGACCGCGATGTCCATCGAGTGCGAATCTTCGTCGACCACGATCGAGGTGACTTCCGCGGGCGCCATGGCGTTGATGACGAACTGCGCGTTGTTGTCGTCGAAGGGAATGATGTCGACCCGTTCGCCGGCGATCTCGTTGGAAACCGCCTGCACGCGCGAGCCGCGCATGCCGACGCAGGCCCCCACCGGATCGACGCGCGGATCGTTGCTGCGCACGGCAATCTTGGCGCGCACGCCCGCATCGCGGGCCGCCGCCAGAATGTTGATGAGCCCCTGGCCCACTTCCGGCACTTCGAGCTTGAACAGTTCGATGAGGAATTCGGGGGCGGTGCGCGACAAGAACAGCTGCGGACCGCGCGGCTCCGTGCGCACTTCCTTCAGGTAGGCTTTGATGCGGTCCTGGGAGCGCACCGGCTCGCGCGGAATCATCTCCTCGCGTGCGATGAAGCCTTCGGCGTTCGCGCCCAGATCCACGTACACGCCGTTGCGGTCGACGCGCTTGACGATGCCGCTGACCAGGGTGCCCGCGCGGTCCTTGTAGGCGTCGACGACCTGCGCGCGTTCGGCTTCGCGCACCTTCTGCACGATGACCTGCTTGGCGGTCTGCGCCAGGATGCGGCCGAAGGGCACCGATTCCATCGGCTGCTCGACGAAGCCGCCCGGCTCCACGTCCTTGTCGATGTCGCGTGCATCATCCAGGCGCAGTTCGCGCTCCGGGACCTCGAGCTCGCTGGAGTCGTCGGCGAATACCTTCCAGCGCCGAAACGTGTCGTAGGCGCCGGTCTTGCGGTTGATCGACACGCGCACATCCAATTCTTCGCCGTGTTTCTTGCGGGTCGCGGACGCGAGCGCTGCTTCGAGCGCCTCGAAAATTATTTCCTTGTCGACGCCTTTCTCGTTGGAGACCGCATCAACCGCCATCAAAATTTCTTTGTTCATGGTCCTTTGAGACTCCTGGTCAGTCCGGCCGCAATCGCGCCTTCTGAATTCGCTCGAGCGGCAGGCTATGCGCCTTGCCGTCGACCTCCACTACAATTGTGTCGCCCGCAATCGACTTCAACTCCCCGACAAAACGCCGCCTGCCGTCCAGAGCCACCTTCAGTTCGGCGAAGATGCGGGCACCCAAAAAACGCTCGAAGTGCGCGCGCGTCCGCAAGATCCGATCGAACCCGGGCGAGGACACCTCGAGAGTGTAATGACCCTTGATGGGATCCTGGGTCTCGAGCACCTGGCTCACCGCGTGACTCACGTTCGCGCAATCATCGACCGTGATGCCGAGGCCGGAATCCTGCGCGCGCCGATCGATGAATATCCGCAGGACCCCGCCGCGCCCTGCCTGCGCAAATTCGATATCGACCACGTCAAATCCGAGCGCCTCGATCGGCGGCTCTAAAAGGCGCATCAAGGCATCACGCATGGGTAAACCCGCACCTAAACAAAAAAGGGGACCATCGGCCCCCTCTCTCAACGACAACCCGCGGGACTACCCTTTGGGCCCCCGCCGAGGGGCGCGATTATAGGCAAAGGCGACTTGGCCGTAAACCCTGATCGCGCAATTCATTTGCATCGCGCGAACGCAAGCGTGCGCGCATTCCCTATCTCGAAAATGACTGGGGCCGCATCGCTGCGGCCCCAGTTATCGCTCGATTCTAAACGCTGTTACCAGCGCTTCGGACCGCGCGATCCACCACCGCCACCGCCACCACCGCCGCCGCCGGTGCGCTCCTGAGCCTCATTCACCTTCAGCGCTCGCCCGTCGACATCGTGGCCATTCAAGGCCTGCATGGCACGCGCAGCGTCTGCGCTCGCCATTTCTACGAAGCCGAAGCCGCGGGGCCGACCGGTGTCGCGATCATTGATCAGCGCCACCGACTGTACGGCGCCATGCTTTTCGAACAGCGCACGCACCGCGGACTCGTCCATTGAGAACGGGAGATTGCCAACATACATTTTCGTCATGTGAAGAATACCTACTACAAAAGAAGCTATCGGCCGGTCACGCGAGCTTACTGCTATGCAATGTGCTTCAGTGCCTGCCACCTGGATCGAAGAAACCTGCTTTGTGGGTTGTGGTCAAGGAGACGCCAGAGCGGCGCGGTGACCAGAAACGGACCAAGTAGAAATCACGAACCGGCGCAGATGCTACAGCAATTTGCTGATAAATACGAATATTTTTAGGGTTATGGACGCGTCCACCAGGACAGCGCGGGCGGCATCGACCGATGCTTAGCTAACACCCCCGGGGTGGCGGCGCGCGCCATGAACACGAGGCCTGCTGCGGCGCACAAGTGCTCCGCCAATTCCGCCTCCTGCCGCCCGTGGTTGACCATGAAAAAGACCCCCCGTGGCCGCAGATTCCGGTGAATCTGCCGAACCAATCGCTCCGGCGCCAGCAGCCGGAGCGGCAGGCGCCACGCCAGCAAGGCGGCAGCAGTCACAAACGGAAACCATGCGGTAATGAGGTCGGCTGGTTCGTGATAGGCGCGATAATCCGCGACCACGAAATGCGCATCCGGCAGACGGCGCAAATAGCCGGCGGCATAGTCGACGCGCGCGCGCCCGTCGCGAAACAGCCGGTGACCTTCCACTTCCACGCCCACCATTCGGTCCGGGTGAAAAAAGGCCTGCAGGGTCGCGGCGTACCAGAAACTGGCGCAGCCGATATCGCAGAGCACGCCCCCGCTCGGTCGGGGCACTTGGGATTCGCTCCAGCCGCGATCCAGGATGTCCAAATACTCGTAATTGTTGAGGCTGGTCGCGGCGCTCAAGCGGCTCTCGTACTGCACCTGGTAACGGTCGCGTAACGCGGCTATTCTTGCGCCCTGCTCGCGGTCTACGATGCAAAGTTCGCCGGCAGGTGTCTCCTCAAAGGCGCCGCGCGACCAGCGGATGCGCTCGGACACACCGTACCAAAAGCCGTGTCGCAGGGACTTTAAACGCTGAAGCCATGAATACATTCGCGAAATGCTATGCGGGCCCAAGGGCTGCGTCGAGCGGAGGGGTATGCGGCTAGAGCTGCTATTGCCCCGATACTGGGCGACGTGGGCGGGGCTGAGCGTGATGCGAGCCATGGAGCTGCTGCCGTTTCCCGTGCAGCGGCGCGTCGGCTCGGCGCTCGGACGGCTCATCCGGCGCCTGCCTCTCGCCTACGTGCGCATCGCCCGGCGCAACATCGAGCTGTGCATGCCGGCCCTGTCGCCGCAGGGGCGCGACGAATTGCTCGACCGGCACTGTGAAAGCCTCGGGATGGCGCTGTGCGAAACGGCCGATACCTGGTGGAGCAGCGATCGGCGCGTGCACCAGCTCGCCGAGGTCCAGGGCCTCGAGAATTTGCATGCGGCGCTCGCCAAGGGCCGCGGCGCCATCATGATCGGCGGCCACTTCACCACCATCGAAATCGCCACCCGCATCCTGGGGACGGTCGTGCCGCTCAACGTGGTGTATCGCCCGACGAAAAATGCCCTGCTGTCGCACATCATGTTCACCAGCTTCTCGCGCCACGGTAAGCCGATTGCACACGACGACATACGCACCATGATCCGCGCCCTCAAGAAGAATGAGGCGGTGTGGTACGCGCCGGATCAGAGCTACCGCAACAAGGGCGCCGCGATGGTGCATTTTTTCGGGATCCCGGCCGCCACCACCACCGCCACATCGCGTCTGGCGCGCATTTCCGGCGCCGCCGTATTGACCTACTTTCCCGAGCGGCTGCCGGGCAACGCCGGGTACCGCGTCGTCATCGGGCCGGCGCTCGAAGATTTCCCGGGCGCCGACTCGATCTGCGACGCCGAGCGGTTCAATAGACTGTTGGAGGCGCAGATACGCCGCGTGCCCGAACAGTACCTTTGGGTGCACCGCCGCTTCAAGGGACTCGGCGCCGACTATCCTGACTATTACGGCCGCGATTCGCGCAATCGCGCGCCCGTGCAAGCGCCTAAAACGACCCACTGACGAGACCGACCGTGCACCACCGCCATTCGATTCGAAGATCTGTTCGTGCGTCCGCTGCGAGCGCGATGCCCCTCATGGCCGCCCTGTGCGGGGTGCTGCCTGCGCCGCCGGCGGTCGGCCGCACTCTCGAGGAGCAGCCATCCACCGGGGCGGCGGAATTGGTGATCACCGACGCGCAAATCTACCGCGGGGCCAAGCTGCCGGCGGCACAGGCGATGGCGGTCCGCGCCGACCGGATCGTGTTCATCGGAACCAACCAGGAGGCCGCCCGCTGGATCCAGCGCTCATCGCGCGTGCTTCATTTGGCCGGTGCGCGAGTGTTGCCGGGTCTGGTCGATTCGCACATTCATCCCCTCGACATCGTGGATCTGGATTTCTGTGACCTCGAGAGCAAGCCGGTCACCCTTCGCGAGCTTTCGGCCGTGGTGCGCCAATGCATCGTTCGCTACAAGACTCCCCCGGGCGGGCGGCTCATCGTGCACCAATGGAATTACACCACCGGCAATCAGCCCGACGCCGAGTACCCGACGCTGCGTGCGGCGCTCGACAAGGCTTCCGCGGGCCAGCAGGTTCAGCTGCTCGGCAATGACGGCCACCACGGCGCGTTCAATAGCGTGAGCCTGGCGTCGGCCAAGAACGCGGCCGGCCGCACGATTGGCCTGTCGAAGGCCAGCCTCGAGACGGATTTCGCCGCATACAAGAAATTGGTCGGCGTCGATGCGCGCGGCGAACCCAACGGCGCGGCCAATGAGGATGCCCGCTATTTGATCAACCCGAACAGCATGCTCAACACCGACCTGGCCGACGTCATGAAAGCGCCGCAGCGCGTGCCGGAGCGGCTGAACAGCGTCGGCATCACGGCCATTCTCGACGCCATGACGGCGCCCGACACCGCCGCCGTGTTCGACACCCTGGCGCAGCGCGGCCAGTTGACGCTCCGGGCCAGCCTCGCCCAATTCTACGACCCCGCGCAATTCCATACCGCGGACGGCAACGTCGACTATGACGCCATGGTGTCCCAAGCCGTCGCTCTGCGCGCCAAGTATGCCTCCCATCCCCTGATTCGCGCCGATTTCATCAAGCTCTTCGCGGACGGAGTGATTGAAGGCAATCCCTACGCGGTCCCGCCCACCTTGCCGAACGGCGCATCGCTCAAGGATTACCTCCAGCCGATCTTCGTGACGGACGACAAAGGGCTGGCGAGCGTCACCGGCTATGTCGATACGGGCTCGGCGCTGTGCGTCCGCGCGCGCGCCGACGCGGCAAAGTATGACGATCCGGCGGTGGCTGCAAAATTCCTCGAGCAGCACGGCTACCATCCGGCGCAGTGCACCGTGTCGAATGGCCAGCTGCAGCACAAACGCGAGGTGATCCTCGAATTCGTGCGTCGATTCCACCTGGCGGGATTCAACATGCACATTCATGTGATCGGCGACCGGGCGCTGCGCACGGCTCTCGATGCGATAGAGGCCGCGCGCAAGGCGGACGGCAACAGCGCCACCCACGACAGCTTGGCGCATATCGAGTTATCGACACCCGAGGACGTGGCGCGCGTCGGCCGCGATCATCTGTACGTCGCCTGGACCTTCGCGTGGATGAATGTCGACGCAGGCTATGAAATGACCGTGATTCCCTTTGTCGAGAAAATTCATGGCAACGGCTACCCGGAGTTGCACGCGCCCGGCAGCTTCTATGAAGTGAACGCCTACCCGGTGCGCGCGGTGCAAGACGCCGGCGGCATCACCGCCGCGGGATCCGACGCTCCGGTGGAAACGCGCGACCCGCGGCCGTTCGTCAACATCGCCCACGCCATCACCCGGCGCAATCCGGGCGGCCAAGCGCTCAACCCCAGTCAGGACCTCAACGTCGACGAGGCGATCGCCGCCTACACCATCAACGGCGCCCGCATGCTCGGCATCGACAAGGACGCCGGATCGCTCGAGGTGGGCAAGTCGGCCGATTTCATCGTCCTCGACCGCGACATCGTGCGCTTAGCCGCCGACGGCCATGCCGACGACATCGCCCAAACGCGGGTCATGCAAACCTGGTTTCGCGGCAAGCAGGTTTACGCGCGGCCGGCAGCGCCCTGACCGCGCTCGAGACATACGCCATGCTGCAAACCGGTCTGGTCGCTCATGAGCGTTACTTTTGGCACGACCCCGGCAGCGGCGCCGGCTTCGCCAATTCCAGCCCCTTCGTGCAGCCGGATCGGCACCCGGAGAGTCCCGAATCCAAGCGCCGCTTGCTGGCATTGCTGGAAGTCAGCGGACTCGCCGACCAACTCGGACGAATCGCGCCGCGCCCCGCCACCCATGACGAGCTGCGCTATTTTCACACCGAACGCTATATCGACGCCGTGCGCCAAGTGTCGGCGGCGGGCGGCGGCGCGGTCGGCGAAAGCGCCAGCATCGGCGCCGGCAGTTATGAAATCGCGGTGCTCGCCGCCGGCGGGTGCATCGCAGCCACGGACGCGGTGCTGGCGGGACGCATCCGCAACGCCTATGCGTTGGTGCGGCCGCCCGGTCATCATGCGGAGGCCGATCAAGGGCGCGGCTACTGCGTGTTCGGCAACGCCGTCCTCTTGGTCCGTCATGCGCAGCGTGCACACGCCGTCGAGCGCATCGCGGTGGTCGACTGGGACGTGCATCATGGCAACGGCACCGAGGGCGCCTTTCTCGCGGATCCGTCCGTGCTCACCGTGTCGATCCATCAGGACCGCTGCTATCCCATCGACGCCGGTCAGCTCAGCGTCAACGGAACGGGTCCCGCCGCCGGCACCAACATCAACATTCCCCTGCCGCCCGGTTCCGGGCACGGGGCCTATCTCGCCGCCTTCGACCGCGTGGTGCTGCCGGCGCTGCAGCGCTTTCGACCGGACTTGATCGTGGTCGCATCGGGACTCGATGCCAGTGCCATGGATCCCCTCGGCCGTATGCTGTGCACCAGCGAGACCTACCGTGCGATGGCCGCCCGCATGGTCGGTGCAGCCGATTCGTTGTGCAGCGGCCGCCTCGTGGCCACGCATGAGGGCGGCTACTCCAATGCCTACGTGCCGTTCTGCGGCTTGGCGGTCATCGAGGAATTCGCCGGCATCAGAACTCCCGTCGTGGATCCATATCTCGAGGAATTGATGCAGATGGGAGGCCAGGAACTGCTGCCCCATCAGGCAGCGGCGATCGACGCGGCCGCTGCCTTGACCGGCAAGGTTCCGCAGCGCCGCTGACGTGCAGCACCACTAAGGGTGCAGCGCCGCTGACGGTGCATCGCGCTGCCGCGGCGCTACAACGAAACGTGCAGCTCCTCGCGGTGCTTTGACTTCAGCACCAGGCCGTACACCAAGCCGACCAACAACCACGCAGAGCCCACTTTGACGGCGAGCGCGCTCATGCCGGAGAACACCGCAAGCACCACGACGATCCCGCAGACCGGCACCAGCCAATGTCTGATCCACGCCGCCGAACGGCGCTGCACTCCGAAATACGCCAGCACCGAAATGTGCAGGAACAAAAATCCGCTCAAGGCGCCGAAATTCACGATCGACGCCAGATCATCCAGCTGGTTCTTCATGTACAGCGCCACGGCGAGCGACAAGGCGGCCGTCACCAACATGCCCACGTAAGGCGTGTGGTAGCGCGGGTGCACTCGCGCCAGGACCCGCGGCAGCTGCCGATCGCGCCCCATGGCGAAAACGACCCGCGCCACGCCGACCTGCATCGGCAGCGCATTCGACAAGCCGACGATGCCGGCGTACGCCCAGGCCAGTACCACCGCGGTCCAGGGCCCGGTGGCCCACGCCGCCAATTCATACACGGCGGCCGCTTGATCCTTGATTGCGATTCCCGGCAGTAGGTTGCCGAGCACCCACGTCACGGCCACGAAAAAAACCGCGGACAGCACCAGCACCGCGATGATCGCGCGGCCGACGACCCGCCGGTCGCCGCCCTCGACCTCTTCGGCCAGCGTCGACACGGCATCGAAGCCAAGAAAGGACATGATGCAAATCGAGGTTGCGCTGAAGATCTTCCCGGCATTGAAGGTTGCGGCGTCGAACAATGGCTTGAGCGTCAAGCCGCCATTGCCCTTGCCCGCATACAGCGCCACCACGCCCAAGATCAGAAACCCGCCGAGAATGATGACCTGCAGCGCGACCGAGACGAAATTCGCGCGCGAGGTGACCGTGATGCCGAACCAGTTGACGGCGGTGGTCATCGCCACGAGCAGGACGATCCACACGCCCCGATCGAAGCCCGGCAGCAACGTCTCCAGGGCCACTGCGATCAGCACGTAGACGAACGCCGGAATCAAGAGGTAGTCGAGCAATATCATCCAGCCGGCAACGAACCCGGGGAAGGCGCCCAAGGAATGGCGCGCGAACCCGTACACCGATCCCGCCGTGGGCAGGGTTTCGGTCATGGTGGCGTAGCTCTGTGCCGTGAAATACATGCACACGGCGCCCAGCACGTAGGCGAGCACGATCAAGCCGTTCGATTCGTTCCACACGAAACCCAGCGTGCTCAAGGGGGCGAAGGGCGCGATGTAGGCCAGGCCATAGAGAACGAGATCCCAGTAGCGCAGCGAGCGCTTCAGTTTGACGGGGCTCACACCGCTCCCGCCCACAGCCGCAGCATCCACCGTCATATGGCCGACACCAACACCTCGACGCTATGCACCGCGGTACTCTCGCCCATGTCGCTTTTCTCTCCCGGGTTCAGCACATTGACATTGGCGCTTGCCGCGTCCGTGCCCAGCCATCGGCCCTTGTGCGTCAGGCCCACGCCGCGCGGGACCTCGTCCGAAATGACGACCTGCAGCCGAAGACTGCCGCTGCTGTTGTGCACTAGAGCGGACTGTCCCTGCGCCAGGCGCCGTTCCGCCGCGTCCGCCGGGTGTAAGGCGATCGTCGCTGCGCCGATGCGGTGGTCGATCTGCCGCACGTTGCCGAAGCTGGTATTGAGCAGCCATGCATGCGCCGGCGAGAGCAAGCGCAAATGACCCGCGGTCGGACGAACATCGCTCCAGGGCTGCGGCAGCCGCGGATGGCCGTCCGCCGCGGCGTGCGCACTGGCGATCTCGATGCGCCCGCTCGGCGTCGCAAATACGCCGTCGGCGAATTGCACCGCGGGCTCCTCCGGGACCCAAATCGATCCGCGCTCCGCCAGCGACGCAAAGCTTAAGCCCAGCCCGCTGCGATCCATGAGGTTCGCGAGGATCGCGGCGTCGCTCTCCTGAAGTTCGGGCTCCGAGTAGTGCATGGCGCGCGCCAGACGCCGGAAGATTTCCTGATTCGGCAAGGCGCTGCCCAGCGGCTCCATCGCCTTGACCTGCGCCGACAGAGTCAGTTGAAAGTACGATGCGATCAGATCATCGAACTCCAGAAAGCTCGCCGCCGGCAGCACGTAATCCGCCATCGACGTGGTATCGGTCGCAAACAAATCCAGCACGATCGTCAACAGGTCCTCGCGCTGCAGCGCGCGGCGCAGGCGCGCCTGCTGCGGGCACGATGCCAGCGGATTCATGTTCCACACAAAGAGCGCGCGCGAACGCGCCGGGTCTTCCAGCGCTGCCGCGAAATCCATATGGCTGATGCCGGGCGCAGCGCCGGCTGCGCTCAAGTGGGCGCCTGCCAGGTACTCCTCATCCATGCGGCGTTGCTGCAGGCTCCAGTTCAGATACAGGAAGCCCGCTCCGGGCTTGCACAAATTGCCCGTGACCGCCGGCAGCAAGGCGCAGGTGCGCATCACGTTGCCGCCGGTGGTCTGCCGTTGCAGGCCCTGGCCGAGCCACAACAGCGAAGGACCGCGGGCATAGAGCACGGCGACATCCTCGATCAACGCGGCGGGCACTCCGGTGACGGCGGCTCCCCATGCCGGATCGCAGGCGCCGAGCAGCGGTTCGAGCTCTTCCCACCCGTGCACATGCGCGGCGATGAACGCCGAGTCGATCAGCCCCTCGCGTCGAATGACATGCAGCAGCGCGAAGGCCAGGGCCGCGTCGCTGCCGGGGAAGGGCTGCAGATGAATATCCGCCTGCGCCGCCGTTGGCGTGCGAATCGGGTCAATTACCACCACCTTGCCCCGCGCCTCGGGCAGCCAGTTCTCATGTGCATGCGGCGCCGAGGCGTGCGGATTCGCGCCCCACACTAGGATGCACGCCGCGTCCTTGGCTGTACGCGGATCGAATCCCTCGACCGACGTACCGTACATGTAGCGCAGGGCGACGTGCCCCGCCATATTGCAAATCGTGTCCGGCGTGACCTCGGTAGCGCCCAGCCGATTGAAGAACCGCTGCGGCGCGATTCCGGCGAGCAGTGAGATGGTTCCGGTGTAGTGCGCGTTGAAAATCGTGCGCGCGCCGTGGGCGGCGATGATGTGTTGCAGCCGCTGCGCGATTTCGGTCACTGCGACATCCCAGGATACGGGCTCGAAGCGTCCCTCACCCTTGGCACCCATGCGGCGCAGCGGTTGGGTCAACCGCACCTTCGGATCGCGCCACTCCCGGTTGTAAGCCGTGGAGCACTTCCCGCACAAGGTACCGCGGCTGACGGCGTGCGCCGGATTTCCCCGCACGGCGGTGACGCGACCGTCGCGCCGCTGAACCAAGATTCCGCAGGTGTCGTAGCAATCACGCGGGCAGGTCGTGAGAACCACATCGTCGCGCAGATCGGTCGCTGTCACGGCGCCCCGGACTGCTCCGCTCTGTTCAACAGCTCCGCCCGCATCTGCGATGCTTCGAGCCGCAGCGGCGCCGCGCGCAACTGTCCGATCTCAGCCGCCGTGTACGGATGAAAATTCGCCGGCAGGTGCTCTTTGTCGAAGCGCCACAGCATCCAATTCATTACTTCGGACAAATCCGCGTTCGACAGCGGTGAGGTAGCAACGCCGGGGACCCGGCCGAGATACTCACGGCCTCCCGGCACCGATAGGAACCGGGCCACGGTGCCCGCCAGGCTCGGCGCCGTTCCCGCTGAGCCCGTGCCATCGGGTCGATGGCAACCCTGACAGTTGAGCGTCCAGTGTTGCCAGGCCCGCTGCGCATTGTCGACGCCCACCGGTACGTCGACGACCGCCGGCGCGCCAACGCCCATGGGCGCAGCGTCCGCCGCATCGGATGCGGTCGACCCTAGCATTGATAGCCAAGCTGCGGCCAACAGTACCGCCGCCGGTGGAGTCAACCGCGCTGCTGCGATCATGGATCCGCGGCCGGGCGCAGCGCCCGCGTGCTCTGCGGCGTTCCATCGGGATGGCGCGCGCGCGCCTCGATCACGTCGGCGGCCGACAACGCCGCGGTGCCCGAAGCGTCCGAACCGAGACCGCTTGCCAGGTAACTCAGCGCGGAGGCGATTTCAGCCTCGCTCAATCCCGATTGCGCAGGCATGACGCCGTTGTACGTGACACCGCCCACCTTGAGGGTGCCCATGAGCCCGGTGGTGACGACCATCACGAGGTAGTCGCGTCCCTGCGGCACTTTCGCAAAGGCCACGACTTGTTCGTGCAATGACGGAAAGCTGCCGGGTATCCCCGCGGCCTGCGCGCCGTGACACACGGCGCAGCGATTGGCGAACACGGCGGCGCCTGCCGCGCCATCGGCCGCAGGGGCGGCGGTCGGCTCTGCGGCTTGGCACGCCGCGCCGATGCCGAGCGCGATGGCGACCAGCGCAGAAGTGCGCGGCGCCGCGCTGCCGACCGCGATGGCGCTATTTCTGGTCAATAGCCACACCCAGAATGACGGCGGTCGAGCACGTATAGGACTGGCTCTTGGTGCCGAAGCACCAGGTGACCTCGTTGTTGTTCTGCGGCCGCACGACGGGCCGATCTCCCTGGTTGTTCTGGCACGCGCATCGTCCCCACGCGACGCCTCCGCAGCAATCGTTGTAAGAGATGATGTAATTGCGCCGGTCCGCCGGATTGCGGCAGGTGCCGATCCACGTGATCGGCGACATTTCCGTGCCGGGCGGACACGAATTGACGCTGCCGCCATAGCAAGCGCACAGCGAGCCGTCGATGGCGCAATAGCGCCAGTAATCGCACTTGGTCGGATCGCCGGGATCCTGCGGGTTGCCGCTGCTTTGCGGCGCGGTCTGCCCGGAATTGGCGTCGGCGGAATTTTGTTCCCCCTCCGCCGCGCGCGCCACCGGCAGCAAAGGCAGCGTGGCCGCGCCGGCCAGCAAGCCGCCGAGCACGCTGAACACGCTGCGGCGCGAGGTGCGGCTCGCAAAGCCGCGCAATACTTTTTCCGTCAATTGATCGAATTGAGCCACTCTTATTCTCCCGAAGATGCACGCCTCGGTTCTTGACTGAGGAATTGCTGAATGCTGCTGACGCCGGTTTCCTTGGCAATGAAGAGACTCTCCAAATGCTCGCGTGTATTGACCAGTCCGCTCGACGCCAATTTTCCGGCTTCGTCGATCAATACCGCGTACGGCAGTTTGGCGACGCCGTAGCTGCGCCCCAATTGCTCCGACACCACGTAGGGAAATTTGGTCAGCCCCTTGTCGCGCACGAATGCCTCGTGCGGATCGAGTTCGCCGTCGCTGGCCAATACGATGTCCAGCCAGCGCCGCTCGGCGCCCTGGGCCGAACGCAGGGCGGGCAGGAGGTTCTCGCATATCGCGCAAGCCGGCGACAGGAACAACAGCAATTGACTGCGGCCGCCGCGTACGCCGCCGATCGCTACCGGCGATCCGTCCAGGCTCGGCAGTACCATCTCAGGCGTGAGATCTCCGAGCTTCAATGGCTGACGCAGCGACAGTGCGCCTGCCGGCGCGATGCGCTGGTGCAGTACGCCGATCTGACGCGCGAGCGCCATGCACACCACGCCGAGGGTGAGCAGCCCGATCCACAGCACGATTTGCGAGGCCACCAGGAAACTCATGACAATGCTCCGGCACTCATAGCAATGCTCCGGCGCGTGGCGCGGTCAGGGACATGACTTCATCGAATGCGCCGTACAGCGCAAGCAGGGCCAGGGCCGCCAGAATCTGCGAAGCGATGACCGGACCCGCCGCGCTCGCCGCACAGGCCGCCACCAACAAAGCCGCGCCGGTCAAACCCGCATTCCGGGCCACGTGGTACGCCCCCAGCGGGCGCTGCCCGGCACCGAAGCTGCATCCGCAATCCGCATCGCGTCTGCCCTGCGCAATCGCGCGCAGGATCAGCCACAGATAGCCGCTCCAGACCAGCACCGCAAGCGCGCCGCCCGCCGCCCGCGACGCGGGCATCCACAGCAGCGTGCCGGCCAGTATCTCGCTCGTCGCAACCGCCGCGACAACGGACGGTGCAAGCCGGCGCGGCACCCCGGCGAATTCATGGACCGCGGCCCGCGCCCGGTCGCGGCGAATCAATTTATGCAGGCCCGACGCCCAAAGCAACGCCGCCAGAAACGCCGCCAGCTGGACGATCAGCCACTGCGCGACGCCGAGATTCGACGCGGCGGCAGCCATTACCGCACAGGCTCGATGAGCATCCGGGTATGCAAACCCGGCAAATCCAAACTGCGCACCAGCGCGCCGCCCAGCTCATACACGTCGAGCCGCTCGCCTGCCTGCACCAGCAACAGCTGCTCGGCGCCGTGAGTCAATGAGATCGAGGACCCGGGCCGCACGAGCCGCAGGCGTTTGACGCGGCTCTTCGTCGCCGTGTTGTACACCCATACCTCGGTCGCCGGATCCTTGTGGGTGCCTTCGTGGGCTTGCGGCTGCATCAGCACGTACAGAAGCTTTTGTTCATCGCCGGCCACAACCTGCCAACCGCTCGGCCGCCATTCGCCTGCTTGGTCGCCGGCGGCCAACAAGGGCCAATCCGGCAATACCTTGACGTCGTCCGCGCGCATATCGATGGGCTGAACGCGGCCGTGCAGGCTTGGAAAGTAGCGCACGCCGCCCACCAGGGTCGACGCGGTAAAGAGGGGATCGGTATCGAGGGGGTTGAAGGCCTTGGATTCGCTGCGGCCGGCCACGGCGCCATTCGCGTCGAGCCGCACGTTGAGCAGCGTGCCGCTTGCGCAAAGGGTCGAAAATCCCCGTGTGCCCGACGGGTACACGAGCGAACAGCCCGGAATTTCGACCTCGCCCAACACCTGGCGCTTCAGCAGATCGACGACGGTGACGGATGATGCGGGTGTGAAGTTGAACACCAGCGCCATGCGTTGCTCATCGGTGAATGCGATCAGCCCTTCCATGGCGGTGATCAGCGCGCGCTTGGCGCCCGGCAGCACGATCTCGCCGATCGGATTCAGGGTGTGGGTGTCGTATACGGTGATGAAATCCGTGCGCGTGCCGCGCGAACCGCGCGACCACACGGTGTCCGCCACGTACAATTCCGGACGCTTGTCGGGAACCAGAAGCGTCGCCGAGTCATGCGCCTGCAATTGACCCTTGACTTCGCGGCTGTCGCTGCCGACGTTGCGCAGCTCGATGCGATCGCCGGCGTAATTGAGGAAACTCCAGGTCGTCGGATACTTCACGGGCAGCGTCTCGACTTTTGGAATGGCCTCGGCCGGCAGTGGATTGGGGAATTCCGCCCCCGCGTTGGCCGCTGCCGCGTTGGCGGTTGCCGCGGTCGACGCGCCGGCGGCGATTGCCGCAGCCGCAAGCCACGCGCGACCCGCGCGCGCCATCGCCGGATTGATAATCGGTGTCATTTCATTGGGCATCACTTCGCACCTTGGTTGCGACCATTGCTCATGCAAATAGATTTTCTGAAGCTGGTCATCTTCTTGCGATCCAGTGTACGTGAAGCGCCGCAAACTGAATACTGTTACGCGTTGCGCGGTATTTCTCCACCGCCAGCAGGTATATTGCGCGCATGAATGCCGCTCAAGTTGCCTTTTTTGTGGCCCTCGGCCTCACCGGGGTGGCTTTCGTTTTTGGTGCGCTACGCGCTGCGCGGCGCAGCACGACGGTGCGGTGGCCGACGCCCGTCGAACTTCTCATCGGCTTCGTCACGGATTTCTTCGACACCCTCGGAATCGGGTCATTTGCGCCGACCACGGCGATCTACAAATTGCGTCGCATCGTGCCGGATGAATTGATTCCCGGCACGCTGAACGTGGGCCATACGCCGGCCGCCATCGCCGAAACGCTCATTTTCGTGACCGCCATAGTGGTCGACCCGCTGTTGCTGGTGGCCATGGTTTGCAGCGCAGCCGTCGGCGCATGGCTCGGTGCCGGCGTCGTAGCGCGGCTGCCGCGCCGCGCGATCCAAATCACGATGGGCGTTGCCTTGATCATCGCCGGCATCGCCTTCACTGCGAAAAATTTGGGTGCGTTTCCGGGCGGCGGCACGGCGATGAGCCTTGCCGGATGGAAGTTCGGGCTGGCCGTGGGGATTAATTTCGTGCTGGGCGCTCTCATGAGCGCCGGCATCGGACTGTACGCCCCATGCATGGTAACCCTGGCGCTGCTCGGCATGCATCCGCTCGCCGCCTTCCCCATCATGATGGGTGCCTGCGCGCTGCTGCAGCCGGTGGCGAGTCTGCGTTTTTTTCAAACGGGTAAATTCGCGTGGGGCCCGTCCCTCGGGCTGGCTTTCGGCGGAGTCGTCGGTGTGTTCATTGCCGCGTACATCGTCAAATCGTTGCCGTTGATCTGGCTTCGCTGGCTGGTCATTGCCGTCATTACTTACACGGCATTCGCCATGCTGCGCTCGGCGGCCCGCCCGGAGAAGTAACGATGGCGATCTTCCTGCGCAAGGCCACCCTCGACGACGTCCCGCAGATCGAAGAGCTGATCGCCCGCTCCGCGCGCGGCTTGAGCGCCGCGGACTACCGGCCCGCGCAAGTCGAAGGCGCCCTGCGCGGCGCTTTCGGCGTCGATACCCAGCTGTTGGCCGATCAGACCTATTTCGTGGCCGAAGAAGACGGACGACTGCTCGGATGCGGCGGCTGGAGTTACCGATCGACCCTGTTCGGCAGCGATGCGCGCAGCGGGCGCGATTCTTCGAGCCTCGATCCACGAACCCAGGCGGCCAAGATCCGCGCCTTCTTCGTCGATCCGGACAACGCCCGCCGCGGGATCGGCTCGCGGTTGCTCGAACGCTGCGAACAGGAGGCGCGCGCGCACGGATTTTCCCGGGTGGAACTCATGGCGACGCTCCCCGGCGTCAGGCTCTATTCCGCACGCGGCTACGTCGGCGCCGACATCGTGCGTTTCGACGTTGGAGCGGGCGAGACCATCGAATTCATCCCGATGCAGAAGACGCTAGTCGCGCCATAATCGCTGCCAGCCCTCGTGCCCGAGCCCGCGCAGCGTGCGAATGTTTCTGCGGTAGACTTCGTCGATGTCCGGCACGGCGGCGATGGCGCGTTCGATACTGGCTTCGCGCAGCAAATGCAGCATGGGATAAGGAGAGCGATTCGTGTAATTTTCGATGTCCTCGGATTCAGTCCCCTCGAACTGGTACCGCGGATGAAAGCTTGCCACCTGCAATTCCCCTTCCAGCCCCAGCTCGACGATCGCGGCCTCGCAAACTTCCAGGAAATCGTTGTACTCGACGAAATCCGCCAGTACCCAGGGATGGATCAAGAGCGTCGTCTCGCACTGCCCCGGGTCGGCGGCCTGCAGCCCGGTCAACTCCGAGCGAAGTTCCGCCAGCAATCCGGATGCCGATCGGCAGTCGCTGACCCGCATGCGTACCCGGCCGCCACGATAGACCCCCTCGGCGAAGGGACACAGGTTGAGGCCGATGACGGACCTTTCCAACCACCGATGTGTCGCCGCAATGATCTCCTCGCTGGTCATTCGCAATCCTCCGCAACAGCGCGCAGTCTAACGGTACCCACTTCGAGTATCCTAATCGCTCGATTCACGCTCGAGAGCTCAAAGCTGATGCCACAAACAATTCCGGCCACACTGATTCCCGGCGACGGAATCGGTCCTGAAATCGTTGACTCCACCGTGGCGGTCCTCAAGGCGCTCGGTGCGCCGTTCGAATGGGACACGCAGATTGCGGGACTGGAGGGCTTCAAAATGGCGGGTGATCCCCTTCCGCCCAAGACTATAGAGAGCATCAAACGAACCCGCCTCGCCTTGAAGGGCCCGCTCGAAACGCCGTCAGGCGGCGGGTACCGCTCCTCGAACGTGCGCCTGAGGGAGGAGTTCAAGCTCTATGCGAACCTGCGCCCCGCGCGCACCTTGGTCCCCGGCGGCCGCTTCGACAAGATCGATCTGGTGGTCGTGCGCGAGAACCTGGAAGGCCTGTACATCGGTCACGAGCATTACATCCAAATCGACGATGACCCGCACGCGGTCGCCATGGCGACCGGGGTCAACACGCGCCAGGGCAGCCGCCGCTTGTTGGAATTCGCCTTCGAGCACGCGGTGGCGACCGGTCGCAAGAAAGTCACGATCGTGCACAAGGCCAACATCATGAAGGCCCTGACCGGGATTTTTTTGGAGACCGGCCTGGAGCTGTACGAGCGCAAGTTCAAGGGCCGCTTCGTCTTGGACAGCGTCATCATCGACGCCTGCGCCATGAAGCTGGTGCTCAATCCGTGGCAATTCGACGTGCTGGTGACCACGAATCTGTTCGGCGACATCCTGTCCGACCTGGTCGCGGGCCTGGTGGGCGGCCTCGGCATGACGCCCGGCGCCAACATCGGCGCCAACGCGGCGATATTCGAGGCCGTGCATGGCTCCGCTCCCGACATCGCCGGCAAGGGGGTGGCGAATCCGATCGCGCTGATGCTCGCCGCGGCGATGATGCTGGAACATTGCCACCTGCCGCACATGGCCGCGCGCCTGCGTACCGCCATCGAACAAACGCTCAATCTCGACAAGGTAAGAACGGGCGACCTCGGCGGCCACGGCACCACGGCCGATTTCACTCGAGCCGTGGTCAAACGCGTCACCAATGCCTGAAGACCGCCTCGTCTGCGCTCGCTCACCATGAAGCCGGTCATCTCGATCCAAAACGTGGTCAAGTCCTATGCTTCGGGCCTGCAGGCCCTGCAGCCCATCAATCTGGAGATCGACAAGGGCGAAATTTTTGCCCTGCTCGGCCCGAACGGCGCCGGCAAGACCACGTTGATCAACATCATCTGCGGCATCGTCACCGCGAGCGGCGGCACCGTGCTCGCCGACGGCCACGACATCGTGCGCGAGTATCGGGCGGCGCGGACCATCATCGGCTTGGTGCCGCAGGAACTCAGCACCGACGCGTTCGAAACGGTGTGGGCGACCGTGTGCTTCAGCCGCGGCCTATTCGGCCGGGCGCCCAATCCCGGCTTCATCGAAGGACTGTTGCGCGACTTGTCGCTCTCGGACAAGCGCAACAGCAAGATCATGACGCTGTCCGGCGGCATGAAGCGGCGCGTGATGATCGCCAAGGCGCTGTCCCACGAGCCGGAAATATTGTTCCTCGATGAGCCGACCGCGGGCGTGGACGTGGAGCTGCGCCGCGACATGTGGGCCTTGGTGCGGGGCCTGCGTGACAAGGGAGTGACCATCATCCTGACCACGCACTACATCGAGGAAGCCGAAGAGATGGCCGACAGAATTGGCGTGATCAACAAGGGCGCTCTGATCCTGGTCGAGGAAAAGCAGCAGCTGATGAAGAAGCTCGGCAAGAAGCAGCTGACCTTGCACCTGCAGGAGCCGCTGCGGCGTATCCCGCCCGAACTCGCTTCGTGGGGTCTCGAGCTCAAGGCCGATGGTCATGACCTGCTGTACACCGTCGATGGTGCCAACAGCATCGATATTTCCTCGTTGCTCAAGCGGATGAGCGAGCTGTCGATCGTGATCAAGGACCTGCAAACGCACCAAAGCTCGCTCGAGGACATTTTCGTCGAGCTGGTGAGCCCGCGCTCATGACTCAGCCGCGGGCACGTTTCGTATTCAACCGCCACGGCGTCTGGGCGATCTATAAGTTCGAAATCGCACGCTCGCTGCGCACGCTGGTGCAGAGCCTGCTGACTCCCGTTCTCACCACATCCTTGTACTTCGTGGTGTTCGGCGCGGCGATCGGCTCGCGCCTGTCCACGCCCGGCGGCGTCAGCTACGGAGCATTCATCGTTCCCGGCTTGATCATGCTGGCGCTGTTCACCGAGAGCCTGTCCAATGCCTCATTCGGCATCTACTTCCCGAAATTCACCGGCACGATTTACGAACTGCTGTCGGCACCCGTGTCCTACGTGGAGATCGTCATTGCCTACGTGGGTGCGGCGGCGACTAAATCGTTGGTGCTCGGCGCGACCATTCTGTTGACGGCATCCCTGTTCGTGCCGATCAAAATCCTGCATCCGGCGTGGATGATCGCCTTCCTGTTGCTGACCGCGTTCACATTCAGCCTGTTCGGATTCATCATCGGCATCATGGCCAAGGGATTCGAGCAATTGCAGTTCATTCCCATGCTGGTCATCACCCCCCTCACCTTCCTCGGCGGCGCTTTCTATTCGATCGACATGCTGCCGCCGGCGTGGCGAACCTTCAGCCTGTTCAATCCGATCGTGTATCTGATCAGCGGTTTCCGCTGGAGTTTCTACGGCACCGCCGACGTGAGCGTCGGCATCAGCATGGGCATGACCGCAGGGTTCCTGATCGTCTGCCTGGGCGTCGTCGCCTGGGTGTTCAAAACGGGATTTCGGCTCAAGAACTAGCACGTCGCCGGGCGCATCACCCAACACTTCGGTGTTCACGTAAGATTTGTATATGAATCAAAATGATCATCGCACCCGAAAGGCCGCCGCCCGCGGGCTGCTCGCTACCCATGCCGGCCGGCTGCTTCGCGCCGCGCTGCTCCTTGGCTGCACAGCCCTGACCTTGATCCCGGTTGCCGGCGCCACCGGCGTCGCCGCCGCAGCGCCCACCGCCGCAGCGCGCCGCCGCCGCCGCCGCCGCTCAAGATCGATCTCAATGCCTTCGACGCCAGTAAAAAATCGATTGCGCTGCCGAACGGCGTGTCCCTGGCATACGTAGACATGGGCGAGCGGTCCGCTCCCGCGGTGGTGTTGATCCACGGCTACACCGACAACGCGCGCGATTGGGTACCCATGCTGCCGTATTTGTCGAAGCGCTACCGGCTGATATTGGTGGACATCCGCGGACACGGGCAATCGAGCAAGCCCGAGTGTTGCTACACCCGGCTCGACTTTGCGTATGACATCAAGCTGCTGCTCGACGCACTCGGCGTCGCGCAGGCGGACATCGTCGGGCATTCCCTGGGCAGCATCATCGCGCAAACGTTTGCCGAATACTGGCCGGAACGAACGGCGCGCGTGGTGCTGATTTCCTCGACCGGCGGCTCGCCACCGGGCGCCACGAAGCAGGCGCCGCGGTTCGATTTCGCGGCGGAGATTCGCAAGCTCAAGGAGCCCATCGAAGCGGACTCGCCGTTCATGATCGCCTGGTGGGATTCCCCGACCCCGGTGGATCCCGACTTTATTCGCCGGCAGCGCAAGGATGCCGCCGGCATTCCCTTGCGCGTCTGGCTCGCCGTTCTCGATCAGGGCTTGAATGCCGACGATCTCTACGCGAACTTGCAGAGCACCCTGCCCCGCCTCAAAGCGCCCACGCTGCTCATTTGGGGCAGCAAGGACCCGATCATGGAGGAAGACATGCGTCAATCCCTGCGCAATGCCTTGCCCCACGCAGAGGTGAAAATCTTCGACGGCCTGGGTCACAACCCGTTTTGGGAGGACCCGCGCGGCGTGGCCGGCGTCATCAACGCGTTTCTCAGCGCCTCTTAAGCGGCGTCAGCGACGTCAGCGGCGTCGGGGTCGAGGCCGACGTCCGCGGCATGACATTGGCGCCGATCCCCCGCCACGTCGAGCGAGCGGCACGCGGCGATGTACACCAGGGCCGACACCGGCAGCCCGATCAGCATGGCAATATCCGCGCCGCCGAGCGCCCGGGCCACGGGACCCTTGAAGTGCTCGGTGCTGAAAAACGGAATCATGGCCACGAATCCGATGCCATAGGCCCACAAGCCGCGCCAGTTCCATCGTCCATACATGCCGCGCGCATTGAATATCTCGCGCACGGAGTAATGCCCCTTGCGTATCAGGTAGAAATCCACGAGGTTGATCGCCGTCCAGGGCGTGAAGAGGTACAAGAGAACGGCGAGGAACTCGCTGAATTTTTCCACGAAGTTTTGCGATGACGCGAGCGCCAGCAGCGTGGCGATCACGGTCGACACCAGCAAGGTCAGCAAACGCTTGGCGAGCGTCGGACGGCTCGGCTTGATCGAGTCCATGACGCTCAACAGCGTCAATGACGCACCGTAATAGTTGAGCGAGGTGATCGTCACGAGCCCGAGCAGCGAGCAGAGCAGCAGCGGCTTGCCGAAACCCGGCAGCACGGCGTCGGCGACGGTCCGCAGCGCCGTGGCCACTTCCATGGTCGGATACAGCGCCGCGGACAGCGTCCCGACCAGCATCATCCAAGTCCCGCCGACGAATGCGCCGAGATAGGTCCACCAGAATGACGCGGCTACCCCGACGTCGCGCGGCAGGTAGCGGGAATAATCCGAGACGTAAATGGACCAGGCGATCTGATAGGAAGCAGCGGCGAAGAATTGCGCCAGAAACGGCACCATTCGAAAGCCCCTCCAGGAGATTTCCTGCGCCGGCAGTTGCACCCGAGCGAGCACCGCGACCGTGAACACCAGGAGCGCAGCGATCAACAGGTACGCAACCCAGCGCTGCGCTAGATGGATCAGGTCATAGCCGATCACCGCCAGGGATACCGACAGAATCGTGAACACCAGCATCGTCACGGTCGAATCGCCGCCGTACAGCGACAGCACGGTTTGCGCCGCCAGAATCTGATTGAAGGCGTTGAAGCCGATGTAGGCAATGAGCGCCACACCCCAGACCAGCAGCGCGCCGACATAGCCGAACTGCGGGCGCGATTGGATCATCTGCGGCAGTCCGAGTTGCGGACCCTGAGTCGAATGAAACGCCATGAAGAATGTGCCGAATGCGCAGCCCGACAGAACCGCGACCGCCATCCACAGCAGGTGACCGCCGAGCGCAACCCCGACCACACCGGTCGCAACTGTCGCCAGATGTGCGTCGCCGGAAAACCAAACCGGCCACAGATGCCACACCTTGCCGTGCCGTTCGGCGATCGGCACGTAGTCAATGGATCGCTTTTCGATCATCAGCTCGGCGAATTTTGCCACGATGTCCGTTCGTTGGTGATGGATACGGGCGAAAATACTACCATCCGGCTGCCCGCCGCGCGGCTCAAAGCCCTAGTACCACCACTTTGCCGTTGATCTTTGGCGTCGGCCAGATCGGCGACGTCATGCCCGCGGCAACCGCGATCTTCTGCCCCTGGCCGCTGTCGTAGGTGATCACCCCGCCGGCGATTGCGCCGCCGAGATCGGCCGACCACAATTTCTTGCCGCTGGCCGCTTCGAACGCATAAAAAGTGCCGCCCATGTCGCCGAACAAGAGCAGCCCGCCGTTGGTCGGCGTCACACCCCCCATGAGCGGAAACGGCGCATGGAATTGCCATTTGCGTTCCCCGGAAACGGCATCGGAGGCCGTCAACCAACCGCTCCAGCTCTTCGGGTCATCCTGTTGACCGAAGCCCTCGGTCGCGCCGCTATAGGGCTTGCCCGGCGGCACGCTCGCCAGTGCAGCGGCCGGCGCCATGCGTACCGTCGTGCACCAATCCACCTCGCCCGTGAAAATGAGATTATTCCCGGGATCGAACGCCGCGCCATTCCACTCTGCGCCACCTTGCGAACCGGGGCAGAACCGCGTTCCCTGCGCGGTCATCGGTGCCTCGGCATTCGCTACGTTGGTGACCGGTTTTCTGAACACCAGCTGGCCGCTATTGAGGTCGAACAGATACAAGTGTCCATCTTTAGGGGCTTCGGCCAGCATCCGGTGCCCCACCCTGTTCTGAAATAGCACCGGGGCGCTCGAGACGTCCCAGTCGTGGAAATCCCGCTTCACCAATTGAAAGTGCTTGCGATAGGCACCCGTCTTGGCGTCGAGGACCACGATCGAACTGGCGAAAAGATTCTCACCCTCGCGCAATCCGCCGGCGAAATCCGGCGCCGGGTTGCCTCCCGGCACGTACAAGAGTCCCTTGCCCGGATCCAACGAATAAGAAGTCCATGTGGCACCGCCCGTGATCGGGATGCCCTTCGCGTTTTTCCACGTTCCCACGTTCGGCGCGCTACCCGGCGCCTGAGGGCCGCGCGCCGCATCGCCCGGCGCCTTGGGCACCAGGTAGAATTCCCATACGATGCTACCGGTGGCGGCGTCCAAGGCGTACATCCGGCCCTTCACCCCCTTGTTGTCTCCGCCCGCGTTGCCGATGAACACCAAGCCGTTCCAGGCGATGGGCGCAGCCGGAACCGACTCGCCTTTGGCGGGGTCCGCAATGGTGGTCGACCAGAGCGGTTTGCCGTTCTTTGCCGAGTAGGCGATGACACGCCCATCGACCGTCCCGCGAAACAGCCGGCCGTCGAGCCACGCCAGCCCGCGGTTGACCTTGAGCACGCCGGAAGCGAATTCGGCGTGCGCGCGCCAGTTCTGCTTGCAGTTGTTGGCATCGATGGACATCGTGTCGTGCTCGGTCGTCGCGAAGAGCGCGCCGTCGACTTCGAGCAGTCCGCTCTGAAACGAGGTTTGCTCGCCGGTATCGAAGCTACAGAGCACCTTGAGCCCGGCCACGTTCTTCACGTCGACGGCATCGAGGGTGGAATAGCGCTCGGACGTCACAGTGTTGTTGTAGCTCGGCCAATCCTTCAGGGCGGAAGCCGCTTGGGCGGCCGCGGGAAGACCGAGAATGCCGGTGGCGGCAAAAGCGGAAAGAGTCCACTGCATATCGATTTCCTGTTTTTCCCTGGTGACCCGCATATTCCGCCGCCGCTTCGCCGACGTCCAGCGCGCGAATGGGGTGCGTGGTGTCAGCATCCGCCTACACAAGGAACCTCGAACGGCTCACAAGCGAACTGTCGTACCATCGCCGCAGTCTCAACACCCATGGATCACCAAACGCCGCCGTCCAAAGCTCAATCGCCGCCACCCGAAGCTCAAAGGCCACCGTCCCAAGAGCCCGCGGACCTGTCGTCCTCGGCGAAGGGCAACCTGGAACTGCTGTCGAAGTTCAAGGATCACGAAGAAGCGCAGATCTCCGGTGTTCAGCTGGTCATCGAGCGCATCAGTGGTTTCTTCGGCAGCCCGGCGTATTTCGCATTTGCCGTCGCCTTCATCGTCATCTGGATGCTGGCCAACGCCTGGGGAGCCCATGCCGGATGGCGCCATGTCGACGCACCGCCCTTCTCATGGTTGCAGGGATTGGTGAGTTCCAATGCTCTGTTGCTCACGGTCGCCGTGCTGATCCGTCAAAAACGCATGGAGAAAATCGCCGAGCACCGCTCGCACTTCGATCTGCAGATCAATCTCCTCAGCGAACAGAAAGTCACCAAGATTTTGCAGATCGTCGACGAGCTGCAGCGCGAGCTGACGGCATTGCGCGGCCGCCCGGACTCGGAAGTGGCCGAGATGAGCAAGCCCGCGGACGCCCATGCGCTGATGCACGCCATCAAGAAGACGCAGACCGAGCGCTAACTGCGCCGGACGGGCTCCCTTTCAGGTATACAGGTGCCGCCGCGTGAGCGGCAAAGCCGGACTGCCCTCGGCGCGCCTACTCGCGAGGACCTGATAGATGCCGACGCCCCCCGCTTCGAATTCCAACGCACACGCAGCCATGTACAGCCGCCACACCCGGTAAGTTGCCTCGTTGACGAACTGCAATGCGCGGGCGTGGTTGCGTTCCAGTCTCGAAACCCAGTGGCGCAGCGTCAGCGCGTAATGCGGGCGCAGCGCCTCGACGTCTGCGATTTCAAACCGGGATCGCTCCATCACGTGCTGAATGCTGCTGATGTTGTCGAGTTGGCCGTCGGGGAACACGTAGCGGTTGATGAACTCGGTTGATACGGATTTTTGCCAGCCTTCGGAGTCGTGCGTGATCCCATGATTGAGGAACAGGCCGTGCGGTTTGAGCAGGCGGTGCACCGTGGAAAAATACTTCGGTAGATTCTTCAGGCCCACGTGCTCGAACATGCCGATGCTGGCAACCTTGTCGTAGACCATCTCGCCGGGGAGGTCGCGGTAATCCCGCAATTCGACGCTGACGCGATCCGCGAGACCCGCCTGATCGATGCGCTGCTGCGCCACTTTCAACTGCTGCGGGCTCAAGGTAATGCCATGCGCCCGCACGCCGTAGCGCTCCGCCGCATGCATCACCAGCGCCCCCCAGCCGCAGCCGATGTCGAGAAAGGTTTCACCGGCCCGCAGGCACAGCTTGCGGCAAATATGCTCGAGCTTCGCCTGCTGGGCGGCGTCCAAGTTGACGTCGGGCGTCTCGAAATAGGCGCAGGAATACACCATGGCATGGTCCAGCCACAGCGCATAGAACTCATTCGACACGTCGTAATGGAACTGCACGGCGTCGCGATTTTCGGCCTTGGAGTGCACCCTGACGGTGCGGCCATGCGAAGGCGTCCACTGATTTTGCGCCGGCCGTCGATCTGCATTCAATGCCCTCAAGCGCAGCGCACTGGCGGCCACTCCGATCTGCTCGCCAACCGACAACTGCAGCGTCTGCAGATGATCCTTGAGGGCGAGCGCGGCGAAGAAGTCGCCCTCGATGTCTAGATCTCCCCGGAAATAGGCTTCGGCAAGCCGCAGCGGATCGCGGCCGAGGACTGCCGAACAGACGACTTCGGGATTGCGGAACACCAGGCTGAAACGCGACGGCGGCGCGTCAGGGCCGGCCGCGCCGACCTGTACGGTGGCGTCATTCCACAGACGCAGGGTGAGGCTCATGGGCAGGCGGTGAAACAGGCGCGCCAGCAATTCCGCCGCCAGTTCGCTGCCCCGGTAGGCCCCCGTCGAAGTCCCGGCGGGCGCCTCGGAAACCGACAACCGGCTGCCGGTCGCCGACGCCGATCCCAGTGCCGATTCCGAGTGTATCTGATTCTCCATTGGGCACCCCAAGGTCGAGCTGTCACGGTACGGTCACAATTATACGTGGGCGGATTCGCTTTGGAATGGTCCGGCCGGCACTGAAGCAAATTGCATACCATCGCCGCCGTCTTTGGGAAAGATCGGCGGCGCCGCGGCGGGCGCCGCTGAAATTTTTACAAACTCGTGTGGGTGCCTTGGCCGGTCATCGAGCGGAGTTGCGGGTCTTTTCGATGAACGCCGCGACATTCGCATGCAGGGCCTTCAAATCCGGTTCGTGCGCGTAAACCATATGACCGGAGGTGTAGAAATGCATCTCGATATTGCCTCGGAGCGCGCTCTGGATGGGCAACTGACGCAGTTCGTACACCGCGGCGAAATACGGAGTCGCAAGATCGAAGTAGCCGCCGTTGAGCTGCACTTTGAGGTTCGGGTTCTGTTTCATGGCGACGGCAAGGTCCGGGATGACATTGACCGGACCCGGGACCTTGACCGGCGAGCCGGGAGGCTTGTGCAGCATGTCCCACACCTTGTCCAGATCGATGATGGGCTTGTAGGTCTTTTTCTCGCCGAATTTGAGCGCGGTGCGTACGTAATCGTTGAAAGCCGAGACATAGGCCGAGGAGATCGCCGCGGACTGGGGATCGTAGTCCGCTTCCTTCGACATCGGATCGATGGTGGGTCCCGCAAAACGCGTGTCGAGCCGGCCCGTCGTGATATCGCTTCCCATCAGCGTCTTTTCGAATTCTCCGCCGTTGACGCGCAAATCGGCGCGCTCCACGTAGTCGGCCGCCAGACCCGTGTAGTCGTGGAGCTTGGCCGCGATTTCCGATTTGCGTTCGGCGCTCAAACTCGAGCCCGCCGCCAGCGCCTGCAAATAGTCGGTCAACGCAAAGTTCTCGACCTCTCTCAACAGAGGCTCGAGCGCCGCGGGCTGATTGGGAAGCTTGTGGTGATACCAGGCCGTGGCGGTGTACGTAGGCAGTGCCAGTGCGTAAGGCAGGTCCATCGCGGGGTTGAACTGCGGCTGATCGACGCTGGTGTCGAAATTCAATATTTGCGACAGCAGAATGATGCCGTTCAGGTCCAGTAATTTTTCACTCTGCAGCACGTAGGCGAGCGCCGCGGAGCGCGTCGTCCCATAGCTTTCGCCGAACAGATATTTCGGGGAATTCCAGCGGTTGTGCCGCGACAGGAACTCCACGATGAAATTCGCAAAGGCATGCGCATCCTGGTCCACGCCGTAAAAGGCCTTCTCCTTGTCAGCTCCCCGCAGATGGCCGAATCCCGTGCCCGGCGCATCGATGAACACCAGATCGCTCACATCGAGCAGGCTGTATTCATTGTCGACCAGCCGATACGGCGCCGCCGGACTGTGGGTATCGTCCGCCGTCACCACTCGTTTCGGTCCGAACGCGCCCATGTGCAGCCAGACCGTGGATGATCCGGGCCCGCCATTGTAGAGAAACGTGATGGGACGATGGGGGTCCTCCTTGTCGCCGTGGAAGTAGGCGACATAGGACATCCCGGCTTCGGGAGGCTGCGGCGGCGGCGGCGCACTCTTGTCCTCGCGCAGCGGCGGAGGGTCGTCGTCCATGGGATCCTTGACGTGCACGACGAGAATGCCCGCTTCCGACTGATAATGGAGCGCCTTGCCGGCGATGGTTACCGACCCTTGCGCAACGCCGTGCTCATCGTGCAGATATCGCGGCGACTCGGTGGGTTCCGGGACCACCGAAATCTTCGTGTCCGGTGCATCGTTCGGCGACGAGCGCTCCGCGCCCGCGGACAGCGTCGCGGCGAGCGCCGCACCCAACAGCGACGTGCCCAGCAAGAGCCGCAACCGTGAAACCATTGAACATTCTCCGATCGGTGAAACCGACATTGTATCTAGTATTCGAACTGATACACGAGGCCCACGCTGCTGCCCGGATCGTTTTCGGGCGTGGTCCCTTGCACCGAGGCAGTGCCGTTGCCCAGCCGAGTCTGCAGCTTCAAGTGCTTGGTCAAATCCACATCCGTTTCAAGTTGGCTGGTGCCGAGCGTCGTCTGCTTCGCCTCGACGTAGACCCGCCTGCTGATGTAGCGGCCGGCTGCGATGCTGGCGCCGGTGTTTTCCGGCCCGGTCGCGGTGTTGGTGGTCGCACCCGACCCGAGCGTCAGCCGGTCGAGTCCCAGACTCTTCTGCAGTTTGACGAGAGGATTGATGCCGTCGCCGCCCACGCCGCTCAACGTCGCCAGCGCCGCGCCGGCCTGCGCCAACTCGAGCGCCGTGAGCTGCGAGGGATCCTTGCCGAACATGAGTTGCGCCATGATGACGTCCGGCGGCGCTCCCGTATTGCTCGTGAATTCGAATCGCAGGGCATCCGCAAGACCAAAGACGCGAACGGAGGCGACCGCGAGAGTCGACCGCGCCGTAAAATCCAACATCGGGTCGATCTTGGTCTGCAGGCCCGCCCCGCTGAAAGTGACGCTGCCGTCCGTGATCGTGAGCCGGTTGCCCGCGATCGAGAGACTCCCGCGGCCCGGGATCAAGTCGAAGTTCCCGGTCACGGACGGCGAATCCGTCGTGCCGCCGATATGCAGATCCCCGCCCATTTCCGCATCGAGCCCGCGTCCCTGTACCAGAAATTCCTGCGGCGCATCCACCGCAATGTCGAGACCGATGATCAATGGGTGCTCGGGCGCCGGCGGCGCGGGTTTGCCCCGCCGGCGCACATCGAGCACCGCGACGTTCGGCGGCAGGCTGTTCGGCACCCCGATCAGCGTGCGATTCAAATGCACTTTGCCCGCGATGTCGAGATGCGCTCGCGCGGTGCCGCTCAGGTGCAGGTCCGCGTTCAAGTTCGCCGTCACCAGCTTGCTCGCCAGCGGTTGGGCATTGCTGGCCTTGATGGTGAGATCGATCGGCATGCCCGCCTGCAGCACCCCGATCTTGCCCGTCATCGTGACGGTTCCGGGGGCGGCCGACGCGGTCAGGCTCTTGATCTGCAGGGTTCCTTCGCTGCCGACGATGGCGGCCGTGATATCCGTGAGTCCGAGACCCCGCGCGTAGTCGCGCACGCTGCCCTTGCTCAGATTCACGCTGCCTTCGATCTGAGGTGCCGCGACGCTGCCGCCGACGGTGGCGTCTACCGTAAGCTCGCCCGACGCATGCTGCCCGCGCGCCTCCAGCACCGGATTGATGATCCCCACATCGAGGTTGCCGTTGATTTTGAAATTCCATTCACCATCGGCATCGAGCGGCGCCTTGCCGACGAGCTCGAGCTTCGACGCCGTACCGGCCACCAGCCGCGCATCGATCTCAGCGCTGTCTCCCATCAGTTGCGCAGTCGCGTGCAAGTCGAGCGGCGGCAGGCCGAGAGCCGCGTCGTCGGCCGCCGCCAATCCGGTCGCGGTGAGCCGGACCTGGCCCGTGGGCGACGCGAAGCTGCCCTTCAATTGCGCCTGCGCCTCGATTGTGCCCGCCGCCAGCAATCCCGGCGCGAACACATTGACGAGGCCGGGCTCGACCCGGCGCAGAGATGCACGCACGTCGAGCTCGGGCGAGATTTCTCCCTCGAGTTGGAACACGGCTTGCTGTGCGCCGATCTTGACCATGTCGACAGCGACGCCGTTCGCCAGCGCGATTTGCGCCGCGGACAGCAAACGCAGTTCCTGTCCGCGATAGTTTGCAACCGCGCTCGCCACCGTGATCTTTCGGGCGTCGATGTCCACTGATCCGCCCGCGGACAGATCCGCCTTGGTGCCCCGCAAATTCGGCAATTGCGCATCGAGCTTGAAAGCCAGCGCGTCGGTGCGGCCCTCGGCGCTCAGCTGCGCATTCCCGGCGAACTGCCCCGCCGCGAGGTCGCGGGCATCGAGGTGCAGCTCGGCGTGCGGATGTCCCTGATCGGAACGCAACACGACGTTTCCCGTCAGGCTGCCCGTGACACTGGTGCCGAGTAAATCCTTGAGATCCGCCAGTTGCCCCACTGCCAGGCGCAGTTGGCCGTGGGCTTGCGCAGCGACCGGCGGCACGGTGATGTCGCCCTCCACGTGGAGACTCCTCCAATCGCCCCGCCGAAGAAGGGTGTGCAATGTTCCGGCTTGGGCTCGCTCCACGGCCACATCGACCTCTACCTGCGATCCGGCCAGCATGCCTTGCGCCGTAACCGTGCCGATTGGGCTCGACGGCAGGCCGCGCATTTTGAGCGCGGCGGATAGGGTGCCGCTCGGCGAGCCGCGCACCGCGAGAGTCGAGGTGAGCTGCGCCTCGCCGGCGAACCCCGTCAGCGGCCCATCCAGCGCTCCGGAGGCTTTCAGGGTGCCGGCGAGCGCCGGCGACACTGCCTTGAGATCCGCGGCATTGAGATCCCAGCGCGCATGCAGGATCGAGTCCCGACCCGCCGCCGCCCTCGACAGGTTGCCGCTGGCCGTCAGCGACAGCGCGCGGCCGCTGAATTTCATATTCTCGAGGGTGAGGGCCCGCTCCGTCAGCGTGCCCGACAATTGCAAAGCCGCATTCTCGCCGACCGCGCCCGACCAGATCTCCGTGCCGACGCGCAGCGCGGCGTTGCCATCGAGCGTCAAATGCGTGGCCGTGCCGTCATCCTTGAGCTGCGCCTTGACGAGCGCGCTGCCGCGCACGTTTTGTCCGGCAAGCGCCGCGAGTTCGGTCAAGTTCGGCAGCTTGAGCTCCAGCGCGAGGCTGCGCCTGCCCGCCATCAGCGCAGTCGCCTCGGCGGTTGCGTGCAGCGCGAACAATCGATGGGAAGCCGACAGATCGAGAGGCCGTGCGGGATCATCCAGCCGCACCGTGGCATCGATTTTCAGCGGGGAATCCTCCAGCAGCTGCGGCCGTGGGCCGGGTATCCGCAAGCCAACGATGCTTAAGCGCAGCGCGGCAGCACCTGAATCGGCCTTGAAATCGCCGTTCAGTGCGGCGAGACGCGTACCTCCGGGCAGCCGCAATTGGGCGATGTCGACACTCCCGTCCGCCTGCGGCGCCTTGACGCTGCCATGCCAGTGCCCATGCACACTGGCGCGCTCCCAGTTAAGATCGGGCCGCGGCGCCAGGGCCGGTGAGTCGAACGCAAAATCGAGGTCCGCCGACAGATCGTTGAGATTGAACGTGCCCTGTGCACGCCCACGCAGGGCGCCGGCGTCGACAGTGAGCTCGAGGCGCTCCGCCGCGCGAGGTCCGGTCAAGTTGAGGGTTGCCGCCAACGCACCCAGGCCCGGCAGCTGCAGCAAGTTCTCGAGAGGTCCGCCCGCCGGCTCATGCAGAGTCACCGCGGCATCCATGCGCTGCGGATCGAACTTGAGCTGCACTTGATAGTCTCCATCGCCTCCGATGCGACGCGCAGTCGCATCGATGCTCATGTCCCGGACGGAGCGCAGATGGGCATTGCCGCGCAGGACCAGCGATGCCGGCGTACCGGCGAGCGGCGCCCCCAGCTTCACGACATCCACCGCCAATCCCGCGACGTCGATGTGGGGAATGGAAACGGTGCCGCTGGGCGCATTGGAGGACGGCTCGGGCAGACGTTCCATATCCACCGCGGCCGCGTGCAGCGCGTCGATTTGCAGACGGCGCGCCAGCAACGCCGCCGGCGACCAGTCGAGGGTCACCCGCTGGGCGGTGAGCCACACCCCGCGATCATCGCTGAGCTCAAGGCGCTCGATGAACAGCGCCTGCGGAAAAGAACCCGTCAGTCCCGCGAGCGACACATGACCGGAGGTGAGCCGGTACGTCAACTTTTCGATCAGTGCGCGGCCTGCGTTGGAATTGCCGCCAACGAGGAGGACGCCGCCCAGCACCAGGACCAACAGCGCGAATCCGCCCACCGCCCACGCGGAAACTTTGAGCGCGCGGCGCATCAGAAGGCCTGTCCCAACCCGATGTAGATTTCGAAGGCATCATCGCCCGGGCGCCGCGGCGCGGGCACCGCGACATCCAGCCGGATGGGCCCGATCGGTGTGTAGTAGCGCAGGCCGGCGCCGGTGCCGATGCGAAACTCGCCGGGTACCGCTCTGAGACTGGCGCTGACCTGACCGGCGTCGACGAAGAAGGCGGCACCGAAATTCGTACCGAAACGCTGCCGCAATTCCAAATTCCCTGCCTCGATGGCGGTACCGCCGATGGGCAGGCCTGCGTCGGGACCCGTGGTGAACAGCGGTCCGACCGACTGGTAGCGGTAACCGCGAATCGTGCCGCTGCCGCCGGCATAAAAGCGCTGATCCGGCGGCAGGCTGAGCTCGCCCGCGCCCTCGGCCACGCCTGCGCGCACCAGTGCGGCGAGCACCGTACGGCCGGGGTCGGTCGGCAGCAGATGAGTCAGGTCGAGGTAGCCGGCCACCTTGATCTCGCTGATGATGAACCTGGAATCGGGATGTCCGAGCGCAAGCGTGGGCCTCAGGCTCAGGGAAGCGCGCAGCCCTCGCCGCGGATCATCGAGCAGCGAGGCCACATGGGTCGAATCGAACGCCACATTCAACGGCAATGCCAGCAGAGTGTAATTGGAGTTGACGAGATTTTGCATGACTTGCTCGTCGGTCGTCGCGCCCCCGACGCTGGCGCTCCACTCGCTCGAAAGCTTGCGGGTGAGGGTCACGGTGGTGGTGCGCGCCGTTTGATCGTAGGCCTGCAGCGATTGCTTGATTGCACCGACCGTGAATTGCAGCGATTGATCACGGCGGCCGAAATCCGGCATGACGTACGTGGCGCCCGTGTCGTAGCCCACCCCCTTGGTATCGCTGCCGCCGAAATTGATCACCGAGGCCTTGAGGGTCAATTGCTCGGCATTGCCGAAGACGTTGCGATCGGTCCACGTCACGCCGCCGCTGCCGCCGAGATCGCTGGAATACGCGGCAGAGACGGCAATGGCGTGACGCAGGCGCTCGCGAATCTTGAAGGTGATGGGCACGCCCCCGGATTCATCCACCGCAGTGCCGATGTCGAGGCTGACTTGACTGAACACGCCCATGCCGAGCAGATCGTGACGGGCGCGTTCGATGGCCGAGGGACTGTAGGGATCGCCCGTGTGCAGCAGCAGCCTCGCCCGCAACAAGGCTTCGTGCACGCGCTTCAAGCCTTCGATGCGGATCACGCCGATGTTCACCTTGGGTCCCACAACCACATGAAACCTGAGGTCGAGCAGCGGCGCATTCGCCGCTTGGTAGGCGACGGGCGGGTCCACTTTCGCGAAACCATAGCCGCGTTCCTGCAATGAAGTCTGCAGGCGCGAGCCCGCTTCCAAGATCTTGTCGGCGACCGCCGGCTGCCCGGCGGCGAGGCCGAGCGGACTGCTCGACTCGCCGCGCAAGTCGCCGTCGATGTCGATGCTTCCCAGGTGGTACAGCGGCCCCAGGTTGAAGGCGAGGGCAACCTGCGCATCCTGGCCCTTGGGCAGCGCGCTCAATGCATCGCCGAGGCCTGGATTGCTGACCATCATGCCGTTGATCTTGATCGTGACGGTACTCTCGTAATAGCCAAAGCTCTCGAGCGCCGTTTTCAGCCGATCGACGTCGCTGCGCGCCCGCGCGATCAGGCCGAAAGGGCTGACCGGCGCCGTGCCGCGCAGCGATTGCAAATCGGATGTGGCCTTGAGCGTTGCGTCGATGTTGCCGTCGCCGACCGAGGCGAATACCACCCGATAAGTCTGAGGATCGGCTGCGTGCGCCAGGGAACCACAGGCCGCGACGGCAAACAGCAGTGCGAATACGGTCTGCTTCATTCGTTCCGAAGGATACACTGATGCACCCGCGACATTTTGTCGGCCAAAGCCTACAAACTGTGGCCCTCGCACACCGATAGGCGCAGGCAAGGATGCGGCCTAGGCTGGCTGCGCCAAATTCCTCATCGGAGTCACACATGGGTAACGCAAGAACTGAAGACGACCCGGAGTTGCGCGGTGACGCATTGGACGGTCCCGAGCAAAAGCGGGCAGCCGACCACGCGACCTACGAAGGCAAGCGCAACCCGGATCGCGTCGTGCGCGTCGACGGCGAAAAAGACACCTTGTACAAGGACGGCTTGGACGTCGACGACGACGATTCACCGCCGATGGGGACTTCCTCGAGCCCCTAACTGCAGCGCGACCTGCTCAAATCGTTGGCCGCCGGCCGGACGGCCGGCGGTTGAAAGGCCGCTGGAAACCCCCCGACGCTTGATCGATCTTCGAGCGAGGCAATTCAGCGGTTCGCGGGCTTCAGTTGCGTTGACAACAGTTGCCCAGGCAGCTATCATGCGGACAGGTGATTCGAAATGAGCGCAAACCCGGCCGCCAAATCCGCTGATCTGAACAATAGCCTCGCGCCTCTGCTGAGCCAGGTGCGCATGGCGATGCTTAGCGGCATGGATCAGGAGTTCCTGCGGGACGCGGAGGTCGCTTCGCTCGAGGTTACCGCCGCTCAATTCGTCATCATCGCCAATGTGTTGAAGGGGCATGCGAATTCCGCGTGCGAGCTGTGCAAGTTCATGGACTACGATCGCGGCGCCATGAGCCGGATGCTCGACCGCCTCGAAACCAAGGGCCTGATTCGCCGGGTTCCGCTCGCGCATACGCGGCGGGGCATGGGGCTCGAGGTCACCGAAGCCGGCAAGGCGGCGTTTCCGAAGATGCAGGCCTGCCTGACGAAGGTCGTGAATCGATTGTTGAAGGGCGTCACCAAGACCGAGGTGCGCGAAGTGGAGAAAATCTTGAAACGGATGCTCGCCAACAGCTGAAGCTTTTTTTTGATGTAACTGTTGCCCAGGCATATGTTGTTCAGGCAGCAAGTGAGACCGCCATGATCAATTTATTGGAAAGCGCCGGCCGGGTCGCGGCTCGAATTCAAGCCTTCGGCGCCGGATTCGACCCCGAAGTCTTGTCGCTGCCGGGCGGCAGCTTCATTGCAGTATTGTTGTGGCTGTACGCGGCCACGGCGGCCAACGTGCATCGCCCTGCGCCGCCGCCGCGCCCGGTGGCGCCCGTGGCCGCGCCCAGCCCCTGCTGCTCGGGGCACGATTGAACACTCAGACACGCTGCTAGGGGAGAGTTCATGCGCTACCTTGTTTTGCTCGCAGTGGCTTTGTGCGTAGCTGTGGTCCTGGTGTTGGTATTCCTGAAACTGCTGCGCGACCTGCTGATCAGGGATTTCTTCGATGCGCCTTCGTTGCCGGACGCCCCCGCGGACCCAGCTTCGACTTCGGCGCGCGAAGCGCTGCAGCACGAGGCGAAATCGCCGACGGCACAGCCGTACTGACGCGCGATTTGTCTCGGCTACCCGGCTCGGCCGCCGAGCGCCTTGTACACCGCGACCGCGCCGGTGTTCGCGGCCGCTTCCGCCTGTGCGAGAGTGTCCTCCGCCTGCAGCAAGGTGCGTTGCGCATCGAGTAGCACGAGAAAATTGATGCTGCCCTCGCGATACTGAATCTCGGCCAATTGCGCGGCGCGGCGCGACGCCTGCGCTTGTTCGAGCACGCTGGCGAGCCGGGTCTCCTGCGTGCTGTACCCTACGCAGGCATTCTCGAAGTCTTCGAGCGCGCTGAGCACGGCTTTCTGATAGGCCGCGAGCGCACCATCGGCTTCGGCCCGTGCGGCGCGCAGGCGCGCGTGCACAGATCCGTAATCCAGCGCCGGCCAGCTCACCGCCGGATTCACCAGCCAGGCGCGGCTCGCGGCCTTCCCCAATTGCGAGGTGTCCCCCGAGAGAAAACCGACGAAGCCGTTGAAGCTGACCCGGGGAAATAGATCGGCGGTGGCCACTCCGATGCGCTCTGTGGCGGCCGCCAGATTGCGTTCGGCGGCACGCACGTCGGGACGCGTCCGCAGCAGCATCGACACGTCGCCGATCGGCAAGGGCGCGGTCATGGTCTGCACCGGCACCGGCACTAATTGTGCGTCCAGCGCTCCGGGCTGCACGCCGAGCAACACCGCGAGGCGGTAGCCATAGCCCTTTTCCGCCGCCTCCAATAGGGGCAGCGTGGCTTCGGTCGCCTTGAGCCGGGCCTGAGCGCTGTCGGTGTCGAGCTCGGTGACTCTGCCGGCTTCGTACCGCACCCGCGTCAGGCGCAGCGCCTCGCCCTCGTTCTGCAAGTTCTCGCGCGCCACGGCGATTTGGCGCTGAGTGCCGCGCAGCTCGAAATAATTGCGCGCGACTTCGGCGGCCACGCTGACCTGTGCGTCGGCCAGATTCGCCTGTTCGGCGCCGACGGTTGCCTGCGCCGCCGCGGCCTCATGACGCACATGGCCGAATAGATCGATCTCCCAGCTGGCGTCGAAGCCGACGCTGGCACTCTCGATATCGACGCGGCCGGGGGTGAACCCCGGCTGCTGCTCCTTGCTGCGCGAGTAGGATCCATCCATCTGGATATGCGGTGCGTAGTCATACTGTGCTTCGTTGAAGGCGGCGCGCGCCGAACGCACGCGGGCAACCGCGATGTGCACGTCGAGATTATCGGCCAGTGCGCGCGCCTCGAGATCGGCCAGCACTGGATCGCCGAATTGCCGCCACCATGCCGCATCGGGCGCCGCAGCCGTGAAATGCGCGTCCGCATTGCGCGGCACCACGGCCGGCGCCTCCGGACGATGATAGTTGGGGCCGACAGCACACGCGGCGAGCGTGGCGAACAGCGCCGCACCAGCCAGGAGCCGCGAGATGGTGTTCACAGAAACGATTTTGTTCATGGTTGTATTTCGCTCGTCTGAATCAATGCGCCGGGCGTCGCGGCTCCGCGCCGGCGCGCCTCGACGAGTTTACGGATCACGAGGTAGAACACCGGCGTGAGCAGCAGGCCGAAGAAGGTCACGCCCAGCATGCCGGAGAACACCGCCACGCCCATGGCGCGGCGCATCTCGGCGCCGGCGCCGTGCGAGGTCACCAGCGGCACGACGCCCATGATGAACGCGATCGAGGTCATAAGGATCGGCCGCAGCCGCAGCCGGCAGGCATCGAGCACCGCCTGCCAGATACTTTCGCCCTGCGCCTCGCGATCGCGTGCGAACTCGACGATGAGAATGGCGTTCTTGCACGCGAGCCCCACCAGCACGATGAGGCCGATCTGCGTGAAGACATTGTTGTCGCCGCCGGAGATCTGCACCCCGAGGATTGCGCTCAGCAGGCACATCGGCACGATCAGGATCACCACCAGCGGCAGGCTCACGCTCTCGTACAGGGCACCCAGCACCATGAATACCAGCAATATCACCAACGGGAATACGTAGGCCGCGGTGTCGCCGGCGAGAACCTGCTGGTAGGTCAGCTCCGTCCACTCGAATCGCATGTCGTTCGGCAACTCCGCGCGCGCGACCTCCTCGATGGCCCTTTGCGCTTGTCCGGTGCTGTAGCCGGGCGCCGGGCCGCCGTTCACGTCCGCGGCCGCATAGCCGTTGTAGTGCGTGACGCGGTCGGGGCCGGAGGTCTCTCGTACCGTGATGAAGCTGTTGATGGGAATCATGTCGCCGCGCTGATTGCGGGTCTTGAGGCGGCCGATATCCTCGGCGCTCAGGCGAAAGCCGGACTCCGCTTGCGCGTTGACTTGGTAGGTGCGGCCGAAGCGGTTGAAGTCATTGACATACAGAGCACCCAGATACACCTGCATGGTGTCAAAGAGATCCTGCACATTGACGCCGGCGGCCTTGAGCTTCTCGCGATCCACGTCGACTTGAATCTGCGGAACATTGACTTGGAAGCCCGTGAACAACCCGGCCAACTCGGGGCGCTGCCGCGCCTTGGCCAGCAGATTCTGCGTTTGACGATACAGTTCGTCGGGGCCCAGATTGCCGCGATCCTCGATCTGCATCTTGAAGCCGCCGATCGTGCCCAGCCCTTGAACCGGCGGCGGCGGAAACACCGCAATGTAGGCGTCCTGGATCTGGCTGTACTTGGCGGTGAGCGCAGCCGCGATGGCGCCCGCCGATTGCGCGGGATCGCGGCGTTCTTCGAAGGGCTTGAGCGGCGTGAAGGCGATCCCTGCGTTGGTCGCGTTGGTGAAGCCGTTGATCGACAAACCCGGAAATGCAGGCACCGATTCCACCCCGGGGGTGGCGAGGGCCGTCGCGCTCATGCGCTTGATCACGGCCTCCGTGCGGTCGAGGGTCGCGGCATCCGGAAGCTGCGCAAAGGCGACCAGGTATTGCTTATCCTGCGCCGGCACGAAGCCGGTCGGTGTGTGGGCAAAACCGAACCAAGTCAGAAGAATGAGTCCGCCATAGATGAACAGCGCGATCCCACTCGAACGCAGCACCCGGCCCACCGCACCGACGTAGCCGGTGCTGGCGCGCGCGAAGAACCGATTGAAGGGCGCGAAAAACCACCCCAGTCCCGCATTGAGAAAGCGTGTGACGCGATCCGGAGCGGCTCCCTGCGGCTTCAAGAGCAGAGCCGAGAGTGCCGGCGAGAGAGTCAACGAATTGAACGCCGATATGACGGTGCTGCTCGCAATTGTCATCGCGAACTGCTTGTAGAACTGTCCGGACAGGCCGCTGATGAACGCGGTCGGCACGAACACCGCGCACAGCACCAGTGCGGTGGCGATAATCGGGCTCGTCACCTCCTTCATGGCCTGACGGGTGGCGTCGATCGGCGTGAGACCGTTGTGAATGTTGCGCTCGACGTTTTCCACCACGACGATGGCATCGTCGACGACGATGCCGATGGCGAGCACCAGACCGAACAGAGACAGCGCGTTCAATCCGAAGCCCAATAGATGCATGACGGCAAAGGTGCCGATCAGCGAGACCGGCACTGCGATCAAGGGAATGATCGAGGCCCGCCAGGTCTGGAGAAACACGATGACCACGATGACCACCAGGGCGATGGCCTCGATCAGAGTGTGCACGACGGCGTGGATCGAACCGCGCACGAACACGGTCGGATCGTAGGCGACGTTGTAGTCGATGCCCTCCGGAAAGCTCTTCTTGAGCTCCGCCATTTTGGCGCGCACGGCGTCGGAGACGGCGATGGCATTGCTGCCGGGACGCTGGAAAATCGGGATGGCCACTGCGGTGCGATTATCGATCATGGCTCGCAGAGCGTAATTGTCGGAGCCGAGCTCGACTCGGGCGACGTCGCGCAGGCGCGTTATCTGTCCGGCCGCGCCGGTCTTGACGATGATGCTCTCGAAGTCGGCCTCGTCGGTAAGGCGGCCCTTGGTGTTGATCTCCAGCTGGAAATTAGCGCCGTTGGCCGTCGGCGGCGCGCCCAGTTGCCCGGCAGCCACTTGCACATTCTGTTCGCGTATGGCGTTCACCACATCGCCGGTGGTCAGGCCGCGCGCCGCCACCTTTTCCGGGTCCAACCAGACCCGCATCGAGTAGTCACCGCCGCCGAAGCGCTGCACATCGCCCACCCCGTCGAGACGCGCGAGCTCGTCTTTGATGCGCAGCGCGACGAAGTTCGCAAGATAGGTTTGATCGTAGCGATCGTTCGGCGAGTACACGAACACCGCGAGCGTGATGTCCGGCGATGACTTGTTCGTGACCACGCCCAGGTGTTGCACTTCCTGCGGCAGCTTGGGCAGCGCCTGGCTGACGCGGTTTTGCACCTGAACCTGCGCCTTGTCGACATCGGTGCCCAGTTTGAAGGTGATGGTCAATGTCATCACCCCGTCGCTGGTGGCCTGCGAGTACTGGTACAACATGTCCTCGACCCCGTTGATCGCCTGCTCCAACGGCGAGGCGACGGTATCGGCTATCACAGTCGGGTTCGCGCCGGGATACGTTGCGCGCACGACGATGGTGGGAGGCACCACTTGGGGGTACTCGCTGATGGGCAGGCCCGGCAGTGCGATCAGTCCCACCAACAGAATGAGCGCGGACAGCATGGCGGCGAAAATCGGCCGCTCGATGAAAAAACTAGAAATATTCATTTATAACCCAAATAGTTACGGTGTACTTTAGAAGTGATATCACGCATCAATTACGGGTGTGCGATGCCGGCGGCGGGCTCGGCGCGCACGAGCAGGGCTTTGCCCGCGGGAGCCGCCACCTGGGACAGCCCCGATCCACCCGCGGTCATGGTGACGCGAGTCGCCGCGACCTTGGCCCCGGGCATCACATGCTGCAAGCCGTTGACGACGATGGTGTCGGCCGCCGTCAAGCCCTCCTCCACGACCCGCAATCCGTCGATACGCGTCCCCAGCGTGACCGGGCGGTACTCGAGTGTGCTGTCGGGCTTCAAGACCAGAACGAACTTCTTGCCCAGGTCATTGCCCACGGCGCGCTCGTCGATGAGGATGGCGTTGTAGCTGTCGTTGGCGACCAACTTGATGCGCGCGAACAGACCGGGCGTGAAGCGCCCGTCCTTGTTGTCGAACACCGCGCGCACATGAATGGTGCTGCTGCGTGCGTCAACCTGATTGTCGATGAAGTCCAACAGCCCCTGGTGTGGATACCCCTGTTCGCCGACCAAGCCCATGAAAACTGGACTCGCGCTCGGACTCTCGCCATGGCCGGCGGCGGCGGCGCGCGACGGGGTGCTGTCGCCCCGCTCCTGTCGAACGAACCGGAGGTAGGTCGCCTCGTCGGTGTCGAAATAGGCGTAGATCGGGTCGTCGGAGACCACCGTGGTCAACAGACTGGTGTTGGATACGAGATTGCCCGACGTGATGACGGCGCGCGACACATGGCCGTCGATGGGCGAACGCACGTGCGTGTACTCCAAATTCAAGCGCGCGGCATGCAGCTGCGCATTCAGAGAGCCGACGTCGCCGGAGGCCTCGGTCTCCGCCGACGTGAGCTGCTCGTATTCCTCGCGTGCGATGGCGTTCTGAGCGAACAGGCGCTCGGCACGGGCATGACCGGCGGTCGCATAGTCGAGCTTGGATTGCGCGCGCTTGATCTCGGCGTCGAGGCGCTCGATCTCGATTTGAAATGGGCGCGGGTCGATCTGGAACAGCACCTGTCCTTTGCGGACTCGGGCCCCCTCGATGAACTCTACCGAGTCGATGAAGCCACTGACGCGCGGCCGCACCTCGACGGTGTTGACGGCCTGCAACTCGCCAGTGAGCTCGTCCCAGTGGTGCAGGGGCCGAGCGATGACCTCGGCGACGGTGACCGATGGCGGTGGCGGTGCAGCATTCGACGCGGATTGGGCGTGCGAATGGCTGCAGGCGGTGAGCACGATCGCGCCCACAGCCGTTAGAATGCGCTTTGATAGCTTCAATTGCATGGAGACTCCGTAAAGACCTTGACTTCGAACTTTCGGACGGGGATCCTGTCTACGTGAGTTACTGGTAAGTAACATCAGCTAAGTTACCGGTCGGTAACACCGATGTCAACAGAGAGTTGGGCATGAGCAGCGATAAATCAGGCATAAGCGGTGGCGTCGAGGCATCCGGGCCGTGCGCCGCGACGCCGGCTGCAAAGGGGCGCGTGCGCGACCGAATCTTCGAAACCGCCTGCGATCTTTTCTATCGCCACGGGATTCACGGCGTAGGAGTCGATGCAATCGCTGCGGAAGCGGGCTCCAACAAGATGAGCTTTTACCGCAGCTTCGCGTCCAAGGACGCGCTCGTCACTGAATATCTGCGCGAGCAGGAGCGTGAGTATTGGGCTTGGTGGGATGCGACGGTCGCCCCCTACCCCGATTCCCCACGCCGCCAGATCGAAGCGCTGTTCGAAGCTCAGCTGGATATCGCCATGTCCAGCGATTGCCGGGGCTGCGCGCTCGGCAACGCCGCGGCCGAGATCTCGGATGAAGAGGATGCCCTCAGCACCCTGGTACGCGCCTACAAGGAAAAAGTGCGCAAGCGCCTGCACGGCATGGCGCACGCGATGGGCGCGCGCGATCCGGAATCGCTAGGCGATGCACTGATGCTGCTGTTGGATGGCGGCTATTTTACGCGCCTGGTCTTCCCGCTCGGCAGCGGACCGATTTCCGCGGCTCTGCCCGCCGTGCGCGCGCTCATCGACGCACACGCCGCCGGAAAGCAGTCGTGATCGAGGGTGGGCCCTGCACCATTAACGGATCTTAACAATCCGACCACTCGTGTTTAATGGCCGCGAGCCCAGGGTGGCCGCATGCAATGGCGACCCTCGCGGTTGGCGATTTTCGGCTCTGTTTGTGCGCTGCTCAACGCGTGCAGCGTGGCGCCGACATACACGCGGCCCAAGGTCGCGCTGCCGGATCAATGGCACGAATCAACCGGCGCCGCCGACGGCAACGGCGGGGACAGTAGTCAGGCCTCCCCCTCTGTTTGGCCCGCGGCCGACTGGTGGCATGGATTCGGATCGGCGCAGCTCGACGAATTGATTGCCGAAGCGGAGCGCAACAACGACGACCTGGCCGGCGCCGTCGCCCGGGTCCGCGAGGCGGACGCACAGGCGCGCATTGCAGGCGCTCCCCTGCTGCCCTCTCTGGATCTTGGCGCCACGGCCACGCGTGAGCGCGCGCAGGTATCGGGCGCGGGCCCGCGGGTGTTCAATGTCTTCAGCCCCGGTTTGAGCGCGAGCTACGAGCTGGATTTCTGGGGCAAGAACCGGGCGCTGCGCGACGCCGCGCGCGCGGCCGCGACCGCCAGCCGCTACGATCAGCAGACCATCGCGCTCACGGTGGTCAGCAGCGTCGCGACCACGTATTTCCAGGCGCTCGAGCTGCGCGACCGCATTCAGGTGGCGCAGCAGAATCTCGAAAACAGTGAAAAGATTCTCAAAGGATTCAAGGCCGAGCAATCTGCCGGCACCGCGACCGGACTGGATGTCGCGCAGCAGGCGACCACCGTGGCGCTGCTGAACGCCGCCGTCCCGCCGCTGCTGCAGCAACTGCGCCAGACCGTGCATGCCCTTGCGGTGCTGGTCGGCAAGACACCCGAATCGGTCGACATCGACACGGGCACGCTCACGAACCTGTCGAGTCCGGTCATCGTCGAGGGTTTGCCCTCGCAGCTGCTGTCGCGCCGGCCGGATGTGGCCGAGGCGGAGCAACAATTGATTGCCGCGAACGCGGACATCGGCGTCGCGCGCGCGGCGTTGTTTCCCAGCATCCAGCTCACGGCATCGGGCGGCTACGAGAGCTCGGCGCTGACCTCGCTCGTGAGTCCGCCGAATCGCGTGTACGCGCTCACCGCGGGCCTGACCCAGCCGATTTTTCACGGCGGTGCCCTGCGCGGCCAGGTGGACTTCAGCAACGCGCGCTACACCGAGTTGCTCACGACCTACCACAAAACGGTGCTCACGGCCTTCAGCAATGTCGAGGATGCGCTGGTCGCCACGCAACAGACCGCCGAGCAGCAAAAGCGGCAGCAGGAGGCGGTCGTCGCGGCCAGGCGCGCGTTCGAGTTTGCGCAGATGCAGATGTCCGCGGGAGTCGTGAATATTCTGACGGTGCTGAATACGGAGAACGCGCTGTTCAGCGCACAGGATGAATTGGCGCAGATAAATTATTTGCATCTGCAGGCGCTGGTGAATTTGTTCACCGCGCTCGGCGGCGGCTGGCAGCAAGGGTGACGCAGTGAAAGATCTCTCGAAATTCCGCAAACACGCTTGGATCGGTGTGCTCGCGCTGGCGGCACTCGCCTTGCTGGCATGGCGCACGCTGGTGCACGTGCCGGCCGATGCCGCGACACGCAGCGCCCCGCCGAATATCGCCGTCGATACCGCCGCGGTGACGCATGCGGATGTACCGATTTATCTCACGGGGCTGGGCACGGTTCAGGCCTTCTATACCGTGACGGTGACCGCCCGCGTCGACGGCGAATTGCAGAAGATCGCCTTCACGGAGGGTCAGACCGTGCACAAGGGCGACCTCCTGGCGCAAATCGACCCCCGTCCGAACCAGGCGGCGTATGAACAAGCGGTGGCGACCAAGGCCAAGGATGCGGCCCAGCTGACGAATGCCAAACGCGACCTGGAACGCTACACGATCCTGCAGCCGCAGGACCTGGCGAGCAAGCAGACCGTCGACACGCAGCGCGCCATGGTCGATCAGCTGGGCGCGCAGATTCAGGTCGATCAGGCGCTGATCGACAACGCCCGCACCCAGCTCGATTACACGCGCATCACCTCGCCCATCGACGGCCGCACCGGGATACGCCTGGTGGACCCGGGCAACATCGTGCACGCGGCGGCCACCACGGGCATCGTGGTCGTCACGCAAGTGCAGCCGATTTCCGTGATTTTTACGCTGCCCGAGGAAGATTTGGCCGCCGTCAATGCGGCGCTTGCCGCCGGTCCCGGTCAGCGTGACCACGGTCTCGCGCGACGGCGGTCGAACACTGGATGAAGGCACTTTGTCGCTGGTCGACAACGAGATCGATCAAACCACCGGAACCGCCAAGCTCAAGGCCACGTTCAGCAACGCCCACAACTCGCTGTGGCCCGGCCAGTACGTCAATGCCCGGGTGTTGGTGCGCACGGAACGCAACGTGCTGGCACTGCCCACGGCGGCTGTGCAGCTGGGACCCAACGGTCCTTTCACCTATGTGGTGAAGCCGGACTCGACCGTCGAGGTGCGACAGCTCACGATCGGCGACGAAAGCGGCGGCCTCACCGTCGTCAAGACCGGCATCGCCCTGAACGAGCGCGTGGTCACCAGCAACCAATATCGTTTGCAGGCGGGCGTGCATGTGCGTGCAACGGCCGCCGCTGCGTCCGCGCGCGGCGCGGGTGCCGCGGAGAACGCGTCATGAACACATCAGCATGAGCATCTCCGAGCCCTTCGTCCGGCGCCCGATCGCCACATCGCTGCTGATGGGCGGCATATTCCTGGTGGGCCTCGTGGTCTATCCTCTCCTGTCCGTGGCGCCGCTGCCGCAGGTCGACTTCCCGACGATTCTGGTCTCGGCGCAACTGCCGGGCGCCAGCCCCGAGACCATGGCCTCGTCGGTCGCAACGCCGCTCGAATACCAATTTGCGGAAATTTCCGGCCTGTCGCAGATGACATCGACCAATGTGCTCGGCACCAGCCAGATCACACTGCAGTTCGACCTCGACCGCAACATCGATGCGGCCGCGCAGGACGTGCAGACCGGGATCGACGCGGCCGGCGGACAATTGCCGAAAAACCTGCCGACGCCGCCGACCTACCGCAAGGTCAACCCGGCCGATTCGGCGATTCTCATCCTGTCGGTGCACTCGGACGTGCTGCCGGTGACCACGGTCGACGATTACGCCGAGAACATCCTCGCACAGCAAATTTCGCAGATCCCGGGGATCGCCCAGGTGCAGATCGGCGGTCAGCAGAAGCCGGCGGTGCGCGTGCAGATCGATCCGGTCAAGCTGGCCGCGCTGGGCCTGCAAATGGAGGACGTGGCGAGCGTCATCACCGCCGCCACGGTCGACGCCCCCAAGGGTTCGATCAACGGTCCGCTACGCAGCATGACGATCTACGACAACGATCAACTGCTGAAGGCCGCTCCCTGGAACGACGTCGTGGTGGCCTACAAGAACGGCGCCGCCGTGCGCATCCGCGACATCGGCATTGCGGTCGACGGCCCGGAAAATACCCTGCTGACGGCCTGGCAAAACGGCCGCAACGGCATTTTGCTGTTGATCTACAAACAGCCCGGCGCCAATGTCATCGAGGCCGAACAGCGCGTCGAAGCTCTGCTCCCGCATGCGCTCGCCTCGGTGCCGCCGTCCATCAAAGTGGATATGGTCGCCAACCGCACCACCACCATCCAGGCGGCGGTGCGGGATGTGGAGTTCACGCTGGCCCTGACCATCGCGCTCGTGGTGATGGTGATTTTCCTATTCCTGCGCAACGCCTGGGCGACCATCATCCCCGGCGTCACCGTGCCGCTGGCGCTGCTCGGCACTGCCGCGATGATGTACGTTCTGCACTACAGCCTCGATAACTTGTCGTTAATGGCCTTGACGATCGCCGTCGGGTTCGTGGTCGATGATGCCATCGTCATGCTCGAGAATGTCTACCGGCATATCGAGGAGGGTCTGTCGCCCCTGGAGGCGACACTCAAAGGCGCAGGCGAGATCGGCTTCACCATTCTGTCCATCAGCATCTCGCTGATTGCCGTGTTCATACCGCTGCTGCTGATGGGCGGCATCATCGGCCGGCTGTTCCGTGAGTTCGCGATCACCATGACGATGACCATCGTCATCTCGGCGTTCGTCGCCCTGACGCTGTCCCCGACCATGTGCGCCTTGTTTCTGCGCGACGAGAAGCATGCGAAACACGGCAAAGCCTACATGGCGATCGAGCGGGCGTTCGATCGCCTGCTGGCCGGCTACACGCGGGGATTGGACTTCTGCCTGGAGCATAAACGCGCCACGTTGACGGTGTTTCTGATCACCGTCGCGGCGACCGTCCTGCTCTACATCGAAATACCCAAGGGCTTCTTTCCGCAGCAGGACACCGGCATCATTTCCGGCTTGTCGGATGCGCCGCAAGACATTTCATTCACGGAAATGGTGCGCCGCCAGCACGCCCTGCTCGATGTCGTCGCCAAGGATCCGGACATCGCAAGCTACGGGACGGGCCTCGGCGGCAGCCGGCCGGTCAACAACGGCTTCGTGGTCATCGGTCTCAAACCTCGCGACCAGCGCAGCGCCAGCGCCGATCAGATCATCAACCGGCTGCGGCCGCAGCTGGCGAAGGTTCCGGGGGCGACGCTGTTCATGCAGGCGGCGCAGGACCTGAACGTCGGCGGCCGGACCTCGCGCACGCAGTATCAGTTCACCCTGCAGGATTCGGACATCAACGAGCTCAACGACTGGGCCCCGAGGCTGCTGGCGCAGCTGCAGAAGCTGCCGATGCTGCGCGACGTGGCCTCGGATCAGCAGACCAGCAGCGGCATGCTGTCCTTGACGATCGACCGCGATCAGGCGGCGCGCTTCGGCATCCAGCCGGCCGCCATCGATCAGGCGCTGTACGACGCGTTCGGCCAACGCCAGGCAGCGCAATTCTTCACGCAGTCGAACAGCTACCACGTCGTGCTCGAGATCACCCCGGCGCTGCAATCAGACCCCGCCTCGCTCGACAAACTCTATCTGAAGTCGGCGCTCACCGGCCAAATGGTGCCGCTCTCCGCGATGACCAAGTACGACACCCAGCACGTTACGTACCTCTCGATCAATCATCAAGGGCAGTTCCCGGCGGTGACGCTGTCGTTCAATCTGGCACCGGGCGCCGCGCTCGGCGACGCCGTCGATGCGATCACTCGCGCATCCGTCGCCATGCACCTACCGGCCACCATCACCGGCAACTTCCAAGGCACCGCGCAGGCGTTCCAGAGTTCCCTGAAGAGCCAGCCGTACTTGATTCTGGCGGCGCTGGTGGCCGTGTACATCATTCTCGGCATGCTCTACGAAAGCTACATTCACCCGCTGACCATTCTCTCCACCCTCCCCTCGGCCGGCGTGGGCGCGCTGCTGGTGCTCCTGATATTGCATATCGATCTGACCGTGATGGCCTTGATCGGGATCATCCTGCTGATCGGCATCGTCAAGAAAAACGGCATCATGATGGTCGATTTCGCCATCCAGGCCGAACGCGAGCAGCATCTGTCCTCGCATGACGCCATTCGTCAGGCCTGCCTGCTGCGCTTTCGTCCGATCATGATGACGACCATGGCGGCATTGCTGGGTGCGCTGCCCTTGGCGCTCGGCCGCGGCACGGGTTCGGAGCTGCGCCAACCGCTGGGCTACACCATGGTCGGCGGCCTGATCTTGAGCCAGGCATTGACGCTGTTCACCACGCCGGTCATCTACCTGTACCTGGATGAGTGGAGTCTGCGGCTCAAGCGCCGCCGCCGTCAAAAGCACCCGGACGCGCCTACGATCGAGCCGCCGCCGCGCTCGGGCGATCAAGTGGTGCCGCCGCTCGAGGGCGCGACTTGAAAATCTTGCTGGTCGAAGACAACGAACGGGTGAGTCAGTTCGTGGTCAAGGGCCTGCAGGAGGCGGGGCATACCACGGACCATGCGGGCAACGGGCGCGACGGCATGTTTCTCGCAGCGAGCGAACCCTACGATGTGATCATCATGGACCGGATGCTGCCGGGCGACATCGACGGCCTGGCCATCATCGAAGTGCTGCGCAAGGCCGGCAAGCGGACTCCGATATTGATCTTGAGCGCGCTCTCCGAGGTCGATGACCGGATTCGCGGGCTGCGCAGCGGCGGCGACGATTATCTAAGCAAGCCTTTCGCCTTCGGCGAGCTGCTCGCCCGCGTGGATGCCCTGCACCGCCGCGCAAAGGGCGTCGACACCGAGGTTCCGCTTACCGTCGGCGACTTGCATATGGATCCGCTCACGCGCAAGGTAACCCGCGGCGACCGGCCGATTGCGCTCCAGCCCCGCGAGTTCAAGCTGCTCGAATATCTGATGCGCCATGCCGGCCAGGTGGTCACCCGAACCATGCTGCTGGAGAACGTGTGGGACTATCACTTCGATCCGCAAACCAACGTCGTCGACGTGCATATCAGCAAATTGCGCCAAAAAATCGATGCCGAGTTCGAACGTCCGCTGCTGCGCACCGTGCGCAACGCCGGCTATACGGTAACCGCCGGTGACTAGCATGATCCGCTCGTCCGCGGTTTCACTGGCGCTCGGCTATGTCGTGCTCGGCATTGCGGCGCTGGTGTTGTTTGCGGCACCCCTGTGGTACGCCTGGCAGGTCACGATTAAAGACGGCCGCGCGGAATTCCTGCAAGCCGATGCGCAGCGTCTCACCGACGTGTTTCGGCGCGAAGGTGCGGACGGTCTGAAATCCTTCATCGATGCCCGCGTGCAGATGCAGATCGCAAACGAGAGGATCCTGCTGCTCACCGATGCGTCGCTGCACCCGCTCGCGGGCAATTTGCGGGCGTGGCCCGCCGCCGTTCCGGTCGCGCCCGGCAATTATACGATCACGTTCACTCCCGACAATCGAGGAGCGCCCGGTAACCCCGGGGCGCCCGGTAATCGAGACGTACAGACGGCCTTGATTCACGTCGCGCAGCTGGGCGACGGCTACACCCTGCTCGTCGGCCGGGACAACGCGCTGTTTGCGCCGCTGCAGACCCACTTCTGGTATGGCCTTGCCGGCGCCGTCGCCGTGCTTTCGATCGCCGGGCTGCTGATCGGGCTCATCACCCGCCGCGCCCTGATGTCGCGGGTCAACAGCATCCGGCATACCGTATCGGCGATCATCCACGGCGATCTCAAGCACCGCCTGCCGACGCAGCTCAATGATGATGAGCTCAACACCCTGTCGCGCACCATCAACGGCATGCTCGAGCAGATCGAATTGCTGGTGCACGGCGTGCGCAACGTTTCCAATTCCATCGCTCATGACCTGCGCACCCCGCTCGCGGAACTGCGCTCGCGGCTCGAGGAATTGGCGCTGATTCGGCCGCCGCCCGAGCAGGCGTTCGCGGAAATCGACGGTGCGGTCGCGGACGTCGACCGCGTGATCCGCATATTCGACGCCCTGCTGCGGCTCGCGGAAATCGATGCCGGCCTGCGCCGCTCCGGCTTCGTGACCCTCGACCTGGCGGACCTTGCAGCGAATGCCGTGGAATTCTACGCACCCGCCGCAGAGCTCAAGAACATCGATCTTACGTTTCGATCGGATGGCGCTCTGCCGGTATCCGGCGATCCGATTCTGCTCGCTCAGGCGCTCGGCAACTTGATCGACAACGCGCTCAAGTATGCGCCGGAGAATGGCGCGATCGTGGTGGCCGCGCTCAAGAGCGGCGAGGCCGGCGCCGAGATCTCCGTATCGGACAACGGCCCCGGGATCGTCGATGGCGAGAAGAGCAAAGTCGTGCAGAGATTTTACCGCGGCGATGCGAGCCGCGGCACTCCGGGCGTGGGTCTCGGCCTCAGCCTCGTGCAGGCGGTTGCCAAGCTTCACGGCAGCTCGCTGGTGTTGTCGGATCAAAATCCAGGGCTGCGCGCCGCGGTGGCCCTGCCGCTCGAAACGGCGATCACCGCCATCGCAACGCCGCCGCAGCCTGCTACCGCCGCCTCTGCCTCCGCCGCAGCCGCTTCCGGCAGCGCGATCGCACCGGTCGTCACCTGCGCCCGCGTCCCCACGTCAACATCATCGTGACCGCATAATTCCACACCGCTCCGACCAGGATTCCCGCAACAGCCGCGGGAAACCAACCGCGGCCGAAGTCGTAGATCGTGGTTGACACGCCGAGGTTCGCGATGCCGCCGATGCTGCAGGCGAGCACGAAGGATGCCCAGCCGCGCAGCCAGCGGATGCCCGTGAGACGCCGGTCGCGATAGGTGAGGACGTTGTTGACGGCGTAGTTGAACGTCATGGCGCACAGCAGCGCCGCCGCCTGACCCGCCACGAAGCTGCGGTGCAGCCCTTGAAGGACCAGCGTAAGCACGGCGAAATGCACCGCAACCCCGATCGCGCCGACGATCGAGAACGCGAGGAAGCGCACCGGAATCCAACGGCCTATCAATTTGTCGAGGAGCAGCATGAGGTAGTCCCACGCCGTCACCGAATCAAGCTTGCTCTCGCCCGCGCGGCGAACCCGGAACCGATAGGGCAGCTCCTTGAAGCGCAGCGGCCGCGGGAATGAAGCGAACACGTCGGTCAATATCTTGAAGCCGATTCCCGAGAGCCGGTGCGCGGCACCCTCCAGAACCGAGCGCCGCATCATGAAGAAGCCGCTCATGGGGTCCGTCACTTCGGCGGGGACCAGCACGCGGCTGAGACGCATGGCGAGGCGGCTCATGCGGGCGCGCCGGGCATCCCAATCGCCGATGTCGCCGCCGGGTGCGTAGCGGCTGCCGATCACGATATCGGTATCGCCATCCTTCAGCGCTTCGAGCATCTGCGGCAGCAGGCGTTCGTCGTGCTGCAGATCGGCATCGATCACCGCAAGGTAGCGCGCCGTGGTCGCCAGCATGCCCTCGACGCAGGCGGAGGAGAGGCCGCGGCGGCCGATTCTCTGCACGCAACGCACGCGGCTGTCCACCGCGGCGTGCTCGCGCACGACGTCGGCCGTGCCGTCGGGAGAATCATCATCGACGAAGACCACTTCCCACGAGCGATCGCCGAGGCTCAACACCAGGCGCCCGATCAGCTCCGCGATGTTCTCCCGCTCGTTGAACGTCGGCACGATGATCGACAATTCCGGACCGTAACGCACCGCATCCTGGGCAGGGACTGCGCGTTGATGAAATGTCTCGAGCGGTCGACGGTGTTCGGCGGCGTTCATCTTGTTACTATAATCATCAAGCCGCGACGACGCACGAATTGATTTGAGGCAAATCCACATTTCTTGGCATTGCACGCTGACCGCGAATTCGAAAGGTAAGCGCCTGCGCCGGCGGACGCAGCGGCAGTGAAGCGCTTGGTCGCAACCGCGTGGGCGCCGCTCGTCGACGTCGGTCTATTCTGCGCCTTGATCGCCGCCGGGCTGTCGTTGCAAACCAGCCATATGGCGAGCTTCACCGTCGCCATGGCGTTGAATTACCTACTGAAAGTCCGCGCGGCGAATGTCGGGGAAGTGACCACCCGGGAGCTCATGTCACCGTGGCGATGGGTGGTGGTCGGCCTCATGGCGATGTTCCTGCGCGGCGGCGTGTTGGGCTTGCTGACACTGCGCTGGGGGTGGCCGGCACAAGTGTCCATTCTATTCGCGGTGCTGGCCGGCATGGCGGTGACGGCAACGGGATACGTGCAGTTGCTGAACGAATCCGCGCCCGGCGAGCGGGCGCGCATGCTGGCGATCCGGCTCATCGCCTATGCCTTTGCGCTGCGCTTGTTATACCTAGGATCCGTCGAACTCCTTCCGGAGGAAGCCTACTACTGGAATTATTCACGGCATCTTGATTTGGGATATCTGGACCATCCGCCGATGGTCGCGTGGCTGATCAGGCTTGGAACGGCCGTTTTCGGTCAATCGCAATTCGGCGTGCGCATCGGAGCGCTGGGCTGCGGCGTCGTTGCCTCACTCTTTGCGTATCGGCTGACGCGCAATCTCTTCGGCGAGGCGAGTGCCTGGGGAGCCTTGCTGTTGGCGCAAACACTGCCGTTCTTTTTTCTCTCCGGTCTGCTCATGACGCCCGACTCCCCCTTGACCGCGGCGTGGGCCGCGTCGCTCTACTATCTCGAGCGCGCGCTGCTCGCGGGGCGCCGCGGGGCGTGGTGGTTGGCCGGACTCGCACTCGGTATCGGCGCGATATCAAAATACTCCATTGGGCTGCTCGTTCCCGTGGCGACGGTGTTCATGCTTTGGGATGGCCAGGCGCGGCGCTGGTGGCGCAGCTGGGAGCCCTATGGCGCCGCCCTGCTCGCCGCCGCGGTCTTTTCCCCGGTCATTTTTTGGAATGCCGAACACGACTGGGCCTCCTTTGCATTCCAGACGTCGCGGCGCATTGCCGAGGCCTCGAAGTTCGCCCTGCATAAGTTGGTGGCCTCGGCAATCGTACTGATTACACCGACGGGCGTGCTGGCGGTGGCGGCGTCGTTCGCGGGCGATGACGGCAGCGCCCCGCGGCGCCGTTTGTTCGTCAACCTGGCCGTGCTCCTGCCGCTCGCGGTGTTCGCGCTTTTCAGCCTGCGTCACGAGGTGAAGCTCGACTGGACCGGCGCGCCATGGACCGCGGCGCTGCCGGTCATGGCGGTGGGAATGGTCTCGGCCGGCGCCAAGTTGAGCGGGCTCAGGGCTTGGATCCGTGCGGCATGGGTGCCGACGCTCGTGACTCTGCTGCTGATTTATGGGGCAGGCCTGCACTATCTGGTGCTGGGGCTTCCCGGCGTCGGCTACGGCAAGCACATCGAGCTGGTTCCGGTTGGCTGGCGCGATTTCAGCCGCCAAGTCGCGGTCACCGCGGCGCAAATCCGCGCAGAAACCGGCGCGGATCCGTTGATCGTGGGCTTGGACCGCTATGCCATCGCCAGCGAGTTGGCATTCTACGCGGCCGAGCGCACCAACGCGGAGCTTGAGACATCGAGCGCACATTTGTTCGACGGAATCGGGCTCATGTACGAACGCTGGACGCCGCGCGAGCGGCAAGAGGGCCGCAATCTGCTGCTGATCGCGTGGGACGCGAGAGAGCTCAGCGGCAAGGCAATCGAGTCGCACGCCGAGCGCTGGGGTCCGATCGAGGACGAGATACTGACGCGCGACGGCCAGGTTGTACGCCGCTACTATCATCGGCTCGCCTACAATTACCGCAGTGTCCCGCGCCCACCGCCGGCACATGAGTCAGGGGAGGAATCGCGATGAGACCAACGACATCCAGGCGGCTTACAGCGGGCATGCTCGCGGCCGCATGCGCCCTTTACGTTTCGACCGTCGTCGGCCAAACCCCCGAGCAGGAAAAGCTATGGCAGGCGCAGCGGGCTCAGGCGCAGGCCGAGGAGAAGCTTCAGGCCGAAAGGCTCGCGAAGGAACGGGAAGCCCGGCGCGCCGACCCGATGGCATGGGTAGGCACGCTGGACCCCATGTCGTCGGGAGGTTGGACTTTCAAGGCGGTCGGTGCCGACGGATCGTGGGCAACTTTCAGCACCGAGCATCAACTGAAGCGCTCAGGCCATCTGGTCACGGCATGGCTGCGGCAGGAGTATCCCGAACCGCATCGCAGCGCCGCCGGCGATGTGTACTTGAGCGCCGTGGAGAAGGTCCAATACGATTGCTCCAAGGAGCGTTCCCGGGTGCTGTTGGTCATTTATTACGCGCAAAATAATCTTGCCGGCAACCAGACGACCGAAGAAGCGGACCCAAAGCAGACCGAATGGGATTCCATCGTTCCCGGCACGCGCAGCGAATTCATCTTCCGATGGCTCTGCGGGGACGGTTCAACAGGGGCGCGACCACGATAGATTGATGGTCGCGGCCAGCAGCCGCGAGCGGTCGGCGCAGGGACCCACCAAGATCTCGACTTGCCCCGGCTCGAACACGGGCTCGAGATCGAGCCCCAGGAAGCGCAGTTCCGCGGCGGGCAGCGACAGAGTCACCGTTGCCGCCTCGCCCGGCTTCAAATGTATTTTGGCAAAGCCTTTAAGCTCGAGCAGAGGACGGGCCACGCTCGCAACCTTGTCGTGCGTGAACAGGAACACCGTCTCCTCAGCCGCGCGCGCGCCCTCGTTGCGCACATCGACGCGTATCTTCATGGTGTCGATATCCTCGACTTCCATAGGAGTCACGCGCAAATCGGAGTAGACGATCCGCCCGTAGGTGAGACCGTGGCCGAAGGCGAACAGCGGCTCGTTCGGTACGTCCAGATACTTGCTCGTGTAATGATCCGTAGGGCTGGCGGGCCGGCCGCTCGGACGCTCCGCGAAGAAGATGGGAATCTGACCCAGGGCCCGCGGCCACGTGACCGGCGTACGGCCGCTCGGACTCACGCGTCCGGTCACGACATCGCCGATGGCATGACCCGCCTCGCTGCCGAGGAACCACGCCGCGAGCACGGCATCGGCTTGCTCGACCAGCCACGGCACCGCCAGCGGGCGGCCCGAGAACAGCACGACGATCACGGGCTTCGCCGCCGCGTGCGCACGAGCGAACACGGCTTCCGCCAATTGACGCTGCTTGCCCGGCAGACCCAAATGCGCGCGGCTCGCGGCCTCTCCGCTCATCGCAGCGCCTTCTCCGACGCAGAGCAGAATGGCATCGGCCGCCGCGCACAGATCGAGCGCCGCTGCGATACCCGACACGTCCTCGCTCTCGATCGCAACGCCGGCCGCGTGCATCACTTGCGAGTCCGGGAGAATGGCGCGCAGGCCGGCCACGACGCTCACTTGACCGTCCGCGTCCCCCGCGCCCCACCACGGACCGCGCATGTCCGCCGGGGCATCGGCCAAGGGACCCAAGACCGCGAGCCGCCGCAATCGATCGCGAGGGAGCGGCAGGGTTTCGTTTGCGTTTTTCAGCATCACGATGGCGCGCGCGGCGATGGCGCGCGCCAGGCGGCGCCGATGGGTGAACGCGGCCGCGGATTCCGGTGCGGCGCCGCGCCGATACGGATCATCGAAAAGACCCAGGTGCTCCTTGAGCGTCAATACCCGCCGCACCGATTCGTCGATTTCGGCCATCGTGACCCGGCCGCGCTCGAGTGCAATGGGCAAGCCGTGCCGATAGGCGTCGGCCATCATGTCGATATCGACTCCGGCCTTCAGTGCATGCGCGGCGGCGTCCGCCAGATCCGCGGCAATGCCGTGATGCATGAGCTCCGCGATGGCGTTGTAATCACTGATGATCACGCCCTTGAAGCCCCAGCGGCCGCGCAGCCAGCCGCGCAGCAGTGCAACGTTCGCGGTCATCGGTATGCCCGCAAGATCCGTAAAGCCGGGCATGACCGCCGCCACGCCGGCGTTCACCGCCGCCGCGAACGCCGGCATATGCACCTCGCGCAACGTGCGTTCGGAGATATCGACCGAGGCGTAATCGCGTCCCGCGGTGACCGCGCCATAGGCGCAATAGTGCTTGGCGACCGCAGCCATCGCATCCGCCGCGGCCAGATGGGCGCCCTGGAAACCGCGTACCTTGGCCTCGGCGATGCGCGCCGCCAGCCAGGGATCTTCGCCGGGGCCTTCGGCGCTGCGTCCCCAACGCGGATCGCGTGCCACATCCAGCATCGGAGCGAAGGTCATCGCCAGCCCCTCGGCGGCGGCTTCCTTTGCCGACTCGCGCGCCGTGAGCGCCCAGGCATCAGGATCGAATAGCGCGGCTTCGCCCAAGGGCACCGGAAACAGAGTGCGATGCCCGTGCACGACGTCGAACCCGATGAGCAGCGGAATGCCGAGGCGCGATTCCTCGACCGCCAGGCGCTGCATCTCGCGCACGTGAGCAGCTCCGACCATATTGAGCAAATTGCCGATCGTCCCGGCCTTGATCGCCTCGGTCGAATCGCCGGCGATGACCGGCCCGGTCACCGCGTAGCTGGAGGCGGTCATGGTGAGCTGGCCGAGCTTCTCGGCCAAGGTCATCGCGTCGAGCAAGGCGTCGATCCGGCTCAATTAATTCCGCTCCGCGGCGGCATTGCCCGATAATGGCTTGATCACATCGCTCCAGAGAAGGTGCATGAACCGCAAATCGAATCCCGACGAGATTGCCAATTCCGGCCTCGTGCCGCAACTCGAAATGATGATCCGGGCCCTGTGGGCGGCGCCGGTGCGCAACGCGCTTTTCATGCTCTCGGGCGCATTGTTCCTCGTCGTAGCAGTCTCCGCCTATGGCCAGATCCGCCTCAACGACTGGAACAAGCCCTTCTATGATGCGCTCTCGCGCCACGACTTTGAAGAATTCTTGGTGCAGCTGGGCGTTTTCGGATTGATCGCCGGCGCGCTTCTGGTGCTCAACGTGGCGCAGCGCTGGCTCGGTGAGACCCTGAAGCTGCGCCTGCGGCAGGGCTTGGCGCGCGATTTGATCAGCAACTGGCTGCAGCCCGGCAGGGCCTTCCGGCTCAGCCTGTCCGGCCCCATGGGCGTCAATCCGGACCAACGCATGCACGAGGACGCGCGGCATCTCACCGAACTGTCCGCCGATCTTGGCATTGGTCTCCTGCAGTCCTCGATCTTGCTGGTCACCTTCGTGGCGGTGCTGTGGTCGCTGTCGAATGACTTCGTATTTCACGTCGGCGGCCGGAATTTTGCGGTGCCGGGCTACATGGTGTGGGCCGCCATCGTCTATTCCGGATCGGCCTCGCTGCTCAGCTATTGGGTCGGCCGCAACCTGGTCGACCGCAATGCGCAGCGCTACGCGCGCGAAGCCGATATGCGTTTTTCCCTGGTTCGCGTCAACGAGCACATCGACGCCATCGCACTCAGCGGCGGCGAAGCGGACGAAGAGCGCCGCATCGAGGTCGATCTTGCGGCGGTGCTGGCCGCCACCGGGCGTCTGGTCACCGGACTCACCAACCTCACCTGGATCACCTCCGGCTACGGGTGGTTCACGCTCGTCGCGCCGATACTGGCCGCGGCGCCGCTGTATTTTGCGGGCAATATTTCCTTCGGCGGCCTGATGATGGCGTCGGGCGCCTTCATCCAGGTGCAGTCTTCGCTGCGCTGGTTCGTGGACAATTTCAGCACCATCGCCGATTGGCGCGCGACTCTGCTGCGTGTTGCCAGTTTCCGCCGCGCGATCATCGACACCGACGTACTGCACGATGTCGCGGGGCGCATCGACTACGTGGCGGGCGATCCCGGCAAGATCCGCATCGAAAATTTGGAGATCGCCTCGCCCGCCGGCTGCACCATGCTCAAGGAAAAAGAAGTGCAGATCGAGGCCGGCGAGCGGGTCTTGATCGTCGGAGAAACCGGGACCGGGAAGACTCTGCTGTTTCGCGCGTTGGCGGGGCTGTGGCCGTGGGGCGCCGGACGCGTCGTGCACCCTCGCGGCGAAGAGTTGCTGTGCATGCCGCGCATCCCGTACCTTCCTCCGGGTACCTTGCGCGAGATCCTCGCCTATCCGGCCAAGACGGAGGCCTTCGCGCCGGCCGCGTATGCGAGCGCGCTCACGCGGCTCAAGCTGGACCGGCTGGTGGACATGCTGGACCGCAACGAGCGCTGGGATCGGGAATTGAGCGACGACGAACAGCAAACCCTGGCATTCGCACGGGTGCTGCTGCACGCACCGCCATGGGTGCTGATCGATGAGGTGCTCGATTCCCTGGACGCGGATGAACGCCAGGCAATTCTGGATATCATCGCCAAGGATCTGCAGCACACCGGCGTCATTCATATCGGCCGCGCGGCCGACGATCGCCTCTTTTCGCGCGTCCTGCATCTGGTCAAGGATCCGACGCTGCGCCGGCTCACTACGGGCGTTGCCCAGCCCACCGCGTAACCAGGAGCCTGAGATCAGCGCACCAGCATCACGGCGATCAATGCGGTCACGAAGGCCACGATGACGGTCGTGGCGAGGCCGAGAATGCCGTCCTTGTGCTCTCGATACCACAAATCCATCCGGCCGCGCCGCGTGTGCAGGCGAATCGCGCGATCGGCGCCCGCAAACGTCACCGCGACGCTGAGCGTCGCGTCGCTGCGCTTCGTATACTTGATCAGCCGCCGATATTGCAGGTAGCGCAGCGGCAGCTCGAGCTTTGCGGCGAGCAGCTTGGGCTGGATCTCCTCGGGAACGATCGACGTATCGAAGCTTTGCGGCGTTCCGTCCTTGCTCCAGGCCTCGCCGTCGCCCAGCGGATGCATCGCGAGCCACAGCACCTGCTCGCCGCTGAGCGGCTCATCCTCGTCGATGGCCTGGCGATAAAAGTACAGGCCATGCAAGATCCGATCTTCGTCGTCGCGACTCATTGAACGTGGGCGCCGCTCTTGTACACGACCACGAGTGTACCCGGTAGCGGCGGTGAACGCCCTTGACCGCCATTCGCGCAATATGGCAAATGATTTTGCGCCTTGAGGTGCCGGGAACTTTTGCCGCGAAAGCGGTTCGATATTGCGTGGGCCGCCGCTCGCTAGAGTATATATTGGACGTGGGACTTGGGTCGCGATTGAAGGACGGCACGATCAACAGCTGGCAAAACCGGGCGCGGCTCGCATTCGTGGCAGGCGCCGCGGCGCTGACGTGCGCGTCCATCGCCCTCCCCTACGCCACAACCCTGCGCAGCGCGCCGGCGGCTTATCTGCGAATGCCGCACCTGTCGAGCGGCAGGATTCCGCCGCTGCTTTCGCAAACCGGCGCCTTCAGCGATACCCGCAACCTCGTCCCCAGCACTGGACTGATCCCGTACGACCTGGTGGTGGCCTTCTGGTCCGACGGCGCGGCGAAGTCTCGATGGGCGGCCGTTCCGCGCGGCAAGATAAAGTTCTCCGCCACCGGCGAATGGGTCTTTCCAAAGGGCACGGTGTTCGTGAAGACCTTCGAGCTGCCGACCGATCCTGCCAATCCCGGCACGAAGCGCCGGCTCGAAACACGCTTGTTGGTCTGCGACGGTGCCGGCGGCGTGTACGGTGCCGTTTACAAATGGAGACCTGACAACAGCGACGCGGATCTGCTCGCTACGAGCCGGACCGAAGAGATCCCGGTCAAGACGGCGAGCGGAGAAGTCCGCAATCAGACCTGGTACTACCCGAGCCGCGCGGATTGTCTGGTTTGCCACAACGCAAATGCCGGCGGCGTGCTCGGCGTCAAGGCGCGCCAGATGAACCGCACGTTCAACTACCCTTCAGGGGCGACGGACAACGAGCTGCGGCAGTGGAATCATCTTGGGCTGTTCACGCCTGCGTTGAGCGAGGCCGAGCTTGGTGATATCCCGACGCTCGCGGCCGCCGACGATGCCACACGCAGCGTGCAGGATCGGGCGCGATCGTATCTAGACGCAAATTGCGCGCACTGCCACCGGCCGGGCGGCACCGTCGCGTATTTTGATGCTCGCTACGACACGCCCCTGGAAAAGCAGGCGCTCGTCGACGGGCCGGTGCTGATCGACCAGGGGATCGATCGGCCGCGCATCATCGCGCCGCACGATGTATGGCGCTCGATCGCATTCATGCGAGTGAACACGGTCGACGATATCAAGATGCCGCCCCTTGCGCGCGAAACGATCGACACCAAGGGTGTGGGCCTGCTGCGCGATTGGATCACCAGTCTGCCCGGCCGTCCGGTCTTGGACCCCCCCGCCATGTCGCCCCATGGGGGTAGTTTCGACGCGCCGGTGCAGATCTCGTTGACCGAACGCGAACCCGGTGCCGACATCCGCTACACCTTGGATGGCAGCGTGCCGGGACCTTCGGACGCGCGTTACGAAAAGCCGATCACGCTCACCGACCCCGCCGTCGTGCGGGCGAGAGCCTTCAAGGACGGCTTTACCCGCAGCATCACCGCCCAAGAGGTCTTCATCGTCGGAAAATGACTTGGCCCCGCTCAGTTTGCGGTGGGAACGACCGCGACCGCCCAAGGGCTCGAGCCCGCCTTGACGCGCGCAATTTCCTTAGTGGTCGCGAGGTCGATGACGGATACATCGTTGGACGGCCCGTTTGCGCTGTACAGATATTTTCCATCGGGGGAAAGATCGATCCCCCACGGGCGGACCCCCACCGGGATCGTGGCCAGCAGTTCGTAGGTACGGCTGTCGAGCACGGACACCGTGCCGCCGCGGCCGTTGCTGACATAGATGCGCTTGCCGTCGGGAGCCACTTTGACGCCCATTGGCCGCGAGCCCGCCGGCAAGGCGATGGTCTTCAGCACCTTGAGGTTCACCGTGTCGACGACGTTCAACTCGCCGGTGGACTCCGATGGAATGAATCCTATGCCGGTGCCGCGCAGGAATGCCACGCTGCGCGGGCGCACATTCACTTTGAAATGACCGGCGACCGTGTAGCCGGCGGTATCGATGACATAAATTTCGCCGCCGGCCTCGCAGGTAACGTAGAAGCGCTTGCCATCCGGCGTCGTGGCCACACCCTCGGGCTCCTGGCCCACGGGGATGATGTGCTCGACCTTCCCGGTGGCGATGTTGATGACGCTCGCCGTCTTCACGTCTTCATTGGAGACATAGAGCTTGGTGCCGTCGAGGCTCAAGGAGAATTCTTCCGGATCCGAGCCCGCCGCAATCTTGCCCGTCAATTTTCTCTGCGCGACGTCGAGCACACCGATCGAATCGGCCGATTTATCGGCCTTGACGGCGTCATCGTCATCGTCCTTGTTCTTTTGAAAGACCGGGTTGCCCTTCGCGTCCAGTTGCGGCGGCGCCGCGATCGGCGTGCCGCTCAACGCCACATACACCGTCTTGCCGTCGGGGCCGGCATGAATGCCGCGCGGACGCTTGCCGACCGGAATCGTGCCGAGCACTTGATTGCTGCTGCCGTCGATGATGGTGACATCACCGGACCTTTCGTTCGACACGTAGACTTGATAATTCGGGCCGGCCAGTCCCAACAGAGGAAACAGAGCCAGCAGCGCCGATCCGCATTTTCTCATCAACATTGACATCCTCCTCGCGAAAGCGGCACGAGTATAAGCGCGCGGCCTACCGTGCGGCCTACCGTGCGGCCTACGGCAGACCGGTAAGCTATTGATATATAATAGTACATTGCCAGCTAGAACGCAGACGCTCCGACGCCACTCCATTGCCAAGATTTCAAAATACACTCGTCGGCCGCCTGGCAATTCTGCAGTTTGCCATCCATCTCGTGCTGCTGCCCGTCTTGTACTACCGCCTCGACACCGCGATACGGAGGACCGCCAGCGAGACATTTACCGGTCACGCGCACGCGTATGCGACCGCGCTGGTGCGTGATCTCGAGCTCGCCGATGTCCTGCAGTCGCCGAATCGCACAGTCGTGTTCCTGGATGCCATCGTAGAGGGCGGCGGCTGCGCGTATTCCGCAATCGAATATCGCGGGCGGCTGCTCGGCAGTTCGGTGGCGGAAACCCCATCCTGGGTTCGGGAACGAGGCAGCGAACGCTCCCTCACGGAATCGGGCGGCGACACCTACGCCCTATCCGAGCATTTCGACAAAGCGGGCTTACCCGGCACCATTTACCTCGGATTCGATGCACGTCCGACGCTGCGGCAAATCCGCGAAGCACGCAACCAGATTTTGATCGCACTTCTCGTGTATGCGGCGGCCTCGGTGGCGGCCGCGGCGGTCTTCGCCCGCTTGGTGTCGAGGCCTCTCACCCAATTGCAAATTGCATCGCGCCGTGCGGCGATGGGGGATCCGGCTGAACACCTCGGTGCCGACACCGCCATGGTAGAGATCGTGAATTTGGCAAAGGATCTCGAATACATGCGCGAACGGCTCGTCGGCACCTCCGCACAGCTGCGGGCGGAAATGGCTCATCGCGAGAGCGAACAGGCGAAGCGCGCGGTTCTGGAAGCCCATCTGCGTCACGAGCAGCGGCTGGCAACCGTGGGTACTTTCGCCGGCGGTTTGGCGCATGAATTCAACAATATACTGCTGCCGATGATGCTGTTTTCCGAACAAGCGCTCGAAGACATTCCCGCCGGTCACCCGGCGCGCGATAATGTGGAAAGCATTTTGGTCGCCGCGCAACGCGCCAGCAATGTGATCGCCAAGCTGCTCGCGTTCAGCCGCCCGCACGAGCAGCGTCAGCTCGAGCCGATAGATCCGGCCGCGGTCGTGGCGGAAGCCGTTACGCTTTTCAGAGCGGTGATTCCCGCCAATATCGAATTCGTATCCAATGTGGACGTACGCGGCGCGCGCGTTCTTGGCGATGCCGCGCTGTTGAACCAGGTGTTGCTCAACCTATTCTCGAACGCCGTGTTGGCAATGCGCGAGACCGGAGGTACGCTGTCGATGAGACTGATGTGCGCGCAAAAGGCGCTGCCCGATCAACCGGGAATCGGCCCGGTTCCGGTCGTCGAGCTGCGCGTCAAGGATACCGGCAGAGGCATGAGTCCGGATATTTTGGAGCAAATATTCGAACCCTTCTTCACGACGCGCGAGGTGGGGGAAGGAACCGGCTTGGGGCTCTCGGTGGTGCACGGAATCGTCAAGCGCATGGGCGGATCGATCGCCGTGTCGAGCGAGATCGGCGCCGGCGCGGAGTTCATCATCGTGCTGCCCACCGTCGCCGCCGGCGCTCCCGCCTCCTGATTCGCGCCGGTCAACATGCCGACGGTGCTGGTCATCGATGACGAACAAGCAGTACGCCAGTCGATGCTGCAAGTGCTGACACGCACCGGCTTCGAGGTGACCACGGCGGACAACGGAGTTACCGGCGTAGAGACCTATTTCGAGCACCCCACCGATGTCGTCATCGTCGACATCATCATGCCGCGCAGCGACGGCATTGCGGTCATCAAGCAAATTCGCGCCCGCTATCCGGACGCGCGCATCATCGCCATTACCGGCGGGGGCAATTTCTGGCCCAACGGCTACAAGCCGAATGCCCTGGTCACCGATGCCTATCTCATCCTCGCCACGGAATCGGGGGCCAACGCCATCATGAGGAAGCCGTTCCGGCGCCAGCAGCTGATCGATACCGTGCGCGGCTTGCTGCAGAACTGAGGTTGCCGTCAACGCTGCAGGCCGGCCACGATCCTGCGCTGGCGAAGCAGCTCCGGCATCGGCATCGGCACCAGGCCTTCCTCCAAGAGGTAGCCGTTGGCGCCCGCCGCGCACAAACTCACGAATTCGGCGGCGTAGTCGGCGAGGCCATTGGTGAGCGGCAGATGCTGGTCATTCACGTAGATGAACAGAGGTCTCGAGATGGGATAGGCGCCGGAAGAAATATTCACCCGCGTCGGCGCCACCCCGTTGACCGTGGCGGCGTGGATTCGATACGGAAATTGTTCGAGATACGAATAGGTCATGACCCCCAGCGCCTGAGGATTGCTGGCGATCTTGCCGAGAATCAGCTCGAGGTTCTCGATGTCCGCCCAGCGGCCGTCGTTGCGGATTGCGCCGCAGATCTCCTCGCGCTGCTGCGCGGACAGTCTTGAACCGGCCTCCGATGCGGCACAGCTCGGCTGCATCACCAGCGATACGAGCGCATCGCGAGTTCCATGGCCTGGCGCGGGTCCGAGCAGCACGATCGGCTGATCCGGCAGCGTCACGGCGATATCGCGCCAGTTGCGGTACGGATTGGCGGCGAACGCGCCATTGATGGGAACGAACTTGGCGACTGCGCGCCAGAACTGATCCAACGTGACATTGAATGCCGGCCGCGCTGCGTTGCCGGCCAGTATCAGGCTGTCGTATCCGATGCGGATCTCGGTAATGTGGCGCACGCCCGCCGCCTCGCAGGCGGACCGCTCGCCCGAGGCCATGGATCTCGATGCAGCCACGATATCGGGCGATTCCGCGCCGACGCCGTTGCACAGCAGCTGAAAGCCGTCGCTGGTGCTGCTCGAGCGGATGGACGGCATCTTGAAGGGTCCGGACTTTGCAAAATGGTCGGCCACCAGGGCGCTGAACGGATATACCGTCGAGGAGCCGACGATGACGATTTCATCGTGGGCCGCACCGACGGATGAAAGCGACCAAGAAACGACGATGCACAACGCCGCAAGGCGAAATCGCGAAGATTTGATCACGCTGGTGTCATACCACGTCACGCCAGACGCGTAAACCCGTCGGCACTCCACGCTTCGCTGCCGACGCCGTGATGGACAAAGAACAGGCCCTCGGGATCGTACTTGGTCTTGACTCGGAGCAGCTGCGGGTAATTGCGGCCCCAAAAGGCGCGCTGCCACTCATGCTCGAAGAAATTGCTCTCCGAGACATATGACGCGGCATCCGGAACGAGCTTGCGCAGCTCCGCCATCGCGCGCTGAATTGCAGCCGCGTCGGCGCGGCCTCGAGCGACATCCGGTTCATGGCGGGCAACGCCAGGATACGCGGGCGGCTCGGCAGCTCCGATGATGGCCAGTGCAAAGGCATCGAGCACGGCCGGATTGGTGGCCGTGTCTCTGGCGGCGTCGATGGCCGCCGGCGGCGCGCCGGCAAGTCCCTTATTGACGTGCAGCGATACCTGCCAGTGGTTGGCGGCGGCACACAAGGCATCCGCGAAAGCCGGCAAGCGTGCCTCACTCAGCAAGGCGGCCGGCAGCCACTGAGATTCATAACCATGAATCACCTGGCCGCACTGCTCGCCGTCTCCGGCCCAAAACAAATTGCGTTCGTCCGCCCCCACCCGGTCGTCGAACTTGACGGCGCCCGGGACTTTCTTGAGAAATTCCGGATCCCAAAGATGGCGGAATGGCGCATCGATGATGCGGGGCTTCGCGATGAAAGTGAACTCCTCGGCGGATCCCGCGACCATGTCGAAAAACGGCTTCCAGATAGCCGCCGCCGCCTCTCGATCAACCCCTTGAGACACCATTTGGATCTGGAGAACGCGGTCTGCCTTGAAGATGATCTGCTCGCCCCAGTGCGGGTTCAGCAGATGCTCCTGATAGAAGGCAAGCGCGGCGCCCACGAGCTTGCGATACGCGGCGTCGGAGCGCGCCTGGATGGCGGCGTTGGCCACGCCGAACAGAGCGGGCAAGTCGTGGGTTTCCAGCGTTACGCGGGTCACGACACCGAGGCTGCCGCCGCCGCCGCCTTTGATGCCCCAGTAGAGATCGGGATCCACGCAAGCGTTGACGGTTCGAACTCGGCCATCCGCCGTGACGATTTCCGCCTCGAGCAGGCTCGAGGCGGCGCTGCCGAAGCACTTGGAGAAACTGCCGAACCCGCCGCTCTGAATCAAACCGGCGACACCGACGGTCGTGCAGCCGCCGCCTTGCACATAGCGCCCGCGCTGCGTGGTCACGGCGTCGTAGACCTGCATCCATATCGCCCCTGCGCCCACCGACACCGCCTGCTTGGGCTCCGCGGCCGCGCATCCGGCCGGAACGAACGCGTCATGAATGGTGATTGCATTCATATGACGGGTCCAGATCAGCAGAGAGTCGGCGGCGTTCGAGGTGCCCTGATAGCTGTGACCCCCGCCCTTGATGACCAGCCGCAGATTCCTGTGCCGCGCGAAATCAACGGCCGCCGCGACGTCGCTCGCGCTCTCCGCGGCCACGGCATAGGCGCTCGGCGCGAAGGTCCAGGCATCCACCCACCCCAGTGTTTGCGCGAGCCCGGGTTCGTCTCCGATGAAATATGGATTCTCCAGTTCCGCGAACAGCTGTGCGCAGCCGGCACTCGCAGTTGCGCTCAAACATTCGACGAGCGGCGAACGCACCTGGACCAGGCGGCCGCCGACGGCCTGCTCGAGCCTGCGCCAATCTTCCCGGCGCGGCCACGCTCGATCGGCGGGCCGCACGCGCCGTGCCGGCGCCGCGGCCGCCAGCACGCGCCGTGCGAGCGCAGCGGCACCGCTTAAGGGCAGCAGCGGCAGCATGGCCATCATCCGTATCAAGCGTCTTCTTTGCATCGATCCCTCGCCGACTAAAGTTCGCCGGTGCCGCGCGCAAAGCGGCCTTGGATTTCGCCCACGAAGCCGCGCCGGAAGGTCATCACGCAGATGACGAAGATGGCGCCGATGATCACCGAGACCCACGCGCCCACCATATCCGACAAGTATTCCTGCAGTGTGACGACGACGTTGGCTCCGACCACCGGACCCAGAAAGGTTCCACTGCCGCCCAGCAGCGTCATGAGGATCACCTCGCCGGAAGTCCCCTGGCTGACATCCGAGAGCGTCACGAAACCCAGGACCAGCGCCTTGAGCGAACCGGCGAGACCGGCAAGGCTCGCCGACAGCACGAAAACCAGGAGTTTGTAGCGGTCAACCTTGTAGCCGAGAGAGACGGCCCGCGGCTCGTTCGCGCGGATCGCTTTGAGTACCTGGCCGAACGGCGAGTGCACGATGCGCCGGATCAGGAGGTACACCGCGACAAAAACCGCCAGCACGAAGTAGTACATCGTGCGGTCGGCACCCAAGGCGATGATGCCGAAGATGCTGCCCCGCGAGATGCCCTGCAGACCATTCTCACCGCCCGTGAACTGCGCCTGCAGACAAATGAAGAACACCAGCTGCGACAGCGCCAGGGTGATCATTGCGAAATAGATGCCCTGGCGGCGCACGGCGATGGCGCCGATCACGAGCCCGAGAAGCATCGCCAGCGCGACGCCGGCGAGAATCGCTTCGACCGTTCCCCAGCCGCGTGCCGTCACCAGCCACCCGGTGACATAGGCGGACGATCCGAAATACGCCGCGTGGCCGAAGGACAGCATTTTGGTATAGCCGAGCAGCAAATTGAACGCGCACGCGAACATCGCAAAGCACAGCAGTTTCATCAGAAATACGGGATACAGCCCAAGGAAGGGTGCGGCGAGCGCGAGGATCGCGAGGACGGCGTATACGGCAATTTGCGCACGCATCCCTTACTCCCTGCCGAACAATCCGCTGGGCCGCCATATCAGCACCACCGCCATGATGACGAACACCACGATATTCGATGCCTCGGGATATACCACTTTGGTCAGCCCTTCGATGAGACCGAGCACCAAGCCGCTGACCACGGCGCCGAGGATCGAACCCATTCCGCCGATCACCACCACCGCAAAGACCACGATGACGAGCGACGAGCCCATCAAGGGACTGACTTGGACGACCGGCGCCGCGAGCACGCCTGCGAGCGCGGCGAGCGCCACACCCGCGCCGTAGGTACTCATGACCAGGAGCGGCACGTTGATGCCGAAGGCCTGCACCAGCCGGGCGTTCTCGGTCGCCGCGCGCAGCGTCGCGCCGAGGCGGGTGCGCTCGATCAGGAACCAGGTCATGCCGCACACGGTGAGCGAAGCAAGTACCACCCAAGCCCGGTAGATCGGCAGCACCATGAAGCCGAGATTGAACCCGCCTTGCAGCAGAGGCGGTACCGGATAGGACTTGCCGGAAGCGCCAAACAGCCCGCGCATGATCCCCTCGATGATCAGCGCGATGCCGAACGTGAGGAGCAAGCCGTACAGCGGATCGAGCTGGTACAAATGCCGCAGAAACAAGCGCTCGACCACTATCCCGAGCAGACCCACCGCGAGCGGCGCCAGGATGAGCGCGCACCAATAGTTCACCCCCAGGAATTGCAGGCCCACGTAGGCGGCAAACGCGCCGAGCATGTAGAAGGCCCCATGCGCGAAATTGACGACCCCCATGAGCCCGAAGATCACCGCCAGACCGAGACTCAGCAGCGCGTAGAACGATCCATTGACCAATCCCAGCATGAGCTGGCCCAGAATCGCGGGCAACGGCACGCCGAAGACGGTTGTCACGAGTCACGCACCACGGCGGCAAGTCCCGCGGCTACTTCTTCACCAGCGCGCAGGCAGGGTCGGGTTGCGACCCGTCGGCCTCCTCGCCCGACATGACCTTGATGACCTTGTAATAATCCCAAGGGTACTTGGACTCCGCCGGCGTCTTCACCTGCATGACGTACATGGTGTGAACCATCAAGCCATCGGCGCGGACATAGCCGTCCTTGGCGAACATGTCGTTGATCTTGGCCTGCTTCAAGTGCGCCATCACCTTGTCTGCGTCGGTCGATCCCACCGCCTTGACCGCGCTCAAGTACTGCAGGGCGGCCGAATAGTAGGCGGCCTGGGTCATGGTCGGCTCCCTGTGCATCTTCGCGAAGAAGCGCTTGGCGAAGGTGCGGGTCTCGTCGTTCAGGTCCCAGTACCACGCCGTCGTGAGGTACAGGCCCTGCGCGGTCTGCAGCGTCAGACTGTGTATGTCGCTGATGAAGGCCAGCAGCGCCGCCGGAGTCATGCTCTTGGTGAGGCCAAATTCGTTCGCGCCCTTGAGCGAGTTCGAGAAGTCGGTGCCGGCATTCGCCAATCCTAAAACCTGCGCGCCCGACGCCTGTGCCTGCAGCAGGAAGGACGAGTAGTCGGTCGTGCCCAGGGGCGCGCGTACCGCGCCCAGCACTTTGCCGCCGTTGGCGAGCACGACTCGCGTCGCCGCCTCCTGCAGCTGCGTACCGAACGCGTAATCCGCGGTGATGAAGAACCAGCTCTTGCCGCCTTGCTTGACGATCGCACTGGCCGTGCCGTTGCCGAGCGCAGTCGTGTCGTAGGCATAGTGCACGGTGTAGGCCGTGCAATCGGCGCCGGTGAGCGAGGCACCGCCCGCTCCGATGGCGAAAAACGGCACCTTTTTCACCGCCGCAACCTTGGCCATGGCGATGCTCACGCCGGTGTTGGAGCCGCCGATGAGCATGTTCAGGCCGTTCTGATCGGCCCACTCGCGAAATTTCGACGCGCCGATGTCCGGCTTGTTCTGGTGGTCGACGCTGAGCACGATGACTTTCTTGCCGAGCACCGTACCCCCGGCGTCGAATATCGCCATGTAGACGGCTTCGATGCCGCCCTGACCCTGGACGTCCGCATAGACTCCCGACAGATCATCGATGTCGCCGATGACGATCTGATCCGCAGCCGCGGCGGCTTGCGCGGATGTATACAGGCCGAGGAGCGCACACAGCGCGGTGATGCCTGGTTTGAGCATGATCTTCTGTCCCCCTTGTTGTGTAGATTCAAACGCCCAACAATTCCTGCAGCGAGCCCATTTGCGAGGCGAGTTCGGATTGCCCGAATTGCTTGACGATCCGGCCGTGCTCCATGACATAGAATCGGTCTGCCAGGGGAGCCGCGAAACGAAAATTCTGCTCCACCAGCACCACTGTAAAGCCTTTTGTGCGCAGGCTGCGAATTACCTCGCCGAGCTTTTGCACGATCACGGGCGCCAGACCCTCGGAGATCTCATCGAGCAGCAGCAGCTGCGCGCCTGTGCGCAGGATGCGCGCCACGGCCAGCATCTGCTGCTCACCGCCGGACAGCCGCGTACCCGGGCTCGCGGCGCGCTCGAGCAGCTGTGGGAAAATGCGGTGAATTTCATCGAGCTGCATCGCCTGGGCGCCTTTCAGAAGCGGCGGCAGCAGTAGATTCTCCTCGGCCGACAGCGCCGCGAAGATGCCGCGCTCCTCCGGACAATAGCCCACGCCGATGCGCGCGATCCTATGCGGCGCGAGGCGCACGGTCTCCACCCCGTCGATCAGCACCGAACCGGTGCGTGCGCCGACCATCCCCATGATCGCGCGCAGCGTGGTGGTGCGTCCGGCACCGTTGCGTCCCAGAATCGTCACGACCTCCCCTTCTTGCACCGTCAGCTCGACGCCGTGCAGGATATGGGATTCGCCGTACCATGCCTCGAGATTGGCGACCTTGAGCATTTCCCGCGCCATCATCCGCCTCCCGCGAGGCCGGTGGCGGCGGTTCCCATATAAGCCTCGATAACCTGCGGATTCTTCGCAACCTCGGCATAGGGGCCCGCGGCGATCACGCGGCCCCGCTGCAGCACGGAAATGGTATCGGCAATGGACGAGACGACGCTCATGTTGTGCTCGACCATGAGCACGGTGCGATTGGCCGAGACTTGTTTGATCAGCTGCGTGACGCGCGACACGTCCTCGTGCCCCATGCCCTGGGTGGGCTCGTCCAGCAGCATCAACTCCGGCTCGAGCGCGAGCGTGGTCGCAAGCTCGAGGGCGCGCTTGCGCCCGTAGGGCAGATCGGCAGCCGGCGTGTGCGCCAACGTCTCGAGGCGCACCTCGGCCAACAGCTGCATCGCCCGCGCATCGAGCCGGCCCAAGCTCATCGCCGAACGCCAGAAATAAAATGACGTGCCCAGCTTGCGCTGCAACGCCACCCGCACGTTCTCGAGTACCGTCAGGTGCGGAAAGACGGCGCAAATTTGAAAGGACCGCACGATGCCGCGGCGGGCAATATCTGCGGGCTTTTCCGCGGTAATGTTCTTGCCGCGAAAGAAAATGTCCCCCGCGGTCGGCTGCAGAAACTTGGTCAGCAAGTTGAAAACCGTGGTCTTGCCGGCGCCGTTCGGTCCGATCAGAGCGTGGATCTCTCCCTGCCGGACGCGCAAGGACACCCCGTCCACCGCGACGAATCCCTTGAAGGACTTTGCCAGAGCGTGCGTCTCGAGGATCACGTCGCTGTTATTCGTTTTTGTCGTCCGTGTCCGTCTCGGAATTCGCCTTCTTGAAGTCATCGACGTGCAGGCGATGGCGTGCCAGGAGCTTGTAGAAGTCAGTCCGGCTGCGCTTGGCAAGACGGGCGGCCTCGGTGACGTTGCCCGCGGTTCGCTGCAGGTTCTCGGCGAGGTAATCGCGCGAAAATTGATCCCGTGCTTCGCTGTAGGTCGGTATCTGCCCCTGTGCTGGTTCCGTGCCGCCGCCCTCGCCATGCGACAGTGCGATGTTCTGCTTCACCAGGTCGAACAGCCGGCGCACGTTTCCCGGCCAGTCCGTGGTGGCAAGCCGTTCGATGGCCTTCGGGGAATAGATCTTCTGTTGGCTGCCCGGTTCGGTGGCCTGCTCCAGAAAATGCGATACCAGCACAGGAATATCTTCCCGGCGCCGGCCCAAAGGCGGTATCTCGATCGGCAGTATGTTGACTTGGTAATAGAGGTCGGTGAGAAATGCACCGTTGTCCGTCAGCACCTTGAGGTCGCGCGAGGTGGTTGTGATCAGGCGCACATCGCCGCGCACCGCACCCAGCCACTTCCCCGACGGAACATCCTCCTTGGCCAGCGCTTTGGCGAGCGCGAGCTGGACATCCATGGACAGATCGCCGATTTCCTGAAGAAACAAAGTGCCGCCGCGCGCCTGTTGCAGCGCCCCTTGCTTGACCGATTCGGCATTGCCGGATTCATCGGACTCCTCGCCGAACAGCTCGGCCTCCATCGCATGGGGCGGCGCAGCGCGGCATGAAACCGCAACGAAAGGCGCAGCGCGGCGCGCGCTTGCCGCATGGATGGCGCGAGCCAGAAGCTCCTTGCCGGCGCCGTTGTCGCCCGTCAGCAGCACGGGCACATCGCCGCCCGCGGCTCGATTGGCGAGTCCCAGCCGATCCTCCATGAGTTGGCTGCGCAATACGAAATTCGTGCGCCAGTCAGCCTCGGTCAGCGCATGCGACAGCGCAGTGGCCCGCTGCACTTGCGCCAATAGCTCCTCCTTCTCGACCGGCTTGACCAGATACCCGAACGCACCGCATTGCGTGGCTTGCACGGCCTCGGATATGGTCCCGTGGGCCGTCAGAATGATCACGGTCAGTTGCGGCCATCGGCTTCTCAGCTCTTTGAGAAACGCCAGGCCGTCGGCATCTTTGACCCGCAAATCCGCAATCACGAGATTCGGGCGCGATACCACGCAGGCATCGAGTGCCGCTTGCGCATCCCCGACGGTTTCCACCGCATAATTCGCCGCACCCAGCCGGGTCGCCATGACGCGGCGCATGGCCGGATCGGCGTCGACCACGAGTATTTTAGGTTTGGGGCCCACCCGGGACTCGTCATCCCCGCTCTGGTACCTGAATTCCTCTGCCTTGCGGGTAATTCCAAAGCCCAGCGAAGCCTTCGGGGGCGGTGGATTAGACTTCATCTGCTCCTCCATTTGACGCGCGAAGTACGGGTCCCAAAGTCTACACCGATGCTTCGCGGCGCTCAGTATCTCGCCCCGGGGTATGTCCCCGCTACCTCCTGGGTCGTTGCCGTCCGAACAAGCCGCCAAGACGGCGGATGCCTTCGGCGATCGCAGCCGGGCCGATCGATGAGAAACCGAGCCTGAAGAAGTTCGGCGGCGGGTTATCTTGGGCGAAGTGCACGTCGCCAGGCTCGATCAGCACCCGCTCGGCACGAGCCTCATCGGCCAGGCGTCGGGTATCGAGCCAGCGAGGCCCCTCAATCCAGAAAGAGGAGCCGCCGGTCACCGGGGGATGGCGCGCCTCGGGCAGGTGGCGGGCCAGAGCGTCGGCCATCACCGTGGCCCGTTCGCGGTACGCCGCCACCAGGCGACGGTTGAAGGCATCGAAGTATCCCAGCGCCAGAAACTGGGCAAAGCTGCGGTCGATGAATGCACTCGGGTGCCGGATCATAAGCCGCCGCAATGCGCGCAGCTCCGCGATCAGCGGAGCCGGTGCGACGATGTAGCCGAGCCGCAGACCCGGCGCAAGGGATTTCGAGAGGCTCCCGACGTAGATCACACGGCAGCTGCGGTCGAGGCTCTTCAAGGCTGGGTTCGGAAGACCGGAGAAGCTCACCTCCGTTTCGTAGTCATCCTCGATGACCACGAAGTCTTCGCTTTCGGCCTGCCGCAGGAGCTCAATTCGGCGCCCGACCGGCATCGTGACCGTCGTCGGGGCCTGGTGGCTGGGCGTTGCGTACACGAACTGGCAGCCGGACAGCCGGTCTGTGATGCACAGACCGTGCTCGTCGAGCGGCAGCGCGCGAATCAGGGCCGTGCGCTGCGCGAAGATGTTGCGGGCATCGGGGTAGCCTGGGTTCTCGATGCCAACGGTGGTTTTGCCGTCGAACAGCAGATCCGCCAGCAGATAAAGCGCCTGTTGTGCGCCGATCGTGATGAGGATCTCTTCGCCCGTCGCCCAAATACCGCGCAGCGGCAGTACCTTGTCGCGGATCTGCTCAATGAGGCCGGGATCGTCCTCGGTGTAGCGGTCTTTGGCCCAATCGAGCGCCCCGGCACCCGAGAGCACCTGTTGGCAGCTCGCGCGCCACTGGGCGGCGGGAAATAGGCTCTTGTCGAGCTGTCCGTAAATGAATGGATAGGCGTACCGCTCCCAGTCGGCAACTTTGGAAATATTCCGCTGCAGGGACGGTTGCCGCTTCATCCGGGTCGCCCAGTTGGGAGAGGCGGCCGCGATGAGTTCATCCGGCACTACGGCCTGAGGGCGTGCTGCGATCACCGCCGGATTGGGGTAGTAGCCCTGCCGGCGCCGAGCGATCAGATAGCCATCATCCGCCAGCTGTTGATACACAATCATCGCGGTGTTGCGGGCGATTCCGAGCTGCACGGCAAGTGTGCGGCTCGAGGGCAGTGGTCGGCTCGGCGGCAGGCTGCCGCCGGAGATCGCTGTGATCAGCTGCGCGCGCAATTGGGCCTGGAGCGTGACGGCCGAGGCGGGCTGCAGACTCAGCAGCTGTCGCCAGAGCACCTGGGTACGTCGCCGTCCCCCGCTCACGGTCTTAACGCCTGGACGTGCCGCAAAATGGCGCGCTCTTCGTCGGCGGCGATGACCCACACCGGGCAGCGCGATTGCCGGGTCGCAATCATCTCCGCATGGCGTTCGTTGTGCTCCGGATCGAGCTCGATGCCAAGCCATTCAAGGTGAGAGATAATGCCCTCGCGCACGCGGGCACTGCCGCAGCCGATGCCGCCCGTGAAGGCAATGGAATTGACGCCCCCGAGAGCGACCGCCAGCGACCCCGCGTGGCGCGCGGCCCAGTAACAAAAATGCTCGATGGCAAAGCGGCAGGCTTCCGTATCGCATCGCTCCAGCTCCCGCATGTCGGAGCTGAGGCCTGAGAGCGCCAGCAGCCCCGAGCCCCGGTACAGAAGCGCTTCCAGTGCGTCGAGCGACAGCCCCTGCTTCCGCTGCAGCGCCAGCAAGACGCCGGGATCGATCGATCCGCAGCGTGTACTCATCGTCAAACCGTCGAGCGTGGAATACCCCATGGTCGTAGCAACGCTGCGTCCGTCCCGTATCGCCGCCACGCTGCAGCCATTCCCCAGGTGGAACGCGAGCAAACGCTCCGTGGCCGCCGGCCCTGCCCGCTCGCTGAGCGTCGCCGTGACGTGCTCGAAGCTGAGGCCGTGAAAACCGAAGCGGCGAAAGCCGGCCGCATGCAGCTCTGCCGGCAGGGCGAAGCGACTGGCGACATCAGGCGCGGTCGAATGAAAAGCGGTGTCGAAACAGGCGATTTGCGGCACGCCTGGGGCGGCGACGGTCATCGCCTCAATGGCATCCAACCCGAAACTGTTGTGCAGTGGCGCGAGTCCCCGCAGGGCGTTGATCTCGGCAAGCCGTTCCGCATCGACCAGCGTGGGGGCAATGAAGCGCGTGCCGGCGTGCACCAGCCGGTGGCCGCAGGCGGCGAGTTCGGCGGGCCCAATGCCGCGCGCGCGAAGCGCCTGCAGTATCCGGGCCAGCGCCTCGCCATGGCGCGCGGTGGGCGCCAAATCCGCGGCAGAGCTTTCCCCACCGAACAGGAACCGAGGACGCGCGCCGATGCCCTCGACCTGGCCGTGATGGAGCCGCTCCTCGCCTGCGAACAGTGCAAATTTCAGCGAGGACGAGCCGGCGTTCAGGACCAGCACGCACCGTTCGCGGGCCACGCTCATACGGGCTGTTGCGGCCGCATATCCTCTTTGCGAATACCCGCGACGACGACCGGCTTCTTCATGGCATCGCGACGAAACGGCTCGCCCAGCTCCTGGTTGAGGATGACCTCGATGAAGGTCGTGATGCCGTCGGCTTGCGCCGCGCAGGCCGTTTTCAGCGCTTGCGTCAGCTCGTTGGGCGTACGAGTCGTCACACCACGATGGCCGCAGCCCTCGGCGACCCGCGCGAAGCTCAGCTTCGGGTCCAGTTCCGTACCGACGAAGTTGTTGTCGTACCAGAGAATCGCGTTGCGCTTCTCCGCCCCCCACTGATAGTTGCGGAAGATCACCATCGTGACGGCCGGCCACTCGTCGCGACCGATCGAGGTCATCTCGTTCATCGAGATGCCGAAAGCGCCGTCCCCCGCGAAACCTACGGCCGGTGTCGAGCGATTGCCGATCTTGGCGCCGATGATTGCGGGAAAGCCGTAGCCGCAGGGTCCGAAGAGCCCGGGCGCAAGGTATTGGCGTCCGCGCTGAAACATCGGATAGGCATTGCCGATCGCACAGTTGTTGCCGATGTCGCTCGATATGATGGCATCGCGGGGCAGACCCGCGACGATGGCCCGCCAAGCCTGACGCGGGGACATGTGGTCCGGCTCCCGCGAGCGACAGCCGGCGTTCCAGACGGTGCCGGGATCATCGTCTTCGTAATCCATCGTCGCGAGAGTCCGGGTCCACGCCTGCTTGCGGGCTGCGATCGTCGTGTGCCGTTCAGCGCGCCCCTTCTCCCCTGCCTTTGAGGACAGCTGACTCAGTAGCTGCGCCGCCACCAGTTTGGCGTCACCGCAAATCGGGACCGTAACGGGCTTCGTGAGACCGATGCGGTCCGCATTGATATCGACCTGAATCACCGCCGCAGATTTTGGCCAGTAGTCGAGCCCATAGCACGGAAGTGTCGAAAAAGGATTCAGGCGTGTGCCGAGCGCGAGCACGACGTCGGCTTCCGCGATCAGTTCCATCGCCGCGCGCGAGCCGTTGTAGCCCAGGGGCCCGGCGCTCAGAGGATGGTCGCTGGGGAAGGAATCGTTGTGCTGATAGTTGTTGCAGACCGGAGCCTCCAGCTTTTCCGCGAGTGCCATGCACTCGGGAATCGCATTGCCGAGAACAACGCCGGCTCCCGAGAGGATCACCGGAAACCTGGCCTCCGACAACAGCCGCGCCGCTTCGCTAATCGCCCTGCCACCCCCAGCCGGTCGCTCGAACTCCAACGAGGTCGGCAGCGGCACGTCGATGACCTGGGTCCAGAAGTCGCGGGGAATGTTGATCTGCGCGGGTGCCGAGAGGCGTTTGGCCTTGGCGATGACCCGATTCAGAACCTCGGGTACGCGACTCGGATCGCGAACTTCCTCCTGATAGCCGACGATATCGCGGAACAAGGCCATCTGTTCGAGCTCCTGGAAACCCCCCTGACCGATGGTACGGTTCGCCGCCTGCGGGGTGACCAGCAGCATTGGCGAATGGTTCCAGTAAGCAGTCTTGGCGGCGGTCACGAACCCCGTGACGCCCGGCCCGTTTTGCGCGATCGCCATCGCCATCTTCCCGGTCGAGCGCGTGTAGCCGTCGCAGATGAGACCGCCGTTCGACTCGTGCGCCACATCCCAGAAAGTGATTCCGGCCTTCCCAAAGAGATCGGAGATCGGCATGAACGCCGAGCCGATGATGCCGAAGGCGTGCTCGATGCCGTGCATCTGCAGCACCTTCACGAAGGCCTCTTCCGTGGTCATCTTCATTGCAATTGTTCCCCTCGCCGTCGGCTAGCGCTTCGAACTGAATATATTCGTCAATGCCTTGTCCGTCGCATCCGTGATGCGGTCGATATCCTCCGCCGTCGCGACCAATGCCGGGCTGAAGCAGAGCGTATTGTTGAAGCGCGGAATGGAGCGATTGGTGGCGCCGATGATGACGCCTTGCGAGCTGCAATCAGCGATCACGGCCTGTACGGCTTTTTCCTCCACGGGTTCGCGCGTGGCCCGATCCCGAACCAGCTCGGCGCCGCAGAACAGGCCGATGCCGCGCACATCGCCGATGACGGCGTGACGCTGCTGCAGGGCCTTAAGATTTCCGATCAGGCGCTCGCCCATGGCCAGCGTGTTCGCCAGCAATTTCTCATCCTCGATGATGCGCATGTTTTCCAGGGCCGCCGCTGGTCCCGAGGCGCATCCGGCAAAGGTGGAGATATCGCGGAAATATGACAGCGGGTCCTCGGGATCATCCTTGAACAGATCGAAAATGGCTTCTGAGGTGGCGACGCAGGAAATGGCGGCGTAGCCGGACGCCACGCCCTTGGCCATCGTCACGAAGTCCGGCTTGATGCCATAGTGCTGGTAGCCGAACCACTTACCGGTTCTGCCGACACCGCAAACCACCTCATCAATGTGCAGGAGAATACGGTGGCGCCGGCAGATGTCCTGCACGTGCTCCCAATAGCCGGTAGGCGGAGTGATGACGCCCCCGCCCGCCGTCACGGGCTCGAGGCAGATTGCGCCGATCGTATCGGGGCCCTCGCGCAGAATCACCTCCTCGATCGCCCGCGCCGCCCGCTCGCCGTAGTTCGCGACGGAGCCGTACTGGCTCCGGTACTCGAGGCAATGCGGAACCTCCACGAACCCGGTTGGCAGTGGCCCATATTGCGCGCTGCGCTGCGACTGCCCGCTGGCAGCGAGGGTTGCGAGCGTGGTGCCATGGTAGTCGCGCTCCCGGAACAGGATCTTGTGCTTGCGGCCGCCGTGATGACGGTGCGCGATCTGGCGCACCATTTTGAACACCTTCTCGTTGGCTTCGGAGCCGGAGTTGGCGTAATAGACACGGTCGAGGCCGGGCATCTTTTCGAGCAGGCGCTCCGCGAAGCGCGCACCGGGAACGGAGCCCGCGGAATTGGCAAAGTAGTTCATGCGCACCAGCTGATCACGCACAGCTTCGGCAATGCTGGCCCGCCCATAGCCGACGTTCACCGTCCAGACACCACCCGAGAGGCCGTCCAGATATTCCTTGCCGTTGGCGTCCCACAGCTTCAGGCCGCGCCCTTCGACGAATACGCGGGGATCGGTCCTTTCGAAGGACTTGTGCTGGGTCAGGTGATGCCAGACATGTGCGCGATCGGCCTCGATGACGGGTCGCAGTTCAGACGGAGAAGGTTTGGCGTTCATGTTGGTGAATCCGTGAGATGAGATAGCCATTCGTAGCACACAGGGTCGCGCCCTAGAAGGGCCAGAATCGGCCGAACGGTGGTGCCAGCCGGCGCACGCCGAATCCCAACACCGCGAGCCCCAAGCTGATGACACCGAACAGCAGGGGCGTGCGCTGCTCCGGGATGAAGGCCATCGCGAGCAAGATGCCGAACATGCCGGCAATCGCGAGATAGGTCAGATAGGGATACGCCCACATGCGTATTCGGAGCCGCGCCGGATCCTCCCGTTCCAATCGCGCCCGCAGCCGCAGCTGCGAAACGGCGATCAGCACGTACACGAATATCGCCACCGTTCCATAGGAGTTGACCAGAAATGCGAATACGGTATCGGGCGAGACGTAGGACATGACCACGGCAACGTAGCCGAACAGCGTACCGAGCAGAATGGCGCGGGCAGGCACCCCATTGCGGCTGAGCTTGGCAAGGGCGGCCGGGGCATCGCCGCGCCCCGTCAGCGCGAACAGCATTCGCGACGACGCATATAGACCTGAATTCAGGGCGGACAGCACCGCGGTGAGGACGACCGCGTTCATGATCTGCGCAGCGGCGGGGATGCCCATCGCGGAGAGCGCGCTCACGTACGGCGTGGCGATACCCGCGGAATCCCAAGGCACCAGGCAAACAACCAAGAGAATCGATCCGACGTAGAAAAACAGGGCGCGCGTGATGACGGAGTTGGTCGCCTTGGCAACCGCCTTGGCAGGCTCCGCCGCCTCCGCAGCTGCGATCGTGACTATCTCGGCGCCAAAATAGAAGCCGGTGGCCGCCACGGCTCCCGTCAGAATCGGCAGGATGCCGTTCGGAGCGAAACCGCCGTGCACCGTGAGATTGGCCACCCCGGCAACGGCCCCCGGCCACAGACCCAGGACGTAGGCGCCCGCGGCTGCCAGGAAGGCGACGATCGCAGCCACCTTGATCGAGGCGAACCAGAACTCGAATTCGCCGAACGACCTCACCGAGACGAGATTCGTCACGGTGAGCAGCAGCAACAATGCCAGACTGACGAACCAAGCCGGTGCGCCGGGCAGCCAAAAGCGCACGAGACCGGCGCCGGCGACCGCTTCGAGCGCCACGACGATGACCCAGAAATACCAGTACATCCAGCCGGTCAAAAAGCCGGCCAGCTCGCCGAGCGCGGGGCGGTCGCCCCATGCCAGCCTTGCATATTCGTAAAACGAACCCACCGCGGGCAGCGCGACGGCCATTTCCGCGAGCATGCGCATCACCAGCACGACGAGCGTTCCGGTGATCACGAAGGAGAAAACCGCGGCGGGTCCGGCGGCCTTGATCACCACTCCGCTGCCGACGAACAGCCCGGCCCCTATCACGCCGCCGAGCGCAATCATGGTCATATGCCGCTGCTTCAGGCTGTGGCGCAGCCCGCTCGACGGCGCGGCGCTGGGATTGCCGGGACTCACTCTGATGGCCATCTCTTAGACATTCGGCATTAACTAACGGTATGCTGCCGAACGTCAAGAGAATCGCGCACGGGGAGAAAGCAATGCTTGATCGCTCGACAGTCCATGCTTGCGCCGGCGCGCTCTTTACCGCGGTCCTTGCGTGCACGCCGGCAGCGCCGGCTCAGGCGCAGCCGCCCCCCGAAACAATCAAGATAGGAATCATTTCCGAAGAATCCGCGATCGCCGGCGCCGGCATCAGCCGCGGCGCGCAAGTCGCCGCCGACGCGATCAACGCGGCCGGCGGGGTCGACGGCCGCAAGCTCGAAGTGATTCTGTACGACGATCATTCGTCGGCCGCCGATGCGGTGCGGGCCTTTCAGCGTGCGGCCAGTCAGGACAAGGTCGTCGCGGTGATCGGCACGTACATCAGCGAAATCGCGCTCGCGCTGGAACCGTGGGCGGCACGCTCGCACATCCCGTTCATTACCACGGGCGCGGCGTCGAATGAGATCAGCAAGCACGTCCATGACGATTACGACAAGAATAAATACACCTTTCATCAATATCTGGCGTCGCCATTCGTGTCGGATTCGATTTGCGATGGAGTCAAACAGTTCTTGCAGCCGCAATATTCGATCAAGACGGCGGTCGTGCTCAGCGAGGATGCAGCTTGGACGGCGCCGCTCGATGTCGAGTACCTGGTATGCCTGCCGAAGATCGGCGTGAAAGTTCTCGACCACATTCGCTTCTCGCCCGACACCAGCGACTTCACGCCGCTCTACAACAGGATCGAGGGTGAGAAGCCCGATGTGATCGTCACCGGCATCAGCCACGTCGGCGTTCAACCCACGGTGCAATGGGCGCAGCAGCAGGTCCCGATTCCGATGATCGGAATGTCCTCCCAGGCCACGTCGGGAACATTCTGGAAGGACACCAACGGCGCCGCAGCCGGTGTGATCACCTTTGCCATCGCGGCCGATGGGGCCGATCTCACGCCCAAAACGCAGCCCTTCCTGTTGAGCTACGCCAAGCGATTCGGCGATGCGCCGCCGTATACCGGCTTCACGACTTTCGATGCGGTATACGTGCTGGCGGAGGCCATCAAACGCGCCGGCTCGACCGAGGGCGAGAAGTTGGTCGCGGCTCTGGAAAAGACCGACCACGTCGGCACCGTCGGCCGCGTGCAGTTCTATGGCCGCGACAGCGAATATACCCATGCCATGAAATACGGCGCCGACTACGTCAGCGGCATCATGATGCAGTGGCAGAACGGCAAACAAGTGACGTTGTGGCCGAAAGCGGCCCCGCAAACCAAAGTGAGCTTCCCCGCTTTCGCCCAACTGAAGCGGCCATAGGGCCTGTAAAAATGCGGGCGCTGCGCGCGCTGCAGGGAGAGTGAATGCTCGCCGTCCAAATCCTGATCGACGGTTTCGCGATCAGCGCGCTCTATGGCCTCGGGGCCGTGGGCTTCACGCTCATGTTCGGCGTCTCGGGTGTGCTCAATCTGGCGCACGGCGCGACCATGGTGGTGGCCGCGGTCACTGCCTGGGTGGTGGCCGGGCAGTATGCGGCAAATCCCTGGGTGGCGGCGATTGCCGGAACGGCCGCCGGCGTGATCACGGCGTTTGCGACCTATTATCTCGTCGTGCGGCCGATCCAACGTTCTCGATCGGTCCCGGCTGCGGAAAAGGAGATTTTCGTGCTGACTGGCACGCTGCTCTGGGGCATCATGATTCAAGAGGCGGTGGCGTACTTCTACACCGACAACCCCAAGACGGTGCAGCCGTTGATCGCCGGCGTGATGCAGATCGGCGGCGTGCGGACGCCCATCAACGAACTATTGATCGCGGTCATCTGCTGGACCGTGATCGGTCTTCTCTGGCTGCTGGTCAACCGCTCGAAGGCGGGCAAGGTGCTGCTGGCCGCGTCGATCAATCCGCGTGCCCTGACGCTCCTGGGATTCGAGCTATCGCGGGTGTACCTGCAGGTTTGGGCGATCTACGGCGTGCTCGCGGGTATTGCCGGCGTGCTGCTCGCGACCTTTCTCGGCGCGAGCTCGGCGCAGGCGAGCCAGCTCACGGCAAGCGCGTTCTCGATCGTGGTGCTGGGCGGCCTCGGCAGCGTGTCGGGTTCGCTGCTCGCCGCCTATGTAGTGGGCTATCTCGAGACGCTCACGGCCTATCTCATTTCTCCCGCCTACCGCACGGTGCCGGCGCTCATCTTGCTGGTGGTCGTCATTTACGTTCGGCCGCACGGGCTGTTGGGCCGGCGATGACGGCTACGCTGCGCGGATTGCTCGGCTCGCGGCAGGCTTGGATTGCGCTCACGTTGGCGGCGGTACTCGTGACTCTGCCCTGGGTGGTGTCTGCCTACATTCTCGGCATATTGACGATCGCCTATTACTTCGGCGTGTTCGCAATGTCCTGGGATCTTCTGTTCGGCTTCGCCAACGAGGTCAATTTCGGCCCCACCTTTCTCATCGGCTGCGGTGCCTACGCGGCCGGATTGCTCAATGCTCACGAAGCGCCCGTATGGGCATGCCTGATCGCCGGCGGAGCGGCGGCTTTGCTGGGCGGCGTCGTGCTGGCGGTTCCGGCATTGCGGCTGAGCGGGCCTTATTTCGGGCTGGCGACCCTGGTCGCGGTGCTGCTGCTGCAGCAGTTCATCGTCATATTTGCCAGCACCACCGGCGGCGAGATCGGGCTCACGATGAACGACATCCTGTCGACGGAGCCGATCACCAATTATTGGTATGCGCTCGGCTTCATGTCGGCGTCCGGATTGGTTCTGTTCACTCTGTCGCGCTCGCCCGTCGGCCTGATTCTGCAGGCCAGCGGACAGGACCGCATCGGCGCGTCGGCGCTTGGCTTCAACATCGTCAAGCACAAACTTGCCGCGTTCTGCATCAGCGCGGTGTTCTCCGGGCTGGCGGGTGCCATGCTCGTGTTTTACTTGGGCACCGCCTCGGTGGGAACCGTGGTCGACGTGGCCGTGGGCGTGCAGGTCATCATTGCAGCGGTGCTGGGCGGCCGGCGCACCATCCTGGGAGCGGCCATCGGTTCGATCTTTCTCATCCTGGCGGGCGAGGCGCTGCGGCCGCTGGGTCAGCTCAGCACCTTCGTGGTGTCCGGTATCGCCCTGCTCGTCATCCTGTTCTTTGCGGACGGACTGATGGGTTTGCTGTTGCGCCGGCGGGGTGACGCATAAACGAGATGCGTGATGCGCGGGGCTCGGCCGCTGCGGCCGCAGCGCCGCTGCTGGCCGTGCAGGGTCTCACGAAGCGCTATGGCGGATTGGTGGCGGCCAAGGACATCACGTTCCAAATTAGGAAGGGTGAAATTCTCGGCCTGATCGGCCCGAACGGCTCCGGTAAATCCACGGTGATGCAAGTCATCATGGGCATCCAGCGGCCGAACGCGGGTGCCGTGCGCGTACAGGGCGTCGATGTCGCGGGCTGGCCGTCGCATCGCATCGCTCAGCAGGGTGTCGGCATTGTATTTCAGCATTCCCGGCCGCTGCACCGGCAGACCGTGCTCGAAAATATCATGCTCGGCCTGCTGCCCGACAAGCTGCTGAAGTTGGTTGCCGACCGGCACGTGCGCGAGAGAGCGCGCGCCATCGCGGAACGAGTCGGGTTGAGCGGGGTGCTCAACCGTAAACCCAGCACCCTTCCGTTCGCCGATCTGCGCCGCATGGAGCTTGCCAAAGCCATCGCGCGCGACCCAAAGGTGGTGCTGATCGATGAACCCTTCGCCGGTTTGACCGCGAGCGAAATGGATTCCTTTGCCCGGCTGGTCGCCGATTTCCGCGCCGACGGGCGGGCCGTGCTCCTGGTCGACCACAACGTCAAGAGCGTGGCCCAACTGGCGGACCGGGTTTTCGCCATGTATCTGGGCGAGCGTATCGCAGAAGGTACCGCCGAGGAGGTCACGCGGGATCCCACCGTGCGCCGCGTCTATCTCGGCGGCGGAATCGATGTCGCCAAACGCCCGCCGCGCGCCGCCGGGGAGACGCCGATTTTGCAGGTCGAGAATGTCAGCGTCCTCTACGGCAAGGCGCAGGCGCTCGAGGGCGTCTCGCTTCGCGTGCACGAGGGCGAATCCGTGTCCGTGGTCGGCCTGAACGGCGCCGGCAAGACGACCTTGTTCAATGCGATATCGGGATTGGTGCCCTACAGCGGCCGCATCGTGTGGAACGGCGAGGATTTGCACGGCCGCAGCGCCGCGGCCATCGCGCGCAGCGGAATCGTACAATGCCCCGAAACCCGCGAACTGTTCGGCGATATGGATGTGCGCGAGAATCTCGACTTGGCCGGCCAGCACCTGTCCGCGTCCGCGGCCTCGCGGCAACTCGAATGGCTCTATCTGCTCTTCCCGCGGCTGCGTGACCGCGAGCGCCAAATCACCCGCACCATGAGCGGCGGCGAGCAGCAGATGCTGGCTATTGCCCGATCCCTGATGATGCAGCCCAAGCTATTGATCCTGGACGAGCCCACCCTCGGGTTGGCTCCCGTCATTCTGGAGCAGATCTCGAACGCGCTGGAACAGCTGCGCAGCACGACATCGATCACCATGCTGCTGGGCGAGCAGAATGTCACGTTCGCTTTGCCGCACGCGGATCGAATCTACGTCCTGGATCACGCGCGCATCGTCTGGGAAGGCGAACCATCGCGTTTCGCCGCCGAGGCTGCCGCGACTTATCTTTGACTCGCGCGATTGGGAGAAAGATGCGAAAACTCGGCGCGGCGATCCTGCTCTTATCGGCCGCCGGCGTGACCGCGTGCGGCGACCACGGCCGGCCGGCGACGGCCGAGGCCGCTCTGAATGTCTATTCCTGGGCCGATTACATCGCTCCCGACACCGTCGCGAACTTCGAACGCGATACCGGCATCAAGGTGCGCTACAGCACCTTCGAGACCAACGAAGTACTGGAAACCAAGCTGCTGACGGGCCATACGAATTACGACATCGTGGTGCCGACGGATTTCGTGTTCGAGCGGCTCACCAAGGCCGGCGTTTTCCGCAAGCTCGACCAGGCGGCGTTGCCGAACCGCATCAACCTCGATCCCGAGATCATGCAGAAGCTCGCCGTACACGATCCGGGCAATCTGTACGGCGTGCCCTATCTGTGGTTCACGACCGGCCTCGGCTATAACGTCGAGCAGGTGCGGGCGCGCCTGGGATCGGCGGAATTCGACAGCTGGTCGCTGCTGTTCGATCCGCACAACGCGGCCAAGCTGCAGGACTGCGGCATCCTGATCATCGATTCCCCAACGGACGTCTTTTCCTCCGTGCTGATCTACCTCGGCAAGGATCCTGCCAGCCGCGACCCGGCCGATTTGAACGCCGCTGCCGACACTCTGATGAAGATTCGTCCGTTCGTGCGCGCGATCGATTCCGTCGCGGTCATCGGCGATCTCGCGAGCGGCGGCCTGTGCTTGATCCTCGGTTGGTCGGGGGACGTCATGCTGGCACGCTCCCGTGCGCTCGAGGCATCCAACGGCGTGAAAATACGCTACTTCGTGCCACGCGAGGGCGGCTTGATCGGCGCCGACATGATGAGCATACCCGCGGACGCGCCACACCCGCGCAACGCCGAGATCTGGCTGAACTACCTGATGCGCCCGGAAGTCATGGCCGGAATCACCAATGCGGTGAAGTATCCGAACGGCAACCGCGCCTCGCTGAAGTTCGTCCAGGATGCGATTCGCAGCGACCCGGCGATTTATCCCGACGCCGAAACGCGCGCCAAACTCCATAGCCTCCCCGCGACGCCGCCGGAGCTTGCCCGCTTGATGACGCGCCTGTGGACGCGGTTTCGCACCGGTCAGTGAGGTCTTGCGCGTCGACTTGCCGTCGATGCCATAATTGCCGGACGGGGCGCGATTATGGAGGCCCCGTGACCGGCCGGGGGTACAATGATCGAGGGCAAGCGATTTCATGCGGTATTGCGCGATGGCAATCGCTTTACTCTGCTCGGCGACGGGCGTGAATTCTTCTCCCATATGCTGGCGGCGATCGACGCCAGCCGATTGTACGTGCTCGCCGAGTTCTATCTGGTCGAGTCGGGCCGGGTCATGGATGATTTCATCGCCGCGTTCGCCCGCGCCACGCAGCGCAACGTCCGCGTCCGCGCGATGTTCGATGCATTCGGGGCGCGCGGACTAAGCGAGGCGGACAGGTCCCGCCTGCGAGCCGCGCAGGTCGACCTGGTGTTTTTCAATACCCCGCGCTGGCGCACTTTTCCCCGCTTGTTTTTGCGCAATCATCGCAAGCTCCTGCTCATCGATGGCGCCGTCGGCTTTACCGGCGGTACCGGGCTTGCGGACATGTTCAGCCCCGCTGCGCGGCCGGACAGCTATTGGTTTGACTGCATCGTGGAGATGGCCGGGCCGGTTCTGGACGATTGGCACAGGCTCTTTGCGCGCACTTGGTGGCGCAGCACCCGCCGCGAGCTCGATGTCGAAATGCGTTCCGGCGAGAGGCAAAAGCCGGGAGAACGCGGCGGTGTTGCCGCCAGCAGCGGCCCGGGGCCCAATCAGCTCGAGCGTTCGGTGAGAACACACGTACGCAAGGCCAGAACCCGGGTGTGGATTGCGACCGCCTATTTCTGGCCGTCGAATCGCTTGCGCCGCGCCCTGCGGCGCGCGGCGCGCCGCGGTGTGGATGTACGGCTGTTGCTTCCGGGTCCCTACACGGATGCTCCGGCGGCTCGCGGTGCCGCCCGCCTGTTCTACGCGCGACTCCTTTCGAGCGGCGTGGTGATTTACGAGTACCAACCGACATTCCTGCATAGCAAGCTCGTCTTGTGCGACGGCTGGGCATCGATCGGCTCGAGCAATCTGGATCGATGGGGCGTGTTGTGGAACCTCGAGGCGAACCAGGAGATCGAGTCGCCCGCGTTCGCCCTGCAGGCGGAAGCCATGTTGGTGAAGGCTTGCGATCGAAGCGTCGTATTGCGCGACGCGCGTGACGTCCAACATGGCTGGAGCGTGCCGTTCTGGCTGCTGATCGCGAGAGCGATTTTGGCGTGGAGTACGCGGGCGGTGGCACGGCTTCGTCGATGATGGGGTTGCGCTCGTCGCTCGCACAATCCATGCCGCAATGAAGCGTATCATGTGCGCTCCATCGAGAATGTGCGGGAAAACTAGAATGTCGGGCAACAAGAATTCGAGTGTGCATCATGGGACGAACGGCGCGCGCGGGCGGATCCTCGCCGGTGTTGCCGTGGCCGCCAGCGCAATCGCCTTGGCGACGAGCGCCGCGGCGGCAGAGCCGCCTGCTTCGCCGGAGTCCTCCGCCGGTCGGCTGGTACATCGCTATTTGCAAGTGGCGCTCGCACCGAATGGAGCTTATGTGGCTTCGGTGGAAGGTGATTCGCCGCGTGGGGGCTTTCATCCGGAGTTGCGCGATCTCGTCATTCGCCGCGTCGCGGACGGCACCGAGACCCGCGTTGCGTTGCCGTGCGGCCGGGTGCCGCAGTGCTGGCCGGCGTCGCCCGCATGGAGTCCCGACGCCAAGCACTTGAGCTTCGCGCTGCGCGCACCGAACAGTCATGCGTACGCGGTCTATGATGTCGCCCCGAACGGGACGGGTTTGACGCAGCTGCTCGCGTTCAGCGGCACTCTCACCGATTTAAAGTACGGCAACGACGGTACCCTCGCCATGCTCGCGATCGAGAACGCTCGCAAGGAGGTCGGTGCCACGGAGGCCGGCGCGGCGATCGCGGGCGACCTCGATGCGGAGCCCAAGGAGCAGCGGATCGCCGAGCTCAGTGCAGGATCCCTGAGATGGGCTTCACCTGCGGATCTGTTCGTCTACGAATACGATTGGCGTCCGGCCGGCGCCGGCTTCGTAGGCACGGCCGCGCCCGGCGACGGCGACAATAACTGGTGGACCGCCAAGCTGTACGCCTTTGCGCCCGACGGCCAGGCGCGGGTGCTCTACACGCCCGCCAACATTCGGCAGCAACTCGCCGATCCGAAGGTGTCGCGCGACGGCAAGACCGTGGCCTTCATTGCCGGAATCATGAGCGATTTCGGTTCGACCGGCGGCGACGTGTATGCGATGGCGCTCGACGGCGGCGCTGCACTCAACGTGACACCGGACATTCACGCCTCCGCTACTTCGCTCGCATGGAGCTGCCGCGGAAACCTGCGCGCCGCGATGCTCGCGGGCGATCAGGACCAGATCGTGGAATTCGGCGCCGGCCGTTCGGCGGCCCCGCCGCGCGTCCTGTGGAGCGGTACCGAATCGCTGAACGGTGAGGAGGCGGGTGCATCCTGGTCCTGCCCGTCGGAGACGCTGGCGGCTGCCTATGAAACGTTCACCACCGCACCGGAGATCCGCGTGGGCCGCATCGGCCATTGGCGCGATCTCACCCATGTGAATGGCGGTCTGACCGCGCCGTTCGAGGTTCGCAGTCTTGCGTGGCGCAATGAGTCACTCGACGTGCAGGGCTGGCTGCTGATGCCGCTGCATGCCGTCGGCAAGATCCCCATGGTGACCGTCGTGCACGGTGGGCCGGCAGCGGCCTCGCGTCCGGAATTCACCGGGCCCGGCCTTCGGGCGGCGCTGATCGAGCGAGGCTGGGCGGTGTTTTATCCGAACCCGCGCGGCAGCTTTGGACAAGGAGAGCGCTTTGCCGCCGCCAACATTCGCGATTTTGGCTACGGCGACCTGCGCGATGTGCTCACCGGCATCGATGCGGCGGTACACGCCGCGCCGATCGACGAGGCGCGGCTCGGATTGACCGGCGGCAGCTACGGCGGCTTCATGAGCATGTGGGCGGTAACGCAAACGACCCGCTTCAAGGCGGCGGTTGCCGCCGCGGGCTTGAGCAACTGGCAGTCGTATTATGGCGAGAACGGCATCGACGAGTGGATGCTGCCCTACTTCGGCAGCTCGGTATACGACGATCCGGCGGTGTATGCGCGCTCCTCGGCGATCAACTACATCAAGAACGTGCGCACGCCCACCTTCGCCTACGTGGGAGAGCGCGACATCGAATGCCCAGCGCCCCAGACTCAGGAGTTCTGGCACGCGCTCAAGGCCGAGGGCGTACCGACTGCGGTCATGATCTACCCCGGCGAGGGCCATGGCCTCCGCGATCCAAAGAACTCGCAGGATGCGCTCGAGCGCACCATCGCTTGGTTCGACAAATACTTGAAATGAAGGTCTTTCGTTACCAACCGACCGCCTGCCCATCCTTCCGGAAGTCCGATCCGCCACGGTAGTAGCCGCCGCTCGCCGCACCGTGGGCCGTGCCTTCCGGCCCGTCGAGGTGCGCATCAGGCACGAACTGAATGGTTTGCACACCGCCCATGCTATCGCCGTTGGCCGATTTCACGTCGTGGCCCATGGCCGCGAGCCGCCGACCCACCGCGTCGTAGAGCGGGGCTTCGAGACTCAGCGAGTTCGGTATCTGACTATGCCTGAACCGCGCCATATCGGCACCGGCCTGTACGTTGGCGCCCAAATCGAACATATCGACGAGCCACTGCGCGTGTCCCTGGGCCTGCATGTCGCCGCCCATCAGTGTCACCGTCATAAGCGGTTGACCGTCATGCATCACGAAGCCGGCAGACAGCGTGTTGAAAGGTCGCTTGTGAGGTGCGATCACGTTCGGACTGTGCGGATCGAGAGTGAACAAGGCGCCACGGTTGTGCAGCACGAAACCGTAGCCTGGGACCGTGATGCCGGAGCCGAACGCGGCAAAGTTGCTGTTGACCCAGGAGACCATGTTGCCGTCCCCGTCGGCGGTCGACAGGACGATGGTATCGCCGGTTTGCTCGGCGGTTCCCGCCGACCCCGTTGCAGAAGCGCGGTTGGGATCGACTTTCGAGCACAGCGATGCCGCATGCGACTCGGATAAAAGATCGTCGATCGGGACGGCGGCAAAGTGCGGGTCTGCGTTGTACCGGTAGAGATCGGCGTAGGCCAGCTTCTTCGCCTCGACGAGCAAGTGCCAGAACTCGGGATTCGCCGGTCCCAGCGAGGCGAGCGTCTGTCCGGGTACCCAATGGCTCACGCAGGTTGCGAGGATGTTGAGCATCTCGTTCGCCGCCCAGGCCTGGGAGGGTGGCGGAAGTTCGAAGACGTCGTTGCCGTGATAGTGCGTGTGAGCGGGGTCGACCCACTCGCCGTGATAGCCGGCCAAGTCCTCAAGCGTCATGGTGCCGCCGAGCGCCGTCGATTTGGCGACGATGGCCTTGGCAATCTCGCCGCGATAGAACGCCTCGGCGCCGCGTGCCTGCAGCAGACGAAACGTCCGCGCCAAGTCCGGATTCTTGAAAATTTGACCTGCGCGCGGCGGTCTGCCGTTCAAATACCAAGTCTTGACCGAGTCCGGATCCTGGCGGGTGCAGCAACCCTCGAGCGGCAACGCATTGGGCAGGATCCAATCGTGGGCGATGCGTTCGGACACCGGAAAGCCACCTTCAGCATAGCGAGCCGCAGGCTCGAGCAGTTCCTTGAAGGTCAATTTCCCGAATCGTTGCAAGGCAGCCTGCCATCCCCACACCGTTCCCGGCACCGTCACCGGCAGGATGCCGTAAGGCGGCATACCCGACATCGGCCCCCAGTTGCGCGAATCCCAGTGGTAGCCCAGGGCGTTGAGGTGCGCGAGCGTTGCTCCGGTCGGGGCCGTACCGCTTGCATTCAGCACGTAGACCTTGTGATCCTTGGCGATGTAAATCACCGCGAACAGGTCGGATGCGACGCCGACCATCATGGGTTCCACCAGGCTCAGGACCCCGGCCGCGGCCACCGCGGCATCGATGGCGTTGCCACCGCGCATCAAGACTTGCAGCCCGGCCTGCGCGGCCAGCGGCTGACTCGTGGCCACCATGCCATGCGATGCCATGACCTCGGAGCGGCTTTGACCCGACCAGCCCCCCGCGCGCGAGCCGCGCACCGCCGAGCAGAAAGCAGGTTCGGAAGCGGCACCGCAGGCGGCAACCTCCTCGGCATTCGGCGCGCCTGCATGAGAGGCCACAGCGAACGGTGCCAATGCGATCAAGGCTGCGAGGCCCGACAGGCACTGCATGAGGAACTCCGTGCAAAGCGGTGCACGCTAAGGCATGGAGCTCCATTTGCGCAAGCCCGCCGCTTCGGCTAAGAGCGCCGTTACTAGGGCGTGAGATTCAAAGTCCACGTCGCTGTATTGGTGGTAGTGCTTCCCGTTGTGCAGTAGATGGACATCGTGTACGGGCCGGGCGTGGCCGGCAAGAAATAGCTGATCGATACCGCCTCGGCGTTGTACGCCGAGTTATTGAAGTCGTGTCCGTCGGTGAGGTAGCAGGTGCCGGTGGACGGTATGCCCGCGGCGTACCAATTGAACTGCACCTCGGTACTCACTTTTGCGCTGGTATACGCCTGCCCGTTCGGCGGCGGGCTGCTGCTGTTATTCTCATAGGTCGGCACGATCGAGACGCTGGGCACCTGGACCGTCGCAATCGAGCTCGTACCGCCCGCCACTCCGCAGGTCAGAGTGTAGGTGATTGGCAGGGCGGCCGTCGGCAACGGAGTCACTATGAAGTTGTTCGGCGAACTCAGGGGCTCCGATGTGTTGGCGTAGACACCATCGGTGCTGCTGAGCGCGCAGGTGGCTGTCGCCGGCAAGCCGGGGGTCGTCCAGTTCAGCACCGCGGAGGTCGTGGCAATCCCGCCCGTACCGTAATCGGCAATCGCGTTCAGCGCGATATTGCCGATCTGGTACTGGTACACGCCCGATGAGTTGTAGACATAGATGACATTGTTCGGCGTGTTCGACACGTAGATGTTGCCGGTCGAATCGATCGCGATGCCCTCGGGCTGCGCGATCGCCGGGCTCGGTGTGCCGCTCAACGTCAACGGCAAGGAGTTTGCGGTGCCGGCCTGATACTTGACGACGGGAGTGCCCGCATAGTTCGTCACGTAAATGTTGCCGGTCGGATCGAAGGCGACGCCCGTCGGTCCGGACACGAACGTAGGCAGGACCAGGGTCGGCTGCACGTTGGCATCCGGCGCCGGAAGGCAGGGTACGGCTGCGCATGCGCTCTGATCGATGACAGCGCCTGCATAAAACGGAACCTCGCCCGAACCGGCGATCGCCACCGCGACGTCGCCCGTCGAGGGCTTGTACTCGAGGGCGCCGACCGACTGAAACGCGAGGCCGCCGGAATCCTGCGTCAACAGCGCGATCTTGCTGAAGGAGCCGCTGTACGACAGCACCTGGATGTCATTCACGTTGCCCGGGCTGCCGTTGCCGGTGCCCTCATTGTCCGCGACCAACACCCGACTGTTGGCGTCGACGGCGATGCCGAGCGGCCGGGTAACCGCGGTGTAGGTACTCTGCATCACGCCCGAGGGGTTGTACGCGACGACCGAGGCCGGATTGCCGGCGCTGCCGGTATCGGCCACATACAAGTAGCCGCCGGTGGCCGCGCTCGTGGTCTGATCGAAGGCGAGCCTGGCCGGGGTGATAAGGCCGGCGCGCAGCGTCTGCGCCGGCTGCAGGATCATCTGACCGTAAAAGGGCGTGCCCCACTGCCCGGGCGCAAACACGAGCACCTGGCCCGACCCGTAGCTCGCGGTGTAGAGATTGCCGCTCGCGGCAAACGCGAGACCATTGGGGTTGTTGAGTGTCGCCGGCGCAGCCGCGCAGCTGATGCTGACGTTCGTGACGTTGGCGGAGCCGATGGTTCCCGACCCGTTGCCGACGCTGCACGTCTCGCCCGCGGGCGGCGTTTGCACCGTTACCGTGTATGCCGCGCCGCTGGCAAGCGCCGTCGCGAATACGAAATTCTCGCTGGTAGAGTTGCTCGTGTTCGTCAACGTCAGCGCGTCGCCGCCATTGTCCAAGAGCGTAATGGAGTTCCCGCTCGGGAATCCGGTGACTGTGCCGCCGACGGTAAAGGTCGACGCCGCAGCCGGCGTCACAACCATGGTCAGGTTCGCCACCACCGGCACCGTGCCGGCGGCACCCAGACAGCTCAGCGTATAAATTGTCGTCACGCTGGAGCCAATCGCCTGCGGGGGAGCGACAGTAAAGTAACTTGGGCTGTAGGTGGGTGGCAGGCCGCCCTGGTTCAAACCATTGGGTGTCGTCACGTCCGTGGGATCCGAGAGTGTGCAACCTTCGGCCATCACCCCGCTCGAGGCCCACGTCAGGCCCACAGCATTGCCGGTCGGGCTGTTGGTAATGCTGTAGGTATTGGTGTACGGATTGGCGCTGCTGACAGGAGTGAGCCCGCCCGCCGTGAAGGAGGTGACCATCGGCTGCGGATTACAAATGAGCGTCGCCGATCCCTGGACGTTACCGGGACTCGTGGCCGTAATGGTCGCTGTGCCGCCGTTGGCCGACGCGACACAGGTCGCGACGCCGGTGCTCGCGTTCACGGTGGCCACCGTGATCGGCATGGAACTCCAGGTAACCTGGCCCGTGATGATTTGCGGGCTGCCCACATTGTAGTTACCGGTGGCGACAAACGGCTGGCTTGCCCCGGTGGCCACCGCTGCTGCCTGCGGCGACACGGCAATCGACTGGAGCACCGGCTGCGCGCTCACCGTCACCGTCGCAGCTGCGAGGCCCTGTCCGGTGGATCCGCCGCCCGCGCTGCAGTCCAACGACGCAATATAGGCGCCGGGCGCCGTCAGGTTGCCTGTCGATACCGTACCGCTGCCCCCTCCCGTGAACGGCGTCGTCAACAACGTGCCCTGGCTCCCGGAAACCGTGCAGCTCGTGGGTGGATACGTCAATGGGTAGGTCGGCGTCGCAGGACCCCAAGTGAGCTGCACAGCCGATCCGGTGGTGACCGTGGTCGGCGAGGCCGACAGCGTCACGCACGGCGGCACGTTCGTCGCCGGCCACGTCGTGTTCGGCACCTGCATCAGGAAGTAGGCGTCGATGGTCAGGAACAGGTTCGCGAGCCGCCCGTCGATCTCGCCGAGCGGATTATAGTTGCCGGCGGGCGGCGCGCCGGGCAGAAAGGCGATGTAGTTGGCGCGGGCGTAGGCATCCGCCGAGGCGATCGAGTTGGCGGCGCAGCTATAGCCATCGACCACGTTGTTGTTGACCGCGCCGTTGAAGTACGCCTGACTTTGCTGCACGTAGCCCTGCAGTTCCATCGACACGTTGGTAGCGATGGTCGTCGCTGCTTGGATGGTCGAAAGCAGGTTGTTGAATTTGGTGTTGACGAAGCCCGGCAGACCACTGCCCGAGCCCGAGCCGAGGCCGCTCGGAGCCGCATTGAGCCCCAAGCCAAATGCCAACATCGACGCGCCCTTGAGGCTGCCGCCGCCGTTGTCGCAGAAACCGATGGTATCGATGAAGTAGGGTGTCGTGAGATCTTCGACGATCGTGCCCTCGACATTCGGCAGGTCCGAGCGCGGCGCCCAGGCGACCATCGGCAACTGCGGGAAGAGCATCGGGCCCGTGGGGCAGAGCAAATCGTAGTGGCCCGGGAGCGGCACCGTGGGGTCGACCACGGTCGTGAAGAACACGTTGTTGGCGTTCTCGTCCACCGCGATCGCAGTTCCCTCCACCACCTGGAAGGCCGAACCGCTGCTGCCGGAATGGCCGCAAAGGAACGGCGGCAATACGGCATGCGGAAAGCCCGGGCAATAGTTCGCCACGTCAAGCGTCCCGCCATTGCAACTCCAAATCCCGCCCACGATCTGCACCCGCGGATCGTTCGGGACCGAACACGCGGTATCGAGTATCTGGGCATTCGCGAGGGCGGGATTGACGGTGCCCGGTCCCGACAGCTGCAGGGTCAGCTGCGGGCCGATGGGGCTGCACGTGTTGGGAGCGATGCAATCAGCCGCGGGCGTCGAGCCCGACATCGTGACCGCGAGGCCGAACGGACCCTCCAGACCCTTGGCTATTTTCGCGAGTGGCGTCGTATTGGAGCGTCCTGCCGGCGGTGCGCCGTACTGCAGGATCTCCCCACCGCTAAAGGTCAGCAGCTGTGCGACGAACGCGTACGGGACGTTCAAGTACGTACCGACCTTGACCCTCTGCACATTCACGCCGAATCCGTCAGCGAAGTCCGGAATGAAAGCGTCCTGGCTCGAATCGAAGCGGATGAGACGCCCGTCGACCGTCGCAAACAGGAGACTCACGCCTTTCGTCGTCGCATCCGGCGGCCAGATGTCCATGCCGAGCGGCAACGCGTTCTTGCTTTTGAACTGCGCCAGCGTCACGGCGGTCGAGCTCGGACCGCCAAGTGCCCTCGATGAGTTGATCACGCCGTTGATCGCCGCCTGGGAATAGACGATCACGCGGGCGTTGAACGAGTCGCCAACGAGCACGAGCAGATCGCCGGCGTTCCATGCTGGAGCCGCGGCGCTGTCGGCGGTCGCTGAACTGCCGGCCACCAGCACTTCGGCGAGCGCGAGTGTCTTGACACCGCCGAAGGTGTCGTCGATCAGGATGGGCGCGCCGTAGTTGCCGGTCGTCGCGCCATACGGCAGCACCCACACTGACGGCGTCGGATCCTGCTTGGAACTCGGCGAGATCACGTAGATGTTCCCGGCCGGATCCGCCGACAGGCCGACTGGATACGCGGGACCGGAACCCTTCCCTTTGGCGGCCCAGTTGAAGATCACGGTTCCCGCGCCGTACCTTGGGCCGGAGTAGCGCACGATCTGGCTCTTCAGGATGTCCGAAGCAATGAGGTCGAGCGTGCCGGTATGGGAGTTCGGGGCCCAGACAATGGCGTCGAATGCGCCATGCTTGGCGCCGTCGCTGTTGAGCGGTGACTGGGTGCCGCTGATCAGCGCCGAGTTCGGGTTGGGCGGGCTGCTCGTACTCAGCTTGAGATTGTAGATCGAATTGCCGATGGTATTTGCGGCGGTGACCTGCAGCGCCGGGCCCTGGTACGACGTACCGCCGTGTGCATTCGCCATCGCGAGATATCCGGCGGCCGCAAGCAGAATGCGGATCAGTGAACGATGAGCGCACAATGCCGCACCAACGTCCCAATGTGTCAAGGATTGGAATCGCATCATCCCTCCGTGACATTCCCATCAGCGGGAACGTCTCCCTACTTGCGTCGTGGATTGCCCACGGCGCGTTTCTTCAAGTTTTTTTGCGCTTCGCCTGATTCACATCAAGGCTGGTTCAGCGACTTCGAACAACCGTAGCATAGTTTTTGCCGCGATCGCCACCTCTGTATTACTACCGTTTGCCGTCATTCTTCCGGTTCGTCGTCGCCAGCCAGAATATGTCACCTGCGCCCCTGGAAGGCGCTGGCGAGCGGCGTCTTCGTGCCCGAGGAAACTGCGGTCGCCGTCACCGCTGCGGACGGACTTCGGTGTCGTTCTCGGCTGTGCAACTCGTCCACGTAGCGCCGGGTCAGGGTTCGATACACGAATGGTGCGCCGTTGTCCTGCCTCAGTATGTCGTAGCTGTGGGTCAGCACTGCATTGGCCTCCGGGTAGCGGCCGAGGCCCGTGAGCGCCGCACCTTCGGCGCTCTCGGCAATCGCCGTGCGCCAATGATCGGCGGAAAGCGCTTTCGTGTAGATGCCCTTGGCAGTCTCGGCCAATTGCAGCGCCTCGGGAAATTTACCTTCGGCGTCCCGCAAGATCGCGAGCATCATCAGGCTCGAGGCGACATCCGGCTGCCCGTCTCCAAACAGCCGGCGCCGCATCGCAAGGCTCTCCGCCAGCAATTGATCGGCTTCGCCGAAGTTTCCCACCATCGTTTGCCAGAAGCCCATGACATTGAGCGCGAACGCGGTCGACGGATGATCGGGGGGATAAGCCTTGCGGAAGATCGCCAGCACCTCGCGGACGTTGGCTATCGCGTCCTTCGACTCGCCGCGCTCGAATTGCAGCGACGCGAGATTAAAGAGCGTGCGTCCGAAGTCCGGATGGTTCGGGCCCAGCAGCTCGCGGCGCATCTCGAGCGACATTCGGTACAACCGCTCAGCCTCCGGGAAATCTCCCTTGTCCTGCAAGGTCGAGGCAAGATTTTCGAGACCGTTGGCGATCTCCGGGTGCTTGTCGCCGAGCAGACGCCGGTTCATCGCGAGCGATTCCCGGAAGTACCTTTCCGCGCCGTCCAGATCGCCCTGCCGCTGCAGCAGCACCCCCATATCATTGAGGACCTCGGCCAGGTCCGGATGCGGCTGGTCGCCGCGCAATTGACGCTGCATGGCGACCGCGCGCTGCATGAGCGGAATCGCGGCATTGAGGTCGCCGCCGTCGTCCACCGCGCGGGCGAGATCCTTGATCGTGCGCGCCACGTCTGGATTTGACTCGCCATACAGTGCCTGCTGAAGCACCAGCGCATTGCGCAAACTCTTCTCCGCATCGGCGGTGCGACCATCCTTTGCGAACAGCGTCCCGAGCCCATAGAGCGAGTTCGCGAGTTCAATTTCGCTCGGCCGATCATCAGGCCGCGCCTCTTCGATCCGAATGGCATCGCGGTAGGCCTTTTCGGCGGCGCCGTATTCCGCCTGCAACGCGAGCAAATCACCCTGATGGCTCAGCGAAGCAGACAGCTCCAGCGGATCGACGCCCGTGAGGCCGCGCCGCGTCGCCACGGCCCGATCGAGCAGCGGCCGCGCGTCGCCGAACAGCCCGAGCCCCATGTAGACCGTGCCCAGGGTATCCATCAGCCTGGCCTGGATCGCGGGCTCCTTGGCGAGTTCGGCGTCGACGCGCGCAGCGCCCTTGTCCAGCATCTCGCGGGCCGTAACGGTGTTGCCGCGCGCTTCGCTCGGATCCGAGATCCTGAATAAATCAACGAGGAACTTGGTCGTCTCCCTCGCAGTGCGCGCCTCCGCCTCGGCGCGCACCGTCAGGCGCTGCGCCGCGGCTCGCTGCACGAGCGCGTACGCGGCAAGGCCGCTGGTCAGCACCATGCCGACTAGCGCGGAGCACGCGACGGCGAACAGCCGGCGATTGCGACGCTGTTGTTCACGCCGCTTGAGCGAATCGAAGCCCACGCCAAGCAGACCGGCGAGCAGCTTGAGTTTGGCGTTATTCCGCCCATCCCTGCCGGGCCGCGCGTCCGCTGCGATCGGCTCGCTGTGAACATTGCTCAATGCGCCGTTCGCTCCCATACGAAAGCGCAGCGCCGGCGGGAAGCACTCCTCGCCTTGGCGGCCCGGCATGTCGCTGGCGTTCGGCTCCCCCTCCACGATGAGACAGAAGATCCGGTCCTCGCGACCGAGGCGCTTGAAGGCGAGGATCTCCTCGTTGACCCATTTCGACTTCGCAGCCGAGGGCGAGCAGATCACGACTTGGCAGTCGGAGTCCGCGAGCGCCGCATTGATCAGCGTCCCCAGATCAGTGGCGCTCGCCAATTCATCGCGATCGCGAAAGATCGGCGCGAGACGCTTCGGCACGGCCCCGCGTTCGGTCACCGTGCCGATCAGCGGCTTGGGCGGACGGTATTTCTCGAGGGATGCGTGAAGCCAGGAGGCCCATCGCGAGTCGGCGTGGCTGTAGCTGATGAAGGCTCGGTACTTGGTCGCGTCCATGCAGCTGCCTCTTTTTCAGCACCCTATGTCCGTCATCAGTAACCAACTATTCTGCGAGATCCACGCGGTCAAGTCCAGCGCCATGGCCGATGTAAGCGCGTTCTGACGATATTTGGAGAGAAAACTTACGGCTGAATTGCGCCGCTCACCACCTGGATTCGGTTGTCAGGCCAACTATGCTTAAACCCGGACGACTACGTGCACGAGGGGTTTCCAAATGAAAACGGCAAAATTCGCATGGTTGGCCTTGGGGCTCACCGTCGCAGCGATTACCGCGAACGCAGAATCGGAAACCGCCAACCGTTCCGATAATGACCGCGCGTCTCGGGTGCTCAGCGGCGATCGCGATGGTTACTCGTGGAGGGATCTCTCCGGCCGGCGGTTCAATTTTACCGACGGAAGCCAGATTCGCGGCGATTCGGATCGCGCGCCAGGCCGGTCCGCCGCCGCCGTCGCGGCAACGCCGAGCGCTGTTGCCGCACCTGAAATCGACCCTGCGTCGGCGGCGAGCGGTCTCATATTGCTGCTGGGCGGCATCGCGGTTCTGCGTAGTCGCCGAAAACCGGGCGCAGGCGGGTCGGAAACACCCTAGATTCCTCGGCGCAATACACGCCCCTACGTTGTTTCCTACAAAAGGGGTCGAGTGCGCCGGCCACCTGATCAGGTGATTTGGACCCTAGCTCGTCAGGGCCGCGCGGAGTGCTTTGATCTGGTCCGCCGCCGCCGCGAGCAGATCCTTGCACTGCGCTGCACCCAGCCCGAGGCGCTGAAACGGCGGGCCCGCGGTCACCGTGTCATCGAGCAGCTCGCGGTGGAATACACACGACTCGAGCGCCTTCGCCGCGATGAGCACGTCGGTGAGACCATCCTCGCCAGTGGTGCGGTCGAGGTTCTGGCCGGCCACGGCCGCGACAATGGCTGCCGGAAATTTCCAGTGCTTGAGGATCGAGCTTGCGATTCGTGGATGCCATTCCTCCACCACCTGCTCCCAGGCCTTGCTTGCGCCGCCGCCGCTCGCACGAAGCGGCGCATTTACGGTGATGTAGAGGTGACCGATGTTATGCATGAGCCCGGTCATCAATGCCTCGTCAGGTTTTGCGGCGCGAGTCTCGCGCGCGAGCACGTAGGCGATCGATGCGACCAGCGTACCCTTGCGCCATAGTTCGCGAATGTGCGGGCGGAATTCTGCCTCGCCCGTACCGAGCTCCATCTGCTGCAGCGAAAACGAGACCGCCGTGCAGCGCACCAGCTGATGACCGAGACGGGTCACCGCCTGCTTCAGGTCGGTGATCTGCTGCGACGAGGGGTTGAGAAATGCGGAGTTCGCGAGCCTCAAAATGCGGGCGGCAAGCGCGGCGTCGGCGCCGATGACCTGCGCGACCTGGGTGCGTGCCGCGCGTGGATCCTCGAGCACCTGCTGCACTCGAACTGCGATGCCCGGAAGCGACGGCAGCCGGACGTCGCCGGCGGCGACCTCGCTCGCGAGTTTGCGGATGACGCCACCCGGGCCCGGCTCACCGGGTAATGCATCTCGTGTCAGCGACTTGGCGTTTCCCACTACAGCACCTGGACCGGAGGGTTCCTCCAGTCCGTTGTATCGGCAGGGTTTGCCCGGGCTTTAGCGGGCGCGCTGCGCGGCGCCGTCGGGCGCGCCGCACAACCCACCCGCTCCTGGCTAGCGGCCCATCTTAAATGACAGGTCGATCCCGAACGTGAGCGGCTGCGCCATGGCGGTCCGATTGAACGTCTGAACATTCACGTTGATCGCCGACGCGTTGGTCAGGAGCGCCACCCGGTTGGTGACATTGTTCGCGAACAGGACAGCGGTCCAGTTCGAACCTTCGACACCCGCGCGGAGATTGGTCAAGTCATAGCTTGGCAGATAGTTAGCCTGCGCGGTGGTGTCGATCCGCGAGCCGACGTAGTTGTTGTCGACGCGTCCGATGAGCGCAAGCTTGTCGGTGATGCCGTGCCGGTAGGCGAGCGACGCGGATGCCGTCACCTCGGGAACCTCTTGCACACGCTCGCCGATGGTGGTGGCCGGCACTGCGTTGGCGATGTACTCTGCGTGCAGCCAGCTGCCGTTCACCGAAGCCACCAGTCCGGGAACGAGTACGGCGTTGATCTCGAGTTCCGTACCATAGATGTGCGCGTCGCCCGCGTTTCCCGTAAACGGAAATCCGCAATGCAGCGGGATGTTCTGCTGGATGTGCTGCCAATTCTCGAAGTAGGCGGCCGAATTGATGGTTATCCGGCCATCATCGCCGCGAAACTTCTCACCGAGCTCGTAGCTCCACACCTTGTCCGGCTTGAAGCCGAGGGGCGCCGAGGTCAAGCCGATGGCCGCTAGATTCGCCAGGCAGCCGTCCGGGCCGCTGCCGAGCGCCCCGGTCGTCGGAATGGGTTGATTGCCGCCACCGGGCCGGAATCCCTGCGAGACGGTCCCGTAGAGGAGCAGATCCTTGTCCATCTGATAGGAAAGATTGAACTTGGGAGTTACACCCGAATCGCGCTCGCCCGTGGAAAAGTAGTCGAACGACCCGGTACCCGACGAGCTCAGCCATCCCGATACCGCGGTGTTCACGGAGCCGTGGTAATAGTAGCGGCGCAGTCCGGCCGTCGCCGTGAGCTGCTCCAAGAACGTATAGGACGCTTCGCCAAAGAATGAGTTCTGGAGAATCTTCGTCGGTTGAATCTGCGTGAAACCATCCGGGGTGCCGACCAGCGGCGTTGCATCGGGGGTGGGCACATACAAGTTCCAGTCCGATTCGAAATCCTGGTAGAACCAGCCGACCAGCCATTTGAAATCAGTCGTGCCCGCTGAAGTCAACCGAATTTCTTCGCTGATCTGCTTTGACTTGTCATCTTCCAGAGACGTGGGGGAAGTCGGGCCGAATCCGCCCTCGGAAGGGTAGATCGGAGCTCCGGTCACCGTCGCAATCTCCTCCGTGCCGTCCTGCTGCAAGAGCTCGTCGCGGTTCCAGTATGAAGAAGTCGAGGACAGATCGGCGAAGTCGAAATGGTACTGAACGTTGAGGGCTCCGATGTCGATCCGATCCAGGAACGGCTCCGACAAGTCATAGGGTTGATATTGCGTCTCCGTCCCCGGCTGACTGTCGATGAGATTGAGTCCGCCCTGAGTGATCTCCTGGTACATGAACGAGGGCTCGATGGACAGCCGATCGGTCGGCTTCCACAGCAGCGAGGCTCGCAGACTCCGCAGGTTCTCATCATTGACATCCTTGTAGTCGGTCGCGACGGGCGCCGCCGCGACATTACCGCGAGTCGTGGCATTGATGGGCGCGGGAAAGTCGGGTTGCACAATCACGATGCGATCGATCCAGCCGCTCAAGTGTTCCACCGAGGCAACCATGCGCAGCGCGGCCGTGCCGCTGAGGGGAAGGTTGACCATCACATTCTCGGTAGTGTTGATGGAGTTGCCGCCATCCGTGTTCCCGAGGATGAGCTGTCCGGACACGTCGACTGCATTGGGGTTCGGGGCGTTCGGCACCAGCTTGATCGTGCCGCCCATGGAGCCGGACCCGTAGAGAGTGCCTTGCGGGCCGCGCAGTACCTCGACTCGATTGAGATCGTAGAGGTTGGGATCGATAACCACCTTGCCATTCTGTGCGGATGCCGGTGCAGTCATCGGTATGTCGTCGAGGTAAAAACCAACCGTCGAAGAATTACCGCCGGACGAGGTCATGCCTCGGATCTCGAGCTCAGTCTGTCCGGGACCGCTGGTTCGCATCGATACGCCGGGCACCGATTGCACGATCGAAGCGATGTCGGCGATACCGCGGTCCTGCAGGTCCTGGCCGGTGAGCGCCGTAATGCTGATGGGCGTGGTCTGCACGGTCGACTCGCGCTTCTGTGCCGTGACGACGATCTCCTGGATCTGGTCCGTTTTGCCCTCAAGTTGCGCAAACGCAACATCTGCTCCCGCAACACAAATGGCCCATCCAGATACGACCCCAAGCATTTTTGCCGACGTTTTTCTATTCATCGCATCTCTCCGTTATCAGCTTGGCCAAGAAGAATGGCCAGCCGTTGATATAATGCTACACGAGCGCGCGCCCAACTGCAGCAGCCGCGATGTCGACGACGGTGGAATAAACTGTCGGCAGATTCGCCTGAGCATGCGAGAGGTTCTCGAATGTCGCTTTTTCGCTTGACTCTCCTTTTCTTTCTCTTGTTGCTGACAGAAACGGCGCTGTCCGCCGGGTCGGGTGTGCCGCCATCCGACTCTGCTATTCGCCAGATTCTTGCCGAACGAATAGACAAGCAAAAACAAAGCGTTGGCATTGTGGTCGGCGTCCTTGACGCCAAAGGGCGGCGAATCGTCGCTTACGGCAGCCTGGAGAACGGCGACAAACGCCCGCTTGATGGGGACACGGTGTTTGAGATCGGCTCCATCACGAAAGTTTTTACCTCATTGCTACTGGCGGACATGGCTCAGCGCGGGGAAGTCCGACTCGATGACCCGATCGCGAAATATCTGCCGGCTTCCGTCAAAGTGCCGGAACGCGGCGGCCGCCAAATCTCGCTCGTGGATTTGGCGACGCATACCTCCGGTCTGCCGCGCATGCCGGCTAATTTTCGCCCCAAGGACCCGGCGAATCCCTATGCGGACTACACGGAGGAGCAGCTTTATTCCTTTCTGTCTTCGTATGACCTCATCCGAGACATCGGCTTGAAATTCGAATACTCCAATCTGGGATTCGGCCTGCTTGGGCAGGGGCTGGCACGCCGCGCCGGCACGGACTACGAAACCCTCGTCGAGACGCGCATCTGCCAGCCGCTAGGAATGACAAGCACGCGCGTGACGTTGTCGCCGGACATGGAGCGTCGGCTTGCCGCAGCACACAGCGCCGATCTCGTTACCGTGTCCCGATGGGACATTCCGGCGCTGGCCGGAGCCGGTGCACTTCGATCGAGCGCAAAGGATCTATTGATCTTCTTGGCGGCAACCATGGGTTATACGCGCACGGCTCTAGCTCCCGCGATGAAGACGATGCTGTCGATCACCCGTCCCTCGGGACAACCCTTCATGGACACCGGCCTGGGTTGGACTATTGACACGCGGGGCGGCAACAAGATCATTTGGAAAAATGGTGGCACCGGCGGCTATCGAACCTTCATCGGATACGCCCCGGGAAGCGGCGTGGGCATTGTCGCCCTTTCCAATTCTGCAACTGTCGCTGGGGTCGATGATCTAGGACTCCATTTGCTCGATGCCCGATATCCCCTGGCCATCCCAGACGGGTCACCGCCGGAAGCCTCCATCAGTACAAAACTGTTGGATGGATATGTGGGGCGTTACGAGCTGACGCCCACATTCATTATTACGATCACGCGTGCCGGGGATCAGCTCTACGCACAAGCGACCGGCCAGCCGCGATTTGCCGTATTTGCAAAGAGCGAAGGGGAGTTCTTCTACAAAGTCGTGGATGCCCAGATCTCATTCCAATCGGATGCGCAAGGCCAAACGATCGCGCTCGTGTTGCACCAAAACGGCAAGGATCAGTCGGCGAAACGGATTACTGATCCAGAGGCGAAACAGTTGGAGGATGCGGTCACGACGAGATTCAAGGAGCAAACCGCCTTCCCCGGCAGCGAGGCCGCGACGCGCCGACTCATCGATCAACTGCAGCGTAAGCGGATTGAATACGGTCAATTCACTTCGGAGTTCGCCGTGTTGGCGCGCCAGAATGAATCAAGCAGCGAAGACTTGATCGCAAGCCTTGGATCGCTTCAGTCCTTGACCTTCAAGGGCGTCGGGCCGGGCGGCGCTGACATTTACCAAGTCAAGTTCGATAACGGCGTGGTCGATTGGCGAATCGTGCTGGCAGCCGATGGCAAGGTGGCAAGCGTCGGACTGCGCAAAATACCGTGAGCGCACTTTTTTTAGGAGCCTGCACGGAATCGCGGTGAGTGATCAAAAAATCAGCAAGCCGTACAAGAGACTGATCTCATGGTGAGTTTCGGCGTAGTGCGCTGCGATGTGCACAGGGTTATGCACCGGAAGTGGGGATTATATATGTCAAGCAAAATATCAGATGCGGGGCCGCAGACTAACTCCCCAAAGTCATAAGGAGCGAATTCGACGGCGCGAAAAACGTCGAGCCCGTAATCGCAGTTGAGAAATCGAGGATACGGTCATGGCGGCCAGACTTGCCGCCCACGAACATGTTGCGCAACATTCGCTCGATCACCCAAAGATTCCTGGCATACCCGATAAAATAGGTGCCGTACTCGGCGTGCCCGGGCCGCCCAAATGGCATGTTGTCGCGCAAAATATCGTGTTCTACGCCATGCTCATCAACGATGGTGGTTAAAGTCTTGTGGGATTCCACACCGGGGGCGTCCTGAAGTTCCACATTCTCCAGTTTCGATCGGCCCACGATGGCCTCTTGCGATCCAGTATCCAGCGCCTGCCATCGATCCAGCCGATGCAGGTATTTTTGCACAACGATGTAGCTTCCACCCTCGAACAGGGCATCATCCGATTGAATCAAGGCCGATTGGCCAATCGCACTACCCGTCGGATTCTCGGTTCCATCGACAAAGCCCAATAGATCTCGCGAGTCAAAGTAGCGAAAACCCTGCACTTCGTCTTCGACCGTCACACTGTCGCCGAGCGCCTGCAGAAGTAACCGCTCGAGATCGAAGCACATGTCAGGCCGTTCCGCTCGAATGTGAAACAAGAGGTCCCCCGCCGTAGCCGGCGCCGTGTGCACGGGTCCGCGAATCTCGGCAAAACGACGCAATTGCGCGGGGCGTTGCGGCCGGCGGAGTCGATCCCAGGCATCGCTTCCGATGCCCACATTGCACGACAGGCGACCCTGCAAATCCCGGAAACCCACCGCCCTGGTGAGGGCTCCGATATCGGTGATCACCTCAAGCGCGCGAGTGAGAGCTTGCGCTCCCGGGTCAAGCGTGAGAACTAGAAACACGGCCGCTTTCGACAGGGGCGTCACAATGCTTTGGGGCTGAATGGGCACGCGGTCCGTAGACTCTGTCATCGCATTGACCTCACCGCTAAATGCGGGTGACATTCATGATTAAGCTACCCCAGCGGCGCCGGCCGGTTCTGGAGTTGGCTTGGCTGCGTAAGGTTTAAATGTTAATGCAATCAAGAAAGCGCCAATACCTGTACTCCACGCACCGATGTAGAGCCATCCGTAACTCGCGAACGTATCGTAGATCAAACCTCCAGCCACCGGACCAGTCGCCATACCCAGACTACCGGCCATTGCTGATCCGCCGATAATCGTCCCCATCATCCGCAGCGGGAAATTTTCGCGCGCGAGTACCGCATAAAGAGGCATTACACCAGCGTAGATAAAACCAAACAGGGCCGCCACCGCGTAAAACGCACTCAAGTGCCGCACGAAGAAATAGGCCAGTGCGCCGAACGCCTGCAGCAGCAGGCCTGAGACCAGAACGCGTTTTGCTCCAAACCGGTCGCCGAGAAACCCGAACGCGACACGACCGCCCAGGCCTGCCAGGCCTTCTACGCTGTAGATCGAAACCGCAGTAACCAGCGGGATCCCGCAACTTATTGCGTAGCTCACCGTATGGAAAATTGGACCGGAGTGCGTGGCACAACAGAAAAAATTCGTTAGCAAAAGTGTGATGAATTGCGGCGATCTAATTGCCTGCCCTAAAGTGATCGCTGATTGCGGCTCTTCGTGTGCGCGAAGGACGAGATTTTCAGATTTCAACGCCGGCGGGCGACGCACCAGCAACGCAACCGGAATCATAACGACTGCGGCGAGTGCGGCGAGGATTTGGAGAGACGTTCTCCAATCGTGGTTGGAAATGAGCCGCGCCGCCAATGGAGACATGGTCATTGGCGCCATTCCCATGCCGGCGGAAACGAGAGACACAGCTAGACTCCGGTGTGTGTCGAACCAGCCTGTCACGCAAGCCATCATGGGCGCGAAGATGGCCGCTGCCGCACCGCCGACCGCCAAGCCGAAGATCAGCTGAAACTCAATGAGCGATGCTGCCCGGCTCGCCAGCGCCAGAGCTGTGGCCAAGACACTGGATCCTATCAGCACTATCACGCGCGGACCGAAGCGGTCTGACAGGTTTCCCCAGATGATGCTTCCCACTGCCATGGCGAGAAAACCGAAGGTCATGGCGCTGGATACGCCGGCAATGGACCATCCGGTGTCCCGTGAGATGGGACGAAGAAAAACAGGCAGTGAAAACATGGCGCCTACTGCGACGCAGCCGAGGAGGCCGCCGGCTGCAACTATCACCCAGCGATAATAGGTTCTATTCACTTTGCGCTTCCATCGAACCGTTCAGCTAATTGTAACGACGAGCGAGCACAGTAATGTTCGACACCGACAGACACACCTTGCCGACACGCGTGTGGACGGCACGTTGCAGTTACGGAATTTAACTAATAGATGGGCAGACGCAAGACCCAGCGCTCAATCGCGGTACGGAAGCGCCACCATAGCCCTCCGCGGCGAAAATGCACCGCGAGCCGCGAGCTGCACCGTTAGCCTGACTAGTTGTCGGTACGACCGAACGTCAGTTCCCGCAGCTTTCTCAAATACCTCTCGCGCACCTCATTGGGATTGGTGGGATCGTCTGGGTCGTTGCGGAACCCGCCAGGCTTGGAAACGGTCTGCGCTTTGCGCTCCTCTTCTGCTTGGAGCTCATCCTTGCTCTTTCCGTGGCGGATTGCGGATTCGGCTATCGCTCGAGCGTGCGCAGCCGACAGGCTGGCGCGGCGCTCTTCCTCGCGCAGGGTCGGGGAATCCTTGTTGGGCATCTGCTGCCTCCCGTAATGTAGTTGGTGGCTAAAGTCCGGTACCAGCAACAAGTTAGATTGTTGCCGTCCGTGCACGGCAACGCCATACAGTGTTTACCCGACGTTGGATGCTGAGTGGGCAGTCATCGCCGTCTTGCGACCGCCAGCGGCGATCTTGCACGCCCACGCCCGAGCGTGCATGCTGGTGCGCGCTGAATTTGGCCGAAGTTCGTTCGCGGGCGCAACGAAACGACCAGTAAAGAGAGCACCAGCCGCAGGGGGATAATCGTGACAAGGGTTCTTTCGAACGTTTTTCTTGGGGCACTTCTGACCATCGGCAGCATCGTCATAGCGGCGGCGATGGATTCTGACCCCGTTGCCGGCACGTGGAAGCTAAATCTGGCGAAATCAACGTTCGGCGGCGGTCCGGCATTGAAAAGCCAAATTCGTACCTATTCGCAGTCTGCGCAGGGCATAACCCTCAAGATGAAGACCGTTAGCGCTGACGGCAAGGAGACCACAACGCAAACGACGTACCGCGTGGACGGCAAAGACTATCCGTCGATGGGCAACCCTGATTTCGACAGCCTCTCGGGGATGCGCATCGACACCAATACCACTGAATTCACGTTAAAGAGAGCCGGCAAGCCGGTAGGCACGATCCGGCGCACGGTTTCCAAGGACGGCCAAATGCTCACGTTGAATTTCGTGATAACGAACGCGAATGGTGTGCAGCTATCGCAACTCACGGTCTTCGATAAGCAATAGCAGGGACGGCGTTCGCGCAATACAACGCACGGGATTTCGCCATCGCGCGACAGAGTTCCCGTGAATGACCCGGCCGTGTGGCCGGGTCATCTTACTTCGCGAGATAGTGCTCGATATTTTCCTTGTTCGCTACCAACCCGGCGAAATGTCAAAGCGTAGTATCTGACCCGCTCCCGCAGGGGCAGCGCCGAGGTTCGATACATACAATCTACGGTCAGGTCCAAAGGTCATGCCGGTCGGCACAGCTAGATTCGTGACCACGTCCTCGATTGCTCCCGAATGCAACACTCGGACCACCTTCCCCAATCCGGGAGTCGGAAAACCCGCGCCATCGGATAGCTCGAGCACATACAGCAGGCCGTCTGGACCAAAATCGACCGCTACTACGGTTGTAAAGCCCGCCTTGGAGCTCACAATGCGATGGCCGCGGGCGGGTGCCAATCCCGGCGGGAAGTCATCGGAATCGTCTGACTTAGAAATGGTCAGAATGCGCGCCCACTGCGGATCGATGGGAAACAAATTAAGATTGCCCACAAAGAAGGATCCATCCCGAGCGGCAATTGAGGTCGGTACGATGTGGCCCTCGGACGCTGATATATCGATGACCTGCCGAATGTCACCGCTCCTTCCCACGGAGAGCACTTGGCCGTGATTCGGTTCTACCGTCACCAACCTTCCGTCGAGTGCAATCATGCTGTAGAGCGTGCCATCGGGCTCGAAATCATCCGCGCTTTCGTACTTGGCGGGGTGAGTTTTTAGCCAAGCGCCAATATCCGCGATGAGGTGCCAACTACCGCTCTTAAGGTCAACCTTCGCAATGCCGCTGGGGTTGTTCGGATTGCCGTGTGAGCAACCGCCGCCGCCTACCAGGGCGTACAGATCGCCGTCTAAAAACACGACATCGGCGACTCCAATGGTCCCATTAGCCCCGCCTGGACCGATGGTGACCGAAGGAAAACCGGAAGCGACGGTGGTGACTTTTCCGCTCGGGCTGATCTTGGAAATTCGTGCGGTCAGTCCCCCCGTATCGGGGCCAGGACCCCCCGGAGGCCCGGGAACTTGGGTGCATTGTCCAATGGTACTGTTCGTTCCGCCCGTGCCTGCTTCCGCGACATACAGATCTCCGTCCGGACCAAATCTTAAGCCTCGAGGCCCCTCGAGCCCCGTGGCGACAGCAAACGGAGTCGGCTCTACGGCCGGTTGCGCCATCGACGGTATGGGAGCAAAGCCCCCTACCGTTCCGGCGACTAAAAGCGACAATGATCCAATGAGTTTCATCCTGGTTCCCCTTGGTTGAATGTTTTGCGCGGCTCCCAGCCTCGGCGCCGCAGGTAGGACTTCTATACGCACCCACACCATTTCGTGCTTATGCAATAGAGTAAGAGTGCGAAAGGTCGGATTCGGCTACCGCAAATTCATTCGGAACCGCCGTTTTAGTGGGCCCGTATCTTGTCGAGCGCGCCTACTATGGCGCTCGTTTCAGGTCCTGGATCCAATTCGTCTCCCAGGTCTTACCCCCATCGGACGAGAACGCTTGTTCCCAATGGCAGGACGTGGGGGTGATCTCAGACCATATGAAGCGAATCCGGATTGGTTTCCCATTGAAGGTGTCGTCGGCGTAAAACGCCCCGAGGCCGTTGTGGAAGCTGCCTTTTACGGGCGGATCCAGGGGCGCCGTTGGCGTCCGACTGTCGAGCCACCAGATTGACCACTTTCCCGTCTTCGCGTCCAACGAACGCGGCGCCACGCCTCGATACGTGCCGCCTGGAATCTCGAACACGTCGTCATCCACGTTCGCATAGCCACCCATCAGCGGCTGGCTGGATAGCGTTCCGTCGAATTCAATCCACTCGTGATTGTTGGCGAGCCGCTCCTTAAGCTTTCTGTGATGCACCCGCCAGTGGCCCACCAGGAAATCGAAGTCATCGAGTCCCGGAACGACGCCTTCGGCCTGGTTCTTGCTGCCGGCCAAGCCCGGAGAAGGTTGCGCCACGGAGACCGCGGGCGTGGCCAGAGCGACCCACAGGCACACACCGGTGGACACGCGGCGGCATATTTCCATGGCTCAGCTCCTCTTCCTTATTTGAATTATGGCACTAGCAGCAAGCTCTGCCGAGTTAAGAGATATGTCCCCAAAATAGGATCTTCGCCTCCTGCCTCCGGTCGGTACCCTAGCCCGTGGCTTTCTTTCTCGCCGACCGGCGTCCGAGCGTGCGGTCGAGCTTATCGAGCAGCGCCAGGCCCACCTCGGGTCGACCGCGCGTGGCGAAAACAGGAAGCCTATTTCGGGACGGTAAAGCGCGCGCCTAGCGGGCCGTGCTGTCGCCTTCTCTGAAACGCCTCCCGTGCGGCCAGCATCGCCGGCCGGTTTTCCCGCGCCCACTTGGCAAGCGCTTTCAACGGCACGATCAACTTGCGCCCGAGCTCGGTCAACTCGTAGTCCACGCGGGGCGGAATCGTCGGATACATCGTGCGGGTGACCAACCCGTCCTGCTCCAGGCCTTTCAGGGTCAGCGTGAGCATGCGCTGCGATATCCCTTCGACGCGGCGACGGATCTCGTTATAGCGGATCGGTCCTTTCGCTAAGGCGCCCACCACCAGCACGGTCCACTTGTCGCCGATAAGAGCGAGCGTCTCGACCGGCGCCTTGCAAGCCTCGTGGGGGTTCAGCGCTTCCGAGGCGCGAACAGCAGTGTTCGTATCGACCATAGATGTGCCTCCTTGTGATATCCACGACAGAGCCTACTATAACTTAACGAACAAATTGTTCGTAGCGACCAATGCGAGAGCTATTCGCCGTTGATTCTTTCCTTTCCAGATTGCAGGAGTGCCCCATGACCCCGGACCAACAACCGCGCATCGGCATCGTAATCGGCTCGACCCGAGAAGGCCGCTTCGGCGAAAAGCCCGCGCACTGGATCCACGAGATCGCCAAGCAGCGCACCGACCTTGCGTTTGAGCTGATTGACCTGCGCGATCACCCGCTGCCGTTCTTCAACGAGCCGCGGTCGCCCGCCTACGGGCCGGTCAATAACGAGCCGGCAAGGCTCTGGGCCGGCAAACTCGCGACGCTCGACGGCCTGATCATCGTGACGCCAGAGTACAACCACGGTCCGAGCGCCGTGTTGAAGAACGCACTCGACTACGCCTACAAGGAATTCAACCGCAAGCCGATCGGTTTCGTGGGCTATGGCGGGGTGGGGGCGGCACGTGCCGTCGAGCAGCTGCGGCTAATTGCGATCGAGCTGCAAATGGCGCCGGTAGCCCATGCCGTTCACGTCGGCATGATGGAATGCCTCGGCATCATGCAGCAGGGCAAGACCTTCGAAGACTTTCCGCATTTGGCGCAGGCAGCAAACAGGCTGCTTGCCGAAATGTCTTGGTGGGCCAAGGTGCTCAGGTTGGCACGCGAAGGGCGGTAAAGACGCCGTCCGCAAGTGGGTCGCGGGATATTTCGACGCATATTCACAAGAGCTTAAACTTTCCGCTGAGTGAAGTTGGCTTCGTTAGCCGTGCGGGCTTGCGAGTGCTAACAATACCGCCGCCCACGAATAAGCTCATGCGGCGAGTGGTCAGCCATTCCAATCGGCGAATGCCAGTAACGCTGCATCGGGCAACTCGCCGGCGTACAACCTTTTAGCGAACGCAAGGCGTCGCTCTCGGCGTGTCAGGTCGAGAGGCAGCGAAGACTCGATGATGGCTCGTGCCGTCTCGAACATCGAGGAGGCGATTCTCATGCGCCGATCGGGCGTCATCAGTTTGTAGCGCTCGGCGACCATTTTGTCCATTTCGGGGGAGGTATCGTTCACTTGGAGACCTCATCCAGTTTGGCGGCGACGTCCAACTTCGCAGCCCAGTCTTTCAGATATGGCCAATCGACGGATTCGTCGATCAGCGTGCGGACGTCGCGCAGTTGCATCTCCGAGCCTGTGTCGCGTGCCCAAACAAGCTTTGAGAGGATCAGGTCTTCCCGGCTCGTAATCCAGGTCGATATTCCGGCAAACTCCACTGACTTGCGGCGCTCAAACTCTACGTGCCGATACTCCGAATTCTTCCGTAAAATCAAATCAACTTTGATCGCGCTATCCAGATGCATGAGATTAAACATTCGCTGCAACTTGATCGCAGAACGCGCGGCATCCTCATCGATGTAGAAGTCAGTGGAGAATGCGCTCACAAGAGCGTCGACGTGCCGTTCCATCAGTGCCACGACAAAGTCGAGATCGCGGGTCATGCGCGGCTTGCCGTAATACCCAAGCGCAAATGAGCCGGTCAACATGAAGGGAACATCGGCTGCGCGCAGCCGCTCGCTGATTATTCTGAGAACATCGAGTTCCTCGGTCATGACGGGGAGTCTAAAAGACTTAATACCGCGCCGCAGCTACGTAGCAGTCCGTCGGCATCGATGCTGTTTCGACGGTGTGCGATACCAACAATATCGCGGGCAGCCCCAGCGGCACCTGATTTGTACCTGCGCCTGTAAGTGTCTAATTTATCGAGAAAAACTGGGGAAATTGGTAGCGGGGATAGGATTTGAACCTACGACCTTCGGGTTATGAGATAGCGGTCATTACGCAATTTGGACTTTTTTCGGACTTTGGGTGAATTTCAAGTACCTGATTTTTAACAACCTGCTCGCGGGATGTCCGTTGCAAATCGATCCCAAAAGCACAACAAAGCACCACTAACTCCCGCAAAACTCCCACAATCTCCTGGTGCCCCATTTCGACCTACCGGAGCACTTTTTAGAAAAACGATCTCCTGGTTTTTCCTCGGCCCACACCAGGAGGTCGGAGCAACCGTCAACGGAACATCAGGCTAACAGAATGTCTTTTACGCACATAGACCGTAGTTGGACTTCCGACCTCCTGGCTAACTGGGTGGGCCGTGTAGCCACCGAATCTCAACTCTAACCGATTATTTTAATTAACTTAATTTTGAGGCAATCCTTGCAAAGCCCCCACAAAGGCCCCTACCAAAAGGTGGCAGTCTCCGAACATCAGTGGACGATGGGCAAAGAGGATTCGAACATTTCAAGCCGGGGGGTGTGCACAAACGCGTACCCGCACTTGTACCCACAGTTTTAAACCCCCAGACCGGTGCGGTTCCGATACATCCTCAATATTGCTTCGCGTTTGTGAAAATGCATGGCCCGAACCGTGACGGCGGGGTTTCTGTCGACTTCAGCGAGTCACACAGAACTCACGCAAGATTTCCGCGCTCGTGCCGCTGCACTCGCCCTACTCGTTGGCGGCCACCGACTTTCAATACCGATAACGCCGGCCTTATCGCGCGCGGTGGTCGGCGAGCCTCCTGACGCGCTGCGCCCTTCCCTCCTCAGCTAAAACTGTCGACATCGATCACCGCTTGGGAAAAGGCCTGCGGGGACTCCTGCGGTAGATTGTGGCCGACGCCGCCGCTGATGAGGCGGTACTCATACTTGCCCGAGAACTTATCGCGATACGCTGTGCTGGGCGCGTGAATCGCGCCGTTGGCGTCGCCTTCCATGGTGATAGCAGGCACAGCGATGGGCCGAAGCGCGGCAAGCCGCTTTTCCAGATCGTCATATTTTCGCTCGCCGTCAGCCAGGCCGATTCGCCAGCGGTAGTTATGGATTGTGATGGCGACGTGGTCTGGATTGTTGAGCGACGCCGCTGAGCGTTCGAACGTGGCGTCATCGAAGTTCCATTTCGGCGAAGCGGTCTGCCAGATGAGCTTCGCAAAGTCGTGCAGGTATTTCCGGTAGCCGGCCTGTCCGATTTCAGTGGCGAAATAGTACTGATACCAAAACGCGAGCGTCGGCGCGGGCGGGTACGGCACCTGGTTGGCTGCGGGGCTGCCGATGAGATAGCCGCCCACAGAGACAATCGCTTTGCAGCGTTCCGGCCAGAGCACGGCCATGATGGCCGCTGTGCGCGCGCCCCAGTCAAAGCCGGCGAAGATGGCTTTTTGGATCTTAAGCGCGTCCATCAGAGCGATCATGTCGAGGGCGACGGCCGACTGCTGAGCGCTGCGCATGGTTGCACTGGAGAGAAAGCTCGTGGTGCCGTAGCCGCGCAGATACGGAACGATGACGCGATAACCCTTGGCCGCAAGCAGTGGCGCAACATCGAGATAGCTGTGGATGTCGTACGGCCAACCGTGCAGCAGGACGACAGGTGGGCCATTGGCAGGCCCGTCTTCGGCGTAGCCGACATTCAGGAGGCCGGCGTTGATCTGCTTGAGGGCCTTAAAGGATGTGTTCATGCCCGGCTTGATTGCCGATACTTTTGACGCAGTTTCGCCGGTTTGGGCGGCGGCTGATGCGATCACCCCGAGCTGGGCGGCCGCGATCGTCATGGCGGCGCTCCCAAAGAATCGGCGGCGGGGCTGATCGATTATCTCGGCTTGCAGTTCACTGGTCAGCACATCTTTGATCATGGCTCTCTCCTATGATGCGTCACACCTTATAGCTCGGTGCTCTGTCCGACCTCGATGATATATCCGTCAGGATCGCGGATGTAGCAGCGGATCTCGCCGTACTTGGGGATCGGCTCTGTGATGAACTCCGCACCTCGACTCTTCCATAACTTGTAGCACGCTTGAATGTCCGCAACACGAATGTTCATGAAGCTGCTGATTTTGTCCGGGTCTGCGAGGACGCTCAGCGTCACCGTCGGCTTATCCGGCGTGGGTCCGCCTCCGACGTTCACAATGAGCCACGTATTCGCGATCTGAATGTGCCCGGATGCGCCCTTGCTGTCGCCTCTGCTCAAAATGCGGCCGCCAAAGATTTTTTCATAGAAATCAGCCGATCGATCGATCTCGGCGACGGTGATAAAAAGTGTGATGGTAAATCCATCGCCGGGGGGCATCTCGTAGCTCTTTTGTTCGATCTGAACGCTCATTGACAACCCCAATGAAGAAACCTACGCATCAGCTGCTGATCTGAGTTATGCCCCTGGGAATCCGAACATCAGCCACGACTGATTGGCTACCCAATCCGGGTATAGCGCCGTCATCTGATCGAACAGCTCCTGATCAGACGTCGCGATTTTCTGCACCCGATCGAAGTCCTCAAGGTAACGTTTGGTCTCCTGGATCGCCGCGGGAGAGTCGGGCGCGCCAGACTTCTTGTGGCCGGCGACCACCATCGTCGGGTTCAGCGCCGCTAATCGATCCAGGTCCGCGATCCAGTTCTTTCGGCTCTCAGGGGTCGTGTCGCCGACGTACATGCGACATTGGTTGTACACCACGTCGCCAGCGACGATCAAACCGATCGATGGAACGTAGAGAGAGGTCGAGTCGGAACTATCGGTGCGGCCCTGCTCGATGATGTGCAATTCGTGGCCCTCGAGAGTGAAGGTGTCGTGTTCATAGGGCTCAGGTGCAACCAACCTGGTGGGCACTTGGCCCGGAAACAACCGGCGGGCGAGCCGCTCCACTGGGGCAGTGAAAGACATCTGCATCGCGTTCACTGTCTTCGGCGTTGCGATCGCCCGAGCGCCGGGGAAACGCTCGAGCAGAATGCCCAGACCGTAGAAATGGTCGAAGTGAGCGTGCGTTATGTAGATGGTCTCCAGGTTGCGGTTGTGCAGAGCAATCCAATCGGCGAGAGCCTCGGCCTCAGCCACCGTCGTCATTGCGTCTACCAGCACCGCGTCGTAGTCGCCGAAGATTAAAGTTGACGTGATCGGGTCAAAGCCGAGCGCTTCGCCGAAGGGCTTTGGTCGCTCGCCGACCATTGCCTTCCCCGGGGCGGTAAAAATGTTCACACTCAGCGTGCTCGACGCGCCAGGCGCGGTCACGCGCGTGGTTTCTTTCAATTCATTTGTCCCGTCCATTTGAAACTTCCTTTCGATGCCGCAGCGAATGACTCTCACGCGGGAAGTTGCCAGATGGACAACGACGAATCT
>CAWFQX010000004.1:0-905355 GCA_963818075.1 uncultured Gammaproteobacteria bacterium | reverse complement strand
AGCCGCCGCATGAATCGGTAGCGGGCGAGAAACACCATGAGCACGACGCCCAAGCTGGTCAGGGCCATTTTCAGTGCGGTAAACACGGCCACGCGCGATAAATGACCAGCGCCATGATGGGGTTCATCTCGTCGGCGCCCCCCTGCAGCAGAATCAGCGTCAGGAACGCGTCCACTGCGCTCAATAGCAAGATGCCGACCGCCACCGCCAGCAAATGCGGGGAATACCAATCGACCGAGTGATAGCGGGAATGGTCCAGGCGCCGCGGCGGCCTTCTACGGCGCGGATTGATACTGCCGTAAAAAACCGACCACCAGACCCGGCTGCGCCGGTCGCGTGCTCGCGTCGCTCGGCGGCGGGGGGGTTCTATTGTTGTTCTCGTTCCCTGGATTCATCGCGCACTATCGCTATACACGCAGCCGTTCGGCAAGCCCGATGCGTCATAATGCGCTGCGGTATAGAGGTTTATTTCACGAGGCCGTCACCAGTTTTGCCACGAATTCGCCCACCGGCATTGCGGCCAGCGCCTGAGTCGGCGAACAGCGCTTTTATCGATTCGGCTTGCTCGGGAGGGGAAATGCGCCGCCACGCTGGCCTCGAACTTCCGCACCAGCACCGGCATGCCCTCGGCGCGGCGCTTGCGGTGCCCGATCGGATAGTCCACTTGCACGCGCTGACTGGCGCTGCCGTCCTTGAAGAACACCTGCACGGCGTTGCCGATGTAGCGCTTGTCCGCGTCATAGTAGTCCGCCGTGAAAGCGGGGTTCTCCACACCTGCATTTTGGCGCGCAGCGCATCGACGCGCGGATCGCTGGCGATCCTGTCCTCATAATCGGAGGCATCGAGTCGGCCGAAAAGCAGCGGAATGGCGACCATGTATTGGATGCAGTGATCGCGATCCGCCGGATTCGCCAGCGGACCGGTCTTGTCGATGATTCGCACGCCGGGTTCCTGGGTCTCGATCGTGACGCGCTCGATCTGGTCGATCTTCGGCGCGATTTGCCCATGCAGCGTCATCGCCGCCTCCACGGCAGTTTGCGCGTGGAACTCCGCCGGATATGAAATCTTGAACAGCACGTTTTCCATCACGTAACTGCCGAACGGCTGCGGCAAGGACAGAGGTTTTCCCTTGAACAGCACGTCTTGAAAGCCCCAGGTTTTTGCGGTCAGCGCCGACGGATATCCCATCTCGCCCTTGAGCGCGAACAGCGCATGGCGCACGGCGCGGCTGGTCGCATCGCCCGCCGCCCAGCTTTTGCGCGAGCCGGTATTCGGGGCATGCCGATAGGTGCGCAGTGCGCCGCCATCCACCCAAGCATTCGACACCGCATTGATGATCTGTTCGCGGGAGCCGCCGAGCATGGTTGTGGTGACGGCCGTGGAGGCCACCCGAACCAGCAGCACATGATCCAGCCCGACGCGATTGAAGCTGTTTTCCAGGGCCAGCACGCCTTGTATTTCGTGAGCCTTGATCATCGCGGTGAGCACATCCCGCACTGGCATGCGCTTGCCGGTGCGCGACAGATAATCGGCCACGGCGAGGATCGCACCAAGGTTATCGGAAGGGTGTCCCCATTCCGCCGCCAGCCAGGTGTCGTTGAAATCCAGCCAGCGAATCATGGCGCCGATGTTGAAAGCGGCATTGATGGGATCAAGCTCGTAAGCCGTGCCCGGAACGCGCGCGCCGCCGCTTAAGGTCGCGCCCGGCACCACCGGTCCCATCAATTTGGTACAGGCGGGATATTTCAGCGCCTGGAAGCCGCAGGCCAGGGTATCCATCAGACAATAGCCGGCGGTCTCATACGCCAGCGCGCTCTTGATCTCATAGCCAAACGCGCATAATCCGCGATTTCCTTGAGCACCTGGTCCGGGGCCGGTCGTTCTGCAGATTTGATATCGTGCGACATGAACTTCTAAGTCCGCTCCGCGAGCGGCACGAATTTGAGGTTTTCGGGGCCGGTGTAGTTGGCGCTGGGGCGAATGATCTTGCCGTCTTCGCGCTGCTCGATGACGTGCGCCGCCCAGCCCGAGGTGCGGCTGATGACGAACAGTGGCGTGAACATGGCGGTGGGCACGCCCATCAGGTGATATGAAACAGCGGAGAACCAATCCAGATTTGCAAACATTTTCTTGATCTCGTGCATGACGGATTCGATTCGCTCGGCCACCTCAAAGCCGCGCATTTCGCCGGCCTCGCGCGCCAATCTCCGGGATACCTCTTTGATGACGTGATTGCGCGGGTCCGACATGGTATACACGGGATGGCCGAAACCGATGATGACTTCTTTGTTCGCCACCCGCCGCCGGATATCCGCTTCGGCCGCATCCGGCGTCGCATAGCGGCTCTGAATCTCGAACGCCACCTCATTAGCGCCGCCGTGCTTCGGTCCGCGCAGCGCGCCGATGGCGCCGGTTATGCAGGAGTAAAGATCGGAACCCGTGCCCGCAATGACTCTTGCGGTAAATGTCGAGGCGTTGAATTCATGCTCGGCATACAGATTCAACGATGTGTGCATGGCACGCACCCAGCTGGCGCTCGGCTTGCGGCCGTGCAGTAGGTGCAAAAAGTGCGCGCCGATCGAATCGTCGTCGGTCTGCACATCGATGCGCCGGCCGCTGCTGGCGTAGTGATGCCAGTAGCACAGCATCGAGCCCAAACAAGCCAGCAGGCGATCCGCGATGCCGCGCGCACCCGCGCTGCCGTGATCAACTGCTTCCGGGACGCAACAGCCCAGCGCCGAGACACCGGTGCGCAGCACGTCCATGGGATGGCTGGAGGCGGGGAGTTGTTCGAGCACCGTGGTCACTGCCGCCGGCAGCACTCGCAGTGCGCGCAGCTTGAGTTTATAGGCCGCAAGCTGTGCCCGGTTGGGCAGCTTCTCGTGCACCAGCAAGTGCGCGATTTCTTCGAACTCGCAGGTGGTGGCGATGTCGAGAATGTCGTAGCCGCGATAGTGCAGATCGTTGCCAGTGCGGCCGACCGTACAGAGCGCGGTGTTGCCGGCGGTCACACCGGACAAGGCGACGGACTTCTTGGCTTGAACGCGGCTTGTGCTTCGGCATTGAGTCGTCTTTTCCTTTCCTCCGCGAACAATTCATCGAGTTTGGCTTCATATGCGTAGTAGTCGAGGTACTTGTACAAATCGGCGCGAGTCTGCATGGTCGCAAGACGTTCTTTTGCGTACCGTCGCGCCGGATAGCCTGGTAGGTGTTGAGCGCCGCTGCGTTCATGGCCCGGTAAGCCGAGCAACAGTGCAGGACGATGTCGACCCCCACGGTCTTGAGTTCGTCGCGAGTGTAAAGGGCGTTTGGCCGAATTCGGTGATGTTGGCCAGTATCGGCACTTTGACGGCGTCCTTGAACGTCGATACATCGCAAGTTCGGTCATGGCTTCCGGAAAAATCATGTCGGCGCCCGCCTCGACGCAGGCGATCGCGCGTTCGATGGCCTTGTCCATGCCCTCCACGGCCAAGGCATCGGTGCGCGCCATGATCACGAATTCCGGATCGGAGCGCGCATCCACGGCGGCTTTGATCCGGTCCACCATTTCCTGCTTGCTGACGACTTCCTTGCCCGGCCGGTGGCCGCAACGCTTGGCCTGCACCTGATCTTCGATATGCAGCCCGGCCGCGCCGAATTTGCTGAACGACTTCACGGTGCGCGCAATGTTGAATGCGCCGCCCCAACCCGTATCCGCATCGACCAGCAGCGGCAGCGCGCAGGCATCGGTGATTCGGCGTATGTCGATCAGCACATCGTCCATGGTGCTGATGCCCAAATCCGGAACCCCGAGGGAATTGGCCGCGACTCCGCCGCCCGACAGATACAGGGCCTTGAACCCGCAGGCGGCCGCCATTCGCGCGGTGTATGCATTGATGGCGCCGACCACCTGCAAAGGCCGCTCGGCAGCCACGGCGGCACGAAACCGCGCGCCCGGGGAGGCGACTGGCGGTCGTCATACGCGCCCCGCCACGGGAATCAGCGCCCCCGTGATCGCGCGCGCCTCGTCGGAAACCAGGAACGCGATGACTTCGGCGGCCTCGAGCGGCGTCACCCAGCGAGTGAAATCGGCTTGCGGCATATCGAGGCGATTCTGCGGGGTATCCAGCGTACTCGGCAATATGGCATTGACGGTGATTGCCCGATCCTTCAATTCGGCGGCGAGGGCTTCGGTCAATTTCGCCACCCCCGCCTTGGCTGCGGCGTAGGCTCCCATTCCGGCAGCAGCCTTGAGGGCGCCCATCGCGCCGACATTTACGATGCGGCCGGCCTGCAGTAGATGGGGCAGCGCGGCCTGACAGACCACGGCGCCGTTCTCAGATTGAGCCGATACATGCATCCCAACTGTTGAGTGTGCCGCCTTCGAGTTTTTCCCAACGGAATCCGCCGGCGACGTTGATCAGGCCATCGAGGCGGCCGGCCTCCTTGACAATCTGCCCCATTGCCGCGCGCGCGGCGTCGTCCTGAGTCAAATCGACGCCGCCATAACGCAGCGCGCCCGCCGGCTGCGCCGCGGCGGAGCTTGGCCATGTTCGAGCAGCGCGAGCCTGGCGCCATAGCCGCTCAAGGTCGCGGCCACGGCCTGACCCAGCGCGCCGGCGCTTCCGGTGACCACCAACACTTTACCTGAAAGATTCATGGCGGAATTATCCTCGATCTCACCGCGCGGCCAGAGTGACCAAACCGCTCAAAATCGTTGCGCAGAATTGCAACATCCGTGTCGTCGAGACCTGCAATTGCGGCGAAATTCGCCCGGGCTGGCGCCGGTCCATTTTCTAAACGCGCGATGAAATGCGCTGCGTTCGGAAAATCCCAATTCCAAGGCAATGTCCATGACGCTGCGGGTCGAGTGGCTCAGGTAACTGATGGCGAGATCTCGCCGCAGCTGGTCCTTGATCGATTGGTAGGACTCCCCTTCCTCGTGCAGCCGGCGGCGCAGAGTCGCGGTCGTCATGTTCAATTCCTCCGCCAGTCCCTCGAAATCCGGCACTTCGCCGGACAGGAACTGGCGCAGCCGCCGCCGAACCTTGGCGCCCAAGCTGCTGCCATTCTTGTACTTCAATAGGATGTTCTCTGGCGCCGTGCGGAGGAACTCCTTGACCGTGCGCTCGTTCTGGACCACCGGCAGAGCCAGGTAACTCGGTCGAAGGCGATCACGGTGTTCGGCCGATTGAAACTCAAATCATCGCAATACATCAGCCGGTACTCGGCGCTGTGGGCCGGTTCCGCATAGCTGAATTCGGTGCGCAGGATGGGGATGCGCCGGCCCACCAGCCAGCAAGACACGCCGTAGAGCAGCATCAACAAGAGTTCGTGGGCAAATACCCGCTGACTCGCCCCCGCCGCGTGCTCGTGCAGCACTATTCTCGCCTCCTTGGCGCCCTGCATCAGGGTTCCCGAGATGTCGTCCAGGATCAGCGCATAGAAACGCAGGCTGCGGTCGAAGGCCTGCCCCAGGGTTTTGCAGCCGACGACCGAGTGGCACAGCATCGCGAAACTCCCGGCCTTCATGCGGCGCGAATCCTGGCCGAAGAACTCATCATCGAGGGCGAGCGCGATGGCGCGCCACAGGGCGCCGTAATGCTTCGCCGACACCCGCGCCTGGGGCACTTGCAGCAGGCTCGGGGACAGTCCGACCTGCGCCAGCAGCTCATCCGCATTCAAATTCCGGTCGCGGACGCTTTGCAGCGCTGCGGCGACGAAGCAGATCGCGATCGTACCGGGTTCCGCGGTCCGCGGGAGCGCAGCCGCCGTCCCGTTGCCGTCCTGGGCGGGGTCCGAGTTGCTATTTCGCTGGCGCATATTTAAGGATGGGGCACCGGGTGTGGCCGCCAGTTAGTTTACGCGATACGAATGGTGCGGGATCGGGCTAAACTAGGGCAGTTGCGCGGCCGGCGCGCAACAACGACCCTGAGGACATCGCATGACGAGCCAACTTGCAACGCTGCCAAACCAGACTCCAACCGTCAAACTGCTGCTCGACGGCAAATTCGTCGAATCGCAATCCAGCGAATGGCACGACGTCGTCAACCCGGCCACCCAGGAGGTGCTGGCGCAAGTCCCCTTCGCCACCGACGCGGAAATCAACGCGGCCGTGGCGTCCGCTAGCCTTGCTTACAAGACCTGGAAGAACACGCCGCTGGCGGCTCGCGCGCGGATCATGCTCAAGCTGCAGGCGTTGGTGCGCGAACACATGAGCCGCATCGCGCTCACCTTGAGCGCTGAACAGGGCAAGACATTGGCGGATGCCGAGGGCGATGTATTCCGCGGACTCGAAGTGGTGGAGCACGCCTGCTCGATCGGCAGCCTGCAACTGGGCGAATTTGCCGAGAACGTGGCGGGCGGCGTCGACACCTACACGCTGCGTCAACCCATCGGCGTGTGCGCGGGCATCACGCCGTTCAATTTTCCCGCCATGATTCCGCTGTGGATGTTCCCGATGGCCATCGTCTGCGGCAACACCTTCGTGCTCAAACCCTCCGAGCAGGATCCGCTGACGCCCATGCTGCTGGCCGAGCTCGCCCTGCAGGCCGGCATACCGCCCGGCGTCCTCAACATCATCCATGGCGGCAAGCGCGCCGTCGACGCCCTGTGCACGCACCCCGATGTCGCCGCGGTGTCCTTCGTCGGCTCAACGGCCGTGGGCACGCATGTCCATGCGCTCGCCTCGCAGCACGGCAAGCGCGTGCAATGCATGATGGGCGCGAAGAATCACGCCGTCGTCATGCCGGACGCCAACAAGGAGCAGTCGCTCAACGCCCTGGTGGGCGCAACCTTCGGCGCGGCAGGACAGCGCTGCATGGCCACGTCCGTCACCGTGCTGGTGGGCGAAGCGCGGCAGTGGATACCTGATATCGTGGCCAAGGCCAAGACGCTCAAAGTCAACGCCGGCACGGAAAAGGGCGCGGATCTCGGCCCCGTCGTATCGAAGAACGCGAAGCAGCGCATTTTGGGGCTGGTGGAAGACGGCATCAAGGAAGGCGCCAAGCTCGAACTGGACGGCCGCGCCATCAAGGTGCCGGGGTACGAGGCGGGCAATTTCATCGGGCCCACGATTTTCTCGGGGGTGACGCCGGAGATGAAAATCTACACCACCGAGATTTTCGGACCGGTGATGGTCATCGTCGCCGTGAACTCATTGAGCGAGGCGATCACGCTCGTCAACAATAATCCCTTCGGCAACGGCACCGGCATCTTCACCCAAAGCGGCGCCGTCGCCCGCCGCTTTCAAAGCGAGATCGACGTCGGGCAAGTGGGCATCAATGTACCGATTCCGGTACCGGTGCCCATCTTCAGCTTTACCGGATCGCGCGGCTCCAAGCTCGGGGATCTCGGGCCCTACGGCAAACAGGTGGTGCAGTTCTACACCCAGACCAAGACGGTGACCACGCGTTGGTTCGACGACGGCGTCGGCTCCGGCGGCGTCAACACCACCATCAGCCTGAAGTAAATCCGCGCCAGGAGGAGTCCATGCAGCTAAAGGACACACACGCGGTCATCACGGGCGGCGCCTCGGGGCTGGGACTTGGCGTAGCGCAGCGGCTGGTGGCGGCAGGCGGCAAGGCCACTCTCCTCGATGTGAACGAGGCGCAAGGCGCCGCGGCGGCAGCGGAGCTTGGGCCGAGTGCCTCCTTCATTGCCACTGATGTGACCGACGAATCCGCGGTCAACGTTGCGATCGAGCGCGCCCGCGAACGGATGGGTGGTCTCAATGCGGCAATCAACTGCGCGGGCATCGGCACGCCCGCCCGCATGGTCGGGCGGCAAGGCGTCATGCCGGGCGCTTTTTTCAGAAAAGTGATCGAAATCAATTTGGTGGGTACAGTGTTGATTGCCAAGGCCGCGGCGGCAGTGATGCAGCAAAATTCCGCCAATGCCGCGGGCGAGCGCGGAGTCATCGTCATGACGGCATCGGTGGCCGCGTTCGACGGGCAGATCGGGCAGGTGGCCTACTCGGCCTCGAAGGGCGGCATCGTCGCGATGACGCTGCCCATGGCGCGCGAGCTGGCGTCGTCCGGAATTCGCGTCATGACGATTGCGCCCGGTCTTTTCGCCACGCCGATGATGAAGGGCATGCCGCAGGAAGCGCAGGATTCGCTCGGCAAGCAGACGCCGTTTCCGCCGCGGCTGGGCGAGCCCGACGAATTTGCCGCGCTGGTGGCGCACATTCTGGAAAACGCCATGCTGAACGGCGAAACCATCCGCCTCGACGGCGCCATTCGCATGCAGCCGCGCTGACAGGAGATCTCCATGATCAAATCCATCTCTGCCGTCGGCGACTCCGCCGCGCGTTGCTCACCCGAGGAGCGGGCGATCCGGATCGATCTGGCCGCGGCTTACCGGCTGGTCGCGCATTTCCATTGGGACGACCTGGTGTTCACGCACATCACCGCGCGCGTGCCGGGGCCTGAACACCATTTCCTCATCAATCCCTACGGCATGATGTTCGACGAGATCACCGCCTCGAGCCTCGTCAAGATCGACATGCATGCCAACAAGGTCGACGACAATCCCTGGCCGGTCAACCCCGCGGGATTCACCATTCACAGCGCCATCCACGCCGCGCGCCATGACGTGGGGTGCGTTCTGCACACGCATACCCTGAACGGCGTCGCCGTCTCGGCGCAAAAGCAGGGCGTACTGCCTCTCTCGCAGCAATCGATCTTCGTGCTGCAAAGCCTGGCCTATCACGATTACGAGGGTGTCGCCCTGCGCGACGATGAGAAGCCCCGCCTGGTCGCCGACCTCGGCAAAAGCAGCTATCTCATGCTGCGCAATCACGGTCTGCTCACGTGCGGCCGCAACGTGGCGGAAGCTTTTCAGATGATGTACCTGTTCGAGACGACGTGCGCGATCCAGGTGCGCGCCCAGGCGGGCGGCGGCGAATTGATACCGGTTGCGCAGGGCATCATCGACACCGCGCTCGAGCAGGCCCGCGCCGTCTCCAACGGCCAAGGACCCGACAAGCTCGTCTGGCCGGGGCTTCTCCGACGGCTGGATCGGATCGACAGCTCTTATCGCGAGTGATCCGGCGCGCTTCGTAGGGTGAGGTCGCCCAGAATCTGGCGCCGCCGCGCCGCGCCGGCGCTCGGCCACTCCATGATTTCCTCGATGGTGCGCCGGCAACCGATGCACAGCCCGCGCGCATCGAGGCGGCAAATATCCACGCACGGCGAAGGCACGGCGTCGGTCTCGGGGGACAACGGATTCGGCACGGCGGGCTCGGAGCGGCCTTAAGCGGAGCGGCGCGCGGCCGCAGGCCGCTCCGACCACTGGCGCACCACGCGGTGAATTGCATCCAGACCGTCGGTAAGAGCCGCCGGGCCGGGCTGCAGAATCAGCGGCGATTTGATCTCGTGCAACTCGCCGTCGCGCACGGCGGGAACCGCCTCCCAGCCCAGCCTGGCGGCGACCCGCTCCGGGCGGAAGCGCTTGCCGCACCAAGACCCCAGCACGATGTCCGGCGCACGCCGTACGACCTCCCCGGCATCGGCCAGGATGCGGTCCTTGGCCAAAGCGCAGAGCGCACGTTCCGGGAACACGTCATCGCCGCCGGCGACGCCGATCAGCTCGCTGACCCAGCGAATGCCGCTGATCAGCGGCTCGTCCCATTCTTCGAAATAAACCCGCGGACGGCGGCGCAATTGCGCGGCCGCGGTGCGCACTTCCTCGACATGTGCTTCCAGCTTGAGCGCATAGCGCTCGGCCTGCTCCGCCGCGCCCACCAGTGCGCCGAGCCGGCGTACGTAGCCCAAGATGCCGGTGACCGAGCGATGATTGCTGATCCAGACCTCGATCCCGCTCTTGATCAGCGCCTGGGCGATATCGGCCTGGATATCCGAAAAGCCCACCACGAAATCCGGCTTGAGCGCGAGGATGCGATCGATCTTGGCGCTGGTGAACGCCGAGACGCGCGGCTTTTCACGGCGGGCACGCGCCGGGCGCACGGTAAACCCGGAGATGCCGACGATGAGATCGGACAGCCCAAGCGCGTACAGAACCTCGGTGGGCTCTTCGGTCAGGCAAACGATGCGCTGCGGATATCGACCGTCCATGCGGGCTAGGGCTCCTAGAGCACACCCTCGGCCAATGCGCCGGCCGCGCCGTGCACGATGCTGTGCGCAAGGCCCGCGGCCTGCGACAGCACGTGATCCGCATAGAAGCGCGCGGTCGCGATCTTGGCGCGATGGAAGCCACTCTCGGCGCCGGCCCCGCCCGGTGCGTCGAGCCGCTGCTGCGCAATGGATGCCGATCTCAGCAATTGCCAGCCGCCCGACACGATGCCGAACAGCTTGAGCAGCGGCACGGCGCCCACCGACACGCTGCGGATGTCCTGGCCGTAGGTCTCAACCACGTAGCGCACCGCCCGCTCCAGCGCGTCGACGCCGCCGGCGAGCGCGGCGGCGATCTGCGGCAAATTCGGGTCTGCGGCCGTCGCTGCGGTCTTCGCTGCGGTCTTCGCTGCGCCCGTCGCTGCGGCGACGGCCGAGCGCATGTCAGCGAAGACGGCCTGCGCCGCGCGGCCGCCGTCGCGCGCGAGTTTGCGGCCGATCAAATCGTTGGCCTGGATGCCGGTCGTGCCCTCATAGATGGGCGTAATGCGTGCATCGCGCAGGTACTGGGCGGCACCCGTCTCCTCGACGAATCCGACGCCGCCATGCACCTGTATCCCCAGCGAGGCGATGTCCACGGAATTCTCGGTGCACCAGCCCTTGACCACGGGAATCATCAGATCGGCGAAGGCCTGGTGACGCTCTCGCTCCTCCGCGCGCGGGTGCAGGCGGGCAGCGTCGAGCGACACGGCGACCACGGCGGCGAGCGCGCGCATGGCTTCGGTCTGCGACTTCATGAGCAGCAGCATGCGGCGCACGTCCGGATGATGGACGATGGTGACGCGCGGGCCGCCGCGCGCGGCGCCGTCCGTGCCTTGGACCCGCTCACGCGCATACTGCAGCGCCGTCTGGTAGGCGCGCTCCGCGAGACCCACGCCCTCCACACCCACCGAAAAGCGCGCCGCATTCATCATGATGAACATGTATTCGAGGCCGCGGTTTTCCTCGCCGACCAGCTCGCCCAGCGCGCCGCCGTTCTGTCCGTAGGCGAGCACGCAGGTGGGGCTGGCACGGATGCCGAGCTTGTGCTCGATGGAGACGCAATGAACATCATTGCGCGCGCCGGTCGAGCCGTCGTCGTTCACCAGAAATTTCGGCACCACGAACAGCGAGATGCCTCTGACCCCATCGGGTGCTCCGGCAACGCGCCCCAAAACCAGGTGCACGACGTTGTCCGTGAGGTCGTGATCGCCGTACGTGATGAAGATCTTCTGGCCCTCGATGCGGTAGCGGCCGCCGCCGTCGGGCACGGCGCGCGTGCGCACCGCGGACAGGTCGGAACCGGCCTGCGGCTCCGTGAGATTCATGGTCCCCGTCCACTCGCCGCTCACCAGCTTCGCGAGGTAGGTTTCCTTGAGCCCCTCGGCGCCGCGCAGCTCGATGGCGTCCACCGTGCCCCGGGTCAGCATCGGACACAGTGCAAAGGCCACGTTGGCGCCGTTCCACATCTCCTCGACCAGCGCCGAGAGCACGCGGGGCAGATTCTGCCCGCCGAATTGCGCCGGGCAGGAAAGCGCGCCCCAGCCGTCGGCAACGAAGCGGGCATATGCCTGCTTCCAGCCATCCGCCGTCAAAACCTGTCCATCCTGCCAGCGCGCGCCCTGCACGTCTCCGGTTTGATTGAGCGGCGACAGCACGCCGGATGCGAACTTGGCGGCCTCTTCCAGCACCGACTCCGCCACGTCCAGCGTCATCTCGCCGAAATCCGGCAGCTGCGCGAGCAGTTCCCGATCCACGAGTTCGCGCACCACGAACTTCATGTCGGCCAAGGGCGCGTGATAGTCGTTCATCGTGGACCTACATGTTGCGGCGGTAGCGGCCGCCGACATCGTACAGGGTGTGCGTGATCTGGCCGAGCGATGCGCCGCGCACGGCCTCCATCAGCACCTCGAATGTGTTGCCGTTCTCGATCACCGTGCGCCGCAGGCGTTCGAGCAGCTGCGCCGCCCGGCCGGCATGAGTTTGCTTGAACGCCTCGAGACGCTTGAGCTGCGACTGCTTCTCCGCATCGGTGGAGCGCGCCAGTTCCACCACCGCCGGTGCCTCCTCGGTTTCCGGCTTGCGGAACGTGTTGACGCCGATGATGGGGAACGAGCCGTCGTGCTTCTGCCGCTCGTAGAACAGCGACTCTTCTTGAATTTTGCCGCGCTGATAGCCGGTTTCCATGGCGCCGAGCACGCCGCCGCGGTCGGAGATCGCGTCGAACTCCTTGAGCACCGCCTCTTCGACCAGATCGGTCAGCTCGTCGATGATGAAGCTGCCCTGGTTCGGATTCTCGTTCTTGGCCAAGCCCCATTCGCGGTTGATGATGAGCTGTATCGCCATGGCGCGGCGCACGCTCTCCTCGGTGGGCGTGGTGACCGCCTCGTCATAGGCATTCGTGTGCAGGCTGTTGCAATTGTCGTAGATGGCGCACAGCGCCTGCAGCGTGGTGCGGATGTCGTTGAACGCCATCTCCTGCGCATGCAATGAGCGCCCGGAGGTCTGCACGTGATACTTGAGCTTCTGGCTGCGCTCGTTCGCGCCATAGCGGTTCTTCATCGCGACGGCCCAAATGCGCCGCGCGACGCGGCCGATCACCGAGTATTCCGGGTCCATGCCGTTCGAGAAGAAGAACGACAGGTTCCCGGCGAAGTCGTCGACGTGCATGCCGCGGGCGAGGTAGGACTCGACGTAGGTGAAGCCGTTGGCGAGCGTGAACGCCAGCTGCGAGATGGGATTTGCACCCGCTTCGGCGATGTGGTATCCGGAGATCGAGACCGAGTAGAAGTTCTGCACCTGATGGTGCACGAAATATTCCTGCATGTCGCCCATCATCTTGAGCGCGAACTCGGTCGAGAAGATGCAGGTGTTCTGGCCCTGATCTTCCTTCAGTATGTCCGCCTGCACCGTGCCGCGCACCGTCGACAGGGTCCACGCCTTGATTTTCTGCGCTTCGTCCGCGGTCGGTTCGCGGCCGTTCTCGCGCTGGAACTTCTCCATTTGCTGATCGATCGCGGTGTTCATGAACATCGCGAGGATCATGGGCGCCGGGCCATTGATGGTCATCGATACCGAGGTCGTCGGCGCGCACAGATCGAAGCCCGAGTACAGCACCTTCATGTCGTCGAGCGTCGCGATCGAAACGCCGGCGTTGCCGACCTTGCCGTAAATGTCCGGGCGCGGGTCCGGATCCCACCCGTACAGCGTCACCGAGTCGAAGGCGGTGGACAGGCGGTGCGCCGGCATTCCCTCGGACACCCGCTTGAAGCGCTGATTGGTGCGGAAGGCATCGCCCTCGCCGGCGAACATGCGCGTCGGATCCTCGCCCTCGCGCTTGAAGGCGAACACGCCGGCGGTGTAGGGATAGGAGCCGGGCACGTTCTCCTTGAGCAAGAAGCGCAGCACTTCGCCGTCGTCCTCGTACCGGGGCAGCGACACCTTGCGGATCTTGGTGCCGGAGAGCGACTCGCTGGTGAGCTGGGTGCGAATTTCCTTGCCGCGAATCTTCACGACGTATTCGGGCTGCGCGTACAGCTCCTGGGTCTTCGGCCATTGCTCCAGGAGCTTGGCGCACCTTAAGTCGAGCTCGGCGTTTTTGGCCGAGATCAGCTCGTCGAATCCCGCGACCGGGCGGTCCGAGGCTGCAAACAAGACCTGGGCGGTGCGCAGCGACTGGCGCTCGCGCGCGATGCGCGCCTGGCGTGCGATGAATTGGTGAAATTCGCGCAGCGACTCGGCAATTTCCGCCAGATAGCGCACGCGCCCGGGCGGCACGATGGCGCGGCCGCGCGAGGAAGACTTGACGGCGACCCGCGGCAGCTTTGCCGGGCCGAGCTTCAGGCCCTGCTCCGTCAGGCGCGGCAGCAGGCCAAAGTACAGCGCCGTGACGCCGTCGTCGTTGAAGCGCGAAGCCATGGTGCCGTACACCGGCATGGCGTCCGGCGCCTGCGCAAACGAAGCGTGGTTGCGCTGATATTGCTTGCGTACGTCGCGCAGCGCGTCCTCGGCGCCCTTGCGGTCGAACTTGTTGATTGCGACGAAGTCGGCAAAATCGAGCATGTCGATTTTCTCCAACTGCGAGGCCGCCCCGAATTCCGGAGTCATGACGTACACCGAGGTATCGACCAGCGGCACGACGGCGGATCCACCCTGGCCGATGCCGGAGGTCTCCACCACGATCAGATCGAAGCCGCTCAACTTGCAGCAGGCCAGCACCTCCGGCAGCGCGGCGGAAATTTCGCTCCCCGTATCGCGGGTTGCCAGTGAGCGCATGAAGATCTGCTCGGACTCGATCGCATTCATGCGAATACGGTCGCCGAGCAGTGCGCCCCCGGTGCGCTTGCGCGAGGGATCGATCGAGATGACCGCGACGCGCAGCCGGTCGCCCTGGTCGAGGCGCAGCCGCAGGATGAGCTCGTCGGTCAGCGAGGATTTGCCGGCACCGCCCGTGCCGGTGATGCCGAGCACCGGGATCTTGATGCCGGCGGCGGCCTGCAGCATCGACTGGCGCACCCGCATGGAGTAGGTCCGGCTTTCCACCGCCGTGATCACGCGCGCGAGCTGCCGGCGGTTGCCGGAACGCAGCGCCTCCAGTGCATCAAGTTCAGCCGGCGCCAGTGCGCACAAGTCGTAGTCGCTGCTGCGGATGACATCGTCGATCATGCCCTGCAGCCCGAGCTTCGCACCGTCCTCCGGGGAATACAGGCGCGTCACCCCATAGGCCATGAGTTCGCGGATCTCCGCCGGCACGATGACGCCGCCGCCGCCGCCGAACACCTTGATGTTGTCGCCGCCGTTCTGGCGCAGCAGGTCCATCATGTATTTGAAAAACTCGACATGGCCGCCCTGGTACGAGGTGATCGCCACGCCTTGTACGTCCTCCTGCAGAGCCGCAGTGACGATTTCCTGCACCGAGCGGTTGTGCCCCAGGTGGATGACTTCGGCCCCCGAGGCCTGCAGTACGCGGCGCATGATGTTGACCGACGCGTCATGGCCGTCGAACAGCGAGGTGGCGGTCACGAACCGTACCTTGTGCTTGGGCTGATACACCGGCTTGGCGGCAATGGATACTGCGCTCATAGGATGCTCATCTGGATTGATGACGGCGGGCTGCTTCGGCCATTTTAGAGAACCCCGGCGGCGAAACAAATGGCCGATTCCACCGCCCAAAATGAGCGAATTTGCAACATCAACCTAGGGCGCCTATCTCAGACGGGCTCCCAGCTCGGGGTCCGCTTCTCGATGAAGGCTGCGACCCCCTCCTGCGCGATATCGTCGATCATATTGCACGCCATCGCCTGTCCGGCGATCTGATATGCGGGTGCCAGCCCGAGTTCGAGCTGGCGGTAGAACAGCGCCTTGCCCGCGGCGATGACGCTCGGCGGCTTGGCCACGATCGCAGCCGCCAGCCGCTCGATCTCCGCATCGAGCCGGTCCGCTGCCACGCAACGATTGATGAGCCCGCGCTGCATGGCGGTGGCGGCATCGATGAACTCGCCCGTTACCAGCATTTCGAACGCCGCTTTGCGCCCGATGTTGCGCGACAGCGGGACCGACGGCGTGGCGCAGAACAGGCCGATATTCACCCCCGACACCGCGAAGCGCGCGTCCTCGGCAGCGACCGCGAGATCGCACATCGCCACGAGCTGGCAGCCCGCGGCCGTCGCCACTCCGTGCACGCGCGCGATCACCGGCTGCGGCAGCGTCTGGATGCGCATCATCAAGCGGCTGCAGTCGTCGAACAGCCTTTGGTAGTAGCCCAAGCTGCGGTTGGCCTTCATCTGCTTCAGATCGTGGCCCGCGCAAAATGCCCTGCCCGCGCCGCCCAACACCACCGCCCGCACCGCGGAGTCGGCGGCCAGCGATTCGAGCGCGGCGTGCAGCGCCGCCAGCATCTGCTCGGACAGCGCGTTGTACTGGGCCGGACGATTGAGAGTCAGATATGCGACGCCGCCCGCGCGGCGCTGCAGGAGCAGCGGCTCACCCTCGCCGGCAGCACTCGGTGCATTCATGGCAGCCTCCACTGATCAAAGGTTCAAATTCGGTTCCGCCAGCTTCTTCGGAAAGGCGCCCGCCCTGCTCAGCATTCCGGGAACATCCCGCCCCATGGCGGTCCCCAGCCAGCGTGCGGAGGCGATCAGGCGCTCGACATCCAACCCCGTCTCGTAGCCCGACCGCTGCAGCATATACACCACATCTTCGGTGGGAACATTGCCGGTGGCGCGCGGCGCAAACGGACAGCCGCCGATGCCGCCCAAGGATGCGTCCACGATCTTGGCGCCGGCCTGCACCGCCGCCCACACATTGGCAAGGCCGGTGTTGCGCGTGTTGTGAAAGTGCACGCGCACCGGCAGGGGCTTGATCACGGCGCCAACCCGCTCGACCATCGCCGCCACCTCTGCGGGACTCGCGACGCCGATGGTGTCCGCCAAAGCCACTTCCACCGGGCCCGCGGCAGCCGCGGTGCGCGCCATTTCCACCACCCGCGTGCGGATCAACCTCGCCGTCGAACGGGCAGCCGAAGGCCGTCGATATGGTGATCTGCGCGCGGCGGCCGCGCGCGCGCGCCAGGCGCACCACGTCGCAGCACATCGCGAGCGTGGCGTCCGAGCTCGCACCTTGGTTGCGCGTCGCGAATCCATCGGACGCGGCGCACACCGCGCCGAGCTCATCCATGCCCGCGTCGATGGCGCGCATGGCGCCGCGCTTGTTCAGCACCAAACCGATGTAAATGACCCCATCGCGGCGCTGCAAACCGGCTGCCACCGCCTCCGCATCGGCCATCTGCGGAACGAGCTTGGCATTGACGAAGCTGGCCGCCTCGATGCGCCGGGCCCCGGCGGCGAGCGCCAGGCCGATGAGTTCCAGCTTCTGCGATGTGGTGAACAACACCGCTTCGTTTTGCAGGCCGTCGCGCGCACCGACTTCCACGATCTCTATATCTGACATATTGAACTCTTTCAATAAGTTATAAATACAATATCACATTATTTCTGCGAGCGGCCGTAGCCGCCGCCGCCCGGCGTGCAGACGACGAACACATCGCCGCTGCGCATTTCCGCCTGCGCGAGATGCCCGAGCCTTTCGAGGCGCCCGTCGCTGCGCTCGATCCAGTTCTCGCCAACCGCACCGGCCCCACCTTCGTTTAAGCCGAATGCCCCGTGAACCCGGCCATTGCTCAAAATGGATGCCGTCATTGCCTGCAAGAAGCGAATTCGCCGTATGCCGCCGTCGCCGCCGCGCCAGCGGCCGTCACCGCCCGAGCCTAAACGAATTTCGAAGGACTCGAGGCGCACCGGAAAACGAAACTCCAACACCTCGGGATCGGTCAGCCGCGAATTGGTCATATGCGTTTGGACCACGCTGGTGCCCGCAAATTCAGGCCCGGCGCCGGAGCCGCCGGCGATGGTCTCGTAATACTGGTACTGCGCATTGCCGAACGTAAAGTTGTTCATGGTGCATTGACCCGCCGCCATGACACGCAGGGCGCCGAACAAGGCATTCGTGACGCAGGTCGACGTCTCGACATTGCCGGCGACGACGGCTGCCGGCGAATGCGGGTTCAGCATGCAGTGCTCCGGCAGCAGGATCTGCAAGGGCTTGAGGCAGCCTGCATTCAACGGGATGTCATCGTCCACCAGGGTGCGGAACACGTACAGGACCGCCGCCGTGGTGATGGCGCGCGGCGCATTGAAATTGTTCGAGAGCAGCGGGCTGGTGCCGCTGAAATCGATGCTGGCGCTGCGCTGCAGCGCATCGACCTTGACGCTCACCGAGATCACGGCGCCGTTGTCGAGCGGCAGTGTGAACTCGCCATCCTTAAGCGCCGTGATGACGCGGCGCACCGACTCTTCGGCATTATCCTGCACGTGCCGCATATAGGCCACGACCGTCGCGCGGCCAAAGTGCGCGACGGTCGACTTGAGTTCCGATACGCCTTTTTCGTTCGCTGCGATTTGCGCGCGCAGGTCGGCGAGGTTCTGCTCGGGATTGCGCGACGGATACGCGCCGCCCGCCAACAATCGGCGCAGCTCGCCGTCGTGCAGAGTGCCGCGCTCGATGAGCTTGAAGTTGTCGATCAGCACGCCCTCTTCGGCAATGGTGGAGGAGAAGGGCGGCATTGAGCCCGGCGTGCTGCCGCCGATGTCGGCATGATGGCCGCGCGATGCCACGAAGAAGCTGGCCGCCGTGTCGCCGTCGTCGAGATACACCGGCGTCACCACCGTCACGTCCGGCAGATGCGTTCCGCCGTGGTAGGGATCGTTCAGTACGTAGACATCGCCGCTTTGCATCTCCGGATTGCGCGCGATGACGGTGCGGATGGACTCGCTCATCGACCCCAGGTGCACCGGCATGTGCGGCGCATTGGCGATCAAGGCGCCTTGCGCATCGAACAGCGCGCAGCTGAAATCCAGTCGCTCCTTGATGTTGACCGAGTAGGCCGTGTTCTGCAGGCGCAGCCCCATTTGCTCCGCGATGTTCATGAACACGTTGTTGAACAGCTCGAGCCTCACCGGGTCGACCTGCGTGCCCGCCGCATGGCGCACGCTGCGTGCGCGGACGCGGCGCAATTCGAGGCAGCCCGCGGCGGTCACGGACGCCCGCCAACCCGGCTCGACGACGGTGGTGGCATTGCGTTCGGCGAGGATGGCCGGGCCGTCCACCTCGGCGCCGGCGCGCAACGCCTCGACGCGGAACAGCCGCGCCGCCCGCCGTCCGGCCGGCTCGTCATCGGCAAGGCAGTACATGCTGACCATGGCATCCGCCTTAGGGTAGGAGTTCGCGGGCGCGGTGGCAGCGGCGGCATCCAGTGCGGCGACGGCCGGCGTAGCAGCGCCCGCCGTGGCGGCGCCTGGCGCGACGACGCCCGCCGTAGCCACGCCCGGCGCGATGCATTCGACCGACACCGATTCGATCACCAAGGATTGATGCGGCATCAGAAAGGCAAAGCGGCGGCGATAGCTCTCCTCGAAAGCCTGGCGAATTTGCGCCAAGGCCGCACTCGGCGCGCCGTGCATCGGCAGACCGACGCTCAGCGCCGTGTCGGTGCCTTGGTAGCGGATGTAGACGCGGGTCACGGCGGAGCAGGTCGGCGGCGATGAGCCCCTGAGCCGTGAGTTCCGCCGAGGCTTCGGACTCGCAGAACCGCTGCACGCTGCCGCGCCTCGTGCAGGCCGTGCTCATCCAGTGCGCGCTCGATGGCGCTCTCCCGCATGGCGATCTGGTCGGCGAGCCCCATTCCGTAGGCGGACAGGACGCCCGCGAATGGATGAATGAACACGCGGCTCATGCCGAGCGCATCGGCCACCTGACAGGCGTGCTGACCGCCCGCTCCGCCGAAACATTGCAGGGTGTAGCCGCTGACGTCGTAGCCGCGCATGACCGAGATGCGCTTCACCGCGTTGGCCATGCTGGCCACGGCGATTTGCAGCGCGCCCCCCGCCACCTGCTCGGGCTCGATGGGGGTGCCCGTGGCCGCCGCGATTTGCCGCGCGAGCTCGCTGAAGCGCTGCGCGACGATGCCGGCATCCAGGGGCTGATCGGCCTGCGCCCCGAACACGCGCGGAAAGTATTGCGGCTGAATGCGGCCCAGCAACACGTTCGCATCGGTGATCGTCAGCGGACCTCCGCGCCGATAGCACGCGGGTCCCGGATTCGCACCGGCGGATTCAGGCCCCACCCGCAGGCGCGCGCCGTCGAAACGGATGATGGAACCGCCGCCGGCCGCAATGCTGTGAATGCTCATCATGGGCGCGCGCACCCGCACTCCGCCGACCTCGGTGTCGAAGGTGCGCTCGTACTCCCCCGCGAAATGGCTCACGTCGGTGGACGTGCCGCCCATGTCGAAACCGATGAGCTTGGCGTGCCCGGCCGCCTGCGCGGTGCGCGCCATGCCGACGATCCCGCCGGCCGGCCCCGAAAGAATCGCGTCCTTGCCCTGGAAGTGATGGGCCTGGGTCAAGCCACCCGAACTCTGCATGAAAAAAAGCGGCACGCCGGGCATGAGCTCGGCCACCCGGTCCACATAGCGCCGCAGAATCGGCGACAGATAGGCGTCCACCACCGTGGTATCGCCTCGCGGCACCAGCTTCATGAGCGGGCTCACGCGATGCGACACCGAAATCTGCGTGAAGCCGATGCGGCGCGCCACGTCTGCGGCGGCGAGCTCATGCTCCACGTATCGGTAGCCGTGCAGGAACACGATGGCGCAGCTGCGAAAGCCGTCGGCGAAAGCCGCCTGCATCTGCGCGGCCAGCGCCGGCTCATCCAAGGGCTCGACGGTCTCGCCGTGGGCGCTGACGCGTTCCGCGGCCTCGATCACACGCTCGTACAAAAGTTCGGGCAGCACGATGCGCCGATCGAACAGCCGCGGCCGCGCCTGGGTTGCGATGCGCAGCGCGTCTTTAAACCCGCGAGTAATGACCAAGAGAGTGCGCTCGCCCTTGCGCTCCAGCAGCGCGTTGGTGGCCACCGTCGTTCCCATCTTCACGCACGCCACGCGCGCCGCCGTGATCGACTCTCCGCGCGCCAACTTGAGCAGCCGCCGAATCCCTTCCACCGCGGCATCGGCGTACTGCGATGGGTTCTCCGACAGCAGCTTTTCAGTGTGCAGCCCGCCGTCCGGCGCGTAGCCGACGATGTCGGTGAACGTGCCGCCGCGATCGATCCAAAATTGCCAGCGCTCGCTCATTTCTTGGGGCGCGGCCATGTCGACTGCTCAGACAGGCTGCGAGCCGCGCGTGCGCATGCGCAGACTGTCCCAGCTCGCATCGGCAGTCCAGCCGCCGTCCACGGGCAGGCTCACCCCGTTAATGAAGCCGCTGCGCTCACCGTCGATCAGAAAGGCGATCGACTCGGCCACATCCTGGGCGCTGGCGAAGCGAGCCATGGGCACACGATTGACGATATCGGCGTCCGAATAGGCGCCGCTCCCCTGATCGGCCATGTCCATTTTGGTTTTGATCCATCCCGGACACACCGCATTGACGCGCACACCGCGGCCGCCCCACTCCGCCGCCAGCGTTTTGGTGAGGCCGATCAGGCCGTGCTTCGACGCATTGTAGGCGCTGCGATGACTGACGCCGGCGAGACCGGCGACCGATGCGACGTTCACGATGCTGCCCTGGCGCCGCTTCAGCATCTGCGCCCCAAGATACCGGCACAACAAAAAAGGACCGAACAGATTGATGTTCATGACGCGCTGCCATTGCGCGGCGGTGGTCTCCTCTGCCGGGGCAATGTGGCTGATGCCGGCGTTGTTCACCAATCCGTCGGCGGCACCGTACTCGAGCGCGATCCATTGCGCCACCTGCTGCACGAACGGTTCTGAGGATACATCGCCCGCCAGTCCCGCGATTTCCGCACCGCCGCCGCTCAGCCGATCCACGAGATCGTCGAGCGGCTGGACGTCCAACAGAATCACACGAAAATTGCGCTGTGCCAGCAGCGAGGCCGTCGCGAGGCCGACGCCCTGCGCTGCTCCCGTGACTACGATGGTTTTCAAATGCGTCTCCTATTGCGCCGCGGCGCTCTGCACCGTCGCGCTCTGCGCCGTCGCGTCGGCCGGCTGATCGACCTCGATACCGAGCCACGCCAGCGCGCTCGCAACCGCGAAACCCGCGCCGACCACGAACGCGGAGTGCCATAAATGCTCTCCGGACAAATACCCGATGATGGGAATGCCGATGATGCCGCCGAGATTGCCGCCGGTGTTCATGACGCCGCTCACGGCCATGGTCTCGCCGCGGCCCACGGTCATGGCGGCGCCCCAATAGGCGCCCTCATTGAGCTCCACGGCGCCGAAACAGCAGGCCAGCCCCACCACCGCCAGGTACGGATTGGCTGCACTCACCGACACCAACAGCAGCGCCCCGGCGATGGGGAGCGAAATGAGCGGCACCAGACGATAGCCCCAGCGGTTGCCGAAGCGAACGCACAATGCGCCGGTAATCAGGCCGCCCACACCCGCGCCCACGGCCGCGGCCAGCGGCGGTGAAATCGCCAGCCAGCCCGTTTCAAGCACGGAGAATTTTCGCTCTTGCACCAGATATAGAAAGACCCAGTTGGAGAGCAGATAAAACGAGTAATTCATGCACAGGTAGGAGATCGCCAGCAGCAGTACATTGCGGTTCGTCAGGATGTTTACGACCTGCTTGACGCTTATCGCGGTGTCGACCGACGCAATGTCCTGACTGCCGATCTCTGCGAGCTCGGCAGCCGCGACAGACGGATGTTCGCGCGGCGTATTCCGCCCGTACCAGGCCCAAATCAAGATCAGCGGGACGGCCGGCAGGCTCGCCCACAACAGCGCCTGCTGCCACCCCAACGCCGACATGAGATGGCTGATGAGCGGCGGGGTGAAAGCCGCGCCCAGGCCCAGCCCCATGGTCTGCAGTCCCTGCACGAAAGACCAGCGGCGCGGCGGAAACCAAACCTCGAACACGCCGGCGGACACCGGAAAGACCGCCGCCTGTGAGCACCCCAGCAGCAGCTGCAGGAGGAGCAATACGGCGAACAAACCCGCTCCCGTCAACCAGTAAGGTGCGAGGGGCATCGCAACCGTCGCCAGGAACGCGGCAACTCCGATGATGACGAACGTGCGGCGCGCGCCCTGCCGTTGGCCGAAGATGCCGCCGGGAAGCTGAAACAACGCGTAGCCGATGACAAATGCTTCTTCGATCAAGCTGATCTGAAACTGGCTCAAACCCAATTCGGGCATCATGGGCTCGGCCGTCACCGTGATGCTCTTCTGCTGCAGGTACGCAATGAAGCCGAAGCCGAACAGCATCGCGAAGATTCGCCAGCGGATCCGCACCGCCGGGGCGTGCTCCGCCGCGGTGTACCCGGCGGAGCTCATGCTTGGATCGGCGCGCGCTGCATGTCCATGCAGATCTCCACCGCTTGCCCGAGCGACGATGCGGCTTTGTCGGCCGCTTCTATGCTGTCGACGCCGTTGTCCGGCTCCATCAGCATTCCGGGCAGCAACACCGAGACGATGCAGGCCCGCGGGAAGCGCTTGCGCAATTCCTCGGTCGTCGTCTCCCCGCGGCTGCGCTCCTCGTTCGGAAAGGCGCTCACGACATACGCGATGGCTACCGCGTCGACGGCCTCGGGGGGCGCCGGCGTCGCCATGTCCTCGAGGGACATATGCCGCGCGTCTATTTTTTGCTCGCGCAAAATGCGCACCAGGAGCTCCGTCGCCAGATCATCGGCCGCGGAGCCCAGGCCAACGCACACCACCACGGATCCCGGCGGAACCACCAGGGGGCCCTGCCAGCGGCCGCTGATTTGCTCACGCTGCTTGCGCAACTGACGGCCGATGTTCGGGCTGTCGAGGACCGAGGACTGGCGAAGTCGCCTCGGCAGCCAGCGCCGCTGCTCGGCGATGGCGCCGATCACGGCGACGATCGCGTTGCGCACCTTGGTTTGCTGCTCATCGTTGATGGCACCCGCGAGCGCGTCGACCCGCGCCAGGTGCAAAGCGGGCATCAGCACCAAGTCGCAATAATTTGCGAAAGTATCGCGCTTGAGGAATGCCCGCGCGGCGGCGATGAGTTCGTCCGAATCGGCCGACAGAGCCCGTTGGTAGAAACGCTCCGGCATGGTGAGCGCGTGCGCATCGCCCAACAACACATCGAGCAGGCTGAGCGCCTTGATATGCCGTCCGGCCACCAGCAGGCACAGCGTCAATGGCGTCGACACGATCAAGCCGATCGGGCCCCACAGCCAGCTCCAGAATATCGCTGCGATGACCACCGAGAGCGGCGATAGGCCCGTGGTATGCCCGTACAGTTGCGGCTCGACCAGCTGGCTCGCGATCAGCTCGACCACGACGAACAGCCCCAGCGTCGTCAAGGCCAGGGTCCATCCCAAAGGATCGACGGCAGCCGCCAGCAGCATCGAACACAGAGCGGCAATCCACACGCCGACGTAGGGCACGAAGCGCAGCACCCCGGCGAGCGCGCCCCAGAGCAGTGGATGCGGCAGACCGATGAGGCTGAGGCCGACCCAGATCATGAGGCCAACCCCAAGATTGACGGCGAATTGCGATACGAAAAATCTCGACAGGCGCTCCCCGGCGTCGTTGAGCGCGAGCGTCGTCAGCCGAATGTCGCTGCCGCCGGCGATGCGGATGAAGCGATCGCGCAAAGCCTCGTGCTCGAGCAGCACGAATATCAGCACGACGAGCACGATCCCCGTGGTCTCGATCGGAACCCAGATCGACCCGACCACCTTTTCGATGACCTGCAGGCCGTTCGGCGGGGGTTCGTGCAGCTCCACCGGGATCGGTGTCGCGGGCACGGCGCCATTCGGTTCATCGAGCGTACGCGGCTGTTCGGCCGGTGCCGGCTGCTCGGTGCGTGGGCGGCGGTCCGTCAGCCGCCCGAGCGCGCCCGTGAGTCCATTGAACTTGCCTACGGTAAAGGAGTTCACGGTCCGCAGCTTGCGTTCGATCGTGCGTTCGTAGTGCGGCAGACTCGCGGCCATGCGCACGAATTGCGAGCCGATGACGCCGGCCACGGCGGCAAATAGAAACGCTAAAACCACGACGGCCGCCAGCACCGACCAGGTCTGTCCCAGGCCGATGTGCCGCAGCGCCCGCACCAAGGGTGCGATCAACAGGCTTAAAATCACTGCCAGCGTGATGGGAACCAGCACGTCGCGGGCGAAATACAGCAACGCCAGCACCGTCGCCGTGGCGATGATTCCGAGAGCTCGGTCCCGAATCGCGAGCGGCGGCGGATCGGGTAAGGAAGAGGCCGACGATGCCATGCGATATATTCGCATATTGCCAGGAAGGGATTGTCAATGAAAAACCGCCCCAGCGGGTTCGGAATCGAGAAATTACCGCGGATCGTCCGCGGCCGCGGCAGCTACTTGTTCGACGCCGCCGGCAAGCGCTATCTGGACGGCTCGGGCGGCCCTGCCGTGTTCTGCGTGGGACATGCCCACCCGGAGGTCAACGCGGCCATCCGACAGCAGTTCGATGAGATTGCCTACGGCTATCGATATCTGTTCACGAGCTCGGCGCTCGAAGGCCTGACCGAAATGGTGTTGCGCCTGTGCGGCGGCGGCTTCCAGGACATCGTGTACTCGGGCAGCGGATCGGAAGCCGTCGAGTCGGCGATGAAGATCGCCCTTCAGCATTTTGCGGCCCAGGGACTCGGCAGCAAACGCCGTTTCATCGCGCGGCGGCGCTCGTGGCACGGCAATACCTTGGGAGCGCTGTCGATTTCCGGTTTCGAGCAGCGGCGCCGCGCCTTCGAAGGCAGCCTGCTCGAGGTGAGCTTCGTCTCGGCGGCGAACGCGTACCGACGGCCCGACGGCGTGTCCGAGGGAGGCCTGGCCGCGCATCTCGCCGCGGAACTGGAGCGCACCATCCTCTCCTTGGGGCCGCAAAACGTGGCCGCATTCGTGTTCGAACCCATCGTAGGTGCGGCCGGCGGCGTCGTGCCGGCACCCGACGGCTACGCTCAAGCCATTCAAGTTGTTTGCCGCAAGTACGGGGTGCTCCTGATCGCCGACGAAGTGATGTGCGGCGCCGGCCGCAGCGGCACCTGGCGCGCGTTGCAACACGATGACGTGGTCCCCGACATCATGTGCATCGCCAAAGGGCTGGCCGGCGGCTACATCCCTCTGGGAGCGACGCTCGTCACGGCTCGCGTCGCCGCGCCGATTCACGCCGAGCACGGTGCCTACATGACGGGACACACCTTCACCGGACACACCGCCGCTTGCGCGGCAGGACTCGCCGTGCAGCAGATCATCGAGCGCGACCGGCTGCTCGACAGAGTTCGCACCGTCGGCGGTGCTTTGCAAGCAAGCATCCGTCAAACCCTGTCGAAATTCGACGAGGTCGGCGATGTGCGCGGACGGGGATTCTTCATCGGCATCGAATTGGTCCGCGACCGCGACACGAAGCTGCCGTTTCCGGCCGAACGCTCTTTGAGTTTCGACATTGGAGCGCGCGCCTTTGCCGACGGGCTCATTTGCTATCCCTGTTCGGGCAACGTCGACGGCACTGCTGGCGACACCATCATCATCGCGCCGCCCTACAATGCCAGCGATGCGGAGCTCGAGGAAATCGTTGCGAAACTTAGGAAGGCGGTCGACGCCGCTCTAAGCCACGCTTGACTGCGCCGCATCCTCGACGGCCACGAAAACGCAGCATTTGGCGCGCTCGGCCAGCGAGGTGCGCTGCGGGCTGCCCCACCAGAATCCGCCGGAGGGCTGCGGGTAGTGGCCGAGTACGATGAGATCGACATCTAGGCGCCGGGAGAACGCAACGATTTGCTCGATGGTGTTGCCGCTCGCCAGGTAGCCTTCGGCGGAGACGCCGCGCGCTTTCAGCCATTCGATGGATTCGTCGAGCAGCCTGCGATAGCCGCCTTCCTCGTCGACCAAACATGCATGGCCGGCGGCGCCGGCGACGACTGCGGGTGCCGCGATCCCGCCGGGAATGATCGACAACACGTATACCTGCGCACCCACGAGTATCGCGAGTTCCGCGCCGCGCTTCAGCGCCCGGCGGCCCACCTCAGAACCGTCATAACAGAGGAGCACCCGCTTGAACATAATGTCGCTCCAGCTCGAACTGCAGGCTGATCCTGCCAATGTCCGCCCCCACGGAGTTCCAACTCCACTCGTCGAAGTATGCGCGGCCGTCCGCTGCGATGCGAATTATTGTCGAGCACCGTGTACCATAATCCGGCGCCCGCACGAAGGCGCTCGACAGCAGCCGCTCCCACTCCAGGCTCACGCCCGTGCGCGGCAACAGCGCATCGGGTGCCGGCCGATCATCGCGCAACACGTCGAGCAACGGAGCGGTGTCGGTCAAGTCATTGAGTGCAGCTTGCAGCCGGCCTTTGGCGTTTTGCACCTTCGGCCACGGCGTATCGAGCAGATGATTCGAGAGCCCGTAAATCCCCGGCGTGAGCTCGCGCCCCAAGCCGCGCACGCTTTCATAGATGCCGAGCCGCTCGCCGTCGGAGAAGATCAGATTGAAGCCGTTGTAGCCGGCCCCGACCTTCCGCAAATAGGCCAAGCCCTCGGCAACCGTGGCGCCCGACTCGAGCATGGATGTCACGAGCTCCCCGCGGCTCGGTGCTTGAATACGGCGCTGTTCGGGATCGCGGAAATTCGTGAGCGCGGCAAAGCGGCCGGTGCGAGTGAGTCCGAGCCAGGTTCCGCCGGCCTCGAGATCCCGCCCGGCGAGTATCTGCGGCCGGTGCGGCCACCAGCCGGCTGGCGCCGCCGGACGGGAGTGGAATTCATCCCGATTCGCCGCCACCAGACAGGAGTACCGCGGATGCGCGCGCCAGACCACGAGAATCAGACACATCAAGCGGCTCCGGCCGCGGCTGCCGACGTTGCCGCGGCCGCCGCGCCTGATTCGGGCAGAAGAGCCTCGTCCAACACTTCTATCCAGTGCTTCACCGGAATGCGCGTACCGGACTGCAGATGTTGAATGCAGCCGACGTTGGCCGAGACGATGTACTGCGGCCCGTGCTTTGCCAGCAACTCGAGCTTGCGGTCGCGCAGCTGCGTGGCGAGATCCGGCTGCAGGATCGAATAGGTGCCTGCCGAGCCGCAGCACCAATGACTTTCGTTGTTCGCGGCGTCGACCTCGAAACCGAGCGCGCGCAGGCCGGCCTCGACTCCGCCCTTCAATTTCTGGCCGTGCTGCAGCGTGCAGGGCGCGTGAAATGCCAGCCGCCGCGGCCCCTCGCTTCGCATCCGGCCTTGCAGAACAGGGAGCAGCTGCGGCAGCAGTTCGCTCAAGTCGCGCGCGAGCCCGCTGATGCGCGCCGCCTTATCCGCATACGCTGTGTCGCCCGACAATGAGTGCGCGTACTCCTTGATGGCGAGACTACAGGCCGAAGCGGAGGCGACGATCGCTTGCACATCGCCCACAGAGACGATCGGCCACCAGGCATCGATGTTGCGGCGCATGTCCTCGAGGCCGCCGTCCGCATCGCTGAGGTGAGTCCGCAATGCGCCGCAGCAGCCGGTGCCGGCCGCGAAGACGGTCCGGATGCCCGCCCTGTCGAGCACGCGAGCGGCGGCCCGGTCGATGTTGGGCATCATCGATGGCTGCACACAACCGCGCAGCATCAATATCGTGCGCTGGTGGACGCGCAGCGGTGCCTCCGTGCCGTGCGGTGCCTCGGTGCCGTGCGGTGCCTCGGTGCCGTGCGCCGCCGCGCGCGGGGGCACCTTGTTCCTGAGCACGCGCGGCAACAGCGGCCGCAACGCCTGACCCATGCGCATCGCCGGCGCGAACAACGATGAGGTCAAACCCTCCCTAAGCAGCCAGCGCAACGTGCGCTCGGGTAACGGACGTTCGACCCGCGCGTCGACGATCCGGCGGCCGATCTCCACCAGGTGCCCGTACTCGACGCCGCTCGGACAGGTGGTCTGGCAATTGAGGCACGTCAGGCAGCGATCCAGGTGCTGCTGCGTGCTGCGCGTGATTTCGCCGCCCTCGAGCACCTGCTTGATCAAATAAATCCGCCCACGCGGGCCGTCGAGTTCATCGCCCAGCAGCTGGTACGTCGGGCAAGTGGCATTGCAGAAGCCGCAATGTACGCACTTGCGGACGATGGCCTGTGCCTCCTCGCCTTGCGGGGTACCCTCGAATTCCGGACTTAAATGCGTCTGCACGGGGGCCTTACAGCTCGGCGTACAAACGGCCGGGGTTGAAAACGCGCGCCGGATCGAAGGCCTGCTTCAATCCCCGATGAATGCGCATCAAGACCTCGCTCACGGGCGTAAACACTGCGGCCGATTTTTCGCCCCGGATCAGCGTCGCATGCCCTCCCGCCAGCGCGGCCGCCGCGCGCACCTCGCGAGCCTCGGCACGAGTGCGCCACCAACGCTCCGCACCGTGCCACTCGATGAGTTGCCGGCCCGGCAGCTTGACCGGCGCGGCGGTGGCAGCCACCGACAAGCGCCAGAGACGCTCGCCGCAGCTCAAGGCGGCGGCATCGAGCGCGAAGAAACTCTCGGTCTGATCGCGCAGACTCGACCACCAATGGAGGGCTGTATCGGGAGCGAGCAGCGTGCCGCCGAGCTTCTTGCATGCCTCGCTCACGGCCGCGGCCGCGCCGGCGAGGCGCACATGCAACCGCCCGTCGTGCCACGCGCTGGCATTCACCGGCAAAGGCTGCGACGCCCAGAGACGCAGCTGCTCGAGCGCCTGGATCTCTTCGCGCTCGAAGCGCAAGGTCGCGGCGGCGCGGCTGATCGGCAGCACTTTGAGCGAGACCTCGCAGATGACGCCCAAAATTCCCATGGATCCCGCCATCAGCCGCGACACATCATAGCCGGCCACATTCTTGGCAACCTGGCCGCCGAAGGCGAGGATCTCGCCGCGTCCATTGAGCAGCGTCACGCCCAGCACATGATCGCGCACCGATCCGACATTGGCGCGCGCAGGACCGGACAATCCCGCCGCCACCATGCCGCCCACCGTGGCGCGATCGGAAAAACGCGGCGGCTCGAACGGCAGACATTGACCCTGCTCCTCGAGTGCGGCCTCCAATTCGCAGAGCGGTGTGCCCGCGCGAACCGTCACCACGAGTTCGGTCGGCTCGTAGCAGCTGATACCGGCCAGAGGAGTCACGTCCAGCGGTTCGCCTCGCGGCGGCTCGCCGTAGAAGACCTTGGTGCCGCCGCCGCGGATATCCAGCGCCTCATGGCCGGCTCGCGCATCGGCGACCCGATCGATCAGACGCGCGAGGGCGGGATCTTGGCTGTCCATCAAAATCTCGGCAAGCCGGGAAACGGCAGCATGCCGCGATGCACATGCATCTTGCCGTACTCCGCACAGCGATGCAGTGTCGGGATCACCTTGCCCGGATTCAGCAACTCGAGCGGATCGAATGCATGTTTGACCGCCAGGAATTGCGCTCGCTCGGCCGGCGCAAACTGCACGCACATGGAGTTCAGCTTCTCGAGGCCCACTCCGTGTTCGCCGGTAACGGTGCCGCCCAAGCGGACGCTGGTTTCCAGGATGTCGGCGCCGAACAGCTCGCAGCGGCGCATCTCATCCGGCTCGGCGGCGTCGAACAAGATGAGCGGATGCAGGTTCCCGTCGCCGGCGTGAAAGACATTGACGCAGCGCAGGCCGTACTTGGCCTGCATGCCCTCGATTTCCCGCAACATCTCCGCCAGCCGTCGGCGAGGTATGGTGGAATCCATGCACATGTAGTCCGGACTGATGCTGCCGGAGGCGGGGAACGCATTCTTTCGGCCGCTCCAAAATTTCAGGCGCTGTGCTTCGTCGCAGCTGACCTCGATGCGCGACGCGCCCGCGGCATTGAGAACCTCCTCCATGCGTGCGACCTCTTCGGCCACCTCCTCTGCAGTGCCGTCGCTCTCGCACAATAAGATGGCGGCGGCATCGAGATCGTAATCGGCGTGTACGAACGCTTCGACCGCGGCGGTCATGGCCTGGTCCATGAGCTCGAGGCCCGCGGGGATGATGCCGTGCGCGATCACGCTGGCCACCGCGGCGCCGGCCGACTCGATGTCGCCGAAGCTCGCCATGATGCAGCGTGCGAGTTGCGGTTTGGGAATGAGCTTCACCGTGACTTCGGTAATGACCGCCAGCATGCCCTCACTGCCCACCACCACGGAGAGGAGATCGAGCCCCGCCGCATCCAGCGCCTGCGAACCGAACTCCACCGGCTCGCCGTCCGCCATGAAGCCGCGAACGCGCAGTACGTTGTGCAAAGTCAGACCGTACTTGAGGCAGTGCACGCCGCCGGAATTTTCGGCCACGTTGCCGCCGATGCTGCACGCGATTTGGCTGCTCGGGTCCGGCGCATAGTACAAACCGAACGGCGCCGCCGCCTCGCTGATGGCGAGATTGCGCACCCCGCTTTGCACGGCCGCTGTGCAGGCGCCGGCATCGATCTTCAGGATCTCATTGAACTTGGCGAGTGAGAGAATGACGCCCCAATGGTGCGGCGTGGCGCCGCCGGACAATCCGGTACCGGCCCCGCGCGCAATGATGGGCACACCCATGCGGTGACAGACCTTGAGCGCCGCCGCAACTTGAGCTTCCGTTTCGGGAAGCACCACGGCCATCGGCGAGGCACGGTAGGCGGTGAGCGCGTCGCACTCGTAGGGCACGGTGTCTTCATGGCGGCTCAAGATTGCCCCGCGGGGCATGACCTCCGCGAGCGCGGCCACCACCTCCTGCTGGCGCTGCACGCGCGATGGCTGCGCCGGCGCGCCGGCGGCCGGCACCGCCGCGTCCGGCGCGGCGTCGCTCGAAACGTCGCTCCGCAATGAGGTGGTCATCGTCCGTATTATGCATCACAGAACCGGCAACTCTGGAGTAGGATTGGCCAAAAGCCATCGGCGGCACGAATGACCGCGATCCGGGAGAAAAAATGTTTCACCAATTGTTGACACCCGTCGGCGACAGTCTGGCCCTGTCTTTCCTGGTTGCGGTGCTGCCCATCGCAACGGTCCTCGTTCTTCTTGGCGTACTGAAGCGGCCGGCGTGGCAGGCCGCCTTGGCGGGCCTCGCCGTCGGTTTTTTGATCGCTGTCACCGTGTGGGGCATGCCGGCGGGCACGGCATTCGCCTCGGCCGCCAACGGCATGGTATTTGCGCTCTGGCCGGTGATGTGGATCGTCATCAATGCGCTGCTGCTTTACAACATCGCCGTCGCATCGGGCCGCTTCGACGCATTCCGCGAGTGGCTGATCAAGCACTTGCCGAATGACCGCCGCGTGGTGTTGATCGCCATCGGGTTTTGCTTCGGCGCGCTGCTCGAAGGCATTGCCGGATTCGGCGCGCCGGTTGCCATCACCGCTTCCCTCCTGATCATGTGCGGTTTCCCAGCGCTCGAGGCGCTGGTGTTCGTGCTGATCTTCAATACGACTCCGGTCGCCTTCGGTGCGCTCGGTACCCCCGTGACCGTCTTGGGCGCGGTGACCGGCCTGCCGGCGCCGGCGTTGGCGGCAATGATCGGCCGTCAGCTGCCGTTTATGGCCGCAATACTGCCGTTTTATGTCATGGCGCTCTACGGTGGCTGGCGTTCGATCCGCGCCCTGTGGCCGATATTGGCGGTCGCAGGCTTAAGCTTCGGTCTGGCGCAATTTGGCGCATCGAACTATCTCGATTACACGCTGACCGACGTGTTCGCCGCGCTCGGATCGCTGATCGCGACCCTGCTGTTTCTACAAGTCTGGCGGCCGGCCGTTGATCCCGAATTCACCATCGCGCAGGCACCGCGCGAGACGCTCAAGCCCAGTTCCCTCCCGGTACCTGCCTGGCAGGGATGGATGCCCTGGGTGATCGTGACGGCCACCGTGATTCTGTGGACCTACAGAAAGATTGCCACCGTCGGTCAACTCGCAATCCATTGGCCGGGGTTGGACAAGACGGTATCGATCACGCTCTACCATGATAAGCCGTACGCCGCGGTCTGGACCTTCCAGCCGCTCGGAACCGGAACCGCGATCCTGCTGGCGGCGCTCATCACGGCATTGTTGGTCAGACTGCCGCTTGCCGAGCTTTTTCGATGCGTCGTGCGCACGATCCAGCAGCTCTGGCAGGCGGTCATCACCGTCATGTTCATTGTCGGACTCGCCTACGTGATGAACTACTCCGGTCTCGCCTATACCTTGGGGTTGGCGGTTGCCTCGACCGGGCATGCCTTCATCCTGTTTTCACCCTTCCTGGGATGGATTGCGGTGTTCTTGTCCGGCAGCGATACTTCGGGCAATGCGCTGTTCGGCAATTTACAGGTCGTCGCCGCCCGGCAACTGCAGCTGAATCCACTGCTATTCGCCGCCACCAATTCTTCGGGCGGCGTTCTCGGCAAGATGATCTCGCCGCAGAACATCGCCACCGGAGTATGCGTGACGGACTTGAAGGGCAAAGAGGGAGCGGTCCTGGCGCGGACGTTCATTCACAGCGTCGTTCTAACCCTGGTGCTGGTCGTGATCGTCATCATTCAGCAGTACGTCGTGCCGGGCATCATTCCGAGCTTCACCGCGAGCCAGTGACGCGCGCACTCCTCCGGCAATGAAGCCGTCCCCGCCCGCGACGGATCCCAAGGTGCCCGGCACCGGCAATCGCTTCGATCGAATGGAATGGGCGGGCGCCTTCGGCGATCTCGGCACGCTGATTCCCTTCGTGGTCGCGTACATCGCCGTGCTCAAGATCGACCCCTTCGGCATCCTGTTTACCTTTGGCGCCGCCATGACGGTCTGCGGCCTGTACTACAAGACGCCGTTTCCGGTGCAACCGATGAAGGCCATTGGCGCGGTCGCCACCACACAGGCGGCCCAGACGGCCGTCATAACGCAGGCCGGGGTCTACAGCGCGAGCCTGGTGACCGGGCTCCTGTGGCTGGCCCTCGGGCTCACGGGTGCGGCTACGCGTATCGCCAGGCTGGTTCCGCGGCCCGTCGTCGTGGGAATCGTTCTGGGCCTAGGCCTAGGCTTCATGCTCGAAGGCATTAAAATGATGAGCGATGGCTGGGCGGTTGCTGCCATCGGCTTGCTCGGCACCGTGCTGCTGCTCGCGAACCGGGCCATCCCGGCGATGTTTCTGCTGTTGCTCTATGGCGGAGTGTGCGGAGCGGTTCAGAATCCCGAATTCTTGGACGCCCTGTACGCCGTGAGGTTCGAACTTCATACCCCGCATCTGGTGCTGTCCGGCATCACCGGGTACGACCTTATGGTGGGAACGGTGTTTCTCGCTCTACCGCAGATCCCGCTCACGCTCGGCAATGCCGTGATCGCCATCCGCGAGGAAAACAACCGCCTGTTTCCCGACCGGCCGGTGACCGAAAAAACCGTCGCGACATCGACCGGCTTGATGAATCTTACCGGCGCCTTGTTCGGCGGGGTGCCTATGTGCCATGGCGCAGGCGGCATGGCGGGGCACGTTGCATTCGGAGCGCGCACCGGCGGCGCACCCATCATCCTCGGGGTGCTGCTGCTGTGCCTCGCATTTTTCTTCAGCGGATCCATCGAGGCAATCTTCAGCGTGTTCCCGCGCGCCGTGCTTGGTGTAATCCTTTTTCTGACGGGCGCGCAGCTAGCCCTCGGTTCCTGCGATTTCAGCAAGGACAAGGGCGAGCGGCTCATCACGCTCACGACCGCGGCGTTTGCGATGTGGAATGTCGGCCTGGCATTCGCCGCGGGAATCACCTTGACCTACATCGCCAGGCGGGGACTGCTGCGGCTATAACCTTGGAAGCCGTCCGAGTTTTCCGCGTGGCCGCGGGCGAGCAACGGATATACTGCGCGAACCCAAGCCGCCGATGTTGGCCATGAAAAAAATCCCGCTGTGCCGCTGAGTGTAATTGCCACCAACTGGCCGCTGCTGCTCGGCATGGGCGTGCTCATGCTGGGGGCGGGTCTGCAGAGCACCCTGCTCGGCCTGCGCGCCACGCTCGATGGGTTCCCCACGCTCGTGACCGGCATCGTCATGTCCTGTTACTACGTCGGATACGTGATGGGGACCGTCATCGCACCGCCTTTGCTGCGGCAACTCGGGCATATCCGGGTATTCGCCGCCCTTGCGGCCGTGGCGTCGGTGGCGATTCTCATCCAAGGCGGTTTCGTCAATGCCTGGACCTGGGGCGCCATGCGTCTGGTCTCGGGCCTGTGCTTCGCCGGCATCTATGTGGTGGCCGAAAGCTGGCTGAACGATCGGGCAACCCGCGCAAACCGCGGCCGGCTGTTCGCCCTGTACATGCTCATATTGTACGTCGGTCTCGGTGCGGCCCAGTTCCTGCTGGTCCTGTCCGATCCCCGCACGCCCGCTCCCTTCATGCTCGTCTCCGTGCTGATCTCCCTTGCGATGGTGCCGATCGTCGTTTCCGCACAGCGCGTGCCAAACCATGAAATGCCGCGCAATGTGCGGCTGCGGGAGCTGTACGGCAATACCCCGCTCGGCGTGGTCGCGGTCACCGTCTCAGGCCTCATATCCGCCATCATTTTTTCGATGGGCCCCGTATACGCACGCCTCAGCGGCTTGGACACTCCGGGGGTCGCCAGCTTCATGGCGGTGAGCATACTCGCGGCGGTGGCGACGCAATACCCGGTCGGCCGCCTGTCGGATCGCATGGACCGCCGCACCGTGATCGCGGGCGTTTGCACGCTCGCGATGCTGGTGGCCGCCAGCATCGTCGCATTCCCCGCCATGCCTCGTGCGGCATTCCTGGCCCTGGCGGCGATGTTCAGCGGCTTCGCTCTGACTCTGTATTCGTTATCCGTATCGCATGTCAACGACAAGCTCGAGCCCGCGCAAATGGTCGCCTCGAGCAGTACCCTGCTGCTGCTGAACGGCGGCGCCGCGGCGATCGGCCCGATGCTCGCGGGCAGCCTGATGACCGCGTTCGGGCCGCGGGCCTATTTCGCGACGCTCGCGGCGTTGAGCGGCACGCTCGCGGTCTTTGATTTGTGGCGCAAAGCCCGGCGCCGGCCGGTGCCGCCCTCGCAAAAAGGTCCGTTCATCCGCGCGCAACCCAGGGCATAGCCCAAGCGCCTGCCTGTCGTCCGACGACGCTATACAAATGTGTAAACATCGCCGGCTCCCTCGCCAGGCATAATGCGGCCGCGTCCAATGAATCATTTTTTGCGAGGAGAAACCATGCGCGCGAAATTCACCACTCTGCCCCGCCGTGCCGTCCTGGGGCTGCTCGTGACGCTCGCCGCCGGCGCGACGGCCGCCACTGCGCCTGCCAACTCCGACCTGCAGGTAGTGCAGCGCTGGAAAGTGGGAGGCGCCGGCGGTTGGGACTATCTCACCCTCGATGCAGCGGGCAAGCGGCTTTTCGTGAGCCGCGCGACGCGAGTCGATGTCATCAGCACCGACTCCGGGAAAGTGATCGGCAGCATTCCCAACACCCAGGGCGTGCATGGCATTGCACTGGCCGAGGACTCCAAGCGCGGTTACACGAGCAACGGCAAAGCCGACTCGGTGACGATGTTCGACAGCGAGACCTTGGCGGTGATTCGCGAAGTGAAAATTGCCGCGCATAATCCCGATGCCATCTTGTACGAGCCGGTGGGCAAACACGTGTTTACATTCAATGGCAAGAGCAAGGACGTCACGGTGCTCGATGCCTCGAGCTTGGAGGTCGTCGCCACATTGGCAGTACCGGATAAGCCCGAATTCGCCGTCGACGACGGCAACGGCCACATCTTTGTAAACATCGAAAGCGATGCGGGACAGATGACCGTCATCGACAGCCGCAAGCTTTCCGTGCTGCGCACCTTCCCGTTGCCGGGCTGCGCAAGCCCGAGCGGACTCGCCATTGACCGGGCGCATCATCGTTTGTTCTCCGTCTGCGACGGCAAAACCATGGCGGTCACCGACGCCGACAGCGGCAAGCAAGTGGCCCGGGTGCCGGTCGGCGAGGGTCCGGACGCGGCTGCGTTCGACTCCAAGCGCGGGCTCGTTTTCAGCTCCAACGGCGAAGGAACCCTGACCGTGGTTCGCCAGGAATCGGCGGATCGCTACTCGGTGCAGGCCACGGTGCCGACCCAGCGCGGCGCGCGCACCATGGCGCTCGACGGGGCGACGGGTAAGGTCTATGCGGTCACGGCCGACTTCGGACCGCCGCCCGCGGCGACTGCGGAGCAACCCCACCCGCGCCCTGCCCCCGTTCCCGATACGTTCACGGTGCTGGTGGTCGGTGCTCGTTGAGCGGAAGTGATACGCGTATGGCGGTTCCCGGCGAGCGGCGGTCGATTTGAAACGTCCCTCCGATTCGCTCGGCGCGGTAGCGCATGATGCGAAGTCCGAGGCCGGCGGCGCGGCCGCTTGATTGCGGCGATTCCGCCATACCGATTCCATCATCGGCGATGACCAGAGTGAGCCTCGAGTCCGCGAGCTGCACGGCGATCTCGATGCTCGAGGCACGAGCATGCTGTGCCGCATTGGAGGTGGCCTCCTGGACGATGCGGTAGAGCTGCGATGCAGCTTGCGTCTCGATGGGTGCATCGACGAGCGAGTCAATGTCGAGCACCACCTGCAGACCATAGAGCTCGCGCGCCTGTGCCGACAGGGCGGTCAATGCGCTCGCAAGGCCCTCGCGCCCAACCGCGAGGGGCGACATCCCGCTGGCCAGCCGGCGCGTGTCCTCGATCGCCTTCGCCACCAGCCCGTCGAGCCGTGCAAAATCCGCGGCGTGCGCCGGCATCTCGCGCGCCACTTGACTGCCGAGACCTCGCAGAAACAGCGCGATACCGGTCAGCTGCTGACCCAATCCGTCGTGCAAATCGTGCGCCAAACGAGCCTGCTCGCGGGTCGCCACATCCAGCAGCTCATGTTCCAACATGACCCGTTCAGTGACATCGCGGCATATCAATAAGGTGCCCCCGTGGCCGTTCATGGAGATCGGCGATGCCGCAATTTCGACATACACGCTGGCGCCGTCCGAACGGCGCAGACTCGCCGCGAACGCTCCCGCGCGATGCGCCAAGAGATCTCGTTGGCATTCCGGACTGACGAAGCCCTCCAGCCGCCGATCGATCATCGTCTGCGGATCCTTCAGCTTTACGAGATGTGCGGCCGCGCGATTGGCGTACAGGATGCGGCCATCGCGGTGGATGAGGATCGGGTCGGGACTGGTTTCGGCAAGGCGCCGGTAGCGCGCTTCCTTGCCGGTTGCGAGCAGTTCGGCGAACTGCCGCGGCAGCACCGGGCGGCTGAAGTAATATCCCTGCGCCTCCTCGCATTGATGAGCCCGAAGAAACGCCAGCTCCTCCTGCGTTTCCACGCCCTCGGCGACGACCCGCATGTTCAGGCTCCGGGCCAGGCTGACCACGGCAGTGATGATGGTCGCCTCATTGGGATTGGAAGTGATCTTGCGGACGAAGGAGTGATCTATCTTGATGGTATCGATCGAGAATTTCGTAAGATAGCTCAGGCTGGAGTAGCCGGTCCCGAAGTCGTCGACGGCGACCTGCACGCCGCTCGCCCGTAGCTTCTTTAGAATGGATTCGGCGTGCTCGGCGCGCTTCATGAGAACGCTTTCAGTCAGCTCGAGCTCGAGACATTTGGGATCCAGGCCCGTTTCCTCGAGGATTGCGAGCACCTGATCGAGAAAGTGTTCGTTGCGGAACTCCCGGGCGGAGATATTCACCGCCATGGTCGTCAGCGGCAGGCCTGCATCCGTCCAGCTCCGGGCCTGCCTGCACGCTTCGCGAAGCACCCAGTTGCCGATCGGCAGGATGAGGCCGCAGTCTTCCGCAATCGGGATGAATTGCTCGGGGGGAACCTCGCCCCGGCCCGGATTCGTCCAGCGCAGCAATGCCTCTGCGCCGGTTATTTCTCCCGAATTCAAATTCACTTTCGGCTGATAGTGCAGCGTAAATTCCTGGCGCTCCAGCGCGTGCCGCAGACTCTCTTCAATGGATTGCCGCTCCACGGCGCGGGCGTTCATGGCCGGCGTGAAAAATTCGTAGGTCTGGCGCCCGTTTTCCTTCGCCTGGTACATCGCGATGTCCGCGTTCTTGATCAGCGTCTCTGCATCCAGGCCGTCATCGGGATAGACGCTGAGGCCCATGCTCGCGGTGACGTGAAGATTGTGCTGGCCGATGCTGTGAGCCGCCGCGACCGCCTCCAGGATCCTTTTAGCCATGATGGCCGCCTCGTCCGAATGATCGAGCTCCGACAGCAGCACGACGAATTCATCGCCTCCCTGCCGGCTTATCGTGTCCGAAATGCGCAGGCAACCGATCAAGCGTCTGGCGATGGATTGCAGCAGTTTGTCGCCTATCTGATGGCCCAGGGAATCGTTGATGTGCTTGAAGCCATCCAAATCCAAAAACAGCACCGCGAGTCTTTTTCCGCGGCGCGGCGCCAAGGCGATCGCCTGGCTGATCCTGTCGTTCAGAAGGATGCGATTGGGCAAGCCCGTGAGGCCGTCATGCTGGGCCGAATGCGCGATCTGCAGCGCCATCGCCCGTGCCGCCGTCACGTCGCGCACCACGGTCACGGTGCCTTTAACGTGCCCTCCCTGGTCGTGGATGGGGGAGACTGAAAACTCGATCGGAATTTCGACGCCGTCGCGCCGGATGAGAACGAGGTTGGACGGCTGGCGTATGGTTTGAATCGAGGTTACGCCGCGGCTCGTGCCGTCCCAGATCCGGAATACTTCCGCCAAGGGGCGGCCTGCCGCTTCCTCGCATGGCCAGGCGGTCATTTTTTCCGCCGCCCGATTCAGATAGGTGATGTTGCCGAAAAGGTCCGCACTCAAGACGGCGTCGCCGATCGAGTTGAGGATGATCTGGTCAATTTGCACCCGTTCTTTCAGGCGGCGGCGACTCTCGGCTTCCCGCAGCTCGCGCTTTACCGCCGGAACCAGGCGTCTGAGATTGGTCTTCAGTACGTAGTCCTGGGCGCCGACCCGCATCGCTTCAGTGGCGGAGTCTTCGCCGAGGGTGCCGGAAACAAAAATGAATGGGGTCTCCGGGATTCGCTTTCTCACCATCCGCAGCGCTTCGCTCCCCGAAAATTGCGGCATCGAATAGTCCGATATGACGACGTCCCATTTTTTGTCGAGCGCCTGCGCCAAACCAAGGGCCGAATCCACGCGCTCGGCGGCGATTTCGAATCCGCCCTGCCGAAGCAGACGCTGCACAAGCTCGGCATCGTCCGCCGAATCTTCGATAATCAGCAATCGAATGGAGGCTTGCATCTTCACCCGAGGGCCCTTCTGCGCGTCGATGAGCCGCTAGGTCAGCACGCATCGAGTTCGGCCGTCTGTGCGTTAACGAACGTGACTCCGCTCGCCAACAGAAATGCATCCACGGGGTGGAGGGGGCGCGCCATTTTTACGCCGGCCGTAGGAATTCTTCGGCGGCGAGAGGCCATGCATTGCAGCAAATTTAAGCAGACCGGCCGGCGTGGTCCAACCTACCCACCAAGTCCGCGACGACGAGAACGAGTTCGCCCACATCGAATGGCTTCGCTAAGTGAGCTTGATAACCGGCTACAAGCGAGCGCTTCCTATCTTCTGCGCGTGCAAATGCAGTAAGAGCCAAGGCTGGAATCCGCTCACGCCGGGACTCCTCCGCGCGCAAGATACGGATGAGCTGATAGCCGTCCATCTTTGGCATGCCAATATCGCAGACGAGGACCGTTGGCTTCGCCGTCTTCAAAGCCGCAAGCGCATCCTCCGCTGACGCGAAACTCGTCACCTTGGCCCCCTGGTCTTCGAGCACCGTCCGTAAGAGATCGCGCGCATCGGGCTCATCGTCGACGGCGAATACGTGGACGCCTTCGAGCCTTGGAAGCGACAGCATCTCTCCCGGTTGAGTCTCCGCGGTCGGATGAACGCGCGGCGCGCTCTGGTCATCCAACTGGACAATCGATAGAGGCAGCTGGACGGAAAACGTCGCGCCCTTTCCTTCGCCTTGACTCGCGGCCTTTATCGAACCGCCGTGCAATTCCACGAGTTGCTTGCAGATCGCCAGCCCCAGTCCAAGGCCGCCGAAGGCCCTCGTCGTGGAGCCGTCTTTTTGTGAGAATCGGTCGAAGACATGCGGAAGATAATTGGCTGGAATGCCGATGCCGGTATCGCTGACGCTCAGTTCGAGGTGCGAATTCACGCGTTGGAGCAGTACCTGTACCTGTCCGCCCTTCGGCGTGAATTTGATCGCGTTAGTCAGCAGGTTCCATACGATTTGCTGCAGCCGGGCACTATCGGCGCTGACGATGTCCTGGCCGGAGGAGCCCAAAATCGCCTTCAGGCGGATGCCTTTGACCTCCGCCGATGGCCTGGCGGAGTCCACGGCGGCCTCCACGACGCTGGCAAATGAAACCTGATGAAGATCCAGCCGAAGCTTGCCCGTCATGACTCGGCTCAGGTCCAGAAGATCGTCGATGAGTTTGACTTGAGCGCGTGCGTTGCGGTCGATGACTTCGATGGCCCGCTTGCGTTCATCCGGTCCTTTGGACGAATCTGGTCGGAGCAGCACCTGCGTCCAGCCTAAAATCGCACTCAATGGGGTGCGCAGTTCGTGCGAAAGCGTCGCCAGGAATTCATCCTTAAGCCGGGTTGCGCGCTGAGCGGTCATGCGCGCGTTTCGCTCGGCGTCCAACAGCTCATCGCGCTGCCGATTGGCATTCTCCATGGCCTCGATCCTTTTGGCCTCTGTCAGATCGCGGGTGAGCTTGGCAAAGCCGATGAGCCGACCGGTATCATCCCGGAGGGCAGTGATCGTGACATTGGCCCAAAACATCGTGCCATCCTTGCGCAGCCGCCATCCGGTATCGATAAATTTGCCCGCTTCCGCGGCGACGTGAAGCTCGTGATCGGGCCACCCGCTCTCTCTCGCATCCTCCGGATAAAATATCGAAAAGTGCTTTCCGATGATTTCACCCGCCTCATAGCCCTTGATCCGTTCGGCCCCGCTGTTCCATGTAGATATTCGGCCATTGGGATCGAGCATGAAGATCGCGTATTCGGTAACGCCTTCGACGAGAAGGCGAAAACGCTCTTCGCTTCGACGCAGATCCGCTTCGTGGGCTCGTCGTTGCGTCAGATCGCGCGTGACCTTGGCAAACCCGACAAGCTCGCCCTGGCCATCCCGCATGGCCGTGATGACGACGTTCGCCCAGAACAAAGTACCGTCCTTCCTGACTCGCCATCCCTCGTCTTCGAACGCGCCTGTCTTACTCGCGACTTCGAGTTCGTGCGCCGGCAATCCGCTTGCCAGCGCTTCAGGTGGGTAGAACCGCGAGAAGTGTTGCCCAATGATTTCGTCGGCTCGATAACCCTTGAACCGCTCGGCTCCCGCGTTCCACGTGAGAACGTAGCCGCCGGGATCCAGCATGGAAATCGCGTAATCCCGGACACTCTCGACCAGGAGCTTGAAACGCTCCTCGCTTTGCCGCAGTTCTTCCTTTCGTTCGCTGCCGGTCTCGCCTGCCATACCCCGGATAACCTAGCACGGAGCGCTCTTACGTATGCCCCATCCGCGCGTAGGCCTCTTCCGACTCGGGAAGTGCCCCGGGCAGGAATCGAACCTGCGACCTAGCGCTTAGGAGGCACTCGCTCTATCCACTGAGCTACCGAGGCCGAGAACCGACGGCCGGATTTATCGAATCCGGCCCCGGATTTTGGTGGAGGAGAAGGGGATCGAACCCTCGACCTTCGCATTGCGAACGCGACGCTCTCCCAACTGAGCTACTCCCCCCGAAAAAGGGCCCGGAATCTTAGCAGTTATGGCCCTGCATGCCAAAGTATCGCGCATAAGTGGGCCCGACCTACGCTAGGATGGGCCAGGAGCCCGTCGGGAATACTCAGACAGGCTCCAAGGAGGGGATGACATGATCCATGCGGGCGAGCGAGCGCCGGAATTCACGCTACCGGACGAAACGGGGACGGACCGATCACTGACCGAACTCCTGAGGGTGGACGCGCTCGTTCTGTACTTCTACCCGGCGGACTTCACCCCCGGATGTACCCGCCAAGCCTGCACCCTGCGCGATTTGCACGCGGATATCGAGCGGGCGGGCTTGCGGGTCGTCGGCGTCAGCCCGCAAAGTCCCCAGTCGCATGCCAAGTTCAAGGCCAAGTGTCAGCTGCCCTTCGTGCTGCTGTCGGATGAACAGAAAACGGTCGCAAAAATGTACGGGGTCAACGGTCCCCTCGGGTTAGGCGTGCGCCGCGCCACGTTCTTGATCGACGCCAGCCGCCGCATTCGCGATGCCGTATTGGCGGACTTCATGATCTCCCGCCACGCCGACTTCGTCCGCAAGGCAGTGATGCTGCGCGCCTCCTCCACCGCCTCGTAACCGACGCCCTGCGCGCACCTTAAAGGGCACTGCGCCTAATAGCTCAAACGCAGCACATTCGCGCGGCCGATTTTCGGCACCGCGACGATGTACATCGTGCCGTATTCCTCGGCGCCGATTTCCGGCACCTTCGCCTGGCCGCTCAATGCGGCGACAATCTGAGGCACGGTATCGACGTGTCCGACGATCAAAATCCTGCCGCCCGTGTGGTCACGCACCACGCGGAGCGCCAGCGCGGCGGGATCGTCCGTCGGTGTAACGGTTTCGGTGATGCCGAGGCGCGCCGCCAAGGGTGCGGCAGTCAGACGATTTCGCAACGCCGGCGACACGTAGATGGCATCGACATGACCCAACACCTTCGGATCGCCGAACATTCGCGCGAGTTGCTCCGCGCGCGCCTCGCCTGCCGGGCTCAGCGGCGGATCGGCCGCGCCGACGCTCATATCCTTTTCAGCGTGGCGAATCACGATGACGATGGTCGAGCCGGCTGTTCCCCACAGCCACAGCGCAAAAATCAAGAAACCCACGACCGCAGCCGCCGCGAGCGCCGTCAACCAGATCGGCGTCAAGAAAGGCCGGCGTTGGAAGGCCACGTGGTCCTTTTTCATGGGAGCATAATACCAATGAATGGCGCCATCCTGCCGGGGAGCCTGTCCCCCGGACTGCACGTGGTGATCCTCGCCGCGGGATTCTCCTCGCGGCTCGGACGCCCGAAGGCGTTGACGCGCGTGCGTTCCTCGACCTTGCTGCGCAGAACACTCGCCCTGGTGGCGAGTTTTTCACCCGCGAGAATCGTCGTCGTGCTCCCGCCGCGCGCCGCCCGCTACCGGCTCGAAGCGCGCGGGCTCAAAGTGGCTTTCGCCGCCAACCCGGCGCGCGCCGCCGGCCTGTCAAGTTCGGTGCGCCGCGGCATTGCACTGGCGCGCTACTCGCCCGCCGTGCTGATTTTGCCGGTCGATCTGGCCGTCCTCAACCGGCGGGACGTGGCCCGGCTGATTTCGCGCTGGCGCGCTGCCCGGCGCCGGGTGGTTGCGCGGCGCATCGGACCGCAAGGCGGCCCGTTCCAGGGTGGCACTCCGCTCATTTTACCGCGCTGGCTCTATGCCCGGGCGCTCGCGGTGACTGGCGATAAGGGACTGCGCGAATTGGTGGAAGGATTGCCGGTGCAGCAGCGAGCGCTGCTGGATCTTCCGTCCGCGGCATTCGATGTCGATACGCCGGCGGACCTGTGCATCGCGCGCCGGCGCGCGCGCCCCGGCGGCGTCAATCCCTAGCCACCTGCACCAGCCGGTATCCGACGGCCGTCTCGGTCAGAATATGTCGGGGCTGCGCGGGATCATCCTCGAGCTTCTGCCGCAGATGCCCCATGTAGACCCGCACGTAGTGGCCATCCTCGGTATGCGAAGGACCCCAGACCTCGCGCAGGATTTGCCGATGCGTGAGCACCTTGCCGGAATTCGCGATCAACAGCGTCAGCAAACGATACTCGATCGGAGTCAGATGTATCGGCGTCGCGCCCTTGTGAACGGTGCGCATGCTCAAATCAATCTTGACGTCGCCGAATTCGAAAATCGAACCCAAGCCCGTGCCTGCTTCACGGCGCCGGCGCGAAGCGGCGCGCACCCTCGCCAACAATTCTCCCACCCCGAAGGGTTTGGTCAAATAATCATCGGCGCCGGCATCCAGCGCCTCGATTTTGTCCTGCTCCCCCACCCTGGCCGAGAGCACGATGACAGGGACATTCGACCAGCCGCGGAGATCGTGCAGAAACTCCATGCCGTCGCCGTCGGGCAGTCCGAGATCCAATATGATGAGATCCGGCTTGCGCGTCCCGGCGTCGATCAGACCCTGCCGCAGGGTTTCGGTCTCGTGCACGCTCCACCCTTCGGTTTCCAGCGCGGTGCGCACGAAACGCCGAATTTGGCGCTCGTCCTCGACCAAAATGACAACCGGCAGCGGCTCAGACATCCGCGATCTCCGCTTCGGCGGCAGCTTGCGGCGGGATCCCCAGCGGCAGGGTGAAGGTGAACCGCGCACCTCCGCCGGGGCGGTTGGCGCCGACGATCCTGCCCTGATGAGATTCGACGATGGCACGGCAAATGGCGAGGCCAAGCCCCACGCCGGGCGTTGCGGATTCGCGCACGCCGCGGGTAAATTTCTGAAAGACCGCTTCCTCGCGCCCGGCTGGCAACCCCGGCCCATTGTCCGACACCGAGACGCTGAGCTGGTCGCCGATCACTTCGGCAGCCACCGTCACCTTGGCTCCGGGCGGGGTGTATTTCGACGCGTTCTCGAGCAGGTTGACCAAGACGCGCTCGATCAGCAGCGCATCAAAGCGCACCAGCGGCAGGTCGCGCGGTACGTGCACCTCCACCTCGTGGCGCAGCAAGGACCCATGCATGGCGCTCAACGCCGAACCCACCACTTCCTCGATGGGCTGCCACGCGAGGTTGAGCTTGACTTCGCCGCTTTCGATACGGGCCATGTCGAGAAGATTGCTGACCAGCGCGATCATCCGGCGTGCTTCCTCCTGGATGGCCTGCGACGTCTCGAGCTGCGCGGCCGACAGCGGCGGTTTGGTGAGCGTCAAGGACTCCGCGAGGCCCACGAGAACAGTCAGCGGCGTGCGCAAATCATGCGACAGCGCAGCGAGCAGAGAATTTCGCAGCCGCTCCGACTCCATCCGCACCAGCGCATCCTGCGCCACTTCCACGTAGTGCACGCGTTCGAGCGCGATGGCGATCAGCGCGGCGAAGGTATCGAGCAACTGCCGCTGCTCCGGTATGCGCAGCAGGCGCCGATTTTGCGCTTTGACGGCCAACACGCCGCGCGCCTGGACCGGCGCGCGCAGCGGAATGTACAGCACCTCGCTGCCCGGCAATGTATCCGTACCGAAACCCGCCGGTTGACCCTTGTCAAAGGCCCATTGCGCAATGCCGATGTCGACGGTAAGCGAGAGATCGGCGCGCGATGACGCCGCAGTCAGCTTGCCGGCGGCATCCGGCAGCAGCAAGGCTGCGCTGGCGCGAAAGGTCCGCTCGATGGATTCGTCGCTGATTTTCACGACTTGATCGGTCTGCACCGCGCCGGACAGGTCGCGCGCGATCTCGTACAGAGAGCCCGCGCGCTCCTCGCGGTGCGACGCCACACGCGCCTGAAAGCGCAGGCCCGCGGTCAACTGTCCAGTGATCAATCCGACGGCCAGCATGATGCCGAAGGTGAGCAGGTATTGGACATCGCTCACCGCGAAAGAAAAGCGCGGCGGGACGAAAAAGAAATCGAAGGAACACACGCTCAACACCGCCGCGGTAGCGGCGGCGCCGCGGCCGAAACGCACCGCGACCAACACCACAGTCAGAATGTAGATCGCCACGATATTCGAACGGTCGAAATGGTCGGCCAACGGTATCGACAGCAGCGTCACGGCCCCGCAGGCGAGCGCGGCCCAGACATAGCGAAGCCTTTTGAATTTGAGGCGCCCATTGGTTTCCGTGCCGGCCATGGGGGGCCAAGCGGCGCGGGCATCGCCGTTTTTCATGACCCCATCGGCGCGCCCGATCTCGATGAGATCGATATCCGGCGCCAGCAAGGCGAGCTTCTGCCCGCTGGATCGCTGCCACGGCCAGAGCCGCCGCGCCGGATCGCGGCCGATGACCAGCTTCGACAGGTTGTGGCTGCGCGCGTAGGCAACTACGCTGGTCGCGACGTCGGCGTCGGCAATCACCGCGGTGGTCGCACCCAGTTCCTTGGCGAGGTTCAGTGTTCCCAGGATCCTCTCGCGCGACGCGGCCGGCAGGCGCTGCAGTGACGGTGTTTCCACATAGACTGCATGCCACTCGGCGTTCAGCTGACCCGCGAGCCGCGCCGCCCCGCGCACCACGCGCTCCGCGCCTGCATCGGGACCTACGCAGGTCAATAGTGCATTGGCCGTCTTCCATACGGATGCGATCGACTTGTCGACGCGATACGCCTGAACGTCCCCCTCGACGCGATCGGCGGTCCTGCGCAGCGCGAGTTCGCGCAGGGCCATGAGATTGCCCTTGCGGAAGAAATTGTTCGCCGCCCGCTCCGCCTGCTGCGCTACGTACACCTTGCCGGCCTTCAATCGCTCCAGCAGCTCCTCGGCCGGGATATCGACCAGCACGACTTCCTCGGCGTCGTCGAAAACCGTATCGGGCACGGTCTCCCACACGCGCACGTTGGTGATCCCGCCGACGACATCGTTGAGGCTCTCAAGGTGCTGCACATTCAGGGTCGTGAATACATCGATGCCGGCCGCCAACAGCTCTTCGACGTCCTGCCAGCGCTTGGGGTGCCGCGCCCCTTGCACGTTCGAGTGGGCGAGCTCATCGACCAGGATCAGCGAAGGATGGCGCAGCAGCGCCGCGTCGAGATCGAATTCGGTGAGCTCCTTGCCCCGATGCGCCATCGTCCTCGGCGGCAGCACTTCATGGTTCTCGAGCAGCGCGGCGGTCTCGGCGCGGCCGTGAGTCTCCACCACGCCGATCACGACGTCCCGCCCCTCGCTCTTGAGTGCGCGGGCGTTCGCCAACATGGCGTAGGTCTTGCCCACGCCGGCCGATGAGCCGAAGTAGATCCGCAGCTTGCCGCGTTTCGCCTGGGCCTCCTGCTGCTTGACCTTCGCCAGCAAAAGATCGGGATCGGGGCGTTGTTCGCTCGAGGCAGGCATCGGCCCTATTGTGCGCGATCTTGAGCTACTGCGCGCGATCCAAAGACAGGTTGAGGAGCAGAACGTTCACGCGCGCTTCGCCCAAAAATCCCCATTGCGGCGGCTCAACCTGCGAAAGCACCAGGTGCCGCACCTTGTCGGCGTCGAGATGCCTGGCGCGGGCGACGCGTGTCACCTGATACAAGGCAGCCGCGGGACTCACGTGCGGATCGAGACCGCTGCCCGATGCGGTCACAAGGTCGACGGGGATGGAAAGTGAGTTGTCCGGATCGGCGGTCTTCAAGGCCTGGATTCGCGCCCGTACCGCGTCCAGAAGCGCCGGATTGGTCGGGGCGAAATTCGAGCCGGCCGAGGCGGTCGCGTTGTTCGGCATCGGCGAAGTCGCGGATAGACGTCCCCAAAAATATTTCGGATCCTGGAACGACTGGCTGATGAGAGAGGAACCCACCGCCTTGCCATCGCGCATCACCAGGCTCCCCGATACCTGACTCGGGAAGAACACCTTGCCGAGACCCGTGACTGCCAAGGGATAGGCGATGCCGGTGATGACCGTCAGCAGCACGAACAGAACCAGCAGGGGGCGCAGCATTTGACTCATGACGAATACCTTTAAACCAGGCGCAGCGCGGTCAGCATCAGGTCGATGAGCTTGATGCCGGCAAAAGGCAGGGCGATGCCGCCCACGCCGTAGATCAAGAGATTCCGGCGCAGCAGCGCGGCGGCGCCGAGCGCCCGGTAGCGCACGCCCTGGAGAGCCAGCGGAATCAACGCGACGATGATCAAGGCGTTGAAAATCACCGCGGATAATATCGCCGAATTCGGGCTGGTCAGACGCATGACGTCCAGCAATTTGAGCTGCGGATAGGTCGTGGCGAACGCCGCCGGAATGATGGCGAAATATTTGGCGACGTCGTTGGCGATTGAAAAAGTGGTGAGCGAACCGCGGGTAATCAGCAGCTGCTTGCCGACCTCCACGATTTCGATCAGCTTGGTCGGATTCGAATCCAAATCGACCATGTTGCCCGCTTCCTTGGCTGCCTGCGTGCCGGAGTTCATGACGACCGCGACGTCTGCCTGTGCCAGGGCCGGCGCATCGTTCGTACCGTCGCCGGTCATGGCAACCAGGCGGCCTTCGCTCTGATAGTGCCGGATCAGCTTGAGCTTGGCCTCGGGCGTCGCCTCGGCGAGAAAGTCATCGACGCCCGCCTCGGCCGCAATCGCCGCCGCGGTGAGCGGGTTGTCGCCGGTGATCATGACGGTGCGAATGCCCATGCGGCGTAACTCGCCGAATCGCTCCTTGATGCCGCCCTTGACGATATCCTTGAGCTCGACCACGCCGAGAACCCGGCCGCCGTCGCTGACCACCAAGGGAGTGCTGCCCCGCCGCGCCACCGCATCGACCGCCTGCGAAACCGGCGCGGGGAACGTGAAGCCGCGGGCCTCGATGTACTGTCGCACCGCGTCCGCGGCACCCTTGCGCACCTCGCGCGCACCAATGTTGACTCCGCTCATGCGCGTCTGCGCCGAGAAATGCACGAACGTCGCCCCGAGCGCACCTAAGTTTCGCTCGCGCAGATTGAAGCGCTGCTTCGCGAGGACCACGATGCTGCGACCCTCGGGAGTTTCGTCCGCCAGGGAACTGAGCTGCGCGGTATCGGCCAGCTGCTGCTCGGAAAAGCCATCCGCGGGAATGAACGTCGCTGCCTGCCGGTTGCCGAGCGTGATCGTGCCGGTCTTGTCGAGCAGCAGAACGTCGACATCCCCGGCCGCTTCGACCGCGCGGCCCGAGGTTGCAATGACGTTCGATGCCATCATACGGCTCATGCCGGCGACGCCGATGGCCGATAACAGACCGCCGATCGTCGTCGGGATGAGACATACCAGCAGCGCGACCAGCACCGTGATGGTGACCGGCGAGCCCAGTTTGGCAACCGCCACGCTGAACACGGAAAACGGCAGCAGGGTGGCGGTTGCCAGCAGAAACACCAGGGTGAGCGCGATGAGCAGTATCGTCAGAGCGATTTCATTCGGAGTCTTTTGCCGCTTGGCGCTTTCGACCATGGCTATCATCCGGTCAATGAATGCCTCGCCCGGATTGACGGCGACGCGCACGACCAGCCAGTCCGACAGTACGCGCGTGCCGCCCGTTACCGCCGAAAAATCGCCGCCTGATTCGCGCACCACCGGAGCGGACTCCCCTGTTATCGCACTCTCGTCCACCGAGGCGACGCCATCGACCACTTCGCCGTCGGCCGGAATCATGTCGCCGCTCTCGACCAGATAGAAGTCGCCCTTGCGCAGCTGCGGCGCCGGAGTCGCGGTCCAATCCGTGGTGTACTGCGCCGACGTCAATTTCTTTGCGGTGACGGATTGCTTCAGGCCGCGCAGCGATGCGGCCTGTGCTTTGCTGCGGCCTTCGGCCAGGCTTTCGGCGAAATTGGCGAACAGCACGGTGAACCACAGCCACGCCGTGATGCCAAGAATGAAGCCGGCGGGCGCCTCCCCCTGGCCGCGCAACGCCTGCACGAACAGGATCGAGGTCAAGATGCTGCCGATATACACCACGAACATGACGGGATTGCGCACCTGCACCGCGGGCGAGAGCTTGCGGAACGAGTCGGCAATGGCCGGACCCATCAGCGTGGCATCGAACAGGGTCAACGACTTGCGAACCATGTCAATGTATCTCGTGCAGCTGCAGATGCTCGATAACCGGGCCGAGCGCGAGCGCGGGCACATAGGTGAGCGCCCCCACCAGGACCACCGTGCCCACGAGCAGCGCCACGAACAACGGTCCGTGGGTCGGCAGCGTGCCGGCAGTGACTTCGATGCGTTTCTTTTTCGCGAGCGATCCCGCGATCGCCAGAACGGGAACGATGAAGGCGAAGCGCCCGAACCACATCGCCACGGCCAGCAACATATTGTAGAAAGGCGTATTGGCGGAGATTCCGGCGAAGGCGCTGCCGTTGTTGTTCGACGCGGACGACAGGGCGTACAGGATCTCGGAGAAGCCGTGCGCGCCCGGGTTGAATATTCCGAGCCTCCCGGCTTCCGCCATGACGGCGATTGCGGTACCGACCAGCACCAGGAACGGCGTCACCAGAATCACGATCGAGGTCATTTTCATTTCGAATGACTCGATTTTCTTGCCGATGTATTCCGGCGTGCGGCCGATCATCAATCCGGCGACGAACACGGCCATGATGGCGAAGATCAGCATGCCGTAAAGGCCCGAGCCGACGCCGCCGAACACCACCTCGCCCAATTGGATCAGCCACATGGGCACCATGCCGCCGAGCGGCGTGAACGAATCATGCATGGCGTTCACGGCGCCGCATGATGCCGACGTGGTAATGGTCGCGAACAATGCCGAAGCCACGATGCCGAAGCGCGATTCCTTGCCCTCCATATTTCCGCCGGGCTGCAAGGCGCTGCCCGCCTGATCCACACCCAAGGGCGCAAACAGCGGGTTGCCCTGCGCCTCGGCCCAAATCGCGACCGTCGCCATCACCACGAAAATCACGGTCATGGCGCTGAATACGGCCCAGCCCTGGCGCGAATCGCCCACCATGCGGCCAAACGCGAAGCAAAGGCCGGCAGGAATCAAAAACATCGAGATCATTTGCAGGAAATTGCTCAGGGGAGTCGGATTTTCGTACGGGTGCGCCGAGTTGGCATTGAAGAAGCCGCCGCCGTTCGTTCCCAACATCTTGATCGCTTCTTGCGAGGCCACCGGACCCATCGCCAGAGTTTGCGTACTGGTGGTGAGCGTCTCGGTAAGCGCATTGCCTTCGCTGTCCTTCAGCGGCTGGCCCGCGGGATCGAGCTTGGGTTGCGTGTAAGTCAAGCTCTCCAGGGGATTGACGTCCTTGTAGGTGTCAAAGTTCTGGATCACGCCCTGCCCCATGAAAATGACGGCCAGGAGCAGCGACAGCGGCAGCAAGATGTACAGCGTGCTGCGCGTGAGATCGACCCAGAAGTTGCCGATGCCTTGCGCCGAGCGGCGTGCAAAGCCGCGGATCAGCGCGAAGGCAACCGCGATGCCCGTTGCCGCCGACAGAAAATTCTGCACGGCGAGCGCGACCATTTGCGTGAAATAGCTCAACGCGGACTCGCCGGAATAGCCCTGCCAATTGGTGTTGGTCACGAAGCTGATGGCCGTGTTGAAGGCCGAGTCCGATGTGACGTTCACCAGGTGCTGCGGATTCCACGGCAACCACAGCTGCAAGCGCTGCGCGAGGTAGACGGCCAGCACGCCCACCGAATTGAACAACAGCACCGCCACGGCATAGCGCGTCCAAGACATGTCGTGCGCGGGATCGACCGCGGCCGCGCGATAGATGACGTGCTCGAATTTGCCGATGACTCCGCCGATCGGCGCGGCATTCGCGATGCGCGCCATGTAGCTCCCGAGGGGGACGGCGAGCGCGGCGAGAACGACTAGATATGTCAGCAGCGTGAACCACGCCTGGCCGCTCATCACAGATCCTCTGCGCGGATCAGGGCGGCGACCAGGTACACGAGCAGCGCCACTGCGACCGCGCCGCTCAGGAGATAGGCCCAGGTCATTTGTTGCGCTCGAGCGCCGCGCAGCCGGCAACCAAGGCCAGGGTCAGCAACAGGAACACCGCAAATACCGCCGCAAACAAGATATCCACTGCATCTCCCGGACTACATCACGCGGGCACAAACCGATCAGGCGGGCATAAGCCCCGCGGCTAAAGGGAAATTAAGCTCGCGCGCGGAAAAACAGGAGAGATTTTCGGGGTGCCGTTGTAAAGGCGGTGTAAATGCGCGGATGAGTCCGCGCCGACTACGAGTCCCAGCGTGGGAAATCGCGAAATGCCTGCAACGCCGCTTCGACCTTGGCGCGCGGCAGATCCAAATGCGTCACCAGACGCGTGCGCGGCGCGATGGTGGCCAATATGCCCCGCTGCTCCAGATGGGCCTTGAGATCCACCGCCAGCGGCGCGGGAATGTCGACGTACAGCATGTTGGTTTGCGGAGGCTCGACCCGTAATCCCAGGGCGCGCAGCCCCGCGGCGAGAAACGCCGCGTTTTCGTGATCCTGTGCAAGCTGTTGCACGTGGTGCTCCAGGGCGTATATCCCCGCCGCGGCCAGCACGCCGGCCTGCCGCATGCCACCTCCCAAAGCCTTGCGCCAGCGCCGCGCCTGCGCAATGAAACTGTGCGAACCCAGCAGCACCGAACCCGCCGGCGCACCGAGTCCCTTCGACAAGCACACCGACACGGAATCGAAGCCTGCCACCGCGGCCGGCTCGTCGATCTGCAATTTCACGATGGCATTGAAAATCCGCGCGCCGTCGAGGTGCGTGCTCAGGCCGCGTGCGTGAGCAAATTCAGTGACTTGCTTCAAATAAGTCGTTTGCAGCACCCGGCCGCCGATCGTATTTTCGAGCGCCAGCAGGCGCGTGCGCGCAAAGTGGATATCCTGGGGCTTGATGGCATTGGCGATGCGTTCCAGGGAGATTCCGCCGTCGGGCTCATTCTCCAAAGGCTGCGGCTGGATGCTGCCGAGCACGGCAGCACCGCCCTGCTCGTACTTGTAAGTGTGCGCCTCCTGGCCCACCAAGTACTCGTCGCCGCGCCCGCAATGAGCCATCAACGCGGCCAGATTGCTTTGCGTACCGCTGGCGAAGAACAGGGCGCTCTCGAAGCCGAAACGTGCGGCGGCCTGCGCCTGCAAGCGATTGACCGTGGGGTCATCCCCGTAGACGTCGTCGCCTACTTCTGCCGCCGCCATGGCGGCACGCATGCCCGGCGAGGGCCGCGTTACCGTGTCACTGCGTAGATCGATGTCGTAGCGCGCCGCGTCCAATGGAGTCTCCGTTTCAGGGGCTCAAGGATAGCGTATCGGGCTCGGCATTCCATCCGCGCAGCGCGATCCGCGCGCAGCGCGCCGGCCCGGCCGGACACAGCACCTCGAACCGGCGCGATTCACCGGGCAGCAGAGCGACATAGTTGTCATCGTAGTAAACCGGCAAGACACGGGCTCCGTGCTCGTCGAGCATGGTGATTTTCACGCCGAGCGCCGGCGCACGCCCGCGGTTCCGCAGCTCCACTTCGATCCGCGTGTCCGCGCCGTCTGTGCGCGCACGCGCGATCATGCCGATCGGTTGCGGCTGCAATTCGCCGAGGCGCCGCAGGCTCGCCGCATCCCGCCCCTGCCAATAGAGGTTGTCGGACAAGGTGGCACCGCTCGAGTCGCTCAAGGTTAGCTTGACGAGCACCAAGCCTTCGCGCGCCAGCACCGGTTCGAGATCGAGCTTGCCCAAGGTCGCGACCGAATTGGCGGCGACGCCGAGCGAATCGATGCGCTCGCCGAGCGGGCGATTATCGAGCGAGATGAGGCGCGTGCGCAGCTGCAAGTGCGGCCGCGCAGCACGGCTGATGTTGGCGACCGCCAGCGTGTAATCGGGCAAATTGAGCTGCGCATGGAGCGGCTCGCACGCCTTCTTCACTCCGTAATACGCAGCGGCCGTATCGTAATCCGAGCTGTAAATCTGCCAGCTGTTGCTCGGCCAGGATGGATGCGTCATCCACAGCAACCGGCCGCTGTTCTTGGTCCACAGGTGCGCCTGGAAGCCCTCGAATATGGCGCGGTAGGAGACGTAATCCATCATTTGCGCCTTGCGCTCGAAATCCTCCAGGCTCGAGCCGGCGCCAAATTGTTCCGCCAGCGCCGCCATGAATGTGGCGACATCGCCGTTCCCCCCGAAATGCCAATCGTGATACGCATAGGTGTCGCTCAAGGGCCAGCGGTCGGCCTCCGGAATCGAGGCGCGCAGCGACTCGAGCGTCGACAAGGAAGGCGTTCCCACCTCCACTGAAAAGCCCTGCGCCAGTTCGGTGAAGTACTGCGCGGGCGGGCGGTAATTGTAGGGTCCGCTGCCCTGCAGGTTCACGGAATTCGAGCTGCCGGTGTAGTAGCGGGTGCCGTCGAGCGACGCAATCAAATCCGCCAGGCCTTCGTTGATAATGGGTTGCGGCACGCCTTCATTGCGGCCGAACCAAACCGCAATCGACGGATGGTTCCGATAGCGGCTGATCACGTCGCGCGCGTTGGCGAGAAACAGCGCCGGATCCTGCGGCTCGACCTGGAAATCCTGGGTCGACACCCAAAAATCGTTGAGGACCAGCAGGCCGTATTCGTCCGCCAGATCATAGAAAACCTCTTCGGTATTCTGGCCGAGCCAGTTGCGAATGATGTTCAGATTGGCGGCGCGATGCAGGCGAAAATAGGGCTCCAGGCGCGTTCGCGAAATGCGCTTGAGAGCATCGTCCATGCCCCAGCTGCCGCCGCGCACCGCAATTTGTACGCCATTGACGCGAATGGCGAGGTACGGCGTCAACGCCTCGCTTGAAATCGTGCGTACCGCCGGCGAATTCTCCCCGGCGGGCGTCAGTGATTCGGCCCACCCGTGCGGCGTACGCTTGATCGCTTCGTGGCGCGTGTCGACCAGACGCTGGCCCAAGGCGGTGCCGGCCGTCGGATCCACCTCGACGCGCCGCAATCGGCCTTGGCCGTCGAACAGCGACAATTCATACGTCAGCTCGCGGACTCCGAAATTGAGCCCGATCGAATCGGAGCGCACGCCGCCGGACGCAGCCTCGAGTTCGAGGTGGTACAAGTTCGCCGGCCCGTAGCCATTGGGCCACCACAGGCGCGGTGCGGCAAGATGCAGTTGCGGAAATTCCTTGGGCTCGAGCCGCACCTCGGTGACTCCCGGCTCGAGGTGCACGGTTTTGCGCACTTCGACGCCATCGAAACGCGCGCTCAGCGCGGCCTCGAGCGCCCTCGTCGCGCGGTTCTCAACCGCAACCGCGATGGACACATCGGCGGAGTCGGTGCGCGGCAGCGGCAAACGCGTGACCACGTGCGGATCCAGCAGCCGCAATGCGCCGGTCGCCTTGAGCTCCACGCCTTGCCAGATGCCGGTGTTGCGGTCGCGAATTCCCGGGATCCAATCCCAACCTTCCGAGGCAATGAAGGTCGGACCATCGATCGCCAGATTGCCGCCGTTTTCCCCGGGCCCCGCCGCAATCGATTGCTCATGGGGAATGCCGGGATGCGGCGGCGGCGATACGCGCACTGCCAGCGCATTGCTGCGTCCGGGCTGCAATTTTCCCGTGATATCGAACACGCCGCGGATGAATGCCCCCTTGATGGCGCCCAGCCGCGCGCCATTGAGCCAAACCTCGGCCGCGTAGTTGATGCCTTTGAAGGTGAGCGTGAGCTCCCTGCCGCGAAGATCGGCGGGCGCGTCGAAAACGCTGCGGTACCAGTAGTCCTGCCGGCTCAAAGAATCCGGGATAGTCAGGTTGTTGAGCCCGTAGTAGGGATCCGCGTACACGCCGCGCGCGATCAACGTGGTGAGCACGGTGCCGGGCACGACCGCCGCATACCAACGCGAGTCGTCGTACTCGGGCTGCGATAGTTGCGCGGCCCCGGCCTCGAGCGCCGAGGCGGGCTGCATGCGCCAGGAACCGAGCACCCACGCTCCAGGTCCGCTGGACTGCAGCGCCTGCGAGGCGGACACGGGTTCGGCGACGGGTGAACTGGCGGGACTCACCGCGTGCGGCAGGGTCCAGGGATCCTGCGGTTCCTGCAAACCGCGCCACGCGTGCTCCTGCCACGGCCAACCGACGCCGAGGGAATTGAAGGTGATCAGCGAAAAGTCCGGCGGCGAGTCGGCCAGCGCCCGCACTGCTGCCGGCGCGAGTGCTGTGGGGGTGAGCGTAAACAGTGCCAGCGCACCCCCGAAGTGCGCGCGCGAGTCCGCGGCGGACGCGGTGCCGGGGGCAGCCGGGGCCAACTCGAGTCGCGGCGCGACGCGCCTGGTGGTGGCGGCCGCAGCCGCAAGGATTTCGTGGCCATCGACATATAACCGCATGGTTGAACCGTCGAAGGTGGCGGCGACTGCGTACCAGTGATCCGCCTCGAGCGGCGCGGCGGCAGCGGGGGTGCTCGGGGCGGCCGCCAGGGCGGCGCCCGGCCATGTCCCCCCGAGAGTCACAGACAGCCGGCCATCGTTGAGTACAAGGCCGCGCCATGCCGCGCCGGCGACATCGCCAATCGCGGCAATCACGACCGGCGCCGGCGAACGCCGCGTGAAGTTCATCCACCCGGTGAGCGACCAGGGTGCGCCGGCCGCCAGCAATGGCAGTTCTTCGGCCAGAGGCCGGCTGAGGCCCACCCCGCCCTCCAGGACCCTGACATCGTAGGGGCCGAGATTTGCGGTCAAATCGCCGGCCGTCCCGAAGGGCGCCGCCGCCCAACCGGCGAGCAGCGCGCAGAGGGCAGGTAGCACCCGCCGCTTCGGAAAACCCCGCATTGCCGTCCCCTAAGCCTAAATTTGGCGCCATCCGGCGTGGATGACAACGCTGCCACGGCTAGCTTAGCGTGGTTCGCCCCGTCGCAATAGCCGCAATCAGGTCTGTGTGGCCAACGCTGCCAACGTTCAGTTCTGCTGTGCAACGCGGCAAATTCCGCGGCCGCGCGGGTTTCTCGGCCAGTCGCAAGGCCGTGGCTCGGCGGATCGCAGCCGCACTCTGCCCAATTTGTCAGCGCTGACACTAGAGGGGTCGATTAAAGACAAAGGAAATATTTAATCGTTGACGCCGGCCGCTGGCGGAGTTAGCCTCCCCCTTGCATCGACTCGGGATCTGGGACCGGTTGATGGGGGGTATAGAGCGCAAAAGTGCTTGGCAGAAGCATCAAAGCATGCCGCCGGACACCAATCGAACCGCGCCGTTTGTCGATTAAAACTACTGGGAGAATTCGTACCATGTCGCATCGTAGGGAAGACCGCGTACGTCAAGCTGTTCGTTTAGCACTAATGACAGCGGTGTCATTCGACGCCTCGATGATGAGTCACTTAGCCATCGCTGCGGATCAGAGCCAGTCGGCGGCACAGAGCACCAAGGCCGACGACCTGCAGGAAATCGTCGTCACCGGCTTTCGCGAATCACTGGAAACGGCGTTGAATCGCAAGCGCGACTCCAACCAGCCGATCGAGTCCATCGTGGCGGAAGACCTCGGCAAGATGCCGGACCAAGATGTCTCCGAGTCGCTGCAGCGCCTCCCGGGCGTTTCGATCAACCGCTCCGGCGGCAAGGGCACGCAGGTGCTGATCGACGGTCTCAGCAATAACCTCATTACCTTGAACGGCGAAGTGCTGCTCACGGGGCGGGAAATCTACGTCGCGGGCGAATCCTCCGGCGGCGGCGGCAGTGCCGGCCTGCAGTACGCTTCGCTGGAAGGCATCCCGAGCGAGGAAGTCGGCGGCATCGACGTCATCAAGAATCCCACCGCGCAAAATCGCGAAGGCGGCCTTGGCGGCATCATCGATATCAAGACGCGCTCCCCCTTGGCGCAAGATATGGGACTGAATCTCGCCGGCAACGCTCGCGGCACCAAGGCACAGAATGCGGATGGCGGCGTGACCCCGGTGGGCGCCCTGGTCGGCGGCTTCAAGTTCAGCGACGACTTCGCCATCACCGGCAGCGTGTCCTACGACGACACCAAGACTCACGACAAGCAATTCCAGGATCAGAATCGCAATCAATGGCTCGTCACCAACACGGCGACGGTCGGATCCTACGTTGGCAGCCCCATTGCCAGCACCAACAGCGTGCTGCCGGGCGGCAAGACCTATATTGATCCGCAGTTGGCGTACTTCAGCGATGTCCTCGATCAAATCGAAACCAAGGGTGCAACCTTGGGCGCCGAATGGAAGTGGAGCGAGAACATCACCAGCACCTTCAACTGGTTCTTCATCGACGAGGAAGAGACGAGCACCACCTACTCCAACAAGGGGTGGTTCTCCGGAGGCAGCGGCGAAACCAATCAGCCCGCGCATGGTTATCAGATCGATCCCGTCACCGGCAAGGTGACCCCGCCTGCCGCGGCGGCACCGGCGTCGTTCCCGGGTATCGATCCGAGCCAGCCCTACTCGATCGACGGCAACGGCGTCATTCAATCGGCCACGATGATGGCCAACGACGCCGAGACCGCGACGCTCTATGAAAGCAACAACACGAAGGCGAACAACTTTCAGTTCACCACCAAATTCGAGGGCGGCCCCGTGACAGGCGACGTCGGTGCCGCGTACGCCAAAGCCACCGGCAACTATCAAGCCGCGCAGGCCGACGTCGAACACGGCGCGTACGCAGCCTTCGGCAGTTCGGCTCCCTCGATCCAGCCCGGCGCGCCCGGCTGCAACAACGGCGCCAATAATTGCACCAACGGCAATCACGGTTATGCCTGGATTTGGAGCAACGGCGGCACCTCGGGCTTGCCCTCGGCGAGCTACCCCAATAACTATGGGTACACGAACGTCCTCTCCAACCCGGCCTACACCTTGTTCAAATCCAATTGGGCATGGGCGAACACGAACGACGAAAAGACCTGGGCCGTCAAATTCAACCTGCACTACAAAGCCAGCGATGCGGTCGATCTGACCGCAGGAGCCCGTTATCAGAACCGCGAAGTGGACTATGTGCACGGCCGGTATCTTGAAGATGGCGTGAATCCCTACGGGATCGGCGGCGTCGGCGCCGGCACTCCGGCCGGCAACTGCTGCACGAGCGCAGCCACCGGCACCTGGCTCTACTACCAGGATCCCGGTTACGCCAAGATTCCGTATTCCACGCCGCAGACCAATCCGAATCTGATCCTGACCTACAATAATTTCGCCAACGGCCCGATCGCCGTGAAAAATCCGATCACGGGCGGCATGACCGACCCCGCCACCTACCTGAACACGGTGTGGAAGGGCGCCGGGATACCAAATAATACCGAGACGTTCTTCAAGGACCCCCTCAATTCCTACGAGGTCCAGGAAAAGACCACCTCGGGATACATCATGGGCGACTCGGGCGATGCGGCCGGCCTGTTCCACGCGAACTACGGCGTACGCATAGTCAGGACCCAGTTGACGGTTGATGGCGCCGAGACGAATCCGAATGGATCGACTTATGTCGGGACCGCGTCCTGGAACGGCGTGGATGCCAACGATGTGCCGTTTACCAACAGCCGCAGCTACACAGACATCTTGCCGTCGTTCAACTTCGTGCTGAATGCGACGGACACTCAGAAATTGCGCTTTGGAGCCGCCCGCGTGATGTCGCCGCAGAACCTGCAGCAGCTCGGCGCCGGTCTGCAGTACGGCTTCACCCGCGCCGCCCCCGGCGAGTGCAAGGGCGGAGCGACCGTGTGCTTCAAGTTCGACGGCGGCAATGCCGGCAACTCCGGGCTGGATCCGTTCCGCGCCTCGCAATTCGACCTCTCATGGGAAGACTACTTCTCTCGAAGCGGGTTGGTGAGCGTTGGATATTTCTACAAGGCCGTGGACAATTTCGTCACCACCGAGAATGTTCCGACCTTGGTTGCCGACGGTACCGGCGCAACGACGGCCAATGTCGCCACGCCGGTCAATGGCGGCACCGGCAAGATCTATGGCCTGGAACTCAGCGGCCAGTACGCGTTTGACTTTGGCTTAGGCTTTGCGGCGAACTACACACGGGCGGATTCTTCCTCCACGCAGACCAGCTCGTTCGGCGCCGAATTGCCGATTCCCGGCGTATCCAAGAACTCCGTCAACGCCACCGTGTACTTCGAGCGCGCCGGCTTCTCGGCACGTGCGGCCTACGCGTGGCGCGACACCGCGGTCAATTCCGGGGGCGTGGGCTCATCGTTTGCGTTTGCCGACATTAATGGCGCGTCGAAGGTATACACGGTGTACCAGGCCGCGTACGGACAGTTGGACGGACAGGTGGCATACGATTTTAACAAGCACTTCGGCGTCCTGTTGCAGGTCGTCAACCTGACCGACGCCAAGCAACATACCTATCTGCAATTTCCGAACGAGCCATTCACCTACGATGACACGGGGCGCCGTTTGTACTTCGGCGTAAAGGGTAAGCTGTAACCTGAGGGCCCGTCGCGCCAGGCGCGATGCCGATGTGACGGTGGCGATTGGGGCCTCAAGGGTAGCGCGGCGTTCTCTGCGCTACCCTCTGGTTGAAGCAGTCCGCCGTCGACAAGAGGTCTGGTCATCTATGTCGGACACCCAACAGACACCCACCGAAAATCGTATCGGCAGCATTGCCATCGTCGGCGGCGGCACCGCCGGCTGGCTGGCGGCGAGCATGTTGTCGCGCGCCCTGCCCGGCACCCGTACCCACATTACCGTGGTCGAATCGCCCGACATCGGCACGGTCGGGGTGGGTGAGGCCACTATACCGCCCATCATCGACGTGCTGCGGTTCTTGAGCATCGATGAAGCGGATTTCGTCCGCCACACCCAGGCAACCTACAAGCTCGGCATCAAGTTCAGCGACTGGAAGGAACTCGGGCATTCTTACTGGCATCCCTTCGGTACTTTCGGCGCGCCCATCATCCGCCGTCCGTTCTACCACGCATGGCACCGCGCCCAGGCGGCCGGCCTTGCGCCCCGGTTCAACGACTACAGCGCGTGCGCGACGCTGGGCGATGCGGGTAAGTTCCGCTTTCCCGACAGCAACCCGGATGCTCCCGCCGCGGGCCTGCGCTACGCGCTGCACTTCGATGCCACGCTGGTCGCCAAGTATCTGCGCACGTATTCCGAACGTCTGGGCGTCATCCGCCTGGAGCGCACCGTACAAGGCGCCACCCGGCGCGCGGATGGATTTCTCGACGAGCTGCAATTCTCCGACGGCTCCACACTGCAGGCCGATCTGTACATCGATTGCAGCGGCTTTCGCGGCGTCTTGATCGAACAGATCTTGAGCACCGGCTATCTCGACTGGAGCGCCATGCTGCCGTGCGACCGTGCCGTCGCGTTTCCGACGGCCCTGACCTCTGCGCGGCCGCCGTACACGCAGGCACGCGCGCGTGCCGCGGGCTGGCACTGGCGCATTCCGCTGCAGCATCGCGCCGGCAACGGCTACGTCTACGCGAGTGCGCACTTGAGCGACGAGCAGGCGCACGAGGATCTCCTGCGCACGGTGGGCGAAACGCCGCTCGCCGAGCCGCGTTTTCTGCGCTTCGTGACCGGCCGCCGCAAACTCTTTTGGAATCGCAACTGCGTCGCGCTCGGACTCGCCTCCGGGTTTCTCGAACCGCTCGAGTCCACCAGCATTCATCTGGTCACGAGCGGCCTGTATCACCTGCTCGAACACTTTCCCGACAAGAACTTCGATCAGACCAACATCGATTCGTACAATGATGAACTGATCTACGAGAACGAGCGCGTGCGCGATTTCATCGTTCTGCACTACTGCCTCACGCAACGCGAGGATACGCCGCTCTGGCGCTATTGCCGCTCCATGGGCATTCCCGACAGCTTGCGGCAACGCCTCGAGTTGTACCGCCGCACGGGGCGCATCCGCTGGCGCGCGGGCGAGCTGTTCACCGATCTGTCCTGGTTTTACATTTTCGAGGGGCTGGGAGTGCGGCCGGAAAGCTACGATCCGTTGCTCGATGTGGTCACCGTGAGCAAGCTCAATGAGATTCTCGCCTCCCTGGCGAGCGCGACCGCCGCGGTGGCGACATCGGCGCCGACCCATGACAGCTATTTTGCCGCTCCCACCGCAAGCGGCGGCAGCCGCGCAGCAGCCGCTCCATGAGGAATGCGCTGCCGCTGCTCGGCGGTGTTGAACTGGGGGGAACGAAATGCATCTGCTCCATCGGCACCGCTCCCGGCGACATTCGCGGGCATATCGCCGTGCCCACCGGCAGCGACCCGCAAAAGGCGCTGCATCGCATCGTCGATCAAATGAATGCTTGGGCTGCGATCCACGGACCCATTGCCGCGCTCGGTATCGCCTCGTTCGGCCCGGTCGACCTGGACATGCGCTCGTCCACCTACGGCTTCATCACCTCCACCTCGAAGCCGGGCTGGCGATTCGTCGACGTAGCCGGTCCCCTGGCGCGCGCCTTCGGTGTGCCCACGGGCTTTGATACCGATGTGAACGGTGCGGCGTTGGCTGAGGGGCGTTGGGGTGCGGCGCGCGAGTTCGCCGATTTCGCCTACGTAACCGTCGGCACGGGCGTGGGCGTCGGCCTGGTCGTCAACGGAGCGCTGGTCTATGGCTTCTGCCACCCGGAGCTCGGCCACGCCCGCGTAGGAAGGCTGGCGGGCGATGACTGGCCCGGGTCATGCGCGCTGCACCGTGATTGCGTCGAGGGCCTGGCGTCGGGGACTGCGATTGCGGCGCGCGCCGGTATCCCTGCGGAGCAAGTGCCCGCCGACAGTTCCATTTGGGACACCGTCGCGCACGCGCTGGCGCAACTGCTGCACAACATCGTATTGGCGACGGCGCCACGGCGCATCATTCTGGGAGGAGGCGTCGCGCAGTCGCGCCCGGAGCTGCTGGCACAGGTGCGCACGCTTCTGCTGCAAAGCCTGAACGGCTACGTGGCGCTCGAGAACATCGTGGGGCCGATCGAGCAATACATCGTGCCGCCCGGGCTCGGCGCCATGGCGGGACCTCTCGGTGCGCTCGCGGTGGCCGCCGACGCCTGCCGATCCCAAAATGCGTAGAAAAAATCTCGCAGGCGACGCCCTAACGGACCACCGCAATCAGGGGCCACAGCTCGCGGGCAGCAACCTGCAGCGTGCCGGAGACCACAATCAGCGCGTGACTCTGCATGCGATTCGGGTGAACGGGCCCGTGACCCGTGCCGCCTTGGCGCAGCAGACCGGCCTCACGACGGCGGCCATCGCCAACATAACCGGCCGGCTGCTCAAGGACCGCCTGATACTCAACGCAGGCCGGATGCTGGGCGCGCGCGGGCAACCGGCAATCAAGCTGGTGGTCAATCCCGACAGCTGCTTCTCGATCGGCCTCAACGTCGATCGCGATCACATCACTCTGGTGCTGCTCGATTTTGCCGGCAGGGTGCACGCGCGTTCGTCGCGCGAAATCCGGTTCGCAGCACCGGCCACGGTGCGCGCCTTTTTCCAGCGCGCGGTGGCCCAAATGCTGAAGCGAGCGGGAATCGCGCGCAGCAGGGTCATCGGGGTCGGCGTCGCCTTTCCGGACGATATCGCGCGGGCGCACCTGCCCGATCAGCCGGGCGACTATGCAGCCTGGGCCGAGGTCAAGGTCGATGACCTGCTGCGCGACGTACTCGGCGTACCGGTGTTCGTGGAAAATGACGCCGCAGCCGCCGCCATCGGCGAAATGCAATTCGGTTCCGGCCACCGCTACGGCAGCTTCTTTTACTTGCTGATCACGGCAGCGCTGGGCGGAGGTTTGGTGGTCGACGGCGGCTACTTTCGCGGTGCGCATGGGCGCAGCGGCGAGATCGGCTGGCTCCATGACCACGATGCACAGGGACGCGACATGCAGCTGCAGAATATTGTCTCCCTGTCAGCTCTTTATAGCCGCTTGGCCGACGGCGGCTACCGCGTGTCCTCGCCGCAACGCCTGGCGCGCCTCGGCCCCGGCGCGCGCACCATCGTCGATCGATGGATTCAAGAGTCGACCGAAGCCCTGGTCAAATCCATGGTGGCGATCAATTGCCTCATCAATCCGGACGCCATCTTGATCGGCGGCAGACTACCGGCTGCTCTGGTCGATCAGCTTGCCGCCGCGCTCAATGCGCGCATGGCCGATTTTGCCTCACAGGTGCCGGCGATCGCTCCCGTGGCGCGAGCCGTCACGGCCGACGACGCGCCGGCCGTCGGCGCCGCCATTCTGCCCTTCACTCACAGTCTGCTCCCGACCCGCTTCGCGCTGTTCAAGGGCGAATGAGCGGCGCGGACAATGATTTCAGCGGTCCGATGAATCGTTCGTAGTTGCGCCAGCGCTCGACGGATGACGTATTGAGCTTTTGCCGCACCTGCCAGCGGCTGGCCGTCCCCACGGTGCGCGCGGTCCGATGAAAGTCGAGACAGCGCTCATCCCACGGCAGAGCGATGAAATCGAGCATCCTGCGGCTCCAGGCAGGCAGATCCAGAACCATTCCCTCGTACGGTACGTCGAGCATGGCATCTGCCGGAAGGACCGAGCGCCAATGGCGCATCAGCCGCTGATATTCGCGATGGTAGTGTGCGAGATCCTCCAGATCGTTGGCATACGTGTTCGCAGCCTCGAAGTGCTGGAAGTAGATGGACAAACAGGTGTCGATCGAATTGCGGCGCATGTGAATGATGCGCGCCCGCGGCAATGCGGCGTGAATCAATCCCAGAAACAAAAAATTGGTGGGGAATTTGTTTATCACCCGCAGCGCATCCGGCGACAGGCGCTGCAGGAGCGCGAGGTACTGATCGCCCAACGCCGCCAGCGCCGCCCCGCTCACCCCGATCTCGCCAGCGTCGACTGCGGCTGCGTTGGTGATCGATGCCGCCGACTCGGCTCCCCAGAAGGTGAGCTCGCCGGCGCCGAACACCGCAGGGTGCGAGGCCAGGATCTGTTCGGCCAGCGTCGTGCCCGAGCGCAGCATGCCGACGATGAAAACCGGGCGCGCCGATACGCACGCCGCATTCCGTTCGCGGCTGATCCAGCCTTGGTCATGCGAGCGGATGGTCAGATCGATCGCCCGCGTCAGCCGGCTACGGTCGTGACCCGGCCCACACTGCTTCGCCAATTCGTTCGCCCGGCGGTAGTTGAGAAAGGCGTTCTCGAAGTCCTTGACGTCATCGAAATACTTGCCGATGGCGTAGCGCAGGCGCAGCTCCCGCTGCGGCGGCAATCCTTGCCCGGCGAGGCGCTGCGCCGCGGCCAGCCATTCGCCGTCCGCGTCGGTCATCCGCCGCAGGCGGGCGAGGCCGGCCCAGGCTTCGACCGATTCCGGGTCGATTGAAATCGCGCGCCGATAGAGTTCCTCGGCGTCCGCGAATCTGCCCGTATCCGCCCGCAGCTCCGCCAATACCGCCAACGCCGCGACCGAGTTCGGATCGAGAGCGAGCGCATTCAGGCAACTCGCTTCACACTCCGCCGTGCGCTGCTGCAATCGGAGCGCCGAGCCGAGCTCGGTGTGTGCGGCAACGAGATTCGGCCGCAGCTGCAGCACGCGGCGGTAGGCTGCGACCGCGGCATCGAGGTGCCCGATGCTGCGCAAAGCGTTGGCCTCCTTCATCGATGCGATGGCGAGAGCGTCGTGCGCTTCGGGCAAATCAGGCTTGAGCTCGAGCGCGCGGCGGCAGCTGGCCGCCGCCGCCTCGAATTGTCCCGATTCGAGCAGAACCTTGCCCAGATTCTGGTGCGCCTCGGCGAAATCAGGGTGGATGGCGAGTGCCCGGCCATAACTCGCGCGGGCCTCGGCGAGCCTTCCTAAGCGCGCCGATGCGTTGCCCAAGTTGAAGTGCGCGACGGCATCGGCGGGCAGCTGCTGGGCGGCGGCCGCGAGCCGTCCGCAGCAGGCTTTGTATCTCTTGCCGCTGCCGCAGGGACAGGGTTCGTTTCTGCGCGCAGCGTTCATGCGGCCGTGACGGACCAACGCAAGACGCGGCTGTTCATGAATTTTCCCCCGTGGCCCAGGTTTGATGAGGCACTATTGGCGAATGACGCAGGACGAACACGATTCCCGGGCGCAACTCGCCATCTTGCAGGCGAGGCTCGTCGCATGGTTGGTGAACGATGCCTACCCACTCTGGGCGCGCCGCGGCATCGATCCGCACGGCGGCTTCATCGAGGCGCTCGGACCCGATGGGCTCGCACTGCCGCTGGCACGCCGCGCCCGAGTTCATCCGCGCCAGGTATACGCGTTTGCCCAGGCGCGAGCATTCGGCTGGGCCGGCGACGTCACCGGCATCGTCAGCCGGGGAATGGAATACTTCACCGCTCATTATTGCCGCAACGACGGAATGTTTCGCGCGCTCGCCGCGGCGGACGGCACTCCCCTCGACGATCGCGCACTGCTCTACGACCAGGCGTTCGCGCTGCTCGGGATGGCCGCGGCCGCTGCGGCACTCGATGCGCACGGCAAATTCGAAGCGCGCGCATTGGCGCTGCGCGGTCTGATCGAGCACCGATTGGGCACGGCCGACGGCTCATTGCTCTCGGAGGAGACCGACGCAGCGGTGCGCGAATCGAATCCACACATGCACTTGCTCGAGGCCTGTCTGGCGTGGGCCGAAATCGGCGCGGATGCGGGCTGGACCGCGTGGGTTCGGCGGCTCGTCGAGCTCGCGCTCGAGCGCTTCATCCGCAAGGACAGCGGCGCGCTCGGCGAATCCTACACCGCAACCTGGACTGCAACGCCCGGCCTCGCCGGCCGCATCCTTGAGCCCGGCCATCACTTCGAATGGGCGTGGCTGCTGTTGCGCTGTGAATCGCGGTCTCCCGCGCCGCTGCGGGCTGCGGCTTTGCGGCTCTTGGCAATCGGCGATCGATACGGTATCCGGAACGGCGTCGCCATCAATGCGCTGTTCGACGACTTCACGGTCGCGGATGCGAACGCACGTTTCTGGCCGCAAACCGAACGCCTGAAGGCCGCACTGCTGGCCGCGACGCTCACGCGCGAAGCGCGCTACTGGTCCATGGCCCAGGCGGCGGCGGCGAGTTTTTTCCCATACTTGGAAACGTCCGTGCCGGGACTGTGGTTCGACGTGCTGCCGCCGGACGGTCAGGTCATCATCGGCTCGGCGCCGGCCAGCACTTTTTATCATATGGTGGGAGCGATAGCGGCGCTGCAAACGGCGCTCAGCTAAGGAGCGTGTCTGAGTGCAGACACGCTCCTATCGACGTGCCGGCCGCGCCGTGGAGTTGCGGATGACCAGTTCATGATTGAGCAGGTGCCTCGGAATGCGATTGGGCCAGCCGTTGCGACGCGGCTCGAGCTTAATGATCAAGTCGGCCGCGATTCTTGCCATCTGCGCGACCGGTTGACGCACGGTCGTCAACTCCGGCCAAATCATGCTGGCCACGGGCGCATCGTCGAAGCCGGTCACCGACAACTGACTCGGCAAATCGAGTCCGAATTTGCGCGCCATCGACACCACCGCCGCGGCCATGTCGTCGTTGCTGGCGAATATGGCCGTGGGGGGAGCCGCCGCACGCAACATCCGTTCGGCGCAGATCAGGCCATCGCCGAACACGAAGTTGCCGGTCTGCACCAGGTCGGTGTCGACCGGAATCTGATGCGCGCGCATTTCATCGACGAAACCGAGATAGCGCTGTTCGGTCGCGCCGTGGTCGGGCCTTCCCAGGATAAAGCCGATGCGGCGGTGTCCGAGGCCCACCAGATGCGCCGTCAACTGCCGTGCCGCGGCGTAATCGTCGATTCCGATCGACGGTGTGGCGCTCAGATTGTGTTTCGGGGCGATTCGAACGATGGGAATCGACGCTTCCTGCAGCTTGTTCAATACGACGGGATGGTCGCTCAAGGGCGGCAATAGAATCACCCCTTCCAGCCGCAACTGCCCGAGCAGGGTATCGATCTGCTTGTCGATGAGCGGACTCTCCACATCCCACGGCTCCACCATCAAGTGCAGGCTCGACTCCCGGCAACGCTGGACGGCGCCCGCTTGAAATTCGCTCAGGTAGTCTCCGGGCCTGTCGCAGAAGAGCCCGATGAGGAACGAACGATTGCTGGCGAGGCCCCGCGCATTGAGATTAGGCCGGTAGTTGAGCTGCTCGATGGCTTCGAGAATCCTGGCACGCGTGTCCGAGCGGACCCGAGGTTCATTATTGATGACCCTCGATACCGTCTTCGGCGACACCTTGGCGAGGTCTGCGACCTCCTGGATCGTGACCGATGCCGGACTTAAATTGATGGCCAATGAAACCTCTTGGAAACTTGCGCCTATATTAGCGATTCGCGAGGGTGGCGCGCTCCTAAAACCCCTCAGGTCGTTCTAAGGACAGCCGGGCGCGGCGCCCGCGCCCTTGTGGGCGAGGCTCGCCTCCGAGATGGTCAGCCGAAATCGATCGGTGGTCTCGATGGCCAACGGCACTTCGACTTGGGCGAGGTCCGCGCCCCCATCGGCAAAGCAGGACAGCGGGATCGACAAGGTTTGCCAGCTTCCCGGCGCGGCGCGCTTGAAGACTCGAGTCACATCCAGCACGGCGCCGCCGCTCGTGCCGCACAGCGGCTGAGTGCAGCGCATGCCGATCTTGACGCTTCGCGTGGGAACCCGATCGATGCGATAGCGCACATCGAGCGTATCCCCTTGCTTGGCCCGATGCCCGAAGTCTTGCGCACGCCCGGAAAACCGCAGCATGCCGCCCTCACCCATCCAATCGGCGCTGACGCCGTCGGGCCCGGCGGTTGCGACCACGGCGCCGCGCGGGCTTTCCTGGCGCGCCGTCGTCAGGTGAACCTCCGCGCTGTCATCGGCGACGAAGATCGACCATGGCGCGACCACATGCCCCGCATGAAATAGACTTCCCCTCGGCGCCGCCCAATTCGGCGGTACGCCAGGATCCTCCGCCAACGGCGGCGAATCAGCGGCGCTGGCATAGTCGAGGCCCCAGCCGAACGGGAACAGCGCGCCTGACACTTTCCCGGCCGCGTCGAACGTCACCGGCATGGCGGTGGCCGGCCATGAGAAAGCGAGGCGGCCGGTAAAGTCGTATTGCTTGGGCTGGGCGGAACGGAACAGTACATCCGCGACCCCCTCGCCTTCACTGCCCGGCAGCCACGCGGCAACGAACGCATCCGACGCGTTGATCTCGCGATTCACCCACAGGGGCCGGCCCGACAAGAAAACCGCGACGGTTGGCACGCCCGCGGCTCGCAGCCGGCGCAACAGCTCGAGCTGGTGCTCGCCGCGCGGCGCGAATTCGAGAGTTTCCCTGTCGCCCACGAACTCGGCGTAAGGCCGCTCGCCGAATACCACGACGGCAGCGTCGGGCTTTTCTGCATATCGACCGTCCTTGTCAAAGCTCGCCGAGCCGCCGGCAGCGGCCACCGCCGCTTGGATCCCGCCGAAGATCGAGGTGGCGCCGGGGAAATCTGCATTGCTGTTGTGATCTCCCTGCCAATCGACGGTCCATCCGCCGGCCTGCATGGCGATGGAGTCCGCCGCTTCACCGGCGACCAGTATTTTCGCCTGCGGATTCAGGGGCAGGGTGCCATGCTCGTTCTTCAGCAGCACCAGGGACTCGCGCACGGCGGCGCGCGCGAGATCGCGGTGCGCCGGGCTTCCCAATCGCGACAAATCGCCGGCGTCGCTGCGTTGCTTGGGCGCAGCGCGCTTGAACAATCCGGCAATGGTCTTGACGCGCAATATGCGCCGCACCGCGTCGTCGATGCGCGCCTGCGGAATTTCGCCGGTGCGAACTTGCGCCAAGGTGTTCTTGTACAGTTGCCGCCAACCATCCGGCGCCATCAGCATATCGACGCCGGCGAGTATCGCCGCCGCGCAGCGGTACTTGGTGCAGCCCGGAATCTGTTCATGGGCGTTCCAATCGCCGACCACGAAGCCCTCGAAGCCGAGCCGGCCCTTCAATATGTCGGTCAGCAAGTAGTGGTTGGCGTGCATCTTCACGCCATTCCAGCTGTTATATGAGGCCATGACGATCAGGGCGCCGGCTTTGATGGCCGCGGGATATCCGGCACCATGCACGGCGCGCAGCTCCGCTTCGGGAAGGATGGTATTGCCCTGATCGCGTCCGTTCTGAGTGCCGCCGTCGCCGAGAAAATGTTTGACCGACGACAGTGTGTGTCCCGGCGCCATGAATTGCGGCGTGCCGAATTGACCCTGCAGCCCGGCGACCATCGCAGCCGCGTACTCGGCAACCAGCTCGGGCGATTCTGAATAGCTTTCATAAGATCGGCCCCACCGGACGTCGCGGGCGACAGCCACGGTCGGCGCAAACGTCCAATCGATGCCGGTGGCGGCGACCTCCTCTGCAGTCGCCTGGCCGATCCTTTGGATGAGGCCGGGATCGTGCGCCGCGCCCAAGCCGACATTGTGCGGAAAAATCGTGGCGCCCAAGATTTTCGCGTGGCCGTGCACGGCATCGATGCCGAACAAGATGGGTATCGGCGGATGTTCCCCGCTCGTCGCAGCCAAGGAGGCGCGATAGAAGTCATCGGTCAGATCGAGCCACGCTTGCGGGGAGGTGCGTACATTGTCGCCGGGGGCGGCGTTGCCGCCGGCGAGAATCGATCCCAATTTATAGGTGCGCAACTCCGCCGGTGAGATCGAAGCAATGTCGGCCTGAATCATTTGACCGACCTTGTCCTCCAAGCTCATGTGCTCCAAGAGCTGCTGCACGAAGGCTTCCGTGGCGGCATCCGGCGAGGGCGGCGCAACAACGGACCAGAGCTCAGGATGTACACTGGCGAGGGCGGGAGGGGGTGCCGCGGCGGCGCAGCCGCCCCACAAGAGCGCGGCGAAAACGGCTACGGCAGGGCGCGGTGACATATCATTGCAACTATATGTAATGTTTATATTTTTTGAGATTCTAAAAGCAGCCGACCCGACGCCCTCGACGCCCCCGAGAAGGCAGCTTACAGGATTAAATGGAAAAATGTCAGCGCTGTCAATGAAAGCGCACCCGGGACTGCGCGCCTCGGCCCAAGGCCGTCAATCGAGAGCTCAGGATGCCGGGTAACGCGAGCCCGCTCGGTTTGCTGGGTGTGCTCGACTGGGTGGTCGTAGCCGCTTACGCCGGCGGTCTCATCGTCCTTGGTCTCCTGATGTCGCGTCGCCGGATTGCCCCCGTGGACTACTTCCTGGCCTCGCGTGCTTCGCATTGGCCGGTGATCGGTCTGGCGCTGCTCGCCTCCAACATGTCGTCGACCGCACTGGTCGGGTTGGCGGGCGGCGCCTATGCCATGGGTGTTTCGGTCTACAACTACGAGTGGTCGGCGATCGTGATCTTGGTTTTTTTCTGCCTGTTCCTTCTGCCCTCCATCATCCGCAGCCAGACCTACACCATGCCGGAATTCCTCGAGCGGCGTTACGACCGCCGAGTCCGCTTGCACTTCGCCCTGCTCACCTTGTTCCTCAATATATTTGTCGATTCCGCCGGTGTGCTGTACAGCGGCTCGCTGGTCTGCCAATTGCTGTTTCCCGGGTGGCCGTTGTGGTTGATCGTCACGATCTTGGCCGGCACGGCCGGCTTGTACACCACGCTGGGCGGCCTGCGGGCGGTGATCTATACGGAAGCCGTTCAGGCCATCGTGCTCATGTTGGGCGCGCTCATGATATCGATCGGCGCCTTCAGCCGGGCCGGCGGGTGGCATGCGGTGATGAGCGGCGTCGCACCGGCGGCGATCTCGCTGATCCGGCCGGCCGGCGACCCCGGGGTGCCGTGGCCCGGCTTGCTGCTCGGAATTCCGCTGCTCGGCTTCTATTATTGGTGCACGAACCAATCGATCGTGCAGCGCATGCTGTCGGCCAAGAACATCGATCACGCACGCTGGGGCGCGCTGTTCGCGGGATTGCTCAAGCTGCCGGTGCTGTTCCTGATCGTGTTGCCGGGTACTTGCGCCCTGCTGCTATTCCCGAAATTGCCGCGTCCCGACCTCGTCTATCCGAACTTGATTCTGCAATTGCTGCCGGCCGGACTCGTGGGTTTGGTGGTCGCGGGATTCGTCGCCGCGACGATGGTGTCGATCGCCTCGATGCTCAATTCCGCATCGACCCTGATCACCATGGATGTCGTCAAGCAGCTCAAGCCGGATCTTTCGGATGCTCAAGTGGTGCGGCTCGGCCGCGCCATGACGGTCGTACTGTTGATGATCGCGGTCGCCTGGGCACCGCAGCTGCAGCTGTTTCCGTCGCTCTGGCAATATCTGCAGGCGGTGCTCGCCTATGCCGTCCCGCCCGTGGTCGCACTGTTTCTGGCGGGGATGTTTTGGCGCGGCGCAAACGCCGACGGCGCCGCGGCGACCATGCTGCTCGGCTCGCTCGCCGGATTCGTTTTATTCATGCTCAACGTGGTGCTGCGCTGGACCCACTTCCACTTTCTCTACGCGGCCCCGATTCTCACGGCGCTGGACGCGGCCATCCTGGTGGGGTTCAGCCTGCGCAGCCGCGGCAGTTCTCGTGCCTTCGACGAAACGCCCGTGTGGACACTCGATTTCAGCCACGCCGAGCGGTTGCGGTTGAAGCTCATGCCGCTGTGGCAGGACTATCGCTTTCAGGCGGCCGCATTGCTGGCGTTGACCGCCGCGGTCGTCATCGCATTTCGGTGATAGTGGGGCCGCGATTCAACATAATCTCATTAGTGAGGCTTGTCGGTGTCCGCAGTGGGTTTTTCAGCCTCCGCAGTGGGTTTGACGGCGTCCGGCACGCCGCGGCAGCCCACCCCCTCGCTGCACACCTGGTTAACCGGGCACACCACCGGTGTCCCCTTGACGCATCCGCGAGCATCCGCTCCGGCCGAGTGCGGCGCGCATCGCTCCTTGCCATTGCAGGCGCGCTTGTCGTCGCAGTCCGCGTCGCTGCGGCACGCGACCGCCGCTTGGTCGCGGTCTACGGTCGCGAGTTCGCCGCCCTGTCCGGCAATGACCCCCGATAGCGTGGCGTTGAGCAGCAATTCGGGCGAACCCCTACCCGACGGCAATTCGACGTCGGCAGCGACGATCTCAAAGCCGCGCGACAGTGGGCTCGCGCTCCGATAGTACAGGCTGAAGCGCCGCACGCTGCGCGGGTCGAGCGGGTCGCTCAGCTTCACCGGAATGATATGCGTGGAATCGCGCGGCCAGGCCTCGCCGTGCACCAGCGGCAGCCGTCTCACATCTTTGCCGGCCTCATAAATCCTGAGCTCGAGGGTGCTGCCGGCGCCGAGTTCCTCCGCGCCCGAGACGACCTTCACCTCGAGATGGGACACCGGCACCGCCTGGGCGCTCGCGGCGCCGAGCGCCCACACCAACAGGATCGGCCAAACTGACATTGGCAGGTGTAATTTCACGGCACCCCTCCCCGGTAACATGGCTTGCTTCGGCTATCATAGCCGATAGCGTACGCGCTGCGTCCGCGCTGCATTCGAGCGTCGCCAAATACCGACTCATTGATAGAATGCGCCAGCGATTTAACAGGTACGTGCGATGGCGGAGCTGCAAGCGGCGTTGAAGCGGATGTTCGGCTTCGATCGGTTTCGGGCCGGTCAGGAGGCGGTCGTCCGCGACGCCTTGGCGGGCCGTGACGTGCTTGCCCTGATGCCCACGGGCGGCGGCAAATCCCTGTGCTTTCAGCTGCCGGCTTTGCTGCAGGCGGGCGTCACCCTGGTCGTCTCGCCGCTGATTGCCCTGATGCAGGATCAGGTCCGCCTGCTGCGCGACAACGCCGTCGCCGCCAGCTTCATCAACTCGAGCTTGGACGCGGCCGAAGTGTCGCGGCGTACCGCAGCCCTGCTGCGCGGCGAGTACAAGCTGCTCTACCTGGCGCCGGAGCGGCTGCTGATGCCGGAATTTCTCGACGGCCCGTTGCGCAGCTTAAGCGAGAGTCCGGGCATCAATGCGTTCGTCATCGATGAAGCGCACTGCGTTTCGGAATGGGGCCACGATTTTCGGCGCGAGTATCGGCAGCTCTCTCTGTTGCGCCGCCGGCATCCCGGAGTCCCGATGCTGGCGTTCACGGCCACGGCCACCCCGCGGGTGCGAATCGACATCGTGGCGCAACTTGCGCTGCGCGAACCCGTGCTGCATGTCTCGAGCTTCAATCGGCCGAATCTCTTCTACCAAGTCCGCGCCAAGAGCAAACAAACCAACGCGGAATTGCTGGCGCAAATTCGCCGCGGCGGCGCCGGCATCGTTTACTGCCTGTCGCGCCGGCGCGTGGATGAATTGGCGCTGCAGTTGCAGAGCGAGGGAATCCGGGTGCGGCCCTATCATGCGGGACTCGATGCGGTTGCCCGGCGCGACAATCAAGAAGCCTTCATTCGCGACGATGTGCAGGTGATCATCGCCACCATTGCCTTCGGGATGGGGATCAACAAGCCCGATGTGCGCTGGGTCGTGCATTACGATCTGCCGAGGACCCTCGAAGGCTACTACCAGGAGTCGGGCCGCGCCGGGCGCGATGGCGATCCGGCGCGCTGTACGCTCTATTTCGGCGCCGCCGACATCCGCACCTCGGAGTTCTTGATTCAACAAAAGATCGATCCCGACACGGGCGCGGCGCTCGAAGAGGAACAGCGCATTGCGCGCCAGCAATTGCGGCAGGTGCTGAATTATGCAGAATCGACCGAGTGCCGCCGGGCGATTCAACTGCGCTACCTCGGTGAGGACTTTGCCGCCCCCTGCGGTGCTTGCGACAACTGCTGCGAGCCGCGCACGCTGCAGGACTGGAGCTTGGAGGCGCGGCAATTCATGTCCTGCATCGCGCGTCTCGCGCAGCGCCGTCAGCGCTTCGGCGCGGCACAAATCATCGACATACTGCGCGGGGCGCGCAGCGATCGCGTGCTGTCGCGGGGCCATGACACTCTGAGCGTTTACGGCATCGGGAAACGGCGATCGGTCGAGGAATGGCGCAGCGTGGCGCGGGCTTTGCTGCACCAGGGCCTCATCGAGGAGACGCAGGACGGCTATCCGGTACTGTCCTTGAACGCGCAAAGCGGGCCGGTGCTGCGCCAGGAACTCGCCGTCCAGATAGCCGCCCCGGCCAAACGCACACCGGCGCGATCGGCCACGGCCCAGCCGACGGTTCCCGCCGAGAGCAGCGCGCTATTCGAACGCCTGCGCGCCTTGCGCAAGCGTTTGGCGGACGAGCATGGGCTGCCTCCCTACGTCGTGTTTCACGACGCCACGCTGCGTGAAATGGCCGAGCGCCGCCCGCTCAGCTTGAGCCAGTTTGCCGACCTTCCGGGCGTTGGCGAAGCCAAGCTGGCCCGCTATGGCGAGCGCTTCATCGCCGCCATCGCGGAACATGCTCAATCGGCCGCCTTGTAGACCCTGCCTTCTTTCATGACGAAGGCGACGTGCTCGAGCTCGTGGATGTCGGCCAGCGGATCGCCGTTCACGGCAATGACATCCGCGGATTTGCCGGCGGCGATGGAGCCGAACAGCTCCGAGTGGCCGATGAGATCCGCGGCATTGACGGTAGCCGACTGAATCGCCTGCATCGGCGTCATGCCGTACTTCACCATGAAGGCGAACTGGCGCGCGTTGATCCCATGCGGGCATACGCCGGCATCGGTGCCGAATGTCATCTTGACCCCGGCGCGCACCGCCTTGGTGAAATTGCGCCGTTGCGCCTCGCCGAGCTCCTGATCGTGCTGCAGAAAATCCGCGGGCGTTCCGGGGGCGGACTGAATGCACTCCTCGTCGTAGATATCCATGTCCAAATAGGTGCCATGCTGCTTGGCAAGGGCGATGCCCTCGTCATCGATGAGCGTGGCGTGTTCGATCGACGCCACTCCCGCGCGAATCGCATTCTTGATGCCTTCGGCCGCATGCGCGTGCGCCTCGACGCGAAGCCCGAAATTGGCCGCTTCCTCGACGGCGGCGCGCAGCTCCTCGGGCGTGAATTCGATGGATTTCGGGTTGCTGCCGTGGGTGAGAACGGCCCCCGTGGAGAGAACCTTGATGTGATCGGCGCCGCGGTGCGCGAGCTCGCGAATTTTCTGCCGAACCTCCCACGGGCTGTTGGCCTCGCCGTAGCGCAAGTCCCAGGGCAGCTGAATATCGGGCGACAGCCCGGTCATTGCGCCGGCGCCCTGGCTGATGGTGATGTACGCGCCCGCGACGTACATGCGCGGTCCTATGATGATGCCGCGCGCGATGGCGTCGCGCATGGCCACATCGTTGAGGGCGCGGTAGACGCCGACATCGCGCACCGTGGTGAAGCCTGCGAGCAGCGTGACGCTCGCGTTGGGGATGGCGAGGTACGCAGCCTCCGCCGCGGTTCGTTGCAGCACATTGAGGGGCTCGGCGTCCGCAAGATCGGCCAGGTGGGTGTGGCAATCCACGAGGCCGGGCAGGACCGTCATGCGCGACAGATCGATGATTTTGGCGCCGTCCGGAATGCTCTTCGCGCCGACCGCTTCGATTTTCGTGCCGCGAATCAGGATGATCTGGTTGACGAGCACCCTTCCTGACTCCACATCAATGAACTTGCCGGCGCGAATGGCCGTGAGGGGCAGGGATGCGGCGGCCGGAGCCGAGGACGGCTGCGCCGCCGCGAGCAGCGGCAGTAGCGACAAACATAGGATCCGAAACGAGAACTTTGTAACCACGGGCGTCCTTTGATGCATACCGCGCGGCGGCGGCGCGCAATGATACTATTTTTCGACTGTTCAAGTAGCGCGGGCGCGCGGTTCCTGCTGGGTAATGCAGTGGATGCCGCCGCCGCCGCGAAACAAATCGCGAAGCCCGAGCGATACCACGTGCCGCTCCGGATAGGCGCGGCGCAAGGTATCGGCCACCGCGGCGTCCTCGGCGATGCCGTAGGCAGGTGCAATGACGGCGCCGTTCGCCAGGTAAAAATTGACGTACGAGCGGCAGTAGATGTCCTCCCCGTCGGGAACCGCGGTACGCGGCGCCTCAGCAATCGGCAGCAACTCGAAACGGCGTCCGCGCGCGTCGGTTTCGGACTCGAGAATTTTGCGGTTCTCCGCCATGAGCGGAAATCTCGGATCGAGGGGATCGGCCACGGTTTCAAAGAGAACCGCAGCGGGGCGGATGAAGGCGACATAGCCGTCGACATGGCCATCGGTCGCGTTGTCGCTGGGGTCACCCGGCAGCCAGATGACTTTGCGCACCCCGAGCATGGCACGCAGCTCGGCATCGGCCTCGGCCTTGCTCCATCCGGGATTGCGATTGGGATTGAGCACGCACGATTCGGCGGTAATCAAGGTTCCCTCGCCGTCCGACAGAAAGCCGCCGCCCTCGACGACGAGATCCGACCGAAACACGGGCGCCGCGGCGCAGGCCGCGACGCGTCCCCCGAGTTTCGCGTCCTCGTCGAAGGGCAGGCATTTGCCGCCCCAGGCGTTGAAAGTGAAAACGGCGGCCGCACGCGCGCCCGCTGCGTCGAGAACGAAGGTCGGTCCGGAGTCGCGCAGCCACGCATCATCCATCGGAACGGCAACGACCCGCACCGCCGCGCCGCACCGAGCGGAGGCGTCCGCCGCGAGCTCGGGGTCGGCAAGCATGGTGAGAGGTTCGAATCGGGCAATCGCCTGCGCCACCCGCGCATAGTCATCGCGAGCCGCTTCAATGTGACCGTGCCAAATCGATTCGCGCTTCGGCCAGCCCATCCAACATCCCGAGTGAGGAGCCCACTCGGCCGGCATAGAGAATCCACGGTCAACCGGTTTCATTACGCTATGCTCGCATATCCGACCCCTCCTTTGGATCGCCCATGAATGATCTTGCCGCGTTCCCCATTACCCGCAAGTGGCCCGCCCGGCATCCGGACCGGCTGCAGCTCTACTCCCTGCCGACTCCGAACGGCGTCAAAGTCTCGATCATGCTCGAGGAAATCGGTCTGCCGTACGAGCCGCACCTCGTCGACTTTGCGAACAATGATCAGCTGACGCCGGAGTTCTTATCGCTCAATCCCAACAACAAGATCCCGGCCATCCTCGATCCGGACGGGCCTGCGGGCCGGCCGCTGCCCCTGTTCGAGTCCGGTGCAATCCTGCTCTATCTCGCGGAAAAAACCGCGCAGCTCCTGCCGCACGATGCGGCGGAGCGCTACCAGACCATCCAATGGCTGATGTTTCAGATGGGCGGCATCGGCCCCATGTTCGGCCAGGTTGGTTTTTTCAATAAATTCGCCGGCAAGGACTATGAGGACAAGCGCCCGCGCGACCGCTACGTCGCGGAATCGAAGCGCCTGCTGAACGTGCTCGAGCGGCAGCTCGGCGATCGCGCCTGGATCATGGGCGAGATCTTCACGATCGCCGATGTGGCCACGTTTCCCTGGATCAACAATCTGATCGGCTTTTATGAGGCGGCGGATCTCGTCGGCATCGACAATTTTCCGAATGTCATGCGCACCTTGCGCTCCTTCCTGGCGCGCCCGGCGGTGGCCAGGGGCCTCAACATCCCGCCGCGGGTCAAGTGACGCGCCGCAAGCGCCGCTGAATAGCCGCCTGTAATTGCTTGAGCTCCTCGATATGCAACACCGTACCGCACGCGGCAAACACGACGGCGCCCGCGGCTATGGTGCCGAGCAGCGCGCCCAGCTTGCCGAGAAAGGCCTGAGTCTCCCAATGCGCGAGCAGCCAGTGCGACGAGGCGGCGCAAACCGCAACCAGCGCCGTGGTCGCGACCGCGACTTTGCCGAGCATCACCAGCATGCGCCGCGTCTCGAGCCCATCGAGATGCCCGCGCATCAGCGCGTACAAGAGCAAGAAATTGAAGGTCGCGATGCACCCCGTCGAGAACGCCAGTCCGCGATACCCCCACCCCAGGCGGAAAGTGAAGATCCAATTGAGCAAGAGGTTCAAGGCCACCGCCAGGAAGCTCACGAGCATCGGGGTCTTGCGCCGGTCGAGCGCATAGAACGCGTTCACCAACACCTTGAGCGCGGCATATCCGGCCAGACCGATGGCGTAGAAGCGCAGCGCGCCGGCGGCCTGCGCCGCCTGCACGGCGGTGAATTTGCCGTGCTGATAGAGCACGGAAATGATGGGTTCGGCGAGCATGATGAGCCCCGCCATGGAGGGAATCGTGAGCAGCAGCGCGAGGCGCATCGCCCGCGCGAGCTCGGTGCGAAACTCGTTGATGTGGCCGGCCACCACCAAGCGCGACAAGAGCGGCAGGGTGACGGTACCGAGCGCGACGCCGAACAGGCCCAATGGCAGCTGCATCAATCGAAACGCGATCGAGAGCCAAAAAATCGGTCCGTCGCCGAGCGACGATGCGAACATCGAATTGATCAGCACATTGAATTGCGTGGTGCTCGCGGCGATCACCGAGGGACCCATCAACAGCAGGATTGCCTTCACGCCGGCGTCGCGCCAGCGAAAATCGGGCTTGAAGCGATAGCCGAGCCGCGCCAGCGACGGCAGTTGTACCGCGAGCTGCAGTGCTCCGCCGAGAACCGTGGCCAGCCCCAAGCCGAGCAGCGCGCGCGGGCCGAATTGCGGGTCGATCCAGAAGCCCAGGGTGACCCCGCCGACGATCGATCCGATATTGAAGAAACTCGACGCCATCGCCGGCATGCCGAACACGCTCTTGGAGTTGAGCATGCCCATGACCAGGGCGGCCAGCGATACCAGGAGAATGAACGGAAACATGATGCGCGTGAGGAGCGCTGTCAATGCGGCTTTCTCCGGGTCGAACCCCGGCGCCAAGAGCGCCACCAGCTGCGCCGAAAACACCATGCCGGCGAGGCACAGAACTCCCAGCACCACGGCGGTCAAGGTGGCCACCTTGTTGGCAAGACGCCAGGCAGCATCGTCGCCGCCGCGCGCGATGGTTTTGCTGAAGGTCGTGACGAATGCCGTCGACAGCGCGCCTTCGGCGAACAGATCGCGCAGCAGGTTCGGAATGCGGAATGCGGCCGTGAAGGCATCCATCGCGGCGCCGCCGCCAAACAGCGCCGCGAAGACCTGCTCGCGCGCCAGCCCCAGCACCCGGCTGCACATCACCGCGAGGGTGATGATCCCTGCCGCCTTGGTATTCAGCTTCTCGGTGCGGGCATCCGGGGCAATGGCGGCGGCGGGAAGTGAGGCCGGGTCGCTCAACGGCGCGCCGCGCTAGCCGACTGCCGCAGCCTTGGCCTTGGCCACCTCGGCGATCACCTCATCGGCGACATTGCGCGGCACCGGCTCGTAATGCGAGAACTCCATGGTGTAGGAGGCGCGGCCGCTGGTCATGCCGCGCAGCTGTCCGATGTAGCCGAACATCTCCGACAGCGGCACGTTCGCGACGACGGCGATGTTGGTGCCGCGCTCCAGCTGGTCCAGAATCGCGCCGCGGCGCCGATTGATGTCGCCGATCACGTCGCCGAGATAGTCGCCGGGAGTCACCGTCTCGACCTTCATGACGGGCTCCAGCAAAATCGGCCCGGCCTTGCGAATGGCCTCACGGAAGCAGGCCTTGGCGGCGATCTCGAAGGTGAGCGCGTTCGAATCCACGTCGTGGAAGGAGCCGTCGATCAGCGTCGCGCGAAAATCCACCGTCGGGTAGTGCGCGAGCACGCCGTCTTCCTTCTGAATCTTGAGGCCCTTTTCCACCGACGGCACGAATTCCCGCGGCACCGAGCCGCCCACCGTCTCGTCCACGAACTCGAATCCGGTGCTGCGGGGCAGCGGCTCGAACACGATCCACACCTCGGCGAACTGCCCGGAACCGCCGGTCTGCTTCTTGTGGATGTACTGTTCCGTCAACTTCTTGGTGAAAGTCTCGCGGTACGCGACTTGCGGCTCTCCCATGAGGCCTTCGACGCCGAACTCGGTGCGCATGCGGTCCAGCGTCACCTCCAAGTGCAGCTCGCCCATGCCGCGCAGAATGGTCTGCCCGGTTTCACGGTCGGTCTCCAAATGCAGCGACGGATCGGCGCGGACCATCTTGCCGAGCGCGGCGCCGAATTTTTCCTGTTCCGCTTTGAGCTTCGACTTGACCGATACGCTGATGACCGGATCCGGAAAGCGCATACGCTCGAGAACGACCGGGTTGGCGGCATCGCACAACGTGTCACCGGTCTCGGTATCCGCCAGGGATACCAGCGCGATGATGTCGCCGGCGCGGGCTTCTTCCACGGGATTGGCCTCCTTGGCGAACATTTCGACCATGCGGCCGATTTTTTCGCGCTTGCCGCGCGTGGAATTCTGCACCGAAGCGCCCTTGGTCAACACGCCGGAATACACGCGGATGAAGGTGAGAGCGCCGTAAATGTCGTTGATGACTTTGAATGCCAGGGCTGAGAATGGCTCATCGTCCGAGCATTTGCGCTCGCCGATGGGCTCGCCGTCGGCGTCCACCGTCTTGATCGAAGCCACATCGGTCGGGGCGGGCATGTAGTCGACGACCGCGTCGAGCACCTGCTGCACGCCCTTGTTCTTGTATGAAGAGCCGCACAGGATCACCGTGAACGCGGAGTGCAGGGTGCCCTTGCGCAGCGCCTTGCGCAGCACGTCGGCCGAGGGCACGGTGCCGTGCGTGAGGTAGGCTTCCATGGCCTCGTCGTCCTGCTCGAGGCAGGTGTCGACCAGTTCCGTGCGGTACTTGCCGATATCGGCGAGGAGTTTCCGATCGCTCGGCGTGTTGATGTGCAGCTTGTCCGCGAGATCAGGCGTGACCTCGAGGCTCTGCCACTGGGCGTCCTTGTCATCCGAGTCCCATACCAGCGCCTTCATCTCCACCAGATCGACCATGCCCTTGAAATTCTCTTCCGAGCCGATCGGAATCTGCACCGGCAGCGGGCGCGCGCCGAGACGTTTCTTGATCATGTCCACGCAGCGCAGGAAATTGGCGCCGCTGCGGTCCATCTTGTTGACGTAGCAAATGCGCGGCACGCCGTAATTGTCCGCCAGACGCCAGTTGGTCTCCGATTGCGGCTCGACGCCCGCGACGCCGTCGAACACGACGACGGCGCCGTCCAGCACGCGCAAGCTACGGTTCACCTCGATGGTGAAATCGACGTGTCCCGGCGTATCGATGAGATTGATTTTCTTGTCGCGCCAGAACGCGGACACGGCGGCGCTTTGAATCGTGATGCCGCGTTTCTGTTCCTGCTCGAGATAATCGGTGGTCGTGGAGGTCTTCAGATCCTTGGTATCGTGAATGTCGATGATGGTGTGCTTGCGCCCCGTGTAGTACAGGATGCGCTCTGTCGTCGTCGTCTTGCCGGCGTCGACGTGGGCGATGATGCCGATATTGCGGATATCGGAAAGGGGCGTAGTGCGGGGCATAACAAGGTTCCGTAAGAATGTGACCAATGGGGCCGCGCTAGGGCGGCGTCAAAACCGTATATTCTGACATGCCACTAGATCACTGTCGAGAAATCGGAACTGATGCGCCGGTCGAACCCTTGGCCCTAAAACCGGCGGCCCGGGGCACTACTTGACGCTATATCCCCGGCCCTCGAGACACGCCGCCTGGGCGCGAACGTAATCCGAGCGTCTGCCCGCCACGTTCGCCCCCGTCGCCTGCGTGGGGTCGAATCCGGTCTGAGCGGCGGCCCAGCGATGACACTCGAATTTATCCTTCCCCAGCTGATCTTGACTCTGACCGTTCTTGGGATACGCGATGAGCTCCGACGCACTCGCCGACGGCCCCTCGGCCTCAAGCCCCGCCGGCGGACTTACCGTTTCGTATTGATTCACTGCGCCATTCCACCGGTAATAGGTGTTGTCCGCGTAATAATATGGAATGCCGTCCCACCACAGAGTCGAGTAGTACAGCGGCAGGGTGGCGAAATACAAACCCAACCCGAGGCCGCCCCAACCCCACGGACCCCAATAACCGCCGCGCCAGCCACCCCAGCCGTAGCCCCAGCCGCCGCGATAACCTCCGCGATAGCCTCCGCCGTAGTGGCCGAAACCGCCATGGCCCACCGCAGCGTGGCCGCCGCCCGCGTGCTGCGCAGAGGCGGGCGAAATCGCCGCCGCTGCGGCAATCAGGCCGCAGAGAATCAAAGAGGGCGAACGAAGTCTTAGGCGTTTATTCATAAGTCACCAGACCTGCCGGCGTTGAATTCCATGGCATCGATTGTATAAGACTTCGCCATTCGCGGGCAGTTCCAAAAATGGCCGCAGGTATCACTTTACGCCGAAGAGTGGCGGATGCGGCTGCGCGACATCGCAGCTGACCGAGACACCGCCCGCGCCTCGGGATGCGATCACGAGCCTGCCGCCGATCGAACCTGCGCGAAAATGCATGGTGCGCATGCCCAGGCCGCCACCGCTCGGCGAGCCAATGTCGGGCAGCCCCACGCCATCGTCGCTGATCGTCAAAGTCACGCCGTGTTCGCGAACCCACAGCTCGATCTCGATGAACCGTGCGCGGGCATGCTTGAGTGCGTTCTGCACTGCCTCTTGAGCGATCCGGTACAGATGATTGCGGGTCTCGAGATCGAGGTTGAGCGGGGTGTCGAGACGCGAGCGAAATCGCACGGCGGTGCTGCCCAAGCAACTGCGATTCGCCAGCGCCTGGAGCGCGACCTGCAAACTGCCGTCCGCGTCGCTCAGGGGCGAAACTCCCTGCGCAATGCGGCGCGCCGCTTCAATGCAGCTCGTTGCCAGCGCGGCGAGCTGGCCCAAGGCTTCTGCAATCGGCTGACGCTCGCGTTCGGCGCGCGTAGCGAGGGCGCGCGCCGACAGCGCGAGACCGGTCAGTTCCTGCCCCAGGCCGTCATGCAATTCCTGGCCGATACGGCGCTGCTCGGTCGCGATGGCGTCGATGAGAGCGCTGCCGAGCGCACGCCGTTCGGTCACGTCGCTCGCGAACACGAGCACCGCCTGACGCCCGCCCAAATCGATGGCGCGGGTCCAGACTTCGACCGCGAGCAAGCGCCCATCGCGCGTTTGATGCAGCGTTTCGAAGGGCTCGGGCGCGGCATCTACACCGTGGCGCGCCGCCTCCGGCAGGACGCGCCGCCCTCCGGAGGAGGCGAGGATGTTCACGTCTCGCGTGAGCAACTCCGCCGCGCTCCAGCCGTACTGACGCACCGCAGCCTCGTTGACCAGCAGAAATGCGAGCGTGTCGGGGTCGTGTACCCACAGTGGTTGCGGGCTGCCGTCGAATATCTGTGCATAGCGGTGTTCGGCCCGCAGCCGTTCGAGGCCGGCGCGGTCGCGCTCGGCGAGCAAGGCCGTGATGATGAGGCCGACACCCGTCAGCGCGGCGCTGAACGTCCAAATGGTGGCGAGCCCCGCGACTTCGTCGAGGAGCCCGAAGATGCCGCGGCGGAAAGCAAAGCTGAGCCCAGACCCCGCCGCAATGGCGAGGGCGCCGAAGGACGCGACCACCAAGCCAAAACGAATGGCCCCCACGACGACCAGCAGCAGGGCGAACATGACGACGAGCGGCCTACCGACACCGGCGGGGTCGAGGAAGAGTGCGCCGGCGCAGCAAAATGCAACTCCGAGAAGCCACAAGGCACCCTCGGCCCAATGCTGTGCGAATTGCTCGAGGCTCTGCCGGCTCACGGCCACCAGCAGCGGACCGACCAGCAGTACCCCCGCCGTCGTATTGCTCCACCAGCGCAGCCACCGCAGAACATCCGCGGTGGCGCCGGCATCACCGGCGAGCCCATAGCCCAGCAATCCGAACGTGGGAACGAGTGTCATCCCGCCGGCCGCGGCGAGGATGAACAGCGGCACATCCCGCGCTCGGCCGAAACCCGTGTCGAAGCCATTGCGTTCGAGCAGCCACGCGGTCAAGAAAGCGGCTGCCGTCGCCCCAATGCCGACGCTGAGCGACGCCACCCAGGGCGCGTGCGTCCACACATCGATGCCAATGGAGGCGGCCAGTACCGCCGGCCACATCCGCCTTCCCCAGCGAACGCATGCGGCGACGGCGATGCCGCTCGCCAACAGCGGCAGAGTCGGGTGCACGCCGACGCTCGGCAGCATGAATCCGACGGCACCCGCCAGAAATACCGCGGCGCATGTTACGGACCACTCGAGCACCGGAACCGGTCGTGGGCTCATTGCCGGAAGCCTACGCCGAAGCGGCGGCGCTTGTCCGTAGAATACGCGCGACATGAAACCACACCATCCAGCATCCCACCCCGCATCGGCCGCCAGGCGGCGCGGACTATTGCTCGCGGCCTGCGGCGCCATAGCCTTCTCCGGCAAAGCAATCATCGTCAAGTTGGCCTATCGCTACGGTGTCGACGCGGTGACCTTGATCATGTATCGCATGCTGTTCGCATTGCCGCTGTTCCTGATCCTCGCATGGTGGGCAGGACTCGGGAAACCGCCGCTCACCTGGCGCGACTGGAGGGCGGTGATGGGTCTCGGCTTCAGCGGCTATTACTTGGCGAGTTATCTCGACTTCGCCGGGCTGCGCTACATCAGCGCGAGTTTGGAGCGGCTCATTCTCTACCTCAGCCCGACGCTGGTGCTGGCACTCGGTGTTTTGATGTTCAAGCGCAGGGTTACGCGCCGCCAGATCATCGCGCTTGCGGTGAGCTACGGCGGCGTGCTCTGCGTATTCGGCAGGGAAGCGACGCTGCAGGGCGCGAACGTACCCCTGGGAGCGACCCTCGTGTTCGGCAGCGCCGTCAGCTATGCGGTGTATCTGGCGTACAGCGGCGAAGAGGTGAAGCGCCTTGGGGCGCTGCGTCTCACGGGCCTTGCGACCAGCGTGGCGTGCATCATTTGCATCGCACAGTTCCTCATCATGCGGCCGTACAGCGCCATGGCCGTGGCTCCGCAAGTACTGTGGCTGTCCGCATTGAACGCCACCGCGTGCACCTTCGCGCCGGTCATCATGGTGATGCTGGCGATCGAACGCATCGGCGCTGCGGCGACGGCACAGATCGGTGCGGTGGGACCGCTGTCCACGATCCTCATGGCCGTCCTGCTGCTGGAGGAGCCGTTCACCGCCTGGGCGGCGGCAGGTACCGTCCTCGTGCTTGCAGGGATTTGGCTGCTCGTCCGGCAGCCGTCTTCAAAGACGGCGCTGTAGCAGGAGCGGCGCCCGCTGCCTGGACCTGTTCCCGCCGGCGAAAAACCGGCACACTGCATTTGCCCTCAAGGCAAAACAAACTCGATCGAGAAACTCAAAGATGCGTGCACTGCTCATTGGACTGGCTCTCGCGACCGCGTTGCCGCCCGCAATCGCCCTCGGCCAGCCTTCCCTGCCGACCGCCAAGCCGGAAAATGTCGGCATGTCGAGCGAACGTCTCGCCCGGCTCGCGGAGGGCATGAACGGCCTCGTGCAGCAGGGGCGGCTCGCCGGCGTCGTGACGCTGGTCGCGCGCCACGGCAAGGTGGTCGAGCTCGACGCCGCCGGAAAGCGCGACATTGGCGCCGGTCTGCCGATGCAAAAAGACAGCATTTTCCGCATCTATTCAATGAGCAAGCCGATCACCGGCGCCGCCATGATGATGCTGTTCGAAGAGGGCAAGTGGCAGCTCAACGATCCGGTCGCCAAATATGTTCCCGAGTTTGCCGACCTCAAGGTGTACGGCACAGATCCGAGCGGCAATATGGTATTGAAGGAGCAGACTCATGCGCTGACCATGCGCGAACTGATGTCGCATACAGGCGGATTCACTTACGGATACTTCAGCAACACGCCGGTCGACAAATTACAGCGCGATGCGGATTTGCTCAACATCGACAACACGCTGGACGAGCTCATCAAGCGCCTCGCCAAGTTGCCGCTGAACGCGCAGCCCGGCAGCGACTGGCACTACAGCATCTCCACGGATGTTCAGGGCTACATCGTGCAAAAGCTCTCGGGCATGCCATTCGAGCAGTTTCTGGAACAGCGCATTTTCAAGCCGCTCAACATGGTCGACACGGGTTTCTTCGTCCCGGCCGCCAAGCTCAAGCGCTTGGCCGAGTTCTATGAGTATGGCGCGGACGGCCGCCTGCAAGTGGTGCACGGCCCCATCAATCACAATTTCGCAGTGCGGCCTGCGCTCTCATCCGGCGGCGGCGGCTTGGTATCGACCGCGGCGGATTACCTGCGCTTCTGCCAGATGCTGCTGAACGGGGGCAAACTGGACGGCGTGCGGCTGCTCTCGCCGCGCACCGTGGAACTGATGCGCACCAACGTACTGTCCCCGGACATGACCGCCCCATCGCCGGGCGCGGGATTTGGCCTCGACTTCGCGGTGTATACCGACGCCGTTGCCGCCGGCGGCTACTACGGCAAGGGCACGTACTACTGGGGCGGTGCCGCGGGCACGTGGTTCTGGATCGACCCCACCGACGATTTGATCGTCATCGGCATGATTCAGCAAATCGCGGGCACGGGCGCGGCCGCAGCCGGCGGCGTTCCCGATGTGCGCGGCTTATCGCACGCCTATGTCTATCAAGCGATCGTGGATTGAGCACTCACCCGCGCCGCCAGCTGGTCGCTCTGCTCGTTGGCGCGTTTGTAGGCCGGACGCTGCGAGATCAGACCGACGTAGTTCTGGAATGCCGGCCGCGGCTCCAGGCACTTCCTCATCATGCCAAAGCCCAGTTGTGATCCGATGTACACGTCGACCGCAGTGAAGCGGTTGCCAAGAATGTACGGACCCGGATCGAGCGCTTTCTCGACCGCAGTCACCACGTCTTCGTAGTTTCCGTAGCCGAGCGCGCTCGGCCTGCCCGCCGGCGGCCGCGACAGCATCCGGTCGATCAACGCGGAGTCCATGCAGCCTTGCCCAAAGAACATCCACCGCAGGTATGTCCCGCGCGCGGGATCGTCAAACGCCGGCGCAAGCTTGGCCGCGGGAAACGCGTCCGCGAGATAGGTGATGATCGCTCCGCATTCGGTGACGACCGTGCCTCGGTGCACGATGGCCGGTAGTTTCCCCATGGGGTTCACGGCCAGAAATGCCGGCTTTTTATTGTCCCCTTGGTCGAAACTGATCAGCTCGATCCGGTAGGGCGCACCGGTTTCCTCCAGCATCCAGTGCACCATGCGCGCGCGCGACATTGGATTGTGATAAAAAATGACTTCCTCGCTCATTTGAACCCCCTCGCGTGAATGATCACCCCGGCACCCAACGCTATCTGCGGACCGGTATCTCGATATAGCTGTCGCTGTACCACCGCATCTTCAGGGGAACATCTCCGTCGGCGATGGACTCCTCGCTGACATCGTTCCCCGTTCCGTAATTGATCTCTCGATCCGGTCGCTTGTTGACTCCCAAAATGAGCACCAGGCGGCTGCCCGGCTGCAGGCGACGGCTCGTCATCCGCTCGCTCTTGAATGCCAGCTCCTGGCGCTCGCCCGCCTTCAGCAGGTGACGATGCACGCGGTCCTGTGCATAGCTGGCGCGAAATTCGTAAGTCGGATTGAACAGGTAGATATAGTCGCCGCTCGGCAGCAGTTCGTACAGCATGATGTTCAGATCCATGTCCATCTTGTTCACCGTGAAATCCAGCCGGGCGGAGAACAGACCGGTGAACTCCGTCGGCTTCGTCATCGGCTCGCTCACGAACATCATGGAGTTGTGCGTTGCCAGGTTTCTGCTGGTGAAATCAGCCGGCGCCATCCACGCATCGTCGCTGCGATCGGTAAAGCTCATCGTCTGCGGCATGGCCGTCGGATGTGCGCTCTTGCGCTGCGTGAGCCGATGCGTGTCGCCCGAACCGCTGCCGTCCAAATAGAATCGCAGCGGCGTCTTGGCCATGGCATCGAGCGATGCGGCGTGCCGCCACTCGTTCGCCCCCATGACTTCGTAGTTGACGCGGTCCTTCAACAGCGGCGGCATGGACGGCCCCCTTGAAGACATGGTCGAACCACTGATAGCGCAGTTCGCGAAGGTCGAGGAGTGCGGCCGAATCGAGCTCATAGCCCTGCAGCCTCGCCGGGGGGCCGCGCTGCATCACGCTGTCATCGTACGGTCCGATGAGCAGCGTGTGGTCGGCGTGCGGATTGTATTGGTGGTGCTGGGTGAAATAGTACAAAGCGCCCGGCTCGCTGCCCGCGTAATAGCCGGTTATCGTGAGCACCGGAATATTGATGCGCGCGAATTGCTCGCGGTAAGGCACCATCTCCTGCCAGTACCGGTCGTAGCTCGGGTGATTCAGCCAGCGAAGGAAAATCGGATTGGGTTTGCCGTACAGGCGGCCCAAATCGCGGTAGCGCCTGCCGCTTCGATACCACTTCTGATCGAGCGCGCGCCACACCGCATCGTCATTGTAGGACTTCTCATCCGCCGCCTTGGTGTTGGTGACGAAGGAAGACCACCGGTACGCGGAGTTCTGGAAGATGCTGCCGCCCATGGGAACATCGATTCCGGGCGCGTTGGAAGCCGACGTGGCAATGGCCTTGAGCGCGGACGGCAGCGCGCCTGGCGGCGGCCCACGGGGTAAAGCCGCTGTAGCCGTTGCCGTACATCCCCACCCGCCCGTCGCTCCACGGCTGCTTGGCTATCCAATTGATCACCGCATCGCGCATCGTCGCCGTCGTGCTGGTACGGCACCACGATCTCTGGATTCGTGTGTTTTCCGCGGGTGTAGGCCACCACCCCGGCGTAGCCGTGGGCTGCGCACTCCTTGGCGTAGTTCTTCGAATCGTAGATGGTGAACTCGAGCAGCGTGGGCAGCGGCTTGGATGAATCCTTCGGACGCACCACCATCGCGGAAATGCTCGCCCCGCGGCCGATGTCGATCAGGACACCGTCCTCGGTCGTGTAGCGGCGGCGATCCTCCTCGGCCTCGAGCGTACCGACCAAGGGACCGAAGCTTCGATAGGCATCGAAGGCCAAGATACTTCCAGATCAGCTCCACCGCCTCCGCTTGCCCGATCGTGTCGTTGGTGCGCTGCTGATCGAGCGCCTTCTGCAAAGCCTCGCGAAATACGGCGGGAGAAAGCTCCAGCCAGCGGGTCACCGCGTACGCGTCGTGATCGTCGAGGCGCCCAACCACTTCGTGAAAAGCCCTGGTAAAGCCGTCGGCGAACGACACCCGATTCTCCGCCTCCAAGGCCTTCGCGTAGGCGTAAATGTCGTAGATCACGCCGCGGCCGACCGGCCGGTGCACGTTCGAGCGCCGCCGGCGGTCGCGCAGCGCCTGACGAGATACGTCCGCGGCGGCATAATTGTCCGCCGCCATTTGCAGCGCCGACAAATTCGCGAGATAGCGGTCAGGATCGGGGTCCTGATAGACGGGAACGAGCCGCTCGGCCAGATCGCGCATGGCCGCGGCGGCCGCCGGGATCGTCGGCCGATGCAGGGCGCGTGAAATTCGAACAGCGGCGCGGCCGCCCAGGCGGGTGCCCCGGCAGCGAGAAAGCACCACAACAGGCCCCTCACCACCCAGTTTGCTCGGATCGATGGCGGCGTTGTTCTCATTCGCTATTTCCAGGTTCTTTCGCGGGCGCGGCAACCGGCGCAGACCGGCGCGCCTTGATGAGATGCAGGACGCGGGTGAACAGCGGGTGCGCCTCGAGCGGGGCCGCCGATGTGGATGACGCCGGTGCGCTGCAGCTCGTTGCTGAACACGTCGATGACCAGTTCGAGCACGTCGTCATCGAGCGAGCCGAACGTGCCGTCGATGAGCACCCAGGGCGGCGTCTGCAGCAAGATGCGGGCAAAGGCGAGACACAGCTGCTCGTCCTGACTCAATTCCCGATCCCAGCGGTGAGTGGTATCGAGCAGCGGCGCGAGGCGTTCGAGACCCAGGCGGTACAGCGCGCGCGTGAAGGCGCTCTCGTCGAAACTTTCGGCCTTCAAGGGATATGCGAGCACTTCGCGCAAGGTTCCGCGGGGCATGTAGGGCGTGCCGCGCGGCAGGTAGAATATCTGCTCGCCGCGCGGGCCGCGTGATGCTGCCCGGGCCCCAGGGCCAGAATCCCGCCAATGCGCGAAACAGCTGCGTCTTGCCGGTTCCCGGCGCGCCCAGAATGAGGACGCGCTCGCCCGTCTTCACGACCACCTTCGTTTCCTTGAGCATGTCGGCGTTGGCGGAGGAGACGATCTCCAGGTCGTCGATCGAAATCGCACCCGGCTCGCCCTCGCTGTAGGCGATGCGGCTCTCGAATCCGCTGCGGTTCATGCGTGGTCGTGATCAGCGCATGGCGGAAATTCGCGACTCGCAGCAACGTCGCGCGCCAGTCGGCGATGACGCTGAAATTGTCGATGAACCAGCGCAGCGAGGACTGCGCCTGGGTGAATGCGCCGGCCGCCATCATCAGACCGCCGAAGGATACCTTGCCGCTGAAATACAGAGGCGCGGCGACGAGTATCGGCGCGACCATCGTGACCCAGCCGAAGCCGGCGGTGACCCAGGTGAGATTGGCGTGACCCCATGACGATGCGGCGCGTCGCCGCGAGCACATTGCCGAGATGCAGCTCGATGCGGCGTCTCTCGTCCGCCTCGCCCTGCGCCAGACGAAATGTCATCGACATGCTCGTTGACGCGCACCAGCGAAAAGCGCAGATCGGCCTCGCGCGCATAGCGCTCGGCGTTGCGGCCGATGAGGCCGCGCCCGACCCAGTAGCTCAGAAGCGAGCCCGCGCTCGCATAGAGGATGGCCGCCCACACCATGAAGCCGGGAACCGTGTAGTCGCGGTCGCCGAAGCGGAAAATGAAATCGTTCGACAGACCCCAGAGCACGCCGGCAAAGGTCAGGAACAACATCGACGCCTGCAGCAATCCGACGCCAGAGATCCGCCGACAGCTCGCAGAGTTTGCGCGCATCTTCGTGGATGCGCTGATCCGGATTGACGCCCATGGTTCCCGCATTGGCGAGCCAGAACGCCCGGCGCGGCAGCATCCAATCGTGAAGCAGGCCGAGCACGAGCCCCTCGCGCAGCTTGAGCTCCAAGGTTTCGACCAGCCATCGCTGCACCACGTTGAGCGTGAGCAGGAACCCCGCGATCAGGAAGAAGACGCCGAGCTGGAAGAGAAAGTCCCGCAGGTCGCGGCGCGACAGCGCATCGTAGAAAGGCTTGTTCCAGCGGTTGAGGCGAATCTGTCCGTAGGCGGTGGCCGCGACGACCAGCATGATGGCCGCCAGCACCAAGTACGAGCGCTCTTGCCCACGCGGCGAGCCGAAGATCGTGCGGCTCACGAGGCCGATCTGCCGCCCAAGCCCAAGTGAGCGGCCTCACCCTCGGGTGCAGTGCCGGAAATTTCCGTCGAGCGTTCTGTCACCTTGGCTCAGCACTCTGCCGCGCGTTAAGGATGCAGGATACCACTCACCGGCCGTGCGCAGCCCATGCGCAAAATTTTCAAAACGTGGTGCAGATGACTTCCGCGGGCGTGCGCAGCAGCAGTCACGGAATCCTTGTCGAAACTCGAGCACGCCGCTGCCATCGACCATCACGCTGCGCAGCGCGCGCCGCAGCGGCGGACGCAGAATCATCTTGGCGGCGATTCCGCCGCCGATCTCGAATCGCAAGGTTGCGGCATCCATCCTGCGCAGCGAATAGCTCAACGGGCCGTAGAGCGTCGGCATCTGCGCTCACCTCAACGCCGGACCCCTCGATCCATTCGGGCGCCAAGCCCGCCGCCAGGATCAGGGATGCGATCGGCTTCGCGCTCGTAGGCGAAGAGGCTGCGCACGGCGAGCACGTATTCGGCGGCAATCCAGGTGTGCGGCAGATCGCCGACGTGGGCGGGCGCCTTGTGGTCCCGCCACGCGATCTCCGGCCACTGGTTCCAGGGCCGCGGGCGGCGATCCGACAAAAAGAAGCGCAGCAGCTCCAGCGCCGCGTCGCGCCTTCCCAGGCGCACCAGCGCGCCGATGATGCGAATCTCATATGGCGTGTAGTTCGGTCCATGGAACGGCGCCACTGCGCTTGCCGCGCCAGTCGGCCAGATACTTGTCGAAGGTGCGCTCGACGGCCGTCGCGATCGAGCGCCTCGGGCACATCGAGCAGGTAAATCGCATTCGCGGTCGCCGTGGGATCGAAATCCGCCCACTCGATGCTGCCCGGAATGAAGTCGCAGCTTGCGCTGCGCCCGGGTTGCCTCGATCGACGCGAACAGCGAAGCCGCGAGCCGCGTCGCCAAGCGCCGCCCAGCGTTGCGCTGCACGCCTCGCGCCCCATCTTGCCCGCCAGGTCCGCCGCATCGCGCAATCCGCGCAGCGCCCAGAAGTCGTCCCAATAGGAATGCACCGGCTGCGCAAGATAGCCCTCGTGGCTCACCGATATCGGCAGCAGTCCATCTTCCCCCAACAGCCGTTCGATGCAGCCGGCCGCCTTGTCGATGTACGGCCACGATTCGCCAATGAAGGCGTCATCCGCGGTGAATCGATGGTAGTCGGCGATCAATGCCAGCAATTCGCCGTGACTGTCGTGTTCGACCAGCCAATCGGTTCCCTCGCTATCGACGCAGCAGGGCACGAAGCCATCGGCGCGCTGATGCGGCGCGTACCAGCGGATGAACTCGCGCACTTCCGCCGCGTGCCCCATGCGCAGCAGTGCCGCGCTCATCATGGCGCCGTCGCGAATCCAGGAACGGGTGTAGCGGCGCGGTCCCGGCTGCAAAGCGGGTCCGGAGCGCGTCACCAGAACATGCGCGGTCGCCGTGAGCGCCGCGCGCACGGCATCGGTCATCCAGCCATTGCCGGCCCACTGCGTCACGGCCAGGGTGGTGCTCCAATCGAATGCTGGTTCGGCCGCCGCGGGCGCCGCGGCGAGCGGCATGCAGTTCAATACGACTTCGGCGGTCTGATGCCCCTCGCTCGACAGTTCGAATCCGAGCGCTCCGGTGGCGAAGCCGAAGGAATCATGCACCTGCACTGCGGCGGGAAGCGCGCCCGATGTCAGGTAATCCGCCATGAATCCGTCGTCGAAACGCAGCGCGCCGAAGCCGAGGGGGCGCACCGTCCCGGCGCCGATCGCGGGCACGATCAGCGTGGTCTCGTTGACGCGCACCGCCCCGTCCCGCCATGCCGAGGTCCCGGATCGGGCTGACGCCGCCCAAATTGCGGAAACTCTGCCACGGCGGCGTGACTTGAAACGGCCGCAGCAGCACGAACAAGCGGGCCGAACAGTGGTCGATCCGCGAGATTCTCGAACCGATAACGCACACGCGACACGCCGCTCGGCGTCGCCTCGGCTTGTACGCGCAGACGCCACTCTTCCGTCCCCCAAATCACGGACGGCACCGGCATCCAATCCTCGAGCAGTTCCTGCCGCGAGCTCAACGTCCGCCCAGGTGTAGAGCCGGTCCTTGATCCATAGCATGGGCTCGATCGAGAACGATCCCTGGTCGACCTCGACCATGCCATCCTCGTTCATGAGTCGCGCAGTGAATGCCGTTGGCGGTGCCGAAGGGCGTCCATACGCTCTGTTCGTTGTGCAGCCAGCGCGGATGCCAGCCGCGTGCTTCGCCGGCGGCGACGTTGTTCCAGAAGGCATGGATGGAACGCGAGAACTCGAAGGACTGCAGCTCGCAGTGCGGCCCCCGCCGACGGCTCATCGAGCTTCCAGGCGCAGAAATCGGGTCTTGAGCCCGGGCAGATACACGTAGCTGCGTTTGCCGCCCGCCGTCTCGGCGGAGTACAAGGTTTTCCAGCGCAACCCGCTGTTCGAGCCGCGCACGCGAAAGCCGCTCGCCGGCGCGGTCCTCGGCCAATCGATGATCAAACCGCCGATGGTGCGCGGCTCCATCGAGTCGATCGCGATCCAGGACGCGATCATCGGGCGGGCTTCCAGCCGGGCCGGGCAGCGCCGGCGCTCGAAATCCGGCATGCGCTCGAGCGCGGCCTGCGGAGCTCGCGGGGTGCAATCCTCGATCTCGACATCGGCAATCCACACAGGTGCCCTTGCCGCCCTCACCCGCGACGATGGCGAACTCCATGCGTGCCGAGCTCCTGAGATGCGCCCGCCGCTCGACGGCCCCCAGGCAAATTCGATGTCGCGGCTGTCCACCCTCATTCGCTTCCAACGCGCCGGCGGCTGCAGGTCCTTGTGCACATGCCGCCACACGTTCTGGCCGGTCGCGTCCACCAGCTTCAGCTCCAGATTATTCGGCGCGCCGCGGCCGCGCAGCCGGAACGTCACCGCGTATTCCTCCGGCATGGGACGGCTGAGCGCGCGGCGCGCGACCACGAAGCCCCCGCCCCCTTTGAAATCGAAATCCATCTGCAGCGCCGTGCTGCGCCCCGCGAGCCGCCGTGGACAGCTTCAGCTCCGCGTTGCCGGACACGATGGCTTGCCATTCGGGCTGCATGGGGAATCGTCGGCTCAGGCGCCCACGGTGTTGGGATCTCGCCAGACCCGCTCGAAGGGCAGGCGCCAGGCATGAGGTGCGATGAGCTGGTGGATTGCGTTCGGCCCCCATGATCCCGGGTCGTAGAAGCGCACCGGCGGCGGCGAATCCAGGAGGGTCGTCGACACCTCCCACAGCCGCTCGATTCCCTCCGCGGTCGTGAACAGCGTGTGATCGCCGCGCATGGCATCCAGGATCAAACGCTCGTACGCTTCGAGCACATCGCCGATATGTCCGGTGTCGTGCATGGCGAACTGCATGCTCAGCTTGTCCAGCCGCATGCCGGGTCCGGGCCGCTTGCCGTAGAAACTACAGCGACATCTTCGCCGCGTCCGCCAGGTCGAACGTCAGGTGATCCGGTCCTTGCGCACTGACGCCGGACCCGGCCGGAAACATGCTCTTGGGCGGCTCCTTGAATGCGATCGAAATGATTCGCTGCCCCTGCGCCAGCGTTTGCCGGTGCGCAGATAGAACGGCACGCCGGCCCAGCGCCAGTTGTCGATGAAGCATCTCAAGGCAATGAAGGTTTCCGTATCCGAGTCGCTCGACACGCCCTCCTCGGTGCGATACCCCGTGTACTGGCCGCGGATGACATCGGCCGGGCTTGATCGGCAGCATGCTGCGAAACACCTTGTTCTTTTCCTCGCTGATTGGTTCCGGCTCCAGGGAGGTCGGCGCCTCCATCGCCATGAACCCGAGAATCTGGAACAAGTGGGTCACCACCATGTCGCGATAGGCGCCGGTCTGTTCGTAGAAGCCGGAACGCTTGCCGAGACTCAGCTTCTCGGGGACGTCGATCTGCACGTGATCGATGAAATTGCGGTTCCAGATGGGCTCGAACAGTCCATTGGCGAAGCGGAATGCAAGAATATTCTGCGCCGCCTCCTTGCCGAGGAAGTGGTCGATGCGGAAGATCTGGTCTTCATCGAAGACCTCGTGCAGCCTGGCATTCAACGCGACCGCGCTCTCGAGATCGGTGCCGAACGGTTTCTCCATGATGATCGCGCGAGCGGTCGACCAAGCCGGCTTCTCCGAGCAGGCGCACCGCCGACAGTGCCGCATTCGGCGGCACGCTGAGATAGTGGAGCCGGCGGCTCTCGCCGTTGAAGGCTTGTTCCGCCTCGATTACGGCTGCCTTCAGCGCTTCGGCGCCGGCCGCCATCGGCATGTAGTGCAGGTTGTTCGCAAAGGCATCCCAGTCGGCCTCGACCACCTTGCGGGTGGAGAATTCGGCAAGTGCCTCGCGGGCGAATTTGCGAAAGCCATCGGAATCGAGATCATCGAGGGATACGCCGATGATGCGGCATCCCGGGATGAATCCCGAGCTCGACGAGATGAAACATGCCGGGCAGCAATCTGCGGCGGGAGAGATCGCCGGTCGCGCCCACCAGAACCACGACTTGCGGAAACCGCGGACCAACACCTTGAGGTACCCTTGCCACGTTAACGTCCTTTGCTCGAGTTCAGCTCAGCCGATTCACTCCCATGTCGCGCAAGGTGTCGGCGACGGCAGCAACTGCCTGCCGCAAGCTGCCTGCGCCGATCGCGCCGATGCAGCCGACCCTGAACGTATCGACGGCCGTGAGCTTACCAGGGTATAGGGTGAACCCGCGATCGCGCACCCGACGATAGAACTCCGCGAAGTCATACTTGGGATCGGGTGGGGAGTGGAACGTCACGATGATGGGCGCCTGCAGGGCGTCCGGCAGGAAAGTCCTGAAGCCCAGCGCCCGCATGCCGGACACGAGCGCCGCGCAATTCTCGGTGTAGCGCGCCAGCCGAGCCGCCAATCCGCCCTGCGCCTGATACTGATCGATCGCCGCACGCAACGCGGCGACGACGTGGGTGGGCGGCGTAAAGCGCCACTGCCCCGTCTTCTGCATGTACTGCCACTGGTCGAGCAAGTCCATGACGAGTGAACCGCTGTTGCCGGCGGAGCGCTCCAGCACCGTCCGCCGCGCGATGACGAAACCCATGCCCGGCACGCCCTCGAGGCATTTGCCCGACGCCGCGATGAGAGCGTCGAAGCGCAGGGTTCGGGCATCGATGGGGATGGCCCCGTAGGAACTCATCGCATCCACGATCAAGCCGCGCCCGCGCTTTGCAACGATCGCCGGCGATCTCGGCCAGCGGATTCAAGATCCCCGTGCCGGTTTCGCAGTGCACTTGCGCGACGTGCGTGATCGCCGGATCCGCGCCGAGGGCGGCGTCGATTCGCATCGGATCTGCCGGTTCCTGTTCGCCGTGCGGCAGCACGATCGCCTCGCGGCCCAGATACCCCAGGATCCGCACGATGCGTTTGCAATAGCTGCCGTTGTCCGGCACCAGTACCTTGCCGCCCCTTGGCACGAGCGTGCCGAGCGCTGCTTCGACCGCGAACGTCCCGCTCCCCTGCAGCGGCACGCAAACGTGTTCGGCTTGCGCATCGACGATGGCAACCAGGTCGCGGCATACCGAGGCGGTCAATTCATTGAAGGCGCTGTCCCACGAACCCCAGTCCGTGAGCATCGCAGACCTGGTTTGCGCCGAGGTCGTCAGTGGGCCGGGCGTCAGCAGTATCGGGTCGGTCATGGCGTTCCTACGGGTTTGCTCGGCAAGCGCTTTGCCGGCGCCTTGCGCCTGCCAAATACAGGGTCCTTGAGACGGCTGCGCTGCAGCGCGCCCGCGCGCTCGAGGACGGGATACGCGGCCGAACAAAGATGCGAATGAACCCGCTTCAGATCGCGCAAGATGTCCAAATCGAGCGAGTACGACTCGATCGTATCCGGCGTCCCTTCGCGCAGGCGCGACAGATAGCGCTCGGCGAGCGCGAATTCTCGCTCGCGCAGCTGCGCTTTTGCAGCTATCGAGCTGGCGTGCGACCTCGATGTCGCCCGACATGAAAATTCCGACCGAGAGCCTCAGGCTGTCGACGACTTGCTGGTGAAACTCCACCAGATCGGCTTCCCCTTCCTTCGAGAAGGTGATGCCGCGCCGGATCTTCTTCGACGCAAGGTCCATCAGATTCTTGTCGATGATGTCGCCGACGTGCTCCAGATTGATCGAGAATGAGATGATCTCCATTGCGCGATAGCCGTCGCGGTCATCCAGGCTGTCGCGCGTCATGCGCGTGACGTACAACTTGACCGCTTCATTGAGGCTGTCGACGGCGTCGTCCATCCGGCTGATCTCGGCGACGAGCTTGCGATCGTTGTTCAAGCAGCGCCGTCATGGCCTGGCGCAGCATCGTTTCAACCACATCGCCCATCCGCAGGACTTCGCGCGCCGCGCAGACCAGTGCCACGGCGGGAGCGCCGGTGGCGGAAGAGTCGAGATATACGGGGGTACCGGGGTCGGCGCTCTTCGGCTGCTCGGGGAGCCAGCGCGTGAGCCGGGTGGCGATGAAATCCAGCGGGCCGATGAACATGAGCGCGAGCAGCACGTTGAAGGCCGTGTGAAAATCGGCGGCGAGACGCGCGGGGTTCGGCTCGTAGCGCTGCAGCAGGTCCGTGATCGGTATCAAAAACGGCAGCACCAGCGCGCAACCGACCACGCGGGTCAGGAGATTGCCGATCGGCAGGCGCCGGCTCGCGAGATTCCCCGGCTGACTGGTCTCGATCAGCGGATTGAGGGCGCTGCCGAGATTCGCCCCGAGCACCATGGCGAGCACGGCAGTCGGGGGAACGAGGTGGGCCGCGCCAAGGGACATCACGACGAGCACCACGGCCACGCTCGAGTGCGCGACCCAGGTAATGGCGGCGGCGATAAGCAAACACAGCAGCGGCTGACCGGCGATCGCGCCCAGCAACGCGCGTGAGACTGCCGCGCTCTCGGTCGTGACCAATGCATCGAGAAAGATGTGCAGCGCCAGCAGCATCAGGCCGATTCCGATGACCACGCGGCCCAGATCGCGCGTACGGGTCCTCGCGCCGCGTTTGAATGCGATCACCCCTGCCAATAAAAGGACGGGCGTGACGACGGCAATGTTGAAAGAAAGAATCTGGACGACGAGCGTGGTGCCCACATTGGCGCCGAGCATCACGGCGAGCGCGGGAGCAAGATCCAAGGTGCCGCTGGTCACGAAGGACGCGACCATCAATCCCGTCGCCGTGCTGCTCTGAAGCAGAGCCGTGACGAAAGCGCCCGCTAGAAATGCGCGAAACCTACCCTTGAGCGCGAGTCCCAACAGACGCCGCAGATCGGCGCCGAAAGCGCGCACCACCCCGCTGTGGACCATGTGCAGGCCCCAGAGGAGCAGCGCGACTCCCCCCATGAGGTCAAGAATGACGGTACTGCCCATGTGCGTTCGCGTTTACCAGGGCAGGGAATAAGTCTTCGTGTTGCAGAAACTCTTCATGGCTTCCAGTACGCCTTCCTTATAGCCCAGCCCGGAGTCCTTGATGCCGCCGAACGGCGTCATCTCCAGACGGTAGCCCGGGACTTCCCGCACGTTCACGCTGCCGACCTGCAGCTCCTGGACGAAGCGGGTGATGAGGTCGATGCGGTTGGTACACAGCGATGATGACAGTCCGTAGGCGGTTCCGTTCGCAATGCCGATCGCCTCGTCCACGGTGTTGAAGCGGATCACCGGCGAGACCGGACCGAAGGTCTCGTGCCGCACGACCGACATCTCAGGCGTTACCCCGTCGAGCACGGTTGGCGAGTACAAGGCCCCGCGGCGGACATTGCCGATTAGCAGCCGGGCGCCCTCCGCCACGGCTTGGTTCACGACCGCCTCGAAGCGGCGCGCCGAGGCCTCGTCGATCACGGTGCCCATGTCCATGGTGGGATCGAACGGGTCGCCGTACTTGACGGCCCGCGTCTTCTCGACCAGCAGTTCGACGAAGCGGTCGGCAATGCTCGCCTGAACCAAGATGCGCTTCACGGCGGTGCAGCGCTGGCCGGAATTCTTGTACGACCCGCTCGCCGCCAGCGTGGCGGCCTCCTCGAGGTCCGCGTCCTCGAGCACGATGATTGGATCGTTCCCGCCCAGTTCCAGCACCTGACGCTTGTAAACGGCTTTGGCGGCAATGTGCTTGCCGACCGATACGCCTCCGGTGAAGGTGACCAGGTCAACATCGCCGCTCGTCAAGAGGTCATCGGCGATCTCGGCCGGGTCGCCGGTGAGCACCGACAGCATCGCCGGCGGCAGACCCGCCTCATAGAGGACATCCGCCAACGCAAGCGCGGTGAGCGGGGTCTTCTCGCTCGGCTTGAGCACGACGCGGTTGTTGGTCGCCACCGCGGGGGCCACCTTGTGGATCACCTGGTTCAGCGGATGGTTGAACGGCGTGATCGCCGTGATCACGCCGAGCAGCGGCTCGCGCAGCGTGTAGACCTTGCGGCGCTTGCCATGCGCCGTAAGATCGCACGAGAACACCTCGCCGTCGTCGACCAGCGCCTGATTGGCGGCGAACAGTAAAACATCCGAGGCGCGGCCGACCTCGTATTGCGAGTCCTTCAGACACAATCCCGACTCGAGCGTGATCAAGCGCGCGAGATCATCGCGGCGCGATGCAATGATGGCACCCGCCTGCATGAGGATCTTGTAGCGCTCATGGCGTGTGAGCTTGGACGTGAAGCTGCGCCCGATCTTGAGCGCGCGTTTGACATCGTCCGCGGTGGCCTTGGGAACCGTGCCCACCAGTGCCCCGCTGTAAGGGTGATGAATCTCGATGACGCGGTCGCGGGATACTTTCTCGCCGGCGATGCGCAGCGATTCGCGCAGCGGCTGATGTGATTGTGAAGTGGCGGCGCCGGCGCTCATCGGTCAGGCGGTGCGCGCGGCGAGGTTGAGGCCGAGATCGAACGCGTCGAAGTTGCGCCAACGGTGCGCAGCGGGCGTTTGGGTCACGCCGCGATTGATGAGCAGCGGCACCTTCTGCTCGGACGTTCCGCCGTGCGAGCGCAACGGAACATCGAGCCCGGATAGGTCGTGCCGATCGCGGCTGGTCCCGATCACGGTGTCGAGCCGCGACACGACGATGAGGTCGCCGATCCGGTCGGATGGCAATTCGAACCGTGCCGCGGCTGCAGCGCGCGCCAGCACCGTTTCGATTCCGGGCAGCGCCGCGATCCGATCGGCAATTGCAGGCTGCTGGTCCAATGCCGTCAGGTACACGAGGGCGAAGGAGCCGAGCGCCCCGTGGTGCACCACGTACGGATCGGTGATGGGCAGAATTACCCGCGCCTGGTGCGGCCCCAGCCATGCATCGAGCGTGTCCTGCAAATAAATCACGTTGGGCCGACCATCCGCGCCGTGTTTGGCGTTCATGCCATGATCGGCGGTCACGACGATGGTGGCCCCCAGTTCGTCCAGCCGCGCGAGATTCCGGTCCATCATCGCGTAGAAGTCGTTGGCGAGCGGCGTGCCGGGCGCGGCCTTGTGCTGGATGTAATCGGTGGTGGACAAGTACATGAGGTCCGGCCGCTCCCGCTCCATCAGCTTCACGCCCGCGACGAAGACGAATTCCGAAAGCGCCGCGCTGTACACGGAGGGGACGGGCATACCGACGCGGTCGAGCACATTGTCGATGCCGTTTTCGGCCAACGTCACCTGATCGGCCCGTTCCGATGAAAAGCAGATGCCCTTCATCCCGGAGCCCAGCAGTTTGCGCAGCTTATCCTTCGCCGTGATCACGGCGACTTTGGCTCCGGCCGCCGAAAACGCCGCGAGAATGGTGCCGACGCGAAGAAAGCGCGGGTCATTCATCATCACTTCCTCGCCGCTCTCCGGATCGAAGAAGTAGTTGCCGCATATCCCATGCACCGCGGGCGGCACGCCGGTCACGATCGACAGATTGTTGGGATTGGTGAAGCTCGGCATGACGCAGTCGGCGATGAAGCGGGTCCCCGCGCCCGCCAGCAGTCTGCCGAGGAATGGCGCGGCTCCGGCCGCCACCGCCGCGGTGATGTACTCGAACTGGCAGCCGTCGACGCAGACGACGACCAGCGGACGGTCCATCCAGCGGTACGTCCGGCCGTTTACAGTGATGTCTGATTGCAAAATGATTTACTCCGTGCGCGCCGCCGCTTTGTGCATACGGGCACGGCTCTCCACCGCGTGCCGGCGCAGCAAGCGCCCGGCGCGGGCCGAGTCACGCGCCCCGATGGCTTCGACCACCGCCTTGTGCTCCGTGTTGGATACCGCAAATCCGCCGCCGTCCTGCAGACCGCGCAGCCGGAACAGCAGCAGCCCTTTGGTCAGAAGCCGATAAGTTTCGGTCAGGCGGGCATTGCCCGCAAAGTCTACGAGCATGTCGTGAAACTTCAAATTCAGCGCGTGGTAGCACTTGATGTCGTGCGCGCCGGTCGCTGCGTCCATCTCGGCGACGACCGCCTGCATGGCGCGCAGCTGTTCGGGCGTGGCACGCTCGGCGACGCGCTGCCCGATCAATTGGTCGAGCGCTTCGCGGACGTCATAGATCTCGTCCGCTTCGGCCACCGATACTTCCCGGACGAAGACTCCGCGATTCTTCTCCGAGCGCACCAGGCGGGACTCCTCGAGGGCGCGCAACGCCTCACGTATCGGACCGCGGCTCATCCCGAAGCGCAGCGCAAGATCGCTCTCGTTGATGCGCCGGCCGACGGCGAGTTCTCCGCTCAGGATCAGCTGTTCGATCTCAGCCTGCACGAGCCCCGGCAGCGAGTTAGATTGCACGAGCTGGAGCACGGAGGGAACGGCGGCTTGTACCATGTCCCCCAAGCTATCATGATTGCAGATTGTTGACAATTTTCAGCTGACAACCGCCTGTCACCCAAACAAGTCGACGATGACCTCCTCGCCAATGGCAAATCCTGTCGAGGCACCGATGCCGCTCGTAACCAAGACCAGCCGAACCCTGGGCGACGGTGCGTCGATGAGCACGACACGATCCTTGGCCACCGCGTAGGTCCCCATCCAGCGTTCGCGAACGGGCGGCGGCGGACTCCCGATGACGGCTCGGTACTCGTCCAGCAGAAAACCATAGATTCGCTCGTCGGCGAATGGTCCGGCGCCATAGTGATGGCTATCGCCCACCACCAGGCTTCCGTCCGACCCCTGCGCAATGATGAGATGGATGCCGTGCGCAAGGTGCTCTCCCTGCTCGGCTTCCAGGCGCATGCGCAGCGCGCCGGCCTCCGGCAGGCTTGCGAAGCCGCCGTAACGCACCAGGCTTAAGTCCGACATCACCGTCCCGGGCAACGCGAATCCCGGGCTTTCGAGCCGCAGCATCTGCAGCGTGCAACGGCCGACGCCGGCAGCCGCCAGTCGCTCGGGGAAGAGCGTCACGAGGTCATCGCCGGGGCAGACCACCGCCGCCGCGGCCGATACCGGTCCGCGCGATGTTTCGAGTGTGGGTGGATCGGCCGCGTGCACGGCCGTTTCCCAGCAAAAAGTGACGCCCTGCTCCCGGGCCAGCCAATCGCTGAGCGCCGGAATCGCGTCGCGAGATTCAAAGCGCAGTTCGTGCGGGCTCAACAGCACCGCGTGCACGCCGGAGGTTTGCAAATTCGGACAGCGCCGCTGCGCCTCCGAGGGTGTCAGAAGCCGGCAGCCTTCTGCCATGTCGGTGCGCAGAAACGTCTCCAGCACGGCTGCGGATTCCGCTCGCCGCGCGGCGACCCAGAGGCCGTGGTTTACGATGGGTATGTTTGCCTGCGCTGCCACCTCCTGCCACACCTCCCGCGATCGGCGGGCTCGCGGCCACACTCCTTCGCGATCCTGTCCCGTGATCGTGACCAAGCCGAAGTTGCGCACCGAGGCGCCGCGGGCGCGCGCATCGCGCTCGATGACGACCACTTTGAGCCCACGTCTGGCCGCAGCCAGCGCGCAGGACAATCCGAGGATGCCCGCGCCCACGATCGCAAGATCAAACTCGCGCGACGCGCTCCCTGCCCTGGTCACGGCAGCGAAACCAGTGCATCGTCGCCGAGCGCCTCGCGCAGCGGCCCGATGAAGCGCTCGTAGCGTCGCCACCGATCGACTGAGCCCTTGCTGATGGGCTGGCGTACCTGCCAGTTGCTCGCGGTCAGAACCGGCCGATGGGTGCGATGGAACTCGAGGCAGCGCGGATCCCACGGCAGCCCGATATGCGCGAGCATGCGGCGGCTCCAGCCTTCAGGATCGTCGACAAGATCCTCATACCGCACGTCGAGCAGCGTCTGCGGCGGCAGCACGGCGCGCCAGTGGGCCACCAGGCGCCGGTACTCGTGGTAGTAGTGCGCGAGGTCGCCGAAGTCGGTTGCGTAGGGGTGCGCGGCGGAGAACCCCTGGAAGTAGATCGACAGACAGGTATCGAGCGCATTTCGTTGAGATGAATGAACCGGGTACCCGGCAGCGCCGCGTGAATGAGGCCGATGTTTCTGAAGTTGACAGGCAGCTTGTCGACGACGCGAGAGGCTGCGGGTGCCTGCGCCGCGAGCCCTTCCAAATAGGCACGGCCGAGCTCGGCTATCGTCGCAGCGCGCGTCTCTGCGGGGGCCGCGCGCTCCGCGTCCGCCGCAAAGATCCAGTAGAGCAGCTCGCCCGCGCCATGGACCTCCGGATGCGAGGCGAGGATCTGTTCGGTCAGGCTCGTGCCCGACCGCGGCATGCCGACGACGAATACCGGGCGTTCGGAGCCGAGCCCGCCGGACCGCAGGGCGGCGAGGACATTTCGATCGAAGGCCGCGAGAGTGCGCGTAACCCGCTGCGTCATCTCGACACGGTCGTAGCCCGGTCGGCTGGCACGGGCCAGCTCGTTTCCCCGCAGATGATGCTGGAAAGCCGCATCACGGTCGTCGACGTCATCGTAGTACTTGCCGAGGGCATGGTGCAGGTTGATGGCGTGTGCGACGGGGAGACCGCGTGCCAGCACGCGTTCCGCGGCGTCGCGCCACGGCACGTCCGCCGGGCCCATCTTGCGCACGGCCGCGAGGCTGGTAAGCGCCTCCGGCAGCTCCGGGTCGATGGCCAACGCTTTGCGCAGCATATTCTTCGGCCTCGTCGAACCGACCATGGTCGATGGCGAGGCTGCCGAGCAGCGCGAGCGTGTCGGCAGCGTCCGGTACGGAGCGCGAGCGCCCGCCGCGCGCTCGCTTCCGCAGCCGCGAGCCGCCCGAGGGCCCGTTCGGCCATGGCATGCGCGCTGTGAAGAGCGGCATGGTCAGGGGCGATCTCGAGTCCGGCACAGTAGGCAGCGTCGGCCTCATACAAGGCATTCAGCGCAAGCAGCGAATTGCCGAGGTGGAGGTGCCCTTCCGGCAACCGCGGCCCGAGCTCGATCGCCCGCCGGCAGTGCTCGATCGCGGCGCGAAAGTCCCCGAGGCAATGCAGCACGTGACCCAGGTTGGCGTGCAGCCGCGCATCGCGCGGCGTGCGTTCGAGCAGCTCGCGATAAGCAGTTCGCCGACGCCTCATAGCGCCCGAGCCCTGCCAGCAGAGCCGCATACTCGTCGAGGCTTTCGGCGCGCCGATCGCGCGCCAACAGCCGCTCGTAATGGGGGATCGGCCTCCGCTGCGCGGCCCGCAGCGCTCAGCGCGCGCGCCAGCTGCGTGACGGCTTTGCCAAATTCGGGGCGCAGCTCAATCGCCCTGCGCAAGCTCGCGATCGCCGCCTCCCTGTCCCCGGTCTCGAGAAGTGCGCTGCCCAAGTTGCGGTGAGCCTCGGCGAGTCCCGGCTCGAGCGCAATCACGAGCCGGTACCCCGCGATCGCCGCGGCGAGCGCGCCGCGAGCGCGTTCGGCGTTGGCGAGATTGCCGAGGGCCGCGGCAAAGCGCGGCCGCAGCGCGAGTGCCCGCTGACAGCTCGCGATCGCGGCGTCCGTCCGTCCCAGCCGCAGCAGCACTTCACCCAAATCGTTGTGCGCGTCGGCGAGTTCGGGATTGACAGCGGTCGCGCGCTCGAAGCTCTCGACTGCCCGCTCGAGCAGGCCTTGGCTCTCGAGCGCCTGGCCGCGCAGATAGTGCTTCTGAGCATCGTCCGGCGGGGCAGCCCTGTCGGTCGACGCTTTACCGCAGCAGTGCTTGTACTTGCGGCCGCTGCCGCAGGAGCAAGGCTCGTTGCGTCCGGGGGGCATCTAGCGGCGATAGCGCACGGGTGCGTCGCCGAGCGCTTCGCGCAGCGGGCCGAGCCAGGTCTCGAAGTTGCGCCACTGGTCGAGGCCTTCGCGGAAGATGGGCTGGCGCACCTGCTCCGAGCTCGCGCTACGGATGCTGCGTTCGGTGCGGTGGAATTCGACGCAGGCCGGCTCGAAGGGCAGCTCGCAGAAGTCGAGAATGAGCCGGACACTGCGCTCCAGGTCGTCGACCACGTCCTCGTGAGGGACACGCAGCACCCTGCCCGGCAGCGCGGCGTCCCAATGCTCCATGAGCTCGAGGTAGGTGCGGTAGTAGCGGGCGATATCTTCGATGCTGTAAGTGAATTCCTGTCCGCGCGCGAACAGTTGCTTGAGGTTCCCGAAGCAGCAGGCCATCGGCTCGCGGCGCGCGTCGATGATCTTCGCGTTGGGGAACAGCAGGTGCATGAAGCCGATGTGCCGGAAATTATTCGGCATCTTGTCGATGAACCGCGGCTTGCCGGTCCGATAGACGCGGGTGTCGTGCAGATACCTTTCGGCGAAGCGCACGGATTCCGCCATGGGAAGCTGCGTGAGCACGGCCGGATAGCGCGGCGACTCGAAATCCCGCTCGCGGCCCTGCAATTCGAGCACGTAGCGCGGGATGTCGGCGAGCTCCTGCGTGCCCTCCACCGCGGAGTGCGAGGCCAGGATCTGCTCGATCAGCGTCGAACCCGAACGCGGCAGTCCGACCACGAAGATCGGCGCCGTGCTTGCGACGCCATACCCTAGGCGCTGCTCGAAGAATTTCCGGGTGCAGACCGACTTCTGGTTCGCCGTATTGAGCTCGATCACTTCCGGACGGTAGCGGCTCTCGGCGCGCTTCAACGCATTGCCGCGTTCGTAGTAGCACCACGACTCAGCGTAGTCACCGCGATCCTCGTAGGCCTTGCCGAGCGCGAAACAGAGGTGATAGCGGTCGACCAGGCCGGTCGCGGGTGCAGCCTCCGCAGTGCGCATCGACTCAAGCTCTGCGTCCATGAAGCGGTAGGTCTTGAGATTGGCGAGGCTCCAGTACGCGTCCCCAAAATCCGCACGCTCCCGCGTCGCCGCCCGGTACTCACCGATCGCATCGGGCTGACGTCCCAGCGTCTTCAGTGAATGCGCGATCGACAGGTGCAGTTCGGCGGCATGGGGCGATCGGGGCGGCGCATCGCGCAACAAATCCTCATACAGGGTGATCGCGCGGGCATGGTCGCCGAGGCCCACCACGGCGGTTGCCTGCAGGGTCCTGTACTGGCGGTTCGCCGGCTCTACGCCCAACAACTTGTCGAGTTCGATCAGCGCCTGGCTGTGCTTGTGCCGCCCGAGCAGCACCGAAGCGTAGTCGTAGCGGGCGGCGGAGTAGTCGGGAACGCGTTCCAGCACGGCCTCGAGCAGCAGCTCCGCATCGTCGAACACCTCGAGGGCTGCACCGATCCGCGCCAGCAGGCGCATCGCCTCGATGTGATCGCCGTGGGCAAGCAGGAACGCGCGGATCATTTTCTCCGCCGCCGCCAGGTCGCCGTCGCTGAACAGCCCGGTCGCCGTGATGACTTCCTGCGGCAGCGTTTTTAGTTTCACGACGTGGGCGGCGGCAGTACCTGCGTTATCGGCGTCGCCGCACATCCGATAAAGGCCTTCCAGCATGCCCCAGCTCGCCGGCAGTGCGGGGTTGATCGTGACGGCCCGCAGGAATGCCTGGATGGCCTGCGGCGCGTCCTTCATCGCCACGTAGCAATGGCCGCGCTCCTGGTACAGACGGCTATAGCCGGGATGGAACCGCTCGAGTTGATCGAGCGTCGCGAGCGCGTCCGCGGTCCGGGTGAGCTGACGTTGGCCGAGCGCGAGCAGATAGAGGACGTCGCGGTTTTCGGGGACTTGGCAAAGCAGGGCGGCCGCGGCCGCCACGCCCTCGGCGAAACGCCGCTCCTTGACGAGCGCGCGGATGCGCGCGACCTCCGACTCCACGGTCGAGGTCGCATGGGCAGTTGCGGTGGCGGTCATGGGCGTCCCCATTCTACCGCAACCGCACGGACCCGCCGCAGCGACGGGCGAGGCCTACCCTTAGAACTTGAATCCGACCTTGATGCCGAGCACCCGCGGCCGCAGCGGCACCTCCGACTTGATGAACTGCGCGGACGAGGTGAACAGGCTCGCGTCCGAGTTGCCGAGGTTCGTGCCGTAAGCCTCGACATGCCACTGGTCCTTCGCCACGCCGAAGGCCGCGTCATAGGTCGTGTAGGCCGGCTGGTCGTATCGCAGCCACGTCGTCGTCGGCACGAGCGCGCCTGCGCCGGACTGGAAGCTGCTCGGCTCGTTCTGCATATCGCCGACATGCTCCGCGCCGACCCCGAAGAACATCTTGTAGTCGTTCATTTGCCAGTCGTAGCGCGCGCGCAGGTTGTACTCGATGGTCGGCGAAAAGGCCGGATTGGCGCCGACGGTACCGAGTGGATTCTGCAGCGGCACGTTCTCGCTCAAGCTGGGCGACCAGACCTGCGTGATGCAGTTGCCGATGGGCGTCGGGTTGCCCGGGTTCGACGACTTGATGCAGGGCGAGTTGGTTTCCGACGCATTGTTGTGCGAAATCGAACCCTGCACCGTCAGTCCCTCGGTGACCCGCGCGACGATCTGCAGCTCGGCGCCCTTGATCCGATAGTCGGGTCCCTCGACGCCGAATGTCGTGTTGCCAAAGATGGGTGGGTTGTAGATCAGCGTCTGGACGTTCTTCCAGTCCATGATGTAGGCCGAGCCATTGATCTGCAGCCGATGGTCCAGCCACTCCGTCTTCCAGCCGATCTCGTTGTTGGTCAGCGTGTCCGGCGGATACGTATAGGGCTTGTTGTACTGCTTGACGAGGTTCGGGTTCGCATCCGGGCCGACCGTCGGCAATCCCGTGACCGGATCCACGTCGATCTTGACCTCGGCGCTGTTCTTGCGGTTGCCGGCGCCCGGGCGAAAGCCCTGCGAGAACGTGTAATAGACCATCGCATCCTGGGTGACGTGCCAGGTCAGGTTGCCGCGGCTCTTGAAGCCGCTGTAGGTCGCATCGTGCGTCGCATCGGTGAGCTTTCCGCCCACGCAGGTGCCGTTCGGGATCCCCGCGCAGCCCGGGCTCGTGGAGTACTGCGAGCCGTGCATGGTCTCCTTATAGTGGTAATAGCGCGTCCCGCCGGTCAGCGTCAGGACTTTCGGGATCAGGTCAAAGTCGATCGAGGTGAAGAACGCCGTTTGCTTGTAGCCGCGCTCGAGATCCTCGCCGAACGCGACATTGTCGTTGCGCTGGGTTGGATCGACCGCAGCGAATCCGGGAGCCGGAATCACGTTGCCGACACACACCTGAGTTCCCGCCTGGATAGAGCAGCAAGTTCGCCGGAGTACAGGACGGGATCGACTTGTACAGGAAATTCATGTCGTCCTTGATGTCGAAATCCTCCCAGAACGCACCGATGAGGCCCCGCAGCCGCCAATCGTCCGGCGTGCTGAGCCGCAGCTCATGGCTCTGGTGCGTGGTTTCGACGTGGTCCAGCCAGGACGAGACCGGCGAGTAGCACTTGAGCGGTCCCACTCCGTTGCCGATGGGGGCGCCGCCGCCGGCGCAGGTGTAGTAGAACCCGCCCGCCGAGCGCGCATAGTTCGTGTAATCCATCGCATTGTCGATGGTGCGGTCGAGGTAGCCGCCGGTGTAGACCAGCTTGAGGTCGCCGAGCTTGCCGTTGACGGTCCAGGACGTATTCTCCCACTTGTCCTTGTCGTAGGCCGGCGAGAACGAAGTCTCCTGCCAGGCGCCGAGCGGTGTCTCCTGCGAACCGAGCGGGTACTGCGCACCCATACCCTCCGCATCCATGTACTGGTAGCTCTGCTGAATCAGCACATTCCAGTCGCTGTTGATCTGCCACAGCGCCGAGGCCCGGATGCCTTGGTAGGTCACCGGGTTCTGCGCCCTCGAAGCGAACGAGTAGTTGTTGGCCGTGGCCGCATCCGCCGGGTACGGAAGATGATAGGAAATCGTGCCGGGATCCGTCGGAAAGCGCGTGAACTTGCTCGGCACGTTGTCGATGTAGCCGCCGCGGCGATCGTTGTAGATGACGGCACGCACGGCCAGCGTGTCCGGGATCAGCGGCAGATTGAGCACCGCGGTGATCGCGGTGTTGGGATCGCCATGCGCGGTCGTGCCGTAGGAGGCCTCGGCATTGCCCTCCGTGACATTGAGCTTGGGCTTGTTCGTGATGTAGCGGATCGCGCCCGCCTCGGCGCCGCCCCCGAACAGCGTGCCCTGCGGACCCTCGAGCACCTCGATGCGCTCCATGTCCGCCATATAGACGTCGACATTGCGCGCCGGGAACGCCATCGATTGATCGTCGAGGTAAGTCGCGACGTTCGGGAACGGATTGATCGCGGCGCTCGATTGGTTGCCGGCAAAGCCGGCGGAGAGGCCGCGCATGTAGATATTGCCCTGGCCTGGGCCGTTGGAGCTGAAGGTGACGTTCGGCAGGTACTTGAGAACGTCGTCGAAGGTCGTCACGTTCAACTGAGCGAGTTGCTCGCCGGTGATCGCCTGGATGGTGACGGGGACGTCTTGGATCGATTCATTGCGCCGTTGCGCGGTGACGACGATTTCCTCGATACCGCCGGTAGCTTCGGTATCGGCCGCGGCCGCCGCCTGGGACACCCCGCTGTAGCCGCTCAAAATTGCCGAAATTGCACAGGCAAGCTTCTGATTAGTATTCAAATTTCTCTCCCTAAACTCAATACAACGCGCATGCGAGAACGCAACGAGCGAGCCTCGTTACGCACGAAATGTTCCGAACGGCAGATTGACATCCCAGTACGGTCGAGCCTCCATCTATCCGGCCCGCCAAGTCCCCGCTGCGTAGTTTCTACGCATCGCAGATGACATATTTATGACAGTACTATGACTTAACAGCGACCCGCCATTCAAGTACTCTCCTGATCCGGCGCCGCTAGCGTGTTTCCCCATCATCAGGGCTAGTCCGTATGAATCAGATTCTTGAAGCCGCCCGCTCGGTCGATGTGATCCTTGAAACCGATGTGCTCGTGGTCGGCAGCGGTCCCGGCGGCCTCGCCGCGGCGCTGGGCGCGGCTCGCGCCGGCGCCCGCACCGCGCTCATCGACCGCAACGGCTGCTTTGGCGGCAATATCACCCAGGTGGGCGTCGAAGGCTTTGCCTGGTATAGGCATGAGCACACCGTGGACTGCGAAGGCATCGGCATCGAGTTCGAGGCGCGCGCCAAGGCCATGGGTGCGGCCATGCCCGAGCCGCAGTCGTTGAGCCATGCGCTCGACGCCGAGATGTTCAAGTGGGTCGCCGACACTCTGGTGCAGGAGGCCGGTGTCACCCCCCTGCTGCATCGCCTCGGCGTGGCGCCCATCCTCGAGGGGGGCGCCATCCGCGGCGTCATCACCGAGAGCAAGGCGGGCCGCGAAGCCATCCTCGCCAAGCGTGTGATCGATGCGACGGGGGATGCGGACATTGCGACGCGCGCGGGCGCCCCCGTGCGCAAATCCCCGAGGCAGGAAATGATGGCCGTGTCGGTCATGTTTTCCATGAGCGGCGTCAACAAAAAGGAATTCATCGATGCCGTGAAAGCCGACCCGCAGACCTACGCCGACTGGTCGGGCAACGGCGAATGGGACTACGAAACCACGGGCAAGGAAGACCAGCTGTTCTCACCCTTCCTGCGCAAACCATTCCAGAAAGCGCTCGAGGCCGGCATCATTCCGGCGAGTCTGAAAACCATTGCGGGTACCTGGGGCACGGTCACGGATCAAGGTGACCTGACGTATTTGAACCTGGTGCATGTGCCGGAAATCGACGGCACCGACCCGAATGACCTGACCACCGGAGAGATCCGCGGCAGGCGCGAGGCGATCTATGCACTCGAAGCCCTGCGCGGCTACATGCCGGGCTGCGAGCACGCCAAATTGCGCAACTTCGGCATGACGCTCGGCGTCCGCGACACCCGTAAGATCGACGCACTTTATAATCTCACCGGTACCGATGTACGCGAACAAGCCCGTTTCGAGGACGCCATCGGCATTTTTCCGGAGTTCATCGACGGCTACGGCATTTTGATCCTGCCGACCACCGGGCGCTATTGGCACGTGCCGTATCGAGCCCTGGTGCCGAAGGGCGTCGGCAATCTGCTGGTGGCGGGACGCTGCATCGGCGGCGACAAGATATCGCATGCCTCGGCCCGCAACATGATGTGCTGCGCGGTAAGCGGTCAGGGCGCGGGAGTGGCGGCCGCCGTTTCGCTGCAGCGTGACGAAGCTCTCGATCGATTGAACATCGGCGCGGTGCAGCAGGAACTGGCGCGCCAGGGCGCCCGCTTCCGGTGACCCGCGGCGCTACGGAGTCCGACGCGCACTGGCGCAACGGCGAATCGCCGCTGCGCTGGTGGATGCTGGCGCTGGCGGCAATCGCCGTATCCAGCAGCTACTACGAGGACGATGTCATCGGCCCGATTGCCGACCTTCTGCAACGGCAGCGCGGATTTGGCCAATCGCAGCTCGGCATGCTGAACGGAGTGATCAGCATTCCCAATGTCGCTTTGGCGCTCATCAACGGTCTGCTGATCGACCGTTACGGACCCGCGCGTGTCGCGCTCTGGGCGGCGGCCATCGGCGTGCTGGGCGCGGCGCTCACCGCGGTGGGCAGTCCGTACGAACTCATGGTGGCGGGCCGCTTCATCTTCGGCGTCAGCGAGGGCGCGATCTTCATCGCACTCATCGCGGGACTTGCTCAATGGTTCTCGCGCAGCGGCATTGCGCTCGCCACTGCGTTGTACTTGAGCCTTGCCCGTATGGGCTCTTATACCGTGGACACCTCGACCGCATGGGCTCATTCACTCTACGACCGAGGATGGCAGGCGCCGCTCTGGCTCGGTACGGGTATTACTCTCGCGGGTCTCATCGCGGCGCTGATTTTCTATTGGCTGGACCGCCGGCACCGGCCGGGCCTGCACGCGGCCGGCGGGGTGGTGGAGCGGATAAATTGGGCGCAGGTTTTAAAATTCGATCGGTCGTATTGGTACATCCTCGGTCTGCACGTGCTGTACGCGGCGGTGTTCTTCCCATTCCGGACCACCTACGCCATCGAGTACTTCCAGCACGCCAAGGGACTGAGTTTGAGCCAAGCGGGCGTGGCCAACAGCTGGGTGTTCTTCGCGGCCATCTTCGCGACGCCCTTCTTCGGATTGCTCGCCGACCGCTTCGGTCACCGCGCGCTGATGCTGATTTTCGGGACGTTGCTGCTGCCGATGACCTTCGTGGTGCTCGGTCTGACGAGCTTGAGTCTCTGGGTATCCACCGTGATGATGGGCATCAGTTTCTCGCTGGTGCCCGCGGTCATCTGGCCGGCCACGACATTGATCGTCGAACCGCGCCGTCTGGGCACGGCACTCGGGCTCATCACGTTGATTCAAGCGCTCGGCATGGCAGCGTCCAATCTTGCCGCAGGGTGGCTCGCCGACAAGGCGGGTGCCGGTGCGCAAAATCCAGGCGGATATGCGGTCATGCTGTGGTTCTTCTTCCTGCTCAGCTTGATCGCGCTGTTCTCCGCCGTACTTCTCTGGCGGCGCGAGACGGGGCCGGACGGCCACGGCCTCGAAGACGCGCGGGTGAAGGCCAAGTCCCGCGGCGTCCATCCCGTGCCGGCGCCCTCGTAAATGGACCGGTGCCTGCCGCGATTGGCGGTGGAATAGCGCATTCTAGGGGTGTTAGGGAATTTTTTTGCGGCTATGCTGTCCCATGAGTCCACATACCAATGACTGCGCGGGAACATACGGCGAGAGCGACGGAGATCAGCATCGCCCAGCGCTCCTTTAGCTGACTCTATGAGCCTGACTTGTCAATCGCGCGTGTTGCGCTTCATCGCAGCCCTAATCGTGTCCCTCACCGCGGGTTGCGCAGTGGGTCCCAACTTCAAGAAACCCGCACCCCCGGATGTCGCCGACTATACGGTGAATCCGCTGCCCCGCACCGTTGCGACCGAAAACCTCCCTGGCGGCGAAGCGCAACGCTTTGCAAAAGGCAGCGATATTGCCGCCGACTGGTGGACCTTGTTTCGCTGTCAGCCGCTCAATGATTTGATCGATCAGTCGCTCGCCCACAACCCTGACCTCAAGGCGGCCCAGGCGGCGTTGACCGTGGCGTGGGAAAATGTCCTGGCCCAACGTGGCGCCTACTATCCCAGCGTTGCGGCGAGTTTTTCGGGCAGCCGGCAGCGGCAATCGGGACAAATCGCCCCGACCCTCAACTCAAACGCCTTTCTCTACAACCTGTTCACTCCGCAGGTCAGCGTTGCGTACGTGCCCGACGTGTTCGGCTTGAACCGCCGGACCGTCGAATCCGTGCAGGCGCAGGAGCAGGCGGTTCGTTTTCAAATGATCGCCACCTACACCACGCTGACCTCCAATGTGGTGGTTACCGCCATTCAGGAGAGCTCATTGCAGATGCAGATCGATGCGACCCGCCAGCTCATCGACAGCAATTCCAATGCCGTCAAGATCTTGCAGTATCAATTCGCCAAGGGCTATGCCAGCCGGCTCGACGTTGCCGCGCAGGAGTCGCAACTGGCGCAGGTCGAGGCCACGCTGCCGCCGCTGCTCAAGCAATTGGCGCAACTGCGCGATCTCCTGGCCGTGCTTACCGGCCGATTCCCGAGCCAGGAGCCGGCGGAAAAGCTCGATCTTTCGGGTCTGCAATTGCCGCAGGAGTTGCCTGTGAGCCTGCCCGCCGCACTCGTCGAACAGAGGCCGGATGTGCTGCAGGCCGAAGCGAATCTGCATGACGCCAGCGCCAAGATCGGCATTGCCATCGCGAATCGGCTGCCGAATATCGTATTGACGGCGAATGCCGGCAGCACGGCCGCCGCCATGAACCAGCTGTTCACGTCGGGCACCGGCTTCTGGAGCCTGGGCGCGACCGCTACCGCCCCCATTTTTCAGGGCGGCACGCTGCTGCATCAGGAGCGCGCCGCGCGGGCTTTCTATACTCAGGCTGCAGAACAGTATCGCAGCACGGTTCTGACCGCCTTTCAGAATGTCGCCGATACCCTGACCGCGCTCGAACAAGACGCCGAGGCGGTGAAGTCCGCGGCGGCCGCGGCGGACGCCGCCGCCGTCACTCTGGATTTGGCGCGGCGTCAATGGCAGGACGGCTACGCCGGCTATCTTGCGCTGTTGAGCGCCGAGCAAGCAGATCAGCAGAGCCGCATAAACCTGGTGCAGGCGCGGGCGAATCGCTTTACCGATACGGCGGCGTTGTTTCAGGCACTTGGCGGTGGGTGGTGGCAGCGCGGAGATTTGGCGACGGATCAACATGGAAGGTAAACGCGCAAAGGCGGTCGCCGCCGCGGCCCTCACCCTCCTCTCCCTCGCCGGCTGCTCGCGCAAGACGGACACGGGCCCGCAGAGTCCCGTCGTGTCGGTGAGCAATGTCTCGCTGACCAAGGCCCAGCAGCAGCACATCCGCCTATTCGTGGTTGAGCCGGCGAAATTTCACAAGACCATAACGACGACCGGCACGGTTGATTTCGACAACGATCAGGCCACCAGCGTCATGGCGCCCATCTCGGGTCCGGTATCGCGCCTGCTGGTGGCGCTCGGCGACCGGGTCAAAAAGGGCGATCCGCTGGCGGCGGTGGCTTCGCCCGATTTTGCGGCGGCCATCAGCGCTTATCAGAAAGCCCTCGCCACCGCGCAAACCAACCGTCATCTTGCCGATCTCGACAAAGATCTGCTGCAGCATAACGGCGTCCCGCAACGCGAAGCGGCCCAAGCCGAGACCGACGCCGCCAACGCCGAAGCCGACCGCGACGCCGCGCTGCAGGCACTGGCCGCGCTGAATGTACCGGCCGAGGCCATCAAGGAAATTCAGCAAGGCCGGCCGGTTTCGCGGCCCGAGGCCATGATCCGTTCGCCAATCGCGGGCACCGTGGTCGAGAGATTGATCACCCCGGGAGAACTGCTCGAGGCGGGAACCACACCCTGCTTTACGGTGGCAAATTTGTCGCGCGTGTGGGTGATGGCGCAGGTTTTTGGATCCGATCTCGCGTCGGTCAACCTCGGCGATTCGGCTGCGGTTGAGACCGGTATCGATTCGAAGACCTTTTCCGGGCGGGTCGACAACATTGCAGCGCTGGTCGATCCGGACACCCGTTCGGTGGCCGTGCGAATCGTCGCCGATAATCCGGGTGACTTCCTCAAGAAGCAGATGTATGTCCGCGTTCTCATCAAGGCGCGCGAGGAGAGCACCGGGCTGCTGATCCCGGTTTCTTCGATTTTGCGCGACGACGAAAACCTCCCGTTCGTGTACCTCGTCCAGCCCGACGGAAGTTTCTCCCGTCAGCACGTGACCTTGGGTGGCCGTACCGGCGATCAATACGATATTGCCGACGGTCTCAAGGCGGGCGATCAAATCGTGGTCGACGGGGGCATCTTCGTTCAATTCATGCAAAATCAATGAGCGAGCCCCGGCCACCCGACGAATCGGAGCCGCGCCGCCGATCGATCATGAATCGAATCGTGATCTCCTCCCTGCGGCAGGGCTTCCTCGTCGTGCTCATGACCGCGGTGCTCATTGGCGCCGGCACGAGGTCGCTCGATCGGCTGCCGGTGGATGCCTATCCGGATCTTTCGCCGCCCATGGTCGAAGTGATCACCCAGTGGCCCGGCCGCGCCGCCGAGGAGGTCGAGCGGCTGATCACGGTGCCCGTCGAGAAGGAGATGAATGGCATTCCTCAAATGACCACCATCCGCTCGATATCGCTCTACGGCCTATCCGACGTCATCCTCACTTTTCGCAACGGCACGGACAATTACTTCGCGCGCCAGCAGGCATTCAATAGGCTGGGCGAGCTCAGCCTGCCGAGCGGCATCGCCCCGACATTGTCGCCGCTGTCCGCGCCTTCGGGATTGATCTATCGCTACGTATTGCAAAGCTCCGATCGTTCGCCGATGGAACTCAAGACATTCGAGGACTGGATCGTCGAACCGCAATTCAAGTCCGTGGCGGGAGTGGCGGATGACTCCGGATTCGGCGGCGGCACCATGCAATACCAGGTGCTGCTCGATCCGGCCCGGATCGCGTCGGTAGGCTTGTCGGTCTCACAGGTGGAAAGCGCGCTGGCGGCGAACAACGATAACTCCGGCGGCGGCTTCTACTCGCAGGGCGGTCAGTTCTACTACGTACGCGGCATGGGGCGCCTGACCACGTTGGAGGACATCGGCAACGTGGTGCTGGCGGTGCATGACGGCATCCCGGTGTTGGTGAAGGATGTAGGCCGCGTTGCGATCGGTATTGCACCGCGCCTTGGCGAATTCGGCTTCCAGAATCAGGACGATGCCGTGGAGGGCGTGATTCTGCTGCGCACCGGCGAGAAGACCCAGGATGTGCTGAAGCGGGTGGAAGCGAAGACCCAGGAACTCAATGAGCAAATCCTGCCGAAGGACGTCAAGGTGCTGCCGTTCTACGACCGCAGCAATTTGGTCGAGCTGACCACCCAAACCGTGGAGCGCAACCTGCTGCGCGGGATGTTGCTGGTCGTCGTCGTCCTCATTTTCTTCCTCTATGACTTTCGTGCGGGTCTGATCGTCGCGACCAGCATCCCGCTGGCGCTGCTGTTCGCGTTCATCTGTCTCGATCTGCAAAACGCCTCCGCCAACCTGCTCTCGATCGGTGCGGTGGATTTTGGGATCCTGGTCGACGGCGCTGTCGTCATGGTCGAAAACATTTTCCGCCAGATCGTCGCGCGCAAAGGCAACGCGCTCAATGTCCGCGAAATCATCGAGGACGCGGCCGCGGAGGTCGACCGGCCGCTGTTCTACGCGGTGGCGGTGATCGTGGCGAGCTTCCTGCCCATCTATGTCCTGGCCGGGCCTTCCGGGACGCTGTTCAAGCCGATGGCGGACACCATGGTGTTCGCATTGATCGGAGCGCTCATCGTCACTCTCACTCTGCTGCCGGTGCTGTGTGCGTGGTTCATGCGCGATGGCGTACGCGAGCGGCGCAACGCCGCTTTTGAAGCCATCCAGTCGGCTTACACCAAGGGCCTCGATGTCTGCCTCGCCCACCCGTGGGCGGCCACTCTCGCGTCGGTGATCTTGTTGGCAGGTTCGCTGCTGCTCGTTCCGAGCGTCGGCGCCGAGTTCATGCCGAAGCTCGATGAGGGTGCGCTGTGGGTCCGCGCAACGATGCCCTACACGATTTCTTTCGACGAATCGGCAAAGATCGCGCCCAAGGTGCGGGAGATTCTGCGTTCGTTTCCCGAGGTCACCACGGTGGCTTCGGAACTGGGCCGGCCGGACGACGGTACCGACCCAACCGGTTTTTTCAACGTCGAGTTCTACGTCGATCTCAAGCCCTACGCGCAATGGGCCGGCCCCTACCGCAATAAAGCAGGACTGATCGAGGCCATCAACAAGAAGCTCGAGGCGTTTCCCGGAATCAATTTCAATTACACGCAGCCGGCCGAGGACGCGGTCGATGAGGCGGAAACGGGCTTGAAGAGCGCGCTGGCCGTCAAGGTCTTCGGTGCCGATTTGGGCACGCTGCAAAACAAGGGCAAGGCCATCAAACAGGTCCTTGAGCGGGTGCGCGGCATCCGCGAAGTGACTCTGGTGCAGGAGCTCGGTCAGCCAAGTCTCACCATCAAGATCGACCGCGCAAGAATTGCCCGCTACGGCTTGAACGTCGCCGATATCAACGCCTTGATTCAGACGGCCATCGGCGGCGACGTGGCGACTCAGGTCGTACAGGAGGAAAAACAGTTCGATCTGATCGTGCGCCTGGAACGTCAATACCGGGACAACCCCGAGGAAATCGGCAATATCCTGGTGGCCACGCCCGCCGGACAACAGATTCCGCTCAAGGAATTCGCGGACATCCAAGTCGCAAGCGGCGCGTCCTTCATCTATCGCCAGGATAATTCGCGCTACATCGGTGTGCAGTTCTCGGTCGAGGGGCGCGATTTGGCGGGCGCAGTGGACGATGCCATGCAGCAGGTTCGCGACAAGGTCGTATTGCCGCAAGGCTACCGGCTGGACTGGGGCGGCGAGTATTCCGAATACACCGCTTCGCGCCAGCAACTGAGCGTCATTCTGCCCCTGACCTTGTTTCTGATATTCCTGCTGCTTTTCGCTCTGTACGGCAATTTCAAATTCCCGTTCATCACGGTGCTGGGGGTGTTGCTATCGGCACCCGTGGGCGGCATCGCGGCCCTGTGGATCAGCGGCACGCCGTTTTCGGTGTCGTCGGGCATCGGCTTCCTCGCCCTATTTGGCGTGTCAGTGCAGACCGCCGTGGTTTACATCTCCTACGTCAACGAACTGCGCCGCGCCGGCACTCCCCCGAACGAAGCCATTCGCGAAGGCGCGATCCTTCGATTGCGCCCCATCATGATGACCGCGCTGGTGGCGGCGCTGGGACTGCTGCCGGTTGCGCTCGCCACCGGAGTGGGCACCGATTCGCAGCGGCCATTCGCCCTGGTCATCGTCAGCGGACTATTCACGCGGCTTCTGATCAGCGTCTTTCTCATGCCGGTGCTGTATGCGCTGGTGGCCCGCTCCGGAGATCGGCTGGAGGTGTAAGGGCCCGCGGCGCGCGCTTTACAAAACTTTACATGCCGCACAACTGCCGCTAATCGACACCGCGCAGAATTCGCCTCGGACCTTCCACCACCGATCTAAAGGACCCACCATGACCACTGAACAAACCACCCCCGACGGCGCCAAGCCGTTTCGCCGATTCCTTAACCGCTATACCGTGATCGCGTTCGTCGCGGGCGCTGCCCTCACCGCCGGTATCGGCGCGTGGGCTGCCGGCATGAGCTGCACTCACGGAATGATGATGGGCGGCACGCACAGTGCCGCCGACGTGTCCGCGCATGTCGATCATGTGCTCAAGCACCTCTACGTCGAGATCGATGCCACGGCCGCACAGAAAGCGCAGATCGATCCCCTGGTGAAACAGGCCGTCAGCGACCTGCTGCCGCTGCATTCGCAGCTTGGCGCCTCGCACGCCCGGGTCATGCAGGCGCTCGCCCAGACTCCCGTCGACCGAGCTGCTCTGGAGACCGCGCGCGCGGAGCATTTACAGCTGGCCGACCAGGCTTCCAAGCGCTTCGTGCAGCTCATCGCGGACGTCGGCGATGTGCTGACACCCACGCAACGCAAGGCATTCACCGACCACATCGAGCAAATGCATGGGATGACGCCGCATTCCTGATAGGTGTCTGGTGAACGCTCGCCATAAGCTCTAAAGTCTTGGCGATGGTCGAGCGCATCCTGTTGGTCGAAGACGATCCCCGCTTGGCCGAGATGCTGTCGGAGTATCTGGGTCAGGCGGGATTTCTCATTACCGTTGCGGCGTTGGGCGCGGCGGCCTTGGAGCGCCTCTCCGGCACCCAGTTCGACGCGATCGTGCTCGACCTCATGTTGCCGGATATGGACGGCCTGGACTTGTGCCGGGAGGTGCGCGCCAAATCCGACACGCCGGTACTGATGCTGACGGGCCGGGGCGATGCAGTTGACCGCATCGTCGGCTTGGAGCTGGGCGCCGATGACTACCTTCCGAAGCCGTTCCAGCCGCGCGAGCTGCTGGCGCGGCTGCGGGCTATCCTGCGGCGGCGGGTTCGTGGGCGAATGACTGCCGAACAGTCGCTGCATTTCGGCCGTCTCGAGATCGACACGGCCGCCCGCGCCGTACGGCTGGATGGCGTGCAATGTGATCTGACCGGATATCAGTTCGACTTACTGCTGGCGCTCGCGGAAAAGGCCGGCCGCGTTTTATCGCGCGACCTTCTGATGGATCTGGTGAAGGGCGAGCACTTGGAGGCCTTCGACCGCTCGATCGACGTGCACATGTCGCGCATCCGCGCCGCCATCGAGGATGATCCGAAGAAGCCGCGGCGTGTGATCACGGTGCGCGGCGCGGGCTACGTATTCGCAAAAGCACAAGACTGATGCTGCGCCTCTACCTGCGGTTCTACCTCGCGCTCGTGGCCAGCCTCGTCCTTTTCGTGCTCGCCACCCTGACATTGTGGCATTTCACCGGCGGCCCCATGGAGCAGACCGGCATGACCCTGGGAAGACTGGTGCAGAACGTGCTGCCTCCTGCGGACTCACCGGCCGCGGAGCAGCAAGAGGCGCTGCGCCGGCTGGCGACGGGGCTGCACGGCGATGTCACGCTGTTCGATCAGGAGGGGATGCCCATTGCAGCCATCGGACGCTCCTTGCACACCCCTCCGGACGTGCATCACGAGGGCATGCCATTCACCCTGTGGGGTCGCGAACACGCGTCATACGTGCATCTGGCCGACGGTCGCTGGCTGGCCGCGAGCGTACCCATCGGGTACGCGCACCCACGGTTCATGTTCCATGCCGCCCTCGCCCTGCTGGCGCTGGCCATCGGAATCGCAGCCTTCCCCATCGTGCGGCAGATCACCGGGCGGCTGGAGCGTCTGCAGCGCGGAGTCGAATCGCTCGGCGCCGGCAATCTCACGGCCCGTGTCGCCGTCGAGGGCCGCGACGAAGTAGCGCATCTTGCCGAGAGCTTCAATCGCGCCGCCGGGCAGATTGAGCAGCTGGTGCAGGGGCACAAGGCTCTGCTCGCCAATGCTTCGCACGAACTGCGCACACCACTGGCCCGCATCCACTTGGCTGTCGAATTGATGAAGGCGTCCGCCGACGCAAAACTCAAATTAGGATTGGAGCAGGACATTGCGGAGCTGGACTGGCTGGTGGACGAAATCTTGCTGGCGAGCAGGCTCGACGCCGTCACCGAGGCTCTGGCGACCGAAGAGCTCGATGTATTGGCGCTCGCCGCCGAGGAGTGTGCGCGCTACGACGATGCCCAGCTCGAGGGCAAGGTGGTCAATATCCGCGGCGACGCCCGCTTGCTGCGCCGGCTGCTGCGAAACCTGCTCGAGAACGCCCGCCGCCATGGCGCACCGCCGACGCAGGTGCGCGTTGCGCGCGACGCCGGCAACGCGACGATCACGGTATGGGATAACGGACCCGGCGTGCCGCAAGCGGAGTTTGAGAACGTCTTCCGGCCCTTCTATCGCCCCAGCGATGCCCGCGATCGCGCCGGCACCGGCTTGGGATTGGCACTGGTCCGGCAAATCGCGCGCCGCCACGGGGGTGACGCTCGCTGCACTCTGATGGCCGATGGCCGCAGCTGCTTTATGGTGACCTTGCCGGCCTGAAATGTTCGAAGGGAAGTTGTTATCATCCCCGCATCAAATAATTAGCCCGAAGACGCGCGGGTGGGGAACGTGAAATCCCAAAACGCCAGGATTGTGCATCGCGGCAGATTCGGCCCCACAGCCGAGCGCAGGTCACGGCTGCTGCGCACTTGGTCCCATTTAATGGTGGCCGGTCTTTTCATTCCTTTGCTTGCCACCGCATCTGAAAGTCAGTTGGATTCGATAACGGTAGAGGCGAGAAAGAAGGAACGCGAAGAACTGCGGCTTCAGGCAGATCAGTTTGTGAAAACGGCGGTGGTGCAACACTCCGGCGAATCCCTGACGCGTTGGAATACAAAGGTGTGTCCGCTCGTCGCGGGATTACCGCGAGATCAAGGCGAATTCGTCCTCCAGCGATTGTCCCAGTCCGTGCGCAACGCAGGTGCTCCGTTGGCGCCTGAAAACTGCAAGGCAAACTTCTTCATCCTCGTAAGTTCGCAGGCCGATCAAATCTTGAATGGATTGCTGAAGAAGAGGCCACAGCTGTTTGATACGCACAACGGACTCGGTCCGTTGCAGCACTTTTTGCGAACCGAGCGGCCTGTACGCGTCTGGCAGAACTGGCAGAACGAAGGCGACGAAGCCGGAGGAGTTGTTATCGCTGAGGCATTCATCGGAGTTTCCGGGGGAGCCTCGATGGGTGGGGCTATAAGCGGCTCATCTTCCGCCGCGATGTCCAATTGGCCAACTGCCAGGTTGCCTAACTCGCGTCTTAGCCGCAGCGCCGTGCGATCCATTTACACCGCAATCATCATCGTCGATCTGGCTCGTATCAAGAGCATTAACCTGGGTCAGCTTTCCGACTACATTGCGATGGTAGGGCTCGCGGAAATCAATTTAGATCGACCCATCGTTTCCGCGCCGTCTGTGCTCCGATTGTTCAGCGAGCCAGGCGAGACTCCGGTCGAGGGAATGAGTCCATGGGATCAGGCCCTGCTGAAATCTCTCTATGCATCGCGAGCTGAGAGCGTCATGCAGGTTTCCGAAATGGAAACGCACATGGTTGATTCGATCGCGCAACCCTGACAAAACCCTTGCTGGCCTTCAACGTTGTTGAAACGCGGCGGTGATCCGCCGGGCATCGAACAATCGCGGCCAGGTATTCATGAACCTGATTGCCTGCGGCCTGAGGCGCGATCAACGCCGCCGCGAACACGCCGACCGGAATTGAAGCGAGGTGTTCTCTGCCGCAATCCGGGCATACGGCCGGGAATCTAACCAGTGGTTCGCCCATAGGTCTGTCGCTCCCCACATTAATAATTGTCAAGACCAAATGCTGTCGAACATTAACTTACGCTTCCGACGCGAGCGCGGAAATACAGGGTTGAACGTAGTTGGAGATTGACAGGAATTTCCGTCACGACTGGCGGAGAGGGTGAGATTGACTCGGGCCGTCCCGGCCCTCGCCCTGCGGGCGCGCTGCGCGCGTCCAAAATCGCTCCCGGCGATTTTGTCGAACTCACGAGAGCCGAGTTTGGCGGAGAGGGTGAGATTCGAACTCACGAGCCCCGTAAGGGGCTGCCGGTTTTCAAGACCGGTGCATTCAACCGCTCTGCCACCTCTCCGATACCATCAAAATCAACCACTTGTCTGGTATTCTGCCCTATCTCGAACCCGGTTTCAGGGGTGAATGCATCTCCGCGCAACCCTTGGCGGGGCCGATGCGTCATAACATAGGTTGGCACCCACTGACTCTCGATCGAATACTATGCGCTACGACTTCGGTAGCACCAGAAACCGCCGACGTTCGTTCCTGCACTTAACGAGGGAGCGACGGCGCCATGATCGAACCGACAATCAGGTTTCCGGTCACATGTCCGAAATGCGGAAACGACGTCCTGACGGTCTTCCCCGTCGCGCTGATTGCAACCGCCCTTATCGAAGCCACCAACATTCGCCTGTATGCCAGCTGCCACAATCAGTGGTGGGATGCCAGCAAAGTGGAGCTGGAGCAAATTCGCGAGTACCTTGGCGCTCCGTGGATCGACGCGCATCGGACTTGAGGCAATTCCCTGCAACGCGGCTCGCCAGCCTCTTATAATCCCGCATCGAAAACCATTCGAGGAATGCGGAATGCGGATCATCAAGCTATGCGCCTTCGGATTAATGACCTCTTCGTCCGCAACCCTGGCCGTCGCCCTGGATTTGCCGCCGCCTATTTGGAGCACCAGGCCCGACGTCAATGGCTTCGAGAAAATCGAGAATGAGCGGCTCGATACGGCGCAGCGCTCGATCGACAAGATCGTGGCGGCCAAGGGTCCGAGAACCATCGACAACACGCTGCGCAATTACGACGACGCGGTCTGGCAGATCAATGCCGCCCTCTATTTCTCTTCTCTCATGGAGGCCGTGCACCCCGACGCAGCGTTTCGCGACCGCGCCACGGCAATGACCCGCAAGGCGAGCGCCGTTCAAACGGCGCTCGCGCTGAATCGCAACGTTTATCAAGCCCTGGCGGCGGTGCCCCTGGCCCAGGCCGAGCCGGCCACCCAGTACTACATGCAGCGTCAACTGCTCGAATTTCGGCTTGCCGGCGTCGACAAGGACGATGCGACGCGGGCGCGCCTGAAGGCGCTCAATGACGAACTCACCGAAGAGCAATCGGCGTTCGACCGCAACATCAACGACGGAGAGAAGTCGGTCGAGGTCCGCGACGCATCCGAGCTCGCCGGATTGCCGCAGGATTATCTAGATAACCACAAGGCCGACAAGGACGGCGTCATCCATATCACCACCAGCTATCCGGATTACGTTCCGGCGATGAATTTTGCGGCGAGCGACGCGCTGCGCCGCCGCCTGTTCGTTGCGTTCAACACGCGCGCCTACCCTCAGAACCGCGATGTGCTGATGAAGATGCTGCGCACGCGATACGACATCGCCTCGATACTCGGATACCAATCATGGGCGGATTACAATGCGGCGGACAAGATGATCGTCAGCGGTGCAAAAATTGGCGAATTCATTCAGGTTGTCGATTCGGCGGTGCGCCCGGGCGCTGAACGGGAATTTCAAATGCTGCTCGCGGAGAAGAAAAAAACCGATCCGAAGGCGACTACGATCGGCCTGGCGGAAAGGAACTACTACCAGGAGCAGGTGCGCCGCTCCAGCTTCAACTTCGATTCGCAATCGGTGCGCCCCTACTTTCCGTACGAGCGCGTGCGACAGGGAATACTCGACACCGCGGCCACCTTGTTCCACGTCACGTTCCGGCAAGAAAAAGCCGTGCCGGCCTGGGATCCGTCCGTGGAAACATGGCAAGTGCTCGATGCGGGCAAGGTGATCGGACGCTTCTACCTTGATATGCACCCCCGCGCCGGCAAATTCTCGCACGCAGAGATGATGCCCGTGCTCGACGGCGTACGCGGTAAACGACTCCCGGAAGCCGCCCTGCTTTGCAATTTCCCGCAGCCGACCGCCCAGGATCCCGGCCTCATGGAATATGGGGACGTGCAGGTGTTTTTCCACGAGTTCGGGCATCTCATGCACATGATTTTGGGTGGCCAGCAGCCGTGGGCGGGAATCAGCGGGATTTCCATGGAGTCCGATTTTGTCGAAGCGCCCTCGCAAATGCTGGAGGAATGGATCCAAAGTCCGCAGGTTTTGGCATCCTTTGCGCGCGACTATCGATCCGGCGCACCGATTCCGGCGGAGCTCGTGCTGCGCATGAATCGGGCGTCGGCATTCGGGCGCGCCAACTGGGTCGCCCAGCAAAACGGCTACACCGCCATTTCCTATGACATTTACGATACCAAACCGGAGGGCGTGGACCTCGATGTGATTGCCGATCGCGACATGCGCAAATACACGCCGTTCACGCCGCCGGAAGGCACGCACATGTACGCATCCTTCGGGCATCTGTCGGGATACTCGTCCGCGTACTACACCTACCTGTGGGACAAGGTGATCGCCGAAGATTTCTTCGGGCAATTCGACTCCAAGAATCTGCTCGCCGGCGACGCGGCATTGCGCTATCGGCGCACGGTGCTCGAGCCGGGCGGCTCGGTATCGGCGAACGACCTGGTCAAGAACTTTCTGGGCCGTCCGCAGTCTACCGAGGCCCTGAAACGCTGGGTGGGCGCGGAATTCGATACGGCGACGCATTGAACCTGCGGTTTTAGGCCCCATTTGGCATGCATTGCCGGCTAATTCAGCACCCCTTTGGTGGGGGTGCTAAAATGGACGCGCCGAGCATCATTGGAGGACACTTAGATGGCGAATTTCCCCAGCAACAACGCCGCCTTTCCAGGCGTGGGAGCGGACAGCCGCAGCGTATTCATCACGCGCACCTACACGCACCTGGTCGGGGGCATCCTCGGTTTCATTCTGGTCGAGCTCGGACTGTTCGAGTCCGGCCTCGCGGGTCAAATCGCGCGGTTCATGCTCGGCTTCAATTGGTTTCTGATTCTCGGCGCGTTCATGCTGACCGGCTGGTTGGCTTCGCGCACGGCACAAACCAGCACCTCGATCGGCATGCAGTATTTCGCCTATGGGGCGTACGTGGTTGCGGAGGCCCTGATCTTCGTGCCGCTGCTGTATATCGCCGATGCGAAGGCTCCTGGAGCGATCGACAGCGCCACTTTGGTGACCGCTTTGGGCGCCGGTGGGCTCATGTTCGTCGCACATCGCACCCGCAAGGACTTTTCCTTCTTGCGCGCACTGCTCATGTGGGGCGGAGTCATGGCATTGGTGGTCATGATTGGCGGCGCCGTCTTCGGGTTCCAACTCGGCACCTGGTTCTCGGTGGCCATGATCGGGTTCGCGGGCGTTGCAGTGCTCTATGACACGTCCAACATCATTCACAACTATCCGGAAGATCGGTACGTATCGGCTGCGATGCAGCTGTTCGCGTCGATCGCGCTGATGTTCTGGTATGTGCTGCGACTGGTGATGGGCAGCCGCAACTAGGCCGCCCGACCGCAGGAACAATTCTCAAAACTTCGATCTTAAGCGCGGGCCTTCAATGGCCCGCGCTCATTTTAAGGTTGCCGTCCCGCCCATGTAAGGCGCGAGAACAGCCGGAACGGAGACGGTACCGTCTTCGTTCTGAAAGTTTTCCAGGACAGCCACGAGTGCGCGGCCGACGGCGACGCCGGATCCGTTGAGGGTGTGGACCGGTTCGGGTTTGCCGGTGGCAGGGTTGCGCCATCGCGCCTGTAGGCGGCGCGCCTGGAACGATTCACAGTTGCTGCAAGACGAAATTTCGCGATAGCGCTGCTGCGAAGGCAGCCACACTTCCAGATCGTAGGTCTTGGCACTGCTGGGGCCGGTATCGCCGGCGCACAGCGCAAGCACCCGGTACGGCAGCCCCAGTGCCTGAAGCACCACCTCGGCATGGCCGGCCAGCTCCTCGAGCGCCCGATAGGAATCTTCGGGGCGCACGATGTGCACCAATTCCACTTTATCGAATTGATGCTGGCGGATCATGCCGCGGGTGTCTTTCCCGGCGGCACCCGCTTCCGAACGGAAACACGGCGAGTGCGCCACCAGCTTGAGCGGCAACCCCTCGTCGCTGAGGATCTGGTCGCGAACCAGGTTGGTCAGCGGCACTTCGGCGGTGGGGATCAAGTAAAAACCGGGATCGCCGCGCACGGCGAACAGATCCTGCTCGAACTTCGGCAACTGGCCGGTGCCGACCAGCGCCGTGCCGTGCACCAGGTAGGGTACGTAGGCTTCGCGGTAGCCATGCTCGCCGACATGCAGATTGAGCATGAATTGCGCGAGAGCGCGGTGCAGCCTCGCCAGCTGTCCCGTCAGCACCACGAACCGCGCTCCCGACATGCGCCCGGCAGCTTCGAAATCCATGCCGATCTTCTCGCCGAGTGCGACATGGTCTTTCGGCGTGAAGTCGAATTGCCGCGGGACGCCCCAGCGGCGCACTTCGACGTTGGCCGACTCGTCGCGTCCGTCAGGGACGCTGGCGTGCAGGATATTGGGCAGTCCCAGCTGCAAATCGGACACCTTCGCCTGAATGGCTTCGAGCTGCTTTTCGACGCCTTGCAGCTGCTCGCCCAGGGACTCGCCGGCGGCCAGCAAGGCTGAGGCATCCTGGCCCTTGGACTTGGCGTTGCCTACGGCTTTGGCGTTCGCGTTGCGCTCGGCACGCAGGCGGTCGGATTCTATTTGAATCGCCTTGCGCTCAACTTCGAGCGCGGCGAAAGCCGCGACGTCGAGCACGAAGCCGCGCCGCGCCAGTGCGGCGGCAACCCCGGGTAAATCGCTGCGCAGCAGCTTCGGATCGAGCACGGTGAATTCCTCGTTCTATAACCTTGAACCATCCGCAGGTCGGACGACGTTCCCGCGGAAACGTCACGATCCGCCGGCGCCGCGTGCCTGCCGATCGCGCTCGCGGCGCTGATTGAGCGCCTCGCCGATCTTGATCTCCAACCCGCGCGGCGCCGGCACATAGTAACGCCGGTCGGGCATCTCCTCGGGGAAGTAGCGCTCGCCCGCCGCGTAGCCGCCGGGCTCGTCATGCGCGTACCGATAACCCTTGCCGTAGCCGATCTCCTTCATCAAGCGGGTTGGCGCGTTGCGCAAATGCAGCGGCACCTCGAGCGAGCCCAAGCGGGCGGCGTCCTCGGCCGCGGCCTGGTAAGCGGTGTAGACGGCATTGCTCTTGGCCGCGCATGCCATGAACACGATGGCTTGCGCAATGGCGAGCTCGCCTTCGGGACTCCCCAATCGCTCGTACACCGCACAGGCCTCCAACGCCAGGGTGAGCGCCCGGGGATCGGCGTTGCCGATGTCCTCGCTCGCCATGCGCAGCGCGCGGCGGGCAATGTATAAAGGATCGCAGCCGCCGGCCAGCATGCGGCACAGCCAATAGAGCGCCGCGTCCGGATCGCTGCCGCGAACCGACTTGTGCAAGGCCGAAATCTGGTCGTAGAAATTCTCGCCGCCCTTGTCGAAACGCACATAGGTGCTGCCGATCACCGCGCGCATGGTGTCGACGTCCAAGTGGCGGCCCGCGCCTTGCGGCGAGCTCAAATCCGCCGCGGTCTCAAGCAGGTTGAGCATGCGCCGCGCATCGCCGTCCGCAGCGGCCAGCAATAATTCGGTCGCCCCGGCGTCGATTTGCAGGTTCAGCTTCCCCAGCCCCCGCTCCTGATCCGTCAATGCACGCTCGAGCAATTTCTTGAGATCCGCGGCATCGAGGGACTTGAGCACGTAGACCCGCGCCCGCGACAGCAGCGCATTATTGACTTCGAACGATGGATTCTCGGTGGTAGCACCGACGAAAATCAAAGTGCCATCCTCGACATAGGGCAGAAAGGTGTCCTGCTGCGCCTTGTTGAAGCGATGCACCTCATCGAGAAACAGCACGGTGTCGCGAGTGCCGCGCAAGGCCTTGGCCTGCTCCACGACGGCGCGGATGTCCTTGATGCCGGCCAGCACTGCCGACAGTGAGATGAACTCCGCCTGCGCACCGGTTGCCACGAGCCGCGCCAATGTCGTTTTGCCGGTGCCCGGCGGGCCCCACAAGATCATCGAATGCGGGCGCCCCGACTCCAATGCACGGCGCAGCGGCGCACCGGCTCCCAGCAAATGAGACTGTCCCACGTACTCATCGAGGGACCGTGGGCGCAGTCGGTCAGCCAGCGGGCGGTAAGTGCCGTCGCTGACCGTCACTTAGCCTGGCGTCCGATCACATCGACCCCCGGCGGCGGCACGAAAGTAAAGAGGTCCGGCGCCAACGGAACATTGCGCTTGGAGTTCGAAAAGGTGAGCTGCGTGATCTGATTGAGCTTGTCGGCGAGGAACATGGAGCGCAATTCACCCTTGTCGAATCCGATCCGCACCAGCTGAAAATCGGTATCGGCATGCTTGGGAGCGAGTTGGAACCACTGCAGACCCCCGCTCGGCGGCCGGGTCGTCACGTCGAATTGGGCGCTGACCGAACTTGAGCCCGACAGCAGACTCGCGGGGGTGCTGGCCAGACTGGTATCCATGTCGCGCACGTTGGCCTGCGCCAGGTCCTTGTCGTAAAACCAGATTTGTTTGCCGTCCGCCAGGATCAGCTGCTCGGACGGCTCGGAATAGTCCCAGCGAAATTTTCCCGGCCGCTGCAAATACAGCCGTCCGGCCGCGCTGCGCAGCACATTCCCGTGGCCGTCATCGATGGTCTGCGTGAAATCGGCGCTCCAGCTGGCGAGCCCGCTCAAGTACTTCTCCACATCGCTCGCCGGCGACGAAGTCGCCGCTGCCGGGCCGAGCAGCGCCGCGAGGACGAATAGGCCCGCCGCGATGCTGCGGCTGCGTTTTGCGAGCGTGCGGGTGGTCATGCGGCTCATTCCTCGGGCGGTGCGGCGCCAAAAATCTCGCGGCCGCCGTTCGACTGCAGCGGGCCCACGAGCCCGGCTGCCTCCATGGCCTCGACCAGGCGCGCCGCGCGGTTGTAGCCGATCTTGAGGCGGCGCTGTACTCCGGAGATGGAGGCCTTGCGCGTTTCGGTGACGATGCGCACCGCCTCGTCGTACAGGGGATCCGCTTCGGCATCAACCGCGCCGCCCTCGCCGTTCTCCTCATCGTCGGACGGAAAGCCCGGGATGGGATTGCGCGGGCCGTCCAGAATCTCGTCGATGTAGATCGGCGGCGAAGCGGACTTGAGACCGCCGACCACCCGATGCACTTCTTGATCCGACACGAATGCGCCGTGGACGCGGGTCGGAATCGACGTGCCGGGGGGCAGGTACAGCATGTCGCCATGGCCCAGCAGCGACTCCGCGCCGCTTTGATCCAGAATGGTGCGCGAGTCCACCTTGGCGGAGACCTGGAATGCAATACGCGTCGGGATGTTGGCCTTGATCAAACCCGTGATGACGTCCACCGACGGACGCTGCGTGGCGAGAATGAGGTGGATTCCCGCGGCGCGCGCCTTCTGCGCCAGCCGCGCAATCAGCTCCTCGACCTTCTTGCCGACGATCATCATGAGATCGGCCAATTCGTCGATGATCACGACGATGAATGGCAGCGCCGTCAGGTCCGGCACGTCTTCCGCAACCACACCGGGGACCCCCTGCGCGATTTTTTCCATCCGAATCGGATCTTTGATCGGCTTGCCCGCTTCCGCCGCATCCTTGACCTTGCGGTTGAAGCCGCCGATGTTGCGCACGCCGAGCATCGACATGAGCTGGTAGCGCCGCTCCATCTCGGCCACGCACCAGCGCAGCGCGTTGGCCGCCTGCTTCATATCCGTCACGACCGGCGAGAGCAGATGCGGAATACCCTCGTACACCGAGAGTTCCAGCATCTTCGGGTCGATCATGATCATCCGCACATGTTCGGGCGTCGCCTTGTACAACAGGCTCAACACCATGGCGTTGATGCCGACCGATTTGCCGGACCCGGTCGTGCCCGCGATCAACAAGTGCGGCATGCGCGCGAGATCGGCAACAATGGGGACGCCGCCGATGTCCTTGCCCAGCGCCAGTGCGAGCGGCGAGGTGACATCGTCGTACGGCTTGGATTTGATGATCTCGCCGAGCGTCACGATCTCGCGCTTCTCGTTCGGGATCTCGAGGCCGACCACCGACTTGCCGGGAATGATTTCCACGACGCGGACGCTGATGGCGGAGAGCGCGCGGGCGAGATCCTTCGACAGGTTGCTGATCTGGCTGACCTTCACGCCGGGCGCCGGCCGCAGTTCGAAGCGCGTGATCACGGGGCCGGGCTGCACGGCGACGACCTCGGCTTCCACGCCGAAATCGCGCAGCTTGAGCTCCACCAAGCGCGACATCGCCTCCAGGGCTTCGTCCGAGTAGGACTGCTCGCGCGGGCCCGCCTCGTCGAGCAGGGACAACGCCGGCAACTCGCTCGACGTGGGCGCATCGAACAAGGGCACCTGCCGCTCGCGCTCGACGCGGTCGCTTTTCTGCGGGATGGGGGCCGCGGCCTCGATGCGCGGCGGCGGCCGGTTCGCCACCTTTTTCTGTTCTTCGCGCACCACTTCCTGGCGTGCCTGCTTGCGCAGCTGCCCGGAAGCCAGTTCGCGGCGCTGCTCGATGCGCGTGCGAATCCACTCGATCGCCTGGAGGACCCACGCGCCGAGCCGGTCCATGACCTCGAACCAGGAGACGCCCATGAACAGCGCCACACCCGCGAGCCACAGCCCCAGCAAGAGCAAAGTCGCCCCCAGAAAGCTCAAACCATGCGCGCTGCCCTGCCCCGCCAACTCGCCGAGGACGCCGCCCGCGCTCATCGGCAGTCCAGCCCCGCTCCAATGCAACGTCGCGAGACCGCAGCTCGTGACCAGGGTCAGTACGAATCCAGCGGCGCGCAGCAGCGTATTGATGCGCGAGCGGGCATCGGGGAGCGCTTGTTCCTTGTGCACCAGCCAGCCCGCGTAAACCAACATCAAGGGAAACAGGTACGCCGGACGCCCGAACAGAAACAGGAAAAATCCCGCCAGCCACGCCCCCACGGGCCCGATCCAATTGCTGATCGATTGCCCCGGCTCGCCGGTGTCGGCAAATCCCGGGTCCTGGGGATGATAGGAGAGCAGCGCCAGCAGCAGTATCAATGCGAGCGCCGACAGCACCCACAGCGTGCCTTCGCGCAGGGATCGCGCGACAGCGGCGCTGAGTGCGCTCTTCTGCTTGGGCTTCTTCAGAGCGACGTCAGTCAATTCTAGACCTTTCGTGATATTTTCTTCTTAACTGGTTGAATAATATGTGATAGTAACCCAGTGCATCCCGGGGCACCAACACCGCGACGGCTGCGGGCTTCCGCGCGGGCGCCGCCTTGATTGAAGTGGCTGGCGCCCACAGATTTACTTACCATGAGCCGATAAAGACATTCAGAAGAGAGGCAAATTATACATGAGCGCCCACAGGCACAGTCCACTCCTCATCCTGGGGTCGGGTCCGGCGGGTTACTCCGCCGCCGTGTACGCGGCGCGAGCCAACCGCCATCCCCTCCTCATCACTGGGTTGGAGCAGGGTGGACAGCTCATGACCACCACCGACGTCGACAACTGGCCCGGCGATGTCGAACACCTGCAGGGACCCGCGCTCATGGACCGCATGCGGCGTCACGCCGAGCGATTCAACACCGATATCGTGTTCGACCATATCAACCGAGTCGAATTGCGCCATCGCCCGTTTCGCCTGTTCGGCGATAACGGCGAGTACACCTGCGATGCGCTGATCATCGCCACCGGCGCCTCCGCCAAATACCTGGGGTTGCCGTCCGAAGAGACCTTCCGCGGCAAGGGGGTCTCGGCCTGCGCCACCTGCGACGGCTTTTTCTATCGCGGCAAGGCGGTGGCCGTGGTCGGCGGAGGCAACACCGCCGTGGAGGAGGCGCTGTACCTGACCAACATCGCCTCGCACGTGACTCTCGTGCATCGCCGCGACAAGCTGCGCGCCGAGAAGATATTGCAGGATCGGCTGTTCGCGCTCGCCGCGGCGGGCAAGGCCAGCATCGTCTGGAACCATTCGATCGAGGAAATTCTCGGCGATCAGAACGGCGTCACCGGCGTGCGCCTAGGCGCTGCGGCAGGCGCGCCGGCACGAACCATTCAAGTCGACGGCGTATTCATTGCCGTGGGACATCAACCCAACACCCAGCTGTTCGAGGGTCAACTGGACATGCGCGGCGGCTACATCGTGGTCAAGGGCGGCAGCGACGGCGAAGCGACCGCCACCAGCATTCCCGGCGTGTTCGCCGCCGGCGATGTGGCCGATCACGTGTATCGCCAGGCCGTCACCTCGGCGGGCACCGGATGCATGGCCGCGCTCGACGCCGATAAATATCTGGAACGAGCGGAGTTGGAACCCCACGTCAAACCTCGCGTTGCTCACGCGTGATTCGAACCAAAGCGCGGTTTCTCGACAGCATTGCCGAGGTCGATGCGGCGAGCTGGAATTCCCTGGCCCGCGGCGGAGAGCCGTTCCTGCGCCACGAATTTCTCCTGGCGCTCGAGGAATCCGGCTGCGCCGTGCCGCGCACGGGCTGGACCCCCCGGCACCTCGTCATCGAGGACGCGCGACGGGCGAGCCGTGTGCGCCCTGCCCTTGTACCGAAAGGCGCACTCGCGCGGTGAGTTCGTGTTCGATTTTTCCTGGGCCAATGCCTACGCGCAGCATGGCTTGGCCGTACTATCCAAAATTGCTGTCCGCGGTGCCGTTCACTCCGGTGCGCGGGCCGCGCCTGCTGGTCGCCTCCCACTTGGACCCGCAATCCATGAACGACCTTTTGAGCAGGACCGCGATCGACTATGCACGCAGCGAACGGCTGTCGTCCTGGCACGTGCTGTTTCCGACCGACGAGGCAGCCGAAAGCTTGAGTTCCGCGGGGCTGATCCTGCGCCGCGACTGCCAGTTTCATTGGTATAACCACGGTTATGAGTCCTTCGACGCCTTCCTCGCAACGTTTACCGCGGAGAAGCGCAAGAAGGCGAAGCGCGAGCGGCGGCGGGTGGCCGAGGCCGGCATCGAATTCGATACCGTGCATGGCGGGGAGATGGATGACGCGCTGTGGGACACCGTCTACGGCTTCTACGCCGATACCTTCTACCGCCACGGCCACGAACCCTACCTGAATCTGAAGTTTTTCAAATTATTGGCCGCGTCCATGCCGGATCGGCTGATGCTCAAAGTGGCGCGAATCGGCTCCGAGCCCATTGCCGTTGCCATATTTTTCGTCGGCGAGGACGCGCTGTTCGGCCGCTACTGGGGCGCCGGCGGCAATTACCATAGTTTGCATTTCGAGACCTGCTACTACCAAGGCATCGAATACTGCATCGAGAAGAAATTGCAGCGCTTCGAGCCCGGCACCCAGGGTGAGCACAAGGTGCCGCGCGGCTTCGTGCCGACGCTGATGAGCTCGGCGCATTTCGTCGTCGACCGACGCTTTGCTGCGGCGATTCGCGATTTCGCGGCACGCGAGGCGCGCGGCGTCGATCACTACGCGGCCGCCGTCAACGAGCATGTGCCCTACCATCGCGCGCCCGACGAGGAGTTGCAGATCTGAGCAGAATCATCTGGTTGAGCGAACATGCTGATCCGGACTGGTTCCCGCCGTTGGAGCATGCCCTGCGCGAGCCTCCCGGGCTGCTCGCCGCGGGCGGCGACTTGAGTCCGGCGCGGCTGCTCGCCGCATATGAGCGCGGCGTGTTCCCCTGGTATTCGGCGCAGCAGCCGATACTGTGGTGGTCGCCGGATCCGCGCATGGTGCTGTTTCCCGAAGAATTCAAGTGCTCGCGCAGCCTGCGCAAGACGCTGCGCAATGGGCCGTATACCTCGCGCGTCGACAGCAACTTCGGTGCAACGATCAGAGGCTGCGCCGCTCCGCGGCGTGCCGGGCCCGACACCTGGCTCAATAACGACATGATCGCCTCGTACGAGCGGCTGCATGAGCTCGGGTTTGGCCACTCCATCGAAATTTACGAGGCCGACGAACTGGCGGGGGGCTCTACGGTATCCAGCTCGGCCAGGTCTTCTTCGGCGAATCGATGTTCAGCCGCAAACGGGACGCTTCCAAGGTGGCTCTGGCGCGCCTAGTCGAGGAGTGCCGCGCGCGCGACATCCAGCTCATCGACTGCCAGGTGGCGAGTTCGCACCTGGCCTCGCTCGGGGCTCGCGAGGTCTCGCGCAGTCAGTTTGCGGCTTTGTTGCGCCGTTATGCGCGGCGCCAGCCCAGCGGCAGCTGGACGAGTGCGGCCGCTTAAATTGCATTAGCAAGGGGCTTTATGCACAATGCGCCCGGTTTCCCGCACACTCAAGGACGCATGTCAAAAGAAGAGGCCATTCAATTCGAGGGCGAGGTCGTCGAGACCCTGCCTAATACGACGTTTCGCGTCAAACTCAAGACCGGCCACATCGTAACTGCCCATATATCAGGCAAGATGCGTAAAAACTACATCCGGATCCTCACCGGCGACCAGGTCACCGTCGAGATGACGCCGTATGACTTGACGAAGGGCCGCATCGTGTACCGCGGGAGATAATTAACTTTCGTGTGATAACAGCGCCGGCTCATTCGCCGCACGAGCATCCAACTTCAGTTTCTCGCCATCCTCGCTCAAAGTGATCTCGACGTGTCCGCCGTTCACGAGTTTGCCGAATAAGAGCTCCTCGGCGAGCGGCCGCTTGATGAATTCCTGAATGACGCGCGCCATTGGCCGCGCACCCATCTTCGGATCGTAGCCACGCTTGGCGATCCACCGCCGTGCCTGATCGCTAACCGAGATCGAAACCCGCTTCTGCTCGAGCTGCGCCTCGGCCTCGACAAGCAGTTTGTCCACCACCCGTTCGATCGTGTCCTGATCCAGGCCGCCGAATTGAATGACGGAATCCAGACGGTTGCGAAACTCCGGTGAGAACAAGCGCCTGATCGCCTCCATCGCATCCGAACCGGTATCCGACTGAGTGAATCCGATGCTGGGCCGGCTCATTTCGTAGGCCCCCGCGTTGGTGGTCATGACGATGATGACGTGGCGGAAGTCCGCCTTGCGGCCGTTATTGTCGGTGAGGGTGCCGTGATCCATGACCTGCAGCAGCAGATTGAACACATCCGGATGCGCCTTCTCGATTTCGTCGAGCAGCAGCACGCAGTGCGGATGCTTGGCGATCGCTTCGGTCAACAATCCGCCCTGATCGAAGCCGACATAGCCGGGCGGCGCGCCGATGAGGCGCGAGACCGTGTGTCTTTCCATGTATTCCGACATGTCGAAGCGCACGAATTCGACGCCCATGGCGATGGCGAGCTGCCGCGTGACTTCGGTCTTGCCCACTCCGGTCGGACCCGAGAACAGGAACGAACCCACGGGCTTGCGCTGATCGCCCAATCCGGAGCGCGACATCTTGATGGCGGACGACAATGCCTCGATGGCCTTGTCCTGGCCGAAGATCGTCAGCTTCAAATTACGCTCCAAGTTCTTGAGCACGTCGCGATCCGACAGGGATACGTTCTTCGGGGGTATGCGCGCGATGCGCGCCACGACGTTCTCTATCTGGGTGACCGTGACGGATGAAGCGCGTTTTTCCACAGGCTGCAGCCGCAGATTGGCGCCCGCCTCGTCGACGACGTCGATCGCCTTGTCCGGCATGTGCCGATCGTTGATGTGCCGCGCCGCAAGTTCAGCCGCCGCGCGCAGCGCATCGTCCTCATACTTGATGCCGTGATGCTCTTCGTAGCGCGATTTGAGGCCGCGCAGAATATCGACGGTATCCGAAACCGACGGTTCGGTGATGTCGATCTTCTGGAACCGGCGCGCCAGCGCATGATCCTTCTCGAATATTCCGCGATACTCGTTGTAGGTGGTCGAACCAATGCAGCGCAAGTCGCCGTTGGCCAGCGCCGGCTTGATCAAATTCGACGCATCCATCACGCCGCCCGACGCCGCACCGGCACCGATGACGGTGTGAATTTCATCGATGAACAGAATCGCGCCCGGCTGCTTCTTGACTTCCGCGAGCACCGCCTTCAGGCGCTTCTCGAAATCGCCCCGATACTTCGTGCCGGCCACGAGCGAGCCCATGTCGAGCGAATAGATCGTGGCATCCAACAGCACGTCGGGCACCTGGTTCTCGACGATCATGCGAGCCAGGCCTTCCGCGATCGCAGTCTTGCCGACTCCGGCCTCGCCCACGTACAAGGGATTATTCTTGCGCCGGCGGCACAGGATCTCGATGGTGCGTTCGACCTCGAGTTTGCGGCCGATCAACGGATCGATCTTGCCCTTGCGCGCCGACTCGTTCAGGTTGGTCGCATATTTCTCCAGGGCATTGCCGCCGCCGTCGCCCTCGCGCTCGGCGTCGGTGGACGCGCCGCTGTCCTCACGTTCGCCTCGCTCCTCGCCGCCCGCCTTCGAGAGGCCATGCGCGATGAAATTCACCACGTCGAGTCGCGACACGTCCTGCATGCTCAGCAAGTAGGCGGCATGCGACTGTTTCTCGCTGAATATCGCCACCAGCACGTTGGCGACGGTGACTTCCTTCTTGCCGCTCGACTGCACGTGGAACACGGCCCGCTGCAGCACCCGCTGAAATCCCAAGGTCGGCTGCACGTCCCGATCCTCGCCGGCCGGCAATCGCGGCGTGGTTTGATCGATGAACTGCTTCAGCTCGGTCTTGAGCTTGGCGGTGTCCGCGCCGCAGGACTTCAATACCTCGCGTACTTTGGGGGTATCCACGATCGCCAAAAGCAGATGCTCGACGGTCATGAATTCATGCCGTGCCTCGCGAGCACCGGCAAACGCGTCGTTCAAGCAAAATTCGAGTTCTTGACTTAGCACTTTACGCCTCTTCTAGCGTTGCCATCAGCGGATGCTGATGTTGTCGCGCATACGCGATCACTTGAGCCACCTTCGTCTCTGCAATCTCATAAGTAAAGACACCGCAGACTCCCTTGCCCTTGGTATGCACCTCCAGCATAACCCGGGTTGCTTTCGTTCGGTCCATCGCAAAGAAACGCTGCAGGATGTCGACCACGAACTCCATAGGAGTGTAGTCGTCATTGATCAACACAACTTGATAGAGAGGCGGACGCTTGAGTTTGGGCGCCGCTTCCTCGACGACCAATCCCGTTCCTTCCCGGCCACGTTCGTTGTCACTCATGAATCACCAGTTTATAGGGTCCGTCGTGACTCTTTACAAGACGTGTACGCTAAACCTTGGCAGTATGCCCTGTCGCCAAACGGTGTCACTTTACTTGAAAAAACAAATGCTTGAGCGTTCAACCGGGTAACCCTATGATTGCCGATCACTGTAACCACTCACCCCCTCCATATGCTTGACGCGCGCACACAGGGATGGCTCGCCCGATTACGGGGCAACGGCCCCCGGCTGGCCACGATGGTTTTGGCGGTGCTGATCGCCGTGGAGCTGGCGCGGATCGTCTTTTCGCTGCTGAGCGGCGGTCCCGTGAAATCCCCCCAACCGGTATTGGGCAACGCTGCGCCCCGCAGCCAGCACGCCGGAATCGACGTTTCAAGCGTGGTTTCCGCGCATTTGTTCGGCGTCGCCGCCGTCGCTCCAGGCGCGCAGGATCCGGCCAATGCGCCGCAATCGACTGCCAATCTGGTGCTGGCCGGGACGATTGCAACCCAGGACCCGAAGCGCGGGGTGGCCATCATCAGCGACGGCGGCGCCTCGAAGGTCTATGCGGTCGGCGACAGGATCGGCGGCGCTTCCCTGCACTCGGTCTACCTCGATCACGTCATTCTCGACCGCGGCGGAGCGCTCGAGACGTTGCTGCTGCCGAGGCTGCCGGGACCCGGCATGCGCGGGCCGCCGGTCGTGCGGCGCACGGGCGGGGACCCCCGCACCGTCGCGGCGGTCGAAAACATCCGCCGCTTGGTGCAGCAGGATCCCTCCATTCTCGATCAGGTCATGCGTGTTGTACCCTCGTACGATAGCGCCGCGGGCAAACTGCGAGGCTTTCGTGCGTATCCGGGCCGAAACCGGCAGATATTCAATAAACTGGGGCTGAAGGCGGGTGATTTGGTGACGGCGATCAACGGCACCGCCCTGGACGATCCGCAGCGCGGCCAGGAAGTCTTCAATACGATACAGACATCCGATCACGCGACCGTGACCATCGAACGCGGCGGACAGAAGCAGGATATCACTCTGAACATTGCACAAGTCGCCGCACAGGCGACCAAGGACTTGGACGGCGAGACGAACCCCGCCGCTGCGCCAGCCAACGGAGCGGCGCCGAATGGCGCGCCGCCGAGCTCGGTTCCGAGCAGCACCAATGAAAATCCGAATGACTAGGTCGAATGCGTTCAACATACGAGTACCCATGATGCCGAATCCAATGCAACCGCATAGCAGGCCGCGCGTCGCCGCGGCGCTGACCGCCGCTTTGCTCGTAGCGGCAACGTTGTGTGCGGCTGCGCCGCCGGCGCCGCAGCCGCGGCTCCAGGACGGCCCGACGATCACCCCGAACTACAAAGATGCGGATCTCAGCCAGATCATCCAGGCCGTCGCTGAAGTCACCGGCAAGAATTTCATCATCGATCCACGGGTCAACGCCAAGGTCACCATGCTGTCGGCGACCCCCATGTCTCCGGCGGCGTTTTACGAAGCATTTCTATCCGTGCTGCAGGTGTATGGATATGTGGCGGTGCCGGCCGGCAAGGTCATCAAGATCGTGCCGAACACCGATGCGCGGCAATTGCCGGCCAATGACTTGCCGGAAAACGTCAGCTCGACGTCGGATGAAATTGTGACGCAGGTCGTCAGTTTGAAGAATGTCAGCGCGGCGCAGCTGGTACCCATGCTGCGGCCCCTGATGCCGCAGTATGCACAATTGGCAGCCTACGCCGCCGGCAACATGCTGATCCTGTCGGATCGTGCCAGCAACGTGAACCGCCTGGTGCGCATCATCCAGCGCATGGACGAGAGCGGCGATGAACCCATCGAGGTGATCGCGCTGCACAATGCCAGCGCCGCCGACATCGTACGCGTCGTCAATTCCTTGAATCAGGGTCAGGGGGCCGAGGGGGCCGCCGCAGCCGCCAAAATCGTCGCCGATGAGCGCACCAACAGCATCCTGCTCACCGGCGAGAAGTCGCAGCGCCTGCGGCTCAAGGCGCTGATCGTCAACATGGATACGCCCCTCACGACCGGCGGCGATACGCAGGTCCGGTACCTGCGCTATGCCGACGCCGAGAAGATCGCCGACAAGCTCAAGGGCCAAGCCACGGCATCGGCGAAGGCTCAAGGAGGCCCGCCCGCGGCGCCGACCGGCGGCGGCGGCGGCACGCCCAATGTCGATGCCAGCGTCACCATCTGGGCGGACGTCGCGACCAACGCCCTGATCATCACGGCGCCCCCCAAGATCATGAAATCGTTGATGGCGGTGATCGACAAGCTCGATATCCGCCGCGCGCAAGTGCACGTGGAAGCCATCATCGTCGAAGTCGACGTCAACAAGAGCGCCAATCTCGGCGTGCAATGGATCCTCGACGGCGGCAACAACTACGGGTACGGCGTCACGAACCTGCCCGGCAGCGGCACCAGCATCGTCGACCTGGCTGCGGCCGTTTTGGGCGCGACCGGCAGCACCACCTCCGCGGTCGCCACCGGCACCACGACGACGGGAATCAGCAGCTCGACGGTGGGCACCGGCGCCACGTTCGCGCTCGGCAAGTACAACTCGAACACCGGCAGGGGCTTCGCCGCCCTGGTCCAGGCGCTGCGCAGCGACGGCAGCAGCAACATCATCTCGACGCCTTCGCTGATCACCATGAACAACGAGGAAGCCGAAGTGAAGGTCACGCAGGAGATCCCGTTGATCACCGGCTCCTACTCGAGCTCGACGGCGAGCGGTCAACGGCACCACCAGCCCCTTCACGACCATTCAGCGCGAGGAAGTGGGCACGATATTGAAGGTCACCCCGCACATCAATGAAGGCAATTCCGTGCAGCTCAAGATCGAGCAGGAAGACTCCTCCCCGGGTGCGAAGCTGACGGATTCGGCCGATATCTCGACCAACAAGCGTTCCATCAAGACCACCGTCCTGATCGAGGACGGCGGCGTCATCGTGCTCGGCGGCCTCATGTCGGACACCGTCACGGAAAGCGAGGATCGCGTGCCGGGATTGGGTGCCATCCCTTTGATAGGCAACCTCTTCAAATCGCGCAGCGGCTCGCGCCAGAAGAAGAACCTGCTGGTGTTCATCCGTCCCTCGATCATGCGCGACGCGGAAGCGACCGAGAGCACCAGCGAAGCGAAGTACAATGAAGTTCGCCAGGATGAGCGATCGCTGCACAAGGGCCACATCACCTTGCTGCCCGGCGAGAAGCAACCGCTGATCCCGCCCGTCCCGCCGGGAGCAGGATTGCCCGCGGCGCCCCCGGCCGACGCGAATGCTCAGGGAGCCACGCCCAACGCGCCGCAGCAGCGCTCGGCCCCCGCGCCGCAAACGGCACCGCCGCCGACGCCGCAATCGACGCCGCTGCCGCCGACCACGGGCGCCCCGCAGGACCCGCCGAACCCATGAACGCCGAACTCACAGAATCGGGCGAGCAACGGAAACTGTCGTTTCCCTTCGCCAAACGACACGGGGTCTTGGTGCGGGGCATTGCCAATGGGGTGGCGGACACCGTGTGCCGCCCGGGAGTGACGCCGCAAACCTTGGCTGAGGTGCGCCGCTTCGTCGGCGTCCCCCTGAAACTCGAGCGCGTGTCGGTCGAGTCCTTCGATTCCATGCTGCGCGTCGCTTATGAGGCGGGCTCCGGCGCCGCGATGCAGATGTTGGAGGGCTTGGACGACAATACCGATTTGGCGCATTTGGCGGAGGACATTCCCGAATCCTCCGACCTCCTGGAGAGCGACGATGAAGCGCCGATCATCCGCTTGATCAACGCCCTGCTGACCCAGGCGGTGAAGGAAAACGCCTCCGATATTCACATCGAGCCCTACGAGAATCGCCTGGTGATCCGTTTTCGCGTCGACGGCGTGCTGCGCGAAGTGCTGCAGACCAAGCGGGCCGTGGCGCCGCTGGTGGTGTCGCGCATCAAGGTCATGTCCAAACTCGACATCGCCGAGCGCCGCCTGCCGCAGGACGGCAGAATTTCTCTGCGCATCGCCGGACGCGCGGTCGATGTGCGGGTCTCCACCCTGCCTTCGGGGCACGGCGAGCGGGTGGTGTTGCGCCTGCTCGACAAGCAGGCCGGGCGCATCGAGCTCACCTCGCTCGGCATGGATCCGCGCACCCAGGAAACGATGGATGAAATCATCCACAAGCCGCACGGCATCATCCTGGTGACCGGACCCACCGGCTCGGGAAAGACCACCACGCTGTACGCCGCTCTCGAGCGCATCAACGACAATACGCGCAATGTCATGACCGTCGAAGACCCCATCGAGTACTACATCGACGGCATCGGCCAGACGCAGGTGAATACCAAGGTCGAAATGACCTTCGCGCGCGGCCTGCGGGCGATCCTGAGACAGGACCCCGACGTGGTGATGGTCGGCGAAATTCGCGATTTGGAGACCGCGCAAATCGCCGTGCAGGCGAGTTTGACGGGGCATTTGGTGCTCTCCACCCTGCATACCAACACCGCCGTGGGCGCGGTCACGCGGCTGCGCGACATGGGAATCGAGCCCTTCCTGCTGTCCTCGAGTCTGATCGGGGTGCTCGCCCAGCGCTTGGTGCGCGTGCTCAACCCGGAAACGCGCGAACCGTTCATGGCCGGCGAATACGAGCGGCGCCTGCTGAACCTCGAGTCGAGCGGCAGCCCGGTCAAGTTGTACCGCCCGAGCAACGAACCGGGCAACGGCTACCGCGGACGAACCGGCATCTACGAACTCATCGCGGTCGATGATCACATGCGCACGATGATTCACGACGGCTCGTCCGAGCAGGAATTGGAGCGCTATGCGCGCAGCGCGAGCCCCGGCATCCGCGACGACGGCCGCAGAAAGGTGATGGCGGGCGAAACGACCCTCGAAGAAGTGCTGCGCGTCACCCGCGAGGATTAGCATGCCGAATCCAGGTTCCTGATGGGCGCGTTCGAATACACGGCTCTCGATGCGCAGGGGCGGGAACGCAAGGGTCTGATCGAGGGCGACACGCCCAAGCACGTCCGCCAGCTGCTGCGCGACAAGCAGCTGCTGCCGATGGAAATCCAGGAGACGGCGCAGCGCGAGCTGAAGAAGAGCCGAGCCCGCGGCTTTCTGCGCCGTGGCCTGTCGACGCTCGATCTCGCGCTGCTGACGCGGCAACTGGCGACCCTGCTGCACTCCGGTCTGCCGCTCGAGGAGTCATTGCAGGCCGTCGCCGAACAGACCGAAAAGCCGCGTGTACAGCGCATCATTTTGGGCGTGCGCAGCAAAGTCGTCGAGGGCCACCCGCTCGCCGATGGCCTGCGGGATTTCCCGCAGGCGTTTCCCGAAATCTATCGCGCGACGGTGTCCGCCGGCGAGCAATCCGGCAAGCTCGACTCAGGTGCTCGAGCGGCTCTCGGATTACACCGAATCGCGCCAGGTCATGGGCCAGCAGGTCAGCAACGCGCTGGTATATCCCATCGTGTTGATGGTCCTGTCTTTCGCCATCGTGTCATTTTTACTCGCCTACGTGGTGCCGCAGGTGGTCGCGGTCTTCGAATCCGGCCATCAGGAGCTGCCGATCGCCACGCGAATCCTCATCGGCATGAGCGACCTCATCCGCCACTATTGGTTTTACGCACTGATCGTGATCGCCGCCGGCACCTGGGGATTCTTGCGCTGGCTCAAGGCGCCGGACGCGCGCCTGGCGTTCGACCGGTTCCTGCTGCGGGTGCCGCTGGTGGGAAAGCTCATCCGGGGCCTCAACACGGCGCGGTTCTCGCGCACCTTCAGTATTCTGACGGCAAGCGCGGTACCGGTGCTCGAGGCGCTGCGCATTTCCGCCGAGGTCGTCAACAGTCTGCCCATGAAAAGGGCGGTGGAGGATGCGGCACTGCGAGTTCGCGAGGGCGCGCCCATCGGCAAGTCGCTCGCCGCACGCAAGCTGTTCCCGCCCATGATGATTCACCTCATCAGCAGCGGCGAGAGCAGCGGCGAGTTGGAAAAGATGCTCGAGCGCGCGGCGACCAATCAGGAACGCGAGATGGACGGCCTGCTCTCGACCATGACCAATCTATTGGGGCCCTTCATGGTGGTATTCATGGGCGCAGTCGTCATGTTCATCGTGATTGCGCTCCTGCTGCCGATTTTTCAACTCAACGACCTCGTCAAATAACGGTCCGTGCGTTAGTGTGCGCCAGGGTATTGCGCCCGGGCCGCCTTTCCGTTTATAAACCGCGCGTGTCGGTTCACTAAGTCAACCGCAAGCTTCGAGTAGCATGAGCGAAAAGCCCGAATCGGACGAATTCGAGGAAGAGGACGCCGAAGATGTGGCGCCCGGCGGCGACGATGTCGACGTCGATCACATCATGCGCGACGTCGAGTCGCAGCGCCGGCGCGCGCCGAAGGGTGCGGAGCCGGCATGGCGCCGGCTGGAGCGCGTCATGGAAGAGCGGCGCACGGCGGAGCTCATGAGCGACTTCGATGACTACGAGATTGGGGATCGCGCCGACGATGGCGCGGCGGAATCCGACGACCCGATGAGCCCGACGCGCCGGCGCATCCGGAAAAGACAGCGCGAAAGAAAAAGAAAACGCCGCTGAACGCCGGGCACGGCGAGCCGCCCTCAAATTTCGTTGCGCTTGGCGAACTGGCCGATGTGATCCGCTGCGCGAAATGCCAGCGCCTGAATGGTCATGGTCGGCTGGCCGCGCCCCGAGGTGACGAAGCTCGATCCGTCGCACAGGAACAGATTCGGCACGTCGTGCGTGCGGTGATATTTGTCGATCACCGAGGTCGCGGGATCGTTGCCCATGCGGCAGGTGCCCAACAGATGGACGCCGCCGCATTCGTCTTCCGCGACCTCGTCGCGCCAGACCTTCTGCGCGCCGGCCGCCTGCATGATTTCGACCGAGCGGTCCTGGAGAAAGCTGCGCGAATGGCAAGATCGTCCGGATGATCCTTGTAAGTGACCCGGATCGCGGGAATTCCCCAGGCGTCCTTGAGCGTCGGGATCGATGCTGACGCTGTTGGTTTCCAGCGGCAGCGAGGTGGTGTGCCCCGTCGACACCATGGAGCGCGGAAACGCCTCGAGCCGCGCCTTGAGGTCGGCGCCCCAGCGCGGCAATTCGCCGCCGGCGGCCATCGCCCAGCAGCGCCGGCTGCGGATTGATGCGCGCGTCGATGCCGCCGCCGCCGTAGAACCCGCGCTTCGGGTCGGAGTCGTAGAAATCGTGCAGGATGCGCGTCACCTGCACGCTCTTGTATTCGTTGAGCTCATGCTCGAACACCGCATGCACCGCCGGCGCCTTGATTGAACATGAGGTACTTGCCCACCAGGCCGCTCGAATTCGCCAGCCCCTGCGGAAAGCGGTTGCTCGTCGGAATTGAGCAGCAGGCGCGCCGTCTCCGCACCATTGGCGCGACACCACCACCGCCCGGGCCTTTTGGAAGTGCTCGCGCTTGTCGGCATCGAAGTAGTGCACGCCCGGTGGTGCGCCCGCTCGCATTGGTCGCCACGCGGAACACGTAGCTCTGCGCCCGCACTTCGCAGCGCCCCGTCGCCTCTGCTTCCGGAATCATGGTGTACAGCGAGGAGGACTTCGCCCTCGCCTCGCAGCCGAAGCCCATGCAGAAGCCGCAGTGCACGCAAGCCGGGCGGCCGCGATACGGCTGCGAGGCGATCGCCATCGGCGCCGGAAACGGATGCAGCCCGAGCTTGCGCGCGCCGCGCTCGAGCAGCACGCCCGAGGATTTCACCGGCAACGGCGGCATGGGATAGGGCTTGGTGCGCGGCGGATCGAACGGGCTCGCATAGGCCAGCCCCGAGACGCCTACTTCCCACTCCACCTTGGTGTAATACGGCTCGAGTTCCTGATAGCTGATCGGCCAATCGGCGAAGCCGGTACCGGGGATGCCGCCGAGCACGCTGCGCTCGTGGAAGTCGATCTCGTGAAAGCGCCAGAAATTCGCGGTGAAGTGGTTGCTGCTGCCGCCGACGAGGCGCGCGTACAAGGCGGGCTGCGCGATCCGCGGCGCTTCGGCGGTCTCGCTCGGATCGTCTTGCGGAATGTTTGCGGACTCACTGCGGGGTCGACGGTGATGCCGCTCAGGAAGAAGTATTTCAATTCATCGTGTTCGAAATCGGCCGGCGAGAAGCGCGGTCCCTGCTCGAACACCAGCACGCTGAAACCCGCCTGCGACAGCTCGCGCGCCATCACGCCGCCCGCGGCGCCCGACCCGACCACGACGAAATCCACCGTCTCGTTGGGCTTGAATCGGCGCGCCGTCAAGCGTGCTTCTCGGTCGGATAGGGCACGAAGCCGGTATATTCCCGATCGTAGTAGCCGAACGGCGGCGTGAACGCGTGCTGGTCTTCGAAGCCCATCATCTTCCATCCGGAGCCGCCGAAATTGCCGCCATACTTGGGCGAGGAGAACATGCCGAGCAGAGTCAGCGTGCGCGCAGTGCCGAAGAACGGCGTGCGCTCCACCGTTTTGAGAAAGGCGATCTGCGTGTCCGGCGCCGGCCTCGGCAAAGGACGCCGGACGCCGGACTGAAGGCGCGAAACGCCGCCTGGAATTCCGCGAGCCCGGCGCGAAAGTCCGGCGCCAATCGGGATAAAAACGTCGCCAGCGCCCGATCGATGAAATACACGGCGTGCGCTTCGCGCGCACCCGGCGTCGCGCCGCCCGGGACGATCTGCGCCGAGATCGCCTCGACATCGGCGGCGTCGGCGGCATTGAAAAATTCGAATCCCGCCGGAGCAGGCACGGCCGACATTTCGTCGGCATGATGCGCGGCGGCGGCGATATTCGGCCAGTGCGCCGCGATCCACACGCTCGACAACAATCCGCCGCCCGAGACCAGGAATGAACGCCTGGAAATGTCCTCTTCACCGTCGATTGAAGTCATGAATTTCCTCGCTGTGCTCCGGTCGATAGTAGCAGTAACCGCGTGCGGTTCGCCAAATCCTGCTCAATGGAAATTCCGCGACACCACGGAGAGATCGCCCAGCATCGCCGACAGATTGATCAGCCGCCGCGCGATGACGTGCTGCACATCGGCCTCGCGTTGCAATGTGCCGTGCACTTCGAGCAGACGCGACTCCAGGAGGGCGGCGCGCTGCTCCAGGGCGACGCGGTTCCACACGATCAAATTCACGTGGCCGGTTTCATCTTCCATGGTGACGAAGGTGACGCCGCCCGCGCTGCCCGGCCGCTGGCGCGTGATCACCAGGCCCGCGGTGATCACCTTCGCGCCGTTCGGGCGCTCCCAAAGTTCCTGCGTGGGCAGCACGCCGCGGCGCCGCAGTTTCTCGCGCAACAAGCCAAGGGATGACGGCGCAGCGTCAGGCCGATGCTGCCATAGTCGGCGACGATGTTCTGACCCTCGCGCGGCGCGCGCAGCAGCGGGATGCCCTCCTCGAGCACCGTCGCGGCGGGCAGCAGGGGCAAGCGCGCGCTCCACCCCGCTGACTTGCCACACCGCACGATGGCGATGTCCCGCAAGGCCGGCCAGCGCATCGGCCGCCGCGAGCGCCTCAAGATCGCGCCGGTCGAGCTTTGCCCGCTCCGCAAGATCGGCGATGGAGTCAAAGGCACGCGCCGCGCGCGCGGCGAGCAATCGCGCCGCTCCCTCGCTCGATAAATGCTTCACCAGACGCAGCCCAGCGCAGCGCCGGCGGCCATCGTCGCGCCGTTCGAGCGTGCAATCCCAGTCGCTGATCGTCACGTCGACGGCGCGCACCTCCACGCCGTGAGAGCGCGCATCGCGCACCAATTGCGCCGGCGCATAGAATCCCATTGGCTGGCTATTGATGAGTGCCGCGCAAAACGCCGCCGGCTCGTAGTGTTTGAGCCAGGCGGAGCTGTATACGAGGAGAGCGAAGCTCGCCGCGTGCGAATTGTGCACAACGAATTGATTGGCCAAAAAATTATGATCGCCTTCGATCTGCAAATCGTATGTTTCTTGATTCCCCACCGCCTCGATCTCCACGATCTCTGTCCCAATACACATCCGAGCGTGACAGACGCGCGAGTTCGGGTGAGTCCAACACCGTTGCCAGACGTTCGATCACATAGCGACGAAATCCGATTTTGCTTGCTGCCGCGACCCTGGATTTCTCGCATCCCTAGGCCGGTCATTCTGCCAATTTCCTTCCAGGTCAACCTTTGCTCATGCGCGCTCCCTGCGAATGATTGCACTAACTTCGGCCGGAATGATATCGCGCGACATACGTCCATTTCGGCGGCACCGCCAACAACCTGGACTGCCGCCGCTTCTTCGGATCCCGGAAGCGGCGGCCGATGCGCTGCCAGAAATGACGCAGCGACCTTTCACCCGTTACGGTGACCACTTGATGCTCTAGCTTTCGTCCCTCTGTATGAACGCACCCGCCGGTAAAGGCGCGCAACGATACCCAGCCGCAGAAGCAAATGCTGCACTTCCGCGGCCAACTGAGCGTGAAGCGGTATCGTACGATGCATGCCCTGTCATCGAAAAGCCGCCGTCCCCCTCCCAAAGACGGCAAGCAGCAATGCAATATTACTGTCGCACAGCTCGAAAACCTCCGGCGGTAGTTGCTTCGCACGGGCGCCGCATCCCCAAACACCCAATGCTCCGGAGCCAAATAACAGCGCCAATCTGGCGTCTGCGGTCGATTCGACGAACGCGCACGGAGAAACAACCTCTGTGACGCTCGACTACGGCTCGCGTGTTTGGGAAACGCTCGACCGCCTTCACGAAATCATCGCAATGCCACGATTCAGTCGTGTAGAAATAAAATGTATTGGGATGACAGAGATTGCCTTCGGCGATCAGATCGGCGAGAACGAGAATCTTGTGACGCGGCCATCGACTGGCGTCCCCGCACCGGCACGGAGCGTGCCGTCGCCACATGATCACCCACCTTTAGCTTTCCCAGCTTGCAGCCATCCCGTCATGGTCATGAATGGGTGTTCAGCCGTCGCGACTATCTCATGGCCCAGAGCCGTGCGCAAACGCCATACCGGCTTTATCCCGCTGCGCATTACCGCGCAGCACTTTGCGCTTTCTCAAACGCAGTTCAGCTATCACAGGCGAGCGTGTTATCAAGGCGCGCCTGTCCGCCAATGACCTCATCGATGGTCAACCATCTTCCGGTATCGGCATCCACTACGCGCGTCTCGCCAACGACACATTCCGGAAATCCGTACTCCCCGAATCCCAGTATCTGATTGAATATCTGGTGGGCGAAGCTCTCGGGATAACCCCGCTCGCGCATGCCATCGATCAACTGGCGCTGGAAAGGCTCCAAGCCGCCCTTGCGCTTCCAGGCCGCCATCGCGCGGCGCAGCCGATCCGCCTCGCCCGGCGAAAATCCGGCGGCGACGATCGCCAGCTGCATGACCTGCTCCTGAAAAATCGGCACGCCGAGAGTGCGCTTGAGCACCGCCTCGACTTGCCATGCTCGGATACGTCACCGCCTCCTCGCCGCTGCGGCGGCGCAGATACGGATGCACCATTTCCCCTTGGATCGGGCCCGGGCGCACGATGGCCACTTCGATCACCAGGTCGTAGTAATTTTGCGGCCGCAAGCGCGGCAGCATGGACATTTGCGCCCGCGATTCGATTTGAAACACGCCGACGGTATCGGCGCGGCAAATCATCTCGTACACGGCCTTGTCCTCGCCCGGCACCTTCGCCAGATCGAGTTCGCCGGCGACCGCGGATGAACCGCCGAATTCGTTGATCAGGTGGAACGCCCGCCGCAGTGCGCTCAGCATGCCAAGCCCCAGCACGTCCACTTTCAGCAGCCCCAGCGCATCGAGATCGTCTTTGTCCCATTCGATCACCGTACGATCGGGCATCGCCGCGTTCTCGATCGGCACCAGTTCATCCAGACGCCCGCGCGCAATGACGAAGCCGCCCACATGCTGCGAGAGGTGGCGGGGAAAGCCCAGGATCTCGGCCGCGAGCGCGATGAGGCGCGCAATCACGGGATCTTCGGGATCGAAACCGCAGGCGCGGATGCGCTCGGGATCGATGCGCTGGCCGTCCCACCATTGCATGCCCCGCGCGAGCTTGTCGACTTGCGCGAGATCCAACCCCAGCGCCTTGCCGACGTCCCGCAGAGCGCTGCGCGGACGGTAGCAGATGACGGTGGCCGCCAATGCCGCGCGCTCCCGGCCATATTTTCCGTAAATGTACTGAATCACCTCTTCGCGCCGCTCATGCTCGAAATCCACGTCGATGTCGGGCGGCTCGTTGCGCTCCTTGGAAATGAAGCGCTCGAACAGCATGGCCATGCGCGAGGGATCCACTTCGGTTATCCCCAAGCAATAACAGACCGTGGAGTTGGCGGCGGAACCGCGGCCCTGGCAGAGGATGCCTTGCGAGCGTGCGTAACGGACGATATCGTGCACGGTCAGAAAGAACGGCTCGAATTTGAGCTCGGCGATCAAGCGCAATTCGTGTTCGATATTCTCGCGCACAGCGGGCGGCGCGCCTGCGGGCCAACGCTGTGCGCAGCCACGCATGGTCAGGGCGCGCAAATGACTCGCGGGAGTGGCGCCGGTGGGCACTATTTCCTCGGGATACTCATAGCGCAACTCGTCGAGCTTGAAAGTGCAGCGCTCGGCGATTGCCAGCGTTTGCGCCAGCAACGGCGCGGGATACAGCTCACGCAGGCGCTGCAAGGGCCGCAAACAGCGCTCGCCGTTCGGAAATAGTGCATACCCCAAGGCCTGCAGCGGCAACCCCAAGCGGATCGCCGTCAATACGTCCTGGAGGGCACGGCGGCTGCGGCGGTGCATGTGCACGTCGCCCGCGGCCACTCGCGGCACGGCCAAACTCTCGCCCAGTGCGTCGAGCAGCTGCAAATGGCGCAGGTCGAAGCCGCCGGTCAGCAATTCCACGCCCAGCCATAAACGGCCTGCGAATCGTTCGCGCAGCCACCGGCCGTCCGCCTCCTGCCGCTGCGCCGACGCCCTGTCGGAACGCGGGAGCCAGATGATCAGGCAGCCGGGGAGAGCATTCTCGAGATCGATGCGTGCCAGCGCGTATCTGCCCTTGGGACTTGCGCGGCGCGCCCGGCTGATCAAGCGGCTCATGGCGCCGTAGCTCGCGCGATCGGTGGCCAGCACCACGAGTTTGAGCCCGTCGCTGCAGTTAAGCTCCGTGCCGATGATCAGCGGCAGGCCGATGCTGCTTGGCGGCGATATGGGCGCGTACCACGCCCGCCAGTGAGCATTCATCGGTCAGTGCCAGTCCGCGATAATTCAAATGTTTGGCTTGGGCGATGAGCTCCTCGGGCTGCGAAGCGCCGCGCAAAAAGGAGAAATTACTCAAAGTGTGGAGCTCGACGTACATGACTTGAGCCGCAAGAGCGCCGCCGTCAGGCGAACATCCCGTGCAAATACCAACGCTTGGATTGACGCTCCTGAAATACCCACAGCCTTGCGCCATGAGCGAGAGGTGCGCCATGAGGGCGTGTGCCGCGCGTTTGGCGCGCAATATAGTAATCGCGCGCCACGCCCTTGCCGTCCCACCAGCCGCTTTCGATGCGCTCAGGACCTTGTTCCAAAATCAAACCGCTCTCCAACGGCAGCGGTGCAGCGAGCAGCCAGACGGGACGCGGCATGCCCCGATCGGTCAGGATGGGATGACCCGCCATTTTTTCGCCATGCAGTTCCTGGACGCGCCGCCAGGCCGCTTCGGGCCGATGTTCCGCGATCGAAACGACGCCGTAGACCGCGTCTTCGCCCAGGCGTGCACGCAAACGCTCCACCAATTGCGGCAAGCTGTCGCATCCACTCGCGCCGGCGCTTGGCCGTCCCGCAAAGACATCGAGCGAGCCGGCCGAAAGCGGCTGCAATGCCCCTGAGATCAATTCCATGTCTCGGACCGGCGCTTGAAGCTCGAGCCTGGTTAATTTTTGGGCAAGCACATCCATCAAGCGCCGGCGTTCGCTGGTGATGCTCGCCAATCCCAAATGCACATGGGTGGCGGGATCGGCACGGTGGCGCAGCTTCAGCCGCAGGGTCTGCACGCCGGCCTGACGCTCGCGCAGAAAATCTGCACAGCGTGCGATCAGCGGTTCGAGCGCCTTTTCCAGATAGGCGACAGTCTCGATCTCAGTCTCGAAATCCCAGCGCGCCCGAAAACGTTCGCGCGGCACGAACGCGCGGCGCGGTGCGAATTGCCGCGCCAGTGCAATATCGAGATCCTGCACCGTTGCCTTTCCTAAGCGGCGCGCGAGACCTGAGCGCGGCAGGCGCAGTAATTCACCTACCCGCGTCACGCCCATGGCGCGCAACGTCTGCAGCCGCTCGACATCCCACGCCGTGCAGGCGATTGGCAACTCCGCCAGGCGGCCGGGCAGCATCCCGAGATCTTCGATGTGTATCGGAGTGCTCGCCGGCGTGCTCACCGGCGTGCCAGTGCACGGTTGGCCGGGGCACGGTTGCCCGGGGCGGCCCATTGCGCCCCGTGCGAGCCAGAGCGCCGCCAAGGTCGACGGGGCCGTGGCGCTGTACGCCTGCAGTTCGAGCTGCCGCCAACGGGCATCGATGTCGGTATGCAAACGCGGGCCGAACAGCTTCAGGCTGCCCTTGATTTCCAGCATGAGCGCGTTGGGCGGTTCGATGCTGACGAACGAAGTAAATTGTTGCGCATGCATGCACAGACGCTGCAGTAAGACGGCGGAATGTTCCTTGACCAACTGCGGAAACACCGCGGCATACCACAGCTGCTTTGAACGCGGCCGGACGGCTGTCTGCAGCGGCATCGGCGCACCGACCTGCCATGATTCCGTCGGCGCGGGCGATGCGTTCTCGGCAAATAAATCAGCCGTCCGTGATTTGACGGCCCGCGATATCACGAAGCACCCAGCATAAGGCCGCCCAGATCGACAGGACCGGGTCGGCCGCCTTGCACCTTGAGCAGATCGAGACGTGCCTCTTGCTCACCTTGCGTCATCAGTAAACGCAGGCTGGCGGGCGAAGACTCGAAACGATGCCGCTCGGGGCGAAACAGCACACCGAGTGCACCGCCCGCCTCGGCCGCGAGCTTCAAACGCCGCAGCCAGCGGTCATCGGTCCCCTTCAACCAGAGAAACACGGCGGCGCAGACACCCGAACCCAAGGCCTGTTCCGCAGCCCACAATGCCTCCGTGGCGCTGGCAGGCTGCACGACCAAGAAGCGCTCTAGCTCGATTCCCTGCTGCGCCAAGGCAGGCGCATAAGGTTCATGAGGCGGTGCAATCCAGACAAGCCAGGGAGCCTCGCCGCCGCCTTGACTGACCCTGCGTTGACACTCCACCAGAGCGGGCAAGAAGAGCTGCACCTCGCCCAAGCCGATATCGTCCAGCAATACCTCGATGAGCGACGCCGTCGGCCACCCGCCCCCGGGCAAGCGCGCATCGAGCGAGCTGCAACCGGTGGACCAAACCGGACGAGTGGGGGCAGCCGAGGCGTCTTTTAACCTCCAGACGCGCGCATCGGCCAATATATCCGCGAGCGCTGATGCGTCACGCGGCATCCACGTCTTTACCGCGACGAAGCACCCCGACGACCACCCCTTCGATAATCATGGGCTGCTCTTTGAGATCGACACGAATGGGTTCGAAGTCCGTATTTTCGGGCAGCAGCCAGACGATCGTGCCTTCCTGCCGATAGCGCTTAACGGTGACTTCGTTTTCCAGGCGCGCAACCACGATTTGACGATTACGCACTTCGGGCGTGCGATGCACGGCAACCAGATCACCATCCAAGATGCCGGCATTTTTCATGCTCATGCCTTTTACCTTCAGCAGATAATGAGGCTGGGGTTGGAATAGCTGCGGGTCGATTTGATAGCGCGTTTCGATATGCTCTTCGGCCAGGATGGGGCGGCCGGCAGCGACACGCCCGATGAGCGGCAGTCCCAATTGTTCCCGCAGAATGTCCTTGAGCTGGATGCCGCGCGAAGCGCCGGGAATCAGATCGATGACGCCCTTGCGTTGCAACGCGCGTAGGTGTTCCTCGGCGGCATTCGGCGACTTGAAGCCGAGCGTGCGCGCGATTTCCGCACGCGTGGGCGGCATCCCGTTTTCCACAATCGCGTCTTGAATGAGCCTTAAAATCTGGGTTTGACGAGGGGTAAGGTCCGACATGGATCACCTGTATATGTAGCCAGTAGCTGGTATTATATACAGGCGCGCGCGGCTGGCAAGTCCTTGGCTCTCGATAGGCGGATTTCTTGGGCTACCTAAGCTGTATGAGCGCTTTGGCACCGATGCCAGCACTACCCTTGCGCTCAACGCGTTATCCGATCAAAAAGAATTCGCGCCCAACAAACTGGCAGCGGCGCGCGCGGACGCTCCCTGGTCTGCACACACATCGCGCCGAAACGCTGCATAGCTCATACATGAGCTGCTGCTTTTTTTGATCGCTGCAACGGTACTGCATTTTTTTCAGATCACTGCGCGACTTCGCCTGTAAAATTTACATTGATGGCCGCATTCTTAATGATGATTTAATTTCTGCGAATTGGATTTGGTGAAAATAGTCGCTGAGTACAGACAAATAGCGCATTTCAGTTGCAATCGAGGCGCGAATTTGGCTTGATGTGCGACTGTGTTGCGACGCAGACCGGCCCGTACACCGTGACACGGGACAGCCTGCGGCAATACTTTCGGACTTTCCGATACGAACGAATTAACCCTAGGGGAATACTTTTATGACATTGACCACCACATTAAAGGCCTCTCTCGCCGTGGCCTGCGTTGTTGCATTCGCAGGTTGCACGGATCTGAAGCCGATCCAAGCCCAGATCGATGAACTGAAATCAGAGCTCAGCAAGAACACGAGCGATGATCAAAGAACGGCGGCTGCGGCGGCTGCGGCCCAGAGCGCCGCTGCCAGTGCCCAGTCTGCCGCTTCGGGCGCGCAGAGCACGGCGAATCAGGCGTTGTCGACTGCACAGTCGAATTCAACGGCCATCGAAGCGATCAACGAGAAGATCGATCGCATGTTCAAGAAGTCAGTGTCGAAGTAAGTCGATCTTTTTGCTTGAGCTAAGTGCGCCGCGGTAAAACCGCGGCGTTTTTTTTGCGCTGCGCGCCCGCGCGGTCAGTAGCGAATCAGCGCGGATCCCCAGGTAAAGCCGCCGCCGAACGCCTCCAGCAGCAGCAGCTGGCCGCGCTTGACGCGCCCGTCGCGTATGCCGGTATCGAGGGCGAGCGGCACCGACGCCGCAGAGGTGTTGCCCTGGGTGTTGATCGTTACGATGACCCGCTCCATCGGCAGTTCGAGCCGCTTGGCGATAGCCTCGATGATCCGAATGTTCGCCTGATGGGGGATCAACCAGTCGAGTTGGTCCTTGCTGATCCCGTTGGCATTGAGCGTCTCCGTGACCAGGTGCCCCAGCGTGTTGACGGCGACCTTGTAGACCTCGTTGCCCTTCATCTGAACGCCGGCCTTGCCCTCGCGCACCAATTTGAAGCCCTTGGATACGCCGTCCGGGTACAGCAGCAGATCCTTGTACTTACCGTCGGAATGCAGGCGGGTGCTGATGATCCCGGGTTCGGCGGAAGGCGTCAGCACCACGGCGCCGGCGCCGTCCGCGAACAATACGCAGGTGCCCCGGTCGTTCCAATCGACGATTCGCGTCAAGGTCTCGGCACCCACGACGAGCGCGCATTTTGATTCGCCCAGCCGGACGAATTTATCCGCCACGCTCAACGCATAGACGAAGCCGGTGCAGGCGGCTTCCAAGCTGAAGGCCGGACAGCCGTGAATCCCCAGGCGGTCCTGCAACAACGTGCCCACGTTCGGAAACACCAGATCCGGCGTCGTCGTGCCGACGCAGATCAAATCGATGTCCGCCGCGGTGACCCCGGCGTCCTGCAGCGCGCGCCGCGACGCGTGTTCCGCAAGGTCGGTGGTGGTTTCGCCCTCCGCAGCCACGTGACGCTGTTCGATGCCGGTGCGGGTGCGAATCCATTCGTCGCTGGTGTCGACGAGCCTTTCAAGGTCCGCGTTGGTGAGAATCTTCTTCGGCAAATAGCTGCCGGTGCCGGCGATTCGTGCGTACATCGAGTTCCTTCAAGCTTCCCGCGAAGCATGCAACCGCTCTGCGATGCGCGCCGGTACGCCATTGCGCGCCTCCAGCACGGCGACTTCGATGGCGCGCTGAAATCCGAACAGATCGGCGCCGCCATGGCTCTTGATGACGATTCCATTCAAACCGATCATGCTCGCGCCATTATAGCGGCGGGGATCAATCCGTGTGCGGAATGCCTTGAGCGCGGGCCGCGCGGCGAGATAGCCGAGCTTGCGCAACTGGGTGCGGCTGAATTCCTCGCGCAGGGTCTCGGTGATCAAGCGCGCCGCGCCTTCCATCGTCTTGAGGGCCACATTGCCGGTAAATCCGTCGGTCACGACGACATCGACCTTATCCGAGAAAATATCGTCGCCCTCGACGAAGCCGACGTAGTTGATGTCGCTGGCCGCCAGCAAATTATGCGCCGCCTGCACGATCTCGTTGCCCTTGATTTCCTCTGCTCCTATATTGAGCAAGCCCACGCGCGGCCGCGCGTGGGCCCCTTCCAAATCGGCTGCGAGCACCGAGCCCATCACCGCGAACTGCGCCAGCTGCACCGGCGTGCACGAGGCGTTGGCGCCGAGGTCCAACATATACGTATGGCCGCCGCGCGAGGGAATGAGCGAAACGATTGCGGGGCGCTCCACCCCCGGCAACATCTTCAGCACGAAATGCGCCGTCGCCATCAATGCGCCCGTGTTGCCCGCGCTCACGCAGGCATGCGCGTCATTGGTCTTTACCAGATCGATGGCACGGCGCATCGAAGAATCTTTCTTGCGCCGCAACGCCTCGCGCGGATGATCGGTCATCTCGACGACGTCGGCCGCGAACAGGCAGGACACGTTGGCGGGGAATGTACCGCCCAGCTCGCGCTCCAAATCGGGCTGCCGCCCGATCAGAGTAAAGCGAACGTCGCTGAATTCATGGGCTGCGGCCACCGCCGCCGGCACGGAAACCGACAGGCCCGCGGTCGCCGCTCATGGCGTCGATGGCAATATGGAGCAGCGCAGACACAGTGCGTCAAAAAAGCCCGGACGGCGCGCAAACCGCCGCCGGCAGGTTGCGGCTTATTCTTCGGCCGCTGCCGCGTCCGCCTTGGTCTGAAGCACCTTGCGGCCGCGGTAAAACCCCTCGCGGGAAATTCGATGACGCGAATGAGTCTCCCCGCTCTTGGCGTCGATCGACACCGCGGGTAGAGGCAGCGCGGAGTGAGAGCGATGCATGCCGCGCTTGGACGGGGTTTTTCTGCTTTTCTGAACTGCCATGAGTGCTATGTCCTATCAAGTTTTCTTCAACAAATCCTGCAACGCGCTGAACGGCCGTGTTCGATCGCCCGACGTGTCCTGCATCTCGCCGCCCGCCGCGTAAGCTCGGCGCCCGACCGCAGGTCTGCGGCGGATGCAGCGCCACGGCCGGCAGGGCCAACAACAATTCTTCCTCGGCCAGTTCGCGCAAGCTCACCCGGCCGTCTTCCATCGCATAAATCTCGCGCTGCGAGTCCGCCGCGGCTGCGTCGCGGCTGCCGGCAAACTCGATCTTACTGCTGCCTGCGGCGGCGAACGCGAATCCTTGCAGGCAACGCTGGCACAACAATTGCGGTGTCGCTTCGATCGCGACCGTCGCGCCGGCCCTTCCTGCAGCCAACTTCTCGAATGCGAACTTCGCATGCACGGACCCGCTCGCATCCGCCAGTAAGTCCCGTAAGCGAGGCATCTCACCGAGCGGGTAGACGCGCTCCAACTCCACTGCATCGTCCGCCAGGTGCGCGCAATCGACTCGGTCAGGCAAGCCCGGTGCCATGGGCCGCGTATAATAGGGCTCGTTCCAAGCCCTGTCAAAATCAATCGGGTGCAAGTCGTTGTTTTTGAAGTCTCCACCTGCACTTATTCTGGCTTCGACCTCGATTTATCGGCGCGATCTCCTGGCGCGGCTCCGCCTGCCCTTTTCCTGCATTGCCCCCGGGATTGACGAAACTCGGCGCACCGGCGAGCGGCCGCTTGCCCTGGCGCAAAGATTGGCAAGGGCCAAAGCATCCGCCGTCGCGCTCGAACATCCCGATGCGTGGGTAATCGGCTCCGATCAAGTCGCGGCACAGGCGGAAGGCTCCGCGGAGGAAGAGATCCTCGGCAAGCCCGGCACGGAAGCGCGCTGCGTCGAGCAATTGCGCAGCTGCTCGGGTCGCACCCTGGCGTTTTTGACCGCGGTCGCCGTGGTGCGGCACCACGGCGGCTTGGTGCACGAGTTCGTCGATACCACGAGAGTGTCGTTCCGCACCCTCGAGGAAGGCGCCATCACGCGCTACGTGGCGCTCGAGAAGCCGTTCGATTGCGCCGGCGGTTTCAAAAGCGAAGGGCTCGGGATCACGCTGTGCGAATCGATCGAAAACGCGGACCCCAGTGCGCTCATCGGATTGCCCCTGATTCGCTTGAGCGCGGTGCTGCGCAGCGTCGGGTTCGAATTGCCGTGATGCGGTCGCCGCCGGTGTCGGCGCGGACCGCGCGATAGTCCTACCGTCGCGGTCGTTTTGCGGCCCGGGGCGGCGCTGCTGCGCGCGGCGGCGCCCGGCGCTTCATCGGCGTGATGGCATCGAGCACGGCCGCCAATTCGCTGGGCAGCGGGGCACTGGCATGAAACGGGACGCCCGAACCCGGCCACTCGAATGCAACGGATTGTGCGTGCAGGAACGTGCGCTTCAAACCATGGCGTTTCAGTTCAGCGTTGCGTTCACGGTCGCCATACTTGTCGTCACCCAGCAGCGGGTGGCCGGCGAAGGACGCATGGACGCGAATTTGATGCGTGCGCCCGGTCGGGATGTCCACCTCCATCAATGTGGCGAGCGGACCGAAGAATTGCACCGGCTTGAAGATGCTGACCGAATCCTTGCCGGCGGCGGCAACCCGCACGTGCCGTTCGCCGTGTTGCCGGTTGTCGGTTGCAAGCGGTGCGTCGACGCGCTTGGTTCCCAACTGCCAGCTGCCGGCAACCAAAGCCAAATAGGTCTTGTGCATGCCGCCGTTGCGAATCAAGGCATGCAGCGCGGTCAACGTGGTGCGGTCGCGCGCCACCAGCAAACAGCCGCTGGTATCCCGGTCGAGGCGGTGCACGAGCTCGAGGGTTTCGCGCGGCCGCGACGCGCGCAAGGCCTCGATCACGCCGAAGCTCATGCCGCTGCCGCCGTGGACTGCGACTCCAGCCGGCTTATCGATCACCAACAGATGCTTGTCTTGAAAAATGACCGCCCGCTCGATCAATTCCAGCAGGCTGCTCGACGGTTGCCGGGGGGTGACACCCCCGTGGGTCTCCACGGCGTCCATCCGCACGGGAGGCAGGCGGACTTCGTCGCCTTGCTGGATGCGGTATTCGGCATCCACGCGCTTGCGATTGACGCGTACTTCGCCTTTGCGCAGCAGGCGATACACCCGGCTGCGAGGCACGGTCTTGAAGTGCCGCATGAGAAAATTGTCGATCCGTTGACCGGCCTCGTCCAAGGTTATCGTGCGCAAGATGACCGGGCTCTTCGGTCCGTCAAAGCGCTCCGGCACAGCCGCTTCATTGTTCATGATTCATCAACTTTACTGGGCAATCTTCTAAGGTATTGATTACATTGACCCTGACGGGCTGTCGTGATAATGTCTTAAAACCGTGTCAGGCGCTGAACCATTTGAAGGGCCTCGCCCAAAATTTGAGGTAATGCAGATAGACACCGGTTTCGGTGGCCCCCCATCCGTTGGGGAGCCGCATATTAGTTGGTTCTGAATTTTCAGACCATCGCTCGGCCGATGAGATGGACGCAAGAGAGCCAGTTTGAGCTTCGGCGTCTGACAAGCGGTTAACCGAGAACAAGGCCCCGGGCTTGCCGTATACGTTTTGGCAGAATTGGGTTGATTGGATGCCGGTCGCGTGGCTCGCGCTCGGCGTATCCCTATTCGTGATCTACCCTTATCTTGCGATCCCGGTCTCTATTCTCAAGCTCACCTCCTCGGCCCCTACCACCTTAGTTGGGGCACATGAAAAGAATGCTCGTCAACGCAGTTCAAGAAGAAGAACTGCGAGTTGCACTCGTCGACGGCCAGAAACTCTACGATTTATCGATTGAGATTCCGTCACGGGAACAGAAAAAATCCAATATCTATAAAGGCCGGGTAACCCGCGTAGAGCCGAGTCTCGAGGCGGCGTTCGTCGAATACGGCGCGCAGCGCCACGGCTTTTTGCCGCTGAAGGAGGTCTCGCGGGAGTACTTCACCACGCAGGCGGCCAACCAAGGCAGGCAGAACATCAAGGATCTGCTGAAGGAAGGCCAAGAGCTGATCGTTCAGGTCGAGAAAGAGGAGCGCGGCAACAAGGGTGCGGCGCTGACGACCTTCATCAGTCTTGCCGGCCGCTTCCTGGTATTGATGCCGAACAACCCGCGCGCGGGCGGCGTGTCGCGCCGCATCGAAGGCGAAGACCGCGATCAAATGCGCGAGGCCATGAACGGCCTGCAGATTCCCGATGGCATGGGCGCCATCGTGCGCACCGCCGGCGTCGGCCGATCCACCGAGGAATTGCAGTGGGATTTGAATAATCTCAAGACCGCCTGGGACGCGATCGCCGCGGCCAACGATGGCCGGCCGGCGCCGTTCCTGATTTTCCAGGAAAGCGATGCGGTAACCCGCGGACTTCGCGACTACTTCTCCGATGATGTGGGCGAGTGCCTCATCGATCAGCCCGAGGCCTTTCAAAAGGCCCAGGAATACATGCAGCGCTTCATGCCGCCGGACGCGCAGCGCAAGCTCAAGCTGTATCAAGACCCGGTGCCGTTGTTTACGCGCTACCAGATCGAGAGCCAGATCGAGTCCGCCTATTCGCACAAGGTCACCCTGCCCTCGGGCGGCAGTCTGGTGATCGATCACACCGAAGCGCTGGTGTCGATCGATATCAATTCGGCTCGCAGCACCCGCGGCGGCGACATCGAGGCGACAGCGCGCAACACGAATCTCGAAGCGGCCGAGGAAATCGCGCGGCAGCTGCGCTTGCGCGACATCGGCGGGCTCATCGTCATCGACTTCATCGACATGGAGTCGCAGGCCAACCAGCGCGCGGTGGAAGACATGCTGCGCGACGCGGTCAAAATGGATCGCGCCCGCATCCAACTCGGGCGCTTGTCGCGCTTCGGCTTGCTCGAGCTGTCGCGCCAGCGGCTGCGCCCCGCGTTGAGCGAAACGACGCATATCAGCTGCCCGCGCTGCAGCGGCATGGGCACCATACGCGGCGTCGAATCGATGTCGCTGGCGTTACTGCGCCTGATCGGCGAAGAAGCGCGCAAGGAGCGAACCGGCCGGGTGATCGCCCAGGTGCCGGTCGATGTGGCGACCTACCTCATGAACGAGAAGCGGGATTGGCTGAATCAAATCGAATCGCGCGACAAGGTGTCGCTGGTGATCGTGCCGAACCCCCATATGCAGACGCCGGCCTACACCCTGCGGCGCATCCGCGACGACGAAAAGGAACTGCCGGAAAACTCCACCGTCAGTTACCAGCTGGCCGATCAACCCACCGTGGATGATTCGAATATCGGCAGCCGCGACAAAAAGCCGCAAGGCGACATACCCTTGGTGCCGAGCATTTTGCCGGCTTCGGCGGCGCCCATCATTCCAATGCCCGTGCCCGTGCCCGAGACCGCGCCGGCGGCGCCGGCCGCTCCCCAAGTCGGGGCCCTGGTACGATTTTGGCGCTGGTTGTTTGGCAGCGGCGCGACGCCTACGGCGCAGGGGACTGCACCTTCCACGACCCAAACTCAACGCGATCGGCCGGCACATCGCGATGCACGGCATGATCGCTACCGCAGCGGCGGCGGCGATAGGGATCGAAATCGCGACCGCGGCGATCGTGATCGGAATCGCGACGTTCGGCGCGACGGACCGCGCGACCCGCGGCGCGACGGACGACCGCGCGGCGATTACCGCAGCGATGCCGCCCCGCGTCGCCCTGATGGCGCGCCACCGATGGATCGGCCGCCGCGTACCGACCAGGTGCGGCCGGACCAGCCTCAGCGCTCCGATCAAAACCCGCGCGGCGATCAGCCGCCTCGTGGCGACCAGCCTCCGCGGGGCGACCAGCCGCCGCGTGGCGAGCCGCGACCCGGCGAAGCCGCGGCAGGCGGTGAGCGTTCCGGCGGTGAGCGCGGCGGCCGCAGCCGTCGGCGCCGAGGCCGCGGGCGGCGCGAGGGTGGGGAATCCCCTGCCAACGGCGCCAGCGTCAACCAGGGCGGAAGTCAGAACGGCAATCAGAATCCGAACCCCGGGCCGAGCGCGGGGCCTCCTGACGGCGGCGGCTTGCCACCCTCCTTCGACGCGCCGCGCGAGCGGCCGGCTGCACCCGCGGCCGTGGAAGCGGCGCCGCGTGCGCCCGATGTACCGGCCTCGAATACCGGTACCGACAACAAGTACGTGGTGTGGTCATCGGCTCCCGTGGATGTTCCGCGGACCGGACCGGACGATCGGTAGGCCCAAAGCCGGTTACGACGGGCTGCGCGCGCCGCCGCGTGCGCGCAGCCGCCAGCGAAGCCCCAAGCTGGTGCACAGCAATGCCGCGGCCATGCCGCGCAGGCCGGCCACGGCAATGCCGGTGGCGAGCGCCTTGACCGAGTGCCCCCGGGGCTCCCCTATGCGCGCCCACAGGAACCAGGCGGCGCTTAAGGCCAGGGCGGCAACCGCATAGGCCAGAACCCATCCCCAGCGCTCCGCGGGCCGCAGCGGCCGCCCCGGCACGGCCGGCTCGCGGCCGCGGCGTAGCCCATAGCACACGAACACGATCACGATCACGAGCCCGATCAGGGAACTGCCGTCCTGCAGCAGCCTGACCCCGGCCATGCGATGACTGCCGATCTCGACGACCGGCTCCTCGAGCCAAGGGATCATGCGGATACCGCGCGCATTTTCGTGGGTGAAGGCGTCCCACACCAGATGCGTCACCGCTCCCGCCAGCACGCCGCAAGCCGCGAATATCCACTGGCGAATGTTGGAGAAATCCGCAGGGGACGCCCACTGCCGCCAGCGCGCATAGGCTCCCTCCGGCAAGACCTCGATCAGCGGCGTTTTGATCAGATATTGGAACAACCAGTAGGTGGCGATGCCCACCGGCAGGCAAAAAGTCAGCAGCGCCATGGCGCTGTGGGTCTCGAAGCGGTGCATGTGCCAGGGGAAGAACAATCCAAAATCGGGAACCATGGCGCCGATGACCACCGCGGAAAGCAAGCGCCAGCGCGCGAGCAGGCGCGACAAGGGCAGCACGAGAGCAGCGTGGGAAATCGTGAATGGCATCAACGGGCCCTGGTTGTCATCTAATCGTCATATTACAGATCTATAAATTGAGGGCTAACCCCTACCGTTTACCCGGGAATCACAGCATGTCCAATCTCGACGCGATCAATCAACCACCCGGCGGCGTGGATCACACCCGCAGGGCGTCGCGGCTGATTGGGGAAAAACCCAGCCCGTGGTTCAACGTCCTGGCAGGCGTAGTGGTCGTCGCCGGCATCATTTACAGCGGCATCCATTTGGCGAACGACCTATCGGTGGTCCGCGATACGCGGGTCTACCCTTATGTTCTGCTCGGCATCGCATTGCTGATCGCCTTGGGCTTCGAGTTCGTCAACGGATTTCACGACACTGCGAACGCGGTCGCCACCGTAATCTACACGAATTCACTGTCGCCGAATCTTGCGGTCGTCTGGTCGGGATTCTGCAACTTCTCCGGCGTCCTGGTCTCGACCGGCGCCGTCGCCTTCGGCATCGTTTCGCTGTTGCCGGTGGAATTGATTCTGCAGGTCGGCAGCGGCGCCGGCTTTGCCATGGTGTTCGCGCTGCTGATCGCCGCCATCCTGTGGAATTTGGGAACGTGGTATTTCGGTCTGCCCTCGTCGAGTTCCCATACTCTGATCGGATCCATCATCGGCGTCGGACTGATGAACCAGCTGATGGCGGCGAGCCCCTCCGGCACCAGCGGGGTGGACTGGAGTCAGGCAACCAAGATCGGCGAAACCCTGCTCATTTCACCGTTGATCGGCTTCAGCGCCGCCTTCCTGTTGCTGACGATCCTCAAAGCGACGGTGAGAATTCCTGCGCTGTACAAGGAGCCCGAGGGCAACAAGCCGCCGCCCTTGTGGATTCGCGGCTTGCTGATCCTGACCTGCAGCGGCGTGAGTTTCTTCCACGGCGGGAACGACGGTCAGAAGGGCATGGGCCTCATCATGCTGATCCTGATCGGCACCGTTCCGACGGCCTACGCGCTCAACCGCACCATGCATGAGCGGGATGTCAGCCAGTTCGTCGCGACCTCAGCGCAAGCGCACACGGCGCTGTCGCGCTACGGCGCAGGCCCGGCGCCGGCCGACCCGCACACGGCGGCGATGGATCTCGTGCGCGCGCGCGCCGTGAGTCCGGAGGGCGTGGCGGCGCTCGCCGCGCTCGAAGAATCGATCTCGAAACAAGTCAATGAATACCATTCGATGGACAAGGTTCCGCCGGGGTCCATGGTCAACATCCGCAACGACATGTACCTCGTGAGCGAAGGGCTGCGCTTCATGGCCAAGGCCACGGCGCTGAACGTATCGGACGCCGACAAACAGACGCTCGTCGCGTACAAGAAGCAGCTCGATCATTCGACGAAATTCATTCCGACCTGGGTGAAGGTCGCCGTGGCCATCGCGTTGGGCTTGGGCACCATGATCGGGTGGAAACGCATCGTCGTCACGGTGGGCGAACGAATCGGCAAGACCCACTTGACGTACGCGCAGGGTGCTTCGGCGGAAATCGTTGCGATGGCCACGATCGGAGCCGCGGAGCTGTACGGTCTGCCGGTCAGCACCACGCATGTGTTGTCCTCGGGCGTGGCCGGCACGATGGTGGCGAATCATTCGGGTCTGCAGTGGGCCACGGTGCGCAATTTGCTGATGGCGTGGGTGCTCACCCTACCGGTCTCGATCGCGCTCGCCGGCGGCCTGTACTGGCTGCTGCGCCATTTCATGTAAGGCGGCGATGAGCCCGCGCGAGGCGGCCGTGGACAAGTCCAGCACCTGCTCGAACCCGCTCGCGTCCCCGTAATACGGGTCGGGCACCTCCAGCCGGTCCAGCGACGGAGCGTACTCCATGAAGAGCTGCAGCCGTGCGCGCGAGCCTGCCGGGCGCAGCGCTTCGAGTGCGCGTAAATTGTCCCGATCCATGGCCAGAATCAGGTCGAAATGCGCGAAGTCGCGCAGCGCGATCTGACGCGCGCGCAATGAGCTCAAATCGACGCCGCGCGACATGGCGGCGCGCCGGCTGCGCGAGTCCGGCGGCTCGCCGATGTGATAGTCGGCAGTTCCCGCTGAATCCACTTCGACATCGAGGTCGGGCGCTTCTTCTTTCAGCAGCCGCCGCAGAACCCCCTCTGCCGTCGGGCTGCGGCAGATATTGCCGAGGCACACCATCAGAATGCGAAAGCGTCGGGCGCTCATGATCCAGCCGCGGCCAGCGCGGCGCGCGCTCGCTCAAGGTCTTCGGGAGTATCGACGCCCGCGGGCGGCGGCTCGGACAGCTCCACCAAGTGAATCCGCATGCCGTGCTCCAAGGCGCGCAGCTGTTCGAGCTTTTCGGTCTGCTCGAGCGGCGTCGGCGGCCAGGACGCAAATTGCAGCAGACTGCGCACCCGGTAGGCGTAGATGCCAATATGCCGCAAGGCACCGGCAAAACCGGTGGGGCTGCCATCCGCGACGGTGTCGCGCGGCCAGGGGACCGGCGCGCGGCTGAAGTACAAAGCCTCGCCGTCCCGCGCACGCAGCGCTTTCACGCAGCTGGGGTCGAGAAATTCCGCCAACGACCGGATGGGCGTCACTGCGGTGGCAATATCGATCTGCGGCCGGGCGCTCAACGCCTGCGCCACTTCCCGCACCACCGCCGCCGGCATCATCGGCTCGTCGCCCTGCAGGTTCACGACCACATCGTCCGGCGCCAATCTCTTTGCGCGCACGACCTCGGCGATCCGATCCGTGCCCGAAACATGCTGCGGCGAGGTCATTTGCACGTCGGCGCCAAATCCCGCGGCCGCCTCGAAGATCCGCACATCATCCGTGGCAACGATGACGCTCTGCGCGCCGCTCTGCAGCGCGCACTGCCACACCCATTGGATCAGCGGGCGATCGCCGATGGCGAGGAGCGGTTTTCCCGGCAGGCGCGAAGCGCCGAAGCGCGCCGGTATGATGACGTGAAACATGAGATCGCGTCAGCCGTCCAGCAAGGGATCATCGGCGGGCAGCGTGCGCGCATCCTCGGGCATCATCACGGGGATTCCCGCGCGCACGGCATAGGCGAGCCGGTCCGGCCGGCAGATGAGCTCGAGCGTGCTGCCGGAACCGGAACTGCGCAATGGTCCTTTGCAGATCGGACATACCAAGAGATCGAGCAATCGCTTGTCCATTTGGGCCTCACTCGCGCGATTTGCGCCTGTCAATCGCCTCGGCGACGATGCCGAGCAGCACTTTCGATTCGACGCCGTCGAAACTTGCGGTTACCGGCACATACCAATGGCTCGGTCCGGCAATCCGCGCGCATTTTACGGCATCTTTCTCGGTCATGAGCACCGGCCTGTCGTCGGCGAAGCAAATATCCCCGCTGCCCAATTGCGCATGGTCCGGCAGCGGATGGCCGGTGACGTCGATCCCATGCGCGCGAAGCATGTTGAAAAATCGCTCGGGATTGCCGATGCCGGCGACGGCGTGCACCGAACGGCCGGCAAAGTCGTCCAAGGTCTTGGCCGCGTTGCCGAGCAAGCTCAAGGCGTTTTTCGCCTCGAGCCGCATGCGCAGCGCGCCGTCGAACAGCGCCTGTCCGCCGTTCACCACGACGGCATCCGCCAAACCCAAACGTGCCGGCGCCTCGCGCAACGGCCCGGCCGGCAGCAGCCAGCCGTTGCCGAAGCGCCGCTCGCCGTCGATGACGACGATTTCGCAATCGCGCGCCAGGGCATAGTGCTGCAATCCGTCGTCGCTCACGATCACGTCGCATCCGGCACTCACCAGCAGCTGCGATGCGGCCGGGCGATCGCGGCCGATCGCCACGGGCACGCCGGTGCGGCGCGCCAACAGGAGGGATTCATCGCCGACGATCTTCGGGTCATCGGCGGCGCCGATGAGCCGTACGCTCCCTGAGGAGCCGCCGAAGCCGCGCGTGACGATCCCCGGCTTGAAGCCGAGGTCTGAGAGGCGCCCCACCAGCCAGCAGACCAGCGGCGTTTTACCGGTGCCGCCCACGCTCAGGTTGCCGACGACCACCACCGGCAAGGGCAGGCGGGTCGATTTGCGCAGGCGCGCGGCGTACAAATAGCGCCGCGATGCCGCCACGGCGCCATAGACCAGCGACAACGGCCATAGCCACCACGGCGGCACCCTGCGGTCGTACCAAATCCGATTGAACCAAGATTGAACCGACATTGTGCGCGCCGAGGGCTTACGCGTTGACCAGCGTCCCTCGCAGCGCCGCGTACAGGCCGCCGCGCGCCAGGAGGTCCTGATGGGTGCCGCTCTCCACGATCCGGCCTTGGTCCAGCACGATGATTCGGTCGGCGCCTTCGACCGTGGACAAACGGTGCGCGATCACCAGCGTGGTGCGGCCCTGCATCAACACCGCGAGCTCCTGTTGAACGCGGCGCTCGGATTCGTTGTCGAGCGCCGCGGTGGCCTCGTCCAGGATCAGAATCGGCGAATCCTTGAGCAGCGCCCGTGCAATGGATATTCGCTGGCGCTGGCCGCCGGACAGATTCTGCCCGCGGTCCGCCAAGGGTGTGTCGAACCCCTGCGGCTGCTCCGCAACGAATTCCATGACGTTGGCGGCGCGCGCCGCCGCTTCCACCTGCGCCTGCGTCTTGTCGACCGCATTGAACGCGATGTTGTTGCGGATGGTGTCGTTGAACAACACCACGTCCTGACTCACGAGGCTCACCTGCGAGCGCAAGTCCGTCAGCCGGTAGTCGCGCACGTCGACTCCGTCCAGCAGCACGGAGCCCTGCTGCACGTCGTAGAAACGCGGCACCAGACCGACCAGCGTGGTCTTGCCGCCGCCGGACGGCCCGACGATGGCCACGGTTTCGCCGGGGCGCACGCGCAAACTCACATTGCGCAGCACATCCCCCTTGTCGCCGGCGTAGCCGAACGACACGTCGCGAAATTCGATGTCGCCGCGTGCGCGCGTCAGCCGAATCGAACCGCCGCTGCCTTCGGTCGGCTGATCCAAGATCTCGAACACGCTCTGGCCGGCCGCAATGCCCTGCTGCAAGGGCCCGCTCATGTTGACCAGGCTGCGCAGCGGCGAGGGGATCAGCATCAAGGCGGTCAGAAAGCCGAAGAAATCGTCGACCTCCATGTGGTGCGAGAATACCTGGCGTATGGCCACATAAAGGACGCTGGCGAGCGCGATCGAGGCGATGCATTGCACGACCGGATTGCTGACCGCTTTGGCGCGGACCAGCTTCATGTTCGAGGCTCGATTGTGTTCGTTGACCTGCTCGAAGCGCTCGGTTTGATGATCCTCGGCGTTGAAAATCTTGATCAGGCGATGCGCATCGATGGCTTCCTTGGCGACCCGCGTGATGTCGCCCATGGAATTTTGAATGCGCTCGCTGTAGCGGCGAAAGCTGCGGTTGGCGATTCTCATCAGCCAGCCGATGACGGGCGCCGCAATGATGCAAAATACGGCGAGGCGCCAGTTCATGTAGAACAGGGTGATCAACAGCACGAGGATGCTGAGACTATCGCTGATCAGGGATATCGCTGCGCCGGTCGCCGCCGCCGCCACCAGCTCGATGTTGTTGGTCAGCTTCGAGAGCAGATGTCCGGACTGCTGCTTATCCAGATACGCCGTGGGCAGGCGCAGATAATGCGAGAACACATCGTGGCGCAGACCCTTGATGACCTGTCGCCCCACCCAGCTCGGAAAGTAGCTCTGCACATAGTCCCCGATGCCCCGCAGGGTGAACAGCACCACGACCCCAAGGGGCACCTCCCAGAGGATCGCCGGGTTCTTCACCAAGAACGCGCCGTGCAGGAACTTGCGCACAAGGTAAGCAAGCGCGGCGTTGGACGTCGCGAACAAAACCGCACCGAGCACGCCGATCAGAAACATTCCAAGATAGGGCTTCGCGTATTTCAGCAACCGCCGATAGATCGACCAGGAATCGCCGGCAGTTTTCGCGACCGCGAGCGTGGCGCCGCTCAAGGCGCCGCTTCCTCATGCACGGTCGCGATGTTCAATTGGGCAAAACCCAATTTGCCCGCCACGTCCATGGCGGTGACCACGGCTTGATGCGTGGCGCGCCCATCGGCGCGTATCGTGATGGGACCGCGGTCGGTGCCGGCTTCCTTGAGCAGCGCCGCGCGCAGCGTATCGGGGCCGGCGTTGATCAAGGTGCGCTCGTTCACCCGGTAGCTGCCGTCCGCCGTCACCGTGATCACCAACGGCTCGCGCGATCCGCGCGGCATGGGCACCTCGCTCGCCTGGGGCAGCTGAACCTTGACGCGGCCCTCCTGATTGAAGGTGGTCGAGACCATGAAAAAGATCAGCAGCACGAGCAGCACGTCGATCATCGAAATCAAGTTGATTTCGGGATCCTCGCGGTGGCGCGGGCGCAGGTTCATGTCAGCGCGCCGCGGCCTTGCCGCGTTCGTCCAATGCGTCGACGAGCTTCATGGCCTCTTTTTCCATGCGCACCACCAGGCGCTCGACCTTGCCTCGCAAAAATCGATAAGCGATCAGCGAGGGTATCGCGACGGTGAGACCCGCCGCAGTCGTAATCAGCGCTTCGCCGATGCCGCCGGACAATATCCGCGGATCGCCGATGCCGTTGGCCGTGATGGCGTTGAACGCATGAATGATGCCCGCCACGGTTCCCAGCAGACCGAGCAGCGGCGCAACCGCCGCGATGGTGCCCAACGTGTTCAGGAATCGCTCCAGTTCGTGCACCACGTGACGGCCGCCGTCCTCGAGCCGCTCCACCATCAGCGCGCGCGATTTATTGCGATTGGCGAGTCCGATCGCCAGAAGCTTGCCGAGCGGCGAATTCTGCTCCAGGGCCACCACCAGTTTGTCGCTGAGCTGATCCGCCTCGATCCAGTTCCAGACTTTTTGCGACAGGTCGCGAGGTATGACCCGGCTGCTTTGCAAAGTCCAAAGGCGCTCCAATATGATTGCCACCGCCGCGATGGAACATAAAATGATCGGCCACATGAAGCCGCCGCCTGCGCGGATGATCTCCCACATTGCGTCCTCTTGGGTCAAGTATAAAGCTGCGGGCATGATACTTGACCGAAGACGGTTGAGATACCGGCATCGGCCGGGGGCTAACCCGTTGATTTGCGGGTTGGCCGTGGTTCACTGTCTCGAATCGGCGAAAACGGCATAATGCCGCTGGGAGTCGATCGCAATCCATGCAACGCTGGCTGAAACGCATTACACCGGACCGCCATACGCTGGAGAAACTCTGGTGTTTGAGGCCGTTCAAGGCGGTGGTGCTCGACCGCGGGTACTGGGCGTTCCACCGGCACAGCGTCACCCGCGCATTCGCACTGGGTCTGTTTATCGCTTTTATTCCGCCCACTCCCCTGCCCGTGCATCTTGTGACGTGCGTCATACTCGGGGTGCTGCTTCGCCTGAACCTGCCGGTGCTGTTCGCCACCGTATTCATCAGCAATCCCTTTACCTGGGTGCCGCAGGTGGTGGGATCGGTCTGGGTGGGCGCCAAGCTGATGGGTATCGATCTGGTGCCTCTTCTGCATCAGCTGCACCACCGGCATCTCGGCGCGCAGATCCACCGGCTGTGGGCGCCGCTGCTGCTCGGAGCGCTGGTTCTCGGCCTGGTCGCCGCCGGCATCGGCTACGTGCTGGCGCAATGCGCCTGGCGCGCCCGCGTTCTCTACCTTTTGCGGCGCAGGCGCGCCGCCCGGCTAAACGGCCGCGGCGCCGCGCTCAGTTAGCATCCCGTCGGCCAGCACGAGCACGCGATCGAGCCGCGCCGCCAGGCGTTCATCGTGCGTGACGATGACGAGGCTCGTGCCGAGCTCGCGATTGAGCTCCAGCATCAAGTCGAACACCTGCGCCGCGTTCGCGCCGTCGAGGTTGCCGGTGGGTTCGTCGGCGAGCACCAGTTTTGGTTGAGTGACGAGTGCGCGGGCCACCGCGGCGCGCTGCCGTTCGCCTCCGGAGAGCTGCGAGGGGCGGTGCGTCAGGCGTTCCGCCAGCCCGACGCGGGTCAGCAAAGCGCCGGCCCGTTGCGCGGCGGCGCGCGGAGTCATCCGCCGCACCAGCAGCGGCATGGCGACATTTTCCAGCGCGGTGAACTCCGGCAGCAGGTGGTGGAATTGATAGACGAAGCCCACCGCACGATTGCGCAAATAGCCGCGCTCGGCGTCGTTCAATCGATTCATTGCGGAGCCGTCGATCTCCACCGTGCCGCCCGTCGGCAGATCGAGGCCGCCGAGCAACTGCAGGAGCGTCGTTTTGCCCGATCCCGAAGCACCGACGATGGCGATGCGCTCGCCGGCGCGCACGCTGATGGACGCTGCGCGCAGCACGTGGATTTTGGCGTCCGCCCTGGACGAAATCCTTGGCGAGGTCCTGACCCACGAGCACCATCGCATCTGAATTCGGCATGGGTTTTTGCATCCTCAATCGTTTCGCAGGGATTCCGCGGGCAACAGTCGTGCGGCACGCGAGGCCGGATAGACGGTGGAAAGGCAGGCGAGCACGAAGGCGAAGCCGCAGATGCGCACCACGTCCGAGGCGTGCACGCGGGCCGGCAGGTCGCTCATGAAGTACACGCGCGCATCCAGGAACTTGAATCCGACGATGCTTTCCAATCCGTGCACCAGCTCCTGCAGGTTCACGGCGACCAGAACGCCGAGCAGCACGCCGGCGCCGATGCCGAGCAGCCCGATCAAGCTGCCTTGCACGATGAATACCGTCAGAATGCTGCGCGGCGAGGAGCCGAAGGTACGCAGGATGGCGATGTCGCGGCGCTTGTCCTTCACCACCATGACCATGGTGGACACGATGTTGAACGCGGCAACCGCCACCATCAGCGACAGAATGAAGAATAGCATGCGCTTGGTGATCGAGATGGAGCGAAAGAAATTGGCATGCTCGTTGGTCCAATCCTGAACCTCCACGTCGCCGCCGATCGCGACAGCGGCGGCGTGCACCACTCGCGGCGCGGCATACAGGTCGGCCACTTTCAGGCGAATGCCCGTCACCTCGTCGCCCATGCGCAGCAGCTTGGCGGCATCCTGCATGGCGACGATGGCGACCCGCCGATCGTACTCGTACATGCCGATCGAAAAGATGCCCGCCACCTCGAATGCGCGCATTCGGGGAATGACCCCGACCGGCGTGACGTCGCCCAATGCCACCAGCAGCACCACGCGATCGCCGACTTTCACGCCGAGCTCTTCAGCCAGCGCTGATCCCAAGATCACGCGATACTTGCCCGGCTCGAGGTCGCTCATGCGGCCGCTCAGCAGATGCGGAGTCAAATCGACCACGCGCCGCTCCCCATCGGGCAGCACGCCGCGCACCATCACGCCGGACGAATGGTCGCCATGGATCAGCATGCCCTGCTCTTCGATGTACGGCGCAGCGCCCACCACGCCGGGGAAGCGCTGCAGTCGCTCGAGGTCCGGCCGCCAGTTGCGGATCCGCCCCTCGAGCCCGGTGATGGTCGCATGCGCCGTCAAGCTCAGGATGCGCGTGCGCAGCACTTCCTCGAAGCCGTTCATCACCGACAGGACCACGATCAGCACGGCGACACCGAGCGCCAGCCCGAATATCGCGATGCCGGCAATCAAGGACAGCGAGCCGCGCTTGGGCGATGCCCGCAAATACCGCAACCCCACGAATCCCTCGTACCAGTACGGCATCATTCGTAGCGCAGCGCTTCGGCGGGCTGGGTCCGCGCCGCCTGCAGTGCGGGATACACCGTTGCCACCAGCGTCAGAAGCAGCGCGGCGCTGCCGATTCTGACGACGTCGCCCGGATGCACTTCGCTGGGGAGTCCCGATATGTAGTACACGTCCGGATCCATGAAATGGAAGCCGAGCGTCTGTTCAAGAAAGGGCACGATGACATCGACGTTGCAGGCGAGCGCGAGGCCGAGCGCCACGCCGGCGGCGGCGCCGATCCAGCCGATGAGCACCCCTTGCGTCATGAACACCGCAATCACGCCGCGCGGACTCAAGCCCAGGGTGCGCAGTATTGCGATATCCGTGCGCTTGTCGTTCACCACCATGATCAGCGTCGCCACGATGTTGAACACGGCGACGGCGACGATGAGCATCAGGATCAATCCCATCATGGTCTTTTCGATGCGTATGGCACGAAAATACGCCTCGTTGTCTTCGGTCCAGTCGCGCACGTGCAAGCCGGGCGCGAGCCGCCCCGCGGCGGCGCGCGCCAATTGCGGGGCCTTGAGCACATCGTAGAATCTGAGCCTGATCCCGGTGGGGCCGTCGAGCCCGCGGAAGGCCTCGGCATCCTGAAGATTGACGAGTGCCAGCACGCTGTCGTGCTCCTGCAGGCCAACCTCGAAAATACCCGCCACGTGAAAATCGCGCAGCCGCGGCACCAGCGCATCGCCGCCGCCGGCGGCGGATGCCGCCGCGTTGCCGGGAATCATCACCGTCACCAGGTCGCCCACGCCCACTTGCAGCTGGTAGGCCAGCATGCGGCCGAGGATGATTCGATTGCTGTCGGGTTCGAGGTCGCTCAGCTTGCCTTCGCGCATCGCGTCTGCGATCGACGACACTTGCGGCTCGAGCTTGGGGTCGATGCCGCGGACGATGGCGCCGCTCATCGCCGGCGGCCGGCTCAGCATCGCATCGGTATCCAGAAACGGCGCCGCACCCGTAAGCCCCGGTGAACCCTGCAATTGCTGCAAACGGGCGCGCCAATCGCCGATCGGCGCCCCGCCTGCGTTCAAGCTGGCATGTGCGGTGAGACTCAGCAGGCGGGTCCGCAATTCGGACTCCAGACCGTTCATGACCGACAGAACGGTGATCAATGCGGCCACACCCAGCGCGACCCCGACCAGCGAGACCCAGGTGATGAAAGACACGAAAAAGCTGTGTTCGCGGGCCAGCGAGTAGCGCAGGCCCACGAATACCGGAACGGGCTGGAACATGCGCGGCGATTAAACCACAAATGACATGATTATCAGAGTGTTAAATGGGTCAAGTATTGGGCAATCGAGCCGGTGTTATAGTTTGGGGGAGCAAATTCTATTTCTGATAGGGGTTAAAAACCAATGAGGTGCGCCATGAGGTATCGAAACCTACTGCTCGCAGCTGTGCTCGCCGGCGGCGTTGCGGGGGCTGAAACGATTGCCGTCGACAACGGCATTGCCGTCAAGGAAACCGATGTAGCCACACCGACGCGCGGCATGACGATGGACCAGGTAGCAACCAAGTTCGGTACTCCGGTCACCAAAGTGCCGGCCGTGGGTAAGCCGCCGATTTCGCGCTGGGAATATCCGGGCTTCATCGTGTATTTCGAGGCCGAGCACGTGATCCACAGCGTAGTCGCGAACTCCTAAAGCAAAATCGCGTAGTATCCACTGATCCAAAGCCCACCGCGACTCGTTCGCGGCGGGCGTTTATTCTTTTCTTTTTCCAAGGTGTTGATGCCGCTGCTCGAACCCACTCTGCCGCAAGGATCTACGCCGGTCGTCAAATGGGGCAGGCTGTATGGCGCAGCCGCCGCGCTCGCGATCGCGGAAGCAGCGGCGCAGGCGCACGCTCCCCTCATCGTCATCGCGCAGAGCTCGCGCGAGGCGGAAGCCTTGAGCGACGAAATCCGCTTCTTCGCGGGCAGCGGCATGACGGTGCGCGTCTTTCCCGATCTGGAAACCCTGCCCTACGACGGATTCTCCGCGCACCCCGATATCACCTCATCGCGGCTCGCCACGCTGGCCGAGCTGCCGCGCGCCCGTCGAGGCGTCTGGCTGGTGGCAATCGACACGCTGCTGCAGCGATTGGCGCCCCGCAGCTACGTCGAGGCCTATTCGCTCAAGGTCCACGTCGGCGAGACCCTCGATCTCGACGCCCTGCGCGCTCAATTGGCACTGGCCGGGTATGCCGCCGTCACGCAGGTCGTGGCGCACGGCGAATTCGCCGTCCGCGGGTCGCTGATCGACGTGTTTCCGATGGGCTCGGACACACCGTATCGAATCGACATGCTCGACCGCGACGTGGATAGCATCCGGCGCTTCGATCCCGACACGCAGCGCTCCCTGGACAAGCTGGATCGGATCCAGCTTCTGCCCGCGCGCGAGACACCGCTCAATCCGGACGCAGTGCGCGAATTCCGCCGCCGCTACCGGTTGCGGTTCAGCGGCGATCTGGCGGAGCAGGCGGTCTATCGCGACGTGAGCGCCGGAATGGCGCCCGGCGGAATCGAATACTTTTTACCCTTGTTCTTCGAACGCACCTCGCATCTTTTCGAGTATCTGCCGCCGGACAGCATCCTCGTGGACATGAACGACGCCGTATCCCGCCTGGACATTCAGTGGAACGGCATCGTCGAACGCCACGAACAATTGCGTCACGACCGCCACCGTCCGATCCTGGATCCCGAGGAGCTTTACTTGACGCCCGTGCAGTTCATGGCGGAGTACGCGGCGCGGCGCCAAATTCAATTGCACACCTTCGAGTGGCCGCCGGAGACCGAAGGCCCCGCGAAAAACTTTCCGAGCATCGCACCGCCCGCGGTGCGCATCGACCCGCGCGCCGATGAGCCGGCGGCGGAATTGGCGGCGCACATCGCCGCCAGCCCCGCGCGGATTTTACTCGCCGCCGAATCGGCCGGCCGCCGCGAACTGCTGCTCGACCTGCTGCGCGGCCGCGACATTCAGGTGAAGATTTTCGACGACTTTGCAGGCTTCGTCGCCGGCTCCGCGAAGCTTGGCATCACGGTCTCGGCCGCCGTATCGGGGTTGCGGTTGGAAACGCCGGCGCTGGAGATCCTCACCGAAGCGCAAATGTTCGGGGATCGCGCGCGCCAGGAACGCAGGCGCCGCCGTGCGGAGCGCGATCCGGCAAAAATCCTCAAGGAGCTGTCGGATCTGCGCATCGGCGCGCCGGTGGTGCACGAATCCTATGGCGTGGGACGCTACGTCGGACTGCAAACCATGGACGTCGCCGGCTATACCGGCGAGTTTCTCGTGCTCGACTATGCCGACGGCGACAAACTCTACGTGCCGGTGCAGGCGCTGCATCTCGTATCGCGCTACACGGGCGCGCCGGCTGAAACCGCGCCGCTGCACAAGCTCGGCGGCGAGCAATGGCAGAAGGCGCGGCGCCGCGCGGCACAGCGCATCCGCGATGTCGCCGCGGAACTCCTCGATCTCTATTCGCGCCGCGCCGCGCGGCGCGGCACGCAAATGCTGGCGGGCGAAGCCGATTATCGCGCCTTTCAAGCCGGCTTTCCGTTCGAGGAGACGGCCGACCAGGCCTCCGCCATCGAGCAGGTCTTGAGCGACATGAAATCCGACAAGCCCATGGACCGCGTCATCTGCGGCGACGTCGGCTTCGGCAAGACCGAGGTGGCGCTGCGCGCCGCATTCGTGGCGGTGCAATCCGGCAAGCAGGTCGCGGTTCTGGTGCCGACGACCCTGCTCGCTCAGCAACATTACACGACCTTCGTCGACCGATTTGCCGACTGGCCGGTGCGGATTGAAAGCCTGTCGCGATTTCGCAGCAACAAGGAGGCGGAAGGTATCCTGGCCGGCGTCGCCGCGGGCAACGTCGACATAGTCATCGCCACCCAGCGCTTGCTGCAGGGCAAGGTGCGATTCAAAGATCTGGGTCTGGTGGTGATCGACGAGGAGCACCGTTTCGGCGTGCGCGACAAGGAGAAGCTCAAGGCCTTGCGCACCGAAGTGGATGTGCTGACGCTGACCGCGACGCCGATTCCGCGCACGCTCAACATGGCCATGGGCGGGCTGCGCGACCTGTCTTTGATCACGACTCCGCCCGCGGAACGTCTGGCCGTGAAGACCTTCGTCCTGGAATGGAATGAAACGGTGGTGCGCGAAGCGAGCCTGCGCGAAATTCGCCGCGGCGGCCAAATCTACTTCGTGCACAACACCATCGAGACCATCGAAAAAACCGCGCAGGCCATTCGCAAACTCGTGCCGGAGGCGACGGTCGCCGTCGGTCACGGCCAGATGCGCGAACGCGATCTGGAACAGCTCATGCTCGACTTCTACCATCGGCGTTTCAACGTGCTGGTGTGCACGACCATCATCGAAAGCGGCATCGACGTCCCCACCGCGAACACCATCGTCATCGACCGCGCGGATCGATTCGGCTTGGCGCAAATACACCAATTGCGGGGCCGCGTCGGGCGCTCGCATCACCGGGCGTACGCCTACTTGATTACACCGCCGCGCAAGGCGATGACCGCCGACGCGGTCAAACGCCTGGAGGCGCTCGAGTCGCTCGAGGAACTTGGCGCCGGATTCACCCTGGCCACCCACGATTTGGAGATTCGCGGCGCGGGCGAGCTTCTGGGCGATGAACAAAGCGGCCAGATTCAGGAGATCGGCTACAACCTGTACATGGAATTGCTGGAGCGCGCGGTGTCGGCCCTGAAATCCGGCAAGCAAGCCGACCTGGAGCGGCCCGCCGACGCGGGCCCCGAAGTCGAGCTGCACGTGCCCGTGCTGATCCCCGAGGACTATGTCCCGGACGTGCATTTGCGGCTGGTGCTCTACAAGCGCATCGCCAGCACGCCGTCGCGCGAAGAACTCGACGAATTGAAGGCCGAAATGATCGACCGCTTCGGGCCGATGCCCGAGTATGCGCAGTCGCTATTTCGCGCGACCCGGCTCAAGCTGCGCGCCGCGGAGCTCGGGATACGCAAGATCGACGCCGGCGCGAGCAGCGGCTATTTCATCTTCGAGGAATCGAACAAAGTCGACCCGAAACGCGTGCTCAAGATGATCCAGGCAAAGCCCAAGGAGTATCGCCTCGACGGTCCGCTGAAATTACGCTTCACGCACGACGCGCGCACCGAAGAGAAGCTGTTCGCGCGCGTCGAGCAGCTGGTCGAGCATATGACCTAGCCGCGCGGAATTCTCAAACAGGCTCCCGGCCTGACTACTGAATATTGCCCAGGAAATCGGCTTTGCCGACTTCAACGCCGGCCTTGCGCAGCAGGGCGTACGCGACGGTGGCGTGGAAGTAGAAATTCGGCAGCACGAAATCGTTCAGGTAGGAGAGGCCCGTGAATTTCCACGATCCGTTCGGGAACTTGATTTCGATGCTGCGGCTGTCGGCGTCCTTGAGCTGGGCCGCATTCACCGACTTCACGAAATCGAGGGTTTTCGCAATGCGCGCCTTCAGTTCCGGAAACGAAGTCTCCGTGTCTTCGTGCTTCGGCACCTCGATGCCCGCCAGGCGCGCCGCCGCGCCCTTGGCGGTGTCGCACGCGATTTGCACCTGGCGCACCAGCGGATGCATGTCCGGGAAAAGCCGCGACTGGGCGAGCACGGTGGGATCGAATTTCTTCGCGGCGGCGTGCGCGGCCGCTTTGTCCAGAACGGCGGACATGTTCGTCAAGCCGCGCGCCAGCACTGGAATCGAAAAATCGTACATGGAAATCGCCATCGAAATCTCCTTGAGCTCGGACCACCGGGGGCGACACTATATAGTAAGATCAGGCTCCGTATGCTTCCCTTCTCCGCAGCCTGCGAGCGCAACAAAGAACCGATTCTCGACGTGTTGCGCAGCCGCTTTGCCGGCCGCACGCAGGTATTGGAAGTCGGCAGCGGCACCGGGCAGCATGCCGTGCATTTCGCCCGCGCGCTCAAGGAGCTGACCTGGCACCCCACGGAGCAATTGACGTACCTTGCGGACCTCGCGGAACGCGTCAAGCTCGAGGGACCCGCCAATCTACGCATGCCCACGCTGCTCGACGTCCGTCAGGCCGTCTGGCCGCTGCGCAGCGTCGATGCCATGTTCACTGCCAACACCCTGCACATCATGTCGTGGCCCGAAGTGACGGCCTTGTTCCGAGGCTGCGGCAGCGTGCTTGCGCCGGGCGGAGTGCTCTGCATCTATGGCCCGTTCCGCTACGCCGGCCGCTATACTTCGGACAGCAACCGGGAGTTCGACCTGATGCTGCAGGACCGCGACCCGCAATCGGGGATCCGCGATCTTCAGGAGGTGACCGCGCTCGGTGAGGAGTACGGTCTGCGTAGGGACGCGGATCATGATCTGCCGGCGAACAACCGCCTGGTGGTATTTATCAAAGAGCCTGGATAGGACCTGGTCGGGAGCCGGGCAACACTTGAGCACAGCGGCCATCGACACGTCTGAAGGTTCTGCCGCGGCCGAGCGCTGGTATGTCGTGATCGTGATGTGCCTGGTCTATGCCATCAGCATCGCCGACCGATATGTGGTTTCCACCGTGCTGGAGCCGATCCGACTGGATCTCAAGCTGACGGACGGCGGCGTGGGATTTCTGACCGGAGTGCCGCTGGGTTTTTTCTACGTGTTCTTCGGAATTCCGATGTCGTGGTTGGCCGATCGGCGCAACCGCCGCAATATTCTGGCTGCCTCCATGATCGTCTGGTCGGGCTTCACCGCGCTGTGCGGACTGTCGCGCAATTATTGGCAGTTCCTCGCCGCGCGCATCGGCGTCGGCATCGGCGAAACCGGCGGAACGCCGCCGGCCAACTCCATCATTGCCGATTATTTCCCGGCGGATCGCCGGCCCATGGCGCTCGGCGTGTTCGCCCTGGGTGCGCCGATCGGTGCCTGGCTGGGGGCCGACTTGGCCGGCGCGGTCGCACATGCCTACGGCTGGCGCGCCGCCTTTCTCGCGCTGGGCATCCCGGGCGTGATCATGGGCGCGGTCATTTATTGGACCATTCGCGAGCCGGAGCGCGGACGGATGGATGCGGTCGCCGATGCCGCCGCACCGCCGCTGCTCGAGTCGCTGCGCTTCCTGTGGCGCCAGAGGGCCGCGTTTCACGTCGTCATGGGATCCGGCGTGTGCGCACTCTGGGGTTGGGGTCTCATTTGGTTTACGCCCACCTTCCTGATCCGCACCTACGCTCTCAATGTCGGCGAAGCCGGCGCGGTGACCGGGCACATCCATCTCGTGGGCGGGATCGTCGCGACGGCCGGCACCGCCTGGATTCTGTCCCGTCCCTTCATGGTCGATCCGCGGCGCGTCGTGTGGCTATTGGCCGTTGGCGTCGGACTGACCACCATTCCGTCGTTCATTGCCTACTGGACCCACACGCTGTGGGTCGCCAAACTGATGTTCTGGATGTTCATTCCGGCCATCTATTTCTACATCGGCCCATGCATGGGTCTGATGCAAAATCTCGCCCCGCCGCGCATGCGCGCCATGTTCACCGCCTGGTCGTTGGTCGTCGGCAACGTCTTCAATCTGATCATCGCGCCGCAAGGCGTCGGGCTGCTGAGCGACTGGTTTGCGGGCAGCGGCGGCGCCGACGCGCGCTCGCTGCGCCTCGCGCTGCTGGTGCTGGCGCCCACCGGCTTCTGGGCGGTGTATCATTTTTGCATGGCAAGCAAAACCATCGTCGCCGATCAACTGCGCGCCGTGGGCTATGTCACGACACGAGAGCACGCGCAAACCCGAGAGCAGTCCGCTTGAAAATATTCACGTTCTTTTTTTTGTTTGCGGCCGCCATGGCGTGCCGCGCCCAGACGGGCGTGCGGGTTCTGAACGACGACGCGCATTACCCGGAAGGACCCGTCTGGTATCAAGGCAAGCTGTACTACGTGGAATACGACCGCAATTCGGTCATGACCTGGGACGGAAAGAAGAACTCGGTCTTCGCCTCCGATAAGGGATGCGGCCAATCCGCGGTCGTGCCGACGGCGCGTGGCGAATTCCTGACCACGTGCTACGACAACGGTACGATCGGCCGGATGGCGGCCGACGGCAAGCTGCTGCCGCCCTACACTCAGGACAAGGACGGCAACAAGTTCACCGGCCCGAACGATTTCGCACCCGACGGCCGCGGCGGCATCTATTTTACAGCCTCGGGGACACCGCCCGACGCGCTCGATGGCAAGGTTTTCTATATCGCGGCGGATGGATCCATCGCGCTGAAGGCGGGCGACCTGCACAACGCCAACGGCATCGCGGTATCCAAGGACGGCAAGACTCTCTACGTGGTGGAAACGAACGAGAACCGCCTGCTCAAGTTCCGTATCGGTGCGGACGCGTCGCTGTCGGATCGGCAACTCTTCGTCAATCTCGACGATCTCACCCATCATGTGGTCCACATCTATCCCGACGGCGTCAAAATCGACTCGCGCGGCGAGATATATATCGGCCAGAGCGCCCGCGAGACGCATGTGCCGCTTGCCGGAGTGATATTCATCGTCAATACGGCGGGACAGCTGCTGCGTCAACTCACCCTGCCGTCGCTGCAGGTGCCGAACTTCGCCTTCAGCCCCGACGAGAAAACCTTGTACGTCACCGCCGTGGACCAAATCGACAAATCGCCGTTCCTCGGCAAGGTCTACGCCATACCCAACCGCTAGCGGCGCGGCAGTGCCTGCGCTAGCGCGCCAGCCAGCCGCCGTCGACGACGAGATTCGCGCCCGTCATGTAGGTGGCGCGGTCGCCGGCGAGGAACACGGCGGCGTTGGCGATGTCCTGGGGCCGGCCGAGCCGCGGCCATGGCGTGCGCCGGCGGGCGTTTTCCAGCAGCGCGGGATCCATCGGCAGCCCGGGATGACCGGTCACGATCTTGCCGGGCGAAATGCAGTTGCAGACAATGAGTTCCGCCGCATAATCCACCGCGATTTGCTTGGTCAAGTAGATCGCTCCGGCCTTGCTCACGCCGTAGGGCGTATCGCGCGGCGAGGTGACGATCCCCTGCTGCGATCCCAGATTGATGACCCGCCCGCGCACCTCATGCCGCGGCTCCTGCGTGATCATCTGCTGGATGGCGCGCTTGCAGCCGTAGAACATGCCGGTCAAATTGACCGCCATGACCCTTTCCCACTGCGCGGCGCTGGTGTCGAGCAGCGCCGTGCCGGAGAAGGTCGCGGCGTTGTTCACCATGACGTCGAGCCGGCCGTGGCGCGCCACTGTCCTGCCGACCAACGCATCGATGTCGTCCCAGCTGGCGACGTCGGTCTTCTCGAAGTGCGCCGTAGCGCCGCTGCGCGCGATCAGATCGAGAGTCGGCTCGCCACCCTCGAGCGGCTCCGACACCAGATCGGCGATCACGACGGCGGCTCCCTCCGCGGCAAAGCCGGCGGCTATCGCGCGGCCGATGCCTGAACTCGCGCCGGTGACGATGGCGACTTTACCGGCAAGTGATTTGGACATCTTGAATCCCTGGGGGTTGAGGTACCATACCTGAAACATCATGCCGAGCGAACGAGTCCAACCCGATATTAAGCTGGCGGCCGCGCTGTTCGATAGTCTCGAGCGCGCGACCCGGCGCGGATCCGGGCATCGTGCGCGACAGCTACGGCGCGGGCGAGCAGGCCGCGCATGACATCATGCGTGCGGCGGCCGAAACGCTCCGGCCTCGAGGTCTCGATCGATGCCATCGGCAATCTGATTGATGACGCTGCCGGGCCGCGATCGGCGCGCGCCGCGCATCATCATCGGCTCGCACCTCGACAGCGTACCGCACGGCGGCAACTACGATGGCGCGGCGGGCGTCGTCGCGGGCCTGTGCGTGCTGTCCTCGCTGCGGCAGGCCGGGATCCAGATCGGCTGCGACATCACGGTCATGGGAATTCGGGCCGAGGAGTCCGCCTGGTTCGATGTCTCGTACATCGGCAGCGGCGGCGCGTTCGGCCTGCTCGACCCGGCCTGCCTGTCGATACCGCGATCGGACAACGGCGTGAGTCTCGAAGCGACGCTGGTGGAACGGGGCTTCGACCCCGAGGCGATCCGTGAACGGCGGCGATTGCTCGATCCGACGCAAATTCGCGCCTACTTGGAGCTGCACATCGAGCAGGGGCCGACCCTGGTGGCGGAGCGCCTGCCCGCCGCGGTGGTGACGCGGCATCCGCGGCTGCAGGCGCTTTCGCAACGCCCGCTGCGTCGGCCAGTACGGCCATTCCGGCGCGGTCAACCGGCCGCAGCGCCGCGACGCGGTCGCGGCCACGGTGGCGCTGCTGCACCATTTGGAGAACGTCTGGTTGGAGCTGGAAGCGGCCGGCGCCGACCTCGTGATCACCTCCGGTGAGTTGTACACCGACTCCAAGCTGCACGGGCCGAGCAAAATCGCCGGCGAGACGCGCTTCGTCATCGACATACGCAGCGTCTCCGACGCCACGATGAGCGCCGTCGCCGCCGAGGCGCGCCAGGCCGCCGATAAGAATCGGGAAGGCGTATCGCGTCGATTTCGATCTCGGCGCCACCAGTGATTCACCGCCGGCCGTGATGGATGTTCGGTTGCGCGCCGCCTTGCGCAGCCGACTGGAACACCCGTTCGAAATGGCCGAGCGGCGCGGGCCACGACGCCGCGGTATTTGCAAAAATGGACGTGCCCACGGGTATGATCTTCGTGCGCAACGAACAGGGCAGCCACAATCCGGATGAGGCAATGACGCTGGATGACTTCGGCATCGCGGCGCGGGCGCTGCTCGGGCTGCTGATGGACTTCCCGCTCCCATGACGTTGCTGGTCACCGGCGCCACCGGTTTCGTCATGAGCGTGCTCGGGCGGCACTGGCTCGACACCCATCCCGAGGAGCGCTTGGTGGTGCTCGATGCGGCCGCTCCGGACGCCGCCGCCGGCGATACTTTGCCGACGTGGCGGAGCGGCTCGACGTCGTGGTCGCCGACGTGACCCAGCCCGACGCATGGCGGCCGGCCCTCGCCCGGCACGCCATCACATATATCGTTCACGGCGCCACGGTGACGCCGCTGTCGCGCGGCACGGCGGCCGAGGCCAAGCGCGAACCGGAAGCGGATGATCCCGGCCGCATCATCGACGTCAACGTCATGGGTACGGTGGCCATGCTCGATTGGGCGCGCACGCTGCCGACATTGCAGAGATTCATTTATGTGAGCTCCGGTGCGGTCTACAAGCACCACGGTCCGGACCGTCCGGGCGAACCGTTGCCCGAGGATGGCTACGTGATGCCGCGGCGGCTGTATGGCATCTCGAAGCTGGCCTCGGAGCTGATCACGGAGCGCTATGGCGATCTGTTCGGCCTCTCGAGCACATCCGTGCGGCTGTCCTCGGTGTACGGAACCATGGACCGGATCACGCCCAGCCGCAATTTCCGTCACGTGCCGAACCGCATCGCCCATCTGGCGACGGCCGGCGTGCAGTGCGTGCGTGTCAACACTCTCGCCGCGGTGGGCGACTATATTCATGCCGAGGATGTGGCGGGCGCAATCGTCTCGCTGCTGCGTGCGCCGGCGCTGCGCTACAGCGCCTACAACATCGCGGCCGGCGCGACCGCGACGGTCGGCGATCTCATCGGTTGGGCGGCGGAAAAGGCACCGGGGTTCCATGGCGAGATCACCGCGGCCAATGAAGCCGATATTCTGCAGGACGCGAGCCTGACGGACGGCATGTGGGGCGCCTACGATGTGTCGCGGATCCGTGCCGAAACCGGCTGGAAACCGCGCCCGGTGCGCGAGGCGCTGCATGCCTATATGGATTGGATCAGGGCGCAGGGCAGCGACGGCAGCGGCTCATGAGTGCCTCCGGGCCTTATCCGCGCGATCTTAAGGGCTACGGTTCGCGGCCGCCCGAGGTGCGCTGGCCGCACGGTGCGCGGGTCGCCGTGTCCGTCGTATTGAATTTTGAAGAAGGCGGCGAGAGTTGCGTGCTGCACGGCGACGCCCAGTCGGAGTCCGTCTTGACGGACTTGGGCGCAGCGCCCCTGATGCATGCGCGCAACCTCAACGTCGAATCGAATTTCGAATACGGCAGCCGCGTCGGGTTTTGGGAGATCATGCGGCTTCTGAGTGAGCGCCGGGTGGACGCCACCGTCTACGCCGTCGGCATGGCGCTCGAGCGCAATCCCGAAGTCGCCGCGCATATCGCCGCGAGCGGCTTCGAGGTCGCCTGTCACGGCCAGCGTTGGATCGACTACCAAGGCGTGGCCGAAGACGTGGAACAGGCCGACATGCTGCGCAATATCGAGGTCATCACGCGTCTCATCGGCCGCAGGCCGCTCGGCTGGTACACCGGCCGGCCCGGCCCCAACACACGGCGGCTGGTGGTCAAGACCGGCGGCTTCTTGTACGACAGCGATGCCTACAACGACGACCTGCCCTACTGGGTCCGCGTCGACGGGCGCACGCATCTCGTCGTGCCGCATACCTTCGATAACAACGACAGCCGCCTGCAGCGTGGCGGCGACTTTGCCACCGGGGACGATTTTTTCAGCTACTGCCGCGATGCGTTCGACTGGCTGTATCGATCGGGCAGCGAAGGCCGCGCGCGGTTGATGACCATCAGCCTGCACGGGCGCATCATCGGCCGCCCGGGCCGGATCGGCGCATTAGCCCGCCTGCTCGATCACATGCAGCGGCATGAGGGTGTATGGCTCTGCAGCCGCGAAGCCATCGCCCGGCATTGGATTGCGCATCATCCGCCCAGCGGCACGTAGGCGCCGTGGCGGCGTTCACTATCCGATCAGCGACCTCAATCGCTGCGTGCGCGTGCCCGCCGAGGTCTCGGCCGCGCGATGCAGCAGCTTGTGCGCCTCGGCTGCGGGCAGGGCGCGGCTGAACAGGTACCCCTGCGCCTCGTGGCATTCATGCTCTTGCAGGAACAGCAGCTGCGGAAAGCTCTCGACGCCCTCCGCCGTCACGTTGATCCGCAGCGAGCGCGACATTGCGATGATTGCCGCGGCGATCGCCCGATCGTCGCTGCAATCGATGAGGCTGGTCATGAACGAGCGGTCGATTTTCAAGCGATCGACGGCAAAATGCCGCAGCCGGCCGAAGCTCGAATAGCCCGTTCCGAAGTCATCGATGGCCAGCATCACGCCCAGTTCCTTCAACTGCGCGAGCGCCTGCTCGGCCCACACCTCGTCCTTCATGACCACGGACTCGGTGATCTCCAGCTCCAGCATGGATGGTTCGATGCCGGTGTCCTTGATGACCGCGGCCACCAATTGCGGAAAATCCCTGAGCACGAATTGCTGGCCCGAGACATTGACCGCCATGCGCGCCACCGGCAAACCTTCGTCGACCCAGCTCTTCGCCTGCGTGCAGGCACTGCGCAGCACCCATTCGCCGATGCTCAAGATCAGCCCCGTCTCTTCGGCCACAGGAATGAATTCCGCGGGCGGCACCGACCCCAACTCGTCGTTGGTCCAGCGCAGCAGGGCCTCCATCCCGGCAACGCCTCCGGTGCGCACGTCGAATTGCGGCTGATAGTGCAGGGCGAACTCGCCGCGCTCGAGTGCACCGCGCAGCTTGGCCTCGAGGGTGAAGCGGCGCAGCGCCGCGTCGTTCATCGAGGCGTCGAAGAACGCGAACATTCCCGGACCCTTGCGCTTGGCGAAGTACATGGCGAGGTCGGCGTTGCGCAGCAGCCCATCCACCTCGACGCCGTCCGCCGGGAACATGGCGATGCCGACGCTCGGCGTCACCACCAAGCTATGCAGCGCGAGGCGCATCGGTTCCTGCAGTTCGGCAATGAGGCGCGCGGCAACCGAGGCCGCGTCCTCCGCGCAGCGGATATCGGGCAGGATCACGATGAATTCGTCGCCGCCGAGGCGTGCGATGTGATTCGAGCGGGAGACGCGTGATTCGTCATCCGCGTCCTCCGCGCGCAATGAGCCGCGCAAGCGGGCCGCGACCTGGCACAGGAGCTCGTCGCCGACCGCATGGCCCAGGGTGTCGTTCACCCTCTTGAAATTATCGAGGTCCAGGTACAGCACCGCCAGCGAGCGCTTGTGCTGCTTGGCCGCGGAGAGTGCGCTGCTCAAGCGATTGCGCAGCTGCTCACGGTTCGGCAGCCCGGTCAGGGCGTCGAAATAGGCCAGCTTCACGATGCGATGTTCCGAGCGCCATTTGCTCGACAGAGAAATCGTCATCTGGCGGATTTCCTGCGGATGGAAGGGCTTCTGCAGGTAGGAGAGTTTTTCTTCCGGGGGTACCATGGCGCCGAAGTCGCGCGGGTCGACGTCCGAATAAGCCGTGCACATGACGATTTCAACGGCAGGATCGAGTTCCCTGATCCGCGCCGCGGCCCAAACGCCGTCGGGGCCCGGCGGCATCCGCATATCGAGAAACACCACGGCAAAAGGCTTCTCGGCGCCGACCGCATCGCGCACCGCCGCCACCGCCGCCTCCGCTCCGTCGCAGAACACCGGTACGAACGTGGTATCGCTGGCCGAGAGATTGCGCGCCAGCTTGTCCTGCGCCGCCTTGCTGAACAGCCGCTCGCGCAAATTGTGGAACACGGCGGTTTCACTGCTCATGTCCGCATCCGAGAGGATGTCCCGGTAGGCGTCGCGCACCTCGGCTTCATCGTCGGCGATGAGCACGCGGATCGGCAATCTCTTGGTGTCGGACACTGGCGGCCTCACTTACTCAGGTAATCGACTGGCTGCTGCGAACCGGCAGCGGCAACATCAGATGCATCGATGCGCCCAACCCCGGACCGTCGCTGACCGCCCAAATTCGCCCGCCCAGCGCACCGATGGCATTGGCGCACCAATGCAGCCCGATGCCGTAGTTGGTGTCGCGGGATTTGGTGGAGAAGTCCTTGTCGAACACGCGCTGCAAATTGGCGGCGGCGATGCCGACGCCGTCGTCCTTGCAATGCAGATGCAAATGTTCGCTGTCGGCTTCCTGGATGATTTCGGCGGCAAAATGCAGCACGCCCTTGTCCCGGCCCGCATCGCGCACCGCGTCCGCGGCATTGATGATCAGGTTCTGCAGGATGAGACGCAGCACCGTGCGCGCCACCTGCACTGCGCCGACCTTGCGCAACGACTCGTCGGCATCCACCACCAACCGGTGACGGCACGAGTCCGGAACAATCTCCAAGGTCTGGGCGACCAGGTCGGGAAGGCGTACCGACTCGACCACGTGGCCGTTGCGCGTGGAGCGCATGAGCTCGCTCAAGGCCGATTGCACCACGGTGGCTTGCCGCTGCACCACCGCGGCGTCGCTCTGCGCATCCGTCACGCATGCCGCCAGTTCGCGGCAGGCCAGGCGCAGAAATTCTTCGAGATCCGCGCGCCGCGCGGACGCCTGGGTCTCCTTGGCGAGCTCCGTGAACGCGAGCTGCACATCGGCGGCGGGAGCATCGCGCAGGCGATCGACGAGCCTCGAGAGTCTGACTCCGAGGGGCGTCATGGCGTTCCCCAAGTTGTGCAGCACGCCTTTGGCGAGCTCGGCGAACCCGGCATGGAACGACTGATCGACGAGTTGCCGCCGCGACTCCGCCACACGCTCGACCATTCGGTCGAACTCCCGCGCCAGCAGCGCGATCTCATCCTGTCCCGCTATATTCAACCGAACCGACATATCGGTCCCCTCGCCGACCGCGACGGCTTGGCGCGTCACGCGCGCCAGGGGCTTCAGCACGATGCGATTGAGCGCAACGACCAGGAGCAGCAGCACCGTGACCGCCGCGCCGATCAAGTACAGCGAGGCGTAGGTCACCGCGTCGCGGCCGCGCGCGCTGATTCTTCGCGGCACATCCACCCGGAACGACATCAACGGCCTGCCGTAGATGTCGGCAAAGGGCTTGAAAATCTGCGTCGACGCGTTGGTTTCCTTGATTTGGTCGCCCGCGGCCGGCGCGCGATCCAGCAGCATCAGAGCCGCCTGCGCCTGCGCGCCGATCCTCTGCACCTGCGCCGGTGTGAGCAGCCTGCCCATGAGCACCATCCCCAAGGGCTGCCCGCTGCCGCTGCCATCGAGCACCGGCGCCCCGGCAATCATCATGATGCCCTGATTGGTCCGCAGCAGTCCTCTCAGCGCGCTGGCCTTCGCCCAAGTTCTGGCGCCAGGGGAAGTCCTCCGGCAGCGCCCGCAGCGACGCCAGATCCAGATCGAGCGGCTCCCCGTCAGCCAAGTTGCGTGCGGTGGACAGCACGTACCTGCCGTGCAAGTCGACGATGAGCATTGTATCCACCTGCAGCTGCTTCATCGCCACGGGAGTGATGTTGGCGCTCACGAACGCCGCATTCGGCGCCTGCACGTATTGATAGACGTCCGCCCAGTTGCCCCAGTCGGCGGCCGACAATTCCAGGCCCTCGAGCGTCGTGTCGAGCGCGTAGCCGATGCGCTTCATCGAGGTCTCTGCGTCCTCCCGCTCGAGCTGCGCAAAGCTCGGCATCAACACCCGCTGCTGGACCACGATCTCGAGGACGATCAGCACCGCAAACAACAGCGCCAGCAGCGAGATCATTTTGGTACGGATATTCATCCATGCTTTCGTATCAGAAATTGCGGCGCGCAGCCGTGCTCTTGTCTTATTTCAGATCGCTCGGTGCTGCTCCCGCGCAGGGAATGTGACGTTGATCACGCTACCCGCGCCCGCCGCCCGTGCATTAACTCCGCGTCATTCGCATGGCCGTTTTGCAAACTGCTGCGTTACTCACGGTAGGAGCCGGCATTGCGGCTGCAATATCGGTGTCGCCAACTCGAGTGATCTCTTGAGAGGAACGCATATGTTAAATTCCAAACGTGTGAGCTTCGCTGCGATGCTGGTATCGTTGGCCGGTCTCGCCGGTACGGTCTCGGCGGAAACCGCCTGGCAGAAGAATCATCCGCGGCGCACGCAGGTGAATCAGCGCCTGAACAACCAGAACAGGCGCATTCATCAGGACGTGAAGAACGGCACGCTAACCAAGTCGCAGGCCGCCGGTCTGCACCACGAAGACCACCAGGTGCGGCAGGAAGAACGCGACATGGCCAGTCAAAACGGCGGCCATATCACGAAGCCCGAACAGAAGGTCCTGAATGGTCAGGAAAACAACATCAGCGGTCAGATCCCGCCGAAATAACCGGCTGACGCGGCCGGGCACCGCATAGCCCGGCCGCCGTCAAAACCGCAGCGACAGGCAGCTTAAGCCGCCGTCCATTTTTCTGAATTCGGATACCTCGAGTGAGATCACGCGGTGGCCCGACCGCTCGAGTGCGGCGCCGACGAGCGGGTAGCCCGCGGCAACCAGCACCGCGCCGTTCACGCGTACGCAGTTGGCGGCATAGGCCTCCGCGGCGGGCACCACGATCAGATCGCGGATCTCGATGCCGCGCTCCGATCGAAGTGCGGCTTCGATGCCAGGGTCCGCGACCCACACGCCGTCCCCGACATAGGCAATGCCGCTCTTGAGATGCAGCAGCGAGGGATTCGCGCGGATATCGAGGGTGCTCGAGGCGTACCCCCACCGGGCCAGATGCTGCGCCAATTGCCGCGCGCCATCCGCATTGGTGCGTGCCGACACGCCGATCAGAAAATGCCCGTCCGCCTCGCAGATATCTCCGCCGTCGACGCTGCCCGGCGGGGCGATTGCCGGCAGATCGGCGAAGAAATCGCGCAGGCACTCCGCCATGCTGGGCACCTCGCCCCGGCGGCTGGGTGCGCCCGGGCGCGCGAGCACAGCGCCCCGTCCGGTCACGATGGCCGTGTCCTCGACGAACGTCGAGTCGGGGTACTCGCGTTGCGGTTCCAGAGACGTGACGGCGAGTCCGCAGTCGCGCAGCGCCTGCACGTACGCCGCGTGCTGCTCAAGGGCCCGGTCGACATCGGGCGCACCCTCGAGCCCGCTCGACAGTCCAGCGGCGAAACTTGGGCTTGGAACCCGCACGATGGCTCGAGTGAACGGCATGGGGTTTGCTGGGCCGGGCTACAGCCTGTCTTCAGGCCGCTTGATTGCGCCCGGCTTTCTTGGCGATCTGCAGCTGCTTCTGCGACTTCTGCACCAACGACTCCGGGCTATCGGCGCTTTCCGGCACCGCGGCGCTCACGCCGATGCTTACGCTGACATAGCGCAGCACCGCCGATCGCGGATGATGGATTCGGAGGTCCCTGACTCTTTCGGCCATGACCTGGCCGATGCGCAATGCCTGCTCGTCGGTGAGACCCGGCGCGAATGCAATCAAACTTCCGCCGTCGATGCGCGCGGTCACATCGCTCGAGCGGCGCAGGCATCCGGACACGACGTGCGCCACGCGGCGGATCGTGGAGTCGCCGGCCGCACGGCCAAAAGTTGCGTTGTAGAGGTCGAGTGCGTCGATGTCGATCGCGAACACCGCGATGCTGCGCTTTTCCCGCTGTGCGACCGCCCAATCGCGCTTCAGCAGTTCCTCCAGATAGGCCAGCGTGAACAGACCCGTCAAACGATCGTCGCGAATCGCCACCCCCGTCGGCTGATGCGCCCCGCTCAACGAATCCCTGGTGAGCTTGGGGTCGATGCGCAGGCGTTCGCCCGCGTCCCGATGATGGCCGGCGAAGTGAGTCACGCGTCCATCGGGCCCAAGCAGCGGCAACACCGTCATTTCGTTCCAGAACAAGGTGCCGTCCTTGCGGTAATTGCGCAGCAGCACGCGGCAGGATTCGCCGCGGCCGAGCGCTTCGCGCAAACGATGCCGGCCGTCCTGCTCGCGATCCTCCGACTGCAGGAAGCGCAGATTGCGGCCGAGCAGCTGGGCCGACGAATAACCGGTGAGGGCTTCAAAACCGCTATTCGCGTAAATGACCGGATGCTCGGGATGTTGCGCGTCCACGAGCACGACTCCTTCGGGCGAAGTCTCGACCAAGCGGCGATATAGTTCCGCGTCAAAGCCGGCCATCATTCTCCCTCCGTCAGCACCAACGGCGGGGGCGGTGTCGACAAGCTCGCGATGCGCGCCGCCGTCTCCTGCCACTGCCGGCTGCTGTGCAAATCCGCGGCTGCCTCGCCGCGCGCGCGCATCCTCACCAGGCGCGCCTGCGCGGCTGCCGAGCCGACGTCCGTCCCGAAGCTGCCCAGCACCAATTCTACGGAATGTCTATCGTTGCAAATGGGCAAGACGTCGCAACCTGCAGCAAACGCGAGCTTGGCACGGGCAAGAACATCGCCAAATGCCGCGGCTCCCGCCATGGTCAGATCATCGGCGAACACGCAGCCGTGGAAGCCCAGTTCGCCGCGCAGGATGTCGGTAATCCAGCGCCGTGACAGGCTGGCCGGAAGGGAGTCGACCGCCGGGAACACCACATGAGCCGCCATGATGGCGGCAAGGTTGTTGTCGATCAGCGGGCGGTAGGGCCGGATATCCGGCTCCAAATCGGCGTAGCCGCGCCGATCCACCGGCAGCGCGACATGCGAATCGACGACCACGGCGCCGTGGCCGGGAAAGTGCTTGGCCACCGCCGCCATCCCGGCCTCGCGCATGCCCGAGAGCGTGGCCACGGCCAACGCGGCGACCGCATCCGGATCGCTGTGAAATGCACGGTCGCCGATGATCTCGCTGACGCCGTAGTCGAGATCGACGCAGGGAGCGAAACTGAAATCCACACCCACCGCGCGCAGTTCGGCCGCCATCAACCAGCCCACCGACTGCGCCAAGGCCAGTCCGTCGCGCCGATCCTCATCGTAGACACGGCCCAACAGGCGCACCGCAGGCAGCCGCGTAAAGCCGTCGCGGAAGCGCTGCACCCGTCCTCCTTCCTGATCCACCGCGATCAGGAGATGCGGCGTGCGCACGGCGCGGATATTCGCCGTGAGATCGGCGACCTGCCGTGGGTTGGCGTAGTTGCGGGCGAACAAGATCACGCTGCCGACCAGCGGACACTTGAGCACCCGGACATCGTCGGCGCTCAATTCCGTGCCGGCGATGTCGACCATCAGCGGTCCCAGACTCATGCGATGCGTCCTCTCATGCGGGCGCCTCGAAGACCGCGATCGATTCAACGTGCGTCGTCTGCGGAAACATGTCCATCACCCCTGCGCAGGTCAGCTGGTAGCCGTGGGAAAACACCAAGATCTCAGCATCCCGCGCCAAACTCCCCGGATGGCAGGAAATATACACGACCAGGCGCGGACGCCAATGCGCCAACCGTGCCAGCAGCGCGGAAGCCCCCGCCCGCGGCGGGTCGAGCAGCACCAGATCATAGCGCTCATTCGCCCACGGCCCGAACTGCGTCGGTTCGAATAGATTCTCCCGGAAGAATGCCGCATTGCCAACACCGTTGCGCGCGGCGTTGGCTTGCGCCTTGGCGATGAGTGCCGCATCCCCTTCAACCCCCACCACGCTCCCCGCGCGGCGCGCCAACGGCAGGGTAAAATTGCCCAAACCACAAAACAGGTCGAGCACCCGATCATCCCGGGTCGGCGCCAAGAGGCCGAGGGCGGAAGCCACCATCGATACATTGACCTCGCGGTTGACTTGAATGAAATCGACCGGCGAAAACTCGATCACGAGGCCGGGCTCCACGGCGTAGGTCAGGGGCGGGTAATCGGGGAGCAAGGGCCGCACCGTGTCAAGCCCGCCGGTTTGCAGAAAGATCTGCACCTTCAAGCGCGCGCCAAAAGCCGCGATTTTTTCGGCATCCTCCGGCCCGGGCGCCTCCAGCACGCGAAACACCAGCGCCGCCGCCCCATCGCCGGCGGCCACTTCCACCTGGGGTAACTTTTCGCGGATGGCCAGCGTCTCCACCAGCGCCGCGAGGTCGCGCGGCAGAGTGCCGAAGGGCTCCTGCAAGACCTCACATCGCTGTAGGTCTGCGATGTACGGTTTCTCGCGTTCCCGAAAGCCGGCCAGAACGCGGCCCTTCTTGTGGACGTACTTGACCCCGAGCCGCGCGCGACGGCGATAAGCCCATGCGGCACTGCGCAGCGGCGGCAAAACGCGCTCCGGGCGCACCCTGCCGATGCGCTGCAAATTCTCGAGCAGCTGCCGCTCCTTCGCCGCCAGCTGCGCCTGCGCCGATAGATGCTGCAGCGAGCAACCGCCGCAGATCCCGAAGTGCGCGCAAGCCGGAACCACACGGTCCGGCGAGGCGCTCAAGACCTCGACCAAGCCGGCTTCGTCCAATTGCCGGCGCCGCTTGAACACGCGCAGGCGAACGCGCTCTCCCGGCAATGCGCCCGCGACGAAAACCGCCTTGCCGTCGAGGCGCGCAATTCCCCGGCCGTCGTGAGCCAGATCCACGATGTCCGCTTCCTGAATCTCGCCGACAGTCAACTCGCGGGCCATGCGGCCGCAAATTCTTTCAAATGCGCGGCGGCAGAATCGTCGAGCAACTTCCGGACGCGGGCGGTCTCGTGCGCGTGCTCGGCCGCGTTCAGGCGCCCGCGCAGGAGCTCGAAGCGCAGATAGATGAGGTACGTGTTCACAACATCGGTCTCGCAGTAATTGCGAATGCGCGCGAGTCCGCCGCGCAGATACTCGGGCCAGACGTCCGCGCCGTGCATGCCGACCTTGCCGGGAAATCCGAGCAGCGTCGCAATGTCGTTGAGGCTCGCACGCCCGCGCCCCTGAAATCCGGACAAAATATCCATCAGATCCATGTGCCGCCAATGGAACCGGCTCAAGTAATTGCTGAATCTGAAGCTCTGGTCGGAATCGCCCGTTTCCCAATAACGCGCCGCGGTCACGCTGTGCAGGAGACTGCGGTAGTTGAGGACCGGCAGATCGAACCCCGCACCGTTCCAGGAAACCAGGTCGGGCGTGAACTTGTCCAGGCCGTCGAAGAACCGCTCGATCAATTCTTTCTCCGGGGATGCCTCTTCGCCGATGCTCCAGAGCTTCAAGGCGTCCCGCGAACGCATCATCACGGAGATCGCAACCACCCGGTGCTGCTCGTGCGATAGGAATTCGCTGCCGGTTTCCTGGCGGCGCTTGGTGAACATGATCTGCGCCACCTGCTGATCGGACAGGTCGTGCAATCCATGCAGACGCCTGCCGAGATCCGTGTCGGGCACGGTTTCGATGTCGAACACCAAGGTGTTCACGGCGCGGCTCGCCGCATGAGGATCGCGACCGCCACCACCAGCCCCGCCTCGTCGGTCAATGTCACATGGCCTTCGCCGATGCCGAGACCGTCGCGGACTTTGGCGCCCCGGGCGGAGTAGACCACTTCGGGTTTGCCCCAGGAATTTTGTACCACGCCGACGTCGCGTATCCAGACACCGTGCGCAAAGCCCGTGCCCATGCCCTTGACGATGGCCTCCTTGGCGGCGAAGCGCATGGCGATGAAGCGCACGGGACGCGCCGTGCGCTCGAATTGCACCCGCTCTTCGGGCATCAAGAGGTGCGACAGAAAGCGCTCGCCATGCTTCTGATAGACGCGCTCGATACGATCCACCTTGAGCACGTCGATGCCGATCCCGTAGATCATCGATCGCGCATCAGACTAAAGCTCCCTCAAGCCCTTGCTGCCCGCATCAGCTGCTTCATGTCCCGCACGGCCTTGGCGAGCCCGTCGGTGATGGAGCGCGCCACGATGGCGTGGCCGATGTTGAGCTCGACGATCTCCCGGATTGCCGCGATCGGCTCGACATTATGGTAGTTGAGGCCGTGACCCGCATTCACGATCAGCCCGAGGCGCGCGGCGAATTTCGCGGCGGCGCACAGCCGCTCGAATTCGCGGGCAAGCGCCGCCCCCGTCGAATCGGAATACGTGCCGGTGTGCAATTCAATCACCGGCGCGTGCGCGCGATGAGCCGCTTCGATTTGCTCCAGGTCCGGGTCGATGAACAGGGAGACCCGGATGCCCGATTGGCCGAGCGCCTGCACGGCGTCGGCGATTCGTGCGCCCTGCCCCGCGACGTCCAAGCCGCCTTCGGTGGTGACTTCCTGGCGCGATTCGGGTACCAAGCAGCAATCCTGCGGCAGGACTCGTTGCGCGATGCCGATCATCTCCTCGGTGACCGCCATTTCGAGGTTCATGCGGGTCTGCAACGCCTCGCGCATGCTGGTGACATCCCGGTCCTGAATGTGCCGCCGGTCTTCGCGCAAATGCAAGGTGATGCTGTCGGCGCCGGCCTCCTCGGCCATGAGCGCCGCGTGCACGGGGTCGGGGTAGCGCGCGCGGCGCGCCTGGCGCAGGGTGGCCACGTGATCGATGTTCACGCCGAGCGCGATGCCGGCATGCAGCCCGCCGTTCACGAGAGCGGCCCGCGATGGCGCATGGCCAGCGCAACCTGCCGCGACTTCAAGGCGCGGCCGTCGAGACAGGCGTCGATCGCCGCGCGCAACAGCCGCTTGGCATCGCGCAGCGAGCGCGGGTCGTCGAAGCTTTCGACCTGCAAATCGGCCAGCGATTGGCCATAAACGGCGCCCGGCGATTCGGCCACACAGGGCTGCGGCCCGCTTTGCAGGGCGAACCGATAGTAGCCGTCGCGTTCCACGGGCACGCCCTCGCCGGTCATGTTGAGCTCCAGGCCATAGCCCAGATCGTTGAGCAGCCGCTTCTCGAAGCGGCGCAGCGTGGGTTCTTCGACCTCCCCGTCGCACAGTGCCTGCACGCAGGAGGCGTACGAGAAGAAAATCTCCGGGTGTGGATCGCAGCGCTGCGTCAGTTTCAACAGCAGCTCGTTCAGATAGAACCCGCTCATGAGCCGATTTGGCGCGAGGTTGGTGACCACGCCATCGATCTCCGCCGTCACCAGCTGGCAGGCCTCCCCCTTGCCCGACCAGGATACGAGCATGCGCTGGAACGGCCGCAGCACGCCTCGCAAGCCGGACTTGGGTCCGTTGGCGCCGCGGGCGAACAGCGTGAGCCGCCCGAAATCGCTGGTGAACACTTCCACGATGCGGCTCGTATCGCGATATGCGTATTGATGCAGCACGTAGGCCGGCGCCAGCCATACGCGCCGCGTGGGCGCGCTGGGACCCGGCGCCCTGGGAGCCTGTCCCGCGCTCTTCACAATGTATCGTACCCAAACTGGCGCAGCGCCAACTCGCTGTCGGCCCAGTTTTCCTTGACCTTGACCCATAGTTCGAGATGCACCGAGCGCTGCCACAAATCGTTGAGCTCGATGCGCGCCAGACGGCCGATCTCCTTCAAGCGCTCGCCGCCCTGCCCGATCACGATGGCCTTCTGCCCGGCGCGCTCGACCCAGATGACGGCATTGATCATGATGCGATTGTTCTCGTCCGCAAAGCGTTCGATTTGCACATTGATGCCATAGGGCAATTCCTCGCGCAGCTTGAGCGTCAGCTTCTCCCGCACGATCTCGGCCGCATGGAACGGCTCATCCCGATCGGTGACGACGTCGGAGGCGAACAACGGCGGCGATACCGGCAGCCGCGCACCGATGAGATCGACCAAGCGATCAAGATTATCAGACTGCAGCGCCGATATCGGCACGATTTCCGAGGCAGGAATGCGCTGCGTCATTTCCTCGAGAAAGGGCAGCATCTGCTCCTTGGGAAACACGCGATCGACTTTGTTGACCACCAGGAACAGCGGCTGCTTCAGGCCCCGCACCCGGTCCCAGACCCACATGTCCTCTTCCGTGAACTGCATGGCTTCGATCACGAACACGACCACGTCGGCATCCTGGGAGGAGGAGATGGCGACGCGATTCATGTACTGATTCATGACGCGGCGCGTCGATTCGTGCAGACCCGGAGTATCGACCAGTACCAGCTGCGCCTCCGGGCGATTCACGAGGCCCAGGATGCGGTGCCGCGTGGTTTGCGGCTTGGCGGTGACGATGGACACCTTGCGCCCCACCAACGCATTGACCAAGGTCGACTTGCCGACGTTCGGCCGGCCCACGATGGCCACATGCCCGGCGCGAAATACCGGGCTGCTCATTCGGCCTTCCGCATTTCGGCGGGCAGCAGCTCCAGCAGCTTCGCGGCCGCCAATTGCTCGGCGCGCCGGCGGCTGCCGCCCTCGCCGACGGCCGCGAGTTCGAAAACCGGCACCTCGCAGCTGACCGTGAATGACTGCAGGTGCGGGTCGCCCGCCACGGCGGTCAAGGTGTAGATCGGCAGAGCGAGTCCGTGCGCCTGCAGCGCCTCCTGCAGGCGGGTCTTGGGGTCCTTCAGCGTGTCCGCCGACGGCAGTTCCGCGATTCGCGGGCCGAAGATCCGCGCCACCGCCGCCGCCGCCGCATCGAAACCCGAATCCAGAAACATCGCGCCCAACAAAGCCTCCAACGCGTCAGCCAAAATCGACGCGCGGCGAAATCCGCCGGTTTTCAACTCGCCCAATCCCAGGCGCAGGTGGGTGCCCAAGCCCAGCTCGCCGGCGACTTGGGCCAGGGTCTCGCCGCTCACCAGCGTCGCCCGCAGCCTCGACAAGGCACCTTCATCCGCCAGTGGGTGCGCATCGTAGAGCAGGCGCGCCACACTGCAATTGAGGATCGAGTCGCCGAGAAATTCCAGGCGCTCATTGTGATCGGTGCCGGCACTGCGGTGGGTCACCGCGGCGTGGCACAGCGCCGGCTGCAGGAAAACATAGCCGAACGCCTGCTCGACCCAATTCAAGAGCGCGTCCGATTTGGGCGTCGAATTCACCGCACCTTCACGGTCTTGTCGAAGTGCACGGCCAGCGAGACGTTGCCGAGATAGGGCTCTGAATCGTCGTAGACGACGTGCAGCGACACGCTGCCGTCGTCGTCTTTCGTGATTTCGACGTCCTTGTAATCAACCGCCGAGATGGTCGTTATTTCCCAATGCCTTTCCAACGAATTACGTATGGTGCCCGGATCGGGATTTTCGCCTTTGACCTCGGAGGCGGTCGTCTCCATGGTCTTCACGATATTCATGTAGTTGAGGTACACCGGGACCAGGCGAACGCCCGCGTAGACGATGACGCCGGCCATCGCGAGAATGCAGAGCAAGCCGATGAATGTCATGCCCTGCTGACGCCGCTGCATAGTGTGCTCCATGTACTGGTCTCCCTAAAATGGCTTCCTATTGAATCGCATTCCCTATCCGCCGCCAGAGAGGTCCGTCACGAGTATCGAGATTAAGCCAGATTCGCACCGCTTTACCCACCAGATTCTGCTCCGGCACGAACCCCGGCGCGTCGATTTCGTCCTGAAACCGGCTGTCCTTGCTGTTGTTGCGGTTGTCGCCCATGAAGAAATAGTGCTTAGGGGGCACCACCCACTCGCCGGTTTTGACGCCGCCGTGGGCGAACATGACGAGATGGCGCTTGTCGCCGAGCTGCTCGAAAGCCGTGGGCGCGTCCGCGTAATTCACCATGTCCTGCTTCGGGCCGCTATAGACCGGCCCGCGCTCCTGCGGCATGGGCTGGTCGTTGACGTACAGCTGGTTGTTCTCGTCCACGCGGATCCGGTCTCCCGGCAGGCCGACCAGACGTTTGATGTAATTGATTTTCGGATTGGGCGGCAGGCGGAACACGATCACATCGCCCCGCTGCGGCGTGCCGGTGGGAACCAACAGCGTATTGGAAACCGGCAGGCGCAGCCCGTAGGAGTACTTGCTGACGAAGATGAAGTCGCCGTCGAACAGGGTCGGCATCATCGAATCGGACGGGATGCGAAACGGCTCGAACAAAAACGACCGGATCACCAGGACCAGCACGATCACCGGAAAAAATGAGCGTGCATATTCGACGGCAAGGGGTTCGCGCACCCGCTCCTGCGGAGTGCCTGCCCCGGCGGCGAGCTGCCGCCGCCGGCGCGCGAAGAACGCCTGGTCCAGGCCCCAAATGAGGCCCGAAACGGCGCCCACCACCACCAGCATGAGACTGAAGTCGACCGCCTCGTAGCGGAACAGGCGCCACAGCATCGCCAGGCTCAAACCCACCAGCGCATAGCCGGCCATTTTCGGCAGCCAGGGTTCCTCCACGCTCATAGCGCCGGGATCACGCTTGGGCCTGACGAACCAGCCGTCAGCCAGAATCACCAGAACGCAGACGACGCCTGCGCACAAAAGGCCCATGAAAAGGCTATCGCCGTCATTCACGAAATACCCCCAGAATTGACAAAGGATTCACTCAAGACGCCGCGCTCAATTGGTCTTCTTACCGACCTGCAAGACCGCCAGAAAGGCCTCCTGCGGAATTTCGACCTGACCGACCTGCTTCATGCGCTTCTTGCCGGCCTTCTGTTTTTCGAGGAGCTTGCGCTTGCGCGTGATGTCGCCGCCGTAGCACTTGGCGAGCACGTTCTTGCGCATGGCTTTGACGCTGGCCCGCGCGATGATATGGCTGCCGATCGCGGCCTGCACGGCGATGTCGAACATCTGGCGCGGGATGAGCTCCTGCATCTTGTCGACCAATTCGCGGCCGCGGTTATACGAATTATCGCGGTGGACGATGAGCGATAGGGCGTCGACCGGATCGCCGTTGATCAACACATCGAGCTTGACCAGCGGCGCCGCCTGAAAATGACTGAATTCGTAATCGAACGAGGCGTAGCCCCGGCTCGCGGACTTCAGCCGATCGAAGAAGTCGAGCACCACTTCGGCCAGCGGCAAATCGTACTGCAGCGACACCTGGCTGCCGAGGAACAGCATCTTTTTTTGCACCCCGCGCTTTTCGCTGCACAAGGTCAGCACCGCGCCGACGTGGTCCGGGGGAACCAGGATGTTGGCCGTGATGATCGGCTCGCGCAGCTCGGAGATACGGTCCTGGGGAGGCAGCTTGGATGGATTGTCGATATTGACGACCGTACCGTCCGTGAGCAGCACCTCGTAGATGACGGTCGGCGCGCTGGTGATCAGGTCGAGGTCGTACTCGCGCTCCAGCCGCTCCTGCACGATGTCCATGTGCAGCAGCCCCAGGAACCCGCAGCGAAATCCAAAACCGAGCGCCGTCGACACCTCGGGCTCGAAATGCAGCGCCGAATCGTTGAGCTTCAATTTCTTGAGTGCTTCGCGGAACTGCTCGTAATCGTCCGAGCTGGTGGGAAACATGCCGGCGAAGACCCGCGGCTGCACCTGCTTGAAGCCCTCGAGCGGCGCTTTCGCCGGATTGTTCTCGAGCGTGATGGTATCGCCCACCGGCGCCCCGTCGATCTCCCTGATGCCGGCGATGACGAATCCGACTTCGCCGGTAAGCAAAGAGTCGCGGGTCACGGGCTTGGGCGCGAAACGGCCGAGCTTGTCGATCTGGTGGCTGCGTCCCGTCGACATGACGCGGATCTTAGCGCCGGTGTGCAACGCACCATTCATGACCCGCACCAGCGACACGACGCCGACGTAGTTGTCGAACCATGAATCGATGATCAATGCCTGCAGCGGGCCGTCCGGATCACCCTTGGGAGCCGGAATGCGCTTGACCAGTTGTTCCAGCAGTTCGGGGACTCCGAGTCCGGTCTTGGCGCTGACCAATGCGGCATCGTCGGCGGGAATTCCGATGATCTCTTCGATTTCATGAATGACCTTGGCCGGGTCCGCCGAGGGCAAATCAATCTTGTTGATGACGGGGAGCACCTCGAGCCCTTGCTCCAGGGCCGTGTAGCAATTGGCGACACTCTGCGCCTCGACGCCCTGGGCCGCGTCCACCACCAAGAGAGCGCCCTCGCAGGCCGCCAGCGAGCGCGACACCTCGTAGGAGAAATCCACATGCCCGGGCGTATCGATGAAATTCAGCTGATAGATCTCGCCGGTGATCGATTTGAACGCGAGCGTGACGCTCTGCGCTTTGATGGTAATGCCCCGCTCGCGCTCCAAATCCATCGAGTCGAGCACCTGGGCCTGCATCTCCCGCGCATCGAGACCGCCGCATTCCTGGATGAATCGATCCGCCAAAGTCGATTTGCCGTGATCAACATGAGCAATGATGGAAAAATTGCGGATATTCTTCATCTAGGCCTGGGCTTCGGACAAACCATCGATTATACCGGTCGGCGATGGTAAGCGAGGGCCTTATGTACTTCCTCGACGTCCAAATGCCCGTGACACACCAATTCACCCGCGAACAGCAGCACCGGGATCTTGTGGCCGTAGCGCACTTTCGCTGCGGGCTCGGCATCGACGTCGAGCACATCGATGGGAAACGGCTGCACCTCGGGCAACACTCTAAGTTCGCTCAACATCTCCTCGCACAGGCCGCAGCCGGCGCGCGAGTACAGCAGGAAGCGCGGCAACCCCCTGGGCATGGGTCAGTGGCGCGGAAGCTCGGCGTTGCCGGTGGCTTTGACCGAATGGGCAATGAACTCCACGGTCTGGGCGGGCACCTCGCCGACCGCAGTGACCTGGTGGCCCTGCACGACCGTGGAAAAGGCATATCCCGAACCCACCCGCGCGAGCCCCTGCATCGGCGGCTCGGCAGGCCCCGCGGGGCTGCTGTCGGTAGCCGGCGTACCGGCCGGCGGCGCCTCGACGAATACCGACACCGTCGCCAATCCGTCCGAATAGACGAGGTGACTCGCCGGCGCGGTGGCCTCGCCGATGGTCTGAGCGCCCGCAACCGTCAAGTGAAATCCCGGCGGCAGTTCGCTGGCGCGGTACGCGGACAGGTCGGCCGACGCGTCGTGCGACGGTCCCTGGCGCACCCATCGCATGCCATCGGTACGCACCGCAGGCGTGAGTTCACTGTCGGGAATGCTCTCCGGCATGTCGAGCCGCGCGAAGAATATCTGTTCGATCACCTGTCCGCGCGCATCGCAGAGCTGCGTCTTGAGGGGCATCGCCGTCTTTTCATCCAGCCAGAGGCGATATCCAAACCGGAACTGGTCCTTGGGATTCACCGCAATGACCCGCGCGGCGCGGCCCAGGATGCGCGTCGCCGGCAGCGACTCGATGCGATAGAAATCGTTCACGTCCGCACCGAATTGCGGCAGCGACCCCAAGAACGGGCCCTTGTCCGGCCGCGGTTCGACCAGCACCGTATGCTGATCGGGCAGATAGCAGGTCAATTCATCGTTATTGCGCACGAACTCCCGGCCGGAGCCGTCCAAGGACTGCAGCCGCTCGTCGACGCGGCCGGCGCGCACCCGGTGCACGATGCGCATGGTCTCGACGCGGCCCTCGCTTAAGTGAAAGAACGTGCCGTCATAGTTGCGCGTGGCCAGCGCTTGATTCATTTTCTGCAGCCACTCGCGCGGATCGTCGGCGCCCCGGGAACGTTGGGGTAGCGCGCTCAACAGCGCGCCCACGACGGCGCAGGGTACCAGCCAGTTGGCTCGACGTACCGTCCCGGTCATGGAACAACGTGCGCCGCCGCTTCTTCGATCGCAGGCTGCTGCTGGTCGGACTCGATGAGCATGTCCGCCATCACGCCGCGCTGTGCGAGCCCGGATGAATACTGGCTGTGGGCGAACACATAGTTGGTCAGGCGCCCCGGCGCGAGGCCCGCGGGCGGCGCCACGCCGGAGGCCGCCGGTACGGTATAGGAGATCGCTTCGCGAGGCGCGGCCGGTACGGCGCCGTTCTGCGCCAGCGCGGCAGATTGGACCTGGGTGCGGCTCTGCGCCAAGGCCGGCCGCAACCCGGGTGCATCCGCCCGCTGGTGGAAAGCGACGACCGCCACCGCGGCCACACCGGCCGCCACCGCGGCCCCCGCGAACGGCCGCCACCACCGGGATGCGTGAACCTGCACCGCATGCCCACCGGCCGAAATCGGCTCGCCGTCGATGGCCAGATTCACCCGGCCGGCGAACCCCTGCGTCAAATAAGCCCGGCTCCCGCCGCGGATTGCCTCGCCGATCAATGCGTAGCGGCCGAAGCTCTCGCGCAGCACCCCGTCGCGGGTGAGCCGCTTCAATAGCAATTCAGATTCCGAATTGGGCAGTTCCCCGTCGAGAAATGCCGAAACCTGTTCACGAATTTGTTCGCTCATGTGTCCTCGGGCCGACCAAGGCCGCCATCGAAAATGGGTCTCAATTTTTTGTCAATCGCTTCGCGCGCGCGAAAGATTCGCGAGCGCACCGTACCGACCGGGCAATCCATGGTTTGCGCGATGTCTTCGTAGCTCAACCCTTCCAATTCGCGCAGCACGATTGCGGTGCGCAAGTCCTCCGGCAGATTCTCGATGGCGCGGTTCACCGTGTCGCGAATCTCGTCGGTGAGCAGCAGCCCTTCGGGAGTCTCGGATTCGGCCAGGCGGGCATGCAGGTCGTATTGTTCCGGATCCTGAAGGTCGAGATCGTAATCCATGGGCCGGCGTTTCGTGGCAACCAGGGCATTCTTGGCGGTGTTGATGGCGATTCTATACAGCCAGGTATAAAACGCGCTATCGCCGCGAAACGATTGCAGCGCACGGAACGCTTTGACGAAAGCCTCCTGTGCGATGTCTTCGGCCTCGGTTGCATCGTGCACGTAACGCATGATCAGCTTCAGCACCTTGTGCTGGTATCGCAGGACCAACAAATCGAACGCCGCGCGCTCGCCGCGCTGGACTCTTTCCACCAGTTTGAGGTCACTCTCTTCAACGCTCATGAGTGACCCCGAACCAGCGGGCTCTCAACCCAGCCTGTCGCGATAGACCTTCCGCTTCGGCAAAAGTTCGACGATTCCCGCGACGAATCTCTTTTAAACGTGACTTTGCGCACGGATCGATTCTAACAGCGGCACGGCGGGGGCATTATCCGGCCCCAGACGAGTTTGCGGTAATCCGCTCGATCAGCGCCGCGAACCGGGGCGGCGGCTTCTCCCCGCCCAGGCAGTAGCCGTAGAGAACCGGGTCCTCCGTTTCAAGCAGCTCTTTGAAGAGGTCTTGCTCCAAGTTCGACGCGCCGCAGAATCGTTCATTCACATAACGCGTCAGCAGGACATCCAGCTCTTTCATGCCGCGGCGGCATCGCCAGCGCAGTTTCCCCTGTTCCGTAGGGCAGGCGGCCGGCAAGGGCGAAGGGGCAGCCATCAAAGGCGGCGATGCGCCATCATTTGCTTGATTTCGCCGATGGCTTTCGCAGGATTGAGATCCTTCGGACACGCTTCGGTGCAGTTCATGATGGTATGGCAGCGGTACAGCCGGAACGGATCCTCGAGGTAATCGAGGCGCTCGCCGGCCGCCTCATCGCGGCTATCGACGATCCAGCGGTAGGCGGCCAGCAGCGCGGCGGGCCCCAAGTACCGCTCGCTGTTCCACCAGTAGCTGGGACAGCCGGTGGAGCAGCAGGCGCACAGGATGCATGCCGAGGGCCGATCGACCTTTTCTTGATCCTCTTTGGACTGCAGGCGCTCGGCATCGGGCGGCGGCGGCGTGCGGGTCTGCAGCCACGGCTTGATGGACGCATACTGCGCGTAGAAGTTCGTCAGATCCGGCACCAGGTCCTTGATGACCGGCAGGTGCGGCAGCGGATAGATCTTGATCTCGTTCTTGACGTCGGCGCAGGCGCGGACGCAGGCCAGGCCGTTGGTGCCGTCGATGTTCATGGCGCACGAACCGCAGATCCCTTCGCGGCATGAGCGGCGGAAGCTCAGGGTGGAATCGACCTCGTTCTTGATCTTGATCAGGGCGTCCAACACCATGGGCCCGCAGGCGTCCATGTCGACCTCATAGCTGTCGAGGCGCGGATTCGAGCCTGAGTCCGGGTCGAATCGGTAGATCTTGAAGACGCGGACATTCTTGGCCCCCGCGGGCGCCTTGTAACACCCGGCCGTCCTTGCGCACTTTGGAATTGGCGGGAAGCGAGAACTCAGCCATCAAATGCTCCTATCATCCCTGAAGGCCTAGTAAGTCCTGGCCTTGGGTGGTATCGATTCGACATCGCCGGTCAGGGTGTTGAGATGCACCGGCCGATAATCGAATCGCGTGGCGCCCTTCGCGTCGACCCAGCACAGGGTATGTTTCATCCAATTTTGGTCATCGCGGCTCGGAAAGTCCTCCCGCGCCTGTGCGCCACGGCTCTCCTGGCGAATCTCCGCCGAGTGCATCGTGGCAACGGCCTGCCCCAGCAGATTGTCGAGTTCCAGGGTTTCGATGAGGTCGGTGTTCCAGACGAGCGAACGGTCGGTCACTTGGACGTCGGCGAAAGAGTCGAAGACTTCGGCCAGCCTGCGCTTGCCGTCATTCAAGGATTCGCCGGTGCGAAATACCGCCGCATCGCTCTGCATGACGCGCTGCATCGCCAAGCGAACGTCCGCCGTGCGCCGCGAACCTTTGGCATGACGGAATCCGTCCAACCGGGCGATCGACGGGTCGCAGGCGTCGGCTTTGAAGGCGCGGTGCGGCGTCTCCGGTTTGACGACCCGCGCACAGTGCCGCGCCGCCTCGCGGCCGAAGACGACGAGATCGAGCAGAGAGTTCGAGCCGAGACGGTTCGCGCCGTGCACCGACACACAGGCCGCCTCGCCGACCGCCATGAGTCCGGGTACCACCGCATCGGCGCCGCCGCTGCGGGTGACGGCCTCGCCATGCACGTTGCACGGAATTCCGCCCATGTTGTAGTGCACCGTGGGCAACACCGGGATGGGTTCCTTATTGACATCCACCCCGGCGAAAATTCGTGCCGTCTCCGCGATTCCGGGCAGTCGTTCCTTGATCACCGCGGGACCCAAGTGTTCCAGATGCAGATCAATGTGGTCCTTGAGCGGGCCGACGCCGCGGCCCTCGCGAATTTCCATGGTCATCGCGCGGCTCACCACGTCGCGGGAGGCCAGGTCCTTGGCGTTCGGCGCATAGCGTTCCATGAAGCGCTCGCCCGCGGAGTTGGTCATGTATCCGCCCTCGCCGCGCGAGCCCTCGGTGATCAGACAGCCGGCGCCGTAGATGCCGGTGGGGTGGAACTGCACGAATTCCATGTCCTGCAGCGGCAGGCCCGCACGCAGCGCCATGCCGCCGCCGTCCCCGGTACAGGTGTGCGCCGAGGTGCAGGAAAACCAGGCGCGGCCGTAGCCGCCCGTGGCCACGATCACCATATGGGCGCGAAACCGATGCAGCGTGCCGTCGGCCATGTCGAGCGCGATCACACCGCGGCACTCGCCGTTTTCCATGATGAGATCGAGGGCGAAGTACTCGATGAAGAAGCTCGCCTCGTGCTTGAGGGATTGCTGATACAGAGTGTGCAGCATCGCGTGGCCGGTGCGATCGGCCGCGGCACAGGTGCGCTGCGCGATGCCCTTGCCGAAGTGAGTCGTCATTCCGCCGAAGGGCCGCTGGTAGATGCGGCCGTCCTCGGTGCGCGAGAACGGCACGCCGTAGTGCTCGAGCTCGATGACCGCCGCCGGCGCCTCCTTGCACATGAACTCGATGGCATCCTGGTCGCCGAGCCAGTCCGACCCCTTCACGGTGTCGTACATATGCCATCGCCAATCATCGGCGCCCATGTTGCCGAGCGCCGCCGAGATGCCGCCTTGCGCGGCGACGGTGTGGCTGCGCGTGGGGAAGACCTTGGTCAGGCAGGCCGTGGCGAGACCGGCCTCGGCCAGACCGAACGTCGCGCGCAATCCCGCGCCGCCGGCACCGACGACCACCACGTCGTAGGTGTGGTCGATCAGTTTGTATTCGCTCATGGTCGCAACGGCCCGAATGCCACGCGCAAAATCGCAAAGATGCTCGCGCCGCCGGCCAGCACGTACGCGAATCGCAGCAGCACCAAGGAAAATATCTTCGAACCCGCGGTCCGCACGTAGTCTTCGATCACCTCGGCGGTTCCAAGGTAGGAGTGATAGGTGAGCGCGGCAATCAGCAGTATGGCCAAAAACCCGCTCAGCGGATACGACAGCCAGAGCTTGACCGTGGCGTAGTCGAGCGCCGGCAATCCCAGCAGGGAGAACATGAACCACAACGTCAGCGGGATCAGCGCGACGGCGCTCACGCGCTGCGCCAGCCAATGTCCGGTTCCTTCCTTGGCGGATCCGAGACCGAGCACACGGCCCAAGGGACTGCGCAAACTCATGGCCGATGACTCGTCCAGATCAATGCCCAAACGGCCACGGTCAACCCGATCGCGCCGAGCACCGCAAGCCAGCCGCTCGCATGACGCTGCGTACGCTCGAACCCCATGCCGATGTCCCAGGACAAATGCCGCACGCCATTCAGAAGGTGATACAGGAACGCGAACGTCCAGCCCACCATCAGCACGATTCCGGGCGGACTGGCAAAAATCCGCATCGCCGCTGCATAAGATTGCGGACCGGACGCCAAGGCGACGAACCAATAGCTAAGCGCAATCAATCCAATCGCCAGCGCCACCCCGGTCAAGCGGTGCAAGATCGACAAGGTGTTGCCGATTTGCCATCGGTAGATGGCCAAGTGGGGCGAGGTCGGCCGGATGCGTGCGGGGGACGGCGGCATGGTCAGAAATCGATGCAGCGGCCGCGCAGCTCCCAATCGCCAAAGCGCGTCGGCTCCGGCCCTGCGCGCCCGCCGACCTCGCGCAGTGCCGCCGCCGGCGCCGCCACGGCAGGCTCTTCAAGGGCAGGCTCGGAGAGTGGCTCGATTCGAGCCGGATTTTCGCAGTGCGCCGTCACAGGCGAAAGTTTGCCAGAAAATGCCGACGAGCGCGCGCAATGCGCAGGGTTGACTTTGAGAGCCGAGTACCCACTTCATAGGCCATGCACAGCGACGCGTCACCCCGATCAGGCCGCTTACACCATTTGGGGGTCTTGCGATTCACCGGACCCGATGCCGTCAGTTTTTTGCAAGGTCAGGTATCCAACGATACCCGGCGCCTCGCGGAGGGGCGGTGCGTGTTGGCCGCGTACTCGAGCCCACAGGGCCGGGTCCTCGCAGTCCTGCATCTCCTGCCCCATTCCAGCGGGATCATCGCCATCCTGCCCCGGGAGTTGCTGGCGCCGACGATGGCGGCGCTGCGCAAGTTCGTGCTGCGCGCCAAAGTTACCATCGAAGATACCGGCGAGCGTCTCTGTGTAGCGGGCGCGCATGAGGTGCGACACCTGACGTCCGCAGGGCTCGCCGCTCCATCGTCGGACTTAGGTTACGCCGAGACCGATGAAATCGGTGTCGCGAGCGTGCATCGCGACCCCAGCCGCTACTGGGTCATCGGCGCTGCGGAGAGACTGGCGGAGCACGGACTCGCCGGCGACGCCGATCCAGAAAAACTGGAACATGACTGGCGTCTCGCGGACATCCGCGCCGGCCTGCCGCAGATATATCTCGCCACGCGCGAGACTTTCGTTGCGCAGATGCTGAACCTCGATGTGCTGGACGGCATCAGCTTCAGCAAGGGCTGCTACACCGGGCAGGAAATCATCGCACGCACCCAGCATCTCGGACGCATCAAGCGGCGCCTGTATCGATTGCGGTTGCCGCGCGGCGAGTGGCGCATCGGGCAAGCGCTGCGGTTGAGCGACGGCCGCGCCGGGCGCCTGGTCGAAGCGATCGACAGCGGCGACGGCGTCGAAGCGTTGGCCGTGCTCAATGTGCAAGCTCAGACCGCGGAGGACAGCGACGCTGGGGCAATCGCCGCCCGTGAATCTGGGGACGGCGACGCGTTCGCCGGCTCGGCCGTCGCCGCCTCGCCTTTGCCGCTTCCGTACGCAATATAGTTTTCAGAATATCAACAAGGAAGGGAATCCAGATGCTCAGGGTGGTAGCCACGCTTTTGACTTTCGTGCTGTTGACGGCATGTGCGACCCACGCCAAAACCAGCGCCAGCAAACCGGTAATCAAGCGCATCGCCGTTATTGCCGCCTCCAATCCGAGATGGTACACATTTGAAAATGCCACTCCACCTGTGGGCTACCCTTTCCAGTTTTGGGTGAACAAGCTCGACAGCAAAAGCAAGGCAAAGATCTTCAATGACAGGCTGAATTCGCAACCGGCTACCTTGGGGACCGACTTGACCGAGCAAGTTGTGACGGCGCTTCGTGGCCATGGATTCACCGTCGAGATTTTGGACGGACTAAAGCGCCCGGCCGATGACCCCGACAACATCGACTACGACAAAATATCGTCCGACGCGGATGCGATACTGCATTTGTGGATTTCGGAGGTTGGGCTCTATTCGGCGCGCATGTCGGTCGACTACATCCCACGCGTCAATGCGTCCGGCATACTGTTTGTGAAGGGCCGGGAAGACGACATTTACAATGAGGAGGTCGACTATGGAGTCGACGCAAAAAAAGGCAAGGACTGGGCAATCCTCCCCGATCCAAAGTTCGCATATCGTTCATTCGATGCCGTCATGTCCAACATTGACGATGTACGCTCTGCGTTTGCAACCGGCGCCGTCGAGATCAGCAAGCGAATGTCTGAACAAATATATAACTCCGCCAAAAATTCCGGCGCCGACGTGCGTGTCCAGGGGCAGTGATCAGAACCGCCGGTGGCGCGCTAGAGATCGATGATCTCGACCGCCTCGGCGTGCAAGGTCTCGCCGAGAAAAGTGCTTCCCACTCGCGCAAAGCGCGCGGCTCCGTCGGTGGCGAGCCACGCCACCGCGCCGACCGTGTTTGCCGCTCCCTCCCGGCCGACGAGGCGCTGCCGAACCGCGGCTGCGGTGGTCGCCGCCGAGTCGACGATTGCGACATGCGGCGGCAGCACCGCGCGCAGCGCCGCAGCCAGCGCCGGGAAATGCGTGCATCCCAGCACCAAGGTATCGGGGGCGTCGCGCGCCGCAAAAACCGGATCCAGATAGCGCCGCGCGACCGCCTCCGCAATCGGGCCCTCGATCCAACCCTCCTCCGCCAGTGAAACGAACAAGGAACAGGCCCGCGAGGTGACGCGGGCGCCGGGGTTCAAGCGCTGAATCGCCGCGGGATAGGCGCCGCCGGCGATGGTGCCTTCGGTCGCGATCACCGCGATGTGCTGCGATTCGGAGGCGGCAACCGCCGCCGCGGCACCCGGCTCGATGACGCCGATGACGGGCAGGTCGGGATGCTGCGCGCGCAGGGCGTCGAGCGCGGAGGCGGACGCGGTATTGCAGGCAACCACCAGAGAGCGAACGCGCCGCCGAATCAGTGCGGCCGCGCACTGCAGGGAATAGCGCACCACGGTTTCGGCGCTTTTGGTCCCGTAAGGCAGCCGCGCGGTGTCGCCCAGATAAATGAAGTTCTCGGCCGGCATCGCTGCGCGCAGTGCGCGCAGCACGGTCAACCCGCCGACGCCTGAATCGAACACGCCGATCGGGGCATTCAAAACTCGGGCCGCATGTGAGGGAACAGCAGCACATCGCGAATCGAGGGCGAATTCGTAAACAGCATGACCAGCCGGTCGACGCCCAATCCCAGTCCCGCCGTGGGCGGCATGCCGTATTCCAGCGCGCGCACATAGTCGGCGTCGTAGTACATGGCCTCTTCGTCGCCGGCATCCTTGCGCTCGACCTGGTCCTTGAAGCGCTGCGCCTGGTCCTCGGCGTCGTTCAACTCCGAGAATCCATTGGCGAGCTCGCGGCCGCCGATGAACAATTCCCACCGGTCGGTGACGAAAGGATCCACATCGTTGCGCCGCGACAGCGGCGACACCTCGGCCGGATAGGCATAGGCGAAGGTTGGCTGCACCAGCGTGTGCTCGCCGGTGCGCTCGAAAATCTCGATTTGCAGTTTTCCGGGGCCATCGGCCGACTTGTGGGGAATTTTCATCTGATCGCAGACGCGCCGCAAATACAGGGCGTCGCGCAACGACATGGGATCGAGATCCGGATTGTTCTCCAGAATGATGTCCTCGATGCTTCTGCGCGCGAAGCCTTGTCCGAGATCGATCTCCGTTCCCTGGTACATGAGCTTGCGCGACCCGACGAACGTGTCGGCGAGCCCTTGGAACAGAATTTCCATCATGTCCATGAGATCGGTGTAGTCGGCATACGCCTGGTACAGCTCGAGCATGGTGAATTCGGGATTGTGCTGGGTCGAGACCCCTTCATTGCGGAAATTTCGGTTGATCTCGTAAACGCGCTCGAAACCGCCGACGGTGAGCCGCTTCAAATAGAGTTCGGGCGCTATGCGCAAATACATGTCCACATCGAGAGCGTTGTGATGGGTCTTGAACGGACGCGCAGCCGCGCCGCCGGGAATCGGGTGCAGCATCGGCGTTTCCACCTCGAGGAAGCCGCGCGCGTCGAGAAAGGCCCGCAGGTAGCGCACGATTCGCGAGCGCGTTTCGAACACCCGCCGGCTGTCCTCGTTCATGATCAAATCGACATAGCGCCGCCGGTAGCGCATCTCAGTATCCGCGATCCCATGCCATTTATCGGGCAGCGGCCGCAGCGACTTGGTGAGCAAGAGCACCCGCTGGGCCCGCACCGACAGCTCGCCGGTTTTGGTGCGGAACAGAGTTCCCTCGGCGCCGATCACATCGCCGACATCCCAGCCCTTGAATTCGTCGTAGGCCTCGCCGAGCGCCTGTTGCTGCAGGAACACTTGAATCGCACCGCTCCAATCCTCGAGCTTGGCGAAACTCGCCTTGCCCATCACCCGCTTGGCGCGCATCCGGCCCGCCACTTTGACCTGGACCGGCGCCGCTTCGAGCGCCTCGGCGCTCTTCCCGCCGTAAGCCGTCAAGATGTCCGCGGCCAGCGCATCGCGGCGGAAGTCGTTCGGAAACGGGGTGCCGCGCTCGCGCAATCTCGCGAGTTTGGCGCGCCGCTCCCCGATCAGATGGTTTTCGTCGTTTTCGCCCATTAAAGACCCTGCTTCAAGCTGGCCTGCATGAATTCATCCAGCGCTCCGTCGAGCACGGCCGTGGTGTTGCCGATTTCGACGCCGGTGCGCAGGTCCTTGATGCGCGACTGATCCAGCACGTAGCTGCGAATTTGATTGCCCCAGCTTACGTCGGATTTCGAATCCTCGAGAACCTTCGCCGCAGCGTTGCGCTTGTTGAACTCGAGCTCGTAGAGCTTTGCTTTCAGCATTTTCATCGCGGTGGATCGATTCTTGTGCTGGCTGCGCTCGCCCTGGCAGGCCACGACGATGCCGCTCGGCATGTGCGTGATGCGCACCGCCGATTCGGTCTTGTTGACGTGCTGTCCGCCCGCGCCGCTCGAGCGGTACACATCGACGCGCAAGTCGGCCGGATTGATCTCGATGTCGATGTCGTCGTCCACTTCGGGTGATACGAAAACCGAGGCAAATGAGGTATGACGCCGATTGCCGGAGTCGAACGGCGATTTGCGCACCAGGCGGTGCACGCCCGTCTCGGTGCGCAGCCAGCCGTAGGCATACTCGCCGATCATATTGATGGTTGCACCCTTGATGCCCGCCACCTCGCCGTCGCTCTGATCGATGATTTCGGTTTTGATGCCATGCGAATCCGCCCATTTCAAGTACATGCGCAACAGCATGGCGGCCCAGTCCTGCGCTTCGGTGCCGCCGGCCCCGGCTTGAATGTCGAGGAACGCATTGTGCGAATCCATCTTGCCGGGAAACATGCGTTGAAACTCGAGCTTTTCCACCTCGAGGCTCAAGCGGTTGACGTCGGCCTCCACTTCCTGGGCCGCGCCGGCATCAGCCTCCGCGGCGGCGAGATCGAGGAGTTCGGCCGCATCGCTTAAAGCCAGCTTGAGGCGATCCAAGCCGCCGACGACCTGCTCGAGCTTGGCGCGCTCCTTGCCCAGCTCCTGCGCTCGATCGGGGGTATTCCAGACTCCGGGCTGCTCGAGCTCGCGCTCTACTTCCTGCAGCCGCTCATGTTGGTTGTCGTAATCAAAGATACCTCCTCAAAGCGTCGGTGCGCTCGTCGAGGTCTTTGATAAACCGCTTGATTTGATTCAGTTCCATGATCGTGAAGCCTAGCACACAAGATCGAGGCCCGGCGGCGCAATATGTCCAACGCACCGGCCGGATCGGGCGAGATCGACTGCACAGTTTCGCTAGTCGTTTCCGATGTTTAGGACGGTACAGGGCAAGATGCTGCATTGCCCTTGGAAGAGCCCTGCAAAGACATGGAATTTCGACCACGCGCCGAGACACTCACCGCCTTGCTGGCGGGCGCGCGCGCGCGCGTGGTCTCGCTGTTTCCACTGGGAATCACCGCCCGTCTCAGCATCTCACTGGTGGCAGTCGCCGTGCTGGGTGCCGCCGCCAATATGTTCGCGCATGAGAGCGTCTCCATCATCCGCATCCGCATGAGCATGCCGCCGGCGGTCTTGGCGCCGAGCCTGCCGACGGCGCCGAGCGTGCCCATCCCGCAACCGGCAGCGCGCCCCAATGCACCCTCGAGAAAGAGCCTCGAGAGTCTGACGGGGGCCGTCGACCAATTTGAACGAGCGAGCCAGGCCCGCGCCAAGCTCAACTCTGCCGCCAACGATGGCGAGTATCTGTACGCCGCCGACGCCCTGCGGAGATGGTCCCCTGATTATGGCGACGGCTCGATCGCGCGCCTCGTGGCGGAGTACCTCGATCGCGGGCGCGTGCTGATCAGCGTCGCGGATGAGCGCCATTTGGCGCGCCTCGAGCACGCCCGGCACACCGAAGCGATCGACCGGCGGATCCAAACATCGCTCGATGCCGCTTGGAAAATCTTCGGGCGCGTGTTCGCCCGGCAATCGCTGCTGCAATTGCGTGCCCAACGCGACGCGATCCGGCAGCATTCGGAGGCCCTGCTGTCCGGCGATGCCATCAGCGCGGCCGACATGGACCTTCTGGCGGCGAGCGAAAACGCATTTGGCGCGAGCCTCGAAGCGCATCGCAAGAGTCTCGAGAAATCCGATGGCGCGAGTTGGGTCGCGGGCCTGCAGGAGGACTTCGATGCGCTCGTCGCGCTGCGCCGGTCGCTCAACGGACTCAACGTTCAATACGATGACGAGGCGCAGCGTTTCTCCAAGGCCCGCTCGTTGCTCGGCACCGCCATCGCCGCCGCAGCGGCGTCCCCGGCGGCGTCGCCCGCCGCGGCGCCCACGACGGCCCCGCAGCCGGCAGCGTCCGCCGCAACTGCGCCGACAGCCGCGGCACCGACAGCCGCCGCAGCCGCGGCCGAGCCGGCACCGGCCTCCGCGTCCCCGCTCGCGCCTGCCGGCGAGGTGCCGGATGAAGCGCCGCCGCGGGAAGCCGATCGCGGCAATCGCAATCTGATGGCTATGGTGACGACGCTCGTGATCTTGTTCACGACCGCGATCTCGATCCTTACCGTGCGCAGCGTGCTGACCCCGGTGCGCCGCATATTGCGGGCCACGGCGCGCCTGGCAAACGGCGACATGCGGGTCCGGGTGGCCCGCGGAGGCATACGCGAACTGGACAAATTGGCGAGCGCCTTCAACGAGATGGCGGCCAGTCTGGCGGCGGCCCAGGCGCACAGCCGCGCCCAGCACGAAAATCTCGAGGCGACCGTGTCGGAGCGCACCCACAAACTGCAGCAGCTCGCGCAGGAGGATCCGTTGACTTCGCTGCCGAATCGCCGGCATTTGTCGGCACTGCTGAATGCGGCGATCGAGTGCGCGAATCGGGATGGGCGCTACGTCGGCGTCTGCGTGCTCGATATCGATAACTTCAAATACTTCAACGACAGCCTGGGGCATGTGTTCGGCGATCGCGTGCTGATGAGCGTCGCCAATCGACTGGAAGAAATCGCGGAGGGCTCGGGATTCGTCGCGCGCCTGGGCGGCGACGAATTTACATTCGTGTATCGGAGTGCGGCCTCGGTCGAAGAGATCGAAGCTGCGGGGTGGAATCTGGTACGCGCATTCCAGCCATTGGTCTCGGTCGACGGCCGGGACCTCAGCATCAGCGTGAGCATCGGTGCAAGCGTTTACCCCGACCACGGAGGCGACTCCGACGCGCTGCTGCGCGCCGCAGATTCGGCACTGTTCCGTGCCAAGGAATTGGGCCGCAGCCAGCTCGCCATGTTCACACCCGAGCTCACGGAAACGGCCGCGACCCGGTTCACGATGGAGCAGGGATTGCGGCGCGCGATCGGCGGCGCGGAATTCGAGCTCGCGTACCAGCCGGAAATCAATCTGCAAAGCGCGGAAATCGAGGTGGTGGAAGCACTATTGCGCTGGCGAATGCCGGATGGGCGCTTGGCGAGGCCGGGAGAATTCCTTGGGGTGGCGGAGCAATCCGGGCTGATTTCAGAAATAAATGCCTGGGTTCTGCGTGCCGCCGCGCAAGATGCGGCGCGTTGGTACCATGGCGGATGGCCGCAAGTGCGGGTCGCCATCAACATATCTCCGCGCCAGCTGCTCGATCAGCGCTTCGTCCAGCAAATCCTGGCGCTGCTGGCGGAATTGCGGCTGCCCGCGAAATGCATCGAAATCGAATTGACCGAAATGGTGCTGCAGACCGGTTCGGCCACCATCGCGGCGCTGCGCGTCCTGCAATCGCACGGATTTGGCATCGCGCTCGACGATTTCGGCACCGGCTACTCCTCGTTGAGCTCGATGGAGCAGCTGCCGTTGTCCCGCATCAAGTTGGACCGCAGCCTGGTCGCCGGCATCGACACGAGCACACGGTCGGCCGCCATCGCGCGCGCCATCATCGATCTGTGCGGAGCCCTGGGACTGCAGGTGACGGCCGAAGGAATCGAGCGGCCGCAGCAGTTTGCGTGGCTGATGGGCTACCGCGATCTGCTATTACAGGGATATTTATTGTGCGAACCGGTTCCCTTCGAGCAAGTGCTGGGCGTCAAGGCAACCCTCGCCGGCAAAATTAACGACCTGATGCTATCCCTCCCCCCGCGTTACCGGCCGCGCAGCCTCCAACCGAGCGACTTGAAGAGCATCGCGGCCCGCTGAGGCGGCATGCGGCGCGCCTTCGCGATGCGCCCGCCGGGCGCGCGATAACCGAGAGCTCGTAAGGTCATCCCCTTACATCCATGTGCGCACATTCGTGGCACTTTACGAGCGCTCCTTAACACGTAATTCAACTCATAAGAAGGACAGGATTCATGAACTCCGCACAAGTACGGCCGTTGAGTTCGGCGGCCCTCAGTCCTGGCTCCATCTGCGAAAGCGCTTCGTTCGCCGCGCACTTGAAGACCCTCGCCCGGAAAATTCCGCTGCATTCCCGCTATGAAAACTTCATCGGCGGCAAGTGGGTCGCTCCGGTCAAGGGCGGCTATTTCGACAACGTCTCCCCGACCACCGGTCAGGTGATCTGCAAGATCGCCCGCTCGCAGGCCGAGGACGTGGAGCGTGCGATCGACGCCGCGCATGCGGCGGCCGAGGGATGGGGCCGCACGGCCGCGGCCGATCGCGCCCGCATTCTCAACCGGGTGGCGGACCGGCTGGAGGAGTATCTGCCGTTCCTTGCCGCGGTCGAGACCTACGACAACGGCAAGCCGATCCGCGAAACCAATCTCGCCGACATGCCGTTGGCGGTCGATCACTTCCGATATTTCGCCAGCTGCCTGCGCGCCCAGGAAGGCTCGCTGGGCGAGTTGGACGACGACACGGTGGCCTACCACTTTCATGAGCCGCTCGGAGTCGTCGGTCAGATCATTCCGTGGAACTTTCCGATCTTGATGGCGGCTTGGAAGTTGGCGCCGGCGCTGGCGGCGGGCAACGCTGTGGTGATCAAGCCCGCTGAACAGACGCCGCTGTCGCTGCTGGTACTCGCCGAGCTCGTGCAGGAAATCCTGCCGCCTGGCGTGCTCAACATCGTCAACGGATTCGGGCTTGAGGCCGGCAAACCGCTCGCCACCAGTCCGCGCATCGCCAAGATCGCCTTCACCGGCGAAACGACGACGGGGCGCTTGATCATGCAGTACGCGTCGGAGAACCTCATTCCGGTCACGCTGGAATTGGGCGGCAAGTCGCCGAATATCTTCTTCGAGGATGTCATGCGCGAGGAGGACGATTTCTTCGACAAGGCGCTCGAGGGGTTCTCCATGTTCGCGCTGAATCAGGGTGAGGTGTGCACCTGCCCATCGCGGGCGCTGGTGCAGCGCTCCATTTACGAGCGGTTCATGGAACGCGCCGTCAAACGGGTCGAAGGCATCCGTCAAGGGGACCCGTTCCAGATGGGCACCCAGATCGGCGCGCAGGCCTCGAACGACCAATTCGAAAAGATCCTGTCGTACATCGATATCGGCAAAAAGGAAGGCGCGAAGGTCCTGACCGGCGGCACCGCCAACAAGCTGCCCGGCGATCTGGCCTCCGGCTTTTACATCAAGCCGACGGTGTTCGAGGGGCACAACAAGATGCGGGTGTTTCAGGAGGAAATCTTCGGACCCGTCGTGTCCGTGACGACCTTCGATACCCCCGCGCAGGCGCTCGAAATCGCCAATGACACCCCCTACGGCTTAGGGTCCGGCATTTGGACCCGCGATTTGAATACTGCCTACCGGTTCGGGCGGGGCATCAAGGCCGGACGTGTCTGGACCAATTGCTACCACGCGTATCCCGCACACGCGGCTTTTGGCGGCTACAAAAAATCCGGCATGGGCCGCGAGACACACAAGATGATGCTCGATCATTATCAGCAGACGAAGAACGTGTTGGTGAGCTACAGCACGAAAGCGCTCGGGTTCTTCTAATATCGATACGCCGGATCCATAATGGCGGGTGCTGAGGGGGGAATTGCATGCACAAGAGTCTTTACGCAGTCCCGGAAGACTTTGCGGCCGCGGCTCAAATCCGGCGCGCCGATTATGAACGAATGTACGCGGAGTCGGTCGAGGACCCGGATCGATTCTGGGGCCGGATCGGCCGCCGCCTCGATTGGATCAAGGATTTCTCGCAGGTCAAGGACACGAGCTTCCTGGAAAGCGATTTCCACACGCGCTGGTTCGACGGCGGAAAGCTCAATGTCGCCGCCAATTGTCTGGATCGCCACTTGCAGGCCCGCGGCGACAAGACCGCCATCATCTGGGAGTCGGATGATCCGAATCGTTCGGAACACATCAGCTACCGTCAGCTGCATGACCGGGTGTGCCGGTGCGCAAACGCGCTGCTGTCGCTTGGGGTACAAAAGGGTGACCGAGTCACGATCTACCTGCCGATGATTCCGGAGATCGCCGTTGCCATGCTCGCCTGCGCGCGCATCGGGGCGATCCACTCCGTGGTGTTCGCGGGTTTTTCGTCCGAAGCGCTGGGCGGCCGCATTGCGGATTGCGCATCGACCCTGGTGATTACCGCGGACGAGGCGCTGCGCGGCGGCAAGCGCGTGCCGCTCAAGCAATATGTCGACGGTGCCATGAGCATCGAGGGCACCGGGTGCGTCAAGCATGTTCTGGTCGTGCGCCGCACCGGCGCGCAGGTCGCGATGTACGCACCGCGCGATCAATGGTACGACGAGTTGGTAGCGCAGCAGCCGGCGACCTGCCCGCCTGCCGTGATGGATGCGGAGGATCCTCTCTTCATTCTGTATACCTCCGGATCCACGGGTAAGCCGAAGGGCGTTTTGCACACCACCGGCGGCTACCTCGCCTACGCGGCATTCACGCATGAAGTGGTTTTTGACCTGCGCGATGCCGATATTTACTGGGCCACCGCGGACATCGGCTGGGTGACCGGGCACAGCTACATCGTGTATGGCCCGCTGGCCAACGGCGCAACCACGGTCATGTTCGAGGGCATACCGAACTACCCCGATCACGGCCGCTTCTGGCAGGTCGTCGACAAGCACAAGGTCACGATATTGTATTCATCGCCGACCGCGATCCGCTCGCTGATGCGCGAGGGTGAAAAACCGGTCAAAGCATGGTCTCGCAAGTCGCTGCGTCTATTGGGCTCGGTGGGAGAGCCGATCAACCCGGAGGCGTGGGAATGGTATCACCGGGTCGTCGGCGACGGCCGCTGTCCCATCGTCGATACTTGGTGGCAGACGGAAACCGGCGGCATTCTGATTGCGCCGCTGCCGGGTGCGACGGACTTGAAGCCTGGATCCGCGACGCGGCCGTTCTTCGGCGTCAAGCCGGCCATCGTCGACAACGAAGGTCACATCCTGCAAGGCGCATGCGAGGGCAACCTGGTGTTGCTCGACAGCTGGCCGGGACAAATGCGCACCGTGTTCGGCGACCATCAGCGATTCATCGACACCTATTTCAAGGCGTTCCCGGGAATGTACTTTACCGGCGACGGCGCGCGCCGCGATGAGGACGGCTACTACTGGATCACGGGCCGCGTCGATGACGTGATCAATGTCGCCGGGCACCGACTCGGTACCGCGGAAATTGAAAGCGCCCTGGTGGCTCATCCTCAAGTGGCGGAAGCGGCAGTGGTGGGCTTTCCGCACGCCATCAAGGGTCAGGGCATCTACGCCTATGTCACCTTGATTGCCGGCGCCGAGCCGAGCGAGCCTCTGCGCCTGGAGTTGCGCGATTGGGTGCGCCGCGAAATCAGCCCGATCGCGACACCGGACGTCATTCAATGGGCTCCCGGACTGCCCAAGACGCGATCGGGCAAGATCATGCGACGCATTCTGCGCAAGATCGCCGCCGACGAGTCCGACCAGCTAGGAGACATCTCGACACTGGCCGAGCCGGCCGTGGTCGAGCAGCTGGTCAAGGAGCATGCGCGGCACGCCGCAGCGCCGGCGGCGCGCAGCGGATAGCAGCGGCGATCGAGGCCGCCGCACCGCTGGCCGTCAGCGTTCGATCGCGATCGCCACGCCCATGCCGCCGCCGATGCACAAACTTGCGAGGCCTTTGTGCGCATCACGGCGAATCATCTCGTGCAGCAGCGTCACCAAGATGCGGCAGCCCGATGCGCCGATCGGATGACCGATGGCGATGGCGCCGCCGTTGACGTTGATTTTCGAGGTGTCCCAGCCCATTTGCCGGTTGACGGCGATCGCCTGCGCAGCGAATGCCTCGTTGATCTCCATGAGGTCGAGATCCTGATGCGTCCAGCCCGCCTTTTTCAGGCACAACTGACTGGCCGGCACGGGGCCCATTCCCATGAGTTTCGGATCCACACCCGCGGACGAGTAGGCGCGAATCGAAGCCAGGGGCTTGAGGCCGAGCTCGCTCGCCTTGCGTGCCGACATCATCACCACCGCGGCGGCGCCATCATTGATGCCCGAGGCGTTGCCGGCGGTAACCGTACCGTCCTTGGCGAAGGCTGGCTTGAGCTCACTGAGCGCGTCGACCGTCGTGCCGGCACGGATGTATTCATCGGCGTCGAATAAGGTCGTCGCCTTGCGCGAGACGATTTCGATGGGAACGATCTCCGCCTTGAAACGGCCGGCCTTCTGCGCAGCCTCGGCCTTTTGCTGGGATGCCGCCGCGAATTCATCTTGCTCGCCGCGCGAAATCTCATATTTCTTTGCAACGTTCTCGGCCGTCATGCCCATGTGGTAATTGTTGTAAACGTCCCAAAGCCCGTCGATGATCATGCTGTCGACGAGCTTGGCATCGCCCATGCGAAAGCCGTCGCGGGAGCCTTGCAGGACGTGCGGCGACGCGCTCATGTTCTCCTGGCCGCCGGCGATGACGATGTCCGCATCGCCGCACTTGATCGCCTGCGCGGCGAGATGCGTTGCCTTGAGCCCGCTGCCGCAGACCTTGCCGATCGTCATGCCGGGCACGCTATCCGGCAGACCCGCGCGGAGGAGCGCCTGCCGGGCTGGATTCTGGCCGACGCCGGCGGTAAGCACCTGCCCCAAGATCACTTCGGAGATCTGCTCCGGCTGCAGTTGGGACCGGACCAGCAGCGCCCGTATGATCTGGGCTCCCAAGTCCGCCGCCGGCACTTTGCCGATGGCACCGTTGAACTTACCGACAGCGGATCGCACCGCCGCCGTGATCACTATCTCGTTCATGTGCTTTTACTCCGGTGACTGGGACCGCTCACGATACCCGCATTGTGCCCGCCCATGCAGGGCGCCGCAGGGCGCCCCGCATCCGTCCGGTGCGAACCTAAGTCCAGTGCAAACTTAAGGTCCTGTGCGAACTTAAGGTCCAGTGCGCCCTAGCTCGCCTTCTTCCTGGTGTCTGCTGCAACCTTGCTGGTGTCTGCGGCAACCTTGGTGGTCTCGGCAGCGACCTTGGCCGCCGATTCCTTGGTCATTTCGACGAAGCTGCTCTGCGCGTCCGTTGCCAATGCGACGAATTCCTGCGCTCGCGCGCGCAGCTTTTCGCTGAGCGCAGTGGTGAGTTCCACTTGCTTGGAGACGAAGTCGGCGGGCGTCTTCGAAGTGAGCGCGGCCTTGGCCTGGGCCAGACCCCACTCCAAGTAGTCGCCGGCCACGTCGTACTGGTAGCGGCCCACTCGGTCGAGGGCCTTGACGCCTTCTTGCTGCGCCTTCAATGCCGGTGCAAAGGCGTTGCGATAATTTTCGTAGATGGTCTTGGGATCAAAAGTTGTGTCGCTCATGGTAGATCCTCTGTGATGTCGGTTCGAAGCTATTATAGCGCGCGTTGTATGCAGTGCAAGAGAAATCTCTGAGCGGTCGATGTAATCCTTACTAACCACGTAATCATTTGTTTAATAAGTATAAATATTTATCTCATGAAATTTTATGTTCCTCTTAATATTGCGCTGCAAGAGGTTGCTAAGCAGGCCGGAAATGCTGGCAGTTGAGCTGCACGCGCTCGACGCCGCGGTACTCGTTCACCTCCAGCCGATAGGCGAGCTGCACGCTGGCACCGCTGCGCAGCCGCGGATCTTCGGCGGCACCTCCCACATAGCCAAACGCGATGGCCTCGATGGGCAGGTCCGCGCCGTCGGCAATCTTGAGCTGCATTTTCAGGTGCCTGCCGCCGACGATCCGGGTGTCGAGGATCTGGAAATCGCCGTCAAACACGGGCTCCGGAAAGCCCTGCCCCCAGGGGCCCGCGCCGCGCAGCACTCGCGCGGTGTCGAGGCAGAGTTCGGCGGCCGTGAGCGCGCCGTCCGAATGAACTACTCCGGCGAGCGATTCGTGGTCGCTGCGCGAGGCAATCTCGGCCGCGAAAGCGGTCCGGAACGTCGCCAGGTTTTGCTCCGGCAGGCTCATGCCCGCCGCCATGGCGTGGCCGCCGAATTTGTCGATGAGACCGGGGTGAAGCGTCGCTATGCTGTCGAGAGCATCGCGAATATTGACGCCCGCAACCGAGCGCGCCGAGCCGCGCAAGGAACCATCCTCGGCGCGCGCGAACGCAATGACCGGCCGATGCAAGCGGTCCTTGATCCTGCCGGCGACCAAACCCACCACCCCTTGATGCCAGCTCTCGTCGAACAGACACAGCCCGAGGGACTCTTCACCGGCGTGATCGAAGCGCACGCCGGCGGCGATGTCGAGCGCTTCGAGCTGCATGCGCTGCTCGATTTCGCGCCGCTCCTCGTTGAGCTTGGCCAGCATCCCCGCCAGACGCTGCGCCTCGGCGGGCTCATCGGCGAGCAGGCAGGCAATCCCCAGGCTCATGTCCGTGAGCCGGCCGGCGGCGTTCAAGCGCGGCGCGACGGCAAATCCCAAATCGGAGGCGGTGATGTCGGTGCAGACGCGGCCCGCCGATTCGAGCAATGCGCGGATGCCGGGCACACAGCGGCCGGCGCGAATGCGGCGCAGGCCTTGGGCGACCAATACCCGGTTGTTGCGATCCAGCGGCACTACGTCCGCGACCGTGCCGAGCGCCACCAGGTCGAGCAGTTCCGCGACCCGAAAATCATGAACCAGGGACCGGGCGAGAGCCGCGATCACATAAAAAGCGACGCCGACACCGGCTAACGCGGGACTGGCAAAACGGCTGTCGGGCAGATTGGGATTGACGATGACTTGCGCGCGCGGCAGCACGGCTCCGGGCAAATGATGATCCGTCACCAGCACGGGCACGCCCATTTCGCGCGCCGCCTCCACGCCCGCGACGCTCGACACGCCGTTGTCGACGGTCACGATCAGCGTGGGACGGCGGGTGGCCGCCAGCGCCACAATTTCCGGGGTGAGCCCATAGCCGAAGCGGAATCGATTGGGCACCAGAAAGTCGACATGCGCAAAATTCATGGCGCGCAGTGCGCGCACCACCAGGGCCGTGCTGGTGGCGCCGTCGGCATCGAAGTCGCCGATCACGAGCACGCGCCCCGCGGAGCGATGCGCAGTCAGCAGTTGCGCCGCGGCGTCGACCCCCTCGAGCGAACCGACCGGCAATAGGCGATCCAGCGATAAATCCAAATCCTCATTGCTGCAAAGGCCGCGCGCCGCATACACGCGCCGTAGCACGGGATGTACATCCGCCGTGAAATCGCAGGGTGCGGCCGGCGGGCGCCGCCTGATCTCAGCCCTCATGCGAACCGCTCCCACCAAGGCTGACGCCGCCGCCAACGGCGCCAATGCCAGCGTGCGCTCACGCTGAAGCAGCGCTGACCGGCCGAAAGATCGACTCGCTCGATGCGGCCGGCGCGCAGGTCCGCCAGCGATCCCACCAGCCAGCGCGCCTCCAAATCTCGCCATTCATCCGTGCCCGGTTCCGCCGCCATGACCACCACGCCGGCGGCCGCGTGCGGGGGTACGTTAGGGCGCGCTCCGGCGCGCGAGGGCTCGGGCGCGCGGGCTCGGGGCGCGCGACGAATGCCTTGAAAAATGGGTCGGCGCCGGCCGTCCAGCCGTTGACCGCGGGGAGCGAGGCCAGCGCCGGTCCGCCTCCCCACAGCCACAGGCCGCTGAGCGCCGGCGCCGCCTGCGCAATCCGCTCTCGATTCACGGGATGTTCGAACAGCCACATCTCGATTTCACTCATGAGCTGCCGCAGGCGCGGCGCGGCGGCGCCGGCCGGTAAATGATCCGCGATGTGCTGGTCGAGAACATCCTCGGGATCCGCAGTGGCGGCCTCGGTCGGTTGATCAAACGCGCAAAATAATTCAGCACAGCCGCCGTTCAACAAGCGGATTCCGGCGTCGCTCCAGACGCGATTGAAATCGACGGCCAGGGCTTCGGCTTCGGGCCGGCGCAGGGACAGGATACCGTCGGCAGCCAAACGCACATTGCTCATTTCGGCCACATAATGCACCGGAGTCGCGAGGAACACCGACGCCGCATCGACCGGTCCCCGTTCGGCGTACAGGGCCGCGGCGGCCACGCCCGGCATGACAATGGACGGCGGCGCGATCGCGCGAAATGCGTCGGCGCGCCAATCGGCTACCGCGACGGACCGATCCGCACGCGCCAGAAGCCGCTCCAGCAATGCAGAACGCTGCCGGTGGACCGCACGGTGACTGAATCGGAAGTAGTGGGAGGACACGAACGCTCCGGCGCCAATTTCAGTATCTTACGCATATGCGCTTCACCCAAGACTCGAGTTCCGCACCGCTTCTGATTCGCGCGTACCGCCCCGGCGAACTGCGCATCAACGATGACATTCATCGCGGGACGGTGATCGTCAGCGCGTCCACCGTGGTGAGCTTGCCGGAAGTGAAGGATTCGAGCGATCTCGCGCAGGTCGATCCGTCGCGGCTTCTCGTGCAGGATCCTGAACTCATTCTGCTGGGAACCGGGCCGCGCCAGATCTTCCCGGCCGCATCGTTCAGCGCTCAATTCCTAAGCGCCGGCATCGGCTTCGAGGCCATGGATACGGGAGCCGCTTGCCGCACGTTCAACGTGCTCGTCGCGGAGCAGCGCCGCGTGGTGGCGTTGCTGATGGTGTGACTTCAAACGAATAAAATGGCAGGGCGCTTACGGATTACACGATTAAACTGGTATCGAGAATTATTGTTCTTCTTCTTGATCTTGTTACTCTTTTTATCCCTTGACCTCGTGTGATCTGCAGCGCCCCGCAAATGGACTTTTCCGATCAGGGCGCAGTTAAACACAGGAAATGCGGCCTCGCAAGCACGCGGGCAACTGCAATTTCATATAATAATTATTATCGATCAATAGCTTATAGATCGAACACAGAAATCACTTCACTTCGAAAAAAATGGCAATGGATCGATGGGTCTGCCGTTCTGACGAATTTCGAAATACAGGATCGCTCCGTGCTCGGCGCCCTCGCCCATGTGCGCGATCACTTGACCGGTGCCAACCTCCTGGCCGTCATGCACCAGCATTTCTCGATTGTGGGCGTAGGCGGACAACAAACTGTCGGCGTGCTTGATGATGATGAGATTGCCGTAGCCACGCAGCCCGCTGCCGGTGTAGACCACGCGGCCGGCGCTCGCAGCGCGCACGTCCTGTCCCAACCGGCCCGACAAGAGAATGCCGCCGCTCGGAATCGGGCGCGGAGCGCCAACCGCGTCGGTCGGCCAGACCCAGCGCGATGCCGCGTTCAAGGTACGCGGAACTACCGGGGTCTCGCGCCCACTCGATGCACGCGGCGGCGCGGTGTTGTTGCGCGGGCTGGGTGGCGCGCTCGCCGGCGCCTCGGGGAGCGGCCGCGGCTTGCCGGACTGCGGCGCTTCGGGTGCGGGCGCGCTGCGCGGCGCGCTCTCACGCGGCGCACTCGCGCGCGGCACACTCTCGCGCGTCGGCCCCGCCCCCGGCCCCAGCAGCAGAACCTGACCGACGGCGATATGGAAATCGGCACCGATGTTGTTCCAGCGCGCCAGGTCGCGAAAGTCGAGATCGTGGCGCCACGCAATGCTGTAGAGGGTGTCCTGTGGACGCACGACGTAGGTTTGCGGACCGTCGGCGGGGATGTCGGCGCAGGCGCCGAGCAGGAGGCAGCATAAGCCAACGGTGCCGATCGAACGCCGGATGCGCAACGGTTAGCGGGTTCCTAGCGCTGCAATCCCGACAGCAGGGGTACGAAACTCACGGGGCCGAGCGACTCGCGCTCGATCCGCGTCTCACCCTTGGTGTAACGATAGAGCTCTTGGCGTCCATCCGGCCCGACCGGCGCGATCAAGCGGCCGCCGACGCTCAGCTGCTCGAACAGCGCGGGCGGCACGGCATGCGGCGCCGCCGTCAACAGGATTCCGTCGAACGGGGCGCGCGTCGCCCAACCGAGGTTGCCGTCCTCATGACGGAAGTTCACGTTGCGAATCCGCAGCTCGCGCAGGGTACGGCGCGCACGGCCTACCAGGCTTGCAATGCGCTCGATGGTGTAGATCTTTTCCACGAGCGGCGACAGCACCGCAGTTTGATAGCCGCAGCCGGTCCCGATCTCCAACACCTTGGGCGTCTCGCCGGCCGCGAGCAGCGCCTCGGTCATGCGCGCCACCACGTACGGCTGCGAGATCGTTTGACCGAAGCCGATCGGCAGCGCGGTGTCTTCATAGGCGCGGCTGGCGAGCGCCTCGTCCATGAACAAGTGCCGCGGCACATTCTGGATCCGATCGAGCACGCGCCGATCGACGATTCCCTGCTCCTGCAGGCGCTGCACGAGCCGCTCCCGGGTGCGCGCCGAGGTCATGCCAATGCCGCTGAGGCGCGGGCCTTCCATGAAGCTATTCAAGCTTGAGCCACTTCTGCAGTTCGGGCAGAGCGGCATGACGGGTCAGGTCGATTTGCAAGGGCGTGATGGACGCGAAGCCTTCAGCCACGGCATGAAAATCCGTACCGGGTCCGGCGTCCTGGCCGGCTCCGGCATTGCCCACCCAGTAGACGTTGCGGCCGCGCGGATCCTTGGCCTTCACGATGGACTTGCTGCGATGCCGGCTGCCGAGGCGGGTCACCCTGATGCCGCGCAATTGACCGTCCGGCAAATCCGGCACGTTGACATTGAGAATGACCGGGCCTGATTCCGGGCCTTGCAGCCGGTCTTGCGCCATGCGCTGCACGAGTTGCGCCGCCACCTGCGCAGCGGCGCCGAAGTTGCGCGGACTGCCGGGTTCGACGCAGAGCGACACCGCGATCGCGGGCAGGCCGAGAAACCGGCCCTCGACGGCGGCGGCGACGGTGCCCGAGTACAAGGTGTCGTCGCCCAAGTTGGCGCCGTCATTGACGCCGGACACGACGATGTCGTGCTCAAAATCGAACAGGCCGGAAATCGCCAGATGCACGCAGTCGGTGGGCGTGCCGTTCACGTAGTAGGCATCGACGTCATAGCGCGCCGCGCGCACCGGCACATCGAGGGTCAGAGAATTACTTGCACCGCTGCGATTGCGATCGGGAGCCACGATGGTCACGTCGCCCAAAGGCCGAAGCGCCGACCCAAGCGCAATCAAGCCCTCGGCACGGTAGCCGTCGTCGTTCGACAAAAGGATTTTCACGAGATTACAGCCTGCCCCAAGCTGGCGGGTCGCCGTGCGGACTATACTGTAACGCTGGAAACCCCGATAGGCGACCTTAAGTCCTACAGCATGGCCAAACGACGCCCCACCGTTCGCATCGCCGCCGCCGATGTCGCGGCCGACGCAACGTTCCGCGCGGCGGTGCACGACGTCACGCCCTTGGCGCAGGTGCCCTCAGCGGCGGGCCTGGCGAAGCCCAAACCGAGCCCGCGCCGGCGCAAGACCGCGGCTTCGGCAACCGAGAGCCTCGATGAGACAATGCCTCTGATCGGCCCGCTGGCGGCGCACGAGACGACCGCGCTCACGGATGAGGTGACGGGCGAAGGCGCGCTATCCTTCCAACGCGGCGGCGTGCGCACGCAAGTCATGCGCCGATTGCGGCGCGGCCTCTATCCGATCGATGATGAATTGGATCTTCACGGACTCGGTCAAACGGCGGCGCGCGACCAGCTCGCCGATTTCCTCGCGCGCAGCCGCGACGGCGGCAGCCGCTGCGTGCGAATCGTCCACGGCAAGGGCTATCGTTCGGGCGCCCGTGGCCCGGTGCTCAAGACCGCCGTGAACCTTTGGCTGCGGCGGCACGCGGACGTCATGGCATTCGTGTCGGCGCGCGCCATCGACGGCGGTGCGGGCGCGGTGTACGTATTGCTGCGGGGCTAGAGCTCGCAGCGCAATTGTAGAGAGGTAAGAATGTCGACGAATTATGTTCGATTCTATGGCGCCGCCATCTTGCTGGCGGCGGGATTGACCGGTCTTTGTGCCGCGGTCGAACCCACTGTGCCGTCGGCGTCGGCCGGCGGCACGTTTGAGCTCGTGACCGAGAGCGAGGCGGCGGCGTGGAACAACACCAAGCCGAAGGAGTCGACGGATTTCAGCACGCGCGATTTGAGCCAGGACAATGGCACGCCGACTTGCCGCTCCACGGCCGACAACGACGCCGACAATCCGACAGATCCGGATCGTCGCACCGATCCTCGAGAAGCCCCTGATCGCGCCGATCGACATCGACCTGCAGTTCGTGCCGGTGGGCGGGGCGCACATTCGCCCGGAGACGTTCCGCGTTTGCTACCTGGGCTTGGTCGCCATGGACATCACCAAGCGAATCACCGACCGCGTCACCGTCTCGGAACAGGGACTGCGCGTGACCGGGGCCCAGTTGCCGCGCGGCCATCACCGCCTGCTGCTCCTCATCGCGGATCAGCGCGGCCGTCTGGCTCGACGCGAGGCGGCGTTCAACGTGCTGTGAGCGGATGACTCGAGCGCCGGCTATGCCGCGTCCGCGTCGAGCGCAGCGATGCCATCGAATTCGCATAGTTCGCGCAGCACCGAGGTGGCGAACTGGCCTCGCCCAAGCGAAAAACTTAAGGTCAGGGTGTTGGCATCGCGCTCGACCGACAGTTCTCGGATCGCACAGCGCAGGGCGCGCCGTTCGTGGCTCAAGCCCTGAGCCGCCAGCAAATCGGCGACCGGGGCGAATTCGCGCGCCACCTCCACTTCATGTTCCAGCGCCTGGCCTTGGGCGGGCGGAGCGCCGCGGCCCCATAGGGGACCCGAAGGATGGATGTCGAAGGCGTTCAGACGCCGCCGCAACTCATCATCGACGGCGGTGACGGCGAAGTGGCTGGCGCTGCCGTCCAGATTCGCCAAATCCCCCGCAGCGAGCTGCGACCAGTCGCCGGCCTCGACGCGCCGCGCGAGCACGGCGTTGAACAGGAGGGACCGCGCGGCCGACAATGCGAAGCCGCGCTCGGCGCGGCCACGCGGCGCGGCGCCGCTCTGCACCCAGGTGGCGACCCGATCGAGATTGTAGCCGTCGCGCCCGAAGCGCTGCGCGCCGAAATAATTCGGCACGCCGTGCACAGCCAAGGCTTCGAGCTTCGTGTCCAATTGTTCCCGCGACCAGGTGACATTGCGCAGGCGGATGCGAAAGCGGTTGCCGATCAACGCACCGATCTTGAGCTTGCGTGCATTGGAGTGAACGTCCAGCACCTTGAATTCGGAGGTTCGCGCATGAGCCCAGAACTCGGCGGCCGAGGCGAGCTTCGGCACGCTGAACCACTGCACGGCGATGGCGTGCCGGTCCTTCAATCCCGCATAGCCGACGTCGCCGCCCGGAACGCCCGCCAGCCGGGCAATCTCGGCCGCCACCCAGCGGGTGTTGGCCCCGCGCTTCTCCACCCGCAACAGCCAGTGCGGCCCGTCCTCGGACGGCTCGAACGACAGCTGCTCCTCGACGTGGAAATCCTCGGGACTGGCCTTGAACTCGACCGGCGGCAGCGGCGTGCCGTGCGCTCTTGGCGGTTGCAGCGCGGCGCGCGTCCACGCTTCGGCTCGGCGGCCATGCACGCTCAATTTTTCAAGGTCCCAGCAGCACGGAGGCGAGCGCGGCCAGCCCTTCGCCGCGGCCGATGAAGCCGAGCCGCTCCGTGGTCGTGGCTTTGACATTGACGAGTTGCGCCGGGACGCCGAGATCCGCCGCAAGATTCGCCGCCATGGCGGCGCGATGCGCCGCGATGCGCGGCGCTTCGGCGAGCACCGTGACATCCGCATTGACCAGCCGGAGTCCGGCGGCCTGCATGCGCGCGGCCACCTCCCGCAGAAAGACGCGGCTGTCCGCACCGCGATACTTGGGGTCGCTGTCGGGAAAATGCCGGCCGATGTCGCCTTCGCCGAGCGCGCCCAACACGGCATCGCACAGGGCGTGAATGACGACGTCGCCGTCCGAGTGCGCAACCACGCCCTTTGGATGCGCGATCCGTACACCGCCCAGCATGACGTGGTCGCCTTCACCGAAGGCGTGCACGTCGAATCCTTGCCCGACTCGCATCGGCATCTCCTGCGTCATCTTTAAAATGTTCGACGCCACTGCCAGATCGGCCAAACGCGTAATCTTGACGTTGAACGGTGATCCTTGCACGAGCGTCGGCCGCAATCCCATTCGCTCGACGGCTTGCGCCTCATCGGTGACGGCGATGCCGGCGAGCGCTGCCTCCTTCAATGCATGATGCAACTGCGCGAAGGCGAACACCTGCGGCGTCAAGGCCCGCCACAGGCCCTGGCGATCGACCGTGGCCACATGGTCGCCCAATTCGCGCTTGACGGTATCGACGATGGGCGCCGCGAGGACCGCGCCGCTGGCGCCGACGGCGTCGAGCAGCGCGCCAAGATCGGCCGTGCTCAAACAAGGCCGTGCGGCATCGTGCACCAACACCCAATCATCCGCGGCGGCTTGCTGCGCCAGGAACTCGAGCCCGTTCAGCACCGAATCCTGCCGGCTTTCACCGCCGATGGTCGTTTGAAGTTTGGGCGAAGCGAGCTTGGGAAAGACGCTCGGCCAGTGGGCATCGTCGCGAGCGAGCGCCACCACCACCGCATGGACCCGCGGCTCGGCCAGCAGCGCGCGCAATGACCATTCCAACACGGTGGCGCCGAGCAGCATCGCATATTGCTTGGGGGCGGAGTCGGCCGTCGAGGCGGCGAAGCGCGCGCCGCGACCCGCCGCGGGAACGATCGCCCACACGCGCCGCGTCGCCATGACAGCTGTCATTGTGCGCGGGCGGTGATGGGGCTGGCAGGTGCGGCGGGCGCCGGAGTTGCCGCGGTCACGACTTGATAAAAGGTCTCGCTGTTGCCGACCATGCCGAGCTCGCTGCGGGCCCGTTCTTCGAGTGCGGTCAACCCCACTTTGAGGTCGGTCACCTCGGCAATCAATTGCCGGTTGCGTTCGCCCTGCTCGCGGTTAGCGGAGGCTTGCGCATCGACTGAGCCTGCAGGCGCGATACCTCGCGTAACCCCTGATCCCCAATCCATAGGCGATATTGCAGCAAGACCAGCGCAAGACCCAGAACAGCAGCGAAAATCCTCATGGGGACAGGAGCTTAGCATGAACTCTTAAGAAATTGGTACCGATAAAGCGCGTGTCCCCGCAAAGGCGGCCTTGGATCCCAACTCGCCTTCGATCCGCAACAGCTGGTTGTATTTGGCGATGCGATCCGAACGCGACATCGAGCCGGTCTTGATTTGGGTGGCGGTGGTCGCTGCGGCGATATCGGCGATGGTCGAGTCCTCGGTTTCCCCTGAGCGGTGCGATACGACGGCGGCATACTTCGCCCGGTACGCCATGTCGATGGCGGCCAGAGTTTCGGTCAAGGTGCCGATCTGATTCGGCTTGATGAGAATCGCGTTGGCGATATTTTTCGCGATGCCCTCCGCAAAAATCTTGGTATTGGTGACGAACAAATCATCGCCCACCAATTGCAGCTTGGTACCAAGCTTCTTGGTGAGAATCGCCCAGCCGTCCCAGTCGCCTTCGCTCATGCCATCTTCGATGGTGACGATCGGGTACTTTGCCGCGAGATTCGCCAGATAATCGGCGAATTCGGCGGAGCTGAAGCGCCGGTTTTCCGATTCGAGCGTGTACACGCCGTCCTTGAAGAATTCCGTGCTCGCCACATCGAGTCCCAGATAAATATCCTTGCCTGCCCGGTATCCCGCCTTGTCGATCGCCTCCAATATCGTCGTCAAGGCGGCCTCATTCGACGGCAGGTCGGGCGCGAAGCCGCCCTCGTCGCCGACCGCCGTGTTGAGGCCCTCGGCATGCAGCACTTTCTTCAGCGTATGAAACACTTCAGCACCGTAGCGCACGGCTTCCGAGAATGACGGTGCGCCGATGGGCAGAATCATGAATTCCTGAATGTCGACGCTGTTGTCGGCATGGGCACCGCCGTTGATGATATTCATCATCGGCACCGGCAGCGTGAGGTCGCCGGTGCCGCCCAGGTGCCGGTACAGCGGCAGGCCGTTGTCGCGCGCCGCGGCATGCGCCGCCGCCAGGGACACGGCCAGGATGGCGTTCGCTCCCAGATTGGATTTCGAATCGGTGCCGTCGGCCTTGATCATTCTCGCGTCGAGCCCGCGTTGATCCTGCGCGTCGTAGCCCAGCAGCAGATCGCGCAGCGCGCCATTCACATGCGCCACCGCCTTGAGCACGCCCTTGCCGCCGTAGCGCTTGGCGTCGCCGTCGCGCAACTCCACGGCCTCGCGCGAGCCGGTGGAGGCGCCCGAGGGAACGGCAGCCCGGCCGACCACGCCCGAATGCAGCACCACGTCCGCTTCTACCGTGGGGTTGCCCCTCGAATCGATGATTTCGCGGCCGCGGATATTGACGATACGGCTCATCGGAATTCTCCGTGCCGGATATTCCGGCATTGATGCGGGTGAGGAGCTAGGCTAAAAATACGACTGCCAGGTTCGCAATTATGCGCTGGCAAATCTTTAGCGGCTTCCCTGTTGCCGGGAAGTGCGATGGCTCGGTCGCTTAGGCTGCCAGAGTGCGTCGGGTAACGAAGCATGCAGTGCTTCGCGATAGGGGCATCTATCGCCACCAGGGAATCCTCGTCATTCGTGACGTGGGGGATGTCAAAGTAAGGATTCCTCGAACGGTTGTTTCTTTACAGCTTCATCCAATTCCTTGAGCGTGGCGAGGAGCGGCGCCATGCGTTGCAAGGGCCATGCATTCGGCCCATCCGATAACGCCTGCGCGGGATCCGGATGCGTTTCCATGAAAATGCCGGCGACTCCGGCCGCGACCGCGGCGCGCGCCAACACCGGCACGAATTCGCGCTGGCCTCCCGAGGAGTTGCCCTTGCCGCCGGGCAGCTGCACCGAGTGCGTGGCATCGAACACCACGGGACATCCCGTCTCGCGCATGATGGCGAGCGAGCGCATGTCCGACACCAGATTGTTGTAGCCGAAGGAGAAGCCGCGCTCGCAAACCATGATCCCGGCGTTGCCGGTGGAGCGCGCCTTGTCGACCACGTTCTGCATCTCCCATGGCGACAGGAACTGGCCCTTCTTGATGTTGACCGGCTTGCCGTGCGACGCCACGCCGACAATGAAATTGGTCTGCCGGCACAGAAATGCCGGCGTCTGCAGCACATCGACGACGGCTGCCACTTCGCCCAGCGGCGTATCCTCATGCACGTCCGTCAGAACCGGAACTCCGATCTCGGCGCGCACGCGGGACAATATCTTGAGACCGGCTTCGATGCCGGGACCGCGAAAGCTCGCGCGCGAGGATCGGTTCGCCTTGTCGAAGGAGGCCTTGAATATGTACGGGATGCCGAGTCGGCCGGTTATTTCCTTCAGGCGTCCGGCGACATCGAGCACCAGGCCTTCGCTTTCGATGACGCAGGGACCGGCGATCAGGAAAAACGGGCGCTCAGGCCCGACCTCAAAAGAGGTCAATTTCATGCGGTCGCGCGCCGCGGATGCAGCGCCGCGCGATAGAGGCGCGCCGCCCGGACGAAGCCCGTGAACAGGGGATGTCCATCGCGCGGTGTCGAGGTGAACTCCGGGTGAAACTGGCTCGCCACGAACCATGGATGCGAGCGCAGCTCGATGAACTCCACCAAGCCGTCGGCCGAGAATCCCGAGAAGCTCAATCCGGCCGCAGTCAGTTCGTCCAGATAATGATTGTTGAATTCATAGCGGTGGCGGTGGCGCTCGAATATCGACTCCTTGCCGTACAGCGAGTGCGCCAGGGAGCCGGGTACCAGCCGCGCCTCCTGAGCGCCGAGCCGCATGCTGCCGCCGAGATCGGATTTCTCGTCGCGCACTTGCTGGCCGCGCTCCAAATCCTGCCACTCGGTAATCAGCGCGATCACCGGATGGTTGGTGGCGCGATCGAACTCGGTGCTGTTCGCGCCCTTCAGCGCCAGCACATTGCGCGCATATTCGATGATGGCGAGCTGCATCCCGAGGCAGATGCCGAGGTAGGGAATATTGTTCTCGCGCGCGAAGCGGATCGCCTGGATCTTGCCCTCGATGCCGCGGTCGCCGAAGCCTCCGGGCACCAGGATGGCGTCCATGTTCTGCAAGCATGAGGGGCCGGTGCGCTCGATGTCCTGCGATTCGAAATAGTGAATGTTGACGCGGGTCCGCGTCTTGATGCCGCCGTGCATCAGCGACTCGTTCAGCGATATGTACGAGTCGCGAATCTGCACATACTTTCCGACCATGCCGATGTCGACCACGGCCTCCGGGTTCTGCTTGCCGGCCACCACCGCCCGCCATTCCGGCAGATCCGTCGGCGGCGCGTTCAGGCGCAGCTTGTCGATCACGATGTCGTCCAGACCTTCTTCGTGCAACAGCATCGGAATCTTGTAGATGTCGTCGGCGTCGACTCCGGAAATCACGGCGCGCTCCTCGACATTGGTGAACAGCGCGATCTTGCGCCGCTGCTCGTCCGGCAGCGCCTGTGCGCAGCGGCACAGCAGGATGTCGGGCTGGATGCCGATGCCGCGCAGTTCCTTGACCGAATGCTGGGTGGGTTTGGTCTTGATCTCGCCTGAACCGCCGACGATCGGCACCAACGTCAGGTGCATGTACAGCACCTGATTGCGTCCGAGTTCCACGCCCATCTGGCGAATCGCCTCGAGAAACGGCAATGACTCGATGTCGCCGACTGTACCGCCGATCTCGACCATGCAGACATCGGCGTCGCCGGCGCCCATCCGTATCCGGTATTTGATTTCATCGGTGATGTGCGGAATCACCTGCACCGTGGCGCCCAGATAATCGCCGCGCCGCTCCTTGGCGATCACACGCTCGTAGATTCGCCCCGTCGTGAAGTTGCTGTTGCGGCCGGTCGTCGTGCGCACGAAGCGCTCGTAATGGCCGAGATCGAGGTCGGCTTCGGTACCGTCGGCGGTGACGAAAACCTCACCGTGCTGGAACGGGCTCATGGTGCCGGGATCCACGTTGATATAGGGATCCAGCTTCACCATGCTGATCTTCAGGCCGCGCGCTTCGAGGATGGCCCCCAGGGAAGCGGACGCAATGCCTTTGCCCAGCGAGGAAACGACGCCGCCGGTGACGAATACGAATCGAGTCATGTGGTCACCGCCGATACCTTGGTCTGCACGCAAATGAATCGCGCGAGCGCAAAAAAGCCAATAGGGAACAATCGGAATTCGACGGGAATTCAGGTTAGCAGAATGCGCGGCCTGCCACAATCTACTTAGACAATAATCGGTGCCTGCCGCCAATTGACGGCGAAACCCGCTTCGCCCGCGCCCACGCACCAGCGCGCGTCCGACCACAGGTCGGCAACGGCGATCAGGCTATCGCCGGCGAATACCAGCGGCAGCGCTTCGCGCATCCACGGCAGCACGCCCAGCGACTGACATAGGTGCTGCACGCTGCGGGTTGCGGCATTTGCCGCCGGTTTCAGCGTCTCGCCGCCTTGGCGCCGGCGCACCACCAGTCGTTCCGGCAAGCGCTGCCAATCGATGCCGCCGCTTTGCGCCACCCAGCACAATTCTCCCAACTGCGGGCCGAGCTCGACTCGTGCTTGCGGCGCCGCGCGCCAGTGACGCGTGCCCGACAGGCGCGGCGGGCGAGCCTCCGTCAGAAACACTCGCTGCCGATAGCGCCGCAATGCATGATTTCCCCACGCGACGCTCGGCAGGTGATCGGCTTGCGCTGCGAAAATCTGCCGCAGCGCTTCGCTCAAGCGCGCGGTCGAGGGCGGCTCGACGCCCGCTTCGGCCAGCCAACAACGCAGCACGTTGATTCGCTCCGAAGGGGCGAGCGCCCGCAGGCCGGGCACCGACAAGGCATCGCCGTCGCGCAGGCGGCCGACGTCGGCGGCGGCCGCACGCTGCAACAACTCCTGCGCCTCGGCCGCATGTTGGGCGGTGCGCGCGAGTGTCGCGGCCGCGCCGGGCCAGCGCATCTCGATCACGGGCCAGACTTGCCGGCGCAAATAGCCGCGGTCGAAGCGCAAATCATCGTTCATGGGATCGGCGACGCAAGCGCCGCTCGCGCGCTCGCCGAATGCGAGCAGGTCCGTTTGCGGCACCTCCAGCAGCGGCCGCAAATGCCAACCGAGTCCCAGCGGCCGGCACACGGGCATGGCCGACATTCCCCTGAGGCCCGCTCCGCGCAACGCCTGCAACAGCAGCGTTTCCGCCTGGTCCTCGCGGTGATGCGCGGTCAACAAGCATTCACCGGCGCGAAGCTCGCGGGCGAGCGCCGCGTAGCGCGCGTCGCGCGCCGCCGCTTCGACGGATGCGCCCGGCGGCGTTTGGACGCTGACGGGAATCACGGTCAAGGGAATGTCGAGCGCCGCACACAACGCGGCGCAGGCTTCGCGAAACGAGGCCGCGGCGGCCTGCAGGCCGTGATCGACGTGCACCGCGCGCAAGCCGAGGCCGCGAAAGCCGGTGCCCAGATCGTGCGCGGCTGTGAGCAAACCGGCCGAATCCGCACCGCCGCTCAAGGCCACCACCAGCCCGGTGGCTTGGTGAGGCGCATGGGCGTCCAAGACCGCGCCGAGGTAAGCCGCGGAAAAGCTCATGGCGCTCGAGATGCTGTGCGGCGCGCCAGGAGTCTGTCTGACAGGCTCCTACGCGTCGCGGAAAGCACCGAAGCCGCGCAGACGCGCTTGCCGCGCATCGAGCAATTGCGTCACCGGTTGATTGCGCAATTCGGCCAAGTGTTTGACCATGCTCTGCTTGACGACCTCGGCCATGCTCTCCGGATCGCGGTGCGCTCCGCCGTGCGGCTCCTTCAGGACTTCGTCGACCAGGCCGAGCTTCTTGAGCCGCTCCGCCGTGCCGCCCATGGCGTCGGCCGCGATCTCCTTTTTTTCCGTGCTCTTCCACAGGATCGAGGCGCAGCTCTCGGGCGAAATGACGGAATAAACGCTGAACTGCAGCATGACCAGCCGATCGCAGACACCGATGGCGAGCGCCCCGCCCGATCCGCCCTCGCCGATGACCACGCTCAACACCGGCGCGGCCAGATTCGACATTTCGAACAGGTTGCGCGCAATCGCCTCGCTCTGCCCGCGCTCTTCCGAGCCGATGCCGGGATACGCGCCGGGCGTGTCGATCAGGGTGATGACCGGAATGCGAAACCGCTCGGCCATCATCATCAGGCGCAACGCCTTGCGGTAGCCCTCGGGCTTGGGCATGCCGTAATTGCGCCGCACCCGCTCCTTGGTGTCGCGGCCCTTCTGATGGCCGATCAGCATCACGGGCGTACCCTCGAGCCGCGCCAACCCGCCGACGATGGCCAGATCGTCGCCGTACATCCGGTCGCCGTGCAATTCATGCCAATCGGTGAAAATCATCGACACGTAATCGAGCGTGTAAGGCCGCTGCGGATGCCGCGCCAACTGCGTGATCTGCCAGGGCGAGAGGTTCGCAAAAATGCTGCTGGTGAGTGCCCGGCTCTTCGATTGCAGGCGTTTGATCTCTTCCGTGATATTGACGCTCTGGTCCTGCCCGAGGAATTTCAGTTCCTCGATCTTCGCTTCGAGCTCCGCGATCGGTTGTTCAAATTCTAGAAAATTCATCGCCATGAAGACGTTTCCTCGCCACGAACATCATTTCGTGGACCATACACCAAATACCAGCCGTCGCGCCCGACCACGGCCGTCAGCTTATCGAGCAAAGCCCGCGATGCCCGCACCGACCAAGTGTCGGCCAAATTCAGCCTGCCCAGGTAATCGGGCCGGTTGACCGCCACGCTCACGCCGCAAGGACCGCGCAGGAACGGCTTTAACATCTGCTCAAATCGATTCATGCCCTGGGGACCATCGAATTCGGCTGGCCAGCGCAGCCACAGGCGGCGTGCGAAACGCTCGCGGGCGCGATCGATGTCCATCAGAGACTTGGCCTGCAAGCGCCACGCCTCGATGAAATCATCGTAAGCGCAGGGTGCCGTCGACGATCAGTATCGCGTCCTTGACGATGATGTCGCGATGTTGCTGGAAAATCTCTTCGTACAGACTCACCTCGAGCCGGGCGCTGCGGTCATCCAAGATCAGCGTCACCCGGTTCGGCCGGCGGCGGATCTCGAGCACGAGGCCGGCGACCGTCGTGGCCTTGCCCGGCGCCCAGGACCTCGGGCCCTCGTTCGCGCGGTTTCGGACCGCCGACATCCGCTAGGCGTGCGCTCACCAAAAACTTCAAATCCGGCTCATACGGAGTTATCGGGTGCCCGCTCAGAAACAGGCCGAGCGTCTCGCGCTCTCCCGCCAGGCGCTGCGCCTCGGTCCAGTCCGCCACGACCGCTGCTGCAAGCCGCGCTCAGGCCGAACAGGTCCACCTGGCCCACGCTCATGGCGCGCGAATTCTGTTCGCCGAGATGCATGGCACGATCGAGCTCCGCGGTGAGCGTGGCGCGATTCGGGCCGATCCGGTCCAGGCTGCCGGAACGAATCAGTGCATCGAACACGCGCCGGTTCACGCGCTGCAAATCGATGCGCCGGCACAAATCCGGCAGGCTCTCGAACGGCCCGTGGGCCGTGCGCTCCTCGATGATGGCATCCACGGCAGACGCGCCGACGCCTTTGATGGCGCCCAGCCCAAAACGAATGCTCATGGGACCGGAGACATGAAACGCATACACCGACTCATTCACGTCAGGCGGCTGAACGGTGAGCTCCATGCTCGCGCACTCATCGATCAGCGTGACCACCTTGTCGGTCTTGTCCATGTCCGACGACAGCACCGCCGCCATGAAGGCGGCCGGATAATGCGCCTTGAGCCAGGCGGTTTGATAGGACAACAGCGCATACGCCGCGGAGTGCGACTTGTTGAACCCGTAGCCGGCAAATTTCTCCATCAGATCGAAAATATGCGTGGCCTGGGCTTCGCGCACGCCGCGCGCCACCGCGCCGCTGACGAACACCGAGCGCTGCTTGGCCATCTCCTCGGCCTTTTTCTTGCCCATGGCGCGCCGCAATAGATCCGCGCCGCCCAGGGTGTAGCCGGCGAGAATCTGCGCGATCTGCATGACCTGTTCCTGGTACAGGATCACGCCGTAGGTCGCCGCCAGCACCGGTTTCAGATCCGGATGCAGGTAATCGATGGTGGCGCCGGTGGTGTCGTGCTTGCGCGCAATGAAATCCTCGACCATGCCCGATTGCAGCGGGCCCGGCCGGAACAAGGCGACCAACGCCACGATGTCGCCGAAGCGGTCGGGCTGCAGGCGGCGGATCAGATCCTTCATGCCGCGCGATTCGAGCTGGAACACGGCCGTGGTTTTGCAGCTCTTGAGCAGCTGATAGGTCGCCGCATCGTCCATGGGCAGCGCGCTCATGACGAGCGGCTCTTCATGCGCGAGGGCGCGCGATTGATTGATGTCGCGGACCGCCCAATCGATGATGGTGAGCGTGCGCAGTCCCAGGAAATCGAATTTCACCAGTCCGGCGGCTTCGACGTCGTCCTTGTCGAACTGCGTCACCGGCGTCGTGCTGCCCTCTTCGCAGTACAGCGGGGTGAAATCGGTCAGCACCGACGGCGCGATGACCACGCCGCCCGCGTGAGTGCCCGCATTGCGCGCAAGACCCTCGAGGGTTCGCGCGAGATCGATGAGCTCGCGCACGTCGGAGTCGCCTTCGTACAAGCGCCTGAGCTCCTCCTCCTGCTCGAGCGCCTTGTCGAGCGTGATGCCGATCTCGAAGGGAATCAGCTTCGCGATCTTGTCCACGTAACCGTAGTTGTGTCCGAGCACGCGGCCGACGTCGCGCACCACTGCTTTCGCCGCCAGTGTTCCGTAGGTGATGATCTGCGATACGCGGTCGCGGCCGTACTTGTTGGCGACGTACTCGATGACCCGGTCGCGGCCCTCCATGCAGAAGTCGACGTCGAAATCCGGCATCGACACGCGCTCGGGATTCAAGAATCGCTCGAACAGCAAGTCATGCTCGATCGGATCCAAATCGGTAATGCCCAACACGTAGGCGACCAATGAACCTGCGCCGGAGCCGCGGCCGGGCCCGACGGGCACGCCGTTGTCGCGCGCCCAGCGGATGAAATCGGCCACGATCAAAAAATACCCGGCGAATCCCATGGAGCAAATGACGCCGAGCTCCAGATCCAGCCGAGCTTGGTAGGCGGCGCGGCGCGGCTCGTCCGCGGCGGGCGATTCGGCGGCGGTGCGCGGCGCGGCGGCAGCGAGGGACACGGCGCTCAATCGGGCACGCAGCCCTTGGTGCGCTTCCGTGCGCAGGAAGTCTTCGATGCTGCTGCCGGCGGGCACCGGGTAGGCCGGCAGCATCGAGGATCCCAAGCTGATTTCAAGCGAACATCGCTTGGCGACTTCGACCGTATTATCAAGAAGTTCCGGCGCATCATTAAACAGCTCCGCCATCTCGGACGGGGATTTCAGGTACTGCTCTTCCGAATAGCGCCGCACCCGGCTCGGGTCGGCGAGCAAGGCGCCGTCGTGGATGCAGACGCGTGCCTCGTGCGCGTCGAATTCGGCGCGCGTCAGAAAGCGTACATCGTTGGTGGCGAGCGCCGCCACGCCTCGCTCCTGGCCCAATTCCAATACAGCCTCGGCGTAGGCCTCCTCGCCCGCGCGGCCGGTGCGCTGCACTTCGAGGTAAAACCGATCGCCGCACAAGTCCTGCCAGCGGGCGAGGCAGCGCAGCGCCTCATCGTCGCGGCCGCGCGCGAGCGCCTGCCCGATGTCCCCGTCCGCCGCGCCCGACAGGACGATCAACCCCTGCAGCATGTCGCTCTGCAGCCAGCTGCGTTCCAACATCGGCGCGCCGCGGCTGCTGACCTTCCAGAAAGGAACGGGTGACGAGCTGCGTTAGATGCCGATAGCCCGCGAGGTTCTGGCAGAGGAATACGATGCGCGACGGTGCCGCGCTCGTCCGTCCTCGCGGATCCACGCGTCGACGCCGATCAGCGGCTTGACGCCCGCGGCCAGTGCCTCCTTGTAGAACTTCACCATCGCGAACAAATTGCTTTGGTCGGTCAGACGGCCACCGCCGGCATGCCCGCCGCCGACACGGCGGCCATCAATTCCGGCACCCGCACGATCCCATCGACCAGGGAGTATTCCGTGTGCAGCCGCAGATGGACGAATTGCCTCAAAGCAGCTCCTCCAGCTTGAGCCGCACGGGAGCAAACGAACGCCGGTGCAAGGGACACGGCCCATGCAGTTCGAGAAGCCGCTGATGGTCGGGCGTGCAATATCCCTTGTGGGTCGCGAAAGAATATGCGGGATATACCGTATCCATCTGATTCATATAATTATCTCTGGCTGTCTTCGCCAAGATAGAAGCGGCGCTGATGGCCGGGATGATGGCATCGCCGCCGATGATCGCGCGCGCGGTCAGCGTCTTACCCAAGCCGCCCAATTGCGGCAGCAGGTTACCATCCACCAACACATGATCGGGCGTCAAGGTCATTGCCAGCAGTGCGCGGCGCATGGCCAGGAAAGTGGCCTGCAGGATGTTGATGGCGTCGATCTCCGCCCGATCCGCCCAGCCGATGCCGAAGCACAGCGCATCGCGGCGAATCACGCGCTCAACGCCGTCCGCTCCTCCGCAGTCAGGGCCTTGGAATCAGCGATGCCGGCAATGCGGCGGCCGGGCCGCAAGATCACCGCCGCGGCGACCACGGGCCCCGCCAGCGGCCCTCGTCCCGCCTCGTCGATGCCGGCGACGCAGCGGCTCACGGCGATTCCGTCACGGCGCGTCCGCGGGATTTCACCAACTCGAGGATCGCCTGGGCCGCGCGCATACCCGCATCGCGGCGCAGGTCGGCGTGAATCCGCGCGAACTGGACTTCCAGGGCGGTGCGGCGTTCGGCATCGTCAAGCCACATCAAGAGCTCCGCTCCGATCGACTCAGGGACGATTTCTTCCTGAAAATACTCGCCGACGACGCGCCGATCCGCAAGTAGATTTGGTTGCGCGAAAAACTTGGATTTGACCAGATTCAGGCGGCGCAGGACCCAGGCGGTCAGGGCCCCCAGCCGGTACACCACGACCATGGGACGTTTGCACAGCGCCGCCTCCAAGCTCGCGGTTCCGGAGGCCACCAGCACCACATCGGCGGCGATCAGTGCAGTCTGGGCTTGACCCTCGATGAGCCGGACATCGACCGCAGGCGCGTGGCGCGCGAGCACCTGCGAGAAAATCGCGCGCACCACCGGATTCGCCATCGGCGCGATGAACTTGAGCTCCGGGCGCTGCGCGGCGAGCCAGCGCGCCGTCGCGGCAAATTCCTCCGCCAGGCGCGCCACTTCGCCGCGCCGGCTGCCCGGCAACAAGGCGACGATGCGGGCGTTTGCATCGATGCCGAGGGCACGGCGCGCACTCGAGCGGTCGGGCGTCATCGGAATCGCGTCGGCGAGCGGATGCCCGACGAACTCCGCATGCATGCCGTGCGCATCGTAGAAGCGCTTTTCGAACGGCAGCAGGCACAGCACCAGATCGACCGATTCGTGGATGCTGCGTGCCCGGCTTTGCCGCCACGCCCACACTTGCGGACTCACGTATTGCACCGTCGGAATGCCGGCGGCGCGCAAGTCGCGCGCCAGGCGCAGATTGAATTCGGGCGAATCGATGCCCACGAAAACATCGGGCCGCGCTGCGAGGAATAGGGCTCGCACGCGTGCGCGAAGGCGCAGCAGCCGCGGCAGGTGACGCACGATCTCGAACAGACCCATGACCGCGAGCGATTCGGCGGGCTCCCAGGCCTCGCATCCGGCACGCCTGCATTTTCGGGCCGGCAATACCGAAGAATTGCGCATCGGGGACCAGCCGGCGCAGCGCGCTGATCAGATCCGCGCCCAAGGTATCGCCCGACGCCTCGCCCGCCACCAAACCGACCCGCAGCGGAGCCGACATCGTCAACCGGAGTTATTCTGAACGACGGCAAACTTGCTGGCGTCCGGATCGGGCAGGCATTTCCCGGAGCGTGAAAAACAGGACGTTTTTCCCGCAGCCTCCAGGGACGGATTTACGGCGGTCCGGGAAATGCGTGCCCGATCCGGACGCCGTGCATGAGTACCTTGTCGTTCGTGAATAATCACCGAACGATGCTGCGTTCGCTGCGCTTGATGAACTCGACGAAAGGCCGGATTTCCGCCTGGGTCGCGGCAGCCTTGTCGAGTTCCTCGAGAGCCGTCTTCAGCTTCAATCCCGAGCGGTACAGCAGGCGGTAGGCGCGGCGGATGTTCAGGATCTGGGCGGGGGTGAAGCCGCGGCGCTTCAACCCTTCGGCGTTCACGCTATGCGGCTCGGCCGGGCGACCGACCGCCATGACGTAGGGCGGCACGTCGCGGGTCACCGCGGCGTTGTGCGCGATGAAGCAATGCGCGCCGACCTTGGTGTACTGATGCACGGCCGACAAGCCGCCCATGATCACCCAGTCGCCGATTTCCACGTGGCCGCCCAGGGTCGCGCAATTCGCCATCACGATCTGGTCGCCGAGACAGCAGTCATGGGCGACGTGCGAATACGCCATCAGCAGATTGTCGTTGCCGATGCGCGTCACGCCCTTGTCGTGGGTGGTGCCGCGATTCACCGTGACGGACTCGCGAAATACGTTGCGGTCGCCGATCTCGAGGCGCGTCGGCTCGCCGTTGTATTTCTTGTCCTGCGGCGCATCGCCGATGGAGGCGAACTGAAAGATCTTGTTGTCGATGCCGATGCGCGTCGGACCGTTGATCACGGCGTGCGGACCGATCCAAGTGCCGGCGCCGATGACCACGTCCGGCCCGATGACGGTGAACGGTCCGATGCGCACATCCGCCGCGATTTGCGCTTGCGGCGAAATCACCGCGCGCGAGTCGATCATCCCGGCGCTCCTGCGGGCTTCGGCGCCTTGGTCTCCGGCGCCACCATGATTTCGGCCGACGCCACCTCGACGCCGTCGACCTCGGCGAGCCCGTGAAACTTCCAGATTCCCTTGAAGGCGCGCTTCAGCGTGACCTTGAGCATGAGCTGGTCGCCGGGCTCGACGGGCTTGCGAAATCGCGCATTGTCGATGGCGACGAAATAGAAGCGCGTGTCATTGTCCGGCACCACCTCGACGGTCTTGAACGCCAGGATGCCCGCGGCCTGCGCCAGCGCCTCGATGATGATCACTCCCGGCATCACCGGGCGGTGCGGGAAGTGCCCCGGAAAGTACGGCTCGTTGAACGTCACGTTCTTCAGTGCATGAACGTACTTTCCGGACACGCATTCCAGAACGCGATCCACCAGCAAGAAGGGATACCGATGCGGCAGCTGCCGCATGATCGCTTCGATATCCATCTTCTCGTGGTCCGTCATCATCGCTCCTTTTCATCCAGCCGCCTCAAGTGCGCCACCATGCGCCGCCACAAGCGGGTCTCCACGGTCGGCATCCCGCTCGAGTAGCTGCCGGCATTTCTGATCGAGGCGCTCACCAGGCTGCAGCCCGTCACCACCACATCGTCGGCAATCGTCAGATGACCGGCGATGCCGACGCCGCCGCCGATCATGCAGCGCTGGCCGATGGTCGTGCTGCCCGAGATCCCCACGCAACCGGCGATGGCGGTATGCGCGCCGATGGTCACGTTGTGGCCCACTTGTATCTGATTGTCCAGCTTCACGCCATGCTCGACCACCGTATCGTCGATGGCGCCGCGATCGATGGTGGTGTTCGCGCCGATCTCCACATCATCGCCGATCTGCACGCTGCCGACCTGCGGCACCTTCACCCAGGTTCCGGCATCGGACGCGAACCCGAAGCCGTCGGCGCCGACCACCGCTCCGGCGTGCAGAATGCAGCGCGCGGCCGATCTGCACGCCGGCATACACGTTGACCCGCGAAATCAAGCGCGAGTCCGGCGCCGATGCTGCGCGCCGCGCTGCACGATGCAGCCGGGGCCCACGAAGACCCGCTCGCCGATCTCCACCTCGTCCTCGATGACGGCAAGCGGACCGACGCTCGCCGAGGCCGCAATCCGCGCGCTCGGCGACACCACGGCGGTCGGATGAATTCCCGGCGCGCGTCAGGCGCCTGCGGATGCAGCAGCTCCGCAATGCGCGCGTACGGCAAGGTAGGGATTCGGGATCGATCAGCGCCGCAACGGGGCAGCCTGCCGCGTTCTCAGGCCCGACCAGAACCGCGGTCGCACGGGTGGCTTCCATCTGTTTGCGATAGCGCGGGTTCGCAAGGAAACTCACCGCTCCGGAGTCCGCATGCGACAGCGTCGCGACCCGCGAGACCCTGAGATCCGGGCTCGCCCCGCAGCTCGAGGCCGAACCGCACCGCCAAGTCCCCTAGGCTGAATTCTCCCTGCACCTGCGCACCACCTTGTTGCCCGGCGGTGACGCTATTTGCCGGGATTCTTGGCGGGGCGTCGATGACGCGGGAGGCTTGGCCGGGGCGGGCGCCGCTGCCGGCAGGCTCGCCGGCTTGGTCGCGAGCACCGCCAGCACATTGGCCGTGATGTCGAGGGGTCCCTTGGCGAAGAACACGCCGTCGCCGAGCACCAGGTCGTAGCCCTGCGCATTCGCGTACGCCTGGATCTCCGTCACCAGGTAGCGCTGCACCTTGCCGATTTCCTCGTTTCGGCGGGTCGACGGCGTCGTCCTGGAATTCTCCGGCCTTGCGCGAGAACTCGCGCTGCTGGTCGCGCAACGTCTTCTCCGCCTTGGCGCGGTCGGCTTCGGACATGACGGCGCCTTCTTTCTGCAGCTTCTCGTCGCGCGCCTTCAGGTCGTTCTGCATCGTCAGCAATTCGCGGCGCCGCGGCGCAAACTCGTTCTCGAGCGCCTGCATGGCCGTCTTGGTCTGCGGCGCATCCTCCAGCAGCTTCTGGAAATTGACCACGCCCATTTTGACTTCCGCGCTCGCCTGGCCGGACACCAGAGCCCAGCACAGGCACAAGCCCAAGAACGGAATGCTGCGATTGAAAGTCGACATGTTGATCTCTAAGACCTCGAATATTGTGCGGTCAAAATGCTTGACCGATAGAAAATTGAAAACGCTCTGTTTCGTCGTTGAATCTCACCGTGTCGCCGGGATACGCATTCAAAGGGATGCCGTACGAGAAACGGAACAGACCCAAGGGCGCGAGCCACTGCACCGCGATTCCGGTCGATCTTTTCAGATTATCATAATTGAAGTGGTAATTGACCGGCGTTATGTCGTCGACCCCCAGGAATTTGACCTTATTGCCGGTCTGAAACACGTTGCCCATGTCGTAGAACCAGCTCACCCGCGCGGCGCTCTTCCACTTTTCGGGCACCGGGAATATCAGCTCCAGGCGGTTGACCACCCGGAAGTTTCCGCCGTACGGATTGCCGAGGCCGATATTGTCCCGCGGACCCAGGCGGCTCTCGCGATAGCCGCGGACGCTGTCCGGGCCGCCGGCGAAGTAGTTCAGATAGGGCGGCAGCGCGGTGGTGCGCCCCAGCGACGATGCGTAGTCGACCTGCGCGTTGAAGGACAACAGCCATTTTCTCCAGATCGGGACGTACTGCAGGTACTGGAAGTTGGTGGCGTAGTAGCGGACGTCGCTCGGCGGTATGGCGTAGCGGCCCGAGACGGCCAAATGCAGGCCGCGGTCGGCGAACAGGGCCCGGTTGCGCGCATCGTAATTCCAGCCGGCCGGTCAGCTCGTAGGTGTAGAAATCCGTGCCGTACACCGTGTACGGGCTGTCCAAGGAATTGATCACGCCGTCGCCGTTGGTGTCCGTGAGGTCGCGCTGGAAGGTATTGCCGTTGCTTCTTGACCCAATCGACCGCCTGCTGCGCGCTGTATCCTTGCGAAACCACCAAGGTGTTCTTGTTCGCGGATACGCCCGCCTGCAGGTATTGGTATTCGGTGATGGGGTAGGACCACTGCACCGCGCCGGTGATCTGCTTGGTCGAAAACGCCGATGAGGCCGCGACGAATTGCGTGATGTCCCGGTAGGTCAACGAACTGGTGCGCGCCACGCCGTCGATGGTGGTGTAGGGATCGGTGTGCGAAAACACGTAGCTCTTGCTGTACTTGCCGGCGTTGATTTCCAGCGCGATGCGATCGCCGGTGCCCATGAAATTGCTGTGCACGAAATTGCCGTTCAAGCTGAATCTCTGCGATTCCGAATAGCCGATGCCGCCGCCGAATTGTCCCGGCAGTCCTTCCTTGATGTTGTAGTCCACGTCCACGAGATCCGCGCTGCCCGCCACCGGCTTGTTCTCGAACTCCACCTTCTCCACGTAGGGCAGGCGCTGCAGGCGCTCCTTGGAGCGCTCGATCGCCGAATTCGACAGCCAGCCGCCCTCGAGCTGGCGCATCTCGCGGCGCAGCGTTTCGTCGTTGATCGCGGTGATGTTGTTGAAATTGATGTGCCTGACGTAGACGCGATTGCCGGGCTCGATGAAGAACGTGAGCGATACGGTTTTCTTTTCGTTGTCCGGGGTGGGCACCGGATCGATCTTGGCGAAGGCATAGCCGTCGGCGCCCAGCCGATAGCTCATCAGCTCCTGCGAGCTCGTGACCGCTTGCGCGAAAAGGTGTCGCCGGGGTGGATCAGCAGCAGTTTCCGCAGCTGCTCCTCGGGAACCACCATCGTGCCGGCGAGCTTGATTTCCGATACCTTGAAAACGTCGCCCTCGTTGACGTTCACCGTGATGTACATGTCGTCTTTTTCGGGCGCGATGGTGACCTGCGTCGACTCGATCTGGAAATTGGCGTAGCCGCGGTCCATGTAGTAGGAGCGCAGCTTCTCCAAATCGCCCTGCAGCGATTCGCGCGAGTAGCGGTCATCCTGCTTGTACCAGGACAGCCAATTCGGCGTCTTCAGCTCGAAGCGTGCCGAGCACGTCCTTTTCCTTGAACTTGGTGTTGCCGACCAGGTTGATCTGCTCGATCTTGGCGCGCTTGCCCTCCTTGATGTCGACGACCACGTCGACCTTGTTGCCCGGCAGTTCCGTGATCTTGGTATCGACGCGCACCGCGTATTTGCCGCGGCTGAAGTATTGGTCGGTGAGGTATTGCTTCACTTCATCGAGGACCGAGCGGTCGAAGGTCTTGCCCTGCGCGAGACCCACGTTGCGCAGGCTCTTTTGCAGGTCCTCGGTCTTGATGTCCTTGTTGCCCTTGATCTCGAACTTGGCGATGGAGGGCCGCTCGACCACCACGACCAGCAGGGTGTTGCCGTCGCGGCGCAGCTCGACGTCGCGAAAGAACCCGGTGGCGTACAGCGCGCGCATGGCCTCGCCGATGCGCTGACCATCGAGGTGATCGCCGATGTTCACCGGCAGGTAATTGAATACCGTGCCTTCGGAGATTCGCTGCAGGCCTTCGATGCGAATGTCGCCGACCGTGAACGGCTCGCTGCGACGCTTGCGCGCGCACAGCCGACCCCCAGGGCTGGATGGCAAGCGCCACCAGGCAAGCCAAACGCAAATCAAGCCGCACGCGACAACGACCGATTGCTATTTCGATTGATCATGATTTCCCGTTAATTCAAATGTCTTGAAATATCGTTATAAAAAGCCAGGCTCATCAATACGACGAGCAGCGCGATCCCGACCTGCTGCCCGAACAGCTGGGCGCGCTCGGACAGCGGCGTTCCCTTCACCGCTTCCACCAGCTGATAGACGCACCTGTCCGCCGTCCAGCAGCGGCACCGGCATCAAATTGAGCACGCCCAAGCTCACGCTGATGATCGCCAGAAATGCCAAAAACGCGGTCAGCCCCAAGTACGCGCTGATACCGGCGAACTCGGCGATGCTGATCGGCCCGCTGATGTTCTTCGCGGAAACCTGTCCCGTCACGATACGCCACAGCATCTGCACGGTGAGCGAGGACATCTCCCAGGTCTTCGCCACTCCGGCCGCCAGCGCGTCGAGCGGGCCGTCGCGCCGCGTCTCCACCAGCCCCGGCGGCCAGGATCTGCGGTCCTTCGACCAGAGCAATACCCAGCCGGCCGATCGCCCGGCCCTGCTCCATCACCCGCGGCACCGGCGCCACGATACGCAATCGTTCGCCCGCGCGCTCGACTTCGATCGAAATGTCCCGGCCCGGCGCGGCGTTCACCATGGCGACGAATTCCGTGCTGTTGACGACGGGCTGGCCGTCCACCGCCAATACCCGATCCCCGGCGCGCAACCCCGCCCGCGCGCCTGCGCTGTCTGGCAGGCACGTCGTGAATCAAGGTGTTGGCATTCCACGTCGCGAGATCGAAGCCGAGGCCCGGCAGCAGCATGCCGGGCTCGGTCATGGCGCGCCGATCCTCGGCGACGCGCAGGGTGAGCGAGCGCTCGCCGCCGTCGCGGCGCACGCGCAGGGGGATCACGCCGTCGTCGGAGAATTGCCGGATCAGGGCGATCTGCAGCTCTTCGGTGTCCTGCGACGCTGCGATCGCCGACGCGCACGATCTCATCGCCGCGCTGCAGCCCGGCGACGGCGGCGGGACTGTCGAGCCGCACCTGGCCGACCACCGGCTTGACGATTTCCGTTCCGACCATGGCCAGAATCGCATACAGCAGCGAGGCGAACAGCAGGTTCATGGCCGGCCCCGCCAGCAGCACCGCGATTCGATGCAGCACGGGCCGGCGGGTGAAGGAGCGATGCAGCTCGGCCGGGTCCACCTCGCCTTCGCGCTCGTCCAGCAGTTTGACGTAGCCGCCCAAGGGAATCGCGGCCACGCAGTATTCGGTGCGATCGGCGTCCTTGCCGACGCGCATCAGCACGGGTTTGCCGAAGCCGATGCTGAAGCGCAGAACTTTGAAGCCGAGTTTCTTGGCGACCCAGTAATGACCGAACTCGTGCACGGCCACCAAAATCCCGATCGCGACCAAGAAGGCGGCGAGAAAGAACAACATCTTCATGCGAAGGCTCCAGGCTCAAGCTCAATCAAGGCCAAGCGCCAAGCGTCGCGCGGCGGCGTCGGCGTCCAAAACATCCCCCAGAGCCTTGACGGGGGACGAATCGAGACGCTGCAACACTTTGTCAATGACCGTGGCAATCGCCTGTAAAGTTCAAGCGACGGTCAAGAAACGCCTGTACCGCGACCTCATTGGCCGCGTTCAGCACCGCCGGTGCGGTGCCGCCGGCTCGCGCCGCCGCTCGCGCCAACCCCAGAGACTGGGAAATCGCACGTGATCCGGCGGCTCGAAGCCGAGCTGGCCGATCGCGGCCAAGTCGAGCGATTGTACACCGGAAGCAACTCTCTCCGGCCACGCGAGCGCCTGGGCGATGGGAGTGCGCATATCGGGGGCGCCGAGCTGCGCCAGCATCGAGCCATCCGCGTATTCGACCAGCGAATGCACGACGCTTTGCGGATGCACGATGACATCCACCTGCGACTCCGGCAAGCCGAACAGCAAGGTCGCCTCGATGACTTCGAGACCCTTGTTCATGAGCGTTGCGGAGTCGACCGAGATCTTGCGGCCCATCTTCCATTTCGGGTGGGCACAGGCCTCGTCGGGCGTGACGTGCGCCAACAGCCCCAAGTCGGTGCTGCGAAACGGTCCGCCGGAGGCGGTCAAGATCACGCGCACCACGCCGCGCGCAGTCTCGCCGGGAAGATAGCCGGCGGGCATGCATTGGAAAATCGCATTATGCTCGCTGTCGATCGGGATCAGCTCGGCGCCGGCGCGGCGCACTTCATCCATGAGCAGCTGGCCGGCCATGACCAGCGCTTCCTTGTTGGCGAGCAGCACGCGCTTGGCGGCTCGCACCGCCGCCAGGGTCGACGGCAATCCGGCAGCACCCACGATCGCCGCCATCACGACGTCGACGTTGCCGCACCGGAAACGGCCTCGGCGAGCGCCTCGGCGCCGCTCTAGCACACGCGAGGCGGAACCGCAGTCGCGCAGCGCCGCGCGCGCCAGCGCGGCGGCCTCGGGGTCCACCAGCACCACGGTGCGCGGCTGAAACTGCTGGGCTTGCTCGACGATGGTTTGCCAGCTGCCGCGCGCCGCGAGCACCGCGACACGGAAGCGGTCCGGATGCATGGCGACCACGCTGAGCGTGCTGCGCCCGATGCTGCCGGTGGAACCTAAGATGGCAAGCCCGTGGCGCGTGCTCATGCGATCACACCGGTGCCGAACAGCCCGAGAGCATAGAGCGGCGCGGCCGCCGTCACGCTGTCGATGCGATCGAGCAGGCCGCCATGTCCCGGCAGCAAAACGCCGCTGTCCTTGAGACCCGCGGCGCGCTTGAACATGCTCTCGGTCAGATCGCCGACGATGGAGAAGATCCCGACCGCGCAACCAAAGGCGACGACCGCCGGCTGCGGCAGCCCAAAATGCGCGGCGCCGGCCCAGGCGACCAGCGCCACCAGGGCGATGCCGCCGAGCGCACCCTCCCAGGTCTTGCCGGGGCTCACGCGCGGCGCCAATTTTCGCCGGCCGAAGCGGCGCCCGGCGAAGTAGGCGCCGACATCGGCGGCGATCACCAAGAGCACCAGCCACAGGACGATTTGCGGACCGCTCGCAAAGCTCACGGTTGCGACCTGAAGTCTCGCCAGCGCGATGAAGGCCGGCACCAACACCGGCAGACCGCACACGAGCGCGAGCACCGGCTGGTGCCGCGCCGGCACCGTGGACAGCCACAGCAAGGCGATCACCCACCACACACACGCGGCGCGCGAGCAGCAGCAGCAAGTGCGCGCGGTTCGGCGCTCCATCGCCATGCCAGCAGCAGCAGCAGTGCGACGCCGGACGCGTAGGCGATGCGGGCGGCCGGCCCGCACAGTGCGCCGAAACCGGCCCACTCCCAGGCACCGATGGTGAACACCATGCCGAACGCCAACACGGCCCACGGCGGCGACAGCAGAAACAAACCTGCCAGCAGGATGCAGGCGAGCACGGCCGCGGTGAGTATTCTTGTTCTAAGCATCGCCCGTCTCAAGCATCGGCTTTCGCAGCAAGCTGTCCGGAGGTCTTGCCGAAGCGGCGCTCGCGCTGCCGGTAATGCTCGAACGCGGCGTCCAAATCCGCTGCGGAGAATTCCGGCCACAGCACATCGGAGAAATACAGCTCGGTGTAGGCAAGGTTCCACAGCAGGAAATTGCTGATGCGTTGCTCGCCGCCGGTGCGGATCAAAAGGTCGGGATCGGGGATGCCGGCCAGCGCGAGACGCTCCCCGACCTGCGCTTCGTCGATGTCCGCGGCGGCGAGCGCGCCGGCAGCAGCGTCCGCCGCGAGGGATCGGCAGGCCTGGGCGATGTCCCAGCGTCCCCCATAAGCCACAGCCACGAACAGCCGCAGCCCCAAGTTGTCCGCGGTGAGCTGTTCCGCGCCGTGCATGCGCCGCGCGAGTTCGGCGCCCAACAAAGCGCGATCGCCGATGAACGCCAGACGCACTTGATTGCGATGCAGATCCGCGACTTCGCGCTCCAAGGCGTCGAGAAACAGGTTCATGAGCATGCCCACCTCATCGGCGGGCCGGCGCCAGTTCTCGCTGCTGAAGGCGAACAACGTCAGATAGCGCACCTTGCGCTTCGCGCATTCCTCCACCACCCGGCGCACCACCCTGCACGCTGGCACGATGGCCGGCAGGCCGCGGCATGCCGCGCGACCGGGCCCAGCGGCCGTTGCCGTCCATGATGATCGCAACATGCTGCGGCGAGTCGGCCATCATCACACCTGCATCAACTCCTTTTCCTTGTCCGCCATGGCCTGATCGATTTCCGCGACGTGCTTGTCGGTCAACTTCTGCACATCGTCCTGCGCGCGCCGGTCCTCGTCCTGCGCGATCAGCTTTTCCTTGAGCATCTCCTTGAGCTCGTTCATCACTTCGCGGCGCACGCCGCGCACGGCCACGCGGGCGTTCTCCGCCTCGGATTTCACGACCTTGATGATGTCGCGGCGGCGCTCTTCGGTCAGCGCCGGCATGTTGATGCGGATGAGCTGCCCCGCGGTGTTCGGGGTCAGTCCCAGATCGGACTTGTAGATGGCCTTTTCGATGATCGGCACCATGGCCTTCTCCCATGGACTCACGGTCAGCGTCCGGGCGTCCTCGGTGGCTATGTTGGCCACCTGGTTCAACGGCATTTCCGAACCGTAGTAGTCGACCTTGATGTGCTCGATCAGGCTGGTGTGCGCACGGCCGGTGCGCAGCTTCTTCAGCTGGTCCTTGAACGTCGATACGCACTTCTGCATGCGTTGCGTTGCATCTTTCTTCAGGTCATCGAGCATGGGCATCCCCTTAGGGCCTTAAGCGGTTACGACAGTGCCGACGTCTTCGCCTTGAACGATACGCACCAGATCGCCGGCATTGAACAGATTGAACACCTGCAGCGGTAAATTGTTTTCGCGGCACATGACGATCGCGGTCGCGTCCATCACGTTCAGCCGGTCGTTCAGCACCTGGTCGAACGTCAGGCGGGCATAGCGCTTGGCGGCCGGATTCTTCACCGGATCGGAGTCGTAGATGCCGTTGACCTTGGTCGCCTTGAGCAGAATCTCCGCGTTGATTTCGATGGCGCGCAAACTGGCCGCCGTGTCGGTGGTGAAGAACGGATTGCCGGTGCCGGCGCCGAAAATCACCACGCGGCCCTTCTCCAGATGCCGCACCGCCCGCCGCCGGATGTAATCCTCGCACACCTCGTTGATGCGCAGCGCCGACATCACGCGCGCGTACGTGCCGAGACTTTCGAGCGCGTCCTGCAGCGCCAGCGCATTGATCACGGTGGCGAGCATGCCCATGTGGTCGGCGGTCACCCGGTCCATGCCGGCGCGGGCCAGTCCGGCACCGCGGAAGATATTGCCGCCCCCCAATACGACGGCGACCTGAACTCCCATTTGAGTCAGGTCGCGGATCTCGCCGGCGATGCGCTTGAGTATCACCGGATCGATGCCGTAATCCTCGTCGCCGAGCAGCGCCTCGCCGGACAGCTTGACCAGAATTCTACGATAGCGAGCCGCGGCGTTTGTGTTGGTCATGATCTCGTATCCGTACCCTACTATAAAAGACCCCGCAGGCGCGGGGTCTTTGAGTTCCAGGGGCGTCAGGCTTTTCGTTTATTTGCCTTGACCTGCGCCATCACCTCGCCGACGAAATCATCCTGTTTCTTCTCGATGCCGTCGCCCACGTCGTAGCGCACGAATTGCACGACCGAGGCGCCGGCCTTCTTCAGGAGTTTCTCGACGGTGGTGTCCTCGTCCCTGACGAAGGGCTGGCCAAGCAGGGTGATCTCGGCCAGATATTTGCGCAGCCGGCCTTCGACCATCTTGGCGATGATCTCGGGCGGCTTTTTCTCGCCCTGCGTCTGCTCGGCGAGAATCTCCCGCTCCTTGTCGAGCACCGCGGCCGGTACGCCATTCGCATCGATGTAGGCGGGATTCGCAGCCGCGACATGCATGGCGAGGTCGCGCGCCAGCGCTTCATCGCCGCCCTCGCAACGCCACCAGGCTGCCGATGCGCCCGCCGTGGATGTAGGCGCCGAGCGCGCTCGGCGCCGTGACGCGCACGAAGCGGCGCACGGAGATGTTCTCGCCGATCTTCGCGATCAGCGCGCGGCGCCGCTCGTCGAGGGTCGCGGCACCGTGCGTCGCGGCGAGCAATGCGGCGAGATCGGGCGTCGCCTGCGTCGAGCGCCACGCGCGCGACGTCGCGCGCGAAGCCTTGAAATTCATCGCCGCGCGCCACGAAGTCGGTCTCGCAATTGACTTCCACGAGCACGGCGCTCAATCCGGAGCGCTCGACGGCGACGGTGCCCTCGGCGCCGCCGCGCGCCGCCTTCTTGTCGGCCTTGGCCAGGCCGGTCTTGCGCATCAGCTCGGCGGCGGCATCCAGATCGCCCTGGGTCTCGACCAGTGCCTTCTTGCACTCCATCATGCCCGCGCCGGTACGTTCGCGGAGCTGTTTGACTGTATCTGCCGTGATGTTCATGGTGTTTTAGAACGGCCGCGAGCGGCAGTTTTCCTCAAAAATGACTAACAAATTCGGTGGGCCGGCGCGTCGACTCGGGCGCCGGCCCACCAGGGTGCCGGTTTCGGATGCCGGCGCTATGCGCCACGCCTCGGCGTGCTGCGGCCGACGGGCCGGCGCCGCGGGGCGCTGGCCGGCCGCGTCTCGGCCGGAGGCGTATCCGCGGCGTCGACATCGTCGACCTCGACTTCGTCGAGCGAAGCCGCCACGGCGGCCACGCTCGGCACGACGGTGACCGGCAACCTTGCGGCGCGGCGGCGCCTTCTTGTGGCCTCCGCGAGCGGGCGGAGCCGGACGACGGCCGGCGGCGGCACGCTTCTTCGGATTGCCTTCCTCGTCGAGCTCGACGAATTCGTCTTCGCCGACCGGGAACCTCGGGCAGAGAGGCCTTGCCTTCCAACACCGAATCGGCCACGCCGCCCGCATACAGCAGGATGGCGCGCATCGCGTCATCGTTGCCCGGGATCACATAGTCGATGCCGTCCGGCGAGCAATTGGTGTCCACCACGGCGACGACCGGGATTCCGAGCTTGCGCGCCTCATGAATGGCGATCTGCTCATGGCCGACATCGATCACGAACAGCGCATCGGGCAGCGCCGTCATGTCGCGGATGCCGCCCAAGCTGCGCAGCAGCTTGTCCATCTCACGGCGCAGCATCTGGGCTTCCTTCTTGCCGCGCCGATCCAACGCGCCGGTCTGCGCCATCTCGTCCAATTCGTTGAGCCGCTTGATGGACTGCCGAATGGTCTTGAAGTTGGTGAGCATGCCGCCCAACCAGCGTTGGTTGACGTAGGGCATGCTGCAGCGGGCGGCTTCCTTCTGCACGGCATCGCGGGCCGAGCGCTTGGTGCCGACGAACAGTACCTTGCCGCCCTCGGCGGCGACGCCCTTGATGAACGCCGCCGCCTGCGCATACAGGGGTTGCGTCTTTTCCAGATTGATGATGTGGATTTTGTTACGTTCGCCGAAGATGAACGGAGCCATCTTGGGGTTCCAGAAGCGGGTTTGATGTCCAAAATGGACGCCCGCTTCCAGCATTTGTCGCATTGACACGCTGGTCATAAAACACTCCTGGTCGGGTTGAGCCTCCGCGTATCCCAATCGGCAACCCGTCGAAGCCTTGAAATTGGGCTTGCAGGCCCAGATTTCAACATTTCGCCGGGCACCCGGCCGATTGTGACGACACGCGTGCGGGGTTGTTAAAAATAGCCGCGCTTTATACCATGAACATCTGTTAGAAACAAAGCCTGGCCTCCCATGACCGTGACCATCAAAACACCTGCCGAACAGGACAAAATGCGCGAGGCCGGGCGGCTGGCGGCGAGCGTGCTCGACATGATCGAGCCGTTCGTTCAACCAGGGGCGACCACCGAAGAGCTCGACAAACGCTGCCACGATTTCATCGTGGACGAGCTCAAGTCCATCCCCGCCAACCTCAATTACCGGGGCTTCCCGAAGACCATCTGCACCTCGGTCAACCATGTCGTCTGCCACGGGATCCCGGGCGATAAGCGCCTGAAAAGCGGCGACATCATCAATATCGACGTCACGGTCATCCGCGACGGCTTTCACGGCGACACCAGCCGCATGTACTTCGTCGGCACGGCCCCGGTGCTCGCCCGCCGCTTGACGGCTGCGTGTCACGAAGCCATGTGGCGCGGCATCCGCGTGGTCAAGCCCGGCGCCCGCCTGGGCGATATCGGGCATGCCATCCAGACCTATGCCGAAAGCAATAACTTCTCGGTGGTGCGCGAATACTGCGGACACGGCATCGGCCGCATCTACCACGAGGACCCCCAGGTGCTGCACTACGGCAAACCCGGCACGGGCCTCGAGCTCAACGACGGGAATGACCTTCACCATCGAACCCATGATCAATGCCGGGCGCCGCGATGTGCGGCTGCTGCCCGACGGCTGGACGGTGGTCACCAAGGATCAATCGCTGTCGGCGCAGTGGGAACACACGATTTTGGTCACCGACGTGGGCTTCGAGGTGCTCACCTTAGGCGCGAGCGTGGGCCTTCCCGCCGCCGCGGCGGCCTCTTGAACGCCCACGGCAAAGTTCTCGATCAACCCGCTGACTGGCCCTATTTGACGGCCGCACCCGAGGCCCTGCAGGACGGTCAATTCTCGCCCATCGTTTTCCGCCAGGTCCTGGACCGCGGCACCGAGCTTCTGCAGGAGCGCTTCGCCGCTCGACGAGGCCGTCGAGGACTTGGTCCGCGATCGCGCACGCTTGGTCGACATCACGCTGCGCGCCGCCTGGGTGCGCCATGCCGGGCAAGTTTGCGGATGATCTGGCGTTGGTGGCCGTGGGCGGCTACGGGCGCGGCGAGCTGCACCCCAGCTCCGATATCGACGTCATGGTGCTGCTGCCGAAGAGCGATTCCGCCGACTGGCAGCCGGACATCGAAAAGTTCCTGACCTTCCTCTGGGACATCGGTCTCGAAGTCGGCCACAGCGTGCGCTCCATCGACGATTGCCAGCGCGAGAGCCTCGCCGACATCAGCGTGGCGACCACGCTGTTCGAAGCGCGGCTGCTAGCCGGACCCGAGTCCCTGTTCGCCGGCATGCGCCGCGCGCTCGCGCCCGACCGCCTGTGGTCCTCGCAGGATTTCTTCGAAGCCAAGGTCAAGGAACAAACCGAGCGGCACCATCGCTACTTCGACACCGCCTACAACCTCGAACCCAACGTGAAGTCGAGCCCGGGAGGACTGCGCGACATTCAGACCATCGGCTGGGTGGCGAAACGCCATTTCGGCACCGACACGCTGGATGAGCTGGTGGCGCACGGCTTCCTCACCCGCGAGGAGCTGCGCAAGCTCAAGGCCGGCCAATCCTTCCTCTGGAAGGTGCGCTTCGGACTGCACGTGCTCACCGGACGGCGCGAAGACCGCTTGTTGTTCGATTACCAGATCAAGCTCGCGAAACTGTTCGGCTACGAGGATGCGAGCTTCACGCTCGCCGTCGAACAGCTGATGCAGAAATATTACCGCACGGTCATGGACGTCAGCCTGATGAACGAAATGCTGCTGCAGCTGTTTCGCGAGGCCATCCTCACGCAAAGCGGCCCGCCGGTAGCCCTGAACGCGCGCTTCCAGATTCGCAACGACTATCTCGAGGTGACGCACGGCGAAGTATTCGCGCGCCACCCTTCCGCGCTGCTCGAGCTGTTCGTGCTGCTGCAGCAGCATCCGGAACTGCGCGGGGTGCGCGCCGAGACGATCCGATTGATCGGCACGCACGTGTGGCTCATCGACGAGGAATTCCGCCAAAACCCGCGTCATCACCGGCTGTTCATGGAAATCCTGTGCGCGCCGGTCGGAGTGACGCACGAGCTGCGCCGCATGAATCTGTACGGCGTGCTCGGCCGCTACATCCCCTCCTTCGGCCGCGTCGTCGGGCGGATGCAGTACGACCTGTTCCATGCGTACACGGTGGACGCGCACACCTTGTTCGTCGTCAGCAACCTGCGCCGCCTCGCGATGCCGAAATTCAACGACGAATTTCCCGCGCTGAGCCAGATCATGCAATCCCTGCCGCGCCAGGAAATCGCCTATCTCGCGGCGTTGTTTCACGACATCGCCAAGGGCCGCGGCGGCGATCATTCGGAATTGGGGGCGGTCGATGCCGAAGCGTTCTGCCTGGAGCAGGGACTCGGCCGCTACGAGGCGCGCCTGGTCGCGTGGCTCGTCAGAAACCACTTGATCCTGTCCATCACCGCGCAGAAAAAAGACATCAGCGATCCGGACATCATTCACGGTTTCGCGCGCCGCGTCGGCGATCAGGCGCACCTGGATTATCTCTACGTATTGACCGTGGCGGACGTGCGCGGCACCAACCCGAAGCTGTGGAATGCGTGGAAGGCGCGGCTGTTCGAGGAGTTCTACGAGCGCACCAAGCGCGCGCTGCGCCGCGGCCTCGAGACGCCGGTCGATCAGGACGAGTTGATCCGCGAAACCCAGGAGCAGGCGCGCGAGAAGATGCCTGAAGTGCCGCCGGAGCAGATTTCGCGGGTCTGGGCGCAATGGACCGAAGCGTACTTTCTGCGCTACACGCCGGAGGAAATCGCCTGGCAAACCGCACTGCTCGCCGACCGGCATCAGCACGACGACACGCCGCTGGTCGCGATTCGGCAACTGGCGGAGCGCGGCGGCACCGCCGTGCTCACCTATGCGCCGCGGCGCCTGCGAAGCTTTGCGCGCACGACCGCGGTGCTCGATCAAATGGGCCTCAATGTCGTCGATGCCCGGCTGATCACCAGCGCCAACGGATTCAGCCTCGAGACCTACGTGGTGCTCGAGGACAACGGCGCGGTGATCGCAGACGCCGGCCGCATCCGTGAGATCGAACAAGGCCTGTGGCGCAACCTGCAGCAGCCCGAGGATTCCCCGGCGACGGTGACGCGCCGCGCCCCGCGCCAAGTGCGCATGTTCTCGACCCCGACGCAGGTGAATTTCAGCGTCGACAGCCGCAATGGCCGCACCATCCTTGAATTGATCGCCGCGGATCGCCCGGGGCTGCTGTCCGAAGTCGGCAAGGTGTTCCGCACCGAACGCGTGGCGATCAACGGCGCCAAGATCATGACGGTGGGCGAGCGCGCCGAAGACGTGTTCTACATCACCGACGCCGAAGGCCGGCTCCTGCAGGAGGAGACGTGCCGGCGCGTTCAGGAATCGCTGGTGCGCGCGCTCGATCGGCGCGACGCGGTCCGCACCTAAAACGAGAACCCGACAAGCAATGTCCCATCATCAATTGCAGGCGGCCGTCGAGCACGCCTTCGAGTCGCGGGCGAAGATCACTCCGCAAAATGCCGGCGAGGAGGTGCGCGCCGCGGTGGCAACCGTGCTCGGTCTGCTCGACTCCGGAACCTTGCGTGTGGCGGAGAAGCTCGGCGGAGCGTGGCATGTCCACGAGTGGCTGAAGAAGGCCGTGCTGCTGTCGTTCCGAATCGCGGACAACACCGCGATGCGCGCCGGCGCGCTGAGCTTCTACGACAAGGTGCCGCTCAAGTACGACGGCTGGGATGCGGCGGAGTTCAGCGCCGCCGGCGTGCGGGTGGTGCCGCCGGCGACCGTGCGCCGCGGCGCATTCGTCGCCTCGAACGTGGTATTGATGCCGAGCTACGTCAATATCGGCGCCTATGTCGACTCGGGTATCGATGGTCGATACCTGGGCCACCGTGGGTTCCTGCGCGCAGATCGGCAAGAACGTGCACCTGTCCGGCGGCGTCGGCATCGGCGGCGTCCTCGAACCGCTGCAGGCCGCGCCCACCATCATCGAGGATGATTGCTTCATCGGTGCGCGCTCTGAAATCGTCGAAGGCGTCATCGTCGAATCGGGCGCGGTGATTTCCATGGGCGTGTTCATCGGACAAAGCACGCGCATCTACGATCGGGAGCGCGACGAAATCCTCTATGGCCGCGTGCCAGCCGGCGCAGTGGTGGTGCCGGGTTCGCTGCCGGCGAAAAACGGCAAGTACGCGCTGTCCTGCGCGGTGATCGTCAAACGCGTGGATGCGCAAACCCGCGCCAAGACCTCGCTGAACGAACTACTGCGGAATACCGACTAGGGCCCACCGGCACTGGATCCGTCTACGCGGGCACGAGCGTGTAGCTCAACACATGGTGTGTCAGCAAATTCCCGCCGGCGCCGCGGCACTCGGCCGTGCCATACGCGGTCCGCTTTCCGAGCTTCAGAACCCGCGCCGTGCAAGAGACGTCCGATTGACGCGCGCTGCTCAAAAAAGCGGTCTTCATGTCGGTGGTGACCCACTGCTCGGTGGTCCCGCGCTCGGTCATGATGGCAAGCCACATGGCGACGTCCGCGGCGGCCATGAGACTGATGCCGCTGACGATGCCGCCGGGCCTTTCGAGCGACACCGCATACGGCACTAGGACCGTGCATTCCCCCGGCGCACAGGTTTCAACGACGAGACCAAAAGGCTTCAGAAACGGCGCATTCGCCACAATATGCGCCAATTCATCCCGCGTACACTGCACTGATGCCTCCGCGCCCGGTCGCCCCGGCGTCAGCCGAAGCGGCCGGTGATGTAGTCCTCCGTCAGCTTCTGCTGCGGATTGGTGAAAATCAAATCGGTCGGGCCGACTTCGACCAGATCGCCGAGGTGAAAATACGCGGTGCGCTGCGACACGCGCGCGGCCTGCTGCATGTTGTGCGTGACGATGACGATGGCGTAATTCGCGCGCAGTTCGTCGATCAAATCCTCGATCTTGGCGCTCGCGATCGGATCCAGCGCCGAGGTGGGTTCGTCCATCAAAATCACCTCGGGATTCACCGCGATGGTGCGCGCGATGCATAGCCGCTGCTGTTGTCCGCCGGAGAGGCTGGTGCCCGGAGTCGACAGGCGATCCTTGACCTCCTCCCATAGCCCGGCGCGCGCCAGACTGCTCTGCACCAACTCATCCATGTCGCCGCGGCTCTTGGCCAGGCCGTGAATCCGCGGCCCGTACGCAACGTTGGCATAGATCGAATGCGGGAACGGCGTGGGCTTCTGGAAAACGATGCCGACGCGCGCGCGCAGCTGCGCAACGTCCTGCTTGCGATCGTAAATATCGTACGCCGTCGAGCGTGATCAGGCCGTCCACGCGCGCGCTCGCGATCGTGTCGTTCATGCGGTTGAGGCAGCGCAGAAAGGTGGATTTGCCGCAGCCCGACGGCCCGATCAGGGCGAGCACCTGATTGCGGCCGATGTCGAGATTGACGTTCTTGACGGCGTGCTTGTCGCCGTAGTGAACATTCACGCGCGCGCGCCGTCATCACGGCGTCGCGCACGCGGTCGCGCACGGCTGCGACGGCGTCGTTGTCGGCAACGGGAGTTTCTCGCGTCAATTTTTTATAGCTCTAGCCGAATCGTCCGGTGATGTAATCGTCGGTTCTTCGATCTTTCGGCGACGTGAAAATCTGGCTCGACGGGCCTATTTCCACGAGTTCGCCCATGAACATGAATCCGGTGACGTTCGACACTCGCGCCGCCTGCTGCAAATTGTGCGTGACCACCACGATGCAATACTTCTCACGCAGCGCCTGCAAGGTTTCCTCGACGCGCAGCGTGGAGATCGGATCGAGCGCCGCCGTCGGTTCATCGAGCAGCAGCACCTCGGGCTTGACCGCGATCGCGCGCGCGATGCACAGCGCGCTGCTGTTGTCCGCCCGACAGACTGCGGCCGTCGGCATGCAGCTTGTCCTTGACCTCATCCCAAATCGCCGCATCGCGCAATGCGCCGATTCCACGCGCGATTTGAGCTCCGCGCCGCGAATGCCGCCGCTCAGGCGCAAGCCGAATGCGACATTGTCGAACACCGACATGGGAAACGGCGTCGGCTTCTGGAACACCATGCCTACGCGGTAGCGCAGTTCGGCCACATCGACGGTGGGGCCCAGGATGTCGCGGCCGCCGATCAGCACTTCGCCTTCCGCACGCTGCTTCGGATACAGGGCGTACATGCGGTTCAGAACGCGCAGCAAGCGTCGATTTGCCGCACCCCGACGGTCCGATGAACGCGCTGATCGACCGGTCGGCCAGGGACATGTTGATGTTGTGCAGGGACTGCACGTCGCCGTAGTAAAAATTCAAGCGCGCGCATCTCGATTTTCGGCGGGCCCAGATCCTGCGGCGGCTGCGCAGCCACGGTGCGGCGCGCGCATCTTCAAGTGCTTCGGCGGTTTCGTCGAAGGCATCATCGGCCGGAACCTCGCTCTGCCTGCAGCAAGGCCAGCAGCACGCGCGCGGAAATGCTCAGCACCAAGATGGTCACGGTGATGATCAAGGCGCCCGCCCACGCCAGATCCTGCCAATCCTTGTACGGACTCAAGGCGAACTGGAAGATCACCACGGGAAGATTCGCCATCGGGGCATTCAGCTGCGTGCTCCAGAATTGATTGTTGAGCGCCGTGAACAGCAGCGGCGCGGTCTCCCCGCTGATGCGCGCGATGGCGAGCAGCAACCCGGTGACGATGCCGCTGCGCGCCGCAGGATACAGCACGCTCAGCGTGGTGCGCCACGGATAGGCGCCGAGCGCCGCCGAGGAATCCTTCATTCCGATCGGCACCAGGTTCAGCATGTCCTCCGTGGTGCGCAGGGTCACTGGAATCGCCAATATCGCCAGCGCCAGAGCGCCGGCGATGGCCGAAAAATGGCCCATGCGAACCACGACGATCTCATAAACGAACAGGCCGATGATGATCGAAGGCGCGCTCAACAGCACATCGTTGATGAAGCGGATCACGGTGCTGAGACGCGAATCTCGGCCGTATTCCGCCAAGATACGTGCCGGCCAGCACGCCGATGGGCGATCCGATCAGAATGCCGAGCAGCGTCATCACCGCGCTGCCGTACAGCGCATTGAGCAATCCGCCCTGGCCGCCGGGCGGCGGGGTCATTTGCGTGAACAGATGCCCGGACATTCCCGCCAGCCCGTGCGACAGCAGCGTCCAGAGGATCGCGGCCAGGCAGGCCAAGCCCAGTCGCGGTGGCGACCAGACGACAGCGCCAGAAAGATGCCGTTTTTTGCCTTGCGCAGCGTCCGCCGATTCATACCGCGAAACCACCGCCGCTCCAGCCGCCGCAGCATGGCCTGGGCCGCCGCAATCACCGTGAAAGTGATGAGAAACAGCAGCAGCCCCAGCGCGATGAGCGAGGAGGTGTAGAGGTCGCCCACCGCCTCGGTGAACTCATTGGCGATGGCCGACGAAATCGTGGTGCCGGGCGCCAGCAGCGAGGAGCTGATGCGGTGCGCGTTGCCGATCACGAAGGTCACCGCCATGGTCTCGCCGAGCGCGCGTCCCAATCCCAGCATGATGCCGCCGACGATGCCGACTCGCGAATGCGGCACGACCACATTCCACATCACTTCCCAGGTCGTGGCGCCGAGCCCGTAGCCGGATTCCTTGAGCATGGGCGGCACGGTGTCGAAGACGTCGCGCATGGTCGCCGCAATGAAAGGCAGCACCATGATGGCAAGAACGACGCCGGCCGTGAGAACGCCGATGCCGAACGGCGGACCCTTGAACAGATCCCCCGAGCAGCGGCAGGTGGCCGAGGTGCGCTATCAGCCACGGCTGCACATGCCGCTGCAGCACCGGTGCCAGCACGAACAATCCCCAAATGCCGAAAATGATGCTGGGCACCGCGGCCAGCAATTCGACGGCCACGCCGATCGGGCGCTTCAGCAGCGGCGGGCAGAGTTCGGTCAAGAACAGCGCAATGCCGAACCCCGCCGGCACCGCCAGCAGCATCGCAATCAACGAGGTGACGACCGTGCCGTAAATCGGCGCCAGCGCGCCGAATTGGTCGGTCACCGGGTTCCAAATCTCGCGGGTCACGAAGGAGAATCCGAAGTGGCTGATCGCCGGCCATGCGCCGCGCAGCAGCGAGAGCGCCACTCCGCCCAAAATCAACAGCACGAGGATCGCCGCGCTCAACGTCGCGGAGCGGAAGATTCTCTCGTAAATCAACTGCTTTGCGGCGTGCCTCGGATCGATGATCGCCACGGTGTCAGTTTCGCTCCCGCTATTTTCCGCTCCATACCGGATGGCCGCCCGACGTGATTTCCGAGACCCAGGTCTTCTTCACCTGCGCAATCAACGCTGCCGGCAGCGGCACGTAGTCCAGTTCGGCCGCCATACTAGCGCCATCCTTGTACGCCCAGGCAGAAGAACTTCAATGCCTCATTGACCGGCGCCGGATCCGTCGGCTGCTTGTAAAGCAGAATGAAGCTCGCGCCGGTGATCGGCCAGCTCTTGGCGCCGGCTTGATCGGTCAAGATCAAGTAGTAGCTGTCCGCGTGGGCCCAGTCGCCATTAGCCGCGGCCGCCTGAAAGGACTCCGCGCTCGGCGCCACCGCCGCGCCCGCCTTGTTGGTGAGCAAGGTGTAGGCCATCTTGTTCTGCTTGGCATAGGCGTACTCGACATAGCCGATCGCGCCATCGGTTTGGGTGGTCATGTTGGCGACCCCTTCGTTGCCCTTGGCGCCGATGCCCGTCGGCCACTGCACCGACGTGTTGGCGCCGATACTCGACATGAACTTGGGGCTGGCCTTCGACAGGTAATCGGAGAATAGAAAATTCGTGCCGGACCCGTCCGATCGGTACACCGGGCGCAATTGCGGTGCTCGGCAGCGTCAGTTTCGGATTCAGGCTCTTGATCTTCGGATCATTCCACTGGGTGATGTCGCCCAGGTAGATGCTGGCGACCGTGGCGCCGTCCAAATGCAATTGGCCGGCCTGGATGCCTTTGATGTTGACCACCGGGACCACCCCGCCGATGATCATGGGGAATTGCATGAGTCCGGAAGCCTTCAGATCGTCGGGCTTCAAGGGCATGTCCGAGGCGCCGAACGTCACGGTCTTCGCCTTGATCTGCTTGATGCCGCCGCCCGATCCGATGGACTGATAGTTGAGGCCCACCCCGGTGAGCTTTTTATAGGCGTCCGCCCATTTGGCATAAATCGGGTAGGGAAAAGTTGCGCCGGCGCCTGAGATGTCCGCCGCCGCCGCGGCGCAACTCATTGCCGCAGCGGCCACTAATGCCAGCCGCGCGGAAATCCTTTTGTTTATCTGCATTTAAGTTTGCTCCGATTCAATCGATGGCGTGCCGAACGGCTGCCTTGAGATAGCCCGTGATGATCGGGACGCAATGTGACACTTTTGTGACAGCGCGCGCCGGCCGGCAGCCACGCGCTCCGGAAGCGGGCGGCTTAGCGAGAATTACGCGTGATAATCGGCCGCCGAGGTCGCATCGAACGGCGCGCGGCGCGCACCCATGGCATTGAATACCGGCGTCAGCACGATGGCGATGCCGAGATTCAGAATCACCGTGTAGACCGCCGTGTAGCCCGGGAACGTATGGCCGCCAGACTCAAGCGGAAAAGTCGGCGTCAGTTTGGTCGCAATGGCCATCGCCGTGCCGGCCACCGTGCCGACCGCCCAACCGACCAGCAGCGCCCAGGAGTTGAACCATCGCGTATAGGCGCCGAGCATCACGGCGGGCAGCGTCTGAATGATCCAGATGCCGCCGAGCAGCTGCAGCTGAATGGCGTACTGCGTGGGCACGAACAAGATGAACACCAGCGCGCCGACCTTGACGATCAGCGACACCAATTTCGCCGTCTGCGCTTCCTGCTTGTCAGTGAGGTTCTTGTTGATGAACTCGCGATGAATATTGCGCGTATACAGATTCGCCGCGGCAATCGACATGATGGCCGCCGGCACCAGCGCGCCGATGCCGATGGCGGCAAACGCGATGCCGACGAACCAGGACGGGAAGCTGTGCAGCAGCAGCGCCGGCACCGCGAAGTTATTGCCGAACTGCTTGAAGCCGGCGGCATATTCGGGAAGCTTGTCGACGCCGCGGCGATGACGAAGAAGCCGAACAGCGCGAGCAACCCCAGCATGAAGGTATAGCCGGGCAGCATCGCGGCGTTGCGGCGGATGGCATGCCCGCTGCTCGCGCTCAAGATGCCCGTCAGGGAATGCGGATAGAGAAACAGCGCAAGCGCGGATCCGAAGGCCAACGTCGCATACGCACTGTAGGAGCCGGTGGTATTCGGTCCCGGCACCGCCAACATCAGCTTCTGCGCTGGAACGGCGGCGAAGATCTTGTGGAAGCCGCCGAGTTCGATCGGGATGACGATGATGGCGGCCAGTGCCGTGATATAGATCAAAATGTCCTTGACGATGGCGATCGACGCCGGCGCGCGCAATCCGCTCGAATAAGTGAAGGCCGCCAACACGATAAAGGCAATGAGCAGCGGCAGATCGGCGGCGAGTCCGGTGCCGGAAATACCGAGCGCGCCGATCACGACTTGGATGCCGACCAGCTGCAAGGCGATGTACGGCATGGTCGCCACGATGCCGGTCACCGTGACCGCCAATGCCAGCCAACGGTTGCCGAAACGGCCGCGAACGAAATCACCCGCCGTGATGTAGCCATGCTTGCTGCAAACGTACCACAGACGGCGAAACACCAGGAACACGAGCGGATAGATGATGATGGTGTACGGCACGGCGAAGAAAGCGACGGCGCCCGCACCAAAGGCCAGCGCCGGAACCGCGATGAAGGTGTAGGCGGTATACACATCGCCGCCGACCAGAAACCAGGTGATGAGGGTGCCGAAACGCCGGCCGCCCAGGCCCCATTCATGCAGCAGATCGAGGTCGCCTTTGCGCCAGTGAGCGGCGGCGAAACCCAGCCAGGTGATGAAGCCGAACAGCACCACGAAAATGCTCAGCGCAATCCAATTCACATCCTGCACGACGATCTCCCCGTTCTTGTCTCGTTATTCTCGACCCCGAAGTGGCGCGCGGCAGTGGCTCCTAGTCGTCGGTGGCGAAATAGACGATGGCCGTGAAAACGGCGCTGACGATAACCCACAGCAGCTGGAACCAGTAAAAGAACGGGATGCCCATCAAGGTGGGCTCGATTCGGTTGTAGAAGGGCGGCCAGAGCGCCACGGCAAATTGGACCACGAAGAGCAGATACCACCAGCTCCAGGCGCTGCGCTTTCTGGATTCACCGTTCATTGCGACCGTCCCCCCGCCGCTTGAGGCCTTTAGCGGACCTTACCCGAAAGGCACGGCTTTTGTAAATTTACCTGGCCATAGGCCGGTAGGCCGGGGCTCAGAAGGTGAAGCGGGCACCCAGCGTCGGAGCAACGTTGTTGTTGTGGTTATAGGGGACGCCGGGACCGTGAGGAATGGCGATCGCCAGACCGCCGCTGACGTTGGAATACGCAATGCCGGCATAGGCGTCGAAACGTTTGGTGAAGTGATGATCCGTATAGAGCGAAACTTCGTTGAGGAAGCCCGAGCAGGAAGCGCGAAAACTGGTGGGCGGGCAGGCCGACGGAACACGGAAGTCGTTCTGCCACTGATGATAGGCGGACAAAGTGATGTCGGTTTTGCTGTCGTAAGCGTATTTCACGCCCGTCCATGCGATCTGTACGAGCTTGGGAGAATCAAGATTGTTGTCTTCGACGCCGCTCAAGAGATAACCGCCCTGGGCCGACGCGCCAACGCCCAACGGGTTCGACGGGTTGAACTGCTGGATGTGTTCGTAGCCAACAAAGAGCTTGAACGGGTCCAAGGCATACTTGGCAGCGAGCATGATGGCCGTGTTGTCGGTGACGATGCCATATTCAGTGTTGTCTGTTCCGATCAGATTGGCCCCGGCGATGGGGTTCGTATTGATGCTGTTAGTGGTCGACTGAAAGGGTGCCGACCGACTCTCTGGCCCCAGCAAGGGGTTGAGTACGCTGATCGCTTGGTTGTAGTGTTGGAAGACGACGTCGGCAGAGAACTTGTCGTACTCCCCGCCGAGGTCGAATCCATAGGCGGTATTGTGCACCTGTTCCGGGGTACAAGTGGCGGCGCTCCAGGTTCCGGAGGCGGAGTAGCAGCCGCCCGAACCGTCGGCGAATTTATACATCGCGCCGAAATGGACCGGACCAAGGTTGAGGCGATATTTCATGGCCTCGTCCCAACGGGTATCCTCGGTGTCGCCGCCGCCGGCCATCGTGCCGTTATACCCGATGTACGAAAAGGAGTAGGCGCCGCCGGCCGGATCGTAAGCGAGCATCGCATCGGTGCCGAGCGAGCGCTGACGGCCGAAGGTGAGCGCGCCGAAATACGTGGACGATGCACCACCATAGAATTCGTCATTGAAGGCTTGGCCCGCGCGCGCGCCGTCGCCGGTTTCCGAATAGGCGCCCCTGGGTAGGCCGTTGTTCGTGGTGTTGGTGGCTGCCATGTTGGCGAGCTGGCCGGACTGCGGATTGATGCCGGTCAAAGCGTTGAACACAGCGTACCAGTCGGCCATGAACTCTATCTTGCCCTTGATGCCAAGACCCGACTGCTGCAGGTTGTTCGGCGCAAGGAGCCATTGGGAGTGATTGCCGTTCCGGTTGACCAGCGATTCGCCTTCGTAGTTATAGCCGTTTTCCGGTAAGCCGTGGCTGACCCAGCCCACACCGACGTCATACGCGCCGTACACAGTAATGCCGTGCCAGGTCAGCGGGCAAGCGGTGGCGACGAACTCCTGGAAGCTCGCACAGGCTTCGGGGGTGGGTGGCGCAGCCGGAGCCGGTCCTTCTGCTGCGCGCGCAACGCCCCCGATGGCGCTCGTGGCTACCAAAGCCAGGGCTGACTTCTTCACTCCTGACAATATTTCGTTACTCACGGTTCGATCCCTTCGTAGGTCATTGGTTTTGGTCGACAAGCGCTATATCCGACGGAATATAGCACTAGTCGCGACAAATCCGCTCGTAGTGACCTTCGGTTGTTGATCGCCGCGGCGGCGCTAATCAGGCCGGGGCGGCCTCGCGGTGACTGCCGTGAGAGCGGCGGCGGGTTCTATATCGGTTCGTCCGTCCGGCGCGTCGACCTCATGGCCATCGGGCCATGAGGTCGAATGCATTCTTCGCGGTCAGAACTTGAAGCGCACGCCCATCGTCGTGGTGATGTCGGTCCTGCTGAAGTCGTAACCGGCGGCGAGGCCGTCCTTGACGCCGCTGTACATCGCGCCGAAATAGCCGTCGAAGCGCTTGGTGAAGCGATAGTCGGCATCGAACGAAATCACGTCCTCCGTGCCGCTGCAGGTTCCGGATTTGTTCGTGGAACAGCCGGCGTTGGCGCCGGTACCGTACGCATTCTGCTTATAGCCGTAGTAGGCGCCTACCAGATCCAGCTCTGGGATAACCGTGTAGCGCACCCCCGCCCAATACACCTGCAATGTCTTGTCGTTGACGTAGGTCGACTTGGGGCCGCTCTGAACATTGACGAAGCCGATCGTGTAAGCCGCGACATTGAAGCCGGCGCTCAGCGGGGTGTCCGGATTCGCGTACTGGATATGCTCGTAGCCGCCGAAGAACTTCAAAAAGCCCATGTTGTACAGGCCCATGAAGGCATAGGAGGTGTTGTCCGAGACCGTCGCCGCCAGTGTGTTGCTCGGGCTTGCCGCGATGCAGCTGCCACCCGCCGGGAGCGGGTTGGGGCACAGGCCGCCCGTTGCACCCGCGAGATCGACATCAGTGACCTGGGCGGCGGAGAGCGCAGCCACCGACACCGCGTCTTTGATCTTGGTGTAGTACACATCGCCCGAGAAGCCGGCGTACTCTCCGCCGAAAGACACCTCGTAGGCCGTATTGGCGCTGCCGGTCGATTGATTGAATTTGTACTGCGCGGAAAGATGCGCCACGCCGCCGAACGAACCTACGTACTTCACCGACGAATCCAAACGGCGGTTCTGGGTATCCCCGCCGCCGGCAGTCGTACCGGAGATTCCGATCAGCGAGAATGCTTGCGACGCATAATTGGGGTCGTACTTGGCGACGCCGTCGGCAAGCACCGTATTTTGGCGGCCGAACGTGATCGTGCCGAAGGTCTTGGAACTGAACCCCGCAAAGGACTGAATGAAGGTCTGACCCGACGCACTCGAATCCACATTGGTGGTCTGATTCGCCGCCGATCGGCCGTTGTTCTGCACCAGCGACTTCAGTGCGTCGCTGATTTGGCCGGATTGCGGATTGAAGAAGGTTTCGAGTTTGAACACGCCCGACCAGTCGCCGACGATGGGCTCGTTGCCCTGCAGGCCGATCCGGGAATTGCTCAGGTTGCTGGGGGTAACGCCGGTCACCGCGCGGTTGCTGTTTTTCTGCACGATTTCTGCACTGCCGGCGACGAAGTAATCGTTGATGGGCGCGCCATGCGTCTGATTTTGCACACCGACATCCACGATGCCGTACAAAGTGATGCCGTGCCAGGTCACGCTGTCATCGGCAGTGGGCGCGGCGCTTTGCGCGTGCGCGACACTCGCGGCGATCGACAATAACCCCGCCAAAAAACCAATCTTGAGCACGCCCAGGCCGCGGTCGCTGCGGCTCCCTGCGCAAAACTCAGAAGTCAATTTCGAATCGTTCACGGCTCGTCCCCCTACTGTTGTGGTTGTTGGATTTAATCGACGAATTGTTACAGTAATATTACGCGCTCTTCCCGCGGCGCATTTGAGCGATTTGTCTATATATATATCACATACTGCAGCAACGTTCATCTGCTGATGTGTCTTTTATACAACAGAAGGAGCGTCGGGGGCCAGCAGGCGCCGCCACGACCGCTCAGCACATCACGGCGCCGAACTCTCCAGAGTGCGCCGGAACGCCGCGATGATGGCGGGCTGCGGCCGTCGGATCGGCGGCACGTCCTGATAGCCCTGCCATCCGCCTCCCAGGCTCTTGTAGAGCTGCACGAACTGCTCGCCCTGGGCGACTTGCGCGGCGGCATACTGTTCCTGAAGCTCGTAGAACTGGCGTTCAGCATCGACCACGTTGAGGAAATCCGTCAGGCCGCGGTTGTACCTCTCGGTCGCTAGGTCGACTGCGCGCTGGGCCGCAATCATCGCGTCGCCCAGGTTCTTCAACCGGTCCTGTTGAGCCGTGATACGCATCGAGTGCGGTGTCCACTTCCTGAACGGCATTCAAGATCGTCTTGCGATAATTCACCAGGCTGGCATGCGCGGCCAAATGGGCGATATCCACCTTGGCATCCAGCGCGCCGAAGTCGAGCAGCGGCCAAACAGCGGCCGGACCGAACGACCATATATGGCTTGCGAGAGGCGGACCGGTCCCGAACCTGGCCTTGGGAGCCGATCCCACCAATCAGCGCCACGTGTGGGAACAGATCCGCCGTGGCGACCCCGATGCGCGCCGTGGCTCCGGCGAGCTCGCGCTCGGCCTGCTGAATGTCCGGCCGGCGCTTCAAGAGATCCAGCGGCACGCCCGCCGCCACCGGTGCGGGCATGGAGGGGACCAGATTGGGGTTCGACAATTCATGAACGATGTTCTCCGGGTACTCACCCAACAGCACGGCGAGCGTGTACTGCGCGGCATTCACCTGCGCGTCCAGCGGTGCAATCTGCGCCTGCAGCGTGTCGAGCTCGCGGGTGGCGAGCGCCACGTCCAATTCGTTGGTGATGCCGCGCTGGTAGCGGATGTTCACGATGCGCAGAGACTCGCGCAAGCACATCGCCGGCCTGGTGCAGTATCCCGGCTTGCACCTGAAATCCCCGCAGATCGATGTAGGCACGCACCACGTCCGCGATGAGCGAGGTGATGACCGCGTTGCGGGCGGCGGCCGCGGCCTGCATGTCGTAGTGCGCCGCCTCGATCTCGCGCCGGTATTTTCCGAACAGGTCGAGTTCCCACACGGCGTCGAAACCGGCGATCGTGTTGATGTGCTGCAGGCCGGTCCTATTGTCCGCGGAGACGAGACCGTTTTCGGCGCGCCCACGGGAAAGGTCCGTGCCCGTGCCGCGTGCCGCGGCGGCGCTCGCATCCACCTCGGGCAAGGCATGACCCAAGACCACCGCCTCGTAAGTTCGTGCCTGTTGCAGCCGCGTCAAGGCGATTTCCAGGTCCGGATTGGATTTGATGGCCCGTTCGACCAGCGAGTCGAGTTCCGGGTCGCCGAGCGCGTGCCACCAAGCCGCAAGATCCGGCGCCGACGCCGTCGGCGCGACCGCAGCCGCAGCCCCAGGCGCAGCCGCAGTAGAGGTCGCATGGATGGCGGTGAACGCCGCAGGGACATCGGGTTTCGGCATGCGATAGTTCGGGCCCGCCGCGCATCCGGTCAGGATCAGAGCCAAGCTGACAGCGAATCGCGGGACGGTTATCACGCGCGGCCTGCCCTTCAGCGCTTCGCGCCGAGGTTGCGGCCGGCCGCGACGCCGGCCTCGCTCGCCGCCACCGTCTGGCCCGCGGCAATCTGGCTGCTGATGTTCAACACCAGCTTGTCGCCGGGCTCCACTCCCGATCGCCAGCTCGACCAAGCTGCCGTTGTCGCGCACGATCGTGACGTCCCGAAAGGTGATTTTGCCGTTCGGATCGACCCGCGCCACTTGCGTGCCGGTGGGGCGAAACACCAGGGCGGCCGCAGGGACTTCGACCAGCCCGCGGGGCAGCAGCCTGAACGCCACGTTCACATAGGCGCCCGGCAGCAGCTTGTGGTCGGCGTTGGGCATGTCGACTTCCACCCGCATGGTGCGCGCCTGCGCATTGATCGATTCCGCGGATCGGGTGATTTTTCCTTCGAATACTCCGCGAGGGGCAGCTCGTTGAGCGGATCTCCGCGGGCACACCGGCCTGGGTCAATTCCCCGGCCGAACTCTGCGGCACGTCGACGAACACCCGCAGCGGATCCGTTTGCGCCATGCGGTACAACGGCGTCGTCGTCGTCGCGCTGCCCGCAGTCACGAGATTGCCGATGTCGATCTTGCGTTCGGTGATCGTACCGTCGAACGGCGCCACCACCTGCTTGAATTGCGTGAGGGCAGTGTATTGGTCGACCTTGGACTTATCCGACGCCACCTGCGCGTTGGCTGCGTACAGGCGCGCCTTGGCGCTTTCGTAATCCGCCTTCTTCGCCTCGCGCTCCTGCTCGGAGACCACGCCCTTGGGCGAATCGCGCCAGCGCTCGTTGGTGGTCTTGCTGAATTCCGCCTCGGCTTCGCGCGCGGCGACTTGTGCCTCCGACGTCTTCAATTGCGCCCGCGCGGCGGCGAGCTCCGCATCGAGCTCGGGGGTTTCGATGGTCGCCAGCAGTTGGCCTTTTTTAACGTGATCGCCGATATCCACCAGCCACTTGGCGACGTAGCCGTTGACGCGCGCATAAATTGTGGTTTCGTACCAAGCCGCCGTTTGCCCGGGCAGCACGAGGTCCTGTCCCACGGTGGCCGGACGGGCAGTGATGACGTCGACCGGCGGTGGTGCAGTAAAGGCCGCGTTCGCGGACTTTGCCAGAGAATGGGCGTCGACCAGGCGAATCACTTTGACGACGACGAAACACAGCAACAGGACCGCGGCTGCGATCCCGGCGCCGATCTTCAGGGTCCTGCCGGTACCGGACGTGAAGTCCGTCGAAACCGCATCGCACTCGCTGCGCGAAGTGTCATCGGGCAATTCAGAACGCGGCGCCTCGCCCGCCGAGGGCGACGCTCCACGGACATCGGCGTCATGCGGTTGCATTGGCTCTGCCTATTACGTGTGATTCGGAAACAGGGGTTGGCCGACGGCGCAGCAAGCAGTACATCGTGGGCACGAAAATCAGGGTCGCGAACGTCGCGAACAACAAGCCGCCGATGACCGCCCGGCCCAAGGGCGCGTTTTGTTCGCCGCCCTCGCCTATCCCTAAGGCCATAGGCACCATGCCGAGGATCATTGCGCCCGCGGTCATCAGCACCGGCCGCAGACGGGTGTAGCCGGCGGAAGCCGCCGCTTGCAAGGGGCCGTCGCCCGCGGCCATGCGCTGGTTGGCGAAGCTCACGACCAAAATGCTGTTGGCCGTGGTCAATCCGATGCACATGAGCGTGCCCATGAGCGCGGGCACGCTCATGGGCGTTTGGGAGAGGAACAGCATCCACAGCACTCCGCCCAAGGCAAACGGCACGGCCATGAGCACGATGAGCGGATCGATCCAGCTCTGAAAGTTCATGACCAGAAACAGATACACCAGGATGATGGCGAGCGCGATGCCCGTGAACAGGCCGGAATAGCTCTCCCGCATGGTCTCGACCTGGCCGCTCAAGGTGACCGACAAAGCCTTGGCCGCATCCGGCCGGTGCGCCGCCAGGACGCCATCGATATCGTGCGCGGCCGAATAGAGATCGCGCCCCTGCACATCGGCGTGCACATCGAACACCGGCCGAATGTTCAACTGCGAAGTGACCATCGGAATGGCGTGGCGCCCAAAACTCGCAAGATTCGCCAGCAGCTGACCCTGTCCATTGCCTGCGGCGGACGCCAGCGGCATCGTTTCCAGATCCTGCGACGAGCCGATGCGATAGGGTGGCACCTGTACCACCAAGGGATAGCTCACGCTGTTGCGCGGATCCACCCAGAAATTCGGTGCGCTCTGTGCGCTCGAGTTGGTGGCGACGAGCACGTTGTTTGCCGCCTCCTGTTGCGTGACCCCAGCTTCCGTGGCGAGCGCCCGATCCATATCGACGGTGAGTGCCGGTGCATTCGGGACTTGAAAGACATGCGAGTCGACGACTCCGGGCACCCGCGTCAAGTCGCGCGCGATCGTGGATGCCAAGGCGAAGGCCTCTCCTTGATCCGGCCCCGATACCCGTACGTCGATGGGTGCCGGCTGGCCGAAATTCAAGACTTGATCGACGATGTCCGCGGGCTGGAAGAAGAATTGCAGCTGCGCGAAATGCGCCGGCAGGTCGCGCCGCAGCGTGGCGATCAATTGCGCCGTCGGAGTGTGCTTTTCGTTCAGGGAAATCAGGATCTCGCCATCCATCGGACCCACGGTGGCCGAGTCGCTCAACGCGATGTTGATGCCGCTGTACGGCAGGCCGATGTTGTCGAGCATGACGCTGATCTGTTCGTTGCCGACGACGCGGCGGATCTCGGCTTCGACCCCGGCAAAGTATTCCTGCGTCTTCTCCAGCCGCGTGCCGGGGGGCGCCCGCACGTGCAGGCGCATTTGGCCGGCGTCCACTTGCGGGAAGAAATCGCGCCCCAGCTGGGGAAACAGGCACACCGACGCGACGATCAAAATGACGAATGCCGCAACTGTCAGTACGGGCTGCGACAGAGTCCACGCCAGGGTGTTGCGATAGCGTTCGCGAAATTTTTCGAAGCCGCGCTCGAACCCGGCCTGAAAGCGCACCAGGGGATTGGTCGAGACGGCGTGCTGTCCGACCGGCCGATGCTGCGTCTCGGCGTGGTAGGCGTTCACCGAGCGGCGCATGAGCATGTTGAACAGCACCGGGACCATGGTGAAGGAGAGCGCCAGGCTCGCGAGCAGCGCCCCGATCACCGACAGTGACAGCGGCGAAAACAGATACTTTGCCGTACCTTGCAGCAGGAACACGGGCACGAAAACGATGCAAATGCAGAGGGTGGATAAAAATGTGGGTACGGCCACTTCGGCGGCTCCAATCACGATGGATTGGCGCAGCGGTTCATTCATGGCGACATGCCGCTCGATGTTTTCGATCACCACGGTGCCATTGTCGACCAGGATGCCGATCGCCAACGCAAAGCCGCCGAGCGTCATGGTGTTCAGCGTTTGGCCGGTGACATCGATGAACAGCACGGCGGTGACGATCGACAACGGAATCGCCGCGAGAATGATCAGGGACAAGCGCAGGTTGCCGAGGAACAGGATGATCACCAGTGCCGTCAATGCGGCCGCCAGGCACGCGCTCAGGGCCACGCTGTTGAGCGCGGCTTTGACGAAGACCGACTGGTCGAACAGAGCCTTGATCGCGACGCCCTGCGGCAGCACTTTCTGGATGTCCTTGAGTGCGGCGCGCACGCCGTCGATCACCGCCAGGGTGGACACGCCGCCGGTCTTGCGAATCACCATGAGCGCACCGGGCGTGCCATTCACCGACACCGAGTTGGTTTGCACCTGGAATCCGTCGTGCACGTGCGCTACATCGCGCATGAACACGGTACGGCCGTCGATTTGTTTGATGGGGAAGGCGTTGATCGAGTCGATCACGTCCGGAGAGTTGTTCATCGTCAAGCTGTAATCCTTGTCCCCGATCTTCACGTCGCCCGCCGGCAGGATGACGTTTTGGTGCTGCAGCGCCGCGCTTACGTCGGAGGCCGACAGACCTCGCGCCTGCAGCGCCTGCGAATCCAGATCCGCCATGATCACGCGCGGCTTGCCGCCGTAGGGATAGGGAACTTCCGCGCCATGCACGACGGCGAGCGCGGGGCGGATGATGTTCTGGCCCAGGTCATTGAGCTTGGTGTCGGGTAGCGACTTGCTCGACAGGCTGAGTTGAATGATCGGCACATCCGTGGCGCCGTAGCGCAACACCAGGGGCGGGGTGATGTTCGGCGGCATGTATTTGAGGACGACCAAGGCGCTGCTGGCGAGCTGCGAGACGGCCCGGGTCACGTCGGCGCCTTCACTCAAATAGATTTTCTCGACGCCGACGCCCTGGTAGCTCACCGCCTCGATGCGCGAGATATTGTCGACCAAAGAAGCCAGCTGCCGCTCATGCAGCGTCAGGATGCGGTTCTGCATGTCCTGGGCGCTCATCCCATTGTAGGTCCAAACGACTGCGACCACCGGGATGTCGATTTCGGGAAAGATGTCGATGGGCATGCGCAGCGCGGCGCCTATCCCCATGAGACACACGAGGATCAACGAAGCCACCACCGTGTAAGGCCGCTTGAGCGCTATTTCGACGACGGACATGCGAGGTTCTCTATTGCCACGCGGATAAATTAAATGAGCCAAAGAAGGTCGTCAGGAGCCAAAAGTCATGATCAGGCATGACTTTGGTCACTTCTTGACAGTGACTAAAGTCACTTGGGAAAAGCGCGGGTTGCCGCTGAGTCATTCGGGCTGCCGCTGCTTTCGGGAGAGTATGGCGAGTTCGGTTCGCGTATTGGCGTGCAACTTTTCCATGATCCGGCTGACATAGTTCTTGATGGTGCCTTCCGCGAGAAACAGGGCGGCGCCGATCTGTCGATTGCTCATGCCTTCGGCGATGCGTTCGAGAATTTTTTCTTCCTTGTCGGTAAGCGCTTCCGTGACCAGCGCAGCGGATGCGGCCGGTGGTTCACGCGTTCGCGCCGCAGCGGGATCCACGCCGGGCGAATCGCCGCTCGGCGGCTCCGCTTTGGACGATTGCGCGAGACGCCGGAATTGATCCATGACTTTGCGCGCGATCTGCGGCGTCAGACGCGATTCGCCATGCCGCAAGGCGCGGATCGTTTCCAGCAATTCGTCCTCCGCCGCGTCTTTCAAGAGGTAGGCATGGGCGCCCGCGCGCACGGCTTCGAATACGGTCTCATCGTCATCCAGCGTGGTCAGCACCAGCACTTGGGTGCGCGGCAGCGCGCGGGTGATTTCGCGGGTCGCGGCCACCCCGCCTTTCAGCGGCATGTGCAAGTCCATGAGGACCACGTCCGGTCGGAGTAGTTGTGTGAGCTCCACCGCTTCGACGCCGTTGCACGCCTGCCCGACCACCTCCATGTCCGGCTCCATCGAGAGCAGCAGAGCCGCGCCGCGTCGCACGAGCGCTTGATCTTCGGCTATCACGATTCGAATGGCCGGCGAATCGGCGTTTTGTTGAACCACGATCGGCACCTCGGTAGACGGGCTTCGGATACCATGATGCGACTCGGCCGGCCTCGTTTGGAAGTGACTTTAGTCACCTGTTAACGTAGCAGCATGAGCAACCCCGCGATGACTGGACAGGCGCAGCCGAATCGCTGGGAAATCGACCCGCGCCGCAGCCTGGCGGCCGGCGGCATGTGGCTGATCATCGCATTGGCGACTACGTTCTCGATCGCGGCCGCGGTTTGGGTGGGCAGCATTGCGCGGCGTGGCACCTTCGAGCAGCACGTGCGGCGGCTGTCGCTCGAGACCGATCAATTGAGCTCCGAACTCGGTCAGGCGATCGCTGCGCGGCAAGGCGCGGTGCGGGCCGCTCGCATTCTGCTGGATGGTGTCGGCGTTGCGAGCCGGCAGAACGGCCTCGCCGCCGTTTTCGATGAGTTGCAATCCGCTTATCCGGAACTGGAGTGGCTGGCGATTGCCGATACCGATGGGCGGGTAGCGCGAACCAATGGGACATTGACCCAAGACAGCCGCGTCGACTCGGCCGCCTGGTTCACACAGGGAAAGCAGGGGCCCTGGCTCGGCGTCATCGACGACTCCGCGGCGTTTGGCGACCTAGCGGTTCCGGTGCGCGACAAGTCTGGTCAGATCATCGGGGTCGTCGCCGCGCACCTGAGCTGGCAGCGTGCGCCAAATCATCCGCTGCGACTCACGGATGAGCCGGATGCTGCGGCACAGGCGTACGTGCTCGATCGCGCGGGAATCGTGGTCATCGGACCGCCTGAGAGGCGTGGCAGGCCATGGGAGGGCATCCCGTCGCGCGGCGTCGATGCCGCCGCGTCCACGCCGCACTTCGAACGCCTGCCCGATGGTTCGCGGGTCCTGGTATCTCGCGCCGCATTGAGGGTGGGCGGATCTGTACCGCCATTGGGCTGGCAGGTCCAATTGTGCGAACCCTATCAACGCGTTTACCAGCGAGCCGATGCGTTGGCGCTGCGAATTCTCTGGGTATCCCTGGGTCTCGGTGCGGCGACCGCGCTGCTCGGAACCTTGGGGACTCGGCATCTGACCCGGCGTCTGACTCGTTTGACGCAGTCCGTCGCCGCCGTCGGGCGCAGCGAAGTGTCGCGCATCGACGTGCCGCCGGGACGCGACGAGGTCGCAGAGCTTGCCAACGCATTCGCCAAAATTCTCGACGATCTGCAGCAAGAACGCACTGAGCTCAAATCGCTGAGCAACGAGCTCGAGCGGCGCGTCATGGTGCGGACCCGCGAGGTCGAGCGCCTCGCCGAGGAATCACGTTACGCCGCGATCGTGCGCGAACGCCTGAAGATCGCGCGCGATCTGCACGACACCCTTGCGCACTCGATGATGGCGATGCTCAGCGAGATTCGCTTCCTGCGCAAGCTTCACTCCCGCGATCCGAGCGCCATGGCCGCCGAGCTCGCCCACGCCGAAGAAGTGGCTCACGAGGGACTCAAGGAGGCGCGCAACGCCATCACGCAAATGCGGGTCAACGCGGTGCGCGAAACGGGCTTGGGTCCGGGCCTGTCGAACGTCTTCGATCGCTTCATCGACCGCACCGGCCTCACCGGAGAATTCATGGCGGATGGCGAAGCGGCCCGATTCGGCGACGAGCGGGCCGAGACGCTGCTGCGGATGGCGCAGGAGGCTTTGCGCAACGTGGAGCAGCACGCGCGGGCGACCCGGGTGGTGGTCAAGCTCAAGTCCGCCGGCGCAACTCATCTGGAACTCAGTATCGAGGACAACGGAATCGGCTTCGATCCTCGCGTGCACCGTCCGGATCATTACGGCCTCGTTGGTCTGCGCGAGCAAGCCGATCTGATCGGAGCGGAGCTCATCATCGACAGTCAGCCCGGCGGTGGGACCAAGCTCACGGTGAGGCTGAGTCTCTCTCCAATCCCGTTTGGCCAAAGCCCTTTCATCGCCCCGGGATGACACGAGCCGCACTTCATGACACATGAACCGGAGCAGCGGCAGTTCGACCACCGCGACATTCCGCCGACACTCTCGAGCTGGAAGGCGGCCAAGTTTTGGCTGGCGGTGTTGCTGACCGGCGCCGGGGCGGGCCTCGCCGCCGGCGTGCTCACCTGGCTGCTGCTGAGTGTCGAGCATCTGGTCTGGCCCGGACCCAACATTCTCGAGGCCGCCTCAGATTCCGCCCCGGCGCGCCATGTGTGGGTGCTGCTGGGCGCCGGTGTATTGACCGGATGCGCGCAATTCGTGCTGCATCGCCTGTCGAGCGCCAACGGCCTCGATATCACGGAGGCGATCGCCCGGTTCGCGGGCCGCTTGCCGGTGCTGCGCACCGCCGCCAGCGCGCTGCTCTCGGTCATCGTCGTCGGCATGGGCGCCTCGCTCGGCCGAGAAGGCGCGCCGAAGCAGGCGGGCGCATTGATCGCCAACGCACTCTGCGATCGCACCGGGTTGTCCGATGAACAGCGCCGGTTGCTGGTGGCCTGCGGCGCCGGCGCGGGCATGGCGGCGGCGTACGGCGTGCCGTTGGGCGGCGCCCTCTTTGCGCTGGAAGTGCTGCGCGGAGTGCTGGCGCTGCGGCTCATCTTACCGGCGCTGCTCGCCTCGGCGACCGCTACCGCTGTCTCGTGGTTAATGCTGCCGAATGCGCCCACCTATGTCGTTCCCGCCTATCCGCTGTCGGCGTCCGTCGTGTGTTGGGCGTTGCTGGCCGGTCCCGTAGCCGGCTTGGTTTCTGTGGGCTACGTTCGCGCGGTCGCCTGGGCGGACCGGCATCGCCCCACGGGCTGGCAACGCCTGCTCGCTCCGGCTGTCGCCTTGGTGGCCGTCGGCGGCATTTCCATCGCATTTCCTCAGGTGCTCGGCAACGGCAAGGACGTCGCGCAGCTGGCCTTCGTCGGCGCGGTTCCCCCGCTCCTCTTGGTGGCGCTGGTGTTCCTGCGCCCCCTGGCAACTCTCGCCTGTCTCGGCAGCGGCGTTCCCGGGGGATTGTTCACGCCCTCGTTGGCGATGGGCGCGCTGCTCGGCGGCGTGCTGGGCACCGCTTGGTCGTGGTTCTGGCCCGGTGTCCCGCCCGGCCTGTTCGCGGTCATCGGCGCAACTGCGGTACTCGCCGCCACGACTCACGGTCCCATATCGTCCATCGTGCTGGTCATGGAGCTCACTGCCCGCGACCGTTCGTTCATGCTGCCCATGCTGGCAGCGGTCGTCACTGCAACCATCGTCGCGCGCACGCTCGACGCGCGCTCGATCTACGACGCTCGATTCACCGATCGGGAAGTACGAAACCTGGTCCGGGAACGCAGGCCGCCGGTCGGCTGAAGTCCGGCCGCGCCGAGCCGCGGGCGCCGCTACGCCAGCATGAGCTCCAAAATTCGCAGATAAATACGCTTGAGCCCGTCGATGTCCGCAACGCGCACGCACTCGTTCACCTTGTGGATGGTCGCGTTGATCACGCCCATCTCGATCACCTGCGCCCCCATGGGGGCGATGAATCGTCCATCCGAGGTGCCGCCGCCGGTGGATAGTTTCGGGGTGATTTGCAATTGCTCCTGCACGGCGCGGATCGCGGCCTGCGACAGTTCCCCGGGAGCCGTCAGGAACGGATATCCGGAAACGAACCATTCCAGCGAATAGTTGACGCGATGGCGCCGCAATAGCTCCTCGACCACGGTCTTGAGCCCGTCGACGGTCTGTTCCGTAGAGAAGCGCAAATTGAAGCGCGCCTTCAGTTCGCCGGGAATCACGTTGGGCGCTCCCGTACCGGCGGAAATGTTCGATACCTGGAAGGTGGTCGGCTGAAAATGCTCGTTGCCTCGATCCCAGCTGCGCGACGCGAGCTCGGCCAGCGCGGGCACCACGGCGTGCACCGGGTTATCGGCGAACTGCGGGTAGGCGATGTGCCCTTGAACGCCATGCACGGTGAGGCGCCCGCTCAAGGAGCCGCGCCGGCCGATTTTGATGGTATCGCCGAGTGCGAGCTCGCTCGACGGCTCGCCGACCAGGCACCAGTCGATGCGTTCCTTGCGTTCGCGCAGCACCTCGACCACTCGGCGCGTGCCGTCGACCGACGGCCCCTCTTCATCGCTGGTGATCAAGAACGCGAGCGAGCCGCGGTGGGATGGATTGCCCCGCACGAACTCCTCGCAGGCGGTCACCATGGCCGCGAGACCGCTTTTCATGTCGGCCGCGCCCCGACCATATAAGACGCCGTCCTTGACGAGGGGCACGAAGGGATCGCTCTGCCACTCATCGACAGGTCCCGACGGCACGACATCGGTATGGCCGGCGAAGCAAAACACGGGGCCGCCGCGCCCGCGCCTGGCCCAGAAATTATCGACCGGGCCGAACTTGAGCCTCTCGACCTCAAAGCCGATGGCCTCAAGCCGCTCGATCATCAGCGCCTGGCAGCCGCCGTCGACCGGGCTCACCGAGGCGCGCGCGATCAATTCCTCCGTCAGACGCAGGGTGCCTAAATTCGGCGGGGTGCTCATCAGAAGCGCAGTACCGGGGCCTGGCGCCTCAAATTGATCCACACACCGAACGCGCCGAGAACGAGGACCGCGATCAGCACCCAGCCCGGCATTGCGAGCCCGAGAAAACGCCAGGTCACCTTGGCGCATTCCCCGGAGCCGGTCAGCACTTTGACCAGCACCTCGCTCAACGAAAACACCTTGAGCATGAAATCGAGAGATGCTCCGCACGCCGGCACGCTGCCCTCGGGCAGGCTCTGAATATAGAGCTGCCGCACCGCGACGCCGGCGGTGGCGAGCGCGCTCAAGGCGAGCAGCGCGGCATACGCGCGCTTAAACCCGCCCACCGGGTCGTGCGCCGCGGCGATCAGGAACACGAGTCCCATTGCGAATACGCCGACGCGCTGGAAGATGCACAGCGGACACGGGTCGAGGTGCAGCACGAATTGCGCGTAGTAGGCATAGCCCAGCAAGCTTAGCGCATGCCGCAAATCCGATAAGGTTCCCGTTGCGCCGAGTCATCAGCCGCGCGACAGCGCGTGCGCGGCGTCGATCTGCCGCGCGACGTCCTCGAGCGAGGTGTGGCGAATGTCCTTGCCGTGAACCATGTAGATCACATACTCGCAGATGTTCTTGGCGTGATCGCCGATGCGCTCGAGCGCGCGCACGATCCACATGATCTCGAGCGCGCGCCGAATCGTGCGCGGGTCTTCCATCATGAAGGTGATGCACTGGCGGTGGATCGACTCGTATTCTTCGTCCACCATCTTGTCTTCGCGCGCCGTCTTGAGCGCGGCCTGCGAATCCATGCGGGCGAAGGCATCGAGCGCGTCATGCACCATCTGCGCGACCTGCCTTCCCAGGTGCTTCACTTCGCGGTACTTGTCCGCCGGCCGCTCCATGGTGGCGAGCCGCGAGGCGATGTAACCGATTTTTTCGCCTTCATCCCCGATCCGCTCGAGGTCGGTAATGGTCTTGATGATGGCGACGATGACCCGCAGATCGCCGGCGGCCGGCGCGCGGATCGCGAGGATGCGGCTGCACTCCTCGTCGATCGACACCTCCATGCCGTTGACCTTGTAATCGTCGGTCGCGACCGATTCGCCGAGCTGGCTGTCGCCTTCGACCAGGGCGGTGATGGCCTTGTGCAGCTGCTGCTCCACGAACCCGCCCATCTGCAGCACCTGGTTGCGAACCTTCTCCAGGTCTTCGTTGAAGCGGCGGGAGATATGGTGGGTGAGGTCGGCCGTTTCCATAAAAATTACCTTAGAGCTCGAACCTTTTGAAGAACACTCGACACTGCGCGTACCGCTAGGGCTGCTGGCGCGCTCTCATTTACATCCGATTGGCGCGCGCGTCAACACCGCTAATGAGAAATGTGACCTCAGGCACTCGCCGCGGCGCGCACCGACTGCGGCAAAATCCTGACGGGCGGGAAATGACAGGTGAACGTGCTGCCCTTGCCTTCCGTGCTCTGCACGTCGAGCCATCCGCCATGGCGCTGTACGGCATGCTTGACGATGGCGAGACCCAATCCGGAGCCGCCCTGGCCGCGGGAGCGGCCCGCGTCCACTCGGTAGAACCGCTCGGTGAGCCGCGGAATATGTTCCGCCGGGATGCCGATGCCGCTGTCGATCACGGAAAAATACGCCCCCTCCGCGTCGGCCCACCAGCGGACGCGCACCGTGCCATCCGCGGGCGTGTATTTCATGCCGTTCACCAGCAAATTGGTGAACGCGGATTCGAGCTCGTGGCCGGAGCCGAACAGGCCGTCGGGGGACTCCAGTTCCAGGAGTATCTGGCGCGGCCGATCGGCGCTCGCGAGCGCATCGCGATGCATGCGCTCCAACATGCTCGGCACGTCGATGGCCTCGCGCGGCGCCTCGCCATCGGTCGACTCGAGGCGCGACAGCACCAGAAGGTCGGCAATGATGGCATTCATGCGCTGCGCCTGGGCGCGCATATCCCGGATCGGGCCGGCCCACGCGGGGTCGATGGACGAATCATCCGCAAGGGTGTCCAAGTAACCCGAAATCACCGTCAAGGGCGTGCGCAGCTCGTGCGAGGCATTGGCGACGAAATCCTTGCGCATCGCCTCCAGGCGCATCTGGCGCGTCACATCGCGCACCAGCAGCAAGGACTGGCCACCGCCATACGGCACCACCTGCAGCGCTAAGTATAGATCCAGCTGCACGGGCGGACGGATCAGCAGCGGCATCGCAAAATCGTCGCCGTGCAGATAGAGCACGAACTCCGGCGAGCGGATGAGATTATCGATCCGCAAGCCCAGATCCATCGGCCGCTTGAGGCCGAGCAAGCGCGCCGCCTGACGGTTGAACCAGACGATCTCGCGCTGCGGACTCAAGATGATGACCCCATCGGGAAGCGCCGCAGTGGAGCGGCGCAGTTCACGGAACAGCTGAATCAGGCGTTGCTTGTGGAACTGCTTGCGCCGATGCAGGCGCACGACCTGGGCCACGATGTCGCCCCAGATCCCGCCCAAGTCCGGCGGATCGATCTGCGAGCGCAGGCGCAGCCAGCGGTCGAGCCGGTACAGCGTCACCAGCTGCCATCCCAGGTAGAGGCAGGAGGCCGCCAGAATCCACAGCCAAACGGGGCCGATGAGTAGGCCCAACACCAAGCCCAACGCCAGGATGCCCGCGAGCCGCGCGAGCGCGAAAGTCCACATCGCTGCCATTGATTAGGCGCGCCCGCCCTCCTTATGCGTCTCGGGTGGAGAACCGGTAGCCGGCGCCCCGCACGGTTTGCACCAAGCGCTCCAGTAGATAGGGCTCGAGTGCTTTGCGCAAACGGCGAATGTGCACGTCCACCGTACGCTCCTCGACGTAAGTATTACCGCCCCAGACGCGGTCGAGCAACTGGCCGCGCGAGAACACCCGCTCCGGATGCGTCATGAAAAAGTGCAGCAGGCGATATTCCGTCGGCCCCAGAGCGATTTCGCGTTCGCCGGCGCTCACCCGGTGGCTCGAGTCATCGAGCTTCAGCCCGTCCGCCTCGACGACGTCGGCCGCGCCCGCCGGAGCCGCGCGCCGCAGCACCGCCTGGATGCGCGCCAGCAGTTCCCGGGGCGAAAACGGCTTGGTGATGTAATCGTCCGCCCCGCCTTCCAGTCCGCCCACCTTGTCCTGCTCCTCGGCGCGCGCGGTCAGCATGATGACCGGAATCTCCTCAGTGTCCTTGGCGCGCTTCAGCGAGCGTGTCAGCTCGAGCCCGCTCATGTCCGGCAGCATCCAATCGACCAACATGAGATCCGGCCGCACATCGACAATGCGCGCCCGCGCCTCGCGGCAGTCCTCCGCTTCGCGCACGTCGTAGCCCGCACGGCGCAAGCCGAAGGCGACCATGTCGCGAATCGCCTTTTCATCTTCGACGATGAGGATGCGTTTGGCCGTCATGTACTTCTAGTCCCTTGATTCCTTTAACCCACTATTACAGCGTTCAATTGTGACAGTTTGGTTACAACGCTCATGGGGCGGGCTGCCCGCGCCGTTCGGCCTCGGTCGACGCGACCTTGTCGCGCAAATAGAGCGGAATGAGGTCGGCCGGATCGAGCCCCTCGCCCAAACCCAAGCGCAATGCACCGAGCAGCGCGAATTCGCGCGCGTTGGGCAATGCCTGACTGTCCGCGGCGTTCAAGCTCAAGCCGGGCAGCGCGGCGAGGACGGGATAGGCGGCAAAGCCCCGCCCGATGCCGCGGAAGCCCTCGGGTCCAGGCGGCACCACGCTCGGCGGCGGTCCGACAGCTGCTGAGTTGATCGCGCGCACGCCGCGGGCGGGGTCGGGGACAAAACATCCCCAATAGACCTCGCCCATGCGCGCATCCAAACACGCCATGACTGCGTCATGCGGCGCCTGGGCCGCCAAGGCTTCCAGGGTGGTGATGGCCGCAACGCGAAGATCGGCGCCGAACGCGAGACCCTGGGCCACCGCCACGCTGATTCTGACGCCGGTGAAGGCGCCGGGGCCGATGCTGGCGGCGATTCCATCGAGCATCCGCAACGACACCTGGCCTTCCGCCAGCACGGCATCCACCATGCCGAGAATCTGCCGCGCATGCGACCGCCCGCCTGGGGCGGAGCGGCTGATGGTCTCGGTACCGCTCAGCAGGGCCACCGAGCAGGCCTCAGTCGCCGTATCGATGGCGAGTAGCCTCATGGTCAGGAGCCTCCTAGATCGCCTGCGACGCTCGGGCGGCGACGGGCGGCAACTTCGCCAATCGTTCGGCGAGAAACACCGCACCCGCGGCGCTTTCGGTGATGACCGGACTGGGCGGCAGCGCCTGCAAAAACACTTGTCCGTACGCCTTGGTCTTGAGACGCGGGTCGCCGATGACGATCACGCCGAAATCGTCGCAGTCTCGAATCAAGCGGCCGACTCCCTGTTTCAACGCCAGCACCGCCTGCGGCAATTGGTATTCGAAAAAGGGATTTCCGCCCCGCCGGCGAATGCCTTCCAGCCGCGCTTTGAGCAGCGGATCGTCGGGAGAGGCAAACGGCAGCTTGTCGATGGCGACGATGGAAAGCGCCTCGCCTTTCACATCCACGCCCTCCCAGAAACTGCCCGTCGCCAGCAGCACAGCGGTACCGAGCTCGCGGAACCGCTTGAGCAGCGCTTCGCGCGGCGCCTCACCCTGCACCAGTACCGGAAATGGCGGGTCCGGGAAGCGCGCCTGCAGCGCGCGAACGCCTTCGCCCAAGCCGCGATAGCTGGTGTAAAGCAGGAACGCGCGCCCGCCGCTGGCCTCGAGCAAGGGCGCACAGGCTTCGATGAAGCGGGCGGCGAAGCGCGGATCCTGGGGCTGCGGCATGTGCGGCGGCAGGAAGATGCGCGCCTGATGCCGATAGTCGAACGGGCTGTCGATGCACACCGTGCGTGCCTCCGGCAGACCGATTCGGGCGGAGAAATGCGAGAAATCCTCGCCGATGGCCAGCGTCGCGGAGGTGAATATCCAGGCGCAGGGCCGGGATTCGACGTACTCGCGCAGCCGCTCCGCAATTTCGAAGGGCGTGAATTGCAGCAGCAGGCCGCCGGCATTGATATCGACCCAGCGCAACCCCGCGTCGTCCGACATCTCACCCAAGGCAGCCAGCGAGTTCGCCAGCGACGCTGCGCGGCGGCCGCAGTTCGCAAGACCGGCACCGGCGCCGAGACCATCGAGTTCGCTGCCGATGCCGCTGAGTGCGGATTCGAGTTCAGGCAACGCGTCTAGAAAGCTGTCCGGCAGATCAGCCCACTCGTAGCGCTTCAAGGACGGCTGCAGCGCGCCGCGCAATTCCTCGAGCCGGTCATCGACGGCCGCCATCGCCGCGGTGATATTCGGAGCCCGCACGGCGGCAGCCGTGAGCTCAGCCGCGATGTCGCGCATCAGCAGCTGCGCCTGGCGCACCGACCAGACCTGGCCGAAGAACTGCGCCGCGATATCGGGCACTTGGTGCGCCTCGTCCAGAATCACGGCCTGCGCCCCCGGTAAGAGATCGCCGAAACCCTCGTCCTTGAGCGCGAGATCCGCGAGCAGCAAATGGTGATTCACCACGACGATATCGGCAGCCTGGGCATTGCGCCGCGCCTCGACCACGTGGCAGCGCGCGAACTGCGGGCACTCGGACCCCAGACAGTTTTCGCGGGTCGAGGTTATTTGCGGCCACACCGGTGACTGGTCCGGCAGGTCCGTGAGTTCGGACAGATCGCCGGCCTTGGTCGCCGCGGCCCAGCGCGTGATGCGCGCGAGCGTGCGCGCAACGCCGCGCTCATCGTTCAGCAGTGATCCTTGTTGGGTCGCGAGCTCGAGCCGGTGCCGGCAAAGATAGTTGGTGCGGCCTTTGAGCAAGGCGATCTTCACCGGCAGTCCCAAAGCTCGCGCCAGCAGCGGCACGTCGCGGTGAAACAGCTGGTCCTGCAGCGTGCGGGTGCCGGTGGAGATGATCACACTGCGCCCCGACAACAGCGCCGGAACGAGATAGGCGAAGGTCTTGCCCGTGCCGGTGCCGGCTTCGATGATCAAGGGTTCAAGGCGCGCCAGCGCCTGTCCGACGGCCTTCGCCATGGCCGCTTGCTCGGGGCGATAGGCGTACCCCGGCAGCGCCTGCGCGAGCGGCCCGTCGGCATTGAAGACATCATTGAAGTCGCTGTTCATCCGCCCGCTAGACTACGAGGTTTTCAGCCTGACTATTTGACCAGCGCACGAAATCGCACGAACGCCACGGAATTGGGCTTGAGGCTATTCTTGAGCTGCCAGCGAATGTCGGTGTAATCCGCCGCGACGGCGGCCCGCAATCGGCCGTCGGGCCCCTGCACCTTGAGGGTGTCGGCGCTCTCGAAGCTGCGGCCGGCGTCGGCCGAATAGCTCACCTCGGCGCCCGGGCCCACCGCAGAATCGGCCACATACCGCATATGTTCCGGAATGGCATAGGTGACCGTGGGCGCTGCAATCGGTGCGGCACCGGTGTTGCGCACTTCCAAGGTGTAGATCACACGGTCGCCCGGCGCCACGCGATCGGCCGGGATCAATTTCACCACGGCGTGGCCCGATTGGACGGACCTCGATTCGACCTCCGCGATGGACTTGATTTCGAGCGGATTCGCCGGGATTTGAGCCTGGGCGACGGCGCTCAACGCGAGCGCAGCGAAGCCGCGGCATAGGTTCGTGAATAAGGCTGGGCTGGTCACGGTTTGGGCATTCTAATGTATTCATAATCAATTACTTATACGAATTGCCGGGACCTGGGTTATCGCCTCGGGGTGGTGACAGCGCTGTCGCAAAACGCGCCTTTCGCTGACTTGGCGCAGAACCAAAGCATCTGTCATCCTTCCAACCCTAATAAGGCTCCAGCGAAGGGACCCCCATGGCCACCGCACCCCAACTCGTCAACTCGCTCGAATCCATGAACCGCGACGTTTCGGCCTGGGTCGATGCGGTCGCGAAGCTCACGCAGCCGGCGCGGATCTATTGGTGTGAAGGAAGTCAGTCGGAGTTTCAGGCGATCGAACGCGAATTGATCGCGGCGAAGGAGTTGCTGCCGCTCAATCCGCAAAGCTTTCCCGGCTGTGTGTTGTCGCGCTCGGACCCTTCCGACGTGGCGCGTGTCGAGCACCTCACCTTCGTCTGCACCAAAAATCGGGACGATGCCGGCCCCAACAACCACTGGATTGCTCCGGCACAAGCGCACGCGCAGATGGATGCCCTGTTTGCCGGCTGCATGAGCGGCCGCACGCTGTACGTGGTTCCCTATTGCATGGGTCCGATCGATTCGCCGTTTTCCCGGTGCGGTGTCGAAATCACGGACAGTGCGTACGTGGTGCTCAATATGTCGCTCATGACCCGCATGGGGCGGGCGGCGCTCGAGCGCATCACGCATGACGGCACCTTCGTGAAGGGGCTGCATTCCACCGGGGAGCTCAATCCGAAGCGCCGTTTCATCATGCACTTCCCGGAGGAACTCTCGATCAAGAGCTTCGGCTCGGGTTACGGCGGCAACGCGCTGCTCGGCAAGAAATGCCATGCGTTGCGGATTGCCAGCTGGCAGGCGCGCACTGAAGGCTGGCTGGCCGAGCACATGCTCATCGTCGGCATCGAAAACCCGCAGGGAGACATCCACTATCTGGCCTGCGCGTTCCCCTCCGCCTGCGGCAAGACCAATCTATCGATGTTGATCCCGCCCGCCAGCTACAAGGGCTGGAAGGTTTGGACGGTCGGCGATGACATCGCGTGGCTGCACCCCGGCAAGGATGGACGGCTGTATGCCATCAATCCGGAGTCCGGGTACTTTGGCGTCGCGCCCGGCACGAATGCCAAGACCAACCGCAATGCCTACGACATGATTCGCCACGACACCATATTCACCAATGTCGCGCTCACGGCGGACAATCAGCCGTGGTGGGAAGGATTGACCGAAGGCAAGCCTGTCACGGACTGGCAGGGGCGGAATTTCGATCCGGCGAACGGACCCGCGGCGCACCCGAATTCCCGCTTCACCGTCGCTGCCCGGCAGAATCCCAGCTACTCGAAGATGGCCGATGCGCCCGGCGGGGTGCCGATTTCCGCGATCGTTTTCGGCGGCCGGCGCCGCACCTTGGCGCCGCTCGTGTATCAGGCGCGCAACTGGGTGCACGGCGTACTCGTCGGGGCCGGGGTTGCTTCGGAAACGACCGCCGCCGCCACGGACGCCGTCGGCGTCGTGCGCCGCGATCCCATGGCCATGAAACCCTTCGCCGGCTACAACTTCGGCGACTACTGGGCGCACTGGATCAGCGTGGGTGCCAGGCTCAAATCGCCGCCGCAAATTTTTCACGTCAACTGGTTCCGCCAAAACAGCGCCGGCAAATTTCTCTGGCCGGGATTCGGCGAGAATATGCGGGTGTTGCGTTGGATCATCGATCGCTGCAAAGGCACCGCCATGGCGCGCGAGACGGCGATCGGCCAGCTGCCGAATCCCGCCGATTTGGATCTTCAGGGCCTCGATCTCGCGCCGGGTACGCTCGACGAATTGCTCGATGTCAGCGCGCCGCTATGGCGGGAGGAATTCGCGGGTATCGAGCGGTATTTGGGCGAATTCGGCGAACGCGTGCCGGCCGCGCTCAAGGCCGAACTCAAGGGTGCGTTGCAGCGGGTTCATTCCTCGCAGACATAGCGAATCACCTGCGAGGAGTTGCTGTCCGGCGCTTTGCCGAGGCCGATCAGCCCCTCGCCGCGAATCTGCATGGAGTCGCGGCGCACGAACGCTTCCTCGCCGTCCTTGCCGAGCACGAAGGTGCCGTTCGTGCTCTGATCGATCAGCATGAACTTATTGCGGTTGATCTCCACGCGGGCGTGCAAGCGCGAAATCAAATTGCCCTTCACCACGAGATCGTTCTCTTCGGCGCGGCCGATGGTGATATTGGCGCGGCCATCGTCCACCAGAACCTCCTGTCCCTGATAACGCAAGCGCAGCCTCTGGGTCTTGTTCGCGCGCTCCCGCTCGCGCGAGGTGATGGCGATCGCGGGCACCATGCTGGTGATGTCCTCGGTCTGCCACAGCACTTCGAACAGCGCCACCTCGCTGCTGCGCCCCTTGAGGGTCGCGATGTCGATTTGGCGCACCGAGGCGCGCCAGTCGCTCGACAGGCGTTCGACCATGGTCGCCGTGGTGATGATCTGCCCGGCTTTGGCCTGGCTGGTCATGCGGTTGGCGGTGTGCACCGCGGAGCCGAAAATATCGCGGTTCTCCAGCACCACCGGGCCGAAGTTGCAGCCGATGCGAATGGCGACGGTTTGCTCGTCGACTTTGAGCTGCGGGTGCAGGGTGATCTGCTTCTGCATCTGGGCGGCGGCGTTGAGCGCATCGTCGGCGGTCGGAAAGGTCGCCATGACCTCATCGCCCATCGTTTTGATCACCGTACCGTGATTCTGGTCGGTGGCAGCCCGCATCACATCGATGCAGATGCCGACCATGTCGCGTGCGCGCAGATCCCCCAGCAATTCATATAGTTTGGTGCTGCCGACCACATCGGCGAAGACGATGGCGACTTCTATTTCTTTGCCCATTTGGCGCCCATTATACTTAATCTGGCGCGGCCGCTTTAGGCCGTTTAGGCTGCAATCCCCTGATTCACGATCGGGAGCGCCGAATAAAGCGTCTCGGGCACCGCCCCCGGCCGCGCGGCGACTTCGGACAGAAATCGCCGCCAGGCGCGAGCGCCCTCGCGGCCGGCCATCAATCCATGCATGTGCCGCGTGATCGAGTGCAGGCGGATGCCGCGCCGGGCGCACACCTTGGCGTAGGCAACGACGCGCTCGATGATCTCGCGCGGCTCGGGTACCCGCCATTCCGGATCGATCATGGCCTGCTCCAATTCCGCGAGCAGAGCCGGGCGATGGTAGGCCGCACGCCCGAGCATGACGCCGTCGAGTCCCGCCGCCACATGGCCGCGAATTTCCGCCACCTGCGACAGGCCGCCATTCAGCACCACCGTCAATTCCGGCCGTTCACGCTTGAGCTGGTGCACGTAGTCGTACTTGAGCGGTGGAATCTCACGATTCTCCTTCGGCGACAGGCCGCCCAGGATGGCGTTGCGGGCGTGCACGATCAGTGCGGTAATGCCGACCGCGGCCACCGCGTCGACGAACGCGGTAAAGAACTCATAGTCGTCGCGCTCGTCGATGCCGATGCGGCATTTGACCGTGACCGGCAACGGTGTTGCATCCTTCAAGGCTCTGACGCAGTCGGCGACCAGCGCGGGCTTGAGCATGAGGCATGCGCCGAATGAACCATTCTGGACCCGATCGCTGGGGCAACCCACGTTCAGATTGATCTCGGCAAAGCCCGCGGCCGCGCCGATGCGCGCGGCCACCGCCAGTTCCTTCGGATCGCAGCCGCCCAACTGCAGCGCGACCGGGTGCTCGGCCGCACTGTGCTCCAACAGCCGGCGCGCGTCGCCGCGCACCAACGCGGTCGACACGATCATCTCCGTGTACAACAGGGCGTGCGGCGCAAACAGGCGGTGCACGTAACGGCAGTGGCAATCCGTCCAGTCCATCATGGGGGCGACGGACAGCCTCCGGTCGATCGAAGTACCTGGTTTCACAGCGGAGATGCCTGGTTTTTGAGTGCTTTCCATGCGGTGGGTTTCTGCCGGATTTTGTGTGTATTCGTGCGAGTTTACCTCGTCTCCCCAACCTGCGTCATGCCAAGGCTTCAGAAGGGCGCGGCCGTCACGCCTTTCTACCTTTGTCCTGTTTCACCCAGAACTGTACCGGACGCGAGAGAAAGGCTTCCAATGTAATTCCGTCACCGCCGACCAACAGTTTTCGATGGGGTTTGAACGCTGCGCCAAAAGCCATAAGCCCAGAGCGGGCGTTGGGGGTCCGCCCACTCTTTACTTCGATCGCCGGTACCGAATTGCCGGAGCGTACGATGAAATCCACTTCCACCCCCGGTCGCGCCAATAGAACACTTCGCACTCCCCTGCTGCCGCTGCATTCGCCGAGTGAGCGCCCACTGCAGACTCAACGACGCGGCCCCAGTATTCATGGTCGAAGCGGCTTCTTTCAGCGTGTAACCGGATTGAGCCGTCATCAGCGCCGTATTGAAGACTTGGAGTTTCGGACTGGAGCCGCGCTGCCGAACAGGCTCTCCGGCGAATTTCTGGAGCCCACAAACCATGCCCGCGCCGGCCAGCAGGTCGAGGTAGTGCGCGAGCGTCGTTGAGTTACCCGCATCCTGAATCTGTCCGAGCATTTTCGTATAAGACAATATCTGACCGGAATATCTGCATCCCACCTTAAACAATCGGCGCAACATGGCAGGCTTATCGACGCGCGAGAGCAAAAGGACATCGCGTGATATCGTTGTTTCGATCAGTGAATCCAGTACATAGCGTTTCCAGCGCACTCCATCTCTGATCAATGGAGCGCATCCGGGGTAACCACCGAAGTACAGATACTGTTCCACGTTCCAGCCGAAAGCCGACGTGCATTTCCGAGTAAGACCAATGCGGCAAATGCAATAGCTCAAAGCGCCCTGCAAGATCTCCGTGAGACCGCGCGAAATCAGCAACGGCGCAGATCCCAACACGACCACCTTAATGCAGGACCTAGTGTGGGTGTCCTCGTCCCAGAGCCGTTTTACGGTCTCCGACCAGCGGCGGAATCTTCTGAATTTCATCGAACACCAGCACCGCGCCGCGCTTACCTGCGTTGCCGGCCTCCAGTCGCGCTGCCTGCCACTGCTGCTCGATCCAGTCAGGGCCGCGCTAGGTCGGCTCATCGGCACTCGCAAAGCGGGCGGCAATATGCGAAGCCTCCACGACTTGCGTGACAAGGGTTGTCTTGCCAACTTGACGCGGACCGGCAACCGCCTGGATGAAACGCCGCGTCTCGCGCAGCCGACGGCTGAGAACAGATGCTTGGGACCGGGTGAAGCTCACAGAGCCTTTACGTTTTACTCAATACGTTGAGTTTTTACTCAGGGTATCGAGCAAATGCAGGTGACATGCCGATTCGGCCCAAGGGGCTACGGTGCGGCAAACGGCTTACCGCGTACGGTCGAATAGGTCGCATCGAGGACTGCGAGGCTCTCGATATTCGCCACTCCTCCCAGCACGATCGGATCCGCAAAGTAGAGTACGTTTTGATTTGTGTTGTTGAATGCCGGCCACGGCGGCAGCCCCCGACCGTTCGGATCGCCTGATTTGGCGAAGTTGGTCCAGTAGTCTGACATTCGCGCCGCCAGTTTCACATCCGCCGGGCTCCAGCGCCACGCTGCCTGATGCAGATGATCGAAGACATACCAGAGTTCGGCGAAATGGCTGGCGCCCCATCCCTGGTACACCGAGCCGACCGGGAACGGCGGCTGCTGTCGAAATGAGTAGTAGTAAACGCGGTCATGTCCTGTTGAGGCCTGCAGCCTCGCCCAGGCCCACATGTCCCAGCCGAAGCGCAGGTCGCGCTCGAGGTCCAGCCGCGCCTGCCGCGCGGCCTGGTCGGTCGCGTGAGGATATGCTGCCGTAATAGCGGGCGGCAGCTGACCGAAGCTGCGCTCAATGTCGGCATCGAACGTTGCGGCCTTCGTGTCGCTCACATTTGTGAGCGAACGCGCTTCCTCAGCGTTCGATCCGATAATTAATGGAACATCGTTCTGCTGTCCCAAAACGAACGCCTCGTATGGCGACATGGGGAGCACATAGGGTTCAATTACGGGGTGGGTAACGCCCCCCGCGGTGCCTCCCCCGAGCAGGTTCGTTGCAGGCAGGCGGCGCAGTTCCTGCAGCGTGGTGACACCCAGCGAGGCAACATACTTCTCCCCGTCGCGTTCGGCATTAGCCAATAGGTAGTTCGGCGCCAACTGCAGCGGCTCAAACAGCCCGCCGCTCTGGCCAATAGCGCGCTGAAACAACCCTTTGGCCCGCGGAGCCGCCATCAGCACGCTGATCGAAATAGAGCCCGCGGACTGGCCGGCAATCGTCACACGCTTTGGGTCGCCGCCGAAGGCGGCAATGTTGCGCTGAATCCATTCGAGCGCGGCGATCTGATCCATCAGGCCATAGTTGCCGGAAGAATGTTGTGGTGACTCGCTCGTCAGCTCGGGCAACGCCAGAAAGCCGAGTGGACCCAGTCGGTATGCGATGGTGACGACAATCACCCCTTTGTGCGCAAGACGGTCGCCCCAGTAAAGGGGCATCGCGGCAGATCCGTTTCGAAATCCGCCACCGTATATCCAGACGATGACTGGCAGGGGGCGCCGCACATTCTTCCTCGGCGCCCAAATATTCAGGTAGAGACAATCCTCACTGATGGCAGGCGGCGCCTCGCCTGGCATCGACACGCCTTCCTGCATGCAGGCCGGCGCAAATGAATCCGCATAGCGTATGCCGGCCCAGGGTGCAACCGGTGCCGGGGGCCGCCAGCGCAAATCGCCGAGCGGCGGTGCTGCGAATGGAACACCTTCGTAAACGACCAGCCCCGCGCCCGATACCCCGGAAATCGAGCCGGATTCCGTCTGCGCAGTCTGCGCGGCCATTACTTGCGCCATTACCACTGCCGCGGCGATCCCGCCCCCCCATTGCCATAGTTGGGTCATGTGAAACCTTCGGTTACGTCACAGCTGGGTGAAGCGGCTGCGAGGGTGCAATCATCATCCCGGCCCCATCAGAAAAACCAATGGAATACCCAGCCGCTCGGCCCACGCGGCCTCGTCATGATCCGCGCCGGAAAAGATGCGGCTCGCGTAATTGAGGTCGGTATAGCCCTTGTCGCGCATCATGAGATCGAAGAATTGTTGATGTACGGCGTAGAAAGCATCGAGCCCGAGGGTACCGTGATCCATGTAGATCCGGTGGGTTGAGGGATCCGGTATGCGGTCCCGAAAATAAACGAAGGTGGCGAGAGGAATACGCGCATTGTTGTCGAATCCGCCCAGCCAATGCGTGGAAAGGCAGCCGGCGGCCCCGAACACTTGCGGATATTCGGTGATGGCGTAGAGCGAGATGATCGCGCCCATGCTGGAGCCCATGATGACCGTGTCGTCGCGGCCGGGGCGCGTGGCGAACTTGCGATCAATGGCGGGCTTCAGCTCCTCGACGATGAAGCGCAAGTATTGATCGGCGCGAGGCCTTCCGGACAATACATTGTCGACGAAAGCGGTGCGGGCGGCTTTGGGAAGATATTCCAACACCTTCTGCGGGAAATACTCGCTGAACCGGGATTTGCCATTGTTCCATATGCCGACGACGATGATGTCGTCCAGTTTTCTTTGCTGAATCATTGTCGCGACCGTATCGGCGACGCGCCAAGATTGGTGACTGACGCTCCATTGACCGCTGAACAGCGCCTGGCCGTCATGCATATAGAGTACGCGGTACCGCTTGGCGCGGTCGTAGCCGTCGGGAAGCCACACATCGATGTTGCGCGCATCAACGAACCTCGAGGGGAAATTGCTCATTCTCTCAAGCCTTCCGGCGGAGACCACGGGCGATGATTCCTCTCCCCCGGCGGCGGTCCCTGTCACGAGAGCAATCATTATCAAAAACATCTTGTGCACGGGACCCCCTAAGCGGCAATGAATACGTATGCACCCTCCTTGGCAAGGCAAGGGGTTGCAATACACTCTCACAAAAGAATTGCTGAGCGAATTGATTGGGAGAAAAAGCCGATATTGCGCACGAATCTCGTGGCGCTGGGTGCATAAACTGGCTTGTTTGGGGAGTAATCAGTGAATAAATCAAATCGGACCCATGGCAATGGGCAGCCGGATGCAAACCGGCGGATATCCATCTCAAAATCACACACTACCTTCCGCGCAGCATGGCTGCTGGCCGCAGCGGGCTTAGCCTCAGCGATGCCCGCGCCGCTGCCGGCGGCCGACGCGACGACGTCCAACGAAGTGTTGGAGGAAGTCACCGTCACCGGCATCCGCGCCAGCATCGAGAGTGCAATCAAGGAGAAGCGCGAGTCCAACGAAGAGATCGAAGTGGTGTCGGCCGAAGACATCGGCAAGCTGCCCGACACCAACATCGCGGAGTCCATCTCGCGGCTGCCCGGCGTGACCGTGCAGCGTTCCGACGGCCGCGCCTCCGACATCAGCATCCGCGGCTTCGGTCCCGACTTCAACGGCACCTTGCTCAACGGCCGCAACCAGGTCAGCACGGGCGACAACCGCGCGATCCAATTCGACCAATACCCAGCCGAGTTGATCCGTCAGGTCGTGGTGTACAAGACGCCCGAGGCGAGCGTCATGGCACAAGGGTTGGCCGGTACGATCGATCTGCAGACGACGCGCCCGCTGGAATACGGTACTCGCGCGCTCGTGGTCGACGCCCGCGGCATCAAGAATTCCAACGGCAATCTCGGCAGCGACTCCACCGACAAGCAGTACCGCGCGAGCTTCTCCTACATCGACCAATTCTTCGACAATAAGCTGGGCGTGACCTTGGGATTTGCGCGACTTTGGACGCCGGTCGCCACGGAGGAATACGGCACCTACGATCCCTGGGGAGTGAACGGCACGCAGCATGCCGGCATCGATCCGAATGCGTTCGTGACGGGCGGCATCAAGGTGCTGGCGAGCACCGGACTCGACAAGCGCGATGGCAGCTTAGCGACGCTCGAATGGAAACCGAACGATGCGTTCACCAGCACGTACGACCTGTACTACACCAAGCGGGAGGAAGACAACCAGCGGCGCAGCCTCGAGGCCAATCTCGGCAACTACAACGGCTTGGCGAACGGCACGGCAATGTTCAGCGATCCGGTTTATTCCGGAAACAGCCTCGTCGGCGCCACGGTCGGCAACATCGTGCCGCTGGCGCGCAACTTTCTGTACATCACCAAGGACCAGATCTTCGCGACCGGTTGGAACAACAAGTGGAGCAGCGGCGATTGGACCGTGAGCGGGGATCTGTCCTATTCGCGCGCGACGCGCGACGAAAAAGACTACGAGACCCAGGCGCAGTACCGCAACAACGTGACGGACACCGGAACGTATTTCTTGCCGAACGGCTCCCAGCCCACGTTTCAGGTGGGGAACCCGTATACCGATCCGTCCTTGATAACCGTCGGGCCCACCATTTACGGCTCCGGTTACTCGCGCTTCCCGCACGTCGTGGATGAACTGAAGTCGGCCCGAATCGATGCCTCGCACACGCTTGGCGGCTGGTTCAGCGCCGTGGTGGGCGGCGCGAACTACGACGATCGCAGCAAGACCAAGCAACAGCCTGAGAACTGTCTATATTCCAAAGGCACGGTATTCAATGCAGGTCAGAGCGACGCCACGTATTGTGCCGGGTTCAGCAGTTCACCGATTTATCAGATCGCGCAGCCTTACCTGCTGCCTCCGGCGAATCTCGGTTTCGCCGGCACGGCCCCCTCCCTGGCCTGGAATGTGCCCGCGGTGCTCAGCAATTACTTCGATCCGGTTCTGCCCACGACCAACAATTCCGGTTTGGTCGGCAAGAACTGGTCGGTATCCGAAAAGGTCACCACGCTCTACGCCATGGGCAACCTCGATCATGATCTGTCCGCGGATGTGAAGTTGCGCGGCAACATCGGCTTGCAGATCATTCATACGGATCAGAGCTCGACCGCACAGTACTGGGACAACACGCTCAATGGCGGCGCGGGAGGACCGCGGCCGATCGAAGGAGGCAAGACGTACAACGACGTCTTGCCGGAGTTGAACTTCGTGTTCGAGCTTCCGCAGACGCAGATGGTGCGCGTGGGCCTTGCGCGCGAACTCGCCCGAGCCCGCATGGATCAGCTCGGCGCCTATGAGGATTTCGGCATCGGCACGACGAACAACAGCATTCCCACTTTGACCGGCGGAAATCCGCGGCTCGATCCGTGGCGGGCGAACGCCTTTGACGTGGCCTACGAAAAATACTTTGAAAACAAGGCCTCCTTCACGGTGTCCGCCTTCTACAAGAAGCTCACGAGCTACATTTACACGCTCAATTCCGAGTGCAATCTGGCGTCCTACATCAGCAATATTCCCCCCGGGTACTTCCCGCCGGGCGTGACGCCCATCCTGAACGGCACTTGCAGCCAGCCCCAGAACGGCGCCGGCGGCCGAGTCGACGGCGTGGAATTCGCCATGAACCTGCCGTTCGATTTGTTCCTCGACGCGTTGAACGGCTTCGGCATGAACGGCAGCATCTCCCAGACCGAGAGCGGGATTGCCATTCCGGGAATGATTGCGGGCAGCTCGGCCATGAACATCACGCTGCCCGGGCTATCGAAGACCGTCTGGCAAGTGACGGGGTATTTCGAGAAGTACGGCTTCTCGGCGCGCGTCGCCACGCGCTATCGTTCGAACTACGTCGGGGAAATCACGGACTTCGCCGGCGACCGGGCGCTCGAGTACGTGCGGCACGAACAGATCACCGACTTTCAGACCGGTTACGACTTTCAAAGCGGCCCGCTGAAAGGCCTTGGGGTGGTTTTCCAGATCGACAACCTGACCAACACGCCGTTCATCGACTACGTCGGCGTCCAAGCGCGGGTGCGAGATTATGAAACTTACGGTCGCGTGTACTTCCTAGGCGCCAGGTACAAGCTCTAGCCTCAACGCTTCAGCGCTCATTCCCGCCGGGGCCGCCCGGCGGGTTTTTCGCGGCGGTCAGGAGAGCCAACGTGAGCTGTACGGCGAAATGTATGCCTGTCATTCTCGCGGCGCCGCTGCTGGCGTTGAGTTTTGCGGCGCGAAGCGCGGCAGAGCCTGCGCAGGATTTCCGCAGCAGGCCGCCCGAGGATGAGATCATTTACTTCCTCTTGCCCGACCGCTTCGAGAATGGCGATACGTCCAATGACCGCGGCGGTCTCGAGGGCGGACGGCTGATCACGGGATTCGATCCTACGGCCAAAGGCTTCTATCACGGCGGAGATTTAAAGGGCCTCCTTTCGCGTCTCGACTACATTCAGGCGCTCGGCGCGACCGCGGTATGGCTCGCCCCAATCTTCAAGAATAGAGCGGTGCAGGGAGCGCCGGGCCACGAGTCCGCCGGCTATCACGGCTACTGGATCACCGATTTTACGCACGTCGATCCGCATTTCGGCACCGACGCGGATATGCACGCCCTCGCGGAGGCCGTTCATAACCGCGGAATGAAGTTGTACCTGGATATCGTGGTCAATCACACGGCGGACGTCATCAACTACCGAGAATGCCCGATGCACGCCTGTCCGTACCGCTCGCGTGCGGACTACCCCTACACGCGGCGCGGCGGAGTCTCGGGCGAGGAGATCAACCGAGGATTCCTCGGCGATGCCGCGCCCTACCAAACGGAGGAGAACTTCGCGAAACTCACGCGCCCCGACTATGCCTATACGCCGTTCGTGCCGGCGGGGCAGGAGCACGTCAAGGTTCCCGAATGGCTGAACGATCCGATCTACTATCACAACCGGGGCGACTCGACGTTTCACGGCGAGAGCTCGACCATGGGGGACTTCGGCGGCCTCGACGATGTCATGACCGAAAATCCGCGCGTGGTGCGCGGCTTCATCGAGATTTTCGGCAATTGGATCGACCAGTACGGCATCGACGGTTTTCGCATTGATACCGCTCAACACGTCAATCCCGAATTCTGGCAGCGCTTCGTACCCGCGATGCGCGCCCGCGCCGCGGCCAAGGGAATCCCTCATTTTCACATTTTCGGCGAAGTGTTTACGGACGAATTCAACCCGGCGCAACTCGCGCGGCATACTCGCGTCGACGGGTTGCCGGCGGTCCTCGATTTCGGATTTGCCTTGGCCGTGCAGGAGACCGTGGCGGGATCCGTCGGCACCGAGCGTCTCGCGGAACTGTTCGCCGACGACGCCCTCTACGAGGGTGGCGCGGCGGGTGCGCGGCAGCTGCCCACCTTCATCAGCAATCACGACAGGGGCCGCTTCGGCTATTTCGTCCGCCAGGCAAAACCCCGCGCCACCGACGATGAGGTCTTGCGGCGCGTGACCCTCGGCTACGCCATGCTCATGACATTGCGCGGTGTTCCCGTCATCTACTACGGCGACGAGCAAGGTTTCGCGGGCACCGGCGGTGATCAGGATGCTCGCGAGGATATGTTTGCTAGCAAGACCGCGACCTACAACGCCGAACGGCTGATCGGCGCGTCGGCCGGGAACGCGCAAAGCCGTTTCCGCACCGATCACCCGCTCTACCAGGCCATTTCCATGCTGGCGATGCTTCGCCGCGCCAACGCTGCGCTACGCGAGGGTGAGCAGGTGGTCCGGTCCTACGCGCGCACGCCGGGAATATTCGCGGTGTCGCGGCTGGATCCGCAGAACAGCACCGAAATCCTCATCGCGTTCAACACCTCGCTGCAAGCCATCGACGCCCAGGTGGAAGTCGACCCGCACTCACGGCGCTTTCGCAGTCTGCGCGGCAGCTGCGCCCCGGCTCAATCCGCGCCCGGCAGCTACCGGGTGCGAGTTCCCGCGCTCGACTATTTGATTTGCGCGTCGGCGGCTCCATGACGCCGTCCGCGGAACCGCGCCTCGGGACGCTGCGCGAGCTCCCTTGGTGGCACGGCGCCGCGATCTATCAAATCTATCCGCGCAGTTTTCGGGATTCCAACGGTGATGGCATCGGCGACTTGCCCGGCATCACCGCGAGCCTGGACTATGTGGCATCGCTCGGTGTCGATGCGGTCTGGCTGTCGCCATTTTTCACATCGCCGATGAAGGACTTTGGCTACGACATCGCCGACTACTGCGATGTCGATCCCATCTTCGGCACCTTGCAGGACTTCGATCGTTTGCTCGAAGCGGCACATCGGCATGGGCTGAAAGTCATCATCGATCAGGTGTATTCGCATACGTCGGATCAACATTCGTGGTTCCGGCAGAGCCGCGCCGACCGAATCAACGCCCGCGCCAATTGGTATGTATGGGCCGACCCAAAGGTCGACGGTTCACCGCCCACCAATTGGCAATCGGTCTTTGGCGGTTCCGCATGGACCTGGAATGCGCGACGTGGCCAATACTACATGCATAATTTTCTGATCGAGCAGCCGGATCTGAATGTCCACAACCCTGAGGTTCAAGATGCCTTGCTCGATTGTGCGCGGTTTTGGTTCAAGAGAGGCGTAGACGGGTTTCGACTCGACGCGGTCAACTTCGCATTGCACGACGTCCTGCTGCGCGACAACCCTCCCGCGCTGACGCGACAACGGCCGCGTACGCGGCCGGTCGATTTTCAGGAGTCCCTCTACAACAAGTCGCATCCGGATTTGCCGCGTTTCATCGAGCGGATCAGAAGGGTCGCCGATGAGTATGGCGGCCGATTCACCGTGGCGGAGGTCGGCGGCGAAGGCAGCGAAGCGGAGATGCAACGGTTGACCTCCGGCAACGCGCGCTTTCATACCGCGTATGGGTTCAACTTCCTTTACGCGAACCGGTTGACCCCGGAACTGATTCGCACGGCGCTCGGCGCGTGGCCGGAGGGGGAAGGCATGGGCTGGCCCAGTTGGGCATTTTCGAACCACGATGCGCCGCGAGCGGTGTCGCGCTGGTCGACGCCTCAGCATCGCGCCGCATATTCCCAACTCGCCATGCTGCTGCTGACCTGTCTGCGGGGCAATATTTTCCTGTATCAAGGGGAAGAGTTGGGATTACCGCAGGCCCACATCGGTTTCGAGGATCTGAGGGATCCGGAGGCGATCGCGAACTGGCCTTCCACCCTCGGACGCGACGGTGCGCGCACGCCCATGCCCTGGCAGTCTTCGGCGGCGTATGCCGGATTTTCGACGGTGGCACCATGGCTTCCCGTGTGCCCGGAGCACTTTGCACTCGCCGTGGATCGCCAGCAGCATGACCCCAGTTCTCAACTCGCGCTCACGCGTCGTCTGATCGGGCTGCGCCGTAGCAGCGCCGCCCTGCGCGCGGGCTCGCTGCGATTCATCGACGCGCCGACTGATCTTCTGGTGTTCGAGCGCTGTTCGCCCGGGGACCGGCTTCTGTGCGTATTCAACCTGGAATTGGCGGAGCGCAGTTGGCGACCCGACACGGATCGCGAGTGGCAGATCGTTGATTCCGTGGGTGGGGCTGAAGAGTGGGGTTTTCCGCCCCTCTCTGGCCTGATCGCCCGATGTCGCCCGCCCTGACCATTCGAAGATCCGGAGTCGCTGCTGTTTGGTTCCTCGGGCGGCCCGATCGACTACTATGTGATCTACGGACCCAGCACGAGGAACGTGGTGGAAAGCTATACAGATCTGACCGTGACTGGCTTGAGCCGCCCCGCCGGCGGGACGAGGCTGGCTAAACCTGCGCTGACATTCGTGCAGATCTGGAACATGTGCTTCGGATTTTTGGGATTGCAGTTTGCATTCGCATTGCAAAACGCCAACGTCAGCCGGATTTTCCAGTCCTTGGGCGCCGATTTGGATCAAATCCCCATCATGTGGATCGCGGCGCCTCTGACTGGGCTGCTGGTCCAACCGGTGATTGGCTATCTCTCCGATCGAACTTGGACGCGGCTCGGCCGGCGCAAGCCGTACTTTGCCATCGGCGCCGTGTTGGCCGCGAGCGCTCTTTGGCTCATGCCGCGCGCGCCGACATTATGGTTCGCGGCTGCGTTGTTGTGGGTGTTGGATGCGTCGATCAATGTGTCGATGGAGCCGTTCCGGGCCTTCGTCGGCGACCAGCTGGCGCCCGCGCAGCGTCCATTGGGTTACGCCATGCAAGGCTTCTTCATTGGAATAGGTGCGGTCGTCGCGAGTGCGCTGCCGTGGATCATGGCGCAAGTCGGATTCAATAACAGCGGGGCTGCCGCGGACGGACAGGCCATGATCCCAGTCACCGTGCGTAATGCCTTCGACGCCGGGGCGGTGGTGCTGCTGCTTGCCATCTTCTGGACCGTGCTGCGCACCCGGGAATACCCTCCGGAGGAATTGCAAGCCTTCAGCGACGCCGTTCCTGCAGGGGCTCTTTCGCAGCATGCCGTCGGTGCTTCGGGCTTGCAACGCGGGGCGCTGTGGAGCGCCGGCGGACTACTAGGGGTCGGCATCATCTGGGGTCTCGAACTCGACCGGCAGATGTACTTGATTTGCGCCGGCGCGCTCTTGTGGGGGCTTGCATTGCTGACGCACGGTTTCACCCAAGGATCGGGCGCGTTCGGCACGGTGATGCGTGATCTCGAGGCAATGCCCGACACCATGCGGCGCCTTGCGCCGGTCCAGTTCTTTTCGTGGCTCGGGCTATTCGCCATGTGGATCTACACGACGGCCGCCGTCGCGCAGGTGCATTTCGGTTCGAGCGATCCGCGTTCGGACGCATTCAACGAGGGCGCAAATTGGGTCGGCGTACTGTTCGCCACCTATAATGGGTGCGCTGCCGTCGCCGCCATATTCATACCGATGCTGGTGAATCGGGTCGGCCTGAGGTTCAGTCACTTGATCAATGTTTGGATCGGCGGCGCCGCGCTCCTGTCCTTCCTCGTGATCCGCAACCCCTACTGGCTTCTGGCGTCGATGGCCGGGGTGGGCGTCGCATGGGCATCCATCGTGTCGTTACCCTACGTGTTGCTGTCGGACAGTTTGCCGGCGCAAAAAATGGGGTTGTACATGGGGATATTCAACTTCTATATCGTCATTCCGCAGTTGGTAGCGGCGAGCCTCCTCGGACTGTTGTTGAAATGGGTGTTCGGCGGCGCGCCCATCTATGCGCTTGCCATTGGGGGCGTGAGTTTTCTCATTTCCGGTGCTTTGGTTCTGCGTGTTGCCGAACCCGCCAGAATTGAGACTCCTAGTTAAGCGGCCCGCACGATTGTCGAACCACCAAGCGCGCGGGTAATACCGTGGACGTTGCCGGTTCGCCGTCGATCAATTTCAGCAGGGTCTCGACCAGGGCTTCTCCCGCGCGGCGGGTATCCTGCATAACGGTCGTCAGCGGCGGATTCGCGAGGCCGGCGGAAGGTATGTCGTCGAAACCGATGACCGCAGCTTCTTCAGGAATGCTCACCTCTTGATCTCGTAGCGCATGCATCGCCCCCAATGCGATGAGGTCCGATGCGGCAAATATCGCGTCGAAGTGCTCCTTGCGGCACAGCAGTTCACACGCCGCCCGGTAGCCGGACTCTTCGGTGCTAATTGCGTCGACTCGCAATTGCGGCAGGAGAAGCGCTCCGGACTCCTGGATCGCGGCGGCATAGCCGCGGAACCGCTCGAGAAATTCCGGATAGTGGTTAGATGCACCGCCGAGAAATGCGAGGCGGCGGCGGCCATGGTCCAGCAGGTATTTTGCGGCATCGTATCCGCCATTGAAATTGTCGCTGCCGACCGAGATGCCCGGTTGCCCTTCCATCACGGGGCCCCATCGCACGAAGTGAGTACCTTGCGTAACCAGCTGCTCCAACCGCGACCGGTACTCAACATAGTCCCCATAACCCAACAGGATGATGCCATCGGCTTTCTTGCTATCTTCGTACGTAACGTGCCAATTGCCCGATGGTTCCTGAAACGAGATCAGCAGGTCGTAGCCTCGTTGGCTGCAGGCCCGAGTAATGGATCCAAGCATGGACAGGAAGAATGGATTGATGAGCGAGTCGTCGGTGGTTGGATCCTCGAAGAACAGAAGAGCGATCGTATTCGATCGCTGACTGCGCAGATTGGATGCATTCTTATCGACGGTATAGTTCAATCTTTGCGCAATTTCTTCGATCCGCTTGCGCGTCTCTTCATTGACGGTCGGGCTGCCGCGCAACGCACGCGACACCGTGGACTGCGAGACGCCCGCAAGGTACGCAACGTCGATTGACGTGGCTTTGGCGGTCATACGGTCGATTATGTGCCGAGACGGAACGCACCGCCAGCGGAAGCCTTCGGTCACGGGCCGTTGTGGTGGTTCACTTCAGCGAGTGCCCTGAAACGGTAAACGGACTCGGACCGGAAGACTTCGCCGCGTCTCAGCACGGTGCTGGGAAATTGCCGATTGTGCGGTGAATCGGGGAAGTGTTGCGGTTCGAGGCAGATCGCGCCGGACCCGGCGTAGACCTTTCCGCCCTTGCCCCGGATCGCGTCCTGAAAATGCGGCGTGAACAACTGCAGCCCCGGCTCGGTCGTATCCAATCTCAGTTCGATGCCGGTTTTGGGATCCTGCAGGGTTGCGGCGTAATGTAATTGAGGGCCGTGCCCTCGGAGCACCAGGTTGAGGTCAAAACCGTGGGAGGCCACCACCCGGGGGTCGCCGGCCGCTGCGAGACGGGAGCCCAATTCGGTGGGTGCGCGGAAATCGTAATCCGTATCCGCGACCGGCTGGATCTGCCCGGTTGGAATCAGATCGCCATTCACGGGGGTAAAGGCATCCGCGGCTATCATTAGGCGCTCCTGGAGCACCTCGCCGTCACCCGCGCCGCCGAGGTTGAAATAGGAATGGTTGGTGAGGTTGACGATGGTCGTCGCCGACGAATTCGCCTGGTATCGGATCTTCAGCTCATTGGCGTTCGTCAAGGCATAAGTGACCCAGACGGTGAGCCGTCCGGGATAACCCTCCTCGCCGTCCGGGCTGACATACTTCAGCCGAACGCTGTCCGCTGCGGTGCTATCGGAGCCATCCGCCACCCAGACAGCTCGATTGAACCCCCTTACTCCACCATGAAGTGAATTGGCGCCGTTGTTCGCCGACAGGCGATAGGTACTACCGTCGATTGCGAATTCGGCGTTCGCGATTCGATTGGCGTAACGACCAACGGTGGCGCCCAAGTACCATCCACCGTCGAGATATTCCTGCAAGGTGTCATAGCCCAAAACCACATCGGTCGCTTTACCATTCCGGTCGTGGACTTCAAGGGACCGAAGGGTGGCGCCCAGCGTGATGACCATGGCTTCGGTACCACGCGCATTGGTCAACTTGTATTGCTTCACGACCTGGCCATCGGGCGTCACGCCGAATACGGATTGCGTGGCCGCGCGTGCCGCTCCCGCGCCGAGCGCCACCACCACAATCCCCACGATTCCACACAGACGTTCCGCGCTCTGCATACCGCCTTCTTCCGCACGATCGCCGCCATGATATCGCGGAAGGTCGGTAAATATGTCAAATGCACTCTGAAATCCCAACAATAAGGTTCAAGCCTCCAACTCCCGCGCTTAGGGAAAGCATTTGCCGGCCGACCTAGTAGCTCAGGACTGTCAATTTGAGCAGTCGCTCCCTCTTTCAGCACAGGACGTGATTTATGCCTAGCGCGAGCACCCGGCCCGCTGCGTCCCATGACAGTTAAATGGAAGGTCACAGCGTTGATCGCGGCCCTATTCGCGATCCTTGGAGTGGCCGAGATAATTGTCGCCGAAGGCGTGCTGATGCCGAGCTTTTCAGAGCTTGAGAGCAAGGAGGCAAGCATCGCGATGCGGCGCGTCCAATACGGGATGGAGCTGACATTGGACCAACTGGCACTGACCGCAGGAAGCTGGGGAAATTGGACCGATGCGTACCGCTTCGCCCAAGATCACAATCAAGCTTTTATCGACGAGCAAGTGACGCCATCAGGCTTGAAGCAGCTAAACCTCAACGCGCTGCTGTTCATCGATCTCGACGGCAATATTCTCGCGTCCAACACGATCGAGCTGCCATCCGCGAAATCTCTCGACCTCGAGCTTACGCGTCTGCGCCGGCTCGCAGAGGATTTCCCATGGCGCACCAATCTACGCGATGCTCGACCCACTCAAGGTCTCTTGCAAACAGAACATGGGATTCTCATGGTTGCGGCCGCGCCGGTGCTGGATGGTTACGCGCGTGGGCCGAGCCGTGGCATGGTCATGATCGGCCGATTGTTGTCGGCGGCGGAGATCCAACAGATAGGCGCTCGCGCACAAGCGAATGTCGTGATGGTACCGCTACGCGGAGCTGATGTTGCTCCTTCGCTGGTCAAAAGTGACGCCGTGACGCAAGTCTACAAGACCCTCAACGATCTGTACGGTCGCCCCATCTTGTCGCTGCGCGTCGACATTCCGCGTGAAATAACTCGCCGGGGTAATTCGGCAGTGCGCTATGCGTTGGGGTACCTGCTGGCTGCGGCGGTCTTGATGGTCATATTATTGATGGTAATCCTCCACCGTGTCGTGCTGAGCCCGCTCGCTCTGGTGACCCGCCATGCGGTCAGGATCGGCGAGGGGAAGGATTTCACCACGCGGCTCGATTTCAAAGGTCAAGATGAGATAGCCGTCTTGGCGCGTGAATTTGATCGCATGGTGGAGCGTGTGGCCGAATCGCGCAGCCAGCTGGTCGGTCATGTTAAGGATCTTAAGTTAGCGGCACATGAGACCCTGCGCGCGAAGGACATTGCAGAATCTGCGAACCGTGCAAAGAGCGACTTCCTTGCCAACATGAGCCACGAGATCCGCACACCGATGAATGGCGTGCTTGGCATGACCGAACTCTTGCTCGATACGAAGCTCGATGCACTGCAGCGCGACTATGCGGAAACCATTCGCGACAGCGGCGCCTCGCTACTCGGCGTCATCAATGACATTCTGGATTTCTCGAAAGTCGAGGCCGGTAAGCTGGAGCTCGAACAGCTGGACGTTGATTTGCGCGACACTTTTGAAGACGTCGCCCGGCTTCTCTCGGTTCAAGCGCACGCGAAAGGACTCGAACTCACGGCCGAAGTGGATGCAAAACTTCCCGATCTCGTCAAGGGCGACGCAGGGCGCATTCGCCAAATTCTCCTAAACCTCGCCGGCAACGCCATCAAGTTCACATCGAAGGGCGAGGTGTCCCTCGAGATCAAAGTCATTGAGACTCTTGCAACGGGCATACGCGTACGGTGCGAGGTGCGCGACACCGGCATCGGGATCCCCGCCGATCGACTGGCGTGCCTATTCACACCCTTTCTGCAAGTGGACTCATCGACGACGCGCAGATTCGGCGGTACTGGTTTAGGACTATCCATCGTGCGGCGTTTGGTCGAGCTCATGGGCGGGGAAACCGGCGTCGAGAGCGTCGAAGGCGTAGGGTCACTCTTTTGGTTTACGGCGGTGTTCACCCCGGTTCTCGCCAGCCCGCAACGCGATCATTCGGGAATCGTCTCGATCAGGGGGCAGCGTGTGCTGGTGGTGGATGACAATGCCACCAATCGCAAAGTCCTCATGGGACAACTCGTGCTCTGCGGCGTCGATCCGGTCTCCGCGAGCTCGGCGGATGAGGCGCTGGCTCTGCTGCGCCAGGCGAGCGCCGCCGGCCGCCCGTACGATGCTGCGTTGCTCGATCATCTGATGCCCGATTGCGATGGTGCGCAACTCGGCCGGATCATCATCCGAGAAGAGAGTATCAAATCGACGCGTCTGATCCTGCTCACCTCCTCCGGGCAGCGCGGCGAAGGGCAGCTGTTTGCCGACATCGGCTTCGCTGGTTACCTCCTAAAGCCCGTTACCCAGCGCGAGCTGACCGAGTGCCTGATTCTGGTGTTAGCCAACACGGCGCAATCCTGGCACCTGCGAAGTCAGCCGATGGTCACACGGCATGCGCTGCGCGCCCGACGAGCCCGCACCGCCAATCGAATCCTGCTGGCCGAGGACAACGTCGTCAATCAGAAAGTGGCCTTGAGGCTCCTCGAGAACCTCGACCATCGCGTGGAGGTCGTGGCGGACGGGCGGGCGGCCGTTGCGGCATGGCAGAGCGGAAAATTCGATCTCATTTTAATGGACTGCCAGATGCCGCAAATGGACGGCTATGAGGCGACGCGGGAAATCCGCAGGCTGGAAGCTGGAGCATCCCGAATCCCGATCGTTGCACTCACCGCACATGCCATGAAGGGCGATGAGGAGAAATGCCGCGCGGCCGGGATGGATGAATACCTCTCGAAGCCAATCGATCGCATCAAGCTCGAGGCTTGTCTGCAGGGTCTCCTGCCGGGCACAAGCTCGACGGGCTCGACACTCGCGCTTCAAGACACTCCCACCGTTTGCGAGAGCGCGAAACATCCGGTCGACTGGCAAGCACTGCTCGCATCGTTGGAGAGCGATGAAGCATTCATGTGCGATCTGATAGATGCCTTCATTACGATGGGGGATCGGGAGCTTGCTGCAATAGCCATGGCGCTGCGCACGGGCGATGCCGACTCATTGCGCGAATCCGCACATACACTCAAAGGCGCGAGTGCGAATATGCGCGCCTCAGCGGCGAGCGCCGCGGCTGCCGAGCTGGAGTCAGCGGCCGGCTCAGGTGCCAGCGCCCAATTCCCAAGTCTCGCCAAAAGCGTGGCGACGGAGGTCGGAAGGGCGATGGAATATTTGAGGTCGAGGGTAGGTGCGGATGATACGCCGGGAGCCGACCTCGCCAAGTTGAAACGCGTGAAAGCAACCGCGAGAAGCCCCTAAGTCAGACGACTTCCGGTACCGGTAACTCATCATCAAAAACACGCTGATCCACTTGCCAACGTAGGTCCCATCGAGCTATATTTAACCCAATGGTTGTCAACCTTATGGTTATATATGCCCTCAGATCGACTCAGCTCAACCCTATTCGCCCTTGCCGATCCGACGCGCCGTGGGATCTTGGCTCGCTTGGCCACCGGCGATGCCACCGTGCAGGAACTGGCTGAGCCCTATGAAATGAGCCTCGCGGCCGTCTCCAAGCACCTCAAAGTGCTTGAAACCGCGGGTCTTATTTCCTGTGGCCGGGAGGCTCAATGGCGACCCCGTCATCTCGAGGCCGGACCCTTGCGGGATGTCTTCGACTGGCTCGAGGGTTATCGACGTTTCTGGGACAGGAGTCTCGATAGCTTGGCCGAACATCTCAAAGTCATGCAGAAACCAAAACGCAAAGCCAAGGTCCGCGCGAATTAAAGAGCTCTTTTTCCACGCGAGGGAATCCCCATGACTGCAACGATAGACATCAGTTCGATGGATCGACCGGAGATCATCATCACGCGTCTCTTCGACGCGCCACGCCCGCTCGTGTGGACCGCCATTACGGATCCCAAGCATGTGGCTCAATGGTACGGCGGACCCGGGTTCACCAATCCCGTCTGCGAGATGGATCTGCGCGTCGGCGGGGCATGGCACCACGTGATGCAGGCCCCCGATGGAACACGCTTCACGATCAACAGCATCTTTGAAGAGGTCGTCGCGCCGGAACGTCTGGTGTGGAGAACTATCAAGGATCCACACCGAAATCCCGCACCCCCCACATCAGTGAATGTCGTTACGCTCGAGGAACATGGCCTTCAGACAAAGTGGATGCTGGTGGCGCGGTTCGATTCCTTCGCTGAGCGCGACCTGACCGCGAGGATGGGCTTTGGTCCGATGATCAGCATGGGCCTCGAGCGCATGGCGGAACATTTAAAGGCATCGTCAGGGGTTCGCGGCCAAAGCCGCGTGGGTGCCCGAAAGACGCTTTGGGCCGGCCGGGCATTGAGCGGGATTACGATCCTATTTATGCTCTTCGACGCTGCCGGGAAGTTGGCCCTCGAATCTCACGTGATCGATGCAACCACCCATATCGGCTATCCGGTGGCCGCGATTCGGCCCATCGGGATCATTGCTTTGCTATGCACCATTCTGTACGCCATCCCCCGGACGGCCCTCCTGGGCGCGGTTCTGCTGACGGGGTTTTACGGTGGTGCGGTGGCGAGCAAGATTCGGGTTGACGCTCCGTTATTCAGCTCAATCCTCTTCGCGGTGTACTTGGGGCTAATCACGTGGGGCGGACTCTATTTGCGCGACGAGCGATTGCGCGCGCTCTTCCCGTTTCGGCGCTAGGTCGGAATCTTGGGAGTCACCAGGAGGTGCCCCTGGAACATTATGCCGCTTCAACCACAATTAGGATCGCACCTGCGCCCGAATTGAATGTGGTTTGAGTGAACTGATCTCAAGCTGCCGACCCCGCCTGGGAACGTTAAGCGGATGTCTTGGTGCGGGTCTTCCCCGTGAAGTCGCGTTTGCCGATGGGGAAACCTTTCCAGCGCAGAATGTCGTAGGTCGTGGTCGCATGGAAGTAGAAATTGGGTTGGGAGAACGAGAGCAGGAAGTTCTCCGCCGTGTAATCCAGATGGCGATCTCCGAACGCGAAGCGCATGTCGCGACCGAGGAAGGAATCGACCTCGGATGGGTTGATCGCCTCGAGAGCGGCCAGGGTTTCACCGATTCTCATCTTGAGCGCAGCGAAAGTCTCCGGCGGTGGGGTGGTGTCGGGCGAAAAGACCCCCTTCCGGACTCCCTCGATTGCGCCGAGGGAGTGTACTGCGGTGGATTTCACTTGATAAGCGAAAGTCTGCATATCGTCAGCGAGACGAGCGTGAATGATATCGTGAGCAGCGATTCCTCTTTCGGAACAGAAGGTCTCTGCCTTGTCGAGCAATGCGGCAACGGCACTCAAGATCTGTCGGTACGATGGAACGGTGGCCGCGTAGAGTGAAAATGACATGGCGAACTCCGAGAGTGGATGAGATGTCAGTTTACGCCACGTGGCGTGGTCACAATCGCTGCATCGTCTTGCTGTCGAAGTCCGAATGGAAATATTTCCTCAGGGCTTCGGTGAAATCGCGATCGTCGGTGGTGGCATGCGCAAAGAGTGTCATCGACGAATGGAATTTCAGATTGTCGGGATAGCCGAAGATGTCCTCCACTGAACGGCCCTCGAGCGTCGTTACCAGGCGGGTGCATTCGCGCAGTCTCGGCCCAAGTGTCGGGTGGTCGAGATAGGCCTTTGCCTCATCGAGCGAGTCGATGGCGTATTTCTGCGCTGTCGGGCTGGTGCCGAGTCCCTTAAGTTGCGGGAAGATGAACCACATCCAGTGGCTTTCCTTCTGGCCGGCATGCAGTTCGGCCAGCACTTGAGGGTAGATGGGCCGTTGCGCGTCGACGAAGCGCTGGAGTTGGTGGGGGTCCATGGCGGAACTAGGATTTTGCGCTTGATCGAAATGAATGGTCAAAAGGGATGGCGGTCGACCACACAAAGCACGCCGTGGGGTTCACAGGTTCCATATAAGTGGTCAAAAAACCGTCACATCGAGGTAAGCGACTGAATCAGGTGACGATTAGGTGATCACAAGCAGGTTGTGCACAGGCTTATGCACCGAGACGGGGGATTGCACATGTCAAGCAACATTTCCGGGCTGGGGCTAGGAGAAACGCGGCCGCGTTGCGGCAAATTATCGCGACGTATCTTCGTCCTGCAACTTGAGGTCCGTTTTTATCCGCTCCCCGAGGTCCTACGGGCACACAAGTACGATCTTTCCTAAGCCACCTCTTTGCGCCAATGCTTGCGCCTCGCCCGCATCGCGAAGGGGCATCCGGCGACTGATTGGCAGTACGAATTTACCGTCTCGGACGTCATCGGCAAACTCGCGGACTTTCGAGGCATCGGGACGAGCGTATACCCGGGTAACAGTGACCGTCGGATTCAGTTTGGACACCTCGTCTGGAAATACCGAGGCGTAGCCGAAGTTTCCGCCATTTTTCACTCTGCCAAATAATTTCGCTGCCGTTTCGCCCCCAACCGTATCGGCAACGCCGTCCACCATCGCAAGCCCCGCAATCGCGGAATCGTCGTCAATGGCTACCGTATCCGACACACCCAGCGCCCGCGCTTCCGCCAGCTGCCGAGTGCGGACGCCCGCAATCACGTTGACGCCGAGTTTCTTGGCGGTGTGCACGGCGGCCCGCCCGACGCTTCCCAACGCCCCGCTCACGAGAAGCGTTTGGCCAGGCTGCGCCCGAGCCGCCAGCCGCACGAGCTGATCACCAGTCAACGCTACGAGCGGTATAGCCGCGGAATCGACCAGGTTCAACCCGTCAGGTAGATGGGCAAGGATGGACCCTTCAACCGCTACAAGCTCAGCATAGGTCTGCGTGGCCAAGGCCAACACGCGATCACCCGGCTTGAAGGTGCGAATGTTGCGCCCTACGGCCCGGACCACACCGCTCACATCTCTCCCGAGAATGGCCGGTAGCTTCAGTGGAAAATCCTTTTGCCGCGCGCCCGATCGAACTTTCCAATCAATGGGGTTGACGCTGGTCGCCGAGGTTTCCACGAGCACGGAGTCGTCGTTCAACACTGGCTCGGGAACATTGTCCTCATATTTCAAATTTTCAGGGCCACCGTATTCGTACAATCGAACTGCTTTCACTTCGCCCTCCAAATCCGAGTAGCGTGTCGGGTACCGCGCAAGGGCGGATTCGTTCAGTCTACAGAGAGAGTCCAACGGTAGCTAACTGGCGACAATTCCAGTGCCAGCACTGACCGCTCATTGTCCGCACCTAGCCCTTTGTCACTACTTTTCAAGGTGCCGACAGTTAGGAACTCAGCTGCTGCGCTTCTGCGCCACTGTAGGCGCAACCCTGACACGAACTAGCGGAAAGATCAGCTATTTCGAGTCACACGCTTCGGTCTACATTGCAACATCGACACGGAGATTCCCACATGACTGGAAAACACACGATTCTTTGTCACGCTGTCCTGGCCAGCTTGGTGGCGCTAAGCTCGGGATGCGTCGTTCACGAGGGCAGCAGTGCGGCGCGCGAAGAAGGTTATCGCGAGGGCTACTATGATCGCGAACACAATCGCTACTACCATGAAAATTCGTGGCATGAATGCATGGCGAATGACCCGTATTGTCGGTAGCGAAGTTCTTTAAGTTTCGGCGGCGCAGACAGCCGGTCGCGAGCGGCAGCAATCGGTCTGTCTTGCCATCCGATCTCCCGATGGCATCTTCCGCAGAATTGGTGGCCATTCTCATTCATGTCTTCTGACTTACCGTCCTTCGGCCAGTGAGGAGTACATAGACATCGCGGAAGGGACCGAAGACATTCTGCGTAAAGGTCGAATAATGCGCCTGCTCGTCGGGCCCGAGGCCCCAAGGGGTTTCCTCGTAAGGGCTGCCGATGTATAGCGTACCCACGAGCCGGTCCCACACACTGGTTACCAGTCCCAGATTCTTGTCTTGGTGATGCGGCAGGTAGCTGTGATGGACGTGATGCATGCCCGGGCTTTGCAACCAGCATTCGAGCCAAGGCGGGTATCGGAATGAGACGTGATAGTGACGAAAGTTTCCGTTGATCGCAAATAAGAAGACGAATATCCCGAGGTTCATCACGGTGACTTGGGTGATCGGCCCACGAATGATGTAGGCGAATACTCCGCCACAAAGACCCAGGCCTGCGGCAGCACCGGCGCCGTACAAGATGCCCTCGACGAAGTGCTCACGGTAGCGCGTGAGCGGAGTGAGCACCGCCGCCGAATGGTGTACCTTGTGAAATGCCCAACCGATTCGCGTGCGATGCCCGAACAGGTGTGTGAAATAAAAAATCATGTCGGCGACCAGCAACGTCACGAATCCGTAGACGAGCTGCCAGCCAAGTGTCATCGTCACGGCAGGACTCGGACCGAAGACATCCTGTGCCGCGAGTAACGTCGATCGCTCGACGTAAGGTGCGACCAAGCCGACCCCGAGCACAAGCCACAGAGGCGTCAGAGCCCGGTCCAGAAGGTAAAGACCGATATCGACCCGCGCCGACGGGTGGGTATAGATCTCCCGCGGCAACAGGTACTCGCCGAGGCGCATCGCCCGTTCGCGACCGTCGGCACCCCTGGCGCCTCGGCCGGCACGCATGAAAAATAACGCGAGCGCGATGACCAACGTCAGCGCTACCAGCGGCCAGTGCAGAGTCCCGGATCGAGAACTCGGCAGCACGGCCTCGTACAGTGCGTCGGCGGTGCGGGATGCGATGTCGGAGAAGGGTCCAAGAGTCCTGTCGCTAAAGTCCGCCAGGCCGTGGCTGAGGGCCATATGCCGTGCCGATTCCTTAAATGGACTAGCGCCGCTCAGCAGGCCGTCCAGCACCGAAAACTCACGCGATGCCGCAGACTGAGCATCTGCTGCGGCGGCGTCCGGTGTGATTAGTGGCGCGGCGATGACCGGCGACGATGACGTCTCGAGATTACCGGAAGAAGTGTCCCCTCTCTCGGAAGCTCCCACCATCGCGCTCAACAAAAACCCTGTAATGGCGGCTATTACCAGGACCGGCCGTGTGATGATGCTTTCTCCCGTGGTCAGTAAACGAACCCAGTCAATTGCTCGATCTCGTTGTCCCATCGCCGCGGTGATCTCTAAGTTTACCAGTTAAGCCCTATGATGAGGCTGTAGAAACGCGAAACTCGCGAACCGCATCGGATCCGAGATCCAAGGTCTTACACCAATGTCCGCTATTGGGCCGCCGTCTCGGGTACCACCCGCGCAATTCCTGTTATGCCATGTATGATTTGCGTTCAGGCCGGGAACTTAAGTGACGAACAAACCCACTGAATTGATGCCTCGCAGTGCTTATGTGACGTTGGAGGGTGCGTCCTATCGTCCAAGCTCGTTGACGCGCGGCCCGTGGCACCCGGACCATCAGCACGCCGGTCCACCGATCGCGCTCATGTGCCGGGCCATCGAAAATGCAGCGCTCAACGTCGGGCTTAACTTTCTCTCGCGACTCACGGCCAACTTGCTGCGCCCTGTGCCGATCCGCGACCTCAGTGTCGAGGTCAGCACCCACTACGTGGGGCGCAATTCGGGCCATTTTTCTGCTCGGCTCATCGTGGATGACAAAGAGGTGGCAAACGTCACGGCACTGGCCCAACGTGAGCACGACATGAAGCTGCCCGACGGCCTGGCCGGCCACCCACTACCGCGCGCCCCGCGAGAGCCAGACGATTCGCCGGCCGCCCTCTTCCCGTTCGCCGGCCAGCAGGTGGGGTATGCCGATCTGGTGGAGACGCGGGTCGCACGTGGCCTCCTCTTCGCGGGCCCCTGTGCAATCTGGTTCCGCTTGCGCCATCCATTATTGGACAGCGAGGAACCGAGCGCGTATCAGCGCGTTGCTGTCGCCGCTGATTCGGGCAATGGAATCAGCGCTATTCTTGATTTGGCCCGCTACAGCTTCGTCAATTTGGACCTCACTATCAATCTGCTGCGCAAGCCTGTGGGCGAATGGATCTGTCTTGATGCGCGAACCTGTCTCGGACCCAATGGCTGTGGCCTCGCTGAATCGACGCTCTACGACGTTCATGGTCTTATCGGCAGGGCCACGCAGAGCCTCGCGATCCGCGCGCGAGACTGAGGAGGCTAACGCCAGGAGCCTCGCTCCGATCAAATCAGTGCCTCTTGCTCATTCGCAGAGCATCGGCAATGATCGAGGTGAACGAACCACGTAGGGCGGAGCCAAGTGGAACAAGGACGGTCGAAGGATAATCCACGTGACCCCTCGATCAACCGATCAAGCGAATCTTCTTTGCCTCCAACGGCTTCCGAAGCCGCGGTCCCACAAAATGTGGGAGTTCCTTCCACCCCGGAGATCTCGACAGCGATGCTCGAAGTTCACGCGCCTCACCTGTCGATCCATACCTGGAAAGATTTCCTCATACACATTGCAACTATCACGATAGGCCTTCTCATTGCCGTCGGGCTCGAGCAATCCGTCGAGGCCTTCCATCATCGACACCAGCGAGAGCAACTTGAAGACCAGATGCGAGACGTTTTCGAAACCAACTTGAGACGCAATGAAAGAACCTTCAAGCAACTGAAGGCCCAGCATGCCTACCTCCTGGAGCTCAGGACGGCGATCAGCGCACGGCTCCATGGACAACCATCCGCGGCTGCGCCTGCTGCCAACGATGAACGAATGGCGGCCTTCCCCACGTTTCCCAGTCTCGCTCCATATGAGGCCGCCAAAGAAAATGGGACGGTTGCACTGCTCCCGGGGAACCGCATTCGCATCTATAATCGAGTTGCGCTTGCACGCGAATTGGCTTGGACAGTAAGGGATCATTGGTTTGAGAGACTTTTCGCGTTGGAAGCTTTTAACGAACGATTTGTGAATTCCTCGGGTAATCTTTCGATGGGACAGGTCGTTTTAGCACCCGACCTCGTCTCGTTAACAGCCGCGGACCTCGCGGAGTATCTGACAATTGTCTCCGCGCTCATCAAGAATACGGAATTGCTATTTGCCCGGTTGTATCTGGTGGACAAGGAATGCCGGGCAATTCTCGACGGGGTCCGCGATGAAGATGACCTTTTAGACAAGATCTCTAAGACGCCCAACGGCTCAATTTTAGGGAGTTAAACCTCCGAAATTCTCTCCGTGAGGCAATCTTGAGGAAAACGATGGATCGAACTGCCAGGTGACCGTGCGGGTGCGAATGGATCCGGCCCGCGCACTGCCGCGCAGGTGCGGCACTCGCCAGAAAAGCTTACTGCCACGCCGCACAAGATGGCCTCGCACATGATGAAGCCTGCGCGATCGCCGAGATGCCTCCGAACCGCCACTCCCGCCGGATTTGTACTCCGGCAGAAGAGGAGCCGAGACTTCGATCTGTTCCAAAAGCGTCGCTTTTCCGGACCTTGCCCGTGCTTTGTTGAGACGCTCGAGCATCAGAGGTCGACGCGGCAGCCCAGGACGAGTCGCAAGGAGCAAAAAGAATGCCAACAATACAGGTATATCGATCGCGATCGTCCCGAGCGCGTGATGAGTAAGGGCAGTGGCTTGTGCAGACGTCAACGGTGCCCTCTCGTAGTAATCTTGCCAGGAGCGCTCGAAACGGAATCGAAAGCAGCGCCGCAAAATATCCGCACCCCCGAGAGCATTATCCGATACGCAAATTGAAGATCGCTGCTTGCCGCCGAATACTTCAGGATCCTCGCCTTCCCGTGCATCAAAATCGAAGTAAGCTTCCATACTGCTGGAAAGCACATGCAATTCCGACTCGCCGCCTGCCCAGAACGTTCTCAATAGGCCGCGGCGCCCTTGGGGAGTGGATTGAATGAAGACACCCCGCCGTCCCGAGATGGCCGGGTCCGCAGGAGTTTTGAAGCCGTACACTGTAAGCTCGTTTCGCCAGGGAGCTTCGGTCCATTCGACCCATACGCGCTCTGCCGGCACGTGCAACAGGTCTGCACAGGCGAGTGTGCTCGCTCCTTTCGAATAAGCGAGCGCTGTGCATAAACGCGTCAGCTCATCGGTCAGGACATATCGCGTCGCGCAACCGGCGATGTTTTTGGAGAATGCGGCCGCACCATTCAAATGCGTGAGAGATCCATCCTTCGTGTTCTCGACGATGAACGGAGTTCGACATTGTGCGATACGATCAGCCAATCTCATCCTGCGAAAATAGCAGTGCCGTCAATGGGCGGAACCACTTTGGGATGAATCGAGCCGCCATCGTGATAAAGCCATCCCTATCTTAGATCGATGGCCATCTCCCTAAGACGCAGTACTTCCATGGCGCTTCGACAAGGCCGGCAGCGGGATAATGCGCAAAATCGAATCGCGGTAAGCAGCGCTCGAGTGCAGGCAAGCACTGGAAGTCAGCGTCAGTGCGAAGATTCCATGACCCGCACGTTCCGCATATAACACCGCGGCTGCATTCACCAGCAACGACCGCGTAATGCGCACAAAGCCCAGTTCCGCAAGCTGCGAGGATAGATTTTTGATCGAATCTCGGCTGAGGTATTCCACCTGGCCGACACGCAGGGTTACGTAGTTGCCGTCCGCCTCGATGTAGTCGATCGATTTGGGATCGAGTGGATATAGCCTCCGCTGTCGCTCACCCACCACAAACCGTGGTGGATCGGAGACCGAAGAAAAGCGACCGCTCCGGGATACCCCGTAATCGAGTCGATAACGGGCGCGAGTCAGTGCCCGGTCGAATCGCTGTGCAGCCACGGGCATCACAAGGTAGTCAAAAGCGCCCTCTTCGAAGGCCCGTGTCGCATGATCGGCGCCATTGGAAACCATGATGCCTAAAGGACAGGTGTCCCCCGCCACCGTGCGCAAGAGGTCGAAGCCGGACATGTCCGGCAGTTCCGCATCCAGGAGCACAATGTCCGGGTTGAGCGTGCCCGCCGCGTCGATAGCCGCCTTGCCGCAGGCGGTTGCGCCAACTACTCGTATATCGTCCCTGCATTCACATAGCCCAATCAGACTATCTCGCGCATGGGCTTGGTCCTCCACTATCAATATTTTCACGTGCGCTCTCGGACGTTAGACCTACCCGGTGCTCACCGAAGATGGATAACTCGATTTCGCACCGAAGTAACACTCGATGGCCTCCACCTTGTCATCTCGAAGCCGGAAATATTCCACGTTGCGGAATGTCTTGCTGTTTTTCGTCCGACAAACGTACATCACGAACGCCTCGTTGCCGCTTCCAAATACCCGCTGCAAGTCAAACCGATCGATAAAATCAATCTGTGACTCCCAGCATTGCGCTTTGAAAGCGCCCTTACTAATGTGGTCGTCACCGGCTGCGCTCGTAAATGTGAAGTCGTCCGCCAACAGGATGTCGACCGGGTGCCAGTCCTTTTTCTCCCATGCCGCATACCATTTGCGAATAGTCTCGTCGCTTTTCGGGCTTAGTCCGGTCTCCGCGTGCGCACCCGCGATTTGCGGGACGCCAGCCGCGGCAGCCAGTGCGCACACGCCCGTCTCGAGAATCGTCCGGCGCGACATTGCTCTCTTCTTCAAGATTCTTCTCCCTTGCGCTACCCGCCCTCCAACGCCTCTCCCGCAACACAAGGCGCGAGTGTACGACCGGGAATCGAGGGCTTGCATCGCTTTGCGACATTGCGGACTAGAAGCACGATAAAGCGGGTATGGAGGGCGTCCAAACTTACCGGCTCGGGTCGGCGCGGTCCGACGGCTCAGAGGTTCGCGCCGACCAGTCGTTCAACAGACGCTCGGTAGTTTCTGGTCAGTTTAAGTTCCGTGCCGTCATTGAGAACCACGGTATATTCGCCTTTGTCCCGTGCCCGAAGTTCTTTGACCCGTTCGGCATTCACCAGGGCGGAGCGGTGAATTCTCACAAATCCGGATAGCGCCAGTCGAAGTTCCACGGCGGCGATGGTTTCGCGCATCAGCCAGGTCTTGGCCCCCACATGCACCGATACATAGTCTCGGTCCGCCTCGATCCAGTCGATGTCAGCCAAGCGAATCAGGATTATTCGCCCGTTTGCCTTGATCGGAAGGCGATCGACAGCCGACATCATCGATGGTGAAGTGGGTATCTGCAGATCCGCGGCCACCTGTCGAACGCGCTGCACAATCGCATTGTCCGTAGCGTGCGACATCGCCTCCCGTACGCGTGCCAGTGCCGCATCGAAGCGCTCTTCGTTCACGGGCTTTAGGAGATAATCCAGCGCGTGCACTTCGAAAGCCCGCAGCGCGAAGTTGTCGTAAGCGGTCACAAATACAACATGCGGGCGTTGGGCGTCTGCAATGGCACTTATGACATCGAACCCCGTCTTTCCCGGCATCTGAACGTCCAGGAACACCAAGTCCGGCCGATGCCGGTGAATCGCGTCCACGGCTTCCCGCCCGTTGCGGCACTCGCAGATAAGTTCCAAATCCTCGCACCGCCGCGAAAGTGCCCTGAGGCCACGTCGCGCAAGCTCCTCGTCATCAGCTATTACCGTGCGAATCTTCACGTTTGTGCTGCCTCGATTGCCCTGGCAGAGGGTTGCATGACAGGCGCTAGCCGAAAGGGGAGTCTGATAACGACCGCGCACCCAGTGCCGTCAGTTCTGCCACCGATCGTCAGGCTTGCGGCGGCACCATACAATGCATTCAGCCGTTCGGAGGAGTTTTGTAGGCCCATGCCGAAGGCATTTAGCGTGCCCCCATTGAGTCCGGGGCCATCGTCCTCCACCGACACAACCAAAACCGCGTGTTCCTTGCGCACCGACACCCATAGGGAGCCGCCGGCGTCGCGCGGCAGCACACTATAACGTACCGCATTTTCGACAAGTGGTTGAAGAATGAGGGTTGGGATGAGGGCACCGAGCGCTTCTCGCTTGACCTCGACCACCGCGTGCAGACGCGTTCCAAACCGGTAACGCTGAATGCGCAAGTACTGCTCAATAAGCTCGATTTCCTCTGCAACGCGAAGTTCAGGAGTATCCAAACGCTGTAGCGTCGACCTGAGAAAGGTGCCCAGGGCATCAACCATAGCTGCAGCAGTCACGGAGTCTCTCTCCCGGACCAGGGTCGCAATACCGTTCAGCGCGTTGAACAGAAAGTGCGGGTTCAAATTCGACTGCAGGGCACGAAGGCGAGCCGTGTCGGCCAGTTTGAGTGCATTGACGACATTGGCGCGCTCTGATTCGAGCTCAAGGATCGCGTTGACGCCAAAATAGAGGGATGCCCAGGTAAAGAGGATGATGGAGTAAAAGGGCCATAGGTAGATGGAAAAAAACAGTGGATCACGCGCCGTTCTTACTGCATACGCGGAAAATAACGATCGCAACGAATCCAAATGCAGCAGCCCAGTCAGCGTCATACGTAAGGAGATTTGCTCCATGAAATACCACAGGGGCGCGAGCAGCACGCTCAAGGTCAGCGCAATGGTAGCGATCACTACGTATGAGTGGTGCAGCCGACGTGATCGTCGGTAGAGATGACGTATACCGAGTGTGATAAGAAATCCGCAAATTGCCCAAATCAACGTATCGAGCAGCGCCGGCCATAGGCCAAATCTTTGCTCCGCTGCAAGCGAGCAGACCACGAATGCGGCGGCCCATCCACCGGCCTGAAGCACGTTGAACAGGCTGGCCTTGGAAACCTCTCTGCCCGAGCCCAAAGTAATGGATGGACGATTCGGGGCGGGCAGCTCAGCGTAATCCGAGCCTCTGATGGTCATGAAGTCGCCTCGGAATGTCATCGGAATATAGTGTACCGCGCCGTATACCACGTAAGCTCTACGAATCTCGCGTCGGTCCGCTTCGTCGCGGATTTAGTCCCGTTCATCGCCAAATTTTGGAATGGCGCTCGGTCCAATAAGTCAACTCGGGTCCGTTGCGCTTACGCACTCCACCTCTGAAGGTATAGAAACGGCGCGCAGTTAGCGACCACGCGCGCACTGATGTACCGCGTACGCACTCCGGCGGACTTTCGAAGTTCGCCAACCATCTTCATCACGATGGCAGCCGCGCTCATACCATTTTTTATCCGCATCGGATGGCAGCGACTATCGTCCGCCGCATCAGAGCGGCGTTCGCTCGCCTTTCTATGTCGCGATAACACAACGGGAGTCTTCGCGCCTGCAAGCACGCCGCCGCATATAGGTCACGTTCAAGGGGAACTACAATGAGAATGGGGAAGCGACTCGGGTTTGCGCGGTCTATCGGCGCATTCATTGCCAGCGCATGCCTTGTGGGGTTAGGCGGGCAAGTGATGGCGGCGGACACCGACACCGCAACAGCGGCACCTACAGCCGAGCTGCAGGAAATAGTCGTCACAGGTTCGAGCATTGCACAGAAACTCGACTCATCCTCCTTGCCGGTCACGATATTGAGCTCGGAGGAGATCGCGAAGACCGGATTTACCTCCGCGACAGATCTTCTTCAGAATTTGCCGGGCATGCAGGGGTTTGTACCTGCGTCAAGTTCGGTGAACGGCGCCGGCGACGGCATCACCACGGCCGCGGTGCATTCCTTACCGTCGAAGTACACGCTGGTACTCCTCGACGGACAGCGCGTGGCCGGGTTTGAACTATCGGCAGTCGCGGGTGAGGGATTCGGGGTGAACCTCAACAGCATTCCGCTCGATGCCGTCGAGCGCGTCGAGGTGCTGACCGACGGCGCCTCCGCGCTGTACGGGGCGGATGCCATAGCAGGTGTGGTGAATTTCGTCCTCAAGAAAGATCAGACCGAAGGCGCTGTGTACTACAACGCGTCGGTCCCGAGTAAATCCGGGGGTGGCGGCTGGAATGCGGGTATCAGCAAGGGCTTTGGTGATCTCTCCAGTGACGGGTGGAACATTCTTCTCACGTTCAGCCACGACGTTCAGGATAAGCTCGAAGCATCGCAGCGCGATGTCTCGAGCCGGGGCGCATTCTTTCCATTCTCGTCCGGCGGGACGAACTATATCTTCAACAATCGCACCTCCAACACCGAGCCTGCGAACGTCATTATTTCCAGTCTGGGCGTGGCGTACAATCCGTATTTCCAGAAGAATGGCAATTGCGGCCAGGGCGCGCTGGCAGCGCCGCTCGCGGGTTCCGCGGGCACGGAGTGTCGTTTCAATTACGCGGCAACCGTCGAAGACATCCCGGGATACAAGCGAGATAGCGGCTTGATAAAGACCACCTTTGACCTTCACGATGCCGGCAAAGTCTGGGCCGAAGCGGTGATCTCCCAGTTCGACATGACGGCTCAATACGCAGCGTCAGCGCAACCTTTTGGCCTCAGTCCGACTGGTCAAACATCAATACTCTGGAATAACTACGTTCAGCCCTACTTGACCGCGACTGGCCAGACCGCGACAACAGCGACTCTCGGGTATCGCGCGGTGTCGACAGGCGGGCGTACCGACGACTGGCAGACCAAAATGCGGCATCTTGCGGTGGGATGGGATGCCAGTTTCTTCGATACGGATATCAAGGTCGTCGTGGTCAATTCTCATGGCGTCCTGACGGATTTCGCAGCCGGCGGATATGTCGATTCCTCGCAGTTCTTTTCGGCCATTGCCAGCGGCGCTTATGACCCCGTCCTGGCCACCGGCACGAGTGCTCTCGACACGGCAATCCTGAGTGGACCGTTTCAACAATTTATCTCCGATGTCACGACTTTCTCGGTCGGCGCTCAACACAAGCTATTCGATCTAGGCGGGGGCCCGTCGATTTTGTCGGTGGGCGCGGAGTACGACCGGTACAAGTATTCGATCGCCTACAGCTCGCTCTTCCTATCACAGAGCGGATTCTCGACTCAGCCGGCGAATCCTGACTATCCGATCGGCGGCAGCTACGGCCAGGTGCCCTTCGAGGCAGACCGGGATAATTGGGGTCTATTCGGCGAATGGTTGTTCCCAATCCTGAAAGAGCTGAATGTCACCGCATCGGTGCGCTTCGACGACTATGCAAAAGTGCACAGCGATGACGTATTTTCCGCCGTGGCGAATCCGGCTACCGGGCTGCAGGACCAGCTCGCGCCCGGGAAACTGGGTAATACGTTCAGCGACACGACCTTCAAGTTGTCCTTCCGTTACACGCCGATCGAGATGGTTTCGTTCCGGGGCTCTTACGGAACGGGGTTCAAGGCGCCCAACCTCAACGATATCGCCGGGGCCCTGATCTTCAACGGCTCGACCTCCGGCACCTACGGATGTCCGTTTCCAGGATCGCCCGGCTGTCTCCCGGGCAGCGCCCAGTACGACCTCTTGGCCGGACCGAACGGCCAGTCGGGAAGCCAAGGGCTGAAGCCTGAAAAATCCACGCAGTGGGGATTCGGCGTGCGTGTGGAACCTTTGCCTCAGCTCTCGTTTGCGCTGGATTACTGGACTGTCAAAATCAAGGATCAGGTCGAATCGCAGGGCATTGCCGAACAGGTCGCGTTCAACAATCCTAGTCAGTACACGAGTTTGTTCGTCAATCCCTACCGAGATCCGGCGGGATTTCAAACCATCGCTCTGGAACAGGTGCCCTTCAATGGCGGTGAGGCGCAATACTCCGGCATCGACTTGAATGCGAATTACCACGTCGATCTGGGTTTTGGCAGATTCAATGCAACCTGGACCGGCACCTACATGCTCAAGCAGCAGTACACCGACGGACCGGGATTACCCGAGCTCACCGACTTGGGGGTCTACGGCCCCGATCAGCAGGTCGTCTTCCGGATCATTTCGAATGTCGCGCTGAGCCTGCAAACCGGTGGGTGGGTGAACACACTGATGACACATTACAAGTCCGGATACAGGGACGCGACTTACTCGGCCGGCTCCGGAACAGTGTTTCTTGCGAATCCCGACGGCAGCTTGGGTGCGCCCACCGCTTTCGGTGGCCTGAAGGTGCCGAGCTACACGACTTTCGATTGGCAGACGGCCTACAACATCGAGAAGAACATTCGTTTGACGGCTGGGGTCAGGAATATTGCCGACAAGGCCCCACCCCTATCATTGCAGACGGGCGGCGGCGGTAACGCGGTGGGATTCGACGGTCGGTACTATGACCCGATCGGCCGGATCTTTTACGTGCGGGGTGACGTGAAGTTCTGAGGGGGGCGCGATCAACGTCACGCCCAAAGTCGGGCAGGCTGGACTAAAGCGCCGCAATCTCCCGCGCGAGCGCCTGCCCTTCTTCGTCGGCGAGTGCGGCGTCCTGCAGGCGCGATAGCAGCGCCGCGCCATCCGAACGCGTCGCGAGAAAATCCAGCTGATCGACAAGCGCGGTAAAATTGCGCCAGCCGCGCTCGTGAGTCTCACCGTAGCCCTTGACCAGCTTCTGAGCGCGCGCCAGTTCCACCGCCAATGCGTAGTGGTCCATCGCCAAGCGCTCGATCCGCCCGAGCCACTCCTCGATGCGGGCGTTCTCTTCCTGGAAGCGCAAAGTAGAGCGCCGCCAGCGTTTGCAACCTCCCAATGTGTGAAGCATCAGGAAGCCGCCGATGGTGCCGGTTCGAATCTGCTTTCCTCCGGTCCACCGGCTGAGCCAACGCTTAAGGCGGGGTGAGCCGATTACCCAACGGCCAAGCACGGCCGGCAGCGTGCCGGCGATTTCCTCCACCCGCGGCTTCATGAACTCCGTAATTCCAAACAGCTGACCGGGATCCGCGCGGATTTCATTTCTCACCCGCACGAAGCGCGACGCCCGCGTCTTGAGGTCGGCGACACGAATCGTGTCCTCGAAAGTCATCCACAGCGCAAGGCTGCGGGCAGTCGCTTCGAGCAATGAATAGGAGCCGCCATCGGCCGAGCGAGCTTCCAGCAAGGCGATGCGCTCCACGCGATCCAGGAAGAGTGCGGCGTATTTCGGATCCTGGTAGTCGATTGCGCGGCGCGCGCCTTCCAGCACAATCGGCTGCGCGGCGGCGGGCAAGCGTCTGACCCGATCGAGCAGAGGCTGCAAGGCCGGCGTGCGCGCCTGTGGCGGCACCTCCTGCCATACCTTGGGTGCAGTCTTCCCGGTGAATCCGTTATCGCCACGCTGGGATCGCTGACAGGCGTCCTCGAACGCGGCCAGATTTGCTTTGACGGCGATCCCGCTCTTTTTGATCGCATCTTCGAAGGTCTGCTTGCGGAACGGCAGCACCCCGCTGCCGCACAGAGCACCGAGCAGAACGGAGCTGATCACGCTCTGATTGCGCTCGGCCGTCTCTTCCATGTCAAACATGACGAGGCGCTTGGCGTGGCTCCGCACCAGCTCAACGAGCCCTTCGGTATCGACCGCGCCCTGCCCCATCGCGCTCTTCTCGCCGATGGCAAAGGAACGGTGCGTGGAAGAGATGAGAGTGGTGCGGTCCGGCGTCACCAGCCCGCGTTGAACGGCGCGGCCGGCCTCTGCGAGCTCGGAGGCCAACAAGCAATCGACGTCGCCGGAGACCGGCATGAGCGCCATGACCGGCTCGCGGCCGGCCCGTTCGGCGGCGGCGCGGGGGAAGAATTCCAGGTAGTAAATCGTCGCGCCCGTGCGCTGTGCCACCCCGGGCACGGACGTGGACTGTGCTATGTAGCCTTCCGTCTCGGCAATCTCGATGAGCCAGTCGGCGAGCACTCCTCCGCCCTGCCCGCCCAGGGCCGCGATCGTCAGCTTGATCGGCCGCTCGGCCATATCGAAGTCAGTCCTACAGTGCGTAGCGCAGGCGATTGCGCTCGCTATGCCGCTGCAAAACACCGATCACCGCGGCCCTGACGCTTCCGATCAGTCGATCCCAACCGGACGGGTTGTAAACCAGCTCGGCGCGGTAGAACGACGGACACAGCACGGCTGCATCCGCAACCTCGCCGCAGACGCCGCATCCGACGCAGGTGTTGTCCACGTGCGCGACCGGATCGCTGCGCAGTGGATCGGGGTTTTCCTTGACCGTCAGAGAAGGACAGCCGGAGAGGCGAATGCACGAATGGTCGCCCGTGCAGGTATCCGGATCGACTCCGAAACGCTCGCGCACGACACGCTCACCGTCCTCGATCGCCTTACGCATCAATGGCCGCACGCGTCGCTGGCGATTGAGCTGACATTCCCCGTCGGCCACGATGACTTTCGGACCGCGAAATTGCGTGCTCAGCGCCTCGCGCAACACCTTGAGCGTGCCGCGCATGTCATACGTATTGGTCCGCCGGACCCATTTGACCCCGACGCCTTTTACCGCGTCGATGATCGAATTGTTTCCCTGCCGATGCAGGTCGGCCGCCCGTGAGGATGGGATGTCCTGGCCCCCGGTCGCTGCGGAGTAGCCGTTGTCGATGATCACGGTCAGGTCGTCGTGTTTATTGAACACGGCATTGCCGATGCCGCTGGTCAGCCCGTTGTGCCAAAAACCGCCGTCACCCATGATCGAGACGGCGCGCTTGCCGCCATCCGTACCGAACGCCGACGCGCCCGCAGCACCCAGGCCATAGCCCATGATGCTGTTGCCCATGTTGAACGGAGGCAGTGTGGCAAACGAATGGCAGCCGATATCCGCGCTGATGTGCAGCGCTCCGACTTCCTTCTGCAGAATCTTCATGGCCGCGAAGAATGGACGCTCCGGACATCCGGTGCACAATCCGGAAGGGCGTGGCGGCACCAGTGCCGCCAGTTTCGCGGCGGCAACCGGCGAGACGACGGTGTTTCGAGTTTCGCCGGCTCCGCCGCCGGGATGCCGTTGCGGCGCCCATTGCTTGAGGAAATCGCCTACGCCCATGCGCAATACATCGACGCTGTATTCGCCGAACATCGGCAGCGTACCCTTGCCCGCGATGCGCACATTCACATCGTTCTGGCGGAGGATCTGGCTCGCCGCCTGCTCGATGTACTCGGGTTGACCCTCCTCGACGATCAACACCGCGCGCTTGCCGCTGCAGAACTTGACCCATTCTTCAGGTACGAGCGGGTACGTGACGTTGAGCACGTAGAGCGGCACCTTGCTGTTCCCGAACGCATCGGCGCAATCGAGCAGTTCAAGCGCCCTTAGCGTGTTGTTGTACAGGCCGCCCTGCACAACGATGCCGATGTCGCCGGCCTCTGCGCCGGCCTCTGCATCGATGACCTCGTTGAGCCCGCGCTCGGCAACGAATCGCAGCGCTGCGGGCAATCGGATCTGGATCTTTTCGCGTTCCTGAGCGTAGGTCGAGGGCGGCAGAATGATGCGGCTGTAATCCCGCGTGGGCGCCGCCAGTGCGTCCGCGGCCGAGAACGCCGGTCTGCGGTTGTTTTTCGTCTTGAAGCGGCCGTAGACATGACATGCACGAATGCGAAGCATGAGCATGACCGGGGTATTGGTGGCTTCCGATAGTTCGAAGCCCTGCTCGACGGCACGCACGATCGCCGGGAGCTGGGGGCGCGGATCGAGCAGCCACATCTGCGACTTCATCGCAAAAGCGTGGGTCCGCTCCTGCATGATGCTCGCGCCTTCGCCGTAGTCCTCTCCGAGAATGATGAGCGCCCCGCCCTTCACGCCCGACGAGGCAAGGTTGGCGAGCGCGTCGGAGGCAACGTTCGTACCGACGGTCGACTTCCAGGTCACCGCGCCGCGCAGCGGATAGTTGATCGACGCCGACAGCATGGCGGCCGCGGTCGCCTCCGATGCACTGGCTTCGAAATGAACGCCAAGCTCGTTGAGAATGGGTTCGGCATCGGACAAAACGTCCATGAGATGCGAAATCGGCGCGCCCTGATAGCCGCCTACGTAGGCCACGCCCGACTGCAAGAGCGCCTTGGTGACGGCGAGAATGCCCTCACCGTGGAATTCCTCGCCGTCACCGAGACGCAGCGACTGAACTTCCTTGGCAAAAGAGCGCTCCGCCATGCTTGAGCTTCCTACACCGCCACGAGCGCGAGCACGCGCAGCGGGCTGCCGGAGCCGTTGACGATCTTCAACGGCGGGGCAATGACGACCGCCCCGGTCGGCGGCAGCTTGTCGAGATTGGTCAGGCTCGCCAGCCCAAAACGGTTGGAGCCGTGCATGATGGTGTGGCAGGGAAACATGGGATCGAAACTATGCGCCTGGCCGGCGTCCGTGCCGACGGTCTCCACACCGACACCGAGAATGTCGCGTTCCTTTGCCAGGAACGGCACGCACTGCGGATGAAATCCCGGAGTGTGGGAGCCGTCCGCACGGGCGTTGAGAAACTCCTTGGCACCCGTCCGATGCGACCAGTCGGTGCGGATGAGAACCCAGGCATGAGAGGGAATGCGGCCGTTCTTGCGTTCCCACTCCTCCACCACCTCCCGGGTCAGAAGAAAATCCGGATTCGCTTTCGCCTGCGCGGCGACATCGATGACGCAGGCGGGACCAATGAAGCGCTCGACCGGGATGTTGTGAGTGGCGTTGTTCGCATAGTCCTTGCCGGTCACCCAGTGAATGGGCGCATCGAAATGCGTGCCGGTATGCTCACCGCACGCAATGTTATTCCAATACCAGGCGGGCCCGCGCTCGTCGTAGCGGGAAATCTCCTCCAGCGAGAAAGGTTTGGAGGGCGCAAACGGCGGCGGAAGCTGGATCGTCGGTGTCGCGGATTCCAGCGGCACCGTGAGATCTACGACTCGTATGCGTCCGGCGATGATCGCGCCGGCGAGCTCTGCGAGAGTCTGGGTGCTCGAGGCACCGGCGGATTGCTTTTGGGGGGCGATCTCCGAGGGTGCGCTCATCGAGATTCTCCGGCGAAATATTAATTGACACCTGAAGTAGTTGGCAATATAACATACGCCGAACTCGAACGATACGCGTGCAACGAGGGGTACTGCCAGGATGAGGCGAATCGTCTGCCTGGGCGGAGGGCCGGCCGGGCTTTACGCCGCCATTCTGCTTCGCAAAGCGCTGCCTTCGACGCGCATCGAAGTATACGAGCGCAACCGTCCGGACGACACCTTCGGCTGGGGCGTGGTCTTCTCCGACCAGACGATGGGGAACTTTCGCGCCGCGGATCCCCAGACGCACTCCGCCATTCTCTCGAGTTTCCACCACTGGGACGACATCGCCATTCATTTCGGCGGACGGCGGCTCTTGAGCGGCGGCCACGGCTTCTGCGGTATCAGCCGCAAGCGGCTTCTCGGCCTGCTGCAGGAGCGTGCCCGTGAGTTGGGCGTGCACCAGGTATTTCAGCATCAGGTGGACGAGGACTCGAGCTTCCGGGACGCCGACCTCATCATCGCCGCAGACGGCGTGAACAGCCGGACCCGCAGCAGCTACGCCGATGTTTTTCAGCCCGATATCGACGTGCGCAAGTGCCGCTTCATCTGGCTTGGCACGACCCAGCAGTTCGATGCGTTCACCTTCGCCTTCGAGAAAACGGAGCACGGCTGGTTTCAGATCCATGCCTACCAGTTCAGCAAGCAGCTCTCGACCGTGATCGTGGAGACCCGCGAGGAGTGTTGGGCTTCGCACGGGCTGGACAAGTTCGACACCGAACAGTCGATCGCCTTCTGCGAGCGGCTCTTCGGGCGCTATCTCGGCGGCCACCGGCTGCAGAGCAATGCCAATCACCTGCGGGGGTCGGCCTGGCTCAACTTCAATCGCGTGACGTGCAAGCGCTGGCACCACGGCAACACCGTCCTCATCGGCGACGCCGCGCACACGGCGCACTTCTCGATCGGCTCCGGCACCAAGCTCGCGATGGAAGATGCCATCTCCCTTGCCCGCCACGTGACCGCGACCGCGGACCTCGACGGTGCGCTCGGCGCGTACCAGACGGAACGCCACATCGAAGTGCTCAAGCTGCAGAGCGCCGCGCGCAATCGCATGGAATGGTTCGAGAACGTCGCGCGGTATGTGCACCTCCCGCCGGAGCAATTCGCCTACAGCCTATTGACGGGCAGCCAGCGAATCGGACATGAGAATCTGAAGCTGCGCGATCCCGGCTTCGTGGAATCCTACGAGCGGTGGCTGGCGAGTCGTGACGGCGCGGAAGGCCCGCGCCCGCCCATGTTTTTGCCGTTCAAGTTGCGCGGCATGGACCTCGCGAATCGCGTGGTGGTGTCGCCGATGGCGCAGTATTGCGCCGTGGATGGCGTACCCGACGATTGGCACCTCGTGCATTACGGCCACAGAGCGCTCGGCGGGGCCGGTCTCCTCTACACCGAGATGACCTGCGTTTCGCCCGAAGGGCGGATTACGCCGGGATGTACCGGTTTGTGGAATGAGACTCAGCGCGACGCCTGGCGGCGCATCGTCGAGTTCGTACACCGTAACTCGCCGACGAAAATCTGCCTGCAATTGGGACACTCCGGCCGCAAGGGCTCCACCCAGCTCGGCTGGGAGAAGATGGACCATCCATTGCAGAGCGGCAACTGGCCGGTGGTAGCCCCCTCGCCCCTGCCCTACTACGAGGGAATCAGCCAGCCGCCCATCGAGATGACACGCGGAGACATGGACAAGGTTCGGGACGATTTCGTGCGCGCGACGCGATTCGGCCTGCAGGCGGGCTTCGACATGCTCGAGCTGCACATGGCGCACGGCTACCTGCTGGCATCGTTCCTCTCGCCGCTGACCAATATTCGCACCGACGGGTATGGCGGCAGCATCGAAAGTCGCCTGCGATTTCCGCTGGAGATTTTGCAGACGGTACGGGCGCAATGGCCCGCCGACAAACCCTTGTCGGTGCGCATTTCAGCGACCGACTGGATGGACGGTGGCCTGAGCGACGACGATGCTCTGACGATGGTGCGCGCCTTTCGCAGCGCGGGCATCGACCTCATCGACGTCTCGACCGGTCAGACGGTGCCGGATCAAAAGCCGGTGTACGGGCGAATGTGGCAAACCCCGTTCGCGGACAAGATTCGTAATGAGCTCGGCATTGCGACCATGGCGGTGGGGAACATCTACGAGCCGGATCACGTCAACTCGATCATTGCCTCCGGGCGTGCGGATTTGTGCGCGATTGCGCGCCCGCACCTCGCGAACCCGGCATGGACGCTGGAAGCCGCCGCCCGGCAAGGCTATCGGCCGCAATGGTGGCCCAAGCAATACCTCTCCGGCAAAGCGCAGCTGGAGAGAAACCTGCAGCGCGCCGCGCAGATCGGAGACCCGCTGTGAGTTCGCGCGCCGCAACGGCGGGGCTCGCCGGCAGACATGCCGTCGTCACGGGCGCGAGCCGCGGCATCGGCGCCGTCATCGCGGCGGTGTTGGCCGCCGAAGGTGTGTGCGTGTCGCTTCTCGGACGAGATGCGGGCAATCTCAAGCGTGTGTCCGACAATTTGGGCGGCAATGACCGGGCTTTTCCGATCGTGGCCGACCTTGCCGAGCCGCCCTCGGTGCAGAGCGCCTTTGCCGCCGCGCGCGCCCGCTTCGGCCCCGTGCATTTGCTGATCAACAACGCCGGGCAGGCCGCGAGCGCCAAATTCACCGATACCGACGAGGCGCTGTGGGGCCGCCTGTTCGCGGTCAATCTCACCGGCACTTATCTCTGCACACGCCAGGCGGTGCCGGACATGTTGGCTCAAGGATTCGGTCGAATCGTCAACATCGCGAGCACCGCCGGCCTGCGCGGCGCCGCTTACATCTCCGCATATGCCAGCTCGAAACACGCGGTCATCGGCCTGACCCGCTCGCTCGCCCTGGAATACGCGAGCCGGAACATCACGGTGAATGCGGTGTGCCCGGGCTTCGTCGATACCGACATCGTGAAAGACGCGATCGCCAACATCAGAGCCAAGACGGGCCGCAGCGACAGCGACGCGCTCGCAGCGCTGGTCGCCACCAACCCGCAGCGCCGGCTCGTCGAGCCGCGGGAGGTCGCCGACACCGTGATGTGGCTGTGCAGACCCGGGTCCGAGAGCGTCACCGGACAGAGTATCGTGTTGGCCGGCGGCGAGGTCACGTAAGGGATCAACGATGGCAAAAGACAAGAAATCGCTGAAGCTGGTGGTGCCGGACGCCGACGCCGAAACGCGCATCCATGATGATCATCATCTGTCCGTGCGCCTGTGGCTGCGCATGCTCGCCTGCACGAACCGCATCGAAAATTTCGTGCGGCAGAATCTGCAGGCCAAATTCGAGACGACACTGCCGCGGTTCGATCTGATGGCGCAGCTCGAGCGCGCTCCCCAGGGCTTGAAGATGAGCGAGCTGTCCCAGCGCATGATGGTGACCGGCGGCAATGTCACCGGCATCACGGATGGCCTCGAGAAGGAAGGACTGGTGATCCGTGAAGTTGACGCGGCGGACCGGCGCGTGTTCCGCGTCAAGCTCTCTGCGGAGGGTCAACGGCAATTTCGGCGCATGGCCGCCGAGCATGAGCAGTGGGTCATCGAGCTGTTCGAGGGCATGACGGTGAAGCACAAGAATCAGCTGGTCGAACTGCTGGGCGACCTCAAGCGGCATATCCGCCTATGAGCGGGTTCGCGCCAACACCCAAGCACTTCCTGTGGCGCCAGGAAGGGCGCGTCGGCGTCATCACGCTGAACCGCCCCGAGCGCAAGAACCCGCTCACGTTCGAGTCCTACGCGGAGCTGCGCGACCTGTTCCGCGCGCTCCGGGAAGCCGATGCGGCGGCCGGCGTCCCGGTGCGCTGCATCGTCCTGACGGGCGCGGGTGGAAATTTCTGCTCCGGCGGGGATGTGCACGAGATCATCGCACCCCTAACCCTGAAGGACGCGGCGGGTTTGCTCGAGTTCACTCGCATGACGGGCGATCTCGTCAAAGCCATGCGCCATTGTCCGCAGCCGATCGTGGCTGCGGTGGACGGGGTTTGCGCCGGCGCGGGCGCAATTCTCGCCATGGCGTCGGACTTCCGGCTGGGCACGCCGCGGGCGAAAACGAGTTTCCTGTTCACGCGGGTCGGCCTCGCGGGTTGCGACATGGGTGCCTGCGCGATCCTGCCGCGGCTCATCGGCCAGGGGCGCGCCTCCGAGCTCCTGTTTACCGGGCGTTCCATGTCCGCGGAGGAGGCGGTCGCGTGGGGCTTCTTCAACCGGCTGGTTTCTGCGGACGAGGTGTTGAAAGAATCCCTGCAGCTCGCTGCGGAAATCGCCTCCGGCCCGACGTTCGCCCATGCCATGACGAAGAAAATGCTGCACGCGGAATGGAACTTGTCCGTGGATGCCGCGATCGATGCCGAAGCCGACGCCCAGGCGATCTGCATGCAGACGGAGGATTTTCGCCGCGCCTACCGGGCATTCGCGGCCAAACAGAAGCCGCAGTTTCAGGGAAATTGACCCCGTGCGCGTGCGCAACTTCCTTGAGTGGCCGTTCTTCGAGCCCGAACATCGGGAGCTTGCGCAGCATCTGGACGCGTGGGCCGAAAGCCACATTGCCCACCGTGCGCACGCGGAAGACAGGGCGTCGGTTGATGCAGCGTGCCGCGCGCTCGTGCGCGAGCTGGGGTTGGCCGGCTGGACGCGGTACTCCGTACCCTATGCCGCGGCCGCGCAATTTGACGTTCGTGCGCTGGCGCTGATCCGGGAGACTCTCGCGTGGTACGACGGCCTGGCGGATTTTGCCTTCGCAATGCAGGGCCTCGGCAGCGGCGCAATCTCACTCGCAGGCTCCCCCGAGCTGCAGGGGCGATATTTGCCGCGCGTCGCAGCGGGAGAGGCGATCGCCGCCTTCGCCCTTTCGGAGTCGGAAGCCGGGTCCGATGTCGCCGCCATTCAATGCAGCGCGCGGCTCGACGGCGACTCGTATGTGCTGGATGGCGAAAAGACCTGGATATCCAACGGCGGAATCGCCGACTTCTATTGCGTCTTCGCGCGGACGAGCCCTAAGGAATTTCGGCCCGATGGCTCGGTGGCCGCACGCGGAATCAGCGCCTTCGTCGTCGATGGGGGCACTCCGGGATTCGAGATCAAGGGCCGCATCGATGTCATCGCACCCCATCCGCTCGCCACCCTCTCCTTTTCGGGTTGCCGCATTCCGGTGACGCGCCGCCTCGGCGCCGAAGGGGAGGGTTTCAAGCTGGCGATGCGCACTCTCGATATATTTCGCACCTCGGTCGCCGGTGCCGCTCTCGGCTTCGCGCAGCGCGCGCTGGATGAGGCGCTGAAGCACGCGCTCGGGCGGCCGATGTTCGGCAAGTCCCTTGCGGATCTGCAGTTGACCCAAGCCGCCCTGGCCGACATGGCGACCGAGATCGATGCGGCGCGCCTGCAGACTTATCGAGCGGCGTGGTTGCGCGATCGCGGCGCCCAGGTCACGAAGGAGGTCGCGATGGCCAAGATGGCGGCTACCGAGTCGGCGCAACGCACGATCGATCGTGCGGTACAGTTATTTGGCGGCCGCGGCGTCGTGCTTGGAGAAATGCCTTCGCGCCTGTACCGCGAAATTCGAGCCCTGCGCATCTATGAGGGCGCAACCGAAGTCCAGAAGCTGATCATCGCGCGCGAGATTCTCAATGAGGCACGCATAAATGACTGAGATGGGTCCGCAGATTCTACAACCCGCAGAGTGGTCTCGCCCGCGCGGCTACAGCAACGGCATCGCCGCCTCCGGCCGGCAGATTTTCATCGCCGGACAGATCGGTTGGGATGCGCAAGGCCGTTTCGGGAGCGAGCGCCTTGCCGACCAGGTACGGCAGGCACTCGAGAACATTTGCACCGTGCTCGCGCAGGCACAGGCCGGCCCGGAACACATCGTACGGCTCACTTGGTATGTCACGAGCCGCGATGAGTATCGCGCAGAGCTTGCGGATATCGGCGCCGCGTACCGTGCGGTGATGGGAAAGAATTTTCCCGTGATGAGCGTCGTACAGGTCGTTGCCCTAATGGAAGCACAGGCCAAGGTGGAAATCGAGGCCACCGCCGTCGTACCGGTCCCCAATAGATGAGCTCGAATACATCACCGTCACCGAAGATCGTCCCGGATGCATCCGCGATTGCCGGCCGCGAGGCGGGTCTGCACAGGGATTTGAGCAGCGCGCAACTCGTGATGATCGGCCTGGGCGGCGCAATCGGCACCGGCCTGTTCATGGGCAGCGGCGTTGCTATCGGCTACGCCGGGCCGGCCGTGATGCTGAGCTATGCGATTGCCGCCATCGCGGCGGTCGCGGTGGTATTCAGCCTGTCGGAGATGGCCGTGATGCATCCGACCGCCGGCTCGTTCGGCACCTACGCTGAGATCTACTTGAACCCGTGGGCGGGCATGGTCGCGCGCTACTCCTATTGGATGGCGCAAGTGATCGCGGTCGGCGCCGAGGCGGTGGCGGCCGGCGTGTACATGACTTTCTGGTTTCCGGGCACGCCGGTGTGGCTGTGGTCGTTGGGCTTCGCCTTTGTGCTGCTCTACTTCAACTCGCGGTCCGTCAATAATTTCGGCTCGATCGAATACTGGCTCGCTCTCATCAAGGTCGTCGCCATCGTCATCTTCATCATCCTCGGCGTTGCGACGATCTTCGGGATCTGGACGCAACCCGTGGGCCTGCACAATCTCACCGGTCTTCCCGGTGGATTCATGCCGCATGGATTCGGCGGCGTCTGGATGGCGGTGATCATCGGGGTCTTGTCGTTCAACGGCATCGAAGTCATCGCCGTTACCTCGGGCGAAGCCAAGGATCCGGTGCGGACGATCCCGGCGGCGCTGCGAACCATGGCGCTGCGATTGTTCCTGTTCTACATCCTGGCGCTCACCGTCGTGGTCACCTTCGTCCCCTGGACCGAGACGGGCGCCGCAGTCGTGACCCAGAGTCCGTTCGTGCGGATCTTCGCGCATTCCGGCATTCGCCATGCGGCCGGAATCATGAATTTCGTGGTGCTGAGCGCTGCTCTGTCGAGCATGAACACCAATGTCTATCTGTGCTCGCGAATGCTGTTCTCTCTGTCACGAGGCGGGTACGCGCCCCGCTTCTTGGGTAGACTCAGCAAGAACGGCGCGCCGATCACCGCCATTCTCCTCTCCGGCGCCTGCATTCTGATTGCCGCCGGCGTCTCGAAGCTGACTCCGCTCGCGTACAACTACTTATTCGGGGTCGCGCTGTTCGACGCGATGATCGTGTGGATCATCATCCTGCTCAGCCACTTGAGTTTCCGGCGCAGGCACCGCACGGCGGACCTGCCGGTGCGCATGCCCTGGTTCCCCGTGATTCAATTTGCCGGGCTGGCGTTGTTGTGCGCGGTGTTGGTGACCATGGGTCTCGATAAGGAAATCTGGCGTATTTCGTGGATCGTCGGCGTTCCCTGGCTGGCGCTCATCTCGGTGATGTATTTCCTCTTGAAGGCCCGGGGTGCGCTCGCAGCAGAGCGGCATCTCATCCACCTCAATTGACGCGAGCACACTGCACCATGGAACCGAACTTTCAGTCTTTGCGCAAGGAATTCCCGGTTCTCGAGCGCAAGACCTATCTCAACAGCGGTTCTTATTGCGCACTCGCGAACGACGTGAAGGCCGCCTTCGAGGCCTACATGGAAGACCGGCTGCTGGTGGGCGCGAACTGGGATGCATGGATCACCAAGAACGAATCCGTACGCGCGTTGACCGCAACTCTGCTGCATGCAGCTCCCGATGAGATCGCGATCACCGCTTCGGTGTCCGCCGGCCTCAATGCGCTCGCCAGCGCCTTCGATTTTTCCGGCCTGCGCAACAAAGTGGTCATCAGCGATTTCGAGTTTCCCACCAACGCGCAGATCTGGCATGCCCAGGAACCGCGCGGCGCGCGCGTGGTTCATGTGCCGCGGGCGGCCGACGGCTACATCCCGCTGGAAAATTTCGCCAGAGCAATCGATGAGCAGACGCAACTCGTGGCGATCACCCATGTCTGCTTCAGGAACGGCGCCAAGCTCGATATCCCCGGCATCGTGCGCCTCGCACGCGCCAAGGGCGCGAGGGTGCTGCTCGACTGCTACCAGGCGGTCGGCTCGCTGGACATCGACGTGAAGGCTCTGGACGTCGACTTTGCCGCCGGCGGCATGCTCAAGTATCTGCTGGGCACCGCCGGCATCGGCTTTCTCTATGTCCGGGACACCTTCACCAAGTCCCTCGTACCCACGAATAGCGGTTGGTTCGCCCAGGCCGAGATTGGCGCGATGGATATCACCGCCAACCGCCCGGCACCCAATGCACGCCGCTTTGAAGCCGGCACGCCGGCCGTGGTGAACTGCTACGCCGCCGAGGCCGGCCTCAAATTCTTGCTGGCGGTCGGTACGCGGGCCATCGAGAAGCGAAATTACGCGCTGACCCGACGCTGCATGCAGAGGCTGGAGGAGATCGGCTGGCCGAGCATTACGCCCACAGAGGATGAACGCCGCGGCGCCACGGTCGCCGTGCCCTCGCGCGACAGCCGCCTGCTGTCCGTGGAGCTCATGAAGCGCGACATCGTCACTTCGCACCGCGATGACAATGTCAGAGCGAGCTTTCATTTCTACAATGACGAAGACGACGTTGAGGCTTTCATTGCGGCGATGAAAGACCTGCGCCGGCATTTAAGCCCGGAATCTCGATGAGTCCGAAAGGCGACAGACCCTCCCCCATCATTGCCCATCGCAAGGGGTTCTACTACGAGGTCAAGGCAGGAAAGCGCTATCTGTGGTGCAGCTGCGGACGCTCCAAGACGCAGCCGTTCTGCGACGCCTCGCATGTGGGCAGCGAGTTTCTGCCGATCGCATTCAAGGCCGAGCGGGACGAAGAGGTCATTTTCTGCGGATGCAAGCATACGGGCACGAGGCCCTTCTGCGATGGCGCGCACAGCAACCTGCCGGGCGGCTATCTCGACGATGACCCGGACAGCGCCGAGAATCAGAAAGTGCGCCTGGTCGCAGCGGGCGCCGCACCCATCGTGCGGCTCGACGGCCGGTGCTACGTATTCTCCACCTCTCGGGCGACGCTGCTCCCACGCGGCGCGATGCGGTACTGCGCCGTCGTGAGCCCCGGCTTGGGCGCATTGTTTCAATCCCAGTTCTACGCGGAAGTGGCTCTCGGCAGCTCACCGGTGATCTCGGCGGATGGGCGGCATACGGTTCTGTTCGTTATCGAAGGTGATGGCGAGATCGAGATCAGCGGACACCGCATCGTCGTCGGCGCGCGCAGCGGCATTTATATCAGGCCGAGCGAAGCCTACCGCGTTCACAACGCCTGCACCGATGCGCTGAAATTCGTTATCTCCAACGGTCCCGGCAGCGAGGACCTGGTGTGGCTCGATGACATGCCGACGGCCTTCGAAGCGCAGTATCCGCGCCGCGCTGCGACCACCGATCCCTCGCAGCGCCACACGATGGCTGAGCGCTACTATCAGATGCTGGTCAATCGCGAGCATGGCTCGACGGTGATGACGCAATTTATCGGCAACATCCCCCTTTCCAAGGCGGAGCCTCACCGGCATCTCTACGAAGAAGCGTTGATCTTCCTGAACGGCGCGGGCGTCGCATGGACGGAGACGACCAGGACGACTGTCGCAGCGGGAGATATCTTGTTCCTGCCGCGCAAGCAGCTGCATTCCGTGCAGTGCACGACTCCCGGCGGGTTTGACGTCGTCGGCGTCATCTATCCCGGCGACAACCCGTCGATCAACTACTGAGCCGCGCGCCGAAACCCGTGCACCGCGCCGCGCAGCCTGCCGAGGTCACCGTGCCGCGTGACGATGTCGCGGCGATCGGCGGCGAGCCGCAAGTCGCGCAGCATTTCCAGTGAGCGTAGCAGGACGGGCAGCGGGGGCCCGCTGGCAGTGATCCCCTCCATGGCTTGCGCGTTGAGGCTTGCAGCGGGTCCCTCGATGAATCGCTTGACCAGACCGTTGTGGTGTTGTGCCGCCGACTCCCCGAATAGATCGCAGACCTCGAGATACGCGCGGGCATTCTGCTGAAACCAGTCTGCATGGTGGTGCTCATCGACAAGCGCCAGCAGCTCATCCAGCAGACTCACGCGCGTCATGCAGTCCCGTAATCGCGCCTGATCGGCCGGCAGCATGAAGAGCATCTTGTCGACCAGCAGCTGTGCGTAGTAAGGGTCATTGGCTCGGCACAATCCCAATAGCAGGTCGATTTCGTTGATGCCGGAAAAATCTCCGGCGTTTGCGCCGCGATATTCCTGGCGGCCGACACGGTACGGTTTGTAATACGGGCGCACCGAATAGAAGAAACGCTCGACGTCCAGCTGGTCTATCAGCCGGCCGTTGAATCGTATGACATCCCGAAGCGCCTGCTTCGCGGCATCAAACAAAACGTCCGCCACGGGACTGGATACCCCGACATGGACGATGCTCGTAAGTGCATCCGCTGCTCGCTGCAGGGAGAGGATTCCGCGCGTATTCTCATCGATGAACAGGAATTCATCCCGCAGCGTGGTGAAGCTCTTGCGAACGCCGGCGCGCGCCCTGTTGTGGGTCGCCAGGTGCCCGGTCGAGAATCTCGGCGCCATCCCGAGAGATGCGCCGACGTGCAGGGCAAGGGACGACGCTTCCGGGAACGGCGAGCGCTCTTCCCGCGCGGGGTTGGTGAGTTCGTGGCGCCGCAATGCCCCGAGGTACAGACCAACGCTGCCGAGGACGCCATAGGCGCTGTCGAATCCCTCTCCGGTGTTGCCCTCGGCGAGCAGGGCGACGACGTGCGCATGACCTTCATCGCGCAGCGACGCCTTGATCGGATCTCCACAGCCGATCACCTGCGCCCGATCCGGCCTCGCGAAGTATAAATTCTCCAGTTCGGTATTCATCTCAACAAAGGACGTTCGAATCCACCGCTCGAATGCTTCTGCCTTACTGGTCATTTCTCACCTCATCTGCGCGCTGGTTATGCCGTGACGGCGCTGCGCGGGCGGAAAGCGGACAGCGCCGCGCAGAGTGCCGCAAGGGCAATGAGATAACCCACCGCCACAGTCAACACCAGCGGCGGCCCCAGCCCCGCCTTCGCGGCGAATACGTGCGCGCCGGCAACAGCCACCGCGGTCGGACCCAGTCCCGCACCAAGCGCCACGTTTAAAAAGAAGCTCATGGACATCGCAAGGCCCCGCGATCGATTCGGCACGACGTCGAGAATCGCGGAAAACCCCACCGCGGTCACGATACCCGACAAAGCGAAGTACAGCGGCACGCCGGCCAGCACGAGTCCGAAAATCGGCAAGTTCATCATGAGCGAGACCGGCAATATCAAAAGACCGGAATACAAGCATACTCGCAACTTGCGTGGCCATCCGCCGCGTGCCCCGGCGCGGTCGGCCAGCGCGCCGCCGATGAGCACGCCCCCGCCGAAACCCACCGTCAAGAGCAAACCCAGTTCGACACCGACCTGTGCCGGGTCTCTGGCGAATTCCCTGATGAGCAGCGTGGGCGCCCATGCCCCCACCGCATTGTCGACAAATGAGGCCGCTGCCAGCACCACGTAGATCGGCACCACCCGAACCCACGGCGTAGCCCGCCAGGCACCGCCGTCTACTGCGCCCGAGATCGACGCGTCTTCCGCTCCCTGCCGAACGGGTTCGCGAATGAGCAAAATTGCCAGGGCCCACAAGAGCCCGGGCCCCCCTATGACGAGCAAAACCATCCGCCACGGTGCGTACGCGGCCAGGGGCGTCGCGGCAAGAGCGCCCAATTCTATGACGTGCAGAACGCCGCCGCCGATGAGAATCGCCGCACCGCTTCCCATGGCAATGCCGCTGAGGAAAAAGCCGACGGCGGTACCGCGCCTTGACGGTGGAAAATAATCGCTGATCAGCGATATGGCGGCCGGTGAAAGTGCCGCCTCGCCCAGCCCGACGACAATGCGGCTGGCGAAAATCTCACCGAAGCTGTGCGAAAAACCGCAAGCGATCGTACCCAGACTCCACACCGATACACCGGTGAAGATGAGATTGCGCCGCGAGATGCGATCGGCCAAATAGCCCAGCGGAATGCCGGCGATTCCATAGATGACGGCGAACGCCGTGCCCAACAGCAGGCTGATCTGCGTATCGCTGATCCCCATATCGCCGCGGATTGGATCGACCAGAAGGCTCAGCACCTGGCGATCGGTGTACGACAAGACCGCCGTTGCAATCAAAATTGCAACGACGGTCCAGGCGTAGGGACGACTGGGATAGGCAGTCATGCCGTGCCTTAGAACTTGAAGTTCAAATCGGCTCCAATGGTTCGAGGCTGGTTCGTGGCGACCCGGTTCAAAATGGAGATGTTGGCCGACAGGGCACCCGTGTCGCTCAGCAACGCCATCTTGTTCGTGAGGTTGTCCGCGAACAGGAATGCCGACCAGCGGACCGTCTCGACGCCCAGCCGCAATCCCACGAGATCGTAGGCCGGCAGCGTGTTGCGCGTGAACGTGATGTCCTGGATCGAATCCACGTAGCTGTTGGTCAGGCGCGCGACCAGATTCTTGCCGTCGTCGAGCGGCTGCCTGTAGCTCAAGCTCGTGTTGGCGGTGACTTCCGGCACATCGAGGAGACGCTGTCCCGCCACTACGCCGGCGGCCGGCAGCGTCGTCGAGTTCGTGGCGTGAGTGTAGCCGGCGTTCTGCGACAGAACAAAGCCGGGCATCAACACCACGGCCACCTCGAGTTCGGCGCCGTACACCGTCGCCTTGCCCGCATTGGCCGTGAACTTGAAGCCGCACATGGGAGCGACCTGCTGCTGCACACCGGTCCAGTCTTCGTAATAGATGGCGCCGTTGACCGAGACACGCGAATCGAAGAAGCGAAGTTTCTCGCCCAGTTCGTAGTTCCACACGCTGTCCGGACCGAACTGCGTGGGGGCGGCCGAGGGGCATGGCGGAACGGGAATCGGCGAGTTGGGGCCGCCCGGACGGAAGCCCTTGGACGCGGTAGCGTAGACGGTCGTGTTGTCGTCCGGGATGTAGGCCAAGTCCAGCTTGGGAGTCGCGCCCGAGTTCTGGGCGAGGCCGAACAGCGGGTTGCTGGTGCCATTGGCGGAGACGCCGCTGACGCTCGTCACCGAATTGCTGTGGTACTGGTAGTACCGCGCGCCGAGGCTCGCTTTCAAGTGATTCGGCAACAGATAGGACACTTCGCCGAATGCCGCGTACTGGTCGATGTCAACCTTGCGATGGTTGTCGGCCAAGTTGGTGGTGCCGAAATCCCCGTTGAAGCCATCGGCGGTGGCGGGATAAAAGGAGTAGACGTGCGAGGTTGCGCCGAAGCTGCTGTAGTACGCGCCGACCAGCCACTGCAGCGGGTCGTTGCCGGTCGAGGCAAGCCGCAGCTCCTCGCTGAACTGACGGGTATAGTCGTCCTCGGTGATGGTTCCGGCGCCGAGGCCGAACCACGTGTTGCCGGCCTCCGTCACCGTTCCGGTGCTCGAGAAAGGCCAGCTAGCCGGAGGCCCGAAAAAGCCGCCAATGTAGTCCTGCATTGCCTCGGAGATGTCCTGAGTCTGGTTTTGCTGGCGATCCCAGTAGGCCGTCGCGGACACCAGCTGGAACGAATCAAAATTGTATTTGCCCGTCAAAGAGTACAAGTCGAACTTGTCCTCGAAGGGCTCCGCCACGTCGAAGGGCTGGTAATGCACTTCGTTCAGCGGCGGGCTGTCGATGGTATTCGGACCATCCTGGGTGAGAGACTGATGCATGAAGCCGGCCGTGATGCTGAGGCGATCGGTGGGCTGAATCAGCAGCGATGCGCGTCCGGCCTGCAGCCGTTCGGTGTTTGAGTGGCGGATGTCCTGCGCCACCGGCGCGCCGGCCACGTCTCCGCGCGCCGTGCTGTTGTTGACCTCGACCGGGAACGGACTCACCACCTTGCGATCGATCCATCCATCGATGTATTTGTCGGTCCCGACCAGGCGCAGGGCGACGACATCCTGCATCAGCGGTATGTTCAGCATCACATTCTCGGTGTGATTGAAGCCGCCGCTCCCGGTCGTGTCGGAGCCGATGACCTCGACGTTGGCGCCGAAGGCGTGCGGATCCGGTTGGTTGGTCACGAGTTTGATCGTGCCGCCCATCGAGCCCGCGCCGTACAAGGTCCCCTGCGGCCCTCGCAGCACCTCGACGCGGCTCAAATCGAACAGGCTCGGATCGATGACGGTCTTGCCGTTCTGCGCCATGGCGGCGGGCGTCAGGACGGCATCGTCAAGGTAGAAGCCCACGGTCGGCGACTCGCCGCCGGTGGAGGTGAGGCCGCGCATCTCGAATTCCGTCTGCCCGGGACCGGACGTCTTGAACGAGATGCCCGGCACCTGCTGGGCGACCGACGCCATGTCCGACAGCCCCTCGGCCTGGAGGTCGGCTCCGCTGATCGCGGTGATGCTGATCGGCGTCTTTTGCACAGTGGACTCGCGTTTTTCCGCGGTGACGACAATCTCCTGCAGATCCTGGCTTGGCGGCGCGAGCTGTGCCCACACCGCGCCGGTCAACGCCGTACAACATCCCAAAGCCGCGAGCGCTTGCTTGACATAGTTTTCCCTAGCCATATGTCCACCCCTTTTTCATTATCGACAAATTTCAATTCACCGCATTCAATTCGTACTTCATGATTCGACCATGAGCGCCGGTGCGATCGCGCTCCAAATCGTATATATCGCCCGCGGGGCCCTCGCGCCGCGCGAATGACGCTTGCGATCAACGCCAAGTCGTCGCCACTCAGGCGAAGCGCGCCGATCTGCGTGTGGGCGAGGAGGTGCCGCGTATTGACGGCTCCGACGATCGCCGCGGCGACCTGATCCCGGTCCAGAATCGCCCGCGTCGCAACGGACGCGATATCGGTGTGATTGGCCGCCGCAATGCGGCTCAGCACTCCGAGAAGTTCTTGAAACAGTGACCAGCCGCCGAAATCCTCGATAATCAACTTGTACTTGACCAACGAGCGGTTGGCCAAATCCGCCTCGGGAGCGGGCTTGCCCAGCCACGCTTCAGAAAGAAATCCGCCGCACACCGTGCCGTAACACAGCAATGCAATGTTCTGTGCCCGACAGTAGGCCGCCATTCCGTGATCCGGACGGTCATCCACCAGTGAGTATTGAACCTGATGCGACGTGATCGGTATGCCGGCATCGACGAGTTCTTCCAGCCGCGGCGTGTCGAAATTTGTGACTCCGATGTGCGCAATTTTCCCCGCGCGGCGCAGCCGGTCGAGTTCAAGCGCCGTCTCGACGTAGCGCGGGATGGCGAAGTCCCACCAATGAAACTGCACCAGATCCAGCCGCTCCTGCCCCAATCGCATCAAAGATCGGTCGATGATGGCTTCCACGTGCACGCGATCAACGAAGTGTAAATCGGAGAGGTCTGGGACGAATTTGGTGTGGATCTGCACTTGCTTCGCGTGCGTCGGGTACGCTCGACGGAAGCTGCCGATCAAAAGTTCGACGCCCGTATAAATGTCCGCGCAGTCGAAGGTGGTGATCCCCGCGTCGACGAACGTCGCCATGTCCTTGCGCGCTTGAGCGGGATCTATGGCTCCATGATCACCGGCGAGGTGCCAGCCGCCCTTGATGATCCGCGAAATCGCATAGTCGCCGGTCAGGGAGATCCGGGGAATCACTTCGAATTCTCGCCGGCGCGAGGGGTAGCAGTAACCTGCGAGCGAGTGAAGCGCCGACGGCCCGTGCGGGTAATGCGAAAGCGCGTCGGACAGTTCGGATCCGGGCAGGCAACCTCCGCGTCGGTCGACATCCAATCGTTCGGATCGGTAACGCGTTGTTTGGCGGGCAGCAGCGGCAGAAGCGCCGCCAGGGAATAAATTGAAAATCCTTGGCCCGGCGGAAGTGTCAACATTTCGCCGTGAAGTTCGAAATAATCGCCCAGTCGCGCGCCGCAATAAATCGTTCGGTCCGGTGGTCCGATCACCTCGACACGCAGATCGTAAAGATCGAACGCTTCAGGGTCCCGCTTGCCATCGGACGGTCTCGTCACGCGACTCCATCCCGTCGCTGCCACAGCGACTCATCACTCATGACGAGATCGAATGCACGGCCGATGTCAGCTTCGAGCGCTCCGCGCGCAGCAACGCCGTCGCCCCGCGACAGCGCATCGAGTATTTCGAGGTGGAAGTTCGTCCCGCGCCCGCCGCCGCCGTCAAAGCGCTCTGAGGCCTCGCGCAGATAGGGCCCAAACTGAAGCCACAGGCTTTCGATGATGGGCAAGAGCACCGTGGACCCCGACTGGCGATAGATCGTGAAGTGAAAAGCCCGATTCTGTTCCGCGCTCTGTTCGGAGACATGTTCCGCATCTGTTTCGCTTTGAGCCACGATGAGCCGCTTGAGCGTCGCCAAGGATTCCGCGGTCATGTTCGACGCCGCGCGCGATATCGCCAGCCCCTCGATCGCAAACCTCGTTTCCCGCAAGTCCTGCAACGCGTCCTTCGACAAGGCCGGCACGCGAACGGTACGACTCGGCAGCGTTTCCAGCGCCCGCTCGACAGTCAAACGGTTGAGGGCATCGCGAACCGGCATGGCACTCGTGCCAAACGCCTGGGCCAGTTCGGCAATTTTCAATTTTTGCCCAGGCTCGAAACCGCCGCGCATCAACTGATCCCGAAGCGCGCAGTAAACGCGCTCTTGGACAGTTTCCCGTGCAATACGAACTAACCCGAGACTTGGGCGAACGGGCATGGGCGCATCCTTGATTTGTGATCACAAATTTATAATCAAAGATTTGTGATTTTGCAAGCCGTATTTTATCAAGAGCTGTCTTGGGTGATGATCAGAAGCGCCAGACGGGCCATCACGCGCCCAAATGGCGAAATAACGCCGCTGCTGAGCCGGTCTAATCGGTTACTTACAACAAAGGGGATCAATTATGTTCACTGCCAATTCCATTCGCTCGGCGGCCCTATGCGTGGCCGGCGCGATCGCAATGACTTGTTCGGCCGCTGCTTTTGCGGACGACATGGCGAGCTTCGCCACAGGAGGCTACGCCCGAGGCCTGCATAGCGAGAAATTGATGCACAAGATGGATACGAATGGCGACGGCATGATATCGAAGGACGAGTGGCTCGCCTTTCAGGAAAAGGTCTTCGCGATGTTGGATAAGGACAAGAGCGGCAAGGTCGACGCGAAGGAATTCATCAGCACGGACGGCGGCGAGATCGCGTCCTTCGCGACCGGTGGCTACGCACGCGGGCTTCGCACTAAAGCGATGATGCACAAGATCGACACGGATGGCGACGGCACGGTCTCTCATGAGGAATTCATCGCTTATCAAAGCAAGGTCTTCGACATGATGGATACCAGCACCACCCACAAGGGAATGCTGGGGAAAGAAGAAATCATGTTTGCGACGGGCGGCGCCAACCGCCGCTGATAGGTGCGATCCGCGGGTCGAGAGTCTAAAACCCGAGCGTGAGCTGCGCTTGATCGCGCGGCGGTGGGCGGAATAAATCCGTGCGCAGGTCGTGCCGCTCGTGCGCGTCATCGAAGCCGCACTTGCGGCGCGCCAGCTCGAAGCGCGTGCGCAGCAACTCGGCGTAAGCGCCGGTGCCGATCATGCGCTGGCCGAATTTGGCATCGTAGTCCTTGCCGCCGCGCGTTTGATTGATCAGCGACATCACATGCTTGGCGCGATCCGGATAGTGCTCGTCAAGCCACTCGCGAAATAAGATCTTCACCTCGTGCGGCAGCCGCAACAGGACATAGCCTGCGCTGCCGGCGCCCGCCTGCTTGGCCGCCGTGAGAATGTCTTCCATTTCATGGTCCGTAATGGCCGGAATCACGGGGGCGACCAGTACGCCGGCAGGAATGCCGGCCTGCGCCAGCTGCTCGACGACTCGCAGGCGCGCGAGCGGCGAGGCGGCTCGCGGCTCGAGCGTGCGTTTGATGTCGTTCGTCAGCGAGGTAATGCTCAGCATCACCGACACCAGCCGGTCTTGCGCGAGATCGCGAAGCAAATCGAGGTCGCGCAGGATCAGCGCGCTCTTGGTGACGATGGTGACCGGATGCCGGCAGCGCGCCAGCACCGCGAGAATGCCGCGGGTTACCTCCAAGCGCTTTTCCAGCGGCTGATAGCCGTCGGTATTTATCCCCAAAGCGATCGGCTTGCAAACGTACTTCGGCTTCGCGAGCTCGCCTTCGAGGATCTTGACCGCATCGGCCTTGTAAAACAGCTTCGTTTCGAAATCCAGGCCGGGAGACAGGCCGAGATAGGCGTGCGTCGGACGCGCGAAACAGTAAACGCAGCCATGGCTGCAGCCTCGATAGGGATTGATCGATTGGTCAAACCCGACATCGGGCGAGTCATTGGTGGTGATCACGCTGCGCGCACGATCGGGCAGCACGGTCTCGGTCAAATGTTCGACGATCTCGTCCTCATACCAACCATCGTGAGCCGCTTCGCGCGTGGTCGCCTCGAATCGCACGGCGGGATTCGAGGCCGCACCGCGGCCCTTGAATGACTGGTGACCTATGAAACTGCGCGCCATGCCGAAACTCTACGCGTCGAATGAGGGATCGTAAATCCAGTAGTGGCGAGCGCTCGATACTGTATACGGGAATGGTTAAGGTATGGCAGCGGCGCTGGGCCGCCCGGAGAACCGTGGACGCTCCACAAGTAGCAACACTCGATTATGACGACGCGCCGCTGCGCCCATTTCACCTTCGCGTTGCCGTTGCGAGTTGCGGGGGTGTGTTCAGCGACGGCTATGGTCTCGGCATCATCGGCATTTCCCTGAGCCATGCCCCGCCGCAAATGGGCCTCGGGCCGGTGTGGATGGGACTCTTGGGCGGTGCATCGCTGTTTGGCTTGTTCGCCGGCGCGCTGCTCACCGGACCCGCCGCCGATCGCTTCGGGCGGCGCCCGATCTTCGCCTACAACATGGCCCTGCTCGGCGCATTGTCGCTGGCGCAGGGGCTCGCCGATTCAGCGGCCGCGCTGCTGGCACTGCGCCTCGCGGTCGGCTTCCTGCTCGGCACCGACTATGTCGTCAGCAAGGCGCTCCTCAGCGAGTTCACTCCGCGGCGAATTCGCGGCCGCATTCTCGGGTTGCTGTCGGTCGCCTGGGCGGGCGGCTACGCGTGCGCCTACTTTGTGGGCTTCGCGCTCGGCGAGCGCGGCCCGGATGCTTGGCGCTGGATGCTCCTCAGCAGCGCCCTGCCCTGTCTGTTGGTGTTACCGCTGCGGGTCACCATGCCCGAATCGCCCCGCTGGTTGTCCAATCATGGCTACGCAACCGAAGCGGCCGGCATCGTGCGCGCGAGGTTCGGGAACCACGTGGCGCCGCCCCTGCCTACGCCCGCCCCGCCCGCGGCTCGCGGCCGCTGGCGGCAGCTGTTGGCGCCGGCATGGCGTCGTCGAACCTTGGTGGGATGTGCATTTTTTACGTGCCAGGTCATTCCGTATTTTGCGGTTGGGACCTTCGTCGCCCAGGTCATGTCGGCGATGAACGTGAAGAGCGGCTACATCGGCGGCGTCATCTACAACGCGTCGCTGCTCGGCGGCGCGGTGGGCGGGCTCCTCGTGATCGATCGGCTCCCGCGGCGCGTTTTCTTGATCGGAAGCTTCGCCATCGCGGCTGCCGCCATGCTCGTTTTGTGCCTGTGGAGGGGGATACCCGCGATTGAAATGACCGTGCTGTTCGCAGTATTTGCAGGCGTGCTTTCGGCGGCGTCCAACCTCGTCTACGTCTACTTGCCCGAATTGTTCCCAACCGATTTGCGCGCTTCGGGCATTGGGCTCGCGATCGCAGCCAGCCGAACCGGGTCGGCGATCAGCACGTTTCTGCTCCCCATCATCGTCGCAAGTTTCGGCGTGCGCGCGGCCTTAGGGGCCTGCGTCGCCGTGCTCGTGATCGGCGCGGTCATTTGCCGTCGATGGGCGCCGGAGACGCGCAATGTCTCGCTCGGAACGCTGGATGCCGCGCCGCGCCCGCATGCTCTTAGGGTTCCGTGATCAAGCCCAGCTGCTTGGCAATGAGAACCAGCTGCAGCGCGCTCTCGGCGCCCAATTTCTGCTTGATGGAGGATTGATGGTTGGCCGCGGTTTTCGGGCTCAAGCCCAGCCGCTCGCCGATTTTCTCCACGCCGTATCCCTGGATCAGCATCCGCAGCACCTCGAGTTCCCGCGTCGACAACGCCGCGGCGAGGTGGCCCGCCGTCGACGACTTCGCGGACATGGCTTGTTCCACATCCGGGCTCACGTAGCGCCGCCCTTGCGCCACGCTGCGCACTGCCTCCACCAAAAGATCGGGTGCACAGGCCTTGCTCAAATATCCCCGTGCACCGGCATTGAGCGCCCGGCTCGCATAGATCCCGTCTTGGTACATGCTGAACATCAACACGCACGCCGCGGGCCTGCGCGCAAGGATGCGCCGCAGGACTTCGATACCGCTGACCCCGGGCAATGCAATATCGAGCACGAGTACGTCGGGCTTGAGCTCGCCGTCGCAGCGCAGGGCCTCCGCCGCCGTCCCTGCCTCGCCGACCACGACCAGCGAATCGTCGCGCTCCAGCAGGCGGCGATAGCCCTCGCGAACCACCGCATGATCGTCGACCAGCAACACCGTGATGCGCTTGGCCGCGGGCTTCATGCGTGCTTGCCGGTCAAGGGCAGCAAGGTGACGACCTTGAAGCCGGCGTCGCATTCGCTGATCAGCCGGATCGATCCGCCGAGGGCGGCGACGCGCTCGCGCATACCAAGGAGTCCGAGGCCGGTGCGCGGCGCGTGCAGATCGGCACCCCGGCCATTGTCGGCGATGAGCAACTCTATGCACGGTGCATCGTCCAGGACCCGGTCCGCGGCAATCCGGATCTCAACCTGGGTCGCATGCGAGTGGCGAGCGATGTTGGTGAGCGCCTCCTGCACGAGCCGGTACAGGACCAGTCCGCGGGCTTCGTCCAACGCCTCGAAATCGCCGCTCACCTTGAGCTCGATGGTCACCGCGGGGAGCCGCACGCGCCACTCCTTGACGCAATGCTCGAGCGCCGCCGCAACCCCCAGCTCGTCAAACCCCACGGGCCGTAGCTGGCGGATGAGCCCCGTCACCGCTGCGTAGACGCGGTCGATATTGGCAATCATCGCGCGTGCCGCCTCGCGTACGCCCGGATGCGCCGTCGCGGCTTCGCGTATCGACACCGCATCGAGCTTGATGGCATTGAGGTATTGACCCAATTCATCGTGCAGGTCGCGGGCCAGCGCCTTGCGCTCGGATTCCTGGACGTCGACGTATTGCTGGGCCAAGCGCTTGTTCTCGGCGAGCGATGCCGCAAGCTGCGACTCGGCGGCTCGGCGTAGCTGCAGTTGCCGATTGGCCTCCGCGTAGCGGCGGGTGGAGAACCAGATCAGGCTGATCGCGACCACCAACAGAACCGCCGGCAATTCGTCGAGCTGCAGGCGCTCGAACGGCCGGGTCCACTTGAGCAGCGCCTCGCTCAAATTGAACTTCGCGCAGGCGAACGCTGCCGCGGCGGCCACGATGACCATCACCACGATATCGCGACGTACCGAGACGGTTTTCATGGCCGTGCATGCCTTGGGTTACCAATCGGGAAGATATCCTATTTTCAAGCAGCGCCGCCTGTGGAATCCTCAATACCAAAAGGAGAACATGTGCGTTCCTCGACAGGGCTCTTGGCGCTGTGCGGCCTGGTATTGGCCACCGGCGCGGCCCCATCCATTGCGGCCACGGCTGACGCGGACGCCCCCACCAATCCGGCCTCAGCCCAAGAGCTGCAGCAGGTGGTGGTCATCGGCAACGCCCCGCTGCCGGGGCTCGGCCTGCCTTTGAACCGAATACCCGCGAACGTCCAAACCGCCAACAGCGAGGACATGCAGCGCCAGCAGTCTTTGGACCTCGCGGATTACCTCAACAACAATTTCAGCGGCGTCAATGTCAGCGAGAGCGCTGACAATCCATTCCAACTGGACATCAATTATCACGGCTTTACCGCCTCGCCGCTGCTCGGCACTCCGGAAGGTCTGTCGGTGTACGTGGACGGCGTGCGCGTCAACGAATCCTTCGGCGACACGGTCAACTGGGATTTGATCCCGGAAGCGGCGATCTCCACGGTCACTCTCATGTCAGGCTCGAACCCGGTGTTCGGGCTCAACACCTTGGGCGGCGCCTTGTCGGTTCACACCAAGGGCGGCCACGACGACCCAGGCACGGAAGTGGAGGCTTACGGCGGCTCTTTCGGCCGGCGCTCCTTCAAGGGACAGACCGGGGGTGAGTTAGGGCAGTTCGACTATTTTCTGACCGGTACGTATTTCGACGAAGACGGCTGGCGCGACGGCTCGCACACCCAGGTGTATCAGGGATTCGGCAAAGTGGGGTGGCAAAACGACAAGACCGACATCGACTTGAGCTACACCTACGCCGACACCATCCTGTTTGGCAACGGCGCCGTACCCATGAGCCTGCTCGACTTCCGGCGCGAGACCAGCTACACGCCGGACTTCACCCATAACCTTCTGAACTTCGTGAACCTCACCGGCACCCAGTTCCTGAGCGAGCACGTGCTCCTGTCCGGAAATGCCTACGACCGCCATCTGGTCACCGGCAGCAGCAACGGCAACATCAACGACAGCTATCTGTCAGGCAATTATACCGGCCCCCCCATCGACTGCGGTGCCGCGCCGCTGAGCCGCGCCGACCTTGCATTTTGCGCGGACGGACAGGACGCCGTGTCGCGATTGATTCAGCGCACCGCGGGATTCGGCGTGCAATTGACGGATTCGCAAGACGTGTTCGGCATGAAGAATCAAGCCATCATCGGCACCGACTACGAAGACTCCGAGGACACGTTTGCCCAAGCGCTGCAGTACGGCACGTTGACGGCGGCGCGAGCGCTCGTGCCGCAGGTGAGCCCGCTCAACGACGAGACCGTCATTTCACTCAGCGGCAGCAACAAGATCCTCGGGGCCTATTGGACCGACACGCTCAGCTGGAACACGCTGCTGCATTTCACCGCCTCCATGCGCTATAACCGCAACACCGAAACGCTGAACGGCTTCAGCGTGGACAGCGATGTGGGCGATGTGGGCTCGGGGTTCGATACCGCGAGCCCACTGGCCGGCAGCCACACGTTCAGCCGCGTCAATCCGGCATTGGGCTTCACAGTGACGCCATCCGACACACTGACCGTGTACGCCAATTACAACGAGGCCAGCCGGGCACCGACGGTGATTGAATTGGGCTGCGCGAACCCGGCAGCGCCTTGCGGCCTGCCCAACGATTTTGCCAGCGACCCGGATCTTAAACAGGTGGTCGCTCGGACGGTGGAAATAGGCTTGCGGGGCAATCGGCCGGACCAGCGGCTGACGTGGAGCGCCGATGCATTCCATACGATCAACAGTAACGACATCCAATTCGTCGCGGCCAGCACCAATCAAGGCTTTTTCGACAACGTCGGCATGACCCGCCGTCAGGGGATCGACCTGGCATTGGGCGGCAAGGCGGGAGCCTTGAGCTGGCATGTGACCTACAGCTATGTCGACGCGACCTTTCAGTCGAGCTTCGAAGTTAACGCGAGCTCCAACAGCACGGCGGACGCCAACGGCAACATCCTGGTGCGCCCGGGCGACCGGATCCCGCTCATTCCGCGGCATGCCGGGCGTCTCGTAGCCGATTATGCGCTCACGGAACAATGGAATATCGGCGCCAATCTGGTGCTGGTCTCCGGTTCATTCCTGCATGGCGATGAAAACAATGCCAATCGGGCCGGAGTCACCAACGGTCAGGGCGCTTTGATCGAAGGGTCGGGATGGATTCCCGGTTACGCGGTGGTGAATCTGCAAAGCACCGTGCACGTCGCGAAAGACATCGATGTCTTCGCGCGTCTCGTCAATCTGTTCGACAAGGAATACGCAACGGCCGGATTCCTCACCAGCAATGCGTTCAACCCCAACGGATCCTTCCGCTTCAATCCCAATGCCTGGAGCAATGAGAATGCCGTATCCCCCGCGCAGCCACGGGCCCTGTGGGCGGGGGTGCGGGTCCGCTTTTGAGGTCAGGCGACGTTCGATGCTTCGCGCCGCCAGGCGGCGCGCTCGATCTGATAGATGACGTTCTGCAGACTGGGTTCTCCGTAGTAGCTCACCGCCGCCTCGCCGATGTGCACGGCGCCGAGCTTTTCCATGGCCCTGCGCGATCTCAGATTGTTGACGCCGACGTGAAATATGACGCGCTCGAGGCTTTGGAAGGCGTGCCCCAGCATCAGCGCTTTCAATGCCCGATTGTATTGACCACCCCAATGATCTCTGGCGATGAACGTGTAGCCGATCGCCACCACGCGCAGGGCTTCGTCCAAATCATAGAAGCGGGAGCTGCCGATCAGCGTTCCGGTGGTGTTGTCGATCACCCGCAAGGCGCCGCCCGACTCGATGGCGCCCTTGAAATAAGTGGCGAACACGTCGCGCTGGAAGCGATTCTTGTTCGGATGCTGCTCCCAGATGAGGGGATCCGACGCGACGGCATAAAGGGCCTCGAAGTCGCCGCGCTCGAGCGGCTCGAGTTTGATCCAGCGATCGGCGATCCGCGGCTGTAAGTCGAATGCCATTCGCTCTCGTCACGCGTGCGGGGGTGCCGCTGGCGCGGGATGAAACTTCCGCGCCGCCGCGATCCCGAGTGCGACCACGAGGGAAATCACCCCAACGATCTCCGGCGGCCCGAAGCTCGCAAAATGAAACATGAACCCCGTCACGCTGGTGGCCACCGTGGTGAGCAGAAACAGCGCCATTACCACGGGCAGACGGTTCGCGCCGAGCATGGCAAGCGCCACGATGAGCCCTGCGGCGATGCCGATCAGGCTCAAGAGCACGTGGAACTGCGTAAAAGCCGCAGTAGACATCCCCAGAATCATGGCGAGCACCCTTCCCAGACCGAGCGATTGGATTATCCCCGGTGCGAGATTACGCGCAGCGCGCCGTGGCGGGAAGTGCCCGCTGCAAGCCTCTTAGGACTTTCGCGAGGGCTCGCGCAGGTAAGGAAACTCCTTGGTCGAGCGGGGTTCGGCGATATGAAAGCCCTGCGCGTAGCCGATCCCTAAGCGGCCGAGCTCTGCCAATACTTCCGGGGATTCCACCCGCTCGGCGATGGTCTGGATGCCCATCGCCTTACCGACCTGGCTGATCGCCTCGACCATGCTGCGATCGATGCGGTCGTGCGTGACGTTTTCGACGAACTGCCCGTCGATCTTCAGATAGTCCACCGGCAGCGTCTTCAGATACATGAAGGAGGACAGCCCGCTGCCGAAATCATCCAGCGCAAAGTGGCAGCCGCGGGCCTTGAGCTCGCGCATGAAGTACACCACATTGCCCAAATTGGCGATGGCGGCCGTCTCCGTGATCTCGAAACACATCGCGCCCGCGACCAATTCGCTGGCTGCTGAGCTCGGCGATCAAGTACTCGAGGAAGCGTTCATCGTTGAGCGACGTCCCCGAGAGGTTGACGGCAATCGTGAAGGGCCTGACCCCTGAACCGACGCGATGAACCAGCTTGTCGAGTGCCTGGCGGACCACCCAACGGTCGATGGATGGCATCACGTTGTAGCGCTCGGCTGCCGGAATGAATTCGGCCGGCGTCACCAGCACGCCCGATTCGTCCCGCAGGCGCAGCATCAGCTCGAAATGCTCGTGCTCCAGGGCCCTCGAGCCGATCGGCACGATCGGCTGGTAGATAGAGCTCGAAGCGGCTCTCGTCGCAGGCTCGCGCCAGCTTCGACACCCAGTGCATTTCGCGATGCCGCTCGGGCACGTCGTCGGGCTTGTAGAGTTGCACCCGGTTGCGGCCGAGATCCTTCGCTGAATAGCAGGCGACGTCGGCCGCGCTCATGACGCTCGCCACCGTCGGCGTGTCGCTGGTGATTTCCACGATGCCGATGCTCACGCCGAGTTCGAGCACGCCGTCTTGCCAGATGAACCGAAAATCGCGGATCGCCTGGCGCAGGCCATCCGCAATGCGCATCGCCTGCTCGAGCGAGCAGCTTTGCAGCAAAATGCCGAACTCGTCCCCGCCCAATCGGGCCAGGGTGTCGCCGCTGCGCACTCGCGATTGCAGCACGCCGGTGATCTGCTTCAACAGCTGATCGCCCGCCGGATGGCCGCAGGTGTCGTTCACCAATTTGAATTGATCCAAATCGAGATACAACAATGCATGGCGGGCACTGCCGTGTCGGCGCGAGCATTCTCGACGGCGGCGGTCAGACGGTTTTCGAATTCGCGACGGTTGATCAAGCCGGTCAAGGCGTCGTGGCTGGCCTGGTAGTGCAGCGCGCGATGCAGGCGCCGCTCCTTGCTCACGTCGTGAAACACCATGACCGCGCCGATCAGATTGCCGGCGCGGTCGCGGATCGGCGCCGCCGAATCCTGGATGGCGATTTCCTGGCCGCGGCGATTCACCAGCACCGTATGCTCGGCTCAGGCCCAGCACCTGGCCCTCGCGCAGACAGCGCATGACCGGGCTTTCGCTGGCTTCGCGCGTCGCTTCGTCGACGACCGTGAGCACGTCGCCGATGCAGCTGTCCCTGGGCTTCGCGGTTCTCCCACCCGGTCAAGCTCTCGGCGACCGGATTCATGTAATCGATGCGCCCTTCGGAGTCGGTGGTGATGACCGCATCGCCGATCGATTGCAGGGTGACCTGGGCGCGCTCCTTGGCCTGGAACACGGCCGTCTCCGCCCTCTTGCGCTCCGTGATGTCGGTAATCGTCCCTTCGTAGCCCGTGACGCGGCCGTGCGCATCGCGCACCACGCGGCTCGAATCCATGACCACGAGCATGGAGCCGTCCTTGCGGCGCAAGATGTATTCCTCGTTGCGCAGCTCACCTTCGCTCTCCACGCGGCGCGCAAAGGTCTCGCGGTCGCTCGGGTACCAGTACAGCGAGCCGGCCGGCACTTGATATAACTCCTCGGCCGAGTCGTAGCCCATGAGGTTTACGAAGGCGGGATTGGCGACGAGAATGCGGCCGTCGCGCGACGTTTGGTACACGCCCTCCATCATGCTTTCGAACAGCCCGCGAAATTTCGATTTCGCTGTTGCGCAACGCATCCTCGGCGCCGCGGCGCTCGATGGCGATGCCGGCGATCTGCGCCATGCGCGACATCAACTCGTGATCCTTCGACAGCGGAATGCCCGGCTGACGGCGATAAACCGCAAAGGTACCGACGACGCGCCCGTCGGAGGCGACGATGGGCGTCGACCAGGCGGCTCGCAACGACGGCATGGCGCGCGGCCTCGCGCCGGTATTCCCACAGCGCATCGGTTTCGATGTCGGCGACCGTGATTTGCCGCGCGAGATAAACCGCGGCCGCGCACGAGCCGTAGCGGATGCCGATGGGCGCGCTGTCCATTGCCGTCACGAACGCGCGCGGCAGTTTCGGGCGCGGCGCCGAAATCCAGCGCCTGGCGTTCCTGATCGAACAGGCTGATCGGCGCAGTAGCTGTCGGACATGACGCGCTCGATCAACTCGCAGATCGACTCGAGCGCGGTCGTCAGCGGCGCATTGGCGGCGATCTTCTCGAAGACCCGCCGCTCCCCCGCCGCAATCGCCTCCGCCCGCTTGCGCTCGGTGATATCGGTGATGCTGGCGCGGATCAGCCGCCGATTGGAACTCGGCAGGCGCACGAAGCGCACTTCGCACGGCAGGGTCTGGCCGGCGGCATCGCAATGCGTCCACTCGAACACCGGCGCCTCGCCGGCCGAGCGCGCCCTCGATGAAGCCGCGCGGCCGGCCAAAGGACAGCGTGCCGTCGGACTGCTGTGCCGGGCTGATCTTGTCCGGGCCGCTGGCGAGCAAGGTCTCGCGGTCCATCTTGAAGAAGCGGCAGGCATTGTCGTTGACGTCGACGAATCTTCCTTGATCGACGTCGAACACGACGATCACTTCGGGAGCGTGCTCCACCAGCGTGCGGTAGCGCGCCTCGCTTTCGCGCATCGATTGCTCGGCGAGATGCCGTTCGGTGATGTCGCGAATGCTGACGATGTAGCCGTCGCGCCAATTGAGCTTGGCCTTGCTGACCGCGATCTCCACCGCCACGCGATTGCCGCCCTTGGCGCGGCCCCAGGTCTGATGCGCCGCCAGATCCACATGCGTATCGTCGATCTTGGTGGCGAGGCGCTCGAGAAAATCGCCGCTGCCGTTCGCGATCTCGGGCAGCAAGAATTCGAGCGAGCGGCCGAGGATCTCCGCCGGCGCGTAGCCGAAAATGCGCTCGCCGGTGGGGTTGAAGGTTTCGATGTGGCCGGTATCGTCGACCGTGACGATGGCGTCCTTGACGTTGTCGAGGATGGCCTGCAGGTGCGAGGCGGTCTGCTCGCGAATCTCGCGCGTGAGCGCCTGCGCCTCGTCGGACATGAGCTGCATCGAGCGCACGATGCCGCGCCGTTCGGCGTCGATGCGATCGTAATGCGCGCTGACGATTTTGAGCAGCGCTCGCAACGTCCAGATCGCCGCCGCGGCCGCGCGCCTCCGCGATCTGGCGCTCGAGCAGACGTGATTTAAGCTGTCGAGCTGCGCTGGCTCGCTGCGAATTGCGGCCGCGATATCGCGTGACAAATCCCTGATCTCCCGCACTGAATCGACGGCGCGCCGCGGCGCCGGAATTCATAGATGTTAGGGAGATCCCGCAGAGGCGGTGTGACGCGTTTCTCGGTTCGGCCAATAATCGGTTAAATACTACGAACCCTGATCCACCGTTTCACGTTCCGAGCGCTTGCGGTCGTTTTCACGCAGATTGCGCTTGCGCAGGCGCACGGAATTGGGTGTCACCTCGATCAGCTCGTCGTCATCGATGAACTCCATGGCCTGCTCCAGCGAGAAGCGGATCGGCGGCGTCAGGACCACATTCTCATCCTTGCCCGCGGCGCGCATGTTGGTCAGCTTCTTGCCCTTGAGCGGGTTCACCACCAGGTCGTTGTCGCGGTTGTTGAGGCCGATGATCATCCCTTCGTACACCTCTTCGCCGGGACCGATGCACAGCCGGCCGCGCTCCTGCAGACTGAACAGCGAGTACGCCAAGGCCACACCCTGGCCATTCGCGATCAGCACGCCGTTGGGCCGCTGGCCCAGTTCGCGCTGCACCACCGGTCCGTAGTGATCGAACACATGATGCAACAGCCCGGTGCCGCGGGTCATGGTGCGAAACTCGGTCTGAAATCCGATCAAACCGCGCGACGGCACCATGTAGTCCAAGCGGATTCGGCCGCGGCCGTCCGCCTGCATGTCCTTGAGCTCGGCGCCGCGGCTGCCGAGTGCCGACATGATGTCGCCCTGCGCGTCGGCGTCCGCGTCGACGGTAACCTGCTCGTACGGCTCGTGCGCTGCGCCGTCGATTTGTTTGATGACCACGCGCGGCCGGGAAACGGCCATCTCATAGCCTTCGCGGCGCATGTTCTCGAGCAGCACGCCCAAGTGCAGTTCGCCGCGGCCGAACACGACGAACTTGTCGGGATCCTGCGGTCGGCTCCACCCGCAGGGCCACGTTATGGATGGCCTCGCGCTCCAGGCGCTCGCGGATCTGCCGGCTGGTGACGAACTTGCCTTCCCGCCCCAAGAACGGCGAGGTATTGACCTCGAAAGTCATGCTGATCGTCGGTTCATCGACGGTGAGGCTCGGCAGCGGCTCAGGCTTAGCCGGATCGCAAAGCGTATCCGATACCTTCGGCTCGGCGATGCCCGCAAAGGCCACGATGTCGCCGGCGCTCGCTGACTCGACCTCGACCCGGGTTAGGCCGTGGAAGCCCAAGATCTGGGTGATCCTCTCGGGGCGCTGCTTGCCCTCGCGATTGACCACCGCGACCGCCATGCCGCGCTTGATCGTGCCGCGCTTGATGCGCCCGATGCCGATGGCGCCGACATAGCTCGAGTAATCGAGCAGCGTGACCTGCAGCTGCAGGGGACCGTCCGCGTCCACGTCGGGCGGCGGGCAATGCTCGACGATGGTCTTGAACAGCGGCTGCATGTCGCCGTCGCGCACCGTCGAATCGAGGCCGGAAAAACCGCGCAAGGCGGAGGCGTACACCACGGGGAAATCCAGCTGCTCGTCGGTCGCGCCCAACCGATCGAACAAATCGAAGGTTTGATCGAGCACCCAGCCCGGGCGCGCTTCGTCGCGATCGATCTTGTTGATGACGACGATCGGGCCGCAGGCCGTGCTTGAAGGCTTTCTGCGTGACGAAGCGCGTCTGCGGCATGGGACCGTCCACCGCATCCACCAGCAGCAGCACGCAATCGACCATGGCGAGCACGCGCTCGACTTCGCCGCCGAAATCCGCGTGTCCCGGCGTATCGACGATGTTGATGCGGTAATCGCCCCAGGTGATCGCCGTGTTCTTGGCGAGAATGGTGATGCCGCGCTCGCGCTCCAGATCATTCGAATCCATGACCCGCTCTTGCAGGTCCTTGCGCGCATCGAGCGTCCCGGATTGCCGCAACAGCTGATCCACGAGCGTGGTTTTGCCGTGATCGACGTGCGCGATGATGGCGATATTGCGAAGTTTCTGAGTCACAGTGAGGTCCCGAGGAAACCCACCATTATAGAGCTTTAAGGGAGCTCGTGCCGCAGTTTCACTGACCGACGATGAGGGGGATGGAAAACGCGCGAGTTTCGGTCATTTCGTCGTGTTTCAGCGATACCGTCAAATTGAGCACCAACACGCCGTCCGCGGTGGGCGTCACCTTGACGATTCTGGCGGTACACCTGCCCCGCCTCCAGGTCGGGCAAATCGAGCTGATTCGCGCCCGGCGGCAGCGTCAGCCCGTCGCCGCCCGCCACCTGGATGGCCGCCGGACTTGCGTCGATTTGCGGCATGACCGCAATGCCGATATCGAGCGGCTGGCCCAGCGTCGGCCGCTGCGCCAGATCGAATTTGAGTCTCACCGGCAATTGCGACTTGCCCTGGCTCGCCGCTTCCACCATGCCCGCGGTCAGCTCGGTCCGCGCTCGGTCCTTTCTTTACCGCTGACGGGCGGTGACGCGCGGCGCAGCTCGCCGGCGCGGCCGGCGCGCTCGAATCCTCGATGGCAGGCACCCACGGCCGCGAGCGTGCATAGCAGGAGCAGTCTCAGGGTTGTCATCCACGTATGATCACCAAATACGCCGCCGATCACAACTCGAAGCGGCGGACCTACGACCGCGGCGAGCTGCTCTTCGAGCGCCCGGTAATGCTCCTCCCAGTAGCGCGGCTCCGCAAACCACGGAAAGGCTTGCGGGAAGGCCGGGTCGTGCCAGCGGCGCGCCAGCCATGCGGAATAGTGAATCATGCGCAACGCGCGCAAGGGTTCGATGAGCGCGATTTCGCTGCGATCAAACGGCAGGAATTGCTCGTACCCCGTCAGCAGATCGTGCAATTCGGTGCGCATCTCCTGCTGGCCGCCGGCGAGCAGCATCCACAGATCTTGAATGGCCGGGCCGGTCAAGCAATCGTCGAGATCGACGAAATGCGGCCCCTGCTCGGTCCACAGGATGTTGCCGCGATGGCAATCGCCGAGAATGCGCCCGAGGACCGCGCCGCCCCAACCGGCGGCGCGCGCCTCGACCTCGTCCAGCAGCTCATCGGTCACTTCGGCGTACTTGGTCGCCAAATAGTCCGGCATCCAGTCGCCATCGAGCACGAAGTCGCGCGCCTTGCGGCCCAAATCCTCCATGGACAGACGCGTTCGCTCGCTGAAAGCGGGCGGCGCGGCCGACGGCATGGATGCGGCCGAGGAACCGGCCCACCCATTCGCGCTCGTCGCGAGTCCCGAGTTCCGGCCAGCGCCCGCCGCGGCGCGGGAAAACGGCGTAGCGAAAGCCATGGTGGACGTGCAGCGACTCACGCCGTCGCGAAGCAGGGGCGCGACCACCGGAATTTCCTGCGCGGCCAGTTCGCCGGCAAAGGCGTGTTCCTCGCGGATCGCGGCATCGCGTCCAGCGGCCCGGACGATAGAACTTGGCGACCACCGGCTCGCCATCCTCGATGCCGATCTGATACACCCGGTTCTCGTAGCTGTTGAGCGCCAGCACCCGGCCGTCGCAGCGATGACCCGACCGCCTCGATCGCATCCAGCACGGTCTCGGGAGAAAGCTGCGGAATAAGGTGCATCGCTGCTCATGCGCATGAATTCTACAGGTACCATGCGACATCTCCTTTAAGGCAAAGCACGCTGCTAGAATGCCAGCCATGCGATTTCCCCGACCTAAGTCGTTGAGCGGCCTGATGCTGATCGGTTTCACGATCGTGGCCGCGCCGCTGCTGTTCGCCATCGTGAACGCGGCCGTGCAGATGAATCGCCTGTCGATCCGCAGCCAGCAGCTGGTGGTTCACGGCGTGCGGGTGACCCGCAACAACCAACGCATGTTCGAGGAGATCGGCGCGCTCGAGCGCACCGCGCGCCTGTATCAGATCATCGGCAGCGCGGACCTGCTCGAGGTCTATGCGCGCAACCAGCAACGCCTGGCCGCCACTCTCGATGAGCTGCTGGCACTGCCGCTCGATGCCGAATCGCAGCGACGATGCGCTGGCGCTCCAAGCCGAAGCCGCGCGGCTGCATCTGGAACTGACGCGCAGCAGCGCCGAATTCGGCGCGCATGGCGGATCTGATCAATTCATTTCCGCAGCTCTCCGACCGGGCATCCAAGGTGTCGAACCGGGTCAGCGCGCAGATCGATCGCGAATTGACAGGCCTGCAGGACTGGCGACGCAGCGTGCGCAGCAGAAACCTGTTCTGGGAGACGCTGCTGCTGGTGCCCATGACGCTGGCGGTGGTGGGCGTCTTCACCTATCTGTTCGGCCGGCCCATTCGCGCGATCGACCGCGCCATCAGCGAACTCGGGCGCGGCACCTTCTCCAGGCCCATCGCCATCCGCGGACCGGCGGATCTGGAGCGGCTGGCGGCGCAGCTGGAGTGGCTGCGCGGCCGGTTGTTGGATCTGGCGCAGGAAAAGAACCGATTTTTGCGACATATGTCGCATGAATTGAAAACGCCGCTGGCAAATATACGCGAAGGAACCGAACTCTTGATGGACGGCGCGGTCGGCGAGCTGCAAAGCGGCCAGCGCGAAGTGACGGCGATCTTGCGCGAGAACGGCATGAAGCTTCAGCGGCTCATCGAAAATCTTGTTGTCCTTCAGCGCCTGGCAGGCCAAGAGCGTCGGCCTGGAGGTTTCCGAATTCAAGCTGCGGCCCCTGATCAAGAGCGTATTGGAAAATCAGCAGCTCACGCTGGTGGCGCAGCGCGTGCGGCTCGACGTGCAGGTGGAGGATCTCACGCCGCTCGCCGACCGCGGCAAGGTGCGCCTGATCCTCGACAACCTGCTCTCCAATGCCATCAAGTTCACGCCGCGCGGCGGCACCATTTCCATTCACGCGCGCGCCGAGCGCGAACAGCTGGTGTTGGATGTCATGGACAGCGGGCCGGGCATTCCCGCCCGAGGAGCGCAATCGAATATTCGAGGCCTTTTATCAGGGAAAGACGCCGCAGGGAGGACATGTCAAGGGCACGGGAATCGGGCTGTCGGTGGTGACCGAATTCGTCAACGCACACGGCGGCAGCATCGAGATTCTCGAGGCCAAGACGGGCGGCGCGCACTTTCGCGTACGTCTACCCATGCGGCAGGCGGCGACACCGCGTGAAAAAGCTCATGCCGCATAAATGGCCGCGCTGGGCAGCATGGGCGTTCGCAGTCGGCTGGATCAGCGGCTGCGGCGCCGACGCGCCGTTTACCCACCAGAAGCCGGCCGCCCCGGCGGCGCCCGATTACACGCCCCAGGCCTTGAGCCCCATCACGCCCCTGCTCGAGATGATGAGCGCCTGCCGCAGGGCGATCCGGCCCGCCAGGCGGAGATGTTCCAGCCGGCCAAGGATGCCGCCGAGCTCACCCCCACCACCAGCAACAAGCTCAAGTACGCGCTGGCGCTGGCGACCCCGGGCTTCAGCGGTTCCGACCCCGTCGCAGCGCAGCGACAGTTGTCGGAATTGCTGGCCAGGCCTGAAACTCTGCTACCGAGTGAACGCCTGTTGGCCCTGGTCGAGCTCAAAGAGGTCGAGCAGAGGCTGATCCTGCAGGCTGAAAACAAGCGCATGCGCGACGAAGCCGTGCACGATGACTCACGCGACAAGCTGGCGGCGATCAACCGTCGCTTGGCCGCGGAATCGGATGAAAATGCGAAGTTGCGCAAGGCCTTGGACGAGGCTCGAGCCAAACTCGAGGCGGTCACGCACATCGAGCGCTCGATTAACGATCGCGGAGCGAATGGATCGCACACGCCGTGAAAAACAACGGAGAGACCGCTTTGAACGCCTATTCGATTGCCGCCACCACACCCCTGTCGTTCGGCCTGCAGCCCGGTGCCCGGGACGCTCAGACTCCGCAAAAGCGCAAGGCACGCATCCTGGTGGTCGACGATGATCCGGGACTGCTGCGCCTGCTGACCATCCGGCTGCGCGCCGAGAACTACGAAGTGGAAGCGGTCGAAAGCGCCGCCGCGGCGCTCGCCGCCTGCGTGCGCTTTCGCCCGGATCTCGTCATCACGGACTTGCGCATGGACCAGATGGACGGCATCGGTCTGCTCAAGGAACTGCAAAGCCGCTGGCCGGGGCTGCGGGTGATCATCCTGACGGCGCATGGCACGATTCCGGATGCCGTGCACGCGACCCAAAGCGGCGCCTTCGGCTTTCTGACCAAACCGGTCGACAAGCAGGACCTGCTCGATCACGTGCAAAAAGCGCTCAAAGTGTCGGGTTTCGCGCACGTCGATGAAGATTGGCGCTCGAACATCATCACGCGCAATCAGCTGATGGAAGACAAATTGGCGCAGGCCAACATGGTCGCCGGCACCGATGCGCGCGTCCTCCTGACCGGCGAGAGCGGCACGGGCAAGGAACTCCTGGCGCGCGCCATTCACGAGGCGAGCCCTCGCCGCAACAAGCCGTTCGTCACCGTCAATTGCAGCGCGATGGCGGAGAATCTGCTCGAGTCGGAACTGTTCGGCCACGAAAAAGGCGCCTTTCGCCGGCGCGACTCGCTCGCAAAAAGGCCTGTTCGAAACCGCCGACGGCGGCACGCTGCTGCTCGATGAGGTCGGCGACATGCCGATGCGGCTGCAGGTAAAGCTGCTGCGGGTGCTGCAGGATAATCAGATTCGGCCCGTCGGCGGCGCCGAATGCAGTGCCGACCAACGTGCGAATCATTTCCTCGACGCATCGCGACCTGCACGAACTGATGGTCGGCGGACAATTTCGCGAGGACCTCTACTACCGCCTGAACGTGGTGCACATCGAAATGCCCTCCTTGGGCCGCCGCCGCGAGGACATTCCCTTGCTGGTGGCGCATTTCCTCGAACAGATCGCCAAGGAAAGCGGCCAGCGCAAGATCTACGCTCCGGAGGCGGTGGAGTTGCTGGCGACCGCCGAATGGCCGGGCAACGTGCGGCAGTTGTACAACGTGGTGCGGCAGAACGTCGCCCTGTCGCATGGCGCGATCATCACGGCGGAACTCGTGCAGCAATCGCTCGGCGGCAATCCCACGCGGCTGCCCTCGTTCGACGAGGCGCGCGATGAGTTCACCCGCAATTATCTGTCGCAGATCCTGCAGATCACCGGCGGCAATGTCAGCCAGGCGGCGCGCCTGGCCAAGCGCAATCGCACGGATTTCTACAAGCTGCTATCGCGCCACCAGCTGCTGCCCGACGATTTCAAACGGACCTGAAAGTTAGCCTCCTAGCTGCGGGCGTAGAAGTCGGCGATGGTGGCGACGACATGCGCCATTTGCGCCTGCTCCAGTTCGGGATAGATCGGCAACGCCAGAGTCTCCTGCGGCCGCTTGCTCGGATTGCGGGAAATCCCCGGCGCGGTAGCCCAGATAGGCGAAACACTTCTGCAGATGCAGAGGCACCGGGTAATAGATCTCGCGTGCCGATGCCGCGCTCGGTGAGCCTTGCCTTGAGCGCGTCGCGGCGCTGCACCCGCACGACATATTGATTGAAAATATGCCGATAGCCCGGCGTGGCCAGCGGCGTGCGCAGGTTTGCACCCAACCGGGCGTCGCCGCAGGGCAGCGTCGTAGTAGGCGGCATTGCGCTGCCTGCCGTCCGTCCAGCCATCCAGAGTATTTCAATTTCACCCGCAACACGGCGGCCTGCAGCTCATCGATGCGAAAGTTGCCGCCGATCAGCGCGTGAAAATACTTGGGTTTGCCGCCGTGCACGCGCAGCACGCGCATGGTTTCGGCCAGCTCGGCATCGTTGGTGGTGCAAAGGCCGGCGTCGCCGAATGCGCCCAAATTCTTGCTCGGAAAAAACGAAAAGCAGCCAACGTCGCCGATCGTGCCGGCACGCACGCCGTCGCTGTATTCCGTGCCGATGGCCTGGGCCGCATCCTCGATCACCCTCAAGCCATGCTGCCGGGCGATGGCCATCAGGGGATCCATGTCGGCGGACTGGCCGTACAGATGCACCGGCATCAACGCTCGGACAGTACCGCCGGTCTTGCGGTTGATCAGCCGGTCGCCCTGCGTCTCACATTGCATCGGCGATGAAGGCCCGGACCGCGGCAGGCGACAAATTGAAGGTCAGGGGATCGATGTCGCAGAAGACCGGCCGCGCGCCGGCGCGCGCGATGGTTCCCGCCGTGGCAAAGAAGGTGAAGGGGGAGGTGATCACCTCGTCTCCAGGCCCGATACCGAGGGCCATCAGCGCGAGCAGCAGCGCGTCGGTGCCCGAGGAGACGCCGATGCCGGCCGAAGCGCCGCAGTAGCGGGCAACCTCCTCTTCCAGGGCGCGCACGTGCTCGCCCAGGATGAAGTGCTGGCTGGCACACACTTGGTCGATGACCGGCATGACTTCGGCGCGAATTTGCGCAAATTGCGCCTTAAGATCGAGTAATGGAACGGTAGGCATAGGTTCCTAGAATACCATTGGTCAAGGGCCCCACCGCGGGCCGGACGCGAGGTGCGATTTGACATTTGCTGCAGTGGTTCACGCATTGAAAGAGGGGTTTAACCGATAATGAAGCCTGCCTTTGTCGCAGTTCCGCCACGCGTAAGCTTCGCTCACGATGCGCGTGGCTCACGGGATACCCGATGACCCAGCCGGTCTTATTCAAGCAGAGCTTTCTCATCGCCATATTGGCGGGCGTGCAGGCGGTCATGCCCGCCGTCGTCGCCGTCGCCTCGCTGTATGCGACCATCGTATTTTTCGGCATCGTATTCGACCGGTCTTCCGAAGCCATCATCATCGTGGCGGTGCTGTGCTTGATCCTGGTTCAGGCGCCGCGCGAGGTCACCACGCAACTCACCTCCGCACGCATTTCCTCCGTCGCGGACGTGATTTTCCGCTGGCTGTCTGCTGCTCGCGGTGATGCTGGCGATCGGCTACGTCACCAAGTCGCTCACCGATTACCCGCGGCGGATATTTATGACCTGGGCGGTGGTCACCCCGGTTGCGCTGATCTTTTCCACGCTGGCCATGCAAGAGGTCATGCACCACTTCTTGATGAACGCGTTCGAGAACCGCAGCGCCATCTTCGCCGGGTACAACAACAGCAGCCTGGAGCTGGCGCGGCGCCTCAAGAATAACCCGGCGATGCGCCTGAAAGTGTCCGGCTTCTTCGATGACCGCAGCAGCGACCGGCTCGGCATGGAATCCGACGCAACACTCGTCGGCAGCCTTGAGCGATCTGTCCAGCTACGTGAAGGAACATGGCACGGACGTGATTTTCATCGCGCTGCCGATTCGGCACGTCAAGCGCGTCATGAACCTGCTAGACGACTTGCGCGACACCACGGCGTCGATTTACTACGTGCCCGATATCTTCGTCTTCGACCTCATCCAGGCGCGTTCGGGCGAGATACACGGCATTCCCGTGGTCGCCATGTGCGAAACCCCGTTCTACGGCTATCGCGGCGTGACCAAACGGCTCACCGATATCGGCTCTCTCCGTGGTGATCCTGCTGTTGTTCCTGCCGCTGCTGCTGCTGATCGCGGTGCTGGTCAAATTCTCCTCGCCGGGACCGGTCATCTTCAAGCAGCGGCGCTACGGCCTGGATGGACAAGAAATCGCCGTGTACAAGTTCAGGACCATGACGCGTCACCGAAGACGGCGACGCAAATCCGGCAGGCCTCGAAGTCCGACAGCCGCATCACCCGCATCGGCGGCATGCTCCGCCGCGCTTCGCTGGATGAACTGCCGCAGCTCATCAATGTCCTGCAAGGCCGCATGAGCCTGGTGGGGCCCCGCCCCCACGCCGTCGCGCACAACGAGGAATACCGCAAGCTCATCAAGGGCTACATGGTGCGGCACAAGGTACTGCCGGGCATCACCGGCCTCGCGCAGGTAAACGGCTGTCGAGGCGAGACCTCGCAGCTGGAAGAGATGGAGGCGCGCGTGAACTACGACCTCGATTACCTCAGGCGTTGGACGCCCATGCTGGACATCAAAATCATCCTGCTGACCGCGGTCGAGGATCTTCCGCGACGATAAGGCCTACTGAACATAATCCGCGGCGGCCAGACTCAAGCCCGCGCTCACGAACCCCTGGTGGAATAAATACCGTCCCCGCATGGGCATTGACGTGCGCTGGGCCATGGCCAGGTGCCGGCTCGCATGCACGCAAAAGTGGCCCTGCAGGCCATCCCAAGCCGCCTCGACCCGCACATCGTGGAAATCCAGGCGTTCGCGCGCGAGCGGATACTGGCATTTATAGAAGGCCTCCTTGGCCGAGAATATCAAGGTCATCGCGGCGGGTTGTTGCGATGCGGGCAGGGCCCGGAGCCACGCAGTTTCCGCCGGCACGCCAACCCGCGGCCAGATCTCGCCGCTGACATCGCCGACCACCTCGGTATCCAGCCCCAGGGAGCCGAACATGCCCCGCTCGGCGACCGCCGCCGCGCAAAATCCCGCCGTGTGGGTAATGCTGCCAACCATGGAGTCGGGCCAAATCGGCTGGCGATCGTCGGCCACCTCGACGGCGACATCCACGATGCCGAATTCGGCCAAGGCGCGTCTCGCGCATAGCCGCCCCGCTGCAAACTCGCGCGCCCGCTTCGGTACGGCTCGCCCCAGGTACCTGGCCTCCGCCGGCAGCAGCAGTGCCGGGTCGCCGGGCTCGCGCAAGTCGGCAACGACTACACCCGATGGGAACAGGCCGCTCAACAACGGCGAAAGGTTTGCGGGATTCAATGCATTCACCATGTTCGAAGTTTGGCAGAACCGCGCCCGCTTGCCGCTGGATTACGGCAGGGCTGATAATGGCCAATGCAAAATGTCATCGTCAGCGGCGGCAGCCGCGGACTCGGGCTCGCCATGGCGCGCACGCTCGCCGCCGCGGGCTATCGAATCATCGCCCTTGCTCGCGCCGGCACCGACGAGTTGACCGCCGCAAGCCGCGCGGCGGCCGAGGCTGGGCGCGGCGCGATCGAGTTTCGCGCCTGCGACTTGTCCGATTTGGAGCGGATCTCGCCGCTCGTTAAAGCGCTGCGCGCCGACTTCGGCCCGCTGTATGGGCTGGTCAACAATGCGGGCTTGGGCACCGGCGGCATTCTCAGCACCATGCATGATCAGGACATCCAACGCCTGATTCAACTCAATACCGTCTCGCCCATTCTGCTGTCGAAGTACGTCGTGCGGTCCATGATGGCGCAGCGCGAAGGGCGCATCGTCAATATCGCCTCGATCGTGGCCGCCACCGGCTACAGCGGACTCTCGGTCTATAGTGCCACCAAGGCCGCCCTGCTCGGCTTTACACGTTCGCTGGCGCGCGAGGTCGGCCCGCTTGGGGATCACGGTGAACGCCGTCGCCCCGGGCTTCATCGCCACCGAAATGACACGGGAACTGGACGAGGCACAGCGCGAAAAGATTGCACGGCGCAGCGCGCTGAAGCGCATGGCGGATCCCATCGATGTGGCGCGCAGTGTCGAGTTTCTGCTGGGCGAGGCAGGCCGCAACATTACCGGCGCGACGCTAACAGTCGACGCCGGTAATACGGCGTAGCCCGTCCGGTCGGGCGCAGATACCCATGACCCCCGCAGCAATTCAAACCCAGTGGGACGAGGATCGCATCGCGATCGTCGAGCGCATGCGGGCGGGCGGAGGCCGGGCTGGGGTGATGGATCCGACCGAACTCGGGCGTAAGAGCGGCCTCGAACTGCTGCAGTGCATGCTCCGCGGCGAGCTGCCGTATCCGCATATCGCCGACACGCTCGATTTCACCTTGATGGAAGTCGGGGCCGGGACCGCCACCTTTCAAGGCACACCGCAGCTCAAGCACTACAATCCCATGGGCACGGTACACGGCGGTTGGTACGCAACGCTGCTCGACTCGGCATTGGGGTGTGCGGTGCAATCGGCGCTGCCCGCCGGACGTGGGTATACGACCGTGGAACTCGGGATGAACATCGTGCGGGCCGCCTCTCACCAGACCGGGCCGCTGCGCGCCATCGCGACGGTGCTGCATAGCGGGCGTCAATTGGCCACCGCGGAGGCGCGCATCGTGGGTGCGGATGGCAAGCTCTACGCGCACGCGACGACGACATGTCTCGTGTTCGAGAGCGCGAGGACCGATTGACGCGACGCTGTACGCTGCGTCGGTCGGCAGCTATGCCCTCTTGTCGATGATCGAGCCTGGGGTGGTGCTTCGCGGCGCTGCCGTGGCCGACTCTTTCGCGAGCAGCCGCTGGGCGACGCGATCTCCGTGAGCTGCTTCTTTGGCGGTCTGAGCGCTGGTCTCGGTCGCTTCTTTCAGTGCCGCCGTAGCGGTGCTGACGACTGCCGCTGCGCTCGCCGTCGCGCTTTGAGCAGCAGGTTGCGGCGCCGGGGAAGCACCCGAACCACTGGCTGACTCGTGTTTTGCCGGGGCGCTACGGGTGGCGGGGACAATCGGCGCGGCCGCGGTATTTACGTGTGAAATGGCGGAAGTGGACATAATGTAGCGCCTCGTGTCATTTTTTAGGTGTTGCAAAGCAGGTACCGAGTTGGGGATAGCGGCACGCGGCTGCAAAGCTTGAGGGCAAATCACGACCGCACCCAGGGTTGCGGCCCCGAATCAACATAAGGGGATGATTTCGCGTATCTTTGCGTTGCAAAGTGAATACAGATCCTATGCCCTGGAATCATCCTTGAACGACCCGCGCCGCGACCACGCATCGGACTTATGGTCCGAGTGGCTCTTGCATGATCGGCAAGCCGATGATCCAGCCTATGCGGCCGTGGTGCAGGCTGCCGTGGCAGGCTATGCGGACCGCGTGATCGACGCCGCGCAACTTCGTCCTGGAATGACGCTCGCTGACGTCGGTGCCGGCGAAGGCATTGTTGCGTTCCGATCCATCGACCGTATCGGGCCGTCGTTGCGATGCGTACTCACTGATGTTTCCCGGCCCATGCTTCGCTATGCCGAGGCGGCCGCTGTGCGACGCAAGATCCAAGATCAATGCACATTTCATGAATGCGGTGCGGACAATCTCGCAGCTCTCAACGACGCATCCGTCGATGTTGTCGCAACTCGGGCGGTTCTCGCCTATGTCGCCGACAAGCCCGCTGCACTGCGCGAATTTTTCCGCGTCCTCAAGCCGGGGGGAAGGATTTCGATTTGCGAACCGATCCTTCAGGACGAGGCCTTCTATGCGAGAGCGCTGAGGAGACGTGTCGAAACCCAGGGCGATGCTTCCATTGATCGGTTCTTGGGGTTATTGCACCGTTGGAAGGCCGCGCAATTCCCCGACACCGAAGAGGCATGCGCTGAAAATCCGATCACCAACTACTCGGAGCGAACGCTGCTGAATTTCGTCCGCGAAGCGGGATTCAATGAGATCCACTTGCAGCTTGAAATCGACGTGAAGCCCACCCTGATCCGTTCCTGGGAAATCTTCATCGGTAGTTCACCGCATCCATGGGCGCCGCCGTTGAAGCGCATCCTGGCAGAACAATTCACGCCCGACGAGCGACGGTTCTTCGAGGAAATCGTCCGCCCGACCGTGGAATCCGGCACAAACTCCACGACCGATCGGATCGTGTACCTGAACGCAACGAAGCCGCTCGGAGCCCGTGGTGCCTGACCCGGGGGCCGAGCACCGCGTTATAACCCGTAAATTATGGGTGTAATTGGTTTGAATTTGGGCAATCAGGGTTCATTTACGCCGGCGCGCCGCCGGCGCTCTGCGATCGCGTATAGAATCAAACCCGCAGCGAGAAACCCGAAGGATCCGACGAAGACCTGGGCAAAGAAGCCCGTCTTGTCCGCCGAATCCTCGGGGGGAATCAGCGCGAGAATAATCGAGACGGCGGTCGTGAGGAACCCCAGACCATTCCAGAACAAGCTGCCTGCGGTTCCTCCTGGGACGGGAATTGCTCCCGGTTGGCGGGCAATCATGACGCGCAGTTTGATGGCCGACGCGAACATGTAGAGATACGGAATGAAGTAGACGATCAGGGTGGCGTTCACAAGCTTCAGGTACGCACCTTTCACCGTGTCTCCCTGAGTGGCTGCGAGGATAAAGAGGCCCGACAGCGTTGCCTGAACCAGCAGAGCCACATGAGGCGTCTTCCATCGGGGATGGGTTTTTCCAAAGACGGGAGGAAGGTAGCGGTCCAAGCCCCCGACAAACAGCAGGCGCGCCGATCCGATTAACCACGCACCGATGCCGCCGAGCCCGGCGAGCGTCATGAGCAGCGCGACCGGCGACCCTAGCCAGCCGAGCCCTTGCCGGGCGCCCGCCGTCGTGATGGCCTGGTTCACTCCCGAAATGATCGAGGTCTCCCCGGGCGGCAGCGCCCACATCAGGCAGATCGTACCGACCAGGTAGCACCCGGCGATTGTCACGCCCGAGATGACGATGGCGCGCGGAAAAGTCTTGCGCGGCTCTACAACTTCGCCGGCCAGCATCGGAGCGAGTTCCAGCCCCGCAAAGCCAAAGCAGAGGTTTGCGAAAAAGAGAATCGTCGACAGCTTGCCGAACGATGGGATGATCGAGCGGACCGTGATCGGCGTGGCCGATCCGCCATGGAGCAACGCCATGAGCCCGACGACGGCGAGTGCGACCGAGGGTAGCCAGTTCGAGATCCCACCGATGTTTTGCACCCAACGGCCGCTTTTCAAACCGACGATGTTGAAGAGAAGCGCGATGGCAAGCAACACGAGCGATGCGCCGGCAGCGTAAGCGGCGCTCTGCTCGAGGTGCGCAAATTGAGTGCCGAAGACGTAGAGCGCAAATACGACAGTCGAAAGCGTCAGCGTGGGAAAGTAGAGGATGTTCGATGCCCAATAGAGCCAGCCGGCGAGAAACCCGTGGCGGGGTCCGAATGCTCTTGACGTCCAAACGTACAAGCCACCCTCTTCGGGTATCGCCGAGGCGAGCGCGATGACCGCAAAACCCTGCGGCACGAAGAAGACCAACGCCGCCAGCACCCAGAGAAACAGCGATGAGGGACCGTTCGCGGCCGCGAGCGCCACCCAACGCATGCCCACAATGGCGGCGACGTTGAAGAGAACGATGTCGCGGGTTTTCAGCGTACGTTCGACGACCATGCCATCGATGGTACGTCGGCGCGGGTCCGGCTGGCCAGTCAAACGCGAGCCGAGAGATTGCATCCGTAACCGATGCGACCGTCCCAGTAATGCTGAACAAATCGGTTGCGCACAAGCTCCTGGTATTCAGCGAACCGGGAGAACTCTACGTATTCCACAGACAAAGCAGTCGCAGGCCGAGCGGGCCGCTCCGGGTGGGCGCAACTAGCACTCGCTATCGGTGGCTTCGGCATCGGTACGGGCGAATTCGTCATGATGGGATTGCTGCCGAACGTGGCGGCGGATCTTGGCGTTTCGGTGCCCACCGCGGGACACATCATCAGTGCATATGCGCTCGGAGTGGTGGTCGGGGCGCCGCTCATCGCCGTGCTCGCTGCACGTGCGACGCGTCGTGTTCTGCTGCTGGCGCTGATGGCATTCTTTGCTGTAGGCAATTTCGCAAGCGCGCTCACGCCCGGTTACGCTTCGCTCGTCGCGGTTCGTTTTCTCGCGGGGCTGCCGCACGGCGCGTATTTCGGAGTGGCGTCGCTGGTTGCCGCATCACTCGTGCCGGCGAGCGAGCGGGCGCGTGCGATCGGCCGAATGATGTTGGGCCTCACAGGTGCGACTTTGGCCGGTGTGCCACTGGCAACGTGGATCGGACAGACACTGGGCTGGCGCGCCGCCTACGTTCTCGTGGGAGCCATCGGCGTACTGACGACTGCTCTAATTGCCCGCTGCGTGCCTCGGGGTGGCGCCGTCGAGGGCGCGAGCCCTGCCCGTGAACTGCGCGCGTTCGGTCGCAAGCAGGTCTGGCTGACGCTCGGCATCGGCTCGGTGGGCTTCGGCGGTCTGTTCTGTGTGTACAGCTACATCGCACCGACGCTGACCCAAGTTGCCGGTTTGTCGGCCAGTTACGTGCCATTTGTGCTCACGGTATTTGGTGTGGGCATGATCGTAGGCAATCTGGTGGGATCGTGGCTCGCCGATCGTTCTTTGATGCGCACTATCGGCGGCGTGTTGATCTGGAACGCCATCGTGCTGAGCTCGTTCAGCTTAGCCGCACATCACGTGTGGGTGGCCACGATTTCAGTATTTCTAATCGGCACGGGTGTTGCAATCGTGCCCGCGTTGCAGATTCGTCTCATGGATGTCGCCGGGGATGCACAGACACTCGCGGCGGCATTGAATCATTCCGCCTTCAACATCGCCAACGCGATGGGGGCGTGGTTGGGCGGACTTGCCATCGCCGGCGGCTTGGGTTGGGCTTCGACCGGCTGGGTGGGTGCACTGCTGGCGCTCGCCGGCCTGCTCATCTTTGTCGTGTCGGTGGCCGAGGAGGGACGGGGGGCGCGTGGCCGGGGGCAAGCGGGACTGGTTTCGACTATGTCATCGACTTGATCGGCGCCAGTGCGCGCCGTGCGCCTCAGCCGCGCCGAGAGCCTCGGATGGGAGGATACTATCCGAATGGCGGTTACACCTGGATCCACGCGGGGAGGCGACGCCCTCCTCGATGCAATGCGTCGGCATCCCCAGCTACCGGGGCTCGGGACCTCCATCGCACGAATTGTGGCCATGGCCGACTCCAACGCCGAGTCGATCCAGGAACTGCGCAATGTCATTCTCTCCGACGTTCATCTGACCCAGCGCATCCTCGGCATCGCCAACAGCGCCGGCTACCGGCTCAATTCGGGCGCGGGCATCACCACCGTCACGCGAGCCATCGTGGTCATTGGCTTCGAACAGGTCAAGCTTCTTGCGCTCGGAATGATGTTCGTGGATCAGCTGCCGGACAAGGAGCGTGCTGTCGCCCTCAAGGCGGAATTGATTCAAGCCCTTCAGGCTTCTCTACTCGCCCGAGAGATGTCCCGTCAACTGGCGCCCGACGACAAGGAGAAGGCAGCCATCGCCGCACTGCTCGGAAACGTCGCCAAGCTGCTGCTAGTGATGATCGATCTGGATCGTTTCCGTGAATTTTCCAGGCGTGTTGTCAATGGGGCTACCGAATCAAGCGCGGCACAGGACGTGCTTGGAATGTCCCTGCAGACCCTGAACAATGAGGTACTGATTTCCTGGGGAATCCCGGACGCGCTTGTGTCGCTCGGGACGGGAACAATCACGCCTGTCGATGCGAAAAAGATTCACCGCCTTGATCGGATCGTCGCTCTGGCGAAAATCACTGCACAGCACCTCAGACATCGGCACGGTGCGGAACGCGACGCCCTGATTGCCGATGTCCGCAGGCAGTGCGTTGCCGACGGCGGAGTCACGGGCGAGGTGTTCGATCGTTGGGTAGGCGCCGCTGATGCTCAGATGGCGCCGGTCCGCGCTTTGCTTGAGGCTGCGATCCCTGAACCCGTCTTGACCAACGACGACTTTCCGGAAGGTAGTGTGATCGACGACTCGGCCCCTCTGACCGGCCAGCTCAATACCGTCGGGAAACCCGCCAACAGCCATGAGCTGGTCCTCTCGCGGCTCCAGGATCTTACTCAGCTGATTGCCGAGCGACAAAGCTTGAGTGCAATCCTACTGACCGCGCTGGAATGCCTCCATACAGGATTCGGTTACAGCCGCTCCATTCTGCTGCTGAGGGATGCGGGTACGCCGAAAATGCGCGCGCGTGTGTGGTGCGGAGCCATCACGAAGGCTCAAGCGGATCAGCTGGAAATAGACATCGATTCACCTGGGGATCTGTTCGCCGCAGCAATTCGCCGCGGTTCGGATCTGCAAATCCAGAACGCTCTCGCTCCCACGATCGCCCCGCGCCTTCCACAGTACTTCACCAAAGCCTGTCCGCAGACCATCAGCTTCATTATTCTCCCCATCCTTTCAGAGAACTCGCCAATCGCCTGCATTCTGGTCGGTCGCGACCTGCCGGAACCGACACCCATCAGTCCGGAAGACATGCGTCTGCTCCGAACGGTGCGCGGTCAGATTATTCTGGCGATGAAAACCGTCCGATGAATGTGGTCTCTCGCGATTGGCTCAGCGCTGTGCGACGAGTTTATCCGTGGATTGCAGCTTAACGAGTGCCGCCTGGATGCCAGCTAGTTGCTCCTGGAGTTGCGCAACCTTCGTGTCCTGGGCTGCAGCACGCTGATCCTGGGCAGCGATCTGCGCCGACTGAGCTGCCATCACCTTCTGCTGCTCCTGCATCTCATTGAGCAGCATCGGCGCAAGCTCGTCATAGCGCACGCCGTCGATCCGCCCCGTCTCATCTCGAATCACAAGCTCCGGATAGACCTTCGCCACTTCCTCAGCGATCAGCCCATACTGAACCGCACCATGCGGATCGGTCTTAAGATGAAACTTGACGGGGCGCAGCGCTTGTAGCTTCGCGGTGTATGATCCCATCGGCTCAATGTCAGTCTTGAAACGCTCTGAAGAGACCACTACCCCAAGCTGCCCGCTGGAATTGACCATGACGGCACTGCCGCTGACCGATGTTCCATAGATGCCGGCGATGAAGGTCTTCGCCTGCAGCCCCTCTACGCCGATCTTGATCATATTGTAATCGGTAGACAGGCCCTTATTGCCGACCTCGATGTTGTTGATGCCGGTCGTTACGTTGTAGCCCGCTTGATACCCCACGGCAATGTTGTTGTTGCCGGTTCCGGAACGGAGTGCTTCTTCCCCAAGGGCGGTGTTGTCGGAGCCGGTCTTGTTCGCATACAGGGCCTGGTAGCCGCTTCCCGTATTGTTACTGCCGGTCGAGTTGTAATACAGCGACTGGTATCCGGCCGCGGTGTTGTTGCCGCCCGAATTGTTCACATACAGGCCTGGTAGCCGCTGGCCGTATTGTTACTGCCGGTGAGTTGTAATACAGTGATTCGTATCCGGCCGCGGTGTTGTTGTCGCCCGTCTTGTTCGAGTAGAGGGAGCTGAACCCGGTGGCAGTGTTGTAGCTGCCGCTGGTATCTGAATACAGTGCGTCCTGACCGCTCGCGGTGTTGTGACAGGCCGACTCCGAAAGCTTGACGCTGAACAGCGCGTTGCTCCCTATCGCGGTGTTCGCCATCGAATCGCTTTTCACCAGGTCGGGTGGCTGTTGAGCCAGTGCCGAAGTTCCCATCGCAGAGATCAGGCAGATCAACACCGAACAAGCCTTTGCCGAATGATTCATTTTTAGTCCTACGTTTGAGCTGTGGTGGGGGCGACTGATATTCGCCAAATTCGATACTTGTCAATCAACAGTGATTGAATTCTGTCCATTCACGCATCAGCGAGATACTGTCGCCAAGATGCGACGCTCTGCGGCGACTGCATTCACCAACCCAGTTCGGGCTTTTCCAACAGGGCCGAGAGCAGGTTCTTGGCCAAACACTTCCAGGATTTGACCAATCTCGCGTAAATGGCCAGTATTAACTTAGGGAAGGAATCATAACTTCAGAAGGGAACAGCCATGCTGTGGACCAGCAACACTCGAATTATTGGGGCAATCCTCGTGGTTGCGAGCCTCTGCTCTTGCGCTCTCGGTGCCAGCCCCAGCCCGGGATGAGCTTTTCAAGCGAGCCTACATCGCGCATGTGCGAATTTCCGTGGACCCGAGCATCGACGTATCGGCGACCGACTCCGCCGCCGATGCCGGCAAACCGCCGCGTTCAGCGGCGCAGATTGCGAAAGTCGTGGAGAGTGAGCGTCTCGTAATGCTCCAAACCATCTACCGAAAGTACGTGACTCATCTTGGTAATGATGCATCCAGAAACGACACCTCAGGACACGTCGCCTTGGCATTTTCTGTGTCACCCAACGGCCAATTCACGCACTCCAAAATTACCTCTGCCTCCTTCTTGGACCCTCGCTTCATTCTCTCATTGGCTTACGGATTAACATATTTTATTTAGAGGCGCGATACAGGTCACTTCGACGGGCGATTCGTTGCCTGCAGCCGCTGGACGACTGTATGCTCCCCCCGCATGACACTCAATGATTTGTCGAGGCAGGAATTTGCCACGAGAAACGATGACCCTGCGAATGTGGGGTCCCAACATATGCGGCCAGTGGTTCGGCGATTCGTCCGTGCCTTCGGGGTCCTGTGCGCGTTGAGTGCTTTCGCCGTCCACGCGCAGGTGAGCGTAACGACCCATCACAACGACAATTTGCGCACCGGGCAGAACACCCAGGAAACAATACTCGCTCCCAGCAACGTCAACAGTACGCAGTTTGGAAAATTATTTACGGTGACCGTCGATGGTTACGTCGTCGCGCAACCTCTTTACCTGCCAAACATCCACATCGGTGGGGGTACGCATAATGTTCTGTATGTCGCTACAGCACATGACAGCGTTTATGCGATTGATGCCGACAACGGGACCATTTATGCAAGGGTAAGCCTGATTCCTACCGGTGGTTCGACGGTAAACGCCAACACAGACCTGAACTGCCCGGACATTGGTCCGGAAGTCGGCATCACCGGTACGCCTGTCATCGATTCCTCGACCGGTACGCTGTATGTAATCGCCAAGTCGAAAGTCGGCGGCACCCTGGTGCAATATCTACATGCGCTGGACACCGTGACACTGAGCGAAAAATTCTCTGGTCCAGTCAACATTCAGGCAACGGTCAAAGGAACCGCCAGTGACGGCAATGGCTCGGTTGTAAGCTTTTCCGCCGCGATGCACCATCAGCGTTCTGCGCTACTCCTGGAAAATGGGCATGTCATCATTGCATGGGCCTCGAACTGCGACAATCCGCCTTGGCATGGCTGGATGATGTCGTACAACGCCGCGACGTTAAGCCAAGAAGCGGTCTTCAACGATTCTCCGAACGGCAGTGCTGGTGGCATCTGGATGAGCGGCGGAGGCATAGCCGCCGATTCGAGCGGAAACCTGTTCCTGCCGACCGGAAACGGTACGTGGAACGGTACGACGGATTATGGCGACAGTATCCTGAAACTTGGCCCACCGTCGGGCGGAACCTTCCCGGTGCTGGATTACTTCACTCCTTATGATCAGGCTGACCTGGATAATAACGATGTCGACGTTTCCTCCGGTGGGCTGGTCCTGCTGCCCAATTTGCCCTCTGGCCGGCAGTTACTTGCGCAGATCGGCAAGAGCGGCACGCTGTTCTTGCTCGACCGGAACAACCTTGGGAAGTACTGCGTAAACCAGGTTCCCGCGTGCACCAATAGCGATCCGCAAATCGTTCAGGAGATTCAGAACGCAAGCTCGGGAGTCTGGGGCTCGCCGGCATACTGGAACGGGAATTTTTACAGCGTTGGAGTCAACGACAATATTCGTGCGTTCTCGTTCAACGCCAACAGTAACGGGCTGATCTCCGGTGCGGCTACTTCGACGAGCGGCAATACATTCCAGTTCGCCGCGCCCACGCCTAGTATTTCAGCGAATGGCACTACTGACGGGATCTTGTGGGCGCTGGATGGCGGTTCATTCGGTTCGACTTGCTCGGCCGGGACCAACTGCCAGATCCTGTACGCGTACGACGCTACGAATCTTGCAACGATGCTCTACAACAGCGGCCAGGCGGCGAACAATCGCGACGTCCCTGGAGGCGCCGTTAAGTTTGCCGTTCCTGTAATTGCCAATGGCAAGGTGTACGTGGGCAGCCAGTCATCCGTGTCCGCGTATGGCGAGCTAGGCAGCCTGCCGACCGCCAATGACCCGATACTGACTCCCGCCGCGGGGTCCTATTCTGGAACGCAGCTGGTGACAATTTCGGACGCGATCGCGGGCGCGACCATTTACTACACGACGGACGGAACAACGCCGACCACATCGTCGGCGAAATATTCCGCGCTAACGCCGCTGCAGGTCACTCGGTCCACCACGATCAAGACGTTTGCCGTAGCCAACGGGTACCTGAACAGTGGCGTTACTGTCGGTGCATACTATCTGCCGCTGCCCGCGGGTACGTCAGCGGCCAGCTTGTCGGCTAGCGCGAACGTGGTGGGTCTGGCAAGTCCCGGAACCCCGGTGACCGGCGGCCTTGGCGGGTCCGGTTATGCGTTCGATGCAGCGCTGCTCGGCACCTCGATCACGTGGTCCGGCGCGACCTTCACTTTTGGCACGCCGGGCGTCAATGATGCGGTCAGCGGCGCGACGATCAGCCTGCCGGCGGCCCATTACTCGCTGCTGACGATGCTGGCGATTGGCGTCTACAGCAACCAGCTGAACCAGCAATTTATCGTCACCTACACCGACGGCACGACAAGCACCTTTACGCAAAGCATCAGCAACTGGGACACGCCGCAAAACTACAACGGCGAATCGCAGGTGCTGAAGATGGCTTATGCGGTTAACTCGACCGGGGTAGCCACGACGACGTACGGTCCGTTCTACCTGTACGGCTACACGTTCGCTCTCGACAGCACCCGGACGGTCCAGAGCATCAAGTTGCCGAACAATCGCTCCGTAATAGTGCTGGCGATCGATCTCTCGCCGGCGAGTGCTTCGCTGCCGGTGGCGGCGACGCCAACGTTCAGCCCGGCGGCCGGGACGTACAGCGGTACACAGACGGTGAGCCTTGCGGATGCGACGAGCGGCGCGCTGATCTACTACACCACCAATGGCACGACGCCGAGTACGGCGTCGGCGCAGTACGTGGCGGGCACACCGCTGACGGTGAGCGCGAGCGAGACGGTGGAGGCGATTGCGGTGGCGAGCGGCTACACACAAAGCCCCGTCGCGAGTGCTGCCTACACGATTACGTCGTCGTCGGCTCCAGTCGGCGTCAGCTTGTCGGCGAGCGCGAACGTGGTGGGTCTGGCAAGTCCCGGAACCCCGGTGACCGGCGGCCTTGGCGGGTCCGGTTATGCGTTCGATGCAGCGCTGCTCGGCACCTCGATCACGTGGTCCGGCGCGACCTTCACTTTTGGCACGCCGGGCGTCAATGATGCGGTCAGCGGCGCGACGATCAGCCTGCCGGCGGCCCATTACTCGCTGCTGACGATGCTGGCGACGGGTGTCTACAACAATCAGCTGAACCAGCAATTTATCGTCACCTACACCGACGGCACGACGAGCACCTTTACGCAAAGCATCAGCAACTGGGACGCACCGCAGAACAACAACGGCGAATCGCAGGTGCTGAAGATGGCTTATGCGGTTAACTCGACCGGGGTAGCCACGACGACGTACGGTCCGTTCTACCTGTACGGCTACACGTTCGCTCTCGACAGCACCCGGACGGTCCAGAGCATCAAGTTGCCGAACAATCGCTCCGTAATAGTGCTGGCGATCGATCTCTCGCCGGCGAGTGCTTCGCTGCCGGTGGCGGCGACGCCAACGTTCAGCCCGGCGGCCGGGACGTACAGCGGTACACAGACGGTGAGCCTTGCGGATGCGACGAGCGGCGCGCTGATCTACTACACCACCAATGGCACGACGCCGAGTACGGCGTCGGCGCAGTACGTGGCGGGCACACCGCTGACGGTGAGCGCGAGCGAGACGGTGGAGGCGATTGCGGTGGCGAGCGGCTACACACAAAGCCCCGTCGCGAGTGCTGCCTACACGATTACGTCGTCGTCGGCTCCAGTCGGCGTCAGCTTGTCGGCGAGCGCGAACGTGGTGGGTCTGGCAAGTCCCGGAACCCCGGTGACCGGCGGCCTTGGCGGGTCCGGTTATGCGTTCGATGCAGCGCTGCTCGGCACCTCGATCACGTGGTCCGGCGCGACCTTCACTTTTGGCACGCCGGGCGTCAATGATGCGGTCAGCGGCGCGACGATCAGCCTGCCGGCGGCCCATTACTCGCTGCTGACGATGCTGGCGACGGGTGTCTACAACAATCAGCTGAACCAGCAATTTATCGTCACCTACACCGACGGCACGACGAGCACCTTTACGCAAAGCATCAGCAACTGGGACGCACCGCAGAACAACAGCGGCGAATCGCAGGTGCTGAAGATGGCTTATGCGGTTAATTCGAGCGGGGTAGCCTCGACATTGTACGGTCCGTTCTACCTGTACGGCTACACGTTCGCTCTCGACAGCACCCGGACGGTCCAGAGCATCAAGTTGCCGAACAATCACGCCGTCACAGTGCTGGCGGTGGATTTGATTTTCTAGCACGACGACCCGGCGAAAATTTGCCCGCGCATCTCAAGAACGGCGGCTCGCGCCGTTACTTTCCGCTGACCGGGATCAACAAGTAGCCACGATCTTCATCGTTCGCCAACGTGCCCTTGCCGACGATTTCCCCTCGGACGTTTATGCCGTCGGCCGACTTCAATTTCCATCCGGCTGCCGATACCAAGCGGTCGTTGAGGTCTCCGAAACCCGCACTTGCATCCCAGATGAATGCGCGGTACTTATCCGCGAATGGCCCGTAGGCGCCGACGAGAACGTCGCATTCGTTGATGGCGCGCGGGTGACTGGGGAATTTTTTTGCCAGGCTCAATTTGACGAGGGCGGCCCCATCGTAGAGATCGACTTCGCGAGCCATCTCGATCAGCGCATGTCCTTGCGCATTGACGGCAAGTGCCGAGCTGAATCGATCAGCGGGACCTAATCTCTGCATGCCGTCCTCGACCGACCATCTGAATGCAAAATAATGGCCGTCGACATCATACATGTCCCCGATCACGTGCCCCTGCAGGTCAATGTTTTTTGCAGACCCGCCACAACACGTATCGATCCTGTGCAGGCCACCATTCGACCAGTACACCGGGTTGGTCTTGCCTGTTCCCGTCTCGGCAGCCTCTCCCACAACTTCATCCTCATCATTCAGCTGGAAACCTCGGGTTTGCATCCCAGGCAGTTGCGCAAGTGTTCCGTTTGAGAATGTGAACGCCTGGTGTCGGGAAAAGGTGCGGTCATAGGCCATTAACAGCACATGTCCCCTGTTATTAATCCCGATTCCCGCGGAGCTCGCGAATCCTGACGGTATCGGGATCTCCCGCAGTCCCGATCCTTCGGACCAGATCGCGGCCCGGTATCCTTCGGTAATTCCAGTTATCTGCCGATGGTCATTAATGGCAGACGGCAATAGGGGCAACGGGACCAGGGTGTATCGTTGGGTGGGCGCAGGGCAAACGGGGCGGGAATGCGTGTGCCATACACATCCTGTCGCAGCCGCCAGTACTGCGAATAGGCATGGGACGAGACTCACTCGAATTGCAGATGCAGCCGCGTATACCGATCGTGAGACTTTCATGATCCGAGGAGCCTGGCTAGCTCTAATTTGGCATCAGGGCGCAGAATCAGAACTGCCTCGTTTTAGAAGCTCCGCGTCTAGAGCCTTGGCTGTGCGCCAATTCGCCGAGCACCTGGTGCATTGGTTCGTTTTGCAAATCCCGCGCTCGAAGCAATGATCAAGGCCAAATTGGCGTACCCGCTCAGACATGGTACCCAGCATACCTGGACTGGATATCAACCCCTCGATGAGGTCGACCACTTATCAGGTCTATGCCTCAGCCCTGCGAGACAGCCTCCCGAGGCATCGCACAAGCGCTGCCACATTCTCCAGCTCGGTCTCCGCAAGAAGTGGCGTCCCCACGGGGATTCGAACCCCGGTCGCATCCGTGAAAGGGATGTGTCCTAGGCCTCTAGACGATGGGGACGCAGGCCTGAAAAAATCGATCGGTCGCTGACTTTTAATCTGGTGGAGCCAGGCGGGATCGAACCGCCGACCTCTTGCATGCCATGCAAGCGCTCTCCCAGCTGAGCTATGGCCCCACATGGAGGCGCGGGACGTTACCTGAGAGGAGGCACTTCGTCAAGAAAATGAACAGAAAATGAACGAGTTACGCGCCCCAAACCGCCCTCGCCTTGCTCAATCGCGCCAGCGCCTCGGTTTTGCCCAAAATGGCCAACGTGGCGTCGATGGGCGGCGACACCGTTCCGCCGCACACCGCCAGCCGAATCGGCTGCGCGAGTTTGCCGAGCGAGATGCCCTTAGCGGCGGCGAAATCGCTGATGACCTTGTGAATGGCCGGTGCCGACCAATCGGCCAGTTGCGCCAGCGCGTCCGCCGCTTCCGCCAGCAGTCCCAACACGTCGGCGGTGACATGTTTGCGAACCGCTTTCTCGTCATAGGCCGTCGGGGCCCGGAAAAAGAACACACTGTTGACCGCCATCTCACGCACAGTTTTCGCGCGCTCGCGCTGCGAAAGCACGATCTGCTCGAGCTGCGCCTCATTGGTCGCTTGGATGCCCTCGCGGTCCAGATGCCAGCGCAGCACCGGCACGATGCGCGACGGGGGGGCGTGCATCATATGTTGTTGATTGAGCCACGTGAGCTTATCGACATTGAACGCAGACGCTGATTTGTTGACATCGGCGATGTCGAACAGCCGGATCATTTCCTCAATCGAGAAAATTTCCTGGTCGCCGTGGGACCAGCCCAGACGCACCAGGTAGTTAAGGACGGCCTCGGGAAGATACCCCTCATCGCGGTACTGCAACACGCTGACGGCCCCGTGACGCTTGGAGAGTTTCGCGCCATCGGCACCCAAAATCATCGGCAGATGCGCATAGACCGGCGGGCGTTGCCCCAACGCGAGCAGCATGTTCAATTGCCGCGGCGTATTGTTCAGGTGATCATCGCCCCGAATCACGTGCGTGATTTGCATGTCCATGTCGTCCACCACGACGCAGAAATTATAGGTGGGCGTACCGTCGGATCGCGCGATGATCAGATCATCGAGCTCGCTGTTTTGAAACACGACGCGGCCGTGCACCACGTCGTCGACCACCACTTCACCGGTGAGCGGATTCTTGAAGCGCACCACGGGCGATACGCCCGGGAGCGAATCGCCGCGCTCGCGCCAACGCCCGTCATAGCGTGGCTTTTCACCGCGCGCAATCTGCTGAGCGCGCATCTGCTCGAGCTCCTCCTTGCTGCAGTAGCAGCGATAGGCTTTGCCGCTGGCGAGCAACTCTTCGATGACGTCCTTGTACCGGTCGAAACGCTTGGTTTGATAAAAAGGACCCTCGTCGTGATCGAGGCCCGCCCATTCAAGGCCATCGAGAATCTGCTGGATGGCCTCCGGCGTCGAGCGCTCGAGATCGGTATCCTCGATCCGCAAGACGAATTGGCCGGCGTGACGGCGGGCGTACAGCCAGCAAAACAACGCGGTCCGCAGGCCACCGATGTGCAGGAATCCTGTGGGGCTGGGAGCAAATCGGGTGCGGACGGTCATGGGCCTCGATCGGGACAAATTGCAGGGGCGCAGAGTTTAGCAGAGGCGCATCGGTCGGCGCAGTCGGGCCGACTGCCCGCTCAGCAGTTTGTTTTAGCGGGCGGCCGATGTCATACTTTGCGATGCAACAATGGGCGGTTAGCTCAGCGGTAGAGCACTGCTTTCACACGGCAGGGGTCACAGGTTCAATCCCTGTACCGCCCACCACTAACAACAACGAACACCACACACTTACATGAGCAACAAATGATTAAATTACGCGGGGCGTAATATCCTTATCAATCTGGAGGCCTCCTGCTTTAGCGTTCGATGGCTCAAACATGAATTTGCGCACACCATAGTCCCAAACTTATTGCAGCCCACTGTCTGCGTTCGAATTTCGCGAGCCTTGGCCCCTTCCCAAATCTCCTTGGCGCTTTGGAGCGAAATGTTTCCAATGCTTGGATATTCCCAACAAACCTGAACATCACCGGCAGGCGAGATGAGGTAGTCTCGCATCCCCACGCGGCACGGCGACACCCCGGTATACGTCTTTTGTCCTTGAAAGTGCCCCGCCAAGGCGAGTAACTTCTCAGGCGCAGTTTCGATTCGTGCTCCGCTATCTCTCAGCCGAAGAAGCTCGAGAACGACCTGCTCCAATTCGTTTATTTCGCTGCTATTCAGCCACAGGTCATCGTAGTGTTTCTGTGTCCAGAATTGCTCCGGTCGTACCGGGGAAAAATCTATGCTGTCGGCGCCATATTTTGCGGCCCACGCGACCAAAGCTGGAAGGGACCGAAAGGATCTCTTTGTAATTGTTGGCTTGATGCGTATTAGAAAACGCCGCGAGCTTTTTGCACGCTCGTCGGTGAGACGCCTGATTCCGTGCTCGATATTAGCTAACGCGCCGTCTGATCCACGCACGCCATCATTTATCGGTGCCTCGGAGGAATCAACTGAAATGTCAATGTTTACCGGGTTCGCTGCAACCACCCTTTCAATGATTTTCTGGCTGAAAGCCGACCCATTCGTTATGACGCCCCATTCAATTTCGTGGGTGGAACAGAATTCGATCAGATCTATAAATCCTTTTTTTATAAACGGCTCGCCGCCTGAAAATTGAATTAGATACCTGCCGATGTATTCCCTCAAACTCAGCAGAGCCTTTTGCCATTGGTCAATGGGCAGTTCCGGATATTCACGGCGCTGCCATGAATAGCAGTACTGACAGGCAAAGTTGCAACGGTGATTCACGCACCCACGGATTGATTCTGGACGCGTGATATCGGCACCGGATGTTAGGAAAATCTGCTCCCTAACAATCCCTTTAATACGACGCAACGCGGCCCGCGAAACCGTAAATTCATCCATATTCTTGGCGCTCCATGGGTAGCGACAGCTAACGATTGATCAGATCGATTAAATAAGCAAATCCTTTTGTGCCCAGCTGCGACTGGCCCGCGCTGCGTAACAGCAATGATGCATTTTGAATATTCAAGAACCCGCCACGGCCCGGCGAAACGATCAATAACCGCCGCCTCGATTGCACGGATACTTCTGCGGAATTCATCGTCCCTTTCTCTGGCCGCGACACCATTTTCCCGGCTCGGCGACTCGATCCAGCCCACTTTCTGCCCTCACGCTTTTGGATAAGGCCGGACGTTCGCTGGCTTAGGGCTAAGATCCACCATGTCGTGGATCGAACTGCCCGCATCTGAGCGAATGCCATGATTCCTTAACGGAGTAGCGCACTGCGGTTTTCTAAGATAAACACGCTGCATATCGTGAATGTTGATTTTCAGCCTGATTTCTGTGAGGCGCAACAACCGTGAAATTGACTCTAGGTTGCTCTGAAATACTTTGCCTTTGCTTATTCTTCCTATGTTCCAGAGCAGCCGGTCCAGGGTCAGTGATCTTCCCACGTAAGCGCGCCTGAGTACCGAGAATCCAACCTTCTGCGCAATTCGTTCTAGCGTGCTTGTCGTGAAAAAATAAATATGTCCCTCGCACAAGACGCTGCGCTCTCGATGACCTAGAAGCTTAAAGGATAGAGTGTCGTATCGCGGTGTCTCTACGACCAAAATTCCACCAGGTCGGAGCATTTGGAAGAGTGCCGACAGTGTCTCGCATGGATCCGGCACATGCTCGATGACGTGCATCATTAGCGCGACGTCGTACGAGTCGGCCTGACATTTCGCATTCGGCAAAACGCCGGCGATGATGTTCAATCCTAGTATTGCCGTTGCGTGCTCGCAGCATAAAGGGTCGGGTTCCACGCCGGTAGCAATCCAGCCATCTTCCTTAAAGAAGTGAAGCAGAAACCCAAGTCCTGATCCCACCTCTATAAGATTGCCGCGTTCGGGGAAAAGGTCAGCGAGAAAATCCCTTGTTGTTTCATAATCTTTAACCTGGCCACGTTCCTTCTGCATGCGAGGGTCGTAGCTTCGTTGAAGCATTTCGTTTAGGTAGGCCGGATCGCTACTTCCGACTCTTACGAAATCGAGTTCGCCCGTTCGAGGATTCGCATACATTAGTCCGCAGCCCAGGCACTGCACAATCTGAAGTGATTGTGCTTTCCCCGCGGGAAATAGGATTCGATAATCATCGGCGCCGCATAGGTTGCAACTAATGTATTGCGCTTGAATCATTGGGAACCATCACTTACCGACGAAACCAGCCCGCGGTCCGATTGGGGCGGCCAAAGTTGCGGTCGCGATCAGCGGACTTGTGCCTTCGAACCGTTGCCGAGACTCTGGGCGTGGTGCGCTCAAAAATCAACTCACTCTGCTGGGCCCGCTCGTCGATGACCTCAACGGTGCTGCGGAGGGCGCTCGGGCAATATTCTTAATGAATGAATTTGGATAGATGAGCCGCGCGAGCGTCATCGGAATGAATCCAAACTGCGTCGTTACAACTATTCAGCGAACGCGACAGGGTCAACCGATGGCGAATGCCTTTGCGCTCACTGCCGATGCCCAATGGCAGATATCCTAAGGTGCCCAGGAGTTCCATAACGGCTGCTACGCTGGACCCGGCCCGGTGCAAATGAGCGTCAATCAGCTCAGTTATGATGATGGGTTTGAATTTTTTCAATGTCCGTGTTAACCCGTTTAGCACTTTCATTTCATATCCCTCGACATCCACTTTCATCACATTGATGCCAGGGCCTTCCATCAACAGATCATCGCCGACACATACCGTTACAGGCAATGTGCGTTTTACCTCATCGACTTCCGTAAGCGTGGCCGTGCCGCTGTGTTCGGAACTCAAATTCAGATTCGAATTGCCTACCTTGTCCGAAAGCGCGCAAGTATGAATCGTGACGTTTTGAATGTTATTGAGTTGTAGATGCCCGCGTAAGCGCGCAACGCATTCCGGATTCGGCTCAAAACAGTCCATGTGCCCGGTCGCGCCGATCAACGATCGGGCGTGCAGAGCTATCATCCCGATGTTTGCACCAATATCTACAAACCGATCACCTGGCATCAATATCGCGTCTAAAACGCGCTGGACGCCCATTTCGTAGTACCGCCCGAGAAAAAAAGTGTACCGCTCTGCCCAATCGGAAAGTTCCAGCTCCATCAAATAGCCGTGATTCTTTCCTCTAATTGTTACTTTTGGGGCATTTTGCCATCGCGTGTCGGCCACAGACACAAGGCCCCCGGTTAGCGTCAGGGGTATTCGCCAACCTGGCAGCTCGGCACGAGTGTACGGCAAGACTAAGAACGGCAGTCGTGGATACATTCTTTCTTCCTCGTTGCACAGCCAAAGTCGACTTAGTGGCTACTTCTCTCGCAAAAATAGCAGCAAACGCAATCGAGATTTTGACTAGCGCAATCGCCGCAGCTGACGCGTGAGGATGGGAGGCAGCAGGTCCCCTGCGAGGTGCCGAAGTCGCTGATACGGCGTCGGCCTTAGATCTTCCTGATGTCGAGCACGAAATAATGTCGAATGTTCGCCACTCACCTCTTCGGCTGGGCGGCCATTGCTGAAATAATAGAGCGCGAGCGATTTGCGGGTCATCCCCTCCGGACACCGTAATGGGTCGGGATGCCCGTGATACGTGAAATCGGTGGTACCAAATATCATCATCCGATTGAATAGCGGCAGTACCTTTGCCTCGCAACGGCTCATATCCCGATTCCATAGCTCCAAGTGGCCGCCGTATTCCTCGCGCCAGTCCTTGTTCAAATACAAGAGCAAATTAAGTCGGCGGTCGAGTCCATAATAGCGATGCTTGTTGAAATCAGCATGCACCGCAAGTTTACCGCCCGGCACTATCTGATGAAGACCGCCGCCTTCGAAGTGCGGGTCTGATATTAAGTTGTCTATCCCGGTGACCCGACCAAGGAATTCGAGAAACGTTACTGAATTCAAATGATACAGAAAGAGACGCGTCATTGGGCCAAACGAAGCTTCAGATGCCGATGCCAATTTAATTTCTGCGGCGTTATCAAATTTCTGCCAATTGATCGCCTTTGGTTTTGGAAATTCCGCGAGTATTTGGTCGACAAGATTCGGATCGAAAAAATTGTCCAACACTATATGCGGATAGGGCTTTGCACTGGCATAGTCCGAATGTGCCGATTGCATCAGGTCTTGCATGCGTTGCAAGGGGAGAAACGAGTCGATAGTCAAATTTGTCGGCGTTTGCATTGTCTACCAGCGATGTTGATCGGGATTTCCGAGACTACCAGACTCGGTAAGACCATTGCATCCGTACAGGTACCGAACAGATGAATGCGCGTCCGGACCCAACTAAATCCGCTGTAGGAGGGTCTTTACAGTGCCGGAAAGGTGCACAGAATCCCCAGTACGGTCAACCATTGAGATATCACGCGCTTTTGAGCACTCTGAGCTGTTGCAGTGCCGCATTTATTCATTCGCGAGCAGCCACTGGATTCAAGGGACGAAACTGAGACTTCGCTTGGTTCCCTTGATAACTCGCAGGACGATTCGGCTCCACTCATACCGCGGGTCAGCGGTAGCCGACTCGCTGCGCACTAACCAGTCGATCTTGGCTCCTGGTGTCGAAATGTTTCGCAATAAGGCAATTTACCGTGGACAAGAGCTTCGGGTCGTTAGATCATCTCTTCAAGCACAGCTTATTCGAGTGTTTGCGCGCGTTGGCGGTGGGCTACGCCATTGCTCCTGGCAAATTGCCGAATGCGTTAGAACAGGTGACCGGTCAGATAGCCCCGATTTCGTCACGCGAAATTCGAGGCCAATCTAAGTACAAATAAGGCTCGCGTGAAGATCGCGTATTTCGTAAATCATTATCCAAAGGTAAGCCACACTTTCATACGGCGCGAGATTTCAGCGCTGGAGCGTCGAGGTTTTGAGATTCAGCGGTTGGCCTTGCATGGTTGGGACACCCCTGTGCCTGACGAGGAAGACCGGACGGAACGGGATCGCACGCGTTACATCCTGCAGAAAGGCGCCGTCGGACTGGTCCTTCCGATGCTGCGTTGCTTACTGACGTCGCCCGTGCGGTTCATTCAGGCCGGCGCGTTGGCATTGAAAATGTCGCGAGCGCATCGCGAGCGTCCTTTGGCCTATCACTTCGCCTACCTCGCAGAGGCCTGCGTGGTTTTATCCTGTTTGAAAGCGTTCGGCGCACGTCACGTCCACGCCCACTTCGGGACGAATTCTACGGAAGTCGTAATGTTGACTCGTGCGCTTGGCGGACCACCATTCAGCTTCACCGTGCACGGACCGGATGAATTCCTCCAACCGATGGGTTTGGCAGAGAAAGTACGCCGGTCCGCCTTCGCCGTGGCCATCAGCAGCTATGGGCGTAGCCAACTATATCTAAGGTTACCGCATCAGGAATGGCTCAAAGTGCGTGTCGTTCACTGCGGCCTGGAAAGTAAGTTCTATGAGATGGCTCCCGCACCCGTGCCGGACACTCCGCGCTTGGTTTGTGTCGGCCGTCTGAGTGAAGAAAAGGGGCAGATGCTGCTTCTGGAGGCCGTTGCCCGCGTCGCAGCGAAGGATATCCCGATCGAGTTGGTACTCGTGGGCGATGGTCCGCTACGCGGCGAACTCGAGAAGCTCATCGAGAAATATCAGCTCGGTCCAAGCGTGCGCATCACCGGTTGGATCAGCAACAAAGAAGTCCGAGACGAGATTCTGCGCGCCCGGGCCCTGGTGCTACCCAGCTTCAGCGAAGGATTGCCCGTCGTTATCATGGAAGCTATGGCGCTGCGCAGACCGGTGCTCACAACGTATATCGCCGGCATCCCCGAATTAGTGCGCTCTGGCGAAAACGGTTGGTTGTTCCCTGCCGGTTCACTGGATGACTTGTCTGCGGCATTAGAGGCCTGCCTTTCGACGTCGATCGAAGACTTGCAGAAATTAGGCGATGCAGGTTATAGCCGCGTAGTCGCGCGCCATTCGATCGATATCGAAGCGGATAAATTGACGGATCTGCTTCTACGCGGCTAGACGCCCAAGCGGAGTTGCAACGCTCAACCGCTCTGAAACATCTTAGGCACGCCGTCCTTATCGCCGCTGTTGCCGCGACCCACAAGCCGTTTCAAGGAGTGATAGACCCGCTTTGCGAATTGGACTTGTCGCGGCAGCGGCGCCCGAAGTATCGCGAACTTGCGTACGTAATTTGGGACGGTCCACTCGGCACTCGATCCGGCCGGAAAGAAAATTGTTTCGCCCGCGCTTACCTGGTTAACGCCGCCCGCGTGATCCTTGATGATAACGGAGCCTTCAATTAGGTAGACAGTTTCGTCAATGTCGTAGAACCAATTAAATTTTCCAGCCGTGCAGTCCCATATCCACGCAGTTGCGGTGCCGTCGGCACTGCTGAACAGAAACTTGTTGCGGGCCTCCGGGTGGCCTTCGAGGATCCAATCAGGATTGATTGCGGCGGAGCCTAAGGTCATGCCTCCAAGACCAAACTCAATCACGTTTTTGACTGCCATTCCTCGCTCCCGTAGCTGACTACTATTTGAAGCAATGTTCGCTAAGCTTCGAACTCTACCTGGGATCGCAACTTAAGTCAGAATTTCTGGTCAACTGTTCCGATGCTCGCTACTGCCTCGTCATCGTGGCTCGCAGTCGAGGTCGCTAGTCTCGACGGTCTTCTCTAACTGGGCGCCTTACCGCGATTCTCGTAGAGTTTGACAAAGTCGCCGAACGTCACGGGAAAACTCATCTCGTCCGGTGAGTCGAATGGATCAAACCCAAGAGATTCCTCAAGGCGCACGACTATGAGCGCGAAGCTGAGGGAGTCGAGCCCCGACTCCAGAAGCTTGAGGTCGTCGGACAAACTCGCTAACTTTCTCTTTTGCTCCAACGCGACTTGCTCAAACTGCGACGCAACCGTGGTTCGAACGGACATTTGTCTCATCTTCCTCGATCTTCTGCTACTGGGAATTATAGCGGCAGTGCGCGCAAATCGATTCCGAGATGCGCTTTGTTGCCCTAACAAAGTCACTATGGCACACTTTCGCGCAGCCCAAACCTGGATAAGCGCGAGAGTGTGACGTATTCACTTACGGATTGAAGGTCAGACAGGCTTGGCGCGGCATTCGTGCCGTATCTTAGTACCCCGGCGGGTCGGCACCCATTACCGGTCGCTTCAAAAATCGCTGAACGATGCGGTACCTCTCCCCACATGTAAACTTATCTTGTCCCCATTTCTAGTCGCGCGGTCTCTGTCAACGCCCCCCTCTATCGTAACGTTTTTCGCTCCGATGTAGGCAACAATGATTGTTAACATCAAGGCGCTGATTTTCGTACTCGCAATCGCCGCGGTGGTATATGTATTCGGTAAACCGCTCGCCTTATTGTTCACCAATGAGTCCGATTTCTCGCGCCGCCGCAACGTGTGGTTCGTGTTGACGGTCACCGCCTTCCTAAGCCCAAATTTTTGGCTGTTCGCACTAGTCGCGATACCTGTCCTCGGATGGGCCGGGCGCAAGGATACAAACCCCATCGCCCTATATTTAGTTTTGTTGCATGTCATTCCGCCCATTCCGATCGACATTCCTGTGGTGGGCATCAAACAGTTGTTTGCGCTTGATAACTATCGGCTGCTGTCGTTCTGCGTCCTGATTCCTGCGGCGTTTCGCCTAAGACGACTGAAGAATTCAACTCGGATTCGCGGACTGACCGCTATGGATTTTTCGATCTTCGCTTTCGGCTTGCTGCAACTTGTGAACTATGTTCCCCCGGATTTACCAGATCACTCAATTTTGCAGGACTCGGCAACCAACGTTTTGCGGCGAAGTCTGCTTTTTTTTGTTGATGTCTATGTCCTTTACTTCGTGGTGAGCCGGTCGTGCAACAACCGCCGCGCAATCGTCGACACTTTGAGCGCATTCTGTCTGGGAAGCGCAATAATGGCATCAGTGGCGGTTTTCGAAACCTTCAAAAGCTGGTTGCTATATACGAACGTAGGCCAGCGATGGGGCATTCCCGCAGCCTTCGGTTCCCAATACGGCGTCTATTATTTTCGCGAGGGCTTTCTTCGTGCTCAGGCATCCGCCGGGCATTCGTTGTCGCTGGGATACATGTTTGGCGATCGCATTCGGTTTTTGGCTCTATCTCAAATCTCATATCAAATCGGCCCGCTGGCACGTTGCGGTGGCGATCTTATTTTGGCTTGGTCTCCTGGCCTCGCAGGCACGCGGTCCCATGCTGAGTGCAGTTGGTATCTATTTCGCTTTTTCCCTACTCGGACCGCGCGCCGTGTCAAGGATGGTCAAGGCAGGCAGTGTCGTGGCACTTCTCATCGGCGCCGCAAGCCTTACGCCGTTTGGAGAGCGGATCATCGACTCGATACCGTATTTTGGTCAGTCGACGGACAGGGCGTCCGTCGACTACCGACAGCGGCTCGCCGAACGATCGTGGGAACTGATTCAATTGCACCCCTTCCTCGGCGACCCGCTCGCAATGACCAAAATGGAGGACTTACGCCAGGGTGAAGGGATTATTGATCTCGTGAACACTTACGCGGCAGTAACGTTGTTCTACGGCTCCATCGGGCTCGCGTTGTTTCTAGCTGTGATCATCCTTGGCCTCTTTAAGGATTTTCGTACGAGCCGGGAAGCCGTGCGGCGCGATCCGGATTTCGCGCGACTCGGCGATTGTCTGGTGGCGTGTCTTTTTGGCACACTGCTCATCATTGCCACCACCAGCTTTGTTTCTGACTCCGAAAAGCTGTTCTATCTGGTTGCCGGTCTTGCGGCAGGCTACGCGTACCTGGGAAAAATGTCGGAGCGCGGCTGAGTGGTAATTTCCAAGTTCGTCAATCTGAAGGGCGACTTATTCGCCACCGCCGCAAGCTTTGGAACTCAGGCTGTTATTAAACTCGGCAGCAGCCTGATTCTCACCAGATTACTCCGACCTGAAGCGTATGGAATCATCACGATTCTCATGTCGGTCACGTTCGTGATCGAGTTAATCGGCGATATCAATGTCACATTATTCATCATTCGCGACAAGAGCGGCGAGGAGCCAAAGTACCTCAATACTGCATGGACTCTTCAATTAGGACGAGCTTTATTAAATGCAGTGGTTCTATTTTTTTGTGCACCGTTGATCTCAAAATATGTATATCACACACCTGATCTAACAGACCCGCTGCGCTTCATTTCTATTTGGTTTGTCGTGGCCGCCGGGCAATCGATGTCGTTTCCGATTGCAATTCGACGCAAGCGCTCGCGAATCATTATGTATTCGGAATTGATTGCGACGTTCCTGTCGAGTTGCTTCGCCGTGATCTATTGCTACTATTCAAGAGACTACTGGGGATTGATCTATGCGACGGTTCTGCAAAGGGCGTTGATCACCGTGATGACCCATCTGTACTTTCCGGAACTGCGACCGAAACTGCATTTGGATTGGGCGGCTGCGCGAGAGATCCTTGGTTTTACCAAATTCACAATGCCGTCAAGCTTGATCACGCTCGCACTAAGTCAATTCGACAAGATCGCACTGTTGCGGCTCTTTGACTTGCACTTGTTGGGAATTTACGGTCTCGCCGGTAATATCGCCGCGCCTATCGAGTCGCTCATTGGAAAGATAAGCCAGATGGTGCTGTATCCCAGATGCGCCCATGACTTCCGGACCGATCCTGATACGTACTGGATCAAATACTATACAAATAATATAAAAGTCTTCATGAGCATCATGATCGTCCCTGCCGCGATCGGCGGCGGGGCTCGCCTGTTGATTGCCGTGCTTTACGATTCGAGATACGCCCTTGCGGGACCGATTCTGCAGGCTTTCATGCTTCGAGCGATGCTTTTCGCCGTGGCTTCTCCAGCGGAAGATCTGCTGATTGCAACCGGAGAGTCGCAAGTCATTCTGATCGGAAACGTCTTTCGGGCGGTTGGTATGCTTGCAGCAAGCCTAACCGGATATTATTTCTTCGGATTCATGGGATTTGCCTATGGAGTTGCCCTCAGCGGGCTGCCGCCGTTGATATATTATCTGTGGCTGCAGAATCAAAAAAGGATTCTGATCGTCAAGTATGAGCTTTATAAGGCGGTGTTCCTGTGTGGTGTTGCGTTGATTGCCTATATGGGGAGCAGCCTCCTGTTGATTATTTGGCCGATAGCGCGAATTAGGATCTAACTATGCCGGAAATCGTAGGCTCGATTCACCGGACTGCGGCTCGATGAGCAACATGGAACCCCGCCGCCCCTATGCTTAGCTTCGATGTGGCGGTCGTGATCGTGAGCTACAGAACTGCGCAGCTGACGATCGACAGTTTGCGCTCGGTGAGCGATGAGAGATCCACCGTCGGGCTACAAATTCGAGCAGTAGTCGTCGACAACGCTTCGGGAGATCTTCCCTTAATTGCCGAGGCGGTGGCCGCCAATGGCTGGTCGGCTTGGGTCACGTGCGTGCTCGCGCCAAAGAATGGCGGCTTCGCATATGGAAACAACCTAGGCATTCAGCAGGCGTATGCCAACGGCGCACCGGATTACATACACCTGTTAAATCCGGACGCTCAAGTAAGATCAGGAGCGATAGGCTCCCTCGTCCATTTTATGGAAGCACATCCTGATGTAGGCATTGCCGGCGGCAGCTTTGAGAATATAGACGGCAGCGACTGGCCGTTTGCATTTCGATTCCCGTCCCTGCTCGGCGAATTGGACGCGCGTCTGGAGATTGGGCTAGTGACTCGATTGTTACGGCCTTGGGTGGTCCCCCGAGTCATGACAAAGACCCCGCAACCCGTTGACTGGGTGTGCGGAGCATCCATGATGATTCGGACCAGCGTTCTCAAAGCAATTGGAGGCCTGGATGAAAACTACTTTCTTTATTTTGAAGAAACCGACTACTGTTTTCGGGCGAAACAAGCCGGATATTCAACCTGGTATGTACCGGAAAGCCGGGTCATGCACATAGCGGGACAAAGTACAGAAGTGGATCAGCGGGATGCCGCGCCCAAGCGAAAGCCACCCTATTGGTTCGAATCGCGGCGCCGCTATTTTGCGCTAACGCACGGCGTTCAATGCGCGATGATGATCGACGCTGTCGCACTATTTGCGCATTCGCTTGGATTGCTCAAGCGTATTTTGTTGTTTCGTACGCGCACGGCGATTCCTCATTTCTTCCGCGACCTCGCGCACCATAGCGTTTTGTGGCCTCGAAATAGGCATTTTCCGATGATACGCAGTTCCGTTCCGCGCAACTAAGCTGCGGCACGCAGATCCCCGTACGGGTGGTGCGCACGACCGTTTGGTTTGGGTTCACGAAGAACTACTAATGCAGAAATGAGTAATTTTGAAAGGGTTGCAAATATTTTGAAAACATTGCACGCGTTTTAGGGGGCCATGCGCGCCGACGTCATCGACCGCTCCGGTCAGTCCAGCACTATCGTGTGCCTGGCGTTTAACAGTTGTCTCTTTCCCGCGCGGGGTTGTCCCCTTTTAGCGACCAACTGTCGGTAGTATAGGATACGAGAAAATCCAGGACACTCGCGAACCCTTGGACTGCCCGAGACGGAAAAAAATGGGCTTTTCGTAGAACATCAAATCGCGCGTTTTTAGTGCGTGTGGAGCCTTAATGTTTGTCAACTCGTGGATGCCCCTTAATTGCAAACGCTTTCGCGCGGGACAGCAGGGTCTGCAATTCAATATCTGGTTTAACCAGAAGCGTACCGGTCAAGGTTTCGCTAGCCGCGTTGTTCTCCTCGGCGCATCGCTGCTGCTAGCAGCGTGTGGCTCTAAACACAACAACCCGATGAGCAACCCGAAACCGACCGCGTCTCTTAGTGCCGCGCCGACCTCGGTGGCCAGTGGTGGCAGCTCGACGCTGACCTGGAGTTCGACCAATGCGACCTCCTGCGCGGCCTCTGGTGGCTGGGGAGGTAGCAAGGCCACGAGCGGCACGCAGAGCACGGGCACAATCACGATGCCGAGTTCGTATTCTTTGACCTGTACGGGCACGGGTGGCACAAGCGTCGCATCGACCGTCATGGTCAATATCGTTCCGACGGCCACTATAGTTACGAGCCCCTCGGTGATTGCCAGTGGGGGTACCTCCACACTGACGTGGAGTTCGACCAATGCGACTTCGTGCACCGCCTCCGGGGCTGGCGCGGGCTGGAGCGGAGCCAAAGCCACCAGCGGCACGCAGAGCACCGGTGCCCTCACAGCGACCACCTCCTATTCCTTGAGCTGCAGCGGTGCGGGCGGCACCAGCAGCCTCGTCACCGCCACGGTCACGATCTCCAGCGGCACGGTAATTGTGGCACCCACGATTGCCACACTCACCGTATCGCAGGCCCAGCAATTCACGGCGACCGTGCCCGGGGGCGGCGCGGCGACTTGGGCGGTCGATGGCATCGCCGGGGGCAGCGCCACGGTGGGCGTAGTGACCTCTGGGGGCCTGTACACGGCAGGAACGGCAGTGGGCACACACACCGTGGTCGCCACCAGTGTGGCCAACCCCTCGCAATCGGGAAGTGCAGTGGTGGCGGTGACCGACCTCGCCGGTGTGTACACCTACCACAACGATCTGGCTCGCGATGGCGCCAACATGCAGGAATATGCGCTGACGACGGCCAACGTGAACACCAGCAGCTTCGGCAAGCTCACCTCCTGCACGGTCGACGGCGCCATCTATGGGCAGCCGCTGTGGGTCGCCAACCTGACGGTGGGCGGCGCGAAGCACAATGTGGTGTTCGTCGCGACCGCGCACGATAGCCTGTACGCGTTCGATGCCGACGCCGTCCCCTGTCAGCAGCTCTGGACGGTGAGCCTCATCGACGCCACTCATGGCGGATTGGCCGGCGAGAGCACCGTGCCTCCCAACCTATTTGGCGCCAACGAAGGCGCCATTGCCCCTGAAGTGGGGGTGACCAGCACTCCAGTCATCGATCCGGCGAGCGGTCTTTTGTATGCGGTGTCGTTGTCGATCAACTCGACGCACACCACTTACTATCATCGTCTGCACGCCATCACCCTGACCACCGGCGCCGAGGCAACCGGGTCGCCCGTGACCATCACGGGCAGCTATCCAACAATTGCCGCCCCCGGCACGGTCAGTTTCGATCCGAGTCGGCATCTGCAGCGGGCCGGTCTGGCGCTCGTCAACGGCATCGTGTACGTCGCCTTCGCCTCACAGGAGGACTACGGTACCTGGTACGGCTGGGTGATGAGCTACCAGTACAGCGGCACTTCGCTGACCCGGACCGCTGTGCTCAACGTGGCGCCTAATGCCGTTGACAAGGGCGGCGGCATCTGGATGAGCGGCGGCGCTCCGGCGGCCGACTCCGCCAACAACCTCTACCTCGTCACGGGCAACGGCGGCTTTGATGCGAACAACGACTACGGGGATTCGCTGCTCAAGCTGACCCCTTCGCTCACCGTCTCGCAATCGTTCACGCCCACCGATCAGGCGAATGACGACTCGATGGATCAGGATTTCGGCGCCGGCGGCGCCGCACTGCTCGCCGACCTGCCGGCCGGGAGTACCTTCACCCACCTGCTGCTGTGTGGCGGCAAGGACGGAACCCTGTATGTCCTGAATCGCGACACGCTCGGCGGATATGGCGACAGCCATGCCGTGCAGAAGCATCCCTTTCGGTGCCCAGATCTTCGCCACCGGCGCGTTCTGGAACAACAAATTTTATCTCGGCGGCCTCAGCGCTCCGCTTCGAGCCTATCAGCTGACCCCGTCGGCGACTCCTCTGTTCACCTTGAGTCCATCCTCCCCCTCCTCCCACCCATTCCTATTTCCCGGCACCACACCCTCGGTGTCGGCTGCAGCGACGCAAAACGGCATCGTCTGGGCGTTGGACACCAGCCTATATTGCACTGGAACTCCGACGCCAGGATGCGGCCCGGCAGTGCTCTATGCCTACGATGCGACCAATCTGGCCACCGTGCTCTGGAGCAGCGCCACCGTGCCTGCCGATGCGGCCGGCTTCGCCGTCAAGTTCGCGGTCCCCACCATTGCCAACGGCAAAGTCTATGTCGGCACACGCGGCAACAACATCGGCGTCATTGGGGGCACTAGCATCTCAGGTGAGCTCGATATCTACGGACTTAAACCGTAGATACTGAAAATTACACGCGCACGGCGGCAACTTTATGAAACAGCAACGCATTGTGTGAACCCAACCACGCCACACATTTTACAGAATGCGTTTCGGAGGGTGCCGCACCACTCACCTCTTTCCACGCAGTCTCCCATCGAGCGAGTGGTTTGCAATAATGTAGGATCAAGGGCGCTCGCGAATGTTTTGGCCGCTATAGACCAAAACCCATACGATTTTTAACGACAATCGAAGCATTGCGCTGTTACGCAATGCGTGTGGATTTTCAATGACAGTTAACTCGTGGTTGGCCGGATGGATGTTAATCCGATGCAACCAACTCAGGCCGCGATCCAACACTCCGTGTAACGCGAAGAGAACCTATCTCGAGTCCGTTCTTCGCTTTTGGCCCGCGGGTGCGTCCCTGCTAATAGCGGCATGCGGAGGAGTGGGGGTGACCCCGATCACGCAGCCTACGGCGTCCCTTAGCGCGGCGCCGACGACGATTGCAAGCGGTGGCACCTCGACGTTGACGTGGAGTTCGTCCGACGCGACGTCGTGCACGGCGTCCGGCGATTGGAGCGGAGCGCTGGCCACGAGCGGCAGCCAAAGCACCAGCGCCCTCACAGTGACCACGTCGTATTCGCTGACCTGTACCGGCGCGAACGGCATCAGCAACGTCGCCACGGCCATAGTCACAGTAATGCAGGCCCCGACTGTCACACTGGCGGCAAATCCAACATCTGTTGCCAGCGGCGGCACCTCGACGCTGACATGGAGTTCGACCAACGCAACGTCATGCACCGCCTCCGGCGGCTGGAGCGGAGCGTTAAGCACGAGCGGTACTCAGATCACCGGCGCGCTCACAACGACGACCATGTATTCCTTGACCTGCGTGGGTGCAGGGGGCACTAGCAATGTCGCTACGGCTACCGTCACCGTACCTGGCACCGCGACGGTCACGTTGTCTGCGAATCCAACCTCTGTGGCGAGCGGCGGCACCTCGACGCTCACGTGGAGTTCGACCAACGCCACCTCGTGCACCGCCTCCGGCGGCTGGAACGGCACTAAGGCAACGATTGGGACGCAAGGGACTGCTCCACTCACCGCAACTAATTCGTATTCGTTGATCTGCACCGGTGCAGGCGGGACCAGCAGTGTCGCCACTGCCACCGTGGCGGTGCCCGGCACCCCGACGGTGACGCTTGCGGCAACTCCGACCTCCGTTGCGAGCGGCGGCACCTCGACGCTCACGTGGAGCTCGACGAATGCAACGTCCTGCGCGGCCACTGGTGGATGGAGCGGCACAAAAGGTCCCAGCGGGACGCTGGGCGTCTCGAACGTCACGGCGACGACGTCCTATTCGCTGACTTGCAGCGGCGCGGGCGGCACTAGCAACGTCGCCACAGCCACAGTTACCATAGTCCCCATCCCGACGGTCACGCTGACGGCGAATCCGACGTCGGTGGCCAGCGGCGCTGCGTCTACGCTGACCTGGAGTTCGACCAATGCGACCTCCTGCACGGCCTCCGGGACTGGCGCTGGATGGAGCGGCAGCAAAGCCACCAGCGGCACGCAAAGCACGGGCGCGCTTGCGGCGACCAAGTCCTATTCGTTGACTTGCAGCGGCACGGGCGGCACCAGCAACGTCGCCACAGCCACAGTTACCGTAGTCCCCGCCCCGACCGTCACGCTGACGGCGAATCCGACCTCGGTGGCCAGTGGTGGCAGCTCGACGCTGACCTGGAGTTCGACCAATGCGACCTCCTGCGCGGCCTCTGGTGGCTGGGGAGGTAGCAAGGCCACGAGCGGCACGCAGAGCACGGGCACAATCACGATGCCGAGTTCGTATTCTTTGACCTGTACGGGCACGGGTGGCACAAGCGTCGCATCGACCGTCATGGTCAATATCGTTCCGACGGCCACTATAGTTACGAGCCCCTCGGTGATTGCCAGTGGGGGTACCTCCACACTGACGTGGAGTTCGACCAATGCGACTTCGTGCACCGCCTCCGGGGCTGGCGCGGGCTGGAGCGGAGCCAAAGCCACCAGCGGCACGCAGAGCACCGGTGCCCTCACAGCGACCACCTCCTATTCCTTGAGCTGCAGCGGTGCGGGCGGCACCAGCAGCCTCGTCACCGCCACGGTCACGATCTCCAGCGGCACGGTAATTGTGGCACCCACGATTGCCACACTCACCGTATCGCAGGCCCAGCAATTCACGGCGACCGTGCCCGGGGGCGGCGCGGCGACTTGGGCGGTCGATGGCATCGCCGGGGGCAGCGCCACGGTGGGCGTAGTGACCTCTGGGGGCCTGTACACGGCAGGAACGGCAGTGGGCACACACACCGTGGTCGCCACCAGTGTGGCCAACCCCTCGCAATCGGGAAGTGCAGTGGTGGCGGTGACCGACCTCGCCGGTGTGTACACCTACCACAACGATCTGGCTCGCGATGGCGCCAACATGCAGGAATATGCGCTGACGACGGCCAACGTGAACACCAGCAGCTTCGGCAAGCTCACCTCCTGCACGGTTGACGGCGCCATTTATGGGCAGCCGCTGTGGGTCGCCAACCTGACGGTGGGCGGCGCGAAGCACAATGTGGTGTTCGTCACGACCGCGCACGATAGCCTGTACGCGTTCGATGCCGACGCCGTCCCCTGTCAGCAGCTCTGGACGGTGAGCCTCATCGACGCCACTCATGGCGGATTGGCCGGCGAGAGCACCGTGCCTCCCAACCTATTTGGCGCCAACGAAGGCGCCATTGCCCCTGAAGCGGGGGTGACCAGCACTCCAGTCATCGATCCGGTGAGCGGTCTTTTGTATGCGGTGTCGTTGTCGATCAACTCGACGCACACCACTTACTATCATCGTCTGCACGCCATCACCCTGACCACCGGCGCCGAGGCAACCGGGTCGCCCGTGACCATCACGGGCAGCTATCCAACAATTGCCGCCCCCGGCACGGTCAGTTTCGATCCGAGTCGGCATCTGCAGCGGGCCGGTCTGGCGCTCGTCAACGGCATCGTGTACGTCGCCTTCGCCTCACAGGAGGACTACGGTACCTGGTACGGCTGGGTGATGAGCTACCAGTACAGCGGCACTTCGCTGACCCGGACCGCTGTGCTCAACGTGGCGCCTAATGCCGTTGACAAGGGCGGCGGCATCTGGATGAGCGGCGGCGCTCCGGCGGCCGACTCCGCCAACAACCTCTACCTCGTCACGGGCAACGGCGGCTTTGATGCGAACAACGACTACGGGGATTCGCTGCTCAAGCTGACCCCTTCGCTCACCGTCTCGCAATCGTTCACGCCCACCGATCAGGCGAATGACGACTCGATGGATCAGGATTTCGGCGCCGGCGGCGCCGCACTGCTCGCCGACCTGCCGGCCGGGAGTACCTTCACCCACCTGCTGCTGTGTGGCGGCAAGGACGGAACTCTTTATGTCCTGAATCGCGACACGCTCGGCGGATATGGCGACAGCCATGCCGTGCAAAGCATCCCTTTCGGTGCCCAGATCTTCGCCACCGGCGCGTTCTGGAACAACAAATTTTATCTCGGCGGCCTCAGCGCTCCGCTTCGAGCCTATCAGCTGACCCCGTCGGCGACTCCTCTGTTTGCCTTGAGTTCATCCTCCCCCTCCTCCCACCCATTCCTATTTCCCGGCACCACACCCTCGGTGTCGGCTGCAGCGACGCAAAACGGCATCGTCTGGGCGTTGGACACCAGCCTATATTGCACTGGAACTCCGACGCCAGGATGCGGCCCGGCAGTGCTCTATGCCTACGATGCGACCAATCTGGCCACCGTGCTCTGGAGCAGCGCCACCGTGCCTGCCGATGCGGCCGGCTTCGCCGTCAAGTTCGCGGTCCCCACCATTGCCAACGGGAAAGTCTACGTCGGCACACGCGGCAACAACATCGGCGTCATTGGGGGCACTAGCATCTCAGGTGAGCTCGATATCTACGGACTTAAACCGTAGCGAGTTCTAGAATTTCGGCATCGATGCAGGTTGCATGTGTGCCGCTCGGAACCAATGGGGCGTTCAGAGAATGAATATAGTAATGATCCATGCAAATCCCGCTGCCGTGAGAGACGGCCTGGTCACCGTGGACCGCAAATTCCATGTTGGAATGCTGCGCTACGCCGACCTGATTCATTCTCCGATAGTTGCGATAAATCCGCCCTTGCAAGACGGTCAAGTGATCATGGACGCGATCGAGGTGCTCACAACGAATTTACCCTATCGGATAGCGACGCCGCGGTCGCAATTGCGCGATCTAATGCGGGACGCTGGGCTGGTCTACGGATACGAAAATTATCTGAATGGTGCGACGATTGCGCGTCAATTGGGCATACCCTACATCATGATGCTTGAGTACGACTTGCAAACTCAGATGACCGAGAATTCGAGTAAAGTCGGAAATGTCCTTAGAAAGAACATCAGGCGCGCCCGCAGCGCCCTGAACTATTTTCGCAGCATTGCGGAAATGCGACAGGCGCACTCTCTGCACTGCAACGGCTACCCGATTTACGAGGCGACGAAATCCTATAACACGAACCGTCTGCTCTACCTGGATTCCCGCATGTCGGCCGACATGCTTATTGGCCCTAAAGAGATGGAGTCGCGCTCAGCCGATCGCCATAACCGCCCATTGCGGTTGCTCTATTCGGGGAGATACGAGCCGTTAAAAGGCGCCATCGACGCGGTCAAAGTCGGTATGGAATGCTTGAGACGGGGACTGAACATCGAAATGCACTGTTACGGCCAGGGAAGCCAAAAGACGCAAATGCAGGCCATTGCGACCGATTCGCGAATACTCATACACGATGCAATTCCTTACCCGGATCTGGTAAAGCTATCTCGTACGTTTGACGTGTTCGTATGTTGCCACATTCAAAGCGATCCCTCGTGCACCTATCTTGAGTCTTTCGGTGCCGGGTTACCGATCGTTGGTTACGACAATCGCATGTGGCGCGGATTGCTCACCGCATCGGGCGCTGGATACGCATCGCCAATGGGCAAACCTAGCAATGTGGTCGATGATATCGTGAGACTTGTGAAGGGCAGGGAATTAGATAAGCTGTCCGCGCGAGCGCTCCAGTTCGCTAGGCAACACACGTTCGAGGGGGAGTTTCAAAAGAGGGTGGATGCGATCAACGCAGCAGGAGAGCGGGCAACGTAAAGACTCCGAAGAGCCCTACGGCTACCGCCTGAGACTCCCGCGTGCCAGGCAGAAACTCGAGTCTCAGGGCCTAGGCGGTGCCCCCGTGGCTGGTTACCCCGCCGCCCCGGGGCGAGACTGACCGGCGCGAGCCAAATGGTGCAGTGCCTCACGTATACCGAAGCGGTAGTGCGATAGACTAGAGCCACAGGTGAGTTGGAACACTGTGGCGCTTCCCCGTGCTATCGGTTGGTCGTAAAAGTCAAATGAACGCTGATCCGCTGGAGTTCAAATTAGTGTCGGGGTCGACCGCGGCCGAACCTATCTACTTCGATTCGGGCCAAGAAAAGCTCTTCGGGTGGCTCCACCAACCCATCGCCGAGCATCACTCCAATATGGGTCTCGTCATCTGCAAGCCATTCGGTTACGAACAAATGTGTTCGCACACCAGTCTGCGAGCCTTTGCTGACGCAGCCGCAGAACTGGGCCTGCCTGCGTTGAGATTTGATTACTGCAGTACGGGCGATTCATCCGACACCGACCCACAAGCGGACCAACTGCAGGCGTGGTCCAGAGACGTACTTGCAGCCGTCGCAGAACTTCAACGACGCACCGGCGTCCAGCGAGTTTGCCTATTCGGAGTTAGACTGGGGGCGTTGCTCGCTGTGCTGGCCGCTGGTCAGTCAAAGTCCGTTTGCTCGCTCATTCTCGTCGCCCCCGTCATCAGCGGTCGGCGCTATCTTCGCGAGCTTCGAATGACTCAGCTGGCTGCGCAACTCGGTAAGAATCCCGTCGACGCTGCCAAGAACACGACGACTGAGGGCACGCCGACCGCGACGGACGGGTCGGAGTTCAGTGGTTATACGTTGTCGGCTGCGACGCTTGCAGCGCTCGTCCAAGTCGACCTCGCGACGCTGGCACCTCCCACCTCCGATATGTTGATTATTGATTCCGACAACCACCCGGCCTCGCGCGGTTGGGCGGCCGCCTTAGCGGAGCAACAAACGCGGGTTAGATATTTGGCGCTGCCAGGCTTGGTCGGTATGCTCATCACGGCGCCCCAATTTGCCCAGGTACCGCACGAAATGCTCGCGGCAATGAAAGATTGGTTGCGACTGTCTCTCAAAGACGAACAATTGCGACCTCGCATCGACAACCGGCATTTGGATGGAGCATTGACGATTTCGCAGAATGTTCTATCTTTGCCGGGAGACGACCACTCGGCGAAGCACACGGTCACCGAACGTCCAGTTTTCTTTACCACCGACGCAGTATTGTTCGGAATAGTTACAGAACCGCGCGCTGGCGAGGTGCGACGTCGTGCGGTCATCTTGCTCAATCCGGGCGCCGATTTTCACATCGGCGCCAACCGCATGCATGTTTCGCTGGCGCGGCGCTGGGCGCGGCGCGGATATATTGTCTTGCGCATGGATCTGGCGGGTCTAGGTGACAGCGGCAAACGGCCTGGACAGCCGGACAATGAAGTGTTCTCGCCCGAAGCGCTGGACGACATTCGGGCCGCGATCGAATTCGTTCGTAGTCGCTACGACGCCAGCGATATTACCCTCGGGGGTCTGTGCTCCGGTGCCTATCATTCCCTGCGCGCCGCTGTGGCGGCGCTTCCGGTAAATCGAATCCTGTTGATCAATCCCGAAAATTATTTCTGGCAAGAGGGTATGAGTCTTGAAGACTTGCAGTTGGCGGATGTGGTCCGAAATCCTAGCGTCTACCTCACGCGCGTGCGATCGGCAACCGCTTGGATGCGGCTGTTGTCGGGCAACGTTAACCTCTGGCGAGTGTTGAAGGTCTATGTTAACCGGTTATCGCTAGCCCTGGAGTCGGTCTTGCGAGATTTGGCGAGACTCGTCCGCATACACCTCCCGATGGATCTCGGGTCGGAGCTTGAGGATCTCGCGGCGCGCGGCGTGCGTGTAATTTTCGTGTTCGCGCGCGGTGAACCCGGTATGGATTTGCTCAAACTACAGGCGGGATCCGTTGTGAAGCGCCTTCGTGATCACTGCAGTGTGCATGTGATTGACAACAGCGACCACACGTTTACCGGCAGCGACAAGCGGGCGGCGCTCGAGGCGATACTCAGCGACGAACTGTTTTCTCTCAATAGATGGGGTCCACGCCGCAAACGCTCTGAACCAAAACGAGGCAAGGTGGTCGGCGACCCACCCGGTGGTGAAGCAAACGGCGACAATCGAGACGCTGGTCTTTCCCCTTGATATGAGAACAATTCGCTGCGTTGGACCTAACTGAGTCTTGGCAATCGCATTAGAAATTCTGCTAGGAGCAGCTGCATTGCTTTTGCTGCTGCCCGTGGCCGTAGTTTTTGTTGAAGTTTTGCTCGCGGTATCCAAGCGCGCAGCCGATTCAAGAAAAGCGGGCGCACGGGGAAGCCTCGCAATCGTCGTGCCAGCACACGACGAGGCGTCAATGATCGAATCGACGCTGCGCTCGATCCTACCTGAATTGAGCACTTCCGACCGATTGATCGTGGTAGCCGACAACTGTTCTGATGAGACAGCGGCGGTCGCTACGGCATGCGGCGCGGAAACAGTTGTTCGTACGGACCTGACCCGGCGGGGCAAAGGCTACGCCCTGGATTTCGCGGTTCGCCATCTCGCGCGAGCGGCGCCTGACGTCGTCATTGTAATAGATGCCGATTGCCAGGTCGCGCCAGGGTCGATCGATTGCCTGGTGCGCGTATGCACGAATGCCGCGCGACCGGTGCAGGCCCTCTATCTGATGCACTCACCGCCCAACGCGGGTCCCATGACCCGTATTGCAGAATTTGCTTGGGCCGTAAAAAATCAGGTTCGCCCTTTGGGCTCTCGCCGGCTGGGATTACCGTGCCAGCTAATGGGAACTGGAATGGCATTTCCCTGGGCCTGCATAAGCGCGGCGAATCTTGCCAGCGGCCACATCGTGGAGGATCTGAACCTCGGACTCGAGCTCACGCGGGCCGGAACGCCGCCGCTGTTCTGTCCGGAAGCGCTGGTCACAAGCACATTTCCCGCATCGAACGAGGGTATTCAAAGCCAGCGTACCCGTTGGGAGCATGGTCACCTCGGCGTCATCGCGAACGAGTTGCCGCGGTTGTATATGGATGCTTTCGCCAAACGGGACGTCGACCTGTTGGTCGCAGCGCTCGATCTCAGCGTGCCACCTTTGGCGCTGCTCGTACTCCAGGTGACTGCGGTTTGGAGCGCGAGCCTGTTTTTATTCTTTTTTACCCACTCCGCTGTGCCGCTGGCAATGGCCAGTGTTGTCGCCACTTTATTCTTCGTTTCGGTCCTGATGGCGTGGGCATTCTATGGCCGCCGTATCATTTCGTTCGGTAGCCTTGCGCTTGCTGTGGCATACGCGCTTTGGAAAATCCCTCTCTATGCACGATTCCTCGTAGCACGGCAGGTGAATTGGGTTCGCTCAAAGCGAGACTGATGACCTGACAGGCATCGCAGCCAGCACGCGTCTCACCGCCCCGCACAGTTCATTATGTTACACGGTGTGGCGTGTAGGATGAAAGGTTCAGGTAAAACCCCACTGTTCGACGCGAGAAATTGCATGGAATTTTCTCTCCATGAGATCTGTCATATTTCGAAGGGTCTCCGGATGGAGACACGTTGCCAATCATGAGTCGGTGCAATTCAATGTCCAGGATTATTCCGTATTGCGCGACGATCCGACCGGTCGTCGAACGATTACCAATTGTTGTCCGATGTGATGCACATCGGTCGCCACACCAATCTGTAGGGAGTCGAAGTTGATGATGTTCACAGGAAATTCAATGCCCTTTATTCGAATCAGCTTGCGATGGCTAATGCCAGGCCGGTTGCCGACGATCGGTCTGGCAGCCCTCATGTCCGTACTCGGCCTATCCGCCAACGCGCAGGCCGCCACCGCCTCGAATGCAAAGTCTCCTTTGGGCATCAATCTGACCGCGATGAACTATTACAGCCCGGAACAGCCATTCCTGAACATTTTCAAGACCTCGGGCGTGTCGCGTTCTGCACCGTCAGGGTGGTCGACGCATTCGGTCATGGATTTCAATACGGGCGAATCGGCGTACCTGCAACTCGACGCGAATGGCTATCCGACCACCCTCAAGGCGAGTTCCGCTGATCCGCACTCCCCGCAACTATTTACGTCGGTTGGCGTATTGCTGGAGCGCGACCTACCCAACAGTAACGGAGGATCTGGCGCGCCTTATCGTTCCGGTCGGTACGTCGTTTTATATGACGGCCAGGGTACATTGGAGTACGGATTCGACGCTGTTCTCGTCAGTTCTTCGCCGGGGCGCGACGTCATCAATGTGAAAACACCGAGTCAGCAAGGCATCGATCTTAGGATTACAGCGACAGACCCGAATCACACCGGCAATTACATTCGCAATATCCGCGTCGTGAAGGCCGAGGAAGAGAGCCTCTTGGCTGCTGGACATGTCTTCGAACCGAGTTTCCTAAATCTGCTCCAGAATTTTCGTTTGGTGCGTGCCATGCAGTGGCTCCAGATCGACGATGCAGGCGGTCTTTTGGCAAATTGGGCGGACCGCCCTGGCTCCAATGATGCGGGTTGGGGCGGTACGAACGGTGTGCCCATCGAAATTGTGCTCCAACTGTGCAACACCGTCGGGGCGGACTGCTGGCTAAACGTTCCCCACATGGCAAACAATGACTACATCACTCAAATGGCCGTGTTGGCGCACGCCAATCTAGCGACCACTCAAAAACTTTATATAGAGTTCAGCAACGAGGTGTGGAACGGTGGTTATGCACAAACCGGCTACGCCGCTGCGCAAGGCAAGGCGTTATGGCCAAATGCCGGGGCGAGTCCGGGCGCTTACAATCGCAGTTGGTTTGGGATGCGCACAGCCCAAATGTGCGACATTTGGAAATCAGTGTGGGGCACCGACGCGTCGCGCGTCGTATGCGTCTTGGGCGCGCAGGCCGGCAATACCGGCACCGCTACGCAGGCACTCGACTGCCCGCTTTGGACCGGAAATGGGAATGCACCGTGTTCGAATCACAACATCAATGCGGTTGCCGTGGCACCCTATTTTGGCAACTTCCCGGCGCAAAAATCATTGTTGGCCGCTGTCGACGGTGGCCATGAGCAGCTTTTCCAGGGGCTCGACAATGACTTATCGCAAGTCGCGAAAGGGGAGGTTCAGGACAAGACGTACCTTGCGCGTTATAACCTACCGATCATAGCCTACGAAGGTGGCCAATCCCTCGTTAGCAACGACCCGGCAATGCTCAGCTTGTACATAGCCGCGAACCGGAGCCCTAGCATGGCGACAGCGTACACGACGGCGTTTAAGAACTGGAAATCAAACGGCGGCCAAGTCTATGTCGTTTATACCGACATCTCTAAACCCAGTCAGTTCGGTGAATTCGGAGCGCTGGAGTCGTTTATGGACACGGTAAGCCCGTTAAGCAGCGCACCACCTAAATGGCAAGCAATACAGAATTTCATATCCGAAAATCCCTGCTGGTGGCCCAATTGCGCCGGCACAATAGGGACAGCAGGCGCAACTCCGACAGCACCTATTTTGTCAGTCAAATGACCTGCCTCCGTACCTGTGCGCGACACCTGTCGCGCATGTCTTCCGGTGGCGAAGACACTTTTAGAACTGAAAATAGAGGAAAGAACTCGTATCCGTCATATACCACAGGACGCCGATAGACAGGACTCCGAGTGAGCTCGCCCAAACCCAGTTTGGTTGCCACCGCACTAACTGGATTCGATCGAGGACACTTGCGCGCACGGTTTTTGCCTGGCCGAGAATCTCCTGTGTATTGGGGAAAAACCAGATTACCGGAAGCAGGCAGAGTACGAAATATTCATGCGACGGTAGCGCTTGGATTGCCGCACCCTCAATACCATTCCAGCCGCCCAGGGCACGCAGCATCACGAGGGCGTCGTGGGTGGATGATGCGCGAAAGAAGATTTGCCCGATAAGCACAGCCAGAAACGTGAGGCCTACGCCAACCGGTTGCCAGGCAACGATCCTCGAAACCAGGGTCCCCGGCTTGTGAAACATTCGCCATGCATGATTCACCGTTAGATAGATTCCGTGGAGCACGCCGAAGACCATGAATTGAAATCCCGCGCCGTGCCAGACGCCGGCCAGAAACATAGTCAGCAGGGTAGGTGCGGCCACCAGGCTGCTGAATCCTGTAAACGTACGTTGCGCTTTGCGGGAATTTGATTTGTTCGCCGCGGCCCGTCTGCGATTTATCCACATCGAACACGGATTATAGAGATAAAGAGTTAGATAACGCGTGAGCGTCATATGCCAACGCGACCAAAAGTCAATGATATTGCGTGATTTATAAGGCGAATCAAAATTGAATGGAAATTCAATCGAGAACATCCTCGCAAGCCCGATCGCCATATCTGAGTAGCCGGAGAAATCAAAATACAATTGCAGCGAATAGTTGAGCACGCCCAACCAAGCGCCTGCCATGCTCAACCCGGCCGTGTGTGCGAATGCTGCGTCGGCGTACGGCGAGAGTCGGTCCGCGAGCAGCACCTTCTTATAAAGGCCCATGATGAACCAACTGAGTCCAATGGCCAAATCATTCCATTTCAGCCGAAACTCATTCCTTGAGAATTGCGGCATGATCTCGCTGTGATGCAGGATGGGCCCCGCGATCAGGTGCGGGAAAAACGTCACGAACAACGTATAGCCAATGAAACTTTGCGGTTCGGCCGCGTCTTGAGATAAATCGATGAGATAAGCAATTTGAGTGAACGTGAAAAAGGATATCCCAAGCGGCAATATCACGTTGCCCACATCCGCTTGAAAGCCGAAGGTGTCGTTGACGAAATGAAGGACGGGGAAAAAGTATTTAAAATAGGCGAGAGTTGCCAGATTGCCAGCAATGCCGAGCGTTAAGATAACAGTCTGCACCTGGGACCGTGAGTGATAGCGCCAGATAAGCAGCGAACACAAATAGTTACCCAGTATCGATCCCAGCAAGAGCAATAGAAACGCCGGCCGCCAGTACGCGTAGAAGGCCAACGACATGAATGCGAGCCAGCTGATGACGGCGGTGCGTCCAAAACGGCCCAACAACGCGAAACCTGCCAATACAATTGGGAGATAGCAAAATAGGAATTCCGCCGAGTTAAAAAGCATGAGTTATGCCGTGCGTCCAGCAATTTTTGGCAGCCGATTCACGCGGTACATCATTGTTTTTGCAGCGAAAGAATTTGCCGACCTACGCTCGATGAGGAGAACTCAGCCCCTTCGAGTGTGAGGTGGCGGTCCAAATCGCAGAATAATCCAATCGGATATCGCGCCAAAGAATTATCCGTAACGGTGCCAATATCAGCCGCAATTCGAGCCGCGTTGGGGGCGCACAATGGAAGCGGTGAGACGTTGATAAGGACCCGAGTATCGTTCAACGCATACTTTTCGCGAAGCATTCGAATCCAAGAGAGTTTTGGGGGTGCGTATGGAGGATTACTGTTGCACGCGGTTTGCGGCGCCTTAGGCAGAATCAGGAGGCCGTTATGTGAGCGGAAAATAGCCTCCGTCGACGTGAAGTCGGGCGGTGGGTGAAAAGCCGCATGTAGTTTGGCTTTTATCGCCCAGATCGCGAAGTTATAGAATTCCACGGGGTGCGTCAGCATTAGAGGCAGCGCATCTAACACGGATTTTTTTCTCAATTGTAATGTAAGTCCCTCTGGCCAAAAGAAATTTTTGCCATCGTGCGCCAAGGTCTCCGGTGAGAACTGCATGACCAGATACTTCGGCGAAGCGTTTTTTTTGAGATATTCGTCGAGGGCCAGCAGGCCGACTACTTCCAGCGCGCTTCGCGACTGAGCGATGTTACATGTCTTCAAACCAGTATATCTTTCTATTGTGATCGGATCGATCCCGGTTAATGCAGTTGAATCGCCGAAGATCACTACGCCGCAATCGGCGTGCTTGAGGTTGAACGCGTAATCGAGATTCAGGAGAAACGGGTCGGCAGATACGACAGGGAAGGTCGCAGAGCGCACGATTGGGATGGAAGTTGCCAGAAAAGCAAACGGTAAAAACAGAAGCGCCAAGATATATGCTTGATTCTTACGAACAGACGGTCGCCGTGACGTGCTTTGGGGAGTCTTCACATCCGGAAATCCGCCGTCGCGATTTGCTACAATGTCTCCCATAGATCAACCGCAAACTACTATTTGGTCAGCTTCTTCTCAATAATCTCGACCAAGTGCCCGACATTCCGTAGAGACTCGAGTTCGGCCGTCTTAAATTTGATCTTGAACCGCGCCTCGATAGCGACAATTAGGTTGATATGATTGAGCGAATCCCACTCCTCGACATCGCTTGCCTTCATGTCAGGAGTCGGGACGATGGACTGATCCTCAAAAACCTCGTGGAAAACATTGGTTAGTTGACCGTAAATTTGCTCTGTATTCATTGGCTTCCTTCGACCATGGTTATCGCGACGTCCGCCTTGTTGAAGTTCTCCAGAGGCATCCGCCAGGTCGTCTCACCGTCGACGTTCCCCGTTTGTTCAAAACCTAGCCTCAAATAGTGATCTTTGACCATGGCATTTTTTGCTGTCGGTCGATAAGTCCCGACCAAAGCAACTGCACCCAGTCGTCTAGCTCGATCGACAACCGCATTTAGCATTGCGGCTTCGACTTGCCGTCCCAGCACTCGACAGCTCATCAGCCAGGTATCTAGATCCAGATCGAGGTCATCGTTCAGTTTGCCGATGACCAGGCCGATGATTCCGTTATCGCCAAAACGATCCAAGAGGCGAAATTGCAAGGGCAGAACGGTACTGACATTCAGCAGTGCCTGAACTTCAGGCGCTGCATATCGTCGCGTCGTCAGATTGAACTGGTTCGTTTTGTTGATAAGTTGAACAATCCTCGGCAAATCAACTTGACCAAAAAGACCATACCGCAATTCCATCCGCAGACTGACGAGATATGAGGCCATATCGGTGACCGATTCTCGCAATTGTTCACGTTCGACATTCGCCCGATAGAGCTTCGTCCGTTCCTCGTCTTCGGTGGTAATGCTCAGGCCTTCAAAATAGCCCGCAGCGGCGATGCAGGCTCCATATGAGGCTGGATCATCTGGGAGCTCCGGGACGGCGACCTGTGGCAATTCTTGACGGATTAGATTTCGCTCGAAGGGATTGTCGTCCGCGAACACCAACGAATCCACGCCGATATTCAACTGTTTGGCTATTTGTCGCAGATTGGTCGCCTTGTCGTTCCAGTTGGCTATAAAACACGCGATATGCTCACGACGCAAAAGCATCTCTGGATGCCGCTCGAACGCCTCAATGGCGTTGGCTTCATCATTCTTCGAGCAAACGGCAAGGATTATGCCGCGTTGCGAAAGCCGCCAGGCGTACCGCTGAAAGGCCAGATATGCCTCTCCGACAGCGCTCCCTTGGCCGATTTCAATGCCGGCGAGCCCGTCATCTCCGATGACCCCGCCCCAGAGGGTGTTATCCAGGTCGAGAACTAGACACTTATAAGGTCTCCCGCAAATGGCCGCGATCAGCCGGGCCACCTGATCTCCGTACACATGTGCAACCCGCGGGTGAATCTCTTGTTTGGATCGATGCCACAGTGACTCATCATGCCATTCCGATATGCCGTCCATTGCGGCAACTGAATCGATCCCCAGGATCTGAACGCCCTCCTGATCGCAGAGATCCCGAATGCGAGCGTTCAACTTCGTGACAAAAGATTGCGGCGACGGGGAATAGCGATGCTCGTTGTTTCCCAGCATCGGCCGAAAGATTGGTAACACTGCCTGCTGAACTACAGTACATTTGAACGACTTGATGGCGATACCCCACCACTCGCGTAGTGCGTTTACCGCATCCTCAACACTTGTACCGTACGCTCCGAAAATGTGGTAGGCATCTATGGACAGCAAAATAATGTCCGGTCGAAATGCATGGAGCCCTGAACTGGAATCCTGTATTTCCTGACGGTACATTCCATACGGGGCCTCATATACGTCGACCCAAATACCGCGACGCAAGGCACCCACGCGGATGCCCGGAATAAGATGAGTTAGCGTAGAGGATCCCAAGAAAGCCAGCCGCACGGACGGCATCGCTTTCAAAGTCGGACGCGCATGCGTTGCCAGCCGCTGCGCGACTCTGTCCAATCGAGCCGTCTGGATAAAATCAATGCGATGGTTGGCTAGGGCTATTAGGCACTTGATCGCATCCGCCGGCTCGGCGCCGCGAGCCTGTTCCAGAACTGAGGCCCAATCTTGGTCCTCGGGCAGCCACCCCAAGTGTGTAAATGTGTCTGTCAAGGTGCAGGTATGTCCTCTGCATAGTCGAAGCGTTTATCGTACACGCTCATACATTGAACGCCTAACAAGGATAGCCGCTAGACATAGTCACGAAAAATCCTCGATTCTGAATAGGCTTGAGGCCTCCTGCTCAGACATTCCTCTTTGCATGGTTCCCACATTAACGCCACTCAAGACGACGCCGCGGTCAAATCGACCGATTGCCGTTCGGGTCTTCCCACGGATGAGTACCGCCTCTTTAGCGTCAAGAACTTCCGTTCCAGAAATCGATAGCTCAGTTCCGCCGTGATCCAGCTTCCCGCTACCACAAGAGCAAACAGTAGGAACTTTGAATGAACGCCGATCAGCGTCAACAATTTGGCCGCCGGCCAGTACACGACGAGGTGATAAAGGTAAATTCCGTAACTCACCATTCCAATGCGGCGTATCGGCCACCATGATAGGACCGGAGCAAGCGCATGCTTCTCCCGAATTACGCACGCAGCCAAGAATATGGCGAGAGAACCGTGTATGGCTAGACGAGGCCATCCAGAAATATCAGAACCCGGATAGCACAACGCCAGTACGACGATTGCCAACGCAATCACGGGCGATAGCCATGACCGCAGCAAAAATGCCGCGGCGCTCCAACCGCGCGGGTGATCGAGCACGTGCGCCAGCACCACGCCAAGGAGAATCGGTCCGAACGTCGTTTGTCGAAAGAAATCTGGCATTCGTACGCTTGGAAATAAGTCGAAGGGCGGCAAACACGCGGCGATATACGCAATTGGCAGCAGGACCCGTGGAAACAAACGCGGTAGGTATTTCTCAAATGCCGGAATTATCAGATAGAACTGCTCCTCCGTGGAAAGACTCCACGTAATAGAAAGCAAGCTTGCCATGGGTACCATGTTCGACACGTATAACACTGCATAAGGGAGGTCACGCTTGATAGCATCGGCTTCTTGGCCTGGCTTTAGGAAGGCGACCGAAGCAACGAAGAGCAGCATCGCCCAATACGCGGGGAAGATCCGAAGTGATCTCCGAACATAGAAATTGCGTAGAGAAATGGCTCCCGAGTTGCGTCGCTCGCGAAGTAACAGGGTGACGATAAGAAACCCGCTGATGATAAAGAAAAAATCGACTCCGAGAAATCCTCGATTCAGCACCGGCCAGAAAACAAGATCGTTGGTCGTGTGATACCAAAGGACGCCGACGATCGCCAACGCTCGAAGCCCGTCAAGCGACGCAAACGTGCGCGTCGAAAGGTAGTCCGAGTAGGAGGCGGTCGCTATAGGCCAAGAGCGCGCGGAATGATTCACGATCGGCGATACGCCAAAACAAGGCCAACGCCGATGCCGATGACCACCGACGTATACGCGATGACGATGGCCGCACGTGCACGCGCGGGCGTAAACAGCTGCCTCCGGCGCTCCAGTATCTTTCGATCGAAACACCAATAGAGTACCGCGGCTATGATCAAGGCGACCGGTATAGTCGTTGCGTGGTACGTGAAAGTATTCTCCATTCCAATCCGCTTAAACACCGCGTGAGAAATGAAGACGGCGATCCACGCATTGAGATAGAGCGGGAACGACATTCCGCCGCCGAACCGTCCCCAGGCATGCTGAGGTCCGTTGACGGCAAACAAGAGCACGACGGCAACGGCACAGATCGGAGCCAGAGATTCGTAGTTCATGCCGGCCGCAAAACCAAAAACACACAATGCGGCGACCGCACCCGCGCCGATGCGCGCCCAATCGCTTTGATGAAAAGCTCCGTGTTTATGCGCTATCACGGCCGCTAGCACGCCGAATATGATGCTCGCGTAAGTTGCGCTCACCCAAGCCAATGTTGCCAGGGCTATCCATAAGATTACGCTTCGGCCGAATCGTGGTGGCGCCAACACCAACAGCAGCGGCGACAAAAGGTAAAATTGCTCCTCGGCATTGACGCTCCAGAAATGACTGCCGGTTCCTCCAAGCGGCATTTCCTGGACATGATCTGCCAATTGCGGCAGGCCAAACAAATTGAAGACGAAAGTGACTTTATAAAATACAAACTCCATCCATTTCACCGTGACGGAATCGCGCATCAAGCTGGCCGCCACTAATAGAACAAGTGCGAGAAAGTAGGGACACCAGATCCGCAACGCACGATAGAAATAAAAGCGTGGCAGCTCGCTTTTCTCCGTGTTGAGCAATATGCCGCCTATGAGCCAGCCGCTCATTGCAAAGAACACCTGCACCGCAAAGTTGGGGGCCGCAGGCCATGCGGCGATCAACCCTTCATGACCGAGGAACACGACTCCGGCAAGCGCAAGCCGTAGCCAATCGAACCAGGGGAAATAATTTGCGGAGCGTGCGGCAGGAGAAGACAAATTAGATCCGACCTTTGACGTTGGCGTCCAGATAATCGAGAATGGAACGTGAAATTTTTTCTTCGCTAAAGGCGTAGCCTGCGGACACGAAATCCTGCGCGCGCCTCAAGACTTCCGGCAGGTCTCCATCGCCTTGCCAGGATAGGACGGCCCCGGATTTCGTGAAGACATCGAGAATCTCAAGCTGATGGTCATCGATGTGCTCGTCGAATTGTGCGAGTCTGGCAATTGCGATGACTTTTTTGTGCTTTCGCAGGCCGAGCATGATCGACCCTACCCCGGCCTGGCAAATGACCAGGGTCGACTCGTCGTACATCTGCTCCAGTTCTTCCTTGCCAAAAAAAGGCACTAGTTTTAAACAGGGAGATTCGTACGCGGTGCGTCCGCTCTGAACCACCACCGGTTCCCTAATTATGCCTTGCCGAACGGCTTCTTCAATTTGAACAAGAGGCCGAGTAAATGGCATCTCCCAAGTACCCAGCACTACGAAAATCATGATGTACGGTGCTCACCCACGCTCAGAACAGCGGGCCGACGTAGGTGCTGTTTGGATATGGACCGCGCATTTGAGGCCACTGCACGAAGAACTGATCGGCAATCGGGTAGATCGCGGTAGCGGCGGCGGCCTTGGAGTCAATTCGACAGAAAGAGAGAACGAAGATGATCTTGCAGCCCAAGAGCTTGCCGACGTAACAAAACGGAATGGCCGTGTGGCTGCCTGTAGTGACGATCGCATGCGGTCGGAACTTCAGAATAATCGGGACGGCAAGAAACCAATTGATGATGAAGTTCTTCCAAAAAATCCAATCTCGATTTCGCCCGTTGGGGCGTACGAAAGTACAGGGCCGCCCCTGCAGCAACTGGCGCGTGAGCGGCAGATCCTCGGTCACGAAAAGGTGCTCGGTCGCCGCAAGCAGCTCTTTCAATTGGAAGATCTCGGTAAGATGACCCCCGCTGGAGCTTGGTAAAAGGACTCGGAATTTATTCATGCAACGCCGGCTGGTTACTCGTCACTTTGCTTGACGGCGTCGCCCGCTCAATCAAGTGCTTCGTTTGGGCTATGTTACGCCGGCTGGAAGCGCCGAACACAATTGCCTCAATCTGCGGAAATTTGCACACATAATCCAGCGCCTCCTGGGGAGGCAATGCTCCGCTCGCGAAAACTGACATCGCAATCAGGCGGCACCGATTCTGGGCGATCATCGCTTCGTAAGCTGCGAGGCCGCCGCACATCCGAAATGCGATCTTATTGATGTTGGCGCAAATGATGGGATTCTTGAGTCCCATAGTTTCCAATTTGTCGACAAGTAGTGGTGCATTCATCGTGATGAAACCAGGTTCCGCGGCGTAGCGCTCACGTACGTGGTCATTGAATATCTTGAAAGCTTCATCGAAGCCGAGCCCAAGCAGGAAATCGGTCGCGACGTTCTGTAAGAATATCACCGGCGTATCGAGCCCAGTGAACATCTTCATCTCCGCGTCAATTAGGAGACCGGCAAGACCTTCCACATCCTTTCGGGCCAACGAAATCCCGCCCTTGAGCAGGGCGCCCAAGGCATTTTCCTGCGGCAGAAAACTGCGGACCGCCCCTAACACACCGAGTTCCGCGGCTGCATTGGCGTATTTGTGGGCGTACGGCAGGCACGGATAAAACTTGAATCCCGGGTATTGATCCGCGTGTCGGCGAAAATGCTCGCACACCTCTGAAATGCGCTCGTGCGTCGTGCACATGAATGTCCGTATGCCTTCCGCATACGCGTCTTCGAGCACGTCGATGACCGCCGCTATGTCTTGAAAGCGCATGGACTGCGCGCGAGCCTTCTCTTCCGACATGTGGTTCACGCCGAAGAACTGATTGTCGCCGAATAACACCCTATCCATTTTTTATCTGACCCATTTTCATGCGATCCAGCAGCGACCGCACGAACGACTTCTTCGCCCGCGACCCGGACAAATTTCCAGTCTCTATCGCACTTTCGAGGTCGTTCAAATCGACTGAAGTGCGCGGCTTACCCGCGTCCGCACGCACCCTGTCAGCAACGAGTGACGTGTCGCTGGCGGTTCGAAAGCTGCTAATCGCCACGCCGCCGGTCTCTATGCACCGAACGAAATGATCGATTTGCGCCGAATATTCTTCACCGCGCACGTAGAACCAAACGGGCTTCGTCAGCTCCGTCGTGTACCGGACAGTCCAACCCGCCCCGAATCCCTCCGCGGCGGGCGGCGGTGAACGGACGTAGACTTGGAGTTCCTGCCGGTCGACGTTGATACGGCCGTTGCTACCCCAAAGGCTGAGCTTGACGGACATCTTACGAAGGCTTTCGTCGCTCCAATTGGTCGCCAATTGACCATAAAGTCCTTTGGAAAATTGAAAGGTCGAGTAAATCTCGTCGTCAACATCGTTTGAAAACACGCTGTTGAGGACGGACCCGGAGACGGCGATTGGCCGCCCAACGAGATAGTTCACCAAGTCGATGGCATGGCACGAATAGTCGAACAGACACCCGCCGCCTTCGATCTTCTGCGAGCGCCAAGTAGCACCCTTCGGTCGTAAAACCACCGGACCGTACGCCTCCGCGCGGACGTGATGCAGCTCCCCGATGAGGTTCTGCTCGAGCAGTCGCCTGGTCTCGTTGAAAGTCGCCACGAACCGGTAGTGATACCCGACCTGGTTGACCAGCCTTTTGCGCTCCGCCGTCTCGGCGAGCCTGTAGCCGATTTCCGGATCAAGAGCGAACGGCTTCTCGCAAAACACGTGCAGATTGTGATCGAGAGCGGCCGCTACTATCTCCGCGTGATATCTCGAGGGAGTCGCGACGAACACACAGTCCAACTGTTCCTCGGCGAGCATTTTCCTGTAATCCGTGTAGGTCTTGACGCCGGTGTACTTTGAAAGAACATCGAGCATGTAACCCGACGCGTCGCACACAGAAGTCAATTCTAACTGCGGGTGGGCGTTGACCATGGATTGATGGGACAAGCCCATTTTTCCGAGCCCGACAATTGCAGCCCTTAACATCGTTTGTTCCATTCACTTGATCGAAAGCCGTCAGCCCGGCGACCTCTGATCGAACGGCGGCTGTATACCGAGCGTTGCAGGAGTGCCAGGCGAAAACGCCGCAGATTCGCACTCCGAAATAAGTCTACCGTGCTTCGGCGACCGGCGCTAGGACGTGGGGTGGAGCCGTCGGTGCGGCGCGACATGCGAACCATGCCCCACTGCGCTATTTGTACTCGATGAGACCCGACTTGGCGCGCCGGTACTGATCGAGCATAAATTTGCACTGACCGATCATCTCTGGAAATTTGCCGAGAACCAGTGCGATGGCACGCCACCAATTCTCGCGGAGCGTACGCTTTCCGCGTAGGCCAAGTCGAATAATCTGAAGCGGATAGACCATGAGCGACAGAAAGGCCCACCCCTTGATGACGAACGCCATTGCCAGCGTTGCAAGCGGCACAACCAGGCCCCAAACCCAGATCCGCCGCGACTCCGACACCCAATGCCGCTCGGGCGGTGCGCCGTGCAATCGCGCGCCCTGAGCGAATCCATAGCCGCCGCGGACCATTCGTTTCCACCACTGGCCGAAGTGGTACATGGCGGCATCGTGCAAAGTCATCTCTTCGCCCAGCCGCCAGATCAACCAGCCAGCCTGACGCAGTCGCACGCACATCTCGGGTTCCTCGCCGCAGATGAGGTCGGGCCGGTATCCTTTGACCTGCCGAAACGCGTTTGTGCGCATCACGATATCGCCACCGCACGCTTTGATTTCGCCAATCGTAAAATCGGACCACTCGATATCGCACAGCATGTTGTACACGGATCGCTCGGGGAACCGTTCACGTCTGCGCCCCCAAACGACGGCGACATCCGGGTGCTCATTGAGGAAGCGCGTTGCCTTCTCGGGCCAGTCCTTTACAACCTCACAATCGCCGTCGACAAAAAAAAGATAATCAAGCGCCGGCAATCTCTTGAGTAGTTTCTTGGAACCCTCGTTTCTTGCGCGCGCGGCGGTAAACGGAGTCGCCATATCGAGTTCCACGACGTCCGCGCCGAGGCTCTTGACGAATGCCACCGAGTCGTCCGTCGATCCTGAATCGACGTAAACCACTCGGTCGATGAAGCCACTGATCGACTGCAGGCAGCGCTTGAGCCGCTCACCCTCGTTCCGCCCAATGACGACCACGCCGGTGGAGGCACAACCGCTGGCGCTGGCACCAAGATGTATCGGCTTTTCGATGAAATCCACGCTCATTTGCAGTGCACGAATGCGACGGTCATTTGGCGGCGGACGCTAGGTTCGCGTCTGTAGACGGCTTTGGTGTTCAATAATCGGCCCATCCAGTGCCTCTTACGCGCGGTGCGGCTGGCGGACACCCCCACGCATTTGATTGTGAGTCTACCTGTTCCCACCGTGGCCGCATATCCCCGGGAAAACAGCCACGGAGACTGCGTGCTCAAGTACTGGCCAACCGCGCGGCGACTCGCTTGGCCGCAAATTTTGCGCCATAAGCAAAGCGCAATAGGGGGCCAAAACTGTAGGCAGCCGCCGCGCCGATAATGTACAGGCCGCGCACGGAAGACTCGAAGTGACGGCTGAGCACCGGCGTACCCTCAGCGTTGTTCAATTGGGATTGCAGATTTTGATCGATGAAGACGAGGCGGGAAAGATCGATCCGGTAGCCCGTACCGGCGACCACGTGGTCGACGTCGATCCCCGTTTCACCCACATTGGGCTGCCTGAACATTAACCGCACTCGCCCATCGACGACTTGCGCACTCGTAATCGTTGCGCTCAAATGCATGGGCAAATGGCCGACCACCGCGTCACGGACGAACCAACCGGGGGCCGGACCGAGATGGCGCTCCACGACCCGAAAGCGGAACGATTGCGGCATCGAATGGAATACCAACGGGGCGTCGGTACACAGCCGTGAACGCCAGCCGGTACCTAGACCCGAGCGCGGTGCCCTCAACGATTGCAGCAAGGAACGCGGTTCAACCGGTGCATTGTGAAAATCGACGGCACTACGGCGCGCGAGGAGTTGAACGTCTGCCCCTGCCTCACGCAGGAGCGCGGCCATGTCGACGGCGGAAGCCCCCGCTCCCAGCACCGCGACGCTCCGACCATGAAAGCCGCTCAAATCACTGTGCTCGCAACTGTGGCTTACCCATTGCTCGGATAAATGGGCGAACTCCGGTGGCACGTACGCGAAATTCATGATGCCGGCAGCCACAACGACGCGACGCGCACCGAGGGTCTCACCGGCCTCCGTTTTAACCTCGAAACCTGCGGCACCGCGGGACACGGACCGGATTTGTAGATTCTCCAAATCCGGAACATGACGCCGTTGGAACTCCCTTCCGTACGCAATGAAGGTGTCAAGACGCACCGGCAACCCGATATCCCGATATTCAACCTTATGCTCAGCACAATATGCCTTCAACGTGAACTCATTGTGCGTATCGAAGAGATCCGATGCGAAACCCTCGGATTTGAGCAACATACCGCGGGGCATGTGTTTCGACCAAAAATCCATTGGTGCGCCAAAAATCCGAAAGGATTGCCCTATGGCTCGCAGGTGCGCGGCCAAGGACAAACCGTAGGGACCCGCGCCGATAATGACCGTATCAATGAAATTGTGGCTCAAAGAGAACTCCAAGGACCAAAACTGCGTGGACCCTAGCATCGACCTCGGTGATGCTCAATCTGGATTCACAAATATGTCGACCCTTGCACCTGTCGCCTCTCGCCGACAGCGGGCCAGAGATTATGTAACTCGTGACTCAGTCGGCGACCAGAACGTCAATTCGCGCGTATTATTACAATCATTTTACCGGAGCCGTATTTTTTGACCGATCGTCGGCCGTCAGTCTTGATAGTTGCCGCGAAGTGGTGGCCCTCATCGGCTCGCTTGGCGATTGCGCTGATACGCAATGGATGCCGCGTCGGCGCCGTTTATCCTGCGGGGCACCCGCTGAGTTTTATTTCAGGAATCGGATATATCGGCAGTTATCGCGGCATTCACTCGCTCTCTTGCCTACGTCGGTGTATCGGTGAATCGCGGCCGGACATCGTCATACCTTGCGACGACGGCGTCGTCGCGCAGTTGCATGAGCTGCATCGCCGAGAACCCGTGATGAGAGATTTGATTGAACGGTCCATCGGCGCGCCGGATGGCTATTCGGTGGTTGGCAGTCGCTTCCAGTTGCTGAGCACGGCGGCAAGTTTGAACATACGCGTGCCAAGAACGGTCAGAGTGGGCGGCGCGCAAGATCTCGTTGATTGGCACCGGAACAACGAATCGATCAGCGTGTTGAAGGTGGACGGGGAGTCCGGCGGAAACGGCGTGCGAATCTCTCGCTCGCTTGACGAGTCATTGACGGCGTGGCGCGAGTTGAGCGCGCGCCCCACGGCCGCCCACGCATGGAAGCGGTTGGCAATCGACCGTGATCCACTGGCGACTTGGATGAGATCGAACCTTAAAGGCCGCGAAGTCACCGTCCAGGAATACATCGCCGGGCGTCCCGCGAATTCCCTGCTCGTGTGCCGGGACGGCGCCGTCATTTCTCAGGCAGCAGCGCTGGTGGTTGCGTCCGACGGCCCCACCGGCGCAGCGACAATCATTCGTCCCGTAATTGACAGGCGTATGGCATTGGCCGGGGAACTGCTCGCAGCCAAACTGCGTTTGAGCGGATTCTGCGGCCTGGATTTCATGGTCGAAACTGCTACCGGGCATCCCTACCTGATTGAGATGAATCCCCGCTGCACGCAATTGGGGCACCTGGAGCTTGCCGGGCAGGGAAGTCTCGCCGCTGCCTTTTGCGCCGATATGAAAGGCGAACCCGGGAGTAGCCCCTTGCACCCCATTCGGCCCGGCACGATTGCCTTATTCCCGCAAGCCTTTGCCAAGATCGCCGCGCAAAGCCCGCATTTGGACTCGAGCTACCATGACATCCCGTGGGAAGAACCGCGGCTCGTCCACGAGCTTCATGCTCGAGCCCTGGCCCATACGTCGGTGGGGCTCACGTTTGTACCATCTATTCAGACCTGTTTCGCGGCACGTTCCGGTCGAATTCGAAGCTGCCGGACCTACCGTCAGCAAGCAAAGACATCGCGCGGTGTCGTGAACGAGGCAGCGGCGGCGGTTCGCGAATCTCGAATTGGGCTGCCGGTACGCGTCGCAATTCTTGCGGCGGCATTTCTCGCCGAAAAAATCTTTGTCAATCGATTCGTTGATTTCGATGCCGCCCAGACCGCACAGGGGCTTGGCGCTGTACTGCGGGTGGCCCAACACTGGGGCTTTCGCTTCTTTGTCGCCCTAACGGCCGCCGTCACTCTTTTTGCCTACGTTCGCGGCGGACAGAGTCTTAGGGCCGCGCAGGCGGCGCTGCGGACGGCGCCGCTCCGCATCGGCTGGATGGTGGTGCACTTGCTCCTCATCGCCGCTCTGGCGCTGCTGAGCTTCGTTTTATACCGCTACACGCCGAACGACCTCGCATTCGCTGGCGTAGTCGCGCTCTGGATCGTGGTCGGATGCGCCGCGGTCGCGGCTGCCCTTAGCGCCATGGCGCCTGGCCCTCTCTGGTTGGAGGCGGCGCGGGCACTGGGCGTCATCTGGTGGTATGCGGCGATCGCCGCGCTGCTGGGCACCGCAGCCATGCAATCGGCCCAATCGTTGTGGGACCCGACCGCTGCCGCTGACTTTCGATCTAGTGAGGCGATTGCTCACGCCTATCCTGCCGACGCTGACGGCAGACGCTGCCACCCGGGTGCTCAGCACAGGCCGTTTCGCAGTGCAGATCGCCGACGTGTGCTCCGGTCTCGAAGGCGGCGGCCTGATGCTGGCCTTCTCGAGCGCTTGGCTGCTCTACTTTCGCCATGAGTACATTTTCCCGCGCGCCCTTCTGCTGATCCCGGCGAGCATTGCGGCCATCTTTGCACTCAATGTCGCTGCGCATCGCCGCGCTCATGCTGATCGGAGATGCCGGCTTTCCCGATGTCGCCGTGTATGGTTTTCACTCGCAGGCCGGCTGGATCGCGTTCAATGCCGTGGCCTGCGCATTGGTCCTTGTTAGCCGGCGCAGTGCGTGGCTGAATCGAGACGTCGGGCGGGCGGACGCGTCGCCCGCGACACACAACCCGACTGCGGCCTACCTCATGCCATTGCTCGCGATCCTGGCGGCCGGCGCCGTGACTCGCGCCGTCGTCGAGCGACTTCGAGTACCTGTATCCGCTGCGCGTCGTGGCGGGTCTTTGGATGCTCATGCATTATCGACGCAGCTTGGCCGCCCTCGACTGGGGTTGGAGTTGGCGCGGCCCGCCTTCGGCATCATCGTTTTTCTCCTTTGGATCGGCGTCTGCGCATCTGCTGGTGCATGCATCCGGGATACCCGAAAAACTGGCGGCGTTGCCTCCCAGCCTGCGCGGCCTATGGATTGTCAGCCGATTGGCGGGCGGCGTGCTGATCGTGCCGATCGCCGAAGAACTCGCCTATCGCGGCTATCTGATGCGCCGGCTGACCAAGGCGGATTTCGACGCGGTGCCCTTCCAATCCGTGCGCTGGCCGGCGTTGGCGGCAACCGCCCTCGTTTTCGGCTTGGCACACGGCGCCCTGTGGTTGCCCGGCATCGCAGCGGGCGTGGTGTTCGGCCTACTGGTCATCCGTCGGGGACAGATCGGCGAGGCGGTAGCCGCCCACGCCACGAGCAATGCACTGATTGCGGCCGGCGTGCTCGGATGGGATCAATGGCAGCTATGGTAGGGTCGCGGGCCGCCGGCGATGATGTGACATATTGTTGTGCAAAGTGCTACAGCGTGCGGCTTTTCACACTTTCGCGTTGCCGATCGAGCGCCGTCTGGATACTATTTTCTTGCCTTCCCCTGACACTGACTGAGGAATCCATAATGGTTACAAAATTTGCCGCGGCATTGGCGCTTAATGACGCTTGCCGGTGCGGTCTCGGCCGCTGTCGCCACCGCGCTTGTGGCGCGAACTCCGGAAATCGATCCCGCCTCGGCGATGGCTGGACTCACTTTGTTGGCGGGCGGCCTGGCTGTATTGCGCGGCCGCATCGCCAAGAAGACGGCGAAATAGACACTCGACTGAGGTGATCGCCTCGTGACCCTGTCGGGTCACGAGGCGCGAGCCTATCGTTGTAACTCAGGGTCGGTCTTCGATCGGCCTGAGCTATCGTTCGATTGCTGCGTCCGCGGCCGGTATCCGACTGTGAGGAACACGCGGTTCTCGCGGTAGCCTTGGTCGACACCGGGAGTGGTGCGGGAACTGTGCTCGGCGCGCAGCCGCACTTCGAGCGCTCGGCCATGGCGCCAGCTCAGATATGGCGGCAACTATCGCCGTCGTCATACTTGGGACTGCCCCCGCCAACGTCAAGACGAGGTGGCGTTGGGATAGTCGTTCTTGTAGTAGCGCCCCAGCACCTGCAGAGCGAACGCGCGGGATAATTGTCGTTCCACTTTGATTTCGCGCGCCGCCGCGAGTCAGGTCGAATTGCGGCTGGCTGATATAGACGTCCTTTTCCCAATGTCCGCTGACCCCGATCGTGGTCCGGTTTCGCTCATAGCCCCAGCCAACCGATCCGAAGTCGCTGGTATAGCTGCTCGAGGTCAGCAACGCGGGAACGGTGCCCACGACCCCGATGGCTCCGCTCTGAATACTGCCGAAACTGGAGATTCCATCGGTCAACTCACGGCCTCCGGATAACGTTCAGGCTGGCCGCCGACGAAAGCTTGCGAGTCACTGAAATCCTGGCCAGCGGACCCGTGGTCGAATAGGCGCTCTGCGGAATCGTCATCGGGACGGTGATCGGCGAGCCGTTTGGATCGAGAACGACGGTGCTCGTGCCCGCCGAGGCGTTCTGACTGATTTTGGTGGCGCCCAGATCCACCGACAGATACCGTACGCGCTCCCTCGATTTCGTAGCGAACGTAGGCGCTGCTGCGGTCGAAATCGCCATTGACCACGGTGTTATCGAACAGGACCCGTTCGGCGACGCCATTCAGCGAGACGCTCGAGCGGGCCGATAGCTGCAGGCCAGCGGCGAGGCTGCCCAACACGCGATTGCTGTTGAACGGACTGGTCTGATAAGTCGCGCGGGCGACGCGCACGCTCGCGTCGACGAAGCCCGTGCCGCCCATGCGCAGCGCGAAGTCCGGTCCCGTGCTCACATAGTTGACGTTCTCGATGTTTCCGGGCGTCATCGGGACGAACGGATCCAGCGCCGCCTGCCCAAAATCATCCTGCAGCACCCACGTGAGCCGCTGCGGGATCAGCGCGAAATGCGCCATGCCGTCGAAACGGCCGAGCAATTGATTGCCGTACGCGCCTTGCAAGTAGTCGAAGTCGGTGAAATTGCCCTTGGCGTCGACGTCCAAGCGCGAGGATTGATGCTTGACGTCGAAGTCCGCATCGACCGTCGCAATGGTTTGACTGACCTTATTGGTGGGAGCGAGCGTGACGTTATCCGTTTCGCCCAGTCCCGCATCGACGCCATAGGTCAAGTCTCTCCGCACCGGCGCCCGAATTCTGTGTGCCAGAAGCTTGAGGAGTGTCTGTGCGCCGGCAATCGGGGCCAGCGCGAGGAGCGAGACAGACGGCGATTGCGACAACACTGGACGCTTGCCCTAAGCGCCATCGTCTTCGACTCCGTACGATCCGTACCCGTAGTAATAGCCCGTCGGCATCTCCGCCTCCCACCTGATTCAAGATGATGCCGCCCGCTTGCTGCGGGCCGAACAGCGCCACGGCGTCCTGCACGGCGTGACGCGGCGTATGCCCCGCGCGCATCACGAGCACGACCTGCCCCGCAACCTTCAACAAGGCGCGCGCCTTCGTTGGTGATCAGCAACGGCGGCGAATCCAGCAGCACGATGCGGCGTGGATTGTGCCGGCAGAGTTCGGTCACGAGCTGCCGCATGCGATGGCTGCTCAAGAGTTCGGCCGTGGTCTCGACGCGCCGGCCGGCCGGCAAGATCGAAAATCCCGGCACATTCGTGTCAACCACCAGCGACTCGACATCCAAGGTTTCGTCGACCAGCGCGTCCAACAGACCCGATCTCGTCCTTGAGTCCGAGGATTTCCCCGACATGACGCTTCGCCACGTCGCAATCGACCAGCAGCACCGAGACGTCGCGCTCCAGCGCCATGCTGAGCGCCAGATTGATGCTGCTGAAGGTCTTGCCCTCGCCCGGCAACGCACTGGTGATCATGATCACCCGCGGCTCGCCTGCGGCGTCTTTGGACATGGCCTTTTCGACCAACGGCCGCTTGATGCGGCGGAAGTGATCGGCGAACTGCCTCTCCTTGCCTTCCTCCGCCAAATATCCGCTGGCGCGCAACGCCATTCGGTCGATCGCTATCCGCTTCGCCGGCTTCGCGGTACCGGCCACTCGACTGACGATCGGCGGAACCGGCGGCGACGGCGCGCTCGAGTCGTTGTCGCATCCGCCACTTTGGCCGCCGCGGCATTCGCTTGATTTCTCATGCGAGCGATGGCCTGTTCCACCAGACTCATGACTTGGCCACCGCGTGCACTCGCTTGTTCCGTCAGTCGGCGCTCCGACCAAGTTCAACGCGAGCACCACCGCAAAAGCGGCGATAAACACGGCCGTCGCCGCCGAGAATCGCCAGACATCGCGCGAAATTCCCGTCGCTCCTGGCTCGGGAAATGCAGCGCCGACCACGCCGAGCACGGGAAAGGGGGTGAGCTCATTCACGCACGCGCAGCGAACCGACGACGGGGTTCAACAGATGCATAGCGCATAGGCGGCGCCGGCGCCCGCGCCCAGGGCCGCGAGCCAAACGGCAGCCAGCAAGCGCCAAGCGCTTGGGCGAGGCCGGCACGATGGGCGCGGTCGGCGGCAGCACCACCTCGAAGCGCACGGAGCCTGCGTTGTCCGCCCGTTCGCCCAGGCGCGCCTTTTGGTAGCTCTCGACCAGGGCCGTGTACTGCGCCTTGTTCACGTCGTAGTCGCGATTCAGCTGTTGATATTCAGCTTCCACTTGCGGCGCGCTATTCAGCCGCTGCCGCAGCTCCGCGACGGTGGTTTGATGCTGCCCCAGCTGCCGGCGCAACGCCGCGATCTCGACGTCCTCCTTGTTGAGCTCGAGCTGGATGGTTTGGTACACGGGATTGTTGCCGGCGCCGCTCGACGCCACCGCGGCGGCATCGCCGCGCCGCAGGCTGTCCAATTCAAGGGCGCGCCGTTTCTTGAGTTCATCGAGCGTGGCGCGTGCGGCGATCACGTCCGGATGCTTGTCCGTGTATTTCAGCAACATCTCGTCGAGCTTGGCCTGCGCTTCCTGGATGCGGCTCATGGTATCGCTGCCGGAGCTCATCCCACGGCCGCCCAGCATCGGAACCGATACGCCGCTCGCCGATATGGCCTCATCGCCGTGCAGTTGCTTGGCGAGTTCTTCGCGGCGGCTCATGGCGATCGACAGATCGGTTTCCGCCTTCTTGCCGGCATCGACCTCGTTTTGCAGCTGCGCGAAATAGCCGCCCTGCTCGCTCGGCATGAGCCCGACGTTCTGCTTTTTGAATGCCGCCAGGCGGTCCTCGGCGACGTTCAGCCGCTGCTCGTAATCCTTGATCTGCGTCTCGAGAAATTGCTGCGCGTGTTCCGAACCCTCGCGTTTGCCGCCCAAGGTTTGCTCGACGAAGGTGCGCAACAGCGTCTTCACCACCAGCAAGGCGCGCTCGCGGGTGACGTCGGTGTAATGGAACGCAGTAAATCGTGCCGGCGGTGCTGCGCTCGTCGCCTTGATTGCCGGCGTTGATCACGGTGAGCGCGATTCGGCCGCTCAACTTGTCCAGAATTCTTGACGCGCTCTCGCTCGTCCGTCACGGACGCATCCAGTACGCCGGTTTCCTTGGCGATCTGTTCCAGCTGCGGTCCTTCGAGCAGCGACTGGCGCACATAGTTGATTTGCGCATCGACGTTCTGGTCGGTGGTCAAGCCCTGCAAGGCGGGTTTCAGCGCGGTGCGCGTATCCACGAATATTCGCGCGTCGGCCGCATAGCGATCCGGCAGCGCGAACACCAAGCCCCAGCCGACGAGCGCGACGACGAACGCCGCGGCCAATCCCAGCCAGCGGAATCGCCACGCGCCGCGCACCTCGTCCAAAGATGTGGTCCAAATCGATGCTTCATGCGATGTTCTCAGTCCCTCTAAAATCGCGTTTCCGGCACCACCAGCACGTCGCCCGGGCGCAGCGGCAGATTTTGTCTTCATGTCGCCGTTGTTGACGAGGGCATCGAGCTTGACCTTGATTTCCGTGTTCTTGCCGCGTTCGCTGCGCACCAGATGGGCGCGATTGCCGGCCGCGAACTGGCTCAAGCCGCCGACGGCGAGCACCGCATCGAGAACCGTCATGCCGTCGCGATACGGCAGCGCCTGGGGATGCACCACTTGACCAATGACCCTGACCTGGCTGAAGACGCTCATCGCGCCCATGACCACGACGTTGACCTTGGGTGATTTGACATACTCCGACAAGGATTTTTCGATGTCGCGCGCGAGCTGCGACGGCGTCTTGCCGACCGCGACCATGTCCTCGACCAGGGGCGTGGAGATCTTGCCGTCGGGACGCACCGGCACGGTGACCGACAGTTCTTCGTTTTGAAACACGAAGACATGCAAGGAATCGCCCGGTCCGATTAAGTAATCTGGCGAGACTGCGGCCGGGACAAGCGGTTCGGCCGCCGTTGCTGGATGCCAACCGAACGCAACCACCGCGGCTGCAAGTCCAAGCCTCAAAACACGGGAAAATCCAGATAAATTCATAGGGACGATTTAAACATTTCGGCGCGTACCACAGCGCGCATATTACCTCGACTGCTAATGGGATTGTTAAGTTCGCGCGTCACCGGTTAGACAAAACGCAAATTCGAGCATGACGCGTGTCGCATTAACCAGATGCGCTTCGCAAATTTGCGACACCCGTCGCATCTTCGTGGCGATGCCGACGCGAGATCTGCGTCCCCATTTACAGACATATTGGCGATGCCGATTGTCCGAACTACATTGCAAGCCTGTAAAAATTACATGGGTGATCAGAGCATGCAAAAGTTCGGTGAAACAGCGACGCGATTTCAATTGACGAGTTTGTTCGTCATCGCATTGGCCCTCGGAGGGTGCTCAGGAAGCAGCAGCACCGGATCGACAATGACGTCGTCGCCACTGACCCAGTCGGGAACTTCACCGAGCACCTCGAGTTCGGCGAGAGCCGTCACCTTGAGCTGGGTTGCCCCGACGGATAACACCAACGGGACTCCACTCACCGATCTCGCGGGTTATCACATTCATTACGGAACGAACAAGGACAACCTGACCCAGGTGATCGACCTCAGCACCACCAGCACCACCGAGTATGAAATAACGGGTTTGTCTCCCGGCACTTACTATTTTGCCATCTCGGCGTATACCGCTCAGGGTACCGAGAGCGCGGAGTCGGACGTCGGGTACAAGACCATCTGATCGCAATCACTTGCCCGATTTCGTTCGCTGGTAACATATGCCGGTGGACGCTCAAATCAAGGCGGGTGTGGATGCGGATCGCCCGCTACCCAATACCTATTGGGTAGTGCGCGGCCGGCTGTTGGCGGGCGAACACCCCGCGGGAACCGACGCGGCGGCGTCGCGGGCACGTCTGGCGCGGCTGCACGCAGCCGGGATCGATACTTTCGTGGACCTCACGGAAAAGGGCGAGATGCCGGCTTACCGGCATCTATTGCCCCGGGGCACCCACTACCAGCGCGTAAGCATCGTCGACACCCGTGTGCCCAACAACATCGCGCAAACCCGCGAGTTGCTCGCGGACATTCGGCACTTTCTCGACGGCGGCAGGTGCGTCTACATCCATTGCCGGGCCGGCATCGGACGCACCGGGCTCATCGTCGGCTGCTTTCTGGCCGACCAGGAGGGCAACGGCGCCGCGGCGATCAAGCTCTTGAACCTCCTGTGGCGCCAAAGTGAGCGCGCCAACACCTGGCCCACGGTGCCGCAGACGGCCGAACAGGCCGATTACATTCGCCATTGGCCAAAACTCGGCAAATTGTGAGTCCGGTTCTCGCGATTCTCTCTCGCGACTCCCGATAGAGTGATACCGTGAAGGGCTAAACCGCCAGGAGACTTGCGTGAATCCATACAAACCCAGCCCCAGTTTGGGGCGAACCTCGACCCCGTCCAACGAAGATCCGATGATGGACTTCCGGGCCCGTCTGGTGCATCAGCAGGCCGAGGCCGCCGAGCGCCGCCGCCTGGATCTGGCCGAACAGTCCTCGCGCCTCAAGACCGCCGAAGAACGGATCCGCATCTGGGAACGCATCCACGAGGTCACGTTGCCGCGCGACCCGGCGCATCGCCTGGTCGAGATCATTGCCACGAATACCGGGCTTACCGATGCCGACGTGCGCGACGAGCAGCAGCGCCGAGCGACGCTGCGCGCCGCGGTCTAAGTCCTCCGCCGACAGACGCTAGATGTCGAAGCTCGAGTCGACATCGATGACGCCGGTTTCGCGCAGACTGCGCGATCACGAGTGAGGCGGCCTCCTCCGGCGTCAACTGAGTCGTATCCAAGCGGATTTCGGCATCTTCGGGTGCCTCGTACGGCGAATCGATGCCGGTAAAGTTCTTCAGCTCGCCGCGCCGCGCCTTTTTATAGAGCCCCTTGGCGTCGCGCGCCTCCGCCAGCGCCAGCGGCGTATCGACGAATACCTCGATGAACTCGCCCGCCGCCACCAGGGCGCGCGCCATACGCCGCTCGGAGCGAAACGGCGAAATGAACGACACCAGGACGATGAGGCCGGCGTCGACCATCAACCGCGCGACCTCGGCGACACGGCGGATGTTCTCCACCCGATCCTGGTCCGTGAATCCTAAGTCCTTGTTGAGCCCATGCCGCACATTGTCGCCATCCAGCAGATAGGTCTGCCGGCCGTCCGCGTGCAGCTGCTTTTCGACCAAGTTGGCGATCGTCGATTTGCCGGCTCCCGACAAGCCGGTGAACCAAAGAATGCAGGGCTTTTGCCGACTCAAGCGCGCGCGCGCCAGCTTGTTCACATCGAGCGCCTGCCAGTGCACGTTTTGCGCACGGCGCAGCGCGAAGTGGAGCAGTCCCGCGCCCACGGTATTGTTGGTGAGCCGGTCGATCAAGATGAAACCGCCGAGCACCCGGCTGTCCCGGTAGGGTTCGAAAGCGATGGGACTGTTGAGTTCGAGGCCGCAGACGCCGATGTCGTTGAGCTCGAGTCTCTTCGCCGCCAGGTGCTCCAGGGTATTCACGTTGACGCGATACTTGATCGGCGCCACCGTCGCGGTCACCGTCTTGGTGCCCACTTTAAGCAGATAAGCCCGGCCCTGCAGCAGCGGCTCATCGTGCATCCAGATGATCGTGGCTTCAAATTGATTGGCGACCGCCGGCGGCGCCGCCGCCGCCGCGAGCACGTCGCCACGGCTGACATCGATCTCATCGGCGAGCGTCAGAGTCACCGACTGGCCGGCGAGCCCTACGGACGCTTCGCCCCCGCCCGCGAACACTCGCGCCACCGTCGTGGTGCGCCCCGACGGCAGCACCCGCAGCGAGTCGCCGCGGCGCACGGCGCCGCCGGCAATGAGCCCGGCAAAACCGCGAAACTCGGGGTTCGGGCGATTGACCCATTGCACCGGCATGCGAAATGCCGCGCTGGCGGCGGGATCGGGCACTTCGACGGTTTCCAGATGCTCCAGAAGACTTTTCCCCGTGTACCACGCCGTGCGCGCGCTGCGGGTCGTGACGTTATCGCCGACGACCGCCGACACGGGAATGCAGGTAATCGCTTCGAGCTTGATCTGGCGCGCGAACTCGCGGTACTCGCGCTCGATTTTGTCGAAGATGTCGCGCGAGTAGTCCACCAGATCCATCTTGTTCACCGCCACCACGATGTGGCGAATGCCGAGCAATGCCGCGAGATAACTGTGCCGGCGCGTCTGCGTGAGCACGCCTTTGCGCGCATCGATGAGTATCACGGCAAGATCCGCGGTCGAGGCCCCGGTCACCATATTGCGCGTGTACTGCTCATGGCCCGGCGTGTCGGCGACGATGAACTTGCGCTTGTCGGTGTTGAAGAATCGATAGGCCACGTCGATGGTGATGCCCTGCTCCCGTTCCGCGGTCAGCCCGTCGACCAGCAGCGCAAAATCGAGCTCGCCGCCGCGAGTGCCGACTTTCTTCGAGTCGTCGCGCAGAGCCGCGAACTGATCCTCGAGAATCATCTTCGATTCATACAGCAGGCGGCCGATCAAGGAGGACTTGCCGTCGTCCACCGAACCGCAGGTGATGAAGCGCAGCAGCCCCTTGGCGGTGTGCCGCGCGAGATACCCTTCGACGTCGCCGGAGCCGATCGCTGCGCCTCTATCCGCGCCCCCGCCCACTAGAAGTAGCCCTCCAGCTTTCTCTTTTCCATCGAGGCGGCCCCGTCCTTGTCGACGCCGCGCCCTTCGCGTTCCGAGGTTCTCGCCGACAGCATTTCACCGATCACCGCCGGCACGTCCGCGGCCGTGCTGATCGTTGCGCCCGTCAGGGGATAGCAGCCGAGGGTGCGGAACCGCACCTGCAATGTCTCCACACGGTCGGTCGCCGCCAGCGGCAGCCGATCGTCATCGACCATGATAAGGCGCCCATCGCGCCGGACCACCGGCCGGGACTTCGCCAGGTACAGCGGCACGATGGGGACCTGCTCGACATGGATGTACTGCCACACATCGAGTTCGGTCCAGTTGGACAAGGGGAATACGCGGATGCTTTCGCCGCGATTCTTGCGGGCGTTGTACAACGCCCAAAGCTCGGGCCGCTGGTTCTTGGGGTCCCAGCGGTGCTGCGCGGAGCGAAATGAAAACACGCGCTCCTTGGCGCGGCTCTTTTCTTCGTCGCGGCGGCCGCCGCCAAATGCGGCGTCGAAGCCGTGCTTATCGAGCGCCTGGCGCAACGCCTGCGTGAGCATGATGTCGGAGTAGGCGGCGCCGTGGGTCCACGGTTTGACCCCGGCGCGCACGCCCTCCTCATTGGTGTGCACCAAGAGTTCCAAGCCGAATTTTTGCGCGGTGGCATCGCGAAATTCGAGCATTTCGCGAAAGTCCCAGCCCGAGGCGATTTGCAGCAGCGGAAACGGCGGCTTCGCCGGCGCAAAGGCCTTGCGCGCGAGATGCAGCATCACCGAGCTATCCTTGCCCACCGAATAGAGCATGACCGGCTTTTCACACTCCGCGACCACTTCGCGGAAGATGTAAATGCTCTCGGCCTCGAGCCGCTGCAAATAGCTCAGCGCGGACATTTAACCTGCGTAGCGCGCGGGGGTCTTGCGGCGAACTTCTTCGGCGCGTCACGCCGGGCGCGAGTTCGATGAGCTTGAATGAATCCTTGCGGGTGGCCCGCGAGAACACCGCCAGATCGGTGATCAGCATGTCGACGACATTGGTTCCGGTCAGCGGCAATTCGCAACGCGTCTTGAATTTCGGATCGCCGTCCTTCGAGGTGTGATCCATGACCACCACCACGCGCTTGACGCCGGCGACCAGATCCATGGCGCCGCCCATGCCCTTGACCATCTTGCCCGGAATCATCCAATTGGCGAGATCGCCGTTTTCCGCGACTTCCATGGCGCCGAGGATCGCCAGATCGATGTGCCCGCCGCGAATCATGGCGAAGCTGTCGGCGGAGGAAAAATACGAGGTCATCGGCAGCGCCGTCACGGTCTGCTTGCCGGCATTGATCAGATCGGCATCTTCCTCGCCCTCGAAGGGAAACGGCCCCGTGCCGAGCATGCCGTTCTCCGACTGCAGCACGACCTTCATGCCGGGCGGAATGTAATTCGCCACCAGGGTCGGAATGCCGATGCCGAGGTTGACGTAAAACCCGTCCTCGAGCTCCCGCGCCGCGCGCGCGGCCAGATCCTCACGCGACCACGGCATTTGGCTTCTCCTCGCGCTTGCGCACGGTGCGCTTCTCGATCAGCTTGGTGTAGCGCGCGCCCTGAATGATGCGCTGCACGAAAATACCGGGCGTATGGATATTATCGGGATCGAGGCTGCCGACCTCGACCAGCTCCTCGACCTCCGCCACGGTGACGCGCGCGGCGGTCGCCATGTTGGGATTGAAATTGCGCGCGGTTTTGCGATAGATGAGATTGCCCTCGGTGTCGCCCTTCCAGGCCTTGACCAGGGACACGTCGGCCACCAAGCCCGTCTCGAGCACGTAGGTCTCGCCGTCCACGGTGCGCGTGTCCTTGCCTTCGGCCACCAGCGTGCCGGCGCCCACCTTGGTGTAAAAGCCGTAAATTCCCGCGCCGCCCGCGCGTATGCGCTCCGCCAGCGTGCCCTGCGGATTGAACTCGAGCTCCAATTCGCCGGCCAGGTACTGCCGCTCGAATTCCTTGTTCTCGCCCACGTACGAAGAAATCATCTTGCGGATCTGCCGGGTCTGCAGCAGCAACCCCAACCCCACGCCGTCGAGCCCCGCATTGTTGGATACGACGGTGAGATCGCGCACTCCCGATGCATGCAAGGCATCGATCAGGTTTTCCGGGATGCCGCAGGCGCCGAAGCCCGCCGCACATCAGGGTCATGCCATCCTTGACCACGCCCTCGAGCGCGGACGCGGCATCGGGATAGACCTTGGAATGCTTCTTTCGATCATCGATCGCTCCCTAGTAGCGATACTGGTCGACCTTGTAGGGACCTTGCTTTTCGACCCCGATGTAGCGCGCCTGGGTATCGGTCAGTTCGGTCAGCTGCGCGCCGAGCTTGGAGAGCTGCAAGCGCGCCACCTTTTCGTCCAGATGCTTCGGCAGCACGTACACGCCGACGGGATACTTCTTGGTGTTGGTGAAGAGTTCGATTTGCGCCAGCACCTGATTCGCGAACGATGAGCTCATCACGTAGGACGGGTGTCCGGTGCCGCAGCCCAAGTTCACCAATCGACCCTCGGCCAGCAGAATGATGCGCTTGCCGTCGGGGAAGATCACATGATCGACCTGCGGCTTGATGTTGTCCCAGGCGTATTGCTTGCAGCGCCGCCACTTCGATTTCATTGTCGAAATGCCCGATGTTGCACACGATGGCCTGATCCTTCATGCGCTTCATGTGATCGTGGGTGATGACATGAAAATTGCCGGTGGCCGAGACGAATATATCGGCCTTGTCCGCGGCATAGTCCATGGTGACCACGCGGTAGCCTTCCATCGAGGCCTGCAGCGCGCAGATCGGATCGATCTCGGTCACCCAAACTTGCGCGGACAGCGCGCGCAGCGCCTGCGCCGAGCCCTTGCCCACATCGCCATAGCCGCACACCACGGCCACCTTGCCCGCGATCATCACGTCGGTGGCGCGCTTGATGGCGTCGACCAAGGATTCGCGGCAGCCGTACAGATTGTCGAACTTGGACTTGGTGACCGAGTCGTTGACGTTGAACGCCGGGAAACGCCAGCTGCCCGTCCTTGGCCATTTGATAGAGGCGCTTGACCCCCGTGGTGGTCTCTTCGGTGACGCCCTTGATCTTGGCGAGCCGCGTCGAATACCACTTCGGATCGGCGTTGCAGCTTCGCCTTGATCGCGGCGAACAGGCATTCCTCTTCTTCGTTGCCGGGCTTGGCGATCAGCGAGGCGTCCTTCTCCGCCTTGGCGCCGAGATGCAGCAGCAGCGTCGCATCGCCGCCGTCGTCCAAGATCATGTTCGAATGGCCGCCGTCCGGCCACTCGAATATGCGATGCGTGTAATCCCAATACTCGGCGAGCGACTCGCCCTTGACCGCGAACACCGGCGTGCCGCCCGCGGCAATGGCCGCCGCCGCATGATCCTGAGTCGAATAGATATTGCAGGACGCCCAGCGCACCTGCGCACCCAGCGCGTTCAGGGTCTCGATCAGCACCGCCGTTTGAATGGTCATGTGCAAGGAGCCGGTGATGCGCGCGCCGCGCAGCGGCTGCTGGGCCGCGAACTCATGCCGGATCGCCATCAGCCCCGGCATTTCCGTCTCGGCGATCTTGATTTCCTTGCGGCCCCAATCGGCCAAGCTTGAGGTCCTTGACGAGAAAGTCATTGGGCTGCTTGATTGCTGCGTTCATCGGTCAATGCTCCTTAAATTGAGGCGGGCTGCTCAGGCGGCGCGCGTGGCTTTGAATTCGGCGGCGAGCGTGCTCGGCCTTGTCGGTGCGCTCCCAGGTGAACTCCGCTTCCTTGCGGCCGAAATGGCCGTAAGAGGCGGTCTTCTGATAGATGGGCCGCGCCAGGTCCAACATCTCACGCAGGCCAAACGGCGTGAGATCGAAATGCGCACGCACCAGCTGCGTCAGACGCGTATCGGACAATTTACCCGTGCCGAAGGTCTCGACCATGATGGAGGTGGGTTCGGCGACGCCGATGGCATAGGAGACCTGCACTTCGCAGCGCTCGGCCAAGCCCGCGGCGACGATGTTCTTGGCCACGTAGCGCGCGGCATAGGCCGCCGAGCGATCCACCTTGGAGGGGTCCTTGCCGGAGAATGCACCGCCGCCGTGGCGCGCGAATCCGCCATAGGTATCGACGATGATTTTGCGCCCGGTGAGTCCGCAGTCGCCCGACCGGACCGCCGATCACGAATCGTCCCGTGGGATTGATGTGGTACTTGGTGTGCTTGTCGATCCATTTGGCCGGCAGCACCGGCTTCAAGATTTCCTCCATGACCGCTTCGCGCAATTGCTTGGTGCTGATGCTATCCTCGTGCTGCGTCGACAGCACCACGGCTTCGAGCCCCACCGGCTTGTCGTTTTCGTAGCGCAGCGTCACCTGGCTCTTGGCGTCCGGCCGCAGCCAGGGCAGCTTGCCGCTCTTGCGCACCTGGGCCTGGCGCTTCACCAGCCGATGCGCGAGCGTGATGGGCGCCGGCATCAGCACGTCGGTTTCGTTGGTGGCATAGCCGAACATCAGTCCCTGATCGCCGGCGCCTTGCTTGCGCTCGTCCTTGCGGTCGACGCCCTGCGCGATGTCGGGCGACTGCTTGCCGATGATGTTGAGCACACCGCAACTCGCGCCGTCGAACCCCATGTCCGAGGTGTCGTAGCCGATGTCGAGCACGGTTTTGCGCACGATGGCTTCGACGTCCACCCAGGCGCTGGTGGTGACTTCGCCGGCCACGATCACCACGCCGGTCTTGACCAGGGTTTCGCAGGCCACACGGCCCTTGCGGATCCGCCGCCAGAATGGCATCGAGAACGGCATCCGAGATCTGGTCGGCGACCTTGTCGGGATGGCCTTCGGAGACCGATTCCGAGGTAAAAGAGAAGCTTCTGCTCATGCGTCGAATTCCTTGAAGCTTAGCCAAAATTGTCCTGATACCGCTGGTCGAACTCGGTCCGGGTGAAGCGGTGATTCTGCGGCCCGCGCGACTCGATCTTGATCGCGCCCATCAGGGAGGCCGATCCGGCCGGTGGTTTCCCAATCCAGACCCTGCAACAGGCCGTGAATTAGACCAGCGCGATAGGCATCCCCGCAACCGGTGGGATCGACCACGGCGTTGGGTTTGGCGCTCGGGACCTGCAAAGTCCTGCCTTTGGTGTAAATGACCGACCCTTCCGCACCGCGGGTGACCACCAGCGCCTCGACCTGGGCCGTGACATCTGAGACCGTCAAGCCGGTCTTTTGCTGCAGCAGGCCCCATTCATAGTCATTGACCGCGACCCAGCGCGCCTGCGCGATGAAGGTTTTGAGCTCCTCGCCGCCGAACATGGGCATCCCCTGGCCGGGATCGAACATAAAGGGGATATTCGCGGCCGCAAATTGCGCGGCATGCTCGATCATGGCCTGCCGGCCGTCCGGGGCCACGATGCCCGAGCGCGATGCCGGGACCGGCGTCCGACACCTGGTTCAGGTGCGCGATGCTGCATTGCGCCGGGGTGAAAGGCCGTGATCTGATTGTCATCGAGATCGGTGGTGATGAAGGCCTGGGCCGTGAAGGTGCCGTCCACCACCTTGATGTGATCGACGTCGATGCCCTGCGCGAGCATGCGCTCGCGGTACGGCGCGAAATCATGGCCCGCCGTCGCCATGGGCACGCCCCGATCGCCGAGCAGCTTCAGGCTGTAGGCGATATTCGCCGCACAGCCGCCGAACTCGCGGCGCATCTCGGGCACCAGGAACGACACGTTCAGGATATGAATCTTGTCGGGAAGAATGTGCGCTTTGAAGCGGTCGGGAAACTGCAAAATCGTGTCGTAGGCCACCGAGCCGCAAATCAACGCGGCTTTGCCAGTTGAGCTGTCCTTTACCATCCGCACATCCTTAGGGTCAAACCGCCATTCTACAGGCAATCGCATGGCACCCGCTGTGCCGAATCGCGACCTTAATTGCCCAGACGGCGCATTGCTCATGCCGGGGCGACCTATCCCTCATGCCCGCGCGGTTAATAACTGCGACAATCGGCAGGACTTATGCAGAAGCTCTTCAATCCGTGGGCAGGCGCCCGTGATCCTTGGCCGGGAGAGCTGCGGCACTTGGGATGGCGCGAGCCGCTACGAATGGCTGGTGACCAACGGTCTGCGGCGGCTTTGCCTGCGGCACCGTGGCGCTCGCCAATACCCGCCGCTACCATGGATTTCTCATGGCGAGCTTGAGGCCCCCGGTGGAGCGCACGCTGCTCGTGGCGAAGGTCGATCTGAGCGCGCAGTACCTGGGATTCACGACGGACCTGTCGGCCAACGAATTCGCCGGCGGCACGATCAGCGGCCAGGGCTTCGTTCACCTCGAATCCTTCGCCGTCGAGGACGGCATTCCGACCTGGCGCTACGCGGTCGCGGACGCGCTGCTGGAGCAGCAGATCTTCATGGCGCCGGGCGCCAACACCAGCTACCTGCGCCTGGAATTGCTGCGCGCAACGCAGCCGCTGCGGGTGACGCTCAAGCCCTTGGTCGACTTATCGCGACTATCACAGCCAAGGCCGCGGCGCGCAGCCCTTTGAACTCGAGTCGGACGCGGCAGCAGTGCCGGGTGCAGGCCTTCGCCGGCGCGCGGCCCTACCGGCTATCGATCAGTCAAGGCCAGTTCAACGCGGCACCGGAGTGGTATTGGAATTTCTGGCATCGAATGGAAGCGGAGCGAGGCCTCGATGCGCTGGAGGATTTGTTGATGCCCGGAACCTTCACCGCCGATTTGAGCCCGCATCGTCCGGTGTATCTGGTCGCCACCGCGGAAACTGCGGCGCCGGCGCCCGGAGCGGACAGTCTCAAAGCAGCTTGAAGCGCGGCCTCGAGAGCGTTGACCGCGCCTTTGCCGAAGACCGCCCCGCCGTGGATTCGCACGCTGGCGCAGGCGTCCGATCAATTCATCGTCGGCCGCAGTGTGCCGGGCAGCGCGTCCGCGCCGGGTGTGGCGGCAGCCAGCATCATCGCGGGCTATCCCTGGTTCACCGACTGGGGCCGCGACACCATGATTTCTCTGCCGGGACTCGCGACCGTCGCTGCAGCCGCTACGACGCTCGCGGCCAGCATCTTGCGGACCTATGCCGCGCTTCGTCGACCGCGGAATGCTGCCCAATTGCTTTCCCGACGGCGGCGAGGCGCCCGCAGTACAACACGGCGGACGCCACGCTCTGGATGTTTCAGGCGCTCGATGACTACTTGCAGGCGAAGCCGGATCCCGACCTCGCGCGCGAACTGTTCCCGACCCTCGCGGCCATCATCCATGCGCACGCCGACGGCACTCGCTACGGGATTCGCGTGGATGCGCGCGACGGCCTGCTGCACGCGGGCGAGCCCGGCACCCAGCTGACCTGGATGGATGCCAAGCACGGCGATCACGTGTTCACGCCGCGGATCGGCAAGCCGGTCGAGATCAATGCGCTGTGGCTGAACGCGCTGGATGTCGGCCGCGCGCCTCGCCGCGCCAGATGGGCTACGCCGCGCGAGAAGCGCTTCTGCCAATCCTTGCTGGCGCGCGCGCAGCGCGCGAGTTTCAGCCGCTTCTGGAATGAGGAGCGCGCGTGCCTGTACGATGTGATCGATGTGGATGGCGGAGCGACGCGACGATGCGCGGGTGCGGCCCAATCAAATCCTGGCGGTCTCGCTGCCCTACTGCGCCCTGACGCCGCGAGCAGATGCGCGCCGTGGTCGATTGCTGCGGCCGCGAACTTCTGACCAGCCATGGGCTGCGCAGCTTGAGCCCGAAGGAACCCGGTTATATCGGACACTACGCCGGCGATGCCCGGAGCAGCGCGATGCCGCCTACCACATGGGCACCGTCTGGGCCTGGCTGCTGGGGCCCTTCGCCCGGGCTCACTACCGCGTGTACGGCGATGCGCGCGCTGGCGCAGTCGTTCCTCGAGCCCATGGCGCAGCACCTGAACAGCGCCTGCATGGGCTCGGTCAGCGAGATATTTGATGGTGACGCACCTCACAGTGCGCGCGGCTGCTTCGCGCAGGCCTGGAGCGTCGCTGAGATACTGCGCTCCTGGATCTACCTCGAGCGCAAGATCTCGAAGAATTAAGGAATTTCAACGATGAATATCGAGCGCGAGCGCCTGCTCGCCAACGTGCCCGGGACCCGAGGGCTGGCAGCACTGGGGGCCTTACTTGAGCGAGCGCCAGTGGGGCACGGTGCGCGAGGACTACAGCCCCGGCGGCACGGCCTGGGAATACTTTCCGCACGATCACGCGCGCAGCCGCGCCTATCGCTGGGGCGAGGACGGCATCGCCGGCATTTCCGACGCCGACCAACTGGTGTGCCTGTCGTTGGCCCTGTGGAACGGCTGCGATCCGATTTTGAAGGAGCGCTTGTTCGGCCTGACCAATGCCGAGGGCAATCACGGCGAGGACGTCAAGGAGCATTATTTTTATCTGGATGCCACGCCGACGCATTCGTATTTGAAGATGCTCTACAAGTATCCGCAGCGCGCTTTTCCCTATGCGGATCTGGTCGCCGAGAACGGCGCGCCGCGGCACGGACGTGCCGGAATACGAGCTGCTGGACACCGGCGTGTTCGCCGAGAACCGCTACTTCGATGTCTTCGTCGAATACGCGCAGGCCGAACCGGGCGATATCCTGATGAAGATCACGGCGTGGAATCGCGGCGGCGTTCCCGCGGTGCTGCACCTGATTCCGCAACTGGTGCTGCGCAACACCTGGAGCTGGGAGCCGGGCTCGGCAAAACCCAAGCTGCATGCGGTGGGCGACGGCGCCATCGGCATCGAACCTGCCGACTCGGGCATGAGCCGTTTGTATTTCGACGGCAGCGCGGACTTGCTGTTCACGGAAAACGAATCCAATGCGCCGCGGCTGTGGAACATCGGCGCAGCAGGCTATTTCAAGGATGGCTTCCACGAGCGCATCGTCGGCGGCCGATGCCGACAGCGTGAATCCCGCGCATACCGGCACCAAGGCCGGCGTGTGGTTTCAGTCGATCATCCCGGCCGGCGGCAAGCAGGAATATCGCCTGCGGCTGTCGCGGCGTCACCTCGCGGCGCCCTTCGAGGATTTCGACGCCGACTGTTGACGAGCGGCCGCGCCGAGGCCGATCTGTACTACGCCGATCTGCAGAAAGACATCGCCTCGGCCGACGAACGCGTGGTGCAGCGCCAGGCGTTCGCCGGACTGATTTGGAGCAAGCAATTCTACTGCCTGGATATTCCGCGCTGGCTCAAGGGCGATCCCGGCCAGCCGCACGCCGCCCGAGTCGCGCCTGCACGGCCGCAATGCCGAATGGCGCAATCTCAACAATGCCGACATCATTTCCATGCCGGACAAGTGGGAGTATCCCTGGTACGCCTCCTGGGATTTGGCGTTCCACTGCATTCCCTTCGCCTTGATCGACGCCGAGTTCGCCAAGCATCAATTGGTGCTGCTGACGCGCGAGTGGTACATGCACCCGAACGGCCAAATTCCCGCCTACGAATGGGCCTTCAGCGATGTGAACCCGCCGGTGCACGCCTGGGCTGCCTGGCGCGTCTATCAAATCGACCGCAAGCAAAACGGCGGCAACGGCGACCTGCGAGTTTCTCGAGCGGGTGTTCCACAAGCTGATGCTGAACTTCACCTGGTGGGTGAACCGCAAGGACAACTTGGGGAGAAATATTTTTCAGGGCGGATTTTTAGGGCTCGACAACATCGGGGTGTTCGATCGCAGCGCGCAGCTGCCCACCGGCGGCTACATCAATCAATCGGACGGCACCAGCTGGATGGCGATGTATTCGCTGAATTTGATGCGCATCGCGCTGGAGCTCGCCGAGCACAATCATGTGTACGAGGACATCGCCAGCAAATTCTTCGAGCACTTTCTCGAACATCGCCGAGGCGATGAGCTGCATGTTCAGCGACGACGTCGGGCTGTGGGACGAGACGGATCAGTTCTTCTACGACGTGCTGAATCTGCCGAACGATCACAAGGTGCGGCTGCGCATCCGCTCCATGGTGGGGTTGATCCCGCTGTTTGCGGTGGAAACCTTGGAACCGGAAATGCTGGACCGGCTGCCGGGATTTCGCAAGCGGCTGGAGTGGTTTCTGAACCACCGTCCGGACCTCGCGAGCCTGGTGTCGCATTGGGAGTCGCCGGGGCGCGGCGCAGCGGCGGCTGTTGTCGCTGCTGCGCGGCCATCGCATGAAGCGGCTGTTGCGGCGCATGCTGGATGAGTCCGAATTCCTGTCCGACTACGGCGTGCGCGCAGTGTCGCGGGCGCATCTGGCGCATCCTTTCGTACTCAAAGTCGGACGTGTCGATGAGTCGGTGCACTACTCGCCGGCCGAATCCGAATCGCGGCAGTTCGGCGGCAATTCCAACTGGCGCGGCCCGATCTGGTTTCCGTTGAATTTTCTCATCATCGAGTCGCTGCAGAAATTTCATCATTACTACGGCGATGACTTCAAGGTGGAATGCCCGACGGGATCGGGCCGCTATCATCACGATCGAGGCGGTTGCCAATGAGTTGTCGCACCGCCTGTCGCGCATCTTCTTGAAGGATGCCAACGGCGAGCGCGCCGTGCTGCGTCACCAGCCGCAACTGCAGACGGACCCTCACTACCGGGACTGCATCCCCTTCTACGAGTATTTCCATGGCGACACCGGCCGCGGCGTCGGAGCCTCGCACCAGTCGGGATGGACCTCGCTGATCGCCAAACTGCTCATGCCGCGGGCGCACGACTGAAGCCAGATTTTGCTAGCATGGCGGCATGAACAATACGCCCGAATCGCCGATCGAGCGCTCCGACGAGGAGTGGAAAAAGCAATTGCCCGCCGAGACCTATTCGGTCATGCGCCGGCACGGCACCGAACGCGCGGGCACCAGTCCGCTCAACAAGGAGCATCGCGCCGGGATGTACTCTTGCGCGGCCTGCGGCTTGCCGCTGTTCGAGTCGTCGACGAAATTCGACAGCGGCACGGGGTGGCCGAGCTTCTTCGCGCCTCTGCCCAAAGTCGGTGGGCACGACCACCGACCGCAGTCTCGGCATGGCGCGTACCGAGGTGCACTGCGCGCGCTGCGGCGGACATCTGGGACATGTGTTTCCGGACGGTCCGCAGCCCACCGGCGAACGCTACTGCATGAACGGCGTGGCCTTGAGATTCGAACCGAAGTAACCGGACGATGAGCACCGCGTATCGGACTGGATCAATTCGGGCGTCCATACGTGCTTAAGGTCAGTCATCTTCGCAAGCACTTCGGCGAGCGCGTCGCCGTCGATGACGTGTCGTTCGAGGTCGGTGCCGGTGAAACCATCGGGCTGCTGGGACCCAACGGTGCCGGCAAAACCACCACGCTGTCGATGATGTGCGGGTTGGCGCGGCCGGACGGCGGATCGGTGTCATTTCAGGGACAGGCCGTGCAGGATGCCAATCAGTTCAAACGGCGGGTCGGGCTGGTGCCGCAGGACCTGGCCCTCTACGACGAATTGTCCGCCTCGGCAAATCTCGAATTGTTCGGTGGCCTCTACGGATTGGAAGGCAAGGAGCTTGCGCGGCGCGCCGACGCGGCGCTCGAGCTCGTGGGACTGGAAGATCGTCGAAAAGACCGCGTCAAGACTTTCAGCGGCGGCATGAAACGTCGGCTGAATATCGCCGCTGCTCTGCTGCACGACCCGGAATTGATCCTGCTCGATGAGCCCACCGTCGGTGTCGACCCGCAGTCCCGCAACGCCATCTTCGAGAATCTCGAGGAACTCAAGCGCCGCGGCAAGACGCTGGTCTACACGACGCACTACATGGAAGAAGCGGAGCGCCTGTGCGATCACGTCGTGATCATCGATCACGGCAAGGTGATTGCCGATGACACGGTGCGCGGCCTGTACCGGCTCCTGCCCGCCTCGCGTGCCGTGGTACTGGAGGTCGATGGTCCGCCGCCTCCCGAGGACATGATGGCCACCCTCGCCTTGCTGCCTGGAATTTCCACCGTCGAATATACGGCGACCGGCGGGATCCAGATCGAAACCGATGATTTTGGCACTCCGTTGGCGCGGGCCTTGGGAATCATCGCCAATCATGGCCAGCGCGTAGCGTCGGTGCGGACCGCGCGGGCCAGCCTCGAGGACGTGTTCATCTCCCTGACCGGGCACGCCTTGCGCGACGGATCGCAGGCGCCGCACGCATGAATTCCGCCGCCATCCGAGCGCTGATCCGCAACGACCTGCGCCTGTACTTGACCGATCGGCGCGCGCTCGTCATCGGCGTCGTGGTGCCGATTTTGATTGCGGCTTTTTTTGGCTATGTATTCGGGGGCAACGGCGCGGCGGAGGCACCGGGAAAGATTCCCATTGCGTTGGTCGACGAAGATCAGAGTACCGTGTCGCACGCCATCACCGCAGATCTCGCGGGTGAATCGCTGCTCGATGTGCGTATCCTGGATCGTTCCGCGGCCGAGGAACGCGTGCGCAGCGGCAAGGTCCAGGTCGCCGCAGTCATCCCGAAGAATTTCGGCGCGGCGTCGATGCAGGCGTTGTTCAGCGGCATGGCGAAACCGCGCGTCGAGCTTCTGATCGATCCCAGTCAGGCCATCAGCGGCCGCGTCGTGGAGGGTCTATTTGCTCAGCACGGCATGCGGGAAATCACCAAACAAGCGTTCGGCGGCGCCTCGGGCCAAGCCCCGCTGGGTCTGCAACGCGGTCTCAGCATTCCCTACGGCGTCGAGACCACGAAGATCACATCGGCGCGCAACGTTCCCTACAACGGTTATGCGCATTCATTTGCCGGTATGACCACGCAGTTCATTTTACTGGCCGGCATCGATGCCGGAATCGTGCTGCTGCTGGCGCGCGAGCGCGGCATTTGGCAGCGTCTGCGCTCGGCGCCGCTCAGCAAGACGGAATTTCTGCTGGCCCGAACCCTCTCGACCGTGCTGATCAGCCTGTTCCAGTTCATGCTGATCTACGCCGCCGCGATCGTCATTTTTCGCGTACGCATCGGCGGCAGCATCATCGGATTTGCCGCGCTGGCCGTCGCGCTGTGCCTGTTGAATGCGGCGTTCGGGCTGATGTTGGCATCCATCGGGCGCAGCGCCGCCGCCACCCGCGGCATCGCCGTGATGGCGACGTTGCTGTTGGTGATGGTCGGGGGTGCCTGGGTGCCCTCGTTCGTGTTTCCCCAATGGCTGCAGCGGGTGTCGCTGGCCGCTCCCACGCGCTGGGCGGTGGATGGGCTCGATGCCATGTCGTGGCGTGGCCTGGGATTAAGCGCGGCGGTGACTCCCTTCATCGTCGTCAGCACGACCGCGATCGTGTGCCTCGCCGTTGCCATCTGGCAATTTCGCTGGGAAGAATGACTGGGCGCCAAGCGCCTATAATCCGTACGCCAAGGGACAGCTTCGTGGAGGCGTCGATCATGAATCTTCAGCTCATCAAAAAATTCACGTCGGCGATCGTAGGGTGCGTGCTCATCGGCGCCGCGAATCCCGCGATGGCCGCACCGAAGCCGGCAGCGCCTAAGCCCGCCGCGCCTCAGCCGGCCACCTCGATTCCCGCCGCGAGTTTGATTCAACCCGCCGAGCTTGCAGCCCTGCTGCAAAGCCCTGCCGCACCAAAGCCGCTGATTCTGCAGGTCGGCTTTCGCACGATGTATGTTCAGTCGCACATTTCGGGCGCCGAATACGCGGGCCCGGCCAACGAGGAGTCGGGGTTGCAGCACCTGCGCGAACGGGTCGCCGCCCTCCCTAAGGACGCCGCGATTATCATCTATTGCGGCTGCTGCCCCTGGAATCACTGTCCGAACGTCGGCGAGGCATTCGCCACACATGCGGGATCTCGGCTTTACCCACGTGAAGGTGATGTATATCGCCGAGAACTTCGGCGATGACTGGGTGAACAAGGGCTATCCCGTCGCGAAGGGCTCGTGAAACTCATCGCACGCTTCGCCGCCGCGGTCATCCTAGGTGCGTCGCTGTGCGGCGCAGCGCACTCGAAAGCAGTCGGCGACATGGCGCCGGAGTTCTCGCGGCCTGATCTCGCCGGCAAGCCGGTGCGCCTGGCCGACTACCACGGCAAACTCGTGTTGCTGAATTTTTGGGCGAGCTGGTGCGGCCCCTGTCTCGAGGAGATGCCGAAATTCTCCGGTTGGCAGCGCGAGTACGGTGCACAGGGTCTGCAGGTCATCGGGGTATCGATGGACGACGATTCGGCAGCCGCCAGGCGGTTGATAGCCCGGCATCCCACTGCCTATCCCATCCTCATCGGCGATGCGGAGCTCGGCGAGTCATTCGGCGGCGTGCTCGGATTGCCGCTCACCTACCTGATCGATCCCAACGGACGGATCGTCGCCCGTTATCAGGGGAACGGCGACCTGGCAAAGATGGAAGCAAAAATCAAAGCGCTGCTCGCCCAGTGAAGCAAATCGGTAAGGGGTGAGCTCACGCTCACGGGATCGCCTCAAGAATAGACACATCGCCCGCGATATGATATTACTGGCGATATGAGATGCGTGCTCGACACCAATGTGGTGGTGGCCGGCATGCGCAGCCCAAGCGGCACGTCGGCGGCCCTGCTCCTGGCCGCGCGGCACGGCAAGATTACGATGCTGGCCAACGTGGCGCTGGCGCTGGAATATGAAGCGACGTGCCGTAATGCCGAGCACGGACTGGCTGCCGGTCTGAAGCCGGCACAAGTCGCGATTTTCATTGACGCAGTCATCGCGATGGTTGAGCCCGTGGAGACCCATTTTCTTTGGCGACCGCAGTTACGCGACCCGGCTGATGAATTGGTGCTGGAAGCTGCGGTCAATGGCCGGGCGGCAGCTATAGTGACTTTTAATGAGCAGGATTTTGGCGCCGTGCCAATGCAATTTGGTGTCGAGGTATTAAGTCCCTCGGATGTTTTACGGAGGGTCAAGAAATGAGTAAATCTCAATCAACCTACCCACTGCGGCTGCCCACCTCAGTGAAGGCTGAAGTCATGCGGCGCGCCAAAGCCGATGGCACCAGCGTCAACCAATTCGTGGCAACTGCGGTAGCGGAGAAGCTCGCTGCTATGAACACCGCCGCGTTTTTCGCCGAGCGGCGCGATCGCGCGGACTTTGCCGCATTCGACAAGATCATGAAGCGCAAAGGCGGACAGGTGCCGGAGCCAGAAGATCGGATGCCTTGAGGAAGACGGCACGCGCTTCTCTTTCATAAACGGCACCGGGTCAATTTTTGACCCGCCCCCGCAATGAGATATTCAGCGTTCTAGGATTTCTTCTGCTCGGCCTTCCATTTCTCGACGGCGGCCATGGTGTTGCCGACGTGCTTGTCGGGATCCAGGGCCGTGTACTCATAGATGATCTTGCCGGTCGGAGCGATGACGTACGAAGTACGATTCGCATACTCGGGTTTGGCGGCCAGCACGGCGTCATAGGCCTTGGTGATGCTTTGGTCCGCATCCGAGGCCACCGCAAATTTATTGCGGCATTCGCTCACCGAGAACTTGTTGAGCTTGTCGATGGGATCGTGCGATACCCCGATGACCGTAGCGCCCAGGGCTTTGAATTTGTCGGTGGCCTCGGCGAACTCATGAGCTTCGACGGTGCAGCCCGGCGTGAACGCCGCAGGATAGAAATACAGCACGACCGGACCCTTCTTCAGCGCGTCGGCCAGGGAGAATCTGAATGGCTGGCCGGCGAGAGTCGCCTGCGTGGTGAAATCTGGCGCTTGGACACCGGGTTTCAACGCCGCGTACAAGGGCGCGGACAGCGCCGCGCAGCCTAAGGCAAGAATCATTAATCGCTTCATGGGATTGGTTTCCTTTTTTAGCTGAATCGGCTGTGCGGCAGTCTGCGCCATCCGAATTTTGGTCGCAACAGCGCGGGCGTCTGCACCGTGGATGCCGGCGGATCGCGTTAGTTCAACACCTCCCGAAGCTCGCGGCACACCCGCACCACATCCTCATCGCTCATCGCCGGAAAGAGCGGCAGGGTGACCGTCTCGCGCCCGACCCGCGCCGCCACCGGCGTATCCTCTTCGTCGTAGCCCTGCTCGCGATAGTATTTGAGGCTGGGAATGCTGGGATAGTGCACACCGATGCCGATGCCGCGGTCGGCCATGAGTTTCTGGAATGCCGGCCGCGTCATGCCGCGGGCGCGAAAATCGATGAGCACCTGAAACATATGCCAGCTATGTCCCGCGTCGCCGCGCGCCGGCAGGGACACGCCGGAGAAGCCGTCGAACTCCTCGAAATAACGGCTGGCCAGCGCACGGCGCCGCGCATTGAATCCGTCCAGGCGGCGCAACTGATCGATGCCGATTTGCGCCGCGATGTCGGTGAGGTTGCTCTTGGCGCCGGGAAACATGACATCCACTTCCCCGGCCGCGTTGCGCTTGATGCCGTGGAATCGATACTGCTCGAACAACTCCGCCGCCGACGCATCGCCCGTGCTGATGGCGCCGCCTTCGATGGTGGTCATGTTCTTGTTCGGGTGGAAACTGAACACCACCAGATCGCCGAAGCTGCCGATGAGCTTGTCCGCGTAGCGCGAACCGATGGCGTGTGCGGCGTCTTCCACGACCCGCAGGCCATGTTCGGCTGCCAAGCCGTACAGACCATCCATATCCACCGGCAGTCCTGCGAAATGCACCGGCATGATGGCGCGCGTTTTGGCGGTGATGGCGGCGGGCACTTTATCGAGATCGATGTTGCGGGTGGTACAGATTCGATGTCGACGAACACCGGTATGGCACGCAATCGCGCAACGACATTGGCGCTGGCCGCGAAACTCATCGCCGGAACGATCACTTCGTCCCCGGGCCCGACACCCGCGACTTCGAGCGCCATTTCGAGGCCGGCCGTGGCCGAAGTCATTACCCGCACCTGGCGTTGGCCGCCCAAATAGGCCGCGAGCGCGCCCTCGAACGCCTGCACCTTGGGACCGCTGGCCAATTGACCCGAACGAAACACATCGGCGACGGCCGCAATGCTTTGCTCATCGATGGACGGGCGGGTAAAGGGAAGAAAGGGCTTCATGCGGAGCTCCTGGACACGAGAATCACCCCGGCGCAAATCAATGCGATACCGAGCACCTTGGCGGGCGCCATGCTCTCACCCAGCCACAGCACCGACACGGCGGCGACCACCACGTATCCCAACGACAGCATCGGATAAGCGGTGCTCACCGGCGCCTTGGACAGCGCAGCCAGCCACACGCACACGCTCGCCGCATAGCAAACCATGCCGGCCCAAAATGGCGGGCTCTTGAATAAAATGCCGACGCTGCTTCCCAAGGTATCGGCGCTGAAATCCGAGAAATGCGCCAGCGGCCGGGTCGCCACCTTGAGCAGCAATTGGGCGGCGGCGTTCAGGCCCACTCCCATCAGGATCAACGCCCACGTGATCCAGCTCATTGCCGCGCCACCAGGACGCGATTGACGTCTGTGGCAACCAGCCGCATCGGCACCCCGCGGTTTTTGAGAGTCGTCGAACATGGTCTTCTCCATCACCGCGAAAGCCCGCGATTGCGCCGACCAGCGGCGAACGAATTCCGCCACGTCGGCAATCTCGGCGTCGGGCGCCTTGCGCAGTCCATAATCAAGTTCGCCACGATACCCTACGAGCGTGACGGTCCGCTGCAAATAAAAAGTCAGTGATTGATCGTACGTCCCCACGCTGAAGACGGGCACGTCGCGTTGGTTGGCCGGGATTGCCGCCGCCAGAGCGACCCCGGAGTAAATCGGCGCCACCAAGGCGGCGGCGCGAATCAACAACAACCAAGCCAGACACCAACCCGCGCCGAGAAAGACCGCGGCGCGGGTCGCGTCGCGCACACGCTGCACGAGCACAAAGGCGCCCGATACCGTGAGCAGCAGCGCGATCTGTCCCAGCGGCCGGGCCAGCGGCAGAAAATACACACTGCGATCAGAGGAGGCCACGACCTTTGGCCAAACGAGGCTCGCACACCCCAAAGCCAACCCTGCGACCACGGTCGCTATCGCCGTGTAGAGAAAGTCGCGTCTGAGGCGCTCAACGGGCAGGGCCGAGATGAGCAGCGCCAGCGCCGGCATTACCGGCAGGATGTAGGGCATGAGCTTCGAATCGGACAGCGAGAAAAAAACGCCGATGAACACGATCCAGATCCAGAGGAACAGCAGCGGATCGAATGCGCCGGGCGCCGCGCGGCGCCGCCACCCGGACCCCAAGACTCGCAGCGCCGGCAGCGTCCACGGTACGCTGCCCGCCAGGAACACACCGGCGAAGAACCACCAGGCTTCCTGCCGATCGGCGATGGGGGTCAAGAACCGCGCCACATGCTCGTGCACGAAGAAAAACTCCAGGAAATCCGGCATTCGCTGCGCGGCGAGCCAGTGCCAGGGAACCGTGATCGCGAGAAACAGCGGCAGGCCCCACTTTAGGTGCAGCCGGCGCCAGGCCCCGAAGTCGCGCGAATATCCGCTGTACAGAATCAAGACGGCTGCGGGAATGGCCGCCGCGACCAGACCCTTGGTCAAGACACCGCCAGGCGGCCGCTGTCCATGCCAGCAGCATCCAAGGGCGCGGCTGCGCCGCCGTTTGCGCCAACAAAAAACCGGCCAAGCTCAACGTCATGTAAAACGTCAGGCTCATGTCCAGCGTCAGCAGCTGACCCAGGACCACGAACATCAACATGCCGGACAACACAGCGGCCGCACGCCAGCCCGCCGCCGGGCTCCACAGCCGGCGTGCGGTGAGCCACACGAGCACGATCGTCGCGAGTGCAGTGAGCGCGCAATACAGGCGGGCGGCGACTGCACTCGGACCGAGCAATCGGTAACTCAACGCCGTTGCCCAGTATTGCAGCGGCGGCTTCTCGATATAGGCCAAGCCGTTCAAGTGGGGAATGACCCAATCGCCCCCGCTCAGCATCTCCCGCGGAATTTCCGCGTAGCGCCCTTCATCGGGATTGAACAGCGGCCGAGTGCCAAGCGTTGCCAGCCACAGCAGCGCGAGCAATCCGGCCAGCGCCCAGTAGATGAGAGGGTCGCGCAGCGCCGGCGCGGCGGGCTCGCTCACGTCCGAGCTGCCGAGACCGCCAAAAGCCCCGAGCGTCCTGGCACCTCACCCATGATCACGGTGTGTGCCGGCAGCGGCACTCTCATTGCGATTTCGTGAATCTTGGCCATGCGCGTCACCGTGGCACCGGACTCACGCCATTTCACCAGCAGCGATTCGAAGGCATCGAGCAGCAGCATGCCTTCGAGTTCCGCATGCAAAGTGAACACTTGCACATTATCCGTAGAGGCGGCGGCGGAGAGGCGAAACACCGCTTTCGGCGACGCTCGATTCATCGACTCCGCCCACGCCTAAGATCTCATCGAAGGTGGGCAAGGTCGTGGGCAGCTGCGGACAGGAGCTCACGCCATTGGCCAACAACGGCAAGAACGGCGGACCACCGCGCGTGTCGCTGGCATAGCGCAGGCCGTACTCCTGCTCGAGTTCCAGGGCGTGGGCGTTGATTTGCCAGCCCGCGGCGGCATGCGATTGCGGCAGGAATCCGAACACCCGCTCAAAGGCCTTAAGGCCGCGCTCGAACTCCACCCGGGTCCAGGCCGGCGTGGCGGTGGCCACGTAATCCTGCCAGCGCACGTGATCATAAGTGTGAAGCCCCACCTCGAAACCGGCATCGCTGACGCTGCGCATCACCGCGCCCGCGCTGCGGCCGATGTCGGGACCCGGCAGCAGCACGCCGTACAGCAGGGTCTTCAATCCGTAGTGTTTGAGCACGGAGGTGCGGGCGACTTTTTGGGCAAACCCCTTGCGAAACACCCGGCGTATGGCGCGTCCCGTGTGGTCGGGGCCGACGGAGAAATAAAACGTGGCGTCCACTCCATGCTTCTTGAGCAGCGCCATGAGACGCGGCACGCCTTCGCGCGTGCCCCGCAAGGTATCCACATCGACCTTGAGGCCGATGCGCGCGCCCTCAAGCATCGCGCGACAACAGCGCGGAGGCCGTCGGCAGGCTGTCGGCGTAGGAGTCGAAGATGGCGTTCAACGCGGCGCGCATGTCGGTCTTGGGCGTCCAACCGAGCTCAGCGGTGGTGTTCTTGATGGAGGGCAGCCGCGCCGGGATGTCCGCATATCCCTTGCCGTAGTAGTCGAGAGCGGAAATGTCGACCAGCTTGGTGTTGCGCGCGGTGGGCGCATATTCCGGCCGCGACAGCGCAATTTCCAGCATCATTTCCGCCAGCTTGCGGATGGAATAAGAATTGTACGGATTGCCGATGTTATAGATCTTGCCGTCGGCGATACCGCCCGGATTGTCGATGATCTTGGTCAGGCACTCGATGGCATCGTCGATGAAGGTGAAGGCACGTGTCTGCTTGCCGCCATCGACCAGTTTGATCGGTTCGCCGCGCACGATGTGGCCCAGGAACTGCGTGAGCACGCGCGATGAACCTTCCTTGGGATCATCCATGCTGTCGAGACCGGAGCCGATCCAGTTGAAGGGCCGAAAGAGCGTGAACTGCAGCCCCTGTTGACCATAGGCGTAGATGATGCGGTCCAGCAGCTGTTTCACGCAGGAATAAATCCAGCGTTGCTTGTGAATGGGGCCCAGCACCAACTCGGAGGTATCGGAATCGAACTCCTTGTCCTTGCTCGCGCCATAAACTTCGGAGGTGGACGGGAACACCACGCGCTTCTTGTACTTGACGCAATGGCGAATGATGGGCAGGTTCGCTTCGAAATCCAATTCGAACACGCGCAGCGGCTCGCGCACGTAGGTGGCCGGCGTCGCGATCGCCACCAACGGCAGGATCACGTCGCACTTGCGCACGTGGTACTCGACCCACTCCAGGTTGATGGTGATATCGCCTTCCACGAAATGAAATTTCGGGTTGTCGAGCAGCGTGCCGACGCGCTCGGATTGCAGGTCCATGCCGTAAATGTGCCAATCGGTGTGCGCCAGAATGTACTTGCTCAGGTGATGACCGATGAAGCCGTTGACGCCGAGGATGAGAACGTTTTTCAAAATAAACCCCTAGTGCTCATGCGCTTCGCGCAACTGTTCGAATCTTCAGGCCGGCGCCAGGTTCACGACCAGCGCCAGCGGCTGCTGCGCCAAGGGCGGCGGCGGGCTGGCGGGCGGGCACGGGCTCGCCATTCATCGCCAGCTCGAATCATTCGGAGCCGCCGTCCGTCGACGCAATCGGCGTACCAGTCACCGTCCGCGGCATACAAACAGGGCGCTTTGCTCCCGAACCGCGCCGGCTGCGCATCCACTCGCGTCTCCAGGACGGCAAGCCTACACCCGTTTACGTCGGTAAAGGCGCCCGGAAACGGCGGCGCCACGGCGCGCACCAGGTCGTGTACTTCACGCGCGCTGCGCCGCCAGTCGATGCGCCCATCCTCCGGGCGTCGCCGGCCAAAATACGATCCCGCCTCAAGATCGAGCGGGCGCGCCGGCGCGCGGCCCGCCACCAATAGCGGCAGACTGCGCCGGAGCACATCCGCGGCGGCCCCGGCTACTTTGAGCGACACGTCGAGTGCCGTGTCGTTCTCGAGAATGGTTACGGACTGCTGATCCACGAGTGCGCCGGCATCGGGCTTTTCCACCATGTAGTGCAGGCTCGCACCCGTCACCGGCTCGCCTTTGAGAATGGCCCAATGCACCGGCGCCCGGCCGCGAAACTTCGGCAGCAGCGAGCCGTGCATATTGAGCGCCCCCAATCGCGGGACCTTGAGCCACGCGCTGTCCAACATGTAGCGATAGTAGAACGAGAACAGAAAATCAGGGTTGACCGCCGCCCCCGCCGCCACCCATTCAGGCGTGTTGGGGTTATCCGGCGTTTCGATCCGCAAGCCATGACTTTCCGCCAATTGCCGCACGCTGCCGAACCACTGGCTCTCAGCGGGATCATCGGCGTGCGTGAACAGCAGGGGGATCTCCATCCCTTGCGCCAATAGCTCGCGCACACAGCGAACGCCCACTTCGCTGTAGGCGAATACCACCGCCCGGGTCACCGCGGCTGCGCCTCGCGGTATTTCGGCAACGGCAGGCTCCCGAGCGCCTCAGGCTCCTCCGCATCCTGTTCGAGTACCGCCTGCACGATGTAGCGCGGCCGCTCGCGGACCTGCGCATAGATGCGCCCGACGTACTCACCCAATAAACCGATGCCGAACAGCGCGACGCCGATCAGAAAGAACACGATGCCGAACAAGGTGAATAAGCCTTCGGCTTCCGGACCCACGATGATGCGCCGCACGAATAAGTACAGTACCAAGAGGGCGGATAGGGTGGCCACCGCCATGCCCGCCATGGAAAAGAGCTGCAACGGCACCACGGAGAACCCCGTGATCAGGTCGAAATTCAGGCGCACCAAGCTGTACATGGAGTACTTCGACTTGCCGGCGAAACGCTCCTCATGCGCGATCGGCACTTCGATGGGTCGCATGGCATACAAAGACGCCAGCGCCGGAATGAAGGTGTTGACCTCCCGCGTCTGATTGAGCGCCTCGACCACCGAGCGTGCGTAGCCACGCATCATGCAGCCCTGATCGGTGATGCGCACCGGCGTGATGCGCTCGCGCAGTTTATTGATCCGCTTGGAGAACCAGCGCCGCCATAGCGAGTCCTGGCGCTGCTCACGAATCGTGCCGACATAGTCATAGCCCTGATCGAGCATATTGACCAGCTTGCCGATTTCTTCCGGCGGATTCTGCAGATCCGCGTCCAAGGTCACCACGTACTCGCCGCGCGCATAGGCCAAGCCCGCCATCACGGCCGAGTGCTGGCCGAAATTGGCATGAAACAGCACCACCCGGGTGTGCTGCGGCCGCTGCGAGAACTGCTCGCGCAGCAGCGCGACCGATCGATCCTTGCTGCCGTCGTTGACGAACACGATTTCGTACGATAGCCCTAAGGCATCGAGCGCCGGATACAGCCGCCCAAACAGCGTCGGCAGCACGGCCTCTTCGTTGTAAACCGGAATGACGACGCTGAGTTTGGGTGGGTGAGACATTGCGCTCACGCGTCCGCCGCGACCGCGCCTTGCGACTTCAGCAAGGCCAGCAGCTCTTCGGTCTTCGCGTGCAGGATGGTCGCCGAGCCGCGGGCCTCGACATTGAGCCGGATCAGCGGTTCGGTGTTGGAACTGCGCAGATTGAAGCGCCAATTCGCGAACTCGAAGGACACGCCATCGACGCGATCGAGAATGATGGCCTGCGGGGCGTAGCGGGCCTCGAAGGCAGCGATGGCCGCCTTGGCATCGGGAACGCGGTAATTGAGCTCGCCGCTGACCGGGAAGCGATCAATGCGCTCACCCACCAGCTGGGACAGCGTTTGCCCTGACTCGGAGAGGATTTGCGCCACGATGAGCCAGGGGATCATGCCGCTGTCGCAATAGGCAAAGCGCCGAAAGTAATGGTGGGCGCTCATTTCTCCGCCGTAGACGCCGTCCACCTCTCGCATGCGCTCCTTAATGAAGGCGTGGCCGGATTTCGAGAGCACCGGCATGCCGCCGTTCGCCTTGACCAGCTCGACGGTATTCCAGGTGAGACGTGGATCGTGCACCACTCGGCCGCCGGCATGGCCGCGCAGCAACACCTGGGCCAGCAATCCCACTATGTAGTATCCCTCGACGAAAGTGCCGTGCTCGTCGAAGAAAAAACAGCGGTCGAAATCACCGTCCCAGGCGATGCCAAAATCCGCGCCGTGCCGGCGGATTGCCGCGGCAGTGGGCGCGCGATTCTCCTCGAGCATGGGATTTGGGATGCCATTCGGAAAATGGCCGTCCGGCTCGTGGTGGATCTTGAAAAACGAGAACGGCAGATGAGATTCCAGCGCATCGATGATAAGGCCCGCGCCGCCATTGCCGGCGTTGACCACAATCTTCAGCGGCTTGAGCTTCGGCGCATCGACGTAGGACAGCAAATGCGCGACATAGGCCGCCGTGATATCGAGAGGCCGGCGCACCCCGGTGCGCGCCGGCGCGGAAAAGTCGCCCTGCTCCGCGAAACCGCGAATGGTTTGCAGGCCGTTATCCCCGCTGATGGGCTGGGATTGGGCGCGCACGAATTTCATGCCGTTGTAGTCCGGCGGATTGTGGCTTGCGGTAATCATGATGCCGCCGTCGTAGCCGCCATCAAAGGTCGCGAAATACACGCCTTCCGTGCCGCACACTCCGACATCGAACACATCGACGCCGCTGTCGGTCAAGCCGCGGCACACCGCGTCCGTAAGCCCGGCGCTCGACAGGCGAATGTCGCGCCCGACGACGATGCGTCCGGGAGTCAGAAACTGCGCGTAGCCGCGCGCTACCCGGTAAGCCACGTCGTCGTTGAGCTCGGCGGGAATCCGGCCGCGCAAGTCGTAGGCCTTGAAGCAGGAGATCGATTTCAAGTCGTCGTCCCTTTCCGACCGTAGTTGTCTTCGAAGCGCACGATGTCGTCCTCTCCGAGATAGGATCCCGATTGGACCTCGACGATGTGCAAGGGCATCTTGCCGGGATTCTCGATGCGATGCGACGCCCCGATGGGGATGTACGTCGACTCGTTCTCCGACAATAAAAACGTCTTGTCGTTGCAGGTGATGCGCGCGGTGCCCTGCACCACGATCCAATGTTCCGCGCGGTGATGGTGCATCTGCAAGGACAACACCCCGCCCGGCTTGACCGACAGGCGCTTCACCTGAAAGCGTTCGCCGTTGTCGAGGCTGTCGTAGCTGCCCCACGGCCGGAAGACCTCCCGATGCCAGGATGACTCGCTGCGGCCGGCTTTCTTGATCATGGCCACCAATTCCTTGACGTCCTGCACCCGTTCCTTGGGCGCCACCAGAACGGCATCCTTGGTTTCGACGATGACGTGATCGTCCATGCCGACGGCCGTGACCAAGCGGCTGGTCGAGTGCACATAGCAGTCGTGCGTGTCGTGCACCATGACATCGCCCTGCAGCACATTGCCCTCCTCGTCGGCCGGCAAGGCGTCGAACAGCGAGGACCAGGAACCCACGTCGCTCCAACCCGCATCCAGCGGCAGCACCAGCGCGTCGCGCGTCTTCTCCATCACCGCATAGTCGATCGACTCGCTGCGGCATTTCTCGAATTCGACCCTGTCGATGCGCACGAAATCCAAGTCCGTCTTGGCCGCACGCAAGGCACTTTGAGAGGCCTCGAGAATGTCCGGGGCGAAGGCCGCGAGTTCCTTGAGGTATCGGTCGGCCTTGAAGACGAACATGCCGCTGTTCCAGAAGTAGTCGCCCGACGCCACGAACTGCGCCGCCACATCCAGGGGTGGCTTCTCGATAAATTGCGCCACCGGGTAGGCCGGACCCTCCCCCTCCCCGCGCCGGATATAACCGTAGCCGGTTTCCGGTGCATGCGCGACGATGCCGAACGTCACGAGCTTCCCGTCCTGCGCCAGGCGCACCGCCACTTCCGCCGCCGCTTGGAACCGGCGGATATCGCGAATCACATGGTCCGCCGGAGCCACCACGAGGGTGGCGCCGGGATCGATTTCCAGAGCCTTGAGCGCCGCGAGGGCGACGGCGGGCGCGGTGTTGCGCCCGACGGGTTCGAGCAAAATCGCGGATGCCTCCATTCCCAAGCTGCGGATCTGCTCGGCCACGGTAAAGCGATGCGCCTCGTTGCAGACCACGATGGGGGGCCGCGCGCCGGAAATTCCGGCCAGACGGATGGCGGTATCCTGCAGCATGGTGTGCTTGCCGGTGAGGGCCAGCAATTGCTTGGGATACATTTCCCGCGACAGCGGCCAAAGCCGCGTGCCGGCGCCGCCTGAGAGAATCACCGGAATCACCAGGGTCATAAGCCGCTCACGGTGCGAGTGCCGCGGCCGATCGCATAGTAATTGAAACCCGCTCGGGCCATTTGCGCCGGGTCGTAGAGATTGCGCCCGTCGAATATGGCCGGCGTGCGCAAGGCGCTCTTGATGGCATCGAAATCCGGGCTGCGAAATTCCCGCCATTCAGTCACGATGGCGAGGCAATCAGCACCCTCGAGCACCTCGGGGCTGGTCTTGCACAGGACCAGATCGGCGCGCCGGCCGTAAATCCGCGCGCACTCGGGCATGGCGACCGGATCGTAGGCGCGCACGCTGGCTCCGGCCGCCCACAGCAACTCCATCAACACCCGGCTCGCCGCCTCGCGCATGTCATCGGTATTCGGTTTGAAAGACAGACCCCATAGCCCGATGGTCTTGCCGCGCAGGTCGCCAAAGTGCCCCTTGATCTTGTTGAACAGCACCTGCTTCTGCCGGTTGTTGACGGCCTCCACCGCCGTCAAGACGCTGGCCTGGTAGCCCACCTCGTCGGCCGAATGCTTCAACGCCTTGACGTCCTTGGGAAAACAGGAGCCGCCGTAGCCCACCCCGGGGTAGATGAAGGCATAGCCGATGCGGGGATCGGAACCGATCCCGACGCGCACCGCCTCGATGTCCGCGCCGAAATGCTCCGCCATGTTGGCCAACTCATTCATGAAGCTGATTTTCGTCGCCAGCATGGCGTTGGCGGCGTACTTGGTGAGTTCGGCCGAGCGCACGTCCATGACGATCATGCGGTCGCGGTTGCGCGTGAAGGGTTCGTACAGGGTCCGAAGCAACTCCGTGGCGCGCTCCGAGTCCGTGCCGATGATCACCCGGTCCGGTTTCATGAAGTCGTCGAGGGCCGCCCCTTCCTTGAGAAATTCGGGATTCGAGACCGTGTCGAACTCGATGGCGGCGCCGCGCGCCGCCAGGGACGCTCGGACCGCCTCCCGCACCTTGTCGGCGGTGCCCACCGGCACGGTCGATTTCGTTACCACCACTTTGTAATCCGCCATGTGCTCGCCGATCGAGCGGGCGACCGCCAGGACGTGGCGCAAGTCCGCCGATCCGTCCTCGTCGGGCGGAGTGCCCACTGCGATCAATTGGAACAGCCCGTGCTGCACGCCCTCCTGGGCGCTGGTGGTGAAGCGCAGACGTCCGGCCTCGAAGTTGCGTTTGACCACCGCCTCGAGGCCCGGCTCGTGGATGGGAACCTCGCCGCCCTTGAGCATGGCGATCTTGCGCTCATCGATGTCGACGCACAGCACCTGGTTGCCGGCATCGGCCAAGCACGCGCCGGTTACCAGGCCCACGTAGCCTGAGCCAAAAATCGTGATTCGCATGCGTAATATTCTGATTTAACTGGGAAAAGAACGCGAAAGCCTAGCGGTTTTGGGGGGTCAAGTAAAGCGCAAAACGGCGGGCCTCGGGGCCGCTCAGATCCAGGGCTCGCGCTGCAGTTTTTTCTCCCAGGCGAGCGAGTGGGTCACGATGGCTGACAGGTCGTCGTAGCGAGGCTGCCAGCCGAGCTCCGCCCGGATGCGATCGGCCCGCGCAACAAGGTACGCGGGGTCGCCGGGCCGGCGCGCCTCCTCGCGAATGACCAAAGGCTTGCCGCCGACGGCTTCCACCATGCGCAGGACCTCGCGGACCGAGTAACCATGGCCGTAGCCGACGTTCAAAGTCACCGACTCGCCATTACCGCGCAGGTAGTCGAGCGCATTCAAATGCGCCGCCGCCAAATCCTCGACGTGCAGATAATCGCGCATCCCCGTGCCGTCCGGGGTCGGATAGTCGCTGCCGAACACCGACACATGTGGCCGTTTGCCGACCATAGCTTCGCAGGCCACCTTCGTCAACAAGGTTGCGCCCTGCGTCGCCTGCCCGATCCGCCCGGCAGGGTCGGACCCGGCCACGTTGAAATACCGCAAGGCCACGTAGCGCAGCGCGCTCGACCGCGGCCACGTCGCGCAGCATCCACTCGCTCATGAGTTTGGAGGTGCCATAGGCATTGATCGGGCGCGTCGGCGAGTCCTCGTCGGCCAACTCCTGGTCCGGCATTCCGTACACCGCCGCCGTCGACGAAAAGACGAAATTGCTTGACGTCGTTTTCGAGACAGGCCTGCAGCAGGGTGCGGGTGGAACTCGTGTTATTGCGGTAGTACTTGAGCGGCTGCGCCACCGACTCAGGCACGATGGTATGCGCGGCAAAGTGCATGACCGTGTCGACCCGATGCTCCGCCAACAGCCGCGACACCAGCTCGAAGTCCCCCACGTCGCCCACCACCAGCTCGCCTGCGGTCACCGCCTGTCGGAAGCCGCGGCCCAGGTTGTCGATGACGACGATTTTTTCGCCGGTCTCGCCCAGTTGACGCACCACATGGCTGCCGATATAGCCGGCACCGCCGGTGACCAGAATGGTTCCGTTAGACACACTCACACCTCACGAACGATGCCCCTTAAGGATGGGCAGTATCGGTGGGTCCGGTGTTTCTGACAATGCGGCGGGGCTTGAGGCTGGTGACCTTGCGGTCGTCGGCGATGATGGCCGTTTGACGCGCCCAGACCAGATCATGCGATTCGGGCGCCGGTTTGTATTCCTCGACGACTTCGCCCAGTAGATGCAGCGCCCGATGGCAATCGAATCGGCTCATCGCCACCAAGATCTCTTCCAATAGCGATTGCACGCGCTCCCACGGCAGAGAATGCTCGATGGCGCGCAGAATCATGGGGTGTTCGGTGCCGGTCACATTGTTGCCAATCAGCAGCTCCTCGTAGAGCTTCTCCGCCGGACGCAGGCCGGTGTAGCGAAATCTCGATATCGCCATCCGGATGCTGTTCGTCGCGTACCGTCAACCCCATGAGATTGATCATCCGCCTCGCCAGATCCCCGATCCGCACCGGTTTCCCCATATCGAGCACGAATACATCGCCGCCCTCCGCCATCGAGCCGGCCTGAATCACGAGCTGCGCGGCCTCCGGAATGGTCATGAAGTAGCGGATCACCTCAGGGTGGGTAACGGTGACCGGACCGCCGGCTTTGATCTGCTCGCTGAACAGCGGCACCACGGAACCGGACGACGCCAGTACATTGCCGAACCGCACCATGCAAAAGCGCGTCTTGCTGCCCCGCCGATGCAGCCCCTGCAGGACGATTTCGGCGAACCGCTTGGTCGCACCCATGACATTGGTGGGGTTCACGGCCTTGTCGGTCGACACCAGAACGAAAGTTTCCACTTCCGTTTCATGAGCCGCTTCGGCGGCATACCACGTGGAGATGACGTTGTTGTGGATCCCCTCGATGACGTTCTGTTCGACGATCGGGACATGTTTGTACGCAGCGGCGTGGTAAACGGTCTGCACGCGATACGCCTGCAGGATGTCGCGCAAGCGGAACTTGTGGTGCGCGTTGCCGATGCAGTCCGATCAGATCGACGGTGAGCGCGTGTTGATCCGCAAAAGTGCGCAGCTCGCGCTGAATGTTGTAGAGCGCCAATTCCGACATTTCGAACAAGACCAGCCGCTTTGGACCTAAGCCTATGATTTGCCGGCACAGTTCGGAGCCTATCGAGCCGCCGGCGCCGGTCACCATGACCACCCGATCGCGAATGCAGGCGTCGAACAGACCCGGCTTTCGGCGGTACCGAATCGCGTCCCAGCAGATCGCAAACGTCGACTTCACGAATGTCTTCCACCGTCGCGATGCCGGTGACCAGTTGCTCGAATTCCGGCACCGTCTGCACGTGCACGCCCAAAGGCTCCAGTGAGCTCAAGATTTCCCGGCGCCGGCGACGCGTCAAAGACGGCAGCGCGAGCAGAATACGATCGATGTTGCGATCTTTGATCAAGTGCGGGCAGTTGTTCGGGGGGGTAGACCTTGATGCCGTTGACCATGCGCCCGTGCAGGCTTCTGCTTGTCGTCGACGAACACCAGCGGGTCAAAGGCGCGGGTCGTCGACAGAGCGCTGGAAAGGCGCGCGCCGGCATCACCGGCGCCATAGATGGCCACTCGAGCGACCGTCGGCTGGTGATAGTGGGTAAGCAAGTAGTAGCGCACCACGAAGCGGGACCCCGCGACGTATAGCAGTGCGAGGCAGGAATAGATCGTCACGACGCTCCAGGAGAGCGCCGGTATTCTCAGCCAACAATCCCGACGATGCCCAACAATACCCCGCTCAAGAAGACCGCGAAGGCAACGGCGAACACGGCTTTGTGGCCGAGAAAGCGGATCACGGCCCGATACAGGCCCATACGCACGAAAATTGGGGTGCTGACGGCGACTACCGCCACGATAGGCGGGCCAATCGGCGAGTGAGAATGCCGGATGACCGGTCTTGAGGGTCAGAGCGGTCCACAACGCCAGCGGCGTCATGACCGCGTCCGTGCAAATCGCGATGATGCGCTTCAGCGGGCCCGGCATTTCGACGGTTTGCCGCGCAAAGTTGCTAGTCGTTTCGACGGTCTTTGAACCCAAGGTGAACCTCCCTGACACTCATCCCCAGCTAGCGACGCTTAGCACTTCGATTTCGCCGCTGACACGGATTTTTTATCTCCCTGCCGCGTAGTGTACCGAATTTATCTAGTCAATCACCAACAGTGTTGCGAGCTTAACGCGAGTTAATGCAGCTAACGCGCCAAGCAAAGTCGCGTTGACCGCATCGCATGTGATCTAGAGTCGCGCGTCGGCGGAATGTTCCTTGAACCATGCGTAGGTTTGCTCGATGCCTCCTCTGAGGGTAATCCGAGGCTTCCAGCCTAGGTTAGTTTGGCGCGTGACATCGAGCAGCTTGCGCGGCGTGCCGTCCGGTTTACTCGAGTCGAAAACCAAACGGCCCCTGTAGCCAATCACCGACAAGACGAGCTCCGCGAGTTCGCGAATCGTGACATCTTCACCCCAGCCTATATTGACGATGGGTTCGGCGTCGTAGTTGTGTAAAAGGTACAAAACCGCGTCGGCGAGATCGTCCACGTGGAGAAATTCGCGGCGCGGCGTGCCGGTGCCCCACACCGTCACGTTCTCGTCGCCGCGCACCTTGGCCTCGTGGATGCGTCGGATCAACGCCGGCAGCACGTGCGAGTTCTGCAAATCAAAGTTGTCGCCGGGACCGTACAGGTTGGTCGGCATCAGGGAAATCGCGTTGAAGCCAAACTCCCGGCGATACGCTTGACACATCTTCACGCCCGCAATCTTGGCGATGGCGTACCACTCGTTGGTCGGCTCCAGCGGGCCGGTGAGGAGGTATTCCTCCTTGATGGGCTGCGGGCTCAATTTGGGGTAGATGCAGCTCGACCCCAAGAAAACGAACTTCGCTGACGCCTGAGCGATATGCGGCGTCGATGACATTGTCCTGAATCAGGAGATTGTCGCGAATGAACAGCGCCGGCCGCGAATTGTTGGCGTGAATGCCGCCCACGCGCGCCGCCGCCATGATGACCGCTTCCGGACGCTCTGCTTCGAAAAAGTTGCGAACCGCCGGCCTGGTCGGTCAGATCCAGTTCATCGTGCGTCGCGCAGCATCAGGTTGTCGTAACCCTGTCTGCCGCAGCGCCCGGACCACCGCCGAACCCACCAATCCTCGGTGGCCCGCGACGTAAATTCGCGAATCTTGAGTTGATTTGCACTGGCGCTACTCGTGATGGCTGTAGACCTTATAGCCTTCTTTGGCGACCAAGGCATCGCGCTTGGCCAGGTCCAAATCCGATTCGACCATTTCCGCCACCAATTCCGCGAAAGCTCACTTCCGCGGTCCAGCCCAGTTTCTGCCGCGCCTTTGATGGCGTCGCCCAACAGCGTCTCCACTTCGGTCGGACGGAAATAGCGAGGATCCACGCGAACGAGCTTGCGGCCCGTGTATCGTGTCGATACCCACCTCGTCGCACGCCTTCGCCCTGCCACTCGATCTTCATGTCGAGCAACGAGCCCGCGGCCACCACGAAGTCGCGGACCGAATATTGCTTGCCGGTGGCGATGACGAAATCCTCCGGCTCCTCTTGCTGCAGCATCAGCCATTGCGCACGCACATAGTCGCGCGCATGCCCCCAATCGCGCCGCGAATCGAGATTGCCGAGATGCAGAGTCTCCTGCAGGCCGACCTTGATGCGCGTCAATGCACGGGTGATCTTGCGCGAGACGAAGGTTTCACCCCGCATCGGCGATTCGTGGTTGAACAAGATGCCGTTGCAGGCGAACAGGCCATACGCCTCGCGGTAGTTCACCGTAATCCAATAGGCATATACCTTCGCCGCGCCATAGGGCGAACGGGGATAAAAGGGCGTCGTCTCCCGCTGCGGGATTTCCTGCACTTTGCCGAACATTTCGGACGTAGAAGCCTGATAGAAGCGAGTCTTCTTTTCCAGCCCCAGAATTCGAATGGCCTCCAGCACACGCAGAGTGCCCACCGCATCGGAGTTTGCAGTGTATTCCGGCGTTTCGAACGACACCGCCACGTGGCTCTGCGCGGCCAAATTGTAAATCTCGTCGGGCTGCACCTCTTGAATGATGCGGATGAGGTTCGTCGAATCCGTCAGATCGCCATAGTGCAGCTTGAGGCGAACATCCCTCTCATGCGGATCTTGGTACAGATGATCGATGCGATCCGTATTGAAGGATGACGCCCGGCGTTTGACGCCGTGGACCGTGTAGCCCTTCGCCAGCAGAAACTCCGCGAGATAAGCACCGTCCTGCCCGGTAATGCCGGTAATTAGCGCAGTCTTCGCCAAATCGGCCCCCGCTAGCACATGCATCAGCCTTTGCGTAGATACAGTAGGGAATCGTCGAGGTCAATCCTCTCCGATTCCTGCTCCACTTTGCCACACGACCACCACAAGCGGACTCCATGCAATCAGCGTCAGCAACACGCCCAGGGAATGCCGCGCATCCGCAATCGCAGCCAATGGACCAAGCCAAAAAATATTGACGCACAGGATGCCCAACGTCACCTTCAGATGGCTGCCACACCGACGACTGAGTATCTGGTAGGCGTGACTGCGATGCGCTTGCGCGAGAGGCGCGTGGCGAAGGGATCTTCGGAGCAACGTGAGTGTCGCGTCAACAATGAACCCCCCCAACAGGATGAGCCAAACCCATACCGTGAATTGGCCGGCCACGACAGTCGCCCACCCGACGGCGCCCAGACAAAACCCCAGGAACCCGCTGCCGGCGTCGCCCATGAAAATGCGGGCGGGAGGCCAATTCCAGATGAGAAAACCGGCGACCGATGTTGCAACCACCGCAAGAAGATACATCGGCGACGGATCGCTCCCGTGCCGTGCAAGCAGCGCTGCGGCAACCGCCAATACACTGACCGCTTCGAGACCGGCGATTCCGTCGATACCGTCCATAAAGTTGTAGAGATTCAGGAGCCAGATCAGAAAAATCACGCCGCATACGTTACCGAAAATCCCGAGGTTCCATGGGCCGAATCCGAAGTCGATCGGCGGCAGCGATCCCAAGCTCCATGCACACCACGCGCAGGCGGCCGCGTGGACGGACAAGCGTGCCGGCGGCGAAACAGATCGCAGGTCGTCGATCAAACCGATCAATGCAACCGCCGGGCCGCCCGCGAGCAATGCGGCTGACACATTCGGCGATACCAAGCCCATCGCCTGAAGAATTCCCACCGCGGTAAGCGTCGACACGACGATGGCGAGTCCCCCTCCTCGCGGCGTCGGTGAAGTGTGCGAGCTGCGGGAGTTCGGCACGTCGAGTACGCCGCGGGACAGCGCCATCCTCCGAATCAAGCCCGTCAATATCGCCGAGAGCGATAGCAGCGCCAAAAATGCGCCCACCTTCTCCACGCTCACTTGCCGCGCCCTTCGGACAGGTACCAATGCGCCGTGCGCTCGAATCCCTCGCCGACGGAGACGGGCGGGACCCACGCAAGATCCAAGCGCGTTTTTGCGATGTCCACGACCAGGGATCCGCACAACCGATCGACCTGTGCCTGATATCCACATGCATGCCCCAGAAAACGCAGCACTCGCACCGGCAGCGGCAACAACCGCGCGCGACGGCCCATGGCCGTGGCGAGTCGTCTGACGAGATCCGGGGTCGACAGATCCTCGCCGTCGGAAGCCATCCACACATCCGACGGCGCCCCGGATCCGGTCAACAGGCGGATTATCAAGTCGCAAAGATTCCAGACGCTGACCAGACTGCGCTTGTTGTCGACGGCACCCAGCGGCAATATCTTCTCTTCGTCAATCCATCGCATGAGTCTGAGAAAGTTCGCTTTTACCCCCGGCCCGTACACCAATGGAGGGCGAACTATCGCGACCCGCATGCCCGACTCCCGTCCGGCAATCATGGCGAACTTCTCGCCTTCCCATTTCGAGCGGGCATAGGCATCCCTGGGCCGCGGTTCATCGTTGGAATTGAAGGCGCGCGAGGTTGTCGCCTCGCCGTTGACCTTGATGCTGCTCAGGAACACAAACTGCCGCACCCCCGCCGCTGCTGACTGTCGCGCAAGATTCGATGTTCCAAGTGCATTGGCCTGTGCGTATAGATCCGCATTCGCCGGCGAATCACCAAGAACATGTGCGCGTGCGGCGAGATGGACGACCGAATCGACGCCGAGGAGCGCCTCCTGCCACGATATGTCGCCGCCAAGATCGCCGATGACTGCATGCTCTGCGGCACCGGTTGGCGTCGGCCGGCCATGCCGAACCGCGGCGCGCACCTGCCAGCCCGACTGCGCCAGCATGTTGCAAAGAACCGAGCCGACAAATCCGCCCGCACCGGTTACCAGGACGCGTTTCAATGGACCCCCAGGCGGACGGCGGCAAGACCAAGATATTCGTGCAGCGCCCGCTCCGTCTTTCGCACCCCCGAACCGCTCGGTATCACGCGGCGCCAATCGGAATGGCCGCGTCCGCCCTCGCGAAAACCGGTGGGTGCGGGAATGGGACGCAAACCGGCATCTTCCATCAGCCGCATGGCGCGCGGCATGTGATAAGCGGAAGTCACCAATATGAAGGGCTTATCGCCGACGACATTGACCGCCGTGCGCGCCTCTTCGGCGGTATCGCGCGGAGTATCCAATACGATGAGGGATCTCGAGTCGATTCCGAGCTGAAGCGCTAATTTTGCATATCCCTGCGCCGATGGAACGTATCCCGGTGCAGCGCCTCCCGAAGCGACCAGACGCGCAGAACCCAACCGGCGAACGATGCTGACACCCTCGACAATGCGTACCAGGCCATCCTCCTCCAACGCCGCGGTTACCGGAATCCCATCGCGCGGCGAATATCCGGAACCCAGTACGACAACGAACTGGATATCGGACGGCAACGAACTCTGCGTGAGCGGCGGATATTGAGCCTCGAGCGGCGCGAGCAGTGCGTCGCCCACGACGCTCACCGATCCCAAATAACACGTCGTGCCCGCCGAAATGAGCAATCCGATCGACAGTCCTCTACGGCCCGAGAGCCGGCAAATCCCCGCGGCCAGGGCGAGCAGGAACGACACCGGCAGCGGCATCGCCAATAAGGCAACGATGTTCTTGAAAACGTACATGGAGCTAGAACATTTCGAGGATTTTGATGGGAAAGCGCAAACAAAGCCTGGCCCAACTCGTGCGCACGCCGTTCATCTGGCACGCGCGCAGCATTTCCTCTGTTATTTGCCACTTGCTGCGCCAACCGCGGTTGCTGAGCCCGCCATTGGGCATTCTTACCAATGGCTCAGCAATGTAGTGGAAGGCCGTCTTCCGTCGAACAAACGCCCGCAGACAAAATTCGAAATCGCCGGCAATCCGAAAACTGGGATCGTATTCGCCCACGGCGTCGTAAACCTCCCGACGCAGAAACAGCGTGGGATGAGCGGGCATCAATCCATATGCCATTGATCTCACGCTGAATCTCCGCGAACTGTAACGCCTGACTACGCGAGCCCGTTTTCCGGGCTCAACGATCAATACGTCCGCGAATACGGCATCTACGGCGCCCATCGTCATTTCGCGCATTACACCGGATATCACCGAGGCGGAGACGTAACAATCGCCGCAGTTCAAATACGCGAGCACGTCGCCCGTTGCGGCCCGCAAACCCTTGTTGAAAGCATCGTAGACTCCGGTATCGGGCCCGGAAATCACGCGGCCGGCTCCGCTATTTCTGGTACGCGCAATTTCCACCGTGCCGTCGCTCGACCCGCCGTCCACGACGATGTGTTCGAGATCCGGATAATCCTGCTCCGCGACGGAATCGAGCGTCCGGCCGATCTCCGTCGCACCATTGAGAACTGCCGTGATGATCGAGACTTTCATTTTGGCGTTAGCCGGCCGAACGCAACCGCGTCACGAACGCGAGACTTGCCCGATTCGGGAGTCACCGCCCATTGCGGCTCAGGCAGAAGCCCCGTATGCACCGCTCACCAAAATATATGCTCGCCAAGGTTGCGCCGACGCCCACGGTATACGCGAACGACGACAGGACGCTTCCGCGGATCAGGTAGAGCCCGAGGACTGATAATTCGAAGTGGCTGATTGCGAAGACGTACGAGGCAACGGATCCTGGCTCCTGTCGTTTCGAGAGAACGAGATCGAGTTGTCTGTAGAGAAGTCCCACTAAAAACATCCCGCAAATTATCCCATAAACGCCATAGTCCACGTAAAACTCCGCCGGGAGCGTGAAAGAGATGTTGTGCGCCTCGTATCCCGCAAAATCGGCGAAATCGAAGCTCGTGCCCAGCGGTTTACCCTCCCACAGCGCACGCGGCACCCAGAAAAGCAGTACGCCGACCACCTGCCAACCTTCACTCCGGTAGTCGAGTTCGATAACCTGGGTGAGATTGTGGAAAGCATCGAAATGGCCGGAAAAAACGTACTCCAGATTGAAGTTCTCACCCAAATCGACGTTGTTGCTGTGATTGATGTACCTGAACACATCAGCCACGGGCGCCGCAAAAAGAACGGCGAACAGAATGACGCAAAGCACGCTGTACTTTGAATAGTATTTCGGGGCAAATACCATCATCAGTAGCGGTATGTACAACGCGCCCGCCAAACTTCGTGGAATTCCAACGGGGGAGACGAAAACCATCAGGCAGCAACACAGGGCGACGATATTTCCACGGGGAACGGGACGGCGGCGGTAGCTCGTCAACAGCATGATCAGGATCAGATTGAAGAACAGCGGGCGCGCAAAGTAAGTGACGAACGAGTTGCCGATGGCCGACTGTTCAACTTCTTCCCCAAAGCCCCGAAATAAAATGCTATACAGCGAGAAATCGTAGAAGAATGCGATGAATACCGCGAGGACTGCGAGGACCGTCAGCGTCGACCAAAGTGCCAGCTGCCGGTGGCGCCTGCTGACAAAGCGAATTCGCCTCAGCGCACCTATGTCCGCGGGCATCCCTCGTCTAAGTCCGTATCCGATGTAGAAGAACACGCTGGAGAGCAGCGCGAATTCCGCTGCCGTAGTGTACGAACTGTCGCTCGGGGTGGCGGCATTGTTGTAAGTGATGCCCAATCGATACTCGAAAAGCGGAATGATGCCAAAAAAGAAGAGCGCAAATAATGAATAGGAGGCGCCGAGGTTGAACCTTCGCACCCATACGATGTGAGAGAGACTCAGGCCGATAATCACAAAATGCAGCGCCGAATACGAATGATTGATTCTGCCGCCCGTGACCATATAAAGGAGCAGCAACCCTCCCAGGATTGAGAAAAATGCGATCAGGAAGACTCGACTGAACTTGGGCCGAGGACGGTGCAGATGCACCCCGGCTATCAATTCGTACGAATCAACGGACATGAATGCATCGTCGCACGCGGCGCGACTCCACGCAGACACCCCTGTTCCCGAGCCAACTATCTGCGCGGCAATTTTGATTTCTCGTCATTATTCGGCTCGAGTTCGGTGGGAATCAGTCGGCGGAGAGTCTATACGGCGACGGCACCGACTTCCAAGGGAATGCGTTGAGTGGAAACTTCCGCGGCTTCGCGAGATTATCTATCGATCGCGGGCCCTCCCGGTAGACAGAATCCACATGTTGCGTCGCAACACAAGTGGTACTGTGACGAGATTTTTCATGACTTCGGCGCGCCTGTAGTTTGTTGGAGAGGTTATGCGTTTCCCGGAAATCGACTACGACACCCACCCGGCGTACTCATCGTTCCCAACTGCGGCAACCTATGACGATCAGTTGCTCGATCAACGAGTTCGAGCTGCGGATCTCGCCTACACCAATTTCTGTAACGTAGCCGGGCCGACCGAAGAGACCGCCGCCGACGCGATGGTGCAAATCCGGGAAGCGATAGAGGGGTTCGTGAGTCACGCGAGCGAGCAAAATATTCCCGCCGTCGCCGAAGAGTGGCTCCACAGCTGCGCGCGCTGGACTGTCAACGACATTGCGTATGAACTTGCGCGCCGCGTATTTTCCGCTCGCGAATATCGTTCACTTGCTCTTTCGCAGAGCCGCGCCCGGCAGCTGTCAGCAATGCAAGCTGAGGGCATGTACGTGACGGCGCTGCGGAGTGACTACTACGACGAGATCCGGCGGCTGGCACTGGCGCGTCGGGAAGAGCTCAAAATCCACGCCGATAGAGATCCATCCAGCCGCGCTGTGACCAGCGTTAAATTCAATTCACCGTTGTGGAAAGCGATCAAGGCCGCAGCGCAAGACGCCGGCATCATCGACGTGCTGAGCGAACTGAAGCGCAATCGCATGACGATGCTCGGCGCCGGGCTCGAGTACTCGAGTTCGAAGCAGAACTGGCACCAAAACATTTACTCGGATGTGGGATTGTCCGACAGCCCGTTCCAATATATGCATTTTGACGAGGGGTACTGCATCCCGAAAGCGATGATCTACGTGACGCCGGTGGATGACGCGAGCGGTCCGACGCGGGCTATTCCGGGAAGCAACTGCTGGGAAGGGTCTGAATTCCGACTTCGAATGTATAGGGCGCTCGATCGAATCGTCAGCGACCGATACGGCAGCCTCGGCTCTGCCGGCAACTATCGCCCGATTGCCCGGCGTCCCGACTTGCGCAGGGTATTCATGCAGTTGCCACGGGCGGTACGGGGTTCCAGTCACTTTGGCGATGATGTCTTACCCGGCACGGCCGCAGCAGACGCATTGGGAGGGAGAGAAATTCAGTACTTGAGCCAAGGCGGTCAAGCCCTCGTATTTGACGGCCCCCACCTGCTCCATCGTGGAAGTATCGTTCGGAGCGGCGAACGACTCGCATTGCAGGTCGCATTCAGAAATCGCAACGAGGCAATGGTCCGGTCGCGCTTGGCGAATGAGACATTTGTCCGTGAGCAAATCGCTCTGGGAAGAAAATACGCCCGCAAGTTCGTCATGGCCTATCTCTAGCGGCTGCTCGGGTGAATTCGTGGGTTCGGCTCAAATGAACGACTCTTAATTGCTTCCCTGCCGAATTGGTCCCATCGTTTCGTTCGGCGGCCTCAACAATATCAGGCACATGACAAAGCGATCCGGCGACTTCGCGCGACTCGAGAGGCACGCAAGCGGTGCTCGTGCCACGGCAGACCGTATTACGCGCCGTTCGGTGATCGGCGGACTTGGCGCATCGACAGTTTGCGCGTGCGTTGCGGGCTGCGGGGGATATATCTCGTATCCGATCGCGGGCATTGTGCCGAATCCCGAACCGATACCAGGCGGTGCGCTCGTGCCGGTATCCGTCGCCGTTTCGGGCAGCGCGGTCGGCAGCATCGGTCCGCGATTTACGGGGCTGAGCTACGACAAACTCTCGATGTCGCTGCCGCGATTCACGCCCCAAAATCTCGATCTTGTTGGCCTGTTTCGAACTCTAGGACCAAGCCAGCTGCGCATCGGCGGCTCTTCCGTGGACCTTATGCACTGGGCGCCGAACGGCGCGGGCCAGACGAGTGGTGAGATAGCGCCTCCCGACCTCGATTCACTGGCCGGATTCATAGAGGCGACCGGCTGGACGGTGCTGTACTCCGTAAATCTGGCTACCTCGACACCCGCCGCGGCCGCGGCTGAGGCCGCATATGCGGTGAAGGCGCTCGGCCGCCATCTGATCGGGATCGAACTTGGCAATGAGCCCAACGAGTACGGCGCGGAGGGCTTTTTTTCAACATGGGATCTTCAGACCTTCGAGCAACGGTGGGAGCAGTTCCGCGACGCTATCGTGCAAGCCATACCGGATGCGGCCATGACCGGCCCTGCTACGGTTGAGGACATCAACAGCTGGACGCTTCCCTTCGCTCTTGACTTTGCGAGCCGGCAAATCGCGTTGTTAACCCAGCACTACTATCGGGGAAATGGCCTGAGCGCGTCGTCCACCGCGTCTGTGCTCGTCAGTCCCGACTCGGTACTGGTCAGCCAACTGGCGCTTCTCAAGTCCGGTGCAGACACGATCGGGGTTCCCTTCCGCCTCACTGAAACCAACTCCTTCTACAATGGCGGGGCGATCGGGGTCAGCGACAGCTACGCTTCCGCCTTGTGGGTGATCGATTTTCTCTTCACCGTCGCTCTCGGCGGCGGCAATGGCGTCAACCTGACCGGCGGCGGCGACACGAATGGCTACACGCCGATTGCCGACAATGAGGGTGCGGTCGTGGAAGCCCGTCCCGAGTACTATGGCACGCTACTTTTCACGCTCGCCGGGTGCGGGACCCTACTCGATACCTCCATATCATCGTCCGGCCTCAATGTCACCGCCTATACCGTGGAACGGACCGACGGTGGACTCAACCTCGTGGTGGTGAACAAGGATGCAATACAAAATCTCGCCCTGACCTTTGACTGCGGCCGGGCGCTGAATGCGGCCGAACTACTGTTGATGACGGGTCCATCGCTCGAAGCGACGGCCGGCGTCAAGATCCAGGGTGCCGCTGTAGGACCGGATGGCGGCTTCGAGCCCGGTTCGCCATATACGCTGAAGACCTTCGGGACTACCGTAACCTGCAATCTTCCAGCAATCAGCGCGGCATTGATACTCGTTACTTAGGCGTATCGGCGCGAGGGTGGATGGGCGCGCACTCTGGGCTTGGCCGGGCAAAGCCCCCGCTCACCCGGCTGAATGCTTATCTCACTCGTAAGCAAGCTTGAAATTTGTATCCGAGCTTGGACTGATGTATGGCGTCGTCGCTGATCAGATTCATTATCGATTCTTTATTTTCTGATGGTCCCAAATAGGGATTCTCATACTCCAGAAAGTTATTGATTACCCCGATTTCCGATATCACCGTTTGATAATCCAACAACTCGAAGCCGGTGGCCTCGCAGATTCTACAAAGGCTCTCGAATCCGTATAGGTTCACATGCTCCAATCCATCGAACATATTGCATGCCGACTGCAAAATCCTGGCCGCCAACGCATCACGCGACGGACATTGCAGAAAGACCACACCGTCCTCGATCAGAATCCTTCTGGCGCTAATCAGGAAATCCTTGCCGTTCTTGATATGCTCAAAGACGTCCCACAGCGCTACCGCAGAGAATCTTGAATCGAATTTCGCGACGCCAATTAGGGTTTCTTGTATACCGTGCCCTTTGCTACGGGCAACCTCCGCTTCCTTGGCGTTCAACTCCAGTCCATGGCATTTCCAGCCGTTTATTTTGGCTATATCCAAAAATGAACCGGTCGAGCACCCGACATCGAGAATTCTTCCTGGTTCCGGGAAGCGCCGAGAGATGAGGGACAGCCCCTTTCTGTATAACCCTGAATAGAATTCGGAGTCGGACGCGACGATTTCACCTTGCAGTTGATGGTTGCCTCTATAGTATTCCTCGAGATATTCGTCTTTGAACGCCGGATTCAAATAGATCATCCTGCAATTACCGCAGACGACATACGTCCCGCCGCTCTTTTGAAAGAGCACCGTCCTATTCTCCCCGGCACACGCCGGACAGCGCCGTTCTTCCGTGAATTCTCGAGCAAACATCCCTGTATCGGGATCCACGTAACGGGCATGATTCTCCATGCTCGCGTCCCACATCTTTGTTCTTTCTAAATGCAACTCTCTCGTCGTTTTGTTGCGAGGCGAGGAAGCTTTTTCAGTCATTGTCGGCCGCCTCTATTTCGCCAAAACCAGCAAGGAATATCCGCCAAAGACCCTCGCCGTGAACGGCACGCTGATCTTGGAAAACAGCCATCGCGGAACATTGGCTATCGCTTTCTTTAAACTCGGGTGCTCGCGGAAGAGTCCAAAGGACACGTTCGTATAGATGAAATCGACGATTTCGTGACCCGTGTCCTTCAACGAATCAATTGCCGAATCCGCCGTGAAGTAATGGATGTGTCCGATCGTGTATCGGGTCTTGACGAATGCATTGCGCAGTACGGACGAGACATGGATGTCGAGCGGAACGTGGTAAACTTTGAACTCGGCCTTGCGTCTGCATTGGTCGAGAAATCCCATGTAATCCGGCACGTGTTCGAATACGTCGATGGCCAGAAGAACGTCGAAATGCTTCGCTTCGTCCATCGAGGACAAGTCCCCCTGCTGGAAATGAATCCGGTCATTGCCGAATTGCGCCGCTATCTCGATCGCCTGAGGCGAGATGTCGTATCCCGCAAAATCTGCGCTCCCAAGATCGGGGAGCCGGGATAATCTGTCGAGAATTGCTCCGGAACCGCAGCCCACCTCCGCAACGCTCCTGGGGTTTACACGATTCCTGTCCAGAATTGCCTTGATCTGGACGGCTTTCCACCCGGCGTCCTCCGCGTGCCACGATTTCGTGGCTTCTAAATACTTGCCGCTCCTATAGATGCTTTCCATTTCCGTCAGATACTTTCCATCTTGCTAGTCCGTCAAATCCCGAACCAGCAGCTTTTCGCCGGAAACGACATCCACCAGGGGCATATCGGCCATCACTGCCCGCCGTGCGCGACCGGTCAAGAAGCTCAACGCATTTCGCTCATCGCGTCCTTCCCGGAAACATGATTCTCGGAAGCCATCCGCCAGAGACGTCTCCCTAACCATTTCATTCAACAGATCGCGCCTCACGAAGAAGGCGTTGTTTCCCGTGCTGTTGCTACCAACCAGCGCGTAGCCGCGCGTGCCGAGGAGACTGTAGAAGGCCGGCAGGCTCGCGCCGTAGTACAGGCTCGAGAAGTGTTTTCTCGCGCGGCTGAATTGAGGATCATAGGGCACGCTCACGGGTCGCACATTCCCAAACACGGCATTGTACTCGACGATGATGATGCTGGGGTTCCAATGGCGCAGCTCCGCCAACACATAATAGTCAACGCCGTCGATGTCGATCGAAAGAATGCCGGCGTTCTTCTCGAATCCCGATTCCTCGAGAAGGGCTGAGATATTCTCCCGAGTCACGAACGCCACTCTGGATTGAACTGGATAACGCCAATAAAAGCGCGTCGACCGAAGCCGCTTCATGTTCCGCGCGGAACCGTCAATTATGAAGCCGCTCCATCCGTTCTTCATCAACAAAAAACGGCAATTCGACTCACGGAAATCCTCGGTGCCGAACTCGATAAACGTCCGGTGCTCTATCCGAATATTGGAAACGAGAAATTGAATTATTCCGTCTTCCCCGCTCTGCGAGAATACCTTGAATTCGTATTCATCGATCCTGGTCGACGTCTTTTGTGCGTTCAGCTCCGACAGGATGCGCCCTTGATTGATCTTGATGTCATCCAATTGGCCATCGACCCGCAACAGACGGCGGACGGCGTCCAGCAGTTTTTCGACTCTCTTGTACATGATCCCATCGGCCCCGTGTCAACCACACTCGCAGTACGCGTAGGCATTGTAGACCATGAGCCGCGGCGCGACCGTGGGCGCGATCGTCAATGCGGATCTGCGAATGATATTCTTTATCCATCCCTTCGCTCGTCCCGACAGATGCTGCTCGTATTGTAGAGAAGAGGGAACCACCCGGCACTCCAGGACGGATAGCCCCGATGAGTCGAGAAGACTCACGAGCGTTTCTCTCGTATAGAAATTGATATGGCCGAACTTCTTGCCGCTGTCGATGGCACGCTGAATTCTGAACCCATGCTCCAAGGGTACTTCGATGTGCGCGAATTTCGCCACTCGTCTGATCTCGCGCAGAAACAATCGCTCATGCTCAACATGCTCCAGAACGTGCACCGCGATGGCGAGATCGAAATGCTTGTCGGGATACGGAATACGGTATCCGTCGAACAGCTGCACGTCGCGCAGCATGCGCAGCTGTTTGGACTTTATCGCCTCGACGCCGCTCGCCGATACTTCGACGGCAAAGAGTTCGGCGGAGAATCCCCTGGCGTCCAATTGCGACAGAACATTCCCGTCACCCGCACCGACGTCCAGCAGATTGCGCGGCGCGCGACTCCCGATCGCGCCAACCAGGCAATTCACGCTTTGCACGGCGGATATCTCACGTTTTAGGAGCGTAGGGTTCGCGTTCGAATAGTACCCCGCATAGAGGTCTCGATATTCCTTGCCTATCAGGTGCTTCTGCTCGGTCATTGGCTGATTGCTTCCTGACGAAACGTGGACCGCAGGATCATCGCCGGGGACGGAGGGCGCCGGTCAGTTTGTTGAGTACCGACGCAAAGCTCAAACGGGTTGCGGGAATGTTGTTGATGACGCGGTCCGCGTCCACAGAAACCTCGACGCTATTCGGCATCTTTCGCACGCGGTATCCCAGGTCCAATTCTTCCTGGTCGAACTTGCTTACGGCGCAGTTGACACCGCTACCGTCGAAACCGAGATTTCGCACCATCGTCTTTCTCGGGAAAAGCGAGAGGCCATTACGCAGGAACACGCTCACGTACCAGAATATTGCCCATGAATCGACCGCTCTTCGCTGCTGCGCCCTCAAGATCTTCGAATACTTGTAGCGGCCGTTGAGATCGAATCTCCTTTTCGTCTCCGCATCTTGAAGAATTTGCTCGAAGACATCCTCCCGTCTGTCGAAATGTCGCCACGCCCTGCGCCAGGTCGCCCAACCCCACGAGGAAATGAATGGAAGGAACAATGCGTCCTCCTCCATCGCAAGCTCGATCGGAAACATATACCCCGCAATCTGCATTACGCGCTCTTCATTCGCGTAGCGGTTGAGGCCGTCATTCACGTAGTCGAGGAAATGCGGGGACGTGGCGAGGTCGTCCTCCAGCACGATCACGCGATCCCGCTGCTCGCACAGCTGCGTCACTCCCTCGCTGATGGATCTGGCCAGGCCTTTGTTCTCCCGCTGCTCGACGATGGTCACCGTCTTGAAGCCGTCGATGCTCCCGATGTAATCCCGGACCTGTCCCACGGCGGCCTCCGACTCGTGGTTCCTGGGGCCGTCGGAAAAGACGAACAGGTCGCTGTTTGCGGCCAGCGCGCTGCTCTTGAGGGCCGTGACGGTGTGGCGGGTGTGCGTTGGGCGGTTATAGACGAACAGGGCAATCGGAGCGTAAGTCATTTCGCAGTCATTACCCGCCGGCATTCGCCGATATAAACGCGCGATCCAGACTACGGATTGTGGCCGGTGACGTCAAGTTAGGGGACCTTATCGCCGGTTGGCACATCCCCAGCCGGCTAACCGCTCGGCAATTCGCGATCGCGAAACACCATGGTGTTGAAAGTCTTCGACTGCAGTTCGTATCCGTGGCCTTGCATGAACAGAAAAACCTCGCTGTCGTTGACCCTTTCTAGCGATACGCCAAGCGCCTCGACCAACACACATTCGGGCCGGAAACGCCTCCAATCATTCGACTGAAGCACAGCAAGATCAAGCCCCTCGACATCGATCGAGAGAAAATCGATCTTCTGTCCCGCCGGCAGGTATTCGTGCAGTATTTCGCTGAGACGCTTGACGCGAACCTCGATGACCTTCACCAACTTGTAGGGTGAGGTCGCCAGTCTGGACGCGGCGATGGCATCGTCGAAGGTATTCAAAGCCGGCTCGTCAAACACATGATATCTGAGCAGGCCCGAACCGTCGGATACCCCCAATTGGACATTCGTATCCCTTCGGCGGTCCGACTCGAAGATACGAAGCGCGTCAGGATTCGGCTCTATGTTGATGCCTCTCCAACCACGCTTGTAGAAGTAGTTCGTATTTGAATATCGCCGGGGATGATGGGCGCCCACATCGACATAGAACCCGGCTCCCCTGCTCTCGAACATCCTTCGCAAAATCATGTCTTCCCCTTCCTGGGAATACGATTTTGTCGCATATACATCCGAGAACCAGTCCAAAACACGGCGTACCGATTGCCTGAGCCGGAGGGGAATCCGTCGAGTATTCACTGATCTCTAGACCGTCTGAGCAGTCGTTTGGCGTTCGAGCAAGCCGTCGCGGATATTCCATGCCTCGTCGACCACTGAAACGACCTCGGCGTCGTGCGTGATGAAAATCAGAATCCGCCGGGAAAATTGTCTGCACAAAGTCTCCACCAACAATCTCCGCGTGGTCGAATCGACCGCGCTGGTGCACTCGTCAAGAATCAACACATCAGGCTCTCGAATCAACGCCCTGCTGATTCCGAGCCGCTGCCGCTGGCCGCCCGAGATGTTCGACCCCTGATAGTCAACGACGGTTTCGAGGCCCTTAGGTAGACCGTGCAAGTGCTCCGACAGGCCGGCCGCCGTCAGGGCATTGATCACCCCTGCATCGGGGGAATCGATGCCTACCCTCACGTTATCCCGCAGGGATCCCGTAAAAATGCGCGTTTGTTGCTCCACCAGGATCATGCGCGAACGAAGCGATCGTTCGTCAATTGCCGACAAAGGAATACCGTTGATTCGGATCGTACCGCTGGATATCGGCAGCAAGGCAAGCAAAACATCGGCAAGTGTGGACTTGCCGGCGCCCGACTTGCCGACGATCGCATAAGACTTGCCCGCCTCGAAGAGACACGAAACTCCCTTGAGAATATCCTTGCCGACAGTGTAGCCGCACACCACATCCTGGACTTCTATCGATCGGATTTGCCCGTCCAGCGCGCGGTCCGCATGCGATTGCGACTCGTCCATTTCCTGACTCAGCAACTCTCCAGCATCCTGCGACGCCCGGATGTCTACGACGAGTTTTCCCCCGGCCAATACGAATTCACCCAGCGACGTTAAAATCCGAATCAACATAGTAGTCAATGCGAAGAAGTACACGGGCGCAGCGCGATCGGACGCGAAGTGGCCGGGCCATAGCCAAACGACGCCGATCAAAATCAATATGAGAGCCGGTCCCGCCTTGTAGCCCTGATTGAGCGCGTCTATCTTGAACAGCTGCCGTACGTAGCGGCGAATCTGCTCTCGATAGCTGCCGACGACGAACCTTTCCGCCGACAGCGAACGTATCGACCGCACGCCGTTCAGTGTCTCTATAAAATGGGTGTTGAGCTCCCGTGATAGTCTCAGCGAATCGGAGCTGAGACGCATGATTGTGCCCATCCCTCTGGACAGAAGTAACGCGCAAACGGCGACAAACGCCGTGGTCACCCAAAATGCGCCGCGGGAGAAGCTGAAGAGCACGATGAAGCCGGCGAGCGCAGACAGCATCGATCCGAGGAGTTGCCCGACGGAAAGGAAAATGTTGCCCGCCTTGCTTGTTTCATCACCGGCTAACGATACGTAGTATCCAATTGTCCGCTGATAGATCTTTGCGAGCGGTTCGTGCTCCACGACCCGCCTCATCACTTTGTCGCTGAGATACGAGTGGATCTGCTTCGCCACGAATATATTCAGCGTGATCTGCGCGTATCCGGCCAGAATGCGGGCAGCGAGCAGAATCAGGAACATCCAAAGCCAGGTCTGTTGGGACTGGGAAAATCCGAGGACCGCCGCCACGCGATTCCAAAAACTCGCAAGGGCGCCCGCAGCGCCCGCGCTGCCCGCGCTGCCCTGCACCAGCGGCACCATCAAGCTGAGAGTCGCATATTCCAGCACCACCATGAGGAGGGTAAGTCCCAAAGCCACACGAACGAGCGGGAAGGTTCGAAGTGCGAACGCGAAGAACCTGGGCAGATAACCCGTCAGCTTGCGAACGGTAAAAGTCGGGAAAATATCGTTGAGCGTTGGCATCGATCTATCCGTCGGCTAACCGTTGGGATAATCAAACCACATGTACTGCTTCCAGCGCAGCAGCTGGGACATGCCTGTGGCCCGCATCGCCAGCCTCAGCAGGCGCCACGGCAACGCCCGCCCATGCCAGAAGCGCCGGCCCGCGGCATGCCAACGGACTATGTTCATCTGAATCTCGGCCGCGGCGCCGCCGGCGAACATTCCGGCCTCCGCGCACTTCTCGACGATGAAGTGGGCCTCGCTGAAAAAGCGATACCCGCAGAGCGCGACCGCGAGTCTTCTGACGGCGCCCTCGTCGCGCGCCTCGAGGAGAGCCCGCCAGTCTCGTATGTACACGACGTCAGCCTCCCAAATATGAGCCGAAAGAGAAGGGCTGTTGCGATAGACATCAAATACGTCGCGCTGATATCCCTCCGGATCGCCGTTTCGCGCACGATAGGCGCGCGCCACGCTGATGTCGAGCAGCCGTATGCCGTCGGCCGCAAACATTTCCTCGATCTCCATCCAAGACGGCGCGCCCCTGTATGGACTGAAATTGCGGGAGATGCCGCCGCAAATGTTGACCTCGACCTCCGCCAACAGCAGATTGCCGCGGCGCGCCTCGCCCAGCCCGCGCAAAATCTCGAGTTCCGCCCCCTGTACGTCCAGTTTTATGATATCGACATTTTTTACACCCACCTCGTCCAACACGCCGTCCAGGCGCCGCGTTTGAATGACGGTCTCGCGAACCGGGTATATATATCGATCATTCTGACTCACAAATTCGCCGGCGGGGTCGATTGGATAGAGCGAACTCCCCGTCGGAGAGTTCAACATATACAGGATTCGTTCGCCGCCGTTGCCCGAAAGGGCCGTGGGCAACACATGAAACTTGGCGCTCGCCGGATGTTTGGCGAACTGCGCCGTCAACTTCTCGAAACTTGCATCATGCGGCTCGAAGCAATAGAAATCGACGAGCCCCTCGAACGCGCGCCAGTGGGGCTGCATTCCTCCGGCCGACCCCACGTCGATGCCAACCATGGATTCATCGCCGAGTATGGCGCGTTTGATCGGCAACAGTTCTGCGGCGAGTTTCGTTCTGCGCCATTCGATGATTCGACGGATCAACGTTCCGTCTCCGGACGTCGCGAATCCCCAGCATCAAACCCCATGCACACCCCACACCAATTTCGAAGAAACTCTACAGCACAATACAATGCGAGCAGTCCGGTCCGGCGCAGTAATCGGCCGCGACACGATCGCGCTTCTATCAGAAACGAACTATACACTCCGTCGCGTCACCGGATTTGCTTGGATCGGCGAGCGCCCGGGATCCCCGGCTTTTTCCGCGCTATCGTGCTACAGGACTCGGGGATTTCGACGCGACCCGACATCTCGGCCGGCAGGCTGCAGGCGCCCGCAGGGCCGTCCCGTCAGGCGACGAGGCCGGCGAAGGGGCGAGTTTATGGGCGTCCGGGCGATGTATACTGCGCAGCAAGCGCAACGCGCCTAATTCATACGAAGCGGCACGTGCATTTCATAACGTCGACTAATTGGAAGTAAATGTGAGGAAGATTCTGGTCACCGGCGGAGTTGGCTACGTCGGGAGAGAGCTTGTGCGCCAGTTGATTGAACTGGGCGGCAACGAGGTTCACGTACTCGACAATCTCGCCTGCGGCGAACATCGACTGGACCGGATGCAGCTGGACAAGTTCGTTTTGCACCGGCTTGACATTCGGGACTCGGCCGCCGTCAAACATGTGGTGGCCGGATTGGCGCCCGATACGGTCTTTCACCTGGCTGCGATTCATTATATCCCCGCCTGCGAAGCGACGCCCGGCGAGGCGGCGGGAATCAACGTTGTGGGCACGGTCAATTTGTTGGACGCGGTGAAAAATCGCGCACGTTTTGTTTTCGCCTCCACCGCCGCCGTGTATGTGCCGGGCGACCGTGCATACACCGAGGGCGAAGAGAATTTAGGGCCCATCGACGTATACGGCATCACCAAACTGCAGGGAGAGCGGTACGTGCGGTACTTTCACGACAATGGAAGGATCGACGGCGTTATCGTTCGACTCTTCAACGTTATCGGTCCGGGCGAGACCAACCCGCACCTCGTACCGGCGATCATCGGCCAGATCGGACAAGGTCAACGGCGGGTTCAATTGGGCAATCTGTTTCCACAACGCGACTATATCGATGTGAGCGACGCGGCCGAAGGGTTCCGGAGACTGGGAAACGCCTCGGTGAAGAACCACGGTGGGCCTCTCATATCGAATCTGGGGACCGGGAGGAGCCACACCGTGCGCGAGGTTGTGGAACAGATCGGGATAGCCGCTCATGTGCCGCTGGAAATCGTTCAAGATCCCGATCGCGTGCGGGCCAACGACCGGCCCCGGCTTTGCGCATCGACGAAGACTCTCGAGGCGATTACTGGATGGTCACCGAATAGATCGGTGGCTGAAAGTCTGCAAGCTGCGTGGAACGCAAGGATAGCGGACGGGCTCACTTGAGCGGTGGACGGATCCGAGTCGCAGCCGTCGGCATCACACCGCCAACCTACAAGGCGAGCGGCGGAATATCCGCCGCCTTTCAGCTCATGCGGCGGGTCGCGGATCTGTCCGACTCGAAAATGTATGTCATGGCCGACCACGATGAGGACCTGATGGACGGCCGGTTGGACGTCGCTCTGCGCCGCCCGGATAACCCGCTGGCTGCGCTCGAGTTCATGCTTCCACGCCAGGTGACGTCGATGGCGTGGAGACCGCGAATCGACGCTTGGTTGAAGGAATTTTCGCCGGCCATCGTGCACCTTCACAACCCGCACCCGGCGGGGGCATTGCTCAAGGTTGCGAGGACCTGCCTTCGGCTTGGTATTCCCTACGTGATCTCAACCCACGGTTTCGTGGAATTCAACGATTTCTCGAGAGGATTCGGCTCGCCGCGGTGGCAAAGGCCGCTATTGGAGCGATTTGTACGTCGACCGTTGGTCGAGGTTGCGCAAGGGGCTGCTCAAGTGCTCATGCTCTCGCCCCAAGAGCGGCCGATTCTTCGGGGAATGGGCGTGGATGAAGAGCGTTTGAGCATCGTGCCGAATGGCGTCGACGCCTATTTTCTCGAGAGCGTGGCGGAGACGCAGCGCGCCGGTCTGGTAAGCCGGTTTGGCCTGCCGGCCGACGTTCCGCTGCTGCTTTTCGTCGGGAATCACACCTTCAACAAAGGACTGGATGTGTTGCTGCGCGCCGTCGGCATGATGCACGAGAAGGCGGTTGCCGTGATCGCCGGAGCGATCAGGTCCAAGGCGGAGAATGAAAAACTCATCCTGTCCAGCGGACTCGAACTGAACGACGGGCGGTTTCTGTTCACCGACTTCATCAGCAAGGAGGAACTGCGCGCGCTTTATCTTTCCGTGGATGCATTTGTATTTCCGTCACGCGCGGACACATTGCCCTTGGTCATTCTCGAGGCGATGGCATCGGAGCTCCCGGTTGTGGCAACCGACGTAGGGGGGATCCCATTCGAGATCACCCCGGACGAGGGGATTCTCGTTCCGCCAGGCGATCCTGCGCCGCTCGCCGGAGCACTGGACCGGGTGTGCCACGACCGCGGGATGGCCCGCAGAATGGGCGCGGCTGGACGCCGCCGGGTCATTGCCCACTTCGATTGGAATGCGTCTGCGCACCTCGCCATGCATGTCTACGAAGACGTCCTCGCGAGGGGGCGGCGTTAAGCGGTTAATGCGTGGTCGCCGCCCCGCTCGAAACCTAAGAGTTGGCAAATCCCCACAATTTTGCGGGCAGGGAGTTCGCCGGGTAATTTCGCGGAGCGCCGTAGAGAGCCTGGGCGATCCGGCGCACTTCCCTTTTTACAAAAACGGTCTCCTCCTCGTACGATACTCTGGGGACAACATCGTCCAGATCGATCGCGCCGTCCAACTCATCGATCAATATCCGGTTCATCCGGCCGGCCGAAGCAAGCAGGGGCGCCCTTTTGTGGCAATCAACGCGTTGACCACCGGTTGGCAATATCGTGTTGAGCAACTTCCTGGCGCCCTTTCGGAAAATCGAGCTATGTTCGCTTACCGAGAAACTCTCTGAAATGTCCAGTGAAGCGTAGAACAGGTCCACCGCAGACCAGCGGAAAATCCTGCGAATTCGCTTCGCATCCCAACCATCGCGCAGCGCCCCCTCAATCTGCCGAAAATATTCCGGCTCCGTCGTCCCTACATAGTTGAGATCCGGCGGATAAAGCGGCAGCTCTTTGGAATAGAGAACCACGGGCAGACCCAGCCACGCCATTTCTCTCCCCGCGCTCGACCACGCGTTCGCAAAAACATCTGTGATGCCAGCAAGATCGTATAGCGATATGGAATCCGTCGGCCAGTTTACCTTCACGTTTCGCGGCAGGTTCGCGAAGGCCTCCTTCAACATCTTGGCGTGATCGGAGAGCACACCTTCCCTCTTGTTCGGAAACTCTCTCGGATGCACGCGAATAACGAGACACAAGTCGCTGCGGTCTTTCGTATAGTCGATCAGCGCACGTATCCAGTCCACCTGTTTCGGAAACAAAACTCCCACGAGCGACGGCAAGACCCCCGCGATTTCCGCGCCGAAGCGCTCATCGTCGCTGCTCATGGTTGCGCAGATGACTTTTTGGCCCTGTTCTATTCGGAAGTTGTTCCTCAAATCGACGAAACCGCGGGGCGCATCGGAGTAAGCCCAAATGCTCCGTCCCCGTGCGACCTCAAGCAGATGATTCGTTCCGGCCGTCATCGCGTCGGACGGACACGGACGGTTTTCAAACTCCGGCCATTTCTCCCGCAGCTTTTGATAGTTGAAAAATGGTTGGTTCTTCGCGAGAACGATCGTCTGCAGTCGATTCGATATATTGTCGCCGGCATGCAGATAATACTGTGGAATCCCGCGGATTTCCGCCAGCCGGCACACTGTCCGGTTTACTGAATACAAGGCGTTATATAACACGATTCTGTCGGGTTCGATCTCGGTCATCAATCGCCGCACGATCCGTGAGACGACTATCACGTTCTTCAGATTGGCTTGGTATCTGAGCAGTTCTCCGGGGTCGAAATCCAATGCTCCCCGCTTGCTCTGAATGAGCATCTCGTACAACGCGATACGCCCTACCTCCACGCGGTCCAAGACCAGTTCCGGGTAGTCCGCTGGAGCTACGGACGATATCAATTGGTCGGCGAACGAAAGATCCTCGCTGCTTGCCAAACCGACGATTTGGGGGCCGGCAAAGCTGAAGCTGCCGCGGATGGTCCGGTCGTTTCTCCGGCAACGCCGGCATATCTGCTCTTTTTTTTCCGGCGAAGCTTCGAACGGGACCGACGCGGCGCTCATCGACACGCAGTGGCTGCGCAGCAATCCGCCGCAGCCCACGTAGATGATTTCGTGCCCCTGTTGCTGCAGGGCCTCGGCGACCAACGCCTCGGGAAATGCGTGAATCCAGACGCCGGCATGTGGAGAGAAGAACAGTATCTTCAATTCGCCGGCTCGTTCAAAACAAGTCCCAAGAAAGAGGTGTTCCGCGCTTCACCGCCACCCGTGCCGGCCTACCCAGCACCCGGGCGTAATATTTGGGCTGCAGTCCCCCTCCCGGACGGATCGCGCGCAGGTTCTCCTTGCTGAATCTCTCGCCGGCCGCCATGTCTTTCGTCACGTACAGCGAGCGCCGGAAGGCCAAGGATTTTCTCTCCGCGGCGGTCGGTCCATAGCTGACCGTGCCAAGGGATTGCCAGGCACGCTCGGCGTCTACGACCAGGGAACGCATCTCGTCGGGCTCCATCGAAAACGTCGAGTCAACTCCGCCGTCCGAACGGCTCGGCGTGAAGTGCTTTTCGATCACCGTCGCACCGAGAGCGACGCTGGCGACCGATACGCCGATCCCCATTGTATGGTCGGAGATGCCCGCCTCGCAGTCAAACAGCGCACGCAAATGTGGAATGGTGCGGATATTGGTGTTTTCGGCCGACGCCGGATATGTGCTCGTGCATTTCAGAAGCACCAGATCCTTGCAACCCGACTCGCGCGCCGCGCTCACGCTCTCGCCCAGTTCGGCGACGCTCGCCATGCCTGTCGAAATAATCATGGGCTTTCCGGTCGCCGCGACTTTGCGAATGAGCGGGATGTCGGTGTTCTCGAAGGACGCGATTTTGTAGACCGGAGTTTCGAGTGACTCGAGGAATTCGACGGCCGTTTCGTCGAATGGGGTGCTGAAGGCGATCAGGCCGAGGTCGCGGCACCGGTCGAATATCGGCTTGTGCCATGCCCAGGGCGTGTGCGCCTCGCCGTAGAGATCATAGAGCGACCTGCCCGCCCACAGGCTGTTCGGATCGCTTATGCGGAAGTCCCCCTCGTTCAGGTCGAGAGTCATGGTTTCGGGTGTGTAAGTCTGGATTTTCACGGCGGCCACGCCGGTACGAGCGGCCGCCTCCACGATCTCCAGCGCTCGCTCCAGGGATTGATTGTGGTTACCGGACATCTCGGCGATGACGAACGGCGCGTGATCCAAGCCGATCGATCTGCCGCCGATCGCAAAACTCCTATTCATCGATAGCTCAGCCTTTTCGAGTAATTGTTGGACTCAAGGTGATATCCCGCTCCGAGAAACAGCCGATTCGAACGTTCATTTCCGGCCAAAACCGCGGCATGAACCCGGACAACGGCTGGCCGATTGGCCGCGAGCCAATGCTCCGCACTCTGCAGCAGACTGCGACCCCGGCCCGGCGGTTGGGTACCGGGCAGCAAATATATCGAAATTTCGGCCTCCTTTCCCCGGACATCGAATCGAACCACTCCCACCGGGGATCCCGAGCATTCACCGATCAGCAAACACCGATTGGCGTCGTTCAGCACGGAAGCCAGCCATTCCCGATGCGTATTCCAATCGATCACTGCGTCGGCGCGTGAAACGGCCCTCACGGAGGGGTCATTGCGCCATTCGAACAGACTACGCGAATCGGCCGCACGAGCGGTGCGTATATCGATCTCGCCGCAGCTTAAATGACCGCACACCCGCTGAACGCCGCGTCCGTCCACAGCGCGCATTGCCGCATGCGAAATGGCCTGCCTCAGAAGCCGATTTTCACTGAGCGCCGCGGCGTGGCGCCGGATGAGGAGCATACGCCCGCTTTCGTCGTTCGACTCCGGCGCATACAGCAACCCGGCTCGCGCGGCCGCGGCGATCTGGGCCTCCTGGTTTGGCGCGGTGCACAGGACCAGCGACGGCACTCCCAAACAACACCGCTCCCAAACCGCCGTACCCCCAGCACCGATCGCCAAATCGGCCGTCGCCAGCAAGTCCGCCATGCGGCCGGTTTGCAAATGGTAGTCGAATCCGTGACGGAGGCACTCCGCAGCGATCGGCTCCGCGTGTGCATGGCGGGCGCCGACGACGACATCCACCTGCAGCCCAGAATAGCCGTACCCGGCAACCGCCTCGATCGCGTCTCGGGTCAGGCCGCTGGCGTCGACTCCGCCAAAAAAAATTAAAATCCGCTTGATCGCCCCCTCACGAGATTTGGCATGTTCCCGGGCCGCATGAAACTCCTCGCGCAACAGCGCATACCGGGGGCCCAACAGCAGTCGGCAGCGCTCCGGCACCTTGCCCGCGTACCGGTCCCCCTCTTCTTGGAGGTTTTGATCCAGAAGCAGGTCGCAGTCGTGGGCGCGGTCGGCGACATCGTCGATGACCGCGATCCTGCGGGCCGACTTCCGCAGCGTCGACTCCCATCGCGCATCCAGCGCATAGTGATCGACCACCAGCCAGTCCCACGAGCGGCCGGATAAGGCGTCGATACTCTCGGTTGCGTCCCGGCTCTGGGACGTTCCAAGCCAATGAGAATGGGGAAGATCGCGATCCATTTCGCCGGGTTCACCGCCCGCCACGGACAAGAACGTATGTCCCGAAGCGGTCAACATCTGCTCTAAGTGGTGTGGAAGGTGACGGCTTATGAAATAGCAGTGTGAACCGCTTCGGTGCAGACCATCCGCGAGAGCCAGACAGCGCATGAAGTGCCCGGTGCCGATCTGAGGCGAGGCGTCTACTCGAAAGGCAATATTCATCTCTATCCGAGGCCGACAAAATTTCTGCGCACCGGAATCCCCGCCTTTTGCATAGCGAATTTTGCCCCTGCGGGAGTCTGTTCCGTAAAATGAAAAATACTCGCGCAGGCGACCGCCGACGCACCTGATTGTTGAATCACGTCGATCATGTGCTGATAGTTACCGGCACCGCCCGACGCGATCACTGGTATGGCCACTGCCGCGGCCACCGAGGAAACCAGCTCGAGGTCGTAGCCCGTCATGGTTCCATCTCGATCGATGGACGTGAGAAGTATCTCCCCCGCCCCTCGATCAGCCAGCTCCCGGGCCCATGCTGTGGGTTCCTTCCCTGCATCGATGGTCGCCGCATGACTGAAGCACCGGTATCCGCCATCCGGAAGCCGCCTTGCGTCGACGCTTGCGACCACGCACTGCGCCCCGAAGCGGCGTGCCGCGGAGTCAATGAGCCCGGGGTTTGAATAGGCGGCGCTATTGATGGAGATTTTATCGGCTCCGGCGTGGAGAATGGATACGATCTGGTCGGAGCTCGTAATCCCACCACCGACGGTGAGGGGAACCGCGCATTCTTCGGAGAAATCGCTTACGGAATCGTGATCCGGTTCGTTACCCTCCTGGGACGCCGTAATGTCGACCAAAATCAGTTCGTCGACTTCACGCGAATTATAGACCTTGATCGCCGGGAGTACCGGCCCCACTCGGCGCCAGCTGTCAAATTTCACTCCCTTTACCAGCCCATAATTTTTCCACAGCAGCGTTGGAATGATCCTGACTTTCAGCACGAAACATGATCCATGAAATTCCTGAGCAACCTCCGCCCCGCCCTGGAGCTCTTCTCGGGGTGAAATTGGCAGCCGAAAACGTTGCCCTTGCGCACGACCGCCGACACATCGCAGCCGTATGGTGCCGTGGCCGTCAGATCCTCGTCGTTCTTCGTCACCAGCCCATAGCTGTGGACGAAATAGAAGTCGGAACCATCCGGAATTCCGGCGAAAAGCCGGTCGTCCGTCTTGAACCGCACCTCATTCCAACCCACATGCGGAATACGCAAGCCGCATCCCAGCGTGTCCAGTCGTCGAACCTCCCCGGGAATGAGATCCAATCCTTCTGACACACCGCCCTCATAACTCCTCGAGGAGAGCATTTGCATCCCTAGACAGATTCCCAATAAGGGCTTTTTCTGCTCGATGACGGCTTGCCGCAATTCATCCACCCAGCCGGCATTCCTGAGAGCCTTCATCCCGTCGCAAAATGCGCCGACGCCGGGTAGAACGATCCTATTGGCGTCATGAATGGCCGCCGGCGAATCGGCAACGTAGGCATGCGCACCGATGTCCTCGAGTGCTCTGCGCACCGATGCCAGGTTGCTCATGCCAAAGTTGACGATGGCCACTCTCATGCGTTGTCGTAGTTTAGCTTCCTGAGGTTTCCAAACCGGTCTTTGACCAGCGATCCAGACGCATCCCGCTCGAATATTTTCTTGTTCGTGAACTGGTCGCACACCTTTACGAATTCAGTGACGGATAAGTCCAATGGCGCCAGAATTTCTTCCAACGGCTTGCCGAGATATGTCCGCGGAAATTGTCCATCTCGCGCCTTGACGATCTCCAGGGCATCCTGGCGCGTGATGCGTCCCCGCCGTACATGCAGGCAGGCGATGTCCGTTGCCCGAGCAAATCCAAACTTGAGAAATTTGAAGTAGTCGTGGATGCCATGCTGGTGATTATCAAGATTCTCGTAGTTCACCATGCTTCCCTCGACCGCATTGTCATAGGTGGTAAAACCATGCGCCTGCGAGATCAGAGCATTTGAAATGCCGTCCCACGGGAGGTAGTGGCCCAAGAATATGCCAGTGATCCGAACGCGCTGCAATTCCTCCTCGGGGGGGTATAGGTAGGGTAGTAACTGGTGCTGGGGTATGCCATAGGTCTCCGTCATGTCCGACACCCGGAGGCCCAACAGACCGCCAAACTCCTCCAGCCATCGCCGGTTGAGCACGCTGTTGTTCGCCGCTTCATCGGGGCCTCCGTACTCATTTTGCGAGTTCTCGCCCCAAACGATGAGCGGAATGTTGAATTGGACCGCGGCCCGCACGGGAATCGTGAAAATCCCGACGTGTTCGGGCCAGGCGATGTCCCCGATTTCCGTCAATGCGATCCTATTGAGCTTGGCCCTGACGAGCGGATTCGGTGAGAACTCGAAGTGATCGACGCCCAGCTTTTTCAGGTTTTCGATGTTCTTCCTACCGATTGGCGACAGATCGCACGTGGAGGACGTCACGCACAACGGATTGACCCCCAATTGAAGCATACGGACGACCTGGTACGTGCTGTCCTTTCCGCCGCTCACAGGGATGACGCAGTCCCAATTGTCCCCTGACTTACGGTGCCGATCCAAGATATCGAGTAGTTCGCGCCTGCGCACATTCCAATCCACATGTTGGCGATTTTCATAGGCCCGGCAGGCATTGCAGACCCCTTCCGCATCTATGTGCAGGTCCGGCTTCGTGGATGGCATGACGCATCGAACACAGTATTTCAACATGAAGGTAAATTCCCTTTAATGGCATGTCCCTTGGACGACTTGAACAATGACTCGGCGCGAATCCAATCATCCTCCGAATCGATATCTTGAGATCTGGATAGAGGTATCAGCACCGGAACCGAAGATTCGGAGAAAATTTGGGCTTTTGCCAGCCATGCATTCGTGGTTCCCCAATAAAACTGCCCCGCATCGTGCAGGGTGATCGGTAGATCCTGAGACCTTGTGTGAGCGTGCTCAGGAAAAATCATCTGCACGCCCCCTCCGGGCATCCAACGCATCGCGCGGTATATGGTTGACGTAAATTCGGTCGCCGAAAACGCGTAGTTGCAGTCCCGCGATTTTAGTGCCGACAAACCGCGCGACAGGTCATCGGCCAGCAACAACGGCGCGGTAGCATAGATGCAGCACACCGCCGTGACGTGCCACCCCTGCTCCAATACCCACTCTGTGGCGTGGGCAATCACCTCTGTCGTGCCCGTGAAGTCATCGGCCAGTGCCGAGGGCCGCACGAATGGAACCTCGGCGCCGCACTGGCTCGCAACATCGGCAATCTCGGAGTCGTCCGTGGAGACGATGACCCGATCAAACAGTTCCGAGTTCCTCGCCGCCTCGATCGGCCAGGCGATCATGGGTTTGCCGCAAAAATTCCGTATGTTCTTGCGGGGAACGCGCCTGCTCCCGCCACGGGCGGGAATGACGGCGATGTTACCCGTGGTCACAGTGTTAAACTTTGCACTAGAGAGTTGAGGAGCATGTGTTCGGAATCCTGGACCAAAAATGTGAAAACGGCTGCCGGAATCCTTCCCGGATGTTTGTTCGACCTTGCGCCGGGATCACCGGCGGATCGGCCGGCACCTACCGACAGGGACAAGCGTCGTAGCGAACAAGTCGGAGCGGCGCGCGAGGATCATATAATATAATAAAGCACACTCCGCACGACGTACACCCGCAAGTCGGACGACACGGGAAAGCCGTAGGATCGGGCGCTTTCGGCGCTTGCTAGTAGTATTGAACGATGAAATATCCCCCGGTCGCGCCGCCATAAGCTGTCGTAGGATTGGCCCATACGCGGATTTGGTTGTTGGGGTTGGTTGCGCCAGCGGCGATCATTTGCGTGATGTCGTTTTGCACGATGATGCTGCGCGCACTAGGAGCGCTGATTCCGCCGCCGTCCGTGCCGTATGTGATCGACTTGTCGCCGTTACCTAAGTGCAGAGTGTAGGGCACCACATTGCCCCCGTTCGCTGGCCGGAAGACCTGAATGCTCACGATCAGCGCGCCCGCCGGAAGCGTAACGATCCAATCCGAATTATCGTCCGCAAACGGCCACGATCGATTTTGCGGTTTGACCGAAACGGTCTTCAATCCGGGGAAACCGCTCGCCCGACCCCCGTTTTGCCAATTCAGATCGAAGTTCACGGCGTAACGATGGGTGCGCGGATCCGGCGGCGCATATCTGTTGTTGTAACAGCCACGAGCCGATATCAGGCCCCATTCGAGGCCATCGCCGGCACCCGGAGCGGTGCTGCAGAAGGATGACAGATTCACCGGGACGTCACATTCGTTGAAGTGAATGGATCCGGGTTCGCCGTACTGATCGCCGCCGGCACCAGGCCCGGTGACGCGGTAGGTATCCCCTTGATTTTGGGTGAGGACGCAGCGATTGAAAGTTACCCGGGCCGTGGAAACGCGGACTTGCTCACGAGCGCCGTTGGTGGCCGTGATGTTGCAGTCGCTGAATACGATGTGCGCGGCGCCGCCGCCCGAGCCGTGAAACACGAGCCGGTTATTGCTGCTGTGCAGCTCCGTCTGGATACCGTTGATGGTGTACGTGTTGTTGTTGTTCCCCAAACCACCGCCGTTGATGTTCAGGAGATAGCGCGGCACACCGCCGTCATCCATGATGTAGCTTCCCCCGAAAACCCGCAACGCTCCCCCGCCGCCGGCATCGATCCGGAAAACATCGCCGAAAATGGATTCTACGTCGCAACCGTGATACTCGATGTTCAAGCACTGCAGATTGTTGAATCGGTGCACGGCGTCGTGGATATGCGTGAACTTGCAGCCGAAAAATTTGTGTTCCGAGCCGTTGTTGCCGGTGAAGCCTCCTTCGGAATTGAGCGCAACATTCAAATTCAGCATCCAACAACGAAAGAACCGCCAACCCTGATCCTGCTGGAAGCGAAACCCATTTCCAAACCGTGGATTGTCGCCCGTGAACATCAGATCGCGCACGGTTACGAAGATATATTGCTGTGTGGATTTTGTGTCGTTGTCGTAGAACCAGGTGCTGGCCCCGTTCGTCTGCAGCTTGAGGACGCTCGAGCTCAGGCCGTCCCCTTCGATGATGAATCCGCGCTGGAAATCCGCCGTATCATTGAACACCCCGTCGCGGTCAATCAGGTAGGTGCCGCGTGGGAAATATATCCGCCCATGATCGCCAATACCCGCGACGCTGTGGCCGGTGAGCGCCGCTTTCATGCAGTTTCTGACCGCCGTGAATGAACTCGCCACTCCGGTCGGATCCGCGCCATATCGCAGCACGTTGCCCGGGGCGTGTGTGTAATTGACCGGCAAGATCCTCGCCGCGATCTCCGCGCTGGTTCTCGGATGAAGGGACGAGAACCTGTCGTCGATCAGGGACAGATTGTCGCAGGTACCGCCGGGAACGGGGCGCCCTTGGGGGTCGGTGATGACCACTTTGAGCGCAGTGCCCGCCTGCGCCCAAATCGATGCGGGGAGGCGACCGTCGGCCAACAACACGATGGGATTGTCATTCGGACTCAACAGGATTGCATCGGAATAGGTCGTCAGGGGGATCGCGCTTCCCGGCGCATAGATGTTGACCTTGTAACCGGCGTGAACCATTCCCTGGTCCGCGAATGCCTGCACGATGCGTTCAATCGGACTGAGATATGCGGTTGCCATCGTAACTTGGCCTATACCCGGGGGTGATCGCTGCTCCGCGCTATTTACGTTTCGGATGCGGGAGAAGAGCCGAACTCAAGGATTCGACCACGCGACTTTGGTCGCCTTCAGTCAATCCCGGGTACATGGGCAGCGTAATCGCTTCCGCATAATACCGATCCGCTTGCGGGCAATAATCTGCGGCGAATCCAAGTCGCGCATAATACGGATGCCGGTATACCGGTATGTAATGGAGATTCACCCCGATACCGTCAGCGCGCATCCGCTCGAATACCTGCCGATGAGTGGCGCCGATTTCTGCGAGCCGCAGCCGGACGATATAGAGGTGCAAACCGGAATACGTGTCAGGGTGCTGCCACGGCCTCGTGACAGGCAAACTCGCCAGGGATGTCTCGTAACGCCCGGCGATCGCATGCCGATTTGCGACGTAACTCTGCAGCCGACTCATTTGGCTGAGGCCCAGGGTGGCATGAATGTCCGTCAATCGGTAGTTGAATCCCAAATCAATCTGCTGGTAGTACCAGGGACCGTCCGGAGCCTGGGTCATTTGGCCGACGTCGCGGGTAATGCCGTGTGTGCGGAGTCGCATCATGCGCTCGGCGATATGCGCTTCATTCGTCAAGGCAATGCCGCCTTCGCCAGTCGTGATTATCTTGACCGGATGGAAGCTGAACACCGTGATCGCGCTGTACCGGCAGCAGCCGATGGGCTCGCCGCGATAGCCCCCGCCGATCGCATGTGAAGCGTCTTCGATGATTTGAAATCCATACTCGTTCGCAAGCGCGTGGATAGCGCGCATGTCGCACGATTGTCCGGCCAGATGCACGGGAATGACGACTTTGGGAAGGCGGCCGGCCGCCTTTGCCGAGGAGAGTTTCTCGCTCAATCGCTCGACGCTGAGGTTGTAGGTTCGCGGATCGATATCGATGAAATCAATCGCCGCGCCGCAGTACAACGCGCAATTCGCGCTCGCCACAAAGGTGATAGGGCTGGTCCACACAATGTCTCCGGGGCCCACTCCAAGCGCCATGCAGGCGATGTGCAGCGCCGACGTCGCGCTATTGACTGCTACTCCATATGCCGCTCCGCAGAAATCGACCACGGTCCGTTCGAAGCGGGGTACGGCGGGACCCTGAGTCAAAAAATCCGAGCGCAGCACTTCCTCTACCGCGTCGATATCCGCTTGCGTAACATCCTGACGGCCGTAAGGGATATTCATGGCGCGCTAGATCTTACCGATCTTCTCGCGATTGCGTTCGACCCATTCCCGGAGGGCATCGATGCTCATCCAATCGGGGTTGCTATCGGAGCGGTAGACGAAATCCGCGGCAACTTTGGTACCGTTGTTGATGCGCGCCGGATCATCGCTCCATTGATGGATTGCCGGTAGGATCTTGAAATAGTCAGCGTAATTGTAAGTGTGCGGGGCATCCTCGAAGCCGATCATCTGCTCATGAAGCTTCTCGCCCGGCCGGATGCCGACGATTTCATGGCGCGCACCGGGGACCACGGCGTTGGCTATTTCGGTGATATTCATCGACGGGATTTTCTTCACGTAGATCTCGCCGCCGACCATATCGTCGAACGCACGCCACACCAGCTCCACGGCCTGCTCGAGCGTAATCATGAATCGCGTCATGCGGTCGTCGGTGACCGGCACGACCCCGCGGCCCGCAAGGGACAGGAAAAAGGGAATGACGGAGCCGCGCGAGCCCATGACATTCCCATAGCGCACAACCGCGAAACGGGTTTTATTGCCCCCCGAGTACGAATTGCCCGCGACGAACAGCTTGTCTGACGCCAGTTTCGTGGCCCCGTACAAATTGATGGGACTGCTCGCCTTATCGGTGGAGAGCGCCACAACTCTTGCGACCTTGCGATCGATACAGGCGTCAATGACGTTCATCGCACCAAGAATATTGGTCTTGACGCACTCGAACGGATTGTATTCCGCGGTCGGCACGATCTTGGTTGCCGCCGCATGCACCACGCAGTCGATGCCCTCCATCGCGCGGGCAAGCCTATCCTTGTCGCGTACATCCCCGATGAAGAACCGCACGCGGCCGTCCTTCCCGTACAGTTTCGCCATCTCCCACTGCTTCATTTCATCGCGCGAAAAGATCACTAGCCGGCGCGGGTTGTACTTGGCGAGCGTCATCGGCACGAACGTACCGCCGAACGAACCGGTTCCGCCGGTGATCAAAATGGAGGCGTTTTTCAAAGTATCGGTTGCAATTGCAGCGGCCCTCACTGTGGGCGCAAAGCGCGCGCGGAACGCCTGCGGACAACGATGTAGCCCACACCCATGATGAACCCGATTACGGCACCGCCGATGCTAATCACCGTGCGCATCGGGCCTTGCTTGCTCTGGGGCGGCACGGCATGATCGATAAAGTGATAGGCGTAGTCGCGCTGGACATTGGCTACCATCTTGTTGTTTTCCTGCGTCTCGATCAAATGAGCCACTGCGAATCGCAATTCCACGGTGTTCGCACTGGCCATCTCGCGGTTGAGGTACTCGAGACTTTTTTCCGCGGTATCGATGTCGATCGCGCGCATGCGTTCGTTCACCATGCTGATCATGCCGTTCGTCCACTGGGCAGCGAGTTCGGGTGAATACCAGTCGAATCTCAGGGTCACCAGGCCGGATTTCGTATTCTCGTCCACCGTGCGTCTGCCGATGAACCGCTTGACCATCATTTCCATCGTCGGCGGCGTGGCTCCCTTACGCCAATTGTTCGTGTTCGGATCCCAACGCTCGGCGTACAAGATCGGCATCAGATTATTCGCCAAAATGAAGTCGCGCACGAAACCACGCGACATGAGCGTGGCCATGGCTTCCACTTTACGGCCGCCTCCTCCGCCAAGGTCGATGCCCGCAAGCTCGGCTATGCCGCCAAGCTGGCTCTTGAAGGAATTGCCCCCATTGGTGCTTTCCTGCGTCGGAGCGACTACCGCTTGGGCACGATAGACGTTGCGCAGCTGCAGCGAGATTATCGCGGCGACACCGCCACCCATCAGAACCGATAAAGTCAATAATTTCCAATGACTCCGGAGAATTCCCGCAATTTTCCACAGATCGATGGCATCGCTCGCCTCTTCGTTAACGGGCGGCACGACCAGGAAGTAGCCGGCCGGCGGTGCCTCCAAGTTTGGAACGCCCCGTGAATCACCTGTTCGGCCGGACATCAGCCAACACCGGCGCGCATGCTCAGTACTGCCGTCATAAGTATTGATGCACCAAAATGAAGCCGATGGCTAGATTATAAATGATCGTCGTAACGGCCTGCCAAAGCGGCAGCTTCCGAACGCGCTCCGTATCGAGCGGCACGACGATCGTGTCGCCGGGCCGCATCTCCACGGACTGGGAGCGCCTGAACCAGCCTGTGCGGCCGCCGCAAACCACGTCGCCATTTGCGCGCACGACATAGATGCGCTTTCGATCCGCCTTCTGCGTGGTCCCGCCGCTCTTTGCAATGTAATCGTCGCGGGTGAGTCCGGCCTCGAACACATGCGAGGTCGGGCTCTGCACCTCGCCCAAGATCGTGATCTCTTGCGTCTTCTTCGGGATCGATCAGCTTGTCGCCGTCCTTGACGATGCACATCGTCGGGGCCGCCCAGCGGGCCCTTGATCACGCCCTCGACGTCGATGACGAGCCGGCCGACGGGTTTGGTCTCGCGAAGCTGCGCCATCAACTGTTGGCCCACCGATCAGGCCCTGACTGGCGCTGCCGCTCCGCGCGTCCGAATTGGCGACAGCCGCGCTGCTCGCGACCGCTTCGAGCGACAGCGCCGCCAAATCGCTCTGCAGGCGATTGGCCAGCAATTCGAGCTGATCCTTTTCCCGCTTCTTCAGTTCCTCGCGGATGAATACCGCACCCTCGGGAAACGCAATGTCGGTAAAGCCGCCGGCGCGCTGCAGCACCGAATGAAGCGTCTCGCCCTGATGGATGGGATACTTGCCGGGGAATCGCACCTCGCCCGCCAATTCAATGGTGCCGGGCTCCATCCACATCGGTATCGGTTTGATGACCAAGACGTCGTAGGGCTTGAGCGGCAGATCCGCGCCCGGCTCGCCGCGCCAGATTGCCGCGAGATTCACCGGAATCAACTCGGTCTGCGGGCGTCGCCGTCGACCACCTCGTAGCGCGTGATTTCGGCCTGCCCGCGAAACGCGGCATCCTCCAGGCTGCCGCCCGCACGAATCAAGTCGCTGACGTGCATCGTGGGTTCGAGCGGATATCTGTCCCGGCGCCTTGACCCTGCCCGTCGATGCTGACGACCTGTTCCGGCTTGTCCGGCGTTGCCTGCAATTCGAGCGTCTCGGATGACCGGCTGCAAGGATGCGTTCGCGGCCCGCCGACAGATCGAATACGATATATCTTGTCGCGCGGCCGCAGTTCCGGATCGGCCGCAGATCCGCGCGCCGCGAGCGCGCGCTTCGAGATCCGCCGAAACCACCTCGACCTTCTCGTCGGGCGGCACTTCGCGCCGGATCATGATGTAGTGCTGGATCCGCGTTCGGCCGCAACTCGTCGAAGCTGTCCAACACGTCGCGTCAAGCGCAGTCCGGCATGATATTCGAATTGCCCGGGCCGAAATACGTACCCCGTGAGCTCCACCGAGTTCTCGAGCGTCGGCCGGATCGCGGGTATCTTGCAGCTTGTCGCCGTTGGCCAATTCCGTCGCGCGGCCCGCGGCCGCGGTCAAATCGACGTTGTGCATCTGGCGCAAGCGCGACGGCAGAATTCTTTCCAGTTGCCCCAGCTTTGCGTCGGCATCCGGCAGTCAATCCGCCGGCGATGTCGATCGCCTGCGCGACCGTCTTTTCCGCCTTCAGCTCGTAAATGGCCGGACGCCGCACCGCGCCGTCGACCGACACGGTGTCGCCGATGGGCGGAATGAAGATGACGTCGCCCGGCAGCAGTTGCCGGTCACCGCTGGTGTCGCCGTGCAGCAGGAGGTCGTACAGATCGAGCGTGGTGACCAAGCGGCCATTGCGCTTGAGTTGGATATTGCGCAGCGAGCCGATCTTCTTGACGCCGCCGCTGACGAACAGTGCATTCGTCATGGTCGACAAGCCGCTCACGGTATACGAGCCCGGCTTCTCCGCCTCGCCCAAGACGAAGACACGGATCGAGCGCAGATCGCCCATGGTCACGCTGACGCGGCTCCGATCAGCTGCTTCGCCACGCGCTGTTCGATGGCTGCGCGGCCGCATCGAAGTTCATGCCGCTGACCATGATCGGCCCGAGCTTCGGGAAATTGATTCGGCCGTCGCGCTCGACCGTCAATTCGTAGCTCGAGGTTCATTGCCGTATAGCTGTATTTCGAGCGTGTCGCCCGGCCCGACGATGTAGTCGATCGGCACCTGTATGTCCGACACCGGCGCGAAGGTGCTTGGCACGCCCTCGAACAAATCATAGCCGAACGGCTTCAGAGCCTCTGGCCGGACGGCTGCAGGCGCAGCAACGTCAGCCGCACGATATAGTCGCGTGAGATCCGGATCGGCGCTGAGCCGCTTGGTCGCTTCGAACGCCGTCAGACCCGCGACTGGGATCGCCGGCAGTCCCGGCAATTCGAGCACGCCGAAGCGATTGAGCTTGTAGGGATTGTTGCTCAGGATCCGCTTGCGGAATTTTTCCATTTCCTCCTTCTCCTCGTCGGTTTTCGGCATTCTCGTCGGCAAGGGACAGCGAGTGAAGTCATAGCCGTTGACGTTGCGGAAGTGTTGTTGTTGGCGACTATTATTGAGCCATTGATTGCCGTTCGTGCCGGCGGCGGCTCGAGCCGCCGGCGATGCCGCTTGCGCCGCTGAGTCCGCTGAGACTGGCCAGCGCGTTCGGCGCCGTGGCCGCACCGGACATTGCGCCGCCATTTGGATTGCCGTTGTTGGCATTGGGAGTTGGCCTGCCCGTTGGCCGTATCGGTCGCATATGTCACTCGATCGGGGTTACAGTTCGATCAGCACCGTGTCGTCGGCGCGCAATTCCGGATCTTCGTCGTTCTGGCGCAGTATCCGGTCCGTCGCGCGTCTTTTCCTTCTTGTTTTTGTCGAAGAAATCCTTCGTCGTCTGATCGGTCTTCGGTTGCACCGTTTCCGGGGTCTGCAGCTTCTGATCGGTTTTCTTGCCGGTGCCGTCGCCCTTCCCCAGGACGCCTTGCAGCAGCGAGCCCTGCTGATCGCCGCGACAGACTGTCCTTGAGAGATTGCATAGGATCTTCCGATCTGACTTTGCACCGATGCCGCCAACGCCGATCGACAGCAAGACCAAGATCGCGCCTAGCGATCTACTTCGCATGACGATGTCCGGCAAGGCTCGAAGAATCCTACCGAGAATGCACCGAGCGTGAAATCATGCGTCCGCTACCATCCTGATCTCGGACAGCGCCTCGCTAAATCGACTCTCATTGTCTTTGAGTCTCTGAATCATCAATGTCAGCTGGCGCCGCCGATTACCGGCGCACATCATAGCCTGTGTCATGTTCCGGGCAACCCCGCCAGGCGACCAGCGTGCACCAAAGCTTAACCGACGAGCCGTTCACCGCTTGTAATTCTTCTCCAGCCAACCCGCATAATCCCGCCCCAACAGCGCCTGCCACCAGCGCGTGTTGGCCAAATACCAGTCAAGCGTTGCCCGCAAGCCCAGTGGCGAGATCGCGCGCCGGCGCGTAGCCCAACTCCCGCTTGGCCTTCGTATAGTTGATGGCGTAGCGCCGGTCGTGCCCCAGCCGATCGCGCACATGCGTGATCAAATCGACCGCTCGTCTTGCCGCCGACCGCCGGCGAGGCCGGAAACGCCGCTCGCAGATCCGCCCGCTTGCTCAAGGACTCGTCCACCAATCCGCACAGCGTCCGCACGATCTCGATATTGGTCGTTTCGCTGTTGCCGCCGATGTTGTACACCTCGCCCGGCTTGCCCGTTCCAGCGCCAGCGCGATCGCCGCGCAATGATCCTCCACATGCAGCCAGTCGCGCACCTGCAGCCCGTCGCCGTACACCGGCAACGGCTTGCCCAGCAAGATATTGACGATGGTGAGCGGGATCAATTTCTCGGGAAACTGGTACGGACCATAGTTGTTCGAGCAATTGGTGACTGACACTTTGCAATCCAAAGGTCTCGTAGTATGCCCGCACCAGATGATCCGACGCCGCCTTGCTGGCCGAGTACGGCGAATTGGGCGCGTAGGGGGTGGCCTCGTGGAACGGCGGGTCCTTGGGCCCCAAGGATCCGTACACCTCATCGGTCGACACATGATGAAAGCGGTGCGCCGGCACGGTTTTCCGGTCGACCCACAGCGCTTTCGCCGCCTTGAGCAGCGCATGGGTGCCCACGATATTGGTGCGTATGAAATCATCGGGGCCCAAGATCGACCGATCGACATGCGATTCCGCCGCGAAATGCACGATGGTGTCGATCTGATGCTGCTCCAGCAGCGCGCGCACCGTGGCTTCGTCGCAGATATCGCCCTTCACGAAAACATACCGCGGGTCCTGGTCCAGGCCCGCAAGATTGTCGATATTGCCGGCATAGGTCAGCGCATCGAACACCACCACCCGCCCCTGCTCGGGCGTTCGCCAGCCAGTGGCGCACGAAGTTGGCGCCGATGAAGCCGGCGCCGCCGGTGATGAAGAGGTTACGGGGTTCGAAGCTCATCCAGCATGGTCCTTAAATTGTGCCGCCAATGCCGCGCCGGGACCTGGATCAGAGCTCGCGTGGCACTCGTGTCGAGCACGCTGAACGCCGGACGCCGTGCGCGCGTCGGATAGGCCGTGCTCGGTATGGGCAGTGACGGGCACGGCCCGGCTCAGCAGTCCCCGCGCCAACGCCTCATCTTGGATGGCGACGGCGAAATCGTACCAACTCGCCACCCCGAGATCGGTCCAGTGATACATGCCGCCCGGCGCGTCCACTTCGATGAGGCCCCAGATGGCGGCGGCGATGCTGCCGGCCCAGGTGGGTGTGCCGATCTGGTCGCAAACCACGCTCACCTGCTCCTTCTCACGCATCAGACGCAGCATGGTGAGCACGAAATTCCGGCCCGCCGCGGCATATACCCAGGCGGTGCGCAACACGATGCCCGCCCCCGGGCCATTCAAGACATGCCGCTCGCCGCCAAGCTTGCTCACTCCGTAGACGCTCAAGGGATTGGCTTCATCCGTCGGCAGGTACGCGCGATTGGACTTGCCGTCGAATACGAAATCCGTCGACAGATGCAGCAGGCGACATCCCGTTCTCGCCGTTGCCGCCGCCAACACACCGGTCGCGGTGTCATTGACCGCCACGGCGAGCGATGGTTCATCCTCGGCCAGATCCACGGCGGTGTAGGCCGCGCCGTTCACGACCCACTCGGCGCCGGTGTCGGCCAAGGCGCGTGCGACGGCTGTCGCGTCGCAGATATCGAGTTCGGCTTGGGTCCTCGGTATCACCTGATGCTGGGCCGGTGCCGCCGCAACCACCGCATTCGCGACCTGCCCGCCGACCGCCGAGCACCAACACTCTCATGCGAACTTCTCGATCTCGGCAAAGCTCGCGCCGCGCGCATCCTTGGGCGAGAGCTTGGGCGCGACGCCCGCGGGAAGCGGCCAGCGAATGTTCAAGCGCCGGATCATCCCAGGCCAGGGTCCGCTCATGCTGCGGGCTGTAAAAATCGGTGCACTTGTAGAGAAAATCCGCGGATTCCGAGGTAACCAAGATGCCGTGCGCCAGACCCGGCGGAACCCACAACATCCGATGATTCTCCGCGGACAGCTCCACCCCCCACCAGGCGCCGAAGGTCGCACTGCTGCGCCGCAAATCGACGACCACATCGAACACGCTGCCGAGCGACACGCGCACCAACTTGCCCTGCGTGTGCTCGACCTGCAAGTGCAGCCCGCGCAAGCGTCCATTGCACCGAGCGGCTGTGATTGTCCTGCACGAATGTGGCGTCGATGCCGGCGGCCTTGAATTTCTGCTCCTGCCAGGTCTCGGCGAAAAAACCGCGGGCATCGCCGAACACCTGAGGTTCGATCAGCACCACATCGGCGATCGGCGTCGTCGTGAACTTCATGCGGCGGCGTGCTTCAAAATTGTTGCTCTTGACGATGCGCAGCAGATATTCGCCGTAGCCGCTTTTCTCCAGCGGCTTGGCGAGCTTCACCAATTGATCGGCGTTGATGAACCCCGAGCGCCAGGCGATCTCCTCCACGCAGGCGACTTTCAAGCCCTGCCGCTCTTCGATGATGCGCACGAACACGCCGGCATCGAGCAGGGAATTGTGCGTACCGGTATCGAGCCAAGCCGTGCCGCGGCCCAGTCGTTCGACGTGCAGCTCACCGATCTTGAGATAAGCGCGATTCAAGTCGGTGATCTCGAGCTCGCCGCGCGGCGACGGCGTCAAGCGCCTTGGCAAAAGCCGAGGCCCGACCGTCGTAAAAATAAATCCCGGTGACCGCATAGTTCGATGGCGGGGACTTCGGCTTTTCCAATAGATCCGTCACGCGGCCCGCGGCATCGAACTGCACCACGCCGTAGCGTTCCGGATCCTGCACGTAGTAGCCGAACACGGTCGCCCCGGATTCGCGCTGCGCCGCCGATATCAGCAGCGGCGTGAGATTCGCGCCGTAGAAGATATTGTCGCCCAGAATCAGCGCCGACGGCGCGCCGTCCAGGAACGTTTCGCCGAAGATCAGCGCCTGCGCGATGCCGTTGGGGACTTCTTGGACCACATACTCGAACGACAGCCCCCACTGGGCTCCAGACCCCAAGAGATCCCGGAAGGCCGTTTGGTCGCGCGGCGTGGTAATGATCAGATAATCGCGAATGCCGGCGGACATCAGCGCCGCGAGTGGATAATAAATCATCGGCTTGTCGTACACCGGCAACAGCTGTTTGCTGAGCGACATGGTGATCGGGTGCAGGCGGGTGCCGGCGCCGCCTGCCAAAATGATGCCTTTCCGTTGTTTCACGCCTTACCCGCGTCCGTTGGAGGGCGGTGATTATAGGGTATCGGCGCGTCCTTGATTTGGATCTCATTACCCACTAAAATACTATTATAGTGGGTAATACCATCGAGTGCAGCTCGTTACCCACCGAAATTGTGATTTAGTGGGTACTATGACAAGCACACGTACTCTGTACCGTCTCCACGAACTGAGCATCCGCACCCTGTACTCGGAGGTCAAGGAGCGCGCCAACGTCGCCGGTAATCTCCTGCCGGGCACGCCAGGTACCCTCGTCAAGCGCGCTGGAACCGGCCATGCATACTGGTATCGCTCCTACTATCGGGTCCCGAAGAAACGCTTCGAAGAATTTGTGGGCCCGGCGAGTAATGAACCGGCGTACGAAACGATGCAGCAGCGCATCGCGTACTCTGACTGGACGACCAGGCAGGTGTCTGCGCTCTCGAAACTCGGCTATCAAGTCGCCGACAAAGGGGTGGCCAGCGTTCTCGTTGAACTGCACAACCGCAAGATCTTCGAAGCCGGTCTCGTGATGGTCGGCACCCTGGCATACATGAGCTGGCTCAACGAGTACGGTGCCAGGGCGACGGCGGCCCGGACGCAGGACATCGATCTCGCGCGCCGACAAACGCTGAAGCTTGCGACCACTGTCCCATTCTTATCCAGCATGCAGGCGACTCAGCTGCCGTTTGTCCGAATCCCTGGCATGCCAAGCGACAAACCGTCGACGTCTGTGAAATTGCCGGGCGCAGAAGGTCTGCGCGTCGACATTCTCGCTCCCGGCCGGGTGCTGGGTGAAATTATCGCAGTACCGGAACTCGAATGGCATGCGCAGGCAATCCCGTTCTACGACTATCTGCTCGAGGGCAGCCGCGAGGCGGCCATGCTCGCGGGCGGACACTGCATTCCCATTAAGCTGCCGCAGGTGACGAGGATGATTTGGCACAAGTTCTACGCCAGCACTCATCGCACGAAGGAGCCGACGAAAGCCGAGAAGGATCTGGTGCAAGCGGTGACACTGGCCGCCATCCTGATCGAACAGGACAGCGTGTCGCTTCATGAGTCTTTCCGAAGCGCGCCGCGGGAGCTGCGTACGGCCGCACTTTCTCGTATGTCGCGGATCGAAACGATGCTCGCTGGACATCCGCAGGCACTCGATGAGTTTCGCGAGCTGAAATAATTCCCTGGCGTACCCTGCATCAGCGATGGCTTGCGACATACCCGATGAGCGCCGCCAACCCCGCCGCACCATGCCCTGCCGGCGCCTTTGCCCCGCTCATGTCGATCCCCACGGCAAGCTTCTTGCCCAGCTCCACGCCGTATTGATCGAAGGAATTCACGCCCCAGATCGTGCCCTGCACGAACACGCTGTGCTCGTATAACGCCAGCAATCCTCCCAAAGCTCGCGCCGTGGTTTGCGGATACATCAGCAGCGAACTCGGCCGGTTGCCCTCATGCACCCGATGCGGGCCGATGCGGGCGATGTCGGCAGCGCTGGCGCCCGCCCTTTCGCATGTCGGCCTCGACGTCCTGCAGCGAGTAGCCGAACGCAAACGCCTGCGATTGCGCGAAGCAATTCTTGAGCGCGAGATCCTGCCCTTCCGTGCCTCCCCACGAGCCGCGCAGCGGCGCGATGAAATCCAGCGCCTGGGTCAGGGTTCCCTGATGCAGCATCTGAAAGAACGAATGCTGGGCGTTCGAGCCCGGCTCGCCCCAGACGATGGGCGCCGTGGCGAAATCGACGCGCGCGCCGTTCAGGCTCACCGACTTGCCGTTGCTTTCCATTTCGAGTTGCTGCAGATAGGCGGGCAAGCGGGCCAGTCGTCTGATCGTACGGCAGCACGGCGAGGGTCGGTAATTTCAGGAAAGTCCGGTTCCACACGCCGAGCACGCCCATGAGCACGGGCAGATTCTTCTCGAATGGTGCCTCGATGAAATGCCTGTCGATGTCGCTCGCGCCCTTCAGGAATTCTTCGAAGCGATCGCTGCCGATGCGTGAGTTCGGCAATCAGGCCGATCGCCGACCACACCGAATAGCGGCCGCCCACCCAATCCCACATGGTGAAGCGATGGTCGGCGGCGATGCCGAAGGCATCCATCGCTTCCGCGTTGGTCGATACGGCGGCGAAGTGATTCGCCGGAGACTTCTCGCCGAGCGCGCCGACGATCCAAGCCCGCGCCGCATTGGCATTCGCCTGCGTCTCCTGAGTGACGTAAACGTCTTCGAGCACACGATGACCAACGTTTCCGCGGGATCGATGCTGCGCTTCAGATCCTCGAGCTGGGTGCGATCCACGTTCGATACGAAGTGCGGCGTGATGCCGCCGCTCCACTCCGCTTTGAGCGCATCGCACACCAGCAGCGGCCCCAAGTCCGAGCCGCCGATGCCGATGTTCACCACGTGCTTGAATTGCTTGCCGGTGATCCCGAGTTTCTTGCCCGAGCGCACCGCGGCGACGAAATCGACCAGTTTCTTGCGCGAGCTCGTGCACTTCCGCCTGCACCGCCGCCGACCCGGCGAAGTCGGAGCGCAGCGCCGTATGCAGTACCGCGCGTTGCTCGGTGCTGTTGATCGGATCGCCGCGAAACATCGCCGCGATGCGCCCTGGCAGATCCGCCGCGCGCGCCAGATCGAACAACAGCGGCAAGGTCTTGCCGCGTGATGCGCTGGCGTGAAATATCGAGCAGCCAGGAATCGTGCTCGACGTGGAAGTTCTGCCAGCGCTGCGGGTCGCGCCGCCGTCAAATCGCGCAAATGCGCGCCGGCCAATTCATTCGCGTGCGCGGCAACCGCGCCCCATTCGCTCAAAGACGAATTCAACTGTGTCATGGCGAGCAACGAACTCCAGGAGCTACGCTCCTAAATTATCGGGTGGTAATACCCAAGATACCATTCGACGAACCGCTTCACACCCGTTTCCAAATCGGTGCGCGGCCGGTAGCCCACGTCGCGCGCCAGCGCCTCGACATCGGCCCAGGTGTCAGGTAAATCGCCGGGCTGCATCGGTAACAGATTCTTTTGCGCACGCCTGCCCAAGCATTGTTCGAGCACCTCGATGTAGCGCAGCAGCGCCACCGGCTTTTGATTGCCGATATTGTAAATTCTATAAGGGGCGAGCTCGTGGCTGGGATCGGGCGCCATCGGAATCCCAGTTGGGATCAGGCCGTCGCCACCTGATCCACGGCGCGCGACGACGCCCTGGACGATATCGTCGATATAGGTGAAATCCCGCTGATGTTGGCCGCCGTTGAACACATCGATGGGCAGGCCGGCCAGGATGTTCTTGGTGAACAGAAACAGCGCCATATCGGGCCGGCCCCACGGGCCGTATACCGTGAAGAAGCGCAGCCCGGTGGTCGGCAAGCCGTACAGCGACGAGTAGCTGTGCGCCATCAATTCGTTGGCTTTCTTGGTGGCCGCATACAAGGTGAGCGGATGGTCGACGTTCTGCTCCTCCGAGAACGGCATGCGCGTATTCGCGCCGTACACCGAGCTGGTGGAGGCATACACCAGATGCTCGACGGCGTGATGCCGGCACCCCTCGATGACGTGCAGAAAACCGCCGATATTGCTTTGCACGTAGACATGCGGATTGTCGATGGAATAGCGCACGCCGGCCTGCGCCGCCAGATGCACCACGCGTTGAAATTGCTCCTCGCGCGAACAGGCGCTCCATCGCCTCGCGGTCCGCGAGATCCGCCTTGACGAAGCGAAAGCCCGCATGGCGGCTGAGGATGTCGAGGCGGGCGGCCTTGAGGGCCGGGTCATAGTAGGCATTCAAATTATCGAGGCCCGACGACCTCGTCGCCGCGCTCGAGCAGCCGCCGCGCGCGTGTGAAATCCGATGAAACCGGCCGCGCCGGTCACCAGCAGCTTCACAATCTTCGCCACACCGTTTTGCCGCCCGACGCCTTGTCGAGCAGCGCGAGCACATGCTCGTGCGCGGCCAATTCGCTCTCGCTCGGCCTGATCACGATGATGCGAATGCCGCCGTCCAAACGCAGCGGCGCGGCGCGGCGCGCGCTGGGCGCAGCGCCGTGTCCGATTCGGCGCTCAAGGTGAGATTGGCCTGCCCGCCGGTCATGGCGAGATACACCTCGGCGAGAATGCGCGCGTCGAGCAGCGCGCCGTGATACTCGCGATGCGAATTGTCGACCGAATAGCGCTTGCACAAGGCGTCCAGGCTGTTGCGCTGGCCGGGATGCATCTGCCGCGCGAGCGCCAGGGTGTCGAGCACGCGGCACAGGTCGCCGACCTTGTGCGCAAGCTCGATGCGCGCGAGTTCGGCATTCAGGAAGGCCACATCGAACGGAGCGTTGTGGATGATGAGTTCCGCGTCGCGGATGAACTCCAGGAACTCCGCGTGCACCTGCGAAGAACGTCGGCTCCTTCGCCAGGCGTCTCGCGCGTCAAACCGTGCACCTGCTGCGCGCCCTCGTCGATGTCGCGCTCCGGATTCAAGTACTGATGAAGGTGCGGCCCGTGAGCCGCCGATTGAAGAGCTCCACGCAGCCGATTTCGATGATCCGGTGCTGCTGCTCGACTTCGAGGCCGGTGGTTTCCGTATCGAGAACGATTTGGCGCATCGTCTAAGAGCTACCGCGCCGCCAGCAGGCGGTCGATGGCGACATTGGCGAGTTGATCCACGTATTCATTGCCTTCATGTCCCGAATGCCCTTTGACCCAATGCCATTCGATGTCCTGCGCCGCGACGGCGGCGTCCAACAGTTCCCACAAATCCTGATTCTTGACGGGCTGCGCGCGCCGCCGTGCGCCAGCCGCGCGCCTTCCAATTCGGCAGCCACTCGGTGATGCCTTGCAGCACGTACTTCGAGTCGGTGTACAGCTTCACCGCGCAGCGCCGCTTCAGCGCGCCCAAGCCGCCGATGGCCGCCATCAGTTCCATGCGATTGTTGGTGGTCGCCGCTTCGGCGCCCGATACCTCCTTGCGCTCCTTGCCGGCGACCAGCAACGCCGCCCAGCCGCCGGGACCCGGATTGCCGCGGCACGCGCCGTCGGTGAAGATCTCGACTGCCGTCATGGACCGCACTTTCGTGGTGGGCTCCGCGGCGCCGACCAGGACGCGCTGGCGCACCCGCCGCCGCGGCCGCACCAGCGTCATGGTCGGCACGCGCTTGCGCGCCTTGAGCAAGTAGGCACCCGCCGTCCACGACGCGCGCGGCCGGGCGTCGGCGCCGGGCAACCGGCCCTTGATCGGCAACAGCCCGAGATAGCCATAGACGCTGTCGACATCGAACCCGAGCAGCGCCACCCAATCGCGCAGGCGCCGCTCGGAGAGCATGCGCTGTGTCTGCGGCGGAAATGCCGGCCGCCCGACAGTACTGGGCGAAGGCGCGCCGCGCGCCCCAGCCGCTGAAAGGATTGAAGCCGCAAATCATCAGGCAGCCCTCCGCGATCAGCACCCGCTCGGCCTCGCGCAGCACCGCATAGGGATCCTCGACCAGCTCGAGGGTATGCGGCAGGAAAATCGCGTCGATGGAATCGGATCGGAACGGCAGCGAATCGAGCGGCGCGCACAGCGTGACGCCCGGGCTCAGTTTCGGGCGCCACCAGCGTCGTGTGCTGGGTGCGCGCGCCGTCCAGCAGATGGCGCGCCGGTCCCCAGGCGCCGACTTGCAGCAGCTCGAAGCCGAACACGTCATCGAGCGCCAGCGGCGCCAGCGCCGCCTCTTCGCGCAGCACGCGCGCGCCCGAGCGGGCCCTCGAACCAATCGATCGGAGCTGTTTCGCGCACCTGATTCCAACCACGGCTCCTTCATGAAAATACTAGCGAAGTTCGAATGTTACAGGTTAAATACGCCGCAAAATGTCAATCCATACCTCGCATCTTAACGTGCGCCCGGTGCGCGCATTCTCCGATAACTATATCTGGCTGATCGAGTCGCCGCCGGCACCCGGCCCAGGTCGTCGCGGTCGACCCGGGCGACGCGGCACCCGTGATCGCCGAGCTTGCAGCGCAGCGGCGCAAGCTTAGCCGCCATTTTACTGACTCACCATCATCCCGATCATATCGGCGGCGTCCCGGAGCTGCTGCGCCATCGGCGCGGTGCCCGGTGATCGGGCCGGACGATACGCGCATTGCGCATGCGCACCCGCACCGTCCGCGACGGCGAGCGCTGCGACTTGCCGGAGTTGGGACTTTCCTTCGAGATTTTGCAGGTTCCCGGGCATACCGTAAGCCACATCGCATTTTGGGGGCATGGCGCGCTTTTTTGCGGCGATACGCTGTTCAGCGCAGGCTGCGGCCGAATGTTCGAGGGTAACCCCTAAGCAGATGAATGCTTCGTTGAACCAGCTCCGGAACTTGCCGCCGGAGACGCGCGTATTTTGCGGCCACGAATACACCGCCGCCAACCTGCGCTTCGCCTTGACGGTCGATCCGGCCAACATTGCCGCGCTCGAGTACCAGGACAGCGTGCAATCGCATGCGCGCGGCGGGCAGCCCGACTCTGCCCTCGACCTTGGGCTTGGAGATCCAGGTCAATCCGTTTTTGCGCTGCGATGAACCCGGCCGTGCGTAGCGGCCGCCGAGGCTCACGCCGGCAAGTCCGCTCAAGGATCCGGCCGAGGTATTCGGCGTGTTGCGCGCCTGGAAGGATCAGTTCCGCTAGCCGGAACCCCGTATGAGCACTCATCTCCCGAACACTGTTCTTCACCGCGGCCTTGGCCTGCTCGGCGCCTGCGCCCATCAGCCGGCCGCGCCCCCCGTGCGCGAACCAATCGTGATACCAGCCGAGCCCACGGTCCGGAAACGGCCGTTGCGCCCGCCCGCCGCCTCCGCCGGCACGACCCCCTCGCTCACCATGCCGCGCGAATGGCAGCATCACAACGGCGAGGACTACGACGATCTGTTCGACCGCATGCGCGCCGGCTTCGCCTTCGATGAGGTGCAGGAGCCCGCGATCGATACCGCAGCTCGCCTGGTTCGAACACAACCCGGACTATCTCGAGCGAGTATTCCAGCGCGGCCAGCGCTACATGTACCACATCGTCACCGAGGTCGAGGCGCGCGGCATGCCGCTGGAATTCGCGCTGCTGCCGGTGGTGGAAAGCGCGTACGAACCGTTCGCATATTCGGCGAGCCGCGCCGCGGGACTGTGGCAGTTCATTCCGGATACCGGCGGGCGCTTCGGCTTGAAACAGAACTGGTGGTACGACGGCCGGCGCGATGTGATCGAATCGACCCGCGCGGCGCTCGACTATCTGCAGGCGCTGCACGATCAATTCGACGGCGACTGGCTGCTGGCGATCGCCGCCTACAATGTCGGCGAGAATACGGTGCAGCGCGAATTGGACTACAACCGCGCGCACGGCAAGCCCGCCGACTTCTGGCACTTGAAATTGCCGGCCGAAACCCGCGCCTACGTGCCGAAGCTGCTTGGCGATGAAGCGCCTGATGGCCGAACCCGAGCGCTACGGCCTGGAATTCGCGGTGATCCCGAATGAACCTTACTTCGCCGTCATCGATACCAATTCGCAGATCGACCTGAAGATCGCCGCGCAGCTGGCGGGCACCAGCTACGATGAACTGGTCGCCCTAAATCCGGGCTATAACCGCTGGGCGACCGACCCCGAGGGGCCGCACCGCATGCTGGTGCCGATCGACAATGCGGATGGATTCGAGGCGGCGCTGCAGACCCTGACACCCGAGGAGCGCGTGCGCTTCGCCGTGCACGAAGTGGAACGGCGCGAAACGCTGGCGATGATTGCCAAGCAGTATGGGACGTCGGTGGCGGTCATCACCAAGGTCAACGATCTGAAAGGCGGCAAGGTGACAGCGGGGGACTCTCTGAAGATTCCGCAGATCAGCGGCGAATTGCCCGACAAGGTGCTGCTCGCAGCAGCGCGAGTTGACCGGCCGGATTTGGGCGGTCGCAAACAGCATCAGATCGTCTATCGCGTGCGGGCGGGTGAGACCTTGTCCAGCATCGCGCGCCGCCACGGCATGCCTGTGAGCACCCTGGCGCGCCTGAATAACCTGGGTGCGGCGGACGCGCTGGTGAAGGGCCAGCGGCTGGTCATCAAGGCGAGCGCCCGGCGCTATCGCGATGAGGGAGTCGGTGTCGGGGCGGCGTGTGCTCTATACCGTGCGCCGCGGCGACACCGTTTACAGCATTTCGCACCAATTTCAGGTGTCGGTGCCCCAGCTCAAGAGCTTGGAACGGCCTGAACCAGCATCATCAGATCAGAGCCGGACAGCGGCTGGTCATGTACGTCGACGCGAACCGGCAGCAAGGTTAGAGATAAAAATGGGTTTTTTGAGCGGCAAACGCGCGCTGATCGTCGGGCTTGCCACCGACCGCTCCATCGCCTGGGGCATCGCGCAGGCCATGCACGCGCAAGGCGCGGAACTCGCCTTTGCGCACATCGAGCGCATGACGGACCGCGTCGTGCCGCTTGCCAAGCAGTTGGGCTCGGATATCACCTTCGTCATGGATGTGGCCTCCGACGAGGAGATTGCGCAGGGCTTCGCGCAGCTCAAGTCCCGCTGGGATGCCTTCGACATTCTGGTCCATGCCGTCGCCTTCGCGCCGCGCGAGGCGCTCACCGGCGATTTCGTCGATGCCACCACGCGCGAGGGCTTTCGCGTTGCGCACGACATTTCCAGCTATAGCTTCACGGCGCTGGCGCGCGCCTCGCTGCCCTTCATGCAGGGCCGCGCCGGCTCGATGGTGTCCTTGAGCTACCTGGGCGCGGTGCGCTCCATCCCCGGCTACAACGTGATGGGGCTGGCCAAGGCCAGCCTCGAAGCCAATGTGCGCTTCCTCGCCGCCGACTTAGGGCAGCAGGGCATCCGCGTCAACGCCATTTCCGCTGGACCCATCAAGACGCTGTCCGCGGCCGGCATCCCGGGCCTGCGCAAGATGCTCAGCGCATGTGGCGGCCACCGCCCCCATCCGACGCAACGTAACCATCGAGGATGTCGGCAACGCGGCGGCCTTCCTGTGTTCGGATCTCGCCGCCGGCATCAGCGGCGAGGTGCTGTATGTGGACGGCGGATTCCACAGCGTGGGCATGAGTTTTCCCTCGGACAGCGACGGCGCCTGACACCCCCCGATGCCTGTCAACCGACCGTCAAGATCAGCGTTACGGTAAAGTCATGTTGTGGCATCGTCGAGGAGAGGATTGAGTTATGTTAAATAAGGCAATCGCAACTATCGCTGCCGCGGCCAGTCTGATTGCCCTCGCGGCGTGCAGCGGCCTCGCGGTCAGAACGGACATGAATCCCGCCTATTCGGTGGTCAACTGCCATACCTACGCGTTCGCGAATGAACACGTCGCCAATGCCGATCAACCCGCGGCCTATGCGAATCCGTTGAATGCCGACCGCTTGCGCGGGGCAATCGCGGCGAATCTTGCGGCCAAGGGTATCCAACCTGCTGATCGCAATGCGGCGGAGTGCGTCGTCGGCTACGCCATGGGCTCGCGCCAAGTGTTCAACGACTACTACGCCGGCTTTGGCGGGGGCTGGGGCTATGGCTGGGGTCGCCGCGGCGGACTCTATGGCGGCTGGGGCTGGGACGGTCCCCTGGTTCAGGATGAAACCCGCATCGCAGTGGACGTGTTCGATGCCAAATCGCGCACCCCCATGTGGCATGCATCGGTCAGCCAAAGCGTCTCCGAGCTGAGCGGCCCGAACGCGGTGGAGAAGATCAACGCCGCTACCGCAGCGATATTCGCGAAGTTCCCGGCGGGAGCGCCGGTGCCGGCGGCCGGCCGAGCAACGTAAGGGTCGATCGACGGGTGTTCGGACTCGAGCGGTCTCAGGCGGGAACAACCAGCTTTAATTTGACCGCGCGCGCGAGCTGCTTCTGTCGAGCATCGAAAGTCACAAATGACCGCAGGCCCAATTCCAGGGCGCTCGCGACGTGCAAAACGTCGAGCGAACGACAGCCAATTATGCGCGTGAATTCACGACTGATGTCGCTCGCGCGCTCTAGAGTTGCACGCCACAAGAGATCCGCTTGCAGATACATGCCTTGCGCAAAGTCATGATCCAGAGCCGCGAGCGCCGCATCATGGACCCCTTCAGTGACAATCCTGCGATGAGCGGCCAGCCCGATCCCGTTGATCAGCTCCAAGCGCCCATGATGCGTTACCCACAGGGGGGCTCGAATGTTTCCGCGCCACGTCGCCATGGCTCGGGATTCGGGCTCGTTCAAGTAAAGCTTGAGAAGTGCGCTGGGATCGGCATATATCTTGTCAGCGGTCGCCACGATTTTCCTCGTGTAGCGCACGCGCCTGGGCTTCCGTGATCGGTTCAGGTTGATAAGCGATTAGCCGAGCCCAGAAATCAACGAACGGAGGCGCTTCCGTCCGTTCGGGCGTGTACAGCGACAACCGATACCGCGGCTTACCTCTCTCGGTAAGGACAACCTCACCTTCGGACTCGACCAATTTTCTCACCTTCGGGAAGTGGTTGCGCAGATCCCGAATTGTCGTGGTTGTTTTCATATGTGATACATAGTTGTATCACATAATTGGCGACCGTCAAGCTTCCCAGGTGCGGGGTTATTCGGCTCCTCAAACGCCAAAAAAAAGATAGTCGATCGCGGCCAGCAGTTCGCTTCGCGCGGCCGCGACGGAGCCGGAGCGTTCCTTCAAATCGCGCGTCTGCATGCCCGTCAGCGCCGGTATTAGAACGATGTGCTCGGCGCCGTCGAGCGCAACGATGGGCGTCAGGCGGCTGACCACCTTCGGAATGAGGTCCAGCGGCACCAGCGGCGCGACAATTTGCTGACTCGCGTATTGCGCGAAGTCGGACTGCAACGCGACTACGAAGGGGTATGCGCGCCGACCCGAGGCGATAGGATTCGGGAACACATCAAACTGCGCCATCGTCGCTCTCATAGTGCTCACGCACCAGATCCGCGAACGATCCATGTTGGTCCGCGTAATTCTCCACGGCGGACAATCCACGCTGTAGTTCGGCTCTGATCGCCTCTGACTGCAGCTCTGCGTACCTCGAGGCGAGTGCCTGCTCCGCCACCTTCGAGGCATTGATGCCGGCACTCTTCGCTTTCGCGTAGAGGTCGGAATTCAGAGTGATGCTGACTGTCTGTTTGGGAGCCTTGGGGTTGAATAGAGGATCACGCATGACACCCTCCTGCGGTACACGTGTACTTTACACGTGTCCGGAGCGCGTGTCGAACGCCCGTCAGCGCGCCGACAGCCGATGTACGAAGCCGTAGTAGAGTGCCGCGAGGACTGCCGCCACCGCCAAAACCAGCGCGAAGAAGCGGTGCAGCGAGCCCGTCAGCAGTTCAGGGTGCTGTCCCACCGCCGTGCCCAACCATGCCAGCACGCCGCACCAAATGAAGGAACCGCCCAACGTGGCCATCGCGTAGCGGCGAAAGCTCATCCGCAGAATGCCGGCGGGGATGCCGATCAGATGGCGGATCACCGGCAGCAACCGCGCGAAGAACACGCCGGGCGGGCCATGGCGGGTGCACCAGCGCTCCGCCAGATCCAGTTTCGCCTGCCCGAGTCCGACATAGCGCCCCAGGCGCACGATCAGGGGATGACCCAAGAGTCGGGACGCCCAATACATTACGCATGCCCCGACGAACGAGCCCGCCGTTCCGGCGAGCACCACGCCCGCGAAGGAAAACTGCCCCTGGGTGTGCGCGAGGTAGGCGGCGGGCGGAATGATGACCTCGCTCGGGATCGGCACGATGGTGCTTTCCAGCGCCATCAGGCCTGCGATCAACCAATATCCGCCCTGGCTTAAGGTTGCGAGATACCAGTCCGAAAAATGGTGCAGCAGCTCGGTCAACTAGTCGATTGCCTGCGGATTCAGGATCACCTTGGCATCGGCGCGGGCGCCCGCCGCATAGCTCTGCGCCTCGTTCGCGGCGATCTGGCCGGCAAACTGCCGCCGCAATTCATCATCCTGCTGTTTCTGATCGCCCGCGGGTGCGCCCGTTTCCTCGCGCACCGCGCTCAAGGCAATGACTGAAGAGTCCCCGTTGGCGAGCCGCGCATCGCCATACAGTGGTTTGCCCTGAGGTTTCAGTTGACCGAACACCTGGACGCGAACCTCCATCGGTACGCCGGGGTCCTGCCGGGATACGAACTTGGGCGGCGACACCGTGACGTTGAGGCTCTTGGCCACCGCATCCCAGGACTCGCCCGCGTCGAGGCGCTTGACCGCGTCCGCCGCCGCGGCGGCGGCGAGTTCGGCGCCGCGCTGCTTCTTCCACGCGGCCACGACGTCGGTGCGCACCGCCTCCAGCGGCTTCTGCTGCGGCAGTTTGTGATCCGTGGCGCGCATCACCACACCGCGGCCCTTCTCCACTTCCACGATCTGACTCAACCGGCCATCGAGCACATCCTGGCTGAACGCCGCCTCGATCACCGCGGGCGCCTTGCCCAGGGCTCCCCCGCCGTCGATGCGGCTGAAGTTCGGTATGTCGAGAACGGTCAGGCCGGCTTTGCGGGCCACCACGTCGATGTCAGTCGTATTTTGCAGCGCGGCATCCGCCAGCTGATCTTGCGCGCTGTTGAACAGCCGCTCGGCTTCGTTGCGCCGGTATTCGGTTTCCATCTCCGCCTTGCTCTGCTCGAAGGATTTGACGGTTGCCGGTTGAATCCCGGCCAGTTTGAGAATGTGATACCCGAACTGCGTCTTCACCGGTCCGCGGATCTCATCGACCTTCATGCTGTAGGCGGCATCGGCGAACGGCGCCACCCATACCTTGCGCTCGGACCATCCCAGATCGCCGCCCTGGCCCGCGGACCCAGGGTCCTGGGAGAACTCCTTGGCCAATTTCGCGAAATCCTCACCGGCTTGGGCGCGCTTCAAGACCGCTTCGGCTTTGGCCTTGACCGCCGCATCGTCCTTCGGATCCGCGACCGTCAACAAAATGTGGCTGACCCGGCGCTGCTCCGCTTGCGCGAAACGCTCCGGGGTCTTCGCCTTCTGTTCGTCGTAATAGGTTTTGAGCTGCGCATCGTCGACGGTCACCTTCGCGGCGATCGCACTCAAACTGATTTCCACATAGTGCAGATCCACCGTCTCGGGGGTCATGTACTCGAATTTGTGCGCATCGTAATAAGTCTTGAGTGCCGCCTCGTCGGGAGTCGCTTGGTTCGCATACTTCTCCGCCGACAGCACGACCCAGCTGATTTCGCGCTGCTGCTTCGTCAGCGCGCGGATTTGCTTCATTTCAGTCGCGGTCGCGAAGCTCGATAAGCTGAGCGCCGAATTCAACTGCCGCAGCTTCACGTCGCGCTTGAACAGCTCTTCGATCTCGAGCGGCGAACGTCCCTGCGCCCGCAACACCGCGACCGCATGGGCCATGTCGCACTTGCCGTCGACTTGAAATGCAGGAATCTCGACACTCAGCCTGCAATATCTCCGCGTCGCTGACTCGGTAGCCGAGCGCATCGGCGCGGGTGAGCAGCGCCTCGCTGTTCACGTATTGATCGAGCACTCGCTTTTTGATGTCGCCGCGCTGCGCTTCGCTGACCGACCCATTGGTCTGCCGCTCGATCTGCGCCAGCTGCTGCTGATAGGACTGCCTGACTTCGTTGGCCGAGACCTCGCTGCCGTTCACTTTGGCGGCATAGGTCGGCGCCGTCAGGGTCCAATTGATTCCCCAGAACACGAACACCAAGCCGATGGCGCCCAGCACCACACCGGCCAGCCAACCCTTCAATTTGTCGTGTATCGTTTGCAGCATCCCAACCTCTCAACCTTAAGGCGCGGCCAAATGGCTCGCGCGGACCTTTAAGGAAATGGCGGAGTGGACGGGACTCGAACCCGCGACCCCCGGCGTGACAGGCCGGTATTCTAACCAGCTGAACTACCACTCCGCTGTTGGTGGGTGCTGAGGGGATCGAACCCCCGACCCTCGCCGTGTAAAGGCGATGCTCTACCAGCTGAGCTAAGCACCCACTGGAAGAGGCGCGGAAGTCTACGCGAGGGAATACCGCTTGGCTAGACCTTTAGTGCGCCCGGACCTGCGTTTTGACGCGCGGCGGCTTGCGCCGGCGCTTGTCGCCCGCGATGGCTTCCGGCGCCTTTGTCTCCGCCGCCGGCAACGGTACCGGCATGTGGGTCAACGCCACCTGCAGCACTTCGTCGATCCACTTCACCGGCCGGATGTCGAGCTTCTCCTTGATATTGTCCGCAATCTCCGCCAGGTCCTTGGTGTTTTCATCGGGGATCAGCACGGTGGTGATTCCGCCGCGGTGCGCCGCCAGCAATTTCTCCTTCAATCCGCCGATGGGGAGAACTTCGCCGCGCAGCGTGATTTCGCCGGTCATCGCCACATCCGAGCGCACCGGAATCTTGGTGAGCGCGGAAATCAGCGAGGTGCACATGCCCACGCCCGCGCTCGGTCCATCCTTGGGCGTCGCGCCTTCGGGCACATGAATGTGCACATCGGCCTTTTGATAGAAATCCACGTCGAGCCCAAGCATGGCGGAGCGGCTTCGCACCACGGTCATCGCGGCTTGAATCGACTCCTGCATCACTTCGCCGAGCTGGCCGGTGTGCGTGAGCTTGCCCTTGCCCGCCACCACCGCGGCCTCGATGGTCAGGAGCTCGCCCCCGACCTCGGTCCACGCCAACCCGACCACTTGACCGATGCGATTGCTCTCCTCGGCCTTGCCGTAGCGGAAGCGACGCACGCCCAGATACTTGTCCAGATTGTTGGAATCAACGGTCACGCTCTTCTCGGCCGGTGCGAGCAGCAATTGCTTGACCGACTTGCGTCCGATCTTCGACAGCTCGCGCTCGAGGTTGCGCACCCCGGCTTCGCGCGTATAGAAGCGAATCATGTCCTGGATGGCGCCGTCCGACACCGCCAGTTCGTCGGGTTTCAAGCCGTTTTGTTTGATCTGCTTCGGCAAGAGATAGCGGCGCGCGATGTTGCTCTTTTCGTCCTCGGTGTAGCCCGGCAGGCGGATCACTTCCATACGATCGAGCAGCGGCGCGGGAATATTCAGGCTGTTGGCCGTGCACACGAACATCACCTCGGACAGGTCGAAATCGACCTCCAGGTAGTGATCGTTGAACGTGCTGTTCTGCTCGGGATCGAGGACTTCGAGCAGCGCCGAAGATGGGTCGCCGCGAAAGTCCGTCGACATCTTGTCGATTTCGTCGAGCAGGAACAGAGGATTGCGCACGCCGCACTTGGCGAGATTCTGGATGATCTTGCCCGGCATCGAGCCGATGTAGGTGCGCCGATGGCCGCGGATCTCGGCTTCATCGCGCACGCCGCCCAAGGACATGCGCACGAACTTGCGATTGGTGGAGCGCGCCACGCTCTGACCCAGCGAGGTCTTGCCGACGCCCGGGGGGCCGACCAAGCACAAGATCGGGCCGCGCAGGTTCTTGACGCGCTGCTGCACGGCCAGGTATTCGACGATGCGCTCTTTGACTTTCTCGAGGCCATAGTGATCGGCCTCGAGCACCTTCTCCGCGGCCGTGATGTCGAGGTGCACCTTGCTGCGCTTCTTCCACGGCGATTTCACCAGCCAATCGACGTAGTTGCGCACCACGGTGGCCTCGGCCGACATGGGCGACATGAGCTTGAGCTTGGCAAGCTCGGAATTCGCCTTCTCGCGTGCTTCCTTCGGCATGCCCGCGGCCTTGATGCGCTTTTCCAGCTCGCCGATTTCGTTCGGCGCGTCGTCGAGTTCGCCGAGTTCCTTCTGAATGGCCTTCATCTGCTCGTTCAGGTAGTACTCGCGCTGGCTCTTCTCCATTTGCTGCTTGACGCGGCCGCGAATGCGCTTCTCGATCTGCAGTACGTCCATCTCGCCTTCGATGACGGCGAGCATGTGCTCGAGGCGCTTGCGCACATCCGGGATTTCGAGAACCCTTTGTTTCTCGGAGAGCTTCAAGGACATGTGGGCGGCGACGGTGTCCGCCAGGCGCCCCGCCTGCTCGATGCCCGCCAGCGAAGTCAGGATCTCGGGCGGCACCTTCTTGTTCAACTTGACATATTGCTCGAACTGCGTGATCACGGAGCGCGTCAGCACGTCCATCTCGCGCTCTTCATAGCGTTCGACATCGGGCAACGCGGTCACTTCCGCGGAAAAGAAATCGCCCTCCACCAGCTTTTCGATGCTGGCGCGGTCGACGCCCTCCACCAGCACCTTGACGGTGCCGTCCGGCAGCTTCAGCAGCTGCAGGATGGTCGCCACGGTGCCGACGCGATACAGATCCTCAGCCTTGGGATCGTCGACGTCGGCCTGCTTTTGGGCGACCAGAAGAATCCGCTTGTCGGACTTCATGGCGAGGTCGAGCGCGACGATGGATTTCTCCCGCCCGACGAACAGCGGAATCACCATGTGCGGGATACACCACCACGTCGCGCAGCGGCAGTACCGGCATGCCGCTCAGGGCGGGCGCGGTTTCTTCAGGGACATCGATAACGGGTTCGTCGCTCACTAGGCTAGCCTTCCATTTGTGGCATGTGCGTCAATCAACACCGAACTACATGCGGCCGCCTGCAATGAGTTTCAATGGGCTCAGAGATGGTCTGAGCCTGTGGGCCGCCGCTGTTCCTCAACCGGAGCCACCAGACGCGTCTCGTCGGTCCGGTGGACAATATAGGGTTTATTGTGGCCTTCGATCACCTGCTCGTCGACCACGACTTTCTGAACATTCCGCAATGACGGCAGGTCGTACATGGTGTCGAGCAGCACGTTCTCGAGAATGGTGCGCAGGCCCCGCGCGCCGGTCTTGCGCTGCATCGCCTTGCGCGCCACCGACCGCAGCGCGTCCTCGCGGAAATCCAATTCCACGCCCTCCATGTCGAACAGTTTGCGGTACTGCTTGGTCAGAGCATTCTTCGGCTGCATCAAGATCGAGATCAGCGCGTCCTCGTCCAGCTCCTCCAGGGTCGCGACCACCGGCAGGCGGCCGACGAATTCCGGAATCAGGCCGTACTTGATCAAATCCTCGGGCTCGGTGTCGTGGAAGACGTCGTTGCCGTGCGGGCGCGCGTTCTGCTCGCGCACTTCGGCGACGAAACCGATGCCGCTCTTGTGCGTGCGGTTCATGATGATCTTTTCCAGACCCGCGAACGCGCCGCCGCAGATGAACAGAATATTGGTCGTGTCCACCTGCAGGAATTCCTGCTGCGGATGTTTGCGCCCGCCCTGCGGCGGCACCGAGGCGATCGTGCCTTCGATGAGCTTCAGGAGCGCCTGCTGTACGCCTTCGCCCGAGACGTCGCGGGTGATCGACGGGTTGTCGGATTTGCGCGAAATCTTGTCGATTTCGTCGATGTAGACGATGCCGGTCTGCGCCTTCTCCACATCGTAATCGCATTTCTGCAACAGCTTCTGGATGATGTTTTCGACGTCCTCGCCGACGTAGCCGGCCTCGGTGAGCGTCGTGGCATCGGCGATGGTGAAGGGGACGTTGAGCAATCGCGCCAGCGTCTCGGCGAGCAGCGTCTTGCCGGACCCGGTGGGGCCGATCAAAAGGATATTGCTCTTGGCGAGCTCGACTTCATCGCGCGAGCGCACGCCTTCGGCGCCGCGGGTCTGCAGCCGCTTGTAATGGTTGTATACCGCCACCGACAGGACCCGCTTGGCGCGTTCCTGACCGATGACATATTCATCGAGGACTTTCTTGATCTCTTGCGGCTTGGGCAGCTTGTCGCGGGTGCGTTCGGCGCGCTCCTCGAGCTCTTCCCGGATTATGTCGTTGCACAGCTCCACGCACTCGTCGCAGACGAATACTGAGGGACCGGCGATGAGTTTTCGAACCTCGTGTTGGCTCTTTCCACAAAAAGAGCAGTACAGGAGCTTGCCGTCATCATGTTTGCCGCGCGAATCTTCGCTCATGCTGTCCTCAAATTGGCCGCGCCCGCCGAGAATCCACGGCGAAAGCAGCTACAGTACCGACTATATAGCACCGGGCCGACCGCACGCAAAGGTAGGGTCTTGCAGCATGTGACCGGAGTCCGGACTGTAGCCGGCAAAGGTAACTTGGCCTCATCAGGCCTTTGCGGGGATCTCGATGCGTTTCTCGAGCATGGAATCGACCAAACCGTACGCCCGGGCGGTTTCCGCGGTCATGAAGTTGTCCCGGTCGCTGTCCTGCTTGATGCGTTCGACTGATTTGGCCCGTGTGCTTGGCCAATATCCCGTTCAGGCGTTCCTTGGTCTCCATGACGTCGCGGGCATGGATGTCGATGTCCGAGGCCTGGCCCTGAAAGCCGGCCGACGGCTGGTGGATCATGATTTTCGAATTCGGCAGGCAGTAGCGCTTGCCCTTGGCGCCGCCCGCCAGCAAGACCGCGCCCATCGAGGCCGCCAATCCGACGCAAATGGTGCTCACGTCCGGCTTGATGAACTGCATGGTGTCGTAAATGGCGAGGCCCGCGCTCACCGAGCCGCCGGGCGAGTTGATGTAGAGTGCGATGTCCTTTTCAGGGTTTTCCGACTCGAGGAACAGGAGCTGAGCCACGATCAGATTCGCCATGTAGTCCTCGACCGGCCCGACGATGAAAATCAGGCGCTCCTTGAGCAGCCGCGAATAGATGTCGTAAGCCCGCTCGCCGCGGGCGGTTTGCTCGACCACCATCGGAACCAAATTCAGTGCGCGCGTCGTCATGAATGCCTGCCCTTTGTAACTAAAGCTGCCAGAACCGTTGAGTGAGGACCTATTCGCGCCATTTCAAGGGATGTGCCGCTGAAGGTCATCCTTCGAAATTCATCAACTCCTTGAAAGTCGACTCCGTCTCGCGCACCTTAGCATGCGCGAGAATCCAATCCACGACCTGGTCCTCAAGTGCGAGACTCTCCACCTGGCGCATGGCGTCGGCGTTTTGCTGATAGGCGCGCTTCATCGCCGCCGCATCGCCGTACGCGCTCACCATTTCGTCCAAGCGCTCATTGGTGCGCTTCGGATCCGCCACCAACTTTTCGCGGCGAATCAAGTCGTTGAACAGTAGTCCAAGAGCGACCCGGCGACGCGCGGGTTCCACCAGCGGCTCGCGCGGCGGCGCCTGCGATGCGTCTTTCGCGCCGGCGCGCCGCATGGCCTCGATCTGCATGTCCTGGATCTGCGACTCGAGCAGGGCGTTGGGAACGTCGATCGGATTGGCTCGGTAGAGCTTCTCCATGACCGCGGTTTTGTTGCGGGCGCGCAGATTCTGCTCGAGCTCACGGCGCATGTTCGCCGCCACGTCCTCGCGCAGCCTCGGGATTCCGCCCTCGGTGACGCCAAACGACTTGCAGAATTCTTCATCGAGTTCGGGCAGGGCCGGCTCCTCGACCGTCTTGACCTCCGTGCCGAAGACCGCAAGCTTGCCCGCCAGTTCCGTGGCGCGGTAGTCCGCGGGGAAGTTCACGCTGATGTCGCGATGTTCACCCGGTGCGGCGCCGATCAATCCTTGTTCGAGTTGCGGCAGCATCCGCCCCTCGCCGATCACGATCGCGACATTCGCGCCCTTGCCGCCGGCGAACTCCGCGCCGTCGATGGTGCCCGAAAAATCGATGGTCACCTTGTCGCCGGCCGCCGCTGCACGTTCCACCGGCGAGAATTTCAATTGCTGCTTGCGCAGCCGCTCGATCATGGCGTCGATATCGCTCTCGGTCACCTGCGCCGTGATGCGCTCGAGCTCGAGCGACTCGATGGGCTGCAGCGCCACCTCGGGGAAAACCTCAAACGTCGCGACATATTTAAGGTCCTGCCCTTCGTCGATGCTCTGCGGCTCGATGCGCGGGCTACCCGCCGGCGATAGCTGCCGCTCCGTCACCGCCTCGGCGAAGCTCGACTGCAGCAACTCGCCGATCACTTCGCGGTGAACTTGCACCCCGAACTGCTGACGGATCACGGTGAGCGGCGCCTTGCCCGGCCGAAAGCCGTTGAGGCGCGCCGTGCGGCTCAGTTTCTTCAAACGCGCGGCGATCTCCTGGGTGACGCGTTCGGCCGGCACCTGCACTTGCATGCGGCGCTCTAGTTTGCTGATACTCTCGACGGAAACCTGCATGTCAATCCTTCGGTTTTTAAGCTGTGCTGTGGTGCGAAAGGCGAGACTCGAACTCGCACGGGTTACCCCACCAGATCCTAAGTCTGGCGCGTCTACCAATTCCGCCACATTCGCATCGGAATAGCCCGCTAGTATAGCGTTTCCTAGCGCGGTTCGCTTTCGCGGACCAGCAGCCGAGCCACTTCCCGCAATGCCGGCAGGCCGTTTTCCAACATAAAGTAAAGCGGACTGTCGCCCGCAAACGGCGGCGCCTCGCGCGGCGCGTGCACCCAGGCCCAAGCTCGATCCTTGACGCCGGTGCCGGCCGTCAACGAGTACTGGATGTTGGCGATCAGCGCCGCGCGCTCCTGTTGCGACGCCGAAAGACGCGGCGCCTGGCCCAGCCGGTAGCGCTCCAGCACCTGCGGAGAGGGGATTTTGAGCAGCCGGCACTGCTGCAGCGGCGAAAGCTCCCAGGCATCGGCAATCGCAAAGAATCGCTTCAGGGCGCTCGTGCTGGTGTGCCGGGCCGCGCGACGGCTCGCCGGCTGCAGTACCAAACGCGGCCCTGTACGAAGTTTGCTGGACAATGCTGTTCTCACGGTAGCCGCCAAGCATACTCCCTAAACCCATTCTCGCTCGCCATCCTGGGCCGCTCCTCGCTATGATGCCGGCATGTCCGAGATCTTCGCCGACCGGCTCGCCCGAGCGCAGCACAGCAGCGGCAGCCTGCTCTGCGTGGGCTTGGACCCCGACCCCGCGAAAATGCCCACAGACCTGCCAGCGGGGCCGCCCCTGTATGCCTTCAACCGCCGCATCATCGATGCGACGGCCGGCATCGCGGCTGCCTATAAACCCCAGATCGCTTTCTACAGCGCGCTCGGCGCCGAGGAGCAGCTTGGCTCAAGCATCCGCTACATTCGCGAGCGCGCGCCGGCTGCGCTCGTGATTCTCGATGCCAAGCGCAACGACATCGGCAACACCGCCGAGGCCTATGCCCGCGAGGCATTCGATCGGTACGGCGCGGATGCGGTCACCGTGAATCCCTATATGGGCGAGGATTCGATTCGCCCGTTCCTGGTCCGGCCCGACCGTGGCGCGGTTCTGCTGTGCCGTACCTCCAACCCGGGCGCCAAGGACTTTCAGGACCTGCTGATCGACGGATTGCCGCTCTATCGCCGCGTGGCGGCGCGCGCCGCCGCAGATTGGAACACGCACCGTAATCTCATGCTGGTGGTGGGCGCCACGTGTCCGCGCGAAATGGCCGAACTGCGCCGCGATCACCCGGATCTGCCGTTCCTGGTGCCCGGCATCGGCGCCCAAGGCGGCGATCTGGACGCGATTTTGGCGGCCGGACTCGATGCCCGCGGGGCCGGCCTCCTCATCAGCTCCTCGCGCAATATCATCTATGCCGGCGGCGGCTCGCCGGCGGCGATCGGCGCGGCCGCGGCGGACCTCTGCACCGCGATCAACCGGCAGCGCGTGCGATCAGAACGCGCTCTTGATCGTGCCCCCATCGACGCGTAGCGCGGCACCGTTGGTTGCGGAAGACAACGGGCTCGCGACGAATGTCACCATCGCCGCAACTTCTTCCGGGGTCGCGAACCGCTGCAGCAGTGAGGTGGGACGTGCCTTCTTGAAGAATTCCCGCTCCACGTCCTGCGCGCTCTGACCGGATTTGGCCGCCATTGCGGCCACGAAATCGCCCACGCCGCGCGAGCGCGTGGGCCCCGGCAGCACGCTGTTCACGGTAATGCCCGGTGCCGGCGGTGGTCTCCGCCAAGCCGCGGGCAACCGCGATCTGCGCTGCCTTCGTCATCCCGTAGTGAATCATTTCCGCCGGGATGTGGTAGCCGCTCTCGCTCGAGATGAAAATGATGCGGCCCCAGTTGCGCTGGCGCATCGCGGGCAGATACAGCCGCGCGAGGCGCGCACCGCTCAGCACGTTCACGTCGAAGAAGCGCTGCCAGTCGGCATCGGCGATTTCCTCGAACGGTCTGACCTCGAAAATGCCGAGATTGTTGACCAGGATGTCCACGGCCGGATGCCGCTGAAACAAGCTCTCGGCAACCGCGGCGACGCTGAGGTCGCCCGCGAATCCCAGCACATCGCCGCGGGTTGCGGCCTTCATCGACGAAACCGCCGCATCCACGGCGGCAGCCGATCGGCCGCTGACGATCACCGTGGCACCTTCGCGCGCCAGCGAGGCCGCGATCGCATTGCCGATGCCCGCGGTGGAGCCGGTGACGAGCGCAATTTTCTTCGTGAGTTGCAGATCCACTTTTAGACCTCCTGGCGCGCAAACGCCGTCGTCAAAGTCCCATGTCGACCGGCACGGAGTTCAGCTTGTAGACGACGCCGTCCTTCATCACGAAGCTGACGCGCTTCATCACGCTGATGTCGTCGATCGGATTGCCGGGCACCGCCACGACGTCGGCGATCTTGCCGGCGGTCACGCTGCCCAGCTCCTTGTCGTGCCGGAGCAGCTGCGCTGCATTGATGGTCGCCGCCTGCAGCGTGAACATCGGCGGCATGCCCGCTCCCACCATCAGCTCGAACTCATGCGCATTTTGACCATGGGGATACACCGCGGCATCGGTGCCGAAGGCGATCTTCACATGCGCCTTGTATGCGCGGCCCGCCGTCGCCTGGATCAAGGGGCCGATCGCGGCCGCCTTGGCGGCGACCTCGGCCGGATAGTACCCGGGAATCTTCGCCTGGCGTGCCACGAAGTCGCCGGCGATGATGGTGGGCACGTACCAGGTGCCGTGTTCCACCATCAGTTTCATGTCATCGGCATCCATGAATGTCCCGTGCTCGATGGAATCGACGCCGCCGAGCACGGCGCGGCGGATGGCCTCGGCGCCATGCGCATGCGCGGCCACGGCGAAGCCGTAATCGTGCGCGGTCGCGACAACGGCCTTGATTTCCTCGAGGGTCATTTGCGCGTTGTCGCCGCTCGCGCTCTCATCGAGCACACCACCCGAGGGCATGATCTTGATCAAGTCATCGCGCAGCTTGTAGTGCAACCGCACTGCTTTCACGGCATCGTCCGCGTTGTTGATCACGGCTTCAGGAACCCCGGGATCTCCGGCGAGATCGCTGCGATAGCCGTTGGTCGGGTCCCCGTGTCCGCCGGTGGAACCCATCGCGCGTCCGGCGGTGTATATCCTGGGGCCAGGAATGATTCCCGCGTTGATCGCGTCGCGCAGCGCAACCGATTCGTTGGCGGTGTCGCCGACATTGCGCACCGTCGTGAAGCCGGCGAGCAGCGTGCGCCGCGCATACACCGTAGAGCGGATGGCGTAGTCTGCGATGTTCCAGTGAAACTTGTCGACGTACTGGCTGCGGCTTGTCTCGCCCGTGAGATGCACATGCGAATCGGTCAATCCGGGCATGCAGGTTTGCGCGCCCAGGTCGATGAGTGTCGCTCCCGCGGGCGACTGCGCCCCGCTCAAGACCTCCTTGATCTTGCCGCCCTCGATGACCACCGTGGTCGCGCCCAGCATCTTGCCGTTGACGGTGTCGATCAGGTGACCGCATTGCAAGGCCGTGAGGGCTGCCGCCGCCGGCGCAGGCGCGTCGTTAGCGGCGTCGGCAACGCCAGTTGTGCCCGTGGCGCCAAGCGCGGCAATTGCCGCCGCCAAGGCCGCGGCATGGCCGCTCGCTCGTCGATCTTTGCTCGATGCATGCCGCATGGAAACCTCACTGATGATTTGCGTGCCCCGTAAAACGGGACACGCATTCCAGCATAGGACTTCCAACGGTTCAATCAAATCGCGGCATCAGCTCATGCGCGAGCGGCCTCTTTGGCGAATAGATCGAGCAGCGCCGGCCACCCGCCGTCGACGCCCTTGCGCATCGTGGCGCCCGCCTCGTCGCCCATCCGCTCGAAATTGCGGTGCTCGAGCTCGACTCGCGTACGTCCGCCGGCTTCGGGTAGGAACCGCACGTCCACCTCGGAAGCGAACGCCGCCCGCGGATCCGATTTCCAGTCGGCGCTGATTTCCCACGTGACGACGAAGCGTGCGCCGGCCTCCCAGGTGCGCACATGCCCGGTAACCACCTCCGTGCCGTCCTCCAACTTGGTGTACCAGCGTCCGCCCACGAAGGGCTCGATGAAGGACTCGCGAATCGCAACGCTGCCGATGTTGTGGCTCTTCGGCCACCAGCGGTTGATGCCGGCGGTAAACACTTCGAAGGCTCGCTCCGGGGTCGCTTCGACGATCACGCTCTTGTGCACCGGCGCGATCTTGATGGTGCGATTCATCGTTTCGTTCACGGTTTTTTTCCTCGCGATGTTTGTGCGTGTTCCACTTCCTGCTTGAAAGAATCGAGCGCATCGCCCCAGAATTGGTCGAGCCAGCGCCGCAGTTCGCCAAGGCCGTCCGGATCGATGTGATACACGCGGCGCGTGCCCTCGGATTTATCCATCACGAGTCCCGCCGCCTTCAGTGCCTTGAGATGCTGCGAAACGGCCGGACGGCTCACGGGCAGGCCGCGCGCGAGAACGCCCACCGACTGCGGGCCGGAGCGCAGCCTCTCGAACACCCGGCGCCGCGTCGGGTCGCTCAAACATTCCAGTGCCTTTGCGTAAGCCATTACTTACCGTAAGTCATAACTTACGGCCTGTCAAGTCTTCTAATGCTGCGACCCGCTCCGCCAGCGCCAGTGAGGCCGTCAGCCCCGGCGATTCCATCCCGAAGAGATTCACGATGCCGGCCACGCCGTGGTCGGCAGGCCCCGATAGATAAAAATCCGCGGCCGCCGTGCCGGCACTCTCCAGCTTCGGGCGAATTCCCGCATACGCCGGCGTCAATCGACCGTCCGCCAGCGCCGGCCAATAGCGCCTGACGGCCCCGTAAAAGCTCGCCGCGCGCCGCGCATCGACGTCGTAGGCAAGATCCTCGACCCATTCGACGTCCGGGCCGAAACGCGCCCGGCCGGCCAAATCCAGCGTCAGGTGAACGCCGAGGCCGGCGGATTCCGGCACCGGGTAAATCAAGCGGCTGAATGGTGCGGTCCCCGTCAAGGCAAAGTAGCTGCCCTTGGCATAGCGCGCAGCGGGGATATGTTGTGCCGGGAATCCTTCGATCGAGCGCGCGACTCTCAGGGCATCGAGGCCCGCGGAGTTGACGATGACTCGCGCCCGCAACACCGGCCGCGGCTCGGACTCGATGAAGACATCGACCCCGCTCGTCGTCGGCTTGAGCGCGGTGACCGCGGCGCCGTAAGCGATCCGCGCATCGCGAGCCTCGGCATCCGCCAACAGCGACAGCATAAGCCCATGCGAATCGATGATGCCGGTCGACGGCGACAGCAAGGCCGCCTCGCACGCGAGCGCCGGTTCGCAGCGCTTTGCCTGAGGCCCGTCCAGCCATTCGAGGTCGAAGACGCCGTTGGCGCGCGCCTGGGATTCAATGGCGTGCAGCTGTGCGAGTTGTACCTCGGCGGTCGCGACGATGAACTTGCCGCAGCGCCGGTGCGCGATACCCCGTTCACGGCAATATCCATACAGCATCTCGCGGCCGGACACGCAGGTGCGGGCCTTGATCGAGCCGGGTGCATAATGAATGCCGGCATGAATGACTTCGCTGTTGCGCGAGCTCATGTGCATGCCGAAGTGACGCTCGCGCTCGAGAATGACGACCGTGCGCCGACGCAGCGCCAGCGCGCGCGCCACCGCGAGCCCGATCACGCCGGCGCCGATCACGACGCAATCCACCTCGTCCACTACTTGGCTCCGGTGCCGCTTGTCACGCGGCGGTCGCGCTCGTCGCCAACCCGAGCATGGCGTTCAGCAGCACGTTGGCGCCGGCCACCAAATCGCCGGGCAGCGCACTCTCCGCCTCGTTGTGGCTAAGTCCCCCCGCGCACGGAACGAACACCATGGCCGTCGGCACCACGGCGGACACGTTGCAGGAATCGTGGCCGGCACCGCTCACCATCTCCATGGAATCGTAGCCGAGGGCGGCCGCGGCGCTGCGCACCGCCGCGACGCATGCCGGATCGAAGCTGACCCCCGGCGCCTCCCAGACGCAGCGGACGTCGCCCGCGAGCGCATGCCGCTCGAGCGCAGTGCGCACCAGGCGATTCAGGTCTTGCCGCAAGCCCGCGTACTCGAGCGCGTCAGGATGGCGGATGTCCACCGTGAAGCGCAGGCGGCCCGGAACGGTATTGGGCGAGCCGGGCAAGGTCTCGATGAAGCCGAAGGTGAGGCGCGCGTCGCGGCCGCGCTGCGCGGCGGCGGCGTACAGCGCCGGCAGCAAATCGGCGAGCACACGAATCGGGTCGCGCCGCATGTCCATGGGCGTCGGTCCCGCATGTGCCTCCTGGCCCTCGACCACCACCTCGTGCCGGCTCATGTGCTGGACACCGGTCACCACCCCGATGGTCTTGTTCTTTTGCTCGAGCACCGGGCCTTGCTCGATGTGCACCTCGAAGGACGCCTTGATCGGCTGACGCCGCACCGGCACGTCGAGCACGACGCCGGCGCGCTCGAGCTCCTGGCGCACGCTCACGCCGGCTCGATCGGTCAATCCATACGCCGTGTCGAGCGGCAGCCGTCCCGACCACACCGCCGAGCCCATCATGGCCATCGGAAAGCGGCTGCCCTCCTCGTTGCACCACACCGAGAGTTCGATCGGATGCAGCGTCGCGAGACCTTGATCGTTCAGCGATTCGATCACTTCGAGTCCGGCCAACACGCCGTACACACCGTCGAATTTGCCGCCGGTCGGTTGCGTGTCGAGGTGGCTACCGGTCATCACCGCCGGCAGTGCATCATCGGTCCCGGCGCGCCGGATGAATAAATTCCCCACCGCGTCGACTCGCGCGCTGCAGCCCGCCGCCTCTGCCCATTGCGACAGGAGTTTGCGGCCCGCCATATCGGCGTCGGTCAACGCCTGCCGGTTGCAGCCGCCGCGCGGCGTCGCACCGATCGCCGCCATTTGCATGAGCCTCGACCACAATCGATCGCCGTTCACACGCAGCACTTGCATCATAGGCTCCCTTAATCAGCCGCCGAGCAGTCGACGCGACAGAAGAGATTGCATATCGCGCCGTCCATCCGAAATGAGATAGATGACCACTCGTTGGCCGATTACTCTATAGATAAGACGATACGGCTTGAAAAAGATCTGCCGATATTCCTGGTCCCCCAGGGACATCAGCTCCTTGGGTTGCGAACCCCGGGCCCGTGCGATTGCAAGACTGTCCGCAATCTCGAGAATGCGGGTGAGAACGTACTCCGCATTGCGCCGTGAATCGTGTGTCGCAATGTAGGTGAAAAGATCTTCAAGGTCGCGTTCCGCATCTTCGGTAAGCACGACCTCGAACGGCATCAGTCCTCCACTGCCTGGCCGCGCAACCTTTTGACGACATCGGCGAGGGGTTTTACCCGACCTTGCGTCACCTGTTGATTGCCAAGTGCCAGAATTTTCAGGAACGCCAGCGTTTCCTGCGTTTCCTCATAGGAAGCCACGTCCTGGATGACTGCCTTTGCTTCACCGTTTTGCGTAATGACCAGCGGCTGGCGCTGCGCCGTCAACTCCTCCAGTACCTCGGCGGCGTTGGCCTTCAGATAGCTGATCGGCTTGATTCGAGTCGAATACCGCATGCTTACTCCGGGATGCAGTGAGGACCGAATATAGTCCTTTATCAGTCGTGACGCAAAACCGGCCGCTCGGTTGTCGTTCCTACTCTATGCCGGCGAACACCGTCCGCGCCTGCACCAGCCGCTCCAGTACGCCGCTCTTCTCCGCCGCGCTGTTCCAGTCCGGATAAGCCTTGGTGGTCTCCGTCATCCGGTCGATCCAGGCCGCAAAGTATCGCGCATCCTGCGGCGATCGAGGCTTGCGCCCCGCGATACTCACGTAGATCGGACTCGTCGTCGCGTATACATAAGTATCCAGCACCGGGTAGCGGCCTGCGTCGGAGGAAGCGCGCACCACGCACCAGCCGCTCTCCTTGAGGGCGACGCTGCCCGTGAATTCGCCGTGGTCGAGCGCTTGGCGCGCCGTGAAGCTTCGCACCACGCGTCCGTTGCACACCAGTTCCAAATGGTCTACCGGCACGATGGAGCGCAGCCGCACCGAGAACTGCACGCGCGGCTGCGCGGCATTGAATTGCAGCTCATCACCGATCTGCGCACCGCCGAGCGTGAATCCGAGCAAGGGGCCGTTGGTTGCGAAGGTGCGCCCCGCCTTGAGCGCAGCCAGCCATTTCTCCGGCGTGACCTCGCCGTCGGGAACGCGGGCGTAGACCCGGTTCATGCCCACCGGTCCGCGCAGCGATGAGTAATTCGCCATCGCATCGGTACCGCCGGCCGCCGGTATCCGGTACCCCAGATTCAATAATTGATACCAGACGCGCGCGGTCGAACGATGATCGCTGAAGCCCAGGATCTCCATGTAATCGACCTTACCCAGCGCCACATCGACGGGCAGCTCCATGGTCAGCGGCTCGTGCGGCTTTGCGAGGGGTTCCGGGTAATCATCGAAGGGATGCACGTACCCCACCAACGCGCCGCGGGCGTGCGCAATATCCGCCACATCGGCATTCATCGGATACAAACTGGCTGCGGCGGTGTTGGGATAGCCGACGTATCCCGGCAGGATCACGCCGCCGGAGATGTCGAGCAAGCCGAGATGACCCCAATAGCTGGTGTGATATTCCTGGCCATGCACGATGAGCGCGTCCGGCTTCGATGCCGGGTCTTTTTGCATGCCGTTGTACGCGATATCCGGGAAGCGCTGTTCCTTGTTGACTATCAGCGAGTTCACCAGCGTCAAGTTCTCGGCTTGCGCCTGGGTCGCAAGATGCGCCGGGGTGTTGCGGTACTCGCCGCCATAGTTCATGTGAACATGCACATCCGCGCTCGCCCAATGGGCCGCATCCGGAACCGACCAGGTGCCCTCATCGAGATTCACCGCCAGAGTGGCGGTCTGCCCAGTGGTCGTCGTCACCTGCCGTCGTTCGAAAGCACGCTCGAAACCGTGCAGGATCTCAACGCTTGTGGTGCCCGCCGGCACGTCGATCCATGCCTCACCCTGCGCGTGAAAATAATGAGCTTCGACGCGCCGTTCAGCGCGGTCGAACGAATCGTCCGCACTGATCCAGGCGCCGGCCGGCGCATAGAAGCGGCCGGCGGCATCCGTGATGCTCACTCGCGCGGAGGCCGCCCTGCCCTGCGAATCTTTGAGTTCGAGATGCAGGCGCGCCATCGGCGACAGGTAGTGCCGCTCGCCGACGCCCAAGGTTTCGGCGACGCCGCCGGGAACGCGCACGATGCCGATGTCGGTATTGCCGCTTTGGTTGGAAATGAACGCGACGCGCGTGCCGTCCGGCGACCATCGCGGGATAGGTTTGATCCCAGTCGCCGTAGGCGATCGGGAAGGCATCGCCGCCGGCGGCGGGCATCACCCAGAGGTTATGCCACGAGCGGCCCAGATAGGAGCTGAATACCAGGCGCGTACCGTCGGGCGACACGTCCGGGCGCGCCTTCCAGTTCGTTTCCTCGTAATGAATCTCGCGCGCGGCATCGCCCGCGGCCAGATCTTCGCGCTCGCCGACCGCCTGCGTCCGCGATCGCGTGCGCCAGAAGCCGCCGGTCCCATAAATATGGCCGCGATTCGAAACATAGATTATGTCCTTACCGTCGCGGCTCCACACGGGATTGATCTCGTGATCATAGGGACTGTAGTAATAGCGCGGCAGCTCGCTCTTATGCTCGCCGGTCAGGCGCTCGATGCTCGACAGCCTGCCTTCGCTGAAATCTGCCGTGAAAATATGGAAGCGCTTGTTGTACAGCGTCGACACAAAAGCAATGCGCCTGCCGTCCGGCGAGAATCGCGGTTCGACATTGACCGCGCCGTTCGCCAGCAACGGCTTCGCGACGCCACTGGCCAAGTCCAATATCCACAGCTCCATCGCGTCGTTGCGATACGAGCTGTAGATCACCCAGCGTCCGTCCGGCGACCAATCGGGCTGATAATCGTAGGAGCCCGCGGTGAGTTGCTGCGCGACGCCGGCGGCGGCGGCCGAGTCCGTGCCCGCGGCCGCACCTGTTGCCACAGCGATCCCCTGCCGCCACAGCGACCCTGCCATGGAATAGATCAGCTCCGAGGAATCAGGCGACCAGGCGAGGCTGCTCGGGCCGCTGGTCAGCTGCGGCAGGTACATCTCGCGAAAATAGTAGGGATGCGGGAGATCGATTTGCTGAAGAACGGGCAAGCGCCCGGCGTGCGATATGGCGCTTGCCGCCAATCCCGCCAAGAGCAGGATGCGCGCAGATAATCTCATTGTTGGTCTCGTGCGGCGAGGAGCGAACGGCCGGCGGGTCGAACCCGCCGGCGCGTCGCAAGACTATCAGAACTTTTGCCCGAATTTTATGGCAATCGTTCGCGGCTGCGAGGGGATCACATAGGTCTGATTGTCCAACACCGGATTGATCGCGGCGAAGCGCGACAGCTGGGCGCGGCGATCCGCGACGTTGGTCACCACCAGCTGCACCGTCGTCTGACGGTTGAGCGTCGCACCCGCCGTCAAATCGATCAGGCCATACGCCGGCGTGTTGCCGAGTGCCGCCGCTTGATCGACGCGCAGCGCCTGCGAAGCCTGCGATTGGTACACCATCGAGGCCTGCCCGAAAGGCTTCCATCCCCCGATCTCATCGAAGGTATACCGGCCTATGATGTTTCCCTTGAATCTCGGCGTGATCGGCAAGTTGGTACCGGCCGGCGCCTGCGGGCCAATCAGATCCGGCTGGTATGCCGCAAAGGTGTCTTGGGTAGGACAGTTAGTCACGCCCTGCTGGCCGCAATAGTTCTGCGTCAGCTTCGCATCGATCACCGTGAAGGACGCGCTCAAGGTGAGCGCGTTGGTGGGGAGCCAGACCAGCTCATTCTCCATGCCCTTGATGCGCGCGTTGCCGCCGTTGACGATGATGGTCACGCTATTTAGTCCCAGGAACGAGAACTGGAAGTTATTCCAGTCTTCCCAAAAAATCGCGCCGTTCCATTGCAGGTGATGGTCGAACCACTGCGTCTTCCAGCCGATCTCATAATTCTTGAGAAAGTCCGCCTGATACGGTCCGATGCCCGCCTGCGCGGTGCGGTTCACGCCGCCGGGCCGGAAGCCCTTGGAGAAGGTCGCGTACGTCATGACGTCGGGCGTCCACTTGTACGTGAGATTGAGCCGCGGGACGTTGCCGCTGCCGGTCACTCGGTTATTGAGGTCGGTGCATGGCGCGTAGGGTGTCGATGCCGGCATGAAGCACTTCGACATGCCTGAGCCGTGCGGAGAATACGCCAGCGAATAGCCGTAGAATCCCTCCAGAGTATTGTCGTACGTGAAGTAGCGCAGGCCTGCGTTGACCGACAACTGCTTGGTGATGTCCCAGGTGCCCTGCGCAAACACCGCGCGGTCGCGGTCGACTCGCGTTTCGTCGGTGAGCCAGATGGTGTTCGCCAGCGTCGGGATCGACAGCGCCTGGTCGAAACCAGCCGGATTTACGGGACCGGCCGGATTCCCCGAGATGTTGGTGGCGCCGTAGCCCGGCATCACGTATTGCTCCCAGATGTCGTGCAGCTGACGTTCCGCGAACAGGCCGAACGTACCCCGCACAGGCAGATCCTGCGGCGTGCTCAAGCGGATTTCGTGGCTCCACTTCTGGAAGTAGCCTTTCGTCACCACGACTTCCTGCGGCATGACGGGCTTGCCGTCGCTGCCGGTCCAATAAGCGCCCGAACCGTATATCCGGTCATAGAACTCGGAGTAGTCGCTGTAATCCGCGACCGAATGCGTGGAGCGCTTCATGAAGGCACCGGCGTAGGTCAAATCGAAATTTGCGACCTTGCCTTCCACGGTCAGTGCCGCCTGACTGAAGCTGTCGGTCGAGTACTCCGGACCATAGTGCGTAACCTGAAGGTCGCCGATCGACGGGTCGTAGCCGAAGAACCCGTTGGTCTCCGTCTCCTGCCCCATGAAAGTAGGAGTTACGGTCCAGCTATCGTTGATGTCGAACTTGAGCGCGGCCCGGCCGCCCTTGGTCTCGACAGTGTTGTAGTTGTTCGCCAACGACGAGGCGTTGCTGATCGATCCGGCGCCGAGCGTGGTCGGCGTCGGGCACGGAGCGTTGCCGCCCGCCGGCTGGCCTGCCCAGCTGGGATAGGTGCGCACGCCATGCTGGATGCAATCGATACTGCTGGTGCCCGCGACATTGTCGATGAAACCCGCGTCATGCTCGTCCCAACCGACCAGGCGTATGGCCGCGATCGAGGAAATCGGCAGGTTCACGAAGCCCTGCACCTGCCAGCCATTGCCACCGTGGTCGACGCGATTGCCCTCGATGTCGTAGCCCGCTTCGAACTTCGTGGGGTCGGGTTTGTTGGTGATGATGCGCACCGTACCCGCTTCCGAGCTTGCGCCGTATAGGGTGCCTTGAGGGCCTTCGAGCACCTCGATGCGTTGGATGTCGTAGATATGCACGTCGAGCGAGCCGTCGATGGTGGTCACCGGCTGCTCGTCGAGATAGGTGCCAACGCTCGGCTGCGAGCCGGAGTGATTCTCGTTGGCGCCGCTGGTCACGCCGCGCATATAGATGTGCGAAGTTCCGGGCTGGCCGTTGCCGCCTTGGCCCTCGGCCCGCGAATAGGCGATGCTCGGCGAGAGCTTGACGTAATCGTCCAGACTGACCACATGCAGCTGCTCGAGCTTGGTGTTATCCAACACCTCGATGGCGATCGGCACGTCCTGCAGGTTCTCCGTGCGCTTTTGCGCCGTGACCACCACCTCTTCGAGGGTGTTGGTTTCGGTATCCGCCGCGGCGGCGGCGTGCACGGCCGGAGATGCCCCCGCCAGAATCGCCGAAATGGCCGAGGCCAGCGGTAACTGGCGCAGCACGTGGTGGCGATAGCCGCGCGGACGACCGGCGACGTTTAGGCGTTGATGCCCGATGGATCGGCTGCGATTCATGATGGTTCCCTTGCTCCCTGAGTTTTAATTAATCGAATATATCGAAATCAAATCAAAATCGCTTCAGTGCGGCACGGCCGGATAACTTTCCAGAACCGCACCCAACGCCGTTTTCAGCGGCCCGAGCCAAGGCTCGAAGTGCCGCCAATGATCCATCCCTTCCTTGAAAATAGGCTGCCGCACCTGTTCGGAGCTGGCGGTGCGCACCGCGCGCTCGTTTTCGTAGAACCGCAGGCACTGTTCCTCGAACGGCAGTTGGCAGTAATCGAGCAGCCGCCGAACCTCGGCTTCCGTGTCCTCGATCATCGACTCGTAGAATACGCGATGCACGCGTCCTGGAAGCACCTGATCGATGTGTGCCATGAGGTCAACGTAGTCGCGATAGTAGCAACCGAGATCCTCGAGGTCGTAGGAAAAATTCTGCCCCCGAGCGAAATGCTGTTTGAAGGCCGAAAAGCAGCAGCCGAGAGGGTGCCGGCGCGCGTCGATGATCTTCGCATTCGGCAATATCAGATGGAGCAGCCCCAGGTATAACCAGTTGTTCGGCAACTTGTCGATGAAGAACGGCGCTGCCGTCTTACGGTAGATCCGGGTCGACGCCAGATAGCGTTCACCCAGGGCGCGCAGTTCCTGCGCATCGAGCGCGGCCACTGCCGTAAAAAATGGGGCCTCCTGGTCCCGCTCATCGCGTCCGGCGAGCTCGCGCGCCATCTGCGGGAGGTCCGGCAGTTCCATGGTGCCTTCGACCAAGGAATGGCTCGACAGGATCTGTTCGAGCAGGGTCGAACCTGCTCGCGGCAGCCCTACAATAAAGATGGGCGACTGATCCTTCGATCCCGCGCCCGACCGCGCGGCGAAAAAATCCGGCGTGCATTGCTGCTTGGCGCGGCTGACGTACAGCGCGTTATCCTCTGCGCTGTACGGGTGCTGCCGCCTGCGTATGGCGTTGCCCTTGGCGTAGTGAGCGAAGGACTCTGCATAAGAACCGGCATCTTCGAGCGCCTTGGCGAGCGAGAACTCGAAGTGAAGGCGGTCCTCGTCGCTCAGATCCTCGCGTGTCAAAGCGCCGTCAATGGCGGCGATGTCAGCGTCGGAGAAGCGGAATGTCTTGAGGTTGGCGAGACTCCAATAGGCCTCGCCCAGCGTCGGTTGCATCTCGATCGCCCGGCGGTAGGCCGCCACGCTGTCGTCCTGGCGCCGCGCGGTTTTCAGCGAATGTCCGTAGCTCATCCAAATCTTCGGTTGCCGCGGAAAATCCTTGAGCGCGGCCGCGTAGACCTCGATCGACTCGCCGTACTCGCCAAGATTCGCGAGCACTGCCGCCTTGAGGTTAAGGTACCCCGGATTGCGCGGTTCCTTCGCGAGCAGTGCCTGCACCTGCGGCAGCGCCGCGGCCGCCTTTCCCTGCCGATTGAGTACCACCGCATAGTTGTGCCGCGCCGGATCGAAGCCCGGAGCGAGCTCGAGACAGCGCTCGAGCAGCGTTTGCGCGTCCCCGTACCTGCGAAGGCGCGCCGCCACCTCCGCGAGCATGCGCAGGGCCGCCACGTCGGTTGGGTGCTGCACCAGGTGGGAACGTAGGCGGGTTTCGGCCTGCGGCAGTTCGTTCGCGACCAGGAAAGCAGCCGCTTCCATCAGTCGTGGATCCTTGGTCGCCGCCTTGAGATAGCGAGCGCGGGCCTGGTCCGCGCCGCCGGCGTCGCCGGCAGCATCGAGGTGATCTGCGAGCAAGCGCCAGGCGTCCGCAAAGTCGGGTTTCAGCTGCACGGCGCGCCGCAGCGATGCCAGTGCCTCGCCCGCACGGCCCATCTCACCGAGAGCCATTCCGAGTTCGAGCTGCGCGGGTGCCGAGCGTGGCTGTTCCCGGCAGAGCGGCTCCAAAATTCCCACCGCCAGGTCCGGATGACCGGTGAGGCGCTGCGCGGCGCCCAGAATCAAGCGCGCATGCGGATGGCCCGGAACGGCCTTGAGGATTTCACCCGCCTGCTCAGCGGCGAGCGCGGCGTCCCTCTCGAGCAATCGGGCAGCATGCCCCAGCGCAACATCCAATGTTCCTACGGGCTCCGAAGCGCTGTTCAATTGAACATCCAGTCGATCCCCGCACATTGTTACGGTCTTATAAGAATCTCCCGCCGCCGCTTTGTCAAATCTACAACATGCGGCGGCGGCCCATCGGCGCTCTCAAATTGAATGCGCAAAGCCTGACTGTCGGCGCATATCGCGTCAGCGACAACTCATATAAGTTATTGATAAATAAATATTTACCCATCTAAACACCCCGGATGATCGCCGGCCGATGACCTGCGGCCCGGCGGCAGCGCTCGCCACTGTACAGTCGTTCAGAGGCTTTTCTCACCACACTATTGAAAGCTCGAGCAGCGGCAAAGCTCGAGCAGCAGCGCCGCCGCCAAGCGCCGGTCAGCGGCGCGCAGCCGCCGGCGTGTAGCCCGAACCGCGCAGCACCTGACCCGGCCTGGCGCCGGTCATCTTGCCGTCTGCGATGACGGGTACGCCGTTCACCAGCACCCACCGCATACCCACCGCCAACTCGTTCGGCGCGGCGAAGGTCGATCGATCGGCGACCGTCTCTGGGTCGAACACCACGACGTCGGCCCAGAGTCCAAGTTTCAGCACGCCGCGATCGACCAGCCGCATGCGCTGCGCCGGCAAGGCGGCGAACTTGCGGATCGCCTCTTCCAGCGACAGGCGATGCTCTTCGCGCACGTATTTGCGCAAAATTCTCGGGAAGGTGCCATACGCGCGCGGGTGCGGATGCTCCTGGCCCAAAATTCCCTCGGGCGAGGTACCCGAGCTGTCATTGTTGATCGAGGTCCAGGGCTGCGCCAGGGCCAACGCCACGTCGTCCTCCTGCATGCCGAACACGGCGCAGCTGGTGAACCCATTGTCCTCGACCAGAACGTCGAGCAGGGTTTCAAGCGGATCCTTACCGCGCGACTTGGCGATGGCCGCGATGGTTTGGCCCTGCAAGCCACGCAGCGCCGGATTCTTGACGACGCCGACCAGGATCGAATCCGGTCCCGGCACCTCGTCCCATTCGTTGTCCCAGGCGGCGCTCGGCGTGCGAATGTCCTTGATGATGCGGGCGCGCTGCGCCGGGTCCTTGAGCCGCTCCAGCATTTTCTCGTTGCCGCCGTCATGCGCCCACGGTGGCACGAACGCGGACATCTCGTTGAACCAGGCCGTATAGGCATAGGTGTCGGCGGTGATGTCGAGGCCGCTGGCGCGCGCCGCCTCGATGCGCTTGATCATCTCGGGCATGTGACCCCAGTTCTTCTTGCCCGCAACTTTCAGATGCCAGATTTCGGCCGGGATATGCGCTTCGCGTGCGATGCGGAACGTTTCATCGAGAGCGGCGGCCATGCCGTCCCCTTCCGAGCGCATGTGCGTGGCATAGATACCGCCATAGGCGGCGGCTTCAGCAGCCAGCGCAATCAATTCCTCCGTGCTCGCATAGGGTGCCGGGGCATATTCGAGCGACGTCGACACGCCGACCGCTCCCTGGAGCATGGCTTCGCGCACCAGGCCGCGCATGCGCTCGAGTTCCGCGGCGGTCGCAGGCCGATCCGCGCCGCCGATCACGACTTCGCGCAGCGTGGTCGCGCCCACATAGGAAGCCAGATTGATGCCAAGCCCGGAGCGCTCGAGCCGCGCGAAATACTCGCCGAGCGACTCCCAGTCGGCGGTGAGGCCATAGTGCTCCAAGGTTTGCGCGGCCTCGTCGCGCGCGTGGCCGCTCATCGGCGCGGGCGAGGTGCCCTCCCCGGTGATCTCGGTGGTGATGCCCTGATAAATCTTCGACGGCAGCCGCGGATCGACCAGGATGGTAAATTCCGATTGACCCAGCATGTCGATGAAGCCCGGCGCGACCACCAGGCCGGTGGCGTCGACGCGCCGGCTGGCGGCCGCGCTCTTAAGTTCGCCGATGGCCGCAATGCGCCCGTGGCGGATGCCCACGTCCGCCGTGTACCAAGGCGATCCGGTGCCGTCGATGACGTGGCCTCCGGCAATGATGAGATCGAAAGGCGCATCAGCGCCCCATGCGCACGCGCCCACCAGCAGAGCAGCCCAGGCAGCAAGACGAAGGCATGACGGCATTTTTGTCCCGCGAATCGGTTCAGCCCCAAAGAGCACGCGCCGGCAGGCGCATGCGGCCCTGATGGTACTCGATCCCATGTTCTCGGTCGTCGGTGTGCAGCAGCGGACCATCCAAATCGACATACTCCGCCATCTGCCCCACGACCATGCCGGGCGCCATCGCCAATGAGGTCCCCGCCATGCATCCCACCATCACGGAAAGTCCCAAGGAGCGGGCCTCGCGCGCCAGCGCGAGCGCCTCGGTCAGACCGCCGGTCTTGTCGAGTTTCACGTTCACCACCTGGTACAGATCCGCAACACGCCGCAAACCGGCCCGGTCGGCGACCGACTCGTCGGCCGCGAGGCGTATCGGGCCCCGATAAGCGCGCAAGGTCTCGTCCTCGCCGCGCGGCACCGGTTGTTCCACCAGCACCACCCCCAGCGATTTCATTTCGGGCACCGCTCGGTTGAGCAGCTCGCAGGTCCACGCCTGATTGGGATCGACGATGAGGCGCGATGCCGGACTGATGCCGTGCACGAGGCGCACCGCCTCGAGCGGACGTTCGCCGTCGACCTTCACCTTGATCATCGGCCAGCCGGAGTAGCGCCGCGCACCCGCCGCCGTCGCCTCGTCGGTGTCGATACCGAGCGTGATGCAGGTCGTGAGCGCCCGCGGCTCGAGTATTTGCGCCAGCGCCCACACCGACGTACCGCGGTGTTTTGCCGTCAAGTCCCACAGCGCGCAGTCCAGGGCATTGCGCGCACCGCCGGCCGGCAGCAGCGCCGCCAGCATCGCGCCGTCGAGTGCAGCACCGCCCGGCGCAGCGCCGTCGAGCGCAGCGCCGTCGAAGCGCTCGATCGCGGGTCGAATTGCTTCGATCTGCGCGGCCAGCAGCGGCACCGTTTCGCCATCGTAGTCGACTCCCGCGGCTTCGCCGCGCCCCACATGCCCGTCGGCGTCGGTGAGCGTGACCACGATGACATCGAGCGCGGCTTCCGCGCCGCGCGACACGCGAAATGGTGTCTTGTACGGCCAGGATTCGCAGTCGACGTTCAAATGCATCGCTGCGCCGCCGCCAAGAATTCCTCCACCTGCGTCCGCTGCGTCGCATAAGAGGTCACCAAGCGGATAGCGACGCCGCTCGCAGTCTCGCTGAGCGGCCAGCGGTAGAAGCCGAATCCTTGGTTCTCGAGCGCAGCGACCATCGCTTCGGGCAACGCAACGAAGATCTCGTTCGCCTGTACCGCCTGCAGCAGGCTGGCGCCGGGAATGGCGCGCAGCCCTTGAGCCAGGAGCGACGCCATCGCGTTCGCATGCCGCGCGTTGTCGAGCCACAACCCGTGCTCGAAGTACGCCAGCAGCTGGGCGCTCACGAAGCGCAGCTTCGACCACAGATGCCCAGCCCGCTTGCGGCGGCGCTCAAAATCCATCGCCCGGTCGGGATCGAAAAAGACCACCGCTTCGGCGCATAGCGCCCCGTTCTTGGTGGCGCCGAGCGACAGCACGTCGACGCCGCTCTGCCAGGTCGCGGCGGCTGCAGTGCAGCCGAGGTGCACCAGCGCATTGGCAAAACGGGCGCCATCCATGTGCACGGGCAGGCCGTGGTGCCCCGCCGCGGCGGCGAGCGCGGCCACCTCGGGCAACGCGTACACCGTACCCCACTCGGTGGCCTGACTTAAGCTCACGGCGCCCGGCTTGACGTGATGCACGCCCATGTCCTCCGCAAAGGCAATCGCGCTCGTCAATTGCGCCGGCGTTATCTTGCCGTCGGCAGCCGCAAATCCGATCATTTTGGCGCCGCCGGTGAAAAATTCCGGCGCGCCGCATTCATCGGTGACGATGTGCGCCGCCTGGTGGCAGTACACGGCGCCAAAGGGCGGCGTGATCTGCGCGAGCGCCAGCGCGTTGGCGGCGGTGCCGGTCGTCACCGGGAAGATGGCCACTTCGGTGCCGAACACCTCGCTCGCGACGCTTTGCAGCCGCAGTGTCAGGTCATCCCCGCCATAAGACGGCGCCGACCCCTGGTTGGCAGCGTGGATCGCGGCCATGATGGGTTCGCATACCGGCGTGACGTTGTCGCTCTTGAAGTTCCGGCTCAACTTAAGCTCCTCAGGGTTTGCATCGGCAGGGGACGCGCCGTCAGTGTAGGCGCCGCCATCCGCGCGCATCAAACTCGAATGTTTGACCTTCGCGCAACCAAATGACGGCGTCGGCGCGAACCGTCAAAAACCAGGTGGCCTGCTGCAGGGGTTTGCGCGGTTTGAAACAGGACGGCAGCAGGACGGCGACCGCACCGCCATGCTCCGGGTCGCGCACCGACTCGTAGCGAATGGCGTCGACGCCCGCCGCGCGCGCCACCTGCGCGAAGCGCTGCGTAGCGCCATAGTCGTCGGGGTGCGTCCATTCGGCACGCGATCGCTTGAAAGGCGCGGCGGTGAGATCGGCCAATCGCGCGTGAATACCGGCCTGAAACACCGTTTGCGGCGACGGCCCCAGCGACTGCAAACCTTCGCTGTCGATCAAGAATCGCCAGCGCCAGAAGCCCAATTCCGCGCACGCGGTGCGCTGGGCCTCGGCGCCATACCAAATGCCCGAATCGCTGGGCGCACGAAACCGCGATCCGATCGGCGAGGCGTAGCGAAATGGAGTCGCGAGCAGGTAGTGCAGTTCGGCGGTGGCGGCGGGCAACGCGGGCTTAGTCTGTTCGAGCAGCCTCTCGAGCAGAATTTGCTCGGCAGCGTTCGCGACCAGCCGCAGCGTCGAGGCCACGTGCTGCGCTTCCACGGCGCGCCACAGCCGCCGCTGTGCGCGAAACGCCTCAGATGCGACCGCGCGCGGCATCCAGATATTGGACGACACGAACCAAGCCTTCTGTGCTGCGAATGAGGTCGATCGGCCGGCCGACGAGCCCGTGGTTGTGCCCGTGCAGCCAGCCGCGAGCCGCTGCGTCGTTGGAACCGATCAACGCGTCGAGCGAGCGAAACAAACGTACGAACAAGGCGCCCAGTTCCCATTCCTTCTTGTGAGTGTCCAAGGTATACGTGCCGTTCGCCATGCGGGAAACGGTCGAGGGGCTGAGGCCGAGGATTTGCGCGAGGCCGGATTGAGTCACTTCCAACAGCGCGCACGCCCGCAGCACCGCCCCGGTGAGGACCCGGCGGGGTTCGGGTTCTAGGTCGATCGAAGCGCGTGCCATGTTATGCCTGTAGAAATATTTACGCTGATTTCATTCTACTGAAATAACGATTTGCAGGCAAGCGCCGCGTCTCGGACCTTCGGTGCCCGAGCACCCCGGCAAGCGACAACTGGATCACAGGTGGAACCGGATTAAGACCGTAAAACCGGCGCTCTTAGCCGGCGCCGCGCCGCTCCTGGTGAACATGCGTGAACTGCGTCGAACTCTTTGAATTTGCTTGTATCCAAGGCTGGATCGCGGCGCTTAGGATTTGCTTGGAAGGGGATCCCCATGCGATGGGCACCCCCTCGGCCGGTGGTCGAGCCGATTCAGCAGTATCCTGGAGTACGCGATGTCGAGCGGGAAGAACCCGTTAATGTTGATGATGGCCCTGGCGATGCCCGGCGCGGCTCATGCGCTTGGCTTAGGCGATATCCACGTTAATTCCGCGCTCAACGAACGCCTCGTCGCCGAAATCGACATCGTCGGTGCAACGCCGGAGGAACTGGCCGACTTGCGGGCCGCGGTCGCGAATCGCGAAACCTTCCTGCAGCTTGGCGCCGAGCGTCCGGCCTTTCTCAGCTCAGCAACCTTCAAGCTCAGCGAGGACAAGCGCGGGCAGCCGGTGCTTTCGGTCAGGTCCACCGACGCATTCACCGAACCGCTCGTCAATTTCGTAGTCGAGCTGCGCTGGCATCGCGGCCAGCTCGTGCGTCAGTACACCCTGCTGCTCGATCCGCCGGGTTTCGTCGCGGCTGCGCCCCCCGCGGCCACGCCGATCGTCGAGACCAAACCGCAGACCGTCGCGCGCCAGGTCGATCCGCCGGCCGATCAAATCAATCCCAAGAGCGGCGAGCGCACCGTTCGCAAAACCACGCACATCAGAGTCGGTGCCAAGGCCACCCTGCGCGGCATCGCCTGGCGCGTGGGTGAGCGCTCCGATTCTGACCTGCAGAGAATGATGATCGCGATCTTCCGTGCCAATCCGAGCGCCTTCGACGGCAACATCAACCGGCTCTACCGCGGCGCGCTGCTCACCATCCCCTCCTTCGCCGAGCTGGAGGCGATATCGCCGCTGCAGGCCAAGCACGAATTTCACGCGCAGATGGCGGCGTGGCGCGGCTCCGCCCGAACGGTCGCGGCCAGCGGCACGACTGCCCCGGCGAGCATCGCGCCCCCGACGAGCGTCGCGGCTCCGGCGAGCGTTGCAGCTCCTGCGAGCGTCGTCGCACCCGCGTCGCCCACGAACGCCGCCGCCGAAGGCGCGGCGGCGGTCGAGCCGCTCGACCAGCGCGTTCAGTCGCTGGAAAAGGAACTGAGCGAAATGAAGGGCCTGCTGCAAACCGAGCAAGTTCAATTGCAGGCAATCCACCGCCAAGCAGAGCACGCCGCCGCGGTGCCGAACCCCGATGCCTCGCCAACCGCGGATGCGCCGCAGGCGGTCGATGCGCAGACGGTCGCCACCCCGCAAACCATCGAGGCGCCGGAGACGCAGCAGGGATACGCAGCTCTGGCTGCCGGCCTCGGCGCCTTTGCCGCGGCGTTGGCCGCGCTCTATTTCCGCTTTCGCCGCCGCACACCGGCGCCGACGCTTTCCGGCAGCGAGGGCAAAATGGACGCCGCCGGCGCGCATGCCGCCGTCGTGGCGGCCGCCGCCGCACTGGCCGCGGAGGCGCCGCGCGCCGCCGCGCTCGATACCGGCAGCCGCGCCGGGCATGCGCATGGCAGCGCAGCGACCGCGTCCGACGACCATCCGGCAGAGGTTCGGCCCACCGTCTCCGAGGTCGCCACCGATGCGACGAATCCCATGCTGCCGATATTGGCGGCCAGTGCGGGTCGCAGCGAGATTGCCGCCGCCACCGGCACGCGAGCCGCGCCGCAGGACACGACAGTCAACCTGCAAGTCGACACGGTCAATCTACGCATGAGCTCGACGCAGCTCGACTACAATCTGGTCGATTTAGATCTCACTGCGCAGCACGTGCAGATGCCGAGCGTGCTCAATGAAAATGCGGTGGTGAAGGAACGGCGCACGAATCTGGCGGACGTGCTCAAGGTCGCGATCGAGCGCGAACCCGATCGCCACGATTTGCGCATGAAACTGCTCGAGTTGTACTACTCGGCGGCGGCCACCAACCGCAAGGCATTTCTCGAGGTCGTGCAGAAATTCGCGCGCGACCGCGACTACCTCAAGACCGATCAATGGGACAAGATCGCTTTCATGGGCCGTCAGATCGCGGCTGACAACCCGCTATTTGCCGAGGAATCGGCGTCAGACGACGACTTGGCGAATTGCGCGTAGGCTAGAGTGCGGCCGCCACCGGTGCCGGCCGCGTACCGTTCAGCTTGATGTTCAAACGCAGTTCGTTCGCCGAATCGGCGTTGCGAATCGCCTCCTCGTAAGCAATGTCGCCGTCGTTGTACAGCTCGAACAGCGACCAATCGAAGGTGCGCATGCCGAGCTCCCGCGATTTGGACATGATCGCCTTTATTTCGTGAAATTCCCCTTTGAGAATCTTATCGGCGATGATGGGCGTGTTGATCAGGATCTCCATGGCAGCCCTGCGCCCCTTGCCGTCGACGGTGCGGATCAGGCGCTGCGACACGATGGCCTTGATGTTGCAGGAGAGGTCCATGAGCAGCTGCTTGCGCCGCTCCTCCGAAAAGAAATTGATGATGCGATCGATGGTTTGATTGGCGCTGTTGGCATGCAGGGTGCTCAGGCACAGATGCCCCGTTTCAGCGAACGCTATCGCATGCTCCATGGTTTCGGCATCGCGTATTTCGCCGATCAAAATGACGTCGGGCGCCTGGCGCAAGGTGTTTTTCAAGGCGTGATGCCAGGTATGGGTGTCGATGCCGATTTCGCGATGAGTGATGAGCGATTGCCGCGATTGATGCACGAACTCGACAGGATCTTCCACGGTGACGATATGACCGGGCGTGGAACGGTTGCGATGATCGATCATGGAAGCGAGCGATGTCGATTTGCCTGATCCGGTCGCGCCCACGACCAGCACCAAGCCGCGGTTGGTCATGACGATATCCTGCAGGATTTGCGGCAACTTCAGCGCCGTGAAATCGGGGATCTCGGCGGGGATGGTTCTGATCACCATGCCGACATGCTGCTGCTGAACGAACACGTTGACGCGAAAGCGCGCTACTCCCGGTATCGAAATCGCAAAATTGCACTCCAGTTCCTTGGCGAACTCGTCGCGCTGGCGCTGGTTCATCAATGAATCGGCCAGCTGGCGGGTGAATTCGCCGGACAGCTTCTGCGAGGTCATCGGCCGCATGGTGCCGTGGATCTTCATGCTGGGCGGGAATTCATTGGAAATGAACAGATCCGATGCCTCGGCCCGGTTCATCGCCGTCAGCAGCTTGGTCATGTAGGACTTGGCTTGTTCTTCGGTCATCCGGCAAATATAGCGGGACGGCCCGCAGCGGTCCGCGATGGAGTTCGCGTATATTGCCGGGGCTTGGGTTGTCCAGAGGTCGCCATGTCGAGCCGACTCACCGGCGTTCTATTTTTGGTGGCGGCGTGCGCAACCGCCGGCACCGTGCCTCCTTCAGCGCCGACGCATGGCGTGCACATCGAGAAGACCTCGATCCCCATGAAGGACGGCGTTCGACTCGCCGTCACCCTCTATGAGCCCGCTGATCTCAAGCACGGGGCGCGCTGTCCGGCGCTGCTCGAGTACCTGCCCTATCGAAAGGATGACGATGAGGCGGCCCGAGACTACGGCACCCACACGTACTTCGCACGTCGTGGATATGTGAGCGCGCGCGTCGACATCCGCGGATTCGGCGCCAGCGAGGGCACACCGCCCGACCGCGAATACTCGGCGCAGGAGCAGCAAGATGCCGAGGAAGTCATCGCCTGGCTGGCGCACCAGCCATGGTCGAACGGCAAAGTGGGCATGCTCGGGATTTCGTGGGGCGGCTTCAACTCGATCCAAATGGCGCTGCGCAAACCCCCGGCACTCAAGGCCATTCTCGCCGTAGCCGCGACCGAGGAGCTGTTCAAGGAAGACGTGCACTATGTGGACGGAATATTTCACGTCGACGAGTTCGAGCTCACGATGGATTTGGACCAAGGGCGCCCCGGAGCGCCGGATTTCACGCTGGACGAGTCCGTCATCGGCCCGCGCATGGACTCACCGCCGTGGTCGCTCGCCTACATGAAGCATCAGCGCGACGGAGCATTCTGGCGTGCGCCGCTGCGGCCGATCGAGACGCTTGAGGTGCCGGCATTTCTGATCGGCGGCATGCAGGACGGATACCGCGACAGCATTCCGCGCATGCTGGAGAAGGTCAAAGCGCCGCTCAAGGCGTGGATCGGTCCGTGGAACCATGGCTTTCCTAACGGCAGCGACTACGGGCCGCTGTACGAATGGCGCGATCAAGCCGTGCGCTGGTTCGACTACTGGTTGAAGGGCCGCCACACAGGGGTACTCGAAGATCCGCGAGTGGTCATTTATCAGCAGCACTGGCATCCGCCGCGGGCACAGTCGCAGGACATCCCCGGCGAATGGCGTGCCGAAACCTGGCCGCCTGCGGGCTTGACGCCGACGACCTGGTATCTGGGGCCGGACCATCGTCTGACATCGGATGCGCCGCGCGCCGGCGACGTCGACCAACTGCGCTATGTGCCGTCGGCGGGGGTCGAGGCCGGATTCTGGTGGGGAGAATTGTTGAGCGATCAGCGGCCGGTCGACGCGTTCAGCCTCACCTATGACTCGCAACCTCTCGCCGATGAGGTGGCGATTCTCGGTCTGCCGCATGTGAGCCTGCGTGTCTCGGCCGAGGCACCGCTCGCGGATTGGTTCGTGCGCCTATCCGACGTAGCTCCGGATGGGCAGGTAACCATGGTCACCGGCGCGGGCATCAACGGCGCGCAGCGCGAATCGATGTCGAAGCCGCAAGACTTGTTGCCGGGCAAGATCTATCCGCTGTCGTTGGATTTGCATCTTGCATCCTGGGTATTCCCGAAAGGCCACCGCATCCGTGTTGCGCTATCCAACGCTCTTTGGCCCATGAATTGGCCGACGCCGTACCCGATGACGACTTCGCTGCTGGTGGGCGGCGAAGCCGCCTCGCGGATCATCCTGCCGCGCGTGCCGGTGCATGGCCCGGCAGCACCCGCGTTCGCCGCACCCGAACCCATCGAAGAACCGCCGGGGATCACGGGAATCGGGGGCGGCGGTGCCGCCTGGCCCGGCACGTGGACGGTTCTGCGCGATGAGGCGAGGCAGCGCAGCACGGTGGTCTGGCAGGGGTCGACGGCCGTGTCCTATCCCTGGGGACGTTTCGATCACTCGGAGAAGCTCACTTACGACGTCGACGATGCGCATCCCGAGGTTGCGCGCGTGCAGGGAGATTCGGAGTACATCCAGGCGCTGCAGGAGCACGTACTCATCTGGCGCGGCCGCCTCAACGTGTCGAGCGACGCGCAGACTTTTTTCTACAAGTACACGCGCACCTTGTTGCGCGACGGCGCGGTCATTCGGACGCGGACGTGGGAGGAGCCGATACCGCGGGACCATCAATGAGTGCCCGGCCTTTCCTTGGCTGCCAGCGCCAAGGCGCGACGGGCAGCATCTTCGGTGACACGGGCACGGCATTTCAACAGCGGCAGCAGATCTTCGGGCGGCCGCTTGCGCGCGAGAACTTCCCGTTCGATTGCCTCGCTCCATGCACAGTTCGCGGCGAGATATCGATCGAAGGCCGGCGATCTGAATCCGAGCGCTTTTTCGTCCTCGGCGGATAGCCAGTACGCGTCGTCCGAAGGGTGCCGGAACATTTCCTCGACCAGATAATTCGGTACCGCATTGTCCTGCAGAAAGGCGCGCACCTGGCGCAATGCCTTGCCGTCGTCGGCGTCCGGCCGCGGCACCGCAGCCGGCGCGGCCGGCGAATCGACGAGGTAGGGGCGATTGATGCCGACGAGCCGCCCGCCGTCCGCTTCGCGTTGCGCGGCCGACGCATAGATGAAGAAACACGCGCTGACGCAGCGGCCGGTCAAGGGCCCGACGGCAACCGCCGCGTACAGCGACCTGACCAGCGTCGCTATTTTGATCGCTTCGCTCATGTCGCCGCCGTCGGAGGCCAAGATCAGCTTGTTCTGGGCCAAAAAGCGACCCGGGTCATCGAGGATCTTGGACAGCAGGCGATCGTAGTCGCCGGGAATGATCTCGCCGGACATGACCAGCGGCCCGACGGGCCCCACGTACTCGCCGCTGATGGGGTCATGGTCCATGTAGAAGAGCTCGGCTCCCGGGGCGGGCATGCTCAGTATGAGCACCGCTAATTGGCAGAGGGCAATCCGAAGGCGCATGCGCGGGTACCGTCGTGGGCGCCGTCAATGGGGAGGCGCCGGCGGATTTTGCGGCCGGGCTTCGGGCAAAGACCGCCGACTAGCTCACGGCTGGCACAATCCGCTTCCGCGGCCCGGCGTTCAGCGGCGCTGGCCGTTCGCGCCGTGCGCTATTGCAACCTGCGCCAGATCATCGCGCGTGGATGCGATGTGGGAATGAATGAGCCCGCGGGCTCGCCTCGTGTCGCGCAGCGTCCAGGCCTTGAGCAGCGCCGCATGTTCGCGCATCGCGCGTTTGACGCGGCCCTTGGGGCCCAAGTGGGCTTGCACATAACGCTGGGCGAGGGTGTGGAGCCTTCCTAACATGTCGGCCGCGACGGGCTGCAAACGCGGCACGATGAGCAGCAGGTGGAACTTGCGGTTCAACTGGCCGGACGAGGAGAACTCTTCGGCCGCCAATGCCGCATTCAAATGATCGAGCGCCTGGCGTGCGGCGGCCTGGTCGGCGGGAGTTGCGAGTTTCGCACCGCGCGCCACCGCCAACGGCTCTATCTGCAGGCGCAGGCTGAAGATTTCATCGAGCTCGCCGGCGGCGAGCGGGCGCACCTGAAACCCTCGATTCGGAAAGATGTCGACCAATCCTTCAGATTGAAGCTGCACCAGCGCCTCGCGCACCGGGATCTTGCTGGTGCCGAATTCCGAGGCCAGCGTATCTTGGCGCAGGGCCGAGCCCGGGGCGTAGGTGCCCGCCAGTATGCGTTCGCGAAAGCGCACGATGAGCTGGCTGGTCATCGACTGCACGAGCGGTTCGTTCACGCGCGAATGCCCCAGCAGAAGGGGTCGTCGGCATCGAGGTGCAGCAGCGATTCGCCGGTCACGTAGGCGGTTCCGGTGATGGTCGGCACGACCTCGCCCCGGGCGCGATCGTGCCATCGATAGCGGCCTTCGAAGGTGCTGCCGATCAAGCTCTCCTGTACCCACACATCGCCTTCCTGAAGCTTACCGTCCGCCGCCAGACAGGCGAGCTTTGCGCTGGTACCCGTGCCGCATGGCGATCGATCGTAGGCCTTGCCCGGACAGAGCACGAAATTTCGGCTGCGCACTCCGGGCTGGTCGGAGGACGAAAAAAGCTCCACGTGATCAACGTTGGGGTGACCTTGAGCATTGATCGCCGCGCGCACGCGCCAGGCGAAGTCGGTCAGCGTCTCCACGTGCTGCAGATCGATGATCTGGTCGTGCTCGGAAACCAGAAAGAACCAGTTGCCGCCCCACGCCACATCGCCGCTCACGGGACCGAATCCGGGGACGTCGACGGTGAGATCGTGCGCCCCGCGGTAGCTCACGACATTCGACACGCTGATCCTGCCATCCGCATGCAGTTCCGCCTCGACGGGACCTACCGGTGTATCGATCTTGACGGCTCCCGGGGCGAGCTTCCTTAAGTGCTTGAGCGAGGCGACCAAGCCGATCGTGCCATGCCCGCACATGCCCAAATAGCCCACGTTGTTGAAGAAAATGACCCCGATTTCGCAGTCGGCACGGTGCGGCTGGACGAGCAGTGCGCCAACCAGAGGATCCGAGCCGCGCGGCTCGTTCACGATGGCGGAGCGGTAGGCGTCGAAGCCATCGCGAAATCGCCGCACCCGCTCCGTCAGCGGTCCTTCCCCGAGGTCAGGGCCTCCCTCGACGACCAGACGCGTGGGTTCACCGCCGGTGTGCGAATCGATGACGCGGATCTTGCGCACTTTTAAGGCCGCGAGTCCCGGGCGTTCTCGACCATGGCGATGACCGCGGCGCGGCGCTCGCCGGACAGCGGCAACCGGGGCGGCCGCACCCGTTCCGAGCCGCGGCCCATGATTTGTTCGGCCAGCTTGATCGACTGGACCAGATCGTGCTCCGAGTCCAGGTGCAGCAGCGGCATGAACCAGCGGTAGATTCGCCTTGCGGTGTCGAGGTCGCCGGTGCGCAGCGCCGCATACAGCCGCAACGATTCGGCCGGGAAGGCGTTGGTAAGGCCGGACACCCACCCCTTGGCACCCAGCGTCAGGCCTTCGAAAGCGATATCGTCGAGTCCGGCGAACAGCACGAAGCGCTCGCCGAAGGCATTGATGATGTCGGTGATGCGGCGCGAATCGGGCGACGACTCCTTGATCGAGACGATGTTCGCCACGTCCGCCAGGCGGGTCAGCGTCGGGATGTCGATGTTCACGCGATACGAAGGCGGATTGTTGTAGAGCATGATGGGCAATCCCGTCGCCGCCGCCACCGCGCGGAAGTGATGTTCGAGCTCTGCGGGCGTGGGCACATACACCATGGCGGGCAGCACCATGAGTCCCGCGGCGCCGATGCGTTCGGCATCGCGGGCGAACCGCGCCGCTTCCGCCGTGGTGAATTCCGACACGCCGGCGATGACCGGCACCTTGCCCTCGCTCACTTCCACCGCTGCGCGCAGCACCCGGCGCTTCTCCTCGGCGTTCAAGGAATTCCCCTCGCCGACCGTGCCCATCAGAACGAGGCCGTGCACGCCGTCCTGCAGCAGCGCTTTTTGCACCCTCTGCGTGGCCGGTATATCGACCTCGAGCGCGGTGTCGAACTGGGTGGTGGCGGCGGGAAACACGCCGGACCAGGTGCAGGTGACGGGACTGGCCATGGGGTCCTCACTCGTTGGCGTTGCTTGCAGGATCGTAGATCGTATACGGTATCGCCATGAGCGAGCAAGACACGATCGCGGTGATCGGCGCCGGCGTAATCGGGGCAGCCGTCGCGTTCGCCTTGGCGCGCGAAGGGCGCGCGGTCATGCTGCTCGATCGCGCCGAACCGGGAGTTGCAGGCGCAAGCTTCGGCAATGTGGGCCACATCGCCGCGGAGCTGGTGCAGCCGCTGCCCTCTCCCGGCCTGCTGTGCGGTTTTTGGCGCGAGCTCTTTTGCTTCGACGGCGCCCTCGACCTGCCGGCGCGGCAGGCGCTGCGCATGATGCCCTGGATCCGGCGCTTCGCAGCGGCGGCATTCCGGCGCGCCGAGAACACCCGGCAGCTGGCGCCGCTGGTGCTGCCCGCCGCCGCCGCCTGGGCGAGCTGGCTGGCGGACGCCGGACGGCCCGAACTATTGCGCCGCCATGGACACTATGAGATCGGGTTTGGCGCGGGGGCCCAAGCTCGCATGCGCACGCAAGCGCGCGCGATGGCGCGGCTCGGCATCGACACGCAGCCGGTACCCGCCGAGCAACTCGCAGCGCTGCAGCGCGCGGCGCATGCCGAGAGGGCTGCCGGCCTTTGGTTCCCCAACTCGGCGCATGTGATGGACCCGCTCGAGGCGGTGCAAACGTTCGCGGCGGCGGCTGTGGCACGCGGCGCGACGTTCCGGCGATTTGAAGTGCGCTCCGTGCGTGCCGGCGGCGACAAAATTGAAATTCAAGGCGATGGGCCGCCGCTGCGGGTCGGCGGCGCCGTAGTGTGCGCCGGCATGGGCTCCGAACCGCTGCTCGCCGCATTCGGCCTGCGCGCGCCGCTGCAGGCTGTGCGCGGCTACCACATCGAACTTCCGGGGCAACCTGCCTTTTTGGATGCGCCCATCGTGTACACGGGCGCGCATGTGCTCGTCACGCCGATGGCCGGGCGCCTACGCGCATCGAGCTACATGGAATTTGCCGCCACCGATGCACCGCCGGATCCGCGCAAGGCGGCGCGCCTGCGGCAAAAAGTGCGCGCACTCGGCCATGCCTGCGATGCCGAAGGTCCGAGCTGGATGGGCGCGCGTCCGGTGCTGCCGGACTACTTGCCGGGGATCGGCCGTGCCCCAGGACCCGCGAGCCTGTTCTACGCGATCGGACACCAGCACATTGGCCTCACGCTCGCGCCCGTCACCGCCGAATTGGTCGCCGACGCGGTCGCGGGACGCACGGCGCGCCACCCCGTTGCAGCTTTCGATCTACGACGCTTCGGCGCGCCCGTGTCATGATTCTTCGCAATAGGGGATTTCGCATGCATTTACTGCCTCGGGTCTTCGCCGCGCTATGCACGATGACCATGCTGTTCTGCGGCCATACGGCGCGCGCCGCCAACGATGCCGACGCACGTTTGCGGGCGATCTACACCGCCGAGTGGAAATGGCGGGATGAGCAGATCGCCAACAATGAAGATGCCCAGAAGCCGATTCGCGACCACCTGCCGAAAGTCGATCCGGCGAGCCAGGCGATGCGGCTGCGCATGTGGCAGGACGTGCTCGAGAAGCTCAACTCAATCCCACGCGCGCAACTTTCGGCCGCCGAGCAATTGAACTACGACGTCTACCGGCCGCAGATCGAGACGCTGATAGCCAGCCAGAGCTATCGTGACTTCGAGATGCCCGCGAACGCGGATACCACCTTTTGGACGGATCTGGGGTATACGGCGCGCCGGCCCTATCGGACGCCGCAGGACTATCGCAATTGGATTTCTCAAATGTCTGATATTCCTAGATATTTTCGCGAGCAGACCGATGAAATGCGCCAAGGTCTGCAGCGCGGATTCACGCCCCCGCGAGTCACTCTCCAAGGCCGCGATGCCTCGATCACGGCGGTCACCGAGGCAGAGCCCGGCGCGAGCTTGTTTTACACGCCATTCAAGGACATGCCCGGCGTGTCCGAGGCTGAGCAGGTTAACCTCCGCACGCAGGCGATCAGCGCCATTCGCGAGTCCGTGCAACCGGCCTACCGGGAACTCTTGAAGTTCATGCGCACCGAATATTTGCCCGGCACGCGCACAACCCTCGCCGCCTACGACCTACCCGACGGGCGGAACTACTATCGGGCCAAGATCCGGGAATTCACCACACTCGATCAGGATCCGGCCGCCATCCACGCGTTCGGGGAGTCGGAAGTCGAGCGTCTCCACAAGGAGATGCTCGCCGTGATGAAGGAGACGGGCTTCGCCGGCGATTTTGCGTCGTTCCTCGTCTTCCTGCGCACGGATCCCCAATTCCAGGCAAAAACCCCGCAAGAGCTGCTGATGCGCGCGGCTTGGATCGCCAAGCGGTTCGACGCCAAAGCCTCGCAGTTTTTCGGGCTGCTGCCGCGGGCCCGCTTTGCCATCCGGCCTGTGCCCGATGATCTCGCGCCGTTCTACACGGCCGGCCGCGGCGGCCCAGGGCAGTACTTGGTCAACACCTATGACCTACCGAACCGCCCCCTGTACAACCTCACCGCACTCACGTTGCACGAGTCCGCACCCGGTCATGCGTTTCAGATGCCTCTCGCGCTCGAACACAAGCAGCAGCCGGAATTTCGGCAACACACTTATTTATCTGCCTACGGCGAGGGCTGGGCGCTGTACTGCGAGCGTTTGGGATTGGAAATGGGGATGTATGAAACTCCCTATGACCGCTTCGGCATGCTGAACTACCAGATCTGGCGCGCTGCCAGGCTCGTCGTCGATACCGGAATCCATGCGCAGGGGTGGAGCCGTGAGCGAGCCCTCGCCTATCTGCGTGAATACACGGCGCTGCCGGAACACGAGATCGAGACCGAAGTCGATCGCTACATCGCGTGGCCCGCGCAGGCTTTGTCCTACTACCTTGGGGAAGATGCGATTCTGAAGGCGCGATCCCGGGCGGAACAGGCCCTTGGCGGGCACTTCAACCTGCGTGCCTTCCACGACACCGTGCTCGAGCTTGGATCGGTACCGATCCCGGTGCTGTCGGCGCGCATCGATCGTTTCATTGCGGAAGGCGGCAAAGGCCCTTACCCGGATCTGGAATAGGTTCCTCGTGAAGCGCATCGGTTCCTCAGTTTGAACGCCGGTACAATCGGCCTCGTGTCGACGCTGGCGCTGGCAGCGCTTGTCTACATCGGGCGCTGGTGGCTACTGGAACGCCGCCGCGGCCAAAGCCTCGGCCTGCTCGAGCAACGCACCGCCTCCGCTCGCGCCCGTCAGCCGCGTTTCACCGATGCGCTGGTCGGATTCATCACCAATTTCTTCGATACGCTCGGCATCGGATCGTTTGCCCCCACGACGGCGTATTTCAAGCTGCGCGCACGCATGCCCGATGAGGAGATTCCGGGCACCTTGAACGCCGGCCAAGCTTTGCCCACCATGACCCAGGCGCTGATCTTCATCGCCACCGTCAGCGTGGATTTGACCACGCTCGTCAGCATGATCCTGGCCGCCGTGCTCGGCGCATGGCTCGGTGTCGGACTGGTCGCACGACTCTCGCGCCGCGCGATTCAGTTGGGGATGGGAGGATCGCTGCTGTGCGCAGCTGCGCTGTTCTTGGCCGCCAACCTGCACTGGATGCCGGGCGGCGGCGAGACGCTGGGATTGAGCGGCAGCCGGTTGATTGTGGCCGTTGCCGCCAATGCGCTGCTGGGCGCCTTGATGATGCTGGGGGTGGGGCTGTACGCGCCCTGTCTCATTCTGGTGAGTTTGCTCGGGATGAGCCCGCTGGCGGCCTTCCCCATCATGATGGGCTCGTGCGGCCTGCTCATGCCCATCGGCGGCGCGCGATTTGTCCGCAGCGGCCGGTACAATCTCGGTGCCGCGCTCGGACTCGCGCTGGGCGGCATTCCCGGCGTGCTGGTGGCCGCTTATATCGTCAAATCTCTGCCGATCGTCTGGCTGCGATGGCTCGTGCTGGCGGTCGTCGTCTACGCGGCAGTCCAGATGCTGAGGTCAGCCCGGCGCCGGCAGCCTGAAGAAGGCGATTGCTAGTGGGTCGGCCGGCCGCGCCCTCGCCCCGAGATGAAGCTTCGCTTTCGCACCGCCTCCTTGATATCGCCGAACTTGGCCCGCGCCAGTCCGACCGCGAAATCGACCTTGCCGCGCTCGACGAGGGGCCGACTGCCGAACATCCGCCCCGCAAATGCCTCCACGCGGCCCTTGATCTCCTCCAGTCTGCCGCGCAACTGATCTGCGTTCATTGCAACCTCCTTGCGTAACGCCGTTCGCACCACGAATAGCACGCGCAAGCGGCCGATGTCGGTGCGTTAACGTACATTGAACGCGCCAACATCGAGCGCGCGGTGTCGGTGGTGGGCGGCGCACAACGGGTGCGCCAGAGGCCTAAGCGAACGTCGCGCCTTTGCGTGTTGCCTCGACGAGACGAGTGCGCGTCAACGTAGAAAGTGTTGCTCGGCAACCGCTGCTGAACGCCGCGCCGACGTTTCAAAAAAGTGTGATCCAACCCACGCTTCGCAACGCATGCAAGCGGACCGGCAACCACTTCACATTCGAAAGCAGCGCGATGATGATCGAGAACGCAGTGACGCACACACCTCGTTGCGCGACGTTCAATTTGTGACACGTGCAACATCAACAGTGTTGACATAAGTCTCGGCTGAATTCAGTGTAATGTAAAGATGTCGGTCGCTCTACAAGAAGGCGAACATCGGCCGATGATGTGATTTCGGGGAGGTTGGATGGATTTAGAGTGAATGGTGATGTAGCTGCGCGGAGGATCATTAAATGCAGCCAGAGACCAGTAACACCGACTCGAATCGTCGTTCGCATTTCATCGAATCGTTGAGCGCCTTCGGCCGCGAGCATCGTGCGCAGCATTGGGAAGGCACCTTTGGCGACTTCCTCGCCAACATCCTGCCGCGCAATCCCGGCGCCTTCACGCGCGCCAGCCACCAATACATCTGGGACATGCTTCGCTGGTACGGCCGCGAACGCACCGACAAGGACGAGACCGAGCGCGCTCAAGCACTCTTTCACCCGGAGCTGTTCGGCATCGACGAGCCGCTCGCCCGAGTGGTCGACTATTTCAAGGCAGCGGCGGCCGGATCCGACGTGGGCCGCCGTCTGCTGCTGTTGTTGGGCCCTCCCTCCGGCGGCAAGTCGACTCTCGCCATCCTGCTGAAGCGGGCTTTGGAGGAATACAGCCGCACGGATGAGGGCGCCATCTATGCGGTGAAGGGCTCGCCGATGCACGAATCGCCGCTCAATCTCATCCCGACCAGCATGCGCGGGCAATTTCGCGAGACCTACGGCGTCGACATCAACGGCGAGCTCAGTCCCTGGGCGCGGGACCGGCTCGAACGCGAACACCTGGGCGACTACCTCAGCGTACCCGTCGAACGTGTGTTCCTCTCCGAGGCCATGCGAGTCGGCGTCGGCACCTACGCACCGCATGACCCAACCACGGCGGACATCGCCGACCTGGTCGGATCGGTCGACCTCTCCAAGGTCGCCGAAGTGGGCGATGAAGGGGATCCGCGGGTCTGGTCGTGGTCCGGGGCGGTATACGCGGCGAGCCGCGGCATGCTCGAGATGATCGAGATTCTCAAGGTCAAGCGTGAATTTCTATATCTTCTGCTCACGCTGACGCAGGAAAAGAACGTGAAAGTTTCGCGCTTTCCGCTCATTTATCTGGACGAAACGATTCTGGCTCACACGAACCTCGCCGAGTTCAACAAGTTCCTGCAAGAAAAGGAGAACGAAGCGCTGCTCGACCGCATGGTCATCATCAAGGTGCCGTATGCGCTGTCCTTTCACGATGAAGCGCGGATTTACCAGAAGCTGGTCTCCGGTGCCCCGGCCTTCCGGGATGTCCATCTCGATCCGCACGTACTGAAGCTCGCGGCCGTTTTCGCCATTCTGACGCGCCTCGCAAAGCCCGAGCGCGAAGGCCTGGACGTCGCGAAGAAGCTGCGCATCTACGCGGGAGAATCGATCGAGGGCTTCGCCGACACCGAGGTGACGCACCTGCGGGCGGAATCGCCGGATGAAGGGTTGTCGGGAGTGAGCCCGCGCTTCGTCGTCAACGCCATTTCGAACGCCATCACCCGCAGCGACGCCAAGAGCCTCACCAGCATGGAATTGCTGCTGGCGCTCAAGGATTCTATCGACAGCGATGCGCGCATGGATGCCAAGCAGAAGAAACTGTGGATGGATCATCTGGTCGCCGCACGCAAGGAGTTCTACAACCGCTGGGTCAAGGAGGATGTGCACCGCTCGATGTTCGCTTCATTCGAACAGGAAGCGCAGCAGCTGCTGGAGAAGTACTTGGATGAGGTCGAGGCCTCGCTCGATCAGCGCAAGGTCACCGATCCGATCACCGGCGAAACCCGACCGCCGGACGAGCGGTTTCTGCGCTCGGTGGAAGAGAAAATCAAAGTGTCCGATTCGGGCAAGCAGTCGTTCCGTCAGGAGGTGGTGCGCAAGGCCATGGTCACCTTCAAGGCGGGCGAAAAATTCTCATTGGACCGGCACGCGCGCATGCACGAAGCGATCGAGCAGTACCTGTTCGCGGAACGCCGCGACGTTCTGCGTCTGGTCACCTCCAGCGCGCGCCCCGACGATGATGCACAAAAGAAAATATCCGCCGTACAGCAGCGGTTGATCGCCGAATATGGGTACGACGAACACAGTGCAAAGGAGGCTTTGAACTACGTCACGACGTTGCTGGCGCAGGAGTGATCGTCGATCGGCGGATTCTGACAGGAGCCGTAGGTGAGCAAAGACGAGTCCACATCGAGCAGAACGACGATCGCAGGCTGGTATGACCTGTTCTCGCGCGGCGCGCGCGATTGGCTGCGGCACAACGACAAAGTGCGCGAGGCGGTGCGTTCGCACTTGCCCGAAGCGATCGCCGGCGGTGATGTGTTGAGCGGCGGTACGAAAACGATCCGCGTGCCGGTACGCATGCTGGAGCATTATCACTTCCGCCTGCGTTCCCCGGAACAGCAGCAAGGCGTTGGACAGGGCGCGGCCAAACCCGGCGACATGCTCGGCCAACCCGGCTCGACGGGGTCCGGCAAGGGCGGCGGCGGCCGCAACGACGGCGGTTTCGAGTTTCTTCTCGAGTTCAAGGTCGACGACATCGTCGATTGGCTGTGGGAGGAGATGAAATTGCCGAATCTACGTGCCCGGGTGGGGCGGGCGGAGGAAACCGACTACGTCCGCGAAGGCTGGGATCGCCGCGGCGCGCGCTCGCGCCTCGACCGCCGGCGTTCCATGCGCGAATCCATCAAGCGCCGGGCGGTGCAATCCCCCGACGCGCCGCACTTCACCGACGATGATTTGCGGTTTCGTCAGCTCACGCGGCGCGAGCAGCCGGCCACACAGGCGGTCGTTTTCTTCCTCATGGATGTGTCTGCCAGCATGTCGGATCGCGACCGCCAGCTCGCCAAGTCGTTCTTCTTCTGGGTGGTGCAGGGGCTGCGCCGGCAATACCGCCATCTGGACACCGTTTTCGTCGCCCACACCACGGAGGCCTGGGAGTTCAACGAAGAGGAATTTTTCAAAGTGAGCGGCAGCGGCGGCACCGTCACCTCGGCAGGACTCAAGAAGGTTCAAGAAATCATCGCGGCTCGCTTCGACCCGAGCCGCTACAACGTCTATCTCTTCTACGCCTCGGACGGCGACAATGCGTCGAGCGATCATGCCGACGCCGAGGCCGCCTTGGGTGAGATTGGCGCGCTCGCGAATTATTCCGGCTACCTCGAAGTCTCGGCCACGCCGCAAAATCGGCTCACCAGCGAATGCGGCACCTTGTTCAAAGCGCTGGCGGACAGCGGCAAGCCGGCCGCAAGTTTCGCGGTCAGCCGGTTCGAAGACATTTGGGGCGCCGTTCGGCATTTCTTTCAACACCAGGCCGAAGCGTGAGCCCGGATGCCACAATGCCGAACAAGCATTTGAACAAGCAGTGGCGCGAATTGCTGCCGCGTATCGAGGAACTCGCCGGGCGCGCCGGGCTCCAATACAACCCGGTCGACTTCGAGGCCGTGCCCGAAAGCTTCATGATGGAAATTGCGGTATACGGGCTGCCGGTGCGCATGCCCCACTGGTCATTCGGCGTGCGCTACATCAGTCAGCTCATTCAGCACCGCATGGGCCACTCTCGGCTCTTCGAAGTGGTATTTCCCGGCAATCCAGGCCACGCGTATCTGGCCGCGGGCAACAGCCTGGCCGAGAACGTGCTGGTGACCGCGCACGTGCTGGGGCATGCCGATTTCTCGCGCAACAACATGCTCTTCCGCAACAGCCAGCAGCAGGTCGGAGATCACATCGTCGAGCAAGCGGCGTCGCATGCCCGGCAGATCACGCTGGCCGTCGAGGAACATGGGTTGAAGCGCGTGGAGCTGGTATTGGATGCCGCGCTCGCACTGGAACAGCACATCGACGTCGATCGGCGCGTACAGCGGGAACGCTATCCCGAATACCAAGCGGCGAAGCCCGAACCGCCCGATGATTCCTTCAGCAAGCGGTTTGCCGCCCTGAACCCCGACAGCAGCGCACACGACGACGGCCCGAAGCTCAAGCGGGCGTCGATTCCGCCGCACCCGGAACGGGATCTGCTGTGGTTCATCGCCAACTATGCGCCGGAGCTCGAAGGCTGGGAGCGCGATATTTTTCTCGCCGTGCGCGAGGAATCCTTTTATTTTCACCCCGTGCATGCCACGCAGATCATGAACGAAGGCTGGGCATCTTATTGGCATGCACGATTGCTGCGCGAGGCCGACTTCCTGCCGCAGGGCGCCTATGTCGATGCGATCAAGTGCCATTCGGACGTGGTGCGCCCGATCGCCGGCGGCGACAAGGTCGCGCTCGGAATCAACCCGTATCATCTGGGTTTTTCCATGTGGGAAGAGATCGTCGAGCGCGACGGCATGGACGCCGCCCGGCGCATCATGCACGAAGACGATGATGTCAGTTTCGTGCGCAATCACTTGGACGCCGAGCTGGCAGCCAAGCTGCAATTGTTCCGCTTTGGAGCGGATACCTCCGGGTCGGTCAAGGTTTTGGAGACCGACCTGCACGCGCTTCATGAAGTGATCGTCGGCCCCAAGTACAATTTCGGGGCTCCATCGGTGGCAGCCGCGCACGTGCGCGTCGACGGCACGCTCGAACTCGTGCATGATTACAAGGTCGACGGGCGCGGCGTCGACGTCGAGCGTACAAAAAAAGTCTTGGAATACGTGGAAAAGGTGTGGCGGCGTCCGGTGATGTTGCACACCATCGATTCGCAGGGCACTGAGATCGACCTGTCCACGCCGGCCGTTTCGAAGTGACCGCGCGGCAATTCGAGGAGATGCCATGGCTCACGTTACGGTCACCAGCGACTTCCACTTCGCCCAGCAGATCGCATCCGGCCATCATCGATTGACGGCCGATGAGCCCATCGCGCTTGGCGGGAGCGATTCGGGCGTCTCGCCCTACGAGCTGTTGCTCGCCAGTCTCGGCGCGTGTACGTCGATTACGCTGCGCATGTATGCCGGCCGCAAGGAGTGGGAGCTGGGAAAAATCACGGTGGGTCTGCGCTACAGCACGCGCGACGATCAAAAAGCACACATAGACCGGCGGCTGTCATTCTCCAAACCGCTCACCGCCGAACAGACGCAGCGCCTGCTTGAAATCGCGGCCAAGACACCGGTCACCAAGACCCTGTCGGGCGGCGTCACGATCGATACGACGATCGTGCAGTAACAAGGCTCAATCTCACCAAGCTCTCGGCAGCGGAGAGAATGGACTCCTCGTTCGAACGCGGCGCCCAGCCGAGCACACGCTTGGCCTTGGCGTTGCTGGAATTCTTGATCTTGCCGAGTTCCGGCAAGATCTGCCGCATCACCGGAACACCGATGGCGATGATCCGCACCAGCCAGTCGGGCAATTGCCGGGTCGGCACGCGTTTGGCGGCCGCACCCATGCCGGCCTTCAGCACCTTGGCCATGTCGAGCAGCGCCATGCACTCGCCCGCGACGGCGAGAAACCGCTCGCCCTTGGCGGCGGGATTGATCATGGCGCGGATGTGCAAATCCGCCACATCCCGCACGTCGACCACACCGAAATAGAGCTGCGGGCAAACCGGCATGCCGCCATCGAGCATCCGCCGCAGCAGGAGAATCGAAGTCGAATAGTCGGGTCCCAGCACCGGACCGAACACGGCAACGGGATTGACGACGGCCAGTTCGAGAGCGCCTCCTTCATGGCCTATGAAATCCCATGCCGCGCGTTCGGCCAGCGTCTTGGATTTCACGTACGGGGCTAGACCCTCGGCGCTGGGATCGGTCCAATCGGTCTCGTCGAAAGGCGCGGTCTGCGGCTTGTGCCCATAACCGACTGCCGCAAACGAGGAGGTCAGCACCACGCGCTTGACGCCGGCGCCGCGCGCGGCGCGCAGCACGCGCAGCGCCCCGTCGCGCGCCGGCACGATCAATTCATCCTCGTGCTTGGGAACGTGCGCGGGAAACGGCGACGCCACGTGCAGCACGTACTCGCATCCGGCGACCGCCTCCGGCCAGCCCGGGTCCCCTTCGAGATTGGCGGCGAAGAACGACAGACGATCCGCCGGAGCGCCGCCTTGATTCAGCATCGCCCGTACGTCCCCCTCGCGCTGCAGGCTCCGTACGGTGGTACGCACATCGTAGCCCGCGGCCAGGAGTTGCACGATTGCATGACTGCCAATGAAGCCCGAGCCGCCGGTCACGAGAACTGTGCTCATCCGGCTAATTTACACCGATCGACCTGCGCTGTAGGAATTCTCCGACGAGATGTACGGAAACTGCCCGACCTGAATGTGCGCTACCGTACGCGGAAAAGCCGCAACAACAAGCACGCGAAAGCCGCAATCCTGGAGATCCGCGATGTCGAAAAACATGAAGCTTGGCCGCCGTCACTTCCTGATCGGCAGCGTTGCCGCGGGAGTCGCCGGTGTTTCGGCACGACCCATACACGATGGCGAGCTTGGCGCGCCGCCGCAGACCTTCCGCGGCTCCGTGCCTTGGGCTGAGGGCACGGCGGATGCGCCGCCCGAAGCGTCGGGCTCCGGATATGTGTATTTCACGCCGAGCGAAGCGGCCTTCATCGAAGCCGCGGTCGGGCGGCTCATTCCGGATGATCCGGTCGGGCCGGGCGCAGTGGAAGCGAACGTACCATTTTTCCTGGATCGGCAGCTTGCCGGGCCCTTCGGACGCGGCGATCACTACTACCTTGGCGGCCCGTGGCCCAAGGGCACGCCGGAACAGGGCTATCAGAGCAGGTACAACCCCGCCCAACTGTATCGCGCGGCAATTGCCGCCATCGACAAATATGTCGGCGCAAATCTAGGCGCCCCGACATTCGCCCAGTTGGCGGCGGCCGCTCAGGATCAAACGTTGAAGGGGCTGGAGAGCGGTGGGATCGCGCTCGAGGACGGCGTCGACAGCAAATCCTTCTTTGCCATGCTTCTGCAAAACACCAAGGAGGGTTATTTCTCCGACCCGATCTACGGAGGCAACAAAGACATGGGCGCGTGGAAGATGATCGGCTTTCCCGGCGCTCACTACGACTACAAAGAATGGGTCTCACGACACGGCGAACGCGTGCCGTATCCGACCGTCGGCTTTAAAGGCCGGCCCGGCTGGAGGAAGGCATAATCATGACGACGACGCTGAAACCGGTTGATGCCGTGTTGGTGGGATTCGGTTGGACGGGCGCCATCATGGGCCAGCAGCTCTGCGACGCCGGCTTGAATGTCGTGGCGCTGGAACGCGGGCCATGGCGCGACACCGCAACGGACTTCGCCACGGGATTTGCCCAGGACGAGCTACGCTATATGTGGCGTCATCATCTGTTTCAGAATGTCTCGGATGACACGCTGACCATCCGCAATAACGTCAATCAAGACGCGCTGCCGATGCGCCATTTGGGTTCCTTCCTGCTCGGCACCGGCGTCGGCAGCGGCGGCGTGCACTGGAACGGTCAGATTTGGCGGTTCCTGCCCAGCGACTTTCTCACCAAGAGCCACAACCAGCAACGCTACGGCAAGAAGGCGGTCTCCGACTACGATCTCACCGTGCAGGACTGGGGCGTCACCTATGACGAGCTCGAGCCCTACTATGATCAGTTCGACAAAATATGCGGGACCAGCGGCAAAGCGGGCAATCTGAGGGGCAAGATTCAGCCCGGCGGCAATCCCTTCGAGGGCGCTCGCGCGAACGAATATCCCACGCCTCCGATGGCGCAGACCTATGGGCCGACCCTATTCGGCAAGGCGGCCGCCGAACTCGGCCGCCACCCCTTCCCCCATCCGACGGGCAATCTCTCCGAAGCCTATGTGAACCCGCTCGGCGCGCAGCTCGGCGCATGCACCTACTGTGGGTTCTGCGAAAAATTCGGCTGCGGCAATTATTCCAAGGCGAGCCCGCAAACCACGATCCTGCCGTACCTCATGCAAAAACCGAACTTCACCCTGAAGACCGAGTGCGAGGTATTGAGAGTGGAGCTCACGCCCGATCGCAAGCGCGCCACGGGCGTCACCTATGTGAACAGTGCGGGCGAGGAGTATTTCCAGCCGGCCGAGATGGTGATCCTGTCCGCGTACGTCCTGCAAAACGTCCGGCTGCTGCTGCTCTCGGGCATCGGCAAACCCTATGATCCAAAATCCGGCGAAGGCGTCGTCGGCAAGAATTACGCCTACCAAACCATGTCGTCGGTGAATGTCTTCTTCGACGACAAAATTTTGAATCCCTTCATCGGTGCGGGCGCCCTTGCAACCGTGATCGATGATTTCAACGGCGATAACTTCGATCACTCAGGCTTGGGCTTCATCGGCGGCGCCTACATCGCAGGCATGATCACCGGTGGGCGTCCGATCGAAATGATCTACACGCCGCAGGGCACACCGGCGTGGGGCCTCGAGTGGAAGCATGCGGCCGCAAAGAACTATTTGCGCTCATTTTCCTTGAGTATTCACGGCTCGTGCATGAGCGCCCGCGGCAATTACCTGGACCTCGACCCGACCTACCGGGACATCCACGGCCGTCCGATGCTGCGAATGACTTTTGATTTCAGCGGCAATGATCACAAGATGTCGGACTTTTTGACCGATCGCGCAGCCGAAGTGGCGAAGGCGATGAACCCGCGCGAGATCAAACTGAACCGCCGCACCGGCTCGTGGAGTGTCGTGCCGTATCAGACCACGCACAATACCGGCGGCGCCATCATGGGAGATAACCCCAAGAACAGCGTGGTCAACAAGTATCTGCAAACCTGGGATGTACCGAACGTCTTCTCGATGGGCGCCGGCGCTTTTCCCCAGAACGCCGGCTACAACCCCACCGGCACCGTGGCGGCGCTCGCCTATATGTCGGCCAATGCCATCAAGTCCCAGTACTTGAAGGCTCCCGGCCCGCTGGTTCGGACTTAAGTCCCATGAATCGTTTTGCACAACCTGGCACGCGCCTCCGCATCATCGGCACGGCTGCGGCCATTCTGGGCGTGGCCGGTGTTGCGGTGAGCCAAATGCCGCCCCCCGAGCAGCCCATCGCAGCGACTCCCGCGGAACTGCTCGCAAAACACATTGATGATGCGACACCCGGCGCCGATCAAGTAAGGCGCGGGCAGTATCTGGTTGCTGCGGGCGACTGCATGTCCTGCCACTTGCGTGAAGGAGGCGAACCCTTCGCCGGCGGCCTGGGTCTCAAGACGCCATTCGGCGTGATCTATTCATCCAATATCACCCCCGATCCGCAGACCGGGATTGGGGCTTGGACGAGCGAGCAGTTCTATCATGCGATGCACGACGGCAAAGGCGCCCACGGCGAGAATCTCTATCCCGCCTTCCCCTACCCCTGGTTCAGGCGCGCCAGCCGTGCTGATGACGACGCCATTTTCGCGTACTTGAAGACCACACCCGCGGTCCATTACACGCCACCGCAGAATCAACTGCCATTTCCGCTCAGCATTCGGTCCATGGTCGGCGCTTGGAACCTGCTGTTCTTCGACAGCCATGATTTTCGAGCCGATCCGGGTCAATCGGCGGAATGGAATCGCGGTGCCTACCTCGTCAATGGTCTTGGCCATTGCGGCGGGTGCCACACGCCGAAAAACACGTTCGGCGGCGACAAATCCCGGCAGGACCTTTACGGCGGCGACCTGGACAATTGGGTCGCTCCGGATCTAACCGGCAATACCCGCACGGGCTTGGGCCGCTGGAACATCGAAGACATCACGGAGTTCCTGCGCACCGGACGCAATGCTCACGCCGCGGCGGGCGGTGCCATGGCTGACGTGATCACCTATTCCACATCGCTGATGAACGATGACGACCGCCACGCCATCGCCACCTACCTCAAAGATCGGGCGGCGAGCCCGGATGTCGCCACCTCTCCACCGGATGCCGGTGCAATGCAGAGAGGCGCTGAGATTTACTCCGATGCATGCGCGTCCTGCCATTTGGAAAACGGGGTGGGTCAACCGCGGCTGTTTCCGCCCCTCGGGCACGACGCCGTGCTGCAGCAGGCGGACCCGACGGGGCTCGAGCATTTGATCCTCGCCGGCGTACGCGTCGGAACCAGTCCATCACGCCCCTCGCCCCTGACCATGCCTAGTTTTGCATGGAAGCTCACCGACCAAGAGATCGCGGATGTTTCCACGTTTATCCGCAACAGTTGGGGCAACCGCGCGGCACCGATCTCGGCGAGCGCCGTGGGTGAGGTCCGCAAACGGCTGGACCTTCGCACCGTGCACTTGACGATGAATTCCGGCGATCAACAGTAGGTACAACTCTCGTGGCGCGGCCTCTGCCGGGGTCGGAATTTTCTTACAGCTGAGTGCGTGGGACGCCTGTGGGTCGGATTCTTGGGCAGCCGTAGTCATACGCTTACATTTATTTGTAACGCGCTGATCAGCCAAACATTTTCATCCAAGGCGAAGCGGGGAACTGCGAGCGTGTCCCGTCTTGTCCAACACGAATAGGACAAAACGGAGCGCGCCATGTACAGAACTCGAAGCATAATTACGGTCGCCGGCCTCGTGCCCCTGCTCGGGGCTGCGATAGCCGCTGTTGGCTGCGCTTCCAAGCACGACACGCGAGGAGCTTTCGTCGGGTCGGCTCCGTTCAGTAAGACGATTTCCGGATCGGGTGATGAGGTCTGTTGGAGCGTGAAGCGCGCCCTTCTGGGTCAGGGATACATGTTGGAGCGATCCAGCGAAGCGGGAGTCTTGACCGGCACGCGGGATTACCAGCCTGAGGAGAAAGTGAACGTCACGGTGCGCCTGCAAACCAGCTGCGCCGATAATCGCAATGGAACGAGCATCGTCTTCGCCACCGCAAGTCGAGAAGAGAGCAAGCTGCAAAAAATGAAGCAGTCGACGAGCGCGGGAATCGGGCCGGCCACGATTACCATGCCGGCCGGTTCCGCCAAAGTGCTCGGCGTCGTGAGACGAGAGACGATTTCGGATCCCAATTTCTACAACAGCTTCTTTACGCTGGTCGACGGCTACGTCGCCCAAGAAGGGCGATCCCATGCAGTCCAACCCGCCGTGATGTCCAAACAGGACGACCAGGGCCACTAATTCGGCGCGCGGATATCCATCCGCAAAACGTCGTCGATACCGCTATCTGCCACGAGAGGAGGTATTTATGCACCGCAAGGCGCTTATTACAATTGCCGTTGGATCAATTCTTGGAACTGCATTGCCGACAGCGTTCGCCGCGGCCCAGCAAACCGCAGCCCAGCAAAGCGCTGCCGCTGCGCCACAAAGCAATCAGCCTCAGGCTACTGGCCCCCAAAGCAGTCAGCCTCAGGCCGCTGCCGGCGATGCGGCTTACGGCCAAAACCAGACCGGCGACCGCAAGCCCGAACACCAAGGCGAAGACCGCAAGGCCGACCACCCGGGCGACGTCGCCAAAGATAAGCGCGACATTGCCCGAGACCAGGCCGACATACGAGCGGACCGCAAGGATATTGCGCGGGACCGGTCGGACATTCGCTCCGATCAACGGGACCTGCGGCACGACTACGCCGAGCAGCGCGATGGTGTGAATGACCAAGCCGACATCGCGCGCGACAAGGCCGACATTCAGTCGGATCGAAAGGACATCCAGTCTGATCGTAGAGACATCGCGAAGGATCGCGCGGACATTCGCGCCGACCGGAGTGATTTACGCAATGACCGCGGCAACGACCGAAATGCTCAGCCGACAGCAACTGCAATGCCGACAGCATCCGCCGCGGGTCAGCAAAGCGGTGCCGCTGCCCCCCAAAGCAATCAGCCTCAGGCTAAAAGCAGTCAACCTCAGGCTACGGTCACTCAAGCTAGCGGCACTCCAGCTGCCGCCACCGTGAGTCAAAACCCGAACGTCGACCGCAAGGCCGACCACCCGGGCGACGTCGCTAAAGATCAGCGCGACATCGCCCGAGACCAGGCGGACATACGAGCGGACCGCAAGGACATTTCGCGAGACCGAGCGGACATTCGCGCTGACCAGCGGGATCTACGACACGACTACGCCGAGCGGCGCGATGGCGTGAACAACCAAGCCGACATCGCGCACGACAAGGCCGACATTCATGCAGACCGCAAGGACATCCAGACGGATCGTAAAGACATTGCGAAAGATCGCGCGGACATTCGCGCCGACCGGCAGGACATCCGCACGGACCGTCAGGATGTGCGGGCCAACAATCAGGGCGATCTGCGCAATGACCGCGGCAACTTGCGAAGCGGCGACCGGGATGACTCGCGCATCAATGGGCAGGATCCGCGATCGGCGAGAAATATCGGCCAGTCCGTGACCGGTCAGCGCGACCTTGGTCAGCGTGAGGTTGGTCAGCGTGACGTTGGTCAGCGTCTGGACCCGAAGCCCGGGATCTCAGCTGCCACGGTAGCGAACACTGCGGCGGAAAATAACAAGAAGGCGCAGGCTACGGACAACGTACATAAGCCCTGGTATCACATTTGGTGGTAGCCGACAGCTGAAGCGCTGGCCAAAACCGCTGAAGTTGGCAGCCTGCACGGAACGCCAAGTTCCGTGCAGGCCTCCGGCCCGGCGAGACAAACATCGCTCCGGCCCGGTAAATTCTGCTCTTCCGCTACGTCGAGCTGCAGCAGTGGCCCTATCAGCTTCATATATCGTCGAACCGGGTCAGCGCGTCAAGCAAATTAACTGACGCATTCGCCAAGAAACGCCCGCGACCGGGTAAACCCGGAATTCGCCCTGATCGAGCGAACGCGCTAGTGTGACGCCTCTTATGGATGAACTCTTTGGTGAACTGCAGCACCCTCCTCGCCTATTGATGGGGCCCGGTCCCATCAACGTGCATCCGCGAGTCCTGCGGGCAATGTCCGTGCAACTGCTGGGTCAATTCGATCCGGAATTCACCCAATACATGAATCAGACCATGGCGCTGTATCGCAGCGTCTTCGAGACGCAGAATCGCTGGACCTTTCTGATCGACGGCACCTCGCGCGCCGCGATCGAAGCTGCCCTGGTCTCGAGTTTGATTCCGGGCGATGACGCCGTGATCGTGAGTTCGGGGCGATTCGGTCTGCTGCTTGCCGAAATCGCTCAACGTTGCGCCGCCCGGGTGACCATGGTCGAGGGCGACTGGGGCAGCGTGGTGGAACCGGACGCCATCGAGGCCGCCGTCCGACGGGTGCGACCGCGCTTGGTCGCCTGCGTGCACGGCGACACCTCCACCACCATGGCCCAACCGATCGAGGCGATCGGCGGCATTTGCCGGCAATACGGCGCTCTGCTCTACGTTGACGCCACCGCCACGCTGGCGGGCATGCCGGCGCCGGTGGACGCGTGGGGAGCCGATATCGTGACCGCCGGCTTGCAGAAGTGTCTGGGCGGCCCGTCGGGCTCGGCCCCGATCACGATATCGGATCGCGCCGCCGAGCATATCTTCAAGCGCCGGCATATCGAGCAGGGTCTTGCGACCGCTGCCACCGGCCATGCAGCCGGCCAGCGCATCGCCTCCAACTACTTCGACCTCGCCATGATCATGGACTACTGGTCGGATAAGCGGCTGAATCATCACACCGAAGCCGCCAGCATGCTTTACGCCGCCCGCGAATGCGCCCGCGTCGTGTTGGAAGAGGGTCTGCCGGCACGCTTTGCCCGCCACAGGACCGCCGGCCGGGCGGTGGTCGCGGGCGCACAGGCCCTGGGCCTTAGGATCTATGGTAATCCCGCGTACAAGATGAGCAATGTCACGGCCGTGGAAATTCCCGCCCAGATCCGCGGAGAGCGTGTGCGGGAGCGGATGCGCCGCGATTTCGAGATCGAGATCGGCACGGCCTTTGGCGCCTTGGCGGGCAAGGTGTGGCGGATCGGCGCCATGGGGGTCAACGCACGCAGGGATGCGGTGCTCACGACCTTGGCCGCATTCGAAGCCGTCCTGAGGCACGAAGGCTTCAGCTTCACCCCGGGAGCCGGGGTGGATGCGGCGCTCGCTGTGTATGAGGAACCTTAGGCTCGCGCGACTTGACCCACTCGCTGCTAGGTTCAGTTCGGAATGGTTCCGTCGATGCCCTCGACGTACCAATTGATCGCCCTGAGTTGCTCGTGCGTCAGCGTCGAACCCGCGGCAAGCTTCACGGCGCCGGTATTGTCCTTGAGCGGGCCCGAGAATAGAACGAGTTTCCCGTCGATGATGGCGCGCTTCTTTTCCTCGAACAGCTGCGCCACGTTGGGCGGCACCGACTTATTGAGCGGTGTCAGCACCACCATGTTCTCCTTGAGGCCGTTGGCGACCTGCCGTCCGCCCGTCCAGGTACCCGCCATCGCCTGGCGCGCTTCGTCGATGTAGTAATCCGCCCAGTTTTCGGTATTTGCGGTGAGCTGTGCGTGGGGCCCGTACTTCAACATATCCGAGTCCCACCCAAAGGCGTGTACACCATGTTGTTCCGCCGCCTGCACGATGGCGGGCGAATCGGTGTTCTGGCAGAGCACGTCGGCGCCCTGTGCGATCAGCGCTTCGGCCGCCTGGCGCTCCTTGCCGGGGTCATACCAGGTATCGACCCAAATGACCTTGGTCGTGGCCTTGGGGTTGACGCTGCGCGCACCCATGGTGAAGGCGTCGATGTTGCGGATCACCTCGGGGATGGGAAATGAGCCGACGTAGCCCAGCGTGTTCGACTTCGTCGTCATGCCCGCCAGCACACCCAAGAGGTAGGCGCCCTCATAGAAGCGAGTTTCGTAGGTGACGAGGTTGGCGGCGGTCTTGTATCCGGTCGCATGTTCGAAATGCACCTTGGGAAACAGCTTCGCCACCCGCAGGGTCGGCTCCATGTAGCCGAACGACGTGGTGAAAATGAGCTGGTTACCGGCGACCGCGAGTTGACGAATCACCCGCTCCGCATCGGCGGTGGCGGGCACATTTTCCACGTAGGTCGTCTTGACCTTGGCGCCCAGCACCCGCTCGAGTTCCCGGCGCGCGAGGTCGTGCTGAAATGACCAGCCGGTATCGCCCACGGGGTCGACGTAGACGAAGGCCACCCGCAACGGTTCGTCGGCCGCGAAGGCCGGCAGACCGGCGAGCACACCGGCGAGCACACCGACGAATGAGCCGAGGGCCCGATGTGAGCGTAGGCGCTGTTTCATTGGCAAAATCCCAGGTTTGATTTGCATCCGAGAATGCACAAGCGAGCCACCGAGCGCAAGATGGCCGCGGCAGTGATTCGCGCCAAGACCGCGGCGAGCGGCACTCTTGGGGCGCGCAGGCGCGGGGAATGCACACGATTAGTGCGATTGATTGTGTACAAATGGCGCGGCGAACGTGCTGTAATGTTCACCGGCGCGAAGCTCGATGGGCAAGCTGACCACACATGTGTTGAACGTTGCGGCGGGAATTCCGGCGGCCGGCATGCGCGTCGAATTGCGCTGTCTGTCGGGGCCGCCGGCGTCGCCCCGCGCTTGGCATACCGATGCGGACGGACGCTGCGGGGCGCCGCTGTTGGCGGGCGCGGCCTTGGAATCGGGCCGCTACTCGTTGACGTTTCATGTCGCCGCGTATTTTCGTTCGCTCGGGGCGGCGCTCCCCGAGCCGCCCTTTTTTGATGAAGTCGTGATCACGTTCGGCATCGCGGATGACAGCCAGAATTACCACGTGCCGCTGCTGGTCTCGCCGTGGAGCTACTCAACCTACCGGGGAAGCTGATCGTCCCGATGTCCTCCTCCGCCCGTGCCATTTCCCCACAGACCCTGCGTTTCGTGCTGAATGGCCGCGTCAAGTGCCTCGACCAGCCGCCGCCGACGCTCACCGTCCTGGATTACCTGCGCGAGATCGCCGGCCTCAAGGGTACGAAAGAAGGCTGCGCCGAAGGCGATTGCGGCGCATGCACGGTCGTGCTCGGCGAATTGACGAAGGATGGGCGCCGCATCGCATATCGCGCGGTGAATTCTTGCATCCGCTTCCTGCCGACTCTGGATGGCAAGGAACTCGTCACGGTCGAAGATTTGCGCCAGCCCTCGGGCGCCGCTCACCCGGTGCAGCAGTCGATGATCGACAACCACGCCTCCCAATGCGGCTTTTGCACGCCGGGCTTCGTGATGTCGCTGTTCGCCCTGTACCTGAACGAAGGCGGCGCCGGGCGCGAACGCATTCTCGATGCGCTGTCGGGCAACCTCTGCCGCTGCACGGGATATCGGCCGATCATCGATGCCGGTCTTCGCCAGTGGACCTATCCAACGCCCGCCCACTGGAGCCGCGAGGAATCTCAATCCGCGGCGCGTGTGGCGGCGCTTCAGGGCCTCGAGCGCGATGCCGGTGCCGCCGCGTCGCTCAAATATCCGGGCTATCATGCGCCGCGCAGCGTCGAGGAGCTCGCCGCTGCACTCGAAAGGCGGCCGGACTCGGTGCTGCTCGCGGGCGGCACCGACATCGGGCTTGATGTCACGAAGCAGCTGCGCGAGCTGCCCGCCGTGGTCTATCTCGGCGACGTGGCTGAGTTCAGACGCATCGAGGAGCGCGCGAACGAGTTGTGGATCGGCGCCGCGGTCACCTTCACGGACGCATGGCCGGCGCTGCTCGGCCCGTATCCCGAGCTCGAAGAACAGGCGGCGCGCTTCGCATCCCCGCCGATCCGCAACTCCGCCACCCTGTGCGGCAATCTCGCGAACGGCTCGCCGATCGGCGATTCGATCCCGGCCTTGATCGCGCTGGGAGCGCAGATCGAGATGCGCCGCGGCGCGCAGCTGCGCCGCGTGCCGCTCGAGGATTTCTATCTCGCCTACCGCAAGACGGACCGGGCGGCGGGCGAGTTCGTCACGGGGGTGGCGATTCCGCACGCCACGACCGGACGGTTGCTGGCGAGCTACAAGCTCTCGAAACGCATCGACCAGGATATCTCCGCCGTCAGTGCGACCTTTTGCGTGAGCGTCGACGGCGACCGCGTGCAGAGCGTCCGTCTCGCCTATGGCGGCTTGGCCGGCATCGCCTGCCGTGCCCCCCATGCCGAGCGTGCCCTCGCCGGCTCAGGATGGACTGCGCAGGGGATCGAGGCTGCCGTCGCCGCGCTCGCGACCGATTTCAAACCCTTGTCGGATCTGCGGGCCACAGGCGCCTATCGTCTGCACGCCGCCGGCAATCTGTTGCGGCGCTTTTTTCGGCAACAGCAGCCGACGGACCGACGCCTGCGTACGGCCGATGCATTGCGGGACGTGGACTAACGCATGCCATCCGGTACCTCGCAGACCCACGACAGCGCGCCGCTGCACGTCAGCGGCACCGCTCAGTACTGCGACGACATTGCATTGCCGGCGAATGCTTTGCATGCCGCCTTTGGACTAAGTCCCGTCGCGCACGGGCGCATTCGCTCGCTCGATGTGTCCGCGGTACTCGCGTCGCCCGGGGTGGCGTCGATCGCGCTGCCGGCGGATATTCCCGGTGAGAATAATTACGGCGGCGCGGTCCACGATGACCCGATTTTTGCCGAACACGAGGTGCAATACGCCGGGCAGCCGCTGTTCGCCGTCGCCGCCGACTCGATGCGCGCCGCGCGCAAGGCGGCCCGCTGCATGAAACTCGACGTGACGCCGCTCCCCGCGCTGCTCGATATCCGCGCCGCTCTCGCCGCCGAGAGCTATGTGCTGCCGAGTCAGACCATGCGGCGCGGCGATGCGCGCGCGCAGCTCGCTCTCGCCGCCCACCGTCTGCGCGCCTCCATCGTCATCGGCGGCCAGGATCATTTCTACCTCGAAGGGCATATCGCGGCGGCCATCCCGCAGGAAGATGGCGGCATGCTGGTGCACAGCTCCACCCAGCACCCCACCGAAGTGCAAAGCGTCGTGGCGCACGCCCTGGCCGCTCGCACCAACCGCATCGTGGTGCAATGCCGGCGCATGGGCGGCGGCTTCGGCGGCAAGGAAAGCCAGGCCGCCCTGATTGCCGCCGCAGCCGCGATCCTGGCGCACAAGACCGGCCGCCCGGTGAAACTGCGTCTCGACCGCGACGTCGACATGCTGATGACCGGCAAACGGCATGACTTCATCGCCGACTACGACGTGGGTTTCGATGAGCAGGGGCGATTGCAGGCCTTGTCGCTGATGCTGGCCTCGCGCTGCGGCTATTCGGCGGATCTGTCCGGGCCGGTCAATGATCGCGCCATGTTTCACATCGACAACGCCTACTACCTGGAACACGTAGAAATCACCTCGCATCGCTGCAAGACTCACACCGTGTCGAACACCGCGTTCCGCGGCTTCGGTGCACCGCAGGCCATGATGGTGATCGAGGCCGTGCTCGACAGCGTCGCGCGGGTGCTCGGCCGCGATCCGCTCGATGTCCGGCGCATCAATCTGTACGGCACCCATGACCGTAACGTCACGCACTACGGCCAAGTCGTCGAGGGCAACATGTTGCCGGCGATTTTCGATCGGCTGGAGCGCAGCAGCGACTATCGCCGCCGCCGTGCCGACGTGAGCCGCTGGAACGCCGCCGAATCCGTCATCAAGCGCGGGCTCGCGATGACGCCGGTGAAGTTCGGCATTGCCTTCACCTCAACGATCTTCAACCAGGCGGGCGCGCTGCTGCAGGTGTATACGGACGGCACGGTGCTGCTGAACCACGGCGGTACCGAGATGGGTCAGGGCCTGTATATCAAGGTGGCACAAGTCGTCGCCGCCGAGTTGGGCCTACCTTTATCGGCAATTCGCCTCTCCGCCACCGACACGAGCAAGGTCCCCAATACCTCCGCCACGGCCGCCTCTTCGGGTTCCGACCTCAACGGCAAGGCGGCGCAAGCGGCGGCGGCCACGATTCGGCAGCGGCTGGCCGACTTGGCCGGTGCTCTGCATGGCGTTGCACCGGAGAACGTGCGCTTTGCGGACGGCTACGTTCACGCGGGCGCGAAGCGCGTCCCGTTTGCCGACCTGGCGCGCGCCGCCCACGAGGCGCGCGTGTCGCTCTCGGCGACGGGCTTTTATCGCACGCCGAAGATCCATTGGAACAAACAGACGCAGGTGGGTCGGCCCTTCTATTATTTTGCGTTCGGCGCCGCGGTCGCCGAAGTGGCGGTGGATACGCTCACCGGCGAAACGCAGCTGTTGCGCGTCGACATCTTGCACGACGTGGGAACGTCGCTCAATCCCGCCATCGACCTGGGGCAAATCGAAGGCGGTTTTCTGCAGGGCGTGGGCTGGCTCACCAGCGAGGAGCTGTACTGGAACAGCGCCGGGGAACTGTGCACTCACGCACCGTCCACCTACAAGATTCCCACGGCGCGCGACTGGCCGGCGGCTGCTCGCGTGGAGCTCTTGCACGGGGCGCCCAATCCCGAGGATGTCATCTATCGATCGAAGGCCGTCGGTGAGCCTCCTCTGATGCTGGCGCTGTCGGTGTTTCATGCCATCCGGGATGCCTGTGCCGCCTGCGGGCCGGCCGGCTGCCTGCCGGATCTGCCCGCGCCCGCAACGCCCGAAGCGGTGCTGCGCGCGATCGACACGCTGAATCCGTCGCGGGCTGCATGAACGCGCCGCATGAAAAGTCCGACGGCCGCGCGGCAGCCCCTACTGGCGGCACGTGGCTCAACCCGCTCGCCGGTCATTGGATCGACAGCGCATGCGCACACCTGACCCAGCATGCGGCGCTGGTGCGCGTCACCGTGGTGGCGCTGCGGGGCTCTGCGCCGCGCGAGCCCGGCGCGAGCATGCTCATCGACGAGTCCGGCATGCTGGGCACGATTGGCGGCGGTCGGCTGGAATGGCATGCCGCACGTGCCGCGCGTCAATTGATGTGCGCGAGCAATTCGCCCCCGGTGCTGATCGACGATGTAGTCTTGGGCCCGGAGCTGGGTCAATGCTGCGGCGGCCGCGTCCAGCTCTGGCTCGAACGCCTGACTCACGAGGATCTTCCCTGGCTGCAGGCGGCATCGCAGAGCGCGCGTCTTGGCGACGCCAATGCCCTCGAGACCCGATTCGCGGCTGGGATCGTCACCCACAGCCTGCGTTCATTGCGCGATGCTGCCCCGGTGACGCTGCGGCGCGATGCGGCCGCGCAGATCCTGCTCGAAACGCTTGGCCCGCGGCGTTCGCCGCTGTGGATTTTCGGCGCCGGCCATGTGGGTCAGGCATTGGTGCGCCTGCTTGCGGAGCTCGCGCTGTTCGACATTCGCTGGATCGATCCGCGGCCCGAACTCCTCCCTGCCGGCTTGCCCGACGGCGTCACCACCGAAGTGTGCGCGGCACCGGTCGATCTGGTCGGCGCGGCGGCGACGGCTACCCGCTACGTGGTGCTGACGCATGATCACGCGCTCGACTATGCATTATGCCGCTCGATATTAAAGCGCGGCGATGCCGCCTGGGTGGGTCTGATCGGATCGGCGAGTAAGGCGGCGCGCTTCCGTGCGCGGCTGCGGCGCGACGGCATTGATCCCACGGGCCTGACCTGCCCGATTGGCGTGTCGGGGATCATGAGCAAGCTGCCCGCAGCCATCGCCATCGCCGTCGCCGCGCAGCTTTTGCAACTGGGCGCCCGCGCTCCAGCCACCGATGCCGCTCCGGCCGTCGAGGCCGCATCGGCGGTCGAGACCGGTGCCGCCGCTGCGCATGCCTGCGACGGCGTCTGCGAGATCTGCGGGCAGCGCCGCGAGGACGTATGAACGAGCACGCGCCGCGACCGGTACCCGCAGCGCGCTTGGTTCTGCGCGGCATCACCAAGCGCTACCCCGCCGTGCTCGCCAACGATGGTATCGACCTGCGTGTCGATGCCGGCGAAATTCATGCGGTGATCGGCGAGAACGGCGCCGGCAAGAGCACGTTGATGAAAATCATCTATGGCGTGACCCGGCCGGACGCGGGCAGCATCGAATGGGAAGGCCGCCCCACCGTCATCGATAATCCCGCAGCGGCGCGCCGCCTAGGGATCGGGATGGTGTTTCAGCACTTTGCATTGTTCGAAACGCTGAGCGTCGCGGAAAACATCGCCCTGGCGTTGGACGAACGCATGGCGCCGGCGGCATTGGCGCCGCGCATCCGCGAGGTGGCGGAGCGCTACGGACTCCCCGTCGATCCCGGGCGGCTGGTCCACAGCATGTCGGTGGGCGAGCGCCAACGCGTGGAGATCGTCCGCTGTCTCCTGCAGTCGCCCAAACTTCTCATCATGGATGAGCCTACCTCGGTGCTCACGCCGCAGGCGGTACAGCAGCTCTTCACGACGCTGCGCCGGCTTGCGGGCGAGGGCATGAGCATCCTTTATATCAGTCACAAGCTCGAGGAGATTCGCACCCTGTGCGACTCCGCCACGGTGCTGCGCGCCGGGAGAGTCAGCGGCACGGCGCGGCCGCGCGAAGAATCGGCCGCGAGTCTCGCGCGGCTGATGGTGGGCGATGACCTGCACGACGCGCCCCTCACTGCGCGCGAACCGGGCGAGATTCGCCTCGAGCTCAAGGGCTATTCCATGGCCTCGCGCGACCCCTTCGGCACCGCGCTTCGCGCGATCGACCTCGCCGTGCGCGGCGGTGAAATCGTCGGCATCGCCGGCGTGTCGGGCAATGGTCAGAAAGAACTGCTCGCGGCGCTCTCGGGGGAGACCGTCGGCGCCCACGACGGCGCCATCAGCCTGTGCGGAGTACGGGTCGATGACATGGGTGCGGCGGCTCGCCGCGCCCTGGGGTTGGGATTCGTACCAGAAGAGCGCTTGGGGCGCGGCGCCGTGCCGGCGATGACTCTCGCCGACAATGCGCTGCTCACCGGGTCGCGCGCGGGGATGGTGCAGCACGGGCTCATCAGGCATCGTGCGGCGCGACTGTTCGCCCGCGCGACTATCGCGGAATTCAAGGTCAAGGGCGCGGACGAATTATCCGCCGCCGAGCGGCTCTCCGGCGGCAACCTGCAGAAGTTCATCGTCGGCCGCGAGATTCGGCTCGCCCCCAGAGTCTTGCTGGCCGCTCAGCCCACCTGGGGCGTCGACGTCGGTGCCGCACTGTTGATTCATCAAGCGCTCATTGGCCTGCGCGATGCGGGCGCGGCGATACTGGTGATCTCCGAGGAGCTCGACGAGCTGTTCGCCATTTGCGATCGAATCGCCGTGCTGAGCGGGGGGCGCCTGTCGGCCGTGCAGCCGCGCGCCGGCCTTGACGTCGAAGCGGTCGGGCTGCTGATGGCGGGCGCCGCGCCGAACGCGGTGGCAGAGCCCTCGCCTGCGGAGGCGCTGCGTGCTTGAATTTCCCTGGCGTCTCGAGAAGCGTGCTGCCGCCTCGGCGTGGATGCGCGTCGCCGCACCGCTGATCGCCGCGGCGGCCATGCTCGCGACCGGCTTCATGATCTTTGCCCTGCTCGGCAAGCAACCTTGGAACGCCCTCGACGTGTTCTTCGTGCAGCCGCTCAACTCGCTCTACGGTTGGGGAGAACTGCTGCTCAAGGCGACGCCGCTCGCGCTCTGCGCCTTGGGGCTCGCGTTGGGGTTCAGCGCGAATGTTTGGAACATCGGCGCGGAAGGCCAGCTCATCCTCGGCGCCATCTGCGGCGGCGGCGTCGCCTTGTTCGGCAGCGCCGCGCTCGGCCGATGGGCCTTGCCCGTGATCTTGCTGGCAGGGATCGTCGGCGGTGCCGCCTGGGCCGCCATTCCCGCGGTGCTGCGCACGCGCTTCAATACCAGCGAGATTCTCGTGAGCCTGATGCTGGTGTACATCGCCCAGTTGCTGCTCGGCTTCCTGTTGCATGGCGCCTGGCGTGATCCGGAAGGATTCAACTTCCCGCAGTCGAAGGCGTTCGACGAGCGGCTCATTCTGCCGGTACTCATCGAGGGGCAGCGTGCCACGATCGCGTTTCTCCTCATGCTCGGGCTCGCCGCCCTGTCCTGGCTGTTCTCGAGTCAGCTGTTTGCGGGCTACCGAATGCGTGTGTCGGGACAGGCGCCGGCCGCCGCGGCCTATGCGGGCTTTGGCGAGAGCCGCAATATCTGGGTCGCGCTGCTGATCGGCGGCGGTGCGGCGGGCCTCGCCGGGGTGTGCGAAGTCGTGGGTCCGATCGGCCGGCTACAGGCGGACATCTCCCCGGGTTACGGCTTCGCCGCCATCATCGTCGCCTTCGTCGGCCGGCTGCATCCGTTGGGGATAGTGTTCGCGGCTTTGCTCATGTCGCTGCTGTATCTGGGCGGCGAGTCGGTGCAGCTCGGGTTGCAGTTGCCGGCGGCGGTGACGGGTTTGTTCCAGGGACTGCTGCTCTTTTATTTGCTGGCAGCGGATCTGTTCGTCGGTTTTCGCTTGCGCCGCCGCGCCCCGAGGAGTCAGCCCCACGCATGAACGCCGACTTGAGCATCGCCATCGTCACCGGCACCGTCGTTGCAGCGACGCCCCTCATTTATGCGTCGCTCGGCGAACTTGTGGCGGAACGCGCCGGCGTCTTGAACTTGGGGGTCGAGGGCATGATGCTGGTCGGTGCGCTCGCCGCGTTCGCGGTCGGCGTCGGCACGGGCAGCCTCATCGCAGGCTTCGCGGCCGCGGCGTGCGCGTCGATGTTGCTGGCGCTGGTGTTCGCCTTCCTCACCTTGAGCCTGCAGACCAACCAGGTGGCGACGGGACTCGCGCTCACGCTGTTCGGGCTCGGCCTCTCCGCCTTCGCCGGCCGCCGCTTCGCCGGCCTGCCGATCGAGGGCCTGCATTCGCTGCCGATTCCCTGGCTCAAGGACCTGCCGCTCTTGGGACCCTTGCTGTTTCGTTTCGATGCCGCCGTCTACGGTTCGATCCTGTTGTACTTCGTGGTCGACCGTGTGCTGACTCGCACCCACGCCGGCTTGCAGCTGCGCGCCGTCGGCGAGTCACCGTCCATCGCCCATGCGCTCGGCCAACCGGTGCTGCTCACGCGCTATCTCGCAGTGCTGTTCGGCGGCGCCACCAGCGGTATTGCCGGCGCCTACCTTTCCACCGCGCTCACCCCGATGTGGGTGGAGGGCATGAGCGCCGGACGCGGCTGGATCGCTCTCGCGCTCGTCGTATTCGCCACCTGGAAACCGCTGCGAGTGCTGCTCGGCGCCTACCTGTTCGGCGGCGTGACCATCCTGCAATTGCACGCGCAGGGGTTGGGACTGCGCGTGCCGAGCGAAATCCTTTCCATGCTGCCCTATGCCGCGACCATCCTCGTGCTGGTCATCATCTGCCGCGACCCCAAGACCATCCTGCTGAATCAGCCGGCCTCCTTGGGAAAGAGCTTCTACCCCGATGCGTGAGCCGCCGCCATCATGAGTGCCTACGTATTCGACTGGCTGAGCTTGCTGGGCCGCTGGGTACACCTCATCACCGGCATTGCCTGGATCGGCGCCTCGTTCTATTTCGTGTGGCTGGATAATCACTTGCTGCCGCCCACGGATGAGTCGCTCGCGCGCAAGGGCGTCGGCGGGGAACTCTGGGCGGTGCACGGCGGCGGCTTCTACAACGCCCAGAAATATCGCGTGGCGCCAGAGGTGCTGCCGCATCCCTTGCATTGGTTCTATTGGGAAGCGTATTCGACTTGGATCTCGGGCTTTTTTCTGCTCGCGCTCCTCTACTATGCGAAGGCGCCCGTCTATCTCATCGACTCGCGCGTCGCCGCCCTCAGCCAATCCGCGGCCATAATCTCGAGTCTCGCCTTCCTCATCGGCGGCTGGGTGGTGTACGACGCGCTATGCCGCAGTCCTCTCGGGCGCCGCGGCGTGTGGCTAGGCGCGGTCTTGGCGCTGCTGCTCGGCGCCGCAGCCTTCGCCATGTGCCAGCTGTTCAGCGGCCGCGGCGCCTTCATTCAATTCGGGGCCGTGCTCGGCACCCTGATGGCGGCGAACGTGTTCTTCGTCATCATACCCGGCCAGCGCGAAATGGTGCGCGCCAAGCAAGAAGGACGCGAGCCTGACGTGCAAGCCGGGTTGCGCGGCAAGCAGCGCTCGGTGCACAACACCTACTTCACGCTGCCCGTGCTCTTCACCATGATCAGCAACCACTACGCCTTGACCTTCGGCGCGCGGCGCAACTGGCTCGTGCTGATCGCGATCTCTGCGGCGGGCCTCCTGATCCGTGTGTACTTCGTCGCGCGCCACAAGCGCCACGAACGGGGCGGCAGGACATCCCTTTGGCCGATCGTGCTTGGTCTCATGATCCTCGCCGCCGCTGCGGCGGCCCTCGCGCCGCAATCGCTGCCGTGGCTCGCGACCGCAGATTCTCCGGCCGTGCAGTTCGCCGCGATTCAAGGGATCGTGGCCGCGCGCTGCGTTCCGTGCCACGCCGCCGCGCCGACCCAGCCGGGATTCGCCGCGGCGCCGCAGGGCCTGCGGCTCGACACGCCGGAGGCGATCGTGACCCACGCCGCCGCCATGGGCGCGCAGGTGCAAGCCGGCGCCATGCCCATCGGCAACCTCACCGGCATGACCGACGCAGAACGCACCCAACTCCTCGACTGGATTCGCCATGGCGCACTTCACTGACGCCGCCGCTCCGGCCGCGCACCGCGGCCAACTCTTGAGCTTCGTGTCGGACCCGGGCGACAGCGAGGACCCCGCGAGCTACCGCTTTTTTACCGACGGCGTCCTCATCGTCGAGGGCGGTCGGATCGCGGCGCTGGGGCCCGCCGACAGCATGCTTGCGACGCTGCCCGCCGGCATTCCGGTCATCGATCATGGTCGACAGCTGATGCTGCCCGGGTTCATCGACACCCACATTCACTACCCCCAGTCGGACGTCATTGCCGCGGGCGGTGGACGGCTCCTCGACTGGCTCGAGAACTACGCCTTCGTCGAGGAGCGGCGCTTCGCCGATCCGGAGCATGCGTCCGAGGTGGCGGAGTTCTTCCTCGATGAGCTCGCCCGCAACGGCACCACCACCGCCCTGGTTTTTTGCACGGTGCACGCGGTCTCGGTGGACGCCTTCTTCGCCGCCGCCGCCCGGCGCCGCCTGCGCATGATGGCGGGCAAGGTCCTGATGGATCGCAACGCGCCGCCCGCGTTGTGCGATTCGCCGGCCCGCGCCGATGCCGAATCGCGCGCGCTGCTCGAGCGCTGGCATGGCCGGGACCGGCTGCTCTACGCCATCACGCCCCGTTTCGCGCCCACCTCCTCCGAAGCACAATTGCAGGCGGCAGGACAACTGGCGCGAGAGTACCCGGACGCCTTCATTCACAGCCACCTCGCGGAGAACCACGACGAGATCCGCTGGGTGCGCGAGCTCTTCCCGGCATCGCGCAGCTACCTGGACGTCTATGATCGTTTCGGACTGCTGCGCGAGCGCGCGGTCTACGCCCATTGCCTTTATCTCGACGCGGCGGACCGCGGGCGCCTGGCACAAAGCGGCGCGGCGGCGGCCTTCTGCCCGACGTCGAACCTCTATCTCGGCAGCGGACTGTTCGACATCGCCGCCGCCGACGCTGCCGGCATGCGCTTCTCGACGGCGACCGACGTGGGAGGCGGCACCAGCTTCAGCATGCTGCGCACGCTGGACGAAGCCCGCAAAGTGGCTCGCCTGCAAGGCCAGGACTTATCGCCGCTGCGTGCGCTGTATCTCGCCACCCTCGGCGCGGCGCGTTGCCTCAAGGTCGACGATTGCATCGGCCGCCTCGACGTGGGAGCCGAAGCCGATTTCATCGTGCTCGATCTTGAGGCCACCCCCCTCATGGCGCGGCGCGGTGCGCCGCGGCGACTTTGAGCGACGCGCTGCGAATTCTGATCACGCTGGGCGATGATCGCGCGATCGCCGCCACCTACATTCTCGGCCGCCAAGTTCACGGAGATCCACCCCTCGTCCCACCCCTGTCCTCGCGAAGGCCCTCGGCATGACCTATCCCCGCGACCTGCGCGGCTATGGCCGGAAGCCGCCGCATCCACGCTGGCCGGAGGGCGCTCGGATCGCGGTGCAGTTCGTGTTGAATCATGAGGAAGGCGCCGAGAATTGCGTGCTCGACGGCGATCCTTGCTCCGAGACCTTCCTGTCGGAGATCATCGGCGCGCCGGCATTCCCGATGCGCCACATGAGCATGGAGTCTTTGTTCGAGTACGGCTCGCGCGCCGGACTCTGGCGCGTACTGCGCGCCTTCGAGCGGCGCCGCTTGCCGCTCACTGTGTTCGGCGTCGCCCGGGCGCTCGAGCGCCACCCCGAGGCCGTGGCGGCGTACCGCGAACTCGGCCATGAGATCGCGGCGCACGGCTTGCGCTGGATCAGCTACCAAACGGTGGGCGAGGCCGTCGAGCGCGAACACTTGGCCGAAGCGGTCGCGATTTTGAAAACGCTGACCGGCGCCGCCCCCTTGGGTTGGTATACGGGCCGCGACAGCCCCCATACGCGGCGCCTCGTGATCGAGCACGGCGGCTTTCTTTACGATTCGGATTCCTATTGCGACGACTTACCTTATTGGATTCGGTTGGCGGGCGCGCGCTCGCCGCCGCACCTCGTCATACCCTATGCCCTCGACAGCAACGACATGCGCTTCGCCACAGTGCAGGGCTTTAATTCCGGCACGCAGTTCTTCGACTACCTGAAGGATTCCTTCGACACGTTGTATCGCGAAGGCGATCCTGCGGGACTCGACGCGCCGAAGATGCTGTCCGTCGGCCTGCATGCCCGGCTGTGCGGCCGGCCGGGCCGCATCGCCGCGCTGGAGCGGTTTCTCGACTATGTCGGCGGACACGAGCGCGTGTGGATCTGCCGGCGCATCGACATCGCCCGGCACTGGATCGCCGCGCATCCCGCACCCGCGGCGGACCACCCCGCGCCATGATCGACCTGCAGACGCTCAACCAGATGTCCGCCCAGGAGTTCGTGGCCGCGCTCGCGTCGATCTTCGAACACTCGCCCTGGGTCGCGCAGCGAGTGACAGAGCTCCGGCCCTTCGACAGCGGCATCGCCTTGCACCGCGCCCTGTGCGAGGCGGTCATGGAAGCGGGAGAGGCGCAGCAGCTCGCCTTGATCCGCGCGCACCCGGAACTTGCGGGACGCGCCGCGATCCGCGGCGATCTCACCGCGGCCTCCACCGGCGAGCAGCGGGGCGCGGGGCTCGCGAACTGCACTCCGGAGCAACTGCAGCGCCTGAACTCACTGAACGGTGCCTACTCGAGCCGCTTTGGCTTCCCCTTCGTGCTGGCGGTCCGAGGGCACACGCCGGATACCGTGATCGCCGCCATGGAGCGGCGCATGTCCCATGATCTCAACCAAGAACTCGACGAGGCGCTGCGCGAGATTTTCACCATCGCCCGCTACCGTCTGGGGATACCCGCATGACCACCAAGCGCTGCTGTTTCGCGACAATTCTGCTTGCCGTCCTGGTCGCGGCCCACGCCGCAGCCGGCGAGCACAGGCGGCGCGTCATCATCGATCAGGACGCCTTCGGCCCAGCCGGCTCCAACTTGCAGGCCATCCTGATGCTGTTGCAGGCACCCGATGTCGAGGTGCTCGGCATCACCATCGTGAGCGGCGACGGCTGGCGCGACGAAGAGGTTGATCACACGCTGCGGCTGCTGGAAATCGCCGGCCGTACCGACGTGCCCGTGATTCCCGGCGCGGTGCTGCCCCTGGTGAACTCCGCGGCGCGCACCAAGGCCTGGGAAAACGCATATGGCAAACTTTTCTACAAGGGAGCTTGGACCGAGCAGTGGCCCGACCAAGGCGTAGCGCGGCGCGCACCGCACCCGATGAACCCGTACCTCGTCCCGCCGTCGCCCGCGGGGGCGCCGCACATCAAGGCCGCTGACGACGTTGCCGCCAATTTTCTGGTGCGCGAAGTGCGCCGCTATCCCGGAGAAGTGACCCTCATCGCGGCTGGACCCTTGACCAACGTCGCCCTCGCCGCGCGGCTCGACCCGAAGTTCAGCAGCCGGGTTCTGCAGCTGGTCGTCATGGGCGGCAGCTTCAATCCAACCGCCGCGCAAAACGCCTTTGCCGCGGAGTACGTGAACTCGCCGCGGCGCGAGTTCAACATGCGCTTTGACCCCGAGGCGGCCTCCCTCGTGCTGCACGAACCCTGGCCCAAGATCACCGAGGTGCCGATCGATCCCACGACCAAGACTTATTTTACTGCTGAGATGCGCGCCCACATCGCGCACGGCCAGGCCCCTTTTGCCGCCTACATCGGCGAGTTCGGCCAAAGCTATCCGATGTGGGATGAGCTGGCAGTCGCCGTGTGGCTCGACCCGTCGATCGTCACGCGCAGCGAACGGCTGCTGGTCGATGTCGATACCAGTTTCACCGCGGGCTACGGCAACACCTTGAGCTGGCCGATGGGCGAAGGCCCCGGCCTCGGAGAACAGCCGGTTGAGGTGGTGCAGGACATCGATCTCAAGAAATTCGAAGCGCTGGCGCTCGAACTCCTCAGCCGGCCGGCGCCCAAGAAATGACCCGCATCCAGTTGAGTTTCGTGCTCGCTCTTGCCCTGCTGCAGCCCGCCGCGCGCGCTGCCGAGCGCTGGTTCGAGGAAGTGAAAGCCACGGCAAGCCCCGCGCAGCTGTACCGATTTCTCTATGCCATGCCGAAGGGCGGAGATCTGCACAACCACCTGCCCGGCGCCGTGCGCTCGGAATGGTTCTGGGATGCTGCCATGGCGGCAGAGAAGCGCGGCTACATTTATTACACCCGCGTGCGTATCGGGAATTGCGCCCCCTACGGCCATAACGAGTTCGGCCCGGACAAGGCGCTGCTGCTGTTCAAGGACATCCAGGCCAGCACCTTCGAGAGGCTCGATGCCTGCGGCAAATCCGAATTCAAGCGGCTGCAGGATCTCGATGCGCGCGAAAAGCAGGCCTGGCTCGACAGCATGCGCCTCGATCAGCCATACGAAGGGCGCAATGAGTTCTTCGATGCCATCTGGGACCGCATCAATGATCTGCTCAAGAATCCCTATCTGATCTGCGACATCCTGCTGCGCAACATGCAGGCGTTCGGCCAGGAAGGGCTGCTTTACCTCGAGACGCAGCAGGGCGCCGAAGGCGCGGTGCGGCCCGACGGTTCACCGTACAGCGTCGATGAGGTCGTGGCCATCTACCGTCAGCTGCTCGCCTCGCCGCAGGCGAAAGCCACCGGCGTGGAGGTGCGCCTGCAGAACGCCCTGCTCCGCTTCACGCCGGACGCCGAGCAGCGGCTGCGCGAGCTGTACGCCATCACCGATCGCTACCGCGACCTCTACGTCGGCGTGAACATGGTGGGGCGGGAAGACAACGACAAGGGCTATCCGCTGCGGTTTCTGCCCGTGCTGCGCGAACTGCGCCACAAGTACCCCGACATCAATCTATCGATCCATGCCGGTGAGGTGGATGAGCCGAACTATCACGTGCGCGACACCCTGCTCCTGGGCGCGCAACGCATCGGCCACGGTGTGAATCTCATCACCGATCCGGAGACGATGCTGAGGATGCGCTACGGCCCCTACCTGGTCGAGATCAATCTCATCAGCAACCTGCTGCTCGAGTATGTCAGCGACTACTCCCAGCACCCATTCCCCGAATATCTGCGCACGGGAATACCGGTCGCCTTGTCGACGGATGACCGCGGCATGTGGGACTCGAACATGAGCGACGAATTTTTCGTCGCAGTGAAGGAGTTCAATCTATCCTGGGAAGAAATCATCAAGCTTGGCCGCAACTCCCTGCAGTATTCGTTTCTCGAGCCGAGCACCAAGCAGCGTCTGCTGGCGGACTACGACAAGCGCACCGCCGCCTTCGCGCAACAGTTCCAAAAGAACGGGTGGGCGTCCTTGAGCGGCGCCAATCCCGTGAGCTACGGCTTCCTCTGCCGGCACTACCAAGTATGCCTGCTGCCCGGACCCGCTCAGGTGCCGGGGATCACGTCGCGGTAGCGTGACCAACCCTTGAGCAGCTCCTGCACCACGCGATTGCCGACCTGGTAGGCCGCTTCGATTGCCGGCCTGCCGTCGTCGGGATACTCCGCCGTGGTGCTCCGCGCCGTGCTCTGGCCCTGCGGCGCCATGGAGTAATTGCTCGCCGTGCGCAGCACCAGCACTCGTTTCAGGTCCGCCCGTCCCGCGCGGGACAGTCGCCGCAGCGCGGTCAGGGTGCCGCTGTCTTCCATGTTCGCCATCATGAAATTGGCATCCTTGCCGGCCTGCAACTTCACCCAGTCGTTCGCCCACTGATTCATGTGCTCGCCATGCCAGTACTTGCTGGACGACAGCGAATCGCCGATGGTGACGAAGGGCGGCCGCGTCGCGGCGGGATAGCCCGCGAATTGCCGGCGGAATTCGGCGATGGCCGGCGAATCGGCGATGGGATGGTCCTTCGTCAGCAAATAGGCCCAATCCACCAAGGCCGCATTGAGCGCGTAGTGAATGGTATCCACCGTCCAGCCGCCGGCGATGTCGTTGGGCTTTTTGGCGCCGAGCGGCAGCATGCCATACGGCCAGTCGGGCGGAATCTCGCGCGCATCGATCTCGTACAGCAGATCGCCATCGACCACGTGCTTCGCCCATGCGGCGGTGCCCAGCGACACATCGAGCGGGTCACCGCCGGCGATCCCGGCGACGAGCCAGTACGCGTGGCTCAAGTCAAAGCGCGGATCGAGGCCTAAGGCCATGATGGACGAACTTGAATTCGTGACTCCGCCGCCCGTACAGATGAGGAGCAACCCCGCGTCGTTCATGCGCAGTTCGTACTCACCCAGGGGAAACGGCAGCACGCGATCCAGCTTCTGCCGCTCGACCCACAGATGCGCCTCGCCGGGTTTGTCGTCGGTCAGCTTGCCGATCTGGAACATCGTGACCACCACCACCTTGACGGGAATAGGTGCGGCCGACAAGGCTACGGCCCGTACGGGTGCGGCGGCGCCCAGAGCAAGGTTCAACGCCACGGCGAACGCGCCCAGCGCCCCTGACTTGAGCATTCGAGTGTTCAACGGCATTCTCCTAGTCGGCATCCCGGCGTGCCGCGAAAAAGCTCTCGTCCACCGGCTTGTTCGCGAGGATCTCCTCGCGCGTGAGGCCATTCATCTCGTGCGGGAACACCAGCCACTGATCGGTCGAACGCACATAGAAATCGGGGGTCAAATTGCTGCGATTGCGGGCCGGCTTGTAGTAGACGGTCGCGACCCGAATCTGCTCCGGCGTGTTGCGCCGGCAGCGGCGCCGCAGTTCGGCAATGACCGCCTCGAGACTGCGCCCCGAATCGAACACATCGTCGATCAGCAGCAGCTGATCTTCCGCGTTGAGCGAGGAGACCAGGTAGTCGATGGCGTGCACCCGAACCGTGCGGCTCTGCTGGTCAATTCCCGTGTACGACGAGGTCCGGATCGATACATGATCGCATTCGATGCCGTTGTATTCGAGGATCTCCTGCACGGCGATGCCGATCGGCGCACCGCCGCGCCAGATACCGACCAGAAAGGTCGGACGAAAGCCGCTGCGAACGACCTGCAGGCCGAGCTCGATCGAATCGCGCAACAGCGAATCAGCCGAGATAAAGTATTTGTCCAATGGCTCCAGTCGCATCGTTTTTCTCCCCCAAGGGATTCTTCATGAATACCGTCGCAGATCACTACGAGGCGCATCTTGCACCTGTTTACCTGTGGATGTCAGGCGGCGTGGACGCCGCCTTGGCGCGGGGGGACGCGGAAATCGCCGCCCTGCTGCCCCACTTGGCGACGGGCACCACGGCAATCGATCTCGGTGCGGGCTTCGGCATGCACGCCATTCCCTTGGGCAGACGCGGCTGCTCGGTGGTCGCGATCGACTCATCCGCCCTCTTGCTCGAGGAGCTGCGACGCCACGCGGCGGGGTTGCCGGTGAGCGTCGTTCAGGACGATTTGCTGTCGTTTCAGCGCCACGTGAATTCGCGCGTCGGCCTCATCATGATCATGGGCGACACCTTGACTCACCTGCCCGATCAGTCCGCCGTGCAGATGCTCATCGCGCGCGCGGCGGAGTCGCTTTGCCCGGGCGGCCAGTTCATCGCCACATTCCGCGACTACACCGCGCCGTTGGCCGGCGACGCCCGCTTCATTCCGGTGAGGGGTGATGAGAACCGCATCTTGACCTGCTTTCTCGAGTACGGCGACGATCATGTCGTCGTTCACGATCTGCTGCACGAACGACAGGGGTCCGTCTGGCAATTCAAGGTCGGCAGCTATCGGAAGCTGCGTCTGTCGCCCGCTTGGGTGGGCGGCGCACTTCGCCACACGGGGTTCTCCGTGCGCAGCGAGCCCGGCCCGTCGGGGATGGTCCGTCTCATCGCCACGCGCGCCTAGCGTCAAGCGGGCGGACTGATCCCCGGCTCGACGCGAACCTCATAGTCGCTCAGTCGATCCAGGAGGCGTTCGGGGTCGACGTCCGCCAGCAGCAAGTCGCGATGAACACCGCGCAAGAATCCGTCCGACAATGCCTTGTCGGCCATCTCGAGCAGGGGATCGTAATATCCTTCGACGTTGAGTATGGCGCACGCCTTGCGCTGTATTCCGAGTTGCGACCAGGTCAATACTTCGAACAATTCTTCCCATGTCCCATACCCGCCGGGCAGCGCCAGGAAGGCATCCGACAACTCTGCCATGACGGCCTTGCGCTCATGCATCGACTTCACGATGCGCAGTTCCGTCAACCCGGAATGCGCCACCTCTTTGTCGGCCAGCGCTTGTGGGATTACCCCGATGACGCGCCCTCCCTCGTTCAGGCATGCATCTGCGACGATGCCCATGAGGCCGACATGACCGCCGCCGTAGACAAGTTCGATACCGCGCCGGCAAAGCAGCCGCCCGACCATCTGCGCGGCCTCCCGGTAAGCGGGGCGAGCGCCCGCATTGGACCCGCAAAAGACGCAAATTCTTCGCAGCACTCTCACGGTCACTTGCGGCGCCCGAGAAATCTCTCGATCTCGGCGCGGGTCGGTGCCGACGGCTGCGCGCCCAGCCGGGTAACGGACAGCGCCGCCGCGGCATTGGCGAAACGAACCGCATCGCGCAGGGTCTTGCGTTCGGCGAGCGCCACGCTCAGCGCACCATTGAAGATGTCGCCCGCGGCGGTGGAATCCACAGCCTTGACTTTGAAGCCGGGCACCAGTCGGTGCTCGCCGGCGTCCGCCAGATACGCACCGCGAGCCCCCAAGGTGAGAATCACCGTGCGCACGCCACGCGAGCGTAATTTTGCGCAGGCCCTCGCGGCCGCCGCTTCGTCGGTCACCTTGATTCCGGTCAACAGCTCCGCCTCGGTCTCGTTGGGCGTGAGAATGGAGATCAATTTGAGCAGACGGTTTGGCAACGCCTGTGCCGGCGCCGGATTGAGGACGACTGGCACGCCCGCTTTCACGGCCACCAGGGCGGCGGCAATGACCGTAGCCAGCGGGGTTTCGAGTTGTGCCACGAGCAACGCGGCCGCACGGATCACGCCGGCTGCCTTCTTCACGTCGGCGGCTGACAGCTTGGCGTTCGCACCACCCGCCACCGCTATGCTGTTCTCGCCGTCTCGGGCGACGAAGATGAGCGCCACTCCGGAAGCCGCGAGCTTGTCGCGGAATACGCAAGTCACGTCGACGCCGTCACGGCGCAGGCCGTCGATGGCCCGATCGCCGAACGCATCCTTGCCGACTCGGGCAATGAGCGCCGCCTTCCCGCCCGAGCGCGCAGCCCCGACCGCTTGATTCGCGCCTTTGCCGCCCGCGGCGGTCATGAACTCGCCGCCGAGCAGCGTCTCACCCGCCTTAGGGATGCGCGGGACACGGATGATCAAGTCGGTGTTCGAGCTGCCGATCACGACGATGGATTTGCTACGCACGGCTTTCGACTCAACCGTCAGCAAGCGATGCTCCCCCGGTTAAATTTTACTCATCCCATCCGAGTCAGGCGCTCCAGCATGAGGCCTGCCCGGCTGATCCGCAATTCCGATAACCCTGACGTCGCCCGAGAGCGGTGCAATAAAAGAGTGCGCGATGCTTTGCTACGTGCACCAACGTGGAGAGTTTAAGCCGCTTGACACACTCGAGGTGCCTGCTAGGATCGAAAACAAATTACTAAATAGGGATGAGGTGTGCTTTGACACTATGGATTCGTGTATCAGTCATTGCGTCATTCTCGGTCCTCGCCGCTTACCACGCCGCGCACGCGCAGCAGAGCACTGCGTCTGCGGCGCCGCCGACATCCACCGGCGACCTCGACGAAATCGTCGTGAACGGCATCAAGCGCGGAGAGCTCATCCTCCCGACCCAGGTGACGTCCACGTCGGCTTACGGCCTCGACCTCGGCGTGATGGACACGCCGCGTAACAACACTCTTCTGTCGAAGGCTCAGCTCGATGCGCTCAACGTCCAGAATCCGGGCGGCTTCTCCTATCTGACATCGAGCAGTTATTCGGACGCGTCGTTCGGTGAGCCGAACATCCCGCGCATTCGCGGCCAGTACGCCGACATGTTCTTCAACGGCATGCGAGACAGCTTCACCTTGAACGGATATGGCGCCCCGATCAGCTTCAACAGCGTGGATTCCATCGATATCGTCAAGGGGCCGGCGAGCGTGCAGGCGGGAGCGGGAGCCGGCGTGGGCGGCTCGATCGACGTTACCACCAAGATGCCCACGTTCACGAAATCCTCGGTTGCATTCAATGTGGAAGTGGACAGTCAACAAAAGCGGCGTCGCGTCCGTCGATCTGGACGGCCCGCTGACATCGAATGTGGCGGGGCGCGTGAGCTTCACGAGTGATGACAGCGGCAGCTACTACTACGACATGTACTTCCATCAGCAGTCGCTGTTTGCCGCCGTGCTCACTGAACTCACGCCCAGGTACTCGGTCCTGGTCACCGGCGGCTTCGAAGACACCCGCTACCGCGAGAACGACGGTGTCAATCGAGCAAGCCAGGCCTTGATCGACAGCGGCTCATACCTTACCGGTGCCCCGCCTGCATCGGGGATATTTGGCTTCGGAACGGTGTTTACCTTGGGTCCCGCCGTCCAGCTCAACGATAGAGTCATCATCGACGAGCCGCCGGGCACGGGCGCGCACTCGCTGCACGCCAAATTGCAGATCATCCAGACCTTCAAGGCATCGGACAATTTCAGCATCGTCAACAACACATTCTACGATTACATGAACCGCTACAACCAGACGGAGGATTACTACGCCGATACCGCCAAGGGTAGCTATACCATCGAGAACAAGACCGACTTCAAGATCAAGTTCCCGTTGGGCTCAATGAACCACGACATCGATGGCGGCTTTACGTACCGCTATGCTCATGTGCTCGATATCCAGACCTTCGTCAACGAGCCGGTGAGCGTCTTCGATCTGTCCCAGAGCCCCAACACGTGGATTTTTCCGGCATCGGGGCAGGCCGGGGCCGGAAACTTTCTCTTCAATGCTGCCTTCAATCATCCGCAGTGGGGGCTTCCGGGACGTTTTCAGGGACCCCCGGGCCCCAATGGATATTCCGTCTCTGGATTCCTGAACGGTACCGTCGATTCGAATCTGCAGGACGCCGCTGTGTTCCTCGAACATCGGATGCAGTTCTCGCCGCAGTGGAGCGTGCTCTACGGCCTGCGCGGCGACCTGGTACAGCTCAACTATTCCGACCCGCTCGGCGGCCCGAATTACGGTGCGCCCCCTGGCCTCTCTCCATTGCCCGAAAGTGAACACACTAACTGGTATGGCTTGTACAACGGCAATATCAGCGTGGTGTATAGCCCGTCCTCGCATTTCTCCACGTACTTGACCTACAACAAAGCACAATACGTCCTTCCCACCGCCAATGACGGCGCGATCGCCACCTGGGGGGAGGATCCGACTTGGCAGTTGCGGCAGAACACGCTGTTGGAAGAATTGGGCGTGAAATTCGACCTGTTGGACAAGGCGCTGTTCATCTCCAGCGCGATTTTCAAACAGGAGCGCACCATCACCACCGGCGTGGGCGGCCTCGCGCGTACCTTGGCGCACATCAAGGGCGCCGAGATCGAACTCAACTACCAACCCGACCCGCATTTTTTCGCCACGGCGAGCTACTCCTACCTGCACACCGTCCTCGATACGGCCTCGGGCTTCTACAACTTCCCGGCCTATGCCGGAACCTATGCCGATGGCGCCGGTACGGCAGTCGTGTTTCAGCCGAATCAGTCTTTTCAGGACCCCGGGGTGCCGCAGCACCTGTTCAACGTGCTCGCGAACTACAAGGATCCCTCCGGCTTCGGCGGTCAGGCAAACATTCAGGTCACGGGACCGGTCCCCCTCACCCAGTCCGGTTACCTCGATGTGGCTGCGAGCAACGCGCTGGCCGGCAACGATTTCCTTCCGCAATTATTCGGACCGGGCGGTATCGTGCCGTCGTCCGTGGTCGGCGCCAATGGTTATTACAAATCGCCCGAAATTCCCTGGCAATACACCCTGAATGCCGCGGCCTTCTACAGTTTTCAGAAATATACGATCAAGTTCTCGATCTACAATCTGACCGATCGGCATAATCTCACCAACGACATTCCGTTTTACGGCAACGATTTTCTGACGCGGCAGCCGCCGCGCAGCTACGACTTGACTCTCAGCGGCAAATTCTAGAGATTCGAGAGGCCTCGCGAGTTGCCGATGGCGTCAGTTGGGGGTTCCAGGTGCGATCCGCTACGGAATACATCAGGGGGCTTCCCAAGGCGGAACTGCATGTGCACATCGAAGGCACGCTCGAGCCTGAGCTCAATTTTCAGCTCGCGAAAAAGCACGGCCTGGTTCTTCAACACGCCTCGGTGGAAGATTTGCGCCGGGCCTACCGGTTCGCCAATCTGCAATCTTTTCTCGACATTTACTATGACGGCGCCGCGGTGCTGCGCGACGCCGATGACTTTCATGACCTGGCCCAAGCCTATTTTCACAAAGCGCATGCGCAGGGAGTCGTGCATGCGGAAATCTTCTTCGATCCGCAAACCCATTCCGCGCGCGGAATCGCGCTCGGCATTGTGCTGGAGGGACTCCGCCGCGCCTGCGCGGAGGCAGAGCGGGATCTCGGTATTTCAAGCCGGCTGATCCTGTGCTTCCTGCGCCATCTGAGCGCCGACGAGGCGATGCGCACTTTGGAGGAAGCCCTGCCGCACAAGGAGGCCATCGCCGCGGTCGGACTCGACTCATCGGAATTGGGTCACCCGCCCGTAAAATTCTCGGAGGTCTTCGCGCGCGCGCGGCGCGAGGGCTTCTCGGCAGTAGCCCATGCCGGCGAGGAGGGTCCGCCTTCCTATATCTACGAAGCGCTGGATATTCTGCAGGGTGCGGCGCGTCGACCACGGGGTGCGCTGCGAAGAGGACTCTGAACTGGTCGAGCGGCTGGCCCGCGAGCGAGTGCCCTTGACGGTCTGCCCGCTGTCGAATGTCAAACTCAAGGTGTTCGACCGGATCGAAAACCACAATCTCAAGCGCCTGCTCGAGCGCGGTGTTTGCGTCACCGTCAATTCCGACGACCCGGCATATTTTGGCGGTTACCTGCTGGAGAACTATCTCGCCGTTCAGCGCGGCCTCGGTTTGTCGCAGGACGATCTGACCGTGCTGGCACGCAATTCCATCGAAGCCTCATTCCTGGCCGATTCCGCCAAGCAACGCTGGTTCGCGGCCATCGCCGACTACGCCCGCAGCACGGACGACCGCGGCTGTTAAGTTAGAGGGTCATTTCGCCCCTCGAGTGTTGTGCTTTTTGGCCGTTTTCTTTCGTACTTTTGTTGCCCGCGGTTTGCCCGCGCGCTGAATGATCTCTTTGGACTGTTGCAGAAGTCGAACGGCGTTTTTGAGAAGCGCTTTGAGCCTCTTGTTCTCTGCTTTCAGTTCAGCGATCTCTCTTTTGGGGTCGGGGATTTTCATGTGAGTCCTCAGTGCATGAGATCCTACGTTAGCAGCCTTTGGCTTCGATTCGCGTAGGCGGGAGACTCAACAGGCTGTCCGCGTTTTAGTACGATAAACTCTTCGGCCACACAAAAGGGGGAAACAGTGCCACACCCGGGCGTAATGCGACGATGACGACCAGCCAGCCGATCGACGGCGGGAAGGATTCAGGTGTGGAGCAGGATGCACCACGGAAGGTGGCGCTGATCGCCAACTGCCTCTTGAACCAGAACGCCAAGGTCTGCGAGGGCGCCCACTATCGGGGAGTGGTCAGCCCGGTCGTCGAGGCGCTGCGTAGCCGCGGTTATCGGCTGCAGCAACTGCCCTGCCCCGAGCTGGCCTTCGCCGGTGTGCGACGTTGGTGGGCCGTCTATGAGCAATATGACACGCCGGTGTATCGCGCTCACTGCCGGCGCCTGGCACAGGCCATCGCGCCGCTGATTGAGCAGTATTTACGGCGTGGCGATGAGGTGATTCTGATCGGGCTCGACGGCAGCCCGTCAACCGGCGTGCGCTTTACTTCCAGCAAGCCCAATTGGGGCGGCCGGCCCAACCGGCCCGAAGATGATTGGGAAATCGTGCCGCGCCGGGGCGTATGGATCGAGGAATTGGAGGCCGAGTTGGCGCGCCGTGGCCTGCCACCCTTGCCGGCCACGGGCTGGGCACTGGACATGGGCCGTTTTGATGAGGCCGGCTCGCGCCGTGACCTGGAGCAGTTCCTCGACAGTCGCGAGATCGCCACGGGCTCGGGCGGCAAGGATTCGGCGACGCCGTGAACACCGATGCGCGAGGCTGGCGCATTGCGCTGGTGCCCGACGCCCTGATCAATCCGCGTACCCTCGCCCGCGCGGCGCTGCCCGACGTGCTGGGAGTACTGGAGGCCGGCGGCTACGGAGTCCTGCAGTTGCCCCCGCCGGGCGAACATGGCTTGCTGCTCGCCGTAATCGCCGATCAGGTCGCGGAATACGCACACCACGGTTATGCGGTGGTGGCCATCGGTGTGCGCGGCGAGCCGGGCGGCGGACTCCACTGGCGCCGCCTAGCTCCGCTGCTGCGACACCGAGGCGTGGCAGCGCCGCCCCGCCATCTCATCCGCCCGGACGCCGACGCCGCGGCCGAGGAGCAGCGGTTCGCCGACTTTCTGGCGGGCTATGATCTGCCGGTGGAGGAGCAACGCCGCTGGCGCGTGTAGCGGGCCCTCGACTCCTCTACTTCTTGGGATGATGCGGCGCCTTCGTCGGCTTTGCACTCGCGGGCTTGGCGGCGGGCGGCTGCTCGGCGGCATCTTGCGGGTGTGCCGCAGGGTTCGGCGGCGTTTGTGCAACTTTGACTTTGGGCCGGTTGACGGTGGTCGGGGCAACGGTGACGTGCGCCGGCGGTGAAGCGGTGCCGCCGTGCGCTCCCACCCCTCGCGGTGCATTGGACGTTGCGGGCGCGCGCACGGCCGCCATGGTGAACTTGCCGCCGTTGGGCTGCGCCACGGGGGCAGCATTCCGAATGGCTTGTTGTGCAATTTGGTGCTGCAGCGACGTCGGCGGAATGTGCGGTTCCGCTCCAGCCGCTCTTTCTTGGGCTGTCGGGGCGGCCGTGGTGCCGCCCGGTCCGCCGTTGTAGCTCACTCGGTTGACCGAGGCATTGTTGATCACGGTTTCGCTATACGTGTTATGAACAATGTTCAGATTCACGTTGTTGACGGCTCTATTGTAGGCAAATGAATTGCCCACCCAGCGCCCACCCGCGAACCCAACGCCAACGTAGCCGAAACCGTAGTTGATGCCGCCGTAGTAGCCGACATGCGTACCCCAATACCCTCGGTGGAATACATAAAACGCACCCACAAATCCCCAATAGCCGGGCGTCCACAACACGCCCACTCGTGGTGGCTGCACCCAAACTCCCGGCACCCAGGAGTATCCTCCACCGACCCAGGCCCAATAGCCCGGCGTCCAAAGATATCCTTCTGTGGGGCAGGGAGGCTGATTGTCATCCGACAAGGGCGGTGGTGCTTCGATGGCGCGCGCATCAAAATCCATTTCAGTGTCGATGTCGGTGGGCGACGGTGCGACCGCAGACATCGCCGCGATTGATTTACCCCGATCTCGCTCAACATTACTCCCGGGCAGCGTGTCGAGCGCGGCGCCCCAAGCCATCTTGATGTCGGGCACGGCATTGCCGTTTATGGTGACGTTAATCAGCCGTTCGTTCGATACCTGGCCCTGGTAAATCACATCTGCACTTGAGCCGTTCCAGGCGGCCGGGGCATCGTGGCGATGCAAGACGGCCGATGTGGATGTGAAGCGCTCTATGGTCCAGGTCTCGTCCGAGCCATCCGTTCGAACATAGAGTCCATTCCCAAGAGTGAGGGTGAAACAGTTGGTCCAACAGAAATGAAGCACCGGGGGAGGACCTTCAGCACCCTCGAAGCGCACGAGTGACTGCGGTGCAGTTGAGGTAGGGGCTCGGTCGGAATAGACCACATGTCCTTCGGAATCGACGGATTTGTACACCTCGCCAGCCCGCAGAACCAAGGCGGGACATGCAAGTAGCCCGAGCGCGACGGCATACGCACCGTACCAATGAGTGCCTGATGCCGTCCGTGACTGCGGGAGTGTTCCGTACATCCAAACCGTTTAACATGGAACGGCAGTTCTTTTCGGCGAATCTTGTCACAGTACAAAATCACGAAACGGCATATGTCCAAAAAAGGGGTGTAAAAATAGCGGCAGGTCGTCGCTCAGTGACCAGGCAATTGCAACGGCGGTCGCGGGGCGGTTGCGCAACACCACTGCGCTCGCTTATCGTGGGAACGAATGACGGCCCGAAGCCAGGAGGCGCTATGCGGAGAATGACAGGAATTTCTGCGTCGTTTCTCCTGTGGCTGTTGCCACTGAGCGCTTCTCCGCAGTCGTTCATACCCAAGGATCTTGAAGGCTGGCAATCCTGGGTTTTGCAGGACAAGCCGTTCCTGCGGTGTCCCTTCTTTGCAAATACCAACGGTACGCAGAAAGAAAACCATGTGTGCGCCCTGCCCGGGCGTCTCAGCCTCGAACTCACTCAAAGCGGCGGCCGTTTCACACAAGACTGGATAACTTATTCGGAAGGCTGGATCCCACTACCCGGCAATAACGACAACTGGCCCGCCGCCGTCGCCGTGAATGGCGCGCCCGCCGCTGTCGTGTCGCGCGACGGCATTCCCCAAATCTACGTGGGCACCGGGAACTATAACGTCACGGGTCAATTTCTTTGGGCCCATCGTCCAGAGTCTCTGGCCGTGCCGGATCAAGCGGGGTTGATATCCCTCACGGTCGACGGCCAAAAAATTGACCAACTCGATCGTGCCGATGACGCGATCTGGTTGGGCAAGCATCGCGACACAGAAGTAGCCAAACAGATGGATGTCCAAGTCTATCGGCTGCTGACCGACGGTATTCCGCTGCGGCTCGACACGCGGATCGTGCTGAGAATTACCGGGGATCCGCGCGAGGAAAGGCTGCCGACGGTACTGCCAGGCAGTTTTGAAGCCACGGCTCTTCGTAGTCCTTTACCGGCGCGCCTGGGACCGGATGGCAGCTTAAGCCTTCAAGTGCGCGCTGGAAATTGGACGGTGGAGATGACCGCGCGAGCGCCTGAGAGCGTGGCCAAAATTTCACTCGCAGCCGCTCAAGGCTCATGGCCGAAGCAAGAAGTATGGAGCTATCGCAGTAACGATCGACTGCGAGTGGCCGTCATTGACGGCGCGGAGGGCGTCGACCCTTCCCAGGCGAATGTGCCACAGGACTGGCGGGCACTTCCGAGTTATAGGGTTGTCGCTGGCAGTAGTCTGCAGATCGCGGAGCATAATCGTGGGTCTCTTTCCCAAGAGACCAATCACCTCAATCTCCACCGCGATCTGTATTTGGATTTCTCGCATAAGGGATTTACGGTAGTCGACGCCATCGACGGCCAGATGCGAACGGATTGGCGGCTTGACATGCGGCCCCCCTTCACGCTCGCGCATGCCAGATTGGGAACCGATGACCTCTTGGTCACAAAGGGCACGGGCGACCTGACCGGGGTGGAGATCCGCAGCCCCGACATCAAGCTGTCCGCTTTGGCACGCGTTAATAAGTTCGGCGCCACACTGCCCGCAACAGGCTGGAACGAGCGCTTCGATCAAGTCAACGGGACCTTAACGTTGCCGCCCGGCCATCGGCTGCTGGCCGCCTTGGGCGCCGATCGGGCTCCAGGCGCTTGGTTGGAACAGTGGAGCCTAATGGATATCTTCCTGGTGCTTCTGGCGAGCGCCGTAGCGTTCCGATTGTTCGGCGTCGCCTACGCTGCGGTCGCCTTCCTCGGGATTGCCCTGGTTCATCAGGAGAACGGATTCCTGGTGTGGATGCTGTTGTTCGCCTTGGTGACACTCATTCTATTTCGCCAGGTAGCCGAGGGACGTTTTAGAGCTTTGAGCCGCTGGTTGAACTATGCCGCATTGGCGTTACTGTTGATTCAATTGGTGCCATTCGCGGTCGAACAGATCCGATTTGCTTTGTATCCTCAATTGGCGGACCCAGGTTGGACTGGCGGTGCAGCGCTGGAGGTCGCGCAGCTAGCGATGGCCCGGCCCAATATGCCGCCACCTCCGCGGGTTGCCGAGTTAAGTCCCACCGCATCACAACCTCAAGAGGTGTCGGTTGAGAACCCGTACGGTTTAGGCGCACGAATCGCGGGCCCACTCGACATGTTCGAACGGAAAGAACGCTACGCGCCGGGCGCCATGGTGCAGGCGGGCCCGGGAATTCCTAAGTGGCATTACGTGCGCTACGAGTATGGGTGGACCGGACCTGTTGATGTGGCACAGACGGTGAGATTCGTCGTTTTATTGCCGGCTCTCGTGGCGATTTGGCGCCTTGTCGGCGTTGCCTTGTTGATTGCGATGTTCTGGCGGCTGACGCGCAGTGATACGAGCCTCGGGACGATCGGCCGGCGGTTGTTCAGCGCACCGGCTCTGCTCCTGCCGCTGGCGTTTGCTGTGTTGACCAGTGGGGCATTGGTGACCCCCAGCCGAGCAGCGGAAACGCCCGACAAGTCATTGTTGGAAGAATTGAAAACACGCCTGACGCAGCCTTCTCCCTGCGTACCCAACTGCGCCGAGACCATGAGCGCGCATGTTGCGATAGAGGCAGCCGGGTTTGAGATCAACCTGAGTGTGGCGGCTCTCGCCAATGTGGCCATCGCATTACCCACCATGGGCCAGCGGATCGATCCGGGCGCGATCAGCGTCGACGGCAATGCGATAGCTGGGGCGTATCGTGATGCGAATCAACAGCTTTGGTTGGCGCTGAAGCCCGGAGTTCATTCCGTGAAGGTCATCGGGCACCTGGTTTCCGTGGATGCCATTGCGCTGCTCTTTCCTCAGGTTCCTCGGGAGATAACCGTAACCGCGCAGGGGTGGGATGTCTCGGGCATCGCCGGCGGCAAGCTCTTGGGCAACACGCTGCAACTGACGAGGCGCCAATCCTCCGCGCGCGAGGGCACTGCCTCGCAGGGTTCGGACAGATTTTCGCCTTATGTGCGTGTGGTACGTGAATTTGGTCTGGCATTGGACTGGTCTGTCGTCACACGTGTCGAGCGCATCGCACCCGAGCGCGGTGGATTCACGCTGGAGATACCGCTTCTTCCCGGTGAGTCGGTGTTGACGGCCGGTCTGGATACCGATGGAGGTACCCGAGTGCCCGCGAGTTTCGATACCGACGCAAGCCAGTTCACTTGGGAATCGGCGCTATCGCATGTCGATGACTTTGAGTTGCAGGCGCCGAAGGACAAGCCTTGGAGTGAAGTCTGGACGTTTCGCGTGAGCCCAATGTGGCGCGTGGCGTTTGATGGCACTCCCGCAGTACTGCCGGAAACCGTGCAGCCGGATAACTGGACCTATGAATACTATCCGCGGGCCGGCGAGCGCCTGAAGGTAAACGTGTCGCGGCCGGCGGCGGTCGCGGGCAACACCCTGGCAATCGACAATGTGAGCCGGGAGATCCTGGCCGGTAAGCGAACCAGCGACTCGATATTGTCGTTCACTTATCGCAGTACCCAGGGCAATCAGCATTCCGTCGGTTTACCGGTAGGGGCGCGCCTCACCGCCATCAGCGTTGACGGCAAAGTTGTGCCGCTGCGGGCAGAGAACGGCCAAGTACAGTTGGCCCTGATTCCGGGCGCGCATCATGTACAAATTCGTTGGCAGTCCGACGATGCGGCGAGCGTGATCGTGCGTTCTCCGCCTGTCGATCTACGGGTGGCCAGCAGCAATGTCACCACCACCCTGCAAGTGGGGCAGCGCTGGGTGTTGTTCGCGGGCGGTCGCGGCGTCGGCCCGGCAATATTGTACTGGGGTGAGCTGGCTGTATTCACGGTCTTGGCCCTGACGCTCGGCCGTAGCCGCAGGACGCCGCTGCGCAGTCATGAATGGCTGCTTCTAGGACTCGGACTGAGTACATTTTCCTGGTTCGTATTGCTGCTCGCAGTCGTTTGGATGATGGCGATACGCTGGCGCGAGGGTTTGAACGTCCAGGTGGTCGGGAAGGGAAAATTCAAAGTTTTGCAAACGGCGTTGATGGGTTTGTCCTTGGTGGCCGTGTTCGGATTGGTGCTTGCCATCCCCTATGGACTCTTAGCCAGTCCGGACATGCGCATTGCGGGTGCCGGCCAATCCTTCGGCAGCCTTTCTTGGTTCACTGACCAGTCGGCGAATCAGCTACCCGCTGCCTGGGTGTTCTCGGTGTCATTGTGGTGGTACAAGACCGCCATGCTCGCGTGGGCCTTATGGCTCGCCTTCGCGCTGACGCGTTGGTTGCCCTTCGCCTGGGGCGCGCTGAACGTCGGTGCGTTTTGGGACGTGACCCCATGAGGCGCGCGAAGGGCAGTCCTCACTGTTTCAATCTCGTCAAGTTGGCGATAAATGACCGTACCCATGTCGTCCCACCATCATTCGAATACGTCTCCTCGTATTGGTGCGATTCCGGCTTGATGTCGGACCACACGGCCCTCACCAGGATCGTCTTGTCGTTCACGATGTCCTGACCAACGAGCATGACTCGGCCGTCCTTGAATTCACCGATGTTCGACGACAGCGCCCCGACCTTGCTGTTCGCGAACGATTGACTCCACTGGTGCGCACTCGGGTTGTACAGGAAGAGCGTGAGGCCTTCCCAGTGGCCTTTGGGTCCATCCGCTTCGATCTCCTCGAGCTCCGCCTTGCCATCCCACACCTTGCGCACCGTCACCGTTCCATTCAGTTCAACGGATTCCGAGCTGCTCGCAAATGGATCGAGGATTCGCCTGATGTGGGTGTGCCACACGCCAATGTTGAAATCAAAATCGTGTTGCCCGTCGTGCACCGCGGGCGCCGGTGTGGGTGTCTGCGAAAGGCCGACGCAGGGATAAGAGACACAAATAATTGTGGCCAATCCCATACCGACCGCTGTCTGCATCAGATGATTCAAGTTCCTCTCCAAGAGATTGAGGGCCGCGATAATGAGTGTCGCCATGATCTGCCCCGGTTTTGCCAGCGTACCTTCTTAAGGTGTCCTGTAAGTGGCCCATACGAAAGGGCCACTTTGTAAAAATATGCGCGGGCCACTTTGTGGATTCATTGTTCGAGTCCAGATGGAACGCCCCTTCCTAAGGATCGCGAAACGACCGGGTAGGGAACGCTTTGCCCGTGGGGCCTAAGGTCTATTTCGACGGAAGTATTGCACCATGGCGCCGATACCAAAGACGATCGCCGGAAAAAGCACAGCGACCGCGATCGGCGGTCCGTTTACTCCTTTCGGGCCTATGAGGCGCGGAGCGATACAGAAAAATGCAGAAGCAAAGCAGGTCGCGGCGAGCCATTGCTTCACGACTCTCGATAGCGCTTGATTGTTGGTCTCTTCGGGAAACGATCCGAGTTCAGGCCACCGGGCGCCAGCCGCGCGCGCGAGGCGGTCGGCAACATGCGGTTGCAATGTGAGAGTGCTGATCGGCGGACGCCCGAAAGAAAGCTTAGCGACCCTCCAGAGAACTCTATCGGCGCGGGCGACGGTGATTTCGTCCCATGGAACCAGAAAATCACGAGAGAACGGGCCAAAGATTCGCATGATCCCGATCCGCAGCCCCGCGGGACAGACGCTCAGTGTCAGAATACGGCTCATGGAGACCCTACCGAGCGATCCGGATTGACCTGTCAGCGTGAGAAGAGGGTTCTCCGCGCGGTCCGGGAACCTCTCCATCAAGCCAAACCATCCCGACAGAAAACTGAGCAGCATGGTCACGGCAAACCAAAGCAGGGGAAAGAAAATCAGAAAATATAGCGGGTCAGGCGCTTGCTTCATTGCGGCGTTGCGTCTCTAAATCTCCGCTTCTGACTGCCGCCTGCGAGCGGCAATTGGCTCTCATCGACAAGTCGGCCGTTTTTCATGACGAATACAATCGACTTGGCGTTGTTGATATCCGTTGTTGGATCCTTGCTCAGCAAGACAAGATCGGCGAGCTTCCCCGCCTCCACCGAGCCCAGCTGATCGCCCTTGCCCAGGAACACCGCACCGTTGTAGGTAGCGATCCGTATGACATCGAGCGGGGAAATGCCTGCGGCCACCAAGAGCTCGAGCTCGCGCTGCGTAGCAGGTCCGCTGCTTTGATCTGTGCCGCACGCCACGACGCCACCCGCTGCATGAATCTTGCGAATGTTCTCTTCGGCGATCGGCGTCATGATCTTCATCCACCAGGTCCACGGACGGGCCTGCCACTCTGCTCTCGTTTTTGTCTTGAGTTGTTCGCGTTCCGCCGCGGTGATTGAGGCGACGTAGAGCGGCTGATCCAAGTATTCCGGATGCTCCGCGAGGCGACTGTAGTTCTCACCGATGGTGAGCGTGCTGGCGAAGGGTATTTTCTTGGCTCCCATCAATTTCACGAATGAGTCGCTGACGGGTCCCTGGATGACAGGATGTGCGAGCGTGTCGACGCCTGCGTAGATCGCCTCCAGTGAGCGCAACTCGCTGGAAACGTGCACCGTCGTGCGAATTCCATGTTGGTTGTAATAACGAGTGATTTTCTCCAGCAAATCCACCGGCATCAACGGGATCATCGGCCGCGAGCCCCAGCCTTCCTCCTCCAAGGTGAGTTTGAGCATGTCCGGCTGCTGCTCGCTGATGTGCTTGTCCAGTAGCGCCTTGTCCTTCTCGAAATCACTGATCCGCACGGCAATCTTGTCGCCATGACTGCCTGGGTATGTGACGAGGTTGCCCGTGGCAAAGATACGCGGCGAAAGTATCTTGCCGGCCCGCTCCTCGGCACGCAGAGGCAAGATGTGTTCAGCACGGTTGCCGGCATCGAATACGGTCGTGACGCCCGCGTAGAGAAAGCTCGCCAGCGCCGCGACTCCTTCCTCATGATTGGGAGGCGCCAGGTCGGCATCGACCTTGCCGCTCACATCAAAGCCGCCCCTGAGATGAATATGCACATCGATCAAGCCCGGCATCAGATATTTTCCTTTGCCATCGATGCGCCGGCCCTTGAGCCCATGTGCAATCGCGCTGGGAGTAACGGCTGCGATCCGCTCGCCTTCAACTGCTATCGTCATATCAGGCTGCGGTGCATGCGCACCGTCGATCAGAGTCACATGCTCGATTACCCAGTTTTCCGCCCCGGCAGCTGTCAAGGAAAACATCTGCGCAACCGCGCACGCAACAAAAACAAGCTTTCGCCTCATTGTCTCCCTCGACTTGGTGACGATACCCACAGGAACACCATCATGGCGCACGGATATTTTTCAATCACGCGATCTCCTCTTCCGCTCGAAGCTATTCGCGGCAAATCGCAACGACGCCGCGTCTTATCCCGCTCGATCGTTGTTGACGCACAATCGATGGCGGTATTGACGAGTCCTTACGAAGAAAAAAGGCGAGCATCGCACCATAGACTCCAAAGATCGCGCCCGACGCACCTGCGCTGTTCACCGCCGGATTCCATAGCAAGCTGCTTAGACTCCCTGAGACTCCGGCAGCAAAGTAGATCAATGCGAAGGCTCGACTTCCAAAGAGCCGTTCCGCAAGTCGTCCACCGACGTACAGCGCCCACATGTTGAGCGCAAGGTGAAAAACACCGAAATGCAAGAATATCGAGGAACCCACGCGCCACCACTGGCCGTTCGTGGTCAACGGACCGAAGTTTGTACCCCACGCCTGAAGAACAGTCGGATTAGGAACGACAATTCCAGCGCCCCCTATTGCTGCAGCGACAAACACTAAAACGTTTGCGGTAACCAGTGCCTTCGTAACTAAATCGGCGCGACCGACCGATGCGAAATGAGCTTCGTACTCTTTGACGGCAATTGCGGACGGAGTCACTGTCTTGGGAAACTCCGCCGCAAGTTTGCCTGCGACGTCCTCGTTTTCAGTCCAAAGTTTGACCGATTGAATTTCACGATCGGGTGGGGCAAGGCTAAAGCTCAGGCAATCGGCGGACTGCGATACGTCCGCGACATGTGCTCGCTCGAAGGTGAGTTCTATTCGCGAACCCATGAACCCCATCTCCCGTCGAAAGGCCCGAACGACGAAGCGATCCCCCAAAAACGCGATCTCACCGCGCCCGGACAAGTCGAAGGAATTCGGTCGGTAGCTGCTCCCCCAGAATTTGTTGAATCGGACCTTGTACGTGGCGTCGCGCGAAACCGACCCATGGAACTGCGCTGTTTCGTGGACCGCATCGGTTGCGCCTATCGGCTCTGCAGCATAGTCACCGTTGTTGTCGCTCATTGGCGCACGTCCCTGTTTTCACCTTTGCGGGGCGCTTTTTCTACAGTCTGACATTTCAACATCGGGCTGGCTAGGTCCGCTACCCGGAAATTCATAAGCCTGCGCTGACAGTCCGGTATTGGCCGGCAGTTGCCCGACGCTGGTCAATTCCCGGTGTCGGTCCACAGCGGTTGGACGACTCTCGCAAAAGGCGCCGTTCAAGAGTAATAGAGCGGACATTGACTGCGCTGCCGTGTCGAACCGGGGACCAAAGCCCCCCCAGTGGCCAACCCTGCGCGGCCAAATTCTAGTTACTTAGGCTAAGCTACAGCCCAGGGAGGCGATGAGAAGACCTCCCCAAGGGTGATTCTGCCGGTGACTGAGCCCTCGCACGCGGTATTCCTAAGCTACGCCTCGCAGGATGCAGAGGCTGCGCAGAAGATTTGCGATGCACTGCGCGCGGCCGGTATTGAAGTCTTTCTCGATCAGAGCGAGCTGCGGGGCGGGGATGCGTGGGATCAGAAGATCCGGCGCGAGATCCACGACTGCGCGCTCTTCATTCCCGTCATTTCGGCCAACACGGCCTCGCGGCATGAAGGCTATTTCCGCCTTGAGTGGGATCTTGCGGATCAGCGCACTCACATGATCGCTCGCAGCCGCGTGTTCGTTGTGCCGGTGTGCCTGGACGCGACTACCCAGGTGGCGGCGGATGTTCCAGAGTCGTTTCAGCGGGTCCAATGGACGCGCCTGCCCGGCGGAGTCACACCCGCCGCCTTCGTCGAGCGAGTACGGCGGCTGCTGTCAGGAGAGCAGTCACAGGGACCGACAGGGACCGAGTCAACCGCTCACGTGTCGCATGCACCGACGACCAGAAATTCCATCCTGGCCGCCTGGCGTTCGAAGTCTGCGCTGCTTGCAACGATTGCGGTGCTCGTCCTCGCACTCGGTTACTTTGCAGCAAACCGACTCGTGCTATCGAAGCGTGGCGCGGAGGGTGGAACGCCACCCGCGCCTTCGGCTCCGAGCGCTCCAGCGACCGCCTTCAACCCACCGCCGCACTCGATCGCGGTGCTGCCGTTCGTGAACTTAAGCGGCGACAAGGATCAGGAGTACTTCTCCGACGGACTCACCGAGGAGCTGCTCAACTCGCTCGCCGAGATCAACGAGCTGCAGGTCGCAGCGCGTACCTCCTCGTTCTCGTTCAAAGAACACCCGGATATTGCCACCGTCGCCCACAAGCTCAACGTCAGCACAGTCCTCGAAGGCAGCGTCCGGCGCTCTGCGCACACCATCCGCGTCACCGCGCAGTTGATCAATGCAGTCACGGGCTTTCACGTGTGGTCGAAGACCTATGACCGGGACTTAGGCGATGTGCTGAAACTTCAGAGCGACATTGCCACCGCGGTGGCGAGCGCGCTGAAAGTCACGCTCCTGGGGGATGTCGCGGCCAAAGTCCAACTCGGCGGGACGCGCAATCCGGCTGCCTTCGATGCGTATCTGCGCGCGGCCAAGGCGAATAGCTCGAGACGCGACGCCAAAGACCTCCCAACCGCGATTGCCGCGTACACGGAGGCTATTCGCTTGGATCCCCATTATGCGCTCGCGTTCGCAGGCCGATCGATCGCCTTTAGCAGCGCCGCCGGGGAGGCCGCGACCGCAGCGGCGATGCGTGAAGGCAATGACAAGGCGCAGGCGGATGCGCGCCAGGCGCTTGGAATAGCCCCGGACCTCGCCCAGGCCCACCTTGCACTGGCGGAAGTTTCGGAAGCAGGAACTCTCGACTTCACGCAGGCGAGCGAGGAATACGATCGCGCGCTCGCGCTTGCGCCGGGCGATGCGCAAGTTTTGCGAATAAGCGGCGCATTTGCAGCCCGCATGGGGCACTTCGATGCAGCCCTTACGGCCGCCCGCCGCGCGGTCGTGCTCGACCCACTTGCTCGTGCCAGCCATTCCGTGCTCGGCCGGGCGCTGTATTTGGCCCGCCGCTATGAGGAGGCGGTTGCGGCTTGGGCAGAAGTCATCAGTCTTGCGCCCGACTTCAAGGTGACCTACGGAGAACGCGGCCTCGCCTATTACGGCCTCGCCGATTTTGAGCGCGCGCGCGCCTCTTGCGAGACGAAACCGGACTTCTGGTACAGTCAACAGTGTCTCGCGGTGGTCTATGACAAGCTCAGGAAGCATGCGGATGCGGAAGCCGAGCTTGCGAAGATGAAGGCCGCACTGGGTGATAGTGCGGCGTACCAGTACGCCGCGATCTATGCGCAGTGGGGTCAATCGGCGAAGGCGCTCGAGTGGCTGGAGACGGCGCTCAAGCTGCGGGATCCAGGTCTGATAAGTCTCAAGACCGATCCGCTGATGGACCCCATACGCAAAGAGCCGCGCTTCCAGACGATCGAGCGGGAGTTGAAGTTTCCGGATTGAGTGGCGGTGCGGTTCCGACGCAATTCCTTCGGCCCTCGAAGATCGTTCCAATGTCCGCTATGTAGAAAATTGAGGGTTCTGCTCAAGTGGCCGGAGTTGAGCCGCTTGCTGACCCTCGCACCTAGAGCGCGGGACTCCAGACGCGCAGCGGGCAATGCCGCGCGGCGAGCGCGAAGTCAGCGTCCGTCGTCAGTAAAGTCAATTCGTGGCGTATGCACAGCTGGCTCAGCAGCGCATCGATCGTCCCGATCTGGACCCCGGCCCGCCGGCAAACGTTGCGAATATCCGCAGCATCAATGTAGTCCTGTCGATCCGGCACCAGGAGCGGTAGCGCTGCGAAACGCTGCACGATGTCCTTGCGGGCACGCGGGCCGGCAAAGCCCTGCAGCAGTTCCTGCAGCACCAGCCCAGTGGTGACAATCACATCACCGCCGTCGATCGCGGCTCGCAGTGTCAGCACCTCGGGGCCAGATACCGGCGCATCCCTGCGAAAGGCGAGCGACCAGACGCTGGTGTCGACCAGCATGGTCATCGACGTGAACGCTCGACCTTGTAGTCGAAGTCGGTGTCCCATTCGAGCTTGCCCATCAGATCGAGCAAGTGTTTCTGCTTGCGGCGGGCAATGAATTCCTCTAGCGCGCGCGTCACTGCGGCTTTCTTTGTGCGCTCGCCGCTCACTTTGACGGCTTGCTCGATGAGCTTCGGGTCGAGCGAAAGATTGGTAGCCATGTGTCACCTCTTACACATAAGTCTACACATCGCGGTTGCCGCAGACAACTGGAATTCTTGGCCCGTTCATCACCATTTCGCAGGCGCGCCGGCAGAGCTCGGCGATGGAGCCTATGTCAACTCCCGCTGCGTCGGAAATCCCAAAGACAAATTAAGAACGAGAAACAAGGGCCGCGAGCACTACTACGAACCTGATGATCCAATCGCTACTCTTTCGTGAACTTACGGCCAGTTGTCAGACCCACCCCGGTGGACCGGAAGACGTTTCGCAAAGCCACGCTGATCGTTTCGACCTGGAATTCAAGCGATTTTCGCATCTTTGCGAAACGGCCCTACGACCAATTGATCAAGAGAAGCCCCCGCTGAATAGCGTTTAGGCCATCAAAAACAATCACTGAGCCCAGAAACTGCGCCACGATTTACCGAGTTCTTCGCCGATAAGGCGTTGAATTTACGAGTATCCATACTTTCCAATGGTACAACTTGGAGTGTCGTTAGGGTCCTCTGCTGCGGCCGCCGATACAGCACGATCCAGGACAGAAGCGCAAAAATCCATTCTTGTCGTTTAACGTTAAGCGTTATACTATGTCCCCATGATCAAAGGCTTCCGTTGCGCGGATACGAAAGCCCTATTCGAAACTGGTAAGTGCAGGAGATTTTCGGCGATTGTTAAAGTCGCGACTCGGAAGTTGACGCAACTTGATGCGGCGCAAACCCTTGAGTTCTTGCGTTCGCCACCGGGCAACCGGTTGGAAACGCTGAAGGGAGAGCGAAAAGGACAATTCAGTGTTCGGATCAATGATCAATACCGCCTTTGCTTCCGCTGGACCAATGAGGGGCCGACGGACGTCGAGATCGTGGACTATCACTGAGGGTAGCTAAGATGTTTAAGAATGGAATGCGGCCGGTTCACCCAGGCGAGGTGCTTCGGGAGGATTATCTGAAGCCGCTTCGCATGAGCGCCAACGCATTGGCAAAGGCACTCAGCGTGCCGGCACCAAGGATCAATGATGTGGTACGTGAGCGGCGCGGCGTCTCGGCTGATACGGCCATGCGGTTGGCGCGATATTTCGGTGGTGATGCGCGTTCGTGGCTGAATCTCCAGAGCGCCTACGATCTGCGCGTAGCGGAAATCAGCAACGCCAAGCGTATTGCTCGAGAGGTCTCACCCGCCGCCGCATAAGCGGTACAGAGAAGACCCAACCTCAAGGTTGCGATCTCCTTGCCGAACGAACCACCTGTACCCCAACGGAACGACAGGCGGCTTCCGGCCCAACTCCGGTCGGCCCGGAACATGAAATTAAGACCTCGAAGCGGTTGTTCGCGGGCTGGCGTAAATCAATGCAAGGCGCTGCCGTCGCGGCCCTGGTCCTTTCAGCGGCATGGGTCTTCGCATATGTGCGGGCCAGAGATCCATCTGAGACTCTGATTAGGTTTGTGCTTGGCTATCCGCTCTTCCTTGTAATTTTGTGCATTTCAATCGCGCCAGGGATTTATTTGGCTAAACGCCTCCAGTTAAATCCGTGGTGGGCATTGCCGACGACATCAATACTCCTGCTCGTATCGATAGGGGCGGTGAAGAATTGGCCTCCCCGTCCGGCGGCGGTAATGTTCGGGGGGGGGCTGGCTACTCCATCAGGATACACTCTGGGGCTCCCGATCAAGCGGTGGAAGGGCTACCTTTATAACTTGTGGCCATATGCGTTCACTGCCGGAATTGGGGCGTTTCTTTTTTTAATCGTCTGTCGCTCGATGCGCATTCATCCTACCCTCGCAAAGATTGAGTTGAAGCCTTCGCTAACCGCGGCGCGAGGTCTAGGTCGCCAAAAATGAGCAATCGCCTATGGCAAAAGTCATTCATCCACAGATGTCAATTTTCGCTTGGCTCATTCTTTCGCAAGCTGCTTTTGTAAGTACGTTCGCCGTCGGAGGCACCGATCCAAATTCTCAGTCGCTTGCTGTCCCTCGAGGCGTAAACGAGACATTAGTAATCGAGGGATCCACGCTACGACTTCAGGCGCACATCTGGAGGAACTTCATGCCGGGGGCCGTCGAGGCGCAGCGCAGAGGACTAATAGCAGACATCACGATTTTAGGTGCCAATGGATTGCGGGTGCCAACAACACTGCACGCGGATACAGCGTGGTTCACTCGGAGTGGCCGAGTTTGGCGCGCGGACAAGATACAGGAAATAGAACACCCAATTGAAGATTCAATGGCGCTCCATTTTGTCGTTCGCAACGGGCCGGAATGGCCAATCAAATCGTTCGTAGACATCGTCGTACGCGTTACAGATCAGCATGGCGGGCATTACCTGATTGCCCTCCGGCACCAAATCATCAACATGGCGATTTGACGAATACTTCGAACACGCCACCTGAGAAGAAGATTTCACGCGCGACGCGTTTCGCAGACGCAGCGCTGCAGCTCGCCAAGGTCGGTAACGGGTCGAGCCACTGTGTTTAAGCAGAGCGTCCGCCTCTGCCCTAGGAAACAGATCGTATCGCCCGCGAATCTTGCCGACGAGATCCTCAATTCACTTGACATAAGGCGCTAGCCACCCAGTAGCCGCAACGCTTCGGGATGTGCTCGACACGCTATTCGATGCCGATATCGCAACTATCAGTAGCAGTAGTACGATACTGATCGTCAGGGAGAGATAAATTGAGATTGGGGATGGAACGATGACAACCAGCCGCTTCGGCAATTCGCAACGGATAGCGTTCTTCGCAGTCCTTCTTTTCGCAGCTTCTCTTTCAGGCACCGGGCCTGGTCAAGCGCCTTCGCTTTTAAACGCCATTGACCGAGGCCATTCGGCCAATATGTCGGTGAGCCGTTTGCTCTGGCCGGGCGCCTTCTCGATGACATCGGCCGGCGATTCAACGAAAGCCGTGTTCGAGGCTTCGGCCCACCGATATGTCGCGGAAACACGCCCCGATGGATTTCGGTTTCGGCATGGCACTCACGTGGACAGTGCCGTCGAGGTTAAATTCGTTGGAGCCAATCATGACTCGACGGTGCATCTCAGCGAGCGGGTTGCGGGAACGATCAGTGTCCTCGGAGGAGACATGCGTGGCACTCTGCCGACCCATTGGGATCGGTTCGCAGTCGCCACTTTCAGCCAAGTGTATCCGGGTATCGCCGCACGATATCGAAACAACGACGGCGATCTTGAGCTTGATTTCCTAGTCGAACCCGGCGCCGATGTCCAACTGATTCACTTAGCGGTCGATGACGTCGCACGATTTGTCGTTGATGACGCGACGAGTGACATCCTCGTTGTCCGCGGTGCCGAACACTTTCGCTTGCGCCGACCGCGCGCATTCCAACCCGACGCGGCTGGCATGCGCGAGGTCGGCGTCCGCGCCGTGACGACGGAGCACTCGCTTCGATTTGAACTGGCTGACTACGACAGAACTCGTGCGCTCATCATCGATCCGCTGATCGCCACGTGGTCGACCTTCCTCGGCACAAACACCGATGCCATGTATGACAATTCTGCAGCCCTTGCCACCGATGGCGATGGCAATCTCTATATCGCCGGCTTGACGCAGCTCAGCACCGAGGAGCAGCCCGGCGATTTCTTTCCGACGACCGCGGCCAGCCTCAACCCCTCAAATCCACGTTCCGTCGGCGATAACTGTGCTTTTCAGTGCGGCTATGTACTTAAACTCACGCCGGCACACGAGGTAGTTTACGGAGCTCTGATTTACGGTCTGACCATTAAGGCGATTGCCGTGGACGGGTCGCAGAGCGCGTACATCACCGGCAGCACGCTCGACAGCACCACTTTCCCGGGCACACCTGGAGTTTTTGACAACGATCCGGCCGGGCAAGCCTTCGTGTCCAAGATTTCGCCGGATGGCGGCAGCTTCATGTACAGCGCGCTATTTCCAGGCGATAGCGGCAACGGCATCGCGGTCGACGCCGCGGGCAATGCCTATGTAGTGGGACAGGTGTCCGCGCAGAACCTGCCGACCACGCCAGGCTCCATAAAACCGAACAATTCATTTGGCGCCACAATCAATCAGGACGGATTTCTACTAAAGATCAATCCGGCGGGTTCAGCGTTGGTCTACGGCACATATCTGGGCGGAAGCGGCGCGGACGTTGCGAATGCCGTGCAGGTCGATGCATCGGGCGAAGCGATCATCGTGGGGCAGACCGCTTCCAGCGATTTCACGGGAATGACGGCGGCGGTTTCCGGTGCGAGCGATGCGTTCCTCATCAAGGTCTCTACCGACGGAAGCCATATAGTCACGGGGCAGACTTTCGGCGGCTCCGCCGACGATTTCGCCACTGGTGTAACGTCAGACGGCTCTGGTGGCTGGATTCTGTGCGGCGCGACCACCTCGTCCGATCTCCCTTTGTCCACTGCCGCTCTGCAGCCTTACTTGCTCGGTCAGCGCAATGGATGGGTGCGACGGGTGGACTCGGCATTCAATACTATTTACTCCACTTATTTCGGCGGTTCTGCCATCGACGGATGCCTCAATGTCGCGGGCGATGGCAGCGGAAATGCTTATTTGGTGGGAGTCACGTTCTCGGCGGACCTCCCGGTGACGAACGGCGCATTTCAAGATACAACTTCGGCGATCACCGATGACTTCTCGTTTGTTGGCCTCACGAAGTTTTATGTGACCAGCAACAACCCTGATCGCGAGGCATACATCGCGGAGCTCTCCAGCACTGGAGCCTTGCTCTATGGAAGTTACCTAGGAGGAATGAATACCATTCCCAGAGGTTATCCACCCCTCACCATCGGTACCGGCATCGCGATCTCACCTTCCGGTGTCGTGTCTGTCAGCGGTGCCACCGAAGCGGCGGATTTTCCCGTCACCGATGGCGGCCTACGCACCGGAATGGGCGGCGAAGGCGATGGCTTCATCGTCTCCTTCACAAACTCTCCCTTTGCCATTACGACACCCTCGCTTTTGCCGCAGGCGCCGGTCGGCATTCCGTACAATGTAGCGCTGGCAGTGGACGGAGGCACGCCTCCCTATACATGGTCGAAGGTTGGCTTTGAGCTTCCAGACGGAATGTCGCTTTCTAGTTCCGGCGTCTTAAGCGGCGCAGCGAACGTCCAGCAGACAGAAAACACGGGTTATCAATTCACGGTCAAAGTGACTGACGGCGAGCAACACGTGGCTTACAAGAGCTTCTTCATCGACTTGGCCAACGGCACCTTCAACTGTGACGAGTCTAGCTGCATCGGTACACTGGGTCTGAATCAAGGCATCGCTTATCAAGTTCCATTCCTGGCGCGCGGTCCGTTCCCCCAGACCTTTACGCCCATCGGGCAGTTGCCACCGGGCATAAGCGTCAGTTCATCTGGCGCAATTACCGGTTCCCCGACACAGCTTGGCACCTATCAATTCGGATTTATCGTTCGTGACGCCGCAGGAAACTCCGCGCAGCTCAACGAACAGCTCCAGGTTGTCACTCTGGGCCCGAATCCCACAGCGACGCTCGGTGCCACGCCCGCTTCAGTTTCCTTGGGGCAATCTTTTTCGTTGTCGTGGAGTTCGTCGTCCACCAGCGGATGTATCGCCAGCGGTGGTGGCGCGAACGGCAGCTCGTGGTCGGGCAACTTGCCGCCGTTCGGAAGCGTGACTCAAACCGCGAACGTGGCCGGCACATTCCAGTTCACCGTGACTTGTCCTGCCGGCACGTTCGCACCGGTGGTTGCGCACACCGACGTGACGGTCACAAGCGCGGGTGGAACCGGCACCACCAGTAGCAGCTCGAGCCAGGGATCGCATGGGGGCGGTGGCGTCACCACGGCCGGGGAGGTTGCGTGCCTCGCTATGCTTGCCGGGTTGGCGAGATTCAGGCGCAGGCTGGCGCCAAAGTGCATGCGTGTAGGTCTTTGAAAGTGGTGGCTGTGCACTCACCGTACTCTCGCTCCAACCTACCAGCGAGACCCGCTATTGCAACAGAACCGGTTCTGGCCCCTGTTTTTGAGTGGCTGCGGCGGAAGTCTTCGGAGGGGGTAAATGGTGGGCCGTGTAGGGATCGAACCTACGACCAATTGATTAAGAGGAGCTTCCTCGAACGCGCTTTATTGCCTTCCAAAACAAGTACTTATGCTTCTCCAGTTGTGCCACGATTTGCCGACTTACGCATCGATAAGGCCTTGAGTGTATTACCTGGCGGATTCTCCAATGGCACAGTCGTCTATCGGTAGAACTCAGTTTGTCGAGCTTCCAGCCCGCTGATAGAATGTGTATAAACCTAATCTAGGATACACACCATGCGGACGAACATAGTCATTGACGACAAGCTGATGAAGGAAACTCTCCGGCTCACGGGTTTGAGGACAAAGCGCGAGGCTGTGGAGCTTGGACTTCGAACCGTTGTGCGTCTGCGCAAACAAGAGGAGATTCGCCGGTTCCGAGGAAAGCTCAAATGGCAGGGCGACCTTGATGCAATGAGAATCGACAAGTGATTTTGGTCGATTCCGGCGTGTGGATCGACTATTTCCGTGGCATGCAATCCTCGCAAACCGACCGCCTCTATGCCCTCCTCGGTAACGAACCTATCGCAACCGGAGACTTGGTATTGGCCGAAGTTCTGCAGGGCTTTGGAAGCGCTCAAGATTTCAATCAGGGCAAGAAGCTGCTGACGTCGCTGCCAATCATAGAACTTGTCGGCGGAGACATTGCCATCCAAGCCGCCAACAACTTCAGGACATTGCGATCACTTGGCATCACCGTCCGAAAAACCATCGACACATTGATCGCGACAAGCTGCATTGAGAAGGGACTGGCATTGCTTTACAGCGATAAGGATTTCAATCCTTTCGTAGAGCACCTCGGACTGCAATCCGCGATGTCGGGGACTTAACCCGGCGCAAGCCGAACCCTCAACTATGACGACGAACATACAACGGATCAGTGATGCCGAGTACTCCGCTCAATGCGGCCCGTCGTCCTGAATTCTGCGCAGAATGCGGCCAAATCCGTGCTCACGCGCACTGCGCTCAATTTCCTTACGCAGCATCATTCCGCCTCCCGGCTGATCGGATTGCAGTTCCCACGCCGCCAGCTTAGCTTCTAATGACCAGCCCACGAAGTGCCGTCGCTCGGCGTCTGTCGCGAGCGTCAGAAGCCTGTCGACGGCGGCTGCAGCATCAGGGCGTTGTTTCGACCCGAGCTGCGCGAGCGCAATATCGACAACGTAGACTTCCTGGCGGGAGGTGATCGACTCGCGTAGCGCCTGGGCCCGGGCGCGCGCCTGATCGCGTTCGCGCGGATGACCGAGCGCCTGCTCACACAGGGCGAGCATTGCCTGCGCATCCGCCTCCCCGGTACGTTCCTCGGCGGCCGCAAAACCGCGACTAGCCTCTTGCAGGCGTCCTTGCGCCTCCGTCCACCGACGCTCGTCCATATCCAATTGCGCCAGCATCACCAGAGAGTTGTCCCTGTACGTAGTATCGCCTCCGATTCCAACTCGACGGATCACCTCCTCGAAGCCTGCCCGTGCCCCGTTGGCATCACCCCGATCTGCGGATACGAGCGCACACGTAAAACCACTGAATACGGCGAACTGCGGGTCAGTAAGTTCTGCCGCTTCTCTCTGAGCTTGCGCGCAGGTAACGGCGGCCACTGCTAGCTCGCCGCGCATACGCTGCACATCGGCAATATTGGCCAGGGGCCATGCGGTGGGGTGCCCCGCTCGCGCGGTGAGTGACACGACTTCGTAATACTGCCGCAGCACTTCATCGCTCGCAGCATCGTCGGCTTCGATAGTTGCCAGCGCCTGAGTAGTCCAGGACTGCAGAGAGAGATCGCCGGTCTCGCGCGCTAGAGAGAGTGCGTGACGCGCCGCTGCCTGAGCGCCATCACGATCTCCACCCAGCCACAACATGCTGCAAAGCGCACGATAGACTTCTGCGACGCCGCCAAGATCCCCAATGCTCTGATCGAGCGTCATCGCTCGCTGATATTCTTCGCGAGCTTCCTGATTCCGATTCAGGTTTCCCAATGCCTGGGCGAGCAGCGCGCGCGTTGCAGCTTCGCCGCGTGGATTGCGGATCTCCCGATACGCGTCGATGGCGGAAACAAATCGCGCCCTTGCGTCTTCATTGCGGTTGAGCAGCACCTCGGCAGCGCCGATGGCGCGCTGGGCATCCGCTACCTGACCAACGGCGTCGCGTTGCTTTGCAAGTCGCAGGGCATTCGCCGCATGCTGCTCGCTGCCCTTGGCATCGTTGCGGGCCGCCGCAAGTCTCGCGGCTGCGAGTTCCGTGCGCGGATCCTGTGCGGCGTGCGGAAGTTGTCGTAGTGCTAGCAAAGCCGTGTGCGCGTCGTTGGCGGCCCCGGCACTGATCTCAGTTTCCATGATCTGCAGGCGATATTCGATATTGGGAGGGTTCAGCAGCGAAAGCCTCTGCCACGCCTTGATCGCCTTGGGCCACTCGGCATGCGCGGCGGCCCTGACGGCCTCGATCTGCAGTTGCTGCTCTTCAGGTAAATTCGCGGCATGCTGCGCTGCCTGTTCGGCTGCAGCCAGCGCTTTGTCCCGGAATCCCAACGCTGACCAGGCTTGCGAAAGGTAGGTATAGGCCGGCGCGTAACCAGGCGCCTCCGCGACAGCTTCCAGCAACTCATCGCGGGCGCGAGCCGCATCATAGTGCTGCAGCGCGTCCAGCGAATTCCCGACACGGCGCGCGACATCTACGCTCGGAGGCTGGGCGTTGGCAACCAGGCCAAGGATTGCGGTATCCGGTGATGGCACTCCGAGCTTGGCGCGCAGGGCAGTGCCTACTCCGCTCACCAAAGCAATTAGGCCCGAGAGCTCTCCCTGATTCGAAAATGAGCCCACGAGGGTTCGTGTGTGGGTATCTTGGACGGCGAAATCCAGCCGCAATGGTGCATCATCGGTCGACCCCGTGACAAGATAACTCCCGCTGATCACATAGTCTGCATCCAAGCGCCGGCGTATACGCCCAAGGGTGTCGTCAGAAAAGCCGCCGGCAATCGGCGGCCTGAGATCGATGCTCGCGTTGCGCACGAGCTCATCGGGCACCACTTCGATGGCGTTCGTAATGGTCAGCTCGGTTGCCAGCATCTCGCTTAGGGCTGGCGCGAGCCAAGCATCCTTGGCGTTGCGCGATAGGTTGCTGAAGCCAACCACTACCACGGTGGGCCTGGAGCGTGGAGTTTTCGATCCTTGCCGGCCGATCCAGTTCGCGCCCAGCAGCACGGCGACGCCGATTGTGGCCATGACGCCTAGAGCCCAGCGAAATCTACTCGCCTTGGATGCCCACGACATTGCGCGAACTGCGGAGTCGGGAACGACCGAAGGCAAGGGCCCTTCCGTCGGAAGGACCGGCAGCTTGGGCGGTAGCGCAGCCGGGCCTCTCACCGGCGCCGCGGCCACGGTTACCGGCGCGATGAACCGATATCCGACCTTCGGCACAGTCTCAATGAAGTGCGCATCCTGCTCGCGGTCGCCGAGAGCTCGGCGAATAAACCAGATGTGCTTGGTGAGATTGGACTCATCCACAAAGCCCCGGGGCCACAGAGCCTTTATCAGCTCATCCTTACTCACTACCTCGCCGGCGCGCTCGACAAGCAATACAAGGGTGTCGAAGACTTTAGGGGTCAGCGAGATCGCCCGACCGCTTTCAGACAGACGCCGCTCGCCCGGCTCCAGTTCGAAGCCCTCAAACCGGTAGACGGATTTTTCCAACGCGGACATGCAGTTACCAGCTTATTCCGTGCGGCAATCAGTTTGCCAGAAAAATGCCAGCCTGACGGCAACGACGCACGACCGCTTATCGCCCAGGATCGTGGCTCATAAACGTGGCTCGCCACGTTGATCATAGACACACCATATCAGGCGATACACAAACCAACTGACTAGGAGACGATCATGTCAAGTCGTTCGTTATTTACACCCGGTCTCGTGGCAGGGGCTCTTTCGATTGGCTCTGCGTTAGCGCTTTCTACTGCGCTGGCGGGCGAGTTTCCGCAGGGAACGTTTGAGGCCAAGGAAGCGCCCTATACCGTGAGCTTCGACGGCAAGGGACGGTTTCAGGTAAATCAGGGGGAGACGCTCGAGGTTACGGGCACTTACTCCATCAACGACAAAATACTGAAACTGACCGATACACAAGGGCCATGGGCGTGCTCCAAAGAGGGTGAGCGGACGGGTACGTATCAGTGGAAATTCGAAAATGCAGTACTCGCCCTGAGCAAAGTGGCCGACAAGTGCGAGGACCGCGTGAAGAGTCTGGTTAGCCTCGCGTGGAAACAAAAAAATTAGGGCCGGTGAGCGAGACATCAATGCTGACTTGTCGCATGCGACGCGGTAAGTAGGTGCCTACCGGAGCCGCCCTATGGGGCTCCGGCCTGTCGTTGCAGCGGCTGCATTTAATAACTGAATACCAGGGAGCGTCCTCACGAAGCCCGTCCCCGCTGGAGCGCAGGGGCCGCAGGGGATTCAAGGCTTGACCGGGGCAACCGAGGCTAATGGGTGCCACCGGTTCGGCTGGCGAAGGGCCTGCCGGAGCCCTGGCGTTGCCGGTCCGATGGACGAAGGTAATTTGGTGGGCCGTGTAGGGATCGAACCTACGACCAATTGATTAAGAGAAGGTAATTGTCGCAACCGGACGCCGGTGGCCGCGAACAAGGCGTTTGCGAGTGACTGGGCTGCCGCCACTGGATCGAATTATATCGATTCAGATATAATATGGTTGTGGATAAGCCTGCTTCGAAACCGGCAACTTTTGTAGGTTCTTCTTTGGATGATTTGCGAGACTTTCCGAGAAGCGCTCGGCGCGAGACTGGCTTTCAGTTGACAAGGTACAGAACGGTGAAGACGCGGATGACTGGAAGCCGATGCCCGCGATTGGAAATGGTGTGCGTGAAATCCGTGTGCGAGATGAGTCAGGCGCGTTTCGGCTGATGTACGTGGCGAAATTCCCTGAAGCAGTCTACGTGCTGCACGCGTTTCAGAAAAAGACCCGGAAGACGGCGCGCGGAGACCTGATGCTAGCCAAGGATAGATACCAAGAAGTGCTGATGAGGAGAAAGTTACTATGAAGACCTTTGCGAGTGTCTGGGATGCGATCGAGGACTCTCAGAGCGAGGCCGCTAGCATGAAGGCGCGGGCGCAGCTGATGCGGGCGCTGCAAAAGAAGGTCCGGGGCTGGAATTTGTCGCAAAAGGCCTCGGCGGATCGGTTGGGTCTGACGCAGCCGCGGCTCAGTGATCTACTGCGCGGCAAGATCGACAAATTCAGCTTGGACGCGTTGTTCGATCTCACAGGGCGTGTCGGGCTCAAAGTGTCCATCGCGCTCCGCAAAGCGGCGTAAAGGCAGACGAACCCCACGCTCTAATCGAGGTCCCGTGGGGCCAGGCGAGTCGTCATTCCGTTGCGCTCACCGACGGTCCCCGAACCACGGGGTCTGGCGGTGCCGGCGCATGGAAAACCGCCTCTTCTAGCCGCCTCAGCCGGGAGTGGACGTCTTCGTGCGGATCGGCGTCCATGGTGACCACAATCGTCTGCCAGAATTGCCGCCAACGCTTAGCCAATGATTCAGCCATCTCAACCCTCCTAAGTGCGCCTGTAATGCTCCAATGCATTGCCTTCAAAGTTGCGACCAACCCCCATCGACCGGAAGTTCGGCGCCGGTCGTGAAGGTCGCATCGAACGCGAGGAAGAGGACGGCCTTGGCGATCTCGTCCGACGTTCCGAGGCGCTTCATGGGAACCATGCCGTTCATCTTCTCCCTGATCTGGTCGGCCTCGCCTTTACCGGTAAACACTTTGCCGAGGATCGGCGTGTCGATGGGACCGGGCGTCACCGCGTTGACGCGAATCTCGCGAGGAAGCAACTCGGCGGCGAGCGTTCGAGCGAATGATCGTACCGAGGCCTTGGCCGCTCCGTATGCGGCATTGCCGGGCATTCCCTTGACGTTGGCGATCGAGGTTGTGAAGACGACAGAGCCTCCCCGGTTGATGAGCGGCGCGAGCTTCTGCACCGCAAAAAGCGGTCCCTTCGCGTTTAAGTTGAACATCTCGTCGTAAACGGCCTCGGTAATGCTCTCAAGGGGCGCTCGGATGCTGAACCCGGCGCTGACTGAGAGCAGATCGAAGGTGTCGAACTCGGCCCTCACCCGAGAGGCGAGAGCGTCGATGTCCGTCAACGAGCGCGCGTCGCTCGAAACCACGAGGGCGCCCTTTCCGAGCTCTTTCTCCGCCGACTCCAGGCCGGCCTTCGAGCGACCCGTCACCAAGACACGCGCACCGCCGTCGAGGAGCATCTTCGCCGTCGCGAGCCCCATGCCGCTCGTGCCGCCGATAATCACCACCTTTTTATCTTGGTACCGTTCCATGTGTATTCTCCTTGAGAGGTTAGGGTTTACTTTGCTTATTTTGAACTGTTTGGTACGATAATAGCCGCGATGGCCCGTGGTCAAGTAAATTTTGAACTATTTATTTCAAAATACCGTAGGACCCGTGAACGACCGCGTAGCTCCGCAATCGCATGCTGATTCCGGTCACCGCGACCATTTCGCCGCGACCGGTGCTCCTTCAGGACACCACGCTTAAAGATGCTGGCTAAGACAAGTCGACGCCGGAGAGCTTGACGACGGCCTGCCACGCGGCTTCCTGGCTGGCGCGATCGTGGAGGTGTAAGTGGCGCTGCGCCTCAATTGGGCCTGAGAACTTCCCTTGAGCCGAGGCGAAGAATTGCCCTGAGACGTCGGTTCCGAACTCCGACGCCTGGAGGTACCGACGGGCCGCGGTCTCCGGCGTCTGATTCATGCCGGGAATGCGATTCACGATTGGGATAAATAGATACTTCAACAACGGGCCAGCGCTTCGCACCACCTTGGTGTCGGTCGCCCCACCGGGCGAGACAGCATACACGGCCATGCCGGAGGGTAGCCGGGGCGCCAGCGCCGCGACCCACCAAGCGATAATGAGCTTCGCGTCGGCATACGCGTTGTTGGGCACATACTTCACGTTCGGCCCGTTGCGAATCAGGGCTTCCACAGCGGCGGTTCGGTCACCCCGGTGGTATTTGGCCGCGAAGGCTGGCACGTCGGTGTACTTGAACATGGGGACGCCCCCTCGGGCTGGCTCCGCACCGGCGATAACAATCCGCGCGTTGGGGCTCAGCAGATTGGCGCGGAGCAACCCGACAGTCAGTTGATGATGGCCGATCAGCGGGGCCTGAGACGCCTCGACGCCCGCCGCAGTGAGCGCGCGCTTCTTAAATGGGACCAACCCTGCATTGAGCAGCAGGAAATCAATCGGCTTACCTAGCTCAACCAGCTCGGCAAGGGCGGACTGAACGCTGGACGGCTTGTCCAGATCCAGCGCCAGCGGCGTGAAGTTCACTGTTTTGTTCTCAGCCTCGAGTTGAGTGGCCGCTTGGTGGGCCCCGGCCAGGCTGCGCCCGGTGACGATGACCTCGTGCCAGCCCTCTTTGGCGAGAAGGCGGCCTGCCGCATGGCCGAGCCCGGAAGTGGCGCCGGTGACGAGAGCGATCGAATGTTCCATGGGGGCTCCGTAAGGGTGAAGGCCAAACCGTGATGCCAGCTTGCTAATTTAGAACCATTCAGTTATATATTGGTGAGATTACCATTGTCAATGAGTTTTGAACCAAATGATTCAAAAAACCGCTAGGCCCGTGGGTCGACCGCGCAGCTTCGACGAGACGGGGGCTCTGGAAAAGGCGACTCAGGTGTTCTGGTCGAAAGGCTACGACGGAGTGACGATTGACGATCTCGTCGCCGGGATGGGTGTGGGACGGCCGAGCCTGTATGCCGTCTATGGCGACAAGCGGTCGATATTCTTGCGCGTCCTTAAGGCGTACGCAGAACGGAAGGGAGCATCAGCCGCGAAGGCACTCCTCTCGCCACAGAGTCTTCGCGACTCGATCGCGGACTTTCTGAGGTACGCCGTCGAAAGTGCGACCGAGAAAGGGTCCGCCCGGGGCTGCCTTATGATGTGCGTCGCGCCGCTTGTGAACGACGCTGAGGTTCAGCGGTTCCTGCAGAGCGCGGTCGCGGGCGGCGCGGCGCTGCTGGAGCGGCGTTTCCGGGACGGGATCAGCGCGGGAGAAATCCCATCTGACTTTCCCGTCGCCGCGCGCGCAACCCAAGTCACGGATTTAGCGCGTGGGCTGACCATGCGTGCGCAGCTAGGCGTGCCGCGCAAGACGCTCCTCAAAGATGCTGAGGAAGCGGCCGACTTGGTGCTACTGCCGCGGCGCGTCTGACGGGTTATCGGAAACAATTCACTGAGGAAATGACCATGACAACCGACATGAGCGGGGGGACCCGGGACGTTTCGTCGTCTGATGAACAAAGTGGCGACGTGGTCGGAAGCACTTGAACTACTCGGGCATTGACTACACCCTAGGCCTGATAGCTTTTGTCGAGCGGGAATTAGCAGAGGTCAAGGATCGGATGCGTCAATTCAAAGCCTCACGGCATGAGCCGCCAGGTGTTCCTCCGATGCACCGACCGGCTGAATGAGGGGTTTTGCGTGCTCGCCAAGGCTCCTAGCGGCAACCACGATTCAGGCAATGCAAGAGGCATTTAAGCCGGCCCTATCATGCGTAATCAACGTTATTTGTCTATGCGCCCGCGATGGATCAATTAGAAACGATTTGTCTAAACCCGGCGAGCTTGCTGACGCAGAGCAGTTGGAAAGCGTTGAGACAATTATCGAACACCCAGCAGATCAAGGAGGCTCGCCGCCGATTATGATTCGATGTGGGAATCGCTGCAAAGTCAGCTCAATACCGCGTCCCCTCCCCCGGCAATCATTGCGATAATATCAGCGTTGCAGAAATGGCGAGCTTCATGCCGCGCGCAAGGAATATTCAAAATCGCGGTTATCCGAAGAGCTGGCGCTTTCGCTACGACGCCTACTACTACCGCGTGCCCAAAGGCCAAGAGCAACTGTGGGACTTTAAGAAAGAATTTCGTCTGGGGCGGTCACTCAGCGAAGCTACTGCCGAATGGGCAAAGCGCGTCCATCGCATCGAGCACGATGCAACGGTAGACGCCCTACTCACTCGTTACAAACTCGATGTCATTCCGAAGAAGGCTACCGCGACTCGGCGCGGTGACATACAAGCATTGATCAATCTGCGTAAGGTCTTCGGCGCCATGCGACCCCGAGATGTACTTCCGCGGCACATCTACAAATATGTCGACACCCGTGTATACGGCTCAAGCTTCTCATCGGCATTCGTCGCGTAGATATGCTTCGCCTGCGAATGAGTGATCTCACCGACACAGGAATTATGGTGCGCCCACACAAGACAATAAATACCAAACGCACTGCCCGAATATTTGAGCCGGCGCTCAGATTAGCCGTAGAGCAAGCCAAGGCTGCCCGGCCAATTGATATCTCTCCCTGGCTCTTTTGCACACGCGAGGGCGAAGGCTATTTCAACGAAGATAGCGGCCAAGCATCGGGGTGGGATTCGATGTGGCAGCGTTTCATGACGCGGCTGCTTAAAGACACGGACGTCAAAGAACGGTTCACCGAGCATGATCTTCGCGGCAAAGTCGGCAGCGACGTGGCCAGCGTTGAGAGGGCTACCGACTTGCTCGGTCACGCAAGCAAAGAGATTACAAAGCGGCACTATCGACGCAAGCCAGAAGTCATTAAACCCGTCCGTTGACGTAATACTAAACGCGCGCAATTCGAAGCGACGACGCTCGCAAGTCGCGCGCATTTCACACGACGCCTGATCTCTGGCTGACGCGCGAATGGGGGACGACGCCCCGCGATTCGCCGCTGTTTTGCGCTCGAAAAAAGTGAGAACGAAGAGCTTTTGCCAATCGAATGGGGGAAATTCCGATCTATGGGGGAAGCTTTTGAGTTTCTTGCAAGTGACCTCAAAAAACTTCTTATTTTTCAGCGAATTGGTGGGCCGTGTAGGGATCGAACCTACGACCAATTGATTAAGAGACACCGGCGCTGACCGGCCTTTTTACGTTTAAAAACAACGACTTAAGACCCGATAACTGTGCCACGATTTCCTGAGTTATGCGCAGATAAGACTCTGAATCCATTACTTCCGGGCGCATTCAATGGCACAGGGAGAACTATTGAATAACCTAAGCCGATAGGTTAATCTATTCCATGAGTCGTGTGTTCATATCTGCGGGCACAGGAGCCGGAATCTACGTCTTCTCCGACGATCATTGCCCTGCACATGTTCATGCGCGCCATCGCGGCGAAGGTTGGATTGCGCGGGTGAGAATTTCTTTTGTCGACAGTACGGTAGAACTGATTAGCATCGCCCCGGCCAAGAATATTCCTCTGCAACGCGTAGTGAACCGTCTCTTGAGAGATGTTCAAGTGCGGCTGCCGGATTGCCGACGTGGCTGGTGGTTGACGCGAGGTACAACTTGTTTGGCGAACCAATGGGCCATTGTGAGCAAAGCGGGAAAGATCGAGCTTCTCCCGAAACTCACTCCGAGTGCGAAACAGATCGCCGAGGCCGAATACGATCCTTCCAAGGAACAGGTTCACGTGATTTTTCGGGATGGTACAAAAGTGCAGGTGAAGTTATGACTATGAATGTACAGCGGATCAGTGACGCCGAGTACGCCGCGGCCCTTGTCGCCGGCCGAATTGAGGCCGAGACCGAGATTCGGGCGCAAGCTGTTCGCTACGTCCCCGAGCGGGATGCCATCGAGATCGTCACGAGCCGCAATGCCGGCTTCTTGATTCCGCGACAGTGGATCGGGGCACTGCAGGACGTCCCTACCGACGAGTTGAGCAAACTCGAAGTGTGGCCGGACGGATCGGCGATTGAACTCGAGGACCGAGACATTCAGATTAGTGTGCATGGGCTCCTGACAGCGATACTTCCAGCGATGCTGCCCTCGCGATCCGTTGCAGCCCTCTTCGCCAGCCGCGGCGGACAGGCGACCTCACGCGCGAAGCGCAAGAGCTCGCGAGCCAACGGCCGCAAGGGCGGTCGGCCTCGAAAAAAGACATCTACTGAGGTTGTCTGATTCGCGGGCTTAAAGATTGGTGGGCCGTGTAGGGATCGAACCTACGACCAATTGATTAAGAGGCGCTGTGTCGGTCAGGTATTTATTGATTCAAAAACAATAAGTTATCGATCAAGAGCGGTCCCACACTTTGCCGAGTTATCCAGCATTAAGTCTGTGATTTCATGAAGGTCACAGTTTTTCAATGGGACAGTTCGAGCGACTACGGCGGCCGCGGTGGCTCGAATGGCCAGTTGGCCGGATACTCCCGAGGGACCACATCCGGCCAGTCCGCTTGATTCACTTGACGTAGGTCGGACGGTGGTTCTCCCACCCATTCAAAGACGTCTTGGGCAACTCGCCAGTCATCGGAATCGGCGAACACGAACCCCGACTCGGCAACCGCCCTACTGGCGAACGCGGGCCAAAGGTCGGCGTATGGTTTCCCCAACACGACGGCGTGTGCCGGCCCGCGGGGTAGTCCGCTCCACCACCACGCTGTCACCGGATGACGCTGAGTAGAACGGGTAAGCCAATACCGGCCCCGATTGCGGCGATACCCAGTTCGCGTGCGAATGTCGCCATAAAACGGTTGCAGGACATGGCTCAGGCTATGCCACAAACGCTTGAGGGCGCTCTGCCATCCAGCCTGGCTCAAAACTTCGGCGTCGACATCAAGCGTGAAGTAGGCGGAGCGAAAGCCACGCTTGGAGGCACCAATATTCTCCGGAAGACCAAGGTGCACGTGCGATACCGGTGCCGACGGATACCAAACGACGATCTTTCCCTTGAGCTGTTCAGACAGAAACGTGAGGAAATGCTCCCGACCGGTCTCGGCAAAAACGTGTTCGGGCGGCTCGAAGGAGCCGTAGCGACGCGGAAGTCCTTCGGGTAATTCTGCTTTCAATACGTCGAGCAGTGATGTGAATTCGCCCCGCGCAGCCGGTCCTTCGATGAACCACCAGGACATTGAAATCACGCTCGCGCTCTCGGAAGGGCCTGGCCTTGCAAACCTTTTGATCCCCGACGGTAGCGTGACGTAATCAGCCTGAGGATCAAAAACCACGCCGTGGATTGCCTTTGCAATCGCGGCTGCCGAACGCGATAGGAACTTTCGAGCTGTTTCCGGAGCATCGATGGGAGATAGGTTCAGTTCCGTCAAGTAGGCAATTCCTGGCAAAGTTTGCGCGACGGTTTCTGGCACGTCTTCGGGCAACACCTTCACAGAACGTCCTAATACAACTTGCCAATCACGGCGTTCGTGAATCCAGGATTGATCGTTTGCCTTCCACGTCGTTGGCGTCGGCAAACCTTCGGGTGCAGACGCTGAATGGACAGACCATATCTGGAGATCGTAGCTCATACGTACAATTACCCTCGAACTCCGATCCACTTTCCTTCGACCGGATCCCAGGTACGCGGAGCATCGTCGCCTTCGATCAACGAGTCGACAAATGAAACAACGCTCTGGAGAACCTTTGAAAATTGGGTCGGAATCGTATTGTCGAGACGCTGCTTCCGCAACCAGGCGACCCACCGTGGCTGCGCAATCTCGGCATATCCGGCAAGTGCCGTTCGCAACGGAGTGAGAACTACGCTGCGGAACCGTCCGACTCGTTGCATAGACTTCTGAAGTGTCTGAGCGTCGATTCGATATCGTCCGATCAGCACGTAGATATCAACAAAGTCGCGCCAACGCGTGTTTACTGTGCCGCGCTCTAACGCCGTGACGATCTTCTCGGCGAGTACCATCTCCAGCGGGTAGCCTCGGACTGATATCGCACCGTCGATCAGACGCGGGAGGCTAATTTGCTGCGGCTCCGGCCAAATGGGATCGCCCACATTGATGTCCACGTGGAATCGAACCACAGCTCGAGAGAGTGTTCCTCCCAGGGTGACGCGAATTCCGCTGTAGCTGTCTTCCTCGCGGATCGCCTCGGCCGCGGCACCATTGGAATCAAACGTCATGCCGTCATCAAGTGGTATAGCGGCAATTGTTCGCACCGCCGACAAAATTTTTTCTGTGCTGTTCTCAAACACGCGCACGGCAAAATCAATATCGCGGGTCGGCCGTCGCGCATCGAGCGCTGCAAGCAGGACGCCGCCTTTGAGGATAAAAGTGTCGGCAAACTCCGAATGGACCAAGCGATCTAGGAAGCACTCCAACGCATAGAGTTGGATGAGTTCATCGGTTGGCCGCACGGCGCGCTTCGCCTCCCGTTGGAGATCGAGATAGCGTCGGCCAGCCAGAGTATCCTTGCTGGCACGCCTCACAGAACGATTTCGAGTGCGTTGCGAACGGCGCGCTCGGCGCCGTGCAGGGATTTTGACATTTCAATCAGCGCGGCGGGTTTCGCGCCTTTGCGCCGTAGCCAACGGCGGAGCGCGTCCCAGGCGATGTCGGTTCCTTCTCGATGCCGCAACCGAATCATATCGACGAGTGAGCGCTCAGGCGAATACAAGCCAACTGAGAAGCCGTCTCCGACTTTTAGTTGCCCGCGTCCTAACTCAAATGTGTCCTTTGAAAAAACGCGGATATCGACCGGTGATTGAAGCACCGGAATCCTGTGTCCGCGTGGAATTGCTACATCGATACGTGCCGGAATATTGTCCGTCAGGCCGTGACGCGCGAGCGCGGTCGTCAAGCAAAGAGTTCCCATGGGAATTCGGTAAGCGATCTCCAGAAGATTTTGGTCGATGTCCGGTGCATCCGCCCATCGATACAGACCCCGGCCGATTTGCTCAACAATCCCCTGGTCTCGATAGGTGTAAAGTCGCTCTGCGGACAGGCCGCGAGCTACCGCCTCGGTATACGTGAAGACCGAGGGAAGTTTCTTGTGGGACAAATTTGTGGCTTTAGCACGCATCGATGAAATCGTATACAGATATGGGGTTCATGTCTACGCTTTCATCGGTTGTGGCCGCCCGAACATATGGCCAATGGGCACGAACAGCGTTGAATGGGACAACACCGCTCTCGAGCGATGCGCAGGTCACGCGTAAGTTCTTGACTATGCTGGGTTAAATGGTGGGCCGTGTAGGGATCGAACCTACGACCAATTGATTAAGAGTCAACTGCTCTACCAGCTGAGCTAACGGCCCGAATAAACCCACGCAAACAAATTATCTCACTCGCACCCGGCCGACGGAATTGGGGTGGACGACGGGACTCGAACCCGCGACGGCCGGAATCACAATCCGGGGCTCTACCAGCTGAGCTACGTCCACCATCGTCGAACTCCCGACCTCAGGATGGCGCGCCCGGCAGGAATCGAACCTGCAACCGCCGGCTTAGAAGGCCGGTGCTCTATCCGGTTGAGCTACGGGCGCTTTGTAAATCAACGAGTTACAGCGCCAATCGTAATGTTTTCAGGCCGACGTTCGGGTCCCACGCAAACCGAATCCGAAGTGCGCGCGGATTATATAGGAGTTTCCCGGTATTTGAAGCGGCGAATGGCCGTTCGCCGATTTTGGCCGCCGGCGGTTGCGTTGCCGCCCGGGTTAACCCTCGACGGCGAGCTTCAGTTTTGCGAGCGCATGATCCCATTGTCGGCCGATCGCTTCCAGTGACCGGCGGGCTTCGTCCAGTTGAGCCGGTTCGAACTCCCACAGCCGCTCACGCCCCACTTTCACATCTCGAACCAGACCGGCGGCGGCGAGCACATCCAAATGCTTGGTGATGGCTTGCCGGGTCAGGTCCGTCCCCGAGGTCAGCTGCGCGATCGACATGGCGCCGCCCACGCAGAGGACGGTGATGAGCCGCAGGCGCGTTTCGTCGCCGAGCGCGGCGAATATCGACGCATAGTTATCGAGTGACTTTTTTCTCGAGGTAGCGCTAGCTCGTCGCGACATGCTTTTCGATATTCCGCATCTGCTCGTCCCAGCCTGAACTGTTCATACGAAATACCGTCGCGCGGCGCGCCAGCGGGATTTTGTCCAAGCCGGATTCTACGACGGTGAGCCTGGTGCCTCCCTCGACTTCCTCGAGTTCGAACTCTACCAGCGTGGTGGGTTCATCTGAATAGTCGACCGCAGGATCTATGGCCGCCGGATGCCAGCGCCAGGACAACAACCGTTCCGGCTCCATCCGTTCGATTTGCACCTCCATTTCGATGTGCTCGTAGCCCGGATAGGTGACTTTGCCTCGAACCGGCTTGCCGGCGGCGAACGCCTTTCCCTTGAAATCAACGCCAAACCAGGCGCCGAATTCCGCAGCGTTCGACAATGCGCGCCACACGCGGGAGCGCGGCGCCTTCAGCAGAATGGTTCTTTGGATGCGATCGGTCGTTGTGTTCATATGCAACCTCCGAGGTGCATATTAAACTTCGCGGGGGAGATATGCAACCTACAAGTTGCATTTCAATTGGTCGGGGTGACAGGATTCGAACCTGCGACATCTACGTCCCAAACGTAGCGCTCTACCAGTCTGAGCTACACCCCGGCTGTGCGGAGGCGCGGTAGTGTACGTGCCGCGATGCGCCTCACGCAAGGTCGTCCGCGACGGGGTTCACCAGCGTGCCCACGCCCTCGACCTCCACCTCGCAAACGTCGCCGGATTTCATGAACACCGGCGGCTTGCGGGTAAAGCCGACGCCCGCCGGCGTACCGGTCACCAAGAGATCGCCGGGTTGCAGGGTACATGCTTCGCTGAGCAGCGAGATCAGCGTGGCCACATCGAAAATCAGATCGGAGGTCGAGCCGTCCTGCATGACGCGCCCATTGAGACGTGTCCGCACGCGCAGGCCGCTGGCGCCGCTCGGCACCTCATCGTGCGTGACCAGATGAGGTCCAAATGCGCCGGTGCCGTCGAAATTCTTGCCGACGGTCCACTGTGGGGTTTTCATTTGGTAATCCCGAATGGAGGCGTCGTTGAACACCGAATACCCGATCACATGCGACAGCGCAGCCTGCTTGCCGATGCGCCGCCCTGCCCTGCCGATCACTGCAACCAGTTCGGCTTCGTAGTCGAGTTGAACGGATTCTCGCGGGCGCAGCAACGCTGCCCGATGCCCGATCAAGGTGGAATTGAACCGAACGAACACGCTCGGGTAGGTCGGCGTCTGGAACCCGGCCTCCGCCGCATGGGCGGAATAATTCAGGCCGATGCAAATTATTTTCTGCGCGGCCAGCAGCGGCGGCAGCCACTCGATCGCCGCCGGATCGAAGACGCGCGCGGCGCTCAACACCTTGCCCGCGGCGCGCAGCGCTTCCTCGCCTTTGGCGACCAGGATGTCGAGACTGCCGGGGTAATCACGCTCGCCGGCCAGCAGTCCGCGAATCTCGCCGGCTTGGGTCTGTACTCCCACCCCGCGCGCAGCGCCGGATTTAAATGTCAGAAATCGCATTGTTGCCTCCTCCAGTCATATCCGAATCAATGTCCCAGTCAGCGAGCACCGTATGCAGGTCCGCACCGGTCTTCGCGGGCGCTCTGGGGTGCGCGGGCGAGGTGCGGGAAAAGCGCGGCGCCGGCGCATTTTGCTGAACACCGCAGACATCAATGAAGGCGCTGCGCGCACGGTTGTGCGCATGCAGAGCCGCCTCCTGCAAAGTCAGAACCGGCGTGACGCACACGTCGCCATCGCCGAGCATCGCGCACCATTCGTCGCGCGTCCTGCTCTTGAAGATATTCGCCAATTCGAGTTTGAGCTCGGGCCAATCCCGCTCGACCGTGAGCGCGGAATGCGCCGGATAGCCCGACTCCAGCCAGCGCCCGCCGTCCAGTCCCATTTTTTGCAGAAACGCCCGGTAGAACTCCGGCTCGATCGGCGCGACGGCCAGGTGCAATCCGTCCTTGGTTTCATAGACATTGTAGTAGTGGGCACCGCCGCCGAGCATGTGCGCACCCGTGCGATCGGCGAATTGGCCGCGCGCGCGAAGACCGAAAAACATCGACATGAAGGACACCGCCCCGTCGAGCATCGCCGCATCGACGATCTGGCCGCGGCCGGATTGGCGCGATTCCCACAGGGCGCACATCACGCCAAACGCCAGCAGCAGACCGCCGCCGCCGAAGTCGCCGATCACGTTGAGCGGCACCGTGGGTTTGCCGCCGGTGGGGCCGATCTGATGCAACAGTCCCGCGAGACCAATGTAATTCAAATCGTGGCCCGCGGATTGCGCGAGCGGGCCCGTTTGACCCCATCCCGTCATGCGCCCATAGATGAGGCGCGGATTTCGCGCAAAGCAGGCGTCGGGACCGATTCCGAGCCGCTCGGCGACACCGGGGCGAAACGCCTCGATCAAAACGTCCGCCTTTTCCACCATTGCCAGCGCCAGGTTGCGTCCGCCGGGTTGCTTCAGATCCAGGCAAACGGAGCGGCGATTGCGCAGCAGCGGCGAATCTTCCGGCGTATCGGCGCGCCCGCCGACTCGATCGATGCGTACTACGTCCGCGCCCATGTCGGCCAACATCATGCAGCCGTAGGGTGCCGCGCCCAATCCCGCGATTTCGATGACCTTGACGCCCGCCAGTGGTCCCATCGGCCTACGCAGCCTTGCGGCGTGAGCGGCGATGCACCCAGAACGCGAGCGCGACGCCGATGAACGGCAGCAGTACGACTTCCTCCACCTTGCGCACGACCATGGCGCCCGCCAGCAGTGCGCCGAACAAGTAGGCAACCACTACGGCGCTTTGAATCTTCACGTCTTTGAGCCCCGACATATCCCCATTGGCAATCGAATCGGCAATCGTTCCCACCAACTTGGTGAGGGTTGCCGTGAAGACGATGGTGGTCAGGCTGATCGCCTGGCCAATTACGGCTTGCAGCCCCATCGCAAGGGCCAGCAGCAGAATCTGCAGATGGTCCGAGGGCGCGTGCGCCGCATGCGGCGTCCACATCGCGTAGAGGGCGAAAAACAACAGCAAGCCCGCTTCGCCGATGAGCAATCGATCGAGCGCTTGTTCCTGCGGGCGGCCGCGGCGCTGCAATACGCCGAGCGCGCAGCCGACGGCAAATCCGGTCAGCGCCACCACGGATCCCATGGCCGCTTGTGAGTCGCTCTGCGCCACGTAGTACGCGAGCAGCGCGAAGTTGCCGGTCATCGCCGACGCAAATACACCTCCCAGTGTGGCGAAGCTGATGATGTCCACCGTACCTGCGGCAAATGCGGTGAGCAGAAGCATCCATTCGATGGGGCTTAAGGCGGCTTCGGGGGTGTTGGCATCACGGCGCATCGACGTCATATCCTAAAGCACGCAGCTCATCGAGCACACCGCCGGGTTCGAGCAACATATCCATGTTGAGCACGACCAGAGTCACCCCGGGAGATTGCAGATACTTTTCGATGGTGCCGACCCAGGTTCGGCGGATGCGCGCAATGAGATCGGCGGCGCCCACTCCGGAGTCGAGGGCTGCGCGGCAGGCGTCGACTTCCGGCGGTTCCCGCAATTTACCGATGCGCTCGATGTTGCCGCTGGCCCAGGCCTGGGCGCGATCGAGCAGACGCGGCAGGTCTCGTTCAACGGTGACGAGCGACGCGTCGACGCAGGCATTCTCGGTGGCCGGCGGCAGCACCTTCAAGGCGTCCATCACATCGCCAACGCCGGCGATTTTGATTTCCTCGACTCGAACGCCGTGCTTTTTCGCCAGCGTGCGCACCGCGGCCCCCAAATCCAAGCGCGTCGACAGACCCACTTTGTGGAACGCCGCCTGCTGCAGGAAGGCGGCGGCAATGAGCGGACGGAATCTCTCCCATTTGTTCGGATCGTCGGTGTACTTGGCGCGCTGCGCGGCAAAGCGCGCGTGCAAGTCCGCCGGCAGCACGTCTTTGAGCCGCTTGCCGCCGCGGACCATCAAGACGCCGCGCTCGGTGACGAGAAGCCAGAGTATGCGGGCGATTCCGATCTCGAACGGTTTCTGCACCAGCGCTTGGCCGGCTCCGTCCAGCACTTTCTCCACCTGCGTTGCGCGCCAGGTGATGCCCTTGGGCAACGGCGACATGCTGCCCAAGATCCACACTTGCGCCGCGCCGCGGTGCACGTGCCACATCCCGGGGCCGGTGCGCTCGCCGGTAACGACGAGTTCCTCCATGAGCGCCGGCGGCTGATCTGCATGGCATGCCATCGACGCCATGCCAACCGCGATCAACCTTGCGGCAAAGAGCAGTGCGCGCGGGCCGCTAGCGACGATCCTTGACGCGGTTGGCCTTGCCGGCCGAGCGCGCCAATGAACCGCTGGCGGCAATGCGAATGTCCGCGGATATGCCAATGTTGTCCTTTAATTTTCCCGCGAGCAGGAGCGCTTCGGCCTGACGGGCATTATCCCCAAGTTCCGGGCGGCATTCTACGACTATCGAGATTTCATCGAGCCGATTGGTCCGAGTGATCTCGATTTCATAGTGGGGTGCCAAGCTAGGACAGCGCAGAATCATTTCCTCGATTTGCGAGGGGAACACATTGACGCCGCGGATGATCAGCATGTCGTCGCTGCGGCCGGTGATTTTCGCCATCCTGCGCATGACCGTGGCGGACCCGGGCAGCAGGCGGGTCAGGTCGCGTGTTCGGTATCGAATCACCGGCATGGCTTCCTTCGTCAGGGAGGTGAACACCAATTCCCCCGGCTCGCCGTCGGCGAGCACGCGTCCGCTCGCGGGGTCGACGATTTCGGCGATGAAGTGATCCTCCCAGATCGTCGGCCCCTCCTTGGTGCGCGCAAATTCCTGGGCCACGCCCGGCCCCATGACTTCCGACAGGCCGTAGATGTCGCAGGCGTCGAGGTCGAACGCGGACTCAATTTCCGCGCGCATGCCCTCGCCCCAAGGCTCCGCGCCGAATAGTCCCATGCGCAGCGAGGTCGAGCGCGGGTCGACGCCGGTGCGCCGGAACTCGTCGAGGATGGCGAGCATATAGCTCGGCGTCACCATGATGATGTCGGGTTCGAAATCGCGAATCAGCTGCGCTTGCTTTTCCGTCTGGCCGCCGGACATCGGGATCACCGTGCAGCCTGCCGCTTCGGCGCCGTAGTGGGCGCCGAGTCCGCCGGTGAAAAGTCCGTAGCCGTAAGCAATGTGCACCTTCATGCCGGCACGGCCGCCGGCGGCGCGAATCGAGCGCGCGACCAGATTGCTCCAGGTCACAAGATCGTTGCGGGTATAGCCGACCACCGTGGGCTTGCCCGTGGTGCCCGAGGAGGCGTGAATGCGTGCGATTCGTTCGCGGGGGACGGCGAAGAATCCGAACGGATACGCCTCCCGCAAGTCCGCCTTGGTGGTGAACGGGAAGCGGGCAAGGTCGGCCAGCGACTTGAGATCGCTCGGGTGAACGCCCGCCGCATCGAATTTCTTCGTGTAATGGACGTTGTTGGCATAGGCGTGGTGCAGGGTCGACTGCAGGCGCCGCCACTGCAGGGATTCGAGCTCATCGCGGCTCGCGCCCAAGATCGGTTCGAGCGCCGTCAACTCTCCGATGTCTTGCGAACTCATGGCGTGACCCCACCCTGCCGCGGCTATTGTCCGTGATCGAAACAGGCGCGGCGCTTGTCGCGTGCCGCCGCCAACCCCTCGCGCACGTCGGCCAGCTTGAAGCCCAGAAATTCCAGTGCCAGCGACGTATCGAAACTGGGGCCGGCCAGGCGCAGCCAATTGTTGAGTGCGTGTTTGGTCCAGCGAATCGCGGTGTTGCTGCCCGCCGCCAGAGTGCGCGCCACGTCGAACGCGCGCTCCAAAACTTCAGCGTCCGGCACCGCCAGCGCCACGAGGCCGATGCGCTCGGCTTCGGCGCCGGACAACGGCTTGTTCGTCAACAGATGATAGCGCGCCTTGGCGAGACCGCAGAGCAGGGGCCAGATTATGACGGCGTGGTCGCCCGCGGCGACGCCCAAGCGGGTGTGGCCGTCGAGAATTCGCGCATCCTCGGCGGCGACCGAAACGTCGGCCAACAAGGCGATGGCGAGGCCCGCACCCACCGCGCTGCCGCGGATCGCCGATACCACCGGCTTGGAACAATTGATGAGGTTGTAGACGAGGTCGCTCGCCTCCTTCCAGACGCGGATCAAGGTTGCTTCATCCTCGATCATGCGCTCGATCATGGCGAAGTCGCCGCCGGAGGAGAAATTCGCTCCTTCACCGCGCACCACGACCACGCGCACGGCGTCGTCCGTATCGACGCTGCGCCACACCTGCGCGAGATCGCGATGCATGGCTTCGGTCGCCGCGTTGAGACGGGCCGGGTTCGCGATCACGAGCTCGAGTATTCCCGGTTCGGGAGCGAGAAATTGCAGGCTTGGAAAATCCCGCGCGTAGCGGTCGGCGTCAGGCGCGTCCACTACGCGTTGGCCTTCGCATCGGGAATTGCATGAATGCTGACCATGGTGAGCACATTGTAGACTGCCACCGTCTCCTGGTTCTGGTTCGTAATTTCCGTATCCCAGGCGACTTCGCCCCAACCCTTGTCGGCGCGCAGGCTCTTGCGCGCACAGGTCAGGCGTACCTTGATCCGGTCGCCGGGCTTCACCGGCTTGACGAAACGCAGCTCATCGATGCCGTAGTTGCCGAGCACCGGTCCATAGTCCGGATCGACGAACAGTCCCGCCGCAGCGGAGATCAGGAAATAGCCGTGGGCGACGCGGCCGCCGAACAGCGGGTTGCGGGCCGCCTCGGTGTCGCTCATATGGGCGTAAAAGGTGTCGCCCGACAAGGCTGCGAATTGTTCGATGTCGGCACTGGTGACTTCGCGCTCCTTCGACTGCAGCGTATCGCCCAATTCCAGATCGTTGAAGGGAATGCGAAACGGATGCCGGCCAGGGTCGCGCAGCCGGCTGCCCCGCACCCAGCGGCCGGTGACCGCGGTGAGCGTGTCCGGCGAGCCCTGCACCGCGGTGCGTTGCATGTAGTGCAGGACGCCGCGAATGCCGCCCATCTCCTCCCCGCCGCCGGCTCGACCCGGGCCCCCGTGAATCAATGGCGCGAGCGGCGAGCCATGACCCGTGGACTCCTTCGCGCAACGTTGGTTAACGACCAGAATACGGCCGTGGTACGGCGCGAGCCCGAGAACGATGCGCGTGGCGAGGGCATCGTCGGCGCAGAATACCGAGGCCGCGAGGCTCCCCTGACCGCGCCGCGCGAGTGCGATTGCCTCGGCGGTGTCGCGGTACGGTAGTACCGTCGCGACCGGCCCGAAGGCTTCAACTTCGTGAACGGCGCGCGCCGTGGGCGGATCGCGCGACAGCAGCAGCAGCGGCGGCACGAACGCGCCGCGCGCGCGGTCGGCGCCCTTGAGCTCGAATCGATCCGGGTTACCCGCGACCAGATCGGCTTCCGCGCGCAGTGCACCGACCTGTGCCAGCACTTGAGTGCGCTGTTCCTGGCTCACCAAGGGGCCCATGCGCACGCCCTCCTCGCGCGGATCACCGACGACGATCTTGGCCAGCGCCGCTTGCAGTGCGTCAACGACGTCGCCCGCCAACTTGGCCGGCACCAGCGCCTTGCGGATGGCCGTGCACTTCTGCCCGGCCTTGACGGTCATTTCGCGCACCACTTCTTTGACGAACAGATCGAACTCCGGAGTGCCCGGTGCGGCGTCCACGCCCAAAATGCTGGAGTTCAGTGAATCGGTTTCCGCGACGAACGGCACTGCGTGCCGGATGATGGTGGGATGCACTCGCAACTGCGCCGCCGTGTGGGCGGAGCCCGTGAACGAGACCGTATCCTGACAGTCAAGATGCTCAAATAAATTGCCCAAGCTGCCGCATACCAGCTGCAATGCGCCTGGCGGCAGAATTCTGGATTCGATGATGCGGCGGACCACGAGTTCGGTGAGATATGCCGTGGCGGTCGCGGGCTTGACGATGGCCGGCATGCCGGCCAAGAGTGCGGGCGCCAGCTTTTCGAGCATACCCCAAACTGGGAAATTGAACGCATTGATCTGCACCGCCGCGCCTTCGCGCGACACGAAAATGTGCTGCCCGACGAAGCTACCCGCCTTCGACAGGCCTTCGATGTCGCCGTCGACATGAACGCGCGTGTTCTGCATTTCGCGCGACGCCTTGCTCGCGAAAGCAAACGCCGTGCCGATGCCGCCATCGATGTCGATCATCGAATCACCCTTGGTCGCGCCGGTTCGATACGACAATGCATAGAACTCTTCCTTGAGCTCGGTCAGATGTTTGGCGAGCGCCTTCAGCATGGCGGCCCGCTCGTGAAACGTCATCGCCCGCAGGGCGGGTCCGCCCTCTTCGCGGGCGTAGTTGAGAGTGGCACCGAAGTCGACGCCGGCCGAGGATGCGTGCGCGATCACTTCTCCGGTCGTGGCATCGCGCAGGGCGACGCCGCCGTCGCGGCCGCTGCGCCAGGTACCGGTCACATAACTCTGCAGGTTCATGGGGCTCCACTGCGCAGGCGCGCACAACGTCCGCGGAACTGGGCGAGCACGGTACCGGCGGCGTTGGTCACCGCGACATCATAGATGCCATGACGTACGCCGCGCGAGACTTCGGCGGCGGTGGCCAGCACGCGCTCGCCGCGCGGCGTCGGCGCCAGAAATTCAATGCTGGCGCCCGCCGCCACCATCGGATCGCCGTGGGAATTACAGGCAAAGGCAAAGGCGCTGTCGGCAAATGCGAAGACGATGCCGCCGTGGCACATGCCGTGGCCGTTGACCATGTCCGCGCGCACGGTCATCGCGATTTGCACCCGCCCGGGCGCGACTTCGATGATCTCGATGCCGAGCGCCTGCGACGCAAGGTCGGCCTCGAACAGGCGCGCAACCGCGGTGCGCGCGCGCAGCGCCGTATCGTTCATTGCCGGGGTCGCATCCGACATGCTCAGCGCCCGGTGAAGCGGGGCGAGCGCTTCTCGATGAAGGCGGCCACGCCCTCGGCGTAGTCGCTCGATCGGCCGAGCTCGCGCTGGACATCGCGCTCGATATCGAGCTGTTCGGCCAGCGAGTGCTGCCAGCTGCCGCGAATCGCAGCCTTGGTCGCGGCGAGTCCGCGGGTGGGTGCCGCGGCCAGGATCTGCGCCAGTGAATCGACGGCCGCCGCGAACTCGGCGTCCGGCACGCATTGCCAGATCATGCCCCAGGCCGCCGCCTGCTCCGCGGCGAGTTTGTTGCCGAGCAAGGCCAAGCCCAATGCCCGCGCATTGCCCACCAACCGCGGCAAGGTCCACGTACCGCCGGAATCGGGCAGCAGTCCGAGCTTGGCAAACGCCTGCACGAAACTGGCGGAACTGGCGGCAATGACGAGATCGCAGGCGAGCGCGATGTTGGCCCCCGCACCCGCTGCCACGCCATTGACCGCGGCGATCACGGGCATCGGCAGGGTGTGCAATGCCAGCACCAAAGGGTTGTAGTACTCGTCGATGGACTTGCCGAGATCGACGCCCTGCGAGCCGGCCGCCACCGCCCGATCGCCGAGATCCTGGCCGGCGCAAAAGCCGCGCCCTGCGCCGCTGAGGACCAGAACGCGAGCGTCGCTGCCCGGCAAACGCCGCAACGCATCGCGCACTTCGCCGTGCATTTGCGGATTGAAACTATTGAGCTTGTCCGGGCGGTTCAAGGTAAGACGAGCGATACCGCCGTCGACACTGAACAAGATGGTGTCGTAAGACATGTGCACCCCTTAAGGACATCTTGCGGGTCTATTTATGATCGTAGCTGATTTCGAGCGTCGCAGTCGTGGGTCGTGCCTGGCAGCACAGGACGAACCCGGCGTCGGTTTCCCACGGCTCCAGGGCAATATTGTGCGTCATCACCGCGGCGCCGTGCGTGATTCGCGCGCGGCAGGTCGCACAGATCCCCGAGCGGCATGAGAACGGCAGATCGAGGCCCGCGCGCTCCGCAGCTTCGAGCACGGAGCCATCGCCCGGTCCCATGGGAAAGCTGCGCCGCCGGCCGTCCATGATCACGGCGATGGTGGCCAACACGGCAGGAGCTGCGGCGCCGGGCTCCTGCGCGACGCCTTCGGCCTGCCGCGCCGCGACGAGCCGGCGTTGCGACGCCGCGTCCCGGAGGCGCAGCCGCCGCAGCAAAGCGCTCGAAGCGGATTGCAGCCTTGCCATTCAGTGTGCTCATAGCGGAGCGGACCTGGTCCACCATGTCGCCGGGACCGCAAATCAAATATTCGTCTGCGGTCGAGATCTCGGGCATGTGGCGCGCGAGCTCGCGGACCTTGTCGCCGTCGATCCGGCCATTCAGCCATTCGGTCTGTTGCGGTTCGCGGCTCATCACGAAATGTGCGGCAAAGCGCTCGATGTAGCGATTCTTGAGTGCGAGTGTCTCTTCCAGAAACATCGTGCGCGAAATGCTGCGGTTGCCGTAAATCAGCGTGAAGCGGCTGCCGGGCTCGCGCGCGAGAATATCCGTGGCGAGCGACAGAACCGGCGTGATGCCGCTGCCCGCGGCGAAGGCCACATACGACAGCGCACGCTCAGGGTCGATGGCGGTGCGAAACCGCCCCATCGGCGTGCCCACCTCGAGCACATCGCCGGCACGTAATCTCGCGCCAAGTTCACCGGACATCCGGCCGCGCGTTTGCAGCCGGATGCCCAATTTGAGCGCAGCGGCCCCGGGCGCGGTGACGATGGAATAGGTGCGGCGCTCTTCGCGCCCGTCGATCATTCGCCGCACGGTGACGTACTGTCCGGCGTGGTGGGCAAACTCCTCCCGCAGCGCCGACGGAATCTCCACCGTCACGCACGCGGCATCATCGGCAACCGGCTCGACCGCGGCGACTTTCAAGGGATGGAAGCTAAGCATGCACAGGAGCCTGTCTGAGTATTCCGCGTGAGCCGCTCAAATGCATTTGAAATATTCGAAGGGCTCGAGACAGGCGCGGCAGCGATGCAGCGCCTTGCAGGGCGTCGAACCGAATTCGCTGACGCACTCGGTAGCGGTCGAGTGACAACGCGGGCACGCCACGGGCTTGGAGCTGCGCAACACCTCGCGCAGGGATGTGGCGGTGTGTTCCGGCGGCACGATGCCGTACAGCTCAAGCTTGCGCCGGCCTTCGGCACTGATCCAATCGCTGGTCCAGGGCGGCGCCAACACCGTGGTCACGACAAAGCGGCCGACTCCCGCCTCACGCAGTGCAGCTTCGACCGAGCGGCGAATCACCTCGGTGGCGGGACAACCGACGTAGGTCGGCGAGAGCCCCACCTCGAGCGTGCCGTCGGGCGCGGGAGTCCACACCGCGGATCAAGCCAAGATCGACGACGCTAACCGCGGGAATCTCGGGATCCTCCACGGCGCCGAGCGCCGCCCATGCCAGCGACAACCGCCGTTCCGCGGCCGCATGCGCAGCCGGATCGGGCGCCGCCGCGCGAGTGTCGTCGCGCGCGGAGTTCACCAGCGCGCCTCCGGATAGGCGCGCTGCAAGTGCTGCATCTCGGCGAGAATGTAGCCGAGATGCTCGCTGTGCTGGCCGCGCTTGCCATGCCACGAATGCGGCACGGTCTCGCGGACGCTCGAGCGTCGCTTCGGCAAGTATGGCGTCGAGGCGCTGCGAGCCACGCGGCGTGCACGTCCGCCAACCGCGGCGCCACGCCGCCATCGGCCATCGCGCGGTCCAACTCATCCTCGGCGAACAGTTCCACCGTGTACGGCCAGAGCGCATCGAGGGCCGACTGCACACGCGCGTGACTGTCGAGGGTGCCGTCGCCGAGGCGTATCAGCCAGCCGCTGCTGTAGCGCAGGTGATAGCGAACTTCCTTCGCCGACTTCGCCGCGATCGCGGCCAGGCGTTCATCGGAAGAGGCGAGCATGCGCTCGTACAGTTCCAGCTGGAAGGCGTCGATCAGCACCTGACGCACGATGGTTTGGCCGAAATCCCCGTTCGGCTGCTCCACCAACACCGGGTTCAGGTATTGACCATGCTCGCGCAGAAAGGCGATTTCGTCCTCGTCGCGTCCCAGGCCCTCGACTTCGCCGGCATAGGTCAGCAACAGCCGTGCCTGCCCGATCAAATCGAGCGCGATGTTGGCCAGGCCCAAATCCTCTTCGAGCGCCGGAGCATGGCCCACCCACTCGCCCAGCCGTTGTCCAAGCACCAGATTCAAATCTCCGAGACGCAGCACGTGGCGAAACAGCGCCTGCGGCTCGACTCGGCCAAAGGGCATCGCGCTCATAGGGTTTTGACCTCCTCCGGAATCTCGTAAAAGGTCGGGTGACGGTAGATCTTGTCGCGCGCGGGCTCGAACAGGGAATCGGTCTCGGTGGGGTCGGAGGCCGTGATCTCCTTGGAAGGGACCACCCAAATGCTGATGCCTTCCTGGCGGCGCGTGTAGAGATCGCGCGCGTGATCGATCGCCATGCGCGCGTCCGCGGCATGCAAGCTGCCGACGTGCTTATGGTCGAGGCCGCCGCGCGCACGGACGAAAACTTCATACAGGGGCCATTGACGGCTATCTTGTCGCTCACTGTGCACTCCTTACGCGGCACGGGCCGCGGCACGCTGCCGCTGCTTCTCGGCATGCGCGCTCGCCGCCTCGCGCACCCAGGCGCCGGCGGCGTGCGCCTTGCGGCGTGCGGCCAGCCGTTCCGCATTGCACGGTCCGTTGCCCTTCAAGACCTGATCGAACTCGCTCCAGTCGATGGGTCCGAACGCATAGTGCTGCTGAGTCTCGTCCCAACGCAGCAGGGGATCCGGAACGACCAAGCCCAGAAAATCGGCCTGCGGCACGGTGAAATCCACGAACTTTTGCCGCAGTTCATCATTCGAGAAGCGCTTGATCTTCCAGCGCTGCGATTCGCCGCTATGGGTCGAATTGGCGTCGGAGGGTCCGAACATCATGAGGGCGGGCCACCACCAGCGATCGAGCGCTTCTTGCGCCATGCGCTTTTGCGCAGGTTGGCCTTGCGCGAGATGCAGCATCAAGTCATAGCCCTGCCGCTGGTGAAAGCTCTCTTCCCGGCAAATGCGCACCATGGCGCGCGCATAGGGACCGTACGAGCAGCGGCACAGGGGAATCTGATTCATGATGGCGGCGCCGTCGACCAGCCAGCCGATGGCGCCCACGTCGGCCCAGGTCGGAGTGGGATAATTGAAGATGCTCGAATACTTGGCCTTGCCCGACAGCAGTTGTTCGACGAGTTGATCGCGGCTCACCCCCAAGGTTTCGGCCGCGCTGTAGAGATACGCGCCATGACCCCCTTCATCCTGGACTTTGGCGATGAGGATGGCCTTGCGCTTGAGGGTTGGCGCGCGCGTGATCCAGTTGCCCTCCGGCAGCATGCCGACGATCTCTGAATGCGCGTGCTGGGAGATCTGACGCACCAGGGTATTGCGGTAGCGCTGCGGCATCCAATCCTTGGGCTCGATTTTCTCCTCGGCGTCGACGCGTGCGAGAAACCGCCGTTCGAGCGCATCCTCATCCAGCCGCGGCGCCTCCGCGAGCTGTGTATCCAACGCTTGCGTATACATACCTGCCCCGTGGATTTAGCCAACTTGCGTTATTCTGATACAGAAAACTTACAAAATCAACATTTTCTGTGTCATAAGGGACAACCCGCCGGGGATCCTCTTAAAATGGCCAAAAATGACCGCTGACCTCGCCACTGCCGCTGCGCAACTGGTCGCGCGCTATCGCCGTCAACGGCCGCTGCGCGGCGGCTCGCTGCATCGTGACCATATTCGGCGACGCCATCATGCCGCGCGGCGGCGCCGTCACCCTCGGCAGCCTGATCAGCCTGGCAGCTCCATTCGGCCTCAATGAAAGATTGGTGAGGACCGCGGCTGCGCGGCTGGCGAAGGAGGGCTGGCTTAAGGGGCGGCGCGCCGGCAAGCGCAGCGAATATCATCTCTCGCACGACGGCCGCGAGCGCTTTGCCGCAGCAACGCGGCGCATTTATGGTGCGGCGGAGAGCGCATGGTCGGGCCGCTGGACCGTGATCGTCCTGCCGCGCATGCGCGCGACAGACCGGAAGGGAATCAGGCAAGAACTTATTTGGCAGGGATTTGGCGAGCTGTCGAGCAATGTATTTGCCCATCCCGAGCTCGACCATCATTCGCTCGGGCTGCAGCGAAGTCCCGGAGGCTGGGGTTCCAAGGTCGTTATTTTCGACGCCGCTCTCACGGCGGACGATGCCCCGCAGCGACTGGCGGGATTGGGATGGAACCTCGCTGACTTGGGGATGCGCTATCAGCGGTTCATCCAGCGCTTCGAACGTATCGAAGCCGCGCTGAGAAACCACGCCGCGGCGCACCACCCGCGTTTCCTCGACCCTCAGGCATGCTTCATCGTGCGAACGCTTCTGATCCATGAATACCGGCGCCTGCATTTGCGCGATCCGCTGTTGCCGCCGCAGCTGCTGCGAGCCGATTGGCCCGGAGTTCGGGCTGCGACCCTCTGCCGGGACATCTATGCCCGCGTATTCGCGCCGTCCGAAGTGCATCTGTCGCATTGGGCGACCCAGCTCGATCGACCCCTGCCTCCCCCGGATGCGTCGGTCATGCAGCGGTTTGGCGGTATTGATCTCGCCTAATTACCGTAAAATATTTGTCGTGGGCATCCGATCATTCCTGTCCAGCCTCTCGCCGCGCAAACGCGCGGCCGGGCTCGAACGTGCCGAGCAGGCATATGTACAGGGCCGTCAAGCGGATGCAGCGGCGCTGTTTCGCACACTGGCCGAATCAGGCTTGATGGAAGCGCAGCTGCGCCTCGGACAACTCTACGAACGCGGCGACGGCGTGCTGCAGAATTTTGTCGAGGCGGTAGGTTGGTATCGCAGTGCCGCCGAGCAGGGCTCGATTCCGGCCATGGCGCGTCTCGGCGAACTGTACTTGACCGGGATGGCGGCGCCGGATACGGCCACCCCCGCCGCTCTGCTTCGGCTGGAAGATGACCCGAGCCAGGAATCTTTGCTCGCGCGCCTGTATCCGCGCGGCCTCGCAATCGCTCGTGACCTTGAGCAGGCCGCCCAGTGGACTGATCGCGCGGCGCAGGCCGGAGACGCGGCAGCCCAGGCGCGCCTCGGCCATCAGTATGCGAGCGGGCTCGGCGTGGCACGGGATGACGCGCAAGCCGAACGCTGGTTTACCGCGGCCGCCGAACAGGGTCACGCAGCCGGACAGCTCGGACTCGGCCTGCTCTTCGCGGGCGCCTACGGTGAGCGGCGCGAGCATGCGCGCGCCCTACAATGGTTCGAGCTGGGTGCCGCAGGCGGCAATTCCACCGCCCAGCTATGCCTTGGCCTGCTGCTCCTATTCGGCGACGGCGTGCCCCACGATACCGAGCGTGCCGCTGAATGGCTCGAAAAGGCTGCCGCCGCCGGTCAGCCCGCGGCCATGTTTCATTTGGGTGAGCTGTATCGGCGCGGACGCGGCGCCGAAGAGAGTGAATCGAAAGCCGAGACCTGGCTGCGTCGCGCGGCGACGCGCGGTTACCTCAAGGCATGGTTATCGCTGGTGCACCTGTTTCGGTCGGGAGTCAACGCGGACCTCAATACCGCCGCGGTGATGTGCCGCCACGCCGCGGATCTCGGCGATTCTGAGGCGCAGTATCTACTCGGGCAGTTCTATTTGGCCGGAGAGGGTGTGCCGCGCGATGCCGCGGAGGCGGCGCGCTGGCTTGCCAAGGCGGCCGAGCAAAACGTGTCGGCGGCTTACGATCGGCTCGGAGCGTTGTACGCCGAGGGCTTAGGGTTGCCGCAGGATTTTCAAGCCGCCGCAGACTGGTTCCTTCGCGGGGCCGCCCAGGGCGACGCCAACGCGCTGTACCATCTGGGCTCCCTGCAATTGGGTGGTCTCGGCATGCCGCGCGATTCGAAGGCCGCGCGCCGCTGGTATCGGCAGGCAGCGAAGCAAGGCAGCGCCGCGGCGTGCCTGCAGCTCGGTATCCTCTATGCCACCGGCGAACAGGTTCGCAGGGATTACACGGCCGCTGCGCGTTGGTATGCGCAGGCCGCCGCCCTCGGGGAGGCAAAAGGCCGCTACAACCTCGCCTACTTGCATTTTCGCGGCCTCGGGGTCAAGCAGGATTGCGCGCGGGGCCTGGCCCTGTTGCGGCAGGCCGCCGATGCCGGCAGCGTAGAGAGCGCCTGGGCGTTATTTCGTGAGTACACGGATGGCGAGTACCTGCCTGCGGACGCGGCGGCGGCGGCACGCTGGCTGCTGCGTGCGGCGGGTCTCGGCAGCGCCGCAGCCGCCTGTATGCTGGCGCGCCGGCTCGATGACGCCGACCCGGCCACGCCGCCGGCAGAGCGCATCCTGGAGGCGCTCGAGTACTGCGCGTCGCAGGGCCATGCCGATGCCCAGACAGCCCTGGGTCTGGCGTACTTCGAAGGCAAACACATCGAGCACGATCAGAGCCGGGCCATGCGCTGGTTCACGCGCGGAGCGCAGGGCGGCAATGCGTTCGCCCAAGCCTGGCTCGGCGACATCTTGGTTCAGGGGCGTGGCGTCCCGAGCGACCGGGACGCCGCCGCAATCTGGTACGAGCGGGCCGCACTGCAGGGACACGCCGGCGCAATCGCGGCGCTGACCGCGCTGCGCGTTACCACCGGAGCCAGCGGCGAAGAGATGGTTCAGGTGTTCCAGCTGTGGCTGCGCGCCGCGCGGCACGGCCATGCCGACGCGCAGCACAAGGTCGGCGATTTCTATCTGCGCGGCGTGGGCACAGAGCCCTCGGTTGAGGAGGCGCGCCGCTGGCTGGAGGCCGCGGCACTGCAGGGGCATGCGCCCGCCATGATGCTGCTCGGCGGCATCCTGCTGCAGCAATCGTCCGGGGCGGCCGATCAGTCGCAGGCCGTCGAGCTGTTCCGGCGCGCCGCCGCGCAAGGAAATGTCGACGCGCAATACAACCTCGGAGTGTGCTTGCGGCGCGGGCTTGGCGTCGAACGCGATGACGTGGAGGCGGAGCGTCACTATACGGCCGCCGCGCGGCACGGCCACCGCTCGGCACAATTGGCGTTGGGTTCGCTCAACGCTCAGACCGCCGCCAGTGAGGCGGACTGGGTCAAAGTCGCGCGCTGGTACCGTCTGGCCGCCGATGCCGGCCATCCGTCCGCGATGATGTCCCTCGCACAGCTCCACGAGGACGGACGTGGCGTCGCGGTCGATCGCACCGCGGCGCTGACTCTGTACCGGCAGGCGCTGGCCGCCGGCAACGGTGACGCCGCGAACGAGGTGCGCCGCCTCGAGGCAGATTTGAGCCGCCTGGAGTTGCTGCGTTAGACGCTGACGGGCGATGAACGGCGCCCCGCATCGGGGTGAGATCGCTCAACCGGCCGCCGGCGATTCACAATGTCATCGAACAGCGCGCTCCAACGCGGCAACAGCACGCGCCGCAAATCGTACTGCGTCGCCGTGCTCACCGCCGCGCTACGCAGCCGCTGCATCTCTCTGGGATGTTCGAGCGCGAATTCGATGCGGCTGGCGAGGTGCTTGTGCGCGAAGAAATCGACCGTCAGCCCGTTGCTGCCATCGCGCAGGACTTCCAGCACCGGCGGAGTGGCCGAGCCTACGATGAGGCAACCGCAGGCCATGGCCTCGATGAATGACCAGGACAGAACGAACGGATAGGTGAGATAGACGTGCACCGAGGAGACCTGCAGCAGCGTAAGGTAGTCCCGGTAGTCGAGCATGCCGACGAAGTGCACACGAGACAGATCGAGCTTGGCTCCCACCTCCTGCAGCATCGTCTCCCGGAAGGTCGAGCGCGGCGGCGGCGGCGTGCCGTAGCTCACCCCGTCGCCGCCGACAATGACAACCTGCGCGCTCTTGCGCCGGCGCAGCAACTGCGGCAACGCGCGCATGAAGACGTGAAAGCCGCGATAGGGTTCGAGGTTGCGCGCCACGTAGGTGATCACGTCATCGCGCCGGGTCAGCACCTTTCCTGATGCGGGCAGCTTGAAGTGGGCGTCCGGGCGAGGGCGCGCAAGCTCGGTGTCTACCCCCTCATGCAGCGCACTGATTCGGGTTTGCATTTCAGGGGGATACAGGCCCCGTTGCCACGCCGTTGCCGAGTGACCCCAGTCAGCGGCCTGGAAAGCCAGGAGGTTGATGGCGTTGCGCGCTCGCAGGCGGGAGGGATCATTGAAGATGGACGCGAATTCCGGATCAAACCCGACGTCCACCCCCTGGGCATGATAGTAAAATTCGAAATTCGCCAGCAGCGGCACGTCTGGAAACACATCTTTGACGAACAGGGTCTCGCCCCAGCCGCTGTGCCCGACGATGAGATCCGGACGAAAGCCTTGTTCGTGCAAACGCCGGCACACGTCGGCGACCGTCGCGCCGGTATAAATGGCGCGGTCGATTTCCACCGCGTAGGCGTGGCAGTTGACGGGCCCCCGCGCATCCTTCGGGTAGGTCACCTTGTACACCCCCGACATGGAATTCTCGTTCGGCTGGGTGATGAAGTAGATTTGGTTGCCAGGCTGGCTGGCCAGATGACGGACCACATGCCGGTACTGGCCGGGAAAATTCTGATGGATGAACAGGTAATTCATAGCTCAAGTGCGGCCATCAGGCCCATGCGCTCGGCGTCGTCCCTGGCCGCGGTCGCACGCGCGACCGCCACGAGCTCGAGCGCGGCGCTGCGCCGGCGCAGCAGCACTTCGCCGAAGGGCAGCTTCTCGAAGCAGCGCCGCAGCATTCCCGGCGTAAAACCGCAGCGGTGGGCCATGGCAGTGCGGCCGCTCGCGATGGCGGCCCCGAAACCGAAGAGAATGTCGTGCGCCGTAACCGGACCCGCCTCGGACTCGTAGAGAGTTTCATGCAGGCGGTCCGCCACCAGATAGTTCGCCACGGTCTGAAGATCCGGCACGATGACGCACGCAAAGCCGTCATCGCGCAGCACGCGTCGAAATTCCCGCAGCGCGGGGGCGACCTCGTGCTCGTACAGGTGCTCGATGCAATGCGACGCCCACACGGCGTCGGCGCTGCCATCCGGAATGGCCGACAGATCCGTGAGATCCGCGAGGATGTCGGGTTTCACGGCTGCATCGACATCGATGCGCAACTGCTGCCAGCCGTTGAAGTAGCCCGGCAGTTTGCTGCCATTGAGAGGACCGCAACCGACGTTGACCAGCACGCGCTCGCGTCGTAGCTCGTTCACGGACCGCGCGTGGATCGGCGACGGCCTCCGCGCGAGCCGCGGCTTGCCTTGAGCGAAGCGGCGGCCTTGGCTTTGCGATGGCCCGTTGAAGTCGGGCCGTTGGCGGCGGCGCTCACACCTCGTTTCTCAGCGACCGGTAAAGGTACGCCCGCTCGCTTGACGAGGCGCAGCTGGATACCCTCGAGCGAATCGTTTGCGACACTCGAGCGGCACGGAGCGCCGTTGCGCAGCGGGCCGACCGTGGTACCGGACTGGAAGTAGCCGCTGTACTCGCAGTCGTAGGCCGCCGCAGCCGCGGAAGGCTTGAGCCGTATCGCGAATCCGACCAAGGGCGTGGCCATCCCTTTGGTGCCGCACGCCTTGTCGTCGCTCACCCAAGGGGTCTCGAAACCGCTCCCGGTAAGTCCCTTGTATTCGATGTCCTCGGCGCCGAATCGCTCGAGCGGCCGCACCGAAAAGGATTCGATCCAAAGCCCCGGTGCGACGCGCCCCGCCCAGGGTACATCGGCGAACGTCATATCGCCGCGCGTGCGAAGATGGGCCCCGATCTTTACCCGCAGCGGCAGGTCAGCGTCGGCGGTATGGAACACCGATCGGCTCGGGGCCTGCACCTCCCCTCTATCGGCGCTGTTGGGCACCGGCGCGACCGACGTCTCCTCCGCTCGGGCATCGAGAGATTCCACTTTGATCGAAAGCACTTCGCCGCCCGGCGCACGCACCGAGGTCAGGATTAGCGTTGCACCGGTGCCGTTGATTTTGGTGACGAGCAGGTCGCGCGCCGCGAACAGCCAGGCGCCGTGGGTTGACGGATGAGCGATGAATTCCACCTGGTCCGATCGCACGCCCGGGCCCAAACCCACGTGCATGGCGGGCAGCGAGAGTTGACCGGTGGTACTGACGGGCGACGGGACGGCGGCTTTCACCGAAAACAGATACAGGCCCGGCGGCAAGGGCAGCACCTGGACCGAGGCGCTCAGCCCTTCCGCAGGTTGCACTTCCCGTGCGGGCTTGCCGGAGGAGGTCTTGATCATGCGCATCCCGTGAGATTTCCTTGGCATCATCTTAGCGTCATCGGGGTCGCGCGGCAGCGCTGATTGAACAGAACGCGACGCAGTTACCGGGGGACGATTCCCCCCGGCACCCCGTTGCAAGAGACGATCGTTGATATGACGCGGTTCCAACTCCAACGGCAGCAGTTCTCCCAAACCCGCCGCCCGCAAGCGCTCGGCAATGGCCCCCAGATCGAAGGCCACCACCGGCAATCCCAGCCCCAGCGCATAGTCGAGCGTGTAACACCAGGTCTCGGGCCATACCGAGGGCAGCCAAGCGACATCGGGCTGTTCGCGTTGAAGCAGGTGAGCGGCCTCGGTTTCGCCATAGCGGCCGGTAATGAACACCTTGCCGGTTGCGAGCAGCGGCGCATCGTTCTCGGTGTAGCCGATGACGACGAACTCGATGGGTAGGCGGCGGGCCCGCGCATCGCGCGCACAGCGGAGCAGGATGCGGTAACCCTTGTGTTGGCCAATGGCGCCGATCAGCGCGACCCGCAACACCTTGCCCGAGGCTGCCCGCGCCAACGGCGGCGGCAACGCGACGGGCAGCGCATGAGGCTGCACATCCACGTGCAAATCGCGGAAGTGCCGCCGCAGGCGCGCCGCCGTGTCGTCCGTTGGCGCAACGACGCGACGCGCAGCCCGGAGCCATTTCGCGCTCCGTGCCCGCAGCGCCGGCACCGCTATGGTTTCCCCAAGATGCGAGCCATTGCGCCGTACGCACGTTTGGCAGACCGACACCGCGGGTTCCCCGCAATAGCGGCCGCTGCCGTCAATCAGAGTGACGCGCGGACAGATCCAGGCATAATCGTGGACGAACACGTCGTAAGGGATCGGCAGTGCACGCACCGCATCGATGACGCGCGCATCGAGGTGCAGAAAATGCTGGATTTCGACCGCCTCGATCGGTAGAGCGCGCAGCAGTGCGGTGAGGCTCGACAATTCCGCCGGAATCTCGTAGCGCAAATTCGGCACTTCCAGGGCGTCGGTCCACAACTCGCAGCGGCGTGCGTTACCGGCTTCGGTGGGGCGGAGCACGAGGGGGAATAAGCCCTGCGCCCGCAAGCCGCGGCAACGCTCGGCGACGAAGCGCTGCACGCCTCCGGTCAGCGCCAGCGTCACCATCAGCACGAACCGCCCCTCGAACGCCGCCAAGCGCCGTTCATCGAGCCGGCGCCGTAATCGGTGCAGCGGATCTTGCGTCAGAAACTGGGCGACAAAGCGGTCATAACCCGGGTGTCGCAGATTGAGCAAGCGCTGACTGCGATGCAGCAGCGCAGCGCGCCGGCCGCCGAACGAGACTGCGCCGGCGTGGTAGACGAAGACATCGGCCGCCAGCACATGCGACCAGCCGCGGCGCCGTGCGCGCAGGCAGAAGTCGCTCTCCTCCCCATAGCCCTTGCCGAACACGGCTGCATCCAACTCGCCGACATCGCGCAGGCAATCGCGGCGCAGATACAAACAAAAGCCCACGCCGACCGGGATTTCCGCGCGAATCCCGTCATGAGCCGATGCCGCGAGTGCGTGCAGCGCAGCCCCAGCTTCGGGGCGGATTGCGGCGCCGCCCTGCGCTCGCGGGTAGCTCGCAATCGATCCCTCGTTGCTGAAGGGCGTGGCCGTGCCGACGCGGTTGCCGCTGTAGGCGGCCAGGCGCAATCGTGCCAACCAGTCATCGAAGACCCGTGTATCAGAGTTGAGCAGCACGGCATCGTGGGTCGGCTCGAGCGCCAAGGCCCGGTTTACCGAAGCGACGAAACCGCGGTTTTCGGTGTTGCGCAGCAGTCGGATCCGGCCGCGCGCCGCCAGAGCGTCGAGCGCGGCGACGAGCACGGGATCCTCCGTGGCATCGTCCACCACGACCAGCCGCGCCGTGTCGTCGAGCGTCGCCAACACGGCATCGATACAAAGGAGCACTTCCTCTCCGCCGCCATGCACGGGGACGATCACGTCGGTCAGCCTGGCGTGCCCACCGACCGGCTCTGCCGGACGGGCCCGGGGGCCCGGTCGTCGCACAAGGCGCACCGCCGGTTCGAGCAGCAGCGGGGAGTCCGGCAGTGGCTGCCAGCGTCCGTCGGGCAGTTGGGCCGAGATATGCAGCCGGCTACCGCGCAGACCGGCCGTGCGCAGATCGATCGAGAAGCGCCGGCGGCCGCCGGATTCAGGCACACGGTCGGTGGGGAGGGTGCAGCGATGGCCGCCTTCATCCACGACGCGCAGCCGCACCGGGTGTAGCGGCGACCAGCCCACCCGCGCCCAACCCGACACCCGGCGGCCGCTGCTCTCGACGCGGCCGTCGAGCGCATAATCGGGCGGGATGCGCGCGCCGCTGCCGAGAAGGGGCGCGCCTCGACAGCTCACCTCGAGTCTGGCATCCAGCTTTCGCTGCGCACCCTTAAGGCCGAACGCGCGGCGGCCTTCGGCCGGTACGGGTCGAATGAGCTGTGCAAAGGCGGGGCGTCCATCGAGCCCGATATCCAGCACATTTGAGGGCTCGTCCTCGGCGAGTTCGCCCACCAATTCGAGTTTTGGCCCGCGCCCGATCCAGCCCGGGACGTCGATGGCGGGATGCTCCACGAACAGGCCGCACACGTGGGACAGCAAGCCGTCGGGTGCTACACAAAATTGCGCCAGGGCCGAGTCCAATTGCCGCCGCGCATCCTCGGGACGATCCAGGCGCAGCGTCGCGAGCGCCGCCAGCGCCGCTATCTCAGGATCGGGCGCCGCGTCGAGCGCCCGTTGCAATAAGCCCGATGCGGCATCGAAATCGCGGCCTTCCAGCATCAGCAGGCGGCCATATATCGGCGCGAGCGTTGCGGCATCGACAGCCAGGCTGCGCCAGGCCCGATCTACCTGGCGCAGCGCCACGTCGAGTGCATTGGCGCGGAGCGCGTCCCCCACTGCCCGCAGGCTCCGGGCCGCGGCAACGCCGGCGGGAGCGCGCAGGCTCTCGTTCAATACTCGGAAAAAGGAGAGACGCAGCCGAGAAAACAGCCCCGCACTCACCTCAAGGCTTGTGTGTGGTGATGTCCGAATTGTGGAGACCGGTAAACCCCTTCAACTCGATCATGGTCTTTCCGCCATCGATGCTGATATAGGTATTGCCGCCGCTGACGGTGATGTCGTGATGCGCCTGCAGATAGGAGAGCGAGTGGCCCTCGACGTACAACTGGTCGCCGGACACAAAGTTCGTGATGACGTGCTGCCCGCCGCTCTCGGATTTCAAGAATTCGAAGACATTGTGCTTGCCGCTGCCGGTCATGGTGTCCTGACCCGAGCCGCCGACGAATGTGTCTCTGCCGGAGTGGCCGATGAAGTCGCTCGAGCCCGTACCGCCGACGAACTCCGTGTGCGCGGAGCTGCCCACCAACGTCATTTTGCCGCTGACGGCAATGTCCTGCGTCACGCCCGAGCCGTGCTGGTGATCGCCGCCGCCCCGCCCATCATCGCCGCCGCCCCCCCGTCCATCGTCGCCGCCGCCGCCCCGTCCATCATCGCCGCCACCGCCCCGTCCATCGTCGCCATGCGAGCCGCCGCCCGGCTGCAAAATCTGCAGCTCGCCGCCGGCGATGGTGGCGCTGCCGAAGGAGCCCATGACGGTGGCGTGACCGTGCTCGTAAATCGTGTCGTTGCCGCTGCCGAGATTGATGGTGTCGTGACCCGCCGACCCGGTCTCGACGATTTTGCCGCCCTGGTGCAGGCTCAAGGTATCGTTGCCGCCGCCGACCGAGATGGTGCCCTGGCCATGGATGTTGATCGAATCGTTTCCGGAGCCCGCTATGACGGTTCCCGGTCCGAATATCGTGATGGTATCGTTGCCGCCGCCGACGATGACCTTGGCTCTGCCGTAGACGATGACGTCCAGATTTTCGCCGCCGGGAATACTGATCGTGGGCATTTAATTTTCTCCCTGAAACGTCACGTCGTTGCTGCCGCCAACGGCATACCGAACGCTGCGAATCGCTGACGCGGTTCACACTTTCGATGCATGGAACGTATCAATACCGAGGCTGCCCGCGCAAGACTCTCTTTTTACATAATTGTCGTTCTTACTGCGTAGTTACGAGGGGAGACACTGCATAAAAGGCCATGCCGGCCGGCGCTCTCAACCGGAGCCGTGCAGACCGCGAATGCGCCGCGCAGCGTCCTTGAGATCCGGCACGACAAAATCGGCCGCCGTCCCCCCGGCGGCGGACTCGCCGGCCGGACCCGGCGCGCCGGTCGGGGACAGCAACATGGTCGTCGCACCTGCGCGCCTGCCAAATTCGATATCGGTCGGTTTATCTCCGATCACGACCGCCGCCCTGGGCTCGAAGCCGAGCTCGGCTGCCGCCCGCGTGAACAGTCCCGTCGCGGGTTTGCGGCAGGGGCATCCATCCTCCGGCAGGTGCGGACAGTAATAGATGCCCGCAAGGGCTGATCCGGCGGAGAGCACCATGTCGGTCAATCTGCGGTGAATCTCGTGCAGCCTGTCCAAGGAGAAAAAACCCCTGCCAACCCCGGATTGGTTGGTCACGACCACGAGCCGGTAGCCCGACCGGTGCAGACTGCGCAACCCTTCGGCGGCGGCGGGCAGGAACTCGAGCCCCGCCGGGTCGCTCAAATATCCACGGTCGATCACGATGGTGCCATCGCGATCGAGCACGACGACCCTGTCCGACGGCCGGTCCGGCCTCACGGCCCGGTGGCCGCTGCCACCCGCGCCAGGGTACCGGTCGTGCTCTGACCGGAAACCAAGTCGACCAAGAGTACCCGGCCGCCTCGTTTCGTCACGATCTCCGCGCCGACAACATTCTCGAGCGAGTAGTCGGCCCCCTTGACCAGCACATCCGGCAGCAAAGATTCGATCAGACTGGCCGGCGTATCCTCCGAAAAAATGATCACTGCATCGACCGGCTTCAGCGACGCGAGGATGGTGGCGCGGGCCACTTCGCTTTGAACCGGTCGCCCAGCTCCCTTGAGCCGGCGAACCGAGAGATCGGAATTCAAGCCTACGATCAATCGGTCGGCGGCGCGCCGCGCCTGCTCCAAGAGAGCGAGATGACCGGTGTGCAGCAGATCGAAGCAGCCGTTGGTAAAGGCGACTTTCAGCCCCTGCGCTCGCCAGCTGCGCGCCAGCTGCGTCACGTGATCGAGTGTAAAGAGCTTGCCATGGTCAATTCGACCGTCAAATTGCGTCACCGCCGCCACGATTTCTCCCGCGCTCACCGATGCGGTGCCCATTTTTGCGACGACCAATCCCGCGGCGACGTTGGCGAGCCTGGCTGCGTCGGCAATCTTGCCGCCCGTCGCCAGCCCGAGTGAGAGTGCGGCGACCGCGGTATCTCCGGCGCCGGAAACGTCGAATACCTCGCGCGCATTGGCAGGCATGTGCGCCGCGGACCCGCCCGAGCCCACGACCGACATGCCCTGCGCACCCCGAGTGACGACCATGGTTTCGCAGATTCCCTGGTCGATGAAGCGGCGCGCGCCCAAGACAATTTGTTCGTCGCTCGTGCATGGGTGGCCGAAAGCCATCTCGAGCTCCTGTCGATTGGGCGTGAGCACGGTCGCTCCGGCGTATTTTTCGAACCCCCTGCCCTTCGGGTCGACGATCACCGGCTTGCCCGCCTTGCGGGCTGCATCGATGGCCGCCCGCGTCACCCAATCGGACAGAACGCCCTTGGCGTAATCGGACAAAATCACCACATCGACGCCGGCCAGCGCCTCGCGATACTTGATCAACACGCGTTCGGCCACGGTATCGGAGAGGGGCGCGCTGTGCTCGCGGTCTGCCCGCAGTATCTGCTGTCTTGCTGTGATGAAGCGTGTCTTACGCGTTGTCGGCCGCCGCCGATCCGTAATCAATCGTGCCTCGATCGTCGACAGCAGCGTCAGCTGCGTCTGCAGGTCTTTCGCCCATATATCGTCGCCGACGACTCCGACCACCACCGCGTGAGCGCCCAGAGACGCGACATTGCGCGCAACGTTGGCGGCTCCGCCCGGCATGTCGTATTCGCGGTCCACGGTCAGCACGGGGATTGGCGCTTCCGGAGATATTCGTTCGACGGAGCCGTACACATAACGGTCGAGCATGACGTCGCCGAGCACCAGGATCCGCGCCGAATGAAATCGCTCCAGCATCGCGAGCAAAGCTTGATCGCTCATATGGCCAACCTCAGACCAATCCCAGCCGCTGCTCCAGCGCCTTGCACAGCATATGACCGATCAGGATATGCATCTCCTGAATCCTTGCGGTCACCGGCGACGGCACGACGATGATGGCGTCGCAACAGTCGGACATACCGCCGCCATCGCCTCCGGTCAATCCGACCGTGCGCGCACCCTGGCGGCGGGCCTCGCGCAATCCTGCCAGCACGTTTGCGCTGCGTCCCGAGGTCGACAGGCCAATGGCTACGTCGTCCTTGCGCGCCAGCGCCTCCACTTGCCTGGAAAACAAAGCGTCGAATCCGAGGTCATTGCCGCAGGCCGTCAGCGCAGAGCTATCCGTGGTCAGCGCCAGCGCCGCAATGGCCGGCCGGTCGGCCTTATAGCGGATGACGAGCTCCGCCGCGATGTGCTGCGCATCCGCAGCGCTTCCTCCGTTGCCGAAGAGAAGCAGCTTGCCGCCGCGCCGAGCACCGTCATGGAGAATGTCGAGCACCCGTCCGAACGAGTGTTGCAATTCCCGACGAGTTGCTTCGAAGACATCACCATGCTCCTCGAGCTCCTGCTGCAGGAAGTCATCGATCGCAAAAGATGTCGGTGGCGGGGATGGGATCGTAGCTAACATATTGTCACAATTCTCCCGTAAATCCTGGCGTTAGTTGAATGCATTCGTACGCAGATCGCAAGCACAAGTTGGCCCGCTGCAAGACATATTTTGGCCGCAAGTACTACAGGGAATTCTGTACTCCGCCGCATTCGGTCATGTTTCGACTGCCGGACAACTTGAAATGAGGTATGGTCTTGTTGTTCAGCGATCATGCGTGAGACGTTGGCGTCAAGGTGCCCGGCGTGGGAAGTCTGTTTGGGGATTACGAACTGCTGGCGAAGTCGGGTCTGTTCGACGCTGAGTACTACATCCGGAGCAATCCCGATGTCGCAGCGAACAACATCGACCCGCTCATGCATTATTTGGAGATTGGCGCGCTCGAGTTGCGCAATCCAAGCGAAGCCTTCGATGCGCGCCGCTATGCCGAACTCTGCACCGATCGGGGCGAGCGGGTCGACAACCCGCTCTTGCACTTCATCGAATCGGCCGCCGCCTCGCAAGAATTGACGCAGCGCCCGCCCGGCGATCGTCCGGCGAATCCTCCCGACGGCAGGCCGCCGATGCAGCTGTATGTCGACTCAGCCGAGGTCGACGCCGACGGGATCCTGCATGTCGTCGGTTGGGCGGTGTGCCTTGCGCCCATCATCTCGGTGGAGGTATTCGTCGATGGCGCGAAGCTCGCCGCGGCGGAGTACGGCAAGCCGCGGGACGATGTTGCCTCGAGTCGCGCGGCGTATCCGAATGCGCGTCATTCGGGTTTCGCGCTGCACACCGATATCGGTTCCTACGGCGGCGGCGAACGAGAGATCAAGGTTCAAGCCGTCGCATCGACCGGTATCTTTCGCGAGACGAAGCTGCGCATCATCCTGTCCGGCGAACGGCATGCGTCGGTTCCCTATCGCGATGACAGCAAGGTGCATTGTTTCTGCGACCTGATCGAAGTCACGGCCGGCGGCCGGATCGTGATCAGGGGATGGGCCGTGGGAGCGGCCGCAACTGAGCGCATCTCCGTGCTGTTCGACGGGAACGAGCTCGGCGACGCACAGATCGACATCGAGAGACCCGATGTCGGCAACGGATTCCCCACCCTCGTGCACGCGCGCCGCGCCGGCTTTTCATTCCGCCATGGCTTGCCGGCAATCAGCGCGGGCGAGCACTTGGTCATTCTTCGCCATCGTGCGGGCGGTGATGAAACGGAAATTTTGCTGCCCGTGCTCGCCGTGCCCGAAGGATGCGACCCCGAAGCAGGCAGCTCATCCCGGTCCACAAACGATGACCTGCGCCTCAGCATCGACCTCCCGCCATTGATCGGAGGCCTGCTCGGCGCGCCCGTACGCGGCGATCTCGAAATCGTCGGTTGGGCCCTCGCTCGCCGCGAAGCGGCATCGATCGATATCGGGATCGACGGTGAGCACGTGATTTCGGCGAATACCGGGATCCGGCGCCCGGACGTTCAGCGGGCGTTCCCGGATCGGAGCGACGCACTGACGGCAGGGTTCTCGGCAATTCTGCCGCATCGCTCGTTGCCGAAAGGCCGGCATCTCGTCTCCGTGGCGCTGCGCGACAAGGCGGGCCAGACCTCGCGGACTGAATTTCGCATCGAAGTCGAGGAGGCACCCGACGCGGACGGACCTTGGGAACTTCGACGGCGGATGACTCAGGCTGAGATCAATGTGCTTGGCCGCCCTCTCGCCGCCGCCGTTCACCCGCCTTCGTTCGGTATCCTCCTGCCCGTCGCGGACGCCCACCTGCTCGACCAGGCGCGCACCACTCTGGTTTCGCTCCGCGCGCAGGTTTACGGGAATTGGCGGCTCTTCATTCTTCTTCCTGCGCGACAGACCGAGACCCTGACTCGCGAGCTGCTGCAGGGGTTGGAAGAATTATCGAACCGCGTGGAGCTGCTTGCCGGCGAGCGCGCGGCGGCCCGGCTGCTCGTTCCCCATGGCGCCATCTCGCACCTGATGGTGCTGCGTCCGGGAGACGAGCTCGGCTGCGACGCGTGTCTCGAGTTTGCCGTACACGCGGCTCTCCATCCCGGGGCAGATTTGCTTTACTCCGACGACCGCAGATTGAACCCGACCTCGGGCAGGATCGAGGCCTTCCTCAAGCCGCAGTGGTCACCCGACCTGCTGCTCTCGATGAATTATCTCGGCCGCGCCTGGTGCGCACGCACCGATGTGTTCCGCCGTGCCGCGCTTCGTCCAAAAGAACTCATCGGCAGCAGCTACCATTTGGCGCTGCGCCTGTCCGAGCACGCCGCAGCAATCCGGCACGTGCCGGGCACGCTGTTGCAGGCGGCGGACTTCGCTGAATCGGCCTCCACGGCGCAGCAGGCGCTGCGGCAAGCCCTCATCCGCCGCGGGATGGCTGCCGTGGTCACCGCGGGCCGGGTCAAAGGTACGTTTCGCGTACGGCGCAAGTTCGTCGCACGCAAGCTGGTGTCCATCATCATTCCGACCTGCGCCGCGCGCGGGCTCGTACGAACGTGCATCGAGACGCTTCGCAGCAAGACTGCGTATCGCGACTTCGAAATCGTCTGCGTCGAGAACATCCCCGCCGAGAAACAAGAATGGAAGAGCTGGCTGCGCGCTCACGCCGACACGGTGATCGAAACGGCAGAGCCGTTCAACTGGTCGCGGTTCAATAATCTTGCCGCGGCGGCCTCGCGCGGCGAGTTTCTCCTCTTTCTCAACGATGACGTCGAGATCATCGACCGGGATTGGCTCGGCGCACTGCTCGAACATGCGCAGCGCCCGGAAGTCGGCGCAGTGGGGGCGCAGCTTCTTTACCCCGATCGTCGGGTGCAGCATGCCGGGATGTTTCTGGCGCAGCCGGGCGTCGCCCGGCATGCCTTCCGCTACGCTGCGGAAAGCGATCCCGGGTATTTTGGATTGGCTCTGACGCAACGCAACATGATTGCGGTGACCGGCGCCTGCCTGTTGACCCGGCGCGAGACTTTTGAATCGCTCGGCCGCTTCGATGAAGCTCATGACATCGTGAACAACGACGTGGACTATTGCCTGCGCGTCTGGCAGCGCGGGCTTCGCACCATCTACACGCCGCACGCGCGCCTCATTCATCACGAGCTCGCCAGCCGCACCGAGATGGCCGACAGCTACGATGCGGCCGCGTTCGATATCAAGTGGCGCAATATATTTGGGGCGGGCGATCCTTTCTTTCATCCAAGCCTCAGCAAGAATCGGGACGATTACTCCTTCGAGTGGGAGCCGATGGAACTGATTTGCGCGGGGCATCCGGTGCTTTCGCGCGAGTCAATCCTGCGAATTCTGATCGTCAAGCTCGACCACATCGGCGATTGCGTCACGGCCCTGCCCGCCATCCGTCGCCTGCAGTACCACTTCCCGGCGGCCAAGATTTCAGTACTCACCGGCCGTGCCTCGAAAGCGGTTTGGGCCCTTGAGCCGGCGATCAGCGAAATCATCGAGTTCGATTTCTTCCACGCACGTTCGGCCGCCGGCTTGGTCGAGCGCAACGAGAATGACTGGCACGAGCTGCGAGAGCGATTGGCGCCCTACCGTTTCGATCTGGCCGTCGACCTGCGCAAGCATTGGGAAACTCGCCCGGTTCTCAAATACACCGGCGCACGCTTCCTCGCCGGGTTCGACGTGAATGGCAGGTTCCGCTGGCTCGACGTCGCAATCGACAGCTTCGAGGACCGCCCGCTGCTTCGCAAGCGCCAGCACGTCAGCGATGATCTCGTCAATCTCGTCGACGCCGTCGCCGCCGCAAGCGGCTCGAATCGAACAGCCATTGCCGCACTGCCCGCTCCGCTTTCAGTGGACGCTCTGGACGGCGTGCCGGGAGCCCGGCGGATCTTTCGCAAGCGCGTGGTTTGCGTGCATCCCTCGGTGGGCAACGAAATGCGGCAGTGGCCTCCGCAATACTTCGGTCTGCTGATCGATCAGCTGGTCGAGACTGAAGATGTCCACGTGGTCCTGATCGGGGGTCCCGATGATGCCGAGATCGGTGCAAGTATTCTCGAAAGAATTGCCAATCCGAAGTCGGTCTGGTCCCTGATTGGACGCGTCGCGCTCGTCAACCTGCCCGGGCTCATCGCGCGCTGCGCCCTCTTTGTCGGCAACAACAGCGGACCGCAACATATTGCCGCGGGTTTGGGCGTAGCGACCGTCGGCATACATTCCGGCGTCGTCGATGCGCGCGAATGGGGACCCAAGGGCATCAATGCGATTGCGGTTCAGCGCAATATGACCTGTGCGCCCTGCTACCACTCCAAGCCGGCGGAATGCAGCCGGGGATTGGCGTGTCTCGGCGGACTATTGCCGGCGGACGTTCTGCGCGTGTGTCGGCGGCTCCTTCCTCGGGCGCCGGCGGAGTCTCGCGCACGCTCACGGCAAATCGCGCAGACGGTGCCGACCTGATGAACCCGACAAACTAAATCCCATCACTTATCGAGGCATGCATGTATTTCATTCCATCATTCAACCTGGTTCGCCGCCGGACGACGATCGTGAAGGTGAACGGTAAATCGAAGATCAACATTTCCTATGAAGACTTCACTGAAATCGTGAAGCTGCTGCTTCGCGGCGCCGCGATCGATGAGAAATGGTACATCCAGCAGTACCCCGACGTTGCCGAGGCGGTTGCGGCGGGCGTGTATAAATCGGCGCGGCATCATTTCATCGAAGTCGGCTATTTCGAGGGTCGGCGCCCGGGCGAACTCGACGTCGACGAGAAATGGTATCTAGAGGCTTATCCGGACGTGGCCGAGGGCATCGGCAAGGGCATAATCCAGTCGGCGCGTCAGCACTTTCACGAGCACGGGTACAACGAGGGGCGGCTGCCCGCGGCTTTGTGACCTCGCCTTACTTGCAGCCCTTGGCGATGGCGGCGTTGTCGCAGTACCAGTTGACCAAATAGGTCAGCGTCGCCGGCTTGGTCTCGGGCAACACAGTCTCCGGGAAGCGGTGCCAGCTCTGGATCATTACATGGTCCGGCGGCGCCTTCAGCGTCGCCTCCCAGGCCTTGATGTGGCCTTCGGCACTGCGGATCCACTCCTCGCTGCTGCGATCCTCCGGGGTGCCGTCGAAAATGATCCCGTAGCCATAGCCATGCTGCAGCACGGCAGCCACGAGAGGCGGGGCAATCTGCCGCCATGGCTTGTCGCGCGACTCCCATTGAACGTCGAATCGGATGGATATGGGTGCTCCGTCGCCCAACGCCTTTTTCAGCGCGTCGAGCCATTGCCCCAATTCGGCGGGCGTCCCGATGCCGCTGTCGGCTTCGACGTCAACAACCGGAATGTTGGGATATACCTCGCGCACCTTGTTTATTTCGCCGGCAATGCCGGCGGCGAGATCCTCCATTGAATAGCCGCAGGCGTTCCTGCCGTGAAAATAGTGACCGAACGTCAGCGGCTCATCCATCACTATATATTTAACGTCGGCGTCGAGCTTTTTCAGGCGCCTTGCCGTCAGAGTGTTCTCATCGGGGCGGTGTGCGGTGCCTTCGACGCCGTCTCCGCAGTTGCGCGCAGGGACCATGCCGAACGTCACTCCGAGCGCAACGTTGTGATCGCGTAAAAAGCTGAAGATTCTCCGCAGGTTCGGTTCCGGTTGCGTGGTCACGTAGCGCCGGACCATTTCAAACGCGCTAACATGGGACAAGGCGTGTTGCCAGGGAGCATCGTCCTGGAACAATTGCTGATAATCCTGATCGACCTGGAATCCTGCCGGTGTGATCATGTCATCGACGGGCGCCAGCCAGACTGCGGGAGCCGCAGCCGCTCTGTCTGCCCATGCCGAACATTGCAAGATCAGCGCAAGGACAGATGCCGCAGCGCGCATTTTCCCGTGACCTGTGGTCGGCACGCTCAGGCGTCCGTACGACCAGTGGCAACATGCACGCGCCGAAGCGCCGCGACGACGCCCTCACCCAACAAGTAGTCGGAATTGACGTAGGCGACGTCCCTCGCTTTGGCGACGAAGAGGCGTCTCCCGTATTCCGGACTGCTCAAATGGTCACCATATCTCTCGCTGATCAATCGGTAGACCGGACTCAAAGCGGCACAGTCGTCGCTGAAGTTGATCGAACTCATGTTCTGTCCCATGCGGCCGTAGATCAAGTCCAGGTCGGCTTGGCATTCACCGTATTCGACCAGCGTGGCGAGCGCCTGTTCGAAGCGCGGCCGTGGTTGCGGCCCGTCGGCTTCGAGGGCATTGAGCGCTCGAACGAGTTCCGTCGTCAAGGGATCCATCGAGGGGTTGACGGAGTCGGAAGCCGCTGCTCTTTCATATTTCCGGCGCAGCACGTTTCTCAGAAAATCATCGACGATGTCGCCGCCCTTGTCGATCACGTTGCTGTACGAACCAAGCACGATGCTCTGCTTGCCGAATGCGGCTGCAAACCTATCGAGGATGAGCGTCGCATTGATCGCCTGTTCATTCATCGGCCCGCGCAGCAGATGCGCCATCATGTGCGGAAACGTTTCGGTGCTGCCCTGCCTCACCATTTCCTGCCAGCTCGACGGCAGCCAGTCCGTCCAGCGACGGAGGTAATAGACGATTTCCACGGGCGCGCCATTGATCAGGCGCTTGAGGTATTGCACCTGATCCGCCTTGAGGTCGACGAAGCCCTCGCAGGAAAACAGGATCGTCTCGTGACCCGACGCATTGAATGCACCGAATGTCGCGTCGAGCTTGCCGGCCGGTCCTTTGCCGAGTTCCGTCAACAATTCCTCATGCGAAAACTGACTGGAGTTGGTCCACCACACCTCCGGGTAGTAGATTCCATCGTTGAGAAGGTTTTGGCGCAATCGATACAGGGAGCTTTGCAGGTATTTCGTTCCCGTCTTTGGCGGGCCGATGTGTATCACGTATTTCGGCATCCTCAAGATGCTTTCACAACCGGGGTCCTCGCGCAAGCACGCACCGTGTAGGACACTGCGGCCACGGCGCTTTATAATTGCAGCGCGCACGGTTAGCCTTCAAAGGAATCATGGCAATACCTCAGTTCGCAAGCCTGCTCGCCGCGCTGCCTCCGCTGTCGGTGGCGAACGCCCGCGCGGACGGTCGCGACTGCAAGATCTGCGGCGGCGCCGCCGAGTTCTTCGACGTCGTGGACTTCAATAAATTCTGCAACGTGACCGACTGCTACGCCTTCGGACGATCGGGCATCCCGGTGTGCTACTGGCGCTGCGTCGCCTGCGGCTTCTTGTTCACTGACTTTTGCGATGCTTGGTCGCCGGAGGATTTCTGCCGGTGGATTTACAACGCGGATTACATCCTGGTAGACCCCGACTATTCGGAGACTCGACCGGCGCAACTGTCCGAGCAAGTCGGCGGCCGCTTGCGGGGTCTGGAGTCGATCGCAATCCTCGACTATGGCTCGGGGGCGGGCGTGATGACAGAGCTGCTGCGCCGCCAAGGCTTCGCGGGCGCGATGAACTTCGATCCATATTCTTCTCCGGCGCGACCGGCCGGTCTGTTCGATCTGGTGACTTGCTTCGAGGTCCTGGAGCACACGCCTGATCCCGTCGCCACGCTGGAGGAAATGCGAGCTTTCCTGCAGCCCGGCGGATGCATCCTGTTCGGCCAATCGCTGCAGCCTGCCAATATTGCCGAGGTTCGCGGCAATTGGTGGTACGTGGCGCCGCGCAATGGACATGTGTCGTGCTTCACGGAGGAGTCTCTGGCGCATCTCGCGGCACGCGCCGGAATGACCTTCTGCGGGCGGGCGCATTTATTCCTATTTCGCGGGGCGCAGGCTTCGCCCGTCACGGAACGGCTGTATCGAGAATTCGGCCCGGCGCTCATCCCCCGCCCTCTGTTTGCGCCGGGGCTCGGCGGCAACGCGGCCGGCAACCACGTTCTCGACTGCGAATGGCACGCGGTGGAGAGGCATCCGCGGGGGGCATTTCGCTGGACCGCCCGGGCCACAATCACCTGGCCGCTCGATCCGCTGCCGATCTATCCATGCGATCTCTTGGTGAGCATTCCCCTGCTTGGGCGCGCATACCCGACGGTATTGGAGGATGCAATTCTGAGCATCGGCGCCGGTTCGGCCCCGGTGCTGGTCTCCGGCACCGAAATCCGCGCGCGCGTCTTCGTAACGGATTCCAGCGCCCGGGAAATCCGGTTGCGCACGCAGGAACCCCGTTCGCCGGCAGACTTGCGCGGGGCCGGCGATTCGCGTCCTCTTGGCATCTCGGTTCCTACTGCCCAAGTGGGCGCGGCCAATCCCGGGCGCAGCGCGCAATGGCTCCCGCCCGACCTCTTACCATAAACCCGCACAAACCGAGTCACGTAGATGTTTAGTCAAATTCTGCAGTCTTTCCTTGCTTCTCGCTTATAGTTATCGAGTCGGCTGCAAAGTATGCTAGGCCCATGCAAAGTTCGATCGGGTCGATAGAGGCAGCTCCTGGAGCGGCGATTTCCAGCTCGCTTCGGGCCCTTGCCGCAGTGGCCAGCCGTTTCGGCCTCGATGTGAGCGTCGATCAGCTGCGGCGGCGCTTTGCCCTGCAGCGCGGCGAGCCTGACACCGCGACGCTCGTCGCCCTGGCACGGGAACTCGGCCTCGAAGCCCAGGTCCTGCGCATGACGTTTCAGGACCTGCCACGCATCGCCCGCGCGCTGCCCGCCATATTGCGCGCCAAGGACGGCGGCGCGCTGATTTTGGAAGATGCGCGCGCGGATCCCGCCAAGGGCACGGTGGCGGTCATTCGGGACCCGAATTCGATCGAGGACGTGGTCGTCGCCATCGACGAGCTGCACCTCGCCGAGGTTTGGGAAGGGGAGGCGATCCTCATCAAGCGCCGCCACTCCGCCACGGACGAGCAACAGCCCTTCGGCATGGCGTGGCTCGCCGGGCAGGTGTTGCGGGAGCGCAGGCTGTTCAAGGACATCGGCTTGGCGGCCCTAGTCAGCACGGTTTTTGCGCTCGCGCCGCCGTTCATTTTCATGATCGTGCTGGACCGGGTGCTGGTGAACAATTCCATTTCGACGCTGAACGTGCTGGTCGGCGCGATTCTGATCATGCTGCTGTTCGAAATGGTGCTGGGCTATCTGCGCCGCATCATGACCCAGGTGGCGACCACGCGCATCGACGGGCGGCTGAATCTCTACATCGTCGAGAAGCTGCTCAAACTGCCCATGGACTATTTCGAGCACACACCGACCGGGCGCACCCTGAGTAAGCTCGGACAGATCTGGCAGATTCGTCACTTCTTGACCGGACAGCTGTTCGGAGCGTTCTTGGATGCCGTGCCGCTCATCGGACTGATTCCCGCGATGCTCATCCTCAATTGGCGTCTGGCGCTGATAGCGTTCGCCCTGGCCGGCGTCATTTTCCTGATCGTCATGGTATTCATGAAACCGATGACGCGCCTGCATCGACAAGTCGTGCTCGCGGAACAGGCGAAAGGCGCGCATTTGGTGGAGACGATCTACGGCATCCGCACGATCAAGTCGCTGGCGTTGGAAGGACGGCGGCGCCGGGAATGGGATCAGCGCGTTGCGGATGCAACCGCCGCTCACCATGCCTTTGGGCTCATGACGAATTATCCTCAGACATTGTCGCTGCCGTTCGAGCGCTTGATATATTCCGGCTGCATGGCCATCGGCGCCTATATGGTGCTGATGAATCCGGGCGCCATCAATCCCGGTGCGCTGGTTGCATTCGCGATGCTGTCGATGCGCCTCGCGCAACCCTTGACGAAAATCGCGCATCTGCAGCAGGACCTGGCCGAAGTGCAAGGGGCCATCGGCGAAGTGGCATCGATCATGAACATCGAGCCGGAAGATTCCCGCAGCAACGGTCTGCGGCTGCCGATCAAGGGCGAGGTGGCGTTCAAGGACGTGCGCTTCCGCTACTCCCCGAGTGCGCCGTACGCCCTCGAACAGATTTCCTTTACCGTTCCCGCCGGAACGATGCTTGGGATCATGGGGCGAAGCGGCTCGGGGAAGACCACGGTGACGCGTCTGCTGCAGCGGCTGAACACGAGCTATGAGGGCATGATCAAGATCGACGGCATGGATTTGCGCGAAATCGACCTGATGCATTTGCGCACTCAGATCGGCGTCGTGCCGCAGGAGAATTTCCTGTTCTCGGGCAGCATCCGCGAGAACATCGCGATGGCCAAGCCTGACGCGAGCTTTAGCGACGTCGTGCGGGCGGCGCAGCTCAGCGGTGCCGAGGAATTCATCGAGCGACTGCCGCGCGGCTACGACACCATGCTCGAGGAGGGTGCCACCAATCTGTCCGGTGGGCAGCGCCAACGGCTGGCGCTGGCGCGGGCACTGCTCATCGACCCGCCGGTGCTCATTCTCGATGAAGCCACCAGCGCGCTCGATGCGGAAAGCGAGACCATCGTGAACGCCAATCTGAAGCGCATGGCCAAAGGCCGTACGGTTCTGACCATTTCGCACCGGCTGTCCATGCTGGTGGAATGCGACGCCATTCTCGTGCTCGAGCGCGGCAGGGTCTACGACCTCGGCACGCATGAGGAACTGCTGCAGCGGTGCGATATCTACAAGCACATGTGGTACCAGCAAAACCGCCACGTCGATCCGCGCTCTGCGATGCCGCTGGTCGTGGGACGCGGGGCGGCTCGATGAGACTGCCGGTCGCCAGCCCGAGCAAGGTTCCCGCCAATCAGAGCAAGCTGCCGGTCTTGCGCGGCAGATCGGATGTGCTGGGCGACGTGATCGGCGCTTTCGAGTCGGACACGGTCGCGGTATTTCATCGCACCGCGACGGTCAATGAGCACAGCATTCTGTACGTGCTCGCGGCGCTGGTGATTCTCGCGTTCGGACTCATGGCCGTCGTGAAGCTCGATCGCGTGGTTACCAGCGTACAGGGCCGCATCGTGACCTCGGCCGGTTCCCTGTACGTGTCGCCGTTCGACACGGGAATCGTGCGCAAGATCAACGTGAAAGTGGGCGAGGTCGTGAAGAAAGGGCAGGCGCTGGCGACGCTGGATCCGACCTTTACGCATGCCGACCTGCTGCAACTGCAGCAACACCTCGGCAGTGTCGAAGCGCAGATCGCGCGCGAGCAGGCCGAGCTCGCCGGGCGGCCCTACTGGACTCCCACGATCGACAGCTATCAGTCGATTCAGCAGGGGATATGGGAAAAGCGTCAAGCGCAGTATCGTTCCGACCTTGCCAATTTCGACGGCCAAATCGCCGGCGCGCAGGCGCAAATAGCGCAGGCCCAATCCGATGCGGAGAAATTCGCGCGCCGGCTCAAGCTTGCCGGCGAGGCCGAAAATGTCTACCAACCTCTGCTCGACAAGGGCTACGTATCCAAATTGCAGCTGATGCAGGCTACCGATACGCGGACGGAGATGAGCCGTCTGCTGGCAGACGCGCAGAACCAAGCCGCGCAATATCGCCAGATGGCCGCATCCCTGAAAGCGCAACGCGAGTCCTATATTCAAAAATGGCACTCCGATACGGCCACTCAGCTGGTAACGGACCGCAATGACCTGGACGTGACGCACCAAAATCTGCAGAAGGCGACGCGACTCAATGACCTGACGACTCTCGATGCGCCGGCGGACGCCGTGGTGCTCCAGATCGGCATGTTGTCGCCGGGTTCCATTGCCGGCGGAGGCGGCGCGGCCGGTGCTGGAAATCTGCAGCAGCAGCCGCTCTTTACGCTGGTGCCGCTCGATGCGCCCATGGAGGCGGAGATCTGGATCAATTCACAGGACAACAGCTTCATCAGGGTCGGCGACCCGGTAACTCTGAAGCTCGATGCCTACATGTTCCTGCGCCACGGTACGGTACGGGGCGTGGTCAAGAGCATCAGCCAGGGTTCATTTACCGCCGACGACAACAATCAGCCGGTGCCGCCGTATTTCAAGGTGAGAGTGGCGGTCAAGGAATTGCATCTGCGCAATGTGCCGCAGGATTTCAAGTTGATTCCGGGCAACACGCTGTCGGGAGAAGTCATGGTCGGGAGGCGCACCATCCTCTCGTATCTGGTCGAAGGCGCGCTGCGCACGGGTTCAGAGGCGATGCGGGAGCCAAACTAGGAAGCGCTCAGGCTGCACACGGAGTGCCAACAGGGATCTCATCATATGATTTTGACACGCATGCGGCGCACGGTGGCGCTGCTCATGACGGCGACTTGGATCAATGTTTTTGCCGGCCTACCGGCCGCTGCAGACTCGCGGTCCGATACGTTCCAGCCCGATGTCTTTGGTACCGGCGCGGCGCTCAAGGATCGCACGCAATGGCTCGCCGATCCGCTGGGGCGCGACTGCCCGCTGCCGGCCGGTTCGCTGACGCTGCCGGTCGCGATCGATCTGGCTCTGTGCCGCAATCCCACGACGCGCTCGGCCTGGGCGGCCGCGCGCCAGCAGTCGGCCGCGCTGGGGCAGGCGGAGAGCGCGTACCTGCCGAGTCTCGGCGTGACGGGTTCGGAGTCTCGCTACTATGGAGAGCACGCCGACATCACCGGCGAAATCGTCTCGACCCCGCAAACCGCGCGCGATGCCGCGCTCACCCTGTCCTGGACGTTGTACGATTTCGGCGGCCGCGGCGGACGCATCAAGAGCGCGCGCCGGCTGTTGGATGCGACGACGGCGACCTTGAGCAGCGTTTCCCAACAGACCGTGTTCAACGTGGTGCAGAGCTTTTACGGCGTGGTGGCCGCCGACGCGTCGCTGCTCGCCGCGCAGACCACCGAAGCCGCCGGCGAAAATAGCCTCAAGGTCGCGCGTGCGTTGCGCGAAGGCGGTGCCGGGACGCAAGCCGACGTGCTGCAGGCGGAGACGGCGTTCGATCAGGCCGTACTGACACGCGTGCAAGCCGACGCGACCGCAAAAAGCGCGCGCGGCACCTTGGCGGTCCTCATCGGCCTGCGTGCGGATCAGCCGCTGAAGCTCGAAGCGGAGCCGGTGCCGGCCCGAGTGCCGGCCCTCACGGCGCGCATGGCAGATTTGATGGCGCAGGCCGTACGGCAGCGGCCGGATCTGGCCGCGGCGCTGGCACAGCGCGATTCGGCGGAGGCGAACGTCACCGTTGCGCGCGCCGCCGGCCGTCCCTCGATCTCGATTCAGGCCGGACATAGTCTCGCGGATACCACCGGGGTGCCCAACCAGAACTATAGCCAGGTGGGCATCTACGTCACGGTGCCGATCTTCACCGGCTACAACGTTGCGTACGGCGTGCGCCAGGCCCAGGCGGCACTCGAGGCCAGCGAAGCCAATGCTGATCAGGTCAGGCTCGGCGTGTCACTCGGGGTCTGGAACGCATACTATTCGCTCGAATCATCCAACCAGCAGCTCGCGGTGACGTCCGGGCTGATCAAGACGGCCGAGGAGAACAGTCAGGTCGCGATCGGACGTTACCGGGCCGGTGTCGGCACCATCGTCGATGTGCTCACGGCGCAGGCGGGCGCGGCGCTCGCACGGCAAACAAGGATCAGCGCCGAGTTCGGCTGGCAGGTGGCGCGGACACAGCTCGCGCTCGCGCTCGGCCGCTTGTCCGGCACCGAGCCGCTGTCCGCCGACGAAGCGCTGCCGTAACGGGCCTTTAAGGCTGATCCGCGGGCCACTGCTCGAGCGTACTCACGACCGCGCTGAGAAAGGCGTTGGCTTGAAAAGCGTCGAGAGCCCGGTGGTCAATGGTCAAGGTGAGATAGCACATTGAACGCACACAGATCGCCTCGGCCCCGTCGACTTGCACCGCGCACACTCGCCGCTGCACCTTGCCGATGCCGAGAATCGCGACTTGCGGTTGATTGATGATGATGGGTGCGGCGAGGAGGCTGCCGCCCACGCCATGATTCGAGATCGTGAAAGTGCCTCGGCGCACATTTTCCGGTGCGAGCTTGCCGGCGCGCGCCGCCTCCACCAGCTGGTTGAGTTTCTGAGCGGTGTCGAAGAGATCGAGTCCTTGAGCGCGATGTAGCACGGGGACAATGAGTCCCTTGGCGCCGAGCGCCGTGCCCACGCCGATGTTGATGTCGGAATGCAGTTCCAGCGCATCTTCGTGAAACGTGGCGTTGACCTCAGGATGGGCGCGCAGCGCGAGCGCGCAGGCGCGGATGAAATACGCGGTCAGCGTGAGTCGCGCACCGCGACGCTCATAGTCAGCTGCATGGCGCGCCCGGTGCGCGAGCACGCGCGTGAGATCTGCCTCGAACAGCGTGGTGACGTGCGGCGCCGCGGTCAGACTCTGCGCCATGTGCTCGGCCACGCGCCGCCGGATGGCGGTATGCGTAACTCGCGTACTGCCAGGCTCCGGCTGCCTGGCGGAACGCGCCGCCGTAACCGTGGCAGTGGCAGTGGCCGCCGCATGCTGCGTCACATCTTGCGCCGTGATGCGTCCGTCCCGGCCCGTACCCTCGACCTCGGCCGCGGCTATCGAATGCTCCTTGAGCAGCCGTCTCACCGAGGGGCTCAACAGTGCGTGCGCCGCGGCTGCATTTGACGGGGCCGGCGTGTCGGACACGGCGGCGGGCGCCGGACGCGAGCTGTCCTCAGGCGTCATCGCTTCACCGATGAGACTCAGCCGCGCGAGCACATCATCCGGAATAACCTCGTCGTTCGCGTGTTTGAGGACCTCGACCAACGTGCCGCTGGCCGGTGCCGGAATCTCCACCGTCACCTTGTCGGTCTCGAGCTCCACCAAGGGTTCGTCCTTGGCCACGGTGTCGCCCACTTGTTTGCACCACCGCAAAACGGTGGCGCGGGTTCCTTCCTCGTTGGCAGGCACCAACACGTCAGCGAGATCGCCCATCTAGATTTCAGCCAGCGCGCTGATCGCCCGCGAAATCCCCGCAACGCCCTGGCAGGACTTCTTCGAGCAGCACCGGACTATGGGGACTCGGGACATCGGGCATGGTGAGCCGCTCGATCGGCGCGTCGAGATCGAAGAACGCCTCCTTGGCGATCACCGCCGCAATCTCGGCGCCGAAGCCGGCGGTCATGGTGTCCTCATGCACGATCAGGCAGCGGCGAGTCTTGCGCACCGATGCCAGCGTCGCGTCGCGATCCCACGGCGACAGCGTCCGCAGGTCCAGCAGCTCGGCGGAAATTCCGCTGTCGACGATGGCCTGCTCGCAACGTTCGACCATGGCTCCCCAGCTGATTACGGTGAGCGCCGTGCCCTCGCGCAAAATGCTGGCCTTGCCGAACGGCACCACGAACTCATCGCCGGGGTAGGCGCGCCGCGCGAAAGCGCCATCGAGCAGCGATCGATGTTCGAAAAAAATCGTCGGGTCATTGCCGCGCAATGCGCTGCGCAGCAACCCCACCGCGTCCTGGGCATTCGAGGGCATCGCCACGCGCCAGCCCAGCCCGTGCAGCCACTGCACCTCGTTGGATTGGCTGTGCCAGGGATCGCCGCATTTGAAGAAGCCCCCGGGAATTCGCACCACCATGGGCGCGGCGAATCGATTGACGGTGCGCCAGCGCATCGTGCCGCAGTCATTGAGCTGCTCGGCCGCGGGATCCGCGTATTTTCGAAATTGGATCTCGGGCACGGGCATGAGGCCGGCGGCCGCCATGCCGACCGCCCGGCCGATGATGCCTTCCTCCGAGAGACTGGTATCGAAAACGCGCCCGACGCCAAATTTCTCCTGCAAGCCGAGCGTCGCCGCGTGCACGCCCCCTTTGCGCCCGACGTCCTCGCCGAAGATGAGCATGCGCGGATTGACGGCGAGTTCATGCTCGAGCGTGCGGCGCACGGCGGTCACCAGATTGATGCGCGGTCCCTGCGGGGCTCGCCTGCAAAGTGCCCGGCGGCGGCAGGCCGCACTCGCCATAAGTTCCGCCCTGCTGCTGCAGGTCGACGGAACCGTCCGCGGCAATCTCCGAAAACACATAGCGCCGAACGCGTGCCGGGTCGGGCGTGCTGCGCTGCTCGACGGCCGCGAGGGCATCCGCCACCGCTTGGCGGCCTTGCGCAATCTCGAGATCCCAATCGGCGGCCGAGAGCTGCTCCGGCACCAGCTGCGCGCGCAGCCTTTCGCAGAGGATCACGCTGCCTCTCGGCGGCGATTTCCGCGGCGCTCTTGTAGGTTTGAGTGTCCTGGCCTGAATGTCCGGACAGGCGCGGCACCGTCAATCGGATCAACGCCGGACCGCCGCCCGAGCGCACGCCCGTTACGGCGTCGTCAATGAGAGCCGCGGCGGCCATCGGGTCCGACGCATCGCCGTCGAGCACACGCAGGCCGCGAAAACCCTCGAGGTTTCTGGCGATATTTCCGCCCGGAGTCTGCTGCCGCGACGGTACCGAAATGCCGTAGCCGTTGTCCTCGATGAAGAACAAGAACGGCAGCCGCTCGGTGGTGGCGATATTGAGGGCGGCCCAGAAACCGTTCGTCGCCGTGGACGCTTCGCCGCCGTGGGCGACGGCAATGCTGTTCGCGTATTGTTCATCGCCGAGCACTTCGGCGCGATAACGCAGCGCCTGGGCCCAACCCACCGCGGGGGTGTATTGAGTGCCCACCCCGCCGCACACCGGCAGCACGCAGGCGCCCGACTTGCGCGGCAGATTGAATACCACGCCGATATCGCGGCCTTCGCTCATTCCACCCACGCGCATCATGGTGGAGGCCAACGCTTCCTCTACCTTAAGTCCCAACGTCAACAACAGGGGGCGCGAGCGGTAATAGGCCCCCACCCCGTCATGCGGCCCGGTGAGCCGGCTCCCCAACAATACTTGCGTGAGTTCGTGCCCTCGGGCCGAGAACTGGTAGAGCACCTTGCGCTGCGGCGCCAGCGTCGATTCTTCGAGGTCATCAAGCGCGCGCGAAATGGCCATTTGGCGCAGCACCGAGTCCCACGCGACCGCGCCGAGGTGGGACGCCTGTGGAAGCGGCTTGGGGTTGGCGTTCATCGTCCAAGACTAGTACAGCCCCCTCCACGAGATTCGCTAAAAGTGCTATGGTTATGACCTGATCTTAGTGATAATCACTAATAAGTTGCCATTTTGGAGCTACTCCATGGAGTTTGATCGCTTCGACGCTCGCATCCTCATGGCTTTGCAGCGCGACGGGCGGGTGCCGGTGGTGGATCTTGCCGAAGCCATCGGACTGTCGCCCACCCCCTGTGCGCGCCGCATCAAGGCGCTGGAAACCATGGGCGCCATCGAGGGCTATGCGGCCATCCTCAATCCGGCCCGGGTCGGACTCGAGGTGCTCGCCATCGTGCAAGTCAAATTGACCGAGCACACCGACGAAACGGTTGCCCGATTCGAGAAAGAAATTCAGCACATGGACGAGGTCACCAAGTGCTTTGCGATGACCGGCAGCTACGACTTCATCCTGGAGGTCTACGGCGAGGATCTCGAGGCCCTGAGCAACGTGGTGCTGAAGAAGCTGATCCGCGTGCCGAACGTTCGCGATATGCAGTCGAGCGTGGTGCTGGCGACGGTGAAGCGCTCCGTGCGCATTCCCCTCGGGCATCTGCAAAGCTGATGCCCGTCGCGCCTCGATTGGCGCTAGCTGCGTGCGAGCAACTCGCCGCGGGTCTTGCGACCGCGCAGCACCGCCAAGCTTCCCAGCAGCAGTGTCAGCGCACTGATCGCGGAGGTGGGGTCGATCTCCGGCGCGCTGACCGTGCCGCTCACCTGTTGGATGGCAACGTCCGAAAATATCGATAAATCGCCAGTCAACGGCTGGGCAGAGCCGTTCACATACGGAGAGAACGCCAGGACGAGCTCGTCCGAGTCGGTCGCCAACGAGGCGGATAGCGGCGCATTCGATAACGACGCATCCGGGTAAATCAATTGCGGCTGATAGTCGGACGTCTGAGTGGTCAACCCGAAACCCGAGACGATGCCGGTAAACGAGTTGTTAGGATTATCCGAAGCGAACGCGGTGTATTGACTCTGGTACAAGTAGTTACCCTGAGCCAAGTAATCAGCCGAGACCTCCACTTGGCTCGTCGCACTGCCGATCGCTGCGAACCCGGAACCGATCGACGCGCTCACGGAGACGATGGGATTCCCTAAGTAGAGATTATCGCCGGGGGCATTGACCGATCCAGCCGCAGCGGTGTTGACCGTGAAATCAACTGTTAGCGTTTGACCTGCCATTGCCGAAGACAGAGCGGATGGCATCAGCGCGGTATTGTCCGCTTGGGAAATCGTGCCCGAGGCCTGGTACGTGACGAATTGCGCCTGTCCCGGCGCTGCGGACAAAAGAAGGATGATCGCGGCGGATAAAATTCCGACCACACGTTGCGTATTCATAAGGAGTTGCTCGAGTTGAATCGTTGGAGGGTGGCCGCTTCGGTCGCGCCGGTTAACGTTCTCTGTTTCACGGGTACCGTTTTCCCAGTTCGGGTCATGTGAGTCAACGCCATATATACATAATTCCCCACTCAAAACCCCCATAGGAAACGCTGTATGCCGTTCGCAAAGTACTGTGTCGCACTCAATGCAGCGTTTGGTTAAATGCCCCTCGCCAGTTGCTGGCGGGCGGCCCGCAGCGTCTCAGTCGGCAGCTTGCGTAAGCTCGTCAGGGCCGAGGCGCCACACGATCTGCGCCGATGTGCCGCCGCCAACCAGTGACGACAACGAGAATTGGCCGGCGGTCATCTCCGCGCGCTCGCGCAAATTGCGGATGCCGGAACCATGCAGGCGCGACGGATCCTGCACTTCATCCGCCATGCCGACGCCGTCATCGCGCACTTCGAGACTCAGCACCTGCCCTTCGCGCCTGAGCAGGACCCAGACCGTCTTCGCCTGCGCGTGCTTGGCCACGTTGTTGAGCAACTCCTGCACGCAGCGAAACACATGCGTGGATATTCGCTCGGGAATCTCGTCGTTTTGCGCGGTGATTTCGGTGCGCACGGTGAGCGTCGGGTAGACGTCCGCGAAGCCGCGGCAGAACCAGCTGGTTGCTGACGCGGCGCCGAGGCTGTCGAGCATTTGCGGGCGTAGATTCATCGATATCGCGCGAATGCCGTCCGCGGTTTCGTGGATTCGCTGCACGGCCAAGGTGAGCACGCTCTCTGGACTGCCGAGATTGGGACGCTGCACCATGATGATCGCCCGCTCCAGGGTGTACTTGATGGCGCTCAAGGACTGGCCGACCGAATCGTGCAGTTCGAGCGCAATGCGCCGGCGTTCGCGCTCCTGGGCCTGGATCAATTGCTCGGACAGCAGCGACAAATCGTTGCGCGAGGCGCGCAGCTCGCGCTCGGCATGCTCGCGCCGCACCACCTCGTTGCGCAGGTCCCGGTTCGAATCGTCCAGCTCGCGCGTCCGCAGGCGAACACGCGATTCCAAGTTGAGGTTCACGCGTTCAAGGGCCTTTTGCGCGCCGCGCAACGCGGATACGTCCGAGACCACGAGCACCGTACGGCTGTCGCGGCCCGCCGAGCTTAAGTCCTCGCCGACGCGCATCGGCCGCAATGTGAATTGCAGCGTCTGATCGCTGACCGGCGAGTACACCTCGAATTCCTGCGGATCGCCGCCCTTGAGCTTCGTCAGTGCCTCCTGCAGCCCCCGTTCGACGTCGCAGTTGGGCGCGGTGCAGGTCGGGTGCAGCACGTCATGGGCCTTCTTGCCGATGACTGCGCTCACCGAGCCGAGTCCCCAGTGTTCGACGACACGATTCGCCCGCAGTACCAGTCCGTCGGAGTTGAGCAGGCAAACCATGGCCGTCAGCGCGTCCGCGGTGCATTCCCATTCCTGCTTGGCTTTCTCGATCGCCGCCTGGCGCTCGTGATCCTTCACGCCTTGCGGCACGCGCGCCGACAGCACGCCCAGGAATCCGTCGATCAATTTCAAGGCGGTGTCGATTTCAGCCGGCGGTTTGGCATCTGGATCGTGCGCCGGCATTTCGCGGTGCTGCAGCACCAGCGCACGCCACGCCGGCACGAGCCGCGCGAGCCAGTCGGCGGCGCAGGCGGAGTCCAGAGCCCAGTCCGCCTCCTTGCCGGTCGCGCGCGCGAGGTCCGCGCTCGCTTCCGGGAGCAAATTGTGCAGTCCGCCGGCGGCGCCGCACGGCGGTTCGGCCGACCCGATTTGCATCGCGTCGGACATCGCAGAGCCGGACTGTAAACTGAATTTCATCAATGAGTTGACGCCGCAAGCCTGCGCTCGCTCTCCCCGTTGCTTGCCCGCACCCTACTCCTACCAGCTGATGAACGGTGAGCCGTCGAATGCGAGATCCGGCGAGCCGCTGTGAATGTCGCGCACGCCCGGATGATCGGGGTCATCCGATGGCACCATCAGCCAGGTGCTGGCGGATCGGGTGAATGGATCGACCGGCACGCTGCGAATGTAATGCTTGTCGACCAGCGCGGCGAGTGCTTCGGGATACTCGCCAAGATCCGCATAGTATTTATCGATGGACTCGCGCACCACCGACAAATCGTGGCGCAGCACGGTCTCCTTGGAGCGCCGGATGGTGTGAAAGTAGCGCGGTACCGCGATCGTCAGGAGCACGCCGATGATGCTCATGACGACCAGCAATTCGATCAGCGTAAACCCGCGTCGGCGGTAACTGCGGCTCATGGCTTGATGGCAAGGCTCAGCGGCTGGGAGGCGGCGTTCGCCATGGCATTGCCCGAGGTCCCCATGGCCGACACCTGCGCCACGATCGAGCTCGCGGGCCGCGCGGTAAGCGCCTTGAAGCGCAGCAGCATGAGACTGCCTTCGCCTTGCACCGGATCATCGGTTGCCACGATGTCGAGCTGCGCGCCGCCGCTCTTCGAGTCGACATTCGGGCTGCCGGCACTCGAGGGGACCAAATCGCCGGCGGTTGCGCTGACGAGCTGCAGGGCAGTCGAATCGAAACGCACCTGGCCGCGCAGACGTGCGATGCCGGTGTCGGTGGCCATTCGCACGGTGACGTCGAATTCCTGACCTACGCTGGTTTCGCCGGGCCCATCCACGGTGACCGTGGGATGAGGCAGCGGACCGCTCGGCGGCGGCGGCGGCGCCGACATGGCCGCAGCGGCGGCAGCGGCCGCAACTGCCCCGCCCGTCGTGGCTGCGACCGGGGTGACCGCCGCGCCCGGCGTGCCCGCGGCAGCCGGCGGCATCGGCGTCACGGGCTGGTTGACGGAGACGCGCGGCCCGACGGGCGCCGTGCCGCCGCCCGTCGCACCGCCTTCGGAATCCGACTCGTAGGAGTGGGTCGTGAACGGCGAGGTGCGCGACCGCGTCTCGGTGCCGTACCAGAATTCGCTCGTGTCGGTCGGCGGGCGAGCCTGCGTGCGAATGATGCGCGGCGTGATCGACAGCACGATTTCGGATTTCTCGCGATCGGCATTCCTCGTGCCGAACAAGCGCCCGACGATGGGGATCTGGCTCAAGCCCGGGATGCCCGTGGCGCTGCGCGTATCGGAATCCTGAATCAAGCCCGCCAATATCTGAGTCTCGCCGTCCTTGAGCCGCAGTGTCGTGTTGGCATTGCGCGTACCGATGGTGTAGGCAATGGTGCCGGACGAGGTGGTGATCTGGTTGGTGATGGAGCTGACCTCGAGCCCGATCTTGATCGCGACATCGCCATCCAAAAAGATCGTCGGTTGCACCTCGAGCGTCAGGCCCACGTCCAGGTACTGCACGCTGCCGGTCACGACGGCGCTGGTGGCCGTCGGTGTCACGCTGTTGGTGATGACCGGCACTCGGCTGCCGATCAGGATCTTCGCCTTTTCCTTGTTGCGTGCGCGAATTCGCGGACTGGCCAGCGTGTTGGTATCACCCACCTGCTGCTGGGCGTTGAGCGTGGCGCTGACACCCGAGATGCCGATCGTCTTGGAATTCTGATGGCTCAAGTCCGCCAGCACGAGTCCGCCGGCCGTGTTGGCTGCATTGGTCACGGGCGAGGGGGTCGCCGTCACCGAACCCGGGTAGGAAACACCCAGGTTCAGAATTCGGCTGCGCGCAATCTCCAACACCTCCACTTCGATGATGACCTCCGGTTCCGGCACGTCGATCGAGGCCACCAATTTCTCGGCCATGCGCACCAGATCAGGCGTATCGCGCATCACCACCGTGCTGGTGCGCTCGTCGACGAACAGGGTCTTGGCGCCGAGCATCGACTTCAGCAGGCCCTCGACGTCCTTGGGGACGGCGTTGGTCAGGTAAAACGTATGGACGATCTGCTCTTCGTAATCCTTCTGCTTGGCCGGAGTATTGGGATAGATGAGAACCATGTTGGACGACAGGATCTGGCGCGCCAGCGCGTTTTGATCGAGCACCAGTTCGACCGCCTCTTCGATAGGCACATCCTGCACGAAGATCGTCGTCTTGCCGTCGCTCTTGACGTCCTTGTCCAGGATGAAGTTGATGCCGGTCTGCCGCGCCAGCACTTCGAACACCATCTTGGTGGGGGCGTCGCGGAACTGCAGCGTCACCTTGCCGTTGTTTTTCGATTTCAGGCGCGGCGCCACCGTGGTCGGACCGCGGGCGACCTTGATTTTCTCGCTGAGCGCGAGCGCCGAGCTGAAGCCCGAATCTTCGTTGAGCACGGCGCGCAATTTTAAATCGGCCGTATCGTAATCCTTGTGCTCGAAGTCCTTGGTGGCATCCGCCACCGCGATGGCATGCCGGCGGTCCGCCTCGACGCCCTCGATTCCGCGCAGCGCGCGCTGATTGGCGCTGTCGATCGAGAGCACGCGCCGGTAGGTGACCGTCGCCTGATCGAGCTCGCCGCGGCCGCGCATGGCATCCGCGGTTGCGATCAGATTCTGAATCGCGCCTTCGCGCCGCGCCGCAAGATCCAGCTTGTAAGTCATGTTGTTCGGGTCGCGCGCCACGGCCTGCGCGAGATCCTGTACGCCGGCCTCGTAGTTGCCGCGCCCGATTTCCTGCAGGCCCTCGCGGTGCAATTTGTCGGCGGCGCAGCCGAACAGCAAGATGGCGGTAAACGCGGCTGCAATCAGCCTACGAAAAGATAGGTTCATTGGTCATCGCCCACAGCAAGTGATTGCTGAATTTTGAGTGGCTTGTAGGTAAGCAGCAGCTGGCCGGATTTCACTCCGTCCACGCTGTACGTGTTATCGAGCGTATCGCCAACCTTCACGTCATAGACGCGATCGCCGGCCGTGAGAAAATAGGTCGGCGTTGATGCGCCGTCCTGCCTATAACTGCCCATGAAGGCGAACGGCAGCGGCGGCGCGGTCGGAGCGGGCGGCGGCGCCGCGGCTACGGGCGGGGGCGGCGGCGGCGGCGGCGGCGCCACGTACCAGGACTGAACGGAGAATAGCGCCGAGGCCACGCTGTCCTTGACGATGCGATCGGACCTGCGAAACGATGCCATGGCGACCGGCGATTTCGCGCCCGGCTTCGGCTGATGCGCCACCGCCGGCACATCACCGCCGTGTGCGGGTTCGATGGTCTGCGAGGTGTCCGGCATCAGAACTACGTAGCCGGCGCAGATCAACGCCAGGCCGATGAGTATCTTGGCGCGAAGCGTCAGGTTTTTGAGCACTAGCCACCTCGTAGATAAATGACGAAGCCCACCTCGGCGCTGACCAGCGTATCACCGACGTTCTTGCGTTCGACGTGCAGCTTGTCGAGTCCGAGCGCAGGTATCGCGGTGAGCGTGTTGTTGATGAAGGCGCGCACGTTGCCGTAATCCGCCTTGACGGGAAACTCGAACGTGTAGCGGGCCAGACGATTCGCCGTGGCGGGACTGTAGGTGTACCTGCCCTGCTCCAGGACGATGCCGGAGTCGGTTGCCTGTGTGAGCACCACTCCCAACAGCGCCGGAATTTGTTCGCGTGTCGGCAGCGTGGCGGCAAATTGCTTGGGGCTGGTATCGATCGGCGCCGCGCTCGGACCGGCGTGGGCCGCCTTGGTCAATTCCGTACGCAGGGCGAATACCGACTGCTGCGCGGGCAGCAGCACGACGAGCGCCACCACCGCGGCCATGACCAACGCCGCGGCTCCGGTTAGCCCGGCCGGCCCCACCCGCATGAGCTGGTAGCGCACCCGTGGAATGGCGTGCGTCAGCATGCGCTCGGCGCGCTGCTGCAAGGCCATCGGCCGCGGCGCCGTCGCCGGCACCACCGGCATCGGCTGTACCGCCGCCTTCGTCATTCGGGTGTCCTCAGCGCCGTTCACTTAGAGGTCCCTCCACAATCCCGTCAATTCGAAGCGCACCGGGTGCTGCGGATCGTCGGCGCGGATCTCATGGCGATCGAGCATGGGATATTGCAGCGAGCGGCTGGACTGCAACCGCTGCACATAGGCAATGGCGAGTGCGAGAGTCCGCGCCTCGGCGCTCACCCGCACACTGTGTTTGCCGTGGTCGGGCTCGACGCCGAGCAGCGAGACCTGCCCTTGGTTGTCCTTGCTCGCCTGCTCGAGCTCGGCGAGCAGCAGCGTCCAAGGCGTGGCCAGATCCTGCGCCGCCTGCGCGCTGCTCACCGCCAAGCGCGAATCCAGCGCGGCATCGCCCGCGCTCACCACCGGATTATTGGCGCGCGTCAGCGTTGCCAGTCGCATCTCGAGGCCCGCACGCCGCTCGCCCACGGTGCGGTAGGCGAACAGCACCGCAACCGCCGCGATTACGCCGCACGCCAGCAACACACCTCCCAGCACCGAGATGGGCCGGCCGCCGTCTGCAAAATCGAATTCGATGGCGTGTCTCATGCCGCTTTTCTTCGTAAGTGTTCCAGTTGATGCAGCGTCGTCAGCGGTGGATTGGGCTCATCGAGCCATTCCAAGTCGGAGGCCGGCTCCGGCCGCAGCATGCGCAGCGCTTCCGGCAGGTCGACGTAAACCCGGCCGTCGGCCGGACTGCCGCTCGCGAGCCGGCCGAAGGTCTGCAGGCGCTTCAGTTCGCGCGCCCAGTCGAGCCCGATGCGCACCGCGTGCACTCGATCGATGCCCTCGCCGCACAGCCGCAATGCCGCCAGCGAGCCGGCTTCGACGGTGACGAACCAGGCCGCGGCGTCGGTGGGCAAGCGGTGGCGCCAGGTGTTGTACGCGGCAATCAGCTGCGGCTGAACCGACGCGAGCTTCTGACCGTGGCGCGCCGCCGCTTCGCGCAGCGCCTCGAGCAGCGCGGTCGGCATCGCGCACGCGAGACGCGAGGCGCCCGGCGGCGCTTCGGACAGCGACACGGTCCACTCGCCGAGTGCATCGCCAAAGATACTGGCCATCAATTCGCGCGCATGCGCCATGCGCTCATCCGCCGAGCTCAAGGCATCGGACCAGGGCACGACGGTGTAGCGAACCCACTGATCGGCAACGACCACGCGCATGCGCGCATCGGACCACTCAGGCTGCGCCAGCTGCTGATCCAGCAGCCCCAATATGGTCTCCCAGCCGGGCGCCGCCTGCGGCTCGCAGAGATCCTCCTCACGCAGCACCGAAGGCCGCATGCCGCGGCCGATCCGCACCATGCAGAGGCGCCGCTGCGCGAGGTACACGCCGACTTCGTCACGCCATAACGGTGACACGATTGACCTCCTCGAGCGTCGTTTCGCCGCGCCTTACCAGATCGAGAGCGACGCTGCGGATCAAGCGCACGCCGCCTTTTTGCGACAGCTCCTTCAGCTGACGCACCGGCGCGCGATTGATGATGGCCTCGCGCAGCTCGTCGTTGAGCACCAAGAGTTCACCGATCGCCTTGCGGCCGCGATATCCCGTGCCCCGGCAGTGCTGGCAGCCGCGGCCGATCGTGAAGTTGTAGGCGGCGCTCGCCGCCACCGACAATTGCGACTCCTCGAGCAGTTCGCGAGTCGGCACGTGCCGCTCCGCGCACTGCTCGCACACGACGCGGATCAGGCGCTGCGCGAGTACGCCGGATAGGGCGGATACGAAACTGTAGGTGTCGACTCCCATGTGCGTGAATCGGCTCACCACATCGAACACGTTGTTGGCGTGCACGGTGGTGAACACCAGGTGCCCGGTGAGTGCCGATTGGATGGCGATTTGCGCCGTCTCGGAATCGCGGATTTCACCCACCATGATCTTGTCGGGATCGTGCCGCAGGATCGAGCGCAGCCCGCGCGCGAACGTAAGGCCCTTTTTCTCATTGACCGGGATCTGCAGGACGCCCTGCAACTGGTACTCGACCGGATCCTCGATCGTGACGATCTTGTCGGAGCCTGTCTGAGTCTCGGAAATCGCCGCATACAGCGTCGTGGTCTTGCCGCTGCCGGTGGGTCCGGTGACGAGCAGCATTCCATACGGCAGCGAGCTCAGGCGCCGCAGCTGGGTGACGACGCGCATGTCGAATCCCAGCACATCGAGCCGCAGCCCGTGCAGGCGCTCGGTCAGCGCCTGCTTGTCGAGTGCACGCAGCACCGCGTCTTCGCCGAAAATACTCGGTATGACCGACACTCGAAAGTCGATCGGCCGCCGGTCGAGCGCGATCGTGAAGCGTCCGTCCTGCGGCACGCGGCGCTCCGCGATATCGAGTTCGGACATGACCTTGATGCGCGAGATGACCTGCTCTGCGACCGCCATGCCGGTCACCTGGGCGATGTTGACCAACACGCCGTCGATTCGATAGCGCACGGTCAGTCCGTTGGCGGTCGATTCCAAATGAATATCGCTGGCCCCGGCGCGCAGCGCATCGTAGACCGTCGAATGCACCAGCCGCACGATGGGGCTCGAGTCTTCGCTGATCGATACGTAGGACAGATTGTCCGGACCCACGTTGGCCGCGCCCTGGGCCTCCGCCTGCGACAGCACGGAATCGATGGCGCGCAATGCCTCGGCGCGGCGCGCGACAAAGTTGGCGAGCTCATGCGCCGCGGCGATCGCCCATTCAAGGACATCGGCGGTGCGCGTCTCGAGCCAGCTGCGCAGCGCGGCGTCGAATGGATCGGCGATGACCGCCAACACTCCGCCCGCGGTGCGCACCACGACGCAGCAACGGCGCGTCGCCTCCGAGGGCGGCAGAATGTCGAACGCGGGCTCGAGCGCCGCCAGCTCCTCGCCGCCGATGTAGCGATAATCGAGCGCGCGCGCCAGCGCTTGCGCCAAACCGAGCGGCGTACGGCCCGCCGTTTCATTCAAGATGTCGAGCGCGGAGCGCCCGCTGCGCTCCGCTTCGGCGAGGGCGCTGGTGATGAGCGACTCATCGAGCGTCAGATCGGATTCGACGGACGCCGGCGCCACGTCGGCGCTCGAGGCGGAGTTGGCCGCGTCGGGCAGCGGCTGATCACGGTGCAGCGGAACGACGGCGTTCATTGTACGGCTCCCGCCAGCTGGAATATCGGAAAGTACATGAGCACGACGATGACTCCGATCAAGAGGCCGATCACCGTCATGAACAGGGGCTCGATCAGCCGGGTCGCGATCGCCACCCAGCGCGCAAGTTCCTCGTCATAGAAGGTGGCGATGCGTTCGGTCATTTCACCCATGTTGCCGCTGCGCTCGCCGACGCGCAGCATGCGCGCCGCCACCGGCGTGGTCAGGACCGCCTGCTCCATGGCGTTGGCGATCGACTGGCCTTCACGCACCGATTGCGTCGCCTTCGCAAACGCCGGCCGCAGCGTCTCGCTGAGCAGCCCCGACGACATGCTCATGGCGGTGACCGCCGGCATGCCGCTGCGCAGAAGCATCCCGACCGTACGGTACAGCCGCGCCAACTGGTACAGGCGCAATTGCTTGCCGATCGTCGGCAGCTTGGCGAACCAATGGCCGAAGGCCGCCCGCGTCGAACGCCGCGTCAAGGCGTAGCCGATCGCCGCGAGGCCGCCCGCACCGGTCATGACCACGGTCATGGTGTGAGCCTCCAGCATCTGGCCCCATTGCAGCAGCAGGCGCGAGGCGAAAGGCAGGTCGGAGCCCAGCTCCTCGTAAATGGAGCTGAAGCGCGGCACCACATATCCCATGAGGAACAGAGTGACGAGGAGGCCGGCGCCCAGCAGCACCGCCGGATAAATCGAGGCGTTGACCAGGGTCTTGCGCAAGGAGTCGATTTGCTGTTGATAGGTGATGAAGCGCGACAGCGCCTCGCGCAACGATCCGGTGCGCTCGCTGGCGCGCACCGTCGCCACGTAGAGATAAGGAAATGTCGACGGATGTTCGGCGAGCGCCGCACCCAGGGTCTGGCCTTCGTACAGGCGGCTCAAGATCTGTTCGAGCGGGCGGCGCACCGAAGGGCTCGACTCCTTCTCGGTCAACGCCTCGATGGATTCGACCAACGACAATCCGGCGTCGAGCAGCGCCACCAGTTCCTGGCTGAAAATGACCAACGGTACCTTGGCGGTGCGCGTGAACAGACGCATCTGACGCACCGGTGCGACGGAAATGACACGCAACCCCAAGAGGCCGAGCTGGCGGCGCGCATCCGTCTCATCGACCGCGTCGACCTGTTGCGCGAGGACGGCGTGTTCGCGGTCGAGTGCCTTGACTCGAAACTCCACGACGGCCTACCAATTCCCGATATCGGCGTTTTCGCCGGTGCCGCCGGGCTGTCCGTCCTTACCGTAGGACATCAAATCGAAATCGTTGTTGTGCGTACCGGGAGCGACATACACATAGGGGTGGCCCCAGGGATCGCGCGGCACGTCTTTTTTCAAGTAGGGTCCGCCCCAGTTCGGTTCGTTGGGGGGCGCCACATTGAGGGCCGCCAGGCCCTCTTCGGTCGTGGGCAATCGATTCATGTCGAGCCGAAACTGCTCGATGGCCTTGTCGAGCGCATCGATTTGCGCCTTGGTGGCCTTGACTTGCGATTTACCCACCTGCGAGAAATACCGCGGTGCGACAAAGCCCGCCAGCAAGCCGATGATCACCATGACCACGAGCAATTCGAGGAGGGTGAAACCACCCGCCCTGGAGGCGCACCGGCGCATATCGCCTGCGGGCCGAAGCCCACCGGCAGCGCTGTCTGGACCCTGCATGGATGATGTGTCGTTCAACGCTGCTCCCATTCTCGCTCCCACTCTACGCAGTCGCCGGGACCGGCGAAGGTAGGAAAACACCGTATCATTCTGCACGGACGGCGGGGCACTAAGTAGTCTCCCACCGGATTTGCCGACGGGTCGTATCATTGGAAGCAATTATGTCCAAGCCGCGACCTGCCGCCGGCAAAACTACCCGGTATATTATTCCAAGGCAGGCGCGCTTAAGGTCGGTCCCAGGATCCCATGTACCCGCAATTTTTCGGTTTCGACAAGCTTCCCTTCCGCCTGCGCCCGGATTCGGAGTTCCTCTATGCGGGCTCGGAATACAGCCGGGCACGCGCCAAGGTGCTCGTGGACCTCAAGAGCCGTGCGCGCTTGATCATGCTCACCGGGCCTGCCGGCGTCGGCAAGACCCTGCTGCTCGACGATGTGCTCGGCGAAATCCAGTCGCGCTTCACCCTGTGCCGAATCAACCAGCCGCACTTGTCGGCGACGGAATTGCTGCAAGCGCTGCTGCTGCAGCTGGGCGCCGCGTCGATCGACCCGGCCGCGACCCCGGCACAGCTGTTTGTGCAGCTTTCCGCCGCCATCAATGACGTCAGCGCGCGTGATCGTGCTGCGCTGCTCATCGTCGATGACGCGCAATTGCTGGCCGCCGGTACGCTGCAGACCTTCGCGGAGCTGGTGCGCCGGGACGCGCGACTGCGGCTGCTGCTGGCGGGCCGGAGCGGCGATCAGCAGCACTGGGAGGAACTGGCGGCGCGCATCGTCGCGCCCGAGGCGCCCGCCCTGGTGCATCTGCACGCCCTCAGCGCCGAGCACGTCAAGACCTACATCGAGCGGCGGTTGGCCGTGGCAGGCGGCGGCGGCAAGGAACTGTTCTCCGCGGACGCTTACGGCATGGTGTTTCAACACACGGCCGGCGCACCGCGGCTCATCAACGTGCTGTGCGACGCGGCATTGCATGCGGCCTGCTCGCGGGCCGCGGGCCAGGTCGGCAGCACGGAAATTCTCATGGCAACCCAAGACCCGCGCTGGCCTGAGGCGGTGGCGCGCGACTCCGCCGGCTCGAATGGAGCGATCCCGCGTGCGAGCGGGCCGGCCGAGGCCATCCCCGCTGCACCGGCGGCCCGGCTGGTCGTGACTCACGGCGCTCAGCAGATTGCCGCGCTGCCGGTCAAGGCGGGCCGGATATCGATTGGCCGCGCGGCCGACAACGAACTACGCCTGGACGCACGATTCATCAGCCGTCACCACTGCCAAGTGGTCACGGCCGGGGATGTTTCGACCATCGAGGATTTGGGGAGCGTGAACGGCATGCTCGTCAACGGCAACGCCGTGAAGCGCCATGTGCTTCAGCACGAGGATGAGATTACCCTGGGCGAGCACGTGCTCACCTATCTCGTGGGTTGAGGCCGTAGTCACGAGACAGCAAAGATGTCCCGCTACAGTATGCGAAAACAAGGGCACGCGGACGCCGCAATTGCGCTAGTGTAGGGAAATAGAAATGGCCGCCCGTCGATATGCGACGCGAATGCGGTGCTAGTGGAAAGCGTATGAATGAAGTTGATGACCATCTCATCTTTACGGAAGCGCAGCGGCGCGCGCCGCGCCACATGAACGTCATGCTGGTGGAGGACCACCTGCTCCTGCGTCAGGGCCTCAAGGCGCTGCTCGAGACCGATCCCGGGATCTCCGTGGTGGGCGAAGCGGATACCGTGCCGGATGCATTGGCGGGAATCGAGCAGCTGAAGCCATCGGTCGTGATCACCGACATCGCACTGGCGGATCAGTCAGGGATCGATCTCATCGCGAACCTGCGCATGCTCAAGAGCAACGTTCCGGTCTTGGTGCTCACGGTTCTGCACAGTATTCAGCGTCTGCGCGATGCCATGCTGGCGGGCGCGAACGGTTTCGTGCTCAAGGATTCCCCGCACGCAGAATTGGTCGAGGGATTGCACGCCGTCTGCGCCGGCAAGAGATATTTCTGCGAAGCGCTGTCGAAGGGAATTCTGTCGGGACTGGCCGGCGGCAAGAACGGCGAGGACGACCGGGCACCGGTGCATCTCATCACGCGCCGCGAGCGCGAAGTGCTCACGCGCATTGCGCTCGGTCAATCGAACAAGCGCGCGGCGCGCGATCTGGGTTTGTCCGTCAAGACGATCGAAAAGCACCGCTCCAACTTGATGCGCAAGCTCAATCTGCACAATACCGCAGCGGTGACGATGTTCGCGCTGCGCCACGGTTTGGTGAAGCGCGAGGACGCGCAGGCGAGCTGACGCCTCTGGACTGGGGGGCGGACTCGGGGGCGCCGAGGACTCGGGGGCGTCGCGGACTTGGCGGCGCGCGGACTTGGGGGGTTCAGGCGCGCTCGGCGCTCAGCACTTGCTCGATCAGCGCGCGCAGCTCGGCCGTTTCGAACGGTTTGGCGAGTACGCCGTCGGCGCCTGCGGTCGTGCACGCCGCAAGATACGCGCTGGTCGAGATCGCCTCGGGAAGATACGCCTTCAGTCCGAAATTTCCGCCGCCCGAGATCGCGATGATGCGCACTTCCGGATGATCGCGGCGGATCTGCTTGATCGCGGAAACTCCATCCAAATCCGGAAGAATCACGTCGATGATGACGAGATCGGTCGGCGCTTCGTTCAAGTGTGCGAACGCAGCGGCCGCGTCGGGCGCGGCGGCCACCGTGACGGAGCCGGAGCCCAGCACGCGCTGCATCGCTTCCCGCACGTAAGCCTCGTCATCGACGACCAGGATGCGCTGCACGGGCTATTCGGCCGATACCAATTGATCGACTTCCTGATCGGACAAGAGATTGCAACGAACCGCGAAGCGGGCAACCGCCGCGGTGCTGCCGAGGTCCAGACGCCGCATGAGATTGGCGCGATATTTTTCCACCACCTTGACCCCGCGTCCCAAATCGGCCGCGATCCGCCAGGTAGGCACGCCCAAAGCAATGAGTCGAATGATCTGGCGGTCCTCGGCGTCGAGCGGCGCGCTCATGACCGGCTGCGGCGCGCTCGCCTCGTGCAGCCAATTTCTGATGACGATGTCGCCCACGCCGCGGCACGTCGCCTGAGTCCCGGTGGCCGCGCGGCGCACCGCCGCGAGCAAATCCGCCCGCAAGGCATCTTTGCGCACGTAGCCGATGGCACCGGCGCTGAACGATTCGCGAATGCATTCCAACGAATCGTGTGCGGTCAACACCAAGACGCGCGTGTTCGGACACTCGCGGCACAGCTTGCGCACGGCAAAGCTGCCGGTGCAGCCGGGCATGGTCAGGTCGCACAGCACCAGGTCGGGCGAGTGCTGGCGCACGAGTTCAATCGCCTCGTCGATGTCGCCGGCGTCGCCGACGATGGTCAGATCGGTTTCGAGCGACAACAGCGAGCAAACACCCTCGCGCACTACCGGATGGTCGTCGATGACCACGAGGCGCGTGCAGCGCGGGACGCTTCTGACGAAGTCGGGCCAAATTGCATCGGAAGTGCTAGCTGAACTGCTAACCATGTCATGCGCCATCGTTATGCCTCTGGATGCCGCGAGGGGCACGTTGGGGGTTACCCCTATAGTCTCTGCAAGTTTCGGGCATGAAAACGGGACTTGCGTCACAGTTTTAGGGTAAACCCTTTAGGGGAAAACCTGCCTCTACCAGTCACGATACGGCACCCCGTTGATGCCCTTGTCGTTGGTCAGCGCGTAAACGTCATACACATCGTCGCCCGGCTGCGGCGCATCCGGCGGACTCGCGTAGCTGCGCAATCCCCAGCTGTCGGCCGCGGCAACCGTGGTGTCGGGGAAGAAAGGATCGCGGGGAATGCGCCGCAGGAAATAGATTTTCGTCTGGGCTTCGCTGCGGGCATCCACCACGCCATCCACCAGCGTCTGCAGTGTCGCAGGGTAACCGCTCGCCCCCAATTTGGTTTCCACCCGCCCTTGATCGCTGGCGAGTTTGTATGCATCGAGGGCGTTGCGAATCTCGCGCAAGCTCGAGCGTAACTCGGTTTCTTTGTTGCGCTGCACTGCCAGTTGCGCCAGCGGCATCGCCGCCGTGGCCAGCAGCCCGACGATGGCCACCGTGATGACCATCTCGATCAGGGTAAAGCCAAGTAACCGACGGTGGCGCGCGCGCATACCGGGCACTCTACGCGGTTGCCCCCCGGCACAAAATTGGGAAAACACGGTAGAAGTCCCCGGCATCGGCGGCCGCGGGCGCGGCGCGGCGTCAATTCAGCGGCGGGTCGGTAATTTGGGGCTCGGCACCTGCGGGCTCGGCACCAGCAGGTTGGGTGCGGCGCCCACTCCCCTGCGCAGCGGCGGTACATAAATGAACTGCCAATCGCAGTAGCACGTGGCGTCCTTGAAATACTCGTTCGCGGAATCGAAACCCCTAACCTTGAGCGGAGTGCCCTTGGAACTGCTGGCAACGCCCATGATGCCCCCATCGGGCCCTCGAATCAGCGTCCAGTCCGCCTGTCCGGTCATCGGGTCCTCATAGACGCGGCGCAGGTAGCGGATGGCTTGCGGCGAGCGCTCATCCTGCACCATGTCTTGGAGCTCTCGCGGATACTGACCGCTACCACCGGCACCAAAGACATAGGACCCGATCGCCTTACGGATGGTGTTGCCCCGGTACAAGAGTTCGGCTTCGCGCTCGCGCTTCGCCGCGGTCGACCAGACCTGGCCGACCGCGGCCAGCGCGGCGCCAATGATCACGATCGCCACCAGCAGGCCGATATAAGTAAAACCGGCAGCCTTGGAGCGGACTTCCATGGACCGCACTGTACCCGGGTCGGGGCTGGGAGAACACGTAGGAGAACACCGTAGCAGTGGGGGCGATTTCAAACGCCGAAACGCTGCATATAATGCGATATGCACTTCCTCAAGCTCATGCTTATGTTGATATTGTCCGCTGCAGCCCTCGAGGCCGTCGCCGCCGAACCCCTCCATGGATGGGGACTGGTGGATTGGGGCATGACCGAGGCGCAGGTGGAGTCGGCCTATGGTGATAGCGTCGAGAAGCTGCCCGCGAAGCGCAGGCCGCGCGCGGACATCGTCGAGTCCCTGCACCTCAAAAATACGTTGGCCATCAACGGCATCGCGATGACGCAGACCTTTGCTTTCTCGCAGACCGGCAAGGGACTCGAGCGAGTGACGCTGCGGGCGAACTTGCCAGACGCCAGCACCACGGAGTGCCAGCGGGCCTATCAGAGGATCCGCCAGTCCGAAGTGGCTCGGATGGCCGCGCCGCTCGAGGAGAAGCCCGGCTTGAGGTCGGTCCACGCGGTATGGCACGGCACCGCGGCCGATGCGCAGCTGCTGGAAATGGAGGTGACGGGGCGATGTTTCGTCACGCTGGTGTTCAAGCGCCCTACCCCGCCGACCGCGCCCTCAGATGCGGCGGCAGACCCGTCCGCTGAAAGTCGCGCGGCCACCGCGCGGTAACTGCGCGCAAGCCTCAATCGAATCGCACGCTCCTCAAGGTCTCCAAGAGAGCCTGCATTTCCGCATCGCTGGTGGCCCGCACGTCGAAGCCGATCAAGTAGTCGCCGGCCGCGGTGACCCACAGAGAATGATATGGGCCGCCGCCGGCGTGCAGCACTTCCACGCGCGCGAAATCCCGCCCAGCGACTTTTACCACTGCCGTCGGCACCACCACCTGACCCAGGGTTTCCAGCACGAGCGCACGCTGCTTCGCGGTATCGATGCTGGGGATTCGATGGTTCGCCCAGATATTGATGCGCGGCAGAACCGCGCTGTCGACCGAATCCACGCCATTCGGACTCGCCACCATCAGGCTGAAGTTATTGGGTATGGCCGGCGCGACGCGCGTCGGTGCGGTACTGGGTGCGCCGGCAGTCGTTGGATCAGCTTTCCTCTGCGCCGAGGCCTTCTTGCTGGACGGCATGTTCGGGTTATGCACCGGGTGTGCATACTGATCGCGAAGCTGCTGATTTGCAGCGACCCGCTTGGCATCGTCAAGTGCCTTCCACCCCGGGGGCAACTGGTAATGAAACTTGAACCCAGTGGACTCAAATTCGCCGTCCACAACCCTGGCGGCGTCGAGGTCGGCGGGCACGGCGGAGGCTTGAGGTGTTGTTGCAGAAGGGGCGGGTGCCGGTGTGGCCGGGGTTGGCGGTTGCGCGCCGATTGCCGCTATAGACATGCACATCGCAATCATCGTGCCGATATATTTCACGGTTGTTTACCTTATTGACTGTCAAAGAACGGGCGTGGCGTCAAGCTTAGCTCACGGGACCACCCAGTCACTGGTAGGGGCAATCTGTATGCCGGTGGGGCCGGTGAAGCGCACCAGGTACCCGCCTTTGGACGCAAAGCGCTGGCCCGGCGCCAATCCCAAACGCGAGTAATAGCCCACCACCAAGCGGGAGTCGAGCGTGGCCTCGAGCCGCTCCACCAAGTAATCACGCACGAAATTGTCGAGCATCTGCCCAAAGGTGTCGACCAGGATGCTGCAGACGATGTACGTGTTGACCTGCGTGCGCTCATCGAGGATGGGAAGGTTATGGACCTTGAACCAGCCGATGGGATAGTTGAGCAGCGTAGCCCGGCGGTTCGGCAATTCATACGGGTAAGTCATCCGCGTCGCGCCGCGCCAGGCTTCGGGCAGCGGCGCGTGCTCGAGGCCGCCCATCAACCCGGACAGGAACACGGGCGCCCCTTCGGGCGGTCCATCACGCAACTGCGTGAGCTCCGCCGGCCGCAGCCACAGGATGATCGCATCCTTGGCCGCGGTCCCTTTGAGGGCCCTGGCGATCGTCGCCGCGGTGGCGCCGTCGCGCAACGGCTTGTCCACAGCCGCGAACCCCGCGCTGGTCGCCAGCCCCCGCAGCGCCGCCGCGGCGTCGGCGCCGATGTCGCCGATTCGATAGATCTGCACCAGGCGGTGGACGCGCTCGGCCGGCGCTGGCTCTTGCAGCGCCCGTGCAATCAGCTCGGCCTCGAGCAGGACGCCCTTGGAAAAATAGACCGGATAGAAATCCCGCTGCGCCACGACCGGGAGATCGACGTTGGGAAGCAAGCAGGGGATCGATTCGCTTTCGCAGAAGTGATGCACCGGCGCCCAGGTCGCCCCGCCGATGCCGGAGATCACCGCGAACACCGGCTCGCGATGCAGCCGTTCGTGCAGCTGTGTCTCCCAAGTCTCAGGCGACCCCTCGAGAGTCCAGACATGCAGCTGCCAATGATGACGCGGATGGCCCTGGCTCCGGTGCAAGGGCTGTAGCGCCGGCGACTCGTCGTGATAAAAGGTGTTATCGCGGCCGAAATATTGTTCGAGCACGCCGAGCATGGCCTGACGCCCGATGGGGTCCGCGTCCGGCGTGACGATGGTCGCAAATTGCAGCGTATCGGCACCGACTCCCGGAAACGGCCCGCGCGACAATTGCTTCAGATAATCCGTGAGCAGCGCCATGGTCGAATCGTCGAGCTCGAAGCGCGGCATCAGAAAGGCGAACTTGCGCCCTTCGGGGCTCACCCCTTCGCGCAGTGCCCGGGCCAAAGTCTCGTCGGTGTAGGCTGCCCGATTCGCCGCCGTGGCGACGGGATGCGACATGGTCATTTCGGCGTCCCGGCCTTCGCTACTGCGGAAAAGATACTTGCCGGTGATGGGCGGGACGACGGTCTGCCCTTCGATCATGCCGAACCCGCTGCGCCTATGGCAGTTGATGCAGGCTGCGCCGGCGCCCTCAACGGTCGGCGTGCCGTCGCGCTCGGCCCGCAATGGTGTGCCATCGGGGAGAATGCCCAGGCGATAGATTGCCTCGGCGGCCGCAGATACGGTCGGCGCCGGCGCCGCGGCCGCATGTCTGCTCCAAGCATTCGGCGAGCCCATGCCGGCCAGTACCAATGCCGCTACAAAGGCTGTGAGAGCGCGCAACACGGAATGGGACTCTACAGTCAACGAGGCCTTCGGACGATACCATCCGTCGACGATCTGCCCGCTGCCGCTAATTACTTTCGAAACTCTCGCTGTGCAGCTGCGTTTCACGGGCACCCGTGCCGGTCAGCGTCACATGTGCAGTCGAGGTTCCCTCATTCGCAGGCTCGTACTTGACCGAAATCGTGCAAGTCTCGCCGGGGACGATCTCCCTACCCGCGGAGCAACTGCCCCCGGTGATCAGGAACTTACTCTTCGGGTCGCCGAGAATTCTTGTAATGGTGGGCGCGGCGGTCAGCTTGAGCGGCCCATTGCCCTTCACAGACACGGTGATCGTGGCTGCCTTGACCTTGGTATTCGGCGGGCGTGAAGTGAGCTCTGGTGACGGCTTCGAAAAAGTCACGATGGCTTCGACCCCGGTGCCCGACAGCGGCAGCGACACTAACGAGGTCTTTTGCGCGGGCACGCGGTTATGGTCGTCCTGGTCGCCCTTGTCGTCGGCTGCGAGCGATGCAGGAACGGCAAACCCCTGCGCCAGAGCCAGCGCGCACACCAGCGATGCGGCGCGACAATATCGAATCGTGCTGAGGTGTCGCGTTGCCATACTCCCCGGTTCCCTGGGCATGCGCCCGCCAATCATGGGTCGCGCGATGGTACGCCGGCGGCGGCCACAACGCTGTGACCTGCCGCCCAATTCAGGGATTGCCTACGGCTCGAGACAGAATGGAACTCGCGTGAAAAAATGCGCGCACTGCATGCCGCGGCATGCAGTGCGCAGTCAGGTCACGCCGCGCAAATCACGCGGCGTCGAGGACGGCTCTTATCTGGCCGTCGTTTTTTGCGACTTCTGCCCCGCGGCGGGCGCGGCCGCAGGCGCGTTGGCAGCAGGGCTCGTCGTGCTCGCCGTCGAAGCAACCGTGAAAACGCGTGCCGGCGGCAGCACGGCCGGACTTGGCTTGGCAAACAACGCATCATCCAGCTTGGTGTTGAGCGCAACTTTCTCGACCGTCATCTTGTGCGCCGAGCGCGTGCCCACAACTCGCGTCTCGGACACGTACGGAATCAACACACCATCGACGCTCTGGTAGTCGCTGAAGTAGGTCTCCACGGAGCGAACCTTGCCGTCGAACCGGCGCGGGTGGCCTTCGATCTTGGCCTCGAGAAACGTCGCCCCATCGATCCAGATGTGATTGGCATGCCCTTGCTTGTTCGTCACTTTCAAACGGTACGTCGCCTTGTTCTCGACCGTTTCCGTGCCTTCCAGTTCGACCTTGTTGCCCTTGGCCGCGTAATCGATCAGCGGGCCCTCGAAGCCCTGTCCTTCCTCGGTCTTGCTCAGTTCTTCCGCGGAGAACGGTTCCGGATCGGCGCGATTCAAGTAGGGCCGCAGCTTCCAACCCTTCTGCCCGTCGAATACCTGCAACGCCGTCTGGCCGGCAAACTCGATCGCCAGCCGCTGCTTGTTGGGCCGCTTCATCTGCGCCGTATACGGCAACATCGTATCCACTTTGCCGCCGGCATCCAGCTTGCCCGACAGCGTCATCGACTGCACGGCCCGCCACTTGGCGAGGCCGCCGCGCGCTGCGACGTTCTTGTCGACGATCTGTGCGGCCGTCAGCTTGGGCAGCACCGGCGCCGGCGCAACAGGAGTTGGCGCAACTTTGGGGCGCGTGCCCACCGGCGAAGCCGTGGGGTCGCGCACGACGGTGACGGCCAGCGTCACCGGGGCATACCAAACCGCAAGACCCAAGGCGATGTAACTCACCAGTGATAACTTTGACATCTTTGAGCTCTTCAACATCTTCGCTCCCTTAATTGAATGGGTTGCACGACACGGGCCCGACCCACGCGCGCTACTTCTCGACTATCAACCCTTCGAGGCGGGATCCGCCGGCGACAACGTCGACCCGGTCGCCCGGCTTTACGATCTTGCCGGGATTGTTGAATATCATGAAGTATTCGCGCCCCGGCTCCTGAGTGGATACCTGGCGCAGCTGACCGATCTGCTCCGTCTGCGGCACTGACAGCTTGGCGCCGCTTTTCCAATCGATGATGTAGGGGTTGGCGCGCTTGTCGGCCAGATTCTTGGCCTTTTGCGCATCCAGCACACGATACTTGAACTCCAGCGACGAGCCCGAAGCCACGGTGCGCACCTGAAGATGATCAACCCCGTAGCGCCCCGCCCAGTACCATGCGGCGCGCTGGCTGTGCGGTACTCCGACCGGTGACCCCAGAACCTTGAGAACCGAAGCCGGTTCGGGAGGCGTGGCCGCCGCCCACACGCTGCTCGCGAGCAATCCCGCGAGCAGCGCTGCCATCTGCCCCTTGGCCACCACTACTTCGCCTCCACCGTGACGTTGAGGATGGCGTCCACCTGCCCCGCTCCGGTCGGAGTGAACGTCACCTTGGCAGTGCAAGTGCCGCCGGCCGCCAGGCCCGCGCCGCCGATCGGGCAGGTGCCATTGCTCACCGTGTAGTCACTCGCATTGACGCCCGCCGGCGCCACCACCACCAACTGAGTGATGACGAGCGGCGAGCTGCCCGGATTGGACACGGTCACCGCTTTGGTGCTGGCCGAGCCTACCGCCACATTGCCGAAGGCCGCCGCGGCCGGTGCCAGCACCACCGCAGGCAGAATGCCACCGGTGCTGGCCGGAACCTCGATCGCACCGATGTCGACCGTCGTGGTGCCGGTGCAAGTCCCCGCATCCGGTCGCGGGTTGCCGTAGAAGTCCTTGCCCAGCGTCGGCTCCGTCGCCACCGGCAGAGTGGTCGTGTTGCAAGGAATCTTGCCGACCGGCAGCGCCGTCGCATTGGCCGGTGCGTAGTTACCCAGCGGCGTGTTGTAGTTCGCAGCCGTTCTCGCAACGGTCGGGTTCACCGTGGTCAATGGGCCGTAGAACATGTTCACCCAGTTGTTGCCCTCATCCACCGTGGCAGCCGGCGTCAACGTCAAGTTCGCGTAGAACGGATTGTTGTCCGGTACGCCCGGCGGAACCGTGATGCCCAACGCTCCCGCGTAGGTGCAGCCCGGTGTCCCGTTGAGGGGATTGCCGCCTGCGCTGCTGGTGCAGATGGTCGGCGAGATCTCCGGCGGTACGCGCGAGCCGTTGCAGTACATGCTGACGAACAGTCCGCTGCCGCCGCTCGGCCCTGCGAAGTTGTTCGACCCCGTCCCACCGTACCCCCCTGCCGGACCACTCAGCGAGGTCAGGATCGAGTAGGTCGGGTTGAGTTTCCAGCCGTGCGGGTTGCCGCCCAGAATGCTGGTGTCGCCGTACACGCCAATGTCCCAGGTGTGTGCACCGGCTGGGCAAGCGCCCGTGCCGCCCGTGACCACGCCGTTGGTGACAGCCGGTACCGCCGATTGGCTCAGCGCCGGGGCCAACACCACCACCGCCGGGCTGCCCGCCACGGTCATGGAGAACGGCCGGTTGTTGAAGATGATGTCGTTGGCGATCACCGGCTTCGATACCAGCGTGCAGTCGCTCGGATTTGCAGCCGAGGTGCCCTGCGTGTAGCCGGCCGCAGTCGCGTTCGGGCAGGTGACCGTCGGGTTCGTGAACGCCGGGCTCAGCAGCAGGCTGTGCGCATGCGTGACCAGTCCGGCCGGTAGCGGCACTGACGTCGTCACCGGGTTGGTGCAGCCGGCACCCGTGTCCGGGTTGCAATTCGGCGGCGGCGTGTTGGCGAACTGGGCACCCAGGGTGTCGAACAGCACGCCGGCCGTCGAGGTCGTGTCGTTCGAGACCACGGTGTTGTTCCTGAAGTCCACCGCCACGGCGTCCTGGATCGAGACACCGCCGCCTTCCCAGCCGGCCACGTTGTTCACGATGATGTTGTTGGTCACCGCGACCGTGTACCACTGCTTGGAATTGTTCGGGTTGTCCAAGACCTCGTTGCCGTTGATGTTCTGCAGCCGCAGGCCGCCGCCCTCGCCGGCCTCGGCCGTGTTGCCCATCATCAAGTTGGCGTCGACCACGGTCCCGGGACCCACACCGTCGGACAGCGACGGGCCGGCATCGACGTCGATGTTGCTGTTCTCGGCCAGCGTTCCATCGGGCGCGTTGCCCTCGATGATCAATCCGCCGCCATTCGTGGTCAGCGACGGGTTGGTGCTCTGATTGAACAGGAACGCGTTGTGGTTGATGTTGCCGCCGAAGCTCAAGCCAAAGGCGGTCATGCCGCCGCCATCGCCGGAGCTCAAGTTTCCGCACACGAAGTTATGAGCAAACGTGTAGTAATCGGACCCAGTATTGACCGTCACACCACCGCCTGCGGCCGGCGTGTTCGAGTTCAGTTCGTCGCCGTACGAGGAATTGAACGTGATCGAGTTGTTATGCATGTTGACGTACTGGTCGATACCCAGCGGCGTTGCCGTCGTGACCGCCGAGGCGCCGGTGCCAGTGGTGACATAGGTCGGATCCGGGACTTCCGGCTGGCCCAGCGTAATGCCGCCGGTCAGCGTGCCGGCATTGCCCGTCATCCGGTTGTTGGAGATCTCCAAGTGGTGGTTCCAACCATGCACGAACACCGCGCCGCCGCCCTGCGAGCTATTGCTGAACGTGAAGCCGTCGATGCGCGACGGGTTGCACAGGTAGTTGCCTGGGTAGAAAACGGATCCCGTGTTGCAGTCGCCGATCACGGAGGGGCTGGTGGACAAGTTCGTGCAAGTCACCGCGCCGGTGAGCGCGCTGGTCCGCGAGTACAGCGGGCAGTTGTTGAGCACCGTGCAGCTGCCGTTGCCTTCCGCGCCGCAAGCCGTGGCCGCGTCGCTGAACTGGTAATTCTCCAGTCCCTTGGCGAGCACGGTAATGGCCGCGCCTTCGTAGGCTCCCATCAGCGTGGGTTCCTGCAGAAGCTCCGACAAGTTGCCGTTCAGGTTCGAATCCCAGCCGATGATGGGCTCGAGTTCGATCGGGTCGACCGCCGCCTGTATCGTGAGCGTGCCGCCATTGACGTCGCCGAAGTTGCACTGGTACACCCCGTTCGGGTCATACACGGTGGTATAGCTCGACGGGCCGGCAGCGGTTGACGTCGTGACCGTCGCGCCCATTTGCTGGCCGCTCAAGCCTAGGCCGAACAGGCAATTGAGGCGCCGGCGCCACGGATCGAGCTTGCCGTTGGGCTGCGTATTGGCATTGATGATCGTGGTGGCCGCGGCCACGCCTTGCAGGCGCACCGGCTTCCACATCTGCAGCATCTCGGTGTAGGTGCCCGGGCCGACGATGATGAGGTCGCCCGAGGCGGCGTTGTCGATGGCCGTCTGCAGCGTGTTCGGCTGCGTGGTGCCGAACGTGTCGGCGTTCAGCTTCTCCATGGCGATGTACGTCGGCTTCTTGCCGCCGATGGTGATCATCACGGCATCGATCGTGTGCTTGCCGTTCGCGGCCGTGATCACGAGCTGTCCGCACAAGGTGGTGCCCGCGACCCCGTGTTGCGGGATGGTGCAGGTCGACTGGGCTGCCGTCAGCGGGGGCACGGTGACCGTAATTGACGTATCGGTCCACGCGGTCGTGGTCGCGGTCACGCCGCCGATGGTCACGGTACCCTTGGTCGCGCCAAAGCCATAGTGGCGCGTGATGCTTCTCTGGTTGAACGGCGCGACCGAAGTCGACGGTCCCGAATAAGCATAGTTCGGTTCGATCTGGTCACCCAGCGCGGTGATCACCAGCGAGTGCCCGCTCATGCTCACCCATGGTCCGGAGTACGGAGAAGTGCCCGCGGCGGAAGCCGCGTTCAAGCTCAGCGGATCCAACGGCGCGGTCACGTTCGCGATCGCGGGGGTCGCATCCGGGTAGGCGCAGTCAGGCGGGTTGTACGCCTCGGCAAACGCCATCAACGGAATCACCGGCGTGTCCAGGTACGTCGTGTCGGCGGGCATGAACGGGTTCTCGTAGTCGAACGTGCTGTAGCCCGGATTGAAATACGGATCGGTGATCTTGACCGTCGGCGGGTTGGTCTGATTGGTCACGCAACCCAGCGGAAACCCGGCCGCCGTCGCGGTGGGCGCAGTGATGCAGGCCGGCGCGAAGATCGGCCCGGGGCTGTTCATCTCGGTGATGTACATGCCGGGCGAGTAGCCGGTCGGATTCGGCGGGTTCACTTCCCAGGTCGAGAACAGCAGGCCGTTGTAGAGACCCCATTGGTCGGAGTAGACGCGGGACACTTCGACGCCGTTGAAGTCCTTCAGCGAGACGTTGAGGTTCGGCACCGCGAATTTCTCGCCGAAGCTGGGCGAGGACTGGTCGAACTCGGACGAGAAATCGTCGAGGATGAAGCCGGTGTAGTGTGTGGCGGCCGGCGTCTTGGTCCAGACGAAGAAGTCGGCCTGCGTCTGCATCTGGTCCTGCAGGGTCACTTCCTTTCGATCGCACAGCGGTCGAGACGCACCGGCGAACGGTGCCACCTGGCCCGACTCGGGCGAGATGCTCATGTAGTCCGGAACCACGCGCACTTCGCCGACGCAGGGCGTGTTGAGCGTGAGCAGTCCGCCTGGTCCGAAGCCGCCGAACTGGTCGCGGCCCATGGTCGCGGTCGGCTGGCTGCTGTTGCCGGCCGGCGTGCAACCGTTGTTCGTAGTGCAATTGGTATACGGGTTCGCACCGCCCGTGACCGGGCCCGTATAAGACGAGTTGGTATAGTTGCTGTTCATCGCCGGGTTGTAGACCCCGTTGATGTTGTTCTGATTGATCGAGGCCTGGTCGGGCACGATGAAGATGTCGCCCAGCCCGGTGAACTGATTCCCGATGACGGCCGAGCCGATCCACGCATCCCCGATCAGGATGTTCTTGTCCTCTTCCTTGGTGAGCTCGTAGCCCGGCGGGACCACCACCTCGACTACGTACTTGCCGGCCGGCAGGATCATGGCCGGCGAAGCGATTTGACCCGCATTCGGATTGGCGATGCAGCCGGTGCAATTCGTGCCGACCGCGCCCGTCGCCGGGTTGTTGGTCACGCTGGGGAAGATATACAAACCGTCGTACGGAGCGGGTTGCACTTGGTTGAAGTTGTGCATGCCGTCATAGCACTTGTACTGGCTGTTGTTCGGCAGCGGCACGGTAGGAGTCAGGAACTGCGGAGTGCCGGCCAGCGTGTAATTGAAGAACGGATCGGTCGTGGTCTGGCCGCCGCAATTCAGATTCGGGATGGGAGTGGTGCCGCCCAATCCAGAGCGCGTGCCCTGGGCATAGGCGTCCCAGCTGCTGGTGACCGTGGTGTCTATCAGCTTCAGCAAGGTCGTGCCGTCCGGCGCCGGGGTCTCCTGGTACAAATTGATGGTGACGTTCGGGACCAAGGGTTCCCACAGGTTCTGGAACAGGATGGTCGGATCGTCGAACGGACGCGTCGATGAGTACACGACGTGGCCGCGAATGCCGCCGTTCTCACCGGCGAGGTAGGGCATCTTGCCCCACTCGAGAATTTCGGTCTGACTCAAGAAGCCTTGCAGGCCCTCGGTGATGACCGAGCCCGGGTCGACGCGGCCGGTCGAGCCGGTGTGGCTCGAGCCTGCGCTTGGGAAGCCCGTGGTACCGATCAGCTCCGAGCAGTCGCCATATTGGCAGTAATACGATCCCGGGTAGCGCAGGTTCGCCGGCAGCGGGATGGCCTCTTTGGAGTTCAACAGGCCCTGGTAGGAGCCGCCGTTGCCATTGCCGCAGGGACTCGCCGCCGAGTTGGCCTGGTTGCTGCTGCCGCCTGAAGCGGCGCCCAGGCAGTTGGTGCCCGAGGGTCCATCGATCTGACCGCCGTAGTCGTACACCACGTGCACGCCGGTGTTCTTGAAGCGCGTGTCATCCGACTCGATCACGTACCAGTTGAACAACGGGAAGGTCTCGTTGAAATTGGCGTGGCCGGTGACGTCGGTCAACAGAGTATTGTTGAAGCGGCCGTTGCGGAACCGTATCCGCATCGGCACTTGAATCAAGCCCGCTTCGCCTTTGTCGAGTTCCTGAATGCCATTGCCGTCCAAATCCATGAACGCGTTGGTCCAAATGTGCGTCTGCCAGGAGAACGTCGAGGAATCGATCAGGTACGGATTCGGCGTTTTCGCCACACAGGTTGCGCCCGTGCAGACATCGACCGGCTTCGCTGAGCCATCGACGATCAAGTCGTTCCACTGATCGCCGACCACCAGCGACCAGTTGCCGTCGGGAATCCCGGTGAAAGTGTAATTACCGTTGGCGTCGCAATTGGTGAAGGCGAACGTCAGACCGTCCGGATCACCCAGCGATGCCCAGCAGGTGGTGTGGGCGAACGCCTGATAGTTGCGGGCGTCGCCGATCGGGAACACGCCGCTGTCGAACAGCGTCTCGTCCGGCGCACGGTTCTCGTGCAGGTTGCTCACCTGGCCTTGGATGGTGTTGTTGCACGACACGGCCGGCGGACCGTTGCAGAACGAAGCCTTGCGCGCATTGATCACGGCCGGGTTGGCCATGCCCATGAACACGTGGTACCCACCCGGACCGTATTCCTGGAAATAGGCGGGTTCGCCCACCTTGATGAAGGAGTCCAAGAAGTGCGTGCCGTCCAGCGTGTTGGTCTGGTACCAGACTTCGCCGGCGGCCTCGCGCGCGGCCGAGGGGTGCACGATGACGCCGAAGCGTCCCGGCATCAGGTTCTTGATCAGCGCGTTGCCGGCCAGGGGCGACGGTGTGACGCCGTCGTCCTCGTATTGCGGGCAGATGATGACCATGCCCGAGGCCACCTGGTTCGGGTTGCCGCTGTTGTCGGGCGCAGTGGCGCCAACCGGGCAGGCGTTGCGGCCGGTCAGCGGGTCAATGGTGCCGTTCAACGAGTTCGACAACGGCATGTTGAAAATGTCGTAGGTCATCTGCCCGGTGAAGTCACCGGCTTGGGCCATCTCGTCCCACAACTCGACTTGGAAGCCACCGAGCGCGGGCTCGTTGTTGTTGCCGCCGACGTCGTGCTCACCATTGAGCGGTGCGTCGTCCTCGAACACGAAAATCGTCAGCTGCGCGGTGAGCAGCGGGTTCGGTTGCAGCGGGATGATGATCGGGTTGAGCGGCGATCCGGCCACCGACCCGGGGCCAGTCGTCGGGAACGTGCAGACTGCCGCTGCGCCGGTGCCGGTGCAGGTCGGCGCGGGGATACTTGCGCCGCTCATGGTGTGTCCGCAAGCCGGCACGGTGATACCCTGCGCCGTCGTCGCGGACTCCAGCATGGTTTCGCACGTAGGTTGATCGAAGGGACCCGCGTATCCATTGGCACCGACGTTCGCGGGGTTGGCCGCATCGCCCGGCAGGATCGAGATGTAGTAGCGCGCCGGCGTGACGCCGTCGGGCTCGAAGGCGTTCAGCTGCACATCCTGGGGGAAGGACTCCGGCAGATATCCGGTGGTGCTGGGCAGGCAGACGCCGTGGTTACAGACCGCCGCCGTGTGCGTGCCGGTCACCGGGTTGTACACGCTCTGGCCGCGCTCACAGCTCTGCGGGCCGGTGCAGCCGCTCGCGATCACCGGCATGTAGCTGGTGTGGAAGTTGGTACCGAGCGTCGGCGGAACCCCGGTCGCGACTTTGGGACACGGCTTGCCGTCCGATCCCAAGAGCGGCGCGGAGCTCGTGCTCGCATTGATCTGGCAGGCCGGATCGATCTTGAAGGTCAGATCTTGCTCGATGACCCACTTGTAATCGGTGATCGCCAGATTGACGCCCGGACTCGCATCCTGCAGCTTGATGTTCACATTGCTCGGTGGCGGGAAGGTCACCGTGACAGTGGTCGCTGCGGCGGCCGCGGTACCCTGCGCATTGACCAGGTAGTACTGGAACGTGCAGGTATTCCCCGTCGCGTGCACGGCTTCCGACGCGGTAAACGAGCCGTTGGATTGCAGCGTGACCGCGCAACCGCCGGTGATATTGGGCGGAGTGCCCTCGACGACGTTGAGCGGAGCGGCCACGCCCAAGTTCGGGTTCTGTGGCGCCGCGCCACTGGAGCCTGCCGACGCAACCGTGTTTTGAATGCTGGCGTAGAGCCGGTAGCCGGTCGGATCCTTGTCGGTGAACAGCACACCGGGCTCTTGGACGTTGAGCAGCGTGTTGACGCGGCTGGCGAAGAGCTTGCCGGTGGTGCCCGGGGTGGGCGCAGTGCCCAGCGAGGCTGCGGCGACATTCACCGTGGAGCAGGTCGCACCCGTGGTCGCGCCATTGCCGCAATAACTGAAGCTGAGTGCTGTATTGGCGGCGGTCGGCACGTAGACGTACATGCCATTCGGGTACAGGCAATTGGTCTGATGGAGTCCGCCGGTCGCGGTGCATGCCGCCGCACCCGTCGGAACGGCGTTGGTCACGCCGACGTCGTTGGCGAGCACATTGAATGTGAAGGGGGCGATGCTGTTGGCCGGCAGAATGAACTTGTCCGGATTCGCTTGTGCCGTCACCGTCACGCCGGCCAGCGACACATTGCTGAAGCTGGTGAGGCCGGTCGTCGCGCTGACGGTCGCCGTGCCGCCATTGACCAGGACGTAGGCCTGCATGCCGCCGTTGCGCTCGTTGTTGGTCGACAGGGACAAGGCTCGGTCGAAGGCCGGATAGGCAGCCGACGTATAGGTGCCGCCGCTCGCGCCCGCAGGCTTCACGGCGATATCGAGCACCTTGCCGGCCGGCATGAACCAGTCGTTTTGCACCTTGGGGCAGCCGCCGAGAATGGGCGTATTGCCGCTCGGGCAGGTGGCGAGAGTGGTTCCCTTGGTCAGCGCCAAGCGCACGTCGGGCTGCAGATGGCCGTCGTCGGCAATCTCCGCCATTTGCAAGCCGTACACGGAGGGCATGTGCATGCGCAGGCCCGCGTTGACGAAGCGCAATAGCACCGTGCCGGTCTTGTCGCTCGACCCGACATTCAGGGCCGAGTAAGCCGGGTTGGTTTGATCGAACGCGTGGCCGTTGATCATGTAATAGGTCGGCGTGTAGTCGACCGCCGGGGGATAGCAGGTATTGGCGGTCGCTGGCGGCCCGCTGGGCGAGCAAGCCGGGGTCCACGTCGTGAACGGGCTGAAACCGACGGTGCGCACCGCGGTGTCCGCTGCCTGGTTCTGTACGGCATCGATTTCGCTCATCAACAGCACGCCATCGGCGTCATATGGGACACCGGTGGTATTCAAGGCACCGGCCGGACTCGGATAAGCGGTTCCGGGGACAAAGGACGTCGTGCCCGCGCCGGTGGGCGCCTGAGTGACCACCAACACGCCGTACAGGCCCATGGGTGCCTGAATCGACGGATACGATCCGGTTTCAATCAGATAAGTGCCGGGCGTCAGAGAGCCCCAGGTGTATGTAATAGAGCCGGCTGCCGCAGCCTCCTTCGAAAACGCTTGCGCGCGTGCGCCCTGAGTCGGCGGCGTGAACGGGGGCGCATTGGTGACGACCGTGGTCCACGTGGTCGAAGTCTGCGCCTGATGCTGCGGCCGACCGCTCTCGCGAGTTGGGTGGCCCACGCCGTTCGGGTCCGCGGAGGGCAGTTGCCCGACGATGGTCAGCGAGGTCGGCACCGGCAGTCTGTTGCCAAGGACGATCGAGAGTGCGGTGGTGCTGATCCCCGCCGTGTTGGCCGTGTACGGCACGGTGATGAGCGGCGGCTGCCAGATGGTGCTCGCACCGCCGCCGGCGCCTGGGGTTTGCGGGGAGCCATTGGTTTGAGTGCAGGTGGCCCCGCCGCTCGCAGGCAATCCAGTACCGCCCGCACCGGTGCCGCAAAACCAGCCCCACATCGGGATGATGTTGCCGTCCGGCGTCACGGCGCTCTGCCGTACGGCGGTCAGATTGACCACCGCGGCAGCGGAGGCCATGCCCGCGGTGAGGAGAAGAGCCGATCCGGCGAGGATCGCGGTGCTCAGTGAAAAATTCTTCGTTGTACGCATAGTCTGCTCCCAACTCACAGCGTTTCGTCGATGTACCAAACCGGCGGATCGACCAGCATCATCATCAGCATGCCGCCCGGAAAGACATCGTTGGTCGTGATCTCGCGCTCGTTATGCGAGTGCCACATGAAGGAAATTCCTGATTCGAGCGGTCCGTTCTGCAGCGCCCCTCCGGGCGGCAGCGGCGTCGGCCCGCGGCTGCGGTTCACCGCATCCGGTCCCAAATAGGGTGTGCCGTTGAACCACAGGCCGTTGGTTGCCACCAAGGGGTCGGGCAGCGTCGCTGGTCCGCCGACGCCCACTTGGCCGGCGGGATTGGTTTCCAGCGGATGGTCGTGATCCGCGCACCATTCGCCGTAGTTCAGCGACGCCGCAGTGGAATTAGTGATCGCGTATGGCGCAGTCGTGGCGAACACCGGCGCAACCGCACCGCTTGCCTTGGTGAAGTAGCCATTCGCGTCCGCCACGCACATCGGTTCACAGGCCGTCGAGGTCCCGAGCATGCTGGAGCTCCCCGTGCACTTCGGCCGAGTGGTGCCGTCGTTGAGCTTCGGCGTGTGGGCGTAGATGTCCCAGGCCAGTCCCTTGCCCGACCAGTAGAAGATGCCGTCGAACGCCTGACCCGGCCAGGTATCGGTGTTGAACATCATGAGCCCCCCCAACTTGGTTTGGTCGGTTTGACTCAGGATGAGGTTGCCATCGCGTGCCAGGATGCGCACGTGGTTGGCGTGCTCGTGGAACGGATGTTCCCAGCGGCCCTGTCCGATGGTGCGAATCAGCACTTGATCCAGCGGATGCATGTGCGGGTTGCCGTTGTACGGTTGCGCCGGATAGTTGGGCGCATAATCCGGATCCATGTCGTCCGGCATCGAACGCCCGTTGATCACGAAGTAGCGCGGGTGGTAGGGCTCGGTGATCACCGCCAGGCAGCCCCGGGGATTTGTGCACGTCGGTGTCGCGGCGACTTGCGCCTGCGCTTGAGCGTGGATGACTGGGTCGATCTCGCCCCATTGCCAGAGATACTCGATGTCGTAGCAGGTATCCGGATGATCATAGGCGGCGGGCGAGTTGCGATACTCGAGGCCTCCCTCGATGCGTCGGCCCAACGGCACGCAGGGCGACTTGGCGGTGCTGCCGGGTTGCACCCCCGGAGTTGACGGCAAGACCACCAGCGCGCCGTACATTCCCATCTCGACCTGCAGATCGGATTGTGTGCCGCTGTAGTAGGCGTGCGTACCGGCCTTGCCGGTCGTGTTCAATGTATATGTCACCGTGGTGCCGTGGGCCGCTTCCATGGTCATCAGTCCCGGTGTGCCGCCGCTGGCGGTCACGCTGCCGGGCACGGTGCTGCTCGTACTCTGCGTGAATCCCGGGAACACGATCGAGGTGTTGCCCGCAGCCGGCGGCAGGTTGTTGGTCAGCGTCACGGTCACGACCGCGCCCTCGGTGACGATGATGGTCGGGCCGGGCATCTGCATGTTGGCAGTGCCGCCCGCGGTCGACCCTGGACAGAATTGCGGGACGCCGGCGGTTGCAAACGAAGCGGGCAGAAATGTCGGATTGAATCCGACGGCGCAACCGTAGCCCCATGAGTAGATCTGCATACCGTCAGGCTGCGAGTTGTAGCCCTGGTTGGCCTGCAGGTTGATGGTCGTGCCGGTGATCCCCGGTACGGCCGCCACGGCGGCACCGGCGGCGCAGGCGAGCGCCGTCCCGGCAAGCAGCTTGGCGAGCACGCGTCGTGCCGATCCGCCGCAGTTTTTTATGTTGGAGTGGCTCATCGTTGCATTCTCCTAAGGCGTGACTACCACTTCGGTCATCAGGCCGCCGAAGTTCTCTGCGTCGTTCGACAGATGATCGAGGTTGGGCTCGTAAAGGAAATAGGTGCCCACGGGTACCGGGCTGTTGCAGTGGTAAGTCGGTGCGGGCCCGCGGATCGCGCACGAATCGAGCAGCATGTCCATCGACTCGCCGCCGCCGATCGTGATCGAATTGGTGTAGTAGTCCATGTTGTTGCCCGCTTGGTCGCGCAGCATCTTGGCGTTCCAGCCGATCACGTGCAGCGGCATGCTGAGCGAGGCGAACGTGTGGTATTGCTCCACCGACAGATTCACCATGCGCAGCGCAGCGATTTGCGGTCCACCATCCGGCGCGCCGGTCTGACTCAGCACCACCAGCGTCGAGATCGGCTGCTCGGGACGTTGTTGGGCGTCGGAGCCCGACGTAAAGATCGCATTGGTGCCATACGCACCGCTCGTGCCTACGTCGGGGTTTGAGGTGCCGTCCGGCAATCCACCCGTCCATTTGGCAACCGGGTTCACCGAGCTCGTCGCCACGGCCACCGTGTCCGGATAGCTGCGGCCGTTCAACAGGAAGTACTTGCCCTTCATGTCGGCGAAACCCTCGGGGTTGAAGGTCATGCCCACGAAATGGAAGTTCGGATCGAAGTCGTGCATCTGGATGGGCACGTCGATGCTGTAGCGGGTCGAGCCGTCGCCGTCGTTGTACACGTACTTGTAGCCCGCCACGTGCCGGGTGTGCGCCTGGGTTACAGGCGGCGCTGCCGGTGCCGGCACCGAGCACAGGATGTCCGCCGTGGGGGCCGTCGGCGCGGCAACCGTACCGCTGATCGTCGGGTCGTAGAGCTCGCTTTGGCCGTTGGCGTAGCACGCGGTGCGCAGGTCGCTCTGCTGGCTCAAGCCAACGGTGCCGTCACCATAGGTGACCGCCGTGCCCGCCGGGGCCGCAACCGCGTTGTAGAGATCCGTATTGGTCGGCACTCGATTCTGGCGCGGCCGCACGTACAGCTGTCCTACCATGCCCATCTGCAGGTGCTCGGGCGGCGTGATGTGGCAGTGCCAGAAGTAGGTTCCGGCGTCCGGAGCCAGGTAGTAATAGGTGAAGCTGGCGCCAATATTGATGGCAAGCGAGGCATCCGGCACGCCGTCATAGTAAGACGAGGCGTTCGGATAGCCGTGGAAGTGAACCGTGTGCTGCTCGAACAGGTCGGGCCGCATGATCATGCCGACATTGGTCAGCGTGAGGAAGAATTCATCGTCCTCGTCGAACGCCATTTCCGGCGCCGGGATGTTGCCGTTCATCACCCCGGTGTTCATGATCGCGGCCGGATCGGTGCCCGGGATCGAGTAGCTGACCGGCGTGGTTGGGGTGAAGGTTACCGACGGCGCATTCACATAGCCGCTGCCGGGATTGACCACGGCCACCTCGATCACCGAACCCAACCCGATGGTCGCCGTGGCGGTCGCCGTTACGAATGGCGCCCCGGTACACAACACGCCCGCAATGACCTGTCCATTGGTCGTGCAATCCGGCGGTCCGAAGGTCACCAGCGGCGGCGCGGCGTACCCGGAACCTTCAGTTACGGTCGGATAATCGGCGTTCGGAAAGATGATGACGGCCTGAACCCCGGTGGATATGGCAACCCCGGCGGAGTTGGTGACTTGAGTCCCATTGCCGACCAGCGAGGACACGCCGATCGCTGGGTTGTAACCGGTGGGCGGCAGATAACCCACCGCGCCGTTCGCACTGCACGACTTCAACACGGAGTTGGGAGCCAGGGGATTCGGCTGGCCCGTCGCGTAAGGGATGGGCTGACCGTTGTTGTAGACACCGGAGGCATTGCAATAAGGCTGGAGGAATTCGTCCGGGTAGTCGGTGCCGGCGCCGCCTTTCTGGATCTTGTCCAGGCCGCTCAACGGCCCGAATGCGAACATGAAGGTCTGGTTGCCATCGGCTTCGGTCATATAACCGTCGCCGCCGGAGATCTGCTGGCACTTGACCGAGCCGCCGTTCAGCGTGTACGAGAGCGGCACTTGGTTCGTGTAATTCAGCGGCGGGGTGTAGGCCTTGGGTCCCGTGTACTTGGGCTCGCCCGAGCTGCTGAGATTCGGCCACGACGCGTAAGGATTCGTCGTAATCGCCGCATTCGCCGGGTGCCACAGAGTATTCTGCGGACATTGCACCATGAAGTTCTGCGCGCTGGCGGGCAGCGCCCACCAACACATCACCACCGAAAGGATCGTCATCCATCGGTACTGAAAGGCGCCTGCTCTAGACATACAGCCTCCGTCCTACTAATTGTTCTGCCGGCACGCGCGCGGCGCCCAACGACAAAATGCGTGCAGTGGAAAGTGCGCAGCGCACCGTGGTTTCGGTGCTCTGCGATGACAGCTCGGTTCTTCTTGCTTTTTCGAACGACAAAAAATGCTTCCCTTTTTCAAGATATCCCTGCCGCCACCACTCCGTGTCGACCGCCCCGTCCCGAGGCTGACGCACTCGCGTCGCGGAGCTTCGGTTCGGTGTGCGGTACACAATGCGCAAGAAGTTGCCCGGGCACAATTTCTGGAACCCCGTATTTGGGGGTATGAATCACCCCATCTACGAGCGGCTGGGGCGCCGCGACGGCGGCTTTTTTGAGCACTGCTGCGGCGGCAAGGATTTGCAGAAAATGCTCGGATTTATAGGGTTTGCCGACATCGGTCCGGGTGCACACCGGCGCCGAATATGCCGCTGTGCCGGCGTACAATATGACGTCTTGACATATTTCGCGTGTGGCCCGGATCACACGACCGCATCGGCTGCTCGGCTACACTTCGAGCGACATGGTGCGCCAGCCAATGCTTTGGCCGGACGCATTTTCAGGGAGAAATTTGCATATGACGCTTTGGCTGGAAGATCATGGAATTCGCGTGCGCAACGTGGCGCTCGCGCTGCTGGCCTTGGCCTCGTACGCAAGCGCTACCGCAAGTGAGCCAAGTCAGCCCGCATCGGCCGGCGAGATGCAGCGCGCTCGAAGTTTGTATCGCAACGGCGTACTGCCGTCCGGAGCGCCGCTGATCGGCGCGCGCGAAGGCGGTGCACAGGTCACGGGCAAGAATGCGGCCTGCGCCAGCTGCCACCGGCGCAGCGGCCTCGGCGTTGCGGAAGGCCGCATCGTGATTCCACCGATCACCGGCCACTACTTGTTCAATCCTGGCGAGCATCCGGCGCCGGAAGGTGAAACCAATCCGCTCGCGGTGGCAGCGTACAAACGGGTGCGCTACACGGATGAGACGCTGGCGCGCGCAATTCGCTCGGGCTTGGGCCCGAGCGGCAAGCCCTTGAGCCCGTTGATGCCGCACTTTGCCCTGGACGACGCCACCATGGCGGCGCTCATCGATTACCTACGCACACTGTCGCCCGGGCCCGCGCCGGGCGTCGAGACCGACACCGTGCACTTCGCCACCATCGTCACGCCCGACGCGGACCCGGAGCGCGCGCGCGCCATGCTCGAAGTGCTGAATCATTTCATCAACAACAAGGATGCCTACTATCGCGGCGCGGCGCCGCCGCTCGATTCGCTGCGCCGCATTCATTACCGCGTGCTGCGCCGCTGGCAGCTGCATCCGTGGACCTTGACCGGTGCGCCCGACACCTGGGAAGCGCAGCTGCACGCCAAACTGCGCGCGGAACCGGTCATGGCGGTGGTGTCGGGAATCGGCGGGCGCACCTGGGCGCCGGTGCATCGCTTCTGCGAAGAGGAGCAGATCCCTTGCCTGCTGCCGAACGTGGATTTACCCGTGCTCAACGACGGCGATTTCTATTCGGTGTACTACTCCGCCGGCGTGCTGCTCGAGGCCAAGCTGCTGGCGGCAAGATTGCCGGCCGGCACGCAGCGGGTGGTGCAGGTCTACCGCGCAGATGACATCGGTGCCGCCGCCGCGAAATCGCTGGCCCTGCCTGCCGCCACGCGGGTCGAGAATTATCCGCTCGAGCGCGGCGCCGGAAAGACGCAGCTCGCCGCCGCGATCGCCCACGCCGCTGCCGGAGATGCGCTGATCCTGTGGCTGCGGCCCGAGGATCTGCGTCAGTTGCCCGCGACCGGATCACCTGCGGGCGTTTACCTGTCGGGGCTCATGGGTGGATTGGAGCACGCGCCGCTGCCCGCTCAATGGCTCACCAAGGCGCACTTGAGCTATCCGTTCGATCTGCCCGAGCAGCGGCGCCTGCGCTTGACGTGGCCGCTCACCTGGTTCAAGACCCAGGGCATCAAGGTGACGGACGAGCGGACCCAGGTCGACACGTACTTGTCGTGCGTGATTCTTGCCGAATCGATGGGCGCGTTGTGGGGTAATTTCGTGCGCGACTACCTGCTCGAAACATACGAAAACATGATGAGCGGGCGAATTCTCAATGGCTACTATCCGCACTTGAGCTTGGGGCCCGGACAGCGCATTGCCTCGAAGGGCGGCTATATGGTGCACTTCACGGATGCCTCGGGCACGTCCGTGGCGAAGGATGGCGAGTGGATCGTGCCTTGAGCGTGCGCGTGCTCGAGTGACCGCGCGTGTTACTTGACGGCGCTCGCGGCGCTCGCGGTGCGAGCCGGGCCCGCGGCGTCCGGCCACAGCTTGCGTTCCGTCAATAGATCGGCGGCGGTCACGAAGCCGTCCAAACGCACCCACGGTTTTCCGGGAGCGGCACGCATCAGGGTGAGCGGGGTGTGGCTCATCTTATCGCCGTGATAGGCGCCAAACGCGCGTTGAATGGTATTGCTGGCGATCACCGTTCCGGAATAATGATCCCAGCCCTTTTCGGCATGGAATTGCTGCGCGTAAGCGTGCAGGCGCGCGGGCGTATCCTGTTCCGGATCGATGGAAATCGACACCAGATGGACCGATTGATGATCAGCTCCCAGGCCTTGCTGAAATTGCGAGAACACCTGGCTGCTCAGGGGGCAGATCGTGGTGCAGCTGGTGTAGATGAAATTCAACACCACCGGGCGGCCATCGTCCAGTTCGGCCGGCAGCGACACGGTTTTGCCGTCATCACGCACCAGACTCACCGGCGGCGCGACGTACGTGCCTTCCGAGCGCTGCAGCGCGCGGCTCGCATCGGGAGCGTGATGCTCGTGCGCTGCGGCGGCCGCCGTCGCTTCCGACGAGGCAGGAGCCGCCGCCGCAGTCCCGACCAGCAATATCAAACAGACCGAGGACGCACCCGCGCTGAGCTGACCCATGTGTGTGATTCCAAGCGCCAGACTTCTGACTGTGCTCAAGAGTATTCGCGAAGTAGACGCGCACCCACCATGGGTAGAACACCTACCGTGGCCGTGGTTTACATAACCTCGGCGCGCCGTTAGCGCCCCAGCCCTGGGGGGCCACCGGGCCCATCGGGCAGCACATCAGGTCGCGTGCGCCTGTTCCATCAGCCGCTGATAGACCTTCATGACGCTCGGCACGTAGCTCATGGTCTCGCGGTACGGCGGCACGTGCCGCCCGTAGCGCTCGACCGCGTCCTCGCCGGCATTGTAGGCGGCCAGTGCAAGTTCCAAATTGCTGCCGAACCGATTCAGCAAATCGCTCAAATAGTGCGCCCCGGCGCGAATATTCTGTTCCGGATCATAGATGTCCTTGACCCCGTAGCGCTTGGCGGTCGCCGGCAGCAGTTGCATCAAGCCGACCGCCCCCTTTTTGGACACCGCGTGCGGATTGAACCCCGACTCGACCACGATGACCGCGCGTACCAGCGCCGCCTGGATGGTCGCGGCTTTGGCGGCGCCGGAGATCGCCTGATCGTACTGTGCGGACCGCGCCAGCCAATTGACGGCGTGCGCGGGCGCAGGTTGCGTGCCGGGCTCGAGCGGGGTCGCAATCAGTAGTTTGAAGCGCGAGTCGGCCGGCACATTGCTGAAGTGCGTCACCCCATTGGCATCCGTGAACGCAAAAATGTCGGCGTGCGCGAAAGCCGGCACGGCCATGGTAGCGACGATCATCAGAGAGCGGACCCAGGGTGCCATACCGGCGACTGTACGCGCCGCGGCTCCGGCTGAAAGGTAGGGTAATGCCGTAGTCACCCTGAATCTTGTCGGAAAATCCTGTAGTCGCCGAACCATTTCATGGACTGCAGATCCACACCTAGACCATGATAAGCAATCATCAGGCCGATCGACACTGGAGCGGACACTTTCCGGTCACGAGCACCGCACTGCTGTCGATCCTCGAGCGGGCCGCCCGCGGCGAGACAGGCTTCTCCGTGCTCGAACGGCGATTCTTCCTGGCCTGCGAGATTTGGGCAGCCGCCAACGCCGGCGAACTCGATGTGCCGCTCGCGGCGGGCGCCCTGCCCGCCTCGCCGGCGGCCTTTTCGGCAATTGGCGCCGAACGCGCGGCGCAGATCCTGCGCACGGCGCTGATCCGGCCGCTCGACGGGTCGTCGAGGTCGGCGCAACGAACGCGCGCCGCCACCCTCGGGGAGGCTCTCAAGCAGTTGCCGGAGCCTGTCGACGAATTGCTCGCGCGCTGCGCGCGGGGATTTCTGCGCGCGGCGGCACGCTCCCACGAATCGGCGTCCGCACTTCCGCAAACGGCGGCCGGCTGACGAACGGCAGTCCGCGGACCGCCGGCAAGCCATCAGATCCGGCCTGATGGCCATCCGGCATTTGCGCGGCCGCAATTTCCGTGGCGGCATTCACACCCTCCCGACACTTATGTAATGGCCCCCGGCCACTACAGTGTTCACCGCAGGGGTTGCCCTCCATAGCTTATGTCGACATCGCCTTGCTACACAGTCGCATCCGGCAAAAGATGGTCCGTCACAAAGATCTGCAAGGAAACACTCGAATGATCAGCAAGCGCGGCATCGGAATTCTCTCGGCGGCCCTCCTCACTGCACTGTCGGCGGCGCCGGGCCACGCAGCCCAGGTCACTTACGCAGCTTTCGGGATCATCAGCGAGGCCGATGGGGTGACCTTTCCGGGGGCTCTTTCAACCGCCGCCATCGGCGAGAAGCTCACTGTGGACTTTACGGTCGACACGAGCGCGCCCGGCTCCCCGTATGCGCCGGGGGCCAACCTGTTCCCGTCTGCGGTGGTGGCTGCGGACGCCTCGATCGGCCTCGGCGCGGTGAGCCTCGGCGTCGACACCAGTGAGATCGTGGTCGCCCACAATAGCGAGAGCGGCGGCCTCTACACGACCGGGTGGCTGTTGGACAGCAGCGGCAATACCGCCGGTTTTACCGGGACGACGTCTGAGTTTCTGTTGCTGACCTCGGCCGACAGTGCGACGCCGCTCAACCTCTACAAGAATGCGTCGCTGTCGAACGCCCCTTTGCAGCCCGGCAACGCCAATTCGGCGGACGAATTGGTGCTGCAGTTTACAACTTACTCGGACGGCGTTTATCAATCGCAGAGCGAGATCGTGGTCGGAGACGATGTGTCCATCAGCCGCGTCAAGGCACCGGAGATCGACCCGGCCTCCGCAACCAGCGCGCTCACCCTGCTCTTGGGCAGCCTGGCCGTCCTGTGCGGCCGCCGCGGCGTCAAAGTCAGTGCGCGCCCCCGAGCTTCGACTGCGTGCTGAAATCGGTCCAAAACTTGAGTTCCGCCGCAAAGTCGCCACGGGCATCCGCCAGTGATCGCTCGTGGGCGGCGGCGCCCGTGTGGTAATCAACCGCCTTGCGCAGCGCCCCCGTTGTCGACACGAGGTAGGCTTTAGTCGATTGGCTCTGTTCGTTGTAAGTGAGAATGATGAGATCGTTGCGATTGGCGGTGCAGACGTTGAACGTTCGTACGTTGGCGCCGTCGCGCACCACGGCCTGTTTAACCGCCGCCCGCTGGTTGACCCCGTTCACACCGAGCACCGCAGACAGGTGGGCGGGCAGCTCACCGTCGGGGCCTTTGCGAACGACGGCGTCGACCAGCGCCTCGAGCGGGTGAGTCGCGCCTTGCGCCGACAGTACCACCGCCATCGCCAGCGCCGCGCACCACCGGGCCCTTGAACCAATGTCTACACTCAGCATGTATTTCCTCGCGACGGCATTAAGCGGCAGTCTACTACGATCGTTAAAAACACCGACCAAGTCTCGCGCCGGCGCTTTGGATTCGCACTTTGACGATAACCTCGCTATCGTCCTGGGCACTGAAAAATAAGCCTCCGGGACGATATGCGCTACGCGGAAGTGTTTCGAATACCTAATTCGTGGCGTGACGCCGTATTTGCGGCGCTGCTGACCTCGCTTGCCGCGCCCGCCCTTGCCCAGCACGAGCACGCGTCCAGCGAGTTCGAGGTTTTCGTCGCCGCCGAGGCGCTCGCAGGACACAGCCAGCCGCATCCTCGCGAGGAGGATTCGTGGGTCGACGCCGACGTCATCTACGGGCTGACTCACGACCACTTTCGAGTCTTCGGTGAATACTACATCACACCCGAGGAACACGACCTCGAGCGCTTCCAGGTCGGCTACGAAGTGGTCCCCGATACCATGGTTTGGCTGGGCCGGTTTCACCAACCGGGGAGTGCCTGGGACACCGAACACCATCACGGCCGCTACCTGCAGACCTCGATCACGCGGCCGGCAATCGAGAACTGGGAAGATGAAGAGGGTTTGATTCCGGAGCATATCACCGGGCTCTTGGTCGAATCGCGCCGCCCGCTCGGCGCCGAATCCGGCCTGCAGATCTCGAGCGGCATCGGCGTCGGGCCCGCCATGACGCGCGACGGCAATGAGCCGATCGACCTCGTCGGCAACAATCCAGGCCGGCACGGTTCGTCCCTGACGGGCCGGCTCGCCTATCTGCCCGACTATGCCGGCACCAGCAGCGCCGGTCTTCTGTGGGGCCATGACCAGCTGTACGTAACGGCTCCGCTCGCGGTGGCGAACTTGCGCTCGAACCACGCCACGCTCGGCATTTACGGCGCGTATTTCGACTGGAGCGTCGATGCGTGGCGCATCATCGGCGCGGGCTATTACGTCGACATTGCGCTCGATCGGCCCAATACCGATGAAAGCTTCCTCTCGGGATACGTGCAGGCGGAGCGGCAGCTGCCGCGTCGGCTGACGGCCTATGGACGCGTGGAAGATTCTGCCCGCATGCAGGATTCCCACTACGTCGCGCTGTTCAACGACCATCCGTTGGACTTCGACATCACCCTGCGCCGGCAGACCGCGGGTCTGCGCTGGGATTATGCGCGGCGCCAGGCGTTGTCCTGCGAGATCAGCCACGTGGTTTCCCTGACGAAGCCCGGCAATGAAGTCCGGTTGCAGTGGTCAGCGGCAATTCCGTGAAGAGAATCGCGGCGATCGCTTTTCTCGCGCTGCTGCTCGGCGCGGCCACCCCGGCCTTCGCCGCCGAGGAACTGGTGCTGATCGTCAGCGCCCACAGCGACGTCGATCAGCTTGATTCTCCACTGGTGAGACGATTGTTCCTCGGCCTGACCGTTACCCAGCATGGCAGCAGCCTGCGGCCGTACCTGAACGAATCCGACAGCCAGCTGAAGGAAATATTCCTGCAAAACATCGTCTCCATGTCGGATAGCACTTATGATCGCTACGTTCTGCAGCTGTCTCTGAAGCAAGGCCGCACGCAACCGGTGGTTTACCGCAGCAACGCACAGTTGATCAGCAGCGTCGCGCTCGATCCGACCGCGGTGAGCTACGCTTGGCTGAGAGACGTCGCGCACGACACCCGGGTACGGATTTTACGCGTCGTATGGCACAACTGAGATCAAGATTCGCAAACCTCGTCACCGGCGTCGTGGTGGCGGTGCATCTCGTGCTATTGCCGGCATTGTATTTCGGGGTGGGCTACGTGATCCGCAAGAGCCACGAAGACTTGTTCGTGCAGCACGCCCGAACCTTCGCGCGCGTGCTCGCCGATGAATTCGAGGTGGGCGCCGCGCTCGACTCCGCCGTGCGCACCGAGGATCTGCTGGATCTCGCGATCATCCACGGCGAAAGCCGCTACGCGGAGTTGGTCGACGGTGCTCACAGCATCCGCAGCCAACTCGGGCCGCCCGAGATCACCGCTCCGCGCGAGCCGGACATGCGCTTCGCGCACGGCGGCGACGATATCTACTTCATCGTGTTGCCGATCGTGCACGCGGGCCGCAGCGCCGAATTGCGCCTGGGGTTCGACGAGCGGCCCACCCTGGCGCGGATTCAACTGGCGCTCAATCGCATGCTCCTGCTGCTGGCAGGCTACCTCTGCGTGGCGATCGGCATCGCGTCGTATTTGAGCAATCGACTGTCGCGCCCGATACGCCGGCTGCAGGATGTGTCCCGTTCCATCGCGTCGGGCGACTATGCCCAGGCCCTGCACGTCAACACCGGCATTCGAGAATTGCACGAGCTTGCCGCGGATCTCGAGGCCATGCGGCGCGAGCTCGTGGGTGTGAACGACCGCCTGCAGGAGAAGATCCGGGAAAAGGAGCTGTCCGAGGCCCGGCGCGATGAGCTGCAAAAACAGCTGCGGCATCGCCAACGGCTGGAAACGGTGGGTACCCTGGCCGGCGGCATCGCGCACGAATTCAACAACGTCCTTGTGCCCATCATCCTGTTCACCGACACCGCGCTGCAGGATTTACCGCCGGGCAGTGCGTCGCATTCGGATCTGGAGCGGGTATTGGCGTCCGCGCGCCGCGCCAAGAACGTGGTGCAAAAAATTCTGACTTTCAGCCACGTGCTCGGCGACACCAAGCTGGCGCCGCTCGACCTGCGCAACGTCGTAGCCGAAAGCGTGGTGCTGTTTTCGGCGCTCGCGCCGCCGAGCATCGAAATACGCACTGAAATTGCCGAGCAGGTGCCCATGGTGCGCGCCGACGCCACGCTCGCCGGGGATCTGGTCATGAATCTTTGCACCAATGCGTATCAGTCGATGCAAGGCACGGCCGGCGTCTTGACCGTGGGATTGCGCATATCGCCGTCGACCGTCGACGCGCCGCCGAGCGTCGAACTTTGGGTGGCTGATACCGGACATGGCATGGAGCAGGCCACGGTGGAGCGCATCTTCGAGCCCTTTTTCACAACTCGCGCGGTCGGCAAAGGCACGGGTCTCGGACTTTCCGTCGTCCATGGAATCGTGGAAAGTTTCGGTGCAGGCATATCCGTTGAAACTTCCCCCGGGGCGGGCACGACTTTCAGAATTTTGTTTCCGGCAATCACCGAAGCGGCTCCATCCGGCAAATCCCTGGACTCATATGGGACCTAGCGTGCTGGTGATCGACGATGAGGCGGACGTGCGCGACGGCATCAAGCGCGTGCTCGACCGCGCCGGCTTTTCGGTGCGCATCATCGACAATGCAACCGATGCATTTCTCGAGCTGCAGCGAACTCCGGCGGACGTTGTGATCACCGACATCATCATGCCCAAGGTCAGCGGCGTCGACGCGATCGCGCGCATGGTGCGGGAATTTCCGCAGGTGCGGATCGTCGCGATCTCGGGCGGCGGCAACTTCGATGCGAATAGCTACCAGCCCGGCGCCATCACCACGACCGCCTATCTCGCCGCCGCCAAGCAGGCCGGAGCGCACTTTATCTTGACCAAACCATTTGAATCCCGGGAATTGATCGATGCCGTTAGGCAGGTCATTGCCGCCGGGGACGAGAGGACACCGTAATGCAGATTTACCGCCCCCGCAACGCTTCGCTCTGGGTCCTTTTGGCTGCCCTCGCCTCCGGGTTACCGGGCGCGCGCGCTGCCGAAACGTCACCCGACGCCACGCCGCCCAAGGCGCCTTCGGCGGCGTCCGGCACCCCGCCGAAGGCGGCTCCCGTGCAGTCCAAGGAAGGCAGCTACGACGTCGGGCTTATGCTCGGCAGCCAGCTTGAGCACAACGGCGTGGTGCCCATTTTGTCGATGGATGCGGTCATTCGCGGACTCAAGGACTCGGTCGGCGGCCGCGCGGTCACGCCGGCGGAGCGAGAAACAGCGCTGCACTTCCTGCACGACGCGCGTGAGGTGCTGGCGGACAGGAATAGGGCCGAGGCAAGAAAATTTCTCGAGCGCAATGCCAAGGCATCCGGCGTCAAGATCATGCCCTCCGGTGTTCAATACCGGGTGCTCGCCGCGGGCGACGCCAAAGGGAAAACCGCCGCGCCAACCGATGAAGTTACCGTGCGCTACCGAGCCAGCCTTGCCGACGGCAAGGAGATCGATCGCTCCGACATTCACGACCGCCCCGCCACCTTCCGCGTCAACTCCGTCATCAAGGGCTGGCAGGAAGCATTTCTGGCGATGAAGCCAGGCGACAAGTGGCAGCTGTTCGTGCCGCCGGATTTGGCCTATGGCTCCAACCCACCCCCCACGATCCCGCCCGGCGCACTGCTGATCTACGAGATGGAGTTGCTGCACATCGAGGCCGCAGCACCCATGGACCTCAACGCCGTCAAAGGCCGACGCCCCGCCGGCAATCCGCCGGCCTCACCGCCCTCGAACCGTTAGGGTTAAGGGGTCATCCAAGGACCGTCGGGTATCGGCCGAGCCCCATTGGAGGCGTCCAGGTGCACCAGAAAACCTCCCTTGGATCCGAATCGTTGGTGAGGACCCAGCGTCAAATGCGGATAGTAGCCGGTCATGATCCGGTGCTCCGCGGTGTCCTCCAACCGCTCGATGAGGTAATCCGGCACGAACGTGTCGACCATGTGCTTCAGTGTCTCGGAGGCCAAGCCGCACGCCAGGTAGGTGTCGGACTGCACCTGCTCGGCCACCAACGGTATACCCCGGATGCGAAACCAGCCCAATGCATAATCGACGCGCACCCGGCGCAGCTCCGGTAGATCGAAGGGATAGGCGACGTGCGCTTGATTTCGCCAAGACGAGGGCAGCGGGTTCGCATCGATGTCGCCCATCACTCCGGACAGGAACACGTGCGCCGCGGGCATTGCGGGCAGTGCCGCAAGGTCGTGCGGCCGCAGCCAGAGCACGAGTGCCTGATCTCCCGGGACATCACGCACCGCGGCCGCGAGGGCCGACGCCGGGGCGCCTGCCGAGAGGGCGCGGTTCGAGACTCGCAGGCCGCCTGTTTGGACCGCCGCGGCCAGAGACGTGGCGGCGGCTTCGCCGATGTCCCCCTGTCGATAGACCTGGCGCACTTGCTTGACCGCCGGAACGGCGCTATTGGCCGCTTCGGCGCGAGCTTGGACGAGTTGCTGGCCGATGAGATCGGCCTCGAGCCGCACGCCGCGCGAGAAATAAATCGAATAGAACTCGTGCTCGGCGTCGGCCGGCGGCAGTTCGACGTTAGGAAACAGGCAGGGTACGGCCTTTTGTTCGCAGAACTGCTGCACTGGATCCCAATTGTCGCCGCCCAGTCCCGAGAGCACCGCGAAAACCGGCTCCGCGGCGAATCTTTCTTGCAGCTGGAGAGTCCAGCTGGAGGCAGGTCCCGTGAGTTCCCAGACGTGCAAAACCCAGCGCCGGGTCACCTTGAACATGTTCTTGACATAGGCCGTGTTGCCCGAGGGCATCATGCTCTGCGCCGCCGGCAGACGCTGCGTATTGTTGCGATCCTGAAAAAAGTGCTCGAGTACGTCGAGCATGCCGCGCCGCTTCACGGGATCCGCATCCGGCGCGATGATGGTGGCGAAGTGCAGCTCGGTGTCGGAGACTCCGGGAACCCGCCGACGATCCAGCGAGCGTAGGTGGGTGATCAATGCCGCGAGATCCGCATCGCCGAGCGCGTAGCGCGGCATCAGATAACTCATGGTGCGGCCCTCCGAATCCACCCCCTCGCGAATCGCGCGGGCGAGCGTCTCGTTGCTGTAAGGCTCCCGGTCGGTGCGAGCCCCCGGCACATACGGAAGCTCGACCTGCTCGAGACTGCCGGCGCGCGGATGGAACAAGAATTGTCCGGTGATGGGTGGGATGACGCTGCGCGCCTCCTGACTGCCGAGTCCGCTGTGCCGATGGCAGTTGGCACAGGCCGCCTGCGCGCCGCTCAGGGGCTCTCCCCCCTGGCGCGCACCGACCAGCGCTTGACCCGATCCCAACACACCATTCAGGTAAATAGCCGCGCCGCCGGCAGAGTCGGGAAATTGTGACGGCGCGGCATGCGACCGCCCGCGTGGCGCCGGCGCGGCGCGCGGATCGGAACCGCGGGCGGGAAGAACCAGCAGGACGGCACACAGCACGGCGCTCAGCGCCGCGAGCTGTGAACCCTTCATGGGCCCGGCCGGCCGCTCGCTCCCGCCGGTGTCCCGTCGCCAGGGATGAGCACCTTGCCGCCCCGCCGCATTGGGGTAGGCGGCGGCAGGAATGCCTGAGCGTCGAGTTTCGGGTTGACGATCGTCCGATCGATCACCAATTTGTCCCCAGAGTCGCGCACCGATGTGTTCGGCGCCGAGCTGACCACGAGGCTGTTCGGAATCATCAATCCGTCCACCGCCTTATAGTTGGCATAATACAGAGAGACCGGCGCACCCGGCGCCAGCGGATTGGTGGCCGGACGGTCATAGCGAACCTCGAGGTTCGAGTCGACGTCGATCCACAGCTTGCGCTGCGCTCCCGAGGCCAGCTTCAACGACAGCCGGTAAGCCTTGCGGCCGTCCAACACGTCGATGCCATCGAGATCGGCGGTCACGCCCTTGGCCTTGTAGTCAAGGAGCGGTCCGTCGATCGCGAACTCATCGCGCGCGTAATCCACCTCCCCTTTGGAAAACGCTTTCATATCAGGCAACCCATTGGTGCCGGGCCGCACTTTCCAGCCGTGCTCGCCATCGAAGATGCGTGTGAACTGGCTGAACTGCTCCTTGATTTCGAAGCGGGTATGGTTTGGGCGCGCCAACTGCATGACGAACGGAATATGCGGCCCGTCGGTTCGTCCGCCCTTTTCGAGATGACCGAGCCACATCATGGTATTCACCTTGCGCCACGCCTCGAGTCCGCCGCGCGCCCTGACGTTGCGCTCGATGACCTCGGCCGCGGTGCTGGCAAGCGCCTCGGGTGCCTGCGCCTTGGGCGCTTGCACCTTGGACGCTTGCGTCGAGCCATGCGCAACGCCCATGACACCGCCGATCATGATGGCAGCAAACGCTGAAAGGACGATGCGGCGCATGCTACGGTTGCTTCGGAGCCTGGGTGACGGCCGCCGCGAGCTGCGGCTTCTGGAACAGCGGGTCGCTCAGGGCCTCGTTGATTGCGACTCGGGTGATTGCGATCTTGCGCGTTTCTTTCACGCCCTGCACCGCGGTCTCGAGTACGTGCGGCACCATCAATCCATGCTCGGACTTGTAGTCGCGGTAATAGATGGCGACATCGTGTGGCTTACCGTCCAGCACCCGCGGCGCGCCGTCGGCCTTCAGCTCGAGAAAACTGCCGGCGTCGATCCACAGGTTGCGTTGCGCGCCGCTGCGCAGCGTCAGTTTGAGCTTGTAAGCGGGGTGCCCTTCGACCGGCTCGTTGCCGACGAGGGCAACCTTGGTGCCCTTCGCGGCATAGTCGATCAGCGGCCCGTCGAGCTCGTCGGTCGCCGCCGCCGCATTCGACTCGGCAGCAGTGAACGGTTCGACCTCGTTGCGGTTGAGGAATGGCCGAATCTTCCAGCCGCGCGCGCCGTCGTACACCTGCACCGAGGTTTGATCCTTGAAAGTGATCTCGAGGCGGCTCTTGTGTGCGCGCTTCAACTTCATCACGAAAGGCAGCGCGTGGTTCTCCTTTCCGCCGGCCTCCATCGTACCTTCCATGGTCATGCTCTGGACCGAGTGCCAGGCAGCAACGCCGCCGCGGGCGGCGATATTCTTATCGACGATCTGCGCGGCGCTCAATGTAGCCTGCGCGTGGCTCGTCGCGGCGGCCGTGAAGGCGGCAAGCGTTACCAGACAACGGGCGAGCACGGGAAAACGGGTCATGATTTGTGTTCCTTCGGTTTGGCTTGAGTTCATTCAACGATCAATCCATCGGCGCGAAATCTTCCGATGATGACGCTGACCTCGTCGCCGGGTTTGACCAAACTGCCCTTGTTGGAGAAAACCATCCAATACTGCTTGTTGGCCTCCGCGGCGCTCATTTGCCGGAGCTGGCCGATTTTCTCCATCGTCGGTATGTGCAATACCGCGTTGCTGCGAATGCCGATGAGCTCCGGGTTGTTCTCGTGATCGCCCAAGGCCTTGGCCAGTTTCGGCTGCAGCACTCGGTAGCTGAATTTAATGAGATTGCCCGAGGACGTGTAATTGGCATGCAGCTTGTCCACGCCCCACACTTCCGCGTAGTAGTGCTGCGCCTTCTCGGTTGCCTTGGTGTTTTGGTAAAGAGAGTGGCTCACGGCGCCCTTGGCGGCAGTCTTGGCGGTGGTCTTCGCAGTCGGCTGGCCGCGGGGAGGGGTCAGCGGGATCATCAGTCCCATGCGCGGCCGCGGTGCCGCGGCGCCGGCCTCAGTCTGTGATGGTGCGGTTTCGGGGGGCACCGCCGCGCTGTCCTCAGGAATGGACTGAGGTGCCGCAGCGGAGGCGATCAGCGCTGCCAGGCAACTGCTCGCGACAGCCGCGGGCCGCATCAATTGCAAAGGCTTTTTACTGAACATGCTGGGTGACATTACGCTGTTGTTCCTTTTCAAACCGTGGACCAGGCCGCACGCGGCGCTGGGCCGCAGCGCGGGCATAGGGCGAAATAGGGGCGCCGTCAGCCATCGGCGGAGCCTTCCCAGCTTTCAGGGTGGGCAATGGTTTGAGGGCCTTGACCGTGTGCGCCGCGACGTTTGATTTCCAGAGCGCTGCCGCTCCGACAGGCGGCGCCGCGGGAAGTCCGCTCGCCATGACGCTCGCGAGGACCGCCGCAAGCGCCCGCATCAGATTGACTCGAAACATACAACCTCTCCTGTGAGGGGACATCGCACTCGCACTATCGCGGTCAAGGCCGCGTCGCTTCCATCCACTGCTCCACACTGCGCCTGTCGCCTTGCTCAGGCGTCGTGGAGACCGGGGCCGGGTTGTATTTCTTCTTTTGTTCGTCGTTGAGAATCGCGCGGATCTTGTCGCCGGTTCGCTCGTTCACGGCGCGCGTCGCGGGGGCCCGCTCCGCCGGCAACAAGTTCCGATCGCTCCAAATCTTCTGCACCGACTCCCGTTGTTCGAGCAGAATTTTTCTGAGCTCGGACTGTTGAGCTGCGCTGAGGTCGAGCGCCTTCGAGAAGTACTTGACGCGATGCTCGAGACCGCCCGCTCCGTCAGCGCGCGCGCCACGCTGCGGGACGGCCACCGCGCCGTCAGCCGCTGCAGCCTGAGCGGGCGGCACGGTCAGCGGGATGCAGCACATCCCGCTCAACCCGAGCCACCCCGCCAACACGCCGCCCCTCGCGATCTTAGCCACGCTCACCCCCACCATGCCTCATCTCGCCGTCCCGGTGAGCGTCGCCGTCTGGGTTCCGGCCGCATCCGTCACCGACACCGTGGCCGACTGAGCACCGGTGGGGTCGCTGCGCAGCGGCCGGTACTGCACGACTACCAGGCAGCTCGATCCGGGCTGCAACGTGGTCGTGCCGATGAACTGACCCCCGCCCTGCGGGCCGCAGGTCGACGCGGCCGCCATGATGGACCAGTCGCCGGCATTGGTACCGCCCAAAGTTCCCTTACCGATTCCGGTGAGCGGCGCGTTGCCGGTATTGGTGATCAGGAAAATCTCGAGCTGACCGGTCGTACCACGCGTCGCGGTGCCGAAGCCGTGGCTGGTCGGATTGATCGAAGCCGTGATGACCGGCGCCGTCCCGGTGCCGCTCAAAGCGACCGGCGAACCGGTCACCGTGACGCTGCCCGTAATCGTGACCGTCCCCGTCGCAGCACCTGCCGGCGCAACGGGCTGGAAGACCACCGCGATGTTGCAGTTGGCGCCCGCCGCCAGCGTGGTACCGCAGTTGTTGCCGTTTGCCGCGAGCGCGAACGGCGCACTGACCGCGATGTTGATGCCGGTCAGGGCCGCAGTCCCGGTATTGTGCAGAACGAGGGTCTTGCTCGCGGTCGTCGTCCCGTCGACGGCCGGCCCGAAGGCCAGCGGTCCGCCCGTCACGTTCGCAATCGCAGCCGTGGCAGCCTGGTACTCAACCGCACCGATGTCGGCGGGGTTGCCAGCCGTCAGCGGCCGAGTGTTGCCGAAGAAGTCGGTCCTTGGCGCGCCCTGGTTGGTGCCGGCGTTGACCGCCGCCGAGGTGGCCGGAATCGAGTAGGCACCCTGGGTCGCACCAACCGCTCCTACCGCCAGCATCTGCTCCGGCGCAGTTGGCGGGACGCCTGTCAGCGCCGCCGTCGGCCGGCTGAGGGTCAAGGGACCGTAGGTCATGTTGATCCAGTTGTTGCCCTCGTCGACCGTGGCGGTGGCCGAGATACCCTGGAAGCGGAATACCTGAGGAACGCCCACATTCTCCGAAATTCCGGCCGGAGTGAAGTAGCCCAGGCACATGCCTTGGTTGTTCGCGCCCTGCTGTGTGCCGCACTGTTCCGGGGGCACGCGCGCACCGTTGCAATACTGCCCGACGAGGAGACCCGCGCCGCCCGCGGGCGCCGTCGGCACGACGTTGTTGCCGCCGAACACGTTAGCCGCATTCAGCGCATCGCTGAAGATCGAGTTCGTGGCCGTGAGACCTATCGCACCATTGTCTGCGACATTCGGCTGAATGCCGCCCCCCGACAACACGAGGTTGGGAACTGTGGTGTAGCCGCTGCCTTTATTGAGCAGCGTGATGGACGTGATGCGCCCATTCACCTCGGTGGCCTTGGCAGTGGCTTGGGTGCCGCCCGCCGGCGGCGGATCGATCGTCACCGTGGGAGCGCTTGTATAGGTACCGCCCACATCGGTGACGGTGACGCCGGTCAGCGTCCCCGCATTCAGCGTTGCGTTGAGCAAAGCTCCCGTGCCAGCCGCACTGGTGACGTTGACGATCGGCGGCAAGCTGTACTGGCTGCCCCCCGCGGTCACTGTAATGGCGGTGATCGCACCATTGACATCCACCGCACTCACGGTGCCGCTGGCGCCCGAGCCGGTTGCAGAAGGCGGCGCGGCGAAGGTGACTGCGTCCCCTGCGACGTAGCCGCTGCCGCCTGCAACCACCGAAACTCCGGCCACATGGAACACCGCGGTTACGTAAGCCGCCCCCTCCAAATTGTAGCTGGTCGAGACCGTGGCCGAGTTGAACATCAGGGCGTGGCCGTTGACGTTGGGCAGCGTGTCCATACGCACACCGACATCCCAGTAGAGCTGCAGCGCGCTGCCGTCCGAGTTCTTGAGACCGGTCGGATCGATGCACTGTCCGGTCGCCGTCTGCGTGAACTCCGGCAAAAGCGCAATGATGTTCTGCTGCGATTGCAGGCCCGTGCCGTTGGGCGTGCTGCTGCCCTGGTTGGCGAGCGGAACTCCGTTTTGATCCACCATTTCGACGTGGAACGCGCGGTTCTGCCAGAACATGTCGTTGGCGAGCTTCGGCAAGCTGACGAGGATACAACGACCGTTGGTCCGCGACTTCTGCGTGTCATTGGCGTCGCCGTAACCGAAACCGGCTGGGCACACCACCGAACCGGTCTGAACTACGGCGCCAACCTCGTCCGAGAAGTAGCCCGTCAGGCCGGCGGTCATATTCGGCGTGTTCTGCATGGTCACCAACCCGGCCGGCTGCGGAATATGCGGCGCGTTCGGATCGAGGCAGCCCGGATTCTGCGGCTGCGAGGGATCCGGCGTGGGCAGGCACCCCGGCGGCGGCGATGCCTGATCGATCGCACCCAGAGTCTTGAACAGCACGCCGGCCGAGGCGGTCGTGTCATTGGACGCAATGGTGTTGTTGATCACAGTGGTCTTGAACGAGTCCTGGATTGACACGCCGCCGCCGTCCCAGCCCGCGACGTTGTTGACGATGATGTTGTTCGTCACGGTGATGCCGTACCACTGGCCCGGTTGCCTCGGGAATGCTTCCACTTCCGTGCCGTTGACCTGGCGCAGTCTCACGCCGCCGCCGCTGCCGTACGCGGCGCTGTTGCCGAGGATCAGGTTCGAATCGATCACCAGGCCCGGGCCTGTGCCATCGCCAATACCCGGCGGGCAATCGAGGTCCTGGGTACCGCCGCACTCGGTGCCGGTATTGACCAGCGTGCGGTCCTGCTGTGCGCCCATGACGATGATGCCGCCGCCATCGACCGCCAGCGTTGGGTTGTTGGCCTCGTTGAACAGCACCAGGTTGTTATGGATATAGCCGTTGAAGCTGACGCCCATATGCGCGATGCCCCCGCCGTCGCTCGAGGTCAGATTTGCGGCCACCCAGTTATGGTCGACCTCGTATTCATCCGATCCGGCGCTGATGGTGATGCCACCCGCGCCCGCCGGCGAACCGGAGAACAACGCATCGCCGATCGACGCATTGTCGATGACCTGGTTGTGATGAACGTGCACGTTGGTCTGAAGCGCAGAGGGGATGGCCGCGCCCACCGCCGTGCCGCGCGGGATCGGCGGGCAGAGTGGCGCCGGGTTGGCACCCGTATTGCCGCAGATCGTGTTGTCGAGCGTGGACACCGGCGGCGACTCGCCGTTGCCGATGTTGATGCCGCCCGAGAGCGTGCCCGCGTTCGCCACGATGCGATCATTGGCGATCTGGAAGTTGTTGTTCCAGCCGTGCAGGTAAATGCCGCCGCCGCCTTGGGAACTATTCGTCACGGTGACGCCATCGACACCCGACGGGTTGCAATTGAAGTTGCCCGTGCCGTAGTCGGTGGCGTTCGGCGTCGCATTGGTGGTTGCCGAACCGCAGTCCCGGTTCGAAGCGGTGAGATACACGCTGCCGTCGACGTAGGTGCCGGCGCCGCCGCCCTGCCCCCAGAGGTCCGAGGCGTTCGGCTGACGAATGCCGCGGCCGACGACCGTCACGCCGGCACCCTCATAAGCGCCCATCAGCGACGGCTCCTGCAGCACCTGCGCCAAGTTGCCGTTGCTGGCTGCGTCCCAACCCACGAACCCTTCGAAAGGCAGCCGGTCGGCCCGGAAGAACATGTTGGACGGGCAGGTGTAGCCGCCAGGCGCGTCGAAGCCGCTGTTGCCGGCGTTGGTCCATCCCTGGAGGGTCAGACCGAACAGGCAGTCCACGCGACGACGCCATGGATCCATCTTGCCCGCCGGCTGAGCGTCGCCATTGATGATGACCGACGCTGCGCCAACGCCCTGCAGGCGCACGGGCTTCCACATGATCAGGTTCTCGCTGTAAGAACCCGCATCCACGATCAACAAATCGCCGGGAGAAGCGTTGTCGATGGCCGTCTGCAGCGGATTCGGAAAGAACTCCCCGAACGTGGTGGTGACCGGACTGGATTTGGTGACCAGCTTGGGCTTCTTGCCGCCGATGGTCACGGTGATCCCGCTGATCGAGGTCTTGCCGTTGCCGGCGGTAATCACCAGCTCGCCGCACTGTGAGGCAGCCTGGTGTTGTTGCGCCATGCAGGTCGGAACCTTCGCTCCGCTCGGCAGGGCGACGGTGATGCTGGTATCGGACCAATTCTGCACCGTGGCCTGCACACCGCCGATGGTGACACCCGACACCGCTGCACAGCTGCTCGAGAGCGCGGCGCATTGCGTACCGAAGCCATAGTGGCGAATCACCGTCTTCGCGTTGTACGGCGCGACCGCACCCGACGGACCGGTGTACTGCGGATTCTGCACCGCCAAGTCACCCACGGCCGTGATGGTCAGCGGGGCAGTCAAGGTCGGCGACCACGGGCCGTTGCCCGTGCCGTAGGTGCTGCCTGCGCCCGTGACGCCATTGGTCAAGAAATCGGCGCGCTTCACCATCGGCGTGCCGTTCGGGAATTCCGCGTCGGGCAGATTGTAGTGATCGGCGAACGCCATGACCGGAGTCACGGGCGTATCCATATAGTTCGTCATGCCGGGCATGAACATCTGCTCGTAGCAGAAGTTGCTGTAGGCCGGGTTGTAGGCCGGATCGACGATCATCTGGCCATAGGTCGGATTCGGCGCAGTGCCGCCGGGCAAATACAGATTGGTGTCGAGTATCGGACCCGGATCGTTCATGCAGGCGATCGACATCTGCGGCGCATAGCCGGTCGGGTTCGGCGGATTGACTTCCCAAGTCGAGAAGTACATGCCGTTATAGACACCCCACTGGTCGCCATACACGCGGCTCATTTCCGTGCCCATGAAGTCGCGCATGTTGACCGGCAGGTTGGCGGCACCGAATTTCTCGCCGAACTGCGGCGAGAACGGATCGAACTCCGAAGCCATGTCGTTCGTCATCATGCCGGTGAACTTCCCGGCGATGGGGTTCTTCGTGTAAATGAAGAACTTGGTATTCGCCGACATCTGATCGGCCAGCACCACTTCCTTGCGATCACACAGGGGACGCGACGCGCCCGCGAACGGCGCGACCTGCTGGACGCCGGGGAACAGGCTCAGGTAATCCGGCACGACGCGAGTCTGACCTACGCAGGGCCAGACTTGATCGACATTCATCGCGAAGTCCGAGAGCGGCACGTTGATCGAGCCCAGGTTGGTGGTCGGATTTTGGGCGTTGTTCGCGTTGTAGTACGCGTTCATGGCCGCCTGGTCCGGCAGGATGAATACGTTGCCGAGTCCGGCGAACTGCTGCGTGACCGGGGCAATGAAGATGTCGCCCATCAGAATGTTCTTGTCTTCTTCTTTGACGAGTTCCCAGCCGGACGGAACGACCACCTCGACCACGTACTTGCCGGCGGGCAGCATCGGATTGCCATCGTCCGGGTTATTGATGCAGATGGCGCAGTTCGTGCCCGCGATCGGCGTCGCGGTACCGTTCAAGCGGCCCGTGCCGGACGGTCGGCCGGTCACCGGGTCGCGATCCGTTACGCTGGGGAATTGATACTTGCCGTCATAGGGTGCCGGTTGAATCTGGTTCATCACCGACCAGCCGTCAAAGCACTTGAACTGCGAGTCGTAGGCAAGCGTTTTCTTGACGCCATTGACGTCGGCCGTATCCAGCCACATCTTGCTGCCCTGCAGCGTCTGGAAGAAGGGGCTCGTCGGGTCTTGGCCCGGGCAGTTCATGTTCGTGATGTAGCCGTTGTTGGAGACGCCGGTCCCCTGGTTCGTGGTGCCGTCCGTGTTCTGCAACAAGGTGCCGGTTCCCGTTCCGTCGGTGCGGAAGCCTTGGGCCCACTTGTCCCAGCTCGAAGTCAGCGTCGAATCGACCAGCGTCAGCGTGGTGAAGCCGTCGGCGTTGGTTGTCTCCTGATAGAGATTGACCTGCACATTGGGGACCAGAGGCTCCCACGCGTTCTGAAACAGCAGCTGCGGATCGTCGAAGGGCCGCGTCGACGCGTACACCACGATGCCGCTGATACCGCCGTTCTCTGCCGGCGTCGTCGCGGTCGCCGCCTTGTAGGGCTTCATGCCGAAGTCGATGAAATTGTGTTGCCCGAGCAGGCCCTGCCAGCCTTCCGTGGTCATCCAGGGCGGATCGATGCGGCCGGTTGAGAGGAAGTTGCTGCCCGACGGAATCGGACCCGAGTTGCCGGTCTTGCCCGCGTAGTAGGTGCCGTTCTTGATCGAGTCGACGGGCAGACTGCAATCGGCGTCGGTGCAGTACACGGCGCCCGGGATGCGCAGAGCTGCCGGCAAGGAGTTACGCTCGAGGGTGCCGGCGAGGTGGGCGGCCGAGTGAGAGCATTTTGGCGCATACGAAGTGCCTGCGGCGGCAATCGCTGCGGCGGAACAATCGTCGGGTCCGCCGCCGTCATAGATGACGTGAATGCCGGTCATCTTGAAGCGCGTGGTGTCGGGCTGAACCACCAGCCAATTCATGTACGGGAAGACTTCGTTGTTGGCGGCGTAGCCGTTCAAATCCGTCTGCGCCTGGAAGCCCATGCTGCCGTCGCGGTAGCGAACGTCCATGGACAAAAGGCCCAAGCCCGGCTCGAGATCGGCGCCGGTGGCGGGATCGCGATCCGGGATTCCGTTGCCGTTCAGGTCGAGATAAGTGCGCGTGTAAATGTTGGTGCGCCACTGAATCACCGTCGGCTGCACGACGGTATTGCCGCTGACCGTGACCGCGGCGATCAAACCGTCCAGCATGATGTCGTTCCACTGGTCGAACACGGCCATCTTGTAGACGCCGTCCGGCAGACCGGTGAACGAAAAGTTGCCTTGCGCATCGCACTTCGCGAACGCGAAGTCCTGCTGATCGGGAATGCCGATGGACACGTAGCAATGCGAGAACGCGAATGCGTCGTAACTGCCCGTGTCATAGGTGCGCTCGTCCGGCGTGCGCGACATGTGATCCCCGTGGACTTGGCCGGAGAGGCTGGAATTGCAGACCAGTCCGCCGCCCCCGCCCGAGACAGGATCGCAAAGGCCCGTGCCCGCGCTGTTCGTGCGCCGGTCATTGATGATCTTCGGATTGGCGAATCCGATCTGCACGTGGAAGCCGCCGGGACCAAACTCCTGGAAGTAGGAGGGCTCGCCCGGCCGCACGAATGCCTCATGCGGCTTGCCGCCGTCGAGGGTATTGGTCTGCAGCCACTCCTCGCCGCGGGCAATGCGGTCGGCCGCCGGGGCGGCGGCAGGCTCATAGAGGCCCGGATAGAGATTTCTGATCACCGCCTGACCGGCGAGCGGCGACTTGGTCTTGCCGTCCGACTCGTATTCGGGGCAGGTCACGATCATGCCGACGATGCCGTCGGGATTGGACGTTAACGGGCACGCATTCAGTTTCGTGCTGGGGTCGAGCGTCCCCGCCAGCGAATTGCTGAGCGGCATGTTGAACATGTCGTAGGTCGCCTGGCCGTTGGCGTCGCCGAACTGGCCACCCTGGTCGAGCAACACGATTTGGAAACTGCCGAGGCCCGCTTCGTTTGGGGCCAGAATGTCGACGCCGCCGCCGGCGTCGTTCTCACCGTTGAGCGGGTAATCGTCTTCATACACAAAGACTGAGATTTGTGCCGTGGGCAATGGCGTCTCGGCGAGCGCGATGGTCACCGCGGGAGCGACGGCATTGTGGTTGTTGTCGAATTGCGGCGGAATCTGGTGTCCGCCCATATTGTGGCCGCACGTGCCGGACCCATCGGTCGCGTAGAAAGCCGCGGTCGGACAATCGAGAGCCGGATCGAACTGGCGGGTCACGCCGTTCGACGCGGTCACCGGGCCGCCCGCGCCGGCAATCGTCGGATTGATCGCATCGCCCGGCAGCACGGAAATGAAGTAGTGCTTGTTCGGATCGAGTTTGACTTGATCCGGGGTCAACGGTACCCGTTGCGTCGCATACCCCGGTGCAGTCGGGTCGGAGCGGCACACGCCGTTGCCGATATCGCACACCGTCGGCACACCTTGAATCGTTTGCCCACTTTCGCACGACAGGCTGCCGACGCACCCCATCGCCACGACAGTCATATTCGACGTATGGAAATTGTAGCCGATGGACTCCACCGGCAGCGCAGGGCACGGGCGTCCATAGGAATCGTTGGGACGCGGGTTGGCATTGATCTGGCACTTCGGATCGGTCCAGAAGGTGTTGTCTTCCTCGATGATCCAGCGGTAATCGGTAATATTGAAACTGGGATCCGTCGGATGTTTGTCGTCGAGGAGCGTGACCTTGAGGCCCGAGCCGGCCGGGAAATTCAACGTAACCGTTGCGGGAGTTCCATTGGTCGTGCCGATCAGCGATCCGCCGGTCTGCTGCTCGTTCTTGACGTTGTACTGAAACGTATAGGTGCCGGCGCCATTTGCCGTGGCCTGGAAAGAACCGTCCGGATTGAGTTTGAGCGTCAAGCCGTTCGATACGTTTTGCAAAGTGCTCAGATCGACCTTGAGCGGCAAGCCGCTCGGATCGACGTCGTTGAGCAACACGCCCGGCGAGTTGATTGAAAGGAACTTGGCATTGGTGGCTGTGAAGGTGTCGTTGTTCACGACCGGTGCGCTGGTGATCTTGCAGTTCGTCCCTTGGGCGCTCTGATCGCATTCGGCGATCGTCGCGGTGTGGGGCGCGCCATTGTTCACGCTGAATGCGAATGTTCCGCCGCAGGGACCCGCCGCCGGCGGTGTGTAGGTGAAGGTGCCGTTCGACTGGAAGCTGAGCGTGCCGCCGGCAGGCAGCGCCGGGGGTCCGACCAGCGCCGCACCATTGGCCCCCACTGAGCCGCCGAGGACGCCCTTGGCGGGATCCGTGACAGCAAGTGTCGTCCCAGCCACGCAATAGTAAGTCTTGGCGCTGACGCCGCTCACAGTTGAGCCGGAAGCCGATGAGCCAACGCCGGAGGCAGCGCCGCCGGCCACCTGGACATACGCCTGCATGCCGCCGTCGCGCTGGTTGTTGGTCGACAAGCTCAGCGCGCGGTCAAAGATCGGGTAGGTGGCCGCGGTGTAGGCGCCGTTGCTCTGCGCAGGCTTGACCAGGACGTCGTACGTCTTGCCCGCGGACAAAAACACTTCGTTCTGCACGCGCGGTAGACCGGGAATGGGATTGCCGTCTTCTGCGACCAGGGTCAGGGGCAGACCAACTACCGACGGCACGTGCATGTGCGAACCGGCGTTGACGAAGTTGATCAGTACGGTGCCGGTGCCGGGCGCGACCGTGCCGCCGGCCGAGGCGGGCTTCAACACGGACGCCGTCGCAGCCTTGAGGTTCGTGCGGTCGAAGGACACGCCGTTGAAGAGATAGTAGCGCGGGCTGTAGTTGACGGTCGGCGGATAGCAGGTATTGAAGTTCGGCGAGAGCGGATTGCCGCAGGCACCGGGTTGGCCGCTCCAAGGTTGCGTCTCGGAGAAATTGGCCGTGCGAACGGCGGCATCCACGGAGGCATTTTGCAGCGGATCGATTTCGCTCAACAGTACGGGAACGTTGGCATCGTAGCTGTCGCAGCCAGGCTGCGGCGTGCTGGCGCAGGCGTTATACGTGAACGCCGGCGCCGTGGCGCCATTGGCATTGGCCGGAGTGGTCACGACCAGAATGCCGTAAAGGCCCATCGGCCCCTGGATCGACGGGTGCGTACCCGACTCGATCAGGTAGGTGCCCGGACGCAGTTTGCTCCAGACCAAGGCCGTTGGGGCGATGGCCGATCCGGCAGCGACGGCAGCGACTTCCGTACCGAACGATTGCACGCGCGGCAGTTGCGCTACCGGCTGATTGGTGGCACCCGATGCAGCGACAGGCCAGGTGGTCTGTTGTACGGCATGCGCCGGACTTGCGGTTGTGGTGCCGCCGGAGCCGAGGCCGCCGCCCACTTGACCGACGATCATCAGCGATGTGGGGATGCTGCTCGTCCCGAACGAAAGGTTGTTGGTCAGATTGATGGTAAGGCTGGTAGCCGGCCCGGCATAAGGCACGGTGATGACCACCGGCGACCAGGTCGCGCCCGCGCTCGGGTTCGCAGCCACGCAGGTTGCCGACGTCGCAGTGCTGCTGCAGGTATATCCCCACATCGGCACCACCTGCCCATCGGGCAGCGTCGTGCTCGTTGGCGCCGCCGTGAGGCCGACGACAGACTGAGCGAGGGACGCGCCGCTCGCCAGCAGGAGAATCGAAGCAGCCAGGCCCGAGTAGAGACGGCTTGCGTTAGTTGTAATGGTTCGCATCGCAATTCTCCTGAATATCAATTCGATTCGTCGATCACGAAACTACGTGCATCGATCAACATCATCATCATCATGCCGCCCGGGAAGATGTTGTTCGTGGTGATCTCGCGCTCGTTGTGCGAGTGCCACATGTAGGCGTATCCCGCCTCGTTCGTCGGCGAATTCGCGGAGGTACCAACGACCGGCAGCGGCGTCGAACCGACTGCGCGGATGTTCGCTTCGGAGCCGAGGTACGGGCTGCCCGAGTACCACAGGCCGTTCACCACGATGGTCGGATCCGGCAGCGTGGCGGGACCGCCGCTCGCCACCTGTCCGAAGGGATGCACCTCGAGGGCCTTGGTGTGATCGCCGCACCACTCGTAGTAATTCGGAGCGGTCGGGTCCTTCGTGTAGTAGCCGTTCGCGTCGGGGATGCAAGGAGTCTTGTCGCCGGCATAGCCGTGACCGAACACGTCCCAGTTCAAACCACGGCCGGTCCAATAGAAAATGCCATCCATCGCGAGGCCCGGCGTGGTCGTGGTGGTGAACATCAGCGGACCCGCGGGAGCGGCGCAGTTGGTGTAGGCGACTGGGTCGGTGATCGACGTGCACTTGGGATCATTCTGGGCGACCAGCAAATTGCCGTCCCGTGCCAGCACGCGCACGTGGTTCGCGTGCTCATGGAAGGGATGCTGCAGCCGGCCCTGCCCGATGATCCGCAGCAAGGTCAATTCGCCCGGGTGCATGTGCGGATTGCCGTTGTAAGGCTGGCTCGGGTACTGCGAGGCGTAGTTGGCATCCATGTCGTCGGGCATGGAGCGGCCGTTGATCATGAAATAATTGGCGACGTAGGGCTCGATCGGAACGACGAGGCAGCCGGTGGGACTCGTGCACCCTGTTCCGGTCGCCGCCTTCGCCTGGTCGGCGAGCACCTGCTGCTGCGCCTGCAGGTGGATGCTTCCGTCCATCTCTGTGAATTGGAAAAGATACTCGCGGTCGTAGCAGCTGGCAGGATGGTTGTACGCGGACGTCGCCAGGCGGAACTCGCCTTCGCCGTGATAATTCTTGGCGGCATCTTGCTTGAGCGGCGTGCAGTGCGATCCGTCTGCGCCTACTGTCTGCTGATTCTTCGGCAGCACGATCAGCGCACCGGACAATCCCATCTCGATCTGCAGATCGCCCTGAGTGCCGCTGTAGTAAGCGTGAGTCCCGGGCGTGGCGGCCGTGAACGTGTAGGTCACCGTATTGCAAGGCGCAGTGGCGCAGGTGGCCGTGGCATTCGGTGCCTCCTGGGCCAATAGGCCCGGTGAGCCGCCGGAACTCGCTACTTGAAAACCCGGGAAAAGAATCGAGGTATTGCCGGCGGCGGCGGGCAGATTGTTGGTGAGCGTCACCGTCACCACATCACCTTGCGTGACGATCAGGGTGGGTCCGGGCAGCTGCGCCAGGGGGCAATTGGCGCCGGCAATTGCTGCCGGTGCGAAGCTCAACGGCGCCGAGGTGCATCCGTAGCCCCACGCATAAACCACCGTGCCGTCCGGCTGAGTGATGGACGTCGGGCCCGCATCCAGGTTGAATGTGGATGTCCCGGGCGTCCCGAGCGTCGACGAGCCGACGATGCCGGGTGCAGCCGCCATGGCGGACAGGGCGAGCAAAGATCCCAGCGTGACCGTCGCGCCACGCAGGAACTGCCCGAGCAGAATATTCTTGTTCATGCCTCGCATTGCTGCTCTCCTAAGTTCCGCAGACTTTGGTGGTCGGATCGACCGAACCGCAGATGTTGACCTCGGTCATCAAGCCGCCGAAGTTCTCGGCATCGTTCGCGAGATGATCGAGTTGGGGGGTGTACAGGTAAAATTTCTGGCCCTTCGCAAAGCCGGTCGCATCCAGGATCACGTCGATCGACTCGCCGCCCGCCAGCGTGATCGAGTTCGTGTTGTAAGCGAGGTTGTTGCCCGCCATGTCGCGCAGCAGGCGCGCGTTCAATCCGATGACCTTCATCGGTATGCCGAGCGACGCGAGCGTCTGGTATTCCGTGACATCGAGGTCGGAAATGCGCAGCAGCGCCTTGCCGTTCACGGGAATGTTGATCACGCTCGGCAGCGGTTGCGATGAGTGCATGGTGCCGTCGGAGGACTGCGTCTGCATCGGGCCGGCCACCACGGTGCCGACCGGCACCGGGGCCGCGCACGCCTGCAGCGTGTCGCCGTCCACGCACACGTGCCCGCCCACGGTATCCGGATAGCTACGGCCATTCAGCGTGAAGTACTTGTCCTTCATGTCGGAGAACGACTCCGGATTGAAGGTCATGCCGACAAAGTGGAAGTTCGGATCGAAGCCGTGAATCTGCAGCGGATATTCAACGTCGTAGTACGTCGAGCCGTCGCCGTCGTTGTAGGCGTAGTTGCCCGTCGGCGCGCGCGCAACGGTGTTGCTCGCCGGAATGGGCGAAGTGCACATGATGTCCGAGCCGCAGCGCTTGCGGACCGGCTCGTAGGCGGCGAACGCGGCGGCGCGCGCGGCCGCGGTCGTGGCCGCGCTCGGGTCACTGAGCGTCACGGGCGTTTCCCACTGATCGAGCGCGGTGTACAGCGACGCGCCCATCGCCACGCGATTCTGCCGCGGCCGCACGTAGAGCTGGCCCACCATGCCCATCTGCAGATGCTCGGGCGGTGCGATGTGACAATGCCAGAAATAGGTTCCGGCATCCGGCGCGAGGTAGTAGTACGTGAAACTGCCGCCGATGCTGATGGCGATGGATGCGTCCGGCACGCCATCGTAGAAGGATGCCGCGTTGGGATAGCCGTGGAAGTGGACCGTGTGCTGTTCGAACAGGTCCGGCCGCATGATCATGCCGACGTTGGTCAACGTCAGGAACAATTCGTCATCTTCGTCGATCGCGATCAGCGGCGCCGGCGCATTGGCGTTCATCACGGCGACATCCATGATCGCGCGCGGATCGACGTGGCCGTCGAGCAGGGAACTCGTGTAAGACCAGTTGAGCCGGCCGTCGGAACACGTGCCGGTCACGCAAGCCGGCGCGCTCGTTCCCGCGATGCCGCCCGCGACCGCCGTGTACAAACCCGCGCCTGTGCGCACGATCGCACCGGCAAGGTAGGTGGAGCCCGCCGTCCAGGGATCGACGTTGACGTCGTTTGTCAAGCCGATCGCACCGTTGAACGCGAAGGTGTTGTCCGGCATGCCGACCAGATTGCTCGGGGTTCCAGTATCGCCCGACGTGCCATCGGCGCCCAAGGTCGTGTTGAACACGGAATTGATCTGCGTGCCCGGGCTGCCGTTGTACATGTCGTGCAGACCCGATAGCGGCCCGAAGCCGAACAGATAGATGGGCTGTCCGTCGCCCATGGTCGCGTAGCCGTCGCCGCCGGCGATCTGTTGGCACTTGATGGTGGACGTGGTTGCCGTCGCCACCGCGGCACTCGTCAGCCCTGCGGCGTCCAAGCTCACCGCGCCCGGGTGCTGCGAGGTATTGGCCGGGCACTGCACCCGGAAGTGCTGCGCTTCGGCGCCGACTGCGAACAGCGTCAGCCCGAAAGCGAATGATAGGCGGACCAAGTGTCGAGCGTTCTTCATGTCGAATCCTCCATCGGCGCGTGGGCAGGCATCACTCCGCCCGAAACAGTGGTTGTCGAAGAGTTTGTTTTGGTTGAAACGGCAATCGGGTGCGGCAGCTCCGCATACAGCTGGCCCGCGGTCGCGAAGCCGCCGATGCGAACCCAAGGAGCGCCGGGGGCGGGCCGAATCAGGGTCGCGGGCGAGTGATCCATCTTGGCGCCCCGATAGACATCGAAGGCGCGCTGCGCCGCCTCGCTTGCAGCGCGCGTGCCGGTGTAGTGCTGCCATTCGGGTCCGGCGTCGTATGTCTTTGCGTATTCCCGCAGCCGCGCGGGAGTGTCCTGCTCGGGATCGATCGAGATCGACACGAGGTGCACGCGGTCGCGGTCCGGGCCAAGTTTCGACTGTAGTTCCGACAGCGTGTGGCTGGTCAACGGGCACACGGTCGAACAGCTGGTGTAGATGAACGCCAACACGACGGGGCGATCGTCGCTGAGTTCCGCGCGCAGATTGACGAGTGCGCCGTCCTGGCGGACGAGCCGAATGTCGGGGATCGAATAGTTGGCGGTGGTACGGCTCGCGGCCGCGGCCGTCTCGGGCGCCGCCGTCGGGCGCGCCGCCGCGAGATGATGCTCGTGGTCCTCCGCGCTCGGAGCGCCGCCCGCGTTGGCCGCGAACGTCACTGCACCCAAGGCCAATGCGCCGAAAATCTGTGTGCGTCGCATCCGTTGTCCTGATTCCATCCCGTGTTCCTGCGCCGGAAGTACCGCGAAGTACTGCGCTCTCCGTGGGGTGGCATAGTCGCGGGAATTCAAATCGCTGACGATTCGGCGGATCCCTTCCGAAGGATGGGTAAGGGTGCGTAGGGGCGAGGTAGGGAAAAAGCGTAGGCTGCGTCGCGGCGGCACAGCGGCGCGCGGCGCGACCGACGTTACGTCAAGTCAGCTTGTAGAGATAGGCGGGCGCACGCGGGTCGAGCGTCGCGGGCGGACACTCAACGCGTGTTGAATATCTTAAGGCACGTTAGAAGCGTGGGGATATTGGTGCGACGTTGCCTTCAGGCGGTCGAGGCGAGCGGCTGCAGACGTGTCGGGCCACGATCGCCAAAGGGCTCGCTGCCGGTCATGCCATTGCGAATCGCAAACATGGTGATGGCAGCCGCGTTGTGCAGCTGCAATTTGCGCATCAGATTCGAGCGGTGCTTCTCGACGGTCTTCGGACTCACGCCCAGCTCGCGCGCGATCAGCTTGTTCGAATTGCCGAGTGCAATGCGTGTCAGCACCTCGCGCTCGCGGCCGGTGATGGCTTGGGTGACGGGCGGACAGGACGGTCGCTGATCGCCGGACAGGTAGCCCATCAGAATCTTGCTGGCAATGGCCTTGCAGAGGAATTGCTGGCCGATCGACACCGTGCGGATGGCCAGGTTGAGCTCGGCGCTGTTCGCATCCTTCAGGACGTAGCCGTCGGCGCCCGCGTTCAGCGCAGCGCGGATGTACTCTTCGTTCTCGTGCGCAGTCAGCACCAATTTTCGCGTCCGCGGCGACAGTTTGCGGATCTCGCCGAGCAATTCGATTCCCGAGCGCCCGGGCATCGCGAGGTCAGTGATCACGAGATCAGGCTGCAAATCGCGAATGCCGTCCAAGCTCTCGTCGACGGAGGGGAATTCGCCGATGACCTGGAAATCGGCTTCGAGTTCGATGAGGGCTTTCAGACCCTCGCGCAGGATGGCGTGGTCCTCGACCAAGACCAGCCGGATGGGCGGCTTCGCAGCTCCATCGAACACTGCACAGGGTCGCTTTTCCAGTCCAACTTGCATCAATCTTCTCCCGGTCCGTTGCTGAGTCGAGTCATCGTGGCCAGCCAAAATCCGACGTTCAGCTCCCTGATATGCAAGTTTTACAAGTGTGAGGAAGTGTAAATGCACGCCCACGGAAGGTGCAAGGCGTCAATAGGCAAGACTTGGCATGTGACAGGGGGGTCCAAACCAGTTTCGGCGATGATTGTGACGTGCGTCACAAATAGCCCATATTCTGTCAAGTGGCCCTTGCGTTCGGCTTGGGGCCGCCCAGCGAGCAATCGCGAGCTACCGATGGTACCGCTTTTCGCTGCATGAATCAGCTTCCCTGTCGCAGGCCAACGACAGTGACTCGCCAAGTCAATGTGTTGCACACTTGAAGCCATGGTGCAGCGTTTCGCCACACATGTTCTGTGGTTGTTGGTGTTCGGCGGTATCGCGCTGCCCGCCGAAAGTGCGCACGCGGCGCTCGGCGGCGATGCGCAAAGCGTCATGACCGACACCGCCGATATGCACGGCGTGGCTCACGCGACTCTGCTGCAACAATACGAGATTCAAGAGATCACGAACGACAGCGGCGTACGCGTGCGCGAGTTCCTGAATCGGAACGGCGTCGTCTTTGCCGTGGCCTGGAACGGCCCGGTGGTACCGGATTTGCGAGCGCTGCTCGGCGCGAGCTTCGACAACTACGCCCAGCAATTGAGCGCGCTCAGGCACCCGGGTACGCATCGCTCACTGCGGCTGGCTTCCTCCACGTTGGTGGTCGAATCCGGCGGACACATGCGCGCCTATAGCGGCCGGGCCTATCTACCGTTGCTGCTCCCCGCCGCTGCGTCGCCGGCGAATTTGCGCTGACCTTTCGTCCATGCTGCAGTCCCATCGCATTCCCCGCCTTGCCGCCATCATGGCCACCGCAGGCGTGCTCAGCGCTTGTCTCGGCAGCAACAGCTCGGCACCGACCAGCGCCACGCCGCCGCCGACCGTGGTCAACACCATGACGGTGACGGTCGATTCGGGGCCGGCCGCTGCGCCCGGCGCGGTCAATCACGCCTATGCCACCGTGCGGGTATGCGTTCCCGGCAGCACGACTCAATGCGCCAACGTCGATCACGTGCTGCTCGACACCGGATCCTGGGGCCTGCGCTTGGTCCGGTCCGTGCTGGCGGCGAACACCGTGACTCTCAGTGCAGAAACCGACACGCGCGGCAACACGATCGAAGAATGCGAAACCTTCGGCGGCGGCCAAACCTGGGGACCGGTGGCCTTGGCCGACGTCACCTTGGCGGGAGAAGTGGCCAGCAAATTGCCGGTGCAGATCATGGATGACACCAATGCCGGTGCGCCACCGCCGACAACTTGCGGCGCCAACGGCACGCTGATCAACACGGTCGCAGGCTTTGGCGCCAATGGCGTGCTCGGCGTGGGGGTTTTCGCGCAAGACTGCGGCGCGGCCTGCGTCAATGCCGCCTCGCCGCTGCCGGTGTACTACGGCTGCACTGCCGCCGGCGCGTGCACCGCGGAGAACGTGGCGCTCGCTGATCAGGTCACGAACCCCGTCGCCGCGTTTGCGGTCGACAACAACGGCCTCAGCATCAGCATGGCGAACCTGGTCAATGCCAATGGCGACGCCACGCTTCAGGGCGAATTGACCTTTGGGCTCGGCACGCAGGCAGACAACGCACTGCCCGCGACCGGCCTCACGGTGTTGGGTGCGAATGCGGGGGGCGACTTTACGGCGACCTACAACGGCGGCTCGACAGTGTTGCCTGCATTGATCGACTCGGGGACCGACGATTACGTGTTCAATGACACAACCATCCCGGCATGCTCGACGGGAAGCTTCGTCGGCGACTACTGCCCCACCGTGGCGCCGCTGAACGTGTTCGCGGTCAACACCGGAGTGGGCGCAAACAATGCCACCAACACGGTGAATTTTGCGGTCCAGGACCCGAATACATTCGTGGCTGGTGCGGCCGCATTCGCGGGCCTCGCCGGCGGCGGTGGAGCGACCAACTTTGTCTGGGGCATGCCGTTTTTCTACGGCCGCAAGATCTATATCGGGATCGACCAGAAGGTGAGCGGCGCCTATACCGGCCCGTTCTACGCCTACTAGCCGTTCCCGGCCAACTCCTTGACGATCGACGCAAAGCCGCGGCCCGCGGCGACGTCGCCGGCCGAGACGCCGGCACTGTTCCGCAGTCCCTTGTCGGCGCCGGCGGCGAGCAACAGGCGGCAGATGGCGGTGTAGCCGCCGCGGCTTGCGGTGATCAGCGCCGTGTCGCCGGCCTGGTTCTGAAGATTCAATTCCGGCGAGCGCGCGAGCAGTGCCTGCACGACCTCCATGTGGCCCGTGGCGGCGGCGATCATCAGCGGGGTCTCGCCGCCGGCGTTGCGCCGATTGACGGTGAGATCGGCCGCCAGCAGTGGGATCAGCACATCCGCATTTGCCTGAGCGGCCGCGGCGTGCAGCGCCGTGCTGCTGCGCGTATCCGCCACCTTCGGATTTGCGCCGGCAGCCAGCAGCAGTTCCACCTCGGCGCGCGAACCGAAGGCAGCCGCATACAAGACCGCCGTGCGCCGCTCATGATCCTCGGTGTCGGTTTTCACGTGGCGCTCGAGCAGCAGCTTCACGAGCCCCACCTCGCCGCCGGCGCAGGCCAGCATCAGCGGCGTGCGGCCCTGCGCGTCGGTGGCTTCCGCATTCGCGCCCGCGGCAAGCAGCAGCTGCGCCACGTCCGGGTGGGTTGCGCGTAGCGCGGCGAGCAGCGGGGTCTGTTCCGCCGCTGCATCAGCATCGGGCGGCACGCCGGCTCCGAGCAGCGCCTTGACCACTTCGACGTCGTTGCGCGTCGCGGCGAGCCACAGCGCGGTGTGGCCCGAGTGATCCGGAACGAGCGCATCGGCGCCGCGTGCCAGCAGCAGCGCCAGTGTCTGTAGGGCGCGTGCATCGGCAGCGACCTGGAGCAGCGAATCGCCCTGCGGCAGGCGCAGATTGACGTCGCCGCCCGCCGCCAGCAGCTGCTGCACGGCCGTCGCGTCGTTGCGGGATACGGCGAGCGCCAGCGGCGGCCAGCCCCGATAGATGTCACCCGGGTGTGCGGCATCGAATTTGCCGCTCTGCCGCCCCGGATCGATCGTGACCCGGTTCGCGCGCAGGCCCACCGAGCGCAGCTGTGCGGCGGCCTCATCGGCATCGACGACGAGCGCCGCATCGAGCGGGTTGTAGCCGCGCGTGTCCTTCGCATCGAGCAACGCTCCGGCGCGATGCAGCACGCCGACATTGGCCGCGCGATTGGCGCGGGCCGCATAGAACAGCGCAGTGCGCTGCTCCGCATCCACCGATTGCGGATCGGCCCCATGCTGCAGCAACAGATCGACCATCGCGGGATCCGATCCCGCGGCGGCAATCATCAGCGCCGTGGTTCCCGCTTGATCGACCGCGCGTACGTCGGCGCCCAATTCCAGCAGCACCCTGGCAGCGGCGAGCGTGCCGGCCGCCGCCGCATGCGACAGCGCACCGCGGCCGAATTCATCGCGCACTGACGCCGTCACGGGCCCGAGCCGGCGCAGTTCGGCCGCATCGTTCTTGCGTACGCAGTCGATTACCCACGGCGTGAGCAGCGTGGGATCGGAGGCACCCACCGACTCGCGATCGAGCAGCGGCCGGCCTGATTTCAATGCCTCGACCGCGCGGTAGTAGCCGATCTTCGCCGAGCGCTCCAGCCATTGCCGCGACGATTCCGGCGTGGCGTCGCGGTCGCGCGCCAATTCACCGGCAAGCACGTAGGCCGCCGCGCCCTGTCCGTGTTCAGCGGCGCTCTGCAGCAACGTGCGCCCGCGGGCCGGATCGGCCACGAGGCCCACGCCGTTCAAGTACATGAGCCCGAGCAGATACTGGGCGTCGGCGTTGCCGGCGTCCCCGGCGGTGTTGAGCAGCGTGATCGCCTTGTCGAACTGCAGAGTACGCAGCGCGGCGCGCGCGGGTTCCAGGGGGTCCTTGGGTGCCACGCGCTTGGGCTGAGCGGCGGCCGCGGACAGGCTCATGGCACAGCAGCAGAGAGCGGCGAGCAGCGCGGCTGCGGTATGCAAGGTCGGCAGTCGGAACATTTGCCTCATGCGGTGCCGAACTTGGTCTCGACTTCGATGCCGATCGATTTGAGAAAATCGTTCGGCAGAATGCCGCCGGCGCTGACGATCACCGCGTCGTTGCTGCAGTTGCATGTCCTTCCCCGCTTGATTCAACAGCACCGCGTCCGGCCGGATGTCGCGGATCTGGGAATTCAACAGCACCTTGAGCTGGCCGCTGGCGCTCGCTGCGTCGACGCGCTGACGATTGCGCTGCTTGGCGCGCTGGAACGCTTCACCACGGTACGAGAGCCAGACCTCGGTGTCGCCGAGTTCGGCGATGCTGGCCGCAGCTTCGAGCGCGCTGTCGCCGCCGCCGACCACGATCACCTTCTGGCCACGGTATTGCTCGGGATCGATGAGCCGGTAAACCACCTTGGAGAGCTCTTCGCCCGGCACGCCGAGCTTGCGCGGCGTGCCGCGCCGGCCGATTCCGAGCAGCACCGCCGAAGCGGCGTATTGCTGGGTGCTGGTTTTGACGTGAAATGCCCCGTCCTTTTTTTCCATCTTTTCCACCCGTTCCGAGTAGCGGATGTTGAGGCCGTTGCCCTTGCAGGCCTGAGTCCAGAATTTCAACAACTCTTCCTTGGTGGTATTGCGAAAGTGCACTTTGCCGACGATGGGCAATTCCACGGGAGCGGTCATCACCAGCTTGCCGCGTGGATACTGGAACACGGCGCCGCCGAGCGCGTCCTGTTCGACGGTCTGATAGGAGAGGCCCATTTTCTTGGCGGCGAGCGATGCGGCGAGGCCCGCGGGGCCCGCGCCGACGATCAGCACGTCGAGCGCGCCCGGACGCTTCACTGCCGCCTTGGCAATCGCTTCGAGTGCCTGTTGGCCCTGCGTAAGCGCATTCTTGATCAGGCCCATGCCGCCGAGCTCGCCGGCCACGTAGACGCCGGGCACATTGGATTCGAAATTCGGCTTGAGCACCGGAATATCCAGGCCGCGCCGCTCGGTGCCGAACACCAGGGTGATCGCATCGAATGGGCAGGCGGTCTTGCAGGCACCGTGGCCGATGCATTCGGTCGGGCCGATCAACACCGCCTTGCCGTCGATCAGGCCAAGCACGTCGTGGTGCGATGTTTCCGGACACGCCGTCACGCAAGCCCCGCAGCCGAGGCACTTGCTCTCGTCGATCAGCGGATGCAGCGACGCGGGCTCGGTCATGCCGGAAGCGACCGTGTCTTCGAGAACTTGGCGATGCCGCGCGTGGGTGCGCCGTTGACGCAGCCCATACAGCGCGGTGATCACCACCAGCGGGCCAATGTAGATGGCGAGCGACCAGAATTCCGTCATAAAACCTTGTTTGTAATCTCTACAAATTACCGGATTATGTCAATCGACTCCGGGGGCATTGGACTTCAGAATCCGGGAGTGTCCTCACTTACCCAAAATAGCGAAAGTGTCGCGTTTTACACACATTGTATTCCCTTAAACGTTGGGTATTACAATCCCGCCCTAAGAGCAAAAGCGCGCTGCAAGGGGACGTCCCGACAGTAGGGCGTACAGCGTGTTACGGAGTTATTGATGCCGTTATTTTGGTTCTTGGCCGGTTCCCTGACGACGCTGGCCGCGCTCGTTTTAGTGCTGCCGCGGCTTGCGCAGATTGCCGCGCTTCGCGGCGCTGCCTGCGTTGCCGTGGCAGGCTTCGTTGGCTGCAATTCTAGTCGTTGCTGCGACTTTCGGCGTGCACCATTGGTTGGAAAGCCCGCCGACGACGGCACAGTCCCCGTCGCCGGCCGCGCCCAATGCAAACTCGGCCGGCGCATTCGGCGATGCGGCCAAAGTGTTCGCGAGTGCGAGCGGCGCATCCGGTGATGCCGGCGCGGCGGGCGGCGCGGCGCCAAACCCTGCAGCGGGCTCGATGGGGAGCGCCATTGCGAGCCTCGAGTCCCGGCTGGCAAAAAGCGGCGGAACGGACGGCGACTGGGAATTGCTGGCGAAATCATTTGAATTTTTGGGGCGTCCCGCGGACGCGGCGCAGGCGCGCGCGCACAAGCTGCCGCCGCTGCCGGCGGATTCCGATGCATCGGCACCGACGGCGCCCGCTCCGATGGCGTCGGCCTCTCCGACGGCATCGCCCGCTCCGATGGCCAGCGCTGCGCCGGCCGCCTCGGGCACCGCAGTCAGCGGCGAGATCAATTTGGCGCCGGCATTGAAAGCCAAAGCCGCCGCCGGCGAGACGCTGTTCATCGTGGCCAAGTCGGTCGACGCGCCGGGGGTTCCGGTGGCGGTGCTTCGCGGCAGCGTCGGCAGCTGGCCATTGAAGTTCACGTTGGATGATTCGCAATCGATGCTGCCCGGCCGGAATCTGTCGAGCGCGGGGCGCGTGACGATCGAGGCGCGCATCTCCCAGAAAGGTCAGCCATTGCCCGCGAGCGGCGATCTGCAGGGGACCACCGGGGTGATCAATCCGGCCGACCATCAGCCGCTCAAGATCTTGATCGACCGTGTCATCACATGAATACCGTCGCCGCGAAACTGCATGCGACGAGCGTCGCGCCCAAAGCGCCCCGTCTGCATTGGCCGCTGATCTGGACCATCGTGGTCGCCGGCGTGATCTTTTGGGGCATGCATGCCCACGTCGAGCGCTACATCACGCCGCAGCGCGGCCTCGGCTATTGGCTGGGAATCGTCGGCGGTTCGCTGATGCTGCTGCTGCTGCTCTACTCGGCACGCAAGCGCTTTCGCTGGCTGCGCTGGATGGGTGGAATTCCCGCCTGGTTCGAATTCCACATGGTCTTGGGCGTGGTCGGCCCCATCCTGATACTGTTTCACGCCAACTTCAGCCTCGGCGCAACCAACAGCAACGTGGCTCTGTTCAGCATGCTGTTGGTCGCCGGCAGCGGCGTGATCGGCCGCTACATCTACACGCGTCTGCACGCGCGCCTGGAAGGCCACGAGGACACGCTCGAGCAATTGAAGACGGTCGGCGAGCGGCTGCGCATGCAAACCACCTCGATTGCATTCTTGCCGGGCCTGCTGGATGGAATCGATCGGGTGGAGCGCAAGCTGATACTGCCTCCGAAGGGCAGCATCGCCCGGTTCCTGCACTTGAGCACGGGCGCGGTGCGAATGGGTGTGGCGCGCTGGATCGTGCGCCGCGAAGTCAGGGAGGCGGTGTACAAGGCGCGCAGGAACGAATCGCTCATCGTCGCACGGCATGCGACCCGTCTCGGCGAGGTCGCCCGCCAATACGCCTATCGGCGCTTGGATGCGGGCCGGCGCATGACCGAATACAAACTGTATGCGCGCCTGTTCTCGTTTTGGCACGTGCTGCACATCCCGCTGTTTTTCATGCTGCTGATCGCCGGCATCGTTCACGTCGTCGCGATCAACGTGTATTGACTGATCATTGAAATGTCTCGCATTGCCGACGAACTGACGTGGGGTTCATTGGCGCTCTATACTCTGCGGGACAAAGAATCGATAGAACGAAGCATCGGTCACGGGATTGAGGTGAGCGCAATGAAGTTGACGGGCAGCGCTGCATTTTGGCTGGTCGCGGGCGCGGTGGATTTTTCTGGGCCGCCGTGCGTCGTCCCCTAAGGGTCTTATTGGCCATGTCGCTCCTTGCAGCACTTTTCGGGGTCACAGCGCGACCTTCTTGGGCCGCCAACCCGGAAACGCTGCTGATGCCCGGCAAGTTGACGCAGGCGCACATCAAGCAGGAAGAGACTTGCACCAATTGCCACGACCGCTCGAACGTCCGTACGCAGACTTCGCTGTGCATCGATTGTCACAAAGATATCGCCGAGGACCTGCAGGTACACCTGCGCTATCACGGGCGGATGACCAACGCGGGGGTCGGCGAATGCAGGCCTGCCATACGGAGCACAGGGGCCGCGGCGCCGACATCGTGCAGCTGAGCCGCGCGCAATTCGATCACCGCCTCACCGACTTCGCGCTCGAGGGAGCGCATGCCGCGCTCGAATGCGAGAGCTGCCACAAGAAGGACCAGGCTTGGCGCAAGGCACCCGTGGCTTGCGTGGGCTGCCACAAGAAGGACGACGTTCATCACGAGCAGTTCACGCAGTCGTGCGGCGAATGCCACAGCTCACTGACCTGGACCGGCGGCAAATTCGATCATGACAAGACGGACTTCAAGTTGACGGGCACGCACCTCACGGTGACTTGCGATGCATGCCACGTCGGCGGTCATTACAAGCAAACGCCCAAGACCTGCGTCGGCTGCCATAAGACCGACGACGAGCATCGCGGCTCGCGCGGCGATGACTGCGGCAAGTGCCACGTGACCAAGGAATGGAAGAGCGCGAAGTTCGATCATCTCAAGGAGACGGGCTACGCACTGCTCGGCGTGCACGACGAGATCAACTGCGTCGCCTGCCACCGCAGCGGCAACTACAAGGACAAGATTCCGAAGGACTGCAACGGCTGCCATCAGGCCGATGACGCGCACGCGGCGCGATTCGGCAAGAAATGCGAGGACTGCCACGACAATGATCACTGGCAGGTGAAGGACTACGACCATACCGGGAAGCACAAATTCCCGCTGGTGGGGGCGCACGCCAAGATTGATTGCTACGCCTGTCACACCGCTACGATCGCAACCCAAAAGCTGGCGAAGGACTGCGCGGGCTGCCACCGCAGCGAGGACCCGCACGGCGGCAAGCTCAAAGGCGGCTGCGAAACCTGCCACGGCCAGCAGACCTGGCGCTCCGAGATCGTGTTCGATCACGACCTGACGGATTTCCCGCTGCTCGGGCTGCATCGGGTGGTGAGCTGCGCGCAGTGCCACGCGACGCTGGCCTTCAACAAGGCGCCGTTGACCTGCGTCGACTGCCACTAGCCACGATGACGTGCACAAAGGCGGTCTCGGCAAGAAATGCGAGACCTGCCATTCACCCAATGGCTGGCCGCTGTGGACCTTCGATCATGCGAAGGACACTCCCGATCGCTTTCCGCTGCTCGGCGCCCACGCCAAATTGCAATGCGCCGATTGCCATCACGAGCCGCCGGGTACGGTGAAGACCTCGCCGCTGTGCGGCAGCTGTCACCGCAAGGATGACCGGCACCTGGGCGAATACGGCGCGAGTGCGATCGCTGCCATACGGTCTATTCCTGGAAAGGCGCACGGATCCAATAGGCATGACATTGCGACGCACATTGGGATGGATCGCCGCGCTGCTGGCCACGGCATTGCTTGACGCTGGCGCCGGCGCTCGAGAGTGCCGCGGCCGGCGCGCCGCCGATCACCGTGCCTTTCGATCACCTGTCGACCGGCTTCGAGCTCGATGGCGTGCATCGCGACCTGCCGTGCGAGTCCTGCCACCTCAACGCAATTTTCAAGGGGACGCCGCGCAACTGCGGCATCTGCCACATCACGGGCTCGACTTTCAATGCGACGCCGAAGACGGCGACGCATATCCTGAGCACGAATAATTGCGCGGCCTGCCACAACACGATCTCCTTCCGGCCCGACGTGCACTTCGATCACGGCGAAGTGATGGGCAGCTGCGTCAGCTGCCACAACGGCACTATCGCGAGGGCAAGAGCATCCCACCGCATCCGGCGCACCAGCCAGGAATGCGAAGCCTGTCATACGGTGATGAGCTGGAATCCGCCGAAGACGGTCGATCACACGCAGATCCCGCTCGCGGTATCGGGCTTTTGCATCATCTGCCATAACGGCGTGCAGGCCACGGGCAAGAATCGCAGGCCACGTCGCCACGAGTCTCGAGTGCGGCGACTGCCACCTGACCACCACTTGGCTGGGGCCAACTTCGATCACACGGGCATCAGAACCGGCTGCGTGAGCTGTCACAACGGCACGAAAGCGGTGGGCAAGCAGGGCAACCACATGCCCACGACCAATCTGTGCGAGAACTGCCATACCACCGGCATCGGCACGGCGACGCCGAGCTGGGTGCCGTCGGCCTTCGACCATACGCAGATGACGGTGACGACGTGCCAGACCTGCCACAGCGGCAGCGTGAAGATTTCGACCGGTTTCGTCTCGCGGCCAGCCGTCGAACCACGTGCCGCCGATTCCCTCGACCATCGACTGCGGCGTTTGCCATGGCAACAACCCGGCGGCGGAAACCTGGACGGTGCTGGCCGCGAGCATTCCGGCGCTGCACACGGGATTGAACGTCGCGAATTGCCTGCTGTGCCACGGCGGTGAAACCTTCGCGGGCGTCCCCGCGCCCGTACATTCCCATGTCGATTTCCGGAGTGTCGCCCACCAAGAAGACGCCGCTCGCGCCGCCGCACATCCCGATCCTGGCCGGCACCGATTGCAGCGCCTGCCATGGCGCGGCCTACCAGGCCGGCGGCTTCGGTCCGGCGACGGCGATGAGCGCCGCCAAGCACAAGTTCGTGTCGACCACCTGCGACACCTGCCACGACACCGGCAAGAGCTTCTACGTCGGCAGCGGCACGCCGCTGCAGCTGCGGCCCGCCGATCACATCAACAGCGGTGATCCGCGCATGGCCACGCAGCGACTGTTCGATGTGCCACAACACCACCGACTGGACCAGCACGGCGATGCCGGCCGGGCACATGCCGAATCCCAGCAACCTGTCCTGCCTTACCTGCCACACGAAATCGCCGAGCGACTACACGCCGGCGACGCTCGCGGCGAATTCGGTGCTGCACACCGGCATCACCGGCAACTGCGGCCTGTGCCACGGCAACAACGTCGCCGCCCTCACCTGGGCCAACAACTTCACGCCCAAGGATGCGCTGCTCTCGCCGTCCACATTCCGTATCTCTCCGGCACGGACTGCAGTTCCTGCCACTCCTCGAGCACCTACGCGGTCGGCACCTTCGGACCCATGAACATGACGCAGGCCAAGCACGCGTTCGTGCCGGCCTCCTGCAACACCTGCCACGAAGCGGGCTTGACCTTCTACATGGGAGCGGCGAGCCCGCCCTGCAAGGCCGTCCGGCGGATCACACCATCGGTCAGATGGTGGCGCCGAACGACTGCAGCCTCTGCCACACCACGGCCAACTGGAACAGCAACGCGCTGCCGACGGGCCACATGCCGAACCCGGGGAACGCCGCGTGCACGTGTGTCATACCACCGCGCCGACCGACTACACGCCGGCGACACTGGCGGCGATCCCGGTGCTGCATACCGGCGTCACCGCCGGCTGCGGCACTTGCCACGGCGGCACGACGGTGCTCACCTGGTACAACAACTACGTGCCGAAGGATGCGCTGCTCACGCCGTCGCATATCCCATACCTGTCCGGATCGGACTGCAGCTCGTGCCATGCTACGAACTACGTCACCGGCGGCTTCGGCCCGACCAACATGAGCGCCGCCAAGCACGCCTTCGTGCCGACGACCTGCGACACCTGCCATGAAGCGGGCTTGAGCTTCTACCTGGGCGCGTCGACGCCCGCGCTGCAGGGCCGCCCGGCGAGCCACCTCTCGAGCAGTAACCCGCAGGAAGTCTCCGGCGACTGTTCGGGATGCCACAACACGACCGATTGGACGACCACGGCGAAGCCCGCCAACCACATGCCGACTCCGGGCACCCAGACGTGCTCGGTCTGCCACACCGCCATCGGCACGACCGAGGCGAGCTACGCCACTCTCGCGAGCGTCGCCGTATTGCACACCGGCATCACCGGCAATTGCGGCGCAGTGCCATGGCGCGTATACCGCACCGCTCACCTGGTACAACAACTACACGCCGAAGGACGCCATATTGGCGGGACTCCCGCACATTCCATATCTCACCGGCACGGATTGCAGCTCCTGTCATGCGGCAACCTATGCCGTGGATGGTTTCGGGCCGGCGACGCAATGAGTCGCCGCCAAGCATGCCTTCGTGCCGACGACCTGCGACACCTGCCATGAGGCGGGCCTGAAGTTTTACGTCGGCGGCGGCACCGCATTGCAGGTGCGCCCGGCGAACCACGTGTCCTCGCCCAATCCGCCGAGCCAGGCGACCGGTGATTGCTCGCTCTGCCACAACACCACGGTCTGGACGACCCCGACCACGCTGCCGAACGGCCACATGCCGATCCCTGGCACGCAGGTATGCTCTGTGTGCCATGTCGGAAACTTGAGCACGGTTGCCGGCTACGCCGCCATGGCGAGCTTGCCGGTGCTGCACACGGGCATCACCACGGGCTGCGATCAGTGCCACGGCGGCACGGCGCCCCTCACGTTTTACAACAACAACGACAACCCAAAGGCGGCGCCGGCCAACGCATATTCCGTCGTTCACCAACAACGACTGCAGCGCCTGCCACACGGCGAATTACGTCGCGGGCGGCTTTGGGCCGATGAACATGACGCAGGCCACGCACGCGAACGTGTCGACCATGGCCTGCACCACCTGCCACGAGGCCGGCTTGAGCTTCTACATGGGCGCGGCAAGTCCCGGGACTACAGGGCCGCCCGGCCGATCACACCGCCGGACAGCAGGTCGCCCCGAATGATTGCAGCCTGTGCCACACCACGGCGAACTGGATTACCACGGCGCTGCCGGCCGGCCACATGCCGAACCCGGGCAACCAGACCTGCAACGTCTGCCACACGGCCGCGCCCGCGAATTACAAGGTATTCGCGGCGAATTCGGTATTGCACACCGGCATCGCCGGCGGCTGCGCACAGTGCCACGGCGCCGGCACCCAGCTGTCGTTCTACAACAATGACATGGTGGTCAAGGACAATGTGCTCGCGCCCGCGCACATTCCTTACCTCGCCGGCACCGACTGCAGTTCTGCCACAAGTCGACCACGTATGCGGTCGGCACCTTCGGGCCCATGAACATGACCCAGGCCACCCATGCCGTGGTGTCCACGACCTGCGACACCTGCCACGGCACCGCCACGGTCTCCTTCTACATGGGTGCGGCCAATCCGGCCCTGCAGCTGCGTCCGGCAGATCACACCTCGGGGACCATGCTCACCGGCGACTGCGGCGTCTGCCACACCACGGCGAACTGGAACAGCAACAGCGCTGCCCGCGGGCCACATGCCGAATCCCGGCAATCAGGCCTGCACCGTCTGCCACACGGGCGCGCCGGCGAACTACAAGGTATTCGCGGCGAATTCGGTATTGCATACCGGCATCACCGGCAACTGCTCGCAGTGCCACGGCGCCGGCATTCAGCTGTCGTTCGTCAACAATGACATGGTGATCAAGGACAACGTGCTCTCGCCCGCGCACATCCCGTATCTCGCCGGCACGGATTGCAGTTCCTGCCACAAGTCGAGCACGTATGCGGCCGGCACCTTCGGCCCCATGAACATGACGCAGGCCACCCATGCATTCGTGTCCACCACCTGCGATACGTGCCATGCTTCGGCTGCCGGCAGCCTGTACATGGGAGCGGCCAGTCCCGCGCTGCAGCTGCGTCCGGCCGATCACAACAGCGGCACCATGGCGACCGGGGATTGCAGCGGCTGCCACACCACCGCGAACTGGAACAGCGGCTCGCTGCCGGCCGGCCACATGCCGAATCCAGGCAATCAGGGTTGCGTGATCTGCCATACGGCGTATCCGACCAATTACACCACGATGGCGGCGAATGCCGTTCTGCATACCGGCATTACCAGCGGCTGCATCAGCTGTCACGGCCAGACACAGCTGTCGTTCTACAACAATAACGATCCGCCGAAACCGATGGTCGCCAACCATATCCCGTCGGGCGCGACGCCTTGCGAGGACTGCCACGCAATCAGCTTCACCTCGTTCAGCGGCACGAGCATGTCGTCGGCCAAGCACACTTTGATGTTCGCGGTGATCGGCAAGAGCTGCGACGCGTGCCACGAAACGGGCAAGAGTTTCTTTGGCGTCACCAACCTGACGACGCGGCCGAATAACCACCACGTCGGTCAGGATTGCAGCGGCTGCCACAGTCCGAACGATTGGGGCGGCGGTGCTGCGAAGCGCACCGTTGCAGCGGCGGCAACGGCGTCCCGCAGCACCATCGGGACGGTGGTGACTCCGGCGGCGCAAAGCGCATCCCGCCTGACTGCGCCGCTCTTCGGTACGCAGACCAGCTTGGTAGCGACGGGAGTCGGTCCAGTCGGCAATCCCGTCATGGGCATCGCCGCATCGGGCGCGGCAGTGCCGTCCCACGCCGGCGTCGTCAGCAACTGCGTGAGCTGCCACAACGGCGTACTCGCGCAGGGCAAAGGGCCGACTCACATCGCAAGCAACAATACCTGCGAGAACTGCCACACGACGGCAGCCTGGCTGCCCGCGCGCTTCGATCACCAAGGTGTCACGGCCAGCTGCGTCAGCTGCCACAACGGAGTGTCGGCCTCCGGTAAGCCGGTACGGCACGTGCAGACGACGCAGGATTGCGGCGCCTGCCACGGCACGATTACCTGGGCCGCTGCGACCTTCAATCACCTCGGCATCAATGCGACCTGCCAGAGCTGCCACAACGGCGTCACCGCCACCGGCAAGCAAGCCCAGCACCCGAGCACGACGCAGGATTGCGGCGTCTGCCACAACACCTTGACTTGGACCACCACGAAGCCGCCGGCCCCGCTGCGGCCCTTGCTGGCGCGCCCGCGCGCCGCGACCGCCGGTCCTGCCAAGTGATCGGTGGAGCGGCTTTTGATCGGGGCGGCGGCCTTAAGCACGAGCGCCGCGGCCGCCCCGGGGTCCATCCTGCAGATCGGACCCATCGTCCAGCTCATCGATACGCAAGAGCTCGAGGATCATGCCGATATCTCGATGCAATTTGCCTGCTCCGTGCGCTATGTGACCAATACGCCGGTGAGCCATGGCACCGGCACCACCATCACGCTGCGGCTCGGGCCGGATTGCGGCACTCAGTTCAGTTCGCTGCCGCCGGAATTGCCGCTGGTCGGCGGCGGCGGGCAACTGGTCACCGGCGCGCGCGTCGATTCCATCGTTCCCGGCGAAATCACGCTCGAGCTCACCTGGTCGCGGCCCCTGGATTTCGTGATGGCGCCCACCGCTTCCGGGCTCGGCCTGCGCGTGCGCTTGCTCAATACCAACCGGCGCAAAGGCAGCGTGCTCGTGTCCGAAGCCGAGGCTCCCCTTGGCTACTCCATCAACCTCGATTCCTCGCTCACCAAGTATCCGCACGAGACGGTCGAGGCGGCGGCCGCCGGCCTGCAAACGCAGGCCTACGTGTCGGAAACCGATATCGAGGATCAGCACTGGTACCGCCTGCGGTTGGGGCCGTTCACGACGCGCAAGGAGGCCGAGCGCGTGCTGAAAATCGCCCAGGCCAGCTACCCGCGCGCCTGGCTTGCCGTGAACGATGAGCAGACCGACCTGTCGGCGGTGGAACACGCCGGCGTGGCGTCGACCTTAAGCAACGGACCGACCGACCCGCCGCTACCGGATGAGCAGCGTGCGCAAATCCTGCGCGATGCGCGCGTCGCCCTCGAGAAGCACAAGTTCCCCGAGGCCATCGATTTGCTGAACCGGCTGCTGCGCCAGCCCGAATACCCGGCACGCGCCGAAGCCCAGGAACTGATGGGCTTGGTGCGTGAACGGGCCGGCCAGCTGGCACAGGCCAAGGCCGAATACCAAGAATACCTGCGCCGCTATCCGGACACTGCGGGGGCGGCGCGCGTGCGCGGCCGGCTGCAAGCCCTGGCTGCTGCTTCGATCGCGCCCAAATCCACCGGCGAGTTCGGGGCGGCCGTGAACAACCGCTGGACCATGGCCGGCAGCGCGGCGGTGAGCTATCAATACGGCAAGGACCAGACGACTTCCGGCGGCACGACGACCACCACGAACTCGATCAGTTCCGCGCTGGTGTACGGCGACCTGCTGCTGCGCGACCGCGGCGAGCGCTACGACTTCACCGCCCGACTGGATGGGGGCTACACGCACAACCTGACCAACGCCTTTGGCGGCAGCCAAGACCGCACCACTGCGGCGTATGCGGAGATCACCGACCGCAATTTTGGCGTGACGGCTCGCTTCGGCCGGCAATCGCTCGCCAGCCAGGGCATCGTCGGGCTGTTCGACGGGCTGTTCGTCGGCTACCAGGCCAATTCGAAGTGGTCGGTGAGTGCCGCGGCCGGCCTGCCGGCCTACACGAGCTACTCGGCGGTATCGAGCCATGAGAAATTCGGCACGGTCACGGCGGAGTTCGATCCGTTCCATCAGGCCTGGGTTTTCGATGCCTATTTCTTCGATCAGACCAATGAAGGCCAGACGGACCGCCGCTCCATCGGTTTCCAGACGCGCTACTCCGTCGCGGACGCACGGCGGTCGCGCTGATCGACTACGACATCGCCTTTCAGCAGCTCAACTCGGCAACCCTGATCGGCAACGCCAAGGTCGGCCAGTACTGGGTTCTGAGCTTCGATGCCGACCATCGCCGCAGCCCTTTGCTCGAGCTCAACAATGCGCTGATCGGCCAATCGGCGGTGGACCTCAATGCGCTGGAGGGCCTGGCCACGCCGCCGCCCACCCCCTCGCAATTGAGGCAACTGGCGCTGGATCGCACCGCGACGAGCAACACGTTCGTGATATCGGCAAGCCGTCCCTTCGGTGAACGCTGGCAGTTCATGGCCGACTTGGGCGCATTCGAGCTGAGCGGTACGCCGGCCTCGCCGCTCATCGGCGCGATGGGGGTTTTCCCGGGTATTCCCGCGGTCACGGCGACGCAATCGACCGGCCTCGACAAGAACGCCACGCTGCAAATCTCCGGCTCGAGCCTGGTGCAGGCGAACGATCTGCATATATTCAGCGTGCGGTACGATGATTCTCCCGAAGCCCGCAGCACCACGTTGTCGTGGGATGCTCGCTTCGTGGTGCCCGGCAATTGGCGCATGGGGCCGCGATTGAGCGTCGAGCGATTGGACGATCCCACGCTCGGCGGCAAGCAAATGCTCTATTTACCGCAGGTTCGGGCCGACTGGACCAACCGTATCTCGGTCTTCGAGTTCATCGCCGGCTACCAATTGCAGAACCTGCAGGCTCTGCAGCAACAGCAAACCTTGACCGGCCAGGCCCAGACCACCTCCGTCGATCAACGTTCCTTGTACGTGACGGTGGCGTACCGGGTACGATTCTAGGATGTCTACCCGCGTGGCCTTGCTGCTGGTGCTGACGGCGCTGGCGTCGTGCGCAACCCAGCCGCCGCACGGGCCGCCGTCGAAAGCGAATTCGGACGAGATCTTCGATGAGCAAAGCGGCAGCACCCTCCTGGTGGTATCGAAGCCGCTGGTGTTTGCCCGCGACCGCTCGGACGTCTCCGCCCATGCCCGCGACTACGCGACGCTGGTGGCGGTCGAAGATGACCGCTCCGGCCAGTACACCCAATACTTGCTGCTCTACCGCTGGTCGACGGTGGACCGGCGCATGTCGCCGCCGCCGGGTCCGGATGAAGGGGAGCTCAAGATCCTCGCCGACGGCCGCACCATCGATTTGCATCCTTTGGAGCGGCCGCCCACCAGCCTCGCGCAGCGCCAGGCGCTGCACGTGCCGGAGCACGGCGATCTCATCTATCGCTCCTACCGTGTCGATTCCGCCATGCTGCATTACATCGCAGAGAGCCGTGAGCTCACGGTGCGGATGCCGCAGGAATCGCTTGATACGCCGTTTACCGTGTGGGAAGACGGCCGAGGCGCGCTCACGCAATTTCTACAGAAAGCGGTCGCTCCTTAGGCAGCTGGCAAAATTGGTTCTTAGCCTCGCTGCGCGCGCGTGACATCGGTGTAGCCGCCGTAGCGAAATGCGCCCGCCGCCATGGCTGCGCGAACGCGTGGGCTCAGCAGTGCGGCGAGCTCATCGGCATGGCGATATCGGGTCATCGACTCTGCAATGACGGGTCCGGACTGCACCGCCGGATGCAGATAGATTTCGGTGATCCCCGGCGGCAGCCGCTCGAAAATCGTCAGCAGCCTCGCTTCATCCATGGCGCCGCTGGCGGCGACGCCAAACAGGCGGTCATTGTGGGGCATGCGCGCCGCGCGCAAACGACGCTTCATGAGCGCTATCCAGGGTGCGAGCAAAACCGCATTGAAGCCTGCGAGCCAGTTGCCGCCGCCTGCCGCAAACCAGATGGGCTCATTGGGGACCCGCACCGCCGGCACTGCGAATTCACAGCCGATGCGGAGCACCATCTCCAACAGGGTCGGATGCAGATGGAAATGCTTGTGAACGTTGACGTGGTCGAGCTTGAGGCCGGTGCGCGCAAACGCCGAGAATTGCGCATGGATTTCCGCTTCGAGCTGCCGCCGCAGGCGCGGCGAAACGAAGAAGCGCACGCCATTGACGAACATGCGGTCGTTCATTCGACCCGCTGCGTCGACGAGATCCGGGATGAGGTCGGGTGCCAGAAACGCCTGGCCCTCCGCCAGAACGAGATGCAGGCCCACCCGTAAATCGGGCAGCCGGCGCGCGCGCCGGATGGCGTCCGCAGCGGCCGGGGCCGCAACCATGAGACTGGCTGCGGTGAGCACTCCGGTCCGACTGGCCTGCTCGACCGCCTCATTGACGGCTTCATGCAGCCCAAAGTCATCGGCAGTGACAATCAGGAATCGGCTTTGCGCGCGCCCGGACAGGCTCCCCGTCATACCAGTTCTTTGGCAGCGAACTCCGTTTGTACTGCGGCGGCGGCGTCCAACAGCACCTGCTCGAGAACTGCGAGATACTCGACGTAGCGCTTGCGTCCCAGGGCCGTGATGCGACACGACGTGTGCGGCCGGTTGTTCTGCACGCCTTTCGTAATGGCGATCAACTTGGCCGCTTCGAGCACCTGCAAATGCCGATTGAGGTTGCCGTCGGTGAGCGCGCACAGCGTTTTGAGATCGCCGAACAGCAAGCCTTTCGAATGGGTGACCAGCGAGGTCAGCACGCTCAAGCGCGCACGCTCATGAATGATGCGATCCAGGCCGTCATACGCGAATCGAGGTGCGGCGCCTTTCTTGGCGGTGCGCTTATTCAAGAGGTTCCCCGTAGCCAAACTGAAGTACGGCCGCGACCAGCAGCTGGCCGACGCCAAACGGAATGCCCATCATCCAGGGTGACAAGGCCTGGGTGGTGCTGCCGGCGGCCACGCAGAATAGTCCCGAGCCCAAGTACCACACGCCGACCACGAACATTTGCCGCGGCAAGAAGCGGCAGGAAGCAAATACTCCCAAGCTGAAGATCAATTCCCACAATCCCGGCAGCAGCCACCCTTCTCGTGGGGCGACGCTCAGCATCACGACGGTGAGCAGAAAGCCGACCATCATGGCGGGCAGAAATTGTTCCACCGCGGATAGCACCATCTCGCGCGCCAGCCCCCGATGCACCCGCCTGGCCCGCGCGAAGGTATCGATTCCGGCCAGCGACACCGAAACGGTGGCGGTGGCCGCCCACACGGCAACCCACGATGTCAGCGAGTATTCATGATTCGTCAGCCACTGCGACTGCAGGGCCGCGACCAGCATCGCCAGCAGCCCGCTCAAGCCAATCGAGGCCGGACCATAGCCGCGAAATTCCGTGCCGCGCGCCACCTGATTGCGGATGGAGTGAATCTCGGACAGCGCCCGTTGTAGTTCCTTCATGTGAAGGAGATACCTGAAAGGGTTGGCGCGGTCAACACAGGGCCTTAGAATGGCTGGCTCACATAGAGTGAGCCCGCAAGCCCGAAACGCCAGTGCCGCTCGACCGCCTTCGAGATGCCGATTCGCGGTCCGCATACCACGGCGGCCTCCGCCTTCGCCGCCCTGAGGCTGAAGGGCGCTCGATCGACGCGCTTGCCGTTCATGGCGTGCGTGACAGCCAAGGCCTGTGTGAGCCTGCCGGGCCCCGAGCACAACAGACGCGGATCCTGTTGGCGCCGGCGTTTCGTCATCAGCGCCAGGCCGGCGGTCGGCTGCAGGGCGCGAATCAGCACGCCCGCGCCGTGACCGGCTTCGCGGCATACGAAGTTCAAGCACCAATGGATACCGTAGGAGAGATAAACGTAGGCCCGGCCGGGCGGCCCGAACATTACGGCATTGCGCGGCGTGGGGCCCGAAAAGCTGTGCGACGCCGGATCCTCGCGATCGTATGCTTCGGTCTCGACGATGACTCCGCCGACGCCGTCCACGAGCAAAGTCATCCCGATCAGCCGGCGGGCCACCACCGGGGAATCCTGCGAGAAATCGATGCTGCGGGTGCCGCGCGAGCCCATGGCCGAACTTAGCAGGCCAAAGGCGTTCTAAGCCACAGCTTGACGTATCGGGAGGTATCGAAATTCACATGCATTCGCGAAATTACGCTCTGATTCTTGCAATCCTTGCAGCGGCGGCGGCCCAGGCCGGCCCCGCGCCGTTCGACCTTGCCGGACCGCTGCTTGACGTCAAAATCACACGGGGCACGCAGACGCTGCCCGCATCGGAAGTGCCGAATCTGGTGGCGGGCGACCGTATTTGGATCAAGGCGGACTTGCCGCCCAGCCAATCAACCCATTACTTGATGGTCACGGCATTCCTGAGCGGCTCGACCAATCCCCCGCCGCCGGGTTGGTTCTTCCCCTGCAAGACCTGGACCGGAAAATGCGCCGAAGACGGCTTGACGGTAACCGTGCCGGAAGGGGCGCAGCAGGTGCTCGTGTTCCTCGCTCCGCAAACCGGAGGCGATTTTAAAACCTTGGTGAATACGGTGCAGGGGCGACCCGGCGCGTTCGTTCGCACATCGCAGGATTTGAACCAGGCCGCCTTGGACCGTTCGCGTTTGGAACGCTATCTTGCGGCGGTTCGTGCGCTGAGCGACGCCGACCCCGCCAAATTGGCGGAGTCTGCGCCGCTGCTGGCGCGCAGTCTCGCGATCAAAGTGGATGAAAAATGTCTCGAGAGGATTCCGGCATTGCAGGCGCCGTGTCTATCGCAGGGCCAGGAAACGCTCATCCTGAACGACGGTCATAGCACATCGATCGTCGAAGCGTTGACTTCGGGTCCGGGCAGCGATTTGGCGATGGAGGCGAGTTACACGCCGCAGCTGAGCTACGGCTACTACAGCCCCTACATCGCGTCGGTGCTCGACATTGCGAAAATCTTCGACTCGTTCCGTACCGCGCAGTATCAATACATTCCCGCACTCGCCACGCCGCGCGGCGACAAGCTCGCGCTCGCGCTCAACACGGCGCCGTCGTTTCACAATCCCCAGTCGGTGCTGGTCGTGGCACTGCCGGCGGTGGAACAGCCGCAGTTGCCGCCGCTGCACGCGGTCAATCCGAAAGAAATCTATTGCGCGGGGAAAACCGCGCTGGTGCTGCCGGTGGACGGTGCGCCGCTGGTATTCTCGACCGCCTATGCGCACGACCTGACTTTGAATTTGACCGGCAAGGACGGCAAGAGCATCGACTTGCCGGCAACGGCCGATGCGGTACAGGGCGGCTACGTGGTGGACACCGGGGCGCTGCACTCCGCTTCGATGGGAGACAGCGTGCACGCCTCGCTGCTTGGGTTTTGGGGCTTCGAGCGCTACCGCGGCCCGAGCTTCGTGCTCATGAATGCGCACTCGAAGACCTGGGAGCTTGCGGCGGGCGATGAAGACGCACTGGTGGTCGGCCGGCAGGATACGGTTCACCTGCGCGCGGACAGCGTCAGCTGCGTCGATGGCATCATGCTGAAGGACCTTGCCGGCAAGCAGCTCAAGGCAGAATGGAAGAACGTCAAGCCCAACGAGCTCGAGGTGAAGCTGCCGCTTCAGGAAGCGAGCCCCGGTGCGATGACGTTGTTGGTGAGCCAGTACGGCGTCACGGAACCGCAGCCCATCTCCATACAGACTTTTTCCGAGGCGGGTCATTTCGACGGCTTCGTCATGCACGCCGGCGATTCGCAGGGCGTCCTGAAGGGCAGCCGCCTCGATCAGGTTGCCAGCCTGTCGATTCGAAATCTGATCTTCGTCCCGGGCGAGCTGACCCGCAGCGGCGGCGACGAACTGCCGATGGTCGCGCAAGATTCGCAGGCCGCGGCGAGCCTCAAACCGGAGCGCGGCATCGCGGCGAAGGTAACACTGAAGGATGGGCGCGTGCTGCCGCTGATCGGCGCTGTGGACCCCCCGCGCCCCCGGGTGACGCTTATCAGCCAGAGCGTGCAGCCGTCGCCGTCGAGCCGGGAGAGCAACATTCAGTTGACCGATCAGGGTGAGTTGCCGCAGGACGCCATTCTCACGTTCGCCGTGCGCGCGCAGGTGCCTGCGATATTTGCCCGCGACGAGACCATCGAGGTTGCCGGCACGGATGAATCGTGGTCGACCATGTTGAGTTTCGGCAACGGCGGCCTGACGCTGGAAAATGGTCAGGTGGCGGTGGCGACGTTCAACCCGGCGAAGGCGTTCGGCGCTTCCGCGTTTGGGCCCCTGCGTTTTCGGGTGATGGCCAAGTCCATCCCCGGAGACTGGCAGGCACTCGGCAATCTGGTACGTCTGCCCATCTTGAGAGATCTCGCCTGCTCGACGCCCGAGCTGGCCTGCAAGCTCTCGGGCTCCAATCTCTACCTGGTCGACTCGCTGTCCAACGATCGGGAATTTGCTCATCCCGTGCAGGTTCCGGACGGTTTTCTAGGGGGTGCGCTGCCCGTCCCGCATCCGACCGGCGGTGCGCTCTATGTGCGCTTGCGCGACGACCCAGCGGTGATCAACGCGACTTCGTTTGACGTGCAGCAGCTGCCGCCGACGTCCAAGGACCCGGCGCGCTCGGCTGCCCGACAGACGGCTGAGAGCGAAGGTTCCCCATCCAAGAAGCGGCTAGACGAAGCCGATCCAGCGGCCGAGCGTAACCACCCCGATCCATAGTGCCAAAGATATTCCGCCGGAGACTTTCGCCGCCCGCGGCGTTTGCCGCTGCCGGCCCCAGACATCGACCGAGCGGTAGATGGTGGCGTGAAACACCGCCATATTGAGGCCCGCCAGGACGAGCACGAGCATCTTGGCGCGAAACGGCACCGTGCCCCAATAGTGGCTGGCGTTCGATGAAAACAGCATGGCGCCGCTGCATACGGCCACGGCAAAGCTGATCCAAGTCCACGGTAATACCTCGGCGATCAGCTCGCCGGCGGGCCGTTCCTTGAGATTGATGCCGAGCAGCCGCAAATCCACCATGGTGATCGACCCCACGACCATGGTGATGGCCAGCACGTGAATGCTTTCGATGCCCGGGAACAGCCAGGAGGATTCGCTGATGGCGATCGCAGGCGATGTGCCTTCGAGCCAGTGCAGGAATTGATCGAACATTTGCTCAAGTGCCTGTGTACGCGATCAAGCGGCCCGCGACCGCGATGCTCACCCACAGGGCAAGCGACAGCAGCCCGGTGATCTTGGCGGTGCCGGTGTGCACCGGTGCGAGGTCGGCGCCGCCGCGCTTGAGGTCGCGCCTCAAAATGGCCTGAAAGCCCAGGGTGATGAGGATGGCGGTGGCGAGCATGCACATTTTTGCGACGAAGAACGCATTGCCGAGAGCACGTTTCGGCTCGCCCACGATGAGGATGCTGCCGCTGATCGCGAGCACGATGAGTGCTCCCCACAGCCACGGCATGAAGCGCCGCGACAAGGACACGACGCTATGCCGCGTGCCCGCCCACCCGAGGAGGCGCAGATCGAACATCGCCATCGAGGCCACTACCACCGAAATTGCCAGAATATGCACGGTCTGAACCGTGGGGATGATCCAAAACACCTTTTGAATGAGCAGACTGGCCGGGGTGGCACCCAGCCAATTGTTGAAGTCATCCAGCATCGATCGCCGCCCGTGCAACCAAACCTAGGATGATAGCAATCAAAAGATCCCCAAGGCGATGCCGGACGCCAACGCCTGGCCAAGTTCTCTGCAGCGCGCGAGATCCGCCTCGGAAATGTGCTTCTCGCGCAAGATCTCCGCCGGGGTTTGCGCGTGGGTGCAGACGATGATGGGATCAGCAATCGGCTTGAGGCGCCAGCCGGTCGCAATTCGTTCGATCTGTTGCGCCGCATTCCTGCCATCGCTGCCGGCGCAGATCAGCGTGGCGTAAGGTCTGCCATTGACGCGATCGAGCGCGGCATAGTACGTGCGGTCGAAAAAATCCTTCATCTTCCCCGACATCGCCGCGAGATTCTCCGGAGTGGCGAATAGGAACCCGTCGGCCTGCAGCACATCGCTCGCCTGCGCCTCGGCGGCGCCCAGCAACGACACCCGCACGGCCGGCTCGCTACCCGCACCGGCCGCCGCGGCAGCCGCCATCTGTTGGGTGCCTCCGGTCATGGAGTGATACACGATCAGGAGAGCGCTCATCGGCAAATTATCGCAGAAAGTCCAGCCGTTCCCCGCCCACCCGTGGGCTATGTCCTACAGCGGGGGGCGACCCCTTCCGACTGCGTTGGCGGCTCTCTTCCCTGAGACTCCCTCCACCGCAAGACATGCGGCCCGTCATTAGGCCCGTCACAAGAGGTGCGAAATGCTTCACTATGCCGTTGTCTTCTTCGTCATCGCATTGATTGCCGCCGTTTTTGGCTTCGGCGGAATCGCAGTCGGCGCTGCCGGCATCGCGAAAATATTGTTCGTCGTCTTTTTGATCGGCGCCGTGGTCAGTTTGTTGATGAGCCTGGGTCGCCGCGTCTAGCAAAGGCACATAGCTCGAACGAGGAGTACAGATGGAATCCCTATCAGATTCGGCGGCAGCCCGCAAAGTCAACGACTTCGCGAATGGTCAGGTCAGCAATTTTCTCGACAGCGTCGAGGATTTGACCAGGGCTTTGAAAGATATCGAATCACCGGACATCGCCAGGGTCCGCGCCAAGGTAAAAGTCGCGCTGACGGCGGCCAAGAGCGCAGTCTCCGACACGGCATCGCAGCTGCGCAGCCAGGCAGTCCAGGTCGGCAAGCGTACGGACGGTTACGTGCGCGACAATCCCTGGCAAATCATCGGGATTGCGGCGGTGGTCGGTCTCGCGGTCGGCATACTGGCGTCGCGGCGCTCCTGAGCGGCAACGGGCTCCGCCTCAAGCGGGCCGCCCGATCGGCGCTCGAGCAATGCGGCTTAAGGATTGCGGGGGCTAAGCGCGCCGCCATTGGGTCGCGCCGCCCGCTTTGTCCTCGAGCAGTATTCCGGCGGCGGCCAGTTGGTCGCGGATGCGATCGGATTCGGCGAAGTTCTTCGCTGCGCGCGCTGCTTGCCGCGCGGCGAGCAGGGCTTCGATATCGGCATCGGCCATCATCTTGTCGCCCGCGCTGCGCTTCAAGTAGGTATCTGGATCCTGTTGCAGTACGCCGAGCATCGCGCTCATGGCGCGCAGCGTCGCCGCCGAACCCGCCATCTTCACGGCGTTTCCCGCGGCCTTCGCCTGATTGAGTTCGCGCGCAACGCCTTGCATGGCCGCCAGCGCCTCCGGAGTATTGAAATCGTCGTCCATCGCCGCGCGAAATTTAGCGAGCCACTCCTCATCGACGGGCCCCGACGGGCCGGCATCCTTGAGGGCGCGGTACAGTCCCAGCAAGGTCTCGTCGGCCTGGGCGAGCTGCACGCTCGAATAATTGATGGGTCCGCGATAGTGGCTGCTCAATAGGAAGAATCGCAGCACCTCCGGGTCGCGCAACGTCTTGAGAACCTCGCGTACGGTGAAAAAATTGCCGAGGGATTTCGACATTTTCTCGTCGTTGACGCGCACGAATCCGTTGTGCATCCATACGTGAACGAAGGGCGAATCGCAGGCGGCGCAGGACTGCGCGATCTCGTTCTCATGATGCGGAAATTTCAGATCCTCGCCGCCGCCGTGGATGTCGAAGTAGCTGCCGAGCAGGCTGGTCGACATGGCCGAGCATTCGATGTGCCAACCGGGACGGCCCTCGCCCCAGGGAGAGGCCCACGACGGCTCGCCCGGCTTGGCGTGCTTCCAGAGCACGAAATCCAAGGGATCGAGCTTCGCGTCATCCACCTGTATGCGCGAGCCGGCACGCAGATCGTCGATTTTCTTGCCCGACAGCCGGCCGTACTTCGCAAACTTGCGCACCGCATACATGACGTCGCCGTTGACGGCCACATAGGCATATCCCTTGTCGATCAAGGTCTGGGTCATGGCGATGATCGGCGCGATGTACTCGGTCGCCCGCGGCTCGAGGTCGGGCGACTGCAGGCCGAGAGTCGCGCAATCCTCGTGCATGGCCGCAGTGAAGCGGCGCGCAAGATCAGCCCAGTTCTCGCCGTTGGCGGCGGCGCGCTCGATGATCTTGTCGTCGATGTCGGTGACGTTGCGCACATACGTGACCGCGTAGCCCAATGAGCGCAGGTAGCGCTGGATCAGGTCGAACACCGTCAACATGCGCGCGTGCCCGACATGGATATAGTCGTAGTTCGTCATGCCGCAAACGTACATGCGCACTTCGTTGGCGCGCAGAGGCTTGAATTCCTCTTTTTCGCCGGTGAGGGAATTATGGATTTTGAGCATGGGACTCGAGACGGCGGCGCGCCGTGTTGCGGGACATGAGCTTGAGCAGCGATCCCAGCTCGGGACCATGCGCCAGGCCGGTCAAGGCCACTCTCAGCGGCATGAAGAGGTCCGCACCCTTGCGGCCGGTGCGCTCTTTCAAGATTCCGGTCAATGTCTTGAGGTCCATGTTTGCTTGGTCGAGCGCAGCGGCGGCGGCGGCAAAAAATTCGGGCCCTGCGGCCGCGACGATGCTGCGCTCGTGCTCTCCCAATGGCGGCAGCTCGCCGTACACGACCGCTCGCCATTGAGCCGCGTCGCCCGGCAACACCACATTGTGGCGCACCAACTCGACGAAGTCGACCGGGTCGCCCGCCCCCAACCAGGAACGGATTTGCTCCGCCGGCATCCGCTCAGCCGTCTCCTTTTGCCAATGCATCAATTGCGACTCGTCGAAGCGTGCCGGCGCCCGGCCGAGATGTTCCGGGCGGAAATGCGCGGGCATTTCAGCCGCCGGCAACCAGCCGTCGACATCGCTCGCGTGTCCCAGGCGAAACAGTTGATTGAGGAGGGCGATCGGGAAAAATCCGCGCTCGCGAAATTCGTCGACGCTGGTGCTGCCATGGCGCTTGGACAGCGGCGCGCCGTCCGTCCCGACCAATAATCCGACATGGCCATAGCCGGGCCGGCGCATGCCCAATGCGTCCAGCAGCATGAGCTGGCGCGGCGTATTGGTGAGATGATCATCGCCGCGCAAGACCTGCGTGACTCCCATCGCCGAGTCGTCCACGGCATTGCAGAAGAAGAATGCCGAGGTCCCGTCGTCGCGCCGAATGATGAAATCGCCGATGTCGTTCGAGAGATATCGCTGCGGCCCGTGCACCACATCCGTGAATTCGATGTTCCGATCGTTGGGTACCGCAAATCGCAGGGTGGGTTTCAACCCCCGCCCCTGCCGCTCGGCGCGCTGCGCTGCCGTCAGCAGCCGGCAGGTTCCCGCGTAGCGCGGCGGCTTGCCGGCCACGCGCTGCAGCTTGCGCGACAGCTCCAACTCCTGCGCCGTGCAGTAGCAGGGATACGCGTGGCCATCGGTCTCGAGCCGGGCGAACAAGGCTCCATAGAACTCGCCGCGCTCCGACTGGCAGTACGGAGCCGAGCGACCGCCGGTATCGGGTCCTTCGTCCCAGTCAAGGCCGAGCCAGCGCAGGTCCGCCATCAGCTGCTCGCGGAACCGAACCTGACTGCGCTCGACGTCGGTATCCTCGATGCGAAGAATGAAGCGGCCCCCGCCCTTGCGCGCCCACAAATGGCTGAAAAACGCCGTTCGCGCATTGCCGAGGTGCAAGGCGCCGGTGGGACTGGGCGCGAACCGCGTGATGACGGGCGAGGAATCCGAGGTGACGGGCATACTCAAGATTGTACCTATTCGAGTAGAATCACGGCGTATGAAACATTTACTGCTCATCTTCGGATTGATCTCGGCGGCCTACCTGCCCGCGAGTTTCGCGGCCGAAACGCCGCCCAAAGCCGCGGCCCCGGCCGCAGCGGCGGCCTCGACGGGCTCACCGCGAGTCCAAGTGGTGACCTCCATGGGAAACTTCACGCTCGAATTGAATGCCGAGCGGGCGCCGCTCACCGTCGCCCACTTCTTGAAATACGTCGACCAGGGACACTATTCCGGCACGATTTTTCATCGCGTCATCGCAAACTTCGTCATTCAGGGCGGAGGCTTCGACAGCAGCAACAAACCGGTGCCGGCCCCGGCCAAGGTGGTCAACGAGTCCGGCAACGGCCTGACCAATCAGCGGGGCACGATCGGCATGGCGCGCAGTCAGGATCCGCACGGCAGCGATGCCCAGTTCTATGTCAACCTGTACGACAACGAGGCCCTCGATCCCAACAAGACTCGCTGGGGCTACGCGGTGTTCGGCAAGGTCGTGCAAGGCATGGAAGTGGTCGACAAGATCGGCAATGTTCCGACGGGTGCGCGCGGCCCCTTCAAAGAGGATTCGCCGTTGCAGCCGGTGGTGATCGAGCGCATCGAGCGTGTTGCCGGCCCCTAGGAACCTTAAGTTTCGCTTAGGAGCCTGTCTTAAAAATTCCACGTGGCCGCGCTCTTCATTTCCGATTTGCACATCGACGCAAACCATCCGGCGATCACCGAACAATTTTTGAGCTTTCTCGCGGCCGACGCCCGGGGCGCCGACGCCCTGTATATTCTCGGCGACCTGTTCGACTCCTGGGTGGGCGATGACGCCGCAGATGCCGCGCAGAGCGCCGCCATCGCGGGGCTGCACGCGCTCACTTCGCATGGCGTTCCCTGTTTCGTCATGCACGGCAATCGAGATTTCCTGCTGGGGGCGGAATTCAGCCGCATGAGCGGCGCAGAGTTGCTGCCCGATCCCTTGATCGTGACCCTGTACGGAGAGCGGGTGCTGGTGATGCACGGCGATGCGCTGTGCACCGACGATGGCGCGTATCAGCGGCTGCGCGCCACGGTGCGCGATTCCGACTGGCAGCGGCAGTTTCTGGCGCTCTCCGTCGCGTCGCGCCGTGCACTCGCCGGTGCGGCGCGGGTCGGGAGCCAGGCGCACACCGCCGCCGTGGATTACACCATCACCGACGTCAACGCCGACAGCGTCGCCATGGCGCTGCGCAACGCAGGCACCACGACCCTGTTGCACGGCCACACCCACCGCCCCGCCATCCACACCCTGCATGTCGACGGCCGCCCGTGCACGCGCATCGTGCTCGGCGACTGGCACGAGCGGGGCAGCGTTGTGCGATGGGACCGCAACGGGCCGGAGCTCGAGTCGATGGCGCGCTAGTAATCGACGGGCAGGGTGAGAGACGCTGCAAGGCAACGTAGGAGCAGTTGCCTTGCAGCGTCTCTCACCCTACCAGCCGAGCACTTAAACGCGTCTTCACTCGGCGCCGGTCGTGCGTGTGCGGGTGTTGAGGTGGTACCGCGTTACGGGCCGGCTGAGTACGATACCGCTCAAGATCCAGAGGCCGCGCCGGGCGGCGGCCCAGAGTGGAACCGAAACACGTCGTCTGGCAGCGTGATGAGCTCAGCCTCGAGCTCTGCGAACGCCTCGACTCGCGCCTCGAGCGCCACGCTTGCCCGCTTGGCGGCGCGCTGCGCCAAATCCAGGTAAACGCGGTAGTGTCGCGCCTCGGCATGGTGCAGGCCTTGGAAGAAGTCGCTCAAGGGAGCGCCGATATTCGCCGACAGGGCGCCGAAGCGCTCGCAGGAACGGGCCTCGATGAAGGCGCCGCAAATCATCAGATCGACTTCGCGGTGGGGTTCGCTCTTGGCGACCAGGCGGCGCAGGCGCTCGGCATAGCGGCCGGGAGCCAGGCGCTGGGGCGCGACGCCGAGCGTGCGGATGAGTTTCGCGACCTGCTCGTAGTGGCGCAGCTCCTCGCGGGCCAGCCGCGACATCTTGCCGGTCAGATCGAGGTCTTCCGCGTAGGCGAACATCAGCGCGAGCGCGGTCGATGCCGCCTTTTTTTCGCAATTGGCGTGATCGATCAGCAGCATATCCCGGGATTTGCACGCCATGCGCAGCCAGCCCAAGGGTGTGGCCACGCGCAGCACTGGATGCGCGAACGGCGCCGCCGCCCGAGTCACGCCGGAGTCTTGAATGCCGAGATCGCCTCGAGCAGTTCGTGAGCCGACTGAAAGCGGTCGGCAGGAGCCTTCGCGAGCAAGCGAGTCAGCATGGGTTGATAGCCGGCCAGCTCCGGTTCGAGCGGCGGCAGTTCTGCCCGCTTGTGCTTGTAAATCACTTCCATGGCCGTCGCGCCGGTGTATGGCTTATGACCGGTGAGCATCTCGTAGAACATGACGCCCAAGCTGTACAAATCGCTGCGCGCGTCGATCACCTCGGCGTGGCCTTGTTCCGGGCTCATGTAGTAGGGGGTGCCGAATATCTCGCGTGTGCCCGTCAGCGACACCTCCATTTCGTTGGCCTTGGCCAGGCCGAAATCGATCAGGCACAGCGAGCCGTCGGTGCGCAGCATGACGTTGGCCGGTTTCAGGTCCCGGTGCAGGACCCCCACCGAATGAATGGCCTCGAGGGCGCTGGCAATCTGCTGCACGTACTTGAGCGCCGTCATCGGCAAAATCGGGGCCTTCATGCGCCGGCGCAGATCGCCGGCCGGAAAATGCTCCATGGCGATGTAGGCATGATCGTCGGCTATGCCGAGATCGTAGATTTGCACGATATTCTCGTGCTTCAGCCCTGCGACGATCTCATATTCCTGCAAGAAGCGGTCGAAGCCGACGATCCGCTCCGACACGTCCGGCACCTGATTGAAGACCTTGAGCACGACGAGCGTGCCGGCGCGCTCGCTTTCGGCAAGGTAGATCGTGCACATGCCGCCGCTGCCGACTTGCCGGATGCAGCGATGGCCGCGAATCATCACGGTTCCGAAGCGATAGCGCTGTTCGAAATCCGGCTGTGCGCGCAGCATGGAAATGCTGCGCTTGTGTTCGCGCGACGCCGACACGATCGCACGAATCAGCCGATCGCGATCGATCTTGCGGCCATACAGACGCTGTACGCCGGGAACGGCGCCGGGCTCAGGGCTGGGCGCATCCTGCAGCAGCAGCAGGACGATGGGCGCGAATTCGCGCTTGGCTAGAAATTCCGCCACCAAGGCATCGATGCCGTCGGTCGGCGGCACACTGACGATGATGACCGCGTCAAATCCGGCGGCGGCAAACTGGGCGTCGTCGAAGGCACCCTCTTCTCCCAACCGGTGCTCGACGAAGTTCGCATCCGGCCACTCGATCTCAACATGCTTTTTGACCAGCAGTTGATGATCAGCCCGCGCTGCGATCAGCAAAAGACGCATGGTTAGCCGGGCGGTTATCGAACCGACTTGAGCGGACCCGCGCCCTCGCGACGCTGCTGTTTGGCTTCGTCGGACCGCTCCCCCTGCAGGCGCTTGAGGTATTCCGGCGTCACATCGCCCGTGACGTATTCGCCCGAAAAGCACGAAGTATCGAAATCGACGATCTTCGCATTGTCGTGGCGCACCGCCAGCTCCAGATCTTCCAAATCCTGATAGATCAGCCAGTCGGCGCCGATGATGTCGCGGACTTCGTCGTCGGTATGGCCCGCGGCGACCAGCTCGGATGCATCCGGCATGTCGATGCCGTACACGTTCGGATAACGAACGGGCGGCGCCGCGGAGGCGAAATACACTTTCTTGGCGCCCGCTTCACGCGCCATGTCGATGATCTGTGCGGAGGTGGTGCCGCGCACGATCGAATCGTCCACGAGCAGCACATTCTTGCCGCGGAACTCCAGGTCGATGGCGTTCAGCTTGCTGCGCACCGACTTCGAGCGCTGCTCCTGCCCCGGCATGATGAAGGTGCGGCCAATGTAGCGATTCTTGATGAAGCCCTCGCGGTACTTGATGCCCAGCAGCTGTGCCACCTGCACGGCGCTGGTGCGGCTGGTGTCGGGGATCGGGATCACCACGTCGATGTCATGGTTGGGGCGTTCACGCTTGATCTTATCGGCCAGCCGCTCGCCCATGCGCAAGCGAGCCTTGTACACCGAGATGTTGTCGATGATCGAATCCGGCCTCGCGAAATACACGTACTCGAAAATACAGGGCGTATGCCGAACCATCGCCACGCACTGCTGCGCATAGAAGCGGCCTTGCTCGTCGATGAACACCGCCTCGCCCGGCGCGACGTCGCGCACCATGTCGAATCCCAGCATGTCGAGCGCCACGCTCTCGGATGCCAGCATCCACTCCGGGCCCTTCTTGGTATCGCGCTTGCCGATCACCAGCGGCCGGATTCCGTTCGGATCGCGAAATCCCAAAATGCCGTGGCCGATCACCATCGCAACCACCGCATACCCGCCGCGGCAGCGGCGATACACGGCATTGGCGGCGGCGAATATGTCTGCGGGCGTGACGCGAGGAGTGCCGACGCGCTGCAGCTCGGAGGCCAGCACATTGAGCAGCACCTCGGAATCGGAGCCGGTATTGAGGTGGCGGCGGTCCTCGCGCACCAGCACTTCGGTGAGCTCGCGCGAGTTGGTGAGGTTGCCGTTATGGCCCAGGCAGAGGCCGTAGGGCGAGTTTACGTAGAACGGCTGCGCGTTATTCGCGCTCTCGGCGCCGGCCGTCGGATACCGCACATGGCCGATCCCGATGTTGCCCTTGAGCTTCAGCATGTGCTTCTGCTGGAAGACGTCGCGCACCAACCCGGAGTCCTTGCGCATGAACAGCTCGCCGTCCACCGAGGTCATGATTCCCGCGGCGTCCTGACCCCGGTGCTGCAGCACCGTCAGCGCATCATAGATGCGTTGATTGACCGCGCTCACGCCCACCATTCCGACGATTCCGCACATGAAGGACCTCCGCCCTACTTGGGTCTGACTTTGACTCCGGTCAGGCGCTCGAGCGTGGCCCAAGGTTCGCCTTTTTCGCCGACCATGGCCCGCAGCCAATCGCCGACCGTCTCACCATAAGGAACCAGTTTCGAGCGCGCCCACCACGGTTCGTGATTCAAATGCAGCAGCTCGCCGCCGATGGTCACCAACCCCACGAGCACCGTGCCGCGCACCATGCCGAACAGCAATCCGAGGACCCGGTCCATGGCACCCAACCCCAAGCTGCGCGTGAAGTAGCTCAACAACATCCCGACCACCCAGCCGATCAGGAGCACGAGCACCAATACCACCAAGCGCCCAACCCAGGGCGCGACACTGGGATCGGCGAGCACGCCGCCCAAGTGCGGCTCAATGAGGGGACCGAATTTCCATGCCGCCCAAATGGCGACGATCCAAAAAACCAGGGACACCGCTTCGCGCACGAAGCCGCGCAGTAACCCGATGATGGTTGAACCCAACAGAATCAAAACGATTAAAACATCGGCCCCAGTCATGAAATCATTCTACCGGAGCGCCGCAGGCGCCGTCGTGAAACGAGTGTCACAAAGTTCAAATCAAGACGCCGGGGGCACGAAACTCGCCGGATGTCCCAGCGCCTTCAGCTTGGCAACCGCCTGAGCAGCGGCCCCGCGATCCGCCATGGGGCCGACGCGCACCCGGTAGCGCAAAGCGAACCCCGAACCGCCGGGCACCAGGTAGACCGCAAAGCCCTGGCCTTTCAGTTGACGCACCAGTTTGTCCGCGTTGGCGCGGCTGGCGAAGCTGCCCAGCTGCACCGCCCAAGCGCCCGGCTTCGCCGCTGGTGCGGACGAGGTGGGGGCCGGCGCCGCCGTTTCAAGACGCGTGGGCGTGGCCGGCGCAGCCGGCATCGTTCCCGCTGCGCTCGCCGCTGTCGACCCGCGCATCTCGGGCGGGCCGCGCATCTCCGGGGGCCCGCGCATCTCCGGCGGCCGGGCGCTCGAGGCGGCGGCAGCGTCGGCGCCGGACTCCTGTTCCGGCGGCTTGCTCGTGGAGAGATCGACCGTGACGTTGCGGCCGGGCTCCGGCGCGACCGTCGGCCGCATCGACGCGGTGGGCGGCGGCGCCGGACCCGGCAACAGTTCCGGCACGATCGACACGATCAGCGCCGCTAGAATCGCTGCGCCCACCAGGCGTTCTTTGACGCGGCGTTCCATGGCGTTATGCCGCCACCGGCGGCAGCAAAGCGTTCGCCTCGAGCCAATCCATTGCAGGTCCCACCACGTGGAAAGAGCCAAACACCACGATTCGATCCTTGCGCCGCGCATTGGCCGACGCCGCCTCGCAGGCCGCCGCGATGCTCGGCGCCGCTTCGACCGGCGCGGCGACACCACGCGCGACCGTTTGGGCGAGCGCAGCGGCGCCACGGCCTCGTTCTCCCTCGATGGGCACGCACCACCAGGCGTCGACGCTGTCGCGCAATTCCGCGACGACACCCGCGGCATCCTTGTCGGCCAATATTCCGCACACTGCCAGAGTCCGCCCGCCGTTCGAGAGGCCGCGCAAGTTGCCCGCGAGAACACGCGCCGCGGCCGGATTGTGCGCCACATCCAGTATCCATGTGGGCCCGTCGGGCGCAGCGGGCGGGATCACTTGAAAGCGGGCAGCGAGCTTTACCTCGGCGAGGCCCCGCGCCACCGCCGCAGCGGGGATTGTGAGACGCGCGGAGAGTTCCTCGAGGGCGGCGAGGGCCGCGGCCGCGTTGGCGTATTGCGCGTCGCCGGCGAGCGCCGGCGGCGGCAGCCGCTGTAGATTCCAGCGACTGCCGCGAAACTGCCAGGTGCCGTCATCGAGCGCGTAGCCGTACTCGATTCCCGGGCGTTTCAGCAGCGCGCCTTTTTCGAGCGCGATCTCCTCGAGCACTCTCGGCATATCGGCGCTGCCGAGCACCGCCGGGCGGCCGCGCCGGAAGATACCCGCCTTCTCGCGCGCGATGGCCTCGAGCGTCGTGCCTAGATACTCCTGATGGTCGAACCCGATGCTCACCACCACGGCCACGTCGGGATCGACCACATTCACGGCATCCAAGCGGCCGCCCATACCGATCTCGAGTACCCAGGCATCGAGGCGCGCCGCCTCGAACACCAGCAGCGCCGCCAGCGTGTTGAATTCGAAGAAAGTCAGGCCCACCTCCGCGCGCGCAGCCTCGATGCGCTCGAAGGCCGATACCAGCTCCGCGGCGCTGACCAGCCGGTCGTGGATACTGATCCGCTCGCGATAGTCGCGGAGGTGCGGCGAGGTAAAGGTGCCGACCCGGTAGCCCGCCGCCGTCAAGATCGCCGTGCAGAAGCCGCTCACCGAGCCCTTGCCGTTGGTGCCGGCCACGGTGATCACCGGTACACGGGGCTGACGCCAGTCCAAGCGTTCGAGAACCAAGCGCAGGCGGTCCAGCCCGAGATCAATGGCCTGCGGATGCAGCTGCGACTGGTAGGCGAGCCACTGCTCGAGACTCGACAGAAAAGGCTCCTATGCCGCAGCGGGTTCTTTGCCGGTCATCAGGCGCAGCATGGCGCCGATGCGATCGCGCAGCTCGCGCCGGTCGACGATCATATCGAGCGCACCGTGCTCGAGCAGAAACTCGCTGCGCTGGAACCCTTCCGGCAGGGTTTCGCGCACCGTCTGCTGAATGACGCGCGGACCGGCAAATCCGATCAGAGCCTTCGGCTCGCCGATGTTGATGTCGCCCAGCATGGCGAGGCTGGCGGAGACGCCGCCCGTGGTTGGATCGGTCATCACCGAAATGAACGGCAGGCGCGCCTCGGACAAGCGCTTGAGCGCGGCAGCGGTCTTCGCCATTTGCAGCAGCGAATACAGCGCCTCCTGCATGCGCGCGCCGCCGCTCGCCGCGAAGCACACCAGCGGCATGCGGTGTTCGAGACTGTGCTCCACCGCCTGCACGAACTTTTCGCCGACCACCGATCCCATCGAGCCGCCCAAGAAGCGGAATTCGAATGCGCACGCAACCACGTCCAGATCCGCCAATTTCCCCGCCATCACGATCAATGCGTCGCGTTCACCGGTCTGTTTCTGGGCTTGAACGAGCCGGTCCTTGTAGCGTTTCGAGTCCTTGAACTTGAGCGGATCCTCCGGTTCGACCTTGGTGGCAAGCTCGGTGGTCGAGCCGGTGTCGAGAAATTTCGCCAGCCGCTCGCGGGCGTTGATCCGCATATGGTGGCTGCACTTGGGGCACACATGCAGATTGCGCTCGATCTCGGCGCGATACAGCACCGCATCGCAGGCCGGACACTTGGTCCAAAGACCTTCCGGCACCGAACGCGTGCGGCGCTCCGTTTTGATACGCGACGGGACAATTCGCTCGAACCAGGACATGCTAGAACCACGGGAAGTGCTTGAGACAGGCCGGCAGTTTAGCCCATTAAACTTGTCGACGGCACCCCGTGGTCGGGAGCCGGAATGCCATACACCGGCGGGTACTCGACCCGCCACAGGTACAGACCGGCGGCCGGCGCGGTGACGCCGGCAAGCCGCCGGTCGCCTTGGCTCAGCACCCGCGCCATCGCCGCGGCCGGCTCCGCTTCGCGCTGGACGTCGAGCAGCGTGCCGACGATGTTGCGCACCATATGGTGCAGATAGGCGTTCGCGGTGATCTCGAGCCATACATAGTCGCCCGCGCGCCGCACCTCGATCCGCTCGACGCGCCTGACCGTGGTTTTTGATTGGCATTCCACCGAGCGAAACGCGCAGAAATCGTGCTCGCCGATCAGCGTCTGCGCCGCGGCGTGCATGGCCGCCGCGTCGAGCGGACGATGAATCCAGGCCGCACGCGTGCGCTGCAGCGCCGAACGCGCACTGCGGTTCAAAATGCAGTAGCGGTAGATGCGGCGAATCGCTGCGTGCCGCGCGTGAAATCCCAGCGTAACTTCCCCGGCCCATTGCAGGGCGACCGCCGGCGCGAGCTTGGTGTTGGCGCCCAGCACCCAAGCGCGGGGCGTGCGGTCGGCGTGGGTGTCGAAATGGATGACCTGTCCCAAGGCGTGCACGCCGCTGTCGGTGCGCCCGGCGCAGATGGCGAGGATGGGATGACCGGCGACGAACGATAGCGCCGCCTGTACGGCATCCTGAATCGATGCCGAGTGCTCCTGCGACTGCCAACCGGCGTAATCGGTGCCGTCATACTCCACGATGGCGGCGACGCGGCGGCCCCTGGTCTCTAATCCAGAGGCCGTCACGCAAGGAGCCTGTAGGAGGAGACAACGATGAGTGAAGGCAAATCCGTCCGGTCCCTTCGGGTGGCTCCACCCCTATCTCCTTAGAGAGCGGCCACGCGGAATACTCAGACAGGCTCCTAGCCGGGCAGGGTCTCGATCAGCCGCTGGGCTTCCTGTTTCTGGCTGGCGGAGCCTTCGTGCACGACCTCTTCGAGGATGCTGCGAGCACCTTCCGGATCGCCCATGTCCATGTATGCCCGCGCCAGATCGAGCTTGGTGCCAACCTCGCTCATGGTCACCGGTTCCATTTCCGGCAGCGCCTGATCGTCTGCTTTGAGCTTGGCGGTGCGGCTGGTCGATGAGACCGACTGCAATCTGTTGGTCGGCGCCTCGGCGCCGTTCATCGCCTCGCCCACGTCGAGATCGACGCGCTTGCTGCGCTGGCTGGCTTCGAATACTTCGCTCGAGAATACCTCGTCCTCGGCGCGCGGCTGTTCCACAGTATCGCCGCTGCCGAGCGCACTGGCGAGCCGATCCAGATCCAAATCGATGCTGTCGCCGCTGAGTGCGGCCGCACCCAGGCCGCGCAGCTTCGAAGTGGCGTCGACATCGAGTTTCCCGGCATCCCCGACGTCGGAGAATTCGTTCGACTTGAAACGCGACGTATTGGCGTCGAAATCGCGCGGCATTTGCACCGTCGGTGCCGACTCCGGGCCCAGCACCGCGGTTTTCACTTCGTCGTGGTCCTGCCCCAAATCGGCGACGAAGGAGGCCTCCAATTCGCGTTCCAGCTCGGTGAGGTCGCGATCGCGCGAGCTCCTCTCCGCCTCCGCCATCATGCGGCGCGACTTCTCATCGAGGCCGGCCACCATCGTGGGTGCGTCGGCCGGGTGATCGGTCTCCTCGAGATGCGAGCCGCTCACCGCCGGCGAGCCCGTTTCCTCGAGTTGATCGAGATCCAGACCCAGATCATCGATCGACACCTCGGCGGTTTGATCGGCTTGAACCGGCCCCAGCTTCGATAGAGGATCGTCGTTTCAACGTCGGCGATTCGGCGGTCGGCGCGTCTGCGAAATTCATCAGTTCGGACTCGACGGTCGGCTCATCGCGAGGCGGCATCTCGCGCGTCGGCGACTCATCCGCGCCGCGCTCCGGGGAATCCAGGGTGAAGTCCAGATCGGAGCTCGCGCGCACCGCGGGCGATTCGCCGGTTGCCGCGACGTCGCCGCTTTCCTTGGCGTGATCCAGCTTGCCGTGTTCGCCGTCCGGATCGCCGAACAGATCGATGTCGACGCGATTCTCGCCGCCCTCGAGGTTCAGATCGACCAGAGCCCCGGCGCCGCGGCCGCTGCCGGCCGAGGACGCGAACATCGGCTCGTCGGGGCAAATCTGCTTGCCCATGATGACGATCTTGTCCCACTCGCCGGCCGGTGCACGGTCGCGCGTCGCTTCCAAGCTCTTCGCGGTCTGCAGGAACGCATCCTTGTTTCCCCAGACGAAATAAATCTCCAGCAGCTTGAGGCGCAGATCGCGCCGGTCGGGTTCGCGTTCGAGCGCGATTCGCACCAGGTCGGCCGCTTGATCGTACAAGCCGTATGCCATGTGAAAATCGGCTTCGGCGAGCGGGTCACCCTGATCGAGATTGACCGCGCTCTCGCTCGACATCGTGTCGTCGGCCGCTTTGATATCGGTGTGCGTATCGCGCAGCCGATCGGGCGCCTCCTCGAAATTCGGCATCGGGTGCTCACCCGATTCCTCGACCAGGAACGAATCGTCGCCCTTGCGCATGCCGGCGGACTTGACGGCCGGATCGCGCCAACCCGCGACGTCGGTATCGTCCAATTTGTTCAGGTCGCTGACGCCGCCCTGACGGCGCCGCCATGCCAGCGCCAGCAGCACGAACAACGCAATGATCACCGCGGCGGGCACCCACCAGTGAGCCGCCAGCCAGTCGAGCCAGGATCCCGACTCTGAGACGGGCGCCGGTGCCGGCTTAACTTTCACAGCCGGTGCGGGCGCGGGCACGGGCGCAGGCGGCGTGGTGCTCTCCGCGGCCGGCGGCAGCGGAGTCGGCGTCGGCGGTGCGGCCGCAGGTGGTTGCGCGGCCGTAACGGGCGGCGCAGGGGTGGTTTGGACCGGCGGCGCCTTCTGTTCCGGGGTCGGGGTTGGGTTGGGGCCGGTGCCGGGGTCGGCGCCGTGGGCGACACACCGAGCTTGCGCTGCAGGGCGGAAAGCTCGCTGTTGCGTATATCGATCAAGCGGTGCGAGGCCGCGAGCTGCGCTTCCAGATCCTTGACGCGATCCTTGAGCGCCTGCGCTTCCGCGTTGGCGGCGTTCGAATCGCCGCCTCCGCTCGTGCCGCCGCCCGCGCCGGGCGTCACCAGGCGCAGGTGTCCGTGCGCCGGGCTGCCGCTGGCGCCGCGCCACGAATCCATTTGACGGTGCACTTCGCTGATCGCTTCGCTTTGATTCAAGGCGGCAATCTGATCCGCGCCGGGGAGACGCAGCACGGAGCCGCGGCGCAATATGTTGATATTTCCACCGAACGCATCGGGATTCGCCCGGTATACCGCCATCATGGTTTGATCGATGTTGGCGGGGGTCGCGGCACCCGAATCGGCACGCAGACTGCGCGCAATCTTGGCCAGAGTGTCGCCTTGGGCCACGCGGTAGCTACTGCCGCTGATCGGGGCTGCCCCCTCCGATGCGCCGCCGGCGGCTGCACTCGCCGAAGCTGCACTGGCGGACGATGCTGAAGTGGCGGCGCGCCCGGCGGACGACGGAGTGGCGCCCGGCGCCGGCGCGGCGCGGCGGGCTGGTGGAGGGGCGGTTACGGTCGGTGCACTCACGGGGGCGGCGCTGCTCGCGGTCTCGCCCGGCGTGTACACCGGAGGATCGAGCAGAACGGTGTATTCGCGCATCAGACGCCCGCGTGCCCAATTCACCTCGACCAGGAACGTCACGAAAGGCTCGGGGATGGCGTCCGTGGAATGCACCAGCAAGGCGTCGCGTCCGTCCTTGCCCTTGCCTACCTTGAAGGTTAACGTGGACAGGAATGGCGGACGATCGATGCCGTAGCGTGTGAAGGCTTCCCGATCGGCCAGGCTTGCTCGAAGGGCGGTCAATTCATCCGGGGTGGCCGCGATCAGGTCGATTTCGGCATTCATCGGCTCGTTGAGAGCCGACTTCAAGTGGATTTCACCCAGTCCCAGCGCCCACGACGAGGACGGCCACAAAGAGGAAGTGGATAACAGGCACGCCATCAGCATCAGGCGACGCATCGTCGAGGACATCTCTACTCCCAGGAATCTGGTGGGCAAGCGGGTAAAGTTCATTGTGCTATAGGAGCTTGCAATCGAATTCTCACTTGCCCTTTACATAAGCCAATAACTATATCTTACTGGGGTCTATTTACCAAAATATGGGCCACCGAAACTGCGTTATGTGCCGCACATTTCCGAACATTATCCGCCACGACCCAAAAATTTAGAGCGCGGTCACGGGTCAAATGTGCCCGCAATCGGCCTACATATACCTTATCGGGTTGCAAAGCCAATGTGGCCGGCGTCGGAAATTCCAGTGCCGATTCGGCGTCGATGACGGAAAGCCCCGTTCCGCACTGCAGCACCCTAGCCGCCTCGGCTACCCGTACCGGACGCTCGAAATTGGCATGCACTGCCAGGCTGTGACCGAAGAACACCGGCACCCGCACTGCCGTCGCGTTGATCTCGAGGCCTGGCAGATCGAGCACGCGCCGTGTTTCCTCCCACAGGCGCCGCTCCTCGCGCGACACGCCATCTGGCTCCAACGCATCCACCTGCGGAATGACGTTAAAGGCGATCTGCCGCCCAAAGGCCCGTCCCCGCGCCTTCTTGCCGCTCAGCATGGCGACGGTCTCCCCGGCCAGCTCATCCATGGCTCCGCGTCCGCTGCCGGATACCGCCTGATAGGTCGCCACCTCGGCCCGTTCGAGTCCCGCGAGGGAGTGCAGCGGCGCCAGCACCGTGGCAAGCGCCACGCTGGCACTGCCCGGCAGCGCGATCAGCCCGCGCGCACCGTCTACCGAATCGAGGGCCGCGGGATTTACATCGGCAACCACCAGCGGCACATCGGCGCGCGCGCGAAATGCCGCCGAGCCGTCGATCACCCAGGCATGCTCCGCCGCCGCCGCCGCATAGCGCTCCGACAACGCCGCGCGCCCGCAAAAGAAAACCAGGTCCACGCGCGAGAAATCGAAGGTGGCGACGTCGCTCACCGCCAGCGGGCTGGCGGAATCTCCGCCCGCCTCATCGGTCACCGTGCGGCCGACGCTGCGCTCATCGTCGAGCCCATGCAGTTCGGCAACCGGTATTTTTCGCACGCGCAGCTCGTCGACAACGGCCGCGCCGATCAAGCTCGATACGCCTACAACGGCGATGCTCAAACCTGCGCGTGCAGCCTTCATTCGCTTTTTGCCGCCGTGATCACCGGCGTGGTGCGCACCACATCGCCGCACTGCGCGCGAAACCGCAGATAGTGATCCATGAGCACCAGCGCCAACATCGCCTCGGCGATCGGCGTCGCGCGCACGCCGACGCAGGGGTCGTGGCGGCCCGTGGTGACCACCTCGGTGGAATTACCGTGAATGTCGATGGTCGCGCCCGGCAGCGTGATGCTCGAGGTCGGCTTGAGTGCGAGGCTCACGACGATATCCTGGCCCGAGGAAATACCACCGAGCACGCCGCCGGCATGATTGCTCTTGAAGCCCCGCGGCGTGAGCTCGTCGCGATGCTCGGAGCCGCGCTGCGCGACCGCGCCGAAACCGGCCCCGATCTCGACACCCTTCACGGCATTGATGCCCATCATGGCGCTCGCCAAATCCGCGTCGAGCCGTTCGAATACCGGCTCGCCCAAACCTGGGGGTACGCCTTTGGCGATCACCGTCACGCGCGCGCCAATCGAATCTCCCGCCTCGCGAATGCGCCAGATCAAATCCTCGAGCTCTTTGACGCGGCTCGGATCCGGACAGAAAAACGGATTGTCGTAGGCGCTCGCCGGATCGACCGGCTGCAGCACCAACGGGCCCATCTGTGCAAGATATCCGTGGATGCTGACCTGCAGCCGCTCACGCAAGTACTTGCGGGCGATTGCGCCGGCCGCGACGCGCATGACGGTTTCGCGCGCCGAGGATCGTCCGCCGCCGCGATAATCGCGGAAACCGTACTTTTGGGTGTAGGTGTAGTCCGCGTGCCCGGGACGGAAGCGATCCTTAATTTTCTCGTAGTCGCGCGAACGCTGATCTTCATTCGCAACCAGCAGGCCGATCGGTGTGCCCGTGGTTTTGCCTTCGAACACGCCCGACAGGATGCGTACCGTATCGGACTCGCGGCGCTGGCTGGTGTACTGGGACATGCCCGGGCGGCGGCGCTCGACGTCGGCTTGCAAGTCCGCTTCGCAGAGCGCCATGCCGGGCGGGCAGCCGTCGACGACGCACCCGAGAGCCGGACCGTGACTCTCGCCGAAGCTCGTCACCGTGAAAACGCGACCGAATGTATTTCCCGCCACGCGCTTTATCCTTTGTCCTTGAGGTGCACCATCAGATCTCGAGCCCGAAGCAAAAACACACCGCCCCCGCCCATGGCAATCTCCGGCCAAACAAACGGCAGCGTGGGGAAGGTACGCAGCAGCGCGTCTTCGGTATTGCCCACTTCCACGACCAGAATCCCGTCGCGGCGCAGGTGCCGTCGCGCCTCGCTGAAGATCGCCCGCACCGAATCAAGTCCATCGGCGCCCGCCGCGAGGCCGAGCCGCGGCTCGTGCCGATACTCGCGCGGCAATCTGGCCATTTCCGCGCGCCCGACGTAGGGCGGATTGCTCACGATGATATCGTAACGGCGGCCTCTCACGGCGTCGAAATAATTCGAATGCAGCGCCGTTACGCGCTTTTCCAGATTCAGGCGACGCAGATTGCGGCGCGCCACCTGCAGTGCGGCCGGCGACACGTCGACGGCGTCCACCCTTGCGGCGGGGAAGGCCGCGGCGCATGCCGCGGCGATCGCTCCCGACCCGGTGCCGACGTCCAGGATCCGGCGTACGCGGCGCGCATCGACCCAGGGCTGAAAACGCTGCAGGATGAGTTCGGCGATGGGCGAGCGCGGCACCAGCACGCGCTCATCCACGTAGAACTCGAGACCGGCAAAGAAAGAGCGATGCGTGAGATAGGCGAGCGGTATGCGTTCGGCAATGCGCCGCTCGAGCAGTTTGTCGATGCGCGCCGCGCGCCGCGCGGTGAGCTTCGTGGGGTAGGCTGCGGCACCCAGGTCGTGCCCGAGGCCGGCGGCGAAAAACACGAGCTCTGCGGCCTCGTCGCGCGCATTGTCGGTGCCGTGGCCGAAGTGGACGCGCGCGCGGCGCAGCGCGCGCGCCGCGCGCCCGATGGCGGCGCCGACGGTCTCGGCAGGGGTGTGGGATAATCGGCGCATGGCAACTCAGTCGAAATATCTGTCCTTCGCTCTCGTCTGCATCTCGGTATTGCCGGCATCGCCGCCTCCGTTCTGTGGCGCCATCCCGCGCCCGCAGTCGAGTTGACGACGGGAACCTATCTCGCGCGTCCCCGCGAGCTGCCGGATTTTAGCCTGATCGACCAGGAAGGCAGGCTGTTTGGGCCCGCCAATCTTCGCGGCCACTGGTCGCTGCTGTTTTTCGGCTATACGAATTGCCCGGATTTCTGCCCGACCACGCTCACCACCCTGGCCGCAGTGCAAAAGCGTCTGCGTGCGGCCAAGGCGCCGGTGCTGCCGCAGGTCATCTTCGTGTCCGTCGATGCCAAACGCGACACGCCGGCGCAGCTCAAGAAATTCGTGCCTTACTTCGATCCCGAATTCATCGGCCTGACCGCCGCCGATCAGCCGAGCCTCGAGGCGGTCGCGAAACAGCTCGGCGTCGCAGTGGCCGTCGAGCCCGCATCCGGCGGCAATTACACGGTCGATCACTCCGGTGCCATTTTTGTGCTCACGCCCGACGGGCGCTTGAGCGCGGTCCTGACCGGTCCGTTCAGCGTGGATGCCTTGCAGAGTCGACTTCGAGCGCATCGTGCGCGCCCGCAGATCATTGGCGGGGCGCGCATGAGGCCTGGCGGTTTGGGCGGCCGGCTGTTCGTGTGGTTTCAGTATCTTCTGCCGCAGCACGGACTCTCGCGGCTGGTCCTCGCGGCCACCCGGGTGCGCACCGCGGTGGTTCAAGAATTGTCTCATCCGCGGCTTTCTCAAGCTTTACCGCGTCGACATGACGGAAGCCGCCGAGAACGACCCGTACCGCTATGCCAGCTTCAACGAGTTCTTTACGCGCCCGCTCAAAATTGGCGCACGCCCGATCGCCCGCGAGGATGATGCCATCGTGAGTCCGGTCGACGGCTGCGTGAGCGAGGCGGGGACCATCGACGGCGACCGGCTGATGCAGGCGAAGGGCCGCTACTACCGGCTGGCGGAGCTGCTCGCCGCACAACCCTGGGCGAGCCGCTTCGAAGGCGGCTCCTTCGCGACCATCTATCTCGCACCCTTCAACTATCACCGCGTGCACATGCCGCTGCGCGGCACGTTGCGGGAGACCGTGTACGTTCCCGGCCGCCTGTTCAGCGTCAATGCACGTGACGGTCCAGCACGTGCCGCGCTTTTCGCCCGCAACGAGCGCGTGCTGACGCTGTTCGACGCAAACCGGAGCTCCTTCGCGGTGGTGCTGGTGGGAGCGCTCAATGTGGGCAGCATGGCGACCGTATGGGCGGGCGATATCACGCCGGCAGCGCGGCGCGCCGTCGCGCGGATACCGTCGGCGCCGACGACGCTGGAGAAAGGCGCGGAACTCGGCCGATTCAACATGGGATCTACGGTGATCCTGTTGTTCGAACCGAATCGAGCCCGCTGGGCGCCCGCAGTGCGTCGCCGGCGGCGAGGTGCGGCTCGGGCGGCCATTGGGCGTCGTCGCATGAACGAATGGCGGCCAACGGCAGCCTTGAGCGCTCTCAAGCGCCGCGCCGCCATGTTGGCGGCCGCGCGCGAATTCTTTGCAGTGCGCGGAGTGCTCGAAGTTGAAACGCCGGTCCTGAGCGCGGCCGCGGTGAGCGATCCGCAAATCGAATCGCTGTCGACTCAAGTCGCCGGCATGGAAGCGCCGGCCTATCTCTGTACCTCGCCTGAATATGCCATGAAACGGCTGCTGGCGGCGGGCAGCGGCGACATCTACCAGATATGCAAGGTGTTTCGCGACGCCGAGCGCGGCCGCTGGCACAACCCGGAGTTCACCCTGCTCGAATGGTACCGGCTGGGGTTCGACGATGCCGCGTTGATGGCGGAGGTCGAGGCGCTGATCGTTCACCTGTTGGCACCCTATCGCCAGTCTCGGGCCCGCGGAGCACCTTAGCTACGCGGCGGCGCTACAGCGTCACGCCGGCGTTGACGTGCACTGCGCCACCGCGGACGAGTTGGCCGAAGCGGCGCGCCACCATGGTATCGACTGCCATGCCGATCTCGATCGCGATGCCAGGCTCGACCTTTTGATGGGGCTCATCGTGGGTCCCCGATTGGGGTTGCAGCGGCCGTGCTTCGTCTGCGACTACCCGGCCTCGCAGGCCGCGCTCGCACGGTTGAAACCGGGACCTACGCCGGTCGCGGCGCGCTTCGAGCTGTACGTCGATGGGCTGGAACTCGCCAACGGTTTTCATGAACTCGCCGACGGCGGCGAGCAGCGCGCTCGATTCGACCGGGACCTCGCGAGCCGGCGCGCGCGGGGTCAACCGCTCCCGCCGTGGATGAGCACTTACTGGCGGCGCTGCGGGCGGGCCTGCCGGACTGCGCCGGGGTGGCCTTGGGGCTTGACCGCCTGGTCGCGATCGCATTGGGCGCACCGCGATTGGCCGATATCATGGCCTTCACCATCGACAACGCCTGACGGCGTCGGGCCACCTTCCGGTCAATTCTTGCCGCGCGACAGATACTCGCCCGTGCGCGTATCGATGCGCAAAATTTCGCCCTCGTTGATGAACAACGGCACCCGGACCATGGCGCCGGTCTCGAGCTTTGCGGGCTTGGAGCCGCCGGTCGCGGTATCGCCGCGAACGCCGGGATCGGTTTCGATCACCTTGAGCTCCATGTGCGCCGGCGGAGTCACCTGCAAGGGTACGCCGTTCCACAAGGTGACGACGCAGACCGTGCCGTCCTTCAGCCACTGGGCACCCTCGCCCACCGCTTCCTTGGAGGCGGTGAGCTGCTCGAAGGTGTCCGGCACCATGAAGTGAAAAAAATCTCCGTCGCTGTACAGATACTGCATATCCGTATCGACCACGTCGGCCGCTTCCACGGTGTCGCCCGACTTCCACGTGCGCTCGATGGTCCGGCCCGTCTTGAGGTTGCGGACTCGGACGCGGTTGAACGCCTGCCCTTTACCCGGCTTGACCATCTCGTTCTCGACGATGGCGTAGGGATCGCCGTCGATCAGGATCTTGAGACCGGACTTGAATTCGTTCGTGCTGTAGTTCGCCATCGAAGGCCTCGGACTTGAAGGGCGCGTATGATAGCCGCAACCCCCGTCCTTCGCCAATTCGGCCGCAATTTCGCCGCCGGCGCCGCCGCCGGACGGCCGCGAAGCCGGCCGTTCCTCGCACCGGATGCCTGGGTCCCAAGGCCGGTTCGACCGCCGCGGAATGACGCCGGTCCCAGAATCCGCAAAAACCAGGTGTTACACTTCGCGCCTATTTTGAGAGGATTTTGACCCGTGAGCGAACAGGGGGCGGTTCCAATGATCGTCATGGCGAGGTCGCAGGACCACGTCGAGGCGATCAACAGCACGCTGCGCAACGCCGGCCATCCGGTGCATTGCACCTGGCTGCCGGATGCCCGCGACCTCGGCGACGCCCTCACGCAGATCAACCCGGAGATGTTGATCGTATTCATCGACGAGCTCGGCATCGACCTGGCGTCGCTCATGAAGATCAAACAGCAAAGCGCGCCGGGCATGCCGGTGCTCATCATGCGCGAGCACGTCGATGAGGCTGCCATCGCCGACGCCATGCGCCTCGGCGCCCAGGATGTCGTGACGCTCGCGAACCGCAGCCGGCTGCAGTCGGTCGCGACGCGCGAGCTGCGCGCCTACCGCCTGGAGCGCGCACTCTCGACCACGTTGTCCTCGGCACGCGAATACCGCGAACAGCTGCAGAATTTCCTCGAAGGCTCGGCCGACGCCATCACGCACGTGCAGGAAGGCATCATCGTGGATGCAAATCGGGCGTGGCTCGAGCTGTTCGGCTATTCGGGCGACGACGCGCTTACCGGCACGCCGCTCATGGATTTGTTCGAGCACGAGACCCATCCCGCCCTCAAAGGGGCTCTGGTGGCGTGTCTGCAGGGCAAATGGTCGGGGCACAGCCTGAAGGTGCAGGCGCTGCTGTCGGATGGCTCCACGCTGGCGCTCGAGCTGCTGCTCACCAAAGCCGATTACGAGAACGAACCCGCCGTTCGCATCGCGATATCGGCAGCGCACAAGAAGGACCACGATCTCGAAGTGCAGCTCGCCGACGCCGTCAAAAACGACGCCTCGACGCGTTTTCTGCAGCAGCGCTACTTGACTGCTGCGGTGCGCGAGCGCTGCGCTCACCCCATGAAGGGCGGCGTGCGCCAGTTTGCCCACATCAAACCGGACCGTTTCATCGAAATCCAGGCGTCGATCGGCGTGCTCGCCAGCGAAGACTTCATGGCGCAGATCGCCGAATTGCTGCGCTCGCAGCTGACCGCCACGGATTTGTGCGGGCGCTTCGGCGGCAACGGCTTGCTGGTCCTGCTCGAGCGCGGCACCGCCCGCGACGTCGAGACCTGGGCCGAGAATATCGTCAAGCGCGTCAATGAGTACACGTTCGCCATCGAGGACAAAACCCTGGCCGCCACGGTGACCGTCGGCTTGGGGCTCCTGCCGTCGAGCAATCCCGACATCGGCGCGGCCATCACGGATGCGATCAGCGCGACGCGCCGCGGCCGCGAACTCGGCGGCAACCAGATGTACGTCGTGGACAAATCGGATACCGACACGCGCGTGCAGGCCTACGACAAGATTTGGGTCAAGCACATCAAGAGCGCATTGATGGAGAATCGCTTCCGCCTGGTGCAGCAGCCGATTGCGAGCCTGCTGGGCGAAGACAAGGGCATGTTCGACGTCCTGGTGCGCATGCTGGACGAACAGGGCACGGAAGTGCTGCCTGCGGAATTCATCGCCGCCGCCGAGCGCAACGACTTGATGAAAAACATCGACCGCTGGGTGATCGGCGCCTCCATGTCCTTCGCGGCCAATCGCAAGGCCGCCTGCATATTCGTGCGCGTGTCGAAGGACACGGTGCTCGACAAGAGCTTGCTCACGTGGCTCGAAACCCAATTGAGATCCCTCAAGGTCGACGCGAAACGGATCTGCATCCAGGTGACCGAGGAACTCGCGAATCAGTACGTGCGGCAGACGAAGGATCTGGCGGAGAATTTACGCAAACTCGGCTTTCGCTTCGCTTTGGAGCACTTCGGCACCGGCCGGGATCCCTTGAAGCTGCTCGCCGACATCGAGATGAATTTCATCAAAGTCGACGGCTCGCTGATGCAGGGGCTGTCGACCAACCAGCTGCAGCAGCAACGCGTGAAAGGGCTGGTTGAGGCGGCGAAACGGCGAGGCATCGAAACGGTGGCCGAGCGCGTCGAGGACGCCAACACCATGGCCGTGCTGTGGCAGCTCGGCATCGAATTCATCCAGGGATACTTCGTGAACGCTCCCGAGGATGTGACCATGTCGTCGAGCGATAAGCGGTAACGGGCGCGGGGTCTGGATCGGGAAGGCCTTTTCCGGACCGCCGTGAATCCATCCCTGGAGGCTGCGGGAAAAACGTCCTGTTTTTCACGCTCCGGAAAAGGCCTTCCCGAGCCAGACCCCGCAGCAGTTAGGGGGGCGATACCTCGAGGCGGTCGACCTGCTTGTAGGCGCGCGAGAATCGCTGCCGGCGCTGGCCCTTTCTGTCCTGGAACTGCTTGAGTTCGTCGAACTTCAGCTTCATCGGCGCGCTGTTGCCGCTGTAAATAGTCAGCACTTCGCCGGGCGAGACCACCGCCATGGCCACCAGGTACTCGTCGCGGTCGGCGGATTTCTTGCCCGGGATGCCGTAGAGATTCTGTCCCTTGCCGGCGCTCATCTCTTCGATTTGCGCGGCAGGCAGCGCCAGCACCTCACCGTCGTTGTTGACGAATATCGCGAGCGCGGCCGCCTGTGCAATCGGCTGCGCCGGTAGAACGCGCGAATTCTCCGGCACCTTCAGCACCGACTTGCCTTTCTTGTTGCGGGCATACAGCTCGCGCAATTTCACCGCGAAGCCGTAGCCGGCATCGCTCGCGAGCAGCCAGACGTCGTCCGGCTCGCCGATCAGGACGGCGGCGAAAGTCGCGCCGTCGGGGGGATCGACGGTGCCCGATAGCGGTTCGCCGTAGCCGCGGGCGGCCGGCAACTGATGTGCATCCAGGCTGTAGGCGCGGCCGGTGGAGTCGATGAACACGGCCTGTTGCAGGTTGCGGCCGCGGGCGGCGGCCTGGAACTCATCGCCGCCCTTGTAGCTCAACGAACGGACGTCGATATCATGCCCTTTCGCCGCGCGCACCCACCCCAGCCGGGACAGCACGACGGTGGTCGGCTCGCTGGTGAGCAGTTCCGTCTCGGCAATGGCCTGTGCGGCCTCGCGCTCCACCAGGCGCGATGCGGCGTTCATCGCCGTATTCTTCCGCGTCGCTCAGCAGCTCATCGCGCACCAGCCTGGTGAGCCGCGCCTTGCTCTTGAGTATGGCCTCGATGCCGTCGCGCTCCTCGCTGAGTTCCGACTGCTCCTCGCGGATTTTCATCTCTTCCAGGCGCGCGAGGTGGCGCAGCTTGGTCTCCAGTATCGCTTCTGCTTGCTCGTCGGACAGCTTGAAGCGCTTGATGAGGACGGGCTTCGGATGATCTTCGGTGCGCACGATGCGGATCACGGCATCCAGATTCAGAAAGGCGATCAGCAATCCGTCGAGGATGTGCAGCCGCGCGTTCAGCTTCGCCAGCCGATGATTGAGCCGGCGCGTCACCGTGGATTTGCGGAACTGCAGCCACTCCAGCAGCAGTTCCTTCAAGCCCATCACCCGCGGCCGGCCATCCAGGGCGATGACATTGAGATTCACGCGGTAATTGCGTTCGAGGTCGGTCGTCGCGAAGAGATGCGCCATCAGCGCCGCGGTATCGACCCGGTTGGATTTGGGCACGATGACCAGCCGGGTGGGATTCTCGTGGTCGGACTCGTCGCGAAGATCCTCGACCATCGGCAGCTTTTTCTGCTGCATCTGCGCGGCGATCTGCTCCTGCACCTTGGCGCCGGATACCTGGAACGGCAGCGCATCGATCACGATCTCGCCATCCTCGATCTTGTAGGTCGCGCGGGCCTTGAAGCTGCCGGATCCCGTGTCGTACATCTGCACTAGTTCGTCGCGCGGCGAAATGATTTCCGCGCCGGTCGGCAGATCGGGACCCTTGACGTGCGCCATGATCTTGCGGGTGCTCAAGTCCGGGTCGTCGAGCAGAGCCACGCACGCCTTGACCACTTCGCGCAGATTGTGCGGCGGTATGTCGGTCGCCATGCCGACCGCGATGCCCGACCCGCCGTTGAGCAGGAGATTCGGCACGCGTGCCGGCAGCATGGTGGGCTCATCCAGCGAGCCGTCGAAATTCGGGGACCAATCGACCGTGCTCGATCCCAGCTCCTGCAGCAGCAAGGTGGCATAGCGCGTCAACCGCGACTCGGTGTAGCGCATGGCGGCGAAGGATTTCGGGTCGTCCGTCGAACCCCAGTTGCCTTGCCCGTCTACGATGGGATAGCGGTACGCAAAATCCTGCGCCATGTGCACCATGGCTTCGTAGCAGGCGGAATCGCCGTGCGGATGGAACTTGCCGATCACATCGCCGACCGTGCGCGCCGATTTCTTGTGCTTGGCGCCGGCGGCCAGCCCCAGCTCGCTCATGGCGTAGACAATGCGCCGCTGCACGGGCTTCAAGCCGTCGCCCAGGTGGGGCAGCGCGCGGTCCAGGATGACGTACATCGAATAGTCCAGGTACGCACGCTCCGCGAAACTCTTGAGCGGCTCCTTCTCGATGCCTTCGAAGTTCAGTTCCTGATCTTTCATGGCCGTTGGTTCCGGGTGCTAGATGCGCGCCAGATTGCCCTTGGTCTCGAGCCACTCGCGCCGGTCGCCGGCGCGCTTTTTCGCCAGCAGCATGTCCAGCATTTGATCGGGACTGTCGTGCGCATCGATGGTCATCTGCACCAGCCGGCGCGTCTGCGGCGCCATGGTCGTCTCGCGCAATTGCAGCGGGCTCATTTCACCCAGACCCTTGAAGCGCGTCACCACCGGCTTGGCGCGCGGATTCTCGGCGGCAATGCGCTTCAGCGCCTTCTCGCGTTCCGCCTCGTCGAGCGCATAGACCACCTCCTTGCCGGCATCGATCCGGAACAGCGGCGGCATGCAAACATACACATGCCCGGCCATCACGAGCGGCCTGTAGTGACGCAGGAACAAGGCGCACAACAGGGTGGCAATGTGCTGTCCGTCGCTGTCCGCATCCGCCAGGATGCAGATCTTGTGATAGCGCAAGCCGGACAAATCGCTGGCCGCCGGGTCGACGCCGATCGCGATGCTGATGTTGTGCACCTCCTGAGACTGCAGCACTTCGCCCGTGTCGGCCTCCCAGGTGTTCAAGATTTTGCCGCGCAACGGCATGATGGCCTGGGTTACGCGGTCGCGTGCCTGTTTCGCCGACCCGCCGGCGGAGTCGCCCTCCACCAAGAACAGCTCGCCGCGCGCGGGATCCTGGCTGACGCAGTCGGCGAGCTTGCCGGGCAGCGCGGGACCGGCGACGATGCGTTTGCGCGCGATTTTCTGACTGTCTTTGAAGCGCTGCTGTGCGTTCGATATCGCCAGCATGGCGATCTTCTCGCCCTGATCGGGATGCTGATTGAGCCAGAGCGCAAAGGCGTCCTTGATGACGCCCTGCACGATCCCGGCCGATTCGCGCGACGAGAGCTTCTCCTTGGTTTGTCCCGCGAACTGCGGCTCGCGCATTTTCATCGAAAGCACGAAGCTCACGCCATCCCAGACGTCCTCCGGGGTAAGCTTCAGGCCGCGCGGCACGAGATTTCGAAACTCGCAGAATTCGCGCACCGCGTCGGCGGCTCCCGTCCGCAAGCCATTGACGTGGGTGCCGCCCTCGACCGTCGGAATCAGATTGACGTAGCTCTCGGTGATGCCGTGCTCGGACTCGAGCACCCAGGCGAACGCCCAATCGAGGGATCCCCCGTCGATGTCGCGCTTGCCGTAGAAGGTCTCGGCCGGCAGCCATTCACCCTTGCCCAATTCCTCCGCCAGATATTGGTGCAACCCGCCGGTGTAGAACCATTCGTCGCGCTCGCCGGTCAACTCGTTGGTAAGCGTGACGCGTAGATTCGGACACAGCACGGCCTTGGCGCGCAGCACCTGCTTGAGTCTCGGAATGGCGAATTTATCGGTATCGAAGTATTGCGGATCCGGCCAGAAGCGAATGGTCGTGCCGGTTTTCGACTTCGGCACATCGCCCACGACTTCGAGCTTGGTCTTGAGCCGTCCGCCCGCGAAGCTCACGTTGTATTCCTTCCCGCCGCGCCGCACCCAGCACTCCAGATTCTTCGACAGCGCGTTGACCACGGACACGCCCACTCCGTGCAGTCCGCCGGAATGCTGGTAGGTCTTGTCGTTGAATTTCCCGCCGGCGTGCAGGCGCGTCAGAATCAACTCGACCCCGCTGATCTTCTCCTTGGGGTGAATGTCGACCGGCATGCCGCGGCCGTCGTCCTCGACTTGGGCTGAGCCGTCCTTGTACACCGTCACGTTGATGTTTTCGCAATGACCGGCAAGCGCTTCGTCGACGCTGTTGTCGATGACCTCGTGCGCGAGATGATTCGGCCGGGTGGTATCGGTATACATGCCCGGGCGCCGGCGAACCGGATCCAAGCCGCTCAAAACCTCAATGTCGGAGGCCGTATAAGACGATGCCATCGTTTTTTGTTAGGCGCTGCGCGCCACCTCTTGTTAGGCGCTACGCGCCACCCTTCAACGGGGTCGAAGCGACCCCGGCCTTGATCGTTTAAGACTATGTCAATGCTCGCCGGGCGAGGCGGCGGAGTCTAGCATGCGTATTGAACTTAGGATCAGCTGGCAGCTTGCGCGCGATTCGGCTATCTTTCGACCATCATGGGAGTCGCAAACGTTCAGAATCTGGTGCGCACGCCGCCGGTGCTGCCGCGCCCTTACGGCATTCGCGTGCGCCTGCGCCCCGGCGATCCGTTTGCGAAGCTGCTCGGCACCGACTGGCAGAAGACTCATTGGTTTTTCACCGCGGCGGAGCGCGATCGGGTGCTCGAGGACATGTCGCGCACGCACGAGTATTCGCGGATCGGCGATCAGCCGGCGCTGGTGTTCGAAAAAGTCGAGAAGCTCGCCGAAAGTCGCAATTTTTAATCGGACGGGGTCGCCCCGATAAAGGACGGGGTCGCTTCGACCCCGTTGAAAGGTTGCGCGAAGCGCATCAAAAAGTACGCCCCAGAAACAAGTAGAACCCTGCGGTTCCCGCTTGATCGTAGCCGGACCCCAAATAAACGGGGCCGAGAAAGGTATCGAACGCAACAAATACCGATGCATCCTTGCGCGCCGACCCCAAACTCATGTCGCCGCGGTGCTCCCAGGTATTGCCGAGCTCCAGTGACATGCCGATGTATGCGGGAAACTCGAAGAATCCCTCGCCGCCACGGCCGATTTTCCGGAAATAGATCGCCCGCGCAATCGCGTAGTGCTGACCGAATAGCGAACTCGGCGCCAGGCCCGACAAATTGAAAAAACCGCCCAGCGAATAGAATTCTGGCAGGTCGATCGGTTTGTAGTCTCCGTCCAGGGTGGTCCCCGCCGAAGTCCACAACAAAAGCGTGTTGCGCCCGCGCGAGCGCGCCATCAGCCAGTCGGCCTGCACGCGATCGGAGGCAATGTCGGCCCCCACGTTGGTGCGATTCGCGTCCCACTGCAGGGTGAAGGTCTGGCCGTCGCGGGGGAAGTGTACGTTGTCGAGCTTGTCGTAGCTGAACTTGAAGAAATACTCGCCATTGTTGTACTGCTGCTCCACCAGCCCCGGGTCGCCGAAGCGCACATGGGTGAGTCCGTTGGTGCGGTGCAGGCCCACGCGGATTTCGCCCCAGTTGCCGAGGTTGCGCCCGACGTCGAAGTCGCCTTCCACCTCGCGATCGCGGAAATCCGCCACTTCGAGATTGTTGGTGTAGATCGGCAGATCGCGCGCCTCGACGCGTGCGCTCGGCGCTACGAACCAAGTTCGCGATGCATCGAGCGGCTGGTAGAACTCGCTCAACACCCGGGGGTCGCTGCCGATCTGCACGTCCGTGAGAAGCTCCGCCCCCAGTTCGTTGATTTCGGTCACGACGAAACGCGCCGCCGCGTTGTAGCGGCTATTGCCTTGGAAATCGTCCTCCAGGTTCAAACCGAAGCGCAGATAATTGGGTCCCCAGGATTTGCGCCGCGCCCGAACTTCGAGACCGGATTCCTCGTCGCCGCCCGCCCCGGCTCCCGGCGTCGCGCCGGTGCCCGTGGCCGCGCCGGTGCCTGGTGCCGTACCGCTGCCTGGCGTCGTACCGCTGCCTGGCGTCGCAACCGTCCCCGGCGCCGTGCCCGTGTCGGGCCCCGTCCCTTTCTGCTGTTCGACCAGGCTGTAGTCGATCGTCTCGAAATTCCCGAGCCCATACAAATCCGTGATGCGCTTGCCTACTTGATCGAGGTCCAGAGGCTTTCCCAGCAGCGGCTGCATCTCCGCGACGATGGTTTTTTCGTAGCGTTTGGATTGCTGGTCCACGCGGACGAATTGGATGAGTGGCCGCCCCGGTTCGCGCGTGGCGCGCCGCGCCAGGTACGCTCGATAGGCTGTATCGCCCACGCCGTACGCCGAGAGCACAGCCGTCGCCGCACGTCCCGCCGCCTCGCCGCCGGCAATGATGCTCGCCGGGTTGGTAAAATCCGTCGCGGTCGCCGTGCCAAGATTCGGCTCGATCAAAATATCGCGCGGACCCAGACTGGCGCGCTGGCGATCGGAATCCTTCCGCACCAGGATCGCCAGCATCTGGTTCGAAATCGACAGCGCGGAATCGAGCTTAGGACGCGGCAGCAGCGGAAAACTCACGTCGGACACGATGAGAATGTCGGCATGCATCGCGCGCGCCACGTTGATGGGTAGGTTCTCCGCCAGTCCGCCGTCGACCAACAGGCGACCGTTCAATTCCACCGGCGCGAACACACCCGGCGCCGACATGCTGGCGCGCATCGCGATCGCAAGATCGCCCTTTTCCATCAGTACGGCATTGCCGGTCTCGAGATCAGTCGCCACCGCGCGAAACGGCGTGGGCAGCAGGTCGAAATCCGTGCTGTTGCTGAACGGCAGGGTGAGTTGGCGCAGCGTCTCCTGCAGTTTTTGTCCTTGAATGAAGCCTTTCGGCAGCAAGATCTGGCCGCGCTTCAATCCCAGCGGCAGCCGCACCAGAAAATTGCGGTCGTCTTGCTTGCGCCTGAAGGCCAGGTCGCGGCGCGGCGGTGCGTCGCGAAATGCCTCCTGCCAATCGAGCGAGCGCATGGTCGCCTCGATCTCGAGCGCAGTCATGCCGCTGGCATACAGACCGCCGACGATGGCCCCCATGCTGGTGCCGGCAATGCAGTCGATGGGAATTTTCAAATCTTCGAGGACCTTGAGAACGCCGATGTGCGCCATGCCGCGCGCGCCGCCGCCGGACAACACCACGCAGATCCGCGGACGAACCGGCGGTTCAGCGTCAGCGGCTTGGACGTCCGCCCGGGATCCCGGCGACCACAGACAGCCCGCTCCGAGCGCCCAAAACAATCCAAGCCGTAAGGTGAGCTTCCCCATGATGGGGAGGTAGTTTAGTTCACGAGGTCGATTCTGGAAGCAGTAAAGGTATTGTTGCCGCGGTTGTACAGCCCCGTGGCCACGAAGTGCAGGGCCGGAGTCGCTGCAACGATCGCGGTGGGCAGCTTCGTCAGGAACGTCGCAAAGGTGTTGTACACGGCAATGGTGGTTGTATTCGCGGACGTTAGACCGCCGATGGCGAACAAGGGCAGAAACACCGGGGGCAAGCCAGCCGTTGCGGCCGGGGGCGCCTGCGGAACGATGAGCGGAGTCACCGTTGCCGGAGCCGTGAGGTCGATGCTCTCGGAGCCGATGCGGATCACGGCCGTCTTCAAATTGGCGTTGGCCAGGTTGATGGTCAGTCCGGTGTCCGTCGCCGAGGTGAACGGCGCAGTGGTCCCGCTTGGCCAATCGACCTGCAGATAGGCCGGCACGGACAGCTCGGTGTTGATCGTAAACGCGTCGAAATCCGGCGGGGCAGACCCGAACCGTGTGGTAATGCCGTCGATCCACAGCGGATTTCCCGGAACCGTGCCGGCGGGAATCGCGAGACTGCCGGTATTTACGGCAAAGCTCGCCGGCGTTACGGCAGCGGCGCCGTTGCCGGTAAAGTTATAGTCGCTGACCGGCCAATTCTCGATGGTTTGCAGATTGAGCACCAGACCCTGTGCGGCCGTGGAAACCAGCGACCCCCACAGCTCGGTCGACTGCAGGCGCACCGAACCCGTGTTGGTGCTGGAGTTGCCGGTGGCATCGAGGGTGACGACGCCGGATGCCGGCAGCTCGTAGATGCCGCGGGCGACGATGTGCTGCCCGACGGACACCGAATTGTAATTGAGCCCGGTGAGGGTTGTGTTGTCCTCGGCCGTCACGATGGTGCTGGGTCCTAGAATGACCACCGCGTCGGCATTATTGTATTGGCTCACCCCATCGTTCAACTGCAGTGTCGACCCGCGCAGCGTCAAGGTGTTGCCGTTGCGCGCGATCACGTCACCCTCGAGGCCCTGGGTGTAAAAGTCCTCCAGTGTGCTGCCCGCCACCACAAAGGTGGAATTGAACTTTCCCGCGGTCACCGAGGCATTCAGCGTCGTCGTCGGCTGATAAGTAGTGTAGGCCGCCGTTATCGTGGTGCCGGCGGAGGTTTGCGATAACACCGATAGGCCGGCGGCCCCGACATAGGTGGTGCCATCGATGGTGTAAACCGTGTTCGCATCGTTGAAAATCGACAGCGAACCGAGGCTGTTGACCTCGTCGAAGAATGGACGCACATAAACCGTATAGGTGCCGACACCGACACTCGAGTTGATCAACGGACCGCGCACGCGAACCGGTTTGGTATCGGGCGCGCTGGCGGCCAGCGTCATGAACGGCTTGATGGTCACGGTCGGCGGGCTCGTCCCCATGTTCGTGACGTTCGACGCGGCGAGATCGAAATCTATGGCGAGACGTATGGCGCTGGTCGACGCATAAGTCGGCTGGATGATCGGTTGATTGACCGGATCGAGCGTGATGTTGATTGTCTGGGTGGTCACGGCCGCACCGGTCGTATCCACGACCGTGGCTTTCGTCGGCACGCCGTTCACCATCACCGAGATATTGGCGCTGGTGTAATCGAGCACGAGAGTCGCCGAGGTGTACGTGTCGTTCGGGATGCTGGCAGCGCTCCACAGCTCGGAGAAATTCTTGAGCTTGGTGAAATCGACCGTTTCAACGGCTCCTATCGCGGTCACGGCCCCGACGTTCTTGCCGGTCAAGGTCAATGAATCGACGTTGACGATGTAGCTGGTGAAGTCGCCCGGCGTGTCGCTCAAGGTGGTCCAGCCGATGCCATAGCCGCTGGTTAAGTTATTGCGATGGCAGCCGGCGGCAATAATGGCGGCGGCGCACACCAGCGCGCACATCGATTTACGAGCGTATCGAACTGACAATGAGTGCACTACGGCTTCCAATATTGTGGGGGCAGAAGGATTAAGGCTGCGTAGAATAAAGACTTTCGAGAGCTTGCGCCCGGCTTTAGTTCCCTCGGCAGCCCTTCAGAGGCGGGTCGCGCGAGGCACTTGCTGGGTTATACAGTGGATATTGCCCCCGCCGAGCAGCACCTCGCGGGTGGCGACTCCCAGCACCTTTCGGGTGGGGAACAGCCGCGCGAGCGCGCGCTTGGCCGCCGCATCGTGACGCTTGTCGTAGAGCGGCATGATGATGCATCGATTGGCGATATAAAAGTTGACGTACGACGCCGGCAAGCGATCGCCGGCCTTGCGCGCGCGGCTGCCGGTGCGTTGGTCGATTCCGGCAGCCTCCTCCGCGGTCATGTACAGCGGTCCCGGCTGGTGGATCTTGTGCACGGTGAGCGGGCGGCCGCGCGCGTCGCGCGCCGTTCTCAATCGCTCGTAGGCATCGCAAGAGATCTCGTACTGCGGATCGCTGCGATCGGTCGTCCAGGTGAGTGCGACGTGCCCGGGGCTCACGAAACAGGCCAGCTCATCGATGTGTCCGCCGGTCTCATCGAGATGGACCCCCTTGCCCAGCCAGATCACGTGCCTGACGCCGAGATAGCGGCGCAACTGCTCCTCGATTGCGGGCCGCGTGCAGCCGGGATTGCGATTCGGATTGAGCAAACACTCCTCGGTGGTCAAACAGGTGCCCTGCCCGTCCACATGGATGGCGCCGCCCTCGAGCACGAAGGACGTTCGGTACCGATCGGCGCCCTCGAGCTCCAACACCTTTTGCGCGACCTCGTCATCGCGGTCCCACGGGAAGTACAGGCCGCCGTCCAGGCCGCCCCAGGCGTTGAAGGTCCAATCGACGCCGCGGCGTCGACCCTTCGCATCGATGACGAAGGTCGGTCCGCAGTCGCGCATCCATGCATCGTTGCTGCTGATTTCGACGACGCGGACCTCGCGCGGCAGCCGCGCGCGCGCGTTGTGGAATTGCGCCGCCGAAACGCCGACGCTCACCGGCTCTGCGGCCGCGATGGCGGCCGCAACGGCGGCAAACACCGCCTGCGCCGGTTTGGCGCCGCAGCGCCAATTGTCCGGGCGCTCCGGCCAGAGCATCCAACAGCCCGAATGCCGCTCGAACTCCGCGGGCATGCGGAAGCCGTCCTTCGCGGGATTTGAATTCAGTGTGCGCAATGCTTAAGTCTCCGGTCGCGCATGCTAGCATTGCCGCAAAATTTAGAGGAGCGAAGCGAATGTCGGACGCGAAGCCCGCGAACATCCAAATCCCCGCCGGGGGCTCGAAGATCACGATCTCGAACGGCAAGCTGCACGTGCCGGATCAACCCATCATTCCGTTCATCGAAGGCGACGGCACCGGACGCGATATCTGGCGCGCCAGCGTGCGGGTATTCGACGCGGCCGTGCAAAAGGCCTACGGCGGCAAGCGCAAGATTCACTGGATGGAAGTGTTCGCCGGCGAGAAGGCCAACAAGGCGTACAACACGTGGCTGCCGGATGAGACCGTGACCGCCTGCCGCGACTATCTGATCTCGATCAAAGGGCCGCTCACCACGCCCGTCGGCGGCGGCATCCGCTCGCTCAATGTGGCGCTGCGCCAAATGTTGGACTTGTACGTGTGTTTGCGGCCGGTGCGATGGTTCAAGGGCGTGCCCTCGCCGGTCAAGGCGCCGGAGAAGGTCGACATGGTCATATTCCGGGAAAACACCGAAGACATCTATGCCGGCATCGAATTCGAGGCGGGGACGGCGGACGCCAAAAAATTCCTCGATCTGTTCAAGCAGAATTTTCCGAAACAGTTCGCGAAGATACGATTTCCCGACAGCTCCGGCATCGGCCTCAAGCCCGCGTCGAAGGAGGGGACCGAGCGCTTGTTCCGCTCCGCCGTCGCCTACGCCGTCGCGAATAAGCGCAAGAGCGTGACGATCGTGCACAAGGGCAACATCATGAAATTCACCGAAGGTGCATTTCGCAATTGGTGCTACGAGCTCGCGGAACGGGAGTTCGCCGCCGACGTGTTCACCTGGGAACAGTGGGAACGCGTCAAGGCCGCCAAGGGAGAGAAAGAGGCCAATGCACAGATGGACGGCGCAAAGAAAGCCGGCAAGATCATCATCAAGGACGCGATTGCGGACATCACTCTGCAGCAAGTGTTGACGCGACCGGATGAATTCGACGTGGTCGCCACGATGAATCTGAACGGCGACTATTTGTCAGACGCTTTGGCTGCGCAAGTCGGCGGCATCGGCATCGCGCCGGGGGGCAATATCAACTACCTGACGGGCCATGCGGTGTTCGAGGCCACGCATGGCACCGCGCCGAAGTACGCAGATCTCGACAAGGTCAATCCCGGCTCCGTGATCTTGTCGGGCGAAATGATGCTGCGCTACATGGGCTGGCTCGAAGCCGCCGACGCCATCATCGGCGCGATGGACAAATCGATTGCCCAGAAGACCGTGACCTACGATTTCGCGCGACAGATGGACGGCGCGACCGAGGTCAAATGCAGTGAATTCGGGGATATATTGATTCGCAACCTGTAGCTTAGCAGTCGGGCGCGCGCCCCGTTATCCCGTTGCGTGGGCCAGCTCGAGATGCGCGGCCTGCGGCACCGACCGCTGCTTCAGGACGTCGAATGCGGCGATCCGATAGGCTTCGGTCATGGTGGGAAAATTGAAGATCTGTTCGATGAAGAAGTCGGCGGTCGCTCCTGTGGCGATTGCCGCCTGGCCCAGATGCACGAGGTCCGTGGCGCCCTCGCCCAGCACTTGACACCCTAGAACCCGCGCCGTGCTGCGCTCGCATAAGAGCGTCAAGAATCCCACGGGCTCGCCGGCGATGTGGGCGCGCGCGACTTCGCTGAAGTCGGCGCGGCCGACGATCAGATCGATTTTCTTCGCCGCGGCCTCGGTCTGCGAGATACCGACGCAGGCGATTTCAGGAATCGTATACACACCGCTCGGCACCAGACTGGTGAGCGCGGGCGGCGGCAGCCGCAAGGCCGCCAGGGCGGCGCGGCGCCCCTGATCGGCCGCCGCACACGCCAACGCCGGCGGACCGATGGCATCGCCGGCGGCGAAGATTCCGGGAATGTTGGTCTCGTAGCGCTCGTCGACCTGCACGTGGCCGCGGCTGCTGATGGCGAGTTGCAGGCGGTCGAGACCGATCCCCTCCAAATTGGCAACCCGGCCGAACGCGGCGAACACGATGTCGGCGGTCAACACTGCGCCGCTGCGCAGCTGCACCTCCACCTGGGAGAACCCGTCGAAGCGTGCGCCGGCGACTTCGGCGCCGCCCTGGTACTTGCCGCCCATTGCCTGAAAGCCGGCGAGGAACCCCTTGCGCAGCGCCACGTCGAGAAATCCCAGCGGCTCCGCCGCCTTGTCCACCAGAGTTACGGCGCAGCCGAGCGCCGCGAAAATCGACGCGTACTCGCAGGCAATCACGCCGCTGCCCAGCACCACCATGGTGCGCGGTATATAGGACAAGCTCAAAATGGAATCGCTGTCCAGAATGTGTTCGTGATCGACCTCGACGCTGGCCACATGCCGCGGCCGTGAGCCGGTGGCGAGCAGGATATGCGACGCGCGCACCGTGATTCGCGAACCATCCAAGCGTTGCACCTCGATGCGATGCGCATCCAGGAACACGGCGCGGCCACGCAGCAATTCCACGCGATTACGCGCCAGCTGCGCCTGCAGATAACGGTCCTGGGCGGCGATGACCGCGTCGACGCCGTGCAGCAAGGACGACAGCGGCGCGTCGCCGCGCAATTCCACGGCGAGCGACGATGCGCTGCCCCGCATTCGGCGATAGCGCAGCGCCTGTTCCCGCAGCGCCTTGCTCGGAATCGTGCCCGAAAGCAGGCAAGCACCGCCCACCTGCGATTCACGTTCGACTATGGCTGTGCGAAATCCGGCCTTGGCGGCCTGAATCGCCGCTTTTTGGCCGGCGGGTCCCGAGCCCACGCAAAGAAAGTCGAAGGCGTCGGACTGCACCATCGGCTCCTAAATTCCCGCCAGCGCGAGCACGTGATCGCGCTTTTCGAGCATGCGCCGCCGATCGTCGGGGAATACGCCCAGCTGTTCGAATACCGGGCTCTCGAGAACCATCGCCTCATCCATCAATTGTGGATGCAGGGTGTGCGTCGCCAACAGATGAGCCGCATGCACGGTTCCCGCGAGATCGCCATGGCTCGACTCACGGTAGTGGCGCCAGTCGCTCGCCGCACCCTGTACGTCCTTGGGCAGAAGCCAGCTGGTCATCAACAGTCGGCCGAACGCCGGCTCGAATTCGACGACGAGTTCGCCGAAGGTGCGCGCGTCCAGAACCAGGCGATTTCCATATTCGAAGCGCGACAGAATCTTTAACGATAGCGCAGCGCCCGTGCGATGCATCAACGCCGCCAGAAAGGCGCTTTCCACATGCTTGCGGCGTTCGCGTGCGATTTCCTTGGCCCACAGCCCCGCCAACCACGCTTCGCGCCACAGCTCCTCGGATTCCGGTTCATGGCCGGGAGCTTTGAACACCTCGCCGCGCAGCATCACCGCCATGGCGATATTGCGGACTTCCGCGACGCCCAGCCATGAGACTGCCTGCTGCAAAGAAACGATCGCGGCGCGCGGCCGCAGCGCGGGCGAATTCGCCACGCGCATGATCTCGCCCGCGAGCGCCGGATCGGATTGAATCAAGCGGGCGAGCTGGGCGCCGTCGAATTCTTGCTGTGCCGTGAGCTCCGCGAGTTGCGCGCACACCCGGGGCAGCGGCGCGATGGTCTGGGGACGGGTTATCGAATCGCTGAGGTAATCGCGCGCCTGCTGTGAGCTCAGGGCGGACAGGACAACGACGGACTCGAGACTCACTGGTCACCCCAAAGGTTAGCGCTTAACCCTCATCAGATCGGCATCCGGAGGGCATGCTTGAGGTGAATTCCCTTACAGGTGTAATTATGTCAAACGAAGGCTCTGTCCAGGGCCTGACGCAAATCTTCGACGAGATCGGCGGCATCCTCCAAGCCGATCGACAGCCGCACGGTCCCTCGGGTAATCAGCGAAGCGGCGCGCTGATCGGCCGTGTACTCGTTGCCGGCCAGCAGTTGTGGCGGCATCACCAGCGACTCGGCAGACCCCAGGCTCGGCGATATCGAATAGAGCTGCAGCGCTTCGGCGAACCGCGCGCCCTCCTCAAAGCCGCCGTCCAGCTCGAGCGCCACTATGGTGCCGAAATCGCTCATCTGGCGCCGCGCCAGCCGATGTTGCGGGTGGCTTTCGAGGCCCGGGTAATGGACATGCTTGACGCGCGGGTGGTCCCTCAGAAACAGGCTGACCGCGAGCGCATTGGCACACTGACGCTCGTAACGCAGGAAATAGGTACGCATGCCGCGCTGAATCAGGAAAGCCGCATGCGGATCGAGCGTCGGGCCCATCGACACGATGTCCTTGCGCATGCCGGCAAGCAGTTCCGCGCGTGCAATGATCGCTCCGCCCATCACATCGCCGTGGCCCGAGGCGTACTTCGTCAGACTGTGCAGAAATATGTCGATGTCGTAGGCACCGTGGTTGTGGAAGCCCGCAAAAGTATTGTCGAGGACCGTAAGAGCGCCCGCACGCCGCGCCTGGGCCGTCAGGTGCTCGATGTCGGCGATCTTGGTGACCGGGTTGGTGGGGCTTTCGAATATCACCAGGCGGGTCGGCACATCGCGCAGGACCCGTTCGATGCCCGGCAGGTCCTCGATCGAAATCAGGGTGTGGGTCACACCGAATTTCGCCAGCAAATGTTGCACGATGTAGCGCGTCGGCCCGTACGACTCGACGAAGGCGAGAATGTGATCGCCCTGTTTGCAAAGCGACAGCAGGCTCGCGGCAATGGTGGCGACACCCGACCCCGTCAACAGGCAGCCGTCTCTGCCCTGCAACTGTGCCAGCAATAGTTGCAGTTGAGTCAAGGTCGGGTTCGACGTACGCGAGTAGAAAAATCCCCCGCGTTCGCCGCGCAAGTAGCGCAGCGTCTCGCCGGTATCGTCGAACGAGAACTTCACCGACTGGTAGATCGGCGCCACCAGCGGACGATTGTCGGCGGCCAGCGGAACGGCGGGAGGATGATTCACGAGCGTGTTTTTCTTCATGCTCCGCACGATAATGGAGCGCTGCGCGCATTGAAAGCGCCCGCTGCGCGAGGCGCGGGCCGAGCCCACGCGGACTCTATGGGGCGAGGTAGCGGTCCAATTCGGCGTTGATGGCCGCTGCAGAGCCGAACAAGGCCTCGCCATCGGCTGCGCTCAGCCCGAGATTCCGGTACGCCGCAGCGCTCACCAGCAGGTCGCGAGCCGGCTGCGTCGGCTCGAACAGCGTGTAGTCGGCCAGGGCATGCGCCACGTTGACCACGTTGCGTTCGAACGGCGCGGGACCGGCCGCCGCATACGCTTCCCACCGCGATATCACGGTCAACACCGGCGGCGGCAGCTTCCACGCGGTGACGACTCGCACGCCAATGTCGCGATGAAAGGTCTCAATGAGCTGATCGTAGTCGTGGCCGGTCAATTTCCTGCCGGCACGCTGTGCGAGCTCGTGCACGACGCCCAGGGCGACCACCTTGCCGATGTTGTGCAGCAACCCACAGAGGTAGCACACGCCGGCCTCCTCGGCCAGCATGTGCGCCAGCTGCCGCGACCATAACGCACTTGCCAGCGAATGACGCCACAGCCGCCGCGCCTTGTGCTGCTGCCCCTTGACGTCCAGCATTTTCCCCTGCAGCGCGAGCGTAAAGGCGATGTTCGCCACCTCGTCGAATCCGAGCCACGCGACGGCATGCTGCAACGAGGCAATGGGCGACGCGGGGCGCTCCGCCGCGGACGCCGCGATGCGCAGCACGTACATCGTGAGAGCGGGATCTGCATTGATGATGGCGGCGAGCTGCTGGGCATTGGTCGAGCCTTGGGACCCCGCGCGCACGACACGAATGGCCACCTCGGGCAACAACGGAACGGCCAGCTCGTGGTTGGCCAAGTGCCCCTCCAGGAGGCCGTGGATGACCGCCACAGGATCCGAGTCGATCGGCGCATCGTGCCAAAGCGGGTTCGACGGGTGCTGCATAGTTCCTGATAACGGCCGCGGCGCGGTCGACTTGAGGCGCACATGCCGGGCCAATACGTGAGTAAAATCCCCTGAACATGAACGCCGTCGCAAATTTTCCCCTGCCGGACCGCGGCGCCGACGATCGCGAGCCGGAACCGCGATTGCGCGAGATTCCGTACAATTACACCTCGCTGGCCGACCGCGAAATCGTCATTCGGCTGCTGGGCGAGGCTGCGTGGGCGGTGCTCGACGAGCTGCGCGCGGAGCGCCGCACCGGCCGTTCGGCACGTATGCTGTATGAGGTCCTCGGCGATATCTGGGTCGTCGACCGCAACCCCTACCTGCAGGACGATCTGCTCGACAACCCGAAACGGCGCCGGCAACTCATCGAAGCGCTGCACCATCGCCTGAAGGAGATGGAGAAGCGGCGCGATGCAGCCGATCAGGTTCGCGACGCGAAAGTCGGACAGCTGCTGCGCGCCGCCGACGACGCGGTTCTGCAATTCGAACGGCGATTCGTCGACCTCGCGCAAATGCGTAAAAGGGCGCGCCGCTTGTTGCTCAAGCACAGCCGCGCGGACAACGTTCGTTTCGACGCGTTCTCGAGAGTCGCGCACGTCACCGATGCCACCGACTGGCGCGTCGAGCTCCCGTTTCTGGTGCTGGCGCCCGATACGGAGGTCGAAGCCGCCGCTCTGGTTCGCGCCTGCATCGAACTGGGATTGACCGTCATACCGCGCGGCGGCGGGACCGGCTATACCGGCGGCGCCGTGCCGCTCACGCCCTGGTCGGCGGTGATCAACACGGAAAAGCTCGAAACCTTGGGTGCGGCGGAGATCCTGGCCCTGCCGGGTGTCCCATCCGGCACCGCCAGCATCTTCTCGGCTGCGGGGGTGGTCACCAAGCGCGTGGCGGAAGCGGCGGAGCGCGCCGGCTTCGTATTCGCGGTCGACCCTACTTCGGCCGACGCCTCATGCATCGGCGGAAACATTGCCATGAATGCCGGCGGAAAGAAGGCGGTCCTGTGGGGGACGGCGGTCGACAATCTGGCGTGGTGGCGCATGGTCGACACGGAGGGCAACTGGCTCGAAGTGACGCGGCTCAACCACAACCTCGGCAAGATTCACGATGCAGGGGTGGCGAGCTTCGAACTCGTCTGGAAGGATGGACGCGTCCATCCCGATCAAGCCAAGATTCTGCGCAGCGAGCGGCTCGATATCGACGGCGCCGCATTCCGCAAATCGGGACTCGGCAAGGACGTCACCGACAAGTTCCTGGGCGGCTTGCCGGGCGTGCAGAAGGAGGGCTGCGACGGCCTGATCACTGCGGCCCGCTGGATTTTGCACCGCATGCCGAAACATATCCGCACGGTGTGCTTGGAATTCTTCGGTCAGGCGCGCGACGCGATTCCGAGCATCGTCGAGATCACCGGCTATCTCGAGTCGACCGCCAAGTCCAAGGGCGCCATTCTCGCCGGCCTCGAGCATCTGGACGAGCGCTACCTGCGCGCCGTCGGCTACAGCACGAAATCGAAACGCGGCGCGCTGCCGAAGATGGTACTGCTCGGCGACATCGTCGGCGAGGACGACGCGATGGTGGCCGCTGCGACCTCGCACATCGTGCGGCTGGCAAACGCCCGCTCGGGCGAGGGTTTCATCGCCGTTAACGCCGAGGCACGGCGCAAATTCTGGCTCGATCGGGCTCGAACCGCGGCGATTGCGAAACACACCAACGCATTCAAGATCAACGAAGACGTCGTCATTCCGCTCGGACGATTGGGCGAGTACACCGACGCCATCGAACGCATCAATATCGAGCTTTCAATCCGCAACAAGCTGGATCTGCTCGACGCCCTCGACGAATACTTCTCCGGTGAAATCAAGCCCGGCAAGACTGCCGACGTCGACATCGGCCGCAGGGCGGAAGCCCGCGACCTTCTCGCCCGGGCGCGTGCACGCTGGCGGTTCCTGTTGGAGGCGATGGACGTGCCGCTGGCCGCGGCACGCGCGACTCTGGACGCGCTCGAGATCGCTCCGGCAGCCGATGCGGCGGGCAGCATTTTCGACCGGCTGCAGGATCGCAGCATCCGGGTGAGCTGGAAGAGCGAGGTTCTCCCCGGTCTGACGCGAATATTTGCCGGCGCGGCCTTTACCCAGGTATTGGCCGAGTGCGAGGCGGTGCATAAGCGAGTCCTGCAGGGGCGCGTATTCGTCGCTCTGCACATGCATGCGGGCGACGGCAACGTGCACACCAATATTCCGGTGAACTCCGACAACTACGCCATGCTGCATACCGCGGGGCGCGCGGTGGCTCGAATCATGGGCATCGCCCGCGGCTTGGATGGCGTCATCTCCGGCGAGCACGGAATCGGCATCACCAAACTCGAGTTTCTCTCGGACGCGGAACTTGCTTCGTTTCGCGCGTACAAGCAGCGCATCGATCCCGAAGGCCGGTTCAACAAGCACAAGCTCATGCCGGAGAGCGATCTGCGCCGGGCCTATACACCGAGCTTCGGGTTGCTCGGGCACGAGTCCTTGATCATGCAGCATTCGGACATCAGCACCATTTCCGACGCCATCAAGGACTGCCTGCGCTGCGGTAAGTGCAAGCCGGTCTGCGCCACCCACGTGCCGCGCGCGAACTTGCTGTATTCGCCGCGGGACAAGATCCTGGCGACCTCGCTATTGATCGAAGCGTTTCTCTACGAAGAGCAGACACGCCGCGGCGTCTCGATCCAGCATTGGGACGAACTGTCGGATGTGGCCGATCATTGCACGGTATGTCACAAATGCGAGGCGCCGTGCCCGGTCGACATCGATTTCGGCGACGTCTCCATGGCCATGCGCGACCTGCTGCGCCGGATGGGCAAGAAGCGGTTCAACCCTGGAACCGCCGCGGCGATGTTTTTCCTGAATGCAACCAATCCGCAGACCATCAAGCTGACGCGCTTGGGGTTGATCAACCTGGGCTACAAAGCGCAACGTTGGGCGAATCGCGCCCTCAAACCTCTCGCCAAGGCGCAGACCAAGCGCCCGCCGGTCACGGAGGGGAGGCCGCCGATCAAGGAACAGGTGATCCACTTCGTCAATAAGCGCATGCCGGGCGGTCTGCCGAAGAAGACCGCGCGAGCTTTGCTCGATATCGAAGATCGCAATTATGTGCCGATCATCCGCGATCCGCTCACGACGACCAGCGAATCGGAGGCGGTGTTCTATTTCCCGGGCTGCGGCTCCGAGCGCCTGTTCTCCCAGGTGGGCCTCGCCACTCAGGCCATGCTGTGGCATGTCGGCGTGCAGACGGTGCTGCCACCCGGCTACCTATGCTGCGGTTATCCGCAGCGCGGTGCCGGCGAATTCGACAAGGCGGAGAAAATCATCACCGACAACCGGGTGCTGTTCCATCGCGTTGCGAATACGCTGAATTATCTCGACATCAGGACCGTGGTGGTGAGCTGCGGCACTTGCTTCGATCAGCTCCAGGGCTACAAGTTCGAAGAGATTTTTCCCGGCTGCAAGATCATGGACATCCACGAATTCCTCATGGAGAAGGAGGTCAGGCTCGAGAACGTCACCGGCGTGCGATACATGTATCACGACCCCTGTCACTCGCCGATGAAGAAATACAACCCCCTGAAGGTGGTGAACTCGCTGATGAACAGCGCACAAAACGGGCAAATCGGACTGAACGAGCGCTGTTGCGGCGAGTCTGGAACGCTCGCCGTGACCCGCCCGGACATATCGACGCAGGTGCGCTTTCGCAAGGAAGAGGAGGTGCGCGCCGGCGTGGATCAAATCCGCGCCGGCGGTCACGGCGGCGACGTCAAGATACTGACCTCCTGCCCCTCCTGCCTGCAGGGCCTGAAGCGCTACAACGACGACACGGAAACCGACGCAGATTATGTCGTGGTGGAGATCGCCAAAAATTTGCTGGGGCCGGACTGGCTACCGCAGTACGTGCGCCGCGCCAACACCGGAGGCATCGAACGGGTATTGGTATGACGGGCGGCGCATGCGCCGCCGCCCGCTCGAGGCGATCACTGCTTGTCGAAAACCATCACGTTGTCGAAAGCTGCGCCCGTGGCGCCCGTCCCCTTGGAGGCCACCGTCAATACTTTGCCGTGACCGGAGAGCGTACGAATGGTCGTGCCCACGACCTTGCCGCCCTTCTTCAAATCGACCCTGACGGTGCTGCCGTTGAGCCGCTTCAAGGACAGCGTGTCATAGTCCGGCGATCCCGTGATCTTGTAGTCTTTGCCGTCGTATTTGAAGGTTGACTTCCCCGACACGGGCGATCCGTTCGCCGCCACTCCGGTAAACGTCATGGCCGTGCCCTGTGCCGTCTCTGCATAGATTCGGGTCTGAGACTTTGGCGCCGGCCCCGGAGTGAATTTGGACTTCGCGGTATCGAGTTTCCACGTACCAACGACCGGATCGGGTGCGTCAGCCGCCGTCGCCACTGATCCCAACCCTCCAGCGATTACCGCTCCAATCAGAAGCGCTTCCAGTAATTTGTTCACGCCGTCCTCTCCTTGCCGTATTGATGGCTACTGCGACCCGTTTGCGGGCAAACGAGTATGCCCCGCGGCCCCACCGGCTTCAACGCGTCAGATTGGCGGTGCGGCGAATGAAGTCCGCGACGTTGTCATGCAGCAGCTTGAGCGAGGAATCCTTGGCGTAAACCATGTGGCCGGAATCGTAGAACTTGTATTCGATATTGGCCTGGAGGCTGGCCGGGATCGGCAGGTGATGCATCTCGTACACGCCTTGATAGAACGGCGTCGCGAGATCGAAATATCCCGCGTGCAATTGAACTTTCAAGTTCGGATTGATCTTCATCGCGTTCGCAAGGTCCGGCATGACGTTGGATCCCTGGCGCGCCGATGCCGGCTGCGGCGGCTGCGCCGGATACTGGTGCTGGAAGTTCCAGGTTCTGAAGATCGGGATGCTTGGTTTGAAGGCCCTGCCGTCGCCGTAATGCAGATCCTTGCGCACGTATTCATTGAACGCGGAGACATAGGCCGAGCCGAGAGCCGAAGCTTGCGGATCGTAGTCGGCACGCTGACTCAGGGGATCAATGTCGGGGCCGGAAAATCGCGAATCCAGCCGCCCGGTGGTGATGCCGTCGTCGCCGCGCAAGTTCTGGCGAAACTCGCCGCCGTCGATGCGCAGGTCTGCCTTCAGAATGTACTCGACCGGCAGCCCCGTATATTGGTGAAGCTTGTCCGCTATGGCGGCGCGCTCCGCCGCGCCAAGCTCGGAACCCGCCGCGAGGGCGCGCGCATAGTCGCCCATGGCAAATTGCTCGACTTCCGCCAGCAACGCTTCGAGACTCGGATGCTCGCCCGGCAGCATCTTGTGGTACCAGGCGGTGGCCGCGTAGGTCGGCAGCACGGTTTGATACGGAAGATCGACGCCGGGATTGCCCGTCGGCCGATCCGGGCTCAGATCGAAGTTGAGGATTTGCGACAGCAGGATCACGCCGTTGAAATCGATCGATCGATCCGCCTCCAGCTGATTGATGAGCACCGCGGAGCGCGGCGTGCCGTAGCTTTCGCCGAACAGATACTTGGGCGAATTCCAGCGGCCGTATTTCGACATGAATTGCGAGATGAATTCAGCGAACGCGTAGGCATCTTGATCGACGCCGAAAAAAGCCTTTTCCTTGTCCTTGCCGGCGATACGGCTGAAGCCGGTGCCCGGTGCGTCGATGAAGACGAGATCGGTGGCATCGAGCAGGCTCGACGCATTGCCCACCAGGGAGTACGGCGCCGCCGGCGTGTGCGCGTCGGTCGCCGTGACGATGCGGCGCGGCCCGAACGCCCCCATGTGCAGCCACATCGTTGCGGAGCCGGGACCGCCGTTGTAGAAAAATGTCACCGGCCGAGTCCCGCCGCCGTTCTTGAAATAGGCGACGTAGAACATCGAGGCCTCGGCGGTCGGGTTCTTGGGCTCACCGCCCTCTTCCGCGGGCGCAGATCCCGGCCTGTCGGTCTTCGGATCGCGCGGCACGTCGTCCCAATCCTTCGGATGGACGATGAAGGTACCCGCAATCGCCTGATAGGCAATCGCCTGGCCGCCGATGGTGACCGTCCCCGTGCTCATCGATGTCTCGGGCTTGAACGGTTCGAATTTGCCGCCCTCTACTTTTTCCGAGTCGCCATCCGGCTTTTTGTCCGGCGGATTCGCGGTCGCGGGTGCTGCGGCCCACGACGCGCACGCGGCCGTCAAAAGGATCGCCGCAGTCACGGCACGGAATCTGAATCGACTCATGTTCATCCCTCCCAAAAGAAGTGTCGCTGTTGACTATTGATTGAGCTCGAACCATCTGCGCAGCGCTGCGAAACCCGCCGGAACATGCGAGCGCCCGAACCCGACGCGCAAGCAATTGTCCGGCACCGGCCCAAGTTGCGATCGGTAAACACTCGATGGCAGGAAAAGAACGCCCGATTCCTCCACCAGCCGGCGTGTGAATTCTTCAACGCCGTCCGCACCCTTGTAGCGGATGAAACCGACGCAGCCGCCGTCCGGCTCGCGCCACTCGAAAAGATCCTCGTAATCCGCAAAAAAAGCGCCGAGGACGGCGAGATTGTCGCTGATCACCTTGCGGTTCCGCGCCAGGATTTTGTCCCGCGCCTTGAGTGCAATTCGCGCCAGCACCTCGGACGGCGCCGAGTTGCATATCGACAGGAAGTGCTTGTAGTGCTCGAACTTGACGAGCGTTGCCCGATCCTTGCAAGCCAGCCATCCGATGCGCAGGCCCGGCAGCCCATACGCCTTCGACATCACGTTGAGAGATATCGCACGCTCGTACACATCGACTGCCTGCGGCAGCCGCAGAGCGGAATCGCGCTCGATCAGGCGGTACACCTCGTCGCTGAATAGCCAGAGACCCCGGCTGCGGCAGATGTCGACGATCGCATCGAACGTCGATCGCCCGATGATTTTTCCCGTAGGATTGTTCGGAAAATTGATCGAGATCAGCTTCGTGTTGGGCCGCAGGGCCGCGCGCAGGAGATCTACGTCGAGATCCCAATTACGGTCGATGTCGAGCGGTACGCCGGTGACTTCGCAAATGTCGAGCGGCACGGTTTCCGCCGCCTGGTAGTTGGGTGTGATGACGATGGCATGATCGCCGGGTTGCAGCAGCACCCGCATCGCAACGTAGATCCCCTCCTCGGCGCCGGCGAAGCAAAGCAGGTGCGAGGGATCCACCGTATCGTAGGTGCCGGCGATCTCCGCACGCAGTGCCGGGGCGCCAAAGGTCTCCGTGTAGCCAAGAGAAACGCCCTCGAAGGCGGCCCTATCCTGCGGGCTTGCAAGCGCCAGGAGCTCGGCCAGCGGCATGTTCTCGCCGTCCGATCCGGCCAGGTTGAATTTGGCGGCGAACTCCCACTTCGAGAAAAATACCTCGAGCGCAAAGTCTCTCATGACTAGGCCGCCGCCTTGTCGAGCTTGGCGATCCGCGCCATCCACCAACTCACACCGACGATCATGAAAGTCACCACGGTGATGGTGATGGTCGCGAGCACGTTGATTTCGGGACTCACCCCCAGGCGCACTTTCGAGAACACCACCATGGGCAGGGTGCTGCTGCCGGGTCCCGAGGTAAAACTCGAAATCACCAGATCGTCCCACGACAAAGTGAAGGCCAGCAGCCACCCGGACAGAATGGCGGGAAAAATGATCGGCAGCGTGATGACGAAAAATACCTTGAGCGGGCGGGCGCCCAAATCCATGGCGGCTTCCTCGAGCGCCGTATCGAAGGTCGCCAGCCGCGAATTCACTATCACCGTGACATAGGCCATCGAAAACGTCATGTGGCCGATGGTCATGGTGGTGATGCCGCGTCCGGCGGGCCAACCGATCAATTGCTCCAGCGCGACGAACAAGAGCAACAGCGACAGTCCGGTGATGACTTCGGGCATGACCAACGGCGCCGTGGTCATGGCATTGAGGGTGAAGCGTCCCCTGAACTGACTGAACCGCGCCAACCCGAAGCCCGCCAGCGTGCCGAGGATTACCGACCCCGAGGCGTTGATGAGGGCAACTTTGAGGGAAATCCAGGCGGCATCGAGTATTTCCTCGTTGTTGAGCAGCGAGTGGTACCACTTGAGGGTGGGTGAATTGGCCGCATCCCATACCGTCACCAGCTTCGATGCATTGAATGAGAATGCCACCATCGAGAGGATCGGGACGTAAAGAAATGCGAAGCCGAAGCCGAGGCAGGTCAAGATGAAGAACGAGCTCTTGTAATTCATCTCGCGCCTGCCGATTCGCGAGCCTGCACGCTCTGGTACCACATCATGAAAGGCACGAGGAGAATGAGCAGCAGTATCGCCACCGCGCTCGCCACCGGCCACGCCCGATTGGAGAAGAACTCGTCCCACAGCACGCGTCCGATCATCAACGCATTGGGGCCGCCGAGCAGCGCCGGGATGACGAACTCGCCCACCGCCGGAATGAAAACCAGCATGGAACCCGCCAAAATTCCATTGCGCGATAGCGGCAGGGTGATTTTGTAAAACGCCTGCCAGGGGCGGCACCCGAGATCCTCCGCAGCTTCGAGCAGCTGCCAGTCCATTTTCTCGAGGTTCGCGTACAGCGGCAGGATGAAGAACGGCAAGTACGAATACACGATGCCCACGTACATGGCGAACGGCGTGTAGAGCATCGTCAAGGGATCGTGGATGACCCCCAGCCAAATGAGCACATTGTTGATCACGCCGTTGGCCTTCAACAGGCCGATCCAAGCGTAGACCCGCAGCAGCAGCGATGTCCAAAACGGCAAAATGACCAGCAACAGCAGGATGTTCCGCCACATGGGTTTGGCTCGCGCGATGCCATAGGCCATGGGATAACCCACAACCAAGCACAACACCGTCGAGATGAACGCAACTTTGATCGAGTTCAAGAAGGCATTGATGTACAGCCGGTCGGTGAACAGAAACGCGTAGTTGTTGAAATTGAGCTTGATGGCGAGGGAGTTCTTGCCGACCCACTCCAGTAGGGGTTTGTACGGCGGTATCGCCAGATCGATGTCCGAGAAGGAAATTTTCAGAACGATGACGAAGGGAACGACGAAAAACAGCAACAGCCACATGTACGGCAGTACCACGACCAAGCCGCGGCCCGTTACGCCGAAGCGCCGTAAATATCTGCTTGTCCGCACCGAGCTAACGGGTCACCACCACCGGGCTGGTCGCATCCCATGACAGATACACCTGCTGCTCCCAGGTGATTGCCTCGGCATGACGCGACGTGTTGGGCTGGGTCACGCGCACGACCTTGCCGGTGGGCAGCTTCACCAGGTAGATCGATAGATCGCCGAGGTAGGCAATGTCCTGGACCGCGCCCCGCACGACGTTGTCCGTACCCGCGGGCGGCGCGGTGGACATGAAGATTTTTTCGGGCCGTACCGCCGCCCACACGATGGCTTCGGGCGGTGCGCTGATGCCGTGGCTGACGTAAATCGTGCCCCCCAGTTCTTCGGAGTCGATGCGCACGTATTCGGGCTCGTCCTCGAGCAGCTTGCCTTCGAACATGTTCACCGATCCGACGAAATCCGCCACGAATTTCGAGCTCGGGAATTCATAAATTTCCGACGGCGTGCCCGCCTGAACGATTTCGCCATGATTCATGACGCCGATGCGGCTCGCCAGGGTCATGGCCTCCTCCTGATCGTGGGTCACGACCACGAAGGTCACTCCCAGCTTGTCCTGCAGGCTGATCAGTTCGAATTGCGTGTGTTCCCGCAGTTTCTTGTCGAGCGCGCCCAACGGCTCGTCGAGCAGCAGCAGCTTCGGACGCTTGACCAGCGATCGCGCGAGCGCCACCCGTTGACGCTGGCCGCCCGAAAGCTGATGCGGTTTGCGCTTGGCGAAGTCGCCGAGCTTGACCAGGTCGAGCATGGTCGCCACGCGTTCCTGGATCTGCAGCTTGGGCATGCGGTCCTGCTTCGAGTCCGAAGGCGACGTTCTGTTCGACATTCATGTGCGGAAACAGCGCGTACGACTGGAACATCATGTTCACCGGCCGCTCATACGGCGGCACGCCCGTCATGTCCTCGCCGTCGATGAATATCTTTCCGGAGCTCGGCGTTTCGAACCCGCCCAACATGCGCAGCAGCGTGGTCTTGCCGCAGCCGGATGCGCCGAGCAAGCAGAATATCTCACCCTTGTAGATCTTCAGACTGACGTCATTGACCGCCTTGAAGTCGCCGAACGACTTGGTGATGCCGTCCACCTGTACATACGGGCGGGCAGTCGGGTCCTTCCAAGGCGCCGCTTTGACGGCCGCTCCTCCGGATGTCGTCATCGATCATTGACCCGTCTTGAATTTCTGCCAGACGCGGGTGATGGCGCGCGTCTGATCGGCCGAATCCGCCAATTGCACGGCGAGCTTCTCTCGTTGTTCGACCGGAGGGTAGATGGCAGGGTCATCGCGGACCGCAGGATCGAGCAGCGACTGAGCCTGGGCATCGGCATTGGCATAGCGCTTGAAGTTCGAGATTTCGGCGATGACCTTCGGCGTCATGATGTAGTTCAAGAAGGCGTAGGCGCTGTCGGGGTGCGGTGCATCCTTCGGAATGCCCAGCATGTCGAACCAGAGTATCGAGCCTTCCTTGGGCACGGCGTACTTGATTTCGATGCCCTTGCCGGCCTCGCGCGCCCGATCGCGCGCCTGCAGCACGTCGCCGTTGTAGCCGACTGCGATGCAGATGTCGCCGTTGGCGAGCGCCTCGATGTATTCGGAGGAATTGATATTGCGGATAAAGGGCCGGATCTTCAGGAGCGTCGCTTCCGCCTGAACCAGATCATCCGGGCTCTGCGAATTCGGATCCTTGCCCAGATAGCTGTACACCGCACGAATCATTTCGGCCGGCGAGTCGAGAACGCTGATCCCGCACTTGGCCACCTTTGAGGCCACCGCCGGATCGAACACCAGGCGCCAGCTGTCGAGCGGCGCCTTCGGCATGAGCGCCTTGATCAGCTTTTCGTTGTAGCCGATGCCGTTGGTGCCCCACATGTAGATCACGCCGTGGGCGTTGCCCGGATCATGCTGCGCCACCTTCGACATGAGCAGCCCGTCCATGTACCTCAGGTTCGGCAGTTTCGACTTATCCAGCGGCAAATAAACGCCGGCTTTGATCTGCCTCTCGAAGTACGACGCGGTGGGCACCACGACGTCGAAGCCGCTGCTGCCCGCCAGCAGCTTGGTCTCCAGCGTCTCGTTGGTGTCGAAGTAGGCGGCGTGCACCTTGATGCCGGTTTGCTTCTCGAAATCCGGCAGCGTGTTCGCCGCCAGGTAATCCGACCAAATATAGAGATTCAAGGCTTTTTCGGCGGCGGCAGGCCCGGGCGCGGAGCCGGAAACGGCGCCGGACGGCGCCTTTCGATCGCCGCAACCGCTTAAGGCCAACGCGCACCCAAGCGCCAGAATCGCCATCCGACGAACGCTGACTATCACACCCTTCCCCTTGTTTTCGCGCGGCTACGGTTGTTTGCTAGTTATATCGCAGCAACAGGGCGCGCGCTACACGTTCAAGAGCAGGTGCTCGCGCTCCCACGAACTGATGACTTGCGCAAATGTTTCGTACTCGGCTTCCTTGACCGCCGTATAGGCCAGCACGAAGCGATCGCCGAACAAGTCCACCAGCGGCTTCGACTCGCGCAGCAGACGCAGTGCCTCCGCCAGGGTTCGCGGCAGGGCGATCGCCAGATCATAGGCACTCCCGGCGATCGGTTCCGAAGGCTTCAATGCTTCGACCATGCCGAGATACCCGCATGCCAGCGATGCAGCGATCGCGAGGTAGGGATTCGCGTCCGCGCCCCCCACCCGATTCTCGACGCGCCGCGCATCCGGGCCGGACATCGGCACGCGCAGACCCGCGGTGCGGTTGTCGTAGCCCCAATGCACGTTGATGGGCGCGGAGGAATGGCGGCTGATTCGCCGGTAGCTGTTCACGTTCGGCGCGAACAGCGACATCGCGCCGGGCAGGTATTTCTGCAACCCGGCGATATGCCCGAAAAACAGCGCCGTGGGCGAGCCGTCGGCATTGCTGAATATGTTCTTGCGGGTCTTCACGTCGACGATGCTTTGATGCAGGTGCATGGCGCTGCCCGGCTCCTTCGCCATCGGCTTTGCCATGAACGTGGCGTACATCTTGTGCCGCAATGCCGCCTCGCGGGCGGTGCGTTTGAACAAAAAGGCTTGGTCGGCGAGGCCCATGGGATAGCCGTGCAGCAGGTTGATTTCCATCTGCGCCGCGCCGGCTTCGTGGATCAGGGTGTCGATCTCGATGTCCTGGGCCTCGCAAAACGAGTACATGTCGTCGAACAAGCGGATCGAATTCGTTGACCGCGGCGATGCTGTACGCCTGCCGGCCGATTTCCGGACGGCCCGAGCGGCCGACCGGCGGCTTCAACGGATAGTCGGAGTCGACGTTGGGCTCCACCAAGAAAAACTCGAGCTCCGGAGCGACCACGGGTTCCCAGCCATGAGCCTCGTACAGCTCGAGGACCCGCCGCAAGACGTAGCGCGGCGCCATGGTGACCGGCCGGCCGTCCCCGTAGAAGCAATCATGAATCACTTGGGCGGTGGGTTCCGCGGCCCATGGCACCACGCGGACCGTCTTTGGATCCGCCTTCAGCACGATGTCGATATCCGACGGATTCATGGCGCTCTGATCTTCCGGATAATCGCCCGTCACCGTCTGCAGGAAGATCGCCTCGGGCAGGCGCATGCCCTCCTCCTCGGCAAATTTCTCCGCGGGCATGAGCTTGCCGCGCGCCACGCCGGCCATGTCCGGGATGATGGCTTCGACTTCCGAGATCCCATGTTCTTTTAAGAATTGCTGAATCGTGCTGGCCATAAATTACCTTTCGACTGAGCGCGCGCGGCTGGCATCACCAAAGGCCGCAAACAGCGCGCGAGAAAATGGATTCTTCTCGAACTGCCATTCCGGATGCCATTGCACGCTCAAGGCAAAGTTCGGCGCCGAGCTCACCCGGAACGCCTCGATGACTCCGTCCGGTGCACGCGCCTCGACAGCCAAATCCTTGCCCAGCGTCTCAATTCCTTGCCAATGCAGAGAATTGACTTGCAGGCGGTCCCGTCCGGCGATTTTGCGCAAGGTTCCTCCAGGCTCCAGGAGGATTTCGTGAGCGGGGCCGTATTGCACGTCGAGCGCCGCGGACTCATCCTCGCGATGATCGAGGTAGCCTGATACCTCGTGCAGCCGCTGGTGCAAGGTGCCGCCGAAGGCAACATTCATTTCCTGAAATCCGCGGCAAATGGCCAGCACCGGCAAGCCGGCGGCGATAGCCCGCGGAATCAGCGGAAGCGTCGTAGCATCCCTATTTGGATCATGTAGCGTTCCCGGCTCACTTGCCGGTCCTCCGTAGTGGTGTGGTTCGACATTCGATGCGCTCCCGGTGAGCAGCAACCCGTCGCAGGCATCCAAAAGGGATGGCAGATCGATCTCGGACCCGAGAGCGGGTATGAGCACCGGCAGCGCGTTCGCGCCGGAGGCGACGGCCTCGATGTACTTCTCGCCGGCCATGTGGAAATAGTGCTTCCCACACAGCCTGCGGTCGGCTGGAATTCCGATGACGCGTCAAGCGAGACATGTTTAATATATTAAACGTCCAAATGGACGATTGGGCTTCCTTAACGACCGTATTACACCATACCCCCGGTGACGCGTCCTGTTCCGGGTGCCACAATTGGCTAAGATTTAGGCATTTCCACGACTTAGCGACACTTTGTGCGATGCACCAACATTGCAGGATACACAAATAAACCGCTAGGCTCACAGGCGCCGAATCCTGTCAATAGCCATAAGATTTTAAACACCTTAGCCCTCAGAGAGTCGTCTTGCGCCTGTCCGACCCGCCCGCCGTTTCGTATTACGCCGCCTCTGCCGCGACCTCGGCGTTGTCGGGTGCGGGCCCCGCCACGGCGCGAGACGCTGCGCGGTTCCATCGACGCGGATGTTGCAGTGGTCGGCGGCGGCATCGCCGGATGTTCTGCCGCGTTGCACTTGGCGAAGCGCGGCTACCGCGTCGCCCTGCTCGAGGCGCGCGCCGTCGGCTACGGAGCTTCCGGACGCAGCGGTGGGCAACTTATTTTTGGACTGGCCGCAAGTCAAAAGAAGCTGGCGGCCGAGGTCGGTCCGCGACGACGCCCGCCGCTTGTTCGATCTGTCCATCGCTGCGCTCGATCTCACGCAATCGCTGATCCGCGAGTACGCCATCGATTGCGATTACCACGCCGAACCATGTCCACGTCGCAGTCAAACCGAGGCATCTCGAGGAACTGCGGGACTGGGTGCACGAATTGCACGAGGAGTACGGCTACCCGTCGGCCCGACTGGTGAATCGCGAAGAGCTCAAGGCGCACGTGCGCAGCGAGCGTTATCTTGGGAGGACTGATCGACCCGCGCAGCGGCCACCTGCACCCGCTCAAGTTCACGCAAGGGATTGCGCGCGCCGCCGAGTCGGCCGGCGCCAAGATCTTCGAGAATTCTCGGGTCCTGCGCTACGATGATGGGCCGGCGGTCACGGTGCACACCGCGGAGGGGTCCGTGCGCTGCGCGCATCTGGTGCTGTGCGGGAATGCCTATATCGGCGACGTCGCACCCGCCCTTTCGCGGCGGATTCTGGGCGTGGGCACCTACATCATCGCCACGCGAGCCGTTGGGCGAAGAGCGCGCGCAAGAGCTGTTGCCGAGCAACGCGGCAATCGCCGACATCAACTGGATCTTGGACTATTTCCGGCGCTCTGCCGATCACCGGCTGCTGTTCGGCGGCCGCGTGAGCTACAGCGCCATGCAGCCGCCACGGCTTGCCGAATCCATGCGCAAACGCATGCTGCGCATTTTCCCGACGCTCGCACGATGTCAGAGTCGCTTATGCATGGGGCGGCTACTTGGACATCACCATGAGCCGCGCACCGAATTTCGGGCGCCTCGCGCCCAATGTGTTCTACATGCAAGGCTTCTCGGGTCACGGCATGTCGCTCACCGGCCTTGCGGGCCAACTCGTGGCCGAAGCGATCGCCGGCACGGCGGAGCGCTTCGATGTCTTCGCGCGCATTCCGCATCGCGACTTTCCCGGGGGGCGGCTGTTGCGGCGGCCGTCGCTCATGCTGGCGATGCTGTATTACCGCTTGCGCGATCTCATGTAGAAGCGGCGGACGGCGCCGCGTAGCCGCGGCCTAAGCCGCTACTTGAGCTCCGGCTGCTCCTTGCCAAAGCTTGGAACAAACTTCTGGCCGGTATCGAGCAGAGTCACTGAATTCAGGCCTCCGCCGTGCGATCCGTCGCGCAGCGGACTGAAAGTCACGCTCACGCGATCACCCACCTTGATGGACTGGCGGGTCCAACCGGCGCGCGTCAGCACGCCCGGACTGGTGGTTTCGAACGACCACTCCTGCGCCGCGCCGCCATCTTCCGGTTGCACGAGAACCCACAGGATGACGTGCGGATTGGTCCACTGGAATGTCTTGACGGTGCCCTTGAAGGTCAAGGTCTTGGTCGGCTCATACATCGCAAATGAATGGTGCGCCGACGCGGGCAGCGCGGCGCCGAGCAAGGCCGCCGCCACGATCGCCGAAATCTGGTTCAACCGCCTGCGATTCATTTCGATTCCGATCCCACGGGAACTCCGTTGTGAAACTTGACGGGGGCGAATATTGCATTGCCATCCTTGTCGACAGCCTCCGTGAAAGAACCCTGCGCACACACGCCCTCGGCGATGTCGTATTTCTGCGCCCGCTGGCGATAATATTTGCGTGTCGTGCGCCAGGGCTTGGACAGGATTTTGTTGGCGGTGATTTCCAGATCATCCGCCAATGTGTCGGGGTTGAGTAAGTGCAGCCGCTCGACGATGTGCATGTCGCCGTTGTTCGGCACGCCCACGGCTTCATTGACCGCGAGATAGGCCTGCGGCAGCAGTGCCGCGGTATCCACCACCAGCGTGTCGTTGTCCCAGTGGCCTATGGAATGACCGTGAAAGCTTGGGTCCGGATCGGGCGGATGCGGCCGGCCGTCCGTGTAGATGCGCCGCAGCCGGTTCCCGTCGCCTTCCCCCAGGATGGTGACGCGGCCGGGTGTGAACAGAATCTCGAAGGCGTTGTGGGTAATGAGCATCCAGCTCGGCATGCCGGTCGGGAAGCAATGATCGATGATGGGGAAGGGTCGGCCGGCGTCTTCTTCGGCGTACATATGGGCGATCTGCCGCGCGGTCCGCGGATTCCAGGGCGGCGCGTTCGTCTTCTCCTGTGCGACTTGGTCGCTGATCACCGGTGTCCACACGCCGCTCCAATCCGGGAGCTTGGCGAGCGCCTGCCAATCTTGCGCGGTCGGCGCGGGATTGATCGGATCCTTCTGATCAGCAGGAGATGCCGTCGCCGCCGCGAGCAAACCCACGACCGCGGTGGCCGCAATCAATGCAGTGCGAGTGGTGCAGGTGCTCATAGGTCGGGAAGAGTACCGCAAGCTCGAGGCAAGTTGCCAATGATTTGAATGGCGCAACCTCACTTGAATCGAATCGAGAAACATCGATGAATACGCGCATGGCGTTCGAAATCCTTCGGGATGGTCTGCGGTCGCTGATATCCTCGACGCGCAGGTCGGCCAGCGCCGCCGCGTCGAGCTTGAAGCGGGTGTAGTTGGTCGAGAATACCAGGCGCCCGGACGGGCGCAGCAGCTTCATCGAGCGGCGAATCATGCCCGACGTGATCGCGCTGGACGTCCAGCACGCCGTCCATCCGCTTGGAATTGGAGAAGGTCGGCGGATCCACGAAGATCAAATCGAAGCGCGGACCTTGAGGCTCCTGTTCCTCGAGCCACTGCAGACAATCGGCGCGATATAGCTCGTGTTCGGAACCGCGAAAGCCGTTGAGCAGGAGATTCTCGTGCGCCCAATCCAAATAGGTATTCGACAGATCGACGCTGGCGCTGCTGCGCGCTCCGCCCGCTGCCGCGTAGACCGTGGCGCTGCCGGTGTAGCAGAATAGATTGAGGAAATCCGCCGCCTTGCGCCCACTCGCGCAGCATTCCCCGCACGAGGCGGTGGTCGAGAAACAATCCCGTATCCAGGTAATCGCGGAAGTTGACCCAGAATTTGAGGCCGCCTTCCTGCACGGCGTGACGTTCGGCCCTGCGAGTCGCGCTTCTCGTACTGCTCGCTGCCCTTCTGCGGCTTGCGCACCCGGGAATGGACCTGCGCAATCGGCACTGCCAGCACTTCCGGAAGCACCGCCAATGCCTCGCGGCGGCGCTCCCGGGCACTTTCCTGATTGACCGTCTTGGGCGGAGCATATTCCTGGACATAGACGTGCCGGGGCTCCGCGTCCGTACAGGTCGATCGCGAACGCATATTCCGGCATGTCGGCGTCGTACACGCGAAAGCAATCGATGTGCTCCCGTTCGGCCCAGGGGTCCAAGCGCTGCAGATTCTTGCGCAACCGATTCGCGAACATCTGTGCGCCGGGTCGGCCCGACCAATCGGCGCGTACCGCTTCGGCCGGCCGCTGTTCAGCTGGCCTCGTCCAACTCGAAACGCAGCAGCCGGCACTCGATGGTGCCGTTGAAGAAGCGGTGCGTGCGCTTGGCATAAATCCCTAGATTGCGCGCCAGCGGCGGATTGCCCGTGAGAATCGCGGCCTGCCAGCCGTTGAACCGTTCGCGCAACGTACGAGCCCAAGCTCCGAGTACAGGGCCGGCAGCCCCGATTCCGCCCCGATGCGTTCGCCGTAGGGCGGATTGGTCACGATCAGGCCGACATCGGCCTTGGGACGTTCGAGCTCGCCGAGCGAGCGCTTCTCGACGTGCAGCCAATCGGCAACGCCGGCGTGCTCGCCGTTGGCGATCGCCATGCGCACCGCATCCCCGTCGACGTCGGAGCCTAGGATGCAACGCCGCGCCGCGCGCGCCAGGCGCCGGCCGCGCGCCTCGGCGCGCAGGCGCTCCCAGAGCTCCGCATCGTGACCCCGCCAGCCCAAGAACCCGAAGTATTCGCGCTCGAGCGCCGGGGCGGCGTCCGCCGCGATCAAGGCGCCCTCGGTGAGGAAGGTACCTGAGCCGCACATCGGGTCGAGCAGCACGCCGCCGCGTTCGCAAACGGCAGGCCAGCCCGCGCGCAACAATACCGCGGCGGCGACATTTTCCTTGAGCGGCGCACGGCCGCCTTCGGTGCGATAGCCGCGGCGATGCAGACTCTCGCCGGAGAAGTCCACCGACAGCAGTGCGGTAGGTCCTTCGACGTGCAGGTGCAACAGCACGTCGGGACGCTCGGGTTGGATGTTCGGCCGCTCGCCCGTCGCATCGCGCAAGTTGTCGCAAACCGCATCCTTGAGCAGCTGGGAGCCGTAGATCGTGTGCCTGATGGATTCGTTGCCGCCGCTGCAATCGCAGGCGAGCGTCGCACCCGCACGCAGATGGTCGCGCCAGTCGATGCGCTTCACGGCCTCGTACACGCTTTGCGAAGCTGCCCGCATCGATCGATCCCAAGCTGAGCAGCACCCGGGTCGCGGTGCGCGACCACAGGCACGTTCGATAACCCACCTCGAGCGTGCCTTGAAACTTCACATCGTGGCTGCGCTCGCGAATGTCGTGCGCGCCGAATTGCGCGAGTTCCTCGGCCAGGACCGCGGCTGCGCCCACGGGCGCCGTCGCGATCCAATAACGCACGTTGTCATTCACGTGCAAATCGTGCTGCCGCGCAAATCGAGCCAATCGAGCCTCGGCTGTTTGGCGAAGTAGCGCACCAGAATCCGGTAGACGTCGACGTCGAACGCAGCGCCCGATTCCCTCGCGCCGATCTCGGCGAGTTCCTCCTCGGTCCGCGCAGTACCCAAGTACGTCCAGTGGTCGACGACATGCAAGTCCGTAGCGTGCGATTCAGACGCGCCACGCCACGGATGGCGCTCGCGCAAAGCGATGCGTCCGGGAAACGGCCACGGCTTCAATTTCAGCGACGACAGGGCCAGCTGCAGCCGCGTGTCATGCAGGATGAGCGGTTCCTTGCCAATGCAGGCTCCCCTGCACTTGCCGAACTGGTACGCAACGCACGAACCAACACCGTCTTCCAATCCCAAGACCTTGAAACACAACTGCTGCGCACGCGCGATGTCGCTGAGCGCCTTGCGGGCATCCTTGTCGGAATGGAACACGCCGAAGCATTGGCCAAGATCGGCCAGATCCACGCCATCGACCGCCACTGTCTCGGCGCGGCGCGGCGCACCGTTCGCCGGTGCAGCGCTCACCCGCAACGTGTGTGGCTCCGCCTTGCTCTTGGCGCGCCGGTTGTACACGGGTTTGAGCGTCTTGATCCATTCGGCTTCACGCAGCATTGCACCGAGTTCGCCCGCGGTCTCCACCCAATCGACCCGCCGTACTTGACCCACCCATCCGCCGTCCTTGGCTTCGGCAGCCCCGCCGGCAAAGTGGCCGCAAACGCGCGCGCGCAGTGAATGGCTCTTGCCGACGTATAACAATGCGTCGTCTGCGCCGAAGAATCGATACACGCCGGGACCTTCGGGTAAATCGTCGGCCAGCCCCGGCGGCAGGTATGCAGGCAACTTGTGCGCGCCGAGCACCGTGTGGACCGCCGCAGCCAGCCGCGGTTCGTCCATCTCGCGGCGCAACTTGACCCAGAAGTCATGCAGGACCTTGCGCGTCCCCCAGGGCACGATGCCTGGCGCCGCAGGTGAGCCCGTTGCGCTCCATCACGGCATCCAGGTTGTGGCGCGCATATTCGGGGAACAAGCGCCGCGACAGTTTGACGGTGCAGAGCACCTGCGCTGAGAATTCCAGCTGCGCCTGCCGAAATTCGCTGCGCAGAAACGAATAGTCGAAGCGCGCGTTGTGCGCGACGAACACGGCGCCGCGCAGTTTCAGGCGCACTTCATGCGGCGATCTCGGCAAAGCGCGGCGCGCCGGCGACCATCGCGTTGCTGATGCCGGTGAACGCCTCGATGTACTCCGGAATCGGGCGTTCGGGGTTCACCAGCGAACTCCACTCCTCGACGAGCTCGCCGTTCGTCACGCGAATCGAGACCGACCTCGGTGATTCGGTCATATACCGCGCTGCCGCCCGTCGTCTCCAAATCGACGAATACCAGATCCTGAGGAAGATCCTCAGCCGCGACCATCGAGCGACAGCAGAGGATAGTACAGATCGGGCCGGCGATCGCGGAACACACCCCAGGACTGGCGGTAGCGGCGCACCTCGTCCAGATCGAAGTCGGCTGTCAGCACCGTTTCTGTCGCGCGGTCCGCTTCGGCGACTTTCTCGCCGGTCGGCGAGGCGATGAACGACGAACCGTAAAAGGTCATGGTGTACTTCTCGCCCTGCTCCGTGCCGATGCGGTTCGAGGCCACCAGCGGCATGATATTGGCCGCGGCATGGCCTTGCATGGTTCGCTGCCAATGTCCGCTCGAGTCGATGCTCGGATCCTGCGGCTCCGAGCCGATGGCGGTCGGATAGAGCAGCATGTCGGCGCCCATCAATGCCATGGAGCGCGCCGCTTCCGGAAACCATTGATCCCAGCAGATCGCGACGCCGAGGCTGCGCGTAGCGCGTGTCGAACACCTTGAAACCAGTATCGCCCGGCGAGAAGTAGAACTTCTCGTGGTAACCCGGCCCCTCCGGAATGTGCGACTTGCGGTAACTGCCGAGTACCGCCCCGTCGGCATCGACCACCACGACGGAATTGTAGAACGCGTTGTTGGCGCGCTCGAATACGCTGATCGGCAGCACGACGCTCAATTCGCGCGCCAGCGCGCGGAAATGTTCAACCGCCGGATGTTCATCCAAGGGCTTGGCCAGTTCCAAATGCCGCGCGGAGTGATCCTTGCAGAAGTACGGTGTCTCGAACAATTCCTGGATCAACACGACCTGCGCGCCGCGGCGCCGCCGCCTCGCGGATCAGCCTGTCGGCCCGCGCGATGTTCGCGTCGCGGTCCCAACTGCAAGCCATTTGAGTGGCCGCCACTGTAATCTTACTCATAGGGTTATATGCTACCTGATCGATGCGCCTCCGTACCTGCCCCCTCGGACGGGGTCGCTGCGACCCCGTAAAACTCGCGCGCGAGCGCTAAAAAGTCGGCGGCGAACTCGCGCTGACGATCTCGCATTCGTCGCGCCCGATGTTGCGGAAGCGATGCGGCAGGGAGCTCTTGAAATAATAGGCATCGCCGGGGCCGAGCACCCGCGTCTCGCCGCCGACGGTGAGCTCGATTTTTCCCTTGACGATCACACCACCCTCCTCGCCGGCGTGCGTCAGCATCTCCTCGCCGGTATCCGCATTCGGCGCATAGCGTTCGTGCAAGATCGACATGGTGCGTTTGGCCAGACGGCTGCCGACCAGCCGCAGCTCGACGCTCGCGGTGCCGATGTCGCTGAGCTCCGCCCGCGGGAAAAACACCTGCGGCTGCCCGCCGAGATCCAACGTGAAAAAATCGGCGAGCGCCATGGGAATGCCGTCGAGCACCTTTTTCAGGGAACTTACCGAAGGGCTGACCCGGTTCTGCTCGATCAAGGAAATCAAACCATTGGTGACGCCGGCGCGCTTCGCCAATTCGCGCTGCGACAGCCCGTACATCTGCCGTACGGCCTTTAAATGGGTACCTACGTCCAGGCTCATCTGTCTATTATAATAGACAGATCGGTGAACTTTTGCGCTAAAATTGAGCTCAGTGTCGATTTTCCTTATCATCCGTGCGTTCGATGGCTCAAAAACCGCAAGGATCCTAAAGCATGAACGCCCAGCTCTCACCCGCTCACTCGAACGGCGAACTCGACGCCTTTTGGATGCCATTCACGGCGAACCGGCAATTCAAGTCGAATCCGCGGCTGCTGGCGCGCGCCGAAGGCATGTACTACTGCACACGCCGATGGCCGCGAGGTCCTCGACGGGGTTGCGGGCCTTTGGTGCGTGAACGCCGGCCATGGGCGGCGCGAAATTACCGAAGCGGTCACGAAGCAGCTCAGCACCATGGAATACGCTCCGGCCTTTCAAATGGGGCATCCCATCGCGTTCGAGCTTGCCAACCGGCTGGCGAAGGTCGCGCCGCCAGGCCTCGATCGCATCTTCTTCACCAACTCAGGCTCGGAATCGGTTGATACCGCGCTGAAAATCGCGATCGCCTATCATCGTGCTCGCGGCGCCGGTCAGCGCACGCGCCTCATCGGCCGCGAAAAGGGCTATCACGGCGTGGGTTTCGGCGGTATGTCGGTCGGCGGCATGGTCAACAACCGGAAATTCTTCGGCGGCTCGATGCTGCCCGGCGTGGATCATCTGCCCCACACCCTGGCCATCGAGCACAATGCCTTCTCGCGCGGGCTGCCGCAGTGGGGCGCCCATCTCGCGAATGAATTGGAGCGACTGATCGCCCTGCATGACGCGTCGACGATTGCGGCGGTGATTGTCGAACCGATCGCGGGGTCTGCCGGCGTGGTGCTGCCGCCCATCGGCTACCTGAAGCGGCTGCGCGAAATCTGCGACAAGCACGACATTCTCTTGATTTTCGACGAAGTGATCACGGGATTCGGCCGCATCGGCAAACCGTTCGCGAGCCAATCGTTCGACGTGACCCCGGACCTCATGACCACGGCGAAGGGCCTGACCAATGGCGCCATCCCCATGGGCGCGGTGTTTGCTCATCGCAAGATCTACGATGCATTCATGCAGGGACCGGAAAATACCATCGAACTGTTCCACGGCTACACCTATTCCGCGCACCCGGTCTCCTGCGCCGCCGCGCTGGCGACGCTCGATGTCTATACGAGAGAGGGGCTGCTGACTCGCGCCGCATCGCTTGGCAGCCGAGTGGGAGAACGCCGTGCATTCGCTGCGCGGTCTGCCGCATGTGCTCGACGTGCGCAATTATGGGCTGATCGGTGCGGTGGAACTCGAGCCGCGGGCGGGCAAGCCCGGTGCGCGTGCCTTCGAAGCGTTTCTCAAGTGTTTCGAGCGCGGGGTCATGGTGCGGCAGACCGGTGATACGATCGCCATGTCGCCGCCGCTGATCGTCGAATCCAAGCAGATTGAGCGCATCGTCGAGACCTTGGGCGACGTGCTACGCGAAACGGCGTGACGACGCGCTGCGGCGCCGGCTAGTCCTTGGCCTCGAAAATCGAGTACCACTTCTTACAGGGCTCGGTGACCTCCCAGATCCCGCGAATCCCGCGGGTACGACGAAAGCGTCGCCGGCGCGAAACTCGTGTTTCTCGCCTGTGGCCGACTCGATGCGCACCCTGCCTTCGATGATTACGCAGAACTCATGCTCCGTGTAGCGCACGCGCCATTTGCCGGCGGTGCTGGTCCAGATGCCGCAAAAGAACTGCTGGGTTGGCTCGGTATACTGATTCGAAGCGCGCGCCCGAGGAATGCCGGCAAGAATATTCTCCGGCGCCGGATTGGCGGACTCTCCGGTCTGCAGCCGGTCCAGGACGACAATCTTGGGGTGCGCACTCATACGCTATCGTAGGCTGGGGGTGGCGGCGGAAACAAGTGCGGCCCGGAGCTTGGACTTAAGCTCCGGGCCGCGATCGCTCTCATCGCGTCAAATCACTGGTTCGCACCCACTTGGGCAACCGCCGCGCCGTCCTCCGCCTTCAGGGTCATTCGCACACGCCGTTCCAGCGCAAAGCCGTCGCTGTCGGCCGCGACGCTCTGACTCTTGCCGTAGGCATTGACCTCGAGCGCCTCATCGCTGATCCCCGCCGCAATAAAGAGATCGCGTACGGCATTGGCCCGATCCTCCGACAGTTTCAAATTGGAATCCGCCGTGCCGCGCGGATCTGCATAGCCGTCGACGCGGACCTTGAGCGCCGGAGCCTTCGCCACGGCCAGCGCCAGCACCTGAATCTGATGCGCAATTTCCGGCGTGATCTCCGCACTGCCGGTTCGAAACAGGACATCCCCTTGCAGTCCATCGAGGACTTCGCTGCCATCCATCCTGGCCTTTTGTGCCGCCTCCACCTTCTGAGTCAGATCATCGAGCCGCGCGGACAAGCCGCGATTGGTCTCGATCAGGGTGCTCTTGTCCTTAAGGAGTGCCGACTTCTCGGCCTGCAACTCGGTTGCATCGGTCCGCAACGCAGCAGTGGTGGCCTCCGCCTGGGTGGCATCAGCCGCGCGGTGCACGCGATTTCCCAGCCAGGTGCCGAGACCGGCGCCGACGACCGCGCCTATGGGGCCTGCGGCAAAGGCACCGATCACGCCGCCCGTCACAAATCCGAGCGGCTCTTGCGGCGTCGCCGGTTTGGTCTCGCCCGCCAAAGCCGCGGCACTGATGCAAAACAGCCCGATCGTCCCAACGGCCCTGGAAATTGCAGTATTCATAACAGCTCCTTCAACGTACGTTCGCCAGGAGGCGGCGACCGCCGCCTCGTGAGAGCTATTAAGGAGCTGCATTCGGGCGCTGCCCGGCCGAACTTGAGGCAAATGATGGCTAACCTGCGACGAATCAGGCTTTCAGCGAGAACGGGGTGAAGTTGGTGCCGATGTCGTAGTAATCCTCGTTTTCAGCCTTCTTCAGGAACGCGACGACGCAGATAAGTGAGCGGCGTAGCGATGATTTCCCAAGCGCTTTTCAGCCCATACTGAGTGAACATCAGGGCAATCAGCTCTACCTGGGGCATGCGGCCATAAAACGCGACAAAGTAGAAAATCACCGAGTCCACCAGTTCGCCGCACAGGGTGGAGCCGACGATGCGGGTCCATAGCCAGCGCCCTTGCGTCCAGATTTTCATTTTGGCGAGCACATAGCTGTTGACGAAGGTTCCGCATAGAAATGCCGTGATCGACGCCGCGACGATTCGCGGCGTGTTGCCGAAGACCGCCTCCACCGCCGCCTGGGAGGCGCAGCGACGATGCCGACGGCGGCAGATGAACCACGACGGCCGCCATGACGGAGGCGAAGGCGAGCGCGGCGAATCCCGCCCATACGACCCGGCGATCGCGCCCGTAGCCGTACACTTCGGTCAGGATATCGCCGAAAATATAGGAGATCGGGAAGAACAGCACCCCGGCCATGAAGGTCCACGGTGCCGAATATCGGCATTTTTATCGAGGTTACCTTGGCCGGACCGATCAGATTTGAACACAGCAATACGCAGACATAGGCCGCCATCACAAAATCGTAATAACGGTATTGGCGGGGTTGGGGTGGTGCATTCATGCCGATAAGTGTAGTCGGAAGCACCCGCGGTTTTCCGATGATATGTCACACCGGCAGCCCCACTGTCGCGTTTTGGCGAAGAGCATCACAGCAACCGCGGGCCTTGTACGGTAGATATACAGGCTCAAACCCTAAGTAGCGGATCTATGGAGCAGGGCAAACCCTTCAGCGCGACCGACGGTCCGCTCGTCGATTACGATGCCGTTTGCCAGAAAGTGCGCGTGGCCGTCGAACCCGCACGCGCGCACGCCGTGTCGCTGCACGACGATCAGGGTGACTTGCTGTGGCTGAGCGAAAGCTCCATGGGACCCGACGAGCACAACGCGGTGCGCGAAGCCATCGAGGCGTTCTCTCATCCCAACGGGCCGCCGGTCCTGGTATCCGATTTGGGTGACTCGCGATCCGCCGTGCTGCTGCGCGCGGTCAACGGTCGACGCGCGATGGTCGGAGCGATCATGGTCATCATGGACGCCCGCGTCGTCAGGCAGGACGCGCGCGGCGCCCTCAAGGTCATGACGCCGAAGCTGCAACGCGCGCTCGCGGACTTCGCCGCGATGCGCCCCGACAAGACACCCCCGCCGTCGACACCCGCGAGAGCCGGTGCAGCCGCCCCACTCGCCCTGGTCAACGACACGCCTGCGCCGCCGGCAGCCTCACGGCCCGCAGCAGCCATGCGCACACCTGCGGCGGCCCCTGCGCGCACACCATCACCGCCCGCCCGCGTTCCACCAACGCCAGCCTCGCGCGCGCCGGCGGCAGCCTCCCGCCCCCCGCCGGTACCATCCCGCACTCCTGCAGCCGGCAGCCCGCCGGCCGCCGCGGCCTCCCGGTCGCCCATGACGACCATGGGAGCCTCGGCCGGTCGCACCGACAAAGGCCTGCAAGGGGGAGTCACGCCGGAGATCGATCGCTTGCACGCTGCCTTGCGCCGCAGCCCCATTGCGCTGCATGTGCAGCGCCTGGTGCCGTTGACCAAGGGCAGCCAGCTCAAGCGCTACGAGGTGCTGCTGCGCTCGAAGTCCGATAGCGCGCCCAACGCCGCCCCGCAGGCAATGCTGAAAGCCGCCGTCGAGAACGGCCTCGGATCGATGATCGACCGCCGCGTGGTCACCGAACTCATCGGATACTTGGTGCATCATCCGGAAATCTGGAAATCCACTGCGGTCATGTTTTCGGTGAATCTCACGACCACCGCGCTGCACGATGAGCATTTCATCAAATTCGTCGAGCTGTGCCTGGCGAAATCGTCTCTGCCGAAAGGAATGATCGCCTTCGAAGTCGATACCGCGACCGCGGTCAAGCTCACCGACAAGATTGCGGAAGTCGCCGCGTCACTGCACCGCCTCGGGTGCCCCTTGGTCCTCGATGACTTCGCGCTGAAAACCGAGTGCTTCGATCTGCTGCGTCTGCCCGGCGTCCACTACGTCAAGCTGGCGCCCGAGATCACGGCGAAGATGCGCACCGACAAGTTGTCGCAGGCGGCCATCACGGCCGTGGTGCAAATGGCCCGAGTACTCGGCATGCACACCGTGGCCAAGCGCGCCGAGAGCGCCGCGGAGCAGGAATGGTTGACCGCGCTTGGGTGTCGATTTCGTGCAGTCGAATTCCATGTCGCCTCCGGTCGCGATCGAATCCCTGTCGAAGTCGGCCAACTCGCCGAAACCGCTGCCGACGGCTTAATTGCTCTGCGACATGCGGGTCGAGCTCTCGCTCCAGCCGCCGCCGAGTGCCTTCACCAGATAGACCGCGGTGGCGAACTGTTGGCCGTGTACCTGCACCGCCTGCCGCTGATTGCCGAGCAGCACCTGCTGCGCCGTGATCATCTCCAGATACGTATCCACGCCGCCCTTGTAGCGAGCGGTGGCGATGTCAAACGCCTCCTGCGCGCTGTTCACGCTGGCATCGGCCTGCGTCACGGCGCGACCGAGCGAAGCCAAGCCCGTAATGCCATTTTCCACCTCCTCCATGGCGGTCAGGACGGTTTGTCGGTAGCTAGCGACCGCGGCGCTGTAATCAGCGGTCGCGAAGCGCACATTCGCGCGAGTCTTCCCGGCGTCGAACAGGGTCTGGGTGGCGGAGAGCCCGAGCGACCAGAGCCGGCTCGGCGCCTCGAACAGAGTCGCCAGCGCATTGCTCTGCCAGCCGGCGTTGGGCTCGCCGAAACCCGCGCCCAAGATGATGCTCGGGTAATAGGCGGCGCGCGCAACGCCGATACGCGCATTGGCGGCGGCCATGGAACGCTCTGCGGAGGCCACGTCCGGCCGGCGCTGCAGCAGATCCGACGGCACCCCGACGCGGTATCGCCGGCAGCGCGGAGGTGGCGAGGGCCGCAGGTATCGTGAAATTCGGCGCCGGAATGCCGACCAGCGTCGCGATCGCGTGCTCGTATTGCGCCCGTTGGTAGTCGCAGGAGTTCGAGTTGGGTGGCGCTGGCGTCGACCAGGGCCTGCTGCTGCGCCAAATCCAGACCCGTCGCGAATCCAAGATCATGCCGCGAAGTGATGAACCCCAGGGCATCGCGCTGCAAGTCCAAGCTATGGCGCACCACCGCGATTTCGGCGTCGAGTTCGCGCAGGGCGAAGTAATCGGTCACGAGCTGCGCCGTCAGCAGGAGACGCGTGTTTTCGAAATCCGCCTCCGCCTGCTGCGCCGAAGCTCGCGCTCCCTCGACCTCGCGGCGCACCCGGCCGAAGAGATCGACTTCGTAATTGACGGTGGGACCGAGTACGAAATCATTCTGCACGATCGACTGGTTCGGCACCGAATACGCGGAGAGCGGACGATTCGCCGATGTTCTGCCGCGCGCCGCGGCAGCGGACAGGCCCACGGAGGGATATAAGTCCGCGGCGGCCACGGTCAGCTGTGCGCGCGCCTGATCGAGCCGGGCGGCGGCGACGCGCAAGTTCTGGTTGCCGGTGAGCGCGCGGTCCACCAGCGGATTCAGCGCGTCGTCCTGGAACAGCCGCCACCAGTCGCCCTTCAACGCGGCGTCATCCGGTGCGGCTTCCTGCCACGGCGCGTCGGGTTGCCAGGCCGGCGGCACATCCGCCGCCGGTTTGTGGTAATCGGGGCCCACGGCACAGCCTGCCGCGACGGCGACCGCGGCCCACAGCGATGCCCTGACGCGGAGCGAGATGGGGTGCCGCTCGACAGCGCGCACCGCTATTCGCCCTTAGCTGGGGCGGGCAACGTCACCACATCGCCATCGGCGAGCGAATCCGCCGGATTCAATATGACCCGATCGCTGGCGCTGAGTCCGCTCAACACCTCCACGCTGGTGCCGAAATCGGTGCCCAACTTCACCGCAGTCAGATGCACCCGGCCGCCTTAAGTCGACCAAAGCCACGCGGGTACCCTCCGGCCGAAACAGCAAGACATTGGTGGGGACGACCAGTGCCCTGGCATCGACATTGATCGGCAGCGTCACCTGCACGTACGAACCCGGAATCAGCGCCCCCGCAGGATTCGGGACCTGTATCTCGACCTGCATGGTGCGAGTGGCCGTGTCGATGGCGCGTGCGGTGCGCGCAATCGTGCCCTGAAATTGCTGACCGACCCGCTCCGCGCAGGGTGACGGTGACAACATCGCCAATCTTGATCTGCCGCGCATAGATCTGCGGCACGTAGACGTACAACCGCAGCGGGTCGACCTGCGCGACGGCGAACAGCGCCTGCCCCGTTCCGCCATTGCCCGCATTGACGAGGTCGCCGACGTCGATGTTGCGCCGGGTCACGACCCCGTCAAACGGCGCGACCACGCGGTTGAACCCCTGCAGTTTTTCGCAGCCGGCCCACATTGGCATCGGCTGCCGCGAGATTTGCCGACGCTTGACTGGTACGCGCTCAGGCGCTCATCCAAGTCCTGCTGAGTTACGGCGTCCTTTTGGCGCAACGCCTGCCAGCGCTCGGCGGTGCTTTTGGCCAGACTGGCGCTGGCCGCTGCTTGCGCGCGCGCCGAGACCGCCTGGGACAATTCCTGATCGATTTCGGGTGCCGTGATTTCGGCGAGCAGTTCGCCTTTCTTTACCGAACTGCCGATATCCTTGACCCAACGCACGACATAGCCGTTGCTGCGCGCATAAACCGTCGATTCGATGACCCCCAGCAGCGTTCCCGGCAACGTGAGCGGCTGGCCATCACCCGCCCGCTTCGGGCGCGATTGTGGTGACGTATTGCTTTGCGTGCAAAGTGGTGGACGTCTCCAGCGCGCTGGCTTGGAAGCTGCGCAGCACGAATACGATCACGCCGCCGATCAGCAGACGCACCGACAATCCCGCCGACGATGAACTTGGCGCGCCTCAACACCCTCGAACTTTCATGATCCGACATTTCAGGCATTTCCTTCGGCAACCGGCGGCGGCGCGGACAAGCGGCGTTCGGCGCGCTGTTCGAGGCGCGTATGGGTGCCTGCAAATATCACCGGCACGAAGAATAAGGTGGAAACCGTGGCGAACAGCAGTCCGCCGATCACCGCACGCCCCAAGGGGGCATTTTGCTCGGCCCCCTCTCCCAAACCCAAGCGCCATGGGGATCATACCGATGATCATCGCCAGAGCCGTCATCAACACCGGCCGGATGCGGGTCGCTCCGGCCTCGAGCGCCGCCTTCACGGGCCCCAGTCCCTCACCCATGCGCTGCCGCGCAAACGAAACCACCAGAATGCTATTCGCGGTCGCAACGCCCATGGTCATGATGGCGCCGGTCATCGCGGGCACGCTCAAGGTCGTCGCCGGTCAGAAACAGCATCCAGCAGATCCCGGCGAGCGCGGCGGGCAGCGCCGTGATGATGATGAAGGCGTCGACCCAGGATTGAAAATTGACGACGATCAGCAGGTACACCATTACCACCGCCATCACCAGGCCGACGCCCAGTTCCACGAACGATGATTTCATGGTCTCCGTCTGACCGCGGATCTCGACGCTTACGCCGCGCGGCAAATGGGGCCGCAGGTCCGCCACCAATCTGCGGATATCGACCGAAATGCTGCCCATGTCGCGGCCCTGGGCGCTGGACGTAAATATCGATGGTCGGGGCGAGATTATAGCGCGATTCAACCGCCTCCTGCACCGTCGGGCGACACGCCGACGAGATTGCTCAGCAACTGCGGCGCAGCCGTGGCGGCCGCGGACGCCGCGCGAACCGGCGTGCGCAGCAGCGCGTCCAGACTATCGATGGCGTACTGCGGCGATTGCACCGTCAAGTTATACACCACGCCGTTGGCGGGACTCAGCCAGAACGCCGGGCGAGGTTTGCGCGGTGCCCGCCGTGGACACCAGCAGGTCGGTGGTCACATCGTTGGGGCTCAAGCCCAACGTTTGCAGCTGCGTGCGATCCATGTGTCAGCGACACCGTGGGCTGATCGAGACGTTGATGGATGTGGGTATCCACCGTGCCCGGAATCATCTTGATCTGCTTCATGAGCTTCGCGGCGATGTCGTAATCGGCGCGCAAATCGGCGCCCGTGACCTTCACATCGATCGCGGACGGCAATCCGAAGTTCAAGATCTGCGTCACCATGTCGGCCGGTTGGAAGAAGAATTCGACGCCCGGGAACCGCCGCGGCAATTCGCGCCGCATCTGCTCAACGTAGTGCTCGCGTCGGCCGGTGCCCGTCATTGAGCGACACCTGGATCTCGCCGTCATGGCTGCCGAAGGTACCGGCGTTGCTATAGGTCTTGTTGATGCCGCTGACGGCAACGCCCAGATTGTCGAGAACGGTGCCGAGGTCTGCGGCCGGCACGATGGTCCGAATCACGCTTTCCACCTGATCGGCCACGCGCGCCGTTTCCTCGATGCGCGTGCCGGTGGGCAGGCGCATATGCAGGCGAATCTGACCGCCGTCCACGCTCGGGAAGAAATCGCGCCCCAAAATGAACACCAAACAGCAAGACAGCACGCAAAATCCCAGGAACGTCCCCGCGAACAGCCGCCGCCGCTCGAGCACCTGCCGCGAGAATGACCGTATAGCCGCGCGCGAATCTTCTCGAAGCGCGCATTGAAGGCACGGTACACCCGCTGCAGCAGGCTGGGTCGAACGCTGCGTCTGCGCCGCCGCATGATCCATCATCAACATCACCAGCGTGGGCACCAAGCGTGCGCGACAGGACGTACGAGGCCAGCATCGCGAACACCACGGCCTCCGCCAGCGGCGCGAACAGATAGCGCGCCACGCCCGCTGAGAAAGAACATCGGCACGAAGACGATGCAAATGCACAGCGTGGATACCAGGGCCGGAACCGCGATCTCTCCGGCGCCCTCCAATATGGCCTTGTGCAGGTCCGAGCCCAGATGCATATGACGCTCGATATTCTCGATGGTCACCGTGGCATCGTCGACCAAGATGCCCACGGCGAGCGCCAGGCCGCCCAGGGTCATGATGTTCAACGTCTCGCCCATGACATACAGGGCAATGATCGAGCGTCAGGATCGACAACGGAATCGACACCGCGATGATGCAGGTGCTGCGCCAATTGCCGAGAAACAGCAGGATCAGCGCGGCCGTCAGACAGGCGGCGATCACCGCTTCGCGCACCACGCCGCTGATGGCGGCCCGCACGAAGCCCGACTGGTCGAACAGCGGCGTGATCTTCAAGTCCTTCGGCAGAATCTGCGCAACGATCGGCAATTGTGCGAGCAGGGAACTGACGATGTCGAGGGTCGACGAGCCGCCGTTCTTGATGACGGAAACCAGCACGCCGCGCTCGCCGTTCTGCCGCACGATGTTGGTCTGCGGCGAGAACCCGTCGCGCACATGCGCCACTTCCGACAGATATGTGGTCGCGCCGTTGCGCGTCAGCACCGGAATATTGTTGAGTCCGGCGATGGTATCCGGAGAACCGTTGGTGGCGAGCGTGTATTCGGTGGCGCCGATTTTCGCGGTTCCGGACGGCAGCACCAGATTCTGTGCGTTGACCGCATTGACGACGTCGTTGGGCGTCAGGCCCTTGGCCAGCAATGCGTCGGTGTCGAGGTCGACCGAAATCACGCGCTGCTTGCCGCCGTAGGGCCACGGTACGGCCACACCCGGGATGGTCACCAGCCGCGGACGCAGGAAATTCACGGCGGAATCGAAAACCGCCTGCTCGGTCATGGTCGGGCTGGAAAGGCCGAGTTGGATGACCGGAATGGCGGATGCGGAGTACTTGATCACCTGCGGCGGCAGGATGCCGGGCGGCAGTTGCCGCAATTGCGACTGCTCGGTCGCGACCACCTGTGCGATGGCCGTCGGTATGTTCGCGTTCGGCTGAAAGAAGATCTTGATGATGGAGAAGCCGGCCAGCGATTCGGATTCGATGTGCTCGATGTCGTTGACCATGGTGGTGAGGCTGCGCTCATTGACGGCGGTGATGCGTTGGCCGATCTCCTGTGCCGACAGGCCGCCGTAGGTCCAAACGATGCTGATGACCGGAATGTTGATTTCCGGAAAGATGTCGGTCGACATCTTCAGCAGCACGAGGGGCGTTGCGAGGAGAATCAGCAGCGCCATCACCAGGAACGTGTAAGGCCGCCGCAGCGCAACTTCAACGATCCACATTAGCTACACAACCTTAAGCGGCGCTGCGCGCGGCATGGCCAGGCGGGAGGGACACACGATCGCCATTTCGAGCGCTACCCTGGGGCCAACGTGGTTAACACCTGGTGGTCAATTTATTAAAGTCCGTTAATGAGCGCGCTATCCTTGCCGATACCACACGCCAAATCAACACGCGATTCGGGCCGGCACATCGCAGACCGCCGACCCCCTTTAAGCGCGAGATCGAGTGTGACTCGAGTCACGGCATTGGCTGCCGAACGAGACAACACTTGCAAATCATTGGAAACAAAGCAAACTATGTACGTCTGCAACGAGACACCGGGACCGGGCTAAGTGTTTTGTTAGTCCCATGAGGTTCGGTTCCGGTTCCCGTTAGACTTCCCCCATGACATTCACCGCACTGATCGTCCTGTTCGCGCTCGCGGGAATTCTGTTCTTCGTCGCCGCGGTGCGCCGCCTGCGCCGGCGCAGGCTTCTCGGCGGCGCATTGCACGGAGCCACTGCACTCGTACTCATTTTGCTGAGCGCATGCGCCGTGCTGATCGCCGCCAATTTGCGCACCTACCAGCGCCTGACCTTCGAGCAGCCGGCCGGCGAGCTGCAATTGACGCGCACCGGGGACCGCGAGTTCAACGCGGTTTTGACCTATCCGGGCGGCGAGCGCGCGAATTTCGCGTTGCGCGGCGACGAGTGGCAGGTTGATGCTCGTCTGCTCAAATGGCATGCCTTTGCCAATCTGATCGGTTTCGATACTGCGTATCGCCTGGAGCGCATCGGCGGCCGGTTCGCCCGAATCGAGGATGAGCGGAGCATGGCCAGCGACCGTGTATTCGCTGAATCCGCCGCAGCGCGTCGACCCTTGGGAGCTGGTGCACCGCTACCGCTCGTGGGTGCCTTGGATCGACGCGGTGTACGGCAGCGCGACCTTTCTTCCCATGGCCGACGGGGCGCTGTATGAAATCAAGGTGTCGCAAAGCGGGCTGATTGCCCGCCCGCTCAACCAGGCCGCGCGCGATGCGGTCGGCGGTTGGCACTCGTGACCAGGCTCATCGCACGGTTCGTTCTGATCGGATGCGGCTTAACCGTGCTGACCGTGGCACTCGCCATGGTCTGGCTCAAAGCCCATGAAGATGAATTGGTGTTCGCGGCGGCGCGAAGCCGCCAGCATCTATTGGCGACCTGGCCTGCGGATGCGGAGCGTGTCTCGATCCGCGAGCCGGGCGGCAGCGAACTCGCCGGCCTCGTGTTTAACGCCGACGGCGGTGCCGACGCGTTTTGGGTGTTGCACCTGCATGGCAATGCGGACTCGGCCTTCTCGCCGTGGCAAGTGCGCCATTGCGAAGCGCTGCGCCAGTCGGGATTCAATGTGCTGGAGATCGATTACCGCGGCTTTGGAGCCACTCCCGGCCAACCATCCGAAGGCGCAATGTACGACGATGCGGAAGCAGCGTATCAGGCGCTGCTGCAACGCGGTGTCGCCGCGGACCGCATCATCCTGCTAGGTCACTCGCTGGGGTCAGGACCCGCGGTGCTGCTCGCGACCCGTCACAAGGTCGCAGCGCTGGTGCTGTTCGGCGCATTTACCTCGATACCCGATGCGGCCGCGGGCCGCTACCCCTATTTGCCGGTGCGCCTCGCCGTGTCGATTCAGTTCAACTCGCTGGCCCGCATCGGCGGCGTCCACATGCCGGTTATCATCGCGCACAGCCGCGCGGACACGCTGATCCCCTATTCGCATGCGCTCCGGCTATTTGCCGCGGCCAACGAACCCAAACAACTCGTCAGCCTTGATGGGCCGGCCCACGACGGATTTGGCGGTCATGTCGACGCGCTCTACGAGCACGTGGATGTGCTCCAAGCGGCCCTCGCCGGGCTCGTGCCAGCCATGGCGCCGCAGCATCCGCTATGACGCTCGCACAGAAAATATCCACCCTCGTGCTGGTGCTGCTGCTGGCTGCGGCAGGCGCAGCCTGGTGGAAAACGGCACCGCCCACCGCCCGGGTGACGAAGCAGCGGGCCGCCGCGCAGGCAGCCGCCGAACTGGTCGATCAAAGCACCTACACAACGGCGCAACGGCTCGCACAGCTCGCCGAAACTCCGGAAGAACAAGGGTATGCGCAATCGGCGCTGCGAGTCGCCGATCATGCGCTCGCCTTTGCATTCACGACGGCTTTGCGCGATGCCGAAGCGCACCCGCCGACATTGAGCGCCGATGCGCAAAGAATCCAAGATCGCGTGCGGAAATCCCAAGGCTTGCTCGATTCGGATCAGCAGCGAGTCACTGAGTTGACCAGCGCCCTCGCGCAGGCCAAACAAACCCAGAAAGATGCCTTGCAGGACGAACTGGATCTAGCTCAGTCCCAACTCGATCTGGACAAGGACGAACTGGAGGAAGCCAACCAAGATTTGGTCGACGCGGGCGGCAACCCCCAAAAGCGAATCGAAGCCTTGGAGCAGGAGCACGATGCGCAGGTGAAAGCGCGTCCCGCCGGGACTGCCGCCAACCCCGCCGTCACGGAGAAGCACGGTTCGTTGAGCCGCTTCATCGATTGGCTGCACTCGAGGAAGAAGCTGCAGGAACTCGCCGACGCGCAATCGGGTGCGGCACAGAAAGCGGCCGATTTAGCTGCGCGCCGTTCCGCGCTGGCTGCCGGACTAGAGAATTCCAAGAGCGGCATTTCGGAGCTCGCCCGGCACGCGAAGAGCTCCCAGACGCCCGGCACCGCCGCCGCGCCGCCGCGCCAGCCGCCGCGCCGCGCGTGCAGCGGTCCCACGAAGATGCCGCCGCACTGCTCAATCAGACCAAGGTGATCGCAACGGATCAGAAGGTGCTGACCCTGCTCGATCGACGTATCAGCGATCAAAAGCAGCTTGCCGACATCTATGCGCAATGGTCGGCGGCAGCGGCCACGCAATCGCGCGCTCTGGCACATGCGCTCCTGCTCAATGCATTGATCGTGATCATGGTGTCGATCGGATTGCTGTTCCTCGACGAGTGGATCCAGCATTTGCTCAAAAGTCCGAAACTGGATCGACGGCAGGTCGAAACCCTGCGCAGCATCGCCCGGGTTTCGTTGCGAGTCGTGGCGGTGATCATCATCCTGCTGATCCTCATCGGCGTACCGACTCAATTCGGCACCATGATCGGTATCGTGGGCGCGGGTCTCACTGTTGCGCTCAAGGACTTTATCGTGGCTTTCTTCGGTTGGCTGATGCTCATGGGCCGCAACGGCATCCGACTCGGCGACTGGGTGGAAATCAACGGCGTCAGCGGCGAGGTCACGGAGCTCGGCATGTTTCATACCGTGCTGATGGAAACCGGCAACTGGAGCGATGCCGGACACCCCACCGGCCGGCGAGTCACGTTCACCAACAGCTTCGCCATCGAAGGGCACTATTTTAATTTCTCGACGTCAGGACAGTGGTTGTGGGACGAACTGCAGGTGGTCGTACCCGCCGGCCGGGATCCCTACCCGATCGTCGACGCCATCACCAAGCAAGTGGTCGAAGCGACCGCCGCAAGCGCGAAGCTAGCCGAAGAAGAGTGGCAGCGTGCGGTTCCGGCGCAGCGCGGCAAGGTGTTTTCCGGCACGCCGGGAGTCAATGTCAAACCCGTGGTCGGCGGCGTGGAAATCGCCATTCGCTACATCACCCGCGCGAACGAACGTTTCCTGTTACGAGCCAAGCTATACCAGGCAGCCGTCGACTTATTGGGCGAGAAATCGGCGGCTCAAGCCGCGAAACAGCCCTAAAGCGCCGCACCAGCGTCGGGCGCGCAACTTCAAGGATTCGCGTCCGATTTGTCGTCCGGAGCATCGCTCGGGCGATCGATAATCCACAAATAGAAACCAAGGAGTCCCGCAGCGGTCGCAACGGCGACGGATATCCCGGTCAGAAGCGGCGCCAGCTTGACGATGAACGGCTTGCTCGTGATGTGCAGCGCCATGCTCACCCGACCCCACCCCTTGGGGGCCGCATAACCGGCGAGAGTACCGACGATGACCGACAGCGCACTCGCCAAGCCCGCGATCGCACCGGTCGATCTGTGGACGTTCTTGCTGCCGAGAGTCTTGGCTACGGTGCTATACAGATCGCTCATCGTCATGAGATTGCAGAAATGGCGGCCAATGCCGTAAGCGCCAAACTGTAGCAAGGCCGGAGGGTATGGGCAACTCTCGAGTTAACATACGTGAGCTATAATGAGTGTTTTATGCCGGCTTAGCACAGTGGTAGTGCAACGGTTTTGTAAACCGTAGGTCGGGGGTTCGAATCCCTCAGCCGGCACCATTTTACAATACCGTCGACAGCAGCCGATCAGGTGTATTGCTCATCAGTCGAACCCCCGACATGAAACAAGCAGGGTTCGACAACGTCGCGCAGCGACGTTGATCGCCCTGAGTGCGCAGCGCGTACCGTCGGCCCCTATCGACCCTTGAATCACCCCTACTTGACTCGTAATTGTTAGAGTGATGCGCTTGACCACTGGCCGCCACAGATTTCGGACGGCCATCCAAACTAACTCAACCGGGGAGACTGACATGCAGAATATTCATATCGCGGGAGCAATTGCGAGCGGTCTCGGCTGTCTCATAGCCTTTGGTGTGCTGGCCGACGAGGCCAAGCCAGCCGCGGCGCCGAGTGATGCAACCCTGATCAAGAGCGCCGAAAGCGCCGCACCGCGCAGTGTGAGCGGGAAAGCCACAGTCATCGCAATGGACGCGGCCGGCAAGATGCGCACAATTCGCAAGGGCACAAACGGCTGGACCTGTATGCCAGATAATCCAACGACGCCAGGTCCCGACCCGATGTGCTGGGACAAGAATGCGGGCGAGTGGGTCGACGCGTGGATGGCACACAAGACGCCGCCCGCCAAGGTGGGCTTCATGTACATGCTCGCGGGTGGCACAGACGCGAGTAACACCGACCCGTATGCGCAGAAGCCGACGTCTGAGAATCATTGGATCCAGACCGGGCCGCACATCATGATCGTCGGTGCGGACGAGAGTTTTTATTCCACGTATCCGAAAGGCGCCGAGCCGGATACGAAAGTACCCTACGTAATGTGGGCCGGTACGCCATATCAGCACCTGATGGCACCCGTGAAGTAGCCTTTACGGGGAGCGGGTGATCGCCCGCCCCCCGTAGGGCGAGGCGCGCAGCGCCGAGTAATCCCTCAGCCGGCACCTAGAGTCAGGTACCTAGCTTCGAAGATCTCGCAAGGCAGCGGTTTGCTGAACAAATAACCCTGCATTTCGTCGCAGCCCAACAACCGCAACAGGCGAGATTGCTCCTCGGTTTCGACGCCCTCCGCCACGACTTTGAGCTTCATTGAATGCGCCAGGTTGATGATGGTGGACACAAGCGCCAGTCCCTCCGGCGCCCCAGTCATGTCGACCACGAACGAGCGGTCGATCTTGAGCGTGTCGACCGGCAGCTTGGACAAGAGGCTGAGCGACGAGAACCCGGTGCCGAAATCATCGATCGCTACGCCGACTCCCATGGCACGAATCGACTGCAGTATGGCGATACTGTGCTTGACGTTCTCCATGACGACGCTTTCGGTAATCTCCAGTTCCAGTCCGGCCGGCGCCTGTGCGTCGATGCCGATTGCTCCGCTAATCTCGGCAATGAAGCCGCGATTGCGCAATTGCAGCTGTGATACGTTGACTGCGACGCGTACGGCAGACAGACCGGTATTACGCCAGCGCAGGTAGTCTTCGATTGCTTGACGCAGCACCCAATGCCCAAGTTCGCTGATCAATCCGGTTTCCTCCATGACCGGAATGAACTGAGCGGGTGAAACCAGGCCCCTGCGCGGGTCATTCCAGCGGACCAGCGCCTCGGCACCGGTGATCTCGCCGCTGATAAAGTTCACCTTGGGCTGGTAAAAAAGAACGAATTCCTCCTTGTCGAGCGCCTCACGCAGGTGATTTTCCAGATCGAGCCGGCCGATCATCGTTTCGGTCATCTTCTGGGCGTAAAAGAGATACCGATCGCCGCCTAGCTTGGCCTTTTTGAGGGCTGCCTCGGCGTTCTTCAGCAACGTATCGGCGTCGGCGCCGTCGTCCGGGAAAAGAGCCACCCCGGTCTTGGCCGCAATACGAAGCACGGCATGATTCAGCCGGAACGGGTGCTGCAAGAGCGCTTCGGTGGTTTTCTCGACGAGCCGAGCCAACTCGCCGGGATGATTAACCTTCGGCAGCACCACGGCGAAATGATCCGCGTCTATGCGGGCCAAAAGGTTGGTATCTCCGACATTCTGCGTTAGCCACATAGCCACTTCTTTCAGCAGCGCGTCGCCGGCCGGGCGACCCAGGCTGTGATTGACGTTCTTGAAGCGTTCCAAATCGATCAGGGCCACGGCAACCTTGGGGCCGCCGGTGACGGCGTTGCGTAGGTGCTGTGCCACTCGTTCGATAAACATGTTCCGGTTTGCGAGCCCCGTGACCGCATCGAAATAGGCAAGGTAGTTGAGTTTGTCTTCGTTTTCGATGTGATCCAGCGCGAATGAAATGTCGGCGGACAGCTCCAAAAGCAGACGTGTTTCTTCCTCGTCGAACGCATGGGGCTCGCCTGCAAACAGCGCGATGACGGCCGCCGCCCGTCCTGCCAGCATGATGCGGGAAACATCCTAGCGACCGATGGCCACGTCTCAGCAGCTCATCCCGGAGCTCATTCAGGGAAGCGTCGGTCGCGATATCGTTGCAAATGACCGGTTGCGACTGCCGCAATGCGCGGCACGCCGGCCGGCCGCTATCAGGTGTTCCCTCACGCGCCGTGAGCCGGATCATGTCGACGTAGCCCTCCTCGCCGCCGTGCCACGCGACAACCTTGCCATCCAGCGTTTCCGGGTCGATCATGCCGATCCAGGCCATCTTGAATGCGCCCGCTTCGACTGCGATTCGGCACGCCTCCTTGAACAGCGCATCTCGATCTCGCACGCGCAAGACGAGTGTATTGATCCCACTCAGCATGGCGTATACGCGATTCAAACGCTTGATTCTGTTTTGCGCCTCCATTTGCTCGGTGATGTCTTCGCCGATGCTTGCTGTTCCGATGACTTCGCCGACACCCGAGCGCAGCAGCGAATTGTTCCAGCGAATGAGGCGCCGCACGCCCGAACGTGTGAGGATCTCGTTCTCGTGATGCCGTGCCTCGGACAGATCGGCAAGGAGAGAGGAAAACACGGCCTGCAAGTTATGCGCTTCGGACGGGACGAAAATCTTGAACCAATTCTGGCCCAATAATTCCTCGCGTTGCCACCCGGTCAGGCGCAGCACGTAGTCGTTGCAATAAGTGATGAGTGCGTTTGTGTCGAGCATCATCGAAACCAATTCGACATTGCCCAGCAGATCGCTGAATCGACGGTCTCTTTCCTGCAGCTCGTCCGCAGCGAATTTTCGCTCGGTGATATCCGCGGCGACTCCCGGCGATGCGCATAACACTGCCGTCGGCGCCGCGGACGGGAAAAAGCCGCTCCTCGATCCGGCGAATCGAGCCGTCCGGCCGCACGATCCGATACTCGCAGTCAGACTTGCCTCCCGACATTCCTGCCTTGAATTTCTCGTGGGTCGATGCCCGATCCTCGGGGTGGATGGCCTCCGTCCACGATTCAGGTTCCGCATACGCGCTGCCGCAGCTACGGCCCCAGATCTCCTCGATAGGCGGGGCTAATGTACAGAGTTTGATTGCTGTGCGCGTCGACGAGGAAGAACACATCGCGAATGTTTTCAGCCATTTCGCGGAATCGCTTCTCGCTTTCGATCAGGGCTTCTTGAGCGCGGTTGTGCTGCTCGATTTCCGCCTCGAGCCGAGCTGCGTAGTGCCGCACGTCTTCGTGCAGACGTCCGTTCTCATAGATGCGGCCAATTTGAGCGGCGAGTATGCCGAGCAGCTGTTCGTCTTCTGCGCTGAATTCCTCGGCCCCTATCTTGTCGGTAAGGCATATCCAGCCATGGACATGTGCAGGGGAAAGGATGGGGGCGACAAGCAGCGAATGCGCCGGCGGATAGTGCAGCGGCAACCCCGTTTCGTGCGGATTCGTCAGCCGCCGCGACTTGCGGTCGACGAACGCGCCGCCCACCACGCCTTCGCACAACCCCGGCCGGCCCAGTCCCGCGACTGTGGCAGCATCCAAGCCGCTGGTGATGAAATAAATTTCGCTTGCCCCATCTCGCGGCCGGGCGGCCAGAGCGGCATATTTAGCTCCAAAGAGCTTGCGCACGGCAGGGCACACGTTGCTCAGCAATTGCTCGTAATCAAGTTCTGACAGTGTTCCAAGAACCCTTTTCACGACAGTGCTTCGTTTGGCCGCATCTTGGCACCGGCCAAGATGCTGGACCGTTCGCAATCGGCAAGGTAGAGCCGGTTGTCCGGGCCGAATGGCCCTATGCGCCGCGGACTACGCGTGCCACCGCTTCAGAACGGCGGCTGACTTGGAGCTTCTCGAACACCGCGCTGAGATAGTTCTTGACGGTCTTTGGTGAAAGTCCCATCGCGGCGGCGATTTCCTTGTTTGTCTTGCCGTCCGCCACGAGAGCAAGCACCTTGTATTGCTGACTTGTAAGCGGTTCGCCTGTCGGATTACGCTCGCCAGCGGTTCCGAGGGGGCGCAGATTGCCAATCACGCTGTGTACGATGCCCGGTCCGAGCACCGACAGCCCGCTCGCCACTCCCTTAATCGCTTGAATCAAGAGATCTGCGCCGATCTCTTTCAGGAGGTAGCCGCTGGCGGACGCAAAGGCAGTCGCGAGCAGCGCGCTGTCATCCTTGAAGGCGCTTATGAACAATACTCGGGTGCGTGGACTGGCAGCTCGAATCTCGCGACAGGCCGTAACGCCGCTGCCGTCGGGAAGGCGCAGGTCCATCAACACCACGTCCGGTTCGAGTCGCGCTGCCTCTTCGATCGCCGCCGCTGCAGTACCCGCTTCTCCGACTACCTCGATGCCCGCTCGGCTTATGATGGTGCGCAGCCCTGCGCGAACGATCTGGTGATCATCCACCAGCAATACCTTCAGCGGCGAGGATTGTTCTACGCTCATTTGGGCCTCCCATCTTTGGGAATGTGCAAGACGATGCGGGTGCCCTTTCCCGGTGAAGAGATGACCTCGAACCGGGCGCCGATTTGGTGCGCACGCCGTTCCATGTTGGAGAGCCCGCGGCCCACGTGTTTGCGCGCAGCAGGGTCGAAGCCGTCGCCGTCGTCGCTGACTTCGAGCGTCACGCCGTCATCGCTCAGCCCCAGGGAGACTGTCCCGTGCTTTGCGTGGGCATGGCGGCGAGAATTGCTCATGGCTTCGCGGGCGATCTGCAACACGTGCTCGGCCTCATCCGGGGTGAGTTGGTCGTCCGCCGCGGCATCTACCTTCAGCCGGAAGCGCGGCTCGGAATTGGGCCGCGAGGCCTCGATCAGTTCCGCCAAACTGTCACGCAATGGCGGCACGCCGATCTGCTGGGGAGATCTGTCAATATAGCGGCGTATGTCGCGTATGACGCCGTTCAGGTCCGCTACCGTCTTCGCCACTTCCGCGGTCGCACGGATCGGATCTTGTTGAATTAACAGCTCGATTCCTTCCAGATTGAGCCCCGTGACATAGATTGCCTGCACGATATTGTCATGTAAATCGCGGACCAGGCGCTCGCGTTCATCGAACAATCGCCGTAAATGCTGCTCGCTGACGCGCAGTGCTTGCTCCGCCTGTCTGCGTTCGGAGATCTCCCGGCGCAGCGATTCGTTGGTTCGGATCAGTTCGGCGGTGCGTTCGGTCACACGCGTTTCGAGGTCGTCGCGCGCCGCGCGCAGGGCTGCTTCCGCCAGCGCCCGAATCTGCACTTCCTGCTGCAACATTGCATTGGCGCGGGAAAGCTCTGCGGTGCGCGCATCGAGCTCGCTGTTCAATGCCTGCAGTCTGCGGGCATCCTGCGCCGAGCGATCCGCGAAATACGCGTCCAGTGCCGATAGCAGCATCGTTGCCAGCAGGAACGTCAGCGTGAGGGCACCGAGAACGATCGCCAGGCCGAATTGGTTAATGTGTTGCGGGGCGGCTGTGGAGATGCTCTCCGGCGTGAACCTGGCGGCGGCCATGCCGAGGTAGTGCATCAGGCAAATGCCAGCTCCCATCACAGCGGCGCTGCCCGCCTTTTTCCAGAATGCCGTGAAGATCGTCTCGAGGCGCAGTCTGAACGCGCTCGACAGCGCGACGATCGACGTACCTATCGCAACCATCTCCGACAGCACCACAAGACCAAGGTCATAATGGATCGGCGGAACTACGCGCGCGGCCGCCATGCCGGTGTAATGCATTGCAGCAATGGCAAAGCCCATCACGGTGCCGCCCGTGAGGAGGCTATTGCGGCCCAGAATACTGCGGCTGGTGAGATGCAGGGCCAACCAGGACGCGACTACGGCGATCAGAAGGGATAGGCCCGTGATCGGCAGGTCATACGACATCGGCATCGGCATGCGAAACGACAGCATGCCGATAAAATGCATCGACCAGATGCCGCAACCCATGGTGGCGGCTCCGCCGGCCAACCAGAAGGGTCCTGATTTGTGCCCTCGAGATGCAACGACTCGCGACGTCATATCGAGCGCAACGTAGGATGCGGTGATTGCAACCACGAGCGAGAGCAGGACCAGCCAGTAGTTATAGGATCCGACCAAGCTTGGCACTCCAAGTTGGACCCGGCACATGGAACGTTCTTCTGCCAACTCGCTCGAGCTGGCTTCCCAGCTGACACAACTATAACTCCTTTTGGAACGTCGCGTTCCCGTGCATTTACTGCATAGGGGCGCGCAAAGCCCGTCACGGGGACGGCAGTTCGTGCTCGAGAGCCAAGCGAATCAGTGCCGAGCGGTTGGAAACGCCCAGCTTTACCATCAATCGGCCGCGGTAAGTGTCGACGGTTTTGGGTGATAGGTTGAGCTGCTGGGCAATGTCGGCGCTCGTGAGTCCGGCGACGACACGCCGCAAGACCTCGCGTTCGCGTCTGCTGAGACGCTCAAACGAGCTTGGGGGAACGGATGTGTTCAGTACGCCGTCGGTGAACATGGAGGTGATCGTGGAGCTGACGAATTGATGGCCGGCATTCACCTCTTTGACGGCGCGGACCAGTTCGGCGCCGGAACCGGACTTGACAACATAGCCCTGCGCACCCGCGCGCAGCGCGCGGCAGACATGGTCAGACGTATGGCACGCGGACAGGGCAATGATACGTATCAGGGGAAACTCACTGAGAATGCGCCGCGTGGCGTCGATCCCATTTAGGTCCGGCAAAATCAAGTCCATGATGATCACGTCCGGCCTCAGGTGTCGAGCAGCCAGAACCGCCTCCTCGCCGCTCGCGACAGATCCGACGACGCTCATGCCATCCTCTCGCTCGAAAAGAGCTACGAGCGCGTCGCGGACGATGCCATGATCGTCGACCAGCAATATCCTTACAGCCGGCAACGCCGGCGCGCCATTCATGCAGGTACGAATCCAATTTTCGGGCAGTGAGGAGCGGCAGCCGCTCGAGGAGCCTGTAGCGTCCTACTCATATGCTGAACCGTCGTCCATTCGCGAGGTAGAGCCGACCAACCGGGCCGAATGGCCCTAAGCACGGCACTACGAATTTTGCGTCGCTGCAGCGGGTCTCGGTCGCGGGTCCGTGAAAGCCATGTTGCACTGCAAGTTCGAAGCAGTTCCGCAGCCCAATCGTCTCGCCGGTGCCTCAGTTGAGGTCTTGACCCGTACTGGTAGAGTAGCGCCGAAGTATCGCCGAAGGAAAAGGACCATGATCGAAGGAATCGACTCGAACTACCGCCCGCAATCAGGCGGACCGCGTCGCGCGTCACGAGTCGGCGTCTGCGTATTCATTCAAGCACTCGGGTTGCTGTTCGCTTTGTCGGGCTGCGGCGGGTCGGATGATAGCGACGCACCCAACAAGGTCAACGGTTCCGTTCACGTGCCGGCCGGCAAGGAAGCCGGTTCCGTATCGACGGTCAACGGCTCGATTCACATCGATGACAACGCTGCAGTGACGAGCGCAACGACTGTGAATGGCAGCGTGAATATGGGCGATCACACCACTGCCGCATCGCTCAACAGCGTGAACGGCGCCATAGTCCTCGGCGCGGGCGCGCATGTGTCGGGCAGCGCATCGTCGGTCAACGGCGAACTCTCCCTGGGCGACGGTGCGGATATTGCCGGCTCCCTTTCCAACGTGAACGGCAAGATCACCCTGACCGGCGCCCATGTGGGCGGCGGTATCAAGACCGTCAACGGCGGCATGAACATCGGCGGCGCGTCCCGTGTGGAGGGCGGCATCTTGGTGACCAAGCCGTCGAGCGATTTGCTGCAATTGGTTCGCAACGTGCCGCGGATCGTCATCGGGCCGGGAGCGACCGTGCAGGGTGACCTGCGCTTCGAGCGAACGGTACAGCTCTATGTAAGCGACAAGGCAACCATCGGCACCGTCACCGGCGCAACACCGATAGCGTTTACCGGAGACGCCCCGCCGAACTGAGGCCAATAGCGACGATAGGGCAACGCCGTTGCCATGAATTTGTGATACTGCGCCTCTACAAACTTAGCGATAAGGTGTGGCCATGCAAAAACTTCTTTTCCGTGCGTTGTTCGCCGCGAGCGTATTCTGCGCCGCTGGATCAGTCGCTTCTGCCGCGACGCAGGCTGATCCAGCGCTCGTGGCCGCGGTTGGGAGTTCCGCGCGTACCCCGACCGCCGTGGCGAGGGACTCTGCCCGTCACCCCGTTGAGGAACTGACATTCTTTGGCCTTGCACCCACCTTGACGGTAGTCGAAGTGTGGCCGGGCGGAGGCTATTGGACCGATATCCTGGGTCCGTATCTCTCTCAAGGCGGCCACTACTACATTGCTTTGCCGGCGCCGGGCAATGCCGAGGAAGATTCGGGAGTGAAGCGCTTTCACGCACGAATCGCCGCAGAGAAGGACCGGCTGGGCACCCTTCACGAAACTACGCTTGGGCCCGGTCACTTCGACATCGCGCCCCCGGGCAGCGCCGACCTCGTGCTGACATTCCGCAATCTGCACAACTGGATGGATGGCGGCTACGCGGATGAAGCGCTTGCGGCAGCGTTCAAAGCACTTAAACCGGGCGGAATCTTGGGCATCGAGGAACATCGCGGCCGGAACGATCAACCGCAGGATCCGAAGGCCAAAAACGGCTACGTGCGTCAAGATTACACACTTGCGTTGGCGAAGAAGGCGGGCTTCGAGTTCGTCTCGGCATCGGAGGTAAATGCGAATCCGCGCGACACGAAGGATTGGGTTGACGGAGTCTGGACGCTGCCGCCGACGCTATCGCAAGGAGAGAAAGATCGCGCCCGTTACGTTGCAGTCGGCGAGGCTGATAACTACGTGCTCAAGTTCCGCAAACCGCGCTAGGCGCGCCGCCATCGGGACGCGCTCGATTTGCGCGGATCAGATTTCCGGGCCAATCACAATCGGTGAGCCGTCGCTGAACCGAGAGGCGCGAAACGGCGCCGGATCCACCGACGGGGTGTCGCCAATCGCGAGCTCGGCGGCCAAGCGCCCGGCAGCCGGACCGATGCCGAAGCCGTGCCCGGAAAAACCGGTGGCCACAGTCAAGCCGGGCAACGTACCGACCGGACTGATGTAGGGCACGACATCCGGAGTGACATCGATGTATCCACCCCATTGCTGCACGACGTGCACGTCCCGGAATTGCGGGTAAAGCTGCACCATCGCAGCCAGAGCTTGGCCGTTCAGAGTAAGGCTCGGTGCGGGATCCAACACACGAGCCGCTTCGAATGGGCTGGGTCGATCCAGCGGCCAGTTGCGCGGTGTGCAAATCTCGCGTAGCGACTGCGAATTCAACCGCAGCCGCAGCGAGTCGCGTTCCTTGCGTATGGTCGGCAGAAAATCGCGCAAGTAGCGCAGCGAATCGGGTACGAATGGCGCGATGTAGCCCGCGCCCCGCGCAATCGTATAGCCGCCATCACGGCGCTTGCGGTAGCCGACCGCATCCAGATACGTACACGCCTCCGGCCCCCCGGGGACCGGCGCCGTGCGCATCACGGACGACAGAACCTTCAGTTGCGGCAGGCGGATACCGAGACTCGCGCAGAACAGGCTCGACCAGGCACCGCCGGCGAGAACAACGGCTGTGCACGCGATACGCCCTCGCTCCGTAATCACCCCTGCGGTGCGGCCGCCCGCGCGTTCGAGGCCGCGCACGGCGCAGTGAGCGAGAATGATCGCACCTTTGCGCTGCGCAGCGCGTGCAATCGCGGGTGCCGCTCGCTGTGGTTCCGCGCAACCGTCGGTTGGCACATACAGTCCGCAAGAGTACGTGCGGCTGGCTCCGGGCATGAGAGCCGCAAGTTCGGTGCCGCGGATGATGCGAGTACCAATATCGTAGGGCCGCGCCATGGCTGCCCAGTCGACAAATCGCGCCTCGTCCGAGTCGTTCTCGCCGACGTACAGAACCCCGCACTCGCGAAACCCCGTATCAGCTTCCGTCGAACGGTTCATGTCGCGCCACAGCGCTAGACTTTGCACGATCAACGGCATTTCGCGCTCGTCGCGGCCGGCCTGTCGGCACCAGCCCCAATTCCGGCTGGATTGCTCGCAGGCGATAAAGCCTTTTTCGCACAACACCACGGGAATCCCGCGGCCGGCCAGCGTCAGCGCAGCGAATGTGCCGATGATGCCGCCGCCGATGACGACGACGCTGGTCGTGGCCGGGATCGCCTCATCGGAAGTGACGGAATCGACGTAGGGACCCATGGAATCGCCTTGCGCGTAATTGACCTGCGGCAATTTCCGGACCGCCCTTCAGCGGTGGATTCTAACCGGTCCAATATTGCATGGAAATTCTTAGACGGAAAAACGCACTATACTTACCGCGGCCGAGCCCAAAACCCTCGCTTAACAGAGCATGGATTACTCCATCCCATTCATCGATATCGAAACGTTGTTTGGCGCGTCGTCGGACGCGCGCGACCGTACCGACCAAGCGATCATGGCCGCGGCGGATTCGCCCGGATTCATGGTGGTGCGAGGTTTGCCGTCCGATGTGCCCCAAGGGCGCGCTGCCCGGGCGGAGCTGCTTCGTTTGTTTCAGCTGCCAGAGAACGAGACCCGTAAGCTCTGGCGCCAGAAGTTCGATCCTGCCCACCCGAATGTCTATCGCGGATGGTTTCCGCTGCAAAAGGGATTTCTGACGGCCAAGGAAGGCATCGATATGGGTGGCGACGTCGTCCATGGTGCGGCGGTCGTTCGCAGCGATGATCCTTTGCGCGAACCCACACCGCTGCCGTCTGCGGACGTACTCCCGGGATGGCGCGAAGCGGTGGCTGTCTATTACCGCGGCATGGAAAAGGTAAGCCAGGCGCTGATGCGAGCAATAGCGCGCGGCTTATCGCTGCATGAGCATTTCTTCGATTCCGCCTTCGATCGCGGCCTGTCCACTTTGCGCCTGCTCCGCTACCCGATTCGGACCGACACGGAGCAAGCTGCCCAATCGGATCCGAACGTTTGGGTGATTCACTGCGGAAGCCGCTACTACGTCAATGGCGCGCCGCATGTCGATTCAGGATTTTTGACGCTGCTGGCCCAAGATGGCATCGCGGGACTGCAAGCGCGCCACCGCGATGGTGCATGGATCGACGTGCCGCCGAGCAACGACGGCTTGGCGGTCAATTTCGGCAAGGTGCTCGAGCGATGGTGCGGCGGTCGAATCAAGGCAACCGAACATCGCGTGATCGGCACCGGCCGCGAGCGCATGTCCATTCCATTTTTCTATGAGGCGCGCGCCGACGCCGAGATCCGGCCCCTGCCCATGGACGGCGCTGCCTCTTTCGAACCCTTCTGGTACGGCGACTACTTATGGGCAACGACGACCCAATTCGTCGAATTCAAGGGGATGGAATCGCTCCGCAAGCCCTTGCGGCGACCTTGAACCGGGTGAATTGCCCCCCACCTTGAGTCTCGTGACCGTGCGCCGCGTTTTCTTGAACCCCCTGTGGATACTGCTCTCGCTGCCGGGATACATCGGTTGGCGGCTGTTGTCGGCGCTCTCGATCGGCCCCATTGGCGTGTGCGCGGGCATCGCGTTGCTGATGGCCTGCTGCGTAGTCATTCCGCTTTCCGTAAGAAGTCAGGCAATTCGCAACCCCGCGTTGAAGGATTTGTTGGCCTGGGTCGGCGTCCTGTCCATGGGATTCTTTTCTTCGCTTTTCGTCTTCACGCTGCTGCGTGATCTCGTCTTGCTCGGCGCGCATTGGCTGCTATCCGCACAGCAGGCGGCGTCATGGGTCGCTCCATCGGCGCGTTGGACGTTGGCGCTTACGGTGTTCGTGACGGCCGCCGGCCTGGGTGTGGCGCGCCGCCGGCCGCACATAGTCCACGTCGACATCCCCGTAACCGGTCTTCCCGAAGGATTGCATGGCTTTTCGATTGCACAGATCAGCGACATACACGTAGGGTCGACGATCAAGCGTGGCTTCGTCGAGAAGATCGTGGCGCTGGTCAACGGCTTGAAAACCGATCTCATCGCCGTCACCGGAGATCTCGTCGATGGCTCGGTCCAACAGTTGTCGCAGCACACGGCGCCATTGGCGGAGCTCACGGCGCGCCACGGGGTCTACTTCGTGACCGGCAATCACGAGTATTACTCCGGCGAACGGGCCTGGACTGCGGAAATCAGACGCCTCGGCTTGCGCGTTCTCAAAAATGAGCACGTGGTTTTGAACCACAATGGCGCCTCGCTGGTCCTCGCCGGCGTCACGGACTTGAGCGCTCGCCATTTTGATGCCGCCGAGCACAGTGACCCGGCAGCGGCGTTGCGCGGTTCACCGGCCGATGCCGGAGCCAGAATCTTGCTCGCCCACCAACCGAATTCGGCACCCGCTGCGGCCAATGCGGGCTTCGATCTACAACTTTCCGGACACACGCATGGCGGGCAGTTCTGGCCGTGGAACTTATTCGTGGGTTTTTTTCAGCCGTTCACCGCGGGTCTGTATCGTTTGCGGAATCTTTGGGTGTACGTCAGCCGCGGCACTGGGTATTGGGGACCGCCGAATCGCTTTGGAGTGCCGTCGGAAATTACACGCATTAGGCTGATACCGGCGACGCCCTAGGCGGGTCAATCGGCCTTGAACTTGATCGCGGCATGCGTGCCGTCGCAAAACGGCTTGTTCTTGGATGCGCCGCATCGGCAAAGGGTCACGCGGTTGCGAACTTCATAGTGAAACCCATCAGCACCCACGACCTGGACTCCGCCGCGTAACCATAGCGGACCGGCGCATTCGTTCGTGGGATCTTCGACAAGCCCAATTGATGGCTCATACTTCGGTTCAATCGACTTGCCCGTCGAATTATCCCAGGCGACCAATCGTCCCGATGGACAATCGCCAACCTGCCGCACGAAATGTTTCCTCGCGTTCGGGTTATCGGTTTCGTTGACCAGACTCCACACCTGTCCGTGCGGGTCGCAAAAGCGCGCGAAGCCGCACAATGTCTCCACGTCCGTGAGCGACATGGCCGGGCCTTGCATGACCTTGGCTTCTTTTTGATAGGGTTCCCGGCTCGCGGTTTCGGTGCCGTTGAATTTTGCTTTGGCGTGCGAACCATCGCAGAACGGCTTCTTCGCACTGTGTCCGCAGCGGCACAGCGCGTAGCCGTCTTGCCCGGGGTATGTGCGCCCAGCAATCCATTTGATCGATTCGCCCGCTGCATTCGCCCCGATGGTCTGTTGGCTCAGCGGAAGCGCGCCGGAGACCATGTAAGGCCCATCTTTGGTTATCTGCACCTTGCCGGTGGACGCTCTATGTGTACTCATTTTCTGCCTCGCAGAGCTGACTTGGCGCCGATGCTGCGCCCGTCAGATTATAATGCTTGAGCGGCGCCCCGCCCAAATTTGCTCAGGCGTCAGTGGGTCTCACCAGAGACATGAAGCCCCTGAAGAAAATGCAGTTCAAGTGTGCTTTCACCGTCTCCAGCACTCCCGGTCCAGCGCACGGTTAGTGTCTGCGGATTCGGGACCATCGGGAAAAAGAAACTGCCGGAGCGCGTTTCTCCGGGGCCGAGCGTCAAGGGGAGCGGCACGCGGCGCCGATTGAATTCATGCTTTATGGCTGCCTTGTTGTGCATGTTGATGCCGAAGACCGTCACTCCGTATACCGGGAGTGCTACGGCAGTCGCGGTGGCGGCAGCAGCGGCACCTGTCGTGCCGATGCCGGCGCTCGCGACGACACCGGGTTCTGCGGCGCCCACAATCACGCGGGGGGCGGCTACGCGGGCGAAGGCAACGCCGGCTTCCCGGTAGCGCTTCTCCAAGGTCTTGCTTTCCCGTTCGAGCGCCCAAGGATCGGTACCGGCGGTCCGCACCGCGCCCGCATAGTCCGTTAATGTAGCAGAGACAATGGTCAGGGCTTGATCGCCTTCGTTATGCATGACCATGACGTATTCGTCCCAAAATGCATCGCGCTTCCATGAGCCGGGACTACCGTCGCTGATTTCAGCGTAGAGCAAGGAATCAAGCGTCGATGGCGGAAACTTCACGTTGAGCGGCTGTACGGGAGGTGTGTTCTTGTCTGCGCGTTTGTATTTCGGCGACACGCATGCGGTCACCAGGAACAGCGCAACAGCAAGCAAGAGTGCAGAGGCACTGCCAAAAATGAAGCCGCGATTTGGGTGACCGGCACTGCGCGTCATATCGGCTTCAGACTCGCATCGCTGCGCCGAAGTGTACGTCAGAAATCTAGACCAATGCCGGCCGGCATTAAGCTCGGTCGCGTGCAAGCAAACGCTTACGCCTACCAGGCGAGGAGCGACGGCGGCAGGCGTGCGGATCTGCACAAGCGCTTTTGCCGGATCTACAAATTTGTGCGGACACCCACGTTGAAGGTACGTCCGTCAAGAGGCGCCCACACCTCCGTGATAGGGTTGCCGCCGAGACCCGGGGTCGTCCGAATGAGTGGGTCGAAGCGAGTCTGCCGTACATTCGTGAGGTTGATTGCATTGACAAAGATCGAAACGGAACCGAAGCGGATTTCGCCGAGCGCATTGAGTTCAAGGTACGGCTCGCTCGTGGTGCGGTATGGGTCGTCCTCTAACGCTTGGCGGCCGGTATATCCCAGTTCCAAACCGATCCGCCCTCGTTGCTTTCTTTCGAGGATCGCCCCCAACTCGGCCGAGTTGCGCGGGACCAAAGGAGCATCCTGACGCAACCCGGACGGCAACGCCTCGGTGGCCTGGATATGGCTAAATGAGCCGATAACTTGCAGCGGCCCTGCCTCGTAGTGAATGAGCAACTCTGCTCCTGGCGCACGCCGTGGACCCGGCGCATTGACCAGTTCGAGCTTCTGCGCGGGAGCGATTTGCACTGTAAGCGCGTTGTCGATCTCTGAGTTGAACACGCTCAGGTTGACATCCCATCCCTCGACCGCCCATTTGGCATCGAGGGATTCGGTGACCGCTCGTTCCGCGTGCAAACCGCGCAGGGGTAGTAACACTCCCAAGCCGGTCGCTTCGATTTCGTCGACGAACGGCGTCGGCGCCGCATAGCCGCTTCCCACAGACGCCCGGAGGCTCCAATTGCCGTCGGGCTCGCGAAAAAGCGCGGACAGGCGTGGACTGAAAAAGGTTCCGTAGGCGTTCTGCGCGTCAACCCGTGCGCTCGCTGCCAGTTTGACCCACGCCGCCGGCGCAAACTCGTCCTGGGCAAATACCGCCGGTACGTTGTATGTATAGCCGACTCCTGGTACCGCCCCTACGGCGAGCCCGTCATGATCAAAGGCAACGCCGAGCACCCAGGAGTGATCGTGCCCGATGCCGCTCAACGCCTCTTCGCCGAACACCGTTGTCTGGGTTGACGAGATCCGCTGGACGCCGAAAATGCGATCGAGCTGCGTCGAAGTCACGGATAGGTGCCCGTCCAACGCGACTCCATCGCCGACGAGCCAGTGACTGACGATGCCGCCATCCAGGCGCTGCGTGTGCAGCGCTTCGGCAAACGGGGCACCAGTCGGAAGCACGCGTCCCGCGAGCGTGCCACCTTCGCGATATTCATCTGTAAGGCCGGCGGTGAAAAAAAGCGAGTGATCGGCGTCTCGATTCCACCAGGCCCGCGGCCGCAGCGTATACCGGCGATAGCCCGGCAAGTCCGCCCACCCGTCGCCATTCACATCCTCGCGCGACTGATCGTGCCCGCCTACGGTCAGCGTGCCACTCCACCCCGTCGTGCCGCCTTCCGTGAAAAAACCTTCGAGATCGCGGCCGCCGCGCGAAGACACATTGGCGAGAACCGAGGAATCGGCTGCTGGAGTTTCTGAGACAAGATTGAGCACCCCACCCAGAGCACCTCCGCCGTAGAGCGCGGAGGCGGCTCCCTTGATCACCTCCACCCGCGCAAGGTCGAGCGGCGGGGTTTGCAACAATCCGAAGCCATCGGGTTCCGCGCCGAGCAAGGGCAATCCGTCGCTCAACACTAGTGTATGGCGCGTTGGCATTCCTCGTAGTTGTAAACCGGCACCGCCAAGTCCCGGCGCGGCCGATTGCACCCGCACCCCGGGCAGCTCATTGAGGAGAGATGAGAGATTGCCGGGCTGAACCGTCAAGTTCTCCTCGATCTCCTCGGCGGGTACCGCCTCGACCCGCAGCGGCTCATTGCGTATCAAACCCGGGGTTCGAGTCGCCGTCACGACGATTTGGTCAAGAGGTACTTCGTCGTCATCACCGGCCCATCCCCGTACTGGTAGGACGGCGAACAACACCAGAATCACGGTGACGGAACCGTGGCGCGATCTGTCAAGCATCGGTCGAGTCGCCGCGCTGGCGGCTACGAAGTCAGCGCCGGCGGCGCCAGCCAACGCCGCCGTTCCATCCGCCATCCCTGCACGAGGTGTGACCCCCGGCAAACAGCTCGTCCGCCGGTGGAAGAAACGGTGCCATCAGCAGATGCTACGACGCTTGTCGTAGGTACGCAATAACACCCCCGCTGGCCGCGCTGCCTTACCCAGGCAGCGCGCCATTCTCCAAAAGCGCTAGGCTCGGCTGCGGATAAGTTGCCGGCTCTGCATCAACGCCGCTGTGTGCAGCATGAGGAATGTCGGCACGAGGAATGCCGGGACTAGCAGCAGCGGCAGCGTCGCCATCGGCGCGGTGCTGATCTCTCCAGGGGCCCCGGTCGTGAAGAAGGCACTCGCGGCTCCGATGCTGACGGCGATGACGAGGTCCAATATCCCGAGGACATTCCAACGGATAAATGTGCTGCTGGCAGCAAAGCCAGGCTGGCGCACCAGGGCAAGAATTATCCATGGAGCGGTGACCCCGATGGCCATGTCTCCGAGGCCAGCCGGCAGGGCGAACACAGCCGGGAGCACCTTGTACGCATAGAGGTCGAGGAAGCCCAGACCTGCCCATCGCCAGGCCTGCATTCCCGCAATGAGCCGAAGGTCCAGCGTGAGCACGAACTCCCGGAAGGATCTTGAGAGCCGCAGCACCGTGAAAAATAGCAACAGGGGCGCTGCAACTCCAATCGCAATGGGCAGGGGAGGTGTGCCGGGAGGGCCGACAAATGCGCCGGCGGCACCGAATGACACGACGACCAAGAGCCAGACCGTCAGTGCGATCGCAACGGCGAGGCGAATAACGCCTCGCCCGCTGGGCTGCGACTCGGCAGGTTGGGGAAGGACCATCGCAGTCATGACGCTCTCCTTTTAGTGACTTGCATTTTGCAAGTATGTAGCCACCGTAGCACAATGACTTGCACTCTGCAAGCAACTAGCCTTCAAGGTATTAGAGAACCGGACACATGAATACCGCAAAGCCCTTCTCGCGTTCCGCCTGTGCGGTCGCCAATTCGCTCGACATCCTGGGTGACAAGTGGTCGCTGCTCGTGGTGCGCGACTTGCTGCACGGCAAACACACCTACGGCGAGCTCGCGCTTTCGCCGGAGCGCATTCCGACCAACATACTTGCCGATCGCCTCGATCGTCTGATGGGTGCCGGCATCGTCACCCGCGCTCCCTATCAGCAGCGCCCGGTGCGGTACTCCTACACGCTTACCCCGAAGGGCAGCGCTCTGGGCGAGGTGTTGCTCGCGTTTGTGCGTTGGGGCAAACAGTACATACCGGGTACGGTCACATTGAACCAGCGCCCAGCGGGCGCCGAGATCGCGGCGCCGGTGGCGTCCTCACGCCGCAGGAAACACCGGCTGGAACCGGTCATTCGTCTTGTGAAATAAATACGCTTTGCCGCATCCTTACCGGATAACGACCCTTTGATCTCAATTGCTCGGAAGTGCCCGTATGCAACTTGAACAGATGTCGGCTACGGAAATATTTGCAATTGCCAATCCGATTATGGACAACCTCATGAATGCATCGACAGCAATTGATCACGAGCGCCACATTCGGGACTTCAGCGACAGAATGAAAAGCATCGTCACGAAAGAGCATCTTCAGAGAGTGTGTGAAGACTATCAACGTGAAAAAGGCTACTTTGCTGCTCGCGAGCCAGTCGCAGCGTTCAAACGACCCGGAGCCGCAGCTGTGGTGTGGAAACAATGGTTTACAAAAGCGCCTGGAGAGTTTGTTGCGGAGATGCTGCTCGTTGAGAAGGATGGTAGGTATCTTGTGGAGCACACGATGGTCTTCTGAAACCCGATTCGGCGCTCACGTTTGCGGAATATGTGCTCAGGCGGTTAGCGGAGAATGACCGTCCGACATCCATCAAGGAGCCTTCGCGCGATTCCGAGAGACAATCTTCTGGGCCAGATCGATGAAGGCGCGCAAGCTCGCAGCCATGTGACGGCGTCCCGAGCCATAAATACAGAGGTTTCAAATGAACATGCACCGAGACGTTGCTCCAAGGCTTCTCATGCCCACGTTCGCACTTCGCGCCATCCTGGCCGCACTGCTGCTTTCCATCGGTGACGTCGTCCTCGCCGAGCCCACGCCGGTGCCCGCGATGGCAGAGGACCAGAGGATGCTGCCCTACGTTGAGCCAGGCCAGCTGGTCGATATCGGCGGCAGGCGTATCAACCTGCATTGCACGGGCGCCGGAGATCCGACGGTCATTCTGATGGCTGGTTTATTCAGCTGGTCGGTGGTCTGGTACAAAACCCAGCCCGTGATCGCGCAAGAAACGCGCGTCTGCGCCTTCGACCGAGCCGGCTATGGCTTCAGTGATCCGGCGCCCCGGCCTCAGATCCTCTCCGACGTGGTGGATGACCTGCATGCGGCGCTCAACGCCGGGCCCATACCGGGCCCGTATGTGCTGGTTGGACACTCTTTAGGCGGCCTGGAGGCGCGCCTCTACGCGCAACGCTGGCCCAAGGAAGTCGTCGGCATGGTCCTCGTCGATACCAGTCCGGCCGGAGAGGGGCTCATCGACGAGGAGCAGCCGGGTTTCGACGAGGTAATCGGACGAGAAAGCTACGCGGCCGATATGCTTCATTGCGCCTTCTTAGTCGCGAATGAACCCCTCGACCCGTCCAGGCCGGAATACATTGGCTGCTCGGCTGCCTTACCGAGCGACACGCCCGCAGCGTTCAGGAAAATCTCACCTCGGTTCTTCACCGCCTACTATTTCGCCGACAAAGTCTCTCTCATGTCGTCGCTGTATACACACCGTTACGACAGCGTCGATCATCGCCGCCTTGGCGCCATGCCGCTTGTCGTACTGTCGGTGGAGAACACATGGAATAACAACACACCCGCGGGAGTCCGGTTCAACAGATCCTACTCGAAGTGGATTGCTATGCACGAGGCCCTGGCGCGCCTCTCCTCGCGCGGCGTACACCGGATGATCAAAGGATCAGGTCACCATATTCAGTTGGATAAACCGCAAGCGGTCATCGACGCCGTGGATGATGTGCTCCGCAAACCTCAGACGGGTTGATCCAATCCACGACATTCAATGCTCCAGACAGCAATGCCCTGGGAACTGAGTGCGGCAGCGAAGCCGCGCATCTGCGTCATGCCTTGATACTCGTTCTTAAAGCAACCGCGCCGTGGGCAACGCCAACAACCGCGCCGAGCAGCCCAATCGCTATGATCCTAAGCCGCATGGCATCGACGGCGCACATGCCTCAGGGCACTCGTGAATCATATGAACTCACTTCGCCTCGGCCACCCACTTCAAAGTCGCCAGCCAGAGATCGTGTCCGCGGTGCATGAGGGTCTCATCATTCTTGCGAAGGCCTGCCGCATCCTTTCCAACCCCGGCCTCATCCATCACGACGTGGCACATGGCACCACGAGGCTCCAGATACCAGGAATGATAGAAGTTCGGCTTGGCGCCCGGCGCGTAGCCGTACCATCCTAGACGCTGATTCAATACATATTCGTGGACTTTGCTTTCGATCGCCAAGCCGAACGTGGTCCACCGGAACCTCGCGCCGTCCCCAAGTACCGGATTGCCGTCCTGGATTTCGACATCCTTGGAGTTGGGGTACCAATTCGGCCATCGGTTCGCATCGATGATATGCCCCCAGACCCGCTCACAAGACGCATTGATGATCAGCTCATTGTGGGCGAACAGGTCGGCTTTCTCCGGCTCGAAGCCGGCGGGCCAGTGGATGTCCAGGGAGCGGTGGGCAAGATCGTCTTTCATTGACATGGCTTTGTACCCTTGTGAGTGATTAACGTCATCGGAGGCCTGCGGGCCCGCACAAGCGAGGCCGAAGATCAGGGAGGCCGCGGCTACGTGGCCGGCTTTGAGCAAAGTGCTGATGCGGTTCATGTGCGTTGTCTCTGGATGAGGGTTGTAACGGCCTGCTCGATGCCGATTGAACCTTTGCGGACGTGTGCGCCGCGGTCCGCAAAGTCGATCCAGCCCGCATTAAATCCATCGATCATTTGTATGCGGGGGGTGGGATTCTTCATGCCCTGGGTACGGAAGAGCGTTTCCCAGAGATCGCGCGGCACAACCTCGGCACGCACCGGTGTCCCTAACGCTTTGGCGAATGCTGCGGCCAGAGCATTCGGCGAGACGCGCTGCGGGCCCTCGAGTTCGACTACCTGCTTGCCCTTCCAGCGCTCTTGCAGGAGCGCCGCGGCGGCGCAACCGACGTCGTCGGTCGCGATCATCGGCACGGCACGGTCGAGCGGCTGAAGATAACTCTGGATGATCCCGCTCTTTGCTGACTCGATATCCCACGCGGCGTTTTCCATGAACCAGGCTGCGCGCAGGAATGCCACCGGCATCGGGAGAGTGCCGAGGGCACCCTCCATGCGGCCCAGTACATTGAGCAAATTCGGTTGCGCGGCATCCGCACCGACGGTAGATAGCGCCACCACTTTAGCGGGGTTCGCGCGCTCAAGAGCCGCGCGCAGCGGGTTGATGAAGCCCATGGCTTCGGGAAAGCCCGGCGCCGGGTCGAACACGGGAGGCAGCATCGCGAAGACACCGGTCGTGCCGGCGAATGCTGCTGTGAGTGCCTCCGAATCCGATAGATCGGCAACAGCGATATCGCAGCCCAACTGCGCCCAGGGCGCACTCTTGCTGCGATCCCTGACTACCGCCCGCACGGGCTGATCGGCGGAAAGTAGGCGGCGGGCCACCGCTGCCCCAACTTTTCCGGTAATGCCGGTAACTGCAAACATAAATACTCCTTTCTTTCGATGACTCGCCGCTCGCGAGATGGGGGCACTATCCCACCGTCACATTCGTGCTTAAATAGCGTTTATGTGAATACAGTCGTGATTTTTCGGCAGGAGTCGATATGACTTTCGATGGCAAGTTATTGTCCGGCGTGACGGTGCTGACGGCGGTGGTTGAGGCGGGGACCATCGCAAGAGCTGCCGAGGCACTCGATCTATCCCCCTCCGGAGTGAGCCGCGCCCTCTCGCGCCTCGAGCAGCGCGTGGGCGCGCGCCTCCTGGCACGAACCACCCGGTCACTTTCATTGACGGATGAAGGCCGGCGCTTCTACGAGCAGGTTGGGCCGCATCTCGCTGGCATCGAGGAGGCCGCCATCGAGGCCGCCGGTTCCGCCAGCAAGGTGCGGGGACGGTTGCGCGTCAATATCGATCCATTCTTTTCCAGAATCGTTCTATCCCGGCATCTCGCTGCATTTCTGGCGCGCTATCCGGATCTTTCTGTTGAGTTGATCATGCGCGATTCCGTCGGCGATCTGGTCGCAGACGGGTTTGACCTGGCATTGCGCTTCGGCGAGCCGCCGGCTGGATCTTTCGTGGCCCGGAAGCTGATTGAAACGCGAGTGCTGACGGTGGCCTCGCCTTCCTACGTCAAAGCCCATGGAAAGCCGCGGCATCCCAAAGAGATCGAAGAGCGCGACTGCATCGACTTCTACGATGCGGCCAACGCGCGGCCGTACGATTGGGAAATGAGATGCAAGAAGGAGGTGCTGCCGCTGCGGATCAAGGCGCGCCTCCTGGTGTCGGACTCGGGGACGCTGATTGGCGCGTGCGAGGCCGGTGCCGGCATCGCTCAGGTCCTGGAAATCGGCTGCACGGAGCTTCTTCGTGGTGGCCGGCTGGTCGAGCTACTGCCGGAATGGTCGGATGAGCGGTTTCCCCTTTATGCCGTCTATCCCTCGCGGCTGCACCGCGCAGCGAAGGTACGGGCGTTCATTGAGTTCTGCCTAGAAATCATGGGCGGGAATCAGAATGCGGTTCCGAGGAAAGCTCGGTGAATCTTACAGAACACCAATGACGTATCACCACCCGTGAGAGTTTCGATTCTTCACCGGGCTGCGGACTTCGGAAGAAATTGCGCTCAAAGGCGGCGACTTCGATGAAGCGCACGGAATCTTGTCGGTGATCAAGGCCCGTGTTTATGGCTAACCCTTGAGCGATGATGCGGTGTGCTGCGCCACCGCGCGCCGCCGTGGTCCGGGCAAGATCATCGGCACGGTGCGCCGATAGTCTTCGTATGCGGCACCATGCTCGGCGACCAAGTCTCTTTCCTCGAGCTGAATGGCAATCAGAATGTAGGCGGTCGTGAGGCCGGCGAATGCCAAATGCGCCAGTGTCATGTGGGGCGTCATCCAGAACGCCAACAGGAACCCCAAGTACAGTGGGTGCCGCACGTACCGGTATGGGAGGGGTGTCACGAAGCGCACGGGCACATAGGGCTTGCCGATCAGCGGCAGCCACACCTGACGGAGTCCAAACAAATCGAAGTGATTGATCAGGAAGGTTACGACCAGCACGAGACCCCAGCCTGAAGCAAACAGCGTCCACAACACGACACGCGCGGCTGGTTCCTGCACCGTCCAGATCGGGAAGCCTATTGGCCGCCACTGCCACATCAGCAGCGATAACGCGAGGCTGGCGCAGAGCACGTAAGTGGAGCGTTCGACAGCCCAAGGTACAATCTGCGTCCAGCGCTCCTTGAACCACCGCCTCGCCATGACACTGTGTTGAACGGCGAACACTCCGAGCAGCGCGGCGTCGATCAACAGGGCGTTGGCGACAGAAGTTTGTAGCGGGCCATCGAGCTTGTTGGGAACGGCAAAGCCGCCGACAAAAGCGACGGCGTACAGAAACGTGGCCAGGAAGAACAAATAGGCCGTTACACCATAGATGAAGAACGACAGGCGTCTGAGCATGGGAATCCCTCCTTTGTGGCGGCCAGAATGAAACCCGCGTACGAGAATCGCCATGAGCACTTTGTCCCAAAGGGCCTAGAATCCCGGCTGGAACGTCCGACAAATGTCCCGGATGGACTTGGATCGACCCTATGAGACTTCAGCAACACGTTCGCTACGTGTATGCCTCAGACGGCACACGACTGGCGTGGGCGGAGGCTGGCACCGGCCCGATGGTGGTCAAGGCTGCCAATTGGCTGACGCATCTGGAATACGAGTGGGAAAGCCCAGTGTGGAAGCATTGGATCCAGTTCTTTTCCTCAAGATACCGGTTCGTGCGCTACGACGAGCGCGGGTGCGGCATGAGCGGCCCGCAAACCGGCACCTTGTCCCTTGAGCAATGGTCTGCTGATCTCGGTACCATTATCGATGCAGCGCGACCCTCCGGCCCCGTGACACTGCTCGGGATCTCCCAAGGCGCGGCAACCTGCATCGACTACGCCATCCGGCACCCTGAGCGGGTATCGCGGCTGATTCTGTATGGCGGCTACGCGCGAGGCACGCTAAGGCGCGGGAACCCTGCCGCGGAATCGGCCTACCAGGCCATGATCGATTTGGCTCGAGTCGCCTGGGGCAGTGATAACCCGACCTTTCGACAGATCTACACCTCGCGGTTCATCCCCGATGGGACTGCCGAGCATTTGGAGTGGTGGAATGAACTGTGCCGCAAATCCACGACCGGGGAAACCATAGCTAAACTGTTCGAAGCGCGCTCGATCGTGGACATCTCCACCCGCCTCGCGCAGCTTCAGAAACCCGCGCTGGTCGTGCATTCACGTAATGACGAGGTCGTGCCGGTAGAAGAGGGACGCATGCTCGCCGGCGGTATTGCCGGCGCTGAGTATGTGGAGCTCGATTCGCGCAATCACGTGCTGCTGGAGAATGAGCCTGCGTGGGTGAGATTCCAGGAAGCCGTCCTGTCGTTCGTCCCGACCAAGGGGGCGGCCACGGATTCGGCATTCGCGGCGCTGTCTGCACGCGAGCGCGAGGTGCTGGCGCTCATGAATGATGGATTGAACAATTCCCGCATCGCGGAACGGTTGCAGATCAGTGAAAAGACGGCGCGCAACCACGCATCAAACCTGTTCGACAAGCTCGGCGTTCGCTCGCGGGCCGAGGCCATCGTGCTCGCGCGGGACCGCGGGTTCCAGCGCTGAGTTGAGGCCGGTAGTTACTTCACCGGTGCACTCGTCCGCTCGTGCGCCTGTACCGCGCGCTGTAAAGCCGCTCTCGCTAGCGCGCGCGTGGAGTCGATTATTGGAAGTGGGGAATTGTCATCGTTCATGATCAACGGAATCTCAGTGCAACCTAGCACGACAGAATCGCACCCTTGCTCTTTCATGCGCTCCATAACGCCCTGAAAATACCTCTCCGATTTAGGTTTACAGATTCCATTCACAAGTTCGTCGAAGATGATGCGGTTGATCTCGGCGCGCTCATCAGCATTCGGGCGCACGAAATCCAATCCGCGTTCTCTAAGTTTCTCGGGATACACTTCGCTTTCCATCATTTGCCGCGTTCCCGTAAGTCCGATGCGATGAAATCCCCGCTCAACAGCCTGCTCCGCGCCAACCGCAGCGATATGCAACCAGGGTAATGGCAACCGTGGCGCTATGTGAGGCCAAGCTTGATGGAGGGTGGTGGCGGGGCAAATTAGAAAATCTGCGCCCATACTCGCAAGCTTATTTGCGGAGGACAACATCAAATCCCCGACACCCTGCCAATCCCCGCTCGACATGCATTTCATGTACGCGGCGAGCGAGTGCGTATGCATCGAGACTTCAGGGTGATTGTGCCTGCCCATGAGCGCTGCGCCTTCCTCACAAATGGTGCGATAGCACAATGCCGCGCCCTCAGCGGTACAAGCCACAATACCTATGTGTTGCGTATTCACGATTCACCCATCGATTTAATATTGCTCAGTGACTCAGCGCGCTGAGCCAGCTCCGGCGTTAGCTTACTGCGCATCACGAATGGCTGCTCTACCGCCGCAATTGTTGGGTACCGAGTGGCCGCAGTGGCCGGTCTGCGACGGTCGCCGCCGGGGATACCTCGCTCGGTTCATCATGGTTAAGGCGACCCGCAAACTGGAAGCTCCCAACCAAAAGGAGCCGATCATGGAGACCAGCACTGCAATCACCGCTCGCCAACCGTGGAACAAGGGAAAGCTCGTAGGCCAAAAGACGCCACTTAAGCTCAAGGAAATATGGGCAATTCGCATAAGACTTCAAATTGCCCGTCGATGTCGGGATCTCGCCCTCTTCAATCTTGCTGTCGATGGCAAGCTCCGTGCATGCGATCTCATGCAATTGCGGGTACGCGACGTCTGCCACGGCCAGTGCATGGCGTCTCGCGCCCTCATCCTTCAACAGAAAACCAGCCGGCCCGTACAGTCCGAGATTACGGAGCCGGCACGCACGGCGGTATACGCATGGATTTCCCGTTCGAAACTGAAAGCAGAGGACTATCTTTTTCCAAGTCGCATCCACTCATCACTGCACCTTTCAACTCGGCAGTATGCCGGGATAATGGATTCCAGGGTTCTTCAGTTGGGATTGGACCCTTCAAACTACGGTACCCATACGCTACGGCGGACGAAGGCTACACTGATTACCGACGGACAAAGAATCTGAGGGCGGTACAGTTGCTCCTCGGCCATACCAAGCTCGAGAGCACATCCGATATCTTGGTATAGAGTTGGATGACGCTCTAGAAATGGCCGAACAGACCGAGGCCTAGGAACTACCGGGGCCGGTCGGCGACGACCACGGTCGCTGACCGGCCAACTCCGGCCACACGGGCAGAGCCTCAATTTTCTATATAGCGGACATTGGAACGATCTTCGAGGAACCGAAGGAATTGCGTCGGAACCGCACGGCCACTTAGTTCGGAAACTTCAACTCCCGCTCAATCGCCTTAAAGCGCGGCTCTTTGCGCAAGGGGTCCAGGAGCGGGTCAGTCTTCAGAAGCTCCAGGCCCGGATCACGCAACCGCACTGCCATCTCCAGCCATTCGAGCGCCTTCGCCCGATTGCCCCACTGCGCGTAGATCGTGGCGTACTGGTAGGCAGCGGCATCTCCCAGTGGTGCCTTAATTTTCGCAAGCTCGGCTTCCGCGTCTGGGTGCCGGCCGAGCTTGTCATAGATCACCGCGAGGCACTGTTGACTCGCCCAGTAGTTCGGCTTCGTCTCGCTCGAGGCGCGCGCGCTCTGAAGATCCCCGAGCCCGTAATAGGCGAACCCGCGTTCCCCGTAGGTCGACTTGAAGTCGGGGTCAAGACTGATGACTTCTGCGAAAGCTGCAACCGCCTCCTCATAGCGGTGGGCCGCATACAACGCCCGGCCGAGCACGGAATGGCTGACCCGAGCGAGCGGGTCGAGCACGACCGCACGTCGGACGGCTGCAAGGCCCGCATCGAAGTGCCCCATGTGGGCTGCAAATCCGCCGCTTAATCGCAAAACCTCTGCATTGCCGGGCGCAAGCGTCACGGCCCGCTCGTACGCCTCACTCGCCTGCGAGAAGTCGATGGTTCCTAGTTCCGAAACCTTTGCCAACGCGAGGTGGGCCTGGGCCAGATCCGGCGCAAGGGCGAGCGCTTGGCGCGCATCCGCTTGCGCCTTGTCAAAGCCTTCTCGCATCGCCGCTTCGGTCTCGGCCTCCGCGGCGTACGATGAAAGGGCGAGTGATCGAGCTGCGAACGCGAGCGCATAGTGCGGATCCAAGCGGACCGCTTCCGCGTACGCAGTAATCGCGGTAGCGAGGTCTTTTGCGTCGTGTCTCGAGCTGACCGCCTTGGCCCCGCGCAGATACGCATCGAAGGCGGCTGGATTGCGCGTGCCGCCGAGTTCGACTTTGGCTGCGACATCCCCGAGTAGCGCCACTTTCAAGGCGCTGGCTACCGCGGTGGCAATCTCGGTTTGAAGTTTCAGCACATCCCCTAAGTCCCGGTCATAGGTCTTTGACCACACGTGAAAGCCCGTGACCGCATTGATCAATTGCGCGGTGATGCGGATGGTGCGCGCCGAGCGCCGCACGCTGCCTTCGAGGACTGTGCTGACGTTGAGCTTGTGGGCGACGGTGGCAATATCCGGGTGTTCTTTGAACGAGAACGAGGAGGTACGCGCTGCGACCTGCAGCTCGTTGATCTCGGCGAGCGAGTTGAGCAGCTCCTCGGTGAGCCCGTCGGAGAAGTAGTCTTGGCTGGGGTCGCCGCTTAAATTGACGAACGGCAGCACCGCAATCGAGTGCGGCGGCGGGTTGAAGGCGGGCGCGGGAGCGCTCTCAAGCGCAGGCGCAGGCGCAGGCGCCGCCGCAACCTGCGCACCTCGCTTCGATGACACGAATCGGTTCACCACGAGGTAACCGAGTGCGAGGACGAGCACCGCAATCGTTGCAAGCAGCGCAGACTTCGAGCGCCAGGAGGCCAGGACGGAATTTCGGCTCGTCGGCGCAGCCGACACGCGAGCGGTCGGCGACTCGGTCCCTGTCGGCCCCTGTGACTGCTCTGCCGATAGCAGCCGCCGTACACGCTCGACGAAGGCGGCGGGTGTGACCCCGCCGGGCAGGCGCGTCCACTGTACCCGCTGAAATGACTCTGGAACGTCAGCCGCCACCTGGGTAGTTGCGTCCAGGCACACCGGAACCACGAACACGCGGCTGCGAGCGATCATGTGAGTGCGCTGATCCGCAAGATCCCACTCAAGGCGGAAATAGCCTTCATGCCGCGAGGCCGTGTTGGCCGAAATGACGGGAATGAAGAGCGCGCAGTCGTGGATCTCGCGCCGGATCTTCTGATCCCACGCATCCCCGCCCCGCAGCTCGCTCTGATCGAGAAAGACTTCAATACCGGCCGCACGCAGTGCATCGCAAATCTTCTGCGCAGCCTCCGCATCCTGCGAGGCGTAGCTTAGGAATACCGCGTGCGAGGGCTCAGTCACCGGCAGAATCACCCTTGGGGAAGTCTTCTCATCGCCTCCCTGGGCGACAGCTTAGCTGAAGTGGCTAAGTTTGGCCGAGCCGCGTTGCCGGCTGACGGGCAATCGGTCCGGATCGACCGGGCGGCGCGATCAATGTCCGCTCTGTTACTCTTGATCGGCAGTTAACGGGCGAACCGTCGGACCGCTCCGCGTCGTCACGAGGCCATGGGCGGCGGGATGTGCGGCAACGGCTCTACCCGGCCCAAGAGCGGTCGAACGTGGTTGCAGGAAAAATGCTCCACAGCGGCCACTCATCTGATGCACACGCACTAGCGCGAAAACACGACCCCGTGCGCCTGGGCCGTGCCTGTCCAGCCGTGAGGCCAGCGGCGATTGCTCAGATCAAAGCCTGAACGGCCCTGCTGATCGTGGAAGGCGCCATCCACGGCTACGGCGCCCGTCTCTGGATCGAACACCAGCATAAACAGACGGTTTTCTCCGTAGCCGGTGACGGCGATTCGGTGAGTCTTCGCGTCGTAGCCGCTCCAGTGCGGGAACATCGACCCATCGATCACCGCCCGAGAGACCTCCACCGGGTGCTCCGGATTGGCAATATCAATGACCACAACTGCATGGCCGAGACGCACAGTCTGGATCAGATAGTGCGAAACAATGTTTGGTACGCCGCAGAAAGAGCCTGGGAATTGGTAGACGAGCTTTGCCCGTGGTGTATTGTCTGCGAGCGCCGTGATCCGCTCGATGCCGCAGCCTGTGGTCTGGATGAAGACCGAGCCGTCCGGTCCCCTGCGGGCTTCCTCAGGATTAATCTCGCCGTAGCTTCCGGCGGGCGCATCGAGGTCGTTGGTGGAAAGGCGAGTCAGATCTGACAGCCGAAAGATCTGATAGGTGTGGCCGGTCTTGTCCTCATCCCGCATGGAGGAGTTGGTGACCAGCACCCGATCGATATCCGGCAACGGCAACAAACTGTAGGCCATCAACAGATCGTCCGGACGCGCTGGATCGGCGGTGGAGGCGGCACGGATCACCTTCCCCTGCTCATCGATTTCAACGACGCCGCCATGCACCGCCTTGCCCGAATCAGTGTTAGGCATTGGTTGGAGCAAAAGTCCAGCCGCCCCATGAGCCATATGCCCTTCAATCTGAAAACTCGCCAGCACATGACCGTTGGGCAGGCGAAGGAAAGAGTGCGGGTGGCTGTACCCGGCCAGATCGCCAAAGCTGGCGTGGACCTTCGGGTGAAGGGGATCGCGCAGATCCATCACAACGGTGCGTCCGGCAGCGTGGTCATTGGCGAACAGAAGACGGCTTTCGGGCATCCAGTATTCGGTGTGATGCATCTGCTGAGTTTTGACGCCGGAGGCGCCCGTCGCCACCAGTTGGCCGTAGTTAGAAGAGGCCGGATCGCCATCAATCACCGCGATGAAGTCTTCACCCTTCCCGGCAGGATCGCCCGCCCATGCAAATAGGTAGTGCCCTTGAGCAGCAACCGGCAACGAAAGGGCAGCAGAGCCAAAACTGAGAAGCGTGGCCGCGAACGCGGTCGATACCAAGTGACCCATCAATCACCCCTATATTCCTGTGCTGTGTATCTTGAACCCGGACATCATACTGCGGAGTTGCCATTGGCCGCTTTGAGATGAATGCCCGTCGACGAACCCGCAGCGAGGTGAGCCTCCCGACAGCAGTCATCGGCTAGTGGCAGCTTGGGGTCGTGATCCGCCTGATAGTGGTCGGCGGCCCTCAGCGTAATGGCCCCTTTATTGAACGCGGGGGTATTGAAGTCATCCCCCAGGGTGCGCCAACCTGAGGCGCTTTCGTTGGAGACGTCCGGGTCTCCAACCCTGCGGGCGGCCTGCGCAATTCGGCAATTCTGGCGATTTGTGGGTTTTTTTCATTCTGGATGACATTTTTAGATCCCAACGGGATGATGACTTCTGTATGGTCAGCCTGTGGGTGACTCCATCAAATCTCATCGCCACGGCGGCTATCGACTTCTCGCGTACGCAGTGGTCAGTGCGTGTTGCGCATTGGCCTCGACCGGGGCTCGCGCGGCCGACTTGCCGGCGCCGGCGGGTGTGGCAGGCCGGCTCATTGCACATTTTCAGATGAAGCGCATACCGCAGGAAGGCGCTTGGTTCAGTGTGACGTATACCAGCGAAGACCTGTTGGACGGTGCTGCGTTGCCGCCGCGCTATGCGGGACGTCCACACGCCGCGGGCGGCGCGATCTTGGCCGTGGTGACCCCGCGCGATTTTTCGGCCATGCACCGCTTGAAGACCGACGAGGTCTGGCACTTCCATAGTGGCTCGCCGCTCAAGCTGTTGTTGCTGTATCCGCACGGCGGGGGTCAAACGGTGACGCTGGGTACGAATGTATTCGGCGGTGAACTCGCGCAGTTCACTGTGCCGAAGGGGGTGTGGATGGGCGCGGCGCCGATCACCGCGACGGCCCGCGACTTTTCCTTCGTCGGCACGCAAATGTCGCCCGGATTCGATTCCAGCGATTTCGAGATCGGTTATCGCGATGAGTTGGTGCGCCGGTATCCGGCGTTTGCGCAGAGCATCGCTCGGCTCACCCGTGCAGAATTCATCACGCGTGCGAGTGAGCCACCGGGCCGGACGGATGAGCCGAGCACGCTGTCGCGCGTATTTGCCGCTGAGGACGTCCCATCGGCGTCAGCATCTACCGGTGTCAGGTTGCAAGAACTGGTCGGCCGAGTCGCGCCGTTGGCGAAATCTTCGACGCTCAGCATTGCCAAGTTCACCCTCTCACCGGGGCGTTCTTCGGGCACGAGTTTCAATCATCGTTCGCAGGAAGTCTTTCTGGTCATCGATGGCACCGGCGAGGTGCATCTGGGAGACAAGGTGACTCCCGTGAACGCCGAATCGACAGTGTTCATTCCGGCCGGGGAAATGCATTCCATCCAGGCGGATCCCAACAGCAGGTTGACTTTCTATGCGGTATCGGCGCCGGCGTTTAGTCCCGAGGACTATGTGGTGGTAAAGGCGCAGTGATTGGTTCGCGCACAAGACGGCACAGACGATGATACATCTTCCCGATGCGCGACGAGCGGGAACAGGCGAGCCCGATCCTGCGCGCGTCTGATTCGTTGCGGCCACCGCGAACGGAAGCTGGCCGCCGTGTGTCCGCCGTCCTGGGCGGATTTTTCACGCCCTCGATCCTCGGGGTATGGTTGTCGTGCCAAGATCCTTCCGAAACCGATCTTGTCTTTCGGCCTCAAGGGCTGCGAATCGATCGACAGCGGGCTTCATAAAGACATAGCGTTGCTTGCAGCTTCAACCGTCGCAATGTTTCTCACAGCGTGATCGGAACCACCCGGAAGCGGCCGGTGACCACCGACGGGTCGAAAGCGCCAGGTCGCCGCCACTGTGGGTCGTGGGGCCGCAGGCGGCCCCAACTCCCGCCAGTGGCAACGCTGAGTAACCAACCCAAGACCTGCCATTAGACGCCCCACCTTATGGGCAGAAATACGCCTCGTCAGGATCGACAGCCTTCACGCCGTTGTCGCTGTGGCGGTCCGGCGGGTCCTCCTGGCAGAATAGGGCATGGCGCACGAGCACAAACGACAAGGATTTCGTTGTTCCATAACCCGTCGCCGCTTTATCCTGAGCACATCGATGCTGCCGTTCGCCACCTGGGCCGCGGGGCTGGACGCTGGGGTGACCGCCACGACGGGTATTTCTGGCAGTTCTGAGGTCGTACCAACCAACGTTAAAGACATCTTGAACGTGCGGGGTTTCGAGCCCCTGGCCCGCGCGGCATTGCCGCCAGCTCACTTCGGATATCTCGCCACCGGCATCGACGACGATCGCACCTTGCGACGGAACGAAGACGCATTCAGTGACTACGAAATCCGCGCCCGGCGCTTCATCGACCTGTCTCGGGTCGATACCACCACTACGATATTCGGTGCTCACTGGCGAACTCCGGTCTATTTTTCCGCCGTCTCGGCAATGCGTGCTTTTCATCCCGATGGGGAGGCAGCGGTGGCGCGTGCTGCCGCAAGCCGATCGGCCCAACTAATGGTTTCCACGGGGTCCTCTGTTCCGCTTGAGCAAATTTTGACACAGCGCGGCGCCCCGGTATGGCAACAACTCTATCCAACGGACGACTGGACAGTCACACGGGAACTCGTGCGTCGCGCCGAATCGGCGGGTGCTGATGCCATTGTACTGTCAGTTGATTCGACAGCTACCGCGGGCGCTCGGAATTCAGAAACTTTGCGGCGTGCCGCGCGTGTCGATAAACGAGACTGTACTGCCTGCCATATCGGAAACCGCCACGACATGTGGCTCCGAGCGCCACTTTTTGCGGGAATCGATGTATCACAGGTAAAAGGGCTCGCGCCTCCGGGGCTGACCCTCGAGTGGTTCGATCGCTTGCGTGGACTGGTTCGCGGAAAGCTGTTCATTAAAGGCATCGTGACTGGAGAGGATGCCCAAGCAGCGAGTGCGCACGGTGCCGACGGAGTCATCGTGTCCAACCATGGTGGGCGTAACGAGGAGACCCTGCGCGCAACAATTGATTGTGTCGCAGAGGTTGTCGCTGCTGTAAAAGGCCGCGTTCCGGTGTTAATGGATGGCGGCGCGCGAAGAGGCACTGATGTGTTCAAGGCGCTGGCATTAGGTGCGTCGGGCGTTGGCATCGGGCGACCTCAGGGTTGGGGTCTTGCCGCTTTCGGGCAGGAAGGTGCCGAGGCTGTGCTCGATATCTATGCCCGCGAACTTGAAGCGATCATGCGTCAGGCGGGGACGCCGACGATCGCAGCGATCGGGGCACGTGCTGTTCTCCATCGCGGTGCAGCCTAAAACCCAAAGGCGCAAAAAAGGAAGTGCGCCTGTGCCAACGGGCGATAGCGTCAATCTCGTGAACGAAGGCCTGAACGCATACGAGTTGTGAGCGGCGAGAATCAGATTTGCCCGTTGGACTACTCGGACTGGTCCGGAAAGCGGCCGGTCGCATGCGGCAGCAGTGGGTCCCAATGGAGACGGTCGTCAGTGGCTGCTTATGGGCGTCCCAACCCAAGCAAGCGCGGGCATCGCCGATGACCTAAGCCCTTCAGGGACCCGCTCGTCACTCGCCTACGCCCTTCATGCTCGATCTCCCGCCGATCTTGTTGAGACCGCCTTCTTCGATGTCGAGAAACAACCGCAGGTAATCCAATCGCCCCTGCGCCTCGATGGTCTTGCTCGTCAGCTCATCAAGCTGGTGCATATCAAGTGGCTCTCGCGACACACTCGCGGCCATGGCATCAGCGATCTTCATCGTGGCGATGAGAGTCGTCTCTGCGTTTATAAGCTCGAGCAGCATCCGGTAGAACCACGCCTCTGTTGTGAGTTCTTTTTGCGGCATGAGACCGAGCGCTCCGTTCTGATGAACCGATTGCCACGCGCCATCCAGTGTCGCATATAGTTTCGCAGAATAGTCGAGCTTGCCGTCGGGCAAAGCGTGAGAACGCAGGGCGTGAATAACCCTGAGATTCACTTCGAGCTCTTGCTGAATTCTCAGCACTTCGACCGCATTCTTCTGCCAGCCTCGTCGATTATCTTCTAGTTCAGCGGCTAACTCGCTCCGTGCCTCCGATAACAGATGGCGCTCGTGAAGATATTCCACGGTTTTCTCGAGCAAGAGCGCCAGCAGAAGGCCACAGGCAATCGCGGCGATGTGGACGAAGAAACCCTTCCAGGTGTGAATCGATTCGTGAGGAGCGTGCACATCGAGCATGGGCGCTGAGGTCTCCGAGATGGAGCGCGTTTCCGCATCTGGAGGCGCCGCAGCCTTCAGGCTATCGGCAGGGTCCTGAGGCATTTCTGGTCCAGAGCGGTCGGTCATCCACTAGTTCTTCGTTAGCGTAAGGATAGCCTACCCTAAGCTACGAAGGGCGGCTTCTAGGCAATGATTCCGGTTAGTCGAATGTCTCTGGTTGGCCCGGATGGCGCCCGTCAGAATCGGCCACTCTTCGGAAGACCGGTTAGGCTCCGTCGTCGCGCTGGTGAAAAAGGAGTTCTCCCGCGGGTCTTATCGCCAAGCAGGGAACTCAAGCAGGATCTAGTACAGAATCGACGGTAAGTAAGCACCGGCAGGTTCATTGTATAGGCCGGTGGCCATCAACGTCATCTGAAAGACCAGCTTCAGCTCGGAGCTCAGACACCATTCGAAAACCTCATGATTGCGAGTCGGTAACAGAAATCCCGGGCCGGGAAATTCCGCTGCCGCGCCAATCAAAGCCTTCAAATCTTGATTTGTGCGGGCGACTGCGTGGGCAAGGAAGCCAATCGCCGTCGCATATCCCGTAATCTCGTCTAAATGTACGACCACACTTGCCGAGCGTGCGCGAATCGCGTCGCGTAGCTCGAGATCCCGGTCAAAGCCGTGAACGTCGCGGCACAACTTGTTGCACCCTTTAACGTCGCGCTCTTCAGCCGGCCGGACATCGTATCCGGCAAACTTGGCATTAGGCTTGGGTCCCTGCAACAGCGACAAGGGTTCGCGGGTGACAAACCCGAGCTTCGTGTATAGACAAAGCGAGCGATTGTGGTAGCCCGCTTGTACCAGGCGGATCCCTGCGGCCTTTTTTGCCGCTGCCCTATCGAGTACCGCATCCATCAGGCGCCTGCCCACAGCGTGATTTTGCTCTTCAGGAGCGACAGAGATCGGGCCGATCCCAAAAATAGTGGAGCGTTCGTCCATGAAGTTGCTGCCGACAATCGTTCCGGCCTCTTCCGCGACTACGCCGTAGAATCCTGAATCACCGATTAGCATCGACGCGAGACCCGTCGCGACTTCGGGAGAAGGAAAGTCTCGCGGAAAATTGTGTTTTTCCGCTAGAGTGTTGAAGGCGTCATACAGAATACGGCCACACCTCTCTGCATCGAGTTTGTTAGCCTCGCGAATATTCATAATCGAATCCCCAGCCCGGCCGAAGGGGCCATAGTGGCATTCTAGATCCGGTGATTCACGCCGGACCTTTGTCGCCCCAAAAGAGACAATTGGCACCCGAAGCATACCTGTAAAACCGCTGTTATCGAATGCGATGGCGATATGACACCGTCAGTCTGCGAACGGCAGGTATCGGGCCACCACTCTGAGCCGCTGTGTGTCCCCAACTGGGCCGCCTGCGGCCCCACGACCCACAGTGGCGACGACCTGGCGCTTTCGACCCTAAAGAGACGATGGTGAGAGGAGCTATCGGGCGGCACTACGAATGTATTGTGAGCCTTATATTTACCAGCATTTAATTACCATACAGACCATGCCCCCAATAATAATTGCAGCACCCCACAGCCCTCCGACGTCCGTTTGATCTTGGGAGTCCTCGTCACGGTCGGGGCCAGCCGAAGCGTAAAAGAATGCGGCTGAAAGGCCGCGGCTTCGCCGATTGAGGAAAATGGCAAAATAGACGCAGAGTGCGATCGAAAACACCGCCGCCTCAATGCTGTGCTTAACGAAATGTCGCCGCCAGCAGATTAGCAACATAAATATCGTCACGAGCGACGGCAACGCAAAGGACGCCAACCGAAGAATGCCTCTCTTCCCGGAGTTCTCGTACGGGATCCACCCCTCTTTTTCGGAATCGCTCATAACGCTCCTAAATGACTCGAAAAACCGCGTTGCTGTGGACGCCAGTCGAAACTGCCTTATCCCAATCATCGGCCCCTATATGGCCCAACGATGACGTGGCCCGCGCGATCCAAGCGATTAGCTGGGGTCATGGACATGCGGGACCAGCGCTTCCGGAGCACTCGAACTGCACACGCCTTATACCGATCCCTTGCGACAAATAGAGTTTATCGGCTGACCGTCGCAGCTCATCCGTCCTAGCTGCGCTTAACGATTGCTTCGCAGTCAAGAGTACGAACACATTCTGGCCTTGCATCTGCCCGTCAACGGCCTGCTGTATCGGCAGATTTGACACGAATCCATTTATAGAGACGTGATCCTCGAAAACGTCCACTCGTACGATGTGAAGTTCGCGGTGGCAAGCGGCAAGGGCAAAAAATAGGCTGACGGCAACCGTGAACACATGCATACGCACCGTGACCACCTCGACACCTAACTATGAAATGGGCGAAGCAATCGCCGCTTGGGTGTGACGAACATATCCAATGACATGCATCTCTCCTTGTGCAACAGCCTGGACTCCCTAGACACCAACGTCAGTTTAGCGCACGTTGCGAATGGCCGCTTTGCTGCAAGCATTCCGGCACCTCGAATGGCCGACTGCCGCCCCATGGGTGGAGTTCGCCAGCGAACTCACCCTTTCGACTGCTTTGGCCGCGCTCTCAAGGCGGAAACTTCAACTCCCGCTCTATCGCCTGGAAGCGCGGCTCCTTGCGCAATGGATCTAAGGCCGGCGACACTTTCAACACCTCCAACTCCGAGGCTCGCAACCGTACAGCGGTGTCTAGCCACTCCAGAGCCTTCGTGGTACTGCCCCACTGCGCATAGATCATTGCGTAGAGGACCGAGTCGGCGTCACCCTGCGAGGCTCGGATTTTTGTGAGCATGGCTTCTGCATCAGCGTGTCGGCCGAGTTTGTCGTAGGTTATCGCCAAGCAACTCTGCTTAGAGTCTGCACCGGTGCTTTCGTCCGCGTCTTCGCACGCTGCTCGTGCGCTTGCAGGTCCCCGAGCGCGTAATAGACGATCCCCAAGCCAACCTTATAAAGCGGATAGTCCGGGCGGAGAGCCAGGGTTTCCTTCCAGGCAGTGGCGGCCTCGCTATACTTTCGCGCGTAATACAGTGTGCCAGCGAGGAATTCCCGACCAATGGATTGGAGCGGGTCGAGTACGACCGCTCGTCGGGCGGCGGATATGGCCCTCTCCGTCCGACCCATGCGAACGGCAAAGTGGGCATACCGCCACAAGGTGGGCACGTTGCCCCAGTCGAGCGACAGCGCTCGTTCGAACTCGTTATTTGCCTTTGCGAAATCGAGAGATCCCAGCTCGTAAGCAATCGCTAATGCCAAGTGGCCCTCACCAAGATCAGGGGCAAGCGCAATCGCCCTCTCGGCATCGGCATGCGCCTTATCGAAGGTCTCGCGCATCGTAGACCCAGCCGCAACGTAACTGAACACACGTGATCGAGATGCGAACGCGAGCGCGTAGTTCGGATCTTGACGAATAGCCTCCGAGAATTCTGCGATAGCGTCTTGCAAGTATTTGTCAGTATTCTGCAGCACGGACCTCCTGCCCCGCAGATATGCATCGAACGCGGACGGATTACGTGTCCCGCCGAGCTCGATCTTCTCAGCGAGGCCACCGAGTAACGCAACTCTAAGGGAGCGCGTCACAGCTTCCGCGATGTTAGTCTGCAGCTTCAGCAGGTCTTTTAGATCCCGGTCATAGGTCTCTTATTGCCGGAGCGACGTACGCTCCCTTCAAGTACCGAGCCGACGTTCAGCTTGCGCGCGATCGTGCCGAGATCAACGTCCTTGCCTTTGAAGTAGAACGAAGAGGTGCGGCCCGCAACTTGGAGTTCGTTGATCCGAGACAGTGAGTTAAGCAGTTCTTCAGTCAGCCCGTCTGAGAAGTACTCCTGCTCCTTGTCCCCGCTCAAGTTCACGAACGGCAACACCGCGATCGAGTGCGGCGGCGGGTTAAATCCGGTGGTGGGAGCACTCTGAGCGGCAGACGCCGGTACTGCCCCCACCTTCGCGCCATGCTTTGAGAGCATCAATCGATTTGTCACCACGTAACCGACCGCCAGCACCACGGCAATCGTCGCGAAGAGCGCCGCCTTCGGGCGCCAGGATGTCGCGACGCGCTTAGGTGTTACCGTCGCAGCGGACGCGTGAGCGCCTACCGGCGCGCTCCCGGCGGGTTGCCGTGGCAGCTCCCCAGCCAATAGCCGGCGCACATGCTCTACAAAGGCGTCCGTGTTCGCGCCCTGTGGCAGGCGCGTCCACTGCACCTCGCGAAATTTCTCCGGCACCAGTGCGTCCGAATCGGACGTGCCATCAATGACAAGCGGAAGCAGGAAAGCCCGTCCGCCGGCCATGTCGTACGTGCGATCGACGGCGAGCTTCCACTCGCGGCGAAAATAGCCTTCCTCGCGTGCTTGCGTGTTCGCCGAGATCATCGGCACGAACAGGTAGCACGCCTTGATATGTTGTCGGATTAACCCATCCCAGGTATCCCCGCCACGCAGCTCGCTCTGATCGAACCACACTTCAATGCCTGCAGCGCGCAGCGCGTTGCATAACCGTTCGGCAGAAGGCGCGTCCTGGGACGCATAGCTTAAAAACACCGCCCTGCCCGGGCCGGTCACGGCGCTCTCGTCATGCAGGGCTTTTTGGGCCTTTCTGGGTCGGCGCGGTCAGCCATTCATGGGCTCTTCGTTGTCGTCTCCATAGCCTACCCCAAGTCTTGAGTGACTGCTCTATGGCAGGTAGTTCAGCCCCGCGACCGTCAAGTCATGGCCGGATGGCGACCGATGCGGATCATCAATTGGCGATCTAACGCCTTCCACGCCGTTGCCGACCCTACCCGAGGAGCCAGTGAGTGATCGTCATCCACGCAGGCGTGCGTTGCAGAAATAGAGTCATGGCCACTACTTGGCCAAATACAATCAACGGTACGCCGTACACATAAACCGCGTGGACCTTCCTGATGACCACTAGATCGTGCAAAACACCCAGCAAAATCAGCAGATCCACGCCGCCGTACCACCTAATCTCGGTAATTGTGATGAATGGAAACCTTGCGAATGCGGCGGCAGTGAGGCAGCACGAAGCCACCAGCATTAACCGACGATGGAACTCCGGCTTCTTCCGCCACCGTATCGCTAGCGCGAATGCGGTGCAAAACGCGATCATGTCGTTGAACGGGATGGCAAGAAATGCCGCCGGGCGCTCAGCACCGCGGCCTCCATGGAGGATGTTAAATTTTGCCATTGCAAGAGACGTCGCGATGCCGATGAGCGGCATGATTGAGCCCAACACAATACCGGTTACTCCAAGCCGGCGATGCCATCGCACATGTCGTGTTTGAACGAGCACCGTCTGCGCGACGAACAGTACTACCCAGGCAAAGAAGGTCGCCGCATGCAAATAAAGAATCCTCGGCCTCGGCACCGAGGGGTGAAGTAGGTTGCTCCCGATCGTCAGGCTAAATCCATAGATCACGAGGCCAGCGATCAGAATTGCCATGAGGAAATAAAACGGCCGATTAAAAACCGTGGTGCCGACGGTAGCCGCTCGACGTGCTCCCAATGCATTGACGGCGCCCATAACTCCCCTCCGTCGCAAGTTCGCTCGAGCTGTCTATTCGCGCGACGCGTTTGTTGCTTTTCTTGCCACGCGGAGGTCGGTGCCGCGTACCGCGCAAGCGGATACAGTTCGACCTCGCTCTCCCGGTGTTCAATGGTGCAAATAGATCACTTGTAGCTTGGCTCGTCAAACTTCATGCGAACGACTGCAATCCAGAAGGCCAATTTGCAGCGCCAACTTCCGCTGGCCGGCAGCAGTCAGCCCACTTTAACGTTTGAACTCACTGGGCATTATGCGAACACATGGTTCCCGTGCCGCTGGCCGCGATCCGCGTCGTGCGTTACTACCAGGGTACGGACCCAGGTCCTCACTATGCGTGAACATCGATGGAGAGCCCGGTGCGTAACGAAAGGCGCTCGCCGGGTTCTCTCTTGCGGTGCGGCACCGATGTTTAAGGGACCGACCGCTGTCGACTCGAAGGGTCCGGTTGAAGCGGACCTGATCGACGCCGTCTGCGACCCTAGGCCGCCCAACAGCCGGCGCGCGATCAGGCTGTGGCATCCTTGCGTCGATGTTCACGTTTCGAATCCGCAGGCGATGGTGGTGGCTCGGAGCGATCGCCACGGCGCTGGCCGTAAGCCTGGCCGCACTGTTGCTGAGGCCCATGCTCGAGCAGGGGGTGCGAACGCGGATCGAGTCCGCGGCCGTGCGCCATGGCGCGGTTGCCCGAATCGGTGTGGTACACGTCGGCGTCTGGCCGTTGCTGCGATTGGAGGGATTCGATCTCGACTTCGGTCATGGAGTGCAACTGCATGCCGCCATGATCGCGGCCACGTGGCCCGGCCGCTTGCGACTCGCAGTTCGCGCCGCCGCTCTCGCGGGCCCGGCAGGGGTCAGGGTCAGCTCGCCGGCCACTGCCTGGGACATGGTGGGCATTTTCGGCGAGGACCTCCGGCTCACGCTGGTGGAGCCACAGGCCGGCCTGTCAATCCGCAAGCAGGCGTATCCGGTGGGCAGCGCGTGGAGCATCGAGGCACGTGGGCTTGACGCCGGACGTTTGTTCGAGTTGCGGCGGGACGCCCACCCGCTGCTCGATGGTGGTATCGCGGACGGCCGCGTGGACCTTCAGGCCGATATCGATGCGCTCCGTTTCCACGTGGACATGGGCGCGCGCGGCGCGCGCTTGGGAGCGCTGGCGGATAACGCCGACGACGAACCGCAGCTCGGCGATCCGACAGACGTGACCATACGATTCGATGGCGCCTGGCGCCGGATCGAGGGCATGATCGAGATCCCCGAGATCCACGCGACGGTGGCCGGTGCCGCCCTATCGGGCTCGATCACACTGCGCGATGTCGACACCGATCCGGTTGTCGATCTCGCACTCGGCATGCAGCATCTGGACTTCGCGCAATTGCTGGGTGCATCCGGGCTCGCGGTGCCCGAAAGCTTGGGAATGGCGCCCGGCGCCGGCCGTGACCTTGGCTCGGCCACGATCGACGTGCGTGTACGCGGACGCCTGGCGGACCCTGTTTCGCTCTTGGTGAGCCAGAAGATCGACTTCAGGCCGCCACGTCAGATGCCGCCGGCAATCGCGCGCCTGCGCGGCGATTTCATCTTCAGATCCGAAGACGGCCCCGGGCCGCACCGCCCCATCGACGTCTCGCTCGCGTCCCCCGACTTCATCGCCCTGCACGACGTTCCGCCGCTATTCGTGCGCACTCTGCTGCTCGCCGAAGACACAGGCTTCTACGGGCATCGCGGCATCGACCTGCGTGAACTACCCGCCGCGCTGCTCACCAACTGGTCGCGCGGCGGCGCCGCGCGCGGAGCGTCGACAATCACCCAGCAGCTGGCCAAGAACCTGTTCCTGTCGCGCGACAAGCAGCTCGGACGCAAGCTGCAGGAACTGGCGATCACGTTCCTGCTCGAGTCGGCGCTCGGCAAGGATCGTATCCTCGAGATCTACCTGAACATCATCGAATGGGGACCGGACCTGCGTGGCCTGCGGCCCGCGGCCCACCGCTATTTCGGCCGCGAACCCCGAGAGCTGACGCCGGCCGAGATGGCCTTCCTGGTCGCGATCATCCCCGGGCCGATCAAATACCAGAGTTCATTCGCGCATGGCATGCCGGGGCCTGGGCTGCGTTCGCTGATCGACGAGCTACTGGCGAAGCTGCGGTCGGTGGATGCGATCGGCGAGGAGGAATATCGGCGAGCGCTCGGCGAACCCATCGTCGTTGCCGGCGGCAGACCGCGCGGATGATCGGTGGCTAATGGAAACGGGCGGGACGTATCGACAAAGTCCGGACCCGTTACGGGCGCTGCAATTCTCAATTCTCGTGCTGCAATTACTTCGGTAAATGCAGCGACAAATCGTGCGAGATTGATCGTGATTCGTCCCCCAGAAACCCCGGAATTTGGCAGTAGGCTGGCAGTAGGGAAAGACCTGAGTGACTCAAGTCTCAGAAACGCTTCGAACATTAAGTGGCGGAGAGGGTGGGATTACTCGGCGCTGCGCGCCTCTCCCCTTCGGGGCCGCCCTGGCGGGCGTTATCCCCGCTTCGTGGCTGTCGCGGTCGATTGATCCGGACCGAGCGGAATTGATGTCACGAATGGCGGAGAGGGTGGGATTCGAACCCACGCAGACGCAAATAGAAATCAGTAAGTTACTGAAAAACCTGCGGCTCGTGCGTCCCCTGGAGACCCCCTCCCTCCCCGCTTTTGGCAGTAGATTTGGCAGTAGGGCTGTCCGCGCGCCCTCACCTCAACCCTTCCATCGTTTTCTCCGGCTCTTGTCTGCAGTCGAGCACGCGAAACACGATGCACGTCTCGCCGTCGACCTTGTAATACACGGCGTAGGGAAAGCGTCCGGCGAGCAAGCCGATGGTAGTCGAATACCTTCATGTGAATGCCGGCGTAGAGCTCCAGGGAGTCGATATCGGCAAAGAGCGCGTCGAGAAAATAATCGCCGAGGCTTCTTCTCTGCCGAGCATAGAATCGCCGCCCGCGGTCGAGATCCTCGAGCGCCCTCGGCAGGATCTTGACTTTCACTCAGCGCGCTTGCGCAGTTCGCGTTTCGCGGCGTCCCAGTCGATCGGCTGCTCCTTGCCCGCATCGTGGAGTGCGGCGGTCTCCCGAAGCGCCTCCTCGTGCCAAGGCGGAGATTCGAGCCTGGCTTCTTCCCGGCTCAGCGATTCCCATAGCTCTTCCATGGCCCGAAGCTTTTCGTCCCAGGACATATTCTCAATAGCCAATGCGCTCATAGTCACTCGAGGATACCGCTCCGGCCGCCGGCCATCAAAGCAAGCTTGCCTGTGTGCACGTTGCTTGCCCGGAGGCAAAATATCTCATCAAAATCCGCATGTTATACATTGCCTCGCGCTCGAATGGTCGCGGCTAGGCCGCTCGCAGGACCGCCCGCCGGGTCGAGACTGGAAGATCTGCCGCAACGAAGCGCTGCCTGGGGTAAAAGTAGTCCTCCCCTGATTCGTCGATAATCCTGAGGTACCCAGTGCGCTCTGCTTTTGCGTCCGTCAATGAAACATAAATTTTCAGCCGCTCGAGCGAAACCTCATAGCCTGCATTGTCGAGACAAATGAATAAGCGCTTGGCTGCCTTTGCCATCGATGTATCGCCCTAAATAATCGTGCCTGCCTCCCCATGGATGGAGTCGCCGGCGAACTCACCCTTTCGACCCGAAGCTGCCCGATGCGAGCGGCAGCTTCCGATGAGCGAACCCCGTCTCATCCTGATCGCTGCAAACCCTGGGTTCCTTCATCAAAGTCGGCTGGCTGCTAAAGTATTTGTCGTACATCTCGTGTGCCCATGCATCGCTGTCTCGGATCTCTTGGGCCGAAAATGTTGATTCCGGTATGCGCAGGGGCTGAAGCCAGTAATCCGGATCCTGAGGATCGACATCACCGGCGCCGAGAAGTAGCAATTGATGCGCCTTGTATTCTCGCGCCGGATCTTTCCATTGCTTGAGTCCGATAAAAAGTCCCGCCCAATCGACAACGTGGAAGCCCAATAAATGAACCACGCGCCAGTCGCCGCGTTTGAACGCGGCGTCTACATACTGTGGTGCCAACGACCGGTACTCGGCAATTTCCGCCTCCGAAAGCGCGAAACCCGACTCGCGATCGCCCGCCTCCTGCATCAAAAAGCACAGTTGCGCATCGAGATCGCCGGCCTTCGCCGCCGCCTTAGTCGCTTCATATAGGCTACGCGATGCGCCCCTCATGTCGTCGCACCCCGGAATGTGCGTCGGCATCGTGCCACCCAAATTCGCTCGTAAGATCACCCGTTCCAACATGCACCGCTGGGACTCACGAAACGCAGCGTGTAGCTGAAACTGTCAACGCCGGCCGGAAACTGCTCAATTATGGCGGTTGAAAATTGCACACTTTAATTGAGGTAACGACCCTCAATGCGTCTTGGCCTCCTTTTTCTTGCCTTGTCGGGTTGATGGGTTTACCTGGTCATCAGCCTTAGGCTGGATCGCATGCCAGAGGTCGGTGTGCTCGCGCATTCGGTAGCTGTTGCCGCGGATGTTGACCACATGACAGTGGTGCATCAGACGGTCAATGAGCGCCGCAGCCATGACCTCATCGCCCAAGATGTTGCCCCATTCCTCGAAGCCCTTGTTGGAGGTCAGGACGGTGGAGGCATGTTCGTAGCGCGCGTTGATGAGTTGGAAGAACAGGACCGCGCCATCGCGGTTAACTGGCAAATAGCCGATCTCATCGACGACGAGTAACGCCGGGTGACTCAAGACCCGCAGCCGCCGGGCGAGTTGGCCGGCCGCTCGAGCCTGTTCGAGCGACTCGATGAGGTTGACCAAGGTGCCGTAGTACACGCGGCGGCCGGACTCCGCGGCGGCGATGGCCAGGGAGATCGCTAGGTGCGTCTTGCCGACGCCCGGCGGTCCTAAGAAGATAACGTTCTCACGGCGTTTGATGAAGCCGAGCTCGTGCAGGCTCTCGATCTGCTCGCGTTGGATCGAGGGCTGGAAGGCAAAATCGAACTGTTCGATCGTTTTGATGGCTGGTAGCCGCGAGGAGCGCATCGCGGTCTGCAGCCGGCGATTGTTGCGCAAGCTGATCTGCGCACCGAGTAAACGCTCGAGCGCCTCGCCCGCGGTGACGGATCCGCGATCGACCTCGGCGAGGATGTCATCGACCGCTTCGAGGGCGCCGGGGAGTTTTAAGTCTGCGAGCATCTCGCGGATGTGGTCGCGTCGCACGGCGCTCATCGCACGATCTCCGCATAGAAGCTCAAGGGCCGGCGCTGCACCTCAACTGGATAGACTGGCTTCTTCGACGAGCGGCTCGGTAATAACCGGAGCAGGCGTGGGTAGGGTGCCGGCGCCAGGGGTTTAAGCGTATCTCGCTCATCGCGCTCGAAGCGCAGCCGCGGCTGTTCGCGGATGGTTCGGTGCTGACGCACATTGGCGGTTCGATCCAGCCACCCCTCGGCTTGCTCGTTCAGATCCGCATCGTTGATGAACGTGCGGCCGTAGAAGAAGCTCTCCCGCACATAGCGGATCGGGCGTTCCACTTTACCCTTCGTCTTTGCCCGATACGGCCGGCACGCGCGTGGACGAAAGCCCCAGTGCGCCGCAAAGCGCAAGAACTCGGCGTTGAGCACCAGGGCACCGTTCTTTAATCGCTCATCGTCGATCACGACGGTGCGCATCTGGTCGAACAGAAGCTCCTGCGGTACGCCGCCGAAGCAACCAAAGGCGCTCTCGAGCCCCGCAAAGAGGTTCGGCATCGTTTGGCGGGTGAAGAACCGAAGCCACATCACTCGCGAGTAACCGAGCACCACGAGTAGCGCATAGCGCCGTCCCCACGGCAGGTTAAAGCTCGCGAAGTCCACCTGGGCCTGAAAGCCCGCCGGCGTCTCAAATCGCCGGACTTCTTCCTCAATGGGACGCGGGCGTATCTGCCGAACGTACTCCTTGATCTGTGTGTAGCCCCCGGCATACCCATCCGCTCGAATCTCATCGAACAGCCGCTGGGCCGTCAACCGCGGATAGGCTTCCAAGCGCGCATGGATAATCCCCTTGTAGCGATCGAGCTTCTTCCGCGCCGCTGGACGGGGCTTATAGCTCACCGCCTCGTCATCCAAATCCCGATCGAGCTGCGCCGTCTCGATCCAGTGATAGACCGTCCGGCGGCTCACTCCAAAGCGCCTGGCCAGCTCAGTCTTGCCCACTCCTTGCTCCAAATAGTGGCGTAACAACACTCTCGTCTCCCGTGAGTACATGGCAACTCCGCGTGATCGCTTTGTTGCCTAGATGAAACGGCGCCAGGGGCGGCGTCAACGAGTGTGCAATTTTGGCCCGCCGGAAGTGTGCAATTTACGTCCGCCGCCTACAGGAACCTCGACTTCGTGGTGGCGACTGTGTCGGGCGGTACAGCCGACGCCGGTGGCGGGTTCACGGTTGGGTGGTTCGCCTCGATCCCGGGGGCAGTGATCCGACCATCCTGCTGCATTGGCGAAGGCGCAGCGTTCTGCCACCTGTACACGCCATATCCGGCGAGCGCCAGCACGGCAATTAAAAGAACGACGAGAGGTTGGCGTGGCCCAATCAGCTTAGGCATCCATGCCTTCTCTTGAGCGCACGGGGGTATCTGACCTTCGGAGTTCCCCCCAATTTGGGCCATTACCGGGAAAGTCACAGCATCTGCCTTTGCTCTGCATCCAAGAAGTCTACCGCACCGTGAATGGCGGCTTACGAGTGCGCATTTCTGGCGGTCCAATGACTCAAAGTGGTCGATTTGAGCCTCCCAGGGCACCGCTAGGGAAAGCCTTGCTCCCAGGACTTGAGATTCGCCACGAGCACGCGCTTTACGCTATCTCGAAGTGCCCCACAGACGCGCAGCATTGCTTCAAGGTCATTGCGCCCTGGGCTGGTCACCAGCTGGCCCTGGTTGGCCGCATGAGCGATCTGGTTCAAGTTGCGGCCGATGCTCCCAAGCTCGCCGAGGGTACGCTTGAGAGCCAATAGCTCCTCCTTCGGCAGGGGCGCAAGCGACCGTAAGTGAGCTCGCGTCAGCACGGAAACGTACGTAGCCGGAGCCATGCCCCGGGCCGCCGCGCGGTCTCCCAGCAGAATCTGGTCATCTCTGCACAGACGAATCATTAGTCGAGCCGTCTTGAGCGACCGAGCACGGGTTGATGTCTCCTCGAGTATTGGGGCGTAGCCTGCCTTCAGCAGCACGAATTCAACAAGGCGCCTGAGCAACGCTGACTCGCTGAGCTGCTCCCGCTCAGCGAATGCCCGCAGTCGTGCCTTCGTTTTCGAAGAGACTCGAGCCACGATGAATTGATCAGCATTCATGTGGGCCAATTGTTCAACAAGAGCAACCAGGTTGCTATCCTGCATTTTCATTAAATTCAGCGAAACTCTAACGACGATCCATAAATTTTGTCAGTGTTCCTAGATGTGCGTACCGGTGCCTAGATCCGTGAACTGGTGCGAAGATCCGCGAACTGAGTTCACGATCTTGGAACACTCTCTCGTCGCCGCGAGCCCGCCGACAGGAGACAAAAAAAATGGGAGAAGACACCTATGGAGGCACCCTATCTCCCCTAGCCCGGACCTACATGTCAGGCCGCCAAGATCTCTTCCGCCAGTTCCCAGACCCGACCATTAATCTGCACGTCTTCCGCGATAGAAGTGATTGCCTGCGTCCGGGTCCATCGCCCGCTCGCCGTCCGATGACTTAAGCCTCCCCTGAGCAGGTTCTCCTGAACTTATGTTGCGATGGTGGTTATGTGAACACTGCAGTCGTACGGCCGAATCCGCTTAAGGCAGCTGTTGCCTTCACATAACTTGGGGCGTTCACCAACTCTAGCAGGACATTCCCGGGCTTCTCGAATTGGCCGGTTCGGGGTAGGTCTTGCCGCTCCATAGGCAGCACCAACAAGGCGGTAGTCCGAAGCGCAATCCTTTGTTCTGTGTGGGCCCAGGAGGGCGCACTGCGACTGACTTCACCTGTTGCCATGCCAGCTGTCAGTGTTTTCTGACAGTAACAGACAGGCTTGGCCCACTCCGTAAAGAGTCGTGCCTCGGATATAAAAGTACGACGATGAAATTTTTTGTGGCGCCGGGGGAGAAGGCCGTCGATGACCAACAACCCGGATGATTCGGTGGCCCGCAACGAGCGCCTATACCGACTACTCGAATGCTCGAGCGATGGTATCTGCGAAGTCGATGTCGACGGGTCGATGCACCTACTGTAATACGACCGCGGCTCACCTTCTCGGCTACGAACCTCATGAGCTTGTGGGCATTGTCTTGCATGAAGCGATTCATCCGGGCGGCAGATACCTGACCTCAGCCGAGTGCTCAATCTGCCAGGCCTTAACAAACGCCCGTGGATTGAAACTTGGCGAGCCCGCACGGCGAACCCATGGTGTATTGTCCGCATAAAGATGGTCGCGCGGTGCCGGTGTCTTACTCGGGCGTGCAAGTCGTAGTCGACGGTAGCATTCAGGGTTCCGTGATGAGGTTCTACGATGACGCGGAGCGCCGCCGCCTCGTAGGCGAACTCCGGGAACGTACTTCGGAGTTAGCGGAGTCCGAACGTCGCAAAACCGAATTCATCGCAACACTCGCTCATGAGCTGCGAAACCCTTTGGCCCCTCTTCGCGCCGCGCTTGCAGGTGATGCGCAAAGCGAGCGACAACGCCACCTCCATGGCTCAGCTGCGGGAGATGATGGAACGGCAATTGGGGCAGATCGTGCATCTGGTCAATGATCTATTGGATATCGCGCGGATCACCAGCGGCCAGATGGCGCTGGAAAAGAAGCGCATCGCTCTGCAGGAAATTCTGCAGCTCGCGCAGTGGAGGCGAGCGCACCGCTGATGACGACGAGCAAGAACTCCGCTCACCCTCGAACTCCCTGAAGAGCCGCTGTATCTGCACGCGGATCCAACCCGCCTGACGCAAGTATTCACCAATATCTTGAACAATGCCGCCCAGTACAGCGCCGCCGGCAGCCCGATTTCCGTGCGCGCCGAGGCGCGACGAGCGACGGTGCGGATCGACATCGCCGATACCGGCGTCGGGATCGCGCGCGAGGCCTTGAATCGCATTTTCGACATGTTCACGCGGGTTGGACGGGATTCCACAAGACCACGCACGGGCTTGGGCGTCGGGCTTAATCTCGCGCGCCGCTTGGTCGAGATGCATGACGGGCGAGCTCGTGGCCTCGAGCGAAGGGCTGGGGCGAGGCAGTCATTTTCTAATCACCCTGCCCCTCGCCGGACCCGCCGAGGCGGAGTCCACGGTCGCCGAGAGATCATTCGCCTCCACGAGGACCCACGACTCCGGTTCGAGTCCTCATCGTCGATGACAACGTCGATGCGGCGGCGACCTTGAGCCTGTTGCTGCAATTGGGAGGGCACACCACGGCTCGTTGCGCACGACGGATCCGAAGCGCTCAGCTCGGCGCCGAATTCAAGCCCGACATCGTGCTGCTGGACTTGGGCTTACCCGGCATGGACGGCTATGAGGTGGCGCGCGCGATCCGCGCATGCCCGAACTGGGCCACCCGGTTTTGGTCGCCGTCACCGGCTGGGGCGCTCCGGAAGATCGGCTGCAAATCGAAACAGGCCGGATTTGATGAGCATCTGACCAAACCTGTGGATATTTCCATGATTGAACTCTTGCTGACCACACTTATCCCCGCGCGCGCCAAACGCCGACGGCAATCCCCCGGTACAAAACGGGCACGAGATCGATACATCGACTTGACTAGCGTCGCACGCATCGGGCACATCGGCACCACTTTCCAACGGTCAGTCGCAGAGTTCGGGTGTAAAAGTTTCAAATAAGCTCCACTCGTCGGTGGCCGGTAGACGCCTGGCCAGCGGCATGTTGTGTCGCTTGAGGCTTGCCTCTGCGGAGAAGAAGAGTTGCAAGACATCCACGGGGAACTGACCGCGCTCGCGGACCATGTAGGGCAGCGCCGCGAAGCGATGGTGCTCGCGTGGCAGCGCGCCATTAAACGCGATCCCGGATCTCACCGACGGCGACTCGCTGCCGCGCGCCGAACTCATCGATCACATCCCGGCGTTGCTCGCGCCTTTCGAGCGGAGCCTTCGCCACGCCGCGGCGGCCGAGGGAACCGACACGCGCAGAAGCCGCCCAGGACCCGCCGCTGCGCACGGGCTTGCAACGCTGGAAGCAGGGCTATGATTTACGGGAAGTCACCCGCGAATTGGGGAAGCTCAATGAATGCGTGGTCCTGGAATTGGATCGCTATGCGAAAGCCATCTCGGATTTCTCCTGGACGCACTGACCCGCGCGCAGCAAGTCTGGACGGCGCTTTGCAGCACCAGCATCGAGGAGAGCGTGAGCCAGTATTTTGCCCTGCAGCAGCAGGAGGCCGCGGGTCACGTCAAGGATCTCGAGAGCGCGCTGGAGCAAATCCGGGAACTCGAGCAGCAGCGCGGCGAGATGTGGCAGCAGGCTGCGCACGACCTGCGGGGAAATTTAGGCGTCGTCGCCAATGTGACCGTCGGCCTCACCCGTCACGGACAGAGCGATGCCTCGCGGGAGGATTTTGTGCGCATTCTGATGCGCAACGTCACCTCGCTCCATCATTTGCTCGACGATGTGACGAGTCTTGCGCGCTTGCAGGCCGGACGCGAGTCGCGCCAGATCGAGCCGCTCGATGTGACGACCATCATGCAGCCCTTGTGTGAAGGGATTCGGCCCCTGGCAGTGCAGCGTGGTCTCTATCTTAAGTGCGAGGGGCCGGCGGGCTTTGCCGCCGATGGGGATGCCGTGAAGATCCGGCGCATCGCCCAAAATCTGATTTTCAATGCCGTGAAATATACTCGCGCGGGGGCATCACGGTGACCTGGGGGGACAGCGCGCCGGACGATCCCAAGCGCTGGGTCTTATGCATCGCGGATACGGGCCCGGGCTTTCACACTGAGTCCGGTCAACCACTCGCCGCGGCGCTCGAGTCCTCGAGCGAACCCTTGTCCTCGCACAGAGACGACCTCGCCCGCGCAGCGGGAAGCCGGCGAGCGTCCTTCGGCAATCTCTCGGTCGAGCGGCGCTAACACCCGATCATACCGCGGGCAAGTCGGCGAAGGCATCGGCCTATCGATTGTCAAACGCTTGTGCGAAATGCTGGATGCGACGATCGAGATGCAGTCGGTACCTCACGTAGGAACGACTTTTCGGATCTTATTTCCGAGACGCTACGTCAGCTGAGGCACATAGCAGCTCGCGAAGCCGACCCCGAATCTCCGGCTCGATCTCGTTGGCTTCGGGGCTGCGAGGCTTCGTCCAATCGACCCGCAGGTGACGGAAGATACGGTTGGCCGGTTGGTCCAAGCCGCGCGTCAAGAGATCCTTGGCGGTGCGTGCGCCGTCACATTCGGCCACCCTTCCAGGAGCCACGCCAGGAATTGAGACTCCCATACCGGGTGTTATAGGCACGGTCAGCCACACTCGGAGCAAGGTCGGACTCCTCGTGCAGGGCTGCGGATGCTTTCCTGTTCGTCGTACTCCAAGACTCTCCAGTACACCCCGAGCAGTACATCGATGAGGGCGATTGTTTCCGACCAGCTCAACCTCCCGATCCCTGGAAGTGTTGTGATTCCGTGCCGCTTCCCTCGATCAGTATCCCCTGCAAGCGGGTGACGTAAGGATGGGCGAGCCAGCACACTCCGTCCTGAAGCCTTTGCCGCAGGAGGTGCAATTCCCGCGGCGCAAAAGGCATCCCACCGGAGAGTCGAGCAACACGGACCTGTCCCCGGCACCAGGCGCAACGGGTAACCATGATCGTCGTGTGCGCGGACATACCGCCACCCAACCGATCATCCACGACAACCGCAGAAATGGCTCGGCATCCTCCGCCAGACATTCGGCGCATACGGCGTGCCGGCGAACCCGGTAGTCCGGTGTAATGGAGACGAAACGAGGCCCTGCGAAGCGGTGACTGTCCTCATCCTCCCGGAAAACAGGAACCCATTTGGCGAGTGTCATGCGTCGAAGCATCTCGATCCTAACTCCGGTTCTCTCGCTGATCCGTTTGAGGTGCCAGGGATTCGGGCGACTCCACCAGTGGGAATGCCCGCGCGGTCGTCGATGCCGAAAGCTTCATGCGCCAGGACGTGCATCGATAGGTTCAAACGCCTTGCGAGCCGAAGGAGCCAGGAGAGCAGCGCCTCATCGGGAAGTGGATCTACATAGAGGGGAAGTTCGCGTATCGCCGGCGATCGAAATCGCAGTCGATACCAGCGCATCAAACGCCTCAGACTGCAACACGGCGCCGCTGGGAGGGCGGAATGAACCCCGATTCATCGATGACTTTGGCGGAGATCGCCTCCGAGCCCGTCGTGATAGCTCTCACGGCGGCGCGAGTTACGATCGTCACCACTTCGCCCAAGATGCCCTCGGCGGACGAGAGAATCTTTTGAGCGAGTGCGGGCTTTGGCCAGATGCGAGGCGCGACGCAGGGGCAACACGGCTTCAAGGTACTCAGCAATTGCCGATACTCCTCGCCCTCTCGCCAGGGCGGAAGGCCCATCGGGTTCGAAACGATTGGCGAGCTGATCATCACTCTGGATCGCGTGGAGAGCTTCCGCCGTGCCGACCGCCACCAGCGGAATCTGCAACTCGTTGCCGAGCCAGCGCAGCAAGTTAAGCATTCGACGTTGTTGCACCTGCGCACCGGCCAAGAGATTATGAACCTCATCGATGATCAACAGATTGACGCCGGTTGCCCGCAGCATGCGCATGGCAGAGTCCTGCCGCCGGGAAATACTCTCGGAGGGAACGTGCGGAAAGCCCAACGCATGGAGGATGCCTCCGAAGAATCGACGCTCATCGGGACCGTCCGGCATCTGCACCTTGAGGACCGGAATGCAGGCCGCGCCGTCCTCAGTCTCGCTGGCCTCGTCCGGCGGATGGGCGCGCCTGAATTTTTCCACGATCATTGTCTTACCGTTGTTGGTGGGCCCGACAATGAGCAAGTTCGGCATTCGGGTGCGCTTCGGGAACGTCAGCAAATCCTCCATGGCCGAAAGCGCCGCCTCTGCCCGACCATAGGTGATCCACCGATCGGTGCGGATGCGACGTATCCTTGACTCATCGCTCTCATCCGCTAGCGGCCGGCACGAGGGGTGCAGATGCGGATATCGCGCGCTCACCAGTCCTCCACAGGAAGCATGCGCTCATACGGCTGGCGGGTATCTTGCTCCTCGTCCTCCACCTCGGGAGACTGTGCGCGACAGGAGCCTGGTCCGATCGGCCGCCCTGGATGACCCGAAGTCTTCGCTCTCGCTGACGACGGGCGGTCTTGGTCGCTGACACGGCCTCATCGGTGATCTTTCGCATGGTCTCGATGGTGCGAAAGATGGCGCTCTCGTCGATATGCCTCGCTCCTTCGTCTCGAAGTCGCTTCAGCGCCAGCCGATGCTCCCATAGGCTGATCGGTGGGTAACCTAATCTTCGGTAGTTCAGATCGTAGTATTGGCCATCGGGTGCCAGAAGATAGATGCGGCTCAAATCTCTCGGGTCATAACGGACAATCATCCGTTCCTGCTCGCCGATGTAGGACCTCAATACATCCGACCAGTAGTAAATCGAATTGAGAGAAACGCCCTCGCGTCTGACCCGACGGCGCTCGAGTGGCAGAAAATCGATGAGGAACCGACGCGAGTCCGATACCCCGGCTGCTTCGCCGCATCCAGGCGTCGCGTCATCGCCCACAATACCGCGCTCCCACGCGGCCATCGGCGGCATATCAAGGGCCCGATGCTTGTCGCGGTGGTAGAGACCCGCAATTGCATGGGTGAGCCACTGCTCCACCTCATCAAGTGTCATCGCGGCAGATTTCTCCGGGTCGAGATCACCCTTGGCTTGCACGTTGGAAAACGTCGTCCCAGGAAGGATATGGACCTTGCCCATCATCGTGCCGATGAGTCGCTCAATATGGCCGCCATAATGCGGGGTCCGCACAGGCCGATAGTCGATTGAGATCCCGTATTGCTCGCAGCCCCGTCGAAGCGCTTCGGAGTGAAACTCCTTGGCATTGTCGAGATGCAGACGCGTCATGAGTCCTTGTACCGGCCAGGTCTCCTCAATCTTTCGCTGCGCCAGCCACGGCTCCTTCGGTAACACCGCGTGCGCGATGCACAAGGCGACACTGGTCGCCGAGGGCGGTTCGAGCGACAGGTGAAATCCCGCCACGCAGCGCGAGTACACGTCGATCGCGAGCGTGAGCCACGGTCGTTGGATTGGCTGGCGGGTCACAGAATCCACCACAATGACATCCACCAATGTGTGGTCGATCTGAACAAGCGAGAGCGGCCAACCCGCTTCGAGCGACCCAATCGCCGGCGCGAAGCGATCACGCGATGCCTTGCGTCCGTCACGTCGCGCGACGACCTCGCGCTTCGGTTTACCCCGGACGCGGGCGGTAATCGCTTTGCGTCCGGGTGCCGCATTCCCAATACATGCGCAGCGTCTCCGGACTTCAAGCACCAAGTCCGTTATCCGAGGGCGCTGGCGGGTGAGATACAGTGTCTCGATCGACTCATCAACGAGCGCTTCCACTTCAGCCGGGAGCCGCGAATAACCTCGATCGGGCCCCGGTCGCTGCGGAAGTAGGCTGGTGAGTCGTCTATCGGCGGAGTAGCGGCGCACCAGCGCATACAGATGTGTGGGACCACAGCCCAACGCCGCGGCGGCCGCGACTACCTGCGCCCGGGTACGATGCGGGTTCTCCGCGAGTTCCCGAACGACGGGGAGGACGCGACGAGCCTCCTCCCATTGTGCGGGCGTGACCGACGACAACTCTGCATCCGCACTTGAAGGCTTCACGGGAAACCAAGCCGTGTGTGCAGGCTGATTGGGGCAGCAAGATCAGCACGGAGCTCGCCACGGGCGATGAGCCGCCAAACCGTTGCTAGAGTCGTCGATCGGTTGGTCTTTAGTGCAGCCACCACACGGCCAAAGCTCGGCGTCGGGAATGAACCTACAGCAGTCAGCACGCGGATGGCTATCTCGCGATCGACGGGCAGACCCCGCAATGGGAGAAGTCGCTTTGCGTTCATGCAGCATTGGGCCGCGGATGTCATGCTCTGTCGCGATCCGAAACGCCGCGCAGTTCCCGCTCGCCCACGCGACGGGCGGCATCGAACGCAGGCCGAAGCCGTTCTCGCATTCGCGTCGAGGTCCGCTTGGTACTTCACCTCGACGAGTTCTGAACATGAGACCTCCACGCACCAGAAAGTCCGGCGTATATCGGCGCGTCCGTCCATCGTGGCGAAAGCGTCAGTGTGATCGGTTGCGCGATGATCGAGGCGTCAGCATCCAAGAAGCTGGTCAGCGTAACGAAATCGCGTTCGAGCGCACTCTCGTGCTCCGCGACTCCTGTGGCGAGCGGCTGAAAGCCGGTGATATGGGAGCGCCGGCTTAGGGGAATCCGTCTTGAGGTCCGTTCGGTTCTGCTCACACTCATCGAGGACAATGCGTGTTGATAGAGGCAACCCAAAACTCTTCGGCGGAAAAGCATACATCCGCCCCAGCGGGGTTGTCTTCATTTGGATTGTCTTGAGGGCGCCGTGTTCTGCGAATAGCTGCTGAGTTTCGGCTGAATTTCGAGCGAATCTCCCCCTTGCGCACTCGACAACTTTGTGAAATAGCAGGCCGCAATCAGCGTAAAACCCACCTGCCGTGCAACTGTTTTGTGACGCGCCGATCACATTTCAGGCAGAGGCAATACCGATAATTTGCCTCGGAGAGCTTCCCCAGTTAAGCTTTTGGGGATGAAGCGTCAGCTCATCGCGCTTGTCGTGATGCTCGCCATCGGGCTGCAGAGTTCTGTGGTCGCGTTTGCGGGAATCTCGCAAATGATGTCTACGGATTGCCAAACGGCCGCCGTCTCGCACTCTTCTGCATCCCAGGACTCCTGTTGCCCTAAAGGGCAGCACTCGATGGGTTGTTGCCTCGAAGCCTGCGTGGGCACCGTCGCCGGTGCAGCCACGTCGATGCCGAAAGTGCTGAACTGGCTCGGGTCTGCAACGCTGATTCCGCAATTCCGATCGACGCAATTCCTCTCTCGCGGCGATTCGCCGCTCATTCGCCCACCCATTCTCTAAAGCTCCACTAGGTCCGTCCTAACGACGGCAACGGCGACGAAGGTCGCTTCGTGACGGCGCGCTTTGGTTTCGCCGCCATCTTGACTTTGGAGAATTGACATGTCTCGTTCAATCGCGGGCGCTCGGTCGCCCTGGCTGCGCTGTCGTCAACAGCGCACCTCTCGTGGGCTTTACTTCGCGTGCATTTTGCTTATGGTTTCGCGGCTGAACATCCAACACAGCGGAGTCTGCACCCGCAGACGCTGCCACTACGGATGTGGCCACACCATTGACGATGGAAGAAGCGGTGCGCTCGCGGCGGTAGATCAACCGCTATTGACCGGGCGCCAAGCGAAAATCCGGCCGAGGATCAGCAGGCGATTGCCGCCTCGCAGTTGCCCGATCCACAACTCTCGGGCGGACTTGGAACTGCCGATCGATACGTCGGAAGCCTTCAGCACTCGCCGCGATAACTTCACCGAGTTCACGATCGGCGTGAGTCAAGATTTCCCTCGCGCGGAAAAGCGCCGGCTCCAAGGCGCTCGTAGACCCTCGACCCGATGCGGACCGCGCGGCGCTCGACAATTAGCAGCGCATGGTCCGCCGCGATGCGGCTCTCGCATGGCTCGATGTGTATGAGGCCGAAAAGAGCCTCAAGCTCGCTCAGCGATTGGTCGATGAATCGGCACTGCAAGTACAATCACTCGAGAAAGACTACAGCAACGGCAAAGCCAGCCAGGCCGACTGGCTGGCTGCCAAAGTGGACTCCGGGTTGTCGCCGATAAAGCCCATGACTGGCTCCATCATGTGCTCCGCTCGCGTGCGGGTTTGACCCGGTGGATTGGCCATGCGGCAGAGCGCCCGATCGCCGAGTCACTCAACATGCCGGCTATCCTGACTCCCCCTACCAGGTTTGATGGCCGGCGCCGACCATCATCCTGTGATCGGCAACCTCGATAAGCAGATCGAAGCCTCAGCCACCGAGGTCGCCCTCGCGCGGCAGTCGTACAAGCCGGACTACTCCGTGGAGGTGTATTACGCCTACCGGCGCGACTTCTCGGACTTTGTGGGCGTGCAGTTCAAAGTGGGACTGCCCTACTTCACGAAGAATCGCCAGGATCGGGGGCTCGCTGCGGCGCTTGAACCTCATGCCAGCGAAGATCGACCAAATCGCCCTGGCGGCACCTCGTTAGATTGATATTGCTC
>CAWFQX010000003.1:0-10884 GCA_963818075.1 uncultured Gammaproteobacteria bacterium | reverse complement strand
TGGCTCCCCGGGACGGATTCGAACCGCCGACCAACGGATTAACAGTCCGTCGCTCTACCACTGAGCTACCGGGGAATTCGCAGGAGGCGCGGATTGTCGGGAAGCGGGGCCTTTAAGTCAAGGAATCGAATCAGGAGTGGCCGACGACGGGATGGGGCACATAGGGTGCTTCCAAGCGCGCAATTTCCGCTGCATCGAGACGCAGGTTCAGGGCGCCCACGGCATCCTCGAGATGCTGGGGTTTCGAGGCGCCGACAATGGGCGCCGTGACGAAGGGCTTGTGCGCAATCCAAGCGAGCGCGACTTGCGCCTTCGGCACTGCGCGAGCGGCCGAGATGGCCGCGACTTGCTCGACTACCTTGCGGTCGGATTCGCCGGTGGTTTCGTACAACTTGTTGCCGTACTCGTCGGTCCGCGAACGTGCCGTCTCGGTCTCCCATGCGCGCGTCAGGCGGCCGCGGGCGAGGGGGCTCCAGGGCACTACGGCGATCCGCTCAGCGGCGCACAGCGGCATCATTTCGCGCTCTTCTTCGCGGTACAGCAGATTGTAGTGATTTTGCATGCTGACGAACGCTGTCCAGCCGTGCTGCCGCGCGACGTGCAGGGCTTTGCTGAATTGCCAGGCGTGCATCGACGAGGCGCCGATGTAGCGCGCCTTACCGCTCTTGACGATGTCGTGGAGGGCTTCCAGGGTCTCCTCGATGGGTGTCGAGTAATCCCAGCGGTGGATCTGGTACAGGTCGACGTAATCGGTTCCGAGGCGCCGCAGGCTGGCGTCGATCTCGGCAAAAATGGCCTTGCGAGACAGCCCGCCGCCATTGGGGCCCTTGTGCATCGGAAAGTAGACCTTGGTGGCGATCACGGCCTCGTCGCGACGGATGAAATCCTTGAGCGCGCGGCCGACGATTTCCTCGGACGTACCGTCCGAATAGGTGTTGGCGGTATCGAAATAGTTGATCCCGGCGTCCACCGCCTGACGGATCAGTGCACGGCTTTGCTCCTCCGGCAGGGTCCACGGATGATCGCCGCGCTCGGGGACACCGAAGGTCATGCAGCCGAGGCATAGCTCGGAAATCTTGAGACCCGTATTGCCGAGATTCTTGTACTTCATGTGGTAGATGGTAATTGCGAATTATGGTCGTCGCAGCCGAACGCGAGTTTAACGGCATGATCGTGCACGTCCGCCGGCCAGCAGCCGACGAGGTCGCTGAATCGGGCCCGATCATTTGCGAACAAGGCGCGCGCCGCCTCCTCGAAGTTTGCCAGATTGCCGGCCATGGCCGACATGAAGTGGTAGGCGGCTTCCTGCCGCCGGCGGCGCTCGTCCACCTCTTGGTTGGCGCGCCGTGCTCCCTCGACCAATTTGCGAATCGCGACCGATGCGCCGCCGGGTTGGGAACCCAGCCATTGCCAGTGCCGCGGCAGTAGCGTCACTTCACGTGCGATCACGCCCAATTTCGGCCGGCCGCGTCCGCGCGGGCTGGGCGGCGGAGCAGGGTGCGCGAGGCGGGCGAGAATCTCGGCGTCGCTGCCGCGGCTGTCGATGTCAATCGCGCGCCCGGTCTGGTCGTTGTAGATCAGGACGGGCTGCTGTGTGCCGCGGTCGATCGCCTTTCTTGGCGGCCAGCGCGACGCGATCCAGCGGCCCCGACGCCAGTCGTCGGGTGCCAACAAATGCAGTAAATTCAACGGCTAATTGATCATTCATCGGGTGGACTTATCACGTATGTAGCCACCAATAATATTACCCGGATATAATCATGCCGTCAATATCACCCGGGTAATAATTGCGGCCGCCGGAGGAGCGCCGGCCATCGCGCACGGGGATACGCTTCCGCGGAAACGTCAATACAGAGGAAACGTCGGCGCGGAGGCTAGGCTGGCGCGGAGGCTAGGCGCGCTTCGCGACCGCGAGCGTGAGCACCCTGCGGATGCGGCTCAGCGCATCCTCGAGGGTGGCCATGCTGCAGGCGAAGGACAGGCGCATATGGCCCGGTGCGCCGAAGCCCGATCCGGGTACGACGGCGACCCCGGCCTCCACCAACAAGTACTCGGCGAAGTCATTGTCGTCCTTGATGCCGAGCGCATTCATGGCGCCATCGACCTGAGCAAACGCATAAAAGGTGCCGGCGCCGGGTCTGCACGAGATGCCGGGAATGGCATTTAAACCGGCGACGACGAAATCATGGCGCTCCTTGAACGCCTTGTTCATTTGGGCGACGCAGCTTTGGTCGCCGTTCAATGCCACGGTCGAGGCGCGCTGCGAAATGCTGGAGGCATTGGACGTGGACTGGCCCTGAATCGTCGACATCGCGGCCACGAGCGCCTTGGGTCCCCCGCAATACCCGATGCGCCAACCGGTCATGGCATACGCCTTCGAAACGCCGTTGATGGTGACGGTGCGATCGTAGAGCTGCGGATTGGCCTGCGCGAAACTCGTGAACGGTTCGGCTGCCCAATAGATGTGCTCGTACATTTCATCCGAGGCGATCACGATCTGCGGGTGCTTGTCGAGTACGGCTCCGAGCGCCTGCAGTTCGGCCTTGGTGTAGGCGGCGCCGGTCGGATTGCTCGGGCTGTTGAGGAACAGCAGCTTGCTGCGCGGCGTAATGGCGGCGGCGAGTTGCGCCGGGGTGATCTTGTAGCCCTGCTCGGGACCGGCATAAATGCTCACGGGTACGCCGTCCGCCAGCAGCGCCATGTCGGGGTAGGACACCCAGTAAGGCGCCGGGATCAGACACTCATCGCCCGGATCCAGAAGCGCGGCACAGACATTGAAGCAGGTCTGCTTGGCGCCCGAGGAGACCAGGATCTGGCTGCGCTCGTAGGTCAATTGATTGTCGCGCTTGAACTTGGCGATGATGGCGTCCTTGAGCTCCGCGGTACCGTCCACGGCCGTGTAGCGCGTGATGCCCTTGCGAATCGCCTCGACGCCCGCATCTGCGATATGGAGCGGCGTGTCGAAATCCGGCTCGCCGGCTCCCAAACCGATGATGTCCTTGCCTTCGGCCTTGAGCTGCGCGGCGCGGGCGGTGACGGCCAGCGTGGGGGAGGGCTTAACCTTTTGAACGCGCTTGGAAAGTGACACGGCCAAGGGGAATTTCCTGTGTTTAAAACGGCGAGCGAGTGTACGAAATCTGGCCGGTCGGCGCTAGATGACATATGGCCGGGGGATCCGCCGACAGCCGCACGCCGCGGGCCGGCGCCTGCCCGCCTCGGGCTTCAACGTGAGACAATGCGCACATGAGTTTCGAGCTCTATTCGGACTACCTGCCGGCGGGTGATCAACCGCAAGCGATTGAAAAACTTGTAGATGGGCTCACCAGCGGCCTGGCGCACCAGACCTTGCTGGGGGTGACCGGTTCCGGCAAGACTTTCACCATCGCCAATGTGATCCAGCAGGTGCAGCGGCCGACGCTGGTGCTCGCGCACAATAAGACGCTGGCGGCGCAGCTGTACGGCGAATTCAAGGTGTTCTTCCCGAAGAACTCGGTCGAGTACTTCGTCTCCTACTATGACTACTACCAGCCCGAGGCCTATGTCCCCGCCTCGGACACCTTCATCGAGAAGGATGCCTCGATCAACGAGCACATCGAGCAGATGCGTCTCTCGGCGACCAAGGCGCTGCTCGAAAGGCCGGACTCCATCATCGTCGCCACCGTGTCGGCGATTTATGGGTTGGGCGACCCGGAAGCGTACCTGAGCATGGTGCTGCACATGTCGCGCGGCGACCGGCTGGATCAACGCAAACTGTTGCGGCGCCTGGCGGACATGCAGTACACGCGCAATGAAATCGACCTGCAGCAAGGCACCTATCGGGTGCGCGGGGATGTCATCGACATCTTCCCGGCCGAGTCGGAGCGTGAGGCGGTGCGGGTCGAGCTATTCGACGACCAGATCGATGCCCTGTGCTACTTCGATCCGCTCACGGGCGAGGTGCTGCGCAAGGTGCCGCGGCTCACCGTGTATCCCTCGACGCACTACGTGACCCCCAAGGAACGGGTGCACAAGGCCGTGGATGAGATCCGCGATGAACTCAGGACGCGGCTGCTCGATCTCCACGCCGCCGGCAAGCTGGTGGAGGCGCAGCGGCTGCAGCAGCGCACGCTTGTTCGATCTGGAAATGATGAACGAGGTCGGCTATTGCGCCGGCATCGAGAACTATTCGCGCTATCTGTCGGGCCGCATGGCGGGCGAGCCGCCGCCCTGCCTGTTCGACTACCTGCCGAAGGATGCTTTGCTGGTGATCGACGAAAGCCATCAGACCATTCCGCAGCTCGGCGCGATGTACAAGGGCGACCGCTCGCGCAAGGAAACCCTGGTGGAATACGGCTTTCGGCTGCCCTCGGCGCTCGACAACCGGCCGCTGCGTTTCGAGGAATTCGAGCACATGGCGCCGCAGAGTATCTATGTCTCGGCGACGCCGTCGCACTACGAGAAGCGCGTCTCCGCCCAGGTGGTCGAGCAGGTGGTGCGGCCCACGGGTTTGACCGACCCGGCGGTGGAGATCAGGCCGGTGCGCGCCCAAGTGGACGACTTACTGTCGGAGATCCGATTGCGCGCCCAGGTCAACGAGCGCGTGCTGGTCACGACGCTCACCAAGCGCATGGCCGAGGATTTGACCGAGTACCTGAGTGAGCACGGCGTCAAGGTTCGCTATCTGCACTCGGATATCGAAACCGTCGAACGCTCGGAAATCATCCGCGACTTGCGCCTGGGAAAATTCGACGTGATCGTCGGCATCAATTTGCTGCGCGAGGGGCTCGACATGCCCGAGGTGTCCTTGGTCGCCATCCTCGATGCCGACAAGGAAGGCTTTCTGCGCTCGGAAGGTTCCTTGATTCAGACCATCGGCCGGGCGGCGCGCAATCTGCAAGGCAAGGCGATTCTGTATGCCGACGTGCGCACCGGCTCGATCGAGCGCGCCATCGCCGAGACCGATCGGCGCCGCAACAAGCAAATCGAGTTCAACGCGGCGCACGGCATTACGCCGCGCACCATCGTCAAGGCGGTCGGCGACGTGATGGAGGGTGCGCGCTCGGTGCAGGAGCGCGAGCGCTACTCGGACGAGGAGTCGCTGCTCGCGCCCGAACAGGCCGTCAAACGCATCAAGAAGCTCGAAGCGGAAATGATGAAACTTGCGCGCAATCTCGAGTTCGAGCAGGCCGCACGCCTGCGCGATCAGATACAGAAGCTGCGTCAGGCGGCGTTCGGCCTGCCCAGCGCCCGGGCGGGCTAGGGAGGGACCATGGCGGGCGAATACAAACAGCCTCCTGGGATCGATCTCGACAAGACCGATCGATTGCCGATTCTGCAAGATACGCAGGTCGATCCGGACGTCGCGGACGACGCGGTGCCCATGGATCAAACCGCGGTGCTGCCCACGGGTTCTTTCAGCGGCGGCGCGCATGCCGATTTTCTGCGGCCTTCCGGGGTCGATCTGCCCTCATTGGCGCAGAGCGTGCGCTCGGTGGAGGAGCGCATCGCGCGGCAAAACGCCGAGTACGAAGCGCTGCGCCGCGCGTTCGAGCGCGCGCAGGAGGCCGAGGCGGCGCTGGGTCAGCGCGGCCATGCGCTGACCGCGGAGCTGGCGGCGGCCCGAACCGCGCTCGAGGCTGAGCACGCCCGGTCGCGCGAATTGGAGCGCAAGTTGGCAGAGCGCGGCAGCGCCGCCGACAGCGCACGTTCGCGTGCCGAAGAAGCGCTGCGCGACGCTGAGCGTTATCAAACCGAGGCGCGCACGCTGCGCGAGTCGCTCGCGGCGCGCGATGCCAACATCGTGCAAGTGCTGCATTCGCTCGGCGAGCGCGATGCGCAGTTATCGGCGCTGCAGCAGGAACATGCGAAGGTCGTGCCTGCGCTCGAGGCCACGGCGAAATCCACGTCCCAGCTGGAGTCGGATTTGCGCAGCGCGCGCGCGGATGCGCATGCATTGGCCGCGGAGCTCGAGGCCAGCCGCGAAAAGGTGGCGGCGCTCAGCCAGCAGGTGAGCCGCAGTCGAAGCCGAAATCAATGCCACGCGATACGACCTGGGGGCGGCGAAGATCCAGGCGAGCGGCTATCTCGATTTGTTGCGTACCCGGGAGTGGCGCCGCGGCTTCGATGAGAATCTGTTCCGGGATCTGGATGCGCAGGTCGGTGCGGCGCACGAGGACCAGGACGCGCTCCAGTCAAAGCACGCCCGTTTGCAAGCCCAGGTGGTCACCCTCGAAGCACGGCTAGCCGCGCAAGACGCGGAAAGCTTGAGCGAACGCGCCCGCTTGACGGGGCAGTTGGCGGCCCGCGATCGCACTCTTGCCGAGACGCACGCACGCGGCAGCGGCGATGCCGAGAAGGTCGCCGAATTGCAGCAGCAAGCGGAGCTGAGTCAGGCGGACCACGCGGCGCAAATTGCGCAATTGCGCGCCGAGCAGGCCGCGCAAATCGAGCGCTTGCAAGCCGAGGCGCAGAGCCGCGAGGAGGCCATGCTCGAGCGGATGGCGCAGTTGCAGGAAACGCAGCGGCCGATGCAATCCATCGAAGAGGACGTCAAGCGCCTGACCGCGGAGCTCGCGGCAAAGACCGCCGCATTCGCCGAGGTCGAGGAGGAGAACCGCACGCTGCGTGCGACCTTGGAGCGGACTCGCGGTGCTCTCGAGGAGCGCGAATTTCTGATCCGCCGGCTGGAGCGCAGCGAAAGCAATAATGCGAATGTGCTCGGACGCATTCAGACCAGCATCGAGCGGCTCGGATCCGTCCCCGCCAGCCCGGGCGCGGCCGCCGGAGCCACCGAGGAGCGGTTGGCGGAGCTCATCCGGCTGGACGGCGAGAACCCGATCTCGCATGTGCTGGCGCGCCGCACCCGCATCGGCCGGGCGGCCGGTTGCGAATTGCAGATCGATTCCAGCTCCGTGAGCCGGCACCATGCGCTGCTGCTGGTCGGACCCCGCGAAACCGTCATCGAAGATCTCAATAGCACCAACGGCGTGCTCGTGAACGGCCGCAAAGTGACCCGCCAGGTGCTCACCGACGGCGATTCGCTCACCTTCGGCGAGACCAAATTCCGCTACTTCGTCAGACCGCCGCAGCGGGAACCTGAGGCCAAGCCCGCGGAACCTGCCGCCGAGGCGTGATTTTTCGCGCAGAATCCGGTATCTTTCGCGCCCTCCGTTTCCCTTCGAGCGCGCTTAGCTCAGCGGTAGAGCATCACCTTGACATGGTGGGGGTCAGTGGTTCGATCCCACTAGCGCGCACCATCCCATGGCGGGGTTCACCCTTGCGCAGGACGGCGCCGCGCGGAATTCATTGCTAAGATGTTCGTATGCCCGTAATTACCCTTCCGGATGGAAGCAAAAGACAGTTCGATCGTGCGATCTCCGTGGCGGAGGTCGCCGCGAACATTGGGCCGGGCCTTGCCAAAGCGGCGCTCGCCGGCAGGCTCGATGGGGTCTTGGTGGATACCTCCAAGCTCATCGATCATGACGCCAACTTAAGCATCGTGACCGACAAGGACGCGGACGGGCTGGAGATCATTCGGCACTCCACCGCACACCTCTTGGCGAATGCCGTGCAGGAACTCTTTCCCGACGCCCAGGTCACGATCGGCCCGGTCATCGAGGACGGTTTTTACTACGATTTTGCCTACAAGCGGCCGTTCTCGACCGACGATTTGGCGGCGATCGAGAAACGCATGGCCGAGATTTCCGCCAAGGATCTGCCGGTTCATCGCCGCGTCCTGCCGCGCGATGCCGCCGTCGCGCACTTCAAGAAAATCGGCGAGCACTACAAGGCGGAAATCATCGGCGCCATTCCCGCCGGCGAGTCGATCAGCCTGTACGGGCAGGGCGATTGGGAGGATCTGTGCCGCGGTCCGCATGTACCGAGCACCGGCAAGCTCAAGGCCTTCAAGCTCATGAAAGTGGCCGGTGCCTACTGGCGCGGCGATTCGCGCAACGAGATGCTGCAGCGGATCTACGGCACGGCCTGGGCCAGCGAGAAGCAGCTCAAGGAATATCTCACCCGGCTCGAGGAGGCCGAGAAGCGCGATCATCGCCGCATCGGCAAGGAACTGGACCTGTTCCACTTGCAGGAAGAGGCGCCGGGCGCCGTGTTCTGGCATCCGAAGGGCTGGGCGCTGTTCCAGCAGCTCATCGCCTACATGCGCGAGCGCCAGACGGCCGCCGGCTTCCTTGAAGTCAACACGCCGGAAATCATGGACCGCGAACTGTGGGTGGCGTCCGGGCACATCGCGACCTTCGGCGAAAACATGTACCTGACCCAGACGCCGGACGAGCGCACGTTCGCCATCAAGCCGATGAATTGCCCGGGTCACATCCAGGTGTTCAAGCAGGGCCTGCGCAGCTACCGAGAGCTGCCGCTGCGCCTCGCGGAATTCGGCAAGGTGCATCGCTATGAGCCCTCGGGCGCGTTGCACGGGCTGATGCGGGTGCGTGCCTTCACTCAGGACGATGCGCACATCTTCTGCACTCCGGACCAAATCACCTCCGAGGCGGTCAAGGTCACCGAGCTCATCTTGAGCATTTACCGCGACTTCGGTTTCGACGATGTGCGGATCAAGTTCTCGGACCGGCCGGCCAAAGCGGGTGGGTTCGGATGAGATCTGGGACAAGGCCGAGGCGGCGCTGCGCCAGGCGGCCGCAGCGGCCGGCATCGAAACCACGCTGAACCCCGGCGAAGGGGCGTTTTACGGACCGAAGCTGGAGTTCGTGCTGAGAGATGCCATCGGGCGCGATTGGCAATGCGGCACACTGCAGGTGGACTTCAATCTCCCACAGCGCCTCGGCGCGACTTACATCGCCGAAGACAGCCAGAAACATACCCCGGTCATGCTGCATCGGGCGATGTTTGGGTCGTTGGAGCGATTTATCGGCATTTTGATCGAACATCACGCGGGCCGGCTGCCGACCTGGCTGTCGCCGGTGCAGGCCGATGGTGATGGGAATTACCGAGCGCCAGGAGAAATACTGCCTCGAAGTTGCGGAAAACCTTAAGAAATCAGGGGCTTCGAGTAGAAACGGACTTGAGGAATGAGAAGGTAAAGCTTTAAAATCCGCGAGCACACAATTAAACGTGTCCCTTTCCTCTTGGTCGCCGGCGACCGGGAAGTCGAGGGGCGCACCCTGGCCGTACGCACGCGCGGTGGCAAAGACTTAGGTAGTTTGGGGCTGACCGAGCTCACTGCCTTGCTTTGCGACGAAGTCGCGAGCCGCGGCCGTCTTGTTTTGGAGGATCGCGTATCGCAACGTCGAAGCGCGTAAGGCGCAATGAGGAGATCTCCGCACCATCGGTGCGTGTGATCGCAGCGGATGGAAGCCAAGCAGGGGTCATGACACGCGCCGAGGCGCTGCAAATGGCCAGCGCGCAAACACTGGACCTCGTAGAGGTCTCGCCGATGGCGGAGCCCCCGGTGGTTCGTGTAATGGATTTCGGCAAGTTCTTGTTCGAACAAAACAAGAAGGCGCACGCGGCGAAGCGTAAGCAGAAGCAGATTCAGGTCAAGGAAGTGAAATTTCGTCCCGGTACGGAAGAGGCGGACTACCAGGTCAAACTGCGTAGCATCATCCGCTTCCTGACCGAGGGTGATAAGGCCAAGGTGACGTTGCGTTACCGCGGCCGTGAGCTCGTGCATCAGGACATCGGCCGGCGTCTCCTGACGCGGATTTCTGAAGATCTCGCCCCGTATTCGGTGGTGGAGCAGAACCCGCTGATGGAAGGCAAGCAGATGATCATGGTGTTCGGGCCCAAAAAGAAGTGAGCGGCAGGCCTTAAAAACCTGTCGTCCCGCCTGCAGCGGTACCGCCGCACAATCGCGAGATTGCGCGTGGGTACTTGCGACCAGGGCCATAAAATTAGGAGTCGATCATGCCCAAGTTGAAAACTAAACGGGCTGCGGCGAAGCGTTTTCGCAAAACAGCGAATGGCTTCAAACGCGGTCAGTCCCACCGTCGTCATATCCTGACGAAAAAACCCAGCAAGCGTAAGCGCCAGCTGCGCCGCGAGATGCACGTCAGCGAGTCGGACGTGAAGCGCATCAAGCAGTGCTTGCCGAACGCCTAGAGTCAGGAGATAACACATGGCACGAGTTAAACGCGGTGTCGTCGCAGGTCGGCGGCACAAGAAAATTCTCAAGAAAGCGAAAGGCTATTTCAATGCCCGCCGCAAGGTCTTCCGCACCGCCAAGCAGGCGGTCATCAAGGCCGGTCAGTACGCCTATCGCGGCCGCCGCGAGAAGAAGCGCGAGTTCCGCGCGCTGTGGATCACGCGCATCAACGCGGCCTCGCGGTTGTGCGGGATGACCTACAGCACCTTGATCGACGGGCTGAACAAGGCCGGCCTCGCCATTGACCGCAAGGTGCTCGCCGATCTTGCCGTGCATGACATGCCGGCTTTTACGGCAATCGCAGAGAAAGCCAAGGCCAGCCTCGCGGCCTAAAGCCGTGACGGACCCTCTTTCAGCGCTGGTCGAGCAAGCGCTCGCGGACATCGACAAGTCTGCGAGCCTTGCGGCCCTCGACGAGGTGCGCGTGCGCTTCCTGGGCAAGAAGGGGCTGCTCACCGAGCAGCTCAAGACCTTGGGTACGCTCTCCGCCGCCGAACGTCCCGCCGCGGGCCAGCGCATCAACGATGCGAAGGCCGCCGTCGTGGCCGCGCTCGAGATGCATCGCATTCGTCTCGAGCAGGCGGCGCTCGAGCAAGAGCTCGCGAAGGGCGCCATCGACGTGACCTTGCCCGGGCGCGGTCAGGAAGCCGGCAGCGTGCATCCCGTGACGCGAACGCGATTGCGCATCGAGCGCATCTTTGCGCAGGCCGGATTCCAGGTGGCCTCGGGACCGGAAGTCGAGGACGACTTTCATAATTTCGAAGCGCTGAACATTCCGAAGAATC
>CAWFQX010000002.1:0-11495 GCA_963818075.1 uncultured Gammaproteobacteria bacterium | reverse complement strand
GGGGTTCGAAGGCAAGGCATTCCATATCAAGGGGCCCTGACGGAACGCCAATGTCTGAACACATCAACTCAGGTCGTCGCATCTTTCTTGCATCCGGCCTGCTCGCGGCAGGCGGGTGGCGCTACGCCGCGAGGGCGGCGAGCCAAGGCGCCGCGGCTGCGACGGCCGCGCCGCTCGCGGAACTAAAATTTGGTCAGGTGCGGTTCCGTGCCGGGCCGCTCTACGACCAAGCGCGCGAGAATCACCGTTTGGTCCTGAGTCTGGATGAGGACGCGTTGTTACGGCCCTTCCGTGTGCGCGCCGGGCAGCCCGCACCCGGCCAGGATCTCGGCGGTTGGTACGACACCTATGCGTTTGCGCCAGGCGCCACGTTCGGGCAATGGATGAGCGCGCTGTCGCGTCACTATGCCATTACCGGCGATGCTCCGACGCGTGCCAAGGTCCAGCGGCTGGTGCGCGGGTACGCAGCGACAATCGACGCCGAGGGAAATTTTTTCCGCAACAACCGCTTCCCTGCTTATACCTACGACAAACTCGTCGGCGGCTTGCTGGACGCCCGGCGGCTCAGCGGCGACGATGCCGCGCTCGCGACGCTCGCCCGCACCACCCGGGCCGCCGTACCGTACCTGCCGCCGCGGGCAATGCCGCGCAACGAGCACGCCCATCCGCCGCAGGACTTCAGCGAGCACGCCTGGGATGAAAGCTACACCCTGCCCGAGAATCAATTTCAGGCTTGGCATTTGACCGGTGACCGACGTCATCTAACGCTGGGTCGCCGCTTTCTCTACGACGAGTTCTTTGCGGCGCTCGCGCGCGGGGACAATGCTCTGCCGGGCAAGCATGCCTACAGCCACGTCAACGGTTTGAGTTCCGCGGCGCAGGCCTATCTGTCGATCGGCGCACCCATGTATTTGGCGGCGGCGCAGCAGGGCTTTCAGATGATCAACGCACAGAGTTTCGCCACGGGCGGCTGGGGTCCGGACGAGCATTTTGTCGTGCCCGACAGCGGTGCCCTGGGCGCCAGTCTGGCTGATATGAACAAGAGTTTTGAAACGCCGTGCGGTGCCTATGCGCATTTCAAGCTCACGCGCTATCTGCTGCGTATCACGCGCGACAGTCGCTACGGCGACAGCATGGAACGCGTGCTCTACAACACCGTGCTGGGCGCGGTCCCGATCCAACCGGACGGACACGCTTTCTACTACTCAGACTACACGCGGCTAGCCAAAAAGACTTTCCACCCCGACCGTTGGCCGTGTTGTTCGGGGACGCTGCCGATGATTGCCGCCGATTATGCCATCAGCGGCTGTTTTACCGATCCGAACGGCGTTTACGTGAATCTCTATGTACCTGCGCAAGTTACGTGGACCCAAAACGGCGCGGTCTGCGGTCTGTCGATCGAGACCGACTATCCCTACACTCCCGAAGTGATCATGACGCTGCGCTTGCCGAGTGCGCAGACGTTCACGCTCAATCTGCGCATACCCGCCTGGGCGCAGGGCGCCGAGCTCTTGATCAACGGCAAGCGCGATTCGCAGCCGCTGCCAGCCGGCAGCTTCGCCGCGATCCGGCGCGAATGGCGCTCGGCCGACAGGATCGAGCTCGAGCTGCCGCTCATGCGGCGGCTGGAAAGCATCGATGCGGTGCACCCGGAGACGGTCGCGTTGCTGGCCGGCCCACTGGTGCTCATGCGCATCCTGGACGCTGACGACGCTGCGAGTTTCCCCATCGCGCGGACGAGCTTGTTGGCGGCGCAGCGCGACCCCGGCGGCCGGCACGAATGGCAAGTCCGCACGGACGGCGGGTTGATCAAGCTCAAGCCCTTCCTCGACATCGACACGGAAGGCTATAGCGCCTACCAGCAGGTCGTGCCGTCCTGACAGCGAAGACACTGTGCCGCTTCCTGAGTTGCTCGCTCGCACTCTCGGTCGGCTGTTGCGCGATGCGCGCAGTGCATGCGGACGACTCGCGCAGCCTTCGAGGGGATTTGGCGAGTGCCGATACAGCCATTGCCGTCGACGCCGGCGAACATGCGCCGCGGCTCGCCACGCTCAAGGCGCGCGGCACCCCGGCGTGGAACAACCGGGCTGACGAAACCTTGCCCGAACAAGTCGAGATTCACGGCGCGGCGCAGCCGCTGGTGTGGCGTTTGGATCGGGCTGCGAGCCGCTTCGCAACCACACAGATTGAGCTGGTGTATGTCAGCGATTCGCCGCGGCTCAAGCTCGAGTGGCAGTGGCGCTCACGCGACCGCCACGGCCCGCTCGAGCACAGCATCGTGATTCAAAATCTGAGCGACCAGGAGGTCTGGTTGCCGCTGCTGCCGAGCCTGCGTTTTGACTGGGATATCGATCCGAAGTCCGCGCTGGAGCGCTTCTGGGTGGAAAAAGGCGCCGACGCACCCTCATCCGAAGGCACGCATCTCGACGCGCTGCACGACGGTGACGCTTGGGCTGGCACGTCGAGCACCTACGCTCGTCCCGAAGTCAACCAGCCGCGCGAGATGATTCCCTACCTGCTGGTGGAAGAGCCTGGCGGTGCCCGGCCGGGCTGGTATGTCGGCATCGAGTTCAGCGGGCGCACCCGGATAACACTGCAGCGCAACGGCGCATCGTTACAAGGCGAGGCAGGGCTCAATCCCGGCCTAAGCCCCTACCGCACGCGTCTGCCGCCCGCCGGCACGTTTGCAACGCCGCCGGTGTTCGTCGGCGCATTCGCGGGCGGCCCGGACGGCGCCGGCAATATCGTGCGGCGCTGGGTGCGCGCCGTGCTCAACAATCCGCGCACGCTGCGCGATCCGTCCTACCCGATGTTGGTCAACAACAGCTGGGGCAGCGGCATGGCAGTGGATGAAACCCTGGCACAGCGCATGATCGCCGATTCCGAGCAGCTCGGGCTGGAGATGTTCCATCTCGATGCCGGCTGGTTTCGCGGCGTCGGCGACTGGCAGCCACATCCGGAGAAATTTCCGCACGGCATCGCCAGTGTCGCCGACTTTGCCCACCGGCACGGGCTCAAGTTTGGTCTGTGGGTTGACTGGACACAGGCCGGCACCTCGAATCAGCCCGGTGCGCTCAATGTCGACGATCCTGCCAGGCGCGATTGGCTGATCGCCGACCCCCCGGCCGGCTGGCAGCACAACGAGCCTTTCAAGGGCATCACCATCGATCTCGGTGTGCCGGCCGCCGAGGCCTGGGCGGCGCGTGAACTCGAGCGCATCGTGAGCGACTATCACCTCGATATGCTCGAGCACGACGGCTATCTGGTGGCGCAAGGCAGTTCGCGCGATGATCACCCTGCCGCGCCGCCCGATCCCGGAACGATGCGCATTTACGAGGACTCGGGCTTTCTTTGGGTTGACGGATCCAACTCAACCGACGTCAGCTATCACGCTGCGAAGGCCTACTATGACATCTACGAGCATCTGCGTGCGCGCCATCCGAAACTGCTGCTGGAGGTATGCAACGACGGCGGCCGCATGGTGGACTTTGGCAGCGCCGCGCACGGCGACTATTTCTCCATGACCGATGCATATGATCCGCTGGCCAACCGCCGCGCGTTCTACGATGCGAGTTTCGTGCTGCCGCCGGCGATGCTGGAAAGCTACGTGGAAAAATGGCCGGCGCCGCGCATCGAGAATTTTCGCTATCTTTTGCGCAGCGGGATGCTTGGCTGGTTTTCGCTGATGCAGGCGACCGGCGAATGGACTCCACAGCAGCGCAGCGAAGCGCGAGCGCAGTTCGCGCTCTACAAGTCGGCGCTGCGTCCGCTGATCCGCGAGGCCGATTTGTTCCACGTCGCGGAGCGCCCCGACGGCGTGCATTGGGATGGTGTCGAATATTACTCGGCCAGACTGCGGCGCGGAGTGCTGTACGCGTTCCGTGGTACGGCTCCCGATGAGCTCACACATCGATTCCGCTGGCTCGGTCTTAAGGCCGGGAGCCGCTACCGGCTCAAGTTTCAGGATCGGGGCGCGGCCGCAGACCGCGTGCTGACGGGCCGGATCCTGATGCAGCAGGGAATCGAAGTCGGTCTGGCCGTGCCATTATCCTCAGAACTCATTTTCCTCGAGGAAGTACGCTCACCATGAACCTGAATTCGACATTGCGCCGCGCATTCATGATCGGGACCGTTGGAACTTTAAGTCTGACGCCGCTGCCCGGTGTGGGTGCTCCGGATTCCGAACCGCGGCTGTCCTTCGACGTCGATGAGGGCCTCAACCTCAACAGCTTCCTGCGTGAGGGGCCGGTCGCGGCCCATTTGCTGCTGCGCTCGGGATCAGATCCTCGAATTCTCATCGCCTTCCCCGCCGGCAACAGCGGCGTCGGGCTGTGGTTTTCGCACGGTACTCAACCCGTGACCTGGACGCTGCTCGGACGGCCGCAGCCGTTGGTCATCAAGGACGAGCGAGGACGAGCGCTGTACGGGATGACGGCCGACGCCAGCGTGAGCGGAGTCAAGGAACTGATGATCAAGCAGGCCGTGTTATCGAGCGTGCGCGTGCTGCGCGACTATCAGGCTCTGGGCACCTTTCCGGCTGAAATCGCCGCGAATCCGGTCATTCACGACTCGACCATTACCTGGGCGCGCGATCGCCTCGACGGTGCCGCGGGATACCGCCTCAGCCTCGAGGTCACTGATGGCGCGCTCGACGCGCGGCATTTGAAGGCCGGGAGCGATGGCAGGATCGGGCTCAAGATCACCGCCGTGAGCGGTGAAGCGCCCATGACCCCGCTTTCAGGCGAAGATTTGCTCAACTCCTCGGCAGAAGCAGACGCGGCGGCCCGCAATGCCCTGACCTTTTTGAGCTACCAGGAAAAGTTCGTCGCCGGCTCTTGGCGCTTCAATACCTATTTCGGCCGCGACACCCTGATGTCGGTGCGCCTGCTGATGCCTGCGCTCACACCGCAGGCGGTGGACGCGGGCTTGGGCGCCGTGCTGACCCGGCTGTCGCCGCCAGGCGAGGTGGCACACGAAGAGGATATCGGTGAGTTCGCGATTCTCGATCATCTGCGTGCCGGGTCCAAGTCGGATGCGCCGGTGTTCGATTACAAGATGATCGACGGCAGCTTCATGCTGGCTCCGGTAGCCGCTCAATGGTTGCTGGACGACGAGCGCGGTCGATCGCAGGCGGCGCAATTCCTCGCACGGATGGACGGTCGCCAGGGTGAAGCGAAACGAACTTTCGGTGCCGATCTGGTCAGCAACCTGAAGTTTGTTCTGCAGGCCGCGGCCAAATTTGCGGATGATCCGCAGGCGCCGAACCTGATCGCCCTCAAGCCTGGTGTGCCGGTGGGCCAATGGCGCGACAGCAACGATGGCTTGGCCGGCGGCCGTTTCCCGTATGACGTGAACGCCGTGTTCGTGCCTGCGGCGCTGGAGGCGGCCGGCCGCTTTTTCGCCGCTGGCCTGCTCGACCCGTATCTCGATGCCGCCGACCGTGGCATCTTCGCGCGCGCCAAATTCATTGCGGCGATCTGGCGCGCCAAAGCCGGCCTGCTGTTCGATGTCACCGTACCGAGCGTGGCGGCACGCCGCGATATCACCGCCTACGCCGCCGCACTCGGCATATCGGACGCCGCCGCGCTGCGCTCGATCGGCAACTCACCCGTACGCTTTAATGCCCTGGCGCTAACGGCCGATGCCAGGACCATACCCGTGGTGCACTCGGACGAAGGCTTCGAACTCCTGTTCGGCCGCCCAACGCCAGCCGCGCTGCGCGAAGCCGTGACGGCGATGATGCGGCCATTCCCCGCAGGGCTTGCGACCGACGCGGGTGTCGTGGTCGCCAATCCCGTCTATGCCGCGCCCGCGGTCCAAGCGCGGCTCACCCGCAATGCCTACCATGGCACGGTGATCTGGTCCTGGCAGCAAGCGGTGCTCGCAGCGGGACTACAACGACAGCTGCGGCGCCAGGATCTGCCGCCGTCGCTGAAACCGCTGCTGCACGCGGCCGAGGCAGAGCTGTGGCGCGGCATCCGCGCGGCGCACGCGATGCAGAACTCGGAGCTCTGGTCTTGGAGCTTTGCGCAAGGGCACTTTCACATCGCACCCTTCGGGGCCAACGCCGCCGACGCCGATGAGTCGAACGCGGCGCAATTGTGGAGCACCGTGTACCTGGCAATACCCGACCCGCAGCGGCCTGCGCCGGGTGCTCATTAGCAACGGTTGTAAAATTTGCGCACCAAAATGACCCGCGCCGGATGTTGCTAATTCGCCGCAAAGCTTGATATGGCGAACAATTCGCATTACAGTCACTCGGCGAGGGTTCACCGGCAAGCATGGGTCGGGGACCTGGGGATCAGAGTGGATAAGACTGCTTAAGCGGCGAGCACCCTTGGTCTTGGGTTTGGTCAGCGAACGTCTGCGAGGTCCGAACTCTGCAGACGCTGAAGCGACACTAGGGGGCTGGATGGTGAATTTCCTCGAAAATGATCCGTCGCGGGTCCCTTACGGTCGGCCATTCGATCGGGGGATCTGCATTCAATGCGCCTAAACACGCTGTTTAGCCTATTTTTACCGACGCGAACGCTGCAGCGGTGCGAGCCGCGGCGGAGCCGACAACCAACCGAACGCGAGTTCCGCGCGCGCGGCGGCACCTGCGGAGCGCAGGCTGCGCGAAATGCGCCGCGACCTCTCTCGCTTGCCCTCGCTCCCAGATCCGACGCGGCTGCCGGCGACCGCCGGCTCACCGACTATGCGAATTTTGCGGTACTACGTTTGAGCGAACTTAGCTCGCCCGCGAACATTGAATCACAGAAAAACTTACTGCTTTACATGGCTTATTTAGGGGAGATTGATATGAGACATAAACGCAACAGCCAGCTTGGCACGAACTCACGGTCTACGCGACCGCGCGCCGCCGCTTTGAATACCGTTGCCGCCGCGGTGGCCGGGATCCTCTACTGTGCCGGCGCCGCCTACGCAGCCGACGAGACTCCCGCCGCGACCGATGAGAGCGGCGCACTCAATGAAATCGTCGTCACGGCCTCGGCGCAAGGCGTCAAGAAGCTGGACGCGAGCTACAACATCGTCTCGCTGTCCCTCGACGACATCAAAAACTCCAACCCCGCGAGCGTGGCCGACATCTTCAAGCTGTCCCCCGGCATTTGGCCGGAAGCCTCGGGCGGTCAAACCGGCGTCAACATCGACGTCGCCGGCTTCCCCAACGGCGGCGGCGACTCCCCGTACTTCACCACCATGATCAATGGCTCGCCGCTCTACGGCTCGGCGGATCTGTCGTTCATGGATTCAAGCTCGCTGCTGCGCTTCGACGATACCGTCGAGCGTGTCGAGATCGTGCAGGGTGGACCGAGCGCAATTTTCAGCTCCGGTCAGGCGGGCGCCACGGCGAACTTCATCTTGAGGACCGGCTCGGACAAGACCACGGGCTCGGTCGGCGTGACCTACGGATCGGAGGGATCGGAGCGCGTCGATGCCTTTTTGAGCGGCAAGATCATCGACGGATGGTATGGCAGCATCGGCGGTTTCTACCGCGTGTCCGACGGCGTGCGCAACCCGCAGTATCCATCCGACATCGGCGGACAGCTGACGATGACATTGAAGCACGATCTGGATGGCGGCTCGGTGATGTTCTGGTATCGCAACTTGAGCGACAAAAACCAGTGGTACGCCGACTTCCCCTATATCGTCGCGAACGGCAAGGCGCAGCCATATCCCGGCTTCAACCAGCTGAACAGCACCTACAACAGCAAGCAGCTGCAGAATTTCCAGATTCCGAGCCCGGGCGGCGGCTTTTGGAATGACGACATCAGCAACGGCCGCGGCGCCGCGCTGAATTACTTTGGGTCGAACCTCGACCTCAAGTTCGACGGCGGCTGGAAGATCTCCAACACCTTCCTGTTCGATGGCGGCTACATCCCCACCAATGCGCTGGTGAACAACGGCAATCCCCAGACCCTGACCGCCTTCATCGCCGGGGACTCGAACATCAAGGGCTTCTTGACGCCGGCGCAGGTCCAAGCCCACTATGCGAACGGACTGCCGGTCGATCCCAACCAAAGTGTGATCACCGAGCAGGCATGGCAGGTGCGCAAGAAGATCACGAGCGTCACCGATGAGTTCCGCTTGGCGCTGGACACCGGCAACGGCAACACCTTGACCAGCGGCGTGTACATGGCCCATTACACGGACAACGACGCCTGGTCGTTGGACTCCAATGTGCTGATGGACAACGTGCCGAATGCGGCTCCCATCATATTGCAGGGCGTCGCCGGTGGAAATATCTACAACGTGACCAGTCCCCAAGGCATCTACAACGCCAATGGGGGTTACCAGATCCTGGAGCAGGGCAATGCCACAAATATTGCCGCCTATCTGGATGACTCATGGAAAATCGAGAATTGGCTGCTGAACGCTGCGGTTCGGGTCGAACATATTGACCTGCAGCAACAGACGACCAATCTGTCGCCGGTACAGATGGGGTCAAACTTCGATTTGTGGGACAACGCCGTCGAGTTGCCCAACGGTACGTACTCCCACGCCCATGAACACAACACCATGCCGACGTTCTCGTTGGGCGCCAATTACGAATTCACGGACCATATGAGCGCCTATGTGCGGGTCAACGATGGCGTGTTCTTCAACAACTTCGACGGCGTGCGTTGCAACGTGTACAACGGCTCGAACGGCTGTCCGGCGAATGCGCCTCTCACCACGTTGCGGAATTACGAGGGCGGATTCAAGATCCAGAACCGTTACGTATACGTCGACGCGGCGGTTTACGACAAGGAATTCACTGGCCTGTCGTATCAGCCCATCGATGTCAACCATGTCCCGCTCGCTCCGAATGCGACTTACGGCTCCACGGCGCGGGGCGGGCGAGTCGTCGGCAGCGTGAATCCGTTCGCGGGCTTCGACCTGCAGGCGGTGAGGGACTTCAAGATCGGTGTCAATCTGGAGTACGAGAAGGCCCACTACAAGGATTTCCAGGGCTGCTACGTCTACCAGGACATCAACCTAGTAACCCACTGCGGCACCATCAATGGTCAACAGCTCGCGCGCTTGCCGGACTTACATGTCCTCCTGACTCCGAGCGACACGCAGATCTTCACCTGGGGCTCGGTGACCGAGTTCGTGAGCTACGAGCACGTCGGTCAGCACTATCAGGACAACACGGGTCTGAATCCCTTGGGCACCTACTACGACCTGGCCGCCGGCATCGTCGTCGAGTACGGCGACAACTGGGAAATTCGTATGATGGGCTCGAACCTGACCGATCAGATCGGTCTGACCGAGGGCAACGCCCGTTTCGGTGGCAATACCGCGCAGGGCGGCGTCAACTTCGGGCGGTCGATCCTGGGCCGTGAGGGCAACATCGAGTTGAAGTACAAGTTCTGATATGGCCCCCTCGTGTCAACTGGCACGAGGGGTTTTCTCACGACACATCGGGTCAAGCGCTGATATCTGGGACCACGTCAAACGCGACAGTGAGCCGTGGCTGTTCGCTGTGAAACGGCAGCGTGCCGTGCCAGAAATACGACGGGAAAAGCACCAGCTGGCCGACTTCTGGACGAACCGACAACTCGGCGCCTAGCGATGGCGTCGTGAGCATCCCGGGCGCGCCGAAGCTCAAAATCCCGTCGCCTGAGTGTCCCGCTCGCATGCTATCGGGCAGCTGAATATAGCAAGCCGAGGATATCCATCCCCGCGGATGCACGTGGCTGGTGTGATAGCCGGCACTGTGCAGACGTACCGACCAACTGCCGTTGTATCGTGAAGCGCCCCGATTGCGGCGCCGTAGCGGATCGTCCCCGTGGCCGATGTGCTCACGGTAGCGCGCAATCGGTGCGGCAAACGCCTGAAAGAGCGCCTGAATCACGGGATCCTCACTGCGCGAGAGATCTTGAGTGGTCTCGGTGCCCTGGCGCAACGATTGGTAGAGCAGCCGATGGCCGTGCGGGTTGTGCAGGGCGTTCAAGCGCGAGGTGAGTTCCGTCAGGAAGCTGGTGAGATCGGACCAGCCCGGAGGTGTTTCGAGGATCTGAGCCAGCACCAGGTTGTCGTAATCGCAGAGCGCCTCGTAGCGGGAATCGTTCAACAGCCGCAGCGCCGTTGTCTGCATGGCAATGAGGTATTGATCGTCGGGAGTCGCCTTCAGCAGGGTGGCGCACTCGGCCAGCGCTTTGGGTCCGTCCCCCACGCCCAAGCACGCGGCGCAAAGGAGTTTGCGTGCGGTCGGATTGTTGGGCTGCGCTCGCATCGCCTGTTCTGCGAGCGCTAGAGCAGTGGCGGGGTCAAACTCCAGCGCCGCCAGTCCCGCCCGGATGAGCAGCATGGGATTGGGCTGAGGTCGCGCGACGCGTTGGGCGAGGCACGCGTAAGCGTCGCGCGAGCTTCCCGCTCCCTGCAGCAGGGCGGCTTTCGTGGCCCACATTGCATCGTCATGCGCGTATTTTTCGAGTGCCTGGTCCAGAACGCGCGTAGCCTCGCTGATGTTCCCGGTGCGCATCCAAATGAGTTGCGCCAGGCTGTTGTGCGCCTCGGCGAGGCGCGGCTCCAATTTGACGCATTCGCGCAAGGCGATCTCAGCTTGCTCGAATCGCTCCAAAGTGATGAGGCTGCGAGCATGCGTGTGGAGCAGCGCCGCCGTCGGGTGGGTGCGGCCCAGCGTCTGACGCGCTACGCGCTCAGCTTCCTCCGGCTGGTTGGCCCCATTCAACGCGACCGCCAAGGCATGAGCGGCGAACTGATTGTCCGGGGCGAGCGTCACGAGACTCCGATAGTACGCCACCGCTTCGCTTTGACGACCCAGAGCGGCGTATGCCGCCACGTGCAGCGCCGACACAGCGTCATCGAGCTTGCCGCTATTGCACCAGGATGTCGCTATGTCGAGTGCCGATGCCGGCTGGCCCGCGTCCAGGTAGTAGCGAACCAGTAGAAGTGCGGCCCGAGCGTAGGGAGGGGAGCATTGGACCGCACGCTGCAACAAGGGCACGGCCTCGGCGTTGCGGCCCGCAGTCAGCAATAACTCCGCAAGGGTGGTGAGCGTCGGAGCCCATCGAGGGTCGATTTCGAGCGCGCGACGCAGCAGCGGCTCGGCCTGGGCGGAGTCGCCCAGGGCCTGTTTGGTGCCGGCCAACAGCCGCAGGCCTTCCACGTAATCAGGATTTGCCGTCACCAGGGATTCCAATTGCGAGTGCGCTGCACTGAATTGACCGGATTGCAGCAGGCCGCTGATGCGGCGCATGGACTCAGCCAATGTATTCACGGCAATCCCAGCGTCTTGAGCAGCGCGGGCGGAGCTCCCTCGAAACTCGAGAGAGGGACGTTGCCGATGTAACTCAGATCTTTGCGGCCGGCCGGACTCGAGTAGAACGCGCCGGCGGTCAAGTCGCGATACAGCGCAAAAAAGCGCGCGGCATCCCGCCGTTCGCTCGCGGCGCGCGACACGTCGCAGATGTCATCACATATGCCATTTTGAGCCGTGGCGTCGAGTGTGTCGAACCCCTTGCCGAAGCGGCGCGCAGCCTCCT
>CAWFQX010000001.1:0-64294 GCA_963818075.1 uncultured Gammaproteobacteria bacterium | reverse complement strand
GCGGCGCGTAGCGCCTTAACTCCTGCGATGAAATCCGCCGACCGATACGCATCGACATCCTTGACCAGCCGGTACAGCGTATCGAGCTGCGGACGCAGTCTCGCAGCCTGACCGCTGTCGAGCAGCAGCAGTTCGATGGCCATAACTGCTTGCTCGGCGCCTAAATAGTCGCGAAATTCCCCATCCGAAGCCGCCATCAGCATGCTGTCCAACAGGCTGGAACTCTGCGGCACCGTCAAGACCTGATTGGTCATGCGCTGCTCGACGCGTCGCAACGTACCCGCGAGCTCGCCAGCCTGCGAGACGACCTGGTCTCGGCTGGTCAGTACGGCTCGCTGCAGGCCTTGTGCTTGACTCAATAGGCGCGCTCCTTCCGTGGGATCGATGGCGCGCTCGATCAACCAGCTCATGCGCCAGTACGCGTCATTGAGCGGCACCGTGCCGGGAGCCAGGAGCTGCGTCATCGCGCGTCTACGCCACTCTAGGCGCTGCATCGACGAGTCGTGGCAGGAGCTGCAGTTGAACAGGGAGAGTTCCGGAAACACACCCGCCCCGCGAAACAGTGGACCCTGCAGCAGCTCGAGCTGCAATAGGGATGCCCGCACCTGCGCTTCAGCCCAGGTTTGCGCGTGGTTGAACGTTGGCTTGCGGCGGCGGTAATTGGCATCGATCGTGTAGTGCGGAGGCTCCAGGGCCAGGTAGGTATCCAATTCGAAGCTCAGTCGCGGATGTCCGGCACCCATCATGCTGTGGGTCACCGGCTTGTCGGCATTGCCCAAATGACATGACTCGCACAACGTCGCGCGATCCGACAAATTGGCGGAAGGGTACATGCCCTTGCCGACATCGTCGCGATAGCTGGACTTCGCCGTCGCGTGACTGGCAATCCAGTGTTCCGCACCGCCATGGCACGCCTCGCACCCGACGCCGTCGGCCAGTGAGAATTTACTGCCGCGCTGTGTGCGGGCGACATTGTCAGAGTGGCAATCCAAACACACCTTTGCCCCCTCCGCCGACGGCAGTCCGAGCTTCGCCGCAATGGAGCGGCCGCGCTCGCTGGTCAGCGCCAGGAAGGCCTTCGAGTGCGCGTCCTGGTGCGACCACGTTATGTACTCGTTGAGCAGCACGTCGTAGTGCGCATTCGGCGTCACCGAACCATGGCACAGCGACGACGCGCAGCTGGCAACGCCGAGGTGCTGATCGTGTGACTGATAGGGCAGCGGAGCTGCCCGAATTGCGGCGGACAGCACCCACAAGAAAAAACCGGCAGCGCCCAGCGCAGTCGTGCGATTCATTGGACGGCCGGCTTGGCGAACCAGGGTTGCCCGTCGGCATCGAGATAGAGTTTGCGCATTTCCTCGAGGCTGAACGGCCCGGAGCCGCGGCGGCCAAACACGGCAATCTGATGCCCGGTCTCATCGACCGCACGATCGCGGTCGAGGCCCTTGGAAAGGGCCAGTGCCGCAGAGCGCGTCGGATAGGCGGCGATGAGTTCGGGTTTGGGCTCGGGGCTGAAACCATAGAACTTCGGCTGTGTCTCCGGCGACGTGAGTTGTATGACCTTGAGGCCATCGACGCCGTCAGCGACATAGGCGAACAGCGACGCGTTGGTGGAGGCCACGACCACATCGCGCACGTCGCGCAGGTCGCCACCCGCGTCGAAGATCTGGCCCAAGCGCATGCTTTCAGGACGCTCGACATCGACGATCGCCAAACCCTGGCGGCCGGCAGCCACGTAGGCATAAGTGCGCGCCACGTAGACTCGATGCGCATCCGTGAGTGCGATGCGATTCGCCTCGATCAGGCGTGGGTGCCTGGGGTCGGTTACATCGATGGTTTGCAAGCCTTCGGCGTCGGTGACGAACAGATAGCGAAACTGCAGCGCGGAAGCGCGGCCGTCATGCAGCGGCAGCACACTCATGACCGCCGGAGCAAGCGGCTGATCAAGATCGAGAATGACCAGTCCGGCGTCGGCGATGACGTAGACGTAATGTCCGCCGATCGTAAGGTGGCGCGCACCATTGAGAATTCCGTCGGGATTCCAAGTCAGCGCTCGTTTGAGGATGTTGTTGCGCGGGTCGGCATCCGCAAAGGTATCAATGTTGGTGAGGATCAGGCCCTCGCGACGATCTGTGATCAGGGCATAATTATAAAGCGGATGGAATGGCCGCTCTTGATTGTCGATGAGCATGAGCTTGGTTGGGTTGCGCGCCGGGTCGATCGGCTGGTTGGTCGGCAGCGCGACGCATGACGCATCGCTCGTCGCCAGGGTCGCGCCCGCGGCCACGATGCTCTGGCTGTAGTCTTTGTTGGCCACATTGGCTGCGTCATAGACCTGCAGCCCGCGGTTGCCTTCGGCGGAGTAGACATATTCGCCGCGCAGCTGCAGGCAATTCGCGGCGCCCCCCGCGTGCTCTTGCGCATGCTGCAGCCGGCGATGGTTCTCCTGGTGACGCTTGTAGTAGTCAGGATACGCATAGCGATGCAGATAGCTGCCGATTACCGCCTGGGGCTCCTCCCACTCCGTGACTTGAACGGCACTCACGCCGCCGGCGGTTCCAACCCAGGAATTGTAGCCGACGAAATTCACGAAATTGGTTCCCTGCAGCAGCAACTGCGCCATGATGGCATTGTTGTCGCCCTGGGCGGAGAGGTGGCAGTCGTCGCATGTCTTGGTTTCCGCAGTGCGTTCTGTGTGCGGGTAGTGCGGGTTGAACGCCTGGGAGCTATAGCCGCTCGCGGCAATCGGCGGCTGCTGGATGTAGATATGCTCGCGATTCGCATTCGTGGAAGACACCACGAGTGCGGAGCTGGATCGCACGGGTGCGATCTTGCCGCCATCGGCACCGCCGCGCCGCCCGAGCATGAACATGTCATCGCGTGCAACCTGCGGGTTGTAAGTGGCGAAGACCCGTGCGCTGCCGCCCTCATAGTGATGCCGGTCGGTCTTCCAGTTCGTCTCAGTGGGCAGATGGCAGCCGCCGCAACTCGTCGTCCACGACGTGTGGCAGCTGTAACACTCCATGTTGTCATTGCCGTGTGCGAGATGCGTATCATCGACGTCAGCTCCCCAATGCTGGGTCGCGGTATCCCGGCTCATGAGCTTGGCTTGCGCGGCGCGCGCATTGTATTGCGGAGACGCCGGATCGACGCTGTCCTTGACCAACTTGATGCGCCATTCTCGCTGCGGGTCGACGAGCGAGCGCTGGTAGAGTTCCGTGCCGCGCCACTCGAAGCGTTTGCGGCCGTCGGGGTTGCGCAGCAGGGTAAGGTCGGTCCCGCCCGGCGGTGCCGCAGGACCCGAGCTGCGCAGAGTTGGGTAGCTGCGAATCGTTCCGTGGCAGTCGATGCAATCGATCTCCACTGCCGTGGCCACTTCGCCGTAGATATAACCATTCCCATGGGCGTCCTGCGCGAAGTGGCAATCGACGCACTGCATCCCCTTGTCCATGTGGATCGAGCTGAGCTGGACCGCCTTATGAAATTTGTCCGGATCCGCGTCGCTGACCGGCTGCGCGTCCTTGTCGAGCAAGGTGCCGTGGCGATCGCGCTTGAAGACGGCGCGGAAGTTCCAGCCGTGGCCGTGATAGTCGGCGAACTGTGTGTCCTTCAATTGCGGATTCAGATCGCTGACGCGGCCCAAGAAGTCGACGTCGCCCCAGTTGCCGCGCGGGGCGGCCCCTTCGGGATTGCGATCGTTGATGGCGCGCGTCTCGTTGGCCGAAGGGTAGCGCTGCTGCTTCGGCCACATGGACGGCGCATCGGATTCGTAGTCCCACATGGTGTAGCCCATGAACGTGTTCATGAACATATTGGGTTGATGCATGTGGCACACCATGCATTGGCTGGTTGGAATGGATCGGGTGAAACGATGTTCCAGCGGATGCCCAGATTCCTGTTGGCTGATGGTGGGATCGGCGGTGTGCGTCCGGCCGTCATGTCCAAAAGTTGCGTAAGGACCCGAATGCGCGGGATCGCGATCGTTGGCGTACACGACGTGGCAGCCGGTGCAGCCGGAACTGCGGTAATCGCCGGGCTGGTCGTTCGTGCCCAGGAACCACATCGAAGGGTCGTTCAGTCTGGTTTTTTGAATGTTGATGAGCGGCGCCGCAACGCGCGCGCCGGTGCCGGGTCCGCGATTCGAGGAGTGAACGTCGGGCCGGCCGGGCTCGTTGAGCAGCTGTAATCCGCCGAGATTCGGCAGTCCGGTTTCCGGAAACAAATTGCCGGCGACCCGCCCGCCGGGCTCGAACACGCGGAACACGTCCGCGGGCCGAACGGATTCCCAGGGCGGGAGTGGTCCCAAGCTCGGTACCACACCGTGCGCGAGTTGCGCTCCCGCAGGATCCGCCAGAGGCGGCCCACTGATCGATGCGGGCTCGCCGTCCCGGGTATAGGATTCGCCCAAGGTATAGTTCTTGAACGGCAGCACGCCGTTGTTGTACGAAGCGCCTCCCCAGAACATCGCATTCGTCGCCATCAGACTGCGCACGGCTTTGTCGATGATGGGCATGTGGCACGCGCCACAGGACTCGCGCACCACCCGATAGTCCGCCGGATTGAAAAAACGAATGAACGCGGGACTCTCGCGGTTGAGCAGCGTGTAGGTGCGCTCAGGGTTCGCGCCGCCGGGGCTGTTCCAGTCGCGCGGGTGCCTCGGCCGTACGTGAGCACGCGCCTCGAGGGCTCGATAGCCGGCGCTGCCCGGCTTGAGATCGGGCTGCAGTTCAACCGTGCTATTGCCGCCATGGCAATCGCTGCAGCCCAAGCGCACCGCCGGGTTGTCATGCATGGAGCTGCTATCGGTGGTGAGGTGGCAGCTCTGACAGCCTTTGCTTTTTGTGGCAACCGACGCTTCGCTTTGGTACGGCGGCGCTGAGATGAACGGTGCCTCCGATTCAGCCGCCAGCAACGGGCTCGCGCACGTCAGCATTAGGGGCACGGTCTGCGCAAGCAATGCGAGGGAGGCACGGGCGAAACTGACAGTAGTGGACATCGGTAGCCTTTGGGGCGTTCCCCTCAATAGCTCAGCGTGAGAAAAACGAACGTGGAATAGGGCGTGCCGCCGTCATACAGAGCCCGATAGCCCGGTCCGCGCCTGAGCAGTGCATTGGACATGCGGAATATGAGGTTCTGATTGGCGAAGGGACGCCAAAAAGCGTTCATCGCGAGCTCAGCTCCGAAATTGCGGGGAATTGGGCGCATCAAAAGGTCGGTGAGCACGGCCGGCTGGTCGAGCCACAATTGATTGGCATCGAGCGAAATGCGCCACCTCGGCGCAATGTCCAGGTCCATTCCCAGACCCACAAGATCGAGACCGGGATTGCTGAAATTGTCCTGACCGCCGCTGTCCGCGGGATTCAGGGTGGGCAGCAGTGCATTGCGCGACTTGAGACTGAAAGCTCCTCCCGCCAGGGACAGCTGCTGATGGACAAAGAAGCTCGAATCAGTACCGGCAAACACGGGATTCGCGGTCAGGCCGTCGAAGCCCGTGGCGCGCCCGTCGTGCGGGTTACCATCGCCGGAGGCGTGTAGCAGCGACAGTCGCCAACGTCTGTTATCCGAGTCCACAGACAGTTCGCTGGCGGCGAACCACGCCTGCAGACGCGACGGGGCGTCCGCAAAAGTACTCTGCCGTTCACGCCCCAGCAGACCATAGGTCATGGCCGTCGCATTCAGCCATCCATAGTGCCCGTCGATACCGTAGCCGAAATACGCCACATCGTAATCGTGCCTCGTGCGCATTGCCGGAGCATTCGGCGCACCATCGGCACCCAGCACCTCTTGCATGCCAGGTTCGCGGTTGCGATTGTAGGCGGCGACGAACTCGGAGGTGACGCCCGCGCGCGGGAAATCCTGCCGATACAGATTGGCCAACAAAACGTCGTTGTGCGGTAGGTTGGCACCCACATCGTTGAGGCTCACGGTGTCTTTTCGCAGGCTACGGATCAACGCCACGTTGTATTGATAGACGTTGCTGTCGCGAGTACCAAACAGCCGCACGGCCAGCGGCTGATCCGAGAGCAGGAAACCCCGGAAGTCGCTGGTCAACGTCTGGATGCCCGCGCGCATGCTGTCGAAGTCATCGTGGACGGAGACATCGCGCAGATGCTTTTCGAACGACAGTGCCTGCACCGCTGCGGTATTCGCGGTGTCGGTGTGTCCGTCGGCATGTACGCCGCTTCTCGACAGCACGGTGTTGAAGCGCAACTGCCAATCCGGCGGACGAAACACGGTGTCGCCGCGGTAGAGGACGGCATCGAGGGACAGGCTTTCGTTGAAGAAGAATTCGCCTTGCGTGGCAGTTCTCTGCCCTCCGGCGTCGGGCACGCCGGTCGCCGCCGAGGCTATTCGCCGTCCCTCGAGCAAGCTGCCGCTCGCTGCGCTCAAGCTGAAGAAGTCATCGCCGTCAAGCACGGGCCAATCGCCCTTCAACGGGTTATTCCCATGATAGGAATTGAGCCAATCGACGCGATACCCCAGGTCGTCGACCAGCCGCCAACGGTCGGGCACGGGTGCCGGCGGCGGCAATTCCTCATTCGAGACGCGCGGCAGGCGATCGGAATCGCAGCGTACCGGCGTATCCGGCGGCGCGTCTGCCGGCATTCCCGGGCGGCGGCGCGCGACGTCGGATCCCGGGCCGGCTTCCGTGGACGCGCAGGGTGCGTCGCTGCGGCGCGCCGGGACAGACTCATCGGCCGGCGCTACGTGAGGCCGCGTGCAGGCGATCGCGCCCAGGAGGCACCACAATGCTCCGCGGCTGCGAGGCTGGCTCAAGGCCGCGTTGCCCCGGCGCTCAGCGGGTTCGCGAGCAGCTCTTTGGGCTGTACAGTCGCTGGAACGTAGTCGCCGCGGCCGGGCAAGTGCAATCGATGGCACAGGGTGCAGTCCGAGGCCAGGCGCGTCTTGTCGCGGCCGCCGCCATGACAGCCGCGGCATTCCGTGATTTCGGGCATCAGCACATCGGTGCTGCTGCTCGAACGCTCCGCTCCTCGGTGACACGAAACGCAGCTTGAGCTGCGGTGCGCAGCATGATTGAACTGTGCCCGTGGCATCCACGACGATGCGAGTCTCACGGGTTCAACCCGCCATTGCTCGAAACCGCTGAGACCGGGCAAATGCGTGATGGTGTGGCACTCGAAACACACGCGCTTTTCCAGCAATTCCCGGGCTGCCTGCATCGATTGGCGCGTCGTCCACTCGAGCGCGCGGTGTTGTTCATCCCGCGTCAGGACTGCTTGTTCGCCGGCCGGCCGCCGCCGCGCGCTCGCCGGCGTACCGGGTGCCGGCTGTAGAAACATGCGGCTGAAGTGATCTTGGAGGGCTGTAAATACGGGCGCCAGCGCTCCGTGCGGTACCGCACTCGTGGGGTCATTCTCATCGTAGCGCAGAGAATGGCATCGGGAACAATGAGTTTCCATTCGAATGGGCAGCATGTTGCGCCCGCTGGCATCGGACCGGTGGCAATCGCTGCACTCGAGCACCTGGTCGCCGGTCGGCGATTTGATGCCCTGCCTGTCCATGTGAACCTCATGCGAGAACTTCAGATTGGATTGCTCCTCGGTGCGCGGCCGAAAGTCGGCCTTTTCCACACGGGTATTCCAGACCGTTTCGCCGCCCTGACGCAGAGGTACGAGCAGGGCGCGAGAAAATCCCGGGTGATCGCTGCCGAAATCCGTCGCATTTTGCAGCGAGGTCCGCGGGTCGAACTTGCGCAGGTCGGCGTGGCAAGTCACGCACTGGCGCGAACCGGTATCCACGAGCTGGCTGGGAGTGCTGTGTTCAACGTGACAATCGGCGCACTGCATGCTCGCAAACAACGCGCGGGCGGGCGAGTCGGCGGGCACATGGTGTTGGGTATTTTCATGGCAGCTCGTGCATGCCTGATTCGAGACGCGCGTAAAAGTTGTGCCATGGCACGCATTGCAGTTTCCGCCGATGGACTGATGTGCCGTGTGCAAGGGTCCCGGTAGCCACAGACCGTCGCTCGGCAGTAATGCGGCTGCGCGCAGATTCCCGCGCAGCGGTGTGTTCCATGACGTTAGTAGTGGGACGAGCAGGGTGAGCGTGAACACGGCCAAAACCAGCGTCCACGAGGCCGAGCTTGCCCGCAGACCGGTTTCTTTCAACGTCTGATGAGCGGGCGCGACCACTTCGCCAGAAACGCCGACCCGCGGCAGGCCAAGCCTCAAGACCACGACGCCGTCCGGGCGAATGTCCTCAATGGTCAAGTGCCTGTCGGCGAGGGACAGCACATCGCCGCTGTTCAAGCGAGCCTTGCGCCGCGCGACTCCATTGACTACCACCCCCTCCTTGATGAGCGCGCGCAGCCAGAAATCGCCGTTCTTGCGCTCGATCTCGGCGTGCTCGACGGCAACTCGCGCGTCGGGAATTTGAATCAACTGCTCGGCGCCCCGGCCGATGGTGAGCCGCCCAACCTCGAGTACGGACTGACGGTAGCGATGCCCGCTGATGGCTCGAGGGTCGCGAACTCGGCAGCGCAGTACCACACGCATCATGGCTACCAGTAGTAAAATACCGAAAAAACGTGAACCGCCAGGGCCGCCAGCATGGCGAAGCTCAGCGGCAAATGCAGGTAGAGCCAGGCCTGCAACAAGCCTTGTAATTGAATGTCGCGCTGCAGGCGCCGCAGCAGCACAGCCTTGTTGCCGCTGATCTGCAGCAACCGGCGCAGCGTGTGCTGCGCCTCGGCATCCGGGCTCGTTGCTTCGTACTTGGCGAGCTGCGAGATCAGCGCCTCCTGTCCTTGATTGCTGATCAAGCGCGAGAAACCCCGCTCCCGGACGGGGCTCAGCAGCAACATGGATTGGTCGCGGCCGCGCAGCTGGGCCCAAATGTCGCCGCCCAGCCTCGTGCGAAGAATTGCATCGGCGATCAGATCGTTCACATCAGGTTCCAGGCTTGCAGAGACACTCAGTGCCTCTCGGTCCACCTCGGCGAGTCTCGTGAGCAGTTCATCGCGCCCAACCTCACCGCGCTCGCGCGACATCAGCGTCGGGTAGCGAAGATACGCGTAGACGCCCCAGCATCCACTGAGCACGACCAGACAAAGCAGACCATAGGCCAGCGTGTGAACGTTGTAGCCGAACTGCAGACCGCTGTGCATCGTGGCTACGACCAGCACGCTCAAGCCGAAATAAACGTGCATCGACAACCAACGCTTGGTGCTGCCGGCGCGGCCTTTGAAGGAGCGTCGGCGAATGCCGTAAGACATCAGGAATAGCACCAGAGCCGCGGCGATACCACCCAATGTGTAGCCAAGCACCGTCCCGCCGCCCGGCCGCTCGTGCCACGAGTCGACGAAGTAACAACCCGCCGCAGCTACGCATAACAGTGATCCGTACAGCGCGTAGCGATACCGCGCAATGCTCAAAAACGATTGATGCATCGAATCGTCCGCAGTCCCTTCAGCGGGATGCGACGCGCCTTGCGGCCAATTGCACGACATCTTCGGCATGGATTCGGATGGCAGCGCCCGTCGGGCAGGCGTCCACGCAAGCGGGACCTGACTTCTTACCGACACACATGTCGCACTTGACCGCCGTCTTGACGGGCTCGGGAGCGGCGCGTCCCAGCAGCCGGTCGATGAAGCTGGCGCTCACCGGCAGGTCCGCCATCTGGATCACTCCGTAGGGACAGTTTTCTTCGCACTTGCCGCAGCCGATGCAGGTGTCATCGATGGACACTTCGCCGTTCGCTGTTTTGTGGATGGCATCGGCGGGGCAATCGCTCATGCAATGCGGGTGCTCGCAGTGGCGGCACGAGGTCGGAAGGTGCAATGAAAGAAATGACGGACCGGCGCGACGATCGAGACGTGACACTCCCTGATGTGTCGAGGCACACGCCGTTTCGCATTGATCGCACCCGATGCATAGAGTCTCATCGATCACGAGGACATTGGTCGCCTCGCCGACACCGTGCGACATCAAAAACGAAACAATATCACCGGCAGCGGGCCGGGCCTGCATATGCGCATACTGCTCGAGCTGCTCGGCTCGCTGCGATTGCAACTGCCTCTTCAGCTCGGATTCATCGCGCAATTCGCCGGCGAATATTGCATGATTTACGCTCACAGCCTCGGTGGCCACCGTGGCCCGAGCGGTCACCGCTCGGGAAGATTGTCCGGAGGTTTCGCCGACGGAGTCGACGATACCGCCGGCAGCGCAGTACGCAATCGCCGTTTCCTTGTCATCGACCCGGCGCGAGAGGGTCACCGAGCCGCAGCGCACCAGATAGACCCGATCGACCGGGTCGCCTTCATTGAATAGAACCTGACCGGCCTCGAGCCGGTGTATGTGAGCGCTGCGGGCCAGTCTGTGAATGGTTTCCGGCTTGGTGTTCGCGCTCAGAAGGAATTTCAAATTGCGCAGGATGTAGACGCGGTCGATCAGCAGGCGCACCGAGAGCTCGCTGCGCATCAGCTTCTTCAGCATGCGCTGCGGCGTCTCGAGCAACACGCAGTCCGGCCCTGCGATGGCGGTCGTTTCGCTGGGCCGCCCGGATATCAGACTGCTTGCGCCGGCAAACTGCCCGGCGGTCAGCGTCAGACGCGGCATACCCGGTGCATACAGGTACACCTCACCCTGCAAAACGTTGAATACGCTATGTAGGTATTCTCCCCGCAGATAGATTTCATTGCCGGCCTCCAGCACCCGCACCGTGCTCGCCATCACCTGTTCGCGAAGCGCGAGCGGACTGATCTCCTGAAACATCCGCACGCGCTCTTTGATGAGCGCGAGCGTGGCGTCGACATCATGGCCGAACGGAACGGCACTCAGTTTGGCGGCGAGAATCGCATTGTCAGCCGGCTCGACGGCGTGACCTGACAAATGCTCGATGACTTCATAGCCTTGGTTGAGCGCTTGCTTGATGAGCGGATAGCCCGCCAATGCCCCGATCATATAAAGCCCCGGTACCGAAGTTTCGTAGCGTGGGGACAGTTCCGGCAGCGCGTCCGCCTCGGCGGCGACGTACCGTACACCGATCGGTTCGATGAATTGGCGCGGGGCGACGGCGCCGAGGCGCGTGATGATTCGATGGCACACATGCGCGACCTCGCCCGCGCGAGTCTTGATGACCACGCGACATGCGGGGCGCTCACCGGTCTGCGTTGCCACATCCTCGACTCGCAGGACGGCGGCACCGAGCTCGCATTTCACTGTTTTGTTTTCGATGGCCTTGCCGATTCGCAGCGCGTTGCCGTCTTTCGCGCGCGGAAATCCGTCTCCTCGATTGACGATGATCACCTGATTGTTCCGGCACAGGGCGATCGCATTCTCGATTGCCGAATCTCCCGCACCGACGATCAAGATGGTTTCGCCGCTATGATCGTCGGCGCACTCGAGCGTGGATTGTATGCAGGCGTGTCCATCGCCCGGCACGCCCAAGCGCCGCGGATTGCCTTGGATGCCCAACGCCAATATCACGCGGCGGACCCGAATCAGGCTGCCGGATTTCAGCAGAATCGAAAACGCATCCATGGACTGGGTGATCTTCACAACCTCGGCGCGGTATCGGACATTGATTTTTGAGCGCTGGATGCTGTCTTGCCAATTGGCGAGAATATCCTCGCGCCGGCCGGCCTCGAAGGCGATGTCGCTGCGCAACGGCAGCATGCTCGGTTCCGCCATTACGTGCTTGCGGCGCTGGTACTGCTGGATCGTATTGGCATGCTGTTCCGCCGCCTCGAGAAGCACGTGCGACATCCCGCGTTGCGCGGCCCGCGCAGCGGCGCTCAACCCGCCCGGGCCGGCGCCGAGAATAGCAACGTCAAAATCGATTGAGCTCATTCAACCTCGCTAAAAAAGCAGCAATTGTAAGTCCGCGGCGATGCCGGTACCGGCCCGCGGGTGGGCGCGCTGAATCAATCAATATCGACCGATTGCAGCGCTGCGTTCTGGCGAACGTGCGCGTATTAAGAAAACATTGGTATGCGGCGTCAACTGTCTCGAGATTAAGACAGGCGAATGCTGGGAATTTACTGCGTCAAAATCGCCGTGATTAACCTAAGTTACGCGCGTTGAGCTCAGCACGAGCTTTCCGTGGGCGGGAAATCAAGGCACTGAAAAAGGCAATGGCCGCGGCAACCGACAGCCACGCACCGGGCATGGCTCGATTGCCCGTTTCATGGATGAGATAGGTCACCATGGCCGGAGTCGAACCGCCGATAGTCGTCGCGAGGCTGTAGGCCAGCGAGAATCCTGCGGTTCGGACGGCGACCGGCACGATTTCCGTCAGGTGCACCACCATCGCGCCGTTGTAGCCGGCGTAGATGAAGGACAACCATAGTTCGACCATCAGCAATTTGATGAAACTAGGCTCATTGACCAACCACGCCATCGCCGGGTACGCCGTCAGAATCGCCAGTCCCGCGAAGCACAGCAGTAGCGGCCGCCGGCCGATTCGATCGGAAAGAGAGCCCATGAGCGGCAACCAAATCAGATTCGACAGGCCCACGCACAGCGTGACCAGGAGCGCGTCGCTCTGCGACAAATTGAGTATGTTCTTGCCGAACGTCGGCGTATACGCCGTGATGGTATAGAACGAAACGGTGGTCATCAGAACCATGGCGACGCCGGTGACTACGATGCGCCAATGGATCAGCATGCTGGCGTAGATTTCGGCGGGCTTTGGGTGGTGTTTTCGGGCCGCGAACTCCTCGGTTTCCCGTAAAGTGCGTCGGATCATATAGATGAACGGAATGATCAGGCAGCCGACAATCAGCGGGATACGCCAGCCCCAGGCCTGGAGTTGCTCCGCAGGCATCAGTGTGGACAGCGCGTAGCCGAGTATGCCGGCAAAGACCACTGCGACCTGCTGGCTGCCCGATTGCCAGGACACATAGAAACCCTTGTGACCTGGGGTCGCTATTTCAGACAGGTACACCGAGACCCCGCCCAATTCGACTCCGGCCGAAAAGCCCTGGCATAGCCGGCCGAGCACCACCACGATGGGTGCAAATAGTCCGATGGACTCGTAGCCGGGCACCAGAGCGATCGTCAGCGTGCCCACCGACATGAGCGCCAGCGTCAAGAGCAAACCCCGGCGCCGACCTATATGGTCGATGTAGGCGCCGAGAAAAATCGCGCCCAATGGACGCACCATGAAACCTACCGCGAATGTCGTCATCGAGAACATCAGCGATGCGAATTCGCTGCTCGCGGGAAAATATGCGCGGCCGATGGCGGCACTGAAATAGCCGAACACCATGAAGTCGTACATTTCGAGGAAATTTCCGCTCGCGACGCGGATGACCGAGTGCAGCTTCTCCTTTCGTTGTGGGGGCGTCAGCATCCGCGTTCAGTCCCTCGCGCCTCGCGGCGCGAGGGAAGACGGCTCTTCAGAATTTCGCTTTGATGCCGGCGTAATACGTCCTGCCCACGACATCGTACGTTGCCGCATCGGTACGCATCGGCGCACTCTGCACCACGGGCGGACCCTTGTCGAAGAGATTGGTCAGCCCGGCGTTTAGATCGATCTTGTCGAACAGGTGCCAGTGCGCCTCCAAGTCGAAGTAGCTGTAGGCCGGTACCGAGGGATCGCCCATGGTCGCCAGGTCATTCATGGTCCCGATATATCGCCAGTGAAGGGCCGCCGAGACCGGTCCGACCGCGTAGCCGAACGAAGTGTTCCCCTTCCACCTCGGGTGAGCCAGATCCGAAATGGTCGTGCCGTCCGCGGCCGCGACCGTGCCGGTATCGCCGAGACCGCCTGCGTAGTTCATATTCGCGAATCCGGGCACTCCGGCCACCGTCAATGCGTGCAGGTAGGAGACGTAGGACTGGATCTTGAACTGGCCTGAGTTCTCCGGCAGTCCCAGCTCGTCGAGTCCGAAGCCCCAGTGCCACTCGAAATCGATTCCGTCGGTCGTATAGGACCCGACGTTCAGCGAGAACTCCTTGCCCAGCGAGATGAAGCCATTGCTGTCGCGCTGGATTTGCTGGCAGTAGAAATTGCTCTGGGAGTAGGAGGGATTGGCTCCGTTGAGGTTGTAGCAGCGCGAGAGTATCGCATCGAGTCCGACGTTGCCGATCGCGCCGGAGATCTTGATGTGGTAGTAGTCGATCGATGCGCCGAGGTCGCGCGCCAGCGGCGCCTCGAACTTCGGGCTCAGCACGACGCCGAGCGAGTAAGTGTTGGCCGTTTCGGGCTTCAGGTCCGGGTTGCCTTGGATGATGCCGGGCGCCGAACTCACGCCATACGTAAACGTCGGCAGGGCGGAGGCCGGTATCCCCTGCGCACGGCAAAGAGCCGCCACCTGCGCCGCATTCGCGCCGGTACGATAGGGGCTGTTGTACTCGCAAGGGTCCACCGAGATGGCGTCTTGCGCCTGCACGGTCGGGTTGTACAGCTCCTGCAGGCTCGGTGCCCGAATGGCGTGCTCGAAACTGCCGCGGAACGTCACGGCATCGATCGTCTGCCAGTGGAAGTCGGCCTTGTAGGCGTTGACGCCGCCGAACAGATCGTACTGCGAATGGCGCGCGCCCAGATCGAGGGCAATGTTCTTGGCAAACGGTGCGTCCTTCAGCACTGGCACCTGCAACTCGCCGTATACCTCACGCACGTTCTGCGTGCCTCCCGTGGAACCGATCAGATCGTAGGACGGCGAGATGATGCCCGCAGGCATGGTGGAGGGCAGCACGTTGAAAGCCGGGTTCAGGTTCGGATCGGCGTGATAGGTGAAGCTGTCGCCGCGGTAATCGACGCCGAGGGCGAACTTGAGCTTGCCCTCCGGGAGCGTCGCGAGCGTGCCGCTCAAGTCCGCATCGAGCACTTTCTGGCTGATCTGATCGGTGTTGTGCGCCGTGCCCGTGGCGTAGGCCAGGCACCCCGCGCTCATCGGTTGCGCACCGAGCGGATTCCACGCGTAACCCACGCAGTTCTGGCCATTGGCGCCATGGTAGTTCGCCAGGCCGTACAGGATGTTCTCGACCGCGGGCGTATTGATGTTGTTCGCCTGATCGTTGTCGAACAGCGTCTGGCCGTAGGAGCCGTACACGTTCCAGTTGAGATCCGTCGATCCGATCGCGCCCTTCAGTCCGCCGCTGATTTGATAATCGTTGTAATTGAACGTCTCGAGTCGCTTACCCATCGGCGTCACCCAGTCCTCCATCTCCAGGGGCCCGGCGCTCGGAGTGGTGCGCGCGGCCAGAATGGTCTGCAGCGCGGCATTGCCCGTAACGTACGGATTGTTCTGCGGAATGTAGAAGTACTTGCCGGGACCGATGTACGAAGCCCCCTGCAAGTCCTGTGCGTTCGAGTGCATGAAATTGATCTGGCCGTACGCCTGGATGTTGTCGGTGACTTCGTAGGTTGTGCGCGAGAACATATTGTACCGCTGCATCGGCACCTGGATCGCGAAGTACGGCCCGAGATACGACTCGATCGTGCTGCAGTCCGGAGTGTAGTGCAGCCCGAGCGTCTTGTTGACCGGTCCCTGGTAGTTCTGCACACAGTTGCCGGGGCTACGGGTGGTGAAAAGAGACCCGTTGTTGTTGAAACCGACGTAGCCGCCGTAATTACCGCTGCCCGACAGCGGCGTGGTGCCCGGATAGCCGGCAAGCACCCCGTTGACCGCGGAGACGGGGAAGTCTCCGCCCAGCTCGCCGGCGTTGAAAATGCCCTCGGGCGGCCGCGGCACGCCGCGGTTGAAGGTCGAGATGTCCGAGAAGAACGACCGGTTGGCGCCGGTGATTCCGCCGCGCTGGTTGTACTCCAGATCGAAGATCGCGTTGCCGCGATGGTCGGCGAAATTGCCGCCCATCAAGATGCTGACGGCGTCTTCCTGTCCGTCGCCGTGGGTGGTGGCGCCGTGCTGATAGGCGACCTGAATGCCGCTGAAATCCTTGCGCAGCCGGAAATTAACCACGCCCGCCATGGCATCGGAGCCGTACACCGCCGAAGCGCCGCCGGTGATGACATCGACGCCTTCGATCAGCGCCATCGGGATCACGTTGAGGTCGACCGCCCCGTTGGGATTGGTCGGCACCAGACGCTGCCCATCGAGCAGCACGAGAGTGCGCTGCGGACCGAGGCCGCGCAGGTCGGAGTAGGATTGACCGCCCTCGAAGCCGGTCGAGCCCTGCACATCGCCGACCTCGGTCATGCCCTGGGAGGCGGAGAATTGCGGCATCTGACCGAGAGCGGCGTCCAGCGACACCTGCCCCGTGGCGGCGATCTGCGCCGCGCCCACCGCGACCAGCGGACTGTCCGACGTAGCACGCGCGTTGGCGATGCGGCTGCCCGTGACGACCACTTCCTCCAGCACCGGGTTGGCGCCGGAGGCCGTGGCCGGCGTGGGCTCCGATTGGGCGCCGGCTGTTCCCGCCATGCTCAGCAGCAGGATGGCGGTCGCGTACAGCGGCAATACCGATCGCGGCGGCGAAATGTGGGTGGCTTCACCATCGAGGTGTCGTATGTGCATTATCCCCCCCGTCGTAGTTATTGATCGTCTGGCGCTCGGGCAAGCTCGATTCCGGCGGCAGTGCTCCGATTATGAGCGGGGGCAGCTTTCAAGAAGCTGTCAGGGAATCAGATAAATGAGACGCGGACACGCAGACCGCGGTTATCGGCTCCGCTGCTCATGGCGATCTCGGCATTCAGAGAAGCGGCGAGGGATTGGACTATGGCCAGCCCCAGCCCGCTGCCCACTCGATTCTGATCGCGGTTCAACCGATAGAATCGTGTGAAGACCTTCTCCCGTTCTGCTTCCGGGATTCCCGGACCATCGTCCTCGACCTCGACGACATGCCTGCCGCGGTCGTCGAAGAGCCTGACGATCACGCTGCCGCCGGGCTTGTTGTAGCGAATGGCGTTGTCGATGAGATTGGCGAAAATCTCGTTGACCGTAATCGGGTCGGCTTGCGTCGGGAACGGCCGCGGCACAGCTTCGAAATGAACATCGATCCGCGCCTCCAGCGCCTGCGGCGCATGTTTTGCCGCGATCTCATGAATCACTTCGCGCAGGTCGATGGTGGCCGCCTCTTTTTCGAGCGGCTGGCCGTCGGCGCGCGCCAGTTTCAGGAGTTGAATGAGCAGCCGCTGCAGCCGATCGGCCGCCTCCTGAATATCGTTGAGCGAGGAATATGCCGCGTTATTCGCCGGAATCAGGCCGCCGAGAACCGAGATGTGCGTACGAAGAATGGTCAACGGAGTGCGCATCTGGTGGGAAGCATCCGCGGTAAAGCGGCTCATCGCCTGCTGCAGCCGTTCGCCTTCGAGCGCGCTGGTGCGCAAGGTCTCCAGGGCCGCCGCCATGCTGCCCAACTCGTCGGGGCTCCGCGTGGAGGGTACCGCTTCATCGAATTCACGGCGGCTCAAGCGGGCGATGGTGCCGATCAATATCTTCATCGGGCGGGCCAAGCGGCGCTGGACATTGATGACAGCGAAAACTCCGAACGCGATGACCGATGTAAGATCCACGCCGGCGATGAGCAACACGCGAAATGAGGCGGCGCGGATAGCTTCGGCGTGCTCGTTCGCTTCATCCTGCGCTTGCTGCGCAATGGCGAGTATGGAGTCAAAAGGGCCATCGCACAGTTGAGTCCAGTCGGCGCCGGCGACTGCGGGTCTGCCTGATCTGTCGAATCGGCCGACGATGGCATCCACCGTGGCCTGTGCCCGCCGAGTACTGTCGCGCGCAATATCGATGTGTTCGCGCAAAGCTCTCGACACTCCCGGCCGCAGCAGAAGTTCATCGAGGGTATGCCACGCAGAAGTGTAAATGGCACGATTTCCAGCCCAGAGGTCGAGCTGCACTGCATCCAAAGGCAGGCTCCTGTCCACGTTGGGCCGCAACATCGAACATTGCAGACCATAGCGGTCGCGAATGGTCCATGCGGTGCGGCGAATCTGCACCATCTCGGCAATGATCGGGTCGCCGATTCGCACGCCGTTGCCGACCGCGGCGGAGGCGGTGCTGAGTGCGTCGATGGTGCCGTGAATCGCATCGCGCCAGTCGTCTATCACATGCAGATCGCGGTCAGCGCGCGCGCGGCGCGCCTGTGCAGCGACCGTGAGTTGCAGGGTTTCCACTTTTGCCCAAGCGGATCGAATGGCAGCGGCGAATTGAACATGGCCATCGAAATCCGTCGTCTGTAATGCCTCGAGCGCCGCTGTCACGCTCCTTGACGCCTCCTGATACGTGGCGTCGATCACCGGCCGCGGATCGTCCATCGCAATCAGGGCGGTACTGTTCTTCGGGATCTGGGCGCGAACCGTGACCAGTGCGTTGAACAGCGTCTGATCGGTGCTGGTCAAGTGGCCGATGCGGCCCGCGAGTGCATAACGCGTCCATGCCTGAACGGCCAGGATCAATGCCGCGACGAACAGACCGGTCATCAGAATACCCAGCGACGCGATCAGGAATTTTGTTATGGACGATTTGAACATTCTGTCCGAAGGTACTCACCGGCCTGAACGTCCTGGATGTAGGCCAAATTCACGATGCCTTGAGCATGTATCCAAGTCCTCGCAGGGTGCTGATCGACGGCCCATCCGGTTCCAGCTTCCTGCGAAGTCTCGCGATATGCACCTCGAGCGCATTGGGACCGACGGCATCGTCGTAGCTGAAAACCTCGGCAATCAACCGCTCCTTGGAAACGACCTCGCCGGCCTTGGCCGTCAGTCGATCGAGAACCGCCCATTCCCGCCGCCGTAGCTGCAATGGCCGCCCACAAACCTCGGCCGTTGCGTGAGTCCGATCGATGGTCAAGTTACCGATGACCACGATCGGGGAGGGATCGCCGTGCTCGCGGCGCAGCAGAGCCCGAATTCTTGCGCCCAGCTCGCCGGCGTCGAAGGGCTTCAATAGATAATCATCCGCGCCCAGATCGAGGCCCTTGACCCGATCGGTCACGTGGTCCCGGGCCGTCAATACCAGAATGGGAGTCTTGCAGCCCCGGGCGCGCAGCCTCTTGAGCACTTCAAATCCCGATATGTCAGGCAAGCCGATATCCAGTATGACCAGACTGCAGGGTTCTGAGTCCACCAGGAAGAGTGCCGTCTCGCCGTCCTTGGCGCTGTCTGCGGCGTGGCCGGCCGCTTTGAGAAGCGCAATGATTCCCCGCGACAGCGCAGGGTCGTCCTCGACCAACAGGATCCGAGCCATGAATGTCCTCCCTTCGCCCATGAGGATAGGGCCCGGGATGGAGTTATTGCAAACCTGGCTATTTTTTGGGGCTGAAGATCGCCGCGAGCTTCACGCTGGCCGGATCGAACACCGCGAGCAGCGGGTGGCCGCGGCCCGTCAGAGGCATCGAATTCAGCTGATCGGTATCAAACCCGGCTGCCCGCATGCGCTCCTTGAGCTTTTTCTTCTCAGAGGGCGCGAAGTAGGCAACATCGTCCATTTTCTTGAGCTGCTTGCGCAGTTCCGGCACACCCTGTTCCCAGGGCTTGAAATATTGCGGCATCGAGATGACATCGTCGCCGCCCGTAATCGCCGACGTTACGATGGTTTGCCGGGCGTCTGAATCCTGCGGAAGCGGCGCCCATATCCACCTCGGCAAGCTGTACCAATGAGGCGCGAGCGCCGGGTTCTGGCGCCGGCCGACCGCCAATTGCTCGGCATCAATATCATAGGCCTGCACGAGCTGCAGCACGCCTTCGGAATAGGCGTAATAAAGCGGCCTGCCGTTCCAGAGCGACATCGAGCCGTAGATCAGTGCCACGAGCTGGACCACGACGATCACCGCGATATCGCGCATGAATACGCGCCGCGGCTTGCTCGCGCTGGCGACAATGAACGTCAGCAGCGGACCCAACACGACATCGACCCCGACCATCACGGTGACCACTTGAGTAACATCGGTCAGGTGCCAGCCCGGCCAGTGATACCACCCCAAGTAAAGGCCGCCCAGTATCAGCGATAACACGGAGGCGCTCCCGAGCAGATGCAGTCCAAACGCCTTCAGTCTGAATTTCATGGCGTTATTTTGCACAATTCGGCCGCCAATTGAAGATCGTGAGCCGGCCACCGCGGACTTTTGCGGACGCCGTCACACTGCCTGCGGCCAAGGGTTCACGGTACGGCGATGCTGCGCTGGTAGCCCTTCGCGGCAGGCGGCACCCGGGTCGCGTGGTGCCACAAGCGAAAGCCGCCGAGGAATGCAAAATCATTGCTGCCGAGGCGCGCATTCTTCGGCAGCCGTTTCAATTTGCGCGCGTTGCCCCCGCCGATGACCACATAGTCGGATTCCAGCGCCGTGCTGAGCTCTGCGACGACTTCGTGGACGGTGCGGCTCCATTTCTTGATTCCCAACTTTTTGAGGCCGTGCTCGCCGACCCACTGTTCGTAAGTGCGTCCCTTTTTATAGCGCAGATGCGCGAGCTCCATCGGCGCGACGACGCCATCGACGATCATGGCGGAGCCGAGGCCGGTGCCGAGGCCGAGAAACAGCATTCGACCACCCTCGTAGCTGCCCACTGCCTGCATGGCTGCATCGTTCATGACGTGGGTCGGCCGGCCAAACGCTCTGTGAAAATTGAATCCGACCCAACCGGTGCCGAGATTGTGCGGTTCCGCTGCGACGATGCCGTGGAGCACGATTCCCGGATACCCGATGGAGACGGCATCGTAGGTCCAATCCCCGGTGAGCTCATGCACCCGCGCCACCATTTGACGCGGGTTGAGCTTCGGGCCCGATTCGAACTGACGCAGTTCGCGTCGGCCGAAAACGCGCATCTTCACATGGCTGCCGCCGACGTCGATGGCGAGTACCCGTCTGTGCCGCTTGAGTTTCATTGTTTCCTTCGCATCATGCGTGATTGCCGATCAGAGTGATCCAGCCCAATACCAACAGCCCCAGGAAAACCGTCTCCGCCGCGATGAGCGCGATCGCGGTGGTACCGACGGCCATCATTTCCCGCAAGCTGGTCTTCATTCCCAATGCGGCCACCGAAATGACCAACAGCCACTTCGACGCTTCGGTCAGAACCGCGGCCACCGGTTTCGCAACCAGAGAAAATCCGTTCAGCGCGGCCAATATGACGAAGGCAATGAGGAAGCCCGGCAGGAGCGCGACCTTATCCTGAGCGGGCTCTTGCTTGCCGGTGCCGCGTGCGGCCGCCAGCGTGATGATCAAGACCACGGGCAAGAGCATGGCAACCCTCATGAGCTTGACGATGGTCGCCGAATCGCCCGCCTGCGGCGACGTGGCGTAGCCCGCCGCCACCACCTGCGCAACATCGTGGATCGATCCGCCGAGGAACCGGCCCGTTTGCAGCGGATCCCAGTGCAGATGCGACACAAGGGCCGGATACAGGACCATGGCGATCGTGCTGAACGTCGTAATGCATGCGATCACCACCACGGTATCACGCTCGGAGTCCTTGCGCGGCCAAGCCACCGCGATGGCCATGGCCGCCGATGCACCGCAAATTCCGACGGCGCCGCCGGAGAGAACGCCGTATCGGCCATCGAACTTCATCGCTTTGGCAAGAACCCAGCCGAAGCCGATCGTCAGCGGCACGGTCACGATCACCATGGCCGCAGTCGACCAGCCGAGTTCCCCGATCTGGCCAAAGGTTATGCGCAAACCGAGCAGTGCCACGCTGATGCGCAGCAGCGTGCGCGCGGAAACATTGATCCCGGGCGCGTAGCGCGCTTCCGCCGACAATTGATTCAGGGCCATTCCGAGCAGCAGCGCAAAAATGACCGGCGGCGCGTGATAGTGATCCGAAAGGTAAGTCGCGGCCAGCGCGACGATCAGAGTGGAGGCGATTCCTGGGGCGATGATGCGGCCGCTTGCGCGAAGGGTGCTGGGGCGCCAGCGGTCGATGAATGCGGAAAACTCCATTACGTAGATCTTACCCGCCGCAGCGCATCGCGCCAGCCGGAGATTTGCGCCGCGCGCTCGGGCGCATTCAAGTTGGGCGCGAAACACGTTTCGGACCGGCCTAATGTGGCGACGTCCTGCACGGATTGATACATGCCGCAGCCGAGGCCAGCCAGGCACGCTGCACCGAATGCCGTGGATTCGGCATTTGTCGGCCGCCGGATCTCCATCCCCGTAAGGTCCGCCAAGCGTTGCATGAACAGATTGTTTTGCGACATTCCACCGTCGACCTTGAGGCTCTCGGGCCGCTGACCGTCGGCGGCCATCGCATCCAGCAGATCGAAGGTCTGAAAGGCGACGCTATCCAGGGCGGCGCGCGCGATCTCGGCGCGCGAGGTCGCCCGCGTCAGCCCGAGGATGGCGGCGCGCGCGTCGGGGTCCCAATAGGGCGCTCCCAACCCGGTGAATGCCGGCACCAGGTAGACGCCGCCGCTATGCGCGGCCGACGCGGCGAGCGCCTCCACGTCCGAAGCCTGCGTGATGAGACCAAGTCCGTCGCGCAGCCATTGAATCGCGGCGCCCGCGGACAGGATCGAACCCTCCAGCGCATAGGTGACCGCGCCATCGAGCCGATAGGCGATGGTGGTCAGCAGCCGGTGCTTGGAAGGCACGAGCAGCCCGCCCGTGTTGAGCACCAGGAACGCCCCGGTGCCGTAGGTGCTTTTGACATCGCCGGCGGCAAAGCATCCCTGTCCGATCAGTGCCGCTTGTTGATCGCCCGCGACGCCGCGGATCGGCAGTGCCCGGCCCAACACCGACTGGTCGGCGACGCCGAAATCATCGGCACTGTCGCGGACCTCCGGCAGGACGCTCATCGGTACGTCGAACAATTCGCACAGGGCCTCATCCCAACGACCCCGCTCGATGTCGTACAGCGCCGTGCGGCTGGCATTCGTGGCGTCGGTGAGATGCACGCGGCCGCCGGTCAGTCGCCAAATCAAGAAAGTATCGATGGTGCCGAAGGCAATGTGTCCGGCTGCCGCGGCGTCGCGCGCGCCCGGCACATGATCCAGAATCCACGTGATCTTGGTTGCCGAGAAATAGGGATCGAACCGCAGGCCGGTCTTGCGGCCGATGCCATTCTCCCCATGGTCTCGCTGCAGTTGCCGGCACCGATCAGCGGTGCGGCGGTCCTGCCAAACGATGGCGTTGTACAGAGGCACGCCGCTGCGCCGGTCCCAGAGAACCGTGGTTTCCCGCTGATTGGTAATGCCGATGGCCGCCACCGGCTGCGTTTCGCCGAGGCGCTGCAGGACGCTGCGGCCGGTGTGCACGACCGTGGCCCAAATCACTTCGGGGTCGTGCTCCACCCAGCCTGGCCCCGGATAGAGCTGCTCGAAGCTTTGCTGCTCCACCGCCAATACGCCGCCCGCGGCGGAAAAGCCGATGGCGCGCGTCGAGCTCGTCCCTTGATCGATCGCCAACAAAATGTCGTCAGGCACTCAAGGATCTCCGCAATGTCAGTCGAAATCCGTCGGCAGCTGCGGATCTTCAGCATGATGAAACATCCGGTCGATCTGCGCCGCGGTCGTCCGCCCGAGCGACAGCGGCGGCAGCGCATCGCGCGCGAAGAACGCCACCTCGCTGGTCTCGTTGCTGGCCCGCGCGGCGCCTCCCGTGATCTCGCAGATGAAGAACATCTTATAGATCGAGTCAATGTGGCGGGCCGGGCGATTGCTCCTTTGATAGTCGTGCACGGCCGCGAGCTTCAACGTCCTGGCCGCGAATCCCGATTCCTCGCCGATTTCGCGGACCACGCATTCCGCGGCCGATTGATTGACGTCCGCCCATCCGCCGGGCAGGGTCCATTTGCCGTCGCTGATCTCGCGCACCAGCAGCACACGGCCGTCGACGAAGGCGGCGCCGCGCACATCAACCTTGGGAGTGGCGTATCCCCAGTCCTGGCGCAGGACATCGATGATGGCTGCGTAGTGCTCCTCCGATCCTTGAGCCAGCATCGACGCCGCCAACTCCTGCACCCGTTCATAGCGCTGCCGGTCGAATCGATCGGCGGTGAATGCCAATCCAGTCTGCGCGATTGCGCGCAGCTCGCGCGCAATCCTCAACCACTGCGGTTCGTCCACCGGCACTTGCCTTAAGGCTCGGCTTTAGCGAGGCGCAAAAAATTCTGTGTAGCTCAGGATCCGATCCTCACTCAATTCCAGCAGATCGATCAGTTCGGTGGGCACGGTGACCCCGGTGACTTTGGAATAAATGTCGGTGCGCCAGTGAGCCGTGGCGCGGGGCCACTCGACCACCAGCGACAACAGGCAGTAGTCGCTGAGCCGGAACACCTTGACCATCATGGCGAGCCACGGCCGCAATTCTGCGATGCTGGTGGTGCGGATCGCGATCGGCTTGTCGGCGCTGGCACCGACGATTTCGTACCGGCCGCGATCTGCGAACAGGCGGCACAGGGTGGGGAGATCGCCGCCGACCCGCGCTGTATGCACCTGCCGAACCATGCGCTCCGCGACTGCACGCTCCGCCACTTAGTGCTCCTAGGTCAGGCCAACGCAGCCCGTATTTCCGTGCCGATGAGTTCCAACGCGGTGCGGGCATACGGAATCACCGCCCCGAGACCGTAGAAAAGATGAATCATACCCGGGTGGCACGTGTAGGACACGTCGGTGTGTGCTCGGCCAAGCCGCTCGAAATAGTCCCGGCCCTCGTCGCGCGCCGGGTCGAATTCCGCGGTGTGGATGCGGGTGCACGGCAAACCGGCAAGAGCCGCGGCGCGCAGCGGCGAGATTCGAGGATCGCCAGGGTCCAGCCCCGGCGCATACCACTTGAGGTCATCATCGAGGGTGACCTGCTCGAGCAGGTAGCCGCGGGCAAATTCATGTCGCGAGGCGCTCGAACGGCTGTAATCCAGAATCGGGCAAATCAACAATTGCAGCGCCAGCGGCGGCCCTCCACCCCGTGCGGCGGCCTGACAGGCTGCCGCCGCGAGCGCGCCGCCCGCGGAGTCGCCGCATATGCCGAGGCGCGTGCCGTCGATGCCGAATTGCTCGGCCTGCATGCTGACATACGTCACCGCCGCCATGGCGTCGTCGAGCGCGGCGGGGAAGGGGTTTTCGGGAGCCAGGCGGTAGTCGACCGCGACCACCCGGCATGCACCGTAATGGGCCAGCGCCCGGCCGATGAAATCGTGCGTGGCCAGATTGCCTGCCACCAAGCCGCCGCCGTGAAAATAGACCAGGCCGGGCAGCGTGTCGGTCTCGGCATCGAGAGGCGTGTAGATCCTGGCGCCAAGCGGGCGCCCGGACGCCTGCAAGGTTCGGTCCTCGATGCGGCCTACGGTCAGTTCCGGACCCGATAGCTTCATGAGTTCCGCGAGGCCTAGACGACGCTCCTCCACTGTGGCCGCGAGCGCAGCGGCCCGCCTGCCCGTCGCCAGGGTATCCAAGAACCGTTTAACGCGCGGGTCGAGCGGCACGTCTTATGGGGCAGTCGTCTAGAGCGCCAGTGCGGCCTTGGTTACCGCCGGCCACTTTTGCAGGTCCAAGCCGTGAATCGCGAACAGCGCAACCGTCAACCGGTCGATTCCAAAGGCGACGCAGCCCGTATGCGCCAATTCGCCCTTGTCGTCACGAATACCCCACACTTGGCCGAAGTGGTCACGGTGATAATTGAAGCTCATGCAGGCGGTAAGGGCCGCCGCCGGGTGGTAGCGGATCAATAGCTCGAATTTCAACGCCTGCTGCCGCTGACTGACGGCCATGACTTGACCGACCCGGCCGAAGAATGGGTCGTTCGCCACATCGATGGTACAGGGCAAGCTGAGCTCCGCCGTCAAGCGGGGGGCCCTGGCCATCCAGTCTTCGCGAAAATCCAAGATCTCCCGCGGCGACCCGATTCTCACGAACTCACGCATCCGGAAGGACTGCAGGCGATCCAGGCTGCGCGAGGGCTCATGCCTGAACACATCGGCCTCGATGTCGAATTGCAGACCGCCGCGCGGCAGCTGGCCGCGGCTTGCCGCGATGGGATACACGGGATAGCAGGCGGCGGGCGATAGTACGAGGTCCGACGACGTCGCCGCCAGGGTCCAATCGCCGCCGCTGTCCGCCTTTTCGACGGCCGCACGGATCGAGGCTTCGGAGCCGTGCAGGGCGCATACACAGCCCAGCAGATTGGGGAAGCTCTTGAGGTAGCCGGATTTCTCCAGTTGCTTGCGGCTCATCACCGGCGGGAAGCGCATGACTTCCGCCTGCGGGTCGCGCTGCCGCGAGATGTACGACTCAAGGCGATCGACGACGTCTGAATACAGCGCGGTGCGCGCATACACCCCGTCGACACCCATGGATTGAAACAGGCCCGCGGCGATTTCAGCCAACGGATCGGCGGGATGATCGAGCGCGGCGGCAGGACCGCCGGTGGCATGCAAGGAGGACTCAGCCACTGATTGAAGTCGGCAACGGCGTCAGCAACGACGACGCGGCAAGATTGGCGAGGATTCGGTCATTGTTGATCATGATGGGCGCCGACAGCACGTCGCGCAGCAGCCTGCCGATGGTGAACTCGGTGTCGTTGCGATAGCCGGATAATCCGCAGGCGCGCAGCGAGCTCAGCACGGTCGCCACGGCGAGCTCGGACGCTTGCACCTTGGTCAGGGTGATCGCGGCCTGAAATTCCAGCGACGAGACGGCTTTTTCATCCGACATGACGGCTTCGTAGCCGCGCAGGTTCGAGGCCAACACGCCGCGCAATGTGCGCAGCGAGGAGACCGCCTGGGTGAAGTGCGGGGCGCCCGGCGGCATTTGGCCGTTCGAAGTGCGCATCGCCTGGCGAATGAAGGCCTGCGCCTTGCCGGTGGCGGCGGCGGCAATCCCGGCCCACACCGAACCCCACAAAAGATGAGCAAACGGCACCATGGTTTGGGCGTGAATTCTTTCGTAAGGCTCGGGCATGACCTGCTCGGCCGCGGCCCGCGCCCGCAAGGTGAAGCCCTCGCTGTTCGTCCCTCGCATACCGAGCGTGTCCCACACCTGCAACCGCTCGAGCGTGTAGTCCGCCTTCAGAAGGACCAGCAGCACTTGGTCGGACGCCGCCGCATCTTTGGCGCGCCGCGCGGTGGTTACGACGCCATCGGCGTCTACGGCGTAGGAGATGACCGTTGCGGTCCGCTCGAGAGTCACGTTGGGGCCGTCGTGTTCGATCGCCGCCTCGCTGGATCGAACATTGCCGCCGCCCTGACCCTCGGTCGTCGAGGACGCCATGAGCAGCTGCTCGGCCGCGATGCGGCTAAGAATGCGCTCCAGCGCGGCGCTGGCCTTGGCGTGACGCACGATGCACGCCATCTTGATCTGGTGCATCGCGTAGATCAGCGCCGTCGACGAGCAGGCTTGGCCGAGGATGTAACATATGTCGGCGACTTCCGCGATGCTTGCACCCTCGCCACCCTGAGCCTGCGGGACTTGGATGCCGAGCAGCCGCTGCTTACGGATTTCGGCAAACGATTCCTTGGGGAAGCGCGCTTCCGCATCGACTGCCGCAGCGGTCATTTTCGCCACGTCGGCAGCGGCACGCGCGCGCGCCGTCAGATCGTTGTGGCGGACATTGACTACCCGGGTGACCCCTGGGATGCGTTGCGGTTCCATCAAAATTCCCTTTGGCAGCAATCTCGGGGACATTATGCGGAGACTCCCCGGCACGGACAATCAGTCAATTGCCGGCCTAACGCAAGTTAGCGGCCCGGCGCAGATTTATGAGCATATGCAAATCCTTGAATTCATTGTGTGACAGGCCCAACAAAGTGCCTTTGTCGATTCTGGCCGCAACGCCGTGCCGCGCCGCACGGTATGATCGTCGGGCTGTTTACGGAGATCGCGAGTGGATTCGAAGGCGACGCAACAGGTGGGCGAGCGGCTCGTGGCGCTGGTGCGACAGACGCTTGGGGCAGACGCGGCCCTGCCTGCAGCATTTCCGGTCGACCGGCAATTGAGCGATCTGGGCGTCAGTTCGCTGAAAATGGTGAATCTAATGTTGGCGGTCGAGCTCGAGTTCGATATTGCCATCCCCCAGTCCGACATCACCCCGGAGAATTTTCACTCGGTTGCCACGATCCAGGCGCTGGTGGTGCGTACGCTCTCGCTGCGCAAGTCCGTCTAGGCGCGCCTCTCAGCCTCGCTCATTGAGCGCGGCGACCAGCGTGTCGACGTCCTGTAGGCTCGTTTCGCCGTTGGTCGCGCAGATTCGCACCACGTCGCGGCCCTCGAATGTGGTTGGGGCCACCCAAGCCTGACCGGAAGCCACGACGCGGCGCACCAGATCGCGCACCGGTGCGAGTTCGCGCGGCGGCACCACGTCGAGCACCGCCAGGGCAGACTCATTGGCGACCGTCCACCCCAGGTCGAGCAGTCGTTCCTTGACTCGTTCCACCACCTCCACGCTGCGCTCCACGTGTGCGCCCAAGCCATCCCAACCGGCGCAGGCCAGGGTGATGAACAAGCGCAATCCCAAGAAGCGGCGCGACCACTGCACACTGTTGAGATACGGATCGACGCCCGCCACATTGGACGGCATGAAGCTCGTCGAGGCGTGAAACGCCTCGGAAAGGAGGTGGGCGTGGCGCGTGATGAATACCGCGCAGCCCATGGTGGTTGCCAGCCATTTGTGCGCATCGATGGTGAGCGAGTCGGCGCGTTCGATGCCATCGAGCAGCTTGCGCAATCGGTTCGACGCCAGCGCCGCGCCGCCCCACGCCGCGTCGACGTGGTACCAGAGACGCTCCTGCTGCGCGACGTCGGCGCAGGAGTGCAATGGGTCGATCATGCCGGCGCCGGTGGTGCCGGCGGTTGCGACCACCATCACGGGCACTGCGCCGTGGCCGCGGTCCAGGGCAATGGCGCGCGATAGTGCCTGCGGATCCATGCGGCCGCGTCCGTCGGTGTCTACCAGACGCAGTGCCGCACGGCCCACTCCGGCCTGGTGCGCGGCTTTCAGCCAGGCGATGTGGCAGTCGCGCGAGGAATAAATCCTGACCGGGCCCGCAAAGGCGCGAGCCCCGTCGCCTGCAAAACCAGGATGCGCCCCGGTAAGGGCGCACAGCAGCGCGGTGTAGTTGGATTCCGATCCTCCGGTGGCAAAGTGCCCGCCGGCGCCGTCGGGGAACGCGGCGCGGCGCGCGATGGCACGCACTACATAGCGTTCCAGCTCCACCGGCACGGGAGAGGAAGCTGAACTTGCCAGTTGCGGGTTGAAGACGCTCGCGACGCGGTCGGCGCATTGCGCCGGATAGCTGGGTCCTGGGTTGAACAGGCCGAAATACCGCGGGTTCGCCATTTGAACGATGCCGTGTTCCATGCGCTCGATCGTCCAGCGCAGCATTTCCTCGAGCGGCCGCGGTCTGTCGAAGTCGAACGCGTCGAGCTCCGCGCGAAACGCGGTCATGTCGACGGTCGGCGCAACCGGGCCCGCCTGAATGCGCACCGATGCGCGCTGCAATTCGCCGGTCAGCCACTCATCGACGCGGCTGCGCTCGGTTGCGGTCGGGAATAAGGCCGCTACGGCGTCCGGCAGTGGATTCCGCTTCAACGTCGCCTCCTAAGATCCCGTCTATCCGACGGCCAGCCCGAGCGCCTGGTCCAGATCGGCGATGATGTCATCGATGTGTTCGATTCCCACGCTGAGGCGGATACCGCCGGGCGCGACGCCGGCGGCCAGCTGTTCCGCCGCCGTCATCTGCCGGTGCGTCGTCGATGCGGGATGGCAGGCAAGCGACTTCGCATCGCCCAGATTCACCAGGCGCTTGAACAACTTGAGCTCGTTGTAGAAGCGCATTGCCGCCTCGAGGCCGCCCCGGATCTCGAATGTCATCAGCGAGCAGGCCTTGCCGCCAAGGTACTTCTGCACCAGGGAGTGATACGGACTATCCGTGAACCCCGCATAGTTCACCGATTCGACGCGCGGATCGAAGCGCAGAAATTCCGCCACTTTGCGGCCGTTCTCGACATGCCGCTCGATGCGCAGCGCGACCGTCTCGATACCCTGCAGCAGTAGGAACGCGTTCATCGGCGAGAGCACCGCGCCCATGGTGCGCTGGTAGACGCTGCGGCAGCGGCCGACGAAGGCCGCGGCGCCATAGTGCTCCGTATACACGAGTCCGTGGTAGGACTCGTCCGGCTGCGTGAACATGGGATAGCGTGCCGCGTTGTCGGTCCACGGGAACGTGCCGCAGTCGACCACGATGCCGCCCAGCGTGGTTCCATGACCGCCCATGAATTTGGTCAATGAATGGACGACGACATCGGCGCCGTGCTCGACCGGCCGCACCAACATCGGCGTCGCGACGGTGTTGTCGACGATCAGCGGCATGCGGTGGCGATGGGCGACGTCGGCCAGCGCCTCGAGGTCGCACACGTTGCCGGCGGGATTGCCGACGGTTTCGCAGAAAATCGCGCGCGTGTCGTCGTCGATCAAGGCCTCGAGATCGGCGGCGCGGTCGGATTTTGCAAAGCGCACTTGCACGCCCAGTTGCGGCAGGATATGCGCAAACAAGGTGTACGTCGTGCCATAGAGCTGCGGCACCGACACGATATTGCGCCCCAACTCAGTTACGTTCAAAGCCGCGTAGTACAGCGCCGTTTGCCCCGAGCTCACGCTGATGCTGGCGACTCCGCCTTCGAGCTCGGTGACGCGCTGCTCGAGCACATCGGTGGTCGGGTTGCTGATGCGGCTGTATCGATAACCCGGCACGTCGAGGTTGAACAGCGCGGCGCCGTGCTCGGCGCTGTCGAACGAGTACGCGGCCGTCTGGTAAATGGGTACGGCCACGGCCTTGGTCGTCGGGTCCGAGTCGAAACCGCCGTGAATTGCGATTGTTTCTCGCTTCATTGCTGCGAAGATTCGTTGTGGAAGTGCCAACAGTGTAACTCGAACGCCACGGGCAGTCGTGGTACGGTTCGCAATGGATCCGAAATTCGCCCGTGATGCGTGGCTCCGAGCCCTGGAGCGGACCGCAGCCATCGTCGATCGCGGGGTCACGCTGCCGGTACTGATCAACGACCTGGCGCGGCAGTTCGGTGCGGCGCCCGCGCTCGTGTCGGCGCAAGCCACCTTGAGCTACCAAGATCTCGCGAACCGCTGCAATCAATATGCGCGATGGGGGCTTGCGCAGGGATTCGATGCAGGAAACACGGTCGGACTGTTGATGACGAATTGCACCGAGTATCTGGCGATCTGGCTGGGTCTCACCCGAATCGGCGTGGTCGTCGCGCTCATCAACAATAACCTCGCCGGCGACGCGCTGGTCCACTCGATCGACATCGCCGCGCCGCGGGCGCTCATCGTCGGCAGCGACATCGCAGCACGGCTGACTGCGGTACGCGAGCGCCTGCAGGGCGGGATCTCTTGTTGGCTATACGGACGAGACACTCGAGATTTCGCGCCGCTTGCGGCTGAGCTGGACCGATTCGCGGCCGATGAATTGGGCGAATCGGAGCGCGCGGCTCCGCTGCTCGACGGCACCGCGCTCTACATCTACACGTCGGGCACCACCGGTCTGCCCAAGGCCGCCAAGGTCAGTCATTACCGAGTGATGCAATGGAGCCATTGGTTTGCGGGGTTGATGGACACGGGGCCTCGCGACCGGATGTTCAATTGCCTGCCCCTCTACCACAGCGTGGGAGGCGTGGTTGCCTGCGGCGCGACCCTGGTGGGCGGCGGTGCCGTGGTGATACGGAGCCGATTCTCGGCCGCGGACTTCTGGCGCGACGTGCGTGAAGAGCGCTGCACCTTGTTTCAGTACATCGGCGAATTGTGCCGGTATCTTCTCAACGCTCCGCCGCAGGCAATCGAGACCGCGCATTCGCTGCGGCTCGCCTGCGGCAACGGACTGCGGCCGGAAATCTGGGAACGATTTCAGAGCCGCTTCCAGATCCCGCGAATTCTCGAATATTACGCGTCGACCGAGGGCAATTTCTCGCTCTACAACTGCGAGGGTCAACCGGGGGCCATCGGCAGGATACCGCCGTTTCTTGCGCATCGCCTGCCGGTGGCGCTGCTGCGATTCGATGTCGCCAGCGGCGAGCCGTCGCGCAACGGCGCAGGTTTCTGTGAACGCTGCCGCCCCGACGAGGTGGGTGAGGCAGTGGGTTTGATCCCCGCTGCGGGCACGGAACTTGCGGGTCGGTTCGAAGGTTATACGGACTCCGCGGCGTCTGCGCGCAAGGTATTGCGCAATGTCTTCAAGGATGGCGATGCATGGTATCGCACGGGCGACCTGATGCGCCGCGACGAGCAGGGCTTCTATTACTTCGTGGACCGGGTGGGCGAAACCTACCGCTGGAAGGGCGAGAACGTCTCAACCGCGGAGGTGTTGGCCGCGCTCACGGCGAGCCGCGGCGTCCTCGACGGCGTGGTCTATGGTGTCACGGTGCCCGGCGCCGACGGCCGCGGCGGAATGGCCGCATTGGTGGTGAATACGGAGTTTGACCTCGCAGCGTTTCGCGCCGACGTCGCGCTGCGCGTGCCCGCGTATGCGCGGCCCATATTCCTACGGCTGCTGCGCAGCGTCGAGGTCACCGGCACCTTCAAGCCGCGCAAGCAGGAACTGATGCAGCAGGGATTCGATCCTGCCGGCATCCAGGATCCGCTGTATTTCGACGATCCGCGAATTCAAGCCTACGTGCCGCTCGACGCGGCGCTATTTGCGGCGATCGCGGCGGGCAAAGTCCGGGTTTGACACACCTGCTGCGGGTTCGGCCGCGCTGCTACGGGTTGGGCCGCACCAGCTTGCCGGCAGCCGTGAACTTGAGGGCGGGCACGAAGTGCAAGGTTGCGGGTACTTTGTGAGCCGAGAGGGCGCGGCGGCAAGCGGCGAGCAGATCGGCTCTGACGACATCCGGCGCGTCGGCTGCGGCCGTGCTCGCGGGATTTGCCAGAACCACATCGGCCACCACCACCGCGCCGGTGATGGGATTGCGGCGCCCGCGGACCAGGGACATGCGCACCCGAGGGTCGGTGTTGAGCACCGCTTCCACCTCTTCGGGATACACCTTGAGGCCGCCGACATTGATGACGCCGCCCATCCGGCCCCTGAAATAATAGCGCCCGTCCACCAGCTCGACCATGTCGCCCGTATCGACGTAACCGTCGCCGCTCACCATCACGTCGGATCCGGCGCCGAGATAGCGGGCGGCGGTGCGGCCCGAGCGAATTCGCAGTGTGTGATCCTCGACTTTGAGCTCAATGTCCCCGGATGGATGGTCGACCAACGCGCGCGGAAATCCCGCGAGTCCATCGTTCACGTCGAACGCCACGCCCGCCTCGGTAGATGCAAAGGCGTGCGCGACGAGCGCGTCCGGATAGACGGCGCGCAGATTGTCGAGCAGCGTCTGATCGGCGACCTCGCCCGAGAGTCTGACATAGCGCGGCTTCAAGATTGCCGCCTCGCCGCTCATGAGCACACGCCGCCAGTGGGAGGGTGTGCCCGAAATGTGCGTGACCCCCGCCGCCGCGGCGCGTACCAGGAAGTCGCGGGTCGGCTCGCCCGCGCTCGACAGCACCAGAGGCGATCCAGACAGGACTGCCCGCAAATAAATCTGCAGACCGCCGTAGCGGCGAATGTCGTAAAACGTACTCCAGACCGATCGGGCACCGGATGGCGGCTGATTCGGCAACGCGCCGCCGAGACTCTGCAGGGTATGGAGCACCAGTTTCGGCGCGGCCGTGGTTCCCGAGGTCAACAAAATCCATTCCGTCGCCACGCTGGCCGCGCGCTTGACGGGCCCGAGGCTGGGCCGCGCGGCGAGGGGATAGGAAGCCAGCGCGGACGTCGGCGCGGCTGCCGTATCCACGACGATGGCGTCGGCTTGCGCCGTTTCCGCGATGTAGTCAAGCTGCCGCTCGTCAAGCTCCGGCGTACACAGAACCATTCGCCCTGCGACCCCGTCGAGCTCGACCAACGCGAGCGCCGTCGGCAATTGCTCACGCGTGGCAATGAGGACCGAGCGGCCCCGAAGCGATTCGAGAGCGGCGCCCAAAGTGGATCCGGCTGCGAGGTCGGACAGCCTTACCGACGCATCGCGCCCATGAAATTCCATGCCCAGGTTGGCGCCGGCCGCGGCAATGGAATCCCACAGACAGGTCACCTCACTCACTAAATGAGTTCTGGTGCGGCGGCTTGCGGCGCCGCGCAGGCGGCCGGTATTCGCACCATGAGAGTCGTGCCGCCGGACGCCGAACTCCTGATGTCCAGCCGGCCGCCGAGGGCGCGGACGCGGTGGCGCATGGACGCTAGACCGTGCGAAACGATGGCAGTGAGACGGGCGGATGGGATGCCGCTGCCATCGTCCGAAATCCGCATGACGACTGCGTCGCCATCCAAATCCACGGTGAGGTCTACGGTGTTCGCCGCCGAGTGCTTGAGAATGTTTGTGAAGGCCTCTTGAGCGATGCGGAACAGGGCAATGGAGGCCTCGGAGTTGAACTGGGGTTCTTCATCGGGATATGACTCGACGCATTTGAGACCGGCGCGGCCGCAGGTCTCCTTCAACTGCCAGCGTAACGCGGCGAACAAGCCGACATTGTCCAGCAGCGTCGGGCGCAACTCCTCGATGATGCGCCGCTTCAGATCGACGCCGGCTGACAGGCTTTGCTGCACGCGCTGCAGCCGCTGCTTCATGTCGGGATTGTCTGCGAGATGTTGTTCCACCCACGAAAGATCCATGCGGGCGCCCACCAGCAGGCCCCCGAGCTCATCGTGCAGTGCGCGTGCGAGGCTGGCCTTCTCGCGCTCCGCCACGCTTTGCAGATGCGTCGAAAGCTCGACCAGCTCCCGATTCCGCTCTTCGGCCTCGCGCTCGAGCTGCTCCTTTTGGTTGCGTAGGTCCGCAGTCTGCAGCGTACGGCGACGCAAATCCATGTACACCAGGCGCGCGGCAACGCCCACCAACAACATATTGAAGATCGTGCCTGCGATGGTGATCCAATGGCTCAGCGTCAGGGACTTCGACCAATACTGTTCCGCCGCCGCGTGCGCCGCGGCTTGGCGGCCGCGCAGCTGGTCGAGAAGCCCGTTGATGGCCTCACCGGTGTCGGTTCCCGCGCTGGTTTTCACCAGCGCGACCGCGGCCGCGGGTCCCTGCGCTTTTTGCACCGCGATCAACGTCGATAAATCGCCCAGCCTCTTGCCGATCAGCACTTGCAGCGTGCGCACGTCCGCAAGATCTGCCGCCGATGCTTCGTATTCCGCAAGCACGCGGTCCAGGCGGGGCTCCACGTCGGCGACTACTTCGGTATAGCGGTTGAGGAATTTCCCGTCGCCGGTCAATAAAAAGGTACGCTGCGACGCGACCGAGCGCGCCACCGCAGCCGCCAATCCTTCGATGGCAAGCTCCCGCGTCGTCGAATCATGCAGACGCTCGCTCGCTTCTTGCAGCCGCGCCTGCCCGGCGCCCGTCAAAAAAAACAGCGCCGCCAGGAATCCGATGATCAAGAATGGCGGCACGGCGACGTACCACCGGCCCAGTCCGTCCAAGGCTTCGCCGAGAATATTCACACGACTCATGCAGGCATCACTGTACGCGAAATTGCCGCAAACGCGAATGCTCGCAATTGGGGTCAGTAGACGCCCAAGCTCACTGTATCGCTCAAGTCTTCGGTTTCGAAATCGACCGGCACCGCAATCACGGGGACGCGCTCCCTGCCCTCGAGCCAGGTCTCAAAGGCCGCGAGCGGCATGGGTTTCGCGTACAAGTAGCCCTGCGCAACATCGCATCCGAAATCACGCAGACGGGACGCGGCCTCTTCGGTCTCGATGCCTTCGGCCACCACCTTGAGGCCGAGCCCGTGGCCCATGTCAATGGCCGAGCGCACCACCGGCGCAAATTCCGGATCCGATTCCAGGCCCTGCACGAAGCTGCGATCTATTTTCACTTCGTGAACCGGCATGCGGGCCAAATGGCTCAGCGAGGAATAGCCGGTGCCGAAGTCGTCGATCGAGAGGCTGACGCCCAGTGCCGCGATGGCGTCGAGCATGCGCAGCGCCCGCGTGGGATCTTCGATGAAGCCGCTCTCCGTGACTTCCAGGGTCAAGAGCGCCGGCGGCAGCTGGTGGCGCGTCAGCAGGCTCGCGACGCGGGAATCGAGCCGCACGTCGGCGATGTCCTCGGCACTGATGTTCACCGCGAGTCCGAGAGCCTTGCCCGCCTGCTGCCAGCGCGCGCCTTGTGCGATGGCGTGATCCAGCGTCCACCGGGTTAGTCGACGGATGAAGCCCGTTTGCTCCGCGAATGGGATGAAGTCTGCGGGGCTGAGCAGACCGCGCGACGGATGCTGCCATCGGAGCAGCACCTCGGCACCCGCGACGCGGCCGGTTTTGAGCTCGATTTTCGGCTGGAAGAACAGGCGCAGTTCGTCGTGCTCGACGGCGTGGCGCAGCTCGCCCAACAGCGAGAGCTGATCGCGAGCTGCCGGCTTGAGCGCCTCTGCGTATGCCGCGAGCGGGCGCTTTTCGCGGCGCGCGTGCTCCAGGGCCAGATCGGCGCAGCGCAATAGTTCATCGGCCGACGGGGCGTCCGCGGCGGCAAGAGCCAAACCCACGGTCGCGCTGATGTCGATGGGTTGCGCTTCGACGAATACGGGGTCGGAAAGCGCCATGACGAGCGAGGTTCCCCACGCTTGCAGGCCCGCGGCGTCGCGCAGGGGCGCAAAGGCTGCGAACTGGTCCGCGGCAAATCGCGCCACCGCCGAATTCACGGACGGCACGGCGGCGAGACGCGCTGCCATCTTGGTGAGCACGGCGTCGCCCACCGAATATCCGAGATGCTCGTTGATGCGCCGAAAGCGGTCGAGATTGATCACGCCGACGGCGATCGGCGCGCCCCGCGCGTCCTGCAATGCCCGGGCCAAGGCCGCACCGAAAGCGGTGCGGTTCATGAGACCCGTGAGCGAGTCTTCATACGCCAGCCGCCGGATGGATTGGTCGCGGGATTGTACGGCCGTTTGCATGAGCTGCAGCCCCTCGGCGAGCACACCCAGTTCGTCGCGCCGCTGCACGCTCAATGTCACGTCATAGGTGCCGTCCCGCATCTGATCCACGGCCTGCGTCAAATCCTGCAGCGGCCTCGTGATATTGCGCGCGAGCCAGAAAGCGGCGAGGGCGGATGCGATCAAGCTGACGGCGGCGATCAGGAACAGCACGTTGGTCAGGCGCTCGAAGGGCGCGCGCGCGTCGGCCAGCGACCGCGACAGAATCGCCACCACCTCGGCGTTGCCCCACTTGGACATCTCAATGCGCCGGGTGACGACGTCGGCCTGCCCCGCGGCTCCGGCCGGCACCGTGCTCACCACGTCCGTCCAACGGCCGCCGGAATTCACCGATAGCGTCACCGCCAGTCCGGTGATCTCCGCCAATTCGCGCGCTGCGTTGCGGTCGAGCTCGAAGCCCATGGAGATCAAGGCCACCGGCAGCGGACTGCGCACCGGCACGGTCACGAATTCAAAAATGCGGCCGTTGTCGACCATCAGGCTGGTCGCACCCTCGTCGGCCATGCGGTTCCTTTGCACCGGCGACACGGGAAACTGCGTGCCTGCCTTGACCTGCAATCCGGACGCGGCGATGACGTCGCCGTTGAGCGAAGTCAGGACCACCATGCCGGCGCCGATGCGTTCACCGCTATTCTCGAGAACCGACACCAGCGTGTCCGTGTCGCGCGTCGAGACCGCTTCGCGGAATCCGTAGTCGGCGGCCACGGCCTGCGCGGCCTGGGTCAGCTGGCGACGATTGCTTTCCAGCAGACGCGAGAACACCGAGACGCCGACCGCCAGCTGGCGCTGCACTTCACGCTCGGCATTGCCGTGATTGGTCGCCGACACCGCGCCCAGTGCCGCGGCCAGCACCGCGGTCAGCAGCAGAAGAAAAGTTACCGCAATTCGGGTACGCAGCGCCATGGGCGGCTACTCCGGCCACGCCGCGACGTTGGCGGATGTGCCGTCGACGTCGATGCTCACCGGAATGCTCAGCGGCGCGGCAGCCACGGTGATCTCCCGCGGTGGAACGGCGGCCACGGCATTCGGGTGCCACGCCAGCAGCCGATAGCGTCCGGCGGGCAGGCTCAACGAGACGGTTCCGGCCTCCGAGGTCTTGGCGAAATAGGGGGAATCAACCACTGCGACGAACGCCACCATGCTGTCGTGAATGTTGCAGCCCAAGACCACGACTCCGGGATGATCGAAAATCACGGGCGTGTTGGGCGATCCGGCATACAGCTTGAGCGAGAAGGTCTTGGCGGGCGAGAACGAATACACCTGGTGCCGGATGCGGTCGCTGTTGGGAAAGGTAATCGCGGTCCCGGTGCGCACCACACTGACCCGCGGCGCGAATCGCTTGTTGATCTGATCGATGATGGCCGCTTCGCGATGCATCGGAGGCGTCGCGTCGAGCGGGTCCAGCACGATTACCGCATCGGCCGCGGCGGCACCGGACGGGGTGGCGACGTTGACCGTCACCATGCCGGCAAGCGCCGGCGGCGCGCATAACACCGCAAGCAATGCCGTCATCTGCCGCCGGTAGCGATGAACAGTGGTCATTGCCGGGAGGTTTGCGCGGGCTCGACCACGTCGCGCTTGATTGGCGCGAGCAGACGCAGCAACTCATTCGCGGCCCCCTGATCCACGTGCCGCTCCTTCAGCACCGCGCGTAGGTCGGCGACCATGCCGTAGAATTCTGCTTCCGAAATATGATGGCCGGCATGCACTTCCTTCATGGAGTCGCCCGAGTAGCGGCAAGGGCCGCCGGACAGATCGCATATCTGCTCGGCCAGCAGCTTTTTGATCCGCTCCAATTTGGAATCTTTGAAACTGCGCCCGAGCTTGGGGTCGGCGCTGACCCGGTCGATGAGGGTATCGGCGATGGCGGCGACGCCGGGCGCGCCTCCCAAGCGATCATACAAAGGTGCTTGCGAGGCTGTGGCCGTGCCTACGAGCAACAGCAGCGTGATGAGCACCGCCCCGCGGTATGTGACAGGCGTCATAGTTGGACCCGGTAAAAACACAGATTAAACGGGCTTAGGCCCAAAGGCTGTGCGCTTGGACACAATATTCCGCAGCCGGGCACCCTAATCTCACCCCGTGAAATCATGCGTTCGAGGCGTGATCGCCGCGGCATCGGCGGTCGGCGCGTTAGCCGTCGCCATGGCCGCGAATGCCGGAGATCGGCTGCAGTGGACCGGAGCAGTAACCGAAGTCGAAGGGGCGGCGGGCGGCGGCCTCGTGCCATGGGCACTCATCGGCGGACTCGGTACCAACACGCAAGTCGGTGCCAGCGGATTTGTGACCTATGTCTCGACGCAGGACTTTGCGCTGCGCACGGCGGGCGCCGGCGTCGATCTGGACGACCGTGTGGAAATCTCGGCGGCGCGCCAGCGATTCGATGCCGGGTCGGTCGTCCGCGGCTTGACCCTGGGGCAGGATATCCTCGGACTCAAGGTGCGCCTGGCGGGCGATGCCGTATTCGACGCGGACACTTGGCTGCCGCAGATCGCACTCGGGGCGCAGTGGAAACAGACCTTGGACTTCGAGCAGGTGCCGCACGCCCTCGGCGCGGCGCGCGGCGAGGATGTAGATTTCTACATTGCAGCGACCAAGGTCTATTTTGCCGCGCTCGATGGGCGGAACGTCGTCGTCGACGCCACGCTGCGCCGCACGCGCGCGAATCAATTTGGACTGCTCGGATTCGGCGGCGACGGCGCCGGATATACGCTGGCCCCGGAAGTCTCCGCCGCCGTGTGGCTGAACGACGACCTGCTGCTGGGGACGGAATATCGCGACAAGCCGAACAATCTGCGCGCATTGCACGAAAGCGGCGCCGCGGATGTATTTCTCGCCTGGGCGCCGGTGAAAAACGCCGCCTTCACTGTGGCATGGACCGACCTCGGCACCATTGCGGGCAAGCCGACGCAGCGGGGCGTGTACGTCTCGCTGTGGCTGGGTTATTGAGGTGAAACCGCTTAAGGTAGCGGCCTCATGCCTACCGTTCGCCTCGACAAAGTCTCCCTAAGCTTCGGCCTCAAGCCCCTGCTGGACAGTGCCGACCTGCAAATCCGCAGAGGCGAGCGCGTCTGCTTGCTCGGCCGCAACGGCGAAGGCAAGTCCTCGCTGCTGCAGCTCATCACGCGTCAAATCGCCCCCGACAGCGGCGAGGTGTGGGTGCGCCCCGGCGCGCGGGTCGCAAGCCTGGCTCAGGAGGTGTCGCCCGCCAGCGAGTCCCTCGTGCGCGAAGTGGTCAGAAGCGGCTGCGCGACGGATACCCCATCTGCTGCCACCGCGGACGCCGCGGCGCACGGCGATTGGGAGGCCGAGCTCGAGGTGGATCAAGTCATTTCGCGTCTGCAGCTCGATCCCGACGCGGCCATGGACGCCTTGTCGGGCGGCTGGCGGCGCAGAGTGATGCTGGGCCGCGCGCTGGTCGCCGCGCCGGATCTCTTGTTGCTGGACGAGCCGACCAACCATCTGGACATCGACGCCATCACGTGGCTGGAAGAGATGATGCTCGATTTCGCGGGCGCGCTGCTGTTCATCAGCCACGACCGGTCCTTCGTGCGGCGCCTGGCGACGCGGATCGTCGAGCTGGACCGCGGTCAGCTGCGAGTTTGGCCTGGCACCTACGACGATTATTTGGTGCAGAAACGTGCGGCTCTCGAAGTCGAGGCCAAGCATGCCGCTCTGTTCGACAAGAAGCTGGCGCAGGAGGAAGTTTGGATTCGGCAGGGCGTGGAGGCGCGGCGCACGCGCAACGAGGGCAGAGTACGCGCCCTCAAGCAGCTGCGCATCCAGCGCAGTGAGCGTCGTGAACGCATCGGGCAGGTCGAGATTCGAGTGCAGGACGCGGCACCGTCGGGCAAACTCGTGTTCGAAGCGGTCAACGTCACTCACACCTTCGGCGCGACGCCGGTCATCGCGGATTTTTCCGCGCGCATACAGCGTCACGACCGCATCGGGATCATCGGTCCCAACGGCTGCGGAAAGACCACGCTGATCAAACTGCTGGTCGGCGAACTCGCTCCCACGATGGGCCAGATCAGAGGCGGCACCAGTTTGCTGCCCGCCTATTTCGACCAGCAGCGCGAACAACTCGATCCAGCCGCTTCCATCATGGATAACGTCACCGGCGGCAGCGGCGATACGGTCACCATTGACGGCCGGCCGCGGCATGTGTCGGGTTATTTGCGGGATTTTCTGTTCCCGCCGGAGCGGCTGCAAGCGCCGGTGAGCATGCTGTCGGGCGGGGAACGCAATCGGTTGCTGCTGGCGCGGTTATTTGCGCGGCCCAGCAATCTTCTGGTGATGGATGAACCCACCAACGATCTGGACGTGGAGACGCTCGAGCTTCTGGAAGAAATGGTCGCGAACTATGCCGGGACGCTGCTCCTCGTCAGCCACGACCGAGCCTTTCTCGACAATGTGGTCACCAGCACGCTGGTGTTCGAGGGCGCGGGCAAAGTCAATGAGTACGTCGGCGGCTACAGCGATTGGCTGCGCCAGCGCAAGGTCGCCGCGCCGCTTGCGCCGCGCGCGCCTGCAGCCGCGCCGCGCGCCGCCCCCGCCCCATCGAAGGCGCGGCGGCTGTCCTACAACGAGCAGCGCGAGCTCGCAGCCATGCCGGAAAAAATTCAGGGGCTCGAAGCCGAACAGCTCGAGCTGCAGACGGCGATATCCGATCCCAATCTGTTCAATGATGATCCTCCGCGGGGTGCGGCCGCCCTCGAGCGCCTGCAGGCCTTGGCAGCGCAGATCGAAACCGCCTACTCGCGTTGGGACCAGCTGGAATCTTAAGAGGAGAGGCGCCTAACGCCGCGGCCGTCCGCGGCCGAGCAGATCGCTGGGATTCGGCAGCGCCCCGCCTGCGGCATCGGGAATGACCAGGGAGGATGCCTGCTCCCGGCGAATTTCCTGCAGTTCCCGCATGGTTTGCTGAACGGCCAGCTCCGCAGCCGGCCCAAATTTTTCGATCGCCGCGTTCAACGATGCGGCTTCGAGCTCAAAACTGATCGGGATCGCGCCCATCGGCGTCATGACCTGCGCCTGCCCGACAAATAGCACCGGGCGCGCGCCGTCTGGCGACCCGTCAGCGGCCACCGGCGTCAGACGTCGGATTGTGCCGACCTTGCGGTCGGTAAAGGTCTCCTCACGATAAACTTGCGTCGAGTCCATGGTTGCCTGGCGGCCATCGGAGCTGGAGCTCATGCACTACCCCTTCTGATCAATTTGAAACGGCAAGCGCCAACCTTAGCAGCCCGTCGCACTTAACTCCATGAGACCCAGGCGCTCGCCGGCCCTGCTACGATAGCTGCTTGGCACACCCGGTCACAGCTCGCAAGGTCCCCGCGTGGACCACTCTACTTGGCGTTGTCCTGTTCGGGGTGGCGCTATTTGCGCTGCATCACCTGCTCGGTCAATACCGGTGGCGGGATGTTCTCGCCCACGTACACGCCATACCCACGGTCAAAATATGGCGGGCGGTGGTGTTCACGGTCGCCGGGTACACCTGTTTGACCCTGTACGACGCGTTGGCCGTGCGCTTCGCCGGCGCGCGTGTGCCATACCTTCGCATTGCCTTGATCTCGTTCATGGGTTACGCGATCGGCCATAACGTCGGCTTCAACACGCTGAGCGGCGGTGCGGTTCGCTTTCGGGCATATACCGCTCTCGGCTTGGGCGCGAAGCAGATTGCGACCATCATCGGGTTCGGCAGCGTCACATTTTTACTGGGCGCCGGGTTGCTGCTGGGACTTTCACTGCTCACGCAGGCGGGCATGTCGGGATCGGCACTGCACGTGCATGCCTCGCTTGCGGTGCTCGCCGGGGGAGTGCTGCTCGCGGCCGTTGCCGCTTATTTGTGGCTGGTATGCACTCGGCATGAGCCGCTGCGGTTTCGCCGCATCGAAATACCCGTGCCCTCGCCGCGCGTGGCGTTTGCGCAGGTTGCGGTGGCATGCACCGATCTATTGTGCGCGGCCGCCGTGCTGTACGTGCTGCTGCCGCCGCAGGCGGCCGTGAGCTTCGCGGCGTTTGCGGGAGTCTACTTGATCGCCATTGCCGCCGGGGTGATCAGCAACGTTCCGGGCGGCATCGGAGTATTCGAAGCCGTCTTGCTGCTGCTGCTGCAGTCCGTGCCGAAGGACCGCTTGCTGGGTGCCTTGGTGGCCTACCGCGCCATCTACTATTTTGCGCCGTTTGCCGTGGCCCTCGTCTTGCTGGGCGCTCACGAGCTGTGGGCGCATCGCGGGCCGGCGGTGCGGGTGGTGCAGCTCGGGCGCACGTTCTTGAGCGCCGTGACCCCGCAACTGATTTCGATCGCGGTGTTCGTGGCAGGCGCCGTGCTGCTGTTCTCTGGCGCCACGCCCGGACTCGGAAATCGCCTGGACCTGCTGCGCAATTTCGTGCCGCTGCCCATCCTCGAGCTGTCGCAATTGCTCGGCAGCGCCGTGGGCGTGGGACTGCTGGTGATTGCCCACGGCCTGTATCGGCGGCTCGACGCGGCGTGGTGGCTGACGGTGTGGCTGCTGTGCGCCGGAATCCTGCTGTCCCTGCTCAAGGGCTTCGACTACGAGGAAGCCACGGTGCTGGCAGCCGTCGTCATCATGCTGGTGTCGGCTCGCGATCGATTTCGGCGCCGAGTGTCCTTGGTCGAACAGCATTATTCGGGTCCATGGATCTTTGCTTTTTTCTTGGTGCTCATCACGGTGGCCTGGCTCGTGATATTCGCCTACCGGAACGTTCCGTACGACAACGAGCTGTGGTGGCAATTCGCGTTCCACGCGTCGGCACCGCGCAGCCTGCGCGCGTCGTTGCTCGCGGCGGTGATCGCCGCGGCCTACGGATTGTGGCGCCTGCTGCGGCCGACGCAGCCGCCGGCGACGCCGCCGCGCGAGGCGGACTTGGTCCGCGCCGCTGAGTTGGTCGCCGAGGCCGATGACACCACCGCCAATCTGGCGCTGCTCGGCGACAAGAACTTGCTGTTCAACCCCGAGCGCACGGCATTCATCATGTACCAGCCCTCCGGCCACAGCTGGGTTGCGATGGGGGATCCGGTAGGCTCTGTCGAGGGGTGCGAGGCGCTGGCGTGGAAGTTCATGGAGGATTGCGACGTGATGGCCGTCTCGCCGGTGTTCTATCAGGTGAAGCCGCAGAATTTGGCTCTGTACGTCGACCTGGGATTGAACTTGAGCAAACTGGGAGAGGAGGCCAGGGTGCCGCTCGACACGTTTTCGCTGGAAGGCCCCGCCCGCGCCGATCTGCGTCAAGCCCACCGGCGTGCCGGCCGCGATGGCGCGGAATTCCAGCTGGTGGCGAGCACCGATGTCGGGGCCTTTATGCCCGCGCTGCGCGCGGTGTCCGATGCATGGCTTGCGGAGAAGAACGCGGCCGAGAAGCGCTTCTCGCTGGGGTTTTTCGACGAGCGCTATCTGATGAATTTCGATTGCGGGGTGGTGCGCCGCGGCGGCGCGATCGTCGCCTTCGCCAATCTATGGCGCGGCGGTGCGCGGGAATTATCCGTGGATCTCATGCGCTACAACGGCGACGCGCCGAAGGGCGTGATCGACTATCTGTTGGTCGAGTGCATGTTGTGGGGTAAATCCCAGGGCTATCAGTGGTTCAATCTGGGAATGGCACCGCTGTCCGGATTGGAGGAACACGCGCTCGCTCCGGCCTGGCACAAAATCGGCCGCATGGTGCAGCGCTACGGCGAGATGTTCTATCCGTTCGAGGGCCTGCGAAAATACAAGGAAAAGTTCTTGCCGGTTTGGCGTCCGCGCTATCTCGCGGCGCCGGACGGACTGGCCATGGCCGGCGCGCTGCTCGATGTCACTTCGCTGATTTCCGGCGGCGTCGGCAAGGTTCTGCGCAAGTAGGGCAGGCCCCCTAAAACTCGGCCTCGATCCTTTGCGCGACCTCGCGCATCTTCGGCAAGAACTGCTCGACCGCGGTGCGCAGCGGAACCGCCGAAGCGGCATAGCGAACGGTGACGGTCGCCAGTATTCGATCCTTGGCGCGGACCGGAATCGCGAGGCTGGTTTCCTCCGACACGCGTCGTGCCCGATTGGCCATGCCGAAGCCTTGCGCGCGAGTCTGGGTGAGCAGCCGCTCGATCTCGGGGCGGCTGCGCGCCATGCGGTCTTCGGGCAGCGACGAACGGGACAGCAGCTCCAGCAGCGCATCGCGTTCAGGGTCCCCGCAGAACGCCAAGTATGCGCGCCCGGCCGCGGAGCCGAGCATGGGGACACGCACGCCGGCGCCGTAGCGCTCCAAGGCGAGCGGGCTCTGACCATCGGTGGTCTCGCGGATCATCATGGTGGCGCCGGCCGGGGTTGCGACCGCCACCGGCCACACGATTTGGGCTCCGAGCGCGGCGAGATGCGGTTTGGCGATGTGCGCGACCATGGCCTCGTCGTCGAAGCCGTCCGACAAAGTACGCACCATGACGGTCGGTCGATAACACTCGTCGTGCGGATCGCGCTCGACATATCCGGCCAGCCGCAGCGTTTCTAAAATCCGGTAAGTGGTGGTGCGCGGCAGCCGGACGGCACTTGCCAGGGTATTGATGGCGGCTCGCTCCAATCGATTCAGCGCCGTCAATACGTCGAGCCCGCGGTTCAGGGCGCGGATCGGCCGCGTCGAGTCACCGGCATCGATTCGCGTTGGGGGGCTCACTTTCGCGTGCATGACCACCTACCTTGAAAATATTTCGCTCGAAAAAACAAGTACCTACGCCACCTGCCGACCGAATCTATGTGCCCCGGCGCCGCCCAATGTCGATGCAGCCATGCGCGCAGCGGGCGCCAAGTTCAGGCAGCCACTCTCGTACATAAGTACCGAAAGGATCAAATCTGGTTGCCTTCAGCGGTTACAATTTGCGGCCGTTTTGAGCGGAAATTTAAGGAACCAGGTCTGTCATGTCGGAAGAACCCGTGAGCTTTGAGGCGGTGCCCACGGCCGTCGAGACCGTCATCATCGGCGCAGGGCCCGTGGGGCTGTTTCAAATCTTCGAACTGGGCCTGCTCGGCATCAGCGCGCACATCGTCGACTCGCTGCCGCAGGCCGGAGGTCAATGCACCGAGCTGTATCCCGACAAACCTATCTACGATATCCCGGCATTGCCGATCTGCGGGGCACAGGAATTGATCCATCGGCTGCTGGAACAGGCGAAGCCGTTCCACGCCACGTTTCATCTGGGACAGGAGGTCACGGAAGTGCGGGTGCTCGAGGAGGGCAAGTTCCACATCGCCACCTCCACGGGTACGCGCCTCATCGCCGGCGCCGTGGTGATCGCGGCGGGCGTCGGCTCGTTCCAGCCGCGGCGCTTAGGTCTGCCGGGCGTCGAAGAATTCGAGGGCAGGAACGTTCACTATCGCGTAAAGACCGCCGCCGATTTCCACGGGCGCGATCTTCTGGTCTGCGGGGGCGGCGATTCGGCGCTCGACTGGACCGTGGCGCTGTGCGACAAGGCGCGCTCCTTGACGCTGCTGCATCGTCGCGCGGAATTCCGCGCGGCCCCCGCCACCGTCGCGCGCATGCGCGAGCTGGTGAGCGCAGGCAAGATGCAGCTGCTCGAGGGGAATGCCGCCGGCTTGCGCAAAGACGGCGACAGGCTGGCGGGCGTGGAGGTGCGTACGGCGGACGGCCGGGATGTGCACGTGCCTGCCGATCACGTGCTCGCGTTCTACGGACTGCATCCGAAGTTGGGACCCATCGCCGATTGGGGCATGGAACTCGAAAGGCGCGCTCTCAAGGTGGATACGGAAAAATTTCAGACCAGCGTCCCGGGGATCTTCGCCATCGGCGACATCAACACCTATCCCGGCAAGAAGAAGCTCATCCTGAGCGGCTTCCATGAAGCGGCGCTCGCTGCATTCGCCATCCAACATCACTTGTTCCCCGAAAAGCGGCAGTTCCTGCAGTACACCACCACGAGTCCCATCATGCAGAAACGCCTGGGGGTTGCGGCAGTCGAATCCGACGCGCATTCGGGCGGCATTTGATGAATCAGCTGCTCGACGATCTGATCAAGGTGATGACTCTCGAAAGGCTCGAAATGAACCTGTTTCGCGGCGAAAGCCGCGACATCGGCAGTCCGCAGGTTTTTGGCGGCCAGGTGCTGGGTCAGGCTCTGGTCGCGGCCACCGCAACGGCGGAAGATCGCACGGTCCACTCGCTGCACGCATATTTCCTGCGCCGCGGTGATTTCAATTCCCCCATCGTCTACGAGGTGGACCGGGCGCTGGACGGCAAGCACTTTTCGTCGCGGCGGGTGGTCGCCATTCAACATGGGCGGCAGATCTTCAATATGTCGGCCTCCTTCCAACAGCCGGAGACTGGGCTCGACCATCAAACATCGATACCGGACGTGCCGCCGCCCGAGTCCCTGACCGACATGGAATCCCACTATCGCGGCATGGCGGACCAATTGCCTGCGGCGGCGCGCCGGATCCTCGAACAAAAGCGGCCCTTCGAGTTTCGGCCCGTGCAGCCGCTCGACCGGCTGCGCCGGGAAAAATCGGCGCCGCTCAAGTACATCTGGTTTCGGGCGGTGGACAAGCTCGGGGACGACGAGGCTCTGCATCGCAGCCTGCTGGCATATGTGTCCGACTTCCATCTGCTGGACACGGCCTTGAAGCCGCACGGCATCTCGATGATCTCTCCAAAACTCGTGATCGCCAGCATCGATCACGCGATGTGGTTTCATCGCAGCGTCCGCGTGGATGACTGGCTGCTGTACGCCATCGACAGCCCGAGCGCCTCGGGCGCGCGCGGCTTTACGCGCGGCAGCGTGTTTGCGCGCGACGGACGGCTGGTTGCCAGCGCCGCGCAAGAGGGCTTGATTCGGCTGACGGGTAGCGACGGGGCATAATCTCTTGATAAAGGCCATCATCATCATCGTTCTCGCGATCGGCGCCATAGTCGGCGGCCTCTTGACCCTGCGCAGCAGCGGCCGCGCAGGACTGCCGGACGACGCGGTATTGCGGCGGGCGGCGCAGCGCGCGCGCGAGCAGGCCGCCGCGGAGGACAAAGAGGACGGGCAACCGCCAAAGTAGCGGGGCTTAAGCGTACTGCGCCCGTCAAGGGGCGGTATCGGCCCGCGTCGCTTCCCACACCTCGCGCGGCAGCACGAAAAGGTGGCAATCCCACCAGCGGTTCTTGGCGCGGCGATGCTTGCGATACACCGCCTCCCAACGCATGCCGATTTTCTCCAGCACTCGAATCGAGGCGCGGTTGTTGACGTCGACGGTCGAAATCACCCGATCGGCGCGCAGATCGAAAAAAGCCGCGTCGATGAGGGCCAGAGCAACCTCGGTCGCAAATCCCTTGCCCCAAACATCGAGGGCCAACATGTATCCCAAATCCACCACGTTGCCGTCGATGAACGACAGGTCGCACGCCCCAATCACGCGTCCCGATGCGATTTCCTCGACCGCAAGCTCGAAGCGGGTCCGCGGGCGCTCGAGTTGCGAGGCCAGTAGTCCTTCGAGATAGTCGGTGGTGTTGTCCTCGTCGCGGGGGCCGAAGAACAGGTAACGCGTGACCCGGGGATCGGACGAATAGGCGTACACCGCCCGAAAGTCGGATTTGACGAACTCGCGCAGATTGAGGCGGGCAGTTCGAACCGGAAGGTTCAAGGTACGCACAGCACCTTGCCTGGATTTAAGATCCCCTTCGGGTCGAGCGCGCGCTTCAATTCGTGCATGACCGCAAGTTCCACCGGGTCGGCGCGGCGTGCAAATTCCGCGGCCTTGAGCCGGCCGATGCCATGCTCGGCGCTGATGCTGCCGCCGAGGCTCTCGACCAGATCGAACATCGCAAGCTCGAGCACGGGCCCGCGCGCGACGAAACTCTTGATATCGGACTCGGGCCGCTGGCTCACATTGAAATGCAGGTTGCCGTCGCCGGCATGGCCGTACGCGATGACATCGCCCTCGGGGGCAAGACGGCGCACCAGCGCAGAACCCTCCTCGATGAGCGTCGGGATCGCCGAGACCGGCACCGACACATCGTGCTTGAGGCTCGCGCCGTAGCGGCGCTGCGCCTCCGGCACCGTTTCGCGCAACTTCCACATGGCTTGAGCCTGGGCGATCGAGGTTGCGAGCATGGCGTCCCTGATCGTGCCGCCCGCAGCGGCATCCTCGAGGGTCGCGGTCAATAGGTTGGTCAATTCCTGCCGCGGATTCGGCGAGGAGAGCTCGATGAGGAGGTACCACGGGGTATTCTGCTCCAGGGGATCGGCGACCCCCGGCACAAGCTTCACGGTCAACTCCACGGCCAGGCGTGGCATCAGTTCGAACGAGGTCACTTGATCCCCGGCCGCGGTGCGCAGGCGAGCCAGCAGATCCAGGGCATGCTGCGGGGTGTCGATGCCCACCAACGCCGTTGCCGTGTCGGCCGGCTGCGGGAACAGTTTCAGGCACGCGGCGGTAATGACGCCGAGCGTGCCTTCGGCACCGATGAACAAGGATTTAACGTCGTAGCCGGTGTTGTCCTTGCGCAGGCTCTTGAGACTGTGCAGAACCCGGCCGTCGGCGAGCACCACCTCGAGACCCAGCACCAGATCGCGCATCATGCCGTAGCGCAGCACTGCGGTGCCTCCGGCATTGGTCGACAAATTCCCGCCGATCTGAGCCGTCCCTTCGGAGCCCAAGCTCAATGGAAAGAGGCGCTCGGCTTCGCGCGCGGCACCCTGAGCCTCGGCCAGTGTGCAGCCAGCCTCGATGATCATCGAATAGTTCGCGGCGTCGACCTGCCGGACGCGATTCAGCCGGCGCAGGGACAAGACGATCTGCGAGCCCGCTTCGTCGGGCGTGGCGCCGCCGCAGTAGCTTGTGTTGCCGCCATGCGGTACGACCGCCACCGACTCGCGCTCGCAAATCCGCAGGATTTGCGCGACGCCGGCCACATCGCGGGGCAGCAGCACCAGGGGAGTGGCGCCATGGTACAGACGGCGAAAGTCGGTGAGATACGGGGCCACGGCCTCCGCAGCCTCGAGCCAGGCCCCCTCGCCGACGGCGGCCTTGAGCTCGCCTAAAGTCCTAAGATCGGGCGGCCGCGGCATGGACGGTGGCAAGGGTGGGTGAGATGGCGTCTCAGAAGCGTTTGACGCCCCCTTCCCGCACCGCCGCCGGCACGGGCTTCAAGTCCCAAATCAGGCCGAAGAACGACATCAGCTTCAGCATGTAGAAAGTGATGTCGAATTCCCACCAATAAAAGCCCTGCCGCACGGATGCCGGGTAGTGGTGGTGATTGTTGTGCCAACCCTCTCCCAGCGTGATGATGGCCAACCACACGTTATTGCGGCTGGCATCGCCCGTCTTGTAGCGCTGGCGGCCGAACACGTGCGACAACGAATTGATGGTGTAAGTGCCGTGATAAACGGCCACGGTCGAGATGAAGAATCCCCACACCAGCATCTGCCACCCGCTGGTGCCCAAACCCGGCGCGACGTGCTTCAGCAACACACCGAGCAAAAAGACGCCGACGCCGAGCAGTGTCGGCACCACGATGTCGAATCGATCCAGGAAGCGCAGCTCGGGATATTTGAGCAGATCTTTCACGCGCGACAGGTCCGCGGCGAAGTGCTTGTGCGACATGAACCAGCCCATGTGGCTCCAAAAAAAACCGTGCTGCACCGGCGAGTGCACGTCATCCGGCTTGTCCGAGTAGACGTGGTGGTGACGATGGTGTGCCGCCCACCAGATCGGTCCGCGCTGCACGGCCGAGGCGCCCAGCAATCCGAAAATGAACTGACCGACGCGCGAAGTCTTGAAGCTGCGGTGGGAAAAATAGCGATGATAGAAACCCGTGATCGCGAACATGCGCAGTATGTAGAGCGCCAGCGTGACCGACAATGCCACCCAGCTGAACCCCACCCAGATCACCGCGAGACAGGCGGCGTGCATCAAGAGGAAGGGCATGACCCGCGCCCAATCGACGCGCTTGCTTGCGTCCCGATGGCTCGAGGGCTCGATGCTGCGCGTCGTAAAATCGCTGTTGCCGAACCAGCGCGACAGTTCCCGGCCCACTCGCTCGACGGTCGGCGGTTCCACTGCGATTTCAGTTTCTGGGGTCATCTATAGTTCCTGTGATTGTAATGCCGCGATCCGTTCATCGAGCGGCGGATGGGTCATGAACAGGCGCAAGAAGCCGCCCGTGCTGCCGGTGTTGATTCCGAAGGCTTGCATTTGCGGCGGCATCGGTTCCCCTTGACTACGCTTCAACACCTCGAGCGCCTCGATCATTTTACCGGTCCCGGCAAGATTGGCACCGCCCCGGTCCGCGCGGTACTCGCGCCGCCGCGAATACCAACTGACGATCATGCTTGCGAATATTCCCAGTACGATCTGCGCCGCGAGGGTCGTGAGAAAAAATCCGATTCCCGACTCTTGCCTGTCGTTCTTGAACAGTGCCCGATCGACGATGCTACCAATGATTCGCGCGAGAAATATGACGAACGTATTTAGCACACCTTGCAGCAACGCGAGAGTAACCATATCACCGTTTGCCACATGGCTGATTTCGTGACCCAATACCGCTTCGATCTGCGGGCGGGACATGCCGCGCAGCAGGCCGCTGCTCACGGCCACCAACGCCGCGTTGCGCCGCGCGCCGGTGGCAAAGGCATTCATTTCGGCGGCGTCGAATATGCCGACTTCCGGCATGCCGATGTGCACCTGATCGGCCAGCCGCTTGATCGTGGCGATCAGCCAGCCCTCCAGGTCCGATTGCGGCGTAGTGATCAGGCGCACGCCCATCATGCGCTTGGCGGTCCATTTCGACAGCGCCAGGGAGATGAGTGCACCGCCGAAGCCGCAAATCGCGGCAAACACCAACAGCCCGCCGAGGCCGCCTCCCGTCAGTTGAACCCCGAACACGCGCTGGATGATGAAAATCACCAGCGTGAGCAGGGCCAGGACGGCCAGGTTCGTCACCAGGAACAGGAAAATGCGTTTCATGGCCTTTACTTGGGGGAAATGGCCGCAATATGGTAGCGCGGCTCAAGCTTAGGTCGGGACATCCCCGACGATTTCAAGGAGGGCGCGCCGGCGGCCGGCGGCGAGATGCCTCCGCTGTGACCACTGCACGGACACACTCGGCTATATGCTGGTAATCTCTAGGAATAATGTCTCAAAGGTAGGGCATGCAATATAAGGATTATTACGAAGTTCTTGGGGTAACGCGCAGCGCCGCCGCGGACGAGGTGAAGCGCGCCTATCGCAAACTGGCGCGAAAATTCCACCCCGACGTCAGCAAGGAAAGGAACGCCGAGAATAAATTCAAGGAGGTGCAGGAGGCTTACGAGGTCTTGCGCGATCCGGAGAAACGCGCAGCCTACGATCAGCTGGGGCGAGACTACCGTCCGGGCCAGCAGTTCCGGCCCCCGCCGGACTGGTCGCAGCGTTTCGGGCACTCGGACAGCCAACGGTTTTCCGATCTCAATGGCTTCAGCGACTTCTTCTCCAGCTTATTTGGCGGCGCTGCGGGGGGGCCGCCGCCCGACGCGGATGCGGGCTACCTGGAGGTCACGGTGGAAGAAGCCTTTGCGGGCACCAAGCGCCGCGTCATGCTCAACGAGAATGGCCGCTCACGCTCCGTTGACGTGCAAATCCCGCCCGGCGTCAGCGATGGCCAGTCGCTGCGCATCGCGGGCGGCGGCGGCTCGTCGCTGATATTCCGCATCAGGCTGCGGCCGCATCCGCTGTACACCCTGCAAGGCAGGGACGTACTGATCGAATTACCCCTGGCCCCGTGGGAGGCCGCGCTGGGAGCGAAGGTGGCAGTGCCCACGCTGGGCGGCAAGGTCGAATTGACCGTCCCTGCGGGGGCACAGTCCGGGCAGAAACTGCGGTTGCGTGGGCGCGGATTTCCCGGCGCTCCCGGCGGCGATCAGATCGTCGTCATCAAGCTGGTCACGCCGGCGGCCGCCACTGCCCAAGCGAAGGCGGCGTACGAGCGTATGAAAGGCGAGTTTAGCTTCGACCCGCGGGCCGGCTGGCCATAGCACGGCGTCGGCTTCAGCCGTCGCCGATTTCCGCAGGGCCGTCCGGCGTCACGCTGCCATCCCGCAGACGCTCCGCCGCCACCAGCACGCTTTGCGGCTTCACGAACAGCGCCGACACTTCAGGGTAAGCGCTGCGAACCCGCGCTTCCAGGTCGACCACGGCCCGCTCGATATCCGGAGCGCGCAGGTAGTCGAAGAAATCCAGGCTCAATGTCGCTATCACATTGTGCGGCGCGAGCTGCACGGTCACGATGCTGTTGGCGCGGCACACGCCCGCGATACTGGACGCCGTACGCAGGATGGCGTCGCTTAAAGTGGGATCGGCGCGCTCGCCAATCAGAAGGCCCTTCGATTCGCGCGCCAGCAACCCCGCGACTCCCGCCAAAATGACCGCAATGGCGACCGAGGCCGCACCGTCCCAGCGCGTGTCCCCGCTGAGCAGCGCCGCCAGCGTGCCGCCGGCCGCCGCGGCGATGCCGAGAATGGCTGCAGAGTCCTCGAATACCACGATGAAGGTCGGGGGATCCTTTGAGCGGCGAAACGCTTCCCACCAGCCCAGGGAGCGCTTGGCGGCGCGGAACGCACGCATCCCGACCAGCCAGGATGCGCTCTCGAAGGCGAGCGAGACGCCCAACACAATGAAAATCACGACGGGGTGCTCGATGGGAACGGGATGCAGCCAGCGATCCACGCCCTCGTACAGCGAGACGCCCGCACCCAGGGCAAAGATCAGCAACGCGACCACGAAGCTCCAAAAGTAGAGCTCTCGGCCATAGCCCAAGGGGTGCACCCGGTCTGCCGGCCGGGCGGAGCGCGCGATTCCGTACAGCAGTAATAGCTCGTTGACCGTGTCGACCAGCGAATGCACCGCCTCGCTCAGCATGGCGGCCGAGCCCGTGACCGCGGCGGCCACGAATTTCGAGGCGGCGACCAGCAAGTTGCCGGTCAGCGCCGCCCAGACAGCCCGATTGGTGCCGGTTCTCGCCATGGATGTTGTTGCGACCCCGATATGCGGACTTAAGACGCGCCGAGTTGTCTTGAAGAATTGAGCAGCGGCCCCATTTCACGTCAAGGCGCCCGCTGCAAGTACCCGTATAACAAACAGATTGTAAAGGCCATGACGACCGAAACACAGCCGCAGATCAAAGAGTTCCAAGCCGAAACCAAGCAAGTCCTGCGATTGGTAATCCACTCGCTCTATTCGCACAAGGAAATTTTCCTGCGCGAGCTCATCTCCAACGCGTCCGACGCCTGCGAGAAGCTGCGCTTCGAGGCGCTCGCCAAGCCCGATCTCATGGGCGCGGAGCCGCTCGCGGTGACGCTGGCGCCGGATGCAGCGGCGGGTACCTTGTCGATCAAGGACAACGGCATCGGCATGAGCGAAGCCGAGGTGATCGACAACCTCGGCACGATCGCAAGTTCCGGCACCAAGCGGTTCCTGGAGAGCTTGAGCGGCGATTCCGCCAAGGACGCGCAGCTCATCGGTCAGTTCGGCGTGGGCTTCTATTCGGCGTTCATCGTCGCCGACAAGGTCACCGTGCTCACCAAGCGCAGCGATGCGCCCGCGGTGCGCTGGGATTCGGACGGCGAGGGACAGTACCAGATTCAAGCGGACGGCAAGCCGGATCGCGGCACCGAAGTGATATTGCATCTGCGCGACGAGGACAAGGAATTTCTGGAACCGGCCACCTTGAGCCGATTGGTGCGCAAGTACTCGGATCATCTGAGCCTGCCCGTCATCTTGAAATCGGGCGAGAAGGAAGAGACCGTCAACCAGGCCAAGGCGTTCTGGACGCGCCCGAAATCCGAACTTAAAGATGAGGACTACCAGGCCTTCTACAAGCACATCACCCACGATTCCGAGGACGCCCGTGCGTGGGCGCACAATAAGGTCGAGGGCAATATCGAATATACCTCCCTGCTGTATCTGCCCAAGCGCGCGCCATTCGACTTATTCGAGCGCGAGCAGAAGGGCGGCGTGCAGCTATACGTCAAGCGCGTATTCATCATGGATAAGGCCGCTGAATTGCTGCCGCCGTACCTTAGGTTCATGCGCGGCCTGGTCGACACCGCCGATCTGCCCCTGAACGTGTCGCGCGAGCTGCTGCAGAACAACCGCACCGTCGAGAAGATCAAGTCCGCGCTGGTCAAGCGTTCGCTCGATTTGCTCGAGGACTTGGCGGCGAACAAGCCGCAGGAATACGCGGAGTTCTGGCAGACCTTCGGCGTCGTGCTGAAGGAAGGCATCATCGAGGACCCGGGTCAGAAAGATCGCATCGCCAAGCTGCTGCGTTTTCATTCCACCGCCGCCGACGGTGATGCGCCCGAGGTTACGCTCGGCCAATACGTGTCGCGGATGCAGCCCGACCAAAAGGCGATTTACTTTCTGACTGCCGATACGCTGGCCGCCGCCCGCAACAGTCCGCATCTGGAAGGATTCCGCGCCAAGGGGATCGAGGTGCTGCTGCTCATCGATCGCATCGACGAGTGGGTTGCGTCCCATCTGCATGAATTCGAGGGCAAGAAGCTGGCCAATGTGGCGAGCAGCGCGGCCGATGTCGCGTCAGCCATTGAAACGCCGGAGAAGGCGGCTGCAGAGTCGACCTTCAAAGACACGACGGAGCGGCTGGGCAAGGTTCTGTCCGGCAAAATCGCCGGCGCGCAAGTATCCGCCCGCCTCACCGATTCGCCCGCGGTTCTGGTCGCTGGAGAATTCGGCGTGAGCTTGCGGATGGGCCGCATTCTCAAGCAGGCAGGCCAGAAGAATCCGTTTGCCACCCTGCCGATTCTCGAATTGAATCCGAAGCATCCCCTGGTTCAGCGCCTCAAGGATGCGGCCGATGACGCCGGCTTCGGCGATCTGGCGCATGTGCTCTACGACCAGGCAATGCTGGCAGAGGGCGGCGAATTGGACGACCCGGCAACCTTCGTACGTCGCGTCAACCGTCTCATCGTGGAAGGCTGCGCCGCCGCGCAGCCGAAAATCATACTGAGCTGAAAGATGCTGCTGCCGCAGTGGGTTGCCAACGACAACGCCGGCGAGGAGACCTCGCAGCACGATGCCGGATTGCTCGACGCATATTCCGGTGCGGTGATCGGCGCGTTGGAGCGGGTGTCGCCCGCGGTGACCTTCATTGAAGTCGTCCACGGCGCCGGCGCCGGCGCGGGGGCGGGCAGCAGCGCGGCGCCACGGGCCGCGCCGGGCACGCGCCGCCCGGTGCGCGGCAGCGGTTCGGGATTCCTGTTTACGCCCGACGGCTACTTGCTGACGAACAGCCATGTCGTGCAGGGATCCGAAGAGATCAGCGTAAGGTTGAACGACGATGCGCGGTTCAGCGCCGATCTCGTCGGCAATGACCCGGATTCGGACTTGGCGGTGCTGCGGATCGGGTCGCCGGGTGCGCTGCCATACGTGGAGTTCGGCGATTCGGCGGCCTTGAGAGTCGGACAGGTGGCGATCGCCATCGGCAATCCGCTCGGCTACTCGAAGACCGTGACCACGGGCGTGATTTCGGCGCTCGGCCGCACCTTGCGTGCGACCTCCGGCAGACTGATGCACGACGTGATTCAAACCGATGCCGCACTCAATCCGGGAAATTCCGGCGGACCGCTGGTCGACTCGAAGGGACGGGTCATCGGCGTCAACACCGCGATGATCCCGCAGGCGCAGGCGATTTGCTTTGCCACGGGAATCAACACTGCGAAATGGGTCATCGCGCAGTTGTTCGCACACGGCCGGGTGCGCCGTGCCTATATCGGCGTCTCGGGAGCCACGGTGCCGATTGCGACGCGGGTCGTACGGCATTTCAACCTGCCCGGAAACCGGGCGGTGCATGTCTTGGAAGTGGTGTCGGGCAGCCCGGCGGCGCGGGCCGGCGTCGAGGCCGGCGACCGCATGATTGCGCTCGACGCGACGCCGGTCGACGGAATAGACAGCCTGCAGCGCCTGCTCGACGCCGATTGGATCGGGCGCGAAGGCGAGTTGCAGCTGCTGCGCAGATCGAGTGTCATTCGTGTGAAAATCCGACCCGTTGAATTGCCCGCGCAGGGCCAGTGATCCAAGGAGCCCGCTCATGAGCCCAAACTCACCCCCCAGCCTGGCGGTTGCGCTGGAACCCACCGACCACATGCTGGGCTCAGAGCACGCGCGAGTCACCATCGTCGAGTATGGCGATTTCGAGTGCCCGAGCTGCAAAGTGGCGGCGACCACGCCGATGCTGCTGCTCGAGCGTTTTCCGAACAGAATACGTTTCGTGTTTCGGCACTTTCCCTTGCAGGAAGCGCATCCCCACGCCTTGATGGCGGCTGAGGCGTCGGAGGCGGCTGCGGCGCAGGGGAAATTCTGGCCCATGCATGATGTGCTGTTCCAGAACCAGGCGCATCTCAAGGACAAGGATCTGTATCGCTACGCGGCGGGTCTAGGCCTGGATATGGCGCGCTACAAGGCGGAGATGGACGACCACATTTACTTGCAGAAAGTCCGCGAGCACATCGAGGGTGCGCGCCGCAGCCACATTCGCGCGACCCCAACCTTTTTCGTCGACGGCATCGTGCAGGATATCTCCTTCGGCATGAAGGCCCTGCACGATGCGGTGGCGGCCGCCGTCGGCCGCGGTACGTGAGCGCAGGCTGCTAGCTCCAGTCGCCGCCGCCGCCATCCGATCCGCCGCCGCCGTCATCCCAGCCGGAGCCGGGGTCGTTCACGCCAAAGTCGGAGCCGCCCATGTCGCCATTACCGAGGCCTGACTCGCCCGCCTCAGCCGGGGGAATCACGCCGCCGCCGCGACCGCCATCCAGGAAGTGGTGAGCCAGCTCTTCGCCGGCCACCACGCCGGCACCCACCGCGAGCCCGGAGGCAAGTCCGCCCGCGATGCCGGAGCCCATTCCGCCGCCGCCCATCGGGGCGGGGCCATAGCCGCCGGGCCCGTAGGTTCCGGGCGCGCCACCCACGCCGGGCCCCGCAGCAGGATATTGGACGTAGGAGCTGCGCCGGCGGAATACCATCAGCAGGATGCCGACGACGGCCGCCAGAATCAGTACGGTACCCCACGGAAATCGCGGCGCCGCGGGCACGCTCCGGATGCCGCCGGTGCCGTTGTCGCCCGCTCTGATTCCAAGCTGCGACTGCAGCTCTTGCACCGCGCGGGGACTGGCAAAGGGCAGCCCAGGCTTCAACTGTTCAGCGGTGCCGAGCTCCGCGCGCGCGAGGGTGGTCTTGCCTTCCCGGGCGTACAGTTCGGCCTGCACGTAGTGCGCCTTGGCGCTGGTCGGGTGATCGGCCAGCACCTGGGTGATCATTTGTTGGGCTTGATCCAGATGACCGGCGGCTGCCGCGGTATAGATCTGATCCATGGTGGGGTCGCTATCGGCGAACGCCACCGAGGTGGCCACGATGCCGAAAGTGACGGCTGCGGCCAGGGTTGCTGCAACTAATAGTCTTCGCATAAGGAGCCCCCGAGAGGTCGAATTGACCATGGCAGGTTAGATATGGGCGCTTGGGCGAAGTTCAACGCCCTTAGCCCGTGCCCCGGTAGGGCGATTAGATGACGCCGCGGCGTTTTTGGTCGAGCTCTATGGATTCGAACAGGGCTTGAAAATTTCCTTCGCCGAAGCCCTCGTTGCCTTTGCGCTGGATGATCTCGAAAAAGATCGGCCCGATGGCGTTCTTCGTGAATATTTGCAGCAGAATGCCGCTGGCGGCATTGCCGTCGATCAGCACGCTGCGCCGCTTCAGTTCGCTCAAGGACTCGCTATGGCCGCCGACGCGCGCATCGATGCCTTCATAATAGGTGGCGGGCGTGTCCTGGAATTCAACGCCGCGCCTGCGCAGGGCGTCTACGGTGCGATAAATATCATCCGTCCCTAGCGCGATGTGCTGGATGCCCTCACCCTTGTATTCGTTGAGGTATTCCTCGATCTGACTCTTGTCGTCCTGACTCTCGTTGATCGGAATGCGGATCTTGCCGCAGGGCGAAGTCAGGGCGCGCGAAAACAACCCAGTCTGCTTCCCCTCGATGCTGAAGTAGCGGATTTCCCTGAAGTTGAACAATTTTTCATAGAAGCCGGCCCAAAGGTTCATGTTGCCGCGTCTGACGTTATGGGTCAGGTGATCGATGCGCGTGAGTCCGACCGGATCCGCCGCCCGCGGCTCCGCGGCTCCCGCCGGCGCGGCACCGGCCACGGGCACGAAATCCACGTCGTAAATCGTGCGCTCGCCATAGCGGTCGACGAGATAGATCAAACTGCCGCCGATTCCTTCGATCGACGGGATGTTGAGTTCCATCGGTCCAGCCGTCGCGGGTCCCGGCTTCGCTCCCAATTCCAGCGCGCGTGAGTAGGCGAAGCGCGCGTCGGCGACGCGGAATGCCATCGCGCAGGCGCACGGTCCATGCGCGCGCGCGAACTTTTGCGCGAAGCTATCGTGCTCCGCGTTGATGATGAAATTGATATCGCCTTGATTGTGCAGGGTCACGTTCTTCGAGCGGTGCCGCGCCACTGCGCGCAACCCCATGCTCTCGAACAACCGCCGCAGCAAGTCCGGATCGGGCGCCGCGTATTCGACGAACTCGAAGCCGTCGGTGCCCATCGGATTGCCGGTTGCCGCCTGTGCGTTCACTGCGATACCACGGCCTTGTCGCGAACGCTGATGGCGGTGCCGAATACACGGTCCCATACCGAGGTGGTGACGCCGAAATTGCCGCTCTTCGGCGAGTAGTGGTGGCGCATGTGCCAGGCGCGCAGGTCGTTGAAATACGAAGGCGAAGCTTTATTCGCATGATGATGGATGACGTGATGTACGACTCCGTACCACCAATAGCCCGCCATCACCCCGACGGTGAGGCCGTCGGCCACGTCGAATCCCAGCCACCGCCAGACCGGCAGCAGGACGCACGCGCTCAGCACCGACACGCTCACCCACGCCGGCGTTCCAATGTACGCCAACGGCGCGGCGTGGTGCTCGCCGTGCATGGGTGCGAAGTAGGTCTTCCTGTGCAGCACCGAGCGGTGCAGGACGTACTCCAACAGCGTCCAGATGACGAATCCGACGACCTCGGCACACAGCCACTCGGCGCGATTGCGCCAAGCGCCATGGATCAACCCGACCGCCGCCAGGCCAACGATGACTGCGGGATAGACTACGAAGTCCGCGTAATAGGTCAATTTGCTGGGTCGCATAGGCCTGCCCCTCGCTGGATTTCGATGCTCTATTTGACCACGAATTCGGCAGAATGTTAGCGATTATGCCAAATACCATAGTGATCGTGGGAGCCGGATTCAGCGGCACGGTGCTGGCCGCCCGCCTGTTGCGGCAGCCGCCGCCCGACGCGACCGATATCGTGCTGGTGGAGCGGGGAGCCACGATGGGGCGCGGCGTGGCGTACGCCGCACGCGAGTTTCCCTATCTTCTCAATGTGCCGGCGGCGCGCCTGTCCGCCGACTCGCGCGATCCATCGCAATTTCTACGCTTTGCGCAACTGCGCGCGCCGGACGCCGGGGGCGAGGATTTCCTGCCGCGCGCGTTGTACGGCGATTATCTGCAGGACTTCTTGTCGCAGGCCGAACGCGCGGCGCCTGCGCATATCCGCTTGGTGCGCGTCTTCGACGAAGTTCGCGGCATCACATCGCACGGCGCGGACAAGCCGCTCGCGGCTCAGTTCTTGAATCGCCCGGCGATTCTGGCGGACCTCGTGATCCTGGCGCTGGGGAATCCGCCCGCGGCGCTGCTGCCGTGGGCCGTCCCAATCCGCGATCACAAGTCGTATCGGCACGATCCTTGGGAACTGCCGCAGACGCTTCCGGCGGGGAGCTCGGTACTGATCGTCGGTAATGGCCTGACCATGGTCGATGCCGCCATGACATTGACCCGCGATGCGGGGCGCGCGCCGATGCTGCACACGATTTCGCGGCGCGGCTTGGTGCCTCTGCCGCAGACGGAGTTTCGGCCGACAGCCTTGAGCGGCGATGGCGAGGCGATCTTAGGCTGCGCGGATTCGCTGCGGCGGGTGCTCGCCATGACGCGCGACCTCAGCCGCGAGGTCGAGCGCAGGGGCGGCGATTGGCGCGAGGTGGTGACCTTCATTCGCCATTTGGCGCCGACCCTGTGGCGGCGTCTGCCCCTGCCCGAGCAGCGGCGTTTCGTGCGGCACCTGCAGGCGCATTGGGACATACACAGGCACCGGCTGCCGCCGCCGTTGGCTGCGCGCATCGCGTCTCTGCGGCGCACCGGGAGGTTGCAGGTGCATGGCGGGCGCATCGAATCGATCACTGCGGCCGGCGAGCAATTGCGGGTTTCGTGGCGTCCCCGCGGGCGCGGCGAGCCGCGCGTGCTGACGGTGGATTTGGTGGTGAATGCCACGGGTCCCGACTACGCGCTCGGGCGCTCGATCGACCCGCTGTTGAATTCACTGCGGGAGGCCCGCTTGGTGTCGGAAGATCCACTGAGTCTCGGTCTGCGCACGGGCCGGTATGGAGCCTGCGTTGATTCGCGGGACCAAGCGAGCCAACACCTTTACTATCTCGGACCGATGCTGCGCGCCGACCATTGGGAGGCGACGGCGGCGGCCGAGCTGCGCGGCCACGCGGAGCGGCTCGCCGTGCACCTCGTCGAACGACTCGCGGCCGCGCGCGGCAATTAACCGCTGCGCTACACGAGCGTCGCCAACGCCGCCAGCAGGCGGTTCAACTCATCGCGGGTGTTGTACATGGAGATTCCGGTGCGGAGCAGGCCGCCGCGATCGGCGAGACCCAACACCTGCACCGCCCGCGCCGCGTAGAAATCGCCGTCCCACACACAAATGCCGTGGTTTCCGAGAGCGCCGGCGGCTTCTGCGGCGGTGACTTTGTCGAGCGTGATCGATACCGTCGGCGCGCGTTTGCGGCCGGCGGCAAAGTCCGGTCCCCAGACGCGGACGCCGGGGAGGCGGCGTGCGGCATCATAGTAGTGCTTGGCAAGGGTGTGCTCATACGCGGAAATGTGCGTCATGGCGTCGACGATCCGCTCGCGCAGCGAGGTCCCGCTGCCCCAGCTCGCGATGTATTCCACCGCCGCGCGCACGCCGTCGATTGCGGCGTGATTCAACGTGCCGGTTTCGATACGGTACGGAGCGGAAGGATCCTGAACGCTCAAGCGATCGGTCGGCAGGGCATCAAGGGCGCCCGGCCGTGAATACAGAACCCCGACGTGCGGTCCGTAGAATTTGTAGCCTGAGCAGAGCAGAAAGTCCGCGCCGAGCGCCTGCACGTCGACGGGGAAATGCGGCGCGTAATGCACGGCGTCGACGATGAGCAGCGCTCCCACCTCCCGCGTAAGGCGCCGCGCGAGTGCTATGTCGTTGACCGTTCCGAGCGAATTCGCCGACGCGCCGATGGCGAGGAGCTTGGTGCGCGGGGTGATCTTGGCGGCCATGTCGGCGGCGTCCAATTCACCGGATTCCAGCAGACCCACTTCGCGCACCACGGCACCGCGCTGCGCGAGGCCGGCCCAAGGACCGCGGTTTGCCTCGTGGTCTAGCTGGGTGATGAGCACCTCGTCGCCTTCGCGCAGGGTGCGGCCGATTGCGGCGCTCAAGGCGTAGTTGAGCGTGGTCATGTTTTGACCGAACGATATGCACGAGCCGCCTTCCGCGCCGAGAAAGGCGGCGACCACGCTGCGCGCCGCCTGCATGCGCCGGTCCACCTCGCGCGACAATTCGAAATTGCCGTGCGTGTTCACGTTGCACGAGGCGTAGACGTCGGCGACGGCGTCGACCACGACGCGCGGCACCTGGCTGCCGCCCGGTCCGTCGAGGAAGGCGAGGCTGGGATTCTTCACGAGCGCCGGGAAGTCCTGGCGGCTGCGCAGGCAGTGATCGGGCGTGTAGGCCACTACAGTAGATCGTAGGTGAAGTCGTAGCTCGTCGACTTGGCGTCGCGCGGATGCAGTTTCATGCTGCCCTTGGCGCCCGCGTACTTGCCCGTGCCTCCGGTGACGGCGAACAGCGAATCGCCTTCGTCCATGAAGGGTCCTTCGACCGTGATCTGGCCGGCCTTCAATATCAGCGTCCAGTTGCACTCCCAGCTCTTGCCGACGACGGTGCGCACGCAGTAGCCCTGATCCGAGCCCACCTGCGTCTTGTTGGCGGCGTCGAATACGCCGTTGGCGAACACCAGCAGGTCGCCGACGGAATCGCCCTTGGGTCCGAGATCCACCGTGGTCTCGCCGACCGGCCTTTCGACCACTTTGATCTGTTCGGCGGCGAATGCCGGTAGCGTCAGCAGCGTCGCTGCGAGCGCCGCGATGCGGCCCGTCGTGAGTTTCATGGTATCCCCTGGTCGTTTGTGGAGCGATGTGCCGTTCGTGCCGGCCTCGAGCGCAATCATAGCAAGACGCGGCTCACGCGGAATGCTCAGACAGGCTCCCAGCGTCGAAGCTCGAGGCCACCACTTCGATCAACGTGGGTCCGGCATGCATGAGGGCGGCGCGAATCGCCGCGGTGAGTGCGGCCGGGTCGTGCACCCGGCAACTTTGCGCGCCGCAGGCCAAGGCCAGCGCGACGAAGTCGGGATTGCGTGCGATGACACCGAGTTGCGCAATGCCGGCGGCAACCATGTCGTCGCGGATCTGACCCAGCGCCGAATTGTTCCATACCACGATCGGCAGGCTTAAGCCCGTTTCGACCGCCGTCATCAATTCTGCAAGGGTGAATTGCAAGCCAAAGTCGCCCGCAAGCGCAATGATTGCGCGCGCGGGGCTCGAGATCTTGGCGCCGAGCGCCGCCGGCATCGCGAATCCCAAGGTGCCGTAGCCGGAAGGATGAAACCATTGTCCGGGACTTTCGACCGGATAGGCGTAATTGCCGAAATACGCGATCTGCGTCATGTCGCTGAACACGACGCCGTCCCGCGGCAGCGCGGCCTTGATGGCGCGCAGCGCGCTCCACTGCGCCCGCGCCTTCGAATCCAAGCTGCCGTCGATTTCGGCGCGGATCTTGGCGAAACCGCCGATGGCAGTGCGCCATCCGGAGCGTGTCGGCGCATCCTGCAACCGGCCCGCCAACGCCTGATTGATGGATTGCAAGGCAGTGCGGGCGTCGGACCAGATGCGCACATCGGCCGCGTACTGGTCCGATAGCTTCGCCGCATCGACGTCGATGCGGACGAGCACGCCGCCGAGCGGAAGTTTGGTGGTGAAATACATGTCGGTCTCGCCGAGCTCAGTGCCCACTGCGAGCACGGCATCCGCGTCGGCGATCAATTGTTGTATGGGCCGGTAGGGCAGAGAGGTGCCGAAGTTCGCCGGATGGCTTTCGGCAAGCACGCCCTTGCCGGCCGCCGTCGTCACCAGCGGAGAATCCAGCAGTTCGACCAGCCGGTGCAGCTCGGCGGCGGCGTGGCGCGCGCCGCCGCCCGCGATGACGAGCGGACGGGCGGCGAGCGCGAGGATGCGGGCCGCGGCATCAATCTGCTC